>NZ_CM160048.1:4145000-5572500 GCF_056712025.1 Streptomyces sp. Y309 | reverse complement strand
GTCCACACCTGGGCTGCGAAGGAGGCCGCCGGATGGCTGGAGTAGTAGGTCTCGTACCCGCCTCCGGGGCGGGTGAGTTCGCGCAGTTCGGAGGGCGCGGCTATGGAGGACTGGACTTCGGGATGGGTGCCTATCCACCAGCCGAGTACGGCCGCCAGGGCGGTGGAGAGCAATGCTGTGGGTACCCACCAGTGGCGGGAGCGGTAGACCGCCGCGGGGAAACCGTGTGTCAGGAAGCGGGTGGCGTCTCTCCAGGAGGCGCGGCGCGTGCCTGTCACGGCACTACGCGCGCGTGCGACCAGTTGAGTGAGGCGCCCGGTCAGTTGTGGGTCCGGGGCGCTGGACTGGATCAGGGAGAGGTGCGTGGCCGTGCGCTGGTAGAGGACGACGAGTTCGTCGGCCTCGGGGCCGGTGAGGCGGCGCTGGCGGCGCAGCAGGCTGTCCAGGCGGTCCCACTCGGCCCGGTGGGCGGACACGAAGACGTCGAGGTCCATCGGGTTGGCTGCTCCTCGGCTTCTCGTACTGCGTACCGCGACTAAGGACAGAGGCGGCTACAGCGACTACAGCGGCGCGATCCATTGTCAGCTTGGCAGACTGGCGGTTCCGGGGCGGCAGAGGGAAGGACGGCAGGCGTGAGTGAGCTGGTGACAGGCGAGGCGGTGGCGCTGGAACTGCGTCCCGCGAAGCTGCCGAGCCGTGCGCTGGCCGTGCTCATCGACATGGTCGTGGCCTGGTCGGTCTATCTGGCGGTGACGTTGGGGCTGCTGGCGGCGGCCGGCTCGCTCGACGACGCGGCGGTCGCCGCGATCGCGGTGGGCACGTTCGTGCTGGTGCTCGTCGGGGTGCCGATCGCGGTGGAGACGCTCAGCCACGGGCGGTCGCTCGGGAAGCTGGCGTGCGGGCTGCGGGTGGTGCGGGACGACGGCGGGCCGATCCGATTCCGGCACGCGATGGTGCGCGGGGCGATCGGGGTCGTCGAGATTCTGCTGACGTTCGGGGTCGTCGCGTGCATCGCGTCGCTGGTGTCGGCGCGCGGGCGGCGGCTCGGGGACGTGTTCGCGGGGACGCTCGTCGTGCGGGAGCGGGTGCCGACGGGGCATACGGAGTACGTGCCCGCGCCGCCGCCGTGGCTCGTGGGGCGGTTCGCGGAGCTCGACCTGTCCGCGGTGCCGGACGGGCTGTGGCTGGCCATACGCCAGTACCTGACGCGGATGGGGCAGTTGGATCCGCAGGTCGGCTGGGCGATGGCGGAGCGGCTCGCGGCCGATCTCGTGGCACGGACCGGGGCTCCGGCGCCGGAGGGCGTGCCTCCGGCGGCGTTCCTCGCCGCTGTGGTGCACGAACGGCAGGCGCGTGAGGCGCGGCGTGCGTTCGGGGGGCAGGGGGTGGCAGTGCGGAATGCGTCGGGTGCGTCGGGTGCGTCGGGTGCGTCGAGCGGAGCAGGTGCGCCGGGTGCCCCGACGGGCTGGTCGAATGCGCAGGCGGAACCTTTCACCCCGCCGGGCACCGCACCCTCCGGCCCGCCCGCGTACGCGCCCCCGACTCCACCGGCACCGCAGCCGTCCCAGCCCTCCACCGGGCCCGGCGCTCCCCCACCCACGGCTCCCGCTCCACCGGCTCCCGCCGCCCCCGCATCCTCGCCCTCGGCGTCGGAGGAACCCACCCCGCCCGCGACGGGCTTCGTGCCGCCCGCGTAAGCGGTGTGACCGCCGCGGTGCCGCCCGCGTAAGTGGCATGACCCGCCGACGCGGTGCCACCCGCGTAAGCCGTGCGAGCGCCGCCCGCTCAGTCCCCCGAGCCGAACGCCGACGGCGGTGACTCGAGGTTCTCGAGCTCGATGCCGGGCGCCGCGAGGACCACGTCGCCGGTGATGTGGACGGCGTGCTGCTCACCCGTGTCCAGGGCTGTGACCTGGTATTCGTCCACGGTCAAGGGGCCGTTGTCAGTGGCGTGTGCTTCTCTTTTCAGCAGGGCCCAGGACTGGTCGAGGGTGCGGGGAGCGAGGACCGGGTCCGTGAAGGCGACCAGGCGGACGCGGGTCGCGGGGGAAGCGGGGGCGAGCCGCAGCAGCCGGGCGGTGGCGATGAGGAAAGCGGGGGATGTGCCGGTGAAGGCGTGAGCGGGGGCGTTGTTCTCGGTGGCTTGCGCGCCCGAGGGGTCGGAGCGGACCCAGGTGACGCCGTCGAGGGCGGCGGCGCGCACCTGCCAGCCGGAAGCGTGCAGTTCGAGACGGATGGGGCGGCCGAGTTCGTCGATCGTCAGGTCGACGGAGCCCGAGTGGTCGCCCGAGGGGGTGGTGCGCTGGGCGACATAGCGCCAGCCGGAAGGGCCTGGCGCGCACTGGAAGTGTTCTTCACCAAGGGGGGTGTGTTCGTGCGGATCGTGAAGCGAATACCGGCCGCGGGGCATGGTGCGTGGTCCTTGTCGGGAAACGGGGAGCAGAGCTTGCGGAGCTTCCTGGCGGGGAGTCGGCCGAAGGCGTGAACTGGGCCGGGGGGCGGGCCACTACGGAGACAGGCCCCCGCCCCAGTGTGGGCGAGGGCCTGCTGAAGGCGCACTGCCGGGCGGCCGGCGGGCGTGACCGGGCCCCGTGTCGGGGGCCGGGTCACGACGACGGCCGGTGCCGGATCAGTAGCGGTAGTGGTCCGGCTTGTACGGGCCCTCCACCTGGACGCCGATGTACGCGGCCTGCTCGGGGCGGAGCGTCGTCAGCTTCACGCCGAGCGAGTCCAGGTGCAGGCGGGCGACCTTCTCGTCGAGGTGCTTGGGGAGCACGTAGACGTCGGTCGGGTACTCGTCGGGCTTGGTGAACAGCTCGATCTGGGCCAGCGTCTGGTCCGCGAACGAGTTGGACATCACGAAGGACGGGTGTCCGGTCGCGTTGCCCAGGTTCAGCAGGCGGCCCTCGGAGAGGACGATGAGGACCTTGCCGTCGGGGTGCGTCCAGGTGTGGACCTGCGGCTTGACCTCGTCCTTGACGATGCCCGGGATCTTCGCGAGGCCGGCCATGTCGATCTCGTTGTCGAAGTGGCCGATGTTGCCCACGATCGCCTGGTGCTTCATCTTGGCCATGTCCGAGGCCATGATGATGTCCTTGTTGCCGGTCGTGGTGATGAAGATGTCGGCCTTGTCGACGACCTCGTCGAGCGTCGTGACCTGGTAGCCGTCCATCGCGGCCTGCAGGGCGCAGATCGGGTCGATCTCGGTGATGATCACGCGGGCGCCCTGGCCGCGCAGGGACTCCGCGCAGCCCTTGCCCACGTCGCCGTAGCCGCAGACGACCGCGGTCTTGCCGCCGATGAGGACGTCGGTGGCGCGGTTGATGCCGTCGATCAGGGAGTGGCGGCAGCCGTACTTGTTGTCGAACTTCGACTTGGTGACGGCGTCGTTGACGTTGATCGCCGGGAACAGGAGCTGCCCGTCGCGCTGCATCTCGTACAGGCGGTGGACGCCGGTCGTGGTCTCCTCGGTGACGCCGCGGATCTCCGAGGCGACCTGGGTCCACTTCTGCGGGTTCTCACCCAGCGTGCGGTTGAGGACCTGGAGGATGACGCGGTGCTCGTCGTTCTCGGCGGTCTCGACGGCGGGGACCTTGCCGTCCTTCTCGTACTGGACGCCCAGGTGGACGAGCATGGTGGCGTCGCCGCCGTCGTCCAGGATCATGTTCGGGCCGCCGGTGGGCGTGTTCGGCCAGGTCAGGGCCTGCTCCGTGCACCACCAGTACTCCTCCAGGGTCTCGCCCTTCCAGGCGAAGACCGGGATGCCCTGGGGGTTGTCCGGGGTGCCGTTCGGACCGACGGCGATGGCCGCGGCGGCGTGGTCCTGGGTCGAGAAGATGTTGCAGGAGACCCAGCGGACCTCGGCGCCGAGGGCGACCAGGGTCTCGATGAGGACGGCGGTCTGCACGGTCATGTGCAGGGAGCCCATGATGCGGGCGCCGGCCAGCGGCCGGCTGGCGGCGAATTCCTTGCGGATCGCCATCAGGCCGGGCATCTCGTGCTCGGCGAGGGTGATCTCCTTGCGGCCGAACTCGGCCAGGGAGAGGTCGGCGACCTTGAAGTCCTTGCCGTTGACGGCAGTCGTCATGGTGAGGTGCTCCTCGTGATGCGTCGAGGGTGGGCATGGCTGACCTGCGGCGTCGGGGCACTGGGGTGCACCGGCGCGCGCAGTGCAGTCCGTCGGAGGCCCTCTCTCCCTCGGCCGGTCCAGGTACGGACCGCCCGACCGCCATCAGCAGCGACGTCTGGCACTGTCACGAATCTACACCGATTGGCCCAGCGAGCCCCAGCCCGCCCCGTCATGGACTGTGGCCGAATCGAGCGCCGAACAAAGGCCGTGAGACCCGCCTGAACCGGGACCTTTGCGTATTGGAACCTGTCGTCGTCTGTTGCAGGATGCCTGGAGATCGGGAACATGTGCGCGATCGTGTTTGGCCAAGGTGTTAGGAGATCCACGTGACCAGTCCGGCCGACCTCCCGGCAGGCGGGGGCCCCAGCGGGCGGAAGCGGCTGAAGCTGCTCGCGGTGACCGCGTGCCCGACAGGCATCGCCCATACGTACATGGCGGCGGAGAAGCTCCAGCAGGCCGCCGACGGTCAGGGCATCGACATGAAGGTGGAGACGCAGGGCTCCATCGGGGCCGAAAACGTACTGACTGACAACGATGTCAGAGACGCCGACGGTGTCATCGTCGCGGCCGACAAGGACGTCGATCTGGCCAGGTTCGCGGGCAAACGCGTCCTGTCCGTCGGGGTGTCCGAGGGCATCAGCAACCCGGAGCGGCTGATCGAGCAGGTGCAGAGTGCGCCCGTGCACGGGGGCGGCGGCGCGGGCGGCGGCACACAGTCGGCGACCGGGGGCGGGGGTGCTGGCGGCGGCCGGGAGCGGAGTGTCGCGTACAAGGCGCTGATGAACGGCGTCTCGTACATGATCCCGTTCGTCGTGGTCGGTGGTCTGCTGATCGCGATCTCGCTGTCGCTGGGCGGGCACACCGACCCGAAGGGCGGGCTCGTCATCCCGGACGACTCGTTCTGGATGCATGTGAACGAGATCGGTGTCATCGGGTTCACGCTGATGGTGCCGATTCTGTCGGGGTACATCGCGTACGCGATCGGGGACCGGCCGGCGCTGGTGCCGGGCATGATCGGCGGGTGGATCGCCAACACCGGTGAGCTGTACGACTCCAAGGCGGGGGCGGGCTTCATCGGGGCGATCGTGACCGGGTTCCTGGCCGGGTATCTGGTGCTGTGGATCAAGAAGGTCAAGGTCCCGAAGTTCGCCCAGCCGATCATGCCGATCATCGTGATCCCGATCATCGCGACCAGTGCGCTCGGTCTCTTCTTCATCTACGTCATCGGCAAGCCGATCTCGTGGGTCTTCGAGCATCTGACGGACTGGCTCAGCGGGATGACGGGGACGAGCGCGATTCTGCTCGGCGCGATTCTGGGGCTGATGATCGCGTTCGACATGGGCGGGCCGGTCAACAAGACGGCGTTCCTGTTCGGCGCGGGGCTCATCGCGACCGGCAACCAGACGGTGATGGGCATGTGTGCTGCGGCGATTCCCGTGATGCCGCTCGGGCAGGGGCTCGCGACGCTCATCCGTAAGCGGCTCTACGACGAGCAGGAGCGGGAGACCGGGCTCGCGGCCTTGTTCATGGGCTTGTTCGGGATCTCGGAGGGTGCGATTCCGTTCGCGGCGGCGCGGCCCGCGCAGGTCATTCCGGCGAACATGCTCGGCGGTGCGGTGGCCGGGGCGATCGCGGGGCTGGCGAGCGTGAAGGACGCGGTGCCGCACGGCGGGCCGATCGTCGCGGTGCTCGGCGCGATCGGTGGCGTACCGATGTTCTTCGTAGCCGTGGCGATCGGCACCGTCGTCACCGCGCTGGCGACCGTGACGCTGGTGGACATCAGTGAGCGGCGGCGGCGTGGTGAGCCGCTGGTCGGTGAGGTCGGCGAGGGCGAGCCTGTGCTTGCGGGAGTCGGGGCCGGTGCTGGTGCTGGTACTGGTGCCGGGGCCGGGGCGGCTGTTGCGGGCGGTGGCGGTGCCTCGGGGGTGGGGGCGCCCGAGAAGTCCCCTGCCGCGCCTGCCCCTTCGGCGCCCGCTGCTTCGGAACCCACGCCTACGGAGACATCGGCTGACGCTGCGGCTCCCGACGACGAAGTCCTCTCCGGGTATCTGACCGAGCAGACCGTCAAGGTCCAGCTCGCGGCCGACGACAAGGAGGCCGCGATCCGGGAGATGGCGGGGCTGCTCGCGCGGACCGGGAAGGTGGGCGACGTGGAGGAGCTGGTGCGGACCGCGCTGCGGCGCGAGGCGCAGGGCACCACCGGCCTCGGCGAGGAGATCGCGATCCCGCACGCCAAGACGGACGCGGTGACCGCGCCGGTGGTGGGCTTCGCGCGGTCCGCCGAGGGCGTCGAGTGGGGTTCGCTCGACGGTACGAAGGCCAAGCTGATCTTCATGATCTCCGTGCCGGAGGCGGCCGCGGGTGACGAGCATCTGCGGATTCTCGCGCTGCTGTCGCGGAAGTTGATGGACACCGGTTTCCGGGAGCGGCTCGTGGCCGCGCCGGACGAGGCGGCGATTCTGGGGGTGCTGCGCGAGGTGCGGTGAGGACGCCGTACGTCGCCTACGACGTACGGCGACACGTGAAGTAGGGCCCCGCACCACATGGGTGCGGGGCCCTACTTCACGTACAAGCACATATGGTTGCCCGGCGCCGGGGGCTGTGCCCACCCGTCCCGCCCTGCGGGACGATTGCCCACAGCCCGGCCAGTACGAAGGCTCAGTGGCCCGTCTCCGGCGGGGTGCCGCCGGGGGACTTTGCCGGGTTGGTGCCCGCGGTCGCCGCTTCCTCGCTGTATATGTCCGGCTCGAGGTAGATGACGCGGGCGATGGGGACGGCCGTGCGGATGCGGTCCTCGGCGGCGTTGATCGCGTCGGCGATCTCGCGGGCGGTGTTGTCGTGCCGTACGGCGATCTTGGCGGCGACGAGGAGTTCCTCGGGGCCGAGGTGCAGCGTACGCATGTGGATCAGGCTGGTGACGGTGTCGCCGTCGACCAGGGCCTGCTCGATCTTCTCGACCTCTTCGGTGCCCGCGGACTCGCCGAGGAGCAGCGACTTGGTCTCGGCCGCGAGGACGATCGCGATGAGGATCAGCAGGACACCGATGCAGAGGGTGCCGATGCCGTCCCAGACGCCGTCGCCGGTGGCGAGGGCGAGGCCGACGCCGCCGAGCGCCAGGACCAGGCCGACGAGCGCGCCGAGGTCCTCCAGGAGCACGACCGGCAGCTCGGGCGCCTTGGCCCGGCGCACGAACTGCGTCCAGGTGAGCTTGCCGCGCAGGGCGTTGGACTCCTTGATGGCGGTCCGGAAGGAGAACGTCTCCGCGATGATCGCGAACACCAGGACGCCGACCGGCCA
Organism: Streptomyces sp. Y309; assembly: GCF_056712025.1. Taxonomy (NCBI): domain Bacteria; kingdom Bacillati; phylum Actinomycetota; class Actinomycetes; order Kitasatosporales; family Streptomycetaceae; genus Streptomyces; species Streptomyces sp. Y309. The sequence goes on along the minus strand of NZ_CM160048.1, from coordinate 5,565,075 downwards.
GTACCAGTGGTCGATGTCGTGCGGGTGCTTGATCTTCTCGTAGCCCTCGTAGATGGCGAACATGCCGCCGACGGAGAAGAGCACGATGGAGACGAGGAACGCGTAGATGTAGCGCTCGCGGCCGTACCCGAAGGGGTGTTGCGGCGTCGCCTCGCGCTGGGCCTTCTTGCCGCCGACGAGCAGCAGCCCCTGGTTGCCGGAGTCGGCGAGGGAGTGCACGCTCTCGGCGAGCATCGACGACGAGCCGCTGAAGAGGAACGCCACGAACTTCGCCACCGCGATCGCGAGATTGGCGGCGAGTGCCGCCACGATCGCCTTTGTTCCGCCTGACGCACTCATGTGTGCCCGATGTCCCTTCGCCTTGCGTCACTACTCGTCGCCCGGGCGCTGCGTTGCCCGGCCTTTGCGGTGGGTCATTGTTGCAGCACGAGAGGCGTGCGGTGGGTCAGGCGACCACAGTGGCGCGGAAAACCGTGCCGGTCCCGGACACTTCGGCCTTTTCGCCCGCGGGGACGAACGCGGACTGTCCGGGCGTCAGGGCGATGTCGCCCGTGCGGACCGCGCCCGCCGTGCACAGCAGGATCTGCGGGGTCCCGGCGGTGAGGTCGTGCGGGGCGCCGCCCTCGGGCAGGACGAGGCGGGAGAGGCGGAACTCGTCGATCGGCGTCTCGTAGACCTCCTCGCCGTCGGGCGAGGCCTCCGGGCGCAGCACGCCGGGGTCGGTCGCCTCGAAGCGGACGACGCGCAGGAGTTCGGGTACGTCGACGTGCTTGGGCGTCAGGCCGCAGCGCAGCACGTTGTCCGAGTTGGCCATGATCTCCACGCCCAGGCCCTGGATGTAGGCGTGCGGGACGCCGGCGCCGAGGAACATGGCCTCGCCGGGCTGGAGTCGGACGTAATTGAGCAGCATGGCGGCGATGACGCCGGGGTCGCCGGGGTAGTGCCGGGCGACGGCGGCGTACGGGGCGTACGCGCCGCCCAGGCGCTCGGCGGCGGCCGCGGCCTCCGCGACGGTCTTCGCCATGGCGTCGGGGTCGGCGGTGAGGACGGCCGTCAGGACCTCGCGCAGCGCGGCCTCTTCGGGCTTGGCGTGCAGCAGGTCGACGTACGGCATGAGGGAGTCGACGCCCAGGCCCGCGAGCAGCTCGGCGGCCTCGTCGGGCGCGCGGAAGCCGCACAGTCCGTCGAAGGGCGTGAGCGCGCAGATCAGTTCGGGCTTGTGGTTGGCGTCCTTGTAGTTGCGGTGCGGGGCGTCGATGGGGACGCCGCGGCGCTCCTCGTCCTCGTACCCCTCCTTGGCCTCTTCCAGGTTCGGGTGCACCTGGAGGGAGAGCGGGGCGCCGGCGGCGAGGATCTTGAGCAGGAACGGCAGGCGCGGGCCGAACCTGGCGACGGCGCGCGGGCCCAGCTCGCGCGCCGGGTCCTCGTCGATCACCTCGTTGAGCGGGCCGCGCTCGGTGCGCGACGGCGCGCCCGGGTGGGCGCCCATCCACATCTCGGCCTGCGGCTCGCCGGTCGGCTCGACGCCGAGGAGCTCCGCGATGGCGGTGGTGGAGCCCCAGGCGTAGGGGCGGACGGTGTTGGTGAGGCGGTCCACGGAGGGGTCTCCCTTACGGATACGTGCGCGTGCTCACGGATTACCTGCACGTGCTCACGGATACGTGCACGTGCGCGAGGTCGGTGTCGGCGTCATGATCGGTCCCCGGAGGCGAGCGCCAGGTAAACGGCCGCGAAATCCGTGATGGCGATCAGTTCGGCGAGGCGCTCCAGGTCGCCGCCGTCCGCGGGTTCCAGCTCGCTGAGCGCGGTGTCGTGGCTGTGGACGAGGTCGCGGGCGGCGGGCGCGGCGGTCAGGCCCCCGGCGTCGGCGGGGTGTTCCCTGAGCAGGACGACGCGGGCGCGCAGCGAGGCCGGTTCCTCGACGCGGTCGCGGAAGAAGTCGTCGCTGTCACCGCCGCCGACGGGCCCGCCCGCGAGGAGCGTGGCGTGCGCGGCCAGCGCCTCGGGCAGCTCGGCGGCGAGCGCGGCGTGGCCCGCCAGTTCGGCGAGGGCGGCGGCGAAGCGGCGGCCCGCCATGCCCGCGCTCTGCCCCTCGGACCAGATCAGCGGCAGCGACTCGGAGAGCTCGACGGCGAGGGTCTTCGCGGGATTGCTGTACGTCGCGATGGCCGGGCCGCACCGCTCGGCGACGCTGTCCAGACGGTCGGCGACCTTCTGGAGCGTGTCGACGGGGGCGGTGATCAGTCCCGTGCGGTCGAGGAGGACGAGCAGCGGCGTGAGCAGGGCCCAGAGCGTGCCGGGGGAGGCGGCGGGGGCTTCGGGCTCGTCGTTGTGGAGGTGGTGCGGAAGGGTCAGGGGGGCGCGTTCCTGGGGGGCTTGGTCCCGCTGGTCCGCTGCCTCCGGGGACTGGTCCTGGTCTCGCCGGTCCTGGTCCTCCTGGGCCTGGTCCTCCTGGGCCTGGTCCTGCTGGGCCTGGTCCTGTGGCGCGAGGTCGTCCGCGGTGGGGTTCCCCTGGGCGGCGGGTCCGTTCTCCGGTGTCTCGTACGCCGCCGCGGGCGACGCGGCCATCGGGACCGTCAGGCCGTGCGAGCCCTCGACGCTCTCGGCCAGCGGCGAGCGGGGCGGGGCCACCGCGACGACGGTGCAGCCGCGGCGGTACGCCTGCTCGGCGAGGAGGGTCAGGCCGGGCTCCGAGCCGTCCGGCGTGACGACGAGCAGCAGGTCGACGGGGCCGGTCCAGCCGGGCAGGGCCCAGCGCAGGGCGCCCGCGGCGGGGGCCACGCCGGTGGGGGCCAGGCGGACGACGGGGCAGCCGGTGCCCGCGAGCGTGCCGATGAGGTCGGCGACGCCGGTCGCGGCGGTGCCCGGGCCCGCGATCAGGACAGCGCGGGGGCGGCCGTCCGGCTTGAGCTCCGTGAGGCCGGACTCCGTGGCGTGCCGGACCGCCGTCCGCACGCGTGCGCCCGCTTCGGCGGCGCCGCGCAGCAGGTCGTGCAGGTCGGCCCGGGCCAGGGCCTCGGGGGCGTCGAGCAGCGACTCGTCGAGCATGGGGGTCGGCCTCCGATCGCCGCGCGCGGCGGGTGGCGGGCTGGGTGGTCGTACGGGGTGCCGGTCGCGGCGTCGTACGGTGCGCCTCTTCGATCGTTACTCGGGGCGGCGGGTCTCGTCGACCCGTCGTTACGCGGGTCGGCGGGCCTCGTCGATCAGGAGGACGGGGATGCCGTCGCGGACGGGGTAGGCCAGGCCGCACTCCGTGTTCTCCGCCGTGCAGACCAGCTCGGTGTCCGTCTCCTTGAGGGGGGCGTGGCAGGCCGGGCAGGCGAGGATCTCCAGGAGGCCGGCTTCGAGCGGCATGTGCGGGTCCCTTCGGGTGGTGTGCGGTGGGGTGGGTGGGCCTTGTGGCCTGGTCAGCGTACCGCTGGCCGGGGGCCTTGGGCGGTGCTCGTGGCGGGGCTTCGCCCCGATCCCCCGGGGTGGGGGGAGAGCGGTTGTTCCTCGGGTGCGGGCCGGTGGGGCGTTTGTGCCCACCCGTTCCGCCGTGCGGAACGCCTGCCCACAAACGCGGCCCCCAGCCGGGATTCCCTCAGCCCCTGATGATCGCCAACGCCTCGTCCCGTACCTCCGTCATGCCCTTTTCGTCGCGGGCCTCCACGTTCAGGCGGAGGAGGGGTTCCGTGTTCGAGGCGCGGACGTTGAACCACCAGTCGGTGGCCGTGACCGTGAGGCCGTCGAGTTCGTCGATGGTGACGCCGTCGCGGCCTTCGTACGCGGCGCGGATCGCGGCGAGGCGGGCCTTCTGGTCGTCCACGGTGGAGTTGATCTCGCCGGAGCCCGCGTAGCGGTCGTACTGCGCGACCAGGGCGGACAGCGGGCCGTCCTGGCCGCCGAGGGCGGCGAGGACGTGCAGCGCGGCCAGCATGCCGGTGTCCGCGTTCCAGAAGTCGCGGAAGTAGTAGTGCGCGGAGTGCTCGCCGCCGAAGATCGCGCCGGTCTTGGCCATCTCCTCCTTGATGAAGGAGTGGCCCACGCGCGTGCGCACGGGCGTGCCGCCGTTCTCGCGGACGACCTCCGGGACGGACCAGGAGGTGATCAGGTTGTGGATGACCGTGCCCGAGCCGCCGTGCTTGGCGAGTTCGCGCGAGGCGACGAGCGCGGTGATCGCGGACGGGGAGACGGGGGCGCCGTTCTCGTCGACGACGAAGCAGCGGTCGGCGTCGCCGTCGAAGGCGATGCCGAGGTCGGCGCCCTCCTCGCGCACCCGCTTCTGGAGGTCGACGATGTTGGCCGGGTCCAGCGGGTTGGCCTCGTGGTTGGGGAAGGTGCCGTCGAGCTCGAAGTACATCGGTACGAGGGTGAGGGGCAGGCCTTCGAAGACGGTGGGGACGGTGTGGCCGCCCATGCCGTTGCCCGCGTCGACGACGACCTTCAGGGGACGGATGGAGGTGAGGTCCACCAGGCCGCGCAGGTGTGCCGCGTAGTCCTTGAGGGTGTCGCGGCGCGTGAGCGTGCCGGGCGTCGCCGTCGACTCGGGGGCGCCCTCGTCCGACCAGCGCTCCACGAGTGCGCGGATGTCCGCGAGACCGGTGTCCTGGCCGACCGGGGCGGCGCCCGCGCGGCACATCTTGATGCCGTTGTACTGCGCCGGGTTGTGCGAGGCCGTGAACATCGCGCCGGGCAGGTTCAGCGCGCCCGACGCGTAGTAGAGCTGGTCCGTCGAGCACAGGCCGATCTCCGTGACGTCGACGCCGAGCGCCGCCGCCCCACGCGCGAAGGCACCGGACAGACCGGGCGACGAGGGCCGCATGTCGTGCCCGACGACGATCGCGTCCGCGCCGGTCACCCGGGCGAACGCGGCACCGAACAGCTCGGCCAGCGACTCGTCCCACTGGTCCGGGACCACCCCGCGCACGTCGTACGCCTTCACGAGCTGGGACAGATCAGCAGTCACGGCCAACCCTCTCTGCAAGGTTCTGGGAGCTCGGCAAGCCCTCGTCGGTGGCAACAAACTACCCGCAACGCAGAACCGGAAGGCGCGTCAGGGCGGCATCCGCCCGGGGACCGTCGGCGGCATCCTCCCTAGGACCGTCGGCAGCATCCGACCGAGGACCGTCACGGCAGCATCCACCCGAGCACCGCCGTGCTCTGGCCGACCACGATGAGGCACATCACCAGGAGCAGCCCGAGGCTCCAGGGCAGCACCTTGCGCAGCAGGTCGCCCTCCTTGCCCGCGAGGCCGACGGCCGCGCACGCGATCGTCAGGTTCTGCGGGGAGATCATCTTGCCGAGGACGCCGCCCGAGCTGTTGGCGGCGGCGAGGAGTTCGGGCGAGAGCCCCGACTGCTCGGCGGCCGTCACCTGGAGCGAGCCGAACAGCGCGTTGGCGGAGGTGTCCGAGCCCGAGACGGCGACGCCGAACCAGCCGAGCACCGGCGACAGGAAGGCGAGGCCCGCGCCCGCGTCGGCCACGAAGTGCCCGATGGTGGCGGCCTGTCCGGACAGGTTCATGACGTACGCGAGCGCCAGGACGCTGGTCACGGTGAGGATCGCGAACCGCAGTTCGTGCACGGTCGCCACCCACTCGCGCACCGCCACGCGCGCGTGGATGCCGAGTACGGCCGCCGTGCCGACGCCCGCGAGCAGCACGAGGGTGCCGCCGGTGGACACCAGCGGCAGCGAGAAGACGTTGCCCCCGACCGGATCGCCCGCCGGGTCGCCGACGTTCAGGAAGGGCCAGTCGAAGGTGCGGGTCGCCTCGGCGAGGAAGTCCTTCACGGGCGGGATCTGCGCGATCGAGAAGATCGCGACGATGAGGGCGTACGGGGCGTAGGCGCGCAGCACGTCCGCGCGCGGGTCGTCGTGGTCCAGGTCTTCGCTGCGTACGCCGGTCAGGACCGCGGCCCGGACGGGCTCGGCGGCCGGCCTGCGGGCGCCCGGCACGGCGACGAGGGCGCCCGCGCCGGCCAACGCGGCGCCGATGTCGGCCAGTTGCGCGGAGACGTAGTTGGAGGCCGCGAACTGCGCGGCGGCGAAGGCGAATCCGCAGGCCATGGCGGGCACCCAGGTCTCGCGCAGCCCGCGCCGGCCGTCCACGAGGGCGACCAGGAGCAGCGGCACGACGAGGGCGAGCAGCGGTGTCTGGCGGCCGACGACGGTGGCGACGGTGTCCAGCGGGATCCCGGTGACCTGGGCGAGCGTCACCACGGGGGTGCCCATGGCGCCGAAGGCCACGGGCGCGGTGTTGGCGACGAGGGCGACGACGGCCGCGCGCACCGGGTCGAAGCCGAGCGCGACCAGCATCACGGAGCAGATCGCGACCGGCGCGCCGAAGCCCGCGAGCGCCTCCAGGAGGGCGCCGAAGCAGAAGGCGACGACGAGCGCCTGGATGCGCGGGTCGTCGGAGAGCCGCCCGAAGGAGCGGCGCAGGATGTCGAAGTGCCGGGTGCGGACGGTCATCCGGTACACCCACAGGGCGTTGACGACGATCCACAGGATGGGGAAGAGCCCGAAGACGGCGCCCTGGGCGGCGCCGGAGGCGGTCTGGCCGAGCGGCATGCCGTACGCGAGCCAGGCGACGGCGACCGCGACCGCGAGGCCGATGAGCCCCGCCCGGTGGGCCTTCATGCGGACGGCGCCGAGGAGGACGAGCACGGTGAGCAGGGGCAGGGTGGCGACGAGGGCGGACAGGCCGAGCGAGTCGGCTACGGGCTCCAGTTCCTGGACGAACACAGGGGCCTCCCCGGACGTTCCGTGACGCGGCACCACGGAGCTTTGCCGCACCACAGAGCTTTGCCGCACCACGGAGCTTTCCGTGATGCGGAAAGCGATCTCTCACGGATGGGAGGAATGGTCGTGTCCGCGCCAACGGCCCGTCAATGGGGCGTGCGGGGTGGGTTGTTCAAGAGTGGCGAGGTGGGTTGTTCAAGAGTGAATGACGGCTCTCTACGGAGGGGACGCCATGTCTTACGGTGGCGGCGTCCATGTCCTACGGAGGCGTCGTTCAGGATTCCGGCGAGCGCAGCACCCGCAGGTGTCCGCGGCGCGCGACCTCCATCGAGTCCGCCCCGCGCGCCCCGCTCCCGCCGGCCTCCGCGGCCCGCTCCTGCGGCCGCGCGGCCTCGCGCACGGCGTTGGCGAGCGCTTCCAGGTCGTCGCCGCTGGGGCGGGACGGGCCCGAGCCGTCGGCGAGGCGGACGACCTCCCAGCCGCGCGGCGCGGTGAGGCGTTCGGAGTGCTCGGCGCACAGGTCGTAGCAGTGAGGTTCGGCGTAGGTGGCGAGGGGGCCGAGGACCGCGGTCGAGTCGGCGTAGACGTACGTCAGCGTCGCGACGGCGGGACGGCCGCAAGCGGTGCGCGAACAGCGACGTACAGGGCTCACGACGTTGGACGGTACCGCACTCTTGAGCGGGCCGCGACGACTCTCCACGAGGTCACTCCCCCGTGTCGTGCTGTGATCCCGCGCACAGGACCGTCCGTGGGCGCGCTGCTGACCTGCGGAGACGCAAGGGACCAGCGGGGCGGGTGGTGTTGAACGCGGTCACCACTTGGAACAAATCCTGCCAATCGGCGCGAGATCGACGGTCCTGGAGAGATACGCAATCGAGCCCAAGCTTGGCTGGAATGGTCAGGAAGCGACATGCCGTGCTCCGTGCGGAAAGGGCGATCTCGAGGACTACGCTTCCCCAGTGATGGACGACCCCGTACAGCCCCGCTCCGCCGAGCCGAGGCCCCGCCGCCGCGACCGCCACGGCAGGGGTATGCGCGGCCCCGTGGCGCCGCCCCAGGTGCCGCTCTCCGCCAGCCGCGCGGAGGCCTTCACCGACCTCGTGCAGGACTCCGTGGAGCGGCTCGAGCGGCGCTGGCCGCAGCTCACCGAGATCGACTTCCTGGTGCTCGACGTTCCGCCCACCGCCGGTGTTGTCGGCGGGGCCGGTGGGGCCGGTGCAGACGACGACTGGGGGGCCGGGACCGTGCCGCTCGGCGGGACGATCATGGCCTCCGAGGGGCGGCCCGCCCGGGTCGTCATCTACCGGCGGCCCGTCGAGATCCGCACCAAGGGGCGCGACGAGCGGGCCGCGCTGGTCCACGAAGTGGTCGTGGAGCAGGTCGCCGAGTTGCTCGGGCTTTCGCCGGAGTCAGTGGATCCGCGGTACGGGGAAGACTGAGGCCGGGGGCCCTGCGGGGCTTTCCCCAGTCCCGCCCCTTCCCGTAACCAGGGGCGCTGCACCCCCTGGACCCCAGCCGGGTTGGTGTCCCGTGCGGGTGGGACGGGCCGCCGCCGATCGGCCTTCGGCCTCGTCCTCAAACGCCGGACGGGCTGATACTTCGCCGGGCGGGCCGGAAGGCCAGGCTCACTTCTGCAGCACGTCCAAGTCCTGCTTCGCCTCCGGCACCGAAACCGTCCCCCTGTCGTCCGGCAGGGTCTGGACCGTGAACATGGGGATGCCGTTCTCGGGGAGTTCCAGGGTGCGGGCGGCGTGTACCGGGCCGCCCGACTCGGGTTCCACGGTGAGGGCGTAGGAGCCCTTGAGGCCGGACGGGACCGGGGGATCCACGGAGAGGGTCGTGCCGCCCTTGACGGTGTACGTCTTCGTGACGGGCTCCCCCGCCTCCGTGCCGGGCGACGCGGTGACCTTCACGCGGGCCGTCTTCCCGGGGGCGACCAGGGAGAGCGTGGAGCCCTTGGCGCGGTTGTCGGCGGCGGTGGCGCGGGCGCCGACCGGGGCGGTCGCCGGGATGAACGCCGTCTCCTGCTTGTCGCCCTTGCCGCGCGTGACGCGCAGTGCGGCGACCACGGGAACGGCCTTCTCCGTAGGCGTCAGGAGCAGCGATCCGGCCTCGCCCTTGGTGACATCACCGAGGTCGACGGCGGCCGTCATGCCCGACTTGACGTGCAGCGTCTCGTGCCCGGCCGGGGTGATCGGGCCCGTCGGCGAGGCGAGCTGGACCTTCAGGTCGGCGTCGTCGGCGCCGGGCGTGAAGGCGACCAGGCGCACCGACGTGGCGTCCTCGGGGATGCCGGGCAGGACCAGGCGGGAGGTGGGGTCGGTGGACGCGGGCAGCCAGTCGCCGCCGAGCTCGTCGTCCGAGGAGTGCACGGCGGCGGCCACGCGCCCGCTGCGCGCGACGACGTGCAGCGTGAGGTTGGTCTGCGGCTTGCCGGTGAGCGTGGACAGCAGCACGGGGACGCTGGAGCGCGGCTGGATCTGGATGGATTCGCCGACGTCGGACTTGATGGTGCCGTCGCGGCCGTACAGCTCCACGTCCACGACCGCCGCCGAGTCGTCGGGGTTGGTCAGGTGGATGTAGTCGTTGCGGCCCTTGGCGGTGCTGGCGCCCGGGAACCAGAAGTCGGTGTCCGGGGCTGTGCAGTTGGCGCCCTGGACGCCGCGCCCGGCGCCCGCGCTGACCGTGGTGGTCTGCTGGACGGCCCAGCCGGGCGCGAGGGCGCCGTCGGCGCTGCCGACCAGCGCGGGGGCGTCCGCGCCGGACTCCTCGGCGGCCACGGGCTTGCCCGGTGACTTCTGGGACAGGAACGGCTTGGTGTCCTTGGGCTTGCCCTTGGCGCTCTGGGGTGCGTCCGTCAGCTCCTTGGGGGCGGGCAGCAGCTCGGCCTTGCCGCCGCTCCCGGCGCCCTCCGAAGAGGGCGTGAACGCCGTGTAGCTCGTCTCGGCGAGGTCCGACGTGCTCGGCTCCGGGCACAGCAGGCTGGTGCGCTCCACGGGCAGCCGCTTCGCCGCCTTCGCGCCGTCGTCACCGCCGTCGGGGGCGTTGACGGCGGCGAAGCCGGTGACCGCGGCCAGGGCGGCGGCCGCGGCGATCAGGGACACGGTGGTGCGGTTCACTGCTGGCTCCCGTCGGGGCGCTCACTGTCGGTGCCGGGCGGGGGCTGCCGCGGCATCGGCGGGGGCTGCTGGGCGTAGGAGGCGTCCTGCTGGGCGTAAGAGGGGTCCGCCGGGTCGTACGTCTGCCCGTAGCCCTGCTGCTCGCCGCCGTACGTCCCTCCGTAGGCGTACGGGTCGTACTGACCGCCCTGGGGAGAGCCCGCCTGATACGGATCGGCCTGGTACGGCTGCTCGTAGGAGCCGTACTGACCGCCCTGGTAGGGCTGTTCGCCGCCGTACGCGCCGTAGTCGGCGCCGCCCGCCGGGGCGGGGGTCTGCCACTCGTCGTACGCGGGGGCCTGCTGGGGCGGCGGCCCCGGGGTGTGCTGGGCCGGGACGGCGCCCAGGCCCTCCTCGCCCGGCGCGGCCTCCGACTGCCCGTCCTGCGCGGCCTGTTCGCTCTGGGCCCGCAGCCTGCGCGCCCTGCGGCCCTCGCCCGCGACCGCCTGGGCGGGCACCACGGGCTCCTCGGGCAGGTCGTCGTCGACATCGCGGCGCCGGCCCGGCAGCGCGAGGACCACCAGGACCACGGCGAGCGCGCCCTGCGCCCACAGCCAGCCCGTGTGGCCCGCCGACGGCTCGTACGTGACGTCCAGGCGGCCGCCGGACGCGGGCAGTTCGAAGCCCTGCGCCCAGCCGTCCACGGTCGTGCGGGTCAGCGCGCGGCCGTCCAGGGTGGCCGTCCAGCCCGGGTCGGCCGAGTCGGCCAGGCGCAGGACGCGGCCCTCCTTGCCGTCCGGGATCTTCGTGTGCAGCTCGACCGGGCCCGCGGCGACCGGCTCGGGGTCGCCGGACTTCGGCACCACGGCCGCGCGCGCGACCTGCCGGTCCACGCGCCACAGGGCGCTGCCGTCCTCCTGGCTGAGCCGGGTCAGGCCCGGGGTCGCGTCGAGGGTGCGGCTCATCTGGCGGGGGGCTCCGTCGCGTACGAGGACGTAGCGCACCGCGTAGCCGCCTAGCTGGTCGGCCTGGTCGGCGCCGGAGCCCGCGAGGAGCCGGGCCACGATCCGGTCGAGCCGCCCGTCCGTGCCGTCCGCCGCGGCGAGTTCGGCGTCCCCGAGGCGGGCGCCGGAGCCGCGGACGAGGGTGTACGACACCTCGGCGGCCGAGGCGCTGTCCAGGACGAGCGTGCGGGCCTGGTCCTGGGTGCCGCTCTCCTCGGCGACGAACGCGGGCACCTGCACCGGGTCGCGCCGCTCCACGGGCCCGTCGGCGCCGCCGATCATCCACCCGGCGGCGGCGAGCAGCGGTCCCGCGGCCGCGGCGAACGCGATGAGTGCGGCCACCGGCTGACGCCAGCCGAAGCTCTGCTCGGCCACACGCGCGCGTGCCCCGTCGGCGCCGAGCGCGGCGGCGGCCAGCAGCGCGATGCCGTACGCCAGCGTGGCCGGGCCCGCCCACGCGGAGCCGTTCGACAGCGCCGCGAAGACCAGCGCCACGAGCGCGACGGCCCAGGCGGTGCGGACCGCCGTCTGCCGCTGCCCGCGCAGGAGCGCCCCGAGCGCCGCGAGGACGACGCCGATGAGCAGCAGGCCGCCGACCGTGCCGGGCCCGCCGGGGCTGGCGCCGAGCAGGTCCAGGGCCGACGCGGCCCCCGTGCCGTACTCGAGACCGGCCTCCTTGAAGAAGCCGAACGGCAGCAGCGTGAGCGACCACGGCGCGAGCAGCAGCAGCGGCGTGCCGAGCGCGGCGAGGAACCGCAGGCCGTACGCGGCGATGTCGCCGCGGCGCACCGCGAGCAGCGCGAGGCCGAGCACCAGCGCGATCGGCCACACGATCGGCGTGAAGGCGGTCGTGATCGTCAGCAGCAGCGCGTACGCCCAGGTGGCGCGCCAGCTTCCGCGCGCGCCGTCGGCGGCGGCGAGGCCGCTCGCCGCGACGCCCGCGCGCGCGATGAGCGGCAGCAGGATCGCGAGGACGGCGGTGCCCACGCGCCCGCCCGCGAGCGCGCCCGTGGCGGCGGGCAGGAAGGCGTAGGCGACGGACGCCCACGCGCGCAGCAGGCGCGATTCGACGAGCGGCCGGGACGCGAAGTACGCGGCGAAGCCCGCGAGCGGCACCGAGCCGACGAGCAGCACGGTGACGGCGAGGCCGGTGGAGCCGAACAGCAGGGACGACAGGAGGCCGAGGACCGCCAGGTACGGAGGCGCCGCTGCCGTGCCCCCGATGCCCACCGGATGCCAGCCGTCCAGATAGCGCGACCAGAGCCCGGAGGCGTCGGCGGGCGCGGGCAGCAGCGCCCCGCCGGCGAGCGCGCCGCCGCCGAGCAGCGCCCTGCAGGCGATCAGCGAGGCGAACAGCAGCACTACGAAGAGCACCGGTCCGGGCTTGCGGGCGACGCGCTTCAGGCGGGCGAACTGCTCGATCTCCAGGAAGTCCGCGTCGTCGCCGCCCGGTCCGGACTCGACGGCGCCGTGCCGGCCCGCCGAGGAAACCTCGGGGTCGGAGCGGCCGACGAGATTGCTCGCGACCTGTTCGACGGTGGCACGCACCGTGGCGCCGGGCGGCGGGAACAGCGGCCGCATCTCGCCCGCCTCGGCCACCGGCCTGCCGCGCCTCTTGCGGCCCGCGAGGATCCGCTCGGGCCGCAGCAACGTCCCGAAGAGACCGGCGACTTCGTCGAGGGCCTGTCCGGGGGCCTTGCCGACGAGGTAGGCGAGGGTGCGCAGGACCGTGCCGACGACGAGCCGCACGAAGACCCAGGGCAGCACCGCCGTGCGGGAGTTGACGAGGAGGGTGTAGGCCGCGCCTGCCTTGTCCACGCGGTGCGGCGAGGTGGCCGTGCGGCCCACGCAGTCGACGGTGCGGCGCTCGCGCGAGGAGGCCTCGGCGTGCCGCACGACGGCGTCCGGGGCGACCATGACGCGGTGTCCGGCCGCGTGCGCGCGCCAGCACAGGTCGACGTCGTCACGCATCAGGGGCAGGCGCCGGTCGAAGCCGCCGAGCCGCTCGAAGACCTCACGCCGGATCAGCATGCCGGCGGTGGACACGCACAGGACGGGCCGCACGTGGTCGTGCTGGCCCTGGTCCTGCTCGCGGCGGTCGAGGCCCGTCCAGCGGCGGCCGGAGTGGGCGATGGAGACGCCTACTTCGAGGAGCTGTCTGCGGTCGTACCACCCGCGGAGCTTGGGGCCGACGATCGCGACCTCGTGGCCCGCCTCGCGCTCCATCTCGACGGCGCGCAGCAGTTCGGCGAGGGCGCCGGGCTCGGGCGCGCAGTCGTCGTGCAGCAGCCACAGCCACTGCTCGGGCTCGCCGTGCGGCAGCTCCGGCATGTCGTACGCCTCGTCGCGCCAGGTGCGGCTGACGGGGTCCCAGCCGCTGGGGCGCTTGAGGTACGGCAGGTCCTCGGGGGTGAGCACGGCCGCCGTACGGACGGCCTCCTCGACGGCGGTGCCGAAGCCGGAGCGGCGGGCCAGGTGCAGCACGCGGTCGGGGCCGAGGGCCTCGGTGAGCAGCCGGGCGGAGTCGTCCGCGCTGCCGGTGTCGGCCGCGATCGCGTTCTGTACGGGGCGGTCCTGGCCGAGCAGTCCGGCGACGGCGTCGGGCAGCCAGCGGGCGCCGTCGTGCGAGACGAGGACGGCGGTCACGACATGCCGCGGAAACTCGGGTGGGCTCGCCGGATCGAACCCGGCCGCGCGGGACGGATCGAACCCGGCGGCAGCGCCTTCGTGGCCTGTGGGGTGGCTGTGCACGGACATCGAGGTACGGGCCCCGGTTCGCTGGACTGCGGTGGACGCCCGCGCCCCCTGGGGACGCTGTGGCATCTCGGACGGGGCCCCACACTAACGGCTGGCACCACAACAGCCCGCCGCCTGTGGATAACCCTTGGGCGACGGGCTGTTCGTTGCGCAGCGTTAAGGGGGGTGTGTGCCGTGTGCGCCGTTTGACGGGCCGGCCGGGGCTCAGACGGCGGCCGTTGCCGGGGCTCAGACGGCGGCCTTCTTGAGACGGCGCCGTTCACGCTCCGACAGGCCGCCCCAGATGCCGAAGCGTTCGTCGTTCGCAAGCGCGTACTCAAGGCATTCGGAGCGGACCTCGCAGGCGAGGCAGACCTTCTTCGCCTCGCGCGTGGAACCGCCCTTCTCGGGAAAGAAGGACTCGGGGTCGGTCTGGGCGCACAGTGCGCGCTCCTGCCAGCCGAGTTCCTCGTCCGCGTCCTCGACCAGCAGTTCCTGAACCAGCTCGGTCATGTGCGCCCCTCGTCTGTCTTTGCGTCCCCGTGATGCTGCCGTTACCGATTTCGGCTGAACGACACGAGTGAAATTACAAGTGTGCCGATCCGGGCCAGTCAAGCCGAGATCTGCTATTGGGCCCCTTATTCACTCTGCGGAACCAAGGCTTTGCGGAAAGTGTTCAAATCTACCTAAACCGTGACACTCTCCAGCGGCCCATCCGACACCCGCTTCGTCATGAGCACTCAATGACAGGGACGCCACGACACTCACTCCCGTTGCATCGGACGTCACCGAAGCGAACCGGATCACATTCGGGTCACAGGATCACAACGGCGGTCGAGCGCCGGTTGACGCGCCGGTTGACGCGCCCGCGAGCGCCGGTTGGTGCGGCTTGTGTCCCGGGAGGCGACTGCACAAACCTTTCGCCGCGCAGGGGAACCGGATGAGGTGAAACATGGTCCACATTTCGGACATAGAGTTGACACCAGGGGTGTGAGCCGCTGTCCTGGTGGGCATGCTCGCGAACTTGGCGCTTTCCGTGACCCGCACTGGCGGGTCTTCCGGTGCTGCCCCCGCGCGCTGTCGCTGTCGCTGTACGTGCGCGTGTTCCAGCTGTTGAGGCGACCCGCCTCCGGCTGCTGAGCCACCCCCCTTCGTACAGCTCGTTCTCCCGCCAGTACGGCTCGCCTTCTTCGTACGGATTCGTACGAGCCGTACGCCCCCTTTTCCCGCGACACCCCAGCACTCATACGTTGAGGAACCACCGCACCATGAACAGCGACAGCGACCTCCAGATCGCCGGCGACATCCTCGAAGTGCCGCACCTCCTCCAGCCCGCGCGCGAGCACCCCGTCACCGTGGCCGAGTTCGTGGGCCTAGCCCGCGCCATCGCCGCCGACCGCTCCCAGTGGGAACACCTCGTCGAGTACGACGCGACCAGCCGCTGGTACCACCGCCTCCGCACCGGGCCCGGCTACGAGGTGTGGCTCCTGTCGTGGGTGCCAGGACAGGGCAGCGGGCTGCACGACCACGGCCGCTCCAGCGGCGTACTCACCCTCCTGCAGGGCGAACTGACGGAACGTACGGAGCGCGGCACGCGCGCCCTCGGCGCCGGCGCGCAGCGCGTCTTCGCGCCCGGGTACGTGCACGAGGTCGTCAACGACTCGCTCGAACCCGCCGTGAGCCTGCACGTGTACTACCCGGGCCTGACCGAAATGCCGATGCACACGGCGCGTTGCGAGGCACGGGCACCACAGGATCCCGTGACCGCCTGAGCGACCGGATCCCGTGACCGCCTGACACGATGTCGTACCCGCCTGCGATGCTGGGCGCATGCGCATTGTGGTTCTGGCCGGGGGTATCGGCGGCGCCCGTTTCCTCCGCGGCCTCAAGAAGGCCGCGCCCGACGCGGCGATCACGGTCATCGGCAACACCGGTGACGACATCCACCTGTTCGGCCTGAAGGTCTGCCCGGACCTCGACACGGTGATGTACACGCTCGGCGGCGGCATCAACGAGGAACAGGGCTGGGGACGCACCGACGAGACCTTCAAGGTCAAGGAGGAACTCGCGGCGTACGGCGTCGGACCCGGCTGGTTCGGGCTAGGCGACCGGGACTTCGCGACGCACATCGTGCGCACGCAGATGCTCGCGGCCGGCTATCCGCTCAGCGCCGTCACCGAGGCGCTGTGCGAGCGCTGGCAGCCCGGCGTGCGGATCGTCCCGATGTCCGACGACCGCGTCGAGACCCATGTCGCCGTCGAGGTCGACGGCGAGCGCAAGGCCGTGCACTTCCAGGAGTACTGGGTGCGGCTGCGGGCCTCCGTGGACGCGCACGCGATCGTGCCCGTCGGCGCCGAGCAGGCCAAGCCCGCGCCCGGTGTCCTCGAAGCCATCGCCGAGGCGGACGTCGTGCTGTTCCCGCCGTCCAACCCCGTCGTGAGCGTCGGCACGATCCTCGCCGTGCCGGGCATCCGCGAGGCCATCGCCGAGGCCGGGGTGCCCGTCGTCGGCCTCTCCCCCATCGTCGGCGACGCGCCCGTGCGCGGCATGGCCGACAAGGTCCTCGCCGCCATCGGCGTCGAGACCACCGCCGCCGCGGTCGCCGAGCACTACGGCAGCGGGCTCCTCGACGGCTGGCTCGTCGACACCGTGGACGCGGGCGTCGTCGAGCGCGTCGAATCGGCCGGCATCCGGTGCCGGGCCATCCCGCTCCTGATGACGGACGAGGACGCCGCCGCGACGATGGCCCGCGAGGCGCTGACGCTGGCGGAGGAGGTACGGGCGTGAATCGGGCCGAGGGCGAGAGCGAGGGCGAGGGGGCGCGTGGGGTGGCTGCGGGGGGTGACGCCGGGGCTGGTCGTGATGGGTTCGGGGCTGCTGGGGGTGGCGCCGGGTCGGTTGAGGGTGGCTCCGGGCCGGTTGGAGGTGGATCTGGGTCGAGTGGGGGTGGATCTGGAGCGGGTGGGGACGGTTTTGGGCTTGCCGGAAGTCGGTCCGGGTCGGGTGGGGACGGTTTTGGGCCTGCCGGAGGTCGGTCCGGTTCGGGCGGGGACGGTTTTGGGGTTCCTGGGCGGGCTTCCGAGGCGGGCGGGGACGGTTTTGGGGCTGTAGCGGGTGGCTCCGGGGGTGACGGTTTCGGGGCGGGTGCGGTTTCTGTTTTTGGGGCGGGGGCGCCTTCAGGAGTGGAGCGGCCCGGTGGGGTGCCGGCGTTTCGGGTCTGGGCCGTGGGCGGGATGCCCGAGGTGCGGCGCGGGGACGACCTCGCCAAGCTGATCGCCGCCGCCGAGCCGGGGCTCGCCGACGGGGACGTCGTGCTCGTCACCTCGAAGATCGTCAGCAAGTCCGAGGGGCGCGTCGTCGCCGCGGCCGACCGGGAAGCGGCGATCGACGCGGAGACCGTACGCGTCGTGGCCCGGCGCGGCACGCTGCGCATCGTCGAGAACCGGCAGGGGCTCGTGATGGCCGCCGCCGGGGTCGACGCCTCCAACACCCCCGCCGGGACCGTCCTGTTGCTTCCCGAGGACCCCGACGCGTCCGCCCGCACCGTCCGTGAGGGACTGCGGTCCGCGCTCGGCGTCGACGTCGGCGTGATCGTCACCGACACCTTCGGGCGGCCCTGGCGCCAAGGGCTCACGGACGTCGCCATCGGCGCCGCGGGCGTACGGGTCCTCGACGACCTGCGCGGCGGCGTGGACGCGTACGGCAATCCGCTGAGCGCCACCGTCGTCGCCACCGCCGACGAACTCGCCGCCGCCGGTGACCTCGTCAAAGGCAAGGCCGCCGGGCTGCCCGTCGCGGTGGTGCGGGGGCTCGGGCACGTTGTCCCGCGGGGCGCGGAAGGGCCGAGTGCCGAGGAATGCGGGGCGCGGGACCTGGTGCGGAGTGCGCACAGCGACATGTTCCGGCTCGGTACGTCCGAGGCGGTGCGCGAAGCGCTGTCGCTGCGGCGGACCGTGCGGGAGTTCACCGACGAGCCCGTCGATCCCGGGTCCGTGCGGCGGGCCGTCGCCGCCGCCGTCACCGCGCCCGCGCCGCACCACACGACTCCCTGGCGGTTCGTACTCCTTGAATCGGCCGACGCGCGGACACGGCTGCTCGACGCCATGCGGGACGCGTGGGTCGCGGATCTGCGGCGGGACGGGAAGTCCGAGGAGTCGATCGCTCGGCGGGTGCGGCGCGGGGACGTGCTGCGCAACGCGCCCTACCTCGTGGTGCCCTGCCTCGTCATGGACGGGGCCCATGCGTACGGGGACGTGCGGCGGGACGGGGCCGAGCGGGAGATGTTCGTCGTCGCCGCCGGGGCCGGGGTGCAGAACTTTCTTGTGGCGTTGGCCGGGGAGCGGTTGGGGTCCGCCTGGGTTTCCTCGACCATGTTCTGCCGGGATGTGGTGCGCGACGTTCTTGGGCTGCCGCTTGCGTGGGATCCGATGGGGGCTGTTGCTGTGGGGCATCCGGCTTCGGCTCCGGCGGGGCGGGTGGGGCGTGTGGTGGAGGACTTTGTGGTGGTGCGGTAGGGGGCCCTGCGGGGCTTTCCCCAGTCCCGCCCCTTCCCGAAACCGGGGGCTCCGCCCCCGGACCCCCGTATCGGCCTGAACGGCCTCGTCCTCAAACGCCGGACGGGCTGAAATGTGCCGGGGTGCGCTGAAAGGCTTGCCTCCGCGTCACGCGGAAGCCTTTGGCTTCACAGCGCCGCGATGTTGCCCTCGCGCATGCGGGGCTGGCGGCGTGGCGGAGTGTGGCCGCTGAGGAGGATCAGGCGGGCCGCTCGGTGGCGTTGGCCCTCGTAGGGGGACAGGAGTTCCAGCATGCGGGCGTCGTCGGCGGTGCGGTCGCCGGCCAGGGCGTAGCCGATGATGCCGGGGAGGTGGAGGTCGCCGACCGTCACCTCGTCGGGGGCGCCGTTGCTGCGCTGGACCGTTTCCGCGGAGGTCCAGGGGCCGATGCCGGGGATCAGTTCCAGGCGGGTCCTGGCCGCGACCGGGTCCATCGTCGCCGCCTCCTCCAGGCGGGGCGCCACCCGGGCCGCGCGCAGGATCGCGGACGCGCGCTTGTTGTCCACGCCCGCCTTGTGCCACTCCCAGGACGGGATGCGCGACCACGTGCGCGGGTCCGGCATCACGTGCATACGGGCCTGGGCAGGGGTCGGGCCGGGGGCCGGTTCGCCGTACTTGCGGACCAGGAGGCGCCAGGCGCGGTACGCCTCGCCCGTCGTGACCTTCTGCTCCAGGATCGACGGGATCAGGGACTCCATGACCAGGCCCGTACGGGTCAGGCGCAGGCCCTGGCGGCGGCGTTCGGTGTGGGCCAGGAGGCGGTGGCGGGCGGTGAAGGCCGTCGGGTCGTCCTCGGCGCCGAGGAGTTGGGGGAGGTGGTCCAGGAGCCAGGTCGCGCCCTCGCCCCAGGCTTCCGCCTCCGCGGTGCCCGCGCGTGCGGCCACGCGGAGGGTGGCTGGGCCCTGGGGGGTGCGGGTGGCTCGCCAGACGGAGCCGTCGGGGGTGGTGCGGAAGGTGGGGTCCGCGGGGCCTCTGCGGAGAGGGCCGAGGGTGAGGCTCAGGTTCAGGGGGGTGGGTGGGGTGTACGTGCGGGTTGCCGCTGCGGTGTTCTGGCGGGGGACGCCTTGTGGGATCGCCGTTTCGCCGCCGCGCACTGTTGTGCGGGTGGGACGCGGCGCGAAGCGGGACGACATCCGTCGAGGGTACGGGGTGGGCCCTCGCGGGGCGCCCCAGTCCCGCCCCTTCACCGAAACCAGGGGCGCTGCGCCCCCTGGGCCCCAGCCGGAGGCGGGTGTCCCGTGCGGGTGGGACAGGCGCCCGCCGATCGGCCTTCGGCCTCGTCCTCAATCTCCCCCAAGCTCTTAAGGAGCAGGGAGGGACCCCCTCGACGGGCTGAAATTTGCCGAGGCAGCCGAAAACGCCTGGCTGGCGGGTCCGGTTCGCTGGCGCCGACGGCAGGTCGTAAGGGTCGCTTGGCGCCTACGGCAGGTAGTAAGGGCGGGCGGGTGGGGAAAAAAGCCCGTCCGGCGATTGAGGACGAGCGCGGCAGCGCGATCTGCGGCCACCCGCCGTGCAACGGCGATCAGCTACTGGTCGGAAGAGAAGCGGACCGCTCCCGCCGGGAGTCTGGCCTCGCACCACACGCGGACCCCGTCCCGCAGCTCGTTGTCGGCGCCGACATACGCGCCGTCGCCCACCACCGCGCCGGTGAGGACCGAGCGGGCGCCGACCGAGGCGCGGGCGCCGATGAGGGAGTCGGTGATGACGGCGCCGGGCTCGATGACGGCGCCGGAGAGCACCGTGCTGCCGACCAGGCGCGCGCCCTCGCCGACGACGGCGTCCTCGCCGACCACCGTGCCCCCGGTGAGCTTCGCGTCCGAGGCGACGTGGGCGGAGGGCAGGATCAGGCGGTCGCCGCAGCGGCCGGGGACCGCGGGGGACGGGGCGCGGCCGAGGACCAGGTCGGCGGAGCCGCGGACGAAGGCCTGGGGCGTGCCGAGGTCCAGCCAGTAGGTGGAGTCGACCATGCCCTGGAGGTGGGCGCCGGAGGAGAGGAGGCCGGGGAAGGTCTCGCGCTCCACGGAGACCGGGCGGCCCGCCGGGATGGTGTCGATGACCGAGCGGCGGAAGACGTACGCGCCCGCGTTGATCTGGTCGGTGACGATCTCCTGGGGGGTTTGGGGCTTCTCCAGGAAGGCCGTGACGCGGCCGGTGGGGTCGGTGGGGACCAGGCCGTACGCCCGCGGGTCGGACACCTTCGTCAGGTGCAGCGAGACGTCCGCGTCGACCCGCTCGTGCTCGGCGACGAGGGCGCGGATGTCCAGGCCCGTGAGGATGTCGCCGTTGAAGATCAGGACGGGGTCCTCGGGGCCGGAGTGCAGGCGCGAGGCGACGTTGCGGATGGCGCCGCCGGTGCCGAGGGGCTCCTCCTCGGTGACGTACTCGATGTGGAGGCCCAGCGCCGAGCCGTCGCCGAAGTACGGCTCGAAGACCTCCGCCAGATAGGAGGTGGCGAGGACGATGTGGTCGACGCCCGCCGCACGGGCCCGCGCCAACTGGTGGGTGAGGAAGGGGACACCCGCCGCGGGGACCATCGGCTTGGGCGTGTGCACCGTGAGCGGCCGCAGCCGGGTGCCCTTGCCGCCGACCAGGAGGATCGCTTCTGTCACCTGTCGTCTCTGCTTCCTGCTCGGGCCGGCCGAGGTTTCGTCTCGGCCGGCCAGTGTATGCAGACGTCATAGCGGACCGTGCAGGGTGACCGGACCTCAGCGGCCCTGGTAGCGAGCCGAAGCGGACCTGGCCGTTCCGAGCTTGGAGTACAGACGGCGGCCGGGGCACTCGGTGGCGAATCCGTCCTTGTGGCCGGAGATCACCTTGAGCCTGACGGTGCTCCCCTTCTTGTAGAGGTTCCCACCGCCCGACTTCAGGTATGTCGTTCCGCGGGGATTCGCGCCGAACAGGCCGAGCTTCCACGCGGTGAGCTTCGCGACGCCGGTCACCGCCGCCTTGGGTGGGCGGACGTTGGTGAACGATCCGAGGACGGCGATGCCCATGCTGTTGGTGTTGAAACCGAGAGTGTGCGCGCCGAGCACCGCCTTGGCCACTCCCCCGGCGCGGCCTTCGTAGATGTTCCCGCACTTGTCGACGGCGAAGTTGTAGCCGAAGTCGCGCCAGCCGCTGCTCTTGACGTGGTAGCGGTAGATACTGCGCAGGACGGAGGGCGCCTGCGAGCAGCGGTAGTTGTTGCCGGTCGCGCTGTGGTGCACGAAGGCCGCCTTGACGGTCCTGGTGTACGCGAAGTTCCGCTCGCGCAGGCCCTCGTCGGCGCCCCAGCCGCGCCGCGTGACGATCCGCGGCCGCGGGCCGATGTAGGGCCTGGCCTTGGTGACGTCGCCGCCGCGCGCGGCGAGCAGTGCCGCCTCCGTCTCCGCCTTGCCGAGCGCGGGGACGACGGCGGCGCCCAGCGGCGCGAGGTCGGCGTTCACGGCGGAAGCCGCGGCGGCCTCGGCGGTCATGCCGGCCATCAGGGCACCGTCCGCCTGGCCGGGCTGATCGCGCCAGGGCGCCTGGTGCACGTCGTCGGCCTGCGCCGGAGCGCCCTGCGCCGTGTCGGTCTGGGGGTCGGCCGGCGGCGCCGGATGCTCGCCGGGGTCCACGAGTTCGAGGCGCAGGCCCGCGGGGAGGGCGAGCGTCTGGTCCTGGGGGCGCGCGTCGCCCTCAGGCCGCGCGTCGCCCTGGGGGTGCGCATCGCCCCGGGGGTGCGCGCGCTCGTCCGGCCCCGCCTCGGGCCGCACCCGCACCTCCACCCCGTCCGAGTCCCCCACCCACAGCGGCGCCGTCGACCCGCGCACCCGGCCCGAGTCGCTCTCGGGCGTGCCGGGGTCGGCCGCGTGCTCGTGGTTGTGCGTCTCGACCTCCTGCCAGGAGGACCAGGTGGCGGTGGCGGCCGCGCGCGTGCGCACCTGGACGCTCCCGCGCAGTTCGACGTCCGGGTCGTCCCAGACGACACCCACCAGTGAGAACGGCCGTACGTCGCGCCGGGCCAGGCCCTGGTCGCGCGGTGTGGCCGGGCCGCTCGCGCGGTCGCCGCCGAGCGGTCCGAGCGGCAGCGACTGGGTGGAGCCGGGCAGCGAGTCCGCGGCGGGCCGCGTCTCGGCCGCGGTGGGGGACGAGGTCAGGGCGAGGGGCAGGGCGAGTGCCGCGGCGCAGGTGACACCGATCGAGGAAGCAAGGAATCCACGCATACAGACGATAGTTGGCATACCCGGTCATATCTGTCCATCGGGGACGGAACTGGAACTGACGGGCCGTCGGTCCGCGAGGCACCGAACCGGTGTCCCCAACTGGGCCGCCCACAGGGGCGACACGCGGCCGCCCGCGTACCCTTGCCGCCGTGAACGCCAACGACCGCACCCCTGCCGACCTGCTGCGATCCGCGCTCGCCGCGGACCCGGCCCGCCCGCTCGTCACGTACTACGACGACGCCACCGGCGAGCGCGTCGAATTGTCCGTGGCCACCTTCGCCAATTGGGTGGCCAAGACCGCCAATCTGCTCCAGGGCGAGCTGTCCGCCGAGCCCGGCGACCGGCTCGCGCTGCTGCTGCCCGCGCACTGGCAGACGGCGGTGTGGCTGCTCGCCTGCTCGTCCGTGGGTGTGACCGCGGACGTCGGCGGTGACCCGGCCGCGGCCGACCTCGTCGTCAGCGGCCCGGACACCCTGGACGCGGCGCGGGCCTGCTCCGGCGAGCGGGTGGCCCTGGCCCTGCGCCCCCTCGGCGGCCGCTTCCCGCAGCCCCCCGAGGGCTTCGCCGACTACGCGGTGGAGGTGCCGAGCCAGGGCGACCAGTTCGCCCCGTACGCCCCCGTGGACCCGGACGAGCCCGCGCTCGCCGTCGGCGACCGCAAGCTGACCGGCGCCGAGCTGGTGGAGCGGGCCCGCGCCGACGCCGCCGAGCTCGGCCTCGCCCCCGGCTCCCGGCTGCTCTCCGACCGCCCGTACGACACCTGGGACGGCCTGAGCGCCGGGCTCTACGCGCCGCTGGCCGCGGGCGGCTCCGTGGTCCTGTGCCGCCACCTCGACCGGCTCGGCGAGGGCGGCCTGGAGAAGCGGATCGAGAGCGAGCGGGTGACGGCGACGGCCCACTAGGGCGCGGCCGACGGGTCCCGTCGGGCGCGGCCGACGGGTCCTGCCGCGTCACGGCGACGGCCCGTCGGACCCCACCGCCCAGGCGGTCGGCCCCGGCACCCCGGCATCCCCCGTTCGGCCCAGTGGAGCCCCTGGCCCGCAGGCCCCCCGGCGCACGCCGGTCCATGGTCGTAGGAGCGAGCAGAGCGACCTGTGCACCGACCGCAGCCATGAGGGGTGGACCGACACGTGACCGACACCGCGCCCACGCCGTCCGAGCCGTCCGACCCGGACGGACGACCGGCCGAGGCCGCGGACGCGGCGCGCGAGGCCACGTACGCACCGGGCGGAGCCACCTGCGCACCGGGCGCGGGCGCGAGTCCCACCGGGCTCGGCCCGCGCCGCCGCAGGCTCCGCTGGCTGCGGTACGCCGCGCTGGTCACCGCCGTCCTCGTGCTCGCCGCGGGCGGCCTCGGCTGGGCCGCGTACAACAAGCTCAACGGGAACATCACCAAGGACACCGGCGCCGCCGCCGAGCTCGAGCGCTACGAGAAGGAGCGGCCGACGCCGCTGGTGCACGACGCGCAGAACATCCTGCTGATCGGCTCCGACAGCCGCTCGGGACCCGACAACCGCAAGTACGGCCGCGATCCGGGCACCCAGCGCTCCGACACCACGATCCTGCTGCACCTGGCCGCCGACCGGCAGAGCGCGACCGCCGTGTCGCTGCCGCGCGACCTGATGGTGGACATCCCGAGCTGCCGCCGCCCGGACGGCTCCCGCACCCGCGCCCAATTCGCCCAGTTCAACTGGGCGTTCGAGTTCGGCGGCACGGCCTGCACGATCCGTACGGTGGAGAAGCTGACGAACATCCGCGTCGACCACCACATGGTCGTGGACTTCGCCGGGTTCAAGGACATGGTGGACGCGGTCGACGGCGTACGGGTCTGCCTGAAGCGCCCCATCGACGACCGCGGCGCGAAGCTGCGCCTTCCGGCCGGGCCGCAGACGCTCAACGGCGAGCAGGCACTGGGATTCGTGCGCGCCCGCAAGTCCCTCGGCAACGGCAGCGACACCGAGCGCATGGACCGTCAGCAGGAGTTCCTGGCCGCGCTCGTCAACAAGGTGCGCAGCAATGACGTCCTGCTGAATCCGGCGAAGCTCTATCCCGTTCTCGACGCGGCCACGTCGTCGCTGACGACGGACCCCGGCCTCGCGAGTTTGCGTGGTTTGTACGAACTGGTGCGCGGGGTGCGCAATATCCCCACAGAACGGGTGCAATTCCTCACTGTGCCACGGCGTTCCTACACCTATGACGCGAATCGCGACGAATTGGTCGAGCCCGCCGCGGCGGCACTCTTCACGCGCCTTCGGATGGACGAGCCGGTCCAGGTGGCACGCGCGGCCACGGCGGAGACGTACGACCGCGCGGCCGCCAAGTCGTACGAAGACGACACCGAAGACACCGACGCCGAAGACTCCGACGGCGCCGAAGAGACGTACGACGAAAGCGAATCCGCGTACGAGGAGGAGGAGTCGAAGGAGTCCGAGGACTCGTCGGACGGTGACGAGTACGGCGACGAGGGTGGCGACGGCGGCGATTCCTGGAGCGACGAGAAGCCCGACGACCCGACGCACACGCCGAGTCCGGCTCCCACATTCCGGGGCAACACGGCCGACCGGACCGCCTGTGAGTAAAGACGGGCATCTCCCGGAAGGGGGCCGAAGAGCCGCCGAAGGGCCACTTCCCAAAGAAATTGGGTGGATTGCCCAGTTGTAGGGACGCGGATGAGGAGTGGAATTTGTCACCGGCGTCGTTGGACGCTGAACTGGGCGGATAGTGTGAGCCGATCCGGTGTTCCGGCCAACGCGGCCGCGCACCGCTGTACGACTGACCGAGCGCCTTCTTGAGGGGGGAAAGGCGCCGCGTGGCCCTGACGGAGGACGCAAACAACCGTGGACGCGCAAGGCCGTGGGCGGGCGGACGACATCGACCCCGCAGACCAGTGGGTGCTGAACCCGCAGACCGGCGACTACGAACTGCGACTGAGTCCCTCCGCAGGGCAGTCGGCGCCGCCCGGAGTTCCCGGACCCCGGGGCACGGCGCCCCGGCCGGGGACGCACGGCGGGCGCCGCGGCCGCGAGCCGGGACGTGAGCCGGGCCGCGACCAGGGGCGTGAGCACGGCAGCCGCGAGCACGGGCGCGAGCAGGTGCCCGGCCAGCGCAGGCGGCGCGCGCAGCCGGAGGCGGCCGCGGGCGGCCGGCGCAAGCAGCGGACCAAGAAGAAGAGCACCGGCAAGAAGATCGCGATGTGGTCGGGCGGCACGGTGGCCTTCGTGGTCGTCGCCGCCGCGGTCGGCGGATACCTCTACTACCAGCACCTGAACGACAACATCACGTCCGTCTCCGACGACGGCGCGGGCACCGGCGGTTTCAGCAAGGACCGCGCGATCAACATCCTGCTCGTCGGCACGGACAAGCGCAGCGGCAAGGGCAACGCGGGCTACGGCGACGAGGGCAGCACCGGGCACGCGGACACCACGCTCCTGCTGCACGTCTCCAAGGACCGTTCCAACGCGACCGCGCTGAGCATCCCGCGCGACATGATCACCGACATCCCGGACTGCCCCACCAAGCAGGACGACGGCTCCACGAAGGTGATCCCGGGCTCGCAGGGCGTCCGCTTCAACGAGAGCCTCGGCCAGAACGACCGCACGCCGAGCTGCACGATGCGTACGGTCACGAAGATCACCGGCATAAAGCTCGACCACTTCATGGTGGCCGACTTCAACGCGGTCAAGACGTTGTCCAGCGCGGTCGACGGCGTGGACGTGTGCCTCGCCAAGGACATCGACGACCCCAAGTCGCATCTGAAGCTGCCCGCGGGCAAGCACACGATCGAGGGCGAGGAGGCGCTTGCGTTCGTGCGCACCCGGCACACCGTGGGCAGCGGCAGCGACTTGAGCCGCATCGAGCTGCAGCAGCAGTTCCTCAGCTCACTGATGCGCAAGCTCAAGTCCGGGGGCACGCTGACCAGCCCGAAGAAGATGATAAGTCTGGCGGAAGCAGGCACGAAGGCGCTGACCGTCGACTCCAAGATCGCCGACATAATGAAGCTCCGCGACCTCGGCATGGAGCTCGGCAAGCTCGACATGAAGAACCTGACCTTCGCGACCACCCCCGTGGTCGACAACCCCGCCGAGAAGGACCCCGTCACGGTCGTCCCGAACGAGGCCAAGGCCGACGAGCTGTTCTCGATGATGCGCGAGGACGTGTCGCTGACCGAGGTGAAGAAGAAGGAGAAGAAGGAGAAGGCCGCGGTGGCCGCCCGCCTCAAGGGCCCCAAGGCCGACCCCTCCGACGTGCGCGTCGACATCTACAACGGCAGCGGGAAGACGGGCGCCGCTCAGGCAACTCTCAGCTGGCTGCAGAACACTGAAGGCGTGACGAAGTCCAGCCAGCAGGGCAACGCGCCGAAGAACCTGCCCAAGACGACCCTGGAGTACGGCGCGGACCAGGCCGACCAGGCCCGGCGGCTCGCCCAGCTCATGGGGCTGCCCGGGTCCGCGCTGAAGCCGGGCAAGAGCGAGAAGAACGCGCAGGGGCTGCCCGCGATGGTGCTGACCCTCGGCGCCGATTTCAAGGGCGCGGGGCAGTCCATCACCGCTCCGTCGAAGGCTCCGGACGGCGTCCAGAAGGTTGAAGCCGACAAAACTGTGTGCGCCAAGTGACCTGAGGCGGTTGTTTCACGTCTCACAGAACGCCACGCGTGACGGCGGGCCGGCAACCGCCGTCACGTGGGCGGGCGGCGGCACGCCGCAAGTCGCCGCGGGGCGACCGCACTTGGGAAGCAGGGCGGGGAGGGGCAGGCATGGCGCAGAACGGTGTCCGTACAGAGGGATCTCCTGCTGAGGACTCTCCTGCCGAGGGGGCCGGTTCTCGTACGGAGGAATCCGGTTCTCGTACGAAGGGGCCGCCGGGCAAAGGCGGGGACGGCAAGCACGCCAAAGGCGGCGGGGACGGCAGGCACGCCAAAGGCGGCAAGGCGGGGCCTCCCGGCAGCGGCGGGGACGGCAGACCCCCGGGGCGGCGCAAGCGTCGTGTGCTGCGGTGGTCGGCGACGATTCTGTCGGTGCTGATACTCGGCACGGCCGGCGCCGGATACCTCTACTACCAGCACCTGAACAACAACCTGGAGACGGACGACCTGAACCTGGGCGACCACCGGGCCCCCGAGCCCACGCCCAACTCCGCGGGACAGACGCCCCTGAACATCCTCCTGATCGGCTCCGACGCCCGCGACTCCAAGGCGAACCAGAAGCTCGGCGGCGCCAAGGAGACCTTCGGCGGCCCGCCGCTCGCGGACGTACAGATGCTCCTGCACCTCTCGGCCGACCGCAGCAACATGTCCGTCATCAGCATGCCGCGCGACACCCTCCTGACCATCCCCAAGTGCACGGACCCGGACGACGGCAAGGTGTACGAGGAGACCGGACCGCGCGCGATGACCAACGAGTCCCTGGGCCGCGGCGGACCCGGCTGCACGGTGGCCACCTGGGAGAAGCTGACCAACATCCACATCAACCACTTCATGATGGTCGACTTCTCGGGTGTGGTGTCGATGGCCGACGCGATCGGCGGCGTGCCCGTCTGCGTGGACAAGAACATCCACTCGCGCACCAGCCAGGGCAAGGGCTCGGGCCTGAAGCTGGAGAAGGGCACCACGAAGATCAAGGGCGAGCAGGCCCTGCAGTGGCTGCGCACCCGCTACGGCTTCGAGGACGGCACCGACATAGCGCGCGCCAAGGCCCAGCACATGTACATGAACTCGCTGGTCCGCACGCTCCGCGAGAACACCGGCCTGACCAGCCCCAACAAGCTGCGCAAGCTCGCCGAGAACGCCACGAGCGCCCTGAAGGTCGACCCGGGCCTCGGCTCCGTCATGAAGCTCTACGGCCTCGGCAACGAGCTGAAGAAGGTCTCGCCGGAGCGCACGACGATGACGACGATGCCGTTCGAGTACTCCGGTTCACGCGTGGTCCCCAAGCCGGACGACGCGGAGCAGCTCTTCCGTCTCGTACGCGACGACATCGCCCTCGACGGCAAGGGCAAGCGCAAGCCGCCGAAGGAGAAGCTGTCGGACGACCCGGCGGCGCCGGACGGCCAGATCGCCCTCCAGGTGCAGAACGGCACCCGCACGGCCACGGAGCCCGCCGTCAGCGGCCGCGCGAGCGCCGTCGCCCAACTGCTCGCCGCCAAGGGCTTCGTGAAGGCGGTCCCGGACACCGCGACGTCGCTCACCGAGAGCAGGACGGTCATCCGCTATCCCAGCGTGGAGCTGGAGGGCGACGCCCAGCGGGTCGCCAAGTCCCTCGGCCTGCCGCTGAGTTCGGTGAAGAAGTCGACGGACGTCTCCGGCATCACGCTCGTCGTCGGCTCCGACTGGCGTGACGGCGCCAAGCCGGAGAAGGCGAAGAAGCAGGACGACTCGACGCCGGACTCGGCGGACGCCATGAACGGCTCCGACAAGAAGGCCTGCATGAAGGTGGACCCGAACTTCAGCTGGTAGGGCGGGAGTTGGCCACCCGGGGGGCCTGGGCCTCAGGCCTCCTGGGTCTCTCCCAGGACCGCCGGGCGCCGCGAGGCGATGACGCGCTTGGCCAGCGAGCGCGGGCTGGTGAGGAAGCCCCAGCCCCACGACATGTGCATGGTCGCGAGCGCCACCGGGATCTGCAGCCGCGCCTTCAGGGGCAGGCCCTTGCCCGCGGGGACGGAGCCCGCGGCGATGGCGGCGAGATAGCCGCCGGGCACGACGAAGCCCCACGGCGTCAGCAGCGCGCCGACGACCAGGCCCACGGCGATCGCGCAGACGGCCACCGGCGGCGCGAGATAGCGCAGGTTGATGGAGCCCTGGTGGTAGCGGGCGACGACGTGGCGCCAGCGGCCGTAGTCCTTGTACTGCTTGGCGAGGGCCTTCACGCTCGGCCGCGGGCGGTACGAGACCTTCAGCTCCGGCGAGAACCAGATGAGGCCCCCGGCCTCCCTGATCCGGAAGTTCAGCTCCCAGTCCTGGGCGCGGATGAACTCCACGTTGTATCCGCCCTGCTGCTCCAGCGCCTCGCGCCGGAACACGCCCAGGTAGACCGTCTCGGCCTGCTGCGCCTCGCCGCCCGTGTGGAAGGCCGCGTTGCCGACGCCGATCTTCGACGTCATGGCGGCGGCGACCGCGTGCTCCCAGTCGTTCTGGCCCTCGGCGTGCATGATGCCGCCGACGTTCATCGCGCCGGTCTCCTCGAGGAGGCGGACGGCGGTCGTGATGTAGCCCGGCGAGAGCGCGGCGTGGCCGTCGACGCGTACCACGATCGGGTGGCGTGACGCCTTGATCGCGGCGTTCAGGGCCGCGGGCGTACGGCCCGTGGGATTGGGCACCGTGTGCACCCGCGCGTTTTTATTGGATGCAGTCTCCGCGACCAGCTCCGCGGCGATCTCGTCGGTGCGGTCGGTGGAGGGGCCGAGCGCGACGACGACCTCCATCTCGCCCGCGTACTCCTGCTGGAGGATCGCGTGCACGGCTTCACGCAGATGCCGCTCCTCGTTGAGGACCGGCATGATCACGGATACGGCGGGGGGATGCACGTCGGACTTCAACTGTGCGGGGTCCTTTTCGTCGCTCGGCCGGGGGTCCGGGGGTTGTCCCCCGGAGAATGCAGCATTGGGCGTCACGTTACCGCGAATGGGGGACACCGGCGCGCGCCGATGGGGTCGCTGCCCCGGTCCGCAGATCGTATGGGCCTACGGTTCTCGGGTGCCCGGCCCAGGACCCTGAACCGCGGAGGTGTCCCCGCACGTGCCCACGCCGCCCCGCTCCCCCGCAAGCCCGCCGCGCCCCCCGCGCCCGCAGCGCCCACCGGCGCCGCGGGCGGCCCCGAGGACGGGCGCGCGGGTACGGCGGCCCCGCTGGGCCAAGCGGGTCGCGACCACCCTGTCCGTCGGGGTGCTGGCCGCCGCCGGCATCGGGCACTCGATCGTCTCGGGCCTGGAGACCGGCATCGGCCGCGTCGACGCCTTCAGCAACATGAAGAACCGGCCCGAGTCCGGCAACGGCATGAACGTGCTGCTCGTGGGCACCGACGGGCGCGACAAGATCAGCCGCGCGGAGCGCAAGAAGTACCGCCTGGGCGGCGCGCCCTGCCACTGCACGGACACGATCATGATCGTGCACATCTCGGAGGACCGGGACCGGGCCAGCGTCGTGAGCCTCCCCAGGGATTCGTACGCCGAGATGCCCGAGCACGTCGACCAGAACTCCCGCAAGCACCACAAGGCGCACCCGGTGAAGCTCAACGCGGCGTACGCGGAGGGCGGCCCGAATCTCACCGTGCGCACGGTCGAGAACATGACGAAGGTGAAGATCGACCACTATCTGGAGGTCGACTTCACCAGCTTCATGAAGACCGTGGACGTCCTCGGCGGCGTCGAGATCTGCACCACCCGCCCCCTGAAGGACTCCTACTCGGGCCTGAACCTGCCCGTGGGAACCCACCAGCTGAACGGCGGCCAGGCGCTGCAGTACGTGCGCTCGCGGCACGTCGACGGGGCCGCCGACCTCGGCCGGATGCAGCGCCAGCAGCGCTTCCTCGCGGCACTCATCGCGAAGGCGACGAGCAGCGGCGTACTGCTGAATCCGGTCAAGTTCAACGACGTCACCGGGACGCTGCTCGAATCGGTACGGGCCGACAAGGGGTTCGGTACGACCGAGATGCTGACGCTGGGCCGCGCGATGCGGAACTTCTCGCCGAAGTCGTCGGAGTTCACGACCGTGCCGATCGGGAAGATGGGCTACAAGGTGCCGGGCATCGGCTCGACCCTGAAGTGGGACGACGTGAAGTCCAGGAAGCTCTTCCAGGCGCTGCGCGACGACAAGCCGCTCGCCCCGCACCGCGTCAAGCGCAAGGCCCTCGCGGTGCCGGTGTCGCCGCAGCAGATCCGGGTGCAGGTGGACAACGGGGCGGGAGTGCCGGGCCTCGGCAAGCGGGTCGACGCGGAGCTGCGGCGCACCGGGTTCCGCACCACCCGGACGCCGGGGACGGTGCCGCTGGCGCCGGGCGCCAGGCCCGTCGCCCGCAGCGTCGTCGCCTTCGACCCGCGCTGGGACCGCTCGGCGAAGTCCCTGGCCACGGCGCTACCCGGCTGCGAGATGCGCCCCGTTCGGGGGCAGGGGCCGCTCCTGAAGGTCATCGCGGGGACGGATTTCCGCGGCGTGCGGGCGGTACGGGCCGAAGACGCCCACCAGGGCGAGTTCGGCGCCGTGACCGGCGACCAGGTGATGTGCCGTTAGCCCCGTCAGGGGCGCGCCCCGTAGGGGCGCGGGGAACTGCGCGACCAGCCACGACAAACCCGCAGACGCGTCTGCGCAGTGACCCGGCAGACGCGTCTGCGGCTTTTCGCGCGCTGAGCGCGCAGTTCCCCGCGCCCCTGACGGGGCCCGGGTCAGTCGTCGAAGCCCTCTGCTGCGCGGGCCTCGCGGAGTTCCTTGATGGCGCGGCGCCGGGCCAGGCGGTGGGTGCGGCGGATCTGGGCCTCCTGGTAGCGGCGCCGGTCGCGGTCGGTCTCGGGGAGGACCGGCGGTACGAGGCGGGGCTTGCCGTCGGCGTCGACGGCCGCGAAGACCAGGTACGCCGAGCCCACCTGCTGGGCGGGCGTCGACTCGTTCCAGCGCTCGGCGAGGACGCGTACGCCGACCTCCATGGAGGACCGCCCGGTCCAGTTGACCTGGGCCTTCACATGCACCAGGTCGCCGACGCGGACCGGCTCGAGGAACGCCATCTCGTCCATGGACGCGGTCACGGCGGGCCCGCCGGAGTGCCGTCCGGCGACGGCACCGGCCGCGTCGTCCACGAGTTTCATGATCACGCCGCCGTGCACCGTGCCGAGGAGGTTGGTGTCGGCGTGCGTCATGATGTGGCTCAGCGTGGTGCGGGACGCCGAGGTCGGCTTGCCCGGAATCGTCGATTCCGTGCCGGGGGCCAGGTCTGTCATGCACTCCACCCTATGTCGGGACCCTCCCGAACCCCCGCCGGGCACATTGCATCAGCTCTGCAACAGCCCTGACCCGAAACAATGCCCTCTCTGTGAGGCGCACGGTGCGGCACTGCACACTAAGCCAATGAGCGATTGGCCAGACGCGCGGAACAACAACGGTGACCGCCACGGATACGGCAGCGACGGCGCACAGCCCGAGGGCGCCCGCGTGATGCGCCATGTCCAGCGCGGCGGCCCGTCGGCCCCCGGCCAGCGCGGCTCGGTCCCGCGCCAGCCTTCGTACGACGACAACGTCTACGACGACCTGTACCGCGACCAGCGCCCCCAGGACCCCTACGCCCAGCCCGGCGGCCAGGGCGGCCCCGGCCAGGACGGCTACGACAGCGGCTACAACACCGGCCAGGTGTACGGCTCGCCGTCCGGCCGCGGCGACGGACCGCAGGGTCCGGGCGGCCCGCCCGCCCCGCCGCGCGCGCCCAAGCCCCCGGTCAACTGGAAGAAGCGCATCACCTGGGGTCTGGTCACGTTCCTTGCCCTGCTGCTCGTGGTCTCCGTGAGCACGTACTTCTGGGCGGACTCCAAGCTCAAGCGCGAGGTCGACCTGTCGAAGGTCATCGAGCGGCCCGCCGGCGGCAAGGGCACGAACTACCTGATCGTCGGCTCCGACAGCCGCGCCGGGATGTCCGACGAGGAGAAGAAGAAGCTCCACACCGGCTCCGCCGAGGGCAAGCGCACGGACTCGATGATGATCCTGCACGTCGCGGACGACGGCGGGAACACGATGATCTCGCTGCCGCGCGACTCGAACGTCATGATCCCCTCCTTCAAGGGCTCGGACTCCGGCAAGCTCTACCCGGCGCGGGACTGCAACACGACGACTCAGGTCTGCAAGAAGCTGAACGCCGCGTACGGGGAGGACGGCCCCGAGCTGCTCGTGCGCACCGTCGAGGCCAACACGGGCCTGCGCATCGACCACTACGCCGAGATCGGCTTCGGCGGCTTCGCCAAGATCGTGGACGCGGTCGGCGGCGTCGAGATGGACATCCCGAAGGGCTTCAAGGACAAGAAGTCCGGCGCCGACTTCGAGGCGGGCAAGCAGACGCTGAACGGCGAGGAGGCCCTGGCCTTCGTACGTACCCGCTACGCCCTGCCGGGCAGCGACCTGGACCGCACCAAGAACCAGCAGAAGTTCCTGGCCGCGCTCGCCAACCAGACGGCCACGCCCGGCACGGTCATGAACCCGTTCAAGCTGTACCCGACGATGGGCGCCGGTCTGGACACGCTGGTCGTCGACAAGGACATGGACCTGATGGACGTGGCGTCCATGTTCTGGGCCATGAAGGGCGTCACCGGTGGCGACGGCAAGTCCATGAACATGCCGAGCTCGGGGTTCGCGGGCGGCAACGTCGTCTGGGACAAGGCCAAGGTCAAGCAGCTGGTGTCGGAGCTCAACAACGACGAGAAGGTGACGGTGTCGGGCAACTAGGCCCGCAGGGCAGGCCCGCACAACACGCCCGCGCGGGGCGTTCGGCGTACCCCGAACGCCCCGTCCGCCGCGAAGCCGCGCGGGGGCCGTGGCACGGTGGTTCGACACCACCGAAGAGCCACTGCCGAGAAGTGCCCCCACCGACCCGCGGAGCCCTGCCATGGCGGACCTGCAGGACGAACTCGACTCCCCCGCCGAAGCCGGGGAGAAGCACGACCGGCGCACCGCGCCCAGCCCCACGGACGACGCCTTCGTGGACGACGCCTTCGTGGACGACGCGTCGACTCCCGCACCGGCGCCGGAGTCCGCGCCCGAGGCCGCGTCGGAACCCGCCTCGGAGCCCCTGGAACCGGAGCCCCTGGAGCCGGACCCCCGGGAAGCCCTGGAGCGGGCCCAGGACCTCCTCGCCGCACATCCCGTCGCCGACGGCTACAGCGGCCTCCCCTCGGCGTTGCGTGAACTTCCCTGGTTCGACCTGGAGTTGGGCGACAGCGGCCTGGAGACCGATCTGCCGCGGCTGCGGGCGGGCCGGGTCGGCGCGCAGTTCTGGTCGCTCCAGGCGCCGGACGGGCAGCCCGAGGGCGACCGCGCCGTCAGCTCGGCCCTGGAACAACTCGACCTCGTCCGGCACGTCGTCGGCCGCTACGCGAACGGCCTGCGGGTGGCCCGCGACGCCTCCGAGACCACCGACGCCCGCAACTGCGGCCGCATCGCCACGCTGATCGGCCCGGCGAGCGCCCGCGCCATCGGCGACTCGCTCGGCGCCCTGCGCCAGCTCCACATGCTCGGCCTGAGCTCGCTGACACTGGCCGGCACGTCGTGGGCGGGCGAGGATCTCACCCCCTTCGGCGAGGAAGTGGTGCGGGAGATGAACCGGCTCGGCGTCCTCGCCGACCTCTCCGGCGCCTCCCCGGCGACCGCGCGCCGGGTGCTCGCCGCCTCCAAGGCGCCGGTGCTGTGGACGCGTTCCGGGGCCCGCGCGCTGCGCGAGCACCCCGCCAATCTGGACGACGGGCTGCTCGCCGCGGTGGGCCGGGCGAAGGGGCTGTGCCTGGTGCCGTTCGCGGCCGACCGGACGGGGCCGACGCTCGGTGACGTCGCGGACCACCTGGAGCACGTACACCGCGTCGCGGGGCCCGAGTGCGTCGGGATCTCCGGGATGTACGACACCCGGTCCGCGCACCCCGGGGAGCTCACCGACGCCTCCCGCTACCCGCGGCTCGTCGCCGAGCTGCTCGGCCGCGGCTGGCCCGAGGCCGACGTCGCGGCGCTCACCTGGGGCAACGTACAACGGGTGCTGCGCGGCGCGGACTTCACGGCGCGGGCGGCGCGGGAGCGGCGGGGGGCGTCGACGGCGACGATCGGGCGCCTTGACGGCTGAGCCCTCCGGGGAGGCGCGGGCCGGTCAGGGGATCGTGCAGAGGCAGAACGGGTGGCCCGCCGGGTCCGCGTACACGCGGAAGTCGCGCTTGCCGCCGCCGTCGTCGAGGTCGAGCGGGCGGGCCCCGAGGGCGAGCACGCGCTCCTCGGCGGCGTCGACGTCCGCCCAGGTCGGGCCCGCGTCCAGGTCCAGGTGGAGCTGCTGGGCATTGGTGTCGGAGCGGGGCCACTCGGGCGGGGTGAGGCCGGTGACGCGCTGGAAGGAGACCTTCACGCGGCCGGGGGCGACCAGGTCGATCCACTGGCCGTCGCCGTCCTCGTCGTGGATCGTGCCGCCGATGATCTCGGCGTAGAACTCGGCGAGGCCGCGGGGGTCGGGACAGTCGAGGACGACGTTGTGCAGGCGGGCGACTGGGGCAGCCATGACCTCTCCTCGGTCGATGATCGTGGTTACCGACAGAAGCTGTTCTCCGGTAACCACTCCGGTTACCCCATAGTGGCCCCGTACGGGTAACGTCGCAACCATGAATGACAGAGCGCCCGCGCCCGGGGGCCTCGCGCTGATCCAGGACCTGGTGAACACGCTGGACATCGGGGCGGGTACCGACGAACTCGACACCGAAACCGGGCGGGCCCGGTTCGGCCTCACCGCGGCGGACGTGGCGGCGGCGCGGGAGCTGCGGGAGTCGCTGCGGGCCGCGTGCCTCGCCCACGCGGGGCACGCGCCGCACCAAGAGGTGCGTCCCCTCGGTGAACTCCTCGCCGCCGCACCCCTGTTGGTACGGGTCGACACCGCCGACGGCTCCGCGACGCTCGGCCCCGCGGATCCGCGCCCGCTCGCCTCACGCGTGGCGGCGGCCGTCGCGGAGGGCGTGGGCGCGGGCACCTGGGCCCGCCTCAAGGCGTGCGAGGCCGTGACGTGCCACTGGGCGTACTACGACCGCAGCCCCGGCGGACGGGGCCGCTGGTGCGACATGGGGGTGTGCGGGGCGCGGGCGAAGATGCGGGCGTACCGCGCGCGGAGGGCTGCGCCCCGCTGACCGGGTGGCGCCGTTGGGCCCCGGGCCCGTGGCGCGTGCGGGTGCGTCGTGGCTGGTCGCGCAGTTCCCCGCGCCCCTTACAGGGCGCCTACGCGCCCGGGCGCCCCATGGCCCGGTAGGTCCAACCAGCCGCACGCCACTCCACAGGGTCGAGGGCGTTGCGGCCGTCCAGGAGGACGCGGCGGCCGACCACCGTGCCGAGGGCCTCGGGGTCGAGCTCGCGGAATTCGCGCCACTCCGTGAGGTGCAGGACGACGTCGGCGCCGCGCACGGCCTCCTCGGCGGAGTCGGCGTACCCGAGGGTCGGGAAGAGGCGGCGGGCGTTGTCCATGCCCTTGGGGTCGTACACGGTGACCTGGCCGCCCTGGAGGTGGATCTGGCCGGCCACGTTGAGGGCGGGCGAGTCCCGCACGTCGTCCGAGTCCGGCTTGAACGCGGCGCCGAGCACCGCGACCCGCTTGCCGAGGAAGGATCCGCCGCCCACGGCCTCCCGCGCCAGCTCCACCATGTGCCCGCGGCGCCGCATGTTGATCGAGTCGACCTCGCGCAGGAAGGTCAGCGCCTGGTCGGCGCCGAGCTCACCGGCGCGGGCCATGAAGGCGCGGATGTCCTTGGGCAGGCAGCCGCCGCCGAAGCCGATCCCGGCCCGCAGGAACTTGGCGCCGATCCGGTCGTCGTACCCGAGGGCCTCCGCGAGCTTCACCACGTCGCCGTCGGCGGCCTCGCACACCTCGGCCATGGCGTTGATGAAGGAGATCTTCGTGGCCAGGAAGGAGTTCGCGGAGGTCTTCACCAGCTCGGCGGTCGGGAAGTCCGTGACGATGAACGGGGACCCTTCGGCGACCGGCGTCGCGTACACCTCGCGCAGCAGCTTCTCGGCGCGCTCGCTGCGTACGCCGATGACGATCCGGTCGGGGTGCAGGGTGTCGTCGACCGCGAAGCCCTCGCGCAGGAACTCCGGGTTCCAGGCCAGCTCCACCCCTTCGGGCAGCAGCCGCGCGAGCCGGTCGGCCGAGCCCACCGGCACCGTCGACTTGCCGACCACGAGCGCGCCCGACTTCAGGTGCGGCGCGAGGGAGGCGAAGGCGGAGTCGACGTAACTCATGTCACAGGCGTACTCGCCGTGCTTCTGCGGGGTGTTCACGCAGACGAAGTGCACGTCGCCGAAGCCGGCCACCTCGGCCCAGTCCATGGTGAAGCGGAGCCGCCCGCTGGCGCCCTCGATGCCCGCGACGTGCTTGCGGAGCAGCTCCGCGAGCCCCGGCTCGTACATTGGGACCTCGCCGCGCTGGAGCATCTCGATCTTCTCCGGCACGACGTCGAGGCCGAGCACCTCGAAGCCGAGCTCGGCCATGGCCGCGGCGTGGGTGGCGCCGAGATAACCGGTGCCGATCACGGTGATCTTGAGGGCCATGCGGTGCTCCAGTGAATCGAGGTTTCCTACCCGCACGCGGCTGCCGCGCGAGCGCGTCGACCGAGCATAGTCCCGGCGTAACAGGGACTTTCACCGGGCACGTCTTCCCCTGTCGTCAAGCTCACGTATCCCTGACGTGGGCAG
The DNA here is from genome assembly GCF_056712025.1 of Streptomyces sp. Y309. NCBI lineage: Bacteria > Bacillati > Actinomycetota > Actinomycetes > Kitasatosporales > Streptomycetaceae > Streptomyces > Streptomyces sp. Y309. The sequence goes on along the minus strand of NZ_CM160048.1, from coordinate 5,527,389 downwards.
GCCCCTAAAATTTGGATTACTCAACGGGTTACTTAACGGTAATTAGCGTCCGCAGCATCCTTGGAGCGTGAGAGACCTTGGCCGGATCGGCTGACTTCGACCTGTACCGCCCGTCCGAGGAGCACGACATGCTCCGGGACGCGATCCGTTCGCTCGCCGAGGCGAAGATCGCGCCGTTCGCCGCCGCGGTGGACGAGGAGGCCCGCTTCCCGCAGGAGGCGCTCGACGCCCTGGTCTCCTCCGACCTGCACGCGGTCCACGTACCGGAGAGCTACGGCGGCACCGGCGCCGACGCGCTCGCCACCGTCATCGTGATCGAGGAGGTCGCGCGGGTCTGCGCGTCCTCGTCCCTGATCCCGGCCGTGAACAAGCTGGGCTCGCTCCCCGTGATCCTCTCCGGCTCCGAGGACCTGAAGAAGAAGTACATGACGCCGCTGGCCAAGGGCGACGCGATGTTCTCGTACTGCCTCTCGGAGCCGGACGCGGGCTCGGACGCGGCAGGCATGAAGACCCGCGCCGTGCGCGACGGCGACTTCTACGTCCTGAACGGCGTGAAGCGCTGGATCACCAACGCGGGCGTCTCCGAGTACTACACGGTGATGGCCGTCACCGACACCGAGAAGCGCTCCAAGGGCATCTCGGCCTTCGTCGTCGAGAAGTCCGACGAGGGCGTCTCCTTCGGCGCCCCGGAGAAGAAGCTCGGCATCAAGGGCTCGCCCACCCGCGAGGTCTACCTGGACAACGTCCGCATCCCCGCCGACCGCATGATCGGCGCGGAGGGCACCGGCTTCGCCACCGCCATGAAGACCCTGGACCACACCCGCATCACGATCGCGGCCCAGGCCCTCGGCATCGCCCAGGGCGCCCTCGACTACGCCAAGGGCTACGTCCGGGAGCGCAAGCAGTTCGGCAAGCCGATCGGCGACTTCCAGGGCGTGCAGTTCATGCTCGCCGACATGGCCATGAAGATCGAGGCCGCCCGCCAGCTGACGTACGCGGCCGCCGCCAAGTCGGAGCGCGGCGACAGCGACCTGACCTTCCAGGGCGCCGCCGCCAAGTGCTTCGCCTCGGACGTCGCCATGGAGGTCACCACGGACGCCGTCCAGCTCCTCGGCGGCTACGGCTACACCCGGGACTACCCGGTCGAGCGCATGATGCGCGACGCCAAGATCACCCAGATCTACGAGGGCACGAACCAGGTCCAGCGGATCGTAATGGCGCGCAACCTGCCGTAGTCCGGGGCCACTTGGCCGTACGACGTGTCGCCCTCTCCCTGCGTCAGGGGGAGGGCGACACGCATGTCCGCCGGGTTCAGGCGAAGAAGTCCGTCAGCTCCTTCGCGACGAACTCCGGCTGCTCCTCCGGCAGGTAGTGCCCGCTGTCCGGCACCGCGAGCACCCGGACATCCGTGCCGTGGACCGCCAGGCGGTCGCGCAGATAGGCGTAGTTGGTCTCGCCTCCCAGGCCGAGGATCGGCGCCTCCACCGGCTGGTACGTCGCGAAGTCGGCGATGTCCTGGGTGAAGGCCTGGTACCAGGCGTTGCCCGCGCGGACCGCGTCCGCGGTGGAGTAGGCGTGCGCGTAGACGGCGCGCGCGGCCTTGTCGATCGAGGCGGGGTCCTTGAGCTGGTAGTCGAAGAGCCAGTCGTTCAGGAGGTCCGCGCGGCCTGCGAGGAGCTGCTCCGGGAGCCCCTTGACCTGGTTGAAGGCGAACCACCAGAGGTAGATGCCGGGCTTGTTCCGCCAGTCGGCGCCGGCCTCGGGGAGCAGCGTGAGCTTCCGCATCCACTCGTCAGGGTGCGCGACATCGAGGACGGCGAGCTTCCGCGTGGCCTCGGGGTGGTTGGCGGCGTGGGCGTACGCGACCATGGCGCCGATGTCGTGGCCGACGAGGTGGGCGCTGTCGTGGCCTAGGTGGCGGACGAGTTCGTACACGTCACGCGCCATCGTCTTCTTGTCGTAGCCGCCCTCCGGCTTCGCCGAGCCGCCCATTCCGCGCAGGTCCACGGCGATCACGCGGTAGTGGCGGGCCAGCTCCGGCATGATCTTGTGGAACTGCCACCAGGTCTGCGGCCAGCCGCCGAGCAGGACCAGCGGTTCGCCGCTGCCGCCGGAGACGTAGTGCAGCGTGGTGTCGTTCACGTCGGCGTGCGCGCTGGTGAAGTCGCCCTCCAGGGAGCGGGCCAGCTCCTCGTCCGTCCACACGTGGGTCACTGCCTCGGTCATGCCGGTCTCCCGTCCAGTTTTAGATCGATCAGTCCATTACTTGCCAGGACGGTAACCCATTTGGACCGATCGTTTCAATAGCGGCGGCTCGTCGAGCGTACGAAGAAGGGGCGCGGCCCAACGGCCGCGCCCCTCAGGTCTCGTGACCCCGCGTCAGCGGGCGTCGCCGTCCAGCTGGTCGAGGGTCGCGATCGACGGGCCCCGCTCCCCCTGGACCTTCCGCGACACGTCCTCCGCCGCGCCGAGCACCCGCACGGCGTTGCCCCACGTCAGCTTGGCGAGGTCCGCGCGCGACCAGCCGCGGTCGAGGAGCTCGGCGATCAGGTTCGGGTAGCCGGCGACGTCGTCCAGGCCGGACGGGGTGAACGCCGTGCCGTCGTAGTCGCCGCCGATGCCGATGTGGTCGATGCCTGCGACCTCGCGCATGTGGTCGAGGTGGTCGGCGACCGTCGCGGCGGTGGCGACCGGGCGCGGGTGCGTCTCCTCGAAGGCCTCGTGCACCTTCATCGCCTCGGGCGTGGTGTCCAGGTGGTGAAAGCCGTGCGCCCGCATGTTGTCGTCGGCGGCCAGCGTCCAGTCGACGGCCGCCTGGAGCACGAACTTCGGTACGAACGTGGCCATCGCCACGCCGCCGTTCCCGGGCAGGCGCTCCAGGACGTCGTCCGGGATGTTGCGCGGGTGGTCGCACACCGCGCGGGCCGAGGAGTGGGAGAAGATCACCGGCGCGACCGACGTGTCCAGGGCCGCCCGCATCGTCGTCGCCGCCACGTGCGAGAGGTCCACGAGCATGCCCAGGCGGTTCATCTCCCGGACCACCTCGTGGCCGAACGCGGACAGGCCGCCGACGCCGGGCTCGTCCGTCGCCGAGTCGGCCCAGGCGATGTTGTCATTGTGGGTCAGGGTCATGTAGCGGACCCCGAGCGCGTACAACGCCCGCAGCGTGGCGAGGGAGTTGTTGATCGAGTGGCCGCCCTCGGCGCCCATCAGGGAGGCGATGCGGCCCTCGGCGCGCGCCGCCTCCATGTCGGCGGCGGTCAGCGCGCCGCGCAGGTCCGCGGGGTAGCGGTCCAGCAACTGCCGTACGCAGTCGATCTGTTCGAGCGTCGCGCTGACCGCGGTGTCGCCCGCCATGTCCGCGCGGACGTACACCGACCAGAACTGCGCGCCGACCCCGCCCGCGCGCAGCCGCGCGATGTCCGTGTGCAGCTTGCCGGTCTGGTCGGCGGCGATGTCCAGGCGGTCGATGTCGTACCCGGCCTTCTCGCGCAGCGCCCACGGCAGGTCGTTGTGACCGTCCACCACGGGGAACTCGGCGAGCAGGGCGCGGGCTTCGGCGAGGGCGGCGGCCGCCTCGGGCACCACAGCGGACTCTGAAGACTCAGCGGGCTCACGCAGGTTCGTCATGCGCTCACTTTCCCGAGCCGAAGCCGAAACCTGAACCCACGCCGTCGACCTTGGCGCGAAGGCGCTTGCCCTTCTCCGTGGCCTGGTCGTTCAGCTCCTGCTGGAACTCCCGCACCCGGGAGGCGAGTTCCTCGTCGTGCGCGGCCAGCATGCGCACCGCGAGCAGGCCCGCGTTGCGCGCGCCGCCGACCGACACCGTCGCGACGGGCACGCCCGCGGGCATCTGCACGATGGACAGGAGGCTGTCCATGCCGTCGAGGTACTTCAGGGGTACGGGGACGCCGATCACCGGCAGCGTGGTGACCGAGGCGAGCATGCCGGGCAGGTGGGCGGCGCCGCCCGCGCCCGCGATGACGGCCTTCAGGCCGCGCTCGGCGGCGTGCTCGCCGTACGCGATCATCTCGCGCGGCATGCGGTGCGCGGAGACGACGTCGACCTCGTAGGGGATCTCGAACTCGTCGAGAGCCTTCGCGGCGGCCTCCATGACGGGCCAGTCGGAGTCGGAGCCCATGACGATGCCAACGACGGGTGAAGTCATTCGGTGATCGTTCCTCTGAGGTAGCCGGCCGCGTGACGGGCGCGCTCCAGCACGTCGTCAAGGTCGTCGCCGTAGGTGTTGACGTGGCCGACCTTGCGGCCGGGCTTCACGTCCTTGCCGTACATGTGGATCTTCAACTGCGGGTCGCGCGCCATGCAGTGCAGGTACGCGCCGTACATGTCGGGGTAGTCGCCGCCCAGGACGTTCGCCATGACCGACCACTTCGCGCGCGGGCGCGGGTCGCCGAGCGGCAGGTCGAGGACCGCGCGGACGTGGTTGGCGAACTGGGAGGTGATCGCCCCGTCCTGGCTCCAGTGGCCGGAATTGTGCGGTCGCATCGCCAGTTCGTTGACCAGGACACGGCCGTCGGGGGTCTCGAACAGCTCGACGGCGAGGTGTCCGACGACGCCCAGCTCCTTGGCCACGCGCAGCGCCAGCTCCTGGGCCCGGCCCGCGAGATCCTCGGAGAGACCGGGCGCGGGCGCGATCACCGTGTCGCAGACGCCGTCGACCTGACGGGACTCGACGACCGGATACGCCACGGCCTGCCCGTGCGGCGAGCGGACGACGTTCGCCGCCAGCTCCCGTACGAAGCCGACCATCTCCTCGGCGAGCACCGGGACGCCCGCGCGGAACGGCTCGGCGGCCTGCTCAACCGAGCGCACGACCCACACGCCCTTGCCGTCGTACCCGCCGCGCACGGTCTTGAGGACGACCGGGAAGCCGTCACTCTCCGTGTCGCCTGCCGCCGCGGCGCCCTCGGCCGCGAAGGCGGCCACGTCGGCCGGGTCCTGCACGATCCGATGGCGCGGACAGGGCACGCCGAGCTCGTCCAGCTTCGCGCGCATCACGCCCTTGTCCTGGGCGTGCACCAACGCGTCGGGCCCCGGGCGCACGGGGATGCCGTCCGCCTCCAGGGCCCGCAGATGCTCGGTGGGTACATGTTCGTGATCAAAAGTGATCACATCGCAGCCCCGCGCGAAGTCACGCAGCGTATCCAGGTCGCGATAGTCGCCGATGACGACGTCGCTGACGACCTGCGCCGCGGAATCCTGCGGAGTGTCACTGAGGAGCTTGAACCTGATGCCGAGCGGGATGCCCGCCTCGTGTGTCATACGAGCGAGCTGCCCCCCGCCGACCATGCCGACTACCGGGAACGTCACACCCACAGGGTATCGGCCATCCGGGAACGGCCCGATCCGTGCACTGCCGTCACAGGGGTGCCACGGAGTGACAGCGCCCACGAGCGCCGACGGAGGTCGCTGGTTAGCATGGCTGGGTTGGCGCGACCGAAACGGCGGATACACCGAACACATCGAAGGCGGCGACAGCACACCGCCCGACATCGATCCCGTCGGCGGGACCACTCGACTCGACGGGGGCTGGGGCGACCATGACGGAACGCGGCGCACTGAGGGTGCGGTTCGACCAACTCGCGCGCGAAGTAGCCAAGTTCGGGGCCGTGGGGGCGGTCGGAACGCTGGTCAACTTCGCCGTCTTCAACCTCGTACGCCACGTCACGGATCTCCAGGTGGTGCGCGCGAGCGTGATCGCCACCGTCGTCGCGATCGCCTTCAACTACGTGGGGTTCCGGTACTTCACCTACCGTGACCGCGACAAGAGTGGCCGTACCAAGGAGCTGACGCTCTTCCTGCTGTTCAGCGCGGTCGGCCTGGTCATCGAGAACGGCGTTCTGTACGTCGCGACGTACGGGTTCGACTGGGACAGCAGGCTGCAGTCCAACGTCTTCAAGTTCCTCGGCATGGGCATCGCGACCCTGTTCCGCTTCTGGTCGTACCGGACCTGGGTGTTCCGGGCGCTGCCCGCCCGCGAGGCCGTCGCGCATGCGGAATCGTTCCTGGAAGGGGAGCAGGGGGAGCGGGGGGAGCCGGGGAGCGGCAAGGAGCGGTCGGGGTCGACGGCGTTGGGGGGACGGCGGTCGGGCTGAGGCGGCGTCCGCGTCGGCCTCAGCGGACCGTCTCGTCCGTGGCGTCCGTCTCGTCCGTCGCGTCCGTCGCGTCGTCATTGCCCCGGCCTTCCCGGTACGACGGCGTACGTGACAGGAACAACCCGAACACCGGCGGCTTGCCCTGCAGCATCTCCAGGCGGCCCCCGTCCGCTTCGGCCAGATCCCGGGCCACCGCCAGGCCGATCCCTGTCGAATTGCGGCCGCTGATGGCGCGCTCGAAGATCCGCGCGCCGAGGTCGGCGGGCACGCCGGGGCCGCTGTCGGTGACCTCGACGACGGCCTGGTTGCCGGTGACACGGGTGCGCAGGGCGACGGTGCCGCCGCCGTGCATGAGGGAGTTCTCGATCAGCGCCGCCAGGACCTGGGCGACCGCGCCCGGGGTGCCGACCGCGTGCAGATGGCGCTTGCCGGAGCTGACGATCGCGCGGCCCGCGCTGCGGTAGGCGGGGCGCCACTCCTCCAGCTGCTGCTTGATCACCTCGTCCAGGTCGAAGGTGACGGCGGAGCCCGTGCTGGGGTCGCGGGAGTTGGTGAGCAGCCGCTCGACGACGTCCGTGAGCCGCTCGACCTGGGTGAGGGCGACCGTCGCCTCCTCCTTCACCTGGTCCAGGTCGTCGGTGAGGGTGATCTCCTCCAGGCGCATGGAGAGGGCGGTCAGCGGGGTGCGGAGCTGGTGGGACGCGTCGGCCGCGAGGCGGCGCTCCGCGGTAAGCATGCGGGCGATCCGCTCGGCGCTGCCGTCCAGGACGTCGGCGACGCGGTCCAGCTCCGGGACGCCGTAGCGGCGGTGGCGGGGGCGGGGGTCGCCGGAGCCGAGGCGTTCGGCGGTCTCCGCGAGGTCGGTGAGGGGGGAGGCCAGGCGGTTGGCCTGGCGTACGGCGAGCAGCACCGCGGCGACGATGGCGAGGAGTGCCACGCCCCCGATGATCAATAGCGTGCGGCCGACCTCCTGGGTGACCGCGGTGCGGGGCTCCTCGACCGTGACGATCTCGCCCTCCTCGCCGTCCCGGGTGGCGCGGATCACGTCGCCCGTGGGGCGGGTGCCGACCTCGATGGGGGCGCGGCCGGGGATCTCGATGCGGGCGTAGCGGTCGGTGTCGACCTGCTTGCGCAGCACCTCACCGCTGACGCGTTCGTCGCTGAGCAGGCGGCTGTCGACGATGCCCGCGAGCCGCAGCGCCTCGGAGTCGACGCGCTCCTGGGCGCTGTTGCTGATCGTGCGGGTCTCGACGATCACCAGGGAGACGCCGAAGACGGCGATCACTACGAGTACGACGGCGAGGGTCGAGTTGATGAGACGACGACGCACAGGGCCCTCCGGCCGGGCGGGGTGACGGACCCCCTCAGTGTCCCCCGGGCCGGGGGCGGCAGCCGCCCACCGCTGCGCGGCGGCTCCTCCCACCCACCCACCCGTGACCGTCGGCCCCGGGGTGCGCCCCGGGGGGCCGCGTCAACGGGAACGCCGAGCCGGACCCCGCCGCGGAGCGGTGGAGCAACGAGGGTGCGGCGGGGTCGGCGGTCACGGGTGGGTGGGTGGGAAGCCCGCCGCGGAGCGGCGGGGGCAGGGGCCGCCCGGACTGACGCGCCCCGCGAGAGTCAGCTTTTTTCGAAGCGGAAGCCGACCCCCCGCACCGTGGCGATGTACCGCGGATTCGCCGCGTCGTCGCCCAGTTTTTTGCGGAGCCAGGAGATGTGCATGTCGAGGGTCTTCGTGGAGGACCACCAGGTCGTGTCCCAGACCTCGCGCATGAGCTGGTCCCGCGTGACCACGCGTCCCGCGTCGCGCACGAGGACCCGCAGCAGGTCGAACTCCTTGGCCGTGAGCTGGAGTTCCTCCTCGCCCATCCAGGCGCGGTGGGACTCGACGTCGATGCGCACGCCGTGCGTGGCCGGAGGCTGCGCCGGCTCCGTGGCGCCGCGCCGCAGCAGCGCCCGGACCCGGGCGAGCAGTTCGGCGAGGCGGAACGGCTTGGTCACGTAGTCGTCGGCGCCGGCGTCGAGCCCGACCACCGTGTCCACCTCGTCGGCGCGGGCGGTGAGGATGAGGATCGGCACCGTATGACCCTCGGCGCGCAGGCGGCGTGCGACCTCGAGGCCGTCCATGCCGGGCAGGCCCAGGTCGAGCACGACCAGGTCCACGCTGCCCTGCAGCCCGGCGTCGAGGGCGGTCGGACCGTCCTCGCGCACTTCGACCTCGTAGCCCTCGCGGCGCAGGGCGCGGGCCAGCGGCTCCGAGATGGACGCGTCGTCCTCGGCGAGCAGTACACGGGTCATGGGGTGATGGTAGTCCGCACCGGACCAGCACAGGAGGCCGATGGCCGCACGCCGGTCCGCCCCCGGCAACGCGGGCCCCGCACCTCGGCCCCGCGGCCCCCGCGCCACCCCGAGCCGGACGCCCCCCGACGGTCAGAGGATGCGATCCTTGGGTACGTCTCGCGTACACCTTGGAATGTGGGATGTTGGTTCCGGCGTCACCTGTGATCCATCTCTCAAGTCCTTCCTAACGCCGCTCTATCGTGACGTATGGTGGCGAGACGCCTGTAGCACTACTCAAGGACCTTTGGCCCGCTATTGCGCGCCAAGGGTCTCTTCTGTGTGTGGGCTGGTGTTCACCAGCCTTGAAAGGAATGACCTGTGGTCGGGCCCCGCACGCGATGATGCGTCCCGGGGTGTGGATCTCGGTGTCACCGTCCCTCGTGCTCCACGGACACCGTGGCACGGATCCCCCGTCAGGCGTGCGGGGTGGATGGCGGGCGCCGGTGCCGACCGCCCCCCACCGGGCGCGCCCGCGGCCATGCCGCCCCCAGGCGCGTCCCGAACCACAAGGATCGACCCATGGCGTCCAGCCTGACGAAGGATTCGGCCAGCACTCCTGGTTCCGAGAAGACCTTCTTCGGCCACCCCCGCGGCCTGGCCACTCTCTTCATGACCGAGATGTGGGAGCGCTTCAGCTTCTACGGCATGAAGGCACTGCTCCCCCTGTATCTGGTCGCCCCCGGCGGCATGGACATGGATGCCGCCACCGCGACGGCGATCTTCTCGATCTACATGGCGATGGTGTACCTGCTCGCCATGCCGGGCGGCTGGTTCGCGGACCGCCTGTGGGGCCCGCGCAAGACGATCACCATCGGCGCCTTGGTGATCATGGCAGGTCACGTCACCCTCGCGCTGCCCGGCCAGGCGATGTTCTTCCTCGGCCTGGTGCTCGTGGCGATCGGCTCGGGTCTGCTGAAGGCCAACATCTCCACGCTGGTCGGCCACCTCTACGACAGCCCGGACGACCCGCGCCGCGACGGCGGCTTCACGCTCTTCTACGTCGGCATCAACCTGGGCGCCTTCATCGCCCCGCTGGCCATCGGCACCGTCGGCGAGAAGGTCAACTGGCACCTGGGCTTCGCCCTCGCCGCGCTCGGCATGGGCCTCGGCCTGGTCCAGTTCCTGCTGGGCGGCCGCCACCTGAGCGAGCGCAGCAGCGAAGTGCCGAAGCCGGTCGGGAAGCCGGAGCTCACGAGCCTGCTGCGCAAGGCCATGCTGTGGATCATCGCCGCGGTCGTCTTCTACGGCGTCACGGTCGCCACCGGTGTCTACACCCTGAACTGGGCGACCGTCCCGATCGCGCTCGCCGGTCTGGTCATCCCCATCTGGGTGATCACGCGCATCAAGCGCGACAAGGAGCTGGACCAGGTCGAGCAGTCCAAGATGACGGCCTACATCTGGTTCTTCGTGGCCGCCGCGGTCTTCTGGATGATCTACGACCAGGGCGCCTCCACGGTGGCCCTGTTCGGCAAGAACTCCACGGACACGTCGATCTTCGGCTTCGACTTCCCGGTCTCCTGGTACCAGTCGGTCAACCCGGTCCTGATCATGGCCCTGGCCCCGGTCGTCGCCGTCCTGTGGCTGGCGCTGAACCGCCGCGACAAGGAGCCGACCACGGTCGTGAAGTTCGCCGTCGGTCTGGTCATCACCGGCGCCTCGTTCTTCGTCTTCCTGATCCCGCTGACCATGGCGGCCGACGGCGAGAAGGTCGGCGCGTACTGGATGGTCGCGATCTACTTCATGCACACCCTCGGTGAGCTGTGCGTCTCTCCGGTCGGCCTGTCGGTCACCACGAAGATGGCCCCGGCGAAGTACGCCTCGCAGATGCTCGGCGTCTGGTTCCTCGCCGTCACCGCCGGTGACTGCACCACGAGCCTGCTGTCCACGGCCGGCGTCGATCTGAACAAGACCGGCGTGGTCGCCATGGAGGCCACCCTCGCCGTCGTCGCCGGTATCGCGGTCTACATGTACCGCAAGAAGGTCAAGGCGCTCATGGGCGACGTCAACTGACGCCCGCCTGAGGCCGTCCGGGCGCCCCCGCCCGAGGCCGTTCGTACGAACTGAGGGCCGCCGCACCACCCGGTGCGGTGGCCCTCGGCGTTTGCGGGGGCGGCCCGGCGGCGGCCGGGGCACCATCGGCCCATGACCCTGCGCCGAGCGCTGCTGACCCTGGCCCTGTGCGGCTCGCTCCTTTCGTCCAGCGTCGCCGCCGAGGCCTCGCCCGAGGCCTCACCCGACGCTCCGCGCCGGGTCTTCCCCTACGGGGCGCACGCGCGCCAGACCGTGACCGTGTACGGCCCGTCCGACGGCGCGCGCCCGGCCCTCGTCGTCCTGCACGGCGGGTCGTGGGCCCGGGACACGGACTGGAGCGGCTGGTCGCGGTGGTTCGCGGCCCGCGGCTTCACGGTGTACGAGACCGACTACCGCCTCTCGTCGGACGCCGCCTGGGCCGCGCAGCGCGACGACGTGCTCGCCGCCCTGCGCTGGATCGCCCGGCGCGAGGGCCCCGGCGCCGCGCGCCCGCTGCTGCTCGGCTCGTCCGCGGGCGGGCACCTCGCGGCGAGCGTGGGGGCGTACGGCGACGGAGTCACGTACGTACGAGGAGTCGTCGCCCTCTCCCCCGTCGCCTCGCCCTACCGCGCGTGGGTGGACGGCGCCCTGCCCGGCGCGTCCCCGCGGCAGCGGGCGCTGCGGCAGGCGGCTGAACGTTTGGCCGGGTGCTCCCCCGCCCGCGGCGGGCGGCACTGCTGGGAGCGGTGGGGCGACCTGGCGGCGAAGTCCCACGCGTCGGGCGAGCGGGACGCCCCGCTGTACCTGGTGCACTCCGCGGGCGACTACGTGCCGCCCGCGCACTCCGTCGAACTCGCCGCCGCCCAGCGCAGGTCGGGGATGCGGGACGTGACCGTACGGACCCTGCCAGGCTCCGCGCACGGCGGCCCGCTCCTGAAGACACCGGGCCTCGCACACGACGTACTTCAGTGGCTGCGGGCGCACGCGTGGACCCGCAGCCACTGACCAATAGGGCCCTTAGCCACTGAACAATCGGTTCAGCGCAGGCCGCGGCGCCTCCTCGGCAGGAACGTGAACACCGCGCCGCCCAGCAGGATCGCCGTGCCCGCGACCAGGCCGAGCGCCCGCAGCGCGCCGTTGCCGTCGCCGCCGGTGTCCGCGAGGCCGCCGCCCGACGCCGCCGCGCCGCCCGCGGAGCCGCCCGCCGAGCCGGAGGCGGAGCCACCCGACGTACCCGGACCGCCCGCACCGCTACTGCCCGCCGAGCCGCCGGACGCGCCGCCCGGCTGCGCGGACGTGTCGAGCTCCAGGGACACCTCGGTCTTCGCCGGGGTGCACGTCGTGGTCGTACCCAGCGCCTTCACGGTCAGGACACCGGGCGACAGCGTCGACTTGCCGTCGGCGCCGGGCTTGTACGTGCCCGTCAGGTCGGGGATGTTGATGGGGGCGCCGGACTTGATCGGCTCCTTGTTCGCGGGGCCCTCGACCGGCACGGTGCCCTTGTCGGCGCCGCCCAGCTTGACGTCCATCGAAGGTTTCACGGAGTTCGCGGGGATGTCGGCCGGGCTGTCCATCACGGACTTCTTGAACTGGACCGTGAGGCCGTAACTCCCGCCGTTCTTCTTGGCGTTGATCTGCACCGGCGAGGTGGCTTCCTTGTCGCCGATGGGCGTCTTGCACTTGTAGGGGATCTGGACTTCCTTGCCGGTGAAGTCGGTCTGGCCGTCACCGCCGCCGCTGGAGCCGCCCGCGGCGGACCCGCCGGACGTGCTGCCGCCGCTGCTGCCTCCGGAGCTGCTTCCGCCGGTGGTCGTGCCGCCGTCGTCACCGCCGCCGGAGGTCCCGCCCGAGGTGCTGCCGCCGGAGGTCCCGCCGGACGTGGTGCCACCCGACGTGGTGCCCCCTGACGTGGTGCCGCCCGAACTCCCGCCGCCTTCGGTGACCTTGATGGTCGCTGCGGGCTTCACGGCCTCCTCCGGCTTGCACTTGGTGTCCGTGGAGATCGGCTTGTTGACGTTGATGTCGTACGCGTCCGGGGTGAGCGTCACCTCGCCCGGCTTCGTCAGCTTCAGCTTGCCCTTCATGTCGGACAGGACCATCGGACTGCCCTTGGGGATGGGCGGGTTGGTCCGCGTCCCCTCCATCTTCAGGTCGCCGCTCTGGGCGCCGCCGACCTTGATCGTGCCGGTCGGCAGGACGGTGTCCTTGCCGAGGTCGAGGATGTCGGGGTTCTTGGACGCGGCCTCGACGGTCTTCCACACCACCTCGATCTCGTCGCCGACCTTCGCCTCGGCGGGCACCTTGACGTCCACCTTCGTGGTGCCGTGCACCGGCGGCAGATTGGAGATCGGCGGCGGTATGCACTCGGTCTTGTACGCGACCTCGGCGGCCTGCGCCGGAGTGGCCGCGGCGAGCACGGCGGTGCCGGCGAGTCCCGCGCCGCCGAGCATCAGGGCGACGCCGGCCGCGGTCGCTCTCGTACGGGGTGGTGCCGCTCCCGCCGCCCTCGCGCTCCGTTTCCTCCTCATGGCTTTCCTTTCGTCGTGGGGCTCGTGGTGGGGCCGTTGTCGGACGGTGCGGAGAGCTGACCTGCGGGTGCGCCCGGGTCGGTGTCCGGGCTGAACCAGGGCAGGGTGGTGGAGGAGGGCGCCGGCGCGGAGCCGGGCGGCGTGCCGCCGCGCTCCGCGGTCACGGCCGACTGCGGCAGGCGCAGCTTCGGCAGGCGCCCGGTGAGGTCGACGAGGCGGGACGTGCGGTGCCGGCCCGGGGTGCGGCGGCCGCGGCGCCGGTCCGGGCGGAACCGGTCGACGAGCACCATGCCGACGCGGAACACGGCCGCGGGCACGACGACACACAGCAGCACCCAGAACAGCGTGACGCCCCACGGCCGCCCGACGCCCCACGGCTGCTCGGCGAGGACCTTGTCACCGAACCGCAGCGACACCAGATAGTCGCCGTGCGCGCCCGCCGGCAGCTCGACGGGCAGCTTGATCTGTGCCTTCTTGCCGGGTGCGATGGTGCCGCGCCACTGCTGCTCCTCCCACTTCGGGGCGAACACGCCGTGCGAGGTGCCGACTTGGAAGACGGGGTCCTTGACGGGCGCGGAGCCCACGTTGCCGACGGTGAACACAAGACGCCGGGACGGCGGTGAGCCGAACCACGTGAGGATGCCGCTCGACCCGTCGAGCCGGGTGTCGGTGAGCACGGAGAGCCGCCCGCCCGCCCGCTGCTCGGGCAGCGGCTTCACCGGGTGTCCCGCGACCTTGAACTCCGCGTCCACGGCGGTCTTCGCGCCGGTCACGGTGGCGACGTGCACGACGCACGGGCAGGGCTTCGGGGGTTCGGCGACGGGCAGCTTCTTGCTGAAGGCACCGTCGCCGTCGGTGGTGACGGCGCGCCCCTGGGAGTTGGCACAGGAGTTGGTGCCGCCGGGCACACCGGCGGCGGGGGTGGCCTGCCCGCAGACGAGCATCATCAGGAGGGTGTCGGGGCGCCAGCCCTTGCCTCTGACTGTGACTGAACCTCCCGCACCTGCTTGGGACTTGGAAAGGGTGACGGTGGGTTTGTCGGCGGCGTGGGCGGGATCCGGCGCCGACAGGGTGAACGCGAGGACGGCGAGCAGGAGCCCGAAGACGGCGGGGACGAAGAAGGAGACAGCAACCCGGGGGCGTCCACCTTGAGTCCGAGAGCAACGGGTGGGTGGGTGGGAGATATCCGCCGCGAAGCGGCGGGCTTTTACCGACTTACCGTTCACGGGAGGCCTCCACCCGCCGACGCCTACGTACAGCAACAAAGCCCCCCGCACCCACCAGGACCACGGCACCCCCGCCGGCAACCAAGGGCCAGGGCACGATCCACGCAGAGGCAGCGCCAAGCTCCCGCACGCCACCGCCCGCGGTGACCGTGAGCTTCACGTCGACCGAGTCGAGCGCGGGCACCCCGCCCCACGGCTCCGTGAGGGAGACCCGCCGCCCCGGGGCCAGTTCGAGGGGCAGCTTCCGCGCCCCGCGGTCGAGCAGCTCGCCGAACACCCCCTCGGCCCGCACCGCGACCCGCGGCTCGAGCACGGTGTTGCCCCGGTTGACGAGGTCGTACGAGATCTTGCCCGCCCCCGCGTCCACCCGGACGCGTTCCACGGTGAGCGCGGCCAGCGTGGGCCCGCTCACCCGCAGCCGCAGCGCGACCCGCTCGTCCCGCCCACCGCCGCGCGCGACGACCTCGCCGAGGTGGTCGCCGGGCGTGGCCCCGGACGGCACCGTCACGGTGAACGGCACGTCGGCACGCGTCCGCGGCGGCACGGTCACTTCGCGCTTCGCGAAGGCGAGCCACTTCCCGGTGCCGGACGGACCGGCGCCGCGCAGGGTCACGGTGCGCGGCCGGCCCCCGGGGTTGGTCACGGACACGGTGTCCTGGAGTACGGCTCCGGGGTCGCCCTCCGCATAGAAGTAGGGCCGCCCGCCGTCCCGCGCGGACCGCGACCCGGCCCCCGCGGAGGGCGCGACGGACCAGGCGGCACCACTATCGGCGGCGCGCCCGGCACCGTCGTCCGCGGCCCGCGCGGCACCGTCGTCCGCCCGCGCGGGCCCACCGGCGCACCACGCGAGCAGCACGGCGGCGCCCACGCACAGCACACGCGCCCCACGCGTTCCCCACGTCGACGGCATCAGCGGCATCGGCGGCTCCCCGTCCTCGTACCAGGTGTCCTCCACGTCGGCCACGTCGGCCACGTCAGCGCGACCGCGCCGCCTGGTTCCGCCGGGTCAGCCACAGCACGCCGGCCGCGCCCGCGAGCAGCACGGTGCCGCCGAGGGTGCCGAGCGCGATCGCGGAGTCGGCGGGGCCGGTCTGCGGGAGCTCGTCGCCGCCGGAGGGGGCACCCTGCGAGCCGCTGGAGGTGTCCCCGGAACCGGAACCCGCGCCCGCGTCGGCCCCGGAGCCCGAGCCGGAACCACTCGTACCGCCCGATCCCCCGCCCGAGCCCTTGACGTCGAGCGTCAGGGACGGCTTGGGGTTGTTCGCGGGCGTACACGTCGTGGTCGTACCGAGCGCCTTGATCGTGAGGACCCCGGCCGTGAACGTGACCTTGCCCGACTTCTTGGGCGTGTACGTGCCCGACAAGTCACTGATCTTGATGGGGGTGTTGGCCGGAATGGCCTCCGGGTTGGTGGGCCCGGAGACCGCGACCGTGCCGCTCTCCGCGCCGCCCAGCTTGATCACCGCGCTGGGCTTCATCGCGCCCTTGCCGAGTTCGACGGGGCTGGAGGAGACGCCCTTCTGGAAGGACATCGTGAGCTTGTAGCCGCTGCCGCTCTTGACGCTCTTGATGTCGATCGGCGAGACCGCCCCCTTGTTCCCGATGGGGGTCTTGCACTGGTAGTCCACGTCCTGGACCTCGGCCTGGGCGGCCGGCGCGGCAAGGAGCAGAGCCGATCCGGCCAGGGCCGTGGCGAGCACGAGCGCGGCCGTCTGTTTCTGGTACGACACCTCGATTTCCCCTCATGCCGGTGGTGCGGGCGAGTCCGTGCCGCGCGTGCGAATTTACTGACGGCACATCAGATTGGCCGTCAAGGTACGCCCGGGGCCTTGCCGAGGGAAGACAAAGGACGCGCCGGATCCGTGATGATCCGACGCGTGGAGGAACTTGAGGAGACGGGGGGAGGATTCAGCCCGTCGAGGGGGTCCCTCCCTGCTCCTTAAGAGCTTGGGGGAGATTGAGGACGAGCGCGAAGCGCGATCAGCGGCAGCCACGGCCCCGGGAGGCGAATGCGCCGGAACCCCGGCCGGGCAGGCGGCAAGCGGTCCGGCCCCCCGAACTAACAGGGGGCGCCCAGCTCGGCCCACACCGTCTTGCCTGCCGAACCCGGCGTACGAACGACCCCCCAGTCCAAACAGAGCCGCTGCACGATGAACATCCCGTGACCGCCGGGCCGCCCCGCGCGGTGCGGGGTGCGGGGCGCGGGCTGGCCGGCGCCGCGGTCGGAGACCTCGACGCGCAGCACCTTGCCGTCGCAGCTGAGCCAGAGCTCCTCGGGCCCTTCCGCGTGCAGGCACGCGTTGGTGACCAGCTCGGAGACGACGAGCAGCACGTCCTCGGCGGCGGCGCGCCGGTCGGCGCCGGCCGCGGGCAGCCAGCCCCAGGCGTGCAGCGCCTCCCGGGTGAAGTCGCGCGACAGGGGCACAACGCCGCTGGCCCCGTTCAGGCACAGCCTGCGGACCTGGCGGCCCCCGGACTCCGGGGTGGCCGCGGACGCGGGAACAGCCGCGACGGCGGCCTCCGACTCCGGGCCACGGTCGCCCGGCGAGTAAGGCCGGGTGGTGCTCATCAGCACTTCACCTCACCGACAAGAGGACTGGACAAGTGACGAGTGCGCAGGCCCCCGGTGGCGGACCCCCGCCCGCCCGGATGCGTCCCGGCCGCTTGCCGTTCCGACTTCGATCTGACTTTGACTTGATGAATGACTTGATGGATGTGGACGACGGACTCAGAGTGACTCCTGCCCGGCCGATCCGTGCGGACACCCATGGATTCGGCACGATCCGTGTGACGCTGGTAACGCATCGATCACACAGCGACAACTGACGCGTAACTCTTCACGCCATGCACGGAGAGTCACCTGGGCTACTCGGCGAGTGCCGCTTCGAGCGTTTCGTGGACGGTGAAGACGGCATCGGCGCCAGTGATCTCGAACACTCGGGCCACCACCGGCAGCATCCCGGCCAGATGGACTCCACCCCCCTCGGCCTCGGCCTTGAGCCGGGCCCCGAGGAGCACGTTCAGCCCCGTCGAGTCACAGAACTCGAGCCGTGAGCAGTCGATCACGAGGCGTGCGAAGCCGTCGTCGACACAGGCCTCCAGCGGCTCTCGCAACAGGTCGGCGGTGTGGTGATCCAACTCACCCGCCGGAGTCACGACGGCGCTGCGGCCCTCTTTTCGGACTTCGACCAGAAGCCGGCCTCGGTGTGCGCTGCCGACCGTCCCGCGGTCCATGCCGTCACTCTCTTCCCGACAAGTCGTGGGCTGTTGCTTGCAAGTCGTGGGGTGTTGCCCGCGCGCTCGCCTGTGTATTCCGACACGCGATGACGCCCTTGAACATTACGCCTTCCCTACGGCCGGGGGTACCCGAACATCCCCCCGAATTCGGACATTTCGCCACGGACCGCACTTGCGACTCCGACGCGGAAGCGGGTAGGGGTAGAAGAGACATCAATCGACACGGACGGCCATGGAGGCGCCGCACACCGCAGTGCACGTAGTGGCATCGGCAGCCATATGCCGAGAACGATGGAGGAGACCATGTCACCCCGGCTCGACGAATCGCGTACTGACCAAGCGACGTCGACACCCCCGCCGAACCGCACCGACACCGAGATCCCGGGTCCCGCCCAGGAAGCCGCGCCGACCGCCATCGCCGCCATGGCCGAGCCCCCGCTCGCCGGCGCCGGTGAGCTGCACGAGAGCCTTGAGGGGCTCCCCGAGATCCCCCCGTACGACGAGGTGGGGCCACTGGATGCGCGGGCCCTGTCCAAGACTCTCTTCGAACGGCTCGAGTCCCTCGAAGAAGGCACCCACGAATACGCGTACGTCCGCAACACCCTGGTCGAACTGAACCTCGCCCTGGTGAAGTTCGCGGCCTCCCGGTTCCGCTCCCGCAGCGAGCCGATGGAGGACATCATCCAGGTCGGCACCATCGGCCTGATCAAGGCGATCGACCGCTTCGAGCTCAGCCGCGGCGTCGAGTTCCCCACCTTCGCGATGCCGACCATCGTCGGTGAGATCAAGCGCTTCTTCCGCGACACGTCGTGGTCGGTGCGCGTCCCGCGCAGGCTCCAGGAGCTCCGCCTCGACCTGGCCAAGGCGGGCGACGAGCTGGCCCAGAAGTTCGACCGCGCGCCGACAGTGGCCGAACTCGCCGAGCGCCTCGGCATCTCGAACGACGAGGTCGTCGAGGGCATGGCGGCGTCCAACGCCTACACCGCGAGCTCGCTCGACGCCCAGCCCGAGGAGGACGACTCCGAGGGCGCCCTCGCCGACCGCATCGGCTATGAGGACCACGGCCTGGAGGGCATCGAGTACGTCGAGTCCCTCAAGCCGCTGATCGCCGAACTCCCGTCCCGGGACCGGAAGATCCTCTCGCTGCGCTTCGTCGCGAACATGACGCAGTCGGAGATCGGCGAGGAGCTGGGCATCTCGCAGATGCACGTGTCGCGGCTGCTTTCGCGGACGCTTGTCAGGCTCCGCAAGGGGCTGACGGTAGAGGAGTGACACGGCGCTGCGCTGTGCTGGCGCTGAACGGCCTTGTGGGGTCCGCCTGTTGAGGAGGCGGGCCCCACAGTCGTTTCGTCAGGCGGGCCGGGCCAGGGCCGCCTCGACCGCCGCCTCCGCGTGCAGCCGGGTCGTCGGGAAGACCGGCACCGGGCTGTGCTCGGACTTGATGAGCAACTCGATCTCCGTGCAGCCGAGAATCACACCCTGCGCGCCGCGCCGCACGAGCTCGGCGATGACCTCCTGGTAGGCGGCACGGGACTCCTCGCGTACGACACCGAGACACAACTCCTCATAGATCACGCGATGGACGACGTCCCGCCCCGCCTCGTCCGGCACGAGGACCTCAAGCCCATGCCCCGCCAGCCGGTCCCGATAGAAGTCCTGCTCCATCGTGAACGCGGTGCCGAGCAGCCCGACGCGCCGCACCCCCGCCGCCCGCACGGCCTCCGCGGTGGCGTCTCCGAGGTGCAGCAGCGGCACGGACAGGGCGCTCTCCACCTGCCCCGCGACCTTGTGCATGGTGTTGGTGCAGATCAGCACGAGCTCCGCACCGGCCGCCTCAAGTCCCTTGGCGGCACCGGCGAGCACGTCCCCGGCCCGCTCCCACTCCCCCGCGACCTGCAGCCGCTCGATCTCCGCGAAGTCCACGGAGTGCAGGACGCACCGCGCGGAGTGCAGCCCACCGAGCCGCTCCCGCACGAGTTCGTTGAGCAGCCGGTAGTACTCGGCGCTGGACTCCCAGCTCATGCCGCCGATGAGGCCGATGGTCTTCATGGGGCAAGGATGGCACTCGCGGGACGGTGCCGCTCTCCCCTCAGCTCGCACCAGACTGTCTTGCTGTCGGCCCCCTGGTCCACGCCCCAGCGCAGCGAGACCGCGTCAAGGAGCGCCAGGCCGCGCCCCGTCTCGTCGTCCCCCGCCGCCTCGCGGAGCACGGGCCAGACGCGCGGGTCGGGATCGGTGACGGCCACGCGGATCCGGCCGCCGCCGGGCTCCCCGGTGACGCGGACGGTCACCGGGGTGCCCTCGCCGAGGTGGCGGATCACGTTGCTGAGCAGTTCGCTGACGCAGAGTTGTACGTCGGGGTGGGGGCCGCCGTACGGATGGCGGCTCAGGGTACGGCGGAGTTCGGGGACCGCTTTGGGGACGGCGAGCAGGGCGAGTTCGAAGTCGGGGGCGGGGTCTGGGCCTGGGTCTGGGCCTGGGCCTGGGCCTGGGTCGTGCATGGGGTACACCTTCCGTGCGCTCTGTGATGAATTGATCACACAGTGGCGTCGGGCGACGTAACGTGACAGAGGTTTGGGTTGCGCACGGCAACTGGTAAATGGCGGTGGTGAGTTGTGCCCCCTCGTAAGGATCCCGACGCGTCGGCGAGCGTTCCGGCCTTCTACGGCGCGGAGTTGCGCTTCAAAAGGGAGGCGGCGGGCCTCACCCTCGAACGCCTGGCTGAAGGCAGCTACCGCGGTATCCCCTTCCTCAGCCAGATCGAGCGCGGCGAGCGACGCATGCCGTTCGATCTGGCCCAGCACGTCGACGCGAAGCTTCAGACGGACGGCTTTTTCCAACGTCGTTGTGAAGACGCGCGCAAGGCCCGGCAGGGCGGTCACGCCGAGTACTTCGCGGATGTCGCGGAGATGGAGCGGTATGCGGAGTCCATCGAGGAGTGGGCACCGATGATCGTGCCCGGGTTGCTGCAAACCCCGGCATACGCACGCGCGATCGTACGGGCGGCAATGCCCCGGGCCTCGGGCGATGAGGTCGAGAAGAAGGTGGACGCCCGGATCGAACGGGCCGAGCTCTTCCAGCGGGAGCAGCCTCCGGAGTACTGGGCGATCCTGGATGAGTCAGTGATCCGCCGCCGAGCACTCCCACCAGAGCAGATGGCCGAACTGCTGGAGCACATTGCCGAGGTGGTCAAGACCACCGGTTCAATTTTGCAGATCGTTCCGGAAACGACCGCCGCACACCCGCTCATGATGGGCATGGCCAAGGTCATGACCTTCCCGGATGCCCCTCCAGTGGTGTACACAGAGTGCCTCCACAGCGGCCAACTCATTGACTACCCACCGCTCGTGAAGCAGTACCGAGGGTCGTACGATCTGCTCAGGGCCGCCGCACTGCCGCCTGAGGCGTCCCTGGTCATGATCGAGGATGCGGCTGAGGATTACCGAAATGGCAAGCCACGAGATTGACTTGAGCACGGCCGTCTGGCGCAAGAGCAACTACAGCAACGGCACCGGTGGCGACTGCGTCGAGATAGCCGACGGCCTCCCCGGCGTCGTCCCCCTCCGGGACTCCAAGGTCACGGACGGGCCCGCCCTCCTGATCCCCGCGATCGCGTGGACGCCCTTCGTCACCGCTGTCGCGAAGGGTGAGCTGTCCTTCTGAGGAAGCACATTCAGATCGTCTACCCGACAACGCGAATATCGGCGTTGCGCCGTAGACCAGGCTCCTTCGGCCGCCCTACCGTCCTCGTGGCGGCAGGGAGCAGCCCTGTGCCAAAGGAGGCGACGATGGCGCGTGAGGAACTGACCCGCCTTACCGGCAGTGTCAGCGGACCCGATTGTGACGACGACGATTGCCCGAACGTCTACCGGACCAAGAGCGGTTCCTTCGTTGTCCAGGGAGGCCTGTCCGACGCTTTCGTCCCGCCCACCGGAGAAGGCCTGGTGGAGATCCCCGAGGACGTTCTGAGGGAGGCTGTCCGTGCTCTTGGGTGGTGAGGACTGGCGTAGGTTCTTCGACGCCTTCGAGCGGGAAGCCTGGCGGTTCGAGGCCCAGCCGACGTACACCATGCCCACAGAGCAAGAGAACGTTGCCCGCTTCCTGCGGGGCGAGGCCAAGCCCCCCGACCACAACAACCGCTGGCATGAACGAGTGCGCGGGTACGTCGAGTCCGGCAGGCGCATCGGCCGCGTGCGCATCGTCCGCCGACCGCTGACCGACTACCAGCGATACCAATTCGCGTGGGGCATCCCCGGCAACATCTCGGCGGGCGAGGACATTCGAGTCCTGGACGTGACACGGGAGAACTACGGCTTGCCGCTCTCAGGGCGCGACTGGTGGATGTTCGACGAATCCCGCATCGCCCATCTGAATTTCCGGCCGGACGGTACCCAGATCAATCGCGAGGCGTACGAGGGTGATCCAGCCCCTTACCGGGAGTGGAAGCGCATAGCCCTGGAGCACGCCGTGCCCTTCGAGGAGTACGTGAAGGGCCTTGACGTTTGACCCCGGGCAGCTGGGCCAGTCAAAGGCTGATCTGGCGGAAACACTCCGTGCCATGCGCAAGCGGGCCGGCCGTACGCAGGTCTGGCTCGCTCAGCGCTGCAACATGTCCCAAACCAAGCTCAGCAATATTGAAACAGGCCGCATCACACCGGGGCTCGTCGATGTCGAGTTGATCCTCAGAGCTCTTGAAGCGCCCCCGGAACTCGTGGCGGAAGTGGCCGCTCTCGCCCGGCTCGCCCATACGGAGTGGCAGGGTAAGCGTGCATCGTGGCGAAGAGGATTGGAAAAGCGGCAAGCAGAGCTGGCCGGCCTTGAAGCGGAAGCCACGACACTCCGCTACTTCCTACCGGCGATGGTGACCGGGCTCCTGGCCACGCCCGAGTACATCAGGGCCAGCCTGGGCCACTCGCCGGTGGACACCTCCAAGACGGTGGCCAGAAAGCTGGAGCGGCAAGCGATCCTCTACGACACCGCGAAACGGTTTACGTTCCTGTTGACGGAACAGGCCGCGAGATGGGCCGTGGTCCCGCATTCGGCGATGGCCGTACAGATCGACCGCCTCATCTCCATGTCTCGTCTCCCTCACGTACGTATCGGCATCATCCCCCCGGGAACGGTTGTTGGGCGCGGCCCGATGAACACTTTCACGATCTACAACCAACGACTGGTCACCGTCGAGACGTTCACAGGGCGCATAGTGTTCCAGGACGCCAGGGATATCGCGGAACACCTTGAAGTGTTCGGCCTGTACGAGCGTCATGCCTTGTTCGACGAAGAAGCCCGGGCGCTACTCGGAGAATGGGCCACCGCCTGCCGTTCTTGATCTTCTACCGCACAACACGAATAATGCTGGAGTCTCCGTACTGAGCGGTCGAGAATTTCCCCATGCCGACCGATCAGAGAAGCCCAAGTGACCCGCTCCCGCCGAAGGGTTGGCGGATGGACCCCATCCCCAGCCGCCCGGCATACAAAGACGAGGCCAGGAACATCAGAGTTCCGATGTGGCTGACGAAGAACGGTCGGCATGTGGCGGACACAGAAATGGTGCTGCTGCCCTCGGAGGCGGAGCTCCTGCGCGACAACTTGGCTGATGCCCTGGGTGACGCGAGATCGGCTCTCCACGAACTGCTACGGGGCAGCGCTTCGGCCCCTGCCCCGGCGTGACCGTGGTTCCGAAGGACAGCCCCGGCCGATTCTGAGTCCACCGATCCGCTTAATCCCACAACGGAAGGTGAACCATGCCCGGAACCGACCTGTACGGCCTCCCCCTCTCCGAGGCCACCGTGTTCAGCAAGGCGTGCGGAGGCAACACGCACCCGGACGGCGAATCGTGCGTAACCCTCGCCAAGATCGGCGATGGCGCTTGGGCGGTGGGTGACAGCAAGCGGCCCGACGTCACGCCGCTGCGCTTCACCACGGCCGAGCTGAAGGCGGCCGGTATCGACCCGGCGAGGTTCGGGCTCTCCGCCTGACCCCTCATGTGCCTCCGGCCGGGCTCCGATCCCTCCACGAGGCGGGGACCGGCCGGACTCCATCGCTCTGCACTCCCCGAAGGGGACGACAGTTGCACCACCACGGCTACCTGTGGACCGGCCCGAAGCAACGCTTCGACGACGAGGCCCTGCGTCGGCCTCCGCCCCCGCATCCGCCCTCGGACGGCAGCCGTCCCCAGCTGATCCAACGCCACCGGGAGGTGAGCGCGGAGTTCCCCGTCGTCGACCTGCCACCCCTGGAAACGGCGTACTGGCTGGTCAAGCCGGAGAAGCTGATTCGAGGTACGTGGGAGGAACCCAAGGAAGCCGCAGTCTGGCTCGGGGAGCGGCTGGCCGAGTACGCGCCTCGGTTCGGCTCCGAAGCCGACCGAGATCGTGCGTGCCTCGCGATGCTCGTCGACTCCGCCGCCGAACGGCTGGGGCTGGGCGGGGACGTGTCCCACGGCTATTACCTGGAACGGCCGTCGTTCCTGTCCCTGGCCGTGGTGTGTTGCTCCCCGAATCGCTCAGTCCCCGAACTGGCCTGCCCCGCAAGGGCCGTCAGTGGATGCGGACGCCCGGGGTGAGGCGGCCGATATCCGTGTGGAGGGTGGTCCTGATGCACATTCCTGGCAGTCGACGCACAGCGCTCGTAGCGTGGCTGTATGACCACACGCGTCCCCATCCGCCAGCTCCAGCAGCATGCCAGCGAGCTCGTCGACCGCGTAGCCGCCGGTGAGCGGGTGGAGATCACTCGCAACGGCCGTCTGATCGCGGTGCTCGGCCCTCCTGACCCGGAGCAGCGAGTGCTGGGGGACCTCATCCGCACGGGAACGGTCGACGCCGACAATGCCTCCTCCGCTCGCGGGCTCGGTGACTGGGAACCGCTGCCCGCTCGTCCGGGAGTACCGTCGAAGCTCTCCGAGGTGCTGCTGCAGATGCGCGAGGAAGAGGACCGGTGATCTACCTCGACTCCTGCGCCGACCCCGTGCTGCGTGCGGCCGGGATGTTCCCCACTCGCCATCTGCGCAGCCTCGACGCGATTCACTTGGCGAGCGCGGAGTATCTGGAGCATGCGCTGACCGCGTTCGTCACGTACGACAAGCGCCTGGCCGCGGCCGCCGCCGAGCGTGGGCTCCCGGTGGAATCGCCGGGAGCATAGGGTCAGCCCACCAGCGCCCCGCCCCGCCACACCTCGCTGACCAGCGGGACTCCCGGCCGGTACGCCAGGTGGACGTGGCTCGGGGCGTCCAGGAGGGTCAGGTCGGCGCGGGTGCCCGGGGTGAGGTGGCCGATGTCCGTGCGGCGCAGGGCTGCCGCGCCGCCCGCCGTGGCCGACCAGAGGGCCTCGTCCGGGGTCATCCCCATGTCCCGTACGGCCAGGGCGATGCAGAAGGGCACCGACGAGGTGAAGGACGAACCCGGGTTGCAGTCCGTGGAGAGGGCGACCGTGGCGCCCGCGTCGAGGAGGCGGCGGGCGTCGGGCCACTCGGCGCGGGTGGAGAACTCCGCGCCGGGGAGGAGCGTCGCCACCGTCCCGCTGTTCGCCAGGGCGTCGACGTCCGCGTCCGTCAGGTGCGTGCAGTGGTCCGCGCTCGCCGCGTCCAGCTCCACGGCTAGCTGCACGCCGGGGCCGTAGCTGAGCTGGTTGGCGTGTACGCGCGGGTGCAGGCCCTTCGCCTTCCCGGCGCTCAGGATCGCCCGCGCCTGGTCGCCGTCGAACGCCCCCTTCTCGCAGAACACGTCGACCCACCGGGCGTGCGGGGCGCACGCCTCCAGCATCTCGCCGGTGACGAGTGCGACGTACGCCGCCGGGTCCTCGGCGTAGTCCGGCGACACGATGTGCGCGCCCATGAACGTCACCTCGTCCGTGTGGCGGGCCGCGATGCGCAGGGCGCGGGCCTCGTCCTCGGTCGTCAGGCCGTACCCCGACTTCGTCTCGAACGTCGTCGTGCCCTGGCGCAGGGCCTCGCGGAGGTAGCGGGTGAGGTTCGCCTCCAGGTCCGCGTCCGTGGCGGCGCGGGTCGCCGCCACCGTGGTGCGGATGCCGCCCGCCTCGTACGGGCGGCCCTCCATGCGGGCGTTGAACTCCTTGGTGCGGTCGCCTGCGAAGAGGAGGTGGGAGTGGGAGTCCACGAAGCCGGGGATGGCCGCGCGGCCCTCCGCGTCGTGCGTCTCGTCCGCCGCGGGGGCCTTGGCGGCGGGGCCCACCCACGCGACGGTTTCGCCGTCCAGGACTACGGCGGCGTTCTCGACGAGGCCGAGGGGTCCCTCGCCGAGGGCGGGGTCGTTGGTGACGAGGCTGGAGATGTTGGTGATGACGGTGGTCGTGGTCATGATCCTGTCCGTGGGTGGGTGGGGATGCCTCCGGCGGTTTCCCCAATCCCGCCCCTTCCCGAAACTGGGGGCTCCGCCCCCAGACCCCCGCTCCTCAAACGCCGGAGGGGCTGGAACTCAGCCGCACATTCTCAGCCCGTCCGGCGATTGAGGACGAGCCGCGGAGCGGCGATACGGGGGGGGTCCAGGGGGCGGAGCCCCCTGGTTACGGGAAGGGGCGGGGTTGGGAATGCTCAGCGCAGCGTGCCCACCGCCTCTGCCAATGCCGACGGCACGTCCGGGATCAACGTGTGGGCGCCGTCGCGGACCACGTGGCGGCCGCCCACCACCGTGTGCCGGACATCCACCGCGGAGGCGGCGAACACCGCCACCTCCGCCGCGAGCCGCGGCACCGCCCCGGCGGTGCGGACGGAGTCGAGGGCGACGGTGGTGAAGTCGGCGAGGGCGCCGGTTTCGAGGGAACCGGCGTCGGCCCAGCCGAGGGCGGCGTGACCGTCGGCGGAGGCGGCGCGCAGGAGCGAGGCGGCCGTCCAATGGCCGCGGGTGCGCGTACGGAGGCGTTCGTTCAGCTCCATCGCGCGGGCCTCTTCGAAGAGGTCGATGACGGCGTGGCTGTCGCTGCCGAGGGACAGCGGGCTGCCGGCCCGCTGGAGGGCGGGGGCGGGGCCGATGCCGTCGGCGAGGTCGCGTTCGGTGGTCGGGCACATGCAGGTGCCGGTGCCGGAGCCGCCGAGGAGCGCGATGTCGGAGTCCGTGAGGTGGGTGTTGTGGACGCCGGTGGTGCGCGCGCCGAGCACGCCGTGGTCGGCGAGCAGCCGCGTCGGCGTGCACCCGTGCACGGCGAGGCAGGCGTCGTTCTCGGCGGTCTGCTCGGAGAGGTGGACGTGCAGCGGCGCGTCGTGCGAGGCGGCCCACTCGGCGACGGTGCCCAACTGCCGCGCGGGCACGGCCCGTACGGAGTGGATGGCCGCGCCGATGCGCACGTGCTCGCGGTCACCCTCCTTGAGGGCCGAAACCCGCTCGGCCCATTTCTCCGTCGTGCCGTCGGAGAAGCGGAGCTGGTGGCGGTTCGGCGGCTCGCCCTCCGCCGGGCCGCGCAGCCCCGAGGCGACGTACGCCGTGTCGAGGAGCGTGATGCGGATGCCCGCGTCGGCCGCCGCGGCGATCAGGGCCTCGCCCATCGCGTTCGGGTCGGCGTAAGGCGTCCCACCGGGCGCGTGGTGCAGGTAGTGGAACTCGCCCACGGCCGTCACGCCGGCCAGCGCCATCTCCGCGTACACCGCCCGCGCGAGGGCGTGGTACGTCTCCGGGGTGAGGCGGTCCGCCACGGAGTACATGACCTCCCGCCACGTCCAGAACGTGCCGCTGCCGACCTGGACGGTGGAACGCAGGGCGCGGTGGAAGGCGTGCGAGTGGGTGTTGGCGAGGCCGGGCAGCGTCAGGCCGCGCAGGACGGTCGCGCCGGGCGGCGCGGCGTCGACTCCCGTGCGGACGGCGGCGATCCGGCCGTCCGCGCCGACGTCGAGCGCCACGCCGGGCTCGACGTTCCGCTCCAGCCAGGCGTGTTCCGCCCAGTACGTGTGCGTCAGCGGCACGCGAGACCCTCCAGTACGTCGGCCAGTGCGCGCACCCCGGCCAGGCAGTCGTCCTCGGTGGCGTGCTCGGCGGGCGAGTGCGAGACGCCGGTCGGGTTGCGTACGAACAGCATGGCGGTGGGGACCGACTCGGACAAAATGCCCGCGTCGTGCCCGGCGCCGGTGCCGAGGACGGGGACGTCCCGGCCGGTGCGCTCGCGCAGGACCGCGCCCAGTTCGTCGCGCAGCGCGTGCTGGAACTCCACGACCGGCGTGAAGGACTCCCGGACGACGGCGAGGTCGATGCCGTGCCGGTCGGCGTAGTCGTGGGCCGCCTTCTCGATCGCGGTCACCACCGTGTCGAGGGTGTCCTGGTCGGCGGCGCGCGAGTCCAGCCAGCCGCGGACCAGGGACGGGATGGCGTTCACGCCGTTCGGC
This sequence comes from Streptomyces sp. Y309, assembly GCF_056712025.1. Classification (NCBI taxonomy): domain Bacteria; kingdom Bacillati; phylum Actinomycetota; class Actinomycetes; order Kitasatosporales; family Streptomycetaceae; genus Streptomyces; species Streptomyces sp. Y309. Next base: position 5,499,608 of record NZ_CM160048.1, on the reverse strand, counting down.
TCGACCGCGATCTTGCCGAAGGTGGCGACCGCGCCCGCGAGTTCGGCCTCGCGGCGGGCGGCCAGGACCGTCTCGGCGTACGACAGCATCGGGTCCCTGCGGTCCACCAGGCGGGTGGTGCCCGCGTGGTTGGCCTCGCCGCGGAAGTCGAAGCGCCAGCGGCCGTGCGGCCAGATGGCGCTGGCGATGCCCACGGGGTCGCCGGACAGGTCCAGGGCCCGGCCCTGTTCCACGTGCAGCTCCACGAACGCGCCCACGCGGGCGAGGCGTTCGGGGTCCGGGCCGATCGTCGACGGGTCGTAGCCCGCCGCCTCCATCGCCTCCGGCAGGCTGACTCCGTCCGCGTCGCGCAGCTCGTACGCCGCTTCGCGAGTCAGCTTGCCCGCGGTGAGGCGGGAGCCTACGCAGGCCAGGCCGAAGCGGGCGCCCTCCTCGTCGCCGAAGTTCGTGATGGCGAGGGGTCTGGTGAACTTCGCTCCTCTGGCGCGGAGTTCGTCCAGCGCCGCGAAGGACGACACGACGCCCAGAGGGCCGTCGAAGGCGCCTCCGTCGGGGACGGAGTCCAGGTGGGAGCCGGTGACCACGGCGTCCCCGGCGGCCGGGTCGCCGAGCCACGCCCACTGGTTGCCGTTGCGGTCCGTCTCGTACGTCAGGCCTCGGGTTTCCGCTTGTTCCTGGAACCAGGTGCGGCAGTCTGCGTCGGCGCCTGTCCAGGCGGAGCGGCGGTAGCCGTTCGACTCGGGGTCGCGGCCGATGGGGCGGAGGTCGTTCCACATCTGCTGGAAGGTGGGCCCTGCCGGGGGCTCCCCAAGCCCGCCCCTTCCCGTACCAGGGGGCTCCGCCCCCTGGACCCCCGTATCGCCGCTTCGCGGCTCGTCCTCAATCGCCGGACGGGCTGGAACGTCGCCAGGGCGGGCCGAAACGTTGCCGGGGCGGGCTGGAGCGTCGCCGGGCTGGCTGTTCCGGCGGGTAGCAAGGGCGGGCGGGTGGGAAAAAGCCCGTCCGGCGTTTGAGGACGAGGCCGCAGGCCGATCGGCGGTCACTCGCCCTCCCGCATGGGAACGCGTACGCCCAGGTCGCCGGCCACGGCCTCCGCGGACTCGTACCCGGCGTCGACGTGCCGGATGACCCCCATCCCGGGGTCATTGGTGAGCACCCGGCGAATCTTCTCGCCGCCGAGCTTCGTGCCGTCGGCCACGCTGACCTGGCCCGCGTGGATGGAGCGGCCCATGCCCACGCCGCCGCCGTGGTGCAGGGAGACCCAGGAAGCGCCGGACGCGACGTTGACCATGGCGTTCAGCAGCGGCCAGTCGGCGATGGCGTCGGAGCCGTCGAGCATCGCCTCGGTCTCGCGGTACGGCGAGGCGACGGAGCCGCAGTCGAGGTGGTCGCGGCCGATGGCCAGGGGGGCCTGCAGCTCCCCGCTCGCCACCATGTCGTTGAAGCGCTCGCCCGCCTTGTCCCGCTCGCCGTAGCCGAGCCAGCAGATGCGGGCCGGGAGGCCCTGGAAGTGGACGCGCTCGCCCGCCATCTTGATCCAGCGGTGCAGCGACTCGTTCTCCGGGAAGAGGTCGAGGATCGCCTTGTCCGTCTTGTGGATGTCGGAGGCCTCGCCGGACAGCGCCGCCCAGCGGAAGGGGCCCTTGCCCTCGCAGAACAACGGCCGGATGTACGCCGGCACGAAGCCCGGGAACGCGAACGACCTCTCGTATCCGGCCAGTTGGGCCTCGCCGCGGATGGAGTTGCCGTAGTCGAAGACCTCCGCGCCGGCGTCCATGAAGCCGACCATGGCCTCGACGTGCCGGGCCATGGACTCACGCGCGCGGGTGGTGAAGCCCGCCGGGTCCTTCGTCGCGTACGACTGCATCTCGTCGAAGTCGACGCCGGTCGGCAGGTACGACAGCGGGTCGTGGGCGGACGTCTGGTCCGTGACGATGTCGATGGGCGCGCTCTCGGCGAGCATGCGCGGGAGCAGGTCGGCCGCGTTGCCGAGGAGGCCGATGGAGAGCGGCTTCCGCTGATCGCGGGCCTCGACGGCGAGCTGGAGGGCGTGCTCCAGGGAGTCGGCCTTCACGTCCAGGTACTTGTGCTCGATGCGGCGCTCGATGGCGCGCGGGTCGCAGTCGATGCAGATCGCGACGCCGTCGTTCATCGTCACGGCGAGCGGCTGGGCGCCGCCCATGCCGCCGAGTCCGGCGGTGAGGGTGATGGTTCCGGCCAGCGTCCCGTTGAACTTCTTCGCGGCGACGGCGGCGAACGTCTCGTACGTGCCCTGCAGGATCCCCTGCGTACCGATGTAGATCCACGAACCGGCCGTCATCTGGCCGTACATGGTGAGGCCGAGCGCCTCCAGGCGGCGGAACTCCTCCCAGTTCGCCCAGTCGCCGACCAGGTTGGAGTTGGCGATGAGCACGCGCGGCGCCCACTCGTGGGTCTGCATGACGCCGACGGGGCGGCCGGACTGGACGAGCATCGTCTCGTCCTGCTTGAGCGTCTTCAGCGTGCGCACCATCGCGTCGAAGGAGCGCCAGTCGCGGGCCGCCTTGCCGGTGCCGCCGTAGACGACGAGCTTGTCGGGGTGCTCGGCGACCTCGGGGTCCAGGTTGTTCTGGAGCATCCGGAGGGCGGCCTCCTGCTGCCATCCCAGGGCGCTCAGTTCCGTACCGCGCGGTGCTCGAACGGGGCGGGGTCCTGACATGGCGGGTGCCTCCTCGCGACGCTGTGACAGTGATATTCACATCCTGCGGCGATGAATAGACCTAGTCAATAGCGTCGTACGGCGGCGGGGGCGGCGCACGGGTGATTGTCTGGATCACATGGGCCTCGACGACGACATGGACCAGGACACACAGGTGCTGCCCCAAGGCGCCCCCGCCAGTGACCGCCGCGACCAAGCCGTCCGCGCCGCCGTCGAGCAGTGCCTCGTCGGCCCCGACGTGCCGCTCGCCGGGCTTCTCGACGTGGCCGGGATCCGCGCCGGCGCCGCTGCCCTGCGCGCCGCGTTCGACGAGGTCACCGCGCCCGGAACCCCCGTCCTGCACGCCTTCGCTGTGAAGGCGACCCCGCTGGTGCCGGTGCTGCGGCTGCTGCACGACGCCGGGGTCGGCGCGGAGGTGGCGAGCCCGGGCGAGCTGGCCCTCGCGCGCGCCGCCGGGATACCGCCCGCGCACACCGTCCTCGACTCCCCCGCCAAGACCCCGGCCGAACTGCGCGAGGCCCTCGCCCTCGGCATCGCCGTCAACGCCGACAACCCGCAGGAACTGGCCCGCATCGACGCCCTCGTCCAGTCCGCGCCGTCCCGCTCCCCGCTCGGGATCCGGGTGAACCCGCAGGTCGGGGGCGGCGCCATCGAGGCACTTTCCACCGCCACCGCCACGTCCAAGTTCGGCGTTCCGCTGCTGGACGAAGGCGCGCGCGAATGGGTCGTCCGCGCGTACCTCGACCGCCCCTGGCTGACCCGGCTGCACGCGCACTCCGGCTCCCAGGGCATGCCGCTCGACCTGCTCGCGGGCGGCGTCAGGGCGACGTACGAACTCGCCGAGGAGATCAACGCGCGCGCGGGCCGCCGCCAGATCGACACGATCGACATCGGCGGCGGTCTTCCCGTCAACTTCGCCTCGGACGAGGAGAACCCGACGCACGCCGCGTACGCGCGCCTGCTGCGCCGCGAGGTGCCCGGACTGCTCGACGGGCGCTACGGCCTGGTCACGGAGTTCGGCCGCTCGCTGCTCGCCAAGCACGGCACGCTGCTGGCCCGGGTGGAGTACGTGAAGTCGGCGGGCGGGCGCGCCATCGCGCTGACGCACGCGGGGGTGCAGGTGGCGACGCGCACGGTGTACGCGCCCGAGGCCTGGCCCCTGCGGATCGTCGCGTACGACGCGAAGGGGCGCCCCAAGTCCGGCCCCGCCACCGGCCAGGACATCGCGGGCCCGGCCTGCTTCGCGGGCGACCTGCTCGCCCGGGACCGGAAGCTGCCGCCCCTCGAACAGGGCGACTACGTGGCGGTGCTCGACACCGGCGCGTACTACTTCGCCCACCACTACTCGTACAACAGCCTGGCCAGGCCCGGGATCTACGGCTTCGCGACGGATCCGCGCGACGCGGACGAGGCAGCCGGGCCGGACGAGGCAGTCAAGGCCGACGGAGCGGTGCGGTTCTCGGTCGTGCGGGCGCCGCAGCGCGTCGAGGAGATCGTGGCCGAGTCCGGAGGGGGCTTGCGGGATGGGTTGCGCGACCTCTGAGCTTCCTCAACTCCCGCTTCGGCGGGCCCTTCGGCGGGCAGAAGATCCTTCCCAGCCGGAAACGGCCCACCGTCACACTCGGGGGAGGCTCCTGTGACGACGTCAGGAACGAACGGAACCACCGCGCCACCAGCTGCCGAAGAACCTGGCCTGAAGCGCGTGCTCGGCCCGAAACTCCTCATCCTCTTCGTGATCGGCGACATCCTCGGCACCGGCATCTACGCCACCACCGGCAAGGTCGCGGGAAAGGTCGGCGGCGCGCTGTGGCTGCCGTTCGCGATCGGGTTCGTCGTGGCGATCCTGACGGCGGCGTCGTACGTCGAACTCGTCGGCAAGTACCCGAAGGCGGCGGGCGCGGCCCTCTACGCGCAGAAGGCGTTCAAGGTCCCCTTCCTCACCTTCATCATCGCGTTCATGGTGATGGCCTCCGGCCTGTCGTCGGCGAGCGCGGCGGCCCGGGCCTTCAGCGGTGACTATCTGAGCGAGCTGACCGGCGACGCGCTGCCGCCGACGCTGGTGGCGATCGCGTTCATCCTGGCCCTCGCGGCGCTGAACCTGCGCGGTGTCTCGGAGTCCGTGAAGACCAACGTCGTGCTGACCCTGGTCGAACTGACCGGCCTGCTGATCATCCTCTCGATCGGCGCGTGGGCGGTGCTGAGCGGGGACGGGGAGCCGGCCCGGCTCACCGACTTCGAGGCGAACGGCACCGGGTACGCCCTGCTCACCGGCGTCCTCGGGGCGACAGCCCTCGGCTTCTTCGCCTTCGTCGGGTTCGAGGACTCGGTGAACATGGCCGAGGAGACGAAGGATCCGACGCGTACGTTCCCCAAGGCGATCTTCATCGGCGTCGCCGTCACCGGCACCATCTACGTCCTCGTGGCCCTGGTCTCGTCCCTCATGGTCGACTACAAGACCCTGTCGGGCTCCAGCGGCCCCCTCCTGGAGGTCGTCAAGGCCGGGGGCGTCGACTTCCCGCACAAACTCTTCGCCCTGATCGCCCTGTTCGCGGTCACGAACTCAGCCCTCATCAACATCATGATGGCGTCGCGGCTCTGCTACGGCATGGCCAACGAACGCATCCTGCCCCGGGCGATGAGCCGCGTCCTGCCGCGCCGCCGCACGCCGATCGTGGGCATCGTCTTCGTCTCCCTGCTCGCCGTCGGCCTGGTCTCCACCGGTGAGATCGAGGGCCTCGGCGACACCACGGCGTTCCTGCTCCTGTGCGTCTTCGCGGTCGTCAACGTCGCGGTCCTGGTCCTGCGCCGCGACCCCGTCGACCACGCCCACTTCCGCACCCCCACCGCCCTCCCGGTCCTCGGCGCGATCACGGCCCTCATCCTGGCCAGCCCCCTCGCGGACCGCCCGGCGGACGTCTACATCCGCGCGGGGGTGCTGCTGGCGATCGGGATCGGGTTGTGGGGGGTGAACAAGGTGGTGCTGCGGGTGCGGGAGGAGGACTAGGGCCGGTGCGGGGGCCTTGCGGGGCGCTCCCCAATCCCACCCCTTCCCGAAACTGGGGGCTCCGCCCCCAGACCCCCGCTCCTCAAACGCCGGAGGGGCTATATCCAGCCCGTCCGGCGCTTGAGGACGAGCCGCGAAGCGGCGATAGCGGGGGTCCAGGGGGCGGCAGCCCCCTGGTTACGGGAAGGGGCGGGGTCGGGGAAACTTCACTCCACGAACAACCCCCGCTCCGCCGCCCCCACATCGAACTCCTCCAACCGTGCCTGCGCGTCCGGCAGCCCGTCGCACATGGCTTCCAACAGCACCCGCCCGAGCAGCATCGGCGCGCACGCCGTGTCGAAGGCGAGGCCGGTGCCGACGGCGGCGGGGAGGAGGAGGTCGGAGTGGGCGGCGACGGGGGCGAAGGCGGAGTCGGCGACGGTGACGACGGTGAGGCCGGTGGTGCGGGCGTAGGCGAGGGCGTCGACGACCTCGCGGGGATGGCGGGGCAGCGCGAAGCAGAGCAGCGCCGTCGCCCCGGCCCGCACCGCCGCGTCGACACGATCGGTCAGCATGGACCCGCCCTCGTCGAGGAGACGCACGTCGGGGTGCACCTTCGCGGCGAAGTAGGAGAAGCCGTACGCCTGGGAGGCCGCGGCGCGAAGGCCGAGCACGGGCAGCGGCCGGGAGGCGGCGAGGATCCGGCCCGCGCGCTCGACCGGCGCGGGGTCGGCGAGGAGTTCGGCGAGGTGCCGCAGGTTCTCGATCTCGGCCTGCACGGCCTGCTGGTACTCGTTGAGATCGGCCGCCGCCCCGGCCTCCGCGGGCGCCACCTCCCGCAGATGCCGCCGCAGCGCGGGATAGCCGTCGAAGCCGAGCGCGACCGCGAAGCGGGTCACGGACGGCTGGCTGACGCCGGCGAGTTCGGCGAGCTCGACGCTGGAGAGAAAGGGCGCGTCGGCGGCCCGCCGCACCATGCAGTGGGCGATGCGCCGCTGGGTGGGCGTCAGCCGGTGCCCCTCGAAGAGCACCTGAAGCCGCGCCGCGGGACTGTCACTCATGCCGTACCTCTCCGCCCTGTCCACCCTGTCCACGTGATCCCCTCGTCCGCTCCCCCGTCCCCCACGCCCAGCTGTTCCCACAGCTCCGTGAACCGGTCGAGCAGGGCGGCCGCCGCCGTCACATCATCCGTCAGCGGACGGTCCACGGTGTCCTGCTCCAGGACGGAGGCGGCGAGTTCGTACGCCCACGCCACCGGGAGCGAGGCGTCCAGACGCAGCTCCCGCTGCCTCAACGCCCGTACGGCGGCGACCAGTTCACACCCCGCCACGAGCCGGTACGCGCCGCACGCCCGCAGCGACTGGCGTGCCGCGAGGGAGGCGAAGCTCGCCTGCTCCTCGACGCCGCGGGAGAGGACGGCGTGGCCGAGCGAGGCGGGGGCCGAGAACGCCCGCAGGTCGCCGAGCGCCGCGCCCGCCGCGTACTCCAGGATCATCACCCCGGACGAGGCCGGTTCCGCGTCGGCCAGGAAGGGGCGCAGGCGGGTGAACGCCGGTTCGTTGAGCGTTGACAGGCGGGAGCTGGACAGGCGGGCCGCCTGTGTCACCGCGAGCCTGAAGTGGTCGAGGGCCAGGGCGAGTTGGGCCATATAGAAGCCGCCGTGGTGGTACGCCGCCATGTCCTCGGGCGAGATCAGGGGGTTCTCGGCGGCCGCGTTGATCTCGACGGTCAGGACGTTCTCCAGCGCGTCGGCGGCGTCGTGTGCGGGCCCGTGGATCTGCGGGACACAGCGGAATCCGTACGGGTCCTGGATCCGGCCGAGCGGCGGCGTCGGGCGGTCGGCGGCGCCCAGCAGGCGGCGCATGCGCGCGGCGACGGCGTACGAGCCGGGGTGCCGCCGCGCCTCGTGGACGGGCAGCGCGTACGCCTCGTACGAACCGTCCACCGCGAGGAGGGAGAGCCCGGCCACCACCTGGGTCGCGCCGAGCAGCCCGCGCAGCTCGTGCAGGGCGAGGGCGGACTGGCCGAGGGTGAGCGCGTTGCTGCTGATCAGGGCGAGCGCGTCGTTGTTGTCCAGGGGCTGGGGGCGGGGAGCCGCGCCCTGCCAGGGGTGTTCGCCCGCGAGGGCCAGGCCCATCTGGGAGAGGGCCGCGATGTCGCCCGTCCCGACCGACCCGAACTCGTTCACCTTCGGGTACGCCCCGGTCTCCAGCGCCTCGCACAGCGCCGTCACGACGCTCGGGCGCAGTCCGGCGCCGCCCGCGAGGAGCTGGTTGGCGCGGACCGCGAGCATCGCGCGGACCTCGCGGGCGGGCAGTTCGGCGCCGATGGCGCCCGCGTGGGAGCGCAGCAGCCTGAGGCCGTGGTCGGCGGCGGCCTCGGTGGGCACGTCCTCGGTGCGGTTGGCGCCGACGCCGGTGGAGCGGCCGTAGACCCGGCCCCAGGAGGCGATCCGGCGGGCCGCGTTCCAGGACTCCTCGGCGCGCTTCATGGCGTCGGTGCCGGGGACGGGCCGCGCGGCGGAATCGGCGAGGCGTACGACATCGGCGACGGGCAGGCCGAGCCCGTCGAGGACGACCACGGGGAGGTCGGCCGGGGACATCCCGCCGGCCGTTGCGTCCGCGATATGAGACGGCATCACGCGCATTTCCTCCTCAAATCGGACCGTCGATCCCGCCCGTCGGGCACTCGTTGCCAGTGATTTACGCCGGAGCATTGACAACCTATTCAGGTGACGAGAACTCTGCATGACGATATACAGCCGGGCAAGAACTAACCGGGCAAGAACTAAGGGGTCACGGGCATGGCAGAGTCCCTCGTGGAGCGCCGCTCCATCGACGTCGTCCCCGACGCGGAGCGGCACGGCACCGCGTTCAGCCAGTTCACGCTGTGGCTGGGCGCGAACCTGCAGATCACGGCCGTCGTCACGGGCGCCCTCGCGGTCGTGTTCGGCGGCGACGTCGTGTGGTCGATCGTCGGCCTGGTGCTCGGCAACGTCCTCGGCGGCGCGGTCATGGCGCTGCACTCGGCGCAGGGCCCCAAGCTCGGACTGCCCCAGATGATCCAGTCCCGGGCGCAGTTCGGGGTGCGCGGCGCCGTCGTCCCCCTGCTGCTCGTGATCCTCATGTACGTGGGCTTCTTCGCGAGCGGCAGCGTGCTCGCGGGCCAGGCCACGGCCGAGCTGACGCACACCGACGACACCACCGGCATCGTGCTGTTCGCGGCCATCACGGCCGTGATGGCGGCGGTCGGCTACCGCGTCATCCACGCGCTCGGCCGGGTGGCGAGCGTGATCTGCGCGCTGGCGTTCGTCTACCTGGGCATCCGTCTCCTGGACCGCGTGGAGCTGTCCACGCTCCTGGACGACGCGCACTTCGACCTGCCGATGTTCCTGCTGGCGGTCTCCCTCTCCGCCTCCTGGCAGCTCGCCTTCGGCCCGTACGTGGCGGACTACTCGCGCTATCTGCCGCGTACGACGTCGGGGCGGGCCACGTTCTGGTGGACGCTGTCCGGGTCGGCGCTCGGCGCGCAGTGGTCGATGACGTTCGGGGTGCTTGTCGCGGCGAGCGCGGGCGGGGCGTTCATGGGCAACCAGGTGGGGTACGTGGTCGGGCTCGGCGGCACCGGCCTGGTCGCGTCCTTCCTCTACTTCGTGATCGCGCTCGGCAAGCTGACCATCAACGTGCTGAACACGTACGGCGGTTTCATGTCGATGGTGACGAGCGTGAGCGGCTTCCGCGGCCAGAAGACCCTGTCCCCGCGCGGGCGCGCCGCGTACATCACCCTCATCATGATCGCGGGAACGACGGTCGCGCTGCTCGGCAAGGACAGCTTCCTGACGTCCTTCAAGGACTTCCTGCTCTTCCTTCTGACCTTCTTCACGCCGTGGTCGGCGATCAACCTCGTCGACTACTACCTGATCTCCAAGGAGCGGTACGACATCCCGGCGCTCTCCGACCCCCACGGCCGCTACGGCGCGTGGCGCTGGGACGCCCTCACCGTGTACGTGATCGGGCTCCTCGCCCAACTCCCCTTCCTCGTCACGCACTTCTACACCGGCCCCCTCGTGGACTCCCTCGGCGGCGCGGACATCTCCTGGATCGTGGGGCTCGCGGTGCCCGCGCTGCTCTACTGGGCGGTGGCGCGGCGGAACACGGCGCACATTCCGGAGGAGACGGTGTACGTGGCGGCGGGACCGGCTCAAGAAGCGGTATCCAGCACCCCATGACCTGACACAGGATCAACCAAGGTCCACCCAAGGGGACTTGGAACCTCTCGGTCCGTACGTACGTTGAACCGCCCCGCACGAGCGGGCGCGCTTTCGGACGCCGGAGGACCCGTCATGCCCGCCACCGCCCCGGACAGATCACCGTCACCCGCCAACCGCAGAGCCTTCCTGACGGCGACGGCCGTCACCGTGCTGACGTCCGCCACGGCCGTGGCCTCGGCGGCGCCCGCAACGGCCACCCGCCCGGCAGCCGCCCGCCGCCCCACCACCGGCGAGGAAGCCCTCGCCGCCCTCCTCGAAGGCAACCGCCGCTGGGCGAGGACCCGCTCCCGGCACCCGCACGAGGACCGCGCGCGACGGATCGAACTCGCCCACGAACAGCACCCGTTCGCGGTCGTCCTCTCCTGCGTCGACTCGCGGGTCCCGCCGGAGCTGGTCTTCGACCAGGGGCTCGGCGACCTGCTGTGCATACGCACGGCGGGCGAGGTCCTGGACGAGGCGGTGCTGGGCTCGATCCAGTACGGGGTCGCCGAACTGCACATCCCGCTCGTCCTCGTCCTCGGGCACGAGCGGTGCGGGGCCGTCGGGGCGACGATAGAGCAGCTGAAGACCGGCAAGCAGGTGCCCGGGCACCTGGCGCGGCTGGTCGAGGGCATCGGCCCGTCCGCGTGGGCCTGCCGGGACGAGCCCGGCGACTGGGTCGACCGCACGGTGGGCGTGCACGCCGGGCGAGTGCGGGACGCGCTGCGCGCGGACGCCGCGTTCCGGCCCGCCGCCGTGGTGGCCGCCCGCTTCGACCTCGACTCGGGGCGGGTGCGCGTACTGCGCTGACCTGGGCTCCTGGGGTCTGGCCCAGTCCGGAAAGGGGGGCTAGCCCCCTGTCAGGGGTGCGGGCGTTTGCGTACCGTATGGGCTATGGAAGCCCCTCGTGACGCCGAACTCAAGAAGGAACTCGACGCCGCCTTGCACGCGCGCAAGGACCTCGGCGAAGAGTATGAGTCCGCCTTGGTCGACTCCTTCCTGGAGAAGGTCGAGCAGCGGCTCGACAGCACGATCGACCGCCGCATGCGCCGGCACATGGCCGAGCAGCAGATGATCGTGGCGCGTGGCGCGCGCAGCCCCGGCAGCAGTGGCGTCGACTCGTGGGGCGAGCGCTTCGGCTTCGGCATCGTCTCCCTGATCCTCGCGATCCCGCTGTCCGCGATCGGCGTGGTCAACGCGGGGCTTTCCGGCCTGTTCGTCACGTGGTTCGGCATCGTGGGCGTCAACGCCGTCCACTCGGCCCGCGGCACCGGCATCCTCTCGGCCCTCCGCCCCCGCAACCGCAAGTCCGACTGGGAGGACTAGGGGGCTGCGCCCCTCTCCCCGCCTTTTCGGCCCTCCGGCCCTCGTCCTCAATCGCCGGACGGGCTTTTTCCCCCACCCACCCGCCCTTCCAGACAGAAAACAGCCCGCCCGGCGGCGCCCCAGAACGGCGCGAGCCGAAAAAGGGCGGGCGGGTGGGAGAAAGCCCGTCCGGCGATTGAGGACGAGCGCGGCAGCGCGATACGGCGGCACCCGAGGACGGCACGAGCCGGAAAAGGGCGGGCGGGTGGGGAGAAAGCCCGTCCGGCGTTTGAGGACGAGCGCGGCAGCGCGATACGGCGGCCACCCCCACCGGGGGACGGACGTGGGCCGAGGTCGGATAGAGGGCGCGCGTAGCGCGGGGACCGCCGCACCCCCGGTGAACCGGAGGGCGGGACGACGGCGGTCCCCGCGAGGGACGCGGGCCGGGTCAGGGCCGGGCACCCGCGTCCAGGGCGTCGGTGGAGGTCCGGGAGCCGCTCCGGAAGTCCTGACGCCGACACCCCCCAAGGTGCCGGACACGTGTTAAGCGGGTGCTGCGCGGACGTGTCGCCTTCGTACCACTTCCGCGAAGTTCCCCCACGCGACCGCCAGTTACCGACGCCAGTGGCCAGCCACCGGCCTACGGCGACCGACGAACCGGCGAACCGGCGAACCGACGAACCGACGAACCGACGAACCGGCGAACCGGCGAGGCTAGGGCGAACCACCGACCCGAACTACCGCCCCGCCGGCGGGTTCCCGCCCTGCTGCTCCGCGAGGAACGCGAGCAGGTCCTGCCGGCTCACCACCCCGGTCGGCTTGCCCTCGACGAGCACGATCGCCGCGTCGGCGCCGCCGAGCACGGACATCAGGTCGCCGACGGGCTCCCCGGAGCCGACCTGCGGCAGCGGGTCCGACATGTGCTTCTCCAGCGGGTCCCCGAGCGAGGCCCGCTGCGTGAACAGCGCGTCGAGCAGCTCGCGCTCCACGACCGAGCCGATGACCTCGGCGGCCATCACGTCCGGGTGGCCGGCCCCGGGCTTGACGATCGGCATCTGCGAGACGCCGTACTCACGAAGGACCTCGATGGCCTCGCCGACGGTCTCCTCGGGGTGCATGTGGACGAGCGAGGGCAGCTCCCCGCCCTCCTTGCGGCGCAGCACGTCGCCGACGCGCGGCTGGTCGCCGGCCTCCTCCAGGAAGCCGTAGTCGTTCATCCACTCGTCGCTGAAGATCTTGCTCATGTAGCCGCGCCCGCTGTCGGGCAGCAGGACGACCACCACGTCGTCCGGGCCGAGGCCCTCCGCGACCCGCAGCGCGGCGACGACCGCCATGCCGCAGGAGCCGCCGACGAGCAGCCCCTCCTCCTTGGCGAGGCGTCGGGTCATCTGGAAGGAGTCCTTGTCGGACACGGCGACGATGTCGTCGGTGATGTTCCGGTCGTAGGCCGTCGGCCAGAAGTCCTCACCGACGCCCTCGACGAGGTAGGGCCGCCCGGACCCGCCGGAGTACACGGACCCCTCGGGGTCGGCCCCGACGACCTTGACCCGGCCCTCGGAGACCTCCTTCAGGTACTTGCCGGTGCCGGAGATCGTGCCGCCGGTGCCGATGCCGGTCACGAAGTGGGTGATCTTCCCGTCCGTCTGCTCCCACAGCTCGGGGCCGGTGGAGTGATAGTGCGAGAGGGGGTTGTTGGGGTTGGAGTACTGGTCCGGCTTCCACGCGTCGGGGATCTCCCGTACGAGGCGGTCGGAGACGTTGTAGTACGAGTCCGGGTGCTCGGGGTCGACGGCGGTCGGGCAGACGACCACCTCGGCGCCGTACGCGCGCAGCACATTGATCTTGTCGGTGCTGACCTTGTCCGGGCACACGAAGACGCACTTGTAGCCCTTCTGCTGGGCGACGATCGCGAGGCCGACGCCCGTGTTGCCGCTCGTCGGCTCCACGATGGTGCCGCCGGGACGCAGCTCGCCGCTCGCCTCCGCCGCCTCGATCATGCGCAGCGCGATGCGGTCCTTCACGGAGCCGCCGGGGTTGAAGTACTCGACCTTGGCAAGGACCGTGGCCTCTAGGCCCTTGGTCACGTTGTTGAGCCGCACCAGCGGGGTGTTGCCGACGAGGCTGATCATCGAGTCGTGGAAATGCACCGTTGTCTCCGTTTTTTCCGGGGTGTCCGGGCCGCGATGTCGTGGATGTCCCGCGAAGGGACGCCGTACGGGATATATGGGTGCCGTCAGACTACGGCGCCATCTCACCGGTTCACCTCCCGTTGCGATTGGCCGACCTGCCTGACGGGGCAATGAGTGGGTGTACGGGGCGTGCGGCCGGGTGTGCGGCGGTGGTACGGCTCAGGTCGTTTTACGGCACGACTTACCGGCACGACTTTGCTGAGGTGACCACGGGGTGTCGAGGGCGAGGGTGGCGCGGCGGATCGCCGCGGGCGCGGCGTACGGCGGCGGAGGCATCGGGCTGCTCGGCGCGGCCACGGTGGGGCTCGTCCTCGCCGAGGTGCAGCTGGCCAAGCGGTCGGTGGGCAATGGCGGGTACGGGGCGCCGCCACGGGCGCAGGGGCGTTACGGGGCGGCGTTCGCCGAGCGCTCCGACTGCCGCGAGCCGCTGCGGTTCGCGGTGCTCGGCGACTCCACGGCGGCCGGGCAGGGCGTGCGGCGGGCCCAGCAGACGCCGGCCGCGCTGCTCGCGTCCGGCCTCGCGGCGGTGGCGGAGCGGCCGGTGGACGTGCGGGTGGTGGCGCAGCCGGGGGCGCAGTCGGACGATCTGGAGCGGCAGGTGTCGCTGGTCCTGTCCGACGAGACGGGCTGGGTGCCCGACGTGTGCGTGGTGATGATCGGGGCGAACGACGTCACGCACCGGATGCCGCCGACGCGCTCGGTGCGGCTGCTCTCGGCGGCGGTGCGCAGGCTGCGCACGGCCGGGGCGGAGGTGGTGGTGGGGACGTGTCCCGACCTGGGCACCATCGAGCCCGTCTACCAGCCGCTGCGGTGGCTGGCCCGCCGGGTCTCGCGGCAGCTCGCGGCCGCGCAGACGATCGGCGTGGTGGAGCAGGGGGGTCGTACGGTGTCGCTGGGCGACCTCCTGGGCCCCGAATTCGCGGCGAACCCGCGCGAGCTGTTCGGCCCCGACAACTACCACCCCTCGGCGGAGGGGTACGCCACCGCGGCGATGGCCGTGCTGCCCACGCTGTGCGCGGCGCTCGGCCTGTGGCCGGAGGAGGAGCGGCCCGACGTGTCCCGCCGCGAGGGCTTCCTGCCCGTGGCCCGGGCGGCGGCCCAGGCGGCCTCGGAGGGCGGCACGGAGGTCACTGGCGCCATGCCTACGGGGCCTCGGGGACCGTGGGCCCTCCTCAAGCGCAGGCGCCGCCGCCGCATCCAGGCCCCGGCCCCGACGCCGTCCCCGGCCCCGTAGCGGGACGTCCCCTCCAGGTAGGACAGGCCGCCGCCGATCGCCGCTCCGCGGCTCGTCCTCAATCGCCGGACGGGCTTTCTCCCACCCGCCCGCCCTTTTCGCCCTTCGGGCGTGATGGGCCACCCGCCCGCCCTTTTCGCCCTTCGGGCGTGATGGGGCGGGTGGGCGGGGAAATCCAGCCCCTCCGGCGTTTGAGGAGCGGGGGTCCGGGGGCAGAGCCCCCGGTGAGCGCTCGCTTAGAAATGCGGCCGGGGTCACACTCCCTACCGGGTGCCCACAGCCCTACGGGCAGGTAACTTCCCAGTGAGCCCTGCCCTGTTAAGGGCGCCCCCGCCAGTAGGAGCCCGTGATGCCCGAAGCCGTGATCGTCTCCGCCGCCCGCTCCCCCATCGGCCGTGCCGGCAAGGGCTCCCTGAAGGAGCTGCGCCCGGACGACCTGACCGCCACGATCATCCAGGCCGCCCTGGCCAAGATCCCGGCGCTCGACCCGAAGGACATCGACGACCTGATGCTGGGCTGCGGCCTGCCCGGCGGCGAGCAGGGGCACAACCTGGGCCGGATCGTCGCCGTACAGATGGGGATGGACCACCTCCCGGGCTGTACCGTCACCCGCTACTGCTCCTCCTCGCTGCAGACCTCCCGCATGGCCCTGCACGCCATCAAGGCGGGCGAGGGCGACGTCTTCATCTCGGCCGGCGTCGAGACGGTGTCGCGGTTCGCGAAGGGGTCGAGCGACGGCCTCCCCGACACCCACAACCCCCTCTTCGCCGACGCGGAGGCCCGCACCGAGGCCCGCGCCCAGGAGACCGGCACCGACTGGCACGACCCCCGCGAGGACGGACTGGTCCCGGACGCGTACATCGCGATGGGTCAGACCGCCGAGAACCTCGCCCGCCTCAAGGGCATCACCCGCCAGGACATGGACGAGTTCGGCGTGCGGTCCCAGAACCTCGCCGAGGAAGCCCTCAAGAACGGCTTCTGGGAGCGCGAGATCACGCCCGTCACGACCCCCGACGGCACCGTCGTCAGCAAGGACGACGGGCCGCGCGCGGGCGTCACGATGGAGGGCGTGGCCGGTCTCAAGCCCGTCTTCCGCCCCGACGGGCTGGTCACGGCGGGCAACTGCTGTCCGCTGAACGACGGCGCCGCCGCCCTGGTGATCATGAGCGACACGAAGGCCCGCGAGCTCGGCCTGACCCCGCTCGCCCGGATCGTGTCGACCGGCGTCTCCGCCCTCTCCCCCGAGATCATGGGCTACGGCCCGGTCGAGGCCAGCAAGCAGGCCCTCAAGCGGGCCGGCCTCGGCATCGGCGACATCGACCTGGTCGAGATCAACGAGGCCTTCGCCGCCCAGGTGATCCCCTCGTACCGCGACCTGGACATCCCCCTCGACAAGCTGAACGTCAACGGCGGCGCGATCGCCGTCGGCCACCCCTTCGGCATGACGGGCGCCCGCATCACCGGCACACTGATCAACAGCCTCCAGTTCCACGACAAGCAGTTCGGCCTGGAGACCATGTGCGTCGGCGGCGGTCAGGGCATGGCGATGGTCATCGAGCACCTCAGCTGACAGAGTCGGCACCCTGGGTGGCCGCCCGTCTCACGCGTCGGGACACAGCGGCCGCGCACGCCCCTCCACACGTTCGTGACCCAATCTCCCCCAGGATGTGACCAATCTCCTGGGGGAGGCGCATATGCCCAGGTCAGCATGGATCCACGGATAAACACCGGGCCGAAAGTCCTGTCCATTTCGTGACGTAATGCACTGACAGCAGGATGGTGCAGGCTTCAAGCTGATGTAGGAAGTCGGGGGTCGACTTGAAACCGGGAGTACGTCAGTGAGCGCCATGCATCTTGCCTTGCTGCTCTCCGCGGCCGCTGCCACGGCCGTGGGGACCGCCGCCCTGCGCTCCGTGCGGGGCCTGCGGCAGCAGATCACCGAGCTGCGCACCGAGCTGGCCGAGAGCCGCGGCGCGGCGGGCGGTCGCGCCGCCGTGCCCGCCGCCCGTACCGCGGTGGACACCGAGGAGATACGCGCGGCCGTCGCCGACGCCCTCGCCGAGGAGCGCGAGCGCGAGCTGGCCGAGGCGCGCGCGTTCTGGGCCGCCCAGGAGGCGCGCGACATCGCGGACACCCCCTCGCTCTTGAGCGGGCTGCCCGAGAGCATCGCGGACGAGCTTTTCCTGCCGCGCCAGGCCGACCTGGCAGGCCTGGAGTCCGAGAGCCTGGAGCCGGTCGTCGAGCCCTTCGCCGACCCCGCCGCCGCGGCCGACGAGTTCGCCGGAGACTCCCCCGAGCTGGCCGCGGCCCGCCGCCGCCACCCCTCGCACCCCGACTTCGTCCCCGTCCAGACCCCCGCGCACAGCGACCACGAGCGCACTGTGGCCTGCCTGGAGGAGCTCGCCGACGCCCGCACGGCGCTCGCCGACGTCCGCCCGGGCCCGCTCGGCACCCTGGACGTCTACGTCTTCACGGACGGCACGACGCTCTGCATGACCCCGGGCCACCGCGAGACCGCGGAGCTCCTCGCCGCCGCCCTGCGCGACGGCCAGGCCCCAGTGCTTCTCGGCGGCTCCGGCGTCTCGGGCGCGTACGCCCTGACGTTCGCGTGCGGTACGGAAAACGTCTACATCCTCGCGGACCGCGTCATCGCTTCGGTCTGACCCGCACCGGCACCCGAGGGCCGCGCACGGCAGGCGGCCCACCGGTCACACCCCGGCCCGACCCACCGCCTCCTCCACCAGGCGCACCGCTTCCGCGAGTTCGCTCTCGTCGTGGAGCACCACGGCCAGGTCCCGCCCCGCGACGGTGACCTGGTCGGCGGCCGCGAACATGCCCGCGTCCGGCATCACCCGGGGCTCCGCCCGGGGGGACTCCCGCACCTGCGCGCGCGCCGCCAACTCGCGGGCGAGCTCCAGCGCTTCGGCCGCCGCCCCGCGTTGCAGACGGGACTGCGGCGCGGCCCGCAGCCGGTCGGCGAAACGGTCAACTGCCGTGATCAAAGGCGTCGTATCGAGCACTGTGCGACCCTACGCGCCGAGCCGGGACTGTTGCCAATACCGGAACGCTCAGGCACGGTGGCGTGAAGGACGGACCACATCGAACGCGTCCGGAGGCGCCGATGTCCCAAGTCTTCTCCGAGGAGACCCACCGCAATCTGCTTGCCCGAATCCCCCACTGCACAGGTCGTGAAGTCTCCGACTGGCTCCGCACCGTCGACGAGGGCCCCTCTCTCTTCCGCTTCGAGGAGAAGGTGAGCTGGCTCCGCGGCGAACACAACCTCGCGTACGGCCACGCCAAGGCGATCATCCACGAGTACGACCTCCGCCGCGCCGCGCGCAAGTATTTCTGACCCCGACCCCCGTTCCCCCGGCAGACAGACCCACGCAACGACGAAGGGCCCGCGGAATCATTCCGCGGGCCCTTCGGCCATGAGCCGTTTGTTCAGTTCAGGACGTCGGCCGCCCCGGGGACGGCCGTCAGTCGTTGCCCTGCAGGATGGCGATCAGCCGCAGGAACTCCAGGTAGATCCACACCAGCGTCATCGTGAGGCCGAAGGCGGCGAGCCAGGCCTCCTCGCGCGGGGCGCCGTACGCGATGCCGTCCTCGACCTGCTTGAAGTCCAGGGCCAGGAAGCACGCGCCGAGCAGGATGCCGATGATGCCGAACATGATGCCGAGGCCACCGCTGCGGAAGCCGAGGCCGTCACCGCCGCCGAAGGCCGCGAACAGCAGGTTCACACCCATCAGCAGGATGAAGCCGAGGGCCGCCGCCATCACGAAGCCGAAGAAGCGGCGGTTGACGCGGATCCATCCGGCCTTGTACGCCACCAGGACGCCGAGGAAGACGGCCATCGTGCCGAGCACGGCCTGCATGGCCGCGCCGCTCGCGATGCGGTTGTCGACGACGCTGGAGACGACGCCGAGGAAGACACCCTGCAGCGCGGCATACGTGAGGATCAGGGGCGGCGAGGCCTTGCGCTTGAAGGCCTGCACGAAGCCCAGGATCATCCCGAGGATGCCGGCGCCGATCGCGATGCCGTACGACCTGCTGATGTTGGCGTCGTCCACCGGGAGCAGCGCCCAGGCGAGCGCGGCCGTGACGACGAGGACGCCGAGCGTGGTGGCCGTACGCATGACGACGTCGTCCATCGTCATGCGGCCGGTGGTCACCGGGGCCTGGGGCGGGGCGCCCTGGAGGCCCGGCTGGGCATACGGGTTGTTGGCGTACGGGTTGGTGGGGGCCTGCTGGCCCGCGCCCGCGTATGGATTGGCCTGCGTCCCGACTGCGGCGGCTCCCCCGGCCTGCGGCTGCGCGTTGAAGCCCGCATAGCCGTTGTCGCGGCTGAACCCCCGTCGCGAGAAGACCGGGTTACTGCTCCTCATCTCACTCCTCCATGGCCACCGTGCGTGGCTTTGGGTTCAAGAGTAATGCGTAGGCAAAAGGATGTGCCTAGTGCTTGGGGAGGATCTTTCCCTCTCTGCGACGGGAGAACGCTCGAGACGGAGTCCGGTGTTCCCGGGGCGCGGCTGGTCGGGCGACGTCAGTCGACCGAGAGACCCGTGTAGGCCTCGGCGAGGTCGGCCTCGGCCGAGCGGGTGGTGGCTATCCGGTCGAGCTGGGCGAGCTGGAGGCGGTCGTCGAAGGGGGTCGCGTCGGGGTGGCGGTGCAGCATGGCCGTCATCGCGTACGAGAAGCGCTCGGCCTGCCAGACGCGGCGCAGGCAGGCGGCGGAGTACGCGTCGAGGCCCGCCGGGTCGCCCGTGCCGTGGTGGGCGACGAGGGCGCGGGCGAGGGTGACGACGTCGCCGACGGCCAGGTTGAGGCCCTTGGCGCCGGTGGGCGGCACGATGTGGGCGGCGTCGCCGGCGAGGAAGAGGCGGCCGTGCCGCATGGGCTCGTGGACGTAGGAGCGCATCGGGGTGACGGACGCGGCCGTGACCGGGCCGCGCTCCAGCCGCCAGCCGTCGTCCGTCTCGGTGCGGCGCTCCAGCTCGTCCCAGATGTCCGTCTCGCTCCAGTCGGCGGTGTCGGTGTGCTCCGGGACCTGGAGGTAGAGGCGGGAGACGGCCGGGGACCGCTGGCTCAGCAGGGCGAAGCCGCGGTCGTGGCGGGCGTACACCAGCTCGTCGTGGGAGGGCGGCACGTCGGCGAGGACGCCGAGCCAGGCGAAGGGGTACGTACGTTCGTACGTCCGGGAGAGCGCGGGCGGCACCGCCCTGCGGGACGCGCCCCAGAAACCGTCGCACCCGGCGACGTACGCGCACTCGATCACCCGCTCGCGGCCCTCGTGGCGGTAGCGCACGCGCGGGTGGTGCGTGTCCGCGTCCTCCACGGCCAGCGCCTCGGCGCCGAAGAGCAGCGGGCCGCCCGTGCGTAAGCGCAGGGCGATGAGGTCCTTGCACACCTCGGTCTGGGCGTAGACGAGGACCGAGCGGCCGCCGGTGAGCGAGGGGAAGTCGACGCGGTGCCTGCGGCGGTCGAAGCGCAGCTCGATGCCGGTGTGCGGCAGTCCCTCGCGGTCCATGCGGTCGCCCGCGCCGGCCGCCCGCAGCGTGTCCGCCGTGCCCTGCTCCAGGATCCCGGCGCGCTGGCGCCGCTCTACGTAGGCGCGGTCGCGGCTCTCCAGGACGACGGATTCGACACCGGCGTCGTCGAGCAGCCGGGCCAGCAGCAGGCCGGCGGGCCCGGCACCAATGATCGCGACGGTGGTACGCATCACGGGAGTGTCGGGCGGGGCGGGAAAGGTGTCAATGGTGGAAATGCAGCCCCTCCGGCGTTTGAGGAGCGGGGGTCCGGCGGCTCCCCGGTTCGCGGCGCGGTTGTCAGTGGTGGCTGCCATGCTGAGAAGTGCCCAGGAAAACGCTGCGAAGGGCAGGATCATGCTTTCCACCGACTTCGTCCCCGGCGCCCCGAACTGGCTGGACCTCGGCGTCCCGGACACCGACGCCGCGGTCTCCTTCTACTCCGCTGTTTTCGGCTGGCATTTCCAGTCGGCAGGACCGGAGGGCGGCGGGTACGGCTTCTTCCTGCAGGACGACAACACGATCGCCGGGCTCGGCGCGCTGACCGAGGAGGGCGCGTCCCCCGCCTGGACGCTGTACTTCCACACGCCGGACGCGGACGCCACCGCCAAGGCCGTCGAGCAGGCGGGCGGCACGGTCCGGATGCCCCCGGACGACGTGTTCAGCTTCGGCCGCATGGGCCAGTTCACCGACCCGGCGGGCGCGGACTTCGCCGTCTGGCAGCCGGGCGAGACCAAGGGCGTGGACCTCGTCAGCGCCCCCAACTCCCTGACCTGGGCGGAGCTGTACACCACGGACGCCGCCGGCGCCAAGGACTTCTACCGCGCGGTGTTCTCCTGGCAGACGACCGACATGGAGATGGGCCCGGACGTCACGTACACCGTCCTGACCCCGGCGGGCGGCACCGAGGAGAACAGCCACGGCGGGCTCATGCAGCTCCCGCAGGAGAACCTGGACGCGGGCTCGACCCCGGAGTGGCACCCGTATTTCGAGGTGGCCGACTGCGACGCCACCCTCGCCCGGGCCACCGCGGCCGGCGGGACCATGATCATCCCGCCCACCGAGGCCCCGGGCATCGGCCGCCTGGCCATGCTGCTCGACCCCGCGGGCGCACCCTTCGCGATCATCAAGAGCGCAGAGCCCGAGTCGAGTTGACAGGACATCAGGTGGCGCGGGGATCGGCACGCGCTTCCTGCACGGAACGGCCCGCGACCGGCTTCCCGGTCGCGGGCCGTTCCGACGAGCACGATGGCGGTGGAGGTGCCCGGAACCGGACTTGAACCGGTACGCCCGCAAAGGGGCAGCGAGGTTTAAGCTCGCCGTGTCTGCATTCCACCATCCGGGCAGGTGCGTAGGCCCCGCAACGAGGCTTCGACCCTATCGGGAGGCATCCCCCGAACAGCGGAACGACAGCCCGACGTTGTCTTATTTTATTGACGTCTGAGGGTGCATCAGCACCTGGTACGCGCCGGTGGTACTTGCCACGGGCCTTGTGGGCGGGGGTCCGCGAACGTGAGGGAATTGACGGAATTTAGCCGTCCTGTGCGGTGTGGGGGAAGCGCTTTCGGCTGGCGCCGTGCGAGCCGTCGCCGCCGGGCTCTGCCGAGCTGTCGCCGCCGCGCCCGGCCGGGCTCTCTCCGCTGCACCCCGCCGGGCCGCGTCTCAGGGGCTCCCGTCATCCCCAGGTATGACATGGCCCCTCCGAGTCCGACCCGAGTCGCCCCCAGGAACCGGAACAGCGGCTGACTCCAGGGGCCCGTTCCGCCGCGACGATGGAGTACATCCCCACTCGTCGTCCCGACAGGAGCACCGTCCCGTGACCACCACCACTTCCTTCGCCGCCCCCCGCGCGACCAGCGTGGCCGCGCGCGCCACGGAGCTGTCCAAGGTGTACGGCCAGGGCGAGACGCAGGTCGTCGCGCTGGACCGTGTCTCCGTCGACTTCGGGCAGGGCGCGTTCACCGCGATCATGGGCCCGTCCGGCTCCGGCAAGTCCACGCTGATGCACTGCGTGGCCGGCCTTGACAGCTTCAGCAGCGGCTCCGTACGCATCGGTGAGACCGAGCTGTCCACCCTCAAGGACAAGCAGCTCACCAAGCTCCGCCGGGACAAGATCGGCTTCATCTTCCAGGCGTTCAACCTGCTGCCCACGCTGACCGCCCTGGAGAACATCACGCTCCCGATGGACATCGCGGGCCGCAAGCCGGACAAGCAGTGGCTGGAGCAGGTCATCTCCATGGTGGGCCTGGCCGAGCGCCTCACCCACCGGCCGACCGAGCTGTCCGGCGGCCAGCAGCAGCGCGTGGCCGTGGCCCGCGCGCTGGCCTCCCAGCCCGAGATCATCTTCGGTGACGAGCCGACCGGGAACCTGGACTCGCGTTCCGGTGCCGAGGTTCTCGGCTTCCTTCGCAACTCCGTGCGGGAGCTTGGCCAGACCGTCGTGATGGTCACCCACGACCCGGTCGCCGCCTCCTACGCGGACCGCGTGATCTTTTTGGCCGACGGCCGTGTTGTGGACGAGATGCTGCAGCCGTCCGCGGAGCGGGTGCTCGACCGCATGAAGCACTTTGACGCCAAGGGCCGGACCAGCTAGTAGCTGCTTGGCCCTGTGCGGGCGCACCTCGTCGCCGCGGGGGTTGAGCGTTCGCCTGGGGCTGCGGGCCGGTTGTGGCTGGTCGCGCAGTTCCCCGCGCCCCTTCGGGGCGCTCCCCTCACCGTGCGCATTCAGGCGCCGCCGTCTTCCGCCCCGGGCCCGCCACTGACCGGCCCACCCTCACCAGGACTCTCACCCATGTTCCGTACTGCCCTGCGCAATGTGCTCGCGCACAAGGCCCGGCTGTTGATGACTGTGCTTGCCGTCATGCTCGGCGTCGCGTTCGTCTCCGGCACTCTGGTCTTCACCGATACCTTCGGTTCCGCTTACAAGAACAAGTCGGCCAAGAGCTTCGACCACGTCTCGGTCGCCATCGAGCCGGACGGCGGCTCCCGCGACAACGACGACGGCCAGGAGGCCAAGCAGCCGCCCCGGCTCACGGACTCGCTGCTCGCCAAGGCCAAGGACCTGCCCGGCGCCCAGTCGGCGCTCGGCAGCGTCTCCGGCTTCACCGCGCTCGCCGACAAGGACGGCAAGCTGGTCGGCGGCGACTGGGGCACCACCGGCTCCAACTACTACCCGGGCAAGGACGGCAAGGACCCGCGCTACGACTTCACCGAGGGCGCGGCCCCCAAGGCGGCCGGCGACATCGCCCTGGACAGTCGCACCGCCGACCGCACCGGCTACAAGGTGGGCGACACGGTCCGCTACTCCACCGACGGACCGGTGAAGACGGCCAAGGTCAGCGGCGTCTTCGACACCGACGACGGCAGCGTGATCGCGGGCGGCAGCCTGGTCGTCTTCGACAACGACACCGCGCGCAAGGTCCTCGGCAAGTCCGAGTACGACGAGATCGACGTGAAGGCCGCCGCCGGCACCTCCGAGACCGCGCTGAAGAGCGCCGTCGAGAAGATCCTGCCGAAGGACACCGACGCCGAGACCGGCGCCTCGCTCAAGGCCGAGCAGGACCGCATGATCGAGCAGAACACCAGCTCCATGAGCCAGGTGCTGCTGATCTTCGCCGGCATCGCCCTGTTCGTCGGCATCTTCATCATCGCCAACACCTTCACGATGCTGGTCGCCCAGCGCACCAAGGAACTGGCCCTGATGCGCGCCGTCGGCGCCTCCCGCCGCCAGGTCACGCGCTCCGTGCTCATCGAGGCGTTCATCGTCGGCCTGGTCGCCGCCGTCGCGGGCTTCGCGCTCGGCATCGGCGTGGCCGTGGGCCTGGAGTCCCTGATGAACGCCGGCGGCGCCTCGCTGCCCGACGGCCCCCTCGTCATCGGCCCGACCACGATCGTCACGGCGCTGCTCATCGGCGTGGTCGTGACGATGCTCGCCGCCTGGCTGCCCGGCCGCCGCGCCGCGAAGATCCCGCCGGTCGCCGCGATGAACAGCGTGCACGCCTCGCCGACGGTGCGCGGCCTCGTCGTACGCAACACCATCGGCTCGCTGATCGTGGCCCTCGGCGTGGTCATGCTGTTCATGGAGGACAACTACGTGATGGCCGGGGGCGCCGGGGTGATCCTCGTCGGCGTCATCGTCCTCACGCCGCTGCTCTCCCGTCCGTTCATCGCCGCCGCTGGCCCGCTCCTGAAGCCCTTCGGCGTCACCGGCAAGCTGGCCCGCCTCAACTCGGTCCGCAACCCGCGCCGCACGGCCTCCACCGCCTCGGCCCTGATGATCGGCCTGACCCTCATCACGGCGATGACCGTCGTCGCGGTCTCCATGGGCAGCGCCATCAACAAGATGGCGACGGACTCCCTGAAGGCCGACTACGCCGTCTCCATGGCGAACTTCCAGCAGCTGACCCCCAAGGTCCACCAGAAGCTGGCCGACCTGCCCGAGGTCGAGGCGAGCAGTGCCCTGCGCAACGCCTGGGGCGAGGCCGACGGCAGTTACAGCCGCATCACCGGCGTCGACCCCAAGTCCTTCGACAAGCTCGTCGGCCTGGACTTCACCAGCGGCTCCCTGGCCGGGCTCAAGGGCGACGCGGCCCTCGTCGACAAGGACCTCGCGGACGACAAGGGCCTGCAGCCCGGCGACACCGTCCCGGTGAAGTTCGACGACGACAAGACCGTCCAGCTCAAGGTCGCGGGCGTCTACAAGTCCAACGAGATGCTCGAGGGCATCTTCACGCCGACCGCGGTCGTCGACCCGCACCTGTCGAAGATCACCGACCAGCAGGTGCTCCTGAAGATGAAGGGCGGTACGTCCGGTCAGGCCGAGGACGCCATCGTGAAGGCGCTCGGCGACAACCCCGCCATCAAGATCCAGGACAAGGACGACATCAGCAACGAGGTCGGCGGCGCCATCAACCTGATGCTGAACATGCTGTACGGCCTGCTCGCCATGGCGATCCTCGTCGCCGTCCTCGGTGTCATCAACACCCTGGCGATGTCCGTCTTCGAGCGGAAGCACGAGATCGGGATGCTGCGGGCGATCGGGCTCGACCGCGCGAAGATCAAGCAGATGGTGCGGCTGGAGTCTGTCGTCATCTCGCTGTTCGGCGCCGTGCTCGGCGTGGGCCTTGGCCTCTTCCTCGGGTGGGTCGCGGGCGACAGCATTTCCGGGACGGTGACCACGTACTCCATGGAGGTGCCGGTGGGGCGGATCGCCGTCTTCCTTGGCATCGCTGCGGTGGTCGGTGTCCTTGCCGCTGTTTGGCCCGCCCGGTCCGCGGCGCGGCTGAATCCCCTGCAGGCCATCAAGTCCGAGTGACGCCTGCGGCTTGCTGAGCGGGGCCTCGGGGTGACTGTCACCCCGAGGCCCCGCTGCCGTATATGGGGGCTTCGCCCCCTTGCCCCCCCTTGTCGCCGCTTCGCGGCTCGTCCTCAAACGCCGGACGGGCTTATTTCCCCGGCTCGCCCCACTGTCTCGCGCGCAGCGGCATGCCTGACTTTCCGTCCTCCGGTGTGCGTACCGCCAGGACCTGGTTGACCCCTATGCGGTTGTGTTCGAAGGCCAGGGCCGAGGCGGCCATGTAGAGGCGCCAGATGCGGGCTCGGCCGGGGCTGGTGAGGTGGACGCCTTGGGGCCAGTTCGCCTCCAGGTTGGCTACCCAGTGGCGCAGGGTGAGGGCGTAGTGCTCGCGGATGGACTCGACGTCGCGGACCTCGAAGCCGGCGCGTTCCAGGAGGCCCACCGTGGTGCCCAGGGGGGCCAGCTCGCCGTCAGGGAAGACGTACGCGTCGATGAACTCGTCCACGGAGTACGCGGACTCGTCGGCCTGCGGGCGGCGGGCGATCTGGTGGTTGAGGAGGCGCCCGCCGGGCTTCAGGAGGGCGTGCAGGTCGGCGGCGTACTCCAGATACCGTTCGGCGCCGACGTGCTCGGCCATGCCGATGGAGGAGATCGCGTCGTAGGGGCCGTCGCGCACGTCCCGGTAGTCCTGGACGCGGATCTCTATGCGGTCGGTCAGGCCTTCCTGGGCGATGCGCTTCCTGGCGTACGCGGCCTGCTCCTGCGAGAGGGTGACGCCGACGACGCTCACGCCGTGCTCGCGGGCGGCGTGGACGGCCATGGAGCCCCAGCCGCAGCCGACGTCGAGGAGCCGCATGCCGGGCTTCAAGTCGAGCTTGCGGGCGATGAGTTCGAGCTTGTCGCGCTGGGCGTCCTCCAGGGTGGAGTCGGGGGACTCCCAGTAGGCGCACGAGTAGACCATCGACGGGCCGAGCACCAGCTCGTAGAAGTCGTTGCCGACGTCGTAGTGGTGGCTGATGGCCTTCTTGTCGCTGCCTCTGGTGTGCCGGTGCAGCCGGCCCGGCCTGCGCATCTCCTCGCGCGGGACGGGCGGCGGCAGGAACGGGGCGGCGAGCGCGAACAGGGCGCGGGCGGCGGCCCGGACCTGCGGGTCGCGCAGGTTGTCGGTGAGGCTCCGGGCGTCCTCGCCGCGCTCCCAGATGAACTCGGCCAGGCGGTCCAGGGCTTCGTACAGATCCCCGTCGACGTCGATGTCCCCCGACACCCAGGCCCGCGCGAGGCCCAGCTCCCCCGGTTTCCACAGCAGCCGGCGCAGGGCACGGCGGTGGCGGACGACGAGGGTGGGGGCGCCCGGGGGCCCCGCTTCCGATCCGTCCCAGGCACGGATTCGAACCGGCAGTTCGGTTCCCACCAACTGCTCGGCAAGGTTCTTCAGCCGCAGTGCGGCGTCCTGCATGACGCACCTCCGTCAAGGCGATCCCGGAACGGAACGGTCCAACACCACGTAAACACCAACGGCGGGCCCGCGCAGTCCCGTTGCCTCGTTACGAATATGCAAAATACATGTAGCCAGCATCTAGCTCGGGCGCGAAACGCGGAGAAGGCCGCGTGAAACGCGTGAAACGCCCGAAAGGGGCCTCCCGCACCACGGATGGCGGGAGGCCCCTTCGGGCGTTGCTCGTGCTCGCGTACGCCGCGTACGCGCGCTGTTCGCGCCTTACGGCGTCAGGAGGCCTTGGCCTTCTCGGCGGGAGCGGCGGTCGGCTCCGCCTTCGCCGCGGCGGGCTTGGGCGCGGGCTTGGCGGCCTCGTAGAACTCCTCGCGGGGGCTCTCCATGGCGCCGAGCGAGACGACCTCGCGCTTGAGGAACATGCCGAGCGTCCAGTCCGCGAAGACGCGGATCTTGCGGTTGAACGTCGGCATCGCCATGCCGTGGTACGCGCGGTGCATGTACCAGGCGAGACGGCCCTTGAGCTTGATCTTCATCTTGCCCATGACGATCATCGCGACGCCCTTGTGCAGGCCGAGACCGGCGACCGCACCCTTGTTGGCGTGGCTGTACTCCTTCTGCGGGAAGCCCCGCATGCCGGAGATCACGTTGTCGCCGAGGACCTTCGCCTGCCGCAGCGCGTGCTGGGCGTTCGGCGGGCACCAGGCGTTCTCGTTGCCGGCCTTGCGGCCGACGACGTCCGGCACCTGGGCGTTGTCGCCCGCGGCCCAGATGTAGTCGGTGCCCTGCACCTGGAGCGTCGTCTGGGTGTCCACGTGGCCGCGCGGGCCGAGCGGCAGGCCGAAGCGCGCGAGGGCCGGGTTCGGCTTGACGCCGGCGGTCCACACGATCGTGTTGGAGTCGACCTCGAGGCCGTTGTTCAGCACCACGTGGCCGTCCACGCAGGAGTCCATGCCGGTCTTCAGGTAGACCTCGACGCCGCGGCCTTCCAGGTGCTCCTTGCCGTAGGCGCCGAGCTTCGGGCCGACCTCGGGGAGGATCTTGTCGGCGACGTCGACGAGCAGGAAGCGCATGTCCTCGCGCTTCACGCTCTTGTAGTACTTGGCCGCGTCCCGGGCCATGTCCTCGACCTCACCGATGGTCTCGGCACCGGCGAAGCCGCCGCCGACGAAGACGAAGGTGAGCGCCTTGCGGCGGACGTCCTCGTCCGTCGTGGAGTCGGCCTTGTCGAGCTGCTCGAGCACGTGGTTGCGCAGGCCGATGGCCTCCTCGATGCCCTTCATGCCGATGCCCTGCTCGGCGAGGCCGGGGATCGGGAAGGTGCGGGAGACCGCGCCCATCGCGATGACCAGGTAGTCGAAAGGCAGCTCGTACGCCTCGCCGACGAGCGGCGCGATCGTGGCGACCTTGCGGTCCTGGTCGATGGTCGTGACCCGGCCGGTGAGGACTTCCGCCTTGGGCAGCACGCGTCGCAGCGGGACGACGACGTGCCGAGGCGAAATGCTGCCGGCCGCGGCTTCGGGGAGGAAGGGCTGGTACGTCATGTACGAGCGCGGGTCGACGACCGTGACGGTCGCCTCTCCGTAGCGCATCTTCTTCAGAATGCGTCGAGCTGCGTACAGGCCTACGTACCCACCGCCTACTACGAGGATCCTGGGACGCTCCGTGGTGCTCATGCCATCGAGTATCCACCCCCTTCGGAGGGGTCGCTCGTGCGCCCCTTCACAAGCATGGGTAGGCCCTCTGCTACACTTCGCCGCCCGCGTGACACAGGTCATGGCGCCCCAGGGGAACCACTGTGTACCGCGAGTCGTTGTCAACCCCTCTTGAGCTGCCGCTCCTGGCTCCGGAGGCGAGTGGACCACACGCCCATTCACGCACCGGCAACACCCCGGAAGCGATCAGGGCGCCCGCCCCGCGAGGTCCCGGCCACCCGTCCGCGGCCCGAACTCCTCAAAACCTCGCTCAACAGGGCCGTTTTCCTTGTGAAGAACTTCACGAAGTTTCCCGACGGGGTGTCGCCGGGGGGCCTTCAGAGGCCCCTTCCGGCCGCTCAAGCGTCGCACGGCACGCTCAAGCGATCAACAGCCCAGCAGTGGTCAGGCGATGGACCAGCCGATGCCGTCGAGGATGTCGTGCTCGCTGACGACGACCTCGTGGGCCCCGGTGCGCTCCATGATGGCCAGCAGTACGAGGGCGCCCGCGGCGATGACGTCGACGCGGCCCGGGTGCATCACCGGGATCGCGGCGCGCTCGGCGTGCGTGGAGTGCACGAGCCGCTCGACGATCTCCGCCACGCGCTCGTACGGGATGCGGGAGTGGTGGATCGCCGCCGATTCGTAGGCGCCGAGGCCGAGCGCGATGCCGGCCACCGTGGTGACCGAGCCCGCGAGGCCCACCAGGGTGCGGGCCTCGCGCAGCGGGACGGTCTCCTCCGCGAGGTCGAGCGCCGCCTCGATGTCCGCGCGGATCGCGGCGACCTGGGCCTCGGTGGGCGGGTCGGTGACGACGCCGTCGCGCACGAGGTGACGCTCCGTCATGCGTACGCAGCCGACGTCCACGGAGCGTGCGGCGCGCACCTGGCCGTCGCCGACGACGAACTCCGTGGAGCCGCCGCCGATGTCGACCACGAGGTAGGGCGTGGGCATGTCGTCGCGGCCCTTGAGTTCCTGCGTCGCGCCCGTGAAGGAGAACTCGGCCTCCTGGTCGCCGCTGATCACCTCCGGTTCGACGCCGAGGATGTCGAGGACGCCGCGTACGAAGTCGTCGCGGTTCTCCGCGTCGCGGGAGGCGGAGGTGGCGACGAAGCGGGTGCGCTCCGCGCCGAGTTCCTTGATGACCTCGGCGTAGGCGCGGCAGGCCGCGAAGGTGCGGTCCAGGGCCTCGGGGGCGAGCCTTCCCGTCTTGTCGACGCCTTGGCCGAGCCGGACGATTTCCATCCGGCGGTCCAGCTCGACCAGCTCACCGGTCTGCGGGTCGGCGTCCGCCACGAGCAGGCGGATCGAGTTCGTGCCGCAGTCGATGGCTGCTACGCGGGTCATCGGGGTTCTCCTTGTCGTCATCGCGCCGTGGGA
Organism: Streptomyces sp. Y309; assembly: GCF_056712025.1. Lineage (NCBI taxonomy): Bacteria > Bacillati > Actinomycetota > Actinomycetes > Kitasatosporales > Streptomycetaceae > Streptomyces > Streptomyces sp. Y309. The sequence goes on along the minus strand of NZ_CM160048.1, from coordinate 5,469,605 downwards.
CGGGGTGTGCCCACCCGTGCCGCCCCCTGGGCGGCCCAGGTGCCCACACGGTGGAGCGGGGGTGGGGGGCGGGGGCCAACGCCCCCCGGTGCTCACACGGTACGGAGATGTGTGGGGCAGGTAGTAAGGGCGGGTGGGTGGGGAATGCCCGTCGCGGAGCGGCGGGCCAGGTCAGCCCCGGTGCCGGGTCAGGGCATGTCAGGCCCGTTCTGCGCCCACGCAAGGCCCCTTCAGCCACCACTCCGGGAGCATCGCGATGGCCTCGTCCCCGAGCGGGTTCACCCCGGGCCCCGCGGCCAGCGAGTGGGCCACGAGTACGTGCAGGCACTTCACGCGGTCCGGCATGCCCCCCGCCGAGGGAAACCCTTCGAGCACCTCGATGGAGTCGCGCCGCGCGATGTAGTCCTCGTGCGCGGCCCGGTACGCGGCGGCCAGCTCGGGGTCGGTCGCCAGCCGCTCCGTCATCTCCTTCATGACGCCGTTGGCCTCCAGCGTCCCGATCGCGGACGCGGCCCGCGGGCACGTCAGGTAGTACGTCGTCGGGAACGGCGTGCCGTCGGGCAGCCGGGGCGCCGTCTCGACCACGTCCGGGTTGCCGCAGGGGCAGCGGTGCGCGATGGCGCGCAGACCGCGCGGCGGGCGCCCGAGCTGCTCCTGGAACGCGGCGATGTCGGCGTCCGTGGGCGCGGTGGACTCGGTCTGGGGCGGGGGCGTTTCCATGCCTGTCTTTCGGTCAGTGCGGGGGGGGTGGGTCAGTTGGGGCGGGGACGGTCCGCCTTGTCGACGCCGTCCCAGACGTTCGCGTACCAGGGCCGGTCGGCCGCGCCCTCGTCCCTGCGGTGGTCGTCGGCGGCCGCGGGGTCGACGACGGTGAACCCGGTCTCGCCCGGCATCACATAGTGCAGCCGGTCCCGGATGCGCTGCTCGGCGTACGCGTCGTCCTGCCAGCGGGCCTTCTCGTCGCGCAGCCGCTCCACGTTCTCGCGGTGCTCGGCCTGCTTCTGCCGCTGCTCGGCGATCTCGGCGCGCTGCGACACGTACTGCCGCATCGGATAGGCGAGCGCCACGACCAGCGAGCAGACGACGAGCACGAGGAGCGCGGCCCGGCCGGTGAGCCGGGAGCGGCGCGCCTGGCGCTTGGTCTGCGAGCGGTAGACGCGCTCGGCGGTCTGCTCGCCGAGCAGCCGCAGCCGGGTCGCCGTGGAGAACCGGTCCTTGTCCCGGACTTTCCCGGCCATGTGTCTCGCCTCCCCAGTACGCGCGTACGTCCCCGCACACGGTACGGGACCGAGTACGGGGACGTACGTACGACTGGCTAGGGCTTAGCCCTGGAAGCAGCTCAGCCCTTCAAGCAGCTCAGCCCTTGCTGTGCTTACTGGTTCGCAGAGCGCTGCGCTTACTGGTTCGCAGAGCGAAACCGCGGAAACGCGGAGCGCCCCGCGTACACCGCCGCGTCGTCGAGGATCTCCTCGATGCGGAGCAGCTGGTTGTACTTGGCGACGCGGTCCGAGCGGGCCGGGGCGCCGGTCTTGATCTGGCCGCAGTTCACGGCGACGGCGAGGTCGGCGATGGTGACGTCCTCGGTCTCGCCGGAGCGGTGCGACATCATGCACTTGAAGCCGTTGCGCTGGGCCAGCTCGACGGCGTCCAGGGTCTCGGTCAGCGAGCCGATCTGATTGACCTTCACCAGGAGCGCGTTGGCCGAGCCCTCCTCGATGCCGCGGGCCAGGCGCTCGGGGTTGGTGACGAACAGGTCGTCGCCGACGATCTGGACCTTGTCGCCCAGCTTGTCGGTGATGACCTTCCAGCCGTCCCAGTCGTCCTCGAACAGCGGGTCCTCGATGGAGACGAGCGGGTACGCCTCGACGAGCTCGGCGTAGTACTCGGTCATCTCGGCGGCCGAGCGGGACTTGCCCTCGAACTCGTAGGCGCCGTCCTTGTAGAACTCGGACGCGGCGACGTCGAGCGCGAGCGCGATCTGCTCGCCGGGGACGTAGCCGGCCTGCTTGATGGCCTCGACGATGAGGTCGAGGGCGGCGCGGTTCGACTCCAGGTTCGGCGCGAAGCCGCCCTCGTCGCCGAGACCGGTCGACAGGCCCTTGGTCTTCAGGACCTTCTTCAGCGTGTGGTAGACCTCGGCACCCCAGCGCAGCGCCTCGGAGAAGGACTCCGCGCCGATCGGGGCGATCATGAACTCCTGGATGTCGACGTTGGAGTCCGCGTGGGACCCGCCGTTCAGGATGTTCATCATCGGCACCGGCAGCAGGTGCGCGTTCGGACCGCCGAGGTAGCGGAACAGCGGCAGGTCGGAGGCCTCGGACGCGGCGTGCGCGACGGCCAGCGAGACGCCGAGGATGGCGTTGGCACCGAGCGAGCCCTTGTTGTCGGTGGCGTCGAGGTCGAACATCGCCTGGTCGATCAGGCGCTGCTCGGTGGCGTCGTAGCCGACGAGCTCCGGGCCGATCTGCTCGATGACGGCGAGGACGGCCTTCTCGACGCCCTTGCCGCCGTAGCGGTTGGCGTCTCCGTCACGCAGTTCGATGGCCTCGAAGGCGCCGGTGGAGGCGCCGGACGGGACCGCGGCGCGGCCGGTGGACCCGTCGTCGAGGCCGACCTCGACCTCGACCGTGGGGTTGCCTCGGGAGTCCAGGATTTCCCGGGCTACGACGACGTCGATGGACGGCACGAGCATCTCCTTCTGGGATGTGACGCTAGGGGCGCATGGCGTGCGCCACTGGGGGCGCGGCTTGCGCATGGCTTGCATGGTCTTCATCGGCCCTGCGTCTCCTGAGCCTAACGGGCCCGGGAGCTTCGGCCAGCCGACCGCCCGCCCCGTGGGACGACGGGCGGGCCAATTCCCTGGGAATCAGGACGGAAGCCCAGGTTCTACCGACCGGTAGCTTCGCCCATGGCGTACAGACCGGGCGACGCGAGGGCGGTCTTGGTGCGCGGTCCGGAGGCGGACAGCACCTCGCCCCGGTGCGTACGGGGGATACGCGCACCGGGGCGAGGGGACCCGTGGGGACGGGGATGCCCTGCCTGTCGAGGCGGGGCCGGGGCTCAGCTTCAGCTGAGGTGCAGCTGCTGGCCCGGGTAGATGAAGTCGGCGTCGTCGATGATGTCGCCGTTCAGCTTGTAGACCTTCTGCCAGCCGCCCTTGACGTCGTGCGTCTCGGCGATCTTGGAGAGGGTGTCGCCGGACTTGACCTTGTATTCGCCGTCGCCCTTCTTCACGACCTTGCCGGTCGGGGTCTCGACGGTCTTCTTCGACTCGGTCTGCGGGGCGGTCCGCTGCGGCTGCTGCTGCGGCTTGGCCTGCGGCTGTGCCTGCTGCTGGGGCTGCTGCTGGGGCTTGGCCTGCTGCTGGGGCTGCTGCTGCGGCTTCTGCTGCTGCGGCTGCTCGGCGCCGCCGCCGTTGTACGCGGCACCCGACAGGCCCACGCCGCAGCTCGGCCAGGCACCCTTGCCCTGGCCCGCGAGGACCTTCTCGGCGATCTCGATCTGCTGGGCCTTGGAGGCCTTGTCGGCGGTGGGCGCGTACTTCGTACCGCCGTAAGCGGCCCAGGTGGAGGCGGAGAACTGCACGCCGCCGTAGTAGCCGTTGCCGGTGTTGATGGACCAGTTGCCGCCGGACTCGCACTGGGCGACGGCGTCCCACTCGGCGCCGGTGGCGGCGCTCGCGGAGCCGGCCGCCATCAGCGGGGCGGCGACGGCGACGCCGGTGACGCCCACGACAGTGGCGGCACGGGTGGCCTTGGACGGACGGCGGTGCTTGCCCTTGCCGGAAAACAGCATGGAGTGATCCCCTCACCGACGCCTGCGAGGTGAGCTGTCGGGTTCGGGCGGGTGAGTGCCCGGCCGCACGGCTTGCGTGCGACTTAACCCCTAGCCGTTCCTGTCCGTCTCGCAGCGGCTCACTTGCTCACTGCGGGGCGGACGGGCCCGGCGCTTACCTTGGGTCCCCCGCTCCTGCCTTCGGCGCTCGAAGCGACGACTGTTCCCGTCCGGCCGTTGGCAGGATTCGGCGTACCGACCGGCGGGGCCCGCTGTGGCGAGCGGTCACGACCGTAGACACGCAATCACCCGAATTACAAAGACGATCAGGGCTTCTGAGACCCATCTCTCACTTGCCTCTCACCGTCTTTAAACCGGACATTAACCGCGAACTGCCAGTCAACTTCCGCTCCGCCGTGCCTACTTCCGGTCCGCCTCCGCGGCCTGCTTCTCGCTCAGCTCGAGTCGCTGACCGGGAAGGATGAGGTCCGGGTCGGAGCCGACGGTCTTCTTGTTGTCCGCGTAGAGCGAGGACCAGCCGCCGTCAAGGTCGTGCCGGTCGGCGATCCGGGAGAGGTTGTCACCGGAGCGGACCGTGTAGGTGTCCGTGGTGCGCTCGCCGTCACGCGTGTCGCGGTCCGCACCGCGAGAGGCGTGCCGTCCCGCGGAGCCCGAGTCGGAGTCGCCCTCCGTCGCCTCGTCCGCGCTGGAGCCGCGGTGGCGGCCTGAGGGGCGCTCAGACGCGTCCGACGGGTCCGAGGAGCCGTCGGAGGCGCCGGGGGACTCGGAGTCGGGCGAAGTGCTGTCACGGCCCTCGGACTTGCCGTCCTCGTCCTCGGACGCGTTCCCCTTCTCTCCCTGCTCGCCCTTCCCCTCCTTCCCCTTCTCCGTCTCCGCCTTGCCGTCCTTGCTGTCTTCGGCGCTTCCGCCGGTGCCGGTGCTGTCGCCGCTGTCGGGCTTGCGGTGCTTGCCGGTCTCCCGGTCGGTGTCCGCGTCGCCGCTCTTGCCGTCCTTGCCGCCCTTGTCACTGTCGGCGGAGTCACCCGAGTCGGTGGAGCCGGTGGAATCGGTGGGCTTCTCGCTCGTCTCGTCCGACGGCTCCGCGGGCTTCGTCGGCGCGGGCGGCAGGCCCGGGTCGACGTCCGCGGCCGCGCCGTCCTGGGTGAGGCCCGCGACCGGCGCGCAGCTCGGCCAGGCGTCCGGGCCCTGGTCGTCGAGGACCTTCTCGGCGACGGCTATCTGCTGGGAGCGGCTGGCCTGGTCGGCGCTCGGCGCGTACCCGAGGCCGCCGTAGTCCTCCCAGGTCTCCTGCGAGAACTGCAGCCCGCCGTAGTACCCGTTGCCCTCGTCGGCGCTCCACGCGCCACCGCTCTCGCACTCCGCGACCTTGTCCCACGTGGTGGCGTCCGCGGCGCTCGCGCTCGTGGCGCCGAGCAGCGGGATGGCGATGGCGGAACCGGTGACGCCCGCCGCGACGACGATCGCCGGGGCTTGGCGGGGGCGGCGGTGACGGCCTTGGCCGGAGAGCATGCACGTGCCTTTCGAGCGACGACAAGAACAGCTGCGGCACGTGGTGCTCTGAGGTGCCGAGCCGTCGTGAACGTAGCCGCAGTCGAACGTCAGTCACAAGTCGATGCAGCGCAGATCACGTGAAAGTCACAGCCGTGACGGTACGTCAGTCACGTACCGGACCCACCGTCAGCGGCCGGGCGGCGTGAACGTCACCGGCAGCGTGCGCAGGCCGCGCATGATGAGCCCGCCGCGCCACCGCAACTCCTCCGGAGCGGCGGCGAGTTGCAGGTCGGGCAGCCTGCGCAGCAGGGTCGCGAGGGCGGTCTGGCCCTCCAGGCGGGCCAGCGGGGCGCCGAGGCAGTAGTGGATGCCGTGGCCGTATCCGAGGTGCTGGTTGTCGCGCCGGGAGAGGTCGAGGAGGTCGGGCCGCTCGAAGCGGTCGGGGTCGCGGTCGGCGGCGGCGAGGACGACGAGGACGGGGTCGCCGGTGGCGATGTCCTGGCCGCCGATACGCAGCGGCTCGGTGGCGAAGCGCCAGGTGGCGAGTTCGACGGGGCCGTCGAAGCGGAGCAGTTCCTCGATGCCGGTCTCCAGGAGCCCAGTGTGCCCCTCGCTCAGGGACCGCTGCAGCTCCTCCCGCTGCTCGGGGTGCGTGAGCAGCGCGTACGTACCGTTCCCGATGAGGTTGACCGTCGTCTCGAAACCGGCGAAGAGGAGGATGAAGGCCATCGCGGCGGCCTCGTTCTCGGTGAGGTGCTCGCCGTGGTCGGAGGCGCGGATGAGCCCGGAGATGAGGTCGTCGCCCGGCTCGGCCCGCTTGCGGTGGATGAGTTCGGCGAGGTAGCCGCGCATCTTCTTCACGGACCGCGCCACCCCGCCCCGGGGCCCTCCCCCGTGCCGGATCATCATGCCCGCCCAGTCCCGGAAGTCGTCCTGGTCCTCTCGGGGGACGCCGAGCAGGTCGCAGATCGCGTAGATGGGGAGCGGGAAGGCGAACTCGTGGATGAGGTCGGCCTCGCCCTTCTCCACACTGGGCTTGTCGAGAATCGTGTCGATGAGCTGGTCCGTCAGCTCCTGCACGCGCGGCGCGAACTCGGCCACGCGGCGCGGCGTGAACGCCTTCGACACCAGGCGGCGCAGGCGGGTGTGGTCCGGCGGGTCGATGTTGAGCAGATGCGTCATCAGCTCGGCCTTGCGCTCGCCCGGGATGCCGGTCTTGCCCTTGGCGTGCGCGGGCTCGTCGTGGTGCGCCGGGTTCTTGCTGAGCCGCTGGTCGGCGAGCGCCTGCCGGGCGTCGGTGTAGCGGGTGACCAGCCAGGCCTCCACCCCGCTGGGGAGGGTGGTCCGGTGTACGGGGGCGTGCTCGCGGAGCCACGCGTAGGCGGGGTAGGGGTTGGTGGCGAACTCCCACGTGAAGAGGTCCGGGGAGGCGGAGGCGGCGGGCTGGTCGTGCATGCCGTCGACGGTATCCGGCCCCCGGCCCGACTAGCGCATCCCTGGGGGCTCGGGGGGCTCCTCGGACTCGGGGCGGGCGGTGAGCCCGACCCGCAGGACGTTCAGGGCGAACTTCGCGTCGCGGTGTCCGGCCTTGGCAGCCGCGCGGTACCAGCGGACGGCCCGGTCCACGCGGCCCGGCCGCAGCACCAGCTCGGCCAGGTGGAAGGCCGCCTGCGGGTCGTCGGCCTCGGCGCCCTTGGTGAGCCAGTGGCGGGCGCGGTCGCGGTGGAGTTTGCCGAGGGTGACGTACGCGTCCTCCCGGCCCTCCTCCGCGGCCGTCTCCAGATACTTGATCGCCTCCACGGTGGCGCCACGGCCCGCGAGGATGTGGCCGAGCTGATTGCAGGCCCGGGCGTGGCCCCGGTCGGCGGCCTTGCGGTACAAGGCCTCGGCCTCCGACACGTTGCCCGCGCGCTCCGTGACGAAGCCGAGCAGGACGTACGCGTCGATGTCGCCCGCGGCGATCCGGGGCTTGACGGCGGCGCGGCACTCGATGAGCACGGGCGCGAGGTGGAGCCCGTACTCACTCGCCAAGTCGGCCACGTCGAACCAGAGCCAGTCCGGTACGGCCCCGAGCTCACCGGACCGCATGGCGTCCGCGACGAGGGAGCCGTAGGCCCGGTATGTGTCCGCCTCGGCTCCGGGGACGAGCAGCCCGGTCGCCTCGTACCGCAGGCGGGTGGCCCAGGCGAGGGCGTCCTCGAACGACTCGTCCCCGTGCTCGTAAGGACCGGAAGCCTCGTGCCAGTCGTGGGCCACACTGATCCCGCGCAGCAGGTCCAGCGGAATGTCCTGCTCCAGCCCGCAGCGAGCGAGGTCGATGGCCGCGCGCACCAGGACGTGGCCGCACGGGTGTGCCTGGGGGCGCCGAGCCCTGCGCCACTCGTCCCACAACTCCGGCCCCAGGGCGAGGTATTCGGTCACCCCGCGGCTGCCGCGCCATTGCGCGGCGTCCGTGAGGCGCGGGTCGTCGGCCTGCGCGAGCCGCGCCAGTTCGGCGTCGCTCCAGCGGCGGCTCAGCTCGACGGTGTGGGCGCCGCTCAGGACGCGCGCCGCCGGGCCGCCGCCGAAGCGGTGCTCGTCGTACGCCTTGTCGCGCATCGTGGCGAGGACGAGGACGCGCTCCTGGGTGAGCCTGGACAGGAGCGCCGCGGTGAGGCCCTGGGGGCCGAGGTGGCCCTCCAAGTCGTCGAGCCAGAGGATGTAGGAGTCGGTGCGGGCGCCCAGTTGGGCCGCGATGTCCCGCAGGTCCGTGCCGGGGTGCGGGGCGTGTACCCGGGGCTCGGCGTCGGCCTCGGTCCCGGCGGACAGTGCCGCCCAGGCCGCCGTCATCGTCTTGCCGGACAGCGGCCCGCCGGTGACGACGACCAGGCCGCCCTCGCGCAGGCCCCGGGCGACGAGGGCGTGCAGCTCTTCGTCGCAGTCCCGCCGCACGTACGGCGGCAGGCTCGGCTCGTCCCCGAAGCGGCTCGTGGGGCGCACGCCGAACCAGAGGCGGCGCAGCTTGCCGATGCGGGGCCAGCTGTCTGCCGGGGCCGGGCCGGGGGCGGGGGTGGTGTGGATGGTGACGCCGCCCGCGATGGTGCCTGCCTGGATCACCGGTCCCGTGGAGCCGCCGACGACACTGTTCCGCGCCGGGGTCTGTGGCGGTACGACGGGCGTCGGCGCGGCGGGTGGCGGCGGAGTGCACACCGGCTCGCCGATGTCGTACCCGCACTCCGTGCAGAAGCGGACGTCGTCAGCCAGTCGGGCCGGGCACTTCGGGCAGTACAACGTCGCCTCCTCGGGCAGTAACTCCCGCTCGGCCGGGTCGAGTTCAGCGACGCGAGCGAGCCCCGAACACCCCGGGAGGCAACCGTACTAAGCGTCGGGCGCCTCGGCCGCGCGCACCGCGTCCCGATAGGCCCGCGCAGCAGCCCGCAGCGCCGCCTCCGGGTCCGCGCCCTCGGCCTCCGCGCGGATGGCCATGGCGAGGAGGTCGTACCCGACGCCCTGCCCCGCGGGCAGGGGGACGTCCAGGCCCGCCGTGCGGACGCGGGAGGCCAGCTTGGTGGCGAGGGCGAGGGCGGGCTGGCCGAGGGGGATGCCTTCGGTGACGGAGGCGCGCTGCTTCTCCACGGCCTTGGTGCGCAGCCAGTGCTCCTTGACCTCTTCCGGGGTGGCCGCCGTGTCCTCGCCGAAGACGTGCGGGTGGCGGTGGATGAGCTTCTCGACGATGCCCGCGGCCACGTCGTCGACGGAGAACCGCTCGTCGTCCTCGGCCGCCTCCTGCGCGATCCGCGCGTGGAAGACGACCTGGAGCAGCACGTCGCCCAGCTCCTCGCGCAGCTCGTCCGCGTCGCCGTCCTCGATGGCCTCGACCAGTTCGTACGCCTCCTCGATGGCGTACTTCGCGAGGCCCTTGTGGGTCTGCTGCGAGGACCAGGGGCATTCGGCGCGGATGCGGTCCATGACCTGGACGAGGTCGAGGAGGCGGGCGCCCGGCAGGTCGTACGACCCCGGGAGCAGCTCCAGGTCCGGCATCGGCAGGCGGCCCGATCCTGCGAGCCGGGCCAGGCCGTCGGTGAGGGGGCGGTCGCCCTCGGCGGTGGCGACGACCAGGACCGTGCGGCCGCCGGCGCACGCGCGCACCAGCTCCTCGGCGCTCGGCGAGGCCTGCTTGACGGCGATGCCCGCCTCGCGCAGATACGGGAGCTGCGGGTGCGTGGCGTCGGCGCACACGACCTCGTCCGCGGTGGCAAGCGCCTGCCACGCCGCCCAGGACAGCAGGCCGGGCGCGACGCGGTGGCTGGTGGTGAGCAGGATGACGCGGCCGACGCCGTCCCCGGAGGTCCCGGCGGCCTCGTGGGCTCCCTCGCGGGCTCCCTCATGGGCTCCGGGAGCCTTGGCGGTCTCGGCGGTCTCGGACGTCTCGATCTCGTTCACACCTCGAACGTAGCCCACACCACTGACACCGCCCGGCCGACGGCCGTCCCTCCCGCCGACGGCCCCTAGACCTGCGCCCCCGCCGACCCGCCGCCGGACACCTCGCGCACCCACGGCGTCTTCACGTCCGTGCGCTTGCTCGCCTTGACGTCCCAGGCGCCGTAGCGCGGGTTCAGGTCGATGTCGAGCTTCTTGGAGGCCTTGGACAGGGCGCCCCAGAAGATGTCCTGGCCCTCTCGCGCGTTCATGTCCGCGCCGAGCTTGCGCGCGAGCTTCTGCGCCTCGATCTCCGTACGGATGCTGTCGTCGAGGCGCTTGGGCGCGACGCTGTACTGCTGCAGCCACTGCGCCTCGAGCGCCTTCCTGCCGCTCGCCTGTTCCTCCAGGCCGCCGCGCATGGTCTGGATCTCCTTGCGCGTGACGCTCACCCCGGCGTCCCGCGCGGCCCGGTGCAGGACCTTGTCGAGCACCATCGTGTGCAGCGTGCTGCGGGTCAGGCCGCCGGTCTTGGCGACCACCTGCTCGTACTGCCGGTCGTCCGGGAGGGCGGCCCGCTGCGCGGAGCGCACCTCGTTCACCCTGTTCTCCAGTTGCGCGACCGTGATGCGCTGCTTGCCGACGACGGCTGCGGCGCCCGGATGCGCCTCGTTGCCGCAGGCGGTCAGGAGGGGGGCCGCGACGAGGGCGGCGGCGGTGAGGACGAGCGCGGAGCGACGGCGGCTGCTGCGGCGGTGCAAGTGGGCCTCCCGGTGGAGAGATTGTGCTTCGCTGCACAAAGTCTTGCGGTGATCGATGGTAGGCAGTGGTGGTCGGCTCGGCCACCCATTCGACCAACGATTCGGCAAGAGTTGGGGCACCGCGCGGGGGCGGATTCCGCCTTGTCGGCCTTTTCCCCGGCCGGGGCCGGCCTCGGTCTAGCCCCGCACCTGCCCCAGCCACTGCAGCGTCCGCCGGATCTCCGCCGGGAACGGGTGTCCGACGCCGTGCACCCGCTCGGCGTCCAGCACGAGCCGCCCCAGCGTCTCGTGCGCGGCCGGGCGGTCGCCGAGCGCGAGCAGGAGCTGGCCGATGCGGCGGCGGATCTCCAAGGGCTGGCGGATGTCGGCGGTCGCGTACTGGTTCTCGTAATAGGGGAGCAGCGTGCGGTACTCGGCGAGGGCCGCCGCCGGTTCGCCGAGCTGCTCCAGGCACTGCGCGGCCTCGTAGCGGAACTGCAGGGACTGGGGGTCGGCGTGGCCGGACTCGGCAGCGCGCTGGTCGGCGAGGCGGCGCAGCTCGGGCAGGGCTCGGCGGTACTGGCCGTCGTCCATGAGCGTGGCCGCGTACTGCTTGCGCAGGGTGCGGACGACGGGTGAGTGCTCGCCGTGCTGGGCGGCGGCGGCCGGCAGGATCGCGCCGAGGATGTCCACGGCCTGCGTGATGCGGCCCTCGCCGAGGAGCCGCTTGACCTCGTCGACGGCGGCGGCGACGTCCTGGCCGTGGGCGGACCGCGGCGGCCCGGGCCGCGGGGCCGGTGCCGGGGTCGCGGCGCGGTCGGGCCAGGGGGCGTGCGGGCGCAGGAAGGGGCGGGTCGGGTCAAGGGGGCGGCCGGACGGCACGGAGCGGCCGGGAAGCAGCGGTGCCAGTTCCTCGTACACGTCCTGGGCGCTGGCGGGGCGGTGCTGCGGGTCCTTGGCGAGGAGGCGCAGGACGAGGGATTCGAGGGCTTCGGGGACCTCTGGGCGCAGCCTGCGCACCGGCAGCGGCGGCTCGTACAGATGGCGGTGCAGCACGCCGAGCGCGGTCGAGCCGGAGAACGGCACGTCGCCGCTGAGGAGTTCGTGCAGCAGCACGCCGAGCGCGTACAGGTCCGTGTACGGGCCGACCGCGCCGCCCATGGCCTGCTCGGGCGCCATGTACGAGGGGCTGCCGATCGGGGAGCCGGTGTGGGTGAGGCGGGTGGTGTCGGTGTCCATGACCGAGGCGATGCCGAGGTCGAGGATGGTGACGGTGCCGTCCTGGCGGACCATCATGTTCCGCGGCTTGAGGTCGCGGTGCACGATCGGCACCGCGTGCACGGCGGACAGCACGGCGCAGAGCTGCGCGGCGACGGCGACCGCCCACGGCCAGGGGTACGGGTCGTGCTCGGCGAGGTGGTCGCCGAGGTCCGCCCCGTCGACGTACTGCATGACGAGGTACAGGTCCTCGCCGTCGCTCCCCGCGTCGTGCACCGTGACCAGGCCGGGGTGGTCGACCTGCGCGGTGACCCGGCACTCGCGCAGGAAGCGGCGGCGCAGCTCGTCGGCCTCGGCGCCCGCGACCTTGTCGGGGCGGAGCAGCTTGACCGCGACGCGCCGGTCCAAGCGCTGGTCGTACGCCGTCCAGACCTGGCCCATGCCGCCCTGGCCGATGAGCGTGGACAGCTCATAGCGCCCGGCGATCACACGGTGGTCCGTTCCCCCTGCCGCGCTCGCCACCGTCAGTTGCCGCCTTCCTGCTTGCGCAGGTAGTCGCTGAGCTCGTCGAGCTCGGCACGGACCTGGTCGATGCGGGCGGGCGCGGGACGGGACGGCGGGGGCGGGGTGTGGCCGGTGTGCGTGGGCGCGGTGGGCAGGTGTGGGGGCGGGGCCGGGGTCGGGGTGTGGGTGACGTGGGGCGCCGGTGCCTGGGAGGGGTAGCCGTACGACGGCTGCTGCGGCTGGGGCTGCGGGTGCTGCTGCGGCTGTACGTAGCCGGGGAACTGCGCCTGCTGGTACGGGGCGTGGGCCCGGGCGAGCCGCCCGAAGTGGCGGATGTCCATGGTCAGGTAGTACGCGATCACGGGGACGACCGTGGAGACCAGGATCGTCATGCCCGCGTTGCCGGGCCCGGAGAACTCGTCGTCCCCCGGGTCGATCCCGATGAGGACGACGGCCGTGGCGTCCAGGGCGACGACGACCGCGAAGAGCGCCCAGTCGCGCGCCTTGCGGGTCACGAGCGCGAGCCGCAGCATCGCGGCCCAGGCGAGGAAGCCGCAGGTGAGGACGGCGAGCACCACGAACAGCACGCGCATCGTCACCTGCGAGCCCTCCGAAGGCGACGGTGGGTGCGGCGGCGCGTAGCCGTGGCCGTGCATGGCTGCTCCTGATACCTGACGCGGCCGTACGTGCCCGGGGCCCCGCGGGGCCGTCGGGGGAAACGTACGGCCGACGAACGAACGAATGCAGAATCGAGCGTATAGGCCGACTCCGGCAACCGGTCCCGGGTTGTACCGAACCGTTGCCGTACTGGTCACGCGGACGGGACAGCTCCTCCTCCGGCTTCTTCTCCGGCTCCTCCTCCGGCCGCTTCTCCGGCTCCTCCTCCGGCCGCTTCTCCCCCGGCGGCTGCTCCGCTCACTCGGGGGCCACGCTCCCGTCGGCCAGGCCGTCGTACATGCCGCGCACGAGCTGTTCGCCGAGGCGGCCCGCGAGGCGCAGCGCGTCCTCGAAGGCGGCGAGGTCCCGGAACCGCTCGCCGTACCGGCGCTGTTGTTCTGGCGTCAGGCGCGGCAGTTGGAGGCGGCGTACGTCGAGCCGGGCGGAGGTGGAGGCGTAGCTGCTGGCCTGGCGGTGGTTGGCGGTGCCGCGCAGGAAGCCGGCGAGGAACCAGGAGTCGAGGGCGGCCGGGTCGGGGCGGAGCAGCACCAGGCCACGGCCGGGCGCGGCGCCCGCGGTGGTCCCGTCGACGACGCGGGCGGCGATGCCGCCGCCGAGCACGGGCACGACGACGTCGCCCGGCTCGGTGAGGACGGGGGCGTCGGGAGCGGGGGCGTCGCCCGCCTCGGGGGGCTGGTCCTGGTGGGGCGCAGCGGTGGCGGAGGGGGCTGTTCCGGCGAGGACGTCGTGCTCGGTGAGGACGGGCACCCCTGCGGCCCCCGTGGTGTGGCCGGTGTGGATCGACAGGGCGCCCGCGCGGGCGAGTTCGCCGACGGTGGTGAGCGGACGGCGGGCGGCGTCCGGCGGGCCGGGCGCGGCCTCCGGCGGGGTGAGGTCGGCGGCCAGGCGCAGGGTGTCGCCGAGCAGGGCGCGTACGTCGCGCAGTTCCTCGGCGCCGCCGCCCGCGACCCGGGGCGGCAGGCGGCGCGCGGGCGCCAGGTCGACCTCGTCGTCGAGGAGTTCGAGCACCGGCACGGACAGCGCGAAGCCCGGCTCCTCCGCCAGGGTGCCGTCGCGCTCGAACCGGCGGAACACGTCGAGCACGGCGTCCTGCACGGGCGGCCAGGTCTGCCGGTCCCGCCCGTCGGTGTGCCTGCCGTCGGCCGCCTGCACCGCCTCGACGAGCAGCGCTTCGGGGGCGGCCGGGGCATCGGGTCCCGGCCTGCGCAGGACCCAGACGTGCAGCGGCAGGTGGTACGGGGGCGCGGCGCCGGCGGGCAGCGCGATCACGGCGCGCAGGGCGCCGCGGCGCAGCAGGTCGGCGCGGACGCGGCGGCCGGAGCGGCGGGACGCGGCGGCGGGCGGCATCAGCAGGACGGCGGTGCCGCCGTCGCGCAGCCGCGCCAACGCGTGCTGCACCCAGGCCAGTTCGGACTCGGTGCGGGCCGGGAAGCCGTACTCCCAGCGCGGGTCGTAGGCCAGCTCGTCGTGGCCCCAGTTGCGGTCGTTGAACGGCGGGTGGCACAGGACGGCGTCGGCGGCGCAGTCGGCGTGCGCGTCGGCGCGCAGGGTGTCGGCGGCGGCGGTGCGCACGGTCGCGTCGGAGCCGAGGGCCAGGCGCAGGGCGGTGAGGGCGGCGAGGTCGGGGGCGCTGTCCTGGCCGTACAGGCGGCAGTCGGCGGTGTCCCGGCCGGGGCCTGGCGCGGCGGCGCGGAGCAGGGCGCCGGTGCCGCAGGCCGGGTCGAGGACGACGCGGCCGGGGTGCGGGGGGCCCGCGAGGGCGGCCATCAGGTCGGCGGGGCCCTGCGGGGTGAGGGTGTACTGGCGGGGGTTGGCGTCCAGGTGCCGGCCGAGCAGGAACTCGTACGCGGTGTGCGCACCCAGTTCGGCGGCGAGTTCGGCGGCGGCGCGCAACAGGGGGGCGGACGGCAGGAGTTCGGGGGCGGCGAGGGCGCGGACGGCGCGGGTGCCGGAGGGCGGGCCGAAGCGCGGGGTCAGCACGTCCTCGATCACGTCCGGGAGCAGCCGCGCCATCCGCTCGTCCGACACGGCACTCACCCGCAGCCAGTCCGGATGCCGGTCGTGTACGAGGAGCAGGGCGCAGCCGGCGTGCAGCAGGGCGGTGGTGGGGCCCGCCGGGTGTCCGGCGAGCTGCTGCCAGACGCGTTCGCGCAGCGGTACTTCGGAGAGCTTGCCCTGGCCGCGCAGCCACTGCTCGACCTCGGCGAGCGCGAAGGAGGGGCTGGTGTCGGTGCCGCCCACGGGCCGGGGGAAGTCGGCGTGGCGGCGGCGCCAGTTGCTGACGGCGGCGCGGCCGACGCCGGCGAGGCGGGCGATGCCGGCGGCGGTGACCTCGGTGGTGTCCGGCTTCTCACCGCTTCCCTCCGTCGTGCGCCGCGCGTGCGGCGTGCGGTTCCCCTGTCGCGTAGGCCCGTTGGTCGTCGTGTGCTGCGTAGGCCCGTCGGTCGTGTGCTGCGTAGGCCCGTCGGTCGTCACTGGCCCGCCCCTCGTCGTCCGGTGTCGCTCGTTCCCCGTACGCCGCCTTCCCCCGACGGCATGCGACACCGAGCTTACCCAGACATACGCAACGAACCCCTTTCACATCCGTTAACCATTCTGTCACCGTTAGCCGTGTTGACTCGGTTCACAGCAACCTGCTCTGATGAGTACTCCGAACAAATCCCTTGGGGGGGGACCTCTCATGCATCAGCGTTCGCGCCCACGCCTGCGCCGCGGCACCCTGGCCGCGCTCTGTCTCACCGCGACGGCGGCCGTCACCCTGACGGCCTGCGGCGGTGACAAGGGGGACTCCGACAAGGGGGACTCCGCCCCCGGGAACTCCGCGAAGAACGGCGAGCAGCGCGACGACAAGCCGAAGGGTCCGTTCCCCGGCATGTCCGGCCCGGACATCGTCGACAAGTCCGTGTCGGCGACGACCGCCGCCAAGTCGCTCACCATCAAGGGCAGTGCCCCGGACGGCGAGGGCGGTGTCGTCACCATGGACATCGCGCTCAACACCCGCGGCGAGTGCGCGGGTTCGATGAGCGTGGCCGGGGAGGGCTCGCTCGACCTGATCGTCAACCGCACGACCGTGTACATGCGGCCCGACGCGGAGTTCATCCGCAGCGAGACCAAGGGGCAGCCGGAGGCCGAGACCAGCGCGGCGGTGCAGGCGATGGCGAACCGCTGGTCGAAGACGAGCGCGAAGTCGTCCGACGCGAAGGACATGGCCGCCTTCTGCGACCTCGACACCATCCTGGCGGAGTTCAAGGACGTCGACTCGGCCGCGCGACGCGGCAAGGTGACGCCCCTCGACGGCGCCCCGGCCCTCGCCCTGCACGAGCGCGACGGCAAGGACCAGTACACGATCTACGTCGCGACCCAGGGCAAGCCGTACCTGCGGAAGATCGTCAACAAGACCAAGCCGTCCGAGACGCTGACGTTCACCGACTACGACAAGCCGGTGAAGACGGCTCCGCCCACCGGCGACGTGCTGGACCTCGACGAGTTGGAGGGCTGAGTCGCCCACGCGGGCGGTGCGGCGCGCGTCACAGCGCGTGCCGCACCCACACGTTCGGCTCCACATACACCGCGTACCCGCGCGCGGGCTCGCAGTGCACCGGCACCAGCGCCCCGGGCACCTCGACGGGACCCTCCTCGTCGAAGGGCAGCCCGGTCCACTCCCGCCACCGCGCCGGCGTGGCCGACACCGTCATCGACACCGGCGCCACCTTCTCGACGACACCGCCCGCGCGGACGTGGACCCGCAGCCACGGGTCGTACGGCAGCCCGTCGTCCCGGACGCGCCGCGCGTACTCCTCGATGGGTGTGGCCGGTTCCAGGTGCTTGGCGTTCGGCCGCACCGGCGCGACGAGCTCGCCGAAGCCGCGCCCGCGCGCGTTCTCGCGCAGGGCCGCGAGCATCCGGCCGGACACGCCGTGGCCCTGCGCGTCCGGGGCGACCGTGATCTCGACGGCGCTGACGGTGTCCGGCTCCCGGCCCCGCCTCAGGTCCGAGAACGCCCACAGCATGACCTGGTCCCAGCCGCCGTCGGGCAACTCCCCGCGCCCTTCGGCCCGCAGCGCGAACGGCACGCTGAACGCCCGCGCCACCACCCGCTCTCGGGCGTCCGTGGCGATGAGCACGTGCTCCGGCCACTCCACGGGGATCCGCCCCATCAGCGACCAGGAGACGGGGTCGTACTGCACGAACTCGGCCCAGGTGTCGGCCATGGCCGACATGGAGTCGGCGAGTCCGGTCCGTTCGGCGAGGGTGGTGATCTTCAGGTCCACGCCTCGCACGCTAGCCGCCGGGGGGCGGCACGGGAACCGGTCTACCGCGCCCGGAACCGCCCCGGCGCCTCGGTCGGGGCGCCGCCCGTCGGCAGCTTCTCCTGCGGGCAGCGCGAGAGCACCCGCCGCATGGCGTCCCGTTCGGCGCCCGTCACCCACAGCCCGTACTTCTTCTTCACGGCGACCTGCCGCGCCACATACGCGCACCGGTAGGACTTGTTCGCGGGCAGCCACGTCGCCGTATCGCCGTCGCCCTTGCCGCGGTTGGGGCCCGCGTCGACGGCGAGGAGGTTCAACGGGTCGTTGGCCAGCGCGATGCGCTTGCTCGGGCGCCACTTCCCGGCGCCCTTCTGCCAGGCGTCGGAGAGCGCGACGACGTGGTCTATGTCGACGCGGCTGCGCCCGCGCGTGAACGTCACGTCCTTGCCGGTGTACGGATCGGGGGCGAGGCTGCCCGACACGACCGTGCAGTCGCCGTCCCGGAACTTCACGCCGTCCAGGTCCCGCTTGAGTATGTCGTCGCGGGTCCCGCAACCGTTCGAGTCGGTGTCGGCCCAGGGGCTGCCGAACCGCGCCCGGTCGTAACCGGTCTTGGGCGCGCGCCCCTTGACGGTGAGGGAGTCCACGGCGGCGAGCGCGGGCCCGCCCCGCGCACCGGAGCCCACGGCTCCGCCCTTGTCGCCCTTGCCGCTGTCGGCGTCACCCTTGCAGGCGGAGAGCCCGCCCCCGAGCACGAGCAGCGCCACCACCGCGCCCGCGCCCGCCCGCCGCCTCGTCCCGCCGCACGTCACGATGGACCCGAGCCTCACAGTCGTTCCCTCCCCTGGACCGGCCCCACGGTAGCGGCCAAGTGGTCCAGACCATACCGCCCTTCAGCGAGCAAGCAGCACAAACCCGACGTATCGTCGGCCGTGACCCGCCCCACCCCTGATCCCCCCCAGGAGCTCCCCATGGGCATCTACGACAAGGCCGAGGGCAACCCCAAGAACCGGAACCAAGGCCGGTCCAAGGACAGGTCGAAGGGCCGCGCCAAGGACCGGTCCAAGGCCGAGAACGTCGCCGACGCCATGGAGCAGGAGGTCGGCGAGAAGACCGGCGACACGTCCGCCGCCCGCGTCCAGAAGACCCGGGACCAGGGCCACGACGCCCCGGACCGCGACGACCGGAAGCCGGAGCGCCGACCGCGCTGACGGGCACCCGGGGAGCAGCCCTCACGCTGACGGGCCCCCGCCCCTCACACCTTCCCGATCCCCAACGTGTTCCCCTCCGTCGGCAGCAGTCCCGACCCGAGGACCGTCACCCACAGCGGGCCCAGCAGGTCCGCAAGGCGCGCCGTCGCGTCCGCGCCCAGTGCCCGCCACGGCGCCGTCGCCAACTCGTCGGTGCGGAGCTCGACTTCGGCGCGCAGCGCACGCCCCGCCTCCGTGGCGGTGCCGCCCGCGTCCAACAGCCCCCGCCCCACGAGCCGTTGCCGGGCCGCGTCCCACTCCTCGGCGGTCCATCCGCGGCTCGCGAACGTCTCCTCCGGTGCCGCGCCGATCGCCGCGAAGGACACCAGCGCCTCGACGGGGTCGAGCCCGGCCGCCAGGAGCGCCACGAGGTGGCCGTCACCCCGGTGCTCCCGCAGGACCGTCGCCGCCTGCCACAGCGCGAGATGCGGCTCCGCGGGCCAGGGCAGCTCGGCGTTGGCGGCGGCGAGCGGGCGCCCTTCGTTGTTCACCGCCTCCGCCGCGCGCCGCGCCAGCCGGGCCGCCTCCGCCACGTCCGGCCCGTCAACCGACTCACCGAAGAGCGCGCGCCAGGCGCGGTCGATCCCGCGCAGCCGGGCGGCCAGCACGTCGGCGGGCGCCGCGACGCTCCATGCCGCCGGGACGTACTCCCCCACCATTCGCGGGCTGAAGCTGTAGAACGCGGACGTCACACGCTCGCGCCCCGCGGCACCGAGCGGCGCCGCCCGCCAGGCGAAGTAGCTCGGCCAGCGCTCACCCGTCGCGAAGCCGAGCCCGGCGGCCTCGTCGAGGGCCTCGGGCGCGTAATAGACCACGGCGTGCAGAGGCTCGAGCAGGTGCCACATCTGCCGCACCCGGCCCGGCTCGGCCTCCCCCGACACGGCCCCCGCCGACGCCTCGTTCCCGTCCGTCCCCGTCATCGCCCCACACCTCCGTCACTCGACAGCGCGACCCCACGCGGGCCGCGCCCAGGACGCGGCACCACCCGGAGCCGAGCCCAGGAAGCGGCCCACCCGGGGCCGCGCCCGAGCGCCGGGGCCTACGACCCCAGCACCGAAGCCAGGAACTCCCCGACCCAGCCCAGAAGTTCCCGCCCGACCAGCGGCTTGCCGCCGACCTTCGCCGTCTTCGGGCGCGGTACGAGAACCTGGTGCGCGGCCGCCTTGATGACCGTGCCGGGATAGAGCCGCTTGAGCCGCAGCTCCTGCGATTCGCGCAGGTCCACCGGAGCGAAGCGGATGTTGTTGCCCTGGAGCACGATCTCGCCGACGCCGCACGCCCGCGACAGCATGCGCAGGCCCGCGACGAGCAGGAGGTTCTCGACCGGCTCGGGCAGCTTGCCGTAGCGGTCGGTGAGTTCCTCGCGCACCGCCTTGACGTCGTCCTCCGTGGTGGCGGAGGCGATCGAGCGGTAGGCCTGCAGGCGCAGGCGCTCGCCGGGGGCGTAGTCGTGCGGGACGTGCGCGTCCACCGGGAGTTCGATCTTGACCTCCAGCGGCGGCTCCTCCTCCACGCCGCCTTCCAGGGACGCGCGGTAGTCGGCGACGGCCTCGCCCACCATGCGTACGTAGAGGTCGAAGCCGACGCCCGCGATGTGGCCGGACTGCTCGCCGCCGAGCAGGTTGCCTGCCCCGCGGATCTCCAGGTCCTTCATCGCCACGTACATGCCCGCGCCCATCTCCGTGTGCTGGGCGATGGTCGCGAGCCGCTCGTGCGCGGTCTCGGTCAGCGGCTTCTCCGGCGGATACAGGAAGTACGCGTAACCGCGCTCGCGCCCACGGCCCACGCGGCCGCGCAGCTGGTGCAGCTGGCTCAGGCCGAAGTTGTCGCCGCGCTCCACGATGAGCGTGTTGGCGTTGGAGATGTCGATGCCGGACTCGACGATCGTCGTGGAGACGAGGACGTCGAACTTCTTCTCCCAGAAGTCCACGACCACCTGCTCCAGGGCCTGTTCGGACATCTGGCCGTGGGCGGTCGCGATGCGCGCCTCGGGCACGATGTCGCGCAGCCGGGCAGCCGCCCGGTCGATGGACTCGACGCGGTTGTGGATGTAGAAGACCTGGCCCTCGCGCAGCAGCTCGCGGCGGATGGCCGCGCCGATCTGCTTCTCCTCGTACGGCCCGACGAAGGTCAGGACCGGGTGCCGCTCCTCGGGGGGCGTGGTGATCGTGGACATCTCGCGGATGCCGGTCACGGCCATTTCGAGCGTACGGGGGATGGGCGTCGCGGACATGGTGAGGACGTCGACGTTGGCGCGCAGCTTCTTCAGCTGCTCCTTGTGCTCGACGCCGAACCGCTGCTCCTCGTCGACGATGACCAGGCCCAGGTCCTTGAACTTGGTCTCGGACGAGAACAGGCGGTGGGTGCCGATGACGATGTCGACGGCGCCGTCCTTGAGGCCCTCCAGGGTCGCCTTCGCCTCGGTGTCCGACTGGAAGCGGCTCAACGCCCGGACGTTCACCGGGAATTGCGAGTAGCGCTCGGAGAACGTGCCGAAGTGCTGCTGGACGAGGAGTGTCGTGGGGACGAGGACGGCGACCTGCTTGCCGTCCTGCACCGCCTTGAAGGCCGCGCGGACCGCGATCTCCGTCTTGCCGTAGCCCACGTCGCCGCAGATCAGGCGGTCCATCGGGACCGACTTCTCCATGTCCTCCTTGACCTCGGCGATGGTGGTGAGCTGGTCGGGGGTCTCCACATACGGGAAGGCGTCCTCCAGCTCGCGCTGCCAGGGGGTGTCGGGGCCGAAGGTGTGGCCGGGGGCCGCCATCCGGGCCGAGTACAGCTTGATCAGGTCCGCGGCGATCTCCTTGACCGCCTTCTTCGCCCGCGCCTTGGTCTTCGTCCAGTCGGCGCCGCCGAGGCGGTGCAGCGTGGGGGCCTCGCCGCCCACGTACTTGGTGATCTGCTCCAGCTGGTCGGTGGGGATGTAGAGCCGGTCGCCGGGCTGGCCGCGCTTGGCGGGGGCGTACTCCACGACCAGATACTCGCGGGTCGCGCCCTGGACCGTGCGCTGCACCATCTCGATGTAGCGGCCGACGCCGTGCTGCTCGTGCACGATGTAGTCGCCGGCTTCGAGGGTCAGCGGGTCGATGGTCTTGCGGCGCCGGGCGGGCATGCGCTGCCCGTCCTTGCCCGCCGCCTTCTGGCCCGTGAGGTCGGTCTCCGTCAGGACGGCGAGCTTCAGGGCCTCGTCGACGAAGCCGTAGTCGATCGAGCCGCAGGCCACGTGCACCACGGACGGGGTGAGGGCGGTGAGGTCGGCGTCGAGGCGGGCCGCGATGCCTTCGCCGCCGAGCACCTCGGCGGTGCGGGCGGCCGGGCCGTGGCCCTCCGTGACGTACACCGTGCGCCAGCCGTCGGCGAGCCAGCCCTTGGTGTCGGCGAGGGCCTTCGCGGTGTCTCCCCGATACGTCTCCGGGGCGTGCATGCCGAGCTTGAGGGTGTCCGTGTCGCCGTCGTCGACGGTCTCGTCGGCGGCGAACGGGCTGACCGACCACCACATCATGCCGAGCTCGCGGGCCCGGTCGCGGACGTCCGCGATGCCCCACAGCGAGGCCGCGCCCACGTCGATCGGCGCCTCCCCTCCCGCCCGTCGCCCACCACCACCCTTGCCGGAGCGGTCTTCGACCGCGCTGGACATCGCCGTCGCGGCCCAGCTGGCCTGGAGGAACTCCTGGCTCGTCGCCACCAGGTCCGCGGCGCGCGTGCGCACCCGCTCGGGGTCGCAGACCAACGCCATGGCCCCGGCCGGGAGGACATCCAGCAGCAGCTCCATGTCGTCCACCAGGACCGGGGCCAGGGACTCCATGCCCTCGACCGCGATGCCCTCGGCGATCTTGCCGAGCAGCTCGCCCAGCTCCGGGTGTTGCTCGGCGAGGGCCGCTGCCCGGCCGCGCACCTCCGCGGTGAGGAGCAGCTCGCGGCACGGCGGCGCCCACAGGCCGTGCTCGGCGATCTCCAGGGACCGCTGGTCGGCGACCTTGAAGTAACGGATCTCCTCGACATCGTCGCCCCAGAACTCCACCCGCAGGGGGTGCTCCTCGGTGGGCGGGAAGACGTCCAGGATGCCGCCGCGCACGGCGAACTCGCCGCGCTTCTCCACCAGCTCCACGCGCGCGTACGCCGCCGCGGCCAGGGCCTCGACCGTCTCGCCCAGGTCGGCCGACTCGCCCGTGCGCAGGGCCACGGGCTCCAGGTCGCCGAGCCCCTTGACCTGCGGCTGCAGCACGGAGCGCACCGGCGCCACGACCACCGAGACCGGGCCCGTCTCGGGGTCGTCGGCGCGCGGGTGCGCGAGGCGGCGAAGCACCGCGAGGCGGCGGCCGACGGTGTCCGAGCGCGGGGACAGCCGCTCGTGCGGCAGCGTCTCCCACGACGGATACTCCACGACCCCCTCGGGCGGCAGCACCGTCCGCAGCGCGGCTGCCAGGTCCTCGGCCTCGCGGCCGGTGGCCGTCACCGCGAGGACGGTGCGGCGCGCCTCGCGGGCGAGGGCCGCCACGGCGAAGGGGCGGGCGGCCGGGGGGCCGACCAGGTCGATGTGGTGCCGGTTGCCGTCGGCCGCGGCCTTCACCGCTTCGGTGAGGGCCGCGTCCTTGACGACGGCGTCCAGCAGTCCGTGCAGGCTCATGAAGGGGCATCCAGTCCGGGGCAGAGAACGATGCGGACAACGCGAACAGCCCGGCACGTCGCACGGGCCGGGGGCCTCCAGGGTACGTCGGCCGGGCGTCGGCCACCTTTCCCAGTGGTCGGCTCGGGGTGGGGCCCTGCCGGGGGCTCCCCAAGCCCGCCCCTTCCCGAAACTGGGGGCTCCGCCCCCAGACTCCCGCTCCTCAAACGCCGGAGGGGCTGAATGTGTGCCGGTGCGGCTGGGTTTCAGCCCGTCCGGCGTTTGAGGACGAGGCCCGAAGGGCCGATGAGGCGGGGCGAGGGGCGCAGCCCCCTATGACGAGGGCCGGGCCCGGGGGAACGTTCCCCCGGGCCCGGCCCTCCCCCGCGCGCAGTGGCTACTCAGTAGCAATCGCGTTCAGCACGTTCATCCGCCCCGCCCGGAACGCCGGGACCAGCGCCGCGAACAGGCCCACGAACGCCGAGCCCACGAAGACCGCGATGATCGTCGGCCAGGGGATCTCCAGGACCTTCAGGCCCTCCAGGGCGAGGAGTTTCTGGGCCGTCGCGCCCCAGCCCATGCCGAGGCCGAGGCCGAGGAGGGCGCCGAAGAGGGCGATGACCACCGACTCCATGCGGATCATGCGGCGCAGCTGGCGGCGGGAGAGGCCGATCGCCCGCATCAGGCCGATCTCACGGGTCCGCTCGACCACCGAGAGGGCCAGCGTGTTCACCACGCCCAGGATGGCCACGATGATCGCGAGGCCGAGCAGGCCGTAGACCATGTTCAGCATCTGGCCGACCTGGTTCTTCAGGTCCTCCTTGAAGTCGGCCTGGTTCTGGACCTTGTACGTCGGGTCGGCGTCGAGGCCGGCCTTGAGGGCCTTGTACGCCGCGTCCGTCTTACCGGAGGCCGCCTGGGCGAACACCATGGTGCTGAGGGGCATCCTGTCGGCGGGCACATAGCGCTCGACGGTCGTGATGTTCGTGAACATCGCGCCCTTGTCGAGGGCGGTGTCGTCCGAGGTGATCGCGGCGATCCTCAGCGTGGCGGTCCTGCCGTCGTCGAAGTCGACCTTCAGCTCGTCGTCGAGCTTCAGGCGGTGCTTCTTGGCGAACTCCTCGCCCACCGACATGGCGTCCTTGCCGAACGCGGCACTCAGCTTCCCCGAGAGGGTCTCGCGGTGCATGTCCTTGACGTACGTCGGGTCGGCGGCGCTGACGCCCTTGTTCTTGGTGACCTTGCCGTCCGGGGTGGTGATGTCGGCGTCCGGGAACTTGTAGCGCGTGATGTGGTCGACGTTCTCGGTCTTCCGCATGAGGTCCTCGACCTGGTGGGTGACCGGGCGCTTGCCCTGCACGATGAAGTCCGCGCCCACCGACTTGTCCAGCTCGTCCGTGGCCGAGGCGACCATCGAGGAGCCGACGACGGAGAGGCAGGCGACCAGGGCGAGGCCGATCATCAGGGCGGCGCCGGTGGCGCCCGTGCGGCGCGGGTTGCGCAGGGCGTTCCGCTCGGCCATGCGGCCGATGGGGCCGAACATCCGCAGGAGCACCGCGCTGATCACGCGGACCACGAAGGACGCGAGGACCGGGCCGATGACCACGAAGCCGATGAGGGTCGCGACGACGCCGAGGCCGAGGAAGAGGGAGCCGTCCTTGGCCTTGTCGGCCTGCCCGGCGGTGTAGAGCGCGAAGACTCCGGCGCCGGTGAGGGCCAGGCCGATGACGGCGCGCACGGCGCCCGACTTGGCGTCGGTCGGAGTGCCCGTCTCGCGCAGGGCGGCCATCGGGGAGACCTTGCCCGCACGCCGCGCCGGCAGGTACGCGGCGAGGACGGTGACGAGGATGCCGAGCAGCAGGCCCACCGCGGGGGTGGTCCAGGCGACGGTCAGGTCCTTGGTGGACAGCTCCATGCCCATGCCGGACATCAGCTTCATCAGGCCGACGGCGAGGCCGATGCCCGCGCCGACGCCGAGGACGGAGCCGACGACGCCGAGCAGCAGCGCCTCGACGAGCACCGAGCGGTTGATCTGCTTGCGGCTGGAGCCGATGGCGCGCATCAGGCCGATCTCGCGCGTGCGCTGGGCGACCAGCATCGAGAAGGTGTTGATGATCAGGAAAATGCCGACGAGGAAGGCGATCCCGGCGAAGCCGAGCATCGCGTACTTCATGACGTCCAGGAAGCTGCCGACGGACTTGCGGTTGTCGTCCGCGCTCTCCTTCTGCGTCCTGATCTTGTAGTCGGCGGCGCCCGCGCCGAGCGTCGTCGCCACGTTCTGCTTGAGCTGGGTGTCGCTGACGCCGCTCGCCGCGGTGACGTTGATCTGCGTGAACCGGCCGGTGGTGCCGAGCAGTTCGCGCTGGGCGGTCGGAGTGTCGAAGTAGACGATCGTGGCGCCGGGGTTGGTCACGTTGAAGGTGGCGATGCCGGAGATCTTGGCGGTGAGGTCACCGGTGGCGGCGATGGTGCGGAGCTCGTCACCGATCTTCAGGTTCTTCTTGTCGGCGGTGTCGGCGTCGACCATCACCTCGGTGGGGCCGCGCGGGGCGTGCCCGGAGGTGATCTCCATGGCGCGCAGGTCGTTCTTCGTCCAGTTGCCCGCGATGGTCGGGGCGCCGCTGGACGCGCCGATGTCGTCGTTCTTGGAGTTGACGACCGTGACGCTGTCGCTGCTGACGGCGCCCTCGGCGGACTTCACGCCGTCGGCCTTCTTCACCTGGGCTATCGCGGAGGCGGGGAGGGACTCGGGCTTGCCGGTCTTCGGGCCGTCCTCGCCCGGGTCCGGCGCGTTCTTCGGGGAGAGCGTGACGTCGGACGACGTCGCGGCGAAGAGCTTGTCGAAGGTGGTGTTCATCGTGTCGGAGAACACGAGCGTGCCGCAGACGAACGCCACCGAGAGGACCACGGCGACGGCGGAGAGCGCCATGCGTCCCTTGTGCGCGAAGAAATTGCGCATCGAGGTCTTCAGGACGGTCATGACGTGCGCCCCCGGGCGTCGAAGTGCTTCATGCGGTCCAGGACCTGGTCCGCGGTGGGGTTGTACATCTCGTCGACGATGCGGCCGTCGGCCAGATACAGCACCCGGTCCGCATACGACGCGGCGACCGGGTCGTGCGTGACCATCACGATGGTCTGGCCCAGCTCGGTCACCTTCTCCATTCCTTCTCCTATCCCACTTCGCCTTGTGGCTGTGTACCATGAAACTTACGTAAATGTTACCAAAAATAAATAAAAACTTATACTTCCTCATCACACTTTTCTTTCATTCCCCTTTCTCCTCTTCCCCTTCTCCTCCCCTCATATCATTCCTCTTCCCTCACTACTACTTCTTATCAATCTCTACATCTCTTCCTCCTTATACCCTCCATTACCTCCCTCCTCTTATTTCAATCTTCCTTACATACACTTCTCTATCATAACACTCATTCTAATCTCTACTCCTCCTAATCCTCATTCCTCATCCTTCATCTTACCTTTTCTCATTTATCTCAACAATACCAACCTTTTATCAACCTTAATACCCTCACTCAATTCCTCTTCCTATACACTTCCTCTCTTCTATCCACCTTATTCCAATCTTTCTTCCTTTTTCATCACTCTATCCCATCCTCTTTCTCATACCCTACTCATATTTACTCTCTTCCTCCTCTTTACACCTCCTTATCCAACTTCAATTTCCATTTCTATCCTCTCTCTCCTTCCTACTCACTACCCTATCATTTCTATTACCCTCCTAATACCCTTACCTAACCACATACTTATCATCTCATACTTTTACCCCCATCCCTACTCCCATCACACTAAATTAATTTTTACACTTTCCATTATCTTTCCCACACAAACATTGTCACCCTTCATCTAATACACCTTTCTACTTTCTTTCTACCCTCCCAACCTTCCTTACCTTCTACATAATCCTACCCCACCACTTACTACTACTTCGTCCCCTTTAAACCCCTTCCTGTGTATGCTAAACCTTGTAATACCACACTCTACATGGACCCACTCGTACCACCCCGCTCTCCCCCCCCCCTCTCCCCCCCCGTACCCCCACCCTCCTCCCGTCCTACCACCCCCCCCCCCCCCCCCCCCCCCCCCCCCCCCCCCCCCCCCCCCCCCCCCCCCCCCCCCCCCCCCCCCCCCCCCCCCCCCCCCCCCCCCCCCCCCCCCCCCCCCCCCCCCCCCCCCCACCCCGCCCGCGCTCCCCCCGCCCCACCAGCCGAGAGTTCCTCCACCTCCCCCACGAGGCCCACCCGGTGAGAAGGTGACCCGAGGCAACAGGTGCAGGGGGAAGGAACCTTGGGATGCCGAGTACGGAGCCGGGCAGCGGCCCGAGTACGGCCATGGGTACGGCGCCGCGTACGGACAAGCGCGGTGCCGTCGTCGCCGCGCTCATGCTCGTCATGGCGCTCGCCGCCCTCGACGCCACCATCGTGTCCACCGCCGTGCCGCAGATCGTCGGCACGCTCGGCGGCTTCTCCGTCTTCTCCTGGCTGTTCTCCGGCTATCTGCTCGCCGCGACGGTCACGCTGCCGGTGTACGGCAAGCTCTCCGACACCTTCGGCCGCAAGCCCGTCCTGATCGCCGGCAGCATCCTGTTCCTGCTCGGCTCGGCGCTGTGCGCGCTCGCCTGGAACATGGGCGCGCTGATCGCCTTCCGCGTCGTCCAGGGCCTGGGCGGCGGCGCGCTGCAGGGCACCGTCCAGACCCTCGCCGCCGACCTGTACCCGCTCAAGGAGCGCCCGAAGATACAGGCCAAGCTGTCCACGGTGTGGGCCACTTCGGCGGTCGCGGGCCCCGCGGTCGGCGGCCTCATCACCGCGTACACGGACTGGCGCTGGATCTTCCTGATCAACCTGCCGATCGGCGCGCTCGCCCTCTGGCTGATCGTGCGCCACCTGCACGAGCCCGGCCGCACGACGACGGCGCCCGGACCCCGCACAGAGGCGTGGGAACGTACAGACGCGTGGAAACGTATCGACTGGCCCGGCGCCCTCGCCGTGTTCGCCGCCGGAGGCGTGCTGCTCACCGCACTCGTGCAGGGCGGCGTCGCCTGGGGCTGGCTGTCCGCGCCGTCACTCGCGCTGTTCGCGGGCGGACTGCTGTGCGTCGCGGCGGTCGTGGTCATCGAGCGGCGCGCGGCCGACCCGATCATCCCCGGCTGGGTGTGGCGGCGGCGCCCCATCGCCGCCGTGAACCTGGCGCTCGGCTCGCTCGGCCTGGTGATGGTGGCGCCCACGGTCTTCCTGCCCACGTACGCCCAGTCGGTGCTCCAACTCGCGCCCATGGCCGCCGGTTTCGTGCTCTCCGTGATGACCCTGAGCTGGCCGGTGTCGGCGGCGCTCAGCCAGCACGTCTACCGGCGCATCGGCTTCCGTCACACGGCGATGCTCGGCATCGGCGCCGCGGCCTGCGTCCTGTTCGCCTTCCCCCTCCTGCCCTACCCGGGCTCGGCCTGGCAGCCCGCTCTGCTGATGCTGCTGCTCGGCGCGGCGCTCGGGCTCTTCCAACTGCCGCTGATCGTGGGCGTCCAGTCGACCGTGGGCTGGTCGGAGCGCGGCACGACGACCGCCTCGGTCCTGTTCTGCCGCCAGATCGGGCAGACCGTCGGCGCCGCGCTGTTCGGGGCGGTGGCCAACGGGGTGCTGAGCGCGAAGCTGGGCGGGGCGGGCTCGCTGGACTCGGTGGCGAAGGCCCTGGACGACCCGGACTCGGTGGCGGACGCGGACCGGCTGCGGCGCGCGGTGGACGCGGCCGTCGACTCCGTGTACGTCGGGGCGGCGTGCGCGGCCGTGGTGTGCCTGCTGGTGCTGCTCTTCGTGGCGCCGCGGCGCTTTCCCGTGATCCAGGAGCAGGAAGGGCCTCAGCAGGAGAACGAGGAACCTCAGCAGGCGAACACTGAGCCGAATAACGAGGAAACACGGCAGCAACAGCAGCCCCAAAAGCCGCAGTTGACGCATTCCCCGGCCGAGGAGCCCCATACCGACTGACCAGTATGGCGAAAACCCCGCGCAGCCCCCCTACCTGCCAGTAGCGTTCTCGGCCCTCGCTCCCTCGCGGTCCGCACCGGACCGAAGCCGCGCTTGGAGAGGAGAACCGGGATGACCCACCCTCCGCACGACTCGTCCCCGTCGTACGTCACCTACCCCTGGCAGCCCGTCGCTCCGCCCCCGACACCCCCTCCCCCGCCCCGCACCGCGCCCCGCCACCCCGCTCTCGGCCATCATCGCGACCTCCGCGTCCTGCGCACCGCCTACCGCCGGCAGCGCCGGGTCGCCACGCTCACCGCGCTCGGCTACTTCACGCTCTTCCTGATGCTGTCCGCCTGCGCGCCGTCGTTCATGAACGGCACGGTCTCCGGCGGCCTGACGACGGGGCTGCTGCTCGGTCTCGTACAACTGCCGGTGATGTGCGTCGCCATAGCGCTGTACGAGTTCACGGCGCGCCGACGCCTGGACCAACTGGCGGCGCGGCTGCGCAAGTTGGCGGAACTGGAGGCGGGCCGTGGATGACGCCGCCCAGAGCATGTCCCTGGTCGCCTTCACGGCCGTGGTCACGCTGACGCTGCTGCTGTGCGTGATGACCGGCCCGGACCGCGACGGGCTCGGCGAGTTCTACACCGGGTACGGCGGGCTCACGCCGATGCGCAACGGCCTGGCCATCGCGGGCGACTACATCTCCGCCGCGTCCGTCCTCGGCACCACGGGCGTCATCGCGCTGCTCGGGTACGACGGCGTGGTGCTTGCCCTGAGTACGTCGCTCTCGCTGATGCTGCTGATGTTCCTGCTGGCCGAACCGCTGCGCAACGCGGGGAAGTTCACGATGGGCGACGTGCTGGCCCGCCGGATGCCGGGGCGGGCGGTCCGCATCACCGCGTGCGCGGCCACGCTCGCCGCACTGCTTCCGCTGATGCTCGTCCAACTGGCGGGCGCGGGCGATCTGCTGGCCTTCATACTGGGCTTCTCCAGCCCCGGCCTGAAGACCGGCTGCGTGATCGCGCTCGGCGCGCTGATGATCAGCTACGCGGCGATCGGCGGGATGAAGGGCACGGCCCTCATCCAGATCCTCAAGATGGTGATCCTGCTCGGCTCCGGCACGGTCGTCGCCGCGCTCATCCTCAGCCGCTTCGACTGGGACCCGGGCGCGCTGCTGCTCGCCGCGCGGCACCGCAGCGAACTCGGGCCCGCCTACCTCCAGTCGGGGCTCCAGTTCGACGGGGGCGCCGCGCCCCGGCTCGACATGATCAGCTCCGAGCTCACCGTGGTCCTCGGCGGGGCGTGTCTGCCGCACATCACGATGCGCATGTACACCGCGCGCAGCGCGCCGGAGATAAGGCGCTCCCTGTCCTGGGCGGTGTCCTCCGTCGCGCTCTTCGTCGTCATCATCACCGTCATCGGGTTCGGTACGACGGCGATGCTCGGGCGGGCCGCGGTCGCCGGGCACGATCCGCAGGGCAACACGGCCTATCTCCTGGGCGCCCGGGCGGTGTTCGGGGCCGACGCCTCCACGGCCGAGACCCTGCTGTTCACGACCGTCGCCACTGCCATCTTCCTGACGCTGCTCGCGTCCGTGGCCGGGATGATCCTCGCCTGCGCCAACTCCCTGGCCCACGACGTGTTCGCGGCCTGCCGCCGTGACCTCGCGCCCCGCAAGGAGATGACGCTCGCGCGCGGCTCGGCGCTCGCCGTGGGCGCCCTCGCCATCACCCTCGCCGTCCTCATCCAGGACCGCAATCTGCAGCCGCTGGTGACGCTGTCGTTCTGCCTCGGCGCGTCCGTGCTCGCGCCCGCGCTCATCTATACGTTGTTCTGGCGCCGGTTCACCCGGGCGGGGCTGCTGTGGACTCTCATCGGCGGCACGGTCGGCTGCGCCGTGCTCATGACGGGGACGAACCTGGTCTCCGGCTCGCCCGGCGCCGCGTTCCCCGACCACGACTTCAACTGGTTCCCCTTCACCACGACCGGCCTCGCCTCCATCCCGCTCGGCTTCCTCCTCGGCTGGCTCGGCACGGTCGGCTCGCGCCGGGCGGTGCAGCGGGAGCAGCGGGGGCGGTACGAGGCTGTGGAGCCGTTCATCCTGGCGGGGGCTCGCGGGGCGCGTGTGCGGTGAGCTTCGTGGCCGTGGGCCTCGCCGCTCGGGTGGTCTCCCACCCACCCGCCCCGGCTGTACCGCACCGGGGTGCCCAGCACCCCGCGGTACCCCCGGCCGGGGGGTGGGTGGGGGCACCCGGCGCCCCACGGTGTCCCCGCCCGGGGGGGGGGTGGGTGGGAGCACCCTGCGCCCCGCGGCGCCCTCGCCCGGGGGGGCGGCGCCCGGCGGGTGCCCCAGCCTTCGGCGCCGTCTTCTCCGCCGCTCCGGGGCGGGTCTCCCACCCGCCCGCCCCGGCTTGACCACACCGGGGTACCCGGCACCCCGCGGCGCCCCCGCCCGGGGGGGGGTGGGCACCCGGCGTCCCACAGTGCCCCCAGCCTTCCGCGCCGTCTTCTCCGCCGCTCCGGGGCGGTTTCCCACCCGCCCGCCCTTTACTCGTGACCCTGTCCGTCATGGTGCCGTCCAAGAAGGCCGACCTGACGGCCACCCCACGGTTCCAGTAACGGGTGGGCGGGTGGGAGACATCCGCCGCGAAGCGGCGGGACTGAGATCGCCGGCCCGCGGCCCGCGACGAGACCGTCAGGACTCGCCGCCGACCGCGGGGCCAGGCACGGTACCGGGCCCGTCCTCGTGCCCTCGTCCAGTCAGCGCAGCGAGACTGCTCCGCACATGATCCATGTGCGCCCGCACCTCGTCCCACCGCTCCCCGTGCTCCCGCAGAATCCGTTCCGTCTCGCGCCCGACGCGCTCCTCCCGCATCCGCGCCCGCGCGAGAATGTCCGCGGCGCGTGCCGAGGCGTCCTCCTGTCCGTGCCGCGCGGCCTCCTGGGCCTGGGCATGGGCGCGCTCGGCCTCGGCGAGCCGGGTCTCGGCGGCCTCGACCAGGGACGCCTCGTGCGCCTCGGCCGCGGCCTCGCGCTCGGCGATCTCCCGCTCGGCGGCTTCCCACCGCTCGGTGTGGTCCTTCTCCAGCTCGGCGAGGAGCCCACTGGTCCGCTGCCGCATCTCGCGCAGCGCGGCCAGCGCCTCGCCGCGCCACTCCTTCGCGTCCGTCCGGGCGGCGACGCGCGCCTCGTCGGCGGTGGCGCGGTCCGCGAGCAGCCGCTGCCGCGCCCGCTCCTCCGCCTCGCCGCACACCGTCTCGGCGTACGCCCGCGCGGCCTCCCGCAGCGCCGCCGCCTCGGCCTCGGCGGACTCCTCGGCCGCACGCGCGGCGGCCGCGGCCTCCTCCCGCAGGGCCGCGGCCTCCTCCTCGGTCAACGCCAGCAGATACTGCGCGCGTTGCCCCAGTTCCTCGTACGTCTGCGGAGCCAGCTGCGCGACGACCTCGCGCATCCGCTCGGCCTCGGCGCCCATCTCCTTCGCGAGGACGGTGAGGCGGGCCGCCCGTTCCCACGCCGCGTCGCGGTCTCTGGAGAGCGCGTCGGCGTACGCGTCCACCTGCCCGGGACGGTAACCGCGCCCGCGCACGGCGACGAAGCCATGAGGTGACACCGACACACCGCTGCCGCTCATCCTTGATCCCCTCTTTCGCCCACACAGACTCTCGCCGTCACGCCGACCGCGTACAACGCGATTGGCGCACATCTTGATGGATCAAGCGGAAGTGGTCATAACGCGACACTCCGCCCACTCCATCCGGTCAAGGATGCGTCAATTGGCGGCAGAAGTCGGAATCGGGTTGTCGTTCCGGCGTACGTCGAAGGCCTGATCGGGCCCCGCGGGGCCGACCGCGTACGCATCCGGCGGGCCGCGTACGCGAGCGCGCACGACGGAGGCGCCCGACCTGTCAGCCCAGGTCGGGCGCCTCCGTCCGGATGTTCCGCGTTACAGCAGTCCGTCCCACATCTGCTCGAGCAGCACCGACCACCAGCTCTCCGGCGACGCGAGCGCGGCCGGGTCGAGCGCGGCGAGCTGCGTCTGGAAGTCGACGGTCCAGCGGCCCGCCTGCTCCTGGTTGAGGCCGTAGCGCAGCCGCCACATGCGGCCGAGCAGGCCCAGGCAGCGCGCGAACTCGGGCAGGCCCGTGTTCACGAACTGCGGCGGCACGGGGGCCCCGCCGGGGCCGGCCTCGACGGGGACGGCGACGATGTTCGCCGTGCCGTACTGGACGCAGATCGCGCGCCCGAAGTCGCTGCCCATGACCAGGTACGAACCGGCGTCCGACGCGGGCTGCACGCCCCGCTCCTGGGCCATCTCGGCGAGCGTCGGCACCGGCCGTCCCGGCTGGGCCTGCGCCCAGAAGAACGGGCCGAAGTCGACGGGCAGACCCGCCACGACGAGCGTGTGCGCCACGACCTCCGGCACGCCCTGGCGGGACACCGCCCGCTGGTCGAACCGGAACACGCCGGGGCCGAACGCCCCCGCGAGCTCCTGGGCCACGCCCTCCGGCGGCAGCGGGGGCGCGGGCGGCACCTGCTGCAGCGGCGCGCGCACCGGCGCGAGGCGCGCGGGGCCGTCCGCGACCTGGTGCAGCTCGCCCTGGTGCGCGAGCAGTTGCTGCATGCCCTGCTGGCGCGAGGCGTGGTCCTTGCCGTACGACGCGATCGAGGTGATGCGCGCCTGCGGCCAGGTCTCCCGGATCATGCGCGCGCAGTACGCGCCGGGCAGGTCGCAGGACTCCAGCTCGGTGTGCAGCTCCAGGACCTGGTCCGGCGGGATGTTCATGCCGCGCAGCTCGTGGAAGATCTGCCACTCCGGGTGCGGCGTGCCCGGCGCCGAGCGCCGGATGACCTGCTGCTCGGAGCCGTCGGGCGCGCGGTAGCGCAGCACGGCCTGGTAGCCGGGGCCGACGGTGGGCTGCCCGGCCGGGGGGTGCGGGTAGCCGTACGGCTGGCCTGGGGCGGGGGCCATGCCCGGGCCGGGGCCCATGCCCGGGGCGGGCGGGGGCATGCCGGGGGCGCCCGGGGTTCCGGGGGCGCCGGGGGGCATGGGGGCACCAGGAGCGCCGGGTGCGCCGGGCGCTCCGGGCGCGCCCGGAGGCATGGGTGCGCCGGGGCCGCCGACGGCCGGGCCCGCGAGCATGGTGGCGGCGTGGTGGACGCCGTCGCCCGGGGCGCCGGGAGCCCCGGGTGCGCCAGGTGCGCCGGGGGGCTGTGGGGCTCCGGGGGTGCCGGGGGCTCCGGGCGGGCCGGGAGGCTGGGGAGCACCGGGGGCACCCGGTGCACCCGGGGCGGCCGGGGGCTTCACGCCGCCGCCCAGGCTCGGGTCGGCCAGCATCGTCGCCGCGTGGTGCACACCGCCCGGGGGCGTGCCCGGGGTACCGGGGGCACCCGGAGGCTGCGGCGCCCCAGGAGCTCCGGGGGCTCCGGGCGGGCCGGGAGGCTGGGGAGCGCCGGGGGCACCCGGTGCACCCGGGGCGGCCGGGGGCTTCACGCCGCCGCCCAGGCTCGGGTCGGCCAGCATCGTCGCCGCGTGGTGCACACCGCCGGGGGGCGTGCCCGGGGTACCGGGGGCACCCGGAGGCTGCGGCGCCCCAGGAGCACCCGGGGCACCGGGCGTACCGGGAGCCGCAGGCGCGCCAGGCGCACCGGCACCGGCATCGGCAGCCGCACCGGCCGGCGGAGGCGTGTCGCCCGCGCCGGGAGCCTGACCCTCAGGACCGAGCGGCGACATCAGCTGCGTCGGCACGTACCCGCCCGCGGGAGCACCGGGCGTACCCGGGGCGCCGGGCGGCGCCGGGGCGCCGGGCGGCGGGCCCTGCGCCTTGCTGGTCGCGGCGTCCGCGATGTCCGCGGCGCCGGGCGCACCGGCGCCGTCAGGACCTTGCGGGTACCCGTACGCGGAGGGGGCGCCCGCACCGGCGGGCGGCGGGGACGCGTAGGAGCCGCCGGACGAACCGGCGGGCGGAGGCGTGCCCGGCCCACCCGAAGTCTGGGGCAGGTCGGTGCCACCCGCCGCGTACCCGTCGGGCAGCGGGGGCAGCCCGGGGCCACCGGCTCCCGAACCAGCGGGCGGCTGCGGCACGTTGGCGCCACCAACACCCGACCCGGCGGGCGGCGGAGGAACATTGGGGCCACCGGCCGCCGATCCCGCAGGCGGCGGAGGCATGTGGGGACCACCCACCGGAGCACCCGAAGGCGGCGGCAACCCAGGACCACCAACGCCGGAACCAGCGGGCGGCGGAGGCATATTGGGGTCACCGGCACCCGAACCCGCAGGCGGCGGAGGCACGTTGGAACCGCCGACCGGAGCACCCGAAGGCGGCGGCAGGCCGGGGCCACTGGCGCCCGAACCAGCAGGCGGAGGCGGCAAACCAGGACCACCCACCGCCGAACCCGCAGGCGGCGGAGGCGGGTTCGGGCCCGCGCCCGGCGCCCCCGCCTGCGGGTCGTCGATGGCGGGCGCGAGGGCCGTCTTCGGGAGCTGGCTGCCGCCCGACATCAGCGCGGTCTTGGCTTCCGGCGACACCGAGGGCGGCCCCTCGTCGTCACCTTCCCGGCCGGGGGCGACCAGCGGCGGCGAGAACACCGTCGCGGGCAGCGGCACCGCGACGTCCTCGTCGTCGGCGCCCGTGTTCGTGTCCGTACCGGCCCACGGCGTCGCGGCCGCGGGCGCACCCGCCCCGGCCCCGTCGGCACCGGAGGCCTGCTCGTCGCCGGACGCGCCGGCCGCGGGCCACGGCGTACCGCCACCGGGCGCGGCGGGCGTCCCCTGCGCGGCCGGCGCCGCAGGGCCCCCCGGAGCCGCGGACGGCCCGGACGCCGGCACCCCGGCGGGCCCGGGCGCCGCGCCGGCCCCCGCCGGGGCCGAACTCCCGCCCCCCGAAGCCCAGTCGGCCCCGACACCGGCACCACCCGAAGCAGCACCTGCACCCGCACCAAAGCCCAAGTCAGCCCCGGCATCAGCACCAGAACCAGCCCCAGCCCCGGCGCCCACGCCAGAACCCGCGCCCGCGCCAGCACCGGACCCAGCACCGGCGCCCTCCCCGCCCTGGGCCGAGCGGCCCGAACGATCCGGGATGCCCAGCTTGTCCGCCGCCTCCTGCAGCCACTCCGGCGGGCTCAGCAGGAACGACGTCTGGTTCAGGTCCATGCGCTGGGGCGCGGCGGCGGGAGCCGGTTCGGGGGCCGCGTCGGGCACCCCGTACTCCTCCTCGTACCGCCGGATCACCTCACCGACCGGCAGGGCGGGCCACAGCGTCGCCTCGCCGCTGTCCCGGGCGATGACGAGCCGCTGGTGGCCGCCGTCCGAGCGGGGACCGCCCTCGCGGTCCTCCGCCCATACGACGAAGCCGAGCTCGAACTCCCGCACCCGCACCTCGCGGTGCCCGGGTCCGGGCACGTCACCGTTGATCCATTCCTCGGCGCGCTCCTGCGCCTGCGCGAAGGTCACCATCGGTCGATCACTCCCCCACCGGGACGGCGCGCGCGAAGCCGCCGTCCACCATCAGGTTCGCCACGGTCTCCAGCTCGGGCGGATTGCCCGCGAGCCGGGAGAGGAAGGCGTCGAAGTCGTCGCCGCACGGCAGCAGCAGCCGCTGCACCCGCTCGGCGGGCGCCCAGGAGGCGTCCACGTCCCGCGCGTCGTCGTACGCGCAGAACCACACCGAGCCGATCCGGTCGCCCTTGACCTTCACGGCCAGCAGACCGCCCTGCACGAAGCCCACCGCCAGGTAGTCCTTGGTGAGGTGGTCGCGCAGGCACTTGTTGACGTACACGAGGTCGTTGACGGCCGCCTCGTCGCGGACCGTGAAGAACGGCTGGTCGATGAGGAGACCGAGCTCCGCGTCGAGGGCCGTGCCGACGGGGGCGCAGCCGCCCGCGGCCTTGAGGAAGGAGCGGTAGGCGCCGGGCAGCCGGTAGCCGAGGTCCTCCTCGACGCCCGCGATCTGCCCCTCGGTGACGGCCACCGCCGTCTTCGGCAGGGCCAGGTGCGCGGGGCGCGTCTCCTGCAGCGGGCGGGTGCCGCGCTTGTTCTGGTCGACGGGCGCGGTGGCGATGCCGCCGTGGTGCCGGAGCAGCGCCTTGACCTCGACGGGGACCAGGTCGAGGCGGCGGCTGTTCGGTACGTGGTGCCAGGTCCAGCCGTGCGGGGTCGCGACTGCGGGGACGGTGTCCCACAGTTCGTGGCCGGAGGCCGCGAGGGCCGCGTTCGCCGAGACGTAGTCCGTGAGGCGCAGCTCGTCCACGCCGAAGCCCTCGGGCGGCTCGGCGATCTCGGCGGCGGCGCGGGCGTACGGCGAGAAGTCCGGGTAGCCGTCGCCGTCCACCCGCACGCCTCTGGGGTGGCGGGCGGCGCGGACCGGATCCGGGAAGTGCACGACCTGCCCGGCATAGGCCGCGTTCGGTGGGGCGGCTTGCTCCCCGAGCCGACCTGTCGTCATGGCGGTTGCCCCCTGCGGCACTGTGAGGTTCACGGACAGCGACAGCCTATGCGTAAGGACGACACCGGTCACCGGGCCTCCGGTTCCGTGACCACCCGCCACGGGCCCGTCACCCAGAGGCGAAACCCAGGCGTGTCGCAGAGCCCCAGCTTCCGCACCGCGCGCCCCATTTGGCAGTCTGTTCCCGCAACGCGGGGGCGTGGCACCGGCGGCTGACACCGCGGGCACGGGGAGGGAAACACCACATGCACACGGCACCAACCGGCATGGCCGGCCCGGCCGGCACACCCGCGACCGGCCACGGAACGACGCGCGCGACGGCGGGAACCACGCACGCGACAGCCGGTCCGACCGCCGCTGCGCGGGCCGGCCGCACCGCCACCGCCGAGCCGGGCGACCCCCGGGTCGGCTGGAGCAGCACGCCCGCCGGCGCCCCCGTCCTGCGCCACCGGCGCGACGGCATCCTGCCCACCGTGGCGGCCGCGCTCTCGGTGCGCGGCACCACCCTGACGAGCACGCCGAGGCGCGGCGAGGATCCCCCGGATCTGCACCCGCTCGTACAGGACTTCCTCGACACCCTCACCAGCGGCCAGCGCGAGCGCTTCACGGGACGCTGCGCGGAGGCCGTCCTCATCTCCCGGCACCTCGCCGCCGCCGACGCGAACCGGTCGAAACGGGCCGCACGAAAACCCATGACCAACGGCGAGGCCCGCAAGGCCCTCAAGCACGCCAAGCTCACCACCCGCCGCATCCGCGAGGACGGCGACCCCCTGCACGGCGCCTTCGCCCGCCCGTGCCGTTCGTGCACCGCCCTCACCGCGCACTTCGGCGTCCGCGTCGTCGATCCGACCGCGCCCGACGCGTGACGCGGGCCGCCCGCCTGACGACCCCCGGCGCCCCGCGCGCCGGCCGCCGCCATCCGCACCCGCACCCGCACCACGAGGGCCGAGCCATGCACACCGAGAACTCCACCCGCTTCCCCGTGCCCGTCGACGCCGCCCTGCGCACCGC
This sequence comes from Streptomyces sp. Y309, assembly GCF_056712025.1. Classification (NCBI taxonomy): domain Bacteria; kingdom Bacillati; phylum Actinomycetota; class Actinomycetes; order Kitasatosporales; family Streptomycetaceae; genus Streptomyces; species Streptomyces sp. Y309. The sequence continues at coordinate 5,431,242 of NZ_CM160048.1, read as the reverse complement.
CGGCTGGCTGCCGGGCCGCTGGGACATCAAGCAGGCCGAGATCTGGGCCGACGTCCTGCGCCGCCACACCTCGCCCGCGGGCCACCAGCACGCCGTGTTCCCGGCCGCCGTGGAGGCCTGGGCGGAGTTCGGCGGGCTGCACATCACGCCGCAGGGTCCCGGCCGCCAGATCGCCCCGGCGACCCTGCACCTGGATCCGATGTACGGCCTCCACATGGCCCGCACCCTCGGCGACCTGGGGCGCGCGCTCGGCACCGAGGTCAGTCCGCTCGGCGAGGAGACGGAGACGCAGGCACTGCTCGCCATGGACGTGGAGGGCCGCGTCTACAGCCTCGACCACAGCGGCGACTGGTATCTGGGCCAGCACATCGACCAGGCCCTCACCACGCTGGTCGCGGGGACACAGCCGGTGCGGCTGACGGCGGTCTGAGACCGGCCACGGGTCCGTACGCGTACACGGGCCCGTCCACGTATCCGTACGAGGTCAGCCGCCTGCCCGTACGCGATCAGCCACGTACCCGTACGAGCTCGGCCATCTCCCCTATGAGGAAGGTCACTGACCGGCGGCCGCCGGGAGCACCGCCGACACCCTGAAGCCGCCCGCGTCCGTCGGCCCCGACACGAACACGCCGCCCAGGGCGGTCACCCGCTCCTTCATGCCGACCAGGCCGTTGCCCCCGCTGGGCAGGCCCGCGTCGGCGCCGCCCGCCTCCGGGGGCGGGCCGTTCTCGACCTGCATGGCGATCTCGGCGGCGCGGTGCGCGAGCCGGACGTAGGTCTTCGCGCCCGCGGCGTGCTTGTGGACGTTGGTGAGGGCCTCCTGCACGACGCGGTACGCGGTCTCCTCCACGTCGGCCGCGTACGCCCGCTTCTCGCCCTCCACGGACACGTCCACGGCCATGCCCGCGGCCCGCGACTGGTCCACCAGCTCGTCCAGCTCGTCCAGGCAGGGGCCGTCCGCGAGGTCGGATTCGGCGGCGGGCTCGGCGGGCGAGGCGACCCGGGCGGCCTGGGCGGCGGCCTCGCCGACGGCGGCCAGCGGGGCGGCGGCGGGGGCGGGCTTCGACGAGCCCTCGTCGGCCCGCAGCACGCCCAGCATCTGGCGCAGCTCGGTCAGGGCCTGGCGGCCCATGTCGCCGACCAGGGCGGCGTTCTTCACGGCCTTCTCCGGGTCCTTGCGGGCCACGGCCTGCAGCGCCGCCGCGTGCACGACCATCAGGCTCACGCGGTGCGCCACCACGTCGTGCATGTCGCGGGCGATGCGGGTGCGCTCCTCGCCGCGGGCCCACTCCGCCCGCTCCTCGGCGCGCTCGGCGAGCAGTTGGAGCTCGCGCTCCAGGCTGTCGGCGCGCTCGCGCAGGGACTCCATCAGGCGGCGCCGCTGGCCCACGTACAGACCGAGGAGGACCGGTGGGGCGGTGACGCCCAGCGAGGTGGTGATGGCGACGAACGGTATGTACCCCTCGCCTATGGCCAGGTCGCCGTTGGCCATGTCCTGGTTGGCGCGGACCAGCGTGACGATCAGCGTGCCCGCCGTGGACATGCCCGCGAGGGCGCCGATGATGCGGCGCGGCAGCTCGGAGGCGGCGAGGGTGTAGAGGCCGACGATGGCCATCAGGACGCCCATGCGCGCGGGCGTGATCGCGACGGAGACCAGCACGACCGCGATCGGCCAGCGGCGCCGCAGCACGAGGGTGGACCCGGCGAGCACCCCGAAGGCGACGCCGACGGCGGCCGGAATCCCGGCGTCGTCGGCGAACTCGACGCCCTCCGCGCCGCACTCGGCCGCCGACGCCAGCGCGAGGCCGACGTCCAGGACGGCGCTGCGCCGCCGCTCCCACCACCACGGCCCGGTCCTGGCCGCCGTGTCGCTGTCCCCCGTCGTGGTCATGCCTTCCAGCGTACGGGCGCCGGCGCTCCCGTATCCGGTGAGTTTCCGGCTCGAAGATGTCGGGCAGGGCGGGGCCGCCGTGCCCCTCGGTACCGTCGCGTCGGAGGCGGGCCGTACGGCATAGTGTTAGCCGCACGCCGAGCCGGTGATCCACCGGGCCCGGTGCGCGGCCCTTCCCGGGTCGTCTAATGGCAGGACAAATGGTTTTGGTCCATTGAATGAGGGTTCGATTCCTTCCCCGGGAGCCGTAACGGGCCCTGACCTCCGCGGTCGGGGCCCGCTCCGCGTTCCGGGGTTGTCCACAGGCCGGTTCCGGGGTTGTCCACAGGCCATGCGTCCGTCCCACTACGCCCCGGTATCCTGCGGATGTCCACACCCCAAGCATCCGAAGCCGAAGGGCATCCCCGTGAGCGCCAATTGCCCGGCAGCCGTCGTCGTCCTCGCAGCGGGTGAGGGCACCCGTATGAAGTCGGCCCTGCCGAAGGTCCTGCACGAGATCTGCGGCCGTTCCCTCGTCGGGCACGTCCTCGCCGCCGCCCGCGAGCTGTCGCCGCAGCGGCTCGTCGCCGTCGTCGGGCACGAGAGCGAGCGCGTCAGCGAGCACCTCGCCGCGATCGACCCCGAGGTCCGCACCGCCTACCAGGCCGAGCAGAACGGCACCGGCCACGCCGTCCGCATCGGCCTGGAGGAGCTGGGCGGCGCCGTCGACGGCACGGTCGTCGTGGTCTGCGGCGACACCCCGCTGCTGACCGGCGCGACGCTGGCCCGGCTCGCCGGCACGCACTCCGCCGACGGCAACGCCGTGACCGTCCTGACCGCCGAGGTGCCCGACGCGACGGGGTACGGCCGCATCGTGCGCGACGGCGCGTCCGGCGCCGTGACCGCGATCGTCGAGCACAAGGACGCCACCGAGGCGCAGCGCGCCATCCGCGAGATCAACTCCGGAGTGTTCGCCTTCGACGGGCAGCTCCTCAGCGAGGCGCTCGGCAAGGTCCGCACGGACAACAGCCAGGGCGAGGAGTATCTGACGGACGTCCTCGGCATCCTGCGCGAGGCCGGGCACCGCGTCGGCGCCTGTGTCGCCGACGACCACCGCGAGATCGCCGGCATCAACAACCGCGTCCAACTCGCCGACGCCCGCCGGGTCCTGAACGACCGGCTGCTCACCGAGGCGATGCTCGCCGGCGTCACCGTCGTCGACCCCGCCTCCACCTGGATCGACGCCACGGTCACCGTGGAGCGCGACGCCGTGGTGCACCCGGGCACCCAGCTCCAGGGCGGCACGCACCTGGGCGAGGGCTGCGAAGTCGGCCCGAACACGCGCCTGAAGGACACCACGGTGGGCGCGGGCGCACGCGTCGACAACACCGTCGGGGACGGCGCCGAGGTGGGAGAGCAGGCGAACGTCGGCCCGTACGCGTATCTGCGGCCGGGCACCCGGCTCGGCGTGAAGGCCAAGGCCGGTACGTACGTGGAGATGAAGAACGCGACGATCGGCGCGGGCACCAAGGTCCCGCACCTGAGTTACGTGGGCGACGCGACCATCGGCGAGCAGACGAACATCGGCGCCGCGAGCGTCTTCGTGAACTACGACGGCGAGGCCAAGCACCACACCACGGTGGGCTCGCACTGCAAGACCGGTTCGGACAACATGTTTGTGGCTCCTGTCACGATCGGCGACGGCGCCTACACCGCCGCCGGCTCCGTGATCACCAAGGACGTGCCGGCCGGTTCACTGGCCGTCGCCCGGGGCCAGCAGCGGAATATCGAGGGCTGGGTGGCCCGCAAGCGCCCGGGAAGCGCCGCCGCGAAGGCCGCGGAGGCCGCCTCCCGCGCACCCGAGACTCCGGCCGGCGAAAGCTGACCGGAAACAGGTGCGCCCGACACCGCGTACCGTGATAGGTGCACGAAACCTGATAGGTGCACGAAATTTCCGGCTGGTTCGCGCGACCTCGCGGCCAGGGAACACGTCTGAGGAGACTGTGCTGTGAGCGGGATCAAGACGACCGGCGAGAAGAAGATGATGTTCTTCTCCGGCCGCGCCCACCCCGAGCTGGCCGAGGAGGTCGCACATCAGCTGGGCATCGGTGTCGTACCGACGAAGGCCTTCGACTTCGCCAACGGCGAGATCTATGTGCGCTATCAGGAGTCCGCGCGCGGCGCCGACTGCTTCCTGATCCAGAGCCACACGGCTCCCATCAATAAGTGGATCATGGAGCAGCTGATCATGATCGACGCTCTGAAGCGGGCCTCCGCGCGGAGCATCACCGTGATCGTGCCCTTCTACGGCTACGCCCGCCAGGACAAGAAGCACCGCGGCCGCGAGCCCATCTCGGCCCGCCTGATCGCGGACCTCCTGGGGGCCGCGGGCGCCGACCGCATCGTCTCGGTCGACCTGCACACCGACCAGATCGTCGGCTTCTTCGACGGCCCGGTCGACCACCTCTTCGCGCTGCCGATCCTCGCGGACTACGTGGGCACGAAGGTCGACAAGGACAAGCTCACGGTCGTCTCGCCGGACGCGGGCCGCGTGCGCGTCGCCGACCGCTGGTGCGACCGCCTGGGCGCCCCGCTGGCGATCGTGCACAAGCGCCGCGACAAGGACGTCGCCAACCAGGTCACGGTGCACGAGGTCGTCGGCAACGTCGAGGGCCGCGTCTGCGTCCTCGTCGACGACATGATCGACACCGGTGGCACCATCTGCGCCGCCGCCGACGCGCTCTTCGCGCACGGCGCCGAGGACGTCATCGTGACGGCCACGCACGGCGTGCTCTCCGGCCCGGCCGCCGACCGCCTGAAGAACTCCAAGGTCAGCGAGTTCGTCTTCACCAACACGCTGCCCACGCCGAACGAGCTGGAGCTCGACAAGATCACGGTCCTCTCGATCGCCCCGACGATCGCCAACGCGGTCCGGGAGATCTTCGAGGACGGCTCCGTGACCAGCCTGTTCGAGGAGCAGGGCGGCCCCGCGTAGCCGCGGCGCCCGGGCCCTTCCCGGGCACCTGCAAGATCCTTTTGGGTGCGGCCTCCGCTCCGAGTAGACTGTCGAAGTTGCTCGGCGAGGGAGGCCGCACTCGCGTTTGTACGAACGCAGTGTGCGGCGGTCCGTTATCGACGCGCTCTTCGTAGCAGGCCAGTCGTGGCCGGGTGACGCACCTGTTCACCTATCTACGAGGAGTGCACCATGTCTGAGGTCAAGCTCACCGCCGAGACCCGCACCGAGTTCGGCAAGGGCGCCGCCCGCCGCATCCGCCGCGAGGACAAGGTCCCCGGCGTCCTGTACGGCCACGGCACCGACCCGGTCCACATCGCCCTTCCCGGCCACGACCTGCTCATGGCCCTGCGCACGCCGAACGTCCTCATCTCCCTGGACATCGACGGCACGACCCAGCTCGCCATCCCGAAGGCCGTGCAGCGCGACGTCCTGCGCCAGGGCATCCTGACCCACGTCGACCTGCTCCTCGTGAAGCGCGGCGAGAAGGTCAACGTGGACATCTACGTCCACACCGAGGGCGAGCTCGCCCCGGGCGCCAACCTCCTGGAGCACGTCCTCAACGCGCTTCCGGTCGAGGCCGAGGCCACCCACATCCCCGAGTCCGTCACGGTCTCCATCGAGGGCCTGACCGCCGGCGACTCCGTCCTCGCCAAGGACGTCCCGCTGCCGGCCGGCACCAAGCTGGCCGTCGAGGACGACACCGTCGTCCTGCAGGTCCTGGCCGCGCAGGCCGAGGAAGCCGCCGCCGAGGGCGAGGGCGAAGAGGCCGCCGAGGCCTGATCCCCACAGCTCGCAGCACCGACCGCCGCTCAGCGCCCAGGCGCCGGGCGGCGGTTGGGCTATGAATGAGCCGTGCGCGCCATGAAAAAGGAGCCATGCGCGCCATGAAGGAGACACGCAGATGACGACGGACCCCAGCGCCCCCTGGCTGATCGTGGGTCTCGGCAACCCCGGCCCCGGCTACGCCATGAACCGGCACAACGTGGGCTTCATGGTCGCCGACCTGCTCGCCGACCGGATCGGCGGCAGCTTCAAGCGGGCCGCCAAAACGCAGGCCCAGGTCCTCGAGGGCCGCGTCGGCCCGATGGGCCCCGGCAGCCGCCGCGTCGTCCTCGCCAAGCCCCTGTCGTACATGAACCTGTCGGGCGGCCCGGTCACCGCGCTGCGCGACTTCTACAAGGTGCCGACGGCGAACATCGTCGCCGTCCACGACGAGCTGGACATCGACTACGGCGTGCTGCGCCTGAAGCTGGGCGGCGGCGACAACGGCCACAACGGCCTGAAGTCGATGACCAAGGCGATGGGCCCCGACTACCACCGGATCCGCTTCGGCATCGGCCGCCCGCCGGGCCGCATGCAGGTCGCCGACTTCGTCCTGAAGGACTTCTCCGGCGCCGAGCGCAAGGAGCTCGACTACTTCGTGGACCGCGCCGCGGACTCCGTGGAGTGCCTCGTGACCGAGGGCCTGGAGCGGGCGCAGAGCGCGTACAACTCCTGACGTACGGGACGCTTGTGGCGTACGGGACGACAACTCTGGCGTACGGGGACGTTCGACCCGTCGGCTGTTGACGGAGCGTGGTGGCCTGCCCAAGGATCGCCGCCATGCCTGCCTACCTACTGCGGGCCGCGGCGGGACTCGTCGCGGCCCTGATCCTGACCGCCGGCGTCTGGGCGTCGTGGGGGACGGCGCGGTATGTGATGGTGCCCGACGACGGGCGGGAGCGGGGCATGCTGTCCGTCGCGCGCTGCGGCGGCGAGGAGTGCACCGGCCCGTACGCGCCCGCGTCCGGCGGCAAGCCGCGCGACCGCGTCGTCATCGACCGCTCGGTCGCGGCCCGCAAGGGCGAGCGCATCCCGGTCGTGGTCAAGCCCGGCTCACACGAGGCGGTCCGCAGCGGCGGCCCGGGCTTCCTGCACGCGTGGCTGCCGCTGGGCGGCGCGCTGCTGCTCGCCGCGGTGGTGGTGGCCGGGGGCCTGCGCCTGAACCGCTTCGCGGGCGGACTCGCGCTCGCGGGCGGGGCCCAACTGACGGCGTCCTTCGCGGCGTTGACGCTCTGACGTACGTATGCATGCCCGAGGGCCCCGCACCTGCGAAAGGTGCGGGGCCCTCGGGCGTGAACCGGGCGGCGGTCAGCCGGTGTTGCGCAGCCCCGCCGCGACACCGTTGACCGTGAGCAGCAGCGCCCGCGCGAGCAGCGGGTCGGACTCCTCGCCCGCGGCCGCCGCGTCCCGCTGCCGCTTGAGCAGCGCGACCTGGAGGTAGGAGATCGGGTCCAGGTAGGCGTCGCGGATCGAGAAGGTCTGCTGGAGCACCGGGTTGGAGTCGAGCAGCCGCTCGCCGCCGGTGATGCGAAGGACCTCGGTGACCGTCAGCGCGTGCTCGGCCTCGATGGTGGCGAAGACGTGCTTCAGGTCGTCCGGCACCAGCGTGTCCACGTAGTGCCGGGCGATGCGCAGGTCGGTCTTGGCCAGCGTCATCTCCACGTTGGAGAGGAAGTTCCGGAAGAAGTGCCAGTGCTCGTACATCTCGTCGAGGACGGTGTCGAGACCGGACTCGCGCAGCGCCTTCAGGCCGGAGCCGACGCCGAACCAGCCGGGCACGATCTGCCGCGACTGCGTCCAGCCGAACACCCATGGGATGGCGCGCAGGCCGTCGAGCGAGACGCCCGAGCCGGGGCGACGGGAGGGCCGGGAGCCCAGGTGCAGCTCGGCGAGCTGGTCGACCGGCGTGGAGGCGAGGAAGTAGGTCGGCAGGTCCGGGTCCTCGACAAGGCTGCGGTACGCGGAGTGCGCGGCGTCCGAGACGACGTCCATCGCGGCGTCCCAGCGGGACAGCGCCTCGTCGGACTGGCGGGGCGCCGTGTGCAGGGCGGAGGCCTGGAGGGTCGCGGCGACCGTCAGTTCCAGGTTCTCCCGGGCCAGGGACGGCACCAGGTACTTGTCGGAGATGACCTCGCCCTGCTCGGTCACCTTGATCTCGCCCTCCAGGGTTCCCCAGGGCTGGGCGAGGATCGCGTCGTGGGACGGGCCGCCGCCCCGGCCGACGGTGCCGCCGCGGCCGTGGAAGAGCCGCAGGCGTACGCCGTACCGGTGCGCGACGTCGCGCAGCCGGCGCTGCGCCCGGTGGATCTCCCACTGCGAGGTGGTGATGCCGCCGAACTTGGAGGAGTCGGAGTAGCCGAGCATGACCTCCTGGACGTCGCCGCGCAGCGCGACCAGGCGCCGGTAGGACGGGTCGGCCAGCATCTCGTCCAGGATGACGTCGGCGGCGCGCAGCTCGTCCGTGGTCTCCAGGAGCGGCACGATGCCGATCTTCGCCCAGCCCGCGTGCAGGTCGACCAGGCCGGCCTCGCGCGCGAGCACGGCCGCGGCGAACACGTCGTCCGCGCCCTGGCACATCGAGATGATGTACGACTCGATGACCTCGGGCCCGAACACGTCGAGGGCCTTCTTCACCGTCCCGAACACGCCGAGCGTCTTCTCGCCGGCCGCGTCGAGCGGGGCGGGCGAGGGCGCCAGCGGGCGGCGCGAGCGCAGCTCCTTGGCGAGCAGCTTCTGCCGGTACTCGCGCGGCATGTCCGCGTACCGCCAGGACTCCTCGCCGAGCCGGTCGAAGAGCTGGCCGAGCGCGTGGTGGTGGGCGTCGGCGTGCTCGCGCACGTCCATGGTGGCGAGCTGCAGGCCGAACGCGGAGAGCGTACGGATCGTGCGGTTCATGCGGCCGTCGGCGAACAGGCCGCCCTTGTGCGCGCGCAGCGAGGTCTGGATGAGCGTGAGGTCGTGGATCAGCTCGGTCGTGCCCAGATAGTCGCGGCCCGGCTCGTGCGCGGTGCCCCTGGCCAGGCGCTGCTTGGTGTTCTCCAGCTTCTGCCGGATGCAGGTGGCCTTGAGGCGGTAGGGCTCCTCGGCGTTGAGGCGCTTATAGCGGGGGCTGATCTCGGGCAGCCGCTCCAGGTCGCACTGGAGCGAGGTGAGGAGCTCCTCGGTGGCGCCGGTGTAGCGGATGGAGTTGGACAGGAAGCCGCGGAGCTCGTCGATCATCTCCAGGGCGTCGTTGATGCCGTGCTCGTGCTGGAGGATCAGGACTTCCCAGGTGACGTCGGGCGTCACGTTCGGGTTGCCGTCGCGGTCGCCGCCGATCCAGGTGCCGAAGGTCAGCGGGCGGACCTCCCGCGGCAGCTCGACGCCGACGCGCTCCAGCTCCGCGATGAGGTCCTCCAGGACGTCGCCGACGGCGCCGGCGTGCAGCTCGTCCAGGTAGTAGATGGCGTTGCGGGCCTCGTCGGCGGGCTCGGGGCGGACCACCCGGAGCTCGTCCGTCTGCCAGACGAGGTCGATGTTCTCGGCCAGTCGGGTGTCGTGGCGGCGCCGGTCGGCCTCGATGACCGGGGTCTCCAGGAGCTCGGCGACGCGGCGCAGCTTGTTGAGCACGGAGCGGCGGGCGGCCTCCGTGGGGTGCGCCGTGAAGACGGGGCGCACGTTCAGGTGCTGCACGGTCTGGCGCAGGTGCTCGGGGTCGGCGTCCTTGAGCCGGTCCGCCGTCCGGGCGAGCAGGCCGCCCTCGGCGGCGCGCTTGGCGCGCAGCTCATGGCCGCGGTGCACCTGCTCGGTGACGTTCGCGAGGTGGAAGTACGTGGAGAAGGCGCGCACGAGCTTGGCGGCCGTCTCCAGTTCAGTGCCGCCGAGGAGGCGGGCGGCGGCCTCGCCGTCCTCGCGGGTCAGGCGGCGCACCTTCTCCACCAGGTCGAGGAGCTCGGGGCCCTCCTGGCGTACGAGGGTCTCGCCGAGGAGGTCGCCGAGGCGACGGATGTCGGCGCGCAGCTCGCTGTTCGTGCCGGCCGACGCGGGCCTGGTGCTCGCGGGGGCCGGGCTGGCGGTCTGGTCGTCGGCACTGCTCACAGGTGCGGCTCCTTGCAGTGAATTCCGCCGTTTCGGGGAGGGCGGAAGACGGGTGGGCACGTCTGGGAGGGGTCCCGGCGGTGGTACCGGGGGAGATACAGAGCGGACCGCGCTGTCCGACCGATCCAAGGATAGGTGTCGATGCGTCCGTGCCGACTCGCGGCCTCTTGCCGCGACACAGCGCCCTGCGATACTTACGAGGCCGTAACCTACGGTCCCGTAGCCACGCGCATGCACGGGCCCCTCCATGGGCACTCGCCCGTCCGGCGCCTTCCCGCCCGGCACGCGCCGACACCTCCGAATCCCACGCAGTCACCCTCGAGCCCTCAGGGGAAGCCTCTATGACCACAAGCCCCGACGTCATCGACGAACCCAAAGGGTCGCCCGCGGACACCCCGGTCCCGTCCGCGACCCTGGGCGGCGAGCAGAAGCGCTCGCTGGAGCAGATCACGCTGCTGCTGTTCATCACCGTCCCGTTCCTTGCCCTGGTGGCGGCGGTGCCGCTGGCCTGGGGCTGGGGCGTGAGCTGGCTGGACCTCGGACTCCTTGTCTTCATGTACTACCTGGGCTGCCACGGCATCACCATCGGCTTCCACCGCTACTTCACGCACGGCTCCTTCAAGGCGAAGCGGCCGCTGCGCATCGCCCTCGCGATCGCCGGGTCGCTGGCCGTGGAGGGCCCGCTGGTGCGGTGGGTCGCCGACCACCGCAAGCACCACAAGTTCTCCGACGCCGAGGGCGACCCGCACTCGCCGTGGCGCTTCGGCGAGACGGTCCCGGCCCTGATGAAGGGCCTGTGGTGGGCGCACATCGGCTGGATGTTCGACGAGGAGCAGACGCCGCAGGACAAGTACGCCCCCGACCTGATCAAGGACCCGGCGATCCGTCGCGTCTCGCGTCAGTTCATCCTGTGGACGGTGGTGTCCCTCGCGCTGCCGCCGCTGGTGGGCGGCCTGGTCACGATGTCGTGGTGGGGCGCGTTCACGGCCTTCTTCTGGGGCTCACTCGTCCGGGTGGCGCTGCTGCACCATGTGACGTGGTCCATCAACTCGATCTGCCACGCGGTGGGCAAGCGCCCCTTCAAGTCCCGCGACCGCTCCGGGAACGTGTGGTGGCTGGCGGTCCTGTCCTGCGGCGAGTCCTGGCACAACCTGCACCACGCCGACCCGACGTCGGCGCGGCACGGCGTGATGCGCGGCCAGCTCGACTCGTCCGCGCGGATCATCCGCTGGTTCGAACAGCTCGGCTGGGCGTATGACGTGCGGTGGCCCTCGAAGACCCGCATCGACGCCCGCCGCAAGCCGGCCGACGAGGCGGATGCCGACGAATCGATGGGCGCCCCGGGCAAGCGCCAGGCCGCAGACGCGGCATGATGGAACCCGTGGCGACCGACTCCAGCACACCGAGCACGACGCGCTCCGCGCGGGCCTCCCAGGGCCCCGCGAGTTCGAACACCGACAAGCCCCGGCGGGCCCGCCGGACCCGGATGACGGGCGCCGAGCGCCGCGAGCAGCTGCTGGACATCGGCCGCACCCTGTTTGCCGCCAAGGGCTTCGAAGGCACCTCGGTCGAGGAGATCGCGGCGAAGGCCGGCGTCTCCAAGCCGGTGGTGTACGAGCACTTCGGCGGCAAGGAGGGTCTGTACGCGGTGGTGGTGGACCGCGAGATGCGCCAGCTCCTCGGCATGGTGACCGGCTCCCTCACTGCAGGCCACCCCCGCGAGCTCTGCGAACAGGCCGCCTTCGCCCTCCTCGACTACATCGAGGAGTACACGGACGGCTTCCGCATCCTGGTCCGCGACTCCCCCATCCCCCAGTCCACGGGCTCCTTCGCGTCCCTCATCTCCGACATCGCCACCCAGGTCGAGGACATCCTCGGCCAGGAGTTCAAGACCCGCGGCTTCGACCCGAAGCTGGCCCCCCTCTACGCCCAGGCCCTGGTGGGCAGCGTCGCGCTGACCGGCCAGTGGTGGCTGGACGTCCGCAAGCCGAAGAAGGCGGAGGTGGCGGCCCACCTGGTCAACCTGGCCTGGCACGGCCTGGACGGCCTGGAACCGAAGCCGCGCCTGATAGGGCACCGCAAGTCCTGACGGCGCCGGGCGGGCGCGCCCGCCGCTACGGCACATCGTCAGGTGTCGCCCACGGGCTCCAGGAACTCCAGGCGGTTGCCCACCGGATCCTCGGAGTAGAAGCGGCGGTGGCCCGGGAGATCGGCGTCCCAGACGACCTCGGCGCCCCGGGCCGCCAGCCGGGCCGCGTAGGCCTCGATGCCGGTGACCCGCAGCCCGGGATGGGCCTTGCGGGCCGCTCGGAAGCCGGCCTCGACGCCCAGATGGAGGCGTACGTCACCGGCCTCGAACCAGCAGCCTCCGCGCGCCGCGAGCGCAGGTGGTTTCGGCACCTCGGTCATCCCGAGCACGCCCACGTAGTACGCCCGCAGCGCGTCCTCGCTGCCGGGCGGGGCGGCGAGCTGCACATGGTCGACGGCCGCGAGCGTCATGCGACGCCACCACCCTTGCGGGCCACCGCGAACAGTCGCCGGAAGGGGAACACCGTGCCGTGCTTCCCCGGCGGGTAGGCCGCGCGCAGCAGCTCGCGGTACTCGTCCAGGAACTCCTCCCGCGCCGCGGGGTCGTCGGCGAGGGCCGTGAGGACGGGGCGCAGGCCGGTTCCCTTGACCCAGTCGAGGACCGGGTCGGCGCCGGTGAGCAGATGCTGGTACGTGGTCTCCCAGACGTCGGCCGCGCAGCCGAGGCCGGTGAGCTGTTCCAGGTAGGCGGTGGGCGGCAGCACGGCGTCGGCGTGCCGAAGGACCGTGCCGAGCCGGTCTCGCCAGCGCTCGCTCGCGCACAGCTCCCGCATCAGGGTGTGGCTGGGCGCACCGAAGTTCGCGGGCATCTGGACGGCGAGCACCCCGCCGGGGCGCAGGGCCGCCACCCAGCCGGGGATGCGGTCGGCGTGCCCGGGCACCCACTGGAGCGTGGCGTTGGAGACGATCAGGTCGTACGTCTCCGGGGCGGGCGCCCACGTACCGGCGTCCGCGTGCGCGAACTCCAGGCGGCCGCCGCCCCCGGTGGGCCCCGCGACGGCCGCGGCCTCGCGCAGCATCTCCGGGGAGTTGTCGAAGCCGGTGATGTGCGCGCCGGGCCAGCGCTCGGCGAGCAGCACGGTGACGTTGCCGGGGCCGCAGCCCAGGTCGGCGATGCGGGGCGGGCCGCCGTCGGGGGCGGCGGGCAGCGCGGGCACCTGGGCGAGCAGGTCCCGGAAGGGGCGGGCGCGGTGGCCGGAGTGGCGCAGATACTGGTCCGGGTCCCAGGTGGGCGACGCGGTGGGCGGCATGGATGCTCCTCTGCGTACCGATGCGTACCGAAGGGGTCCCGTTCATCTTCAACCCGAAGTATCTCGACGTCAAGAGACTTCATGTCGACAGACCCCCTACACTGATCGTCATGGAGGACGAGGTCGACCGGCTGGTCGCTGCATGGCGTCGGGAGCGCCCTGACCTCGACGTGGAACCGCTCGAGGTGCTGAGCCGCGTGAGCAGGCTGGCGCGGCATCTCGACCGCGCGCGTCGGCTGGCGTTCTCCGAGCACGAGCTGGAGCCCTGGGAGTTCGACGTGCTGACGTCGCTGCGGCGCGCGGGCGCGCCGTATCAGCTCTCGCCGGGCCAGCTCCTCACCCAGACCCTGGTCACGTCCGGCACGATGACCAACCGCATCGACCGCCTGGCGAAGAAGGGCCTGGTCGAGCGGTTGCCGGATCCCAGCGACCGGCGGGGCGTGCTGGTCCGCCTCACCGACGAGGGCCGAGACCGCGCCGACCAGGCGCTCGCCGGACTGCTTGACCAGGAGCGGGCGATCCTCGGCGAGCTGTCGCGCGCGCAGCGCAGTGAACTGGCGGCGCTGCTACGCCAGTTGACCGCCCCGTTCGACAACATCCCCGGCTAGGTCGACGGGGCCGACGCCGGCTCTGCGGGCGAGCGCGACGGCGGCGAGCGTGGAGTGCACGCCGAGTTTGCCGAGGACGTTCTGCATATGGGTGCGGACGGTGTGCGGGGACAGGAACAGCCGCTCGGCGACCGCCTTGCGCCCGAGCCCGGCCACCATGCACCGCAGCACTTCCCGCTCGCGCGGCGTGAGGGACTCCACGAGCCGCTCACTCTCCGTACGATGCTTGCGTGCCGCGGTCAGCTCGCGCAGAACACCGGTGAGCAGGGCGGGCGGCAGATGCGTCTCGTCGCGAAGCACGCCCCGGATGACCGTGAGCAGCCGCGACAGCGAGCAGTCCTTCGCCACCCAGCCGGACGCGCCTGCCTGCAGCGCGAGGGCCGCGCGGCGCGGGTCGTCCTTCTCCGCGAGCACGACCGTGCGCACCGTGGGCTGGCCCGAACGCACGCCCGCGACCAGGGAGATGCCGTCCACGAGCCCGTCCGCCTGCCCGTCGTGCACCGGCACGGCGGGACGGGCGCCCTGCAGGGCCGACGCGGAACCGCCCAGGTCGGCGTCGACCAGCAGCACGTCGTATCTGCGGCCTTCCGCTGCCGCGCGGTCGAGGCAGCGCAGGGCCGCGGGGCCGCTGCCCGCGGCGGACACGTCCACGTCGGGCTCGGCCGCGAGCGCCGCTGCGAGCGACTCGGCGAAGATGCGGTGGTCGTCGACGACCAGGACTCGGATTCGAACCACAGAAACCCCCACAGGTCGGAGTGCGACCGAGGCAGGTACGGCGCCCGGCTGGGGGCCACCGCAGCCCGCACGGCCGCCGCCGTGCCGTGACTGCCACCCCCACGCCGGGCGTCGTACCCGACTGTCTCGCCCCCTGAACGGCGCCGGCCCCCACCGGCGCTGTCCTTCAGAGTACGGACGGGGGCTGCGAGCGGAAGTGGATTTGCAGAACTGATTGACCGGCGCGTTTATGGTGAGCCGTATGTTTCGTATTGAGACAGGAGTCGACAAAGAACGGCTTCGTCTGCTTCGGGAGCGGCTGGTGGACGCCAACACGGCCGCCTCACCGGTGCTGCGGGCGCTGCGCGGCACGCCCGAGGAGCAGGAAGAGCCGCTCGGCGTATGGGCGTTGGGGGCCGGGGGTGAACTGGTCGGCGGGCTCGGCGGGTACACCTGGGCGCGGTGGCTGCACGTGAGTTGGCTGTGGGTCGCCGAGGAGTGCCGGGGGGCGGGGCTCGGGGGACGGTTGCTCGCCGAGGGCGAGCGGGTCGCCCGCGTCGAGCGTGGCTGCCGCAACTCCCGCCTGGAGACCTGGGACTTCCAGGCCCCCGGCTTCTACCGCCAGCAGGGCTACGACGTCGTCTGCGTGATCCCCGACTACCCGGAGGGGGTCAAGGAGTTCACGCTGACAAAGCGCTTGCGCTGAGGCGGGGCCTTGCCGGGGGCTCCCCTGCCCTACTCCTCACTCCTCCTCGGGCTCAGGCTCCGGCGCCACCGCCGGCCGCAGCCACAGCCACGCCAGGAAGAACAAGCCCAGGGCCAGCATGCCCAGGCCGGTCCACAGGTTGATGTTGATGTCCTCGGCCTTCTTCAGGTCCGCGTCGGACGCGGTGAGGCCGGCGATGGTGACGATGACGCCGTAGACGACGAACAGGCCGCCGATGATGCGCCGGATGTCGAAGAGCCGCGCGGCCGTCGCGGACTTCCGCTCCAGCTCGGAGACTTCCTTCTGCAGGTCGGACATGATTCCTCAGGCTTCGCGTAGGGGGGCCGGATCGATAAGGGCTCAGAACGAGTACGGGACGTAGCAGGCGGCGGCCAGCACGATCGCGCCCCAGCCGAGCAACGCCGGCCGGCGGTACCAGGCGTCGTCGCCCGCCTCGGCCCCGTCGTCCTCCTCCGTGCCGGGAGACACCGTCCCGTACACCAGACCGGCCAGCTCGGCCGCCGGCTTGGGCGCGGTGAAGAGGGTGACCGCCACCATGACCACCGCACCGGCGACGAAGCCGACGATCGCGGAGACGAAGTTGGCGCCCTGGTCGCTGGGGATGTCGATGACGCCCTGCTTGTAGATCCAGAAGTAGTTGACCATCGCGGCGGTGGTGCCCGCGATCAGCCCCCACATGCCGGACTTCATCGACGCCCGCTTCCAGAACATGCCGATGATGAAGACGACGAACATGGGGACGTTGAAGAAGGAGAAGAGCGTCTGGAGGTAGCTCATGATGTTCTCGAACGACGAGGCGATGAAGGCCGTGCCGATCGAGGCGAGCACACCGATCGCGGTGATGAGCCGCCCGAACTTCAAGTAGTAGCCGTCCTCACGGTCCTTGACGACGTACTTGGCCCAGATGTCGTACGTGAACACGGTGTTGAAGGACGACACGTTCGCCGCCATGCCCGCCATGAAGGCCGCGAGCAGGCCGGTCACCGCGATGCCGAGGACGCCGTTGGGCAGCAGTTCCTGCATCAGGTAGGGGATGGCGTCGTTGTACGTCAGGTCCGATCCCGCGGTGCCGATCTTCGGGACCAGGACGGCGGCGACCAGGCCCGGGATCATCACCAGGAACACGATGAGCATCTTGGGGAAGGCGGCGATGAGGGGCGTGCGCTTCGCGGCGGAGAGGTTCTTCGCGGACAGGGCGCGCTGCACCTCGGCGAAGTTCGTCGTCCAGTAGCCGAAGGAGAGCACGAAGCCGAGGCCCAGGATGATGGTGAGCCAGTTGGCGCCGAGCGGGTTGGGGTCGCCGATGCCGGTGCCGCCCCAGGCGGTCATGAAGTTGTCGCCGTGCTGCTTCTCGATCGAGCCGCTGAGCCCGTCCCAGCCGCCGACCTTCTTCATGCCGATGACGCAGATCGGTATGAGCGCGGCGAGGATCACGAAGAACTGCAGGACCTCGTTGTAGATCGCCGATGACAGGCCGCCGATGGTGATGTACGCGAGCACGAAGAACCCGGCGACGACGATCGCCACCCACTGCGGCCAGCCGAGCAGCGCCTCCACGACGATCGCGAGGGCGTAGAGGTTCACGCCCGCGATCAGCACCGCGGCGAAGGCGAACAGCGCCGAGCTGAGCAGGTGGGCGGATTTGTCGAAGCGCTGGAGCAGGAACTCGGGGACCGAGCGGACCTTGCTGCGGTAGTAGAAGGGCATCATCACCAGGCCGAGGAAGACCATGGCCGGGATGGCGCCGATCCAGTACCAGTGGACGACCGCGACGCCGTACTGCGCGCCGGTCGCCGCCATGCCGAGGATCTCGGTGGCGCCGAGGTTCGCGGCGACGAAGGCGAGGCCGGTGACCCAGGCGGGCAGCGAACGCCCGGACAGGAAGAAGTCGAGGCTGGTCTTCACGGAGCGCCGGGCGGCGAATCCGATGCCGAGGACGACCACGAAGTAGATCGCCAGGATCGCGTAGTCGAGCCCGTTGGTGGGCAGCCGGAGCCCCTCGGCGAGGGTGATGTGCGTCTGCGAGGACGGGGAAGGAGGGGACTGCATGAGAACTCGCTTCGTCGCGCGAACTGATCAGACCGGAACCTACGCCTCACGCTTCAGTAAGTGAACAGTTCTGTTGATGTTCTTTGTTTGATTGTGATCGAGTCCATGGGTATCCCGCGGTCCGCCCAGGTGGGCCCGGGGACCGGATGGTGGTTCGGTATCCCGGCCGACGTGCGGAGCATTGACGAGGCTGTTGGCTTGTGGTTTGTTATGTGCGGTTCTGTTGGCGGGCAGTGTGAGGAGCCCCATCCGTGAAGAAGACCTCGACTCGTCTCGCCGACGGTCGTGAGCTCATCTACTACGACGTGCGCGACGACACCGTGCGCACGGCGGCCGACAGCAGACCCCTCGACCCCGTCGCCACCACCTCCGAGGTCCGCCGGGACCCCCTCCTCGGCGACAGCGTGGCGATCGCCTCCCACCGCCAGGGCCGCACCTACCACCCCCCGGCCGACGAGTGCCCCCTGTGCCCCTCCGCCGGCGGCCGCCGCACCGAGATCCCCGACTCCTCGTACGACGTCGTGGTCTTCGAGAACCGCTTCCCCTCGCTGGCGGGCGACGCGGGCCGGTGCGAGGTCGTCTGCTTCACCTCCGACCACACGGCGTCCTTCGCCGACCTCACCGACGCGCAGGCCGGGCTCGTCCTGGAGGCCTGGACCGACCGCACCGCCGAGCTGTCGCACCTGCCGTCCGTGGCGCAGGTCTTCTGCTTCGAGAACCGCGGCGCGGAGATCGGCGTGACCCTCGGCCACCCGCACGGGCAGATCTACGCCTACCCCTTCGTCACCCCGCGCACGGCCCTGATGCTGCACTCCCTGGCCGGCCACCGCGCCGCCACCGGCCGCAACCTCTTCGACGACGTCCTCGCCGAGGAGCGCGCCGGTGAGCGCGTCGTCCTGGACGCCGAGCACTGGGTGGCCTTCGTGCCGTACGCCGCGCACTGGCCCTACGAGGTGCACCTCTACCCCAAGCGCCGGGTCCCCGACCTGCTGGGCCTGGACGAAGCGGCCCGCACAGAATTCCCCAAGGTCTACCTGGAACTGTTGCAGCGCTTCGACCGGATCTTCGGCGACAGTGAACGCGAGAGCGGCGGTGAGCCGCCGACGCCGTACATCGCGGCCTGGCACCAGGCCCCGTTCACGGCGCTGGACGAGTACGAGGGTGTCAACCGCGACGACTTCGCGCTCCACCTCGAGCTTTTCACCATTCGCCGCACTTCGGGCAAGCTGAAGTTCCTCGCGGGTTCCGAATCCGGCATGAGTGTGTTCATCAACGATGTGCCGCCGGAGGCCGCGGCCCAGCGACTGCGAGAGGTAGCGAGTTGATGAGTGGGAAGTACCTGGTCACGGGTGGCGCCGGCTATGTCGGCAGCGTCGTCGCCCAGCACCTGATCGAGGCCGGGCACGAGGTGACGGTCCTCGACAACCTCTCCACGGGCTTCCGCGAGGGCGTGCCCGCGGGCGCCGCGTTCATCGAGGGCGACATCCGCGACGCCGCCAAATGGCTGGACGCCTCCTACGACGCGGTGCTGCACTTCGCGGCCTTCTCGCAGGTCGGCGAGTCCGTCGTGAAGCCCGAGAAGTACTGGGACAACAACGTCGGCGGCACGATGGCGCTGCTCGCCGCGATGCGCGACGCGGGCGTGCGCAAGCTGGTGTTCTCCTCCACCGCGGCGACGTACGGCGAACCGGTGAACACCCCCATCACGGAGACCGACCCCACGGCCCCCACCTCCCCCTACGGCGCGTCCAAGCTCGCCGTCGACCACATGATCGGCGGCGAGGCGGCCGCGCACGGACTGGGTGCGGTGTCCCTTCGCTACTTCAACGTGGCGGGCGCGTACGGCAGTTGCGGGGAGCGGCACGACCCCGAGTCGCACCTGATCCCGCTCGTCCTCCAGGTCGCGCAGGGCAGGCGCGAGGCGATCTCCGTCTTCGGCGACGACTACCCGACGCCCGACGGCACCTGTGTCCGCGACTACATCCACGTCGCCGACCTCGCCGAGGCCCACCTGCTCGCCCTCGACGCCGCCGCCCCCGGCGAGCACCTGATCTGCAACCTGGGCAACGGCAACGGCTTCTCCGTGCGCGAGGTCATCGAGACCGTCCGCCAGGTGACCGGTCACCCCGTCCCGGAGGTCGTGGCCGCGCGCCGCGGCGGCGACCCGGCGGTCCTCGTGGCCTCCGCCGCCACCGCCCGCGAGCGGCTCGGCTGGAACCCGTCCCGCGCGGATCTCGCGGGCATCGTCGCCGACGCCTGGGCGTTCGCCCGGCAAAGGGGGTAACCCGACTCATGTCCGCCGCCGAGGAGTTCACCGTGTCCGCCGCCGAGGTGTCCGACGCGTTCACCGCGCTGTACGGGTACGCGCCCGCCGGGGTCTGGGCGGCGCCGGGCCGCGTCAACCTCATCGGCGAGTACACGGACTTCAACGAAGGCTTCGTGATGCCGCTCGCCCTGCCGCACACCGCGGTCGCGGCCGTCGCCCGGCGCGACGACGGCATCCTGCGCGTGCACTCCGCCGACGTGGAGGGCCCCGTCGTCGAGCTCCCCGTGGACGGCCTGACGCCGCTGTCCGACGGGGGCTGGGCCGCGTATCCGGCGGGCGTGGCGTGGGCGCTGCGGGACGCGGGGCACGCGGTCGGCGGCGCGGACGTGCACCTCGCGTCGACGGTCCCGACGGGGGCGGGCCTCTCGTCTTCGGCGGCCCTGGAGGTCGTCACCGCGATTGCTCTTGATGAGCTGTACGAACTCGGGCTCACCCGGCGCGAGTTGGCGCTGCTCGCCCAGCGCGCCGAGAACGCCTTCGTGGGCGTGCCGTGCGGCGTCATGGACCAGATGGCGTCCGCCGCCTGCGAGGCCGGGCACGTGCTGCACCTCGACTGCCGTGATCTGTCGGTGCGGCAGGTGCCCTTCGATCTCGCCGGGGAAGGGCTTGTGCTGCTCGTCGTCGACACGCGGGTCAAGCACGCGCTGGGGGACGGGGCGTACGCGGAGCGGCGGGCCGGGTGCGAGGCCGGGGCGCGGGCCCTCGGCGTCTCCCACCTCCGCGACGTCCCCTTCGCCGAACTGCCCTCCGCCCTGGACCGGTTGCCCGACGCCGACGACGACCGCGTACGCCGCTACGTCCGCCACGTCGTGTCCGACGACCACCGCGTCGAGCGGGTCATCTCCCTCCTCGACGCCGGGGACGTGCGCGGCATCGGGCCCGTCCTCACCGAGGGGCACATCTCCCTGCGGGACGATCTGCGCATCTCCTGCGCGGAGTTGGACCTCGTGGTGGAGGCCACGTGCGCCGCGGGGGCCCTCGGGGCCCGGATGACCGGGGGCGGTTTCGGAGGCTCCGCGATCGTCCTCGCCGAGGCGGCGGACGCGGACGCCCTCACAAAGACCGTCCACGAGGCCTTCGCGGGCGCCGGGTTCGCGGCTCCCCGGGTGTTTCCGGCGGTGGCTTCGGCGGGGGCGCGGAGGTTGTAGCCCTGCCGGGGGCTCCGCCCCCGGACCCCCGTATCGGCCTGAACGGCCTCGTCCTCAAACGCCGGACGGGCTGACAACGTGCCGGTAAGTTCTAGCCCCTCCGGCGTTTGAGGAGCGGGGTCTGGGGCGGAGCCCCAGTTTCGGGAAGGGGCGGGCCTGGGGCGTCCCACGAGGGCTACGCGTCCGGTGATGGGTCCGAGTTGTTGACGTGGTGGTCCGGCCCCCGGGCCGGGCGTTCCGCGCGGTCGAGGAGGCCGGTGCGGGCGGCGAGGGCGGCGGCCTCCAGGCGGGAGCCGACACCGAGTTTCATGAGGACGCGCTGGACGTGGGTGCGCGCGGTGCTGGGCGCGATGCCCATGCCGGCGGCGATCAGCCGGGTGTCCTCGCCGTCGGCGACCCGGACCAGCACCTCGACCTCACGCGGCGTGAGCATCTGGAGGAGGCGCTGCCCCTCGTCGTCGGGCTGCGCGGCGGGGTTGAGGAGCTCGCTGAAGGCGCCTTGAAGCAATTGGGGCGCGACGGCGGCCTCACCGGCGCGCGCCTTCATGATGGCGCGCTCGACTCCTTCGATGCGCTCGTCATGACGTACATATCCGGAGGCGCCGGAGGCGAACGCGGCCGCGATCCCACGAGGCGACGGGACGGGCCCCAGCACCACCACGGCCACCTGTGGCCGCTCCCGCTTGATCCGCACCACCGGGTCGAACATGCCCGGCTCCGCCGGCGTGGCCGTGCCGAGGAGGCAGACCTCCGGCGCCCTGCTGATGACCAGCTCCGCCGCACCGGCGGCGGGCGCGGCCGCGGCGAGCACCCGGTGCCCGCGCAGTTTCAGCGCCGAGGCGAGTGCCTCGGCGAGCAAGCGGTGGTCGTCGACCACCATGAGCCGCACACCCACAGCGCAACCCCCCAAAGTCCCCCACGGAATTCCCCCACGGAACTCCCCAATGATCCCCCCACGGAATCGGGGGCCCCGGCCCTCCATCTCCCGGAAGCTACACGCTTGTTCGACGTTGCGCTGCCCCTACCGTCCAGAAGCGGCCCGGAATGCCTCAATCACTGCCTTTCAGAGCGATGGGGTGTACGCGAGTACGGAGCGTGAACCTCACACGACGGAAACGGCCCCGCACTCGATCGGGCGAGTGCGGGGCCGTCCGGTACCGCTGTGGGCGCGCCGCGCTTACCCTGCGCGGCGCGGCCGGTCACTGCGTGGTGAAGCCCAGCGCGATGTACTCCTTGTCGTCCTTGGAGTACGGCTTGCTGATCAGCTTCTTGCCCATGAACAAGTTGCCGTTCGTGTACAGCAGTTCATTGGACTTCGGGACCATGCCGCTGATGGCGCTGCTGACCGATTCGGTCGCGGGCGTCTCCAGGAGCGTGGTCTCCTTCATCGACCCGCCGTCGAGCGAGACGACCTTGGCGCCCTTGTTGTAGCCGCCGCCCTTGTACGCGAGGACGTTGCCGCCGTCCATGCGCAGCGGGAACATCTCGCCGTCCTTGCCGGCGTCGGCGCGGTCACCGGTCGTCTTGCCGGTGGCCAGCGAGAACGCGATGATCTCGTTGGTGAAGCCGTAGTCCGAACCGCCCGCGTCGTGCTGGCGCGTGGGCACGTACAGCTTGTCGTTGCCGACGACGATGGCGTTGCAGCTCGCCCACTTGTTGACCTCGCAGTCGTGGGAGTACTTGCCGTCCTCGAGCTTGATGCGGGCGCGCAGCTTGCCGTTGTTGCTCAGCGAGAACACGTCGGTGGCGCCGCTCGCCGTGATCTCCTCGGTGTCCTGGCCGAAGACGACCGGGTTGGTCGAGATGATCTTGGCGTTGTCGATGCCGGGAGCCAGCGGGTAGGACCACTTCTCCTTGCCCGTCTTCGGGTCGAGGAGCTGGATCTTGAGCTTCGCGTCGTCGTAGTCGCCGCACTTGCGGACCGCGACGAGCTGGTCGCCGCCCGCGTAACCGGCGTCCTTGCACGTGTCGCCGACCGACGGCTTCCACAGGAGCTTGCCGGACATGTTCCAGGCGGCGCCCGTGCCGCCGGTGCCTGCGCCCGCGGCGATGGTGTCACCGGAGATGGCGATCTCCTCGAACTCCACCTTCGAGCCGCTGGTGGAGACGTTCTCCGACCACAGCTTCTTGCCGGACTTCAGGTCGACCGCGGCGACCTCGCTGCAGTCGGGGTACTTGTTCGCCTTGGTGGACTTGGCGTCCTTGTAGACGACCGCGGCGATGCCCTCCTTCGTGACCTCCTTGGAGACCGCGCAGGTCTCACCGGCCAGCGGGATCGTCCACTTCTGCTTGCCGGACGCCGGGTCGTAGGCGATGAGGGCGTGGTCCTTGTCCTTGCCGACGAAGCCGCTCTTCACGTACGTGTCGTCGGTCAGCCAGGAGCCCGCGACGCTCCAGATGTCGTCCTTGGGCACCGCGGGCGCCGGGATCTGGAAGCCCACCTTGGCGCTGGTGTTCCCCGGGACCTTCTCCTTGGCGGGGCCGCCGGGGGCCGGCGGGCCGTCCTTGTCGCCGCCCTTGCCCTTGCCGCCCTTGCCGTCGCCGCCCTTGGCGCTGTTGTTCTTGTCGTCGTCCTTCTGCGTCGAGGCGTACCAGACACCGCCGCCGACGATCAGGGCGATGGCCGCGACGGCCGCCACGATGATCGTCATCTGCTTGTTGGGCTTCTTGCCGCCACCGCCGCCGCCCGGCTGGGGCTGCATGGGCATGGTCGGCTGGCCCGGGTAGCCGTACCCCGGCTGCTGGCCGGGCTGCCCCGGGTAGCCGTAGCCGGGCTGCTGCTGGCCCGCGGCCGGGAAGGCCGGCTGCGTCGGCTGGCCGTACGCGGGCGGCGGGGTGCCGGGCGCCGCGGGCGGCGGGGTCCCCGGGGCTCCCGGCGCCTGCGGGTAGCCGTAGTTCGGCTGGCCCTGCGGGGGCGGCGGGGGCGTCTGGGGGGCCGCGGGCGGGGCCGCGGGAGCGGCGGGCGGCGGCGCCTGCGGGTAGCCGTAGCCCTGCTGCGAGGGGTCCTGAGGCGCGCCGAACCCGCCGGGCGGGGGGTCCTGAGGGGCGCCGAAACCGCCCTGCGGGGGCTGGTTGGGCGGCTGGGGCGGCTGTGTCATGACAACTTTCCTTGGGGACGAAAGAGGGTGATCAAGCGGGTGGGGAGCGCTACTTGCCGTAGGCCAGCATCAGCTTCTCGCGCCCCTGAGCGGTGCCGGAGAGCCTGGTCTGGGAGATGTAGAAGCGCCCGTCCACGTAGTCGATCGCCTTCGAGAAGAAGCCGTTCTCGATCCGCGACGTCCCTTCCGGGTGCTTCAGCAGGGTCTTCGGCGTGTGCGTGCCGCTGGTCCCGATGGACACGACCCGGCCGCCGCCGTCGTACGAAGGCTCGACGTACGCCACCAGGTCGCCGTTCTGCGTCTTCAGCGGCAGCATCGAGGTGTCCTGCGGGGACTTCGCCCGCCAGGCCTCCTTGCCGGTGGCGAGGCTGATCGCGACGATCTCGTTGGCGCCGGTGGTCTTCTTGGTCGGCAGGTAGAGGTACTTCTCGTCGGCCGCGACGCCGGCGCAGGCCTGCAGGTCACGCCCGAGGCCGCCCCAGCCGCACTCCGGCGCGAAGTCCTCGTCGACCTGGACCTCGGAACGGGTGGCGGAGCTGCCGGACTTCAGCGTGGTGATGTTCCACTGCTTCTTGTCCTCGTTGGTGGCGTAGAGGACCGTGGGGCTGGTGGAGTAGACGTGCTCGAGGCGCCAGCCCTTGGGGAACTTCTTCGTCCACTTGATCTTGCCGGTCTCGGGGTCGAGTTCGGCGATCTCGTCGTGCTCGGTGGGCGTGCTCGCGCCGCACGACATCGCCATCAGGAGGCGGTCGCCGCCGGTGAACCCGGCCGGGAAGCAGGTGCCCTCGTCCTTCTTGCGGGTCACGAACATCTGGTCGCCGTCGCTCATGCTGAAGGCGGTGCCGGACTGGGAGCGGCCGACCATCAACGTGTCGCCGGTGATGTTCAGTTCGAGGCTGAGCGTGGAGTCGAAGAGACCTTCCTCCTTGATCGTCTTCTTCCAGCCCTTCTTGCCCGTCTTCAGGTCCACGACCTGGAGCTGGTCGCACTTGGCGGAGCTCTTCGTGCCGCTCTTGTACGCGATGGCGATCTTGCCGTCCTCGCTGACCTGCTTGGACGCGGCGCAGATGTCGTACTGCACCTCGATGGCGGGCCAGGCGGGCTTGCCGTCCGCGACCTTGTAGCCGAGGACTTCCTTGTACGCCGCCTTGGCCGCGACGCCGTCCTCGACCCACATGCCGGGGGCGTCGGCGCCCTTGCCGGGGACCTTGGGGGCCTCCTTGTACCAGAGCACCTTGGCCTCGTCCGGCTGGCGGCCCGCGTTGAGGTCCTCCTTGCCTTCGTGGCCGTCGCCGCTGCCGTCGCCCGGGTTGACCGGGGCGGAGGCGGAGGACTTGGGGTCCTTGTTCTTCGCGTCGGACTTCTTCTTGTCGTCGTCACCGCCGCTGGTGACCGCGAAGACGGCGCCGCCCGCGACGAGCAGGGCCGCCACGGCCGCGCCGATGATCACCGCGGGCTTGCCCTTGAAGGGGCTCTTGCCGCCGCCACCGCCGCCGGGCGGGGTGCCGGGACCACCGGGCTGACCCTGCTGCGGATAGCCGTACCCCGGCTGCTGGCCGTAGGGGCCCGCCTGGCCGGGCTGCGTGGGCTGGCCGTACGGACCCGGCTGCTGCGGCTGACCGTAGGGGCCTGGCTGGCCGGGCTGCGCGGGCTGGCCGTAGGGACCCGGCTGGCCCGGCTGCGCGGGCTGGCCGTACGGGCCCGGCTGCTGCGGGTAGCCGTAGGGGCCGGGCTGCTGAGGCTGGCCGGGCGGCTGCTGCGGGTAGCCGTAGCCGGGCTGCGGGGCCTGCGGTTGCCCCGGCTGCGGAGTCGGCGGCTGGCCGGGCTGCTGTGGATCCTGTGGAGCTCCGAAGCCGCCGTGCGGCGGCTGGTTGGGCGGCTGAGTCATCAGCGCTTCCCCCTTCACTGATTTTCGGCACGCCAAGTGGTGCTCAGGCCGACCTTTCTATCACCCCATTCAAGCCATGACAGGGGCCGGTCCCGCCCCTGTACCCAAGGGAGGACCGGCCTGTGATGCGTCTGTTACGGGATGCTCACGCGTCCTCCGCGAGTTCCAGCCAGCGCATCTCCAACTCCTCGCGCTCGCCGACGAGTTCCCGGAGCTCCGCGTCCAGTTTCGCCACCTTTTCAAAGTCTGTGGCGTTATCGGCGATCTGTGCGTGCAGCTTGGTCTCCTTCTCGGAAACCTTGTCCAGCTGCCGCTCGATCTTCTGGAGTTCCTTCTTCGCCGCACGCGCGTCGGCCGCGGACACGCTCTTCGTCCCGGCCGGGGCGGCGGCAGTGGGCGCGGGGGCGGCCGGGGCGGCGGCCTCGGTCATGCGCTGCCTGCGCTCCAGATACTCGTCGATGCCGCGCGGCAGCATCCGCATCGTCGCGTCGCCCAGGAGCGCGAACACGCGGTCGGTGGTGCGCTCGACGAAGAACCGGTCGTGCGAGATGACCACCATCGAGCCGGGCCACCCGTCGAGCACGTCCTCCAGCTGCGTCAGCGTCTCGATGTCGAGGTCGTTGGTGGGCTCGTCGAGGAAGAGGACGTTCGGCTCGTCCATGAGGAGGCGCAGCAGCTGCAGCCGCCGCCGCTCACCGCCGGACAGGTCGCCGACGGGCGTCCACTGCTTCTCCTTGCTGAACCCGAACGTCTCGCAGAGCTGCCCCGCGGTCATCTCCCGGCCCTTGCCGAGGTCGACCCGCTCGCGCACCTGCTGCACGGCCTCCAGGACCCGGAGCGCCGGGTCCAGCTCGGCGACCTCCTGCGAGAGGTAGGCCAGCTTGACGGTCTTGCCGACGACGACGCGGCCGGCGGCGGGCTGCTTGTCGCCGTCCGTGCGGGCGGCATCCGCCATGGCGCGCAGCAGGGAGGTCTTGCCGGCGCCGTTCACACCGACCAGGCCGATGCGGTCGCCGGGGCCGAGCTGCCAGGTCAGGTGCTTGAGCAGCAGCTTGGGTCCGGCCTGGACGCTCACGTCCTCCAGGTCGAAGACGGTCTTGCCGAGCCGGGTGGTGGCGAACTTCATCAGCTCGCTGCTGTCCCGCGGCGGCGGCACGTCCTGGATCAGCGCGTTGGCGGCCTCGACGCGGAAGCGGGGCTTGGAGGTGCGGGCCGGGGCGCCGCGGCGCAGCCACGCGAGCTCCTTGCGGACCAGGTTCTGCCGCTTGGTCTCCTCGGTGGCGGCGATCCGCTCGCGCTCGGCGCGCGCGAAGACGTAGTCGGAGTACCCGCCCTCGTACTCGTAGACCGTGCCCTTCTGTACGTCCCACATCCGCGTGCACACCTGGTCCAGGAACCACCGGTCGTGGGTGACGCAGACCAGGGCCGAGCGGCGCTCGCGCAGATGCCGCGCGAGCCACGAAATCCCTTCCACGTCGAGGTGGTTGGTGGGCTCGTCGAGCACGATGAGGTCCTGCTCGTCGATCAGCAGCTTCGCGAGCGCGATGCGCCGCCGCTCACCGCCCGAGAGCGGCCCGATGACGGTGTCGAGGCCGTGCTCGAAGCCGGGCAGGGCGAGCCCGCCGAACAGGCCCGTGAGTACGTCCCGGATCTTGGCGCTGCCCGCCCACTCGTGGTCGGCCATGTCACCGATGACCTCGTGCCGCACGGTGGCCTCGGGGTCCAGCGAGTCGTGCTGCGTGAGCACCCCGATCCGCAGGCCGCCGCTGTGCGTGACGCGCCCCGAATCGGCCTCCTCCAGCTTGGCGAGCATGCGGATGAGGGTCGTCTTCCCGTCACCGTTGCGCCCGACCACGCCGATCCTGTCCCCCTCGGACACACCGAGTGAGACACCGTCGAGCAGCGCGCGGGTGCCGTACACCTTGCTGACTGCCTCGACATTGACCAGGTTGACGGCCATTTCTCTCCTGACGACGGAATGCGATCGATCGTCCAGCCTAGTCGGGCTCCGGAGCCTTCGGCGGTGGGAGCCTGTCGCGCGGGGGTACGCCGCCGGTGCCGGGGGCGCGGTACGCCGCCGACGCTGCGGGCGCGGTACGCCGCCGACGCTAGGGGCGCGGATCGATCACCGTCGCGCCCGGGGCGGGGGAGGCGGCGACGCGGGCGGTGCGGCAGGTGCCGGAGGTGCGGAGGGCCTCGGCCACGTGCCGGGCGGACTCCGGGTCCTTCGCCAGGAAGGCGGTGGTGGGGCCGGAGCCGGAGACGATGGCGGCCAGGGCGCCGGCCGCGGTGCCCGTCTTCAGGGTGTCGGCGAGCGCCGGGAAGAGGGAGAGCGCGGCGGGCTGGAGGTCGTTGGCGAGGGCGGCCGCGAGGGCGGTGGCGTCGCCGGTGCGGAGGGCGTCCAGCAGGGCTGCGGACGCCTCGGGGGCGGGGGCCTCCGGGGTGAGGCGGTCGAACTCCCCGTACACGGCCGGGGTGGAGAGGCCGCCGTCGGCGACGGCGAACACCCAGTGGAAGGTGCCGCCGACGGTCAGGCCGGTCAGCTGCTCGCCCCGCCCGGTGCCGAGCGCCGCGCCGCCGACCAGGCTGAACGGCACGTCGCTGCCCAACTCGGCGCAGATGTCGAGGAGTTCGGCACGGGAGGCGCCGGTGCCCCACAGCGCGTCGCACGCCACCAGGGCGCCCGCACCGTCCGCGCTGCCGCCCGCCATGCCGCCCGCCACGGGGATGTCCTTGGTGATGTGGATGTGTACGTCGGCCCGGCGGCCGTACCGCGCGGCCAGCGCCTCGGCCGCGCGCGCCGCCAGGTTCGTGCGGTCCAGGGGGACCTGGTCGGCGCCCGGCCCCTCGCAGGTCACGCGCAGCTCGTCCGCGGGGGTCACGGTGACCTCGTCGTACAGGCCGACGGCCAGGAAGACGTTCGCGAGGTCGTGGAAGCCGTCGGGGCGGGCGGCGCCGACGGCGAGCTGGGCGTTGACCTTGGCGGGGACGCGGACGGTGATGGCGGGGGGCGGGGTCACTTACCGGGTTCCTCGGTTTCGGCGGTGGTGTCGGTGGCGGTGAGCTTGTTCTCCGCGATCCGCGCGAACTCCTCCACCGTCAGGGACTCGCCGCGTGCCTGCGGTGAGACGCCCGCCGCGACCAGGGCCGCCTCGGCCGCGGCGGCGGAGCCCGCCCAGCCCGCGAGGGCCGCGCGCAGCGTCTTCCTGCGCTGGGCGAACGCGGCGTCGACGACCGCGAACACCTCCCGCTTGGACGCGGTGGTCTTCACGGGCTCGGCGCGGCGCACCAGCGACACCAGGCCCGAGTCGACGTTCGGGGCGGGCCAGAAGACGTTGCGGCCGATGGCGCCCGCGCGCTTGACCTCGGCGTACCAGTTCGCCTTCACCGACGGGACGCCGTACACCTTCGAGCCCGGGTCGGCGGCGAGCCGGTCGGCGACCTCGGCCTGCACCATCACCAGCGTGCGCTCGATGGTGGGGAAGGTGTCCAGCATGTGCAGCAGGACCGGTACGGCGACGTTGTACGGGAGGTTCGCGACCAGGGCGGTCGGGGCGGGGCCCGGGAGTTCGCGGACGAGCATGGCGTCGCTGTGGACCAGGTCGAAGGAGGCCGCCTTCGCGGGGAGGCGGGCCTCGACCGTCGACGGGAGCGCCGCGGCGAGCACGTCGTCGATCTCCACGGCGGTGACGTGGGACGCGGTCTCCAGGAGGGCCAGGGTCAGCGAGCCGAGGCCCGGGCCGACCTCCACGACGACGTCGTCCGGGCCGACCTCCGCGGTGCGGACGATGCGGCGGACGGTGTTCGCGTCGATGACGAAGTTCTGGCCGCGCTGCTTGGTCGGGCGTACGCCGAGGGTCGCGGCGAGGTCGCGGATGTCGGCGGGGCCCAGGAGGGCGCCTTGCTCGGTGGTCACCGCCCCAGGGTAGCCCTGGGTGCGCCGCACTTTGCTGGCGTGGGCGCCTTGGAGCTGCTTCCCCCCTTATGGGGCTTCGCCCCTCTCCCCCTTTTCGGCCCTCCGGGCCTCGTCCTCAAACGCCGGACGGGCTGATACTCCGCCCGTCGGCCTCAGGACGCCCCGGGGCGGGCAACGGACCGGAGCCTCGACCTCAGGGCGCCCCGGGGCAGGCAACGGACCGGAGCCATTGGCTCCGGCGTCGACCGGGCCCCCACTCACCCCGTCGACGCCGAACAACCCTCCCCGGCACCGGAAGCCTGGCCCGCCCGTAGCCCCCGCACGCCGCGACCCCGGTGCCGGCCCGACGCCGCATGTGTGGTGGAAACGGGCGGGCGGGTGGGAGATGTCCGCCGCGGAGCGGCGGGACAGGAAGGCCCCCCACCGGGCCGGAGGTCAGAGGCGGCCGCCGCAGTGGGGCCACGGCGAAGCCCCGCGCTGGACGTACAGCTTCTTGGCGCGGAGGGTCTGTTCGTTGGCGGGGGCGTCCTGGGGGCGCCCCCGACCGCCGAGGGCCTGCCAGGTCCGGGTGTCGAACTGGTAGAGCCCGCCGTACGTACCGGAGGGATCCACGGCGTTGGCCCGCCCCCCCGACTCGCAGGCGGCAAGCGCCCCCCAGTTGAGCCCCTCGGCCCCGGCGACGGCCGTCGGCTGCACCTTCGTACCGACCTTCACGATCCGCGCCTGCGGCTCCCGCACCACCTCGCTCCGCAACCGCTTCGGCTTCTGCCGCACGCCGTTGACGGTGCGCACCGAGTACGTGATCCGCCGCGCGCCCGCGCGCCCTGCCTGCGCCACCACCTCCGTGCCGCGCGGCAGCGAGGCGTCCTCGGTCCTGCGCACCTCGTACGGAATCGGCTCCTCCCGCACCTCCTGGCGGCCGGAGATCCGCATGACGGTGACGGTCTGCCCGTCGCGCGGGAAGCTGCCGGGCGGCACGGACGTCGTGTCGGAGCCGCGCAGGGTGACCCCGGACTCCTCGACTGCCTCGCCGACGGTCGCCGCGTTCGTACGGATGGTGCGGGCCCGCCCGTCGGCCATGATCGTCACGGTGCGCTCGGTGCGGACGTCGAGGTCGAGCCCTTCGCGGGCGATGCGGCTGCCGCGCGAGGTGGAGAGGTAGGCACCCTCGGCGCGCACCCCGAGCTGGCGCAGCGCGCCGTCCACCGTGCGGGCCGTCGTCCACACCTTGCGGGGCTGCCCGTCGAGGGTGAGGCGGACGGGCCGCCCGTAGCGGACGGCGATCTCGTCGCCGCTGGCGAGGGCGGTGGTGGCGGTGGGCGCCACGAGGTCGTGCGCGCCGACGTCCACGCCCTCGTCGGCGAGGAGTTCACCCACGTCGTCGGCGAAGGTGTGCAGCGTGCGGGACCTGCCGTCGACGCTCAGCTGGACGGCCTTGTCGTTGGCGACGAAGGCGGAGGTGCCGCCGGCGAGGAAGGCGACGACGAGGGCCTGCGGCAGGAGTCGGCGCAGGCCGTCGGGCCGCCGCCCGGTGGTCCGACGGCGCCGCGCGGCGCGGCGCGCCCCGGCCCGCCCGTCGGTGCGTCCGGCTGCGCCCGCTTCGGTGCGTCCGTCAGCGCCCGCTTCGGTCCGCCCATCGGCCCGCCGCCCATCGGCACGTCCGTCGGCCCGCCCGTCGGCACCCGCCCCGCGCCCCTGCCGGGGCAGCGACGCCGCACCCCCGGACCCCGCCCCCGGCTCCCACTCCGGCAGCCGCTCCCGCTCCCTCTCCGGCTCCGCGCCCCACTCGGCCTCGGCCTCCGCGAACCCGCCCCCGCCGAACGCGTCGGGCGTGAACACCCGCGTCGGGAGCTCGTCCGCGGCGGGCCCGCCCACGCCGTACGCCTGCGTCGGCACACTGTTCCCGGCGAAGCCCTCGGTCCGGCCGTACTCGTCGAACTCGTCGGCCGCCCCGAATTCACCGGACGGGAAGACCTGCGTGGCGGGGCCGCCCCCGGGGCCTCCGGTGCTCCCGCCGTCGCCGCCGTACTCGTACCCGTACGCGGGGCCGTGCGCGTCGTAGGGCTCGTACGCGTCGTACGAACCGTGCGGCTCGCGCGGCGGCGCGTACTGCGGCTGCTGCTCATACGTCTCGTACTGCGGTTTGCTCACGACGACGCTCCAGCGACAAGTGACCACTGACAAGCCAGGCGCCGATCGGCACGTGCGGAGATCCGCACGTGCCGATCGGCTTGCAGAACCTAGCGGAGGCGCCGTCACTCTCCAAAGCAGCGTGACTACTCTGTGTCGCTGCACTGACCCAAGCTGTCAGGCCGGGGAAGGCTTCGGTCGTTATCGATCAGTAATCAAAGGCGCGGGCCGTGTTCGACGAGATCGCCGCGGCCATGGCGTCCTCGTCGATGCCGCGCACCTCGGCCATGGCGCGCAACGTGACCGGAATGAGATAGGGGGCGTTGGGCCGTCCGCGGTACGGGGCGGGTGTCAGGAAGGGCGCGTCGGTCTCGACGAGGACGAGTTCGAGGGGCGCGACGGCCAGCGCGTCGCGCAGCGGCTGGGCGTTCTTGAAGGTGACGTTGCCCGCGAAGGACATGAAGTAGCCGTGTTCCGCGCAGAGTTGGGCCATCTCGGCGTCGCCGGAGTAGCAGTGGAAGACGGTGCGCTCGGGCGCGCCCTCCTCCTTCAGGACGCGTAGCACATCTTCGTGGGCCTCCCGATCGTGGATCACCAGGGCCTTGCCGTGCCGCTTGGCGATCTCGATGTGCGCGCGGAACGAGCGCTCCTGGGCCGCCTTGCCCTCCGGGCCGGTGCGGAAGTAGTCGAGGCCGGTCTCGCCGACGCCCTTGACGTGCGGCAGCGCGGCGAGGGCGTCGATCTCGGCGAGCGCCTCGTCGAGGGCGCTCTCGCCTCCGGCGGGGCGCGCGCCCTGGCGGGACCAGCCGTCGGGGTCGCCGTGCACGATGCGTGGTGCCTCGTTGGGGTGCAGGGCCACTGTCGCGTGTACGGGGGCGTGGGTGGCCGCGGTGTCGGCCGCCCAGTGGGAGCCCGCTACGTCGCAGCCGACCTGGACGACGGTCGTCACGCCCACCGCGGCGGCCTGCGCCAGCGCCTCCTCGACTGTGCCGGACTGCATGTCGAGGTGGGTGTGGGAGTCGGCGACGTGCACCCGCAGGGGGGCGGGGAGCGGTGGGGCGGCGTTCTTGTCGGCAGGCATACGTCGATCGTACGAAGCCCTGCCGGGGGCTCCCCAATCCCGCCCCTTCCCGTAACCGGGGGCTCCGCCCCCGGACCCCCGCTCCTCAAACGCCGGAGGGGCTGAAATCACCGGCACATATCCAGCCCGTCCGGCGATTGAGGACGAGCCGCGAAGCGGCGATACGGGGGTCCAGGGGGCGGAGCCCCCTGGTTACGGGAAGGGGCGGGACTGGGGCGCACCCCGCGAGGGCTCAGCCCGCCTTGCGGTGGAACGGGTGCAGCAGGTCCGAGAGGCGCCAGTGCCAGTGGTGGGCGGGCGTGTGCTTGGCGGCGTCAGCCGCGGCGTCCGCGGTGTCCGTGCCGCCCGCGGCGTCCGCGCTCGCCGCGCCTTCGGCGCCTTCCGCGGTGTCCGGCCCCTTCGGCCCCACCGGCGGCCCCGCGATGGACTGGGTCGGGCCCGGCGCGCGCTGCTGTTGGTACAGGGACTCCAGAGCCGACCGCACGGATGACACCTGGCCCGCCCGCATGATCCGCACCACGTGCCCGCCGCAGTTCAGGCAGGTGGGCCGGGTCAGCGGGGACGGCACGTGGCGGCCGTCCGCCAGGTACATCACGAATTCCTGGCCCTTGGCGTCGATGTGGTGCTCTATCTCGTACGTCTGCTCCCAGCCGTGCCCGCAGCGCATGCAGGCGAAGGCGTAGGACTCCTCGACGACCTTGGCGGCCGTGGGGCGGTGACCGGTGTCTGCGATCTCACT
Organism: Streptomyces sp. Y309; assembly: GCF_056712025.1. NCBI lineage: Bacteria > Bacillati > Actinomycetota > Actinomycetes > Kitasatosporales > Streptomycetaceae > Streptomyces > Streptomyces sp. Y309. The sequence goes on along the minus strand of NZ_CM160048.1, from coordinate 5,397,695 downwards.
CATGCCAGCTCCTCTTGTCCGCTGGACAAGCACCGCCGTCCGGGATCTTTCCGGACCCGGTCCGGCAGCGTGGGACGGGTGCGTCCCTTCACCCAGTGGACGCCTTTCCCGGAGCGAGCGCATCAGACCTGTCGAGTGTTGGACCCGATTTGGCAGTCCCATGGAAAAACAGCCTGGTGCGCGACCCACGCTTTGCTTTTCACGATAGTCCTTTGCCTGCGGATGGGCTCTTTCACGCCTCTTCGCGCGGGGCAGATGCGCGGGCGCTGCCGGCACGCTCCGGGCTACGCCCCGCCCGCCGCGTTCTTCGCGGCCACCACCGCGTCGAACACCTCCCGCTTGGGCAGCCCCACCTCGGCCGCGACCGCCGCGATGGCCTCCTTGCGCCGCTCCCCCGCCTCCTCGCGCACCCGCACCCGGCGCACCAGTTCGTCGGGCCCGAGCTCGCCGGGGTCCTTGTCCGGGGCGCCCGCGACCACGACCGTGATCTCGCCGCGCACGTCGCCGGGCGCCGCCCACTCCGCGAGCTCCTTCAGCGAACCGCGGCGGACCTCTTCGTACGTCTTCGTCAGCTCCCGGCACACCGCCGCCCTGCGCTCGTCGCCGAAGGCCTCGGCCATCGCGGCGAGGGTGTCGTCCAGGCGGCGCGGCGACTCGAAGTACACGAGCGTGCGCCGCTCCTCGGCCGCCTCGCGCAGCCGCGAGAGCCGCTCGCCCGCCTTGCGCGGCAGGAAGCCCTCGAAGCAGAAGCGGTCCACGGGCAGGCCGGAGAGCGCGAGGGCGGTCAGGACGGCGGACGGCCCGGGCACCGCCGTGACGCGGATGTCGCGCTCGACGGCGGCGGCCACCAGGCGGTAGCCGGGGTCGGACACCGACGGCATGCCCGCGTCCGTCACCAGGAGCACCCGCGCCCCGCCCGCGAGCGCCTCGACCAGCTCCGGCGTGCGCGCCGCCTCGTTGCCCTCGAAGTACGACACGACCCGGCCGCGCACCTGCACGCCGAGCGCCTGCGTGAGCCGGCGCAGCCTGCGGGTGTCCTCGGCGGCCACGACGTCGGCGCCGGCCAGTTCGGCGGCGAGCCGGGGCGGGGCGTCCGCGACGTCGCCGATGGGCGTGCCCGCGAGGACGAGGGTGCCGGGGCCCGCGGCGGGACTCAGGGGTGAATCTGCGCTTCCTGTCACGGATCCATCCTCGCAGGGGCCGGGCGCGGGACTGACACAGTCTGGTTCCCTACGATGGCGCGGTGACCAGTACCGCGTCTTCCCCGGAGACCCGCCAGGGCCGGCCAGCCGAGGAGCAGCAGCCGTCGTCGTGGCAGCACAGGCTGCGCCGCTTCGGCCACGCGGCGCAGCGCAGAGGCGATGTGCGGACGCGGCTCGACCCGCCGTACGCCCGGCCCGGTGACCGGATCTGGGCGGCGCTCGGCGTCCCCCGGCAGCTGTCCGAGCCGCTGGTGCGGTGGTCGGGCTGGCTCGGGCCGCTGGGTGTCGCGCTGGTGGCGGGGCTGCTGCGGTTCTGGAATCTCGGCAGCCCGAAGGCCGTGATATTCGACGAGACGTACTACGCCAAGGACGCCTGGGCCCTCATCCACAAGGGCTATGAACTGAGTTGGCCGGACAAGGTCAACGACGCGGTCATCGAGCAGGGCAGCGGGGTCGCGCTGCCCACGGATCCGGCGTACGTCGTCCATCCGCCGGTCGGCAAGTACGTGATCGGTGTCGGGGAGTGGCTGTTCGGCCTCGATCCGTTCGGCTGGCGGTTCATGACGGCGGTGCTCGGCACGCTGTCGGTGCTGATGCTGTGCCGGATCGGGCGGCGGCTCTTCCGCTCGACGTTCCTCGGCTGCCTGGCGGGCGCGCTGCTCGCCGTGGACGGCCTGCACTTCGTGATGAGCCGCACGGCGCTGCTCGACCAGGTCCTGATGTTCTTCGTGCTCGCGGCGTTCGGCTGCTTCCTCGTCGACCGGGACAAGGCGCGCGCGAGACTCGCGGCGGCGCTGCCGGTGGACGCCGACGGCATCGCGCGCCCCGACGCGTACGTGGCGGAGACGCTGCGCATCGGGTGGCGGCCGTGGCGCTGGGCGGCCGGGCTCTGCCTCGGCCTGGCCTTCGCCACGAAGTGGAACGGCCTCTACATCATGGTGTTCTTCTGCCTGATGACCGTGTTGTGGGACGTGGGCGCGCGGCGCGTGGCGGGGGCGCAGCGGCCGTACGCGGCGGTGTTCAGGCGGGACGTCCTGCCGGCGTTCGTGACGACGGTGCCGGTCGCGGTGGGCACGTACCTGCTGTCCTGGCTGGGCTGGATCCTGTCGCCGAGCGACGGCACCGGCGGCTACTACCGCGACTGGGCGGCGACCGCGGGCAAGGGCGGCGGCTGGACCTGGCTGCCGGACTGGCTGCGCAGCCTGTGGCACTACGAGAACAAGGTCTACGACTTCCACGTCGGCCTGTCCTCGCCGCACACCTACCAGTCCAACCCGTGGAGCTGGATCGTCGACGGCCGCCCCGTCTCGTACTTCTACGAGTCCCCGGCGCCCGGCAAGGACGGCTGTCCCGCCGACACCAAGGAGAAGTGCGCGCGCGAGGTGCTCGCGCTCGGCACGCCGCTGCTCTGGTGGGCGGCGGCGTTCGCGCTGCTCTATGTCCTGTGGCGCTGGTTCTTCCGCAGGGACTGGCGGGCGGGCGCGATCGTGTGCGGGGTCGCGGCGGGCTATCTGCCGTGGTTCATGTACCAGGAACGGACGATCTTCTACTTCTACGCCGTGGTCTTCGTGCCGTTCCTCTGTCTGGCGCTCGCGATGCTGATCGGGGCCATTCTGGGGCCGCCGGGGTCCTCGGAGCGGCGCCGGGTGGTGGGTGCCGCGGCCTCGGGTGTCCTGGTCCTGCTGATCTTCTGGAATTTCATTTATTTCTGGCCGATCTATACCGGCCAGGCGATCCCGATCGATTCCTGGCGTTCCAGAATGTGGCTCGATACCTGGGTCTAGCTGGGCGAACAAGGCTGAGGGGCGCGACTTCGGTCGCGCCCCTCTTGCCGTTGTTGGTCGTTGTCGGTCGTCCTGGGCCGCCCTCGGACGGCCCACAGACGGCCCCGCACGTCCTCATCGACGCGACCGGAACTCATAGGGAGGGCCCAGTGCGGCGGCCTCCTGAACGACGTTGGAGGAGCACGCCCGCCATCGACGAGCCGATCCGGCCCCAGATGAGCGTCTTACCAGCCAACCATCCGTGACTGAGTCGCGGCGTCACCGGGGCCTGGCTACACAGGAAAGTTGGGACGTTCCTGCCTGGGGGGAAGGGCCGATCCGGTGAGACTGACGATCAACTTGGCAGTTCTGTTCGCTGTCGTTCTCGTCGTATTGGTACGTCGAGACGTGCACGCCAGGAGCCGGGTCGACCAGACGATGACCCTGACCGTGGCGGTGGTTTTCGGGGTACTCGTGGCTCCGACTGACTTCGGTCAGGGAATCCTGGACACAGTGACCGATCTCGCGCAGAGCGTTTCGGATGCGGGCACCCCATGAGCTCGAGGTAATGGAGTAGCCCGGTGGGCATCCAGGAGCTACCTTCGGCCCTCGCTACTGCCCCGGATACTGGCCGTGCTCCAGGTAGGCCACCCGACCCTCGCTGCGAGCGATCACGGCTGCCCGGACCCGTCGCGCGAGGCGCGGAATGGTCAGGGAATCGACGTCGTCGATGCTGTGGAAGGCATACGCCTTGATCTCGGAACGCTGCAACCGGATCTGTTCCTGAAGCTGCGCGGGGAGAGCCCCGCCATCGAAGAGGTACAGCACCTTGTCGCCTTCGGCAGGGCTAGGAGCCCAATCGACGGCGAGAAGGCGACCGATCCCAGGCGTGATGCCCAGCTCTTCGCGGACCTCCCGCACGCACGCCTGAAGCGGGGATTCACCAACGTCGACGTAGCCGCCCGGGATATCCCGGTAGTCCTTGTACGTCGCCTCAAGAAGCATGACGCGGTTCTGATCATCGAAGAACAGCGCGCCCGCCGCCATGCGCGGGCGCGCCATCTTCGCTTCGTGTTCATTCTCGGTCTCGCTCACACGGCCGAGCCTAACCAGCTCACACCACGCGCAGCCGCTCGGCCAGGTCAGCCACGGGCCGGCTCGGTCGCCCACGAGTACCGCGGACCCAGCCGAGTACGAGTTCACGGCTCATGTAGTGGTGCCTGACCTGCTCCGGAGCCATCTGCTCAGCTTCGAGCACTACAGCGAGCGCTTCGTCCGTGCGGTTCCGGGCGGTGAGTGCTCGCGCTACTTCGAGATCATGCCTCACGCGCCGCTCGATGGGAAGGCCGCTCGTATCGACCTGCGGCCCAAGTTCCGAAGCGATCTGGAAGTCTCCGAGCTCGCCAGCGGTAGCCACCTTGTGGATCGCGACGTTGGTGGGCCCGAAGGCGGTCCACATGTGGTTGGCGTCCGCTCCCAGGCGTGTTGCCGCCGTCTCCGCCTCACGCAGGTAGGCATGTGCCGTCGCGCGATCCTCTGCGCGAGCGGCAGCCATCGCGCCGGTGAGGAACAAGGTCCCGTAGACGGACAGGTACGAGGGCGAAGCCGCTCCGAGTTCTGTCTCTAGGAACCCTGCCGCATCGCTCACGAGTTGGACGGCAGACTCGTACCGGCCGGTGGACAGCAGGCAGTGCGTCACGGACCGGAAGAGCGACCCAATGATGACGTTGTTACCGCTCTGCTGCGCGGCGGCAAGCCCGCGGTCCGCCGCCATCCAGGCAAGCTCGCTCTCCCCCAGCTTGCCGAGCACCATGGCCGCACCCTGGTACGTCAGAGCAAGCAGCGCGTTCGCCTCTTCTCGCTCCTCGCCCGTGTACGTACGCACCGCGAGCAGAGCGTCCGACAGGATGAGCGGCAACTGCCGCGTGGCGAAGCCGAATCGCGAGCCCTGGTAGGCATCCCAGACCTCACTCACGTCGGATCGCAGGTTCGCCAGAGTCGGTGGCTCACCATCGGTGGGCGCGCTCAGGAGTGGCGTCAACTGGCGGTAGTCCATGAGCGCTTCGCGCAGGGCGGGGACCGTCCGTCGGCCGCTCTCGTTCGACCACTCCAGCAGGGTCGGTTCGCCGATGAGGTCTCCGATGGACACGTCCAGTGCGTGAGCCAGTGCGCGGATCACTGAGAGCCGGTCCAACTGGATACGGTTGTTCTCGACCTTGCCGAGCCAGTCCGGCGTACGGACGACCAGTCCTGCCAGCACTTCCTGGGAGATTCCGCGGCGGTGGCGGTACCAAGCCACACGCTCGCCGATCGTCAGTTGCTGCGTCATTCCTCGCATGACTTCAGCGTCACCTCGGTTCGGATGAGGACCCCGGAAGGTTTTTCCGGGGTCGCTTCAGGGCCTGGCCATAGCGTCGTGGGTGTCGAGACCGAGACATCCACGGCGGCGGCAAGGAGGCACAGCTATGTCTCTGACGGCTGATGAACGGCACCAAGTGATGGTGGCTCTTGCGGAGCTCTCCGCGGAAGTGGGCGCGCTCGCTGAGAGGGCACAACGCTTAGCGGACACCTTCAGCTCTTCCCCTCCGCCCCCTCCAACCGGCGAAGGCGTTCATCGAGACGCCCCAGGCACTCACGCACCAATTCGATCTCCCTCATGATCGCGGTGAACTCTGGGCTGGGAGACGGCACTTCTCGGGCATCCGAAGCTTGGGCGCTCACGAAGTAGCCGCGCGTTGAGTCCGGGGTCACCAGGCCCCATTTCGTGAGGAGTTGGAGGGCCTTCGTCGCCGTCCCCGCGGCGACTCCGAAGCGCTCCGCGATCGCCCGCACCGACGGCAGCTTGTCGCCCGCCTTCACCTTGCCGGTCCTGATTTCCTCTCGCAGGGTCTCGGCGATCTGCTCGTTCACCCGTCGCGCGTCGTCAGCAGTTGGCGTCATGCCTCGATGCTAACCCTCTCTGACCTAGATCAAGCAGCACGAACAGCACAACCTCTTGTGCTGGTTGTATCAGCAGTGCTAGAACAATGACATGCAGGCGGGATCGCTCGGCTGGAAGGCGGCTTCGGTCGCACGCCAACGGGCCCCGCGCTGACCGTGCCTTGAGAACTCAACAGCGTGCCGACCCAGCTGCCTGTACACGGGCGGTCGATGGGTCGTGAGGGAATCCCGCCCCACCTCGCAGCAAGCGGGCGGGCGCGTACGGGTCCTGTCCCGTGCGCGGCACAGCGCATTTCGACACCTCCGCAGCGTTCGTGCGCTGCGGCCGGTTGCCTCCGCTGCTCGTCTCGTACGAGCAGCGCCGAGGGGAGCCGGACCATCTTCCTTCGACTCGTGGGAGTCCTCATGACTGCAACGCTGATCGCGGTATTCGGCACTCTGGCGGGCGCGGTCGTCGCCGGGTTCATGCAGCACCTGACCGCCATCCGCGCCGCCCGTACGGCGACGCTCGAAGAGCGCCGTACGGCGCTGGCCGACGCCATACCGGCGCTGCTGTCCGCGCTGGTCCGCCACCGTGAACAGCAGTATCTGAAAATCGTGGCCCGCCGGGAAGGCGTGGCCGACACCGCCGAGACGCGACAGGCCCGCTACGCGGCCCGTTCGGCGGTCACCAGCGCGATGGACACGCTGTTCATGACCACGCGCAACAGCGAGCTTCTGGCGGTCGCTCAGGAAGCGGTTGACGCGGCGATGGCCGTCGGCGACGTCCCGGCCGACGAGCTGGACGCGGCGGGTCTGCGGGCCCGCCAGGCGCACACCGCGCTGCGCGTGGCCGGTGCCCAGCACATCTACGCCTGACCCTTCCCCTCACCTCAACGGCGCGCGCCCCCGGAGTTGGCCCTCCGGGGGCGCTGTTCGGGCCGTTCCACCTGCTAGGGAGAACACGACCCATGAACCACATCGTCACTGTTCAGGACGCTGTTACCGCGTTCGCCGACTGGATCGAACCGACCGGCGCGGAACTGGCCGCGATCGAGCGGGAGATGCCCGTGATCCTCGCCGACGTCGACCTGCTGGACGCGCACATCGCCACGCTTGATCGCACGCCGTCCGAGCTGGACGAGCGGCGTATCCGCCGGGCCCGTCGCCGGGCGCTCGCCGCGCGGATCGCTCTCACCAACCGCACCACCGCTGTGAGCCTTCCGGGCGGTGCCGCGTGAGCGCCCCCGACCGGAACCTGATGGCCGCGCACGCTGAGGTGAAGGCGGAGATCACGCGGACGGACACCAAGACGGGCCTGTTGCTGGCGTTCGTCGGCGCGGTGTTCGCGGGCGCCTGGACGGTCGCCCGCGCCCTGCCTCTGAACCTTCCCGCCTGCGTGGCGGGAGCGCTCGGGATGGGGCTGCTGGTCGCGGCGGCGGGTCTGCTGTTGCGTTCCACGCGGCCGAACCTGCGCGGCAGGCACGGCTTCACGCTGTGGGCCACGCTCACGCCCGAGGAGATCCCCACGGCGATGTCGAACGATCTCGCTGCTGACATTGCCGGGCTGTCGCGGCTGGCGGTCGCCAAGTTCACCTGCCTGCGCCGCGCGGTCGACCTGACCTGCGCCGGTGGGGTCCTGCTCATCATCGCAACGCTGCTGACGCTGGGGGGTGCGGCATGAGCGCCCGTACGTCGCTGACCCGGGTTCAGGCCGGTGTGCTGTCGGCCGCGTTCGTGCCGATGCTGGCCACGGGCGTGTTCGGCGGGATCGGCACCTACAGCAACATCGGGCACGCCTACGGACAGGGCACCGCGCTCGGTGCGCTCGCCGCGGGCGAGGGCGCCACCGCCGTGCTCGCCCTGGTGCTGCTCGGGCTGACCATGCTCGGACAGTCCTCCCCGCGCATCGTGCGGGCTGGACTGTGGGCGCTGCCGGCCGCCGCTGCGGTCATGGGCGCCATGGCTGCGCCGGACGCAGGCCGCACGGTGATCTACGCGTTGACGCCGATGGGCATGTCTGTGTCGGCGGAGGGCATGGCGTTCCTCGCCCGGCGCATCGTCGTCCACACTGACGGCGGCGATGCGGAGCACGAGCGCCGCACCGCCGACATCGTCCAGGCCCTCGCCTACCACCGCGCCCGCGCCGCGCAGCACCCCAGCGGCCGGGTCAGGAAGCGGTCGGAGCGCACATCGTGGCGTCTGGCCCGCAAGGTCGGCATCGGGGATGCGGCACTGGGATCGAGGCTGCTCGATGTCCAGCGCGACCGGATCACCGAAGGCGCGGACGCCGCACTCGCCTCGATGTTCAACACCACCACCCCGCCCTCCACCCTGACCGAAAATGCGGAGGAATCTACCGAGACCATCAGTAATCGGTCTACGGCTGACCTGCCGGTATCGGCCCCCGAGCCGATCACCACGAACCCTGTGGCGTTGCCGCGTCCGGTGGCGGTCGGCTTCTTGAAGTCGACCCTGCCCCTCAAGCCCGTGGCCCCCGCCCCGACTCCGTCGGTTGGCCCGGGCGCTGCGGCGATCGAGGCGCGTTCGGTGGCGGCTGAGTCGGCCCGGCCGCGTCGGGCGACCGGTCGGGTTCCCGAGGTTGCCCGATCGCCGCGCCCCAAGCGCACGCGCGCCGATCTGCTTGCCGAAGCCCGTGCGGCGACGGCCGGTTGGTCGGATGAGGAGCTGACGGCCGAAGCGATCCGCAAGGCCGTGCGCACTGCGCCCGCCAAGGCCCGCATGCTGCGCGAGACGCTGCGTGCGGAGCGTGCCGGGGCGGTGGTCTGATGCCCACCGCTTATGCCGAGTGCTTCGACCCCTCCGGGGCCCGCTACGGCATCCCCACCTACCCGTGGAAGTTCGCCCCCAACGGCTTGGCCACGCGCCGTCAGCTCCGAGCGCGGGGGCTGCGTCCGGGCGGTCAGCCGATAGCGGCCCAGCTCATGCGCTGCTCGCGCGGCCGCAAGAGCGGCGTGGCGGTGGCCTACCTCTACCGCGTGGACAGGGCGCTGCCGGTGCGGCCGATGACCTCGCGCAAGTGGGGCGCGCTCGCACTGGCGATGCTCGCCCGCCGCACCTGCCCGGCCTGCGGGGTCGCCTACAGCTACTGCCTGCCGGTCTCGCTCGGCATGTGCCTGCTCTGCCACGACGCCCACACCCACACCGCCCCGACCAGTACCGGAGGCAAGTGATGAAGACGTACCAGGGACTGATGAGCACGGCGCTGCTGAACGACCAGCAGATCCGCCCCACCGAATACCGTAAGTGGCGCGACGCTCACGAGCGCTTCGCCCGCCGCCCCAAGGACCGGGCGAAGGTCGACGAGCTGAAGCAGTCGATCGCCAAGCGGGGACTGCTCAAGCCCATCCTGCTGTGCGTGCACGAGAAGTACCCGGACGTGTACGTCAGCGACGGGCACCACCGCGCCGTCGCGCTCATGGAGTTGGGCGCTGCCGCGTTCCCGTTCCACTGGCACTACATCCGGTGGGGCGTCCACATCGAGCGCGACGCGTTCCCCTACGCCCTGCTCGGCTTGGACGGTCCGGCGCAGGCCAAGCCCAAGAAGCGCTCCATCTGGCGGTGAACCGCCCGCCAGAGCTCGTCACGCACGTCGCACTGCAACAGCACACCGTCTGATCTGGCACGACTTCGCTCAGCGGGGTCCGGACGGTCGGCCTGCCATAGCGCCGTCCGGACCCCTTCCAACCCCACTCGATGAGGGAGCAGACCCATCGTGTCTGATGTCCATGTCACTGGCCCGAGCGAAGAGCCTGAGCGTCCTGACGCCGAGGTCTTCGACATCACCACCAAACGACCTGCCCTCACCCCCGCTCCGGCACCGGCTCCGGCCGCGGCTGAGGAGACTGTTCCCGCCGCGCCGCTGGCGGAGGACGACGAGGAGGAGACGCCGCGGCCGCGGCCGGTCGACTCGCCTGACCTGCCTGCGCCGGGCATCACCACCTTCAAGCGCAAGCCGATCCTGCCCAGTTGGCTCACCTCGAAGCCGGGGTTCGTCTCCACCATCCAGCGCGCGGCCGGCAACACCTTCTACGCGACCGTCTTCCACGGCATCCGCACCCCCTGGTACGCCTACCGGCTCGCGCTGTACGCCCCCCGGGGAGCGGCGCGTCTGGTGCGCGAGACCAACCGGTGGGTGTGGGATGCGGAGGCGGCTCCGCTGCGCGCCTACGAGGTGTTCAAGGAGAACACGGCCGAGTATCTGAAGCTGTCGCGCCAACGCGACCGCCGTGTTCGCCTGCGGGCGTTCATCACGACCATCGGCGTCGTCTTCGGTGCCGCGTTCGCGCTGACCATGTACGTCATGGCCCCCGGCTGGCTCGCCGTGCTCGCGTCGGCTGCGGTGCTGGTCGTCGGGTTCTGGGGTGCGCCCAAGGACCAGCCCGTCATCGGTCCCGCCGTGCTGAAGACCGAGATCCAAAAGCTGACAGGATCGATCGTGCTGCGGGCACTGGACAACATTGGCAACCCGAAGCTGACGGCCGCCATCAAGAAGGGCGGCGACATGAACGGCATGCGCTTCACCTCCGAGATCACCCGCGACGGGCCCGGCTACCGCGCCGACCTGGACCTCCCCTGGGGTGTGACCCCGGAGGACATCATGGAGGCCCGCAAACCGCTCGCCTCCGGACTGCGGCGCAAGGTCGGCTGCGTGTGGCCCTCCGCCGACCCGAGCGAGCATGAGGGACGGCTGATCCTGTGGGTGGGCGACAAGCCCATGAACGAGACCACCAAGCCCGCCTGGCCACTGCTGAAGTCCGGCAGCGTCGACCTGTTCCAGCCCGTCGTGTTCGGCAACGACCAGCGCATGGGCGACGTGTCGGTGACCTTGATGTTCGCCTCCGTGGTCGTCGGCTCCATCCCGCGCATGGGCAAGACGTTCCTGATGCGCCTGTTCCTGCTCATCGCAGCCCTGGACCCGCGGGCCGAGGTGCACGCCTTCGACTTCAAGGGCACCGGCGACTTCGGCGCCCTGGAACCGGTCTGCCACCGCTACCGCGCAGGCGACGAAGACGAAGACATCCTCTACGTCCTGGAATCGCTGCGGGAGCTTCGCACCGAGCTGCGCAGGCGGGCGAAGGTCATCAAGTCCCTGCCGCGCTCGCGCTGCCCGGAGTCGAAGGTCACCCCGGAACTGGCGAACGACAAGTCGCTCGGGCTGCACCCGATCGTCGCCGGGTTCGATGAGTGCCAAGTCCCCTTCGAGCACGAGAAGTACGGTGCGGAGATCGAGGAAATCGCCACCGACCTGGGCAAGCGCGGTCCGGCCCTGGGGATGACGATGCTGTTCGGTACGCAGCGGCCGGACGCGAAGTCGCTGCCCACGGGCATCAGCGCGAATGCGGTGCTGCGGTTCTGCCTGAAGGTCATGGGTCAGCCCGCCAACGACATGGTGCTGGGCACCTCGATGTACAGGGCTGGATACCGGGCCACGATGTTCTCCCGCACCGACCGCGGCATCTGCTGGATGGCCGGTGAGGGCGATGACCCGCGCATCGTCGCCTCGGCGTTCGTCGACGCGGTCGGCGCCGAGAAGGTCGTTGCCCGTGCCCGCCAGATGCGCGAGGAGTACGGCAACGTCACCGGCCACGCCATCGGCCAACAGCCCGAGAGCGGTGAGGCTGCCTTCGATCTGCTGGCTGACATCCTCAAGGTCGTTGCGGCAGATGAGGACAAGGTGTGGAACGAGAAGGTCGCCGCGCGCCTGGCCAGCCTGCGCCCGGAGGTCTACGGCGGCTGGAGGGCCGAGACGGTCACCTCCAACCTCAAGCCGCACGGCATCAGCGCGCAGGACGTATGGGGCAGCACCGACAAGGGCAAGGGCACCACCCGACGCGGCATTGCCCGCGCCGACATCACCCAAGCCATCACCCTGCGTGACTCCAAACGGTCCGGAGGCTGACGCGCACCGCTGCTAGACCTAGCAGCCGCCGCTGCTAGGTCTAGCAGCCCCTCTAGCACCTCAAACCGGCATCCATCTGCGATCTCGCACCTAGCAGACCACCTGCGACAACGCCGGAAACCCCGCCTGGAAGGCATCCCATGACCCTCACCCTCCTTGCTAGCGCCTGCCTACTCGCCATCACTCTCGGTTACGCGCTGCGGTGCGCGGGCAGCCCGTTCGGCGACTGCCGCAAGTGCCGCGGCATGGGCCACGACATCAAGCACGACCGCAAGGGCCGCGCCAAGCGCGGCAAGGACTGCCGCCGCTGCCACGCCACCGGCAAGCGCATCCGCATCGGCCGCCACCTCTACAACCTGTGGGCCCGCACCTACCGCGACGGCACCCGCTGACCCCAACCCCGCTGCCCCGAAAGGAGTTCCGACGTGGCCGTGACCATCTCCCTGGTCCTGCTCATCGGCGTAGTCCTCGCGCTGCTCGTGTACTACCGCAAGGTCGCCGTCGTCGGCGCCGCCATCGCCGCGCTCTTCGGGTTCCTGCTCGCCTCCACCGACGCCGGGCCCGACATCAGCGACTCGATTCAGTCCGTGGCCGACACCATCTCCGACCGGTAGGAGACGCCCATGCGCCACCGCGAACCGCCCCCGGCCACCCCGGGGATCCTCGCCCCGCACATCCCCGCCGACACCTACCGACGCGCGCAGGAGACCGGCCAGCCGATCATCCTCGTGCAGCCCATGCCCGCGCCCCCGCGCCGCACGGCCCGCATCTACTTCATCGGCGTCGCCGTCGTCACCGCGGGCGGCATCGGCGGCATGGGCCTGGTGGTCGCCTTCCTCGCACTGCTGGACGTCGCCACCCACACCGCCGCCGCCATCGGCGCCGCCGCAGGACCCATCGGCATCGGTGGCATCAGCATCAGGCTCCTCAACTCCAAGCGCTGACAGGAGGACCCGCACTCATGATCCGACTTCGCCTCAAGGTTGTCGGCTGCCCCCGCCGGGCGCTGGCCTTGACCGACACACCACGCCCCGACTGCCCTGATTGCCAGGGCGCGGGCGGCATCACCTACGACTACGGCCACCCCGAGACCGGCGAGTACGAGGGCACCGGCTACGAGTTCTGCCCCTGCTGGACGGCATGGTGCCTGCCCCTGTTGCCCCTGCCGCGCCGGACGCTGCGCACCCCGCCGCCCGGTGGCTACAGCGACGAACCGCCCTTCTAGCTACGCCAAGGGCGGCCCTCCATTCCGCCAAGAACCGGGGCCGCCCTTGTCCACCTGCCCACAACAGAGCTGTGGAGGTCTCCCAGCATGACGCAACCGACCGACATTCGGGGAGAGCACCTGCGTGCTGCTCTCGCCCTGGCAGCCTCTGGCGTGCCCGTGCTGCCGTTGCGGGCCGGGAAGGTGCCGTTCGGCAACTGCCGCCGCTGCACCGACAACACGTGCGGTGGACGGCCGAACATGAAGAGTCCGGGCCCCTGCACCTGCCCCGGCCCCTGCCACGGGTGGGCCGCCGCGACCACCAACCCGGACGTCATCAACTCCAGTGTCTGGCGCCGCGCATGGACGCGGGCGGGCGCGGTCGCCTACCACCCGGGCGGGGCCGGGCTCACGGTGGTGGACCTGGACAACGCCGACGCGATCACGTGGGCCCGCGAGAACCTGCCCGCCACACAGACCGTGCCCACCACCCGTGGCGAGCACTGGATCTACCTCGGGCCGATGCCCTCCGCCAACGCGGTCCGGCCCGGCGTGGACATCAAGTCCACGATGGCCTACGCCCGCTGGCTCGGCCCCGGTACCGGCCCCCTGACCGCGCTGCCGGATGTCGTGCGCACGCTGGCCGTGAAGAAGCCCGCCACGGTCCGGCCCGCGCCGCAGGCCATCGCCGTGCCCGCACCGGCCGGGGGCGGGGCATGCCGCCACCGCACGCCCGCCTACCTTGACCGCGGCATCGCCATGGCCGAGCAGCGCATCACCGAGGCGCGCAGCGCGGTGCACGCCACCGTGTACCGCACGTTCCTCGCCGTGCTGTCCACGCACGGCCGGTGCGGCTGCCTCACCGACGCCCACGTCGGACGGCTGTTCACCGCCGCGCAGGCCAGGGGCGAATCCCTGCGGCACTGCACCGACGCGTGGACCAACGCCCGGACCAGGTTGGGGTTGTGACCATGCCGGATGATGAGAAGAACCCTGCCCGCGAGGTCATCACCGACTACGCGCAGGAGCACTTCCGGTACTTCCGCACCGCGGATGGGACCGTGTACGCGCAGAAGAACGGCCACCCCGTGGCCCGCCCGATCCGCTCCCAGGGCACCACAGGCAGCCACCGCCAGGAACTCATGGTCGGCCTGTACAGGGACGGCCGCGGCGTGTTCAACGGCACCGCCCTCAAGGAAGCGCTGGACTTGATCGAAGCACTCGCCCTGTACGAGGACACACAGGCCGTCCACATCCGCGTCGCCCCCGGCTTCGACGGAGCCACCTGGCTGGACCTGGGCCGCAACGACGGACAGTCGGTGCGCATCAACCCCACCGGCTGGGACATCGCCATTCCCGACCCGCGCGAGGTGTGCTGGCGGCGCACCCAGCTCACCGGGGAACTGCCCCTGCCGGCCAAGGACACCAACGGCAAGGGCATCGACCTTCTTCTGAGGCTGTGCAACTTCGCCAACGCGGAAACCGAGTGCCTGGCCATCGCCTGGCTGATCGGCTGCCTCGGGCCGTCCGTGCCCGTCCCCGCCCCCTTCCTCACCGGGCCGCAGGGCGCGGGCAAGTCCACCGGGGGCCGCATGCTCGTGCGCATCATCGAGGGCATGAGCGGGGACCTGCGCCGCGCGCCCAAGGACGAGGAGAACCTGATCGCTGCGGTCGCGGCCGGATGGGTCACCGCCCTGGACAACCTCTCCCACATGACCCCGGACCTGTCCGATGCCATGTGCTGCATCGTCACCGGCGCCGAGAGCGTCAAGCGCGCCCTGTTCACCGACGGGGACGTCTTCCGCGCCTGCTACCGCCGCCCCCTGCTCCTGACAGGCATCGACGTCGGCGTCATCCGGCCCGACCTCGCCGAACGGCTCCTGCCGCTGCGCCTGGAACGGCCCGGCGTCCGGCGCACCGAGGCAGAGTTGTGGGCGGAGTACGCAGAGGTGCTGCCCGTCGTTCTCGGGTCTCTCCTGGACCTCACGGTCAAGGTCCGTGCAGCCGAGGCGGAGACTCCCACCGATCTGCGGATGGCGGACTTCGCGCACCTGTGCGCGCAGCTCGACGCGGCCACCGGCCTCGGAGCACTCAGCGCCTACCGGACCTGCCTGGACGACCTCAACGACGACGTCATCGAGGGCGACCTCCTCGCGCAGACCGCCCTCAAGCACGCCGACACCATGGTGCCGGGCGCAGGGGAGCGGATGACGTCCACCGAGTGGCTGCACTGCCTCAGCGTTCTCTACAGCGGTGACGAACTGCGTCCCCTGCCCAAGGGGTGGCCGACCACGGGAAAGGTCCTCTCCGACCGCCTCAAGCGCCTCCAGCCCACGCTTGCCGCCCGGGGAGTCCTCATCGACTCCGGCCGCACCAGAGAGGGCCGCTACATCGAAATGACCCGCTCGCCCGCCACGACCCTGCACGAACAACAGGCGTTCTGACCGGCATCGCCGCCGAACAGCAACGGCAAGAAGAGCACCCCGGGTGCGCCGTGCTCCTCTTGCAGTTCGGCGGCGAAGCCGCCCTGCGATGACGCGCCGCGAAGCGGCTCCTTCTTCACGTCCTAAGCAGCACCGCACCACCACAGACACCCCCCTTCCTTTTCCTAAGTGGGGAACGCTGCGTCACCTGCGTCATGGGCGCCCGGAAAACGCCCGGCGACCTGCGCATACGGCCGTGACGCAGACGGCCGACCTCTGCGTCACGCCGCGTCACCTGCGTCACCCGTGACGGACAGCCTGCGTCACCGGTGACGCACCCCCGAGCCTCTGCGTCACCCGAAACCCACAGGTCAGAGACGAGCATGACGCAGGTGACGCGGTGACGCAGAAATCCGCACTTCGGACACGCGCGCCCCGAGAAGCCTCCGAACGCAACATGACTCGACTTCCGAGGACCCCATGAGCCGAACCCGTTCCGCTCAACCCGACCCCCGCGCCACCCTCCGCGGCGGACTGCCCGACCGGTACCTCACCCCCGACGACATCGCCGACATGTTCGAGGTGCCCAAGGAGACCGTCTACCAGTGGCGCAAGAAGCGCACCGGCCCGCCTGGCTTCCGCGTCGGCAAGCACATCCGCTACGACCCCGCCGACGTCCAGAGCTGGAAACAGGAGCGCATGGCGGCCGACGCCGCCGCATAACCGAACACACCTCAGCACGGCAGGGAGAGCCGCCCCGCGCGGCTCTCCCTGCCGTGCTTCGTGAAGGGAACGCCTCCTCGTGGCAGGCCACATCCAAGACCGCTGGTACAAGACCGAGACCGACACCAACGGCAAGCCCCGCAAGGTCAAGTCCGACCGTCACGGCAGCGGTCTGCGCTACCGCGCCCGCTACGTCGGTCCCGACGGCTCGGAGAAGTCCAAGAGCTTCCGCGACGGACAGAAGCGCCTCGCGGAGCGGTGGTTGAGCAACATCGAGGCCGACATGTCGCGCGGCCAGTACATCGACCCCAGGACAGCACGCACCACCTTCCAGCAGTACGCCGAGAAGTGGGTCAACGCCCACACGGGCGAGGTCAACAGCCGCGAAGCTGCGGAGCGTCGGCTGAGGCTGCACGCATACCCGCACATCGGCACGCGTCCCATCGGGTCTTTCAAGCCCGAGCACATCCGGGACTGGATCAGCGCGCTTGAAGGCACCGTGCCGGCCGAGTCGAGCCGCCGCGTCATCGTCGGCACGGTGTCGGCGGCGCTGCATGCAGCCGTGGAGGACGGGCTCCTGCCGAAGAACCCATGCCGTGCCCGCACCGTCCGCCTGCCAAAGCCCGCCAAGCCGCGCGTCGTACCGTGGACAGCCGCTCGGGTCCTTGACGTGCGGTCGGCGCTGCCCAAGCGGTTCCAGGCCACCGTGGACCCTGGAGCGGGATGCGGTCTGCGCCAAGGGGAGATCTTCGGACTGTCGGAGGACGAACTCGACTACGACGACGGGTGGGTGCACGTCACGCACCAGCTCAAGCGCATTCGTGGGAAGTACGTGTTCGCGCCGCCCAAGGGCGGCAAGGAACGCAGCACGCCGCTCCCGAGGACAGTGGGCCGTGCTCTGCGCGCCCACTCGGAGCAGTTCCCGCCCATCACGGTCACGCTGCCGTGGCGCACGCCTGACGGGCCCCTCGTGACCAAGCGGCTGCTGTACAGCGGGAACGAGGGGCTGCACGTCCGCGTGAGCTACTTCAACGACTTCATGTGGAAACCCGCCCTCGCCGTCGCTGGCGTCATCCCAGAGCCTGAGGAGGGCGAGCGGTACGCGGCGGCGCGCGAGGACGGCATGCACGCGCTCAGGCACTTCTACGCGTCCGTCCTCCTGGACGCTGGCGAGAACATCCGTGCGCTGAGCCAGTACCTCGGACACTCCGACCCTGGATTCACGCTCAGGACGTACACGCACCTGATGCCGAGCAGCGAGGGGAGGACCCGGAAAGCGGTCGACAACGCGCTGCTTGTTCCCAAGATCACGGCCCAGAGGCGGCCCAGATAGGGGGCAGCAGCCCGCGTCGCAGGGTTCCCGGGCAGGTCGGGGCCGCAATGGCCCCGATCGCTCGGAATATCATTTATTTCTGGCCGATCTATACCGGCCAGGCGATCCCGATCGATTCCTGGCGTTCCAGAATGTGGCTCGATACCTGGGTCTGAACGCGATAAACGGACACCTTCGGATAACAGCCGACCCGTCCGGCCCTTTGCTCCCACGGGCGCCCATAAGGTTGTGGCATTCCTGGGGAGGGAGCGCTTGATGCGCAAGGGAGCGAAAGCCGCTCTTGTCGGCGGGGTGTTCGCCGTCATGATGGGGGGCGCCGGATATGGCGCGTACAACGTCGTCGACGCGGTGAACGGTGACGGCGGTTCGTCGTCCGGCTCCGCGGCACGCAAGAGCGGTCCGCCGTCGCGGGACGAAGTCCGGGAGACGGCGCGGGAGTTCCTCGCGGCGTGGGCGAAGGGCGACGCGGACGGCGCGGCGGCGTACACCGACAACGCGGCGGCCGCCGCCGAGGCCCTGACCGGGTACCGCGAGGACGCGCACATCAGAAAGGTCGAGCTGACGCAGGGGCGGATCAGCGGGACGCGGGTGCCGTTCACGGTGCGCGCGACGGTCGCGTACGAGGGGAAGAGCAAGCCGCTGCGGTACGCCTCCGCCTTCGAGGTCGTACGCGGCGCCACCACCGGGCGGGCCCTGGTCGACTGGCGGGCGTCCGTGGTGCACCCCGGGCTGCGGCGCGGCGACAGCCTGGAGACGGGCGAGGCGGCGGCCCCGCCGATCGAGGCCGTCGACCGGCACGGCACCGTCCTGACCGGCAAGAAGTACCCGTCGCTCGCGCCCGTCCTGGACCAGCTCCGCTCGAAGTACGGCGAGCAGGCGGGCGGGAAGCCGGGCATCGAGCTGTACGTGCGGCGTGCCGACGAGGCGGCGGGCTCGAAGACCTTGCTGACGCTCACGAAGGGGCGGCCCGGGAAGCTGCCGACGACGCTGAGCGCGGCGGCGCAGCGGGCCGCGGAGGACGCGGTGGCCCGGCACCCCGAGTCGTCGGTGGTCGCGGTCAGGCCGAGCAGCGGCGAGGTGCTCGCGGTCGCCAACCACCGCGCGGACGGGTTCAACGCGGCCTTCGAGGGCAAGCTGGCGCCCGGCTCGACGATGAAGATCGTGACGGCGGCCATGCTCATCGACAACGGCGTCACGAAGGCGTCCGGGCCCGCGCCCTGCACCCCGGAGGCGACCTGGCAGAGCCAGACCTTCCACAACCTGAAGGGCATGGCGCCGAACGAGGGCGCCACGCTCGCGGACAGCTTCGCGCGCTCCTGCAACACGGCGTTCGTGAAGCTGGTCGACGAGGAGCCGCTCACGGACGCGTCGCTGACCGAGGAGGCGGAGACCAACTTCGGTCTGGGCCGGGACAATTGGCGGACCGGCATCACGTCGTCGGACGGCTCGGTGCCCGCCTCCGGCGGACCCGACCGCGCCGCCAACGCCATCGGCCAGGGTCAGGTGCAGCTCAACCCGCTGACCCTGGCGTCGGTGACGGCGACGGCCATGACGGGCGACTTCCGCCAGCCCGTCCTCGTACCGAAGAAGCTCATCGACGGCCAACTGGCCACCGCGCGCGGCCTGTCGCCGGACACGGTCGCCCAACTGCGGCAGATGATGCGGCGCACGGCGATCGCGGGGACGGGCGCGAAAGCCATGGCGGGGCTCGGCGGCGACATCGGGGCGAAGACGGGATCGGCGGAGGTCGACGGCCAGAAGAGGCCCAACAGCTGGTTCGCGGGCTACCGCGGGGACACGGCGGTGGCCGCGATGGCGCAGGAGGGCGGGCACGGCGGCGACACCGCCGGGCCGATCGTGGCGGCGGTGCTGCGCGCGGGCGGATGAAGCGCGGGTGAAGGGCGGGTACTGCATCTTCCCGGGGGACGACCCCCGGACCCCCAGCCGGAAATGCAGGTCGGCCGAGACACCGGCACGGACACCAAGGCGAACCTGAGTAGCACGTGAGTGAAGGGCGGGTGAGAACCCGGCCGACGGGTCGCCCGGGCGGGCGATGCCGTGGTCAAAGGGGTGTGCGGGTGCCGCTAGGTTGGGCCTGGCGGTGAGGCAGGTGCGGCGGGGGCCGAGGGGAACAGCGGAGGATTCGTGGGTAACAGGAGACGGGCGACCGAGCGCAAGAAGGTGCACCCGGGCGTGCTCGGCGGCGCGGCGGTGGCGATCGTGTGCGGCGTGGGGGTCGCCGCGTACGCGGTCGTCGGGGACGGCGCGGGCGGCGGCGGGAAGTCCGACGGGAAGTCGGTGGCCACGGGCCCGCCGACGGCCGCCGAAGTACGCACCACCGCACGGGCGTTCCTCGCCGCGTGGGAGAAGGGCGACGTGGCCGCGGCGGCCGCGCTGACGGACGACCGGAAGCAGGCCCGCGCGGCGCTCACCGCGTACGCCGAGGAGGCGCGGATCGCCGAGGTGCGGCTGACGCCCGGCAAGCCCGGCGCCCGCAAGAGCGCGAAAGTACCGTTCAAGGCGGCGGCCAAGGTCTCGTTCGAGGGAAAAACCAAGCCGTACGCGTACGACTCCGCGCTGACCGTGGTACGCCGCGCCTCGGACGGCCGGACGCTGGTGTCCTGGGCGCCGTCCGTCGTCCACCCCGAACTGCGGCCCGGCGACCGCCTGGTCACGGGCGAGGCG
The DNA here is from genome assembly GCF_056712025.1 of Streptomyces sp. Y309. Lineage (NCBI taxonomy): Bacteria > Bacillati > Actinomycetota > Actinomycetes > Kitasatosporales > Streptomycetaceae > Streptomyces > Streptomyces sp. Y309. The sequence goes on along the minus strand of NZ_CM160048.1, from coordinate 5,377,520 downwards.
GGCGACCCGCCGATCAGGGCCGTGGACCGGGACGGGGGCGCGCTGACGGCCGCCAAGTACCCCTCGCTCGGCACGGTCCTGGACGGGCTGCGCGAGAAGTACGGCAAGAAGGCGGGCGGCAAGGCGGGCGTGGAGCTGCGCGTGGTGCGCGCGGACGCGAAGTCGGCTGCCGACGCCAAGGATGCGGACGCCAAGGATTCAACGGCGAAGAAGGGCGACGCGAAGGACGCCCCCGACAAGACGCTCCTGGCCCTCTCCCCCGGCACCCCGGGCACGCTGAAGACGACGATCAGCGCGCGCACGCAGGCCAGGGCGGAGAAGGAGACGGCGAAGCGGAAGCAGGCCTCGGTCGTCGTGGTCAAGCCGTCCACCGGCGAGATCCTGGCCGTCGCCAACTCCAGCCCCGGCGGCTTCAACACGGCCCTCCAGGGCTCGCTCGCGCCCGGCTCGACGATGAAGGTCATCACCTCCTCGATGCTCCTGGAGAAGAACCTGGCGGGCGTCGACAAGAAGCACCCCTGCCCGAAGTACGAGACGTACGGCGGCTGGAAGTTCCAGAACGACGACAAGTTCCAGATCAAGGGCGGTACGTTCCGGGCGAGCTTCGCGCGGTCCTGCAACACGGCCTTCATCACCCAGGCCAAGAAGCTGAAGAACGACGACCTGACGAAGCAGACCCAGGACGTGTTCGGCCTCGGCCGCGACAACTGGTCCATCGGCGTCGCGTCGTTCGACGGCGCGGTGCCGGTGCAGTCGCACGCGCAGATGGCGGCCTCGCTCATCGGCCAGGGCGGGGTGCGGATGAACCCGCTCAACATGGCGTCGGTCGCGGCCACCGTGAAGTCCGGGACGTTCCGGCAGCCGTACCTGGTCTCGCCCGACCTGGACGACCGCGCGCTGGCGAAGGCGCCGCGCAAGATGTCCGGCAAGACCGCGGCGGCGCTGCGGGACCTCATGCACTACACGGGCGTGGCCGGCACCGCCGCCAAGCCCATGGCGGGCCTGGGCTCCGACTCCGGCGCGAAGACCGGCTCCGCGGAGGTCGACGGCCAGAAGAAGCCCAACGGCTGGTTCACGGCGTACCGCGGGGATGTGGCCGCGGCGGCGGTGGTGCAGGCCGGGGGGCATGGGGGGGATTCGGCGGGGCCGGTGGTGAGGGCGATGCTGCGCTGACCGGCGGGGGTATTTCAGCCCGTCGAGGGGGTCCCCCCTGCTCTTTAAGAGCTTGGGGGAGTTTGAGGACGAGCCGCGAAGCGGCGATGGCGGGGGTCCGGGGGCGGCAGCCCCCGGGCCTAGCCCCGGTTCCGGGCACAATTCATGGTCGCGTGGCATACGCACGTACAGCTAGCGTGCAACGCATGAGCACTTCGGACAACGCAGCGGGCGCCCCCGGCGCCAACCCGCGCTTCGTCGAGGCCCTGTGCGACCTGGGCCTCGACGAACTCCCCGCCCAAATCCGCCGCTTCCCGGACGGGACCCGCACCGCCGCCGAGGCGGCCGCCGCGATCGGCTGCGAGCTCAGTCAGATCTGCAAGTCGCTGATCTTCGCGGCGGACGGGGTGCCTGTACTCGTCCTGATGGACGGTGCCTCCCGCGTCGACGTCGAGCTCGTCCGGCGGGAGCTGGGTGTGGAGAAGGTGACTCGGGCCAAGGCGGACGTCGTGCGCGAGGCCACCGGGTACGCGATCGGCGGGGTTCCGCCCTTCGGGCACGCCACCCGCACCCGCGTCCTCGCCGACCGGTCACTGCTCGACCACTCCGTGGTGTGGGCCGCGGCCGGCACCCCGTACACCGTCTTCCCGATGGCCCCGAAGGACCTCATCGCCCACGCGGGCGCCACGCTCACCGACGTGCGCGAGGGCGCCGGACCCGCTCAGTGACCCCGCTGGTCGCGGGTGCCGTGCTGCTCGCCGCCGTCACCCACGCGAGCTGGAACGCGATCGCCCACCACATCACCGACAAGCTCGTCGGCTTCACCCTCATAGCCGGCGGCGGCACCCTCATCGGCCTCGCCATGGCCCCCTTCGCCCCGTTTCCCGCCGCCGGTGCCTGGCCCTACCTCCTCCTCTCCGCCGTCCTGCACGTCGCCTACATGGCGCTGCTCATGAAGTCGTTCCGGCTCGGCGACTTCGGGCAGGCCTACCCCATCGCCCGCGGCAGCGCCCCGCTCGTCGTGACCCTGCTCGCCGCCGTGTTCGCCGGTGAGGTGCCCGGCGGATGGCAGGCCGCGGGTGTCGCCGTCTGCTCGGCCGGGCTCACCGGGCTCGCCCTCTGGGGCATCCGGGGGTCCGGGCGGCGGCCCGACTGGGCGGCGATCGGGGCCGCGCTCGCCACCGGTGTCTCCATCGCCGCGTACACCGTCGTGGACGGGCTCGGGGTGCGGGCCTCCGGCTCGTCCATCGGCTACATCGCCTGGCTGATGGTGCTCGAAGGGCTGGCCGTGCCCGCGTATGCCGCGTGGCGGTGGCGGGGCGAACTCGGCTCCCGGCTGCGGCCGTTCGCCTTCGTCGGGCTGCTCGGTGCGGCGCTCTCCGTCGCGGCGTACGGGCTCGTCCTCTGGGCCCAGACGCGGGCCGAGCTCGCTCCGATCTCCGCGCTCCGTGAGTCCTCGATCATCGTGGGGGCCGGGATCGGGGCGGTGTTCTTCAAGGAGCGGTTCGGGTTGTCGCGGATCGTCGCGGCCGGGGTGATGGTGGCGGGGATCGGCCTGATGCTGCACGCGGGTTGAGTCCCTGCGGGGCTTTCCCCGCTGCGTCCATTAGCGCGCTCCGCGCGCGGGCGCCCCTTCCCGAAACCGGGGGCTCCGCCCCCGGACCCCCAGGGGTGGGTGTCCCGTTCGGGTGGGACAGTCCCTGCCGATCGCCGCTTCGCGGCTCGTCCTCAAACTCCCCCAAGCTCTTAAAGAGCAGGGGGACCCCCTCGACGGGCTGAAATTCCGCCGAGCTGGCTGTTTCCGACAGGTAGTAAGGGCGGGTGGGTGGGGAAGACAGCCCCTCCGGCGTTTGAGGAGCGGGGGTCCGGGGGCGGAGCCCCCGTGGCGTCAGGCGACCGCGCCCCGGAGCGCCCGTACCAACCCCTGCGCCCGCACGTCCGCAGTAACCCCCTTCCCCATCCCGTTCGTGACATAGCCGAAGGCCAGCCCCGTCTCCGGGTCGGCGAAGGCGAGGGTGCCGCCCCGGCCGGGGTGGCCGAAGGAGGTGGGGGCGAGGAGGGGGGACGCGGGGCCGTGGAGCATGTAGCCGAGGCCGAGGCGGGTGGCCACGACCAGGACGCGGTCGGGGCCTGCGGACGCCTCGGTGCGGGCTAGGGCGAGGGTGGAGGGGGCGAACAGCCGTGCACCGCCGTCGACTTCGCCGATCAGGGCGGCGTAGAAGCGGGCGAGCGCCCCGGCCGTGGCGATACCGCTGGAGGCGGGCAGCACGGCCGAGTGGTAGGCGGCCGAGTTCTCATCAGGGAACGGGGACACCACGTCGAAGGCCCGCCGGGTGAGCGAGTCCGGATCCCGGTAGGCCGCGGAGACCTCCGGCTTGGGCCGGGTACGAAGGCCGACGGAGGCGGCGGGGGCTTCGAGCCGCCCGAGCCGCCCCACCCGCCCCGCCTCCGCGGCAGGCAGCCCGACCCACAGATCGAGGCCGAGCGGCCCGGCGATCTCCTCGGCAACGACGTCCCGTATGGAGCGCCCGGTGACGCGCCGCACCAGCTCCCCGGTCAGCCAGCCGTACGTGTGCGCGTGGTAGCCGTGGTCCGTCCCCGGCTCCCAGAAGGGCGTCTGCGCGGCGACCGCGGCGGCGGCCACGTCGGGGTCGAGGGCCTGCTCGGGCGTCAGCGGGCGGTCGAGCGCGGGCACCCCGGCGCGGTGCGCGAGGACGTGGCGTACGAGGACCCGGTCCTTGCCGCGCGCCTTGAACTCCGGCCAGTACGCGCCGACCGGAGCGTCCAGGTCGAGCTCGCCGCGCTGGTGGAGGAGGAGCAGGACGGCCGCGGCGACACCCTTGGTCGCCGAGCGCACGACCTGCGCGGTGCCACGCTCCCAGGGCGCGGCCGGGGCGGTGCCGTCGGTGCCGGACGCCTCGGTCCCGTCGAAGTCCCGTGCGCCGCCCCACAGATCCACCACCGGCCGCCCGTCCCGGTACACCACGACCCCGGCGCCCCGCTCGCCCAGCGCGGTGAAGTTCCGTACGAAGGCGTCCCGCACCGCCTCGAACCCGTCGGCCACAGTTCCGTGCACGACCTCCGCGGCCACCTGCTCGGCCGCCTCCACGTCAGCGTTCATGTACCGCACAACAGCCACCCGCCACCGAAGATTCCACTACGCCGCGCCCCGCACCGACTTCGGATCGAAGCCGAACGGCAGCTCAAGGCGGTGGCTGCTCATCAGGTTCTCGTCCGCGAGGAGTTCGCCGGTGGGGCCGTCCGCCGCGATCACGCCCTCGCTGAGGACGAGCGCGCGCGGGCAGAGTTCGAGGGCGTACGGCAGGTCGTGGGTGACCATGAGGACGGTGACGTCCAACGAGCGCAGGATGTCGGCCAGTTCGCGGCGCGAGGCCGGGTCGAGGTTCGAGGACGGTTCGTCCAGGACCAGGATCTCCGGTTCCATCGCCAGGACCGTCGCGACCGCGACCCGTCGTCGCTGCCCGAAGGAGAGGTGGTGCGGGGGGCGGTCCGCGTACTCCGCCATCCCCACCTGGCCGAGCGCCTTGTGCACCCGCGCCTCCAGCTCGGGCCCGCGCATCCCGGCCGCCGCCGGGCCGAACGCCACGTCCTCGCGCACCGTCGGCATGAAGAGCTGGTCGTCCGGGTCCTGGAAGACGATGCCGACCTTGCGGCGGATCTCCGCCATGTGCCGCTTTCCGACGGGCAGTCCGGCGATCGTGACCGTCCCGGCGCCCGCGGTGAGGATGCCGTTCAGGTGCAGGACGAGAGTGGTCTTGCCCGCGCCGTTGGGCCCGAGCAGCGCGACGCGTTCGCCGCGGTCGATGCGCAGGTCCACGCCGAACAGGGCCTGATGGCCGTCGGGGTAGGCGTAGGCGAGGCCGGCGACTTCCAGAGAGGCGGGTGTCACGGGGGTCACAGGGTCCATCCCAACAGGCAGACGGCGAGGGCGGAGAGGGGCAGGGCCAGGGCGTACGTCCACTGGGCTCGGGACGCCGTCACCTCGTCGATGACCGGCATCGACCCCGCGTAGCCCCGGCTGACCATCGCGAGGTGCACGCGCTCACCCCGTTCGTAGGAGCGGATGAACAGCGCGCCCGCCGACTTGGCGAGCACGCCCCAGTGGCGCACGCCGCGCGCCTCGAAGCCGCGGGACTCGCGCGCGATCTTCATGCGCCGCATCTCGTCCGTGACGACGTCCCCGTACCGGATCATGAAGGACGCGATCTGTACGAGGAGCGGCGGCAGCCTCAACCGCTGCAGACCCAGGAGCAGTTCGCGCAGGTCGGTGGTGGCGGCGAGCAGGACGGACGCGGCGACGCCCAGCGTGCCCTTGGCCAGGACGTTCCACGCGCCCCACAGGCCGTGCACGCTCAGCTGCATCCCGAGCACCTCGGTCCGCTCGCCCTCCGCCACGAACGGCAGGAGCACCGCGAACGCCACGAACGGGACCTCGATGAGGAGCCGCTTCAGCCAGAACAGCGGCGGTACGCGGGCCGCGTACGCCACCGACGCGAGCAGCAGCGCGTACGCGGCGAACGCCCACATCGCCTCGCGCGGCGTGGACACCACCACGACGACGAAGCAGAACACGGCGGTGAGTTTGGTGTGCGGGGGCAGGGCGTGCACCGGGGAACGGCCGTGGCGGTAGAGGCGGTGGGCGTGACCCGCACCCATGTCAGGCGTTCTCCGCGGGCTTGGCCGCGGAGGTGGTCGGTGCCGGTGGGGCGTCCGTGGCGCTTGTAGCGTCCGTGGCGCCTGTGGCCGTCGACGCGGGGCCGCTGTCCCCGTCGCGCCGCCGCCGTACCGCCCAGAACACCGCACTGCCCGCGACCGCCGTCACGCCGACGCCGATGACGCCCGCGAGACCGCCGGACAGGCGAGCGTCGGTGATGTCCTTCACGCCGTAGTCCGCGAGCGGCGAGTCGGCGGCGTCGTGCTCCTTCTCGCCCTTGTCGAAGCCCTTGTCGTGGGCGACCTTCTCCAGGCCGTCGGGCTCCTGGGACGCGTAGAAGGAGACGAAGCCCGCGAGGACGAGGGAGGTGACCAGGCCCGCGGCCCACAGCCTGCGGTGCGAGCGGGCCGCGGCGGCGGGGGCCTGACTGACAGGAGCGGGCGCGGCGGGCGCGTCCACCAACTCACCGCCCACCCGCAGCTTGAGCGGCGCGGTCAGCCCCCGCGCGCCGTGCACCAGGTCCGGGCGGACGGCGACGACCGCGCCGACCGTGAGCGCCGTGATGGCGGCCTCGCCGATGCCGATCAGGACGTGTACGCCGATCATGGCCGTGGCGACCTTGCCGAGCGGCACGTCCGTGGTGCCGCCGACGGCGTAGATGAGGGTGAAGACGGCGGCCGCGGCCGGTACGGAGACGAGCGCGGCCGCGAACGCGGCGGCGGTCACCGAGCGGCGGCCGCGCGGCAGCACCTTCGCCAGGCCGCGGAAGATCGCGTACGCCACGACCGTCGTCACGACCGCCATCACCGTGATGTTCACGCCGAGCGCGGTCAGGCCGCCGTCGGCGAAGAGCAGGCCCTGCATGAGCAGGACGACGGAGACGCACAGGACCCCCGTATAGGGGCCCACGAGTATCGCGGCCAGCGCGCCGCCGAGCAGGTGGCCGCTGGTCCCGGCCGCCACGGGGAAGTTGAGCATCTGCACGGCGAAGATGAAGGCCGCGACGAGTCCGGCGAGCGGTGCCGTGCGTTCGTCCAGCTCACGCCGTGCGCCGCGCAGGCTGACGGCGACCGCGCCGACGGCCACGGCACCGGCGGCGACGGAAACGGGCGCATTGATGAAGCCATCGGGGACATGCATGCGCGTGCTCCTGGAAAGGCGCATGTCGTGGGCGTGGGGAGGCGCTCACGACGAGAGCGGATCGCTCCGAGCGGGTCGCTCGTGAACCTTTCAATGATGGGCGTTGTTGCGAATCGCTTGCAAGAGCGGCCGGACAACGATTGGGCGCCGCCTCCGGGCGCCCGGGCGCCCCACCCTCTGTGTGGCATATACGCACATATGGGACATTGGGAGAAGCCGCTTTTTAGCATCTAGCCGCTACCCGTGGGCCGGAACGACTACGAGGAGTCACCATGTCGGCAGTCGAGCAGTACACCCGGGCCCACCTGGTCACCGACTCCCCCGACGAGCACGTCGTCGTCCCCGTCGCGCTGCGCTACGACCCGGAGGCCGACCCGCTGTCGGTGCGGGTCGGCCTGCCGGGTTCCCACGAGTGGGTCTTCAGCCGCGAGCTTCTCGAGCAGGGGCTCCGGGCTCCGACGGAGAGCGGCGACGTGAGCGTCTGGCCCTGCGGACGAGTCCAGACGGTCCTGGAGTTCCACTCACCGCAGGGCGTGACGGTCGTGCAGTTCGACGCTTCGGCGCTGATCCGCTTCCTGCGCCGTACGTACACGGCCGCCCCCGTGCCCCACTGACTCAGACGCCCACCAGCTCCCGCTTCTCGTCGGGGTCGTCCTGGTCCGCCGGGGTGCGCAGCCCCTCGCCCTCGACGTCCACGTTCGGCAGCCCGCGGTCCAGCCACTTCGGCAGCCACCAGGCCTTGCGGCCGAGCAGCGCGAGCACGGCCGGGACCAGCGCCATGCGCACGATGAACGCGTCGAAGAAGACGGCGATCGCGAGCCCGAAGCCGATCATCTTGACCATCTGCTCGCTGGAGCCGATGAACCCGGCGAACACCGCGATCATGATGACCGCCGCCGCGGAGACGACCCGCGCCCCGTGCTTGAAGCCGGTGACGATCGCGTCGTGCGGGCTCTCGCCGTGGACGTACGCCTCCCGCATCCGGGTCACGAGGAACACCTCGTAGTCCATCGCCAGGCCGAAGACCACGCCCACCATGAAGATCGGCATCATGCTCATGATCGGGCCGGTCTGCTCGACGCCGAACAGCGAGCCGAGCCAGCCCCACTGGAAGACCGCGACCACGGCGCCCAGCGCGGCGAGCACCGAGAGCAGGAAGCCGAGGGCCGCCTTGAGCGGGACCAGGACGGAGCGGAACACGACGATGAGCAGGAGGAAGGCGAGCCCGACGACCAGCGCCAGATACGGGAGCAGCGCGTCGTTGAGCTTCTGCGAGACGTCGATGTTCATGGCCGTGGTGCCGGTGACCATGACGTCGGCGCCGCTGTCCGCCTTGACGGTCTCCGCCTCGTCGCGGATCGCGTGCACCAGGTTCTCGGTCTCGGTGCCGCTGGGCTTGGAGGACGGCACGACGCTGAGCATCGCGGTGTCGCCCGCCTTGTTGTACTGCGGCGGGCTCACCGAGAGCACGTCGTCGAGCCCGGAGATCGTCTTCTGTACGGCGGCGGCCTCGCCCTTGGGGTCGGCGACGCCCTTGAGGTCGCTGACGACCATCAGCGGACCGTTGTAACCAGGACCGAAACCGTCCGCAATAAGGTCGTAGGCCTTGCGCTGGGTCGTGGAGGTGGGCTGCGCGCCGTCGTCGGGCAGGCCGAGTTCGAGCTGCGAGACCGGTACGGCCGCGGCGCCGAGGCCGATGATGCCGAGCAGCAGGACGGCGACCGGGCGGCGGACCACGAAGCGGGCCCAGCGGGTGCCGAGGTTCTCCTTGACCGGGGCGTTCCCGTCGGCCGGGGCGGCCGTGGCGTCCGTACCGGACTTCTTGCGGCCGCCGAGCAGCCTGCCCTTCTCCCCCGTCGGCTTGACCTTCTTGCCCGCGTACCCGAGCAGCGCCGGGATCATCGTGAGCGCGATCAGGACGGCGATGGCGACGGTGCCGGCCGCGGCGATGCCCATCTTGGTGAGCATCGGGATGTTGACGACCGCGAGGCCCACGAGGGCGATCACGACGGTCAGACCGGCGAAGACGACGGCCGACCCGGCCGTGCCGACGGCGCGGCCCGCCGCGTCCTCGCGCTCCCGGCCCTCGGCGAGTTCGGCGCGGTAGCGGGAGACGATGAACAGCGCGTAGTCGATGCCGACCGCGAGGCCGATCATCATCGCGAGCGTCGACGTGGTCGTACCGAGGTCGAGGGCGTTGGCGAGCGCGGTGATCGAGGAGACGCCGATGCCCACGCCGATCAGCGCGGTCAGCAGCGGAAGACCGGCCGCGACCAGCGAGCCGAAGGTGATGACGAGCACCACGGCCGCGACGGCGATGCCGATGATCTCGGTGGCCCCGGTGTGCGGCATGGCCTGCAGCGCGTCACCGCCGACCTCGACGGTCATGCCGTCGCCGCGGGCCTCGTCCGTGGTCTTCTCCAGCGCGTCCCGGCTGTCGTCGGTCAGCTCCATGGAGGTGACCTTGTACGTCACGGACGCGTAGGCCGTCGTGCCGTCCTTGGAGACCGCCTTGGCGACGAATGGATCGGCGGCCGAAGCGACTTGGTCCGAGCCGGACTTGAGGGAGGAGACGGTCTTCTGGATCTCGGCCTTGTTGGCCGGGTCGGTGACCTTCTCGCCGGCCGGCGCCTTGAAGACGACGCGGGCGCTCGCCCCGTCGGCACTGGCCTCGGGCGCACGCTTCTCCAGGAGGTCGAAGGCCTGCTGGGCCTCCGTCCCCGGGATGGAGAAGGAACTGGACGCGGCGGTGGGCGCGGACGCCGCGCCGACCCCGGCGAGGGTGAGCAGGGCCACCCAGATCAGGGCGACGAAGTGCCGCCGCCGGAAGGCCATTCGGCCTAGCTTGTACAGGAATGTGGCCACGGGGAGTACTCCCGGTCGGGTCGTGAGGGCTGATGGCTCAGGGCTTCTGGGCAGGGGTGATCGGCCCGACGACGTGAGCAGTCGCGCCAGGTGGAACGGGGCTGGTTCTACGGGGAGTTGGGGGTCAGACGCCGAGGGCGGGGAGGATCACGGCGTCGATGTAGCTGCGGAGGAACTCCTGGTCGGCGGGGCGTTCCTCGACGACTTCGCGCGCGGCGTAGGCGCCGACCAGCATGTGGACGACGTACTCGAGCGCGGGATTGTCCGCGGAAACCTCACCGCGTTCCACGGCGCGGCGCAGCAGGTCGTTGAGCCCCGTGACCTCCGGGGCGATCAGCACCTCCCGCAGCGCCTCGTGGAGTTCGGGATTCCCGTGGATGGCATGGAACAAGCCCCGCATCAACGCGGCGTCCCGCTCCATCTGACAGTCGTCCGAACGCGCGATGAGCGCCGCGAAGTCTCCGCGCAGCGAACCGGTGTCGATGTCCGCCAGGGACACCGGCTTGTTGTAACTGAGCGCCCGCGCGACCAGTTCCGGCTTGCCGCCCCACTGGCGGTAGAGCGTGGCCTTGCTGGACCGGGTGCGGGTGGCCACGGCGTCCATCGTGAGGCCGTCGTACCCCACCTCACGGAGCAGGTCGAGGACGGCCTCGCACAGTTCCGCCTCCCGCTCGGGCGTAATCCGGCTGCGCCGCGACGACGTTGCCACTTCGGCCATGACCGCCTCCTTTCCACTCCGTCGGTGGTCCTGCCCCCGTACTCTACGCGGACACCCTAACGAAACGAAACGGTTTCGTACGTGTCCTGAGCCACACGCATCAAGCCCGTCCGGCGATTGAGGACGAGGCCCGAAGGGCCGAAAAGGGGGAAAGGGGCGAAGCCCCATAAGTTGCCGCGGCCGACGGCACGGAAAAGCATGGGGAGGGTGACTCAGGCGTACCTCCGCTTCCCCCACATCAACGGCGACCGACTCTGCTTCGTCGCCGAGGACGACCTATGGGTGACCCCGCTCACGGCAGAGGGCGCCCCGCCAGAACGCGCTTGGCGAGCAACGGCCGACCGCACCAAGCTGGGCCACCCCCGTTTCTCCCCCGACGGGAGTCACATCGCGTACACGAGCTGGCGCAGCCTGGACCCAGAGATCCACCTGGCCCCCGTGAGCGGGGGCCAGGCCCGGCGCCTGACCTACTGGGGCTCCACCGACACCCGCGTCTGCGGCTGGGCGCCCGACGGCCACATCCTGGCCGTGTCCTCGCACGGCCAGCCCTTCTCGCACTTCTGCTGGGCCTACAGCGTGCCCACCGACGGCTCCCCCGGCGGCAAGCTGCCCTGGGGCCCGGTCCACCACATCGCCGTCCTGGACGTCGACGGCGACCGCAAGACGCTGCTCCTGACCGGCAAGCCGCCGCACGAGCCCGCCGCCTGGAAGCGTTACCGCGGCGGCGCCACCGGCCGCCTGTGGCTGCACGGCGAGCGGCTCCTCGAAGACCTCGACGGGCACCTGGACGCGCCCATGTTCGTGTCCGGCCGCATCGCGTTCCTCTCCGACCACGAGGGCGTCGGCAACCTGTACTCCTGCCTGCCCGACGGCACCGACCTGCGCCGCCACACCGACCACGACGCGTTCTACGCCCGGCACGCGGCGAGCGACGGCACCCGCGTCGTCTACCAGTGCGCGGGCGAGATCTGGCTGGTGGACGACCTGGCCGCCGACTCCGTGCCGCGCCGCGTGGACGTCGCGATCGGCGGCCCGCGCGCGGGGCGGCGCACCTATCAGGTGCCGGCCGCGCAGCACGTCGACGCGCTCTCCGTGGACACCACGGGCCGCGCGAGCGCCGTCGTCGTACGCGGCAGCCTGTACTGGCTCACGCACCGCGACGGTCCCGCCCGCACGATCACCGACACCCCGGGGGTGCGGGTGCGGCTGCCGGCGATGCTGGGCGAGGGCGGGCAGGTCGCGTACGTCACCGACGCCGAGGGCGAGGACGCGATCGAGATCGCCTATCTGCCGCGGGCCAGCGGCCACCGCGCGCCGCGCAGGCTGGCGAGCGGGCGGCTCGGGCGGGTGCACGAGCTGGTGGCGGCCCCGGACGGCGAGCGGCTCGCGATCGCCTCGCACGACGGACGGCTGCTCCTGGTCACCGTGCCCGATGACGTCACCGTGCCTCCTGACGATGCGGCCGCCGCCGCGGGTACGGAGGACTCCGAGGTCGAGGTCACCGAGCTCGTCAGGTCCGTCAACGGGCCCGTGCGCGACCTCGCCTTCTCGCCGGACGGGGCGTGGCTCACCTGGTCGCACCCGGGCGTCGGCCGGTCGCTGCGGAAGATCAAGCTGGCGCGGATCGAGGGCCCGGGCGCGCGCACGATCATCGACGTCACCAACGGCCGCTTCGAGGACGAGAACCCGGTCTTCACCCGCGACGGCCGCTATCTCGCCTTCCTCTCCTGGCGCGGCTTCGACCCCGTCTACGACGTGCACACCGGCGACCTGTCCTTCCCGCTCGGCTGCCGTCCCTATCTCGTACCGCTGTCGTCCGCGACGCCCTCGCCCTTCGCGCTGCTCCCCGACGGCCGCCCGGCCGCGGGCGGGCTCGACCCGGCCGCGGACGGAGGCGTCGGCGAGGAAGAGGGCTCGGGCGACGGGACGGTGATGGTGGAGGCGGAGGGCCTGGCGAGCAGGGTGACGCCGTTCCCGGTGTCGGCCTCCAAGTACTCGGCGCTGCAGCCGGTCAGCGGCGGCGGCCTGGTGTGGCTGCGCTGGCCGATCTCGGGCGCGCTCGGCGAGACCTTCGCGAACCCCGCCGACACCTCGGGCCGTCCGACCCTCGAATACTTCAACATCACCAAGGCTAAGAAGTCCGAACTCGTCGACCACCTCGACTGGTTCGCCCTCAGCGGGGACGGCTCGCGGCTCGTGGTCGTGGACGAGGGGGACCTGCGGGCCGTGCCGTCCACCGAGTCCGGCGACCTCGACACCACCGTCTGGATCGACCTGCGCCGCATCCTGCACGAGGTCGACCCGGCCGCCGAGTGGCGGCAGTCCTTCGAGGAGGCGGGCCGCCTCATCCGCGCCTACTTCTGGGAGCCGGGGATGTGCGGCATCGACTGGGACGCGGTGCTCGCCCAGTACCGGCCGCTCGTGGAACGCGTCGCGTCCCCCGACGAGTTCGCCGACCTGCTCCGCGAGGTCCTCGGCGAGCTGGGCACCTCGCACGCGTACGTCACCGCGGCGCGGCGCAGCGAGGGCCCGCCGCACTACCAGCGGGCGATGGGGCTGCTCGGCGCCAACCTGGTGTGCCGGGACGAGGGGTGGGTGGTCAAGCGGATCCTGCCGGGCGAGTCGTCCGACTCCAAGGCCCGCTCGCCGCTGGCCGGCGCGGGGATCCGGCAGGGCGCCGTGCTCACGCACGTCGACGGGCGGCCCGTGGACCCGGTGACGGGCCCCTATCCGCTGCTCGCTGCGGCGGGCGGTACGACGGTGGAGCTGACGTTCCGGCCGGCCGAACGGGAAGGGTGTTCCCGTCGGGTCGCCATCGTGCCGCTCATCAACGAGCGGCCGCTGCGCTACCAGGACTGGGTGGCCAAACGCCGTGAAGTCGTACGGGAGTTGAGCGGCGGCAAGTGCGGCTATCTGCACATCCCCGACATGGGCGGGTCGGGCTGGGCGCAGTTCAACCGGGACCTGCGCCTGGAGATGTCGCTGCCCGCGCTGCTCGTGGACGTACGCGGCAACGCGGGCGGCCACATCAGCGAGCTGGTGGTGGAGAAGCTGACCCGGAAGATCCTCGGCTGGGACCTGACGCGCGACGCCCAGCCGGTGTCGTACGCCTCCAACGCGCCCCGCGGCCCGGTCGTCGCCCTCGCCGACGAGGCGACCTCCTCCGACGGCGACATGATCACGGCGGTGTTCCGGCTGCTCGGGCTCGGGCCCGTGGTCGGGCAGCGCACGTGGGGCGGGGTGGTCGGGATGACCGGGCGGCACACGCTCGGGGACGGCACGGTGATCACGGTGCCGATGAACGCGGCGTGGTTCGACGAGTACGGGTGGTCCGTCGAGAACCACGGCGTCGAGCCGGACCTGGCGGTGATCCGGACGCCCCTCGACTGGGCGGAGGGGCGGCACGCGCAGCTCGACGACGCGGTGCAGGTGGCTCTGGACCTGCTCGAGAAGCACCCCGCCGCGGTGCCGCCGGGGTACTCGGACGTGCCGGACCGGCGGCGGCCGGGGTTGCCGCCGCGGGGCGCTTGGCGCGGCTCTTGGCGGGCGATCACGGAGCGTGAGTGATCGAAATGCGCGGCTTGTTCCGCTATGTGAGTCTGGTCGAGGCCCAATCCCCTCACCCACAAACGGGAGTGAACAGCATGGGCATGAAGGACCAGTTCCAGGACAAGGCCGAGCAACTCCGCAACAAGGCGCAGGACGCCAGGCGCGGCGAGAAGGAAGCGAGCGAGCGCGCTCAGCAGGCCCAGGAGCCCGGCACGCAGGGCATGGACCGCGCCTCCAAGCGCCAGGGCGCCTCCAAGCGCCAGGACCGCGACGAGACCCCGGACGAGGCCCAGCGCGCCGCGCAGGAGGCTCAGGACAAGTTCAACCAGGACTACGACGCATAGCCGTTGCACTTGGCGGAACAGAAACGGGGCTCACCCGAACTTCTCGGGCGAGCCCCGCTTCGCTGTGTTCCCTGCACCTGCTGTGGGCAGCTGGGCCGCCAGGGGCGGCACGGGTGGGCACAGCCCCACGCCGACGTTCACGTCACGGACAGCGGGAACTCACGACCGCCCCCGGCGAACCTCCGCGTCAGCGGTACCCCCGGCCCCGACCAGCCCGGTCGAAACCTCCCCGAGCCGCGGCTCGAAGCGCCGCATCTCCCGTTGGCCGACGGCCGCGATGACCCCGGGCAGATAGGGCCGCATGCCCTGAAGGCCCCGCAGCCACCACTGCGCGTACACATGCGCCGAGCGCCGCTCGATCCCCGCGACGAGCCGGTCGACGGCAGGACCGAGCGGATACGTCTTGTTGGACGGCCACGGCAACCGCGCCCGCAACTCCCGCATGACGTCGTCCTGATCGGCCCCCCGCACCATGTCGGTGTCCGTCCAGGACAGATAGCCGACGCCGACCTTGACCCCCTTGTAGCCGACCTCGGCCCGCAGCGCGTGCGCGTACGCCTCCACACCCGACTTGGACGCGCAGTACGCGGTCATCATCGGCGCGGGCGTCAACGCGGCGAGCGAGGCGATCTGCAGCAGATACCCGCGGCTCTCCATCAGCACGGGCAGGAACGCCCGCGCCGTCACCGCGCTGCCGATCAGGTTGACCTCGATGACCCGCCGCCAGGCGACGGGGTCGGAGCCGAGGAACGGACCCCCGCTCGCCACCCCGGCGTTGGCGACGACGGCGTCCACCTTCCCGAAGCGCTCCTTCACCTCCCGGGCCACCCGAGCCATCGCCTCGTGGTCGGTGACGTCGGCGTACCAGTGGTCGCCCTCCGTGTGCAGCCGCCCCGCGACCTGCTTCAGCTCGGCCTCCTCCAGGCCGACGAGCGCCACCCGCGCACCGCGCGCCGACAGCTTGCGGGCGAGGAGTTCGCCGACCCCGCGCGCCGCCCCGGTCACGACGACGACCTGCCCTTCCAGGCTCACCTTGCTCACGCGCCCTCCCTCTCCCTCTCCCGGCCTCCGAGCGGGCCGCGGCCGCGCTCCCGGACCACGTACGTCTCGGCCAGTTCCGCGATCCGGCGCGTCACCACTTCCGGCGCCTCCACCGGCGTCATGTGCCCGACCCCCGTGAGCTCGGTCAGGCCCAGGCAGTGCGGCAGCGCGGCCGCGATGCGGTGGGCGTGCGCGAGGGGAGTCATCCGGTCGGCCGTGCCCGCGATCACGGCGGTCGGCACGGCCAACTCGCCGAGCCCGGCGTCCAGATGCAGCTCGTCCAGGACGTGCGCCCAGCGGTAGCGCACCACTCGCGGGCACGCGTGCACGATCCGCGCGCACACGTCGACCCGCTCGGGGGCCGAACCGGGGCCCATCGTCGCGTACTTGAGAGCCCACCGGGCCACTGGCGTCACCGGGCCGAGCGGCGCCCGCGAGCCGAGGACCCGGCGGGTGAGCCGCGTCCGCAGGGCGCTCGCCCGCAGCGGCACCACGGTCGACTCGGCGACGAGCCGCGAACTGCCCGTGCTGCACAGCAGCACCGCCGCCGCGTGCTCCCGCACCCCGGGCCTGCCGGACGCCGCCATCAGCGTCATGCCGCCCATGGAGTGCCCGGCGAGCACGGCCGGTTCGCCGGGCGCGAGGGTCGCGGCGAGCACGGCCTCCAGGTCGTCGGCGAGCGCCCGCGTGCCGTATCCGGCGGGCTCCAGGGGCGCCTCGGTACGTCCGTGCCCGCGCTGGTCGTAGGCGATCACGCGGTACGTGGCCGACAGGGCCCGGATCTGCGCCGCCCAGAACGCCGTCGAGCACGTCCAGCCGTGTACGAGGACGACGGCGGGCGCGTTCCCGGCCCCGTGCACCTCGACGTGGACGCGCGCGCCGTCGGCGGACACGGCGGTCAGCTCGTGATCGGGCACGGGCGGCGCGTACGGCCCGCCGCGGACATGGGTGAGCCTGCTCATGCCGTGGCCCTCACCTTCGCCGACCGGCTCTTCCCGCTCTTTCCCGCGGTACGCGGCCGGGGTCGCGCGTCCGTGTCGGGGGCGCGCGTGACCTCGTACTCGGACAGGTCGACGCGGCGCGTGGCGGCGCGGAACTCCGTCGTCGTACCGGGCCAGACCGTCGTGTTGACGCCGTTCGCGTCCAGGTACCAGCTCGTGCAGCCGCCGGTGTTCCACACCGTGCGCTTCATCCGCTCCTGGACGCGGGTGTTCCAGGCCTCGACGGCCACGGGGCGGGGGGCGAGCGCGGTGCGGCCGCCGATGATGGTCAACTGCCGCATGTAGTCGGCGAGATAGTTGAGCTGGGACTCGATCATCAGGATCATCGAGGAGTTGCCGAGGCCGGTGTTCGGGCCGATGACGGTGAAGAAGTTCGGGAAGCCCGCCGCGGTCGCGCCGCGCAGCGACTTCATGCCGTCCTTCCAGGACTCCATCAGCGTCTGGCCGTCCGCGCCGACGACGCGGTCGGCGATCGGCATGTCCGTGACGTGGAAGCCGGTGCCGAAGATGATCGCGTCGACCTCGGCCTCGGTGCCGTCGGCGGCCACGGCCGTGGACCCGCGCACCTCGGCGAGCCCGCTCGCGACGACGTCCACGTGCCGCTTCGCGAGCGCCGGATAGTAGGAGTTGGAGAGCAGGATCCGCTTGCAGCCGATGCGGTACGTCGGCGTCAGCCTGGCCCGCAGCTCCGGGTCCTTGACGGACCGCTCCATGTTCCGCCTGGCGATCCGCTCGATCAGGCCGAGCTCGTCGGGCCGCTTGGTGAACGCCTGCACCTGGAGTTCCCGGATGCCCCACAGCAGGCCTCGGCGCGCGTACGTGGTGAACGGCAACTGCCGGTGCAGCCACCGCTCGACGCCGCTGATAGCCCGGTCCGCGCGCGGCAGCACCCACGGCGGCGTGCGCTGGAACAGCGTCAGCTTCTGTACGTCGCGCTGGATCTCCGGCACGATCTGGATCGCGGAGGCCCCGGTGCCGACCATGGCGACGCGCTTGCCCCGCAGGTCGTAGTCGTGGTCCCAGCGGGCCGAGTGGAAGACCTTGCCCGGGAAGGTGTCCAGGCCCGGGATGTCCGGCATCTTCGGGTCCGAGAGCGGCCCGGTGGCGGAGACCACGACGTCGGCGGTGAGCTTCCCGGTGCTGGTCTCGATCCGCCAGCGCAGCTGGTCGCCGTCCCAGGTCATCTTCAGCACCTCGGTGTCGAGGCGGATGTGCGGGCGCAGCCGGAAGGTGTCCGTGACCCGCTCCAGGTAGTCCCAGATGTGCTCCTGCCCGGAGAAGGTGCGCGGCCAGTCCGGGTTGGGCGCGAACGAGAACGAGTAGAGGTGGGACGGCACGTCGCAGGCGCAGCCCGGATAGCTGTTGTCCCGCCAGGTGCCGCCCACCGCGCCGGCCCGCTCCAGGACGACGAAGTCGGTGACGCCCTCCCTGCGCAGCCGGACGGCGGCCCCGATCCCGCCGAAGCCGGACCCGATCACCGCCACCCGCACGTGTTCCACACGTTCGCTCCCGGCCATGCCGACGCCTCCCGAGGAGTGTGACTCTGCCAGTAAGCACTGGCGCAATTAGGAGCGTAGGACAGCTGCGTACTCATGGGTAGGGGGCGGACGGAGGAAAGTTACCCGCGGTACGACCCCGGCGTGACAGCACCGTCCCGGCATAGGCTGCTCACGTGGCAGATGAAGTGGCAGACGCAACCGGCGTACGCGAATTCCGCATGGAGGAGCTGGCCAAGGAGGCCGGCATCACCGTGCGCACCGTCCGCTTCTACCGCGAGCGCGGACTGATCCCGCCCCCGCGCCGCGAGGGCCGCATCGCCTGGTACGACGAGCACCACCTGGCCCGCCTTCGCACCATTGCCGCCCTCCTGGAGCGCGGCCACACCCTCAGCGGCATCGCGGAGCTCGCCGAGGCCTTCGAGCAGGGCCGCGACGTGGCCGAACTCCTCGGCATGGGCGGCCCGTCGGAGGAGACCCCGGTCCGCCTCACCCCGGAGGAGCTGGCCGACCGCTTCGCGGGCCAGGTCACCCCGGAGAACCTGTCCGCCGCCCTCGACCTCGGCTATCTGGGCACGGACGGCGACGACATCGTGCACATCAGCCGCCGCCTGCTCGACGCCTCAACGGCCCTGGTACGCAAGGGCGTTCCGCTGGCGGACGTCCTGGAGGCGGGCCAGCGCGTACGCGAACACGCGAACGCGCTGGCCGAGTTGTTCGTCACGTTCACGCTCACCCACGCCGCGGAGCACGCGGAGCTGACCGTGGACGACCTGCGCCCCCTGGCCAAGGCCGTGGTCGAGGCGGAGCTCTCGCTGGCCCTGGACCGCAGGCTCAGCCGGCCCTAGGCCGCGCGCCGCGCGGCTCAGCTGATCGTTGCGCCCCGCACGGCTCAGCCGATCGTGACGGGCCGGAACCACCGGGCCTTGTAGAAGTAGGACTTGTTCCCGTCCCAGAACAGCTCGTGCCTCGCCTCGGGGAAGTGCCGCTGTGCGGTGTGCGTGGTCTGCTCGGCGTTCTCCGCGACGGCGGTGATCACCTGCCCGGTCACCGGGTCGGTCGTCACGGATTTCGTGCCCCTCTGGCTGACCTGCTGCCAGCCCGGGTACTCCTCCTGCGCGCCCTTGCTCGTGTCGCCGTACCAGCGCTTGGCGCCGATGTCGTACTGGAACACGGGCGTGCCGGTGGCCACCCACAGCCGGCCGGTGCCGGGCACGAAGCCGAGGTCGTGCCCCGCGCCCCACGGCACCTTGGTGCTGAGCGCCGTGTCCTCCTTCAGCTTCGGCTGCCCGGGGATGCCGCGGTCGATGCTGTACGCCTTCAGCTGGTCGCCGCCCAGGGCCCACAGCCGCTTGCGGCCCGCGTCCCACTGCACGCCGTGCGCGTGGAGCAGCTTGACGCAGCTGGAGGCCGTCGCGTTCCCGGTGGGGAAGAGGCAGACGTTGCGGTCGCTGCGCGCCTGGCCGGTGGCCGTGTGCCCGGAGTTGGCGACGGCGACCTCGCCGGTGGGCAGCAGCTCGATGCTGTGCGGGTTGTACGCGTACGTGTCGTCGGGCGTGATCAGCTTGCTGGTCTTCCAGTACGGCTTCTTCGACGGGTACTCCACCACGGCCGCGAAGCCCTTGCCGGTCACGGTGGCCACGTACGTCTTGCCGCGCAGCTGGTAGACCTTCGCCTCGTTCGGCCCCTTGGACCAGTTCTTCGCCGGGTCCAGGTCCTCGTACCCGGAGACCGTGCGCGGGTCGAAGGCCCACTTCACGGCGGCCGGGTCGCGCTTGAAGTCCCACACCGGCTTGTTCGGGTCGAGGACGAGGAGCGCCTGCTGCTGGGTGACGATGACGGGCGGCGCCTCGGCGGCGGGCGCGGCCTGGGCGGCGCCCTGAGGCGCCAGGGTCAGCGCGGCGACGGCCAGCACGCCCAGGACGGAAACGGATCGGAACACACAAACCCCCGCTACTCGGTTCTTCCGGCCGCCGGACGGTCAGACCGGCAGCCACCAACGGGCCTTGTATATACCGCCGTTGACCAAGGTGTAAGTACCGCTCGGCCGGTGGACGCCGACCTTGGTGGTCCACCAGGTCTCCTCCAGGCCGCTCTCCGGGACCGTGCTGAGGACCTGTCCGGTGCGCGGGTCGTTGCCGACGGCCTTCACCTTCGCCCGGTCGATGAGCTCGTGCCCGGCGTAGTCACGTACGAACTCCCCCGTCCGCTTCACGTACTGGAAGACGGACGCGTTGGTGGTCACCCACAGCCGCCCCGGCCGCCCCGCCACCGGGAACAGGTCGTGCCCGCCCGCCGTCCTCCCCGGCACCGCCACCGGCAGGGCGACGGCGGAGGCCCGGGTGAGCGTGGGGCGCGCGGGCGCCCCGCCCACCTCGTACGTCACCAGCTCGTCGTCGCCGATCGCCCACAGGACGCGACGCGCACGGTCCCAGTGCAGCCCGTGCGCGCCCTTGAGCCGGTCCTCCGCGTACCGCGTCGCGTGCGGCCCGAGCGAGGCGGCGTACACGCGCACCAGCGCGCCCGTGCTGCACGCCACCGCCACGTTGCCGTCGGGCAGGATCTCCGCGCTGTGCGGGTTGAACAGGTCGTCGCCGGGGCCGATCGCGGTGCCCCAGTAGCGACGGCCCGACGGGTACTCGACGGCGGCCACGAACCCGAAGGACGCCGTCGTCAGTACCAGGGTCCGCCCCCGGTGCCGCCGCACCTTCGCCTCGCACGGGTACACCCAGCTCGCCTCCGGCCGGAGGTCCCGGTAACGAGGGTCGCCGAGGGGCGAGAACTGCCAGCGCACGACGGACGGATCGGCCGCCGGGTCCCAGACGCGGCGGCGCGGGTCAAGCAGGAGGAGGCGCTTGCTCGCCTGCTCGGTGAGGAGGACGGGCGGGGTGCCGGGCGGGACGGCTGGGCCGGTGGCGTACGGAGCCGTGGCGGCGGACGCGTACGCCGCCCCCGCGGGCAGCACCCCCGCGAGCCCCGCGCCCGCGGCACCGGTCAACAGCCCGCGTCTGGAAAGCCTCCTGGCAGGACCACCGACAGGACCACTGGCAGAACCGCTGGAAGGACCGGCAGACATGAAGCACCCCCGCGCGACCGACAGTTGGCGCGCCCCTCGTCGTGAGGGGCGCGCCCGCAATCTGTCACGCCGCGCGGCGGCCGGACAGTCCTCTGCCGGACTTTTCGCCGTGTCTTGGCCGGAGCGTCGCCGAGTGGCCTACTCGTAGACGACGGGCACGCGGCCTACTCGTAGACGACGGTCACCGGCGCGTGGTCCGACCAGCGCTCGGCGTGCGTGGCGGCCCGCTCGACGTAGCCCTTGACGGCGCGGCCGGCGAGGCCCGGCGTCGCCACGTGGTAGTCGATGCGCCAGCCCGTGTCGTTGTCGAAGGCGCGGCCCCGGTAGGACCACCAGGAGTAGGGCCCCTCCTGCTCCGGGTGCAGGGCGCGCATCACGTCCCCGTACTCCTCGAAGACCTCCGTCAGCCAGGCCCGCTCCTCGGGCAGGAACCCGGCGTTCTTCTTGTTGCCCTTCCAGTTCTTGAGGTCGGCCTCCTGGTGGGCGATGTTCCAGTCGCCGCAGACCAGGACTTCACGCCCCTCGGCGGCGGCCCGCACCTTGAGCTCCCTCAAGTACACGAGGAACTCCCCCATGAACCGGATCTTCTCGTCCTGCCGCTCCGTGCCGACCTCGCCCGAGGGCAGGTAGAGGCTCGCGACGGTGACGCCGGGCAGGTCCGCCTCGACGTAGCGCCCGCTGCCGTCGAACTCCGCCGAGCCGAAGCCGACCTGCACCCGCTCCGGCTCGCGCCGCGTGTACAGGGACACCCCGGCGCGGCCCTTCGCGGCGGCCGGGGCGTGCGTGACGTACCAGCCGTCGGGGTCGCGCACCTCCTCCGGCAGCTGCTGCGGCTCGGCCCGCACCTCCTGCAGACACAGCACGTCCGCGCCGGTCCCGGCGAGCCACTCCACGAAGCCCTTCTTGGCGGCGGCACGCAGGCCGTTCACATTCACGGAAGTCACTGTGAGCATCCCGGCACCCTACCGGCACACTGGTGAGCGCCCTGAATCCCGTCGCCGCCCCTCCCGGGCCCTGCATAGAAGTACGATGGAGAGCATGAACATACAGCCCGTCGCCTTCGACCACCCGGACGCCGTCAAGCTGAACGACCGCGTCCAGCTCGAGTACGCCGAGCGCTACGAGGACGAAGGCGACGTGACGCCTCTCGACCCGTCGATGTTCGAGCCGCCGTACGGCCTGTACCTGATCGCGTACGACGACGCGGGCACGCCGCTGGCCACGGGCGGCTGGCGCGTGATGGACGAGAACGGCGAGGGCTACGCGGACGGCGACGCCGAGATCAAGCGCATGTACGTGACGCCGGAGGCCCGCGGGCTCGGTCTCGCCCGCCGCATCCTGGCGGCCCTGGAGGACGACGCCCGCGAGGCGGGCCGCACCCGCATGGTCCTGGAAACCGGCACGAAGCAGCCGGAGGCGATATCCCTCTACACCTCCAGCGGCTACACCCCCTGCACCCTCTTCGGCCACTACCGCTTCTCCCCCTTGAGCCGCTGCTACGCCAAGCCCCTGCGGTAGGCCCGCCGTACTAAGCGGGCGGACGGCCGCCGTAAGGACGTACGGCCAGCTCGGCCACCTCCTCCCGCGCCGCCGCCAGCGAGTCCGCCGCCATGCCCTGGAACTGGGCGAGCCCGGGAATGTCCCCGGACCGCGTCAGCTCGGCCCGCACGACGTGCAGCTCGTCCTCGGCCACCCCGAGGTTGCCGAAGTACGCCCGCAGATACGGCACTTGGAAGTCGCAGCTCTCGCGCGGCGTCCCCGGCCCGTACCCGCCGCCGCACGCGGCGACCACCACGACCCGCGTCCCGCCGAGCAGCGGCCGCCCGCTGTCCGGGTCGGTGTACGCCCCCGGGAAGGTCACGCGGTCGATCCACGCCTTCAGGGCGGCGGGCACCCCGAAGTTGTACATGGGCACGCCGAGCAGCACCGTCCCCGCCGCCCGCAGCTCCGAGATCAGCGGCAGCGTCAGCGCCCACTCCCGCTCCTCCTCGGCCCCTTCGACCAGCGCCGCCACCTTCTCCAGCGGTACGACACCCTGCCGCTCCACCCGCGTCCCGAGCCCCACGAAACCGGACCCCACCAGCGGCACCGGCTCGGCGGCCAGGTCCCGGTGGCGGTACCCGGCGTGCCCGTACCGCTCCCGCCAGATCCGCGCGAAGAGACCCGTCAGCCGCCGGGTCACGGACGACTCCCCACGCCGGTCGGCACTGGAGTCCAGATGCAGCAGAAACCCGTTCATGTCACTCATCCCACTCGCTCCTGTCACATTTGATCCGGTCGCCTACGTCAAGGAGGTGACGGAGCACGACGGGGAAAGGTGACCGATGGGACCGACGGGCCCGATGGACGAGCAGACCGGACTCGCGGACGAGCAGGCCGGACTCGCGGACCGCTTCGAGGCGCAGCGCGGCCGGCTGCTCGGCGTCGCGTACCGCATGCTGGGCTCCCTGAGCGAGGCCGAGGACGCCGTCCAGGAGACGTGGCTGCGCCTCGACCGCACGAACGCGGGGGCCGCCGGGACCGCCGAAGCCCCCGAAGTGCCCGGAGCGGCCGGAGCCGCCGAGCGGATCGAGAACCTGCCGGGCTGGCTGACCACGGTCGTCTCCCGCATCTGCCTCGACATGCTGCGCACCCGCGCGTCCCGCCGGGAGGACCTGACCGGCGACGGAATCCCCGACCACATCGCCCGTGCCGACGCGCACGGCCCGGAGGAGGAAGCGCTCCTGATCGACTCGGTGGGCCGCGCCCTGCTCGTGGTGCTCGACACCCTGAGCCCGGCGGAACGCGTCGCGTTCGTGCTGCACGACTCGTTCGCCGTGCCGTTCAACCGGATCGCCCCCATCGTGGAGCGCTCGCCGGTGGCCACGAAGAAGCTGGCGAGCCGCGCCCGCGGCAAGGTGCGCGGCACTCCGGCCGCCCCGGAGGCGGAACTCGCCGAGCACCGGCACGTGGTCGAGGCCTTCCTCGCGGCGGCCCGCGGCGGCGACCTCGACGCCCTGCTCGCGGTCCTGGCCCCCGACGTCGTCCGCCGCGCCGACCCCGCCGCGCTCCCGCTGGGCGCCGCCGCCGAGATCCGCGGCGCCGCGGCCGTCGCCCGCGAGACCGTCCTGCTCACCCGGAACGCCCGGCACGCGGCCACCGCCCTGGTCGACGGCGCCCCCGGCATCGTCGTGGCCCCGGGCGGCCGCCTGCTCCTGGCCCTCACCCTCACCGTCGAGTCCGGCACCATCACTTCGTACGAGGTCATCGCCGCCCCGGCCCGCCTGCGCGCCCTGCACCTCGCCGTCCTGCCGGACTGAAGCACGGGGGAGCCTCCGGGCGCCGGGGCTCCCGGGGGCTCCCCCAACGCAAAGATCCCGCTCGATAACGCAAAGATCCCGCCCGATCTTTCGATCGGGCGGGATCTTCATGTGCAGTGGACCTGAGGGGATTTGAACCCCTGGCCCCCTCGATGCGAACGAGGTGCGCTACCGGACTGCGCCACAGGCCCTTGCAACGAGTGAAACTCTAGCATCCCCGTCCGGGTGCTTGGAAATCCGTTCCTGGCTGGTCAGGGAGGCGCGCCGGGCCGCGCCCGCGCGTCACTCGTTGGCGGCGCGCGGGCGTCCGTCGGCGCCGTCGTCGTACTGGTCGAACAGCGGGGTGCGGCCGCGCTCGCGGGAGCGGCGGGCGGAGGCCGCGCGGCGGGCGTCGCTGCGGCCGCCGTCGGCGCCTTCGGCCCCCGGCTCCTCGGCGGGCGCGGGGGCCTCGGCGCGCGCCGAGGCCTCCCGGTCCGCGGCGGACTTGCCGGCCGGGGTGGCGGCGCTGGACCGGGCCGAGCTCCAGGTGTCGGGCGCGCCCAGGTCGACGCTGCCGCCGGCGCGGGGGGCGACCGGCGCGGTCACGTACGTCGGCAGCGGCACCGGGACCGGGTCCCAGCTGTCGCCGCGGCCGGGGCCGTGCTGGCGCTCGCGCTGCTGGTCGACCCACTCGGCGTGGTCGGTCTGCTCGACGAGGGCGCGACGGTCCGCGGCCAGCGCGGAGAGCCCGGGGTCCGGCGCTGGGGCGGGCTCCTCGGCGGCGGGCTCGGCGCCCGCCTCGCGCCCGCGCGGCTGCCGCTCGCGCAGCCGCCGCGCCGCGGCCTCGGCCCGGCGCCGGTCCATCGTGTACGTGAAGCGGCGGCGCTCCTGGCGGCGCAGATAGACGATGTACGCGCTCAGCAGCGCGGCCGGCGCGGCGGGCGCCCACAGGAACGCGAGGCCTCCGACCGCCGCGACGACCGTGCCGAGCGTGAACGCGACGAACAGCATGACGGTCGTGCGGCGGCGCCGCGCGAGCACCTTGGTGCGCCGGGCCCGCGCGGCGGCGTCGGCCGCGGCGGCGCGGCGGGCGGCCGGGGACGGGGCCTGGGGCGATGCCTGGGACTGGGCCTGGGACGGGGCCTTCGCCCGGTCCGGGGCGGTGCCTCCGCCGGGCCGCGCGCCGAGGCGCGCCTGGGCCCCCGGCCTGGCCTGCTGGGCCGGCTCGGCTCCGGGCCTGGCCTGCTGGGCCTGCTCGGCGGCGGCGGGACGGCCCTGCGGTCTGGCGTGTTCCTGTTCCGGAGGCACGGCGAAGGACCGGACGTCGACCGAGTCGGTCACGGCGTCCGGGTCGCTGCGCGGCTCCCCTTCCTCGGGCGAGCGCGCTTGCAGGTCCTTGGCGTACCGGCGCTCCATACCCGCCCGTCCGGACAGCAGCCGGATGGCGGTGCTGAAGCGTTCCGTCGGACGGGCTTCGTTGAGCTCGTCCTGCCTACGGAGCCACATCGGCACCAAGTAGGCGGCCCAGGCCCCGACGATGACTGCGTAGATGAGGCCGCTGCTGCTCACGCCTCACACGGTAGAGGGGTTTTGTCGAGGCCATCCGCCAATTGGGCCGGTGTGTCGCACGATCTGGCTGATATCTCGAACTTTTTTTGTGACTGATGCGATCAACAGGCCGACGATGCACCGAATTTAACGGTCACTCACCGATCAATTTCGAACAGGCATTTCATTTATGAGAGAGGCGGCATTCTGCCGGGGAACCGCCGCCCTCAGGCCGTCTTCCGCGACCGCGACTGCTGCCAGCGGTGCAGCAGCCCCTCCGGTACCTCTTCCACGGTGAGCGCGAACACGAGGTGGTCGCGCCAGGCTCCGTCGATGTGAAGATAGCGGGGCCGCAGCCCCTCCTCACGGAATCCGAGTTTCTCCACCACCCGGCGGCTGGGCGCGTTCTCGGGCCGAATACAGACCTCGACGCGGTGCAGCCCGACCGTCCGGAAGCAGTGGTCGACGGCGAGCGCCACGGCGGTCGGCATCACGCCGCGCCCGGCCACCGACTCGTCGACCCAGTACCCCACATGGGCCGAGCACATCGATCCCCAGGTGATCCCGGCGACCGTCAACTGCCCGACGAGGCGGCCCTGGTACTCGATGACGAACGGCAGCATGCGGCCCGCGGCCGCCTCGGCACGCAGGTGCCGGACCATCTGCCGGTAGGTGGGGCGGTGGGCGACCGGGCCGCTGGGGGTGGGCGGCGGGATCGTGGCCTCCCAGGGGCGCAGCCAGTCGCGGTTGCGCCGGTTGACCTCCCGCCAGGCCCGCTGGTCGCGCAGTTTTATCGGCCTCAGGACGACATCGCCGTCCGTCAGCTCGACGGGCCAGCTCGGGCTGTTCAGCTCGCACCCCCGTCGGTTCTCGGATGGTCGCCGCCGCGGAGCTGGTCGACGGCGTGCGTCAACAGGGGCTCGAGGACGGCGAGTCCGTCGCGTACGCCGCCGCTGGAGCCCGGCAGGTTCACGATGAGGGTGCGCCCCGCGACGCCCGCGAGCCCCCGGGAGAGGGCGGCCGTGGGCACCTTCTCGCGGCCGTACGCGCGGATCGCCTCCGGGATGCCCGGCACTTCGTGGTCGACGACGCGGCGGGTGGCGTCGGGCGTGCGGTCGGTGGGCGAGATGCCGGTGCCGCCGGTGGTGAGGATGACGTCGTACCCGGCCGCGACGCCCTCGCGCAGGGCCTGCTCGACGGGGTCGCCGTCCGGGACCACCCGGGGGCCGTCCACGGCGAAGCCGAGCGCGGCGAGGCCCTCGGCGAGGATCGGGCCGCCCTTGTCGGCGTAGACGCCGGCGGCGGCGCGGTTGGAGGCGGTGACGACGAGCGCGCGGTACGTCATGCTCGGGCTCCCTCGGGGTTCTGGCCGCCGCCACGGTTCTGTCCGCCGGACTCGCCCTCGGCACCCCGGCCGCCAGGCTCGCCCTCGCGGCTCCGGTCCCGCGACTCACTCTCGCGGCTCCCGTCCCCGGACGCGCCGTCGTGGCTCACGCCGCCGGACGAGCCGTCGCGGCCCCCGTCGCCGGACACGCCCTCGCGGCTCACCTCGCCCGCCGCGCCCTCGCGGTGCCAGTCGCCCGACTTGCCGCCCGTCTTCTCCTCGACCCGCACGTCCGTGATCACGGCGCCCTTGTCGACGGCCTTGATCATGTCGACGACGGTGAGGGCGGCGACGCTCACGGCGGTGAGGGCCTCCATCTCGACGCCGGTGCGGTCGGTCGTCTTCACGGTGGCCAGGATCTCCACGGCGTCGTCGGCGACCGTCAGGTCGACCTTGACTCCGGAGACGGCCAGCGGGTGGCACAGCGGGATCAGGTCGGGGGTGCGCTTGGCGCCCATGATGCCCGCGATGCGGGCGGTCGCCAGGGCGTCGCCCTTCGGCACTCCCTCGCCCCGCAGCAGTTCGATCACGCGGGGCGAGACGAGGACACGGCCGGTGGCGCGCGCGGTGCGGGCGGTCACGTCCTTCTCGGATACGTCGACCATGCGGGCCGCGCCCGCCTCGTCGATGTGCGTCAGTCGCTGCTGCGTGCTCATGTGCTGTGGCGCTCCCGGTCCGGGCTCCGCGCGGTGCGGTGCGCGGGCCTGCTGTGCGCGACACAGTACCGCCCCGCCCGCCGCCTCGCCGGAGCCCCTCGCGCCCCGCCCGGCCTGCGTGCCCGTCAGCCGAGCAGCACCACGTCGACCTCCGTGCCGGGCTCGACGGACGTCGTGTCCTCGGGGACGACGATCAGCGCGTCCGCCTGCGCCAGGGCGGCGACGAGGTGCGAACCCGCGCCGCCGACCGGGGCCACCGTGCCCGCGTCGGCGTCGTACCGCCCGCGCAGGAACTGGCGCCGCCCGGCCGGCGAGGTCAGGGCCTCGTCGGCGGCGAGCCGCGCGCGGACCGTGGCCCTGTGGACGTCCGGCAGACCCATCAGGGCGCGCACGGCGGGACGTACGAAGATCTCGAAGGAGACGTACGAGGACACGGGGTTGCCCGGCAGGGCGAGCAGCGGGGTGTGGTCGGGGCCGATGGCGCCGAAGCCCTGCGGCTTGCCGGGCTGCATGGCGAGCTTGCGGAACTCGACGCCGCCGCCCGCGCCGAGGCCCTCCTCGTCGTCCGGGTCGCCGATGGAGTCCAGGGCTTCCTTGACGACGTCGTACGCGCCCACGCTGACGCCGCCCGTCGTGACGACCAAGTCGGCGCGGATGAGCTGGTCCTCGATGGTGGCGCGCAGGGTCTCGGCGTCGTCGGTGACCGCGCCGACGCGGTAGGCGATCGCTCCGGCCTCGCGGGCGGCGGCGGTGAGGGCGAAGCTGTTGGAGTCGTAGATCTGCCCGTCGCCCAACTCCTCGCCGGGCTGGACCAGTTCGCTGCCGGTGGACAGGACGACCACGCGCGGGCGCGGGCGCACCTTGACCGTGCCCCGGCCGATCGCGGCGAGCAGGGCGATCTGCGGGGCGCCGAGGACCGTGCCCGCGGTCAGGGCGCGGTCGCCCGCGCGGACGTCGCTGCCCTGTGCGCGCACGTGCGCGCGTGCTTCCGCGGGGCGGTACACGCGGACTTCTCCGGAGGCGCCCTCGGGGGCGGCGCTGTGGGCGCGCATCCCGGTGGCGGGGCCCTCGCCGAGCCCGCCGTCGGTCCACTCCACGGGCACCACGGCCTCGGCGCCGGGGGGCAGCGGGGCGCCGGTCATGATGCGGGCGGCCTGGCCCGCGCCGACGGTGGGCTGCTCGCCCTGGCCCGCGGCGACGTCACCGATGACGGTCAGGACGGCGGGGAACTCCTCGCCCGCGCCCGCGACATCGGCGACCCGCACCGCGTACCCGTCCATGGAGCTGTTGTCGAAGGGCGGCAGCGAGACGGGCACCGTGACGTCCTCCACGAGGACGCAGCCCTGCGCGTCGAGGAGCTGGAGCTCGATGGGCTCCAGCGGCCTGACGGTCGCGAGGATGTCGTCCAGATGCTCGTCCACCGACCAGAGCTGGTCCCGGCCGGTGCCGTGGTGCGTCGTCGTGCCGCTGCTGCTCAAGTGCTACATCTCCTCGGTGACGTAACTGCGAAGCCAGGCCTTGAAGTCGGGGCCCAGGTCTTCACGTTCGCACGCGAGTCTGACAATGGCACGCAGATAGTCGCCGCGGTCGCCGGTGTCATAGCGGCGGCCCTTGAAGACCACGCCGTGCACCGGACCGCCGACCTTTTCGTCCGCCGCGAGCTGCTGGAGCGCGTCGGTGAGCTGGATCTCGCCGCCGCGGCCCGGCTCGGTCTTGCGCAGTATGTCGAAGACATGGGGGTCGAGGACATAGCGGCCGATGATCGCGTAGTTCGACGGGGCGTCCGCCGGCTCGGGCTTCTCGACCAGGTCGGTCACCTTGACGACGTCGGCCTCGGCGGTGGCCTCCACGGCCGCGCAGCCGTAGAGGTGGATCTGCTCGGGCGCGACCTCCATGAGCGCGATGACGCTGCCGCCGTGCCGCTCCTGGATCTCGACCATGCGCGCGAGCAGCGGGTCGCGCGGGTCGATCAGGTCGTCGCCGAGGAGCACGGCGAACGGCTCCCGGCCTACGTGCGGAGCGGCGCACAGGACGGCGTGACCGAGGCCTCTGGGGTCGCCCTGGCGGACGTAGTGCATGGTCGCCAGGTCGCTGGACTCCTGGACCTTCGCGAGCCGGGACTCGTCGCCCTTCTTCGCCAGGGCGGACTCCAGCTCGTAGTTGCGGTCGAAGTGGTCCTCCAGGGGACGCTTGTTGCGCCCCGTGATCATCAGGACGTCGTCCAGGCCCGCGGCGACGGCCTCCTCGACCACGTACTGGATCGCCGGCTTGTCGACGACCGGCAGCATCTCCTTGGGCGTGGCCTTCGTGGCGGGCAAGAAGCGCGTGCCAAGACCCGCTGCTGGGATGACAGCCTTGGTGATCTTGGGGTGAGACTCAGTCATGAGCGTTACCTTAACCGGTGCCTATGTGAGGAATCTGCGGCTCCGGAATATTGGCCCATATGTGAGCACAATAGGAAGGATTTGTGAGTTCACCATGGATCAACCCGGCCCGGGCAAGGGAAACAAGCGCACATTGCGGGGAGAGATCCTCGCGGTAAGAAGCGGGTTGACGCCCGGTGACACGCGGAAGGCGGCCGCGGCCCTGGCCGAGCACGCACTCGAACTCCCCGAACTCTCCGGCGCCCGCACGGTCGCGGCGTACGTCTCCGTAGGCACCGAGCCCGGTACCCGCGCTCTTCTGGACGCCCTCCACGCGCGCGGGACGCGGGTCCTGCTGCCCGTCCTGCTCCCCGACAACGACCTGGACTGGGCCGCGTACGACGGACCCGACTCCCTCGTCCACGTACAACACACGGGAAAAATGACGCTGTTGGAGCCCGCGGGGCCGCGGCTCGGTCCTGACGCCGTCCTGGAGGCGGACGCCGTGCTGCTCCCGGGGCTCGCGGTGGACGCGCGCGGGACGCGGCTCGGACGCGGCGGCGGGTCGTACGACCGGGTGCTCGCCCGCCTGGCGCGCGCGGCCCTCTCGCCCGCGCTCGTGGTGCTCCTGTACGACTCCGAAGTCGTCGCGCACATCCCCGGGGAGGCGCACGACCTTCCGGTGCACGCGGTGGTGACACCTTCGGCGGTACGCCGATTCGCGTGACCGGCGCACGCTGCTGGAGTGACCGGCGCGCGCTCCAGAACGGCAGGCTCCAAGACGGCGAAGGGGCCCTCCACGCACGCGTGGAGGGCCCCTTCGTCTGTCACCGGCCCGTCAGGGCTTGAGCACCAAGGTGTCGTCCGTGCTGTCGTCGACGGCCTTCTCGGAGTAGGCCCACGGCAGCAGTTCGCCCTTGATCCACTTGCTGGTCTGGTCGGTGTAGTGGTCGCTGTAGGCGTGCCCGGAGGCGCCGGTGAGGTTGATCCACCGGGACTTGTCGAGGTCCTTCAGGTTCACGACCATCCGCATCGACGGCACCCAGATCACTCCGTAGCCGCCCGCCGCGTTCCAGCCGGTGGCGTTGACCGTGGCCTCGCCGCCGCCCAGCTTCCAGGGGCCGCGGTTGAGCACCCACTGGAGCCAGCCGGGACCGTCGGTGCCGAGGGTCTGGTTCTTCAGCGTGAGGGTGTGAAGGCGGCCCCAGCTCCAGGTGTCGATGTCCTTGCCGAGCTTGGCCGTCAGGTCCCAGCGGGCGTCCTCCATGGCCCGCGCGAACAGCTGGTCGCGGTTCTTGGTCTCCGCGTCCGTGCGCGTGCCCGGCGTCTTCCACCAGTCGTTGTCCTGGTCGTCGAGGATCTTGCGGATCACCTCGAAGTAGCGGTCGCCGCCGTCGGGCTGCGCGGAGTCCGCGTCGCGCTCGCCGCACTCGCGGACCCGGTTCTCCTCGTCGGCGGGGCGGGTGTTGCCCGCGGGCTCCACGGACAGGCACTGGCCCTTGACCCGCAGCTCCTTGGGCAGCTTGTTGCCGATGGAGAGCTGCAGGATGCTGCGCCAGACCGCGTTGAAGTACGCGGCCGCGGCCGAGTCGGCGTCCTGGGTGTAGTCCCAGCCCTCCAGGAGCTTCTGCGCCTCACGGACGTGCTTGTCGCTGATGTCGATCTTCAGCAGCTTGGGCACGAGCAGCCGGGCGATCTCGCTGCTGTTGTCCGTCTGCATCAGCCGCATGTCCTCCGTGGAGATCTTGCCGCCGTTCTTCGTCTTGGACTTGATGAGGTCCTCGATGCGCTGGCTGCGCGCGCCGTAGCCCCAGTCCGAGGTGAGCTTGTACGGGTACTTCTCGGCGTCGCTGTCGTCGATCACGGCCTGGTTGGCGGTGACGATGTAGCCGCGCTTGGGGTTGTACTCGTACGGCAGCGCGTCCTGCGAGATGGGCTTGCCCCAGCGGTAGGCGGGGTCCCAGCCGGGCGAGGGGAGCGAGCCGTCGCCCTTGCCGCGGGTGGGGATCCTGCCGGGCGCCTGGTAGCCGATGTTGCCCTTGGTGTCGGCGTAGATCAGGTTCTGCGAGGGCACCTCGAAGGAGGCGGCTGCCTTGCGGAAGTCCTTGAAGTCCTTGGCCCTGTTGAGCTCGAAGACGGCGTCCATGGACTTGCCGGGCTCCAGCGCGGTCCAGCGCAGCGCGATGCCGTAGCCGTCGCCGCGGTCCGGGGCGGACGCGTCGACCTGGGCCTTCTTGCCGACCTTGACGAGTTCGTCGTCGCGGTCGGAGATCAGCGGGCCGTTGTTCGTCTCGCGGACCGTGATGGTCTTGGTCTTGCCGCCCGCGACCTTGATCTTCTCCTCGCGGGACCTGAAGGGCAGGACCTTGCCGTCGTACTGGTAGCCGTCGGCGGTGAACTTCTCCAGGTAGAGGTCGGTGACGTCGGCACCGAGGTTCGTCATGCCCCAGGCGATGTCCTGGTTGTGGCCGATGACCACGCCGGGCATGCCGGAGAAGGTGTAGCCGCTGACGTCGTACTGGCACTTCGACGACACGGACCGGCAGTGCAGGCCCATCTGGTACCAGACGGACGGCAACTGCGGCGCGAGGTGCGGATCGTTGGCAAGGAGAGGCTTGCCGGTGATGGTGTGGTCTCCGGAGACCACCCACGAGTTGGATCCGATGCCGTTGCCGTTCGAGCCGAGGCCCGCGTCCGGGACCTTGTCGAGGACGTCGGAGAGGCCGGAGAGCTGGGACTGCAGGCCGCTGCCTGCGGGGTTCTGGGTGCCGCCGGAGAGGCCGGTTCCCGCGGTGCCGCCGGTGCCGGAGCCTGTGCCCGTTCCGGTGCCTGTACCCGTGCCGCCGTTGCCGGTACCAGTGCCCCCGGTGCCGGTGCCGGTGCCCGTTCCGCCCGTGCCGGTCTGCGTCTGGCCGCCCGCCGAGTCGTCACCGTCGAACTTCTCGGTGACCCCGTTGTAGCGCCCCTCCTGGACGATGGGCTTGTGCAGGTCGTACGGGTACTTCGGGTAGAGGTCCTTGATCTGCGACGGGCCGAGGCGGCTGGTCATCAGGGAGCGGTCGATCTCGTCCTGCATGTTGCCGCGCAGGTCCCAGGCCATGGCCTTGAGCCAGGCGATCGAGTCGACCGGCGTCCACTTCTGCGGCTTGTAGTCGTTCTCGAAGGACAGCGCCGCGTACTCGACGGAGATCTCCTCGCCGCCCTTGCCGTCGAGATAGGCGTTGACCCCCTTGGCGTACGCCTGGAGGTACTTCTTCGTCCGCGGCGAGAGCTTGGAGTCGTACTCCTTCTTGGCGACGCGGTGCCAGCCGAGAGTGCGCAGGAACTCATCGGTCTTGACCTGGCTCTTGCCGAACATCTCGGAGAGCCGGCCGGAGGTCATATGGCGGCGTACGTCCATCTCCCAGAAGCGGTCCTGCGCCTGCACGAAGCCCTGGGCCATGAACAGGTCCTCGTCGGACTCGGCGTAGATCTGCGGAATGCCGTTGCCGTCGCGCTTCACGTCGACCGCGCCCGACAGGCCCTTCAGCTCGATGGATCCCTTGGTCTGCGGGAAGGAGGCGCGGACGGTGCTGATGCTCCAGTACGCGCCGAAACCGATGCCTCCTACGACGGCCAGGACCAGCACGATCACGATCAGTCGGGCTCGGCGCCCCTTCTTCCTACCGGACTTGCGACCGGAAGAGGCGTTGGTGTTGGAGGGCATCGCTGTCCTTGCTGTCCTTCGCGAGCGGCAGGGCGGGGCTTGTGCGGGTCCTGGAGTGCTGGAGCAACCATAGGCGCAGGGCGATACGACCCCGGACGCGGAGTCGGAATCCCCGCGTACCGCACCGAGGAATCCCAGTGCGCCGCACTGGAGCGGCATCGAACGAAGGTTCGGAGATGATAGATGGGGCGCGGGGGCGCGCGTCAAGAGCGCGTTAAAGCTTAGGTAACGTAACGAAGCATCACGGCTCGCACGACGGAAGGAACGGCCCCTGTCTGTCCACGACCTCAATCAGCTTCTGCTCATCAGTTCACTCGTCCTGCTCGTCGCGGTCGTCGCGGTGCGCCTCTCCTCGCGCAGCGGGCTGCCCAGCCTGCTGCTCTACCTCGGCATCGGCGTCGCCATGGGCCAGGACGGCATCGGCAACGTCACCTTCAACAACGCCCAGCTCACCCAGGTCATCGGCTACGCGGCGCTCGTCGTGATCCTGGCCGAGGGCGGCCTCGGGACGAAGTGGAAGGAGATCAAGCCGGCCCTGCCCGCCGCGGCCTCCCTCGCGATCGTCGGCGTCGCCGTCAGCGTCGGCGTGACGGCCGCCGCCGCGCACTACCTCGTCGGGCTCGACTGGCGCCCGGCGCTCATCATCGGCGCGGTGGTGTCCTCGACGGACGCGGCGGCCGTCTTCTCCGTGCTGCGCAGGGTGCCGCTCCCGCCCCGGGTGACGGGCGTCCTGGAGGCGGAGTCCGGCTTCAACGACGCCCCGGTGGTCATCCTGGTCGTCGCCTTCTCCACCGCGGGGCCGGTGCACCACTGGTACGTCCTGGTGGGCGAGATAGCCCTGGAGCTGGCCATCGGCGCGGCCATCGGGCTCGCGGTGGGCTGGCTCGGCGCGTACGGACTGCGGCACGTGGCCCTGCCCGCTTCCGGTCTCTATCCGATCGCGGTGATGGCCATCGCCGTCGCCGCCTACGCCGCCGGAGCCCTCGCCCACGGCAGCGGATTCCTCGCCGTGTACCTGGCCGCCATGGTGCTCGGCAACGCCAAGCTGCCGCACTGGGCGGCCACCCGCGGCTTCGCCGAAGGCGTCGGGTGGATCGCCCAGATCGGCATGTTCGTGCTGCTCGGCCTGCTGGTGACGCCGCACCACCTGCTCGACGACATCTGGCCCGCGGTGATCACCGGGCTGATCCTGACCGCGGTCGCCCGGCCCCTGGCGGTCGTGCTGAGCCTGCTGCCGTTCAAGATGCCCTGGCAGGAGAAGGCCCTGATGTCCTGGGCCGGACTGCGCGGCGCCGTGCCCATCATCCTGGCCACCATCCCGATGGTGAACGGCGTCGAGAACAGCGAAGAGATCTTCAACATCGTCTTCGTCCTGGTCGTCGTCTACACCCTGGTGCAGGGCCCCACGCTGCCGGGACTCGCCAGGATCCTCGGCGTCGGCAAGGGCACGGAGGCCTCCGACCTGGGCATCGAGTCGGCTCCCCTGGAGCGGCTGCGGGGTCATCTGCTCTCGGTGCCGGTCCCCGAGGGCTCCCGCCTGCACGGCGTCGAGATCGGCGAGCTGAGGCTGCCCAAGGGGTCGGCGGTCACCCTCGTCGTGCGCGACGGCAACTCCTTCGTACCCGGCCCGACGACCGTGCTGCGGCACGACGACGAGCTCCTGGTGGTGGCCACGGACCCGGTGCGCGACGCGGCCGAGCAGCGACTGCGGGCGGTCGCCCAGGGCGGCAAGCTGGTGGGCTGGCTGGGGGTGCCCCCCGAGGGCGGGCAGCAGTGAGGGGGCAATCGCAGGTGGCGGGGGTCTCACTTCTCGTAATCACAGGTGCCGCTTGCGCAGCGCCTGTACGATGAAGGCACACTCTGTACGTACCGATGTACGTATGTACCGACCTGATCGAACCAACTCTGTCTGAAGCAGAGCTGGCGCGACCGTATGGCGGCCGCGGCGCCCCCGCAGTGGGCGGCCCGGTATCTACCGCAGTTCTGCGCAAGAGGACAGCTCTCGGCGCCCCCGCACGGGCGCGCTACCAGGCAGCAGAAAGGCAAGGGCCGTGGCATCCACGGTCACCGAGCCCCGCCCGGGCTACGGACAGCTGCTGCGCACCCCGCGCGCCTGGACCTTCCTGCTCCCAGGATTCGCCGCGCGACAGCCGTTCGCGATGCTGACCATCTCCATCGTGCTGCTCGTGCAGCACACCACCGGCTCGTACGGAGTCGCCGGTGCCGTCTCGGCGGTCACCGGCGTCTCCATGGCGGTGTTCGCGCCCTTCGTGGGCAAGCTCGCCGACCGGTTCGGGCAGCGCGCGGTGCTGCTGCCCGGCGTGCTCGTGCACGCGGCGTCCGTCGTCACGCTCACCGTCCTCGCGCTGTCCGACGCCCCCTTGTGGGCCCTTTTCGCGGCCGCGGTGCCCGCCGGTGCCTCGACACCGCAGATCGGGCCGATGGTGCGAGCCCGCTGGGGCGTCAAGCTCCAGGGCACCCCGCTCGCGCAGACCGCGGCGGCCTTCGAGTCCGTCACCGACGAGCTGACCTTCGTCCTCGGCCCGCTGGTCGCCACCGCGCTGTGCACCGGCGTCGACCCGGCGGCCGGACTCCTCACGGAGGCCGGTCTGACCCTCGTCGGCGGTCTGCTGTTCGCGGCGCAGAAGAGCACCCAGCCGCAGCCCTCCGCCGCGGGCGACGACGCCCACGCGCGCGTGGAGCACGTTTCCGCCCTCCGGGTGCCCGGCGTGCGCGTCCTGATCGTCGCGTTCCTCGGCATCGGCACCGTCTTCGGCGGCATGCAGGTCTCCCTCGCCGCCTTCACCGAGTCCATCGGACAGCCCGGCCTGAACGGAGTCCTGTACGGCACGTTCGCCGCCGGAAACATGCTCTCCGGAGTCGCCTGCGGCGCCATCGCCTGGAAGATCGCCCCGCAGCGGCGGCTCGTCCTCGGATACGCCGCCCTGACGCTGATGGCGTCCGGCCTGTGGGCCGCGCACTCCGTGCTGCTGCTCGCCGGGCTCGGCCTGCTCGTCGGCGTCTGCATCGCGCCCGCCCTGATCACCGGCTACACCCTGGTCGACAGCCTGGTCCCGCCGACCGCGCGCACGGAGGCCTTCACCTGGCTCACCGGCGCGGTCGCGCTCGGGCAGGCGGCGGCCGTCACGGTCGCCGGACAGCTCGAGGACCGCTTCTGGGACGGCGCCGGATTCCTGGTGCCGCTCGGCGGCACGGCCCTCGCGCTGACCGTGCTGCTGACCCTGCGGTCGCGGCTCACCCCGAAGTCATCGGGGCGGACCGTCGCACGTGGCGTCGGTCACCGGACGCCGGTCGCGGTGGACTGATCCCGCGGAATACGTCACTATGGAGCGTCGTTAGCACTCATCGAGTGAGAGTGCCAGGAGGAAGCAAGTGCCGACGTACCAGTACCAGTGCACCGAGTGCGGCGAGGGCCTCGAGGCGGTGCAGAAGTTCACCGACGACGCCCTGACCGTGTGCCCGAGCTGCGACGGACGCCTCAAGAAGGTGTTCTCGGCGGTCGGCATCGTCTTCAAGGGCTCCGGCTTCTACCGCAACGACAGCCGCGGGTCGTCGTCGAGCAGCTCGCCGGGGTCGTCCTCCGCGTCGAAGTCGGCGGACGCCAAGCCGTCGTCCGGTTCTTCGTCGGCCTCGTCCTCTTCGTCGTCCTCCTCCACGTCGTCTTCGTCGCCGAGCTCTTCCTCCTCGTCGGCCGGTTCGTCGACGAGCTCCTCGGCGGCCTGACCAGGCGACTCCCAGGATCTCTCCAGGACCCCGCTGTCGTACGACGGCGGGGTTCTCGGCGTTTGCGGGGGGGGCGGCCGGGCGTTCGTGGAGGCTGCGGGGGCGTTCGCGGGGGACCGCGTGCGGCCGGTCTCCCGCGTGATTTCCGGCCCTACTACTGTGCTGGCCATGGTGAACACGGCGAACGCGACTCAGGCCGAGATCGGCGTCATCGGCGGCTCCGGCTTCTACTCCTTCCTCGACGACGTCACCGAAGTACACGTCGACACCCCGTACGGCTCCCCCAGCGACTCCCTGTTCCTCGGTGAGATCGCGGGCCGACGGGTGGCGTTCCTGCCCCGGCACGGCCGCGGCCACCATCTGCCGCCGCACCGCATCAACTACCGCGCCAACCTGTGGGCGCTGCGCTCCGTGGGCGTGCGCCAGGTGCTCGCCCCGTGCGCCGTGGGCGGGCTGCGGCCCGAGTACGGCCCCGGCACGCTGCTGGTGCCCGACCAGCTCGTGGACCGTACGAAGGGGCGCCCGCAGACCTACTTCGACGGGCTGCCGCTGGCGGACGGCAGCACACCGAACGTCGTGCACGTGTCGCTGGCCGACCCCTACTGCCCGGCGGGACGCGCCGCCGCGCTCAAGGCCGCCCGCGGCCGGGACTGGGAGCCGGTGGACGGCGGCACGCTCGTCGTGATCGAGGGCCCACGTTTCTCGACCCGCGCCGAGTCGCGCTGGCACGCCGCGCAGGGCTGGTCCGTGGTCGGCATGACCGGCCACCCCGAAGCGATCCTCGCCCGCGAACTCGAGCTCTGCTACGCCTCATTGACCCTGGTCACC
Source organism: Streptomyces sp. Y309 (assembly GCF_056712025.1). Classification (NCBI taxonomy): domain Bacteria; kingdom Bacillati; phylum Actinomycetota; class Actinomycetes; order Kitasatosporales; family Streptomycetaceae; genus Streptomyces; species Streptomyces sp. Y309. Next base: position 5,338,956 of record NZ_CM160048.1, on the reverse strand, counting down.
GACCTGGACGCGGGCGCCGAGTCCGGCGAGGGGGTCTCGCACGAGGAGGTCATGCGGGTCTTCGCCTCGAATGTGGACCGGCTGCGGGCGGTCCTGTTCGACGCGGTGGCGGGGCTGCCGGCCCCCGAGGAACGGGACTGTCTGTGCGTGGGGGCGCTGGGCGGGATGGAGACGGGGATTCGGCTGCCGTAGGAGTTCGGCTGCCGTAGGGGTTCGCCGACCGGCGGCCGAGGGGTGGAACTTCCCCTTCGGGTGAGGGAGTTGTCCACAACCGGCGAGTAGTGCACGGGGCTCAGCGGGGGTGGGGCGCGGGGCTGCATCGTGAGAACGGGAAACGGAGTCCGGACCGGGATCCGAACTCTCACTACTCCCTTCTCGCTTCTCACGGCAGGCGGTGGTCGTCATGGCACGCGTTCCTTCTCGTACGGCTTCTCACACGGCTCCTCGTACGGCTTCCCACACGGCTGCTCATGCGGCTTCCCACACGGCTTCTCAACGAGAGGACGAGGAGCCGCACTTGGCGGTGTCCGGCGGCGGCGCGGGTGGCGGGGGCAGTGGTGCGCCGCCGCCCTGTCAGGTGCCGCACTTCTCCCCGCTGCACGTGCGCGGCGGACGCCGCCGCCTGCGGCGGCTGATGCGGCACCGCAGGCGGGCGATGGCCGCGGGCCTCGCGATGACCGCCGCCGCGCTCGCGGCCGCGGGCCCGCCCGAGCCCGAGCAGCCGCGCCCGCGGGGTTCGGCGGCGGCCATGGCCGCGGAGGAGCGGGGCGGCGACGGAGTACGTCAACGACCGCGGCGGGCCGCCCGGTTGGTGGCGGCACCGGTGCGGATCGCGGACGCGGCGACGGTGCGGCTGCTGCGGCCGGGGGACCGGGTGGACGTCGTCGCGGCGGACGGCTCGGCGGCGGACGGCCCCGGCGTGGGCTCGGCGGGTTCGGCCGGTTCCGGGGTGGCGGGCGGGGCGGCGGCGCGGGTGGTCGCGGTCGGGGCCCGGGTGTCCGAAGTGCCGGAGTCCCCCGACAGCGCGGTCGAGGGCGGGGCGCTGATCGTCCTCTCGGTGCCGCGGGCGACGGCGGCCCGACTGGCCGGGGCGAGCGCGACCGCGCGCCTGGCGGTGACGCTGCGATGAGGCGGCCGACGGGGACTCGCCCACCGGACCTGGGCGTTTGCGGGCGGGCCGATCGTCTGTCAAGTCGCTCATTCGCGTTATCGAATTGGACAGGGCTGCCACGCGCTGCCGTAGGTTGCAACGCGGTTTGCCGCACAATCCGCACATGCAACGAAAGGCCCAGTGGTGAGCGAGAAGAAGGATCCGGGCATCTGGCAGGGCTTCAAGGCCTTCCTGATGCGCGGCAATGTCGTCGATCTGGCGGTCGCGGTGGTCATCGGCGCCGCGTTCACGAACATCGTGAACTCGGTGGTGAAGGGCGTCATCAACCCGCTGGTCGGCGCCATGGGCACCAAGGATCTCGATCACTACAGCTCCTGCCTGAAAGCCCCCTGCGTGGTGAAGAACGGCGAGGCCGTCAGCGGCATCCCGATCTTGTGGGGCTCGGTGCTCAGCGCGACCCTCAGCTTTGTGATCACCGCGGCGGTCGTCTACTTCCTGATGGTCATGCCGATGGCGAAGTACCTCGCCAAGCAGGCCGCACGGCAGGCGGCGAAGGAGGGCACGCAGGAGGTCATGGAAGTCTCCGAGCTGGAGGTGCTCAAGGAGATCCGCGACGCGCTGGTCGCCCAGCGGGGCTCGAGCGACGGGGACCGGCCGGGTGGCGGTGGTTCGGGGACCGGCGGTGGCTCCGGGGCCAGCGGCGGTTCCGGAACCGGTGGCGGGCCTGGGAGCACTGGCGGGCCCGGTGGCGGGGCCGGGCCGGGCGGCTCGACGCAGTAGCCCGGGGGCTGTCCGGGGCGGCTGCGCCCCGGTGGGCTCAGATGTGGTGGGGCGGCTTCTCGTCCAGGAAGCGGGCGAGGTCGGCGGCGCTGTCACCGGCCGCCGTCGGCCGCTCACCCCACCCACGGTCCGTGTCGTCCGAGGACTGCTGCGACAGCGGGTCGTCGAAGACCAGCGCGCTCGCCGGCTTCTTGGCGGCCTGCCGGGGCTTCGCGTCCTTCGGATCGCGCGGTTCGGGGGCGGGGGCGGTGCTCATGCTTCCAGGGTACGTCGGCGTCCGCCGGGCACGTCCCAAGCGCACTACGGCTCCGTTCCGCTCCCGCCCGGGCCACCCGGGGCCCCGCATTGATCCCGGTCCGCGCCAGGCGAGGGCGTGCCGCCACCACCCACCCGGGTGCTCCCGCCCCGACACGGCCCGACCAGGGCCGAGGGGCCGCCGGGCTCTGCTGTCCTTGCCCCATGACGTCGACAACTCCCCCTCCCAGCGCCCCCGCCCCGCCCGCCCCGCCTCCCCCGCTGCGGCCGATGGTCGCCCGCGGCAGGGAGGAGGAACACCGCGCCGCGACACCGCTGGAGCTCTTCTTCGACCTCTGCTTCGTGGTGGCGGTGGCGCAGGCCGGCGTGGAGCTGGTGCACGCGGTCGCGGAGGGGCATCCGGGGGAGGGGGTCCTCAACTACGCGATGGTGTTCTTCGCGATCTGGTGGGCGTGGATGAACTTCACCTGGTTCGCGTCGGCCTACGACAACGACGACACCCTCTACCGCGTGGTGACGCTCATCCAGATCGCCGGTGTCCTGGTGCTCGCGGCGGGGGTATCGAAGGCCTTCCAGGACCACCAGTTCCTGGTCGTCTGGCTCGGCTACCTGATCATGCGGCTCGCGCTGATCACGCAGTGGCTGCGGGCGGCGGCCTCGACGACAGGGGCGGAGCGGCGCACGGCGTTGCGGTACGCGGGCGGGGTCGCGCTGTGCCAGGTGGGCTGGCTGGGGCTCCTGGTGCTGCCGGAGGGGGCGCGGCCCTGGACGTTCCTGGTGATGGCGATCGCCGAGATGGCGGTGCCGACGTGGGCGGAGCGGGCCAGGACGACGCCCTGGCACCCGCACCACATCTCCGAGCGGTACGGCCTCTTCACGATCATCGTGCTCGGCGAGACGATCGCCGCGGCGACGGTCGCGGTGAAGTCGGGCATCGACGAGAACGACGCGCTCGGCGAGCTGCTTCCGATCGCCACGGGCGGGCTCCTCCTCGTCTTCGCCGCCTGGTGGATCTACTTCGTGGTGCCGATCCACGGCCATCTGCGCTCCAACAGCCAGGCGTTCCTGTGGGGTTACGGCCACTATTTGATCTTCGCGTCGGCGGCGGCGATCGGGGCGGGGATCGAGGTCGCGGTGGAGCAGGCCGTGGGCAAGGCGCACATCTCGGAGACGGCGGCGTCGGCGGCCGTGACGATCCCGGGGGCGGTGTATCTGTTCACGGTGTGGGCGCTGCACTCGCGGTTCTTCAAGGTCGGGCTCGCGCAGCAACTGGTGCTTCCGGTGACGGCGTTGGCGGTGCTCGCGTGCACGTTCGCGGGACGCTGGGCGGTGCTGGCGGCGGGGGTCGTCGCGGCGCTCGCGGTGGCGACCGGGGTGACGCTGACGTCGCGGATGGTCCGGGCCGAGTCGGCCTGAGGCCGCCGGCGGCACGGATGGCCCGGGCGGCCCGGGCGGGCAACTCGCGTGGTACGCATGCTGCATGACGACACGTGACGTACCGAGGGAATCCGGGCGGGCCGGGGGGCTGACCGATGTGGCGGGGCTGCGGGTCGGGCACGCGGGGCGCGCCGGTGACGGCTGGCTCACCGGCACGACGGTCGTGCTGGCGCCCGAGGGCGGGGCGGTCGCGGCGGTGGACGTGCGCGGCGGCGGCCCCGGCACCCGGGAGACGGACGCGCTGGACCCGCGCAACCTGGTGCAGCGGGTGGAGGCGGTCGTCCTGACGGGCGGCAGCGCGTACGGCCTGGACGCGGCGGGCGGGGTGATGGCGTGGCTGGAGGAGCGAGGTCGCGGGGTGCGGGTCGGCCCCGATCCGGCGCATGTGGTGCCGGTGGTGCCCGCGGCCTGCGTGTTCGACCTGGGGCGCGGGGGCGCGTTCGGGGCGCGGCCCGGGGCGGAGATGGGGCGGGCCGCGGTGGCCGATGCGGCGGCCCGAGAGAGCGGGCACGCGGTGGCCGAGGGCAGTGTCGGCGCGGGGACGGGGGCGGTGGTCGGGCAGGTCAAGGGCGGGGTCGGCACGGCGAGCACGGTGCTCGAATCGGGGGTCACGGTCGCGGCACTCGTGGTGGCGAACGCGGCGGGGTCGGGGGTGGATCCACGGACGGGGGTGTTGTACGGGCAGTTCTTCGGGGACGACGACGGTGCGGACGGCGCCGTGGAACCGCCGTCGGCCGAGGTCCACGCGGCGGCGCGGCGGCGGCTCGCGGAGGTGGCGGAGCGCAACGTGCGGCCGCCGCTGAACACGACGCTGGCCGTCGTCGCCACGGACGCCGCGCTGACCAAGGCGCAGGCGCAGAAGCTCGCCGGCACCTCGCACGACGGCATGGCCCGCGCCGTGCGCCCGGTGCACCTGCTGAACGACGGCGACACGGTGTTCGCCCTGTCCGCCGGCGAGCGGACCCTGGACGCGGCGAACCCGCTGGCGCTGAACGAGGTGCTCGCCGCGGGCGCGGACCTGGTGACGCGGGCGATCGTCAGGGCGCTGCTCGCGGCGGAGTCGGTGGAGACACCTGGAGGAACATTCCCGGCATATCGTGAGCTCTATAAGAAATAGCGCCTCTCATCTCTTTTCGGCTCCTCTCTGCTCTTCTCGGGCCCTCTCATCCCCTCTCGTCAGGAAGTTCATTAAGTCGCCTTTAATCCAAGGTTGTTAGCGTCGCGAGGGCGCGGTCGGATGTGCCTGCACTCACATCGGTGCGGCGGAACCAATCAGCCGCCAGGCCGCTCTTTACCCGTACTGGACCAGACGACGCACCTTGGAGCAGCTCGTGACAACGCCGGACATAGCAGCTCAGCCTCAGCCCCGTCGCCGTCGGCGGGCCCTGTTGGTGACAGCCGCGCTCGCGGCCGTCGGCGCGCTGACCCTCACGGCCTGCGGCGGTGACGCCGACGCCAAGGACGACAAGAAGTCCGGGACCTCCAAGGACGCGTCCGGCGCGCGGATAGCCATCTCCTCCAAGGACGGCGCGACCGACGCCTCGATCAACGCCACCGGCGTGAAGGTCAAGGGCGGCAAGCTCACGAGCGTGAAGATGACGGACGTGGCGTCCGGCTCCGCGGTCGAGGGGTCGATCTCCGCCGACGGTGGTACGTGGAAGCCCAAGGCCCAGCTCGAGCGCGGCACCAAGTACAAGGTCACCGCGAACGCCAAGGACTCCGAGGGCCGCCCGGCCACGGAGAACGCGACGTTCACGACGGTGTCGGACGCCAACAGCTTCATCGGGACGTACACGCCCGACGGCGGTGCCACGGTGGGCGCGGGCATGCCGGTGTCGTTCACCTTCGACAAGGCGATCACCGACAAGAAGGCCGTACAGTCGCACATCACGGTCAGCTCCAGCAGCGGCCAGAAGGTCGTCGGCCACTGGTTCGGCAACCAGCGCCTGGACTTCAGGCCGCAGGAGTACTGGAAGGCCGGCTCCAAGGTCACCATGAAGATCGAGCTGGACGGCGTGAAGGGCGCGGCGAACGCGACCGGAGTGCAGGACAAGACCGTCACGTTCACCGTCGGCCGCTCGCAGGTCTCCACCGTCGACGTGAAGGCCAAGAAGATGACGGTCGAGCGGGACGGCAAGGTCATCAAGACCGTGCCGATCTCCGCGGGCAGCGCCGAGAACCCCACGTACAACGGGCAGATGGTGATCTCGGAGAAGTTCACGCAGACGCGGATGAACGGCTCGACGGTCGGCTTCGGCGGTGAGTACGACATCAAGGACGTACCGCACGCCATGCGTCTTTCGACGTCCGGCACCTTCATCCATGGCAACTACTGGAGCTCCCCCTCCATCTTCGGCAGCGCCAACACCAGCCACGGATGCGTAGGACTGCAGGACGTCCAGGGCGCGCAGGGCGACACCCTGGGCAAGTGGTTCTACGACAACTCCCTCGTCGGGGACGTCGTGACGGTCAAGGGCTCGCCGGACAAGACCATCGCCCCGGACAACGGCCTGAACGGCTGGAACATGTCCTGGAGCCAGTGGACGGCGGGCAGCGCCGTCTGACCGGAAGCACCGCAGGAGCACCAACGGCGCGGGCCGCACGGGAACTTGCCGTGCGGCCCGATCGTTTTCCGGTTCCCGGACATGATGTCCGACCCAGGGGCTACGGTATGCACGCACAAGGTGACATGCAGCAACGCCGGAAGCATCCGGGAGTATCCGTGAGCGTTCCGTACCAGACAGCGTACGAACCACCCGAGTCGCCCGAGCCCTCCTCCCCCGAGGAGCACCTCGAGCGACTGCTCAGCCGCGCCCTGAACTCCTTCGACCTGCCGGACGAGGCGATCCGGAGCCTGGAGCGCGCCCTCGCGTACGACAGCTCGCTGCACTCCGCGCACCACAGCGCGGGCCTGCACCGCGAGACGTACCGCCACACCTGGCTGCTCGCCGACGGCCAGGTGCTCACCCTCTGGGAGCTCGCGCACAACACCGGCCCCGGCAGCGCCGTTCAGTACGAGCTCTATCTCGACGAGGAGGAGGCCGGCATCGCCACCGCCCGCCTGCCGCTGCCGCCGGACACACCCGCGGACGAAGCGCCCGTCGTCCTGCATCCGCTCCCCGCCCACGAGCCGCGGCACACCTACGTGCCGGACGACTCCGCCGACCACGCCCGCCGCCTGCTGCGCCGCGCGGAGAACCCGGCCGGCGCGGACCACCCCGGCGACGACATGGCCCGCCTGCTGCGTTCGGCGTTCGCCCACCAGATCACGCAGGCCTTCGGCCGCACCGGCCTCAGCGGCGAGACCCGGCTCGGCTTCTCGCTGTACGAGCACGCGTTCCTGCTGTTCGACGGCTCAGAGGTCAGCCTCTGGGAGGTCGAGCACACGGCGACGGCCGACGGCAGGCACATGTGCGAGGTGTACACGAGCGAGCACGCGGCGCGGGCGGCGATGGCGCGCCGGGCGCGGACGTATCCCGCGACCAGGGCCCGCTAGTTCACCAGGCTCCGCCGCTCGGCCCGCCAGGCCCGGCCGTGCGCTACGGACGGCCCCGGCCGAATTGCCGTACCAGACCGGCGAACGCTGCGCGCTCGTGCGCCGTCAGTTCGACGGACTCCGCGCGTGGCGGCCCGGACTGGCCCGGCAGCGAACGCAGTGCACGCAGCGAACGCGGTGACGGGCCGCTCGGCGCGGCGAGTTCGGCCGCGCGGCGGCGCTGCACGTGCAGGAATGTGACGGCCCAGACGACGGTCACCCCGGCGAGCAGGGCCACGCCTGTCTGCTGAACGATCGAAGCACCCTGGAACATGCGGTCAGTAGACAACAGCGGCCAGATCTACAACAGAGGTGTTAATGGGCCTTTGGTCCTGAAGTGACGCATCTCGCACTTGTCAGCCGCCGCCTACGTAAGCCACGTCGCCGCCGTGTACGTGGCCTCAGTCGCCGCGTACGTCGCCGTCCCCGTCCTCCCGGGCGGCGTCGTGCCGTTCCTGCCACATGGTCGCCCAACCGCCAGGACCGCCGCGGCCGTCGCGGGCATCGCTGGCATCGCGGCCATCGCGGCCGTCCGGGGCGCCGTCGCGTTCGCCGGTGAGCAAACCCGCCATCCGGACACAGATCGCGGGCAGTTCGGGTGCCTCGCGCGCCCAGTCCTCCGTGTCGACGCCCGCGAGGACGCAACTGGCCCACAGGGTCGCGAGCAGCCGGGCGGCGAGGTCGGTGCGCGCGGGGCCGGCGCCGGGGGCGTGGCCGCGTATCACGTCGGTGGCGTGCTCGATCAGGTCGGGTTCGAGGATCCAGCGGATGCCCGTGCCGGTCTCGATGAGGAAGCCGGAGTAGACCGCGAGGAAGACGCCCGCCGTCTCGCTGTCCTGCTCCAGACCGGCCCGTGCCTGCTCGGTGAGCCGGCCGACCATGTCGAGCAGGCTGCTGAGGTGACTCTGCTGAAGGTGGCTCACGATGGCCCCCGCCGGATGCCCGTGCCCGGGTTCGGACCGCAGTACCAGCAGTATGCCTACGCCGGGGACGTCCGGGAATGCGTGAAGGGCACGCCTGTACGGGCGGGCCCTTCACACCCCGGGATCCGGCCCGGGTCCGGCCCGCGTCCGCACCCGGGACGCGAGCCGTTCCGTCGGCCACTCGGCTCCCTCAGGCGGCCACCGGCACCCGGGCCTCGTCCGCCGTCGAGGCCGCCGTGTCGCTCTCCCCGGCCGGACCTGCCGTCTTCCGCGCGCCCTTGAGCAGCACGACCACGCCCGTCGACACACAGACACCGGCGGCGATCGCGACCAGGTAGAGCAGCGGCTGCCCGATCAGCGGGACCACGAACACGCCGCCGTGCGGGGCGCGCAGGGTGCAGCCGAACGCCATCGACAGGGCGCCGGTGACCGCGCCGCCCGCCATCGAGGCGGGGATGACGCGCAGCGGGTCGGCGGCGGCGAACGGGATCGCGCCCTCCGTGATGAACGAGGCGCCGAGGAACCAGGCCGCCTTGCCGTTCTCGCGCTCGGTCTTGGTGAACAGACGTCCTCGTACGGTGGTGGCGAGGGCCATGGCAAGGGGCGGGACCATGCCCGCCGCCATCACCGCGGCCATGACCTTGAGCGAGCCGTCCGTCGGGTGGGCGAGTCCGCCGACCGCGAAGGCGTACGCGACCTTGTTGAGCGGGCCGCCGAGGTCGAAGCACATCATCAGGCCGAGGATGACGCCGAGGATGATCGCGTTGGCGCCGGTCAGGCCCTCCAGCCAGTCGGTCAGCGCGCTCTGCAGCGAGGCGATGGGCTTGCCGACGACGAGGAACATCAGGAAGCCGACGACCGCCGAGGAGATCAGCGGGATCACCACCACCGGCATGATGCCGCGCAGCACGGCCGGGATGCGGACCCGTTGGATCCCCAGGACCACCCCGCCCGCGAGCAGACCGGCGGCGAGGCCGCCGAGGAAGCCCGCGTCGATGGTGACGGCGACCGAGCCGCCGACGAATCCGGGGACGAGGCCGGGGCGGTCGGCCATGCCGTACGCGATGTAGCCCGCGAGGACCGGGACCAGGAAGGCGAAGGCGAGGCCGCCGATCTGGAAGAGGAGGGCCGCCCAGCTCGTGTGGTCGGTCCAGATGAAGTGCTCCGCGACCGAGGGGGCCTTGTCGATCTTCCAGCCGCCGATGGCGAAGCCGAGGGCTATGAGGAGGCCGCCGGCCGCCACGAAGGGAACCATGTAACTCACGCCCGACATCAGCCACTTGCGCAGCTTCGTGCCGTAGCTGTCGCCGCTGTCCCCTGTGTTGTCGACCGGGGTCGGGTTCGCCGGGGTGGTGACCTCGCCGCGGGCCGCCTTCTCCCTTGCTTCCGCGATGAGTTGGGCGGGGCGGTTGATGGCTGCCTTTACGCCTACGTCGACGGTGGGCTTGCCCGCGAAGCGGGGCTTGTCCCTTACGGGGACGTCGTGGGCGAACACGACTGCGTCCGCCGCTTCGATGGCCGCCGGGTCCAGGCGGGTGAAGCCTGCGGAGCCCTGGGTTTCGACCGTCAGCTCTACGCCCTGCTCGCGGGCTGCGTTCTCCAAGGACTCAGCTGCCATGTACGTGTGGGCGATGCCCGTGGGGCAGGAGGTGACGGCCACTATGCGGAAGGGCTGGGTTGAGGCCGGGGTCGGCTTCTCTGCGTTGGAGTCCGGCTGGCCGGAACCGGGGGCTGTGCCCACCCGTTCCGCCCCAGCGGAACTGATGCCCACAGCGGTTGCGGTGGGTGTCGGGGCGCCGTCGGCGTCGCTGCCCACAGCGGGAGCGGGAGCGGAAGCGGCGTCGTCCGCCTGGGTAGAGGGCGGGGGCTCCTCGCCTCGGATCAAGGTCGCCGCCGACTCCGCGTCGGGAGCCTCGCGCAACGCAGTCGTGAACTCTGCGTTCATCAACTGGCGGGCCAGTGACGACAGGATGGTGAGGTGGGCGTCGTCTGCGCCTGTGGGGGCTGCGATGAGGAAGATGAGGTCGGCGGGGCCGTCGGGGGCGCCGAAGTCGATGCCGGTGGCGGAGCGGCCGAAGGCCAGGGTCGGTTCCGTCACGTGTTCACTGCGGCAGTGCGGGATGCCGATGCCGCCGTCGAGGCCCGTCGGCATCTGGGCCTCGCGGGCGGCCACGTCGGCGAGGAAGCCGTCGAGGTCGGTCACGCGGCCGAGGGTCACCATGCGGGTGGCGAGCGCGCGGGCCGCGGCTTCCTTGGTGTCGGCGGACCGGTCGAGTTCGAGGTCGACCAGGTCCGCGGTGATCATGGCGTTGTTCTCGCTCATCGCGGGCTCCTTCGCACGCGTATCCCCGGGGGGGGTGGGGATGAGGGCGGGGATGGGGAGGGGGACGGGGGTCATGGGGCGGGTTCCGTCAGGGCGCGGTCCAGGGGGACGTCGGACGTGACGGTGACGGCGTCCGGGGACAGGTCGGACGGCGTGGGCATGGCGCTCCCGGGGAGCCGGACCGCGGCGGCGCCGTGCGCCACGGCCGAGGCGAGGGCGGCGGGGCCGCTGCCGCCCGCGATCAGGAAGCCGGCCAGGGAGCTGTCGCCGGCGCCGACGTTGCTGCGTACGACGTCGACGCGGGCGTGTCCGAAGTACGTACCGGAGTCGTCGACGAGGAGCTGGCCGTCGGCGCCGAGGCTGGCGAGGACGGCGCGGGCGCCCGACTCCCGCAGTTCTTCGGCGGCCTTGACGGCGTCGCCGACGGTGGCGAGGGGGCGGCCGACGGCCTCGGCCAGCTCCTCGGCGTTGGGCTTGACGACGTCGGGGCGCTCGGCGAGGGCGGCGAGCAGGGCCGGCCCTGAGGTGTCGAGGGCGATCCGGGCGCCTGCGGCGTGGCAGCGGGCGACGAGGTCCGCGTACCAGAAGGGGGCGAGGCCGCGCGGGAGGCTGCCGCAGCAGGCGATCCAGTCGGCGCCCGGCGACTTGTCCCCGATGGTGGTGAGCAGCGACTCCCGCTCGTCGGGGGTCAGTTCGGGGCCCGGGGCGTTGATCTTCGTGAGGGTGCCGTCCGGTTCGGCGACGGAGATGTTCGAGCGGGTCTGGCCCGATACGCGGACGGGGGCGACCTCGATGCCCTGCTCGTCGAGGAGTTGGGCGACGAGGGCGCCGGGGGCGCCGCCGAGCGGGAGGACGGCGAGGGTGCGCACGCCCGCGGCGGCGGCGGCGCGGGAGACGTTCACGCCCTTGCCGCCGGGGTCCATGCGGTCGCCGGTGGCGCGGATGACCTCGCCGCGGTCGAGGGCGGGGACCTCGTAGGTGCGGTCGAGGGAGGGGTTGGGGGTGACGGTGAGGATCATGCGGGCGGTGCCTTCTGGTGCTGCTTCGGCTGCTGCAGGTGCGGTGCCTTGTGCCGCTTTGTCGGCGGCGCCTTCTGGTGCTTCGCGGGTGGTCATGCGCGTACGACCTCCGGGCCCGCCTTCTCGATGGCGGCGGCGTCGGCCGGGCTCAGGCCGGTGTCCGTGATGAGCAGGTCCACGTCGGCGAGGTCGCCGAAGCGGGCGAAGTGCTCCTGGCCGTGCTTGCCGGAGTCGGCGAGCAGGACGACGCGGCGGGCGGCGGCGACGGCGGCGCGCTTGACGGCGGCCTCGGCCAGGTCGGGGGTGGTCAGGCCGTGGGCGGCGGAGAAGCCGTTGGCGGCGAGGAAGAGGACGTCGGCGCGGATCTCGCCGTAGGCGCGCAGGGACCAGGCGTCCACGGCGGCGCGCGTGCGGGGCCTGACGCGGCCGCCGACCAGGTGGAGCTGGATGCCGGGGTGGTCGGCGAGGCGGGCCGCGGTGGGGAGGCTGTGCGTGACGGCCGTCAGCTCCGCCTCCAGCGGGAGGGCGGCGGCCAGGCGGGCCACCGTGGAGCCCGCGTCGAGGATGACGCTGCCTTCGGCGGGAAGCTCGGCGAGGGCCGCGCGGGCGATGCGGTCCTTCTCGTCCGCGGCCGTCGCCTCGCGTTCGGCGAGGTCGGGCTCGAAGGCCAGGCTGCCGACCGGGATGGCGCCGCCGTGCACCCGGCGCAGCAGGCCCGCGCGGTCCAGGGCCTTCAGGTCGCGGCGGATGGTTTCCGCGGTGACCTGGAACTCGGCGGCGAGGGAGAGGACGTCCACGCGTCCTCCCTCGCGGGCGAGGCGCAGGATTTCCTGCTGGCGCTCTGGGCCGTACATGGCTGGGGGCCTCCTGCTTTTTGCCCGGGTGTGTGGGTTACCCCGGAGCGTACGTCTCCATTTCCAGGAAGTAAACATACTCGGGCACCAGGTGGGCACATTCGGGCTTTCGGTCCTGTGCGGGTGGGCCTGGGGCCCCCTGGAGGTGGGACGGGGTACCCCAGGCGTGACGGGCGCCGTCGGCCTGGGCTGTGCCCGCCCGTGCCGCCCCTGGCGGCCCAGCCGCCCACAGGGCAGAGAAGAGCGGCCCGGCCGCCCACAGGGGTAGGAGCGGCTCGGCCGTCCGCCGGGGCAAAGCGAAACCCCACCCACCGGGTAGGTGGGTGGGGCTGTTCGTCGCTGAGCGACGGGGGTTCAGGGCGTCAGCGCGGGCTCGCGGGACTTCACGGCGTCCTCGGCGTCCTCGGCGGAGGCACCCGATTCCGGGCCGGAGGCCTCCGCTCCCTCGATGTGCAGCTTCGGCCGCTTCGGGAGGGTCAGCATCAGGAGGAAGATGACGACGAGGACCGCCACGACCCACCACAGCGCGTGCTGGAAGCCGTTGATGTACTCGGCCGGGATCCGGTCCCGGGTCACCTTTTCGTCGATGACGCCGTAGAAGACGACGGACACCAGGCCGAGGCCGAACGCGTTGCCCATCTGCTGGACGGTGTTGATGAGGCCGGACGCCGAACCGGCGTGCTCGCGCGGCACCTCGGAGAGCACCGCGTCCGTGATGGGTGCCACGATCAGGCCCATGCCGAGGCCCATGACGACCAGCGGAAGCGCCATCTGCCAGGACGCGATCCCGGCGCCGTACCGGTCGGCCTCCCAGATGTAGATGAGGACACCCGCCGCCATGGTCAGCGCACCGGCCTGCAGCACCTTGCGGCCGAACCGCGGCACCAGCTGCTGCACGGAGAGCCCGGCCGCGGCGGACACCGCGATGGAGAAGGGCACGCCCGTCACGCCGGCGCGCAGCGCGCTCCAGCCGAGGCCGACCTGCATGTACATCGTCCAGACCAGGAAGAAGATGCCGAGCGAGACACCGAACACGGTCTGTACGGCGATGCCGCCGGCGAAGCTCTTCACCTTGAACAGCGACAGCTCGATGAGCGGTGAACCGTCCTTCTTGGCCTTGTGCTTCTCGTACGCCACGAGGGCGCCGAAGACGACGAGCGCGCCCGCCATCATCACGTACCCCCACACCGGCCAGTCCAGCTCACGCCCGCGCGTCAGCGGGTAGAGCAGCATCAGCGCGCCCGCCGTGACCAGGACGACGCCGACCAGGTCCAGCTTGAGGGCCTTGGGTGCCTTGGACTCCTCGATGAACTTGCGGCCGAGGAGCAGGCCCGCGATGCCGACCGGGAGGTTGATGAGGAAGATCGGGCGCCATTCGAGGCCGAAGAGGTTCCACTCCGTCAGGAGCGCGCCGAGCAGCGGTCCCGAGACCGCGCCGAGGCCGACGACCATGCCGAACAGGCCGAAGACCTTGCCGCGTTCGTGCGCCGGGAAGGTGGCGTGCACGATCGAGAGGACCTGCGGCACCATCAGCGCGGCCATGGCGCCCTGCAGGATGCGGGACGCCACCAGCATGTCCGGGTTCGCCGCGAAGCCGCAGAGCGCGGAGGCGACGGTGAAGCCGGTGATGCCGACGAGGAATATCTTCTTGCGGCCGTAGATGTCGCCGAGCCGCCCGCCGGTGATCAGGCCCGCGCCGAGCGCGAGCGCGTACCCCGCGGTGATCCACTGGATGTGGCTGAACGTGGCGCCCTCGTCCCGCCGGATGGACGGGATCGCGATGTTCACGATCGTCACGTCGACGAGGTCCATGAAGGCCGCGGTCATCACGATGGCGAGGGCGAACCAGCGGCGCCGGTCCGATCCCTGTGACGCAGGGGTGCTGCTGGGAAAAGTCATGCCGTAAGGCTAGGAGCCCAATAGGTCAGATCATGACCTAGTTGTACGGCACCCTGGGGTCAGGTCGGAGTCAGGTCCGGCACGGGCCAGCACGGGCCGGCGCGGAGGTGGCGCGGGTGCCCGGCGCGGGTTCGGGATCACGGTGGCGGGAGGCCCCTCATGAGTACGGACACACCGGCGCGGCTGCTTCAGCTCCTCTCGCTGTTGCAGACGCCGCGCGAGTGGCCCGGCGGTGAGCTGTCGGAGCGGCTCGGCGTCAGCCGTCGCACCGTGCGGCGGGACGTCGACCGGCTGCGGGAGCTCGGGTATCCGGTGCAGGCGACGCAGGGGGCGGGCGGGGGGTACCGGCTTGTCGCCGGGAAGGCGATGCCGCCGCTGGTCCTCGACGACGAGGAGGCGGTGGCGATCGCGGTGGGGCTGCGGGCCGGGGCCGGGCACGCCGTCGACGGCGTGGAGGAGGCGTCCGTGCGGGCGCTCGCCAAGCTGGAGCAGGTGCTTCCGGCGCGGCTGCGGCACCGGGTGTCCGCGCTCGGGGCCGCGACGATGTCGCTGGCCAGCGGGGACGGGGCGCGGATCGCGCCGGAGACGCTGACGGTGATGGCGTCGGCGACGGCCGCGCACGAGCGGCTGCGGTTCGCCTACGAGGCGAAGGACGGCACTCCGTCGCGGCGTCTCACCGAGCCGCACCGCCTCGTGTCCACGGGACGGCGCTGGTACCTGGTCGCGTTCGACCTGGAGCGGCAGGACTGGCGCACGTTCCGGGTGGACCGGGTGTCGGAGCCGTTCGCCACGGGGGCGCGGTTCGCTCCGCGGATGCTGCCGGGTGGGAGTGCGGAGGCGTATGTGCGGCGGAGTGTGCTTTCGCGGCCGCAGGAGTCTTCGGCGTACGAGGTGGACGTGGAATTCCACGCTCCGCCGGACCGGGTCGGCGGGCGGCTGCCGGCCTCCCTCGGCGAACTGGTCCCCGTGGGCGACGACCGGTGCCGGCTTCGGGCGACGGTGACCGAGCCCGTGGAGTGGGTGGCTGCTCGGCTCATCTGGGTCGAGTGCGGGTTCGCTGTGCGCGGGCCTGAGGAACTTGTGGCTCGCGTACGGGAGTTGGGCCTCCGCCTGACCCGGGCTGCCGCCCCGGGCACGGGTTGAGCCCCGGCTGCCCGCCGGCGGGGGTTTCCGCCGCGCTGCGCGCGGCGATGCCCCCACCCGCCCGCCCGTTTACTGCCGGACGGAAAGCCCGACGCCGCGGCAACCGCCGCCCGGGGTACGGGCACCACGGCGGCTCTCCGCCGGTGGGTGGGCAGCAAGCCGGCGGGCAGGCAGTAATGGGCGGGCAGGCAGCCACGGGTGGGCGGGCGGTAAGCCGGTGGGGGCAGTGATGGGTGGGCGGGTAGTCACGGGTGGGCGGGTGGGAGAGAAACCCGCGCGCAGCGCGGGGACACCACCCACCGGGCCGCACGCGAAGCTCCCGCACCTGAACGTTGGGGGCAAACGGGGGGGGCGGGTGGGAGAGAACGCCGCGCGGCAGCGCGGCGAAAACCCCCACCGGGCCGCACGCGAAGCTCCCGAGCCTGATGTTGGGCGTCACGGGTGGGCGGGTGGGGCAAGCCGGCGCGCGTAGCGCGGCGGAATGCGCCCGCCGGGCCGCGCCCAGGAACAAAGGGGACCCGGCACCCAGCCCCCCTGCGAACCCGGCCGGCCTAGGCCGCCGCGTCGAAGCCCGTGTCCCGAGCCAACTTCTTCAGCTCGAGCAGCGCATGCTTCTCGATCTGGCGAATGCGCTCGCGCGTGAGCCCGTGCTGCTTGCCGACCTCCGTCAGCGTGCGCTCACGGCCGTCGTCGATGCCGTACCGCATCTTGATGATGGAGGCCGTGCGCTGGTCGAGGCGGCCGATGAGGTCGTCCAGCTCCTCGCTGCGCAGCAGCGTGAGGACGGACTGCTCGGGGGAGACGGCCGAGGTGTCCTCGAGGAGGTCACCGAACTGGGTCTCGCCCTGGTCGTCCACGGCCATGTTCAGCGAGACCGGGTCGCGGGCCCAGTCCAGGACGTCGATCACGCGCTCGGGCGTGGACGCCAGCTCGGCGGCGATCTCCGTGGGCTCCGGCTCCCGGCCGTGCTCGCGGTTGAACTCGCGCTGGACGCGGCGGATGCGGCCGAGCTCCTCGACGAGGTGCACGGGGAGGCGGATGGTGCGCGACTGGTCCGCTATGGAGCGGGTGATGGCCTGGCGGATCCACCACGTCGCGTACGTGGAGAACTTGAAGCCCTTGGCGTAGTCGAACTTCTCGACGGCGCGGACCAGGCCCGCGTTGCCCTCCTGGATCAGGTCGAGCAGGGGCAGGCCGCTGCGCGGATAGCGCCGGGCGACCGCCACGACCAGGCGGAGGTTCGAGCGGATGAAGACGTCCTTCGCGCGCTCGCCGTCGGCGACGAGGGCTTCGAGCTCCTCGCGCGAGGCGGTCACGGACGCGGCGGACGCTTCGGAGTCCCGCTCCACCTTGCCGTCCAGTATCTGCCGGGCATAGACGCCCGCCTCGATGATCTGGGACAGCTCGACTTCCTTGGCGGCGTCGAGCAGGGGTGTGCGTGCGATCTCGTCGAGGTACATGCCGACCAGGTCGCGATCGGCGATCTCGCCGCCTACGGCGCGAACACTGCGTGCCGCGTCGGTCTCGCCGGTGTCGGCGGACTTACGACGGGCGACGGCACGGGTTGCCATGCGTGCTCCCTTGCGTGGTTGTCACTGGTCGGTCCGGCATGGACCTTCGGTGGTCGGCCCAACGGTGGACCTGTGGTCCGGGGATGGACCTGTGGTCCTGGTGCGGACCTGTGGTGGACGGCACACCCTCCCAGGTGCCCTGCATCCGATGGAAACAACGACTGGAATCCGGACAGAATTCCCAAGCCGCACGCCCGTTTTTGTGATCATGCAGTACCCTGTGCCGCCACAGAGGGAGGGCCATTGCTGTCGGAACGCACAGAGGTGCAGGTCAGACCGGGATCCGAGGTCGACCTCGGGCCCCTCACCGACATCTACAACCACTACGTACGTGAGACCGCCGTCACATTCGACACCGTCCCTTTCCTGCCGGAAGAGCGCCGCCCTTGGCTGCTCTCCCACCCAGAAGACGGCCCGCATCGCCTGTTGGTTGCGCAGCGGGACAAATCCGGCATTCTCGGGTACGCGACCTCCAGCCCGCTCCGCCCGAAGCCCGCGTACGCGACCTCCGTCGAGGTCAGTGTCTATCTCGCCCCGGACGCGGGCGGCCGCGGCATCGGCACGCTCCTGTACGAGGCGCTCTTCGAGGCGCTCGCGGGCGAGGACCTGCACCGCGCGTACGCGGGGATCGCGCTGCCCAACGAGGCCTCGGTGCGGCTGCACGAGCGCTTCGGTTTCCGGCACGTCGGTACGTACGCGGAAGTCGGCAGGAAGTTTCAGCGGTACTGGGACGTCGCCTGGTACGAGAGACCGCTCGGGCACCCCGCAGCAGCAGGCCCTACGCAGGGCCTCGGGCCAGCGGACTAGGCCCGCAGACCGTTACGGCCGCCCCGAACCCCCACTTAACGTGCCGCCATGAACGACACCAGCGGCACGAGCGGCACAGACGGCACCCGATTCGACACCAGCGGCATCCTCGACGAAGCCCTTCAGCGGCTGCACGCCTCCGGGCCCGAGCGGCTCGGGCGGCTCACCAACCACGGGCCGATGGCCGTCGAGGCCCTGGTGCACGGCGGCCAGGCCCGCTCGGTGCACCGCTGGCTCGACTACTACCGCGCCAAGCTGGAGGACATGCCCGCCCACCACGCGCCGGTCACGGACGCCGACTGGCGCGCGGCGCTCGGTGACCCGCGGCGCGCGGCGGACTGGATCACGTACTTCGAGCGCCAGGTGGCCGAGCGGCCCTGGCGCGACGTGCTCGCCGCCTGGTGGCCGGTGCTCCTGCCCGGCATCGCGGGCGGCTCCACGCACCCGGTCATCCGCGTCGGCCACGCGGTGCGCACGCTCCTCGGCCCCGGCGGCGAGACCGCGCCCCGCCTCGCCGAGCTCGCGCACGGCCTCGGCTACTGGGCCGCCCGCCACACCCCGCTGCCCGCCCGCACTCCCGTCGCCCTGCCGCCGTCGGCCGGCGCGGCCGCCGCGCTCGACGCGGTGGAGCGCATCCCGGAGCAGACCGGCGGCCTCCCGGACCGCTTCGCCCAGCTCGCCTCGGTCCCGGTCTGGCCCGCGAACGGCGGGGACCGGGCGCCCGGCGCCACGGACCCCGACACGGCCCGCGCCCGCCTCACCGAGCTCGTCGCCGCCGCCGTGCACCGCTATGCCGGGTACGGCCACGGCGAGCCGATCATGCTCGTGCACGCCGCGACCGCCTCCAACGCCGTCCTGCGCACCCTGCCCGCGCTCCCCCGCGAGCTGTGGCCCGCCTCCCTGGACGCGTCCTGGGCGGCGAGTGCGGCGGTCACCGCGGCGTACGCGCCCGCGACCCCGGAGACGTACGAAGCGGCGTACGCGGAAGCAGCGAGCAGCACCTTCGACGAGGTGTTCGCGCGGGCCGCCGCGCACGGGGACGATCACACGGTCAAGTTCGCGGACACCGCCCTGGACGTCGGGGATCAGCGGGCCCGGGCCGCCGCCCTGCGCGCGGTCGAGCTCAACGACCCCGTCTTCTGAGCGAGTTCCGGGCGGGTTCGGGCGTCACAGGAAGGGCTCGTACAGTGGAATACATGGACACGCCATCCACCGCGACAGCGGACTTCGCCGAGCCCCGCTGGCTCGATGACGAGGAGCAGCGCACCTGGCTGGCGTATGTGCACGCCTCCACGCTGCTCGAGGACTTCCTCGACCGCCAGCTCCAGCGCGACGCGGGCATGCCGCACGTCTACTACGGCCTGCTCGTCCAGCTGTCCGCGGCGCCGCGCCGCCGGCTGCGGATGACCGAGCTGGCGAAGAGCTCGAAGATCACCCGGTCCCGGCTCTCGCACGCGATCGCGCGCCTGGAGAAGAGCGGCTGGGTGCGGCGCGAGGACTGCGCGACGGACAAGCGCGGGCAGTTCGCGATCCTCACGGACGAGGGGTTCGAGGTGCTGCGCCAGACCGCGCCGGGGCATGTGCACGCGGTGCGCCAGGCCCTCTTCGACCGGCTCAGCCCGGAACAGCAGAAGTCCCTCGGCGAGATCATGAGGATCGTCGCCGAGGGACTTCAGCCGAAGGACGCGGGGGCGGATCTGCCCTGGCTGCGTTAGCGCTTCGCTGGATGTGCCGTGTTAATCCTGCGGGCCGGTGGGGGCTGGTCGCGCCCGCGCGGCGGAGCCGCATATCGATACAGCCCCGCGCCCCTTACGGGGCGCGGTACCGCCCCGGCTGCCGCAGAGAGCAGCGACCGGGGCGGGCCGATGGGTACGTGGCGTCAGTGCGCCACGACCGGGATCTTCACCTCGTCCTCGGCGCCGTCGCCGGAGGTCGCCGGAGTGCCGCTGTCGGCCCCGGTGTTGACCAGGACGAAGGCGATCGCCGACGCCACCACCAGGATGCCGACCGCCCACCAGATGGCGGCGGTGTAGCCCTCCACCATCGACTCGGCCACGAGCAGCTTCCGCGCCGCCGGAGAGGTGGCGGAGGCCGCGTGGTCGGTGATGTAGGCGGTGGTCGCGGAGGCCGCGATGGTGTTCAGCAGGGCCGTGCCGATGGCGCCGCCGACCTGCTGCGAGGTGTTGACCATCGCGGAGGCGACACCGGCATCACGCGGCTCGACACCGTGCGTGGCCAGCGACATGGCGGGCATGAACGCCGTACCCATGCCGAGGCCCAGCATCAGCTGCGCGGGCAGGATCAGACCGGCGTACGAGGTGTCGACCTCGAGCTGGGTCAGGAGCAGCATGCCGACCGCGGCGAGCAGGAAGCCCGGCGCCATCAGCAGGCGCGGCGCGACGCGGGTCATCAGGCGGGTGCCGATCTGCGTCGAACCCACGATCATGCCGAAGATCATCGGCAGGAACGCGAAGCCGGTCTTGACCGGCGAGAAGCCCTTGACGATCTGCAGGTAGTAGGTGAGGAACAGGAACAGGCCGAACATCGCGATGATCGCGAGGCCGAGCGAGAGGTACACGCCACCGCGGTTGCGCTCGGTCAGGACGCGCAGCGGGAGCAGCGGCGACTTGACCTTGGCCTCGGTGACGACGAACGCGGCGAGCAGCACGACGGAGGCGACGAACATCGTCACGGTCACGGCGTCGGACCAGCCGTCGGACTCGGCGCGCGTGAAGCCGTACACGAGCGCGACCAGACCGAGGGTGGACAGGACCACGCCGGGGATGTCGAGCGGCGAGCGGTTGCGGCCCTCGGAGGGCTCACGGATCACGAAGTACGCACCGGCGGCGGCGATGATCGCGAACGGGATGTTCACGAAGAACGTCCAGCGCCAGTTCAGGTACTCGGTGAGGAAGCCGCCGAGGATCAGGCCGACGGCACCACCGCCACCGGCGATCGCGCCGTAGATGCCGAACGCCTTGGCGCGCTCCTTGGCCTCGGTGAACATCACCGCGAGCAGCGACAGGGCGGCGGGCGCGAGCAGCGCGCCGAACACACCCTGCAGCGCGCGGGCGCCGAGCATCATGGCCTCGCTGGTCGCGGCACCGCCGAGCGCGGAGGCCGCGGCGAAGCCGATGAGGCCGGTCACGAAGGTGCGCTTACGGCCCCACAGGTCGGCGATGCGGCCGCCGAACAGGAGCAGACCGCCGAAGGCCAGGGCGTAGGCCGTGATGACCCACTGCTTGTTGCCCTCGGATATGCCGAGGTCCTCCTGGGCGGACGGCAGCGCGATGTTCACGATGGTCGCGTCGAGGACCACCATGAGCTGCGCGATGGCGATGAAGGTGAGCGCCTTCCAGCGCTTTGGGTCGGGAGCGAGTGAAGTGACGGGTGACTGAGACATGGGTGGGTCCACCTAGGAAGACAAAGAGGTGAGTACGGGGTAAACGAGACACCTGATGGGCGTGCGTACGCATGGGCCCCTGGTCGCGAGGACGGGTCCTACTTTTGACCCAGGCCCTCCTCGCCGTGCCGCGTTCGCCGCGGCCTCTGCTCGTCATGATCGCGACGCAGCTCCTCCAACGTCGCGGCGTGCCCCGGGAGTTCGGAGCGCGCCGGTGCCATCAGGCCGTCGAGGAACAGCTGCAGATGGCGGTGGACGAACTGGTCGAAGTCCAGCAGGCAGCCGGCGCCGGGCAGCGGCCTGGTCAGTTGGGAGAGGGCGACCATCAGATCTCCGACGGCGATGTCGGTCCGCAGCTGCCCGGCGGCGCGCACCCGCGCCATCAGCCCTTCCACGGCGTCTTCGAGCCGGATCCGGGCGGCGTGCAGATCGGGATGGTCGGGGTCGACGGCCTCGGAGAGGATCGGGCACAGGGCGCCGATGCGCTCGTCCACCGCGGCGTGGACGAAGACCCGCAGCGCCTCGAAGGCGGCACCCGGGTCGGCCTCGGCGGCGCCGACCGCCTCGTCGGCCAGGGCCGAGACGCGGTCGGTGACGGAGAGGACGACGTGGTGCACCAGCTCGCCGCGGTCGGCGAAGTGGCGGTAGACCGTGGCGTTGCCGACGCCGGCGCGGCGCGCGATCTCGTCGAGCGGCACCTCGGGGCCCTGCTCGACGAACATCTCGCGGGCGGCGGCGACGATCCGCTCCCGGTTGCGCAGAGCGTCGGCCCGCGGGCGGGATGCACGGCGCTGCGCGACGGTGGCGGTTTCCACGGTGAACTCTCCTCGAAGCGGTCAAAGGCCTCAGACTCGCAGGGCCCGCGGTGGCGGGTCCAACGAATTTCCCGGGCGGGGACCGGCCGCAACAGGCGGGAACCGGCGGGAACTGAGGTGTGCGATCCGGGGAGTGGATCCCCGTTTCGCGCGGACACCGGTCTAAACGGGGAAATGATCCCCGGTTATTTCCCGCCTCTCATGTGACCTGCATCACAACATCCGTGCGCCCGGCACCCGACCCCGCGGGCGGGCCCCGCGCCCCCTCCCCCGACTGGCGGCTCACCCCCCGACCACCTGCGAAAACCCACGATCGGTCGCGCTCAGCGAGCGCCCGCGCACCCCCCGGCACAGGGTGATCGAACAGGGTGCAGCCAGGACCGGGGCTGCCGTGGAGTGGAGGGCCCACGCATGCGCATATCTCGCCCCTGGGCGCACCGCGGAGAGCCGGACCGGGGCGAGTCGGCGCCCCCGGACCCGGCGCCTGTGCGCTCCGCCGGAAGTGCCGCGCCCCGCCGTCGATGGCCTGCGGCGCCGTCGTGGCTGGTCGCGCCCCGCGGCGGAGCCGCATATCGACACAGCCCCGCGCCCCTCCGGGGCGCTGCCGAACGGCCCAGCCCACCCCGCCGCCCGTCCCGGCGCATGTCGCGGCGCACCGCGGCCCTCGCCTCGCTCACCGCCCTCGCGCTCGGCGCCGCCGCCTCCGCGAGCACCGGACGCCTCATGGACGAGACCCCGTCGGCGGCCGGTCCCACCGCGCAGGCCAGGTCGGCCGCGCTGGGCCGGTGCATGATCGGCGGTGGCCTGGGCGTGCAGATGTCGGAGGGCATCCCGACCGGACCCGGCTACGCCCGCTCCACCGGCACGGTCCGCGCCCTGAACCTGATGGTCGACTTCTCCGACGCCCCCGGCGAGGGCCGGGCGCTCGACCGGCTCGGGGAGTTCTTCCCGCAGACCACGGACTGGTTCCGCACCAGCTCCTACGGCCGCGTCGACTATCGCCCCGAGGCGCCCGTCCAGGACTGGCTGCGGATGCCGAAGCCCTTCAAGAAGTACGGCATAGAGCGCGGCGCCCCCTTCGACCCCGGCTACCGGGAGCTGGTCGACGACATCGTGGCCACCGCCGACCCCGACGTGGACTTCGCGGCGTACGACCTCGTGAACATCCTCATCACCCCGAACGCGGGCCCCTCCGCGCTCGACACCGTCCTGTCGGTGACGTTCGCGGGCAACCACGAGGCGCCCGTCGCCGACGGCGTGCCGATCTCCAACGCGTCGTTCGTCTACAGCCGCCAGGACGACGGCTCGGGCAGCTACGACCAGACCGGCTACCGCGTGCTCCCGCACGAGAACGGCCACGTCTTCGGCCTGCCCGACCTGTACACGCAGGACGGCGGGGGCGCGGTCGGCCACTGGGACATCATGAGCGAGGACTGGGGCGCCAATAACGACCTGCTGGCCTGGCACAAGTGGAAGCTGGGCTGGCTCGACGACTCCCAGGTCGACTGCGCGTCGACGTCCGGCACCACGGAACATCTCCTCACCCCGCTGGCCCGCACCGGCGGCACGAAGCTCGCCTTCATCCCGCTGTCGAAGAAGACCGGCTACGCCGTGGAGGTGCGCACCCGCGCCGGCAACGACGAGGTGGTCTGCCGCCCCGGCGTCCTGATCTACCGCGTGGACGCCGACGTCGACACCGGCCACGGCCCGGTCACCGTCTTCGACTCCACCCGCGACAGCGGCGGCTGCACCCGCAGCCCGAACGTCCACGCCGAACTGTCGGACGCGCCGTACACCCCGGGCGAGACGTTCCGGGACCGCGACACGGGGGTGCGGGTGACGGTCGCGGGGGCGGACCTGGACGGGAACTACCGGGTGCACATCACGCGCCGGTGAGACCGCTGGGCCGCCACCGGTGAGACCCACACGGGCGCCCGCCGGGGCCCACGCCCGCTCAGGCCGCCAGCGCACTGTCCCGCGCCGCCGCCCCGGGCACCGTCTCCCGCACCTGCCGCAGGAACGCCGCGTTGCTGGGCGTCCGGCGGATGCGGTCGAGCAGCACTTCCACGCCGCTGCTGCCGTCCCGTACGTCCCGTACGTCCCGCAATTCCAGGGCGCGCCGCAGCCCGCGCAGGGCGGTCAACTCTGCGGCCGGTACGAGGAGTTCCTCGCGGCGTGTGCCGGAGGGTGTGACGTCGACGGCCGGGAAGACCCGGCGGTCGGCGAGTCTGCGGTCCAGGCGTAGCTCCATGTTGCCGGTGGACTTGAGCTCTTCGAAGTAGTAGTCGTCGGCGCGTGATCCGGTCTCGACGAGGACGGTCGCGAGCATGGTCAGGGAGCCGCCCTCTTCGGCGAGGCGGGCCGCGCCGAAGAGCCGCTTGGGTCCCTGTACGGAGGCCGCGTCGACACCGCCGCTGAGCGTGCGGCCGCCGGAGGAGGCGGAGTTGTTGTACGCGCGGCACAGCCGCGTGAGCGAGTCGAAGAGCATCACTACGTCGCGGCCCTCCTCGACGAGCCGCTTGGCGCGCTCGACGGCGAGTTCGGCGAGCGCGATGTGTGCCTTGGGGGCGCGGTCGAAGGTGGAGGCGAGGACTTCGCCGCGTACGGAGCGGCGCATCTCGGTGACTTCCTCGGGGCGTTCGTCGAGCAGGACGACCATGAGGTGGCACTCGGGGTGGTTGTCGGCGATGGCGGCGGCGAGTTGCTGGAGCAGCACGGTCTTGCCGGTGCGCGGCGGCGCGACGATGAGGCCGCGCTGGCCCTTGCCGACGGGCGAGACGAGGTCGACGACGCGGGTGGCGACGGAGCCGGCGGCCGACTCCAGGCGCAGCCGCTCACGCGGGTGCAGCGGGGTGAGGTCGCCGAACTCGGCGCGGGCGCCCGGCTTGTGGGGCGCGTGGCCGTTGACGCGGGCGATGGTGGCGAGCACGCGCGGCTTGTCGCCGCAGGTGCCCTCGACGAAGTCGCCGGTGCGCAGGCCGTGTTGACGGATCAGGGGGGCCGGGACGAGGAGGTCGCCCGGCCCGGGCAGGCAGCCGGCGACGCGGAGGTGCCCGTTGGGGGCGGTGCGGCCGGTGCTCGGGCGTGCGATGTCCAGGACACCGCTGTGGAGGGTTTGGCTGGTCATGGTGGTGTGGGTCCTTTCGCGGACATGCGAATGACAGGCCTGGCGAGGCGGGGAGTTCACGCCTTGCTGGGCGGGCGAACCGGCGAGAGAGCGGCGCAGTCGAGAACCGAGACCCGAGAACTGGGAAACGAGAGCCGGGAGCCGCGAGCAAGCGCGAGTCGCTGGAACGAACCCGAGACGGGAGGCATACACATGACGCGCGTGAAATGAGACGCGTGTGAAACGAGAGACCCGAAACGGGGAGGAGAAGCACGGGCGCCCAGAGGGGGCGTACACACGTGCTTTCCGCACCGTAGCACACAGCGGCGCGAACGGCGCAGTGCGCGGGCAATCTTGAGCCCCCGCACGCCCGGTGACGGTACGTACATGATCGCGTACGGTCGGTGTTCACGGGGGCCGCAGACGGCGGCTCCGGCAGGCAGGAGGAATGCCCATGCGTCGTTTCGCGCTGACACTCGGCTCCCTGATGGCGGCGGGAATGCTCGCCTTCGCGATCCCCGGCTCCGCCGTCGCTGCCGACGGGGTGCTCATCGTCAACGACACGGCGTACGAAGAACCCAGTGGCTGCTACGACTCGGACCGCTGGCCCCTGAGCGTCTCCAACCACACGGACACGGTCGCGCTGGTCTTCTCGGACTCGGGCTGTTCCGGCGAGGTCGTCGAACTCGTCAACCCCGGTGCCTCGACGGTCTCCGAGTTCGGCGCCAGCGTCTACATCGACTGACGCCCCCGGACCGCCCCCGCCCACAGCTGACCGCCCGGTCCGGCTGCGACCCCCATGGGCAGTCGCACCGGGGTGGGCGGGGGTGACGGGAGGGTCGCACGCGGTGGGACGGCGCTGCGTGCGACCCTGGCTGCCGGGGCCCGCACGGGCCCCGGCACACCCACGGAGCGGAGGCCGAACACCCATGGCGGAGAGCCGAGTTGTCATCGTCACCGGCGGCGGAACGGGCATTGGAGCCGCCACCGCCCGACAGTTGCGGGCCGCGGGCCACCAGGTCGTCGTCTCCGGCCGCCGCCCCGAGCCGCTGCGGCAACTCGCCGAGGAGACCGGCGCCCTGGCCCACCCGTCGGACGCCGCCGACCCCGCCGCCGTCGCCGAACTGGTCGAGGCCACCACGCAGGCGTACGGCCGCCTGGACGGGCTCGTCCTCAACGCGGGCGTCGGCCACCCCGGCGCCGTCGGCGACCTCTCCCCCGAGGACTGGGCCAGGGTCATGAACACCAACCTCACCGGCCCCTTCCTCCTCCTGCGCGCCGCCCTGCCGCACCTGCTCGAAACACGCGGCTCCGTCGTCGCGGTGGCGTCGGTCGCCGCGCTGCAGAACAGCGCCGCCAACGCCGCGTACGCCACCTCCAAGGCGGCCCTCCTCCAGCTCTGCCGGTCGGTCGCCGTGGACTACGGGGCGCGAGGGCTGCGGGCCAACATCGTGTGCCCGGGCTGGGTGCGTACGGAGATGGCGGACTGGCGGATGGCCAAGTTCGCCGACGATGCCGGGCTCGGCGCCGGCGCGGAGGGCATCGACGCCGCGTACGAACAGGCCACCCGGCTCACCCCCACCGGCCGCCCCGGCCGCCCCGAAGAGGTCGCCGAGGCGATCAGCTGGCTGCTCTCCCCCGCCGCGTCGTACGTCAACGGCGCGAGCCTCACGGTGGACGGCGGCGTCACCACGGTGGGGGCCGGTGGGGTGGCGTTCGGGTTCCACGTCGAGCCGCGCGGCTGAGGACTGTTCCCCCCTGCCGTCGGGCTCCCCTCCGCCGTACCGTTTGCCCATGCCCGAACTCCAGCGTCTGCGCCCCGACCACGCCCCGGCCCTGCTCGCCTTCGAGCGGGAGAACCGCGCCTACTTCGCCGCGTCGGTCCCGGATCGCGGCGACGCGTACTTCGCCGAGTTCGAGGCGCGGCACGCGGCGCTCCTGGCCGAGCAGGAGACCGGCGCGTGCCACTTCCACGTACTCGTGGGCGGCGACGGCGAGATCTTCGGCCGGGTCAACCTCGTGGACGTGGCGGCCGGTTCGGCCGAGCTGGGCTACCGCATCGCCCGGAAGGCCGCCCGGCAGGGGCTCGCCACGTCCGCCGTGGAGAAGGTGTGCCTGCTCGCGGCCACGGAGTACGGCCTGACGTCGCTGCGCGCCTCGACGACCCTGGACAACCCCGGCTCCCAGGCCGTCCTCGCCCGCACCGGCTTCGTCCCCGCCGGCGACATCGAACTCGACGGCCGCGCGGGGGTGGCCTACACCCGGGACCTGACCGGCCTGCGCGCCCGCGCGGGGGCGGCGTCCGGGCGACGGGACACCATGTGAGAGGAAGACCTCCCTCCTGGAACAACCCCTCCGCTAGAACGAACGCTCTATTTAGTGCGATCCGATAGAGCCGTTGGAGAGCGGCCCGCTAGAGAAAGCTGACGTTCTGCGCCAACGCGAGCTCCCCCGAGTAGTTGACGGTGTTCGTCGCGGACCGCATGTACGCCCGCCACGCGTCGGACCCGGACTCGCGCCCGCCGCCCGTCTCCTTCTCGCCACCGAACGCGCCGCCGATCTCGGCCCCGGACGTGCCGATGTTGACGTTGGTGATGCCGCAGTCGGAGCCCTCGGCGGACAGGAACAGCTCGGCCTCCGCCTGGTCGCGGGTGAAGACGCTGGAGGAGAGCCCCTGCGGCACGTCGTTGTGCAGCGCGATCGCCTCCTCGAACGTGTCGTACGTCATCACGTACAGAATCGGCGCGAACGTCTCCTCGCGTACGACACCGGTCTGCGCGCCCATGCGGACGATCACCGGCTCGACGTACGCGGCGTCCGGCGCGACGTCCGCGAGCCGCCGGCCGCCGCCCGCGAGCACCTTGCCGCCCTCGGCCTGGGCGCGCGCCACCGCCTCCTGCATGCGGTCGAGCGCGGCGGCGGTGATCAGCGGCCCGACGAGCGTCGCCTCGTCGAAGGGGTCGCCGACGGGCAGCCGGGCGTACGCGGCGGTGAGCCGGGCCACGAGGGTGTCCGCGATGTCGCGGTGCACGATGAGGCGGCGCAGCGTGGTGCACCGCTGGCCGGCGGTGCCCGCCGCCGCGAACACGATGCCGCGCACCGCGAGGTCCAGGTCGGCGGAGGGCGCGACGACCGCGGCGTTGTTGCCGCCGAGTTCGAGCAGGCTCCGCCCGAACCGCGCGGCGACGCGCGGCCCCACCTCGCGCCCCATGCGCGTGGACCCGGTGGCGCTGACGAGCGCGACCCGGGAGTCGTCCACGAGCCCCTCACCGACGGCGCGGTCCCCGATGAGCAGCCGGTGGACGCCGTCGGGGGCGCCGACGTCCTCGGCGGCCCGCTCCAGGAGCCGCGCGCACGCCAGCGAGATCAGCGGCGTCAGCTCGGACGGCTTCCACACGACGGTGTCGCCGCAGGCCAGCGCCACGGCCGTGTTCCACGACCACACCGCGCAGGGGAAGTTGAACGCGGAGATGACGCCGACGACGCCCAGCGGATGCCAGGTCTCGGCAAGGCGGTGCCCGGGCCGCTCGGAGGCGATGGTCCGTCCGTACAACTGCCGTGAGAGCCCGACCGCGAAGTCGCAGATGTCGATCATCTCCTGGACCTCGCCAAGCGCCTCGGAGCGGATCTTGCCCGCTTCGATGGTGACGAGGTCGGCGAGGTCGCCCTGGTGCTCGCGCAGCAACTCGCCGAGGCGGCGGACGAGTTCGCCGCGCTTGGGCGCCGGGGTGGAGCGCCAGGTGAGGAAGGCCTGGTGAGCGTCGGCGACGGCCTCGTCGGCGGCGGCCGGGGTGGTGGCGGCGAGCGGGAAGAGGACTTCGCCGGTGATGGGGGTGCGGGCGTGGTGGACGTCGCCCACGGGCTCCTGGGGGATCACGCCGACGCGGTCGAGGGCGGCGCGGGCGCGGGTGCGGAAGTCTTCGGTGGTGGGGAGGGTGCGGGGCATGACGGCTCTCCTCGGAGGGGGTCAGTCTGCTGTCGGATCCAGGCGGTCGAGGCGCAGCTCCGCCGCGACCTGCGCCAGGGAGCGGGACTCCTGCCCCTCGTAAAGGGCGAAGGGGTCGAGTACGTCGCGCTCGACGGCGCCGGACAGCCAGTCGCTGTCGTACGCGGCACCCGAGCCCGCTCCGGCATCGTGGCGAGTGCCCGACTCATCCAGGTTCGACTGGAAGATCCCGGCGGCGGACCGGGGCAGGAAGTCCTCGTACACGACGGGGTCGGCGCGGACCCAGCCCTCGCGGAGGAGTCCGGGCAGGTCCGGGGGCGGGGTGCGGCCGTCGCGGGGCCGGTCGTCGACGGCGTGGTACGTGAAGTGGGCGAGGCCGCGTTCGGCGAGGGCGTGTTCGGTGCGGGGGAAGTGGGCGGGCCAGAGGCTGCGGGCGAGGTCGGTGCGGGCGGCCGCGGTGGCGGGGGCGGCCGCGTCGATGCGGGCAAGGAGCTCGTCGTACAGCGCACGCCCCCGGCGCGTGAGGGCGATGCCCCGCGCCTCGACCTCCCCGAACCGCACCCGCAGCGCGCCGGGGACCACGCTCCCGTCGGGCTGCCGCATGGGGCGCGGCTCGTCGAGGGCCCGGAAGGAGGTCTGCCGGAGCAGCACGTCCGGGCCGTCCCACCGCGGCGGCCCCTGAATGGCGTCGATCATCCGGATGCCCCGCCCGGTCATCCGCCGGTACAGCTCGTCGATGTCGAGGACGCGGGGCGTGAGGTGATTGATGTGCGTGCTCCGTACGCCACCGATGTCCGCGGCGACGGCGGAGACCCGCTCCAGCGTCTCGTACCACGCGCGGTCGACCGGCTCGCCCGACAACTCGAAGACCTGGACAGCGAGTTGGAGGAAGCGCTCGGCGTCCCCGTCCGGGAGCCCCTGCTCGGCCTCGGCGCGGTCGGCGAGGGCGAGCAGTTCGGGCGGGAACAGCTCGCGGGCGGCGAGGAAGCTTTCGAGCCGCTTGCGCAGCTCGTCGTCGAAGAAGCGGGGGTCGGCCGGGGTGAGCAGGGAGGTGAACACCCGGAAGGGATTGCGGGCCAGTTCCTCGCCCGCCACGGGCCGGAAGGCGGTGGACACGACGGGCACGGCTCTGGTGGCGGCCTCGCGCAGGTCGTAGAACCCGACGGGCCGCATCCCCAGGGCCCCGAAGACGCGGCCGACCTGCTGGAGTTCGGCGGGCGTCCCGACCCGGATGGCGCCGTGCCGCTCGGCGGTGACCCGGCCGATCGCCCCGAGCCGCTCGGCGTCGGCACCGCGCTCGCGCAGCACGTCCTCATTCACGTCGCGCGAGACGTCGACGAGGGTGGTGTACGCGGGGACTTCGCGCCCGTACATGGCGGAGAGGCGGGCGGCGAAGTCGGCGCGGAGCCGCCACGGCTCCCTCCACTGTGCTGACCGAGTGCTCATCAACTGACCTTCCCTCTCCGCGATTCGGCTGTTCACACGACGTGGGCCTCGGGGCGGGCGGCGGGGCGGGCGCCGTCGGCGAACCGCTCGGCGCCGAGGGCCGCGACGTCGACGACGGGCTCACGCCCCAGATACAGATCCCGTACGACTTCGCCCACGGCCGGGGCCTGAAGGAACCCGTGCCCGGAAAACCCGGTGGCGTAAAGGAAGTTGGGGACCTCGCCGCTCCTCCCGATGAGGGCGTTCCGGTCGGGCGTGACCTCGTACAGACCGGCCCATCCCCCGGCGATCTCCATGCCGGCGAGGGCGGGTGCGCGGCGCCGGACGACGTCCCGGAACAGCCCGAGCCAGTCGTCGGTCCACGTCGTGTCGAACCCTTCCTCCTGCGTGGGGTCGGCCAGGCCGAACAGCAGCCCGTCGTCGCTGTTGTGGAAGTAGGCGGTCGAGGAGAAGTCGATGGTGAACGGGATGCGGGGCGGCGCGGGCGGGCCCAGCGGCCGGGTGAGGGCGATCTGCCGCCGCAGCGGCCGCACGGGCAGGTGCACCCCGGCCGCCTCGCCGATGCCGGCCGACCAGGCGCCCGCGGCGCACACGAGGGCGGAGCAGCGGATGACGCCCCGGTCGGTGCGCACGGCGGTGACGCGGCCCGCGTCGACGTCGACCCCGGTCACAGCGGTGTGCGTCAGCATCCGGACCCCGGCGTCGGCGGCGGCGCGGGCGTACCCCCGGATGACGAGCCCGGGCCGGGCGTGCCCGTCGTCCGGCGAGTGGACGGCGGCGACGAGCCCTTCAGTGCGTACGTACGGACACAACTCGCGGGCCCGCGCGGGGCTGATGACGCGGCTGGGCACGCCGAGCGCGTGCTGCGCCGCGACGCTCTCGGTGAACGCGGCGACGTCCGCGGCGTCCCCGAGCAGGAACAGATACCCCACCCGCTCGAACCGGATGTCGCCGCCCGGCCGCCGCGCGAAGTCCCCGAAGGCCCGCAGGCTCCGCAGCCCGAGCTCGATGTTGACCGGATCGGAGAACTGGGCCCGCACCCCGCCGATCGGCTTGCCCGAACTCCCGCTCCCCAGCGCGCCCCGCTCGACGACGACGATGTCCCGGACGCCGGCTTCGGCGAGGTGGAAGGCGATGGAGAGGCCGATGACGCCGCCGCCGATGACGACGACGGCGGCGGCGTCCGCACCCGTACCGCCGGTGCCTGTGGTGCTGGTGCCTGTGATCGAAAGGTTCAAGATCCCGACCCCTTCCACGCAAAGGGAAGCGCTCCAGGCGATCTACGCGATCTACCGGTCATCGTGCTGCACGGCGACCATTGACGTCCATGGACAGATCCTGCGCCTGACCGTTGAGGCCTGCTATATGGACGCGCCGTACGTACGCGCAGTACCCACGCGACGTACGCGGGCAGCGAGGGGAACCCGTGAACTGGACCAGCGCCCAACTGCGCTCCCTGGCGGAACTGGACCGACGAGGAACGATCACGGCGGTGGCGGCGGCACTCGGCTACACGCCGGGCGGCGTCTCGCAGCAGATCGCGGCGCTGGAGCGGGCGACCGGCAGGAAGCTGCTGCGCCGGGTGGGCCGCCGGGTGGAGCTGACGGAGGCGGGCCGGGCACTGGCGCGGCACGCGGACCGGATCCTCGCGGCGGAGGCGGAGGCCGTGGCGGCGGTGGAACGCACGCGCACGGAGATCACCGGGGTGCTGCGGGTGGCGCTGTTCGCGACGGCTGCGGCGGAGATCCTGCCGCAGGCGCTGCGCCGGGCGCGCGAGGCGCACCCCGGCCTGGAGGTGCGCAGCAGGGACATGGAGGTGGACGACGTGTACGACGCGGTGGCGTCCGGGACGGTGGACCTGGCGCTCGGCCTGGACTACCCGGACGTCCCGATTCCCCGGGACCCGGCGCTCCGGATCCGCCCCCTCCACACGGAACGCTTCGCGCTGGCGACACCACCGGGAACGTTCCCGGCCCACGCGGCCACCACCGCGACCGCGCCGACCGACCGCCCTACGGGCCCCCCTCTCCCGTCCCTCCCCCTCGACCTGCGCCGGACGGAACCGCACTCCTGGATCCTCCCGCCCGCCGACACGTACTACGGCCGGGCGGTCCGCACGGCCTGCCGCCGGGCCGGCGTCGAACCCTCCGTACGCCACGAGGTCACGGACACGGCGGCGACGCTGGCGCTGGTGGAGACGGGGGTCGGCATCAGCACGGTCACCGACCTGATGCTGCGCCTGCGCCCGTCCCACGTGGACGTACTCCCGCTGCGCGAGACCCTGGAGCGCCACATAGTCATGATCTACCGCACCACCGCCGAAACCCTCCCCACCCTGACCTCCCTGATCCCCCTCCTCCAGTCCCCACCCACCCCCCGCCCACCCCAACCGCACACCACCCCCGCGCCCCCATCGGCTACCCTGTCCTGAGCCGTCCGCACGGACGACTCGACGCCTCCGTAGCTCAGGGGATAGAGCACAGCTCTCCTAAAGCTGGTGTCGCAGGTTCGAATCCTGCCGGGGGCACGGACAGCATCTGTACGGCGTGTACGAGATGCACTTGGGCAAGGGCCCGCGACTTGGCCGACCTGGCTGGTCGCGGGCCCTTGTGCGTGCCTGGAGCCGGTGCTCCCTGCTCAGGTGTCGGAACATTTCTCATCCCCACCCGGGCCCTCGGGCAATAATCGAGGCATGGCCTCACCGCCCGACTTCTCCGAGCTCCGCCGAGCCAAGTTCGCCCGACGGCTGCCTGGCGAGCTCGCAACGCTCGCCGGGCCCGCCCACGGGACCGTGAGCCTGCCGCTGCACCTGGCCTGGTCCGGTCTCACCGAGTTCGACCTCGACCAGCCACGCCTGCGGATGAGCTGCTACCGCATCGTCCTGGCCGAGGGCCTCCACGACGACCTGATCCGGTACCTCAACCGGGAGCTGCTCGTCAGCATGTGGCCCACCCTGCGCACACTGATCAGCAGGGACCTCCGCGTCGCCTGGGAAACCGCCTTCCCTGAGCTGACCCCGCGCACCCAGGCCGTTGCGTGAGCCGCCCGGCTGATCGTCACCGATCCGGCCACCGGTGACGAGTGCGAGGTCGACGTCCTCAAGGAAGCCCTCTGGCGTCCGCCTGTTCAGACCGACTACGGCCTTGTTCTCCCCCTCGAAGACGTCGTCGGCACCAAGGTCCGCGCACTGTCCGACCGTGGCCTCGCCCGTGACCTCATCGACGTCCGGGCAGCCGCGGATCACTGGAACCGTCCCGAACTCGAAGAACTCGGGCGCCGGCACGCCCGCGACGCCTTTGATCTCACGGATCTCCAGGCACGCCTGGCCGGAGCGGACTGGATCGACGACACCGAGTTCACTGCCTACGGTCTCGACGAGGAGGCGATCGCCGGACTCCGCCGATGGGCTCAGGAGTGGGCCGACGACATCGCCGAACGGCTCCTGGAACTGGAAGTCCCGCAGCACGAATGACTCGATCGACTCGACGCCGTCCGTCACTGGATCCCTACGGTCGCTGAGCGGGCTTTACCGCGGCCGCCCATCTGCGGCGAGTCGGGCCGCCCGGACGGCCCGGCGCAGGCGTGCCCCCTCGTCGCAGTCGTCCTTCGTGCGGCAAGTCGCGCAGGAGTACAGGTGTCGGAGGAGGATCCGGTACAACTCGTCTGCGCGCGACGCGGCCTGGTCGGTGGCGGTCATGACTCGATCGCCTTCAGTGTGTCGGCGGTTGAGAGCAGCGCGGCCAGGTGGGCGGGGTCGCACAGTTGCCCGCGGCGCTGCGGCGGCACCGCCCAGTACGTGACCGGTGAGACCTGCTTGCCGATGCGCGGGACGCCCAGGTACGTGCCTGCCGTGAGTCGGTCTGCGGACTCCTCCCACGCGGTGTCCGGCGCGACGAGCACGTAGTAGCAGCCGCTGCCGGTGCGGGCGTCGCAGATGACGGGGCCGTGCAGCCAGTCGGCCAGAGCCCGCGCCACCGCCTCCGCCCCGTCGCTGCCCACCGCGGCGTGGACGAGCCGGCCTGGGACGCGGATGGCGTCGAAGCGTTCACCGAGCGGCAGGAGCGCGATCCCATGGTTGGCCCATTCCGATACGGCCTGGCGCGGTACGGGGTGCGCCCTGGCGAACCAATCGGCGATGGCACCGCGGTCGGGTGTCTGCTCTCGTGCGCTGCTTCCCGGGCTCGGCAGGTGGGCCATACGCTCGTCCATGTCGACTCCTTGTCAGTCGGCCACGCCCCGGGACCGGTCGCGCGGTCGCCGGGGCCTTGTCGATCTGACCAGCGTCTGGTCACGCATGGTGGCGATGCGATCCCCTCACGGTAATCTCACAGTGAGATGACTTCTGATCCCGTCCACGGATACCGGGGGGCAGCGCCATGCCGACCGCATCAGGAGCGATCGAACTGCCGGACTG
Organism: Streptomyces sp. Y309; assembly: GCF_056712025.1. Classification (NCBI taxonomy): domain Bacteria; kingdom Bacillati; phylum Actinomycetota; class Actinomycetes; order Kitasatosporales; family Streptomycetaceae; genus Streptomyces; species Streptomyces sp. Y309. The sequence continues at coordinate 5,304,169 of NZ_CM160048.1, read as the reverse complement.
GGCATGGGAGCGCGCCGATGTGCGCGAGGCACTCCGCGCCCGGGACATGGCAGCAGTCTTCCGGCACGTACAGCAGTACTCCGGCGCCAGCCAGGCCCGCATCGCGTCGGCCACAGGCATGACGCAGTCACGCGTGAATGAGATCATCAACGGCCGTCGTGAAGTCTCTCGTCTCGACGTATACGAGCGGATCGCCGAGGGCCTGCTCATGCCCGACGACGCGCGGCACTTGCTGGGACTCGCGGCGAGCCGGGAGAAACACTGCGGCGGCGCCGCATTCGACCTCGCGGCGTTCCCCGAAGTGGTGCGGGTGTACGCGGCGCAGGCCTCGGCCGCCGAGGAGATCCAGGAGCACGCGCGCCGCGCGGCCGAGTTGGACATCCTCGCCGTGCGCGGACTGGGCTTGATCGGACTGAACGCAAGCCTGCTGCGGGGCACGTGCCTGCCGCGGGAGAAGGGCGGCAAAGGGCTCCGGGTGCGGGTGGCTCTCATCGACCCGGACAGCCCCGCTCTGGTGCATCGCGCTGCCGAGATCGGCGAGTCCGCCGAGTCCCTGGCAGGCGGGGTGCGGCTGACCGAGGCGCGACTGCGGGAACTGCTGGACGACGGATGCGACGTCGCGGTATTCCGGTACCGGATGCTGCCGACGTGGCGCCTGATCCGGGCCGACGACACGCTGTTCGTGGGGGCGTTCGACTCTGGGTGGGAGGGCCACGAGTCGGCTACGTACAAGGTGATGGCGACGCCACACGGTCCGCTCTTCCGTGGGTTCCGGCGGATGTTCGAGGCGATCCTGGCGGACGCAAGGCGCACGGTGTGAGAGGGGAACCGCGGATGATCGAAGCCGAACTGAAGGCTCGCGTGCAGGAACCGGAGAAAGTCATGGCGCGGCTGGACGAGCGGGCGTCGGCACGGGTCGAGGTGTACCGGGACGCGTATTACGACCGGCCGGACGGAGCCCTCGGCGCGGCCGACGAGGAGCTGCGCGTGCGCACGATCCATGGCGGGGACGGCACCCGCACCCTCTTGACCTTCAAGGCCGCGGCGGTTGACGAGGCTTCAGGGTCCAAGCCGGAGCACGAGACAGTCGTCGCGGACGCGGAGGCGGCGCACGCCATCCTGCTGGGGCTCGGGTACGTCGAGGCCATCGCGTTCGAAAAGCGGTGCAGGAACTACGACTTCGAGGCCCACGGGCGGCAGATGCTGGCCACGCTCGTGCGTGTGCCGGAGATCGACGGCACCTTCTTGGAGGTGGAGACGCTCGTCGACGAGGACGAGATGTCAGCGGCGTTGGACGACGTCCGCACAGTCCTGGAGGACCTGGGCATCAGCTCCACCGATCTGACCCGAGAGACGTACACGGACGCCGTCGCGCGACAGCGCCGGTGACGTTCCGGGCATGACTGGAGAAGCGTCAACGGCTGCGGCCCCCGGCGCGGCGCGGCCCGATGTGCCAGACGGACAGCGCGCCGAGTGCCAGGCCCGCGGCTATGGCCCACCACACCGTGGGGTGCTCCTCCACCCACATGCGTTGGTCGCCCGGCAGGGCGAGGTAGCCGGTGAGGCGGCCGTTGCGGCCCGGGATCAGACATGCCAGGGACAGGAACGCTATGCAGCCGACCGTCGTTGCGACGGCGCAGCGCAGCCACTGGCGCCTTCTCAGCGCGGCCGCCGCCAACGCCCAGCCGCACAGAATGCCCGTACCGCAGAACGCCCCGAACGCGTAGCCGACCCCCGGTCCGAGGCCCGCCACCCAGCGCCACAGGCGGTCTCCCAGCACGACCGACACCGCGCCGGCGAGGATGACGAGCCACGCCAGCTTCGTGACGTGGCGCTCGGACATTCTGGCTATGAAGGACATCCCGGGAAGGTTACGGGATTACGGCATACGTGCGGGTGCCCGGTGGTGGCGGTCAGGCCGCCAGGTCAGTGGGTCTAGCACTTGTTGCCGAACGCCGGGTTGAGCAGGCCGACTACGTTGACGCTGTTGCCGCAGAGGTTGAGCTGGAGGTCGACGGGGACCTGGACCGTGTTGCCGCTGAGGACGCCGGGGGAGTTCGAGGAGTGGCCCTCGGCATAGGCGCCGGACGGGCCCGGGTCGGCTGCCGCGGTGCCGGCGGCGCCGAGGACGGCGGTCGCGGCGAGGGCGGCTGCGGCGAAGTACGCGCGCTTGCGCATGGGCTTACCTCCTGCTGAGGGGGAGCTGATGTAGGTCTTGGTCCTTGCTGGCTCGAGCCTCATGGGGGCGCCACTGGGGCGACACCGCTGTGGGCCGCGTGGAGGAAGGGAGCCGCCCGTTCAGGGGACGCGGGGACGTGGGGGCGGGCCTGGAGGGATCGCGGGGAGGGGGCGGGCCCGGGGGATGGGGTGCGAACGGCTGTGCGTTTGCGTGACATAAGGTGATCGAGGGGATTTTCGGGAGAAGCGGTCGTCGAGTGCAGTGCAGTGCGTTGTGTTCCACGGCTGGTCGTAGAAGGGCAGTTGTGGGGATTACTGGTTGGGGCCGGGGCGTTGCTCGGGTCGTTGCTCTGGGGGTGGGCGGCGCGATCTTCGCCGGCTCGGCGGCCACCGAACCCACCTCCGCATCCACTGCGGTATCCACGCCGTCCATTCCCGTTCAGGGCAGCGGGAATTGGGGTGTGGCGGACGCCGAGGCGTTCTGGACCGCCACGCGCATGGAGTCGGCCACGCCTCCGGAACCCGCCAAGGCGGACCGGCCAGGGGGCGGTACGGGAGGTGCCCCGGCGTCCGCGCCCGCGTCCCCGGCGACGTACGCGGCCACCCGCGCCGCCTCCACCCCCTCCGCCTCCTACTACCAAGGCGCCAAAACCATCGGCGTCCTCTACTTCGTCGGCAAGGACCTCGCCGCGCACAGCTGCACCGCGAGCGTCGTGCACAGCCCCAAGGGCAATCTGATCCTCACGGCCGCGCACTGCGGGAACGGCAGCAAGTACGCCTTCGTGCCGCAGTACCGCTCGGACCGGTCCGCCGCGAAGCAGCCGTACGGCATCTGGGCCGTCGACCGGGTCTTCAAGGATCCGCGGCACAGCGTGAAGGGCCCCGGGTCCGACCTCGACTTCGCCTTCGCCAGCCTCAAGGCCGACAAGCGCGGGCGTCAGGTCGAGCAGGTCACCGGCGCCAACAGGCTTGCGCGCACACCTGGTTACAAGGTGGCCGTCACCGTCATCGGCTATCCGAAGGCCACGTACGACGCCAAGGACCGCGCGATCAAGTGCCGGGCGAAGACGACGCGGCTGGCCGGGTACAAGCAACTGCGCATGGCGTGCGGCGGGTTCCACGGCGGCACCTCCGGCAGCCCTTGGCTGATGAACTTCGACGAGAAGACCAAGACCGGCGACGTGGTCGGGAACCTCGGCGGGTGGGGTGGCGGCGGGGCCAGCGCCGATGTCTCGTACGCGCCGTACTACGACGGCGAGGTGTTCAAGCTCTACCAGGACGCCGTCGACGGCGTCCCCGCGGTGACGCGGCCCCCGCTGCCGTACTCCCCCGGCGCCGGCGAGACCTGGCAGCACGCCAAGCAGTTGGCCTCCGGCGACTACACCGGCGACGGCAAGGCCGATCTGATCGTGGTGTGGACCGACGGCGAAGTCACCCTCTACACCGGCGACGGCAAGGGCGGGTTCAGCGGGGAGCGGCGGCTCAAGGCCGCCAAGGGGACGTGGAAGCACGCCACGGCCGTCACCGGCGGCGACTTCACGGGGAGCGGCAAGCTGTCCGACCTGGTGGTGCGGTGGTCCGACGGGGAGGTCACCCTCTACCCGGACGTGAGCAAGGCCGGGTTCGGCAAGGAGATCAGGCTCGCGCGCGCCAAGTCCGTCTGGAAGCACGCCAGTCAGATCACGGGCGGGCGCTTCAGCGGCAACAAGCGAGCCGACGATCTGGTGGTGCGGTGGAGTGATGGGGAGGTCACTCTCCACCGGGATGTGGGCAGCCAGAAGTTGAAGAAGGAGACCCGGCTGCACAAGCCCAACGCCACCTGGAAGCGGGCCTCGCCGCTCACCGGCGGCGACTTCGCGGGCGGCGCCAACTGGGATCTCGTCGTCCGCCGCGACGACGGCGAACTCACCCTCCACCAGGACGTGAGCACCCGCGGCACCGGCAAGAAGACGCGGCTGCGGGCGGCCGACGCCCGCTGGAAGAACGTGCGGGCGACGGCCTCCGGGAACCACACCGCCAACGGGCGGCCCGATGACCTGATCGTGCGGCGGGCCGATGGCTCGGTGGCTCTGTACGTGGACACGGGGGCGAAGCTTGGGGCTGAGCGCAGTCTTGTGCCGCCCAAGGCACGCTGAGCGCTTCGCTGGATGTGCGGGGGCCTCACCTGCGGGCCGGTGAGGGCTGGTCGCGCCCCGCGGCGGAGCCGCATATCGACACAGCCCCGCGCCCCTTTGGGGCGCTGCCTAGCGCACCGTCCCCGGCCTCGTACGCGCCGTCCTCACCGCCCCCACCGTCCGCAACAGCCGATCTGCCGGTTTGCGCAGGCGGGGGTGGGCAAGGACCGTGTTCCGGAGGCCGCGTACCGGCCTGCGCCACAGGCGGTGGGCCGTGGCCACCGGGTGCGGCCGGGTCGCGAACCCCTCGCCCACGCGCAGTTCGCGGGTCTTGAGCCAGTCCTTGTACTCCTTCTCGCCGCGCCCCAGGTCCAGGACCCGCAGGCCCGCCCGGCCCGCCGCCTCGGCCATCCTCAGGTGCATGATCAGGCCGGGCGAGTAGTAGCGCAGCTCGGGGTCGTACGCGGTGAACCAGGCCGCGAACACGGTGCGCGATCTCGGCCCGAAGTGCGCGGCGACGGGCCGGTCACCGGCGTAGACCACGGACAGCACCCCGGTGAAGTGCTCCTCGCGGAGCTGGAACAGATGCTCCGTCAGGTTCACTATCCAGGGCCGCGCGAAGCGGTCCATGCGGGCCGTCCTGCGGTACTGGGCGGACTTCCAGCGCATGAGTCGGCGCAGCACCTCAGGGTCGCGCTCGTCGAAGACGAAGCGCAGTTCGCCCAGGTCGCGGCCGAGGCGGCGCTCCTTCTTCAGGGTCGTCTTCGCCAGGCCCGGGTACGTCCCGCGCAGCCATTCCGCGTACTCGCCGTCGCTGCCCTCGCCGCCGCCGTCCTTCAGGTCTATGACCGGTGACGCGAATGTGCCCGTGACGTATCTGGCGAACGGCTGCTGCTCCTCCACGAGGTGGTCGAACTCGAAGACGGAGAGCCCGCAGGCCCGCAGCAGCTTGTGGGTGTCCCAGGTGAACCCGGGGCGGTGCACGAGTGCCTGGCAGTCGGAGAGGCCCAGGCCGATGGCCCGGCCGACGCCGAAGACGTCGCGTTCGTAGGGCAGGAAGCCGACGGGCTCCCCGTTCTCGTGCAGGACCGCGACCCGTGCCCCGCCCCGGCAGGTGCCGACCCCCGCGGCGAACTCCGGTGCCAGGAACGGATTGCCGTAGTCCGGTGACTCTTCCATGGTCCGGTGCCAGGCCTGCCGGAGCGGTGCGCTCAGCTCCTCGGCCCTGTGGTTCGTTATGTCCACGTCTGGCCAAACCCCCCTGTATGGCAAGGCTCAAACGTGGCGAAAGCGCGCGCGTGCTGTCAAGGGTTCGGTTCGGGGCACCGGTTCAGCTGCTGTCCGTCGACGCCCGCCGTGGGGCGGGCGGGTGCGGGGCGCGTGCGGGGTTGCTCCGGGCGGGTGAGGTGTGCGGGCTTCAGGTGGAGCGGCGGCGCTCCGCCACCGCGTTCAGCAACGCGGCCCCCCGCTCCGCGTCGTCCACCGACACCGCGAAGTTCTTCCCCTTGGCCCGGATCACCAGGCACTCTCCCGCGCGCAGCATGACCGTGGTGCCGAGGCCGCTGAGGCGGTAGCCCCAGCCACCGACCTGGGCGGGCGTGCGGCGTTCGGCGTGGGCCGACTCGATGTCGGCGGGCCGCCAGCGGCGGGCGGGCCAGCCGAGCGGTCCGAAGGACACCCGCAGGCCCCGCTCCGTCACGAGAACCTGCACGGACGCGCAGGCGAGGGTCAGGACGGAGACGAGGGCGAACGGGGCGAACAGGGACCAGAGCGGGGCCGTCACCCCGCACGCCGTCAGGACCAGGGCGACCAGCGCCACCGCTCCCGTGACCGCTGCCAGCGCGTGCAGCCAGGGGTTCGAGGCACCGGCCAGCCAGACGACGCGCCGGTCCGGTGGGACGTCCATGCGCGGGAGGTCCGCCGGCCGCGCGGCCCGCGGGGTGCGGCGGCGCGCCACCAGGGCCCCGGCCGCGCCCGCCACCGCCCCGGCCACCAGCGTCCCCACGACCCACGGCGTCACCGGCTCGGCGTCCCGCCAGTGGGCGTGGTCCACGTTCGCCCGCACGATCGCCGCCTGCGCGCCCGCCAGCGTGACGCCCATCGACAGCAGCACCGTGCCGCCCCAGGCAACGCTCCCCCACCTCCAGTGCGCCACCGCGACGACGGCGGAGGCGACCGCCCAGATCAGCGCCGGGAACACCGCCGCCGCCCACAGCGGCATCGAACCGTCGGGGCGGCCCGACGTGGCGGTCCAATGGGTGGCCACGCGGTCCGGCAGCCGGCCGGCCGCCAGCAGCGGCAGCGCGACGAGGAGGGCGAGCACGCCCGTCACCCAGCCGACGGCGGCCCAACGCGCACCGCTCCCCGGCCCCGTACCACCCGCCGTGGAACCCCCTTGCACAGAATCCCCCACCCTCCTCACGGCACCACCCTGATCATTTCTATGAGGTCCGCCTTCGCGTAGCCGAGGCGCGCCGCCTCCGCGACCAGGTCCCGCACCCGGTCCACCAGCACGGATCGCCGCGCCGCGCCCTGCGCGACCGTCACGCCCCGGCCCCGCCGGAATTCGAGCAGACCCTCGTCCCGCAGTGAACGCAGGCCGCGCAGCACCGTGTTGGAGTTGACCCCCAGCGCCTGCGACAGCTCGCGCGCGGGAGGCAGGCGGTCGCCGGCGGCGCACTCGCCCTCGGCGATGGCCCGGCGGATCGCGCCCGCCACCTGCTCGTGCAGGGGGCGGCCGTCTGCGATGTCCAGTGTCAGCAACATGGTGCTACTTACGTTAGCACCATGGGCTCCATGATGTGATCGTGACTGTTACGCACCGCTGACAGCCCTCCGCCCAACCCCCGCTCCCCCGCCCCCCTCTCCTTGATCATGGGGACACACGCACAGCGCGGCGACGTCGCGCGGAAGACCGCGGCCCGGCGGCGGTGCCGGCGGGGGCGGAGGCTGATCGACTATCCGCGGCGCGGGCGGCGGGGGGTGCGCCGGTGGCTGCCTTCGTGGCGGCAGTGGCTCAGTGCCTGCCTGCTGGGGGGCGGGGGTCTCGCGGGGCTCTTCACGTACGTGTACGTCACCGTGGACATCCCGGACGAGAACGCCGCCGCCCGCCGCGAGGCGAATGTGTACTACTGGTCCGACGGCACGCAGATGGTCAGCATCGGGGCCGTGAACCGGCAGATCGTGGAGCTGGACGACGTGCCGCAGTCCGTGCGGGACGCCGTCATCGCGGCGGAGAACGCGAGCTTCTACAGCGACTCCGGGGTCTCGCCCCAGGGCCTCGGGCGGGCCGTGGTGAACATGGTCAAGGGGCAGGAGACGCAGGGCGGTTCCACCATCACGCAGCAGTACGTGAAGAACACCTACCTCTCCCAGGACCAGACCGTCACGCGCAAGGTCAAGGAGTTCGTGCTCTCGCTGAAGGTCGACCGGCGGAAGAGCAAGGACGAGATCCTTCAGGGGTATCTGAACAGCAGTTGGTTCGGGCGGGGGGCGTATGGGATCGAGGCCGCCGCCCATGCTTATTACGGGATTCCGGCGCGGCAGTTGAATGCCAGTCAGGGGGCTTTGCTGGCCGCGCTGTTGAAGGGCGCCGAGATGTACGACCCGTCCGTGAGCGCCGCCAACCACCGGCGGGCGAAGGCGCGCTGGGCCTGGATCCTGGACCGGCAGGTCGCCGTCGGGCGCATGAGCGCCGAGGAGCGCGCGCGGTACAAGAAGTTCCCCGAGCCGCAGAAGGAGTCCCGGTCGACCAGCCTGAGCGGGCACTGCGGCCAGACCGGCTATCTCGTCGACGTCGCCAACAAGTACGTGCGCCAGCGCACCGGCCTCACCGCCAAGGACCTCGCCCGCGGCGGCTACAAGATCCACACCACCTTCGACAAGCGCCGCGTCCTCCAACTCGCCCGCTCTGTAAAGAACGTTCTACTCAGCCGACTCGATCCGAAGAAGCGCCCGCAGGACAAGGGCGTCCAGGCCGGCGCCGCCTCCGTGCGCACCCGGGACGGCGCCGTCCTCGCGCTGTACGGCGGCGCCGACGCCACCCGGCACTTCAGCAACAACGCCGACACCTCCGGCGTCCCCGCGGGCTCCGCCTTCAAGCCGTTCGTGCTGGCCGCCGCCCTCCAGGACGGCATGCGCGCCGACCGCGAGGGGCCGGGCGGGATGACGCCCGGCGAGGCCCTGGTCGAGGGCGGCAACGCCACGTACCAGGAACTCGGCCGCGAGGTCGGGCGGCAGCGGGTGCGGGACGTCGCCGTGGACGCCGGGATGCTGGAGCAGAGCATGGCGCGCCCCGACGCGTCGTTCCCGCTCGGCACGTCCACGCCGAGCGCCGTCCGGCTCGCGGGCGCGTACGGCACCTTCGCGCGGGGCGGCCTCCAGCACGATCCGTACTCGGTCACGTCGGTGACGAAGGACGGCGAGGAGGTGAGCGGCCTTGAGCGGCCGCGGACCCGGCGCGCCCTGGACTCGCGGGTCGCCGCCCAGGTCGGCGGCGTGCTGCGGAACGCCGCCGAGGACAGCCTGGGCCGGGTCACGGCGAAGGGCGGGCAGCCGGTCGCGGCCGGGCGCACCACCGGCCAGGACCGCTTCCGGTCCGCGTGGTTCGCCGGTTACACGCCCGAGGTGTCGACGGCCGTCACCGTCTTCCGGACGCGCCCGCGCGACCCGCTGCTGCAGCCGCTGTCCGGCGTCGGCGGCGAGAAGTCCCGGCACGGCAACGCCCTGGCCGAGCGGATCTGGCAGGACGCGCTGCGCGGCGTTGACCTTGCCCCAGGGGCAGGGTCCAAGGTCGATCCACCGAAGGAACCCGCCTTCGGCGACCGGACTGCATTTCCCGGGGGCTGTGACAGCAGCGGCTCCGCGGCGGGCCCCCGGACCCCCAGCCGGAAATGCAGGTCGGCCGGATTCACCGGCACCGACACCATGAGGTAAACCTCAGCAACCCGCCGGTCCCGGAGGATGACCCCGTGGACGCACACGGCAGAGACCCAGAACCTCGCAAGGACCCAGAACTGCTGAGCATCGGCGCCTTCGCCGCCCGCACCCGGCTCTCGGCCAAGGCGCTGCGCCTGTACGACCGGCAGGGCCTGCTGCCCCCGGCGTACGTGGACGACGCGACCGGCTACCGCTACTACCGGCCCGAGCAGGTGGAGCAGGCCCGCACCGTCGTGCTGCTTCGCCGCCTCGACATGCCGCTCGCGGACATCGCGGCGGTCGTCGGGCTCGACGGCGAGGGCGCGGCGCGCGCCGTCGGGGAGCACTGGGCCCGGATCGAGGAGCGGTTCGCCGCCCAGCGCACCCTCGTGGACTACCTCCGCGGCCGCCTGTCCGGAAGGAGCCCCGCCGTGTACGGCACGTTCGAGATCCGCACCACCGACGTCCCCGAGGCGTTCGTCCTCGTCGAGCGCAGACACGTGTTCACCGACGAGCTGCCCGGCTGGATCGACGCCTCGCTCGCCCGCCTGGAGGAGGCCGCCGTGGAGCACTGCGGCGGCGTCACGGGCGCGCCGTTCGTGATCTACCACGCCGAGGTCACCGAGGACAGCGACGGCCCCGCCGAGGCGTGCGTGCCCGTCGCGGACCCGGCGGCGGCCCGCGTCTGGGCCGCGGAGCGGGGGCGGCAGTGGGACGTAACGACGCGGGTGGAGCCCGCGCGCCGGCTCGCGTACACCCGCATCACCAAGGCGCAGGTCGTCTACCCGCAGATCATCGGCGCGTACGACGCCGTGGAGGAGTGGCTGGACCGCGAAGGGCTCACCGCCACGGGCCCCTGCCGCGAGGTGTACTTCGCGGAGTGGGACTCGGCGGGGCCCGAGGACCAGGTGTGCGACGTGGCGTACCCAGTGAGCTGACATACCGTCAAGTCCCGTACATCTCTTGCCGCCGTCCAGGAGTCAACGCCCCCGCGCGCACCTATCCTGAGGAGACATGGAGGGGGACGGCACCGGCGACGGGCTGCTGCCCGACTCGGCTGCCCGGAGGCCGGGCCGGGACGGTCCGCCGCGCGCCGGAACGTCCCGCGGGAGCGCCTCCGAGTCGTCCCTGCCGCCCCTCTTCGTCGCGGGCCCGCCGCAGCGCGCCGCCCGCGTCGAACTCCCCCCGGAGAGCCCCGACCCGACCGTCCTGCCGGAGATCACGCTCCTGGACCGGGCGGTGTCGCGCGGCGACGACCCGGCCGCGCTCGACGGCCTGCCGCTGCCGCCGGACCGGCTGCTCGCCCGGCAGTACCGGGTGGTGCGGCCGCTCGGGTACGGCGGCATGGGCGAGGTGTATCTCGCGCTCGACACGAAGGTCGGCGGCCGGGAGGTCGCCATCAAGATCCTGCGCCCGGAGAACGCGGCGAACGGCGCCCGCGAGGGCGCCGCCCCGCACCCCGCGCCCGACTCCCCCGAGCACCCCCTCGCGCGCGAGCGGCAGGAACTCGTCGAGCTCAACCACGACGACATCATCCGGGTCTTCAACTACGGGCACCATCCGGACGTCGGCGACTTCCTCGTCCTGCAGTACGTCGACGGGCCCACCCTCGAAGAGGTGCGCGCCCGCGCCCAGTTGCACCCGGAGGAGTTCGGCGGCTCCCGGTTCTACGAGTTCGTGCTCGCGTACGGGGTGCGGTTCCTGGCCGGGCTCGGCTATCTGCACGCGCCCGAACGCGGCAAGGTGTACGGCGACCTGAAGCCGTCGAACGTCATGCACGACGGGTCCACCACGAAGTTCATCGACGTGGGCAGCGTGCGGCGGGCCGGGGCGCCCGGCCTCACCTCCGTGGACTACCGCGCCCCGACGGTCGGCCCGCGCGGCGAGTCCACCGGCGCCGACGACTTGTTCAGCCTCGGCGAGACGCTGCGCCATCTGTGCGGGCTCGGCGACCTCGACCAGCTCGCCGACCTCTCCCTGCTCACCTGCCTCGACGCGCCCGCCCCCGCCACCGAGTCGCCGCTGGGCCGCGCGACCCGCCGGATGACGGTGCCGCTGCCGCCCGACGCCCTCGGCCTCGGCCTGTTCTCGCTCGCCCGCGCGCTGCGCCGCGCCACCCGCCCCGAACGGGCCGACCGCTTCGCCACGGCACGCGAGATGGACGAGCAACTGCGGGGTGTCTTCCGCGAGTTGCGCTCGCTGCGGCTGCGCACCGAGACGTTCGAGCCGTCACCCCTGTTCCTGCAGTCCGCGTCCGCCCTGGACGGCGGGCTCGGGGCACCGCCGCCGCTGTCGCGGTGGGCGCCAGAGAGCGCGGCGGGCTGGGACGAGGGTCGCGCGGGGGCGCGCGGCGAGCGTCACGAGGGTGAGCGGCGCGGCGGCGGGCGCGGTGCCGTCGGCGTGGCTGCCGTCGTTCCGTACGCCGCTCCCGAACCCGCAGACGCCGCCCAGCAGTTGCCCGTCCCCCGGCCCGACCCCGACGACGCCCACCACACCGAGCTGAGCCGGCTCGGCGACGACGACCCGGCCGCGCTGCTCCAGCACACCGCGGAGTGGCCGAGCTCGCCCGAGGTGCACCTGCTGCGCTGCCGCCTGACGCTGCGCACCGCCCTGCGGCCGGGCGCCCAGCTGCCGCCGCGCCTCGACGACGCCGCCGTCGCGCTGGTCCGCGCCGAGGAGGCGATCGGGCCCGGGGCCGCCCCGTACGACTGGCGGCTCGCCTGGCACCGGGGGCTGCTCGCGCTCGCCGCCGCCGATGTGCCGCGCGCCCGCGTCCACTTCGACCGCGTGTACGCCGCCATCCCCGGCGAGTACGCGCCCAAGCTGGCCCTCGGCCACTGCGCCGAGCGGCTCGGGCGGTGGCGGGAGGCGCTCACGTTCTACGAGGCGGTGCGGGTGCGCAACCCCTCGCTCGGCGGCGCGGCGTTCGGGGCGGCGCGGGCCCGGCTCACCCTGGGCGGGCCGCGGGCGCTCGCCTACGCCGTGGAGGCGCTGGACGCGGTGGCGCAGCACTCCCGGCACCGCACGGCCGCGCGGGTCGCCGCGGTGCGGGTGTGCGTGGACCACGCGCGCGGCGGCGACGACCTCGCGGAGGTCGTCCGCCGCCTCGGCCGGCTCTTCTACGCGCACGGGCTCACCGACGAGCAGGCGCGGCTGCGGATGCGCGCCGAGGTGTGGGAGGCGGCGCGGGCCCTGCTCGCCACGGGCGCGGTGTCCGCCGCCCGGCTCCGCGAGATCGCCCGCGGCGCGGACGCCCGCCTCCGGTTCCCCGGCACCGAACGCCACCTGCGCGTCGACCTCTCCCGCTGCTGCCTGGGCCTGGCCCAACAGGCCGCCCGCACCCCCACCGCCGACCAGGTGGCCGAACGCCTCCTGGACCGCGCCTACGCAACCCGCCCCTTCGGCTGGCGCCACCAGAGGGGGGAACGATGAGCCGGGGGTGCGGCCCTCCGCCGCCGCCTGCGGGGCTCCCACCCGCCCCCGCTGCGGCCACCCGCCCCGCTCCCGCTCGCGCTGCGCGCACCCGGCCCGCTCCCGCCCCCGCTGTGGCATTGCAGGCCGACGCCGAGCCTGCTGTTCCCGCTGTGGGCACCTGGTCCGCCCAGGCGCGCGCGGCGAGCCGAGGGATGCCGGTCCCCGCTGTGGGCACCTGGACCGCCCAGGGGGCGGGACGGGTGGGCACAGCCCACGCCTACGGTGCCCGTAACGCGTACAGAGGGGCATACTCCGGCGCCCAGGAGCCCGCATGAGCAGGGCGGCACTACGGCGCGCGTGGCGTTGGCTGTGGGCGGCGGAAGCTCGCGGCACGCGGAACCACGCCTACCTGCGGGACCGCCTCCTCGCCCTCCCCCTCCTCACCGCCCTCACCTTCACCCCCTTCGCCTGGTCCCACACCACCCTCAGAGAAGACGCCGAGTACCTCCGCACCCAGGCCGCCCCGGCCCTCGTAGACCTGGCCGACGCCCGCGCGTCCCTCCAGATCGCCGACCGCGAGGCGGGCGACAGCCTCCGCGCAGGCCGCGCCGTCGAACTCAGCGGCCTCAGCGAGCGCTACCGCACCCGCACCACCCGCGCCACCCAGCGCCTGAACCAGGTCGCCCGCAGCGGCGCCCTGTCCGCCTCCGAGCGGCAGGACCTCGACGTCGTCGCGGGCCTCGTCGCCGACTACGGCACCTGGACCGCCTGGGCCCAGGCCAACGCCGCTGACCGGGCCCTGCGCGAGGCGGCCCTGGAGTACGCCCGCAGCATCCTGTGCTCGGCCCGCGAACCCGCCCGCGCCGCACGGCCGGACGCCCACCGCGCCTGCCGCCCCGCCACCGGCTCCACCGCCACCGCCGTCGTCGACCGCATCACCGCCCTCGAACGCGCCCTCCAGGAGCGGGTGTCCGACCGCGCCGAGCCGGGCGCGGGCGTGCTGGTGGCGTTCGGCGTCTCCGCGGTCGCCTGCCTGCTGCTGGTGCGCGGGCTCTGGCGCACCCAGGTCTTCCTGCACCACCGTTTCCGGCTGTACGTCAGCCTGCCGCTGCTCGCCGCCGCCCTGCCGCTGCTCGCGCTGCCGCTCCTCGCCGTCGACGCCGTGCTCGTACAGAGCGCCCAGCGGTCCGCCGAGTCGACGGCCCGCGCGCTGTCCGACGAGACGTCCCCGCGGATCGAGGGCGCCGCGGCGGCCGACCCGTTCGGCACGCCGGACCGGTATGTGATCGCCGCCCTGGAGGACTCCGTCGACCGCGAACTGGCCGAGGGCCGCCTCTCCTTCCTCGACGACGCGGCCGCATGGGTGGTACCCGCGGGCCTGCTGAGCGCCGCGGTCACGGGCGCCACGCTGCACGCCTACCGGCGCGAATACGTCCGCCTCACCCGCCCGGGAGCCGCCCCATGAGCCGCACGGACCCCCGGCACCCGGGCCCCGTCCGGCGGCGGCCCGCACGGCGGCGCCCCGCGCGGACCGCCCTCGCCTGCTGCCTGCTGCTCCTGGCCGCCCTCGCGGGCGGCGGCTGCGCCGACCCGAGCCGCGAGACCCTGGTCGTCCTCGGCCCGTGGACCGGCGCGGAGGGCATCGCGTTCGAGGCGATGCTGAAGCGGCTCGACGACGGAACCGGCGCGACGTACACGTACAAAGGCACCCGCTCGCTGCGCGAGACCCTGGTCGCACAGCTCGAAGCCGGGGACCCGCCGGACGTCGCCGTACTCAACAGCCTGGGCGAGCTGACCGAGTACGCCCGCGGCAACCGCCTGCAGCCGCTGGACGCCCCCGGCCACCCCCCGTGGGCGCCCCGCGTCGAGGTGAACGGCAGCCGCCGCACGTACTGGGTGCCGCTGAAGGTCGACCTGAAGAGCCTGGTGTGGAGCAGGAAGGGCGGCGCGGGCGGCGGCGCGCGGCCGCGCTGGTGCGTGGGGATGGCCTCGCAGGCCACCTCGGGCTGGCCGGGGACGGACTGGATCGAGGACCTGGTGCTGCACCGGTCGGGTCCGGGGACGTACGCGCGGTGGGCGACGGGGCGGCTGAGCTGGCGCAGCCCCGAGGTGCGCGGCGCCTGGACCGCGTGGGCGAAGGTGCTCGGCGAGCGCTCGAAGAAGTCGGTCGACCTCTCGCTCACCACGTCGTACGAAGGCACCTCCGACCCGAAGGCGGCCCGCCCCGCGCCGAGAGGTCTCCTCAACTCGCCGGAGTTCGACTGCACGCACGAACACCAGAGCGCCTTCATTCGCTACCTGTATGCGAATGCGAACAAACCCGGGGGCGCAAAGAGGGGGTCCGGCGGGGGCGTGCGGGTCGATCCGTCCGCGCGCTTCCTGCCGGGACCGGCCGCCCATGACGGCGCGTACGAGGTCGCGGGCGACATGGCGGCCGTCTTCAGCGGCAACCCGGCCGCCCGCGACCTCGTCGAACGCCTGTCCGGCTCCGCGGCGCGGCGGCTCTGGCACGACGAGGCGGAGCCCGAGCTGCGGCCCTTCTTCCCGGGCGCGGGCGATCCGCAGCCCACCGACCCGGGCGGGGGCGAGGCCGCCGCGCTGCTCACCGGCAAGGCCCGGACGCTCTGCTTCGACGCCTCGGACGCCATGCCGCCCGCGCTGCGCGACGCCTTCCACCGCGCGGTGCTCCGCTACTTCCGCGGCCCCTCGCGCAAGCGCCTCGACACGCTCCTCGGCCAGCTCGACACCGTCCGCGCCGAGACGGGCGGCGGCACTCTCCCACCCGACGCCCTGTGCGCACCCCCCTCGGACGGGTGACGCGGGCGGCCTCGCGGACGGCATCCCAGACGCCTGCGGCGCCGATGAGACGGCTGTGACGGGGCTGACGTGCTGGGACTGCGAATACGGCCATTCAGCCGCATACTGACCAGGAGTCGGCCCCTCGGGGTCGCTGTCTGCCAACCATTCCGCAGCGGTTAGCGTCTACTCCGAAGGAGTTGCCCCCAGCCAGCCGAACGGACCGCCAACAGTGGCCTCTGCCGAACTGTCCTCCCCGTCACTCAGCCGAGCCGACCGGGGCAGTGGCATGCGCGAACCCTGGTACTGGCGTTACCGCATGCCGCTGCTGATCACCGCCGGCGTGCTGCCGCTGTATCTGCTGTGGTGGACGGTGTTCGCGACGGGCGGCGGCGACCTCGCGGCGCAGGAGGCGTGGGCGGGCTTCGCGCGGCGCTACCCGGGCTCGGCCTACAGCCTCTTCTGGTACGGCGGCCTGCACACCGCCAACTACAGCGTCATCTCCCCGTACCTCATGGCCGCGTTGGGCGTGCGGACCGTGGCGGCGGCCTCCGGCATCGCCGCCACCTGGATGGGCGTCGCGATCATCATGCGCAGCGGCATCCGCAAGCCGCTGTGGCCCTCGATCGTCGTCGGCTTCTCGATGTGGTGCCAGGTCGTGTGCGGCCGGGCGACGTTCATGCTGGGCGTCGCGTTCGGCGTCGGCGCGGTCCTGGCGGTCACCGGGACCCCCAACCGCCGCCGGGTGGCCGCCGCCACGCTCTGCGCGGCACTCGCGACGATGGGCAGCCCGGTCGCCGGCCTGTTCCTCGTCGTGGTGGGCGCCGCCTATCTGCTGATGCGCCAGTGGGGCAGCGCGCTCGCCCTGATCCTGCCGCCGTTCGTCGTCGTCGGCCTGACGACGTGGCTGTTCCCCTTCGAGGGCGAGCAGCCCATGGCGTTCATAAGGATCTTCCCGCCGGTGCTGCTGTGCGGGGTCGTCATCCTGGCGGCGCCGCGCTCCTGGAAGCTGCTGAAGGTGGGCGCCGCGGTGTACGCGGTGGGGGTGGTGCTCACCTGGCTGATCCCCACCCCGATCGGCACCAACGTCGAGCGCTTCGCCGAGATCGCGGCCCCGCCCATACTGCTCGCCGCCGTCCTGAACCGGCGCCGGCCCACCATCCGGCTGCTGCGGCCCGACGGCAAGCCGCGCCACCTCTGGCACCGGACGGTGCTGATCTGCGCCGTCGCGCTCTCCGTCATCTGGGTGTCCGTCAAGACGACCTCCGACATAGTGGCGTACACCAAGGTGCCCACCTGGGCCGTCGAGACCGACGGCGTCGTGAAGGAACTCAACCGCCTGGGCGCCGAGCGCACCCGCGTCGAGGTGGTCCCGGCCCGCGACCACCGCGAGGCCGCCGTGCTCTCGCCGTACATCAACATGGCGCGCGGCTGGAACCGGCAGGCCGACGTGGAGCGCGGCCGCCTCTTCTACGAGGGCCGCCCGGTCTCCGAGGTGAAGGAGGGCGCCTTCTCGTCGGCCTCCTACCGCGCCTGGCTGAACCACTGGGCCGTCGGCTTCGTCGTGCTCTACAAGGGCGACGGCAGGCCGGACGGCGCCGCCGAGCGCGAGCACGACCTGGTGACCAGCGAGCCCAGCTATCTGGACCAGGTCTGGCACGACGACAACTGGCGCATCTACCGCGTGAAGGACGCCGTCCCGCTGGTCGACCGGCCCGGCTCCGTGGTGACCGCCGACGGCGCCCACCTCACCGTCCGCATGTCCAAGCCCGGCTCGGTCATCGTGCGCGTCGCCTACTCGCCGTGGCTGTGGGCGGAGGGCGGCTGCCTGTACAAGGAGGGCGACTTCACGCGCCTGACGGTGAAGAAGCCGGGCGACGTGCGGATCGCGTCCAACTACGGGGGGCCGTCGGGGCCGCAGCCGACGTGTGAGCCGGGGCCCGAGAAGGACTAGCCGCGGACCGGCTTTTACGAAGAAGGGGTGGGGCGAGCCGAACGGCTCGCCCCACCCCTTTGTCACGTCGTGTCAGCTGACGCGGGTCAGCTTCGCGCCGAAGCCCGGCTCGGAGAGGTCCTTCTGCAGGGCCACCGGAACCTTGACGGCGCCGGTGGTGGTGCCGTCCCCGACGGTGAGGCGGCCGACGACCGTGCCCGCCTTGGCGGAGTGCGGCGGGGTCTTGCCCGCGTCGTCCAGCTCCACCTTCGCGGTCAGGCCGGACCAGCCGACGGCGGTGACGTCCTTGGTGGCGACGACCGGCGTGGTGCCGCCGAGGCCGTCGTCGACCTCGCCGACGACCTGGCCCTTCTTCACCACCGTCTTGGCCTTGAGGGCGTCCTGCCCGGCCGCGATCAGGTCCCTGGTGACTTTGGTGACCTTGTCGATGTTGGCCACGCCGTCCGTGCCGAACTGGGCGAGGGCCGCGCCGATGATCACGTGGGTCTTGCCGCCGACCTTCTTCTCCGCGGCGAAGAGGATGTTGCCGCCCGCGGCCGTGGTGGTGCCGGTCTTGATGCCGACGGCGACGGTCGGGACGAGCCCGAAGAAGTTCTTCTGCTTGTCGCCGTTGAGGTCCTTGTAGCTGGGCTGGGCGGCGATCTCCTTGAAGACCGGGTCCTCCATGGCGGCGCGGCCGAGCTTCACCAGGTCGTCGGCGGTCGACACGGTCGTCTTGTCGAGGCCGCTCGGGTCCGTGTAGTGGGTGTTCTTCATGCCGAGTTCCTTGGCGGTCTTGTTCATCTTGGCGACGAACTTCTCCTCGGCACCCTTGCTGTCCCAGCGCGCGAGCAGCCGTGCCACGTTGTTGGCGGACGGCAGCATCACGGCCTGCAGGGCCTCGTACTGGGTGAGCTTCTGGCCCTCGGTCACCTTGACCACGGACTCGTTCGCCGGCTTGCCCTTCTCGTAGTGCCGCTGCGCCTCGGCGTCGACGGGGATCTTCGGGCCGTCCTCGCCCTTCTTCAGCGGGTGGTCGCGCAGGATCAGGTAGACCGTCATCACCTTGGCGATGCTGGCGATCGGTACGGGCTTCTGGTCGCCGGAGGAGCCGAAGGTGCCGATGCCGTCGACGTCCATGGCCGCCTGGCCCTTGCTCGGCCACGGGACGGAGGGCTTGCCGCCCTCGAACGAGTACGAGGACGCGCTCGTCAGCGTCAGCTTCGGGTCGGGCAGCGGACGCACCGCCTGTGCGACTGCAAACACAATGGCGAGCAGCAGCACGAGGGGCGTCCAGATCTTGACCCGGCGCACGATCGTGCGGACGGGGGTCTCCGGAGGCGGCGGCGTGTTGGTCAGCTCGGCGAGCAGATCGATCGGCGGCTTGGGGGGCAGGGGCTGCTGGCGGGTGTGCTGGTCCGGCTGCGGTTGTTCTGGCGGGGGCGCCTGTCCTGGCGGGGGCGCCTGTGCGGGGGTGGTCTGCGCGGGTACGGAGGCGGAGCCGGCCTTGGCGTCGGCTCCGGCCCCGGCCTCGGTCCCGGCTGCCCCGGGCTTGGCCCCCGGCTTGGCGGCGGGGTCCGTGGCGGGCTTCGGTTCGGGCTTGACGCGGGGCTCGTCGAGGGGCTTCAGCGCGACGAACTTGCTGGTCCGCTCCGACTCGGACTCGGGCTCAGGCTCAGGCTTGCGCTCGGCCTTCTTCGGGGCCTCGGCCCCGGCATCGCCGAGCTTGAGCATGGTGGTGGGCTGATCCACGCCGGAGGACCCGGGCCGGACGGCCTTGAACACGGCGGTGGCCTGGTCGACGCCGTCGGAACCACGGCCGCCCGCGCCCTTCGCGTCACCGTCACCGGACTTCGCCCCGGACTTCGCCGCATCACTGCCGGGCTTGGCGGCACTCTTCGCGGCGTCGCCGCCGAGCTTGGCGGCACCCTTCGGCGCACCCTCGCCCGACTTGGCAGCGCCCTCGGACGCGCCCTCACCGACCCCGGCGGCAGCCGTCGCACCCGCATCGCGGGACTCAGCGGCACGCTTCGCGGCGTCACCCCCGGACTCGGCCGCACCCTTCGCCGCCTCGCCGCCGAGCTTGGCGGCACCCTTCGGCGCACCCTCGCCCGACTTGGCAGCGCCCTCGGACGCGTCCACGCCGACCCCGGCGGCAGCCGTCGCACCCGCAGCGCCGGACTCGGCGGCACGCTTGGCGGCGTCACCCCCGGACTCGGCCGCACCCTTCGCCGCCTCGCCGCCGAGCTTGGCGGCACCCTTCGGCGCACCCTCGCCCGACTTGGCAGCGCCCTCGGACGCGTCCACGCCGACCCCGGCGGCACCCTTCGCACCCGCAGCGCGGGACTCAGCGGCACCCTTCGCCGCCTCGTCGCCAGGCTCGGCCTCGACCTTCGACGCTTCCTCGCCGGACTTCGCGGCGCCCTGCGCGTCGGCGTCGCGCGACTCGGCAGCACCCGTCGCGGCGCCGCCGCCCGACTTGGGCCCGCCCTCCGGCGAGTCCTTGGCGTCCGCGCCCGGCCGGACGGCCTTGAACACGGCCGTGGCCTGGTCGATCCGGGGGTCACGAGGCCCGGACTCGGCATCGTCGGAGTCGGCCTCCGCGGCGTCCGCCTTCGTGGAGGGCCGCGCAGCCGTGAACACCGCGGTGGCCATGTCGACCGCGGAGCCCGACGCCCCGGCGACGTCTGCTCCGGCACCATCGTCCTCGGCCCCGTCCTCACGGTCACCGTCGTCCCCGGCACCGTCCTCGCCGTCGGCAGAACCTGCGACGTCAACGTCCTCCCCGGCACCGGCGTCAGCCACCTGACCTGTGCTTATGTCACCCCCAGCGGCACCTTCAGCACCGTCGGCAGCCCCGCCCCCGACCGAGGAGGAACCTTCCCCCTCGACCTCGGCGGCCCCGGCGGCCCCAGCCGCACCCTCGGCCCCGGCGGAGCCGTCCCCCGGCGAGGATTCCTCCGCCCCCGCGACCCACGCGGCAACCGCGGCCCGCAGCCGCGCGTCCCCATGGGTGTCACCCGGCGTGGAGCCGGACGCGGAGCCGGACGCAGCGTCGGCCCCACCGTCCGAGGCGCCCCCGCCAGAAACCGTCTTCGACCTGTCGGGGAACTCGCCCGCCACCGATGCCTCCTCGTGCTCGCCACGCCGTTACGTCCGGCCATTACGTACGCCGAAGCGCCGCACCGCCGCAATCACCCGCCCGGACCCACTGTCCGAACGTGTCCGAACCATGTACCAGTGTCCTGTGTGAGGGCTTAACCCCCGTGGTAGACGAGAACGACATACCTACTGGTTCCCGTACGTACCGCCCACGCGCTCTCGACAGACCAATGTGAGAGGGGTCACCCTGTCATTCATCCACGCGGGGAGGCATGGATGGGCAGGAGCCGCAGAACAATTCCGGAGGAGCTTCTGCTGCTCGCTTTGGACCCGGCCACGGGTACCACGGCGCAGCCGCAGTCGCTCGACCTCGGTCTGGCCGGAGCACAGCTAGTGGAGCTGGCGCTGGCCGGACGGATAGCCCCTGACGGGGATCGTATCGCCGTGGTGATGCCACGGCCGACCGGAGATCCGACTCTGGACTCCGCACTGGAACTGCTGCGCAGGCGCGGCAGCCCGGTCCGGGCGGTCCACTGGATCGGCGGGCCCCGCCTGGGGCTGCGCCAGATTTACCTCTCGCATCTGGAGCGGTGCGGCATGGTGCATGCCGTGGCGGGCCAGATGTGCGGAGTACTGCCGACGACTCGCTATCAGGCGACGGACACGGCGATCAGCCGGGACATCAGGGCCCGGCTGGATTCAGCGATCCGCACCGGCGTCCCGCCGGACCCGCGGACCGCGGCGCTCGCCGCGCTGGCCCACGCGGTCGGACTCGGCAAGCACCTGTATCCGGGCAACGAGGGCCGCTCGTCCCGTTCCCGGTTGCGGGATCTGATCAGGCACGACCCGATGGGCGGCCTCGTGGCGCACGCCGTGATGGACGTCCAGAACGGTGTGGCGGCGCAGCCGCGCCGCAGCCCCGCGACCGCCGCGGGACAGGGCGGGCGGCAGCCCGCGCAGGCGGCGAGGACCGCACCGGACCCCGGCAGGGTTCCGATGCAGCCGCGCCGGGGTGCGGGAGCCATGGCCCGCGCCGTGGCCCACTGAAACCCGGCCACTCAGGAAACCCCCAGCACCGCCGAGCACCACAGAGAGAGCCAGCAGCACCAGGCACCAGCACCACCAGGCACAAGCACCACCCGCGTCACACGCACCGCGTGACGCGCTCGCGCCACACGCACCGTTTGGCGCACCCGCACCGCCAGGTGCACCCAGCGCCGCACCGCAGTCCCCCAGACCCGGTTCGGGAGCCGCTGGACCGCGCGGGCGGGGCGCCGGTTCGTCCAGGACGGACGCACCGGCGCCCCGGCCCGCGCGGCCGCAACCGCCTCACGCGGCACGCCCGTTGAGGAACCGCACTCGGCGCATGCCGCGCCGGCACCGCCACACACCGCTGTTCTGCTGTTTCCCAGCGGGGAGTTGGCCCGTGGTGGCACTCTGCATGGCAGCAGACACGCAAAGTAGAGGCATAGTGCCGGAGGTGCACGTCCCGTGGCGTCCAACGTCAATCCCACCGTCAGGCGACGCCGGCTCGGCCAGGAGCTGCGCCGGCTGCGTGAGCTCAAGGGCATGACGGCCGAGGAGGTGGCGGAGCGCCTGCTCGTCTCGCAGTCGAAGATCAGCCGCCTCGAGAACGGCCGCCGTTCGATCAGTCAGCGCGACGTCCGCGACCTGTGCGGGGTGTACGAGGTGGAGGATCACCGCATCGTCGACTCGTTGATGCAGATAGCCAAGGACTCCCGCCAGCAGGGCTGGTGGCACTCCTTCGGCGACATCCCGTACAGCGTGTACATCGGCCTGGAGACGGACGCCGCGTCCTTGCGCGTGTACGACCCGCAGGTCGTCCCCGGCCTGCTGCAGACCAGGCCGTACGCGGAGGCGCTGATCACCGGCGCGCTCCCGGAGACAACCCCGACCGACATCGAGAAACGGGTGCAGGTCCGCATGCGCCGCCAGGAGCGCATCGCGGCGCCGGAGAATCCGCTGCGCCTGTGGACCGTCCTGGACGAATCCGCGCTGCGCCGCGTCGTCGGCACCCGCGCGCTGATGCGCGAACAACTGGAATATCTGGTGGAGCAGTCCCAATTGCCGCACGTGACGGTGCAGGTGATCCCTTTCGACATGGGCGCGCATCCGGGTCTGAACGGTCAGTACGCGATTCTCGAGTTCCCGGACGCCTCGGATTCCAGCGTGGTCTACATCGAGGGTGTCACCAGCGACCTGTATCTGGAGAAGGCGAACGACGTCCAGCAGTACAGCGTCATGTACGAGCACTTGCGGGCGCAGGCGCTGAACGTGGAGCAGTCCCGCCAGCTCATCGCGGACATCGCCAAGGACTACGCCCGTTGACATCCGCCCGCTGACATCCGCCCGTTGACGTCCGTTCGCCGACGTCCCGCGTGAAATCGCCGTACAGTACACCTTCGCCTGGGCACGACGGAAGACCCTTCTGGAATATGCCATCCGGTTGAGTGAACGACCTCTACGCCGATCGATGTTGGCGAGTAGCGTCATTCACGCCAACAGCAAGAACGTTGGCGTATACCGCTCTTCGGCGGATACAGCAATTCACCAACTGGGCAAAACGGAGCAAACATGGCAATCCAGCAAGGTGCCGCGCACACGTGGACCAAGTCTTCCTACTCCACCGGGAACGGCGCTTGCGTCGAGGTCAAGTCCCCCGTCACGCACGCCATTTCGGTGCGCGACTCGAAGGTCACCGACGGCCCGGTCCTCGCGTTCCCCGCCGAATCGTGGAACTCCTTCGTGACTGTGGTGCGCAAGGGGTCTTACGACCGCCGGTGATACGTGCCAGTACCAGTACCGACACAACCGCATAAGCACCACCGCATGAGCCCTCTCGACTGGTCCGCCGTCCTGGCCGAGGGGGCTCGGCCTTGTGCGGGGTACGGGGGCGGGCCGACCGGGCCCCGCGCTAGCGGAGCAGATCGACGTACCGGTCCGTGCCCGGCACCGTCGGGATGAACGGCGCGAGCAACTCGAGCCGCCCGAGCCCCGATTCCGCCACGTCGGCCTCGCCCGCCGCGAACCGCTCCTCCCAGCACTCCCGCGGATCGCACTCCAGGAACCACAGCAGCGTCAGCCGTGTGTCGACGCCCTCGACCTGCTTCACGTACGTCATCCGGTCCCCCGGCAGCGGCGTCGGCCGGAAGATCACGGCCATCGCGGCGGGCGACCCGGCGAGCGCGCGCGGCAGCCGCCGCGCCACCAGCCACTCCAGCAACTCCCCCCGCTGTTCCGGGCCTTCGGCGTCGACGACTTCGAGGACGAGGCCCTGATACGGATGGTCGAGCGCGTGGAAGTCGCGCGGCCCGGCCGCCCCGTCCCGGTACACGGTGGCCTGGTGGTCCTGGAAGGCCGTGAAGACATGGGTGCGGGCCTGGTGGACGCGGCCGTCGCGGTTGAGGCGCTTGTTGATGCCGACGGTCCACTTCATGTGCTCGTCGTAGCGGCCCTCGGTGATCCAGTACGTCGACAGATAGCAGCCCGCGGTGACCGGCTCGGCGACCGCCGACTTCTCCGGGCGCCGCAGGAGCTGGAGGTCCCGGGTCGCCACCCAGCGCCGCCCCGCGTACATCCAGGGCATCGCCATGGCGCCCGCGTAGTAGTGGTCGTCCTCGTACCACCGGTTGTAGGCGTACTCCTGGCCGGGGTGCGGCTCGACCATGGTGATCAGGGCGTGCCCCGGGCGCACGCCGTAGGGCCCGACGGCGGCCAGCTCCGCGTACGCCCCGCTCCGGGTGTCCTCAGTCATCGACTCCCTCTCCCTTCTTCCTTCCTCCCATGGACGCCCATACTCTGACGCCCCGTCAGGAAAACTGCCAGAGCCTGGAGGTTCCCCATGTCACTGCTCGACGGCAGGACCGTGATCGTCTCCGGGATCGGCGCGGGGCTGGGCCACGAGGTCGCCGCCGCCGTGGTGCGCGACGGCGGGAACGCCGTGCTCGGGGCGCGCACCGAGGCGAACCTCGCCAAGTCGGCCACCGAGCTCGACCCGGAGGGCACGCGCGTCGCGTACCGGGCGACGGACATCACCGACGAGAGCCAGTGCGACGCCCTCGCGGCCCTGGCCGTCGAGCGGTTCGGGCGGATCGACGCGCTGGTCCAGGTCGCCGCCTGGGACAGCTACTTCGGCGGCCTCGAGGACGCGGACTTCGCCGCCTGGTCGGGCATCCTGGACGTGAACCTGCTCGGCTCGCTGCGCATGGCTCGGTCCTGCCTGCCGGCCCTGAAGGAGCGGGGCGGCTCGGTCGTGCTCATCGGTACGCAGTCGTCGGTGGCCGCGCCGTCGCAGGTGCGGCAGGCGGCGTACGCGGCATCCAAGGGGGCGCTCGTCTCGGCGATGTACTCCCTCGCGCGCGAGCTGGGCCCGCATCGGATCCGCGTGAACACCGTCCAGCCGGGCTGGATGTGGGGGCCGCCGGTGGAGGCGTACGTGAAGTTCACCGCGCACACCGAGGGGGTACCGGAGGCGGAGGTGAAGCGGCGGCTCACGGACCGGATGGCGCTGCCGGAGCTGGCCACGGACGGGGACGTCGCGGACGCGTGCGTGTTCCTCGCCTCCGACCGGGCGCGGGCCATCACGGGGCAGTCGCTGTTGGTGAACGCGGGCGAGCTGATGCGGTAGCGCTCCGCCGGAAGTCCCCCTTCGGGGGCTTTCGTCACCCCTTCTCAGTCACGTACGTGAATCAAGGTCGCCAACTCGAACGATTTTACTCCCTCTTGACTGTGCGGGCGGTTGTCCGCGCCTTGCCGCCGAACCGACGATGAGCGGGCACTTCGCGGCCGTTCGGGTGCCACACAGGCGAAGTGGGCGCCGTTTCAGCGGAGTTGACCGAGTTCACAAGGCGGACCCCTGGGAGGGGCAATGAACGGTCTCGACTGGGCCGTGCTCATCGCGTACTTCGGCGTGATGGTCGCGATCGGCGTGTGGTCCCACAAACGCGTCGACAACGTCAGTGACTTCTTCACGGCCGGCGGGAAGATGCCCTGGTGGCTCTCCGGCATCTCGCACCACATGTCGGGATACAGCGCGGTGATGTTCACCGGTTACGCCGGTATCGCCTACACCTACGGTGTCACGTCCTTCGTCACCTGGTCGTTCCCCATCGCGCTCGGCATCGCCATCGGCTCGCGGCTGTTCGCGCCGCGCATCAACCGGCTGCGCTCACGCCTGCACGTGGCGTCCCCCCTCGAATACCTCAAGAACCGCTACAACCTGCAGACCCAGCAGGCGCTCGCCTGGTCCGGCATGCTCCTGAAGATCGTGGACGTGGGCGCGAAGTGGGCGGCGATCGCGACGCTGTTGTCGGTGTTCACCGGGGTGTCCCTGAACCAGGGCATCCTCATCACCGGCGCCGTCACCGCCGTGTACTGCACGATCGGCGGCCTGTGGGCCGACGCGCTCACCGAGCTGGGCCAGTTCGTGATCCAACTCCTCGCGGGTGTCGCGATGTTCGTGGCCGTGCTCGTGGAAATCGGCGACTATGGCGGCTTCTTCGGGGTGTGGGACCGACCGGAGCTGGACGGCCACGAGAAGCCCCTGGTGGGCCCCTACGGCACGGTTTTCCTCCTCGCCTTCCTGTTCATCAAGCTCTTCGAGTACAACGGCGGCATGCTCAACCAGGCCCAGCGGTACATGGCCACGGCCAACGCCCGCGAGGCCGCGCGGTCCGCGAGGCTGTCCGCCCTGCTGTGGCTGGTGTGGCCGCTGGTCCTGTTCTTCCCCATGTGGATGTCGCCGCTGCTCGTCGAGGCGAAGAAGCCCGACGGCTCGGACTCGTACGGCCTCATGACCGAACAGCTCCTGCCCCACGGCCTGCTGGGCCTGGTCATCGTCGGCTTCTTCTCCCACACGATGGCCATGTGCTCCTCCGACGCCAACGCGATCGCGGCCGTCTTCACGCGGGACTGCGCGCCCGTCGTGTGGCGCCGGGCGCGGACCTGGACCGACGGGCAGGGCCTGCGCGTCGCCCGGATCACGACCGTCGTCTTCCTCGGCCTGTCCATGGCGGCGGCCACGCAGGTCAACTCGCCCGCGTTCAAGGACATCATCACCGTCGTGATCAAGTGGGTCGCGGGTCTCATGGGCCCGATGGCCATCCCGATGATGCTCGGCCTCCTGCGCACCTTCCGCCGCTCCGGCCCCACAGCGGCGCTCACCAGCTGGGCCGCGGGGCTTCTCGCCTTCTGGCTGGTCAACTACCCCATCCACTGGAACGTGGACGGCGGCGTGCCGCTCCAGTACCAGGTGTCCATCCCGCTGGCCGTGTCGCTGATCCTCTACATCGCGATCGGCTACATCAAGCCCGAGGACACCCCTGAGCGGGATGCTCTCATCGAGCGCATAAACACCGACGACGATTCCGCTGCCGCGGAGGTCCCGGAGCAGGCGGAGCCTGTGGCCCCCAAAACAGTCGCCTGACCGCGGCCCTGGGGCTGCAACCGTCCCCCCGCCGCTGCCGCGGCGGGGATCTCCCACCCACCCACCCGTGACTGCCGTCCCAGCCGCACCGCCGGGCGGCCGACGGGCACGGGTGGGTGGGCGGTGCCCCGCGCCGCCTGCGCCGGGCGGGCGAGGGAACTGGTGGGCGGGGAGACCCGCACCCGCCAACGGCGAACACCCCCACGGGAGACGCCCACCGTCCATGCAACTGGAAACGGGCGGGCGGGTGGGAGAGCATCCCGCCGCGCAGCGGCGGGGCACCCCCACCGCCCCGCACCCGCCAACGGCGAACGCCCCCCACAGGAGACGCCCACCGCACGTGCAACCGGAAACGGGCGGGCGGGCGGGAAAGAGAACCCCCCGCACCCGCCAACGGCGAACAACCCCCACAGGGAAGAGGCGGGGGCACCCCCGCCGACCCGCACCCGGACGGGGACCGTCGTGGTGGACTGCCCCCCATGCAGACCGCGAGACGCGCGCTACTCGTTGCGTACGACAACGCCCAAATCCTCGACATAGCCTGCCCCAGCGGCGCCCTGGACATAGCCAACCGCCACGGCGCGAACCCCCCGTACCGCATAGAACTGGGCACAGTGGGCCGCCGCCCGGCCACCAGCTCGGCGGGCATAGCGCTCGCGGCCGGCCAGCGCCTGGAGACGGTGACCGGCCCCCTGGACACCCTCCTCGTAGTCGGCGGCGCCGGCTACGAGCACGCGGCCGCCGACCCCCACCTGGTCACCCACGTCCGCCGCCTCGCGGCACAGAGCCGCCGCATAGCCTCCGTCTGCACCGGCGCCTACGTCCTGGCAGCCGCCGGTCTCCTCGACCACCGCCGCGCCACCACCCACTGGGGCTACGCCGACCAACTGGCCGCCCGCCACCCGACGGTGGCCGTCGACGTGGCGCCCCTCTACATACGCGACGGCAACGTCTACACCTCCGCGGGCGTCACCAGCGCCCTGGACCTCACCCTCTCCCTGATCGAGGACGACCACGGCCCCACCCTGGCGCGCGCGGTGGCCCGCGAACTGGTCTCGTATCTGCACCGCCCCGCCGACCAGGCCCAGATCAGCATGTTCCTGGCCGCGCCGCCCCCGGGCGACCGCCTGGTCCGCGACCTCGCGGGCCACATCGCCGCGCACCTCGCCGACGACCTGTCCCCCGCCGCGCTCGCGGCCCGCGCGGGCGTGAGCACCCGGCACCTCACGCGGCTGTTCTCGGCCCACCTGGGCACCACCCCGGCCCGCGCGGTGCGGGCGGCCCGCACGGAGGCGGCCGCCCACCTGGTGCGCTCCAGCGAACTCTCCCTCGCGGCCATCGCCCGCCGCTGCGGCTTCGGCTCCGCGCAGACACTGCGGCAGGCTTTCGTGGACCACTACGGCACGAGCGGGGACAGGATTCGCAGGATGCCGGACATGCCCCGGCCACGGACGCCGCGCCCCCGCGAGACTCCCGTGGCATGACGCACCCGACATCACGCCCCACGACCCGCCGCACCGTCCTGCGCGGCACGGCCGCCACGGCGGCACTCGCCGCCGCGGGCCTCGCCTCGACCGGCACCGCGCGTGCGGCGGACGGCGGACCGCGGATCGGCATCCTTCTGTACGACGGCTACAGCCTCCTCGACCCCACGGGCCCCGCCGAAGTCCTCTCCCGCGTCCCCGGCGCGAGCGTCACGATGATCGCCGAGCGGCGCGGCCCCGTCCACACCGACACAGGTGACGTGGCCGTCCTGGCCGAACGCGCCCTCGACGAGGCGGGCCGCCTGGACGTCCTCCTCGTACCGGGCGCGGGAAACCGCGGCACGATCGCCGCGATGGAGAACCGGACGCTGCTGAACTGGATCCGCGAGACCAACCGCCGCACCCGCTACACCACTTCGGTGTGCACGGGCTCCCTGATCCTGGCGGCCGCCGGGCTCCTGGACGGCCGCCGGGCGACGACGTACTGGGCGTCGGCCCCGTACATGGAGAAGACCTTCGACATCACGTACGTCCCCGAACGCTACGTACAGTCGGGGAAGTTCATCACGTCGGCGGGCGTCTCGGCCGGACTGGACATGGCGTTCCATCTGGCCGCGCTCCTCACCGACGAGGACACGGCGCGGGCGATCCAGCTCGCCGTCGAGTACGACCCGCGGCCGCCGTTCGACGCGGGGAACGCGCAGGAGGCGAGCGAGGAGCTGAAGGCCCGGGCGCTGCAGATCCTGGAGGACTCACAGGCGTGAAACCGGAGGACTCAGAGGGCTCGCAGGTGTGAAGGCGGGCTGGGCTCACCGTGTGAAAGCGGCCGGGCTCAAGCCCGCGGATACCGGGTCAGCCACCCCGGCGCCGCCCCCGCGGGGCTGTGCAGCGCGGGGCCCTGCGTCATCTCCATGGCGAAGTCGTCGGCGAGTTCGAGGATGGTGGCGCGGCCCTCCAGCTCCGTCAGCCAGCCGGGCGGCAGTGCGGTCTCGCCGTGCAGCGCGCCGAGCAGCGCCCCGCAGAGCGCGCCGGACGCGGCCGACGAGCCGCTGTGGTTGACGGCGAGCCGCAGGCCGTGCCGGACGTCCTCGCCCACGAGGGCGCAGTACACGGCGGCGGCCAGCGCGCCCACCGCCCCGCCCTCGCCGACCAGTTCCTCGACGCGCGTGGCCGTGGGCATGCCCTGCCGGACGGCGCCGAGGGCGTGCCGCAGCGCGTCGGTGACGGGCTGGTGTCCGGGCCGGGAGGCGAGCAGCGCGAGGGTGCGCTGGATGGCGCCGTCGAGCGACTCGCCCCGGGCGAGCCCGTGCACGAGGATGGTGTGGGCGCCGGCCGCGAGGAAGGCCGTCGGGTGCCCGTGCGTCTGCACGGCGCACTCGACGGCGAGTTGCAGCACGAGCTGCGGCTCCCACCCGACGAGCAGCCCGAAGGGCGCGGACCGGGTGGCGGCCTCCGGCCCCTGTTCGCCCGGGTTCTTCGGTACGTCGAGGGTGCCCATGCGGTCGTCGGCGAGCCCGGTGAGGCAGGCGCGAGAGGGGTCGCGGCGCGAGTACAGCCACTCCTCGCGGGCCAGCCAGCCGTCTTCCTTGCGGCGCTCGTCGGGCCCCCAGTCGCTCTGGGTGGCGGCCCACCGCCGGTAGGCGCGGTGCAGGTCGGTGGGCGGATGCCAGGCCCCGGTGTCGCGCCGCACCTGCGCCCGTATCAGCCCGTCGACGCTGAACAGCATCAGCTGGGTCGCGCAGGTGACGGCGCCGCGCCTGCCGTGCGCGGCGACGAGTTCGGTGAGGCCTTCGGTGCCGTGCGCCTCGCGGATCGCGCCGAGCCCGAGCCCGTCGACGGGTGCTCCGAGGGCGTCGCCGACGGCGGCCCCGAGCAGCGTGCCGCGCACCCGGCTGCGGAAGTCCTGCTGCTCGGTGCGGCCCCACACCCCGGTGGCAGCTGCAGTGCTCACCGAACCCCCTTTCCCGTGCCCTGGCGTCCGACTCCGCAGCACTGTAATCGAACGGGAACGGTGGGTTCAGGGCCCAAGTGGTTTGTACGGAAGGTGCCCTTTCTCTGCCTCCCGGAGAGGGTTGTCCCTAGTTCCCGTCGGGAGTCGGCCGGTGTTCGACGTACTCGATGACGGTGCCGTCGGGGTGCCGGGCGGTGAAGTTGGAGCCGGTCGGGACGCGCTGCAGCGGGTACAGGATCTCGGCCCCCTCGGCGGTCAGCCGCGTCAGATACCGCTCCACCGAGTCGACGAGGAACGTCCCGTCGGTGAACCGGAACGGCTCCAGGGACTGCTCCGTCCCCTCGATGATCAGGAACCCGCCGACGGAAGCGAGCTTCAGCTCCTTCTCCGGATACGTGAACCACAGGTCCCGCTCGACGCCGAGCAGCCGCTCGTAGAAGGCGGTGACCGGCTCCAGGGTGCCGGGGCCGGTGTAGACGCGGACGAAGACGCGGGGTTCGGTGAGGTGGGAGGAGTCGTTGTGGCGGCGGCGGACGACGGGGGCTTCGGTGCTGCTGTCGATGTTGCTGTCGATGTCTGTCATGCGACCAGCCTCGCGGCCGGGAATGGGGGTCGGCCAGGGGGGTGTTCATGGGGTGAGTGGAGGTAACACGATGACGGACCAGGCGTCGCTCCGGCAGGAGCTGGGCGGCTTCCTGCGTGCGTACCGCGCCCAGCTGACCCCCGCGGACGTCGGCCTGCCGCCGACACCCCGCCGCCGCACGGCCGGCCTCCGCCGTGAGGAGGTCGCGGCGCTCTCCGGGGTCTCCGTCGCTTGGTACACGTGGCTGGAGCAGGGCCGCGTCGACACGTCGCGCCAGGTCCTGGACGCGGTGGCGCGCACCCTGCGCATGGACGAGGCGGCACACGACCACGCGCTGGCACTGGCGGGCTTCGCGCCGGTCAGCCGGGCGACGGCCCCCGCACCTCCGCAGGGAGACCCGGCCACCGCCACCCGACAGCCCGCGCATCCCGCGCAATCCATGCTCGACGCCTGGCCGACCAGCCCCGCCCTCCTCCTCGACTCCGCCTTCGACATCCTCGCGTGGAACACGGCGTACGCGACGCTCTGGCCGGACCCCGCCGACGTACCCCCCGACCGCCGCAACCTCCTCCTGCTCCTCACCACCGACCTCCGCCACCAGGCACTCCTCCCCGCCTGGCGGCCCCTGGCCCTGGACCTGTACCGGCACTTCCGCACCCGGGCCGACCGCGAGCCCCCGGCGTCCCGCGGCGCCCGCGTCACGGAGCTGCTGCGGGCCGGGTGCCCGGAGCTGGCGGACTGGTGGGGGTGCCGGTCGGTGGGCGACTTCACGGGACGCGGCATCGAACTCGCGGTGGCAGAGGGGGCGTTGGCGGCGTACGAGGTGACGTTGCTGCTCACGTCGCGGCCGCGCGGCGGGGGCGTCCTGGTCCAGACGCCCGTTGTGGCCGCGGGGCCGCGGCACGCGCCGGAGGGGACAGCCGGACGGCTTGGCTAATCTGCACGGGTGACCACCGATCTGACGTTGCTGCCGCGGGTGGCCTATCGCGGGCAGGAGGTCACCGCGCCCCGGCTCCGCGGCCTCCTCGCGCTGCTCGCGGGCAATCTGCGCGCGGGCTGCGGCACCGAGCGGCTCGTGGCGGGGCTGTGGCCGGACGACGAGCTGCCGGAGCGGCCGGGCAAGGCAGTGCAGGTCCTCGTGTCCAGGGCGCGGGCGCTGCTGGGCGCCGACGTCGTCGCGAGCACCCCGACCGGATACCGGCTCGCCCTCGCCGAGGACCAGGTGGACAGCTCCGCCCTGCTGCTGCACGCCGCCGCGAGCGCGGCACGGGCCAGGGCCGGGAACCACGCGGGATCACTGGCGGCGGCGGAGGCCGGGCTCGTCCTGTGGGAGGGCACCCCGGTCGAGGCCGGTGATCCGAGCGACCCCGTGGCCGCGTTGCGCGCCGACCGCGCCCCCGTCCGCGCCGGGCTCGTCCGCGCGCAGGGCCTCGCGCTCGCCCGCCTCGGACGGCACGCGGAGGCGGCCGGGCCCCTGGCCGAGGCCGCCGGGGAGCGGCCGCGCGACGAGGAGGTGCTCGCCGAACTGCTGCGCGGCGAGGCGGCCACGGCGGGCCCGTCCGCCGCCCTGACGCGCTACGAGGCGTACCGCCGCGAGCTGCGCGAGGCGCTCGGCACGGACCCGGGCCCCGGACTCAGGGCCGTGCAGCGGGAGTTGCTGCGCGGCGAGGCGCCCGTGGTCAGGCACGGCGTGCGGCACGAGCCGAATCCGCTCCTCGGCCGGGACGAGGACATCGCGGCGGTGGAGGGGCTCCTGCGCGCGTCGCGCGCCGTCACCGTCGTCGGGCCCGGCGGCCTCGGCAAGACCCGGCTCGCGCACGCCGTCAGCCGCAGGGCCGAGCACCCCGTGGTGTATTTCGTGCCGCTCGCCGGCGTCACGGCGCACGAGGACGTGGCTACAGAGGTGGCCTCCGCACTGGGCGCGGGCGAGGGGCGGCCCGGCGCCATGAGCGGCCACGGCCCGGCCGACCCGGTGTCCGCCGTCCTCGGTGTGCTCGGCTCCGGGCCCGCGCTGCTGGTCCTGGACAACTGCGAGCACGTCGTCCGGGGCGCCGCCGGTCTCGTACACGCCCTGGTCTCGTCCTCGAAGGACCTGCGAGTGCTCGCCACCAGCCGGGCCCCGCTCGGCCTGACGTCGGAGGCGGTGTACGCGCTGCCGGAGCTCGGTCTCGACACCTCCATCGAGCTGTTCACCCAGCGGGCCCGGGCCGCCCGGCCGGGCGTGGAGCTGCCGCCGGACGCGGTGGCCGGGCTGTGCCGCCACCTCGACGGACTGCCGCTGGCCGTGGAGCTGGCCGCGGCCCGGGTGCGGGTGCTTTCGGTGCCGGAGATCGCGCGCCGCCTCGGCGACCGGTTCGCGCTGCTGCGCGGCGGGGCGCGGGACGTGCCGGAGCGCCACCGCACGCTGCACGCGGTCGTGGAGTGGAGCTGGAACCTGCTCGACGCGGACGCCCGGGCCGCGCTGCGCACGCTGTCCGTGTTCCCCGGCGGCTTCTCCGGCGAAGCGGCGGAGCAGGCCCTCGGTGAGGACGCGCTGTCCGTCCTGGAGCAGCTGGCCGGTCAGTCGCTGCTCACCGTCGCCGACACCCCGGCCGGTGCCCGGTTCCGGATGCTGGAGACCGTACGGGAGTTCAGCGCGGCCCGGCGCGCCGAGGCGGGCGAGGACGAGGAGGCCGTCGGCCGATTCCTCGCCTGGGCACGGGACTTCGGGGTCGCGTACCACGACGCGCTCTTCGGCCCGGACCGGCTGCCCGCCTGGGAGCTGATCAAGGCCGAGCAGGACAACCTCGTGCTGGCGCTGCGGCACGCCCTGGCCCGTACCGACGGCCCCGCCATCGCCGCCATCACCGCCGTCCTCGCCGGCCTGTGGTCCACCGACGCCAACTTCTCCCGCCTCACGGCCCTCGCCGCCGACACCGGCCCGCCGCTGTCGCACTACCATCCCGGGCCGGAATACGTCGAAGTCGCCCGCAGCGCCGCGGTGTTGTGCACGGCGATCCTGCTGATGGGCTACGGCCCGCGCGCCATCCGCCAGCTCGTCACCCTGCGGCGGCTGCCCCCGGCCCCGCCGGACACCCTGCTGCGGGCCGTGGCTGTGGTGCTGCGCGCGGTCCCCGAGATCCGGCCTCCCGGCTACGACGTGCTGCGGGAGCTCTGCGACAGCGAGCGGCCGCTGGTCGCCGGCATCGCCGAGTGCATCGCGAGCTACGTCTGGGAGTACGAGCACGACAACGACCGGGCGCTCGTCTCGGCCCGTCGGACGGTCGCCGCACTGGCCTCGGCCGACAGCCCGTCGCTGCAGCTCCTCGCGCACTCCCGGATGAGCGAGCTGTGCCTGCGGATGGGGCACGGTGAGGAAGGCTACGAGCACCTCAAGGCGGCGCTCGAGGTGCTGCCGCGGCTCGGCGACGGCCACGACTACATCTTCATCCGTACGTCCCTCGTCCTCGCCTGCCTGCAGCGCGGCGACCCTGACGAGGCCGAGTACTGGCTGCGGCAGGCGCAGAGCGACAACACCCCGCAGCGGGACGCCTTCTACAGCCCCGATCTCGGCGCGCGCGCCGAGATCGCGCTCACCCGCGGCCAGACGGAGGCCGGGCTCGGCCTGTGGCGCGGCGCCGTGGAGCGGCTGCCCGACGCCGGATCCACGTACAGCGATCCCTGGCTCGACCCGTGGGCGCTGCAGATCCAGTCGGCGGCGGTGACGGCGCACGCGTACGCCGGCTGTCTCGACCGGGTCGCGGAGCCGCTCGGCCGGCTGCGGCGGAGCCTGCGCACCCTGCTCTCCGGTCCGTCCCACTCGCCCGTCGACCTCCCTGTGTTCGGGACGGTGCTGCACGCCCTCGGCATGGCGGGTCTTGTGTCCGGCGACTCCGGTGCCGTACGGATGCTCGCGCTGGCCGAACGGCTGCGGGTGCTGCGCGAGTTCCAGCCCACGATGTCGGCGGAGCGTGCCCGGCGGGCGGTCGAGGGCGCCGACCGGGCGGCGTACGCCGACGCGGTGTCGGAGTATGCCGCCCTGGGGCGGGACGAGTTGGGGGACGCGGCCCGCGCGCTCATTCGGGGTCGCGGTTGAACTGCGCCGTCGCCCAGTAGTAGCCGAGGGCGGCCAGGCCGAGGAACCAGGCGATCGCGATCCACCCGTTGTTGCCGATCTCGCTGCCGAGCAGCAGTCCGCGCAGGGTCTCGATGGCCGGGGTGAACGGCTGGTACTCGGCGATCGGCTGGAACCAGCCCGGCATCGCGTCGGCCGGGACGAAGGCGGTCGAGATGAGCGGGAGGAGGACCAGCGGCATCGCGCTGTTTCCGGCCGCTTCGGCGTTCGGGCTCGCCATGCCCATCCCGACGGCGATCCAGGTGAGCGCGAAGGAGGCCAGCGCGACGATCCCGAGCGCCGCCAGCCACTCCAGGACCGTGGCGTCCGTGGACCGGAAGCCGACGGCCACGCCGACGGCGCCGACGAAGACCACGCTGGCGACGCACTGCAGCACGCTGCCGACGACGTGCCCGACGAGCACGGATCCGCGGTGGATCGCCATCGTACGGAAGCGGGCGATGATGCCCTCGGTCATGTCGGAGGCGACGGACACCGCGGCCCCGACGACGGTGCCGCCGACGGTCATCATCAGGATGCCCGGGACGATGAAGGCGACGTACTCGGAACGGTCCGCGCCGCCGCCGAGGCCCGCGCTCATCGTGTCGCCGAAGATGTAGACGAAGAGCAGCAACAGCATGATCGGCGTGAGCAGCAGGTTCAGGGTGAGGGAGGGGTAGCGCCGTACGTGCAGCAGGTTGCGGCGCAGCATGGTGTTCGAGTCGCGGACGGCGAGGGAGAGGGAGCTCATCGGGCCTTCTCCTTGGTCTCCTTGGGCTGGTTGGTGCTGACGGTGTCGCCGGTCAGGGCGAAGAACACGTCGTCGAGGTCGGGGGTGTGCATGGTCACTTCGTCCGCCTCGATGTTCGCCACGTCCAGCCAGTCGAGGATGGAGCGCAGTTCGCGCTGGCTGCCGCCGCTGGGGATCTGCAGCGCGAGCGCCTCGTCGTCCCGGGCGATCTCCTCGCGCAGGGCGGACGCGGCGAACTGGTAGGCGGCCGGGTCGGTGAAGCGCAGCCGCACGTGCCCGCCCGGAATGAGCCGCTTCAGCTCGTCGGCGCTGCCCTCGGCGGCGATCTTGCCGTCGTTCAACACGGCGATGCGGTCGGCGAGTTCGTCGGCCTCCTCCAGGTACTGGGTGGTGAGGAGGACGGTGACGCCGTCGGCGACGAGCTCGCGGATGATGCCCCACATGTTGTGGCGGCTGCGCGGGTCGAGGCCGGTGGTCGGCTCGTCGAGGAAGATGATCCGCGGGCTTCCGACGAGGGTCATGGCGATGTCGAGGCGGCGCTTCATGCCGCCGGAGTAGGTGGAGGCGGGCTTCTTCGCGGCCTCCGTCAGATCGAAGCGCTCAAGCAACTCGGCGGCGGTGCGGCGGCCCTCGCGCCGGGAGAGGTGGTGCAGGTCGGCCATGATGAGCATGTTCTCCTCGCCGGTGATCAGGCCGTCCACGGCGGAGAACTGTCCCGTGACACCTATCGCGGCCCGCACCGCCTGCGGGTCGACGGCTAGATCGTGACCGCCGACGCGCAGGTCGCCGGCGTCGGCGCCGATGAGCGTGGAGAGGATCTTCACGGCGGTGGTCTTGCCGGCCCCGTTGGGCCCGAGCAGCGCGAAGATCGTGCCCTGCGGCACGGCCAGATCGATCCCGTCGAGGACCTTCTTGTCGCCGTAGGCCTTGTACAGTCCCCTGGCTTCGATGGCCAGGGGGTTCGGTGCGGGGGTCGTTGCGGTTGTCTGTGGCGGTGTCGGTGTGGGTGTCGGTGTCGGCGTCTCTGTCATGCCGCACAGGTTGCGGCGGGGTGGGTTCAGCTCGGTTTCAGCGCGGTTTCAGAGGGCGTACTTGGCCCGCACCGCGTCCCGCGCCGCCGTCACCGTCGCCAGGCGGGGCGCGATGCGGGCCCGGTCGGCGCCGGGGGCGCGGAGCAGCTCGGCCAGCCAGTCCGCCAGGTCGGCCAGGTCGGCCCAGTCCTTGCCGGGGCCGTCGGTGGTGAGGACGCGGGCGAGGTGGGTGTCGAGGGCGGGCCAGTCGGCGAGGGCGGCGGCGATCGGCACGAACACGTGGTCGTGGGAGGAAGGGGAGGAGGGCGACGGGCTCGTGGCCCGGGCGGTCTGCCGCCAGAGCGGGCGCGCCGCGTCCGCGCCCTCGGCACCGCTCACCACCAGGGCGAGCGTGAACAAGCCGACGGACTCGCTCTGCGCGCGCAGCGCCAGCGCGGCCCGGCGTGCGCGGAACCATTGGCCCGTCATGCGGTACGCCTTCGCCAACACCTGGGCGCCGTCCGGGGTGTGGAGCGAGGCGTCGGCGGCCAGGTCGGCGAGGGCCAGGTCGGGGCGTCCGAGGCGAAGCTGGATGTCGGCGGACTTGCGGCGCATCCAGTCGGCGTCGGGATTGTCATCGGTCTCGGCATAGCGGGCGAGGTCGGCCAGGGCCTGCTCGACGCGGCCGGTGGCCAGGCAGACGGAGAGCCTGATCATGAACGCGGTGCTGTAGTCGGGGTGAGCCTCGATGACGGTGTCCAGGTCCGCGAACGCGTCCTCGAAGCGGGACTGCTCATGCAGCACGGCTCCGCGGAGGACGCGCGCCAGCCGGTATCCGGGGGCCAGTTCGATGACCCGGTCCAAGTCCGCGCGCGCCTCGTCGTGCCTCCGCAGCTCCCACACCGCGTTGGCTCGCTGGCAGAGGACCCAGTCGACGTCCGGCCACAGGGTGTTGGCCCGGTCCGCGTCGGCGAACGCCTGCTCGCGGTCGCCCAGGCCCAGGTGCACCACGGACCGTTGAGCCAGTGCCCAGGCATAGTCCGGGACCAGCTCGATGGCCCGGTCGAGGTCCGCGAGAGCCGCCTCGCTCCGGCCGAGTCCGTACCGTGCGACACCACGGCTCGCGTACGCCGACGCGTAACTGCCGTCCAGCTCGATCGCCCGGTCGTAGTCGGCCAGGGAGTCCTCATGGCGTCCGGCGATCCGCAGGGCGTCGCCCCGTTCACAGGCCAACCAGGCCCAGTCGGGGGCCAGCTCGACGCAGCGGTCCAGCTCGGCGAGGGCCGCCTCGTGGTCGCCCCGGTCGCGGTGCACGCGCGCTCGGCGCACCCGCGCCCACACATAGTCCGCGTCGATCCGCAGCGCGCGGTCCAGCGCGGTGAGGGCCTCCTCGTGCTGCCCGAGCGCGTGCCTGGTCGCGCCGAGCTCCGCCCAGGTGTACATGTGGCCCGGGTCGAGTTCGACCGCACGGGCCAAGTCGGGCAACGCCGCTTCGTACGCGCCCATGAGCCGGTGGAGCCTGCCGCGCACGGAGAGGACGAACTCGTCGTCGGGCGCGAGTTCGTCGGCACGGTTCAGGTCGCCGAGCGCGGTGTCGTACTCGCGCATCCGCATCCGTGTGTAGCCCCTGCCGGAGTACGCACGTGACAGTTCCGGGTCGAGTTCGAGCGCTCGGTCGTACTCACTGATCGCGGCCAACAGCTCGCCGCTGTCGCGCAGTTCGCGTCCGCGGTAGGCGTGTGCCAGGGCGCGGCCCGGCGGGTCGAGCCGCGCGCGGTCGATCAGCGCCTTCAGGGCGGCGGCCGCCCCGCCGTCCTCGAACGCCGCGAGGAGTTCGCGGCCCCACGCCCACGCGGACCGCGCGTCCCCGTCCTGCCCGGCGGCCACCAAGGTGTCGGCCCACCGCCGGCCCAGGGCCTCGCTCCAGCCGCAGGCGTCGACCACGTCCCGCAGCACACCGGGAAGCGCCGGCCGCTCCCCCGCGCACAGGAGGTGGTAGGACTCCGCGAGACGCAGCTCCCGCCACCGCTCGTAGCCCCAACCCTCCGGGTGCGGCCCGGTCTCAACCTCGGCCCGCCACCTCCCGAACGTCTCCGCCAACCGCCGGTGCGTGTCCGCCCACGCCCTGGGCGACTGCAGCCGCTGCAAGCGCAGCATCGGCTCCCGCACCACGTCGTGGTACACCACCCGATCCCCGCGATCACTCACGAACGGCAGCCCCCGCAGCCACGCGAAGAGCCCCGCGGCCTCCTCCTCCGCGCACATCCCGCCCACGGCCGCCCGGAACACGTCCGCGTCCAGCCTGCGCGGCAGCGCGCACACCAGCGCGGCCGCCCGCCGCACCGGATCCCGCTCCCACTTCAGGAACCGCTCCACGGCGGTGGCGCACGGGTCGCCGACGTCGCCCACGTCGGCGGGACGGTTCTCGGCGAGCGTCGACACGAGGACCGGCAGGCCGCCGGACAGCCGGAGCACCTCCTCGACCACGGGCTCCGCGACGACCCCCTTCCCCGCGAGGAGTCCGCGCGCCTCCCGCTCCGTGAACGCCCCCAGCGGCACGTCCGCCACGAAGTCCTCGTAGCCGCCCCACCGCGCGCTGTCGAAGGGCTGCTGCCCGGCCGTGACGACCACGACGTTCGCGGGCAGCCGCCCGTGCCGTTCGGTCGTCATCAGGTCACGGAGCCAGCCGTCCAGGAACGGCCCGGTACGTTCGTACGTGTCGAAGAACAGCACGATCCACGGCACCGAGGCCGCCGCGTCGGCGAGTTCCTTGACCAGCACCGGGGTGAGCACGCGCTCGGGCGACAGCACCAGCTGTACGTCCTCGTGGTTGCGGAAGCGGGCGCTGAGCCCGGCCCGCAACCTGTCCGCCCCCTGGGCGAGTTGGGCGGGGTCGACCGCGCCCGCGAGCGCGCCGACCCCGGGCAGCAGCCCGAGCCCGGCGAGGCCCGCGCGGGCGGCCGCCATGCTCCCGGCCGAGGGGGCCGGCGGAGCCGGCAGGGCCGACGGGGGCAGCGGTCCGGCGCCCGTCTCCGGCTCCGGCGCGAGGGCCGCCGCCAGTGCCGCCGACTCGGCCTCCTGGCGCCGCTCCCGGTGCGCCACGAGCAACCGGTCGAGTTCCTTGAGCCGCCGTCCTTCGCGGGCGAACTCGGCGACGACCGCCGCCATGGCCTCCGGCACGCTGCCGACGGATTCGTCGACGTACGCCGTCAGCGCACCCTGCTCACGGGCGACCTGCTCCAGCTCACGCACCAGGGAGGTCTTGCCGACACCCGCGTTCCCATGGATATGGAAGAGGAACCGGTGCCGCTCGTCCCCCACCGGCACCTCGAAGTTCTCGCGGAACGCGGCGAGTTCGCCCCGCCGCCCCACGAATCCGGCACGCCTGCGCCGCCGGATCAGCTCCTGCATGGACGGCTGGGCCCCCGCGTTCGACGCCATGCACACAGTGTTCCACCGGACGGTTCCACCGGAGGTCGGAGCGGGCTCACAAACCCCCGTGCCCCGACCCCACCTCGGCCGCCTTCGCGGCCCGCTAGTTACGGAAGTTCCACAGCAGACCCATCTGCATGCCGTTGGACCACTGCTGCGCCCGGGCCCCGTTGCGCTGCGAAGAGTTCTCGATCTCCAGGTACTTGCCGCTGTTGCGGTTGACGAAGGTGACGGTGACGCCTTCGGCCGCCGCGGTCGAGGCTCCGGCGGTCATGGCCAGGGCCGAAGCCGCCATCGTCAGGCGCTCGCTTCCTCCAGGGCGGCACGCCACACGGGGCTGTCCACGTAGTGGTTGTCGAAGCGTTCCGAGGACTCGGCGATCTCCTTGGCGTCGGCCTCGCCGCGCAGCACCCGGCCGAGCAGCCGCAGGTAGTCGAACCGGTCCATGCCCGGCGTGAACACGAACAGGACGTCCGCCTCGCAGCCCGGCGCCGCCGCGAACGCGTGCGGGGTGTGCGGCGGCACCGCCAGGAAGTCGCCCTCGTTCAGGACGGTGACCTCCTCGCCCACCAGCACCTGGAGGGAGCCGCTGATGACGAAGAACAGCTCCGTCGCCTTGGTGTGGAAGTGGGCGGGCGCACCCACCGCGCCCGCGGCGAAGCTGGAGCGGTAGCTCGTGAAGCCGGTGCCGCCGGCGGCGCCCGTCTCGCCGAGGAGGGTCATCACGCTGCTCGGGTCGGCGCAGGTCTCGGCGTCCGCGCTGCGGGTCAGCACCGCCTGAAGGGCCGTCGTGGTCGTGGAGTTCGTGTTCGCGTCGTTGTTCATGATCATGAATCTACAGACCGAAGTGACCTCCCCGACAGGTCACTTCCGCATCAATAATGCAGGTCAATTTCTCGTGCAACCGTCCCTCCGCCTCGCGGGTCTCCCCAAGTACCACCATCTCGCCAGGACCCACCGGAGCCCCAGGAGGATCAGTGCGACGCACCGCCATAGCCGCCGCGCTCGCGGCCACCGCGACGGCCACCGCGCTCGCCGCGACCGGCACGGCATCCGCTTCCGCACCCGCCCCGCCCGCCGAGCAGGCACCCGTCACCGACTTCAACCACGACGGCTACGCCGACCTCGCCATCACCGCCCCCTACGCCACCATCGGCGGCAAGACCTACGCCGGATACGTCAGCGTCGTGTACGGCTCCAAGGACGGGCCCGACCGCGCGCACCCGGAGATCATCGACCGGGGCACGGACGGCGTGCCGGGCGAGATCGAGAAGGACGGGACCTTCGGGACCGGGGCCACCGTCGGGGACCTGGACGGGGACGGGTTCACCGATCTCGTCGTGGGGAGCGGGTACCAGGACAAGCTGCTCGCCCTGTGGGGGTCACGGGACGGGCTGACCGGCGCGTCCGCCGAACTGCCCGCCAGCCTGGCCGGGTTCACCTCCGGCGACTTCAACGGTGACGGCCACCGTGACCTCGTCAGCAACGACTATCCGGAGAACGACGAGGACCAGGCCGGGATGACCGTCTCGTACGGGCCCTTCACCCGCGAAGGCAAACCCGTGCGGCAGGAGGCCATCCCCACCAGC
This sequence comes from Streptomyces sp. Y309, assembly GCF_056712025.1. NCBI lineage: Bacteria > Bacillati > Actinomycetota > Actinomycetes > Kitasatosporales > Streptomycetaceae > Streptomyces > Streptomyces sp. Y309. The sequence goes on along the minus strand of NZ_CM160048.1, from coordinate 5,262,377 downwards.
CAGACCTTCGGCCCCGTCGACCTGGTCCCCGGCGACCTGAACGGCGATGGCATCGACGACCTCGTCACCAGCCACGGCTTCGAGGAGATGGCGCACCCCAGCCGCTTCTGGAAGGGCACCAAGGACGGCCTCAGCCGCGACACGAAGGGCCTCAAGTCCTCGCTCGGCGGCGCCGTCGCGGACGTCGACGGCGATGGGTACGGCGACTTCGTCACCCGCGACAACGGCTCCAACAACGACGACAACGACCGGGACAAGGGGACCGTCCGCGTCGACTACGGCAGCAAGGACGGCCCCGCAGCCACCCGCACCAAGAAGATCACCCAGGATTCCGCGGGCGTCCCCGGCGTCGGCGAGACCGGCGACCAGTTCGGCGCCGACATCAGCGCGGGCGACGTGAACGGGGACGGGTACGCCGACGTCGCCGTGGGCGTACCCGGTGAGGACATCGGCAGCGGGACCGGGAGGGTCACCGACGCGGGCTCCGTCGTGCTGCTCAAGGGGGCGCGCGCCGGCCTCGGCGGCACGGGGGCGCAGGCCTTCGACCAGTCCAAGCCCGGCGTGCCCGGCGCCTCCGAGTCCGAGGACTGGTTCGGCCACCGCGTGCTCCTGAGCGACGTCGACGGCGACAAGAAGGCCGACCTGACCGTCACTGCCCACGGCGAGGACGGCACGTACGAGAACTCGGGCGCGGCGTGGGTGTTCCCGGGCAGCGGCACGGGACTCACCACCACCGGCCTCACCTCCTTCGGCCCGAAGGGGCTCGGGGCGCCCGAGGACTACGCCCACTTCGGCCAGGACGTGGGCCGCTGAGCGCCGTATAGGACCTGTCCGGCGGTGCGGCGCCCAGCGGCGCCGGAAAAAACAGTGGATCAGCGCCGCCGCGCTGCCCTACCGTGCTGCCGAGCCAAGTCGCCCAGGCAAGGACGTGCCGTTGTACACCCTGTGAGACCTCCCGAGAGCTGATCTGTCGCGCGTCGCGCATATGCGCCGCGCTGCTTCTTGCTGCGGACTTCTCACTGAAACCGGTGTACTTCTGTGCTCAACACCTGGCTTGTCATGCCCACCTGCCTCCCGACCGTTCTCCGCCGTTGCCACACGTGCACGTCCGAGCGCTTCCGGGCCAACGGCAAATTTCGCGTCAATGCCAACCACAAGGTCCTCGACGCCTGGCTCCTCGTGCTCTGCACCGGGTGCGGGGACACGGCAAAGCTCACGATCCTGGACCGCGTGAACGTGCGCTCCATACGGCCCGATCTCCTTGACCGGATGCACGACAACGACCCTGCCCTGGCGGCCGAGTTGCTCCAGGACCCGGTCGTGCGGCGCCGCAATCGCGTCGCCCTCGACTGGGACAACGCCTGGCGCCTGGACACCGGCGAATGGGGTATCCCCTGCTCGAACGGAGTTGAGAGCTTGGGGAAGGATCACCTGGATCAGGAGGTCGTCGACGTCTCGGTCCGCTTCGCGGCGCGGATACCTGTCCGGCCGGTGCGACTGATCGCCGAGGGCTGCGGTCTTTCGCGGGCCGAGGTCGAGCGGCTGATCACGGAGGGGAAGCTCGTGTCGGCGGTCCGGCTGAGCGGCAAGCTCTCCGGCGACTTCACCTTCACGCTCAAGCGCTGAGCACGGGCTGGGCGCGCCAAGCACCGGCCAGACGTCACGCACCAGCCAGACGTCACGCACCGCCGGCTAGGCGTCCAGCACCGGCAGCAGTTCCGGCAGGTGGCCGTCCGACGCGGCGGCCGCCTGCTGCCGCTCCTCCGACACCTCCCCGTACAGCGTCGTACGCGGCTTCGACGGCCGCCCCGCCGCGTCCGCGATCGCGACGAGGTCCTGCACGGAGCGGTACGAGCCGTAACTCGAGCCCGCCATCCGGGAGATGGTCTCCTCCATCAGCGTGCCGCCGAGGTCGTTCGCGCCGGAGCGCAACATCTCGGCGGCACCGTCCGTGCCGAGCTTCACCCAGCTCGTCTGGATGTTGGGGATGTGGGGGTGCAACAGCAGCCGGGCCATAGCCGTCACCGCGCGGTTGTCGCGGGTCGTCGGACCCGGGCGGGCGATCCCTGCCAGATATACGGGCGCGTTGGTGTGGATGAACGGCAGCGTCACGAACTCCGTGAAGCCCTCGACTCCCTTGTCCAGGTTGGCCTGTTGCATCGCGGCGAGCGTACGGAAGTGGCCGAGCCAGTGGCGCGGCTGGTCCACGTGGCCGTACATCATCGTGGAGGAGGAGCGCAGGCCCAGTTCGTGGGCGGTCTGCACGACCTCGATCCAGGTCGCGGCGGGCAGCTTGCCCTTGGTGAGGATCCAGCGCACCTCGTCGTCGAGGATCTCGGCGGCCGTGCCGGGGATGGAGTCGAGGCCCGACTCCTTGGCCTGCGTGAGCCACTCCCGTATCGAAAGCCCGGTGCGGGTCGCGCCGTTGACGACCTCCATCGGCGAGAAGGCGTGCACGTGCATGCCAGGCACGCGCTCCTTCACGGCGCGCGCGATGTCGAAGTACGCCGTGCCGGGCAGGTCCGGGTGGATGCCGCCCTGCATGCACACCTCGACGGCGCCCACGTCCCACGCCTGCGCGGCGCGGTCGGCGACCTGGTCCAGGGACAGGGTGTAGGCGTCGGCGTCGGTCCTGCGCTGCGCGAAGGCGCAGAAACGGCAGCCCGTGTAGCAGACGTTGGTGAAGTTGATGTTGCGCGTGACGATGTACGTGACGTCGTCGCCGACCACGGACTTGCGGACGTCGTCCGCGACCGAGCAGAGGGCGTCGAGGGCGGGGCCGTCGGCGTGCAGCAGGGCGAGGGCCTCGTCGTCGGTGAGCCTCGTCGGATCGTCGGCGGCCGTCGCGAGCGCCGCGCGCACGTCGCCGTCGATGCGCGAGGGCACCATCCCGGGCGCGGCCTGCTCCCGCAGGGCCTCCCAGTCCCCGTACACCTCGTCGAAGTCGTCGCGCCGGTCGGACGTGCGGCCCGTGGTGTCGATGGTGCGGTGCAGGTCGGTACGGCCGGAGGCGGCCACGTACCCCTCGTCGGGCTCCTGCCAGGGCAGGCCGCGCACCGGGGCGTCGGGGTTGGCGAGGCCCGTCTCCGGGTCGGCGAGGGCCCGCACGTGCGGCAGGAGCCGCGGGTCGAGCCACGGCTCGCCGCGCCGCACGAACTCCGGGTACACGCAGAGCCGTTCTTCCAGCCGGAAGCCCTCCGCCGCCGACCGCGCCGCCAACTCCTCGATCTGCGGCCAGGGCTTCTCGGGGTTGACGTGGTCGATGGTGATCGGCGAGACCCCGCCCCAGTCGTCGATCCCGGCCCGGATGAGCCGCCCGTACTCCCCGTCGACGAGGTTGGGCGGGGCCTGGATGCACCCGGCGGGCCCCATGATGTGCCGCGCGACAGCCACCGTCGCGACGAGGTCATCCAGCTCCGCGTCCGGCATCCCGCGCATCGCCGTGTCCGGCTTGGCGCGGAAGTTCTGGATGATCAGCTCCTGGATGCCGTGGTAGGACCGGGCCACGCGCCGCAGCGCGAACAGCGACTCCGCCCGCTCCTCGTACGTCTCCCCGATGCCGATGAGCAGCCCGCTGGTGAACGGCACCGACGAACGCCCCGCGTCCTCCAACACCCGCAGCCGCACGGCCGGTTCCTTGTCGGGCGAGCCGTGGTGCGGCCCGCCCGGCTCGCTCCACAGCCGCTCGGCCGTGGTCTCCAGCATCATGCCCATGCTGGGCGCGACGGGCTTGAGCCGCTGGAAGTCGGTCCAGCTCAGCACCCCCGGATTGAGGTGCGGCAGCAGTCCCGTCTCCTCCAGAATCCGGATCGAGATCGCCCGCACATACGCGATCGTGTCGTCGTACCCCTCCGCCTCCAGCCACTCGCGCGCCTCGGGCCAGCGGTCCTCCGGCTTGTCGCCGAGGGTGATGAGCGCTTCCTTGCAGCCCAGTTCGGCACCCCGGCGCGCGATGTCCAGGACCTCGTCCGGCGACATGAACATCCCGTGCCCGGCCCGCCGCAGCTTGCCCGGGACGGTCACGAACGTGCAGTAGTGACACTTGTCCCGGCACAGCCGGGTGAGCGGAATGAACACGCTCTTCGAATACGTGATGACACCCCCGCGCCCCTCCGCCGCAAGCCCCGCGTCCCGCACCCGCCCCGCCGACCCCGCCAGATCCTCCAGGTCGTCCCCGCGCGCCTGAAGCAGCACCGCCGCCTCCCCCACATCCAGCGCGACCCCGTCCCTGGCCCGTTTCAGCGCACGGCGCATGGCGTTGGCGGTGGGACGTCCGGCCTCGGGGGGCTGCGCGCTGTTGGTCATGCCCTTGAGCATACGAGCGGGAACACCTGACCCATACAGGCACTTCCCCGCCGCTTCGGCCCGCTGGGCGCAGCCGAACCGGACGACTGCGCGAAACCCGTCGACCCCCTTCCCTTACAAGGGAGTTCACGGCTCAATACCAAGGTTGCACCGAGCACCGGCGTCACGCTGTCACCGTCGGGCACGTCGCCCACGACCTCTGGGGAGCCGCAGCATGTGTGAGGACGAGAGCCACCTGAACAGACGCGCGCTGCTCGTGACGGGGGCGGCGACCGCCCTTACGTTGGGCAGTGTGAGCTTCGCGAGCAGTGCGGGCGCCGCCGAGGGGCGGCGGGACGGGAAAGAGACGAAGACGGTCAGGGGCACGCTGCCCACCGGATCGCCGGACTTCGTGTATCTGCCGGTCGAGGTCCCGCGCGGGGTCCAGCAGATCCACGTCTCGTACACGTACGAGAAGCCGGCGGTGCCGCCCGGCACCGTCGGCAACGCGCTCGACATCGGGATCTTCGACGAGCGCGGCACGGCGCTCGGCGGGAAGGGGTTCCGGGGGTGGTCGGGCGGCGCGCGCACGGAGTTCTTCATCCGCGGCGACGACGCGACACCCGGCTACATCCCGGGGCCGGTGCGCGCCGGGACGTGGAACATCGCGCTCGGCCCCTACACCGTGGCTCCGCAGGGGCTGCCGTACGAGGTGACGATCACCCTCACCTACGGCGCGCCCGGGACCCCGCCGAAGCCGAAGTATCCGCCGGAGCGGGCGAAGGGGCGGGGCCGGGCCTGGTACCGGGGCGACTGCCACCTGCACACCTGGTACTCCGACGGCCGCCGCACCCCCGCCGAGATCGGCACCCTCGCCCGCGCCGCGGGCCTTGACTTCATCAACACCTCCGAGCACAACACCCAGTCCGCGCACGCCCACTGGTCCGAGGTGGCCGGCGACGACCTGCTGGTCCTGCTCGGCGAGGAGGTCACCACGCGCAACGGCCACGTCCTCGCGATCGGCACCGAGCCCGGCACCTTCGTCGACTGGCGCTACCGCGCCCGCGACAACCGCTTCGGCCACTACGCCCGCCAGATCCATCGCACCGGCGGCCTGGTCGTGCCCGCCCACCCGCACGCCACCTGCGTCGGCTGCAACTGGAAGTTCGGCTTCGGCGAGGCGGACGCGGTCGAGGTGTGGAACGGCGCGTACTCGCCGGAGGACGAGGTGGCCATCGCCGAGTGGGACAACGCGCTCGTCGCCGCCGCGCGCGGCCGCCGCCGCTGGACCCCGGCCATGGGCAACAGCGACGCCCACCGCGACCCCGACCCCGTCGGCCGCCCCCAGACCGTCGTCCTCGCCGACGACCTGACCCGCGAGGCCATCCAGGAGGGCATCCGCGCGGGCCGCTCCTACCTCACGGAGTCCAAGGACATCGAGCTGACCTTCGGCGCGAGCGGCGGCAAGGGCCTGCACGCCGGCATCGGCGAACGCCTGCGCGTCGACTCCGACGACCCGGTGACGATCCGCCTCGACGTCAAGGGCGTCCCCGGCTGCACCATCCGCTTCGTGACCGACCAGGGCGTGCTGTTCACGAGCCCGGTGATTCCCGAGTCGGGGGCCGGGTCCGCCGAGTGGCGCACGACGGCTTCGTACGCGGCGTACGTACGGGCCGAAGTGCGCAAGCCGCAGGCGGCGCCGCCGCTGCCCGGCCCCATGGCGGCCCTCACGAACCCGATTTTCCTGGGGCGTTGACGAGCTCGGCGGCGGGCCGGGCGGTCCCCGAATCCCGTACCGTACGGGCCGCTCGTGACCGGGGCAGGGCGAGCGTGACGAGCAGTCCCGCCACCATGCCCGCCGCCGTCAGGAGCACCACGAGGAACTCGCCGTCGGCGGTCGCCGTGCGCAGCGCGGCGCCCGCCCGGCCCTCCGTGCCGATGTCGGCGATCACCGTGAACACGGCGAGCCCGATGGCGTTGCCGATGTTCAGGGCCGTGGAGGCGATGCCGTTGGCGACGCCCTGCTCGTGCGCGGGCGTGCCGGTGGCCGAGGCGATCCACATGGCCGTCCACACGATGCCCTGCCCGACGCCGGACACCACGAGGCCCGGCACGAGCGTGGCGTAGCCCGCGTCGGCGTCGAAGCCGAGGGCGAGGACGGCCGTGCCGACGACGCCGACCGCGAAGCCGGTCAGGAGCGTGGCGCGGGTGCCCGCCCGAGTGGTCATGCGCTCGCCGAGCTGGGTGCCGGTGGCGATGGCGACGGACGGCACGAGGAAGGCGAGGCCGGTCTGCAGCGCGCTGTATCCGTGCACGCTCTGCATCAGGACCGTCAGGAAGTACGGCAGCACGCCGAAGGTGGCCATGTAGACGAACGTGACGGTCATGCCGACGGTGAGGCTGCGGTTGCGGAAGAGCCGGAACGGCATCAGCGGGTCGGCGCTGCGGGCCTCGATCGCCGCGAAGGCGGCGAGGAGCACGACGGCGGCCACGAAGGCGCCCGCCACCAGCGGGTCGCCCCAGCCCAGTTCGGGCCCTTCGACGAGCCCGAAGACCAGGAGGGTCGACCCGGCGGTGACGCTCAGCGCGCCGGGCAGGTCGAAGCGGCGGCGCTCGCCGCGCGCGGGGTCGCGCGGGATGACGTACAGCGCGGCGAGCGCGACGAGCCCGGCGAGCGGCACGTTCACATAGAACACGGCGGGCCAGCCGAAGCGATCGGTGAGCACGCCGCCGAGCAGGGCGCCGAGGGTGAGCCCGCTGGCGCCCGCGCCGCCCCACACGGCGAGCGCGCGATTGCGCCTGGGCCCCTCCTCGAAGAGGTTGTTGATGAGGGAGAGGGTCGCGGGGAGCAGCAAGGCGCCCCCGATCCCCTGCACGGCCCGCGCGGTGATGATGACGCCCGCGCTGTCCGCGAGCCCGCCCGCGAGGGACGAGACGGCGTACAGGGCCAGGGCGAGCACGAACATCCGTCGCCGCCCGAGCAGATCGGCCGCGCGCCCGCCGAGCAGCAGGAACCCGCCCGCGAAGACGACGTAGGCGCTGACCACCAACTGCTGTGTCTGGCCGGGGAAGCCGAGGTCGGAGCCGATTTCGGGGAGGGCGACGAAGACGATGTTCAGGTCGAGCGCGTAGACGGTCTGCGCGAGGGCGAGCAGGACGAGACTCCAGCCCAGGCGGCGCTTGTCGGACACAGGAGTACCCCTTCGGTACGACAGTACGCGTTGATACGTACAATTGACTGTACGCATCCTTACGTACGATCACGGCGGGCGACAAGGGGGAACGGGCAGCGACAGTCCGTATGTCTTCGTACAGAGGTACCGTTGAGGCCATGAGCTACCGCCACCCCGAGCGGGACCAGATCCGGGTCGACGGCGTCCTGACCGCCCTCGGCAACCCGCTGCGGCTGTCCGTCGTCCGGCTCCTTGACGCCGGCGGCGACCACAACTGCACGAGCGTCCTCAACACCCTTGGCGTACCGGCGAAGTCGACCATGACGCACCACTGGCGCGTGCTGCGCGAGAACGGCGTGATCTGGCAGCGCCCCTCCGGCCGGGAGAACCTGCTGACGCTGCGCCGTGACGACCTGGACGCGCGGTATCCGGGGCTCCTGGACGCGATCCTGGCCGGGGCCCGGGCGGACGCGGCGGCGGGCGGCTAGGCTCGGGGGCATGACGCGCCGACATTGACCTTCACCGGGCGAACCTTCACCGGGCACCGGAAGCCACCGCCGCCTCGCGGCGACGCTGTACGCGTACTCGTTCCTGGACGACTGCGTCCTGCTCTACCCCGTGTACGCGCTGCTGTTCAGCGACGCGGGCCTGTCCGTCGCGCAGCTCTCGTCCCTCTTCGTTCTCTGGTCACTGACCGGCATCGTCCTCGAGGTGCCCTCCGGCGCCCTGGCCGACGCGGTCTCGCGCCGCCTCCTGCTGTGGACCGGCCCTCTGCTGTCCGCCACGGGCTTCGCCCTCTGGATCGTCGCCCCCTCGTACTGGACCTTCGCCCTCGGCTTCGTCCTGTGGGGCGCGAAGGGCGCGCTCGGCTCCGGCGCGCTGGAAGCCCTGGTGTACGAGGAGTTGGACCACCTCGGCGCGGCCGACGCCTACGCCCGTGTCATGGGCCGGGCGCGGGCCGCGTCCCTGCTCGGCGTGATGACGGCGACGGCGCTCGCGGGCCCGGTGCTGGGGGCGGGCGGGTACGGGGTGGTGGGCGCGGCGAGCGTGGGGGCGTGCGTGCTGACGGCGGTGGTGGCGGCCCGGCTCCCGGAACATCGGACCCGGGAAGCGGCCGAGGACGAGGCCGAACCGCCCTCGGGCTGGGCGGCGACCTTGCGGGCAGGCCTCACTGAAGCCCGCGACAGCCGCCCCGTACGACGGGCACTCCTCCTCGTACCGGCCGTGACCGCCGTATGGGGCGCCCTGGACGAGTACACGCCGCTCCTGGTCCGGGAGGCCGGTGCGGCGGACGCGGAGGTGCCGTGGTGGCTGCTGCTGATCTGGGTGGGGGCGACGGCGGGGAGCCTGCTGGCGGGGCCGGTACAGAGCGTGGGCACGCGGGGCCTGGGCACGCGGGGCGTGGGCAGGGCGGGCTTCGCGGCGCTGCTCGCCTGCGCGGGCGCGGCGCTCGCCGCGGGCGCGGCCCTCCCGGCCACCGGCTTCCCGCTCCCCGCGGCCGTCACCCTCGTGGCCCTGGCCTTCGCCGGCTTCCAACTGGCCACCATCCTGGCCGACGCCCACCTCCAGACCCACGTCACCGGCCCGAGCCGGGCAACGGTGACGTCCCTGGCGGGCGCCGCCACAGACCTGACGACGGTCACGGTCTACGGAACGTACGCGTTCCTGAGCACGCGGGCCACCCACGGCGTGGTGTTCGCGGCGTTCGCCCTGCTGTACTTGGTGACGGCGGCACTGGCCATGAGAAGCAGCCGGGGCAACTGAGCCCCGGCTGCCGTCAGTCGTCGGGTTCTGCGAAGAGGTCGTCGGCTGTCGTGGCTGACATGGAACGGTCGAACCAACTGCCGAGGGTGTCCAGATCGCGACATCCCATGACCCGCCCCCGCACGGAGTCGGGAATCTCGATGCCACGCACCTCAAGGACCCGCAGAATCACCTCCGCACGTCCCTGCAAGCGCCCCTCCGCGCACCCCTCCGCGCGCAGCTTCATCGCCCTCTCCGAGCGGAAGTAGGAGAGCGGAACGGTCACGAGGTGTCCTCTCCGTCCCCGAACAGTTCGTCAGCGGACTCCGCCGTCAGGGACCGGTCGAACCAGATGTCGAGGGCGTCCAGATCGACACACGCCGTGATCCGCTCGCGCACGGACTCGGGCACCTCGACACCGCGCCGCTCAAGGACTCGCAGGATCAACTCCACTCGCCCCTCGGCACGCAGCTTCATCGCCCTCTCCGAGCGGAAAAAGGAAGTGTCGACGGCCATCAGTTCCCTCCAGATTTTGAGGGCCGGGCTGTTGGCCAGACCCTGTTCGGTCAGTTCGGAGAAGATGTCCGCGTCTTCTCTGTCGATGGTCCTCAAGGCGGCGTCCAGCGTCCTCAGTATGGCATCGGCGTTGGCGTCCTTGCCGTGCGTAATCGCGGAGAACGTCGCGAGCGGGATGTCCTTGACGGCCGTCTCGACGTCGATGATGACCGGCACGTTGTGGGGGCCCAGAACGAGGGGGCGGATCGTGAGCATGGGCCAGTGGACCGGGCCGACGCTGAAGGGGCCCGCGGCCCAGACCCCGGTCGCCTTGTCCTGGCAGGTGATGAGGAGGACGGTCGGGAGCTCGTACTTCGCATGCAGGTACGACGTGTAGTAGGCCCAGCTCGCGGGCTTGCCCGCGTCCTTGCGGCCCTGCGCCTCCACGGCGACCAGGTAGCTGCCCTCCTTCTCGGTGTCGAACCGGAGCAACGTGTCCACCCTGCGCTCCAGCGGCTCCGTCTCCGTTAAGTCATTGGTCAGCAAGGTCACCGCGATCGGCTCCGGGAACGGGATGTCGAGCGCGCGAAAGGCGCGCCCGAAGACTTCCGGCTCCTTCTGGAAGATCCGGTGCATCGCTTCGTGGGATGAACTCACCATGTGCGGAACGTTAGGACGACTACGGCAACTGCCCCTGGAATATGGCTAAGCGTCACCCGATCGTGTGCGGGCGAGGAGTGCCGCGTCCGTCAGGCAGAGCGCCGCGACGGCCACGGCGAAGGTCTGTACGGCGGGGAGCAGGCCGATCGTCAAGGACAGGAGGCCGACGCCGATGACAGGAACGCCGACGCCCAGGTAGACGACGACGTAGAAGCTGGAGATGACTTCGGCGTGCCGGTCGCGCGGGGCCAGGTGGTTGATGCGGGTGAGGGCGCCGAGAAAGGCGAGCCCCTGCCCGACACCGCCGACGACCGTCGCCACGAGCAGCAGCGTCGGCGAGGAGAGCCCGCCCGCGACGGCGAGCAGCACGAGCCCCAGAGCCAGCAGACCGAGCCCGGTCACCTGCAACCGGGGGGCGGACCTCCCGTACCCGGCGAGCTGAGCCACCACGGAACAGGCCAGCATCAGCGCGACCGCGCCGCCGGCCAGCGCGACGTTGCCGCTGCCGGACAACTTGCCGACATACGTGGGGACCAGCGCCAGGAAGAGCCCGGTCACCGAGAACGCGAGGAAGCTCGCCGCGCCGCTCGTCACGAAGGCAGGACGGACCGCGGCGGGCACGGAGGGGCGGCGCGGGCGCCACCGCCCCCGCCGCCCGGAGGCGGGCACCGCGGCCACGACGACGGCCGCGGGAGCCAGCAGGACGATCTCCACGACATACGGCAGCATGTGCGGCGCGGGCGCGTACTGGGCGAGGACCCCCGCGATCAGCGGCCCCACCCCGAGCCCGCCCACCGAAGCCGCGGTGGACACCAGCGCGGCCCGCCGCCGGTCCCCACCGGGTTCGAGCTCGCTCAACTGCGCGGTGAGCGCACCGGACGCCGCCCCGACGGCCGCACCTTGCAGCACACGTCCGGCGAACAGCCACCCCACCCCGTCCGCGAGGGCGAACACCCCGGCCCCCGCCGCGGCCAGGCCGACCGCGGGCAGCAACACCCTGTGGCGCCCCACCGCGTCGGACAGCGGCCCCGCGACGAGGAGCGACGGCACGAGCGCGGCGACGTACACCGCGAAGATCAGCGTCACCGTGAGCGGGGAGAAGCCGAACTCCCGCTGGTAGCCGCGGTAGAGGGGGGTGGGGAGGTTGGTGCCGGCCAGGAGGACGACGAGGGTGTAGGCAGTGCCCCAGAACAGGAGCCGAGAACCTCGCCCGCCCGGCGCGGCCCCGCCCCGCGCCATCCCTCCGGATTCCCCCTCTTCCGCGCCTCCGACTGCTGCCGCCCTTCCCGCTTCCGCGACCGGCTTCCTGGACATCTCGGTTCCCGCCGTCCTCTCCCGCACCCTGCGCACATCGAATGACCGGCAGTCAGTCAATCAGAGTGACTGACCGCCGGTCAATGAAGAGAACGCAGTGATCGACAGAGTTCTGACCGCTGGTCAGTCGGCTAGGGTGAGAGCATGCCGCCCCAAGCCAAGCCCCGGCGCAAACGCGTCGCCAAGAGCCCGGACGACCGCCGCGAGGACATCCTGCGCGGCGGCGAGAAGGTCTTCGCCGAGGTCGGGTTCGAGCGGGCGACCATCACGGAGCTCGCCGACGCCGCGGACATCGGCAAGGGCACGTTCTACCTGTACTTCGACTCCAAGGACCACCTCCTCGGCGCCCTGTGGGAGCGGTACGTCGACGGCATCGCCGACATCGCGGAGAGCTTCCTCACGGACGACGCGGACTGGTGGCCGACCCTGGACCGGCTCCTGACCGCCCTCGTCGAACACGCCGTACGCAACGCCGAGTTGCACCGGACCGTCTACGGCTCCGCCAACGCGAAGGCCCTGGAGATCTGCAAGCAGGCCAACCGCCGCGTGGTCGAGCGCATCTGCGCGTACGTCACGGAAGGCGCCGAGGCCGGAGCCTTCCGGGCCGCCGACCCCGCGATGACGTTCCGTCTGATCTACCACGGCATCGACGGCCTCCTGGACGACCTGATCTCCCAGGAGGCCCGGATCGACACCGCCGACCTGGTGTCCCACGTCCTGTCCCTCACGCACCGCGCCCTGCGGAACCCCGCGTGACGCCCATCCCTCAGTCCCCGCGGTGCGGCACCACGCGGATGCCGAAGTCGTAGGAGCCGAGTGCGCCCGCGATTCCCATGAACAGCAGGGCGAAGTGTTCCTGGCCGCGGGCGGTTTCGATGGGGCCGAGGTCCAGGTGGGTGGACTCGGGCCAGCCGAGGTCGGTGAGGAGGGTGGCGGTCGTCTTCTTGGCCTGGGGGTCGTTGCCGGAGAGGAAGACGGTGGCCGGGCCCGTGAGGTCGGCGGGGGCCGTCATCACGATGGCGTCCATCGTGCTCAGGGTCTTGACCACCCGGGCGTCGGGGAACGCCGTCTGGATCTCCTCGCCGAGGGAGACGGCGGGGTGCGAGAGAGCCATGCCGTGGGGCTCCTCGGTGAAGCCGACGGCTATGTCGATCAGCAGCTTTCCGCGCAGCTCGGCGCTCACCGTGCGCAGGAGGGCGACGGATTCGGTGCCGGGGGTCGCGTTCACCACGACCTCCGCCCGCGCCACCGCCTCCGCGACCGTGACCACCGGCACCCCCGACTCCTCCGCCAGGTCCGCCTTCGCGGCCGGGTCCCGGGAGCCGAGGACCACCTCGTGGCCCGCCGCGGCCCAGCCCTTGGCCAGCGCCCGGCCGACATTCCCTGTTCCGATCAGTGCAAGTCTCATGGGGAGGACGCTAGTTCGGGCTCACGGGGGGCCGTATCCGTCCAAGGGACTACCCAGGGACCAGCCCGGCCCTAGGGCCGAGGGCCTGGGCCGGGGGCCGGGCCGGGGGGCTACCCCGCCCACACCACCGCCTGCGTCTCGCTGTACGCGTGCAGTGCGTACGACCCGCAGTCCCGCCCCACCCCGCTCTGCTTGAAGCCGCCGAACGGGGCCTCCATGTTGCGGCCGATGGTGTTCACGCCGACCCCGCCCGCCCGCAGCCGCCGGGCCACCCGGAAGGCGCGGGCCGCGTCGGCCGACCAGACGTAGTCGAGCAGGCCGTAGTCGCTGTCGTTGGCCAGGGCCACCGCTGTGTCCTCGGCGGTCTCGCCCTCGCCGTCGAAGGGGACGACCACGACGACCGGGCCGAAGATCTCCTCCCGGACCACCCGCATGTGCGGCGCGCAGTCGGCCAGGAGGGTGGGCGTGACGTAGAAGCCCCGCGGCAGCGGGGAGGCCGGGGGTTCGCCGCCCGTCACCACCCGCGCGCCCTCCTTGCGGCCCAACTCCACGTACGACTCCACCCGTTCACGATGCGCCGCCGAGATCAGCGGGCCGACCACCGTGTCCCGCTCCCTCGGGTCCCCGACCTTCAGGTACGAGGCGTAGCGCGCCAGCTTCTCCAGCAGCGGCTCGTACACCCGCCGGTGGACGATCACCCGCGTCGGCGCCGTACAGATCTGGCCGCTGTAGAAGGAGAACGTCGTGCCGATGCCCGCCACCGCCGCGTCCAGGTCCGCGTCCTCGAAGACGACCGCCGCGCCCTTTCCGCCCAACTCCATGAGCTGGCGTTTCATGCCGCGGCCGCAGACCTCCCCGATGCGCTGTCCGACCGCCGTCGAGCCGGTGAAGCTCACCATGTCGACGTCGGGCGAGTCGACGGCCGCCTCGCCGACCTCGGGGGCCGCGCCCGACACGACGTTCACCACGCCCGGCGGCGCCCCGGCCTCCTCGAGTGCCGCCGCCATCCGGTACACGGACAGCGGGTCCTGCGGGGCCGGCTTCACGACGACGGTGTTGCCCATCGCCAGGGCAGGGGCGATCTTGCCCGCCGGGTTCGCCCAGGGGTTGTTGTACGAGGTGATGCAGGTGACGACGCCGACGGGCTGCCGGACGGCGACGGCGCCGAGCACACCCGCCTTGCCCATCGGACCCGCCTCGTTCACCTGAGGCGGCAGTCCCGTCTCCACCGGCTCCAAGGCGCCGCGCGCGTACCGCCGGAACCGCGCCACCGCCACCGCGACCTGCATGCCGCGCGCCGTGCCGGTCGTCGCGCCGGTCTCGGCCCGCGCCAGCTCCGCGTGCGCGGCGAAGTCCCGCTGGACGATGTCGGCGGCGCGGTCGAGGACGGCCGCCCGCTCCGACGGCGGCGTACGCGACCACGTCTCGAAGGCCGCCCGCGCCGCCGACGCCGCCTGCCACACCTGCGCCCGGCTCGCCTCGGGGGCCAGGCCGACGACGCCCTCGGTCGCCGGGTCGATCACCTCATAGTGACCGCCCTCGGGTTCCTCCCAGACCCCGTCGACGAACAGCCGCTGCGGACCACCCGCGGCTCCGGCCCCGGCGGGAGCTAAGCCGCCCACAGGGAAGTCGCTCACCGCGTGCTCACCGTCCTGGTGTCCCGCCCCGACCGCAGCACCGTCCCGGGCACCGCCCCGGTCACCACGTCGTCGCGGATCACCTCGACGCCGTTGACCCACACGGCGTTCACCCCGATCGCCTTGGAGTCCAGGCGCGGGCTGTCGCCGGGCAGGTCGTGCACGAGGGTGGCCTTGCCCGCGTCGATCCGTTCGGGGTCGAAGAGGACCAGGTCCGCGTGGAAGCCCTCAGCGACCCGGCCCCGCTCCCGCAGCCCGAAGAGCCGCGCCGGGTCGTCGGTGAGCATCTTCACCGCCTGCTCCAGACCCATCAGCTTCCGGCCCCGCAGACAGTCCCCGAGGAAACGCGTCGTGTACGGGGCGCCGCACATGCGGTCCAGGTGCGCGCCCGCGTCGGAGCCGCCGAGCATGACGTCCTCGTGCTGCCAGGTCTCGGCGCGCAGCGCCCAGGAGTCCGGGTCGTTGTCGGTGGGCATGGGCCAAAGGACCGTACGCATACGGTCGTTGGCGCAGATCTCGACGATGCACTCGAAGGGCTCCTGGCCGCGCTCGGCGGCGATGTCCCGCACCACCCGGCCGGTAAGACCCTCATTCTCCGGGGAATACGTGTCACCGATGACATACCGGCCGAAGTTGGTGAGACGGCGGAAGACCCCGGCCTCCTTGCTGCCGGCGTGCCGCAGCATCCCGGCGCGGATGTCCGGGTCGCGGAGCTTCGCGACGCGCTCGGGAATGGGCAGGCCGAGGATGTCCCCCCACCCGGGGATCAGGTTCAGGGCGCAGAACGTGCCGAGCGACATGTTCATCGGCGTCAGGATCGGCATCGTAAGCGCCACGACACGCCCGCCCGCCTTCCGCGCCCGCTCACTCGCGACCAACTGCCGCGGCACGCGCTCGGGCACGGCGGCGTCGATCGTGAGGACGTTCCAGTTCAGCGGGCGCCCCGCCGCCGCGCTCATGTCCACGAACAGCTCGATCTCGGCATCGCTGAACTGGTCGAGACACCCGGCGACGATCGCCTCCAACTGCGTGCCCTCGTGCTCGGCGACCGCCCGCGACAGCGCGAGCAGCTCGGCGGGCCCGGCGTGCCGGGACGCCACCGGCTTGCCGTCACCGTCCGAGTGCGTCGAGGACTGCGTGGTGGAAAGCCCCCAAGCACCGGCCTCCATGGCCTCATGGAACAACGCGAGCATCCGATCCATCTGCGCGTCCGACGGCTGCCCACCCACGGCATCCGCCCCCATCACGTACCGCCGCAGCGCACAATGCCCCACCATGAACCCCGCGTTGACGGCGATCCGCCCCTCCAACGCGTCCAGATACTCCCCGAAGGAGTGCCACGACCAGGGCGCACCCTCCTCCAACGCCACCAGGGACATGCCCTCGACCTTGGACATCATCCGCCGCGTGTAGTCGGCGTCCTCGGGCCGCGCCGGATTCAACGGGGCAAGCGTGAAGCCACAGTTGCCGCCCGCGACCGTCGTCACCCCGTGGTTCAGCGACGGCGTCGCGTACGGGTCCCAGAACAACTGCGCGTCGTAGTGCGTGTGCGGATCGACGAACCCGGGCGCGAGAACCAGGCCGTGGGCCTCTTCACGGGTACGGGCCGCTTCCGCGACGTCCGCCGCGACGACGGCCACGCGCCCGTCCCGGATACCCACGTCGACGACACGGGCCGCGGCACCCGTCCCGTCGACGACGGTCGCACCTTTGATGAGATGGTCGAGCATGGCGGGAGGTCCTCCATTTCAGCGCGTTGCTTTCAGCCCGCCCCGGCGAAGTATTCAGCCCGTCCGGCGCTTGAGGACGAGCCGCGGAGCGGCGATAAGCGGGGGTCCAGGGGGCGGCAGCCCCCTGGTTACGGGAAGGGGCGGGCCTGGGGCGCCCCCCGCGAGGGCCTACGCCTGCCGCATCCGCGTGGTCCGATGCACAGGATCCGTGTCGATCTTCGGGATGACGTGCTCACCGATCAGCCGGATCGAGGTGAGCGTGTCCTCGTACGAGACCCCAATAGGCAGCCCGAAGGACAACTGGTCGGCCCCCGCCTGCTCCCACCGCTTGCACTGCCGAGTCACCTCCTCCGGATCCCCACAGATCATCAACTCCTCGGAGATGAGCAGCTCGATGATCTCCTCGGTGTAGTCGGGCAGCACCTCGGGCCACTCGGGAATCCCCTCGGGCCGCGGAAAGGTGTCGTGGTAGCGGAAGACCAGCGACTGGAGATAGTTGAGCCCGCCGCCGACGGCGATCCGCACGGCCTCCTCGTGCGTCTCGGCACAGATCGCCGTGGACGTCACCATCACGTTGTCGTTGACGAAGGCGCCGACGGGCTCGGCATCGCGGATCGCGGTCTTGTACTGCTCGAGCACCCACTCCATGTCGGAGACCTTCTGCACGGAGAACCCGAGCACCCCGAGCCCCTTCTTCGCGGCCATGGCGTACGAGGACGGGGACCCGGCGGCGTACCACATCGCGGGATGCGAGGCACCGTACGGCTTCGGGAAGACCTTGCGCGGCGGCAGCTGCCAGTGCTTGCCCCGGAACCCCTCGTACTCCTCCTGGAGCCACATCTTGGGGAACTCGGCGATGGTCTCTTCCCAGATCTCCTTGGTGTGGTTCATGTCGGTGATGCCCGGCAGGAAGCCGAGTATCTCGTGGGACCCGGCGCCGCGCCCGCTGCCGAACTCGAAGCGGCCCTCCGACAGATGGTCGAGCATGGCGACCTTCTCGGCGACCTTCACGGGGTGGTTGACCTGGGCGAGCGGATTGAAGATCCCCGACCCCAGATGAATCCGCTCGGTCGCGTGCGCGAGATACCCCAGAAACACGTCGTTGGCGGAGAGGTGCGAGTACTCCTCCAGGAAGTGGTGCTCGGACGCCCAGGCGTACTTGAAGCCCGACTTGTCCGCCTGGATGACGTACTCGGTCTCCTCCATCAGCGCCTTGTGCTCGGCTTGCGGGTCGGTCTCGGCCCGCTTGCCCACGTATCCCTGTACAAAGAGCCCGAATTCCAAGGAGGTTCACCGTCCTCGTCAGTTTCTGACGTACCGTCAGATCTATGCAGCCGACTGTTCCACCGCACGCCAGGACCGTCAATAGCTGATGTGGCGTCAGATGACGCTCACGCCTGCCAGCCAGCCGCCGTCGATCACGAACGGCTGCCCGGTGATGTACGCCGAGTCCTCCTCGGCGGTGAGGAACAGCGCGAGCCGGGCCACCTCCTCCGCCCGGCCCACCCGCCCGAGCGGCACGAGCTTGCGGTACAGCGCGTCCAGGCCGCGCGAGGCCTGCTCGGTGTCCGCCTGGGGGTCGAGGTGCGCCGGATTGCTCATGGCGGTGTCGATGGCGCCGGGGCAGACCGCGTTGACGCGTATGCGCTGTTTGGCCAGTTCGAGGGCGGCGACCCGGGTGAGGCCGATGATGGCGTGCTTGGTCGCGGTGTACGCCCCGACGTACGCCATGCCCGTCATTCCCGCGTACGAGGCGGTGTTCACGATGGAGCCGCCGCCGGCCGCGGCGATCTCGGGCGCGGTCGCCTTGATGCCGAGGAACACGCCGACCTGGTTGACCTGCACGATCTGCAGGAATTCTGCCAGCGGGGTCTTCACCAGCTCGTTGAAACGAAGAATCCCCGCGTTGTTGACCAGGCCGTCCACCTTGCCGAAGGCGCCCTTCGTGGCGTCGACGGCGGCGGCCCAGTCCGCCTCCTGGCTCACGTCCAGGTGGACGTACCGGGCGCGCTCGTGCCCCAGCTCCTTCGCCAGCGCCTCCCCCTGCTCGTCGAGTACGTCGCCGACGACGACCCGCGCGCCTTCCTCGACGAACAGCCGCGCCTCCTGCTCGCCCTGCCCGCGCGCGCCACCGGTGACGATGACGACGCGCCCGTCCAGCTTGCCCATGCCGGCCTCCTGGTTCGACTCAATGGAACGAACGCTCTATCCAAGGTGGGGCGCGACCTCCGCGCCGAACGCCGCCATCTGGTCGGTGAGTTCCCCGCGGCTGCGGCTGCGGAACCGCACCTGGATCTGGTGCACGCCCATCGCCGCGTACGCGCGCAGCGACTCCGCGAGGGCGGCGGGCTTCCCGCTGAGCGTGCGCCGCCCGACGGGCCAGGTGGGCTCCCCCACGTACAGCGGCTCGGTGATGGCGCCGACGGTGAGCGGCGCCTCGATGCCGGCTTCCGCCCGCAGCCGCTTCAGCTTGGCGATCTGGTCGGGGAGCCGGTCGCGCGGGTCGCCCTGGGGCAGCCAGCCGTCGCCGCGCACGGCGGCCCGGCGGACGGCGGCGGGCGAGGAGCCGCCGACCCAGATAGGCACCCGTCGCTGCGCGGGGCGGGGCCGCTGGCCGAGCCCCTCGAAGGCGAAGAACTCACCCCGGTACTCGGGGAACTCCCCGGGCCCGAGCGCGGCCCGCAGCGCGTCCACGGTCTCGTCGAGCACGCCCCCCCGGCGCGCGAAGTCGACGCCGAGCGCCTCGAACTCCTCCGCCACGTGCCCGGCGCCGACACCGAGGATGAGACGGCCGCCGCTGAGGTGGTCGAGGGTCGCGTACTGCTTGGCGCTCAGCAGGGGGTGACGCAGGCCGACGATCGCGACGTGGCTCAGCAGCCGGATGCGCTCGGTGGCGGCGGCGAGGTACGCGAGCGTGGCGACCGGGTCGTACCAGGTGGTGCCCATCGCGTCCGCGAGCCGCCGCGGGATCGCGACGTGGTCACAGCTCGCGAGGTACGCGAACCCGGAGCGGTCCGCGACGCGGGCGATCTCCACCAGATCCCCGACGCCCGCCTCCGCCTCCCACGACTCCGCGAAGAGGGCGCTCTGCGACTGCACGGGAAGCTGCATCCCGTACGCGAGCCGCCCCGGAGGAAAGACTTCCGCCGTGCCCGGCACCGGCACCATAGGACCTCAACCCCTCGCCCTGATCTGACGGCGTGTCACTTACTACGACGGCCCACATCGTCGTACCTGACGACCCATCAGACAAGAGCTGCGCGCGCCCCGCGTCACCGCACCCTTCAGCCCACCTCGAAGCCGAGTGCCCCGGCGATCACCGCCGCCTGGTCCGGGTCGATCTTCGCGCCGCCGATCTGCGCGGTCAGCGGATCGAGGGCGGAGAGGTCGCTGCCGCGCAGGTCGGCCCCGGCGAGCCGGGCGCTGCGGAGCTGGGCGCCGGAGAGGTCGCAGAGCGTCACCGTCGCCTCCTCCAGGCGGGCGGCCCTGAGGTCGGCCTCGCGCAACCGCACCCCGTCGAACACGGCCTTGTGCAGGTCGGCGCCGGACAGCGCGACGAACGACCAGTCGCCGCCGCGCACCTCGAGGACCGTGAACGTACAGTCCTTGAAGAGGCTCCCCATCACCTTGCACTGATCGAAGCGGGTGTCGAAGAACACGCACCCCCGGAATGTGCAGTTCGTGAACGCCGACGACGAGAAGCGCGCGGCGTTGAACCTGACCCCGGCGAACGTGCAGCCGGTGAACCCGGCGCCCTCCGCCTCGGCCTCCGTCAGGTCGGTGTCGAAGAACGTGCACCCCTCGAAGAACCGGCCCGACAGATCTCGTCCGTACCAGTCCTCGTCCCGGACGGTCTCGTCCCGTACCACCTCGTTGCCAGCCATGTCCTCGATTGAACACGGCCCCACTGACAATCGCCCTTCGAGGACCTCAGGCCCTTCGAGGGCCCCGGGCACTGCGAGGTCGAGGACCTCAGGCCCCGGGCCCGGGCCACAGCCCGTCCTCCGTCAGGCCCAGAAGATCGATCGCGTTGCCGCGGACGATCCGCTCCACGACGTCCGGGGCCAGGTGCCCCATCTGCTCCTCGCCGACCTGGCGGGACTTCGGCCAGGTGGAGTCGGAGTGCGGGTAGTCGGTCTCGTACAGGACGTTGCCGACGCCGATCGCGTCCAGGTTGCGCAGGCCGAAGGCGTCGTCGAAGAAGCAGCCGAAGACGTGGTCGGCGAAGAGCTCGGACGGCGGCCGGTGCACCTTGTCGGCGACGCCGCCCCAGCCGCGGTTCTCCTCCCAGACGACGTCGGCGCGCTCCAGGATGTAGGGGAGCCAGCCGATCTGCCCCTCGGCGTACATGACCCGCACGTTCGGGAAGCGCTCGAACTTGCCGCTCATCAGCCAGTCGACCATGGAGAAGCAGCAGTTGGCGAAGGTGATGGTGGAGCCGACGGCGGGCGGGGCGTCGGCCGAGGTGGACGGCATCTTGCTGGAGGAGCCGATGTGCATGGCCACGACCGTGTCGGTCTCGTCGCAGGCGGCGAGGAAGGGGTCCCAGTAGTCCGTGTGGATCGACGGCAGCCCGAGATGTGGCGGGATTTCCGAGAAGGCGACGGCCCGCACGCCGCGCGCCGCGTTGCGCCGGACCTCCGCGGCGGCCAGTTCCGCGTCCCAGAGGGGGATGAGGGTGAGCGGTATCAGCCGACCTTGCGCGGAGGGGCCGCACCACTCGTCCACCATCCAGTCGTTGTACGCCCGTACGGCCAGAAGACCCAGGTCGCGGTCGGGCGCCTCGGTGAAGGTCTGGCCGCAGAAGCGCGGGAAGGTGGGGAAGCACAGGGCGGACTGGACGTGGTTGACGTCCATGTCGGCGAGGCGGTCCGGGACACTGAAGGAGCCGCGCCGCATCTGCTCGTACGTGATCACTTCGAGCTTGATCTCGTCGCGGTCGTAGCCGACGGCGGTGTCGAGGCGGGTCAGCGGGCGGTGCAGCTCCTCGTACACCCACCAGTCCCCTATGGGGCCATCGTCCCCTTTCTCCCCCATGATCGGGGCGAACTTCCCGCCCAAAAAGGTCATTTCCTTGAGCGGTGCGCGGACGATGCGCGGCCCCCGGTCGCGGTACTTCGCGGGGAGGCGGTCCTGCCAGACGTGCGGGGGCTCCACCGTGTGGTCGTCCACCGAGATGATCCTCGGGAACGGCGGCGCGTCGGGGGCGGCGTCCTGAGTGCTCTCCATGGTCTCCATACGGCTCACGGTAGCGCGGATCTGACGATCCGTCAGTTGTCCGGATCCGGTCACTGGTGCGGGAACCCTGTGAGAGCCGTCTCCCACGGCTGACGCATCCGCTCCGGACAAGGCAAACTGTGCTGCGCAGCGAGTCTCACGGGCTGGGCAGGCCCGCGGGCGGGCACAAACCAGGCACAGCCGGGCACAGTTGGGCATATTTGAACGGACTTCAGCAACTGCGTGCGGCAGGGCAGCAGGGGGAGCGATGGACGGACTACCGCGAGTGCCGGATCAGCGGCGTTCGACGGCGGCAAGCGACCCTGGGACAGCGGCGCGGCGGGGCGAACCCGTCGCGGCCGGAGGGCGGGGCGAACCCGTTGCCGCCGGGCGCAAGGACGGGCCTTCGGGGCCGGACGGGCACGACGCGACGCAGGATGCGCGCTTCAGCGTGCTCGGACCCGTACGCGCCTGGCTCGGCGCGGAGCAACTGCCCACCGGTTCCCCGCAGCAGCGTGCCCTGCTCGCGGCCCTCCTGCTGCGTGACGGCCGAACCGCCACCGCCTCCGAGCTGATCGACGCCATCTGGGGCGAGGAGTCGCCGTCGCAGGCCCTCGCCGCTATCCGTACGTACGCGTCCCGGCTGCGCAAGGCGCTCCCGCCCGGGGCCCTGGTGAGCGAGTCGGGCGGCTATGCCGTGCGGGCCGCCGAGGGCGCGCTCGACCTGGCCGAGGCGGAGAAGCTGTGGTCGGCGGCCGAGCGGGCGCGCGGGCTCGGCGATCTGTACCAGGCCCGTTCCCTGGTCAACGAGGCGCTGTCGCTCTGGGACGGCGAGCCGCTCGCCAACGTCCCCGGTCCGTACGCGGACACGCAGCGCACCAGGCTGGAGGAATGGCGGCTGCAGCTCCTCGAGTCCCGCCTCGACATGGACCTGGAGCAGGGCTGCCACGCGGAGTCCGTCTCCGAGCTGACCGCCCTCACGGCCGCGCACCCCCTCCGGGAGCGCCTGCGCGAACTCCTCATGCTCGCCCTCTACCGCTCGGGCCGGCAGGCCGAGGCCCTCGCCGTGTACGCCGACACGCGCCGGCTGCTCGCCGACGAGCTGGGCGTCGACCCGCGCCCCGGCCTCCAGGAGCTCCAGCAGCGCATCCTCCAGGCCGACCCGGCCCTCGCCGAGCCGTCGGCGCCCGCCGCCGAGCCGTCCGCCGGAGTGGTGCGCCCCGCGCAACTTCCAGCCACGGTCCAGGACTTCACGGGCCGCGTCTCCTTCGTCAAGGAGCTCAGCGACATCCTGTCCACCGCCGAGGGCCGCGTCATGGCCGTGTCCGCGCTCGCGGGCATCGGCGGCGTGGGCAAGACGACGCTCGCGGTGCATGTCGCGCACGCGGCGCGCACGCACTTCCCGGACGGGCAGTTGTACGTCGACCTCCAGGGCGCGGGCCCGCGGGCGGCGGAGCCGGAGACGGTGCTCGGGGCGTTTTTGCGGGCTTTGGGTACGGCGGACTCCGCGATTCCGGACTCCCTGGAGGAGCGGGCCGCGCTCTACCGGTCCGTCCTCGACGGCCGCCGCGTGCTCGTCCTGCTCGACAACGCCCGCGACGCCGCGCAGGTGCGGCCGCTGCTGCCCGGCATGGAGGGGTGCGCGGCGCTGGTCACCAGCCGGATGCGGATGGTGGACCTCGCGGGGGCGCACCTCGTCGACCTCGACGTGATGTCGCCCGACGAGGCGTTGCAGCTGTTCACGAAGATCGTGGGCGAGGAGCGGGTGGCGTCCGAGCGGGAGGCCGCGCTCGACGTGGTCGCCGCCTGTGGCTTCCTCCCCCTCGCCATCCGCATCGCGGCGTCCCGGCTCGCCGCGCGCCGCACCTGGACCGTCTCGACGCTCGCCGCCAAGCTCGCGGACGAGCGGCGCCGCCTCGACGAGCTCCAGGCGGGCGACCTCGCGGTCGAGGCCACCTTCGAACTCGGCTACGGCCAGCTGGAGCCGGCCCAGGCCCGCGCCTTCCGCCTGCTCGGCCTGGCGGACGGCCCCGACATCTCGCTCGCCGCGGCGGCCGCGGTGCTCGACCTGCCGGTCGAGGACGCCGAGGACCTCCTGGAGTCCCTCGTCGACACGTCGTTGCTGGAGTCGGCCGCACCGGGCCGGTACCGGTACCACGATCTCGTACGGCTCTACGCGCGTGCGTGCGCGGAACGGGACGAACTGCCGCCCAGCGAGCGGGAGGCCGCGCTTTCGCGGGTGCTGGACTTTTATCTGGCTTCGGCGGCTCGGGTGTACGCGATTGAGCGTCCTGGGGACAGGACGGTGGATCATCTTGAGGCCACGGAGCAGGCGGGCTTGGACTTCCAGGACGACGCGTCGGCGCTGGACTGGCTGCACGCGGAGGCCGCGTGCATTCTGGCGTGCGTGCAGCAGTCGCTGGGGGCGGACACACTGCGACGTGCGGTGGATCTGCTCCTGGCTTCCACGGATCTGGCCGAGTCGGGCGCCAGTTCCCTCCGGTTCGAGTTGGCGACTCGGGCCGCGAGGGATGCCGCCGAGTCCATCGGAGATCTGCATGCCGAGGGGCGTGCACGGACCAGCCTGGGCCAAGTCCTCATCAAGCTGGGCCACTTCGGCCAGGCCGCAGCCGAACTTGAACGAGCCATCGAGCTGGCGTCCCTGTCGGGCGACCCCTGGACCGAGGGAAACGCCCTCAACGAGCGCGGCATCGCCGCTTACTGCGTGAACGACTACGAGGTGAGCCAGGTTCATCTGCGCAAGGCGGCAGATGCCTTCCGGCACGACGGCAACCGGGCCGGAGAGGCGAGCGCCCTGTGCAACCTGTCCCGAGTGCTCGTCACCATGGGGCGTACGGCGAAGGCCATCGACCTGGCACACCACGGAATGGAGATCTACGCGGACCTGGGTCTCACCTTCCGCCTGGCCAACGCGAAGTACGCGCTGGGCATCGGTCTGAGCCACGCGGGGCGCCACACCGAAGCCCTCGAACAGCTCATCGACGCGCTGCGGGTGTTCGGAGAGAACCGGCAGCGCCTGTGGGAGGGCTCGGCCCACTACCGGATCGCGGAGGTCTACTTCTCGGCCCACCGTATGCCTCAGGCGGCGCAACACGCGGAGCAGGCACTCGCCACCGGGTGCATCGGCGGCGACTGGATGCGCGCCAACGCTCTGACCCTCCTGGGCCGGTCTCTCGACAGGCTGGGGCAACTGGACCGCGCACGGGCGTGCTGGCAGGAGGCCGTTTCCCTGCACGACAGGGCCGGGGCCACGGAGGCCGATGAAGTGCGGGCACTTCTCCGTCCTGTAGCGGCGGCGTGACACCGCTGTCGAGCGCGTTCATCGAACGTTTATGAGTGCCTGCCACTCTCTACTTATCGATCCGTCGCGTCGGGGGGCAGACGGGTCGCGTGGGCCCCACTAGCTAGTGTGAGCGGCCCGATCGCCCGTTCAGCGACCCTCGGGGGAGTTGCTGAACGGGCGATCCAGTCCTGGAGCCCCGCAGATGCACTGGAGTTGCCGACATGAGCGAAGCAAAGAAGAAGAAGCAGAAGATCACCACCCAGGGGGACGGCCACATCCCCGCCCCGCCGGAGGACGGCCCGGTCGCGTCCCCGCAGGGCGATGGCCACATCCCTGCCCCGCCGAAGGACGGCTTCACCACGAAGGGCGACGGTCACATTCCCGCCCCGCCGGCCAACGGCGCCTGACACTTTCTTCCCGACGGGGATCGGCCGCGGCGGCGCGGAGGGGGAGCCGCCGCGGCCGAGGTGTGTACGGATACCTGCACATACACGCCAACTGCCCAAGTTTTACGTGCACTTGTTCGGACATGGGCCGTTATGTGCGACTAGAGTCACTTGTTGAAAGTCTGCCCCCTCCAAGGAGTTGCAATGACTCGAACCAGAAAACTCATCGTCACTGTGGCCGTCATGGCCGCGGCGAGCGCCGGCGCCGCGGCCCCGGCCATAGCCGACAGCCACGCCCCGGCCCCGGCCGGTGACGGCCAGATGTCGACCGGTCCGCTGGGTGACGGCCACCTGCCGGCCCCGCCCAGCGACGGCCACCTGCCCAGCTCTCCGCAGGCCTGACCGCACCCCAGCACACTGATGTCCCGGGGCCGAGCCGCCGCTCGGCCCCGGTTCTCTGGTTTCAAGGCCCTGTGGAAGAGTCGCCCCATGCCCAGAACCGAGTCCCGGCCCCGGATTCCGTACGTCATACCCGCCACCGCCACCCTCCTGGGCGCCGTCCTCCTGACCGCCTGCGGTCAGGAGCGGCGGGACGACGCGGCGCCGCCCCGGGACGACGGGGTGGCGACCGGCACGCCCAGTGCCTCGGCCGACGTCCCCTCCCCCTACGTAGAACCCGGCGCGGGCGACGGCGCCCCGCACTACCGGGAGAACAACGCCCACCGCCGCCCCGGCGAGATGTCCGCCGCCAGCGAGAAGGCGGCCGACGCGCAGGCCAAGCGCGTGGAGGCGGTACTCAAGCGGCTGTGGGGGAAGCGGACGTGGGACCCGGACTCCGTACGGGCCGCGTTGCGGAGGGAGTTGGGGGCGGACGCCGGGAAGGCGGCCAGTAACAACGGGCAGAAGCTCACTGTGCAGAGCATGTACGCGCGGTGGGACAACGACAAGAACAAGAACGTCACCCCGGAGGGGGCGATGGTCGGGCTGCGCGTGCGGGACGACGCCTGCGTCACCGCCTTCGTCCAGAAGTCCAACTACGAGGCGAAGACGAACGGGCCGTTCATGGAGACGGGGTGCATGGAGCCGCCCGTCGGTCACTGAACCCGACAGGCGGCGGGCCAAATACGGTGGACCCGAGCCGTGCCGCTGCCCGATAGTGCCGCCATGACGACTCTCGTGCGGCACGTGACCTTCGACTGTTCCGACGCCTACGCGCTCGCGTCCTTCTGGGCCGAGGTCCTGGAGGGCGCGGTGTCCGAGGAGGACTTCCCGGGCGACCCGGAGGCCCTCGTGACCACCCCCGAGGGCCCCACGTTGCTCTTCGTGACCGTGCCGGAGAAGAAGGGCGTGAAGAACCGCGTGCACTTCGACCTGCAGCCGCAGGACCGCACGCGGGACGAGGAGGTCGCGCGGGTCATCGCGCTCGGCGCGACCCTCGTGGGCGACCACCGGCTGCCGGACGGCCGCGGCTGGGTGACGCTCACCGACCCGGAGGGCAACGAGTTCTGCGTGGAGCGCAGTGCGGGCGAGCGGGCGGCGACCGGCTGACCCGGTCCGCGCACCCGCGCACCCAGGCGGCAGCAGCCCTCAGAACTCGATCAGGCCGCGCAGGTCGATGTCGACCGGGAACGGCACATCCGTGGTCAGCTTGCCGGTGTGAGTGGGCTGTTCGGGGCTGGGGGCGTAGACGCTCGCCTCGTAGTGGCGCCAGAACTCGTGCACGACCGGGACGTCGTCCTCGCCGCGCTCGACGCGCCAGTAGTAGTCGATGCCCGCCTCCGCGTACATGCCCGGCTTGAGGAAGCGGTCGTCCTTGCGTGAGCCGGGCGAGACGATCTCGATCGCGAGAACGGCCTTCGCGGCGGGAATGCAATCCAGAGTCATTGCGTCGAGCCCGGTCTTGTCGAAGACGACCACGTCAGGCTTAAAGACGTTGTGCTCGTCGAACATGACCCATTGCTCGCTCATGACGACATACGGTGCGCGCCTGGCCAGTTCCAGACGCAGGTACAGCCGGTCCCGAACCAACTGATGCCAGACCTTCGCCACCCCACGAACCACGATGTTCCCATCCACGAGATCCCAGTCGAACGGGACGTCCAGCTCCTGAACCTGGTCCCATGTCCAGCCGTCCTTCGGCGGGTACATCCAGTTCTCGGAGTCGGCCGACACCTGCTGCTCGCCGTGTTCGCCGTGTGCCTCTGCGGCCATGACTGCTCCCATGGAGGAGATCGTGCAAGAAGGGATGCTGCGTCCTACCCGTATGACGGTAACGCCACTCGTACGAGTGCGCGCACAACGTCCCTGTCGTACGAGTGTGCGGGCGACGCCCCCAGCGGCCATGTCAGTGGCCCCTACGCGGGCACCGTGCCAGCGACGCCGTCACCACCACCGGCGCCGACCGCCCCGCCTCGAGCAATGCCTCGGCGACCAGCTCCACCAGCCACACCGCGATGTCCGGCGACCACTCCCGCGTGCGGCAGGCGAACCGGATCACCTCGCGCATCCCCTGAGTGTGCACCGCCTGATCGAGGTCGAGGGCCACTCCCGGGAGGTTGTTCTCCGCCACCGGCGGGGGGACGGGCGCGGCGACGTCCACCGCCCCCTGCGCCCGCTCCCGCACCGCCTCGCACAAGGGCGCCGCGTCGTCCTCGGCCGCTCCGCCCTCGCCGGGGCGGGCGGAGACGGTGACCACCACTTCGTGGCGGGCGTCCGGGTCCGCCATGCCGAACCACGGGGCCAACTCGGTCTGGTGGAAGGCCGTGTTGCGCTCGGCCGCCTGCAACGGCAGCAGCGCGTGCAGGCCGGTGAACGTCGTCGCGCCCACGCGGGCCAGGGTCTCGGACAGCACCAGGGCGATCGGCCGGACGGGCAGCCCCGGACGCGGCGGGTCCGTGAGAACCCCCGCTCCCAGCCACGCCAGCTGGTGCACCCCACCGTCCTGCGTCCAGTCGCCGCCGACCTCCTCATGAGCCCACGCCGTGGGGTCATGGGCGGCCATGACCCGGCCGTCCTCGTGCAGCAGGCCGCCCACGGTCTGCCAGCCGTAGGAACCGGCCCGGTCGACGGCGAGGAAGAGGAGTTCTTCCTCGACGGAGCCCTCGGCGTCGGAATCGGTCTCGGAATCGGTCGCGGCATCGGTGTCGGAACCGGCGTCCCGCTTCACGACCCGGTCGAACCACGGATACGTCTCAAGGACCCCGTGCAGGCCGACGATGACGGTGGGGGGAAACAAAGGCACTCCCGGAAAGCAGGCGGTGCTGGAAGGTTACTCTTCCAGCACCGCCGTCAACCGTTGGTCACGGGCCGCGACCGATCACAGACCGCGACCCGACCTGATCACAGACCGCAGCCCAGCCTCTGGGTCGGGGTGACCTTCCGGTAGCTGTCGTCCGCGTAGCCGATGAGGTCGACGTCGATGACGCTGCGGAAGTCGTACTGGCCCACGTTGTACGTGCACTTGTACGCGGCGGCCGTCCGCTTGCCGCTGCCGCCGCCGGAGTAGACGTTCTTGGCCGCCTTGGTCAGGGTCTTCCACTCTCCCCCGCGCTTGACCTGAAGCCACACCGTGACCTTGGCCTTGATCCCGGCCGGCCCGCGCAGGTTCTTCCACCAGCCGTGCGCGTTGATGTTGCCCCTCACCGTGTGCGAGAAGTGGACGTTGTCGCCCATGGTCTTGAACATGCCGACGCCGGGGCCGGCAGCGCTGGACGCCGTGTCGAAAGTGCTGACGGTGCTGTCGGCAGTGCCGCGCTGCCGCGGTGTGTCGTGGCTGTCGGCCTGGGCCGGTACGGCAGCGCCGACGGCCAGCAGACCGGCCAGGGCAGCGGCAGCCGCCCCCGTACGGATACGCACGTGGAGTTCCCCCTAATTGTTCGGACGCGTCACGCTCGACGCGACAGTCTGGCGCGCAGTCTAGAACACCTGCTCGGGGGCCCGGTCGGTGGCGCGGCCCACCGTGCCGACCGTCCGGCCCTCAGCCCGACGCCGGTCCCCGGCGCCGCAGTTCGTCCTTCAGCACCTTGCCGCTCGCGTTGCGCGGGAGCCCGGCCACGAACTCCACCTCCCGCGGCACCTTGTAGTTGGCCATCTCGCGCCGCGACCAGGCGATCACGTCGTCCGCGGTGAGCGTCGCGCCGGGGCGGCGCACCACATAGGCCTTCCCGACCTCGCCCAGGCGCGCGTCGGGCACGCCGACGACGGCCACGTCCGCCACGTCCGGGTGGACGCCGAGGAGTTGCTCGATCTCGGCCGGGTAGGCGTTGAAGCCGCCGACGATGAACATGTCCTTGATGCGGTCCGTGATGCGGAGGTTTCCGTCCGCGTCCAGGACGCCCACGTCGCCCGTCCGCAGCCAACCGTCGCCCGTCAGCACCTTCTTGGTCTCGGACGGGTCCTCGAAGTAGCCGCTCATGACGTTGTGACCGCGGACCAGGACCTCCCCCGGGCTGCCCGGCGGCAAGGGGTCACCGGCGGCCGACACCACCCGGACCTCCGTGTCCGGGATCGCGCGCCCCGACGTGGCCGCGATGACCTCGGCCGGATCGCCCCTGCGGCACATCGTGACGATGCCGCTGGCCTCCGAGAGGCCGTACGCGGTCAGGACGGTGGCGATGTGGAGTTCGGCGCGGAGGCGTTCCACCAGGCGCAGGGGCACCACGGCCGCGCCCGTCACCACGAGCCGCAGCGCCGACAGGTCGTGGCTGTCGCGGGCCGGGTGGTCGAGGAGGGACTGGTGCAGGGTGGGCGGTCCCGGAAACACCGAGATGCGTTCTGCGGCGATGTTCGCCAGGACCGTGTCCACGTTGAAGACCGGCTGCGGGACCATCGTGGCGCCCCGCATCAGGCAGGCGACGATGCCGGCCTTGTAGCCGAAGGTGTGGAAGAACGGGTTCACGATCAGATAGCGGTCGCCCTCGCGCAGTCCGGCGAGATCGCTCCAGATCGCGTAGCAGCGCAGGGTCTGGGCGTGCGTGATGACGGCGCCCTTGGGCCGTCCTGTGGTGCCGGACGTGAAGACGATGTCGGAGGGCCACTCCCCGCGGACGGCCGCGCCCCGCGTCCGTACCGCCTCGCCCGTGACCGGGTCGCCGCTCGCCATGAAGTCCTTCCAGGTGCGGAAGGACTCGGGGGCGTCGTCGGCGAGCACGACCACCTGCTCCAGGTGCGGCAGGCCGGGGAGGGGGCCGTGGCCCGGCCCTTCGGCTGCGGCCCGGCGCAGCGACGCCACGTACGAAGTCCCCAGGAACGTACCGGTGATGAACAGCAGCTTCGCCCGCGAGCGCGCAAGGACGTACGCCGCTTCGGCGCCCTTGAAGCGGGTGTTGAGCGGGACGAGGACCGCGCCCGCGCCCACCGCGCCGAGGGCGGAGACGATCCAGTCGAGGGTGTTGGGCGCCCAGACGGCGACGCGGTCGCCGGGCTCGACGCCGCTCGCCACGCAGGCGGCGGTGGCCCGTGCGATCCGGTCGCCGAGTTCGCGGTACGTCAC
Source organism: Streptomyces sp. Y309 (assembly GCF_056712025.1). NCBI lineage: Bacteria > Bacillati > Actinomycetota > Actinomycetes > Kitasatosporales > Streptomycetaceae > Streptomyces > Streptomyces sp. Y309. The sequence goes on along the minus strand of NZ_CM160048.1, from coordinate 5,231,535 downwards.
GCGGGTGCGGCCGTCGACGACCGCCTCCCGGTCCGCGTACCGCTCCGCCGCCGCCCGGACCAGGCCCGGCACGCTGCCCCACTCCAGGTCGCCGCGCATCGCTGCTCCCCTCCCGCACCCGATAGCTGACTAACCGTCAGATTAGCGGTAGCCTGACGCGCTGTCAGCAGCGAGGTGACGACGTGACGCGGAGGTGCACGCCATGGCTTCATCGCTCAAGGACGCCACAGCGATCGCAGGTATCGGACAGACTCCGTTCGCCAAGCAACTACCCGACAGCGAGAAGACGTTGGCGTGCCGGGCGATCGTCGCGGCGCTCGACGACGCGGGCATCGCGGCGTCCGAGGTGGACGCGTTCGCCTCGTACACGATGGAGGAGACCGACGAGGTCGAGGTGGCCAAGGCGATCGGCGCCGGGGACGCCACCTTCTTCAGCAAGGTCGGGTACGGGGGCGGCGGTTCCTGCGCGACGCTCGCGCACCTGGCCGCGGCGATCGCGACCGGGCAGGCGAGCGTGGGCGTGGCCTGGCGCTCCCGCAAGCGCGGCAGCGGGCCGCGGCCGTGGCGCAACACCACCGCCCAACTCCCCACCCCCGCCCAGTGGACGCGCCCCTTCGGCCTGCTCCGCCCCGCCGACGAGATCGCGATGCTGACGCGCCGCTACATGCACGAGTACGGCGCCACCCGCGACCACCTCTTCAATGTCGCCCTCGCCTGCCGCAACCGCGCCAACCAGAATCCCGCCGCGATGATGTACGAACGCCCGCTGACCCGGGACATGTATATGACCTCGCGCTGGATCAGCGAGCCGCTGTGCCTCTTCGACAACTGCCTTGAGACCGATGGCGCGTTGGCGTGTGTCATGGTGTCGGCGGAGCGTGCGCGCGACTGCCGCATGCGTCCGGTGTACGTCCACTCCGTCGCCCAGGGCCTGCCCGCGCAGCACCACGGCATGGTCAACTACTGGAACGACGACCCGCTGTCGGGCCCGGCGTGGACGGCCGCACGCCACCTCTGGAAACAGGCGGACTTCGGCCCGCAGGACGTCGACGTGGCCCAGATCTACGACGCGTTCACCCCTCTCATCCCGCTCTCCCTGGAGGGCTACGGCTTCTGCGGACGCGGCGAGGGCGGCGCGTTCACGGAGGGCGGCTCCCTGGAGATCGGCGGCCGCCTCCCCCTCAACACCGCGGGCGGCGGCCTGAGCGAGGCCTACGTCCACGGCTTCAACCTCATAACCGAGGGCGTCAAACAACTACGCGGCACGAGCACGGCCCAGGTCCCGGGAGCGACCACCTGCCTGGTGACGGCGGGCGAAGGGGTACCCACGTCGGCGGCCCTGCTGAGGACTTGATGCGCCCCGGCTGCCTAAGGGGCGCGGGGAACTGCGCGACCAGCCACAAACAAACCCGCACACGGAAGAGGCGAGCACATGGCAGACGCGACGCCGACAGAAACCCTGCTGACCCCAGTCGTGGACGACGACGGCGCCCCCTTCTGGGCCTACGCCGCCCAAGGCGAACTCCGCATACAGGCCTGCGCAAAAGACGCCTGCGGCGAGCTACGGTGGCCGCCAAGGCCCTGCTGCCCGCACTGCCAGTCCTTCGACAGCGAGTGGCGCCGGATGACCGGCAAGGGCAGGATCTGGTCGTACGTAATCCCGCACCCCCCACTCCTCCCGGCGTACGCCGCGCTCGCCCCGTACAACGCCGTCCTAGTAGAACTAGCCGACGCCCCCCGCATCCGGCTGGCCGGAAACGTAGTCGCGGGCCCGGGCGCACCGCCCAACTCCGTGCCGCCGGACCGCCTGCGGATAGGCGCGCGGGTCCAGGTGGTCTTCGCGGAACAGAACGGATTCACGGTGCCGCAGTGGGTACTGGAGCGGCCGTGACCAGGACAGGGGCGACACCGGCGGCAGAGGGGCTACGCGTCGACCGGGACGAGAAGACCGGCGTGGCCGTGGTGACCCTGGACCGCCCGGACCGGCACAACGCGGTGACCCCGGCCATGGCGGCCGAACTGTCCGCCACCTGGCGGGAGTTCCGCTACGACGACGCGGTGCGGGCGATCGTGGTCACCGGCGCGGGCGAGCGCGCGTTCTGCACGGGCATCGACCGCGACGCGAAGGTGCCGCAGCCGTCCTCCCCGTACACGATCGACGACCCGCTCCTCACCCTCGGGCCCAAGGCCAACGACCTGTGGAAGCCGGTGATCGCCGCCGTCAACGGCATGGCGTGCGGTGGGGCGTTCTATCTCATCGGCGAGGCGGAGTTCGTGATCGCGGCGGAGCACGCGACGTTCTTCGACCCGCATACGACGTACGGGATGGTCAGCGCGTACGAGGCCATCTCCATGGCGCAGCGGATGCCGTTCGGGGAGGTGGCGCGGATGTCCCTGATGGGGACGGCCGAACGGGTCTCCGCGCGGCGGGCGTACGAGATCGGCCTCGTGTCGGAGCTGGTGCCGGGGGACGGCGTGCTGGCGGCCGCCGTCCGGGCCGCCGAGACCGTCGCCTCCTTCCCCACGGAGGCCGTGCAGGGCACGGTGCGGGCCGTGTGGTCGGCCAAGGAGGCCGCCCGTAGCCAGGCGATGGCCCACGCGCCGCACCTCATCGCCCTGGGCAACGCGGCCCCGTCCGACCAAGCGGAACTGTTCGCTTCGCGCGGGCGGGGCGGGGGCTTCCGGACCCGGTAGGCCGGGGCGGCTCCGCGGCGGCTACCGCGACGTGGCCGTCCCCCGCTCCGCGTCCAGCGCGTACACACAGCGGTCCTTGCTGCAGGCGTAGACGATGCCGTCCCGGACGACGGGGGCGCCGGTGATCTCGCCGCCGGTGGCCAGCTTCCAGCGGAGGCGGCCGTCGTCGGCCTTGAGGGTGTACAGGAGGTGGTCCGTGGCGCCGAAGTGGATGCGGCGGTCGGCGACGACGGGCGAGCCGACGACTTCGCCGCCCGCCTGGAAGCGCCACTTCGGGGTGCCGGTGACGGCGTCGAGGGTGTAGAGCCCCTTGCCGCTGCCCACGTGCACGTGGCCGTCGGCGACGAGGACGGGGTCGACGGAGGACCGGGCCTCGGTGGCGATGCGCCAGCGGTCGCGGCCGTCGGTGGCGTCGAGGGCGTACACGGTGCCGAGGTAGTCGGCCAGGTACACGCCGCCGCCGGTGACGGCGGGGCCGGGGGCGAACGTGGGCGGGGAGAGGAACGCGGCGGGCGCCTCGAAGTGCCAGCGGACGTGACCGGCGGCCACGTCGACGGCGAGGACGCGGGTGCCGGCGGCGATGTACGCGTACCCGTCGGGCGCCTGCGTGACGCGGACGGGCACGCCGCCGCAGGACGCGCCGTCCCCGACGGGGTAGGACCACCGCTCGATGCCGGTGCGCGCCTCGACGGCCCGCAGCCGGGCGTCCTTCCAGACGTACACGGTGCCGTCGACGATGACGGGCGCGGCCTCGGGCGTCTCGAACTCGGTCTGGGCGTTGGTGATCTCCCAGAGCTTCTCGCCGTTGACGGCCTCCCAGCCCTGGACGCCGCCGCCGCGCGTGGCGGTGACGACGGTGCCCCGGTCGGCCTGGAGGGCGTACACCCAGGCGTCGGTCTGGATGCGCCAGAGGTCGGAGCCGTCGGCGCCGTCGAGGGCGTACAGAGTGGGCCCGTCGGAGGCGTGGATGCGGCCGTCGGCGACCGCCATGGACCAGGCGACGTCGCGGGTCTTGAAGCTGCGCCGGCCGGTGCTCACGTCGAGGGCGTGCACCTCGAAGGACGTGACGTAGACCAGGTTCCCGGCGACGGCGGGGGTGCCCCACACGTCGTTCGACATCCGGAACCGCCAGGGCCGCCAGGACGCGGGCGCCCCGGACCCCGCGGCCGCACCGGCACCGGCCCCGGCGCCACCCGTCACCGCCGGGTCGACCCCATTGGCCCCGCCGCCGTGCCGCCCGCCGGCCGGCGCGGGCGGCGGAGCGGATCTCGACCACGACCCGGCGAGCCCGGAGTCCACCGGCGGCACGGCGGCCCGCGCCTCGGCGACCCGCGGCCCGGGCCCGATCGGCACCTGCGCGCCCGCGAGCTGCACGGGCCCGGCGTCGGGCGCCCCCTGGACGGGCGGGAGCGGCGCCTGGAACGGCTGGGACGCCCCGGCGGGCGGCACCTGCGAGGGCACTCCGGAGGCGGGGGCGTGCGAGGGCGCGGCGGGCGCCTGGCGGGGCGGCGGCGGTACGGCGGAGACGGGCGCGGCGGCGGCCCCGGCGGCGGAGTTCCCGCGGGCGCCCCGGCCGCCGGACCCGCCGGACCCGGCGGAGACGCGCGCGGGCGGGCGTCCGCCCCGGCGGGCCTCGATGAGCGCGACGGCCCGCTCGGGCAGCCACGCGGAGGCGGTGCCGCTGTCGTCGCCGTGGCCCTCGGAGGCGAAGAGGTGGGGGGCGAGCTGGGCCTGGAGGTCGTTGGGCGTGGGCCTGCGCGGGGCCTCCATCTGCATGCAGGACTCGATGAGGGGCCGCAGCTCGTCGGGCAGGCCCTCCAGGTCGGGGCCCTCGCGCAGCAGCATGAAGACGGTCTCGACGGGGTTGGCGCCGTGGAACGGGGCGTGCCCGGTGGCGGCGAACACCAGCGTGGAGCCGAGCGAGAAGACGTCGCTGGCGCCCGTGACGCTGCGCGAGTCCTTGGCCTGCTCGGGCGACATGTAGGCGGGCGTGCCGACGGCGACGTTGGTCATGGTGAGGCGGGTGTTGGAGACGCCCGACGCGATGCCGAAGTCGATGACGCGCGGCCCGTCCTCGACGACGAGCACGTTGGACGGCTTCAGGTCGCGGTGGACGAGCCCGGCGCCGTGGATGGACTCCAGCGCCTCCGCGACGCCCGCGGCCAGCCACCGCACGGCCTGCGTGGGCAGCGGCCCGTGCTCGTTCACTATTTCCTCGAGGGAGGGCGCGGGCACGTACGCCGTGGCGAGCCAGGGCACGGCGGCGCGCGGGTCGGCGTCGACCACGGCGGCCGTGTAGAAGCCGGACACGGCCCGGGCCGCCTCGACCTCGCGGGTGAAGCGGACACGGAAGAGCTGGTCCTCGGCGAGCTCGGTCCGCACCGTCTTGATCGCCACGCGCCGCCCGGAGGCGGAGCGCGCGAGATAGACGAGTCCCATGCCGCCGGCACCGAGCCGTCCAAGGACCTCGAACGGGCCGATCCGCCGCGGATCGTGCTGCGTAAGCTGGTCCACCACTTGCCTGCCACCTCCCCGTACGCGGCCGCCGCTTGGAGCAGCCCCGTGCAGCGTCTCACCACCGAGCCGCTACGGCGGCACGCACCCTGATTCTTCCTGGCTCGGCCCACGGTTGCGAACCCGGGGCAACATCGGGCTGTTTCAGGACAAAGGTGACGTACGGGAACAACGTCACCCCTGGTCGGGCTCCTGAAGGACCGCGAAAGCGGCACCCTGGTTGTCCACCAGCACGCTGATGCGTCCGTACGGAGTGTTCTCCGGCTCGTCGCGTACGCGGCCGCCGAGGCGGCGGGCGGTCGCGACGGCGGCGTCGCAGTCGGTGACGACGAAGTAGTTGAGGAAGTGCGGGGGCATCTCGGCGGGGAAGTCGCCGGCCATGACGGCCCGGCCGCCGATGGCGGTCTCAGGCCCGGCCTCGGCCCCGGCGGGCGACCAGGTGCGGAAGTCCTGGCCGAGGTTGTCGAGGTCGTGTCCGCCGTAGCCGAAGACGCCCTCGTAGAAGGGGTCGACGGCGTCCTTGGAGCGGGCGTACAGCTCGGTCCAGCAGAAGCTGCCGGGCTCGCGCTGGCGGCCGAAGCCCCGGTGCGTGCCCGCCTGCCAGAGGCCGAAGACCGCGCCCTCGGGGTCGGCAGCGAGCGCCATCGTGCCGAACGGCCCGACCGGCACCGGCTCCGTGATCATCTGGCCGCCCGCGCTCCGGATGCGGCCCGCGAGGGCGGCCGCGTCCGGCGTCGCGAGGTAGACCGTCCAGGCGGTGGGCATGCGGCCGTCCGCCTTGGGGGCGAGCGCGGCGACGGGTTCGCCGCCGAGGTTCGCCTGGACGTAGTGGCCGTACTCCGCTCCCGCGCCCTCGTCGAAGGTCCACCCGAAGAGCTCGCCGTAGAAGCGCTTGCCGCCCTCGACGTCGGGGAGCATCGCGTCCACCCAGCAAGGGACGCCTTCCGCGAATTCCATGAGACCGTTCCCTCGGTTCGACCGCGGAGGGCCCTCCTGTGGCCTCCGTCACAGTCAAGCTAGCCGCCCGCCCGCGGGCCCGCAGCACGTCCATTCGAACACTTGGTCAATTCTCGCGATCCGGTGTACGTCGCAAGCGGCGGCGGGGCGGGCCCCGCCCCAACGACTGTTTCCGGCCGGAGCGCACCGCCCGACGCGGGCGCCCCCACGGCGCCCGCCGCCCGCTCCCGTCACCCCTCTGCACCCCTCTGGCACCCCTTCAACCCCATTTGCACTCGGTCGAATCGCGCTCCGATCACCCCTCGGTAAGCTGACGGCATGACAGGACAGGTACGTACCGTCGACGGCCGTGTGGCCGGTCGGCGTGGTCAGGCGACACGTCAGAAACTGCTGGACTGCCTGAGCGAGATGCTCAGCTCCTCGCCCTACCGGGACGTCAAAGTCATCGACGTCGCCCGGAAGGCGGGCACTTCGCCCGCGACGTTCTACCAGTACTTCCCGGACGTCGAGGGCGCCGTCCTGGAGATCGCCGAGCAAATGGCCGCCGAGGGCGCGCAGTTGACGCAGCTCCTGGAGGGCCGTTCCTGGGTCGGCAAGGCCGGCTGGCAGACGTCGCAGGACCTGGTCGACGGGTTCCTCGACTTCTGGCGGAAGAACGACGCGATCCTCCGGGTGGTCGACCTCGGCGCGGCCGAGGGCGACAAACGCTTCTACAAGATCCGGATGAAGATCCTCAACTCCGTGAACAACTCCCTTACGGACACCGTCAAGGAGCTCAAGGCCAAGGGCAAGGTCGACAAGGACGTGAGCCCGGCGGCGATGGCCGGTTCGCTGGTCGCGATGCTCGCCGCGGTCGCCTCGCACCAGCGCGGCTTCCAGACCTGGGGCGTCAAACAGGCCGAACTGAAGCCGAATCTGGCGCTGTTGGTGCACATGGGCGTGACGGGCAAGAAGCCGACGAAGTAGGCGCGCGGCACGTAGGTCGCGCGGCGCGAAGTCCTGTCACCACGGCGGCGGATCACTGACAGTGATCCGCCGCCGTGTTCGGTTGCGCCCCCGCCTCGGTGCCCACTGTCTCTAAGCGGCCTTGGTGAAGGTCGGGCGCGGTACCGCGCCCCTTACGGGGCGCGGTACCGCGCCCCGTAAGGGGCGCGGGGCTGTATCGACATGCGGCTCCGCCGCGGGGCGCGACCAGCCCTCACCGGCCCGCAGGATTGACACCGCACATCCAGCGAAGCGCTTAGCGCCCGCTACCTCCGTTCCAGCCGGAACAGCCGGATCTCCCGCTCCACGCGTGCCTGGTACGTCGCGTACGGCGGCCAGAACGCGAGCGCGGTCCGCCACGCGGCGGCCCGCTCCTCCCCCGTCAACAGCCGTGCACGCACCGGTATGTCCGTGCCGCGCAGGCTGATCGACGCGTCCGGGTGGGCGAGCAGATTGGCGGTCCACGCCGGGTGCCCCGGCCGCCCGAAGTTGGACCCGACCAGCAGCCAGCTCCCGCCCTCCTCCGGCACGCAGGCCAGCGGCGTGCGCCGGTCGAGCCCGCTCTTCGCGCCCCGCGCCGTCAGGATCACGCCGGGCAGCATCCGGGCGCTGGGCAGCACCTTGCCGCGGGTGAGCCGGTGGACGGCCCGGTCCAGGGCGGGTACGAAGCGCGGGGCGACGCGGGCGAAGGCGCGGCTGGCGGATATGCGCTGCACCAGGCGGAGCCCGGCCCCGGCGGCCATCAGACGCCCGCCCCGTCCACCGGACGCCCCCGGCCGCCCCCGCCCGCGCCCTCCACCCGAACGGCGGGCTCGCCCCCTGCCGGGGCCCCCTCACCCGCGAACAGCCCGGCCCCTTCGGCCGCGTACGCCCGCAGCCGGTGCACGGGCCCGAAGAGCAGCTCGTCACCGGCCGCCCGCTTGAAGTACAGGTGGGCGTCGTGCTCCCAGGTGAAGCCGATGCCGCCGTGGAGCTGGACGGCTTCGGCGGCGGCGGTGCGCAGCGCGCCGAGGCCCTGGGCGAGGGCGAGCCCGCCGACGCGTTCGTGCGCGCCGTAGGGGTCGACACCCTCGGGGCTCGGAACAGCGTGGTCCACCCCGGCCGCCCACGCCGCGTAATAGGCGGCCGACCGAGCCGCCTGCACCCGCACGTACACCTCCGCGAGCCGATGCTTCACGGCCTGGAAGGACCCGATGGCGCGCCCGAACTGTTCGCGTTCCTTGACGTAGGTGACGGTGCGGGCGAGGGCGCGGTCGGCGGCGCCGACGGCTTCGGCGGCGAGCACGGCGGCGACCCGCTCACCCACGTCACCCAGCGCGAGGGCCACATCACCGTCACCCCCCTGCCCCTCCCCCACCAACTCGGCCTCCACGTCCCGCAGTTCGAGGCGGGCGCGCGGCCGGGTCTCGTCGAGGGCGGTCTGCCGGACGCGTACGAGGCCGGGGGCGTCGCCGCGTACGAGGAACAGCAGCGTGCGCGGGCGGGCGAAGCCGCCGGTGTGGGCGGCGACGAGGAGCAGGGCCGCGCTGTGCCCGTCGAGGACCTGGTCCACCTGCCCGTACAGCCGCCAGGCCCCGTCGGCGGCCCACGCCTGGACACCGCCCGCGCGGCCGCCGCCCACCCAGTCACCGCGGTTGTCGCGGCTGTCGCGGCTGTCGCCGACGAGGCCGAGGGCGGTGGTGAGGGCGGCGCCGGGGACGGCGAGGGTGGCGGTCAGCTCGCCGGTGGCGATGCGCGGCAGGTGCGCGGTGCGCTGGCGCGGCGTGCCGAGGGCGAGGAGGAGGGGCGCGGCGAGTCCGGCGGTGGCGAGGAGGGGGGAGGGGGCGAGGGCCCGGCCCAGTTCCTCGCTCGCCAGGGCGAGTTCGAGGATGCCGCAGCCGATGCCGCCGTACGCCTCCGGCAGGGCGAGGCCGGGCAGGCCGAGGCGGCCGGCGAGGGCGGCCCACAGCCCGGTGTCGTACCCGGCGGGGGTGCGGACGGCGGCCTTGACGTCGTCGGGGCCGCAGTGCTTGGTGACGACCTCGCGGAGGGTGCGGCGGATCTCGTCCTGTTCGGCGGTGCAGGCGGCGTCCATCGGCGGGCTCCTCTCCCGGGTCCGGGGACCCACATCTGATGTACCGTCAGATGCATGTTCTCCCAACCCCTTTCAGGTACTCAAGGCCGCCGGAAGGTCGCCGTCGTGGGCGTGGCCCTGTCGGACTGCGGGCGCGTGGACGACACGACGGCGTACGCGCTGCACGCACAGGCGGCGCGGCGCGCGCTCGCGGACTCCGGGCTCGGCCGTGAGGTGATCGACGGGATCGCGTCGGCGGGGCTCGGGACGCTCGCGCCCGCGGAGGTCGCCGAGTATCTGGGCCTGCGGCCGCGCTGGGTGGACTCCACCTCCGTGGGCGGCTCGACCTGGGAGGTCATGGCGGCGCACGCGGCGGACGCGATCGCGGCGGGGCACGCGAACGCGGTGCTGCTCGTGTACGGGTCGACGGCGCGCGCCGACCTCAAGGCGCGCCGACGCACGGCGAACCTGTCGTTCGGGGCGAGCGGCCCGCTCCAGTTCGAGGCCCCCTACGGGCACACCCTGATCGCCAAGTACGCGATGGCGGCGCGGCGGCACATGTACGAGTACGGGACGACGCTGGAGCAGCTGGCGCAGGTCGCGGTGCAGGCGCGGGCGAACGCGGCGGCGAACCCCGAGGCGATGCACCGGGACCCGATCACGGTGGACGAGGTCCTTTCCGGCCCGATGATCGCGGACCCGTTCACCAAGCTGCACTGCTGCATACGTTCCGACGGCGGCTGCGCGGTGCTGCTCGCGGCCGAGGAGTACGTGACGGACTGCGCACCGGCGCCGGTGTGGGTGCTCGGCACCGGCGAGCACGTCTCGCACACGACGATGTCCGAGTGGGAGGACTTCACGGTGTCCCCGGCGGCGGAAAGCGGGCGGCTCGCGTTCGAGCGGGCGGGGCTGGGCCCGGCGGACGTGGACATCGCCGAGATCTACGACGCGTTCACGTACATGACGCTGGTGACCCTGGAGGACCTGGGCTTCTGCGAGAAGGGCGAGGGCGGCGCGTTCGTGGAGAAGGGCCGCCTGCGCCTGGACGGCGAACTCCCGACCAACACGGACGGCGGCGGCCTCTCGGCCCAACACCCCGGCATGCGGGGCCTGTTCCTGCTGGTGGAGGCGGTGCGGCAGTTGCGGGGGGAGGCGGGGGAAGGGCGCCAGGTGTGGCGGGGGGACGGCGGCCGGGGGCCGCAGGGAGCCCCGGGACGGCAGGGGGGCCGGGGGCGGCTGCCCGAGGTGGCGGTGGTGTCGGGGACGGGCGGGTGGTTCTGTTCTTCGGGGACGGTGGTGCTGGGGCGGTGACGACTCCCCTGGGTGTCGGCGCGCCCCGGGTCTCCACGGTCGCCTGACGCGGCGTGCGTGAGGGAGGGGGGGGCGGCTCCCTCACGCACGGGGTGGGTCAGTCCTGGTGGAGTTCGTTGCGGCCGGGGCCGCCGGAGAGTTTGTCGGTGCCGGTGCCGCCCCACAGGACGTCGTCGCCGCTGTTGCCCCACAGCGTGTCGTCGCCCGCCTCGCCGTACAGCTTGTCGTGGCCCTTGCCGCCGTAGAGGACGTCGGCGCCCGCCTTGCCGTGCAGGACGTCGTTGCCGTCGTCGCCGTGCAGGCTGTTCTCTTCGCCGTCGCCGCTCAGCGAGTCGTTGCCCGCCCCGCCGAAGCAGTCCTGCCCGCAGTTGGTGAGGGTGTCGTCCCCGGCGCCGCCGTCCGAGCCGAAGCCCCAGGGGCCCCCGCCCCTGTCGATGCGGTCGTTGCCGTCCTGGCCGCGGAGCATGGACCCGGTCGAGCCGTTGAGCACGTCGTTGCCCGTGCCGCCGTAGACACCGGCCCAGGCGCTGCTGTCGGGTCGCAGCGTGAGGGTGTCGTCCTTGTCGCCCAGGTCTATGTCGTAGCTGTCGGAGTCGTCCGAGTTCTCCGGGATCTCGACCCGGCACTCGACGACCTTGCGGTCGGACGCCGTCGGGTACGTGCACTCGTCCCACTCCGCCGCGTCCGCGTCGATCGAGATGTCGAACCGATCGCGGAAGGTGAGGACGTAGTACGACTCGAAGTCACCGACGTTCTCGACCTTGTCGGTGACGGTCAGCTTGTTCTTCTGGCCGGGGGCGGCCTTGTACCAGAGTTCGCTGTCCTCATGGACGACGGAGGCCGTGGCCGCCGCCGGTGCGGCCGCCTGCGCGGCGGGCGCCACGAGGGCTCCGCCGAGGGCGAGGGTGAGGGTGGCTGTCGCTGCGATTGCCTTGTACGTGCGCATGCAGAAGTGGCCCTTCGGGATGTCTTGTGCGCCGTGGTGCTTCTGGTCATCCCGTTAGACCAGGGGCTTGGTCGCCCAGTTGTGCCGTTGATCATGAACAGACGCCCACCACGCCGTTGCGGGGAGGTGGATGAGCGTGCGGGACGACAATGGCCGGATGACGACGACACCGACGCCCGCGGAGTTCCGGAAGCTGTTGCGGGCCCAGAAGGTCTGGGACACCGAACTGCCGGAGTTCGACCCGGCGACGGCCCCGGCCGCACCGGTCGCCCTGTTCCACGGCTGGTTCGCGCAAGCGTGCGCGGCGGGCCAGCCGGAGCCGCACACGATGGCGCTGGCGACGGCGGACGCGGCGGGCACCCCGGACGTACGGACGGTGATGCTGCACGACGCGGACGACGAGGGCTGGCACTTCGCGTCGCACGCGACGAGCGCGAAGGGCAGACAGCTGGCGGCCCGACCGTACGCGGCGCTGCACTTCTACTGGGCGGCGCAGGGCCGCCAGGTCAGAGTGCGCGGCCCGGTCCGCACGGCCCCGCACGCCGAGGCCCTGGCCGATCTGCACGCGAGGTCGGCAGGGGCGCTGGCGGCGGCGCTGGTGGGTCGGCAGAGCGAGATTCTGGACGCGTACGAGGAGTTGGAGCGCGCGTCGGACGCCGCGTGGGAACGGGTGGCCGCGGAACCGGACGCCGACGCGCCGAGCTGGACGCTGTACGTACTGGTGCCTGAGGAGGTGGAATTCTTCCAGGGAGACGCACGGCGACGGCACGTACGACTGCGCTACCGTGCGGCTCGAAACGGGGGCTGGGCAAGGGAGTTGATGTGGCCGTGACGATCCACGAGAACGGCACCGAGGGCGGTGTCGAGGACGGCACCGAGCCGCCCGTGACGCTGCGCCCGGCGACGCTCGACGACGCGGCGGCGGTCGCCCGGATCTGGCACGAGGGCTGGGCCGACGGCCACCGGGGCAACGTACCGGAGGCGCTGGTGGCGGTGCGGACGCCGCAGTCGTTCGGGCTGCGGGCGCCGCAGCGGGTCGCGGACACGGTGGTGGCGACGGTCGGCGGCGCGGTGGCCGGCTTCGTGATGGTGGTCGACGACGAGGTGGAGCAGGTGTACGTCGACGCGGACCACCGGGGCACGAACGTGGCGCGGACGCTCCTCGCGGAGGCGGAGCGCCGGGTGGCGTCGAAGGGCTACGCCAGGGCCTGGCTGGCCGTGGTCAACGGCAACGCGCGGGCCCGCAGGTTCTACGAGCGCAACGGCTGGACGGACGAGGGCCTCTTCGAGTACTTGGCGGCGAGCGACAGCGGTCCCATCCATGTGCCGTGCCACCGGTATGTGAAGCGGGTGGCGACGACCGCCACTTGAGGCCCCGGGCCGCCCCGGGCCGCCCCGGCCCACGTCGGCCCACTCGAGCTTTCGGAGCCCCGCGTCAGCGCGCCCGGAACACCGGCACCGTCACACCCTCCGCCCGCTCGCGGAACGTGACCTCCAGCGGCAGACCCGGGCGCAGCGCGGCGGACTCCTCGCGGTCGACGAGTTCCGTCATCATGCGCGGCCCCTCGGCCAGGTCCACGACGGCGGCGACATACGGCACGCGGGCGCCGAACGGCGGCAGGTCGTTCCGGTGGACCACCGACCAGGTGTACAGCGTGGCGTGGCCGCTCGCCCGCTCCCAGGTGACGTCCTCGCTCCAGCAGTGCGGGCAGAACTCGCGGGGGTAGTGGTGGGCCCGGCCGCACGCGGGGGCGTGGCAGCGGCGGATCAGGAGGCGGCCCTCGGCGGCGGCGTCCCAGTAGGGGCGGGTGAAGACGTCGGCCTCGGGGAGGTCGAAACGGAGGTCGAAACGTACGTCCATGGCGGGCTCCGTACGGGGTGCAAGCGGGATGTGAGCGAGGGCAGGCGGGGCGAAGGCAGGGCGAAGGCAGTCCGAATCGGCCCTTCTTGCCCCGCTCACCCTCGGGACATTCCGGGCACCGACCACCACGCCCTGACGGCACGTCAGTTCAGCGCAGCTGGCGACGGGAGCGCAAGACGGGTGCACGGAGGGGTCGCGCGCGTGATCGGATTGCAACCGGTTTCGGACTTGTCCGTCACCCATCAAGTGACGGCGTGGTTACTCTCCAGACATGGCCGACTCCACCACCCCCCGAGCGCGCCGCACCGAGCACCCCGCGCCCAGCCGCCCGGCCGAGGACCACCCGGTCTACGTCGTCGGCGGCGGCCCCGGCGGGCTCTCCGTGGCGGCTGCCCTGCGCGCACGCGGCGTACGTGCCGTCGTCCTGGAGAAGTCCGACCGCGTCGGTGCCTCCTGGCGTACGCACTACGACCGCCTCCACCTGCACACCACGCGCCGCCTCTCCGCCCTGCCCGGCCTCGCGATGCCGCGCTCCTTCGGGCGGTGGGTGTCGCGGGACGACGTGATCCGCTATCTGGACAAGTACGCGGAGTACCACGAGCTGGAGGTCGTGACCGGTGTCGAGGTGTCCCGCCTGGAGCGGGCGCCCGACGGCACCGGCTGGCTGCTGCACGCCACCGGCGGGCGCGAGCTGACCGGCAGCGCGGTCGTCGTCGCCACCGGCTACAACCACACCCCGCACGTGCCCGACTGGCCCGGCCGCGAGACGTACACCGGCGACCTGCTGCACGCCAACGCCTACCGCAACCCCGCCCCGTACGCCGACAAGGACGTGCTCGTCGTCGGCGTCGGCAACACCGGCGCGGAGATCGCCGTCGACCTGATCGAGGGCGGCGCGGCGCGGGTGCGGCTCGCGGTGCGCACGGCGCCGCACATCGTGCGCCGGTCCACGGCCGGGTGGCCCGCGCAGCGCTCCGGGATCCTGTGCCGCAGGCTGCCGGTGCCGGTGGTCGACCGGCTCGGGCGCGCGATCGCCAAGGTGAGCGTGCCGGACCTGTCCGCGCACGGGCTGCCGCGCCCGGACACCGGGCTGTACTCGCGGGTCCACGAGGGTGCCATCCCCGTGCAGGACGTCGGGCTCATCGACGCCGTACGCAAGGGACGTGTCGAGCCCGTGGCGGCCGTCGAATCCTTCGAGGAGGACAAGGTGGTCCTCGCGGACGGCACCCGCGTCGGCCCGGACACCGTCATCGCCGCCACCGGCTACCGCCGCGCCCTGGAGCCGCTGCTCGGCCACCTCGACGTGCTCGACGGGCGGGGCCGCCCGCGCGTGCACGGCCCGCGCACCGCACCGGGCGCCCCCGGCCTGTACTTCACCGGCTTCACCAACCCCATCAGCGGGATGCTGCGCGAACTGGCCAGGGACGCGGGGCGGATCGCGACGGCGGTGGCGAAGGCACGGAGCCGGGCGACGGCTTCGTAGGCAACCGAGCCGCCTTCGCAGGCACGCGGGGCGGCTTCGCAAGTAACCGGCCAGTTCGCCGACGCGCCCTTGGCAGGGGCCGACTTCTGCGGTTCCGTGGTGTGTTACCGGAGTCACCAGATATACGCACCTGTCACACGCACCACAGACAGCTCCCTGTACAGCTCCCTCGTGCGCGTACGGCCGCCTCCCCGCGCCGTCGCAGAAAACCTGCAGCCCCATTCCTGACACAGCGTCAGTTCAGTAACCTGACTATGCGTCAGTTATGTTGCTGTCACACAGGAGCGGGCGGACCGATGCTTGGATCGACATACGGCACCTTCACCTCCGACCCCCGCCGCGCCCGCGCGGTGGCCTGCGGCAACCTCCCCGCCGGCGCCGTCCACGGGCGCCCCGCGGGCGCCGGTGACCTGGACGTCGGCGGCCGGCCGCTGTACGCCGACGTCCCCGACCTCGACCGCTTCTTCCGCCCCGAGTCCGTCGCCGTCATCGGCGCGTCGGACGCCGAGGGGCGGCCCAACACCGGCATCACGCGCCAGCTCGTGGCCTGGGCGGAGCGGGTCGGCGCGCGGCTGCACCCCGTGCACCCGACCCGCCCCGCCGTCTTCGGCAGGCCCTGCGTCCCGTCCGTGGCGGACCTGCCCGAGCAGGTCGACCTCGCCGTGCTCCTGGTGAGCGACCCGCTCCCCCTCATCGAGGAACTGTCCGAGGCGAAGGTGAAGTTCGCGGTCGTCTTCGCCTCCGGTTTCGCCGAGACCGGCCAGGCGGGCGCGGTGGCGCAGGAGCGGCTGGCCGCCGCCGTCAGCCGCTCGGGCATGCGGCTGCTCGGCCCGAACACCAACCTCAACGCCTTCGAGAAGTTCCGCGACGACCTCGAAGGCCCCGCGATCGCCCTCATCACCCAGTCAGGACACCAGGGCCGCCCCGTCTTCACGCTGCAGGAGCTCGGCGTACGCCTCTCCCACTGGGCGCCGACCGGCAACGAGGCCGACCTGGAGACGGCCGACTTCATCTCGTACTTCGCCGAGCAGCCGGACGTCGGCGCCATCGCCTGTTACGTGGAGGGCCTCAAGGACGGCCGCGCCTTCCTGCTCGCCGCGGACCGGGCCGCGCGGCGCGGGGTGCCCGTCGTCGCCGTGAAGGTCGGCCGCACCGAGACCGGGGCGCGTACGGCCGCGTCCCACACCGGCAAGCTGACCGGGGCGGACGCCGTCGTGGACGCGGCGATGCGGCAGTACGGCGTGATCCGCGTCGACGGGCTCGACGAACTCCAGGACACCGCCGCCCTGTTGGCGCGCGCCCGGCCGCCGCAGTCCGACGGCGTGGTCGTGTACTCGATCTCCGGCGGCACCGGCGCGCACTTCGCCGACCTCGCCGCCGGGGCCGGGCTGCGGCTGCCGACGCTCTCCGCCGCCAAGCAGGCCGAGCTGCACGACTGGATCCCCCACTACCTGAACGTGGCCAACCCCGTCGACAACGGCGGCCACCCTGTCGGCGACTGGCGCGGCCGGAAGATCATCGACGCGATCCTGGCCGACCCGGACGTCGGCGTCCTGATCTGCCCCATCACGGGCCCCTTCCCCCCGATGAGCGACAAGCTCGCGCAGGACCTCGTGGACGCCGCCGAGCAGACGGACAAGCTGGTGTGCGTGGTGTGGGGCTCGCCGGTCGGCACGGAGGCCGCGTACCGCGAGACGCTGCTCGGTTCGTCCCGGGTGGCCACGTTCCGTACGTTCGCCAACTGCGTCGGTGCCGTACGGGCGTACGTCGACCACCACCGCTTCACCTCCTCCTACCGCTCTCCCTTCGACGAGGCGCCGCGCACCGTCTCGCCCTCCTACCGCAAGGCGCAGGCGCTGCTGCGGCCCGGGCAGCGGCTCAGCGAGCACGCGGCGAAGCAGTTGCTGCGGGCGTACGGGATCCGGGTGCCGCGCGAGCAGTTGGTGACGAGCGCGGCGGCGGCCGTGCGGGCGGCGGGGCTCGTCGGGTACCCCGTCGTCATGAAAGCATCGGGGTCCCGCATCGCCCACAAGACCGAGCTGGGCCTGGTGAAGGTCGGGCTCACCTCGGCCAGCCAGGTGCGGGACGCCTACCGGGACCTCACCGACATCGCCCGCTACGAAGACGTCGAGCTCGACGGGGTCCTGGTCTGCCAGATGGTCGAGCGGGGCGTCGAGATGGTCGTCGGGGTGGCCCCCGATCCCCTCTTCGGGCCGACGGTGACGGTGGGGCTGGGTGGCGTGCTCGTGGAAGTCCTGCGGGATGTGGCTGTACGGGTGCCGCCGTTCGGGGAGGAGGAAGTGCGGGGCATGCTTGGGGGGTTGCGGGGGCGGGCCTTGCTGGACGGGGTCCGTGGCGCCCCGGCGGCCGACCTGGACGCGCTCGTCGAGGTCGTCCTGCGGGTCCAGCGGATGTCCCTGGAGCTCGGGGAGTCCTTGGCCGAGCTGGACATCAACCCCCTGGTGGTCCTGCCCCGGGGGCAGGGGGCGGTGGCCCTGGACGCCTTGGCCATCTGCCACTGACTGTGTGACCCCCAAGGGGGCTCCGCCCCCTCGACCCCCGCTCCTCAGACGCCGGAGGGGCTATCTCCCCCACCCACCCGCCCTGACCTGGGGCGGCGGCCCCAGCCCTCGCTCTTGCATGGGGCTGCGCCCCTCTCCCCCTTTTTCGGCCCTCCGGGCCTCGTCCTCAAACGCCGGACGGGCTTTCCCCACCCACCCGCCCTTACTACCTGCCAGCGCGGCAAGGTTTTAGCCCGTCCGGCGATTGAAGACGAGCCGCAGAGCGGCGACAGCGGGGGCTGTCCCACCCACCCACGACCCCCACCCCTCCCAGCCCGTCCGGCGATTGAGGACGAGCCGCGGAGCGGCGATCGGCGGGGGTCCAGGGGGCGGCAGCCCCCTGGTTACGGGAAGGGGCGGGACTGGGGAAGCCCCCGGCAGGGACCTACCACCCACCCACCGAAACGGACCCCCGATGCCCACCACGCCCACCATCCTCCACACCCGCCACAACAACGTCTCCTGGATCACCCTCAACCGGCCCGAGGTGATGAACGCGATCACCGCCGAGCAGCGCGACCACCTCATCACCCTGCTGGAAGCAGCCACCACCGACCGCTCCACCAGGGCGGTCGTCCTCACCGCCACCGGCAAGGGCTTCTGCGCAGGAGCCGACCTGCGCTCCCCCACCACAGCCCCGCCGCAGGCGGAAAGAGTCCCCGGCGACATCGCGCGCACCATCAAGCACGGCGCCCAACGCCTCATCACCGCGGTCCTCGACTGCGAGAAACCCGTACTGGCCGCCGTGAACGGCACCGCAGCAGGCATAGGCGCCCACCTGGCCCTCGCCTGCGACCTGGTCCTCGCCGCCGAATCGGCACGCTTCATCGAGGTGTTCGCCCGCCGAGGCCTGGTCCCTGACGGCGCCGGCGCCTACCTCCTCCCCCGCCTCATCGGCCCCCACCGCACCAAGGAACTGATGTTCTTCGGCGACGCCCTCCCCGCGGCGGACGCCGAACGCCTCGGCCTCGTCAACCGCGTCGTCCCGGACGCCGACCTGGAGAAGACGGCCCAGGCCTGGGCCGACCGCCTCGCCACGGGCCCCACCCGCGCCCTCGCCCTCACCAAGCAACTCGTCAACGCCTCCCTGGAGTCGGACCGCGCCACGGCCCTCGCCGCGGAGGCCGCCGCGCAGGAGATCAACATGACGACGGCGGACGCGCAGGAGGGCGTGGCGGCGTACGTCGAACGCAGGCAGCCCACGTACCGAGGTGAGTAAGCCTGAAGCCCATCCGATGGAGCCTTCCGGCGAAGGCCTCCAACCAAGGCTTCCGATCTGACGGGCCGTCAGGTTCAATGGAAGCATGATGGGACACGCAGGCATGGCGGCCACCGTCGTCCGGTACCTCAGGTCGGTCGGGGCCCCAACGACGGCCGACCGCCCGGTCGAGGCGCTGCCGCGCCCCCACCTGCGCGCCGTCCGCGAGGACGAGCGCGCACCGGTCGACGCGGCCGAATTCCGCCGCGTACTGGGCCACTTCGCGACGGGCGTGACGGTGGTGACGGCCCCCGCCGCCCCGGGGGAGGCCGGTCCCGCCGGCTTCGCCTGCCAGTCCTTCGCCTCCCTCTCCCTCGACCCGCCCCTGGTCTCCTTCATGGTCGCCCGTACGTCGACGACCTGGCCCCGCATCGCCCGCGCGGGCGTCTTCTGCGTGAACATCCTGGGCGCGGACCAGGGCGCCCTGTGCCGCGCCTTCGCCGTCAGCGGGGCGGACAAGTTCGCGGGGGTCACGTACGACGCCGCCCCGGTCACCGGGTCGCCGCGGCTCGGGGGCGCCCCGGCCTGGATCGACTGCGCGGTGCACGCCGTGCACACGGGCGGCGACCACTTGATCGTCGTCGGCCGCGTGGAGGCGCTCGGCGCCGTCGACGGGAGCGCGGACGAAGACGCAGCGGCACCGCTCCTCTTTCACCGCGGCGCCTTCGGCGACTTCACCCCCCGCTAGTCAGCAGCTCCGCGTCCCGTGTGTTCCGCCGGATCACCAGCGCCATCAGCGCCGCCGCCGCGCACAGCGCCCCGGACGCGTACCAGACCACGTCGTACGTCCCGAACACGTCCCGCGCCACCCCGCCGAGGAAGGCGACGACGGCCGCGCCGACCTGGTGCGAGGCGAGGACCCAGCCGAAGACGATGGCGCTGTCCGCGCCGTAGTGCTCGCGGCACAGCGCGAGCGTCGGCGGCACCGTGGCGACCCAGTCCAGGCCGTAGAAGACGATGAAGAAGATCATCGGCGGGTGCACGGTCGGCGCGAGCAGCATCGGCAGGAAGAGGAGCGAGATGCCGCGCAGCGCGTAATAGACGGCCAGCAGGCGGCGCGCCTCGAAGCGGTCGGTCAGCCAGCCGGAGGCGATGGTGCCGATGATGTCGAAGACGCCGATGACGGCGAGCAGCGAGGCCGCGGCGGTGATCTGCATGCCGTGGTCGTGCGCGGACGGCACGAAGTGGGTGCGGATCAGGCCGTTCGTGGACGCGCCGCAGATCGCGAAGGAGCCCGCGAGCAGCCAGAAGGGTCCTGTCCGTGCCGCGTCGAGGAGCACGCGTACGGTCCGCTTCGCGGCGCCCCGCGTCGGCTCCGGCTTCGGCGTGAACTCCCCTCCGTACGGGGCGAGTCCGACGTCCGCCGGGTGGTCGCGCAGGAGCAGCCACACGAACGGCACCACGACGAGCGCGGCCAGGGCGACCGTCACGACCGCGGGCTCCCACCCGTGGTTGTCCACGATCCACGCGCACAGCGGCAGGAACACGAGCTGCCCGGAGGCGCCCGCCGCCGTCAGGACGCCGGTGACCAGGCCGCGCCGCTCCACGAACCAGCGGTTGGTGACGGTCGCCGAGAAGGCCATGGCCATCGAGCCGGTGCCGAGGCCGACGAGCAGGCCCCAGTAGAGCATCAGCTGCCAGCTCGCCGTCATCCAGACACTGAGCACGGCCCCGGTCGCGATCACGGTGAGCGCCGCCGCGACGACCTTGCGCATGCCGAAGCGGTCCATGAGCGCGGCGGCGAACGGCGCGGTCAGGCCGTACAGCGCCATGTTGAGGGACACGCCGAGGCCGATCTCGCCGCGCGACCAGCCGAAATCGTCGTGCAGCGGGTCGATGAGGAGGCCCGGCAGCGAGCCGAAGGCGGCGCCGCCGATGATCGTCACGAAGGCGACGGCGGCGACGGACCAGGCACGGTGGATCCGGGGCACCCGCCGCCGCCCGCCGGGCGCTTTCGCCTCGGCGCCCGGCGACAGCTGCTCCGCGCCCGGCGCCCCGGGGGTCTTGTTCACCAGTTCCTGCTGTGTCGTCCGCACGCGCGGTTCCGTTGTCTCGCTTGTCTCGCTCACGTCAGAAAGCATCCGTGGCGCCGATCACCACGGACGAGTGGCCCGAGGGCCAGCATTCGCTAGGATCGGGCCATGGCGGACCGTACGCATGACCCTGCCGGACCTGTGCGAACCGGGGAGCGGCACCGTGTCGTCGTCCTCACCCTGGACGGCGTCATCCCCTTCGAACTGGGCATCCCGCAGCGGATCTTCGGGCGCACCAGGAACGCCGCGGGCCGGCGGCTGTACGACGTCGTGACCTGCTCCGTCCGGCCGCCGGGGCCGGTCCGCACGGACGCGGACTTCGCGATCGTCGCCGAGCACGGGCCGGAGGCACTGGCCACCGCCGACACCCTCGTCGTCCCCGCCTCGTACGAACTGGGGCCCGTGTACGAGGAGGGCCGCCTCACCGACGAACTGGCCGCCGCCTTCGCGCACTTGCGGCCCGGCACCCGCCTGGTGGCCATCTGCACCGGCGGCTACGTCCTCGCGGCGGCGGGCTTTCTGGACGGGCGCCCGGCGACCACGCACTGGTCGTCCGCGGACCACTTCCAGCGGCTCTTCCCACGGGTCGAGGTCGACGCGGACGTGCTGTTCATCGACGACGGGGACGTCCTGACCTCGGCGGGCGTCGCGGCCGGCATCGACCTGTGCCTGCATCTCGTACGCCGTGACCACGGCACCGCGGTCGCCAACGAGGTCGCCCGCCGCACCGTCGTGCCGCCGCACCGGGACGGCGGGCAGGCCCAGTACATCCAACGCCCGGTGCCCGAGCCGCAGTTGGCGACGACGTCGATGGCGCGGGCGTGGGCGCTCGGGCGGCTGCACGAGCCGATCCAGCTCCGCGACATGGCCGAGCAGGAGGCGATGTCCGTGCGGACGTTCACGCGGCGCTTCCGCGAGGAGGTCGGGGTCAGCCCCGGGCAGTGGCTGACGCGGCAGCGGGTGGAGCGGGCCCGGCATCTCCTGGAGTCCAGCGATCTGTCCGTCGACCAGGTCGCGCGGGACGCGGGCTTCGGCACGGCACAGTCCATGCGGCAGCACCTGCAGGCGGCCCTCGGGGTGACGCCGACCTCGTACCGCCGGACATTCCGGGCCACGGCGGGAGCCCGATAATGAGCGCGACCGCGAACACTGTGGAGGGCGTTGATGTACGCGATATCGCTGGGTGACGACGGCGCGGAGCTGCGTCCGCTGGAGCCCTGGCAGGCCGACGAGTTCCTCGCCCACATCGACCGGGGGCGGGAGTTCATCGGGCGGCACAACGGCCTGCCCGACATCGTCACCGACCTGGAGTCCAGCCGGGCCTACCTCCAGGCGTACGCCGACAAGACTGCCGCCGACACCGGCCGGATCTGCGGCATCCGCCTGCACGGCGAGCTGGTCGGCGCCGTCATCCTGCGCACCATGGACACCGTCCAGCGCACCGCCGAGGCGGGCTGCTGGCTGGAGCCCGCGGCGGCCGGCAAGGGCCTCGTCACGCGCGCCTGCCGGGCCCTCATCGACTGGGCCGTCGAGGAGCGCGGGATCCACCGCGTCGACTGGTGGTGCTCCTCGGCCAACGCCCCCAGCATCGCCGTGGCCCGCCGCCTCGGCATGACCCGCGACGGCGTCCTCCGCGAAAGCTATCTCTACCGGGGGCAGCGCCACGACGAGGAGATCTGGTCGGTACTCGCCCCGGAGTGGCGGGCAGCGAAGCCTGCGACGCGGCGGCCCGTCCCGTAGCCCCGGGGGCTGCGCCCCCGGACCCCCGCTATCGCCGCTCCGCGGCTCGTCCTCAATCGCCGGACAGGCTAAAACCCTGCCGCACCGGCAAGTTCTAGCCCCTCCGGCGATTGAGGAGCGGGGTCTGGGGCGGAGCCCCAGTTTCGGGAAGGGGCGGGGTTGGGGAGAGCCCCCCAGGGCCCGGCCGCACCTCCGCCAACCCGCCCACCAACGCCAGCACCACGGACAACCCCACCCCGGCCAGAATCGCGTTCGACGGCGTCGTCACGCTGAGGAGCCCGCCGGCCAGGGACCCACTGGCCGCGTAACCGGCGCCGATCGCCGCGTACATCACCGAATAGCCCGCGGCGAGCGCACTCGGAGGCAACACCTCACGGAGCGTCAGGTTCCGGGTGAGCATCGAGCCCGCCTGGAGGAAGCCCGCGACGGCGAGGCCGACCGCGAGCCACGCCGCCGTCGGCAGCAGGGCGACGACGGCCAGGCAGCCGCTGACGGACAGCATCAGGACCAGGCTCTGGGTGCGCAACCGCCCCGGCCACGTCCGCAGCCCGTACACGAACGAGCCGACCGCCGAGCCCACCGCGAGCCCGGCGAGCAGCGGACCGGACATGCCGACGGATATGGAGCGCTGCTCCAGGAGCGCGGGCAGCACCAGCTCAGCGAGGGCCAGGAGCGAGAGGCCGGCCGCACCCGTCACGAACACCGGCCAGGCGCGGGCCAGGATGCGCAGCATCGACTCGCCGTCCCGGTCGGACTCGTCCGCCCGCCAGCCCGCGGGCAGCAGCCAGAGCCCGGCCACGGACAGCGCCATCAGGACGGCGGCGAGCAGCAGGGGCGGGCCCGGCGTGACGCCGAGCGCGAGGCCGGTGACGGCGGCCGGGGCGACGGCCCATATCAGGAAGACCAGCATGGACTCGGCGGACATCGCCTGCGGCACGGACTTCTCCGGAACCATGCTGTTGAGCAGCGCCCGCATCCCGCCGGGCGCGGCGGCCGGGGCGGCGCCCGCGACGAACGCGCAGAACGCGAGCACCGCCGCGTGCGCGTCCGGCAGCGCGCCGAGCGCCGCGAAGCCCACGGCGCCCACCGCGAGGCCCGCCGCGAGCTGCGGCCTGGCCCGCTCGGCCCGCATCCGCATGCCGAGCAGCGGGGCGCCGGCGATCTCACCGATCACGTACGCGGCGGCGAGCATCGCACCCAGCGTGTACCCGCCCTCGCGCTCGCGGACGAGGAACACGACGGCGAGCGGCGCCATGGCCACGGGCATCCGGGCGCCCACGGCCACGGCAGCCCAGGCGAGGGTCCGCCGCGATGCGATGTCGCGATAACTCATGCGTACGAAGGTAAATCACACCACTGACACCGCCCCACGGCTTTTCCCGCGCCGGGCGCGAAGCCCTCAGGACCACTCGGCGCAGCACCAGCAACACCCCCGTCAGAACACCAACACCCCCCGTGCCACCTTCCCTTCCTCCGCGTCCGCCCGCGCCGCCGCGAACTCCTCCACCGGGTACGTCCGCGTCACCAGTTCGTCGAGGAGCAGCCGTCCTGCCAGGTAGAGGTCTGCGTACAGCGCGAAGTCCCGTTGCGGGCGGGCCGATCCGTACCGGCAGCCGAGGATCGACTTGTCCAGGAACAGCGACGACACGACGAACGACGCCTCGGCCTTCGCGGGCGGCACGCCGAGCAGGATCGCCTGGCCGTGCCGGTCGAGTACGTCGACGGCCTGGCGGATCAGCTCCACGCGGCCCACGCACTCGAAGGCGTGGTCCGCGCCGTTCGGCAGGATCTCGGTCACGCCGTCCGCCGACGGCAGGAAGTGTGTGGCCCCGAACTGCCGTGCCACCGGCTCCTTTTCCGGGTTGGTGTCGACGGCCACGATGGTCGCGGCGCCCGCGATCCGCGCGCCCTGCAGGACGTTGAGGCCAATGCCGCCGGTGCCGATGACGACGACGGAGTCGCCGAGGCCGACGCGGGCGCGGTTGAGGGCGGCTCCGACGCCGGTGACGACCCCGCACCCGATGAGCGCGGCCGACGTCAGCGGGATCTCCTTGGGGATCCGCACGGCCTGCACGGCCTTGACGAGGGTGCGTTCGGCGAACGCGGAGTTCGCGGCGAACTGGTACAGCGGCTTCCCGGCGCGTACGAAAGGCTGTTGCGGCATGCCGATGGCCTTGCGGCACATGGTCGGGCGGCCCCGGTCGCACTCCGCGCAGGCCCCGCAGCTCGCGAGGGTGGACAGGGCCACGTGGTCGCCGGGCGCGACGTGCGTGACGCCCGGGCCGACGGCCTCGACGACGCCCGCGCCCTCGTGCCCGAGCACCACGGGCGGCGGGAACGGGATCGTCCCGTCGATCACCGAAAGGTCGCTGTGGCACAGCCCGGCCGCCGCGACGGCCACCAACACCTCCCCCGGCCCCGGGTCGCGTATCTCCAGGTCGTCGACGACCTCCACCCGCGCCCCGTCGAACACCACGCCTCTCATGGCGCACCCCTCACCGGCCCCTTGGCCTCTCTCGGCAGACCGAGCACGCGCTCGGCGATGATGTTCCGCTGGATCTCGTCCGAGCCGCCGTACACGGTGTCGGCGCGCGAGAAGAGGAAAAGCCGCTGCAGCGCGTCCAGTTCGTACGGCGCGTCCGCGCTCCAGTCCGTGGGGCCGACGGCGGCCGCCGTGCCGCGCACGGCCATCGCCAGCTCGCCGAGCCGCTGATGCCAGCCGCCCCACAGCAGCTTCGCCACGCTGGGCGAGCCGTCGTCGCCGCCGGAACTCCCCAGCGTACGCAGGGCGTTCCAGCGCATGACCCGCAGCTCGGCCCACTGCCGCACCAGGCGGTCCCGCAGCACCGGGTCGGCCGCGGCCCCGGCGCGCAGGGCCTCCCGTACGACCCGGTCCAGTTCCTGCGCGAAGCCGATCTGCTGGGTCAGCGTGGACACGCCGCGCTCGAAGCCGAGTAGCCCCATGGCGACGCGCCAGCCGTTGCCCTCGCCGCCGACGACGTGCTCGGCACGCGCGCGTGCGCCGTCGAAGAAGACCTCGTTGAACTCGCTCGTGCCGGTGAGCTGCCGGATCGGGCGCACCTCGATCCGGCCGGGCTGGTCCATGGGGACGAGCAGAAAGGACAGACCGTGGTGGCGCCGCGAGCCCGGTTCCGTGCGGGCAAGGACGAAGCACCAGTCCGCCTCGTGCGCGAGGGAAGTCCAGATCTTCTGCCCCGTGACGCGGTACGTCCCTTGCGTGCCGCCGCCGTGTTCTTCCCGTACGGCCGTGGTGCGCACGCCTGCCAGGTCGGACCCGGCGCCCGGTTCGCTGTAGCCCTGGCACCACAGCACCTCCCCGCGCGCGATGGGCGGCAGGAACTCGTCCTTCTGCTCCTGGGTGCCGTACGCGAGGAGGGTGGGCGCCAGCAGGTTCTCCCCGATGTGCCCGCACCGAGCGGGCGCGCGCACGCGCGCGTACTCCTCGGCCCACACGACCTGCTGGGTGAGCGTGGCCCGCCGGGTGCCGTACGCGGGCCCGGCATCCCACCCGATCCCGATCCACCCGCCCCGCCCCAACTCCCGTTCCCACGCCCGCCGCACGTCCCCGCGCTCGTGCTCGCTGCCCGGCCCGCCCTGCCCCGCGGCCGCCGCGAACTCCCCCGTCAGATGCTCCTCCAGCCACGCCCGCGCCGCCCGCCGGAAGTCCTCGTCGGCGGGCCCGAACCCGAAGTCCACGGCGGGGCCTAGTCGTTCGGGCGGGAGGTGGGGGCGGTTCCGGCGTCCGCCCCCGCGTTGGGCCGGTCCTTCGCCGCCGCGGCCCGCGCCATCTCCTCAAGCCGCGCGAGCAGCGGCATCGGATCGGTGCCCACCGTCCCGGGCAGGAAGTCGGCGATCTTCTCGGGCGTCCAGCCGCCGTCGGCGTACCCGGCGCGCAGTTCCCGCGGCTGCGCCCAGACCGCGATCTTCGGTCCGGCGATCGTGTACACCTGCCCGGTGATCTTCTCCTGCCGGGCGCGGTCGCTGAGCAGGTAGACGACGAGGGCGGCCACGTCCTGCGGCTCGCCGATCTCCGCCAGCTCCATGGGGACGTTGGCGGACATCCGGGTGCGGGCGACGGGTGCGACGGCGTTGGCGGTGACGCCGTACTTGTGCAGGCCGAGCGCGGCGCTGCGGACCAGGGAGATGATGCCGCCCTTGGCGGCGCTGTAGTTGGCCTGGGCGACGGAGCCCTGGTGGTTGCCGCTGGTGAAGCCGATGAGGGTGCCCGAGCCCTGCTTGCGCATGACGGCGGACGCGGCCCGGAAGACGGTGAAGGTGCCCTTCAGGTGGGTGGCGACGACGGGGTCCCACTCCTCCTCGGACATGTTGAACAGCATCCGCTCGCGCAGGATCCCGGCGACGCACACGACCCCGTCGACGCGCCCGTACTCGGCGAGAGCCACGTCGACGATCCGCTGCCCGCCCGCCATCGTGGAGATGTCGTCGGCGACGGCCACCGCCTCGCCGCCCGCCGCCTCGATCTCCTTGACGACGGCCGCGGCCACCTCGCTCGTGGGCTCGCCGCCCTCGATCGACACCCCGTAGTCGTTGACGACGACCTTCGCGCCCTCGGCCGCCGCGGCGAGCGCGACCGCCCGGCCGATGCCCCGCCCTGCGCCGGTGACGGCGACCACCTTGCCTGCCAAGAAGTTCCCCACACCGGCCCCTTCCCGCGGTTTCTGACGGACCGTTAGATTTTATGACCCGTCAGACGCCGGAAGACAAGCCCCGGGGAGTACTCATGTCAGCCCCGAACATGCCGAACACGCCGAGCACACCCAACACGCCGAACACGTCGGCCATGCCGCCCGAGTTCCTCGACCTCGCCGAGCGCGTGAACAACTGGGGCCGCTGGGGCGCCGACGACGAGATCGGCACCCTGAACCTGATCACCGACGAGGTGGTGCGCACGGCCGCCGCGACGGTCCGCACGGGCCGCCGCGTCCCGCTCGCGCTGCCGCTGCGCCAGGACGGCGTACAGACGGGCCTGATCCCGGGACGCGTCAATCCGCTGCACACGATGGTGCAGATCAACCAGCCCCTCGTCGGCCCGGATTCGGTCGCCACCAGCGACGACGCCGTCACGATGGGCCTGCAGGCGGCCACGCACTGGGACGCGCTGCCGCACGCCTCGCACTCGGGCCGGATCTACAACGGCCGCCCCGCGGACACGATCACGGCCCACGAGGGCGCCCGGTTCAGCTCCATCGCCACGGCCGCGTACGTCGTCTCGCGCGGCGTACTCCTCGACGTGGCCCGCGCCAAGGGCCTGGACCGGCTGCCCGCCGACCACGCCGTGACACCCGAAGACCTGGACGAGGCCGAGGAGTTCGGGGGTGTCACCGTCGGCTCCGGCGACATCGTCCTCGTACGGACCGGGCAGCTCCAGACGTATCTGGCGGGCGACAAGCAGGGTTACGCCTTTCCGTCGCCGGGGCTTTCGGTGCGGACGCCGGAGTGGTTCCACGCGCGCGACGTGGCGGCCGTCGCCAATGACACGCTGACCTTTGAGATCTTCCCGCCGGAGATCGAGAATCTGTGGCTGCCCGTGCACGCCCTGCATCTGGTCGAGATGGGCATGCCGCAGGGTCAGAACTGGAATCTCGAAGAGTTGTCCACAGCCTGTGGAGAGGAGCGGCGCCACAGCTTCCTGCTGTCGGCGACGCCGGAGCCCTTCGCCGGTGCGACGGGCTCACCGGTGGCGCCCGTCGTGATCTTCTGAGTTCGGGTGGCGGCGCGTCGACGCCCGCCCCGAGCGCTGTTTCGCGCGCCGCCATCCGGCTCCGGCGTACGGGCTCCACCCCCCTCTTTGCCCTGAAGGAGCACCACGCCGAATCACGATTCGCACCTCGCCAAGGAGCGGGCCACGGGCACCGGCGCCCCTCGGCGTCCCCTCGCGGCGAATCGCTGCACACCAGCGTGATCAATTGGTCACGGTACGTCAACACCATGCCGGGGATTTACGGGATATGCCGCTTTTGCTCCGGCCCGCGCACGGCCGCGCACGGGGGCACGGGACGGCGCATACGTCGGCACGGCGGGCGGTGCGGGAGCGCGGGACGGCGGTGCGGCACGGAGGGAGAGCAGGAGGGGTGCGGGGGCGGTCGGGGGTCACACGGCTTCGGTCGGGCGGTCACGCGGGTTCGGTCAGGCAGTCACGCGGGGTTGTGAGCGACGCGGGGTCACGCGGCTTCGTACGCGACGCGGGGTCACACTGCTTCGTACGCGACGTCCTCGTGGGTCGTCCCGTCGAAGGTGACGGCGGGGGTGCCCGCCTCGCAGCGGTCGACCTCGCACCAGATGCTCTTGCCGGCGCCCTCGTGCCGCCAGCCCCAGCGGTCGGCGAGGCCGTCGACGAGTTCGAGTCCGCGGCCGTTGGTGTCGTCGCCCTCGGCGTGCCGAGGGCGGGGCGGGCAGGCGCTGCGGTCGGCGACCTCGACACGGACGGTGCCGGGTTCGTCGGCGGGGACTCCGGGGAGCAGCATGCGCAGGACCGCCGGACAGCCCGTGTGCACAACGGCGTTGGTGACGAGCTCCGAGATCAGCAGGATCAGCGTCTCGGCCACCGGCTCATCGGCAGCTATACCCGACCCGGCGAGCCGTGAGCGCGCCCATCTGCGGGCCCGGCCCACTTCCGCGGGATCCGGCCCGACTTCCAGCTGAACTTGAAGCACCTGCACCGCTCACACCATCCGAACCGGCGGACACATCGCCTCGTGACTCGACAAGGTCACAGAACGTGAAGCCCTTGAGAAACAGCATGGTTGACGTTCAGTCACCCCAACAAGCGCTTCGGGCATATTCCAGCGCGAAGGAGTACGCGTGCGGCATACTGTGCGACGCGCACCGCAAGGGGTCGAACAGGCGGGCGCGCGGCCTCGTCCTGCGCGGCGAGAGGAACGCGTTGCCAGCCGCGGAGTTGCCTCGGGGGCAACACCGGCACGGCTCGGCCTCATGACCACTCGCATCTCACACAAGGTACCGGAGCCGGGCGCCGACTCCGCGTCGTGACGAGTCACGCGTAGGACACAACCCGATATCGACGCTCAGTAGCTTTTCCGTGACGTTTCCGTCCGCATGGGACGCAATACCGCCTTTCACGGGAAGCTTTAGCGCCTTTCGGCGGGCGCGCAAGTCGATCACAACGCCGCCGCCAGTTCCTCCTCCGCGCGGGCCGCCGTGCCGCCGAGCGCGGCCCGCACCCAGGCCCGCTTCAGGTGCAGATGGACGTCGGACTCCCAGGTGAACCCCATGCCACCGTGCGCTTGCAGACAGTCACAGGCGTTGCGTACGGCGGCGTCGTCGGCCAGGAGCTTGGCTCCGGCGATGTCGAGGGGGTCCGCGGTGACGGCGGCGGCGTACACGGCGGCGCGGGCCAGCTCCGCGCGGACCAGCATGTCGGCGCACAGGTGCTGCACGGCCTGGAAGCGGCCGACGGGCCCGCCGAACTGTTCGCGATCTTGGGCGTATTGGACGGCCGCCTCGCAGGTGCGGGTGGCGGAGCCGAGCTGTTCGGCGGCCCCGAGGAGGGAGGCGTGAGGGGCGTGGGCGGCGTGTGTGGCGTGAGGGGCCTGGGAGGCGTGAGGGACCTGGGAGGCGTGAGGGGCCTGGGAGGCGTGGGAGGCGGGCGCGGCGGCGGTGACGGGCCCGGAGCCGTCCGGCAGGCGGTGCAGCGGCGTCAGCGGGTCCACGGACCGTACGGGCACCGCTCCCGCCGCGTCCCCGCGCACCACGTCGGCCTCCGCCAGCCACGGCACGAGCACGCCGTCGACGGCAGTGACGACGACCTCCCCGGAGGCCGCGCCCTCGACCTCCCCGGCCGCGAGGAACGTCGCCGCGGCGGGCCCCGGCAGCAGCACCCGCCCGGCCTCCTCGAAGGCCAACACGGCCTCGGGCAGCCCCAGTCCGACACCGCCCGCATCCTCGGCCACGCACAGCGAGAAGAACCCGGCGTCGCCGAGCGCCCGCCACAAGTCCCGGTCGAGCCACGGCACTTCGAAGGCGTCAGCAGCCTCGGCTCCCGCGGCTCCCTCGGCGCCCTCGGCGGCAGCAACGGCGGCCCGCAGCGTGTCCCGTCCGAACCGTCCCTCCAGAACATCCCGTATGCCCCGCTTCAAGGCCTTCTGATCGTCGGTGAGTTGAAAGTCCACCGTCGGCTCACCGCCCCTTCGGCAGGCCGAGGATGCGCTCGGCGACGATGTTCCGCTGGATCTGCGAGGTCCCGGCGGCGATGGTGTACGACAGCGAGGAGAGCCGCTCCAGTGTCCAGGCGCGGTCCAGGTCGAGGGCGCCGGGGCCGAGCACCTCGGCCGCCGCGTCGTACAGCTCCTGGCGCGCCTGCGAGTAGCGCAGCTTGAAGACGGACCCGCCGGTGCCGGGCACGCCGCCGGTGCGCTGGGCCTCGCTCACGTTCCACTGGGTCAGCCGCCACAGCGCGGCGAACTCCGCGCTCAGCCGCCCGAGCCGGCGCCGCAGCACCGCGTCGTCCCAGCGCCCGTTCGCGCGCGCCTCGCGGGCGAGCTCGCCGAGCAGCCGGCGGCAGGCCACGACCTCCCCCACGAAGGCCGTGCCCCGCTCGAACGACAGGGTCACCATGGTCACGCGCCAGCCGTCGTTCTCGGCGCCCACCCGGTTGGCGACCGGCACCCGCACCTCGTCGAGGAACACCTCGGCGAACTCCGCCGAGCCCGCGAGCGTCCGCAGCGGCCGCACCGTGATCCCGTCCGCGTCCATGGGCGTCGCGAGCCAGGTGATGCCCCGGTGCTTGGGCACCTCCGCGCTCACGGGTGCGGTCCGCACGAGGAGTTCGCACCAGTCGGCGACCTCCGCGTGCGAGGTCCAGATCTTCGAACCGCTCACTACGTAGTCGTCGCCGTCGCGCCACGCGCGCGTGCGCAGCGACGCGAGGTCGGATCCGGCGTCCGGTTCGCTGAAGCCCTGGCACCACACCTCGTCGCCGCGCAGCACGGGCGGCAGCCAGCGGGCCCGCTGCTCGGGGGTGCCTTCGGAGGCGATGGTGGGGCCCGCGTGCAGCAGCCCGACGAAGTTGGCCCCTACGTAGGGCGCGCCCGCCTTCTCCGTCTCCTCCAGGAAGATGAGCCGCCGGGTCGGGGACGCGTCCCAGTGCACCTCGCCGTACCCCGCGTCGTACAGCGTCCGCTGCCACGCGGTGTCGTACGCCCGCCGGCCGGGCCAGTCGTCGGGCGAGGGCTTGGCCGGCAGCTTCGGCAGCACGTCCGCGAGCCAGCCCCGCAGCCCCTCCCGGAAGGCTTCCTCCTCCTCGGTGTACGTCAGGTCCATCAAGGTCCCCTCGCTCGACAGTTCTTGACAGCCCTCACCCCGGCAGCCCTCAACAATTTCTGATGGAGCGTCAGAACGCAGGCTAGCCCCGCACCCCTGGACCGACAAGGAGCGGAGCTCTACGCTCACCGCACATCCTGACTACCCGTCAGAAACAGTGCTCGGTTGATCACGAGGGGGCCGCAGTGCACGACGACACCGCCCATGCCCTGAGCGCCTGCGGGACGCTCTGGGAGCTCATCGAGCGCCGCGCCGCCCTCACCCCGGACACCCCCGCCCTGATCCAGGCCGCCGCCGATCCCGCCGACGACCGCGTCCTCACCTTCGGCGGCTTGCGGGAGCGCTGCGAGCGGGTGGCGGCGGGGCTGTACGGGAGGGGGGTGCGCCCCGGCACGGTCGTGGCCTGGCAGCTCCCCACCCGCATCGAGACGGCCGTCCTGTCCTTCGCCCTCGCCCGTCTCGGCGCCGTCCAGTCACCGGTGATCCCGTTCTACCGGGACCGCGAAGTCGGCTTCGCGCTGCGGGAGTCGAAGGCCGAGTTCTTCGCGGTGCCAGGTGTCTGGCGGGGCTTCGACCACACGGAACTGGCCGCGCGGCTCGGGGCGCGCGGCGTGTTCACCGCGTACGACGAGCTGCCCGAGGCCGACCCCGGCGTGCTGCCCCCGCCGCCGGCCGACGGCCGCGCGGTGCGCTGGATCTACTGGACGTCCGGCACGACGTCCGACCCCAAGGGCGTCCTGCACACCGACCGCTCCCTGATCGCGGGCGGCGCCTGCCTGGCGCACGCGCTGCGCCTGACGCCGGACGACGTGGGCTCGATGGCGTTCCCCTTCGCGCACATCGCCGGGCCCGACTACACCGTCATGCTGCTGCTGTACGGCTTCCCGGCCGTGCTGTTCGAGCACTTCGCGCTGCCGGACGCGCTGGACGGCTACCGGCGGCACGGCGTGACCGTCGCGGGCGGCTCGACGGCGTTCTACTCGATGTTCCTGACCGAGCAGCGCAAGCGGCCCGGCCGGAAGCTGATCCCCACCCTGCGCCTGCTCGCGGGCGGCGGCGCCCCCAAGCCGCCGGAGATCTACCACGCCGTCGTACGCGAGTTGGGGTGTCAGCTCACGCACGGCTACGGCATGACCGAAGTCCCGATGATCACGATGGGCGACCCCGACGACACCCCCGAGCACCTCGCCACCACGGAGGGCCGCCCGCCCTCCGGCATGGAGATCCGCGTCACGGACCCCGACGGCAAGGAGCTGCCCGCCGACACGGACGGCGAGGTGCGGCTGCGCGGCGAGGCCGTCTGCCAGGGCTACTTGGACGCGGCGGCCACGCGGGCCGCCTTCGACGCGGACGGCTTCCTGATCACCGGCGACCTGGGGCACGTCCGGGAGTCCGGGCACCTGGTCCTGACCGGGCGCGCCAAGGACGTCATCATCCGCAAGGGCGAGAACATCTCCGCCAAGGAGATCGAGGACCTGCTGCACACCCACCCGGCGGTCGCCGACGTGGCGGTGATCGGCCTGCCCGACCCGGAGCGCGGGGAGCGCGTGTGCGCGGTCGTGGAAGGCGCCCCCGGGGCACCCGAGTTGACGCTCCCGGAGGCGTCGGCGTACCTGCGCGGCGCGGGCCTGTCCGTGCACAAGCTGCCGGAGCAACTGGAGCTGGTGACGGCGCTGCCCCGCAACGAGACGTTGAGGAAGGTGCTCAAGTACAAGCTGCGGGAGCGCTTTTCGGCGTGAGCGGGTGTATGGGGCTGCGCCCCTTTCCCCGCCTTTTCGGCCCTTCGGGCCTCGTCCTCAAATGCCGGACGGGCTGATTCTGTCCCCGGAACGTGCCGAATCCGTGCCTACTCAGGGACGGTGAAGTACTCCGCGAAAGCCGTGACCACCTGGTCCTCCGTCACCGGGCCCAGGGCGGTGGCGGACTGCTCGGCGAGGGTGGACTCCACGCCAAGGACCCGCAGGGCTCGCTGGACCTCCTCGGGGGTCACCGAGGCGTCCCCGTCGCCGTCCGCGAGGGTGATCAGCGCGTGCAGGAACGGCCGGGCGATCTCCGCGAACCGGGCGGGGTTGTCGCGCAGCCGCTTCACGGCGCCGCCGACGAACTCGTCCTTGGTGATGCGCTGGTCGCCGTCGCGGTCCGCGATGCCCGCCATGCCCTGCCAGAACGCCTCGGCCCCGATGTACAGGGCCTGGCCCTTCTCGGACCGTGCCGTCACCCCGAACTCCGCGAGCAGCGCCTGGGCCGCCGTGCTGAAGTCCTCACGGGAGATGTAGCCGTTGCCGTCCTGGTCGAAGGTGGCGAAACGGGCCGCGATCCTGCGTTCGTACTCGGCACTGTCCATGGTCTTAGGGCCGCCTCACTTCTCATGCGGTTCGGAGGGTCGGCCCGCCGCGGCCGGAGCCGGGCGAGCCGTCCTACAGGTATCTGTCCAGGAGCGTACGACGCCGTCGGCCGCCAGGAGGCGGAAAAGCTGCGCCTGTGCCAAGACCGCGGAAATTCCGCGACAAAGGTGTGTCATGGACGCACTCCGGACGGACCCGGCGGGCACGCCGACGCCGGCGTCCGCTCGGGAAGGTTGTATCAGCATTCCGATCTTGCGCGGGGTGCGGGGTTCCACTTGCCCGAGTCGGCCGTGGCTTGCCCGGCGGGACGGCCTGCGCGGTCAGGGGTGCGGGCGCTACGCGGTCAGGGGTGCGGCGCCGTCGTCGACCGCCGACTCCGCGTCCGGGTACACCTCGAAGAGCCGCCGCACGCCGAGCGCGGCGAGCACGCGGTTCACGTGCGAGCCGTCGACCGCTCCCTGCGCGGGCAGGATCAGCCGCAGCCGGCCGCGGCAGGAGCGCATCAGGCGGCGGGTGGTGATCAGTACGCCGACGCCGCTCGAATCGCAGAAGAACACGTCGGACAGGTCGAGGACCAGGCTGCGGCGGCCTTCGGCCACGGCGTCGTGCACGCGCTGGCGCAGCATGGGTGACGCCAGGAGGTCCATCTCCCCCGACACCCGCAGCACGACCCAGTCGCCCTGCTCGGCCACGGCCACCTTGAACGCCACGCGCCAGCCCCTCGTCCGCTGATCCGGAAGCAGCTCCTTCGGTTCCTCTTTCGCGGCTGCCCCACAGCGGTTCCATGAAACACCAGGACACCATGCGTACCGGAAGCGGGCTTCGCGGATGCCCGCGGGACGCGGGGCGAGCACACGTTCAATATCATTCGCGGCCCTGCCCGGCCGCGCTTTGCCGCAAAGAACGGGAAAGCGGGCCGAAAGAGCGGTGCGGTGTCAGTGGCGCCGACTACATTCGAAGCAACGATGAGGGTGAGGACGGCGAGCGATCGAGGGGGCCGCATGCCGAAGGACGCGCCGCGTCGCTGGGACCGCCGCATGCAGCAGCGCCTGGCGCACGGGGAGGCAGCCGCCCTGGGCGAGCTGTACGACCACTTCGCCTCGCTGGTGCACGGCCTCGCGTATCGCGTCCTCGGGGACGTGGCGGCGGCCGACCGCATCACGCGCGAGGTCTTCACACACGTCTGGGAGAACCCCGAGGGGTACGACCCCAAGCAGGGCCCACTGCGCTCCTGGATCGCCATGCTGGCCCACCGGCAGGCGGTGTGGCGGCTGCGGCAGACCGAGTCCGCCGCGCTGGCCCGGGGCGGCGAGGGCACCACGGAGGACCTGGAGCGCAAGGTCCGCCGCGCCTCCGCCGCCGCCCGCGCGGACTACATCGTCACGGCCATGCCCGCCCCGCTGCGCGCCGCCCTCGAGCTGGCCTATTTCCAGCGCCGCGACTATCGCCAGACCGCCGCCGATCTCGGCGTCACCGAGGACGAGGCCCGCCGCCGCCTCCGCCTCGGCCTGCAGCTCCTCTCCACCGCCCACGACACCGCCCCGTCCGGCGAAGAGCCCACGGACACCGGCGCCCACGGCTACGGGAGAGCACTGTGAACAGCCCCGACCAGCCGGACCCGTACGACAACGAAGAGACAGGCCGTGGGCCTCGGGACGACGGGACTGGCCGTGGGCCTGCGGGCGACGGTCCGGGGGCGCTCCCCGGCGGGGGCGGGGCGCCGCGGATACCCGCGCCGCGGGTGTCGGTGGAGGACGGCGGGGGGCCGTTGCCTGACGTGCCGACTCCGGGGGCGAAGGAGCGGGGTGCGGACCCGGGCGACGGCGGGGGCGCGTCCGACGTGGGGGGTGCGCCCCACGTCGGGAGTGCACCCGGCGTCGGGGATGCGTACGACGCGGGGAGCGCGTACGACGCGAGTGGGGCGTCCGGCGCGGGCTCAGGTCCGGGGTCGGAGTGGGACCCGGACGCGGGGGCGGGGACTGGTGGGGACGTGTCGGGGGGTGGGGAGCTTGATCATCGGGTGTTGAAGTCGTTGCTCGGGGCGTGGGCACTCGCCGCTTGTTCGGCGCAGGAGTCGATCGCCGTCGAGGAGCATCTGGGGACGTGCGGCCCCTGCGCCGAGGAGGCGCTGCGGCTGCGCGAGGCGGTCGGACTGCTGCACCCCGAAGAGAGCCTCGACCTCGACCCGGGGCTGCGCACCCGCGTCCTGGAGAGCTGCCTGGGGCGGCGCCCGCCCCGCATCCCACTGCCGGAGTGGGCCGCTCCGTACGACGCCGAGACCGCGCGGCTCGACGCACTGCTCCAGGACATCGGGGACGCCGAGTGGCACGCCCCGGTGCGGCTGCGCTGGTTCAAGGACGACGGTCCGGTGAGCCGCAAGACGACGGTCGCCGGGGTGATCGCGCATCTGCTGGCCGTCGACGGCCTGGTCGGCACCGCGCTCGGCCTGGAGGACCCGCTCGGCGC
The DNA here is from genome assembly GCF_056712025.1 of Streptomyces sp. Y309. NCBI lineage: Bacteria > Bacillati > Actinomycetota > Actinomycetes > Kitasatosporales > Streptomycetaceae > Streptomyces > Streptomyces sp. Y309. The sequence continues at coordinate 5,195,008 of NZ_CM160048.1, read as the reverse complement.
GGACGCCCCGCGCGTCCCCGACCCGACCCGGCGCACGGAGGCGTACTGGCGCGCCTCTCACGTCCCGCCCACCCGCGCCGTACGCGGCCCCTGGCGCGACCAGACGCACGAGCTGATCCGGACGGTGTCGTTCGCGGGCGGCGGCTCGGGACGGCTCGCCGTGGAGTACGGGATTGCGGCGGCCCCGCCCCGTGAGGACCCCGGCGAGGACGGCCGCAGGGTCGAACTGCCCCTGCGGGACTCGATGGTGGAGCGGGCCTTCGAATGCTGGATCCACGCCGAGGACATCGCCGACGCCGTGGACTATCCGTACGAGCCGCCCTCGCCCCGCCATCTGCACCACATGATCGACCTGGCGGCGCGGATGCTGCCCGCGACGCTGGCGGAGCGGCGGCGGGCGGGGCGGGCGGCGCCGTCGCGGGAGCTGGTCGCGGCGGGGGCTCCCGGGCGGAGCCTGCGCCTTGAGGTCGAGGGGGTCGGGGGCGGAGAGTGGTTCATTCCGCTGGACTCGCCCGGGGCGAGCGGCTCCGCCGAGTGCGAGGTTGCGCACATCGCGCTGGACGGGGTGGAGTTCTGTCGCCTGGCGGCGGGGCATGTGGCCCCCGAGGAGGCGGCCGCCGGCCAGATGGGAGACCGCGAGGCGATCCGCGACGTCCTGTTCGCAGCGGCGTCGCTGAGCCGGTTGTAGGCGCCGTGGGCCTCGGGCCCCGCACCCGGCAAGTCACCTCACGCCGTCCGGACGGGCACCGTCGGCCTCGGGGTGCGCACCCCCGACCAGAACGGCACCGTCGGCCTGGGCTGCCTTTAAGGGTTGGGAGCCGCCCTGCGGCACGATTGCCCACAGCAAGTGACGGAGCATCATCCAGCCGCAGCCCGCAGACGCCGAACGGCCTTGCTCGGCACCGGAAGCGTGGTCTGCCTGGGCCGGAGGCCGGCGTCGGTGGCGGCTGCGGCCAGGGCCTGTTGGTCTGCTGGAAACGGGCGGGCGGGTGGGAGAGATCCCGCCGCGGAGCGGCGGGGCTCGATCGGTCAGGCGAAGACCACGGTGCGGTGGCCGTTCAGGAGGATGCGGTGCTCGGCATGCCACTTGACGGCTCGCGCCAGCGCCTGGCACTCCACGTCCCGCCCCACGGCGACCAACTGGTCGGGAGTCACCCCGTGCCCCACCCGCTCGACCTCCTGCTCGATGATCGGCCCCTCGTCGAGCTCGGCGGTGACATAGTGCGCGGTGGCACCGATCAGCTTCACGCCGCGCGCGTGCGCCTGGTGATAGGGCCGCGCGCCCTTGAAGCTCGGCAGGAACGAGTGGTGGATGTTGATGATCCGCCCGCTGAGCTGCTTGCACAGGTCGTCGGAGAGGACCTGCATATAGCGGGCGAGCACGACCAGCTCGACGTTCTCGTCCCGCACGAGCTGCAGCAGCCGCGCCTCGGCCTCGGGCTTGGTGTCCCGGGTGACGGGAATGTGGTGGAAGGGAACGTCGTACGAGGCGGCGAGCTCGGCGAAGTCCGTGTGGTTGGAGACGACCGCGGCGATCTCCACCGGCAGCGCGCCGATGCGCGAGCGGAACAGCAGGTCGTTCAGGCAGTGGCCGAACTTCGACACCAGCAGGATGATCCGCATCTTGTCGTCGGCCCCGTGGAGCTGCCAGTCCATCTGGAAGGAGTCACCGACGGCCGCGAAGCTCGCGCGCAGCTTGTCGAGCGTCACCGGCGGCTCGGCCGAGAAGTGCACCCGCATGAAGAACAGCCCGGTGTCGTGGTCGCCGAACTGCTGGCTGTCCTCGATGTTGCAGCCGGTCATGAAGAGGTAGCTCGACACGGCGTGCACGATGCCCTGTTTGTCCGGGCAGGAGAGAGTGAGGACGTACTGTTCGGCGCGGTCGGCGCGCTGGTCACTGGCGACGGCGGACTGCTCGTTCATCCGCCCAGGGTCCCATACGCCAGGGGGCAACCCGACCGCGTACGGGACCGGAGCCGCGTACGACGAACGGCCCCCTCAGCCCGACCGCGTACGAAAGTACGGACCCCTCAACCGGAGCCGCGTACGAAGAACGGACCCCTCAACCCGACCGCGTAAGAATCCGCAGAACCTCCAGCGTGCGCGGCGGCCCGTCCGGATCCTCCCCGTCCCCGGCCGCGAGCCGCACATGCGCGTCCCGCGCCGCTCGCACCGCGTCCGGCCAGCCGGGGTGGTCCAGATACACGGACACCGCCGCGTCCGGACCGACCTCGTGCATGATCCGCAGGACCCGCAGCACGGCGGCGTCGACGAGCGCGGCCTCCTGGGAGTCCCGGAAGATCGTCCCGACGTATTTCTCCGCCGACCAGTTGTCCAGCCACGTGTCCTCGACAAGGCGGTACACGGCGTCGGTCACGTCCCCGTACTCCTCGCGCCCCGCGAGCCAGCACTCCCGCTGGAAGACCGGGTCCGAGAGCATGTGCAGCGCCGAGCGCACATTGCTGCGCCAGCGCCACCACGGCATGTCGTTCGTTGGCATGCCGCCTATGGTCGTCGACCGACGGCCACGACGGGAAGACTTCTCCGTTCCTTGCACGGTCATCGATCGTACGTTCCCACATCCCCCACCTGTTTACGGCCCCACCAGTTCACGCCTTGGTCACCGATCGTTGGGTGCGCGTCACTCCCAGGTTGGCCGGATGACGGAATCGTGCGTGTTCATGCCCGCCTTGCGACGCGTCTTCCCTCCCCGTCCCGCCGAGACCGCGCCCCGAGCTCGAAAAGCGCTGCTCAGCGCCGCGGCGGTGGCGGCGTGTGCGTCCGTGGCCGTCGGCTGCGGGGTCATCCCCGGTACCACGGGGGGTTCCGGGGATGACCCCGTGAAAGTCATGACCTGGGCCCCGGAACACACCAAAGCGACCAACAAGCCCGGCATGCCCGCGATGGCGAAGGCCTACGCCCGTTGGGTCAACGCCAACGGCGGGCTCGACGGCCGCAAGCTCGAAGTCGTCACCTGCAACGAGCGCAACGACCCGGTCGGCGCGGGCAACTGCGCCCGCGAGGCCGTCAAGGAGGACGTCGCGGCCGTCGTCGGCTCCTACAGCCAGCACGGCCGCGCCTTCATGGCACCCCTGGAGTCGGCCGGCATCCCGTACATCGGCGGCTACGGCCTCACCGACGAGGAGTTCTCCAGCCCGCTGTCGTACCCCGTCAACGGCGGGCAGCCCGCGCTGATCGCGGGCAACGGACGGCAGCTCGCCGGTGTCTGCGACCGCGTCTCGCTGGTGCGGCCGGACACCATCGCGGGCGACGACCTCTCCAAGCTCCTCGACTCCGGCCTCGCCCAGGACCACAACGCGGCATCCGCCGACATCCGGGCCCCCGAGGACGCCACCGACTACACGACGCAGGCCGAGCAGGCGCTGGACCGCGCCTCCGGCGGCAGAAGCGCGGGCGGCGCCTCCTCGGCATCGGCCTCCGCCTCCGCCTCCGGCGGCAAGGAAGGCTGCGTCGCGGCCGCGCTCGGCGCCCGCACGGACACCTTCTTCGACTCGTTCCGGCGCACCGAGGACACGTACCCGGACGTGCGCACCGCCTCCGTGCTCGGCAGCGTCGACCAGTCCCTGATCGACCGGACGGGCGGCGCGGAAGGCGTGTACGAGGGCGCGTACGTCACCGGCTGGTACCCGGACGGGAGCGACCGGCGCTGGTCGAAGATGCGCGAGGTCATCCGCGAACAGGCCTTCGGCGACAACCGGGTCGACGCGGCGGACGCGGGCGTGCAGACCACCTGGATCGCGTTCACCGTCCTGCGGCAGGCGGTCGAGTCGCTGAACGGCGACGACGTCACCCCCCGCTCGCTGCGCCGCACCCTCGACCAGGGCCTGCGGGTGGACACCGGCGGGCTCACGCCGATGCTGAGCTGGCGCTTCGAGGACATGCTGGCGGCGGGCGACTACCCGCGCCTGGTCAACGCCGACGTCACCTTCCAGGTGGTGCGGGACGGCCGTCTCGTACTCGCCCGCAAGTCGTTCGTGAACGTGGCCAAGACCCTCGAATCCGCCCACTGAAGCACGCGCCTTCTCCATAGCTGCTTCAGCCGCTTCAGCCGCTTTACAGCTGTGCCTTGTTACAGCTGCGTCTTGTCCCGCTTGGTCAGTCCGTGCTGCTGCGCGATCGCGTTCCACAGGGCCGCCGCCTGCTGCTTGGCCCGCGTCGCCTCGCCGCTCGCGCGGTTGCCCGCGGCCGAGTGGTTGGTCTGCCGGGCGTGGCCCTTGCGGCAGCCCTTCTTGCGGGCGACCTGGTCGGCCCACGCGGCGTAGTGGTTGTCGGCCGACGCGGACGCCTTCCACGCCTTGTTGAGCGCGGCGGTCAGCTGCGCGTGCTTCGGCAGCTGGTCGACGGTCAGGCCGGAGAGCCTGCCGACGAGGCCGTCGCGCTGCCTGGCCGCGGCGCGCAGATCGGTGGCGGCCTGCTTCAGGTTCGAGCACTTGCCCACGTTGCGTACGGCGCCGATCACGGCCTCGCGGCTGTTGTTGCTGTCCGCGAGCAGCTTGTCCAGCGCCACCGCCTGCTTCTTGCCGGGGTCGGCGGACGGCGACGGCTTGTCGCTCTCGGCCGGGGCGGTCGCGGCGAGCGGCTTGTTGTCGTCCTTCTCGTCGTCGTCGCCGGCGCCGCCGCCCCCGCTGAGCATCGCGCCCGCGCCGACGCCGAGCACGGCGATGCCCACGCCGACGGCCGCGAGGAGCGGCATCTTGGAGCCGCCGCGGCCGCGGCGCTGGCGCCCGGGCTCGGGCTCCGGCTCGAACGCGGGGCCCGGCGCGGGCACCTGGAGCCGGGGCATCTGCTGGGTGGACGCGGCGCCCTGGTCGGGCTCCGGCTCCCTGCGGAAGAGGCTGTCGAACTCGGCGGGCGGCTGCCGGTCGCCCGGGGCGCCGGGGCGCACGTCGTACGCGGCGGACGGGGACGCAGCGGCGGGCGGGCCCGCGTGGGCGCCGCCGTCCGTGACGGGAGCGATGAACTGGGTGGGCGCGTTGTCGTCCGGGGCCGCGGCCGGGCCGACGTCCTGCGCGCGGCCCAGGAACTGGGTGGCGCCGTCGGCGGGCATCTCGGGCGGCAGCGCGCCCGGCGCCGCGGGGGCGCCGGGGTCGACGGGCGCGATGAACTGGGTGGCCTCGGCGTCGGCCCCGGTGGGCGCCGCGGCGTGTCGGCCGCCACCGTTTCCGGCGGGGTACGCGGCGTCGGGCCCCGGCGGCCCGTAGCCGGGGTCGTGCTGTCCTGCCGACGGGAGGTGTCCGGTGGGCGGGAGCGGCATGCTCTGGGCGGCGGGCGGGAGGGGGGCGGAGGCGTTGGCGCCGTACGAGGCGTCGTGGCCGCCGTGCCCGCCGTTCTGGCCGTACGAGGCGTCGTGACCGCCATACGAAGCGTCGCCGCCGCCGGTCCCCCCGTAGGCGGCGTGCGCCCCGCCGTGCCTGCCGTGCCCGCCGTACGAGGCGCCGGGCAGTTCCTGGCCGTGGTCGGCCGGGGGGAGCGGGTGGTTCTGGGGCGCGCTCTGGCCCTGGTGTGAGCCCTGGTTCTGCTGGTGTGGGCCCTGGTTCTGGTGCGCACCCTGGTTCAGCTGGTGCGCGCCCTGGTTCTGGCCGTGGGGCGGCATGAGGTGGCCCTCGGCGGGTATGGAGCCGTGGCCGGGTATCTGGCCCGGGCCCTGACCGGGGACGTGACCCGAAACTTGACCGGATATCTGCCCTGGGCCCTGGCCAAGCACCTGACCGGGCATCTGACCCGACCCCTGACCATGCCTCGGGGCATACCCCTGCCCCGCCCCCTCGGGCGGCAACGGCGCCCCCTGCGCCCCGTGCCCCCCGTACGCGGCGGCGTCCGGGTACGCCGCCGCCGACGGTGCGGCGGGCGGGAGCGGGGTGCCCTCGGGGGGCAGCGGCATCCCGGACCGGGGTGGCGGCGGCCCGGTGGGGTCCTGGTAGGGCCCGGCGGGCTCCTGGGCCGGGGTGCCCCAGGCCTCGCCCGCGCCGGGTGCCGGAGTCGCCGGGTCCGGGCCCCAGGGGTCGCCCCAGGGGCTGCCGACGGGTGGGGCGGCGTGGTCGCCGGTGGTGCCCGGCATCAGGGGCTCGCTGCCGTCCGCCGGCAGCACGATGCCCTCGTGCGCGTGCCGCGCCGCGGGTTGCTGCGGTTCGGAGGAAGCAGCGCCTTGCCCGCTCTGCTGCGTCACCGGGACTCCTACGAATGGGGGACCTTCGGAACGTCGGCTCACGCTACCGGGTCCCCGCGGCGCTCTGCCACGCAGCTCAGGAGGCGCCAAGCACCGCTCCTGACACAGACGCCACAGGAGTAACAGAAGTTGTGCGGGAGACGCTGTTAAGGGCCCCTTAAGCCCTTTGAGCAAAGCCCCTCAAGGGAGAAGAGGAGCCCGCGCCTCCCGCCGTCGCGCGAGGTTCACGCGGCCTGGAGGTCGAGGCGCGCCCCGAACTCCCGCACCACCGGCTCCTCCCGGAACGGTTCGAGCCGCTGCTGGAAGTCGTCGAGGTACTCCGCGCCGCGGTTGGACCGCAGGGTGCCGAGGAGTTCGACGGCCTTCAGGCCGGTGTGGCAGGCCTGCTCGACCTCGCGGCGCTGGACCTGGGCGGTGGCGAGCAGCACCAGACCGATGGCGCGCCGCCGCGCCCGCGTCGGCGGATGCCCGGCCAGGGACTCCTCCGCGCGCCGGGCGGCCGCGTCGGCCTGTCCCAAGTCGCGGTGGCAGTGCGCGAGTTCGTCGGCCAGATATGCCTGGTCGAAATGGCGGATCCACACCGGGTCGTCGCCCGAGTCCTCCTCGCCCGTGGCGCGTTCCATCGCCTCGACCGCGCGGCCCGCGACCACCTGCGTGGACCGGGCGTCGCCGAGCAGCGCGTGCCCCCGCGCCTCCGCGGCGTAGAACATGCACTCCGCGCGCGGTGTGACCCGCCCGCGCGCCCCCTCCTGCGCCGCCCGCGCGAGCTGCGCGATCTCGCGGGGGTTGCCGAGCTGCGCGGCCAGGTGACTCATCGACGCCGCGAGTACGTACCCTCCGTACCCCCGGTCGCCCGCCGCCTGGGCGAGGCGCAGCGCCTGGATGTAGTAGCGCTGGGCGAGGCCCGGCTGGCCGGTGTCGACGGCCATGTACCCGGCGAGTTCCGTCAACCGGGCGACGGCCGCGAACAGTTCACGGCCCACCGCCTCGCGGTACGAACCCGCGAGCAGCCCGGAGACGACCGAGTTGAGGTAGTGCACGACGACGGGGCGCACGTGCCCGCTGCCGTACTGGTGGTCCAGTTGCGTCAGGGCCTCCGTCATCGCCTTGACGGCGGCCACGTCCGAGAGCCCGACGCGCGGCCCGGCCGTCCGGCCGACCTGTGCGTCCGGCGAGGAGATGAGCCAGTCGCGGCTCGGCTCCACGAGCGCGGACGCGGCGACGGACGAGCCGGACAGGAAGTCCCGCCGCCCCACGTCGCTGCGCCACAGCTCGCAGACCTGCTCGATCGCGCCGAGAACGGTGGGCGAGAACTGCAGCCCCACGCCGGAGGCGAGGTTCTTGCCGTTCGCCATGCCGATCTCGTCGATCGTGACCGTGCGCCCCAGCTTGCGGCCGAGCGCCTCGGCGATGATGCCCGGCGCGCGCCCGCGCGGCTGCTGGCCGCGCAGCCAGCGAGCCACCGACGTCTTGTCGTAACGAAGATCGAGACCGTGCTCCGCGCCGCACATGTTCACGCGACGGGCCAGGCCGGCGTTGGAACAGCCGGCTTCCTGAATGAGCGCCTGCAGCCGTTCGTTGGGCTGCCGCGCGACGAGAGGCCTGGCGGCCATGGCGTACCCCCTGTGTGCACCGTGGACCATCTGGAACTTCGGATGTGGATGTCGAATGAGGAACGGTCCGGGCCGGTTTGCCCGCATCGCCCAGATGATCAATGCCCTGGGAACAACCGGAAGATGCACCACTAGCACCACAAATGAGCTGCAACCTGCGGGAACTTCGCGTTTCACACTCTTTCGTGGCGTTTCGCAGCGCGATACAGCAGAACGCGGCAGAGCGCGACAGAACGATGTGGAATCGCGTAGAACACAACAGAGCGCAGCACAAGTCGGCGAGCCGGGTGAACCTGGGTGAACTCCGACTGCCCCTGACGTGGTTACCCGCGCCCGGCCTCCCTTGCGCATGCGCGCCCCCGGCTGTGCACCCATGCGCCCCGCAGCAGGATCGATGCTCCTCCCCCGCGCACGTGACACCCCGTAACCCCACATGACGGGGGCAGTTGAGCCCTGCGTGGAAGAGACCATCGGAGTCACGTCAGCCGCGCAGATCCCGAAGCAGCGCGGAGAGGCCCTGCAGGACACGGCCGTACGGTACGCGGAGGAACGCCACTGGGATGTCTTCCCCGGCGCCTGGCTCGAGTCCGTCGAGGGCACGTGGCGCTGCTCGTGCGGCGAGGTCGCGTGCCCCGCGCCCGGCGCCCACCCCGTGCGCGACGACTGGCCCACGCAGGCCACGGGCAGCGCGACAGTCGCCCGACGCATGTGGGCCAAGCAGTCGAAAGCCTCGATCCTGCTGCCGACGGGGCGCACGTTCGACGCGATCGACGTGCCCGAGACGGCCGGCTTCCTCGCCCTCGCCCGCATGGAGCGGATGGAGCTGACGCTCGGTCCCGTGACGTGTACGCCGGACCGGCGCATGCAGTTCTTCGTGCTGCCCGGTGCCGCCGCGAAAGTCCCGGACCTCGTGCGCAAGTTGGGCTGGCCGCCCGCCGCCCTCGACCTCGTCACCTTCGGTGAGGGTGCGTACGTCGCCGCGCCCCCCACCCGTTTCGGCGCCTCCGGCGCCGTCCAGTGGGCCTGCCGCCCCACCCCCGCCAACCGCTGGCTCCCCGACGCGGAAGAAATCATCTCCCCCTTGTCCTACGCCTGCGGCAGGGACTCCCGCCGACGCTAGTTCCCCCACCCACCCGCCCTTCCACTGCCGCCCGCCGCACCCGCGGCGGGCGGCTACTCGTCCGCCTCCGCGGGGCGCCCACACGCACCCGCCCTCTTCTGGGGCTCCGCCCCAGACCCCGCTCCTCAAACGCCGGAGGGGCTATATTTCCGCCCCCGCCGCCCCTCCCCACCGCAGGCAATCACCCGCTCCCCCCTGTGGGCGGCGCCCACCCCCGCTCCTCCCCCCTGTGGGCGGCTGGGCCGCCCAGGGGGCGGCACGGGCGGGCACAGCCCAGGCCGACGGGACCGTCCGTCCAAGGGCCACGAGCCCGACGTATCGTGCACCCCACGGGCGACGGCAACCAGAGGGGCAGCGGTGACCCAGCCAGCGGTACGCGTAACGAACCTGTGGAAGGCCTTCGGCCAGCAACTTGCCGTGGCGGGCATCGACCTCACCCTCCCGGCAGGGAAATTCATCGGACTCGTCGGCCCGAACGGCGCGGGCAAGACCACCACCCTCTCCATGGTCACCGGCCTGCTCCGCCCCGACCAGGGCACCGTGGAAGTCGTCGGCCGCGACGTCTGGCGGGACCCCGCCGAGGTCAAGGCCCGCATCGGCGTACTCCCCGAAGGCCTGCGCCTCTTCGACCGCCTCTCCGGGCGCGAACTCCTCGCGTACACGGGCAGACTGCGCGGCCTGCCCGGCGAGGAGGTCGACAAGCGCGCCACCCAGCTCCTGGACGTCCTCGACCTCGCGGGCGCCCAGCACAAACTCGTCGTCGACTACTCGACGGGCATGCGCAAGAAGATCGGACTCGCGGCGGCACTGCTCCACAACCCCGAAGTCCTCTTCCTCGACGAGCCGTTCGAGGGCGTCGACCCCGTCTCCGCGCAGACGATCCGCGGCGTCCTGGAGCGCTACACGGCCTCCGGCGCGACCGTCGTCTTCTCCAGCCACGTGATGGAGCTCGTGGAGTCCCTGTGCGACTGGGTCGCCGTCATCGCGGCGGGCCGCATCCGCGCGCAGGGCCCGCTGGCCGAGGTGCGCGGCGAGGCGGCCACACTCCAGGAGGCGTTCCTCGAACTCGTCGGCGCGAACGGGCGCGACGCCGGGTCGGACCTCGACTGGCTGGGCGGCGGCGCCCGATGACGACACAGGCCACAGCCTCCCCGAGGCCGGGGCCCGCCCCGGGCACGGGCCTCACCCCCGTCTTCGTACGCCTGAAACTGTCCCTGCTCCGCAACGGCCTGCGGCAGTCCTCGGGCCGCCGCGCCGCGTACGTGGCGTCCGCCGTCATCGCGCTGCTGTTCGCCGCGCTCCAGCTCCTCGGCCTGATCCTGCTGCGCGGCAACGAGCACGCGGCGACCGTGTCGGTCATCCTCCTCGCGGTGCTCGCGCTCGGCTGGGCCGTGATGCCGCTGTTCTTCCCGAGCGGCGACGAGACCCTGGACCCCACGCGGCTGGTGATGCTGCCGCTGCGCCCGCGTCCTCTCGTACGCGCCCTGCTCGTCTCCTCGCTGGTGGGCATCGGGCCGCTGTTCACGCTCTGTCTGGCGCTCGGCACGGTGATCGCGGTGGCGCGGGGCGGGGCGGCGGTCGCCGTGGGTGTCGTCGCCGTGCCGCTGACGCTGCTGGTCTGCGTGGCGCTCGCGCGGGCCGTCGCGGCCGCCAACATCCGCCTGCTGACCAGCCGCAAGGGGCGCGACCTCGCCGTACTGAGCGGGCTCGTCATCGCGGTCGGGGCGCAGGTGGTGAACTTCGGGGCGCAGCGGATCGGTTCGTCGGAGGCGGGGCTCGGCGAGCTGGATCCGGCGGCGGACGTGCTCGGCTGGATCCCGCCGTCGTCGGCGCTGTCGGCGGTGCACGCCACCGGCGACGCGCGGTACGTCACGGCGGCGGCCCAACTGACCCTGTCCGTCGCGGCCCTCTTCCTGCTCCTGTGGGTGTGGCGGCGCAGCCTGACCCGGCTGATGACCTCGCCGGACGGCTCGACGCTCGCGGCGGCGGAACCCACACGCACCAAGAACCGCACGACGGGCCTCTCCGCCCGCCTCCCCGCCGGCCGCACCGGGCCCGTCATGGAGCGCACCCTCCGCTACGTGTGGCGCGACCCGAAGACCAAGGCGGCCTGGGTGACGTCCCTGGCCATCGGCCTGATCGTGCCCCTGTTCAACGCGCTGCAGGGCACCGGCTCCGTCTACTTCGCGTGCTTCGCGGCCGGGATGCTCGGCATCCAGATGTACAACCAGTTCGGGCAGGACACCTCGGCGTTCTGGATGGTCGCGATGACGATCTCCTCGACGCGCGACGCGTACGACGAGCTGCGCGCCCGGGCCCTCGCCCTCTTCGCGATCACACTTCCGTACGCGGCCCTCGTCACCGTCCTGACCACGGCGATCCTCGGCGAGTGGCGCGCCCTGCCGGAGGCGCTGGGCCTGTCCTTCGCGCTGCTCGGCGCCATGCTGGCCACCGGCGCCTGGTCGTCGGCCCGCTTCCCCTACTCCATCCCGCAGCAGGGCTACAAGAACGTCGCCCCCGGCCAGGCGGGGCTCGCCTGGATCTCCATCGTCGGCGGCATGCTCACCGCCGCCGTCCTCTGCGCCCCCGTCCTGGCCTTCACCATCTGGCTGCACACGGCGGACCACACGGCCTCGACCTGGCTGCTGCTCCCGCTGGGCACGGTCTACGGTGCCGCCGTCGCGCTCGCGGGGCTGCGGCTCGCGGCGCCCCGGGTGGCCGGGCGGCTGCCGGAGATCCTGGCGGCGGTGAGCAGGGGCTGAGCCCGCCGTGCGCATGCCGTGCGCCTACGGAACGACCCGCGCGTACGCATACGGAACGACCCGCGAGCCGTGGTTCCCCCGTGGGTGAGACGGGGGAAGCCGGCCGGACGTACCGGCGGCTCGCGGGTCGGGTGACTGCCTGGATTTCGGCCGGCTGCACGCAGCTCTCGCGTGCTGGTCCGGCACCGCACTGGGTGTGGTGGCGGGCCGCTAGCCCGCAGTCACCTCTTCCGTCCGGTTTCCGTACATCTGCCGAACCACCTCCTCTCCGAAGTGACACTCACCCTAGGAACTGATCCGGCGGCCTTCAACCGCTTTTCCGAGCGGGGGCGGATCCGTCTCCAGGCGGGCTCAAGGGTTCCTCATGAGCCTTCGAGCCATCCTGTGAAGTCGGCTCCTACGGTCCTCCGCATGGTCACTTGCCGTATCTGCAGCGACAACGTCACCGAGTTCCTGGACTTCGGGCAGCAACCCCTCTCCGACGCCTTCCGCACGCCCGGCGAGAGCCGGCCCGAGTTCTTCTTCCGCCTCGCCGTGGGCGTGTGCGAGGGCTGCGCCATGACCCAGCTCGTCGAAGAGGTCCCGCGGGAGCGGATGTTCCACGAGAACTACCCCTACCGGTCCTCCGGCTCCCGGGTCATGCGGGAGCACTTCGCCGCGACGGCGCGCCGCCTGCTGGCCGAGGAGTGCCGGGGCGAGGATCCCTTCGTCGTGGAGATCGGCTGCAACGACGGGGTGCTGCTGCGCACCGTGCACGAGGCCGGAGTGCGGTGCATGGGCGTCGACCCGTCGTTCGGGGTCGCCGATGAGGCACGCGCCGAAGGCGTACGGATCCTCGGCGAGTTCTTCGAGGAGGAGAGCGCCGTACGCATCCGGAAGGCGGAGGGCGCGGCCCGGCTCGTGTACGCCGCGAACACCATCTGCCACATTCCGTACCTCGACTCCGTGCTGCGCGGCGTCGACACCCTGCTGGCGCCCGGCGGGGTGTTCGTCTTCGAGGACCCCTACCTCGGGGACATCCTCCGCCGCGTCTCCTTCGACCAGATCTACGACGAGCACTTCTACTTCTTCACGGCCACCTCGGTGCAGGCCATGGCCCACCGGTTCGGCTTCCGGCTCGTGCGGGTGGAGCGGCTGCCGGTGCACGGCGGCGAGGTGCGCTACTTCCTCGCCCGGGCCGGCGAGCGCACGCCGGACGCCTCCGTGGCCGGGCTCCTGGACGAGGAGCACCGGGAGCGGGTCGGCGAGCCGGACCGGCTCCGCGCCTTCGCCGAGCAGGTGCGCGCGGTCCGCACCGACCTGCGGGAGCTGCTGACGCGACTGCGGGACGAGGGCAAGCGGGTCGTCGCCTACGGCGCCACCGCGAAGAGCGCGACGGTCGCCAACTACTGCGGCATAGGCCCGGACCTCGTGGAGTTCGTCTGTGACACCACGCCGGAGAAACAGGGGCGGCTGACGCCCGGCTCGCACATCCCGGTGCGCCCGCACGAGGCGTTCGGCTCGCCCGCGTACCCCGACTACGCGCTGCTGTTCGCCTGGAACCACGCCGAAGAGATCACGGCCAAGGAGACCGCGTTCCGTGCGTCGGGCGGACGGTGGATCACCTATGTGCCCGACGTGACGATCTTCTGACCCGCCGAGACGCCCGCGTCCTCTCCGGAAGGTGATCCGCCCATGAACGCCACCCGACCCGTGCTGTGGTCCGGCGCCGCGCGCTCCTATCCCAGCGGCAGCACCCTGGACCAGCTCTTCGACGAACAGGCCGCCTCCCGTCCCGACGCCCCCGCGGCCGTGCACGGCCAGGCGCTGCTCACCTACGGCGAACTCCGGGCCAGGTCCGACCTGCTGGCCGTCCGACTGCGGGAGTCCGGGGCAGGGCCGGGCGACTTCGTGGGAGTGTGCGGCAGCCGCTCGGTGGACGCGCTGGTGGCGCTGCTCGGCGTGCTCAAGTCCGGCGCCGCCTACGTCCCGCTCGACGACGGGCTGCCGCCCGAGCGGCTGCGCGCGATGGCCGAGGACACGGGACTGCGCGTGATCGTGGCGCTGGACACCGTACGAAGGCTGCCGCGCGGAAGCTGGACGCTGCTCGGGGTGTCGGCGGCGCGGGGCGCGGGCCCGGCGCTGCCGGACGCGGGGTCCCCGCTGCCGGACGCGGGGTCCCCGCTCCCGGACACGGAGTCCCCGCTCCCGGACACGGAGTCCCCGCTCCCGCACGCGGGGTCCTCGCTGCCGGCCATGGAACCCGTGCTTCCGGACGCCGCCGGGCCCGCCTACGTCATGTTCACCTCCGGCTCGACCGGGCGGCCCAAGCCCGTGGTCGTCCCGCACCGGGGGGTGGTCCGGCTGGTGACGTCCGAGCCCGCGCTGTCCGGTCCGGGGCCCGGGGACCGCGTGCTGCACTCCTGCGGGCTCTCGTCGGACGCCTCGACCATCGAGATCTGGGCGGCCCTGGTCAACGGCGCCTGCCTGGTGCTCGTCGACCAGCCGGACCTGCTCTCGCCGCCCGCTCTGGAGAAGCTCCTGCGCGCGGAGTCGGTGACCGTGGCCTACCTGACCACGAGCGTCTTCCACCTCGTCGCGCGCAGCCGCCCCGAGGCGCTGTCCGGCCTCCGGCACGTCTCGGCCGGGGGCGAGGCGATGTCCCCGGACCTGGCCCGCGCGGTGCTCACCGCCTGCCCGGACACCACGCTGGTCAACTTCTACGGCCCCACGGAGAACTCGGTCGTCTCCACCGCGTACGTCGTGCGCGAGGTCCCCGAAGGCGCCGACCGGGTGCCGATAGGCCGCCCGATCGCCAACTCCGCCTGCCTGGTGCGCCGTTCGGACGGAACCGGTGCCGGGCCCGGCGACGAGGGCGAACTGCTGGTCGGCGGGGACGGTCTCGCGCTCGGCTACCTCGGCGATCCCGGGCTCACCGCGGAGCGCTTCGTGACCGACCCGCGGGCGCCGGAGCGCACGCTCTACCGAACCGGTGACCGGGTGCGGGTGCGGCCCGACGGGGAGCTGGAGTTCGTGGGCCGCCAGGACCGGCAGATCAAGCTGCGCGGCCACCGCATCGAGATCGACGAGGTGGAGGCACGGCTGCGCGCCCAGGGCGGCGTCGCGGAGGCCGCCGTGCTGCTCGCCGAACGGGAGTCGGGCGACGCCTTCCTCATCGGCTTCTACACGCCCGCACCCGGCGCCGAGCGCGACGGGGCCGACATCCTCGCCGCGCTGCGCCAGTGGCTGCCCGACCAGGCGGTCCCCGCCAGGCTGCTGCGCCTCGACCAGCTCCCGGTGCAGCTCAACGGCAAGGTCGACCAGAAACGTCTCGCCGCGCTCGCCGACCGGCACGGCGACGAGGCCGCCGCGGCCGGGCAGGCGCCCGAGGTCGCCGGCCTCCAGGACACGCTGGCCGAGGTGTGGCACACCACGCTCGCCGTCGACCCGGGCCCCCGCGACGACTTCTTCGCCCTGGGCGGCGACTCGCTGCTCGCCTCGGAGACCGTCAGCCGCACGCTCACCGTCCTCGGCCTCGACGCCTCCCTCGGCAGCGCGCTGGTCGCCGGGCTGCTGCGGGACCCCACGCTGGCGGGTTGGACCCGCACCGTCGCCGTGGCCCGCGACGGGGACGGCGGCCACCGCTCGCCCTCCATGGCCACGCTGATCAAGGACGCCCGGCTGGGCTTCACGCTCCCCCCGCGCCGCGGGCCCGAGCCGCGCTGGCAGGACCCGGAGCATGTGCTGCTGACCGGCGCGACCGGCTTCCTCGGCACCTTCCTGCTGGACCGGCTGCTGCGCACGACACGGGCCCGCGTCCATCTGCCGGTACGCGCGCGGGACGCGGAGCACGCCGGGCGCAGGGTTGCGGCGGCCCGAGCCAAGTACGGTCTTCCGCCCCTCGAACAGGTCGCGGATCCGGGGCGCGTGGTGTGCAGGACCGCCGACCTCACCCGGCCCCGCCTCGGCCTGACCGACCACGAGACGGCGGAGCTGCGCGCCTGTCTCGATCTGGTGCTGCACTCGGGCGCCCAGGTCAACTTCCTTTATCCGTACGCCGAGTTGCGGGCGGCGAACGTGGGCGGCACCCGGGAGGTACTGCGGCTCGCGGCGCCCCGGCGGGTGCCGGTGCACTTCATCTCCACCGTCGCGACCCTCGCCGGGTTCGGCACCGCGGGCGTGCGGCACGTCACCGAGGACACACCGCTCGACCACGGCGACCACCTCACCCTCGGCTACGCGGAGAGCAAGTGGGCGGCCGAGGCGCTGGTCCTCGACGCCGGGGCACGGGGCCTTCCGGTCTCCGTCTTCCGGCCGTACGAGATCACGGGCGAGCAGGCCGGCGGCGTGTGCAACGTGGAAACGGCGATCTGCTCGTTGTTCAAGACCGTCGCCGAGACGGGGGTCGCGCCGGACATCCCGCTGCCGCTGGACTTCGTGCCCGTCGACCACGCGGCCGCCGCCATCGCCCACATCGCCACCACGGACCCGCCCGGGCGGCACGTCTACCACCTCACCAACCCCCGCCCCGCGGCCTTCCACGACATGCTGCGCCGGATGCGGGCCGCGGGCTGCGAGATACGGACGCTGCCGTACCGGCAGTGGGTGCGGGAACTGGTGCGATACGTCGCGGAGCACCCGGCGAGCCCCACGGCGCCGTTCGTCGCCCTGTGCGTGGACCGCAGCCGGGGAGCGGACATGTCCGTGAAGGAGATGTACTTCGACGGCACCTTCCCCCGGCTCGCGCGGACCAATGCGGAGCGCGCGCTGGCGGGCAGCGGCCTGGACTGCCCGCCGGTGGACGACGCCCTGCTGGACCGGTACCTGGCGTACTTCTTCGCCTCGGGCTACCTCCGCCGCCCGCGGCCCACCAAGACACCCGGGAGTCCCCGATGACGATGCGCGTCCTGTTCGTCCCGCTCGCCGCGCCCTCGCACATCACCTTGATGGTGCCGTTGGCGTGGGCGCTCCAGACCGCGGGGCACGAGGTGCGGTTCGCGGTGCCGCCCAACCATGTGGACAGCGTGCTGCGCACCGGCCTGATGGCGGTGCCCTTCGGCGTGGACGTGGACCTGGGCGACTCGCAGGAGGCGATGCCCGAGGGCGAGGCCCCGGAGTGGGAGCGGCTCGCGGGGCTCGACACCGACGGCTCGTACCGCGACGGGCAGATCCGCGACCAGGTGCTCGGCGCGATCGCCGCGTACTGCGCCGTGGACCTGCTCGAGCCCACGATGGACGAGCTGGTGGCGCTGGCCAGGGCGTGGGAGCCGGACCTGGTGGTGTGGGACAACGTCGCCTTCCACGGCTCCGTCGCGGCCCGCGCCGCCGGGGCCGCGAGCGCCCGCTCCCTGGTCGGCGTCGACCATGTGACGCGGATGCGGCGGGCGTTCCTCGCCCGGAACGGTTCGGTGGCCGAGCAGGAGGGGGAGGCCGAGGAGGACGCTGTCGCCGGGCTGCTCGCCGACCGGCTCGACCGCTACGGCGCCGCGTTCGACGAGGCGGTCCTGGTCGGCGACTGGACCGTCAACCCGCTGCCGGAGGCCGTCCCCGCTCCCCCGGGCCTCGCCTGCCTGTCCCTGCGGCAACTGCCCTTCACGCACCTGGAGGCGCTGCCCGACTGGCTCACCGGCAAGCGGGCGGCCCCCGATCTGCCCCGGGTGTGCCTCACCCTGGGCCGGTCGGTGCGGGACGTGCGGGGCAACGACAACTACGGCCTCAGCGTCCCCGATCTGCTCACGGCCGTCGACGGCCTGGACGCCGAGGTGGTCGCGACGCTCACCCCGGAGCAGCTCCCGCCGGGCACGCCCGTGCCGGACAACGTCCGCCTGGTCGACTTCGTACCGATGAACGCGCTGCTGCCCACCTGCGCCGCGGTCCTGCACCACGGCGGCGCGAGCACGCTGATGGCCGCGGTGTGGGCGCGGGTGCCGCAGCTCATCGTGCCCTCGGAGACCTGGGACGAACGCGAACTGGCCGCGGCCGTCGAGGCGTTCGGCGCCGGGCTGACCGTGGGCGCCGCCGAGCCCGGCGCGCGGGGCGGCCCCGGCCCGCGCGCCGGTCTGACGCCGGACGCGGTGCGAGCGGCGCTGACCAGGCTGCTGACCGAGCCCGCCTGGGCGAAGGGCGCGGGCGCGATGCGCCGCGCGACCCTCGCCCACCCGGCACCCAGCGAGGCGGTGCCGGTCCTGGAACGCCTGACGGCCGAGCTGAGGAGCCCCCACGCATGACGACGACGGACAGTGGCACGAGCATCTACGACCACGGCGACATCTATGAGGCCATCTACATGAGCCGCGGCAAGGACTACGCGGCCGAGGCGGCACTCGTGACGTCACTGGTGCGCGAGCGGCTGCCGAAGGCCGACTCGCTGCTCGACGTCGGCTGCGGCGCCGGCAGCCATCTCCAGTGCTTCGCCGGGCACTTCGCGCACGCCGAGGGACTCGACCTGAGCGCGGACATGGTGCGCAGGAACGAGGAGCGCGGCACCGGCGTCCGCGTCACGCGGGGGGACATGCGGGACTTCGCGCTCGGCCGCCGCTTCGACGCGGTGGTGAGCATGTTCAACGTCGTCGCGTACTCCGCCGGGACCGGCGAACTCGACGCCACGCTGGCCTGCTTCGCCCGCCACCTCACGCCCGGCGGCGTCATCGTGATCGAACCGTGGTGGCTGCCCGAGGACTTCCTGGACGGCTATGTGGCCACCGACTCCTTCCAGTGGAAGGGCCGCAGCTACGCGCGGATCTCGCACACCGTGCGCGACGGCGACAGCAGCCACATGGAGGTCCACTATCTGGTGGCCTCCGCCGAGGAGGGCATCACGCACTTCTCCGACGTGCACCGCGCGCGGCTGTTCGAGCGGGAGGACTACGAGAACGCCATCCGGCGGGCGGGCTGCACGGTCGAGTACGTACGCGACGAACACGCGCCGCGCGGGCTGTTCATCGGGACAGCACCGCGCGCAGCCTGACCGGTCCGCCGGTCACCGGGGCCCGGCAGCGGCGTACGAGCGGCTCCACGAGGCGGGTCCGCGGAAAGCCGCGGTCCAGCTCGGCGAGGAGCGTCACGGCGAGCAGCCGGGCCATCGGAACATACGCGTCGACGGCCGGCCCCCAGGGCGGCCGCGGCGCGTTCTTGCGCGTCTGCCGCCCTGGCCGGAAGGCGTCGGGCTCGACGTGGACACGCGGGTCGCGCCCCGCCGCCTGCACGGCGATCACGAGCTCCTCGCCCGCCCGGATGTCGGCACCGCCCAGGGTCAGCGGCGCGCGGGCGACGCGGCTCTCCAAGCGGACGGGAGGTTCGAGCCGCAGGGCCTCGTCCACGGCGGCAGCGGGGTCGGAACGTGGTCCACTCGCGGCGGCCGGATCCGGACGGGGTTCGCTCGCGGCGGCCGGGGCCGATCCGGGATCACGCACGGCAGCCGGGACCGACCCGGGTTCGCTCGCGGCAGCCGGACCCGAACGGGGTTCGCCCGCGCCGAGTTGGAGCGCCACGGCATGTGCCATCACCCGTACCGCCGTGTCGACGCCGACTGCCCACAGCGCCAGTTCTCCCGGGGCGGTCAGCCGGTCGCGCAGTGCGTCGGTCGCGTGCACCAGCGTCCGGGCGGTGCGCAGCGTGGGCGGGCAGAGCTGCGCGTCGGCCAGCCCCTCGGGCGCGGACCCCGCCTCCCGCGGTGTGAGGCACAGCAGTTCGCGCACGCAGTCCCGCGCGAGGGGACGCGCGAGCGCGGAGATCACCTCGGTCTCGCCGTCGCCCGCCGCCTCCACCAGGTCCCGGCAGCGGCGGGCGACCCATGCCGGATCGGGCTGGGGCGCGGGCGCCGCCGCGTCCCGGTCGAACAGGCCGGGTACGACCACGAGGGCCCGCCCCGCCGGTCCCGGACCCAGCCGGGGGTCCGTGAGCGCGGCCGACGCCGTCGCGTGCCGGGCGGTCACCCACGCGCCCGTGGTGCTGCGGTGCACGTCGGGCAGTTCCCACAACCGCGGGAACACGGAGGCGGGTTCGCGGCCGCGCAGCAGCAGCGCGTAGGGGTCGCCGGTCCGCTCTCCGCTGATCCACTGCTCGCCGCGCAGGGTCAGCAGGTGCCGGGCGAGTTCGGCGTCGCCGTGGCGCCGGGGGTCGAGGGCGGGAAGTGCGGCCTGGGCCATGGCATTTCCTTTCGGCGGCGCTCGAAATACGTGCGGGAAGGGCAATTGCAGCAGCCGGGGCCAGATTTTCCGTTGAGGCTGCAAATTCCCTCCTCAAGTACTGCTCAAGGACCTCTCAAGAAGCCTCGACGGCCACCCAAGGAAGCCGTTGATAGCGTCGCTCGGGCGATACGGAAATCCACGGAAGAACGGCAGGGCGACAGAGCGGCGGAATGACGTGCGTGTCCTCTTCACCTCCATACCCGTTACCTCGCACATTCTGAATATGGTGCCGCTGGCCTGGGCGATGCAGTCCGCCGGACACGACGTGCGGTTCGCCGTGCACCCCGAGGCCGCGGCCACCGTGGCCGGCGCCGGGCTCCAGCCCGTCACCGTGGGCCGGCCCCTGCACATGGGGTCGTTCATGGAGCGCGAGTCCGTGATCGCGGGGCTCGGCTTCGACATCTCCGAGGATCCGGCGACGCTGGACGCCGAACGCACCCTCGGCATCCTCACCTGGTACACGACCGTGTTCCTGCAGAACGTCACCGACGAGACGTTCATGGACGACCTCGTCGACGCGGCCCGCGCCTGGCGGCCGGGGCTCGTGGTGTGGGACGCACTCACCTACGCGGGCCCGGTCGCGGCCCGTGCCTGCGACGCCACGCACACCCGGCTGCTGTTCGGCCTCGACCTGCTGGTCCGGATGCGCCACCGCTTCCAGGAGCAGCGCCGGGGCCTGCCGCCCGAGGCGCGGGACGACGTGCTCGCGGAGTGGCTCGACGTCCATCTGCGGCGGCACGGCAGCGGGTTCACCGAGGCGGACGCGACGGGCGACTGGACGGTCGACCCGATGCCGCCGCCGCTCGCCCTGGACGCGGGCCTGCCCGCCGGCCTGCCCCGGATCGCCATGCGGCAGACGCCCTACAACGGCCCGTCCCAGGTGCCCCGCTGGCTGCGCGAGCCGCCGTCGGGGCGGCCCCGGGTCTGTGTGACGCTGGGCCTGTCGCTGCGGGAGATGTGGGACGCCGCCGGCCTTTCCGTCGGCGACCTGCTGGCGGCGGTCGCCGACCTCGACGTGGAGGTCGTGACCACCCTGCCGCCCGACGACGAGGCGCGCCGCGCGCTTCCGCCCAACGTCCGCGCGGTGGATTTCGTGCCGCTCACCGCGCTGCTGCCGAGCTGCTCCGCCGTGGTGCACCACGGCGGAGCGGGCACGCTGCACAGCGCCGTGGCGCACGGCGTCCCGCAACTGATCGTGCCGGACGCCGTGTGGGACCCCCGGCTGCTCGGCGAGCGCCTGGCCGATCTCGGCGCCGGGGCGCTCGTCACGCCGGACCGGCTCACCCCCGAACGGCTGCGCCAGGAACTGCTCCGGCTCCTCGACGACCCCGCTGTCCCGGCCGCGGCCGCCCGTCTCTCCCGATCCGCGCTGACGAGTCCGGGCCCGGATTCCGTGGCGCGCATCCTGACGTCCGGGAGGCATGCGCGGAAATGAGCGGAAACGAAGGGAATCCGGAAATGAAAGGAATCATTCTCGCCGGCGGAACCGGCAGCCGGCTGTACCCCACGACGGTGGCCGTCTCCAAGCAGTTGCTGCCGGTCGGCAACAAACCGATGATCTACTACCCGATGTCGGTGCTGCTCCTTGCCGGTGTACGGGACATCCTCGTCATCGGCCGCCCCGCGGAAATCCCGCGCTTTCAGGAGCTGTTCGGGGACGGATCACATCTGGGAATCAGTGTGTCCTACGCCGAGCAGGCCGAGCCACGGGGCATCGCCGACGCGCTGCTCATCGGCGCCGGCCATATTGCGGGCGATCCGGTGGTGCTCATCCTCGGCGACAACATCTTTCACGGCCACCACTTCTCCGGCACCCTCCAGGAGGCGACGCGCGACCCCCACGGCTGCGTCCTGTTCGGCTATCCCGTGCCCGACCCGGAGCGCTACGGCGTCTGTGAGACGGATGCCGAGGGACGCGTCGTCTCCCTGGAGGAGAAGCCGCGCCACCCGCGTTCCAACCGGGCGGTGACCGGCCTGTACGTCTACGACCACGAGGCCGTCGACATCGCGAAGAACCTGCGGCCCTCCGCGCGCGACGAGTTGGAGATCACCGACGTCAACCGCCACTACGCGGACCGGGGCCGGGCCCGCCTCGTCGACCTCGGCCGGGGCTTCGCGTGGATGGACACAGGCACCCCGGAGAGCTTCCTCCAGGCCGACCTGTACATCCGGGCGCTGGAGGACCGGCAGGGCGTACGCATCGCGTGCCTGGAGGAGGTGGCGCTGCGGATGGGGTTCATCGACATCGACCAGTGCCACCGGCTCGGCTCCGCGCAGTCCGGCTCCGCCTACGGCAAGTACCTGCTCAGTCTGGCCCTGTGAGGAGTCCTCTTGACCTCCGTCGAACCCGGAGCGACGCCCGTCGGATCCGGAGCAACGCCCGAGGAACTGGCCGCGCGCACCCTGCGCCTGCTGGCCGGCACCCGCTATCTGACGCTGGCCACGTGCTCGCCGCGGAGCGGCCCCTGGTCCGCCGCGCTGCACTACGAGTGGCAGCCGGATCCACTGCGGCTGCTGTTCTGCTCGTCCCATCGGACCCGGCACGGGAGAGACATCGCCGCGAACGCCCGGGTGGCCGGCTCCCTGTTCGTCACCGGTGCGGCCACCGACGTCGCCATCGCACCCGTCGAGGGCGCCCAGTTCACCGGCGTCTGCGCCGAGGTGCCGGACGGCGAACTCCGGCAGACGCACCGGTACTTCTTCGAGACGGTCTTCCCCGACCCACAGGTGCGCTCCGAGTGGGCGCTGCCGCCGGCCGCGTTCAGGCCGCCCGGCGTGCACCGGCTCTACCGCGTCACCGTCGACCGGTGGTGGCTGATCGACCTGCGGACCTGGGCCGAGGACAAGATCGACCGCAGGGTCGAGATGCCGCTGTCCGCGCTGGCCGGGACGGGCACCCCGTGAACGAGACCGAGGTGGGCGAGGCCGACCTGACCCAGGCCGACGTGGGCAAGACCGAGGTGGGCGAAGCCGAGCCGTCCGTCGCCTGGCTGCGCGACGTCGGCCGCCGTTCCGCGATGCGCGTGCGCCGTATGCCGCTGGCCGGCCTCGACGGCTGGGAGACCGACCCGGAGACCGGTGACATCCGGCACCGCAGCGGCCGCTTCTTCACCGTCGCCGGGCTGAGCGTCCAGCGCCGGGACGGCGACGCGCACGGCACCGGCACGGGCTGGAGCCAGCCGATCATCGACCAGCCCGAGGTGGGCGTACTCGGTCTGCTCGCCAAGGAGTTCAACGGCGTACGCCACTACCTGATGCAGGCCAAGGCCGAGCCGGGCAACCACAACGGGCACCAGCTCTCCCCCACCGTGCAGGCCACCCGCAGCAACTACACCCGGGTGCACCGCGGCCGGTCCGTGCCGTACCTCGGCTACTTCCAGGACCCCCGGCGGCACCGGGTGCTCGCCGACGTACGGCAGTCGGAACAGGGAGCCTGGTTCCTGCGCAAGCGCAATCGGAACATGATCGTCGAGGTGACGGAGGACGTCGGACTCGCCGACGGGTTCCGCTGGACGACCCGCGCCGAACTGCACCGGCTCCTGGCCGCCGGCGACTACGTCAACATGGACGCGCGCAGCGTCCTGTCCCAGCTGCCGCCGCCCGGCACCCCCGGCACGCCCCGGCACAGCGAGGCCGAGCTGCTGAGCTGGCTCACCGCCCATCGCTGCGAGGAGCCGTTGCGGGTCCGGCGCGTGCCGCTGCGCGCGGTGACCGACTGGGTCAGGACCCCGGAGCGCATCGCGCACGAGCAGGGGCGCTACTTCGACGTGATCGGCGTGCACGCGGAGTCGGCGCACCGCGAGGTCACGAGCTGGCAGCAGCCCATGCTGCGGCCCCGCGAGGGCGGCGTGATCGCTTTCCTGCTGCGCTGGTTCGACGGCACCCCGCACGTCCTGACCGGGGTCCATCGCGAGCCCGGTTACGCCGACGTCGCCGAGCTGGGCCCCACCGTCCAGTGCACGCCCGCCAATTACGCGCACCTGCCGCCGTCCGCGCGGCCGCCGCTGCTCGCGGAGGTCCTCGCGGCCCCGCGGTCCCGGATCCTGTTCGACGCCACGCTCTCCGAGGAGGGCGGGCGCTTCTACCACGCCAGGAACCGCTATCTGGTGGTCGCCACCGACCGGGACCCGGAGTCCCTGGCCGGTGACCACCAGGACCTTTTCCGCTGGGTGACGCCGCACCAACTCGCCGCCCTGCTCCAGCACAGCCACTACGTCAACGTCCAGGCCCGCAGCCTCATCGCGTGCCTGCACAGCCTGCTGTCCGCACCGTCTGTACCCCCGGGAGGGTTCCATGGCCGCTGATCACACGCCGGACGCACCGTCGAAGCCGGACACACCGCAGGCGCGGTCCCCGCTGGCACCGCTGTCCGAGGTGCGCGGCTGCCGGCTCGTCGACCTGCCCGAGCACACCGACCCGCGCGGCTCCCTCACGGTGATCGAGAGCGGCCGGCAGCTCGGCTTCCGGGTCGAGCGGGTCTTCTACGTCCACGGCGTGCCGCCGCACGTGGCCAGGGGTCTGCACGCGCACCGGGAGCTGAACGAGTTCATCGTCGCCGTCTCCGGCTCCTTCGAGGTGACCGTGGACGACGGCACGTGCCGGGCCCGGGTGCGCCTGGACCGCCCCGGCCGGGCCCTGCACATCGAGCCGCACCTGTGGACGGAGTTCACCGGCTTCTCGGCCGACGCGATCTGCCTGGTGCTCGCCTCGGCACCGTACGACCCGGACGACTACCTCTACGACTACGCGGAGTTCGAGGAGTTCGTACGGGCGGCACGCCCTTGAGGCTCACACCCCCGGCGCTCACACCTCGCGCAGCACCTTGTGCAGCGCGTCGATCACGGCGTCCTGCTCGGCTTCGGGGAGCGAGGGATACATCGGCAGCGAGAAGATCTCGCCCGCAAGCCGCTCGGTGACCGGCAGCGAGCCGCGCGCGTAGCCCAGGTACGCGAAGCCGCTCATCGTGTGCACCGGCCAGGGATAGCTGATGTTCAGGTTGACGTCGTGGGCGCGCATCGCCTCGATGACCGCGTCCCTGCGCGGGTGTCGCACCACGTACACGTAATGGACGTGGGTGTTGCCGGGAGCCGTCGCGGGCAGCACGAGATCCGTGCCCGCCAGCGCCTTCGCATAGCGCTCGCCGACCCGGCCGCGGGCGCGCACGTAGTCGTCCAGGCGGCGCAGCTTGCGGCGCAGGATCTCGGCCTGCACCTCGTCCAGGCGGGCGTTGTGGCCGGGGGTCTGCACGACGTAGTAGCGGTCCCGCATGCCGTAGTAGCGCAGCCGCAGCAGGTCGGCGTGCACCTCGGCGTCGGAGGTGACGACGGCCCCGCCGTCGCCGTACGCGCCGAGCACCTTGGTCGGGTAGAAGGAGAACGCCGCCGCGTGTCCCATCGCGCCCGCGCGGCGGCCGTGGTGGGTGGCGCCGTGCGCCTGTGCGCAGTCCTCCAGGATCGTCAGACCGTGCCGCTCCGCCAGCCGCTCCAGCGGCGCCATGTCCACGCACTGGCCGTAGAGATGGACCGGGAGCAGCACCTTGGTGCGCGGGGTGACGGCCGCCTCGACCTGCTCGATGTCCATCAGGTAGTCGTCCTCGCGGATGTCGACGAAGACGGGGGTGGCACCGGTGGAGGCGATGGCGACGACGGTGGGCGCCGCCGTGTTGGAGACGGTGATCACCTCGTCGCCCCGGCCCACGCCCAGCGCCTGCAGCCCGAGTTTCACGGCGTTGGTGCCGTTGTCCACGCCGACGCAGTGCGGCAGTCCGTGGTACGCGGCGAACTCCTCCTCGAAGCCGCGGACGCTCTCGCCGAGGATGAGCGTGCCGGAGCTGAAGACGGTCCGGACCGCGTCGAGGATGTCGTCCCGCTCCTGCTCGAACTCGGGGAGGTAGCTCCATACGTTGGTAGTCAAGCGACGTTCCCTTCTCGGTGGTCTCGATGGCTGCGATGGTCTCGATGGCTGCGGTACCACTCGACGGTGCGCGTGAGCCCTTCGTCGAAGGGCACCTGGGGCCGGTAGCCCAGGGCGGCGAGCTTGGAGTCGTCGACCGCGTAGCGCAGGTCGTGGGCCTTGCGGTCCGTGACGTGCCGGATCCGGCCGGCGTCGGCCCCGCACAGCCGCAGCAGCCGGAAGGTCAGCTCCCGGTTGCTGAGCGCGGTGCCGCCGCCGATGTTGTAGATCTCGCCGGGCTCGCCCTTCTCCAGGACCAGGCGCAGCGCCCGGCAGTGATCGCTGACGTGCAGCCACTGACGTACGTGGGATCCGTCGCCGTACAGCGGGACGTCCTGCCCGTCGAGCAGCCTGGTCACGAAGTGCGGGATGACCTTCTCGGGGTCCTGTCGGGGGCCGTAGTTGTTGGCGCAGCGGGTCACCACGACGGGCAGCCCGTGCGAGCGGTGGTAGGCGCGGGCCACCAGGTCGGAGGCCGCCTTGGACGCCGCGTAGGGCGAGTTGGGCAGGAGCGGGTCGTCCTCCTTGGAGGCGCCGGCCGTGACGGAGCCGTACACCTCGTCCGTGGAGACGTGCACGATCCGCTCCACGCCCGCCTCCAGGCAGGCGTCGAAGAGCACCTGCGAGCCGAGCACGTTGGTCTCGGTGAACGCGTCCGCGCTGTGCAGCGAGCGGTCCACGTGCGACTCGGCGGCGAAGTGCACGACGGCGTCGCAGCCGGGGAGCAGCTTCCGCAGCAGGGCGCGGTCGCGGATGTCGCCGCGGACGAAGTGGAGGCGCGGGTGGTGCGCGGGCAGGTTGGAGCGCCTGCCCGCGTAGGTGAGCTTGTCGAGGACGGTGACGGTGTCGCCCGTCGCGCCGGCCGTGTCGACGGTGACCGTTTCGGCCGTCGCGCCGGCCCGGTTCGAGCCACTGTCCGGCCCGCCGTCCTTCAGGACGGTGCGCACGAAGCAGGATCCGATGAACCCCGCGCCCCCCGTGACGAGCACCCTCATGGCTTCCCTTTCGCCGTTCGGTCCCGTTGGTCTCGACCATCGTCGTGGCACGGTCTTCACGGCGGCTTGAGGGCGGATCAGCGCGGCTCAAGGACGGCTTGAGGTGTGCGCCTCCCGGGCGACGAGTGCGCCGACGGTGCGGCGGACGCCCGGGCGCGGGCGGATCGCGTGCCGCCAGCCGGTCCGGCCGTGGAAGGCCGCGGGGTCGACCCGCACGCTCTCCTGGTCGGCGCCCACCGCCCCGTCCCGCGGCGGCTCGGTCCGTACGGGCACCGCGCGCTCCCCGGTGTGCTCGGCGACGGTCCACGCGATCAGCGTGAACAGTTCGGCGAGCGGCACGCTCTCGCCGGTGCCCACCGGCCAGTGCCCGCCGGCCAGCGCGTCGGCGTGGTCGAGGGCGGCGGCGAACGCGGCCGCGGCGTCCTGGACGTGCAGCAGGTCCCGGCGCACGGTGCCGTCGTTCCACAGGGTCAGCGGCTGCCCGGCGAGCGCGCGCCGGGTCATGGCGGCCACCACGCCGCGCTCGCTGCGGGGGCGCGGCGCGAGGCCGTAGACGGTGGGCAGCCGCAGCGAGACGGCCCGCACCAGGCCGTCCTCGGTGCCCTGTTTCAGCAGCTTCTCGGCGCGCAGCTTCTGGGCGCAGTACGCGCTCAGCGGGCGGTCCCGCTCCGTGCCGTCGACGGGCCTGCCGTACGTGGGGCCGCTCTGGCTCGTCGTCCCGGCGAACAGGACGACGGGCGGCGGCCCCGGGCGGCGCGCCGCCGCGAACGCGGCCACGAGGTCCTCGGCGAGGCCGACGTTGACCCGCTCCGCCGCGGCCGCCGATTCGGCCCGCTCGGCGCTGCGCCAGCCGCCGTCGGTGTGCGCGACGAGATGGACCACCACGTCGGCGTCCGCGACCAGGCCCGCAAGGCGGCCGGGCACCGCCAGGTCGGCGGTGCGGGCCTCGAACCGGGCCGCCCCGCGCTCCGGCGCGCGCGGCTCGGCGTGCCGGCCGACAGCGCGCAGCCGCACCGGCCGCCGGGCGAGCACCTCGGTGACCGCGGAGCCGAGGAACCCGGAGGCGCCGAGCACGACGACCGTGGGCGGTTCGGTGCCCGTCGTGCCGCGGCCGGTCATGCGTGCAGCTCCTCGGCCAGTGCCAGGCAGTCGGCGTACCGCGGCAGGATGCCCTGGTCGCGGGCCTCGGCGAGGGTGGGCGCGGCGCAGTCGCGCTCGGACATGAGCAGCTCGGGCCCTTCGGGCAGCGGCAGTTGCAGCTCGGGGTCCAAGGGGTTGAGGGCGAGTTCGAGCTCGGGGGCGTAGCTGCTGGTGACGAGGTACATCATCAGCGTGTGGTCGGCCATCGCGACGAAGGCGTGCCCGACACCGACCGGGAGGTAGACGGCACGGAGGTACCGGGGTTCCAGGAGCGCCGTGTCGCAGCGGCCGAACGTCGGCGAGCCGGTGCGCAGGTCGACGACGATGTCGAGCGCCCTGCCGTACGGGCAGTAGACGTACTTGGCCTGCCCGGGGGGTGTGGCGGTGAAGTGGACGCCGCGCAGCACCCCTTGGCGGGAGTGGCTGTGGTTGGTCTGGGCGACCGGGAACCGGCGGTGTCCGGTCGCCTCGGTGAACGCCGGTTCCTGGAAGGGCGAGAGGAACCGGCCGCGCTCGTCGGGAAAGGAACGCGGGGTGAACTCGAAGGCACCGTCGATCGCGAGCGGGCGCGCCCGCATCGTCGGTGTGCTGTCGGTGCCGGCCTGGTGCGGGTGGGGTTCCGTCATGAGTGTGTCCCGTCGTCAGACGCCGGCGCGCCGCATGCCGCGCATGCCGAGGGCGAGGCCGACGGCGGCGATGCCGATGCCGGAGAGGAGGCCCCAGCCCACCGATGAGCTGCCGAAGTCCCCGGTGAACAGGGCGCGTTCGGCGTCCACGATGTACGTGACCGGGTTGATGTCGGCGAGCAGCTTGAGCCAGTCGGGGCCGCGCTCCATCGGCAGGAGCATCCCGGAGAGCAGCAGCAAGGGGAACAGCAGGGTCTGCTGGACCACGATGAACAGGTAGTCGCGGCGGTTGACCGCCAGCGCGAGGGCATTGGACAGCGCGCCCACGCCGAGCCCGAACAGCATCAGCAGGACGAGCCCGGCGAGGATGCCCAGCAGATCGAAGTCGACTTCGATGAACAGCAGCGCGCCCAGGGTGATCAGCACGGCCTGCCCGAGCAGGATGGCGGCCTCCTTGGCGGTTCGCCCGATGAGCAACGCGCTCCGGCGGGCCGGGGAGACGAGGGTGCGTTCATAGCTGCCGGTGTGGATCTCGGAGAGCAGGTTGGCACCGGAGGGCGAGGTGCCGAAGAGCGCCAGCATCACGATGACACCGGGCACGAACCACTCCCAGGCCGAGCCCTCCATGCCCGGCATGGTGTCGAGGAGCGGGCCGAACAGGACGAGGAACAGCAGCGGCTGGAGCATGGCGAAGGCGAGCGCGACGGGCTCGCGCAGTACCGGCTGGATCTCCCGCTCGAAGGTGGCGAGCGAGTCGTTGAGGAGCTTCACTGGGCGTCCGCCTCCTCCAGGCTGCGGCCGGTGATGGACAGGAACACGTCGTCGAGGGTGGGCCGGTCGAGGGTGACTCCGCGCACCTTGATCTCCAGTGCGTCGAGGTGGCGCAGGAAGGCCGGGAGCAGTTCGTCCCCGTGCGCGACCCGGACGCGGACCTGGTTGCCGTCGACGGTGACGCGCTCGCGGGTCGTGACGCGCTCGGAGTGGTGCGCGACGAGCACGGCGTCGGCGTCGTCGTGGGTGGTGAAGGTGATGAGGTCGCCCGCCTGGTCGGCCTTCAGCCGCTCCGGGGTGTCGTCGGCGATGACGCGCCCCTGGTCGACGACGATGACGCGGTCGGCGAGCTGGTCGGCCTCCTCCAGATAGTGCGTGGTGAGGAACATCGTCATGCCGTCGCGGTGGAGGCCCCGGACGTGCTCCCAGACCATGGCGCGGTTGTGCGGGTCGAGGCCGGAGGACGGCTCGTCGAGGAACAGCAGCCGGGGCGAGTGCATCAGGCCGAGCGCGATGTCCACGCGGCGCCGCTGCCCCCCGGACAGCCGCTCCGCGACCCGCTTCTCCAGGCCCTCGAGGGCCATGGCCTCGATCAGTTCGTGCGCGCGGGCGCGGGCCGCGCGGCGGCTCATGCCGTAGTAGCGGGCGTGCGAGGTGAGTTCGTCCACCACCCGGATCTCGTTGCCCGAGCCGTTGCCCTGGCCGATGTAGCCGATGTTCTTGCGGATCTCGACGGCGTCGGTGCGGATGTCGCGGCCGACGACACTCGCCCGGCCGGAGGTGGGCGGCAGGAGCGTGGTCAGCATCCGTAACGAGGTGCTCTTGCCGGCGCCGTTGGGGCCCAGGAACGCGACGAACTCCCCTTCCGCCACGTCGAGGTCGAGGCCGCGGACGGCGTGCACCACACCGTCCTTGACCTTGAAGGTGCGAGTCAGTCCGCTGGCGGTGATCATTACGCCTCCAAACTTCTTACGTTGTATCGAGTTTTAAAACACCTTAGCACGTACAGTGTTTCCACCGGACCGCCGCATCGGAGGAGCAGGATGACCGCACAGCACACAGGGGGCAGCGGGGACGCCCGGCGCGCGCTCGAACTGCTCTGGGGGGCCGAACCGCAGCCCCGGCGCGGCCCGAAACGCGGGCTCAGCGTGCAGCGCGTGGTGAGCCGGGCGATCGATCTCGCCGACGAGCACGGCCTGGCGTCCCTGACGATGCGGCGGGTGGCCGAGTCGTTCGGCGTCACCGCCATGTCCCTGTACTCCTACGTGCCGAGCAAGGACGAGCTGGTCGACCTGATGGTGGACCGGGTCGCCGAGCCGTCCGCCGAGCCCGGCCCGCCCGGGGAGGACTGGCGGGCCGGCCTGGAGCGGCACGCGAGGACGAGCTGGCGGATCTACCACCGCCACCCCTGGGTGCTCGAGGTCAGCATGGGGCGCCCGCCGCTGGGTCCGAACGTGCTGGCCGGCCTGGAGGCCAGGCTCACCACCGTCGGCGGGCTCGGCCTGTCCTTCGAGGACCAGCTCGCCGTGATCAACCTCGTCGACGACTACGTGCACGGCGCGGCCACCTCGCTGACCGGTGTGGCCCTCCTGGAGCGGCGCACGGGCCTCAGTGCCGCGCAGTGGTGGGAGCGGTACGACCCGCTCCTGGAGGAGTTCGTCGACTTCGAGCGCTATCCGGCACTCACCGCGATGTGGGAGGCGCTGGGCCCGACCGAGCAGCGCACCGACTTCGAGTTCGGCCTGCAGCGGGTCCTCGACGGGGTCAGCAGGTTCGTGGAGAGCAGTCGCGAGAAGGGAACTTGAGCAGATGCTCCTCGGGCAGCGAGCGCAGCGCGCTGCGCACGGGACGGGACATCCAGTACTGGAAGAACCAGGACGTGGTGCCGCTGATGGCCGGTTCGGCGTCGAGCATGAAGCACTCGACGAGTCCTTCGAGCAGCTCCACCGTGTCGTCCGCGTGCAGGCCGAGCAGGGGGCGCAGCGACTCCACGGTAATGACCTTCTCCGGCAGGCCGGCCAGTTGGACGAGCGCGGTGCGGGCCTCCGGCTCAAGACCCGCGACCCGGCGCAGGACGCTGTGCAGCGGCTGGTGCCGCGGCGGGTCCGACTCGCGCGTCAGGCGCTGCTCGGTCCAGCCGGTGAGCTGCCGCACGGACCAGTGAGGGCGCAGGGTCAGCAGGTCGACGGCGGCCAGCATGGGGCCGGGCAACCCGCCGGTGAGCACGAGCAGTTCACGCAGGTCGGCGGGGTCCGCCAGGCCGCGCTGGCCCAGGGCGTAGCGCACGAGCTCGAGCGCGGACCGGGCGTCCAGCGGCTCGATGTCCATGCGCTGTGCGAACGCGAGCCCGCGCAGCCGCCGGTGGGCCAGGATGAGCAGCGCGGAACCGGAGTCCGGGGGGAGCAGCTCGGCCACCTGCTCGGCGCTCTCCACGTCGTCCAGGACGAGCAGCACCCGCCGGCCCCTGGCCCAGGACCGCAGCAGTTGGACGCGCTCCGCCGTACCGTCGGGCACGGCGGTGCCGCGGAAGCCCGCGCTGCCGAACAGGCTGCCGAGGACCTCGCGGAGCGGGCGCGGCGCGGCGGGGTCGCCGAAGGACGCGTAGAAGCAGCCGTCCGGATACGCCCCGGCGACGCCGTGCGCGACGTGCAGGCCGAGGCTGGTCACTCCGGAGCCGGGAGGCCCCGCGACCGCGACGCGGCGCGGCGCCTCCAGCGGGCTGCCCTCGGTCAGCATGCCCGAGATCAGCGCGCTGTCCCGGTCGCGGCCGATCAGCTCGCCTACCGCGGGCAGCGTGGCCGTCGCGGCGGAGGCGCGCGGCTCCAGGTGGCGCACCAGGTGACTGCGCGCACCCACCCGGCTCAGGGCCGGGTCACCGTCGAGGAGTTGGCGGTGCAGCGCCTGCAGCTCCTGGCCGGGCTCCACGCCCAGCTGGTCGGCGAGCACGCGGCGCAGCCTGCGGAAGACGTCCAGCGCCTCGGGGCGTCGCCCGGCGCGGCACAGCGCGATCATCAGCTTGCCGTGCAGGCCCTCGCGCGTGGGATTGTCGGCGGCGAGGCCGGACAGCTCGCTGACGAGCTGGTGGTGCCGGCCGAGCAGCAGGTCGGCGTCGATCCGCGCCTCCAGGACCTCGTACCTCCGCTCCTCCAGGTGGACCGCGTCGACGCTGAGCACCGGGCCGCACACGACGTCGCTGAACACCGGGCCGCGGGTCAGGGCCAGCGCGCGGTGCAGGGCGTCCGCCGCCTCGGGGACCTCGCCCTCCTCCATCGCGTGCCGCCCCACGGAGGCCAGCTCGTCGAACTCCTGGACGTCCACCCGCCCGTGCGGCAGCACCATGTGATAGCCGCCCGGGACGGTGAGCAGCGCGGCTGTCCCGCTGTCGAGGCCCGGCCGCCCGCCGGAGCCGAGTCCGGGGAGCTTGCGCAGGTGGTGGATGTACGTCTGCAGCGTGGTGGTGGCGCTGGGGGGCGGGAACTCGCCCCACACCTCCTCGATGAGCTGCCGCTGCGGCACCGTGCTGTTGCTCCGCACCGCCAGCAGCGTGAGCACTTGGCGGACCTTGGGAGCGGAGGGTGTGGCCGGTCGTTCGTCGTCGAGCACCTGAAGGGGTCCGAGTAACTTGATCTTCAACACTGTGATCTCCCCCGTGCTTAAGTCACTTTCCGTCGCATCGGCGAGGTGCCATGCACGGCGGTCCTGCCGCACCGACCGTCATGACCGAGCCCCGTGATCCGCGAGCAGAGCTCGCTCAACCTCCCTTGCACATACGGAACTTGGGCGTACAGGACTTTCGAATCCTGGCCCGATGTCACGCGTGTGAAGTAAAGCATAATTCTTGATTGATTCAACAAGAAGCAAAAAATCTTCAACTATCAAGCACCGACTGATAAGGCGGAACGCCGGTGCGCGATCGCGCCTGTCCGGCTTACGGTGATCTTCGAAATGATTTGCCTCGACTTCCGGGAACTTACTGTGGGCTGGGTCACGTTCAAGTTGAATGATCTGACGTGCGGAACACGCGGTTCGTGAGGACATGGACGACTCATTCAACGAGGACACGGCCTGCAGGGGGGTCCGGGTGAGTGCTTCCCGACAGAGCGGAACCACCGACGAACTGGGTCCCGAAGAGCCCGAGCCCGGCGGAGCCGAGCTGCTCGCCGCGCTGCTCGACGGGATGGACGCCGCGTTGTGCGCGTTCGACGCCGACGGGGTCGTGACGCACTGGAACCGCGAGGCCGAGCGCATCCTCGGCTGGACGGCCGAGGAGGCCGTCGGCCGGCCCGGGTTCGCGGGCTGGGCGGTGCGCAGCGCCGACGCGGAGGAGGTCGAGGGGCGGCTGATGTCCGCCATGCACGCGCCGGGGCGTCAGGTCGACGAGTTCGCCCTCGTCACGAAGGACGGCGGCCGGGTGCTGGTACGGACGCAGTCCGCCGCCGTCCGCGGCGGCGACGGCAAGCCCAGCGGGGTCTACTGCGCCTTCAGCGAGGTGCACGCCCAGATCGACCTGGAGCGGTCCATCGCGCTGAGCGAGGCGCTGTTCGAGAACGCCTCCTGGGGAGTCGTCCTCGTCGACGCCGACCTGCGGCCCGCGGTGGTGAACGAACACGCCGCGCGCGCCCTGGGCATGGGGCGCACGGCGCTGCTCGGGCGGCCGCTCGGGGAGGTGCTCGCCCAGGGCGTCGAGGAGTTGGAGAGCGCGCTCACGCATGTGCTGGCGGAAGGCGCGCCGCCCGCGCCCGCCGAGATGTGGGTGGCCGTGCGCGGCGAGGCCGGCGAGCCCGAACGGCGCTGCTGGCGCAGCGGGTTCCTGCGGCTCGGCTCGCCGCTCGCCGAGGAGCCGGTTCCGCTCGGCGTCGGCTGGCTCTTCCAGGACGTGACGGAGGCCAAGCAGACCGAGCAGGAGGCCGCGCAGCTCCGGTTCCGGTCCCAGCAGCTGCACCGCGCGGCCCGCGCCGCCGCCGAGTGCGAGGACCCCATGGAGGCGGCCACCGTCCAACTCGACTTCGCCCTCGCCGGGTTCGCCGACCACGCCCTGATCGATGTGCTCGTCGGCGAGGAGCCCGACACCCGCCTGGTGCGCGCCGCCGCCACTCCCGCCGGCGCCCCCGGCCCCTGCCTGCCCGCCGGCAAGGCCCTCCTGCCCGTGCGGTACATGGAGGGTCATCCGGCGCCGCAGTGCGTAGAGCGCGTCGGGTCGGTGCGGGCCAGCGCGGGCCTCGCCGCCGCCGAGCGCGCCCGCGACTGGGCCCGCGCCCGGCAGTGGCCGGAGTCCTCCGTCCACGCCCTGTGCGCGGTGCTGCGCAGCCGGGGGCGGACGCTGGGCGTGGTGACGTTCCTGCGGGGGGCGGCCCGCACCCAGTTCGATCGGGCGGACGCGACGTACGCGGAGAGCGTGGCTGCGCGGGTTGCGGCGGCGCTGGACCTGGCGGGGGCGCTGGAGGGGTGACCGCCTGCGCCCGGTCCGGGCCTGTCCTGGGGCACCGCTGATCGGCGCTCCGCGCCTCGTCCTCAAACGCCGGACGGGCTTTTCCCCACCCACCCGCCCTTTTCGCCCTTCGGGCGGGAAATCCAGCCCCTCCGGCGTTTGAGGAGCGGGGGTCCGGGGGCAGAGCCCCCGGTTTCGGGAAGGGGTGGGATTGGGGAGCCCCCGGCAGGGCCCCGCCTACGCCGCATGCAGCGCCAGCGTCGGTGAGAGGTGGGACGCCCGTACCGCCGGGTACAGGCCCGCCACCGTGCCGATGGCCAGCGTCGCGCCGAAGCCCGCCGTCACCGACCACAGGGGCACCACCCACGGCAGGTCCCCGGACGCCGCGTACGCGGCCGTCGCCGCCGCGCCGAGCGCGACGCCCGCCAGGCCGCCGAGACCCGACAGCATCAGGGACTCGGTGACGAACTGGACCCGGATCTGGCCGCGGGTCGCGCCGAGGGAACGGCGCAGACCGATCTCGTAGCGACGCTCGAGCACCGAGATGATCATGGTGTTGGCCACGCCCACGCCGCCGACCAGCAGGGCGATGCCGCCGAGGCCCAACAGGAGGGTGGAGAAGGCCCCTTCCGTCGCCGCCTTCGCCTGGAGCGCCGCCGACGGGTCGGTGACCTGCACGTCCCGCGGGCTCTGCGGCGAGATCGACGGGGCGAGCAGCTCGCGTACGTCGTGGACGGCCGCGTCCGCCGAGCGTTCGTACACCGACGTCGGGTGGCCGTCGAAGCCGAGCAGCGACGTCGACGCCGACCAGCCGGTGAGCGCCGCGCGTTCGACGTCGGGCGCGAGCGGCAGCGGGGCGAGGATGCCGATGACCGTGAAGTACCGGTCGTCCATCCAGACTTGCTGGCCGGGCGACGTGATGCCGAGGCGCCGGGCGGCGACATGGCCGAGCACGACCGACGGATAGCGGGCGTTGGCCGCGTTGAGCCACGTACCGCTCGCCATCTTGCCGCGCAACACCTCCAACAGGCCCTCCGTGGCCGCCTTGACGGCGATGCCGCCCGTCTCGCCCTCGGGGATCTTCTCGCTGCGCCGCACCGTGCGGTCGAGGTCGCCGGTGGCGCCGACGTCCTCGACGCCCTCGATCCGGGACACCCGGCCCACGGCGCCCTTCGGCAGCGTCAGCTTCTCCCCGGAGAACATCGGGTCGCCGGGCGCGGCCACCAGCATGTTCGTGCCCAACGTGTCGAGGCGCTCCAGGAGTTGGGCCTTGCTGGAGGCCGATACGCCGACCACGGCGACCATCGTGGCGATGCCGATCGCGATGCCGAGGGCGGAGAGGACCACGCGCATCGGCCGGCTGCGCAGCCCGGACGCGCCGACGTGGGCGACGTCTCGGGGACTCAGCCGGGCGGCGCGCAGCCGCTTCGTAGGGTTACCGGTCATCGCGTCACAGCTCCCTGCTCGTACGGCGTTCGTACGTCGCTCGTACGTCGCCGACCACGCGCCCGTCCCGGATCCGCACCTGCCGGGGCAGCCGCTCCGCGATCTGCGCGTCGTGCGTGATGACGGCGATCGTCGCGCCCTCGGAGTTGAGGCCGTGGAGGAGTTCGATGACCGCCTCGCCGGAGGCGGAGTCGAGTGCTCCGGTGGGTTCGTCGGCGAGCAGCAGGTCCGGTGCGCCGACGACCGCGCGGGCGATGGCGACGCGCTGCTTCTGGCCGCCGGACAGTTCGTGCGGCCGGTGCCGCATGCGGTCGGCGAGGCCGACGCGGTCCAGGGCCTCGGCGGCGCGGGCCCGGCGCGCGGCGCGTGGCAGGCCGGAGTAGAGCAGGCCCTCGGCCACGTTGTCGCGGGCGCTGACGCCCGGGACGAGGTGGAAGGCCTGGAAGACGAAGCCGATGCGGCGCGCCCGCAGCGCGGACAGGCTCCGGTCGGACAGCGCGGCCACGTCGTGCCCGGCGATCTCCACGGTGCCCGCGGTGGGCCGGTCGAGGGTGCCGACGATGTGCAGGAGCGTGGACTTGCCGGAGCCGGACGGGCCGACGATGGCGAGGAGTTCGCCCTCGCCGACGTCCAGATCGACCCCGCGCAGGGCGGCGACACCGCCCGGGTACTCCTTGGTGACACCGGCGAGGCGGACGACGGGGCGGGGGCCGGTCCCCGGGCGGGCCCGGACGTCGGCGCCGGGGCCCGCGGCCACGTCTTCGACACCGCAGTGCGCGGCCTCTGCGGCACCGGAGCCCACGGCCGGAACCCTTCGCTGCGTGCTCATGTCTTCGGCACCCCGACCTTCGTCCCCGCCCGCAGCCCCGGGCCGCTGACCTCCACCCGGCCCGAACCGAACATGCCGAGCCTCACCTTCACCTGCCGAGCCCGGCCGTCCGCGACGACCTGCACGCCGTACCCGCCGCCGGGCAGCGCGAGCAGCGCGTTGACCGGCACCGAAAGGACGTCCTCGCGGGTCTCGCCGGTGAGGTTCACGGTGACCGGGGACTGGTCGAAGCCGCCCACCTCGGACGGGTCGTCGAAGGACACCGTGACCGGGATCTTCGGGGTCTTGTCGGCCGGGTCGTCGCCGGGCTTCGCGGTCCGGCCGACCGAGGCCACCCTGCCCGACGCCGAAGACCCGTCCGGCAGCGCCACCTCGACCTTCGTGCCGACCTTCGCCAACTTGCCCTCGGACACGTCGAGTTGGAAACGTACGACCCGTTCAGAGGCGGTCGTCGTGAGCACCGGCCTGCCGGGCGACACCTGGTCGCCGACCGCCGTGTCCGCGGACTTCACGCGCACCGCGGCCGGCGAGAAGGCAATGTCGCCGGGCCCGACCCGGCCCGTCTGCCGACGGTCGTGCGCCTTCTGCCAGCGCTTGACGGCGGCCGCCGTGCCGGCGGTGTACGTGTCGTCGACGGCGAGCCCGGCCGCGTACCCAAGGGCTTGGAGGTTCCGCTCCAACTGCCGTACGTCCTCGCCCTCGGAGCCCGTCTTGAGGGTGCGGTACATGGGCTGGGTGCCGTACATCAGGCGCACGGGCGTGCCGTTGACCTCGTACAGCCGCCCGTCGCGCCGCACCGTGTCGCCCGCGCCCGGCGACCAGGTGAGGATGCCCGCGCCGCCCGTGTTGACCTTGCGTTCCTTGGCGTAGCCGAGGGTGCCGTCGACCTGGGTGCCGCTGCTGAGGTCGCCGCGCTCGACGGACGCGGTGGCGGGCGGCAGGTCCGCTCCGCGCGCCGGTCCGCCGTCGTCGCCGCCGGACCCGGTGAGGCCGGTGACGGCGACACCGGCGCCGGTGACCGCGAGCAGCGCGACGACCGCCGAGACGACTGCCGTGCGCCGCCTCATCCGACGATGCCCTTGCACGCCTTGGCCGCCTTCTCCATCTTCTTCATCTCGGCGCCCTTGGGCGCGGGCATCGCGCGCGCCATGCCGTCCTCGAACTTCGGGTCGGGCATGTTGTAGCCGTTCTTGCGCATGCACTGGGCGTACTTGAGCATCTTGTCCTTGTCGGCCTGGGAGATCCCGCCGCCGCCCGCCGATCCCGGCCCTTTGCCGGTGCACTCCTTGAGGGCCTT
The DNA here is from genome assembly GCF_056712025.1 of Streptomyces sp. Y309. NCBI lineage: Bacteria > Bacillati > Actinomycetota > Actinomycetes > Kitasatosporales > Streptomycetaceae > Streptomyces > Streptomyces sp. Y309. The sequence continues at coordinate 5,156,674 of NZ_CM160048.1, read as the reverse complement.
CTGCATCTTCTCCTTGCTGAGATCGCCGCCGATGGTGATGCCGCTGGTGTCCTCGCCCGACTTCGGCTCGGCGACCTTCAGACCGTGCTTGCGCAGGCACTCGCGCTCCTTGAAGGCCTTGTCGGCGGCGTTCTCCTTGCCGCCGGTGTCCTCCTTGCCGCCGCCGTCACCGCCGCCGTCACCACCGCCGGAGCAGGCGGTCGCGAAGAGCGCGAGGGCGGCGGCCGCGGAGGCGAGCGCGGCTGAACGGGTACGGCTACGGGCCGGCGTACGTGTCATGGCTTCCCCTGATGTCCGGTGACCGGCGGCCGGCGCTGATCGCGGCCGCTGCGGCACAGGTTCACGGGAAGCGGGGTTTCGTCTCTCTCACGGCAAACCTTTACACCGGCGAAATGCCGCTCTCGGGTACACAGGGCGGCATGCGCGTACTGCTGGTGGAGGACGAGGAATTCCTGGCCGAGATGGTCGCCGACGGGCTGCGCCGCGACGCGCTCGCGGTCGACGTGGCGGCGGACGGCCTGACCGCGCTGCGCAAGCTCCAGCTCGGCGAGTACGACGTGCTCGTGCTCGACCGGGACCTGCCGGGCGTGCACGGCGACGAGGTGTGCCGCCGTGTCGTACGCCAGCGCCTCCTCACCCGCGTCCTGATGCTCACGGCGGCGGGCACGGTGCGCGAGCGGGTCGCGGGCCTCGGTCTCGGCGCCGACGACTACCTGACCAAGCCGTTCGCGTACGACGAGCTGCTCGCCCGCGTCCTCGCCCTCGGGCGGCGCGCCCGGCCCGCGCTGCCGCCGGTCATCGAGCGGGCGGGCATCGTCCTGGACACCGCACGGCGCCAGGCGAGCCGCGACGGCCGGCACCTGTCGCTGTCCCGCAAGGAATTCGCCGTCCTGGAGGCGCTGCTGCGCGCCGACGGCGCGGTCGTCAGCGGCGAGGACCTGATCGAACAGGTCTGGGAGGAGGACACCAGCTACCGCACCAACGCCGTCCGCGTCACCCTCTCCAAGCTCCGCGCGAAGCTCGGGGAGCCCGGGGTGGTGGAGACGGTGCCGGGGGCGGGGTACCGGATATCGGGGCTTTCGCTGTGAGGGCGGATGTCCCGGGTGCCCCGGGCGTCGCGGGCGTCGCGGGCGTCGCGGATGTCCCGGGCGGCCCGGGTGCGGGGGCGGCCGCCGCGCCGCGCGAGCCCGGCGCCCGCGTCCGCGCCCGCGCCCGCGTCCGCGGCCTGCGCGGGCTCGGCGCCGGCCGAAGGCTCGGGGCGCCCCTCGGCCTCGGCGCGCCCCGCGGTCGCGGTCACAGGCTCGGTCCCGGTCTCGGTCGCCGCCTGCGCGGGCTCAGCACTACCCGAAGGTTCGGCGCACCCCGCGGCCTCGGCGCACCCGGCGGCCTCGGCGCGCCCCGCGATCTCGGTCGCGGTCTCGGTCGCGGTCTCGGCATGCACGGCGAGCGGGCCCGGCTCACCGCCCTCTACGGCGTCCTGCTCGTCCTCGCCGGGGCGCTGCTCACCGGCGTGGTGTATCTGCTCGTGCAGCAGGGCCTGTACTCGTCGATCAGTACGGCGGTCACCACGGCCGTGCCCGGGACCAGGGTCGACCGGGACGCCTTGCACCCGCCGTGGGCGACCCTGCCGACGGAGGGGGTGGCGGCCGCTCCCACGCGGCCCATGCTGCCCGTCGACACCGTGCCCGCGCAGGCGGTGACCCGGCTCAGCGACGCCGCGGGCGAGGCCGCGCTCGGCCGCCTCCTTTCGGTGTCCGTGATCGTCCTGGCCGCGTACGCCGTGCTGTCCGTCGCCCTGGCCTGGTGGATGGCGGGGCGGGTGCTGCGCCCCGTCGCCGTGATCACCGACAGCGCGCGCCGCCTGTCCGGCACGAACCTGCACGAACGCATCGCCCTGGACGCGCCCCCGGGCGAGCTCAAGCAGCTCGCCGACACCTTCGACGCCATGCTGGACCGCATCGAGCGGCTCGTCGGCGCGCAGCAGCGGTTCGCGGCCAACGCGGCGCACGAGCTGCGTACGCCGCTGGCGGTGCAGCGGGCCGCCGCCGAGATCGGGCTCGCCGGGGACCCGGCGCCCGAGCGGGTCGCCCGCATCCGCACCAAGCTCATCTCCGTCGCCGACGACAGCGAGCGCCTCATCGAGGGGCTACTGCTGCTCGCCACCACCGCCGGTCCCGACGGCCCCGGCCACGGCCGCACCCTGGAGCGACACGAACCCGTCGCCCTGGACGTCACCGCCCGCGAGGTGGCCGACGCGCTCGCGGAGGAGGCCGCCCGGCGCGACGTCACGGTCGCCGTGCGGGCGAACCCGCTCACCGTCCACGGCGACGGCGTCCTGCTAGAGCGCCTCGTACACAACCTGGTCGCGAACGCCGTACGCCACAACGTGCCCGGCGGCCACGTCGAGGTGACCACGACGTCCGACGCGGTCACGGTCACCAACACCGGCCCCGCCATCCCGCCCGACACCGTCACCCACCTCTTCGAACCGTTCCGCCGCCTACGCGAACGCACCCACGCCCACGACGAGGGCGCGGGCCTGGGCCTGTCGATCGTGGCGGCAATCGCGCGGGCACACGGGGCCAAGGCGGAGGCAAAGGCGAACGGAGCGGGCGGCGGACTACGGGTGACCGTGCGGTTTCCGGCCCGGCAAGGAGCGCCCCGTCAGGGGCGCGGGGAACTGCGCGACAAGCCCCCACCGGCCCGCAGGTGAAACACCGCCCCACCAGCGGAGCCCTCAACGCCGGTAGAAAATGCGATCCCCGTACTCAGCGAAAACCCGCCCGTTCCAGTCATGCCCCCCGTCCACGTTCCCGGAACGCAGCAAGGGCGGCTGAATCCCCCGCGCGGCCAGAGCGCCCGCGGCGCAGGCCATCATGGCCTGCATAAGCGCACTGGCGACCATCGTGGAGGCGGGCCCGAACGGCGCGTCCACGGAGTCGACGTTCAGCTCCGCGTCCCCAACGGCGATCTTGGAGTCGAGGACGAGGTCGCAATGGTCCTTGAGGAAGGTCCCGGAAACATGCCGCGACTTCGTCTCCGTCGCGTACGCCACCGACGTCACGCCGATGACCTTCAGGCCGAGCGCGCGGGCGTTCATGGCCATTTCCACGGGCAGCGAATTACGCCCGGAGAGGGAAATGATCACTAGGACGTCGCCGGGCCGGACCGGGCTGGAGTCGAGGACGGCGCCCGCGAGGCCGTCGACGCGCTCCAGGGCCGAGCCGAGCGTCGCGGGCATCACGTCGACGCCGACGGCACCGGGCACGGAGAGCAGGTTCATCAGGGCGAGGCCGCCCGCGCGGTAGACGACGTCCTGGGCGGCCAGCGAGGAGTGGCCCGCGCCGAAGGCGAAGAGGCGGCCGTCGGCGGCGACGGCGTCGGCGATCAGCTCGCCGGCGGCCGTGATGGCCCCGGACTCCTCGTCCCGGACCCGTCGCAGCAGGTCGATGGCGGCGTCGAGGTAGCGCGCGGCCAGCGGCTCGCCGCCGCCGTCTTCCGGTCCCTGGAGCGGTCTCCGGCTCGGTCCCTGGCTCATCCGCGAAACCCCTTCGTCCCGCCGTGTCCCGTCGTGTCGCCGATCACGGTGCGGTCTGGACCAGCACCCTGTCAATACGGCCTCTGGCCGCCGCTGTAGAGCCTGTTTCCCCGGCGCAACCCGCTTGTCAGTGGTATGCGTCAGAATTAAGGGCAGGGCCAGCGCACGAGCGAATTCTGAGGGGCACCCATGTCGGGGCTTATTGACACCACTGAGATGTATTTGCGCACCATCCTCGAGCTGGAGGAGGAGGGTGTCGTCCCCATGCGCGCCAGGATCGCCGAGCGGCTCGACCAGAGCGGTCCGACGGTGAGCCAGACGGTGGCGCGGATGGAGCGTGACGGCCTGGTGGCCGTCGCCAGCGACAGGCACCTGGAACTGACCGAGGAGGGCCGTCGCCTCGCCACGCGCGTGATGCGCAAGCACCGCCTCGCCGAGTGCCTGCTGGTCGACGTGATCGGCCTGGAGTGGGAGCAGGTGCACGCCGAGGCCTGCCGCTGGGAGCACGTGATGAGCGAGGCCGTGGAGCGCCGCGTCCTGGAGCTCCTGCGCCACCCCACCGAGTCGCCGTACGGCAACCCCATCCCGGGCCTGGAAGAGCTCGGCGAGAAGGACGGCGCCGACCCGTTCCTGGACGAGGGCATGGTCTCCCTGATCGACCTCGACCCGGGCACGGACGGCAAGACGGTCGTGGTGCGCCGGATCGGCGAGCCGATCCAGACGGACGCCCAGCTCATGTACACGCTCCGGCGCGCGGGCGTGCAGCCCGGCTCGGTCGTGAGCGTGACGGAGTCCGCCGGGGGGGTGCTCGTGGGCAGCAGCGGCGAGGCCGCCGAGCTCGCGGCGGACGTCGCGTCGCACGTGTTCGTCGCCAAGCGCTGAGATCGGCGTCCGGCTCCGGGCCGGGTCCCGGTCTCGTCGTCACTGTCAACGGGCGTTATGACAGGGGCAGTTGAGACGAGTCCGAGACCCGCCGGAGCCCAAGATTCAGTGTGCCGAATCGCAGCGCGGGGACGGTTTGCGTGCGAGGCTGTCGCGAGAGGCATATGACCTGAGGGCTCTTGACCGTGCCGGCATCGGGACTTGGCCGGATGTTCACCGGGTCCTGGCCGCGGGCCGGAGAGGGGGCAGACGATGTGCCCGGCTGGTGAACGGACGCGCGCGGGGCGTGGCAGGCCGCGCGCCGCGCACCTCCCGCACGCCCCGCACGCAGAGGGCCCCGGCGCCCTTGAGCGCCGGGGCCTGTCCTCCCCTGTTCTGACCCGGAGCCCCGAGCTCCCAGGGTCACCCCCCTCGGACCGATTTCCCCGAGCGGCCCGCCCCCCGTTGAAGATCTCCCCTCGGCGGCGGCGGTCAATCCTTGAGAGTGGTCACCCGAACGAGGGGTGTTGGCGGCAAGACGGCCGTTTTCGAATGAGGGTTCGATAGCGTGCCGGGGTGCGTGAGTGAACGTCCCGATCGGAATCAAGGGGGGTGCCTGGGACCATGGTGCGGCGCATCGACGTGACCGGCGCGGGCGGCGTGAGCCTTGCCGCCTGGGAGTATGCCGACCCTCCCAAGTCGAGGGAGGCCGATTCGTCCCCCGGCGGGGTGCTGTTGCTGCACGGCCTGATGGGCCGCGCCTCGCACTGGGCGAGCACCGCCCGCTGGCTCTCCGAGCGGCATCGCGCGGTCGCGCTCGACCAGCGCGGGCACGGCCAGAGCGACAAGCCGGCCGAGGGCCCCTTCAACCGCGAGGCCTACGTGGACGATGCCGAGGCCGCCCTGGAGCAGCTCGGCCTCGCCCCCGCGGTGCTCATCGGGCACTCCATGGGCGCGCTCACCGCCTGGCAGCTCGCCGCGCGCCGCCCGGACCTGGTCCGGGGCCTGATCATCTGCGACATGCGCGCGTCGGCGCTCGGCGCCGCGTCCCAGCGGGAGTGGGAGGCCTGGTTCAAGTCCTGGCCGGTGCCGTTCGCGACGCTCGCGGACGTGCGGAAGTGGTTCGGCGAGGACGATCCGTGGGTGGAGCGGCCCAACCCCTCGCGGGGTGCCTTCTTCTCCGAGATCATGGCCGAGGGCCCGGACGGCTGGCGCCCCGTCTTCGACCCCTCCCAGATGCTGAAGTCCCGCGAGACCTGGGTGTACGACGCGCACTGGGAAGAGCTCGTCCAGGTCCAGTGCCCCGCCCTGGTCGTCCGCGGCCTCGACGGCGAGCTGGGCCGCGCCGAGGCCCAGGAAATGGTCCGCGTCCTCCCCCGCGGCGCCTACGCCGAGGTGCCCGACGCCGGTCACCTCGTCCACTACGACCGCCCGGACGGCTGGCGCGAAGCAATCGAGCCGTTCTTGGACGGGGTCCTGGCGGGCTCGTAGCCCCGCCCGACCCGACGCCCGGCGCGGGCGGAGCCTCCTGCCGGGGGCTCCGCCCCCGGACCCCCGAATCGGCCTGAACGGCCTCGTCCTCAAACGCCGGACAGGCTTTCCCCCACCCACCCGCCCTCACTACCTGCCGAAACCATCTCGGCAACGCCGGACGACCACACCCGGCACCACGAGCCGATCCCGCCGAAACGGACCTCAGCGACGCCAGGCAGCCGCGCCCGGCACCGGAAGCGCGGTGCCGGGCGCGAGGGCGGCGAGCAGTGCGGGCGCTTCGGGCCCGAAACCCTAGTCCCACTGGAAACGGGCGGGCGGGAGAAACCCGCCGAAACGGAGCTCAGCGACGCCGGGCAGCCGTACGCGGCACCGGAAGCCCGGTGCCGGGCACGCGTCCGGTTGGCAGTGCGGGCGCTTCGGGCCCGGAACCCCAGTTCGACTGGAAACGGGCGGGCGGGAGAAACCCGCCGAAACGGAGCTCAGCGACGCCGGGCAGCCGTACGCGGCACCGGAAGCCCGGTGCCGGGCACGCGTCCGGTTGGCAGTGCGGGCGCTTCGGGCCCGGAACCCCAGTTCGACTGGAAACGGGCGGGCGGGTGGGAGAGACCCGCCGCATAGCCTCGGGGCCGTGTCACGGGGAGAGGCGCCGCAGCGTCCACCCCGCGGAAACGTCCTCGCGGATATAGCACAGGCGGTCGTGCAGCCGATTGGTGCGCCCCTGCCAGAACTCGACGGCGAGCGGGACGACCCGGTAGCCACCCCAGTGCGGCGGCGCCGGAACCTGCTCGCCCTCCGGATAGCGCGCCGCCAACTCGGCGTACGAAGCGTCGAGTTCGTCGCGCGAGCCGATCACGGAGGACTGCGCGCTGGCCCAGGCCCCGAGCTGGGAGCCGTGCGGCCGGCTGCGGAAGTAGCGGACGGTCTCGTCCCGCCCGGTCCGCACCGCCGTGCCGGTCACGATGACCTGGCGGCCCATCGGATGCCAGGGGAACAGCAGCGAGACATGCGGGTTCGCGTCGATGTCCCGCGCCTTGCGGGACTCGTAGTTCGTGAAGAAGACGAAGCCGCGCGCGTCGTACCCCTTCAGGAGCACCGTGCGGGAGCTCGGCCGCCCCTGCGCGTCGGCCGTCGACACGACCATGGCGTTCGGCTCGTGGATCACCCCGGCGGGATCCGCCGCCTCGGCGGCCGCCTGCGCGAACCAGCGCCCGAACTGCTCGACGGGATCGGCGGCACAGTCGGCCTCGGAGATGCCCTCGGCCACATAGTGCGCGCGCATGGCGGCCAGATCCGCGGCGTCCGCCACGCCGGCGGAACTCGGGACTTCGGATGCGTCAGAGGCGTCGGATGCGTCAGAGGCGTCGGATGCGCCGGAAGCGTCGGAGGCAGTGGCACGGAAGTCGGTCACGCGGTCATCTTGCCGTATACGAACACCCCGTCACACGGCGGCAGTCGGCGGGCGCGCGCCCCCATCAAGAGGTGATGTGTGGCACTGGGTGCCGCAGTCCATCGCCAAGGGTGGCACCAAGGGTTATCGTTCCGAATCCGTGTCGGTTGGGTGACCTCCGGCCGCGCGGGGCATCACCGGGTTACCCCGGACCCAAGTGCCCAGGCCTCGGGTCGCGGACATCCCGTACACATCCTGTACACATCCCGTCGTACACACCGTGTCGCACACATCATGAGGAGCCGCCTGATGTCCGACTTCGTACCCGGACTTGAAGGAGTCGTCGCTTTCGAGACGGAGATCGCCGAACCGGACAAGGAAGGCGGTGCCCTGCGCTATCGGGGCGTCGACATCGAGGACCTGGTCGGCCAAGTCTCCTTCGGCAAGGTGTGGGGGCTGCTCGTCGACGGCGCCTTCGATCCCGGCCTGCCGCCCGCCGAGCCGTTCCCGATCCCCGTGCACTCCGGCGACATCCGCGTCGACGTGCAGTCCGCGCTCGCCATGCTCGCCCCCGTGTGGGGCCTGCGCCCGCTCCTCGACATCGACGAGGCCCAGGCCCGCGACGACCTGGCGCGCGCCGCCGTCATGGCGCTTTCGTACGTCGCCCAGTCCGCGCGCGGACAGGGCCTGCCGATGGTTCCGCAGCGCGAGATCGACAAGGCCGAGACCGTTGTCGAGCGGTTCATGCGGCGCTGGCGCGGGGAGCCCGATCCGCGCCATGTGCAGGCCGTCGACGCGTACTGGACGTCGGCCGCCGAGCACGGCATGAACGCCTCCACCTTCACCGCCCGCGTCATCGCCTCCACCGGCGCCGATGTCGCCGCCGCGCTGTCCGGTGCCGTCGGGGCCATGTCCGGGCCGCTGCACGGTGGCGCGCCCTCCCGTGTCCTCGGCATGATCGAGGAGATCGAGCGCACCGGTGACGCCGTCGCGTACGTCAAGCAGGCCCTGGACAAGGGTGAGCGTCTGATGGGCTTCGGGCACCGGGTGTACCGCGCGGAGGATCCGCGTGCCCGTGTTCTGCGGCGTACCGCCCGTGAGCTGGGTGCCCCTCGCTTCGAGGTTGCCGAGGCCCTGGAGAAGGCGGCCCTTGACGAGTTGCACGCCCGTCGGCCGGATCGTGTGCTTGCCACCAACGTGGAGTTCTGGGCGGCGATCGTCCTTGACTTTGCGGAGGTGCCGGCGCACATGTTCACGTCGATGTTCACGTGTGCGCGGACTGCTGGGTGGTCGGCGCACATTCTTGAGCAGAAGCGCACCGGCCGCCTGGTGCGGCCCTCCGCCCGGTATGTGGGGCCCGCGGCGCGGAGCCCTCGGGAGATCTCGGGCTGAGGCGGGGCCCTGCGGGGCTCTCCCCAATCCCACCCCTTCCCGTAACCAGGGGGCTGCCGCCCCCTGGACCCCCGCTGTCGCCGCTCCGCGGCTCGTCCTCAATCGCCGGACGGGCTGGGAGGGGTGGGGGTCGCGGGTGGGTGGGACGGCCCCCGCCGATCGCCGCTTTGCGGCTCGTCCTCAAGCGCCGGGCGGGCTGAAATTCCGCCGCGCGGGCTGAAACCTCACCGGCTGTTCCGGCAGGTAGTAAGGGCGGGCGGGTGGGGAAATAGCCCCTCCGGCGTTTGAGGAGCGGGGGTCCGGGGGCGGAGCCCCCGGTTTCGGGAAGGGGTGCCCGCGCGCGGAGCGCGCTAATGGACGCAGCGGGGAAGGCTCAGCGCAGCGCCTCGTCCACCAGCCGCCCCCACTCCGCCACAACCCGCTTCCGTCGCGCGGCGTCGTCCGTGAGGAGGTTCGCCAGGCCCAGCCCCCGCGCCATGTCCAGGAGCCCCTGGACCGTCTCCCGTACGCCGGGGCGCGACTCGTCCACACCCAGCAGCTCCACCGCAATGCGATGCGTCTCCCGCCCGACACGGGCCTCCAACTCGGCTACCCGGCCGCCCAGTTGCTCCTCGTGGGACGCCGCCACCCACAGATGCAGCGCGGCCCGGAACAAGGGGCCGGTGTAGAGGTCGACGAGCGCGCCGATCACCGCCGCCCGGTCGGCCCCGGCGTCGGCGCCGCCGGGGAACAGCCCGCGCAGCGCGGCCGACCGCTCCTCGGCGACGTACTCCACCGCAGCCGTGAACAGCTCCTCGCGGGTGCGGAAGTGGTGCTGGGCGGCGCCGCGCGACACCCCGGCCCGCTCGGCCACCACGGACACCGTCGATCCGGCCCAGCCGTGCTCGGCGAGGCAGGACACGGCGGCCTCCAGGAGCCGCTGCCGGGTGACGCGGCTGCGGTCCTGCTTGGGCGCGCGGTCGGCCTCGGTCACAGCGCCCATGAACGCTCCCGTCGTTCCAGGAACGCCGCCATCCCCTCCCGCGCCTCGGCCGAGCCGAAGCGGTGCGCCGAGAGGGCGACGAGGGCGTCCGCTTCCTGTTCGAATGCGTCAAGCACCCTAGCCGTGACGAGTCTCTTCGCGTCGGCCAGCGCCCCCGGAGCCGCCTTGCGCAGCCCGTCGAGGATGGGGGCGAGCACCCCGTCGACGTCCTCGGCCTCGGTCGCGTACGCCGTGATCAGGCCGATCCGTGCCGCCTCCGCCGCGTCGAACCGCTCCCCGGTGAGGTAGTAGCGGCCCGCCGCGCGCGGGTCCAGGCGCGGCAGCAGGGTCAGCGAGATCACCGCCGGTACGACACCGATGTGCACCTCGGTCAGCGCGAACGACGCGCCCGTGCCGCCCGCCGCCGCGATGTCGCACGCCGCGAGCAGGCCGAGCCCACCCGCCCGTACGTGCCCCGTCACCCGCGCCACCACCGGCTTGGGCAGCTCCACGACCTGCCGCAGCAGCGCCACGAACGCCCCCGGGTCCGGCGGTTCGCGCAGGTCCGCGCCCGCGCAGAACGTCGTGCCGGTGTGGGTGAGGACGAGGGCTCGTACGGAGTTGTCCTTGCGCACATCCTCCAGCGCGGACGCCAGTTCGCCGACCAGCGCCGCCGAGAGTGCGTTGCGGTTGGCGGGCGAGTCGAGGGTGAGGGTGACGATGCCCCGGTCCGGCGCCGCGACCAGGACAGGACCTGTCCGGGTTGCCATCAGAACTCCCTGGCCATCAGAACTCCTAGTACGACTTGGGCAGGCCCAGGCTCTGGTGGGACACGTAGTTCAGGATCATCTCCCGGCTCACCGGCGCGATCCGCGCCACCCGGGACGCCACGATCAGCGAGGCGAGCCCGAACTCCTTGGTCAGGCCGTTCCCGCCGAGGGTGTGCACCGCCTGGTCCACGGCCTTCACGCACGCGTCGGCCGCCGCGAACTTCGCCATGTTCGCGGCCTCGCCCGCGCCCATGTCGTCGCCGTCGTCGTACAGCCGGGCCGCCTTCTGCATCATCAGGCGGGCCAGCTCGATCTCGATGTGCGACTGGGCGAGGGGGTGGGCCAGGGCCTGGTGGGCTCCGATGGGCTGCTGCCACACGGTGCGTTCCTTCGCGTACTCCACCGCCCGCGACAGCGCGTACCGCGCCATGCCCAGCGAGAACGCCGCCGTCATGATGCGCTCGGGGTTGAGCCCCGCGAAGAGCTGGAGCAGGCCGGCGTCCTCGTCGCCGACGAGCGCGTCCGCGGGCAGCCGCACGTCGTCGAGGACCAGCTCGAACTGCTTCTCCGGGGCCTGGAGTTCCATGTCGATGCGGTGGCGTGTGAAGCCGGCCGCGTCGCGCGGGACGATGAACAGGCAGGGTTTGAGCTTGCCGGTGCGGGCGTCCTCGGTGCGGCCGACGACGAGGGTCGCGTCGGCGATGTCCACGCCGGAGATGAAGACTTTGCGGCCGGTCAGGATCCAGTCGTCGCCGTCCCTGCGGGCGGTGGTGGTGATGCGGTGCGAGTTGGAGCCCGCGTCGGGCTCGGTGATGCCGAACGCCATCGTGCGGGTGCCGTCGGCCAGGCCCGGCAGCCACTCCCGCTTCTGCGCCCCGGTGCCGAAGCGCGCGATCACCGTGCCGCAGATCGCCGGGGACACCACCAGCATGAGGAGAGGGCTGCCCGCCGCGCCCAACTCCTCCAGGACGATGGAGAGTTCCGCGATGCCGCCGCCCCCGCCGCCGTACTCCTCGGGCAGGCTCACGCCCAGATAGCCCAGCTTGGCGGCGTCCGCCCACAGTTCGTCAGGGTGGCCCTCGCTCTGGACGACGCGGGTCATGTAGGTGCGGCCGTAGCGCTTGCCGAGGGCGGCGACGGCCGCGCGCAGGGCCTTGTGTTCCTCGGTTTCGAGCACGGGAGCCTTCACAGTCGATCCTCCTGTACGTCTTCTTTGACCACGGAGAGCTGTACGTCTTCCTGGACCACCGCGAGCAGTGCGCCCACCTCGACCTGCCGGCCCGGTTCCGCGTGCAGCGCCGTGAGCACTCCGGAGGCGGGAGCCACGACGCGGTGCTCCATCTTCATCGCCTCCAGCCAGACGACCGGCTGCCCGGCCTCGACCCGCGCGCCCTCCGCCAGGCCGTCCGCCACCCGCAGCACCGTCCCCGGCATCGGCGCGAGCAGCGAGCCCGGCTCCTGCCGCAGGGCGGGCTCGGGCAGCAGCGGCAGCGCGGTGAGGGCCACGTTCCCGACGTACACGCGGTCTTCGCCGTTGGCCGAGGGACCGTACCGGGCCACCGTGAATTCCCGTCGTACGCCGTCCACTTCGAGTACGACGAGGTCGCGCGCGGCACGCACGACCCGGACGCCGGCCGCCGTCAGGCCGTCACGACGGTGCTCGTACCGGACCTCGTGCTCGACGCCGTCCGCTTCGGTCCGGTACCGCTTGACCTGCGGCTGGGAGGGCAGGTTGCGCCAGCCGCCGAAGCGGGAGCGGCCGCAGGCGTCGGCGAGCGCGGCGGCCAGCGGGGCGTGGCGGGCCGCCGGGCCGGGGTCGGCCGCCGTCAGCTCGGGGAGGTGGCGGTCGTAGAACGACGTGTCCATGCGGGCCGCCGTGAACTCCGGGTGCCGCAGGGAGCGTACGAGCAGCTCCCGGTTGGTGACCGGGCCGTGCACCACGGTCCGCTCCAGGGCGCCCGCGAGCCTGCGGAGGGCCTCGGCCCGGGTGGGCGCGTGGGCGACGACCTTCGCCAGCATCGCGTCGTAGTGCACGCCGACGGCGTCGCCGTCCGCGTACCCGGTGTCCAGGCGCACCCCGTCCGGCACGGACAGGCGGTGCAGGGTGCCGGTCTGCGGGGCCCAGCCGGCCGCCGGGTCCTCGGCGTACAGGCGGGCCTCGACGGCGTGCCCGCGCGCGGGCGGCGGCTCGGGGCCGTCCAGCGGCTCGCCCTCCGCGATCCGGATTTGCAGGGCGACCAGGTCGAGGCCGAACACGGCCTCCGTTACGGGGTGTTCGACCTGGAGGCGGGTGTTCATCTCCAGGAAGTGCGGGGTGCCGTCGGGGGCGACGAGGAACTCCACGGTGCCCGCGCCCCGGTAGTCGGTGGCGCGGGCGGCGCGCGCAGACAATTCATCAAGCCTGCGCACGAGTTCGTCGGCGAGGCCGGGCGCCGGGGACTCCTCGACGACCTTCTGGTGGCGGCGCTGGAGCGTGCAGTCGCGCGTCCCGAGCGGCCACACCGTCCCGTGCGCGTCCGCGAGGACCTGCACCTCGATGTGCCGCCCGCCCTCGACGTACGGCTCGACGAACACCTCACCGTCACCGAAGGCACTGACCGCCTCGGCCCGCGCGGCCTCCAACTCGCCCTTCAGCGTGGCGAGTTCCCGTACGACTCGCATCCCGCGCCCGCCGCCACCGGCCGCCGCCTTCACGAGCACCGGGAGGTCGGCCTCGGTGACCGCGTCGGCGGCGAGCGGTGCGAGGCCCATCAGCTCCTTCGCGCGCGTCTTGGACGCCATCGCCTCGATGGCCTCCGGAGGCGGCCCGATCCACACCAGGCCCGCGTCGGTGACGGCCCGCGCGAACTCGGCGTTCTCGGAGAGGAACCCGTAGCCGGGATGGACGGCGTCGGCGCCCGCCGCCTGCGCGGCCTTCACGATCAGCTCGCCGCGCAGATACGTCTCGGACGGCGCCGCCCCCGGAAGGCGTACGGCCTCATCGGCCTCGCGTACGTGCAGGGCGTCCGCGTCGGCGTCGGAGTGCACGGCGACGGTGGCGATGCCCAGCTCACGGCACGTACGGAAGACGCGGCAGGCGATCTCGCCCCGGTTCGCGACCAACAGCTTGGAGATCACGGGTGATTCGGAAACCATGAGTGATTCAGTCACCTTGCCTCACATCCTGAAGACGCCGAAGCCGCCGCGCGCGCCCTCGACCGGGGCCGTGTGGATCGCCGACAGGCAGATGCCGAGGACGGTGCGGGTGTCACGCGGGTCGATGACCCCGTCGTCGTAAAGGCGCCCCGAGAGGAACATCGGCAGCGACTCGGACTCGATCTGCTGCTCCACCATCGCGCGCAGCGCCGCGTCGGCGTCCTCGTCGTACGGCTTGCCCTTCGCGGCCGCCGACTGCCGGGCGACGATCGACAGGACGCCCGCGAGCTGCTGCGGCCCCATCACCGCCGACTTGGCGCTGGGCCAGGCGAACAGGAAGCGGGGGTCGTAGGCGCGCCCGCACATGCCGTAGTGCCCGGCGCCGTAGGAAGCGCCCATCAGGACGGAGAGATGCGGCACTCGGCTGTTGGACACCGCGTTGATCATCATGGCGCCGTGCTTGATGATGCCGCCCTGCTCGTACTCCTTGCCGACCATGTAGCCGGTGGTGTTGTGCAGGAAGAGGAGCGGGATGTCGCGCTGGTTGGCGAGCTGGATGAACTGGGCGGCCTTCTGCGACTCCTCGGAGAACAGCACGCCCTGCGCGTTGGCGAGGATGCCGAGGGGGTAGCCGTGCAGGCTCGCCCAGCCGGTGACCAGGCTGCTGCCGTAGAGCGGCTTGAACTCGTCGAAGTCGGAGCCGTCGACGAGGCGCGCGATGGCCTCGCGCGGGTCGAAGGGGGTGCGCAGGTCGCCGGGGACGACGCCGAGAAGTTCGTCGGCGTCGTACTTGGGGGGCTCCGCGGGCGTGGCCGGATCGGCGTGCGCCTTGCGCCAGTTGAGGCGGGCGACGACGCGGCGGGTCTGGCGGAGGGCGTCGTGTTCGTCCTGGGCGAGGTGGTCGGCGAGGCCAGAGGTGCGGGCGTGCATCTCGGCGCCACCCAGCGACTCGTCGTCGCTCTCTTCGCCGGTCGCCATCTTCACCAGCGGCGGCCCGCCGAGGAACACCTTCGCACGCTCCTTGACCATGATCACGTGGTCGCACATGCCGGGCACGTAGGCGCCGCCCGCCGTGGAGTTCCCGAAGACGACGGCGATGGTCGGTATCCCAGCCGCCGAGGACTGCGTGAGGTGCTTGAACAGGGCGCCGCCCGGGATGAAGATCTCCTTCTGGGAGGGCAGATCGGCACCCCCGGACTCGACGAGATGGATGGACGGCAGCCGGTTGGCATGCCCGATCTCGTGCGCGCGAAATGCCTTCTTCAGCGTCCAGGGATTGCTGGCACCGCCGCGTACCGTCGGGTCATTGGCCGTGATCAGGCACTCCACGCCTTCGACGACGCCGATGCCCGTCACCATGGAGGCCCCGACCGCATAGTCGCTCCCCCAGGCGGCCAGCGGGGACAGCTCCAGGAACGGCGTGTCGGGGTCGAGCAGCAGCTCGATCCGCTCCCGGGCGAGCAACTTCCCCCGGTCGCGGTGCCGTTGGACGTACTTCTCGCCGCCGCCCTCCAGCGCCTTGGCCTGCTCGGCGTCGAGCTCGGCGAGCTTGGTGAGCATGGCCTCGCGGTGGGCGGTGTACTCGGGGCTCGCGGGGTCGAGCGCGGACGCGAGCACGGTCACGGTTGCACCTCCACGGTCACAGCAATACCTCCGGTATGTCGACGTGGCGGGCGCGCAGCCACTCGCCGAGGGCCTTGGCCTGCGGGTCGAAGCGGGCCTGCGAGGCGACGCCCGCGCCGAGGATGCCCTCGACGACGAAGTTGAGGGCACGCAGATTGGGCAGGACGTGTCGCCGCACGGCCAAGTCCGCCGTCTCTGGAAGGAGTTCACGGAACAGCTCGACGGTGAGGGTGTGGGCGAGCCACCGCCACGCCTCGTCCGTGCGCACCCACACCCCGACGTTCGCGTCCCCGCCCTTGTCGCCGCTGCGGGCTCCGGCGACGAGGCCGAGAGGGGCGCGGCGGGTCCGGTCGTGTTCGTACGCCAAGGGCTCGGGCAGCGGCGGCGGTTGGACGTCGGCCAGCTCCCGCGTGTCGCTCGGCGCCGGGATGTGCACGCGGCGCCCGCCCTCCGCCAGGACCGCCACGTGGTCGACGGAGGTCGCGTCGACGTACACGGCCTCGAAGACGCCGTACGGAGTCCCCTTGCCGGGCGGGGCCGTGACGTGGAACCCGGGGTAGCTGCCGAGCGCGAGCTCGATCGCGGCTCCGGTGACGGCCCGGCCGACGACGTCCGCGTCCGGGTCGCGCACGACGAGCCGCAGCAGGGCGCTGGCGGTCTCCTCGGTGGGTGCGTCGGGGTGATCGGTGCGGGCGAGCTCCCAATGCACGTAACCAGGACAGGAATTGACCTGATCGAACGCGTCCTCGATCTGGGCACGGACGAGATCGGCCTTCGCCTCGATGCCGAGTCCCGTGAGGACGAACACGACTTCGTTGCGGTGCCCGCCGAGGCGGGTGAGTCCGGCCTTGAGGGTGGGCGGCGGTGCCTCACCGCGTACGCCGTCGACGCGGACGCGGTCGGGGCCCTCCTGGCTGAGGCGGACGGTGTCGAGGCGGGCGGTGACGTCGGGCCCGGCGTAGCGGGCGCCGGAGGTCTCGTACAGAAGCTGGGCGGTGACGGTGCCGACGTCGACGACGCCGCCGGTGCCGGGGTGCTTGGTGATGACGGAAGAGCCGTCGGCATGGATCTCGGCGAGGGGAAAGCCGGGCCGGACCAGAGCAGCGGGGTCGAACTCGTCGAAGAAGGCATAGTTGCCGCCGGTGGCCTGGGTGCCGCATTCCAGGACGTGCCCGGCGACGACGGCGCCCGCGAGCCGGTCGTGGTCGCCGGGCCCCCAGCCGAAGTGGGCGGCGGCGGGGCCGGTGACGAGGGCGGCGTCGGTGACGCGCCCGGTGACGACGAGGTCGGCGCCCGCGCGCAGGGCTGCCGCGATGCCGAAGCCGCCGAGGTAGGCGTGGGCGGTGAGGGCGTCGGGGTGGCGGGGTCCGAGGTCGTCGCCTTCGACGTGGGCGACGCGTACGTCGAGGCCGAGGCGGTCGGCCAACTCCCGCAGCGCGCTAGCCAATCCCGCCGGATTGAGGCCGCCCGCGTTGGTGACGACGCGGACGCCGCGGGCGGTCGCCTCACCGAGACACTCCTCCATCTGCTTGAGGAACGTCTTCGCGTAGCCGCCGCGGGCCGGGTCCTTGAGGCGGTCGCGGCCGAGGATGAGCATGGTCAGCTCGGCGAGGTAGTCGCCGGTGAGGACGTCCAGGGGGCCGCCGGTGAGCATTTCTTGTACGGCGGTGTGGCGGTCGCCGTAGAAGCCGCTGGAGTTACCGATGCGGAGGGTTCTTTGGGCGGAGGTCCGCTCGCTCACGCCCCCGCCCCCTTGGCCTCCCCGGCCGGTTTCCTCCCGTCGCCGGGCGGCCCGGCGAAGGCCTGGGCGATGTCGAGCCACTGGTCGGCGTCGGGCCCTTCGGCGCGCAGGGCGAGGTCGTCGCGGTGTGCACGGCGGGTGGCGAGGAGGCAGAAGTCGAGGGCGGGCCCGGTGACGCGCTGGGCCGCGTCATCAGGCCCGTACACCCACAAGTCACCACTCGGGGCGAGGAGTTCGACGCGGAAGTCCTCGGCGGGCGGGGTGCGGCCTCGTACGCCGTACGCGTAGTCGCGGGCGCGGACGCCGATGCGGGCGACGTGGCGGAGCCGGTCGGTGGGTTCGCGGTGGACGCCGAGGGCGTCGGCGACGTCCTGGGCGTGGGCCCAGGTCTCCATGAGGCGGGCGGTCGCGACGGAGGCGGCGGACATGGGCGGCCCGTACCAGGGGAAGCGGGCGCCGGCGGGGGCTTCCCGGAGCACGCGCTGGAGTTCGTCGCGCTCGTCCCGCCAGCGGGCGAGCAGCTCGGCGGGCGGCAACGCGGCGCCTTCGCGGGCGCCGTCGTCGACGAAGGTGTCCGGCGACTTCAGCGCGACGGCGGCATGCGCGGTGAACGCGTCGGGGTCGGTGGCGGCGAGGAGGGCGGCCTGGTCGGTCCAGGCGAGGTGGGCGATCTGGTGGGCGATGGTCCAGCCGGGGGCGGGGGTGGGCCGGGCCCACCCTTCACTGTCCAACTCGCCGACCATACGGTCGAGTTCGGCGCTCTCGTCGCGCAGGTCGCCGAGCACGGCGGCGGTGGCGGCGGCGCCGGAAGCTTTGGGCACGTCGGGCACGGAGCGCTCCCCTCGGGGGACGGCGGCGGTGTGCCCTGGAGCATGGCAGCGGGAGCAGAAACAAGCAAGCGTGCTTGGTTATTTTTTGGCGGCGGCATCCCGATTTCCAGCCACAGCGCTCCGCCACCCTCCCCGGTGGCTCCACCACCCCTCCCGGGTTGACATGCAGCCACACGGCTGCCCATCCTAAAAGAGCAGCTGTTTAGCTGCATGACCGAGGGTGACAATCAATGGACATGGTGTTCAAGGCGCTGGCCGACCCCAGCCGTCGGCGGCTGCTGGACCGCCTCAGGGACCGCAACGGGCAGACCCTGCGCGAGCTGTGCGCGGACCTCGGGATGGCCCGGCAGTCGGTCAGCAAGCACCTGGCCGTGCTGGAGGCCGCCGAACTGGTGACCACGGTGAGGCAGGGGCGGGAGAAGCTGCATTACCTGAACGCCGCCCCGATCAACGCCCTCGCGGAGCGCTGGATCAGCCGGTTCGACCGGGAGCGGGTGAACGCCCTCGCGGACCTGAAGAGAGCATTGGAGCAACCTCCCATGGACAGCAAGACGTTCGTGTACACGACGTACATCCGCACCACCCCCGAGCGGCTCTGGCAGGCCCTGACCGACCCGGCGTTCACCGACCGCTACTGGGGCGTGCGCTTCACGACCGACTGGGCCGAGGGTTCACCTCTCGCGTGGACGCAGGGCGGAATCGAGATCTCCGACCCCGAGCAAGTCGTCCTCGCCTACGAGCCCCACCGCCGCCTGGCCTACACCTGGCACACCTTCACCCCGCAATGGGCCGAGGCGGTCGGCATCAGCGAGGAGCTGCGCGGCCGGCTCGCGGCCGAGCGCCGCTCGCGGGTCACCTTCGACCTCGACCCCCAGGGCGGCGACCAGGTCAAGCTCACCGTCACGCACGAGTTCGACCCCGACGGCACCCTGCACTCCATGTGCAGCCAGGGCTGGCCGCCCATCCTGTCCAGCCTCAAGAGCCTCCTGGAAACCGGCGAACCGCTCCCGGACTCCGACGAAGGCTGACCGCTGCCTGCGTGGGCGGGTGGTGCTCCGGCCACGTGAGGTGTTGTCCGTCGGGGCCGACATGCAGGCTCATGCGATCGGCCGACGGACGCCCACAGGCCTGCCACTGCGAGATGCGTTCCGTGATTCGGTCCCACAGGCGGACGGAGCCGCCTTGCCGGATCATCCACCGCGCACCCTCCTGGAAGGCGACGGCCCACGCCTCGGCCTCCACATCGATCACGACGTGTTCCGTCCGACCGTTGCGTTCCAAGGTGAGCCGCTGTGCCCGCGGCGCGGCGGACTGCGCGACGAACCGCGCCGTCCAGTCGTCGAGCACGTCCGCACCGAGCCGCGCGGGCACGGCCTCGCCCGCGTTCAAGTTTGGCAACACCCCTAGCGGGGGCGGCAGATGAGGCCTGGCCAGCATGAAGGTGACGCCCCCGCCGAGGACCGGGCCGCTCGCCGTGCCGTCGTCGGCGACCGTGAGCCGTACGAGTTCGGATGCGTGCATCCAGCCGCCGACCGTGACCAGGAGCTGCCCGCCGGGCCGGGTCTGCGCGAGCCACTCGGCCGGCACCGTGTGCACCCCGCAGGTGGCGATCACGCGGTCGTACGGGCCGCCTTCCTCGTGTCCCTCCAGGCCGTCACCGACCACGCGGCCGGGCCAGTACCCCGCCCCGGCGAGCGCGATCCCGGCGCGGGCGGACACCTCCGCGTCGACCTCGACCGTCGTCACGTTGTCCTCGCCGACGACGTGGCAGAGCAACGCGGTCGAGTAACCCGTGCCCGTACCGATCTCCAGGACCCGTGCGCCCTTGCCGACGCGCAGGTCTTCGAGCATCCGCACCACGAGGCTCGGCAAGGTGGACGACGACGAGGGAGCGGCGGCGATGCGGCCCTCGACTTGGTCGGGGAAGACAGCTCCGGCCACCTGGGTCACAAGGGTGTCGTCCTCGTAGACACGAGCGAGCCGGGCCTCGGAACTCCCTGCTGCGGGCCGGTACCAGCCGTCCCCGTCGTACTCGAACCAGCCGTGGGAGAGGAACGCCTCACGGGGAACGGTCAGGACGGCCGCCTCCCATCGCGGGCTGCGCAGAGTGCCGGTCTCGGACAAGCGCCGGGCGAGGTCCGCACGCAGGTGTGCCGAGGGCAGGGGGTCGGTCACGAGCTGGCTCCGTTCTCCAACAGGTCGGCGATGGCGCACGTGATCGGCAGCCCGGCCGCCTCCTCCAGCCAGGCCCACTGCCCGTTCGGGTTCACTTCGAGGAACCACCATGCTCCGTCGGCGGTCACGGCGAAGTCGAAGGCGCCGAAGGCCAGCCCGAATCGGGCGAGGAACAAGCCGACAGCCTCGCGTATCCCGTCCGGGCACGTGACCGACTCGTAGGCGAGATCCTGATACGCGGCGCGCCAGTCGATGACGCCGGGCGGCGCGGTGATCCGCGCGCTGAGCACCTGCTCGCCCACCACAACCGCGCGCACGTCCGCCACCTTGGGCACCCGGGCCTGGAACAGGTGAGCACTGTGGCCGACCGAGTCGTCGAGGTCGCCCGGCTCGACCGGGGCCGCCCAGATTCCGGCGGGCTCGCCCCCCACCTCGTACGCACCGGCGTGCAACGGCTTGTAGACCGTGGGCTGTTCGGCACAGAACTCCTTGGCCTTCACCGGGTCGTTCGTGATCAGCGTGTCCGGAACCTTGAGCCCTTCGCGGACGGCCGCATCAAGCTGCGCGGGCTTGTACTCCGCTCGCGCGATGGCCTGCGGGTGGCTCAAGTAGAGGCACTCCGGCAGCGCACCCAGTACGCCGCCCAGCCCTCGTCGGCTCTCCTGGGCGACGAACCGAGCTGCCTGCTGCCCGCAATGGGTCGGGTAGGGGCTCGGGCGCCGGTGGTACAGCGCCCGCACCGCAGGCAGTTCGGCCGTGCGCTCCCCGACCGTGAGCCCTCCCTCCCAACCGGCGGACCCCAGGCGGGCCGTGAGCACCGCTCGGGCAGGGAAGTCCTGCGCCGGGTCGACCCGGAGGACCGGCACACGGCGCCGGTTCAGCTCGGCGATGACCAGATCGGCGGTCGCGTCCTCGGCTTGCGTGGAGACCAGCACCGGGCGGTCGTCCATGACGCCGCTCCTCAGTCCTGCTCGGCATCGTGGCCGGTGTCCGCGTCCACCTTGCCGTCCTTGCCGACCTGCGTGGGCGGGTACGTGCCGACGCTCGTACCGTGCTTGCCGAGTTCGGCGGGCAGTGCCTTCCCGCCCTCGCCGATCCAGCGGCCGGTCTGCGTCGCCGCGTCCAGGCCCGCGTACCGCCATGGCGAGGGTGAGCCGTTGCGCAGCGGAGCCATTCGGCGCAGGGCCCACGGGGCGGGCGCCGTCCGTGCTGCTTCGCTTTCGGCCTCGCGCCACGTCCGGCGCAGGCGGGTGCCCTCGGCGCACTGGATCGTGATGTGGTCCTGCGGGCAGTGGCGAAGGTGCTGCATGTAGGCGGCGAAGAGGCGGGACGCCTCGTCGTCGGGCAGGGGCGAGGTGGGGTGGGGCAGGCTCATGGTTCAACCCTCCTCAGGGCGTCCGCGGTCGAGAGCAGGGCGCGCAAGTGTGCCGGGTCGCAGAGGTTGCCGGGGTGCTGGGGTGGGACCACCCAGGCCGCGAGCAGTGAGAGGAAGCCGGGGCGGGGTACGCCGAGGTAGGTGTCGGTGCCGAGGCGTTCCTCGTCGCCCTGCCAGTCGGCGGACGGGGCGACCAGCACGTAGTACGGCCGGTCGCCGCTGCGGGTGTCCCGGATGACCGGGCCGTGCAGCCAATCGGCCAGGGCGGCGGCCACTGTTCGGGATTCGTCGCTGCCCACGGCGGCGTGGACGCGGTCGGCGGGGACGCGTACGGCGTCGAAGCGGTGGCCGAGTGGGAGCAGGGCGATGCCGTGGTGCGACCACTCCGCGCGGGCTTGGGCGGGGACGGGGTGGGCGTGCGCCAGCCAGTCGGAGATCGCTCTGTTCTCGTGGAGGTTCACGATGCATCCCTGCCCGTCATCGCGCCGCCCAGCCCGCCGTGCGCCGGCTCCTTGACGTGCAGGAAACCCCCCGCCTTCTCGATCTCGCGCGCCACCTCGTCGTACTCCTGGGCGACCGGCGAGATCATCGAGCGCCATGCCGTGAGTACGGCTCCCGCCGCGCGGGAGTTGATGCGCTCGATGGCTTGCGCCAGTCCCTCACGCCCATACGGTGGCAGCAGCCCGGCGTACTCCTCGATCACGTCCGTGATCTCCCACCCGAACGCCTCGGCGTACTCGGTGCACTCCTTGCGAGGCGTCACGATGTCCGTGTTCGCGGCACCGCACAGGTAGATCACACAGCGGAAGCGACCTATCCTCGCGGCCCGAGCCGGTACGCCGGCCTCGCCCGGTGCGACGCCCGCCGCCGCGTCGGCCAGTGCCCGGCGCCGCCGCACGTCACCCTCGGTCCGGCGGGTCCCTGCCCGCTCCTGCCTCTGTTCGCTGTCGAAACCGACCATGCGGCAAGCGTGCCTGCACGATCACGCAGAGTGAAGTGACGAGGCGTACGGCTGGGCGAGGTTGCCCGAGCCCAACTCGTACGCTCCGTAGGG
The DNA here is from genome assembly GCF_056712025.1 of Streptomyces sp. Y309. Taxonomy (NCBI): domain Bacteria; kingdom Bacillati; phylum Actinomycetota; class Actinomycetes; order Kitasatosporales; family Streptomycetaceae; genus Streptomyces; species Streptomyces sp. Y309. The sequence goes on along the minus strand of NZ_CM160048.1, from coordinate 5,134,338 downwards.
CCTATGCGATCAGCGGTACGCCGATCAGGTCGCTGATGCGGCGCACACGTGCCGTGGAGACCTTCGCGAGGCGCTTCCCGATGACGCCGGGCAGCGCCTGGTGCCTGACCCACTCCGGGGCATCGAGGCCCACTTCGATCAGGGTGTCTCCGGCCTGGTCGTGGAGTCCGGCGGAGCACTGCGCGAGGGCGACGTCGAGTTTGTAGCGGTTGCGGGCGAGTTTGGGCATGGAAGCAGGCAGCTGAGTCTGCGCGGCCAGTTTCAGTGCCTTGCCGTGGTTTCCCAGTGCCACGGCGATGCCCACCGCCTCGGTGTTCGCCGCGGTAGGGCCGAAATGCGTGCCGTACATCGCCTCGTCGCGGCCGAGCCGGGCCGCTGCCGCGTGGGCCTGCGACAGGTAGTCGTCCGCGGACGCGGCGTCTCCCCTGCGCGAGGCAGCTACGGCCGCGGAGATCATCAACCGCCCGTACGCCATCAGTTGGGGGCGGGCCGCCCTGCTGAACGACGGCTCGATCTGCAGGGCTGCCCGTTCCGCGACGGCGACCGCCCGGGGAACCTTCGCGCTCCGCAGGTGAATCCACGACAACGTCGACTCCAGGAGCGCGGCGAGCACAGCGTCACCGGAGTCCTCTGCCAGATGGCGCGCGGAAGTGAGCGCGCTCAAGGCGAGATCCCGCTGCCCGAGCAGGATCGCGGCCGAGGACGCGAACTGGTAAGTGCTCGCCAGGACCGAGCCCAGGCGTACACGTTCACTGCCCGTCGCTTGCCCGTGCCGGACGGTCCCTTCGAGCAGCACCTTGGCGATGAGTTCGCTCAACTCCCCGTACTCACCTCGCCAGTAGGTGACACACACACGATCATGAGCGGTCGTCAGCTCGGTGAGCGTGCTCGGGTCCTCAATGCCGTCCCAGTCACCGAGGGCACTGTCGTGCACGGCATCGGAAAGCCGTCGTACAGCAGTCCTGACATCCCGGCTCATGCCCCGGCGCGGAGCCTGCTGCCCCAGGATCACGGATACGTCCGTGTTCAACGCGTGCGCGAGCCTGAGCAGCGAGCCGACCGACAGCTCACCGCGGTCCTGCTCGGCTTTCTGCACCAACGCGAGGGACAGCCCAGCAGCCTCGGCGAGCCCCTGCTGCGTCAGATCCGAGCCCCGCAGGTGCTTGATCCGCTTGCCGCTCGTCAAGTCGGCCCAGTTGCTCACGGTCACCCCAGTGCGTTCGCTCAGGCTGATGTACTCCGATGGTAAGTCCCGGCTCAGGGTGCCGTCTTCGCCTTCCTCCGCCCCGCCCGGGTCCGCACCCCACGGCCCGGCGAAAGGCGAGCGCGCGTCCCGCAGTGCGTAGGCGTGCGCCGCTGGGCACCCTCTGAGGCATGGCTAACGGAAACAACCTGGAGCAGGCCCTGCGGCAAGCAGTACGCGGGGACGTGGACTTCTCCGTGACCGGGCGAGCCCTGGTCACCATGGACGCGTCCAACTACCGCCGCGTCCCGCGTGCCGTCGTCGCCCCGCGCGACACCGCCGACGTCGCGGCCACCCTCGCCGCGTGCCGCGACCACGGCGTGCCCGTCGTCGCCAGAGGCGCCGGCACCTCCATCGCCGGCCAGGCCACCGGCACCGGCGTCGTCCTCGACTTCACCCGCCACATGGACCGGATCCTCGATCTGGATCCCCAGGGGCGGACGGCCCGCGTGCAACCCGGTGTCGTACTCGACACCCTCAGGGACGCGGCCGCCGCCCACGGACTCACCTTCGGCCCCGACCCCTCCACCCACAGCCGCTGCACCCTCGGCGGCATGATCGGCAACAACTCCTGCGGCTCGCACTCGGTGGCGTGGGGCACGACCGCCGACAACGTCCACGAACTCAAGGTGGTGAGCGGGGAGGGCGGCACTCCGCGCACGCTCGCCCACGGCAGTTGGGACGGCGCCCCCGCAGGCCTCAAAGCCCTGGTGGAAGGCCACCTGGCCGACCTCCGCACCGGCTTCCCCGACCTCCCCCGCCGCATCTCCGGCTACGCCCTCGACGCCCTCCTCCCCGAACGCGGCCCCGACCTGCCCCGCTTCTTCTGCGGCAGCGAAGGCACCCTCGGCATCCTCACCGAGGCCACCGTCCGTCTCGTCGAGGCGCCGCGCGCGCGGGCGCTCGCCGTCCTCGGGTACGCCGACGAGAGCGCGGCGGCCGAGGCGGCGGCCGGCCTGCTCCCGCACCACCCCCTCACCATCGAGGGCATGGCCGCCGACCTCGTGCGCTACACGCGCGGCCTGCCCAAGGGCGGCGCCTGGCTGTTCGTGGAGACGGGCGGCGACACGACGGAAGAGGCACAGGCGCACGCCACCGCGATCGTGCGCGCCGCGGACTGCGTGGACGCCGTCGTCGTCGGCGACCCGGCACGGCAGCGCGCCCTGTGGCGGGTGCGCGAGGACGCCTCCGGCACAGCAACCCGCATGCCCGACGGCAGCGAGGCCTGGCCCGGCTGGGAGGACTGCGCGGTGCCGCCCGCCCGACTCGGGCCCTACCTGCGGGACTTCCGCGCGCTGCTCGCCGAGCACGGCCTGCGCGGCACTCCGTACGGACACTTCGGCGACGGCTGCATCCACGTACGGATTGATTTCGATCTCCTCACGGATGCGGGCGTGGGCCGATTCCGCCGCTTCTCCGAAGACCTCGCCGACCTCGTCGTCGCGCACGGCGGCTCCCTCTCCGGCGAACACGGCGACGGCCAGGCCCGCGCGGAGCTGCTCCCGAAGATGTACGGCCCCGCGCTCGTCGGCCTCTTCGAGCAGGTCAAGGACCTCTGGGACCCGGCGGGCCTCCTCAACCCCGACATGCTGGTCCGCCCGGCCCCCCTCGACACCAACCTCCGCTTCACACCCCTCCCGCGCGAACCCGTCGACGTCGCCTTCGGCTACCCGCACGACGGCGGCGACTTCTCGGCGGCCGTCCGCAGGTGCGTGGGCGTCGCCAAGTGCCGTACGCCGACGGCCGCTTCGGGCGGCGGCGTCATGTGCCCCTCCTTCCGCGCGACCGGCGAGGAGGAGCACTCCACGCGCGGCCGCGCCCGCCTGCTGCACGAGATGCTGGCGGGCGAGGTGGTCACGGACGGCTGGCGCTCGACGGAGGTACGCGACGCGCTCGACCTGTGCCTGTCCTGCAAGGGCTGCCGCTCCGACTGCCCGGTCGGCGTCGACATGGCCACGTACAAGGCCGAGTTCCTGCACCACCACTACGCCGGGCGGCGCAGGCCCGCCGCGCACTACACGATGGGTGGCCTGCCGCGCTGGCTGCGCGCCGTGGCCGCGACGCGCACGGCCCGGCTCGTCAACCTGCTCGCGTCCGTGGGCCCGCTGGCCGCACTCGCCAAGCGCATCGGCGGCATCGAGCCGCGACGGGCGCTGCCGCGGGTGGCGCCGCGGACGTTTCGGCGGTGGTGGCGGGGGCGCGGCCAGACGCCCGCTCCGGGCGTTGGCCCCGGGCGCCGCACCGTCGTCCTGTGGCCCGACACCTTCACCGACCACCTCTCGCCGTCCGTGGCGCGTGCCGCCGTACGCGTACTCGAAGCCGCGGGCCTGACGGTCGTGCTGCCGCCGGACGGCGTGTGCTGCGGCCTGACGTACGTCTCCACGGGGCAGCTCGACCAGGCCCGTGCCGTGCAGCGCCACACCCTGGAGCTGATGCGTCCGCTCCTGGAGCGCCTGGGCGAGGGCACTCCGCTCGTCGTCCTGGAGCCCAGCTGCGGGGCGGCCCTGAAGACGGACCTGGTGGAACTGGCCGGGTCCGATTCCGCGCACACGCTCGCCGCCTCCGTCCGCACCTTCGCCCAGACCCTGGAGGAGTACGCCCCCGACTGGCGCCCGCCGCGCCTGGCCCGCCCCGTCGTCGGCCAGACCCACTGCCACCAGCACGCCGTCCTCGGCGACGCGGCCGAGCGCAGGCTGCGCGCCGCCGCGGGCCTGGACGGCGACCTGACCGGCGGCTGCTGCGGCCTCGCGGGCAACTTCGGCTTCGAGAAGGGGCATTACGAGGTGTCGGCGGCGTGTGCGGAGGAGCAGCTGCTGCCGTCCGTGCGGCGGGCGCCTGCCGGGGCGGAGGTGCTGGCGGACGGCTTCTCGTGCCGTACGCAGTTGGAGCAGCTGGCGGGGGTGCGGGCGCGGCACCTCGCGGAGGTACTGGCCGAAGGCCTTGACCGGGGAGATGACCGGTGAGATGCCGGTGAGGTGACCGGTGAGATGTACGCCTCGCCACACTCCGCCCTCGTAAGCCGTAAAGGGGTTTCACAACCCTGACGCAGTCCATTACCTTGGACGACGGAGTGCATGAGGTTGGACTGTACGGAAGGTTCGTCGCGGCAGCGACGGCGGGAAAGGCTTGGCGTGAACATCTCGCGTACGGACGGGTCGGCTGCGGTCGAGGGCGGCGGTGCCCCGGCCCCGGGCGCCGTACCGGCAGCGGTGGAGGCCCCGGCGACGGTCGGGCAGCCGGAGGTCGCGGGGGCGGCCGAAGCGGGAGCGGCCGACGCGGCGGCGGCCGACGGTATGGGCGGCAGCCGACGCGCCGCGCTCGCTCCCATCGGCCTGGTCCTCGCGGGCTGCGTCTCCGTGCAGTTCGGCGGGGCGATCGCCGTCAGCCTGATGCCGCGCGCCGGGGCGCTCGGCGTCGTCACCCTCCGCCTCCTCTTCGCCGCGATCGTCCTTCTCGTCATCTGCCGCCCCCGGCTGCGCGGGCACTCGCGCGCCGACTGGGGCACGGTGCTGGCCTTCGGCGCGACGCTCGCCGCGATGAACGGCCTCTTCTACCAGGCGGTCGACCGCATCCCGCTGGGCCCCGCCGTCACCCTCGAAGTCCTCGGCCCGCTGGCCCTCTCGGTCATCGCGTCCCGCCGCGCGGTCAACGTCGTCTGGGCGGGCCTCGCCCTGTGCGGTGTCTTCCTGCTGGGCGGGGGCGGCGGCTTCGGGGCGCTCGACAAGGTCGGGGTGGCGTACGCGCTGGGGGCGGGCGCGATGTGGGCGACGTACATCGTCTTCAGCGCCCGCGCGGGCCGCCGCTTCCCGCAGGCCGACGGCCTGGCCCTGGCCATGGCGGTGGCGGCGATCATCGTCCTGCCCCTGGGCATCATCGAGTCGGGCTCGAAGCTCACGGTCCCCAGCACGCTGGGCCTCGCCGCGGCCGTGGCCGTCATGTCGTCCGTCCTGCCCTACACCCTCGAACTCCTCGCCCTGCGCCGCCTGCCCGCGTCCACGTTCGCGGTCATGATGAGCCTCGAACCGGCCATCGCCGCGATCGCGGGCTTCCTGATCCTCGACCAGGGCCTGGCGCTCGTGGAGGCGGCCGCGATCACCCTGGTCATCGCGGCGAGCATGGGGGCGGTGCGGACTCAGGTGGGACGGGGGAAGGCGAAGGTGCCGCCGGCGGGGGCGGCCGGGCGGGGGAGCCCGGGGGCGTCTTCCGAGTAGCCGGGCACCCCCCCGACCGTCACCGTGGAGCGCCGCCCCCCGCGGCCCGCGTCACTGCCCCACCCGCCCGTCCACGCACTCGCGCAGCAGGTCCGCGTGCCCGCAATGCCGGGCGTACTCCTCGATCCGGTGCACCATCAGCTCCCGCACCGAGGTGCCGTCCTTCCCCCGGCGCTCGCCCAGGTCCGGGTGCCCGGCCAGCGCGGCGTCGGTCTCGGCCTGCTCGCGCTCCAGGTCGGCGTACGCGGCGTCGACGACGGCCTGGTCGGCGAGCGCGCCGTGGAAGTCCGCGTCCCGCTCGCCGTACAGCTTCGGCAGCGGGTCGTCGTCGGTGATCCAGTTGCGCCAGTCCCGCTCCACCTCGGCGAGGTGCCGGACCAGGCCGAGCAGCGACATCGTCGACGGCGGCACCGAACGGCGGGCCAGTTGCTCCGCGTCCAGGCCCTCGCACTTCATCCGCAGGGTCATGCGGTACCCCGACAGGAAGTCGAGGAGCGTCGGCAGCTCACCGTCCGGGGCGGTGCCCTCGCTGTTGCGGGGGTCGTCGTCCGGGTCGGCCCACATGTCGGGGTAGACGGTCGCCTGCGTCCATCGTGCGGGTTGATCGCTCATGCGGGCCATCGTCGTCCGTGGGGGGCCGGGCCCGCCAGTGCTTAATGCCGGACCGCCAGTACTTGAAGGCGTCCGCGCCGCTCAACCCCGGATCAAGTCCGGTCAACCCCGGCTCAAGCCCGGCTCGCGCCCGGGACGGGCCGTCTCGCGGGGTGGAACGGGGCCGCCGAAGATCTCCCCGAGCGGCTACGCTCCCTTCCGTGGCTGAGATCCAGATTCCCGCTGACATCAAGCCCGCCGACGGCCGTTTCGGCGCGGGCCCCTCCAAGGTGCGGACACAGGCGCTGGACGCCCTGGCCGCCACCGGCACCTCCCTGCTTGGCACGTCCCACCGCCAGGCCCCGGTGAAGAACCTCGTGGGCCGCGTCCGCGAGGGCGTGCGCGACCTGTTCCAGTTCCCCGAGGGCTACGAGGTGGTCCTCGGCAACGGCGGCTCCACCGCGTTCTGGGACATCGCGACGCACGGCCTGATCGAGAACAAGTCCCAGCACCTCTCCTTCGGGGAGTTCAGCTCCAAGTTCGCGAAGGCGGCCAAGCTCGCCCCGTGGCTGGCGGAGCCGACCGTCATCACCTCCGACCCGGGCACGCACCCCGACCCCGAGGCCGAGCAGGGCGTGGACGTGTACGCGTTCACGCACAACGAGACGTCCACCGGCGTGGCCGCCCCCATCGAGCGGGTCGCGGGCGCCGACGACGGCGCCCTGGTCCTCGTGGACGCCACGTCCGGCGCGGGCGGCCTGCCCGTCGACATCGCGCAGAGCGACGTCTACTACTTCGCCCCGCAGAAGTCCTTCGCCTCGGACGGCGGCCTGTGGGTGGCCGCGTTCTCCCCGGCCGCCATCGAGCGCGCCGAGCGCGTGCACGCGAGCGGCCGCCACGTACCGGAGTTCTTCAGCCTGCCCACGGCCATCGACAACTCCCGCAAGAACCAGACGTACAACACCCCCGCGCTCGCCACCCTGTTCCTGCTCGCCGAGCAGCTCGACTGGATCAACGGCCAGGGCGGCCTCGACTGGTCGGTGCGCCGCACCGCGACGTCCGCGCGGACGCTGTACGGCTGGGCGGAGGAGTCCAAGTACGCGACGCCGTTCGTCACGGACCCGGCCAAGCGCTCGCAGGTCATCGGCACCATCGACTTCTCCGACGAGGTCGACGCGGCCGCCGTCGCCAAGGCGCTGCGCGCCAACGGCATCGTGGACACGGAGCCGTACCGCAAGCTGGGCCGCAACCAGCTCCGCGTCGCGATGTTCCCGGCGATCGACCCGGCGGACGTCGAGGCGCTCACGAAGTGCGTCGACTACGTGATCGAGAAGCTGTAGCGGTACGCAACGTACGTACGTGAACAAGAGGGCCTGGTACGCCGCGCGCACCAGGCCCTCTTGCGTTGCCGGACTCAGCGGCTCAGCCGCTTGAACCTCCGCACCGCCAGCGGCAGGAACACCGCCGTCACCACCAGCGGCCACACCACCGCCATCAGCACCGCGTTCTGCTCGATCCAACTCGAGCCGCCCGCACCGGGGTTGCCGAAGAGTTCGCGGGCCGCCGTGCCCGTGGACGACACCGGGTTCCACGCGGCGATCGGTCCCAGCCAATCCGGCATCAGGGACGGGGCCACGAACACGCTGGAGATCATGGTCAGCGGGAACGCCACCCCGTACAGGCTGCCCGCCGCCTGCGGGGTCGGCACGACCAGGCCGAGCCAGACGCCCACCCAGATCAGGCTGAAGCGGAGAAGGAGCAGGAGGGCGAAGGCGGCCACCGTGTTCAGGACGCCGTTGCCGGGGCGCCAGCCGATCGCGAGGGCCGTCAGCGCGAGGATCGTCAACTCGGCGCAGGCCACGACGAGATCGGACAGACCGCGTCCGGCCGACACCGCCGACGGCGCCATGGGCATGGAACGGAAGCGGTCGATGACGCCCTTGGAGGCGTCCATCGCGACGCCCATCGCGGTGTTCATGAAGCCGAAGGCCATCGTCATCACGAACATGCCGGGCATCAGGAACTGCTTGTAGTCGCCCTCGTTGCCGGGGGTCTTCATGGCCTCGCCGAAGACGAAGCCGTACAGGAGCACGCTGATGATGGGGAAGCCGAGCTGCCAGGCGATGGTGATCGGCTGGCGCTGGAAGTGGGTGAGGTAGCGGCGGGTGATGTTGAGGGTGTCGGCGAGCGCCCAGTGGGCCCGCCCGCGGGTGGGGCCCGCGAGGGCCGGGGACGCTCCGGCCCGCGTTTCGGGCAGCGACGTCGTCGCGTCACTCATGCCGCCGCCTCCGCCTTCTCGTACGTGGCGTACGCGCCGTCCGCGTCGCGGTCCTGTGCGGGCCGGTCCCCCGTCAGCTGCAGGAACACGTCGTCCAGGCTCGGGCGCCGCAGCCCGATGTCCTCGACGGCGATGCCCTCGTCCTGGAGGGTGCGGGCGACGTCGGTCAGCGCGGCGACGCGGTCGGTGACCGCGGCCTGCACGCGCCGTTCCGCGTGCACGGTCTCCGGCGCGCCCTTCGCGACCCGCGCGACGGCCTTCTCGGCGGCCGGCAGGTCGGCGGCCTCGGCGACCACGACCTCCAGGTGGCTGCCGCCGACGGTCGCCTTGAGGCCGTCGGGGGTGTCGTCGGCGATGGCGCGGCCCTGGTCGATGACGGTGATGCGGGAGGCGAGCCGGTCGGCCTCCTCCAGATACTGCGTGGTGAGCAGAACGGTCGTTCCGCCCGTCACCAAGTTGCGTACGGAATCCCAGACTTCGCTGCGGCCGCGCGGGTCGAGGCCGGTCGTCGGCTCGTCCAGGAACAGGACGGACGGGGCGAGGATCATCGAGGCGGCGAGGTCGAGGCGGCGCCGCATGCCGCCGCTGTACTGCCCGGCGCCCTTGTCGGCGGCGGCTTCCAGGCCGAACTGCTCGAGCAGTTCCTGCGCCCGGCGCGCGGCGTTCCGGCCGCCCAGGTGGAACAGGCGGCCGAACATCTCCAGGTTCTGCCGGCCGGTGAGGATCTCGTCCACCGCGGCGTACTGACCGGTGAGGCCGATGCGGGAGCGGACCTGGCGGGCCTCGCGCCCGACGTCCGCGCCGCCGACCGTGGCCCGGCCGCCGTCGAGCCTGATCAGCGTCGCCAGGGCGCGCACCGCCGTGGTCTTGCCCGCGCCGTTCGGCCCGAGCAGGCCGTGCACCGTGCCGTGCTCGACGGTCAGGTCGAAGCCGTCGAGGGCCCGCTTGTCGCCGTACCGCTTCTCCAGGCCGCGGGCGAAGACCGCGTGGTCGCTGCTGCTCACTACCCCTCCAAGTGCGCTGAGTACACCGTACCCAATCGAGAGTACACCGTACCCAGTTTCGCCCCAAGGGCTTATCGTGAGATCCATGGCGACCACGGAGACCAGCGGCAGCGGCGACGTCACACGCAGCCTGGAACTGATGTGGGGCAGCGGCGAGCGCCCCACACGCGGACCCAAACCGGGGCTGACCCTGGAGCGGATCGTCAGCACCGCCGTGCGCCTCGCCGACGCCGAGGGCATCGCCGCGGTGTCCATGCGCCGACTCTCCACGGAGCTCGGCACGGGCACGATGTCGCTGTACCGGTACGTCCCCGGCAAGGCCGAACTGCTCGACCTGATGCTCAACCACGTACAGGCGCCCGGCGAGGAGAGCGCCACGCCCACGGGCCACTGGCGCGCGGCCCTGGAGGCCCACGCGCGCGCGACGTTGGAGCAGCACCGCAAACACCCCTGGCTGCTCCAGGTCAACCAGGCGCGTCCGGTGCTCGGCCCGAGCGTGGTCGAGGGCCTGGAGCGGGTGCTGTCGTTCATCAAGCCGATGGGGCTGCGCGACGTCGAGCTGATCTCCGTGCTGATCGTGATCGAGGGGTACGTCGCCGGGGTCGCGCGCACCCAGGTGCAGGCGGCCCAGGCCGCCGAGGAGACCGAGCTGACGGACGAGGCGTTCTGGGACGCGCAGCGACCGGTCCTGGAGCGGATCATGGAGAGCGGCAAGTATCCGCTGATCGCGGGGCTCTCCGAGGACTCGTTCGGCTCGGAATTCGACCACTTCGAGTTCGGTCTGCAGCGGATCCTGGACGGGCTCGAGGTGCTCGTGGAGCAGCGCGCGCGGAGGTGACAGAGCGGGCGATCAGTGTCTGTATGGAGACATGAATCTGCATGGAGACAGGAAGCCTGCTCCCGCTCCGCCGGCGAGCCCGGAGCTCGCGCGGTTCGTGAAACAGAAGACCGTCCTGCTCACCAGCCACCGCAAGAACGGCAAGGGCGTCGGCACGCCCGTGCACATCGCGGTCGACGGCGACCACGCCTACTTCCGCACCTACGGCCGCGCGGGCAAGGTCAAACGGTTGCGCAACAACCCCGAGATCGAGATCGCCCCCTCGACCCTCGGCGGCAAGCCCACCGGGCCCGAGGTCGCGGCCCGGGTGCGCCTTCTTGAGAAGGGCACCGCGGAGTACCGGCGCGCGGCGAAGCTGATCGCCCGCAAGTACCCGCTGCAGCAGGGCGTCCTCGTACCCCTCACACACAAACTGCGCAGGGACGCGACGCTGCACTACGAGGTACGCCTGACGCAGGAGTAGGCGCCCCGAAAGGGGCGCGGGGCACCCGACTGCGAGCCGAGCCCCGTTGTTTTTAGGGGCGCGGGGAACTGCGCGACCAGCCCCCACCGGGCCGCAGGTCAATCACAAACAGCAGAGCACCTAGCCTTCCCGACGCCGGAACAACCGCTTCAGGCCGAAGAAGGCAAGCAGCACCGCCGCCAGCGCAAGGGCGCCCCCCTTGTACCCGCCGCCGAGCGGGCCGTCGCTGTCGCCGTCGGACGACGAACCGTCGGACGACGAGCCGCCGGGCGACCCGGCACCCTCGACGTCCCGCGGCTCAACATCGCTCTCCTGCCCCTCGGTCCCGAACATCAGCCGACTCCCGTCCGGGCTGAACGCCAGGGACTCCCCCTGCCGCTGGAGCGGCACACTCAACCGCCCCTCGCGCTTGATCTTCCCGCCGGGGCCCTCCCACCGATAGGTGACCCCGCCGAGGTAGCCGCGCAGGGCGAGCTGCTTGCCGTTGGGCGAGAAGGCGCCGTCGGTCGCCCACAGGTCGATGTCGGCGACGCGCTTGAAGACGTTGGTCCCCGAGGTGGACAGCTGCGCGGGCGGCGGGCCCTCGTACAGGCTGCCCTCGCCGTCCTCCTTCTTGTCGGCGATGTAGATCCGCCCGGTCTTCGGGTGGACCATCAGGGACTCGGCGTCGCGCGGGCCGTCGGAGTACTTCACGACGTACTGCTTGGCGCGGATCGACTGGTCCTTGAGCTGTTGCGGCTCGGGCAGCTTGTAGACCCACACGAACGACCACTTGCCGCCGAGGTTGTCGCCGATGTCGCCGACGTACAGCTGGCCGTCGGGCCCCATGGAGATGGCCTCGACGTCACGCGGGGTGCCGACGCCCGTCATGGTGATCGTGGCGACCGTCTTGCCCGTCCTGCTGTCCACCGCGTACAGGAAGGCGCCCTTGTCCTGGTCGTTGTGGGTCCAGTAGATGCCGGGGTGGGCGCGGGAGGCGACGAGTCCGCTGGACTCGGTGATGCGGGGGTCCTTGATGGAGAACCCTTCGTTGCCCGGCTTGTCGTCGGCGCGGGCCGCGGGGGCGGTGAGGGCGAGCACCGTGCACACGGCGACGGCGGTGGCGGCGGCACCGGGGGCAAGGGGCGGAAGCGAACGCATGGCCTCAAGCGTGCCACCCCCGCGGCGCGGCCAGTCCCGGGCCCACACGGCGTGCTCAGCCTCACACGCGGTACGGCGGCCGGAGCCCCCGCGGTGGCGCGATGATGAGCGGATGCTCAGGTTCATGTTCGTCGGCGACTCGATGACCATCGGAAGCGCCGGGGAACACACCTGGCGCTACTGGATGTGGCGCCACCTGTGCGCCACCCACGGCGCCCCCTTCAAGATCGTCGGCCCTCGGGAGACGCTGTACGACAAGGCCACCGAGGCCCCCACGTCGTACGAGTACGCCGAACCCGACTTCCCGCGCCGCCACTTGGCGGGCTGGGGCGAGGGCTGGCAGCACATGGTCCCCCTGATCGGCGACGCCGTCACCGCGCACCGCGCGGACGTCGTCCTCGTCTCCCTCGGCCTGATCGACCTGGGCTTCTACACCAACGCCGAGCAGACCGCCGACAACGTGCGCCGCTTCGTCGCCGAGGCCCGCCGCGCCAACCCGCGCGTGGCCCTCGCCGTGCTGCCCGTCATCCCGAACGTCCGCGCCGCGGACGACCCCGACTTCGCCGCCGAGGTCGACCGCTTCAACGAACTCCTCGCCAAGACGGTCGCCGACCTGGACACGGCCGCCTCCGCGCTGCTCCTGGCCTCGCCGCCGCCCGCGTACGACATCCATCTCGACACGTACGACGGGACGCACCCGAACGAGCACGGCGAGCGGAAGCTGGCGGCGGCGTTCGCGGGGGCAATGTGGGAGGCGTGGGACTTGGGCGGGCCCGCGGACTTCACCATGTAGTCGCGCTAGATAGAGCGTTCTAGCCAGTACGCCACTGTCGTACGGCGAACTTCTCGCCCTCGCGCCGGACTTCGGCCGCGCCCGCGCCGCCGAAGTGTGCGGGCACGAACAACTCCCTCTCGTCGGCGGCCCGTTCGAGCACCCGCCGCCGGCTGACGGCCGCGGCCTTCGGGTCCTCGCAGAGGCAGCTGCTGCACTCCGGCTCCAGGATCTGCACCGGGGTGTGCAGCAGATCGCCCACGAAGACGGCCCGGTCCGTGCCGGAGGCCAGGCGCAGGACGGACGAGCCGGGGGTGTGGCCGGGGGCGGGTTCGAGGGTCAGCTGGCCGTCGATGCGGTACGCGTCCTCCCACAGCTCGGCCTGCCCGGCCCGCAGCACCGGTGCGACGCTGTCCGCGAAGACGTTCCGGTGGTCCTCGCGGCGGCCGCGCTCGGCGGGGTCGCGGGGCGCGGGCAGCGCGGCGGCGCCCTCGGGCGAGAAGCGGGCGTGGTCGGCGGCGGGCATGAGGTAGGTGGCGTTCGGGAACGTGGGCACCCAGTCGTCGCCCTCCGCGCGGGTGTTCCAGCCCACGTGGTCCCCGTGCAGGTGGGTGTTGACGACGACGTCCACGTCCTCGGGGCGCACGCCGACCGCCGCGAGCCGGCCGAGGTAGTCCGTCTCCAGGCCGTGGAAGTGCGGCGAGCCGGGCCGCCGCCGCCCGTTGCCGACACCTGTGTCGACGAGGACCGTACGCCCCTCGCTGCGCAGCACCCAGGTCTGTACGACGCCGACGACCTGGTCGGCCTCCGGCTCCCAGAAGTCCGGCGCCAGCCAACCGGCGTTGGCGTCCCACACCTCGGGCGGACAGCCCGGCACGAGCACCCGCCCGGACCCGAACCGCCCCCGCATCTCCTCGACCCGCAGCACTTCGACGTCCCCCAGCACGAACCGCTCCACGGCGTCCCCTTTTCCCTGGCTGTCCACGACTCTCTACGACTGCACCTCACGGTAGGAAGCGGAGATGAGCGCTTCAATGCCCTGGAGCCTCACTTGGATACGCGAGCGTCTCACCGTCCCGTACGCTCTCTCCACATGGACGTGGTGAGCGACGCGATCTCCGCAGTACGCGTGGGCAGCCCCTCGGCGAACCGGGTGCGGGCGTCCGGGAGCTGGTGCGCCCGGCTGTCCGCGTACGAAGGGGCGGGCTTCCACGTGGTCCTTGCGGGCAGCTGCCAGCTCCTCCTCGACGAGGGGCGCCGCCGGATCCCGCTGGGGCCGGGCGACCTGGTGCTGCTGCCGCACGGCTCGGCGCACCTGCTGGCGGACGCGGGGGCGGAGGGGCCGGTGGCGGCGGAGCGGGCGGTGGACTTCGAGCGGTGGCTGGCGACGCGGCCGACCTCCCTCGGGGCCGAGACCGAGGTCGACGCCGATACCGATGCCGAGGTCGACGCCGACGCGCCCCCGGCCTCCGTCGAGGTCATGTGCGGCAAATACCGCCTGGACCGCGCGCAGGCGCACCCGCTCCTGGCCGAGCTGCCGGACGTGGTGCACCTGCCGGCGCGCCCGGACCGCCACCCCGAACTGCGCGCGGCGCTCGGCCTGTTGGCGCACGAGACACGCGAGACACAGGGGGCGACGGACGGCCGCCCGGGAGGCGACATCGCCGTACCGGGCCTTCTGGACCTGCTCCTCGTCTACTCGATCCGCGCCTGGCTGGCCGACCACGCGGAGGCGGGGACGCCGGGCTGGCCGTGCGCGCTGGGGGACCCGGTGGTGGCGACGGCACTGCGGCTGCTGCACGCGGATCCGGCGCACCCCTGGACGAACGACGCCCTGGCGGCACGCGCGGGCGTCTCGCGCGCGACGCTGGCCCGCAGGTTCACGCCGCTGGTGGGCCGCCCGCCGATGGCGTACCTGAGCTGGTGGCGCGTCACGCGGGCGGCGGCGCTGCTGCGCGAGGGCAAGTCCCCGCTGGACGCCATCGCCCGCCGCGTGGGCTACGGCTCGCCGTACGCGCTGTCGCACGCGTTCAGCAGGGAGTTCGGCACGACGCCGGGACGCTACCGGGCGCGCGCGAACGGCGATCGTTAACCACGTCACACCAACCATCGGGCTCCCCCACTGGTCAACCCAGCACCAGGATCACGGCCGGACACGAACGTCCGGCCCGACACCACACATCTCGGGGGTCTTTCTCTTGCGCAGAACCACCTACGTCACGCGCAGAACCACGTACGTCACGGCTGCCGCCTGTGCCGCCGCGCTGCTGAGCGCCACCGCCCCAGCCCAGGCCGCGCCCGCCGCCCCTGCCCCCGCGAAGGCGGCCGCCGACTTCAACGGCGACGGCTACGCGGACCTGGCCGTCGGAGCGCCCAGCGCCACGGTCAACGGCCACAAGCGGGCCGGACTCGTCTCCATCGTCTACGGCTCCCTGACCGGCCTCCGTTACGACAAGCAGCAGCTCGTCAGCCGTGACACTCCCGGCGTCCCCGGCGAGGCCAAGCCCACCTACTACGGCTGGGGCAGCCAGGCGAGCCACGGCGACCTCGACGGCGACGGCTACGACGACCTGCTGATCAGCGACAGCACCATGCTGGTGCTGTGGGGCGGCAAGGACGGCATCTCCGGAGGCACCGACATTCCCGCCGGCGAGGGCACCGAGCAGTCCCCCGCCTTCCGCTCGGCCTGGCACGGCATCGGCGACGTCAACGGCGACGGCAAGGCCGACATCGTGGGCGCCGCGCAGGTCGGCGCCGGCTTCGGCGACTCCAACTGGGGCCTGGGCTTGCAGTACGGCCCCTTCGACCGCACCACCGGCAAGCCCGCCTCCGCCGAGTTCCGGGACACCAAGGCCGCGGACGGGGTGGCCGTCAGCGGCGCGAAGATCGGGGACATGACCGGCGACGGCATCGACGACGTCGTGGCCATGGGCACCGGCAGGACCCCGTCCGACGGCTTCCAGGCCCGCGTCCTCAAGGGCACCCGCACCGGCCTGGTCCCCGGCGGAAAGATCAACTCCCGGCACGCGGGCTCCTTCGGCGACCTCAACGGCGACGGCTACCAGGACTTCGTCGGCACCCCGCAGGAGTACGACGCCAACAACAGCGGCGCCATCAGCGTCACCTACGGCGGCCCGGACGGCGTGAGCAAGACGCTGCCCGCCCGCGTCTACGACCAGAACAGCCCGGGCGTCCCCGGCGTCGACGAGAAGAACGACCGCTGGGGCGCCGACATGTCCGTCGGCGACGTGGACCGGGACGGCTACGCCGACATCGTGGTCGGGGCGCCCTGGGAGTCCGCCACGGCGGCCGACACGGCCACGTCGGGTGCGATCACCGTCCTGCGCGGCAGCAAGTCCGGCGTCACCACCACCGGCGCCAAGGTCCTCACCCAGAACTCCAAGGGCGTCCCCAGCACCTCCGAGACACAGGACCACTTCGGCGAGGCCGTCACCGTCCTCGACGCCGACAAGAACGGCCACCCCGAGGTCTACGTGGGCGGCAACGGCGAGGACAAGTGGGTCGGCCGCGTCTGGCAGCTCCAGACCGACAGCGCCGGCGTGACCGGCACCGGCGCCAAGAGCTTCAACTTGGGCGGCGGATACGGCTCCGCGCACTTCGGGGAGTACTTCGCCAAGTAGGCGCGTACCGCCCGCGTGCGTGAGCGCCCGGGCGGCACGTCCCTCTGCGTTCTCACGCCCCTGGTGGAACGCCCGCCGATGGCCTCGGCTCACCTCAGCTCAGGGACTTCCAGAAGCCGTAGCGGTGGTTCTTGGCGAAGTCCACCGGGTGGATGCCACCCGGGCCCGAGCCGAGGGACTGCGCGTTCACCGCGGTCGCACTGCCGCGCTTCCAGTCCGCGTCGCCCGTGCGGGCGAAGTCCGACCAGATCCGGATCATCGCGTCGGACAGCTTCTGCTGCTCCGCGGTGAGGGTTTCCCACGCGTCGAGTTCGAAGAGGTACGGGAGCTCGAAGAGATGCCCTGCCCCTGCAGGGAAGGACGACTTCGGGTACATGTCCTGGTCGGCGTACCAAGGAGTCTCGTCCGGCGCGAACTCGTAGGTGTGCACGGGGACATGGGCGGCGAGGGCGCCCGCGGTCCCGACGGTGGGGCGGGCCCACTTGCCGTCGGTCAGGGCCGCCGCGAGCGCCAGAGCCGGGCTGTCGTCGTACGCGACGACGGGGTACCGGGCGGCGACGGCGGCGGCCCGCTCCTTGCCGAACTCCCGCTCCAGAGCGTCGCGGTAGTCGGCTTCGTCGAGGGTGGCGTCCGGGCCGTCGGGGCCGTGCTTCTTGGCCTGCTCCTGGCCGTACACCATGGCCCGTTCCTCTTCGCGGTTGATGCCCTGCAGGACCGGGACCTTGTTGAACTCGCCGGTGGCGAAGGCCTGCTGCGGGGTGCGGGGCAGCAGCTTCCCGCCGTACACGGGCGTGTACTCCGGGCCCCGGCCGAGGGGGTACACCATGTGCTCGGGGTCCGCCGTGCGCCAGTCCCCGACGCCGTTCTCGTCCTCGGCGGCGTCCTTCTCCTCGATGGCGGCGGCGGCCTCCTCCCCCTTCTCCAGGGCTTCCGCCCGGCCGCGTCGGCCCATGTCCGCCGTGCAGGGCGCGCTCTGGGTGATGACCCGGTCGAAGAGACCGGCGGAGGACGGGGCCACCAGGTGGGCGCAGGTGCTGTAGCCGCCCGCGGACTGGCCGAAGAGAGTGACGTTGTCCCGGTCGCCGCCGAACACTGCGGCGTTGCGCTGCACCCAGCGCAGGGCGGCCTGCTGGTCGAGGAAGCCGTAGTTGCCGGACTCGCCGCGCTTCTCCAGGTCGGGGTGGGCCAGATAGCCCAGGGCGCCCAGGCGGTAGTTGACGGTCACCACGATCACGTCGCCCTGGGCGGCCAGGCGCCGCGCGCCCTGGAGGGCACCCTCCCCGTCGTTGTGGTCGCCGCCGTGCAGGAAGACCATCACCGGGCGAGGTCTTGTGGAGACGCCGCGCGGGGTGGTCACGTTGACGCTCAGGCAGTCCTCGTCGTCGGAGAAGCGGCCGGCGGGCGGGATGGCACCGGTCTGCGGGCAGGCGGGCCCCGGCTTGGTGGCGTCCCGGACACCGGCCCACCTCCCGGCGGGCGCGGGGGGCGCCCAGCGGCGCTCCCCCGTGGGCGGGGCGGCGTACGGAACGCCCTCGAAGGTGCGGGTGGTGCCGGTCACCGTGCCGCGCACGACACCCTTGTCGGTCCGCACGTACGTGCCGTGGTGCGCGGACGAGGTGCCGGTGGGCTCCGCCGCCACCGCGGTGGAGGTGAGGCCGAGGGCACCGGCGGCGAGAGTGACGGCGATGGCTGTGTGTGCTGTGCGCTTCAACATGCCGATGACGTTACGGAGTTGGAGTCCGTGCGCCGATCCGGCGAGCCTCCGAGCGAGGGGTGGTGCTGCGTACACCTGAGGCAGCATCCCGGACCGCCGCGTGACCATCACCGACTACCCCGCGGCCATCACCGGGGCTACGAGGCCACCCCCGCCCGAAACCGCTCCCGCCACGGCACGGTCCGCCCCGCACGCACCCCCGCCTGCCCGGCAAGCACCCCCGCCCGCTCCACCCGGCACCGCCCGCACTCCCGCTCCTCCCCCACCCGCCGAAACACGTGCTCATCCCCGGGCCCCTCACACGTCACCAGCGCCCCAGCCCCAACTCCCGCCTCGGACCCGGCCACGGGCACCGCCTCCCCCGCCGCCGGAAGCTTCCGCTCCAGCCGATGCCGTACGAAGCCAGCAGCCGACCGCACGCCCTCCACCGGTAACCCGGCCGTCAGCGCCAGCCTCAGCTCCGCCGCCGACACACCCCGACGCAGCCACTCCGCCGCCGCGTCCGCGAGCCCTCTGGCCTCCCGCACCCCCAGCAGCAACTCCCTGCTGACGTGCCGCAGCGAAAGCAACACCCGTTCCGCCTCCGCGACTTCTGGCTTCACTTCGGGTGGGAGGCGGGAAAGATCTTCCCCCACGTTCTTGTCCGGGTAAGAGCCACCGACCTCCCGACCCCTCGGCCGACCGACCGTCCGTCGCTGCGTACTCGGCGACACCGGTGGCACCGGGGGCTTCGGCAGCTCGGGCGGCTCGGGGCAACCGCCCTCCCGAACCGCCCCCGCCCCCTCACGCGTGAGAGTGACGTTCGCCAGCAACTGGTCCGTGATCCAACGCCCCCGCTCCCCCTGCCAGCGCCACTCGTGCAAGTAGCCGCCGTCAGCCAGGAGTTGCTTGGCCCGCTGGTAGGCCCGTCCCGTGATCCCGAGGCGAGCCGCGTGCTCGCTCAGCGACTTGGCCGACGCGTCCGCGTCCGGGAGCCCCTGCACGTACAGGAGCAGAATCTTCGCGTCGCTGTTCAGGCACGGATGCCGTACGACGTCGTGCGAAGCCTTCGTGTAGCGCCGCGAGGGCGCGATAGCATGCCGAAGCATCCCGATGGACTCCAGATCCACTCGGTGGTGAAGGTCCTCGGGTGGTGTTGCTAGCACCTCCGAGGACCGCCCCATGCGCGCAACTGCACAGAGCGTGATTGCGCGGTCACCGTACCGCAGCCAAGACCCGCTCCACCATTTGTCGCAGCAACTCCCCCTCCACGAACGGCGCTTCCCAGGTCGGCAACGACCGCCAGTCCAGCGGCCAGGTGTTGCCGTCCAGGGCGGGTACGCCGACGAAGGCGACGCCCCGGCTGTCACGGCCCAGGGCCCGGGCGCCACCGCGCCAGACGTGCAGGGCGGCCGTGCCCGCGCGCAGCACGAAGTACATGTTCCGGGCGCCTGCGGCCTCGCGGATGATCGGGCCCGCCTTGAAGTCGGTGAACTGGATGAGTTCGTACGCGACTTGGTCGCCCAGCGCGCCGGGGATCCGGATCGCGTCGAAGTGGATGCCGGTGTGGCGCAGGGCATGGCCGTGGACCGGGATCCAGGGGTGGACGAGGGCGGGGGGATTTTCCAAGTTCATACGGCACATGGTTACGACCGCTCACATACTGTGACCAGGGCCTGGTGAAGGCCGTGCGATGTTGTGCACCTGGGGAGGACGCTGTGCACTCCGGTGAACGAGGTTCGGGGAACCTCAAGATGTTCGGCGCGTTGCTGCGCTTCTTCCGTGAGAGGGCCGGGATGACCCAGGACGGTCTCGGGGCGTACGTGAAGTACTCCAAGTCCCAAGTGGCCATGGTGGAGCGGGGCGAGCGGCCGCCGAAGGGGCAGTTCGTGGAGATCGCGGACGACGTGTTGGGTGCACAAGGTGCACTTCTCGCTGCGGGCGCGAACTTGAAGGTCAGCCGTTTCCCTGCATGGTTCGAGGACTACGCCGACGAGGAGGCGAAGGCAGTCGGCATCTACATGTACGCGAACCACGTGATCTCGGGCTTGCTCCAGACCGAGGCATACGCGCGGGCGATCTTCGGCAGCCACTGCCCTCCCATGGAGGACGAGGAGATCGACGCCCGAGTAGCGGCTCGGCTGGAGCGCCAGCACGTTCTGCGTCGCAAGCCCGCGCCAATGGTCGGCTTCGTTCTGGAAGAGACCACGCTCACCCGCCCGCTCGGTGGCCGACAGGCCCTCAAAGGGCAGCTGGAGAATCTGCTCGACGTCGGGCGCAGGCGCAATGTCGAGATCCAGGTGATGCCGCACGACCGGCAAGTACACGCCGGGCTGGACGGACCGATGATTCTGCTGGAGACCGACGAGCACAAGCACCTCGCCTACGTCGAGGGCCCGAGCGGCAGCTACTTCGTCAGCGAACACCCCGAGCTGGGAAACCTGTTCGCACGGTATGGCATTCTGCGAGCTCAGGCTCTCAGCCCCGAAGAGTCCGCCAAACTCATCGAACAGGTGGCACTGGCCCAATGAGCACCGACCTGAACTGGTTCAAGAGCAGCTACAGCGGCAGCCAAGGCGGGGAATGCCTGGAAGTGGCCTGGTCCTGGACCAGAGCCTCCTACAGCAGCGAGCAGGGCGGTGAATGCCTCGAAGTAGCCCTCCGCCCCACCGCCGTCCACATACGCGACTCCAAGAACCCCGCCGGTCCGACCGTCCACATAAAGCGGGCCACCTGGACCGCCTTCCTCGCCGCACACTCTCCTTCGGGTAGCCGTCCATAGCCATATGGACGATCCCCGCGCCCGGGGGTGATCCCTAGCGTCGATGACATGACGCAACTGCCCACAGGCATCCGCGCCGCCGAGCGCGCCCTCGCGCCGGACCTCGGGCGCGGGCTGATGCTCCTGTTCATCGCGATGTCGAACACGGCGTTCCATCTGTGGAACTCCGAGTACGGGCCGTCCGGCTGGCAGCCGGTGAACGGCTCGTGGCTGGACCACACGGTGCAGTTCGGGATGATCGTGGGCCTGGACCTGCGCATCTACCCACTGTTCGCGTTCCTCTTCGGCTACGGCATGACGCAGATGTACCTGCGCCAGACGGCCGGCGGCACCTCCGAGCGGAAGGCGACCACGCTGCTGCGCAAGCGCAGCCTGTGGATGATCGTCATCGGGTTCGCGCACGCGTGCCTGCTGATGGCGGGGGACATCGTCGGCTACTACGGGCTGATCAGCCTGGCCCTCGGCTGGCTGTTCCTGCGGCGGAGCGACCGCGCGCTGAAGTGGTGGATCGGGATAGCGGCGACCCTGTTCGTGGTGGTGTCGGCGCAATCCGTCATATCGGCGGCGCTGCAGGGCGACTTGGGCTCGCTGGGGGACGCGGGCGCGGACCCGGGCAGTTCGGCGTACGGGGCCGACGAGGAGAGCTGGCTCACGGCGGCGGGCACCCGCATGTCCACCAGCCTCTTCCTGATAGGCGTCGCCGCACCCCTCGTGCTGGTCTCCGGTGGCTGCGTCATCTTCCTGATCGGGTTCTGGGCGGCACGGCGCCGCGTCCTGGAGGAGCCGGGGAAGTACCTGAAGCTGCTCCGCCGCACAGCGGTGCTGGGCATAGCGGTCGGCTGGCTGGGCGCGCTGCCCGCGGCAATGGCCCACGTCGGCTGGCTCGACGTACCGGCGGACGCGGAGAGCGAGACGGGCGCGCTCACCGTCCTGCGCGACGTGACGGGCAACGCGGCCGGTCTCGGGTACGTGGCCCTGGTCGCGTTGTTCGCGCACTGGTGGACGCGGCGGCCGCGTACCCGGGGCGTGAAGGCGGTCACGGCGGTGTCGGCGGTCGGCAAGCGGTCCCTGTCCTGCTACCTCGCCCACTCCCTCCTCTTCGCCCCGCTCCTCGCGGCCTGGGGCCTGGGCCTCGGCGAGCACCTGACGAGCGCGAGCATGGTGCTCGTGGCAGTGGGGGTGTGGCTGGTGACAGTCGCGGGCGCGTACGCCCTGGAGGTGCGGGGGAAGCGCGGGCCCGCCGAGGCGGTGCTGCGGCGCCTCATGTACGGAGGCCGTCGGCAGCGGCAGCTTCGGCCACCGGATGGCGGCCGCCGGCCCGACTCAGAACTCAGACCGCTCGCGTGAGGCGGTTGGCCAGCGTCGACATCGTGTACGTACCGATGCCCATCACCACCTCCAGGGCGTTCCGCTCCGTGTAGCCGTGGCCGAGGAACGCTTTCAGGTCGCCGTCGTCCACACCGCCCGCGCGCTCGACGACCCGGAGCGTGAACTGCCGTACCGCTTCGAGGCGTTCATGCCCCTCGGGCAGCTCCCGGCCCTCCCGGAGCGCCGCCACGAGCCTGCGGTGAACATCCCGTCCCCGCGATGCAAGCCATCGGCGCGGGCGGGACGAGCGCGAGCGAGGTCGGCCGCCGCCTCGGCGTCACCAAGCAGGCGGCCGGCAAGACGGTGGACCGCCTCGTCGCCCTCGGCTACGCCGTACGCGCCGACGACCCCACCGACGCCCGCCGCAAACTGCTCCGCCTCACCCCGCACGGCCTGGACGCCCTGGCCCGCTCGGCGGCGATCTTCGACGAGCTGCGCGCGGAGTGGGCGGCGTCCCTGGGCCCCGAACGGGTGCGGGCCCTGGAGGTCGACCTGCGCACGGTCGTCCCGCCGGAGGCGTTCCGGCTGGACGCGGCGGGGTGGCTGGGCGGGGCGTGACCTTGCCTCCGTGCGTATCGTTGTACTGCGCGGCTGCGGCAATCGGTCGGCGGCCGGGGAGGAGCGCCACAGTGACTGTTCTCGAAGACAGGACCGGGATGGCCGAGATCGCCAACGAGCGAGCCCTGGACGAGATGTTCGAGGCGCTTGAGCGGGAGCCCTTCCTCGAAGGATTCAAGATCGAAATCGTCGAGGGGACCGTCTACATGACGCCGCAGCGGGACGTGCATTGGACGATCACCCGCAATCTCCTCCACGCCCTGGAGGACAGGTTCGGCAGGGCCGTCAGGGTGATGTCGGACGTACGCATCGACTTCCCCGGATACCGAAACGGCCTCTGCCCTGACATCGCCAAGCTGCGCGACGACGCGGAACACAACGCCCGGGGTCGTTGGCGTTACGAGGACATCGAGTTCATCGGCGAGGTGATCTCTCGGGGGACTGCGGCCAATGACTACGGCCCCAAGAAGGCCGTGTACGCAACGGCCGAGATCCCTGTCTACCTGATCGCCGACCCGTACCAGGGCAGAGTCCACATCTACACCCAGCCCAAGGACGGCGCGTACCACGTCGAGACGAAGGCCGACTTCGGCACGGAGATCGACCTCACCCACACCCCCCTCGACCTCACCCTCAACACCGCCGACTTCCCCCGCGACTGACCCAAGCCCCCTTGCCTAGAGCCCACTCTACCCCGTTGGCTAAGCACTCATGAAGTACACGCAGCTGGGACGCACAGGACTCAAGGTCAGCCGCCTCACGCTCGGCACGATGAACTTCGGGCCGCAGACGGGGGAAGCGGAAAGTCACACGATCATGGATGCCGCGCTCGGCGCGGGGATCAACTTCTTCGACACCGCCAACGTGTACGGCTGGGACGAGAACAAGGGCCGCACCGAGGAAATCATCGGCACCTGGTTCGCGCAGGGCGGTGACCGGCGCGACAAGGTCGTGCTCGCCACCAAGGTGTACGGCAACATGGCGGCCGACGGCGCCGCGCCCTGGCCGAACCACGACAAGCTCTCCGCGGTCAACATCCGCCGCTCCGTGGAGGCCTCGCTCAAGCGCCTCCAGACCGACTACATCGACCTCTACCAGTTCCACCACATCGACCGGAACACTCCCTTCGAGGAGATCTGGCAGGCCGTCGACGTCCTCGTCCAGCAGGGCAAGATCCTGTACGCGGGCTCCAGCAACTTCCCCGGCTACAAGATCGCCCAGGCCAACGAGCTGGCCGCCCGCCGCGGCAGCTACGGCCTCGTCAGCGAGCAGTGCCTGTACAACCTCGCCGAGCGCCGCGCCGAGATGGAGGTCCTGCCGGCCGCGCGCGACTACGGCCTCGGCGTCATCCCCTGGTCCCCGCTGCACGGCGGGCTGCTCGGCGGCGTCCTGAAGAAGGAGGTCGAGGGCGGCCGGCGCGCCTCCGGCCGGGCGGCTTCCGCTCTCGCCGACCCCGCGACGCGCGCCCAGATCCAGGCGTACGAGGACCTGCTCGACAAGCACGGCCTGCAGCCCGGCGAGGCGGCCCTGGCCTGGCTGCTCACCCGCCCCGGCATCACAGGACCGATCGTCGGGCCGCGCACCGCGGACCAGCTCGACTCCGCCGTGCGCGCCGTCGAACTGAAGCTGAGCAAGGAAGTACTGCTGTCGCTCGACGAGATCTTCCCCGGCCCCGGCCCGTCCCCGGAGGCCTTCGCCTGGTGACGACGGGTTCACGCCCGTGAGCGCGGGCGGCGGCGGGGCCTCGGCCGACAGTCCGGTCGGCCGATGTCCCGGGCGACAGTCCGGGCGCTAGTTTCCGAGCGCCGCCGCCAGCGCCACCACGACGAACATCAGCACGAGCACGCCGGCCATGATCCGGTTCCTGGTCCTTGGGTTCACACCTTGAGGTTAACCGGCCGCCTCCCGCGCCCCCGCGCCGCCTCCCAGCGCCCACCGCCCCACCACCTCGTACCGCGGCCGCTCCCCCGGCACCCCGCTCGTCGGCAGATTGCTGCGTACGAGGCTCAGCTCGGGCACGGTCCACGGCGTGCTCTCGAACGCGGTGAGCGCCTCGACGTACGGCCGGAAGTCCGCCTCGCCCCGCGACCGCGCGAGCGTCAGGTGCGGACGGTAGGCGCGGTGCTCCTCCATCGTGAGGCCGGCCTTCCGCGCGGCCGCGTCCGCCCGCCCCGCCAGGATCTTCAGCTCGGCCACCGCACCGCCCGCCCCCACCCACAGCGCCCGCCCGCCGAACCGGCCGCCACCGCGCAGCGACAGCGCGAACGGCGCCGTACGCCGCGCCGCCCGCTCCAGGCGCTCGCACAGCCCCGGCAGCACCTCGTCGGACACGTCCGCCATGAACGCCAGCGTGAAGTGCCAGTCCTCCCGCGCCATCCAGCGCACCGAGTCGGCGCCCGGCAGCTTCCTCAACTCGCCCACAAATCGGGCCAATTCCTCCGACACCGGCTCCGGTGGCAGCACCGCCGCAAAGAGTCTCATGCGACTAGCCTGCCGGTATGGACGACATGGATCACGCGAGTTTCGGCCGCACCGGCCGTATCGACGGCACCGACAGCCCCGTACGCATCCGCGCCGCGGGCCCCGCCGACATCCCCCACTTCCTCGGCATCCTCGACAGCGCCGTCGAGCGGCTGGTCTCCCAGGGGCGTACGAAGCAGTGGGGCACGGAGCCGCTGTCGCGGAACCCGAAGGTCGTCGAGATGATCGAGAAGTACGTGGCCGACGGCTCGCCGTGGATAGCCGAGGTGGGCGGTGAACCCGCGGGGATGCTGATGCTGACGGACGGCCCCGGCTCGTACATACCGCCCGTCGACGAGCCCGAGCAGTACGTCCACTACCTGGCCACCGACCACCGCTTCGCGGGCCTGGGCGTGGGCCGCGCCCTCCTGGCCCACGCCGCCGCCGAGACCCGGAGGCAGGGCATCTCCCTCCTCCGGGTCGACTGCTACGCAGGCAACGAGGGCCAGCTGGTCGCGTACTACGAAAGCAACGGCTTCGTACGGACCGAGTCCTTCACGGAGAAGAACGGCACATGGCCGGGCCAGGTGTTGGAGATGCGAATGTAGGCGGCCAGGTGGCGCCCTGAAGGGGCGCGGGGAACTGCGCGACCAGCCCCCACGGGCCGCAGCCCGGGAACAACGAACAGTCCCCCACGCACCGCCCGGCCTGCCCAAGGCCTACGGCCAGCTCACGCCGCGGGCGCCAGCTCTCGCTCCCGGGCAACAAACTCCACGTGGGTGCGGCCCCGCCGCAGATCCACCTTCAACCGGAGGTTCGCGGCACGGGCCAGCATCAGGCCGACCCCCACCGAGGCAAGGGCAACAACAAGCCCACCCACCGCAAAGCTCACGCGCACGCCATACGCATCGGCAAGCCACCCAAAGAGGGGCCCACCCAACGGCGTACCCCCCACGAACACCATCATGAAGAGACTCATCACCCGCCCCCGCATCTCAGGGTCCGTGGCCATCTGCACAGATGAGTTCGCGGTGACGTTGACGGTGAGCCCGATCGCCCCGACGGGCACAAGCAGCGCCGCGAAGACGTACGCGCTCGGCACCGCGGCGACCGCGACAAGGAGCACACCGAAAAGCCCCGCCGCGCCCGCGAGCATCCGCAGCCGCGAGGACCGCCGCCGCGCGGCCAGCAGCGCGCCGATCAGCGACCCGGCCGCCATCAGCGTGGTGAACGCCGCGTACATGCCGGAGCCGCCGTGGAAGACGTCGTCGGCGTACGCGCTCAGCCAGATCGGGAAGTTGAAGCCGAACGTGCCGATGAAGCCGATGAGCACGATCGGCCAGATCAGCTCCGGGTGCCGGGACACATAGTTCAGGCCCTCGCGGAGCTGCCCCTTGCCGCGGCGCGGGGCGAGCGGGCTGCGGGTCAGCTCGCCGGCGCGCATCAGGAGCAGACCGGTGATCGGCGCCAGGAACGACAGGCCGTTGGCGAGGAACGCCCAGCCGGGACCGACCGCGGCCGTGACGACGCCCGCGACGGCCGGTCCGACCAGGCGCGCGGACTGGAAGTTCGCGGAGTTCAGCGAGACGGCGTTGCGGAGCTGGTCGGGGCCGACGAGCTCGGACACGAAGGACTGGCGGGTGGGGTTGTCGACGACGGTCACCAGGCCGGTGAAGAACGCCGTCACGTAGACGTGCCAGACCTCGACATGCCCGGAGAGCGTCATCGCGGCCAGGAACAGGCCGCCGAGGCCCATCGCGCCCTGGGTGACGAAGAGGAGGTTCCGCTTGGCGAAGCGGTCGGCGATGACGCCGCCGTACAGGCCGAAGAGCAGCATCGGCAGGAACTGCATCGCGGTGGTGACACCGACGGCCGCGGACGAGCCGGTGAGGCTGAGCACCAGCCAGTCCTGGGTGATGCGGGCCATCCAGGTGCCGGTGTTGGAGACGACGGCTCCGGCGGCGAAGAGCCGGTAGTTCCGGATCTTCAGGGAGCTGAACATCGACGTCTTGTGGTGGGCGGTCTTGTCGAGGGTGGTTGGTGCGGGGGCGGAGTCTGCTCCGGATCCCGTACTCAAAAGAGCTCGCCTCCTTGGCGGTGGGGCCTGTTAGGGCTCCTTCATGGTCGGTACGGGGTCGCGCACGCGCGCGGCCCCCGAGCGTCGGGGCGCCGCCGGACCGGAGTCCGACGGCACAGGGTGGGCGGGTGGGTGGGCCCGCGGCGGGCCCACGACGGTCAGAGGTGGGCCAGCTTCTCCAGGACGGGCGCGGCGGCGCGCAGCCGCTCCCACTCGTCCTCGTCGAGCTCGGCCGCGAGGTTCGCGAGCCACACGTTCCGCTTGCGTCGGCTCTCCTCGAGCATGGCCTCGGCCCGCTCCGTCTGGGTCACCACCTTCTGGCGGCGGTCCTCGGCGTGCGGCTCGAGCCTGACCAGGCCCTTCGCCTCCAGGAGCGCGACGATGCGGGTCATCGACGGCGGCTGCACATGCTCCTTGCGGGCGAGCTCGCCCGGGGTCGCGCTGCCGCAGCGGGCAAGGGTGCCGAGCACCGACATCTCGGTGGGGCTCAGCGACTCGTCGACCCTCTGGTGCTTGAGTCGACGGGACAGGCGCATCACGGCGGAGCGCAGCGAGTTCACGGCGGCAGCGTTGTCGCCATGGGAGAGGTCCGGCATGTTCATTAGAGTAACTCATTACCCTGTCTAAAGACCACCGGGTTACGGTCCGGGGGCGCCCGGGTTGCCCGTGATCTGGCGCACAGAACCCTTTCGTCACCCAAATGAGTGAGCTGGATTCGGAAAGCCCGGCGTCCCCCACGAGGGGGCGGCGACCCTGGCAGACATGGAATCGACCGTGCTCAGCCTGCGGATAGACGTCGCTCTGCTCGACCGGATCCGCCGACATGCCGCCAAACGCGGAATGAGCGTCCAGGACTATGTGGCCCGGACGCTCATCCGTGATGATTTCGACGAACGGTTCGCGACGTCCGTCGAGGAAACAGAGAAGTTCTACGAGGTGGCGGGACCTACGTGAGATCCAGCGCCGGCATCAGGTAGTAGAAGGCGAACACCGCCGACACCACGTACATCGCGATCGGCACCTCGCGCCCACGCCCGGCGGCGAGCCGCAACACGGTGAAGGCGATGAAGCCCATGCCGATGCCGTTCGTGATCGAGTACGTGAACGGCATCATCAGCATCGTCACGAACGCCGGGATCGCGATCGTCCAGTCGCTCCAGTCGATCTGGCCGATCGAGCCGGACAGGATCAGGAAGCCGACCGCGAGCAGCGCGGGCGTGGCCGCCTGCGAGGGCACCATCGTGGCGAGCGGCGTGAGGAAGAGGGCGACGGTGAAGAGCCCGCCGGTGACGACGTTCGCGAAGCCGGTCCGCGCGCCCTCGCCGACGCCCGCCGTGGACTCCACGAAGCAGGTGGTGGCCGACGAGGAGGAGGCGCCGCCCGCGGCGACCGCGATGCCGTCGACGAACAGCACCTTGTTGATGCCCGGCATGTTGCCCTTGTCGTCGGTCAGCCCGGCCTCGTCGCTGATGCCCATGATCGTGCCCATGGCGTCGAAGAAGGTCGAGAGCAGCACGGTGAAGACGAAGAGGGTGCCGGTCAGAATCCCGACCTTGCCGAAGCCGCCGAACAGGCTGATCTCGCCGACGAGCCCGAAGTCCGGGGTCGCGACCGGGTTGCCGGGCCACTCGGGCGTCGTCAGACCCCAGGAGGGCACGTCGGCGACCGCGTGGATGATCATGGCAAGGACGGTCATGGCGACGATGGACAGCAGGATCGCGCCCGGCACCTTGCGCACCAGGAGACTCAGCGTGAGCAGCACGCCGAGGACGAAGACGAGGACCGGCCAGCCGTTGAGGTGTCCGTCGCCGCCGAGCTGCAGCGGCACGGTGGTGTGCGCGGCGTCCGGGATGCGCGAGACGAATCCGGAGTCGACGAGGCCGATGAGCATGATGAACAGGCCGATGCCGATCGCGATGCCCTTGCGCAGCCCCAGCGGCACGGCGCTCATCACGCGCTCCCGCAGCCCGGTGGCCACAAGCAGCATCACCACGAAGCCCGCGAGCACCACCATGCCCATCGCGTCCGGCCAGGACATCCGCGGCGCGAGCTGGAGGGCGACCACGGTGTTCACGCCGAGTCCGGCGGCGAGGGCGATAGGTACGTTGCCGATGACGCCCATGAGCAGCGTGGTGAACGCGGCGGTCAGCACGGTGGCGGTGACCAGCTGCTTGTTGTCGAGCTGGTGACCGTACATGTCCTTGGCGCTGCCGAGGATGATCGGGTTCAGCACGATGATGTAGGCCATCGCGAAGAAGGTGGCGAAGCCGCCTCGGATCTCCCGCGCCAAGGTCGAGCCCCGCTCGGTGATCTTGAAGAAGCCGTCCAGGCCTCCCCGGGGGGAGCTGGGCGGCTGCTTGGCGTCGACCGGGCTGGTGGCCGAGGGGGACATGCGGGACCTCATGACCTGTGTTGAACGGGATGGGCCGGGCTTGCGCGAACTTGTATATTCGTACGAAAGCAACTGGCCATTAAGAAGCTGTTTCAGTATGAATACATGAGCGAGAAATGGCTATCTCCGCGCGTAGAGCCTTGTGGCGCAAGGGGGGACGAGCGTGCGCGCGGGGCCGGAATAGGCCACGTCTAAGCTGTAGGGCATGGCGAAGTGGACCCCCAAGCACGAGGCGCCGGAGCCCCTGGAGGGGCCCGTCGTCGCCACCATCACCGGCGGCACGATCCTCTGGTTCGCCCTCTTCGTCGTGCAGGTGCCGTTCTACGGCTGGTTCGACGACCGCGACCTCACCTGGTGGGTGTGGACGTGCCTCGCGGGCGGCGGCCTCGGACTCATCGGCATCTGGTACGTCCGCAAGCGCGACGCGGCGATCAAGCGGGCGGAGGCAGAGGAGGCGTCGGACGCCGCGCGGACAGAGGCCTCGGGCACCGCGTAGTCCCTCGGCGGTACGGCATACGACCTGAGGGCAAACCCCGTCCTACCGAGGTCGGATCTTTCCGGAACTCAAGGGGTGAACGCCCCACTCCCCCCGTACCGTCGAAGCCATGACGCATATCGACGCGGGCGCCGAGCTGGACCCGGTCCACCCGGTGGCGCCACCGACGGGACGTGCCCTGGGGCTCACGGCGGCGGAGGTCGCCGAGCGGGTCGCCCGCGGCGAGGTCAACGACGTACCCGTCCGCAGCAGCCGGTCCACGACCGAGATCATCCGCGCCAACGTCTTCACGCGCTTCAACGCGATCATCGGCGTGCTCTGGGTGATCATGCTCTTCGTCGCGCCGATCCAGGACAGCCTCTTCGGCTTCGTGATCGTCGCCAACACGGGCATCGGCATCATCCAGGAACTGCGCGCCAAGAAGACCCTCGACGGCCTCGCGGTCATCGGCGAGGCCAAGCCGACGGTGCGGCGCGACGGCGTGGCCGCGGAGATCTCCACGTCCGAGATCGTGCTCGGCGACCTGGTGGAGCTGGGCCCCGGCGACAAGATCGTGGTGGACGGCGAGACGGTCGAGGCCGACAGCCTCGAGGTCGACGAGTCGCTGCTCACCGGTGAGGCCGACCCGGTCCTGAAGAAGCCCGGCGACAAGCTGATGTCGGGCTCGTTCGTGGTCGCGGGCGGCGGCGCGTTCACGGCGACGAAGGTGGGCCGCGAGGCGTACGCGGCGCAGCTCGCGGAGGAGGCGAGCCGCTTCACGCTCGTGCACTCGGAGCTGCGCTCGGGCATCAGCACGATCCTCAAGTACGTGACGTGGCTGATGGTCCCCACCTCCATCGGCCTGATCATCTCCCAACTGGTCGTCAAGGACGACAACTTCAAGGAGTCGATCGCGTACACGGTCGGCGGCATCGTCCCGATGATCCCCGAAGGCCTGGTCCTCCTCACCTCCGTGGCCTTCGCGATCGGCGTCATCCGCCTGGGCCGCAAGCAGTGCCTGGTGCAGGAACTGCCCGCCATCGAGGGCCTCGCGCGCGTGGACACCGTCTGCCTGGACAAGACGGGCACGCTCACCGAGGGCGGCATGGACGTGACGGAGCTGCGTCCGCTGAACGGCTCGGAGGAGACGTACGTACGCAAGGTCCTCGGCGCCCTCGGCGAATCGGACCCGCGCCCGAACGCGTCTCTCCAGGCGATCATCGACGCCTACCCCGACAGCGAGGAGTGGCGCTGCACGGAGTCGCTGCCGTTCTCCTCCGCCCGCAAATACAGCGGCGCGAGCTTCAGCGAGGGCGACGGCGAGAACTCGACGTGGCTGCTCGGCGCGCCGGACGTGCTCCTGCCGTCCGGCGACCTGGCGCTCGACGAGATCGAGCAGCTCAACCACCAGGGCCTGCGCGTCCTGCTGCTCGCCCGCGCGGCCGGCGACCTCGACGCGCCGGACGTGGCGGAGGGCGCCCGCGCCACCGCCCTGGTCGTCCTGGAGCAGCGCCTGCGCCCCGACGCCGCGGACACCCTGCGCTACTTCGAGGAGCAGAACGTCCAGGCGAAGGTCATCTCCGGCGACAACGCGGTGTCCGTCGGCGCGGTCGCGGGCAAGCTGGGCCTGCCCGGCGCGGCGAACACGGTGGACGCGCGGCGACTGCCCGCGGACCGGGCCGAGATGGCCGAGGAGCTGGACGCCAACTCGGTCTTCGGCCGCGTCACTCCGCAGCAGAAGCGGGACATGGTCGGCGCGATGCAGTCCAAGGGGCACACGGTCGCGATGACCGGCGACGGCGTGAACGACGTCCTCGCCCTGAAGGACGCCGACATCGGCGTCTCGATGGGCTCGGGCTCGGAGGCGACGCGAGCGGTGGCCCAGATCGTGTTGTTGAACAACAGCTTCGCGACGCTGCCGTCGGTGGTGGCGGAGGGCCGCCGCGTGATCGGCAACATCACGCGCGTGGCGACCCTGTTCCTGGTGAAGACGGTCTACTCAGTCGTCATCGCCCTACTGGTGGTCTGCTCGCAGGTGGAATACCTCTTCCTCCCCCGCCACCTCACCCTCCTCTCCACCCTCACGATCGGCGTCCCGGCCTTCTTCCTCGCGCTCGCGCCCAACAAGGAAAGGGCCAGACCCCACTTCGTACGAAGGGTCATGCGCTACGCCCTGCCGGGCGGCATCATCGCGGCGGTCGCCACGTTCGCGACGTACCTCCTGGCCCGGCACCACTACATGGGCGAGGGCGCCCGCGAGGCCGAGACCAGCGCCGCGACGCTGACCCTGTTCCTGGTGTCCCTGTGGGTCCTGGCGATCATCGCCCGCCCCTACACCTGGTGGCGGATCGCCCTCGTCGCGGCGATGGCCTTCGGCTTCCTGCTCGTCCTCGTCGTCCCCTGGCTCCAGGACTTCTTCGCCCTGAAGCTGGTGGGGACGACGATGCCGTGGGCGGCGGTGGCGATCGCGGCGGTCGCGGCGGCGGCGATCGAGTTCGCGTTCCGCTGGGTGGACCGCCGCTTCGCCGCCTAGCGCGGCGCTGCGGTTACCGGCTTTACCGTACGTCGACGAAGTCCCCGGCCGAGGTGACGGCCGGGGTCGTGGAGGTCCCCGCGAAGACGTACCGGAAGGTGCCGTCGACCGAGGCCTTCACGGTCGTCTTCAGGTTGCCCTTGCGGTCGGACTTCACCGTCTTGACGGTGGTGTAGGAAGAGGCGCCCTTCTTCTTGAACTGGAGCTTCACGGGCTGCTGGGTGTAGCCCGCGTACTTCTTCGTGTCCCAGTTGGCACGGGTCAGGGCGCCGGAGACGGTGATCGTCCTGCCCTTCTTCACCGGCTCCGGGGAGGCGTTGACCGTCAGGCGGGCGGCGCGCTGGAGGCGGACGGCCGTCTTGAGCTGGGTCTTGATGACGAGGTCCTCGTCCTTGCCGGCCGCGATGCCGTAGACCTTCCAGCCGCCGCCGGCCAGGTGGTTGCGCAGGCCGTTCTTGTCGAGGGACGCCTTCGGGTCGATCGTGACGGGCAGCGAGCAGGTCGACGTCGTCGCGTTCAGCTTCGTGCAGGTGGGCCGGGCGCTGTCCGCGGGGACGAGCATGCCGTCGAGGGAGGACTCGGTGAACTTCTTGCCGTGCCAGAGGAAGCCGCCGCCGAGCCCGATGCCCGCCGGGTCCTTCGCGGTCACGGCGACCGTGATCTTCTTCTTGGCCGTCGTGCCGACGACGATGTTCTTGCCGCCGTTCACGACGACCTTCGTGATCTTGGTGTCGCCGATCTGGACGTCCTCCATCGGCAGCTCGTCCGCGGCGGCGCGCGGAGCGAACAGCGGGGCGTCCGGGGTGCCGGGCCCGTCGACGGCCTGGGCGGCCGGGACGGCGAGGGCGGACAGGGCGAGGGCGCCGGAGACGGCGGCCACGGTGGTGCGGATACGCATGTGTTCCTCAGGTTCAGGTGGTGCGGGGCCCCCTCAAGAAAAAGGGGCCTGAGCGAAGGGGTCCCTTACGGGAGGTCAGCGCACGTCGATCGCGTCGCCCGCCGACGTCACGGCCGGAGTCGTGGACGTACCCGCGAAGACGTAACGGAACGTGCCGTCGACGGAGGCCTTCACGGTCGTCTTCAGGTTGCCCTTGGTGTCCGACTTCACCGTCTTGACGGTGGTGTAGGACGAGGCGCCCTTCTTCTTGAACTGGAGCTTCACGGGCTGCCGGGTGTAGCCCGCGTACTTCTTCGTGTCCCAGTTGGCACGGGTCAGGGCGCCCGAGACCGTGATGGTCTTGCCCTTCTTCACCGGCTCCGGGGAGGCGTTGACCGTCAGGCGGGCGGCGCGCTGGAGGGCCACGCCCGCCTTGAGGCCCGTCTCCCTGATCGACCCGCCATCGTTGTTGCCCACCGCGGCGAAGACCTTCCAGCCATTGCCGGCGTTGATGTTGGCGAGCTTCGCCGGGTCCGCGGTGACGTTGACCGTGCAGGTCTTCGTGGTGTCGTCCACGTCCACGCACGTGGGCTCGAACTCCGCCTCGGTGGCCGGGGCGATGACCCCGGAGGGCGCGTCGTAGTCCGTGCCGTGCCACAGGAAACCGCTCGCGCGGTAAACGCCCACCGGGTCGGTGGCTGTGATGGCGAGCTTGAACTTCTTCTTCGCGGTGGTGCCGATCACGACGCTCTTGCCACCGTTGACGGTGACGTTCGTGACCGTGGTGTCACCCGCGGCGCGCTGCGCGCCGACGGCGTCGGTGGCCTCGGCGACGGAGGCGGACAGCTTGGGGGCAGCCGGCTCGTCACCCGCGTGGGCGGCCGGAACAGCGAGGGCGGACAGAGCCAGAGTGCCGGACAGTGCGGCCACGGTGGCACGGATGCGCATGTGTTTCCCCAGGTGGAGAAGGGGGCCTCGCGGAGCGCGACGCCGTCACGCGAGGCCCCGGTGATCTAGGAGTCTGTTGACTCGGCAGATCAGACCCATGGCTCTGGCCATGGGTTGTACGCAAGGTAAGAAATTTGTGCCCGAAAGCCGGACACGGCGCTCGGGCCGAGGATTATCAGCCCGTCCGGCGATTGAGGACGAGCAGGCCGAAGGCCGCGAGGATCAAGCCCGTCCGGCGTTTGAGGACGAGCCAGGCCGAAGGCCGCGATTCAACGGCGCCGGAATGTTCCGGTCAGTCGAACCACCTGGCCCGCGCCAACTCGCGCGTTCGCGTCGGGTCCTCCAACAGCGCCGCCACCTCGAACCGCCGGGGCCACTGCCGGGCCGCCCAGGCGAGCCCCGCGGCCACGCCCTCCAGGGTGGCGGCGTGCACGACCCCGTCGGGGGTGCGCCGCCACTCCAGGTCGACGCCGTCGACGGTCAGCTCCTCGTACTCCCGGTACGTCGCCGGGGTCCCGGAGCCGAGCAGCACCCGCACGGACTCCGGCACCTCGTGCTCGACCCCGCCCCCGGGGTCGACCTCCGCCGGCACCCGCTCGCTCAGCCGCCGCACCTGGAACAGCTCGGCGAGATCCCCCGCCCGGGACGGCGCGACGGGCAGCAGCGGCACCCCGGACGCGAACGGCAGCAGGTCCGGCGCGTCGGCGACGACCGCGTCCGCCGCGTCGACGACCACGACCTCCCCGTCCACGACCGCCCGCACGTCGTCCGGCAGCGTCACCTGCTCCGGGTCGAGGTCCGCGAGCGCCCCGTACAGCGCGTGCAACCGCGCCGCGGAAACGGTCCGCTCCGGATCCGCGAGCCGGTCGAGCAGCTCTGCCGCCCCGCCCGGCTCCGCGAGGAGCGAGCCCACCGACGTACGCACGCCGAGGGCCCGCAGGACCTGCTCGTCCTCGAAGCCGCTCGCGTCGGCGTCGTCGTACAGACCGTCGAGGAGCGGGTCCCCGCCCACGGCCCGCAGCCCCGCCGGGCGCCGCCCGCCGAGCACCGGGTGCCCGCGCAGCCACCACGCGGTGTACGAGCGCACGCTCTCCGTCGTGCCGTCCGGCAGCAGCACCCGCACCGGCTGCGTGATGGCGTCCCGCAGCGGCGGCCGCGCGAGCATGGCGAGGGCCTCCGGCCAGTGCTCGTCGTCGACGAGATCGAGATCGCGTACGGCGACGAGCTCCGTGGCGACCGGCGGCACCGGCGTGTCCGGCAGCCGGTCGAGGACGTCCTCGCACCACACGTCGACGGCGTCGAGCAGCCCCGCGTCGTCGGGTTCGGCGAAGTCCCCGTCGCGGGGCTCCAGTTCGTCCGGGTCGAGGACGATGTCCGTGGCCCGGACGAGGGCGAAGGTGGCGAGCACCCCGCACGCGGCGAGCGGCTGCTCGCCCCAACGTTCCGCCAACTCGGCGTCCACTCCGGCGAGTTCGCCCTCCCGCATGACGCGGGCGAAGGGGCTGCCGGGCAGCACCAGCTCCCCGGCGGGAGCGAGCTCACCGTCCTCGTCGGTCAGCGCGAGCGCGCCGAGCCACGGCTCGTCGCCGGGCGCGAGATCCGCGTCGCGTACGAGGGTGAGCACCAGGTCGGCCAGTTCCTCGGCGTCCAGTGCCCCTTCGCCGGCGTCGTCGTCGCCGTACCAGCTGTCGTCGTCGAGCGACGCGGCCACCGCGGCCCGCACCTGCGGGGTCGTCAGGACCGCGCGGGGCGTGGCGGGCAGGGCGCCCAGCTTCTCCAGGAGCGGGTGCGCGGCCTCGGCGTGCGCGACCTTCAGGCCGAGCCGGGCGAGGGCGGCGGGGGCGGCGGCGGTGCGGTCGCCGGGGGCGGCGCCGCCGAGCGCGGTGCCTTCGCCGGGGGCGGGCAGCAGGACTTGGCGCGGGCCGATCGTCGTACGCCCGTTCGCGAGCGGCACGGGCAGGCCGGAGAGGCGGTCGGGGTCGACGCCGGCGAGGGTGTCGTACAGCCGCCGCCACCAGGACGGTTCGCGCTCCAGCCCCGCCAGCCGGTCGATCGCCTCGGTCAGCGGGACGCGGGCGACGCCGAGCGTGCGCAGTTCGCCGCGCCGCTCCAGGCCCGCGGGCAGCAGGCTCGGCAGCACCTCGGCGAGCACGCGCACGGTGTCGGCGCCCGCGCCCTCGACGACCTCCGCGTCGCGCGGGCGCAGGGCCTCGGGGGCCTCGGCGTCGGACCACTCGTCGGAGTGATCGTCCCGCGCGGGTGGCGACACGGCCGGGGGCAGGAACTCGGTGCGCGGCAGCCGGTCGAGGACGGCCTGGCGCAGCGCCCCGTCCAGTGCGCTCTTGCCGAGCGGGCCCGGTACGAGGCCGATGACGCCCTCGGTCACCGGACGCCAGGCGGCGAGGAGTTCGGCGTACGCGTCCGCCGCGCGCTCCACCAGGAAGTCCGTGAGCGGACCCGGCGCGGCGTGCCGGCGGCTGGTGTCCAGCGGGAAGGAGGCGATGAGCAGGGCGGGGACGCCGAGGGGCTCGTCGCTGGGGGTGGGCGCGTGCACGACGGCGCTGGTACGGGGCCGCTCGGGGGCGCCGTCGGGGCCCGCGGGCACGGCCCAGGTCAGATGCCAGTAGGGGCGCTGCCGCTCCTCGACGGGCCGGTCGGCGAGCAGCTCGGCGGCGAGGGTGCCGTGATCGCTGACGGTGCGCCAGCGAGTCGTACCCTCGCGGCTGTCCTCGATGACGGTGTACGGG
The DNA here is from genome assembly GCF_056712025.1 of Streptomyces sp. Y309. Lineage (NCBI taxonomy): Bacteria > Bacillati > Actinomycetota > Actinomycetes > Kitasatosporales > Streptomycetaceae > Streptomyces > Streptomyces sp. Y309. The sequence goes on along the minus strand of NZ_CM160048.1, from coordinate 5,097,247 downwards.
CCTTCGGCCGCGCGGCGCAGGGTGCGGCGGGCGCCGTCCGGGGTGCTGACGGTGACCTCGGCGAGGCCGGGCAGGGCGAGCAGCAGGGCGTCGTCGACGCCGTCCAGGAGGCGGGCCACCAGGTCCTCGGCGGCGGCGTCGCGCAGCGGCAGGATGACGACGGTGTCGTAGCCGTCCGGAGCGGTGCCCTCCGCGGGCAGCGGGAGGCGCAGCAGGGGTACGTGGCCCTCGCGGCGGCGGATCTCGTCGCCGAGGCCGGGGCTGAACCTGGCCGTCTCGGCGGCCAGTTCGCGGGCCTCCGGCAGCGACCAGCGGACGCCGCCGGTGCGGCCGACGACGGCGGGTTCGTCGGAGACGGCGAGGACGGCGGCGAAGCCTACGCCGAAGCGGCCGGTCGTCCGCCTTGCGGCGGGGTCCTCTTGGGTGCCGGTGTCCGGCTGCCCGTGGGACGGGCGGTGCTCCTGCGCCGGGCGGTCCAGGCGATCATCGCGGTCCTCCCGCTTCGCGGAGGCCCGCAGGGTGGAGAGGGACTCGACGCCCGTCGCGTCGAGGGGGGCGCCGGTGTTCGCGGCGGCCAGGACGCCGCCCTGGAGGGTGAGGGCCAGGCGGCCCGGTACGCCCGCTCGGGCCGCGGCGTCGGAGGCGTTCTGGGCGAGTTCGACGACCAGGCGGTCGCGGTAGCCGCCGAGCGCGAGGTCCTCCTCGGCGTTGGCGTCCTCCCGGAAGCGGGCCGGGCTCGCCGCCCAGGCCTCCAGGACTGAGCGGCGCAGGCGGGCGGTGCCGAACGGGTCGGTGCCCTCGTCGGCCGGCCGCACGGACTTGCTCACTGTGGTCGCTCTCCCTCTGCCCTGCCTTGCGGCGCTGGTGGGTCCGGTCGGGGGCGACCGTATCGCGTCCGGCGCGGGGGTGGATTTCCGGTGCGGGCCGGCGGGGGTTTTTCGCCGCGCTGCCGCGCGGCGGGCCTCCCACCCGCCCCCCCGTTCACCCCCCACATCAGGGTGCACGGGCTTCGCGTGCGACCCGGTGGGTACTTTCCGCCGCGCTGCGCGCGGCGATGCCCCCACCCGCCCACCCGTTTACTGTCGGACGAAAAGCCCGACGCCGCGGCAACCGCCGCCCGGGGTGCGGGCACCACGGCGGCTCTCCGCCGGTGGGTGGGCAGTAAGCCGGGGGGCGGGCAGTAATGGGCGGGGGGGCAGCCACGGATGGGCGGGAAGCCACGGGTGGGCGGGCAGGCAGCCATGGGCACAGGCAGCCACGGGTGGCGGGCAGTCACGGGTGGGCGGGCAGCCACGGATGGGCGGGCAGGCAGCCACGGATGGGCGGGCAGGCAGCCATGGGTGGGCGGGCAGGCAGCCATGGGCACAGGCAGCCATGGGTGGGCGGGCAGGCAGCCATGGGCACAGGCAGCCATGGGTGGGCGGGCAGGCAGCCATGGGCACAGGCAGCCACGGGTGGCGGGCAGTCACGGGTGGGCGGGTGGGAGAACACCCCGCGCGAAGCGCGGGGACACCACCCACCGGCCCGCACGCGAAGCCCGTGCGCCTCAACGTTGGGGGTAAACGGGTGGGCGGGTGGGGCAGGCCGCCGCGCGAAGCGCGGCGGAAACCACCCACCGGCCAGCACGCGAAGCCCCCGAGCCTGTTGTTGGGAGTCACGGGTGGGCGGGTGGGAGGCCCGCACCCGGAGAACCGCAGAGGCTAGGAGTGGCCCAGGTCCTCGCCCGCCCCGGCGGGGGGCACGGACCCGGAGTCAGGGGCCGGGCGCAGGGGCAGGACGTCGACCTTGGTCTCGTCGAGGACCGGCGGAGCCGGGCGGGGCGGCTTCGGCATGACGGCGGCCTCGGAGTGCCCCCCGCAGCCGTACGCAAGCGACACCACATGCCCGTCCGCAGGACCGAACTCATTGCCGCAGATACCGAACGCCTGCCCGAGCGACCCCCCGATGGGCACGAGGAACCCACAGCTCACACACGGCGCGGGCGCGGCCTGCGCCATGGGGGTCTTGGGGCCGTACCCCTCCTCCCAGCGGTCGGCCGCGGTGTGCAGCCCGTACCGCGACAGGACCCGGGCCCGGCGCAGCCCGAGCTCGTCGGCGATGGACGCCAGCGACCCGCGCGCGGGCGCCACGGTGAGCTCGGCGGGCGGCCCGGCGGTGACCTCCGCGTCCTCCGCCTCGACGCGCTCGGCCATCTCCTCGGAGAGGATGGAATTCGGCGGCGGCTCGTCCTCGCCGGAGTAACCGGGCTCCAGACGCAGATCCTCGGCGTCCGTGGGCAGCAGGTCGCCGGGGCCCATGTCGCCGGGGCGCAGCCGCTCGCTCCAGGGCACCCACTCCGGGGCGAGGAGGGCGTCCGGCCCCGGCAGCAGCACCGTCTCGTCGAGGGTGACGACCTTCGCGCGGGAGGCGCGGGCCACGGTCACCGCCCAGCGCCAGCCGCGGTACCCCGGCTCCTTGCACTCGAAGAGATGCGTGACGACGCGGTCACCCTCCACGACGACCTCGACGTGCTCACCGACCACGCCCGGCGCGGCGGCCTCCTCGGCGGCGGCGCGGGCCAGGCCGACCGCCTCGGCGCAGAGACGGTCGGGGGTACGCGGGGTGCGCTGGGTACGGCTTCGCGTTGTCGCTGCGCTCACAGGTATCGCTTCTCTCCTACGCCGTCTCACGAGTGCGCCACCCTTACGCGGGGGCACGGACGGAGCGGACCAGTGGGCCGCGTCGACGTCCGCGCCCGACGTCTTCGGGCGCACCTACGCCATCCATTCTGCGGGATGGCCGTGAGGCGCGCGGCCGAGGACAACCGCCGCAGGCGCGTTACGCACGCTACCTTCTCCTGGCCCCTGGGCCCACACCGGCGTACCGGGCCCGTCTGGGGGCTGCGCCCCCTCTCCCCCGCTTTTCGGCGCTTCGCGCCTCGCCCTCAAACGCCGGGCGGGCTTTTTCCCCACCCACCCGCCCTTCCTGGGGCTCCGCCCCAGACCCCGCTCCTCAAACGCCGGAGGGGCTGAAACTTCCGCACCCGCTCGGCGGGCGCAGTACCGCTACTTCACCCCCGAAAGGGGCACTATGACTGCGTGACTGGCCTCAGGTCGGAGTCTCGGCGGCCGGGCGAACCGGGTCCGGCATCCCGGTTCGCCCGGGCGCTGGGCCGCGCCCTGCACCTGCCGTTCACCGGCACGGCACGAGGCATCCGCAAGGCGACCCACGCCCACGGAGCGGGCGAGTCGGGCCTGGGCAAGCTGATCGAGCTGCACGCCGTGAACGGCGCGGGCGACGTGATGATCACGATCGCGCTGGCGTCGACGGTGTTCTTCTCCGTACCGACGGATGAAGCGCGAGGCCGCGTCGCGCTGTATCTGGCGATCACGATGGCCCCGTTCACGCTGCTCGCCCCCGTCATCGGCCCCCTCCTGGACCGCCTCCCGCACGGCCGCCGCGCCGCGATGGCGGGCGCGATGCTGGCACGGGCCCTGCTCGCCCTGACCCTTTCGGGTGCCGTCGTCAGCGGCGGCCTGGAGCTGTATCCGGCCGCGCTGGGCGTCCTGGTGGCGTCGAAGGCGTACGGAGTCGTGCGCAGCGCGGTCGTACCCCGCCTGCTGCCACCGGCCTTCTCGCTGGTGAAGGCGAACTCGCGGGTGACCCTCAGCGGGCTGCTCGCCACCGGCGTCGCGGCGCCCGTCGGCGCGGGGCTGCAGGCGCTCGGGGCGCGCTGGCCGCTGTACGGGGCGTGCGCGCTGTTCATCGCGGGCACCGTGCTGTCCTTCACGCTGCCCCCAAAGGTGGACTCGGCCAAGGGCGAGGCGAAGGCGCTGCTCGCCGCCGACGAGGAGCATCTGCACCTGGTGTCCGCCCGGGACCGCGAGGACACCTCCCGCAGGCGGCGCCTCGCGCTGCGTACGGTCGGGCCCGCCGTGACCCACGGCCTCACCGTCAACGCCGCGCAGCGCGCGCTCTCCGGCTTCCTGATCTTCTTCCTCGCCTTCCTGCTGCGCGAGCATCCGCTCGGCGGGCAGAGCGCGGCGGTGTCGCTCGGCATAGTGGGCGTGGCGGCGGGCGTGGGCAACGCTCTGGGCACGGCGGTCGGGGCGTGGCTGAAGGCGCGGGCGCCGGAGCTGATCATCGTGACGGTGGTCGCGGTCGTGCTCGGGGTCGCGGTGTGCGCGGCGCTGTTCTTCGGGCCGGTCGGGATCTCCTCGCTCGCGGCGGTCGCGGGCTTCGCGCAGGCGCTGTCGAAGCTGTCGCTGGACGCGATGATCCAGCGGGACGTGCCGGAGAGCGTGCGGACGTCGGCGTTCGCGCGCTCGGAGACGCTGCTGCAGATGGCGTGGGTGGTGGGGGGCGGTGTCGGCATCGCGCTGCCGCTCAACGGGACGCTCGGGCTTTCCGTCGCGGCGGCGATTGTTGCCGTGGGCTGGCTGCCCACGGTCAAGGGCCTCCTCGCGGCGTCCCGCCGAGGCGGCCTGCCCCGTACCCGGGTGGTCTGACCTCGCCCCGGGGCGCCGGGAGCCGTCCGACCTCGCCCCGTAAGGGGCGCGGGGAACTGCGCGCTCAGCGCGCGAAAGGCCGCAGACGCGTCTGCCGAGTAACTGTGCAGACGCGTCTGCGGATCTTCTTGGGCTGGTCGCGCAGTTCCCCGCGCCCCTACGGGGCGCGGCACGCCGCACCCACCTGGCAGACCTCACCCCCGCGCCCGATAGCCTTCCGCCATGACCTCCCTGGTACACCGCTCGGCGCGTCGCCGCCGCACCGTCGCCGCCCTCGGCGCCGTCTCCGCCGGACTTCTCGTCCTGTCGGCCTGTGACAAGCCGACGCCGCTGGCCACCGTGACGGTCGGCAGCAAGTCCGTGCACTCCGAGGCGTCCTGCTACAACGACGGCAACGAACTGAAGCAGTCCGCGGTCGAGAAGTGTCTGAAGGACCTGAAGGACGTCAAGTCCATCACCGTCGACCCGGACGAGAAGGTCCGCTTCGGCGTCGACCCGGAGATCGCCGACAAGGGCTGGACGCTACTGATGAACGGTCAGCCGCTGACGGAGGCCAGCAAGAAGACGTACGTCGTCATCCCGGGCAGCGTGTTCTTCAACCAGCAGTACGGGGGCGGCGGCAAGTCGACCACGGTCAGCCTGCTCGAGGGCGGCAAGGCCGAGGGCGGCGCGAAGGCCACCGGCCTGTGGTCGTTCAAGCTCAAGAAGGACTCGGACGCCTGACCGGGACCGCTCCACGGACCCGGCCCCCGGGCCCGCGCGTCCTGATCGCCACCGCGGTCCCCGCCGAACGGGACGCGGTGGCGTCCGGCCTGTCCGGGGCCGCCGCCCCCGGCGGTGAGCCCGCACGCGCCGTCGACGTGCTCGTCGTCGGCGTCGGCCCCGCCGCCGCTGCCGCCGCCACCGCGCACGCGCTCGCCGTCGCCGTCGCGGACGGCGACCCGTACGACCTGGTGGTCTCCGCCGGGATCGGCGGCGGCTTCCGGCCCGCCGCGCCGCTGGGCTCGCTCGTCGTCGCTGACGCGATCACCGTCGCCGACCTGGGCGCCGAGACGCCCGACGGCTTCCTGCCCGTCACCGAGCTCGGCTTCGGCCGGGTCACCCACGAACCCCCGCCCGCGCTCGTGGGCGCGCTGGCCGCCGCGACGGGCGCCGCGGCCGGCACCGTCCTGACCGTCTCCACCGTGACCGGCACCGCCGAGCGCGCCGCCGCGCTGCTCGCCCGCCACCCGCGGGCCCTCGCCGAGGCGATGGAGGGCTTCGGCGTCGCCGAGGCCGCCGCCGCGCACGGCCTGCCCGTCCTCGAGGTCCGCGCGGTGTCCAACGCGGTGGGCCCGCGCGACCGCGCCGCCTGGCGCATCGGGGACGCCCTCGCCGCGCTGACCGAGGCGTTCGGGAAGTTCACGCCCGTACTGGAGAGTTGGAACAGGCATGACTGAATTCCCGGACCGGCCCCTGAAGATCGCGTACTCGCCCTGCCCGAACGACACGTTCGTCTTCGACGCCTGGGCGCACGGGCGCGTGCCGGGCGCGCCCGAGCTGGACGTGACCTTCGCGGACATCGACATCACCAACGGCATCGCGGAGTCCGCATCGGCCGAGTACGACGTGCTGAAGGTGTCGTACGCCGTTCTTCCTTACGTCCTCGACGAGTACGCCCTGCTGCCCTGCGGCGGCGCCCTCGGGCGGGGGTGCGGGCCGCTGGTGCTCACCCGGGAGGCCGGGGTCGACCTCTCCGGCAAGACGGTCGCCGTGCCCAGCGAGAAGTCGACCGCCTACCTGCTGTTCCGGCTCTGGGCCGCCGATGTGCTCGCCGGTGACGTCGGCGAGATCGTGGTGCTGCCGTTCGACCAGATCATGCCCGCGGTGCGGGACGGGAAGGTCGATGCCGGGCTCGTCATCCACGAGGCGCGGTTCACGTACCGGAACTACGGGTTGCACAAGCTCGCCGACATGGGGGAGCACTGGGAGGCGACGACCCGGTTGCCCATTCCGCTCGGGGCGATCATTGCTCGGCGAGCGTTGGGGGACGACGTGCTGCGTGGGCTTGCCGATGCCGCCCGCACTTCCGTGCGGATGGCCTGGGACGATCCCGAGGCCTCCCGGCCCTATGTCCTCGAGCACGCCCAGGAGATGGATCCGGCCGTCGCCGATCAGCACATCGGTCTGTACGTGAACGAGTTCACCGCGGACCTCGGCGAGGACGGCTACGCCGCAGTCCGCGGCCTCCTCACCCGAGCCGCGGCCGAGGGCCTCGTCCCGGCCCTACGCCCGGGGGCGCTGGCGTTTCCGTGAGGGTGGGGGCCCTGCCGGGGGCACCCCAACCCCACCCCTTCCCGTAACTGGGGCTCCGCCCCAGACCCCGCTCCTCAAACGCCGGAGGGGCTATTTTTTCCCCGCCCACGCCCGAAGGGCGCTGTCCCACCCACCCACCCCACTCCGCCCGAAGGGCGAATAAGGGCGGGCGGGTGGGGGATAGCCCGTCCGGCGATTGAGGACGAGGCCGTTCAGGCCGATCGGGGGTCCAGGGGGCGGAGCCCCCTCGGGGTTCACACGTCGAGCTGGTCCGCCACTGCGCGCAGCAGGCCTGCGATCTTGGCGCCGGACGCCTTGTCCGGGTAGCGCCCCTTCTCCAGCATGGGGGTGATGTTCTCGAGGAGTGTCGTCAGATCCTGGACGATGGACGCCAGTTCGTCCGGCTTGCGCCGCTGGGCCGCCGCGACGGACGGAGTGGGGTCGAGGAGTGTCACCGAAAGAGCCTGGTCCCCGCGCTGCCCCGCGACCACGCCGAATTCCACGCGCTGGCCGGGCTTGAGTGTGTCGACACCTGCGGGCAGTACGGAGGAATGCACGAAGACGTCACCGCCGTCGTCGCGGGAGAGAAAGCCAAAGCCCTTCTCGCTGTTGAACCACTTGACCTTGCCGGTAGGCACGTGAAGTCCTCGTCCTCGTACTCGTCGTCGTACTCGTCTGTGCCGCGACGCGTTCCGGCGGACTGTCTGTCCCGTCCGCCGGGCGTAAACGGCTCTGGATAGCAGTACAGCGGGTCGCCCGACCCGCCGGCATCAAGACTATTGGTCCCGGGGCCGGTGACAAGACGTCCCCGGTTTCTTCCTACGCGCTGGGAACTACCCTGGTCCGGTGCGTGACAAAACCCAAGCGAATTCCAGCGGACCGGGCGACGGGCTCGTCCGGATTGGCGCGATCGTTTTCTTCGTCGGCGCCGTGGCCACTCTGGTCACGGTGGCCCCGCTGTTCCTCGGCGGCGACCCTTTCCCGTCCCTCGCGTATGCCGTGTGCATGCTGATGGGCGTGGGTTTCCTCATCGCGGGCGCGGGCGTGCTGCGGGGAATCGCGGTGCAGCGCCGTCAGGCCAAGTCGGCCGCGGGACCCTCGGCCACATAGGCCGAAAGCCACGCCGGAAACCGGCTCAGATCGTCCAGTACGACATCGGCGCCCGCCGCGCGCAGTTCGGCTGCGTCGCACGGCCCGGTCGCCACCGCCACGGACAGCGCGCCCGCCGTACGCGCGCCGCGTACGTCGCCGGTGTGGTCGCCGACGTACACCGAAGCCCCGTACTCGCGCAGGGCCCCTGCCTTCTGCTCCGCCCACAGGTCGCCGACGACGGCGTCCGCGTCGATCGCCAGGTGCTTCAGGTGGAGCTTGGCGTTCGGCTCGAACTTGGCGGTGACGACTATCGCGCGCCCGCCCGCCGCGTGCACCGCGTCGACGGCCTCGCGGGCGCCGGGCAGCGCGGGCGTAGCAGTGATCGCGTATGTGGGATACATCTCACGGTAGAGCGTGGCCATGGGAGCGATCTGTTCGGCCGGAAACCAGTGCTTCAGTTCCTGCTCCAGGGGCGGGCCGAGCCGGGTGATCGCCAGGTCCGCGTCGATGTACGTGCCCGTGCGCTCCGAAAGCTCCAGGTAACAGGCGCGGATGCCGGGCCGGGAGTCGATCAGTGTCATGTCGAGGTCGAAGCCGACGGTGAGTGCGGCGGGGGCCCGGTCAGTCCGTGAGGTCATGCGCCCATTGTGCCGAGGGCCCGCGGGCCCCGAAGCGGGGGCCAGGAGCCCCTTACACTTAGCCAAGCCTTACTAACCGCTGCTCCCCGGCCCGCCGTCCCCGAACTGCGAAACGAGCCTCCATCGATGCGTGTGTCCGTCAGACGCGCGGTCGCGATGACGGCGGCCGTCGTGGCCCTGTTGCTCGCGGTCCTGTTCAGCCTCGCCGTCGGCGCCCGCGCGATCGCGCCGTCCGCGGTGTTCGACGCCCTGCTGCACGGCGGGCACAGCGACGCCGCCGAAGTCGTCCGGCAGATGCGGGTGCCGCGCACCGTCATCGGCCTGATGGTCGGCGCCGCGCTCGCCGTCGCGGGCACCGCCCTGCAGGGCATCACCCGCAACCCCATCGCCGACCCCGGCATCCTCGGCATCAGCCAGGGCGCCTCGGTCGGCGTCGTGCTCGCCATCGCGTACGCGGGCGTGCACACGCTCACCGGCTACGTCTGGTTCGCCTTCGCCGGCGCGGGCATCGCCTCCGTCGCGGTGTACGCCATCGCCAGCAGCGGGCGGGGCGGGGCGACCCCGGTCAAGCTCGCCCTCGGCGGCGCCGCCATCAACGCCCTGCTCGTCTCCGTCACCACCGCCGTCCTCACCACCAGGGCCTCCGCCCTGGACGAGTTCCGCTTCTGGCAGGTCGGCTCGCTGTCCGGCCGCGACGCCGAGATCGCCACCCAGGTCTGGCCGTTCCTCCTCGTGGGCCTCGTCCTCGTCCTCGCCGTCGCGCGCGGCCTCGACGCCCTTGCCCTCGGCGAGGACGTGGCGAAGGGGCTCGGGCAGAAGGTCGCGGTGGTACGGATCGTGGGCGGGCTCGGCGCCACCGTCCTCACCGCCGTGGGCGTCGCCGCGGCCGGGCCCATCGCGTTCATCGGCCTCGCCGTCCCGCACATCGCCCGCGCGATCGTCGGCAGCGACCACCGCTGGGTCCTCCCCCTCGCGGCCCTCCTGGGCCCGATCATGCTCCTCGTCTCCGACACGATCGGCCGCATCATCTTTCCCCCGAGCGAAGTCCCCGCGGGCGTCATGACCGCCCTCATCGGGGTGCCTTTCTTGGTGACCCTGGTCCGCAGGAAGGCGGTCGCCGCGTGACCCATACCCGTTTTGGGCAGGCGTTCCGCATGGCGGAACGGGTGGGCAAAACCCCCGGTTCCGGCCAGCCGATACGTGTGCGCCCAGCCGGTTACGGCGTACTCCGCTTCCGGCAGGCGAACTTTCTCGTGCACCGCCGCTCCGGCGTGGTCACGGCCTGCCTGGCCGTGCTCCTCGCGGCCGCCTGCCTGGCGTACCTCTGCATGGGCGAGACCTTCGTACAGCCAATCGAAGCCCTGAAGGTCGTCTTCGGGCAGCCGTCCCCCGACGAGCTGGTCGTGGGCACGCTGCGCGAACCCCGCATGACGGTGGGCCTCCTGGTCGGCGCGGCCTTCGGCGTCGCGGGCGCCCTCATCCAGACGGTCGCCCGCAACCCCCTGGCCAGCCCGGACATCATCGGCATCAGCCAGGGCGCGAGCGCCCTGACGGTGGGCGCGATGACGTTCGGCCTCACGTCGTACACCGTCCTCCCGTACCTCTCCGTGGCAGGCGGCATCCTCGCCGCCCTCCTGGTGTACGTGTTCGCGTGGCGAGGCGGCCTGCACGCCACCCGCTTCGTCCTCATCGGCATCGGCTTCGCGATCGCACTCCGCTCGGTCACGACGCTGTTCATGACGAAGGGCGACTACCTCGTCGCCCAGCAGGCGCAGATCTGGATGACGGGCAGCCTGAACGGCCGCGGCTGGGCGGAGGCGGAACCCCTCGCCCTGACCCTCCTGGTCCTGCTCCCCTGCGTGGCCTGGGCGGCCCGGGCCCAGCGCACGGTGTCGATGGACGACGACACGGCGATCGCGCTCGGCGTACGCCTGGGCCGCGTCCGCTTCGGCCTCGTCCTGCTCGGCGTCGTCCTCGCCTCCGTGGCGACCGGCGCCGCGGGCCCCGTCGACTTCGTGGCACTGCTCGCCCCGCAGATCGCCCGCCGTCTCACCCGTACCGCGCAGATACCGCTGCTGAGTTCGGCGCTGCTCGGCGCGATCGTCGTCGTACTCGCCGATCTGCTCGCGCGGAAGCTGTTCGCGCCGACCGAGCTGCCGGTGGGCGTCCTAACGGCGGCCGTCGGAGCCCCGTACCTGATCTGGCTCATCATCCGGAGCCGCACCGTCCGCAATGGAGGCACCGCGTGACCGCCCCCGCCACCACCGACGCCGCCCCCGCGGGCGACGCCCGCCTCGCGGCCCGCGAGCTGACCCTCGCGTACGAGGACCGCACGGTCGTGCACGACCTGGACCTCGCGGTCCCCGACGGCAAGGTCACGGTCATCGTCGGCCCGAACGCCTGCGGCAAGTCCACGACCCTGCGCGCCCTCGGCCGGCTCCTGAAGCCCAGGGGCGGGGCCGTCCTGCTCGACGGCGAGGCCCTCGCCAAGCTGCCGACGCGGCGCATCGCCCAGCAGATCGGACTGCTCCCGCAGACGCCCGTCGCCCCCGAGGCGATCACCGTCGCGGACCTCGTGGCGCGCGGCCGCCAGCCGCACCAGCGCTGGTGGCAGCAGTGGTCCGACGCCGACGAGACGGCGGTCACCGAGGCGATGGAGCGCACCGACGTCGCCGAGCTCGCCGAGCGGTCCGTGGACGAGCTGTCGGGCGGGCAGCGGCAGCGCGTGTGGATCGCGATGGCCCTCGCGCAGGAGACGGAACTGCTGCTCCTGGACGAGCCCACGACCTACTTGGACATTTCCCACCAGGTCGAAGTCCTCGATCTGGTACGGCAGTTGAACCATGACCGGGGCCGCACGGTCGTGGTCGTCCTGCACGACCTGAACCAGGCCGCCCGGTACGCCGACCACCTCGTCGCCATGAAGGAGGGGCGCCTCGTCGCCGGGGGGACGCCCGCGGAGGTCGTCACCGAGGAGCTCGTACGAGACGTCTTCGGCCTGGAGTGCGTGGTGGTCCCCGATCCGGTGACGGGGTCACCGCTGGTGGTGCCCGGCGCACCTTGGCGGCCCGCGCCGCCCGCCGACCAGAAGTAGTCCGCTCTCGTGCTCTCCCCTCTCGCCCCTCGACGAAAGGCCCGCCTCATGTCCGGCTCCGCACCACGCCTCCGCCGCCGCGCCCTCACCACCGGCGCCCTCGCCCTGACCGGCGCGCTCGCCCTGACGGCCTGCGGCTCCTCCGACTCCGACGACTCCGGCTCGGGCTCCGGCAAGACGCACGTCGTGAAGACCGCCATGGGCGACGTGAAGGTGCCGGTCGCGCCGAAGCGCGTCGTCGTGCTCGACACCGCCGAGCTGGACTCCGCGATCACGCTCGGTGTGAAGCCGGTCGGTTCCACGCACGTCGAGGCGTCCTCCGGCTTCCTGAGCTACCTGCCGAAGGACAAGGTCGACGGCATCAAGGACGTCGGCGAGATGCTGAACCCGAACATGGAGGTCATCGCCGGGCTCAAGCCCGACCTGATCCTCACCTCCAAGATCCGGCACGCCGCGAAGTACGACCAGCTCAAGAAGATCGCGCCGACCGTGATGACGGAGACCACCGGCCACCCCTGGAAGGAGAACTTCCAGGTGCACGCCGACGCGCTCGGCAAGAAGGCCGAGGCGAAGAAGGTCGTCGCCGACTACACGGCCCACGCCGAGAAGGTCACGAAGGCCATCGGCGGCCCCGCCAAGGCCAAGGCGACCAAGGTCAACGTCATCCGCTTCATGGAGGGCGCGGACATCCGCCTGTACGGCGAGCAGAGCTACATCGCCACGATCCTCAAGGACGTCGGCCTCGGCCGCGCGCCGATCTCGGCGAAGGCCAAGGACGGCTTCTCGTACGACCTGTCGCCCGAGAAGATCGACCTGGCCGACACCGACGTCATCTTCCGGTCCACGTACGGTGATCCGAAGAAGGCGAAGCAGACGCAGACCGTCGGCAGCGGCCTGTGGAAGAACATGAAGGCCGTGAAGTCCGGCAACGTGCACACCATCGACGACGAGCTGTGGATCCAGGGCATCGGCTACACGGCCGCCTCGAAGATCCTGGACGAGATGCAAGCGGATCTGACGAAGAAGTAGCCGCGGAAGTAGCCGCGCTCCGGGCGCGGATTACTCCACTCCGAGCGCGGATCACTCCGCTCCGGGCGTGGATCACTCCTCCGTCGACGGCCGTTGCCGCTGCGATCTCCACACCAGGAAGAGCGCGGAGGCGACGGCCGCGCCGCGGACCACCCAGGGCCAGGTGTCGGCCACCGCCTCGTTCATGTGCCCCTTGACGATGGGCTCGCCCCACTTGCCCTGCGAGCGGCCCCACAGCCAGCCGATGCCCGACGCGATGGCGAGCCCCGGCACGACGAACACGCCGACCTTCTTCTCGGCCCGGCTCAGCTTGGGCGCGAACCAGGCGACGGCCCAACCGCCCGCCAGCGCGAACCAGTTGCCGATGACGGCGCCGACGACGAGGGCGAGGGCCGCGAGCAGCGCGATGGGGTTGCTGAGGGAGAAGCCGCGGGCGGCGCCCACGCCCACGCCTACGCCTTCGGCCGAACCCCCTTGCGTGGCGGCGTCCTTGGCCGGGGTAGCCCTGGCGGACGGGGGCAGCAGCCGGAAGCGGCGGCGCGGGGCGGCCTCGACGGCCCCGTCGTCCTCGTACTCGTCGCCGACTTCGGCCTCGGCGTCGTACTCGTCCTCTTCGTCGTCCTCGATGCCGTCCCTGGTCCTGCCGCCCCCCGGCTTCGCCATGCCCACGGGGCGGCCGGGGCCCGCGGCGCGGGCGGTGGGCGGTGGCTTCAGCATCTCCGGGATCTCCACGCCGCCCACGAAGCCGTGCACGGTGTCGGCGCCCGGCGACGGGGTGTTGTCCACGCGCCACCAGTCGGGTTCGAGTCCGGTGTCGCCGGTGGCGCCCAGTTCCTCGGTGCTCGCGAGGTGGGGTGGGGCGGGGCGCCGGGGTTCGGGGACGGGGGCGGACGCAGACGCGGGCGCGGGGCCTTGGGCGGCGGAGTCCTTTTCCTGGGCGGGCCGTTGGGCGGAGGCCGGGCGCAGCCGGGGCCGGGGGACGGCGCGGCGCAGGCGGCCCGGCTCGGGGACGACCCGCCGCAGCCGGCTCGACGTGGGCTCGTCCTGCTGTTCGGGGATGGCGGCGCCGGCGTCGTCGGGGTTGGCGGCGGCCGCGTCGACCAGTTCGTCCGGGGTGCCGAGGCGGTCCAGGATGCGGCGGACTGCTGCCGGGCTGTCGGCCGCCCCGGCGCGGCGGCGGTCGATCTCGCCCCGCAGTCCTGAGACCAGCTTCATCCTTGTGCCGGACGGTAGTTGGCGCTGCTGGGCCACGTCGCCGACGCGGCTCAGGTAGTCGAAGACGAGCTGGTCGCTCTCGATCCCCACGAAGTTCCCTCCGGGGCTGCGGTGTTGAGGTGGGCCCGGGTGTCGACGTTACCGTGGGCGGCGCCCCCGGGTTCCCCCTGGGCCGGGGTGGCCCCCGAATCGAGCTCCCGCGCGCTCGCCGCCCGTCCCTGGGGCTCCGCCCCAGACCCCGCTCCTCAAACGCCGGAGGGGCTATTTTTCCCCACCCACCCGCCCTGACTTCCCCTACGGGCCGTAGTCGGCACATCAGCCAATGCGCCCAGCAGCCACCATCCCCCTCCCAGCCCGTCCGGCGTCCATCTGCAGGGCGGGGGTGGGGATCAGCCCGCCCTGCGTCCATGGGCGGACGGGTGGGAAACAGCCCACCCCACGTCCATGGGCGGGCGGATGGGGAACAGCCCACCCGGCGTCTAAGGGCGGGCGGGTGGGAAACAGCCCGTCCGGCGATTGAGGACGAGGCCGCAGGCCGACCGACGGAGGACCGTCCCACCCGCCCGGGACACCCACCCACGCAGCCCACCCGCCCCTTCGAGCCCACCCGACCCTTCCAGCCCACCCGGCCCCTACTAGCCCGTCCGGCGATTGAGGACGAGCCGCGGAGCGGCGATCGGCGGGGGTCTGGCCCACCCGAACGGGACACCCACCCAGCGGGGGTCCAGGGGGCGGCAGCCCCTGGTTACGGTGAAGGGGCGGGACTGGGGCGCCCCCCGCGAGGGCTCAGCCCGCCTCGTCCGCCAGTTCCGCCACCCCCGTGACCCGGTGCAACGGATAGGTGCGGACTTCGTCCGCCGTGTGGTCGTACGCGGTCACGAAGCCACCCTCGACCCGCACCGGGGCGATGACACGCTGACTGGCGGCCCCCTCCGCGTTGACGTACCCGATCCACAACGCCTCACCGGTGAGAACAGCGGCCTGCATGGTGGCAAGGGTCTCGGCGGCCGTGGTCCGCGGCAACTCACCGGCCGCGGCGGGCGCGACCTTGCGAGGCGCGGTAGAGGCAAGATCACCGGCCCGGATGGCGCGCACGGCGGCGCCGATGAGGGTGGAGTCGGGCAGCGGCGGCCCGTCGGGCACGGGCTCGGGCGGCGTACGCGGCGGCGTGCGTCGGCTGTGCGCGCGGGTGATCAGCACGTCGCCCTCGGCGCTCTCGGCGGAGGGCGCGAATCCCATGGACCGCAGCCCGTCGAGCAGCACGGCGGGCTCGGCGGGCGTGGCGAGCACGGTCGGCGCGAGCCGCCGAAGCCGCAGCCCCTGGGCGCGCTTGTCGGCGAGGATCTCGTTGAGTACGCCTTCGTCGTCGCAGCGTACGTACGCGGAGGCGGCGCCGATGCGCAGGTGCCCGTGCTTACGGGCGACGTCGTCGATGAGGTACGCGAGGGGCTGCGGGACGGGCGTACGGGAGTGCTCGGCGAGGAACGCGTGCAGGTCGGACGCGCTCTGCCCGGCGTCGAGGGCGCGCCGCACGGACCCGGGCGTGAACCGGTACACGGTCGCGCCGCCCTTGGACTCGACGTCGGCGAGCACGGACAGCGCGTCGGCGAGGGGACGTTGCAGGGGCCCGGGGGCGACGGCGGTGAGGTCGGCCTGGAGCAGGACGTGGTCGAGAGGTTCGGGGAGGAGCGGGGCGAGGATGCGGGCGGCTTCCTGCGCGGCGAGGGCGAGCTCGGCGGAGCTGGGCACCCGATACAAGGGGACGCCACCCACGGCTGGGGCGCCCTGCGGCGCAGGGGCACCGCCGCCCACCCCCGGCCCACCCTGCGGCACAGGGTGAACGGGTGGGTGGGTGGAAGGCCCGCCGCGGAGCGGCGGAGAAGTCTGCTCAGGGCCTGCGGCCAGCAGTGCGCGGCCGTGCGAGGCGAGCGCCCCCCGCCCGGTGACGCCCAGGAGTTCCGCCTCACTCAGGGCCCACTGCGCGAGCCGGGCCCGCAGGTCGGAGGCGCCCGTGCCAGGAGGCCGTTCCCAGCGGAGCCGGGCGAGGATCGACTCCGGGTCGGGGGCGGCGCCCTCGGGCAGCTCGGCGGCGAGGGCGAGGACGCGGTGGCGGACCTCGGGCGCGGCGGAACGGTCCAGGCCGGGTCCGAGCGCCGACAGCGTCCGGTCCTTGCTGTCGCGCCCGCCGACCAGGCCCGCCGTACGGGTCGCGGTCAGCCACGCGGTGGCGAGCCGCGCCCAGCGCTCGGCGGCGGGCAGCTCCTGCCAGGTGTCGTACGCGGGCGTCGCGGCGTACCGCTCGTCGGCCTCGCCGTCGGCCGCGATTAGACCGGCGGCGTAGGCGAGTTCGACCCAGAACGCTGCCTGCGGCTCCGGCACGTCCAGGGCCGCGGCGGTCCGCTTCAGGTCGCGGACGCTCAGGCCGCCCGCGCGGAGGACGGCGGGGCCGCCCTCGTCCCAGTCCTTCAGGAGCTCGTCGATCGTGGCGCGCGCCGTGTGCGCCTGGCCGGCCGCCGTCGCGTCCACAACCTGTGGACGATGCTCGCGGGCGGCGGCCACGGCGGGCGGCACGGCCTCAAGGACGCGGTGCGCGCGGCCGCCGCGCAGGTGCAGGGCCACTTCACGGGGCAGTACGACCGTCCCCGGCGCCGTCGGGAGCAGCAGCCCCCGGTCGATCAGCCAGCGCAGGTGCGGCGCCGGTTCCGCGGTGACCTGCCCGTACGGCGGCCCCCACACGAGCCGCGAGAGGACCTCCACGGACTCCGCGGGCGCCTCGTCGAGGAGCGCCGACATCCGCTTCCGGTCCGCGAACAGCCCCGTCAGCGCCTCCACGGCCGACACCGCGTCGTGCGTCGCCGGGAGCCCCGCCGCCGCGACCAGGCTCTGTACGCGGCCCGGCGACATCCCGGCCATCGCCTCCGAGACGGTCGGCCCGAGCCCGGTCGGGGACGGCCGCTGCGGGGTGGGCGCGAGCAGTTCTCTGGCGGTGCGGATGAGGCGCAGGCGGTCGTCGCCGCCCCACACGAGGGCCTGGCCGCGCAGGGTGGCCAGGGCCCGGTCGAAGGCGGCCCTGACCTGGCCCGCCGCGCCCGCCTCGTCGCCCGCGAGCAGCCCGAGCAGCGCCTCGTACGAAGCGGGCTCCGGCGCCACCGCGAGGGCCTCCGCGACCTGCTGCGCGAACCGGTCGAGCCGCTCCAGCGCGCGCACGACGGACGCCCGCGTGCCCGCGCGGGTCGCGAGCTGCGTGAGGTCGTTCGGGACCGGCGTCAGAAGGTCCGGCCGGGCCCGCAACAGCGCGACGAGCGTCACGTCATCACTCGCCCGGAGGGCTTCCGCCAGGGAACGGGGGGCGTCCGGGGTGCTCATCCTGGCCACGGTAGCGGGTCGCCCGCCGGGCCGGGGCGGACGCGGCGCCCCGGCGCATCCGGCCCGCCGCCCCGCCGACGGGTCGCCCGCGCGTCGCACGCACCCCGGAGCGCACGCCGCGCCGCCGCCACCTTCGGGTGCTTCCCGGGCCCAGGTGGGGCGTGTCGCCGGCATACCTGCTGCCCTGGACACACAGAACATCCGCATTCCGAACAGATTCGGAACAGGGGGCTCACATGCACATCACGCACGTGTGGAAACGACTGGGCCGGGTGACCGTGGTCGTCGGCTCCGCGGCCGTGCTGGTGACAGGTCTGTCGACCAGCGCCCAGGCCGCGACGGGCCAGTTCTTCTACAACCGGGCCGACACGGGCTTCCGCTTCTCGGTCACGAACCCGCCCGACAACCTGTGCATCCCGCTGGACGGCGGGGCGGGCGTCGCCGACAACTTCACGAACACCCGGGCGATTCTGTTCCGCACCTCGGAGTGCACGGTCGCCCAGGACACGCTGTTCCCGAACGAGGGCGGGGTGTACGGCGGGGCGACCGTTCCGCACTCGGTGATGTTCATCCCCTAGTACGTTCCCTTGGCCAGGGGGCTCTCCACGAAGGCGGCCCAGGCGCCGGCGGTGACGATCAGCGCGGGGCCGCTGGGGGTTTTGCTGTCGCGTATGGGTACGAGGCCGGGGAAGTCACCGGAGACTTCAAGGCACTCGCCGCCGGTCGAACTGCTGCGGGAGCTCTTGCGCCAGGTAGCAGTGCTCAGGTCGATGGTGCGCACGGCGATTCCTCCAAGATCCGTCCGATGAACTTCCGCGACTCGGCGGGAGACAACGCCTGGTCGCGCACCGCATCGTAGACACGCTGCATCCACTCAACTGTGCTGTTCTCCTCGACCAGTTCACCTCGGAGAACGTTCTCGATGTAGGCCACGGTACGCCCGTCCGGCAGGCGCAGAAACATGGTCGCGGTGCTGTCCAGACCGTGCAGGCCCGCCACCTGGGGCAGCACCTGGAGCGTCACGCTCGGCCGCTCGGCTACTTCGACGAGGTGCTCCAGTTGCGCCCGCCACGCTTGCGGGTCGCGCAGCGGCGTACGCAGCACGGCCTCGGACAGAATGCTGCGGAAGGGCGGCGGGTCATCCCTGACCAGCACCCGCTGTCGCCCCATCCGGGCCTCGACTTGCTGCGTCAGCTTCGGTCCTTTGAAGCCGCCCGCCGCGAGCGATTCATATGCGTACCCCTCGGTCTGAAGCAGCCCGGGAGGCACGCTCACGGCGAAGTGCCACAGGCTCAGCGCTTCGGCCTCCAACGTCATGTACCGGCGGAACTGCTCCTGGAACTGCATGGGATCCGCGATGGCAAGCTCCCACAGCGCCAACAGCAGACCCGGCGTCCTGTAGTGCTGATCAAGGGCCTGAACAACCTCCGGGCCGCCCAGCGACTCCCCCTTCTCCATCTTGCCGAAGAGGGACCAGTCCCAGCCCAGGATCTCGCCCAGCTTGCGGAGGCTGTATCCGCTCTGCGTCCGCAGGGACCGCAGTTCCTCGGCGAATCGTTGCCGTGGGTTCTGGCTGCGGCCTGTGACTACGCGCCTCGACGGCATGACGTTCTCCTCTGTGCTCCCCTGTGGAAGTTGTGGAACTAACGCCGCGCGCCGAGGAAGTACAGCGTGCTGACGGCATTCGCGCCCTGTTCTTGGTTCATGCTCGAAGCATCCGGAACACGCACGGTAATCCAACTGTCGCGCTCTGCGCAGACGTTCCGTGCTCAGGAGGTGGAGCGGATGGACCCGGTCAAGCCCGAGATCGGCAGCACCGTGAGGGACGGAGCAACAGGCGACCTGGGCCGGGTGATGGGCCACGAGGGACCGTACGTCCAACTGCGGCCCCTGGGCGGCGGCAGGGAATGGGACGCGGACCCGGCAAGCGTGGAGCCCGTGGGCTCGGCGGAACGGACCCGGAAGGCGCCGCGGGGATGACCGGGGGAACGGCCGAGCCGGACACCTTCCGCACGTCCCGGGAACTGCGCCCCGGCCTGGTGGTCTTCGACCGCGTGTACGAGATGCCCGCCGTCGTACGGCAAGTGGACGGCCTGTTCGTGGAGTTGGCGCACCCGACGGGCATGGAGTGGCGGGTGGCCTTCTACCGGCTCCGCCGGGCGACGGCGTGGGAACACAGACAGCTCGCGGCGGTAGGCGCCCTGCACCGCCAGCAGCGAAAGGGACAGGCCGACCGAGATTGAGCCCGTCCGGCGTTTGAGGACGAGGCGCGGAGGCCCGAAGGGGCAGGGGAAAGGGGGCGCAGCCCCCAGATGCAACTCCGGCCCGTTCGGGCGAGGTTCACCCAACTCCCCGGCAGCCACACATTGTCACCAATAGCCTGCACTGCGTGACGCCCGCACCGGCCATCGGCAAGCTTCTGGAGTCCGATCCGCGGCGCCTCGGGCCCTACCGGCTGACCGGTGTGCTCGGGCGCGGCGGCATGGGCGAGGTCTTCCTGGGCAAGGACCGCAGAGGCCGGCAGGTCGCGGTGAAGCGGGTGCGGCCGTCGCTGATGCACGCGCAGGAGGCCAGGCGCCGCTTCGCCCGCGAGGTCACGGCGGCGCGCACGGTCGACAGCCCGCTCGTCGCCAAGGTCCTCGACGCCGCCCCGGAGGCGGACCAGCCGTGGCTCGCCACGGAGTACGTGCCGGGCGTCGCGCTGTCCGACGCCGTGGAGACGTACGGACCGCTGCCGGAGGAGTACGTACGCACCGTCGGGCGCCAGTTGACGGACGCGCTCGCCGCGATCCACCGCGCCGGCCTCGTCCACCGCGACTTCAAGCCGTCGAACGTCCTGCTCAGCGCGGGCGGCCCGCGCGTCCTCGACTTCGGTCTCGCCCGGCATCTGCACGCCAGCACGTTCACCACCAGTCAGGAGTTCCTCGGCACGCCCGCGTACGCCGCGCCCGAGCAGTGGGACGCGGCGAACATCACGCCCGCCGCCGACGTCTTCTCGCTCGCGTCGACGCTCGTGTACGCGCTGCGCAAGCGGGCGCCGTTCGAGGCGGAGGACATGTGGCGGGTGATGTACGCGATCCGGTTCGAGGAACCGGACCTCTCCGGGCTGCGGCGCGGCTGGCGCGAGCTCGCCGCGACGTGCCTGGCCAAGCGGCCCGAGGAGCGGCCCTCCCTCGACGAGGTGGCGGCGGTACTCGACGGCTTTCCGTCCGCCGCCTCCCCCGCCGCGCCGCCGGACGGCCTCGCCGCGCTGCTTCCGGCGCCCGCGGTGCCGCGGCCGCGGGGGCTTTCACGGGGGCTTTCGCGAAGGCGTGTGCTGCGGACGGGGACCGCGGCGGTGCTGGGCGCGGGCGTCGCGAGCCTTGCCGCCAGTGATCGGCGGCCGGGGCCCCAGGTGTGGTCGTACCCGACCCAGGGCGTCGCGCACCAGGTCCTGGTCGCCGACGGCACGCTGTACGCGGCGGACGACAGGGGCCGTGTGTACGCCCTGAGTGCCAGGACCCGGGAGCCCCGATGGAGTCGCCGCGTCACGCCCCCGGGCACCCGCCCCTGGCTCGGGATCCTGCCCCGCACAGCCCCGGGTCTCTTCGTCACGGGCGACTCGCTGCGCGCGCTCAGCCTCACGACCGGCGAGGAGCAGTGGGCCCTGGACGTCCGGGCGCTGGGCGTACCGGCCGTGTCCCATCAGCTCGTCTCCTTCGTCGCCCGCGGCGCGGACGGTACGGGCCCGGAGGAACTCGCCCTGGTGAGACCGCGCTCGGGGGAGCGGATCTTCTCGGACGCCGTCGGCAGCGCGCTCAAGACGGCGGGCGATCCCGGCTCCCTCACGGCACCCGCCATCGCGGACGGCACCACGATCGTCCTTGGTGAGCGCCGCGGCCTGATGCACGCCATCGGCCTGAGGGGCGGGCAGGAGCACAAGGCCACGCGTGCGCCCGAGCGCGCCCGCCTCTCCCTCGCCGCGCCCCTGGTGGATCAGGGCATCGCCTACTTCGGCACCACCGGGGGCAGCCTCGTCGCCGTCGAAGTGAACTCCATGAGCCTTGTCTGGTCCTGCCCCCTCGGCCCCGACGGCGAGGCCTGGTCGACCCCCGCGGTCGGCGGCTTCGGCGACCTCGTCCACGTGACCGGCCTCCACAGCGGCGTCCACGCGGTCGACCGCGACACGGGCAAGGCCGTCTGGTCGTACAGAGCAGCGTCCCCCACACCCAGCTCCCCGGCCGTCGCGGGCGACGTGGTGTACGTCCTCACCCAGGGCGGCGAGCTCATCGCCCTGGACGCCCGACAGGGCGGCCCCGCCCTGGCCAAGCGCGCGTACGCCCCCTTCGGCCACGCCCCGGTCTGCGCCCCCGTCGCCGCCCACGGCCTCGTCCACTTCGCCACCGCCGACCGCGTCCTCCGCGCGGTCCCGCAGGTCCGCGCCGCCGTGACCTAGGACTCGTGACCCGGGCCCGCCCGCGCGGCGATGCGGCACACTGGATGTTTGGCCTAGCGAAAGGGCACCCGGTGAACGGACCGCTCATCGTCCAGTCGGACAAGACCCTCCTGCTCGAGGTGGACCACGAGCAGGCCGACGCCTGCCGCCGCGCCATCGCCCCGTTCGCGGAGCTGGAGCGCGCCCCGGAGCACATCCACACGTACCGCGTCACGCCGCTCGGCCTGTGGAACGCCCGCGCGGCGGGCCATGACGCCGAGCAGGTCGTCGACGCCCTCGTCGAGTTCTCCCGCTACCCCGTCCCGCACGCGCTCCTCGTCGACGTCGCCGAGACGATGGCCCGCTACGGCCGCCTCACCCTCTCCAAGCACCCCACCCACGGCCTCGTCCTCACCAGCACCGACCGCCCGGTCCTGGAGGAGATCCTCCGCTCGAAGAAGGTCCAGCCGCTGGTCGGCGCCCGCGTCGACCCGGACACGGTCGTCGTGCACCCCTCCGAGCGCGGCCAGATCAAGCAGACCCTGCTGAAGCTGGGCTGGCCCGCCGAGGACCTCGCCGGGTACGTCGACGGCGAGGCCCACGCCATCGAGCTGCGCGAGGACGGCTGGGCCCTGCGCCCCTACCAGCGCCAGGCCGTCGAGGGCTTCTGGCACGGCGGCAGCGGCGTCGTCGTACTGCCCTGCGGCGCCGGCAAGACGCTCGTCGGCGCGGGCGCCATGGCCGAGGCCAAGGCCACCACCCTCATCCTCGTCACCAACACCGTCTCCGCCCGCCAGTGGAAGCACGAGCTGGTCAAGCGCACCTCCCTCACCGAGGACGAGATCGGCGAGTACAGCGGTACGAAGAAGGAGATCCGCCCGGTCACCATCGCCACGTACCAGGTCCTCACGACCAAGCGGAAGGGCATCTACCCGCACCTGGAGCTCTTCGACTCCCGCGACTGGGGGCTCATCCTCTACGACGAGGTGCATCTGCTGCCCGCGCCGGTGTTCAAGTTCACCGCGGACCTCCAGGCGCGGCGACGGCTCGGTCTTACGGCGACCCTCGTCCGCGAGGACGGCCGCGAGTCGGACGTCTTCTCCTTGATCGGCCCGAAGCGGTTCGACGCGCCCTGGAAGGAGATCGAGGCCCAGGGGTACATCGCGCCCGCCGACTGCGTCGAGGTGCGCGTCAATCTCACCGACAGCGAGCGGCTCGCGTACGCCACCGCCGAGGCCGAGGAGAAGTACCGCTTCTGCGCGACGACCGCGACCAAGCGGAAGGTCACCGAGGCGCTGGTGCGCAAGCACAAGGGCGAGCAGACGCTCGTCATCGGCCAGTACATCGACCAGCTCGACGAGCTGGGCGAGCATCTGGACGCGCCCGTCATCAAGGGCGAGACCACCAACGCGCAGCGCGAGAAGCTCTTCGGCGCCTTCCGCGAGGGCGAGATCTCCGTCCTCGTCGTGTCCAAGGTCGCCAACTTCTCCATCGACCTGCCGGAGGCGACCGTCGCCATTCAGGTGTCCGGCACGTTCGGCTCCCGCCAGGAGGAGGCGCAGCGGCTCGGCCGCGTCCTCAGGCCGAAGGCCGACGGTCACGAGGCCCGCTTCTACTCCGTCGTGGCCCGCGACACCATCGACCAGGACTTCGCCGCGCACCGGCAGCGGTTCCTGGCGGAGCAGGGGTACGCGTACCGGATCATGGACGCGGACGGGGTGCTTGCGGAGGGCTGAGGGCCCGGGAGGGCTTACGGACGGGTCTGCGTGATGGTGAAGACGACGAACTCCGCCGGCCGCGCGGGGGCGATTCCGATGTCGACGTGGAGTACCCCCTTGTCGATGTCGGCCTGCGTGTTGTTGCTCTTGTCGCAGCGCACGTAGAACGCCTGTTCCGAGGTTTCTCCCTGCAGTGCGCCTTTGCGCCACTGGTCCGAGAGGAAGCCGGAAACCTGCTTTCGCAGGGCTCCCCACAACTTCTCGTCGTTCGGCTCGAACACCGCCCATTGGCTGCTCTGGTGGATGGAGTCGGCCAGGAAGCAGACCTGTCGTCGCACGTTGATGTACTTGAAATTCACGTCGGACTGGTCTGTGGTCCGTGCTCCCCAGATGCGGACGTCCCGCTGCGGGGAGACGCGCAGGCAGTTCAGCCCGGCCGAGTTCAGCCCTTCGGCCTGGGCCTCACTCGGCTGCTGCTCAGCCAGGTCGAGCACTCCCTTCAGGAACCCTTCGGGCGCCTTGTGCACTCCTCGGTCGGCGTCCGAGCGCGCCCAGACCCCGGCGATATGCCCGCCGGGCGGCACCAGGCGCTCCCGGTCGTCGAGTCCGGGGACCTTCACCCAAGGCCGGTAGACCGCGGCGTACGAACTCCGGATCGGTGGCTCCGTGTCGAGGCTCTGTGCTCCGGCGGCAACGGAGTCGGACCGGGGCGGCGGTTCCAGGATCGCCACTCGGTTCTTCATCTTCTGGCAGTGTGCCGCAATGGACTGCATCATGGGGCGCGCCTGGGCCGGGCTCGGCTTGTCGAGCCACAGGGTGGGCGCGACGACCATGTGCACGTCGGGGACCTTCTCCAGCGCCGCCAGGGCCTTCGCGTAGTCCGGGCCGTCCTTCGTGCGCGGCACCGTCACGATGTAGCAGGACTTGCCTCCGTTGGCGAAGAACCCCTGCACGGACTCAGCCGTGGCCCTACGCGTGGTCAGGCTCCCGGGCTTCTGCTTGCCCTCCTCCTTCGGCTTGCCTTCCTCGACAAGGGCGGGGACATCCCACAGCTGCTCGAATTCCTTCCAGCTACGGACCTTGTGTGCCCCGTCCGGGAGAGGCCGGTCGGGCCGGTCGTCCGGCGTGAGGAAAGCGGGTGTGGAGGTGCCCGCCTCGACCACCGGGCGGATCGGGGCCTCGGCCTCCGTGGCCCCGAGCTCCGTGGCCGGGGCCTTCCACAGGGCCAGGACGCGTCGTACGTGTGCATGGGCGAGGGCCGGCCAGTGGTCGGTGATCTTGCGTGGGTAGCCGGGGTCGACCTTGTCCTTGGAGATGTTGTAGCGGAGGTACAGGTCGCCCTTGAAGGCGTAGGCGGTGGCGGAGTCCCAGCGGATGAAGGCGTCGATGCCGCTGTCGAAGCCGGCTTCGCGCATTCCGGCCCAGTAGGAGCCGATCGTCTTCGGGTAGCCGTCGTCGACCCTGTCGGCTTCCAGGTCGTAGCGGACGTACTGGTCGCGGTTGAAGAGGTACAGCCGCTTGCCGTCCTCGTCCCACACCAGGGCCGCGCTGTTGCCCGTACCGAAACGGGCGCTTTGCGTGCCCGGCCAGTACGCCGTGATCGTCTTCGGGTAGCCGTCGTCGATGGTGTGGGTGGCCATCGTGCAGCGCACGTACTTGTCGCCGTGCATGAAGTAGACCTTGCCGGTCTTCGACAGCCCGCCCCTTCCCGAGTCCAGGGGGCTGCTGCCCCCTGGCCCCCGCCGATCGCCGCTTCGCGGCTCGTCCTCAAGCGCCGGACGGGCTTTTTCCCACCCGCCCGCCCTGACTTGCCCTACCGGACGTAGTCGGCACGCTCCGGCAACTTTCAGCCCGTCCGGCGTTTGAGGACGAGGCCGTTCAGGCCGATACGGGGGTCCGGGGGCGGAGCCCCCGGTTTCGGGAAGGGGCGGGATTGGGGGCTTCGCAGCAGCGCCAACAAGCCCACCGCCAGCAACGCATACGGCGACCCCAACGGCTGTTGCCACCAAGCGAGGTGGAGGTCCGAGGAGCCCTCGTGCGGCACGAGCCACAGCGTGCGGGCCGTGAAGACGACCGCGACCACCCCCGCAAGCCGAAGGCGCCCCTCCCCCGCAAGGACCACGATCACCGGCACACACCACACCCAGTGGTGGGACCAGCTGATGGGGGAGACGAGGAGCGCGGCCCCCGCCGCGACCAGCAACCCCCACGCCCCGGCCCCAGCCCTCCGCGCGACCCACAACCCCACCCCCGCCACCACCACGGCGGGCACGGCCCACACGAGCCCCGGCTCAGGCACGTGCAGGACGCGGGCGGCCAGCCCCTGCAGGGACTGGTTGTCGACGATCCACGCCTTGCCGACCCGCCCGGTCTCGAAGATCCGCCGCGTCCAGAAGTCGGCACTGGGGGCGGGAAGCACGAGCGCCCCTAGGAGCACGGTCCCGGCGAACGCGACGACAGCGGTGCCCGCCTCCCGTACCCGACGGGTGACCAGCAGATACGCGATGAAGAAGGCCGGGGTCAGTTTGATCCCGGCGGCGATGCCCACGGCGAAACCCTTGCCGACGGCCCCCGCCGGGCGCGTGAGGTCCCACAGCACCAGGCACGCCAGCGCCAGGTTGATCTGCCCGAACAGCACGGTCTGGAAGACGGGTTCGAGCCACAGCGCGAACGCGGCGGCGGCACAGAGCGGCGCGGCCCGCGAGGGCAGGCCCGCGAGGCGGCAGGAGAGGTGCAGGAGGAGGACGAGGAGCGCGACGTTGCCCACGAGGAAGACGCCCTTGAGCACGGCGAGCGGCAGCCAGGTCGTCGGTACGAAGAGGAGCGCGGCGAACGGCGGGTAGGTGGCGGGGAGTTCCCACTGGGTGACGGTGAACCCGTACAGGTCCCGGCCGTCGACGACGGCGGCTCCCTCGGCCCGGTAGACGAGAGCGTCGGCCATGGGCAGACCGTGCACGGCGCAGAGGGCCGCGAAGCCGGTGCAGGAGAGGGCCAGAACGAGGATTCCAGTCACCGCGGTTGGTGACGGCATGGTCACAGTCCGTCGCTTCACGGCCGTGACCTTAGCGAACGGCGACCAACGGCCGGTGTGGCGCCCGTGTCGGGGCGACGTCGGCGAGGTGGTCGACGCGTACAGCGACGTGCTCGACGCGTACGGAGTCAGCGGCGGCGGACGCCCGCCTCTTCCGCGTACTCACCGAGGACTGCCACCCCGAACGCCGCGCCCGCGAACACCTTCGCGGCGCGCAGTGCGGCGCCGAGGCGGTGCGGACGGTGGGTGCCGGAGAGGGCCGTCGCGCCGGTGGAGGGGCGGGGGCCGGGGCCGAGGGACGCGGGGGTGATGGTTGCTGCGCTCATGTCTCCATGGTGGTTCGCGGGGCCGTCCCAGACATCGGTCTGCGGAGGTAACCGGCGGTGTCCGTCGGTACGACTCCGGGGCGGCGGCCGTCCGTCTCCGGAGGGAGGGGAACCCTCAGGGTTCTCTCGGGGACGCCTCAGGGTTTGGCGGTGTGGCGTCTCCCGGGGTCCGCCGCGCGCCGGAAGAGCGGTCGCCGCACCGGAAAAATTCGTTGGCCCCGCCCCGACCCCCCTCACTAAGCTCTCCCCTTCCCGCCTCCCGCCCTGTTGGAGCGCCGCCGCCCGGCCGGAAACCGGCGGCCCCGAGCCATGCAGTCACGTACCGAGTACACCGAGCACACCCCGTACCGCCGCCGGAGGCCACCCCGTGAACGCCGCGCCCCAAGACACCGCGCCCGAAGACCCCCTCGCCCGCGAACGCGCCCACCTCACCGCGTCCCGTGCCGCGCTGCGCGCCATGCGTGAGGACGCGCAGGCCCTGGACATCCGCGACGTGACGGCGAACTGGGTCAACGCCGAAGTCCTCCAGGGCCAGATCGACGAGCGGATCAAGGCCCTGGCCGACCTCGCGCACACGCCGCTGTTCTTCGGCAGGCTCGACTTCCTCCACGCGGTGGGTGCCGAGCAGGCCGAGGGCGGGGAGGGCGAGCGCCCGCGGCCGGAGGCCGCTTATCAAACACTGCATATCGGGCGGCGGCATGTGCACGACGCCGACGGCGACCCGATGGTCATCGACTGGCGCGCCCCCGTCTCGCAGCCCTTCTACCGGGCCTCGAAGAAGGACCCCCTGGACGTGGGTCTGCGCCGCCGGTTCGGGTACACCGGCGGCGAGCTGACCGCGTACGAGGACGAGCATCTGACGGACGCCACCGAGGCCGAGCAGGTCAGCAAGCTGCTCCAGGAGGAGATCGAGCGGCCGCGCGTGGGCCCGATGCGGGACATCGTGGCGACGATCCAGCCGGAGCAGGACGAGATCGTACGCGGCGGACTCGGCGGGTCCGTGTGTGTGCAGGGCGGCCCCGGCACCGGAAAGACGGCGGTCGGCCTGCACCGGGTCGCGTATCTCCTCTACGCCCACCGCGAGCGCCTCGCCCGCACCGGCACCCTCGTCATCGGGCCGAACCGGTCCTTCCTGCACTACATCGAGCAAGTGCTGCCCGCGCTCGGCGAGTTGGAGGTGCGGCAGGCGACGGTCGACGACCTCGTGGCGCACGTGGAGGTGCGCGGCACGGACGACGCGGCCGCCGCCGTCGTCAAGGGCGACGCGCGCATGGCCGAGGTGCTGCGCCGGGCGCTGCGCTCGCACGTGACGCTGCCGGAGGAGGCGGTCGTGGTGGTGCGGGGGTCGCGGCGGTGGCGCGTACCGGCGTACGAACTGGAGGAGATCGTACGGGAGTTGCTGGCCCGCGACATGCGCTACGGGGCGGCCCGCGAGGCCCTCCCCCATCGCATCGCGCATGCCGTCCTCGTCCAGATGGAGCGCTCGGGGGAGGCGCCGGACGACCGGGTGCAGGACGCGGTGGCGCGGAACACGGCGGTGAAGGCGGCCGTGAAGGCCGTCTGGCCGCCCGTCGATCCCGCGAAGCTGGTGCTCCGGCTGCTGTCCGACGCCGACTTCCTCGCCGCGCACGCCGACGGGATCCTCACCCCCGAGGAGCAGAAGACGGTTCTCTGGGCCAAGCCCGCGCGGGGCGTGAAGAGCGCCAAGTGGTCGGCCGCGGACGCCGTATTGATCGACGAGGCCGCCGACCAGATCACCCGCACCCACTCGCTGGGCCATGTCGTCCTTGACGAGGCCCAGGACCTTTCCCCGATGCAGTATCGGGCCGTGGGCCGCCGCTGTACGACCGGGTCGGTCACGGTCCTCGGGGACCTGGCGCAGGGCACCACCGCGTGGGCTACGCCGAGTTGGGGCGAGGCGCTGGGGCATCTCGGCAAGGGGGACGCCGTCGTGGAGGAGCTGACGGCCGGTTTCCGTGTGCCGCGCGAAGTCATCGCGTACGCGTCGCGGTTGCTGCCGGCGATCGCACCGGACCTCACGGAGGTGAGCTCGGTGCGGCAGTCTCCGGGGTCGCTGGTGGTACGCCGGGTGCCGGATCTCACCGAGGCCGTCCTCGCCGCCTGCGTGGACTCCCTCCGCAACGAGGGCTCGGTCGGGCTGATCGCCGCGGACGCCCGCGTGCCCTCCCTCGCGGAGGCGCTGCGTGCGGCGGGTCTCCCCTACCTCGACCCCGGCGAGGAGACCACCCCCGACACCCGCCTCACCCTCGTCCCCGCTTCCCTGGCCAAGGGCCTGGAGTACGACTACGTGGTCCTGGACGAGCCGGCCGCGGTGGTCGACGCCGAGCCCGACGAACGCACCGGCCTGCGGCGCTTGTACGTGGCCCTGACCCGGGCGGTGTCCGGCTTGACGGTGATCCACGCGGCCCCACTGCCGGAAGCGTTGGCAACCGCATGACGTGACAGTGGCCGTGAGCCTGGGCAGTACCCCTCCCCCCACATCAGGGCCCCGTCGGCCTGGGCTGTGCCCACCCGTTCCGCCCTGCGGAACGACTGCCCACAGCAGGGAGCGGCACACAGCAGGCAGCCGCCGCCCACAGCGGGGAGCGGCGCACAGCGGGCAGGACGTGGCGACGGGCCGCAGACGCCGAGCAAGCCCGAGCGGCACCGGAGGCATGGCCTGCGTGGGCCGGTGGTCGGCCTTGGCGGGGGCCGCGGCCCGAAGCTGTCGGTCGACTGGAAACGGGTGGGCGGGTGGGAGAGAGATCCCGCCGCGGAGCGGCGGGGACAGGTCAGGCGTCCAGGGCCCGGCGCCAGGTCGAGACGGCCGAAGAAGAGACCGGCGAGCCCCACCCGTGGGGCCGGGCCGCCCCGCCGATGTGGAAAGCGTCGAGCCCGGCCGCGCGGAGCGCCGGGACGTGGTCGAGGCGGAGGCCGCCGCCGACGAGGATGCGGGGCTCGTACCCGGGCTCACCGGAACGCGCGGCCTCCGCGAGGAGGACAGGCAGCCCCTCGTCGACGCCGCCCGCGGCGCCCGCGGTGAGGTAGGTGTCGAGCCCGGGCAGTTCGGCGAGCTGCTTGCGCAGGGCGTCGCGGTCGACGGCCCGGTCGACAGCCCGGTGGAACGTCCAGGCGCAGCCGTCCAGCGCCCCCACGACCGCCTCGACGGCGGCCACATCCGCGCCCCCGGCCTCGTCCAGGAAACCGAGCACGAACTCCTCGGCCCCGGCGGCCCGCAGCTCCCGCGCCCGCCGCACCAGCTCGGACACGTCGCCCGCCGCGAACCCGTCCGCGAGCCGCAGCATGACGCGCAGCGCGATGCCGACCGAGGAGCGGATCTCCGTGAAGGTCTCGAGGGACGGCGTGAGCCCGTCCGCGGCCATGTCGGTGACCAGCTCGAGGCGGTCCGCACCTCCGGCCTGGGCGGCGACCGCGTCCTCGGCGTCGAGGGCGATCACCTCCAGGAGCGCGCGCTTGCTCATGGGTGACGTCTTCCTTCTCGGAGTCATGCTGGCGGCGACCACAGAAACACAGGTCTAGTCCAATTACCAGGGTACGCGCAGATCACCCCGGCGCGAATTCGTACCGCACCGGGGTGATCAGGCCACGTACACCAGAAAACGTCAGCTCAGTGGCCGGAAGGAGCGCAGCCGCAGGCTGTTGCCGACCACGAAGACCGACGAGAACGCCATGGCCGCGCCCGCGAGCATCGGGTTGAGCAGCCCGGCCGCGGCGAGCGGCAGCGCCGCCACGTTGTAGGCGAAGGCCCAGAACAGGTTGGACCTGATCGTGCCGAGGGTGCGGCGCGAGAGCCGGATCGCGTCGGCCGCGGCCCGCAGGTCGCCGCGGACCAGGGTCAGGTCGCCGGCCTCGATGGCCGCGTCCGTCCCCGTCCCCATCGCGAGCCCCAGGTCGGCCTGCGCGAGCGCCGCCGCGTCGTTGACGCCGTCGCCGACCATGGCCACCGAACGGCCCTCGGCCTGCAGCCGCTTGACCACGTCGACCTTGTCCTGCGGCAGGACCTCCGCGATGACGTGCTCCGGCGCGATGCCGACCTCCGCGGCGACGGACTCGGCCACGGCCCGGTTGTCCCCGGTGAGCAGCATCGGGGTCAGGCCCAGGTCACGCAGCCTGCGGATCGCCTCCGGGCTGGTCTCCTTCACCGCGTCGGCCACTTCGAGCACGGCCCGCGCCTCGCCGTCCCAGGCGACCGCGATGGCCGTACGCCCGGCCGCCTCGGCCGCGTCCTTGGCCCGCTTCAGCTCCACCGGCAGGGCCATCGCCCAGTCGGCGAGCAACTGCTCACGCCCCACCAGGACCGCGTGTCCCTCGACGATGCCCTGCACGCCGAGCCCCGCCACGTTCGCGAAGTCCTCCGGCGTGGGCAGTGCGCCGACCTCGGCGGCGGCCCCGGCCGCGACGGCCTGCGCGATCGGGTGCTCGGAGGCGTGCTCCAACGCGCCCGCGAGACGCAGGACTTCGGCCCGGTCCGTGGTGTCGGCGGTGTGCGTGGCGAGCAGCGTCATCCGGCCCGTGGTCACCGTGCCGGTCTTGTCCAGGACGATCGTGTCGACGCGCCGCGTGGTCTCCAGGACCTCCGGGCCCTTGATCAGGATGCCGAGCTGGGCGCCACGCCCGGTGCCGACCATGAGCGCGGTGGGCGTGGCCAGGCCCAGGGCGCACGGGCAGGCGATGATCAGTACGGCGACGGCGGCGGTGAACGCGGCGGTGAGCCCCGCGCCGTTGCCGAGCCAGAAGCCGAGCGTGGCGACGGCGAGCGCGATGACGACCGGCACGAACACGCCGGAGATGCGGTCGGCGAGCCGCTGGGCCGCGGCCTTGCCGTTCTGCGCGTCCTCCACGAGCCGGGCCATGCGGGCCAGTTGGGTGTCGGCGCCGACGCGCGTGGCCTCCACGACGAGGCGGCCGCCGACGTTCAGGGTGGCGCCGGTGACGGCGTCGCCGGGCGCGACCTCGACGGGCACGGACTCGCCGGTGAGCATGGAGGCGTCGACGGCCGAGGAGCCCTCGACGACGCGCCCGTCGGTGGCGATCTTCTCGCCGGGCCGCACGAGGAACCGGTCCCCGACCATCAACTCGCTGACTAGAACGTTCTTTTCAGTCCCGTCACGCAGCACGGTGACGTCCTTCGCGCCCAGTTCAAGGAGCGCCTTGAGCGCCGCGCCCGCCTTCCGCTTGGAGCGGGCCTCGAAGTACCGCCCGGCGAGGATGAAGGCGGTGACGCCGGCCGCGGCCTCCAGGTAGATGTTCCCGGCGCCGTCGCTGCGCTCGATGGTCAGCTCGAAGGCGTGCGTCATGCCGGGCATCCCGGCCGAGCCGAAGAACAGCGCCCACAGCGACCACAGGAACGCCGCCGACGTACCGACCGATATCAGCGTGTCCATGGTGGCCGCGCCGTGCCGGGCGTTGGTGAAGGCCGCCTTGTGGAAGGGCCACGCGGCGTACGTCACGACGGGCGCCGCGAGCGTCAGGGACAGCCACTGCCAGTACTCGAACTGAAGCGCCGGGACCATCGCCATCGCGATGACGGGGACGGAGAGCACGACGGCCGTGATCAGCCGCTCCCGCAGCGGCCGCAGCTCGGCGGCGTCCTCGCGCCCGTCGTCGCCTCCGCCGCCCCCGCCGCCGGATTCCGGATGCGGGGGCTCGGGCTCCTGAGCCGTGTATCCGGTGGCCTCGACGGTGGCGATCAGGTCCGCGACGGCGACGTCCGCACCGTCGAAGGTGACCTTGGCCTTCTCGGTGGCGTAGTTGACCGTCGCCGCCACGCCCTCCATGCGGTTGAGCTTCTTCTCGATACGGGCCGCGCACGAGGCGCAGGTCATGCCGCCGATGGCGAGTTCTACCTGTGCGGCCTGCGTGGCCTGCGCACTCTGCGGGGTCGACATGTCAGTCGCTCTCCTCATCCCCGGCATACCCGGGTCCGGTATCGCTTACGAGACTCATTTATACCCCTGGGGGGTACCTGGCGCAAGAGAGTCCAGCACTTGACTTCATACCCCCAGGGGGTATCGTCGGTCTCATGAATACGGGACTGAGGATCACCGCATACTCCACGGCCGTCGCGGCGGCGTTCACGGCCGCGTACGGCATCGGGACGAGCGTCGACACGGTGAGCACGCCGACGGCGCACAGCGAGAAGAAGGACCACGGCGGCGGGCACGCGGAGCAGGGCGGCGAGAAGAAGGGCGCGGCCCCCGCGGGCCTCCAGGTCGCCGCCGACGGCTACGCGCTCGACCTGAAGACGCCGCGCGCGAAGGCGGGCGAGCGCACGGACCTGCGCTTCACCATCCGGAAGGAGACCCCGGGCGGGAAGGAGCCCTCAGGCGCGCCCCTGAAGACGTACAAGCAGGAGCACGGCAAGGAACTCCACCTCATCGTCGCCTCACGCGACCTGACGACGTACCGCCATCTGCACCCCGAGCGCGCCGCCGACGGCACCTGGTCGGTCCCGGCGACGCTGCCCAGGGCCGGGGACTACCGCGTGTTCGCGGACTTCACGCCCGCGGGGACGCAAGGGAAGGCGCAGCGGAAGGTGACGCTCGGCACGGACCTCGCCGTGACCGGCCCGTACAAGGCGGCCGAACTGCCGCGCGCGGCGGCCACCGCGAAGGCGGGCGACGGCTACGAGGTGCGCCTGGACGGCGGGTTGAAGCCCGGCAAGCCGCGTGAGCTGACGCTGCGCGTCACGCGCGACGGCAAGCCGGTCACGAACCTCCAGCCCTACCTGGGCGCCTACGGCCACCTGGTCGCGCTGCGCGCGGGCGACCTCGCGTACCTGCACGTCCACCCGAACGGCGAAGTGGGCGACGGCACCACGAAGCCCGGCCCGAAGGTGTCCTTCACGGCGACGGCGCCGAGCGCGGGCGCGTACCGCCTGTTCCTGGACTTCAAGCACGAGGGCACGGTGCGGACGGCGGCGTTCACGGTGAACACAAACACACACGCCGACGCGAACACGGGCTCGGACACAGACACCGGCACGGGCAAGGACAAGCCCCACGAGCATTGAGCCAAGCCCCGCCCCCGGAGCCTCAGTTGAAGATCGTCAGCTCCTCCGGCGTCGCACCCGCGAGCTCGAACCGCGCACCGGCGAGCGGGCGCCCCGCGTACAGCCGGATCAGCGTCGGGGCGTCGCCGATGTACCGGGCCGGGGGCCGGCTGCCGTCGGTGACGCCGAGGATCAGCGGCTCGTCGAAGCCGTCGACGTCGGCGTGCAGGGGCAGCGCCGCGCGCTGCTTGGTGTACGCGGCGAGCAGCGGCAGCGCGTCACCGAGCCCCTCGCCCGCGTACGCGCCCGGCAGCCCCCAGGCGTCCCGTACGTCTCCCGCGTGCACCCACTCGCCGAGCGCCACGCCGTCGAAGAGGCCCTTGGACGCGGCGATGGCGGCGCCCGCGTTCGTCATGCCGTGCTCCAGCTCGTCCACGATGCGGGCGTTGGGCCAGAGGGCCCGCTCGGCGATGTCGCGGTCGTTGCCCGCCGCGGTGAACACGCCGTCCTCGAAGCGGCTCTCGATGACGCGGCTCAGCGCCGCCGAGCAGTGCGCGAGGACGTCGCGGACCGTCCAGCCGGGGCAGCAGGTGGGCGCCGCGAAGGCCGCGTCCTCGGCGGCGCGCAGGAGGGGGATGAGGGCGTCGCGTTCGGTACGGAGGAGTCGGCCGGGGCGGTCGGATTCGTGTGCTTCGTCGGACGGGGTCGCGTTGGGGGTCGCGTCGTACGTCATGGCGGCCAGCCAAGCGGGCGCTGCCGTGAAAGGCAACGTCCGGGGGCGGGTTTTCCGTCGAGACCCGCTCCTCTTTGCCGGGGCGGCGGCTCAGGGGGACAGTTCTGTCCGCTGCCTGTTGTCGTACGCGGCGTGGTGGCTCTCGGCGGACCCTCCTCGCGGCCGCAACCGCGACGAAACCGCCACCGCCACGATCGCCGACGTCGTGAGCCCGGCCCCGGCCCACGCGGCCGACTCGTAGCCGAGGCCCGCGTCGATGACGGTGCCACCGAGCCACGGCCCGGCCGTGTTGCCGAGGTTGAAGGAGGCGGTCGCGGTGGCCCCGGCGAGGGTGGGCGCGGCGGTGGCGACCTCGAAGACGCGGGCGTTGAGCGCGGGGCCGGTGTAGAAGGCGGAGACTCCGAGCAGGAAGGCGAGGACGACCGCCGCGGCGGCGGTCGCGGAGAAGAGGGCGAGCGCGCTCAGGAACACCGTCGAGGCGGCGATCCCGCTGAACAGCACGGTGAAGAGCCGCCCGTCGGTGACGCGTCCCCCGATGGCGGTCCCGATCAGCGCCCCCACGCCGAACAGCGCGAGCACCGCGGGCACCCAGCCCTCGTCGAGGCCCGCGACATCCGTCAGCAGCGGCGCGAGATAACTGAACGCGCAGAACACGCCGCCCGCGGCGAGTGCCACGACGGCGACGGCGAGCCACACCTGCCGGTCGCGGTAGATGACGAGTTCCCGCCGGAGCACGGGCTGTTCGGCGGGCCGGGCGATGCGCGGTACGAGGACGACGACGCCCACGAGCGCGATCCCCGAGGCCGCCGCGACCGCCCAGAACGCGGACCGCCAGCCGAAGTGGTCCCCGAGGAAGGCTCCGGCGGGCACACCGAGAACGTTGGCGATGGAGAGCCCGCCGAGCATCACGGCGATGGCCCGCGCCCGCTGGGTCACCGGCACCATCGCCACGGCGACGGACGCGCCGACCGCCCAGAACCCGGCGCAGGCCAGCGCGCTGACGACGCGGGACGCGAAGAGGATCCCGTACGACGGCGCGAGCGCGCCCGCGATCTGGCCGAGGCCGAACACCGCGATGAGCGCGACCAGCGTGGCCCGCCGCGGCAGCCGCAGCGTCGCCGCCGCGAGCAGCGGCGCCCCCACGACCATCCCGATCGCGAACGCCGAGATCAGCAGACCGGCCCGCGGCACCGACACCCCCATGTCGTCCGCGACGTCCGGCAGCAGCCCCGACAGCATGAACTCACTGGTACCGAGCGCGAAGACGGCGACACCGAGGGTGTGGACGGCTATGGGCATGCGTGTGCGAGGGGGCATGTTCGGCGGCAACGTGGGGGTCGGTGCGGGAATTCCCTGGCGGGGGCTTGTGTTGGGGTGCGCGGACGTTCCGGGCGCGGGCGCCCGCGCCGACGGCGAAGCCGCCGACCAGGTTCACGGGCGGGCGGGTGGGAAGAGCCGCCGCGCAGCGGCGGCACACGGAGGGCGCGGCGGTGAGGCAGCCTGCGGCTCGCTCAGGTCCGGCGGAGCTCGAACGTGGCGTCGGCGTCGCGGTCCGCGGTGCGGGTGAAGCCCGCGCGGGTGAGGACGGCGTGGGACGCGGCGTTGTCCGGGTCGGCGAGCGCACGCAGCCCGGTCAGGCCGGCATGGTCGGCGATGTCGGCGCGGTCCGGGCCGGCCAGGGCGAACTCGGTGAGCGCGCGCAGCGCATGCGTCGCGTACCCGTTGCCGCGGGCCGCCGGGACCAGGTTGTAGCCGACCTCCGCCCAGCCCTCCTCGTCGGGCACCCCGTGGAACCCGACGGCCCCGACCGCGAGCTGGTCCTCGGTACGGACGACGGCGAACATCCCCCACTCGGGCCGATGCGTCCCGGCGGCGTACGCCTTCGCGACCCGGGAGGCGGCGCCCCGCGTCCCCTCGGAGGGCCCGCCCTCGGCCCAGTCGATGCCGCCCGCACCGCCCCCGGCGAGATCCGCGGCCGCGTCCGCCGCCACCTCGACCAGTTCCACGGGCCCCGCGGGCAGCTGGAACGGGTTGTGCCACCGCCACCGCTCCAGACGGCCGTGCCCCGCGCGGTCACCACGCCCGGTGGCCCACAGCAGCACCTCCCAGTGCCCCTCCCCGTCCCGGGCGGGCGGCACCTCCGGGAACAGCCGCGCGAGCAGCACCTCGCACAGCGGGGCCGGAGGTTCGTAGGCGACGTCGAAGGCCCGCAGGATGTCGTACGTGTGCAGGAGCAGCTCGGCGATCCCCATCGCCGCGAAGCCCGCCGCGTCCGCGCTGCGGGACGGGTACGGATGCCAGCCCCGCACTCCCGGCGGCGTCGTCCGGACGACCGCCGCGAGCAGCCCCGCCGTCGCCTCGACGACCCGCACGGCGCCGTCCGCGCCGGTGCCCTCGTCCAGCTTGGCCTCGACGGGGACGTACGTGCCCGTGCCCGCGGTGCGCCCGGTGAGCTGCGTCGCGTACGCCGTGAAGTCGCAGGCGATGTGCTCGGCCGTGTCCAGGCAGCTCCACTCGAGGCCGCCCGCAGGGCGCGTCCAGTCGTACTCCGCCGTCGCCACCGCGCGCAGCGCCCGCACCGCGTGCGCCGTCGCCTCGTCGATCCGTTCCCCGCCGTTGAAGAGCATGCGGCGAGGTTACGTGAGCAGTTCCAGCTCCGTCGTGAGGTTTTCCCGGGCGCGGGACTCCCAGTGCGCGGCGCCGTACTCCGTACGGAACAGCCGGGGCAGCGCGAGCAGTTGGCGCAGCACGTCCGCCCGCCCCGCGCGGAACGCCTCGTCGGGCACGAAGGCGTACTCCTCGCGGACCGCGGCGGCGTACGCGGCGTACGCGTCCGGATCCGCCGCGAGGATCGCGAGGTCCGCGTCGCACAGCACCTCGCCGTTGCGGTCGCCCTCGGCCGGGTCGTGGCTCACCGTGAGCCGGACGAGCCGGGCCACCTCGGCGGTCGCCTCCGGCGTCAGCCCCGCCTCGGGCAGCGCGCGTTCCGCGAGGCGCGCGCTGCGCTCCTCGTTCTCCGAGCGGTCGGGGGCGTACACCGCGTCGTGGAACCACGCCGCGAGCCGCACCAGGTGCGGGGCGTCCGCGTGCGCCTGGAGGGTGTCGACGTGGGTGAGGACGGCGGCCAGGTGGGTGCGGGTGTGGTAGCGGCGGTGGGGCTCCGACCAGCGGGTGAGGAGGTGGTCGGCGTACGGGTCGGGGTCCGGGCCGGAGTCCGGGTCCGGGCCGGTGCCGGTCCCCCGGGCCCCGAAGAGGGCTTCGCGCCAGCGGGCTCGCAGGGACGTGACGTCGTCGTGGTCGGGCATGGGGTGACCCTAGTCGGCCCTAAGAAGGTCGGGTGCGGTAGCGCCCCGAAGGGGCGCGGGGCTGTATCGATATGCGGCTCCGCCGCGCGGGCGCGACCAGCCACGACGGAGCCGCGGACGATTGACAGCCCATCGCGGCACTGCCAGCGGAGCGCTCAGTCGGCCTGCCCGGAGGGCTTTCCCGGCGAGGACCCGCCCGGCAAGGGGCCGTCCGGCAAGGGACTGTCCGGCAAGGACCCGTCCGCCGCTGCGCGGCCCTTGGGCCGCCGCAGCCCCGCCCCCGTGAGCCGCCGCACCAGCTCCTTGGAGCCGACCTCCACCGCCCCGGCCCGCACGGCGTCGCCGTACCGATGCGACGGCAGGTCGTAGTGGTCGCGCTCGAAGGCCCGCTCCGGCACGCCGATGCGCGCGGCGAACGCGTGCAGTTCCTCGTACGAGACGTCGCTGACCAGGTGCGACCACAGCCGCCCGTGCCCGGGCCAGGTGGGCGGGTCGATGTAGAGGGTCACCGCGGCACCGTCCCGAGCGACCCCACGGCCGCGACCACCACACCCGCCTTCGCGCACACCCAGTGCGGATCCGCGCCCAGTTCGGGCTCCACGTCCAGCGCGTGCGGGTCCCCGGAGCCGCACACCGGGCACAGCGGCCACCGGCCGTACCGCTCCAGGAGGGCGTCCTGCACGTCCTGGGCGACGAGCCCGGCCACATAGTCGACCCCGTCGGGCCACTGCTCGACCCACCAGCGGCGCTGCGCCACGGAGTCCTCGACGAACGAGACCACGTCCGGCTCGGCCACCTCGTCCGCGACCAGGTCGGCGAGCACCAGCGCGCGGGCGGCGTGCAACGCCTGCTCCAGCGGGCCGACGGGGGCGGAGGATGCGGATGGGTCCATACAGCCATTGTGCGCCAGGTCTTGACCCCAGGCCGTGGCCCCCAGGTCTTGACCCCCAAGTCTTGACCCGAGGCCTTGGCTCCCGGGGCTTGACCCTCCCCCGCCGCCGAAAATATCTTTCAAGAGTGACCCAAGACGTGAAGGAAATTTTCGCGGGCGGCGCGCCCCCGGCCCCCGCCGCCCTCGCGGCCAAGGTGCGCACGCTCGCGCCGTCGATGACCCGCTCCATGCAGCGCGTCGCCGAGGCCGTCGCGGGCGACCCGGCGGGCACCGCGGCGCTCACGGTCACCGGCCTCGCCGAGCTCACCGGCACCAGCGAGGCGACGGTGGTCCGCACCGCCCGCCTCCTCGGCTACCCCGGCTACCGGGACCTGCGCCTCGCCCTGGCCGGCCTCGCCGCCCAGCAGCAGTCGGGCCGCGCCCCCGCCGTCACCGCCGACATCGCCGTCGACGACCCGCTCGCGGACGTCGTCGCGAAGCTCGCGTACGACGAGCAGCAGACCCTCGCCGACACCGCCGCCGGACTCGACACCGTCCAACTCGGCGCGGCCGTCGGCGCGCTGGCCGCCGCCCGCCGCGTGGAGGTGTACGGCGTCGCCGCGTCCGGGCTCGTCGCCCAGGACCTCGCCCAGAAGCTGCTGCGCATCGGCCAGGTCGCGCACGCCCACTCCGACCCGCACCTCGCCGTCACCAACGCGGTGACGCTCCGCGCGAAGGACGTGGCGATCGCGATCACCCACTCCGGGTCCACCGGCGACGTCATCGAACCGTTGCGGGTCGCCTTCGAGCACGGCGCGACGACGATCGCGATCACCGGCCGCCCCGACGGCCTGGTGTCCCAGTACGCCGACCACATACTGACCACGTCCACCGCCCGCGAGAGCGAGTTGCGGCCCGCCGCGATGTCTTCCCGGACCAGTCAGCTCCTGGTCGTGGACTGTCTGTTCGTGGGCGTGGCACAACGTACGTACGAGACGGCTGCCCCCGCGCTGGCCGCTTCGTACGAGGCGCTGGCGCACCGCCATAATCCCCGCGGAGGCCCCGCCAGTCGTTGATGTCCCGTTCGCCGGGGGCGCCGCCGATCGGCCTTCGGCCTCGTCCTCAATCGCCGGACGGGCTGTACTACCCACCGCCGAACCTCACATCGCGAAAGAGCCGCACCCCTATGACCTCCACGCCCACCGGGCCCGCCGCCTACGGCGAGCTCCGTGCCCAGCTGGCGAACCTCACCACCGAGGCGTTCCGCCCCGAGCTCTCCGAGATCGACCGGCTGCCCACGGAGGAGATCGCGCGCCTCATGAACGCCGAGGACGCCACCGTGCCCACGGCCGTCGCCGCGCAGCTCCCCCGCATCGCCGCCGCCATCGACGCCACCGCCGAGCGCATGGCCCGCGGCGGCCGTCTGATCTACGCGGGCGCGGGCACGGCGGGCCGGCTCGGCGTGCTCGACGCGTCCGAGTGCCCGCCGACGTTCAACACCGACCCGGGCGACGTCGTCGGCCTCATCGCCGGCGGCCCGACCGCGGTGGTCACCTCGATCGAGGGCGCCGAGGACCGCAAGGACCTCGCGGCCGCCGACCTGGACTCCCTCGCCCTCACCGCCGACGACACCGTGGTCGGCGTCTCCGCGTCCGGCCGCACCCCCTACGCCGTCGGCGCCGTCGAGCACGCCCGCGCCCGCGGGGCCCTGACCGTCGGCCTGTCCTGCAACGCCGACAGCGCGCTCGCGGCGGCGGCCGAGCACGGCATCGAGGTCGTCGTGGGCCCCGAACTCCTCACCGGATCCACGCGGTTGAAGGCGGGCACCGCCCAGAAGCTCGTCCTCAACATGCTCTCGACGATCACGATGATCCGCCTCGGCAAGACGTACGGGAACCTGATGGTCGACGTACGCGCCTCCAACGACAAGCTGCGCGCCCGCTCCCGCCGCATCGTCGCCCTCGCCACGGGCGCGTCCGACGAGGAGATCGAGGCGGCACTCGCCGCCACCGACGGCGAGGTGAAGAACGCGATCCTCGTGCTCCTGGGCGACGTGGACGGCCCCACGGCGGCACGGCTCCTCACGGAGTCGAAGGGCCACCTGCGGGCCGCGCTGACGGCGGCGGGCTCGGAGTAGCGAGCGGGGACCCGGAGGAGGGAACGGGAACACAGCGTCAAAACCGTCAAGACCGCCCGAAGCAATTGGCTCAATGGGCGTGAATGACCGCTTACTTCCCGCCTTGCTCGACTTGGCCGCTTTCTGTCCTTTCGACAGCCTCGTGACGCCTGTCAACGTGGACCGCGCACCGGTGGCCGTCCCGCCACCGGCCGGTCCTAGGAAAGGAAGCAACGGTGCCTCCGATTCCGATCAAGCCCGGCATCTACAGGATCTACGCGCACATCGCCGGACCCCCGGCCCTCCTCACGGCCCGCGAATACGCGGTGGAGCACGGGCTCCCCGTCTCCACCGACCGCCCGCTGTACCCCCCGATCCCCCAGGAGTGGGCCATCCAGCAGGCCGAGCCCGTACTGGGCTCCCCGTACGTGATCAGCCTCTCCCCGGAGTACGACGACGAACCCGAGAAGCACCCCGGGCTCATCGCCGCCGAGCACAAGCTCTGGGCCAACAACACGTCCCGCGACCAGTGGACGAAGTGGACCTTCGCTCCGGGCGTCGGCGGCCTCCAGATCATCGACGAGAAGGAACACCTCGCCTGGCGCGCGGGGCACTTCGGCCAGCAGGTCGAGCTCATCTCCACCAACAAGGTCGACCAGCACCAGATCTGGTCGCTGGACTTCATGCGCCCGCTCGACGCGTAACCGGTAACAGGAACACCGGGCGGTGGGCGGGCCTCAACCCGCCCACCGCCCCGTCGTGAGCACGGCGGCGAGCGGCCGGGCACGCCGAAGGGGCGACACCCTCCGCGAGGAGAGTGCCGCCCCTTCGTACGAGCGGTACGTATCGACTACATACGGGTCGATTGCGTACGGAGAACGTCCGATCCGCGGGGGATCAGAAGTCCATGTCACCGCCCGGCATGCCGCCCGGAGCACCGGCCGCGGCGGCCTTCTCCGGCTTGTCGGCGATGACGGCCTCGGTGGTGAGGAACAGCGCGGCGATGGACGCGGCGTTCTGCAGGGCGGAACGCGTGACCTTCGCCGGGTCGATGATGCCCTCGGCGATCATGTCGACGTACTCGCCGTTCGCAGCGTTCAGGCCGTGACCGACGGTCAGGTTGCGCACCTTCTCCACGACGACGCCGCCCTCGAGGCCGGCGTTGACCGCGATCTGCTTCAGCGGGGCCTCCAGGGCCAGCTTCACAGCGGCGGCACCGGTGGCCTCGTCGCCCTCGAGCTCGAGCTTCTCGAACACGGAGGAGGCCTGCAGCAGGGCCACGCCACCACCGGCGACGATGCCCTCCTCGACGGCCGCCTTCGCGTTGCGCACGGCGTCCTCGATACGGTGCTTGCGCTCCTT
The DNA here is from genome assembly GCF_056712025.1 of Streptomyces sp. Y309. Taxonomy (NCBI): domain Bacteria; kingdom Bacillati; phylum Actinomycetota; class Actinomycetes; order Kitasatosporales; family Streptomycetaceae; genus Streptomyces; species Streptomyces sp. Y309. The sequence continues at coordinate 5,055,143 of NZ_CM160048.1, read as the reverse complement.
GAGCTCGACCTCGGTCGCGGCACCGGCCTTGATGACGGCCACGCCGCCCGCGAGCTTCGCCAGGCGCTCCTGGAGCTTCTCGCGGTCGTAGTCCGAGTCGCTGTTCTCGATCTCGGCACGGATCTGGTTGACGCGGCCCTGGACCTGGTCGCTCTCACCGGCGCCGTCGACGATCGTCGTCTCGTCCTTGGTGATGACGACCTTGCGGGCGCGGCCGAGCAGGTCGAGACCGGCGTTCTCCAGCTTGAGGCCGACCTCCTCGGAGATGACGGTGCCACCGGTGAGGATGGCGATGTCGCCGAGCATGGCCTTGCGGCGGTCACCGAAGCCCGGGGCCTTGACGGCGACGGACTTGAAGGTGCCACGGATCTTGTTGACGACCAGCGTGGACAGGGCCTCGCCCTCGACGTCCTCGGCGATGATCAGCAGCGGCTTGCCGGACTGCATGACCTTCTCGAGGAGCGGAAGGAGGTCCTTCACGTTCGAGATCTTGGAGTTGACGATCAGGATGTACGGGTCATCCAGGGCCGCCTCCATGCGCTCCATGTCGGTCGCGAAGTACGCCGAGATGTAGCCCTTGTCGAAGCGCATGCCCTCGGTGAGCTCCAGCTCCAGACCGAAGGTCTGGGACTCCTCGACGGTGATGACGCCTTCCTTGCCGACCTTGTCCATCGCCTCGGCGATGAGCTCGCCGATCTGGGTGTCGGCGGCGGAGATGGAGGCGGTCGAAGCGATCTGCTCCTTGGTCTCCACGTCCTTGGCCTGCTCGAGCAGGGCGCCGGAGACGGCCTCGACGGCCTTCTCGATGCCGCGCTTGAGGGCCATCGGGTTGGCGCCGGCCGCGACGTTGCGCAGGCCTTCCTTGACGAGCGCCTGGGCGAGGACGGTCGCGGTCGTCGTGCCGTCACCGGCGACGTCGTCCGTCTTCTTCGCGACCTCCTTGACCAGCTCGGCACCGATCTTCTCGTACGGGTCCTCGAGCTCGATCTCCTTGGCGATGGACACACCATCGTTGGTGATCGTGGGGGCGCCCCACTTCTTCTCGAGGACGACGTTGCGACCCTTGGGGCCCAGGGTCACCTTGACGGCGTCGGCGAGCTGGTTCATGCCGCGCTCGAGGCCGCGCCGTGCCTCCTCGTCGAACGCGATGATCTTGGCCATGTGAAGTGGTCCTCCCGGACGGGGTGGAAAAGCAAACGGATCGTGCTGGCGCCCGCGACGGACGGCCTGCCTGCCCGGTGGTTCCTTGCCCCACCCGGCCTGCGGACCTCACCGACCCGATCCAAGTTCTGTCACTCTCACTCGTAGAGTGCTAACGCCAATGATTAGCACTCGACCCCATAGAGTGCAAGGCCGCCCCGGAGGGGCGTCGATGAGGGGTGGCGGTCGGGAGACGGGTGGGCGCAAGGTCGCCCCCGAACCCCGCCACGCGCGCCCCGCGCCCGCCCGCGCACGGTGGAGATCGACACGCCGTCCGCCGGGCCGCGCGGCCGTGGGCCCGGCGCGCACGAAGGGCCCGCACCCCGTCTCCGGGATGCGGGCCCTTCGTCTGCGTCGCGTCGGTGGCCGATCGCGTCAAGCCGCTCAGCCGGCGAGCTTGACCATGTCCGCCTGCGGACCCTTCTGGCCCTGCGAGATCTCGAACTCGACTCGCTGACCTTCTTCCAGGGTGCGGTAGCCGTCCATCTGGATCGCGCTGTAGTGGACGAATACATCCGCACCACCGTCGACCGCGATGAAGCCATATCCCTTCTCCGCGTTGAACCACTTGACGGTGCCCTGAGCCATGCCTAACTCCCCTATTACTGGCCCTTGCGCAGACCCGCACTTCGCGGACCCGGGTCAGACCTCACCCCCCATGGGTTGGGGGTGTGCGCCGGAACGCGTCGACCGCGGCTGAATGTATCTGTCCAACTGCCCTCTGCAACAGGTCAATCGGACGAGAATTCTGGGCACGCCCGATCGGTAATATGCGGAGAATTCACCGGAGTTCAGGGCAAGTCGGGCCCGACAAATGCCACTTAAGGCTCAAAAGGGCAGGACACTTTGGCTACTTCTTGTCGGCCCGAGACCGGCTTCGAATATGCGCGCGGCACCGCGCGGGACGAAGAACGAAGCTCCATTCCCAACTGTACCGCGATCAACCATACAGAATTGCCCCCTCCGCTTCTCTCGCGGAGGGGGCAATCGCGGTGACGCTGCGTGCGTTCAGCCTCCGGCGACGGCGGGAATGATCGAGACACCGGCGCCGTCCGGCGTCGCCGTCTCCAGACCCTGCTCGAACCGCACGTCGTCGTCGTTCACGTACACATTCACGAACCGCCGCAACTTCCCCTGATCATCCAGGACCCGGGCGGCGATGCCGGTGTGGTTCTTCTCCAGGTCGTCGATGACCTCGGCAAGGGTCGCCCCCTCGGCGGACACCTCGGCCTTGCCGCCGGTGTAGGTACGCAGGATGGTCGGAATACGAACGTTGACACTCATGGGTTCACCTCAGAGGTTCGGGGAGGAGGAGCGCCCCGTCAGGGGCGCGGGGAACTGCGCGACCAGCCACAGACGGTCCGCAGACGAAACAATGCTTCAGGCCCTACGGCGCTCTATCCCGCAAGCCCCGCGGAGCGGAACGCATCGAGGCTGGGCCGAATCGTGGCAGTCGCCTGCGACGTCTCCGCGACCGCGTCGAGGGTCTTGAGACCGTCACCGGTGTTGAGGACGACGGTGGTGAGGGCGGGGTCGATGAGGCCCGCCTCAATCAGCTTCTTCGCGACGCCGACCGTCACCCCACCCGCGGTCTCCGCAAAGATCCCCTCGGTGCGCGCGAGAAGCTTGATGGCCTCGACGACCTGTTCGTCGTTGACGTCCTCCACGGCACCACCCGTGCGCCGCGCGATGTCCAGGACGTACGGCCCGTCGGCCGGATTGCCGATGGCGAGGGACTTGGCGATGGTGTCCGGCTTCTGCGGGCGTACGACGTCGTGGCCGGCCTTGAACGCGGTGGACACCGGCGAGCAGCCCTCCGCCTGCGCGCCGAAGATCTTGTACGGCTTGTCCTCGACCAGGCCGAGGGCGATCAGCTCCTTGAGCCCCTTGTCGATCTTCGTGAGCTGGGAGCCGGAGGCGATGGGGATCACGAGCTGGTCCGGGAGCACCCACCCCAGCTGCTCGCAGATCTCGTACGCGAGGGTCTTGGAGCCCTCGCCGTAGTACGGCCGCAGGTTGACGTTGACGAAGCCCCAGCCCTCGCCCAGCGGGTCGCCGATGAGCTCGGAGCAGAAGCGGTTCACGTCGTCGTAGTTGCCCTCGATGCCGACGAGTTCGCCGCCGTACACCGCGGCCATGACGACCTTGCCTTGCTCCAGGTCGTGCGGGATGAACACGCAGGACCGGAAGCCGGCGCGGGCCGCGGCCGCGCCCACGGCGCCCGCGAGGTTGCCCGTCGAGGAGCAGGAGAGCGTGGTGAACCCGAAGGCGCGCGCGGCTTCGAGGGCCTGCGCGACGACGCGGTCCTTGAAGGAGTGCGTGGGGTTGCCGGAGTCGTCCTTGACGAACAGCTTGCCCGGCTCGACGCCGATTTCCCGGGCGAGGTTGTCGGCCTGGACGAGCTTGGTCCAGCCGGGGTTGAGGTTCGGCTTGTCGGCCACGTCGGCGGGGACGGGCAGCAGCGGGGCGTACCGCCAGATGTTGGCGGGGCCGGACTCGATCTTCCTGCGGAGGCCTTCCGGGTCGCCGAGCGGCAGGTCGTAGGCGACTTCGAGGGGGCCGAAACAGTCGGCGCAGGCGAAGATCGGGCCGAGGTCGAAGCGGGTTCCGCACTCGCGGCAGGAGAGGCCGGACGCGGGGCCGAGGTCTACGGTGCCCGGGGCGGAAGCGGCGGCGGGGGTGGTTGCGACGGTCTGCACAGCCATGGAGGCGAGGCCCTTTCTCCTCATCTTCCTCGCGACGCATCTCGCCGCGAGACGGAATTGGCACCTTCCCCACCGTGACCTCGCGGTCGGCGGGAGGGTTGCCGGGGCTTCAACGGGCCGTATCCCTCTGCCCCTCTGGATGAGCGGTATTCGATTGTGGGTTTCAGTTGTGGGTTTCAGTCGTTGATCTCGAACGCGGCGGCGACCCCCGACATGCGATGGTCACCGGCGTTGTTCAAGACTGTAACCGAAGCCTTGGACCCTTGAGATAGTCGTCCGATGCGCGAGATGGATCACAACCGGGAGGACGCGCGTGCTGGAAGAGGTCGAGCGCTGGCTGAGCAGGCGTTCCTGGTCCGTCGCCGACCGCCCGCCGCATCAGCTCACCGCCGCCAAGCGTGCCGGTGGCGCCTCGGTGAGCGTCGTGCTGCCCGCACTCGACGAGGAGGGGACGGTCGGTGAGATCGTCGCCGAGATCCGCCGTGAGCTGATGGAGAAGGTCCCGCTCGTCGACGAGCTGGTGGTCGTCGACTCCGGCTCCGCCGACCGCACGGCCGAGGTCGCCGCGGCCGCCGGGGCGCGGGTCGTGCACCGGGACGAGATCCTGCCGCGGCTGCCCGCGGTGCCCGGCAAGGGCGAGGTGCTGTGGCGCTCACTCCTGGTCACCGGCGGTGACATCGTGGCGTTCGTCGACGCCGACCTGAAGGAGTTCTCGGCGGACTTCGTCACCGGGATCGTGGGGCCGCTGCTCACCGAGCCGGACGTGGACTTCGTGAAGGCGATGTACGACCGCCCGCTGGGCGCGGCCGCCGGTCAGGGCGGCCGGGTGACCGAGCTGATGGCGCGCCCGCTGTTGAACATGCACTGGCCGCAGCTCGCGGGCTTCGTGCAGCCGCTCGGCGGCGAGTACGCGGCCCGCAGGTCGCTGCTCGAACGCCTGCCGTTCCCGGTCGGGTACGGCGTGGAGGTCGGCCTGCTCGTCGACGCGCTGCACACCGTGGGTCTGGACGCGCTCGCGCAGGTCGACGTCGGTGTGCGCAGGCACCGGCACCAGGACGGGCAGGCGCTCGGGCGGATGGCGGCGGCGATCTACCGCACCGCGCAGCTGCGGCTCGCCCGCGCCCATCTCGTACGCCCCGAACTCACGCAGTTCGTGCGCGGCGAGGACGGCTTCGAGCCGCGGACGTACGCGGTGGACACGGAGGAGCGGCCGCCGATGGCGGAGGTGGAGGAGTACGCGGAGCGGCGGGTGGCCTGAGACCGGCTGTCGGCTGTACGTCGGCTGTATACGGCGCCGTGGTCCGCCTCCGGCAGTGATGTGACGTTCCCCGGACGTACGTTTGAGCGTTTCCGTGAGCGGCTAGGTTTCGGCACATGGTTTCCGAGGTTTCCGCGCACGCAGCCGACGCGCCCGCCCAGGTTCTCGTCGCGTCCAACCGCGGCCCGGTGACGTACTCCCTCGGGGACGACGGGACGCTCGACGCCAAGCGCGGCGGCGGCGGGCTCGTCTCCGGGCTCAGCGCCATCGGTGCGGACACCGACGAGGGTGCCACGCTGTGGGTGTGCTCCGCGCTGGGCGAGGGCGACCGGGAGGCCGTGCGGCGGGGCGTCGGCGAGCCGGGCGTGAGGATGCTCGACATCGACGCCGCCGTGCACGCCGACGCGTACAACGGCATCGCGAACTCGGTGCTGTGGTTCGTGCACCACATGCTGTACCAGACGCCTCTGGAGCCCGCGTTCGGGCCGGAGTTCCGGGCGCGGTGGGCTTCGTACGAGACGTACAACCGGGCGTTCGCGGACGCGCTGGCGGAGAGTGCGGCGCCGGGGGCCTCGGTGCTCGTGCAGGACTACCACCTGGCGCTGGTGCCGGGGATGCTGCGCGAGCTGCGCCCTGACCTGCGCATCGGGCACTTCTCGCACACCCCGTGGGCGCCCGTCGACTACTTTCGGATGCTGCCGGACGACATCGCGGAGCAGGTGCTGCGCGGGATGCTCGGCGCGGACCGGCTCGGGTTCCTCACCGGGCGGTGGGCGGACGCGTTCACCGCGTGCTGCGTGGCGATCCTCGGGGGTACGTCGGGGACGCGCATCGGGGTGCACGGGCTCGGGGCCGACGCGGACTTCCTCCGGGAGCGGGCGCGGCGGGCGGACGTCGAGGAGCGGCTCGCCGCGCTGCGGGAGCAGGTGGGGGCCGGGCGGAAGGTCATCGTCCGGGTGGACCGGACCGAGTTGTCCAAGAACATCGTGCGCGGGCTGCACGCGTACCGGCTGCTCCTTGAGGAGCGGCCGGAGTGGCGTGGGCGGGTCGTGCACGTCGCGTTCGCCTACCCGTCGCGGCAGGATCTCGCGGTGTACCGCGACTACACGGCGGAGGTGTCGCGGGTCGCCTCCGCGATCAACTCCGCGTACGGGACCGACGATTGGACGCCCGTCGTCCTCCACGTCAAGGACGACTTCGCGCGCTCCCTCGCCGCCTACCGCCTGGCCGACGTCGCCCTCGTCAACCCCATCCGGGACGGGATGAACCTGGTCGCCAAGGAGGTGCCGGTCGTCTCCGACGAGGGGTGTGCGCTGGTGTTGTCCCGGGAGGCCGGGGCCTTCGAGGAGCTCGGGGAAGACGCGGTTGTCGTGAATCCGTACGACGTGTCCGGTACGGCGTACGCGTTGCACGCGGCGCTGACCATGCCGCCCACGGAACGTGCGGAACGCACCAAACGCCTGGCCGCGGCCGCCACTGCCCTCCCCCCGTCCCAGTGGTTCCTGGACCAGCTGCGGGCCCTGGCCACCTGACCCCCTGACAAGCCCGCCGCTCCGCGGCGGATCTCTCCCACCCGCCCACCCGTTTCCACTCGACCAACAGCTCCGGGCCGAAGTCCACACCAACGCCCACCGACAGCCCAGGTCGACCGACTCCCGGTGCCACACAAGGCAGTTCGGCGTCTACAGGTCACTTTCCCGTTACCTGCTGTGGGCAGCTGGGCCGCCAGGGGCGGCTCCCGACCCTTAACGGCAGCCCAGGCCGACGGGGCCTCTCAGGGCAGTTGGGTGGCCAAAGTCGCCAGGAGGGTGACCACGCCCGGGGGGCCGTCGACCACCAGGTCGGCTCGGTCAGAGAGTTCGGGGACCTCCGTGCTGCCGCTGCACACCAGCAGGCCCCGCACATCCCCGTCGGAGCGGAGCTTGTCCACGGCGGCGAAGGCGGGCAGGTCCCCGAGGTCGTCACCGGCGTACAGGACGGACTCGGCGCCCACTTCGCGTACGTACTCGACGAGGGCCACGCCTTTGTCGACGCCCGGCGGGCGCAACTCCAGGACGAGGCGGCCGGGTTCGACGATCAGCCCGTGGCGGGCGGCGAGCTCGGCGAGCGGCTCGCGCAGGGCGTCGAACGCGGCCTGCGGATCCCGCGCCCGGCGCGTGTGCACCGCGACGGCCCGCCCCTTCTCCTCGATCCAGGTACCGCGCCAGGCGCCAATCGCGTCCAGGAAGCCGGGCAACTCGGCCCGCACCGCGGCAACCCCGGGGTGCGGCTCCGCGGCCTGCACGGTCCCGCTGACGGCGTCCCACCGCTCGGCGCCGTAGTGCCCGAGGACGACGAGGTGCTCAAGGCCCGACACCCCGGCGAACCCGCCGTAGCGGACGGCGACACCGGCGGGCCGCCCGGTGACGACGGCCACGGAGCAGACCTTCGGCGCGAGCGCGGCAAGCGCGGGCACCGCGTCCGGGTGGGCCCGCGCCTGCTCCGGGTCGGCCACGATCGGCGCCAGCGTGCCGTCGAAGTCCAGGGCGATCACGGCACGTTCGGGCCGGGCCAGGATCGCGGCGAGTCCGTCCCGCCCCGCGGGCGTCAGCGGCCGCGGCAGCGGCTGGGAGGAGTGCGTCAGGTCACCCATGAGCCCGACCTTAACCTCAACGCTCCGCGCGCCGCGCCTGTCGAACCCGCCGCAGTCGGTTCACGGTGACCGGATCGTGCGCGAGGGCGCGCCCGTCGTCGAGGAGGGCGTTGAGGATCTGGTAGTAGCGGACCGGGGCGAGCCCCAGCTCCTCGCGGATGGCCCGCTCCTTGGCGCCGGGCCCGGCCCAGTTGCGCCGCTCGAGCGCGAGCACCGCCTTGGCGCGCGCGGACAGGCCGACGTCACCGTCGTCCCCCGGCCGGCCCTCGTCCGTCATGACGTCCACGCTAACCCCGGCCCGGGGTCCTCACTGCGCGTTCTCCTCCGCGGCCGCCTTCGACTCGATCTGGCCGAGGATGGCCTTGGGGTTGCCGTTCGGGCCGACGGTCTTGCCGATGTACTTCTTGATCTGCACGGAGACCTGCGCCCAGGACACCTTGCCGACCGGGTAGAGCTGCGAGGTCGGCAGCTCCTTCAGGAACTCGCCGAGCTTCGCCGCGTCCTTCTTGTTCCCGGCCATCTCCTGCGACGCCGAGGTCGTCACGGGCAGCAGGTCGTACTCCCGCGAGAAGTCCAGAACGTTCTTCTTGCTGTAGACGAAGTCGAGGAAGTCCCCGATCTCCTCGCGGTGGCCGTTCTGCTTGAAGGCCATCATCCAGTCGGCGACGCCCATCGTGGACTGGGCCTTGCCGTTGATGCCGGGCATCGGCACCATGCCGTACTTCAGGCCCTTCTTGGCCGACATCTGCATCAGCGTCGGGTGGCCGTTGAGCATGCCGACGTCGCCGCGCGTGAAGGCCGCGAACGCCTCGGCGCGGTTCAGCTCGGCGGGCGCGGTCGGGCCGGTGAGGCCCTTGCCGACCAGCTCGTCCTTCAGCCACTCGAAGGTGCTGATGTTCTGCTTGGAGTCGATGGCGTACGAGTCGACGTTGTCGGTGTAGCCGCCGCCACCGCTCAGCAGCCACTGCATCGTCTCGGCCTGCGCCTCCTCCGGGCCGAGCGGCAGCGCGAAGGGGATCTTCACGCCGCGGGCCTTCAGCTTCTGCGCGGCGGCCTGCAGCTCGGACCAGCTCTGCGGGGGCTTGATGCCGGCGCTCTTGAACAGCTTCTCGTTGTAGAAGAGCAGGCGCGTGGACGCGGCGAACGGCATGCCGTACTGCACGCGGTTCACCTCGCCGGCCTTCGAGAGCGGCGCGAGGAAGTCGGCCTGGGTGGGGATGGAGAGCAGGTCGTCGGCGCTGTACAGCTTGTCCTGCGCGGCGTAGTCGGCGTACGCGCCGATCTGGGCGAGGTCGGGGGCCTCCCCGTCCTTCACCATCTCCTTGACCTTGCGGTCGACGTCCGTCCAGGAGTAGACGCTCACGTCGACCTTGATGTTCGGGTGCTCGGCCTCGAACTTCTTGGTCAGCTCGGCCCAGTACTTCTTGGAGCTGTTGGCCGAGGAGTCGCCGTAGTCGGCGGCGACGAGTTTGAGGGTGACGTCACCGGAGTCGCCGGAGTCGCCGCCGCAGCCGGCGAGCAGCGCCGTCATGCTCAGCGCGGCCACCGCCGCGGTCAGACCTGTCACGCGCCGCTGCACTGCTGTTCCCACCCTCGTCGTTCCATGCTGAACTGCGAGTTTCCCTCGCGTGCCGATACAAGGTCTACACCACCCGAGTATCACTTCTGCAACGGCCTTGCCTTATCCGCCGCTTCCGGCCTCGCGGCGCGCCCCAGACCCGCCCCTTCGCCGTAACTGGGGCTCCGCCCCAGACCCCACTCCTCAAACGCCGGAGGGGCTAAGACTTTCGCCGGTGCGGCAAGGTTCTAGCCCGTCCGGCGATTGAGGACGAGCCGCGGAGCGGCGATCAGCGGGGGTCCAGGGGGCGGCAGCCCCCTGGTTACGGGAAGGGGCGGGATTGGGGAGCTCCCAGCCGGGCCCACCCACAGACATGTGGACTAGACCTCTCGCAGGGTCACACGCGACACTGTCCCCGTGAGACATGTCATCGCCCTGGACGTGGGCGGCACAGGAATGAAGGCCGCCCTGGTCGGGGCGGACGGCACGCTGCTCCATGAGGCGCGCCGCCCGACCGGACGGGACCGCGGCCCCGAGGCCGTCGTGGAGTCGATCCTCGGCTTCGCGGCGGACCTCCGCGCCCACGGCCTCGCCCACCTCGGCGAACCGGCCGCCGCGGCCGGCGTCGCCGTACCCGGCATCGTCGACGCCGAGCACGGCATCGCGGTGTACGCGGCCAACCTGGGCTGGCACGACGTACCCCTGCGCGACCTCCTGAGCGCCCGCCTGGAAGGCATCCCCGTGGCGCTCGGCCACGACGTGCGCACCGGCGGCCTCGCCGAGGGCCGCCTCGGCGCCGGCAAGGGCGCCGACCGGTTCCTGTTCGTGCCGCTCGGCACCGGCATCGCCGGCGCGATCGGCATCGACGGTGCCATCGAGCCCGGCGCCCACGGCTCGGCCGGCGAGATCGGCCACATCGTCGTACGCCCCGGCGGCCCGCCCTGCGGCTGCGGCCAGCGCGGCTGCCTGGAGCGGCTCGCCTCCGCCTCCGCGGTGAGCGAGGCCTGGGCGAGGGCGAGCGGCGACCCTGCCGCGGACGCCGCGGACTGCGCGAAGGCCGTCCGCTCCGGCGACCCGCGCGCCCTGGACGTCTGGCAGAACGCGGTGGACGCCCTCGCCGACGGCCTGCTCACGGCCCTCACTCTGCTGGACCCGCACACCCTGATCATCGGTGGCGGCCTCGCGGAGGCCGGGGAAACCTTGTTCACACCGCTGCGCGCGGCCGTCGCCGACCGCGTGGTCCGGTTCCAGACGCTGCCCGAGATCGTCCCGGCCGCACTCGGCGACGCGGCGGGCTGCCTGGGCGCGGGCCTGCTCGCGTGGGACCTCCTCGGCACCACCGATGAAGCCACCGGCGAAACCACCGACGCAACCGCCGAAGAACCCACCGAAGCAGCCACCGAACCCGACAGAACCCGCATCCCCCACTCCCCGGAGGTAACCACCTGATGGCCACTAGCAAGGTGCTCGCCGGTGCTCAGGTGGTACTGCCCACCGGAACCGTCCCAGGCGGCCGCGTCATCGTCACCGAAGCCGGCCGCATCGGCGAGGGGGGTACCTCCCTGCTCGAGCGAAGCCGAGAGCTTGGGGGAGCTCCCGCGAACGCCGAGACCGTCGACCTGACCGGCTGCTGGCTGGTCCCCGGCTTCGTCGACGTGCACAACCACGGCGGCGGCGGCGCGTCCTTCACCAGCGGCACGGCCGAGGACATCCTGCACGGCGTGCGGACGCACCGCCTGCACGGCACCACGACGGTCGTGGCCTCGACGGTCACCGGCGAGATGGACGCCCTCGCCCAGCGCGCGGGCCTGCTCTCCGAGCTCGCCGAGCAGGGCGACATCGCCGGCATCCACTTCGAGGGCCCCTTCATCTCCCCCTGCCGCAAGGGCGCCCACAGCGAGGCCCTGCTGCGCCACCCGGACCCGGCGGAGGTCCGCAAGCTCATCGACGCGGCCCGCGGCCGGGCCCGCATGGTCACCCTCGCCACCGAACTCCCCGGCGGCATCGACTCCGTACGCCTCCTCGCCGAGCACGGCGTGATCGCGGCGATCGGCCACACCGACGCCACGTACGAGCAGACGAAGGCCGCCATCGACGCGGGCGCCACCGTCGCCACGCACCTCTACAACGCGATGCCCGGCCTCGGCCACCGCGCCCCCGGCCCCATCGCCGCCCTCCTGGAGGACGAGCGGATCACCGTCGAGCTCATCAACGACGGCACGCATCTGCACCCGGCCTCCTTCGAGCTGGCCTTCCACCACGCGGGCGCGGGCCGCGTCGCCCTCATCACGGACGCCATGGACGCGGCGGGCTTCGGCGACGGCACCTACCTGCTCGGCCCGCTGGAGGTCGAGGTGAAGGAGGGCGTCGCGCGGCTCGCCGAGGGCGGCTCGATCGCCGGCTCGACGCTGACCATGGACCGCGCGTTCAAGCGGTCGGTGACCATCGACAAGCTGCCCGTCGAGGACGTCGTCGCCGCGACCTCCGCGAACCCGGCCAAGCTCCTCGGCATGTACGACCGGGTCGGCTCGCTGGAGCCCGGAAAGGACGCCGACATCGTGGTCCTGGACGCGGAGTTCACGCTCAAGGGCGTGATGCGCAAGGGCGATTGGGTGATCGAGCCCTAATTCACCCCATAACCAAGGCGGTTGGTCCGAGGTCTGGGCCAACCGCCTTCTTTTTGGCATGATCAGGCCCCGAAAGCTGTACGCGGCACGCGTGATCCGGGGGTGAAGCAGTGATCGTCACGGTCACGCTGAACGCCGCCCTGGACATCACGTACAAAGTCCCCTCCCTCACCCCGCACGCCTCGCACCGCGTCACCGAAGTGACCGAACGCGCGGGCGGCAAGGGCCTGAACGTCGCGCGCGTGCTCGCCGCGCTCGGCCACGAGGTGACGGTGACCGGCTTCGCGGGCGGCGACACCGGCCGCACCCTGCGCGACCACCTCGCCCGTGTGCCCGGCGTCGCGGACGGCCTGCGCACCGTCGCGGGCGCCACCCGCCGCACCCTCGCCGTCGTGGACGCCCGCACCGGCGACACCACCCAGCTCAACGAGCCGGGCCCGACCGTCTCCCCTGCCGAGTGGGCCGGATTCCTCACCTCCTACGAGGAGTTGCTGAGCGGCGACGACGTGACGGCCGTGGCCCTGTGCGGCAGCCTGCCGCCCGGCGTGCCGGTGGGCGCGTACGCCCTGCTGATACGCGCCGCGCGCGCCGCCTCCGTACCCGTACTCCTCGACACCAGCGGCGAACCGCTGCGCCGCGGGGTCGCCGCCCGCCCCGACATCGTCAAGCCGAACGCCGACGAACTCGCCGAACTCACCGGCGCCCACGAGCCCGCCCAGGCCACCCGCGACGCCCGCCGCCGCGGCGCCCACGCCGTCGTCGCCTCGCTCGGCGCCGAGGGCCTGCTCGCCCTCACCCCCGAGGGCACCTGGCGCGCCACACCGCCCGGCCGCGTCCGCGGCAACCCGACCGGCGCGGGCGACTCGGCGGTCGCGGGCCTGCTCTCCGGCCTCGTCCGCCGGCTGCCCTGGCCGGACCGGCTGACGCGCGCGGTGGCCCTGTCGGCGGCGACGGTCGCGGCCCCGGCGGCGGGCGAGTTCGACGCGGCGGTGTACGAGGACGTGCTGCCGAAGGTCGCCGTGACGGGGAAGCCGACGGCGGCGTGAGGCGACGATATGGGGGCGTCGGCGTGAGGGCGGAGTACGGCGGGGGCGGGGCTCAGGCGTAGCACAACGGGCCGCAACGGGCCGCAACGGGCCCAGGAATGGGGATGGTTCGGCATGCCACTCACCACCACCGGCGAACTCGTCGCCCGGGCGGCCGCGGACGGACGCGGCGTCGCGGCCTTCAACGTCATCACGCTCGAACACGCGGAGGCCATCGCGCTCGGCGCGGAGCGAGCGGGCACCGCTGCGGTGCTCCAAATATCCGAGAACGCGGTCAAGTTCCACGGCGGCCGCCTCTCCGCGATCGCGGCCGCGGCCACCGCCGTCGCCCACGCCTCCACCGCGCCCCTCTCCCTCCACCTCGACCACGTCACGGACCCGGACCTGCTGCGCGCCGCGCACGCCGAGGGGTTCAGCTCGGTGATGTTCGACGCGTCGAAGCTGACGTACGCCGAGAACGTCAAGGAGACCGCGGAGGCGGTGCGTTGGGGCCACGAGCGCGGCATCTGGGTCGAGGCGGAGCTCGGCGAGGTCGGCGGCAAGGACGGCGAGGCCCCCTTGGACGCGCACGCCCCCGGCGCCCGCACGGCCCCCGCCGAAGCGGCCGCCTACGTCGCCGACACCGGCATAGACGCCCTCGCCGTGGCCGTCGGCTCCTCCCACGCCATGACGCAACGCACCGCGGCCCTGGACCACGACCTGATCCACTCCCTGCGGGAGGCCGTCCCCGTCCCTCTGGTCCTGCACGGCTCAAGCGGGGTCCCTGACCAGGAGATCCGCCAGGCCGTCGCCTCCGGCATGACAAAGATCAACGTGGGCACGGCACTGAACACGGCCTTCACGGGCGAGGTGCGTACGTACCTCGCGGCGAACGCGAGCGGGGTCGATCCCCGCAAGTACCTGACCCCGGCGCGCGAGGCGATGGCGGGGGTGGCGGAGTCGTTCCTACGGCTCCTTTAAAGCCCGTCCGGCGTTTGAGGACGAGCCGCGAAGCGGCGATCGACGGGAGCTGTCCCACCCGCACGGGACGCCGACCTGGCTGGGGTCCAGGGGGCGCAGCGCCCCTGGTTACGGGAAGGGGCGGGATTGGGGAGCCTCCCGGCAGGGCCCCCTACTCCTTGACGTGCCCAGCCTTCAGCCAAACCCGATCAAGCACAGCATCACACTTGTCCCCCGCCTGGCAGGACACAGAAATCGTGTTGGTCCCCTTGTTGAGCTGGACGAAGGCGAACGTCTTCGTCCACCCCTTGTCCCAGGCCCCCGCCTTCGCCCCGGTGAAGTTGTCCATATTGAGCTTCCGCCCGGAAGCAGTCCCATTGATCCCGAGCGTGGTCTCCGCGGCCTTGCCGGGCACGGAATAGCCCACGAACACGGTGTAGGCACCGCTCTTGGGAATCCCGTCGACGGTCCAAGTCACCTGGGCTCCGGGCTTGTTGAGCCCGGCCACGTACACACCACCGGCGGACTGCGCCCCGTCGATGTCGGACGCGGTGGTGGTGCCGCCCTCCAGCTTGAGGGCCTTGGCGTCCGACTTGGGCAGCTCGGCGTCGGGCTTCTTGCCGTTGCCCTTGGACGGGGTGGGGCTCGGCTTCTCGGAGACGGACTGGTTCTGGGAGGGGCCCGCCTGCTTCCCGTCGTCGTCCCCGTCACCGCCGCCGAACATCATGGCGGCGCCGATGCCGAGGGACACGACGGCGACGACGGCGATGGCGCCGATCAGCAGGCCCTTGGTGTTGGGCCCCCGCCCACGCCCGCCGCCGCCTCCGGCTCCGGCGTGCGCGCCGGGCGCACCGGGCCCGCCCGCCTGCCGCATCGGCGCGGTGACCCCGTGCTGTGCCTCCGGAGCGGTGTAGTGGGCGCTGGGCTGCCCGGGCGGCTGCTGCGGCGCGTGGGCGGGCGGCGGGTAGCCGTACGCCGGGGCCTGGCCCTGGGCGTGACCCTGCTGCTGCCCGTACTGCCGCTCGCCGACCGCGCGCACGTGGTTGTACGAGGACCGCGGTCCCGGGTAGCCGTACCCGCCGCCCCCGGAGGGCGGTGTCGCGCCGGCCGCCTGGCCGTCTGCGTACAGGTAGCCGAACGGGTCGTCATCGCCCTCTGGCGCGCGCGGCGTGTGCTCGCCGTTATTGCCGGGCGTCATTCGCAGGTCACTCCCTCGCATCGCGGATGCGGCGAGCCTACCCGCTCCGGGTGACCGCCCAAGGTGACGTTGACAGCATCACGAACACAACACGAACAACATCACTGGCGGCACCTGTCCCGGCACCGCACCGACATCGCCCCGTCACCGCACCGACACCGCTCCGCCCGCCGCATCCCGTACCCCGTAAGGGAGTTCACCCGGCCCGCCGGTGCTGCTTCGCACGGGAACGTTTCTCGACGTACATCCGCTGGTCGGCAGAGTGCAGCACTTCGTCCGCGGACATCCCGCAATGTGCCCATCCGATGCCGAAGCTGGCGCCGACGCGCACGGCACGCCCGTCCACCCGGATCGGCGGGATGATCGCGTTCCGCAGCCGCACCGCGAGGTCCTGCGCGTCGGCCCGGCCGAGCCCGTCGGCGAGCACCACGAATTCGTCGCCGCCGAGCCGCGCCACCGTGTCGCCGTCCCGGACGCCGCTGGTCAGACGCCGGGCGACCTCGATGAGGACGGCGTCACCGGTGTGGTGCCCGAAGCGGTCATTGATCGACTTGAAGCCGTCGAGGTCGCAGAAGAGGACGGCGAGCCCCTTGGTGCCGTCGTCGGGGTCGGCCTCCTCGGGCGGGGCGACCGTGTGCACGTGGTGGTCGTAGCCCTCGCCGTGCAGGCCCGTGTGCCCGCCCATGACCGGGCCGTGGCCGTTGCTGGAGGCGTGCCCCGGCGCGTACAGACCGCTGTTGTCGTACGCCGCGTCCAGCGAGTCCACCGTGGACGGCTGCCCCGCGTGCGGCCTGCGGCAGAGGCGGGCGCTGAGGCGGGCGCGCAGCTCGGCGGAGTTCGGCAGTCCGGTCAGTGAGTCGTGCGAGGCGCGGTGCGCGAGCTGGAGCTCGCGCCGCTTGCGCTCCTCGATGTCCTCGACGTGCGTGAGCAGAAACCGGGGCCCGTCCGCGGCGTCGGCGACGACCGAGTTCCGCAGCGACACCCATACGTACGTCCCGTCCCTGCGCCCGAACCGCAGCTCGGCCCGCCCGCCCTCCGCCGACGTACGCAGCAGCGTCCCGATGTCCTCGGGGTGCACGAGGTCGGAGAAGGAGTAGCGCCGCATCGCGGAGGCGGGGCGGCCGAGGAGGCGGCAGAGCGCGTCATTGGTGCGCAGGATGCGGCCGTGCTGGTCGCCGCCCATCTCGGCGATGGCCATGCCGCTGGGCGCGTACTCGAAGGCCTGCCGGAAGCTCTCCTCGCTGGCGCGCAGCGCCTGCTGCTCGCGCTCCAGGCGGACCAGGGCGCGCTGCATGTTGGCGCGAAGGCGTGCGTTGCTGATGGCGATGGCGGCCTGGAAGGCGTACATCTGGAGCGCTTCGCGCCCCCATGCGCCGGGCCTGCGCCCGTTGCGCGGGCGGTCCACGGAGATGACGCCGATGAGCTCGCCGCCCGACGCCCCGGTCGCGTACATGGGCGCGAAGAGCCGGTCGGAGGGGTGCCACTCGTCCTCGAAGCGGGGCTCGGGTCCCTCGGTGTACCACTGCGGCACGTCGTCCTCGTCGAGGACCCAGCCCTCCGTGTACGAGATGAAGCGCAGCGCGCCCCAGGCCTCGCCCATGGTCAGGCGGCGCTCCCAGGACTCGCGCGAGCCGACGCGGCCGGTGATCAGTGCCTCGGCGGCGGGATTGCCCGCGAAGGCGGCGACGACGAGATCGCCGTCCGGGCGTACGAGATTGACGCACGCCAGCTCATAGCCAAGGCCGTTGACCACGCCGTCGGCGACGGTCTGCAGCGTGTCCGCGAGGCTGCGGGCCGTGTTGAGGTCCGCAACCACCTGATGGAGCTGCCGCAGGGTCGCAAGACGGACGTACGGCTCCGACTCGGTCTCCATGCTCGCTCTCCCCGAGACCTCGACAGCAACTCCAGGATCCGCAGCGCCCTCTGTGTCCTCGCTGAGGCCCGTGCTTCACGCTTCGTCGCGCTCGTGTGCCATCAGCTTCTGTGTCCGTCCGATTGCCACGGTCACTGAATCACAGCGAGCTGCCCACCCGGTACACAGGGTCAACAAAATATGGGCCCTGTGACTCAAGTCACAGGTGAGAGGTCCGATTTGAGACCTGGAGTTGAGCCCGATTTGAGCTATGGGCGGGGTGCGGGGGTGGCCTTGGCCAAGGGGTGACGGCGGGCGGGGCCCGGGTGGCCGGTCCGGGCGGCCGGACCGGGCGGCCGGACCGGGTGGACCTAGGTCTCGGCCTAGGACCGGGCTCGGCCCGGGGGCCGATGCGGAACGATCCGGTCCGCGGCTAGCGTCGAGACCGTGGCTGCCGACCTGACCATGAAGACCCAGACCCAGACCCTGTCCGACCCGCGCCCCCTGGGGGTTCATCCTGTGGGGGTGAGCAACGACGAGTTCCGCGCCGCCATGTCCCGCCTGGCCGCGGGCGTGGTCCTGGTGACGGCCCACGAGCCCTCGCTGGACCCGGACGACCCGAACGCCCCCGGCGGCGAGGACGTCGGCATGACGGCGACGGCCTTCCTCTCCGTCTCGCTGGACCCGCCCCTGGTCATGGTCAGCCTGCGCGAGGGCTCCCGCATGGACGACCTGCTCGCGGAGCAGCCGCTGTGGGCGGTGTCGGTCCTGTCCGAGAGCCAGCGGCACATCGCGGGCCGCTTCGCCATGAAGGGCCGCATCAGCGACCGGCTGCTCTTCGACGACATCCCGTACGCACACGGCGACATCTCCGGCGCCCCCCTCGTGGGCGGCGCGCTCGCGACCCTCGAGTGCCGCACGGAACAGACGGTGACGGCGGGTGACCACACGCTGGTGATCGGCCGCGTGCTTACGGCGGAGCTGCCGAGCGCGGACGGCGGGCCGCTGCTGTACTTCAAGGGCCGCTACCGCCAGCTCGGCTAGCGGCGCTTACGCCCTTTACGCCCTTTACGCCCTTTACATCCTTTATCCCCAGCCCTTGCCCGACCGGCCCTGCTTGGTCTCCCCGCGCCGCTTCTTCTCCCGCAGCCGTCGCTCGTTGATCCCGCGCGGGATGCGGGTGGCGCGGCGCGGCTTGGGCGGCGGGGCGGTGGCCTCGGCGAGCAGGGCGGCGAGGCGGGTGGCCGCCATCTCCCTGTTCCGCCACTGCGACCGGTGCTCACTCGCCCGTACGCTGATGACCCCGTCCACGAGCCGGGACCCGAGCCGCTCCAGCGCCCGCTGCTTCCACACCTCGGGCAGCGCCTCCGTCCGCGCGAGGTCGAAGCGCACCTCCGCCTGCGAGTCACTGGTGTTGACGTGCTGCCCGCCGGGCCCGGAGGACCGCGAGAAACGCCACATCAGCTCGGCCTCGGGCAGCGAGACGGAGCCACGGATGACGTAAGGGCGGTGACCGGACATGTGCCCCATGGTCCCGTGCCCGAGCCCCTCACGTCACCCTCTTTTCAGCTCACCGGTGTCAGCGACCGCCGCAGGCCAGGCACCCCGCGGCGCCTTCACGACGCCCCCGCGCCGCGCCCGCGAGGCCTCTGCGCGCCCCGCGCAGCACCCGCGCAACGCCCGCGAGTAAAGAACGTAAAGAGAGTCCACGGCATATGGAACCTTCGATACCCCCCTCGGCGTTCATAGGGGTGTCGGTAGCTTCGTGCCAGCATGAAGCCCGCACAGTACGCAGGCACCACTCGGTTGTATTCACACAACCTCGGTTGTATTCACGCAACTAGGAAGGGACTCCCAACAATGGCTGTAAGCCTGTCCAAGGGCGGCAACGTCTCGCTCACCAAGGAGGCACCGGGCCTGACCGCCGTCACGGTCGGCCTCGGCTGGGACGTCCGCACCACCACGGGCACCGACTTCGACCTGGACGCCTCCGCCATCGCGGTGAACCCCCAGGGCAAGGTCTTCTCGGACGCCCACTTCGTCTTCTTCAACAACAAGGCGACGCCGGACCAGACCATCGTCCACACCGGCGACAACGTCACCGGCCAGGGCGAGGGCGACGACGAGCAGATCAACGTCAACCTCGCGGGCCTCCCCGCCGACGTCGAGAAGATCGTCTTCCCGGTCTCCATCTACGACGCCGAGAACCGCTCGCAGAACTTCGGCCAGGTCCGCAACGCGTTCATCCGCATCGTGAACCAGGCCGGCGGCACCGAGATCGCCCGCTACGACCTGTCGGAGGACGCCGCCACCGAGACCGCCATGGTCTTCGGCGAGCTGTACCGCAGCGGCGCGGAGTGGAAGTTCCGCGCCGTCGGCCAGGGCTACGCCTCGGGCCTCGTCGGCATCGCGCAGGACTTCGGCGTCAACGTCTGAGTTCAGCAACACCTGAGTTCGGCAACGTCTGACGTCGACCACGCCTGAGTCGACAACCTCTGAGTCCGACCGGGCAATTGCCCGACCGGGCAGTCGTCCGACCGGGCAGCCGCACAGCCGACAGCCCGGCGGACCGTCGCCGGACAAGTCCGGACAAGTGAAGGGCCCCGACCGGGCACCCCGGTCGGGGCCCTTCCACGTCCCGACCCACCTATCCGAAGCCCGACCGACGCACGACTCCTGGTGGGCGAGTGGCGCCAGTCGACCACCCACGACACCCCCGGCCCCACGGGAGCCGGCACCCGACGCCCCTCCGACTCACCGTCCTAGCACCGCAGACTCACCCTCCGAGCACCGCGACTCACCGTCCAAGCGCCGCCGCCCCTCCCCGGGCGGCTAGCCTGCGCCGCATGCTCCTCGAACCGCTCGCGGCCACCACCGACGGCACCGCTCCGGGCGACCTGCCCGGCCCCCTCCTCACCGAACTCACCGCTCTCTACGCCTCCAACCACGAGTTCTTCGCCCTCAGCGGAGACTTCCCGGACGCGTACGACATCACGACCGAGCAGGTCGCCGCCGCACTCGCCGACGAACTCGCCCAACCCGGCGCCGAGGTACTCCTCGGACGCTCCGAAGGCCGACTCGTCGGCGTCGTCGTCACCCTCGCCCACCACCCCGACCCGGCCGACCCCGACCCGTGGATCGGCCTCCTCCTGGTGGACGCCCGGGTCCAACGCACCGGCCTCGGACGACGGTTGGCCACCGCCGTCGAACACCGCTTCCGCTCCGCCGGCCGCACCGCGGTACGCCTCGCCGTCCTCGACAACAACCCGAAGGCCCTCGCCTTCTGGACCGCCCTCGGCTACGAACTCATCGACCACCGCAAGGACGCCCAACTCGGCCGCCCCTGCGCCGTATTGCGCAAGCCTCTGTGAGTGCTCTGCGAGTGGTCCGGGGTGGGAACGGCTCTGCACGGCGGTGCCAGGGTCCCTGCCCCTGAGGAGGGCCCGTGGGAAGCGGCCCGTGGGAAGCGGCCCATGGGGAGCGGCCTGTGGGGAGCGGCCTGTGGCGAGGGACCCGTGGCGAGGGGAGCGAGTGCGCGCCGTGGTCCTACGGGTTCTCCGGCTTGCCGTCCCCGTAGAGCCAGTCCGCCCACACCTGCTTCAGTTCCTCGCGAGATTCGTCGTCGCCCGCGTGCTTCTCGACGTACTCCGTGAAGTCCTTCGTGTCCGCGTTGCCGTGCCGATGGGTCTTCGCCCAGCCCTGGACGATGTCGTAGAAGGTGTCGTCGCCGACCGTCTCGCGGATCTTGTGGATCACCATCGCTCCCCGGTCGTACACCGGGTCACCCGAGATGTTCTCGGCGTCCGGCTGCCTCGCGGGCGGGAAGTCCCAGATGGCTTCGTTGTCCTCCTCTGCTTCGTAGTAGTCCCCCTCGTACAGCGCGTCGAAGGTCTCCTGGGCGCTGTCACCTCCGTTGTCCTCCTCCCACAGCCACTCCGCGTAGGTCGCGAAGCCTTCGTTGAGCCACATGTCCTGCCATGTCTTCGGCGTGACCGAGTTGCCGAACCACTGGTGGGCCAGTTCGTGGACGAGCGTCGACGTGTTGGCGTCGGAGATGGGGAACACCGGCTTGGTCTGGGTCTCCAGGGCGTAGCCCAGGTTCACACGGTCGTCGACGATCGCGCCGGTCGAGGAGAAGGGGTAGTCACCGAAGTTGAGTTCCGCCCAGTCCATGATTTCGGGGATCTTCGCCAGGACCTTCTCGGTCTTCTCGTACTTGTCCTCCGGCATCGTCGGGTCGATCGCCGTGAACACCGGGATGCCGGAGTCCGACTTCGACGTCATCGTCTTCTTCGTGTCGTACTCACCGATCGCCACCGTCGCCAGGTAGCTGGCCATGGGCTCGGCGTTGTGCCAGGCGAACGTGGTGCGGCCGTTCGTGGTGGTCTCGTTCGTCAACTCACCGTTGGAGATGGCTTTCAGGCCCTTGGGCACGGTGATCTGTATGTCGTAGACGGCCTTATCGCTCGGGTGGTTGCTGCCCGGGAACCACGCCATCGAGCCCGCCGGCTCGCCGACCGCGAGCGCGCTCTCCTCCCCCTTCAGCCAGCCCTCCTTGGAGCCGTCCACGTCGGTGACCGTCTGCGGTGTGCCGGAGTAGCGGACGGTCGCGCGGAACGTCTCGCCCCGGTCGAGGTCGTCGCGCGGGCGCACGGTCAGCTCGTCGCCCGCTCTGCTGAAGCGGGCCTCCTTGCCCTCGACGGTGACCTCCTTGACCTCCAGGCCCTTGAGGTCGAGGTTGAAGGCGCTGAGGTTCTTGGTGGCGCGTGCCGTGATCTCCGCCTTGCCGGTGAGGTGGCGGGACTCGGGGTCGTAGCCGAGGGTCAGGCCGTAGTGCGCCACGTCGTATCCGCCGTTGCCGAGCTTCGGGAAGAACGGATCACGGACCCCTGCGGCGCCGGGGGTGCCGTCCACGCCGCCTCCGGTGCAGGCGGTGAGCGCGGTGAGCGTCAGGGCGGCCAGGACGGCGGGGGCGGGGCGGCGGGCGCGGGGCCCCCTGGTCAGGGGGGCGGTGGCTCGATAGTTCACCTCTGTGATCCTATGACCACCGCCCCGTGGGGCCTTGTCCCAGGGGAGTCACCTGGGCCATCCCAAGAGGTCAGCTGGCATCCCAGGGGAGCCGTCTGGATCAGCTGACGCCTGCTCGGGAGTGCCGTGCCCACTCGGCCAGGGGCAGGTCAGCGGCCGAGGGCCGCCACCCCTGCCTTCGCGAACTTCTCGTCCAGGTCTCCGCTCGGCGCGCCCGCCACGCCTATGCCCGCGATGGGGGCGCCCTTGGCGGTGACGGGGGTGGCGCCTGCGAGGAACAGCGTGCCCGGTATGTCCTTGAGGTTCGGCGTCTGGGAGAGGCGCTTGGCCAGCTCGGAGGTGGGGGCGTTCCATGACACGGCCGTGTAGGCCTTGCGCTCGGC
This sequence comes from Streptomyces sp. Y309, assembly GCF_056712025.1. Classification (NCBI taxonomy): domain Bacteria; kingdom Bacillati; phylum Actinomycetota; class Actinomycetes; order Kitasatosporales; family Streptomycetaceae; genus Streptomyces; species Streptomyces sp. Y309. The sequence continues at coordinate 5,032,717 of NZ_CM160048.1, read as the reverse complement.
GGACTCGTACGACTGCGGGCCTGCGCCGTCGCCACGCAGGGTGACGATGGTGTTGCCGTTGCGGTCGACGACGGCGACCGTCACGCGCTGGTTCTCCTTCTTCGCGGCGGCCAGCGAGGCCTGCGCGGCCTTGGTCGCGGCGGCCACGGAAAGGTGCGTGGAGCCGGTGAGGTGGCGGTCGCCCGCGTCCGCGGTCACGGCGGCCTTGGCGGCGGCGTCCGGCGTCCCGGCCGTGGCAGAGACCGTGCCGAACGTCGCTGCGGCGACCGTGGCGAGCGCTGCGGCCGTAGTAAGGAATCGCGTGCGCGGGGAGAGCTGCTTCATCGACTTCATGTCCGTTAACTCCTGTGCGGATGCGGGATTTTGAGAGTGAGCGGCGAGTCGTCCCGCCACGCAATCCATCGTCCGGCCCCTGCCCGCCCCTTCTCGTCGGCGTTCCGGCTGCATGCGGCGCGCGCTTCGGTCGACAGCCGTGTCAACCGTTCGGTTGATCCGGGCGCGTGGCCTCGCACGCCAGAATGTGGATGTCTTCCCAGTTCAGGCGCGTGAGCTCAAGCACGTGCGACGGCCGAAAGGAGGCCAGCGTGGACCAGCAGCCAGACGGCCTCGGCGCCGTGGATCAAGGTGGGACCGGCTCCCACCCCGCGAATCCGGACGGGACCGACCGCTCTCACGCCGGGAGCCGGCGCGCCGTCGATCCCGGCTCCCGCGCCGCCGCCCCCGAGTCGCGCTGGCTCGGCGCCGTCATGCACACGGCGTTCTTCCTCCTCCTCGCCGCTTCCCTCGCCCGCTTCCTCCTGCGCCACCCGGGCGAGCCCCGCACCCCGGGCATCATCGCCCTGTCCGTCGCGCTCGCCGTCCTCTATCTGCTGGGGCCGGCGCCGGGAGCCGCCCCCAGCACCCGCCGCCCGCTCTGGCTGGGCGCGGTGGTCGGCGCCTGGGTGGTCCTCGTCGTTCTCGCGCCGAGCTTCGCGTGGTGCGCAGTGCCCCTGTTCTATACGGGACTGCGCACGCTGCCGACGCGAGCGGCACTGGCCCTGGTCACGGTCCTCACCGGCCTCGTGGTCGGCGCGCAGCTCAGACTCGCCGGCGGCTTCGATCCGAATCTGGCCTTCGCACCGCCCGCCGTCGCGGCCGTGGCGACCGCGGTGTTCCTCCACATGCAGCAGCAGACGGCACAGCAGCGCGCACTGATCGACGACCTGATCCGCACCCGACGCGAACTGGCGGCCACCGAACGGCGCGAGGGTACGCTCGCCGAGCGCCAGCGCCTGTCGATGGAGATCCACGACACCCTGGCCCAGGGCCTGTCCAGCCAACAGATGCTGCTGCAGGCCGCCGACCGGGTGTGGGACGCGGACCCGGCAACGGCCCGCGCCCACGTCCGGACGGCGGAGGCGATCACGGAACGCGGACTGGCGGAGGCCCGCCGCTTCGTCCACGACCTGGCCCCCGCAGACCTGGCCGACGCGGGCTCCGACGACAGCGACGCCCTGCCGTCGGCCCTGCGGACCCTGGCGGAACGGGAATCGGAGACGGAGCCGACCGTCCGCTTCCATGCCGAGGGCAAGCCCGTCCCCCTGCCCGCCAGAGCCCAGTCGGCGCTGCTCCGGATCGCACAAGGCGCCCTGGCGAACGTGCGCGAGCACGCCGACGCGAGCACGGCGGCGCTGACGCTGACATATCTGGACGACCAAGTGGTCCTCGACATCGCGGACAACGGAAAGGGGTTCGTGGTCGCGGAGAGAAGTCAGGGAAGTCGAGGGCTCCCGGCCTCGGAGGACGATTCGGGGTTCGCCGCCGCGGACAGCAGACCAGGGTCCGGCCCGGGTGAGCCGAGCGTGCGGGCGGGCCGGGGGCATGGGCTGCTGGCGATACGGGCTCGGGCGCGGCAGCTCGGAGGGATGCTGACGGTGGAGTCGGCGCCGGGCGAGGGGACGGTGGTGTCGGTGTCGATTCCGCTGGCCGGTCCCGCGTCTTCTCCCTCGCCCTCGTCCGCGGCTCTCTCCTTGTCGTCTCCTCCTGCCTCGTCTTCGCTTCCCTCCTCGTCCTTGCCTCCCTCCTCGTCCTTGCCTCCCTCCTCGTCGTCGCCTCCCTCCTCGTCCCGTTCTCCTTCGTCTTCGTCCTCGCGTCCTTCGCCGTCTTCGTCCCCTTCCTCGCCCGCGTCTCCGCATTCGCCCTCGTCGCCGTCTCCGTCCCAGCGGCCGTCATCCGGGAGTGGTCATGAGCAGTAGTACGCCGACGAGTGGCACAGTTCGGCTGTTGGTGTGCGACGACCATGTGGTGGTGCGTGCGGGGTTGTTGGCGCTGCTGGCCAGTGCGCCGGGGATCGAGGTGATCGGAGAGGCGGGCACCGGTGAGGAGGCGGTGGCGCTGGCGGCGAAGCTGGTGCCGGATGTGGTGCTGATGGACCTGCAGCTGGGGCAGGGGATCGACGGGGTGGAGGCGACGCGTCGTATCGCGGCCGGGCAGCGCGAGGCCCAGGGTGGCGGTAGCAGGGGCGATGTCGGCGGCGCGGGACCAGGTGGTGACGACGGCGGCGGTGGCGCGGGACCAGGTGGTGACGGTGGGGGTGAGACGCCGCGGGTTCTGGTTCTCACGACGTATGACACGGATGCCGACATCACTCGAGCCATCGAGGCGGGGGCGACCGGGTATCTGCTGAAGGCAGAGCGGCCCGAGGAGCTGTTTGCGGCGATCCATGCGGCGGCGCAGGGGCGGACGGCGCTGTCGCCGCCCGTGGCCTCCCGTGTGATGGCCCACATGCGGGAGCCGCGGCCCACGCTCACCGCGCGGGAGCTGGACATCCTCGCGCAGCTCGCACAGGGGATGGGCAATCGGGAGATCGCCAGGACGCTGTTCATCAGTGAGGCGACGGTGAAGACACACCTGGGGCGGATCTACGACAAGTTGGGGGTGGATACGCGGGCAGGGGCGGTGGCGGTGGCCAAGGAGAAGCGGTTGCTTCCCTGACGGGCGTCCGGGAGGGCGAGACGGACGGGGGTGCCGGGAGGGCCTGGAATCCGGGAGGGCCTGGAATCCGGGACGGCGAGGAAGCCGGGAGGGTGGGGAAGCCGGTGAGCAGGGGTGGTCGGGAGAGTCTGGGCCTTGGGGGTGTCGTCCGGTGTGAGGTGGGGGGCGGTGAGCGTGGCACCATCGGGCGCGTGCTCGATATTGGTTACGCCCTTTCCCGCCGTTTTCCGGACCCGCCGCAGATGGACTATCGCGAGGCGGACGTTCGCGCGCTGCGGCACGACCTGTTCTGCGGGGATGTGTATCTGGCGGACACCAAGGCGGACCGGGAGCTGAGTACGGCGTGGGGGTGGGTGCCGGTGCTCGACTTCGCGTGGGCGCTGTGCGACATCGTGGAGGAGCTGGACAAGGATCCGCTGGGGAGCAGGGCGTCGCGGCCGCAGTATGCCGAGCTGGACTTCACGGAGTCGACGGACCGGATGCTGTTCGTGCGGCGGTTCGGGTGGGTGGACATCGAGGCCGACTGGATGCGGGCGGAGGAGGAGCCGCTCACGTTCTCGCACAGGGAGCTGCGGAAGGAGGCACGGGACTTCCTGCACGACCTGATGGCCGACCTCATCGACCTGCATGAGGGGCTGGGGGCGAATCCGGTGATCTGGACGTTGCAGGCACGGTATCCGCGGGTGGGCTGAAGGGCGTCGGCGCAGGGATGTCACAAGGGGATGTCACATTCGGCCAGGGTCTGTGCGTCGTAACGGTAACTGCGTTCCCGCGCCCGTGAGGGTCGACAGAAACGGAGGCCGTCCATGGCCCGCGCCACCCGAGCAAACCACTCCCCCGGCCGTCCGCAGCGCCACGTCACCGTGGTCGGCGGTGGCTTCGCCGGGCTGACCGCCGCGATCACGGCTGCCGAGGCCGGGGCGCGGGTCACGTTGCACGAGTCGCACCACACGCTCGGCGGTCGGGCGCGCACGGCCGAAGGGATGTACAAGACCAATGAGGGGCCGCACGCGCTGTACAACGGCGGGCCGCACTGGTCGTGGCTGAAGCAGCGCGGGCTGATCGGGGACCTCGCGCCGATCCCGCCCATCGAAGGCACCCGGCTGCGTCTCCACCACCGCGGCACACTCCGCCGTACACCGCCCTTCGCGATGCTGAAGCTGCTGCGGCGCTCCCCCGAACAGGCGCCGGTGGACGTGGACTTCGCGACCTGGGCCGGCGCGCAGGTGGGAGAGGAGGGCGCGCGGGCCGCGGCGCACTACTCGGCGGTGGCGTTGTTCCACCACGACCCCGGCTCGCTGTCGGCGCGGTTCGTGCACACGCGGCTGCGGCGGGCGACGAAGTTTCCGCCGGAGGCGCACTATCCGGTGGGTGGCTGGGGTGCGGTGATCGACCGGATGGCGGGCATGGCGTGGAACCTGGGGGTGCGGGTGGAGACGCTCGCGCGGATCGACGACATCGAGGAGTTCCAGGCGCAGGGCCCGGTCGTCGTGGCGACGTCGCTCGACGCGGCGCGGCGGCTGTTGGGGGACGACTCGCTGCGCTGGGAGAGCGGGCGTACAACGCTGGTGGATGTGGCGGTGCGGGCCCGGCGCGGGGACCTGTTCGCGCTGTCGGATCTGGATGCCACGGGGTGGATCGAGCGGTTCACGGCGCAGGACCGTACGCTCGCGCCCGCGGGTGAGCAGCTCATCCAGGCCCAGATCCCGATCGGCCCGGACGAGTCCAAGGCGGACGGGGTCGCCCGCGCCGAGCACCTGCTGGACCTCGGTTTCCGGGACTGGCGGGAGCGCGTGACGTGGCGGCGCGCCGCTGTGGCGAACGGTCGCACGGGTGCGCTCGACCGCCCCGGGACCACGTGGCGGGACCGGCCGGCGGTGGACCGCGGCGACGATGTGTACCTCGCGGGAGACCAGGTGGCGGCGCCCGGGCTGCTGTCGGAGGTGTCGTTCAACAGCGCGATGGAGGCGGTCACGCTGGCGTTGACGGGCAGGGGCGGATTGGCGGGGGTGGACAGGCCGGACGACGGTACGCCGTGGGTTGACCTCAAGTCCGCTTGAGGTTGAAGAGTGGCCGGTATCAGCGGTCCGGACGGGACGCGCCAGTGCCCGCGCCAAACAAGGAGCCCTCATGCACGCCATCCGCCTCCACGCCTTCGGCCCCGCCGAGAACCTCACGTACGAGAGGGTCGAGGACCCGCGGCCGGGGGCGGGGCAGGTGCGTATCGCCGTCGCCGCGGCGGGCGTCCACCTGCTCGACACGGCGATCCGCCGCGGCGAGAAGGGGCCGCTGCCGGAGTTGCCCGCGCTGCCGACGATCCCCGGCCGCGAGGTCGCCGGAACCGTCGAGTCCGTGGGCGACGGCGTGTCCGCCGACTGGCTCGGCAAGCGCGTCGTCACGCACATCGGCTTCGCGCCCGGCGGGTACGCCGAGTTGACGGTCGTCGACGTGGCCCGGCTGCACGAGCTGCCCGAGACGGCCGACGGGGCCGGGCGATCCGAGGGGCCCGGGGGGATGGGCTTCGCGGAGGCTGTGGCGTTGATCGGGACGGGGCGTACGGCGATGGGCATCCTGCAGTTCGTGGAGTTGGACGCGCGGTCGGTGGTGGTGATTCCGGCGGCGGCGGGCGGGATCGGGACGTTGCTCGTGCAGTACGCGAAGCACGCGGGGGCCACGGTGGTGGGGCTCGCGGGTGGGGCCGCGAAGGTGGCGCGGGTGCGGGGGTACGGGGCGGATCTTGCCGTGGACTACCGGGAGGCGGGGTGGCTGGACGAGGTGCGCGGGTTCCTCAAGGGGCTGGGGGACGGGGGGCGGACGGCGACGGATGTTCTAGACGGGGTCGGTGGGGAGACGGGGCGGGCGCTCGTGGGGTTGTTGGGGGACGGCGGTACGCATGTGACGTTCGGGTGGTCGGAAAACAAGGGGCCCGTGGAGCTGGGTGAGGACGAGCTGGCCGCTCGGGGCATCACGCAGGTCAATCCCTTGGGGCAGGCCATGATGGTGAAGGCGGGTGGGGAGAATCCCGTGCGGGTGCTGGAGCTTGCCGCGTTGCGGGCGTATGCCGGGGGGTACTTCACGCCTGCCGTGCAGCGGTTTCCTCTGGCCGAGGCGGCTTCGGCGCACCTGGCGCTTGAGTCCCGTGGGACCCACGGGAAGGTGGTCCTGATTCCTTAGTGAGTGCCCTGGTGGTCACGGTGCCGTAGGCCTGGGGCCACGAGCCGCCGCAGTGGGCGGTAAGGAGTGGTGTGGCGAAAATCAGGTGCTCGCGTGGGATACGGGAATTAGCGTCCGTTATATGGACTCCGCACCCCCGGCCGCCTCCCCCCTCTCCACCCCTCTCCTCTCCACCCCCTTCCTCTCCATCCGCCCCCTCCCCGAGACCGACATCGACCGCGCCCTCGACCTGGCGTATCTCGTCTTTCACGACACGCCCGAGGAAGAGAAGCGCAAGCACCACCGCGACCTGCTGCTCGGCTGTCACCGGATCGGTGCGTACGACGGGGACGCGCTGGTCGGCGTGGTCGTCGCGTTCCCGTTCACCGTCTCCGTGCCCGGCGGTGAACTCCCCTGCCCCAGCCTGACGTTCGTCTCCGTGGCGCCGACGCACCGCCGCCGCGGCGTGCTCTCCGGGATGATCGCGAAGCTGTACGAGAAGTGCGTGGCGGACGGCCACCCGCTGGCCGCGCTGTGGGCCTCCGAGGACGCGATCTACGGCCGCTTCGGCTTCGGCCCCGCCACCCACGGCAACACCGTGGAGATCAACTCCGAGCGCCCGCTGGCCCTGCGCATCACCCCGGACGACGGCCCCCTGCGCCTCGTCGACCCGGCGCACGCCCCCGCCCTCATCGGTGAGTACTACGACCGCACCCGCGCCCACCGCGCGGGCCGCATCGCCCGCAGTGCGGCGTGGTGGAGCGAGGAGTGGCTGGTGACGGAGGACGAGGAAGACGACGAGCTGTCGCCCCCGCGCGTCGTCGTCCTCGACGCCCGGCCCGACGCCACCCCGTCCGACGCCACCGCGTCCGACACCACGCAACCCGACGGCACCCACCCCAACGCCGCCCACCCCAACAGCCCCCACAACATCACCGGTTACGCCGTCTACCGCACCAAAACCCGCGACGACGCCCCCGGCCTCGTCCGCCTCGACGAGTTGGAGGCCGACACCCCGCAGGCCGCCGCGGCCCTGTGGCGCTACCTCGCCGGCATCGACCTCACGGGCCTGATCCGCGCCTGGGGCCGCCCCCTGGACGACCCGCTGCTCCTGTTCGCCTCGGACCGCGACCAGGTCCGCGTGACGGGCCAGTTCCCGGCGCTGTGGATCCGGCTCGTGGACGTACGCGCCGCGCTCCTCGCCCGCTCCTGGGCCGCGCCCGCCGACCTCGTCCTGGAGGTCACGGACGCCCAACTCCCCGCCAACGACGGCCGCTTCCGCCTCACGGTGAACAGCGAGGACGCGTCGTACGAGCGCACGAGCGACCCCGCCGACCTCACCCTCGACGTACGCGACCTCGCCGCCGCCTACCTCGGCGGCACCCGGACCACCTCGGTGGTCCGGGCGGGCCTGGCCACGGAGCACACCCCGGGCGCGGCTGCCGGGCTGGACGCGGCCCTGCGCACGGACCGCCTCCCGCACACCGTGGACGAGTTCTAGAACCCTGGTTCTAGTGAACCGACCTACATGAGCCGACGGCGCGCCGTCATCGCGTGCCGAGCGCCGCCAGCGCGCCGTCGGTCAGCCGGTACACCGTCCACTCGTCCTGCGGCCGCGCCCCCAACGCCTCGTAGAACGCGATGGACGGCGCGTTCCAGTTCAGGACGGACCACTCAAGGCGCTCGTACCCGCGCTCGACGCAGATCCTGGCCAGCTCCCGCAGCAGCGCCTTGCCGTGCCCGCCGCCGCGCGCCTCGGGACGTACGTACAGGTCCTCCAGGTAGATGCCGTGCACCCCGCGCCACGTGGAGAAGTTGAGGAACCAGACGGAGAAACCGACGGGCTGCCCCGTCGCGTCGTCCACGGCGATGTGGGCGTACGCGGCGGGCCGCTCGCCGAACAGCGCCTCGCGCAGCTGCGCCTCGGTGGCGCGCGCCTCGTGCGGCGCCTTCTCGTACTCGGCGAGCTCACGGACCAGGGTGTGGACAAGAGGGATGTCGTCAGGTGTGGCGGTACGAATCATGAGCGCAGCAAGCCATAGGCCGCGGCGGCGGGTCAACCACGTATTTCGGCGACCGGACACCCACGGCGGCCGGACACCCGCGTACCCCACGACGGCCGGACACCCGCGTACCCCGCGGCGACCGGACACCCGCGTACCCCACGAGCACGCGCCGGATTCAGCGCCCGAGCAGCCGCCGAGCGATCTCCAGGCCGTCCGGCGGCAGCGGCCGCCCGTCCTCGATGTCCCAGAGCGCGTTCTGCAGCACCCGCCCCAGCGTCCACGCCCGCGCCCGCTCCCGGTCGAGCCCGAGCACCTCGGTCATCGCGTCGAAGCGCCACAGCACCTCGTCCGCCTCGAAGAGGTTGTCGAGCGCGGGCCACAGGTCGAAGCCGGGGTCCCCGGCAAGCGGCTTGGGGTCGATGGCGAGCCACGGCTCGCGGTCGGCGGCGAGGACGTTGTCGAAGTGCAGGTCCCAGTGCAGCATCCGGTCGCCGGGCTCGCCCACGACCTCGCGCACGGCGTCCGCGCAGCGCGCGATCAGGGCCCGCTCGGCCGGGTCGCCGAGGGCCTTCAGGGCGGCCGGGGTGTCGTCGAGCATCCGGCCCGCGATGTCGCCGAGGGTGCGCATGCCGGGCGGGGCGGGCACGGCGGTGAGGCGGGCCAGGAGTTCGGCGATGACGACGATCGCCTTGCGGGTCTCGGCGTGGCCCGCCGCCGCGTACGTGGACAACTCCTCGCCGTCCCGGGCGCGTTCGAGCAGCATCGTGCCGGTCGCCGCGTCGTGGTCGAGCAGCCGGACCGCGCCGTCGCCGTTCCAGATCCGCAGGCCGACCGGCTCGCCCTCGGTCTCCTCGTCGTTGACCTGGAACTTCACCACGGCGGTGGTCCCGTCGGCCCGCCGCACGGGCAGCACGAGCGCCGCCATGCCGTACATGGAGTCCCCGACGACCTCCAGCTCCCAGCGGTCGACGAACTCCGCGACGCGGGCGGGCAGCGCGGCGATGAAGGCGCGGCCCGCCTCGCCCGCGTACATGTACTGGGACTGGACCAGCTCGTCCGGAACGTGGATGTCGATCACGCGGGCGACGCTACCCAGGCACCCTCGTCCACCACATGCGATTTTCTTCCGGGAACAGCGTGTTCCGGACACCGCTTATGTCGGACAGGGCACGCTCGCGCCGGACACAGCTCATACCGGCCAGCACACCGCCTCAGGAAATCCCCGCGTCCTTCAGGACCTTCTTGAAATCCCCCTCGCTGTACAGCGATTCGGCGGGCGCCTTCTTCCCGTCGACGACGACGGTCGGGGTCCCGGTGATCCCGTCCTTCGAGAAGGCCTCCATGGCGGTGCCGACCCAGTTCTTGTACGTGCCGTTGGTCACCGCCTTCTTGAAGGCGCCGTCGCGCAGGCCGGCCTTGTCGGCGATCTTCAGCAGGAAGGCGGGCGTGAACGCGTCCTCGGTCTCCTCCGGCTGGTTGGTGAAGAGCGCGGCGTGGAACTGCGGGAACTTGTCCGCCTCCACGGCGGCTCGCAGGGCGTTCGCGGCGTTCACCGAGCCGCTGCCGCCGAGGCTCTTGTCGAGGAACGAGGCGATCGTGTACTCGACCTTCACGTCACCGGCGGACAGCGGTCCCACCAGCGCCTGCGCGCCGCCCTCCTCGAACTTCTTGCAGAAGGGGCAGCGCGGGTCCTCGTACACCTTGACCGTGTGCTCGGCCGACGGCTTGCCGACCGTGATCACGCCGCCCTTCACGGTGGCGGGCACCTTGGCCAGTCGCGAGGCGGAGACCGGCGGAACCTTCGCCTCCGGGACGACCTCCGGGGACTCGGAGGGCGAGGCCCCTTCGGACGCGGACCCCTCGGCCGCAGCGCCCGCCGACGGAGAGTCCGACTCCAACCGCCCCTCCGACCCCCGGGACTCCGTCACCTTGCGGCTCGCCCCCTTGCCGTCGTCGGAGTCACCGGAGTCACACGCGGTGACGGCGACGCCCAGCAGCGCCACGGCGGCCACCGATGCGACCACGCGCCCGGCCTTGCGTACGACCATGAACAGTCCTCTCGAAAGGGTCCCGAAAAGCGGCCCCGAAAGCGTAACGTCCCGCCCCATGAGCAGCACGAACACCGTGAACGGCGGCATCTCCTACTGGTACGCCGACGACGGCCTCCCCACGGCCCGCGAACCCCTGTCCGGCGACACGACGGCCGACGTGTGCGTCGTCGGCGGCGGCTACACGGGCCTGTGGACCGCGTACTACCTGAAGAAGGCCGCGCCCTTCCTGCGCATCACGGTCCTGGAGCAGAAGTTCTGCGGCTACGGCGCCTCCGGCCGCAACGGCGGCTGGCTCTACAACGGCATCGCGGGCCGCGACCGGTACGCCCGCCTGCACGGCCACGAAGCCGCCGTCCGCCTCCAGCAGGCCATGAACGCCACCGTCGACGAGGTGATCCGCGCCGCCGGCGAAGAGCGGATCGACGCCGACATCCACCACGGCGGCGTCCTCGAAGTCGCCTACACGCCCGCCCAGTTGGCCCGCCTGAAGGACTTCCACGCGACGGAACTCTCGTACGGAGAGAGCGACCGGACGCTGCACGGCGCCCGCGAGACCGCCGAGCGGATCCGTGTCACCGGGGCCGTCGGCTCCTCCTGGACCCCGCACGGCGCCCGGCTGCACCCGGTGAAGCTGGTGAAGGGCCTCGCGGCGGCCGTGGAGGCGCTCGGCGTCACCATTCACGAGTCGACACCGGTCACGGAGATCCGCCCGAAGCACGCCTTCACTCCGTACGGCACGGTCCGCGCCCCCTACGTCCTGCGCTGCACGGAGGGCTTCACGGCCGCGCTCAAGGGCCAGCGCCGCACCTGGCTGCCGATGAACTCCTCGATGATCGTCACCGCCCCGCTGCCCGCCGACGCCTGGGACACCATCGGCTGGGCGGGCCGCGAGACCCTCGGCGATATGGCGCACGCGTACATGTACGCGCAGCGGACCGCCGACGACCGCATCGCGCTCGGCGGCCGCGGCGTCCCGTACCGCTTCGGCTCCAGGACGGACAACGACGGCCGCACCCAGGCCGCCACGATCGAAGCCCTGCGCGAGCTTCTGGTCCGGTTCTTCCCGCAGCTCACGGGCGTACGGATCGACCACGCCTGGTCGGGCGTCCTCGGCGTGCCGCGCGACTGGTGCGCCACGGTCACCCTGGACCGCGCGACGGGCCTCGGCTGGGCGGGCGGCTACGTCGGCTCGGGCGTCGCCACCGCCAACCTCGCCGCCCGCACCCTGCGCGACCTGGTCCAGGCGGACTCGGGTCAGGCGGGCCCGACGGACCTGACGGCGCTGCCGTGGGTGAACCACCGGGTCCGCAAGTGGGAGCCGGAGCCGCTGCGGTGGCTCGGGGTGCACGGCATGTACGCCACGTACCGCGCGGCGGACCGCAAGGAGCTGACGTCCCACACGGCCGAGGCCCCGAGGCGGGCACGGCTGGCGGACCGGCTTTCGGGGCGGGGCGCCTGAATCGGGACGCCTCCGGGCGCCTGAGCCGGGGCTCAGGGCTCAGGGCCGGGGCGGCCGGGACCGCGGGTCGCGGCCGCCCCGGGCAGGGAGAATCGCCGGTCAGCCGAACTGGCCGGGCTGGTAGTCGCCCGCCGGCCGCTGAGTGATGACGTTCAGGCGGTTGAAGGCGTTGATGACCGCGATGATCGTCAACAGGGCGCCGAGCTGCTCCTCGTCGTAGTGCTTGGCGGCGTTCGCCCAGACCTCGTCGGTGACGCCACCGGCCGCGTCGGCGATGCGGGTGCCCTCCTCGGCCAGCTCCAGGGCGGCGCGCTCGGCGTCGGTGAACACCGTGGCCTCGCGCCAGACCGCGACCAGGTTGAGGCGCAGCTGGCTCTCCCCGGCCGCGGTGGCCTCCTTGGTGTGCATGTCGACGCAGAATCCGCAGCCGTTGATCTGGCTGACGCGGAGCAGTACGAGCTCCCGCGTCGCCGCCGGCAGCGTCGACTCCGCGACCGCCATGCCCGCCGCGGCGAGGTGCTTCACGGACTTGCCTGCGACCGGGTTGGTGATGAAGTCGAGACGGGTGTCCATGGTGATCTCCTTCTCTCAGGTGGGCCGCGGTTGCGTCCCACCCGGTACGACGAGGCAGCCCCCCGGAATGTGAGATGACGCGCCGACCTCACATTTCGGGGGGCTGTCTCGTCGTACTGAGTACTGAGTACTGAGTACTGAGTACTGATGACGGCAGACGCGGCGAGCGGCCAAGGGAGCAGCGACACCATGAGCAAGCCGAACCCGTCCGACCCGGCGGGCCCTTCCGACCCGGCGGACGACCGACCCGACGATCCGGGCCTGAGCGCCGTCCGGAGCGAGCGCCGCCACCTGATCAACCTCGCGTACCGGCTCCTCGGCTCCCTGGCCGACGCCGAGGACGTCGTACAAGAGGCGTACGTGCGCTGGTACGCCATGACCCCGCAACAGCAGCGGGCCATCGAGTCCCCCGGCGCCTGGCTGACGAGGGTCGCGGGCCGCATCTGCCTCGACCAGCTCCGCTCGGCGCGGGCCCGGCGCGAGAGCTACGTGGGCGAGTGGATCCCGGAGCCGCTGCCCGACCGCACGGAGTGGATCGTCGGCGGGCCCGGCGGCAGGACGGCCGACCCGGCGGACCCGGCCGACCGCGTCACCCTCGACGAGTCGGTGAACATGGCCTTCCTCGTCGTGCTCGACGCGATGACCCCGGCCGAGCGCGTCGCGTTCATCCTGCACGACGTCTTCCGCTACTCCTTCGCCGAAGTGGCCGAGATCGTCGGCCGGACCCCGGCGGCGTGCCGTCAGCTCGCCTCCTCGGCCCGCCGCCGCATGCGCGCGTCGCCCGCACCCGCGGCTCCCCCGACCCCGGCGGCCCGGCGCGCCGGCCTCGTCCGGGACTTCAAGCGGGCCTGGGAGGCCCAGGACATCGGCGCCCTCATCGGCCTCCTCGACCCCGACGCCACGGCACTCGCCGACGGCGGCGGCCTGGCCAACGCCGCGCCCCATCCCATCGGCGGTGGCGAGCAGATCGCGCACTACATGGTCGCCCTCACCGACAGGATCGCCGGCCAGACGCTCCTGGAGCGGACGGTCAACGGCCAGCCCGGCCTGGTGCTCCAGGAGGACGGCGTCACCGTGTCGGTCCTCGCGTTCGACTTCGCGGGCGACCGCATCACGCGCCTCTGGGCGGTACGGAACCCGGAGAAGCTCCGCCCGTGGACGACAGCCTGACCCAGGCAGCACAACGCCGAAGGCCCCGCCGTCCACCCGGACGACGGGGCCTTCGGCCTGCCACTTCTCCGAGCCCCCTGTCGGATTCGAACCGACGACCTTCGCTTTACAAGAGCGGCGCTCTGACCAGCTGAGCTAAGGAGGCGCGCACGGGCCCCGCTGCGGGCGTGCCCGTGAAGTGTAACCAACACGACCGGTCCCCCTGTCGAAAATTTCCTCGAAGGTCTCGAAGGTGATGACGCCGCGGCTACTGACAGACCAACGACCTGCGGGGTACGGTCACGGGCAGTTCATCCACGTGGACTAGACCCATCCTTTACTCGGATCGTCCGGCACGTTCCTGCCGGTGAAGGGGGCCCATTCACCATGGCCACTGTTTCGTTCGACAAGGCGACCCGGATCTACCCGGGTTCCGACAAGCCCGCCGTCGACTCTCTCGAGATCGAGATCGAGGACGGCGAATTCCTCGTCCTGGTCGGCCCGTCCGGCTGCGGCAAGTCCACGTCCCTGCGCATGCTCGCGGGCCTGGAGGACGTGAACGCCGGCGCCATCCGCATCGGTGAGCGCGACGTCACGCACCTGCCGCCCAAGGACCGGGACATCGCCATGGTGTTCCAGAACTACGCGCTCTACCCGCACATGTCGGTCGCCGCGAACATGGGCTTCGCGCTCAAGATCGCGGGCGTCAGCAAGGACGTCATCCGGCAGAAGGTCGAGGAGGCCGCGAAGATCCTCGACCTCACGGAGTACCTGGACCGCAAGCCCAAGGCGCTCTCCGGCGGTCAGCGCCAGCGCGTGGCGATGGGCCGCGCGATCGTCCGTGAGCCGCAGGTCTTCCTCATGGACGAGCCGCTGTCCAACCTCGACGCCAAGCTCCGCGTCTCCACGCGTACGCAGATCGCCTCGCTCCAGCGCCGCCTCGGCATCACCACGGTGTACGTCACCCACGACCAGGTCGAGGCCATGACGATGGGCGACCGCGTCGCCGTACTGAAGGACGGCCTGCTCCAGCAGGTCGACTCGCCGCGCAACATGTACGACCGGCCGAACAACCTCTTCGTCGCCGGGTTCATCGGCTCCCCCGCCATGAACCTGGTCGAGGTCCCGATCACCGACGGCGGCGTGAAGTTCGGCAACTCGGTGGTGCCGGTGAACCGCGAGGCGCTGTCCGCCGCGGCCGACAGGGGCGACCGCACCGTCACGGTCGGCGTCCGCCCCGAGCACTTCGACATCGTCGAGACCAACGGCGGCGCCGCGAAGACCCTGTCGAAGGAGACCGAGGACGCCCCGGCGGGCCTCGCCGTGTCCGTGAACGTCGTCGAGGAGCTCGGCGCCGACGGCTACGTCTACGGCACCGCCGAGGTCGGCGGCGAGGCGAAGGACCTCGTGGTCCGCGTGAACGGCCGCCAGGTCCCGGAGAAGGGCGCCCAGCTCCACGTCGTGCCGCGCCCGGGCGAGACCCACGTCTTCTCGACGTCGACGGGCGAGCGCCTCAGCGACTGACCGCCGGACACCGGCCGGCTTACGTCCACCCAAGGGCCCCGCACTCCGGTGCGGGGCCCTTGGGCATGGTGCGGGGCGCCCCTGGGCATAAGGGAGGCCCGGCCCGCTCCGCCCGAGATTGTGTCGACAAATACCCCGGCACATCGGCCATTTCGATCCGTGTACGTCAACGCGCGAGCAGGCAGACATCTTTCCTGGTCACTCGACCGGGTGACTAAATGTCGCCAAATCATCACCTGGCGCTACTCTCACTCGCGTGACGCACTCCGCCAACCACACCCAGAAGTCGCGCCGGGGCCACCGCGGCCCCGGCCGCCGCATCGGGCGCACGCTCGCCCTCGTCCTGCCCGTCGTCCTGGTGCTGTCCGGCACGCTCGCGGTCACCCGGGTCAACTGGTCCGGAAACCCCTCGGATTCGGTCCTCACCGCCTCCGCGGGAGACCTGTCCGCACCGGCCAAGTCCCGCGCCCCGCAGGACGTCCTGCGCGACCGGCTGCTCCTCGAGCTCCAGGAGGAGAACCCGGGCGTCGCCCTCACACACCTGCAGCAGGAGGTCGACCGGCACCCCTCGCTCGCCAAGCACTGCGTGTCCATCGCCCGCGCCCTCGGCCGCGCCGCCGTCCGCGCCTACGGCCCCACCCGCGCCCAGTCCTACGCCCGCCCGGTGTGCGACACGTCCTTCGCCTCGGGCGTGGCCGCCCACCAGGACGGCTGAGCCGGGCGCGGCCACAGGGGCCGGTAGGGGCCCGGCAGGGGCCGGGGCGGCGCGGAAACCCGCCCGGTCCGCCGCGTAAGGTGCCGTCATGACCTCCGGTGCCCACCATTCCGTACGGCCCACGCAGGCCGTCGTCCTGGCCGGCGGCCAGGGCTCACGCCTCCGCCCGTACACCGACGACCGGCCCAAGCCGATGGTCGAGATCCCCGGCACGGGGACCCCGATCATCGGCCACCAGCTCGCCTGGCTCGCCGCCGAGGGCGTCACGGACGCGGTCGTCTCCTGCGGCCATCTCGCCGAGGTGCTCCAGGAGTGGCTGGAGTCCACGGAGCTGCCGCTGAAGGTCACCACCGTCGTGGAGAAGGAGCCGCTCGGCCGCGGCGGCGGCCTCAAGTACGCCGCCGCGCATCTGCCGCACGCCGACCAGCCCTGGTACGCGACCAACGGCGACATCTGGACCCGCTTCTCGCTGCGCGACATGGCCGCCTTCCACGCCGAGCGCGACGCCACCGCCACGCTGGCCCTCGCCCGCCCCCGGATCCCCTGGGGCGCCGTGGAGACGGACGCCTTCGGCCACATCACGGACTTCATCGAGGCGCCGCCGTCGCCGTACCTCATCAACGCGGGCGTGTACGTCTTCTCGGCGGCCTTCACCGCGCTGCTGCCCGACCGCGGCGACCACGAGCGCACCACGTTCCCGCGCCTGGCCCGCGCGAAGCGCCTGGCCGGTTTCCCGCTGCCGCAGGGCGCGTACTGGCGCGCCATCGACACCGCCAAGGACCTCACGGAGGCGGCCAAGGAACTCGCGGCCCAGAGCCGTTGACGGACTCACCTCGGCAACAGCTCTCCGGTACGCCGACGGGGCCCCGCACACGTGCTGTGTGCGGGGCCCCGTCGGCGTACGGATGAAACGTACGGGAGAGGCGTGCCGGAGACGCGTACCGGCGACGCCTCCTCAGCCGAGGACACCTCCGAGCAGGCCGCCCGGCCGGTCGCCGCCGCCGCCGGTGGTGCCGCCACCGCCGGTGCTGCCGCCGCCGGTGCTGCCGCCCGTGGTGCCGCCGCCGGTGGTGCTCCCGCCACCGGTGCTGCCGCCGGTGCTCGCGGCCGGGCCGCTGGAGGCCGCGGGCGGCTGCTGCTGAGGGGGCGCCTGCTGCTGCTGCGAGGAGGGCGCCTGGCCGCCGGTGCCCTGGGTGGTGGCGCTCGGCCGGCCGCCCTCGCTCGCGCCGCCGCCCGTCTCGCGGGCCGCGCCCGGGGTGCCCTCGCCGCCCCGCGTGGGGCTGGCCGAACTCCCCTGCGTGGGCGCGCCGTTGGTGGACGCCGACGGGCTCTGCCGGTCGCGGCGCAGCTCGCGCTCGCCGTCGGAGTTCTCCGGCAGCGGCGAGCCGGGCAGGTTGTTGCGCGGTGCCTCGCCGGGGCCGGGCACGGTGACGCGGTCCGCGTCCCGCACGGCACCGCCGAGCACCGAGCCGACGAGCAGCGTGAGGCCGACGACGAGGGTGCCGATGAGCGCGCCGCGGCGCAGCACCCGGCGCCGCAGCTCCCACAGTTCGGCACGCGGCCCGAGCGTGCGCCAGGCCTCGCCCGCGAGCCGGCCGTCGACGGAGTAGACCGGCGCGCCCGCGATGATCAGCGGGGACCAGGCGGCCAGATAGATGATGTCCGGCGCGTCGTAGGCCGGGACGGTCTTCCAGCTCACGGTCACCAGGAGCGCCGCCGAGAGCAGCACGCCGACGGACGCGGCGAGGCGCTGCCAGAGGCCGAGCACGGTCAGCACGCCGACGATGACCTGGAGGAAGGCGATGACCAGGCCGGCGCCCACGGGGTGCTGGAGCGCCCAGTCGCGCAGCGGCTCGGCGAGCGCCCACGGGTGCAGCGAGTTCAGCCACTTGACCATGGAGCCGCGCTCGCCGCCGTCGAAGTAGACGGGGTCGCAGAGCTTGCCCATGCCGGCGTAGATGGAGATGAAGCCGAGGAAGACGCGCAGCGGGAGCAGCACGACGCCGAGGTTCATGCGGCGGCCGGGGAAGTAGGCGTGCCGGTGCCCGGCGCCGCGGCGGCCGGTGGCCTCGTCGCGGTCGTCGTCGTACTCGTCCGGGTCGTCGTCGCCGTCGCCGTCGTCGTCGTACGCCGCCGATGCGGTGGCGGCCGCGTGGTGCTCGTCGTCGGCGCTGCCGGGCAGGCGCATCTGCGGGAGCAGCCGGGTGCCGTCGCCGGGGTCGCGGGGCGGGGTGAAGGCCGCGGTCTCGGCGGGGTCGAGGGGCGGGGCGAACGCGGCGGTCTCGGCGGGGTCGGCGTACGGGTCGTCGAGGTCGACGCGCGGGATGACCTGGGTGGCACCGCCGTCGTCGAAGGGGTCGCGGCCGCCGAGCACGGCGTGCGCGTCGCCGTCCCGGCCCGCCCCCTCGGCCGAACGGCGCACGCTGGCACGCGCGGCCTGCAGCAGCCCGCTCGCGTCGACGTCCCCCGGCGCGGACTTGCCGCTCCACACGACAGGCGCGCGCCTGCGCGCCGGGGCGGCGCCGACGGCGGGGATGCGCACGGTGTCGTCCGCGGAGCTCAAGTGGTGGGCGATGCGCGGCGATTGGGTCCGCCCGGCGATGGGGAGCTGCACGCGGAAGCTCGCGTGATTGACGATGACCTGCGCCGGGTCGCAGGGCACCTTCACCATGCTCAGCGCGGGAGTGTCGTCGAACCCTGACGAGCGTCCCCCCGTGGGTGTGCGGGGTGTTCTGGTGTCCACACTCATCTAACCGAGTGATGTGTGGTTTGGACACTGCCTTGACCCACGCCAAATGTCCGGACCCCGTCAAGCATCCGTTACCGGGTGGGGCCCGGCCCGGTCAACCGCGGGCCCGGCCGCACCGTCACTTCCGGCGCCGCGCCGCCTCGTACAGCACGATGCCCGCCGCGACACCGGCGTTCAGCGACTCCGCGCCGCCGGGCATCGGAATGCGCACCCGGTAGTCGCAGGTCTCGCCGACGAGCCGGGACAGGCCCTTGCCCTCGCTGCCCACGACGATGACGACCGGGCCGTCCAGGGCCGCCAGGTCGCCGATCTCGTGGTCGCCGTCGGCGGCGAGGCCGACGACGGCGATGCCCGCCTTCTTGTACGCCTCCAGGGCGCGCGTGAGGTTGGTGGCCCGCGCGACCGGCGTGCGCGCGGCGGTGCCCGCCGACGTCTTCCAGGCGCTGGCCGTCATCCCGGCGGCCCGGCGCTCGGGCACCAGGACGCCGTGCCCGGCGAAGGCGGAGACGGAGCGGACGACGGCGCCGAGGTTGCGCGGGTCGGTCACGCCGTCCAGGGCGACGATGAGCGGGTCCTCGCCCTGGTCGTAGGCGGCCGCGGCCAGGTCCTCGGGGTGCGCGTACTCGTACGGCGGGACCTGGAGCACGAGGCCCTGGTGGTTGAGGCCGTTGGTCATGCGGTCCAGCTCGGCGCGCGGGGCCTCCATCAGGTGGATGTCGCCGCGCTCGGCGGCGAGCTGGAGGGCCTCGCGGACGCGCTCGTCGTTGTCGATGAACTGCTGGACGTAGAGCGTCGTGGCGGGCACGCCACCGCGCAGCGCCTCGTAGACGGGGTTGCGGCCGACGACCATCTCGGACGCCGACTTGCCGCCCCGGCCGCGCGGGGCCTGCCGTCCTCCGGCGGCGCGGCGCGACTTGGCCTGGGCTACGCGCTGCTTGACGTGCCCCTTGCGCATCTCGGCGGGCGGCGTGGGCCCCTTGCCCTCGAGGGCCCGGCGTCGCTTTCCGCCGCTGCCGACCTGCGCGCCCTTCTTGCCCGACATGCGGCGGTTGTTAGCGGCCATGACCTACCTGTCTCTGTGATGCGTGGTTGCGCACCCGCGCTGTTCCGCGCGCGTACGCATCTGAAGTCGTCGTATATGCAGTGTGCCGCCCGAGTCCGCGGGCGGCACATCAGCATGCGGTCCGCGCTAGCGCGGACCGAGCGTCCAGCGGGGTCCTGCCGGGCTGTCCTCGATGACGAGGCCCGACTGGCCGAGCTGGTCGCGGATGGCGTCGGCGGTGGCCCAGTCCTTGCGGCCGCGGGCGGCCTCGCGCTGATCCAGCACGAGGCGTACGAGGGTGTCGACCACGCCGTGCAGGTCGTCGCCCGCGTCGCCGTCGCCGCCCGCCCAGTGCGCGTCGAGCGGGTCGAGGCCGAGGACGCCGAGCATGGCCCGCACCTCGGCGAGGCGGGCGACCGCGGCTTCCTTGTCGTCGGCGGCGAGCGCGGAGTTGCCCTGCCGGACCGTGGTGTGCACGATCGCGAGCGCCTGCGGGACGCCCAGGTCGTCGTCCATCGCCTCGGCGAACGCGGGCGGCACCTCGGCGGCGGGCTCGACCACGCCCCCGGCCTTCTCCACCACGCGCTGCACGAAGCCCTCGATCCGCGCGAACGCGGACTCGGCCTCGCGCAGGGCCTCCTCGCTGTACTCGATCATCGAGCGGTAGTGCGGGGTGCCCAGGTAGTAGCGCAGGACGATGGGGCGCCAGTTCTTGACCATCTCGGAGACCAGCACCGAATTGCCGAGCGACTTCGACATCTTCTCGCCGCTCATGGTGACCCAGCCGTTGTGCACCCAGTACCGCGCGAAGGCGTCGCCGAAGGCCTTGGCCTGGGCGATCTCGTTCTCGTGGTGCGGGAAGATCAGGTCGATGCCGCCGCCGTGGATGTCGAACTCTGCGCCCAGGTACTTGTGGGCCATGGCCGAGCACTCCAGGTGCCAGCCGGGGCGGCCCCGGCCCCAGGGCGTCTCCCAGCTGGGCTCGCCCGGCTTGGCGGCCTTCCACATGGCGAAGTCACGCTGGTCGCGCTTGCCGGTCTCGCCCTCGCCGGAGGGCTGGCGCAGCTCGTCGAGGTCCTGGTTGGACAGCTGCAGATAGCCGTCGTACGACCGCACGTCGAAGTAGACGTTGCCGTCCGCCTCGTAGGCGTGGCCGCGCTCGATGAGGCCGCGCATCATCTCGATCATCTCGGTGATGTGGCCGGTGGCGCGCGGCTCGTAGGTGGGCGGCAGGCAGCCGAGGACGTCGTAACCGGTGTTGAAGGCGCGCTCGTTCTCGTACCCGATGGACCACCAGGGGCGGCCCTGCTCCGCCGACTTCTTGATGATCTTGTCGTCGATGTCCGTGACATTGCGGATGAACGTCACGTCATAGCCGCGGTGGGCGAACCACCGGCGCATGATGTCGAAGTTGAGGCCCGAGCGGATGTGTCCGATGTGCGGGGCGGCCTGCACCGTGGCACCACACAGGTAGATCGAGACACAGCCTTCGACGAGGGGGCTGAATTCTCGGATCTGCCGGGCGCTGGTGTCGTACAGGCGAATCGTCACCACTCCAGGGTAGTGGCCCTGGGACAGTGCCCCGCGCCCCTAGGGGCGACAGGGCACACAACTGTGATGAACGGGTGTCCCGCGCGGGCCGCTCAGAGCCTGCCGACGACCTTGCGGGGCGTCACGCGGACGACGACGCGCGGGTTGTCCTCGGCGGCCTTCGGGTTGAACTCCGCGTATTTCTGGCCGGTGTACTTCAGCGCCAGTTCGTCGATGAGCTCCTGGCCGCCGTCGCTGGACATGGTGACGGTGCCGCGGATCTCCGCGTACGTGTAGGGGGCGTCGAAGGGCTGGAGGAGCACCGTCACGCGTGGGTCGCGGCGCAGGTTCTGCTCCTTCCGCCGCCCCAGCGTGGTGGAGAAGATGACGTCGTCGCCGTCGCGCTTCACCCAGACCGGTGACAGCTGGGGGCTGCCGTCGGGCTGGATGGTGGCGACGATGACGAAGACCGGGGAGTCCAGGAGTGCCTTGAGCTTCTCGGAGAGTGCTGCGGTCACGGTGTCTCCTTCGGAGGGGTGCCGGGATTGCGCGTTTTATGAACGCGTAACCCGATCCTCCTTCACCACACGTGAACCCCTGGGGATCTCCACGCGCCCGCGCGGAGGCAGTGGAGCCGGGTGGAGCTAGGGGGAGCCAGGTGGCGCTCTAGGGGGCGCGCACCACCAGCGCCGTGGCCACGGCCGCGAGCCCGTCGCCCCGGCCGGGGAAGCCGAGCCCGTCGGTGGTCGCCCCGGACACGGTGACCGGCGCGCCCGCCGCTTCGGAGAGCACCTTCTGGGCCTCCTCGCGCCGCTTGCCGATCTTGGGCCTGGGGCCGACGACCTGCACGGCCACATTGCCGATGACGAAGCCCGCGTCCCGCACGATCCGCGCGGCCTCGGTGAGCAGCGCGAGCCCGGAGGCGCCGGCCCACTCGGGCCGCCCGGTGCCGAAGTGGGCGCCGAGGTCGCCGAGTCCCGCGGCGGAGAAGAGCGCGTTGCACGCCGCGTGCGCGACGACGTCCGCGTCCGAGTGCCCGGCGAGTCCGGGGCCCTCCCCTTCCCACTTCAGTCCGGCGCACCACAGCTCCCGGCCCTCTTCGAAGGCGTGGATGTCGGTGCCGATGCCGACCTGCGGCAGCGGATACGGGAAGGCGGGCGCTCCCGGCCCCGGGGGCGGGGACGGCTGCGGGTGCGGGTGCGGGGCCGACTGCGGGTGCGGCTGCGGCTGCGGGGCCGACTGCGGCTCAGAAGCCATCGGTGGCCCTCCTGCGCGCGAGCACGGCCTCGGCCAGGACGAGGTCGAGCGGGCGGGTCACCTTGAACGCCTCCTCGTGGCCGGGCACGAGCACGACCGGCTCGCCGAGCCGCTCCACGAGCCCCGCGCAGTCCGTGGCGCCCTCGCCGACGACGACGGCCTCGTGCGCACGCAGCAGCGTCGCGCGGTCGAAGCCCTGCGGGGTCTGTACGGCGCGCAGCCGGGCGCGCTCGGGCGTGGCGACGACGGGCTCGGGCTCGCCGGGCGCCGCCGGCTCGACTTCCTTGACGGTGTCGGCGACCGGCAGCGCGGGGACCACGGCGGGCGCCCCGTCGCGGACGGCCTCGATGACGCCGTCGACGGTGTCGACGGGGACCAGAGGGCGGGCCGCGTCGTGCACGAGCACGATGTCGACGCCGGGCGGCAGCGCGTCCAGGCCGAGCTTCACGGATTCCTGGCGGGTCGCGCCGCCGGGCACGACGAGGAAGTCGGTGCGCTCGGGCAGG
Source organism: Streptomyces sp. Y309 (assembly GCF_056712025.1). Taxonomy (NCBI): domain Bacteria; kingdom Bacillati; phylum Actinomycetota; class Actinomycetes; order Kitasatosporales; family Streptomycetaceae; genus Streptomyces; species Streptomyces sp. Y309. The sequence goes on along the minus strand of NZ_CM160048.1, from coordinate 5,010,030 downwards.
GCGTGGTCGTCGAGCAGGGTCTTGACCTCGGCGGCGCCGTCCGCCGGTGCCACGACGACGACGAGCGAGACGGCGCGGGAGGCGGCCATGGCGCGCACGGCGTGGATCAGCATCGGCGTGCCGTTCAGCGCGCGCAGCGCCTTGGGGGCGCCCGGGCCGAGCCGTACGCCACGTCCCGCGGCGGGAATCACGGCTGCCGTGCGGGGGCGCGGGGCCGGGGGCCCGCCCGCCGCAGAAGATGCGTCAGACATCGGTTCCGTTCAGGTTTGTGTGCTCGGCCGACATGGGTATGGCCACAGCGTGCCGGGCGCGACGCCTTGACCGGAACCCTTCCGTGACATCCGGTCGAGCCTGCTGCCCGAGCCCGGCACGCCAACGTACCGGGGGGATCTTTCCGTACACGCGAACCGGCGATGAAGACCGGGGTACGGCCACGCCCGGAGTGACGGCAGTTCCGGGTACGGACATGCCGCAGTGCCCGGCAACACCATTCAGGAGTCGGCGGGCACCGCGGCAGTATTCATTGTCCCGGGACGCACGCCACAAGTGGCGCTGCGCTGCGTGGGTCAGGACGCGAGGACCTCGTCAAGCAGGGCCTCGGCCTTGTCCTCGTTCGTGTTCTCCGCGAGGGCCAGCTCGCTCACCAGGATCTGGCGGGCCTTGGCGAGCATGCGCTTCTCACCGGCGGACAGTCCGCGCTCGCGCTCCCGACGCCACAGGTCACGGACTACTTCCGCGACCTTGATGACATCGCCGGAGGCGAGCTTCTCGAGATTTGCCTTGTAACGACGCGACCAGTTCGTGGGCTCTTCGGCATACGGCGCGCGCAGTACTTCGAAGACCCGGTCAAGGCCGTCCTGACCGACCACATCACGCACACCGACGAACTCCGCATTGTCCGCTGGCACACGCACCGTCAAGTCGCCCTGGGCGACCTTCAGCACCAAGTAGGTCTTGTCCACGCCTTTGATCTGGCGAGTTTCGATGGCCTCGATCAGCGCGGCCCCGTGATGGGGATAGACCACGGTGTCGCCAACCTTGAACGTCATGTGACAGGTACCCCTTCCGTGGCTATCCAGGGTAACACGGATACGGCGTCTTCTGAATGGCGTTTTCGCAGGTCAGGGCATATCTCGGGGCTTGACAACAGCAACAGGAACGTGCTTCGAGAGGGTCCCGGAAGGGGGTATTCGCAGGTGGGAGCCGCTGTCCGGCGGGGGAGAAACACCCACGTTACGCACCCCGCGAGGGCGCCCCAAGGGGACGAACGTCCCGGTTTGCCGGGTTCCCGTAGGTGAACTTCCGCTACTCCGTTCGGCGACTGGCGCCGCGTACGACGCCGCGTACGGGACGACTCGGCGAATCCGGAATTGATCAAGAAGCGCGGAGGCCGAGCCCATCGGAAGCCCGCCGGAAGCGTTGCCCTGATCACGCCAGAAGCGTTGCCCTGATCAATTTCCGGCGCCGCCCCGCATTCCCCGCGGAAAATCACCCGGGAACCATCGGCGGCGGTTATGGGAATGAGGAACGCGCGGCCGACATCAGGCCAACGTGCGACCCACATCAAGCCAATGGGGCGGCCGGGGCGCGCGAGGCGGTGGAGGCGCGCGGGCCACCGGGGCGGGTCGGGTGTCCTCAGGGGCGGGTCGGGTGCGGTGGCGCGGGAACGGCTCGGTAACCTAAGCGCGCTGACACACCCTTAGGGCGGTCAAACGGCCGCCCGCCCATCCGTTACCGCCCACGTTCTAGGAGTTGCCGCCGCCGTGAGCCGCAGCCTTCGACGCGGCGCCATCGCCGCCACCGCCCTCGCGTTCTCGCTCGCCACGCTCACCGCCTGCGGTGCCGGAAACAACGCCCAGACGATCGAGATCAAGCCGGACAACGCGGCGACCGCCGTCGGCGACATCAAGATCCAGAACGCCATGATCATCACGCAGCCCGACCGGGAGTCGACCGGCCCGGCCGTGATCGCCGCGACGCTCTTCAACAACGGCGACAGTGCCCAGACCCTCGACTCGATCAAGGTCGACGGCACCGGCAAGAAGGCCGAACTGAGCCCCGCCAAGGGCGAGAAGAAGGGCAAGGGCGGCGGTCTGACGATCCCGGCCGGCGGCTCCGTCACCATCGGCGGCAAGGACAACGCCTCGGCGGTGCTGCCGAGCAGCCGCGAGTCCGTGCAGGACGGCAACGCGCAGCCGGTCACGTTCGCGTTCAGCAAGACCGGCGACGTGAAGCTGAAGACCTTCGTCGTGCCGGCCGAGAGCTACTTCGAGAAGTGGGGCCCGAGCGAGCTCCCGAAGGCCCCGGACGCCAAGCCGTCGGGCAAGCCGTCGCAGGGCGCCTCGGGCAAGCCGTCCGGCTCGCCTTCGGGCACGCCGTCCGGCAACCCGTCGGGCACGCCCGCCGGGGGTGCGGAAGGGGCCGAGGGCGCCGAGGGTGCGGAAGGCGCCGAGGGCGCTCAGGGCGCGGGCGCCACGCCGCCTGCCGGCGGGTCCGCGGCCGAGGGCGGCGAGGCCGCCTCGCACGGCGGCGCCGCGCACTGACGCTTCGTACGGGCTGACGCCGCGTGCCGGGGCTGACGCCTCGTACCGAGTACGCAGCCGAGCGCGAAAGGGCGGGAACCTCTTGAGGTTCCCGCCCTTTGCGTTGCTTACTTCGCAACCTTTGCGTTGCCTGCCTCGCGACGCGCACGCGCGCGTGGCCCGGCTACGGCTCGAACTTGTAGCCCAGGCCGCGGACGGTGACCAGGTAGCGCGGGGCCCCCGGGTCCGGCTCGATCTTGGCGCGGAGGCGCTTGACGTGGACGTCCAGGGTCTTGGTGTCGCCCACGTAGTCGGCGCCCCAGACGCGGTCGATGAGCTGCATGCGGGTGAGTACGCGGCCCGCGTTGCGCAGCAGCATCTCCAGGAGGTCGAACTCCTTCAGGGGCAGGTCGACCTTGGAGCCGGAGACGGTGACCACGTGGCGGTCGACGTCCATTCGGACCGGGCCCGCCTCCAGGGCCTGCGGGGCGACCTCCTCCGGCTCGCCCCGGCGACGCAGCACCGCGCGGATGCGGGCGACGAGCTCGCGGGACGAGAAGGGCTTGGTCACATAGTCGTCGGCTCCTATTTCCAGGCCGACGACCTTGTCGATCTCGCTGTCCTTGGCGGTGACCATGATCACCGGCACGTTCGAGCGGCTGCGGAGCTGGCGGCAGACCTCCGTGCCGGGCAGGCCCGGCAGCATCAGGTCGAGCAGGACGAGGTCGGCGCCATTGCGCTCGAATTCGTCGAGACCGTCCGGGCCGGTGGCCGCGATGGCGACTTCGAAGCCCTCCTTGCGGAGCATGTACGACAGGGCGTCGCTGAAGGATTCCTCGTCCTCGACGACGAGCACTCGGGTCACGGAAGGACCTCCGGGGCGGCAGGGATGGGTTCGTATGCGGTTGTGTCGTCGGGCCTTGCGCCCTGGTGCGCGTCGTTCGCGGCCGGGCCGGTCCCGGCGCCGCGGTCGCGGGCCGCGGCCGCCTCGGGCAGCCGCAGCGTGAAGGTGGAGCCCTGTCCCTCCGAGCTCCACACGGTGACCTCCCCGCCGTGCGAGGCGGCCACGTGCTTGACGATGGCGAGGCCGAGGCCGGTGCCGCCGGTGGCCCGGGAGCGGGCCGGGTCGACGCGGTAGAAGCGCTCGAAGATGCGCTCCTTGTCCTTGTCGGAGATGCCGATGCCCTGGTCGGTGACCGCGACCTCGATGAGGTCCCCGCCCGGTGCGTTGACCCGGCGGGCGGCTATTCCGACCCGGGTGCGGGCCGGTGAGTAGTTGACGGCGTTCTCGACGAGATTGCCGAGGGCCGCGGCGAGCTGGCCCCGGTTGCCCCAGACCCGCAGGTCGGCCGTTCCCTCCCGTCGCCCACCACCACCCTGATCGAGCCCTTCGGGCGCTGCCATATTCGTGGCCATGGTGATCTGCTTGGTGCCCGCCTGGTGACGGCAGCGGTCGATGGCCTCGCCCACCAGCTCGTCGACGCGGACGGGCTCGGCGTCCTCCAGCGGGTCGTCGTTCTGCACCCGGGAGAGGTCGATCAGCTCCTGCACGAGGTTGGTCAGGCGGGTCGCCTCGTTCTGCATCCGGCCCGCGAAGCGCTCGACGGCCTCGGGGTCGTCGGCGGCGTCCATGACGGCTTCGGAGAGTAGGGAGAGCGCCCCGACCGGCGTCTTGAGCTCGTGGCTGACATTCGCCACGAAGTCGCGGCGCACGGCCTCGATGCGGCGGGCCTCCGTGAGGTCCTCGACGAGCAGCAGGACGAGCCGGGAGCCGAGCGGCGCCACCCGCGCGGAGACCGCGAGCGCGTCGCCGCGGCCGGTGCCCCGGCGCGGCAGGTCCAGCTCGACCTGGCGTATCTCGCCGTCGCGCCGGGTGTCCCTGGCCATCTGCAGCATCGGCTCGACGGCGAGCTTGCCGCCGCGCACCAGTCCGAGGGCGTACGCCGCGGAGCTCGCCTTGACCACGCTGTCCGCCTCGTCCAGGACGACGGCGGAGGAGCGCAGCACGGAGAGCACCGTGTCGACGCCGGGGGGCAGGACCGGGTCCGTGTGCAGGGATGTCCTCGTGGGCCTCTTCTGGTCGCGCTCGCTCCAGCGAAACGCCAGCATGGCGATCACGCCGGTGCACACCCCGGCGATCGCTGCCGCTGCGGCGACCGCCGCGTTCACGTCCATGCCTCCAGGTTATGCGCGGTCGGAGCACCGGCCACAGCCATCCGGGTGGCCACTCGAACACTCGTCGCCCAGAGTTCACTGTGGGGACGGCAGTGGTTCATTTCGGCGGGAGGGCCCGGTGGACCCGGATATTCCGGTGCCGGGCACGCCTTCCGGGTGCGGGTCGCGGGTCACCTCGTGGGACCCCTCGTGCAGTGTGGCGCATCCGGCGCGGGGAGGTGCCCTGTCGCCCATAGTTCACCTTGACGACAGGGGCGATTCATTTGAGATGACTTAAACGGACGCGTCGGCCCCACACCGTGGGAGCGTAGGGGTGACCCCCTGTGACGTACGAGAGAGGGACAGCCACATGCGTGACGCGTACCACGAGGAACTTGACTCGATCGGCGAGGGACTGGTCGAGATGGCCCGCCTTGTCGGGTCGGCGATCGGGCGCGCCACCACGGCCATGCTCGACGCCGACCTCAAGCTGGCCGAGAGCGTGATCGCCGCCGACCAGAAGGTCGACGACCTCCAGCACGAGCTGGAGGCGCGAGCGATAGCCCTGCTGGCGCGGCAGCAGCCGGTCGCGACGGATCTGCGGATCGTCGTCACCTCGCTGCGGATGAGCGCCGACCTGGAGCGCTCCGGCGACCTGGCCCAGCACGTGGCCAAGCTGGCCCGGCTGCGCTTCCCGGACTCGGCGGTGCCGCGCGATCTGCACGCGACGATCCTGGAGATGGGGCAGCTCGCGCAGCGCCTGATGGCGAAGGCGGCGGAGGTCATCATCACCAAGGACGTGGACCTGGCGCTCCAGCTCGAGCAGGACGACGACGAGATGGACCTGCTGCACCGCACGCTGTTCCAGCACCTGATGGACGACCGCTGGAAGCACGGCATCGAGACGGCCGTCGACGTGACGCTCCTCGGCCGCTACTACGAGCGCTTCGCGGACCACGCGGTGTCCGTGGCCAAGCGCGTCGTGTACCTGGTGACGGGCGAGCACGCGGACGAGATCCAGCCGGGGGCGGCGCCGGTCGAGGGCGCGTAACGCCTGCTGGCGGGGGGGCACGTAACCGCCTGGCGGCGGGGGCGCGTCGACGTGCGCGGGGTGGGCGCCGCAGTGTGCGCGCCCACCCCTTCGTACTCTGCTTGACCGACGCTCCGCCGAGCGTCAGCCGCAACCGCCGCCGCACTGGCACGGGCCGCCGGACTGGCAGCCACAGCTGCAGCCAGGACCGCACTGACAGTCGCCGGCACAGATGTCGGGCTTGGGGGACTCGGCCATGGTCTCCTCCTCGAAGGCGTACTGCGAAGACGTACTGCCTGACCCTCCATTGCACGCCCGGGGCACCGGGGCGCGTCAACGGCGCACGCGCGCGTTTGGCGCCAACACGCCCTTCCGTACGCCACTCGCTTTCGTACGCCACTCGCCCCTCCCCCTCCCCCTCGACGGTGTCTCGCGCTTCACCCCTGCCGCGGGCCGAGGTCCGTGAGCGCGGCGCCCAGCCGGCGTGCGCCCTCGGTCAGTTCGGCGTGGTCGGTGGTGGCGGCGAATCCGATGCGCAGGTGTGCCGTGCGGCGCTGGTGAGGACGGTGTCGTCCACACCGGGCGGCAGGCGAAGCCACAGGTGCAGTCCGCCCGCGGGTGGCCCGGTCAGGGTCGCGCCGGGGATCTCCTGGGTGACCGCGGCGGCCAGCACCGCGCACCGCTCCCGGAGCGCCGTGCCGAGGGACCGGACGTGCCGGTCCCAGGCCGGGGAGCTGAGCACTTCCAGCGCGGCCTCCTGGAGCGGCGGGTGCCCAGTCGGCCCTTCTCGACGGCCCGACGCTGATCGTCCTGGCCGCCGGTCCCGTCGCCGCCGGACGATCCCGGCGCTGCGGCAGCGGAAGGGCGGGCCGCAGGCTGAGCGGGCCCAAGGCCGAGCGGGCTCAGCAACAAGGCCCCCACCAGCGGAGAATCCGCGGGCAGGGGCCTTGGTCGGCCTCGGGTCGGCCTCGGTCGTGCGTGGCTACTTCTTCTTGCCCTGGTTCTTGACCGCCTCGATCGCCGCCTTCGCGGCCTCCGGGTCGAGGTAGGTGCCGCCCGGGTTCACGGGCTTGAAGTCGGCGTCCAGTTCGTAGGAGAGCGGGATGCCGGTGGGGATGTTCAGGCCCGCGATGTCGGCGTCGGAGATGCCGTCGAGGTGCTTGACGAGGGCGCGGAGGCTGTTGCCGTGGGCGGCGACGAGGACCGTGCGGCCGGCCAGGAGGTCCGGGACGATGCCGTCGTACCAGTAGGGGAGCATGCGGACGACGACGTCCTTCAGGCACTCCGTGCGGGGGCGCAGCTCCGGCGGGATGGAGGCGTAGCGCGGGTCCGCGGACTGGGAGAACTCGGTGCCGTCCTCGAGGGCGGGCGGCGGGGTGTCGTACGAGCGGCGCCACAGCATGAACTGCTCCTCGCCGAACTCGGCGAGGGTCTGCGCCTTGTCCTTGCCCTGCAGGGCGCCGTAGTGGCGCTCGTTCAGGCGCCAGCTGCGGTGGACCGGGATCCAGTGGCGGTCAGCCGATTCGAGGGCGAGCTGCGCGGTGCGGATCGCTCGCTTCTGGAGGGACGTGTGGACCACGTCGGGGAGCAGGCCGACGTCCTTGAGCAGCTCACCGCCGCGGACCGCCTCCTTCTCGCCCTTCTCGTTCAGGTTGACGTCCACCCAGCCGGTGAACAGGTTCTTCGCGTTCCATTCGCTCTCGCCGTGGCGGAGGAGGATCAGCTTGTACGGTGCGTCGGCCATGCCTCTGAGCGTAATGGAACGCCCGTAGGGGTCGCGTCCGGGAGCACGCCCGAGGCGATTGACGGTTGCCGTCAAACGTGTGGCGCGGGGATTCCCCGCCGAAGTAACTTGTGCTCGCCGCTTTGGCCTCTTACAGCTACTGCCTGTGCCACCTCGGGGGAACCATGCCATTCGCCGTAGTCAGACGCGCCGTGAAGGAGTCGGTGTCCGGGCTGCCTCCGGCGTTCTGGTGGCTGTGGACCAGCACGCTGGTGAACCGGCTCGGGGCGTTCGTCGCCACCTTCATGGCGCTCTACCTCACCCTGGACCGGGGCTACTCGGCCACGTACGCCGGACTCGTCGCCGCCCTGCACGGCCTCGGCGGGGTCGTCTCCTCGCTCGGCGCGGGCGTGATGACCGACCGGCTCGGGCGGCGGCCGACGCTGCTGATCGCCCAGGTGTCCACCGCGGGCTCCGTGGCGCTGCTGGGGTTCATGATCCACCCCGTGGCCATCGCGGGTGTCGCGTTCCTGGTCGGCATGGCGAGCAACGCGTCCCGCCCCGCCGTGCAGGCGATGATGGCGGACATCGTGCGCCCCGAGGACCGGGTGCGCGCCTTCTCGCTCAACTACTGGGCCATCAACCTCGGCTTCGCCGTCTCCGCGGCGGGCGCGGGCTTCATCGCCTCGTACAGCTATCTCGCGGGCTTCCTCATCGAGGCCGTCATGACGCTGGTGTGCGCGATCGTCGTGTACGTGAAGCTGCCGGAGTCGCGGCCGCGGCCTACTGCCGCCGACAAGGCGGACGACGTCGGGCTCGGCACGGTGCTGCGGGACGGCCGGTTCATGGGCGTGGTCGGCCTGTCCTTCCTGGTCGCGCTGGTCTTCCAGCAGGGCTCGGTGGGGCTGCCGGTGGCGATGGGCGAGGCGGGCTTCTCGCCGAGCGACTATGGCGTGGCCATCGCCGTGAACGGCGTCATGATCGTCGTGCTGCAGATCCCGGTGACGCGGTTCATCGAGCACCGGGACCCGCAGCGCCTGCTGGTGCTGTCCTCGCTCCTCGCCGGGATCGGCTTCGGGCTCACCGCGTTCGCGGGTTCGGTCGGCGTCTTCATGCTGACCGTGATGGTCTGGACGCTCGCCGAGATCGTCAACGCGCCCACCCAGACGGGCCTGGTGGTGCAGCTCTCGCCGACGCACGGACGCGGCCGCTACCAGGGCATGTACACGATGTCGTGGGCCGTGGCGGCGCTCGTGGCGCCCCTGATGTCCGGCTTCCTGATCGACCGTCTGGGGGCGGAGTGGCTGTGGGGCTTCTGTGCGGTGGTGGGTACGGTGGCGGCGCTCGGGTATTGGGGTCTGATGCGGGGGCTTCCGGAGGCGCCGGGACAGGACCCGAAGGTGTCGGGTGCGGCTCCGGGAGGATCGGGCCGCCGCCGCTACCGTGAGATCAGCGCAGGGCCCACCCAGGGACCTCAGGGAGAGTGACCCGACCATGGCGGAACCACTGAAGACCTTCATCGGCGGCGAGGAGGTGGACGTCCCCAACACCATCCCGGACATCCGCGCCGCCCTGCCCGAGGACCGGCGCGCGGAGTTCGACCGGGCCATCAACGAGGCCGGGGTCGACGAGATCCACAGCGTGATGCGGCACTGGATGCTGGAGGCCGTGCCGGACCCCGAGGCCGAGGCCCTGCTCGACCGCCTTGCCGCCGACGAGGCCGAGAGGCGGAGCATCGCGTGAGCCGTCACCGGAGCCGGAGCTATCGCATCACGTACGCGCCGCCCGCAGACGACACCCTCGCCAAGATGGACGACGCGGAGGCCTTCCGGGCGGCCATGGTGCGCACGCTCGGCCGCGACCCCTACGGGCACGGTTCGACGGCCGTGTCCACGGATGCCGCCGAGCGCGACCGCCGCGAGGCGACGGTCGGCGGGGCGATCGTCCTCTACTACGTGTCGGGTTCGGTCCTCACGGTGACCGTGGTCCGGCTGGTCCCCTTCGGGTAGTTCCCCTAGGGGCCCTCAGTCGTCCAGGGCGCGCTGGGCGTCGTACAGGTTCCGGGGCCGTACGGAACCCGGCGAACCGTACGCCTCGATGCGCGAGTTGAGCTCTCCGGAGAAGTCCGGTACGTCAATCTGGTCGAACTCGCGCACCCGGGAGATGCCGACCGTGGCGCTGTACGGCGCGATGCCGTCAATTTTGACCAGTCCGGCGCGCTGGTTGGTGACGGTGACGTTCCAGTGCGTGAAGCGCGCTCCGTAGAGGGGCCCCGCGCTCGCGTCGCCGCCGTGCCGCCCGTTGTTCTCGACGGTGATCTGGGTCCGTACGTTGGCGAACGGCATCCCGCGGTGCGTGTCGAAGGTCCCCATCTCCATCTCGCCGCGCGACCAGACGTTGTACGAGGACAGGCCCTCCACGTTGATGCCGTGCAGCTGCGTCCCGGCGGGCGCGGGAGTCGTGCGCGCCTCGATGCGGAAGTCCTCGATCAGGTTGTCGTGCGAGCCCTCCCGGCAGAAGTACGGGTGGTGCGAGCCGCGGCCGCCTACGGAGGTGCGGCGCAGGGTGCAGGCGGAGGCGGCGACGAGCCCGAACCCGTTGTCGACGTGGCGTACGTGGACGTCGTCGGCCCAGCAGTCGTACGCGCACTGGAAGGTGACGCCGTTGAACCCCTTGTCGAGCAGGTGCGGCGACTGCGGCGTCTCCACGGCCTCCAGGGTGAGGCCTTCGACGCCGGAGCCGGTGAGGGCCCGGACGTGGGTGGTGAGCCGGGGATCCCACTCGGGTCGTACGTCGAGCGGCAGCGGCCGCTCGAAGCTGATGGTGCGCCCCTTGACTGCGGCGATCCGTACGGGCCACTCGTAGGGGACGTACGAGGTGAGCTTCGTCTTGTCGTCCCAGGTGTACGCGCGCGGGCCCGGGCCGTCGCCCGCCATGTGCTCCAGGAGGGTGTGGTCCGCGTCGTCGGCGAGACGGAGGAGGACGAGGTCGCCGCGGCGCAGGCGGGTGGGGTCGGTGACGCGGACCGACCAGGAGCCGCGGGTGGCGGGGGCGAGGGTGGTGAGGGTGCGCCACGCGTCGCGCTTGTTGCCGGTCCAGCCCTCGAAGGGCCAGTCCCTGGCTCTGATGGCGGCCGTCAGGCTGTCCCAACGGGCGGCCGGGCAGAGCCAGATCAGCCCGCCCGCCCAGGACCAGCTCGACTTGTCGCCCCCGTAGCGGCTGCCGTAGGGGCCGATGAGGTCGGTGAGGTTCTTGGTGGCGAGGAGTGTGGTGCGGGTGCCGCCCGCTCCGCGGAGGACGACGTTGTCGTGGGCGATGCGGATGATGTCGTCCACGCGGTACGTGCCGGGTCCGAGCTGGACCGTGCCCCCGCCGGCCCTTCCGGCGGCGGCGAGGGCACGGTTGATGGCGGGCGCGTTTGACTGGGCGTCAGGCCTGGCGCCGTAGTGGTGGGCGTGGAACACCCGGCCGAGGTGGGGAAGGTGCCGGGTGCCCCGGCGGGCTCCGGCTCGTCCTACGTAGGGGATGTGGGGGTGGGTGTAGGGGGCGCGGCTGAACTCCCGCCAGAGGGTTGGGGTTTCGCCTGTGGCGGCTGCGGCGTTTCCGCCTGTTGCTGCGGCTGTGGCCGCGACGGCGGCGGCTCCGCCGAGGACGCCGCGCCTGCTGAGGTCTGCCATGCCGCCTCACTCTCCCGTACATGTACGTGAACGAAGTTCACGTCTGCGTTGGGCGGGAGCATGCCATGCGGCTGGCCGCCGGGGGAAGGTGTCGTACCGCCGGAGTTACGGGCGCCGTCGGCCTGGGCTGTGCCCACCCGTGCCGCCCTGCGGCACGATTGCCCACAGCGGTAGCGGCCACCGCCCTCCCACAGCGGTAGCGGCCACCGCCCTCCCACAGCGGTGGCGGCAACCGCCCTCCCCCCCCCCGCCCGCAGACGCCGAACTGCCGCACGCGGCACCGGGAGGGTGGCCGACCAGAGGTGTCGGCCGACGGTGGTGCGGACTACGGCCCGAAGCCATCGGTCGAGTGGAAACGGGCGGGCGGGTGGGAGATGTCCGCCGCGAAGCGGCGGGACAGGGAAGCCCCCCACCCGGGGAAAGCCGAAGAACTACCGGGGCTGGGTCAAGTGGGTGAACGCGTCCAGGTTGCGAGTGGATTCGCCGCGCGCGACGCGCCACTCGTACTCCTTGCGGATCGCGGAGGCAAACCCAAGCTCCAGCAAGGTATTGAAGGAGCCGTCGGCCGCTTCGAGGACGGAGCCGAGGAGCCGGTCGAGCTCGTCGGGCGTGACGGCGGCGAGCGGCAGCTTCCCGGCGACGTACACGTCCCCCAGGGAGTCGATGGCGTAACTCACGCCGTACAGGCGGAGGTTCCGCTCCAGGAGCCACCGGTGCACGCCTTCGTGGTTCTCGTCGGGGCACCGGATCACGAAGGCGTTCAGGGACAGCGAGTGCTTGCCCACGCGCAGCGAGAGGGTCGTGGAGAGCTTGCGCGTGCCGGGCAGCTTCACCACGTACGCACCGGGCTCGGGGGACTCCCACTCCAGCTCGGCCTCGTCCAGAGCCCGCTCGATCACCGCGGAAGGCGCCCCGCCAGCAACGTCAGCCATGGTGCGAGCGTACGTGACGCCGGTGATCGTGCACGGCGGCGGTGTACACGTCGGCCGTGGCGGACGCCGCGGTCCCCCATCCGAAGGACTCGGCGTGCCGCGCGGCCGCCGCGCCCATGCGGTCCACAAGCTGTGGACGGTCGGCGAATTCGCTCAGCACGCGCGCGTAGCGGGCGGGTTCGTGGCCGGAGACCAGGAACCCGGTCTCCCCGTCGCGCACGGCGACGGGCAGCCCGCCCACCGCCGCGGCGAGCACCGGCGTCCCCGCGGCCTGCGCCTCGATGGCCACCAGGCCGAAGGACTCGCTGTACGAGGGCATCACGAGGACGGACGCGGCCCGGAACCAGTCCGCGAGCTGCTCCTGCCCGACGGGCGGCTGGAAACGTACGACATCCGCGATCCCCAGGCGCGCGGCCAGCTTCTGCAGGCCCTCCGGCTTGGCGAGGCCGCTGCCGCTCGGCCCGCCGACGACCGGCACGACGATCCGCGAGCGCAGCTCGGGCCGCTCCTCCAGGAGGACGCCGACGGCGCGCAGCAGCACGTCGGGGGCCTTCAGGGGCTGGATGCGGCCGGCGAAGAGCGGGACGAGGGCGTCCTGCGGGAGCCCGAGCCGCCGCCGGGCGGCGGCGCGGCCGTCGGCCGGGCGGAAGCGGTCCAGGTTCACGCCGGGGTGGACGACGGCGACCTTGCCGGGGTCGGCTTCGTAGTGGCGTACGAGTTCGTCGGCCTCTTCGGAGGTGTTGGCGATGAGGCGGTCGGCGGCGCGCACGATCTGGGTCTCGCCGATGACGCGGGCGGCGGGCTCCGGGGTGTCGCCGACGGCGAGCGCGGCGTTCTTGACCTTGGCCATGGTGTGCATGGCGTGCACGAGGGGGGTGCCCCAGCGTTCGGCGGCCAGCCAGCCGACGTGGCCGCTGAGCCAGTAGTGCGAGTGGACCAGGTCGTAGTAGCCGGGGCGGTGGCCCGCCCAGGCCTGCATCACGCCGTGTGTGAAGGCGCACAGCTGGGCCGGCAGCTCCTCCTTGGCGAGGCCTTCGTAGGGGCCCGCGTCGACGTGCCGCACCAGCACCCCGGGAGACAGCTCCACGGTGGGCGGCAGGGCCGCCGTCGTGGCGCGCGTGAAGATCTCGACCTCGATGTTGATCGCGGCGAGCCGCTTGGCCAGCTCCACGATGTAGACGTTCATGCCGCCCGCGTCGCCGGTGCCGGGCTGGTGCAGCGGCGAGGTGTGCACGCTGAGCATCGCGACCCGGCGGGGCCGGCGGGAGGCGCCGGGCAGCCGGATGCGGGCGGGCGCCGATGGGGAGAGACGCCCGAGCCTGGTCACGTAGTGGCTCACGTGGCGGTCCTCCTTGGCCTTGACGGCGGGCACGGCGAGGGGGAGACCGGGTGCGGGCCTCCTGTGGAGGAGCAACACCGGAAGCGTCACCTCCATTTCCTCTTTGCCAAAGCATTACCTTGGAGGTCTCAACCGTGGGCCTTGCTTACGCTTGCCCCCATGGCCCCCCGCGTCCCCCGTCCGTCCGCTCGCCCCGTGGGAACCGTGACGCGCGGGACCACGAACCCCAACCGGCTGCGCCGCATGGACCGCTGGATCGCCGCCGCCCACGGGGCCGCGCTGCGCCGCGCGGAGACGCCGGTCGCCGTCGACCTCGGCTACGGCGCGGCGCCCTGGACCGCCGTCGAGCTGCTGCTGAGACTGCGCACCGCCGCCCCGCACGCGCGCGTGGTCGGCATCGAGATCGACCCGGAGAGGGTGGCGGCCGCCCGGCCGTACGAGCGCGAGGGCCTCACCTTCCGGCACGGCGGCTTCGAAGTGCCCCTGGCCGCGCGCCCGGTGCTGATCCGCGCGGCGAACGTGCTGCGCCAGTACGACGAGGACGCCGTCGCCGCCGTGTGGGAGCGGCTGTGCGCGCGCCTCGCGCCGGACGGGCTGCTCGTCGAGGGCACGTGCGACGAGATCGGGCGGCGGCACGTGTGGGTGGCGCTCGGGCCGGAGGGCCCGCGCACGGTGACGTTCGCGGCCCGGCTCGGCTCCCTGGAGCGCCCGTCCGACCTCGCCGAGCGGCTGCCGAAGGCGCTGATCCACCGGAATGTGCCGGGCGAGCCGGTGCACGCGTTCCTGCGCGACTTCGACCGGGCGTGGGCGGCGGCCGCGCCGTACGCCGCGTACGGGGCGCGGCAGCGGTGGATCCGGGCGGTGCGGGACCTGACCGCGGACTGGCCGGTGGCGGACCGGAGTTCGCGGTGGCGGCAGGGGGAAGTGACGGTGCGGTGGGGGGCGTTGGCGCCGGGCGCGGGCTGAACGCGGGGCGACGGGGCCGGGCTTGACCTCCGCGTTCCGGGGCAACGGGGCCGGGCTTGGCCTCCGTCATCCGGGGCGACACGACCGGGCTTGGCCTCCGCGATCCAGGGCGGCGCCGGGGGCTTGGCCTCCGCGATCCGCGGGCAACGATCTCCGTGACCTGCGGGGAACGATCTCCGCGTGCCGTTCGTCACATGGGACGGGTGGGGATCGGAGTTGTCGCGCGGCTCTGTCGTATTCGGCGCCGGCATGGCACCATCCCGGAGACGTTGGGAAGTTACTGACGGTAAATCAGCTTTGGGGGTGGCGGGCGTGACCGGCAAGGGGCACTCGGCGACGACGGCCGTGGCATTGATCTGCGCGTGCGCGGCCACGGTGCTGGCCGCACCGGGCACGGCGTTCGCGAGCCCGTCCGAGCCCACTCCCCCGACCCCTCCGGCGACGCGCCCGGGTGCGCCGAATCCGCCGGCGAACGGCTCCCTCGAAGAGGTCCGCAAGAAGATCGACCGGCTCTACCGCGAAGCGGGCACGGCCACCGATGCGTACAACGCCGCGGAGGAGAAGGCCGAGAAGCAGTCCGAGGAGATCGTCCGCCTGGCCCGGTCCATCGACAAGGGCCAGGCGAAGCTGGACAAGCTGAAGGCCCGCGCGGGCGCCGCGGCCCGCGCGCAGTATCGTGGCGGCGGCATCCCGGACGAGGCCCGGCTGATGCTCAGCGACAACCCGAGCCGCTTCCTGGACGGCGCGGGCCGCCTGCGCCAGGGCCAGCACGCCACCAAGGCCATGCTCACCGAAATGACCCGCACCCAGGCGGACTTGAAGACGTACGCCAAGGACGCCGCCGCCCAGTGGAAGAAGCTGGAGGCCAACCGCAAGGCCAAGGCCGAGGCGAAGAAGCAGGTCAAGAAGAAGATCGCCGCCGCCGAGAAGCTGGAGTCGCGCCTGGAGAAGAAGGAGCGCGAGCGGCTGCGGAAGCTGGAGGAGGAGGCCGCGCTCAAGCAGCAGTCGGCCTGGGTGGACACCGGCGTGCTCAAGGACGCCAAGGGCGAGGCGACGACGCCCGGCAAGAAGGCCATCGCGTTCGCCACGGCGCAGATCGGCAAGCCGTATGTATGGGGAGCGGAGGGCCCGAAGTCCTTCGACTGCTCGGGGCTCACGTCCCAGGCCTGGGCGGCCGCGGGCAAGGGCATCCCGCGCACCTCGCAGGAGCAGTGGAAGCAGCTCCCCCGCGTCGACGTCGAGAGCATGCGCCCGGGCGACCTGATCATTTACCACAAGGACGCCAGCCACGTCGGGCTCTACGTGGGCGACGGCGCCATCGTGCACGCTCCCCGCCCCGGGCGGAACGTGACCGTCGCGGGCGCGGGCTCCATGGAGATACTCGGGGTCGTACGCCCGGACAAGTGAGCCGGGCCACACGCGAGCCGGGGGCTTTGAGTCACCCCAGGCCGGGGCTGTGATCCGCCGCGGACCGGGGCTGTGTCCCACCCCGCGCCGCGGCTGTGACCCACCCGGGCCGGGGCCGTGGCCCGCCCCGCGCCGGGCCTGTGACCCACCGCACGGCACGCCCCTCCCCCGCCGCCCCGCTCAACCCTCCGGGCGTGATGTTCGTCATCACGGGCGGACCGAGTTCGTGCCCAAATGCGCTCCAGGATGCGGCATATGCCGTCGGCCACGTGCCGCGCGGCATTCCACACAGGCCCCGGCTACCGCTATGGTCCCCGTCTGGTGGGGCGTGCGACCGTCGCTCCACCATGCCCTCGGGGGGAGGGAAGGAACTCAACGATGCCCGTACCCATACCGCGGCAGAGAGCGATCCCGGCCGCGGAAGGCGGTCAGGCTCAAGCGGCACCGGCAGCCGAAGGCGCCGGGCCCGTCGGCAACAGCACCGCCGACGACAACACCGGCGGCCCCGCGGCCGCCGACCAGGGCCCTCTCGGCGACGACCCCCTGGGCAACAGCACGAACCTCACCCTGCTGGTGATCGAGGACGACCCGGCGGGCTCGCTGAGCGTGCCCGAGCTGCTCGACGCCGCGGGCAAGCCCATCCGCATCCGCACCGCCCGCAACCTCACCGAGGCCGAGCGGCTGCTCACAGACGACGTGCACTGCATCCTGCTCGACCTGGCGCTGACCGGCCGCGGCAACGGAGGCACTGGCCCCGGCGGCGCAGGCACCGGTTCCGCCGGCGGAGGCACCGGTTCCGGCGCCGGGACCGACGGCACGGACGACCCCGACGAGCTCGCCGTGCTCAAGCACGTGCTGCGCCTCGCGCCCCGGCACGCCGTCCTCGCGCTCACCGCGTCCGGCGACGCCGAGATCGGCGCCCAGGCGGTGCGCGTCGGCGCGCAGGACTTTCTGCTGCGCGAGGAGCTGGACGGCCGCCTGCTGAGCCGCGCCATCCGGTACGCGGTCGAGCGCAAGCGCGCCGACGCCGCCCAGCGCCAGCTCACCGAGTCCCGGCTGCGCGCGCAGGAGAACGCCCGTCTGGAGCGCGGCCTGCTGCCGACCCCGCTGCTCGACGGCTCCCCGCTGCGCTTCGCCGCCCGCTACCGCCCCGGCCGCTCCCGCGCGCTGCTCGGCGGCGACTTCTACGACACCGTGCGCACGCCCGACGGCTCGGTGCACGTGATGATCGGCGACGTGTGCGGCCACGGCCCGGACGAGGCGGCGCTCGGCGTCGAGCTGCGCATCGCCTGGCGCGCGCTGACCTTCGCGGGCCTGTGCGGGGACGAACTGCTCTCCACCCTGCAGCGGGTCCTGGAGCACGAGCGGGCCGACGAGGAGATCTTCGCGACGCTGTGCACGGTGGACATCGCGCCGGACGGGCGCCGGGCAGGCCTGTGCCTGGCCGGCCACCCGTCACCGCTGATAGCGCGCCCGGGCCGGCCCGCCGAGCTGCTTCCGTACGACGACGGGGGCCCCGCGCTCGGCCTGCTCCCGCGCGCCCGCTGGCCGCGTCGGCAGGTGGAGCTGGGCGGCAGCTGGAGCCTGATGCTGTACACGGACGGCCTGATAGAGGGCCGGATCGGCGAGGGCAACCAGCGGCTCGGCCAGGACGGCATGGTGGAGATGGTGCGCCGCCAGATCGCGGCGGGCCTGCGCGGCGAGGAGCTCCTGGAGGCCGCCGTGAACGAGGCCAGGGACCTCAACGGCGGCGACCTGACGGACGACGTGGCCGTACTGCTCCTGGACCGGGCGCGCTGAGCGCTTCGCTGGATGTGTGGGTTACCGGCCGCCGTTGTACGGCCCGTACGGACCGTCGCTGCTGGAGCCGCGGCGGCCGCCGCCCCCGCCGGTGATCTGCCGCAGCGCGGGCCGCACGTCGACCATGTACACGATGGTCGCGATGAGGCCGATGATGGGCAGGAACGACAGGATCGGGAAGAGCAGGTTCACCACGAAGGCGATCCCGAGGATGATCAGCCAGAACGGCTTGGTCTTCTTGTCCGCCGCGCGATAGGCGTCCTCGCGCCGGACCGCGGCGTCGAGCAGCGCGAAGCCGCTGAACACGATCAGGGCAAGCGACAGCAGCCACATGAGGTTCGCGAACCCCTGCATCAGCACAACGTCCACCACCAGTCTCGGCGTATCCCTACGCGACGTACGCAGTCACCGTACCCGCTTACCCCGACAACGGGCCGGGCACTCCGAGAGTGCCCGGCCCGCCGCGTACCCCGCTACCCCGCTACTTCACTACTTGGCGGGCGGCGTGGTCTTCTTCGCCGTCGTCTTCTTGGCGGCGGGCTTCTTGGCCGCGGGGGCCTTGCGGGCCGCGGCCGGGGCCGGAGCCGCGCCCTTGTCCCGCGCACCCGAGCCGGAGGCGGACGCGGAGCTCGCGGCGGCGCCCTCGTCGGTCGTCGTCTCACTGTCCGGCTCGACGGTGTCGGCCAGTTCGGCGAGCTCGTCGGCGGCCTCGCCGCGCCAGGTCCGCACGGTCTGCTCGCCGTGCTCGGCGACCTGGTCGTACTTCTCGCGCGCCTGGACCGTGTACTCGATGGCGACGCCGACGCCGCGCAGGGCCAGGTCCTGGGCGCTCTCGCCGAGCTTCTTCAGGTCGGTGTCGACGACACCGAGGAGCTCGGCGAACTTGGCCTGGAGGGCCTCACCGGCCTCCTTGGCGCGCGCCGCGGCCCGGTCCTGGACCTCCTTGGGGTCGGTCCTGCGCACCGCGTCGATCCGGCCCGGGGCCTCGGCGGCGAGCTGCTCGATGAGCCCGGGCACCTTCTTGGCCTGCTGGTACGCGAGGTCGGCGCCGCCCGCGACGAAGTACAGCGGCTTGGGGTCGGTGAAGGTCTTGCGCACGTCGTCGGTGATGGCCATGGCGATGGTCCTCCCGGATCCGGGTTTCGCTTCAGCTTGAGGGTTCGGCATCGTCGCCGTCGGCCGTGCGGGAGCCGTCAGCGGAGGTGTCGGCGGTGCCCCGGGCGCCGTTCTGGGACGCTTCCGGGGAGATGTCGTCCGCGTACGTAGAGGTGACGAAGCCGTTCTCCTTGCGGAACGACTCGTAGATCTGCAGGAGCACTTGCTTCTGCCGCTCGTTGATGGACGGGTCGGCGAGGATGACGGCGCGCGTCTCCAGCTCGTCCCGCTCCTTCTCGTCGAGGATCCCGGCGCGGACGTACAACGTCTCGGCGGAGATCCTCAGCGCCTTGGCGACCTGCTGCAGAACCTCGGCGCTCGGCTTGCGCAGCCCGCGCTCGATCTGGCTCAGATACGGATTGGACACCCCGGCGGCATCGGCGAGCTGCCTGAGCGAGAGCTGGGCGTTGCGCCGCTGCTCGCGCAGATACTCCCCGAGATTGCCGACGTTGAGCGATGCCATGGGTCGATACTGCACCCGCCCCGCTAACTATTGCAAGCACCTGCTTGCAATAGTGCGCTACGCCACGTCCGGGAGGAGTATGACCGTGCAGAGAGAGAAACCGTGAAGAGGGAGAAGAGGGAAAGGGGTTCCGTATGACGCCGGAGCAGCCCAAGACCGAGCTCGACGCCCGCTACAGCGCCGCGCTCAACCCGCGCCCGGGTGCGGAGGACGTCACCGCCACCGACTGGGCCGAGGCCCAGCGCCGGCTGCGGGCCGCCGAGGTCTTCTGGATCACCACGGTCAGGCCGGACGGCCGGCTGCACGTCACGCCGCTGATCGCCGCCTGGCACGACGGGGCGCTGCACTTCAGCACCGGGCCGGGCGAGCAGAAGGCGAAGAACCTGGCCGGCAATGCCCACTGCGCGCTCACCACGGGGCACAACACGCTCTCCGGAGGCCTCGACATCGTGGTCGAGGGCACGGCGGAGCGGGTGACGGATCCGGCGCGGCAGGACGAGGTCATCGCCGCGTTCGAGGCGCAGTACGGGGACCACATCACCTCGCCGGAGGGGACCTTCTACGGCTTCGGCGACAGCATCCGCAAGGGCACCGACCTGCTGTTCGCGGTGGCACCCGGCACGGCGTACGGCTTCGGGCACGACGGCCAGGTGTTCAGCCAGACCCGCTACACCTTCTAGCGGGCCTGGCCACAAGTCTCCGACTGCCGGGGGCCACCGACTACCGGTGACTACCGGGTCAGTTCGGCCCGTTCGTCGAGGCGGGTCAGCTTCCGCGGGTTTCTCACCACGTAGATCCGGGTGACCCGGCCGTGCTCCACCGCGAGGCTCACCGTGGCCGGCTCGCCGTCGAGGTCGAGGCGGCCCGCGGGCTCGCCGTTGAGCCACACGGCCGTCGTCTCGAACTCGGCCGACACCCGGTTCGCTCGGGCGAGCAGCTTCGCCACCACTTCGGCGCCGTGGAGCGGGGCGAGCGCGGCGGGCACGACTCCGCCGCCGTCGGTGATCAGGACCACGTCCGGCGCCATGACCGCGAGCAGTTCCCGCAACTGCCCGGTGCGCAGCGCGAGCAGGAACCGCTCCACCACGGCCTGCTGCTCCGACCGGCTCACCCGCACCCGCGGCCGCCGGGCCGCCACGTGCTCGCGGGCCCGGCGCGCGATCTGCCGCACCGCGGCCGGGGACTTCCCGATGGCCTCGGCGATCTCGCCGTGGGGCATCTCGAAGACCTCGCGCAGCACGAACACCGCCCGCTCCGTGGGCCCGAGCGTTTCGAGCACGGTGAGCATCGCGATCGAGACGCTCTCCGCGAGTTCCACGTCCTCGGCGACGTCGGGACCGGTCAACAGCGGTTCCGGCAGCCACTCGCCGACGTAGTCCTCTCGGCTGCGCGACAGCGTGCGCAGCCGGTTGAGCGCCTGCCGCGTGACGAGCCGGACGAGGTACGCGCGCGGGTCACGCACCTGCGACCGGTCCACGTCGGCCCACCGCAGCCAGGACTCCTGCAGCACGTCCTCCGCGTCGGCCGCCGACCCGAGCATCTCGTAGGCGACCGTGAACAGCAGGGCGCGATGGGTGACGTACGGATCGGCGTACGGGCCGACGTGCGCATCGGCGTACGGTTCGTCGGTCATGCCGCGTCGGCCCGCCCCGGGCGTGCCGCCATCGGGATCTCGCACGCCTCGGAGAAGCCCTGCGAGGTGATCCCGTGCGCCGAGTTGTTCCTCGCCGACATGTTGGCGAAGCCGATCGCCGCGGTGAGTTCGACCATCGCCACCGGGCCGAGACGGTCGAGCAGGCCCGCGTACAGCTCGTCGGTGACGGTCGGCGGCGTGTTCGTCATGGCCTCGGCGTACTGGAGGACGTCGCGCTCCAGCGGCGTGAACACCTCCGACTCCCGCCAGCGCGGCACCTGGCTCGCCTTGGCCAGGTCCAGATCCTTGTGCAGCGCCTGGAAGTAGTTGATGTCGAGGCACCAGCTACAGCCGACCTGCGCCGCGACCGCCATGTGCGCGAACGTCTTGAGCCCCTCGTCGGCCATGTCCCAGTCGTTCACCCTGCCCCCGATCTCCATGGAGTCCCGGGCGACCTTGGGGTTGTGCGCCGTCACCTCGAAGGGCTCGGGCACGGCACCGAACTGCTTGATCATGTCTTCGCCGAGCTCGGTGGGAAGTTCCGCCTTCGGAACGCGTAGCGCCATGGTGTCCTCCGTATACGGGTACGAGTCATATACATCTGCTTCGTACAACTGCTTCGTACGTGTGCTTCGTACGTGTGCTTCGTACGTGCTCGACATGAAGACACCGGCGGACGCGTGGATGTGACAAGCGCCGCCGGCACAGGCAAGTGGGCGGCTTCCCCGGTCGGGAAGCCGCCCACTTGAGGTGTGCGGTGAGGTTCTCTGCGGTGCCTCGCGGCCGGCCGAACCCCCGTCAGCTCTTGGTTTCCTTGTTGAAGGCGGACTTGGCCCACAGGTAGCCCACGATGGTCAGGCCCGCGCACCAGGCCAGCGCGGCCCAGGCGTCGTTGCCGATCTCGGTGCCCATCAACAGGCCGCGCAGCGTCTCGTTCATCGGGGTGAAGGGCTGGTACTCGGCGAACCAGCGGAGAGCGGTCGGCATGGAGTCCGGCGTGACGATCGCCGATCCCAGGAAGGGCAGGAACATCAGCGGCATCGGCGCGTTGGACGCGGTCTCGACGCTGTCCGCGCCCAGGCCCATCGCCGCCGAGATCCAGGCCAGCGAGAGGGCCAGGAAGATCAGGAGGCCGACAGCGGCCAGCCACTCCACCACGCTGGCGTTCGGACGGAAGCCCACCGCGAAGGCCACGGCGAGGACCGCGGCGAAGGCGATCACCGTCTGGAGCACATTGCCGACCACGTGGCCGATCAGGATCGAGGCCTTGGAGATCGACATGGTGCGGAAGCGGTTGATGATGCCCTCGGTCATGTCCGAGCACACCGACACGGCCGTGGGGACGGCGGCGGCCGTCATCGTCATCAGCAGGATGCCGGGAATGACGTAGTTGACGTAGTCACCGCGGTCACCGGTGCCGGCCTGACCGGGGATGTCGATGCCGCCGCCCAGCGCGCCGCCGAAGACGTACACGAACAGCAGCAGCATCATCAGCGGCATGATGACGATCGAGATCGTCATCGAGGGGTAGCGCTGCGCGCGCTTGAGGTTGCGGCGCAGCATCGTCATCGAGTCGCGCACGACGTACGTGTTGGTGCTCATCGCTGGGTCTCCTTCACAGCGGTCGTGCTGTCCGTGGCGGCGGACTTGCTGCCCTGGCCGGTGAGGGCGAGGAACACGTCGTCCAGGTCGGGGGTGTGCACGGTCAGCGCCTCGGCGTGGATGCCGGAGCCTTCCAGGACGTCGAGGACGGCGCGGAGGGCCGGGATGGAGCCGTCGCTCGGGATCTGGAGGGTGAGTGCCTCGTCGTTGCGCGTGATGGTGCTGAGCGCGAGGCGGTGCTGGGCGGCGTCCATGTGCTGAATGTCGTTGAACTGCAGGCGGATGTGGCCGCCGGGGATGCGGCGCTTGAGCTCGTCCGGCGTGCCCTCGGCCACGATCTTGCCGCCGTCCAGGACCACGATCCGGTCGGCCAGCTGGTCGGCCTCTTCCAGGTACTGGGTGGTGAGGAAGATCGTGACGCCGCTGGCGACGAGATCGCGGATCATGTCCCACATCGTGCGGCGGCTGCGCGGGTCGAGGCCCGTCGTCGGCTCGTCCAGGAAGATGATCTTCGGCCGGCCGACCAGGGTCATCGCCAGGTCCAGCTTGCGGCGCATACCGCCGGAGAAGTTGGCTGAGGGCTTCTTGCCGACCTCGGTGAGGTCGAAGCGCTCCAGGAGCTCGGCGGCGCGGCGCTTGCCCTCCGCCTTGTCCAGGTGCAGCAGGTCCGCGATGAGGAGCAGGTTCTCCTCGGCGGTCAGCAGGCCGTCGACCGCGGCGAACTGGCCGGTCACACCGATGGACTTGCGGATCGACTCCGGGTCCTGGTCCAGGTCGTGTCCGGCGACGCCGGCCGTCCCGCCGTCGTGGGAGATCAGGGTCGTCAGGATCTGGACCGTGGTGGTCTTGCCCGCGCCGTTCGGGCCGAGCATGGCGAAGACCGTGCCTTCGTTGACCTGCAGGTCGATCCCGTCGAGTACGACCTTGTCGCCGTACGACTTGCGCAGCCCCTGGGCGGTGATCCCCTTCGGCGGGGCGGTCAAACTGGTGGTGGCAGTCATCCTGCCGCCTCCTTACTTCCGTAGTTGATTCGGGGCCCGTCCCTGTGGTTCACGAGGCCCTGCGTGCGCTGTCAGGCGCGGCGGATGACGATGTCGCCGACCATGGTGCGGGCGTTCACCTTGACGAGCTCCGCGCCCTTGTCGGGGCCGTCGGTGGAGCCCATCAGGTTGCGGACGGTGCCTGACGTGGAGTTGGTCTCGAGCCAGGCCGCACTGGACTGGCTGACGCCGACTTCGATGTCGCCGTTGGTGACCGACACGGTGACCTGACCGCGGGTCACCTCGCCGATCTTGACGGGGCCGTCCTGCGACTTGGCCTCGACGTCTCCGTGTGCGACGCCCACGGAGACGCGGCCGGTGGAGGAGTCGACGCGCAGCTCGCCGGTGACTTCACCGAGTTCGGTGTCGCCGGTGAGGTTCTTGACGGTGGCCGAGCCCGCGACGGTGCTGAGGTCGACGCGGCCCGCGGCCTCCACCTCCACATCGCCGGTGGCGCGGTCCAGGCGGATGGCGCCGGACTCGGACTTGAGGAAGGCGGCGCCCACCTCCGCGACGCTGATGTCACCGGCGGCGCACTCGAACCGGCAGTCCCCCAGGCGGCCTTCGGCCGTGAAGGAACCGGCCGGCGCCAGGCCCCGGACGTCCGATCCCGCCGGCAGCTCGATGGTGATCTCCAGCGAGCCGCTCTTGCCGAACATCGAACGCGCCTTGGGGCCCCTGACCGTCAGGCGGCCGTTGCTGCAGGTGACCTCGGTCTGCTCCGCGGCCTTCACGTCGGTGTCGCTGCGGCCGTCGCTCGGGAGGACCGAGACGCTGGTGTCGAGGCGCTTGGAGGCGATGACGCGGGCGGTTCCGAGGTCGAACTCGATGGTGGCGGAGAGGGGCTCGGGGGTGTCGAAAGTAGGCATGGCTGTCCTGTCTCGCTGAGGCGTGTGAACCCGCCTGGCAGACCGGGCGGATGAGTTGTCGGGCGTCACTCCGGCGGGCCGGCGTGCTCAGCCCCTGGAGCCGTGCTGTCCATGACGCCAGCATGGCATCACCATGGCGCCAACGCAAGCCGTGATGGCACACAGGTAGTGCCACGGCGGGTGAGGCAGGCCACACAGCGCGTCGGCACACCGCCCGCGTACCCCTCTGAGCTGGGCCTACCCGGCTGAGGCCGGGTCGGGGAAGTCCCGCGCCGACGCCCCAAGAAGTCGGCAGGGCGCGACGTGGGCGACGCTTCAGGGACGCCCGAGAAGGATGTGGCACCGGCGCGGCGCCACCGCGCACCATCCCGCGCCACATCGCGCCACGACGGCGCCGTCAGCATGGGCGACGGGGGGCGATGCGGGTGGCGCAAGGCGGGTGGGCGACGGGAGGCGCGAGTCAGTGCTCCGGCGGGAGCGTCGCGGGACGGGCCGCCTCGCGGAGGGCGTGCCGGAGTGCGGTCACCGCCGGGTGGCGGCCGCGGCCGCGGCGTACGACCGTGAACAGCGCCCGGGCGCCCTGCTCCGGCGGCAGCGACCGCAGGGCGACCGTCGGCGGGCCCGCGTGCCACACCAGGTCCGGCAGGAACGCGACGGCGTGCCCCTGCTCCACGAGCCGCAGGTGCAGCAGCACGTCGGGCGACTCGAACCGTACGTCGGGCTCGAACCCGGCGGCGCGGCACACCGCCGTCGCCCAGCGCCGGGCCGCGCTGCCCTCGGGCTCCATGACCCAGGGGCGGTCGCCGGCCAGCGCGCGCAGACCGTCGCGCGGGTCACCGGCGTCCGCCGCCGCGGCCTCCCCGTGCGCCTCGGCCGCCTCGGCCGCCACAGCCTCCGGAAGGGCCAGCCGCAGCCGGTCGGCACACAACTCCTCCCGCTCCAGTACGCCGTCGCGGGCCCCGGCCGCCCCGCCCTCCGGGAATCCCGGGTACTCCTCCGCGACGACCAGGTCGAAGTCGCGGGCGAGCAGTGCGGGCAGGGCGTCCTCCGGCTCCAGTTGCGTGACGTGCGGGCGCAGTCCCGGGTGGGCCGCGCGCAGCAGGGTCAGCGCGGCCGGGATCAGCGCGAGGGCCGCGGTCTGGAAGGCGGCGACGCGGACCGTCCCGGTGAGGCCGGTCAGCGAGGCGGCGATGTCCGCCTCGGCCCGCTCCAGGCGTTCGAGGACGGCCTCGGTGTGCGCGACGAGGATCTCGGCCTGCTCGGTGAGGCGCACGCGCCGGCCGACCGGTTCGAGGAGCGGTACGCCCGCTTCGGCCTCCAGTTGCGAGAGCTGCTGGGAGACGGACGAGGGGCTGTACGAGAGGGCGGCGGCGACGGCGGCGAGGGTGCCGCGGTGCCTGAGCTCGCGCAGGAGGCGGAGGCGGTGGAGGTCGTACACGGCGCGGCACCCCGTTTCACCGGCTCATTCACTGGCGCGTTCAACGGCTCAATGTTCGGCTCTGCCGACGAATATACGTGGAAAAGATGTGCTGGACCGAAGGGTGGGAAGGGTCGCAGGGTTGCCTCATGACTGATGCCAGCACCAACGTCACATCCCGCGCCGAGTCCGGTGCCGACGCTCTCGTGGGTACGCCGCCCTGGTACGCGCGGCCCGGCGCGAGGGAGTGGGCGTGTGCGGCCGCGGCCACCGAGGTGCGCGCGTTCCACGCCGCACTCCCCGAGTACGCACCCACCCGCCTCGCCGAACTCCCTTCTCTGGCCGCCGAGTTGGGTGTCGGACGGGTCTTCGTCAAGGACGAGTCGACGCGGCTCGGGCTGCCCGCGTTCAAGGCGCTCGGCGCGTCCTGGGCCGTGCACCGGATCCTCGCGGAGCGGGCGCCAGGCGAGCGCGTCGAGCTGGTCACCGCGACCGACGGCAACCACGGGCGGGCGGTGGCCCGGATCGCGCGGGGGCTCGGGCAGCGGGCCCATGTGTTCGTGTCGCAGGGGGTGCATCCCGGGGCGGTGGCCGCGATCGAGGGCGAGGGGGCGCGGGTGACGCGGGTCGACGGGGACTACGACCGGGCGGTGCGGGAGGCCGCGGAGGCGGCGGAGGCGGGGGCCGTGGAGGGGGCGGTGCTGGTGCAGGACATGGGGTGGGAGGGGTACGAGGAGGTGCCCCGGTGGATCGTGGAGGGGTACTCCACGCTCTTCGCGGAGATCGACGGGCAACTGGCCGACGCGGGGGCCGGGTTGCCGGATCTCGTGGCCGTGCCCGTGGGGGTGGGGTCGCTGGCGCAGGCGGCCGTCACGCACTACCGGAGCCGGGGCGTGCGGGGTCCGGCGCTGCTCGCCGTGGAACCGACGGTGGCCGCGCCGCTGCTGGCGAGTCTGGTGCGGGGCGAGCCGGTGTCCGTGACCGCCGGGGAGACGGTGATGGCCGGGCTGAACTGCGGGACGGTGTCCGGGCTTGCCTGGCCGGTGCTGCGGGAGGGGCTTGACGCGGGGGTGGCGGTGACCGACGCGGGCGCCTTGGCGGCGGGCCGGGAGTTGGGGGCGCTGGGGGTGTCCTCTGGGCCTTGTGGTGCGGCTTCCCTGGCGGGGGTGCGGGCGGGGTTGACCGGGGTTGGGTCCCCGGCGCGCCGGGACGCTCTGGGCGTAGGACCCCGCTCCACGGTGGTGCTGCTCAGCACGGAGGGCACAGAGGCGAACCCGCACGGGGGCGGGGCGCCCCTGGCGTAAGGGTCACCGTGGGCCACACCCACGAGGTGGGTCGGACCTGCGTACGCCGCAGGGGCACCCGGCACCGGGGCTGCCTTAAGGGTCGGGAGCCGCCCCCTGGGCCACACCCACGAGGTGGGCCAGACCTGCGTACACCGGATGGGCACCCGGCACCGGGGCTGTGCCCACCCGTGCCGCCCCTGGCGGCCCAGCTGCCCACAGGGTAGGGGCCCACGGGTGGGCCCACCCGCCCCACCGGCGTCGGAACCAGTGGACCCACCCGGCTCGTCGACGCCAGTCGGCCTGCCCTGGCACCGGGAGGCCGGACTGGCCGCAGGGTCGGGCGGGCCCGAGGGGGCTTCGGCCCGGACGTTGTTGTTCCAGTGACGGGCGGGCGGGTGGGAGAGATCCGCCGCGGAGCGGCGGGACAGGGCAGGCCCTCAGCCCCCACGGCGGGAAAGCCGAACCCCAGCCGGGCGGCAGCCCCACGGCAACCCCCGGCTGTGCACCACGTCCAGCCGAGAAACCGCCCGCGTGAGCACCACGTACAGCCGATGGAGCCCCCGCGACTCCGCCTCCGCGATCGCGGCCGGCTCAACGGCCACCACGTGGTCGTACTCAAGCCCCTTGGCCACCGAAGCGGGCAGCACCGTCACACGCGCCCCCGACTCGTCGGGACCGGCCACCACCACGCCCGCACCGGCGAGAGCCGCACGCAGCCCGCCCACGGCGGCATCGGCCGCGATGACGCCGACCGAGCCCTCCCGGGTCAGCGCGGAGCGCACCGCGTCCACGGTGGCGGCGGCCACATCCGACACCTCACGGACCGTCAACTCGCCGTCACGGCGCAGGGACCGGGCGGGCGGCACATCGACGTCGAGCCCGGCGAGCAGCTCGTTGGCGAGCGTCACGACCGCCCGCGGAACGCGGAAGCCGGTCGTGAGCGGGGTGACGGTCGCGTCCGGCTTCCCCAGGTGGGCCATCAGGCCGGGCCACCCGCGGGCGGCCCACGGCGTGGTCCCCTGGGCGAGATCGCCGAGCACGGTGAGCGACCCGAAGTCCGCGCGCCGCGCGATCGCGCGGCACTCCATCGGCGACAGGTCCTGCGCCTCGTCGACCACGATGTGGCCGTACCCCTCGGGCCGCTCGACGAGACCGGCCAGCTCGTCGAGCAGGACGAGATCGGCGGCCGTCCACTTGGCCGACTTGTACGAGCGCGGGACCCTGGCCCACAGGATCGCCCGCTGCTCGTCGCCCGAGAGCAGCCCGTCGGCCGCCCCGGCCAACACGTCGGCGTCCCCGAGGAGTTCGTACAACACCTCCTCCGGCCGGGCCTTGGGCCAGGCCGCGTCGACGAACGCCGAGACCGGCCGAGCCCGGGAGATCTTCTGCACCCACGTGTTGCTCATCGCGCCCGCGCGCCGCTCGGCCTGCTCCTGGAGGTGGCGCACGGCGCGGCTGCGGACCCGCTCGCGCCCGGTCTCGTACGGCGGCTCCTCCGCGCGGACGTCCCGGACGATGCGGTCGAGTTCGTCGGCGGGGATCCGCCAGCGGTACGAGCCGTCCGGCACCGCCACCGCTTCGGCGCCGGTCGTCACGCGCGCGTACAGGTGGCGGCGCAGCACCTCCGCCATGCGGGCGTCGTGCTTGACGACGGCGGCCGCGTCCGGGTCGACGGCCCGCACCGGCTGCCGGGCGATCTCGTCCAGGACGGTGGACTGGCGCACGCCGGTCTCGCCGAGGGAGGGCAGGACCTCGGCGATGTAGCGCAGGAAGGTGCGGTTCGGGCCGAGGATCAGGAGGCCGGAGCGCTGGACGCGTTGCGGATGCGTGTAGAGCAGATACGCGGCGCGGTGCAGGCCGACGGCCGTCTTGCCGGTGCCGGGGGCGCCCTGGACGCAGACGGACTCGGTGAGCGCGGCCCGTACCAGGTCGTCCTGCTCGGGCTGGATGGTGGCCGCGATGTCGCGCATGGGGCCGACGCGGGGGCGCTCGATCTCGCCGGTGAGGATGCGGCTGGTGCCGCCCGCGTCATCGGAGGCCAGGTCGCCGCCCGCGGCACCGGAGGCCAGGTGCTCGTCCTCCAGACCGGTGAGGTCGGCCGAGTCCCCCTTGCTGCCCGGCGCCCAGCCGAAGCGGCGGCGTACGGCGACGCCCTGGGGGTCGCGGGCGCCCGCCTGGTAGAAAGCGCGCGAGACGGGGGCGCGCCAGTCGACGACGAGGGGCGGGGCCGACGGGTGTTCGGTGATGCGCAGTCGGCCGACGTGGTAACGCTGGCCGCGGTGGTCGCCCGCTTCCGGGGCGTGCGCGTCGAAGTCGAGGCGGCCGAAGAACAGCGGGGCCTCGGGGAGTTCGCGCATCTCCTTGGCCTTGCTGCGCAGTTGATAGCCGAGCACTTCGGCGTCGGCGCCGGACGCGGAGACGTTCTCGCCGGTGACCACGTGCTCCTGGGCGCCGTCGACCATCGCGGCGAGGGCGGCGCGGCAGGTGTCGTGATAGCGGCGCTCCCTGGCGAGGGCGCCCTCCAGGGCCGGGTCGGCCGCATCAGGGGTCTTGCCGGCGTCGTCACGTCGAGTCATGCCCCCGAGCGTAACAAGAAACGTTACCGAGTAACATTTCTTACCGAGAATCACGATGCGGTACGCTGCCCGCATGACCGGCGAGACGAACACCGCCGCGGGGCCCGTCGGCCTGCGGCAGCTCAAGAAGCAGCGGATGTACGAGGCGGTCTCCGACGCCGCGATCGCGCTCTTCCTGGAGCGCGGCTTCGACAAGGTGTCCGTCGCGGAGGTGGCCGCGGCGGCGGAGATCTCCAAGCCGACGCTGTTCCGGTACTTCCCCGCCAAGGAGGACCTGGTCCTGCACCGGTTCGCCGACCACGAGGACGAGGCGGCACGCGCCGTCGCCGACCGCCCGGCCGACCACTCCCCGCTGGCCGCCCTGCGCGCCCACTTCCTGGACGGCCTGGCCCGCCACGACCCCGTCACCGGCCTCAACGACGCGCGCGAGGTCCTCGCCTTCCACCAACTCCTGTACGGGACACCGTCGTTGGTGGCACGGCTTTACGCGTACCAGGAGCGGTCCGAGCGGGCCCTCGCGGACGCGCTCGCCGGGGACTCCCCGGACGCCCGCCCCGTCGCGCCCCTCGACGCCCGCCTCGCCGCCGCCCAGATCCTGGCCGTCCAGCGGATCCTCGCACTGGAGAACTGGCGCCGCGTCGACGCGGGCGAGCGCGCGGAAGCGGTGCGCCCGGACGCGGTGGCGGCGGCGGAGGAGGCGTTCGCGCAGTTGGCGCGGGGGCTTGCGCGGTACGCCTGAAAACACTTCCGCGCTTCAGCCGCCCTCCGGCTCCACCAGCGCCGCCACCCCGTCCAGCAGGCACCGCAGCCCGAACTCGAACTCCGCGTCCGGCTGGTCGTCCGGCTCGCCGAGGGCGCCGGAGCCGAGGAGCCGGCGCAGGGCGGGATAGCGGGCGGGGTCGGGCGCGGTCAGGGCGTCGACCGCGCGTTCGTAGCGGCGCATGACCTCGGCGGGGGCGAGGCCGCGGGCGGTCATGGCGGCGTCCAAGTCGGCCATGAGGGTGGCCTCGTTGCGTACGTAGCCGCCGACCAGCATCATCACGGAGATCTTCCGGCCCTCGTCGAGGCCGGTGTCCGCCAGGGCGGCGAGCCCGCGCTCCATCCACTCCAGCGAGTGCGGCGAGGCGGGCGGCGAGGAGATCGGGATCCGCAGGAGCCACAGGTTCCGGTGGAACACCTCGCGCTGGGCGCGCGCCCACCATTCGAGGCCCGCGCGCCAGCCGGTGATGTGCGCGGGCATCGGGGGCGGGGGCCCCAAGGCCGCGTCCTCCATCAGGACGTACAGCTCATCCTTGGCGGACACGTACCGGTACAGGGACATCGTCGAGACGCCCAGCTCCTTGGCGACGCGCCCCATGGAGACCGCGCCGATGCCCTCGGTGGCGGCGACGCCGATGCCCGCCCGGACGATGCGGTCGAGGCTGAGGCCGGGGCGCGGGCCCTTGGAGGGGCGCGGGCGCAGGCCCCAGGCCACCTCGAGGCTCGCGGGCAAGCCCGTGCCGCTGCCGCTCTCGTCGCCGTCCCCGCTGTCGCCGCCGTCCGCCGCCGTGTCCGGCATGCCCCGGGCCTCCTCCACCTCGTCGCTTGACGGACATGCTAGTTCTGCGTAACCCTTACACAGTAATGCGTAAGGGATACGCAGAAGGGTTTCCGCACCCTGGAGGGGCGATGTCCGCGAAGGCGTACGCGATCGAGGCCACCGGCCGCACCACCGCAGCAATCGAGGCCACCGGCCTCACCAAGTCCTATCGAGCCGGTGCCTCCGGCGCCCCCGTGCCCGTACTGCGCGGCATCGACCTGCGCATCCCGCCCGGCACCGTCTTCGCCCTGCTCGGCCCGAACGGCGCGGGCAAGACGACCACCGTCCGCATCCTCGCCACGCTCACCGAGCCGGACGCGGGCACGGCCGCCGTCGCCGGGTACGACCTCCGCGCCGAGCGGAGCCGGGTGCGCCGCGCGATCAGCCTCACCGGGCAGTTCGCGGCGGTCGACGAAGGGCAGACCGGCGCGGAGAACCTGCGCATGATGGCGCGCCTCGCGGGCCTCGGCCGGGCCGCCGCCCGGGCCCGCGCGGACGAACTCCTCGCCCGCTTCGGCCTGTCCGACGCCGCGGGACGTCTCGTACGCACGTACTCGGGCGGCATGCGGCGCCGCGTCGACCTCGCCGCGGGTCTGGTCGGCGAGCCCGAGGTGATCTTCCTGGACGAGCCGACGACGGGGCTCGACCCGCGCGGCCGCAGGGGGCTGTGGGACGTGGTGGCCGACCTGGCCGCGCGCGGCACCACCGTCTTCCTCACTACCCAGTACCTGGAGGAGGCCGACCGGCTCGCCGACCGCGTCGCGGTGCTGCACGACGGCGTGATCGCGGCGCAGGGCACGGCGGCGGAGCTCAAGTCCCGCGTGGCGGGCCACCGCCTCGACCTCACCCTGACCACGTCCGAGGCCTACCTCCGCGTCACCGCGCGGGCCCCGCACGCCACCCACCACGACCCGGCCACCCGCACCCTGGGCCTCCCCACCGACGGCACCGCACCCCACGTACGCGCGCTCCTCGACGAACTGGACCCGGGCGGCACGGAGGTGGCGTTCTTCGCCCTCCACACGGCGACGCTGGACGACGTGTTCCTGACGCTGACGAAGGAGCCCACCCATGCCTGAAACCCTGCCGAACGGCCCGACGCCCAACGCCCTGACGCCCAACGGCCTCACGGCGAACGCCCTGATCATGACCGGCCGTTCGCTCCGCCTGAGCCGCCGCAACGTGGACGCGCTCATCACGGGCCTGGCCCTCCCCGTCCTGCTGCTCCTGATCTTCGTGTACTTCTTCGGCGGGGCGATCGACACAGGGACGGACGCGCGGTACGTCACCTACGTCGTCCCGGGCGTCCTCCTCCTCTGCGCCGGGTTCGGCTCGGCCGGTACGGCGGTGGCCGTCACGGAGGACCTGAAGGGCGGCATCGTCGACCGCTTCCGCTCGCTGGACATCGGCGGCACGGCGATCCTGGCGGGCCATGTGCTCGCGTCGGTGGCCCGCAACCTGCTGGCCACCGCGCTGGTCCTCGCGCTGGCCTTCGCGATCGGCTTCCGCCCGGCGGCGACACCCGCGGGCTGGCTCGCCGCGATCGTGGTCCTGGTGGCCTTCGTCCTGGCCCTGTCCTGGCTGTCGGCGGCGGTCGGCCTCCTCGCCAAGTCCCCCGAGGCCGCGAACGGTTACACCTTCTTCGTCACCTTCCTCCCCTACCCCAGCAGCGCCTTCGTCCCGACCGACACGATGCCCGCCTGGCTGGCCACGTTCTCCGACCACCAGCCGGTGACCCCCGTCATCGAATCCCTCCGCGGCCTCCTCCTCGACCAGCCGGTGGGCTCGACGCCGTGGGTGGCGCTGGCGTGGTGCGGGGGGATTCTGGTGGGGGCGGTGGGGCTGGCGGGGGTGTTGTTCAGGCGGACGGGGCGGTGAGGGGGCGGGCCACGCGCCAGAGGGTGTCGAAGAGCTCCTGGCGCCGCACGATCTTCTCGCGGGCCGCCGCGCCGGCGTCGATGTGCCAGTGCGTGAGCAGCGAGTCGTACCCCATGAGGTCGAGGACCTGCCGCTCCGGGAGGTTGCGGGAGGGCTCCTCCTTGACCTCGTCGTAGATCCCGTCGAAGAGGTGCTCGCTGTCGACCAGGCAGAACTTCACGAACGGCGAGATGTGCAGGACGCGGAACTCCACCGCGAGCCGGCCCCTGCGGTCGTGGCGCAGCCGCCTGGCCAGGACGTCCATGCCCCGTTCGTACCCCTTCACCTGCCGCAGCAGATCACCGCGGAAGTCGGGGTCGTCCACGGCCTTCCCGGCGGCGTCGAGCATCCCCGGTATCTCCATCTCCCGGGTGAAGTCCGGCACCAGGATGCGCACCGTGACCTCCGGGCGGGCCGCGCCCTGCAGTCCGTCGAGCGACCTGGCGAGCTCGGTGACCACGGTCTCCCCGGTGAACCCGATCGCGTCGATCCGCGGGGCCGCCCGGCCGAGCGCCGCACCGAAGTACTGCCGCAGCTCACTCGCCGCGACCTCCTGCCGGGTGGCGGGACGCAGCGCGTCGTTGAGCCCCCGCAGCTCGCTGTAGAGCACGTAGCCGACCAGGCTGAGGATGGCGCCGCCGAGGTACGCCTTGCCTTCGAGGGCGTCGCCGACGGGGGTGACGAACTGGGCCACCAGGCCGAGTACGAACACGGCGAGGAGGAGTGTCTTGGTGACGGCGGACTCCGCCCGCGCCCAGCTCTCCGAGTCCGAACCCCATGCCATACGACCGCCGGCCATCAAGTTCCCCTGCCCACCACTGAGTTGACACGAGCACGTGCAGGAGCTCATGGTGCCCGCGGGCGGGGCGGTCAGGAAGACCGGGCGCTCGGCAGCCAGGAAGACCGGACAGCCGTCGGCCAGGCAGACAGTGCGGCCGTCACACGGCCGGACGCGGCTCGGCCGCCTCCCGCCCGTGGACCTCCGCGTGCCAGCTCCGCACGGCCTCCTCGGCGTGGGCCTGGTCCGGCACCCGCTCGAGCCGCAGCGGGTCGGCCGCCCGCCGCAGGGCCCGGCAGATGTGCGCGGCGGCGCCCGCGAAGTCGTCGTCGCCCGGGGCCTGTTCGGGCAGGGACAGGGCGGCGCGCATGACGTCAGGGAAGACCGACTGGGCGTACTCGAAATCCAGGTAGACGGGCAGATCGGGCTCCAGGCCCACCGTCAGTTCGGGCCGTCCGGCCGCCTCCATGGCCTCGGCCCACAGCCGCCGCATCCGCAGCTGCTGTTCCTTGTCGTAATCCATGCGTACGAGATGCGTCGCGAGGTCGTGCAGCGGGTCGCCGTACAGGGCCAGCTCCCAGTCGATGACGGCGATTTCCCTGCGGTCGACCACAATGTTGGCGCGATGGACGTCCGTGTGCAGCAGACAGAACGGGCGGCCGAGCAGCGGCGGGGCCTTCTCCTGGAACTCGGCCATGGCGTTCGGCCGGATACCGACCGCCTCGAATAGCGCGTCGAATCGCCGCCGGTTGGCCTGGTGCACCCGCTTCTCGGTGAAGTCGACGAGCCAGGCGAGAAAGCCGTCGGAATCCCCGTCCTCGGGCCACCCCGCGGGCCTCGGCGGCAGCTCGGACTCCGGTACGGACACGGTTCTGGCGAAGAAATCGGCGAGCTTGACCATCAACTCGTCGGTGTTGAGCTCGTCCTCGTCGACCTCGGTCAGCGGGCGTCCGGCACGGTAGGCGTGCATCGACCAGTCGCCGAAGTCGAGCAGACAGCGCGGCACTTCCCTGAGATGCCGCGCGACCACTTCGAGGAGTTCGCCCTCCCTCGGCCAGATACGCGGCGCGACCTCCGCGGCCTCCAGCGGCGTACGGCATTTCACCCGCGCGCGAAACGGCATCGTCCGCAGCAACACCGCCAGCGTCCAGCCGAGCGGCACGATGTAGTTGCTGTTGTGATAGCCCGTAACTACCTTCCCACCAGGGCGTTCACGATGGGCGGCGGCCAATTTGCGGACCAGCCGGCCGTAAGGGCCGACCGGGGCCGAGGGCGCCGAATCGGCTCTGCCGGGCAGAGGTTGCGACATGAGCGCTGAGGGTATCTCCCCCGCGGAACTCGTATCGGCGCATGCCACTATGTGGACGCTCGCACTCACTTACCTTGCGCGCCTGTGTCATTACTGCGTGTTCCGGCCGCCCGGAATATGTCGGGCGGTTTTACCATTTCGCGCCCAACACCCCACGGCATTCCGCTCCGACAACGACCGGACGGGGCGTCAAAGGCGGACGGACAAGGCAGCAAAGAGGAACGGCCGAATTCGCTCCGGCGGTTGCGCCGGGGCACCGGCCGCTATCTCATGCCGCCCCC
Organism: Streptomyces sp. Y309; assembly: GCF_056712025.1. Taxonomy (NCBI): domain Bacteria; kingdom Bacillati; phylum Actinomycetota; class Actinomycetes; order Kitasatosporales; family Streptomycetaceae; genus Streptomyces; species Streptomyces sp. Y309. The sequence continues at coordinate 4,974,575 of NZ_CM160048.1, read as the reverse complement.
GAGGATGCGCAGCAGCGGCGCCAGTGACGTCACAATCCACCCGGCGCCGGCCTCCTGGAGGATGCGCAGCTTGCGTGCGTTGCGCGCGTAGCCGAGGAAGCGCACTCCGGCGGCCCGCGCGGCGTGGCAGTCCGAGGCGGCGTCACCGATCATCAGGGTGCGGGCGGGGTCGGCGCCCATGGCGACGAGGGCGCGGTTGACGCAGTACGGATCCGGCTTGAGCAGGTGCAGGTTCTGCGTGCGGCCGTATATGTGCGGCGCGAAGCAGTCGATCAGGCCGCGGTCGGACAGATAACTGGCCACCGGCCCGGGCGAGTTGTTCGTGGTGATGGCGAGCCGGGTGCCGGAGGCCCACCAGGTGCGGACGAGCGCGTCGGCGTAGGCCGTGGGCCAGGCGGACGGCACCGCCTTCTGCTCCTCGTGGGTGAGCCGCGCCTCGAGGTCGACGACCAGGTCACTGTCGGGATGGCGCTCGTCGACGGCGCGCAGCACGACGTACGGATCGGCCTCGTCGCGTACACCGTCCGCAAGGAGACCGTGCAGCCCCCGTTCCTCGAGCCAGCGCACCTGCTCCTCCGCGACCTTCCGCGCCGAATGCCCGGCGAAGAGGCGGCAGATGGGGCCGTCGAAGTCGAAGAGCACGAACCGGGCTTCGGCGATCAGCGCCCGGAGGTGCTCGTTCTCGTCCGCCACCGGTTCGGGCGCTGTCGCGTCGGGTTGCGTGGAATCAGGAGTCACCTAAGAGAGTGTCAGGTCCGTCGTGATCGTTTCCCAGAGGGCGTCGAACCACTTCTGAGATTCCGCGACGAAACCGGAGTCGCGCGGGCTGGTGCCGTCGGTGAAGGAGAAGAGTGCGGCGGTGAGACCGCCGGCGTCGTAGGCGGGGACGCTCTCGCCGTCGAGCCCGTCGAGCAGCACGTCCATGGGCTCCAGCGTGTAGTACGCGAGCAGCGCCTCGGAGCCGTTGAGCAGATAGAGCTTCACGGGGGTCGTGAACGGCAGGGCGCGGAAGGTGACATGGACGTCGATCTTGTGGGACTGCCGCAGCGCGATGAGGTTGTGGCGCAGGACGTGCCCCTGGGAGTTCCGCTGGGCCAGCCAGCGCCGCTGCAGCCGGTCCCGGTCCCCCTCGTCGCCGTTCGCGACCGGCACCGGGAAGGCGAGGTCGATGTCGCTGCTCGGCAGCAGGATGCGGACGTCGATCGACTCCGGGCGCACCCGCCCCTGGTGGATCTGCCGGATCGGCTCGGTGACGGCGTTCATCAGCGTCTCGGCCGTGTACGAGACGGCGTCCACCCGCACGTGCGGCTCCTGGAACGCCTCCACGAGGCGGGGGGCGAGGGCCACCATCGACGGCTGCGGCTGCGGCTGGGCGCCGGGGGGCGCCGCGGCCGCGGCGGGCTCCCCCGCGACCCGCGGCGGGCTCCCCCTGCTGATGTGGTTCAGCAACCCGTCCCGCTGCAGCGCCAGCAGCGCCTGCCGCACCGTCCCGCGCTCCACGCCGAACTCCTGGGCGAGCCGGGCCTGGGTGGGGAGGCGGTCGCCCGCCTTGAGGGTGCCGGTGCGGATGCGGTCGCGCAGGGCGTCGGCGATGTCCTGGGGGGAGGTCTTTCTGCTGCCGTTCACTGCAACGCTCTCCTTGGTCACGACCAGACGATACAACTCCCTCGCCATCTCAGGGAGTTGACGGGAAGTGGGTTAGGAAGGCCGACCAAGTGGGGACAACTCAAGTGAGTTGGTTGCCAACTCGCCCAAGATGGCAGAAGGAGGAACCATCATGCCCGCCATAGCCCTCCTCGCAGCCGTGTTCGTCGTCACCGTCGAGCAGGTGGTACAGGTGAAGTACGGAGTCCTCGGCATCGCCGGTCTGCTTCTGCTGACCGTGGGGGTCAAGGCCAAGAACACCACCTGCAGCTCCATCGGAGCGATCATCCTCGCGCTGTTGGTGGCCGGACCCGCGGTCTGAGCCACCCGGCCCCGGCCCGCTCCTAGCCGTGGTTCAGCTTCAGGTCCTGGCTGATCGTCTCCCAGAGCGCGTTGAACCACAGGTGGGACTGCTCCACGAACGTCGTGTCCCGCAAGCCGTCCCCTTGTTGGAACGGGAAGAGCATCGACTGCGTTCCCTGCGCGTCCCACATCTCCAGATACTCCTGGCCGATCTCCTCGCCGCGTCTGGTGAGGGTGTAGTACGCGAACAGCGCCTCGGAGCCGTTGATCAGATAGAGCTTGACGGGCGGGGTGAAGGGCAGGGCGCGGAACTCCACATGGACGTCGATGCCGTGCGTCGCCCGCAGCGTCAGCAGGTTGTGCCGCAGCACCTGGCCCTGCGCGTTGCGCTGGTCGAGCCAGCGGCGGTGCACATGGCCGCCGTCGTCGTCCTCGACCGCCGCCGGGAAGGCGAGGTCGATGTCGCGGCTCGGCAGCAGCACCCGGACGTCGACCTTGGCCGGTTTCGGCCCCCCGGCGTGAATCTGCCGCAGCGGTTCACCGATCGCCATGGTCAGGGAGACGGAGGTGAGACACAGCGCGTCGATCTCCACGTGCGGGGCCTGGAAGGCGGCGGCGATGCGCGGGGCGAGGCCGACCATGGTCGGCTCGGGGCGGATGTCGTCGGAGCTCCGGCCGGAGGGGCCCGCGACCGTGGCGGGGCTGCCCTTGGACACGTTGGCCAGCAGCTGCTCGCTCTGCAGCACGCGCAGCGCCTGCCGCACGGCACCGCGCTCCACACCGAACTCGACCGCCAACTCCGCCTGCGTGGGCATGCGCTGGCCGGGCCGCAGCTCCCCGGACCTGATCCGGTCGCGCAGCGCGTCTGCCACTTCGTGATGCGAGCGGTGGGCAGGCCTGCTCGCCCTGTTCCGCTCGTTGACGGAGGCGTGGTCCGGGCTCACAACCAAACAGTACAACTTCTCGCCATCTTTGGGGAGTTGCCGAGAAGGTGGTTATGAGACGCACCATCGCGGAGATAAGTCAGATTGAGTTGGTAGCCAACTTGGGCGACATGGTCAGACTCTTCGAGGGTTGGCCAGCAGCCCAGACCGCCGGGCCGAACCCGGCGTTCGGATCGATCGGTTGGCAGCCGGCCACGGGGGTCCGTCGCCCCCGTGCGGAAGGGGGACCGTCATGCCGCTCATCGCCGTCGCCATCGCCGCCCTCGCCATCGGGTTCGAGCAGCTCGTCCAGTGGAAGTACGGACCGATGGGCATCATCGCGTTCGTCATGCTCACCGTCGGGATCAAGGCCAAGAACACCACCTGCGGCGGCATCGGCGCGCTGCTCCTCGTACTGCTGCTCGCCCAGTCGGGCTGAGGGGCCCACAGTCCGGCTGACCGGGCTCCCATCCGGAGGGGAGCCGGGAGTTCGGTCAGCCGTCCGACCGGGGGCCCGGACCGCTCAGAGGCCCCGCCACGCCAGGTCCGGTCCCCGATGAATCGACGGGGTGGCCCACACCCGTGGGCCACCCCGTCGGCACGTCGGCCCTCGCGGGCAGGGACGTACGCGGTACGGCCCCTGGCAAACGCTCAGAGAACCGCCCGTATCTCCCCCACCTCGCGCCCCGCCCCCAGCAGCGGCGCCCTGCCGATGCGGTCCAGGACCGGGGCGTCGGTGCCGAGCAGGCGCAGGGCGCGGGCCAGGACCGGGCCCAGGACGCGGGTCGCGCCGTCGTCGATCTTGAAGGCGAGGGCCCGGCCGTCGGGCAGCGCGACGGCCTGGACCGCCTCGGCGCCCATCTTCGACAGCGCGCCGGGCACCTCCCGCATCAGCCAGGTGTCGGGCCGCCGCGTCCCGGCGACGTACTCGGGGTGGGCCCGCATCGCGTCCGCGACCCGGCGCTCGGGGCTGCCGTCGGGCGCGAGCACGAAGTGCCGGTAGGCGCGGGCGAGGCCGGTGAGGGAGACGGCCATCAGGGGCGCGCCGCAGCCGTCCGTGCCGACGGCGGTGACCGGCTCGCCCGCCGCTGCCTCGATGCCCTCGTGGACCAGGCGCTGGAGCGGGTGCTCCGGGTCGAGGTAGGTCTCCTTGGACCAGCCGTTCAGCTCGCAGGCCGCGAGCATCGCCGTGTGCTTGCCGGAGCAGTTCATCGTGACCCGGTCGCGTACGGAGCCCGCCGCCAGGTACGTCTCCGCCTCGACGGGGTCCAGCGGGAGGTCCTCGGGGCACTGCAGCTCGGCGGCGGTCAGCCCGTGCTCGGCCAGCATCTTCTGTACGAGATCGAGGTGAAACGTTTCTCCGGAGTGGCTGGCGGCGGCCAGGGCGAGGCGCTCGCCGGACAGGTCGAGCCCGGCCCGCAGCACCGCCGCGGCCTGCATCGGCTTGTTGGTGGAGCGCGGGAAGACCGGCGCCGTGACATCGCCGAGCGCGAGCTGCACGCCGCCGTCGGCCCCGAGCAGCACCAGGCTGCCCCGGTGCCGGCCCTCGACGAAGCCGGAGCGTACGACCTCGGCGAGGACCGGGGGTATGACGGGGGAACTGGTGGCGGCGGAACGGGTGGCGGCGGACGGCAGCGGCGTCTGCTGCGTACTCGGCATCTTCGGCCTTCCGGGGTGCGGGCGGTGCGACGGCCGTCCGCGGGAACGCCGGGTCCGTGGGGACCGCGGGATTGCCGGATCCGTGGGACCGCGGGAACGCCGGGTCCGTGGACACCGTGGACGCCGTGGGGCCGCCGGGATCACGGCCGCGGCGGACGCCCGCGCACGGCGGGGCCGGAACGCGGGATTCCGGCTGCCGTCGTGCGCGGGCGCCCACCGGAGTCGGGGATCACGGGCGGCCACGGGTCCTCGGGGGTCACCGGGCCCGGCGGGGCGGCGGTGCCCACCGGGCCGGCGGGGTCACGCGAGCAGGTCGTCTACTTGTGCTTCACCTTCACGGTACCTGCGGGCGATCTCCGCACTGCAATCGTCCGTGGTGCGCTGCATCTCCTGACGGCGCCGCGAAACCTGCTGCTCATAGCGGACGAGGCGGCCCATGGCCGTGTGCAGCTCGTCGTCCGTGCGGGCCGCGAGGTCGGAGAGCTCGACCTCGGCCAGCATGTCGGCGGCCAGGCGGCGGTACTCCTCGCTGTGCGGGGTGCCGAGCGTCACATGGCGGGCGGAGGAGCGGTGCCGGGCCGGGCCGTCCGTGAGGATCTCCGCGAGCCGGTCCACGACCAGCGGTGACTCCGCCGCGCCCGGGGACCGCGGGTCCCGGGCGCCCGCATCCGTGCCCGCGCCCGCGCGCGGGCTCCTGCGGCGCGCGGTCTCGGCCCGCAGGATGTCGATGCGTCCCTGCAGCAGCCGTCGTACGTAGCTCAGATCGGCCTCGTCCTGCTGCGCGGAGCGGCGCAGCTCGCGCAGTTCCGGCAGGCGGAGGGCGGCCAGGTCGTGCGCGGGCGCGTCGGGCAGCGCGGGGCTGTCCGTGCGCTGGGTGGGCGGGCGCGGCACGTTCGTACCGCCGATGCCTGCCGCACCGGGCACCCCGCTCGCCCCACCCGTCGCGGCCATTCCGCCCGTCGCGCCCGTCCCGCCCGTACGTCTCGTTCCTGGTGACCATGGTGTGCTGGACGCACTGGGAGTACTGGGCGTACTGGGTGTGCTCATGTGGCTCTACCGTCCCCTCAGCCGGCGCGGTACACCGCGTGTGAGCATCGTGCCACCCCTCGTGGCCGCTCTGTGCACGAGTGCCCCCAATCGGCCCCGGATGGGGGGTTCTGGACCGGCGCGCGGACGGCGCGCTCGGGCAGGGCATCATGGGCGGCATGCGTGCGGTGGTGCAGAGGGTGGACGGCGCGAGTGTCGTCGTGGACGGTGAGACGGTCGGCGAGATCTCCGGCGAGGGGTTGTGCGTGCTCGTGGGGGTGACGCACGACGACACCAAGGAGAAGGCCGGTCAACTGGCGCGCAAGCTTTGGTCCTTGCGGATGCTGTCCGACGAGAAGTCCTGTTCGGACGTCGACGCGCCGCTCCTCGTCATCAGTCAGTTCACTCTGTACGGCGACGCGCGCAAGGGCCGCAGGCCCACCTGGAACGCGGCCGCGCCCGGCGACGTGGCCGAGCCCCTCGTCGACGAGGTCGTCGCCCACCTCCGCGCCCTGGGCGCCACGGTGGCCACGGGCCGCTTCGGCGCCCACATGCGTGTGGGCCTCACGAACGACGGGCCGTTCACTGTGCTGCTGGAGATGTGAGGCGCCCGGGGGATGCCCTGCCGGGGGCTCCCCAAGCCCGCCCCTTCCCGTAACCAGGGGGCTGCCGCCCCCTGGACCCCCGCTATCGGCCTGAACGGCCTCGTCCTCAAACGCCGGACGGGCTGGAAGGGGCGGGCGGGCCAGAAGGGGCGGGTGGGCTCGAACGGGCGGGCGGGCCAGAGGGTGGGTGGGTGGTGATCGGCCTCAACGGCGCCTCACCCTCAAACGCCGGACGCGCTGGAAGCGCCGGGCGGGCTCTAAGGGGCGGGCTGGGTGGGTGCTGATCGGGTTGGACGGTCTCGTCCTCTTGGACGGTCTCGTCCTCAAGCGACGGATGGGCTGGGTGGGCTGGACGGAGTGGGCGGGCTAGAAAGATGGGTGGGTGCTGATCGGGCTGGGCGAGCTCGTCGTCCAACGACGGACGGGCCGAGAGTGGTTGCTGGACGCATTGGCTGATGTGCCGACTACGTCCCGTAGGGCAAGTCAGGGCGGGTGGGTGGGGAAAAATAGCCCGTCCGGCGATTGAGGACGAGCGCGGCAGCGCGATTCGGGGGTCACCCCGGCCGGGGGGCGGCGGCGCTACGGCTCGACCACGGGCTCCTGGGACGCGGCCGTTGTGCCGGCGACCAGCTCCGCGTCCAGGGGAACATTGCGCTTCACGAGGGCAAGGGCGATCGGGCCCAGCTCGTGGTGGCGTACAGAGGTGGTGATGAAGCCGAGCTTGCGGCCGTCGGGCCCGTCCGCGGCGAGGTGGAGCGGCGTACCGTGCACCGGCAGGTGCACCTCGCTGCCGTCCAGGTGGAGGAAGACCAGGCGCCGCGGCGGCTTGCCGAGGTTCTGGACGCGGGCGACGGTCTCCTGGCCCCGGTAGCACCCCTTCTCCAAATGCACCGCCGTGCCGATCCAGCCCAGCTCGTGCGGGATGGTGCGGTGGTCGGTCTCGAAGGCGAGCCGGGGCCGGTGGTGCTCGACGCGCAGCGCCTCGTACGCGAGGAGCCCGGCGGCGGGCCCGTGCTCCTCGGCGAAGGAGGAAAGGTCCGCGCGGGGCAGGAAGACGTCGCGGCCCTGCGCCGTCTCGCGCACGACGGCGCCCTCCGGGACGGGCGCGATGGAGCCCGCGGGCAGGTGCACGAGGGCGAACTCGGCGGTGCGGTCGGCGACTTCGACGCGGTAGAAGAACTTCATGCTCTCCAGGTACGCGATGAGCGCGTCCTGGGTGTTGGGCTCCACGTGCGCCCACATCGTCTCGCCGTCGTCGACGAGGTACAGGGCGTGCTCGATGTGCCCGTTCGCGGAGAGGATCAACGCTTCCGTGGCCCGGCCCGCCGGCAGATCGCTGACGTGCTGGGTGAGGAGGAGATGCAGCCAGCTCAGTCGGTCGGCACCGGTGACCGTGACGACGCCGCGGTGCGAGAGGTCGACGAATCCGGTGCCGTCGGCGAGGGCACGCTGCTCGCGGAACAGATCGCCGTAGTGGGCGGCGACGCCTTCGTCCACGCCCTCTGCGGGGACGGCGCCGGGCAGCGACAGCAAGGGGCTCTTCATGTTCACAAAGAGTACGACCCGATGGTCGCGGTGCTTATTCCTCGCCCGTCCCAGCGGCGCATTTCTCGCAGCGCCCAAAGATCGCGAAGTGCTTCATGTCGGTGTCGAAGCCGAACATCCCGCGCAGCTTCGCGGTGAACTCCGCGGCCACGTCGAGATCGGCCTCGATGACGTTCGTGCAGTCCCGGCACACCAGGTGGATGTGGTGGTGGCGGTCCGCGAGGTGGTACGTGGGGGCGCCGTGCCCGAGGTGGGCATGGCTGACCAGCCCCAGCTCCTCCAGGAGCTCCAGGGTCCGGTAGACGGTGGAGATGTTGATCCCCGACGCCGTCTTGCGCACCTCGCAGAGGATGTCGTCGGGCGTCGCGTGCTCCAGCGCGTCCACGGCTTCGAGCACGAGCTGGCGCTGCGGCGTCAGGCGATAGCCGCGCTGGCGCAGGTCGCTCTTCCAGTCGGAGTCGGTGCTCACCACACTCCGCAGTCTAGGCCCAAGGGGCGAGCACCGGTCCGGACCGTTTGAAGAAGGCGGATGCAAGAAGGCGGCTGCCTGCTCGAAAACGGCGGTGCCTACTTGAAGAAGGCGATGCCGTCGTCCGGCAGGTCGCCCAGGTTCCGCGCCATCTCGGCGACGTCCTCGGGCGTGACGACCTTCTTGAGCTGCGCGGACATGTACGGCCGCAGCGGCACCTCGGGCGTCTGCTTCTCGCCGACCCACATCAGGTCGCCCTTCACGTACCCGTACAGGCGCTTGCCGCCGGTGTACGGGCCGGAGGCGGCGGTGCGGGCGACGGCGTCGGTGGCCAGGTCGATCTGCGGCTTCTGGTCGGCCAGCTCGCCGTACCAGACCTCGACGACGCCGTCCTGGCGGACCATGACGGTCTCGACCTTGCGGTCCTTGTCGATGCGCCAGAAGCCGGACTCGGACTCCAGCGGCTCCACCTTGTTGCCGTCGGCGTCGAGCACCCAGGTGCGCGAGTGGTACTCGAGGAAGTCCCGGCCGTCGTGCGTGAAGGAGACTTCCTGGCCGAAATTCGCCTTCGGGGAGCCGGGGAAGTCGGTGACGCCCGCGCCGGCCCAGTTGCCCAGGAGCCAGGCGAGGGGGACGAGGTCGCGGTGCAGGTCGGACGGGATCTCGATCATGAGGTGCTCAGGAGTCTCTCGGTGGGGGGGTGCGGTCAGCGCTGGCCCTGGTACAGCTTCTTCACGGTCAGGCCCGCGAAGGCGAGGACGCCGACGCAGACCAGGACAAGGAGGGCGGAGAAGAAGGCCTCAAGCACTTAAAGCTCCTCGGTGAGCGGTGTATAGGGCGGTACAGAGCCGGGTCCCACTGTAGTCGGGCCCCGCCGCCCCCTCCCGCCGAGGTGGGCCACCCGGCTAGTGGCGGCGCTTGCCGTCCAGCTCGTCCCACCACTCGTCGGACTTCGGATCCCCCGAGGGGTCGTCCCACCAGCGGTCGTCCGGGCCGCGCCGGTTGGCGACCATCGCGGCGAGCGGCGGGATCACCATGGCCACCACGCACATGCCGACGGCGACGGGGGTCGACCATAGCCGCACGACGCCCCACGCCAGGACGAAGAGGGCCAGGCAGGTGCCCATCATGGCGAAGTACACATGGCGCCGTCGCGCGTACATATCTCCAGCGTACGACCAAGTCACCAGCCCGCAGGGGGAAAAGCAACCCCCGCCCCAGCCGACGGACGGAGTCCGGCGCAGCGCCACGAAGCCTGGGAGGCCCGCCAGGGCCGAGCAGTGCGAGCGGCGCATCAAGGAGGGGCCACATGGCGCCGTCGCGCGTACATACGTCCAGCGTAGAACCGAAGGGCCGCACCCCTCCAGTGGCGTCCAACCCCTGGGGTGCGGCCCTACGGCCTGCAGTCGGCCCTACGGCCTGTCTCCTCAGACGGCGATCGCGACCTCCGCGAGGCCGCCCGTCTGCGCGACGACCGTGCGGTCCGCCGTGCCGCCGGGCACCAGGGCCCGCACGGTCCACGTGCCCTCGGCCGCGTAGAAGCGGAACTGGCCCGTCGCGGACGTGGGCACCTCCGCGGTGAACTCGCCGGTCGAGTCGAGCAGGCGCACGTAACCGGTGACGGGCTCGCCGTCGCGGGTCACCTGGCCCTGGATCGTGGTCTCACCGGGCTTGATCGTCGAAGCGTCCGGGCCGCCGGCCTTGGCTCCACACATGCGTACTCCTAGGGGAAGAGAGAAGGTCGGGGCTTGCTTACTTGTTGGCGCCGAGCTCGATCGGCACGCCCACCAGGGAGCCGTACTCGGTCCAGGAGCCGTCGTAGTTCTTGACGTTCTCGACACCGAGCAGCTCGTGCAGGACGAACCAGGTCAGGGCGGAGCGCTCACCGATGCGGCAGTACGCGATGGTGTCCGTGGCGAGATCGACCTGCTCGTCGGCGTACAGCGCCTTGAGCGCGTCGTCCGACTTGAAGGTGCCGTCGTCGTTGGCGTTCTTCGACCACGGGATGTTGCGGGCGCTCGGCACGTGGCCGGGGCGCTGTGACTGCTCCTGCGGCAGGTGCGCCGGGGCGAGCAGCTTGCCGGAGAACTCGTCGGGCGAGCGGACGTCGACCAGGTTCTGCGCGCCGATCGCGGCGACCACGTCGTCGCGGAAGGCGCGGATGGAGGTGTCCTGCGGCTTGGCCTTGTAGTCCGTGGCGGGACGGTTCGGCACCTGGGAGCCGTCGACCAGGTCGCGGGAGTCGAGCTCCCACTTCTTGCGGCCGCCGTCGAGGAGCTTCACGTCCTGGTGGCCGTAGAGCTTGAAGTACCAGAAGGCGTAGGAGGCGAACCAGTTGTTGTTGCCGCCGTAGAGGACGACCGTGGAGTCGTTCGCGATGCCCTTGCCGGAGAGCAGCTTCTCGAAGCCCTCCTGGTCGATGAAGTCGCGGCGGACCGGGTCCTGGAGGTCCTTGGTCCAGTCGATCCGGATCGCGTTCTTGATGTGGTTCTTGTCGTACGCCGAGGTGTCCTCGTCCACCTCGACGATCACGACCTTCGGGTCGTCGATGTGGGCCTCGACCCAGTCGGCGTCTACCAGGACGTCGCTGCGGCTCATGCTGTTCTCCTCCGGGGCAGTTGCGGCGGGGATGCGGAAGTGCGGGTACTCGCGGTGCGCGTATGGGTACGCGGGGAGGCACCGGCATACGCACGGGGGCCCTGACGGTGACCCTGGGAAGGCCAACGGGCCGGGGGAATACGGGAGTTGAGGCTCCCGTTCAGAAGGTGCGACAGAGCATGGCGGCGACGCGGCACAGGTCCACTGCCCGCCGCTTCGTGAGGTCCGCCTGTCGATGCATGCGTCCGATCGTAGGGACGGTGGGGCGGCCGTGTCACCGGCGTGTCGGATGCTGAGACGATTTCGTCCAAGATGTGATCAGAGGCGCGTTTTCAGGCCAGCGCGCGGGGCCCGCGGGGCCGGGGACGCGGCGCGGGCGCCCGCCCACCATCTGAGGGACGGACGCCCGCGTCTCGTACTACGGACAACTACCTAGGTGACACCCGGGGTCAGGACACCAGGTCCACGTTCTCGCCCTTCACGGCCACGTCCACGCCGTCCGGCGCGGCCTGCACCGTGTCGAGCTTGATGCCGCCGGGCAGGTCGGTGATCTTCTCCTCGAAGTCGGTGACGTTCCGGACCATGCCCTCGGGCAGCGGGATCGTCACGCCGAGCACTTCGAGGTTCTTCGGGATGGTGTCGGCGTGCACCCGGATCGTGTCGCCCTCGACGGTCAGCGTGCTGAGTACGTGCACGGGCTTGGGGAGCTTCGTGCCGCCCTTGCTCACCTCGACCTCGACCTTGACCTTGCCGTCGCCGCCGTCGGAGAGGCCGACGACCTCGCCGGTGGCGCCGAGCGGCAGCCGCACCGGCTCGGCCTTGGCGGCCTTCAGCAGCTCGTCGTAGGAGATCCGGGCGACGCCCGCGGCCGAGTCGGCGGTGGCGGAGCTGTAGTCGCTGGAGAAGTCGACGCCGTGCATGGTGGCGCTGAGGTCGGCGACGCGGATGGTGTCGCCGTCGGACTTGGCGTCGTAGTCCTTGATGCCGATCTCGACGTCGTCGAGCTTGCCGCCGAGGGCCTGGGTCAGGAACGGGAAGCCCTTGATGGACACGTCGGGGGTGCTGCTGAGCCCCTCCTGCGTCTTGAGCTTCTCCGCCGCCTCGTTCTCCGCGAAGTTCACCGCGAACCGGTCGGCCGCGACGAAAAGGCCCCCCAGGATCACCACGACGATCAGAAGTATGCGTATCGCGCGTTTGCTCATGCCTGCTGTTCCCCGTCCCCCGCCTCGGTTGTCCGTTGCCGCGAGCCTAAAGGACAGGCCCCCGGCCATCGTGCCCGGCCGGGGACCTGTAGATCGAATGTGACGTTGCGGACGGGGGCCGCGGGTTCAGCCGAGGGCGCGACCCAGCAGATAGACCGCGGGCGCGGCGGCCGCGAGCGGCAGCGCGACACCGGCCGTGAAGTGCACGAACCGCGACGGGTAGTCGTACGAGGCGACACGGTGCCCGATCACGGCGCACACGCCGGCGGCGAGCCCGAGCAGCGCGCCCTTGCTGCCGAACTCGGTGGCCCCGCCCACCGCGATGCCCGCACCGGCCGCCGCGAGCAGCGCCACGACCACCGACACGGGCGTCGGCAGCGGCAGCGCGCGGGCCAGCACGGCCACGGCGACGGCGACACCGCCGACGGTGACGGCCTCGTGCGCCGCGGCGAGGTGCCCGGCCGCGATGATCGCGAGCGCGCTGGAGGCGAGGGTGGCCATCAGGCCGTACATCCGCTCGTCCGCGCCGGCCCGGCTGCGCAGTTGCAGGACGAGCACCAGCAGCACCCACACGCCGAGCGTGCCGAGGATCGCGGCCGGGGCGTTGCCCTCGCCGGTGGCGAGCAGCGCGACGTCGGCGGCGACACCGCCCAGGAACGCCAGCGCGATGCCCTGCCGGGCGGGCCACATCCCGTTCAGCCGGAACCAGCCGGCGGCCGTCACGCCCTGCAGGATCACCAGCGGTACGAGCAGCGCGTACTGCCCCGCCGCGGCGCCGCCCGCGAGCAGCAGCCCGAGCACGGCGGTGAGCAGGGCGGGCTGCATCCCCGGCTCTATGACCGGCGACCGCCCCTCGGCCCGCGCCCGCTGCGCGTCGGTGACGCGGGGGTTACCGGTGACGGTGGCGGGGCCGTAGGAGGGGGCGCTCTCGGGCGCGGAGCTGGACTCGGGTGCGGGGGCGGCCCGGTGCCTCCCGGCAGGAGGTGCCGTTTGCCCTGTGGGCGGCGGGGCTGCTGTTTGCTCTGTGGGCGGCTGGTAGTAGGCGCCGGAGTAGTCCGGCCGCTGGTACCCCTGTGGGGGTTCCGCATACGACTGCGGAGGCAGATACGCCGTCTCCGTCATGTCCACCGCCGGCGGAGCCGAGTGCACCTGGGTGTCCCAGGTCTGCCCCTCCCACTGCTGGGTGGCGTACTGCTGCTGCGCGTAGGGGTCCTGGTACCCCCAGGCCTCGTCGGCCTGCGGCTGCGGATACGGCTGATGCTGTTGATAAGGGTCGTACGGTTCGTTGCTCATCGCGTACGGGTCATCCTCCTGCGAACGGCGGGAGCACCTCGACCGTGCCGCCCTCGGCAAGCCGTACGGTCTCATGGGCGCGGGTCCCCACGGGGTCACCGTCGATGAGGAACGAGCAGCGCCGCAGCACGCGGTCGAGTTCTCCGGGGTGTCGCGCGCGGGCGGCGCTGAGCGCCTCGGCCAGCGTGGCCTCGGCGTACGCCTCCTCGGCGACACCCGCCGCAGCTTTGGCGGCGGCCCAGTACCGAATGGTCCCCGTAGCCATACGCCCCACCCTCCTTTGCGGCTAAACCGCCGCCGCTCTCGCGGACCGGGTACTCGCCATCGTGGTTCCTCAATTAATGGTTTCGCGCCGTGCGTCAGGCTAGCTTGCGGACGAATGCGTCCAGTCGACGATCCGCCCAAGCAGCGCGTCGTCCGCCGCGTGCTCGGCGTGCCCCATGCCGGGTTCCAGCCACAGCTCGGCCGCGTCGCCCGCGGCGGCGGCCAGCATCCGGGGGTGGTCGACGGGGAAGTACGGGTCGCGGTCGCCGTGCACGATGAGCAGCGGGGTCGGGGCGATGAGCGGTACGGACTCCGTCGGCGACGGCGGTACGGGGTCCCACTCGCGCGGGTGGATCCGGGTCCGCAGGCCGAGCCGCCCCACCACGCGCCCCGCCCGCCGCGTCACCACCCAGTGCAGCCGCCGCATCGGCGCCGTACCCCGGTAGAACCACCGGGCCGGCGCGCTGACCGCGACGACGGCGTCAACCCACGCTCCCGTGCGCCCCCCGTGCAGCGCGGCGTGCCGCAGCACCACGGAGCCGCCCATGGAGAAACCGACCGTCGCCACGCGCGTGTGCCCGAGCGAGCGCGCCCACTCCACCGCCGCGGCGAGATCGAGCACCTCGCGGTCGCCCACCGTGGAGTGCCCGCCGGATCCTCCGTGCCCCCGGAAGGAGAACGTGATCACGGCCGCACGCTGCGCGAACACCCCCGCGGCCCGGCGCACGTGGGGCCGCCGCAGATCCCCCGTGAAGCCGTGCGCGAGCACGATCGCGGGCCCGCCGACCGGGCCGGGCCCGGGGTCGTACGCGGCTTCGATGGCCACCCCGTCGGAGGTACGGAGCGTTGTACGCAGTGTTGCGCTCCGTTGAACGCGAGTGATCGGCTGCACAGAAGATCGCGCCGTTTGACCTGCCGGACCGGAACTCATGTGGGTTATTCTGCTCGGCAGAGGATCCGGGCAGCGAAGCCCCCGGGTCCTTTCGTGCTTTCAGGGCGACTCGTATACGACGGCTCACCAAAGCCCCGTAAACGAAGCCTCAAGAACGGCGCGCACGGTCACCGCCCAGGGCGCGGGAGGTGTACCACCAGTACGAACAGTACGAAGCAGTGCCGCATACGTCCTCGCAGGGACCGAGGAGGAACCGACGTAATGGGCGAGCGAAACGTGCACGACAGTCAGAAGAACCAGCCGACGACCCAGGCAGGTGGGGCGCGATGAGTTCTCTGCTGCTCCTGACCAACGCCCTCCAGCCGTCGACGGAGGTGCTTCCCGCCCTCGGCCTGCTCCTTCACAACGTGCGGGTGGCCCCCGCCGAAGGCCCCGCACTCGTCGACACCCCCGGTGCCGACGTCATCCTGATCGACGGGCGGCGCGACCTCCCTCAGGTCCGCAGCCTCTGCCAGCTCCTCCGCTCCACCGGCCCCGGCTGTCCGCTGGTCCTGGTCGTCACCGAGGGCGGCCTCGCGGCGGTCACCGCGGACTGGGGCATCGACGACGTGCTCCTGGACACCGCGGGTCCCGCCGAGGTCGAGGCGCGCCTCCGCCTGGCCATGGGCCGCCAGCAGATCACCGCCGACGACTCCCCCATGGAGATCCGCAACGGCGACCTCTCCGTGGACGAGGCGACGTACAGCGCGAAGCTGAAGGGCCGGGTCCTGGACCTGACCTTCAAGGAGTTCGAGCTGATCAAGTACCTGGCGCAGCACCCGGGCCGGGTCTTCACCCGCGCCCAGCTGCTCCAGGAGGTCTGGGGCTACGACTACTTCGGCGGCACGCGGACGGTCGACGTCCACGTACGGCGGCTGCGGGCCAAGCTCGGCGTCGAGCACGAGTCGCTGATCGGCACCGTACGGAACGTGGGCTATCGCTTCGTCGTCCCGGAGAAGGTGGACCGCGGCGCCGACGGCGAGAGCGCCAAGGCGGCGACGCCGAAGCCCGAGGGCGAGCGGGCGCCGGAGCCCGCCGCCGAACGGGCGAAGGACCTCGCCGCCGAACGGGCGAAGGAAGCGGCCGCACGCCCTGCTCAGGGCTGACTCCATCCGCGTAGACTGCGCGCGTGGCCAAGGTGACGCGGGACGATGTGGCGCGACTGGCGGGTACTTCGACCGCGGTCGTGAGCTACGTCATCAACAACGGACCCCGGCCGGTCGCCCCGGCCACGCGCGAGCGCGTACTCGCCGCGATCAAGGAGCTGGGGTACCGCCCGGACCGGGTCGCCCAGGCCATGGCGTCGCGGCGCACGGACCTCATAGGCATGATCGTGCCGGACGCGCGCCAGCCGTTCTTCGCGGAGATGACGCACGCCGTCGAACAGGCCGCGTCCGAGCGCGGAAAGATGGTGCTCGTCGGCAACTCCGACTACGTCGAGGAACGTGAGACGCACTATCTGCGTGCCTTCCTCGGCATGCGGGTCTCCGGTCTGATCCTGGTCAGCCACGGCCTGACCGACCAGGCCGCCGCCGAGATCGACGCCTGGGACGCGCGCGTGGTGCTGCTGCACGAGCGGCCCGAGGCCATCGACGACGTCGCCGTCGTCACCGACGACGTGGGCGGCGCCCAGCTCGCCACCCGGCACCTCCTCGAACACGGCCATGAGTACGTCGCCTGCGTCGGCGGCACGGCCGAGACCCCGACCGTCGGCGACCCCGTCTCCGATCACGTCGAGGGCTGGCGCCGCGCGATGCGCGAGGCCGGGCGCTCGGTGGAGGGCCGCCTCTTCGAGGCCCCGTACAACCGCTACGACGCCTACCAGCTCGCCCTCGGCTTCCTCTCCGCCCCCGACCGCCCCACCGCGATCTTCTGCTCCACCGACGACCAGGCCATCGGCATCCTGCGGGCGGCGCGGGAGCTGCGCATCGACGTGCCCGGGGAGCTGGCCGTCGCCGGCTTCGACGACGTCAAGGAGGCCGGGCTCACCGACCCGCCCCTCACCACGGTCGCCTCCGACCGCCCGGCGATGGCGCGCGCGGCGGTCGACCTGGTCCTGGACGACGGGCTGCGGGTGGCCGGGTCGCGGCGGGAGCGGCTGCGGGTGTTTCCTTCGCGGCTCGTCGTGCGCCAGTCCTGCGGCTGCGGCGGCTGACACCTCCGGGGCCCCGGGCCCACGATCTTCTGTTGTCGCGGCCGGTTGTCGCGTCCGGTTGTTGTGGGGGCCGGCGGGGCGGAGCCCTGTCCACGTTCCGTAATCTCAATTATTCTCGTAACGAAAATTATCTGAGGGGTCAGATCCGAGGGAACAGGATGGACAGGACGTGGACATGGACTTGGACTTGGACATCACCGAGTACCTCGCCGAGCTGCCGGAGATCGAGCGATTCTGCACGGTCGACGAGCTGCACGACTCCGTCGAGCGGCTCGCGCGGGAGCGGCCCGACGTCTGCCGGATACGCCGCGTCGGCAGCTCCCGGCTCGGCGAGCCGCTGCGCCTGTTGTCCGTCGGCCACGGGCCGCGCAACGCCCTGATCGTCGGCGGCCCGCACCCGAACGAGCCCATCGGCCTGCTCACCGTCCGCCACCTCGCCCGGCTCATCGCCCGCCACGAGGAGCTGCGCTCCGGCTTCACCTGGCACTTCATGCCCTGCGTCGACCCTGACGGCGCCCGCCTGAACGAGGGCTGGTTCGCCGGTCCCTATACGATCCGCAACTACCACTCCCGCCTGTACCGGCCCGCCTTCGCCGACCAGCCCGAGTGGACCTTCCCCGTCCTCGACGAGCGCGCGTACTTCGACCGGATGCTGCCCGAGACCCAGGCGCTCGCCCGCGTCATCGACGAGCTGCGCCCCGACTTCCAGTACTCCCTGCACAACGCCGACTTCGGCGGGGTCTTCTACGTCCTCAGCGACCCGGTGCCGGGCCTCGCCGAGGACCTGGCGAAGATCGCGGCAAGCCAGGGCGTGCCGCTGTCGCTCGGACCCGTCGACACCCTCGGCTGGCCCGAGGCCGGTCCTGCCGTCTACCTCATGCCGCCCGCCGAGGAACTCCACGGCGCCCACGCCCGGGAGGGCGGCGGGGCCCGTGGCGACGGCGAAGCCCCGGACGGCGGCCAGGCCCGTGGCGGCGGCTCCAGCACGCACTACGCCAGGCGGCACGGCACCACGACCCTGATCACCGACGCGCCGCTCTGGCACGACCCGCGCGCGGACGACACCTCCCCGACAGGGCAGGCGTACGCCGATGTGCTGCGCGCCGCCGCGGGCCGGCTCCGGGACGACGCGGGGGTGTTGGGCGAGGTGTACGACAGGGCGCTGCCGCACCTCGTCGTACCGACGCCGTTCCGGGCGGCCGTCGCCGACTCCCTTGCGACCAGCCGGGCGTTCGCCGACGCCGACGACGCGGTGGCGGCCGCCGTCGAAGGGCGGGGCGCGACCGTCGCCGAGCAGTTCTCCGCGGGGAGCGTCACGCACATGCTGCGGCTGCGCGGCGCCGGACTGCTGCGGCGCCAGCTCGCGGCCGAGGCCGCCGCGGGCAATGTGGCCCCGGCGCTGCGCGCCGTCGCGAGGAGGGCCGACGCCCTCTTCGACGACTGGTGCGCGCAGGCCGAACGGGAGCTGCGCGCCGAGCCGTTCGGGCTACGGCAGCTCGTGGGTCTGCAACTGGGGGCGGCGCTGCTGACGGTGGCGCGGCTCATCACATCGGAGCGGCTCACGTCGGACAAGGAGCAGGGACGTTGACGGGTACGGAGAAGGAGCAAGGGCGTTGACGGGTACGGGAATTACGCGAATGAAGCGGGGCGAGCGTCGGGAGCAGAACCGGGACGCGCTCATCGACGCGGCCGTCGCCGAGATGGCGGCGCGCGGCTACCAGGCCGCCCGCCTGGAGGACATCGCCGAGCGGGCCGGTCTCACCACGGGAGCCGTGTACTCCATCTTCGGGAGCAAGCGGGGACTCCTCCTCGCCGCCGTCGAACGCCTCACCCTGCGGCTCCGCGACCGGCTCACGGCTCTGCTCGACGACGAGGGCTTGTCCCTGCGGGACGCGTTGCGGGCGTTCGCCGGGGTCATGCACGGGTTCGCCGCGGATCCGCGGGCGCCGCGGTGGTTCGCCTTCGAGCTGGAGGCGGCGGTGGTCGCGTTGCGCGACGAGGAGCTGGCGCGGACGCTCGACGGCCATGCGGCGGAGGTGGCGGGGCTGCTGGAGCGCCTGTTCACGGGCCGCGCGGTCGACGGTCCGTCCGTCCCGTCTGGCCCGTCCGGTCCGTTTGGTCCGTCCGGTCCGTCCGGCCCCGTCCGTACGACGCCCGAGCAGGCCGCCCGCCTGGCCCCGGCCGCGCACGCCTTGGCGGCGGGCCTCGCGCAGCGGGTGGCGCGGGCGCCCGGGGCGGTGACCTTGTCGTACGCGACTGACGCGGTGGCGGCGCTGGAGGGCTTGGTGCGGGGCTGAGGGGTTAGCGCGGGGCTGAGGGCTTGGGGCGGGGCCGACGCTCCTGACGCTTTCGGGTTCAGCACCCTTATTTGGGGCGAACGCCGTTTTGGCGAGCTTCTCAGGGCGGGCTCAGGCCGCTCTCATGTACGGGGACGACGCTCGGGGACATGACAGAACCCTTCCGCCAGAACGGCGAGTACCCGCCTCCGCCCGCCCAGGCCCCGACGCCGATGCCGACACCGATGCCGATGCCGGGCCCGCACCGGTCGGGCCGCCGCGCCCGCGGTCCCGTCGCCCTGCTGGCCGCCGTCGCTCTCGCCGCCGCGGCCGTCGGCGGCGGCACCGCGTACGCCGTACAGACGCTGACCGGCGACGACAACGGCAGCGGCGGCGCGAAGAACGTCAACGGGACCAGCGTCTCCACCGGCAGCAAGGGCACCGTCGCCGGTGTCGCCGCCGCCGTCTCGCCGAGCATCGTCGAGATCAACGCCACCACCGGCGCCGGCAAGTCCACCGGCTCCGGCGTGATCGTCACCTCCGACGGCGAGATCGTCACCAACAACCACGTCGTCTCCGGCGCCACCGAGATCACGGTCCGGACCAGCGACGGCAAGTCGTACCAGGCGAAGACCGTCGGTACGGACAGCAAGAAGGATCTCGCGCTGATCAAGCTGGAGGGCGCGTCCGGGCTGAAGGCCGCGAGCCTCGGGGACTCCGACGACGTGCAGGTCGGGCAGGAGGTCGTCGCCATCGGGTCGCCCGAGGGGCTGACCGGGACCGTCACCAGCGGCATCATCTCCGCGCTCGACCGGGACGTGACCGTGTCCGCGGATCCCGGGCGGGGGCAGGGGCAGGGGCAGGGTGGTGACGGGCAGGGGCCCGGGGGCGGGTGGCCGTTCGAGTTCGGCGGGGAGCAGTTCAACGGTGACACCGGGTCTTCCAAGACAACGTACAAGGCGTTGCAGACCGACGCTTCGCTCAATCCCGGGAACTCCGGGGGTGCGCTCATCGACATGGACGGGAACATTGTCGGGATCAACTCCGCTATGTACTCGCCGAGTTCGGCGGAGTCCGCTGGCGCGTCGGGCTCCGGGAGTGTGGGGCTCGGGTTCGCCATCCCGATCAACACGGTCAAGGGGGATCTGGCGAAGCTGCGGGCGGGGGCTACTGGCTGAGAGCCCTGCGGGGCTTTCCCCAGTCCCACCCCTTCCCGAAACCAGGGGCGCTGCGCCCCCTGGACCCCAGCAGGGTGGGTGTCCCGGGCGGGTGGGACGGGCCGCCGCCGATCGCCGCTTCGCGGCTCGTCCTCAAACGCCGGACGGGCTGAGATGTGCCCGGGGCGGGCTGTTCCGGCAGGTAGTAAGGGCGGGTGGGTGGGGAAAAGCCCGTCCGGCGTTTGAGGACGAGGCCGTTCAGGCCGATACGGGGGTCCGGGGGCGGAGCCCCCGGTTTCGGGAAGGGGCGCCCGCGCGCGGAGCGCGCTAATGGACACAGTGGGGAGAGCACCGCGCAGCGGCACACACCCCCCGCCCATGCGACGCTGAAAGGCGCCCCGTCCGCACCGCAGCAGAGAGCCGAAGAGAAACCCATGAGCCCCGCCGAAGGCGACCGTGAGCACCGCGAACATTCGCAAACTCAACAGCGCATCCTGATCGTCGACGACGAACCCGCCGTACGCGAGGCCCTGCAGCGCAGCCTCGCCTTCGAGGGCTACGCCACAGACGTCGCCGTGGACGGCGCCGACGCGCTGGAGAAGGCCGCGGCCCACCACCCCGACCTGGTCGTACTCGACATCCAGATGCCCCGCATGGACGGCCTCACGGCCGCCCGCAGGCTGCGCGCCACCGGATCGACCACGCCGATCCTGATGCTGACGGCGCGCGACACCGTCGGCGACCGCGTGACGGGACTCGACGCCGGCGCCGACGACTACCTGGTCAAGCCCTTCGAGCTGGACGAGCTCTTCGCCCGCATCCGCGCCCTGCTGCGCCGCAGCTCGTACGCGACCGCCGCCGGGCAGGCGACGGAGGGCGACACGCTGGCCTTCGCGGACCTGCGCATGGACCTGGCGACGCGCGAGGTGACGCGCGGGGCGCGCACGGTCGAGCTGACCCGTACCGAGTTCACGCTCCTTGAAATGTTCCTCGCGCATCCGCGCCAGGTCCTCACCCGCGAGCAGATCCTGAAGTCCGTGTGGGGCTTCGACTTCGAGCCGTCCTCCAACTCCCTCGACGTGTACGTCATGTATCTGCGCCGCAAGACGGAGGCGGGCGGCGAGCCGCGCCTCGTGCACACGGTGCGGGGGGTGGGGTACGTGTTGCGCGCCGACGCCTCGGGCCCCGGCGGCGGCGCGTGAACCGGGTCGTCCGCCGCTTCCGCGCGCTCCCGCTGCGCTCCCGGCTCGCCCTGCTCGTCGCCACGGCGGTCGCCGTCGCCGTCGCGGCCGCGGCGGTGGCGTGCTGGTTCGTCGTACGGAACGTGCTGGTGAGCTCGCTGGACGACGCGTTGCGCGACACCAATGTGCCCTACGACTTCGTCAACAGCCAGGTGGACAGCACTGGTCGGTGCCGGCACTCGGTCATCTCGGGCAGCGACCGGCCCGACCTGTACAAGCAGACGGTCCAGGTGGTCGACCAGACCGGCGGCAGCTGCATCATCCTCGGCAAGCAGGAGATCAAGCTCAAGGAGTCGGACACGGCGGTCGCGCGGCGCGAGGTCTCGGAGTCCTTCCACGACGCGACCGCGGCCAATGGGGACGAATACCGCGTCTTCACCTACCCCTTGCCGGGCTCCTCCTACGCCGTCTCCGTCGCCCGCCCTCTCAGCGAGGTCCAGGACACCCTCAGCAACCTCGTCCTCGTCCTCTCCGCAGTAGCCGGCGTAGGCGTCCTCGGCGCCGGTGCCGCCGGCCTCTGGGTGGCCCGCACCGGCCTGCGCCCCGTCGACGAGCTCACCGCCGCCGTCGAGCACGTCGCCCGCACCGAGGACCTGAACCTGCGCCTGCCCACCGACGACGACAGCGACGACGAGATCGCCCGCCTGTCCCGGTCCTTCAACGCGATGACCTCCGCCCTCGCCTCCTCGCGCGACCTCCAGCAGCAGCTCATCGCGGACGCGGGGCATGAGCTGCGTACGCCGCTGACCTCGCTGCGGACCAACATCGAACTCCTCGCCCGCAGCGACGAGACCGGGCGTGCCATCCCGCCCGACGACCGCAGGGCCCTGCTCGCCTCCGTGAAGGCCCAGATGACCGAACTGGCCTCCCTGATTGGCGACTTGCAGGAGCTGTCCCGGCCGGACGCGGCCCAGTCGGGCGGCAAGGTGCAGGTGGTCGCGCTGCACGACGTCGTGGACGCGGCCCTGGAGCGGGCCCGGCTCCGCGGGCCCGAGCTGACCTTCGACGCCGACCTCCACCCCTGGTACGTACGCGCGGAACCCGCGGCCCTGGAACGGGCGATCGTGAACATTCTCGACAACGCGGTGAAGTTCGGCCCGGCGCGGTCGGCCATCGAAGTCGGCCTGAAGGGTGGGGAGTTGACGGTACGGGACCATGGGCCCGGCATCCCCGAGGACGAACTCCCGCACGTCTTCGACCGGTTCTGGCGCTCACCGGCGGCCCGGGGCCTGCCCGGTTCCGGGCTCGGCCTGTCCATCGTGGCGCGCACGGTCCGGCACGCGGGCGGCGAGGTCGCGCTCGGGCCCGCGGACGGCGGGGGCACGGTGGTGACGGTACGGCTGCCGGGGGCGGGGACGCCGCCGCCCGCGACGCCCTGAGGCGCCGGGCGCGAATCCGCGGATCCTCGACGCCAACGAGACGCTGCGTCTTGCGTAAGTGTGCGAGAGGGGCTACGGTGAGGTCGTTCCGCTGGCGAGACGATACGTCTCGCCTGTGGATCACTCACCCGCCCCCTGCGAAAGAAGCCCCACTTGTTCCGTGCCCCAGCAGCACCCGCCCCCCGTACCGTCACCTCGCAGCTCACCCTCACCGACGTCACCAAGCGCTACGCCGACCACCTCGTCCTCGACCGCGTCCGCCTCGCCGTCCGGCCGGGCGAGAAGGCCGGCGTCATCGGGGACAACGGCTCGGGCAAGTCCACGCTGCTGCGGCTGCTCGCCGGGCGCGAGCGGCCCGACAACGGCACCGTCACCGTCGTCGCCCCGGGCGGCACCGGGCATCTCGCCCAGACCCTGGACCTGCCGGACAGCGCACGCGTGGGCGACGTCGTCGACCTCGCGCTCGCCGAACTGCGGTCCCTGGAGCGGCGCATCCACGCGGCGGGATCGGCCCTGGACGGCGCGGGCCCGGACGCGTACGACGCCTACGCCGCGCTCGTCGCGCGGTTCGAGGCGCGCGGCGGCTACGGCGCGGACCGCCGCGTCGACATCGCCCTGCGGCACCTGGGCGAGCCCACCGGACTCGACCGTTCACGGCGGCTCGGCACCCTCTCCGGAGGGCAGCGGTCCCGGCTCGCCCTCGCCGCGACCCTCGCCTCCGCGCCCGAGCTGCTGCTCCTCGACGAGCCGACCAACGACCTCGACGACGAGGCCGTGGCCTGGCTGGAGGAGCGGCTGCGCGCCCACCGCGGCACCCTCGTCGCCGTCACCCACGACCGGATGTTCCTCGACCGCGTCACCGACACCATCCTGGAGGTCGACCATGTCACTCGTTCTGTACGGCGTTACGGCGACGGCTACGCGGGCTATCTGACGGCCAAGGCCGCCGAACGGGCCCGGCACGAGCGGGAGTACGAGGAGTGGCGCGCCGAAGTGGCCCGGCAGTCACGGCTCGCCGACTCCGCCGTCGGACGCCTCGACGCGATCCCCCGCAAGGCCCCGGCGGCCTTCAGCGGCGCGGGCGCCTTCCGGGCCCGGTCCCGGGCGCACGGCGCGATGAGCCGGATCCGCAATGCCCGCGAGCGCCTCACGCGCCTGAGCGAGAACCCCGTGCCCGCGCCGCCGGAGCCCCTGCGCTTCACGGCAGGCGTCGAGGGAGCGGCCCGGTGCGCGGTCGATCTCGCGGACGTGCGCGTACCGGGGCGGCTCGCGCTCGACGCCCTGCACGTCCCGGCCGGGGGCCGCCTGCTCGTGACCGGTCCCAACGGCGCGGGCAAGTCCACGCTGCTCCGGGTCCTCGCGGGCGAGCTCGCGCCGGAGCCGGGTGCCACGGTGCGCGGCCCCGCCCGGGTCGGGCTGCTGCGGCAGGTGGCGGCGCCGTTGTCCCGCGCGGAGGGCGCGCGTTCGCTGCTCGCCGCCTTCGGCGCGGACCGGGCCGACGAGCTGCTCGCCCTCGGCCTGTTCCGGGCGGAGGACCTGCGCCGACCGGTGGGCGCCCTGTCCACGGGACAGCGCCGCCGCCTCGAACTGGCCCGCCTGGTCACGCGCCCGTACGACCTGCTCCTCCTGGACGAGCCGACCAACCACCTCGCGCCCTCCCTGGTCGAGGACCTGGAGGCGGCGCTCGCGACGTACGCCGGCACGCTGGTCGTCGTGACGCACGACAGACGGCTGCGGGCGGCGTTCCCGGGGCCGGTCCTGGACCTGCCCGGCCGGTCCGCCGTGTGAGGCCGCCCGACGCCCCCCTGGAGCCCTACTTCGCCCCCGGAGCCCTACTTCCCGGGCCTACTTCCCGAACCCGATCCCGTACCCCTCGATCCCCACCCGGATCCCGTCCTTCTCCACCGTCACGTCCCGCAGCCGCATGGCGCCCTCGCCCGGCAGCTTCGGCAGCTGGAAGGCCAGCGACAGACGGTCGACGAGGACGGGCCGGGTGAGGTCGTCGAGGCCCTTGAGCAGGGCCGGGTCCAGGCCCAGCTTCTTCAGGAGGGCGGGGTGGCCCATCGCCACGTCGATCAGGTTCAGCCGCATCACGTCGTCGACGAACTTCGGTGAGCCGGTGACGTCGTTGAGCCTGGCGTCGCTGCGCAGCGCCTCGCGCGCCGCCGCGTCCGGCACGCCGAGCCGTTGGGCGATCGCGGGCACCGCGAGCAGGGCCTTCGCCTTGGTCGATTCGTCGGCCACGCGGCGGGCGCCCTCGCGGCTGAGGTGCAGCCCTTCGGACTCCCGCGCGCCAGGGCGGTACGTCGCCATGTCGCCGATGTCCAGGCGCATCCGGTCGATGTCGGTGGCGACGCCGCGGTCGCCGTTGCGCTCGATGCGGGCGTCGGCGCGGACCTTCAGGTCGTGCCCGGCGACGGGCAGGGTGCCGCGGGCGTAGACCTTGTCGCGGCCGTGGCCGGTGAACGTGACCTGGGAGGCGCCCAGCTCACGGTTGAGGTCGTCGAAGGAGAGCAACACCTCGCCGCGCATCTGGCCGATGACCGCGCCGTGCAGGGAGGTGGGCCCGTCGCCCTTCATGGTCACGTCCGTCGCGGTCGCGGAGACCTTGGCGAGCGAGACGCGGTCGGCGGCGACATCGGGGACGGTCACCTTCACCTCGTCAAGGCGCTGGTCGAAGACCTGCGTGAGGAAGGGGAAGCCCTCGATGTCGACCTCGGGCGCCGCGCTCAGGTCGAGCTGGTCCTTGAGCTTGTCGGCGGCCTCGTGCTCGGCGTAGAGCAGGGCCCAGCGGTCGACGAGGACCAGGAACGCGGCGGCCACGGCGAGGGCGACGACGGCCTTCACGGCCAGCGGGAGCCCGGCGAACCGGTTGCGGCGCCTGCGGCTGCCGCGCCGGTGGTTGGGCGGCGCCCACGGAGTCTCGGCCGCGGTCGCGTCGTCGGGGTCCTCCTCGAGGAAGTCCTCCAGGGGGCTGGGCGCGAGGGCGGCGAGCTCTTCGTACGGATTGTGGGGGGATATCTCTTCGGACGGATCAGAAACGGCCATGCGGTGGGGGGAACGCATCAAGCGATCTCACCATACGTTCACACCCCACCCCAAGCTTGTTCGCCGGAGAGCTACTTCACAACGGTAATGCGGTCCGCCTTCGGCGGCGCGATCGGCTTGTCCGCCGAGGAGTTGGCGGCGAAGTAGTCGTTGAGCGCCTTCAGGTCGTCGCCGCCGACCAGCGGCTTCGTGCCCTTGCCCAGCTCGGCGAAGCCGTCGCCGCCGCCCGCGAGGAAGGAGTTCAGGGCGACGCGGTAGGTGGCGCCCGGGTCCAGCGCCTTGCCGTTCAGCTTCACGGAGTCGGCGACGATCCGGTCGGCGCCGGTCTTCGTCATGTCCAGCGTGTAGGTGAGGCCTTCGGACACCTGGAGGATCTTCGGCGAGGCCTCGTTCGGGCCGCTGACCTGCTGCCGCAGCGCGGTCAGGAGCTGCGCGCCGGTGAG
Organism: Streptomyces sp. Y309; assembly: GCF_056712025.1. Lineage (NCBI taxonomy): Bacteria > Bacillati > Actinomycetota > Actinomycetes > Kitasatosporales > Streptomycetaceae > Streptomyces > Streptomyces sp. Y309. The sequence continues at coordinate 4,948,414 of NZ_CM160048.1, read as the reverse complement.
GTCGACGAGGTTCACGGTGTTGCTGAACGGCTGCACGGTGAACGCCTCGCCGTACGTCACGACCCCGTCGCCCTCGCTGCCGCTCGCCTTGTGGACGAGGTCGGAGCGGATCCCGCCCGGGTTCATCAGAGCCAGGTCGGCCTTGCCGTCCAGGGACTTGGCATGCGCGAGCTGCGCGTCGGCGATGAGGTCGCCGAGCGGGGACTCGGGCGAGGTGGCGCCGCGACCGGGGATGTCGCCGGAGATATAGCCGACCGGCTTGCTGGCGATCGGCGCGGCCAGCTTGTCCCAGCGCCCGATGAGGCGCGTCATGTCGGCGGCCTTGGGCTGCGTACGGCTGACGACGTGGTTCGCCGACTTCACGCTGGTGCGGACGATGTCCTTGGTCCTGCGGTCGTACGTCAGCGTGGTGTCCGTGTAGAGCTTGCCGTACGAGGACGCCGAGGTGACCATGCGCGGCTTGCCCGAGGGGTCCGGGATGGTGCAGACGTACGCCTGATGGGTGTGGCCCGTGACGATCGCGTCGACCTTGGGCGTGATGCCCTTGGCGATGCCGGTGATGGGGCCGGAGATGCCGTCGCCCGCGCCCGGGGAGTCGCAGTCGTAGTTGTACGCCTGGCTCGCCGGGGAGCCGCCCTCGTGGATCAGCGTGACGATGGACTTCACGCCCTGCTTGTCGAGGATCTTCGCGTACTTGTTGACCGTCTTGATCTCGTCGTGGAACTTCAGGCCCTTGATGCCGTCGGCGGAGACGATGTCGGGGGTGCCTTCGAGCGTCACACCGATGAAGCCGACCTTCACGCCCTTGTGCTTCCACACCCAGTAGGGCTTGAGGATGGGCTTGCCGGACTTCTCGTCCGTGACGTTCGCGGCCAGATACGGATAGTCGGCGCCCTTGAACTTCTTGGGCTTGCCGTGCTTGTCCTTCTCGTAGCAGCCGTCCTTGGGGTGACAGCCGCCGTTCTGGATGCGCGCCAGTTCCTTGGCGCCCTCGTCGAACTCGTGGTTGCCCACGCTGGTGACGTCGAGGTCCATCTTGTTCAGCGCCTCGACGGTCGGCTCGTCGTGGAAGAGCCCGGACAGCAGCGGACTGCCGCCGATCAGGTCGCCGGCCGCGGCGGTGATGGAGTACGGGTGGTTCTTGCGGGCCGTGCGCAGCGAGGTCGCGAGGTACTCCGCGCCGCCCGCGTCGATCTTCTTCTCGGTCCCGTCGTGCTGCTTCTCGGTGACCTGGCCGGAGGACCCGGCGGGCGGCTGGAGGTTGCCGTGGAAGTCGTTGAAGGACAGCAGCTGCACGTCGACGGTGCGCTTCTTGTCCTTGGCGGACGCCCCGCCCCGCCCGTCCTGGCCCGCGTTCGCGGGCAGCGCGGCGGCGAGCGCGCCGACGGTGGCGAGGCCCGCCGCGACGGCGAGGACGCGACTGGCTCGGCGCCTGGGCCTTCGATGCTTGGGTGTGGCGGACACGAATCCCCCCGGGGGCGTTGCGGACGACTTGGGCCGTCGGGAAGCCTAGGGTCAACGCGCGTAGCGCAACAGAGGGTTCCTGGTTACAGGCTGGTTGCCATTCGTCTGCGGGAGCGCTTCGGCTGAGGTTCATCGCGCTGCGCGCTCGTCCTCAATCGCCGGACAGGCTTTATATTGCCGCCCCAGCCGCCGCCGTAGGCTCTACCCATGACTGACGAGCAGCCCGCAGGGACCCCCGCCCCCCTCCGCCAGATCGACACCGTCGACGAGCTCCCGGCCGGTCAGGCCAATGCCGTGCTCGGGCTCCTCGCCGATGCCGCCCGTACCGACGGCCAGCAGGCCGTGTCCGAGCAGGGACGACTGCAACTGCGCGGCGGGGCACGGGCGGGCGTACGTCATCTCCTTCTTACCGTCGGCCCCGAACTCATCGGATACGCGCAGCTGGAGGACACCGACCCGATCGAGGCCCCGGCCGCCGAGCTGGTCGTGCACCCCGCGCACCGCGGCCACGGGCACGGCCGCGCGCTCGGCAGCGCGCTGCTCGCCGAGTCCGGGCGCCGCCTGCGCGTGTGGGCGCACGGCGGGCACTCCGCGGCGCGCCACCTCGCCCAGGTGCTCGGCCTGACCCTGTTCCGCGAACTGCGCCAGATGCGGCGCCCGTTGGCGGACCTGGACCTGCCCGAGCCGGTGCTTCCGGAGGGTGTCCGCGTACGTACCTTCGTGCCCGGCGAGGACGACGCCGCCTGGCTCGCGGTGAACGCGGAGGCGTTCGCCCACCACCCCGAGCAGGGCTCCCTGACCCAGCGCGACCTCGACGACCGCAAGGCGGAGCCGTGGTTCGACCCGGCCGGCTTCTTCCTCGCCGAGCGCGTGACGGAGAGCGGCGGCGCCGAGCTCGTCGGCTTCCACTGGACGAAGGTGCACGCGGCGGAGGGGCTCGGTGAGGTGTACGTCCTCGGGGTGCGGCCGGGCGCGCAGGGCGGCGGGCTCGGCAAGGCGCTCACCACCGTGGGCCTGCGCCACCTCGCGGCGGCCGGGCTGCCGACGGCGATGCTGTACGTCGACGCGGACAACAAGGCGGCGGTCGGCGTGTACGAGCGGCTCGGTTTCGTGACGTACGAGACGGACCTGATGTACCGCACGGAGTCGTAGGGGCAGGGCTGCACCACACCCGAGGGGAGTCGCCTGGGGGTTCCTATGCGACCCCCCAGGCGTCATGTCGGCGTAACCATTGATTCAGACAGCCTTGCGAAGCTCAGGCAATGCAGCCCCCCACCGTGCCCGAGCCCGCCCCGGACGACGGAGCGCGCGCGAACGGCCAGGTCCGTCTCGCGCCCGAGGTCTCCGGCGCGCCCGGATGGGGTACCGCGCGGAAGAATAGGTCCATGAGCGAGCCCACCGCGCAGTCCGAAAACCAGCACGCCGACGACCGCGCCGCCGCCGGGGTGCGGCACGCGCAGCCGTCCGTCGGCACCCTCGCCGCGCACCGGCCGCACACCATCGCGGCCACCGTCTCCGACCTGGACCCGGACCTGGACTCCGAGATGGACGGGTACGACGAGGACGCCCAGGCGGGGTACGGCGGCGCCGAGCTGCCGCAGGGCCGCTTCCTGGACCGGGAGCGGAGCTGGCTCGCCTTCAACGAACGCGTCCTGGAGCTCGCCGAGGACCCGAACACCCCGCTCCTGGAGCGGGCGAACTTCCTGGCGATCTTCGCCTCGAACCTGGACGAGTTCTTCATGGTCCGGGTGGCGGGACTGAAGCGCCGCATCGCGACCGGCGTCGCCACCCGATCGGCCTCCGGGCTCCAGCCCCGCGAGGTCCTGGAGCTGATCTGGAACCGCTCGCGCGAGCTCATGGCCCGGCACGCCGCCTGCTACCAGGAAGAGATCGCCCCGGCGCTGGCCGACGAGGGCATCCACGTGGTGCGCTGGCACGAGCTCACCGACAAGGAGCAGTCCCGGCTCTACACCCTCTTCATGCACCGGATCTTCCCGGTCCTCACCCCGCTGGCCGTCGACCCCGCGCACCCCTTCCCGTACATCTCGGGCCTGTCCCTGAACCTCGCGGTGGTGATCGAGAACCCGGTCACCGGCCATGAGCACTTCGCGCGCGTGAAGGTGCCGCCGCTGCTCTCCCGCTTCCTGGAGGCCTCCCCGCAGCGGTACGTCCCCATCGAGGACGTCATCGCCGCGCCCAAGCACCTCCAGGAACTGTTCCCGGGCATGAACATCAAGCAGCACCACATGTTCCGGCTCACCAGGAACGAGGACCTGGAGGTCGAGGAGGACGACGCCGAGAACCTCCTCAAGGCGCTGGAGAAGGAGCTGATGCGGCGCCGCTTCGGGCCGCCGGTGCGCCTGGAGGTCGAGGAGTCCATCGACCGGCAGATCCTCAACCTGCTGATGCGGGAGCTGAAGATCGGCGAGTCGGAGGTGCACCCGCTGCCGGGGCCGCTCGACCTCACCGGCCTCTTCGCCATCGCGGGCCTGGACCGGCCCGAGCTGAAGTACCCGAAGTTCGTGGCGGGCACCCACCGCGACCTCGCGGAGGTCGAGTCGGCGCAGGCGCCCGACATCTTCGCGGCGCTGCGCGGCGACCACGACGTGCTCCTGCACCACCCGTACGACTCGTTCTCCACGTCCGTGCAGGCCTTCCTGGAGCAGGCCGCCGCCGACGAGAACGTCCTCGCCATCAAGCAGACGCTGTACCGCACTTCGGGCGACTCGCCCATAGTGGACGCGCTGATCGACGCCGCCGAGTCCGGCAAGCAGGTGCTCGTGCTCGTCGAGCTGAAGGCCCGCTTCGACGAGCAGGCCAACATCAAGTGGGCGCGCAAGCTGGAGGAGGCCGGCTGCCATGTCGTGTACGGCCTGGTCGGTCTGAAGACGCACTGCAAGCTGTCGCTCGTGGTCCGCCAGGAGGGCGACAACCTCGTCCGGTACTCGCACGTGGGCACCGGCAACTACCACCCCAAGACCGCCCGCCTGTACGAGGACCTGGGGCTGCTCACCGCCAACCAGGAAGTCGGCGCGGACCTCTCGGACCTCTTCAACCGGCTTTCGGGCTACTCGCGGCGCGAGACCTACCGGCGCCTGCTCGTGGCCCCCAAGTCCCTGCGCGACGGCCTGATCACCCGCATCAACCGGGAGATACAGCACCACCGCGCGGGCCGCCCCGCCTACGTCCGCATCAAGGTCAACTCGATCGTGGACGAGGCCGTCATCGACGCGCTGTACCGCGCCTCGCAGGCCGGCGTGACGGTGGACGTGTGGGTGCGCGGGATCTGCGCGGTGCGGCCGGGCGTCGCGGGTCTGTCGGAGAACATACGCGTACGTTCCGTGCTCGGGCGCTTCCTGGAGCACTCCCGGATCTTCGCCTTCGGCAACGGGGGCGAGCCGGAGGTGTGGATCGGCAGCGCCGACATGATGCACCGCAATCTCGACCGCCGTATCGAGGCACTGGTCAGGGTGATGTCCCCGGCGCACCGGGCGACCCTGAACCGGCTCCTGGACACCGGCATGTCGGACACCACGGCCTCGTGGCACCTGGGGGCGGACGGCAACTGGACGCGGCACGCCACGGACCCGGACGGCCAGCCCCTGCGGAACGTACAGGAGATGCTCATAGACGCCCGGAGGCGCCGGCGTGGCACAGCAACACCATGAGATGACGGCGGGCGAGGCCCTGTCGGTCTACCTGCAGGACCAGGCGACCGACTTCCTCCGCTCGCTGCGGCTGCACCGCGAGTCCTCGACGGACGCGCAGGGGGCCGAGGAGTCCCTGGCGGCGGCCCGCTCCCTGCGGCGCGCGTCCCGCCGCATCGGCGCCTCGCTGCACACCTTCCGGCCGCTGCTCGACCCCGACTGGACGGAGTCCCTCCGCCCCGAACTGGCCTGGCTGTCGGGCACGCTGGCCCGCGAACACGCCTACGCCGCGCGGCTTGAACGGCTGTTGGGCGCCCTGCACCGCTTGTCGTCCCCACCCCCGACGACGGCCCCGGCACCGGCCACCTCGGCATCCCTGCCGACCCCATCAACCCCGCCGCTCCGCGGCGGATATCCCCCACCCACCCACCCTTCATCCACATCCGCACCGGACCCCTCCACCACCGCAGGCGGCCACCCCGCCGGGCAGGCACCCGGTCCTGCCGCAACCGCTGCGGGCAGGCACCCCGCAGGCCGGATCCCACCCGCAGCCACAGGCGACCCGGCTACCGCTGCGGGCAGGCACCCCGGCGGGCAGGCACCCGACTCCGCCGCTACCGCTGTGGGCAGGCGTTCCGCCGGACAGATCCCGCCCGCAGCCACAGCCGACCCGGCTACCGCTGTGGGCAGGCGTTCCGCAGGGCGGAACGGGTGGGCACAGCCCCAGGCCCACGGTGCCGAGAATGTAGGCGCCAGCCAAGGCTCGCTCCCGGCGCAAGCCCCGGGGGCGGCGGCCCAGGCGGGCCCGGCCAAGAAAGCGACGGGCCCCCTGGCCGTGGGCGCCGCCAAGGCCGCCGCGCTGCTCGAGCGCCAGCTCACCCTGGCCCGCACCCGGGCCCACTCCGCCGCCCTCCAGGCCTTCGGCTCCTCCCGCTTCCACGCGGTGGCGGACAACGTCGCCGTACTGGCCAGCGAGGTCCCCCTCCGCCCCACCCACGAGGCGGACCTGAAACCGCTGGCCGCGGCGGCCGAGGCCCAGCTCGCGGACGCGATCGCCGCCCTCCCCCTGGTCCGCGCGGGCCACCCGTACAACGCGGAGGCCCTGGTCCACGGCCTGGCGGCGGACACGGCCCCGGAGGCCCAGGACGCCCCCTGGCTGAAGGTCCGCTCCCTGCTGCGCCTGCACCGCTACGCCCAGGAGGTGCTGCTCGGCGACGCCCCCCTGGACCCCCGCCTCATCCAGGCGGGCCAGGCCCTGGACCTGCACCGCGAGGCAGCGGACGCCGCCGCCGCGGCGGCATCGGCGGCCCGCACGCCGCGCATCGCCCCGGCCACCGCGTACGCCCTCGGCGTGCTCCACGCCGACCAGCGCCACGAGGTGGAGGCGGCACGTTTCGCCTTCCAGCGGGCCTGGCTGCGCGAGGCGGTCACGGCGCCATGACCGGCGCCCCGGACCTGATCCGCGCCGCGGGCTGCGTCCTGTGGCGCCACTCGCCGGTCACGGGCGCCCTGGAGATATGCCTGGTCCACCGGCCCAAGTGGGACGACTGGTCGCATCCAAAGGGAAAGCTGAAGCCCGGCGAGGACCCGCTGACCGCCGCCGTACGCGAGGTGGCGGAGGAAACGGGCCACCACTGCGTGCCGGGCCCGCGCCTGCCCACGGCCCGCTACCAGGCGGGCGGCCGCCCCAAAGAGGTCCAGTACTGGGCGGCCGAGGCCACCCACGGCCACTTCACCCCGACCCACGAGGTCGACCGCCTCCGCTGGCTCCCCCCGGCCGAGGCCCGCGCCCGCCTCACCCAGCCTCGCGATCGCGAACTCCTCGACACCCTCCTCACCACGCTCCACCCGGCCGAAGACGCCTGAGGACCTGACGGAACGGACCTGACAGAACGGACGTGCCCGCACCGGGAGCGCGCCGCAGACCGGAGACGGAGACGGAGACGGAGACTGCGGGAACGCGATCGAGACTCGATCGACTACATCGAGCCACCACAGCCCCTTCCCGGGCGGCCCGACCGACGGGCGACTTGGCCCTTTGCGCCCGCGCTCGACGTAATCCGACCGTGACCTAACCACAAAGTCCGCGTAGGTTCACCGCGCGTTCATTTACGGCCATCGGCCGCTTCACCTCTTCTGCCTAATTTCAGCCTTACGTGCTGCGTGGCGCGCTCGCCCAGACCGCCCGGGCAGTACGTGATCGGCCCACGGCCACCCATGGCCACTCGAAAAACCTCGCACGCCGCCCCAGTCCGGCGGCTCCCGGAAGGAACTCCCGAAAGTGAAGCTTCAGCGCAAGAACCGGCGGGCCCTCACCCTCGGTGCTCTCGCCGTCTCCGGCGCCCTGGCCCTCACGGCGTGCGGCTCGGATGACACGGGTGACAGCGGCGACGGCGGCAAGAAGTCCAACGCCGCCAGCAACATCGACTGCGACGGCGCCAAGGGCCAGCTCATGGCCTCCGGCTCGACGGCGCAGAAGAACGCCATCGACGCCTGGGTCGCGCAGTACCGCGCCGCCTGCAAGGACGTACAGCTGAACTACAAGGCGGACGGCTCCGGCGCGGGCATCACCGCGTTCCTGCAGGGCCAGACCGCCTTCGCCGGCTCCGACTCGGCCCTGAAGCCCGACGAGATCGAGAAGTCGAAGAAGGTCTGCAAGTCCAGCCAGGCCATCGACCTGCCGATGGTCGGCGGCCCCATTGCCGTCGGTTACAACGTCCCGGGCGTCGACAGCCTGGTCCTGGACGCCAAGACCCTCGCCGACATCTTCAACGACAAGATCAAGACCTGGGACGACAAGGCGATCCAGAAGCTCAACCCGGACGCCAAGCTCCCCGGCACCAAGATCCAGGCCTTCCACCGCTCGGACGAGTCCGGCACCACGGACAACTTCACCAAGTACCTGAAGGGCGCCGCCCCGGACGCCTGGCCGCACGAGACCGGCAAGAGCTGGGAGGCCAAGGGCGGCCAGTCCGCGCAGGGCTCCTCCGGTGTCGCCCAGCAGGTGAAGCAGACGGCCGGCGCCATCTCGTACATGGAGCTGTCGTACGCCAAGGAAGGCATCAAGACCGTCGACCTGAAGACGGGCGCCAAGGAGCCGGTCAAGGCCACGGTCGACAACGCCTCCAAGGCGATCGCCGAGGCCAAGACGGTCGGCAAGGGCAAGGACCTCGCCCTTGAGCTGAACTACAAGCCGACCGCCGAGGGCGCGTACCCGATCACCCTGGTGACGTACGAGATCGTCTGCGAGAAGGGCAACAAGGCCGACACCCTGGCCACCACCAAGTCCTTCCTGACCTACATCGCGAGCGAGGACGGCCAGGCCCTCCTGAAGGACGAGAGCTACGCCCCCATCCCCGCCGAGATCAACACCAAGGTCCGCGACACCATCAAGACCCTGAGCTGACCAAGAGTGCGGCCCGCCACCCCGGCGGGCCGCGCCGTCCGGTGCACCGCCGCCAGGAGCCACCGCCCCCTCGGGCAGGCGGCTCCGCAGACCGGAGAACCCCATGGATATACCTACCGACACACCGCCCCAGCCATCCCCCGTCCAGGACGACAGGCCCACGACCGCCGAGCAGAAGCGCGCCGCCCGCGGCGCCACCCGCCCGGGTGACCGGGTCTTCCTCGGTCTCTCCCGCGGTTCCGGCCTCGCGCTCCTGGCGATCATGGCCGCCGTAGCGGCCTTCCTGGCCTACCGCACGTCCGTCGCCCTCTCGGACAACACCGGCAACTTCTTCACCACCTTCGAGTGGGACCCCGCCGGCATCACGACGGGCGGCAAGCCCTACTTCGGCATCGCCGTCCTGGTCTTCGGCACCATCGTGAGCTCGATCATCGCGCTCGTGATCGCCGTGCCCGTGGCCGTCGGCATCGCGCTGTTCATCTCGCACTACGCGCCCCGCCGGCTCGCCGCTCCCATCGCGTACGTGATCGACCTGCTGGCCGCCGTGCCCTCGATCGTGTACGGCCTGTGGGGCGCCATCGTGGTCGCCCCCCATCTGACCGGCCTGTACAGCTGGCTCGACGACTACTTCGGCTGGACCGGCATCTTCGAGTACCAGGGCGGCGCCCCGCGCTCCCTGATGACCGTCGGCATCCTGCTCGCGATCATGATCCTGCCGATCATCACCAACGTGACCCGCGAGGTCTTCCTCCAGGTCCCGAAGTTCAACGAAGAGGCCGCGCTCGCGCTCGGCGCCACGCGCTGGGAAGTCATCCGCATGTCGGTGCTCCCCTTCGGCCGCTCCGGCATCATCTCCGCCTCGATGCTCGGCCTCGGCCGCGCGCTCGGCGAGACGATCGCCGTCGCCACCGTGCTCTCCCCGAGCTTCGTCATCAACGCGTCCGTGCTCGACTACGGCGGCGGCACCTTCGCGCAGAACATCGCCAGCAAGTTCGGCGAGGCCGACGAGTACGGCCGGGATGCGCTCATCGCCTCCGGCCTGGTGCTCTTCATCATCACGCTGCTGGTCAACGGCGCGGCCCGCCTGATCATCGCGCGCCGCAAGGAGTACTCGGGGGCCAACGCATGAGCATCACCACCATGAAGCCGACCGGCACGCCCGGCGGCAAGCCCGCCCCCTCGGACCTCAAGGCCGCACGCCTGCCCCGCTGGTCGCCGTACGTCATCGCGCTCGGCTCGCTGGCCGTGGGCTGCGGCATCGGCCTCGCCGCGGGTCTGGACTCCCGCATCCAGTGGGGCCTGATCGCGGCGATCCTGTTCGTCGCCGTCTCGTACGTCCTCTCGGCGACCGTCGAGGGCGGCCGCCAGGCCAAGGACCGCCTCGCCACCTCGGTGGTGTGGGTGATGTTCCTGCTCGCCGTCGTCCCGCTGGCCTCCCTGATCTTCGAGACGGTCAAGCGTGGCTCGAAGGTCTTCGACGGCTACTTCCTGACCCACTCCATGGGCGTCGTCGCGGACGACGAGGCCGGCGGCGGCATCTACCACGCCATCATCGGCACCCTGCAGCAGGTCGGCCTCGCCTGCCTGATCGCCGTGCCGATCGGCCTGCTCACCGCGATCTACCTCGTCGAGTACGGGCGCGGCAAGCTCGCCAAGGCGGTCACGTTCTTCGTCGACGTCATGACGGGCATCCCGTCGATCGTCGCGGGTCTGTTCGTCCTCAGCTTCTGGATCCTGATCCTGGGCTTCGACTTCTCCGGCCTGGCCGGCGCCATGGCGCTGTCGATCCTGATGATGCCGGTGGTCGTGCGCTCCACCGAGGAGATGCTGAAGCTCGTCCCGAACGAGCTGCGCGAGGCATCGCTCGCGCTCGGCGTACCGAAGTGGCGCACCATCCTGAAGGTGGTCCTGCCCACCGCGATCGGCGGCATCACGACCGGCGTCATGCTGGCCATCGCCCGTATCGCCGGTGAGACCGCGCCCGTCCTGCTCCTGGTCTGGACGACGCCCTTCATCAACACGAACCCGTTCGACGGTGCCCAGGGCTCGCTGCCGCTGTACATCTACCAGCAGTACCAGTCGGGCAACCAGGCCGGTTACGACCGTGCCTGGGCGGCGGCCCTGGCCCTGATCGCGTTCATCATGATCCTCAATCTCGTGGCCCGCGGCATCGCCCGCTGGAAGGCCCCGAAGACCGGTCGCTAAGGCGACATCATTCGGCTCCGCCGAGTGGGGCCAAACAGCGACCGACGGCAGTACGCCCATCTCGAAAGAAGCAGTGATCCCCATGGCCAAGCGAATCGACGTATCGGGCCTCAACGCCTACTACGGCTCGCACAAGGCGATCGAAGACATCTCCATGACCGTGGAGCCGCGCTCCGTGACCGCCTTCATCGGCCCGTCCGGCTGCGGCAAGTCCACGTTCCTGCGCACCCTGAACCGCATGCACGAGGTCACCCCCGGCGGCCGGGTCGAGGGCAAGGTCATGCTGGACGGCGACGACCTGTACGGCTCCGGCGTGGACCCGGTGAACGTGCGCCGCACCATCGGCATGGTCTTCCAGCGCCCGAACCCGTTCCCGACCATGTCGATCTTCGACAATGTCGCGGCGGGCCTGAGGCTCAACGGCTCGTACAAGAAGAGCGAGCTGAACGACGTCGTCGAGAAGTCCCTCAAGGGCGCGAACCTCTGGAACGAGGTCAAGGACCGCCTGAACAAGCCCGGCTCCGGCCTCTCCGGCGGCCAGCAGCAGCGCCTCTGCATCGCCCGCGCGATCGCGGTCGAGCCGCAGGTCCTGCTCATGGACGAGCCGTGCTCCGCCCTCGACCCGATCTCCACCCTCGCCATCGAGGACCTGATCGGCGAGCTGAAGGAGCGCTTCACGATCGTCATCGTGACGCACAACATGCAGCAGGCGGCCCGCGTCTCGGACCGCACGGCCTTCTTCAACCTCGCGGCGGTCGGCCAGCCCGGCAAGCTCATCGAGATCGACGAGACCGAGCGCATCTTCTCCAACCCGTCGGTCCAGGCGACCGAGGACTACATCTCGGGCCGCTTCGGCTGACCGACGGGCACTCCGAGCTCCCCGCGGTGCTGCATGGCGGTGCCACCGCAGGGACACAAAGGGCCCGCCCCCTGGCTCCCGGGGGGCGGGCCCGTTCCGTTGTACGCGGCGGTCGTACCCGACAGCTGTACGTGGCGGCGTTACAGGAACGCGAGGTTCACGATCCAGAAGCTCAGCGCGGCGACCAGCGCCGCCGCGGGCATCGTGATGAACCAGCCGAGGATGATGTTCTTGGCGACGCCCCAGCGCACCGCGTTCACCCGCTTGGTCGCCCCCACACCCATGATCGCCGACGTGATGACGTGAGTCGTCGAGATCGGCGCGTGGAACATGAACGCGGTGGTGAACATGATCCCCGCACCCGTGGTCTCCGCGGCGAACCCCTGCGGCGGATCCAGCTCAATGATCTTGCGGCCGAGCGTCCGCATGATCCGCCAGCCACCCGCGTACGTACCGAGCGACAGCATCACCGCACAGGAGATTTTGACCCAGATCGGAATCGGGTCACCGGCGTCCTCGACGTCCGCGATGACCAGGGCCATCACCACGATGCCCATGGTCTTCTGGGCGTCCTGGAGGCCGTGCCCGAGCGCCATGCCGGCCGCCGAGACGGTCTGCGCGATCCGGAAGCCCCGCTTGGCCTTGTGCGGGTTGGACTTGCGGAACATCCACATGATCGCGCACATCACCAGATAGCCGACCAGGAGTCCGACCAGCGGCGACAGGAACATCGGGATGACGATCTTCTCAAGGACGCCGGACCAGATGACCCCGATGCCACCGGCGAGCGCCGCGCCCACCAGGCCGCCGAACAGGGCGTGCGACGAGGACGACGGCAGGCCGTAGTACCAGGTGATCAGGTTCCAGACGATCGCGCCGACCAGGCCGGCGAAGAGGATCCACATCCCCTTCGTGCCGTGCGGCGTCTCGATCAGCCCTTCGCTGACCGTCTTGGCGATGCCGCTGCCGAGGAAGGCACCGGCGAGATTCATGACCGCGGCCATGGCGAGCGCCGCACGTGGCGTCAGCGCACGCGTGGAGACGGAGGTGGCGATGGCGTTCGCGGAGTCGTGAAAGCCATTCGTGTACGTGAAACCGAGCGCGACGCCAATGGTCACGATCAACGCGAAGGTGTCCATGGAGGTGCCTCAGGACTCCTTGACCGCGATGGTCTCCACCGTGTTGGCGACGTGCTCGAACGCGTCGGCCGCCTCTTCCAGCACATCGACGATCTGCTTGAGCTTCAGCACGTCCATGGCGTCGTACTTGCCGTTGAAGAGGTGGGCGAGCAGCTTGCGGTGGATCTGGTCGGCCTGGTTCTCCAGGCGGTTGACCTCGATCCAGTATTCGGTGAGGTTGTCCATGGTGCGCAGGTGCGGCATGGCCTCGGCCGTGAGCTCGGCGGCGCGGGCGAGCACCTCGATCTGCTGCTCGACGCCCTTGGGGAGCTCCTCGACCTGGTAGAGGACGACCAGGTCGACGGCCTCCTCCATGAAGTCCATGATGTCGTCGAGCGAGGACGCGAGGGAGTAGATGTCCTCGCGGTCGAACGGCGTGATGAACGAGGAGTTCAGCTGGTGGAAGATCGCATGCGTCGCGTCGTCCCCCGCGTGTTCGGCGGCCCGCATACGCTCTGCGATCTCGGCTCGGGCCGAGGCATCGGCCCCGAGCAGTTCCATCAGGAGCTTGGAGCCTGTGACGATGTTGTCCGCGGATGCGGCGAACATGTCGTAGAAGCTCGTCTCCCTGGGGGTCAGACGAAATCGCACGTGGGGTCCTCGGGATGCTTTGGATGCGGTCAGGCTGATGCTAGGCGCATCATCTGGCCACGGCTAACCGGCCATACCCCAGTGTCGCCCATCAGGCACAGTGATCAGCACACCACCCGAGGAATCGGCTACCCTATACCCACCAGGGGTATGCACAGGAGGACGGGATGACGACCACAGAGGCGGCCGGCGCGGCCACGACCACCGAAGCGCCCTCCGGCCCCGAGCAGGCGGCCGAGGCCGCCGAGGCGGCTCCGGCGCACAAGACGCACGGGTATCACAAACAGAAGGACGAGCACCTCAAGCGGCTGCGCCGGATCGAGGGCCAGATCCGGGGCCTGCAGCGGATGGTCGAGGAGGACGTCTACTGCATCGACATACTCACGCAGGTCTCCGCCGGCACCAAGGCCCTGCAGTCGTTCGCCCTCCAGCTCCTGGAGGAGCACCTGCGCCACTGCGTCGCGGACGCGGCGGTCAAGGGCGGTGACGAGATCGACGCGAAGGTGGAGGAGGCGACGAAGGCGATCGCGCGGATGCTGCGCACGTAGCGGCGGGGTGCCGGGCTAGGACTCGGACCGGTCCTCGCCGGTCACCCCGCCCTCAAGGCCCTCAAGCCCGTCGGAGACCCTCAACACCTCGTCGATCCGGTCGGCACTGAGCCGCTCACCGCGCGCGGCAGATGCCGCGATGATCAGTTCGCCGCACAGCTCGATCTCGGCGAGGGCGACGTGGTCCTGAACTGCCGTCGCGCCCACCGGAGCCACGTTCATCACCTCTTCCTGACCATGGTTGTGCCGGTACCGGCTTCCTAGGGTAGGGAGCGGTCTACGCACCGCGCATGGCACGGACGGACCATATTCCACCCCTCATTCCCCCCTCCCGCCCCGCCGTGCGGGGCCTCGCCGGACGCGCTCCGGCACTCCGGGGCTCCGGCGCCTTCGGCCCCCTGTGCAACGGCTCAGCGCTCGGCGATCTTCCCGGCGAAGATGTCCTCGCCCTTCGGCAGCGTCACGTCGACGGGTGCCCCGAAGCCGTACAGCGAAGTCGTCGACGCCACCGCGCCGTTGGAGACCTTGAACCGGTGCCGGAGCTTGCGCAGCCGGCCCTCCTCGTCGACGTACGCGTGGAAGGGCACCCCCGCCGCGCTGAACCCTTTTGCCGCCGCCGCCCGCAGCGCCGGGCCGTGCTCCTTCGACGCGGACCGCGCGGCGCGGGCGAGGTCCGCGACGCCGCGGTAGTGCGCGACGTCGACGCCGTCGACGCGGGTCCGCTCCACGTACGTCACCCTGCCCGCGCCGCGCAGGAGTTCGGCGGCGACGAAGGGGTCGGTGGCGCCGCCCGTGACGAGGTTCCCGTCGGACAGGGACGCCGTCTCGATGCGCACCCATTTGTCGGCGGGCACGCCCGCGCCGCGGTTCTTCATGTACAGGTCCCCGCCCGACATGAGCTCGGTGACCGGGGGCCTGGGCTCGGCGGAGCTGCCCGCCGGGTCCTGCGGCAGGACGACCTCGAACCGGCCGAGGCGGCGCCGGAAGTCGTACGTCCCCTCGCCCGTGACCGTCACGCGGGTGCCGCCGCTGGCCATCTCCATGGACGTACGCGCCTTGGAACTGCCCGCGCGCACCAGGGAGTCGGCGGCGCCGCGCACCGTGCCGGCGGGGTCGGCCGCCGCCGGGTCGTCGCTCGCCGCGGCGCCGTCGCCGACGCAGCCCGTGGTGAGCGCCATCAGTCCCATCACGGCGGCGGTGGCCGCGGCCGCGGTGGCCGCTCTGCCCGTGTGCCTGCGCTGCTGCCCCATCGCCCTGCCGACCCCCAGCCTCTCCATGTGTCAACCGGCCCGGCCCCTTGTCGTTTCGACTAACGACCGGTACGAGGCGTCGTCACGCGGGAGGGCGTTCACCCGGCGGGCGTACCGTGGGCGCGTGGCAGAGCAGCAATCCACCGGACACCACCGCGTCTCGCACCACCGCACCTCGACCGTCGAGAACGGGCCCTTCTGTGCCGCGCGGTGCACGTGCGGGTGGCGGGGGCCCGCGCGCAGGGCGCGCAGCAAGGCCCGCGACGACGCGGCCCACCACGCCGCGGAGCCTCTCTGACGCCCTTCGACACCGCCGCTGCGCGGCGGGATTTTCTCCCACCCTCCCCCAAGCTCTTAAAGAGCAGGGGGGACCCCCTTCCCGTTTCCAGGCACATCCCGTCCACGCCGGCACCGGCGCCACCGCCAACCAGCCGTGCAGCCACCCCACACCTCCGGTGCCACAAACGGCCGTCCGGCGTCCGCCCGCCTCCTTCGCTCCCTGCTGCGGGCAACCGCCCCGCGGTCCGCGGATCTCTCGTACCTGCTGTGGGCAGTCGTGCCGCAGGGCGGCACGGGTGGGCACAGCCCAGGCCGGCGGTGCCGGGAAGTCCAACGGCACCCCCGGCCCGGGGAACCCGCGGAGCGCGCGCGTCGTCTCGATGTGCGGGAAGCAACGGGAGGGCCCATGCAACGACGTACGTTCCTCGGAACGGCCACCGCCGCGCTCGCGGCGGGCACCACCACCGCCTGCACCAGCGGTGCCACAGCAGACGCAAGCACCGGAACCGGCACCACCCCCATAAAATCGGCGGCCGCCTCCGCCCCGGCCAGCCTCAAGGCCCTCGCCAAGGACCTGGACGGCACCCTGGTCCGCCCCAACGAGGCCGCCTGGGCCACCGCCCGCCAGCTCTACAACAACCGCTTCGACACCCTGAAGCCCACCGCCGTCGCCTACGTCGCAGGCGTGGACGACATCCGCACCACACTGGCGTACGCCCGCGCCCACGACACCCCCGTGGCGATCCGCAACGGCGGCCACTCCTACGCGGGTTGGTCCTCCGGCACGGGCCGCCTCATCATCGACGTATCGAAGCTGAACCGCATCCGAGCCGGCGGCACCACCGCCACCATCGGCGGCGGCGCCAAGCTCATCGACGTCTACCGCGCGCTCGCCGCGAAAGGCGTCACCATCCCCGCGGGCTCCTGCCCGACCGTCGGCATCAGCGGCCTGACCCTCGGCGGCGGCCACGGCGTGGTCTCCCGCGCGTACGGCCTGACCTGCGACAGCCTCACCTCGGCGACGCTCCTCACGGCGGACGGCAAGCAGATCAGGGCCGACAAGAACGAGAACAAGGATCTTTTCTGGGCGCTGCGCGGCGCGGGCAACGGCCAGTTCGGCATCGTCACCGAGCTCACCTTCCGCACCCACCCGGCCCCGCAGGCCGTCTCCGCGTACCTGACCTGGCCCTGGTCGAAGGCGGCCGCCGTCCTGAAGGCCTGGCAGGAGTGGGGTCCGGCGCAGCCGGACGAGATCTGGTCGTCGGCCCACATCGCGGCGGTGCCGGGCGGCACGCCCACCATCTCCGTCGCCGCCTTCTCCCTCGGGACGTACGGCTCGCTGCAGAACGCCGTGGACCGCCTCGCCGACAAGGTGGGCGCCCCGGCCCGCAGCGTGTCCCTGAAGCGGCGCTCGTACGAGCAGGCGATGGAGGTGTACGCGGGCTGCTCGTCGTTCGCCGAGGACGCCCAGTGCCACCTGCCGGGCTCCACGCCGGGGCGCACGCCCAGCGGCGCGCTCGGCCGGGAGACGTACGCGGCCCGCTCGGACTTCTTCGACCGCTCGCTGTCCACGGCCGGCATCCGCGCGCTGCTCACCCAGATCGAGAACGTCCGCGGCGCACGCGGCACCGCGGGCAGCATCGCGCTGACCGCGCTCGGCGGCGCCATCAACCGCGTCGACCCGACGGCCACGGCCTTCGTGCACCGTCGTTCGCGGATGCTCGCGCAGTACGTCGTCTCCTGGCGCGCGGGCACCTCCGGGACGACCTCACAGGCCTGGCTGAACACGGCCCACGGCGCACTGCGGCGCTACGCCTCCGGGGCGGCGTACCAGAACTACGCGGACCCGACGCT
Organism: Streptomyces sp. Y309; assembly: GCF_056712025.1. NCBI lineage: Bacteria > Bacillati > Actinomycetota > Actinomycetes > Kitasatosporales > Streptomycetaceae > Streptomyces > Streptomyces sp. Y309. The sequence goes on along the minus strand of NZ_CM160048.1, from coordinate 4,931,133 downwards.
CACCAACTGGCGCGAGGCGTACTACGGGCAGGCGGCGCCGCGTCTGAAGAAGCTCAAGAAGAGTTACGACCCGACGCGATTCTTCTCGTTCCCGCAGGCGCTGTAGCCCGCCCCCTGCTGAGGTTCTGGTCCTACGCCGCCAGGTCCCGCTCGTCGCTCCCCGGCGCCGTCTCCTGTTCGGTCAGGGCGGCGACCGGCTCGACGTCCCCGGCCCCGCCCCACACAAGGCGGGACGCCCGGCCGGAGGAGCGGCCGACGGCCTTGGCGAGCGGTGTCAGGAGGGCCATGGCGAGCGGGGACAGGAGCAGCGCGACCGCCGTGCCGAGCGCGAAGCCGCCGACCACGTCGGTGGGGTAGTGCACGCCCATGAAGACGCGGCAGAAGCCCTCGGCCACGGCGAGCGCGATGCCGGCGATGCCGAACTTCCGGTTGGCGACGAACAGACCCACGCCGATGGCCATCGCGAGCGTCGCGTGGTCGCTCACGAAGGAGTAGTCGGTCTTGCCGTCGACCAGGACCTCCAGGCCCTGGTGGTCCTCGAAGGGGCGGGGCCGCTCCACGAAGCCTCTTATCGGTACGTTCACGAGGACGGCGATACCGGCGGCGAGCGGTGCCCACACGACGGCCGCGACCGACGAGGCCGCGTCGTCCAGCGCTCCGCGCGCGCGTGCGCCCCACCAGCACCACACGACGAGCAGGACGAGGGTGAGCAGCAGTCCGTACTCACCGACGAACTCCATCGTCCTGGCGAGCCAGCCGGGGGCGTCCTCGGCCAGGCCGTTGATGTCGTAGAGCAGGCTGACGTCGGGGTTCGACCCGGAATCATCGAGTCCAGCCATGATGCTGTGGCCCCTTGTCTTCTCACTCGCGAGCGCGCCCTGTCGCGCGCCCTTCCATCAACCCCCGTGGTCAGTGCAGTCGTGCCGCCGTACCAGTCAAGGGAACGCCTGGTCCCCATCACTACGTTCCACTCTCCACCGAAAGATCACTCAGACGTTATCGAAGAGAGACTCATCGCTGCAGCTCAGGGGGCTGCTTTAACGGAGGGTTCAAGCCAGATCACGCGGCGCGCGCGCCCGGCGCACGCCTCCGCTCAGCAAGTGGATCACACGCCGGTGGGGCGCCGGAGCGCGGCCGGGTCAGACGTCGGCGCCCGCGTCCGACGGCCGCCCCGAAGGCCGTCCGGCGGGGGCCGGCGACGCCGTACCGGAAGGACGCCCCGACGGCTCACCGGCCGCGCCCTCCGCCGCGTTCCCTCCGGGCTCGCTCGGCTCGGCGGACTCCCCGGGCTCCCCCGACTCGGGGGACTCCCCCTTCGGCTCCTCCGCGGGCCGCTCGACCCGCTTCTCCACCGGCTCCTCGGGGATCGCTTTTGCGCCATCTTCGGTGACCCGTGTGGCTCCGAAGTAGTCCGGCGTATCGATCGGGTCGAAGCGGATGACGGCTCCGGGGCGGGGTGCGTCGATCATGTAGCCGCCGCCGACATAGATGCCCACGTGCCGGATGGCCCGCGAATTGCTGAGGTCGTCCGAGAAGAAGACCAGGTCGCCCGGGAGCAGTTCCTCGCGCTTGGGGTGCGGCCCGGCGTTGTACTGGTCGTTGGCCACGCGCGGCAGCTCGATGCCGACGGTGCGGTAGGCGGCCAGGGTCAGCCCCGAGCAGTCGAACTTGCCGCCCTGGTCGGCGGTGCCGTTGCCGCCCCACAGGTACTCGGTGCCGAGCTTTTTCTGCGCGTAGTAGATGGCGCCCGCCGCCTGTTGCGACGGCTGCACCCGCCCGATGGGCCTGGCGAAACTCTTCTCCAGAGTCGTGATGATTTTGACGTAGTTCTGCGTTTCGCGGTACGGGGGCACCCCGCCGTACTTGATCACGGCGTACGCGCCCGCGTTGTACGCGGCGAGCATGTTCTTCGTCGGGTCGCCCGGGGCGTCCTTCACGTACTTGGCGAGCTTGCAGTCGTACGAGGCCGCCGACGGGATGGCGTCCTTGGGGTCCCACACGTCACGGTCGCCGTCGCCGTCCCCGTCGATCCCGTGCGTCGCCCAGGTCCCCGGGATGAACTGCGCTATCCCCTGCGCGGCGGCCTGGCTCTTCGCGCGCGGGTTGAACCCGCTCTCCTGATAGAGCTGGGCGGCGAGCAGGGCGGGGTTGATGGCTTTGCACAGATTGCCCCACTTTTGTACGAGGGGCTGGTACGTGGTCGGCACGGCACCCTTGGCCAGTCCGACGTTCCCGCCGCCCCCGGACCCGCCGGCCATGCTCCCGGCCGCCACGAACGTCCCGAGAACCAGCAGCCCGATGAACCCCGTGGACCCACTGAACGCGACGGCCGCGAGCAGCCACGTCTTACGCACCGTCAACCACCCCACCGTTCCCGGGAGTCCGCCGGGCTCAGTCTAGGCGCGGCACCTGCGGCCGGGGCGGCTTCCGCTCCGCCCGGGACGGCTTTCGCCACCCGGGGCGCGACACGTCGGCGATACTTCCGCCCATGGCCGACAACACCCGCCCCGAATCCCTGACCTGGGTCCGCGCCGCCCCCGACGACGAGGAGGGCCCCGGCCCCTGGATCGAGATCGCCTTCGGCACCGGCGACACGGTCCACCTGCGCACGACCGACGACCCGGACAACGTCGTCACAACGACCCAAGCGAAGTGGGAGGCGTTCGTACTGGGCGTACGAGCGGGCGAGTTCGACCACTTCGTGGCGGACCTCGACCATTTCGCCCCTGTCACGCTGCGCCGGGCCCGCCCCGACGACCACCCCCGCGTCGTCGCCGCCGTACAGACCTGGTGGACCGATCGCACCCCCGCCGAGATGCGGGAACTTTCCTTGCTGCTGCCGAAGTTGTTCCTGCAGTTCTTCTCCCGTACGAGCCTCGTGAGCGAGGACGCGGGCGGGGTGCGGGCCTTTCTGGTCGGGATGCATCCGCCGGACGCCGTGGACGAGGCGTACATCCACTTCGTCGGCGTGGATCCGGCGCTGCGTGGGCGGGGCGTGGGGCGGGAGTTGTACGAGGCGTTCTTCCGGGGGGCGGCGGCGGAGGGGCGGACGCTGGTGCGGGCGGTGACCTCGCCGTCGAACGCCGGGTCCATCGCCTTCCACCGGGCCATGGGGTTCGGGATCGAGCCGGGCGACGGGACCGGTCCCGGTGGAGTCCCGGTACACAGGGACTACGACGGGCCCGGGCTCGACCGGGTCTGCTTCCTGCGGCGCCTGGACGGGGCACCGGCCGGGCCCGTCGACCCGAAACAGCCCGACTCGAAACAGCCCGTTACGGGCGATTGACGGAGCGCCAACTTTCGTCGAGTGTAGGGGAATTGGGGGCGTGAGGCAGGGGCGCGCGCCCTTGGTCGGTGTTCTGCGTCCTACGGCTGGGGGGAGCCGACGATGGAACCCAACGAACCCGAAGGCAGGGATGGCAGGCCGGTGCCGGAAGACGCTCCGGTGCCGGAAGACGCTCCGGTGCCGGAAGACCGGCCGGGGTCCGAAGACGCTCCGGTGCCCGAGGACCGGCCGGTACCTGAGGACAGCCGGCCCGCGCCCGAAGACAGGCCCGTGCCCGAGGACAAGCGGCCCGTGCCCGAGGACAGGCGACCCGGCGAAGGCAGCCCGGGCGGCTTCGGCCCGCCCCCGCCTCCGGAGGCCCCGCTGCCGCAGGCCCCGCGCCCGGAACAGCCCGCCGCCCCGCAGGCGCCTTCCGCGGAGCCGCCGTCAGCGCAGCCGCCGTCAGCACAACCGCCGTCCACAGAGCCGCCTTCCGCGGCGCCCGCGCCGACCGAGCCCCCGGCCGCGCCGAGCCCACCAGCCACAACCCCCACCCCGCCACCGCCCACCTACGCCCCCGCCGCCACCGCCCCCGCAAGCCCCCCACCGCCCGCCGCCTACGGCCCACCCCAGCCACCCACCGCCCACCCCGCCGCACCCCCGCCGCCCCCACCACCCCCGCTCTACGGCACCCCCGAACTCCTCGAACCCCCCGCACCCCCCAAGGCGCCCCCGCCCGAACCCGCGCCGCACGAGCCGCTGCGGCCCCTCGCCGCCGTGCTGCTCAACCTCACCGGGCTCGGGCTCGGTTATGTGCTCATCCGCGCCTGGCTGCCCGCCGCCCTGTGCTGGGCGGCCACCGCCGCGCTGCTCCTGGTCGCCCTGCCCGCCGACGTCGACGGCATCCCGGGCGGCGCCCTCCTCGGATATCTGGCCGTCCTCGTGCTCGCCGCCGCCGACGCCGCCCGCCGGGCCCGCCACGCCCCCATCCGCTGGCGACTGCGGGCACCGCTCGCCGTCGGCCTCGGCGTCGTCCTGCTCGCCGTCCCGGCCGGCTCCGCCGTCGCCTACGACGCCGCCCAGGACGAGGCCGTCGAAGAGATGCTGCTCGACCGCCTCGACAAGGCCGACGGCATCGTCAAGGCGCAGGAGGGCCGCCCGTTCACGGCCTCCGAGAGCGACTACCGCACCGCCATGGGCCTCTACCGCGGCCTCGTCCGCGACCACGCGGATTCCCGCGCCGCCGACCGCGTCCCCGACCGCCTCGACGCGTACTACAAGTCCGTCGCCGCGCCGTACGCCGACAAGCAGTACTGCGACGCCATCGAGCCGCTGAAATATCTGCGCACCCTGCCCGGCAGCGTCGGCGAGGACCGCCTCGGCCGCCTCGCCGGCTGGCCGGACAACCGCCTCGCCGACTCCTACTACCAGTGCGGAATGTCCTCGCTCGGTAAGACCGGCGGCGGCGCCGACCTGCGCGAACTCCTCGACACGTTCCCCGAGTCCGACGCCGCGGGCAAGGTCGCGCCCGCGATCCGCGGCGCCATCGACGACCGCGTCGCCGAGCTGAAGGGCCCCGACCCCTGCACGGCCACCGAGGAGCTGCGCGCCATCCGCACCACCACCCGGTCCCTGCCCGACGGCACGGCCCCCGGCCTCGTCCGGAAGGCCGCCGCCGCCGTCGAACCCGGCGTATACGCCTGCGGCGTGGACGAGTTCGAGGACGGACGGTACTCCGAGGCCGCCAAGACCCTCGACGGCTTCGCCGACACGTACAAGGACAGCGGCAAGCGCGAGCGCGCCCGGACCATCTCCATCGCCGCCGAGGTCGCCGCCGCCCGCCCGCAGGCCGGCGGCAAGCTGCCCGCGCAGCGCCGGCCAGGCTCCGGCCAGGAGTTCGTCTTCAAGAACGACGGCCCGTCCCCCGTCGAGGTCCTGTTCACCGGACCCGTCACCGGCAGCGTCAAGCTCGACGCCTGCGTGGGCTGCTCCACGTACAGCAGCAGGGCCGAAGGCCGCGCCAAGGCCTGCAAGTCGAGCGGCCGGAGCTACCCGCAGAAGACGCTGCGACTGCCGCCCGGTGAGTACCACTTCCTCTACAAGCGCGGCGCCGGCGGCACCGGCCTGGTCCGCGACCACAGCGACGGCGCCAACGTCCAGGGCGGATACCGCTACACGGACTGCGCGTACGTCGTCAGCGGCGGCATCGGCGGCTTCGACGGCCTGACCTGACGGGGGTTCGACGGCCTGACCCGACGGGCCCCAACTCCCGCTGACGCACTGTCCGGGAGCCCTCGCCCAGCCCTGCCTGAGGTGACGTCGGCGGCCACGCCGGGCCTTCATTGCCCGGCGTCACTACGCGTGATACACAGAGTGACCGTACGTGCCTTCGTATACCTTTCTTCGCCCGCCGCCGAACGGCCACGTGGAATGCGTACGACGACGAAACGTACGAAGTCGGCCAACAAATGACGTCAAGGCGGCACGCGTCGGCCCGATTGTCAGCGAGAATGACTCCGTCCTCTGCGCTGCTTCGGGCAGAGGTGGGCAATGGCGCGAGAACTACCCACTAGGGGCGGTGAGTTACACATGCTTATGGCAGCCGAGAAGGGCGACATCAACACCATCATCGGTGGGATCGCCCCCGACTGGGGCCCCTTCGGGAGCCTGGGCAATGAGGCGCGCGTGATGATCGAGGTGGTGATGGCTGTCGCCATCCTGCTGTGCCTCGGCATCGCGATCTGGGGCGCGGCCAAACAGCGGATCGGCGCGACGGCACTGCGCGACACCTTCAGCGCGGAGCAGGGCAAAGGCCTGATCATCGCCGGGCTCACCGGCGTCTTCATCATCGGCTCGCTGGGCACGCTGTTCACCATCGTGTACGGCATGGCGGTCTGACCCCTTCCCCACCCGTCCGTCGCGCCCACCGGCTGAGGTTGCAACTCCCTGATGTCGAGTCACCACACCGCGCCCGCGCGGGAACCAGCACGGCTACCGTCGTGTCTGGTGTATCCGGCGGACCGCGCGGTCAAGCAAGAGGTTGAGGGGACGTACGCGGCATGAGCGATGACGATGACCTCTTCGGCGGTACGGGCGAGACCCGGACGCGGCTCCCCGAGGGCGACGGCGCCGACGGGTACGGCTCCGCGCGCAGATCGCCCCGTTCGGCGGGGCGGTCCCCCTCGCGCAGCGTCGTCACCGTCATCGGCGTCGTGGTCCTCCTCATCGCGGCCATCGCCTTCGCCAACAGGGACGATTCGTCGTCCGACGGGGGGGACGGCGGGGGCCGCGGGGGCGGCAGCGGGGCGGAGGCGGCGCCGACGGCCCCCACCGGGGAGAAGCCGGTGTCCGGCGAGGCCGGGGGGATTCCTTCGGGCTTCGCCCGCTCCCAGCAGGGTGCGCAGTCCGCAGCTTCCAACTACGCGGTGGTGCTGGTCTCCGCGGAGATCCTCAAACCCGACCGCAGGGACGACATCGTCGAGCGGCTCTTCGTCGCTGACAAGGTAAGCGAACTTGAGCAGCGGTTCGACAAGACGTACTCGAAGGCCTTCCTGGGCAAGATCGGCCTGGACGAGGACGGCGATCCGCAGCAGGGGCAGACGTACGTCTCTCGCACGGTACCCGTGGGCAGCAAGGTCACTGCGTACGGCGGCGGCAAGGCCACAGTCCAGGTCTGGTGCACGGGCGCCTTCGGCACGGCCGGCGAGAACACAACGAACCCCGTCACCAACGACTGGTTCACCATGACCCTGGACCTGCGATGGGCCGATGGCGACTGGAAGGTCCAGAGCTTCAGCTCGAAAGACGGGCCTTCCCCCGTGAACGGCGACAACAAGGTCTCCACAGCCGATGAGATCGCCAAGGCCATCGAAGAGTACGGAGGGTTCACGTATGCCCGCTAGCCGACGCGTACGAAAGCTCGCCACCTTCGCAGCCGCTGTCCCGACCGCAGTGATCCTGCTGGCCTCGCACGCTCACGCGGACCCCGACCCTGAGGACAAGTGTGAACTCATCGTCGGCCCCGCCAAGAAGTACTGCGAACAAGGCGAAGGCGGCGGAGGGGGAGGCGGGGGCGGGGCCCCCAAGCCGCCCGCCGACAACGGCGCCTTCTCCCAGCTCGACCCCCTCTCCTCCCTCGCCCGAGGCTTCGGCGACGCCGCCTCGTGGATCGTCAACAAGCTCACGGAGTACGTGAACGACACCGCCGCGGTGGACTTCACCAACGAGAGGTTCCTGCAGCAGTACGCCGTCGTGTTCGCCGCGTCGACCGTCCTGACGCTGGTCGTGTGGCTGCTCGCGGTCGCCAAGCGCGCCATCCGCGGCGTGCCGATGCTCACCGCGCTGTCCGAGGCCATCGGGTTCCTGTGGCTGACGGTGCTCGCGTCCGCGTTCACGCCGCTGATCCTGGCCACCATCGTGTCCGCGACCGACGGCATCTCCGAAGTGCTCGCCAAATCGGTGGGCGGGGAGACCGACAAGTTCTTCGGCACGTTCTCGCAGGCCCTGGACAAGGGCACGGACATCGGCGGCGGCCCGATCATGCTGATCGTCGTCTCCGCCGTGTCCATCGCCGCCGCGGGCATCCTCTGCCTGGAGCTGGTGATCCGCGCCGCCATGCTGTACGTCGGCGCGCTGCTCGGCACCGTCGTCTACTCGGGCCTCGTCGACAAGAACACCTGGGGCCGCATCCGCCGCTGGGCGGGCCTGATGGTCGCGATCATCCTGGTGAAGCCGATCATTGTGATCGTGCTGGGGATCGCCGGGGCGCTGCAGGGCGAGGACGGGCCCGACTCGCTCTCGGCCGTCGTCTCCGGGCTGTCCGTCATCCTGCTCGCCATCTTCGCCAGCGCCTCCATCTACCGCTTCGTGCCGGGCTTCGGCGACGACATCATGGCCACCCGCAACAACCGCCTCATGCGCGGCGCCGAGAACCGCGCCGCCACCGCCCTCAACTCGCCCGCCGCCTGGGTCGCCCAGGGCATCCGCACCCACAGCGCCCGCTCCAACGGCAAGGCCGGCGGCGGCAAGGCGGGCGGCGGCGACGCCCCGCCCCAGACCGCCACGGCCAACGCGGTCGGCAGCGGTGTGGCCACCCACGGCCACCGCTCCGCGCCCGCGGGCTCCCCCAACAGCGGCGGATCCGGCCCCGCCGCCCCGCCCCCGCCCCGAAACCCGTCGAACACCCCGCACGCCGGCAACCGATCGGGAAGTACCAACCGCACTGGAGGTGAAGGGCGTTGACGACCCAGTCCCATGTGTCCCCACCGGTCACGCCCCGCCGCACCTATCTGATCGGCCGCGCCCGGCCGAACGCCATCATCGGCCGCAACCGCGAGACCGGCGAGATCGCCCTGATCATCGGCGGCGCGTTCCTCGGCATGATGTGCGGCATCCTCATCCCCTTCCTCTTCCCGCGCATCCTGCTGCTCATGGGCTTCCCGCTGATCGCGATCGCGGCGGTGTATCTCCCGTACAAGCAGCGCACGTTCTACAAGTGGTTCGAGATCAACCGCAGCTACAAGCGGTCGCTGCGGCGCGGCACCACCTACCGCTCGGCCGTCGCCGAGGCGGGCGTACGCCTCGACGGGCGCGAGGTCGAGGTCGGGCCGCCGCCCGGCATCGGCCGCATCAACTGGCTGGCCGCGCCCTTCGGTCCGGACGAGATCGCCGTGCTGCTGCACGCCGACCGGCGGACGGTGACCGCCGCCATCGAGATCGAAGGGCCCGGCGTCGGCCTGCGCGACAGCGAGGACCAGGAGGCCCTCGTCGACCGCTTCGGCACGCTGCTCAAGCACGTCGCCAACGGCGACGGCTTCGTGACGCGCCTGCAGATGCTGGCCCGTACGCTGCCCGCCGATCCGGACGCGCACGCCAAGGACGTCACGGCACGCGGCGACGACCGCGCGCTGCCCTGGCTCCAGCACTCCTACGACCAGCTCCAGTCGATGGTCTCCACCAGCAGCGAGCAGCACCGCGCCTATCTCGTCGCCTGTATGCACTACTCCCGCGACCTCGCCGCCGAGGCCCAGGCCATGGCGCGCGCCTCGCGCCCGCAGGGCGGCAAGAAGCTCGACAAGGACGCCGGGCTCGCCGTCGTCATGGCCCGCGAGCTGACCGACATCTGCTCCCGCCTCCAGGAAGCCGACATCCGCGTCCGCCAGCCCCTCGGCCAGGGCCGCCTGGCGTCCCTCGTGCACTCCATGTACGACCCCGACCACCCCATCGACCACATCCAGGCGATGACGAAACGTAATGCCTGGCCCGCCGAGCTCGACGCGATGGAGCCCACCTACCTCCAGGCGAAGACCCGCGAGTCGGCCACCCGGGCCCCCTGGTGCCACGCCACGGCCTGGGTGAAGGAGTGGCCGATGACCCCGGTCGGCGTGAACTTCCTCGCGCCGCTCCTGGTCCACACCCCCGACGTCATCCGCACCGTCGCCGTCACGATGGACCTGGAGCCCACCGAGGTCGCCATAGAGCGGATGCTCACGGAGAAGACCAACGACGAGGCGGAGGCCAGCCGCCAGGCCAAGATGAACCGCACCGTCGACCCCCGCGACATCGCCTCGCACAGCCGCCTCGACCAGCGCGGCGAGGACCTGGCGAGCGGCGCCGCCGGCGTCAACCTCGTCGGCTACATCACGGTCTCGTCCCGCTCCCCCGAAGCCCTCGCCCGCGACAAGCGGACGATAAGGGCATCGGCCGGGAAGTCGTATCTGAAGCTGGAGTGGTGCGACCGCGAGCACCACCGGGCATTTGTGAACACGCTGCCGTTCGCGACCGGCATCCGGCGATGAACCACAACGGTAGTAGGGGTGTGAAGGTGCGATGCGGGACCCGTTGACCGTCCTCACGGACGCGTTCACGTCCTTCCTGTTCGGGAAGGTCGAGACGACACGCCTGCCGGTGCGTACGTCGACGGGGCAGGCCCAGGCGGTCTATCTGCCGACGGCCGCGCCCGGCCTCGGCGACTCGGGCGTGATCATCGGCCGCGAGGTGTACTCCGGCAAGGGCTACATCTACGACCCCTTCCAGCTGTACGGCCAGCAGCTCCCGGCACCGCACTGGCTGGTGCTCGGCGAGTCCGGCAACGGCAAGTCGGCCCTCGAGAAGACGTACGTGCTGCGGCAGTTGCGGTTCAAGGACCGCCAGGTCGTCGTCCTGGACGCGCAGGGCGAGGACGGCGTCGGCGAGTGGAACCTCATCGCGCAGGAACTGGGCATAACGCCGGTCCGGCTCGACCCGACCGCCGCCCTGGACATGGGCATCCGCCTCAACCCGCTCGACCCCGCGATCACGACGACGGGCCAGTTGGCGCTCCTGAGGACGATCATCGAGGTCGCCATGGGCCACGGCCTCGACGAGCGCTCCGGCTTCGCCCTGAAGGTCGCGCACGCCTACGTCAACGAGACCATCGTCGACCGCCAGCCCGTCCTGACGGACATCGTGGAGCAACTCCGCCATCCCGAGCCGGAGTCGGCGGAGGCGATGAACGTCGCCATAGACGACGTACGGGCGTGGGGTCTGGACGTCGCCCTGGTCCTGGACCGGCTCGTCGACGGCGACCTGCGCGGCATGTTCGACGGCCCGACGACGGTCGGCATCGATCTCGACGCTCCCCTCACCGTCTTCGACCTCTCCCACATCGACCGCAACTCCATCGCCATGCCCATCCTCATGGCGATCGTCGGGGTCTGGCTCGAGCACACCTGGATCCGCCCCGACCGGAAGAAGCGCATCTTCCTCGTCGAGGAGGCCTGGCACATCATCAACTCGCCCTTCGTGGCCCAGCTCTTCCAGCGCCTGCTGAAGTTCGGCCGCCGTCTGGGTCTGTCCTTCGTCGCCGTCGTCCACCACCTCTCGGACGTCGTCGACGGCGCCGCCGCGAAGGAGGCCGCCGCCATCCTGAAGATGGCGTCGACCCGCACCATCTACGCCCAGAAGGCGGACGAGGCCCGCGCCACCGGCCGCGTCCTCGGCCTGCCCCGCTGGGCCGTCGAGATCATCCCCACGCTGTCCCCCGGCATCGCCGTCTGGGACGTCAACGGCAATGTCCAGGTGGTGAAGCACCTGATCACGGACACGGAACGCCCCCTGGTCTTCACCGACCGCGCCATGACGGAGTCCGCGAGCGACCTGCTCTCCGACGACGCGCTGGCGGCGGCCGAACGGGAGGCGGAGGAAAGGGCCGCGTACATGGAACAGCAGATGGGCGACGGACCCGCCGGCTCCCGGTCGACGGTGGCGTGACATGCGGCAGGACGGTCGTTACCAGGAGCGAGGGCCTGGTCCCGGCGGGCCGGGCGAGGGGCCGCGCGGGCGCGGCGGGGTGCCGGACGGCCTGCTCGTGGGCGTCCTCGCCTTCCTCCTCGGCATGGTGGTCCTCATCTGGTCGGCCACCGGCATCGCCGGCTGGTGGGCCCACGGCGCGTGGCCGCAGGGCGTCACCTTCGGCAAGACACCGCCCGCCGTACGCCACCTCCTCCAGCAGCCGCACGACGTCTCCGGCGCCTGGCCCGACACCCCCGCCGACCAGCTCTCCGGCTACGGCCTCCTCTGGGGCTTCCTCATAGGCCAGGTGATGGTCCTCATCGTCCTCACCATCTTCGTGATGGGCACGGTCACGAGGTACAGAGCGGTACGCAGAGCCCGCCGGGAGGAGGCAAGGAAGGCTCCGCCTCCCGCTCCTGCCTCCGCTTCCTCTCCCGCTCCTGCCTCCGCTCCCGCTCCCTCGGCCGCTCCCGCTCCTGCTCCCTCTCCCGCTCCGTCGGTGGACGCCGGGGCCGACGGGGCGAGGGCTGTCGTCGAGGCGACGTCGGACTGGGCTGTGCCCACCCGTTCCGCCCCCTGGGCGGACCAGGTGCCCACAGCGGGCGACCTCACCCTGGTCCTCGGCCCCCCGGAGACCCGCCGCCCCCTGGCGGTCCAAGCCATCGCGGACGCGGAATCCGCAGCCCTGGTCGTCACCTCGGACCCCACCCTCTGGGAGGAGACCAAGGACGCCCGAGCCAAGCTCGGCCCCGTCCTGGTCTACGACCCCTCCCACCTCTGCGACACCCCGGCCCGCCTCCACTGGCCCCCCACCACCGGCTGCGAGGACACCACCACGGCCGCCCACCGGGCACGATCCCTCCTCGCCCCGATAAGGCCCAGCGCCAGACTGGACACTGCGGTCGCCGACACCGCCGAAACCCTGCTCCGCAGCTTCCTGCACGCCGCGGCCGTCGACGGCCGCAGCATCAAGCACGTCCACCGCTGGGCCCAGGGCACCCAGGTCCAGGACGCGGTCCGCATCCTGCGCACGCACCCCAAGGCGAGCTCGGGCGCCGCGGGCGAGCTGGAGTCGGCCCTCACGGCATACACCGAACGCCGGGACATCGCCCAGGAGTTGACGGCCCGCGCCCTCTCCGCCCTGTTCACGGTCAACGTACGAGAGTCCTGCACACCGAACCGGACGGACGCGCTCACCCTGGATTCCTTCATCGATGAAGGGGGCACGCTCTTCGTGGTGGGTGAGTCGATCGAGGACCCCAAGACGAACCCCGGCGCGATGCCGCTCCTGACGGCACTCGCCTCCAGCGTGGTCGAGCACGGCCGGCGCATGGCCGAACGGTCATCCTCCGGTCGGCTCGACCCACCAATCACGCTCGTCCTGGACGACGTCGCCGCGGTCGCCCCGCTCCCGCAACTGCCCGAGCTCCTCGCCGACGGAGCCGAGCGCGGCATGCCGACGCTGGCCCTGCTCCGCTCCCGCGAACAGGGCCGCGCCCGCTGGCCCCACGACGAGCTGACCGGCTGAACCAACCCCGTCGACTAAAACGAGCGTTCTATCTAGCCGAACCAGGTGCTTCGGACGGCCGACCCCTCCAGCACCATCTCCCGCTCCCGCGCCCCCGGATCCCCGGGCACAGAAGCGACCTCCCCGCTCGGTACGAACCCGAACTTCCGGTAGAACGCCGCCGCGCGCGGATTGTCCTCGTGCACGAACAGGCGCACCCGCTCGACCCCGGCCCCCTCGCCCTCCGGCGCCCGCGCCCAGTCCACGGCCGCCGAGAACAAGGCCTCGGTGACCCCCGTACCCCGGTGCTCGGCCCGCACGAAGACCCCCACGAGATGCGCCTGCCGCACCGACGAGGCCGCGCCGAGCGCACCCTGCGTCCCGGGCTCCTCGATCAGCACGGTCACCGAGCCCGCCCAGCCGCCGTCCGGACCCTCGGCGATGAACTGCCGCACCGAGCCGCCCGGCGAGGCCGAGCCCTCGGCACGGTCGCGCCAGTACGCGTCCGGCTTCGCGGCGGCGTTCTCGTACGTCTCCAGGAAGGCGACCGGCGCCGCCGGATCCCGCAGCGCGAGCAGCCGCAGCTCGCGGACCTTCCGCCATTCGTCGGCGCGCACCGGGCGTATGAGGTGTTCCATACACCGATCTTGGGCGGAGGGCCGACCGCACGCAACGCAATTCGTCCGGCCGCCCGGCTCCGTACCGTCGTACCGCGGTACTACGCGCCGCCGGACAACGAGACCCCGGTCCGACGCGCCCGCCCCCGCCCCGCCGCGACCATCGATCCATGATTCGGGCACACGGACTCACCAAACGCTACGGCGGCAAGCGCCCCAGGACCGCCGTCGACGACCTCACCTTCGAGGTCCGCCCCGGCACCGTCACCGGCTTCCTCGGCCCCAACGGCGCCGGCAAGTCCACGACCATGCGGATGCTCCTCGGCCTGGACGCGCCGACGGCCGGGCGCTGCACCGTCGGCGGCCGCGCGTACGCCACGCACGGCGCACCCCTGACCGAGGTCGGCGCGCTCCTGGAGGCCCGCTCGATCCACCCGGGCCGCTCCGCGTACCACCACCTGATGGCGCTCGCGCACACCCACGGCATCCCCAGCTCACGCGTCCGGGCCGTGCTCGACGCGACCGGGCTCACGGACGTCGCGGGCCGCCGCGTGAAGGGCTTCTCGCTCGGCATGGGCCAGCGCCTCGGCATCGCGGCCGCCCTGCTCGGCGACCCGGCCACCCTCGTCCTGGACGAGCCGGTCAACGGCCTGGACCCGGAGGGCGTGCTGTGGATCCGCAACCTCCTCAAGGCCCAGGCGGCCGAGGGCCGCACCGTCCTCGTCTCGTCCCACCTGATGAGCGAGATGGCGGTGACCGCCGACCACCTCATCATCATCGGCCGGGGCAGGCTGCTCGCGGACACGACGGTCGACCGCTTCGTACGCGACTCGGGCACCGGCTCGGTGAAGGTCGTCTCCCCGGCGGCGGCCCGCCTCGCCGAGCTGCTCGCGGGCCCCGCGGTGACCATCACCAGCGACACCCCGGGCACCCTCGACGTCCGCGGCACCGACGCCGAGCACATCGGCCGCACCGCCGCCGCCCACGCCATCCCCCTGTTCGAACTCACTCCGCAGACCGCGTCGCTGGAGCAGGCCTTCATGGACCTCACCCACGACTCGGTCGAGTACGTCACGCCCGGCACGTCCGGTACACCCGGCGCCTCCGGCGCGCCCCTGGAAGGAGCCGCGGCATGACCGCCACGGACACCGCCGCAAGGCCCACCCCGAGCCCCTACCGCGTGACCCCCACCCGGGTCCTGCGCTCCGAATGGCACAAGCTGTGGACGCTGCGCAGCACATGGATCACCCTCCTCACCGCGAGCGTCCTCGTCCTCACCATCGGCATCACCATGGGCACCACGTACGACGGTGACGACTCCGACGTCGACACGGTCGTCTTCGTCCTCTTCGGCACCCAGCTCGCCCAGATCTGCCTCGCCGTCCTCGGCATCCTCGTCACCGCGGGCGAGTACGCGACAGGCATGATCCGCGCGTCCCTGACCGCCGTCCCGCACCGCCTGCCCGTGCTGTGGGCGAAGGCGGCGGTCTTCACGGCGATCGTCTTCGCGCTGTGCCTCGTCACGAACGTCGTCACGTTCCTGGTCGCCCAGATCTGGCTCGCCGGCACCGACAAGGAACTGGCGCTGACCGACCCGGGCGTCATCGGCGCCCTCGCGGGCAGCGCGGCGGCCCTCACACTCCTGAGCCTGATCGCCCTCGGCCTGGGCGCGCTGCTGCGCTCGGTGCCCGGCGGCATCGGGGCGTTCGTCGGCGGCGTCCTGGTCCTGCCGGAGGTCCTGACGACGCTGCCCCTCGACGCCGTGGACACCGTCGTCACGTACTTCCCGGCGCAGGCCGCCTCGTCCCTCGGCTCGATCACCCGCGTCGAGAACACGGTGGCCCCGGGCACGGGCCTGCTGTCCCTCACCCTCTGGGCCACCGCGGTCCTCGCGGCGGCATCACTGCTGCTCAAGCGCCGCGACGTATAGGGACTCACGTACGTGTACGAGGATGAGCAGGTGACCCAAGCGTCGGACCCGCACCCCCTCACCCGACACATGCAACAACTCACGCAGCGGGCGCGCGCCTTCGACCGGCGCCGCCCGCTCGTGTGGGACCTGCTGCTCACGGGCTTCTTCGTGGTGGCGGCCGGCATCGACTACATGGGCGGCGGCTGGCGCAACATCGCGCACAACACGGACGTCCCCGGCTGGCTCGTCCTCATCCTGACCCTCGGAATGTCGGTGCCGCTGCTGTGGCGCCGGAGCCGGCCGATGACGGTCCTCGCCGTCATGGTGTCGTTCGGCATGGTCAACAGCGCGACGGGCGTGCTCCTCCAGGTGGCCCTGGTGCAGCTCATCGTCCTGTTCAACATCGCGCTGCGGCTCCCGCTGAAGACCCTGGGATGGGCGGGCGTGATGATGACGGCGCCGGTGGCCGTGGGCACCATCCGCTATCCGAAGGGCAGTTGGGACCAGCAGGTCGTCCCGCAGCTGTGGGCGTACGCCATCGTCGCGCTCCTCGGCATCGCGGTGCGCTCACGGCAGGACTACACGCGCGCCCTGGTCGAGCGTGCCCGCCAGCTCGAGGTCGAACGCGACCAGCAGGCACGCCTGTCGGCGGCTGCCGAACGCACGCGCATCGCCCGCGAGATGCACGACATCATCGGCCACAACCTGTCCGTCATCACGGGCCTCGCCGACGGCGGCAAGTACGCCGCGGCCAAGTCCCCCGAGCGTGCCGCGCAGGCCCTCGACGCCATCGGTTCCACAAGCCGCCAGGCCCTCGCGGAACTGCGCCGCCTCCTGGACGTCCTGCGCGAGGAGGCACCCGAGGCCGCCGAGGCCGCCGCCCTGGCCCCGCAACCCGCCCTCACCGACCTGGACCACCTCATCGACGGCGTCCGCTCGGCGGGCCTGCCCGTCCGCAGCACCGTCCGCGGCCGCGCCGACTCGCTGCCTCAGGGCCAGCAACTCACGGTGTACCGCGTGGTCCAGGAGGCCCTGACGAACACCATGAAGCACGCGGGGCCGGGCGTGACGGCGACGGTCGACGTCTCGTACGCGGAGGACGGGGTGCGGGTGACGGTCACCGATACGGGGCGGGGCAGCGTTCCCTCCGACTCGGGGCGCGGACTCACCGGCATGCGTGAGCGAACCGCCTTGTACGCGGGCACCATCGAGGCCGGGCCGCGCCCGCACCCCGAACCGGGCTGGCAGGTCCGGCTCCATCTCCCCCGCACCACCGCCCCTAAGGAATCCGCTCAGTGACCACCGTCCTCATCGTCGACGACCAGCCCTTGCAGCGCTTCGGTTTCCGCATGCTCCTGGAGAGTCAGGACGACATGACGGTGGTGGGGGAGGGCGGCAACGGCACGGACGCGGTCCGCATGACCGCCGACCTGCGCCCGGACGTGGTCCTGATGGACATCCGCATGCCGGACATGGACGGCATCGAGGCCACGCGCCGCATCGTGACGTCGGGCGCCGACTCCCGCGTCCTGATCCTGACGACGTTCGACCTCGACGAGTACGCGTACGCGGGTCTGCGGGCCGGCGCGTCGGGGTTCCTCATCAAGGACGCGCTCCCGGAGGAGCTGCTGTCGGGCATCCGGGCGGTGGCCACGGGGGACGCGGTGGTGGCGCCCCGCCTCACACGTCGCCTCCTGGACGCCTTCGCCGACCAGCTCCCGGCGGCCGGCCCGGACGCCGAGCACGCCCCCGCAGACCCGGCGAAGCATCCACTCCTCTCGGCTCTGACGGACCGCGAACGCCAGATCCTCACGGTCGTCGGCCAGGGCTGGACGAATTCGGAGATCGCCGCTCGCCTGCATTTGGCGGAGTCGACGGTGAAGACGCATGTGGGCCGCATCCTCGCGAAGACGGGCGCACGGGACCGGGTGCAGGCGGTCATTTTGGCGTACGACACGAAATTGGTGCGGCCGTCCTAGGGAGGCGGCCCAGAGAGATACCGGGGGAATTAGATCGGTTGGGCGGTTCCCTGCCGAGGGCCTCACTCGTTGACTGAGAGCTGATCTTGTTCAGCTTCAGCGATGCGAGAAGAGGAGATATCTATGCGTCGGATGAGTATCGCCGTGGCCGCCCTGGCTTTCGCTGCCGGAGGGCTCGGCGCGTCGGCGGCGGCCGCCCAGGCCGCCGCCCCTGTTCAGGGACCTCCGTACCCGTACGCGGACTGCCTCAAGGCGACCGCGCAGAAGGGGGAGAGCCCCTCGCAGGGAAGGTGGCACTGCGACCAGCTGGTCAAGAAGGGCTGGATCAAGCCGCCGAACCGGTGACCTGCTGCGGCTTCCGTCGCGTTCCGTAGAACGATTCTGTAGAACGCAGCAGACCCCGAACGCAGAAAACCCCCGTGCCATTCGGCACGGGGGTTTTCTCTACATTTAGTTCGGCGGCGTCCTACTCTCCCACAGGGTCCCCCCTGCAGTACCATCGGCGCTGTAAGGCTTAGCTTCCGGGTTCGGAATGTAACCGGGCGTTTCCCTCACGCTATGACCACCGAAACACTATGAAACTGTGAATACCGCACCACACCCGGTGGCCCCGGGCATGGGGTTGTTCGTGGTTTCAGAACCAACACAGTGGACGCGAGCAACTGAGGACAAGCCCTCGGCCTATTAGTACCAGTCAACTCCACCCGTTGCCGGGCTTCCATATCTGGCCTATCAACCCAGTCGTCTACTGGGAGCCTTAACCCCTCAAAGGGGGTGGGAGTCCTCATCTCGAAGCAGGCTTCCCGCTTAGATGCTTTCAGCGGTTATCCTTTCCGAACGTAGCCAACCAGCCATGCCCTTGGCAGGACAACTGGCACACCAGAGGTTCGTCCGTCCCGGTCCTCTCGTACTAGGGACAGCCCTTCTCAAGACTCCTACGCGCACAGCGGATAGGGACCGAACTGTCTCACGACGTTCTAAACCCAGCTCGCGTACCGCTTTAATGGGCGAACAGCCCAACCCTTGGGACCGACTCCAGCCCCAGGATGCGACGAGCCGACATCGAGGTGCCAAACCATCCCGTCGATATGGACTCTTGGGGAAGATCAGCCTGTTATCCCCGGGGTACCTTTTATCCGTTGAGCGACGGCGCTTCCACAAGCCACCGCCGGATCACTAGTCCCGACTTTCGTCCCTGCTCGACCCGTCAGTCTCACAGTCAAGCTCCCTTGTGCACTTACACTCAACACCTGATTACCAACCAGGCTGAGGGAACCTTTGGGCGCCTCCGTTACCCTTTGGGAGGCAACCGCCCCAGTTAAACTACCCATCAGACACTGTCCCTGATCCGGATCACGGACCCAGGTTAGACATCCAGCACGACCAGACTGGTATTTCAACGACGACTCCACACACACTGGCGTGCATGCTTCACAGTCTCCCAGCTATCCTACACAAGCCGAACCGAACACCAATATCAAACTGTAGTAAAGGTCCCGGGGTCTTTCCGTCCTGCTGCGCGAAACGAGCATCTTTACTCGTAGTGCAATTTCACCGGGCCTATGGTTGAGACAGTCGAGAAGTCGTTACGCCATTCGTGCAGGTCGGAACTTACCCGACAAGGAATTTCGCTACCTTAGGATGGTTATAGTTACCACCGCCGTTTACTGGCGCTTAAGTTCTCAGCTTCGCCACCCCGAAGAGTGACTAACCGGTCCCCTTAACGTTCCAGCACCGGGCAGGCGTCAGTCCGTATACATCGCCTTACGGCTTCGCACGGACCTGTGTTTTTAGTAAACAGTCGCTTCTCGCTGGTCTCTGCGGCCACCCCCAGCTCACCGTGTAAAACGGATCACCAGGTGTGGCCCCCCTTCTCCCGAAGTTACGGGGGCATTTTGCCGAGTTCCTTAACCATAGTTCACCCGAACGCCTCGGTATTCTCTACCTGACCACCTGAGTCGGTTTAGGGTACGGGCCGCCATGAAACTCGCTAGAGGCTTTTCTCGACAGCATAGGATCATCCACTTCACCACAATCGGCTCGGCATCAGGTCTCACCCTTATGTGAGCGACGGATTTACCTATCACTCGGGCTACACCCTTACCCCGGGACAACCACCGCCCGGGCTGGACTACCTTCCTGCGTCACCCCATCACTCACCTACTACCAGATCGGGCCGGCGGCTCCACCACTTTCCTTTCCCCGAAGGGTCCGGAACGGCTTCACGGCCTTAGCATCACTGGATTCGATGTTTGACGCTTCACAGCGGGTACCGGAATATCAACCGGTTATCCATCGACTACGCCTGTCGGCCTCGCCTTAGGTCCCGACTTACCCTGGGCAGATCAGCTTGACCCAGGAACCCTTAGTCAATCGGCGCACACGTTTCTCACGTATGTATCGCTACTCATGCCTGCATTCTCACTCGTGAACCGTCCACCACTCGCTTACGCGGCAGCTTCACCCGGCACACGACGCTCCCCTACCCATCACGATCCCCGTTGGGGGTACATATCGCAATGACACGACTTCGGCGGTACGCTTGAGCCCCGCTACATTGTCGGCGCGGAATCACTAGACCAGTGAGCTATTACGCACTCTTTCAAGGGTGGCTGCTTCTAAGCCAACCTCCTGGTTGTCTCTGCGACTCCACATCCTTTCCCACTTAGCGTACGCTTAGGGGCCTTAGTCGATGCTCTGGGCTGTTTCCCTCTCGACCATGGAGCTTATCCCCCACAGTCTCACTGCCGCGCTCTCACTTACCGGCATTCGGAGTTTGGCTAAGGTCAGTAACCCGGTAGGGCCCATCGCCTATCCAGTGCTCTACCTCCGGCAAGAAACACACGACGCTGCACCTAAATGCATTTCGGGGAGAACCAGCTATCACGGAGTTTGATTGGCCTTTCACCCCTAACCACAGGTCATCCCCCAGGTTTTCAACCCTGGTGGGTTCGGCCCTCCACACGGTCTTACCCGCGCTTCAGCCTGCCCATGGCTAGATCACTCCGCTTCGGGTCTTGAGCGCGCTACTAAACCGCCCTATTCGGACTCGCTTTCGCTACGGCTTCCCCACACGGGTTAACCTCGCAACACACCGCAAACTCGCAGGCTCATTCTTCAAAAGGCACGCAGTCACGACGTACAGCACAAGTGCTGCACGCGACGCTCCCACGGCTTGTAGGCACACGGTTTCAGGTACTATTTCACTCCGCTCCCGCGGTACTTTTCACCATTCCCTCACGGTACTATCCGCTATCGGTCACCAGGGAATATTTAGGCTTAACGGGTGGTCCCGCCAGATTCACACGGGATTTCTCGGGCCCCGTGCTACTTGGGTGTCTCACAAGCAAGCCGCTGACGTTTCAGCTACGGGGGTCTTACCCTCTACGCCGGACCTTTCGCATGTCCTTCGCCTACATCAACGGTTTCTGACTCGCCGACCGGCCGGCAGACCGGTCAAGTGAGATCCCACAACCCCGTATACGCAACCCCTGCCGGGTCTCACACGCATACGGTTTGGCCTCATCCGGTTTCGCTCGCCACTACTCCCGGAATCACGGTTGTTTTCTCTTCCTGCGGGTACTGAGATGTTTCACTTCCCCGCGTTCCCTCCACACTGCCTATGTGTTCAGCAGCGGGTGACAGCCCATGACGACTGCCGGGTTTCCCCATTCGGAAACCCCCGGATCAAAGCCTGGTTGACGACTCCCCGGGGACTATCGTGGCCTCCCACGTCCTTCATCGGTTCCTGGTACCAAGGCATCCACCGTGCGCCCTTAAAAACTTGGCCACAGATGCTCGCGTCCACTGTGCAGTTCTCAAACAACGACCAACCACCCATCACCCCGAACCATCCGGATCGAGTGCACTGGGGCCGGCAACCGAAGACACCCGACCTTGCGGCCGTGCCTTCAGACACCCAACAGCGTGCCCGACACGTTCCCCTCTCCGGCACCACGTTCCACGCCCGAAGGCAGTACTAGTGATCCATCAAAGCGACCGTGCCGAGTAGTCAACGTTCCACCCATGAGCAACCAGCATCAGACATTCGCTGATGTACTGGCCTCTGACCAGCCGAGGCTGGTGAGAAGTGCTCCTTAGAAAGGAGGTGATCCAGCCGCACCTTCCGGTACGGCTACCTTGTTACGACTTCGTCCCAATCGCCAGTCCCACCTTCGACAGCTCCCTCCCCGCAAGGGGGTTGGGCCACCGGCTTCGGGTGTTACCGACTTTCGTGACGTGACGGGCGGTGTGTACAAGGCCCGGGAACGTATTCACCGCAGCAATGCTGATCTGCGATTACTAGCGACTCCGACTTCATGGGGTCGAGTTGCAGACCCCAATCCGAACTGAGACCGGCTTTTTGAGATTCGCTCCACCTCGCGGTATCGCAGCTCATTGTACCGGCCATTGTAGCACGTGTGCAGCCCAAGACATAAGGGGCATGATGACTTGACGTCGTCCCCACCTTCCTCCGAGTTGACCCCGGCGGTCTCCCGTGAGTCCCCAACCTCCGAAGAGTTGCTGGCAACACGGGACAAGGGTTGCGCTCGTTGCGGGACTTAACCCAACATCTCACGACACGAGCTGACGACAGCCATGCACCACCTGTACACCGACCACAAGGGGGGCACCATCTCTGATGCTTTCCGGTGTATGTCAAGCCTTGGTAAGGTTCTTCGCGTTGCGTCGAATTAAGCCACATGCTCCGCCGCTTGTGCGGGCCCCCGTCAATTCCTTTGAGTTTTAGCCTTGCGGCCGTACTCCCCAGGCGGGGCACTTAATGCGTTAGCTGCGGCACGGACAACGTGGAATGTTGCCCACACCTAGTGCCCACCGTTTACGGCGTGGACTACCAGGGTATCTAATCCTGTTCGCTCCCCACGCTTTCGCTCCTCAGCGTCAGTATCGGCCCAGAGATCCGCCTTCGCCACCGGTGTTCCTCCTGATATCTGCGCATTTCACCGCTACACCAGGAATTCCGATCTCCCCTACCGAACTCTAGCCTGCCCGTATCGACTGCAGACCCGGGGTTAAGCCCCGGGCTTTCACAACCGACGTGACAAGCCGCCTACGAGCTCTTTACGCCCAATAATTCCGGACAACGCTTGCGCCCTACGTATTACCGCGGCTGCTGGCACGTAGTTAGCCGGCGCTTCTTCTGCAGGTACCGTCACTTGCGCTTCTTCCCTGCTGAAAGAGGTTTACAACCCGAAGGCCGTCATCCCTCACGCGGCGTCGCTGCATCAGGCTTTCGCCCATTGTGCAATATTCCCCACTGCTGCCTCCCGTAGGAGTCTGGGCCGTGTCTCAGTCCCAGTGTGGCCGGTCGCCCTCTCAGGCCGGCTACCCGTCGTCGCCTTGGTGAGCTTCTACCTCACCAACTAGCTGATAGGCCGCGGGCTCATCCTGCACCGCCGGAGCTTTCCACCACCAGACCATGCGGCCGGTGGTTGTATCCGGTATTAGACCCCGTTTCCAGGGCTTGTCCCAGAGTGCAGGGCAGATTGCCCACGTGTTACTCACCCGTTCGCCACTAATCCACCCCGAAGGGCTTCATCGTTCGACTTGCATGTGTTAAGCACGCCGCCAGCGTTCGTCCTGAGCCAGGATCAAACTCTCCGTGAATGTGTACCCGTAATCGGGTCCGACACCACGAGAGCGGAACCAGGGGAAGGAATAATCCCCCTGGTTCACAGCGTCCTCGCTGTGCTGCCTGCACGGTCATGCCGTACAGGACTTTTTCAAAGGAACCTCAACTCGCCGAAGGCGAGTCGGGGTATCAACATATCTGGCGTTGACTTTTGGCACGCTGTTGAGTTCTCAAGGAACGGACGCTTCCTTTGTACTCACCCTCTCGGGCTTTCCTCCGGGCGCTTCCCTTCGGTATTTCGTGTTTCCGACTCTATCAGATCTTTCCGGCTTCCCGGTCCGTTCCGATTTCCTCGGTGCTTTCCGGCCTTTCGGCCTTCCGGCGGTGTTGACTCTATCAGATCCTTTCGGGCCTGATTCCCAGTCAACCGGGTTTGTCTTCCCGGCTGTTGGGCCGTTCCGACGTCTCAAACTTTAGCGGATTCTCCCGGCAGTTCCTAATCGAGCCGTTTCCGGCCGCGACAGGCATGGGGAAATCAATTCGGGCGTGCCGAAATCAATCCCGGAGGGAGTTCGTGCAAGTGGTTGAGTGGCCGCGTGAGCGGCGGGAGTTGCTGTCGCAGAACCGTTACAGCTCGGCGGCAACCCGAAGAACCTTACGGATCGGGCAGGCGACTGTCAACTTCCGCTGGTCGGCAGGGGCAACGGGCCTGACGGCGCCGTCAGTCGAGGTCGCTGAGGCGGCCGCCCGCGTCCGGCTGGGCGTGCTCCACGCGACGTAGAAGACGTGTCAGCACCTCACCGAGGACACCGCGCTCGTCCGGGGAGAGGTCCTGGAGCAGGTCCTCCTCGAAGACCGTGGCGAGGCGCATGGCCTCCAGCCACTTCTCGCGGCCCTCCGCGGTGAGCTCGACGATGACGCGGACGCGGTTGGACTCGTCGCGGTCGCGGGTGACGAGACCCTCGCTCACCATGCGGTCGATGCGGTGCGTCATCGCGGCGGGCGTGAGGCCGAGGCGCTTGGCCAGCTCGCCGGGGCCCATTTGATAGGGGGCGCCGGACAGGACCAGGGCCTTGAGGACCTCCCACTCCGCGTTGCTGATGCCGAGCGTCGCGGTCTGACGGCCGTAGGCGACGTTCATGCGGCGGTTGAGCCGGCCGAGGGCCGAGACGATCTTCTCGACCTGGGGGTCGAGGTCCTGGAACTCCCGCTGGTAGGCGGCGATCTGCTCTTCGAGTGTCGGCTCTGTGGGGCCGGGGGTATCGCCCATGGCCGCAGTATGGCACGGGCCTGGTTGGCTTGAAGTCCTTCGATGTGTATTGTTTAGATCCTAACTTTAGCTTCGAAGTCTTCACTCCTAAGGCAGGTGAAAGTGACCAGGGCGATGGGCGCTGCGACGATGCGCCGGATCCACGTGGGCAACGCGCTGAGTGCGTTCGGTCTGGGGTTCACGGTCCCCTTCTTGTACGTGTACGTGGCGCAGGTGCGGGATCTGGGCGCCGTGACGGCGGGCCTCGTGCTCGCCGCGTTCGCCGTGGCCGCGCTCATCGTGCTGCCCTTCTCGGGCCGGGCCATCGACCGGCGGGGGCCGCTGCCCGTGCTCATCGCCGCACTGCTCACCGCCGCCGTCGGCGCGCTGAGCCTGGGCTTCTCCGCGAGCGCGCCGCTCGTGCTGCTCTCGGCCGGGGCGCTGGGCGCCGGTCAGGCCGTGATGCAGCCCGCGCTCGCCACGATGATCGTGGAGTGCTCCTCGCCGGGCACCCGGTCGCGCGCCTTCGCCATGCAGTTCTTCCTGCAGAACCTGGGCCTCGGCGTCGGCGGTCTGATCGGCGGCCAGCTCGTGAAGCACGAGCGGCCGAGCGACTTCACGCTGCTCTTCGCCATCGAGACCGTGATCTTCCTGGTGCTCATCGGCGTCATGCTGACGGCGCGGATACCCCGCTCGCCGCGCATCACCGACGCCACCCCGCAGTCCGGCGGCAGCATCAGGGACGTATTCCGCAACCGCGTGATGCTGCAGCTCTGCGTCCTCGGCTTCGTGCTGTTCTTCGCCTGCTACGGCCAGTTCGAGTCGGGCCTCTCGGCGTACGGCGTGGAGGCTGCCGGGATCTCCCCGTCGACGCTCGGCATCGCCCTGGCCGCCAACACCGGCGCCATCGTGATCGCGCAGTTCGCGGTCCTGCGGTTCGTCGAGCGGCGCAAGCGCTCGCAGGTGATCGCGGCCGTCGGCCTCATCTGGGCCGTGGCGTGGATCGCGGCCGGGTACGCGGGGCTCGGGCACGGCAGCCAGGCCATGGCGACCGCCGCGTTCATCTCGACGTACGCGCTCTTCGGGCTCGGCGAGACGATGCTCGCGCCGACCGTCGCGCCGCTGGTCGCCGATCTGGCGCCGGAGTCGATGGTCGGGCGGTACAACTCGGCCTTCGCGCTGGTCAAGCAGCTCGCCCTCGCGGTCGGTCCGGCCGTGGGCGGGCCGATGGGCGCCACGCTGCACGCTCCGTACATCGTGACGTTCCTGCTCTTCTCGCTCGGCATCACGGTGCTCGCGCTGCGTCTCGGCCGGCACCTCAGTCCGGCGCAGAACCACCCGTACCCGCAGAAGAGCCGGGTGGTGGCCCAGGGCGCCCCGGATGCCCCGGAGGCCGTGACGGCACACTCCTGAGCCGTGACCGCACTCTTCTAGGAGTGCGGTTCGCGAAATCGTCAGCTACGCGCGCGTGGGCTTCGCCTGCGCGCGCGTAGCTGTGTTGACGCCCTACGCGCGCGGGAGCGCGAACTCGCACCAGACCGCCTTGCCGCCCCCGGGCGTGCGCCGTGAGCCCCAGTTCGAGGCGATCGTGGCGACGATGGCGATGCCCCGGCCCGCCTCGTCCGCGGGCTCGGCGCGGCGGCGCCGGGGCAGGTGGTCGTCGCCGTCGGTGACCTCGATGATCAGGCGGCGGTCGGTGCGGCGCAGCCGCAGCCGCATGGGCGGCGTGCCGTGCTGCAGGGAGTTGGCGACCAGTTCGCTGGCGGCGAGGACGCCCAGGTCGTTCAGTTCCGGCGGGAAGCGCCAGCTCGCGAGGACGCCGGTGGCGAAGGCACGCGCGCGTGGGGCGGCCTCCACGCCGCCGAGCAGCTCCAGGGCGGCGTTGCGGAACAGGTCCGCGTGCACGCCCGTGCGGGACGGCTGCTGGAGGACCAGGACGGCCACGTCGTCGTCGTGGTCGGCGGTCACGCCCAGGGCGCGGATGAGGCGGTCGCAGACCACCTGGGGCGTGCCGGTGGCTCCGGCGAGGGCGCGCTCCAGGGCGGCTACGCCCTCGTCGATGTCCTCGCTGCGGCGCTCGACCAGGCCGTCGGTGTAGAGCACGGCGGTGGAGCCGGGGCCGAGCGGCACGGAGCCGGAGGCGTGCAGCCAGCCGCCGGTGCCGAGCGGCGGGCCCGTGGGCTCCTCCGCGCGGTGGATGGTGCCGTTCTCGTCGCGTACGAGGATCGGCAGGTGGCCGGCCGAGGCGTACACGAGGCTGCCCTCGTTCGGGTCGTGCACCGCGTACGCGCAGGTGGCGATCTGGCTGGCGTCGATCTCCGCGGCGAGGCCGTCCAGGAGCTGCAGGACTTCGTGCGGCGGCAGGTCCAGACGGGCGTACGCGCGCACGGCCGTGCGCAGCTGGCCCATGACGGCCGCCGCGCGGACGCCGCGCCCCATGACGTCGCCGATGACCAGGGCGGTGCGGCCGCCGCCGAGGGTGATCACGTCGTACCAGTCGCCGCCTACCGCGGCGTCCGTGCCGCCCGGTTGGTACGTGGCGGCGATGCGCAGGTCGTCGGGCTGTTCCAACTCCTGGGGCAGGAGTGAGCGCTGCAGGGTGACGGCCGTTTCGCGCTGGGTGCGCTCGCTGGCGCGCAGCCGCTCGGCGGCTTCGGCGTGGTCGGTGACGTCGGCGGCGAAGACGAGCACGCCGCCGCCCGGGGTGTCCCCCACGGGGCCGCCGAGCGGCAGGGAGACGGGCGTGCACGTGAAGGTGTAGGAGCGGCCGCCGGGCGCCTTGCGGGACTTGACCGTGCGCGGCTTGGCGCTGCGCAGGACCTGGTCCAGGAGCGGCAGCAGGCCGACCTCCTCCAGCTCGGGCAGCGCCTCGCGCGCGGGGGCGCCGACCGGGCGGGTGCCGAACGCCGTGGTGTACGCGTCGTTGACGTACGCGATGCGGTGGTCGGGGCCGTGCACGAGCGCGACGAGGGCCGGGATGCGGTCGAGCACCTCGCGGGCCGGCAGTTCGTCGACGCCGCCGGCGGGCGTGTCCGCGAGGCGCTCGGCGCGGGCGGCGGGGACGGAGCTCTCGCCCCGCTGTGCCGGGGATCCGCCGGTCTCGGTGCGCGCCGCTGCGCGGCGCTGTGTTCCGGGGAGCCGGGCGCTCCAGCGCGTGAAGTTCACTGCGGTAGGCCTCGTGGTGTCGCTTCTGGATCGGGCGGGGGTGTGCGGCCGGGGGTCCGGCCGGTGGCGCGGCGGCTGGGGCGCCGCCTCCCGGGAAGACACAGCATGGCGTGGAGCGGACGATTTCTCTCGGGTGTGCCCGTCTGTGGGTGTGCCCGCCCATCATGGTCACATGCCCAGTCTGGCCGACAGGACTGACATCCGTCAGACGCCGGGCCCGCCCGGGGAGTTCCTGCCGGAGATGATCAGGACTCCTTCGGACGCTCGCCTCCGGCTGCGAGTTCGAACTCCGCGCGGGGGTGTTCGAGTGACCCCAGGGAGACGATTTCGCGTTTGAACAGGCCTGCCAGGGTCCATTCGGCGAGTACGCGGGACTTGCGGTTGACGGTGGGCACGCGGCTGAGGTGGTAGACGCGGTGCATGAACCAGGCAGGGTAGCCCTTCAGCTTGCGTCCGTAGACGTGCGCGACACCTTTGTGCAGTCCGAGGGACGCCACGGAGCCGACGTATTTGTGCGCGTACTCCTGGAGGGGCTGTTTCCGCAGGGACGCGGCGATGTTGTCCCCGAGGACCTTGGCCTGGCGCACGGCGTGCTGGGCGTTGGGCGCGCACTCCTTGCCGGGTTCGCCGGCGGTGACGTCGGGGACGGCGGCCGCGTCGCCCGCGCCCCACGCGTGCGGGGCGCCGTCGACGGCGAGTTCGGCGGTGCACTGCAGGCGGCCGCGTTCGTTGCGGGGCAGGTCGGTGGCGGCGAGCAGGGGATGCGGCTTGACGCCGGCCGTCCAGACGACGGTGCGGGTGCGGAAGCGGGCGCCGTCGCTGAGCACCGCGACCCGGTCCTCGCAGGTGTCGAGGCGGGTCTCCAGGCGGACGTCGATGTTGCGTTTGCGGAGCTGGCTGACGGTGTACTTGCCCATCTCCTCGCCGACCTCGGGCAGGATCCGCCCTGATGCCTCGACGAGGATCCACTTCATGTCCTCGGCCTTGACGTTGTGGTAGTACCGCGCGGCGTAGCGGGCCATGTCCTCCAACTCGCCCAGCGCCTCCACGCCCGCGTAACCGCCGCCTACGAAGACGAACGTCAGGGCGGCGTCGCGTACGGCCGGGTCGCGGGTGGAGGAGGCGATGTCCATCTGCTCGATGACGTGGTTGCGCAGCCCGATGGCCTCCTCGACGGTCTTGAAGCCGATGCCGTAGTCGGCGAGACCGGGGACCGGCAGGGTGCGGGAGATGGAGCCGGGGGCCAGGACCAGTTCGTCGTACGAGATGTCGAGGGCGCCGGTGCCCTCCTCCGCGGTGGCGAGCGTGGTGAACGACGCGGTGCGCTTGGAGTGGTCGATCGACTGCGCCTCGCCGACGATCACGCGGCAGTGCTCGAGCACGCGGCGCAGCGGTACGACGACGTGGCGCGGGGAGATCGAGCCGGCCGCCGCTTCGGGCAGGAACGGCTGATAGGTCATATACGGATCGGGCGAGATCACGACGATCTCCACCTCGCCCCGCTTCAGCTCCGGCTTGAGTTTCCGCTGGAGGCGCAGCGCGGTGTACATCCCGACGTAGCCACCACCGACAACGAGAATGCGCACAGGTTCCGTCACCATCCCATGACGCACCCGCACTTCGTGTTTGTCCACAGGCTCGACAATTTGTATGACAGGAAGTGAGCGGTGCCGCCGTGCCGCGCCGCCCTCCGGCAGGGCAGAATGTGCGCAGGTCAGAGGGGGGTGGCAGGGTGCTGGTGCGGGGTGCAATCGGGTGGGAACCGGTGCGTACTCCGATCGGGGGGCGCCCCGAGCGGAACCCGCCCCTTCTGAATTGACTCTGGCTCAACTATGTTCGTGTGACGTCGGGGTGTCGGGGGATGCGCTCGTCGGGTCCGGTTTGCCGGACTCGTGCAGGGGCTCGCTCTCGCACGCCGGTCACAGATGGCGGGGAGTGTCTCCGGGGGGAGACGTCATTACCGGGGGAACGTATATGCACATTCAGGACTCTCACTGGACTTCCGCGACAGCGTCGGCATCGGCCGTCGCCTCAGGCGGAAACGGCCGCGAGATGACGGACGGAGCACGTTCGGCTCCACTGCGCGTGGATGCGCAGCGGAATCTCGAACACGTGCTGCGCGCGGCCCGTGAGGTATTCGGAGAGCTGGGGTACGGCGCGCCGATGGAGGACGTGGCACGGCGCGCCCGCGTCGGGGTGGGCACGGTCTACCGCCGATTCCCCAGCAAGGACGTACTGGTGCGACGGATAGCCGAGGAGGAGACTTCCCGGCTGACGGAACAGGCACGTGCGGCGCTCGGGCAGGAGGACGAGCCGTGGTCGGCGCTCTCGCGCTTCCTGCGGACGTCCGTGGCCTCGGGCGCGGGGCGGCTGTTGCCGCCCCAGGTGCTGCGCGTGCGCGTGGACGGAGCTGACGGGTCCGGTGAGGCGGACGGTCCCGCGGGCGTGGAGGAGGTCCGGGTGCCGCAGCAGCGGCAGGTGTCCCCGGTGGCCTCCGTGCCCTCGGCGGCCACCGTGTCCTCGGCGCCCGATCTGCGTCTGGTCGAGCAGCGGACGGCGCCGGCGGAGGAGAGCGACGACGCGGGTGCCGCGGCGCTGCTCGACGTCGTCGGCAGGCTCGTGGAGCGGGCGCGCACGGCCGGTGAGCTGCGCGCGGACGTGACCGTGTCGGACGTGCTGCTCGTGATAGCCACGGCGGCTCCCTCGCTGCCGGACGCCGCGCAGCAGGCGGCGGCTTCGTCGCGGCTGCTCGACATCCTGCTCGAGGGGCTCCGCTCGCGGCCCGCGTAGCCCTTCACCACGCTCAGTAGCCGCCCGTAAAGCCCGCCTGGGCCTTTCGGGGGCATCATGCTCAACTCCCGTGATGTGCACGGGAGTTGAGCATTCCCCGAATGAGTGAACGGTAGTGCTCGATTACGGGAACTCGCCCCGGACGAGTGGTTGCCTGTCGTCCCTATTCGGCGTAGCGCGCCCGTGTGGCACTCTTGCCCGGTGTTCGGGTCCGAGTGTGCGTGCGGAGGCTTTCCGCGATGAGTGTTGACGGGCGGGACGAGCCCACCCCCAACGGGGGTGAGTCGAGCGGGCCTCCTCCCCGGCAGGTGCCGAACCAAGGCGGTCCCGGCGGCAGCAGCGGGACCACGGGCTCCGGCGCCGCGGGCGGCGCCTCCGGCGGGGGCGGTGCGGCCGGTCCCGATCCCAGCGTGCCGATACAGCGGGAGCGCGGGCCGGAGGACGGCTCCTTCGCGGGTACGGAGGCCGGGGTGCCCGGCGCCCGGAGCGGCTCCGGTGACGTCCCGCCGTCCGACGCCGACCTCATCGAGCGCATGCGCGCGGGCGACGACACCGCCTACGAAGAGCTGTACCGCAGGCATGCCGAAGCCGTCCGCCGCTACGCCCGCACCTGCTGCCGCGACGCCCACACCGCCGACGACCTCACCGCCGAGGTCTTCGCGCGGATGCTGGGCGCCGTGCGGTCCGGATCCGGGCCCGAGCACGCGGTGCGCGCCTATCTGCTGACCACGGTGCGGCGTGTCGCGGCCGGATGGACGAAGTCGGCGAAACGGGAGCAACTGGTCGACGACTTCGCGGTGTTCGCCGCGCAGGCCGCCCGCGGCTCCGAAGTCTCCGACGACGACACACTGGACCTGGGCGCCGACGTGCGCGCCATGCACGAGGCCGAACAGTCCCTCGCCATGCAGGCCTTCCGCAGCCTGCCCGAGCGCTGGCAGGCCGTGCTGTGGCACACGGAGGTCGAGGACGAGTCGCCGAGCGAGGTCGCCACGCTCTTCGGCCTGGACGCCAACGGCACCCGCGTGCTCGCGAGCCGCGCTCGCGAAGGCCTCAAGCAGGCCTATCTCCAGGCCCATGTGAGCACCACGCTCACCGAGAGCGAGGAGTGCGCGCGCTACGCCGACCGGCTCGGCGCCTACGCCCGCGGCGGCCTGCGCACCCGCGCCGAGCGCGGACTGCGCAAGCACCTGGAGGAGTGCGCCAACTGCCGCCTGGCCGCGGGCCAGATCAAGGAAGTCGCGAGCGGCATCCCCGCGGTCGTGCCGATCGCCGTCATCGGTTGGTTCGGTGCCGCCGGGTACGCGAAGGTGGCCGCGCTCGTCGGCGGCGGTGCCGCGGGCGCGGGCGCGGCGGGGGCCGCCGGGGCCGCGGCGGGAAGCAGTGGCTCGGCGGGGGCCGGGGGCGCGGCCGCGTCCGAGGGGCTCGGCGCGCCCGCGAAGGCCGGTATCGCGGCGGGTGTCGTCGTCGCGGCCGCGGTCGCCGCGGCGCTCGCGCTCACCGGGGGCGACGACAAGAAGGACGCCCCGCCGAAGGCCCAGCCGCCGGCCGCCGAACCCGTCCTGCCCCGCAAGCCGCCGCCCTCCAAGCCCGAGCCGAAACCGGAGCCGCCCGCTCCCAGACCCAAACCCACGCCCACCCCCGCCCCGACCCCGAAACCGACGCCGAAGCCCACCCCCAAGCCGACTCCGAAGCCGAAGCCGCCACCGGCGAAGCCGCCGGAGAAACCCAGACCCAAGCCGCCGCCCCCGCCGAAGCCGCGGCCGACCCCGCCCAAGCCGACGCCGAAGCCGCCGCCCCCACCGCCGCCCGCGCCGAAGGTCTACCAGTGGAACCAGCTGGAGTACGGCCTCACCGGCGACGGCACCAAACCCGAGATGCGGCTCGGTGAGAGCAGCTGGGTATGGCAGCGCTGGGGCATGTCCATCGACGACAAGCGCTACAGCCACGGCGTGACGGTGCACGGCAGGTCCTCCGTCACCATCGACCTGAACCGCGCGTGCTCCTCCTACGAAGCGCTCGTCGGTGTCGACGACATGACGCTCGGGCTCGGCAAGGTGCGGTTCTCCGTGTACGCCGACGGGGCGCGGCTGTGGCGGTCGCCGCTGATCAAGGGCGGCGACGCGGCCGTGCCCGTACGGGTCGGGCTGACCGGGCGCAAGACGATCCGCCTGGTCGTGGAGCCGCACACGCCGTTCGACTCGACGGCCCTCGCGGACTGGGCCCAGTCACGGCTCTCCTGCACCTGAGCCTGCCCGGAGCGACCTGAGCCTGCCCGGAGCAACAGATTCCGCCTGAGGCCTGTGGACTTGTCCGGAGCCGGGCGGTCAGCGGGCCGCGTCCGTCAGTTCCGCCAGGGCCTCGTCCATGGTCAGCCCGTCGCCCACGGCGCGCTCCCGCTCGTACGCGCCTTCGCCGAGCGCCTCTTGTGCCTCCCGCACCGCGCGTTCGGCCTCGGCCCGCTCCGGCATGGGGCGTTCGTGGCCGCCGCGCCAGCGGGTGGCGAAGGCCAGCAGGCGGGTCGCGCGGACGTGGTCGCCGGCCTCGACCAGAAACACCGCGGCCACGTCCACCAGGCCCGCGACGACCGCCTCCGAACAGCGCGTGCGCAGCGCCTCCGGCAGCACCTCGGCGAGGACGGCGAGCCCGGCGGCCGTCCCCGACTCGGCGGCCGTGATGCGCGCCTCCACGCCGCCGAGGGCCGCGGCGAACTGCGGTGGCGGCGTCCCGCGCTCGGCCTCCGCGCGGGCCGCGTCACACAGGGACCGGGCACTCACCACGTCACCACCGCTCAGCGCCACGACGGCGCTCATGAGGCGGACGAAGGCGCGGGAGTCCGTCACGCCGTACCGATCGGCCTTGGCGCCGGCCTCCTCCAGGCCCTGCACGGCGAGTTCGCGGTCGCCCGAGCGGTAGGCGATCTCGGCGAGGCGGGCGATCAGGAAGGGGGCCTCCGCATGGGCACCCACCTCGTGGGCGAGCCGCAGCGCCTCCTCGTACTCCCGCCGGGCCTCCTCGTGCCTGCCTCGCACCATCTCCGCCTCACCCGCCGCGCTGTACACCTGCGCGCGCAGCCACCGGTCCCCCACGCGCCGGGTCAGCTCGCGCAGCTCCGCCAGGTCCCTGTCGACCCCGGCGAGGTTGCCCGCACGGTCGACGGCCGTGTGCACCCGGAACATCAGCGTGATCGCGACCTCCCAGTCGCCTCCGAAGCGGCGGCAGTTGGCGACCGCCAAGTCCAGAGAGGGCAGCACGTCCTCGACCCAGTCGACGAAGAACAGCGTGAACGGCCACACCAGGCCCGGGAACCGGCCGCTCGCGGGCACCGGCCGGGCGAACACGTCCCGCAGCCGCACGATGTACTCCCGGTCCAGGCCCTCGCTCAGCACCGTCGTGGGCCGGGACTCCACCGTCAGGAACAGGTGCAGCATGCGCAGGGTCATGCGTGGCCAGAACGACGGGGCGTCCTCGTCGGCGAGGTCCGCGTCGAGCCCCGCGACCACCGCGGCGAACGCCGGCGGATCCTCCCCGGTGGCGGCGAGGGCGCGGTCGTCGGTCGGCGCCACCGTGAGGCCGAGGACACGGCGGACCCAGTCCGAGCCCTCGCCCCTGTAGTTGCGCAGCCACCAGAACCAGCCCAGGGCCAGGGCGATCGCCGTGGCGAGCGGCTCGTCGCGGGACTGGATGGCGCGCTGCAGGGCCGCGCGGACGTTGTCGAGGTCGGCCTCCAGGCGGTGGATCCACGGCAGTTGCTCGGCCGAGCGGAGCAGGGGCGCGGCTGTCTCGGCCAGCGCGCGGAAGTACGCGCTGTGCCGTCGCTCCGCCTCGGCGCGCGGGCCGGGGGTCTCGGCGGCACGCTCCCTGACGTACTCGTGGATGGTCTCCAGCATGCGATAGCGCATCCGGGAGCCCGATCCGTCGGGACCCGCACCGTCGGGGTGTGTCCCGTACTCCCCCGTGTCGTACGGAGTGGCGACGACCAGGGACTTGTCGACGAGCGCGCCGACGAGGTCCGCCGCCGGGCCGGAGCAGACGGCCTCCGCGGCCTCCAGGTCCCAGCCGCCCGCGAAGACGGACAGCTCGCGCAGGGCCGCGCGCTCGGCGTCGTCGAGCAGGTCCCAGGACCAGTCGACGACGGCCCGCAGGGTCTGCTGGCGCGGCAGGACCGTGCGGGCGCCGCTCGTGAGCAGGCGGAAGCGGTCGTCGAGGCGGTCGGCGATCTGCCGGGGCGTGAGCAGCCGCAGGCGGGCGGCGGCCAGCTCGATGGCCAGGGGCAGGCCGTCGAGACGGCGGCAGATCTCCGCGACCGACTCCGCGTCCCGGCCTGGGTCGAAGCCGGGGCGCACGGCCTCGGCCCGCTCGGCGAACAGGCGGTGCGCCGGGTCGGGCGGGAGCGGCTCGACCGGGCGCACGGCCTCGCCCGGCACGCCCAGAGGCTCGCGGCTGGTCGCGACGACCGTGAGCCCCGGGCAGTGGGTCAGGAGGGTCTCGGCTAGGCGGGCCGCGGCGTCGATGACATGTTCGCAATTGTCAAGGATCAGGAGCAGGCTGCGCGGGGCGCAGTACTCGACGAGCAGGGCGAGCGGGTCGGCGTGCGGGGCCGTCAGCTCACTGGTCATCAGCACGGTCTCGCGCAGGCCGAGCGCGCTGACGACGGCACCGGGGACCGCCTCCGGCCGGTCGAGCGGGGCGAGCTCGGCCAGCCATGCGCTCGGATGCCCGGCGGCGGCTTCCTCGGCGAGGCGGGTCTTGCCGGAGCCGCCCGGTCCCGTGAGCGTGACCAGGCGTGCCCTCTGCATGTCCGAACGGATGGCGGCCAGTTCGGGTTCCCGGCCGACGAAAGAGGTGAGCCGGGGGCGGAGGTTGCCCTGGCGGGCGGCGGGGCGGTCCCTGGCCGGGGGCGGTGTGTTCGCGCTGGGCGCGGGGGCGTCGGTGCGGGACTTCGTGCCGGGGGTGGGCTCGGCGTCCGTACGGGACTTCGTCTCGGTGCCGGGCGCGGGCTCGGGGTGGGACGGGGTTGCTCCCGGCGGCTTCGGCGCACCTGGCTGCGTCAGTCCCGTCAGTCCCGTCAGTCCCGTCGGCGCCTTCGGCTCCGCCAGCAACTCGGCGTGCAAGGCACGCAGTTCCGGTCCCGGGTCGGTGCCCAGTCCCTCGGCGAGGGTGCGGCGGGCGTCCTCGTACGCGGCGAGGGCGTCCGCGCCCCGACCCGCGTCGCGCAGGGCGCGGATGAGGAGGGCGCGCAGGGCCTCGTCGTAGGGCTGGTCGGCCGTCAGCTCCTTCAACTCCGGTACGACGTCGGGGGCGTGGCCGAGGAGCAGCTCGGCCTCGACCCGCGCGCGGGTGGCCTCCTGGCGCCGGGCCTCGGGGCGGGTGGCCGCGGTGCGGTCGGGGAGGTCGGCGAGGGCCGGGCCGTGCCACAGGGAGAGGGCCTCGCGCAGGACGCGGGCGGCTGTCGCCGGGTCGTGGCGGTCCAGGGCGGCGGTGCCCTCGCGGGTCAGGTGCTCGAAGCGGTGCAGGTCGACTTCGTCGGGGGTGGCGGTGAGGCGGTAGCCGCCGGGGCCGGAGGCGATGGCGTGTCTGCCGAGGACTCGGCGGAGGCGGCCCACCAGGGCCTGCAGGGCCGCGGGGGCGTCGGCCGGTGGGGTGTCCGCCCAGATGTCGTCGATGAGGGTGTCCACGGGGGTGGTGCGGTTTGCTCTCAGGGCCAGCGCCGCGAGGAGCGCCCGCAGGCGGGGGCCTCCTACGGGCAGGGGTGCCCCTTGGTCGTCGTGCGCCTGCGTGGCGCCCAGGATCTGGTACCGCACGGGGTCATTGTGGCCGGTGGGGGTGAATGCGGCTCGGGGTTTCCCCGGGGGTGGGGGGGGCCGTGCTCTTGGTCGGCCCACCGCGACCAGGGCGCCGCCCGCCGCCCCGAAGCACCGCCGGACTGGCCTGCGGCCGTGCGCTGCTCCTCACATCACGTCGCCGTGGTCCTGGAGGGTGCCCCTCCCCCCACATAGCGGCGCCGTCGGCCTGGGCTGTGCCCACCCGTTCCGCCCTGCGGAACGACTGCCCACAGCAGGGAGGGGCGGAACCCGGCCCAGCACACGACGCCAGGAGGCGACCCAGCTGCCCACAGCGGGTGGGGCGGGCTCGGCGTCGGCCTGGGGTGCCTCGGCGGGAGCGGCGGGCTCGGGGTCGGGCTGGGGTGCCGTAGCGGGGTCGGCAGGTTCGGGGTCGGGCTGGGGTGTCGCGGCCGTAGCGGGGGGGGCGAGGGACGGCTCGGGGTCGGGGTGGGGTGTCCCGGTTGTGGGGCGGGGTTCGTCGGTGGGAGTGGGTGTGGTGGTTTGCTCGGGGATTGCGGGAACGGAGGCTTCCTGGGCCGTGGGGTCACCCTGAGGGTCTGGGTCACGGGTGGGTGGGTGGGAGGATCCCGCCGCGGAGCGGCGGGCCGGGACGCGGACCGACACGTTGTCGAAGGCCTCAGCGACCAGCGCCTCCGCGGCCGACCCACAAGCGGCGGACGCCGCGCGGCCGTTCGTGGCACCGGGAGGGTGGGAGAGATCCGCCGCGGAGCGGCGGGGTCGTGGGGGGTGCGGGGCGCGCCCCTGGGTGCCCCGCCCCCGTACAAGCCCCGCGCCAGCGGCTAGCGGCCTGCGCCGAGCGCCCCCCGCTGCGGCACCACCGACCCCGTCGGTACCGCCCGCTGGCGGGCCGGGGTCCCGGTCCAGCAGGTGCCACGGCGGGAGAGCAGGCGCCGCAGCCAGACCTCCGTGGAGACGAGGTCGGCGAGGCCGTCCAGCGGGACGGGTTCGCCGTCGGCCGCAGCCCGCAGGGCCTTGCGGACGACGCGCGCCTCGACGAGCCCCGCCTGCGCGAGCAGCGGCGTGTCGAAGAGGCCGATCAGCTCGTCCACGGCGACCCGAAGCCCGGTGCGGGCAGCCGCCGCGGCGGAGGCGTGCGAGGGGGCGCCCCAGCCGGGCGGGAGTTCGGTGACGCCGGCGCCTTCGAGGACCGTACGGAGAATGGCGGCCCGCGCCCCGGGCCGCACCCGCAGGGACTCCGGCAGCGCCCTGCACGCCCGGACCACCTGGTTGTCGAGGAACGGCGCGTGCAGCCGCTGGAAGCGGACCTCGGCGGCCTGCTCCAGGACGCGCAGGTCGGCGGCGTGCCGGAAGAGCGCGGAGCGCGCGCGGAACTCGCCGGGCCGCTGCCCGGGCCCGGGTCCCGGCCGCGTCGTCGTCTCCTGAAGGCGAACCGATACTTCTGCGAGGGCCTCACCGGTCAGCCAGCGCGCGGCCGGCCCCGGTCTGGCCCAGGCCAGGGCGGCGAGGGAGGCCCCCACGGCGCCGCCCGGCTCCTCGAAGCTGCGGTGCAGGAGCCGGTCGGCGAGCGACTGGACGCCCGCGCGGTGCGCCGTCCGGGCGAGCTTCCGCGCGGCGCCGTACACACGCGCGGGCACCATGACGGAGCCCTCGGCCTTGGCGAGGGCCGTCACGGGCCGCACCAGGTGCCGCCGCTTGCGGTCCATCAGCAGGTCGGCGAGGCGCGCGGGATGGGCGTCGAGCACCTGCCGCGCGCCGTAGCCGGTGAAGTGGTCGGCGCTGCCCGAGGCGAGCCGCACGCGGTGGCGCTGGGCGGTGACGATCGCGGCGCTCGGCTCGTCGGTCAGCGGCCCGTCCAGGTCGGCGTACGGCAGGGCCTCCTCGCCGGCCGCGACGACGACGTGGTGCAGCCGCGGGTTGGCGGCGATGGTGCCAGCGCGCTCCAGTTCGGCCTCGCGGCCGCCCGTCACCAGGTCGTTGAAGGTGACGGCGAGCAGCCGCTCCCCCGCACCGGTGCCGTGCCCGAGGACGGTGCCGGGCATCCCCGGCAGACCCGCGGCAAGGAGAGCGAGGGTTCCCGAAGCGGGCCCTCCGGAGAGGTCGGCTCCGATGCCGGGCACCGGCATGCCCCGCGCGGCGCGCCGCTCGGCGGGCCCCATGCCGGGCACGGGCCCGGGGTCGATGTCCGTCCCCGGTACGTGACGTGGCGCGCGCAGGCGGGCGCGTACCGCTTCGACGAGGGCGTCCCGGACCCCGTCCAGGGCACCGGCCTCGTCCGCCGTGGGCGCCGCCACGGCGAGCGACGCGACGGGTTCGTATCCGGCGATTTCCCGTGCGCCCGCGCGGAGGATGAGCGCATGCCCCGGGGGCACGCGGCGCACGTCCTGGTACGGGGTCGAGTCGTGCAGCGCCTCCGGGACGTCGGGGGCCGCGAGCAGCGCCGCGAGGTGCCCGATGTCCAGGTGGGCCTCGATGAGGTCGGCGAGCGGCAGCGCGGCCGTCGCGTACGCCGTGCCGCCCGCCCAGGGGGTGTAGAACACCGGCCGCGCGCCCGCGAGATCACCGGCGATCATCACGCGGCGGCCGACCTGGACGACCGCCGTGTAGCTGCCGGACCAGGCCGTCAGGTGCCGCAGGGCGCCACCGCGCGCGGCGAACAGGCTGACCCGCAGCTCCTCGTCGCTGGCCCCGCAGGTGCCGAGCACCGCGATGCGGGTCTGGTCGTCGGCCTTCACGGTGCGCACTTCGTCGGCGCGCCAGTCGCCGACGGCCCACAGCGGGTCCGGATCGCCCCACAGGAGCTGCGAGCCCACGGGGGTCAGTGTTTCGCCGTCGTCACCGGTGGCGCCTGCCGTGCCGACGGCGGCAGCGCCCATAGGGGGTCTCGTGGTGGTACTGCTCCACCCCACCAACCACCGCATCGCCGCCTCCACAGGCTGTGGACAGCCAGTGCATCCATGACTGACTGAGGGATTCGGGGACCCATGCTGCCACGAAGGAGGCGCGCGGGAGAGCTCGCGAGGGCGCTCACACCGGCGCGAACGCGCCCTGGGTGATCGGTCGTTGACGCGGCAACGACACCGACAAGGGGACGTGGAACGGCTGAAGCCCGTTTACCTGGGGGCGATTTTCGGCCAATTCAGCCATGGCCGAACACGCGCGAGCGCCCCATGGCGCCCCGCGGCACCCACGCACAGCCCGGGAGGCGGCATACGCCTCCCGGACCGGTCCGCCGCCCGCGGGGATGGAGGCGGCGGTGTCCCCCAGCCCGCTGACTCCAGCGCAGCGGGCCGACCCACGCGTCAACCATGGAAGCGCTGTCCACATGGCCGGAGAAGAGCGCACGCACAGGCGCACGGCCACACAACGGGAGCACGCCTCGGCATCGCCGTACTCCCGTACGGACAACAATCTCGCCATACGGAACTGCGCCTCTTAACGCTTGGGATCCGCCGAACTACGCTGGGTGTGCTGATGTTTTCGCGGAGGCATATACCTGGGGGCTCGGCCAAGTGCTCTTGCGGCCGGGGATCGGGGCCGCGGCGCGCGACACGCCGACGGACCGGGCACCCAGCCGCTGTCCCCGGGGGAACACAGCACGAATGCCGCGCGGTCAAGCCACTGCCCGGCAGCCGTCTGTGTCGAGGGGTGGCGCATGTCCAGGGAGCAACGCGGGCCGAACGAAAAGCTCGGCACCGTTCTCGCCCTCGCGGGAATCAGCAACGCGGGACTCGCACGCCGGGTCAACGACCTAGGCGCTCAACGCGGGTTGACGCTTCGTTACGACAAGACGTCGGTGGCCCGGTGGGTGTCCAAGGGGATGGTGCCCCAGGGCGCCGCGCCCCACCTCATCGCCGCCGCCATCGGGCAGAAACTCGGCCGCCCCGTGCCCCTGCACGAAATCGGCCTCGCCGACGCGGATCCGGCGCCCGAGGTGGGCCTCGCCTTCCCGCGCGACGTGGGCGCCGCCGTGAAGGCGGCCACCGAGCTGTACCGCCTGGACCTCGCGGGCCGCCGCACCGGCGGCGGCATCTGGCAGTCCCTCGCCGGCTCCTTCGCGGTCAGCGCGTACGCCACGCCGGCGTCCCGCTGGCTCATAACCCCGGCCGACAGCTCCGTCGCGCGCGACGCCTCGCAGGACGGGCCACGTGACGTGGCCCACCAGGACGACGGCGGACCGCCGATGAAGGTCGGCCACAGCGACGTACTGAAACTGCGGGAGGCCGCCGAGGACGCGCGCCGCTGGGACTCCAAGTACGGCGGCGGGGACTGGCGTTCGTCCATGGTCCCCGAGTGTCTGCGGGTCGAGGCGGCGCCGCTGCTCCTCGGTTCGTACTCCGACGAAGTGGGACGCGCCCTCTTCGGAGCCAGCGCCGAACTCACCCGGCTCGCCGGGTGGATGGCCTTCGACACCGGCCAGCAGGAGGCCGCACAGCGGTACTACATCCAGGCCCTGCGGCTCGCCCGCGCGGCCGCCGACGTGCCTCTGGGGGGGTACGTCCTCGCGTCCATGTCCCTCCAGGCCACCTACCGGGGCTTCGGGGACGAGGGCGTGGACCTCGCGCAGGCCGCCCTCGAACGCAACCGCGGGCTCGCCACCGCCCGCACCATGAGCTTCTTCCGGCTCGTCGAGGCGCGCGCGCACGCGCGCGCCAATGACGCGCCCGCCGCCGGGGCGGCGCTGCGGGCCGCCGAGGGCTGGCTGGAGCGGGCCCGGGAGGGCGACAACGACCCCTCGTGGCTCGGCTTCTACGGCTACGACCGTTTCGCCGCGGACGCCGCCGAGTGCTACCGCGACCTGAAGGCGCCCCGCCAGGTGCGGCGCTTCACCGAGCAGGCCCTGTCCCGGCCCACCGAGGAATTCGTGCGGTCGCACGGACTGCGGCTCGTGGTGTCGGCGGTGGCCGAGCTGGAGTCCGGGAACCTCGACGCCGCGTGCGAGCAGGGAGTGCGGGCCGTGGAGGTCGCCGGGCGGATCTCGTCCGCGCGGACCACGGAGTACGTGAAGGACCTCCTGCACCGGCTCGAGCCCTACGGGGACGAGCCCCGGGTGGTGGAGCTGCGGGAGCGGGCGCGGCCGTTGCTGGTCGCCCCGGCGTAGCGGTGCCCTGGGCTGAGCGGGGTCGTGGTGCACGCGGGCCGTGACGGGGCCCTGCCGGGGGTGGCACTGTGCGGGCGCCGTCCGGAACGGCACCGTGGGACGGGGCTGCCTTTAGGGGCGGGATCCGCCCTGCGGAACGCCTGCCCACAGCGATGACGGAAACGTTGGGCGGACGCCGGACAGCCTGCCCACGGACGTTTGGGGGCGTTGTCAGTGGTGCAGGGCAGTATCGGGGGTGGGAGGTGCAGCGCGATGGGTCGGGATGGCGTGGCGTACGACTGTGACGTGCTCGTGGTCGGCGGCGGGATCGTCGGGCTCGCGGCGGCGTATGCCCTGACGCGCGCGGCACCCGGCACCCGCGTCACCGTCCTGGAGAAGGAGCCGGGCCCCGCCCGCCACCAGACGGGCCGCAACAGCGGCGTCATCCACAGCGGGATCTACTACCGCCCCGGCTCCCTGAAGGCGCGCTATGCCGCGCGCGGCGCCGCCGAGATGGTCAAGTTCTGCGCGGAGTACGGCATCGCCCACGAGGTCACCGGCAAGCTCATCGTCGCCACCGACCGCGCCGAGCTGCCCCGCCTGCACGCCCTCGTCCAGCGCGGCCGGGAGAACGGCATACCGGTCCGCGAGCTCGGCCCCGCCCAGATGGCGGAGTACGAGCCGTGTGTGCGGGGCATCGCCGCGATCCACGTCGGGACCACCGGGATCTGTGACTACGGAGCGGTCGCCGCACAGCTCGCCCAGGCCTCCGGCGTCGAGGTGCGGTACGGCGCGGAGGTCGTGCGGGTCGACCGGCGCGCGGACCTCGGGGTCGCCGTGCGCACCGCCGCCGGCGACGTCGTGCGCGGCAAGGTCCTGGTGAACTGCGCCGGGCTGCACTGCGACCGCGTCGCGCGGCTGACCGGCGACGACCCCGGCATGCGGATCGTGCCCTTCCGGGGGGAGTACTTCACGCTGGCGCGGCCCGGGCTCGTGCGGGGCCTGGTCTATCCCGTGCCGGATCCGGCCTTCCCCTTCCTCGGTGTGCATCTCACGCGCGGGGTCGACGGCGGGGTGCACGTCGGGCCGAACGCGGTGCCCGCGCTGGCGCGCGAGGGGTATGCGTGGTCGGTGGTCCACCCCCGCGAGCTCGCGGGGACGCTGGGGTGGCCCGGGTCCTGGCGGATAGCCCGGCGGCACTGGCGGTACGGGGCCGGTGAGCTGCGGCGTTCGCTGTCCAAGGGGGCGTTCACCGAGGCGGTGCGGCGGTTGCTGCCCGCTGTGCGGGCGGAGGATCTGGTGCCCGCTGCCGCGGGGGTGCGGGCTCAGGCCGTCCTTCGGGACGGGACGCTGGTCGACGACTTCCTGATCCGGGAGGGGGCGCGGGCCGTGCACGTCCTGAACGCACCCTCACCCGCGGCGACGGCCTCGCTGCCGATCGGGCGGGAGGTGGCTCGGCGAGTGCTGGCTGTGCTGTGACGGGGGCCCTGCGGGGCTTTCCCCAAGCCCGCCCCTTCCCGTAACTGGGGGCTCCGCCCCCAGACCCCCGCTCCTCAAACGCCGGAGGGGCTATATCCAGCCCGTCCGGCGCTTGAGGACGAGCCGCGAAGCGGCGATAGCGGGGGTCCAGGGGGCGGCAGCCCCCTGGTTACGGGAAGCGGCGGGATTGGGGGAGCCCCCGGCAGGGCCCCCGCCCGATTAAAATCGACCCCACTGTGTCTGAGAATTCCCGCCCGAAGGGCACCCCCCGCTTTCCCGAAGGTCCCGCCCCCGACCCCGCCGGGTCGAGGTTCGAGCGGCGGATCCGCAGTTTCCAGCCGCGGCGCAGCCGGGTCACCACCGCGCAGGGCGACGCGCTGCGCAGGCTGTGGCCCCAGTGGGGCCTGGACATCGACGGCAAGGAGGTCCTCGACCTCGCCGAGCTCTTCCGCACCGCCGACACGGACAAGGCACCCCGCACCGCCGCCCCGGACAAGGCGCCCCGCCCGGCCCGCATCGTCCTGGAGATCGGCTTCGGCATGGGCGAGGCCACCGCCAAGATGGCCGCCGCCGACCCGGACACCGGCATCCTCGCCGTGGACGTACACACCCCGGGCATGGGCAACCTGCTCGGTCTCGCCGAGCGGAACGGGCTGTCCAACATCCGGGTGGCCAACGGCGACGCCATCATCCTGCTGCGCGAAATGCTCGCCCCGGAGTCCCTGGACGGCGTCCGCGTGTACTTCCCGGACCCCTGGCCCAAGGCCCGGCACCACAAGCGCCGCCTGATCCAGCCGGAGTTCCTCACCCTGCTCGCCCCCTGCCTCAAGCCGGGCGCGGTGCTGCACTGCGCCACGGACTGGGAGCCGTACGCCGAGCACATGCTGGAGGTCCTGAACGCGCATCCGGACTTCGAGAACACCCAGGAGGACGGCGGGTACGCGCCGCGTCCCGACTTCCGGCCGCAGACCCGCTTCGAGGGCCAGGGCCTCAACAAGGGCCACGTGGTCCACGACCTGCTCTTCCGCAGAGCCGCCACCCTCGCGGAGCGACCGGAGGATCCCCAGCACGAGGACGCCCCCGCAGACCAGCAGGACTGAGGCCCCGGACCCGAGGCACCGTCGCGGTCCGCCGCAACCCTCGTTACTGTCAAAGCCGTGGCCACCAGTCCCGCGTACTCGAACTACCCGGCACCGCCCGCCGGGTCAGCCGAGGCACCCGGGCCCCGGCATCCGCACTGGTGGCAGCGGAGAGCCATCCGGGCGGCCGCGCTCGTCACGCTGCTCGCGCTCTCCGGCCTGGTGATCCTCGCCCTGGTGCGGCAGCAGACCGGCACCGAGGGGTTCCTGGTCGGCCTCGGGCTCGCCACCCTGCCCGTGCCGCTGCTCGTCTCGGCGTTCCGGTGGCTGGACCGGGTCGCCCCCGGCCCCTGGCGGAATCTGCTGTTCGCCTTCGCCTGGGGCGCCTGCGCGGCCGCGCTGATAGCGATCGTGGCGAACAGCTTCGCGACCCGCTGGATAGCCACCGCGACCGCCGACCCGACCAGCGCCGACACCCTCGGCGCGACCGTCATAGCCCCGATCGTCGAGGAGAGCGCGAAGGCGGCGGCCGTGCTGCTCGTCTTCCTCTTCCGCAGATCCGACTTCACCGGTGTCGTCGACGGCTTCGTCATAGCGGGCGTCACCGCGACCGGCTTCGCCTTCACCGAGAACATCCTCTACCTCGGCAACGCCTTCGGCACCGACCAGCTCAGCGGCGAGAGCGGCCTCGCCTCGGTGACCGCGGCGACCTTCTTCGTCCGCATCGTGATGTCGCCGTTCGCGCATCCGCTGTTCACCGTGCTCACCGGCATCGGCTTCGGCATCTCCGCCCTCA
Organism: Streptomyces sp. Y309; assembly: GCF_056712025.1. NCBI lineage: Bacteria > Bacillati > Actinomycetota > Actinomycetes > Kitasatosporales > Streptomycetaceae > Streptomyces > Streptomyces sp. Y309. The sequence continues at coordinate 4,886,550 of NZ_CM160048.1, read as the reverse complement.
GCGGCGAGCGGCACACCGCCCGGCGGGTGCTGCTTCCGGTCACCGGACTGCTGCTCGCGATGGGCCTGCACGCCTTCTGGAACGGCTCGGCGAGCTTCGGCGAGTACGGCTTCTTCGTCGTGTACGCGACCTTCATGCTGCCCGTGTTCGGGCTGCTCACCTGGCTCGCCGTCTGGCTGCGCCGGCGCGAACTGCGCCTGGTCCGTGCCGAACTGCCCGCCTATGTGACGGCGGGCTGGCTCACCGCGGCCGAGCCGTTCGCGCTCGGCTCGATGCGCGCGCGGACCCTCGCCCGCGACTACGCCGCGTACCACCTGGGCAAACCCGCGGGCCGGAGCGTCGTCGCGTACGAGACGTACGCGACGTCCCTCGCGCTGCTGCGGCACCGGGCCCGGCGCGGCCGGGCCCGCGCCGACTTCACCGTCAGGGAGCGGGAACTGCTCGACGCGCTGTGGGAGCGCCGCGAGGTGGCCCGGCCCGCCCTTGCGTACGCGGCGCGGGTGACGGCGCCGGTCGTGGTGCCGCTGCCCTACACCGCGTACGGCCCCTACACCGCGTACAGCCCCCACTCCGTCTACGGCCCGTACGTCGTGTACGGCCAACCCGGCTCACCAGGAACCCCCGGCGCCCCCGCGTATCCCTCGTACAACCCCTACCGCACCTGAAGCCCGGCCCGGCTCAGCCCGTCCGGCTCACGCCGACGCCGCCGTGAGGCGCGCCAGTTCGGCGTCCGTCAGCTCCAGGTCGGCCGCCGCGAGCAGCGCCGGAAGCTGTTCCACCGTGCGCGCGGAGGCCAGCGGCGCGGCCACCGTCGGCTGGGCGGCGAGCCAGGCGAGGGCCACCGTCGCGTGCTGGGCGCCGCGGGCCTCGGCGATCTCGTCAAGGGCGGCGAGGACGCGCTGCCCGCGCTCGGTGGCCAGGTACTCGCCGGCCTTGCCGGCCCGCGCGCTGTCGACCTCGGTGCCCGGGCGGTACTTGCCCGTCAGGAAGCCGGAGGCGAGCGCGTAGTAGGGGATGGTCGCGAGGCCGGAGCGGGAGGCGACCTCCTGGAGCGGGCCCTCGTAGGTGTCGCGTGAGACGAGGTTGTAGTGCGGCTGCAGCGCCACGTACCGCACGAGGCCCTCGCGGTCGGAGAAGTCGAGGGACTCCTGGAGGCGTTCGGCGGTGATGTTGGAGGCGGCGATCGCCCGGACCTTGCCGGAGCGCACCAGGTCGTCGAGAGCGGTGACGAACTCCTCGACCGGCACGGACGGGTCGTCGTAGTGCGTGTAGTACAGGTCTATGTAGTCGGTGCCGAGGCGGCGCAGGGACTCCTCGGCGGCGGACTTGATGGTGCTCGCGGAGAGGCCCTTGTAGTCGGGGTGGGCGCCGACCTTCGTGGCGATGACGACGTCGGAGCGGTTGCCGCGCGCGGCGAGCCAGCGGCCGAGGACCGTCTCGGACTCGCCGCCCTTGTTGCCGGGCACCCACGCCGAGTACACGTCGGCGGTGTCGACGAAGTTGCCGCCGGCGGCGGTGTAGGCGTCGAGGACGGCGAAGGACTGGGTCTCGTCGGCGGTCCAGCCGAAGACGTTGCCGCCGAGCGCGAGCGGGAAGACTTCGAGGTCGGAGGAGCCCAGCGGGCGAAGAGTGGTCATACAGAACTCAACGCCCGCACGGAAGAAGGAATTCCGGCAGCCCTGACGTCGGGGGGTTGTCGCCAGGACCGCCGGAGTCGGTGGGGTGAGCCGCGGCCGGTGGGGCGGGACCTTGCGGGCCCGTGGCCCGTGCGGGACCTTGCGCGTCCTACGGGTTGAGGCCCTTGCCCTGCAGCCACGCCAGCGGGTCGATGTTGGCGCCGCCACTCGTGTGCACCTCCATGTGGAGGTGCGGTCCCGTCACGTTGCCGGTCGCGCCGACGCGGCCGATGACGTCGCCCGTGGTGACCTTCTGGCCGGCGCTGACGCTCACCGAGGACTGGTGGGCGTACCAGATCTCCGTGCCGTCCTCGAGTTCGAGGATGGTGCGGTAGCCGTACGCCCCCGCCCAGCCGGCCTCCTTGATGGTGCCGGTGTGCACGGCCTTGAGCGGCGTGCCGGTGGGGGCGGCGAAGTCCAGGCCGGTGTGCTGGCCGGAGGACCACATGGAGCCGGCGTCGCCGAAGTGCGAGGTGAGGGTGTACGAGGAGGTGGGCAGCGAGAAGCTCTTGGCGAGCTTGGCGAGGCGCTCCGCCTCGGCCTTCTTGCGGGCCGCCTCCTCCTTCTTGCGCTTCTCCTCGGCGGCCTTGGCCTTGGCTGCCGCCGTGGCCTTGTCCTGCTGGGCCTTGGCCTGCGCGGCCGCCTTCTTCACGGCGGCGTCCTCGGCCGCCTTGCGGACGGCGTCGTCCGCCTGGTTCTGCTGGTTCTCGGCCTGCTGCATGATGCGGGCGCGCAGCGCCTCGCCCGCGCCGGTGGTGCCCTGCTCGGCGTCGGCGGTGGTGACGCCGGCGGAGCTGAGCGGGGCGGCGGCCGCGGCGGTCGTGGTGGCGCTCTCGCCGGAGCCGGAGTCGGATTCGTCGGATATCAGCGCGCCCACGCCCGGCAGGGACTCGGCCTCCGGCAGCTTGTCCGTGACCGCCGACATGTCCGGCATGGCGATGGAGACCGGCGGCTTGCCGCCCTGCGCGGTGGCGATGCCGCCCGCGCCCACGGCCGCGATGACGCCGACGCCGAGGACGGTGGAGCTGCGCGCGAGCCCGCCGCCGCCCTTCTTGTGGACACGGTGCCGGCCTCGCACCGGGCGGACGGACTCCGCGGTGGGGTTCCACTCCTCCCACGGCTCCTGGGGGGCGTACGCGGCGAACCCGGGGGAACCGTCAGGTCCTTCGGCGGAGTCGTTCGGTACGTAGAGCGCTTCGGGGGCAGGCCGGTTGGACGCCACGGGGGCGCACTCCTTTCCTTCCTTCTCGCCTACCGGGTTAGCTGACGGGTTCGGAGCAGGAAGGTCTCCTACGGGCATCTCTCCGCGTACGAGACTTCCGTACGAGAGATGACCGATTCACCCCAAGTTGGTGGTTCCCCGGCTCCCTTGCGGGATTAGGCGTGTGCGCACGGAGCCGACTCGAGTGTCGGCTGGGACGACCGCGCTGCGTTATCGAACGTTAATAGACGGCGGGGCCGTATTCCAAGCCGTTCCGGTTGATCGTTAACGCTTACGTCACGAACACAAGGGACATCAGCGGCTGGAACAGGGCGAGTTGAGCGCGATTCTTGACGCACCGCGGCGTTGTGGACCTTCACAGCTGACTGACATGGCGTCAGCTGCTGTGCGGAGGGGTGCGGTTCAGTCACACGGCGTGACGGGGCGGCGTACGGCGAGCAGTGCCAGGTCGTCCGTGGCGCCGCCCCCGGTGTGCCGGCGGACCTCGTCCACGAGGGTGGCGAGGAGCGCGTCGGTGCCGCTGGGTCCGGGGAAGATCCGGCCGCCGAGGCGGGTGGCGGGGTCGTAGAACTCGCCGTGCTCGTTCCGGGCCTCCGAGAGCCCGTCCGTGTACAGCAGCAGCGTGGTCCCGGGCGGGAACGGGGTCTCGTCGACGCGGTCCGGCCAGCGGCCGAGCTCGCCCATGCCGAGCGGCAGCGCGGGCTCGGACGGCGTGAGCACGCACAGCCGCCCGTCGGCCCGGAGCAGCAGCGGTTCGGGGTGGCCGCGGTTGATGATCCGTACGATGCCGTGGTCGCCGCGCGGGATCTCCGCGAGGACGGCCGTGGTGAACCCCTCGAAGGCGTCGAGCCCGTCGCGCCGCATGCCCTCCCGCGCGAGGGCCCGCTCCAGGCGCTCCGCCACCGCCTCCAGCGTGGCCTCCTGCTCGGCGGCCTCCCGGAAGGCACCGATCACGACGGCGACGGCGGCCACCGCGCCCATCCCCTTTCCCCGTACGTCACCGACGACGAGCCGCACGCCGTGCGGGGTGTTCTGCACCGCGTACAGATCCCCGCCGATGAAGGCGTCGGCCTGCGCGGCCTCGTACCGCGCGGCGACGTCGAGTCCGCCGATGCGGGCGTCGGGCTGCGGCAGCACGGCGCGCTGGGTCGCCTCGGCGATGGAGCGCGCGGAGGCGAGGCGGGCGTCGCCGCGGCGCACCACGCGGTTGATGACGACGGCCAGGATGCCGACGGTCAGCATGGTCAGGAACTCGGTGACGACATGGACGCCGGAGCCTCCGACGTGGTGGGACAGCCACAGCCCGAGCACGGCGGCGCAGGACGCGGCAGCGACCGCCACGGTGGTGCGAAGCCGGAAGAACGGGGCGGTGATCAGGGGAGCGGCGGCGAACAACGGGGACGCGGTGAACTCGGGCGGCGTGACCATGTCGAAGCAGATGCCGGCGACGAGGAGGAGCGGGGGCAGAGCACGGACGAGGGCGCGCTCGCGGGGGAGGGTGCGCTCGCGGGCCACGTGGGGGTGCTCGCGGGGGAGGTCGCGCTCACGGAGGACGTGGGTGCCCTCGCGCGGGAGGTCTCGCGCCAGGGGGCGCGGCTCGCTGTCCGGGTTTCCGTCGCCGCGCGCAGCGCCCTGCCCCCCACCACGCACAGCAACCACCACCGCTCCATTCCCGCCGCGGCCCGGCCGCGGTCCCGCCGCATCCGTGCCGCGTCGGCCCACCCAGGCTTCCCGCAGCGGGGCCTCGGGGCGACCTGATGTGGGCCGACCGGGTGAGCGACGGGCGGGCCCGGCCGCGCCCGGGTGCGTCGGGCCGCGCGGACCGGTCGGCCGGCGCCCCGGGCGCGAGCGGACCCGCCGCCCACGCGCCGGGGCACCGACCGGATGCGGTCAGGCGGCCGCGTACGTCACCGTGCCCAGGCAACCGGCGCCGCGTACGTCACCCCGCCCCACCCCCCAGCACAGGCACCGGCGTCGCGAGCCGTCCCGATCTGCTCAGCGAGCGCAGCGCCACCGCGCAGCCCGCGCCGAGGGCGGCGAGCGCCAGCCACGGCACCGCGGGCAGCCCCCGGCTCTCCCCCACGTCGAGCAGCGCGCCCATCGCGAGGTTCCCCACGGTGATGCCGACGCCGCACACCGTGTTGTAGAGGCCGTAGTGCGTGGCCACCCACCGCTCGCCCGCGAGCGAGACGACGGTGTCCATCTCGAACGGGTACAGCACCGCGTTCGCGGCCGCCAGCGCCGCCGCACACAGCAGCAGCGCCGCGACGCCCGCGTACCCCGGCCCGCCCAGCGCGGGCGGCAGGAACGCGGCACCCATCAGGCCGAGCCCGGCGACCAGACACTGCTCCCGCGTCCACGTCCGCTTGCACCAGTCGGTGATCCGCAACTGCCCGACGAGCGCGACGATTCCCGACACCACGAACAGCGCGCTGGTCGCGGCCGTCGTCGCCGTACCCCCGCCAAGCAGCCGCTCCACCTCCAGCGGCAGCGCGAGGTACACCTGGAACGACAGGACGTACGACCCGGTCATCGCGAGCGAGAACAGCCAGAACGGCCGGTTGCCGAACACCGCCCGCCACTGCCCGCGCCCCGCGCCGCCGTTGTCCCCCGCGGCCGCGTCCGCGTCCCCGCTCCGCCGCCCCGGCAGCCGCAGCACCTGCACCACCGAAAGGACGGCGAACAGCACCGCCGCCACCGCGCAGGTGAGCTTGAAGTCCACGCCGGTCAGGGCGAGTCCGACGAGCGGGCCGACCAGGATGCCGGTCTGGTAGAAGACGTTGAACAGCGCAAACGCCTCCACGCGGCGCTCCGGCGTGCCCGCCTCGGCGGCGACGTACGCGCGTACCGCCGGGTTGAACAGCGCCCCCGCGAGCCCGGTCGCCGCCGACGCCGCTATCAGCACCGGCAGCGTCTGCGCGAAGGCGAGCGCCGCGAAGCCGCCGGTGCGCAGGGCGCAGCCGGCCACGATCATCGGCTTGTACCCGAGCCGGTCGGCGAGCGCGCCGCCGACCAGGAACATGCCCTGCTGGGAGAGGTTGCGTACGCCGAGCACCAGGCCCACCGCCCAGGCGGCGAGCCCGAGTTGGCCGGAGAGGTGGGCCGCGAGGTACGGCATCAGCATGTAGAAGCCGAGGTTGATGCTGAACTGGTTGACGAAGAGGAGCTGCACGGCGGGCTCGAAGGCCCGCGCGCGGACCCAGACGCCGGTCACTGGACGACGCCTTCGGCGGGGGCGGCGCCGACGGGCTGGGCGGGGGTGCCGACCGGCTGCGCGGGAGTGACGACCGGCTGCGCGGGAGTGGCGACCGGCTGCGCGGAGGTGGCGACCGGCTGCGCGGGCGCGGGCTGTCCCACACCGGCGCCCACAACGTCCCGCCGCACCGCCGAAGCGCACCGCCCCGCCCGCCACCGGCTCCACTCCACGATCCCGTCGACCGGCCCGGCCACCTCCCGCGGCTCGTCCGGAACGGCACCGGCACCGGTGCCGCCGAGCAGCCCTTGCTCACGGCAGTACTCGTCGTTGAAGACCGTGTCGAAGTACCGCTGCGGGCCGTCCGGGAACACCGCCGCGATGCGCGTCCCGCGAGGCCTCGTGCGGGCCAGCCACGCCGAGACGAGCGCGACCGCGCCCACGCTCCAGCCGCCGGTGGCGAACTGCCGCTCGGCGAGCCGCCGCGCGGTGCGCACGGCCTCGGCGGGCCCCACCCAGTGGACCTCGTCGAACGCGGCGTGGTCGACGTTGCGCGGGTGGATCGACGAGCCGAGCCCGCGCATCAGCCGGGGCCCGGCGGCGAGCCCGAAGATGGTCGAGGCGACGCTGTCCACGCCGACGAGTTCGAGCCCGGGCAGGGCCGTCGCGCGCAGCGTCCGGGCGATCCCGGCGGAGTGCCCGCCGGTGCCGACGGCGCACACGAGCACGTCGAACTGCCCGATCTGCCGGACGAGTTCGGCGGCCAGCGGCTCGTACGCCGTGGGGTTGTCGGGGTTGTGGTACTGGTTCGGGCACCAGGCGCCCGCGAATTCCGGGCGGCCCATCAGCGCGGTGACCCGGTCGACGCGGGCCTGCTGCCAGCCGCCCACGGCCCCGGGTTCGCGTACGAGATGGACGCGGGCGCCGTGCGCGGTCAGCATCCGCTCCACGATGGGTTCGAGGCCGGGGTCGGTGACGATGTGCACGGGGTGGCCGTAGTGCACGCCGGCCAGCGCGAGCCCGAGGCCGAGGGTGCCGGAGGTCGACTCGACGATGGGCGCGCCGGGCCGCAACTCCCCGCGGGCGCGGGCGCGTTCGACCATATGGAGGGCGGCGCGGTCCTTGATGCCGCCGAAGTTGAAGCCTTCGAGCTTGGCCCAGTAGCCGCGGCCGCCCTCCGGTGAGGGTTCGTCGATCCAGAGCACGGGCGTGTTGCCCACGGCGGCCGCCGCGGGCTGAAGGTTGCCGATCATGCGGAGGTGTCCTTCGGGTGCTGCGCACGGGTGCGTACGGGGATTCCATACGTGCGTGGATTCCGTACGTGTGCGTACGTGGATGGAGGGGGGTGGCATGGGAGTCCGCACCGGGACTCCGAGGCCCCCTCAGTTCCGGTCCACCCCGATGGCGACGAGGAGTCGCTGGCCCGCTGCTCCGCAACAGGGCCCGGCTCTCGGCGGCGCACACCCGGCCACCACGTCCGCTCCGCCCGCGCCGGACGCCGCGTCCGCGGCCCGCTCACCGCTGCCCTTGCCGCCCTTGCCGTCCAGCCCGTCGGGCCGCTCCCGGTCGACGGCCTTGCCGACGAGCGCCGCGGGGTGCGCCGATCCGGCGTGCTCGCCGTGGGCGGGGCCGGGGCAGGCGTGGTGGTGGACGGGCTGGGCCGCGGTGACGGCGTTCGCGGCGCCGAGCCCGTGCGGCCCGTGGCACACACCGGCGAACAACGCGCAGGTGGTGAGGAGCACCACCGACAGCACGTACCGCAGCCGACTCATAGTGACCACAAAGCTACGCAGGGCACGTGAGTCGGCGCAAGAACGCCTGAGGAACACCCGAGAAACGCCTGAGGCCCGGAATCACCAAGTGATTCCGGGCCTCAGGGCTACTTCTTCAGTAGCGGGGACAGGATTTGAACCTGCGACCTCTGGGTTATGAGCCCAGCGAGCTACCGAGCTGCTCCACCCCGCGTCGGTAAACTGAACAGTACGCCATGCGGGGCACAGAAAGCGAACCGGCCGGACATTGCCGCCGCACGCCCGCCTCGTGCCCGGGACTCGCCCCCTTCGTTGAACCGGCCGTGAAGACCACCACGAGCACCACGACGAAGACCACCACGAGGATCACGGCCACCCTGCTCGCTCTGCTCGCTCTCGGCACGAGCGCCGTCCTGACCGGCACAGCGCAGGCGTCCGCCCCCGGAACACCGGAACAGAAACCACGGGCCGCGCACCCCGCCGACCTGCGCCTGACCCTGACCCATCCGCAGGACAGGACCTCCGGTGCGCGCACGACGACCCTCAAGTGCGGCCCCACGGGCGGCACACACCCCGCGGCGCGGGCCGCGTGCGCGGACCTCGGCTCCAGGCAGGGCACCATCGAACAGCCGCCCGCCGGCGGCGTCTGCACCATGATCTACGCCCCGGTCGTCGCCGAGGCCACCGGCACCTACGACGGCCGCCCGGTCAACTTCAAGAAGAAGTACGGCAACGACTGCGAGCTGCACCAACACACGGGAGCGCTCTTCGAGTTCTGACACACGGACACACAGACACGGACGCACAGGCACGCGGACACACGAACGCCCGGGCCGACCAAGGCCGACCCGGGCGTCCGGTGTGCGGTAGACCGTGTGGGACTCGAACCCACAACCAATGGATTAAAAGTCCACTGCTCTGCCAATTGAGCTAACGGTCCTCGCCGACATGGTGTCGGCGCACCCATGAGCATAGCCCGCCGGGCCCCGGCTTCCGATCGGGTATCGCCGTTGGGGCCTGTCGGACGGGTGTCGGGGTGGGGGCCGAGCGGAACGGGCCCGCCCCCTGGGTGGGGGCGGGCCCGTTGCCGTGGTCCTGGCGGACGCTCAGGCGTCAGCCGTTGCGCTTCCAGCGCGGCTTGTCGTCGCGGCGGCCGAAGGAGCCGCCGCCCGAGCCGGAGCCGCGGTTGTACGACGGGCGGTCGTGGCCGCCGGAGCGGTGGCCGCCGGCCGGGCGGTCGTCGCGGCGGTCGCGGTTGAACGGGCGGTCGCTGCCCCGGTGGCCGGACGGGCGGTCGTCGCGGCGGAAGCCGCCCCGCTCGTCACGGCGCTCGAAGGGACGGCCACCGCGGTCGTCGCGACGGTCGTCACGGCGGAAGCCGCCGTTGCCGCCGTTGCCACCACGGTCGTCACGACGGTCGCGGTTGAAGCCGCTGCCGCCACGGTCGTCGCGGCGCTCGAAGGGGCGACCGCCGCGGTCGTCACGACGCTCGAAGGAACGGCCGCCGCGGTCGTCGCGGTTGTCGCGGTTGAAGCCACTGCCGCCACGGTCGTCACGGCGGTCACGGTTGAAACCGCTGCCGCCACGGTCGTCACGGCGGAAGCCGCTGCCACCACGGTCGTCACGACGCTCGAAGGAACGGCCACCGCGATCGTCACGACGGTCGTCACGGCGGAAGCCGCCACGGTCGCCCCGGTCGTCGCGGCGGTCGAAGGAGCGGCGGTCCTTCTCGTAGTTGCCGCGCTCGTCACGGGCCGGACGGCGGTCGTACGAGGGACGGTCGTCGCGGGCGGGACGGTCGTCGCGAGCCGGGCGGTCGTCACGGACGGGGCGCTCGGCGCGCTCGGCCGCCTGCTGCTCCGGCACCACGGCGACGGCCTCGGTGACGGCCTCGGCGGCGGGGGTCTCGGCGGTGGCCTCGGCGACCGCGGCCTCCGGGTCGTCGCCACGCTCGCGGGCGGCGCGGGCGGTCAGGCGGTCGGCCTCGTCGCGCAGCTCGGCGGCGCGACGCTGGGCGCGCTCAAGCTCCTTGGTGAGGTCGCGGACCTCACGCTCGGCCTGGGTGGCCGCGTTGCCCGCGGACTCCGCCTGGACCTCGGTCATCGAACGGGCGCCGGTGATCTCGGCGACCTCCGGGTCGAACGCGCCGCCGCCGTTGACGATGTGACGCGAGGCGTCGACGCCCGCGTCCTCCATCAGACGGAAGATCTGGCGGCGCTGGTGCGGCAGGGACAGCGACACGACCGTGCCGGAGCGCCCCGCGCGGGCCGTACGGCCGGAGCGGTGCAGGTAGTCCTTGTGGTCGCCGGCCGGGTCCACGTTCAGGACCAGGTCGATGCCGTCGACGTGGATGCCGCGGGCGGCGACGTCGGTGGCGACGAGCGCGTTGACGTAGCCGTCCTTGAAGTCGGCCAGCGTCCGCGTACGCGCGCCCTGCGTCATGCCGCCGTGCAGCGCGTCGGCCTTCACACCGGCGTCGCGGAGCTGCTCGGCGATGCGGTCGGCGCCGAGCTGGGTGCGTACGAAGATGATGGTGCGGCCCTTGCGCGAGGCGATCGCGGCCGTGACCGGCGCCTTGTCGCGGGGCTTCACGATCAGGATGTGGTGCGTCATGGTCGTGACGTTGCCCTGGGCGCTGTCGACCTCGTGCGTCACCGGGTTGTTCAGGTAGCGCTTGACCAGCGTGGAGATCTCGTTCTCCATCGTGGCGGAGAACAGCATGCGCTGGCCGCCGGCCGGGACCTGGTCGAGCAGCTCGGTGACCTCGGGCAGGAAGCCCAGGTCGGACATCTGGTCGGCCTCGTCGAGGACGGCGATCTGGGTGTTCTCCAGCGAGCAGGCGCCGCGGTTGATGATGTCGCGCAGGCGGCCGGGGGTGGCGACGAGGATGTCGACGCCGCGCTCGAGGGCGTAGATCTGGTTGCCCATCGACGTACCGCCGCAGACGACCTTCATCTTCAGGCCGAGCACGTCGCCGTACGGCTGGAGGGCGTCCGCGACCTGCATCGCGAGCTCACGGGTCGGGGTGAGGATGACGCCGCGGGGCTTCTTCTTCTCGGTGCGGCCCTCGGCCAGCTGGGCCAGCATCGGCAGACCGAAGGAGAGGGTCTTGCCGGAGCCGGTGCGGCCGCGGCCCAGGATGTCCTTGCCGGCCAGGGCGTCCGGGATGGTCGCGGCCTGGATCGGGAAGGGGGTGTGCACGCCGTTGCGCGCGAGCTTGCGGACGACGCCGTCGGGGAGGCCGAGGTCGGCGAAGGTGATGCCGCCCTCTTCCTCGGATTCCTCGGCGGAGTCGGAGGGGGTGTCGTCGGAGACGGAGGCGGGGGCCTCGGCGGCCTGCTCGGTCGAGTCGGCGGCCTCGGCGGCCGGGGACTCGACGACGGCCGGGGACTCGACCGTCTCGACGGCGGCGACGTCGGCAGCCTCGGCCTGGGTCTCAGTCACGGTCACGACCGAGGCCGTGACCTCGGCGATCTCGGTCTCGTCCTGGACCTGGGCAGGCTGAACGTCAAAACTGGAAATGGACATGCGAAATGCGAAACCTTCCGGAGTCTCGGCACGCGCCCACAACTCCGTGATTTCGCAATGGACCGCCTCTATGCGGTCAGCCACGGCAAGGGAGAGTACGCGCCACGCGGCGCTCTCTTTGGCGGCGCCGGGCAAATGGGATCAAACGATCTACCACCATACGCACCCCCCACCCCAATTGGCAAACGCCCACCATAACGGGGCTACGGGCCCCGCCGACGGGCTCCGCCCCCGCCTCCGGACCACTCCCCGAGCCCCTGCCTCCGGACCGCTCCCCGTACGCCCCGCCCGCCCTCTCTTTACGCCGGCCCCGCCTGCGGCGAAGGCTCCCCGCGTCCCGCCGGCTCCCCCACCCCGCCGTGCGCGGAGGACGACGGCTCGGGCGGGGACGGATCCGGGGACGTGGGCGAGGGGGCCGGGGAGGTCGGGTCCGGCGTGGGCGTGCTCCGGGTCGGCCGGGGGCCGGGCCGCGTACGGGTCGGCGACGGCCGTCCGCCGTCCTTGGTGGGCGCGACGGTCGAGCCGCCGCCCCCGGACCCGCCCGACGAGGGCTTGTCCCCCGGCGCGGCGTCCTTCCCGCGCCCGGCGGCCGCCTTCCTGCCGCCCTTGCCGCCGCCCTTCCGGTCGTCCTTGCCGCCCTTGCCGTCCTTGTCGTCGTCGCCCCGGCGGCCGTCCTCCCGCCGTTCCCCGCGCGCACCGCCGGGCGTGACACTTCCTCCGTCCGGGGCGGCGGCCCCGCTCCGGTCACCGGCGGACCGCGCGGGGGCGGGAGCGCCGCTCCCGTCGTCGCCGACGCTCATACAGCCCGCGGTCGCCGCGACGGCCACCACGGCCGCGGCCCACCGGACGGAAACGTACAACTGGCGCACGGCCGAGCACCTCCGAAGGCGCTGGGGGAAGGGACGCCCTGCCCAACTCCCGCGCCCCGCAAGAAGACACGGACCGTCCGCACCCGCTAGTGACCCGTGCCCCACACACCCACAACACCCAACGGCCCACCACCAGCCACCAACCGTCAACCGCCCACCAGCAACCGCCAGCCACAGCCGCCAGCCACAGCCGCCAGCCACCAAGCGTCAGCCATCAGCCGTACCCCAACGCATGCAACCGCTCGTCATCGATCCCGAAGTGATGCGCCACCTCATGCACCACAGTGATCTCGGTCTCGGCGACGACGTCCTCGCGCGACTCGCACATCCGCAGCGTGGGCCCGCGGTAGATGGTGATGCGATCGGGCAGCACCCCCGCGTACCACTCGCCGCGATCCGTGAGCGGGGTGCCCTCGTACAGACCGAGCAGCTCGGGATCGTCGGTCGGTGGCTCGTCCTCGACGAACACCGCCACGTTGTCCATGAGCCGCGTCAGCTCGGGAGGAATCCGGTCGAGCGCCTCGGCCACCAGTTCCTCGAACTCCTCGCGCGTCATCTCCAGCACACGCCCATTGTCGACCACGCCACGCCCGCACCACCTCCCCGCACCGGCATAGCCGCGGTCCCGCATGGGCATACGCGCCCAATGGGGCGCGACGCGACGGTCGTTCTGCGGAACCTGCTGCGCGATCTGCGCAGGGCGCCAAAAGTTCTCGTGCGCCGCTACCGCGCAGGTCACCGGCCCCCGAGCACGGACCTCACGAGCACCCCGCACCCGTTCGGCCGTGCGGTGGGCCTGGTGGCGGTGGTGCTCCTCGGGGCGTGGCTGGGCCTGCTGGTCGTCGGCAGCGTACGTACGTCCGTGGGGCCCATGGACACGCGCATGCAGCTGCGCCCCTCCTTGACCGGCGGCACGAAGATCGACGTGTCGCCGCTCGGTGCCCTGGAGCTGAACTCGCACGTGGCGCCGATCCGCCTGGACGTGGAGGTGGACCGCCTGGACCCGGTGCGCTCGGAGGCGCTCGTCGACCATCCGGAGCGGATCTCGGGCATGCAGGAGGAGGTGGCGGACGACGTCGTCACGGGCACGCTCGACCTGGCGGTACGCTCCTGCGCCGCCGTGGTCGCGGGAGCCACGGCGCTCGGCCTGGCCGTCTACCGCCGCCCGCGCCGCGCCCTGGCGGCGGGCGGCCTGGCCCTGACCCTCCTGGCGGCCTCCGGCACGGCTGCGTACGCGACCTGGAACCCCAAATCGGTCCTGGAACCGAAGTTCTCCGGGCTCCTCAGCAGCGCCCCTTCCGTGGTCGGCAACGCCCGCAACATCGTCAGCGAATTCGACGTCTACCAGCGGGAGTTGGCCCGCCTGGTAACCAACGTGACCAAGCTCTACGACGTCACATCCACCCTCCCCGCATACGAACCGGACCCCTCCACGATCCGCCTCCTGCACGTCTCGGACATCCACCTGAATCCGGCGAGCTGGAAGATCATCTCTTCCCTCGTGGAGCAGTACGAGATCGACGTCATCGTCGACTCCGGGGACACGATGGACCACGGCACCGCGGCCGAGAACGCGTTCCTGGACCCGATCGAGGACCTGGGGGCGCCGTACGTGTGGGTGCGCGGCAACCACGACTCGTTCGCGACGCAGCGCTACCTGAAGAAGCTCAAGAACACCCACGTACTCGACGGCAGCAAGCCGGTCGACATCGCGGGCCTGCGCTTCGCCGGCATCGGGGACCCCCAGTTCACGCCGGACCGCTCGGTGAAGCAGGAGGACAACCCGGTCGAGGAGATGGCGGGCATCAACCTGGCCATGTCGCTGCGCGAGCAGGCCGCCAAGGGCAGGCCGGTCGACATCGCGGTCACGCACAACCCCACGGCCGCACGAGAGACGGACGGCACGGTGCCACTCGTCCTGGCGGGCCATCTGCACCACCAAGAGATGGAGGTCATGGACGAGGGCACGCGGCTGCGCGTAGAGGGCTCGACGGGCGGCAGCGGGCTGCGCGCGGTCGAAGGAGAACACCCTGACCCGGTCGAGACATCGGTCCTCTACCTGGACCGCACCACCAAACGCCTCCAGGCCTGGGACGAGATCAAACTGGGCGGGCTCGGCCTGACGAAGGCGGAGGTCAGCCGCCATCTCCCCAAGGAGAACCAGCCCGGCGCCGACCCCTCCACGCCCCCGCCGACCCCCTCCCCGCCCCGGTCTTCCAGGGAGCGGCCCCCGGGCCCCCGATAAGCGTTTTGGCGATCCCTCCCCCCATCCCATATGCTTCTCACGTCCCCGACGCGCTGCAAAGCGCCCACGGCGGGCCTCTTAGCCCTCATCGTCTAGTGGCCCAGGACGCCGCCCTTTCAAGGCGGTAGCACGGGTTCGAATCCCGTTGGGGGCACGCAACACTTGTGCGAGACTAGTGCTCGCACAACGCTTGGTCCTGTGGAGCAGTTTGGAGTGCTCGCCACCCTGTCAAGGTGGAGGCCGCGGGTTCAAATCCCGTCAGGACCGCTTGCGATTTCCGCTCGCGGGGTCGCGTGGCTGGGTAGCTCAGTTGGTACGAGCGATCGCCTGAAAAGCGATAGGTCGCCGGTTCGATCCCGGCCCCAGCCACCTCTCCGAAGGCCTCGTCCACCTGGACGAGGCCTTCGCCGCGTGCGCCCGGGGCCGGGCCCCACCCCCTCCACATACCGGCACCGTCGGCCTGGGCCCCACCTCACCCCTCACATCAACAGCACCGTCGGCCTAGGCTGTGCCCACCCGTGCCGCCCCTGGCGGCCCAGCTGCCCACAGCACGTAGCAGCACACATGGCCCGGCAGCCGGACGCGCGGCCCCCACCGGAGAGACGGCCGAACCCGCAACCCCCACCGGGGGAGAGCCGCCGACGGACCGGAGGGGACGTGGCGGTATGTCCGCGCGCAGCTCGCCCAGCCACGCCGTCCATCAGGGCAATGCCTACGGCGCCCCAGGCGCGAGCACGGACATACCGCCGCGGCCCCGCCGCACAACCGAAGAGAGGCGGGGCAGCAACCCCCACGGCGGGAGAGACAACCGCTAAGACGACGAGGCGTCGGCCTCGGCCTCCGGCGCCGCGGCGGACCGCCGGCGCACCAGGAACACCACCCCGGCCACCACCACGACCCCCACCAGCAGCACCCAGTCCGGCACAGCGTCCCCCACCCGCCCGGCCCACTCCTGCACGGCAAACGAGTCGTCCACATTCAGCAGCCCAGGCAACGCCGCAGCCCCGTCGTACGCCAGGAAAAGCGCCCCGAGCAGCACAAAGAACAACCCCGACAGCACCGACGTCGTATGCAGCTCAAAGCGCCCCACCCGGAACACCCGCCCCCGCAGCCACCGCCGCCGCCCCAGCTCAAACCGCTCCCACAACACAGCGAGCACGAACAACGGCACAGCCATGCCCAGGGCGTACACCGCCAGCAGAGCACCCCCATACACAGGGCTCCCGCTCACCGCGGCCACCGTCAGCACACTCCCGAGGATCGGCCCCGCACAGAACCCGGCAAGCCCGTACACCGCCCCCAGCGCGTACACGGACACCGCCGTGGTGGGCCGGATCCGCCCGGACAGCTCGGCCATGCGCCGCGAGGCGAAGCCGAGGCCCACCACCTGCGCGACACCAAGGGCGATGATCAGCCACCCGGCCCAGAAGACGAGCTGCTCCCGGTGCCCGAAGAAGAACCGCCCGGCCACGGACCCGGCGGCCCCCAGCGGCACCAGCGTCGTGGCGAGTCCGGCGTAGAAGATCCCGGTACGGGCGAGCAGCCGCGACTTCGAGTCGATCGAGTAGGCGAAGAAGGCGGGCAGCAGAAGCGCACTACAAGGACTGACGAGAGCAAGCAGCCCCGCAAGAAACGCGGCGAAGTACCCGACGTCGGCGCTCACTTGTCGCCACCCTTGCCACCACCGGAACCACCCTGGCCCCCACCGGAACCACCCTTACCGCCGCCGGCCGCAGAGGCCTTCGCCGCCTCGATGGCCTGCTCGAACACGGCATCCGGCTGCGCCCCCGCAATCGGCTGCCCGTTGATCACGAACGACGGAGTGGAGGTGGCGCCGAGCTTGTACCCCTCGTCCTGGTCCTTCTTCACGGCGGCCTTCGCGGCGTCACTGCCCGCGTCGCGCATGAACCGCCCGACGTCCCCGACCCCGGCCTCGCGGGCGAGTTCCTTCAGCCGCCCGTCCCCGAAGCCCTTCTCCTTGGCGCCGTCCGCGTACGCGGCCTCGTGGAACTGCCAGAACTTGCCCTGCCGCCCGGCGGCCCACGCACCGCGTGCGGCCCGCTCGGAGTCCTCGCCGAAGATGGGGAAGTTCCGCCACTCGATGCGCAGCGTCCCGTCCTCGACGTACTTCTTCACCAGCTCCGGCTCGGTGTCCCGCGCGAACTTCCCGCAGAACCCGCACTTGAAGTCGGCGTACTCGATCATGACGACGGGCGCGTCCGCCTTGCCCTGGGCGAGCGGATCCTTGGCGTCGCGCCGGGCGAGCGCCTCCAGCTCGGGGAAGACGCCCGGGCGCGGGGCGGCGGAGGCGTCACGGGCCCCGGCTTCGGAGCCCTTCTCGGCGCTCGCGACGGACGGCTTCTCGGGCTTGGTGGCGGTGTACGAGGCGACACCGAGCAGCGCGGCGGCGACGGCCACTCCGGCGACGACGGCGACGTTCTTCTTCTTGCGTGCGGACGACTTGCCCTTGGACGACGGCATGGTGATGCACTTCTCCTGTTGCGTTGCGTGTGACGTACGTAGCTGAGAAACCCCTGAGACAGGGGCCTCCTACACGCGCAGAACGGAGAGGTCTATCGGCGAGGGCGGCACCAGCGCGGGCGGCGCGCGGCCGGGCGAGACGGTCAGGACGGCCTGGTCGGCGATCCACGAGCCGGAGGCGGCACGGGTGTCGTAGAGGGCGGGCAGCAGCTCGTACGAGGTGGGGGACCGCGGCGGCGCGGCGGGCCGCTGCCCGTCGTCCTCCCGGCCGCCCTTGCCGCAGCCGGGCACACCCTGCCCGTCGGCGGCCTGAACGAAGACGCCGGCCTCCGCCGACCGGGCAACCTGAACCCCGGCCGACCCGGCCACCTGCGCCCCGGCGGAGCCAACAGCCCCGGCGGAGCCACAAAGCACACCGACCCCGAGCACGACGACCAGCACCCCCACCAGGGAGCACCACGCAAGCCGCGCACGGGACCACATGCCCGGAATCGTACGTGTTCCCCCGAGCCCCACGGGAAATCGGTTGGCCGTTCCCGAGCGGCGGGTGAGATCCTGGACCGCGTATGTCTACGCAGCCCGCCCTCACCCTCGACGCCCTCGCCCCCCGCCTGACGGAGCTCTCGCTGCGCGATGAGCACCGCATCGGCCGGCGGCTCGAAGGCGCGCGCCGCATCCGCAAGCCCGAGGCCCGCGCCGCCGTCCTCGCGGAGATCGCGGACGACGTGGCGAAGGCGGAGGCCAGGATGGCGGGCCGCGCCGCGGGCGTGCCCGCGATCACGTATCCCGAGCAGCTCCCGGTCAGCCAGAAGAAGGACGACATCCTCGCGGCGATCCGCGACCACCAGGTCGTGATCGTCGCGGGTGAAACCGGCTCCGGCAAGACCACCCAGATCCCGAAGATCTGCCTCGAACTGGGCCGCGGCGTGCGCGGCCTCATCGGCCACACCCAGCCCCGCCGCATCGCGGCCCGCACGGTCGCCGAGCGCGTGGCCGAGGAGATGAACACGCCGCTGGGCGAGGCCGTCGGATGGAAGGTCCGCTTCACCGACCAGGTGAGCGGGGGTACGTACGTGAAGCTGATGACGGACGGCATCCTGCTCGCCGAGATCCAGACGGACCGCGAGCTGCGCGCGTACGACACGATCATCATCGACGAGGCGCACGAACGGTCCCTCAACATCGACTTCCTGCTCGGCTATCTCGCGCAGCTGCTTCCGAAGCGCCCGGACCTGAAGGTCGTGATCACCTCCGCGACCATCGACCCGGAGCGCTTCTCGCGCCACTTCGGGGACGCCCCGATCGTCGAGGTCAGCGGACGCACGTATCCGGTGGAGGTCCGTTATCGCCCTCTCCTCGAAGAGGACACGGACGACCCGGACCGCGACCAGATCACCGCGATCACGGACGCCGTCGAGGAGCTCCAGGCCGAGGGCAAGGGCGACATCCTCGTCTTCCTCTCCGGGGAGCGCGAGATCCGGGACACGGCGGACGCGCTGAACAAGAAGAACTATCGGTTCACCGAGGTGCTCCCGCTCTACGCCCGGCTCTCGCACGCCGAGCAGCACCGCGTCTTCCAGCAGCACTCGGGCCGAAGAATCGTCCTGGCAACCAACGTCGCCGAGACGTCCCTGACCGTCCCGGGCATCAAGTACGTCATCGACCCGGGCACGGCCCGCATCTCCCGCTACAGCCACCGCACCAAGGTGCAGCGCCTGCCCATCGAGGCGATCTCACAGGCCAGCGCCAACCAGCGCAAGGGCCGCTGCGGCCGTACGTCCGACGGCATCTGCATCCGGCTGTACTCCGAGGACGACTTCCTCGCCCGCCCGGAGTTCACTGACGCGGAGATCCTCCGTACGAACCTCGCCTCCGTCATCCTGCAGATGACCGCGGCCGGCCTCGGGGACATCGAGAAGTTCCCGTTCATCGACCCGCCGGACCACCGCAACATCCGGGACGGCGTACAGCTCCTCCAGGAGTTGGGCGCGCTCGACCCGACGCAGAAGGACCCGAAGAAGCGCCTCACCCAGCAGGGCCGCAAGCTCGCCCAGCTCCCCGTCGACCCGCGCCTGGCCCGCATGGTCCTCGAAGCCGACAAGAACGGCTGCGTACGCGAGGTCATGGTGATCGCCGCCGCGCTCTCCATCCAGGACCCGCGCGAGCGCCCCGCCGACAAGCAGACGCAGGCCGACCAGCAGCACGCCCGCTTCAAGGACGAGACGTCCGACTTCCTCGCGTATCTGAACCTGTGGCGGTACGTGCGCGAGCAGCAGAAGGAGCTCGGCTCCTCCGCCTTCCGCCGCATGTGCAAACGGGAGTATCTGAACTTCCTGCGCATCCGCGAGTGGCAGGACATCTATACGCAGCTGGGCACGGTCGCCAAGCAGATGGGCATCCACCTCAACGAGGACGACGCCGCCGAGCAGCACGTGCACGTCTCGCTCCTCGCCGGACTGCTCTCCCACGTCGGCATGAAGGACGTGAAGGACGGCGCGAAGAACGAGTACCTCGGCGCCCGGAGCGCCAAGTTCGCGGTCTTCCCGGGCTCGGCCCTGTTCAAGAAGCCCCCGCGCTTCATCATGTCGGCCGAGCTCGTCGAGACGTCCCGCCTGTGGGCCCGCGTCAACGCGAAGATCGAACCGGAGTGGGTCGAGCCGCTGGCCCAGCACCTGCTCAAGCGCACGTACAGCGAGCCGCACTGGGAGAAGGACCAGGCGGCCGTCATGGCGTACGAGAAGGTGACGCTGTACGGCGTCCCGATCATCAGCGACCGCAAGGTGAACTACGGCCGCATCGACCCGGAGACGAGCCGCGACCTTTTCATTCGCAACGCCCTCGTCGAGGGCGACTGGCGCACCCACCACAAGTTCTTCGCCGACAACCGCCGGCTCCTCACCGAGGTCGAGGAGCTGGAGCACCGCGCCCGGCGCCGCGACATCCTCGTCGACGACGAGACGCTCTTCGACTTCTACGACCAGCGCGTGCCCGAAGACGTCGTGTCGGGCGCGCACTTCGACTCCTGGTGGAAGAAGAAGCGCCACGAGGAGCCGGAGCTGCTCGACTTCGAGCGGTCGATGCTCATCAACGAGCGCGCGGGGGACGTGTCGAAGGACGACTATCCCGACACGTGGCGTCAGGGCCCACTGAAGTTCAGGGTGACGTACCAGTTCGAGCCGGGCGCGGACGCGGACGGTGTGACCGTCCACGTCCCGCTCCAGGTGCTCAACCAGGTGTCGCCGGAGGGCTTCGACTGGCAGATCCCGGGTCTGCGCGAGGAAGTCGTGACCGAACTGATCCGCTCCCTCCCCAAGCCGATCCGCCGCCACTACGTGCCCGCGCCCAACTACGCCAAGGAGTTCCTGCAGCGGGCCACGCCCCGGCAGGAGCCGCTGCACGTCACGCTGGCACGCGAGCTGCAGCAGATGGTCGGCGTGCCGGTGGGCGCCGACGACTTCGACCTGACCCGCGTACCGGACCACTTGAAGATCACGTTCCGGATCACCGACGAGCGGCGCCGCAAGCTGGCCGAGGACAAGGACCTGGAGGCCCTGAAGCTCCGGCTCAGGCCGAAGGCCCGCAAGGCCCTGTCGCAGGCGGCCGCCGCGACCGCCGAGCGCTCCGGCGGGGAGTCCGTGGAGCGCACCGGCCTCACGGACTGGACGATAGGCGCCCTCTCCCGCGTCTTCGAGGCCAGGCGCGCGGGCCAGCCCGTGAAGGCCTACCCGGCGCTGGTCGACGACGGCGACACCGTCTCCGTACGCCTCTTCGACACCGAGGCGGAGCAGGCGCGGGCGATGTGGCGCGGCACCCGCCGCCTGATCCTGCGCAACATCCCCGTGAACCCGGCCAAGTTCGCCCAGGACAAGCTCACCAACCAGCAGAAGCTCGCCCTGTCCGCGAACCCGCACGGCTCCATGCAGGCCCTCTTCGACGACTGCGCCACGGCCGCCGCGGACAAGCTCATCGCGGACTTCGGCGGGCCCGCGTGGGACGAGGAGTCGTACCGCAAGCTGTACGAGAAGGTGCGCGCCGAGATCGTCGACACGACCGTGCACGCGGTCGCGCAGGTCCAGCAGGTCCTCGCCGCCTGGCAGGCCTGCGAGCGGCGCCTGAAGTCCAGCGGGAGCCCGGCGCTGCTCGCGAACCTCGCGGACGTCCGCGAGCAGCTCGACGCCCTCATCAAGCCCGGTTTCGTCACGGAGACGGGCCTCAGGCGGCTGCCGGACCTGATGCGCTACATGGTCGCCGCCGACCGCCGGCTCCAGCAGATGCCGACGAACGTCCAGCGGGACACCACGCGCATGGA
Source organism: Streptomyces sp. Y309 (assembly GCF_056712025.1). Classification (NCBI taxonomy): domain Bacteria; kingdom Bacillati; phylum Actinomycetota; class Actinomycetes; order Kitasatosporales; family Streptomycetaceae; genus Streptomyces; species Streptomyces sp. Y309. The sequence continues at coordinate 4,865,276 of NZ_CM160048.1, read as the reverse complement.
GAAGGTCCGCGAGATGCGCGACGAGTACGCGTGGCTGCTCGAGCAGTTGCCGCCGGGGCGGCCCGTGCCGCGGGAGGTCCTGGACATCCGCTGGATGATCGAGGAACTCCGCGTCAGCTACTTCGCGCACGCGCTCGGCACGGCGTACCCCGTCTCGGACAAACGCATCGTGAAGGCCATCGACGCCGCCGCCCTCTAGCCGTACGGCTGTAACTGGTGGCTCACAGAGAGCGAGTTCGACCAGGAAGCCGAGCTGCTGTACAGTCTTTTCTCGCAGCCCAGAGCAACAATCGGAGCTGCGAAACCTGGTCCTGTGGAGCAGTTTGGAGTGCTCGCCACCCTGTCAAGGTGGAGGCCGCGGGTTCAAATCCCGTCAGGACCGCAGTGCATGTGAGGCTCGTACCCGTGAGGGTGCGGGCCTCATTGCGTTGGGGTCCGCACCCGTAAGGGTGCGGCCCCTCGCTGCGTTGAGGGACCCGCAGCCGTGCCAAGGTGCGGGCCTCACTGCCTCGGCGGGCGTATGCCCGCCGCACACGCCAGGGTTGACGGCGTCACATTCCGCCGGTACCCCGGAAAAGGGAGCGAGCCGCCCGCTCCCGAGGAGGTGGCGCATGCCCGCATACCCCGCATCCGCTCGGCACGAGACACGCGCCCTGCTGCGCGCCCACCTCGCGGCGGCCACCAGCTACCGCCACCTGACCCGGCACTGCCCCATCTGCCACCAGCTCCTGCGCCTCGCCATGGAGCCCTCCGGCGACGCCCGTGAGCTCACAGAGGCCGCAGAGGTCATCGAGGCGACCCCAGAGCAATGCGAGGACGAAAGTCCTCCCAAGGCATGACCAAAGCCGAGGCGCGGCACGCCCGCCGGGTGGGAAGCTGAACGGAGGGCGGGAGTGTTCTCCCGATACCGAAGCGCCGCGCCTCCCCTAGCGCACGGACATCGAGGGCAACAAGCCACGGTCCGTGTGACGGTAGTCACCGAACTGCTTTTGAAAACCCCGGAACTTACACCTGCCCTACAACGCGTCAATCTAATATGTGCAATTGCACCACCTGACGCGCCGCCTTGACGACGCGCCTCCCAGACCCCCCGGAGCACGCCCGACAGGCTCCCCCAGGGATCAACAGGACGGCTCACAGAGGCCCCCAACAGCGCGCACCGGCGGGCGCCGGCGGGCATCGACCGAAACGCACGCCGGGCGCGGGCCGCCCGCAGGACGGGCGCGGGCGGGGTACAGGCCGGGTGCGGGCCGGCGCGGGCACAAAAAAATCGCGCTGGACCCGGCGGAGTCCAGCGCGATCAACGACGCACCCAAGTGGCACAGGCGTGGGGCCCGTTGGGGCGGGTCCCGTGTCGTGTGTAGCTATATGTCGGACGTTACGGCCAGGTTGGGGGACCCGGCAGTGGTCGTGCTCATCGTCCGATGTGTACTGCTTACTGCTGCTTACTGCACAAACGCCGTGCTCAGGCCTCGCTGCGCTGCTGCGGAATACCCGCCAGCAGAGCGCGGACCTCAGCCTCGCGATAACGGCGGTGCCCGCCGAGCGTGCGAATCGACGTGAGCTTGCCAGCCTTGGCCCAGCGCGTGACCGTCTTGGGGTCGACGCGGAACATCGTGGCGACCTCAGCCGGGGTCAGCAGCGGCTCGGCATCAGGGGTGCGAGCGGTCATGAGCGGCCTCCTCGGGAGAACCGAACCTTCTCGGTTCATTCCTCTAAATTCTGCACCTTGACCCGCGTTGCCCGAAATGGCGGACGCGAGTCGAGTCGGTTATAGGACGAACGGCTTGTCCTCGGCACTACAACTACACCATCCGTCCAGCCGCGTCGGCCAAACCGATGGAATTGCCCTCCCAGGTGTCCATCAGCGACGGAAGCCGATGGACCATGCCATAGCGGACAGTCACGCCACAGTGACGATCAGTCACAGAGCGATCAGGAGTCAACAGGACCCCCCATAGCGTGCAATGCTGAGCATTCCGCCCATAGTTGGACGGAAGGAGCCCTGTCCGGACTCCTTGTCCTATTTTGGCACGAGGAAGGCCGATCGGCGCAAGGGTCAGTTAAGTGCGGTCCATCACGCTTGAGGCAAAGGCCCGGATCGGGACCTACGTCCCGGCGCCGGGACAGCGGAAAACAGGATGATGTCGTACGCGGTAGGACTCGAATGCGCCCTCAGTTCGAGAACTGGCGCTCCCGGACCGCGCGCCACCGCTCCACGAGCCTCGCATACGCCTCGCCGGCCCCCGTCCCGTCGCCGGCCCGCAGCGCCGCGATCCCCGCGGCCACGTCCGCCGCCGAGTGGTCCTCGTCCAGCAGCTCCTCCGGCAGCGCGTGCACCAGGCCGCCGTAGTCGAGCTCCACGAGGGAGCGCGGGTGGAACTCCTCCAGCCACCGCCCGACGTCCACCAGGCCGTCGATGAGCGGCCCCTCGTCCATCGCGTCCCGCAGGGCCTTCAGGCCGCGCGCCACCCGGCGCCGCGCCTCCACCATCGGCGTGCGGTACCGCAGCACCGGCGCCCCGGCCCCGGACGGCTCCTCCACGCCCGCGCCCGCGACACCCTCGGTGCCCCCGGTGTCCTCGGCGCACCGCTCGAAGCAGCGCTCCTCGTCCGACACCAGGACGAACCAGTTCAGCGGCACGTGCCAGGTCGCGGTGCGGATCCACGGGCGGGCGTCGGGGTTGCGGGCCAGCCACTGCTCGTAGTCCGCGGCGGCCTGGCGGCGCACCACCGGCGGCAGCACCGCGTCCAGGAGCGGCATCGGCAACTGCCCCGCGAGCTCGCCCAGGGCCTGCCAGCCGCGCAGCCGGGTGCGCCAGGGGCACACGCACACCACGCCGTCCTTCTCCAGGACGAAGGCGTCGCTGCTCTCGTGCACCGGCACCGGAACGGGCGGCGTGGGCACCAAGTCGGCCAGGGAGCGGCGGAGTTCGTCCTGGTAGGAGGGGCGGCCGGGGCGCCGGGCGTAGCGCGCCCAGTGGCTGCGCTCGGGCTCGGGGAAGGCCGCGAGGGGCTCATACACACGCAAGTACGACGCGTACGGGACGATCACCGAGGACACCTTGGGCACGGCTCCTCCCCTCCCCCGCGTACCGGCTGGAAAACACTGCAAATCGTGCCATGGCCGAACAGTGCCGTACTCCGTCCTGCGACCCCGGTGTCGGATCCGCCTCCGCCCGCCAATCCGGACATTGCGCGCCCCTCACCGCGCCCGGGCAAAGTGATGCCCAGGGCGTCCGGCGGACGGGTCCCCTCAGGCTCTACTCTCAGGCTCTACTCTCATGGCAAACGGGGGCCCGCCACCCGCACGGGCACCCGCCCAACCGCCGCTACGTAACCGGGAGTCACCACCGTGACCGATGTAACCGACGGCGCCCTGCACACCCTCTTCCACTCGGATCAGGGGGGCCACGAGCAGGTCGTGCTCTGCCAGGACCGCGCCAGCGGACTCAAGGCCGTCATCGCCATCCACTCCACCGCCCTGGGCCCGGCCCTCGGCGGCACGCGCTTCTATCCCTACGCCACCGAGGAGGAGGCCGTCGTCGACGCGCTGAACCTCGCGCGCGGGATGTCGTACAAGAACGCCATGGCCGGTCTCGACCACGGCGGCGGCAAGGCCGTCATCATCGGCGACCCCGACGAGATCAAGAGCGAGGAGCTGCTGCTCGCCTACGGCCGGGCCGTGGCCTCGCTCGGCGGCCGCTACGTGACGGCCTGCGACGTGGGGACGTACGTCGCCGACATGGACGTGGTCGCGCGCGAGTGCCGCTGGACCACCGGGCGTTCCCCGGAGCACGGCGGCGCCGGCGACTCCTCCGTGCTCACCGCCTACGGCGTCTTCCAGGGCATGCGGGCCTCCGCCCAGCACCTCTGGGGCGACCCCACACTGCGCGGCCGCAAGGTCGGCGTCGCGGGCGTCGGCAAGGTCGGCCACATCCTCGTGGAGCACCTGCTCGAGGACGGCGCCCAGGTCGTGATCACGGATGTGCGCGAGGACTCGATGCGGCGCATCACCGGCAAGCACCCCCAGGTCACCGCGGTCGCCGACACGGAGGCCCTGATCCGCACCGAAGGCCTGGACGTGTACGCGCCGTGCGCGCTCGGCGGCGCCCTCAACGACGACTCCGTGCCGGTCCTCACCGCGAAGGTGGTGTGCGGCGCGGCCAACAACCAGCTCGAACACCCCGGCGTCGAGAAGGACCTCGCCGACCGCGGGATCCTCTACGCGCCCGACTACGTGGTCAACGCGGGCGGCGTCATCCAGGTCGCCGACGAGCTGCACGGCTTCGACTTCGACCGGTGCAAGGCGAAGGCCTCGAAGATCTTCGACACCACCCTCGCCATATTCGCACGTGCGAAGTCGGATGGGATTCCGCCCGCCGCGGCGGCCGACCGGATCGCCGAGCAGCGCATCGCGGAGGCACGCCGCCGCTGACGCGTCCCCGCCCGACGACCGTCGGGCGGCCGCCGGACAGCCTCGGGCCCGGGCCCGCCGACGCCCTCGGGAGACAAGACTCACCCCCGTCGGCGGGTCGCCGCCAAGAAGAGGTTAAAATCGCGGTTGACCAGCGAGGAAAGGGCACCTTGCCAGTCGTGCGCCTAGGCGCGTCCTGCGGGCGACGTACCGTATGGCCGCAGGAGCAGGTACCGTGGAAGCCCTACGGACCGGTCTCTCCATGGAGAGTCCGTTCCAGATCATGAACGCGTGTCAAGACTCTGGGGCCATGAAGCCCCGATACCGAGGGGGTCGAGCCATGGGGCGCGGCCGGGCCAAGGCCAAGCAGACAAAGGTCGCCCGCCAGCTGAAGTACAACAGCGGCGGGACTGACCTGTCGCGTCTGGCCAACGAGCTGGGCGCTTCGACTTCGCAGCAGCCGCCGAATGGCGAGCCGTTCGAGGACGAGGACGAGGAAGACGACCCGTACGCGCAGTACGCGGATCTGTACAACGACGACGAGGACGAAGAGGACGACCAGTCCGGTCCTTCGTCGCAGCGCCGCGGCGCTTGACCTCGCGGTACTCGTACATCACAGAGGATTCGCGGTTCGCGCCGATTCCGTAGCGACCGCACTTCACCCGGTCCGGGGTGGGAACACCGCCGGACCGGGTTTTGTGCTGCCCGCTCCGCGGCGCCCCTAGCGTGCGTACGTGCCCGTGAGCTCGGCGCCGGTCGTGTGCTCACCACGGTCCGTGCTGCTTTCTTTTCGGTCCACGATGGCGCCCGCGACCCAGGCGTCCACGCCGCGGTCGGCGAGGGTCGTCAGGGCCACGTCGACCGACTCCTGCGGGAGCACGGCGATCATGCCGACGCCCATGTTCAGGGTCTTCTCCAGCTCCAGGCGCTCGACCTGTCCGGCGCGGCCGACGAGGTCGAAGACCGGGCCCGGCGTCCAGGTGGCGCGGTCGACGGTGGCGTGCAGGGTGTCGGGGATCACGCGGGCGAGGTTGGCCGCGAGGCCGCCGCCGGTGATGTGGCTGAAGGCGTGCACCTCGGTGGTGCGGAGCAGCGCCAGGCAGTCCAGGGAGTAGATCTTCGTGGGCTCCAGGAGTTCCTCACCGAGGGTGCGGCCGAACTCCTCGACCTGCGCGTCGAGGCTCATCCCGGCGCGGTCGAAGAGCACGTGCCGCACCAGCGAATACCCGTTGGAGTGAAGCCCGGACGACGCCATGGCGATGACCGCGTCACCCTTACGGATGCGATCGGCGCCGAGGACGCGGTCGGCCTCCACGGCACCGGTGCCCGCGCCCGCCACGTCGAAGTCGTCCGGACCGAGCAGGCCCGGGTGCTCGGCGGTCTCGCCGCCGACCAGCGCGCAGCCCGCGAGGACACAGCCCTCGGCGATGCCCTTCACGATCGCGGCGACGCGCTCCGGGTGGACCTTGCCGACGCAGATGTAGTCGGTCATGAACAGCGGCTCGGCGCCGCACACGACGATGTCGTCGACGACCATGCCGACGAGGTCGTGGCCGATCGTGTCGTACACACCGAGCTTGCGCGCGAGGTCGACCTTCGTGCCCACGCCGTCCGTGGCGGAGGCGAGCAGCGGGCGGTCGAAGCGCTTCAGCGCGGAGGCGTCGAAGAGGCCGGCGAAGCCGCCGAGGCCGCCGAGGCCCGCGACCTCGGGGCGCTGCGTCTTCTTCACCCACTCCTTCATCAGCTCTACGGCGCGGTCGCCGGCTTCGATGTCGACGCCCGCGGCGGCGTAGCTGGCGCCGGTGCCCGCGTGCGGAGCGCGCTCAGAGGACTCAGTGGGCATGAGGTGAGAGCTTTCGTGTCGTTGACTACGTGAAGGCGACGGCTTACGGACGGCGAATCGCGTCGGCCGCTGCCGTGGCCGCCGGGCCTGCCGCCAGCTCGGTCTCCAGGAGCTGCTTGCCGAGGAGCTCGGGGTCGGGCAGGTCCATCGGGTACTCGCCGTCGAAGCAGGCGCGGCAGAGGTTCGGCTTGTCGATGGTGGTGGCCTCGATCATGCCGTCGATGGAGATGTACGAGAGCGAGTCGGCGCCCAGTGACGTGCCGATCTCCTCGATGCTCATGCCGTTGGCGATGAGCTCGGCGCGGGTGGCGAAGTCGATGCCGAAGAAGCACGGCCACTTCACGGGCGGCGACGAGATCCGGATGTGGACCTCGGCGGCGCCCGCCTCGCGGAGCATCTTCACGAGCGCGCGCTGGGTGTTGCCGCGGACGATCGAGTCGTCGACGACCACCAGGCGCTTGCCCTTGATGACTTCCTTGAGGGGGTTCAGCTTCAGCCGGATGCCGAGCTGGCGAATGGTCTGCGAGGGCTGGATGAAGGTCCGGCCGACGTAGGCGTTCTTGACGAGGCCGGCGCCGAAGGGGATGCCGGACGCCTCCGCGTAGCCGATCGCGGCGGGCGTGCCCGACTCCGGGGTCGCTATGACGAGGTCGGCGTCGACCGGGGCTTCGGCTGCCAGCTTGCGGCCCATCTCGACCCGCGAGAGGTACACGTTCCGGCCGGCGATGTCGGTGTCCGGGCGGGCCAGGTAGACGTACTCGAAGACACAGCCCTTGGGCTTCGCTTCCGCGAATCGAGACGTTCGCAGGCCGTTCTCGTCGATGGCGATGAACTCGCCCGGCTCGATCTCGCGCACATAGGCGGCGCCGCAGATGTCGAGCGCCGCGCTCTCCGAGGCGACCACCCAGCCGCGCTCCAGGCGGCCGAGGACGAGCGGGCGGATGCCCTGCGGGTCGCGGGCCGCGTACAGCGTGTGCTCGTCCATGAAGACGAGGCTGAAGGCGCCCTTGACCTGGGGAAGCACCGCGGCGGCGGCTTCCTCTATGGTCAGCGGCTTGCCGTCGGCGTCGGTCTGGGCGGCGAGGAGAGCCGTGAGCAGGTCCGTGTCGTTGGTGGCCGCCACGCGCGTGGTGCGGCCCTCCTGCTTGGGGAGGTCGGCGACCATCTCGGCGAGCTGCGCCGTGTTGACCAGGTTGCCGTTGTGGCCGAGGGCGATGGAGCCGTGGGCCGTGGCGCGGAACGTGGGCTGGGCGTTCTCCCAGACGGAGGCTCCCGTCGTGGAGTAGCGGGCGTGACCGACCGCGATGTGCCCTTGGAGGGAACTGAGGGAGGTCTCGTCGAAGACCTGGGAAACAAGCCCCATGTCCTTGAAGACGAGGATCTGGGAGCCGTTGCTGACCGCGATACCCGCGGATTCCTGGCCCCGATGCTGGAGGGCGTACAGCCCGAAGTACGTGAGCTTTGCGACCTCTTCGCCCGGAGCCCAGACACCAAAGACGCCACAAGCGTCCTGGGGGCCTTTCTCTCCGGGAAGCAGATCGTGATTGAGTCGACCGTCACCACGTGGCACGCCACCGAGTGTAGGCGAGATCGACCACTGGTCCGAATTGACTATACGAAGCCGGCACGGAGCGTGATCCCCGGTCCGGCGGCCCGGCGAGCCCGGTGGTGCGGGCGCCGGGCGGGTCGGGCCGGTATGGGCAGGTCAGGCCGGTGCATGGGCCGTGGCGACCGTCTTGCCGTCCGCGGCCGTCAGCGTCAGTGTGCGGTGGTTCACCTCGTACGACACCTTGGTGCCGAAGAGTTTCAGGAGTGCGCGTTCGGTCGGCATGACGTTGCCGGGGCACATCCTGCGGGTGGCTCCTGGCTCGCCCAGTGTGATCTTGCCGTCGCGGGCGTCGGCGTCGGCGGTGACGTGGTTGCAGCCGAGGTTGCCGCTGACCTTGCCGTCCTTGCCGAAGGTGAGCTTGACCTTGTCGTCGAGCGCCTTCGGCAGCGAGGTCGCGGTCTTTCCGTCGCCGACGGAGGTCACGGTCCACTCGGTGCCCTTCAGGGGCGCCCCGGCCTCGGCGCTGAGGGCGATGCGGTCGCCCTTGGCGGTGGTGAGCGTCAGCCGCTCGTCGTCCACCTGGGCCTTGAGTTTGCCGTCCATGGCGCGGGCGAGGCTCTTCTCGAATTCGAGCGCGTCGCAGGCCATCTCGGTGTGCGGTCCTGGCTCGAAGTCGACGGTGTCGCCCCGCACGGACACCTTGGCGCCGTATCCGTTGCAGCCGAAGTTGCCGCCGGTGCCGCCCTTGCCGCCGAACTTCACGTAGGCGCCGCTGGGTGCCTGCTGCTTCTTGCCGTCGACCGTGAGGCTCTCGACGTTCCAGCGGACACCGGTCAGGGCGGACTCGGAGCCGCCCTTGCCGGAGCCGCCGGTGCCGGGGCCGGCCTTGTCGGAACCGCCGTCGCCGGAGCCGGACTCGGAGCCGCAGGCAGCGAGCAGCCCGGCGGCGGCGAGGACGGTGAGGGTCTGGGTCACACGCTGCTTGTACATGTCATTGTGACGGGGCGGGTCCGGGACCGGTTCCCTTCGCGGTCACGCGCGGTCGCGCCGTCCGCCGACGGCGGTCACGACATGATCGGCAGCAGCCCGCCCAGGTCGGCCCGTTCGCCGCTCGCGCTGACCTGCGCCGCGTCGAGCGCCGCCGCCCATGTCGTGCGTCCCGTGGCGAGCCGGATCCAGGTCAGCGGGTCGGTCTCGACGACGTTCGGCGGGGTGCCGCGGGTGTGCCGGGGGCCCGCCACGCACTGCACCACGGCGTACGGCGGAACGCGGACCTCCACCGAGCCGCCGGGCGCCTTCGCGGCGAGCGCGTCGGCGAGCAGCCGGGTGCAGGCGGCCAGGGCCTGGCGGTCGTACGGCACGCCGAGGCCGGGCAGGGCGTCGTTCAAGTCGTCGGTGTGGACGACGAGTTCGACGGTGCGGGTGACCATGAAGTCGGCGAGGGTCATGCCGCCGAAGCGGGACGGCACGAGGCGGGTGCCGGCGGCGCCGGGGAGGGTGTCCGCGAGCCGGTCGACGGCGTGCGCGAACAGCGCGTCGAGGTCGGTGCCCGCGTCGACAATGGCGTGCACGTCCTCGTCCACCTGGCCCGCGGCCGAGGAGGTGCGGAACGGCCAGTCCTGGAGCGGCACTTCGAGCTTGTCGGGCTCGGGGGCGTCCAGATAGCGGGCAACGGAGCCGAGCACCATCGTGAGGTGGGCGGCCAGTTCGCGCACGGTCCAGTCCCCGAGCCGGGTGGGCGCGGCCAGTTGCTCCGGGGTCAGGCCCGCGACGGCCGCCCGCACGGTGTCGAACTGGGTGAGGGCGGCGGTGCGGATCTTCGTCGGGTCGTAGCTGCGCGTGCGCTTCTTGGCCGGTGGCATGGGGGCGAGCCTAAGCCTTGACGGCGTATCCGCTGAGTCCTTTTTCCACCAGGTCGAAGGCGTCCCGGGCGAGCCGGGCGGCGTCGGCGGCGACCTGGTCCAGGGGGGCGTCGGTCATGCGGCGGCGGTGCACCTCGGCGAAGACCGCGTTGCGTACGCCGATCAACTGGGCCGCGGCGACCTCCGCGAGGACGGGGTCCCCGGTCTCCGCCGCGAGGACGTCGGCGAGGAGCTGCTGGCGGCGCAGGTGGAAGGAGTGCGCGCGGTGCAGCAGCACCGGCGTCTCGGTGATCAGGCGCATGACCTGGAGCGTGCGGGGGGTGTCGCTCAGGCCGACGGACGCGTCCCGCGCCTCGATCAGGTCGAGCAGCTGCCGGCGCAGCGCGTCGGCGGCGGACTCGCCCGGGGCGCGGTCGCGCACGGCGTCGGCGGCGTCCGCGACGTGCGCCTCCATGGGGGCGAGGAGCACGTCCTCCTTCGTACCGAAGTAGTTGAAGACGGTCATCTTCGAGACGTCGGCGGCGGCCGCGATCTCCGCGACGGACACCTGGTCGAAGCCGCGCTCGACGAACAGCTCCATCGCGGCACCCCAGATCCGCGTGGCGGTCTGCTGCTTCTTGCGCTCCCGCAGCCCCAGTGTGCGGCCTCCCGGCTCGCGGACTTCGGGCTCGTCCGCCGACGCGGCTCCTTGTGCTGCCATGTCGGGACTATACCAGGATGAATTTTGATTACGGATGAAAAATGGACTCAGTATACGAATTGGCGTCCACCGTGAATACCTCCTTGTTGGCGGGCACCCCGACTCCCCGCCACCGGAAGGGAATTCCCCGCGCCGTCTCCAGGTCGGGCCCGTCCATGAGCTGGAAGTGCACATGCGGTTCGGTGGAGTTGCCGGAGTTCCCGCAGCCGCCGAGCCGCTGCCCGGCGACGACCTTGTCCCCCGCCCGTACCGCGAGCGAGCCCCGCTGGACGTGCGCGTACATGGCGAACACTCCCTCGCCGAGGTCGAGGACGATGTGGTTGCCGACGATGCGGCGGCTTCCGCCGATCGTCCTGCCGACGCCCTCGATCAGCCAGAAGTACAGCACCCCGACGAGCGAGCTGCGGCTGAGGTGGTCGCGCTGGCCGTCCTCGGCGTGCACGACGGTGGCATCGGCCACCGCGTGCAGCGGCGCCCCGAAGGCGGGGTATGCCCGGCCGCCCCGGGCGACGGGCCAGAACCAGACGGGGGCCGGGCGGGCCGGCCCCTGCTCCGGCTCGGCCGTGATGTCGATGGCGTAGGTCTGGCCGAGGTTGTGCGTGCCGTGGCTCGGCACCTTGTCGGCCGGGCTGTTCAGCGCGGACCAGCGGCCGGTGACCGGCGGCCCGACCTCGACCGCCGCCCGGGACTCCGCCTGGATGTGGTTCTTGGCGGTACGGCCCCGCAGGACTTCGAGGGCGATCGCGCCGAGCGCGGGCAGCCAGGTGAGCCAGTAGTTGTAGGGCAGGTCGACGAAGAGGCCCACGGTCACCTGGGTGAAGAAGACCACCCACAGGACGCGGCTGATGACGAAGAGGAGCTTGCGAAGGCGTATGGACATGGTCGTTCCCCCTGATGTGTGCGTCACGGGCATGCGATGGACAGCGCCACGAGCAGCGGCACCACCCGACCCGCGGGCACCTCGTGCCGCCCGCGCCCGGTGGTCTGCAGCCAGCCCGCGGCGGTGAGCTGCCGCAGGTGGTGGTAGATCTGGCCGGTCGTGCCGATGTCGTCGAGCGCGGCCAGCTCGGTGGCGGTGCGGCGGCCGCCGAGGATCTCGCGGAGCAGGCGCAGGCGCACCGGGTGCCCGAGCGCGGCGAACGCGTCGGCGGCCGCCGCCCAGTCCTCTTCGAGGAGTCGGTCGGTGACCTGCCCGGTCTGCCACTCGTAGCGCTGCCCGGTCGGCAGTCGCACGGCGCCGGTGTACAGCACGCCGCCGTCCTCGGCGCCCAGCTCGGCGAGCTGGGCCTTCAGGCCTTCGAGCGCCCAGAAGTCACCGCGCCCGACGGCGGGCGCCGGCCGGTCTTCGCCCTCAAGGGCAGCCATGCGTCGCTCCAGCTCGGCGACGCGCTCTTCAAGATCCACGCTTCTAAGTTACGTAATTACGTAATCTCAATCAAGTCGGGAACGGAAAAGCCCCCGCCCGGACCACGTCCGAACGGGGGCTTCCGCGAGTCTGGTGACGGTCGCGTCAGGCGAACAACCCCGGAACCGTCTCCGTGTGCGCCACCCGCAGTTCCTCCAGGGACAGGGAGAACTCGCCCTGCACCTCGACGGCGTCACCGTCCACGACACCGATCCGCGTGGCGGGCAGCCCCCGCGCCCCGCACATGTCCGTGAACCGCAGCTCCTCGCTGCGCGGCACGGACACCACGGCACGGCCCGCGGACTCGCTGAGCAGGAACGTGAAGGCGTCAAGCCCGTCCGGCACCACCAGGCGCGCACCGACCCCGCCGCGCAGGCAGGACTCCACGACCGCCTGGATCAGGCCGCCGTCGGACAGGTCGTGCGCGGCGTCGATCATGCCGTCGCGCGAGGCGGAGATCAGGATCTCGGCGAGCAGCCGCTCCCGCTCCAGGTCGACCTTCGGCGGCAGCCCGCCGAGGTGGTCGTGCACGACCTGCGACCAGGCCGAGCCGCCGAACTCCTCGTGGGTCTCGCCGAGCAGGTAGAGGAGCTGGCCCTCTTCCTTGAACGCGATCGGCGTGCGGCGCGTGACGTCGTCGATGACGCCGAGCACGGCCACCACGGGCGTCGGGTGGATCGCCGTCTCGCCGGTCTGGTTGTACAGCGAGACATTGCCGCCGGTCACCGGGGTGCCGAGCGCCAGGCAGCCGTCCGCGAGACCGCGCGTGGCCTCCGCGAACTGCCACATCACGTCCGGGTCCTCGGGCGAGCCGAAGTTCAGGCAGTTGGAGATGGCGAGCGGCTTGGCGCCGGAGGCCGCGACGTTGCGGTACGACTCCGCGAGCGCGAGCTGCGCGCCCGCGTACGGGTCGAGCTTCGCGTACCGGCCGTTGCCGTCCGTCGCCATCGCGACGCCCAGGTTCGACTCCTCGTCGACGCGGACCATGCCCGCGTCCTCGGGCTGCGCGAGGATCGTGTTGCCCTGCACGAAACGGTCGTACTGGTCGGTGATCCACGCCTTGGAGGCCTGGTTCGGGGACGCGACCAGCTTGAGGATCTGGTCCTTCAGCTCGGCCGAATTCGCCGGGCGCGCCAGCTTGTTGGCGTCGTCCGCCTGGAGCGCGTCCTGCCAGGACGGGCGCTCGTACGGCCGGTGGTAGACCGGGCCCTCGTGCGCCACCGTGCGCGGCGGTACGTCGACGATCTGCTCGCCGTGCCAGAAGATCTCCAGGCGCTCGCCCTCGGTCACCTCACCGATGACGGTCGCGATGACGTCCCACTTCTCGCAGATCTCCATGAACCGGTCGACCTTGTCCGGCTCGACGACCGCGCACATGCGTTCCTGCGACTCGCTCATGAGGATTTCCTCGGGCGAGAGCGAGGAGTCCCGCAGCGGGACCGTGTCCAGGTCCACGCGCATGCCGCCCGAACCGGCCGACGCCAGCTCGCTGGTGGCGCAGGAAAGGCCCGCGCCGCCGAGGTCCTGGATGCCCGCGACCAGCTTCTCCGCGAAGATCTCCAGAGTGCACTCGATGAGGAGCTTCTCCTGGAAGGGGTCGCCGACCTGGACGGCCGGGCGCTTGGCGGGGCCGGTCGAGTCGAAGGTCTCGGAGGCGAGTACGGACACGCCGCCGATGCCGTCGCCGCCCGTGCGGGCGCCGTACAGGATGACCTTGTTGCCGGTGCCGGACGCCTTCGCGAGGTGGATGTCCTCGTGCTTCATCACGCCGATGCAGCCCGCGTTGACCAGCGGGTTGCCCTGGTAGCAGGAGTCGAAGACGACCTCGCCGCCGATGTTGGGCAGGCCCAGGCAGTTGCCGTAGCCGCCGATGCCCGCGACCACGCCGGGCAGCACCCGCTTGGTGTCGGGGTGGTCGGCGGCGCCGAACCGCAGCGGGTCCACGACGGCGACCGGGCGCGCGCCCATCGCGAGGATGTCGCGCACGATGCCGCCGACACCGGTCGCGGCGCCCTGGTACGGCTCGATGTACGAGGGGTGGTTGTGCGACTCGACCTTGAAGGTGACCGCGTAGCCCTGCCCGACGTCGACGACGCCCGCGTTCTCGCCGATGCCGACGAGCATGGCGTCGTTCTCGGGGATCTTCTCGCCGAACTGCTTCAGGTGCACCTTGCTGCTCTTGTACGAGCAGTGCTCGGACCACATGACCGAGTACATGGCGAGTTCGGCACCGGTCGGGCGGCGGCCGAGGATCTCGCGGATGCGCTCGTACTCGTCCGGCTTCAGGCCGAGTTCGGCCCAGGGCTGGCCGGCTTCGGGGGTCTGCTCGGCGTGCTTGACGGTGTCCAGGGTCATCGTGCACCCACCAGGTTCTTCAGGATCGAGGTGAAGAAGCCCAGGCCGTCCGTGCGGCCCGTCCCGATCAGCGGCTCCACGGCGTGCTCGGGGTGCGGCATCAGGCCGACCACGTTCCCGGCCGCGTTCGTGATGCCCGCGATGTCGCGCAGCGAGCCGTTCGGGTTCATGTCCAGGTAGCGGAAGGCGACGCGGCCCTCGGCCTCCAGCATGTCGAGGGTGCGCTCGTCCGCGACGTACCGCCCGTCGATGTTCTTCAGCGGGATCGAGATCTCCTGGCCGGGCTCGTAATCGGCCGTCCAGGCAGTCGAGTTGGTCTCCACCCGCAGCTTCTGGTCACGGCAGATGAAGTGCAGATGGTTGTTCCGCAGCATCGCGCCGGGCAGCAGGTGCGTCTCGGTCAGGACCTGGAAGCCGTTGCAGATGCCGAGCACCGGCATTCCGGCCCTGGCCTGGTCGATGACCGACTCCATGACGGGCGAGAAACGCGAGATGGCGCCGGCCCGCAGATAGTCGCCGTAACTGAAACCGCCCGGCAGCACCACGGCGTCGACCTGCTTCAGGTCCTTGTCGCGGTGCCACAGCGGCACGGCCTCGGCACCGGCGACACGGACGGCGCGCTGAGTGTCGCGGTCGTCGAGCGTTCCCGGAAAAGTGACGACTCCGATTCGAGCAGTCACTTCGCCCCCACCGCGGGCTCCGCGGGCTCTTCGACCTTTACGACGAAGTCCTCGATCACGGTGTTGGCGAGGAAGGTTTCCGCCAACTCGTGGATACGGGCGAGCGCGGCCTCGTCGACCGGCCCGTCGACCTCGAGTTCGAAGCGCTTTCCCTGACGTACGTCGGAGATGCCCTGGAAACCGAGGCGCGGCAGTGCACGCTGCACCGCCTGTCCCTGGGGGTCGAGGATCTCCGGCTTGAGCATGACGTCGACTACGACGCGTGCCACTGGCACTCCCGGTGTGTGGTGCTTGCGTGTGCTGCTTGCGGGGTATCGCCCGGCTGCGCTGAGCAGGTCGCCGAGCAGGTTCCTTCAGACTACCCGTACAAAATTTCTACCCGCGTAGATTCGTAGCAACATACGTGACCGCAGTCACTTCACGGCGGTCGTCGGGGCGTCGAACAGGACACGTCCGCGAAAAATCCTGGAAAAGATCACAGTTCGCCATTGCGCCCGCCACCCCGCCGCCCCCACCCTGCTTGGGCAGTGGCCGACCTGCCCGTATTCTCCCGGACACGGCGCCGGAACACGCGGTCAGTTTTCGTCGGCTTCACCATTCAATGCCAGGCACTGTACAAAGGAATTGGCAATAGCCGATACTTTGTCCCATAACTGCCGGACAGTCGGCATCACCGCACGTCATTGCACGTCAATGCGGTGGCGTCGCACGAAAGGACCGATATTCGTGGCGCAGCGTGTCGTGGTCACTCTCTATGACGACATCGACGGCTCAGAAGCGGCGGAAACGGTCGCCTTCGGTCTTGACGGGAAGTCGTACGAGATCGATCTCAACCAAACCAATGCCGAGAAACTCCGCAAGGTGCTCGCCCCCTACCTGCAGGCGGCCCGCAAGCAGACGAAGTCCGGCAAGGTCTTCCGGCACACCGCGGTGACGCCGGACCCGGCCGCCGTGCGCGCCTGGGCCCGCTCCCACCAGCTCGACGTGCCACCGCGCGGGCGGATCCCGAAGAAGGTGTACGAGGCGTTCGCCGCCGCCAACTGAGCCGGCCGGCGATCTCCGTACCGGGCTGCCGACGATCCCGGTGCGGGGGCGCCGACGAACTCGGTACGGGGGCCGCCGACGATCTCGGACGGAGTCGCCGACGAACTCTGTACGGGGGTGCTGTGCAGCCGACTTGCGCAGCACCCCTGCTGGTCAGCTAGAGTCTGGAGCACGCCGAGGGGCGAGGCCGAAAGGCCGAACCCCGAGGAGTCGTGCGGGTGTAGTTCAGTAGTAGAACATCCCCCTTCCAGGGGGAAGGCGCAGTGTGCAATTCCTGTCACCCGCTCCGCACCGCTCACCGATCATCCATTCGGGTGAGGTAAGCTGGTGCTCGCACCGATCAGTGAGAGCTGGTCGGGGGCAATGCGAACGTAGCTCAGTTGGTAGAGCGCAACCTTGCCAAGGTTGAGGTCGCGAGTTCGAACCTCGTCGTTCGCTCCACATATGAAGGCCCGGCGCCCCAGGCGCCGGGCCTTCGTCGTGTCCCCCTCCCCGGGGGATCTGACATTTGTCATGCGGGTCGATGACAACGCGCACTGCCCGCGGCCCCGACGGCGGCCGAGCCTGGAGTCATGACTGACCAAGTGATCGACGTGACCGGCCTGCGACGCAGCTACGCGGGCGGTTTCGAGGCGGTCCGAGGGATCTCGTTCACCGTGGGCCGCGGTGAACTGTTCGCTCTTCTCGGCACCAACGGCGCGGGCAAGACGTCCACCGTCGAGCTCCTCGAAGGCCTCGCGGAGCCGGCCGGCGGCGCGGTGCGGGTGCTCGGGCACGACCCGTACCGGGAGCGGGACGTGGTGCGGCCCCGGATCGGGGTGATGCTCCAGGAAGGCGGCTTCCCCTCCGAGCTGACCGTCGCCGAGACCGCGCGCATGTGGGCCGGATGCACCAGCGGGGCGCGCCCCGTCCGCGAGGCACTCGACGCCGTCGGGCTCGCCGCACGCGGCGGCGTCCGCGTGAAACAGCTCTCCGGCGGCGAGAAGCGGCGCCTCGACCTCGCGATGGCGCTCATCGGCGACCCCGAAGTGCTGTTCCTGGACGAGCCGACGACCGGGCTCGACGCCGAAGGCCGCCGCGAGACCTGGAAGTTGGTGCGCGCGCTGCGCGAGCGGGGCACCACGGTGCTGCTCACCACCCACTACCTGGAAGAGGCCGAGCAGCTCGCCGACCGGCTCGCGATCCTGCACGAAGGGCGCATCGCCGCCACCGGCACCGTCGCCGACGTCGTCGCCGCCCAGCCCGCACGCATCTCCTTCGAACTGCCCGAGGGGTACTTCCCCGGCGACCTGCCGCCGCTCGCCGAACTCGGCGTGACCGGCCACGAGGTGGAGGGCCGCACCGTGCGGCTCCGCACGGACCAGCTCCAGCGGGTCGCGACCGCGCTGCTCACCTGGGCCCAGCAGGCCGGAGTCGAACTGGGGAGGCTCGACGTGCGGGCCGCCTCACTGGAGGAGGCGTTCCTGCGGATCGCGCAGGACGCGACGCGGACGGCCGAGAAGGCCGACGGCACCTCGGGCGTTCCGGACGGCTCCCACACGACGTACAAGGAGACGGTGGCATGAGCTCGACGACCACGGCGCCGCGGGGCGTGGCCGACCTGTCCGTCACCCGGACCACCCCGGCGGGGCGGCTGCGGGCGCTGGCGCGAGCCGAGCTGACGCTGCTCGGCCGCAGCAAGGGCGTGCTGTTCACGGCGCTGTTCGTGCCGCTGATCATGCCGTTCAGCTTGCGCCAGGCCACCAAAGAAATGGACCTGGACGGCACCGGCCTGTCGGTCGGCTCGGTCGTCCTGCCGTCCTCGATCGGCTTCTCCCTCCTCTTCGCGGTGTACTCGGCGCTGGTGAGCGTCTACGCTGCACGACGCGAGGAACTCGTATTGAAGCGGCTGCGCACCGGCGAGGTGCGGGACCTGGAGATCCTCGCGGGCGCCGCGATCCCCTCCGTGGCCATCGGGCTCGCGCAGTGCCTGGTGCTGGCGGTCGCCTGCGGGGCGCTTCTCGACGTCGGGGTGCCCGACGCGCCGCTCTACGCCGTCCTCGGCCTGCTCCTGGCCCTCGTGCTGTGGCCCGTGCTCGCGGCGGTCACCGCCAGCTTCAGCCGGAGCGTGGAGAGCGCCCAGGTCGCGGCCCTGCCGCTGGTGTTCGTCTCGTTCCTCGGCTCCGGCACGTTCGTGCCCCTCGAAGTCCTGCCGGACAACGTCGCCGCCGTCTGCGAACTGCTGCCGCTCACCCCGACGATCGAGCTGCTCCGCGGCGGCTGGACCGGAGACATGGCCGCGTCCGAGGCGCTCGGCGCCCTCGCGGTCGCGGTGGCCTGGATCGTGGTCGGCGTGTTTGCTGTACGAAGGTGGTTCCGCTGGGAGCCGCGTCGCTAGGTCCCAGGGGGCAGGACCTGCCAGGGGCTGCTGAGCGGGCGAAGGGATAGGGAACGGTGGGCCGGATACGGCGATTGCGGCGCGACTGGCGTGGTCTGAAGAAGATCGAGCAGGTCGAGTTCCAGAGCATGGTCATGTGGCGCGTCATGCCGTGGTTCCTGCTCGTCGGCTGGGCCGTGCTGCCGGTGGGCCTGAGCCTGCGGCACGAAGTCACGGCGCAGCTCCTGGGCTGGACCCTGATCGCGGTGGGCGCGCTGCAGTGCGCCCACATGAACCGCTCGCTGCGGCGGTCCCTCGACCACTACCTGGGCCGCGCGGAACTGCCGCGCCGCGACCTGGCCGTCGCGCTCGCCCTCACCCTCGTCGCCTTCGCCCTCGCGCTGGCGCTCGAACGCGTCGACGGCATCGTCCCGGACGGATTGATCAGCTTCGCCGCGCTGTTCCTGATCACTCCGTACGCGCAGGCCCTGGCCTTCGCCGTACCGATGAAGAGCTTCTTCCGCCGCCTCGCCCTGGGCGCCGCCGTGCTGGTGGCGGGCTTCGCCGCCGTCGGCATGCGCGACAGCCGGTTGCTCGGCCTTGTCGGACTCGTCGCCTTCGGCGGCCTGACCGCCCTGCTGACCGCGCGGTGCGGGGCCTGGTCGCTGTCCGTGATGTGGGAGGCGGACCGGGCCCGGGAGGTCGAGGGCCGGCTCGCGGTGGCCGAGGAGCGGCTGCGGTTCGGCCGCGACCTGCACGACGTCATGGGGCGCAACCTCGCCGTCATCGCGCTCAAGAGCGAGCTCGCCGTGCAGCTCGCCCGGCGCGGACGGCCCGAGGCCGTGGAGCAGATGATCGAGGTGCAGCGGATCGCGCAGGAGTCCCAGCGGGAGATCAGGGAAGTCGTACGCGGCTATCGCGACGTCGACCTCGGGGTGGAACTCACCGGCGCCCAGGGCGTCCTGGAGGCGGCCGGCATCGCCTGCCGGGTCACCGGTTCGCCGGCCGGGCTGCCGGACGCCGTGCAGTCGGCACTGGGCTGGGTGGTGCGGGAGGGCACGACGAACGTACTGCGGCATGGCGACGCGCGAAGCTGCGCCATCGAGCTTTCGGCCGGGGAAGGACGTACGACATTGATCATCGAGAACGACGGAGTGCCGGAGGCCGTCGCGGCCCCGGGCGGATCCGGGCTCGCCGGCCTCAGGGAACGGCTGGCCGAGGTGAGCGGGAGCCTGGAGCACGACAGCGCCGGGGGCCGCTTCCGGCTCACCGCGCGGGTGCCGCTGCCCGACCGCGAACCGGGCGCCGGAGCCGCCGAGCCGCGGCCGGTGCTCCCCGAGGCGAGGGCGCTGTGACCGTGCGTGTGCTGCTCGCCGACGACGAGCATCTGATCCGAGGTGCGCTGGCGGCGCTCCTGGCCCTGGAGGACGACCTGACCGTCGTCGCCGAGGCCGCGTCCGGGCCCGAGGCGCTGGCCATGGCGCGGGCCCACCGGCCCGACGTGGCCGTGCTCGACCTGCAGATGCCGGGGCTCGACGGTGTGAGTGTGGCCACATCCCTGCGTACGGAACTCCCGGACTGCCAGGTCATGATCGTGACGAGTCATGGCAGACCGGGACACCTCAAGCGGGCCCTCGCGGTCGGTGTGCGGGGGTTCGTCCCGAAGACGATGAGCGCGCAGCGGCTCGCGGAGATCATTCGCACGGTGCACGCCGGAAACCGCTTCGTGGACCCGGAGTTGGCCGCCGACGCGATCTCATCGGGGGACTCCCCGCTGACCGAGCGGGAGGCCGAGGTGCTCGAACTCGCCGCCGACGGGGCGCCCGTCGCGGAGATCGCGGAGCGGGCCGCGCTGTCGCAGGGGACCGTCCGCAACTACCTCTCCTCGGCGGTGACGAAGATCGGTGCGGAGAACCGGCATGCGGCAGTGCGTCTCGCACGCGAGCGAGGTTGGGTATAGTGGCTACCGCGCTTCGGCGCACTGCGGACGTAGCTCAGTTGGTAGAGCGCAACCTTGCCAAGGTTGAGGTCGCCAGTTCGAACCTGGTCGTCCGCTCCATACAGAAGCCCCCCAGTTCCTTGAACTGGGGGGCTTCGTCGTGTGCTTCGGGTCTCGCGTGCTTCGACTCGTGCGCTTCGGGCCCGGCTAGGTCCAGGGAGTCCCGGTCAGGCGCTCGTAGGCCTCGATGTACTTGGCGCGGGTGGCGTCCACCACATCGGCGGGCAGCGGCGGGGGCGGCTGCTCGCTCGCGCGGTCCCAGCCGGACGCGGACGAGGTGAGCCAGTCGCGCACGTACTGCTTGTCGAAGGAGGGCTGGGGGTGGCCCGGCTCCCACTGGTCCGCGGGCCAGAAGCGGGACGAGTCCGGGGTCAGCACCTCGTCCGCGAGCACGAGCTCGTCCGCGGCGAAGCCGAACTCGAACTTCGTGTCCGCGAGGATCAGCCCGCGCTCCCGCGCGACGTCCCGCGCCCGGCCGTACACGGCGAGGGTCGTCTGCCGCAGCTGGGCCGCCGTCTCCGCGCCGACCTGGCGGGCGACCTCCTCATAGCTCACGTTCTCGTCGTGCTCGCCGACGGCGGCCTTCGCGGCCGGCGTGAAGATCGGCGCGGGCAGCTCCGAGCCGTCGGCCAGACCCTCGGGCAGGGCGAGGCCGCAGACGGTGCGGGACTCCTTGTACTCGGCGAGCCCCGAGCCCGTCAGATAGCCGCGGGCGACGCACTCCACCGGGATCATCTGCAGGGACTTGCAGATGAGGGTGCGGCCCGCCCAGTCTGCGGGGGCGCCCTGCGGCAGGTCCGTGGAGATCACATGGTTCGGGACGAGGTCCGCGAGCTGGTCGAACCACCACAGCGAGAGCTGGGTCAGGACCCGGCCCTTGTCGGGGATCTCGGTCGGCAGCACCCAGTCGTAGGCGGACAGGCGGTCACTGGCGACCATGACGAGCTCGCCCGCCTCGTTCCGGTACAGCTCGCGCACCTTCCCAGTGTGCAGATGCACCAGGCCCGGAACCTGGATCGGTTCGGGCTTTTCGACGAATCCGGACACGGTTCCTCCCCGTGGTTCTGTCCAAGTGATCCGATTCTCCCGTATGCGGGGGGATGGTTTTGGCCATGGGTCGGGCAGGTCGGCCGGCGGAGGTGCTCGGTCCGGCCTGTGGCGCGCGCTCAGTCGCGTTTGCAGATGCGGTCGAGGAGGTTGGCCGTGGCGCGCTGGACGCGCGGGTCGACATGGCCGGGGCGGTCCAGGGCCGGGGTCCAGGCGAAGGTGCCGGAGGCGAAGACGAGGGCGCCGGACGGGGCGCGGTAGAGCGAGGTCTCCTGGTGCCGCACGGAGCCCTCGCTGTCCGCGTACGGAGAGTGGGCGAGCAGGATGCGGTCCTGGTGCTCGGGGAGCGCCGTGCGCGGGAAATAGCGGTCGGCCTCGCCCGCGACCAGGCCGTCGATCTCGTCGCCCTCGTGCGCGCCGGTCGCCTCCCACAGCCAGTGGTCGGCGTTGCGCACGATGAGCGGGTGCGGCTCCGGGACCCGGCCCGCGTACTGGATGCCCATCAACTGCTGCTCCGGCACGTCGACTTCGCGCCAGAGCGCGGCCTTTCCCGGGCCGCGGCGTTTTCGGCAGGTGAGCAGGCGGTCCGGGACGCCGGAGGGCGAGGGGCCCAAGTCCACCTGCCAGTACATGGTGTTGGCGGAGAGGAAGACCAGGGACGTGCCGTGCTCGCGGGCCAGTTCGGTGGTGCGGCGCATTTCGACCGACCAGTACTCGTCGTGGCCGGGGAAGACCAGGCCGCGGTACCGCGTGGGGTCGATGCGGCCCGCGTGCAGGTCGCGGGAGTCGGCGTACGCGAGGTCGTAGCCGTAGCGCTCGGCCCAGCGGATGAAGTCGTAGGCGTGGCCCACGTGCAGGGGCAGGCCCGCGCCCGCGTACGGCCGGTCGAAGGAGACCGTGGTCGCGGCCTCGCTCTCGCCGAGGAGGCGGCCGTGCTCGTCCCAGGCGTGGTAGAGGCTGGCGCCCGTGCGGCCGTCCTCGGGGTAGAGGTTGTACGCCTGCCAGGTGATGTCGGGCAGCAGGACGAGCAGGTCGGCGGAGGGGGCGCCCAGCTCGCCCGCGCCCAGCTCGCCCGTGCCCGGCTGGACGCTGTCGCGGACGGTGAAGGGGACGTGCGAGCGGAAACCGTCGGTGGTGGTGAGGACGGCGACGTACGCCCCGATGTTCCAGTACGACGGGATCTGCAGGCGCCAGGACAGCCACCAGTGGTGGCAGGAGACCGTGCGGTCGGCGGTGAGCGGGGGCGGCTGCACGATGCCCGCGAGGCGCGGGCTGGTGGTGATTTTGCGGGCGCCGTCGCCGCTGTAGTGCCCAATGCGGTAGATGTCCACGCTGAACTGCTGGGGCGGGTCCACGGTGATGTGGAAGTCGATCGCCTCACCGGGGGCGGCGGCTCCGGTGCCGGTGAAGCCCTTGATCTGGCGGTGTACGTCGTCGGCGGTGCGGGGGCCGCCTGCGGGGCGGGGGGCGGGCACCGACTTGGGGGCGGTGGCGCCCGGGGCGTGGTCGACGTACCAGGGGACGACCTGGCCCGTGTCGTCGAAGTAGTGCTCGGCGCCGCGGAGCCAGGGCAGTGGGCCCTGGCCGAACGGGTCGGTCACGGCGTGGGCGAGGGCGCCCGACTCCCAGCGGCGGATCGGCTCCGGTCCCATGCGTTGTCCCCTCCCTCGCTCCCCCGAGCCTGGGCTGGCGTGCCTGTCACGGCTACCGGCCCCAGCACATCACATTACGCACGCGGGCCGTCACCGTTCGTCGTGAAATCCTTTGGGGGCGCTGTCCGTTGGGTTGCTTGTCGTCTACGTGATGGGTGCCGTGGGTCTGGGATCGTCCTGGAGGCGTCAGACCAGGCGGACTGGCTTTTCGGGGCGGATGCCCTGGGTGGTGAGCCAGTGGCGGAGGGGTTCGGGGTCGCCGTCCTCTACGAGGGTGAGGACGCGGGGGGTGAGGTCGGCCGCACGCTCGCCGCGTATCAGGAGGGAGGGGCCGTCCAGCCAGTCGAGGCCGGGCGCCGCTCCCGCCGTGTCCACGGCCGCGCAGCACACCATCGCCGTGACATGGTCGGCCAGCAACTCCCGGCCCGAGCGGGGCGGTTGCAGCGGGAACAGCGGCAGCACGCCGTCGTCCCAGAGCGCCTCGTCCGGCCCCTGCCCGGCCGGGGCGGGGCGGGGCGGCGCGGCGGCCTCCTCGCGGGCCAGCTCGGCGCTGAGTCCGGCGGCCAGCGTGCCGCCTCGGCCTTCGGACGCGTCCCCTTCGTCGCCCTCGTCGTCGGCGAAGCCGATGTATTCGGTGGTGGCTTCGGCGGTGGAGGGGGTGTCCGGGGCAGCGGATGCGGCTGCGGGTGTGGGGGTGGCAGCGGATGTGGATGTGGCTGCGGGGGCGGAGATGGCTGCGGCGTCGGTGCTCGCGGTCGGGCCCGCGGCCGTGCGGGCCTCGGCCCGTTCCGCCGCGTCCGCCCGCGCCTGCGCCGCCGCCCGGCGTGCCGTCGCCTCCGGGTCCGTGAGGTGATCGAGGACCCGGCCGAGGGTCGGGCCCTTGGGGTCGGGGGCCGTGGGGTCGGCGGAGTGGCTGACGCCGAGGGAGTCCAGGACGCGGTGGAGGCGGGCCGCGTCCGTGCGCCACTTCCGGTCGACGACCTCGTCGGGATACTCCTGCCAGGCCACCGGCGCCCAGCCGGGACCCGGCTCGGCGGGGCCGCCGTGGAACAGCCGGGCGGCGAGCAGCGAGGCCGCCTCGTCCACCACGCCGGGCTCCTCCAGGAGGTCGCACGCGGGCCGCTCGCCGAGCCGGGACGCGAAGCCTTCGGCGAGGCGGTCCCTGCGGGAGAGCTCGGTGAGGGCGGAGACCACGCCGGCGTCGAGCCGCGAGGGCCAGCGCCCCATGCGCCAGGCGGGCAGCGCGACCCGGGTCAGCAGCCGGTCCCACCCGGCGTACGCCAGGCCGACCTGCTCCTGGGCGACGATCCGCACCCCATAGTCCACGGTCTGCGCGCGCTCTGCCGCGGCCGCCGCGACGCCTCGCTCCATCTCCGCGGCGTGCATCCGGCAACTGCGCAGCAGCAGCCGCGCCACCCAGCCGACGCCGCCGAGGACGGTGCCCGTGAGCGGCCCGCGCCCGGGTGCCGACGCGACGGCGACGGCGGCGTCCAGGCCGCGTACGAAACGACGGGCGGCCGCTATGTCCGGGTGCGCCGACGGGCCCGTGCCCGCGACGACCGGCGCGAGCACCGCGCGCAGCTCGCCGACCCGCATCCACCACAGGAAGGGCGAGCCGATGACGAGGACCGGAGCGGCGGGGGCGCGGCGCTGGCCTGCGCGGACGCCGCGTATCGCCGTGGCTCCGTCTCCCGGCCCCATGTCCGCCGCCATGGTGCTGCTGTCCGGGCCGCCCCCGGCCGGGGCGTCCATGCCTGTGCGGGGCGCGCCGCCGTCGGCCGGGGTGCCGTGCGCCCGGTGGGTGCGGTCCTCCAGCCAGCTGTCGCAGTCCGGGGTGAGCGCTATCGCCGAGGGGGCGGGGACTTCGAGGCGGTCGGCGAGGTCCCGCACCAGGCGGTACAGATCGGGGGCGGAGGCCTCCGGGATCGGGACCGTGGGGCTCATGGCGGGTCTGGCGCGCGCGACGACGAGGGCGACCGCCCCGGCGCCGAGCAGGACGAGCACCGCGAGCGCCGTCACCGTCCAGCGCACGGCGTCCCAACCGCCGCCGCCTATGTGCCCCATGGCCGCGGCGGCGAGCAGCACGACGGCGACGGCCGCGGGCAGCAGGGCGACGGCCAGCGCCCGGCTGCGGATGCGCAGCACGGCGAGAGCCCGCGAGCGCGCGGCCTGCGCACCCGCCTCCACACCCATCCCTGACACGACCGAAGTCACCCCCTGCTGCCTAGAGCTCGGCCGGCGGCCGGAGCCGACGGCGCACGTCGATGGCGTTGCACACTCCCCCACTGTGGCACCCGCCACCGACATCGCAATGCCGGTGGGCTGTTTGGCTCTGAGTGCCTTCAATGCCTGCGCCGAACCCTAGTTGGGGTGCCGGGCACCGTCAGCCGGATGGGGGAGCGGTCACTCGATGGAATGGCTTTGGGCAAAGCTGACCCGCTCCACGGAGGGCGGCGGCGCGGGGCTCGGGGCCGACGTCCACCGGGCCGACCGGGCCCGCCGGTCCGGCAAGTCGGCGGCCGTCATACGGCGGGCTCAGTGCTCACGCTCCGTATCGCCGCGTGGGTCTACGGCCGTCCGTGGTCACGTACGGCACACGGCGGGGGCGCCCGGGAGGAGGGGGTTGCGGACGCCGTCGTACGCCCGATCCCGAAAACGCATGACGCGCGCCTGCACGTGCAGGACGCGCGCCACAGCGCTGCCGCGTCTCGGGCTGCGCCTCGGACCGGCTACGTCTCGGACCGGCTACGCCTCGGACCGGCTATACCTCGGACCGCGCTGCCTTCTCCGCGATGTCCGTGCGGTGCTGGGAGCCGTCGAGGCGGATGCGGGAGACGGCGGCGTACGCGCGCTCGCGCGCCTGGGCGAGGTCGGCGCCGGTCGCCGTCACGGAGAGGACGCGGCCGCCCGCGCTGACGACCGCGTCGCCGTCGTGCCTGGTCCCGGCGTGCAGGACGTACGCGTCGGGGGCGTCCTGGGCCGCGACGTCGGCGAGGCCTTCGATGGGGTCGCCGGTGCGCGGCGTACCGGGGTAGTTGTGCGAGGCGATGACGACGGTGACCGCGGCGTCGTCGCTCCAGCGCAGCGGCGGGAGGTCCGCGAGGTTGCCGCTCGCCGCGGCGAGCAGGAGGCCCGCGAGGGGGGTCTTCAGGCGGGCGAGGACGACCTGGGTCTCGGGGTCGCCGAAGCGGGCGTTGAACTCGATGACGCGGACGCCGCGGCTGGTGATCGCGAGCCCGGCGTAGAGCAGTCCGGAGAACGGGGTGCCGCGGCGGCGCAGTTCGTCGACGGTGGGCTGGAGGACCGTCTCCATGACCTCGTCGACGAGCTTCGGGTCGGCCCACGGCAGCGGCGAATAGGCGCCCATGCCACCGGTGTTGGGGCCTTCGTCGCCGTCGAGGGCGCGCTTGAAGTCCTGGGCGGGGCGCAGCGGGACGACGGTCACGCCGTCGGTGACGGCGAAGAGGGAGACCTCGGGGCCGTCGAGGAACTCCTCGATGACGACGCGGCCGCAGGCCAGGGCGTGCTCGCGGGCCTGCTCGACGTCGGCGGTGACGACGACACCCTTGCCCGCGGCGAGGCCGTCGTCCTTCACGACGTACGGAGCGCCGAAGGCGTCGAGGGCCGCGTCGACCTCCTCGGGCGTGGTGCAGACGTAGGAGCGGGCGGTGGGCACGCCGGCACCCGCCATCACGTCCTTGGCGAAGGCCTTGGAGCCCTCGAGGAGGGCCGCCTCCTTCGACGGCCCGAAGCACGGAATGCCCGCTTCGCGCACGGCGTCGGCGACCCCGGCGACGAGCGGTGCCTCCGGCCCGACGACGACGAGTCCGGCACCGAGC
Source organism: Streptomyces sp. Y309 (assembly GCF_056712025.1). Taxonomy (NCBI): domain Bacteria; kingdom Bacillati; phylum Actinomycetota; class Actinomycetes; order Kitasatosporales; family Streptomycetaceae; genus Streptomyces; species Streptomyces sp. Y309. The sequence continues at coordinate 4,838,529 of NZ_CM160048.1, read as the reverse complement.
TCGGCGGCGAGGGCCGCCACCGCCCTGCCGTCGAGGGCGTCGACCTGGTGCAGCTCGGCCACGTCCGCGATGCCGGCGTTGCCGGGGGCGCAGTGCAGGGCGGTGACCGCGGGGTCGAGGGACAGGGAGCGGCACAGGGCGTGTTCGCGGGCACCGCCGCCGATGACAAGGACCTTCACGGGGTCAGCCTAGCCGGGTCCGGCGGGGCGCCTTTGTCCGGGCATCCGAGGGGGCGGGGCGGGTCTGTATGTACGTTCCTACAGACTGCGGTGGGGTGGGCACGTCCGTTGGGTACGTCCGTGGGGTGCCGATAGCCGTGCGGTGGGCGGCAGTTGGGGCGGTCTGGCCGGGCCTGTTCGGGCGGGCCGGGCCGAGCCTTGGCCGCGCCTGATCGGGCCGGAGCCGCTCCTTGGCCGCGCCTGGTCGTTCACGTACTCCTCTGTTCGTTCTCCCCTATTCGTTCGGGTACTCCTCCACCACCGTCGCGCCCAGTTCGCGGACGATCAGCTCGTGGCCGGAGAGGGCCGAGTCGACCAGGTCCGGGTCGTCGTCCTCCGGGATGTCGTCCTCGAGGGCGACGTGCCGCCGGGGGGCGCTGGGCTCGGGGTCCGGGGCGGAGGGCTGGGACGAGCCTCGCGCCGGTGCGGCGGACGCGGTGGTGGGCCGGGCGGGCCCCTGCTGCTGCGGCGCCGGGGACGGGGCGGGGGCCTGCGGCGGCGCGGGCTGCTGAGGCGCGGGGCGCGGGGCCGCCGGAGCGCCGCCGCCGAAACCGCTCGCGGCGGGCGGCGGTGCCGAGCCGCCGGACGGGTCGACGATCGCCTCGACCTTCCACTGCACCCCGAACTGCTCGGTCAGCGCCTGCCGCAGCACGTCCTCGCTGCCGCTGCTGGCGAAGTTGTCCCGGGCGCCGGCGTTCACGAAGCCGAGCTGGAGCGTGGTGCCGTCGAACCCGGCCACCTGGGCGTTCTGGCTGAGCAGGATCCAGGTGAAGCGGCGGCGGTTCTTGACTGCTTCGAGGATGTTCGGCCAGAGGGAGCGGGGGTCCGGGCCGCCGCCCATGTACGCCGCGGGGGGCGCCGTGGGTGTCTGGGCCGCCGGGGGCGCGGGCGGGGCCGGGGCCGGAGCCGGGGGTGCGGCGGGGGGCTGGGCCGGGCTGCCGCCCGCGGGGGCCGCGGTGGGCCAGCCGCCGGGGCGGTTGGCCGCGGGGGCCGGGGTGCCTGAGGGGGTGGCGCCGCCGGTCGGGGCGGGGGCGCCACTGCCCGGCGCCGGGGTGCCGCTGCCCGGGGCCGAGGCCGTGGGCCAGCTTCCGGGGCGGTTGGCGGCGGGGGGCGCCGCCGGGGGCGGGGTCTGGGCCGAGGCCTGGTCCGGGCCCTGCGCCGGGGTGACGGACGGCTGGGCAGGGCTGCCGGTGGGGGCCGCCGGTGCAGCCGTGGTGGGCGCCTGCGGGGACGGCTGGGACGCTGCCTGGGACGGCTGGGTCGTCGGAGCCGTGGGAGCGGCGCCGGAGTCGGGCTGGCCGACGGCGCCGGAACCAGCACTCGCACCGGAACCACCCGCCCCGGCCCCCCGCACCGCGGCCCGAGCAGCCGCGGCCCCGCCCCCCGGCGGAATCTCCGGCCCCGGCGCACCCTGCGACATCGACGGAACACCCGGACCGGGCGGACCGGGCGGCACCCCCGGCCCCATCGGCGGCACGTCGACCCCGGGCTGCCGCACTCCGGCGTGGGCCTCGGGCCCGGGGACGTACCCCATGGAAGGAGCCGCGGCGGGCCCTCCGGCCATGAAGTTGCCCCCGCGCTCGAGGCGGTCGAGGCGGGCCATCACCGAGCGCTCGTCGTCGAACGCCGCGGGGAGCAGCACGCGCGCGCAGATCAGCTCGAGCTGCAGCCGGGGCGAGGTGGCCCCGCGCATCTCGGTGAGGCCTTCGTTGACGATGTCGGCGGCGCGGCTGAGCTCGGCGCCGCCGAACACCGAGGCCTGCGCCTGCATCCGCTCCACGACGTCCGAGGGGGCGTCGATGAGCCCCTTCTCGGCGGCGTCGGGCACGGCCGCGAGGATCACCAGGTCCCGCAGCCGCTCGAGCAGGTCGGCGGCGAAGCGGCGCGGGTCGTTGCCGCCCTCGATGACGCGGTCCACGACTTCGAAGGCGGCGCCGCCGTCACCGGAGGCGAAGGCCTCGACGACGGAGTCGAGGAGCGAGCCGTCCGTGTACCCGAGCAGGCCCGTGGCCATGGCATACGTCACACCGTCCTCGCGGGCGCCCGCGAGGAGCTGGTCCATGACGGACATGGAGTCACGCACGGACCCGGCGCCCGCGCGCACGACGAGCGGCAGCACGCCGTCCTCGATGGGGATGCCCTCGTGCCCGCACACCTCGCCGAGATAGTCGCGCAGCGTGCCGGGGGGCACGAGCCGGAACGGATAGTGGTGCGTGCGCGACCGGATGGTCCCGATGACCTTCTCGGGCTCCGTCGTCGCGAAGATGAACTTGAGGTGCTCCGGCGGCTCTTCGACGACCTTTAGCAGGGCGTTGAACCCCGCGGAGGTGACCATGTGGGCCTCGTCGATGATGTAGATCTTGTACCGGCTGGACGCGGGGCCGAAGAAGGCCTTTTCGCGCAGGTCACGCGCGTCGTCCACGCCGCCGTGCGAGGCGGCGTCGATCTCGATGACGTCAATCGAACCCGGCCCGTTCCGCGCGAGGTCGCGGCAGGACTGGCACTCGCCGCAGGGCGTGGGAGTGGGACCTTGCTCACAGTTCAGACAGCGGGCGAGGATGCGCGCGCTCGTCGTCTTGCCGCAGCCGCGCGGGCCACTGAACAGGTACGCATGATTGACCCGGTTGTTCCGCAGCGCCTGCTGCAGCGGGTCGGTTACATGCTCCTGCCCGATGACCTCGGCGAACGACTCCGGGCGATAACGGCGGTACAGCGCGAGAGACGACACGTATACGAGGTTATAGGCGCCCACTGACAACCCGGACCGCCCGAGTGACAACCCGGACCGCCGAAGCCGCAAGCCCGCCCCGCCGCCCGGCCCGGCCCGGCCCGGCCCGCCCCGGAACGCAAAGCGCCCCCCACGCACCCGCCAGAGCCGACCTACCCTTGCTGCCTTCCGGCCCTGGGGGAGTTCAGTCAGATAGCGCCGCGTGAGGGGCTGTCCCCCACCCTAGCCGATCCCGGGGGGTGCGAACGAGCCCGCTCCCCGCACGAGAACGCACCAGGTCCCCGGGACCGGAACGAGTTCGCGAGCACTCCTCCGCGTCTTGTATTGTTTGCGGCGGAGGATTCGCCTAGAGGCCTAGGGCGCACGCTTGGAAAGCGTGTTGGGGGCAACCCCTCACGAGTTCGAATCTCGTATCCTCCGCCAGTGCCTCACCGGGCACGATGTCGAAGGGCCCCACCGTTCGCGGTGGGGCCCTTCTTCGTGTGCGCTTCGACCGGGCGACGCATGTGCTTTGACCGGCCGACGTGTGTGCTTCGAGCGGCGGTGGTCTACAGGTCGAGCTGGTACTCGTGGGCCGTGTGCGTCGGGAGGTAGCCGAGTTCGTCGTTGACGCGCCGCATGTGCGGGTTGTTGTCGGCGGTGTCGGTCAGGAGGCCGCCGAGGCGGGGGTGGCGTTCTTGGGCCCGGGCGATCGCGGCGGCCTTCATCCAGCGGGCGAGGCCGTGGCCGCGGTGCTCGGGCAGCACCGCCGTGCCGTAGTGCTGGGCGTCGCCCGTTCCGTCACCGGGGACGACCAGTTCGGTGAAGCCGGTGATGGCACCGTCCGAGCGGTCGACGGCCGCCACGGTGTGGAGGATGTCACCGCGCGCGGAGACTGCGGCCGCCGCCGCCCGTACCCGGTCGAGGTCCCAGACCACCGTGCCGTAGTCGACGGCCCCCATCGGCATGTCGTCCATGGCCCGGCGCGACGCCACGTAGGTGTCGGCGAGTTCGTCGGGCACCGTCCCCTCCCATGCCGTCAACGAGTAGCCCGGGTGCGGCTTCTCTGCGAGGGCGGTGAGCGCGGGGAGGTCCGCGTCGGCCAGCGGCAGCCGGGCGTACGTCAGGGCCAGCGCGGCGCGAAAGCCGCCGGCGGTGAGGAAGGCGGCGCCGGGGGATCCGGCCGCGGCCTGGGCGACGACGGTGCTCCGGCCGTCCCGGCGGGCGGCGGCGACGGCCGCGTCGAGCAGCAGGGTGCCCGCCCGCGCGCGCCGTTCGGCGGGGTGGACCTGGACGTCGAGTTCGGCGAGGTGACGCTGGCCCTCCCTGGTGAACAGGCGCAGGAAGGCGTACCCGGCGGGACTGCCGTCGGCACCGGAGGCCAGCCAGGCCAGGCGGCGGCCCGCGGGGGTCTCCTCGGGGTCGGTCAGGGCGGTGATGCGTATGGACAAGCTGTCTCCGTCAGAGGAAGAGGTGCGAGGGGGTCGGTGCGGTCCTGCGCCGGGCTGTACGGGGTGTCACTGAGCCCAGGGCAGGGTGCGGGTGCCTTCCGTGCCCGGTACGGAGGCCACTCCGTCCGCGCGCATGGCGACGTGGGCCTCGGCCGCCTGCGGGGCGTGGACCTGGCGGAGCACGTCCGGCGGGAGGACGAAGGTCTGGCCCGCCGAGATCTTCTCGGTGCGGCCGTCGCAGGTGACGTCGAGGACGCCGGCGGTCACCGTCCAGGCCTGTTCGCGGCTGATGGCGTGCTCGGGGCCGCTCTGGCCCGCCTCCATCTCGACGGTCCAGGTGCTGAGTTCCGTGCTGCCGCGGCTGGGGGCGGCCAGGCCGGTCATGCGGGCATTCGGGGACTCGGTGACGTTCTCGGCGGCGGGGGTGATCACGTGCATGGCGGGCTCCTCTTCCTGCGTGGACTCGTCGTTCTGCGCGGGCTCGTCCGGCACGGCCCATTCGACAAACTGGACTACGACGCCGTTCGGGTCGGTCAGCTGGAACAGCCGCTCGCCCCAGGGCTCTTCGCGCAGCGGCATGGTGATCGGGGCACCGGCCTCGCGCAGGCGCCGCTCCTCGGCCTCGATGCCGGTGACGGTGAGCGCGAGGATCAGGCCCGCGGCCCGTTGGTCGCGCTGCTCGGGCGGGAGCACCTCGCTGCCGCGGCGGAGCAGTACGACGTCAGCGGCACCGTCACCGCGGGTCAGGGACGCGAAGCCGTCGGCGGCCATGGCGACCTGGTAGCCGAGGTGGGTGCGGAAGAACTCAGTCGAGGCGTCCACGTCGGCGACGGTGAGGGACAGGGTGGAGGCGGTGACGTTCAGGGCAACTCCTGGCAGGTAGGGGCGGGGCGGGTGCGGGGTGCGACAGGTGCGGGTCCGGTTTACGCCGTGAGCCGGAACGTCCTCCTGCTCCCCTGGGCGCCCTGATCCTCCTGCTTGAGCTTGCGCATTCAGGTCTGTTCACCCAGGGGAATTTTGCAACGGACGTAACTTTAGCCACGACCCCTCAGTCGGTCAAGCATATTTTTACGCTGGATGTAAGATTCCCTCATGACTACCGAGATGGGGCTCCGCGAGTCCAAGAAGCAGGAGACCCGGCAGCTGATCTCCGACTGCGCCACCAGGCTCTTCATCGAGCGGGGCTTCGAGCAGACCACCATCGCCGAGATCGCCGCCGCGGCCCGCGTGTCCAAGAAGACGGTCACCAACTACTTCCCCCGCAAGGAAGACCTGGCCTTCGACCAATACGAGGCGTTCACCGAGGGCCTGGCCCGGACCGTCGCCGAGCGCGGGCCCGGCGAGGAGCCGCTCACCGCCCTGGGCCGGACATTCCGCGCCGCCCTGCTGGAACACAGCCCCGTCGTCGGCTTCACCGGCCCCGCGTTCGCCCGCATGATCGCCGACAGCCCCACGCTCACCGCCCGGCTGCGCGAACTGCACGACCTGCGGGAGGAGGCGCTCGCCGCGGCGCTGACCGCCGCCGCCCCGGACCCCGACCCGGCCATCGCGCCCCGGGCCGACGCCGCCCTGATCGCCGCGGCGGACCGGCTGATGTTCCGGCGCATCCAGGAACTCACCCTGGCCGGCCGCACCGACGACCAGATCGAGGCCACGCTGCTCCCGGAGGCCGACCACCTCCGCACTCTCCTCGCCGCCGCCCTCGGCAACGACCCCACCGCCATGACCTGGTGACGTCACGGCGGCCGACGCCGACGCCCCGGATACCGACGGCCGCTACTCAGTCGTGCGGCGCCCGGCCGCTCACCCGGTGGTCCGCGTGGCTGAGGGCCTCCATGACCAGGCGGCGCAGGTGGCCGTCGGTGAGGCGGTAGTAGATGTGGCGGCCCTCGCGGCGGGTCTCGACCAGGCCCGCGAGGCGCAGCTTCGCCAGGTGCTGGCTGACTGCCGTGCGGGAGGCCTCGCAGCGGTCGGCCAGGGATCCCGCGTCCGCCTCCGCCAGGGCGAGCAGCCACAGCACGTGCAGCCGGGTCGTGTCCGAGAGCAGCGCGAACACCCGGGTCGCCTCGGTCAGGCGGGCGCCGTCCGGTTCGCGCAGGTGCGGGTCTCCCGGATGCGCGTCCGGCACGGCGGGGGCGGGGTCGCTTGCGGGCATGCGACCAGCCTAGAGCGGGCGGGCTTGAGACCCATCCTGTCAACATGTGCACAACTGCGCACATGAAGGCTAGACTCGACGGCACGGTGCGCCGCCCGCCCCCACCGCGACCGGGAGCCCCCATGCTGTCCGTCCTGCGCCATGCCGCCTACCGCCGCCTCTTCTCCGCCCAGGTCATCGCCCTCGTCGGCACCGGGCTCGCCACCGTCGCGCTCGGGCTGCTCGCGTACGACATCGCGGGGGCCGCCGCCGGTTCGGTGCTCGGGACCGCGCTCGGGATCAAGATGGTGGCGTACGTCCTGATCGCCCCCGCCGTCGACGCGGTCGCGGGACGGCTGCCGCGCCGGACGCTGATGGTGGGCGCCGATCTGACCCGCGCCGCCGTCGCCCTGTTCCTGCCGTTCGTCGGCCAGGTCTGGCAGGTGTACGTCCTGGTCTTCCTGCTGCAGGCCGCCTCGGCCGTCTTCACGCCGACGTTCCAGGCCGTCATCCCCGACGTCCTGCCCGAGGAGCGCGACTACACCCGGGCGCTGTCCCTCTCCCGGCTCGCCTACGACCTGGAGAACCTGTTCAGCCCCGCGCTCGCCGCCGTCCTCCTCTCCGTGATCACGTACAACTGGCTGTTCACCGGCACCGTCCTCGGGTTCCTCGCCTCGGCCGTCCTGGTGGTGTCCGCGGCGCTGCCGAAGCCGGGCGCGAGTCCGGGGCCGAACGCGGACGCGGCGCCGCGCACCGGAAGCGTGTACTCCAAGGCAACCGCCGGGACCCGGCTCTTCCTCGCCGTCCCCCGGCTGCGCTCCCTGCTCGCCCTCAACCTCGCCGTCGCGGCGGCCAGCGCCATGGTCACCGTCAACTCGGTCGTGTACGTACGTGACGTCCTCGGCCGGTCCGCCAGCGCGGTGCCGCTCGCGCTCGGCGCGTACGGTGCCGGGTCGATGGCCGTGGCCCTCGTGCTGCCCCGGGTCCTGGAACGGGTCGGGGACCGCGCCGTGATGCTGCGCGGCGGGCTCCTGCTCGGCGCCGTCTTCGCCGCGCTCGGCGCCGTCACGGCCGCGTCGGGCGGCGGTTGGCGGTGGCCCGCGCTGCTCGCGGCCTGGGCGGCGTTCGGCGCCGCGTCCTCGCTGGTGCTGACCCCGGCCGGGCGGCTCATCCGCCGCTCCGCGCCGCCGAGGGAACGTACCGCCGCCTTCGCCGCCCAGTTCTCGCTCTCGCACGCCTGCTGGCTGCTGACCTATCCTCTGGCCGGATGGCTGGGCGCGACGGCCGGTCTGGGCTGGGCGGTCGCGGTGCTCGGCGCGATCGCGCTGGGGGCGGGGACGGCGGCGGTGCGGCTGTGGACGCCGGGCCGCGACCTCGCCCTCAGGGGGCCTAGGTACACCCCCATGACGCCGCCTCGCCCTATGCCGCGAAGCCCGCGCTCGCAGCAGAGTTGAGGACATCGCACAGCACGTCGCACGGTACGTCCCCACCTCGGCGAACAGACGGACAGACGGACAAGAGGCCCACCATGACGATCGAAACTCTTCCCTACGCCACGGCCACCGCCACCGCCACCGCTCCGGCACCGAAGAAGGCTCCCTCGGCCTGGCGCGCCCCCTTCGCCGCCGCCACCTTCCGCGAGTTCGGGTACACCCTCACCTCACTCCCCATCGCCATCGCCGGATTCGTCTTCGCCGTCACGCTGTTCTCGCTCGGCGCGGGCCTCGCGGTCACGCTGCTCGGGCTGCCCGTGTTCGCGGTGATGCTGGCCGGGGCGCGCGGGCTCGGCGCAGTCGAGCGGCGGCGGGCTCGGGAGCGGCTCGGCCTGGACGTGGCAGAGCCCGCGCCCGTGCGGACGGCGGGCGGGGACAGCGGCTGGGCGCGGGTACGGGCGCGGCTCGCGGACGCGGCGGGCTGGAAGGCCCTGGTCTTCCAGGTCGTCATGTTCCCGTGGCGGGTGACGAGCTTCGTGCTCTCGCTGACGCTCTGGGTGACCGGCTGGGCGATCGCGCTGTTCCCCACGTACTCCTGGGTGTTCGAGCACTACCTCGACTGGCCGGGCTACCGCGTGTACGACTTCACCTCCGGCGGCGAGCACCACGCGTACTACATCGAGTCGCCCTGGCAGGTGGCGGGCGTCACGGCCGTGGGCTGGCTGCTCGTGCTGCTCACGCCGCTGGTCGTGCGCGCGCTCAACGGGGTGGACAAGGCGGCGGTCCGGTCGCTGCTGGGCAGGTGAGGCGGCACCGGGCGGGCCCGGCCCGCCCGCGTGGGCCCTACCCGCGTCAGCCCCACCCCCACGAGCACCACCGCCATCCCGCCCACCACCCGGGCACCGATCTCCTCCCCGAGGACCAGCGCCCCGAGCGCGACCGAGACGACCGGAAGCAGATAGCCGACCGTGGCCGCCGCGGTCGGCCCTTCGTCCGCGATGAGGCGGGAGTTGAGGTGGAAGGTGAGCCCGGTGCCGAAGACGCCCAGGACGACGACGGCGAGCACGCCGGTGAGGCTCGGCGCCGAGTCCGTGTGCGGGCTCGCGGGCAGGCCGAGGGTGGTCAGTCCGGTGGCCATCAGGAGCTGGGCGGCGGACAGGGCGAGCGGCGGGGTGCCGCGGCCGATGAGGTGCCGTGCCATGTACGCGAAGGCGACGGCGTAGCTGACGGCGGCGGCGAGCAGCGCGAGGGCGCCCGGGCTCATGAGCCCCGACTCCTGCCAGGGCGCGAAGATCAGCAGGGTGCCGCCGAAGCCGAGCAGCAGCCCGGCGAGCCGCTTCGGGCCGAGCCCCCGCTCCGTACCGAGCAAGAGCCCAAGTCCCAGTGACCACAGCGGAGTCGTGGCGTTCATGACGCCCGCGACGCCCGAGTCGACGGTCTGCTCGCCGATGCTGAACAGCAGGAACGGCAGCGCGTTGCAGAACAGGGCCGCCACGACCAGGTGGGCCCAGACGCGGCGCCCGCGCGGCAGCCGTTGGCGGGCCGCGCGGGCGAGGACGAGGAGCACGGCGGCGCCGAGCGCGCAGCGGACGACGGTCACGTGCAGCGGGGCGAGGCCGCCCTCCAGGGCGAGCTTGATCCACAGGAAGCTCGAGCCCCAGAGCAGGGCGAGGACGGCGATGCGCATGCGGGGCTCCAGGGTGGGTCGGGTCTGTACGTGGCCTACTCGACGTACATCGGCGGCGGCGTACGCACGTACTCGGCGTACGTCGCCGACGGTGCCGCGCTCCCACTCGTAAGACAAGCGAAAAGATCCGAAGCCAGACTTAAGCTGAACTGCATTCTGGGCGTAGGCTGGTGAGCATGCTCGACATGCGGCGCATGCAGATCCTGCGGGCGGTGGTCACGAGCGGCTCGGTCACCGCGGCGGCCCGGCACCTCGGGTACACCCCGTCCGCGGTCAGCCAGCAGATGGCGGCCCTGGAGCGGGAGGCGGGCACGCCGCTCCTGGAGCGGACCGGGCGCGGGGTGCGGCCCACGGACGCCGGGCGGCTGCTCGCCGACTGCGCGACCACGATCGGCCGGCACGTCGCGCAGGCGGAGACGGCGCTCGCGGATCTGCGGGCCGGGCGGACGGGACGGATCTCGGTACGTTATTTCGCCACCGCGGGCGCCCGTCTCGTCGCCCCCGCGCTGGCCCGGCTGCGCCGCGAACACCCGGGCGTGCAGGCCGAGTTGCGCCTCAGTGACCCGGACGACCCGCTGCCCGAGGTGAAGGCGGGCCGCACGGACGCGGCGCTGGTGGTACGCCGCCATGACGCGCCCCCGGTCGACGGCGTCCGCTTCGTCCACCTCCTGGACGACCGCTACCGCGCCGTGCTCCCCCGCGCCCATCCGCTCGCCGCGCACCCGGTCCTCCGGCTCACCGACCTGGCCGACGAGCCCTGGGTGGGCAGCGAGTTGCCCGGTCCGTGCCTGGACGCCGTGCTCGACGCGTGCGGGGCGGCCGGCTTCACGCCGGACTTCGTGGTGGAGAGCGGGGACTACGCGACGGCGCAGGGGTTCGTGGCCGCGGGGGTCGGCGTGGCGCTGGTCCCGGAGATGGGGCTTGCGGCCCCCGCGAGCGTGGACCTCGCGGACGGCCACCCCGAGTTGGCCGTCCGCGAGGTCCACGACCCCGAGCCGGTGCGGTCGATCTGGGCGGCGGTCCGGGCTACGGCGCCCGGGGGGCCGGTGCTGGGGGAGTTTCTGTACGCCCTGCGCGAGGCGGCGGCCGTAGTGGCCGCTGCGCCACCGGTGCCGTCACCCGGTCCCCGGAACCGTTGACCCCGGGGCCCCGGACGCCGTTGCCCCCGGGGCACCCGGGACGCCCTTGACCCCGGGGGCACCCCGGACGTCCTGGCCCCCGGCCACTCTGGAGTGCCGAACCGTCGGCCCCGTCGCGCCGTGCGGCAACCCTGCCGCCGCCGCTCCGCGGCGGCTTCTCCCACCCACCCGCCCGCTTCTGTCGGCCCCGAGGTGCCGCCGGGGACGGGGCGGGCCGCCCGAGCTGTGGGGCCCACGATGCCGCCGGGGGACGGGGTCAGCCGCCCGTTTCTGTCGGCCCCGAGGTGCCGCCGGGGACGGGGCGGGCCGCCCGAGCTGTGGGGCCCACGATGCCGCCGGGGGACGGGGTCGGCCGCCCGTTTCTGTTGGCCTTGAGGTGCCGCCGGGGACAGGGCGGGCCGCCCGAGCTGTCGGCCCCAAGGTGCCGCCGGGGACGGGGCGGGCCACCCGAGCTGTCGGCCCCAAGGTGCCGCCCGGGGGCGGGGCGGGGCCGCCCGAGCTGTGGGGCCCGCGGTGCCGCCCGGGGACAGGACCGGCCGCCCGTTCTGTCGGCCTCGAGGCGCCGCCCGGAGACGGCCCGGCCGCCTGTTCCTGTCGGCGCCGAGGTACTGCCGGAGACGGGCCCGGCCACCCGAGCCTTAGGCCCCAACGTGCCGCCGGGGACTGGCCCGGCCGCCCGAGCTGTGGCCCCGCTGAAGCCGTCGCACCGCACAGCACCACCCATCCCCCGAGCGGGACTTGGTCCGCCCCGTCCCGGACCCCTTATCCGACGTCCCGCAGCAGCAGTGCCGCGAGCGCGAGTGACGTCCCGTGGGAGTTGGTGAGGTCCAGGCCGGTCAGCGTTGCGATGCGGGACAGGCGGTTGTCGACCGTGTTCGGGTGCAGGCTGAGCAGGCGGGCAGTGGCGCGGCGGTCCTGGCGCAGCTTCAGGTACGTACGCAGTGTTTCCAGCAACTCCGGCCGCCCGGCGACGGGTTCGAGGAGCGCGGCTATGCGGTCGCTGCCCGCGCTGGGGCGCGAGAGGTGGTATTCGAGGAGTACGTCCTCCAGCCGGTGCGGGCCGGGCGGGCGGCCGCACGCGCGGGCGACGCGGATGATCTCCTCGGTGGTGCGGGCCGCTTCCGGTATGCCGGACGGCGCGGCGGCCGAGGCGGCGGCGAGGCGCAGGCCGGGGCCGCAGAGGCCGCGCAACTCCCCGGCCAGGCGCTCCAGTTGCGCGGCGGTTGCTTCCTCGCCTGGCTCCTGGGGCACCTCGGGCTCGCCGGGCATCCCTGAGTTCCCGGGTGCCCCGAGTACCCCGGCCTCCCTGGACACCCCGGCCTTCCTGGACACCTCGGTGTCGCAGGACATCCCGGCGTCGCAGGACACCCCGGGCCTCCGGGACACCCCGGGCTCCCCGTGCATCCCTGAGTTCCCGGGCTTCCCTGAGTCCCAAGGCACCCCGGACCCGCCGGGCACCCGAGGGCCCCTAGGCACCCCAGCTGCCCCAAGCAGCCTGGGCCCCCCAACCGCCCCAGGCACCCCGAACATCCCAGACACCCTCACCACCCCCGGCACCAACACATGCCCGCCACCCCCATCCACCAGCATCAGCACCTGTCTGCCGAAGGTCCGGTCGAGGGTGGACTGGAGGCGGCGCACTAGGCGGCGTACCGCGACGGGGGCCGTGTTCGCCCCCAGCCGTGCCCCGTCGTCGAGGCGCAGGCACAGGACGAGCGCGGGCCCGGCGAACCCCGCGGCCGCGGCGCCCGGCGCGGGCGTTCCGTCGAGCAGCGCGCGGGCCAGCGTGCGCCGTTCCTCGCGCCGCTCGGCCGCGATGGCGGCCTGTTCGTCGAGGTAGGTCTCGGTCACGGCCGTGACCACGCGCCGCTGGGCGGCGAAGAGGTAGTCGCTGAGTTCGGCGAGCGCGGACGCCTCGGCGGGCCCGGCCGCGTCGCGCAGCGCCCGCCACAGCACGTGCGCGCCCAAGCAGTGGGTGCCGAGGAGGAGATGCAGGGGCATGCCCTCGTCGGCGCGCTGGGCGGCGCGCTCGCGGAACAGGTCGTAGCCGGGCGGAGCGCCCGCGCGCGCGGTGTGCCGGTCGCCCGCGGCCCGGTCGAGGAAGAGCCGCAGGCCGTGCCGTGCGGTCGCGGCGATCTCGACGTCCTTCACGTCGGCGGGCAGGGCCGCGTATCCGGGCAGCCGCTCGAAGGCCTCGCGGGCCATGCGGCGGGCGAGTTCGTTGACGCGGGGCTCGCAGCGGGCCGCGAGGGCGCGCGCGGCGGGACTCAGCACGGGAAACGGATCGGCCCCACCCTGGCGGCTGCCACGACCCTCACGGCCGCCACCCCGGTCGCCCCGGCCGCCAAGCCCCTCACGACCGCCCCCGCCCTGGTCCTCGTACGACGTCATCGCCCTCACCCCTGCCCGGCCGGTGACCGTCACAGTAGTGACCGAGCAGCGGCCCGGCGACGTCCCCCCGGAACGAGATCCTCACCCGCCCCGCCCGGAGGGGGCCCGCCCCTCAAACCAACGAGACCAACTCCCGATACTCCGCACTCCAAAGATCCTCGGTGCCGTCGGGCAGGACGAGGACGCGGTCGGGGCGCAGGGCGGCGAGGGCGCCCTCGTCGTGGGTGACCATCACGATCGCTCCGGGGTACGTGCCCACGGCGCCGAGGACCTCGTCGCGCGAGGCGGGATCGAGGTTGTTGGTGGGCTCGTCGAGCAGCAGCACATTGGCGCCGGAGTGCACGAGCCCGGCCAGGGCGAGGCGGGTCTTCTCGCCGCCGGAGAGCACCTTGGCGGGCTTGTCCACCTCGTCACCGCGGAACAGGAAGGCGCCGAGGACCTGCCGCACCTCGCCGTCCGTCAGCTGCGGCGCGGCGGCGGCAAGGTTGCCCCGTACGGTCAAGTCCCCGTCCAGGGTGTCGTGTTCCTGCCCGAAGTACCCGAGGCGCAGCCCGTGCCCCCGCACGACCCGCCCCGCGTCCGGCGTCTCGCGCCCGGCGAGCACCCGCAACAGTGTGGTCTTGCCGGCCCCGTTGAACCCGAGCACCACCAACCGACTGCCGCGGTCCACAGCAAGATCGACGCCGTTGAGCACCCGCACAGCCCCGTAGGCCTTCTCCAGCCGTACCGCGCCCAGCGGCATCCGCCCGCAGGGGGCGGGCTCGGGCAGCCGGATGCGCGCGACCTTCTCACCGCGCCGCACGGGCTCGGTCCCGGCGAGCAACTTGTCGGCGCGGCGCGCCATGTTCTTGGCGACGGTGGCGGTGGCGACGTGGGAGCGCATCTTGTCGGCCTGGGTCTTCAGGGCGGCGGCCTTACGCTCGGCGTTGGCGCGCTCGCGGGCACGCCGCCGGTCGTCGGCGGCGCGCTGGGCGAGATAGGCGTGCCAGGTGGTGTTGTGTACGTCGAGCGCGGCACGGGCCGGATCCAGATGAAAGACGCGATTGACGACATCGCCCAGCAGCCCGACATCATGACTGACCATCACCACACCCCCCGGATAGCCGCCGAGGAACCCGCGCAGCCACTCCACGGAATCCCGGTCGAGGTGGTTGGTGGGCTCGTCGAGCAGCAAGATGTCATGTCGCGAGAACAGCATCCGGGCAAGCTCGACCCGGCGCCGCTGCCCGCCCGACAACTCGCCCACCGCCTGCGCGAGCACCCGTTCGGGCAGCCCGAGCCCGGCGGCGACGCGGGCGGCCTCGGCCTCGGCGGCGTACCCGCCCCGGGCCTGGAACTCGTCGTCGGCGCGGGCGTAGGCGGCCATGGCGGCACGATCGTGACCGCCCTCGGCCATGGCGGCCTCGGCGGCCCGCAGCGCACGCACCGCCCGATCGAGGCCGCGCGCGGACAGGATGCGGTCGGTGACGGTGGCGGCGGGGTCCGAGGGGGCAGGGTCCTGGGCGAGATACCCCAGCGAACCGGTACGGCTGACGCACCCGGCGGCACAGGGGGCCTGCCCGGCAAGCGCCTTCAGAAGGGTGGTCTTGCCGGCGCCGTTGCGCCCGACGAGGCCGACGCGGTCACCGGGACCGACGTGGAAGGAGACACCGGACAGCAGGGTCCGGGCGCCGACGCACAGGTCGACGTCACGTACAGAAATCACAGGGAAACGCTCCGCAACAGCGAAAGGACACACGGGTGACGTGAGGGCGTGTGTCCTGGCTAGGAGATGCGGGGCGTAGACATGCCCCCGAGGCTAGGCACCCCAGACCGCACACGCACCCGAATTTCTCCCCCTGCGAACCAGTCACTCCCGCGAGATGATCGCCCCATGAACGCGAACACCAACGCCACCCTCCACCTCGCCCAGCAAAAAGAGGCCGACGCGCTCCTGAGCCGCAGTCCGCTGGCCGCGCTGGTCGGGATGCTCCTGGACCAGCAGGTGCCCATGGAGTGGGCGTTCGCGGGCCCGTACACGATCGCGCAACGCATGGGCGCAGACGACCTCGACGCCCACGACATCACTGCCTACGACCCCGACTCCTTCGCCGAACTCCTGTCGGCCAAGCCGGCCGTGCACCGCTATCCCGGCGCGATGGCCGGACGGGTCCAAAAGCTCTGCCAATTCCTGGTGGAGCACTACGACGGGGACGCGGAGGCAGTCTGGCGGGACGTGACCGACGGCAAAGAGCTGCTGCGGCGCCTCACCGACCTCCCCGGTTTCGGGAAGCAGAAGGCCCAGATCTTCCTGGCCCTGCTGGGCAAGCAACTAGGCGTACGCCCCTCCGGCTGGCGGGAGGCGGCGGGGGCGTACGGCGAACCGAAGGCGTACCGGTCCGTGGCGGACATCACGGGCCCGGAGTCCCTCCAGAAGGTCCGCACCCACAAACAGGAAATGAAGGCGGCGGCGAAAGCCGCCAAAAACTAACCCGCAACCCCCACCGGACGGACACCCGAGCCCGCAACCCCACCGGAGGGAAAGCCGCCAACGAACCGGAGGGGACGTGCCGGTATGTCCGCGCGCAGCTCGCCCGACCACGCCGTCCGTACCGACAACGTTTCTGGCGCCCCAGGCGCGAGCACGGACATACCGGCGCGGCCCCGCCCCACAACCGAACAATGGGCGGCGCAACCCCCACAAAGGGAAAGCCGCTACCGGCGACGACGGGCGGTCCCAAAAACCGACCGGGAGATCTCCCGACCAATCTGCGTACCCATGGACCGCAGCAACGACTTGAACATCCCGCTGCCGACCACCTGCTCAACAACAGACCCCCCACCACCCTTCGCCTGCTCCCGCTCCCGCTCCCGCGGAGCCTCCGCGCCCGCCGGGGCCTCCGCAGGAGCTCGCGCACTCAACTTCTCGTACGCAGACTCCCGGTCCACAGCCTCCGCATACCGCCCGTGCAGCGGCGACTCCCGGATGGCCCGCTCCAGCGCCCCCGCCTCCACCGGCCCCATCAGCGACTGCGGCGCCCGCAGCCGCGTGACCGCGACGGGCGTGGGCGCGCCCTTCTCGCTGAGGACGGTGACGACGGCCTCCCCCGTGCCGAGACCGGTGAGCGTCTCCTCCAGGTCGTACGCGGAGTTCGGGAACGTACGGACAGTGGCCTTGAGGGCCTTCTCGTCTTCCGGTGTGAAGGCGCGCAGTGCGTGCTGCACCCGGTTGCCGAGCTGCGCGAGGACGTCGGCGGGCACGTCCTTCGGGGTCTGGGTGACAAAAAAGACGCCGACGCCCTTGGACCGAATGAGCCGCACGGTCTGAGTGATCGACTCCAGGAAGGCCTTGGAGGCGCCGCTGAACAGCAGGTGGGCCTCGTCGAAGAAGAAGACGAGCTTGGGCTTGTCGAGATCTCCGACCTCAGGAAGATCGTGGTACAGGTCGGCGAGGAGCCACATCAAAAAGGTGGAGAAAAGAGCAGGCTTGTCCTGCACGGAGGGAAGTTCAAGTACGGAGACCAGCCCACCCCCCTCCGCCGCGCCCCGCAGCAACTCACTGGTGTCGAACTCCGGCTCCCCGAAGAAGTCCCCCATCCCCTGCGCCTCGAACGAGGTCAGCGCCCGCAGGATGACCCCGGCGGTGGCGGTGGAGAGCCCGCCGATGTTCTTGAGCTCGGGCTTGCCCTCGTCGGAGGTGAGGAACGCGACGACGGCGCGCAGGTCCTTCAGGTCGACGAGTTCGAGGCCCTTCTGGTCGGCGTAGTGGAAGATCAGCCCGAGCGACTGCTCCTGGGTCTGGTTGAGCTGGAGCACCTTGGAGAGCAGGAGCGGCCCGAAGCTGGTGATGGTGGCCCGCACCGGGATGCCGACGCCCATGCCGCCGAGGGCGTAGAACTCGCAGGGGAACCCGCGGGGTTCCCACGCCTGCCCCACGTCCCGCGCCCGCGCGGTGACTTTGTCGTTCACCGCGCCCGGCGCGGAGATGCCGGAGACGTCGCCCTTGATGTCGGCCAGGAAGACGGGCACGCCCTGGACGGAGAGCTGTTCGGCGATGAGCTGAAGGGTCTTGGTCTTGCCGGTGCCGGTGGCACCGGCGACGAGGCCGTGCCGGTTGAGCATGGGGAGCGGAATCCGCACCTGGGCGTCCGGGTGGCACTGCCCGTCCCACAACAGGGCACCGAGATCGAGCGCGGGCCCACCGAAGGCGTACCCGGCAACGATCGCGGCGGCCTCCGGGGGCAACGCGTCCGCCACGGCGCCACCGCCGGACGCGGCCGCCCCACCGCCGGACGGCACCGCACCACCGCCGGACGCGGCCACCCCACCCCCGGTGGGCGTCACCCCGGCACCGGACACGGACTCGTTCGGGGGATTCCCGCCCTCGGGTGTGGACGGCATCGGCTGGCTGTCGCTCACTTCGACCCCTGCTCCCGGCTTGAGAGTTTCCGGTTTGCCCCGGTTTCCGGCGGCATTTCCCAGGGTCACACTCGGCCGCCGAGGCTGCGCCCGGAGAGCCTTGACCGGTAGGCTTTCCGTGTGATCTTCAAGCGCATCGGAAACGGCCGGCCGTACCCCGACCACGGCCGGGAAAGCACCCGGCAGTGGGCGGACGTCGCGCCGCGCCCGGTCCGCCTCGATCAGCTCGTGACGACCAAGGGCCAGCTCGATCTGGAAACGCTGCTGGCCGAGGACTCCACGTTCTACGGCGACCTCTTCGCGCACGTCGTGAAGTGGCAGGGCGACCTGTACCTGGAGGACGGACTGCACCGCGCCGTCCGCGCCGCGCTCCAGCAGCGCCAGGTGCTGCACGCCCGCGTGCTCGAACTGGGCTGATCCGCCCCCGGCCCGGTCCGCATTGGCCCTTTCGGGTTGGCCTGGCCGCCGATCGGGTCGGACTGGCCACCGAGCAATGATCATTTAGTAGGCATCGCCGCCGCACAGCACTACGCTGCGCCCATGAGCATGCTCACTCCCCCCGGCATGGGCGGCAAGTACCGCATCACGGGGGACAAATACCCGCGTATGCGCCGCCCGCGCGGCCGTCGCCGGATCGTGCTCGCGGCCGTCGCGTCGCTCGCCGTGGCAGGCCTGCTCGGCTGGGGCAGCCTGCAGCTCATCGACGTGTTCACCGGCGACGACAAGGCGTCGGCGGCGGGCGGGACGAAGGACTGCGCGACGAAGAAGGCACCGGCGGACCCCGCGCGGCAGGCCAAGCAGAAACCTCTCCCCAAGCCGGGCCAGATCACCGTCAACGTCTTCAACGCGACCCCGCGCAGCGGCCTCGCCAAGGACGCGGCCGACGAGCTGAAGAAGCGCGGCTTCGCCATCGGCAAGGTGGGCAACGCGACGGAGGCGTTCGACAAGAAGGTCGAGGGCCCCGGGATAGTGCTCGGCGCGAAATCGGCCACCGACACCGCGCTGCCGGTGCTCGGCACCCAGGTCGCGGGCGCCGAGAAGCAGACGGACACCCGCAAGGGCGGGGAGGTCGACCTGATCCTCGGCAGCCGGTTCAAGGACCTGGCGAAGAAGGAGGACGCCGACAGGGCCATGGCGGCACTGGCCAAGCCCGAGCGGACACCCGAAAAAGCGGAGTCGACCGACGGCAAGAACTGCTGAGACCCCAGGCCTCAGCAGAACAGAACGAGCCGACGCCACAGAACAGCGAGCGGCCCCGCAGAACAAAGCGGACCAACCCGGGACCCGATCGGGCCCCCGGGACCAGCCCGAGACCAAACCGGACCCCCGGGACCAGCCCGACCACCGCCCGCCCAGACGTACCCCGAGGCGCTACTCGGCGGCCCCGCACATCCCGGCGTACCGCCGTACTACTCCGCGGCCCCGTACATCCGGTCCCCCGCGTCGCCGAGCCCCGGCACGATGTACCCGTTCTCGTTGAGCTGCTCGTCCACCGCCGCCGTCACCACGGTCACCGGCGTCCCCGCCAGCTCCCGTTCCATGACCTCGACGCCCTCGGGGGCGGCGAGGAGCACGACGGCGGTCACGTCGTCCGCGCCGCGCTTGATCAGCTCCTGGATCGCGGCGACCAGCGTGCCGCCGGTGGCCAGCATCGGGTCGAGGACGTACACCTGACGGCCGGAGAGGTCCTCGGGCATGCGGGTCGCGTACGTGGACGCCTGCAGCGTCTCCTCGTTGCGGATCATGCCGAGGAAGCCGACCTCCGCGGTCGGCAGGAGCCGGACCATGCCGTCGAGCATGCCGAGACCGGCGCGCAGGATCGGCACGACCAGCGGCCGCGGATGCGAGAGCTTGACGCCGGTGGTCCGGGTCACCGGGGTGTCGATGTCGACCTGCTCGGTGCGCACGTCCCGGGTGGCCTCGTACGCGAGCAGGGTGACCAGCTCGTCGGCCAGGCGCCGGAAGGTCGGGGAGTCGGTGCGCTTGTCGCGCAGCGTGGTGAGTTTGTGCGCCACCAGCGGGTGGTCGACGACGTGGATCCGCATTGTTCAACAGTAACCGGGCGAACTGGCCCCCCGATCCCCCCGCGGGCCTCCTGATCCCCCGCTGTGGCATCAATCCCGGCCACAGAGGGAAGGTGGACGTACGAACTGGGGTGGTGTGGCCGATGCCCGACCGGGAAGCACGCGAGACCGACGCCGAGCGACGCAGGCGCCGGGCCCAGTTCCTGCACGAGCTCGCCGAGGCCCGCGAGCTGCGGGCCCGGGTGACACCGCGCCGCGCCCGGGCGGCCAGACTGCGACAGGCGATGCGTATGCGTACGTTCCGCTGGTAGCCGCGAGGGGGCCGCGGCGCGCACGCGGCCTGTGATTCGAAACGCGACGCGGACACAGCGGCCGGAAGACCTCTCCTGGAGCCGTTGTTTCTGCCACGATTCCGAGTGGGCGGGGCTTGGAACAGCACTCCCGCCCCCGACGTCCGCCGGGGGGATCCCCAACCGGCGCCTATGAACAGTGGGAGAGTCACGGTGTACTTCGCCGCACTGCTCGCGCGCACCGAAGACGGGTGGGAAGCGAGCGACACGGAGCTCGACAATGTGGAGACCCTGTCGGATCTGACCGACCTGGCCCGGGAGCACCGGGACGAGGTCGAGGCCGACGACACGGTGCTCGTCTTCATCGAACAGGAAGACGCCTGGTTCGGCGTCGTCCGGGTGGACGGTGAGGACGACCCGCGCGTGTACGTCTCGGACGCGGCCGCCGCCGCCCGCAGCGCCTACGGCGAGATCCTGCTCACCGACGAGATGCTGGGCCGCGACCCGGACGACTCGGCGGACGACCTGGACGCGCTCGACCTCGACGGCACGGAGGACGGCGAGTCCGAGGCCGACGACGAGCCGGACGGGGCGGAGGCCACGGGCGACGCCGTGCCGGCGGGGCCGCTCGGGGACACGGAGATCCTCAGCGACCTCGGCGTGCCGGAGAAGGACCTGCTCGGTCTGGAGAGCGGCGACGCGCTCAACGAGATCGCCGACATCCTCGGAGCCGCGGAGGTCCTCGAAACCGTCCGTTAAGTAAGTTCGCTGTGTGACACAACTCCCAGATCCGGTACGAGACCGCTGGCGGGCGCCGATGCGGATCGCCCTGGACGAGGCCGAACGGGCCGTCCGGGGCGGTGACGTGCCCGTCGGCGCTGTCGTGCTGTCCGTGGACGGCGAGACGGTCCTGGCCACCGGGCACAACGAACGCGAGGCCGCCGCCGACCCGACCGCCCACGCGGAGGTGCTCGCGCTGCGCCGGGCCGCGGCGAAGCTCGGCTCGTGGCGGCTGCCCGGCTGCACGCTCGTCGTCACGCTGGAGCCGTGCGTGATGTGCGCGGGCGCGCTGCAGCAGTCCCGGGTGGACCGGGTGGTGTACGGCGCCCGTGACGCCAAGGCCGGTGCCGCGGGCTCCCTGTGGGACCTGCTGCGCGACCGGCGGCTCAACCACCGGCCCGAGGTGATCGAAGGCGTCCTCGCCGAGGACTGCGCGCGGCTCCTCACGAGCTTCTTCCGCGACCGCGGCACCCCGCCCCCCGGGGCATAGCCCAAACGGATTTCAGAGCACGGCCCACCTTGGGCTAGGATCTCTCTCGGTAGCGTGTCCGAGCGGCCGAAGGAGCTCGCCTCGAAAGCGAGTGTGGCGCAAGTCACCGAGGGTTCAAATCCCTCCGCTACCGCTCTTGATTGAAGGGCCCCGTCCACACGGACGGGGCCCTTCACTTTTCGGCCCTAGGCACGGAAAAACCCCGGCGCCGCCATGGCACCGGGGCCTTCTCCCGATAGGACGGGGGAAGCGGCATCGGGGGGACAAGCCGCTTCCCCCGATGAGGACCGGAACTCACAAGTCAACGCCGTCACCGGGGGAAGCGGACGGCGCGGACCCCGCAGTGGAGTCCAGTCCCGCGCCCGGTGATTCCTGCCAGATCCGCCGGGCTCACCACCCATCCTGCTCCTCGTCAATCCGCGAACCCGCAGTCCAAGGGCCTGTGCCGCCGGGTCATTGGTCCTTAAAAACCAGGTGAGTTCGGGCCACGTTAGACTCGCCCGGCACAGGCGGAACAAACCGCGGAACAAGCGGCCCACGGGGTGGGGATGAGTACGGGGATGAGCGGGCTAGGGGAGGCCACAGCGTGAAGGACCCGAAGAAGATCGTTCTCTTCGTGCTCGTGGTGTTCGTCCTGTACGTGATCATCACCGACCCGGAAAAGGCCGCGGACTACGTCCAGGTAGGGTTCGAGGGCATTTCGAACGCCGCCAACGCCATCGGCGACTTCATGACGTGGGTCGCCAACGGCGGCAAGGACGACTGACCGCCGTACCGTCCGGCAGCCGGGCAGCCGGGCAGCCGGGCAGCCCGGCGGCCCGACTGCCCGACCCGCTGGGAGCGCCCGTGATCCGCCATCTGGTCCTCTTCAAGCTCAACGACGGCGTCGAGCGCGACGACCCGCGCGTCGTCGCCGCCGCCAAGGCCTTCGAGGAGCTCGGCGGGCTCATCCCCGAGCTGCGGTTCTGGGAGTGCGGCTGGAACATCTCCGAGCGGCCCATCGCGTACGACTACGCCATCAACTCGGCCGTCGACGACAGCGATGCGCTGGTGCGGTACCTGGAGCACCCGGCCCACCAGGCGGGTGTCGCGCCGTGGCGCGAGTTCGCCACGTGGGTGATCGCCGACTACGAGTTCTGACCCGCGCGGGCCCTTCCCCACGGGCCCCGCACGCGAGAACTTCCCGAGGCCCCGCACCGGAATGGTGCGGGGCCTCTTCGCGTCTTCTGCCCCAACTTGCCGCTCAACACGGAGTTATCGGGTGCTTGCACACAGTGCACATGTCTTGTGATGCTATGACCGCTTTTGACGGATGAGTTGACCGAGATCGACCGAGCTTGACCGAGCTCTGCCGGACTCGCGGGAGAAGGGGTGGCGTTGACCGTGCCGGCCAGTTCTGCGCCCGAAGCCCCCGAGGTGCCGCCCGCGAAGGCGCCGAGCACCCGGGGCGCCGACACCCGCGCCCTCACCCAGGTCCTGTTCGCCCAGCTCAAGGAGCTCGAGCCGGGCACCGCCGAGCACAGCAGGGTGCGCGGGGCGCTCATCGAGGCGAACCTGCCCCTGGTCCGGTACGCCGCCGCCCGCTTCCGCAGCCGCAACGAGCCGATGGAGGACGTCGTCCAGGTCGGCACCATCGGGCTCATCAACGCCATCGACCGCTTCGACCCCGACCGCGGCGTGCAGTTCCCGACCTTCGCCATGCCCACCGTCGTCGGCGAGATCAAGCGGTACTTCCGCGACAACGTGCGCACCGTCCACGTACCGAGGCGGCTGCACGAGCTGTGGGTGCAGGTCACCGGGGCGACCGAGGACCTGACCACGGCCTTCGGGCGCTCGCCCACCACCGCCGAGATCGCCGAGCGGCTGCGGATCACCGAGGAGGAGGTGCTCTCCTGCATCGAGGCCGGACGCTCGTACCACGCGACGTCCCTGGAGGCCGCGCAGGAGGGCGACGGGCTGCCCGGCCTCGTCGACCGGCTCGGGTACGAGGATCCGGCCCTGGACGGCGTGGAGCACCGCGATCTCGTACGGCATCTGCTCGTCCAACTGCCCGAGCGGGAACAGCGGATCCTGCTGCTGCGCTACTACAGCAATCTGACCCAGTCACAGATCAGCGCGGAATTGGGCGTTTCCCAGATGCATGTGTCACGACTGCTGGCCAGAAGCTTCGCGCGGCTTCGGTCCGCAAATCGGATCGAGGCGTAACCGTATCGGGTGGAACAGTCTTTTGGCCGTTACCGACGGAGTCGGGGCCGAAAAAGTCTCAGACCCCCTCTTTCCTGCACGGACGTCACCCTCACTTGTCGACAAGTCACTACAGCGTGTTGCCGACATGTGACATTCTGCTGGAACCGCGTTTGCCGGGGCCCCACCGCCGGTATTCAGGTGGAGGCTGCGTTCCTTCGGCGGAGCGCCGGCCGCGACCGTCCGCGACCTCAAGGGGGTGGCATGTCCGCAGACCAGGGCAGCTCGAAGGTGCTCACGCTCACGCTCGAAGACAGTGCGAGCGAATCAGCGCCCGACGCGCTCAACGGTTCCGAGGCCGTATCCCCGGCCCCGGGAGCCATCGACACCCGCACCCTGTCCCGCTCCCTCTTCCTGCGGCTCGCCGCGCTCGACCAGGACAGCCCCGAGCGTGCCTACGTCAGAGACACCCTGATCGAGCTCAACCTCCCCCTCGTTCGGTACGCGGCGGCGCGCTTCCGCAGCCGCAACGAACCGATGGAGGACATCGTCCAGGTCGGCACCATCGGCCTGATCAAGGCGATCGACCGCTTCGACTGCGAACGCGGCGTGGAGTTCCCGACGTTCGCGATGCCGACCGTCGTCGGTGAGATCAAGCGCTTCTTCCGGGACACCAGTTGGTCCGTGCGCGTGCCGCGCCGGCTCCAGGAGCTGCGGCTCGCCCTGACGAAGGCCAGCGACGACCTGGCCCAGCGCCTGGACCGCTCGCCCACGGTGCCCGAACTGGCCGCCGTGCTCGGCGTGTCCGAGGAGGACGTGGTCGACGGCCTCGCCGTCGGCAACGCGTACACCGCCTCCTCGCTCGACTCGCCCGCCCCCGAGGACGACGGCGGCGAGGGCTCCCTCGCGGACCGCCTCGGGTACGAGGACTCGGCCCTGGAGGGCGTCGAGTACCGCGAGTCCCTGAAGCCGCTCCTCGCCAAGCTGCCACCGCGCGAGCGCCGCATCATCATGCTGCGGTTCTTCGCGAACATGACGCAGTCGCAGATCGGCGAGGAGGTCGGCATCTCGCAGATGCACGTCTCACGGCTGCTCACGCGGACGCTGGCGCAGCTGCGGGAAGGGCTGATCGGCGACTGACCGGGTCGGCGGGGGGTCGCGCGACCGCTCCGGCCGATCGTGCGACCGCTCCGGCGGGTCGTGCGGCCGTTCCGGCGGGTCGCGTGGCCGTTCCGGTGGATCGCGTGACTGTTCCGATGGATCGCGCGGATTCCTGCTGACAGGGTTCCTAATTGACGGGGCGTCAGCCACACTGGCGCGATGCTTCGTGGTGCGTGGAGAGGCGGACGTGGCCGCCGGGGCGCGATGGCAGGCGCCTCGGCGGCGCTGCTGTGCCTGGGCGGCCTGCTTGCCGCCTGCGGCGGCGACGGACGCGACGGCTATGTGGCCACCGGTGCGGCCGGGAACGGCCCGGAGAAGAGCCGTGGCGAGGCCGTGGCACCCAGCGGGGACGTGGAGTACGTGCCGCTGGACGGCCGGCCTTCCGGGAAGCCGTCCGGCGGGCCCGGCGGCAAGCCCTCCCGGGGAGGCGGCGAGGGCGGCGACGCGGGCGCCAGAGCCGAGGGCGACGGCAACGGCCCGGGGTCCGGCGGCAGTTCGGGGGCAACACCAGGACCGGACGACAAGTCGCCCGACAGCGGCGGGGTTTCACGCCCGACGGACACACCGGGCGGCGCGCCACCGGACCGTGGCGGCGACGACAACGACGGGGACGGCGAGGGCAACGAGGGCGCCCGCCCCGGCACCCCGGGCGGCGAGAAACCGCACTCGCCGTCGGCGCCGTCCGCCCCCGGCACCAGCGCCCCGCCCGGCCCCGCCGCCCTCAAGGTCGGCGAGCCCCGGCGCGCGCCCGCGGAAAAGCGCTGGTGCGAGGACGTGACCGTCAGCTTCCGCAACACCGGTGGCTCAGCGGTGCGTTCGGGCCGCGTCACGTTCGGTACGCACATCATCGGCGCCCTCGGCGTGGACTGGGGGACCATCGAGTCCACGCGGAAGCTCCCGGCGCCCATCGGGGCCGGGAAGACCGTCAAGAAGACTTGGCCGATTTGTGTCGACTGGTGGCGCGTTCCGCTCGGCATGCACGTCGAGACGCGCGACGTCGACGTGGAGTGGAAGTAGCCGATCAAGCCGGCCTGATCAGCGGGACCGTTACTTCAGCGCCAGCCAGGCGACCGCGGCCACGATCACGACCGCCGCGATCACGCCGACGATGAGGCCGATGCGGGGGCCCGCCGGGGCCGCCGCCTGCCGCTGGGCGCCGCGGCCGCCCTGCGGCGCCTCGTCGACGAAGGCGCGGAACATCTGGGTGGAGCCCGCCGGGTCCGGCTGGCCCTCGGGGCCCTGGGGAGCATGGGGGTTGTGTGCCATGGAGCAGGACCCTAGGGCATGCCCGATGGGTCCTGCCAGCGTCGCGGTGCCTGGCACGCACGTCTGCGGCGTTGTCGTCGGTTGCCGACGCTCCGCGTCGACGCCCTCCTCCGCCTTGCAGCCGCACGCACCAGACACCGCTCGGCCCCACAGACAGGCACCCGGAACACAGCCGACCGGACCCATCGGACACGCCCTAGCGAATCCCCGCCGCCCGGCCCAACCCCCGCTGACCGGCGACTTTACGGGTGGGCTCCGAGACCTTTGCCAGGCCTTTAGGCCGTTGGTCCGGTTTTAGTTTGCCTGCGGCAACCAACTGTCTTTATGGTTGCCCTAAGCAACGAAAGTGAGGGTGGGTCCGTGGCCGCACAGCGTGAATACGAGGAGCTGGCCCGCCAGCTCAGCGCCATCGGCGCCGTGAAGCGCGGCCTCGGCCGTGGCCTGCCCGCGGACTGCCCGGGCGGCTCCGCCGCCGTGCTCACGCTGCTGCAGCGGCACGGCGAGATGCGGATGAGCAGGCTCGCCGAGCTGCTCGCCGTCGACATGTCGGTGACCAGCCGCCATGTCGCGCACGTCGCGGAGCGCGGCTGGATCGACCGGGCCCCCGACCCCGCGGACAAGCGCTCGCGCATCCTGCGGCTCACGCCCGCGGGCGAGGTCAAGTTCGCGGAGCTGTCCGAGCTGTCCATGCGGACGCTCGCCCACTACCTGCACGACTGGTCCGACGACGACGTCGGCTCGTTGAGCGCGTTGCTCGCGCGCCTGCGTGCCAGCTTCGGGGACTGCCGCGCGGCTTCGGCCCGGCTTCCCGAGACCTCGCACGCGACCGAGGAAGCAACCCGTACACCCGCGTGAGTACGCCTCGTACATCCGCGTGAGAACAACCCGTACACCCGCGTAAGAACCAGGAAAAGGAAGCCCATGGCAACATCCACACCGGCCGGTGTGCGGGGCGCCCATGCCAAGCACGGAGCGCACGGAGGGCACGGCGGCGGCGCCGACGGTGCGCCGATGTCGCACCGGCAGATCATGGAGGCGCTCTCCGGCCTCCTGCTCGGCATGTTCGTCGCGATCCTGTCGTCGACGATCGTCTCCAACGCCCTGCCCGAGATCATCGGTGACCTCGGCGGCGGCCAGTCCGCCTACACCTGGGTCGTCACCGCCGCGCTGCTGTCGATGACGGCGAGCACCCCGCTGTGGGGCAAGCTCTCCGACCTGTTCAGCAAGAAGGCGCTCGTCCAGATAGCCCTGGTCATCTATGTGCTCGGCTCGGTCGTGGCCGGTCTCTCGCAGAACGCCGGGATGCTGATCGCCTGCCGCGTGGTGCAGGGCATCGGCGTCGGCGGTCTGTCGGCGCTCGCCCAGATCGTCATGGCCGCGATGATCGCCCCGCGCGAGCGCGGCCGTTACTCCGGCTACCTCGGCGCGACCTTCGCCGTCGCCACCGTCGGCGGCCCGCTCCTCGGCGGTGTCATCACCGACACCTCGTGGCTCGGCTGGCGCTGGTGCTTCTACGTCGGCGTGCCGTTCGCGATCATCGCCCTGATCGTGCTGCAGAAGACCCTGAAGCTGCCCGTCATGAAGCGGGAAGTGAAGGTCGACTGGGGCGGCGCCTTCTTCATCACGGCCGCCGTCTCGCTGCTCCTGGTGTGGGTGACGTTCGCGGGCTCCGGCTCCGGCAAGAAGTACGAGTGGCTGTCGTGGCAGACGTACTCGATGGTGGGCGGCGCGATCGTGCTCGGCCTGCTGTTCCTGCTCGTCGAGTCCAGGGCGAGCGAGCCGATCATCCCGCTGCGGCTGTTCCGCAACCGCACCATCACGCTGGCCTCGATCGCCTCGCTGTTCGTGGGTGTCGCGATGTTCACGGGCACCGTGTTCTTCAGCCAGTACTTCCAGCTGGCGCGCGGCAAGTCGCCGACGATGTCCGGGGTCATGACGATCCCGATGATCGCGGGGCTGTTCGTCTCGTCCACCGTCTCGGGGCAGTTGATCACCAAGACGGGCCGGTGGAAGGCCTGGCTGGTCAGCGGTGGTGTGCTGCTGACCGCCGGTCTGGGGCTTCTCGGCACCATGCGGTACGACACCGCGTACTGGCACATCGCCTGCTACATGGCCCTGATGGGCCTCGGCATCGGCATGATGATGCAGAACCTGGTGCTGTGCACGCAGAACCAGGTCGCGCCCGAGGACATCGGCGCCGCCAGCTCCGTCGTCACCTTCTTCCGGTCCCTCGGCGGCGCCATGGGCGTCTCCGCGCTCGGCTCCGTGATGGCCACGCGCATCACCGACTACGTCAAGGACGGCCTCGCCGACCTCGGTCCGAAGGGCGCAGCGGCAGGGCACGGCGGCACCGGCGGGGGCGGCATCCCCGACCTGGACGCGCTGCCCGCGCCGCTGCGGACCGTGATGGAGAGCGCCTACGGCCACGGCATCGCGGACGTGTTCCTGATCGCCGCGCCGATCGCGTTCGCCGCGTTCCTCGTGACGCTGTTCATCAAGGAGGTGCCGCTGAGGACGGCGGGGGCGGCGGCGCAGATCGCCGAGTCGTCCTCCCCCGCTCCCGCGGCGGCCCCCGCCGTCTCGGCCGCCTCCGCCGCCGCCCCGGTCGCGCCTGTCGCCGACGAGCCCGTGCTCGCCTCCGTGGCCGCGCACACCGGGACCGGCCCCGAGGGCACCCAGCGGCTCGCCGCCGTGGCGTCCGTCGCGGGCGCGGGCTCCGGTGACGCGTCCGCGCAGGCCACCGGTGGCGTCCCGGTCCGCGGCTTCGTCCGCGGCGCCGAGAGCGCGCCCGTGCCGCGGGCCGCGGTCACGCTGATCTCGCTCGGCGGGCGGCAGGTGGGCCGGGCGGTCGCCCAGGACGACGGCTCGTACGCGGTGGACGCGCCCGGCGCCGGTTCGTACGTCCTCATCGCCTCCGCCGACGGCTTCCAGCCGCAGGCCTCGACCGTCGTGGTCGGCGAGGAGCCCCTCGCGTACGACCTGCTGCTCAGCGGCACCAGCGGGCTCAGCGGGCTCGTGCGCACCGCCGACGCCAAGCTGCCCGTGGCAGGGGCGATGGTCGTCGTGACCGATGTGCGCGGCGACGTGCTCGCCACCGGGACCTCCGGTGAACAGGGCGACTTCGCCTTCGCCGAGCTGGTGCCCGGGCCCGTGACCGTCGCCGTGAACGCGGCGGGTCACCGGCCGGTGGCGCTGCCCGTCGAGGTGTCCGGCGTGGGCGTCACCCGCGTCGAGGTCGAACTGCGCTCCGGCGCGCGGGTGCTCGGCACCGTGCGGGCCGCGGGCGAGCCGCTGAACGACGCGCGCGTCACCCTCGTCGACGCGGCCGGCAATGTCGTGGCCACCGCCACGACCGGTGCGGACGGCGAGTACGCCTTCACCGACCTGGACGGCGGCGAGTACACGGTCATCGCGACCGGGTACCCGCCCGTCGCCACCGGCCTGACGGTCGGGGGCACCGGCGGCGACGGCGGCAGCGTCGTCGGGCACGACATCGAACTCGCCCACCCGGGCGAGTAGTTGACCCCGCCCTGGGGCCGCGCTTCGAGCGGACGCGGCCCCCGGGCGGTGCGGTAGGGCCCCCGGGACGGTGGCGACGCGACGGTTGGGGACGGCCGGTCGCCACCGCCGGGGGGCCGATTGCTTTTGCGGGCTGTGGCCTTGTGGTGCGCGGCCTTGTGGACTTCGGCAAGGAGAAAGAAACGTGGGACTCAACGCGCGGATCCGGACTCGGGACGGCTGGGCGGTGCCGCACGCCGTCGTGACGGTCACGGACATGACGGGTGCGCAGGTGCTGCGCGCCGGGGCCGACGGGGAGGGCGTGGTGCGGGACGCCACGGAGCTGGCCGCCGGGCCGTACACCGTCATCGTCACCGCCGTCGGGTACGCGCCCGCCGCCTCCACCGCCCTCGTCACCGCGAGCGGGCGGGCCGACGTCGGCAATGTGGTCCTCGCCCGCGCCAGCGGCACCGAGCTGCCGCCGCCCGGACCGTGGACCATCGACCCCGTCCACTCGTCCGTGGCCGCCGTCGCCCAGCACCTGGGGATCTCCAGCGTGCGCGGGCGGTTCGACGAGTTCTCCGGCCGGGTCGAGATCGCCGAGGACCTGGAGAAGTCGCGGGTCGAGGCCGTGATCCGGGCCGCGTCCGTCGACACGGGCAACGCGATGCGCGACGGGCACCTGAAGTCCGCGGACTTCCTGGACGCCGAGACGTACCCGGAGATCACCTACCGGTCGACCGGACTCGAGCCCGCCGGGTCCGACCGGTGGACGGTGCACGGCGAGCTCGGCATGCACGGCGTCGTGCGCCCCGTCGACCTCGACCTGGCCTACCTCGGCACCGGCGCCGACCCCTGGGGCGGCACCCGCGCGGCCTTCCGCGCCACCGCCGAACTGCGCCGCGAGGACTTCGCCATGAACTACAACCAGGTCCTCCAGGCGGGCATCTCCGCGATCGGCACGACGCTGAAGGTGGAGCTGGACATCCAGGCCGTGCAGGGCGACAGCCTGCCGCAGGCCTGACCTGCGGCGTCAGCCCCTGAGGCGGCCGTCCCGGAGGCCTCAGTCCCGGTCGAGGAGCGCCTCGATGCCCGCGATCATCAGGTCGAGGGCGATGGTGAAGTCCCGTTCCCACATCTCGGAGACGGTGCCCTCGCTCCGGGCCTCCATCAGCTCGTGGGCGGACCGCACCGCCTCATTGGTGGCGAGTTCCTCGTTCACGGTGCCGACCGCGTCCCTGAAGTACTCGTCCTGGGTCATCCCCGCGGCCGCGCAACGCGCGATGAAGTGGCCCTCGATGGTCCCGAATCCGTACACGAACTGGAACACCGCGGCGATCGCCCCGTTCTGGCGGTAGGGCGTGAGCCCGGTGTTCCGTACGGCCCGCTGGATGGCGAGGGAGAACGCCAGCCAGTTCGGCCCGATGTTCAGGAACTCGCCGATCAGCGGCGACACCCAGGGGTGGCGGACCAGCAGATCCCGGTATCCGGCGGCCAGTTCGCGCAGCTGCTCGCGCCACTCGCCGGGGACGGCCTCGGGGTCGGGCAGCCGCAGCTCCTCGGCGACCCGGTCGAGCGCCAGCTCCAGCAGGTCGTCCTTCGTGTCCACGTACCAGTACACGGACATCGCCGTCACGTTCAGCTCGGCGGCGAGGCGGCGCATGGAGAACTTGGCGAGGCCCTCCGCGTCCAGGAGCCGGATGGTGGCCTCGGTGATGCGGTCCCGGTCGAGGCCGGTCGGCTGGGCCCCCTTGCGGCCGGTGCCTCGGGGCGCCTTGCCCTCCAGCCAGACGCTCGTGCGCGCCGCTCGCTTCGCGCGGTCGGCTGCCTTCGTCATGGCGCACCTTCCTGGTACTTCCTGGTACGGATGCTCGTGCTGTTCTCGGGGCGGGGTCTCGGTGGGGCGGGTGGCCGGAGCGATCCGGCCGGCCCGCCCCGATGCTATGCCGACGTCTTCCCGTCGGTGTCCGCCGTACCAGTCGTGTCTGCCGTACCCGCCGTGTCCGCCGTCACGGACTCCGCCGCCCGCTGCACCGAGTCTGCCCTCTCCGCCCGCCACAGCAACGCCGCCGCCAGCGCGCCGCCGAGGAACAGGGCCACCGCGCCGACGAGCTGACTCGTCTCCAGGCCGGAGGAGAACGCGTCCGCGATGCGCTCCCGCTCGCCCGCCGAGCCCGCCGCCGCGAGGGCCGCCGGGAACGACGTCGCGGACACCGCGACCAGCGCCGAGAAGCGGGAGTTGAGGACCGCGCCGAGCACGGCGACGCCGAGGCCGTTGCCGAACTCCGCCAGCGTGCCGTTGATGCCCGCGCCCACGCCGGCCTTCTCCACCGGGATCGCGCCCATGATGGCATTGGCCATCGCGGGCATGGCGAACGCGATGCCCGCGCCCATCAGGACAAGGCCCGCCAGCATGCCCGGGTAGTCGTGCGCGCCGAACGACGCGACCACGGCCAGGCCGCCCGCCAGCATCGTCATGCCCGTGAAGATCGTCCCGGGCGTGCCCAGCTTGGCGTGCAGCCGCGCGCCGACGCCCACCAGGTTCAGCAGGATCACGGTGACCGCCAGCGGTGCCGTGCGCAGCCCCGCCTCCAGCGGCTCGTAGCCGAGCACGAACTGCAGGTGCTGGGTGAGCAGAAACAGCGAGCCGCCGAGGCCGAAGGCCACCAGGACCGCGCCCATCACCGCGCCGATGAAGCGCTTGTTCTGGAAGAAGTGCATGTCCAGCATGGGGTACGGGATCCGCAGCTCCCACAGCGCGAAGGCGCCGAGGACCACCACGCCGACGCCCGCCGACACCAGGACCTGGCCCGAGGTCCAGCCGTGCTCGGGGCCGGAGATGATCGCGTACACCACCGAGGCCATGCCTATGGTCGAGAGCAGCGCGCCGAGCAGGTCGGGGCGGTCGCCCTGCGGGTTCTTGGACTCGGGCACCATCTTGACCACCGCGAGGATGCCGATCAGCGCCACGGGGATGTTGATCAGGAAGATCGAGCCCCACCAGAAGTGGTTGAGCATGAAGCCGCCGAGCAGCGGACCCGCGGCGAAGCCGAGGGAGTTGACGGTCGCCCACAGGCCGATCGCCTTGACCCGCTCGGCGTCGTCGAAGAGCTGCACGACGACCGCGAGCGTCGTCGTCATCAGCAGCGCGCCGCCCACGCCCATGCCCGCGCGCGCCGCGATGAGCTGCCCGGAGGACTGGGCCAGGCCCGCCGCGAGCGAGCCGATGCCGAACAGGGCCAGGCCCGCGGTCAGCAGCTTCTTGCGGCCGTAGCGGTCGGCCGCGCTGCCCGCGGTGAGCAGCAGGCCCGACTGCACGAGCGAGTACGCGTTGATCATCCACTGGATGTCGGCCGACGAGGCGTCGAGCTCGCTGGTGAGCGAGGGGATCGCGACGCTCAGGACGGTGTTGTCAAGCAGCACGGTGAGCTGGGCCAGGCAGATGACGCCGAGGATCAGCCAGCGCTGCGGGTGGCGGCCGTCGGGCGCGGCGGCCGCCTCAGGGGTGTCGGCGGTGGTCGCCGTCATGCGAGGCTCCTTCTCTTCTACGGTGTACGCCGAGGGGGCGACGTACACCGTAGAGGAAGTTCCCTTACGGTGTACAGCGACTTAGGTCAGAGGCTTGGTCAGGTCGTAGAACGTGGCGTCGCCCGCCGTGACCTTGGTGAAGTTCTGCGCCACCCATGACGTGATCTTCGACGAGGTGCCTTCGCTTCCACCGCGGCCGCCCATGCCTTCGCCCATTCCGCCGCCTCCCGTGCCTGAGCCCGCCACGAAGTAGTGGATCCGGCCGTCGGCCACATAGCTCTTGAACTGGGCGAGGGTGGGCGACGGGTCGCTGCCGTTGAAGCCGCCGATCGCCATCACCGGGGCGCCGGTGGCGAGTTGGTAGCTCGCGGCGTTCTGGGCGCCGATCGCGGCGGCGGTCCAGGTGTAGTCCCCGGCGTTCTGCTCCAGGAGCCGCTTTGCCTTGGTGCCGACTTGGGCGCCGTCGAGGAGGCCGCGTTGCTGGTTCTGGCCTTGGGCTCGGCCGGGCTGGGTGGGAGGCCGGCCCCCGGCCTGCGGCTGCCCCTGGCCCTGGCCGTGCGCAGGCATGCGCATCCCGCCGCCGCCCGGGCCGCCGCCCGGCCCACCGCCGGGACCGCCCGGCCCGCCGCCCATCCGCCCCGCCCCCGCGGCCCCCGCGGGCCCCGCCGTCACGATCGACCCGGTGTGCGGGGTGTCCACCGTGGACAGGGCGTACGCCACCGGACCGGCGAGCGAGGCCGCCAAGCCGAGCCCCACGGCCGTCAGGGCGAGCCGTCGGCTCAGGCGTGCCGCGAGCAGCAGCCCCGCCGCGCCCGCGAGCCCCGCGACCAGGACCGCCGTCCGCAGCCACGGCACGTAGTCGGGCGTCCGGCCGAGGAGTTCGTACGCCCACCAGGCCGTCACCGCGACGGCGGCGCCGAGCACCGTGCCCGCCCACCACTTGGCGCGCTCCTCCCACAGCACCGTCGCGCCCATGCCGATGAGCGCCGCGAGGTAGGGGGCGAGGGCCACCGTGTAGTACTGGTGGAAGATCCCGGCCATGAAGCTGAAGACCGCCGCGGTCGTCAGGAGCGAGCCGCCCCACGCGACGAACGCCGCCCGCGCCGTGTCCGTCCTGCGCGCCCTCCACGTCACGATCAGGCCCGCGAGCAGCAGGATCAGCGCGGCCGGGAGCAGCCACGAGATCTGGCCGCCCACCTCGGAGTTGAACATCCGGCCGATGCCGGTCTCGCCCCACCGACCGCCGCCGCCACCGCCGCCCGGCCCACCGCCCCCGCCGACGCTGCCGGTCTCCTCGCCGTTGATGCGGCCGAGGCCGTTGTAGCCGAAGGTCAGCTCCAGGAAGGAGTTGTGCTGCGAGCCGCCTATGTACGGGCGCGAGGACGCGGGCCACAGCTCGACGACCGCGACCCACCAGCCGCCCGCGACGACCATCGCGAGCCCGGACAGGGCGAGTTGGCCGAGCCGCCTGCCGAGCCGCACCGGCGCGCACACCACGTACAACACGGCCAGCGGCGGCAGGATCAGGAACGCCTGCAGCGTCTTGGCGAGGAAGGCGAGGCCGACCGCGACGCCCGCCCACACCAGCCACTTGGTGCGCCCGTGCTCCGGATGGAGGCGAGCGGAGTGCGCAGCTCGTGACTGGCGTCGGCGACGAACTGGCGTACGCGCGTCTCGCTCCGCTGCCGTGCGTGCAGCGCCGAGTGGACGTGGTCGAGCATGCGGTTGAGCGCGGCGCCGACCTGGCCGACCTCGGTGCGGGCGTCTGCCTCGGCGTCGGGGACGCGTTCGTGGAGGGCCACTTCGCCGCTGTGCAGGGGGAGTTCGGAGACGCGGGTCGCCGTGCCGGCGACGCGGCGCAGGGGGCGCAGGGCCACGCCGACCATCGCCGCGCCCGCGAGCGAGGCGGCGACCAGTCCTGCGGCGGTGACGCCGGCCTCGGTGACGACAAGGGTGTTGAGGGTGTTGGTGACCTTGGTGGTCGGGAGGCCGACGAGGTAGTCGCCGTTGACGCCGGTGGCGTACTCGACGCGGTACTCGCCGAGGTCCGGCACGTCCACGGTGTGCGGCTCGCCGTCGCGGGCCACGCGGGCGAGGGCGGCGAGCTGGGCGGCGTCGAGGGGCTTGCCGATGGATTCGGGGGAGCGGCTCGACGCGTCGGGCTCGGTGCTGACGTCGCCCTCGGTGAGGGTGCCGTCCTCGCCGACCACGGCGCCGACGGTGCCGATCTCCTGCGGGCCGACCGTGACGAACTTCAGCGGATTGCCGTCGTCCGGCCCCTTGCCGCGGTGTCCCCCGGGCAGCTCGGTCCCGGATGGCGGCGGCCCGGCGGCCCGCGCCGCGACCTGCTTCAGCGACCCGTCCACCTGCTCGTACAGATGCGACCGCAGCGCGATCGTCGTGACCGTGCCGATCACCGCGCACACGACGGCGATCAGCACGACGGCGGAGACGACGAGGCGGGTGCGCAGGGTGCGAGAGCCGCGCCGGAGTCTCACACCGCCACGGTGGCGGGCTTGATCAGATACCCGGCGCCCCGCCGCGTGTGGATCATCGGCTCCCGGCCCGCGTCGATCTTCCTGCGCAGATACGAGATGTAGAGCTCGACGACGTTGGCCTGGCCGCCGAAGTCGTAGCTCCACACCCGGTCGAGGATCTGCGCCTTGCTGAGCACGCGCCGCGGATTGCGCATGAGGTAGCGGAGCAGCTCGAACTCGGTGGCCGTCAGGTGGATGGACTCCCCGCCGCGCGTCACCTCGTGGCTGTCCTCGTCGAGGGTCAGGTCGCCCACGGCGAGCACCGATTCGCTGCGCCGCCCGGACGCCCCGGCCCGCCGGATGAGCCCGCGCAGCCGCGCCACGACCTCTTCGAGGCTGAACGGCTTGGTCACATAGTCGTCGCCGCCCGCGGTGAGCCCGGCGATGCGGTCCTCGACAGCGTCCTTGGCGGTCAGGAACAGCACCGGCACGTCCGGCAGTTCGCGGCGCAGCCGCCCGAGCACGGCAAGGCCGTCCATGTCCGGCAGCATCATGTCGAGCACGACGGCGTCGGGCCGGAAGCTCCGCGCGGCCCGCACCGCGCCCGCGCCGTCGTCGGCGCTGCGGATCTCCCAGCCCTCGTAGCGCAGCGCCATGGACAGCAGCTCGGTGAGCGACACCTCGTCGTCCACGACGAGTACGCGGACGGGGCTCCCGTCCGGCCTGAGCAGTTCGGTACGCCCCTGGGGCGAGGTCGTCGTCATGGCTTCAGCCTGGGCGGCGGCGGTGAGAGACGGCTTTCGCCCACCTGTGAATTCCCTGAGAAAACGCACCGCCGCGCCGGGCCGCCCTGCCTTCGGGCCGCCCGCCGTCGCGCCGCCTCACTCCAGGCCGAACAGCCGCGCCCCGTTCCCGTGGCAGACCGCCCGGAGCCAGTCGTCGCCGAGGCCGAGCCGCTCCAGGGCGTCGAGCTGGTGGACGTACCCGTACGGAATGTTGGGGAAGTCCGTCCCCAGCAGGATCCGGCCGCCGAGCCCCAGCTCCGCGAGCCGCCCCCGCTCCGCCCGCGGAAACGGCGCGGACCGCTCGGCGAAGTCCGTGAACGCCATCGTCGTGTCCAGCCGCACCTCCCCGTACCGCTCGGCGAGGTCCAGGAAGTCCGCGTACTCCGGCATCCCCATGTGCGCCACGACGAGCCGCAGCCGCGGATGGCGCGCGAGCAGCCGCCCCACCGGCTCGGGCCCGGTGTGCTTGCCGGGCGCCGGGCCCGACCCGCAGTGCATCACGACCGGGATCCCGGCCTCGGCGAGGAGCCCCCACACCGGGTCGAGGAGCGCGTCGTTCGGGTCGTACGCGCCCACCTGCACATGCGACTTGAACACCCGCGCCCCGGCCTCGACGGCCTCGCGCACATAGCGCCCGGCCTCCGGCTCGGGGAACAGCGTCGCCGTGTGCAGACAGTCCGGCGTCCGCGCGGCGAACTCCGCCGCCCAGCCGTTGAGCCACTCCGCCATGCCCGCCTTGTGCGGATACAGCATCGACGTGAACGCCCGCACGCCGAACTCCCGCAGCACGGCGAGCCGCCGCTCCTCGTCGTGCCGGTACGCGATGGGCCACCGCACGCCCGTCAGCGGCCCGACCGAGTCGAAGTAGTCCCACACCTTCGCGAGGACGCGCTCCGGCATGAAGTGCGTGTGTACGTCGACGAGTCCCGGCAGTCCGAGCCGCCCCCAGAAGGCGGTGACCCTTTCTGCTTCCGCTTCGTCCACCTCGTACGCCTCGTCCGCCTCGTCGCCGAGCTGCTCCTCACTCATGGCCGTAGCTCCGCTCGACCTTGGCCACGTGCACGACGTACTTCTCGTACCACTCCTTCCGGCCCCGCGCCCGCGCCTCCCGGTGCTCCGGGTCGCCGCGCCAGGCCGCGATGGCCTCCTCGTCCCGGAAGTACCCGACGGTGATGCCCAAGCCGCCGGGCGTGCGCGCCGAGTCCATCCCGAGGAACCCGGGCACGTCGGCCACCAGCTCCTCCATGCGCTCGGCCGTCGCGCCGTAGTCGTTGTCCCCCGGCGTGCGCAGGGAGCTGAACACGACGGCGTAGTAAGGGGGTTCGAAGGGGCCGACGGGACCTACCGCGTCAACAGGGCCGACGGGGCCGATGGAGCCGACAGCTCCAAGCTCTTGATCACTCATGGCACCCACAGTCGGCCTCACGCCGAGCCCTTGTCCACCCTCCGGCCCTCCTTCTTGCCCAACGGGCGACAGGACTTTGCCCTCCGGTCAGCGAAGCCCTCGCCGAAGCCCCGAAGAAGCCTCAGAACAACCCGCCCTGCACCACAGGTATCTCCCGCACCGGAACCGTCACCTCCGCCCTGCTGTCCAGCTCCCCCGCCCCCACAAGCCGCCACCCACTCATCAGCCGACTGTCGATCACCAACTCCCGTTCATGTCCACGCCCGCCCACCCCCACATCCAGATGCAGATCAGGCCCCGCGGCGGCAACCAGCGTCCCGGCCACCACCCCGCCGTCCGTCAACTCGTCCACGACCCGCCCCGCCCCGGCGGATCCGTCGAACCGGCCGAGCGCGTCGAGCCCGAACGGCCCGCCGTGGTCCACGACTTCGCACCGCAGCCGCTCCAGCGACTCGGGCCAGCCGCCGAGCGCCGCCGCCCGCCGGTGCACCTCCGTCAGCTCGCGGGCCCGCTCCGCCGGGTCCGGCAGCCGCGCCCGCAGGGCCCGCTTGCGCGCGTACGGAATCCGGTCCGGGACGCCGAGGGCCGTCCGCAGCAGTTCCTCCGTGCGGCGTGCCGCCATCAACGGGCCCTGCCCCAGCCAGGCGTAGGCCACGGCCCCCTGCTCCAGGAGCCGCGCCCCGCCCCGCGCGACCCCGGTGATGCCGACCTTCACCAGGCCGGGGCCGAACCACGCCACGTACACGCGATACGGCCGCGGGTCGTCGGCGAACGTGTCCGCGGCGACCGAGTGCGCCCGGTCGACGCGCGCGCACTCCTCGCACTGCGCCCGCGTGGCCCGCCCCGCCACCGCCGCGCCCGCCGGACACGCCGTCCACCGCCCGCCCCGCCGCACCCCGAGGCAGCACCGCCCGCCCCGGACCCGGAACGCCACAGCGCCCCCGAACGCCAGCGGACTCTCCCGCTCGCCACGCCCCGGCGCGTACCACCCGAGGACGGGCCCGCCGCCGGCCCGCCACCGCACCCCCGTGCACCACCACGTCATGGAAAAAGCATGCCGCACGCCACTGACAACGCCCCGTGACCAGCCAATACGCACCACACCCAATTCTTGACCTCCGAGTACACAACCTTGTTAGACTGTTCCGCATGGGACGGCCGAAGCAGTTCGATCCGGAGACCGCCGTGGAACAGGCGATGCAGGTCTTCTGGAGCAAGGGGTACGGACACACGACCCCGCAGGACCTCGTCGACACCCTCGGCATCGGAAAAGGCAGTCTGTACCACGCCTTCGGCAGCAAGCACGGCCTGTTCGAGCTGTCCCTGCGGCACTACCGCGACACCCAGGCGAAGGCGCTCACCGACCTCTTGGCCGAGGGCGGCGAAACCGTCAAGGGGCGGCTCCGCAAGGGACTTGAGCTCCTGGTGGAAATGGACCTCGCCGACCCGGACCGGCGCGGCTGCATGGCCGTGAACACGGCGACCGAACTCGCCCGCACCGACGAGACGGCCGCCGACCTCGTCCGCGGCATGTTCGCCCGCACCGAAGGCGCCTTCCGGGCGCTGATCGAGGAGGGCAAGCGGTCCGGCGAGATCGCCCCGGACCGCGACGCCGCGGCCATCGGCAGCCTGCTGCTGAACACAATCATCGGCCTGCGCGTGACCGCGCGGATCGCGGACGGCCCGGACGGCATGCGCCGCACGATCCAGGCGGTCCTCGACCTCCTCTGACCCAGCCTTGCGTACTCGCGCACCCACGCATACCCATTTTCTGTACTCGCAGGTCAATTACTGAAGGGACCCCACCCCATGGACCTCAACCTCACCGGCAGGACCGCCGTCGTCACCGGCGCGAGCCGCGGCATCGGTCTGGCCACCGTCCACACCCTGATCGCCGAGGGCGTCCGCGTCGTCGGCGCCGCCCGCACCGTCACCCCCGAGCTGAAGGACTCCGGAGCACTCGCGTACGCGGCCGACCTCGGCACCCCCGAGGGCCCCGCCGCCCTCATCGGCCACGCGCACGCCGAACTCGGCGGCATCGACTTCCTCGTCAACAACGTCGGCGCCGGCGACGACGTGAACATCGGCGGCTTCCTCACCACCGACGACGCCCACTGGCAGGCCAACCTGGAGCTCAACCTGTTCAGCGCGATCCGCGCCGCCCGCGCGGCACTGCCGGGTCTCGTCGAGCGGCGGGGCGCCATCGTGAACGTGTCCTCGATCAACGCCCGCGTCCCCGGCGCGGGCCCGATCGCCTACAGCACCGCCAAGGCGGCCCTCACGGCCTTCGGCAAGGCGCTCTCCGAGGAGTTCGGCCCGCAGGGGGTGCGCGTGAACACCGTCTCGCCGGGCGTCGTGCGCACCGCGATCTGGGACGACCCGAACGGCTTCGGCGGCAAGGTGGCCGCGGCGGCGGGCGTCGAGCACGGGCGCTTCCTGGAGCAGATCCCGCAGTCCTTCGACATCGCCTCGGGCCGCATCACGGAACCGGGCGAGGTCGCGGCCCTGATCGTCTTCCTGCTCTCGGACGCCGCGGGCAACATCACGGGCGCGGACCACGTCATCGACGGCGGAACGGTCAAGTCCGCCTGAACCACCCACCACCTCCGAACTCCCGGAGGACTCGCGTTTGTTGATCGAGGACTTGTCAGGTACACATGTGGCCGAAAGATCGCCCGGCGATCTCACGGGGAAGACGACACATGGAGACGTGCATGAACAAGCGCCTGATCGTTCCGACGGCAGTGGCGGCCCTCTCCCTGCTCACGATGGCGTCGTCCGCCACGGCGGCCGTCCAGGCACCGACGGGCACCAAGGCCGCCGCCGCGGCCTGCGAGACCATCAAGGCACGCGAGAACCTGAAGATCCGTACGAAGCCCAACGCCAACGCCAAGGCCCTGCGCCTCTGGTACAAGAACACGAAGGGCTGCTGGTACAAGGGCCTCACGGGCGGCAAGTACACCAAGTGCGGCGGCAAGAACTGGGACGGCTGGGGCTACATCAACTACCGCGGCACCAAGGGGTATGTGCCCAACGCCTGCGTGATCCCGGCCTGATGCCTGCGTGATGCCTGACCGGCTGCCCCCGGATCCCCCGGGGGCAGCGGCATTTCTCGGCGATCACGTACGTTCTCCTCCTGTCACCGGGAGAAGGGACCAGGCATGACCGTCGTCGTCGCCGAGCTGTCGTACTACCCCGTCAAGGGCTGCGCGGGGACATCGGCGAGCGAGGCCGTGCTGACGCCCGCGGGCCTCGCGCACGACCGGAGCTTCATGGTCGTGAGCACGGAGGGCGTGTATCGAACGCAGCGGCGGGATCCGCGTCTCGCGCTGATCCGGCCCGCGATCGACACCGCCGGCACCCGGCTCACGCTGCGCGCGCCCGGCCACGACGGCGTGCACATCGACGTCGACACGTCCGGCCCCCGCCGGGACGTGGACCTGTTCGGGGCCGCGTACCAGGGCATCGACCAGGGCGAAGCGGCCGCCGCGTGGCTGTCGGACGTCCTCGACGCGCCGAGCAGACTCGTCCGCGTACCGCCGGAGCACCACCGCGTGACCGACGGCAGGATCCCGGGCACCTCCGGCTACGCGGACAGCTCCGCCCTGCACCTCATCTCGCGCGCCACCGTGGACCTCCTGAACGGCAAGCTGGCCGAGCAGGGCGCACAGGCCCTGCCCATGGACCGCTTCCGCCCCAACATCGTGGTCGCCGGCTGGGGCGAGCCGCACACCGAGGACCGCGCCCACCACCTCACGATCGGCACCGCCGAACTCGGCTACACAAAACCGGCGATCCGCTGCGCCG
The DNA here is from genome assembly GCF_056712025.1 of Streptomyces sp. Y309. Classification (NCBI taxonomy): domain Bacteria; kingdom Bacillati; phylum Actinomycetota; class Actinomycetes; order Kitasatosporales; family Streptomycetaceae; genus Streptomyces; species Streptomyces sp. Y309. The sequence goes on along the minus strand of NZ_CM160048.1, from coordinate 4,797,276 downwards.
TCACCTTGGTCGACCAGGACGCCGGCCGCCGCGCGGGCCCGGAACCCCTGCGCACCCTTGCCTCGTACCGAAGGGCGCCACAGGGCGGAGTCGCCCTCGGCACGAAGTACGCGGTGCTGCGCCCCGGCAAGATCTCCGTCGGCGACGAGGTGACCGTCGGCACGTGGGGCGAACCCGAGGTCCCGTCACAACCCGGGCACAGGCGATGATTTGACGAAGTAACCGTCAGACGAAGTGCCCGACAGGCACCTGTCAGACGAAGTAGCCGTCAGACGCCAGACAAGGAGCCGACGCACCATGCCGCCCGTCCCGCCCGACCCGACCCTTCCGCCCGACCCGACGGTGGTGCACCCGATGCCGCAGCAGCCGCGCGTCGTGCTGCTGCGCCCCCTGATCACCTCACCGCTGATCGACGTCGGCGAGTTCACCTATTACGACGACCCCGACGACCCCACCGCCTTCGAGACCCGCAACGTGCTCTACCACTACGGGCCGGAGAAGCTGGTGATCGGCAAGTACTGCGCGCTGGGCGAGGGCGTGCGGTTCATCATGAACGGCGCCAACCACCGCATGGACGGCCCGTCCACCTTCCCCTTCCCGATCATGGGCGGCTCCTGGGCCGAGCACTTCGACCTGATCACCGGCCTGCCCGGCCGGGGCGACACCGTGATAGGCAACGACGTCTGGTTCGGCTACCGGGCCATGGTGATGCCGGGCGTCCGCATCGGCCACGGCGCGATCGTCGCGTCCGGCGCCGTCGTGGTCGACGACGTCCCCGACTACGGCATCGTCGGCGGCAACCCGGCCACCCTCATCCGCCGCCGCTACGACGACGAGGACGTGGCCCGCCTCCTCGACATCGCCTGGTGGGACTGGCCCGCCGAACACATCGGCGCGCACGTGCGGACGATCATGTCCGGCACGGTCGACGCGCTGGAGGCCGCGGCTCCGTAGAACGCGGGGCAGCTCCACAAAACGCAGGGCAGCCGTTCCGCACAACGCGGGGCAGCCGTTCCGCGCCGCGAAAGCTAGGATCCGGGCATGGCCCTGACCATGAGCGACGTGGACCGGTTCGAGGCCTCCAGGCCCCGCCTGGAGGCCATCGCCTACCGCCTCCTCGGCTCCGCGAGCGAGGCCGAGGACGCCGTGCAGGAGACGTTCCTGCGCTGGCAGGGCGCCGACGTCGACCGCGTCGAGGTCCCGGAGGCCTGGCTGACGAAGGTCCTCACCAACCTGTGCCTCAACCAGCTCACTTCGGCCCGCGCGCGGCGCGAGACCTATGTGGGCCAGTGGCTCCCCGAGCCGCTTCTCTCCGGAGACCCGATGCTCGGCCCGGCCGACACCGCCGAGCAGCGCGAATCGGTCTCGTACGCGGTCCTCACCCTGCTGGAGCGCCTCTCCCCCAACGAGCGGGCGGTGTACGTGCTGCGGGAGGCGTTCGACTACCCGCACCGGGAGATCGCCGAGATCCTCGACATCACCGAGGCCGCCAGCCAGCAGCTCTCCCACCGCGCCAAGAAGCGCGTCGCGGACGGCAGGGCCCGCACCGAGAAGTCTCGTACCGAGGTCGACGAGGCCGCGGCCCGGCGGATCGTCGAGGAGTTCCTCGCCGCCGCCACCAGCGGCCGGACCGAGGAGCTCGTGCGGATGCTCACCGACGACGCCGTCTCGATCGGCGACGGCGGCGGCAAGGTCCCGGCGCGCGCCAAGGCGTTCGAAGGCGCCGTCGCGGTGGCGAAGTTCATGCGGGGTCTGTTCAAGCCCAGCAAGGCCAAGCGCGCCATCGTGGGCGGCTCCGTGGAGGTCTACGCCGCGACCGCCAACGGCGCCCCCGCCGTCGTGGCGGTCGTCGACGGCCGGGTCATCGGCGTCATGTGCCTGGAGGTCACCGCCGAGGGCATCACCGCGTTCCGCAACCAGGTCAATCCCGACAAGCTCGACCGCGCGACCCGGCGGTGGGCGGCCGCGGACCACGGGAGCCCCCTGTTCACCGCCTTCTGACACCTCCCGCCTCCTCTCCCCTCACGGTGTGACGTGCTTCACACCCCACCCCTGTCAGGAAACGGCGTGCTGCCCGGTTCAAGGGGCGGATCAAGGAGCGAACCCGCCGCAGAGCCGACGACAGGGAGCAGGGAAATGCAGCACCGCATCATCGTCCTCGGAGCCGGATACACCGGAGCCATCGCCGCCGGACGCCTCGCCAGGCGGCTGCACCGCGAGGACGTCGCCATCACCCTCGTCAACGCCGAACCCGACTTCGTCGAGCGCGTCCGGATGCACCAGTTGGCGGTCGGCCAGAACCTCAAGCCCCGCCCCTTCAGCGAGATGTTCGCGGGCACCGGCGTGGAACTGAAGCTCGCGAAGGTGACCGCCGTCGACGTCGACCGCAAGACCGTCGACGTCACCGCCGTCATCGATGTGCACGCCGCCCGGGACGCCGGGAACGCGGGGGAAGCCGTCGAAGTCGGGGAAGCCGGGGCGACCGAGGTACTGGAGTACGACACCCTCGTGTACGCCCTCGGCAGCGGCTGGAACAGCCAGGGCGTCCCCGGCACCGCCGAGTTCGCCGACCAGATCGCGAGTCGCCCCGGAGCACTCCGGCTGCGCGAGCGCCTGGCCCGCCTGGACGCCGGACAGCCCGTGGTCGTGGTCGGCGGCGGCCTCACCGGGCTTGAGGCCGCGACCGAGATCGCCGAGGGCCGCCCGGACCTCGACGTGGCCCTCGCCGCCCGCGACGTCCTCGGCGACTGGCTCTCGCCCAAGGGCCGCGACCACGCCCGCAAGGTCCTTGCCAGGCTCGGCATCACCGCGCACGAGCACGCCGTCGTCACCGGCGTCGAGGCCGACCGCGTCACCACCGCCGACGGCACGCACCTGCCGGCCGCGGTCACCGTGTGGACGACGGGCTTCGCGGTCCACCCGATCGCGCGGGCCACGGCCCTGGAGGTCACCGACACGGGCCAGATCGTCGTCGACCCGACCATGCGCTCGGTCTCGCACCCGGACGTGTACGCCGTCGGGGACGCGGCCATGGCGATGGGCCCCGGCGACAAGCCGCTGCGGATGTCGTGCGCCACGGGCATCCCCATGGCGTGGCAGGCCGCCGACGCGATCGCGGCCCGCCTGACCGGCGCCAAGATCCCGAAGGCGCCGCTCCGCTACTTCAACCAGTGCGTCTCGCTGGGCCGCAAGGAAGGCCTGATCCAGTACGTCACCGCCGACGACCGCGCCGTCAAGGCGGCCCTGACAGGACGGCTCGCCGCCGTCTACAAGGAACTGGTCTGCAAGGGCGCGGCCTGGGGCGTCGCCAACCCGATGCTCGGCATGCCGACCCGACGCCGCCGCGTCGTCGCACGGGAGGGGGCCCAGGCCGCCTCGGCCGTCGGGGCGGCGGCCTGAAAACCGTCAGGGCGGCGGCCTGAGAACGGAAAAGCCAGAGGCCCCGTGGAGTGATCCACAGGGCCTCTGGTCGATGTGCACTCGGCAGGATTCGAACCTGCAACCTTCTGATCCGTAGTCAGATGCTCTATCCGTTAAGCTACGAGTGCTTGATTTTTCTGTTGTGTTGCTCTTCCTCCCGGGCTTTTCGGCCCGGTCGGCGTTGCGGGAACAACATTACATGACCTGCGCCGTGAGGCGAAATCCGTTTCCCGTACCCGCTCTGAGCTGGGCAAATGCCTCTCAGCGGGCCTCAGCGCGGGGTCCGCGCGCCGGGGGCGCGCGGCGGCCGTCCGCCGGGAACGGCCGAAGCCCCGGTCTGTTGACCGGGGCTTCGGATCGTGGTGCGGAGGCGGAGGGATTTGAACCCTCGAAGGGCTTTAGGGCCCTAACCGCATTAGCAGTGCGGCGCCATAGACCGGACTAGGCGACGCCTCCCAACCTGCATCCCGCGCGAGCGCGGGGGTGCGTGCAGATGATGACACAGCCCGGGGGCGCGTCACCAATCGCGGCCTCCACGGTACTAGTCCGGCGGCCCGCAGGGCAAAGCACAAAACCGGGCCGCAACGCGGCGGGGCCTGCGGCGTTAGACGCGGTGGGCGCCGACACCGACGGCCGGCCGCGCCCCGCCGGAACCCCGCGCCCCAGGGAGCCCTCGTGAAACCCGCCACCCAGCTGTCCGCCCAGCCCTCCGCCGGGTCCCTCACCGGGCCCTCCGTCCAGCCCCTCGCGGGGTCCCTCACCGAGCCCTCCGCCCGGCCTTCCACCGAGTCCCTCACCAAGCCCTCCGCCCTGCCGTCCACCCGGCCCTCCGCGCGGCGCCGCACCCCGCGCCGCCGCCTCCGCACCGCCGCCGCGTCCGTCGCCGTCCTGGCCGCCGCGTTCCCCGCCGCGGCGCACGCGTGCCCGGCCGACCATCCCGGCGCCCCCGAGCGCTCCGCCGCGCACCGGCTCACCCTCACCGTCGACGGGACCGGCGGCGCGGGCGACGGAACGTACACCCTGGAATGCGCCCCGACGGGCGTGAGCGGCGGCACGCACGGCGGCACCCACCCTTCGCCCGATGACGCGTGCGAACGTCTTGATCAGCTCGCGGCGGACGGCGCCGACCCCTTCAAGCCGGTCCCGCGCGACGCCGCGTGCACCCAGCAGTACGGCGGCCCGGAGACCGCGCACATCACGGGCACGTGGCAAGGGCGGGCCGTGGACGCCGCGTTCTCGCGCACCGACGGGTGCCAGATCTCGCGGTGGAACGGCCTCGTGCCGGTGCTCCCCGCCGCCGGCGCCTGAGCGACCGCGCGGCGCGACCGAACCGACGTGCCCTTTTTGTGAAGAGGGCTCGCAACCCTTCCGTGACCAGGGACTACTGAAGGCTCACGACTTCTGCGTGCGACCTCCCTCTCATCCGGCGTCGCGCCCGCAACCACTCCCCGTAGACTCCCTCCCGTGACACGCCGCGAGCCGCGGGGCAAGATGGCTCGGGCGGTCGGCAAGGTGCGGTAATCAGGGAGGAAGCGTCGTCGTGAGCAGCAGGCCATCCCGAGGCGCTGCTCGCCTCGCAGCCATACTCGACGCGCTCCCGGACGCGTTGGTGCTGGTCAACGCCAACGGGACGGTGGTGAACGCGAACGCCATCGCGCTCGAGGCATTCGAGGCGCCGGGCACCGCGCTCGTGGGGCGCGGACTCCTCGATCTGCTGCCGGAGTTCGACTCCCGGCTCATCCCCGGCTCCATGCGCCGCCCGGACACGACGGACGAACAAGGGCGTACCAAGCCGAAGCGGATGATGGCCCGCCGCACCGACGGCGGCGAGTTCCCCGTCGAGGTCACCAGCTCCAACCTCCAGGACAGCAGGCACGCGTACGACGAGCGCTTCGGCAGCCAGGGCGGGTACGGCGGCTACGGCAGCGACGAGATGCTGATGATCGTCGTCCGCGATCTGTCGGGCGCGCTCAACACCGAGGCCGAGCTGGCGCGTTCGCAGCGGCAGACCGAGATGATCCTGCGGGCCGCCGCGGAGGGCGTCGTCGGGACCGACACCGACGGGCGCGTCGTGCTGGTCAATCCGGCCGCCGCGCAGATACTCGGCTTCCGCGCCAGCGACCTCGGCGGGCAGGAACTGCACCCGCTCGTCCTGCACTCGCGCGCCGACGGCGAGCCCTTCCCGTACGAGGAGTCCCCGCTCGCGGACACCCTGCGCTCCGGCCGCAAGCACCGCGTGCGCGGGCAGGTCCTGTGGTCCAAGAGCGGCGAGAAGGTCTCCGTCGACCTGACCACCGCCCCTGTGCGCGACGGCGACCAGCTCGTCGGCGCCGTCATGACCTTCACCGACCGGCGGCCGTACGACACCCTCGCCGAGCAGTACGAGAACGCGCTCACCCAGCACGCCGAGGAGCTGCGGGCAGCCCACGAGCTGCGCGCGGAGGAGCTGCGGGCCGCCGCGGAACTGCGCGCGGAGCAACTCGCCGCCGAACAGGAGCGGTACGCGGCCCTCGCCGAGCGCGAGAAGGACCGCTACGAAGAGCTGGCCGAGCGCGAACAGGAGCGGTACGACACGCTCGCCGCCCGGCACGGCCAGCTCGTCGCCGTCCTCGACCAGTCGCTGCGCGGGCCGCTCGACGAGCTGCGCCGCGAACTGTCCGCGCTCGCCGCCGACGACGCGGGCCAGCTCTGGCCCGAGGCCAACCAGGTGCTCCACCACCTGTCGGCCGGGTACGCGCGCATGACGACCCTCGTCGACAACGTGCTGGGCTACCAGCGCCTCGAATCCGGGGCCGAGCAGCTGTCCCGTACGGCCGTGCTGCTCGACGCCGTCGTCGCCGCCGGTGTCGACGGCGCCGTCGAACTGATCGGTCCCGGGCGCGCCCAGTTCGCCGTGCACGCACCGCCGATCGAGGTCGCGGTGGACGCGCAGCGCCTCGCGACCGCGCTGGCCCATCTGATCGCCGACGTCGCCGGAATCGACGCCACCGGCAACACGCGCGCGGGGGCCGCGGTTTCGGGTGCGTCCGGCGGCCAGGGTGCGTACGTCGACTCGACGGTGGTCGTGGCCGCGGCCCAGCGCGGCGAGGTCGTACGCATCGAGGTGCGCGGCCCGTACTCCGGGGGAGACCCGGTGCACGAGCCGATCGTGCGGGGCGTCGTCGAGGCACACGGTGGCGTGCTGCAGACGCACGAGGTGCCGGGCATGAACGGCAGCGCGTACGTACTTGAGGTGCCCATCGGGGACAGTGCGGGCACTGCTTCAGGCGTGGGCCCGGCCGGGGTCAGTTCTTCGGGGTCTACGGAGACTGCTGGTTCGGGTGCGCTGGTGCCCGGACAGGGGGCGGGTACGGCGACGGGTCCGGCAGGCAGCACCGGAGGGGGGCGTCGGCGGGCCCGGCGGTCTTCGGTGGACTCCTTCTTGGACAGCGCGGTTCCCGGGGACGGCGGGAGCGTGTCCCCGGGGGATGCCGTTTCCGGCGGACCGGGTGGTTCCGTGGGCGGTAGTGGTGCTTCTGATGACACTGGTTCCTTCGAGGTCGGTGGTTCCGGGTCCGGCGGTTCCGGCGGTACTGGGCGGCGCAGGCGGCGGGCCGTGGCCGAGGGGGCCGCGGGGGCCGGGGCCGATGCGGGTGCCGGGGCCTCTGTGGGTGGGGGTCCGGGTGCCGGTGCCGCGGGCGGGAGTGGGGCCGCTGGTTCTTCTTCGGGTGGGTCTTCGGGCGGTACGTCGGGAGGTACGGGTCGGCGGCGCGGGCGGCCGAGTCCGGCCGAGGGTGCCGTGATGACGGCGGCCGAGCACGCTGCCGGGTCGGCGGCGCTCGGCGAGACGGTGCCGCCGCAGGGCGTTCCGGCGCAGGGCGGTCCGGGGTCGGCGGAGGTCGCCGTGCCGTCCGGACGGCGGGCCCGGCGCGGGGGCGAGCAGCAGGCGTTGGCGTTGCCTTCGGGGACGGGCCAGGCGGGGACCGGTGGCCCGGAGCAGGGTTCCTTCGGGGGCGAGGGCGCGGAGGCGCCGCGTTCCGGTGGCCGACGGGCCCGGCGTGCGCTGGCCGCCGCGCGGGAGCGGGCCGCCGCTGAAGAGGCGTCCAGCGGGCGCGTGTTCGCGCTGCCGCCGGCGGAGGCCGACCGCGACGCGGACAGCGGGGCGCCCGGCGGGGCCGAGCAGGTGGGTGTGGCGCAGGGTGCGGCCGGTGAGCAGGGTGGTGTGCCGCAGGGTGGTGTGCCGCAGGGCGGGGGTGCGCCGGTCGGGGGCGCTCCGGTCGGTGCGGGTGCCGTGCACGCGGGTGCTCCCCAGGCCGGTGTCCCGTACGGCGCGCCCGGGCAGGCGGGTGGCCCGCAGGGCGGGCCCGCGCACGTCGGCGGCGCCCACGGGGGACACGCGCAGGTCGGCGCCTCGGTGAACGTACCGGCCGGTGTGCAGGCCGGACTTCAGGCGGCCCCCCGTGGTGGCGTGCCCGCGCAGGGCGGTGCGCCCGAGAGGCAGGGCAACGTCCAGGAGGGTGTGGCCGCGGGGGCGCAGGGGTCCCGGTCCGGAGGAGTGCGATCGGCCGATGCGCAGGGAGCGCAGGCGGCCGCCCCGGCACAGGGCGCGCAGGGAGCCGGGGCCGCGGGGGCGCGGCGTGGGGTTCCTGCGGGGGCGCAGGGTGTTGCGGGTGCGCAGGGTGTTGGAGGGGCGCAGGGTGCTGCGGGTCAGCACGGTGCCGCCGGTCCGCACGGCGTCGCGGCCATGGCGGCTCCCGGCAGCCTGCCCGCAGGCCCCCCCGTCGTACCCGCCGGACAGCACGACACCGGACAGCACGCCGCCGCGCTGCACGATCCGGCCGACGACCACACCCCGCCGCAGCCGCACCCCGCGCAGCCCCCGGCCCTGCCCGGCCAGGCCGGACCGGCCGCGTCGGCCACGCCTGCCGGACAGGCCACGCCTGCCCACCCGGCCGCTCCGGCAGACCGGACCGGCAAGCCGCAGGCCCCGACCGGCCGTCGGCGCGCCCGGCAGGCACCGCCCGCCGGCCCCGCGGCGACCGCGACGCCCTCCCAGGGCATGCCGGTTCAGGGCACCCCGCCAGGCGGCACCCCGGTCGCCGAGGGAGCGCCCGCCCAGGGCATCCCGACGCCCGCGCAAGGCGCCGCCCTGCCGCCGGAACGCGACCCACGCGCGCGTGCCGCCCAGCCGCTGCCCGCCGAGGCCGCTCCCGTCGACCCGAACTCGACGCAGGGGCGCGCCATCAGCGTACGAACGCTCGGACAAGGCGTGCCGTTCGGACGCCAGGCCGGCAAGCAGCCGGGGCAGGCCGGACCGGCCCCGCAGCCCGGACAGCCGCAGCAACTGCCGCAGGCGCAGCCGCCGCAGCCCCAACAGCCCCCGCAGGCACACCCGTTGCCACAGCCGGGGACACAGCCGGGAGCGCAGCCGGACCCGTCCCACACCCCGGCGCAGCCGTCGGCCGGAGGCTCGGGCCGTCGGCGCCGCCTGTCCACGCCGCCCGCGGCAACTGCGGCGACCGCGGCGTCTGCGGCAAGCACCGACGAGCGCCAGGACGCGGCCCGCCAGCACCCCCAAGCGCACGCCCAGGCACAACCCCAGGCCGCCAAGGCGCAGCCGCAGCCCCGGCTTTCGCCGACCACCGAGGGCACCGGCCGCGCGTACGCGATCGGCGCTCCGGACGAGAACGCCGACGAGGGCCCCGAGCTCCTGGACGGCCCCGGGGGCGCGGTGGAGGTGTCCAACCAGCCGCAGCCGCGGCCCATGGACGACGAACTGCCGCCCGAGCCGCTGGACAACCCGCGCCGCCTCCTGGTGTGGCCCGCGCCGGACGTCACCACGCAGCAGGCCCTCAGCGACCGCGGCTACCGACCCGTCATCGTGCACTCGCGCGAGGAGGTCGACGCACAGATCGCCGCGTTCCCGGCGGCCCTCTTCGTAGACCCGCTGACCGGGCCGATCACGCGCACGGCACTGCAGTCGCTGCGCCAGGCCGCGGTCGCCGCCGAGGTGCCCGTGCTGGTCACGGCGGGACTCGGCCAGGCCTCGCGCGAGGCGGCGTACGGCGCCGACCCCGCCGTACTCCTGAAGGCCCTGGCACCGCGCGACAGCGAGCAGCATCCGCCGCGCGTGCTGCTCATCGAGGAGCACGAGGAGATCGCGCTCGCCCTGACCGCGACGCTGGAGCGGCGCAGCATGCAGGTCGTGCGGGCCGAGAGCGACGCGGACGCGGTCACGCTCGCCGCCCAGATGCGGCCGAACCTGGTGGTCATGGACCTGCTCCAGGTACGCCGCCGACGTGCCGGGATCATCGACTGGCTGCGCGCGAACGGGCAGTTGAACCGCACCCCGCTCGTCGTCTACACGGCGGCCGTCGACGAGACCGACCTGCCGAAGCTCGCCGCGGGCGAGACCGTGCTGTTCCTCGCGGAGCGGTCCACGAGCGGCGAGGTACAGAGCCGGATCGTGGATCTGCTGGCGAAGATCGGTACGAACTAACAGACCGGTACGAACTAACAGACCGGTACGGACTAGCCGGTGGCCGCCGGGGCGTCGGCGGGCGCCGTGAGGCGGCGGGCGGCGGCGCGGACCGAGGCACGCAGGCGCGCGCGGTCCTCGTCCCCCGCGCCCACCAGGACGCGCCGCATCTGCGGCACCGCCGAGGCCCAGCCGGCCAGCGCGACCAGCATGAACAGCAGGTCGGTCGCCGGGATGGCGTCCGTGATGACACCGCGCGCCTGGGCGTCCTTGAAGGCGGCGACCTTGCGGTCGTAGTGCGCCTGGCGTTCGTACTCGTACGGCAGTTCCTCGGTGCCGCCGTACTCGATGCCCTCCCAGAAGAGCAGGCGCAGCACTTCGGGGTGGGTGGCGTGGTAGTCGATCAGGCGGTCCATCCAGCCGTCGATGTCGTCGGCGTCGACGGGGACGCTGACGGCCAGATCGAGCATCTTCTTCTCGAGGACCTGCGCGAACAGCTCCGCCTTGTTGCCGTAATAGGCGTAGATGAGCTGCTTGTTGGCCTTCGCCTCGCTCGCGATGCGGTCGATGCGGGCACCCGCGATGCCGAACCGCGCGAACTCCGCGACCGCCGCGTCGAAGATCCGGGCCCTGGTGGCCTCGGGGTCTCTCACTGCCATGGAAACAGCGTAAGCGACTTCCGCGGCTAACCAACCATTTGGTTGCTTGACAGTTGCCGGGGCGCGGGCGCAGAATTTTTCAACCAACCAGTTGGTTGTCAGACCGATCCTGGTCCCGGTCGGTCTCGGATCTCTGGCTACGGATCGCGGATCACGGAGGAGCCCTGCCGCCCATGACTTCAGCAACGCCATCCCCGCCGGGCGCCCTGACGGACCGGCCCGGGCCCAGCAGGACGACGGCGCACGCGGGCCCGCCCGACCCCGACGCGGGTCTCCCGCCGCGCCTGTTCCTCGTGCTCATAGCCGTCTGCACGGCGGTCACAGCGGCGAACATCTACGTCGCCGCCCCGCTGCTCCCCCTCATGGCCAAGGACTTCGGTTCCACGCCCTCGGGCGTCGCGTGGATCGCCTCGGTCGCCCAGTTCGGGTACGCCGCCGGGCTGCTGTTCTTCGCCCCGCTCGGCGACCGTGTGAACCGCCGGCGGCTGGTCGCCGCGCTCTCGCTGGCGACGACGGCCGCGCTGGCCCTGGGCGCGGCCGCGTCCGGCACCACCGCGCTGGCAGCCGCCGTCCTGGTCGCCTCCGCCGCGACGGTCGTCCCGCAGCTGCTCGTGCCGCTCGTCGCCGAGCGGGCACCGGCGCACCGCCGGGCCAGTCATGTCGCGGCCGTCATAGCCGGTCTCTTCACCGGCGTCGTCGCCGCACGGGTCGTCGGCGGCCTCGCCGGGCAGGCCTTCGGCTGGCGGGCGGTCTTCGTTGGCGCGGCCGCGCTCACGGCGGTGCTCGGCCTGGCCTCCGCGGCCGCCCTGCCCAAGGAGAACCGCCGCTGCACGGGTCCGCTGTTCGCGGGCCTCGCCCAACTCCCGCGCGTCGTCAGGGCGTCACCGGAGCTGCGGCGCGCCTGCATACGCCAGGGCGGGATGTACGGCGCGTGGAGCGCGCTGTGGACGTCCCTCGCGCTCCTGCTCACGGGCGACGGCGGCGAGGGGTACGGCATGACGACCGGCGCCGCCGGTCTGTTCGGGCTCTTCGGCCTGGCGGCGAGCGTGGTGGCACCGGTCGCGGGCGGGCTCGTGGACCGGTTCGGCGCGGCCAAGGTGGTGGCGTCGGCCTATGGGCTCGCGGCGGTGTCCGTGCCGCTGTTCTGGCTGGGCGGCGAGCGGCTGTGGGCGCTGTGCGCGGCGGCGGTCGCGGTGCACGCGGCGCTGGTCGCGAGCCATATCGCCAACCAGACGCTGGCCCTGACCACCACCTCCACCCCGGCGGTAGCCAACACCGCCTATGTGGTGGCCGGTTTCGCGGGCGGCGCCCTCGCCTCGGCCCTGGCCGGCGCGGCGTTCACGCACTGGGGCTGGGGCGGGGTGTGCGCGGTGGCCGCGGGCTGCCTGACTGTGGGGTGGGGCGTGAGTTCGCTGCGAATACGGCGGTGAGGCGCCGGACGCGGGCACCGGCCCGCGGCTGACGTCGCCCGCGGACCGGGCGGAAAAGGCCTGGCCCCGGGCCGGGCGGGGCACCCGCGCCCGCGGCACCCCGGCGGCCGTACCGCGCGTCAGAGCCGCGTCACATCCAGCTCGCCCGCCGCGTACTGCCTGCGAAGGACCTTCTTGTCGAACTTGCCGACGCTCGTCTTGGGGACGGCCGGGACGAGCGACCAGCGCTCGGGGAGCTGCCACTTGGCGACGCGCGTGGCGAGGAAGTCACGCAGGACCGCGTAGTCGGCGGTGGCGTCCTCCTTGAGGACGACGGTGGCGAGCGGGCGTTCGCCCCACTTCTCGTCAGGGACGGCGACGACCGCCGCCTCGGCGACGTCCGGGTGGCACATCAGCGCGTTCTCCAGCTCGACGGACGAGATCCACTCGCCGCCGGACTTGATGACGTCCTTCGCGCGGTCGGTGAGGGTCAGGAAGCCGTCGGCGCTGATGACGCCCACGTCTCCGGTCCGCAGCCACCCGTCGGGGCTGAACTTGTCCTCGGGCTTGAGGACTTCGCCGCCCGCGCCGCCGTAGTAGGCGGCGGCGATCCAGGGGCCGCGCACCTCCAGCTCGCCCGCGGACTTGCCGTCCCAGGGCAGCCGGGTGCCGTCGGGGCCGATCAGGCGGCCCTCGACGCCGGCGGGGAAGCGGCCCTGGGTGAGGCGGTAGGCGAACTCCTCGTCGGTGCCGAGGGCGTGGGCGGGCGGCCGCGCGACCGTGCCGAGCGGGGAGGTCTCCGTCATGCCCCAGGCGTGGCAGACGCGGACGCCGAGCCCGTCGAAGGCCTCCATCAGGGAGGGCGGACAGGCCGCGCCGCCGATGGTGACCTGGGTGAGACAGGAGATGTCGCGGGGCTTGGCGGTGAGTTCGGCGAGCAGCCCCTGCCAGATGGTGGGCACGGCCGCCGCGTGCGTGGGCCGCTCGGACTCGATCATCTCGGCGAGCGGCGCGGGCTGCAGGAAGCGGTCCGGCATCAGCATGCCGACGCCGGTCATGAAGGTGGCGTGCGGCAGGCCCCAGGCGTTGACGTGGAACTGCGGTACGACGACGAGGGTGGTGTCGGCGTCCGTGAGGCCCATCGACTGGGTCATGTTGACCTGCATGGAGTGCAGGTAGATGGAGCGGTGGGAGTAGACGACGCCCTTGGGGTCGCCGGTGGTGCCGGAGGTGTAGCACATGGCGGCGGCACGGCGTTCGTCGAGCTCGGGCCAGTCGTAGCGGTCCGGCTTGCCCGCGATGAGGTCCTCGTACTCGTGGACGCGGGGGCGGGCGCCCTCCAGGAGGGAGCGGTCGCCGGGTCCGGAGACGATCAGGTGCTCGACGGTCGGCATGCGGTCGAGCAGCGGCGCGATCAGCCCGAGCAGCGAGCCGTTGACGATGACGACGCGGTCGGCGGCGTGGCCGACGATCCAGGTGAGCTGGTCCGCGGGGAGCCGCAGATTGAGGGTGTGCAGAACGGCGCCCATGCAGGGCACCGCGAAGTACGCCTCGACGTGCTCGGCGTTGTTCCACATGAACGTCGCCACCCGCTCGTCGTCCCGGACGCCCAGGTCGTCGCGCAGGGCGTGGGCGAGCCGGGCGGCGCGCGCGCCGATGTCCCGGAAGCTGCGGCGCTGCGGCGCACCGTCGCCGGTCCACGTGATGACCTGCGCGTCCCCGTGCACGGTGGTCCCGTGGTCGAGGATGCGGGTCACAGTCAGCGGTACGTCCTGCATGGTGCTCAGCACGGCGTCCTCCCGGTGGGCGCGGCCAACAGGCGTCCGGGCGTTCCCGGCGCTCTACCTGGCAGTAGCCCCAGATTCTTGCCGCATACCGCTCGGTATGTCACTACCGCGGGAGCACGTGAGGGGAAAAAGACCGCGCCGGAGTGAGGAGGGTGGCGTGCCCCTGTCAGGCGATGGCCCGGCGGCGCGGAGCGCGATGCTCAGCGGACCGGCGTCAGCTCCGGGTCCTCGCGGAGCTTGCCGAGGGCGCGCGACACGGCGCTCTTCACGGTGCCGATGGAGACCCCGAGCACCTCGGCCGTCTGGGCCTCGCTCAGGTCCTCGTAGTACCGCAGGACGACCATCGCCCGCTGCCGCGCGGGCAGCTTCATGATCGCGCGCCACATCGCGTCGTGCAGCGCCTGCTGCTCGGCCGGGTCGCCGGCCGGCACGGTCTCGGGTTCGGGCAGCTCGTCGCAGGCGAACTCGTCGACCTTGCGCTTGCGCCACTGCGACGTGCGCGTATTCAGCAGGGCCCGGCGCACATAGCCGTCGAGCGCCCGATGGTCCTCGATCCGGTCCCAGGCCACATACGTCTTGGTCAGCGCCGTCTGCAGCAGGTCCTCGGCATCGCTCGGGTTCGCCGTCAGCGAGCGGGCGGTGCGCAGCAGCACGGGCTGGCGGGCCCGGACGTAGGAGGCGAACGACGGATAGGCGGAAGGACTCGTGGTCCGCGTCGCCGCCTTCGATGCGCTGGTGCACACGGACACCATGGATGCGGTCATGGCTCCACGCTAGAAGCGACCCCTACATCAGCGGATCGGCCGCAGGTCCCGAAGCGTTGTCCGCCTCAGGTTGTACGAGGGGAGCCAGCCCCACCTCCTGAAGGTGGAGGAGGTGGGGCGGACCCTTGAGGGTTCAACCCTGAGGTGTACGAAAGTGCCTGGCGGCCGGGGCGTACGCGCCCGGCGTACGGGAGCGCCCCGACGGCGCGCGGGGCTGGATCGACATGCGGCTCCGCCGCGGGGCGCGACCAGCCACTACGGCGCCGCAGCCGGACGACGGACCGCGTGGTACTTCCAGCGAAGCGCTGCGCGCCCGCACCGCCCGGGCCCGGCCCCGGGCACCAGCAGAACCGCTAGCCGAGCGTGGCCACGGGGGCATCCACGAGGTTGCGGTCGATCGTGATCGTCCGGCCGCCGTGCCGCTCCGTGACGTCGCCCGCGTACTGGTGGATCCGCCGGTGGGGCTGCCAGGCGTCCCGGCCGAGCACGGGCTCGCCGTCCACGTCCGGAGCGGTGTGCCAGCGCGCGAACCACATCACCGACGGCAGGTCCCGCACCCCCGCCCGCCGTGCCTGGTCCATGTGCCGTACGCCGGAGTTGGCGCTGCTGTAGAAGCCCGGTACGTACCCGTGGCTGCGCACTTCGCGGTTCCAGGCCCGGACGAAGGAGAGCGTGTCGCGGGCGCACGCCTTCTGCTCGTGGCGGTACGACTCCATGTCCAGGTAGAGCGGGCTCTCCGGCTCGATGCCCAGGCCCCGGGCCTTCTCGACGGCGTCTCCTCCCTCGCGTGTGCCCTGCTTCCAGGGGTCGCTGCCGATGCGGACGTGCTGCTTGTTGCGTGCCACGACGCACGGCGACTGCGAGCCGACGTACACCGGAAGCACCCGCCAGCCCATCCCGTCGACCGCCTGCAGCCAGTCCCGGCTCAGGTGTTTCTGGTCCGCGCAGGCCCGGCCGCGGCCGCCGAAGTACACCCCCACCGCGCCGTAGTCGGACTCGAGCCAGCGCCGCATCGAATCCGTGGACGGCGCCTGGCAGGTGTCGAAGGCGCGGCCCTGGAAGGTGTCCGCGGCGCGGCCGTAGTCGATGGCGTCGGTGTCGGTCGCGTCGGCCCAGGCCGAGTCGGTCTCCGGCAGTGGTCCTCCCGGTGGCGGGTCCGTGTCCGTGGGTCTGTCGGTGTCCATGGCCAGCGTCGCCAGGCCGAGGCCCAGCACGAGTCCCAAGAGCAGCTTTCGTTGGCGCATACAGCGAGTGAACGGGCCGCGTGTGCCACCGGGCGTGGGGACGCGCCGCGTTCAGCCGTCCGCCGTCAGAATCAGCCCCGATGTGGGGACACCGGTGCCCGCCGTGACGAGGGTGCGCGCGGCGCCCGGTATCTGGTTCACGGCCGTGCCCCGCACCTGCCGGACCGCCTCGGCCACGCCGTTCATCCCGTGCAGATACGCCTCCCCGAGCTGCCCGCCGTGGGTGTTCAGCGGCAGCCGCTCCTTCGCGACGAACTCCGCCGCCTCGCCGGGACCGCAGAACCCGAACTCCTCCAGCTGCATCAGCACGAACGGCGTGAAGTGGTCATAGAGGATCCCCACGTCCACCTCCTCCGGCGTGAGGCCCGACGTGCGCCACAACTGCCGTGCGACCACGCCCATTTCGGGCAGCCCGGTGAGGTCGTCGCGGTAGAAGCTCGTCATCTGCTCCTGCGCGCGGCCCGCGCCCTGGGCCGCGGCGGCGATCACGGCGGGCGGGCGGGGCAGGGCGCGGGCCCGCTCCACGCTCGTCACGACGAGGGCCTGCCCGCCGTCCGTCTCCTGGCAGCAGTCCAGGAGCCGCAGCGGCTTGACGATCCACCGCGAGGCGGCGTGGTCCTCCAGGGTGATGGGCTTGCCGTAGAAGTACGCGGCCGGGTTCGTCGCCGCGTACTTCCGGTCGGTGACCGACACATGGCCGAACACCTCCGGTGTCAGGCCGTACGTGTACAGATAGCGCTGGGCCGCCATCGCCACCCACGACGCGGGCGTGAGCAGCCCGAACGGCAGCGACCAGCCGAGCGCCGCGCCCTCCGCCGACGGCTCGCGGTGCCGCACCCCGGAGCCGAAGCGGCGGCCCGAGCGCTCGTTGAACGCCCGGTAGCAGACGACCACTTCGGCCACCCCGCTCGCCACCGCGAGCGCCGCCTGCTGCACGGTCGCGCAGGCCGCGCCGCCGCCGTAGTGCACGCGGGAGAAGAAGGACAGCTCGCCGATGCCCGCCGCCTGCGCCACGGTGATCTCCGGGCTGGTGTCCATCGTGAACGTGACCAGGCCGTCCACGTCGGCCGGGCGCAGGCCCGCGTCGTCGAGCGCGGACCGCACCGCCTCCACGGCCAGCTTCAGCTCGCTGCGACCGGAGTCCTTGGAGAACTCCGTCGCCCCGATCCCGGCGATCGCCGCCTTGCCGCCGAGACGGTCCCTGCCTCGTACGCTCATGTGTCGTCTCCCGCCCCGCGCACCGTGACCGTGACGGTGCCGGTCACGTGCTTGCCGATGCTGTTGGCGCCGACGACCCCGACGGTGACCGTCGCCGCGCCCCCGTCCGGCTCGGCAGGCT
Source organism: Streptomyces sp. Y309 (assembly GCF_056712025.1). NCBI lineage: Bacteria > Bacillati > Actinomycetota > Actinomycetes > Kitasatosporales > Streptomycetaceae > Streptomyces > Streptomyces sp. Y309. Next base: position 4,780,197 of record NZ_CM160048.1, on the reverse strand, counting down.
CGGCCAGTTCGTCCGGCTCGACCCGCTCGACCGTCCCTGTCAACGTCATCGTGTCCCCGGGGTAGTTGGGTGCCCCCAGCCGGATCGCCACCTTCCGGAGGGTGGCGCCCGGGCCGAGGTGATCCGTTATGTACCGCCCCACCAGGCCGTTCGTCGTGAGGATGTTCATGAAGATGTCGGGGGAGCCCTTCTCCTTGGCGAGCTCCGCGTCGTGGTGCACATCCTGGTAGTCCCGCGAGGCGATGGCCCCGGCGACGATCAGGGTGCGGGTGACCGGGATCTCCAGGGGCGACAGGGCGTCTCCCGGGCGGAGGGCCGCGCTTCCGGGGCGGGGCACTGCGGTCCCGGGGCGGGGCGCTGCGACTCCGGGGCGAGGTGCTGCGGTCCCGGGGCGGGATTCAGCGGCTCCGGGGCGGGGCGCTGCGCTACCGGAGCGGGATTCAGCGGCTCCGGAGCCGGATGCTGCGGTGCTCATACGGACTCCTCCTCCGTCGCGATCAAGTCGCCCAGTTCGGCCAGGACTTCGCCGCCGCACCCCAGATACGCGTCCAGCTGGCGGCCCCACAGGAAGTGCCGGTGCACCGGATACTCGACGTCGGCGCCCAGGCCGCCGTGCAGATGCTGGCCCGCGTGCACGACGCGGCGACCCGCCTCCGACGCCCACCACGCGGTGGTCAGCGCGTGCGCGCCGTACGGCAGGCCCTGGTCACGGCGCCAGGCCGCCTCGTACGCCGTGACGCGGATCGCCTCCGTGTCCATGTACGCGTCCGCCGCCCGGAGTTGGACCGCCTGCTTCGCGGCGAGCGGGCGGCCGAACTGCTCCCGCTCGTTCGTGTGGGCGACGGCCCGGGCCAGCGACCCCGCGCACACCCCGGCCTGCAGCCCCGCGAAGGCCGTACGGGCGGTGGCCAGCACGTCGTCGTAGGCGGCCCCCGGAGGAGACTCCTCCGGCACCCCGGCGTCGTACGCACCCAGCCGCTCCGCCCGCACCCCGTCCAGCTCGAGGCGGCCCGCCCGCCAGGGCGCCGTCAGCTCGACCGGATCGCAGGTCACGTCGGCCGTACGCACCAGCCACAGGCTGTGGTCCGCCGCGGCGACCAGGACGAGCGTGGCGTCCCGCAGCCACGGCACCCAGGGCACCGCCCCGCTCAGCCGGCCGCCCTCGGCCCGCAACCGGCTCCCGCGCGCGGGGAACGCGCCCGTCGCCACCTCCGTCCCGTCCCGCAGGCCGGGCAGCAGCCGCGTCCGCTGCTCCGCCGAGCCGTGCGCCGTCACCGCGAGCAGTCCGTACACACAGCTCGCCGCGAACGGCACCTGTGCCGTCGTCCGGCCCTGCTCCTCGAGCAGCAGCACCAGGCCGAGCAGCCCGACCTCCTCCACCGCGCCCGGCAGGCCCGCCGCGCACAACGCCTTCCACAGCTCGGCGTCCGTCCCGGTGCCCGCCGCCGCGAGCCGCTCCGGTGTGGACAGGTCCCCGAAGATCCGCGCGGCCAGGTCCCGGGCGGCGGCCTGTTCCGGTGTGGGCGTGAAGTCCATGTCAGCGCACACCCCCCGGGACACCAGCGGTGACCGGCCGGAACACCGGCAGCTCCAACTCCTCGTCCGCCCGCAGGAATTCCAGCCGCACCGGCATCCCGATCCGCACCCGGTCGTGCGGCAGCCCCACCACCTGGCTGATGATCCGCACGCCTTCCGCCAGCTCGACGAGCACCACCGCGTACGGCCCCGCCCCCGCCTCCGCCCCCGGACCCGTCGCGTCGGCGGCGTGCTCCGGCACCGTGAAGGCCGGAAACGGCGGGTGATGCATCACGACGTACGAATAAACCGCGCCCTCGCCGCTCGCCTCGACCGTGTCCCACTCCGGCGAGCCGCAGGCGTTGCAGCCCGGCAGCCAGGGGAAGCGCAGGCGGGCGCAGGCGCCGCAGCGCTGGATGAGCAGCCGGTGCCGGGCCACGCCGTCCCAGAACCCCGCGTTGTCCCTGTTGATCACGGGACGCGGCCGCTTGCTCGTGGCACCGGCACCGGCACCGGCACTGGCACTGGCACTTGGCTGCCTGCGCCCGTCGGCGGGAGCCGCCGCCTTCGGCGTCCGCCGCGCGGGCGCGTACTTGAGGATCCGGAAGCGGTGCGTCCCCGCCGGTTCGCCGTCCGCGCGGACGTCCATCCGCGTCGTCACGAAATACCCCGTACCGAGCTTGGTCGTCTTGTGCTCGGACACCGACTCGATCACCGCGTCGAAGGTGATCTCGTCCCCGGGGCGCAGCGGCCGCAGATACTCCTGCTCGCAGTCGGTCGCCACCACCGAGGCGTAACCGGCGTCGTCGAGCAGGGCGAACAGTTCGTCGTACGCCTCCGAACGGCCGCTGTGGCCCGAGAGGCCGCCCATCGTCCACACCTGGAGCATGGTCGGCGGCGCGACGGCCTCCGGCCCGGTGTACGCCGCGTCGGTGTCCCCCATCGCCTCGCACCAGTGCCTGATCATCGGCCCGTTCACCGGGTCCTTGCCGCGCCCCGCCACGGCGGCGGCCCGCCCCTCGTACGCCTTCAACTTCTCGTACAGCTCGTCCGACCCGGCCGTCTCTGCCGCTTCAGTCGTATCCGCCGCTTCAGTCGCTTCGGTCGCTTCAGTCGCCCCACGCGTCATCGCCGCCCCCTCCGCATCCCGAGCCGCATCGTCGCCACGATCTCCCGCTGCACCTCGCTCACCCCGCCCCCGAAGGTGTTGATCTGCGCCGCCCTGTTCATCCGCTCCAGCTCCCCGTCCCCGGCCGTCCCCGTCCCCGTGCGCGGATGCGCACCCAGCGCCAGGGATCCCGGTGAGCCGGCCCGCACGAGCCCCGCGTCCCCCGTGATCTCCTGACATATTCGGTACACCTCGACCGCCGATTCGGTTCCCGCGAACTTCACGCCGCTCGCGTCCCCGGGGGCCAGCCGACCGGCCCCCACATCCCCCACCAAACGCCAGTTGAGCAGGCGCGTTGCCGCGAGCCGGGCATGCGCTTCGGCCAGTTTCAAACGGACCCACGGAGCGTCAATCCGACGTTCGCCTGTCACCGGATCAGGTGAGCAAGCCGCGGTGCGCGCGGCCGCGTAGAAGTCCTCGGCCTGCATGCCGATCGCGGCGAGCGCGACCCGCTCGTGGTTGAGCTGTTCGGTGATGAGGCCCCAGCCGCCGTTCTCCTCGCCGACGAGGTTCCCCGCGGGCACGCGTACGCCGTCGTAGTACGTCGCCGTCGTGGTCAGGCCGCCGACGGTCTCGATCGGGGTCCAGGAGAAGCCGGGGGAGTCGGTCGGCACGAGGAGGATCGAGATGCCGCGGTGCTTGGGCGCGTCCGGGTCGGTGCGGCAGGCGAGCCAGATCCAGTCGGCGTTCTGGGCGTTGGAGGTGAAGATCTTCTGCCCGTCGACGACCCAGCTGCCGCCGTCCCGTACGGCTTTGGTGCGCAACGCGGCGAGGTCGGTCCCGGCGGACGGCTCGCTGTAACCGATCGCGAAGACGGTTTCCCCGCGCAGGATGCCGGGCAGGAAGGCGGCCTTCTGTTCCTTGGTCCCGTACTTCATGAGGGTCGGCCCGACGGTGTTCAGCGTGACCATCGACACGGGCGCGCCCGCGCGGTACGCCTCGTCGAAGAACACGAACTGCTCGTCGGGGCCGCGCCCCTGGCCGCCGTACGCGACGGGCCAGCCGAGGCCGAGCAGCCCGTCGGCGCCGATCCGCCGCAGGATCCGGCGCTGCGCGGCCGGGTCGTCGCCCGCGGGCGGGCCGTCGGGCAGCAGTTCGCGGAAGTACGCGCGCAGCTCGGCGCGCAGGCGCTGCTGGCGTTCGGTGGGGGCGAGGTGCACGGCGGCGGCCTCTCCGTCTCGTACCGGCAAGGATTTCTGACTGTCCGTCAGAAACAGAACCGGCGTCAAGGCCCCGTGGCGGGCTCCGTGGCGGGTCGCGCGTCCCGGAGGTGCCCGGCAACCGGCGAACACGGCCTCGCATACCGCCGCCCGGCACACGGCCCCGAACACAGCTGCGCGACGGTGCCCCAGGCACCGCCGCGCAGCCGTCACATCACCCCACTGAGCAGGCCCCCGAGGATCACTCCCCGACGAGGCCCGTGGTCACCACAGTTCGCTGAAGTTCACGGAGACGTTGCTGTTCGACTGCTCGATGTTCGTGAACGCGGAACCGTTCACCTGGGCCGTGTTGCTCTGGTTCGAGGCGCCCGTGCCGACCGCCTGCTGCTGCGTAGTGGACGAGTTGCCTTCGTTGTCGTCGCCGACGCCGCTGCCGGTGACCGTAGCCACACCCGCGTTGGATCCGTCGTCCGCGAACGAGCCGTTGTCGGCCATCGCAACACCGGAGAAGAGAGCGGCGGCGAGGGGCAGGGCCGCGACAGCGGCGAGGGCGCGGGCGGTACGGATGCTTGCCATGTTTTTCCTCCAGGACGGGGAGTCACGCACCGGCGGGAAGCCGGGAGCGCCTCAAGTAGCTCTTGCTCCAAGGCAGTTGGCCGACCGCCTCGGTTTCTGGATCTGCACGACGTCGCGAGTCCAGAGTTGCCCACCGAATCCCCGCCGAACCACCCCGGAAGACACGATTCCCTCGCAAGCGTGAGGACAAGTCGATAAACCCGCTTTGCATCCGCAGCGTGTCGGCGCGGCGCCGCTCCGGGGGCGCGGCCCAGTCGCCGCACGGGCTGAAGCGTTCCGGCAATCACCCGAAGTGAGGGGGCGCCGTCCGCTCACGACGCGCCACCCCGGGCCACCCCCCTTCCCTTCTTCGAACGCTTGTACGAAAATGAATTCATGGCTCCCATCGACCGCCATGCCGCAGACCGCAACACCCCTGACCACACGCCTGATCGCAGGCCTGACCCCGCCTCGGACCGCAGGCCCGACCACGCGCCCGACCGCAGGCCCATGTCGTCCGGCCCCGCACCCGAAGGCCGCGCTCGGGGCTGCCCGGGCGGGGACCACGAACCCGCCGGGGACCACGGCCGCGTCGGGGGCCACGAACCCGCCGGGGACCACCACCCTGTCGGGGGCCACGAACCCGCCGGAGACCACGACCCCGTCAGGGACCGCGGCCCCGCCGTAGGCCGGAACGCCCCCGGCCCACGCTCCACCCCCGACCCCCGCTCCGCCGCCGAGCGGCACACCGCCACGCTCGCGCTCGCCCACGCCCTGTCCGCGGCCGAGCGCGGTCTCGCCGTCATCCCGCTCTCCCGGACCAAGCTCCCGGCGCTGCGCTCGCCGCACCACGAGGACCCGCAGCCGTCGGCGTGCCGGGGCGAGTGCGGCCGCATGGGGCACGGTGTGTACGACGCGTCGACCGACCCGCTGCGCATCCGCGAACTGTTCGCCGCCGCGCCCTGGGCCTCCGGTTACGGCATCGCGTGCGGTCTCGCGCCGTACCACCTGATCGGCATCGACCTGGACACCAAGTCCGGCGCCGACGCCCCGGCCGCGCTGCGCGAGCTGGCGCTGCGGCACCTGTTCACCATCCCGGAGACCGTCGTCGTGGCGACGCCGAGCGGCGGCCGCCACATCTGGCTGTCGGGGCCGCCCGACACGGTGGTGCCCAACTCGGCGGGACGCCTTGCCCCCGGAATCGACATCCGCGGCGCGGGCGGCTATCTGGTCGGCCCCGGCTCCCGTACCGAACACGGCGTCTACAGCACGGTGCCCGGCACGGCCCACCTCCCGCCGGCCGCCTGCCCGCCCGCGCTCCTGCGCCTGCTCGCCCCGTCACCGCGCCGCAGGTCCACGCCCCCGCGCGCGGACGGCCCGCCGGCACCCCAACAGGGCCAGGGCCTGGTCCAGTTCGTCCTCGCCGCGCACGAGGGCCAGCGCAACACCCGCCTGTTCTGGGCGGCTTGCCGCGCCTACGAGAACGGCCTCGGCGAGGCCCTCGCCGGGCCCCTCACGGACGCGGCGCTCCGCGTGGGCCTCACCCTCCGCGAGGCCCGCTCGACGATCGCGTCCGCGGCGCGGCTGACCGGCCACGACTAGGCGAGCGGTCGACCGGCCCCGGCCAGAAAGAAACCCTGGCCCCGGCCAGAACCCCGGCCCCACCCCCAACCCCGGCTAGGAAAGCGGCAGCCCGGCGATCGGCAGCGAGCGCAACGCCGAGCCGTCGATGATCTCCTCCCCGGGAACCTCGTCGAACGAATCCCGCGCGACCAACGACGTGACGGCCAGGCTCTCCCCCGACGATTCCCCGGCGGCCGACGCGGGCGCCGCCGCCCCCAGCACCATGACCGCGCCCACGGCCCCCGCCGAGCTCACCGCACCCACAGCGCCCACCGCACCCACAACAGCCTCAACGATCCTCATGCCCGAAGCTCCCCTTCCAGTTCCGGCAGCACGCCCGACGGGGCACGACGCCCGCACCTCCGGGGCACCGGCCCGCGTGACCACTGCCCACCGCCCTGCCGCCCCCTTAACCCGCCCGCACCCCACCGAGGTACCGCCACCTCACCCGGGCGGCCCACGGATACACGAGCCCCGACGCGGAGTTCGAGTCGGAAACCAAAACGAGGCGGGGTGACCGAAAGCTTCGGTCACCCCGCCTCGTCAGGCCTTACGGCCGGCACCCGCGGTGGGTGTGGGATTTGAACCCACGGTGGCGTGAACCACGACGGTTTTCAAGACCGTTCCCTTAGGCCGCTCGGGCAACCCACCCCGCGCCCGCGGCCGGTGGACGGCGGCGGCGCGGGGTCAAGAGTAGCGGGTCAGCCGTCGCCCTTGCGTGCGCCCAGGACCACGTCGACCGTGCGCTCCTTGCCGTCGCGTTCGTAGGTGATCTTGACGGTGTCGCCGGGCTTGTGGGTCCAGATCTGGCCGATCAGGGTCGGGCCGCTGTCGATGACCACGTCGTCCAGCTTCTTGATGACGTCGCCGGACTTGAGGCCCGCCTTGTCCGCGGGGCCGCCCGGCTCCACCGCCGCGCCGGAGCCGCCGGCCCCGCGGTCGGAGATGGTCGCGCCGTGCGACGTGTCCCCCAGGGACACCGACGCGCCGATCACCGGATACGTCGCCTCGCCCGTCTTGATCAGCTGCTGGGCGACGTTCTTCGCCTGGTTCACCGGGATCGCGAAGCCCAGGCCGATCGAGCCCGACTGGCCGCCGCCCCCGAGGCCGCCGCTGTCGGCGGGCTTGATCGCGGAGTTGATGCCGATGACCGCGCCGCGCGCGTCCAGGAGCGGGCCGCCGGAATTGCCCGGGTTGATGGAGGCGTCGGTCTGCAGCGCGCTCATGTACGAGCTCTTGCTGCCGCCGTCGCTGGAGGTCACCGGGCGGTTCTTGGCGCTGACGATGCCCGTCGTGACCGTGTTGGAGAGGCCGAAGGGCGCGCCGATCGCGATCGTGGAGTCCCCGACGGCCACCTTGTCGGAGTTGGCGAGCGGGATCGGCTTCAGGCTCGCCGGCTTGTCCTTGAGCTTGATGATCGCCACGTCATAGCCCTCGGCCCGGCCCACGACCTCGGCGTCGTACTTCTTGCCGTTCGAGAACGTCGCCGACAGCTTGCCGCCCTCGGCCGCGGACGCCACCACGTGGTTGTTGGTCATGATGTGGCCCTGCTCGTCGTACACGAAGCCGGTGCCCGTGCCGCCCTCGCCGCTGCCGCTCTGGGCCTCGATGGTGACGACGCTCGGCAGCGCCTTGTTCGCGATGTCCGCGACCGAGCCGGGCTCGCGCTTGAGGTCGGCCGGGGAGTCCGACGCGGAGACCGTCGTCGAGTCCGTGCCGGTGTCCTCGTTGCGGTCCGCCGCCCAGAAGCCGAGGCCGCCGCCGACGCCACCCGCGACCAGCGCCGCCGCGAGCACCGCCGCGACCAGGCCGCCGCGCCGCCCGCCCGGCTTGGGCGCCGACGGCTGCTCCGCCGTCCAGGACGCGCCCCAGCCGGAACCGGAGCCGCCACCCTGCGCATACGTCGGCACGGCCGGCGGCGGGGGCGGCGGCCAGGCACCGGCGGGGGCGTGCCCCGAAGACGCGTGCCCGGAGGGGGTCTGACCGGCGGCGGTCTGACCCGCGCCGACGTGCGCGGCGGTGTGTGCGTACGGATCGGGGACGCTCGGGGCGGGGGCAGGGGCGGCCGGGGTCTGTGCCGGGGCGGGGGGCGGTGCGGCGGGCTGCTCCCCTCCGGGGCCCTCGGAGGCGGCGGGGGTGGTCGGCCCGGACGGGCCCGACGACGGCGCCGGTGGCGTCGGCTCCGGCGCGTCGGGGGCGGAAGCAGCGGGAGTGTCCACCGGCACAGGAGGTGCGGACGGGGCCGGGGGTACCTCAGTGCCCTCGTTCTCGGTGCTCACAGCTTCTTCTCCTCGGTCCACGCTGTCGTACTCGGTCACGGCCTGAGAGCAGCAAACGATCAGATCGGTTCAGTTTTGTCTGTAGTCAGCTTTTCCCATGGGCTGTCAGGGCACCATAAGCCGATGCTGTGCGTTCACGGCGGGCGAAACGACCCGATTCGGAAGGGCAAGCCGGACGGCCCCGGGCAGCCGCGGACGGTCCGGCCGGACGACTCGGACCGGCGCGTTCCGCGGCGCCCGGACGATGGCACGATGACGCGGTGACCCACGCACGACAGCACCACATCCAGGTCGTCGCCCACCGCGGAGCCTCCGAGGACGCCCCGGAGCACACCCTGGCCGCGTACAAGAAGGCGGTGGAGGACGGCGCAGACGCCCTCGAATGCGATGTACGGCTCACCGCGGACGGCCATCTCGTCTGTGTCCACGACCGCCGGGTGAACCGCACCTCCAACGGCCGCGGCGCCGTCTCCGCACTGGAGCTCGCCGACCTGGCCGCCCTCGACTTCGGCTCCTGGAAGAACGGCGTCGAGGCCCTCCCCGGGGGCATCGACGGCGAGGGACCCGACTGGGAGATGGGGCCCGACCCGGCGGACACCTCGGTGCTCACGCTGGAGCGGCTCCTGGAACTCGTGGCCGAAAACAATGCCTCCGGGCGGCACGTCCAGCTCGCCATCGAGACCAAACACCCCACCCGCTGGGCGGGCCAGGTCGAGGACCGGCTGCTGCATCTGCTCAAGCGCTTCGGCCTCGACGCACCGCCCGCCGACGGCCCTTCGCCCATCCGTGTCATGAGCTTCTCGGCGCGCTCGCTGCACCGCGTGCGGGCCGCGTCCCCGACGCTGCCGACCGTCTATCTGATGCAGTTCGTCTCGCCCCGCCACCGCGACGGCCGGCTCCCCCAGGGCGTACGGATCGCGGGCCCGGGCATCCGGATCGTACGCAACCACCCCGGGTACGTCGCCAAGCTCAAGCGCGCCGGGCACCAGGTCCACGTGTGGACCGTGAACGAACCCGCGGACGTCGAGCTCTGCGTCCGCCTCGACGTCGACGCGATCATCACCAACCGCCCGAAGCAGGTCCTGTCCCAACTGGGCCGGTGCTGACCTTCGTTACGGGGAGTGCACCGGCGCGTTCGGTGCGTATTCGATCGTGACGAGTGCGTCACCATCCCGGTGTTGGCCGGTTTCCGGTCCAGTCCATTGGGGCATCCACACCGTGGCGTGGGGCAAAGGAGGTCTCGGGGGTGGCGTTTGTGGTGGCACGGGAGGTGCCCGCGTCGTCGAGCATGGCCGTACCCCATGGTCCTGCGGGCGTGGGGGAAGCAAGGCACCGGATGCGCGACCAGCTGCGCATCAGCGGAGTGCCCGAATCGGTCATCGACGATGCCGTACTGATCCTTTCCGAACTCCTCAGCAACGCCTGCCGGCACGGCAGGCCGCTGGGCGAGGGGATGAACGGGGACGGTGGCGGCGACGACGGAGACGTGCGCGCCGCATGGCGCGTCGACAAGACCGGACGGCTCACGGTCGAGGTGACGGACGGCGGCGGACCGACCCGCCCCGTTCCGGCCACTCCCTCGGTCACGGCCCACGGCGGCCGCGGGCTCAACATCATCACCGCCCTCGCCGAGGCCTGGGGCGTCCGCGACGACACCCGCGGCGAGGTGACCGTCTGGGCCCTGGTGCAATCCGGGCACCGTCACGAGGATTTCGCTACGCGCGTCGCCGCGCCGTCGGCGGCAGCGATATCCGACCTGGGGTTCACGGACCCTTTCGACGACGTGGACTGAGGACGTGAACCGAGGCCTACGGAGCTCAGTCCCCCCACCGGTGAACGGCTAGGCTCGCGCCCGTACGCAAGCGAGCCGTAACCGGGAGACACCCACGATGGCCAAGAAGCGCCCGCAGACCAAGGGCAACCAGGGCAGCAAGGGCAAGCAGCCGCAGCTCAAGGACCACGAGGTCCCGGTCGTCGGCGCCCGGGAACCCTGCCCCTGCGGTTCGGGCCGCCGCTACAAGGCCTGTCACGGCCGGGCCGCCGCGCACGCGGTGACCGAGCTGGTGCAGCGCCCCTTCGAGGGCCTGCCCCGCGAGTGCGACTGGGTGGCCCTGCGCGAGCTGGTGCCGGCCGCGACCGTCGAGCTCACCCTGAAGAGCGGCCTGCCCGAGGGCGTGCCCTCCGTGACGCTGGCGACCGTCCTGCCGATGGCCTGGCCCGCGCTGCGCCGCGACGACGGCTCGGTGCTGCTCGGCCTGCAGAACGACACCTCGTCCGGCGACATCAGCCGCGACCTCGCCGACACGCTGGAGCGCGCGCTCACCACCGAGCCCGGCCAGCCGGTCGCCGGCCGCCGCGCGCCCTCCGAGGGGCCGCGCCTGCAGGACCTGATCGACGAGAAGAGCGCGTTCGAGCCGGTCGTGCACTCCGGGTTCGAGTTCTGGGTGCCGGACGCCGAGAACGCCACGCCGGAGGTGTCCGCGTCCCTGGAGCGCGCGAATGCCGCCGCCATCCCGACCGTCAAGCTCCCCGGAGTGGACGCCGCGTACTGGTGCGAGACCCCGGAGAAGAACCACCTGCGGTGGGTGATGCCGCACCCCGAGGAGCAGCTGCTCGACGCGCTCGCGCGGCTGCACGCGGCCGGTACGTCGAGCCTCGGCGAGGGCACGCGCCTCGTCGGCTCCTTCCGCGCGCACGGCCTGACAGTGCCGGTGTGGGACCTGCCGAGCGTCATGGGGGCGAAGGACGTCGAGCAGCCCGCCGCCGAGTTCGCCGGGCGGCTCGCGAAGGCGCTCGCGGCGACGGAGCCGCTCACCCCGGAGGAGCGGCGGGCGCGCGGCGGCCTCACCAACCGGCAGGTCACCCTCAGCTGACCGGCAGATCACCCTCAGCCGACCGGCAGGCCGCCCTCAGCTGACCGTCAGGTCGCCCTCGGCCGAGGAGGCGCCGGACGCGGGTCGGCGCCCGCCGTCACTGACCCACCAGTCAGTCGGATCGGAAGGCGTGACTCCCGTCACAACTCCCCTTGAGTACAGGTAAATCCCTGTCCGGATAACTGAGATCGAATTTGCCAAGCGCCGATCTCTTGTTACCGTTCAGGTAGCCCGGTTGCTGGTGCATCCCCCGTCGCCAGCAACCGGGCGTTTCCATGCCCGGCAAAAAGTCGCACGCTCAACTGCCCCGGGCCGCGGCCTAGTTGCTGCCCGAACGCAGCAGTAGCGCGTCGCCGCTCTCAGTCGCGAACTCCGCCACCGCCGCGTACTGCGCCGCGGCGCCCGCCGTGCGCTCCCGGGGTGTCTCGCACGCCGCCGGCTCGTCCTCCGCGCCCACGGCGCAGTGCATCTGCACGGTGCGCCCCTTGGGACCCATGACGGTCAGTACGGCCTTCAGCGTGCGGCCGGTGGCGTTGCGGTAGTAGGTACGGCCCCAGGTGTCGTCGCCCTGCGTCAGGACGCAGGTCTGGGCGTCGACGCCGTCCGGCGTGGAGAGTTCGGGGCCGCAGCGGGCGGTGGTTTCGCGCGGGGGCGTGTCCTGCGGCCGGGACGGCGGTTCGCCGGGGCCTTCCGGGGCCGGGGCGCCGTCTTCTGGGGCCGGGGCGTGGCCTTCCGGAGCGGGGGAGCGCCCTTCGGGGGCCGCGGCGAGCTCGGCCGCGCGCTCCGGGGGAGGCGCGGCGGGGCGCTTGGCGTCGTCCTGGAGCACGGGCCCCGCGGACGCGCCGGCGAACGGCAACAGCACGGCTCCGGCCACGACGCCCAGGAGCGCGAGCAGACGGGGATTCACGGCCGGGCGCGGGTGCATGGCCCGAACATAACGACCAAGGGCCCCCGGCCCGTTCGCCCCGCGCCCTATTCCCTCACAACTCGGGCGCGCTCACACCCGTACGAGTGAGCGCGTCGACCACCGCGTCCACGACGGCCTGGACGTCCGGCACCCAGGGCGCGGCCGAGCCGGGCAGCGGTGCCCGCTCCCAGCGCACCTGGCCCTGACCCGTCTCGGACGGCGGCAGGGCGACGTACCCGCCCTCTCCGTGGAAGCGCAGCGAGCCGGGCACCCAGTCCTTGGCGTACAGCAGCGCGCCCAACTGCTCCATCGAATACGGCGCGACGAGGATGAAGACGCGGGCCGGGGTCGCGATGACCGGACCGAGGCGAATGCCGGCCTCGTCGAGCGCGGAGAGGGCGCGCGCGCCTGCCACCGCGGGCAGGCTCACGGCGCACGGGGCGCGTCCGCCGGTGGCGAGGAGCACCGGTGCGCCGGGGCGGTTGGTCCACCACCAGCGCACCATGCGCTCGTCGGTGGTCGCGGCGAGCAGTCCCGGGTCCAGCGGATGGGCGCCCGGGAACGCGCACTCGGGGTCGGGGCAGGCGCAGCGCGCGGTCCGGCCGCGCGGGGCGAAGACGCCGCGGCCGCCGTCGGCACCCTTGCCGTTCTTTTTGGTCCTCTTGCCGCGTGTGTCGCCCTGGCGCTCGGCGAGTGCGGCGAAACCCTGCCTGGCCTGGCCTTCGATGCCGACTCCCGGCAGCACGGGCCAGTGCCATGCCGTCGCGAAGGTCAGGGCCGCGCCGAGCAGAGCGGGACTCTGGTCAGACTTCCTACCGATTCGCCAGGACAGGAGCCTGCGTCGCCTTCCGAGGATCTCGCGCATGAGCGCTCGTTCCTTTCCGTTACACGCAGAGGGACACTTCGGGCCACATCACACCATGTGTGGATCTCTATCGCCGTGCGTACGAGGTGCGCGTACTAGGTGCATGCAAGTGCGTACAGGTGCGTACAAGCTGGCGCATCACACCCCAGCCTGCGGCATGGGGCTCCCCTATGGGCCGAGCGTTAACGTGGCGTGGGGTGGCGGCGCCTGGCGTTTGCCGTCCCGCGTATTTCGTGCCGCCCGTGCCACGGGAGGATGGGGCACGGTCGCCGTGGGTTAAGACGCCCGGGTCCGCCGCCAGGTTCCGGGCACCGCTCAACTGCCCCTGGCCATCACCGAGTACGTACCCATCACGACCGCTGTGACGCTCCTTCGAACAATGTCAGTCGACCGCAATATGCCCTTCACTGCAACAGTTTCCGGCCAAGTTTTCAAGATCGCTTACAGTTCGCAGAATTCACGTCCGCACCTCTGGACACCAGGAATCCTCGCAGGACAATGCTGGACATCCCCTCTCCACTGCGTGTAGATGTGGAGACATTGCTAGCGGCGCAGAATGACAGGGGGTTTGCGATGCTATTGAGCAATACGCACCGGCCGGAAAGCCGTCAGACATGAACGCCCCTCACCTTCCGAAAGTGGCCGGAATCGATTCCACAGTTCCGCCGCCCGCCCACACTGCCCCGCCCGGCCCCACCGCCTCATACGCCCGGGCCGCCCCGGGAGCGCTGATCCAGGACCGCCTCGCCGGCTGGGTCTCCGACCTCACCACGCTGCACGAACTCACCGAACGCCTGTCCCGCACGAGCACACTCGACGGCGCCCTCGACGAACTCCTGCGCGCCGGAGCCGCCCTGGTCGGCGCCCGCCGCGGCCTCGCCGTCCTGGAGCCCGCCGACGGCCGCGGCCCCGACACCACCGTCGGCCTCGGCCTCGCCCGCGCCGACCTCGGTCACCTGGAGACGGTCCCGCGCGGCGCCACGTCGTTCGGCCGACTGCTCGACGCCACTGCCGCCGCCCTCCCCGCCGCGTCCCTCCCTGACGCGGTGCCCACCGGCACGCCCGGCACCACGACGGCCTCGTCCGCCACGACCGCCGCCGACACCCCGGGCCCGGCGGCCGCCACGGGCGCCACCACCCCCGCGCCCCGGCCCCCCGTCACCGAGATCGTGCAGCCCGACCTCTTCGCCGACGACACCCTCGACCCGCGCCACCGCGAGGTCGCCGCCCGCCTCGGATACGCCGCGAGCTATGCGCTGCCGCTGGTCACCGACGCGGCGGGACGCGTCGGCGCGGCGGTCTGGCTGTACGACGAGCCCGCCGAACCGGCCGCGCGCCAACGGCACCTCATCGGCCTCTACGTCCAGCACGCCACCGAGCACCTGGCGCGCCTGGTGGAGCTGGACCGCGCCCGCACGACCGAGGCGACCCTGCGCGAGGAGCTGCTGCCCCAGCGGCTGCCGCGCGTCGCCGGCGTGCAGCTCGCGGCCCGGCACCACACCGGTCCGCGCGGCGGCGGCGACTGGTTCGACGCGCTGCCCCTGCCCGAGGCGGCGCTCGGCCTCGCGGTCGGCTCCGTCACCGGGTCCGGGCCCAGCGCGGTCGCCGCGATGGGGCGGCTGCGGGCCTCCCTGCGGGCGTACGCGGTGATGGAGGGCGAGGACCCGGTCGCCGTCCTGTCGGACCTGGAGCTGCTGCTCCGCCTGACCGAGCCCGCGCGCTCGGCCACCGCCCTGTTCGCGTACTGCGAGCCCGCCCTGCGCAAGATCGTGCTCGCCGGGGCCGGGCACAGCCCGCCGCTGATCGTCGGCGAGCGGCGCACGGAGTTCGTGGAGACGTCCCTGTCGGCGCCGCTCGGGATGCTCGCCTGCTGGGAGGCGCCGAGCGTGGAGCTGCGCCCGGAGCCGGGAGAAACGCTGCTTCTCTATACGGACGGGCTGCTTCACCGCACCGGCGAGCCGATGGACCGGGCCTTCGCCAAGCTGCACGCGGCCGCCGTGAGCGTACCGAGGGCCGCCCGCGAGGACGCCGGGGCGATCGCCGACCACGTGCTGTGCACGGTCCTGCCGGAGGGTCTCGCCGCGGCCGACAGCGAGGAGGACGTGGTGCTGCTCGCGGCACGCTTCGACTGAGCCGGTGGCGTTCCTGTAACAGGCCTTCCGGCCCTGGGCCCCCTTCCGTACGACCGTACGATGGAGGCGGCCCAGTGTCGTACATAGCCGTCAAACAGGAGGCAGACCGTGTCGGACGCCCTCAACCCGGAGACCCCGGAAGAGCTGGTGGAGACGGAAGAAGAGCCGATCAAGCAGCGCAAGAACGGCCTCTACCCCGGTGTCTCCGACGAGCTCGCCGAGAACATGAAGTCCGGCTGGGCCGACACCGAGCTGCACGACCTGGCGCCGGTGCCGCAGGCGGAGCACACCGCCGCGCGCCGTGCCGCGCTCTCCGCGCGCTTCCCGGGCGAGCGCCTGGTGATCCCCGCGGGCAACCTGAAGACCCGCTCGAACGACACGGAGTACGCGTTCCGCTCGTCGGTCGAGTACGCGTACCTCACCGGCAACCAGACCGAGGACGGCGTCCTCGTCATGGAGCCCGTCGGCGAGGGCCACAAGGCGACGATCTACCTCCTGCCGCGCTCCAACCGGGAGAACGGCGAGTTCTGGCTCGACGGCCAGGGCGAGCTGTGGGTCGGCCGCCGGCACTCCCTCACCGAGGCGGAGCAGCTGTACGGCATCCCCGCCTCCGACGTGCGCGAGCTGGCGGACGCGCTGCGCGAGGCCACCGGGCCCGTCCGGGTGGTGCGCGGGTACGACGCCGGGATCGAGACGGCGCTCACCGACAAGGTCACCGCCGAGCGCGACGAGGAACTGCGCGTCTTCCTCTCCGAGGCCCGTCTTGTCAAGGACGCGTTCGAGGTCGGCGAGCTGCAGAAGGCCGTGGACTCCACGGTGCGCGGCTTCGAGGACGTGGTGAAGGTCCTCGACAAGGCCGAGGCCACCTCCGAGCGCTACATCGAGGGCACCTTCTTCCTGCGCGCCCGCGTCGAGGGCAACGACATCGGCTACGGCTCCATCTGCGCCGCGGGGCCGCACGCGACCACCCTGCACTGGGTACGCAACGACGGCGCCGTGCGCTCCGGCGAGCTGCTCCTGCTCGACGCGGGCGTGGAGACGCACACGTACTACACGGCGGACGTCACCCGCACGCTGCCGATCAACGGCCGCTTCAACGAGCTGCAGAAGAAGATCTACGACGCGGTGTACGAGGCCCAGGAGGCCGGTATCGCGGCGGTCAAGCCGGGCGGGAAGTTCCGTGACTTCCACGACGCCGCGCAGCGCGTGCTCGCCGAGAAGCTGGTCGAGTGGGGTCTCGTCGAGGGTCCGGTCGAGCGCGTCCTGGAGCTGGGGCTGCAGCGCCGCTGGACGCTGCACGGCACCGGCCACATGCTCGGCATGGACGTCCACGACTGCGCGGCCGCCCGCCGCGAGACGTACGCCGACGGCACCCTTGAGCCCGGCATGTGCCTGACCGTCGAGCCCGGTCTGTACTTCCAGGCTGACGACCTGACGGTGCCGGAGGAGTACCGCGGCATCGGCGTGCGCATCGAGGACGACATCCTCGTCACGGAGGACGGCAACCGGAACCTGTCGGCGGCGCTGCCTCGTCGGTCCGGCGAGGTCGAGCTGTGGATGGCGAAGCTGAGGAGCTGACGCTGAGGGGGCGCCGGGGCTGGCCTGCAGCCGCGGCTACTTGCCGAAAGACCGCGGATAGAGTGCGTTCCCATGGCGGAATCATGGGTCAATCCGGCGGAGCGCATCGGCAGTGACCTGCACCTGGAGCTCTCCGGCGGGGGCAGTCGCCGGGCCGCCCTGATCCGCGCGCTGCGGGCCGCCGTCCAGGACGGGCGGCTTGCCCCCGGCACCCGGCTGCCCCCGTACCGCTCGCTGGCCGCCGACCTCGGCGTCGCCCGCAACACCGTCGCCGACGCGTACGCCGAACTCGTCGCCGAGGGCTGGCTGACCGCCCGGCAGGGCTCGGGCACCCGCGTCGCCGAGCGCGCCGCGCCCCCGCCGCGTGCCCGGATCCCCAAGCGCTCCCCCACCGCGCCCGCACGCCCCGCGTACAACCTCGTCCAGGGCCTGCCGGACGCCGGTTCGTTCCCGCGCGCCGCCTGGCTCGCCGCCGCCCGGCGGGCCCTCACCGCCGCGCCCAACGAGGCCTTCGGTCCCGGCGATCCGCAGGGCCGCGTCGAGCTGCGCCGGGCACTCGCCGGATACCTCTCCCGCGTACGCGGGACCCGGACAGATCCTGACCGGATCGTGGTGTGCTCCGGCTTCGCACACGCGCTGCGGGTGCTGTGCGGCGGGCCCGGGGGCGGCGCGGGCGGTGGGGTGCTGCGCGGGCCGGTCGCCATGGAGGCGTACGGACTCGGCTTCCACCGCTCGATCCTGGACGCCGCCGAGGTGCGTACGGTGCCGCTGTCCCTGGACGAACACGGCGCCCGGGTCGAGGAGTTGGCGGACGTGCCGGGTCCGGTCCGCGCGCTGCTGCTCACCCCGGCGCACCAGTTCCCGACCGGCGGCCCCCTGCACCCCGCGCGCCGCAACGCCGCCGTCGACTGGGCCCGCACCCGCGACGGCCTGATCCTGGAGGACGACTACGACGGGGAGTTCCGCTACGACCGTGAGCCCGTCGGCGCCCTCCAGGGTCTGGACCCCGAACGCGTCGTGTACGTCGGCTCGGTGAGCAAAAGCCTGTCGCCCGCCGTGCGGCTCGGCTGGATGGTCCTTCCGGAGCACCTGGTCGACGCCGTCGTCACCGCCAAGGGCGAGCGGGAGGCCTGGGCGAGCGTCCCCGACCAGCTCACCCTCGCCGACCTCATCGACTCCGGACACTACGACCGGCACGTCCGCCGCATGCGCCAGCGCTACCGCCGCCGCGACCACCTCGTCGCCGCCCTCGCCGAACGCGCCCCGCACATCACCGTCACCGGCATCTCGGCCGGCCTGCACGCCGTGCTCCGGCTGCCGCCCGGCACGGAGGCGTCCGCGGTGAAGGCCGCCGCGTGGCAGGGAGTCGGCCTCGACGGCCTGGCGGACTTCCGGCACCCGGCCGCGTCCACGCACGAGCCCGACGGCCTGGTGGTCGGCTACGCGACCCCACCCGAGCACGCGTACGCGGCGGCGGTGGAGGCACTGTGCCGGGTGCTGCCGCCTTCGGGGGAGGCGGAGTTGTAAGACGTACGCCGCCGCCGGGGCGGCGTCAGCGCGGGGTGCCGACGGTGCCCGGCTCCGCCCGGGCCGCGCGCTCGTCGTACGCCTCCCGCGCCGCCGCGATGTCCGGGCGGTGGGCGATCGACCAGTCCGCCAGGGACTTCACCAGGTACGTGAGGCTGTGGCCGAGATCCGTCAGTTCGTACTCGACCTGCGGCGGGATCGTCGGGTACACCGTGCGCCTCACCAGACCGTCACGCTCCAGGCGCCGCACCGTCAGGGTCAGCATGCGCTGCGAGATGCCGCCGTGGATGCGGCG
Source organism: Streptomyces sp. Y309 (assembly GCF_056712025.1). Taxonomy (NCBI): domain Bacteria; kingdom Bacillati; phylum Actinomycetota; class Actinomycetes; order Kitasatosporales; family Streptomycetaceae; genus Streptomyces; species Streptomyces sp. Y309. The sequence goes on along the minus strand of NZ_CM160048.1, from coordinate 4,761,720 downwards.
CTGGAGCTCCTTGAACCGCAGGACTCCGGAGGCGAGTTCGACGACTACGTAGACCGTCGCCGAGCCGGTCCAGGACGTCCCTGACCCCGCACTCGTCCTGCGGCGTCTCGCAGCTGATCACCGGCTCGCCCGCGACCGTTTCGCCGGGGGTGGTTATCGCCGTGTGCCCTGCTGACATCGAAGTGCCTCCTTACGTGACCGTCCACGAGTGATCACGATGGTTGTGGGCCCGGCGACCACCGCCGCCCGCTCCTATCGAACCCAGAACGACGGGGGAACGTTCCCATGCTCATGATCACCGGCGCCACCGTCCGCGTGGCCACGGACCCGGCACCGCACGCGGGCCGCACCTACGAACTCGTCGGCGAACAGGCCCTGGGCGGCGCGGACCTGGCCGACGCCGTCGGCGGCCACTACGAACCCGGCACCCTCACCGCGACCCGCGAGGCGATCACCACGGCGGGTCAGGCCCTCCCCTTCCAGGTTCCGATGCTCATGAGCACGTACTCGGCAATAGCGGGCGGCTTCCTCGACGGCACGGCCATCGAGAACAACCAACTCCGCACCCTGCTCGGCCGAGCACCGCGCCCTGCACTCGACGTCTACGTGGAGGAAGTTTTGAGCCCGTCGAGGGGGTACCTCCCTGCTCCTTAAGAGCTTGGGGGAGCTTGAGGACGAGCAAGGCCGAAGGCCGCGATCAAACGGCGAGCGGGGCGTCTTCCCGCCACTTGAGGACCTTGTCGAAACTGATCACCGCGCCGCCGCGCCCAGGCTTGTTGCCGAAGTCCACATGGTCGGCGAGCTCCCGGATGAGGCACAGGCCCCGGCCGCTCTCGGCGGGTTCGGAGGGCACCGCGGACGGCGCGGGCGCCGGGGCGGCCGCCACCGCGGGAGCCATACGGCGGGTGCGGCGCCGCCCCCGGCGGCGGGTCGACATGACGACGCGGCCCTGGGGGAACCCCGGGCCCGAGTCGGCGACCTCGATGCGGCACTTCTCGCCGTCCAGATACGCGGTGACCCGATACGCGCCGCCGGGTGCACCGGGAGCGGCCGCCCCGCCGTGCTCCACGGCGTTGGCGCAGGCCTCGGTCAGCGCGAGCGACAGGTCGTAGGAGACGTCGGGGTGCACCCCCGCGCTCTCCATCGTGCCGATCAGCAGGCGCCGGGCGAGCGGAACGCTCGCAGCTTCGCGCCGCAAATGGAGTGACCACCAGATGCTCATGCTCCAGCCTCCTGGCTGCGGCTCGACATACCGATACGTATTGCCGCGCATGCCTGCGACTAAGCGCCCACTTGACGTGATGCCGCCCATACGGCGGACGCGGCCGCGCCCCCGGCCGGTGTAGACGGGTACCCCTCGCGGAGGGGCGGAACCAGGCGTAACCGCGCGGACCTGCCATGGCGGAACCTTGCGGACCTGCCGTGGGAGACGGGTAGGGCTGGTGCGATGATGGCCCCGCCATGACTGCCCCCCACGAGCGCCAGGCGCGCACCGGAGCCGACCTCCGGCTGCTGCGGGCCGCGATGTTCGCCGCGGTCTGCGTCGTGCTGTCCGCGGGGGGCCATGTACTCGCCTCGTGTGCCACCGTCCCGTTGTGGACCCTGGCCGTGGCCTTCCTCGCCGTCCTCGCCGTCGCCGTGCCCCTCGCCGGGCGCGAGCGGTCGCTGGCGGGGATCGCGGGGGCACTCGCCGCCGGTCAGCTCGCCCTGCACGCGCTGTTCGGCCTCGGCCAGCAGCACGGCACGGCCATGGCGTCGGCCGCCGCGGGCGGCTCGGACGCCGCCTCGCTCGTCGAGCGCGCGGCACGCATCGCGTGCGGCGCGAGCGCGGCGACCCTCACTCCCGTACAGGCCCGGCAGATCCTTCGAGGCGCCGGTCTCGAACCCTCGGGCGGCGCCCACGCGGCCCACGCCCACACCGGCGGGGAGGCCGCCGCGCACGCCGCGAGCGGCCCGATGCCGGGCATGGACCCGGCGGCGTCACTGCTGCCGTCCCTGCCGATGCTGCTCGCGCACGTCCTCGCGGCGCTCGCCGCGGGCTGGCTGCTGCGCCGCGGCGACCTCGCGCTGGCCCGTCTTGTGCGGCTCTCGGCCCAGGGGGCGTACGGAGTCGCCGAGGCCGCACTCGTACGTTCGCTGCGTGCGGCCCTCGCGCTGGTACGAGTGCTGCGCGCCGGGCTCCCCGGCGCACCCTCGGCGGGCCCGGTGCGCGCCGCCCACACCCTCGTACCGCCGCGGCTGAGGGCCGCCGCGCTCGAGGACACGGTGATCCGGCGCGGCCCGCCCGCGCCCGCCTCCCTCGCGCTCGCCGCCTGACGCGGACCGCTCCTGTTCCAAGGGGGCGGGTGCCGCGTGGCACGCCCGCACGCACGCGCGCGTGGCCGCACGGCCCGCCGCACCGCGTCCCCTTGTCGAACACCACAGTGCGTACGGCCGTATTCACCGTTCACCACGGGCACGACTGCCGAGCCCGCCTGCCGAAACTGGAGCATTCCGCCATGAAGTCCCTGACCCGCGCGTCCGTCGTCGCCGGCACCGCCGCCTCCGCCGTCCTGCTGCTCTCCGCCGTCCCGGCCTTCGCGCACGTCAGCGTGAGCCCCGAGGGCGAGGCCGCCAAGGGCGGCTACGCGACCGTCAACTTCAAGGTCCCCAACGAGCGCGACGACGCCTCGACGACCAAGCTCGAGGTCACCTTCCCCGCCGACCAGCCGCTCGCGTCGGTGATGACGCAGCCCGTGCCCGGCTGGAAGGCGAAGGTCACCAAGACCAAGCTGAAGAAGCCGCTCGAGATTCACGGCGAGAAGATCGACGAGGCCGTCTCCAAGGTCGTCTGGACCGCCGACGGCAAGGGCATCGAGCCCGGCACCTTCCAGAAGTTCCCGCTGTCCCTCGGCCAGCTCCCCGAGGACGCCGACCAGATGGTCTTCAAAGCCCTCCAGACGTACAGCAACAAGGAAGTCGTGCGCTGGATCGAGCCGCAGCAGAAGGGCCAGGAGGAGCCGGAGTTCCCGGCGCCCGCCCTCGCGCTGACCGCCGCCTCCGAGGACCACCACGGCGGCGCCGCCGCCGACGACAAGGCGGAGGCCAAGGCCGACGGGAAGTCCGGCGGCAAGGAAGAGAGCGCCTCCGACAGCGACAGCAGCGACACCACCGCCCGCACCCTCGGCATCGTCGGCATCGTCGTCGGCGCCGCGGGCGTCGCCTTCGGAGTGCTCGCCGGCCGCCGCCGCAACGCCTGAGCCGCCCGCGGGACGCGTCGCGGGCCCCGGCCCCGGCGCGTCCCGGCCTCCTCACATCTGGGACATTTTCGTATGCGCAAGTTGAGCAAGCAGACCACGAAGACGCTCACCGCCGCCGCGCTCCTGACCGCGGCCGCCCTCACCCTGACCGCGTGCGGCGAGGGCGGCGGCGACAGCAAGAAGCCGGTCGCCGACGTGTCGACGGAGTCCGAGCCGGACAAGGCCGCGACCGTCCTCGACCAGCCGTTCAAGAAGCCGGACCTGGTCCTCACCGACACCCACGGCAAGAAGTACGACCTGCGCGAGCAGACCAAGGGCAAGCCGGTGCTCCTCTACTACGGCTACACCAACTGCCCCGACGTGTGCCCGCTGACGATGAGCAACATCGCGGTCGCCAAGAAGAGCCTGCTGCAGAAGAAGACCGTCTCGAAGGCGGAACTCGACAAGCTCCAGGTCGTCTTCGTCACCACCGACCCCAAGCGGGACACCTCGAAGGAACTCGGCAAGTGGCTCAAGGCCCAGGACCCCGAGTTCATCGGCCTGACGGGCGACTTCCCGACCATCCAGGGCAGCGCCCGCACCGTCGGCATCAGCATCGAGCCGTCCAAGAAGCTCAAGAACGGCAAGATCGAGTCGATGCACGGCACCCAGGTCATCGCCTTCTCGCCCAAGTCCGACGCCGGCTATGTCGTCTACAACGGCAAGGACGCGACGTCCAAGGACTACGAGAAGGACCTCCCCAAGATCCTCAAGGGACAGAACCCGTGAACCACCGCACCACCCGCCGCCGTACCACCCGCCGCCGTCTCCTGACCGGCTCCGCCATGGCGCTCACCGCGGGCCTCGTCCTCGCGGGCTGCGGCAGCGACTCCGACAAGGCCGACAAGACCGGCAAGGACGGCGGCTCCTCCTCCGGGGACGCCGCCAAGAAGCCCGAACTGAAGGTCGGCGGCGCCTACATCCCCGCCCCGGCGATGGCCGACATGGCCGGCGGCTTCTTCACGGTCACCAACAAGGGCGGCGCGGACAAGCTCGTCGGCGCCTCCAGCCCGCTCGCGGGCAGCGTCACCCTGCACGCCACCGTGGGCTCCACGATGAAGGAACGGAAGTCCTTCGACGTGCCCGCGAACGGCGAACTCGCCTTCGCGCGCGGCGGCAACCACATCATGCTCGAAAAGCTCAAGCACAAGCCGGAGCAGGGCGACAAGGTGGAGGTCACGCTCCGCTTCGAGAAGTCGAAGCCGATCACCGTCGAGATGCCGGTGAAGGCCGCCACGTACAACCCGAGCAACGCGAAGACCCACTCCACCACCGACAAGCACGCGTCCAAGCACGCGTCGACCGGTGAGTCGACCGGCATGCACGCGTCGCACTGAGGGGACTGAAGAGTTGATGCGGACCACCGCTCCCCGCCCGGGGCCGGCCTCCCTGACCGGATACGGGCGCCTGCTGCTCGTCGCCGTCGCCCTGATCGGCGCCGTCCTCGGCTCCGTGCTCGCCGCCGCGGCGCCCGCCGACGCGCACGCCGCGCTGACCGGGAGCGACCCCAAGCAGGGAGCGGTGGTCGACAAGGCACCCGCGCAGGTGTCACTGAGCTTCTCCGAGAAGGTCGCCATGTCCGACGGCTCCGTACGGGTCCTCGACCCGGCCGGCAAGCGCGTCGACACCGGCAAGACCAGCGACCTGGGCTCCAACTCGTACGGCGTGAAGCTGAAGCCGGGCCTGCCCGACGGCACCTTCACCGTCGCCTACCAGGTCGTCTCCGCCGACAGCCACCCCATCTCCGGGGCCTTCACCTTCTCCATCGGCGCGCCCTCCGACACCAAGGTCTCGCTGGCCGACCAGGAGGTCGGCGGCGGAGTCGTCGGCGCCCTCTACGGCATCGCGCGCTACGTCTCGTACGCCGGATTCGCCGTCGTCGTCGGCGGTGCCGCCTTCGTGCTGGCGTGCTGGCAGCGCGGGGCGGGCGTGCGGCCGCTGCAGCGGCTCGTGGTCGGCGGGTGGCTCGCGCTCACCGGCGCCACGCTGGTGATGCTGCTGCTGCGGGCGCCGTACACCGGGTCCGGCAAGCTCGGCGACGCCTTCGACCTGGCGAAGCTCGGCGACGTGCTCCAGACCAAGACCGGCGCCGCGCTCGTCTCGCGGCTGCTGCTTCTCGCGGCCGCCGCGCTGTTCATCGCCGTGCTCTTCGGGGCGTACGAGCGGCGTGAGGACGCCAAGGAGAAGCGGGACCTCGCCTTCGGCCTGGCGATCGGCGGCAGCGTCGTCGCCATCGGCATCGCGGCGACCTGGGCGCTCGCCGAACACGCCTCGACGGGCATCCAGGCCGGCATCGCGATGCCCGTCGACGTGCTCCATCTGCTGGCGGTCGCGGCCTGGCTCGGCGGGCTCGCGGCGCTGCTGCTGTGTCTGTACCGCGCGCCGCTGATCGACGCCGGTGCCGTACGCCGGTTCTCACGCGTCGCGTTCGCCAGTGTGGTGACGCTCGCGGCGACCGGCCTCTACCAGTCGTGGCGGCAGGTCGGCTCGTGGACGGCGCTCGTGGAGACGCGGTACGGGCAGTTGCTGCTCGTCAAGATCGGTCTTGTCGCCGTCCTCGTGGGCGTCGCGTCGGTGTCGCGGCGCTGGACGGGGCGGATCGCGGGGGAGGCCGGGGGGCTTGCTCCGGAGGCCGCGGCCGCGTCGGTCGTGGAGCAGCGGACGGGTACGGCCACTCCTCCGCGTACGACCAAGAAGAAGAAGCCGGTCGCCGTGGCGCACTCGTCCAAGACGGGTGTCTCGGCGGACGTCGAGGCTGCCGACACCAAGGGCCCTGGTGGCAGGGGCACCGTCGGCAAGGGCAACAGCGGCAAGGGCACCGACGGCAACAGCGAGGGCAAAGGGCCCGACGGCAAGGGACCCGACGGCAAGGGCACCAGCGCCAAGGCCCCCGGCCAGGACAAGCGTTCCGCGCAGCTCGCCCGGCAGCAGGCCGCCATGGACTCCGCCCGCGAGAAGCGGATCCGCGACGCCGACCCGCACCGCTCCGGCCTGCGCCGCTCGGTGTTCGCCGAGGCGGGCGTCGCCGTCGTGCTGCTCGCCGTCACCACGATCCTGACCAGCACCGAGCCCGGCCGCACCGAGGAGGAGGCCAAGAACGCCTCGTCCGTGGCCGCGCAGCGGCCCGCGGGCCCCGCCAAGATCAAGATCCCGTTCGACACCGGCGGCCAGGACGGCAAGGGCTCTGTACGCCTTGAGCTCACGCCCGGCCGGACCGGCAGCAACGACCTGCATGTCTTCGCGAACCGGCCCAACGGCAGCGCCTTCGACATCCCCGAGGTGAAGGTCTCCTTCACCCTCAAGTCCAAGGACGTCGGCCCGCTGCCGGTCGCCCCCGACCGCATCGCGACCGGACACTGGAGCGCGAGCGGCGTGCAGATCCCGATGGCCGGCAAGTGGCAGGTCAAGGTGACCGTCCGCACCTCCGACATCGACCAAGTGACCCTCGACAAGAACGTGCAGATCGGCTGACCCTCATGGCGGACCACACCATTTCGCGACGGCGCCTGCTCGGCACCGCCGGCGCAACCGGCCTCGCGCTCGGCGCGGCGGGCAGCGCCGCCGGATACGCGGTCGCGTCCTCGGACTCGTCCGACGGATCCGGCACCTCAGGGGCGGCCCTGACGACCCTCGGCACGGACGAGGTGATGTTTCACGGGAAACATCAGCCGGGGATCACCACGCCCGTGCAGTCCCGCGGCCACCTGCTCGCCTTCGACCTCGCGGCGGGCACCGGGCGCAAGGAGGCGGCGGCCCTGCTGCGCCGCTGGTCGGGCGCGGCCGAGCGGCTGATGGCGGGCAAGCCGGTGGACGGCGCGGGCCCGGACACGGACATCGCGCGCGACGCGGGCCCCTCCGCGCTCACCGTCACCTTCGGCTTCGGCCACAGCTTCTTCGGCCGCACCGGCCTGGAGAAGCAGCGCCCGGCCTCGCTCGACCCGCTGCCCGACTTCTCCTCCGACCGCCTGGACAAGGCCCGCAGCAACGGCGACCTGTGGGTGCAGATCGGCGCGAACGACCCGCTCGTCGCCTTCCACGCGCTGCGCGCGCTGCAGAAGCTGGCCGGTTCGGCGGCGAAGGTCCGCTGGCAGATGAACGGCTTCAACCGCTCGCCCGGCGCCACCGCCCGCCCCATGACGACCCGCAACCTGATGGGCCAGATCGACGGCACCAACAACCCGAAGCCGTCCGACGACGACTTCAACAAGCGGATCTTCGTGCCCGACAAGCCGGACGGCGCCGACCCCGTCTGGATGGCCGGCGGCTCCTACGCCGTCGTACGCCGCATCCGGATGCTCCTGGACGACTGGGAGCAACTCGCCACCAAGGCCCAGGAGGAGGTCATCGGCCGCCGCAAGGCCGACGGCGCGCCGCTGACCGGCGGCACGGAGACCACCGAGATGAAGCTGGAGAAGACGGGCGCCGACGGCAAGCTCGTGGTCCCCCTCAACGCGCACGCCCGGATCACGCGCCCCGACCAGAACGGCGGCGCCGCGATGCTGCGCCGCCCGTTCTCGTACCACGACGGCATCGACGCCAAGGGCGAGCTGGACGCGGGGCTCCTCTTCATCTGCTGGCAGGCGGACCCGCTGCGGGGCTTCGTGCCGGTGCAGCGCAAGCTCGACCGCGGGGACGCGCTCTCGGAGTTCATCCGGCACGAGTCGAGCGGTCTGTTCGCGGTGCCGGGGGGCGCGGGGGCCGGGGAGTACGTGGGGCAGGGGTTGCTGGAGGGGTGAGGTGGGGCGCGGCGGTGCGGGCGCTTGCGCGGGGCGGGCCTTGCGGACGCGCCCACGCGGGCGGGACGTGCGGACGCGGCGGCGCCGGACCGGCCGTGCGCCGCGGCGGCGTGACCCGCGGTGGATACCGTTCCGCATTCGCTCCGTGAGACGCGTGAGCCGCGTCTCACGCCGCGCATTAGGGTGACGGTATGTCGGCGACGCGCTACACCTACCTCGGCCCCGAAGGCACCTTCACCGAAGCGGCCCTGCGCACCCTGCCCGAGGCGGCCACCCGGGAGCTCGTCCCGATGGTGTCCGTCCCGGCGACGCTGGACGCGGTGCGCTGCGGCGAGGCCGCGGCGGCGCTGGTGCCGATCGAGAACTCGGTGGAGGGCGGCGTCACCACGACCGTCGACGAGCTCGCCAAGGGCGAGCCACTGATGATCTACCGCGAGGTGGTCCTTCCGATCAGCTTCGCGCTCCTGGTGCGCCCCGGCACCGAGCTGAAGGACATCAAGACGGTGACCGGCCACCCGGTGGCCCAGCCGCAGGTGCGCAACTGGCTCGACTCCCACCTGCCGGACGCCCGGTGGGAGTCGGCGGCGTCGAACGCGGACGGCGCGCGGCTCGTGCAGGAGGGCCGGTTCGACGCGGCGTTCGCGGGCGAGTTCGCGGCGGCGACGTACGGCCTGGAGCCGCTGGTCACCGAGATCCACGACGCGCCCAACGCCGAGACCCGGTTCGTCCTGGTGGGCCGCCCGGCCCGGCCCGCGGCACCCACCGGCGCGGACAAGACCTCCCTCGTCATCTGGCTCGGCGACGACCACCCGGGCGCGCTGCTCGAACTGCTCCAGGAGTTCGCGGTGCGCGGGGTCAACCTGATGCGCATCGAGTCGCGGCCGACAGGGCAGGGCATCGGGAACTACTGCTTCAGTGCCGACGCCGAGGGCCACATCACCGACCGTCGCGTCGGTGAGGCGCTGATGGGCCTGAAGCGGATCTGCCCGAAGGTGCGCTTCCTCGGGTCCTACCCGCGTGCGGGCGTGACGACCGAGGACGTCCGGCCGCAGCGGCCGGGGACCACCGACGAGGAGTTCATGGCGGCGTCGGACTGGCTGGCGCGCTGCCAGGACGGCCGGTTCTGAGCTTTCACCGGCGTACTTAGGCGTTCACCGGCGTTCATCGACGCACTCCGGCGTTCACCGGCACTTCAGAGCGTTCGCCGACGCTTCATCTGCCCGTCCCTACCGTCTTCGGCATGGCCGAAACCGCGGTACTACCTGCAGATTTACGTTGTCCACAGAAGTTATCCACAGGTGGTCTTCTCGACCTGGGGACAAGTCGACAACGAAGTGCGACATCGTCGACAAAGCGGCTCTCAGCGCCCAAGTGCGTCCACAGCCCCGCACGTCACCCCTCGTCCACCCTTTTCCATTGATCAACTCTTTGGAGTTAACCATTTCCACTCGAAAGTTGGCCCGGAGAGGGTTTGGGGCAGGAATCCGCCGAGACGAGGAGAGCATTCAGGGCGGCCTCTTCCGGCATCCACAGATCTTTCGCACAGCCTGTGGATAACTTTCCGGGAGACCCCATTCCTGTGGACAACCGAGTCCCCAAGTCCCGTTTCCCACAAGGGGATCGAGTCAAGGCGGCCGGATACTTCTGCCCCGTTTCGGGGAATCGTGTCCACTTTATTGACCCTCCGAAGAGGCGGCACTCTCCGGTCATCCGGACGCCATCACCGCGCCACCCCGAGGAATTTCTATTCCGGCAAAACGGACATAACGCCCCTGCGGTGAATATCAAGTCGTGGGCCGGAACCGGGCGACGGTAGCCTTGAGGGGTGATTGACCTTCGCCTGCTCCGTGAGGACCCCGACCGTGTTCGCGCTTCGCAGCGCGCCCGTGGAGAGGACGTCGGCCTCGTCGACGCCCTGCTCTCCGCCGACGAACGGCGCAGGTCGTCCGGGCTCAGCTTCGACGAGCTCCGCTCCGAGCAGAAGGCGCTTGGCAAGCTCATCCCCAAGGCCTCCGGCGACGAGAAGGCCGAGCTCCTGAAGAAGGCCGGTGAGCTGGCCGCCGCGGTCAAGGCCGCGAACGCCGCGCAGGACGAGGCCGACGAGGAGACCAAGCGCCTCCTCCTCCAACTCGGCAACCTCGTGCACAAGGACGTGCCGGTGGGCGGCGAGGAGGACTTCGTCGTCCTGGAGACGCACGGCACGATCCGTGACTTCGCCGCCGAGGGCTTCGAGCCCAAGGACCACCTGGAGCTCGGCGAGGCGCTCGGCGCCATCGACGTCGAGCGCGGCGCGAAGGTCTCCGGATCCCGCTTCTACTACCTGACGGGCGTCGGCGCGCTGCTCGAGCTCGCGCTGGTCAACGCGGCGATCGCGCAGGCCACGGAGGCCGGGTTCACGCCGATGCTGACCCCCGCGCTGGTGCGCCCGCGCGCCATGGAGGGCACCGGCTTCCTCGGCCAGGCCGCCGAGAACGTGTACCACCTGGAGAAGGACGACTTCTACCTGGTCGGCACCTCCGAGGTCCCGCTCGCGGCGTACCACATGGACGAGATCATCGACGCCGACAAGCTCCCGCTGCGGTACGCCGGGTTCTCCCCCTGCTTCCGCCGCGAGGCCGGCACGTACGGCAAGGACACCCGCGGCATCTTCCGGGTGCACCAGTTCGACAAGGTCGAGATGTTCTCGTACGTCGCCCCGGAGGACGCGGAGAACGAGCACAAGCGGCTCCTCGACTGGGAGAAGCAGTGGCTGACCGGCCTTGAGCTGCCCTTCCAGGTGATCGACGTCGCCTCCGCCGACCTGGGCGCGTCGGCCTCCCGGAAGTTCGACTGCGAGGCGTGGATCCCCACCCAGGGGAAGTACCGCGAGCTGACGTCCGCGTCGAACTGCGACGGCTTCCAGGCCCGCCGCCTGTCCGTGCGCATGCGCGAGGAGCGCGACGGCAAGAAGGCCGTTCAGCCGCTCGCGACGCTGAACGGCACGCTGTGCGCGGTGCCGCGCACGATCGTGGCCATCCTGGAGAACCACCAGCTCGCCGACGGTTCCGTGCGTGTTCCGGAGGTCCTGCGTCCGTATCTGGGAGGACGAGAGATCCTGGAGCCCACCGCCAAGTGAGCACCGTTTCCCCTCTCGGAACCGGGCCGTCCGGCAGCGGCCGCCCGGCCTTCCCGTACCCGCTCGTCGCGACCGACCTCGACGGGACGCTCCTGTCCCCCGACGACACGGTCTCGACGCGCACCCGTGCCGCGCTCACCGCGGCCACCGCGGCGGGCGCGGCCCACATCATCGTGACCGGCCGCTCCGTCGCCTGGACCCGGCACGTCCTGGACGACCTCGGCTACGACGGCCTCGCCGTGTGCGGCCAGGGCGCGCAGGTCTACCACGCGGGCGAGCACCGCCTGCTGACGTCCGTCACCCTCGACCGACAGCTCGCGGGCCTGGCCCTCGCCAAGATCGAGGCCGAGCTCGGCCCGCTGGCGCTCGCCGCGAGCCGCGACGGCCTGGAGGGCGAGGTCCTGGTGGGCCCCGGGTACGTGGTCCAGGAAGGCCCGCTCCCCGTCATCCCGTTCACGGACGTCGCGGACCTGTGGGCCGCGCCGCTCAACAAGGTGTACGTCCAGCATCCCGGGCTCGGCGACGACGCCCTGGCGGCCGTGGCGCGGGAGGTCGCGGGCGATCTCGTCGGCGTGACGATGGCGGGCGAGGGCATAGTGGAGCTCCTGCCGCTCGGCCTGACGAAGGCGACGGGACTGTCCCTCGCCGCGCGCCGCATCGGCGCGAAGGCCGCGGACACGATCGCCTTCGGCGACATGCCCAACGACATCCCGATGTTCGCCTGGTGCGCCCACGGCGTAGCCATGGCCAACGCCCATGAGGACCTCAAGGCGGTGGCGGACGAGGTGACGACCTCCAACGAGGAGGACGGGATCGCGGTCGTGCTTGAGCGGTTGCTGGGGTTGCTGGCCTAGGGCCGACATGCCCTGTACTGCTGTGGGCAATCGTGCCGCAGGGCGGCACGGGTGGGCACAGCCCCCGGCCGACGGCAACTGTCACGTGGACGTACACAAAGGCCGGACCAAAGGGCACGGGAATGTTCCCGTAACCCCCAGGCCCGGCCCAGTGCAACGTTGGGTGGGCGGCCCGCGCAGCAAACTGTGCGCGCTCGAAGCGGCCGCCCCGGGCGATCCCCCGTGGCGCGGCTCGGACGGAGTGAGTAACTACCCCGGAGCCTGACCCGGATCGCCCTGCCGGGAGCGCGACTCACTGTTCGTGAACATCGTCGGCTCCTCTCCCAGAAGGTGGCGCCGGGGACGAGCCCGGCGCGGTGACATCACCAACTCTGCCCGCGCGGCCTGCCGGCCGCCACCGAATTTCTCGCGGCCCCGGCCGTCACCGCCTACTTGCGCCGCCGCCTCTTCCTGCGGCGGCTGAAGAACCACCCGGCGGGCGGCTCGTCGGACCGCCAGGGCTGCGGCTCCGGCGCCCGGTCCCGCCAGCGGGCGGAGAGCATGCGGGCCCGGGCGGACGGCTCCGCGGCCTCGGCGGAACGTATGAAGTCGTCGTCGAGCACCACGTCGTCCCAGACCCCGTCCGTCGCGTCCGTCGCGTCCGTCGCGTCCGCCCCGTCCGCGGCGCCCGCGCCCTCGGCGCCCTGAGCCCCTGCGGACCCCTCGTCCCGTCCGTCGTCCGATGCCATACCGGCACCTCCCAGCCACGCTGAAGCATCCCCCTCCCACCAGTGTCCCGGCGGGAGCGTGAAGGCGCCGTCAAGACGGCCTACTCCTCGCCGGCCAGTGTCAGGGTCCGCAGCTTCTGCCCCGCGAACCAGGTGGTCCCGGCCGTCACCACGATCAGCAGGATCACCGCGACGGGCAGGCCGACGTCGGAGGTGACCAGGTCGCCGCCGTCCGCGGCCTTGTGGGCGACGGCCAGCGACCACTGCTGGACGCTGAGCGTGCGCGCCCCGGAGACCAACGAGCCGAAGAGCGCCTCCCAGACGAGGGCGTACACGAGGCCGAAGACCACCGCGTGCCGTGTGATGGTGCCGAGCAGCAGGAAGATCGCCGCGTACGCGATGGAGGAGACCAGGGCGGCGATGGTATAGGCGACGGCGACCTGCTGGCCGTTGCCGTTCAGGATCATGCCCGCGATGAACGTCGGGACTGCCGAGAACGCCATGGTGACGGCGATGGCGACGGTGAGCTTGGTGACGATGATCGTGGGCCGTTTGACCGGCTTGGACAGCAGGTAGAGCACGGAGCCGTCGTCGATCTCGGGTCCGATCGCGCCGGTGCCGGCGATGACGCCGATGATCGGCACCATCGTGGCGAGGGCGAAGCCGCCGAGCAGGTCGGAGGCGACCTGGTCGTCGGCGCCGCTGAAGCTGCGTACCGCCGCGGAGATCACGATCAGCAGCAGCGGCAGGGCGAAGAGGATCAGTGCCCGGCGGCGGCCGAGCAGGGCCCGGTAGGTGAGCCGGGCGACAGTGGGGTCGTACACGGTGGCTCCCTTCAGGCCGCGACGAGGTAGGAGAAGACCGACTCGAGCGACTCGTCCGAGGGCGAGACGGTCATCAGCCGGATGTCGTGTTCGCGGGCGATGCGTGGCAACAGGGTGGTGAAGCGCCCGAAGTCGACGGCCTGGATGCGCAACGCGCCCTCCTTGAGGTCGACTTCGATGCCCGCGGTCGACGGGTCGGCGATGAGTGCGGCGGCGAGCGCGCGGTCGTCGCTGGAGCGCACCAGGTAGCGGTGCGGCCGGTCCGTCATCAGGCGGCGGATCTTGCGGAAGTCGCCGCTGGCGGCGTGCCGGCCGGCGACGATCACCTCGATGTGGGAGGCGAGCTGTTCGACCTCTTCGAGGATGTGCGACGAGAACAGCACGGTGCGGCCCTCGTCGCCCATCTTGCGCAGCAGTTCCATGAGTTGCATGCGCTGGCGCGGGTCCATGCCGTTGAAGGGCTCGTCGAGCAGCAGTACGGACGGCTCGTGGACCAGCGCGGAGGCCATCTTCACGCGCTGCTTCATGCCCTTGGAGTACGTCGAGATCTTGCGGTCCTGCGCGTACTCCATCTCGACCGTGGCGAGCGCCTTCTGGGCGGCCTTCTTGCCCAGGCCGTGCAACTCGGCGTTGGCGACGACGAATTCGCGGCCGGTGAGGAAGTCGTACATGCCCTCGCGCTCGGGGACGATGCCCAGGTGCTTGTAGATGGTCTCGTTGCGCCAGGTGGGGTTGCCGTCGAGGGTGACGGAGCCGGTGGAGGGCGAGAGGAAACCACCCATCATGCTGATGAGGGTGGACTTCCCGGCGCCGTTCGGGCCGAGCAGGCCGGTGACTCCGGGGCTGATCGTCATCGTGATGTCGTTGACCGCCACCACGTTGCCGAACCAGCGGGATACGTGGTCGATGCTGAGGGACGTCATTTTCAGAGCCCGGCCTTTCGGTAGCGGCGCAGCAGGGCGGCGTAGCTGCCCGCGATGAGGGCGAGGACGACGAGGACGTAGACGACGCCCGCGCCGGCCGTGGGGCCTTCCTTGCCGGGGAAGGCGGAGGTGGCGCCCAGGAAGGCGGTCTGCACGCCGTCGATGAGCGTGATCGGCGAGAACAGGCCGAGCCAGCTGATGGCTTCGGAGCTGCCCTGTTCGTGCGCGATGGCCTGGACGGTGGACACCGCTCCGTAGGAGATGGTCAGGACGGCGATGACGGCGGCGATGCCGAAGCCGCGGCGCGGCGTGACCGCCGAGATGACCAGCGCGATCCCGGAGAACAGCACCGAGAGCAGCGCTACGGAGACCAGCCCTTGGGCGAATCCCTTCGTCTGGTCGGCGAAGTCGAGTTTGGCGAGCAGGGCTCCTACGTAGAGCACGATCAGCGGGACGGCCGTCAGGATGAACAGCGCGCTGGAGAGCGCCGCGAACTTCGCGCGTACGTAGTCGACGCGTTCGATGGGACGCGAGAAGTACAGCGGCACCGTCTGGAAACGCAGGTCCCTGGAGACGGTCTGCGGCGCCTGGGCTGCCAGGTAGAGGCTGATGACGGCCTGGAGCACTATGGCGTAGCGCGTGTAGTCGATCGGCAGGTCGTTGGCCTTGGTGGCCACGGCGACCGCGACCATGATCAGCGCCGGGGCGCACATGACACCGAAGAGGATCATCGGCAGGACCTTGGACTTGGCCGAGCGGCCGAGGCCGTAGGCGCCGCGCAGGCTCTGCGAGAACAGCGACCGGGTGGCGTACGTGCGGCCCAGGCGCGGGCCGTCGTAGTGCCGGTAGCCGATGTTGTGGATCTGTGTGGAGTCAGCGGGCATCGCGGCCGCCTCCTGTCTGCTCGGCGGCGGCCGCGGTCGCCGCCCCGGCGGCGGCACGCTCGGGGGCCTGCCGCCCCTGTGCGTCGTGCGCGGCGTTCTCGGGGTTCTCGGTGTCCTCGGTGTTCTCGTCCTTGGTGCGGAAGACCTCCGCGATGTGGTGCCTGCGCTGTTCCATGCGGACCAGGCCGAGGCCGAGATCGGCCACCACGTCCCGTACGAGGTCGTACGTGTCCTCGCTCTCCGCTTCGAGCAGCACGGTGTGCCCGGCGCCGGGCAGGCCGCCGCCGTCGTCCTGGGTGGCCACGCCGCGGACCTGCAGCGCCGTGCGCAACGCGCCGGTGCCGTCGGGGTGTTCGTCGCTGTCGGTGACCTCGACGGCGAGGGTCGTCGTGGTCTGGGTGAAGTCCGTGGTGGAGCTGGAGCGCAGGAGCTTGCCGCCGTCGATGACGACGACGTGGTCGCAGGTGCGCTCCAGTTCGCCCAGGAGGTGCGAGGTGACCAGGACCGAGATCCCGAAGTCGGTGTGCACGCGCCGGATCAGGTCCAGCATCTCGTCGCGGCCGACCGGGTCGAGGCCGTTGGTCGGCTCGTCGAGGAAGACCAGCTGCGGGTCGTGCACCAGCGCCTGGGCGAGCTTCACGCGCTGCTTCATGCCGGTCGAGTAGCCGCCGATGGGGCGATAGCGCTCTTCGTAGAGCCCGACATGGCGCAGGGTGTCCGCGGTGCGCTCGCGTGCGGCGGCCGGCGGCAGGCCCGACATGCGCGCCATGTGGACGACGAACTCGGTGGCCGAGACGTCCGGTGGCAGGCAGTCGTGCTCGGGCATGTAGCCGACGCGCTCGCGGATCTCGCCGCCACTGCTGGCGACGTCGAGGCCGAGCACGGCGGCGCGGCCCTCCGTGGCGGGGGACAGACCCAGCAGGATCTTGATCAGTGTGGACTTGCCGGCTCCGTTGGCTCCGACGAGTCCGGTCACACCGGGCCCGATATCCATGGAGAGCCGGTCAAGCGCGGTCACCCTCGGGTACCGCTTGCTCAGGCTTTCGGTCGCGATCACAGTCACGGTTCGAACGTAGTGGCGCGGACCACACCGGGGCGTCAGCCCTGAGGCCCGATCGCCGTCACTCTCGAGTATTACGGGCCCGTAGGGGTCGTCCGGAAGTCGACCCTTGGGGGTTCCTGAGGCGGTCCCCTCGGGGAACTTCCGGACCTGTCCCGGAGGGTCGTGCAGAACTATTGACGCAGCCGCCAGGCATTGTCACATTCATCAGTGTCAAGTTACGAGCGCGTACGGCGATGGCGCGGTGACTCCGCTTCGGGCGGGGGCCGGGCCGGCGGCGCGGACACGGGACGGACGGTGGCATGACCTCAGCAGTGAAGGGTGAACTCTCCGCGGAGCTGCGGGGGTTCCGGCAGGTGCAGACCCTGGCGTACGAATGCGCGGAAGCGGTCGCCGCCCAGCTCAAGCCGGGGGTGACGGAGCGCGAGGCGGCGCGGATGCAGCGGGAGTGGCTGCGGGCGCGGGGCGTGCGGGACTGGTTCCATCTGCCCTTCGCCTGGTTCGGGGACCGCACGGCGTTCGTGAACTTCCGGATACCGCTGCAGTTCTTCCCCACCAACCGCCGCCTGGAGCCGGGGATGCCCTTCATCCTCGACATGGCCCCGGTGTTCAAGGGATATACGGCCGACATCGGATATTCGGGCTGCCTCGGCCTCAACCCCGTGCACGACAAGCTGCTCGCCGACCTGGAGGCGCACCGCGAGCTGATCCTGCGCGAGGTCCGCGAGCGCCGCCCGCTCCGCGACATCTACGAGAGCGTGGACCGCCTCATGGTCCGCCAGGGGTATGCCAACCGCCATCGCGCCTATCCCTTCGGCGTCATCGCGCACAAGGTCGACCGGGTCAAGGAGCGCCGCCTGTCCCCGCACGTCTTCGGGTTCGGCACGCAGTCCCTGAAGGGCCTCGCGAGCGACGCGCTGCACGGCC
Organism: Streptomyces sp. Y309; assembly: GCF_056712025.1. Taxonomy (NCBI): domain Bacteria; kingdom Bacillati; phylum Actinomycetota; class Actinomycetes; order Kitasatosporales; family Streptomycetaceae; genus Streptomyces; species Streptomyces sp. Y309. The sequence continues at coordinate 4,744,412 of NZ_CM160048.1, read as the reverse complement.
ACCGGGACGGCTGGTCCCCCCTGTGGTCGCCGTACAAGTTCTCCGACCACCCGCCGCAGCCGGGCCTGTGGGCGGTCGAGCCGCATCTGGGCTTCCGCGGCACGGGCGCGAAGTTCGAGGAGATCCTGGTCGTCACCGACTCCAAGGACCCGGACGAGAGCGCCTTCTGGCTGGACGACGATCTGCCGCACGTGCGGCGCTGGGCCGAGGAAAGGGCTGCCGCATGACCACCGTGGATCTCTTGGACGCGCGTGAGCGCTGGGTGCGCACGGGCGACGTGGAGCTGTGCGTCGCCGAGCTGGGCGACGCCGGGCGGCCCACGGTGCTGCTCGTGCACGGCTATCCGGACTCCAAGGAGGTGTGGTCCGAGGTCGCCGCACGCCTGGCGGAGCGCTTCCACGTGGTGCTGTACGACGTGCGCGGGCACGGCAGGTCGACGGCGCCCAAGCCACTGCGCGGCGGCTTCACGCTGGAGAAGCTGACCGACGACTTCCTCGCGGTCGCGGACGCGGTCAGCCCGGACAGGCCGGTGCATCTCGTCGGGCACGACTGGGGCTCGGTGCAGGCCTGGGAGTTCGTGACGGTCCGGCGCACCCAGGGCCGCATCGCGTCCTTCACGTCGATGTCCGGCCCGTCCCTGGACCACTTCGGGCACTGGATCAAGAAGCGCATGACCCGGCCCACCCCGCGCCGCGCGGCCCAACTGGCCGGCCAGGGCGCCAAGTCCTGGTACGTGTACATGCTGCACACCCCCGTCCTGCCCGAGCTGGCCTGGCGCGGCCCGCTCGGCAAACGCTGGCCGAAGATCCTCCAGCGCCTGGAGAAGGTCCCCGCGGACGGCTATCCCACGCTGTCGCTGCCGACGGACGCCGCGCACGGCGCCTGGCTGTACCGCGACAACGTCCGCGCCCGCCTGCGCAGGCCGCGCGAGGACGCCTACGCACACGCCCCGGTGCAGCTGATCACGCCCACCGGCGACATCTTCCTCTCCGAGAGTCTCTACGACGACCTGGAGCTGTGGGCCCCGCAGTTGACCCGCCGCAAGCTCCCGGCCAAGCACTGGGTGCCGCGCACCCGCCCGGACCAACTGGCCACATGGATCACGGAGTTCGTCACGACCCACGAGGACGGCGGTCCGACGGCGCTCGCGAGCGCGGCGGCCCCGGCCCCGGGGAAGTACGCCGAGCGGTTCTCGGGCCAGCTCGTGCTGGTCACCGGCGCGGGCAGCGGCATCGGGCGGGCCACGGCGTTCGCGTTCGCCGAGGCGGGCGCGCGGGTGATCGCCGTCGACCGGGACGCGGAGGGCGCGGCGCGCACGGCGGAGCTGTCCCGGCTCGTCGGCGCCCCGGCGGCCTGGGCCGAGACGGTCGACGTGAGCGACGAGCAGGCCATGGAGAAGCTCGCCGAGAAGGTCGCCACGGAGTACGGCGTGGTGGACGTCCTGGTGAACAACGCCGGCATCGGCCTCTCCGGCTCCTTCCTCGACACCAGCTCCGAGGACTGGAAGAAGATCCTCGACGTCAATCTGTGGGGCGTGATCCACGGCTGCCGCCTCTTCGGCAGGCAGATGGCCGAGCGCGGCCAGGGCGGGCACATCGTGAACACCGCGTCCGCGGCGGCCTATCAGCCCTCCAAGGCCCTCCCGGCGTACAGCACGTCGAAGGCCGCCGTCCTGATGCTCAGCGAGTGCCTGCGCGCGGAGCTGGCGGGCCGGGGCATCGGGGTCTCCGCGATCTGCCCGGGCTTCGTGAACACGAACATCACGGCGACCGCCCGCTTCGCCGGAGTCTCCGCCGACGAGGAGAAGCGCCGCCAGAAGAAGTCCGCCCGCCTGTACGGCCTGCGGAACTATCCGCCGGAGAAGGTCGCCGACGCCGTGCTGCGCGCCGTCGTCCGCAATCAGGCCGTCGTGCCCGTCACCCCGGAGGCGCGCGGCGCCCACCTCATGTCCCGCTTCACGCCCAAGGCCCTGCGTGCGATAGCCCGATTGGAGCCACCGCTGTGAGCACGGAGCACCCTGAGAGCGCGGTCCGCCCCGAGAGCGCGGGGAGCGTCCCCGCGGGCGACGCCGAAGAGCACGTCGAAGCGCACGCCGAAGAGCACTACGCCATCGTGCCGCGCCGGGTCTCGTTCGACTGGGACGAGACGCCACTGCACTGGATACCGGACGAGCCCACGGCCACCCACGTCATCAACGTCCTGCATCTGCTGCTCCCGGCGGGGGAGCGGTGGTTCGTGAAGGTCTTCAAGGAGGGCCTGCCGCTGATCACCGACCCGGTGCTGCTGAAGGACGTCAAGGGCTTCATGGGCCAGGAGGCCACGCACAGCGTGCAGCACGCGCACGTGCTCGACCACCTGGCGGCGCAGCGCCTGGAGACGGCCGACTTCACGAAGTACGTCGACTTCCTCTTCGAGAAGCTCCTGGGCGAACAGCCGCCACTGGGGGCGCCGATCCCGACGCAGGAGTGGCTGCGCTTCCGGCTCGCGATCGTCGCGGCCATCGAGCAGTTCACGGCGGTGCTCGGCAACTGGGTGCTGCACGCCGAGGGACTCGACCGGGCCGGGGCGGACGAGGTCATGCTCGACCTGCTGCGCTGGCACGGCGCGGAGGAGGTCGAGCACCGCTCGGTCGCCTTCGACATGTACCAGCACTGCGGCGGCGCGGAAGCGCCCCGGTACGTGCGTCGGGTCACGGCCATGGGGATCACCGCGCCCGTGATGCTCTACCTGTGGATCTGGGGCAGCGCGTATCTGATCCGCCACGACCCCCGGCTCGCGGGCCGGCTGCGGCTCTCCCTCGCGGAGTACAACAGGGCGATCGGGAAGGGCCTGCTGCCCACCTGGCGGGAGCTGGGCGCGGCCGTACCCCGCTACCTGCGGCGGTCGTACCATCCGTCGCAGGAAGGCTCGCTGCGCAAGGCCGTCGAGTATCTGGCGCAGTCGCCCGCGGCGCGGGCCGCGGCGGCGGTGGCGTCCCGCGCGGCCATCGCCTAGCAGCGGCCATCGCCTAGCAGGGGAGCGCCGGAACGGGCGGGAAGGGCGGGAGCGTGGAGCACCGGTCGGCCACGGGGCCGCGTAGGACGGAGCAGTGGGGCGGCGGGGAGGGGGCCGACGTGACAGCACCACCCGGGGCGAGGGAGCCCGAGGTGTCGGCACCCGGGCCGCGGGAGCCCGAGGTGGCGGCACCTGGGCTGCGGGAGCCCGTGGCGTCGGAGCCCGAGCCGTCGGAGGCCGTGGCGTCGGAGCCCGAGCCGTCGGAGGCCGTGGCGTCGGAGCCCGAGCCGCGGGAGCCCGTGGGGTCGGAGCCCAAGGTGTCCGCACCCGCCCCCGGCGAGCCCCGGGTTGAGTACCGCATAGAGGACCTCGCCCACCACAGCGGGGCCACGGTGCGGACCATCCGGGCCTATCAGGACCGCGGCCTGCTCCCCCGGCCGGAGCGGCGTGGCCGGTCCAATGTGTACGGGGACGCGCATCTGGCCCGGCTGCACCAGATCGCCGACCTGCTCGACCGGGGGTACACGCTGGCCTCCATCAAGGAGCTCCTGGAGGCCTGGGACGCGGGCCGTGGCCTCGGCGGTGTGCTCGGCCTGGTCGCGGAGGTCGACGGCCCCTGGACGGACGAGAAGGCCGACCGGATCACGCGGGCGGAGCTGGACGCGGCGTTCGGCGGCACTCCGGACGACGTGGCGGTGGCGGACGCGGTCGCGCTCGGGGTGCTCGAGCCGCTGCCGGGCCGCGACGACGAATTCCTGGTGCCGAGCCCGCAGGAGCTGGCGGTGGCGGCCGAGTTGCACGCGGCGGGCGTGCCGCTGTCGGCGATCTCCGGCCATCTGCGGGAGTTGAGGGGGCAGGTCGAGCACATTGCCGCCCGCTTCCTGGAGTTCACCAACGAGCACGTCTTCGCGCGCTATCTGGGAAACCACCCGCCGAGCGAGGCGGACGCCGCGGAGGCTGCGGCGCTCATCCGCCGCCTGAGGCCGCTGGCGCAGAAGTCGGTCGACGCCGAACTGGCCCGCGCGATGCGGCTGTTCGCGACCCGGCATCTGCGCCGCCACCTCGACGCGGAGGAGCCCCTCCAGCAAGGCCGGCAGAGCGCCGAGCCGCAGCACGTGGCCCTGCCGGCGGACACAATGCGCGCAGTTCAGGCGCTGGTTGGGCGGGAGAACGCCGCCGCGTTCATCGCGGCGGCCGCCGAACGGGAGGTGCGGAGCAGGACATTGGACGCAATGGCAGCAAGTCACCTTGAAAAAGCACAAGTTACCCAAATGCCGCCGAGCGACTGAGAGTTGTCCACAGAATCGTCAACGAGCCTGTGGATAACTGGACTTGGTTGTGGATCAAACCTGTGGACCGCATTTCCTCGATGAAAAGTCGGTGGCGAAAAATCGAGTGCGCGGAGAACGGCGGAGCGCGACCCTGAGGAGATGCAAGAAGCACGCCCGCCGGACGGGATGGACGACCGGCGCACCGTGAAGGTGTCGAAATACCTGTCGAAGCACCTGCGCCATCAGCCGGAGCGGATCGGGATCACGCTCGACGGCGGCGGCTGGGTGGACATCGGCACGCTCATCGCGGCCGCCGCGGCGCACGGCTTCCGCTTCACCCGCGCCGAGCTCGACCACGTGGTGGCCGTCAACGACAAGCGGCGCTTCGCGGTCGAGGGCGACCGGATCCGCGCGAGCCAGGGCCACTCCGTCGACGTGGACCTCCACCTGCCGGCCGCGACCCCGCCCGCGTACCTCTACCACGGCACGGTCGCCCGCCACCTGCCCGCGATCCGCGCTGAGGGACTGCGCCCCATGAACCGGCACGCCGTCCACCTCTCGCCCGACCGCGACACGGCGACGCGGGTGGGCGCTCGGCGCGGGCGGCCGGTCGTGCTGTCCGTGGCCGCGGGCGCGATGCACCGCGACGGCCACGCGTTCCAGGTCAGCGCCAACGGCGTCTGGCTCACCGACGCCGTGCCACCGGACTATCTGCGCTTTCCCGAATCCCGCTGAACGCCGGGCCGGGTATGCATTCCCGAATCCCGGTGACCGGTGACCGGCGGCCTGGCCCGGCCCGGCCAGGCATGATCGGGAGGCATGGAGCATCTGCACAGCACCGAGGCCGCCGTCAGCGCGCTGCGCGCGACAGCGCGTGAGTACGAGCGGGAGATCACTGTCGGCCATGACATCGGCGCCGACCGGACCTCCCGCCGCAGCGCCGCGGGCGTGAGCGTGACGACGGACGCCGACGGCTCGCTGCCGCACGAGGCGTTCGTGCGGTTCGGCGGCTCACCGCGGATCTCCGTGCGGCTCTACCCGGACGACGACGCGCTGATCGACGTCGAGGGCGTCGAGTGCCACGACATCCCGCGCGACGCGGTGCCCGCGTTCGTGCGGTCGGTCCTCGGCGGCCTCGCGTACGTCAAGGGGCGCCGCTTTCCGCCGGGCTACTGGCTGATCGTGCCGCTGCCCGGGGACGAGACGTACAAGGAGATGATCCCCATGATCTCGCTCACGCCGTGGCTGAACGCAAGGGTCCGCTGAGCCCGGACCGGGCGGGCGGCGGCGAGACGGCCGGTTTCCGCGTCCCCGTACGCTCGATGGCATGAGTCTGCGTCTGAGCACCGTGATCCTGCCCGTCCGCCGCTGGCACGAAGGCGGCAAGGAGCGCTGGCAACGCGCGGAGGAGCTCGGTTTCCACACCGCCTACACCTACGACCACCTCTCCTGGCGGACCTTCCGCGACGGCCCCTGGTTCGGCGCGGTGCCCACGCTGACGGCCGCCGCGGCCGCGACCGAGCGGATCCGTCTCGGCACGCTCGTCACCTCGCCGAACTTCCGGCATCCGGTGACGCTCGCCAAGGAACTGATCACCCTCGACGACATATCGAACGGCCGCGTCACGCTGGGGATAGGCGCGGGCGGCAACGGCTTCGACGCCGCCACGCTGCGCCGCGCCGACGAGGAGCCCTGGACACCCCGTGAACGCGCGGACCACTTCGGAGAGTTCCTGCCACTGCTCGACCGGCTGCTCACCGAGGACTCGGTGACGTACGAGGGCGAGCGGTACGCGGCGTACGAGGCGCGGAACATCCCGGGCTGCGTGCAGCGCCCCCGGCTGCCGTTCGCCGTGGCCGCCACCGGGCCGCGCGGTCTGCGGCTCGCCGCGCGGCACGGGCAGGCGTGGGTGACCACGGGCGACCCGAAGATCTCCGAGTCGGGCACCCCGGAGCAGTCCTTCGAGGCCATCCGTGGCCAGGTCGGCAAGCTCGGCGCGGCCTGCGCGGAGATCGGCCGCGACGTCGGCGAGCTCGGCAAGGTGCTGCTCACCGGCTTCAGCCCGGACCGCCCCCTGGACTCCTTCGACGCCTTCGTCGACTTCGCGGGCAAGCACGCGGAGCTGGGCTTCGACGAGATCGTCCTCCACTGGCCACTGCCCGGCACGGACTTCGCGGCGGACCAGAAGGTCTTCGAGCGCATCGCCACGGAAGCGCTCGCTCAGCTCTGACGGCCGCCTCACCCGGTCCGACGGGCGTCTCATCCGGCGAAGGCAACCCCCGCGGCGGCCCTGACCAGGGCAACCGTGGGTAGCCCGAGGTGCGGGAGGGGCGCACGGGTGTGTGACGTACTCACATGTGCGCCCCGCCACACACCCGTGCGCGCATATGCGGGACAATCGCGTACGTGACCTCAACCACCCCTCGGCCCCGGACCCCGGCCTCCTCCGTCCCGCCCCGGCTGATCGCCACGGACCTGGACGGCACCCTGCTGCGCGACGACAAGTCCGTCTCGGAGCGCACCGTCGCCGCACTCGCCGCCGCCGAAGCGGCCGGCATCGAGGTCTTCTTCGTGACCGGGCGCCCGGCCCGCTGGATGGACGTCGTCAGCGACCACGTGCACGGCCACGGCCTGGCGATCTGCGGGAACGGCGCCGCGGTGGTCGACCTGCACGGCGGGCCCGGCGGCCACCGCTTCGTGAAGGTGCGGGACCTGTCGCCCGCGACCGCCCTCGACGTCGTCGGCATCCTGCGCGCGGCGGCGCCCGGTACGTCCTTCGCGATCGAGCGGACCGGCGGGGTGCACCACGAGCCGGCCTATCCGCCGCTGCACCTGGACCCCGCCGTCGGCGTGGCGCCCGCCGAGAAACTCCTCGCGGCCGAGTCCGACGGCGCCGACCAGCCCGTCCTCAAGGTCCTCGCCCACCACCCCGACATCCCGCCGGACGCCTTCCTGACGCTGGCCCGGGTGGCCGTGGGCGATCGCGTGGAGATCACCCGGTCCAGCCCGACCGCGCTCCTGGAGATCAGCGGCCCCGGTGTCTCCAAGGCCAGCACGCTCGCCCTGTGCTGCGCCGAGCGCGGCATCAGCCACGAGGAAGTCGTCGCCTTCGGAGACATGCCGAACGACGTCGAGATGCTCACCTGGGCCGGTGTCTCGTACGCGATGGGCAACGCCCACGCGGACGTCGTCGCCGCCGCGTCCGGCCGCACCGTCGCCAACAACGAGGACGGCGTGGCGGTGGTCATCGAACGAATACTGGCGCAGCGCTAGTTCTGGCGGGGGCGCCTCGACCGGTGGCGCCGGGGAAGCGCACCCCTGCGGAGAACGCGCCGCCGGGAAAACGCACCCCTCCGGAGAACGGCGCCGGAAAGCGCACCCCTACGGAGAGCGCCGTCGGGAAAGTGCACCCCTCGAAGAGCGCCGTCGGGGAAACGCACCCCTCCGAAGAGCGCCATTGGTGCCGACCGCCCTCCGCGGCACGGAAGCCGAGCCCGCACAGCGGGCCGCCAGGTCCGAGCCCCCGCCCGCCGCCAGGCCCGAGTCCTCGCTGCCCGCCACCCGTCCCGAGCCCCTGCCGCGGCCGCTGGGTGGCGGCTCTCTCCCTCCGGAGAAGCGGCCTCCGGAGAAGCGGCGCCCCGCCTCAGCCCGCGGCCCGCACCCCTCAGAGGTCGACCCCCCGCTCCGCCAGCCACTTCACCGGGTCCACGCCCGAGCCCAGGTCGGGCGTGACGCGGGCTTCGAAGTGCAGGTGCGGGCCCGTCGAGTTGCCGGTGGTGCCCGCCTGGCCGACCCACTGTCCGGCACGCACCCGCTCCCCCTGGTCGACGGCGGCCGACGCGAGGTGCGCGTACTGCGTGTAGTAGCCGTCCTCGTGCCGCACCACGACCTCGATGCCGAAGCCGCCGCCGCACGCCACCCGCACCACCCGCCCGGCGCCCACCGCCCGCACCGGGGCGCCGATGTCGACGGCGAAGTCCTGCCCGGTGTGCCGCCCCGCCCAGCGCTCGCCCGCGCTGTCGAAGCCCGCGGACAAGTCGTACGTCTCCAAGGGCGGCACCCACGCGCGCGTGGACGACGATTCCGGCTGCGGGAGCCGCACGGCGCCCCGGCACCTGCCCGCCGCGACCGACTGGTCGGCCTCGCCCTGCAGCGCCCACCGCGCCGACTCCAGCTTCTCCTCGATGCCCCGCCTCAGGCTCGCGAGCTGCGCCGTGCGCCGGTCGAGCACGCCCCGGGCGCGCTCGGCGGACCGCTTGGCGGTGTCGAGCCTGGACGCGGCCCGCTGGGTCCGGGCCACGGCGTTGGTGACGGCGAGGTCCGCCTGCCCCAGGAGGCGCCTGCCGCGCAGCAGTTCGTCGGGGTCGTCCGCGAGCAGCAGCCGCGCGGTGAGCGGCAGCCCGCCGCCGGTCCGGTACTGCGCGCCGGCCATCCGGCCCAGGTCCTCGTGCAGCACGGCGACCTGATGCCGCTCCTCCGCGAGCCGCCGGTCGAGCCGCGCGACGCGGGCACGCTGCACGTCGGCCGCCCGCCGCCCGGCCTCGTACCGCAGGGTGGCCGTCTGTGCCTCTTCGTAGAGCCGCGCCACGTCGGCACCCACCCCGGGGCCGTCCAGGCCCGCTCCGGAGCTCTCGTCGCCGCTGTCGGCAGCCGCGGTCCGCGGGGCGGAGAGGGCGAGGAGCGCGCACAGCAGGACCGGCACGACGAGCGGGCGGCGGGACAGTGGGCGCATGTCCCGGATCGTGGCCCGCACGCGCGCGGCGCGCCCGGGGAACTCGTACGCGTGGGGGAACCGTTGATCCGTACGGAGCACGCGAGTACCCCCGAACAGACCGCTCCCGGAACCTCAGTGCCGACGGGAACTCAGTACGGCGCCTGCCACACGACCGTCGTCCCGCCGCCGTCCTCCCCGATGCCGGGGCCGTACCAACTGTCGCCGCCCAGCGACTCCGCGCGCCGCTTGAGGTTCTTCAGGCCGCTGCGGCGGCCGCCCTCCGTGATGCCGACGCCGTCGTCGGCGACGGTCAGGCGTACGCCCCGCTGCCCGTCCGGCAGGATCAGCGTGGAGTCGACGACGACGTCGATGCGGGCGGCGTGCGCGTGCCGGAAGGCGTTCGACAGGGCCTCGCGCAGCGCCGCGATGAGGTTCTTGCCGGTGAGCTCGCCGACGACCGCGTCGACGGGGCCCACGAAGTGGTGGGCAGGCTTGAAGCCGAGCGGCACGGCCGCCATGTTGATTTCGCGCAGGACGCGGGTGCGCAGTCCCGCGGGCGCCTCGGCGGGCCCCTGCTGGAGCGCGAAGATCGCCGTGCGGATCTCCTGGATCGTCACGTCCAGCTCGTCGACGGCCTTGCCGACGCCCCGCTGCACCTCCGGCACGACGGACCGCCGCTGCGCGCTCTCCAGCATCATCCCGGTGGCGAAGAGCCGCTGGATGACGAGGTCGTGGAGGTCGCGGGCGATGCGGTCGCGGTCTTCGTAGACGGCGAGCCGCTCCCGGTCGCGCTGCGCCTCGGCCATCATCAGCGCCAGCGCGGCTTGCGAGGCGAACTGGGTGGCGAGGGTCCGCTCGGCCTCCGTGAAGGGGCGTGCCCCGCGCGCGCGGGGCGTCACCAGCGTCCCCAGGACCCGGCCGTCGCTCTGCAGGGGCAGCATCATGGCGGGCCCGTAGTTCCGCGCGAGGTCGGTCATGATCCGCGGGTCCGTGGCCGCGTCGTCGATGAACACGGCGTGCCCGTCGAGGAGGTCGGCGATGATGCGGCTCTCCGGAGGCACCACCACGCCGAGCGCCCCGGTGGGCTCGTCCGAGGACACGGCGACGATCTCCATGCCGCCCTCCTTGTCGGGCAGCAGCACGATCCCGGCCGCCGAGTCGGCCAGATGACGCGCCTGCTCGGCGACGACCGCGAGCGCGTCCTCCGCGTCGGAACCGGAGAGCAGCGCCGTGGTGACCGCCACGGAGCCGTCGATCCACCGCTCGCGCTGCTTGGCGGCCTCGTACAGGCGCGCGTTGCCGATCGCGATGCCGGCCTCCGTGGCGAGCACGCGCACCATGTGCACGTCGTACTCGTTGAACTCGCCCCCGCCGCGCTTCTCGGTGAGATACAGGTTGCCGAAGATCTCCCCCTGGACGCGGATCGGCACCCCCAGGAAGCTGCGCATCGGCGGGTGGTGCGCGGGGAAGCCGCAGGAGCGCGGATCGGTGGCGAGGTCGGCCAGGCGCAGCGTCTCCGGCTGGTGGATGAGCGCGCCGAGCAGCCCGCGGTGGCCGTCGGGGAGGCGTCCGATGTGGGTGGCGGTGGCCTCGTCGATGCCGGTGTAGACGAAGTCGGAGAGCCCCTCGCCGTCTTCGGAGACGACGCCGATCGCTGCGTAGCGGGCGTCCGTGAGCTCGGCCGCGGTGTCGCAGATGCGGTCCAGGGTGGTGTGCAGTTCGAGCCCGGTGCCGACGGAACGCATCGCCTCCAGGAGCTGCGGTACGCGCGCGGTCAGCTCGGTGGACAGCCCCTGGAGGCTGCGGGTCGCCCGGGCCGCCACCTCCGCCGAGTCCGGGATGCCTTCGGTGCCCGGGGTGACTGCGGCGCCCGGAGTGACTGCGGCGCCCGAAGTGGCTTCCGCGCCCGGGGCGACCTCGGGGGTGCCTTCGGGGCGCGGGACGGGAGCGGAGGCCGGGGGGACGGGCATGCCCCGAGCGTAGTTAGTCCGATTTGCCAGGGAAAGTCGAGCCTTCACGGGGCCTCGGTGAGCACGGCGGGCGGCGGCGCCGTCGTGGGCGGCCACCCGCCTCAACCGCCCGCCGCGCGCACCGGGGCCATCCGCCTCAGCCACTCGCCGCACGCACCGGGGCCACCCTCATCAGCCGCCGACCCCGGTCAGCAGATCCGCCGCCGACTCCCGTTCCCGCATCCGCCGCAGCGGCCCGTCGACGGCCACCAGCTCCGCGTACGTACCGCGCTGCGCCACCCGTCCCTCCTCCAGGACAAGCACCTCGTCAACTTTGTCGAGTCCGGCGAGACGGTGCGTGATGAGCAGCGTCGTACGGCCCTCGGTGGCCGCGATCAGGTCGGCGGTGAGGGCGTCGGCGGTCGGCAGGTCGAGGTGTTCGGCGGGCTCGTCGAGTACGAGGACGGGGAAGTCGGCGAGCAGGGCGCGGGCGAGCGCGAGGCGCTGCCGCTGGCCTCCGGAGAGGCGTGCTCCGTGCTCGCCGACGAGCGTGTCGAGCCCGTCGGGCAGGGACCGCACCCAGCCGTCGAGCCGAGCGCCCGCGAGCGCCCCGTACAGCTCGTCGTCGCTCGCGCCCCTCCGCGCGAGCAGCAGGTTCTCGCGCAGGGAGCTGTCGAAGACGTGCGCGTCCTGCGCGCACAGGCCGACGAAGCGGCGCACGGTGTCGCCGTCGAGCGCCGACACGTCCGTGCCGCCCAGCGTGTACGTCCCGGCGTCCGCGCCCAGGAAGCGCAGCAGGACGTGGGCGAGCGTCGTCTTGCCGGACCCGGACGGGCCGACGACGGCGACGCGGCGCCCGCGCTCCAGGGTGAGGGTGACATCCGCGAGGGCGTCCCGCTCCTGCCCTTCGTAGCGGGCCCGCAGCGCTTCCAGGCGCAGCGGGAAGGGCGTCCGCGGGGGTTCCGCGTGTGCGGCGGGGGCCGGGACAGGATCGGGTGCGTCCAGGACCTCGTACACCCGCTCGGCGCTCTTCCTGACGCGCTGGCGGTACTGCACAGCGAGCGGCAGCCCCATCACCGCCTCGAACGCGGCGAGCGGGGTGAGGACGACGACGGCCAGCGCGACGCCGCTCAGCCGACCGTCGTGCACGCCCTGGACGCCGACGAGCGCCGCCGCGGCCACGGTGAGGCCGGTGGCGAGCGCGGTGAGTCCGTCGCCGAGCGCGGTGGCGCTCGCCGTGCGGGAGGCGATCCGGGTCAGCTCGGCGTCCGCCTCCTTGGCCTTGTCGGTACGTCGCCGCAGGGCGCCCGCGACCGTCAACTCGGCCGTACCCGTGAGCAGATCGGCCACCCTGGTGGCGAGCACCCCGCGCGCAGGGGCCAGCTTGCGCTCCGCCCTGCGGGCCACGGCGCCGCTCACCAGGGGCACGCCGACGCCCGCGGCCAGCAGGCCGACGGCCAGGACGGCGCCCGCCTCCGGGAGCAGCCAGGCGGTGAAGCCGACGGCTCCGGCGCTGACGACGGCCGCGGCGCCGGCCGGAAGCAGCCAGCGCAGCCAGTAGTCCTGGAGGGCGTCCACGTCGGCGACCAGACGGGAGAGCAGGTCGCCGCGGCGGGTGCTCCGCAGGCCCGCGGGGGCGAGGCGTTCCAGGCGCCGGAACACGGCGACCCTGGTGTCGGCCAGCATCCGCAGGACCGCGTCGTGCGACACGAGGCGCTCGGCGTAGCGGAAGCAGGCTCTTCCGATGCCGAAGGCGCGGGTCGCCGTGACGGCGATCATCAGGTACATCACCGGGGGCTGTTCCGACGCCCGCGAAATCAGCCACCCGGACGTGGCCATGAGCCCCACAGCACTCCCCAGCGCGAGGCTGCCGAGCAGCAGCGCCAACGCCAACCTGCCCCTGCGCTCCCGCGCCGCAGCCCGCACCCGAGCCAACACCCCGCCCTGCGGGCGGGTTTCTCCCCACCCACCCGCCCCTTCTTCCTGTGCCACAACGCCGTCGCCGACGACGCCGCCGTCCCCGCGGGGGGCAGCCACCGCGCTACCGAGGTCGACGTCATCGTTGCCGGTTCCGTTGTGGGCATTCGTGCCGCAGGGCGAGTGGGGCATCCCCTGCTCGAGCGAAGCCGAGAGCTTGGGGAAGGGTGGGCACAGCCCCCGGCCGACGGCACCCTCCAGTGCAACGCCCACCCCGACCACCCGGTCGGCGACAGCCAGCAACGCAGGCCGATGCACCACCAACACCACTGTCCGCCCAACGGCCAGTCTCCGGACGGCCTCGACCACCCCCGCCTCGGTCTCCCCGTCCAGCGCAGCCGTCGGCTCGTCCAGCAACACCACAGGCCGGTCGGCCAGAAACGCCCGCGCCAGAGCGACCCGCTGCCGCTGCCCGGCGGAGAGCCCGACCCCGTCCTCCCCCAGGACGGTCTCGACGCCCCGGGGCAGCCCGGCCACGAACTCCCAGGCCCCCGCCGCACGCAGCGCGTCCACGACGGCCGCGTCGTCCGCCCCGGGCCGGGCAAGCCGCACATTCTCCGCGATGGTCCCGGCGAACAAGTGCGGCCGCTGCGGCACCCAGGCGACCCGCTCCCGCCACCCCTCCAGGGAAACCTCGGCCAGCTCGGCCCCGCCGACCAGCACCCGCCCCTCCGTCGGCGGCACGAAGCCCAACAACACGTTCAGAAGCGTCGACTTGCCCGACCCGCTGGGCCCCACCAGCGCCACCGTCTCCCCGGGCTCGACGGCGAACGACACCCCGGAAACGGCATCGCCCGCCCGCCCGGGGTACCGGACCGTCACCCCCTCCACGGTCACGCCCACCGCACCGCCCCCGGGCAGCGCCTCCGTACCCCCGGCCGGAACCGGGGTCTCCAGCACCGCGAAGATCTCCTCCGCGGCCGCGAGCCCCTCCGCCGCCGCGTGGTACCGCGCACCCACCTGCCGCAGCGGCAAGTACGCCTCGGGCGCGAGGATCAGGATCACCAGACCGTCGTACAGCTCCATGTCACCGTGGACGAGCCGCATGCCGATGGTGACGGCGACCAGCGCCACCGAGATCGTGGCGAGCAACTCCAGGGCGAACGACGACAGGAACGCGATGCGCAGCGTCCGCATCGTCGCCCGCCGGTACTCACCCGTGATCTTCCGGATCGAGTCGGCCTGCGCCTTGGCGCGGCCGAAGACCTTCAGCGTCGGCAGCCCCGCGACGACGTCGAGGAAGTGCCCCGACAGCCGGGAGAGGAGCTGCCACTGACGGTCCATGCGGGCCTGTGTGGCCCAGCCGATCAGCATCATGAAGACCGGGATGAGCGGCAGCGTCCCCACGATGATCGCCGCCGACACCCAGTCCTCGGTGACCACGCGCAGCAGCACCGCCGCCGGCACCACCACCGCGAGCCCCAACTGCGGCAGATAGCGCGAGAAGTAGTCGTCGAGCGCGTCCACGCCCCGCGTGGCCAGGGTGATGAGGGACCCCGTCCGCTGGCCGGTCAGCCAACCGGGGCCGAGCTCCCCCGCCCGCTCCAACAGCCGCCCCCGCAGCTCCGACTTGACCGCCGCGCTCGCCCGGTGCGCGGCGAGTTCGGTCAGCCAGGCCACCACCGCCCGGCCCATGGCCACGGCCACGAGCAGGGCCAGCGGCGTCCCCAAGTCGCCGACGGCGAAGCCGTGCTGGAAGCCGCCCACCACGATCTCGGCGATCAGCATGGCCTGGGCGACGACCAACCCCGCGCCGGCCAGGCCGAGAACCACCACGGCGGCCAGAAAGAAACGCGTGGCGCGGGCGTACCGGAACAGGCGCGGGTCGATCGGTTTCACGTGAAACACACCCTCCCAAGGACCATGGACGTACGGAGAGTTGGCTCAGTGCGCGCCGTCGACCGGAAGTTCCGGTGCGATGTGCTGCGTACCGATCCGCTTGCGGAACACCCAGTAGGTCCACGACTGGTAGAGCAGCACGATCGGCGTGGCGATGCCCGCGCACCAGGTCATGATCTTCAGGGTGTAGGGGGTCGACGAGGCGTTGGTGACCGTGAGGCTCCAGTCCTCGTTCAGCGACGACGGCATGACGTTCGGGAAGAGCGTCAGGAAGAGCATCGCGACGGCCGCGACGATGGTCAGACCCGAGAACGCGAACGACCAGCCCTCGCGCCCGAGTTTGATCGCCACGACGGCCGCCACCAGGGCTGCCACCGCCACGATCATCGCGACCAGGCTCTTGCCGTCGCCGTTGTCGGCCTGGGTCCAGACGAGGAAACCGAGCGCGAGCACCGCGGTGACCAGGCCGAGGGCGAGCGCCAGCTTGCGCGCCCGCATCCGGATGTCGCCCACCGTCTTCAGCGCGGTGAACACCGTGCCGTGGAAGGTGAAGAGGGTGAGGGTGACCAGTCCGCCCAGGATCGAATACGGGTTGAGCAGATCCCAGAAGTTGCCCACGTACTCCTTATGTGCGTCGATCTTCACGCCGCGCACGATGTTGCCGAAGGCCACGCCCCACAGCAGCGCCGGTATCAGCGAGGTCCAGAAGATCGCGTGCTCCCAGTTGGTCTGCCAGCGCTCCTCGGGCCGCTTCGCCCGGTACTCGAAGGCGACACCGCGGATGATCAGGCAGAGCAGGATGATCAGCAGCGGCAGATAGAAGCCGGAGAACAGCGTCGCGTACCACTCGGGGAAGGCCGCGAAGGTCGCGCCGCCCGCGGTGAGCAGCCACACCTCGTTGCCGTCCCACACGGGACCGATGGTGTTGATCAGGACCCGCTTCTCGGTCCGGTCACGGGCGAGCAGCTTGGTGAGGACGCCCACCCCGAAGTCGAAGCCTTCGAGGAAGAAGTAGCCGATCCACAGGACGGCGATGAGGACGAACCAGACGTCGTGAAGTTCCATGTGCGTCTACCTCCTTCAGTACGAGAAGGCCATGGGCCGGTCGGCCTCGGCTTCGGCGTCGGTGTCCGCGCTCGCCCCGCCGGGCGGCCCGCCGATCTTGGTGGGCGGGTTGAGGTCGGCCTCGGTCAGCTCCGGCGGCCCCTTCCTGACGTACTTGAGCAGCAGCCGGACCTCGATGACGGCGAGGATCGCGTAGATGAGCGTGAAGACGATCAGCGAGGTGAGCACTTCGCCCTGCGAGACGCCGGGGGAGACCGCGTCCTCGGTCTTCAGGACGCCGTAGACGACCCAGGGCTGGCGGCCCGTCTCGGTGAAGATCCAGCCCCAGGCGGTGCCGATGAGCGGGAAGATCAGCGTCCACTGCGACAGCCGCCACCACCAGGACCCGAGCTTCGGCGCGAGCTCCCTGTTCTTGGTGAGCATCAGCTTCGGTACGTCGTCCTCGCCGGTGCGGTGCTCCGGCGCGAGCCAGAACTTGCGCCGGGTGAGCCAGAGTCCGGCGGTGCACAGGATCATCGAGACCCCGCCGAAGCCGATCATCCAGCGGTAGGACCAGTACGCGGTGGGGATGTTGGGCCGGTAGTCGCCGGGCCCGAACTTCTCCTGCGACTCCTTGTTGATGTCGTTGATGCCCGGGATCTCGGAGCTGAAGTTGTTCTTGGCGAGGAAGGACAGTATCCCGGGGATCTCGATGGCGACCTTGTTGTGGCCCTTGGCGACGTCACCGTACGCGAAGAGCGAGAACGGGGCGGGCTTCTCGGATTCCCACAGGGCCTCGGCGGCCGACATCTTCATCGGCTGCTGCTCGTACATCACCTTGCCGAGCGTGTCGGCGCTGACCACGGTGAGCAGGGTGCCGACGAACGCGGTGACCAGGCCGACCCGCAGCGACATCCGCATGGTGCGGGTGTGCTGCTTCTTGCGCAGGTGGAAGATCGCGATGCCGGTCATGAAGGCACCGCCGACCAGGACAGACGCCGCTATGACATGGAAGAAGTTGACGAGCGTCGTCTCCTGGAAGAGCACCTTGGAGAAGTCGGTGAGCTCGGCGCGCTTCACGCCGTCCCGCTCCGCGATCTTGTAGCCGACCGGGTGCTGCATGAAGGCGTTCGCCGCGATGATGAAGTACGCCGACAGGACTGTCCCGATGGAGACCATCCAGATCGTCGCGCAGTGCAGCTTCTTCGGCAGCTTGTCCCAGCCGAAGATCCACAGGCCGATGAAGGTCGACTCGAAGAAGAAGGCGATCAGGGCCTCGAAGGCCAGCGGGGCGCCGAAGATGTCGCCGACGAAGCGCGAGTAGTCGGACCAGTTCATGCCGAACTGGAACTCCTGCACGATGCCGGTGACGACGCCCATCGCGATGTTGATCAGGAACAGCTTGCCCCAGAACTTGGTGGCTCTGAGGTAGTGCTCCTTGCCCGTCCGTACCCAGGCCGTCTCGAGGATCGCCGTGAGGGCGGCCAGGGAGATCGTCAGGGGGACGAAGAGGAAGTGATAGACGGTGGTAATGCCGAACTGCCATCGCGCCAGTGTTTCCGGCGCCAGAGCCAGGTCCACGTCGACTTCTCCTTACGTGCCGTGGTCATAGCGGGCAGTTTGCCCCTTATGTCACAGACATCCCTGGAGCAACTGGGACACGCTTGTGAACGCGTTCACATTCACAAGCATTATGGCGCACGAGCTGTCGACGGTCGAAAGGGGGGTCCCCTTACCCCGGGGAACGGGGCATTCCGGGGGCGCGCGGGGGGCAGATCGCCGCCTGGGCGTGGGGGTGGTTGCGCCCCCGAAGGGGGCTGCTGAAAATCCCGGCAAGCCGGGCCGGAACCCCGCGCGGGCGGACGGAACCCCTTCTCAAAAGCTTCAACATATTGTTGAATCCGCGGCATGCAGACACAGCCGACACCGCCGCCGCCCGCGCCGTCCGGCCTGCGGATACGGATCTCCTGGCCCGCCGGGCACCTCACGGCGACGCTCCGGGACACCCCCACCACCCAGGCGCTGAGCGCGGCCCTGCCGCTGTCCGCGACCGCCGCCACCTGGGGCGAGGAGGTCTACTTCGACGCCGGCGTCAGTGTCCCGCGCGAGGACGGCGCCCAGCAGGTCGTGGAACCCGGGACAGTGGCATTCTGGCCGGACGGCGACGCCCTTGCCCTGCCGTACGGCCCCACGCCGATCTCGCGAGGCGACGAGTGCCGCCTCGCGAGTCCGTGCAATCTGCTCGGCCGGATCGACGGGGATCCGAGCCTGCTCGCCACCGTGCGCGACGGCGATCCCGTGCGCGTGGAACGCGCCGAATAGGCCAGGCCGACCGAGGCCTCACGCCGCCCGGGCCGACCGGGTCCAGGTCTCACGCCGCCCGGGCCCAGGTCTCACGCCGACCAGGCCGACCGAGCCCCCAGCCGACCGCGGAAGCCTAAAGCTCCTTGCGGAACGCCTCGGCCGCCTGCAGGAAGATGTCGTTGCCCTCGGTCTCGCCGATGGTGACCCGCGCCCCCTCGCCCGCGAACGGCCGCACCACCACGCCGGCCTCCTCGCACGCCGCGGCGAAGTCGGCCGTACGGTCGCCGAGCCGCAGCCACACGAAGTTCGCCTGCGTCTCCGGCACCGTCCAGCCCTGGTCGCGCAGCGCGTCGACCACGCGCGAGCGCTCGGACACCAACGCGCCGACCCGGCCCATCAGTTCGTCCTCGGCGCGCAGCGAGGCCACCGCCGCGTCCTGCGCCAGCTGGCTCACACCGAACGGCACCGCCGTCTTGCGCAGCGCGGCGGCCACCGGCTCATGACCGACCGCGAAGCCGACCCGCAGCCCCGCCAGACCGTAGGCCTTGGAGAACGTACGCAACACGCAGACGTTCGGGCGGTCGCGGTAGATCTCGATGCCGTCCGGCACCTCGGGGTCGCGGATGAACTCCCGGTACGCCTCGTCGAGCACCACGAGGACGTCACTCGGCACCCGATCCAGGAAACGTTCCAGCTCGGCCCGGCGAACCACCGTGCCAGTGGGGTTGTTGGGGTTGCAGACGAAGATGAGGCGGGTGCGGTCGGTGATGGCGGCGGCCATCGCGTCCAGGTCGTGCACCTCGCCCGACGTCAGCGGGACCCGCACCGACGCGGCACCGCTGACCTGCGTGATGATCGGGTACGCCTCGAAGGAGCGCCACGCGTAGATCACCTCGTCGCCCGGGCCCGCGGTCGCCTGCAGCAGCTGCTGGGCGACGCCGACGGAGCCGGTGCCGGTGGCGACGTGCGAGACGGGCACGCCGAAGCGGTCGGCCAGCTCGCTCATCAGGGCCGTGCAGGCCATGTCGGGGTAGCGGTTGAAGCTCCCGGCCGCGGCCAGCACGGTCTCCATGACGCCGGGCAGCGGCGGGTACGGGTTCTCGTTCGAGGACAGCTTGTAGGCCACCGGACCGCCGGCGGCGGCAGGCCTGCCCGGCTTGTAGGTGGGGATACCCTCCAGCTCGGCGCGCAGCCTGGGGCTCGTCTCGCTCACCGCGGTCCTCCTAGTGATCTTCGTGATCCTCAGTGATCATCCCGACTTCAATGATTCTCACCTTATGAGGATTGGCCGCCCCTGCGAATGGGCTGACGGCTCCGGGCCGGGCGAGCGGCGGCCGTGGGACGCGGCCACCCACGGCCCACGGCCACCGTACGCACCGCCGCCCGGGGACGTACACCGGAAGCCGTCACCCAGGGGGCGGCAGCGCCCGAAACAGGGGGGAGCGCTCCCCGCTCCGGCACGCGCCGGTGGCTCGCTCCGTGGCGCGCGTCCCCCATAGAGGTGAGTTGAGACCTCTTCGAGACCTGGGTCATTTGGCAGGCCTCCGCGCGACGACAAGGGAGCGATGCCTACCCAGAGGCCCAACTCCCTTGTTTTCCAAGGCCATTGAGGGCTTTCCGCCATGCAGAAACGTGCCTGTCAACGGGTGCATATGCGTCCGCACTACCCACCCCCATGAGCCCTACTATCGGCTCGCCATGACAGCAGCAGGGAAGCACCAGGTGAGCCGAGCGGAGACCTCCCGCCGGGGCAACCGGCAGAGCCGAGCGGGCATCAGAGACGTCGCCGCCGCAGCCGGTGTCTCCATCACGACTGTCTCCGACGCGCTCAACGGCAAGGGCCGGCTGCCCGATGCCACGCGACGCCATGTCCGCGAGGTCGCCGACCGCCTGGGTTATCGCCCGTCGGCCGCGGCCCGAACCCTCCGTACCGGAAAGTCGGGCCTCATCGGCCTCACCGTGACGACGTACGGGGATGAACCTTTCACCTTCACGGAATTCGCGTATTTCGCCGAGATGGCGAGAGCCGCGACCTCGGCCGCCCTCGCCCGGGGCTACGCCCTGGTCATCCTCCCCGCCACCTCGCGCCGCAGCCCGGTCGACGTGTGGTCGAACGTCGCGCTCGACGGCACGGTCGTCGTCGACCCGTCCGACCACGACCCGGTGGTCAGCGAGCTGGTGCGGCAGGGCCTTCCGGTCGTCTCCGACGGGCGTCCCGCCGGGTCGCTGCCGGTCACGGCCTGGGTCGACAACGACCACGAGGCCGCGGTCCTGGGGATCCTGGAGCATCTGGCGGCGGCCGGAGCGCGCCGCATCGGCCTGCTCACGGGCACCACCACGGACACGTACACCCATCTCTCCACGACCGCCTATCTGCGCTGGTGCGAGCGCGTGGGACAGGACCCGGTGTACGAGTCCTACCCGGCGCACGACCCGTGCGCGGGCGCCGTCGCGGCCGACCGGCTGCTCGCCAGGCCCGATCGGCCGGACGCCGTCTACGGCCTGTTCGACCCCAACGGCACCGACCTGCTCGCCGCGGCCCGCCGCTACGGCCTGCGGGTACCGGACGACCTGCTCCTCGTGTGCTGCAGCGAGTCCACCGTGTACGCCACCACCGAACCGCCGATCACCACCCTCTCGCTGAAGCCCCGGCGCATCGGGACCGCGGTCGTCCAGCTCCTCATCGACGCCATCGAAGGTCTCGACGCGGGTCGGCCCATCGAGCAGGTGATACCGACCGAACTGATCGTGCGCACCTCGTCCGAGCGACGTCCGCCACGTACGACGGTCAGCCCGCCCCGGTCGCCCGGTCACGGCTGACCTTCCCACCGATCGGCCCGAGGCCCGCCACCTGCGGGTAAACCGTGGGAAACCTCGGGCCAATTCGGGAGAAAACCGCGGTGAACTGGGGCTCCGCACCGATTCACCACCCCTGGTGCACCACACAGCGACAGCCGCATTCCTATGATGGGCGGACGACACCGCGGGCCGCTGCGACCAGGCAGTCCGATCCCGGTGCAGATGCGGCGCGATGGTGGTGGAGGGGTCGATGACTCAGGGGGCCGGTCAGGGACCCGAGGTGCGGACGGCGACGCTGCGCGACTTCCGCGTGCCCGCGTACGTCTATGAAGGCGTCCGTGAGACCGGCCAGGCCGCCGCGGATGCTGCGCAGGGGCAGGAGCAGGGTGCCGGGGTGGACCACGCCCAGGCCGAGGCCGAGGCCCAGGTTCGTGGGCAGGAACCCGCCGCCCCGGCGCACGTTTCCGGGCAGGATCGGGGCGTGTCCCAGGCGCCCGGGTTCGGCGCCCAGGTGCCCGCGCAGGGCGGCCCGGTGGAGCAGGGCGGCCCGGTGGAGCGCTCGGTTCCGCCCGTGCAGTCCCACGCCCCCGCGTCCGTAGGGCCGCAGCAGGCTTCCGTACAGCCGCATGTGGAGGCGGTGCAGGCTTCCGTACAGCCGCCGCTGGAGCCGCAGGCTCCCGTACAGCAACAGCCCCCCGTACAGCCGCAGACTCCCGTACAACCGCAGCAGCCCTCCGCCCCGGCCCCGGCCCTCACCCACCCCGCCCTGGCGCGGGCCGCCGCCCCCCACCCCGGGTCCGCCGGTGAGGCCCCCGAGGGATACACGCCCACCGAGCGGGACCTGCCGGTCATCAACCGCGGTGACACCGTGCAGGTCGAGGTGCGTGAGATGCCCGAGCCGCCGCCCGCCCCGGACCCCGGCGGCATGGGCCCGCTGTACGTCGTCGGCGACGTGCACGGCTACCTGGACGAGCTCGTCGCCGCCCTCGCCGCCGAGGGTCTGATCGACGCGGACGGGAGCTGGGCCGCGGGCAACACGCGGGTGTGGTTCCTCGGCGACTTCACCGACCGCGGGCCCGACGGCATCGGCGTCATCGACCTGGTGATGCGCCTCTCCGCCGAGGCCGCGGCCGCCGGCGGCTACTGCAAGGCACTCATGGGCAACCACGAGCTGCTGCTCATCGGCGCCAAGAAGTTCGGCGACACTCCGGTCAACTCCGGCGCGGGCACCGCCACGTTCCAGGCCGCCTGGCTCCTCAACGGCGGTCAGAAGACCGACATGGAGCGCCTGGAGGACCACCACCTGCAGTGGATGGCCCGGCTCGACGCCATCGTCGAGGAGGACGGGCACCTGCTCGTGCACTCCGACACGACCGCCTACCTCGACTACGGCGACTCCATCGAGGACGTCAACGACACCATCCACGAGGCCCTCACCCGCAACGACCCCGACGAGTACTGGGACCTGTTCCGCAAGTTCACCAAACGCTTCGCCTTCCGCGACGACTCCGGCGCCGCCGCCGTACGCGAACTCCTCGACGTCTACGGCGGCAGCCGCATCGTCCACGGCCACAGCCCCATCCCGTACCTCCTCGGCGAAGTCGGCTCCGAGTACGACGGCGACGATGACGGCCGACCGGTCATCGAGGGCCCGCACATCTACGCCGACGGCCTCGCCATCGCCATGGACGGCGGCGTGACCATGGCCGGAAAGCTGTTGGTCTGCCGGCTTCCGCTGGACGACTGAACGTTCATAGCGAACGTGTGCGGGGCACGTGCCCCTTAACAGGATTTCGCTGGCCAGAGGGCCAATTCTGGTTAACCCCTGTCACCGCGTGCCGTCACCGCTCTACCATCGGCTTATCCGTAGCAGGCTCCCCTCCGTTTCTGCCCGACGGCTCGTAGCCATGCGAGCCCCAAGCCCTACGGAGCATCGGGGGATGCACATGAACAGCGCTCCACACTTGCTCAATGAGGACCGCCCCCAGTACGAGCGGGTCCTCGATGAGGCGCTGCGCACCGCACCGAACCACCCGGAGCTGGCCGCGGTGGGCCAGCGACTCAACACCGAGCAGCTGCGCACGATGGCTCTCAACGCCACCGCACTGATCACGGCCGCCGCCGCGGCCGAGTATCACCACTACGTGAAGGTCCGTGAGGAACTGCGCGACCCCGGGCCTTCATCGTCCTCATCGGTCCGTGAAGGGAGCGGATCACGTTCCAGCTCGACCGAATCCGGAACCGGCGGTATCAGCCTCGCCACCACCATGGGCGAGGTCACCGAGACCGCGGGTGCCGGACTGGTCGCCGTGATCGCGGTGCTCGCGCCCGTCCTCGCCGGGACGGCCGCCGCGATCTTCCTGCTCGTCGGCTACATCCTGAAGATGCTCGACCCCGAGCCCGCCTTCGCGGACACCCTGCTCACCGCCGGGTGGCTGTTCGGCGCGCTCACGGCGGGCGCCATCCTGGTCGCCGCGGTCGGCCTGCTCCTCACCGCCCTGCGCAACGGCTCCACCTCCCTCCAGGCAGGCTCGCACCATGAGCGGAACGAGGAGTTGGAGCGGGCCAGGGAAGCCTGGTGCCAGGCGCTCCTGGAGCGTGGCGTGCTGCCGTTCCTGCGCGACGCGCTCGCGGATCCGGACGCCACGGCGGCGTCCGCGACCCGTGCGTCGTCGCCCGGTCCGGCCGGGCGCATGCCCCAACTCGGCTATCACAGGCCGGGGTTCAGCAGCCCGGACGGCGGCTCGACCACGGGGACCCGCCCGAGCTACAGCAGCCCGGACTTCTCGAGTCCGGACTACGGAGGGCCCGAGCACCCACCGGAGTAGCCGTCCGGACGCCGGTCGTGGCAATGGCAACCGGCGCCGGAGAGGACGGTCGGCAACGGCGGCCGGCCGGTCGAACACGGGCCGAAAGCCCCCGCGTGCGGGCTTTGGCGCGCCGCCGTCGGCGGATGGCGGCGCGAAGGCCCGGCCTCGACACTGCCCCGGTGCCGCTCGGGTCAGAGAATTCCGGCCTGGCGCGCGGCGGCCATCCAGTCGGGGAACTCCGACAGGAGCCGGTCGTACAGCTCCGGATCCGGGACCGTACTGATGTCGTCCACCGCGAAGAATCCGACATTGTCGACGCGGCGGCCCGGCAGCGTGTCGAACCGTTCCAGGACTCCGTAGTTGGACTGCCCGAGGCCCACGAACTGCCAGAAGATCGGCTCCTCCACCGCTTCTCGGAGCTCCCGCTCGATCTCGGCGTTGCGGTAGACACCGCCGTCCGAGAAGAACAGCACCAGTGTGGGGGCCGCGGCCGGGTTCTCCCGCACGTACGCCCGGACCTGGGCAATCACCTTCTGTTCCTCGTTCTGGATGCCGACCGACCGCATGTCGACCTGATCGTCCCGCAGGCCCTTCTTGCGCTTGCCGGGACGGTAGAAGAGGCCCACCTCACCGACGCGTACATGCAACCGCAGCCAGTCGGGGAGTTCGCCGATGGTCAGATCGGGCAGCCGGGCCGGGTGCGAGGCGAACGTCCACGCCTGCATCTCGCCGTCGTCGTCCAACTGCGCGGCCACGGCGGCCATGCGCTCCACCACGTCGGCCACGATGCCCTTCGAGTACAGCAACGACATCGACCCGGAGGCGTCGAGTACGAGGATGACGCGCGCCGCGACCCCCTCCGCACCGTGCTTGCGCAGACTGACCGCCACCTGCTCCTTGCGCAGCGACAGGCGCTTGCGCATGTCCACGGGGAGCTGCTCCTCGCCCTTGATGAGGCGAGGGCCGGGGGGTGGCGGGGTGGGTGCGGCGGCGGCCGCCGGGGCGGCGTGGGCGGCCGGAGGTGCAGGAGCCGCAGGAGCCGCAGGAGCCGCAGGAGCCGCAGGAGCCGCAGGAGCATCGTCCACGGTGATCCCGAAGTCCGTGGCAAGCCCGGCGAGTCCGGAAGCGTACCCCTGCCCCACCGCGCGGAACTTCCACTGCCCGCCGCGCAGATACAACTCGCCGCCTATGAACGCCGTCTCCGTCGTCGCCGTCATGTCGAAGCGGGCGAGCTCGGCCTGCGTGGCCGCGTCGAGCAGCCGCAGCGTGAGCCCGGACATCTGCCCGAACGTGCCGCCGTCGGCCGAGGCGCAGAGCAACACCCGCTCGACCGCCGGCTCCAGGGCGTGCAGGTCCACTTCGACTGTGTCCGTCGTGACCCCGGCGGCGCTGTGTTTGCCCAGGTGCCGCACGGTGTCGGAGGTGTGCCGCGGCTGGTTGTAGAAGACGAAGTCGCCGTCGTCACGCACGCGTCCGGCCGCGGTGAGCAGCAACGCCGAGGCATCGGCGGCGGGCACGCCTGGCCCCTCGGACCAGGCGAGCTCGGCGCGTACCGCGGGAGGGCCGACGGGAAGGTTGGCACCCTTGCTCAGGGAACTACTGGCTGTCATACGGCCAGTCTGCCGAGCCCGGTGTCACAGGACCACCGTCGACGGCCGTCCCCTTTTCCCGCAACCGGCTGCGCCCGCACGCCCAACGAGCGCAGCGCACAGCCGGATGACAGGACGGACTCACTCGGCCAGGGGCAAGTAGACCCGGTTCCCCGCCGCCGCGAACTCCTTGG
Organism: Streptomyces sp. Y309; assembly: GCF_056712025.1. Classification (NCBI taxonomy): domain Bacteria; kingdom Bacillati; phylum Actinomycetota; class Actinomycetes; order Kitasatosporales; family Streptomycetaceae; genus Streptomyces; species Streptomyces sp. Y309. The sequence goes on along the minus strand of NZ_CM160048.1, from coordinate 4,718,928 downwards.
ACTTCTGCTCCATGCCCTCCTCGATCTCCGTCTGCGTGGTGCCATGTTCACGCCGGATGTCCTGCGAGATCTTCATCGAGCAGAACTTCGGCCCGCACATCGAGCAGAAGTGCGCCGTCTTCGCGGGCTCCGCCGGCAGCGTCTCGTCGTGGAACTCCCGTGCCGTGACCGGGTCCAGGGCGAGGTTGAACTGGTCCTCCCAGCGGAACTCGAAGCGCGCGTCCGAGAGCGCGTCGTCCCAGTCCTGCGCGCCCGGGTGGCCCTTGGCGAGGTCCGCCGCGTGCGCCGCGATCTTGTACGTGATGACGCCGGTCTTCACGTCGTCGCGGTTGGGCAGGCCCAGGTGCTCCTTCGGCGTCACGTAGCAGAGCATCGCCGTGCCCCACCAGCCGATCATCGCGGCGCCGATGCCGGAGGTGATGTGGTCGTACGCGGGCGCGATGTCCGTGGTCAGCGGGCCGAGGGTGTAGAACGGCGCCTCCTCGCAGATCTCCTGCTGGAGGTCGATGTTCTCCTTGATCTTGTGCATCGGGACGTGGCCCGGGCCCTCGATCATCGTCTGTACGTGGTGACGCTTGGCGATCTGATTGAGTTCCCCGAGCGTGCGCAACTCCGCGAACTGCGCTTCGTCGTTGGCGTCCGCGATCGACCCGGGCCGCAGCCCGTCGCCGAGCGAGTACGTCACGTCGTACGCCGCGAGGATCTCGCACAGCTCCTCGAAGTGCTCGTACAGGAAGCTCTCCTTGTGGTGCGCGAGGCACCACGCCGCCATGATCGAGCCGCCGCGGGAGACGATGCCGGTCTTCCGGTTCGCGGTCAGCGGGACGTACGGAAGGCGCACGCCCGCATGCACCGTCATGTAGTCCACGCCCTGCTCGGCCTGCTCGACGACCGTGTCCTTGTAGATCTCCCAGCTCAGCTCCTCGGCCTTGCCGTCGACCTTCTCCAGGGCCTGGTAGAGCGGCACCGTGCCGATCGGCACGGGGGAGTTGCGCAGGACCCACTCGCGGGTCGTGTGGATGTTGCGGCCGGTGGACAGGTCCATGACCGTGTCCGCGCCCCACTGGGTCGCCCACGTCATCTTGTCCACCTCCTCCTCGATGGAGGAGGTGACCGCGGAGTTGCCGATGTTGGCGTTGACCTTCACCAGGAACTTCTTGCCGATGACCATCGGCTCGATCTCCGGGTGGTTCACGTTCGCGGGCAGCACGGCCCGGCCCGCGGCGATCTCGTCCCGTACGACCTCGGGCGCCATGTTCTCCCGAATGGCCACGTACTCCATCTCCGGGGTGATCTCCCCGCGCCGCGCGTACGCGAGCTGCGTCACCGCCTGGCCCGCGCGGCCCCGGCGCGGCTGGCGCGGGCGGCCGGGGAAGACCGCGTCGAGGTTCCTGAGGCCCCCGCGCGGCGAGGTGTGCTTGATGCCGTCGTCCTCGGGGCGGACCGGGCGGCCCGCGTACTCCTCGGTGTCGCCGCGGGCGATGATCCAGTTCTCCCGGAGCGGCGCGAGGCCCCTGCGGACGTCGGTGTCGATGGCGGGGTCGGTGTACGGCCCCGACGTGTCGTACAGCGTCACGGCCTTGCCGTTGGTGAGGTGCACCTGGCGGACCGGCACACGCAGGTCCGAGCGCGAGCCCTCCGGGCCCGTCACGTACGCCTTGTGCCAGCCGATGGACTTCCCGCCCTCAGCACCCTCGGTGCTGGAGGCAGGCGTGCGTGCGTCCGATGTGGTCATGAGACCTACTCCCTACGCCGGCATTACCCGGTAACAGGTTCGGCGGTCGACGCAGCGGTTTCCGTACGGTCCGAACCGGTTCCTGCCCGTTCGTACGGAGGTCAGCGCCCTCTCAGCCCGGTGCTCCGAGCTCCCGCGATTGCAAAGGTGCCTCCACGCTAGCGTCATATCGGGCGCGGTGAACAGAGGGCCCCCGTCGTTCTTGCGATGATCGGGCCGTGACCACCACACCGCCGCCCACCGGGCCCCCCACCCCGGAGCCGCACGGCCATACGCACAGCCACGGCCCTGCCGCCCCCGTCTCCCAGCATCTTCGCAAGGTCATCGCCGCCGTCCTGATCCCCTTCGCCACCGCCGTCCTCGTCGGCCTCGTGGTGCTGTGGCCCGGCGGCGCCCCGGACCACGAACGCACCGGAGTCGGCTTCGACCGGCAGACCCAGTCGGCCACCGTGGCGAAGCTGGAGAAGCTCCCCTGCAAGGACCTGAACGCCTCGCAGACCCCGCCGAACGGCGACACCTCCACCCCCGAGGGCCAGTCCGCGCAGTCCCGCGCGGAGGGCACCTGCGGGAGGGCCACGATCAAGGTCACCAGCGGCCCGGACAAGGGCCGCACCTTCACCGAGGTCATCCAGCCGGACTCGCCCCGCCAACTGCACAAGGGCCAGGGCGTGGTGGTCGCCTATGAGCCCAAGGCCCCCGAAGGCTTGCAGTACTCGGTCACCGACGTGAACCGCAAGTTCCCCATGGCCCTGCTCGCCGGCATCTTCGCGCTGGCGGTCGTCGTCGTGGGACGGATGCGCGGCGTCATGGCCCTGGTCGCCCTCGCCGTGAGCTTCCTGGTCCTGACCTTCTTCATCCTCCCGGCGATCCTGCAGGGCTCGAACCCCCTGGTCGTCGCCGTGATCGGCGCGAGCGCCATCATGCTCTGCGCGCTCTATATGTGCCACGGCCTGACCGCGCGCACATCCGTCGCGGTGCTCGGCACCCTGATCTCCCTCCTGCTCATCGGCCTGCTCGGCTCCCTGTTCATCGGCTGGGCCGCCCTGACCGGCAACACGGACGACAACACCGGCCTGATCCACGGCCTCTATCCCGACATCGACATGAGCGGCCTGCTGCTCGCCGGCGTCATCATCGGCTCCCTCGGCGTGCTCGACGACGTCACCGTCACCCAGACCTCCGCCGTCTGGGAACTCCACCAGGCCAACCCGACGATGGGCTGGCGCGGCCTGTACCGCGCGGGCATCCGCATCGGCCGCGACCACATCGCCTCGGTCGTCAACACCCTCGTCCTCGCCTACGCGGGCGCCGCCCTGCCCCTTCTGCTGCTCTTCTCCATCGCCCAGAGCAGCGTCGGCACCGTCGCCAACAGCGAGCTCGTCGCCGAGGAGATCGTGCGCACCCTCATCGGCTCCATCGGCCTCGTCGCCTCCGTCCCCGTCACCACCGCGCTCGCGGCGCTGGTCGTCTCCGCCGACCGCTCCGGCCCCGCCACCGCGCCGACAGCCGCCCCTCTGGCCCCATCGGGTCCCACATCCCCCGTCCCCTCCGGCCGACCCGCTCCCCGCCTTCCCTCCCTGGGCGGAAAGGGCCGCCGCCGCAAGACGTGAACCCGCGCCGATGCCATGAAATGCCCTGATCCGCCAGCATCCAGGGCCCGTTGAACCCGAGCCGGGTCAGCCCGCGCTCTGCTCCGCGAGGATCCGGTCCAGGGCCTCGTCGAGATGCGTCTCGAAGTCGACCAGTGTCCGCTCCTGTCCCAGCGGCACCAGCTTGTCCGTCCGGTCGAGGAAGGCGAGCAGCGGCGGAATGCCCACCCTGAACAACGCCTGATCATGGCCCACTTGAAGCCGGATCAGCGCTTCCTCCAGCTGCTCGGGGTCGGTCGGCGCGATGCGCACATCCCCGTCCCCGCACGCCCTGCCCACCCCGTCCACCAGGAGCTCCCGCCCGAAGGCCCAGGTCACCGGGACATCGCCGGGGAGGTGGAAGGTCAGCCGCACGGCATAGGGATCGCGCGTCTCGTACCGCAGCTCCACCGGGATGCGGAACGACAGCTCCTCCGACACAAGGAAACTCATCATGACCTCTGCCTGGACCGACTCTCGCATCGCCGCCTACCCCGTCACTAGCCCTCTGGTGGCAGGAACCAACTCCCTGACACTCACGGCATCTTGCTTAACGTACACACCAGATCACAAGGAGTGAGTTTTCAGATGCTGATAGAGAAGGCGAGTGTCCCTACTAGCTTTCCGATCTCCTCCTGCAACCGGCGCGTCGCCGGCAGCAATCGGTCCGCCTGCGAGGAGGGGACGGAGATGGCCATCGTGGCCGCCGTAGTGCCCACGGTGATCGGAATGGCCGCGCAGACCGTCCCCAGCGCGTACTCCTGATACTCCACCACCGGCGTCATCCGGCCCATCGCGTCCAGCCGCCGCAGCAGCGCCCGATCGTCACGCACCGTGTTCGGCGTCAGGGAGCGGACCGGGTGGCGGTCCAGGTGGTCCCGCCGTGCCTTGTCGTCGAGTTGGGCGAGCAGGCACTGGCCGATCGCGTGGGCGTGACCGGTCTCGCGGAAGTCGGCCCACTCCTCGACGGCCGGATTGCCGGAGGTGTCGGCGACGGACACGACCTCGATCTCGCCGTCCCGGTAGATGGCGAAGTACACGGGCACGCCGATGACATCACGCCAGTGCGCCAGAGTTTCACCGATCATGAGGCGACGATGCTGCTCCGCCGCTCCCGTACTCAGCCGCTCGGCCGCCTCGCCGAGCACGAACACCCCTTTCTCCCGGCGCAGATAGCCTTCGTGGTTCAGCGTCCGCAGCAGGTGGTACGCCGTCGGGAGCGCCAAGCCCGCCTCGCGGGCCAGTTGCTTCGCGGGCGCACCGCCGGGGTGCGAGGCGGCCGCCTCGAGCAGGCGCATCGCCCGCTGCACGGAGCCGATGAGGGTGGGGCCGACAGCGGAAGGGCCAACCCCCGCCGACGGGGCGCCGGTTGACGGCCCGTCGCCCGAAGTTGCCTCGCCCGGGGGGACGGTGGGCTGGACGTCAGCGGGTGCGTCGTCAACCGAGGCCATGGGTCACTCCCGAAGCACATGGGGGTCCACCCGCGCCCGGAGGTCACGGGTAGGGGCAGTGGGCCCGCCTGCGGGGATTCCCCCGCGTCGGTTTTCGGACTCTAACCCTTGGCCACCGGTGGCAAGCGCCCTGGCGGGAAACTTCCCCCAGGGGAGGGAACCCTTGCTTCCCCTTTCGGCGTTCGCCGCGTGTCGATCACCAGTCGCTGCGTGACGAGGACGAGCCGGATATGAACTTCCGTACGACATAGACGAGTCCGCCGACCAAGGCCACGAAGAGCAGCAGCTTGAAGAGCAGGCCGAAGACGAAGCCGATCACGCTCGCTATCAGACCGCCGAAGACGACCAGGGCGACGACCGGCACCGCGATCCACTTCACCCACCACGGCATACCCGCGAAGATCTCTCGCATAGCCCTCGCCCTTACCTTTCTCGCAGATTCGGGGAACTCCGCTTCTGTGCAGATTTCCCATCTCACGCATTCGATGCTAGGTCGGAAAAGGCCAGTTCGGGGCCGTGCGATCCCTTGTACTCCCCTGACTCGTCCCCTAGGGAACCCCGAGGACGCGGCCCTGAGGCAGCCGCGCCCAGGTCGGCGGCCTCCGGGCCGGCCGCAGCCGCGTCACCGCTCCGGCGGCGAGAAGACGACAAGGACCCGCAGGTCCTCGCTGATGTGGTGGAACTTGTGGGGCACCCCGGCCGGCACGTACACGACACTGCCGCGCGCGACCTCCGTCGTCTCCATCCCCACCGTGATCGACGCGCGGCCGCTGACAACCATGTACACCTCATCCTGCCGGTGCGGCTGCTGCGGGTCGCTCTCGCCCGCGTTCAGCGCGTAGAGCCCGACCGACATGTTCCGCTCCCGCAGAAACTGCAGATAGGCGCCGTCGTTCGCGGCCCGCTCCGCCTCCAGCTCGTCCAGTCGGAATGCCTTCATCGCCCTCGTACGCCCCTTGCCCCAGGTCGTGGACCGACCACTGTTTCCTCACGTCTGCCACGATCAGACACATGAAGAATTTCGTAGTCAAGACGATCGCCAACGCAGTGGCCCTGGCCGTCGCCGTGTGGGTGCTTGACAAGATCACGCTCACCGGCGACAGCACGGGCGAGAAGACCCTCACGCTGCTCGTGGTCGCGCTGCTGTTCGGCCTGGTGAACTTCCTGGTCAAGCCCGTGGTGAAGGTCCTGACCTTCCCCCTGTTCATCCTGACGCTCGGCCTGATCACCCTGGTGGTCAACGCCCTGATGCTGCTGCTCACGTCCTGGCTGGCGGAGAAACTCGACGTCAGCTTCCATGTCGAGGGGTTCTGGACCGCCGTACTGGGCGGCCTGATCATCTCGATCGTGTCCTGGGCGCTGAACGTCGCCCTCCCCGACCACAAGGACTGACTCACCCATGCCCCGCGCCTCCGCGTCCGCGCCGTCCACCCCGTCCGCCCGGGCGCCGTTCGCCGTGTGCTTCGTGTGCACCGGCAACATCTGCCGCTCACCCATGGCCGAGTCGGTCTTCCGCGCGCGGGTGCGCGACGCGGGACTCGACGGGCTCGTCGTGGTGGACAGCGCGGGCACCGACGGCTGGCACGAGGGCGACGGCGCCGACCCACGCACTGTCGCCGTCCTGGAGGCCGCCGGCTTCGGCACCGACCACGTGGCCCGCCGGTTCCGGGCGGACTGGTTCGCCCGGCTCGACCTGGTCATCGCCCTGGACCGCGGCCACCAGCGCTCCCTGCGCCGCCTGGCGCCGACCCCCGCGGACGCGGACAAGGTGCGCCTGCTGCGCTCGTACGACCCCTCGGCGTACGGCGATCCGGACGTGCCCGATCCGTACTACGGGGGCGCCGACGGCTTCGAGGAGTGCCTGACAATGGTGGAGGCGGCGAGCGAGGGCCTGCTCGACGCGGTACGGGACGCGGTGGAAGGACGAGCGGCATGACGGACCCGGAGCGCATACCGGAGCCCGCGACCGACCGCACGCGGTCCGGCGAGGCCACCCCGGCACCACGGACCGGCGACGGCACCCGGGCGGTGCGGGCCGGTCTCCCTGAGCCCGCGAAGTACGAACCGCCGCTGCCGGGCCCGGTGTTCGCGGCCCACTACCACCTCCCCGGCGAGCCGACGGGCCCGTACACGTACGGCCGCGACGACAACCCGACCTGGACCCATCTGGAGCGCGCCATCGGGGAGCTCGAGTCCCCGTCGGCAGCGGGCGACGCAGACCCTTCCGGCTCCCTTGCAGTGGGCGACGCGGACCCCACCAGCTCCCCGGCGGCGGGCGACGCGGATCACATCAGCTCCCCGGCCGTGGAAACGCTGGTCTTCGCTTCCGGAATGGCCGCGATCTCCGCCGTGCTCTTCTCCCAGTTGCGCGCGGGCGACGCCGTGGTGCTGCCGGACGACGGCTATCAGGCGTTGCCCCTAGTGCGCGAGCAGCTCACGGCGTACGGCATCGAGGTCCGTACCGCGCCCACCGGCGGTGACGCGCAGCTCGACGTGCTCGACGGCGCCCGCCTCCTGTGGATCGAGACGCCGTCCAACCCGGGCCTCGACGTGTGCGACATCCGCCGCCTCGCCGACGCCGCCCACGCGCGCGGCGCCCTCGTCGCCGTCGACAACACCCTCGCCACCCCGCTCGGCCAGCGCCCCCTGGAGCTCGGCGCCGACTTCTCCGTGGCCAGCGGCACCAAGCAGCTCACTGGGCACGGCGATCTGCTCCTCGGGTACGTGACCTGCCGCGACGCCGAGCTGACGGCCGCGGTACGGCGCTGGCGCAAGATCGTCGGGGCCATTCCGGGGCCCATGGAAACCTGGCTCGCCCACCGCTCACTCGCCACGCTCCAGCTCCGCGTCGACCGGCAGAACGCCAACGCCCTCGCTCTCACCGAGGCGCTGCGCGACCGCCCCGAGGTGACCGGCCTGCGCTATCCGGGGCTGCCGGACGACCCCGCGTACAAGATCGCGGAGAAGCAGATGCGGCGCTTCGGGTGCGTGGTGTCGTTCGAACTGCCTTCACGCGCGCGTGCCGAGCGTTTCCTCGCGGCACTGCGGCTCGTGGACGACGCGACCAGCTTCGGCGGCGTACGGTCCACGGCCGAGCGGCGCGGACGGTGGGGCGGCGACGCGGTGGCGGAGGGCTTCATCCGCTTCTCCGCCGGCGCGGAGGACGCCGAGGATCTGGTCGCGGACGTGCTGCGCGCACTGGACGAGACGGCGGATCTGCGGGATCGCGGGCCGACGGCGAACTGACCGCGTACGGGAGCTCGCTCCGTACGGGAGCTCGCTACGTACAACAGACGGTCCGAGCCTCCCCCCTCGTGGCTCGGACCGCCCCGGTTCCGCGCGCGAAGAACCGCGCGAACAAGGCTAGTTGACTCTGTGTCAGTGTCCAATCACAGTAGCGACAGCAACCTATCGACAAATTTATAGTTGGGCGGGCGCCGGGGGCCGACTGGAGAAGAGGGTGGCGACATGGATCTGGCCCTGTTGCGCACATTCGTGACCGTGCACCGAGCCGGCTCCTTCACGCGTGCGGCGGCCCTCCTCGGTCTGTCCCAGCCCGCGGTGACCTCGCAGATCCGCACGCTGGAGCGGCAGCTCGGCCGCCCGCTCTTCCTGCGCCAGGCCCGCGGCGTGACCCCCACGACCATGGGCGACGAACTCGCCCACAAGGCCGCCCCGCACCTCGACGCGCTCGTCGAGATCGCCGAGGCCGGGCTCGACGAGGACTCGTCGGTCCGTACGCTCCATCTGGCCGGGCCACCGGAATTCACGGCCGAACGCGCCCTGCCGGCCCTCACCGCGCTGACCGGCCACGACGGGCAGGGCTTCGCGCTGCGCGCGTCGTTCGGCAACGCCGAGGAGGTCCTGGAGGGGCTCGCCGCCGGGCACCACGACCTCGCCATCACCACGGCCCGCCCGCGCGGCGCGCTGCTCACCGCGACGCCCCTGTGCGACGAGGAACACGTACTGGTCGCCGCGCCCCGCTGGGCCGCCCGGATCGGCCCCGGCAAACTGCGCCGCAAGGGCGCCGTCACGGTGGAGAACCTGCCGGTGGTGGAGGTGCACGAGTCGCTGCCGCTCGTCTCGCGCTACTGGGCCGCCGTCTTCGACTCCCGCCCGGCCGCGTCGGGCGCCGTGATCGTGCCGGATCTGCGGGCGGTGCTCGCCTGCGTGACCACGGGCGCCGGGCTCGCCGTGCTGCCCCGCTATCTGAGCGCCACCGCGCTGGAGCGTGGCGACGTCGTGGCGCTGCTCGATCCGGCGGTGCCGCCGCTGCGGACGTACTTCCTCGTCGTACGCACCGGCACACTCGCCATGCCGCATATCGCGCGGGCGCACGAGTGGCTGCTGCGCGCTGCCGCCGACTGGACCTGAGAGCGGTCCCGGCGGGCCCGCGATGTTTCACGTGGAACAGTCCGGGCCACATTTCTCCCATGACCGTCCGACCCGTGGTCAAGCGCACCGCACGTGCCGTCCTCCTCGACGGGGACGACCTGATCCTGATCAAGCGGACCAAGCCCGGCGTGGATCCGTACTGGGTCACTCCTGGCGGCGGTGTCGAGGCGGAGGACGCGACCGTCATCGACGCGCTCCACCGGGAAGTGCACGAGGAACTGGGCGCCAAGATCACCGATGTGGTGCCGTGCTTCGTGGACACGGTCGAGCACATCGGCGAGGACGGCGGCGCGACCGGCGTGAAGGTGCAGCACTTCTTCGTCTGCCGCCTGGAGTCCATGGACACGGCGCAGCGGCACGGGCCCGAGGTCGAGGACCCGGCCGGTGAGTACGAGATCGTGCGGGTGCCGTTCACCCGGGTCGGAATCGCCTCGGTCCATCTCGTACCGCTGTCACTGCGGCACTATCTGGACGGCAACATCGAGGGCGTGCGTGCGATGCATGCGCCTGACCTGGGCTGAGCTCCGAGCCCTCCCCTGAGCGCTGGGCGCGGGGGTACGCGTGGGCTAGTGGCCCGCCGCGACGAGTTCCTCCACCGAGTCGTGCCGGATGCGGCCCACCGGTATGCCCACGTCCCGCAGCGCGTCCACACCGCTGCGGATCATCCCGGGCGGACCCGAGAGATACGCGTCGTACTCGTTCCACGGGCCGTACTCCCGCACCGCGTCGGGCAGTTGGGCCCGGTTGTCGACGACGGGGCGGACGGCCAGCCACGGGTGGGTTCGCTGCAGGCGCAGCATCGTGTCGATGTCGTACAGGTCGTGATCGGTGCGCGCGCCGTAGAAGACCTCGACCGGGCGTCGCCTGCCGTGCTCGGCGACGTCCTCGACGAGTGCCTTGATGGGCGCGATGCCCGTGCCGCCGCCCAGACAGAGCAGCCCGCTGTCGGTCGAGTGGTCCACGGTCATGGAACCGGCCGGCGGGCCGAGCCGGACCACGTCACCGGGCCGGGCGTGGTGCACCAGCGCGTTGGAGACCCAGCCGGCCGGGATCGCCTTCACATGGAAGGAGAGCAGCCCGTCGGAGCGGGGAGCAGCCGCGAAGGAGTAGTGCCGCCAGATGCGCGGCCACCAGGGTGTCTCCAGGCTCGTGTACTGGCCCGCCAGGAACGGGTAGGGCTGGTCGGGGCGGACGGTGATGACAGCGATGTCCGGCGTCCTGAGATCGTGCGAGACGACCTCCGCGTACCACCAGGCGGGCGCGCGCAGTTCGTCCTCGGCGGCCGCGTCGATCATGACCTGGGAGATCGTCGTGTACGCCCGGACCCAGGCGGCCTCCGTCTCGTCGTCCCACACGGCGCTCGCGTAGCGGCTCAGCGCGCCGATCAGGCACTCGCCGACGGCCGGATAGTGCTCGGCCTGGGTGCCGTACTTGCGGTGTCCGCGGCCTAGATTGCGTAGATAGGTGACGAGTACGTCGGCGTGGTCGATGTGCTCCGCGGCGGTCAGCAGCGCCTTGAGCAGGCGGTCGCGCTGGGTGTCCATGGCGGCGGGGAACAGGCCGCGCAGGTCCGGGTGGCGGGTGAACAGGAGCGCGTAGAAGTACGAGGTGACCTTGTCGGAGACGGGTGCGATCTCGGCCATCGTGCGCTGCACTCGGACGGCGTCGGGGGAGGCGTCCGGGCGATGGGGGGCGGGTTCGGCGGGGTCGTCGGGGGTAGTTCCGGCCACGGCCTCAGCAGCGTTGGCCTTGATGTCGGCTCCGGAACCCTTTGCTGCGGTCTCGTTGTCGGCGTCGGTGTGGTCTTCGGCGTCGGCGGCTTCGACGGCGTCCCCGTGGACGACTTCAGGCTGGACGGCTTCGAAGGGCTGCGCAGGTTCGACAGGCTCCTCCAGGAGCCTGGCCTCGGGGTCGACCTCGTCCTCGGCCACCGTGTGCGTGACGTCCTCGTCCGCGTACGTCACGTCTTCGGCGTAGGTCTCCTGCGGCTCGGCCCCCGCCTGCGTCTCGCGCGGCTCAGGCGCCGCGTAGGCCCCGTGCGACTCCGGCGCGGGCGCAGGTATTCGCTCGGCCCCAGGCTCCGCACCGCCCACCGCGCCGAACCCGGCGCGTGGCCGTATCGCCGACACCCGGCGCCCGGACGGCGACTCCCGCTGCCCGTTGCCGGGTGCGGCCCCGGGTTCGGCACCGGGCTCGGCAGCCGGCTCAGCCCGCTCCGCCGCGTGAGGCGACTCCGCCCCCTCCTGGCTCTTCGGCGGCCTGCGCGGCGTGAACCAGCCGCCAGAGCCTCCGTTGCTCCCGGAAGTGCCGTTGCCCGCCGACGTGGTGGTCGGAGCGTCCATGCTGTGTGCCTCGCCTCGAACATCTCTCAGTCGGTCCGTGCACTTCCTCACCGGAAGCTGCGTGCTTTCCCCGCTTCACCTCGGCAGCCATGACAGCCACATTGAACCCTGGCGCCTCAAGGCCTACGGACAAGTAGGGAAAGAATGTGACATTGGCCGCAGCCACCTCACCCGCAGCGTCGCAGCCGCGCCCCCTGTGCGGAGCGCAAAGCCGGAAGTACGGGTTCTCGATCTCTTCGCCCCGTTAAGCTTTGTTGATCTGCGCCCGCGCCCCCTCGAATACGCGTCTCCCACGCCCCTAGGCCTCTCGGTTACGCCTCCCACGCCCCTGGCTCGAACCCTCTCCGCCCCTGGCTTGAACCGGAGTCGACCATACCGGCCGCCGTCCTGCGCACAAGTACCCTTCCTTCACTCGGAATTCAAGGGTCCGTCCCCATCAATTGCCTCGAATACCGGCGTGCGCACCAATTCGTACGCCTTCCACAAATCGCGCCCGACATACGCATGCGTGGCCAGGCCGACCAGCCGCGGATCCGCATTGACCGCGACCGAAACGGGCATTGCGGCGAACAGGTCCAGGTCGGACAGCGAGTCTCCGTACGCGACGCAATCGGCCCGGCCCACCCCGAACTCTTCACAGAGCCGGTTCGCGATCTCCACCTTGGCCGCCGCGTTGAGAATGCCCGCGGGATTCACGGGCTCGGCGAACGGCACAGCCGGGAACCGCGAGCCGTACGCGGCATGGGCGCCCCACTCCAGCAGCCGCTCCACGAAGAACGACGGTGACAGCGAGACAACGGCGCAGTAGTCGCCCTTCGCGCGGATCTCGGCCCACGTGTCCCGTATGCCCGCCAGCCAGGGAGCCCCGTCGAAGGCCGCCGTCACATGGGCGTCGGTGAGGTCCGCCCAGAGGGCATGCACGCGCACCGCGTATTCACCGGAGTCAATACTCCCCGCGACGAAGTCCCGCTCCAGCTCCTCGATCTCCTGGTCCAGGCCTAGCTGACGGGAGATCTCCACGGGCGCGGCGGTGCCGTACAGCAGCGTTCCGTCCAAGTCGAAGAGATGCAGGCGTGCCATGTACGCCGAGGCTAGTACCCGGGGTTACTCCCGCTGTCAGACGCCCCGGACCACGCTTCCCGGCACCGTGTTTCACGTGAAACTAAGCCGCCCCGCACGCCGGGCCACCCTCGTCGTCCATGTCGCAGCCGCCGCCGGCTGGCTCGGGCTCACGCTCGGACTCGTCGCACTCGCCGCGGCCGCGATCACCACCGATTCCGCCCCGACCATCGAGGCCTCCGTCCGCGCGATGAAGGTCTTCACCGACTGGCTCGTACTCCCCCTGGCCTTCCTCACCCTGCTGAGCGGTCTCGTGCTCTCGCTGGGTACCCCATGGGGGCTCGCCCGCCACCGCTGGGTCTATACGAAGTTCTGGCTGACCCTGGCCACCACTGTCGCGTCGACCTTCGCGCTGCGCCCGGGCATCAACGACAACGTCGCGACGGTGGCCGCCGGAGAACCGCTGGCCAGCGCATCCGACCTCATCGCCGGGCCCATCGTCTCGCTGAGCGCCTACCTCTTCATGACGATCATCTCGGTCCTCAAGCCCTGGGGCTTGACCCGCCGCGGCCGCCGCCTGCGCGCCACTCACAAGTCCGACCAGAAACAACTTGGCCAAAAGCAACGTGCTTCTACCCACAAAAAGGTGGACGCCGAGGTCATGCGTCAGACAGCCTGACCGGCGTGTCGACACCTACCCTCTCCGCACTGCCCATCCGCAGGCTGACTCCCCGCGATCTCGCGGCCTGCGCCGATCTGTCCGAGGACCGCGGCTGGCCCCGTGAAGAACACAAATGGGGCCTGCTGCTCTCGGCCGGAACGGGCTACGGCATCGACGACCCCGACCGCCCCGGCCTGATTGCCGCGTGCGTCGTGACCCAGTACGGACCCCTTGAGAACCCCGGACTCTCGGCGATCGGCATGGTGCTGGTCGCCGAGCGCCATGCCCGCAAGGGCATCGGGCGCCATCTGATGCGCTACGTCACCGAGTCCGCGGGCACCACCCCGCTCACCCTGCACGCGACGCCGAACGGCCGCCCTCTCTACGAGCAGCTCGGCTTCAAGACGACCGGCCGCGCCGAAATGATCCGCGGTCGTTTCCGGCCCGAAGCCTCGGCCGACGAGACTCCCGGCATCACCACCCGGACGGCGACCGCGGAGGACCTGCCCACCCTCGTCAGGCTCGACACCGAAGTCTTCGGCCTGGACCGCACGCACGTCCTCACCCGTCTGCCGGCCTTCACCGACCAGCTCAGGGTCGCGGAGGCGGACGGCGAGATCATCGGCTACGCGGGCGCGTGGCCGAACATGGACACCCACGTCGTCGGCCCCTTGATCGCCCGCGACACGGAGACGGCGAAGGCACTCATCGCCTCGCTCGGCGCCCGCACCGACCGACCGCTGCGCACCGACATCGACGTACGCCACGAGGAACTGCTGACCTGGGCGAAGGAGCGCGGCCTGGAGCAAGTCGCCTTCAACGCCGTGATGACGTACGGCATTCAGGAACTGCCCGGCGACTGGACCCGCCGATTCGCGCCGCTGACAGTGGCCGCGGGCTGAGCAGGCGTCCACCCCAGCGAGACCACGGTCGAAGCGTCGAAGCCCGCCCCCAAGTGCCATGGGCCTTCTGGCACTTGGGGGCGGGCTTCGCTCGTCTGCGGGGGTGCCTGCCTCGCTACGCGAGGGCCTTCACGGCCGCCGAAGCAAACTCGTGGTCCTGCTCCGGAGCACCGCCGCCGACGCCGATCGCACCGATGAGGCGGCCGTCGCGGTGGACGGGCACGCCGCCCGCGATGAACAGGAGCGGCCGGTCGAGCGCCGTGGGCAAGGTGTGGAAAGGCCCGCCGGGCTGCACCGCGTCGATGAGATCAGCGGTCGGGGCGTTGAGCTGGAGGGCGGTGAACGCCTTGCGGGTGCTGGTCTCCCCGGAGATCAGCACGGCCCGGTCGTCGCGCCGGAAGGCCAGCAGGTGGCCGCCCGCGTCGAGGACGGTGACGCTGACCGTGACGTCCGCGGCTTCGGCGGCACGGCGGGCGGCGGTCACGAGGACCTCCGCGTCGCCGGTGGTCAGCGGGGTGACGGCCGTGGCGGGGCTGGTGCTCATGAGGGGTTGCTCCTTGGTGGTGCTGAACAGGTGGGGTGCTGAACAGGTGGGGTGAGGGAGGTGGTCAGTGGTGCGCGGGCGCCGGGATCTCGACGGTGGGCGCGGCACCGGCGACGATCTTGCTGGGGGCGGTGGAGCGGCGCTCCAGGGCGGCCGAGAGGACGGCCAGGCCGAGGGCGGAAGCGGCGAGCGCGGCGCCCACCCAGTTCGGGGCGGTGTAGCCGAAGCCGGCGGAGATCACGATCCCGCCGAGCCAGGCCGCGAGCGCGTTGCCGAGGTTGAAGGCGCCGATGTTGGCGGCCGACGCGAGGGTCGGCGCCGCGGAAGCCTGGTCGAGGACCCGCTTCTGCAGCGGCGGCACGGTGGCGAAGCCGAGCGCGCCGATCAGCGTGACGGAGACGGCGGCCGCGACCTTGTCGTGCGCGGTGACCGTGAACAGGGCGAGCACGACGGCGAGGCCGCCGAGGGAGATGTACAGCATCGGCATCAGGGCGCGGTCGGCGAACTTGCCGCCGATCAGGTTGCCGCCGACCATACCGAGGCCGAAGAGGACGAGGAGCCAGGTCACGGAGGACTCCGCGTAGCCCGCGACGTCCGTCATCATCGGCGTGATGTACGTGATGGCCGCGAAGACGCCGCCGAAGCCGAGGACGGTCATCGCCATGGCCAGGAGCACCTGGACGTTGCGGAAGGCACCGACCTCGTCGCGCAGGCGTACGCCCTCGGGCTTGGGCAGGTCCGGCACGAGCTTGGCGACACCGGCGAGGCCGATCACGCCGAGGGAGGCGACGATGACGAAGGTGACGCGCCAGCCGATGGCCTGGCCGACGAACGTGCCGAGCGGCACACCTACTACGGTGGCCACGGTCAGCCCCGTGAACATCATGGCGATCGCGCCCGCCTTCTTCTCCGGGGCGACCAGCTCGGCCGCGACGACCGAACCGATGCCGAAGAAGGCGCCATGGGCGAGCGAGGCGACCACTCGTCCGGCGAGCATGACCCCGAAGACCGGGGCCACGGCGGAGAGCAGGTTGCCCACGATGAAAAGACCCATCAGGAGCATCAGCATCCGCTTGCGGGAGATCCGCTGGCCGAGAACGGTCATCAGGGGCGCGCCGGCCACGACGCCGAGGGCATAACCGGTGACGAGCAGACCGGCGGTGGGGATGGAGACGTCGAAGTCACCCGCGACCTCGGGAAGCAATCCCATGATCACGAACTCGGTGGTCCCGATCCCGAAGGCTCCGATCGCGAGGGCCAGAAGCGCGAGAGGCATGGCGTTACCTTCCAGACGATTGCAGGTGCGCTTAATGTGCGTACACAATAGTTGCATACGCGGGCTACTTGCAAGCGCTGGATATTGCAGCGGTGGACTATCCTGGACGGAGCCGCTCGGAGACAGGGCAGGAGGCGGCAGAACGCGGCCGCTCAAGGCCCGGGAAGACGTCAGGGACGCCGGAAGACGGAGGAACGGTCATGACAGCGACAGACCCGGCACTCACCGCCCTCGCCCAGGGCTGGTGCGCGCTCTCCCTGCTCCACGGGAAGATCGAGGCCCATGTCGAGCGGGCACTCCAGGCCAAGCACGGCCTGAGCGTGCGGGAGTACAGCCTGCTCGACGTCCTCAACCGCCAGCACGACGGAGACGGCGGCCATCTGCAGATGAAGCAGGTCGCCGACGCCGTCGTCCTCAGCCAGAGCGCCACCACCCGCCTGGTCACCCGCCTCGAGGAGCGCGGCCTCCTGTCGCGCTACCTGTGCCCCACCGACCGGCGCGGGATCTACACGGACGTCAGCGAGAGCGGGGCCAAGCTCCTCGCCGAGGCGCGCCCCACCAATGACACGGCGCTGCGCGAGGCCCTGGACGAGGCCGCCAAGAACCCCGAGCTCGCCCCCCTGGTCAAGGCCGTCGAGGCGGTGCGCACCCCCGCATAGCCGGGCCGTACGCCCCGGCGGTCGCCCATGGGCTGCGGTCGTGTGCCCGCATAGGCTGCGGTCATGGGAGATCTTGAGATACGACCCGCCGCAGCCGATGACATCCCCGCGATCGTGGCGATGCTCGCCGACGACCCGCTGGGCGCCCAGCGGGAGTCCCTGGACGACCTCACGCCCTATCTGCCGGCGTACGAGCGGCTCGCCGCGGACCCCAACCAGCATCTGGTCGTCGCCGTGCGCGAAGGCCGCGTGGTGGGCACGCTCCAGCTCACGATCGTGCCGGGGCTCTCACGGAAGGGCGCGACTCGGTCGATCATCGAGGCGGTCCGCGTGCACGCGGACGAGCGGGGCAGCGGGCTCGGCACCCGCTTCATCGAGTGGGCCGTCGACGAATCCCGGCGCCAGGGCTGCCAGCTCGTGCAGCTGACGTCCGATGCCACGCGTACGGACGCGCACCGCTTCTACGAGCGCCTGGGCTTCACGGCTTCGCATGTGGGCTTCAAAATGCAGCTCTGACCGTGAGGGCTCGCAGGCTGCCACCGCGACTGCGAGGCACCATGCGTTGGGGTGTCCTGTTTCACGTGAAACAGGACACCCCCCTCTGCTTACGCGAGTCCCCGCCAGCCCTCCGGGTCCACTCCGCCCGGCACCGGCGCCTCCGCGTCGTACGGCTCACGGGTGAAGACGAACGACGCCAGGTCGAGATGGCTCACCGAGCCGTCCGCGCGTCGTACGGCCTCCAGCCGCTCTCCCGCGAAGTACCCGTCGAGCCCCGTCCACGTCCCGTCGCCGTTGGGCCGGAACCGTGAACTGCGCCCGGCGCCCGAGAGCTGCCCCAGCTCGACCGCGCCGTCGGCCGCGAGGCGCAGCACGTACACACCCGTCCCCCAGTACCAGGGCCCCGCCAGCTCCAGCACGGCCTGGTCGACCTCCGGCAGGGGCCGCCAGGGCTCGGGGATGCGCGGCTCGGCCTCCGCCACGATCTGTACGAGTTCGGCGGCCACGGCGGCCACCGGCGGCCCGGACGTGCAGTTGGCCAGCGTCACCGCCGCCACGCCGTCCTTCTCACTCGTCCACAGCGCCGCGACGAACCCGGGAAGCGAGCCCGTGTGACCGGCCAGCGTGTATCCCTTCCCGCCGACCAGGTCCACCCCCAGCCCGTACGTCTTCTCCCACTCCCCGGCCTCCGCAGGACCCGCCGGCCTCCTCATCTCGCGGACCGATTCCACGCCGAGCACGCGGTCGTCGCCCTCCATCAGGAAGACGGCGAACCGCGCCAAGTCGGCCGCAGTGGACCACAGTTGACCGGCCGGAGCCATCAGCCCCAGATCCTCGGCGGGTTCGGGCAGCAGCACATCCGCCCAGGGGTGCACCGCCCAGCCACCGGCGTACGGAGCCTGCGGCTGTCCGCTGGTACGGCGCAGACCGAGCGGTTCCAGGACCTCGCGGCGCAGAACGGCCTCCCACGGCTCACCGCGCACCGCCTCGATCAGCGAACCGAGCAGCGTGTAGCCGGGGTTGGAGTAGTGGTGCCGCCGCCCCACGGGGTGCTTGAAGGGCTGTTCGCCCAGCACATCACGGAGTTCCGGGCGCAGCGACGCCGAGCTGCGCTCCCACCACTCACCCGGCGTCTCGGCACCCAACCCGCCCGTGTGCGCGAGGAGTTCCGCGATGGTCACCTCGCCCACGCCGGTGCCCGGCAGATGCTTCTCCAACGGGTCCGCGAGGTCGAGCACGCCCTCGTCACGCAAGCGCATGACGAGGACTGCGGTGAACGTCTTGGTGATCGATCCGATGCGGTACTGAACGTTCTCGTCGGGCGCGTGGCCTGCCACTGAGGTGCGGGCTCCGGTCCACACCAGCTCACCGTCACGGACGACGGCGGCGACGAGCGAGGGGGCTCGTCCCTCCGTCTGGGCGGTGGCGATGCGGTGGGTGAGGGACCGGCGCGTACTGGGAAGCAGCTCTTCAAGACTCATGAGGCCAGTTCATACGGGCGCATGCCGTGCGTCGAGCGAATTCAGGGTCACAGTTCCTCAAGGCCCATGAGAGGCTCAGTTCGTCCGTGCGGACCGACGTGCGCCAGTCTCAGGATGAGTCTCCGTAGCGGATGGCAATCGCGGCGGCGCGGTTGCGTAGGGAGGTGCGCAACGACTGCGGGGCGAGGGCTTCCGCGTCCGTGCTGAGCTGCCACAGCGCCCATTCGGCGTGTCGTGAGTCTTGGAAGGTCACCTCCAGCCGCAGCCAGCCGTCTGCGTCGGGTTCTTCCGCGCGGACGGCCAGCGCGGTGTCCAGCAGCTCCTCCCGCCGCGCCGGGTTCACCCGTACCAGCACGGTGATGTGGTCGCCGCCGGAGAGAAACTGCGTGGAGCGTTCCCGCCAGATCCGGTCCAGATCGACCCGGTTCGGTCGCAGTGCCGGTTCGGGGAGTTCCTCGGCGGCCAACACCCGCGACAGCCGGTAAGTGCGGTCCGCGCCGGACTTCGTGGCCAGCAAGTAGCCCCGGTCTCGTACGGTGACCAGGCCGATCGGGTCCACCGTGCGCCACTGTGGTGCCTGGCCCGTGGCCGCGTAGTGGATGCGCAGCTTGTGCCCGGCGAGCACCGCGCGCCGGACCTCGATCATCGTGGTGCCGGGTACCTCCTCGGTGACCAGCCGACGTGAGAGCAGGTCGGTCTCCGGGTCGACGAGAAATCGCTGGACCGCGTCGCTCGCGGTGGCCCGGTGGCTCTCGGGCAGCGCGTCGACCACCTTCCGCATGGCCGAGGCGAGCGCCGAGCCGAGGCCGAACACCTGCTCGCCGCGCCCCGATCCGGCGGTCAGCAAGGCAAGCGCCTCGTCGTGGTTCAGCCCGGTGAGCTCGGTCCGGAAACCGGGCGACAACGCGAAACCGCCGTGCCGGCCGCGTTCGGCGTAGACCGGGACGCCGGCCGCGGACAGCGCCTCGATGTCGCGCAGCACGGTACGGGTGGATACCTCCAGCTCGCGGGCCAGCGTGTCCGCGGTCAGCCGACCACGCTGACGCAGCAGCAGCACCA
The DNA here is from genome assembly GCF_056712025.1 of Streptomyces sp. Y309. Taxonomy (NCBI): domain Bacteria; kingdom Bacillati; phylum Actinomycetota; class Actinomycetes; order Kitasatosporales; family Streptomycetaceae; genus Streptomyces; species Streptomyces sp. Y309. The sequence goes on along the minus strand of NZ_CM160048.1, from coordinate 4,699,238 downwards.
GCGAGACCAACCGGTCGGCGCGCATACGCGAACTTTATCGAAATACGTGACCAAGGATGTCGTGATTTGTTGCCAGGCTCAGCGACACGACGTCGAAGCCGGCGGCTGTCGAGCCGATGGACGTACGTACTCCCGATGGATCAACCCCATGAATCAAATGGAGCTGACGTGGCGATGGAACGAACGGCGGTCAACCCGGTGACGTGGTCGGCGGAGATGGGCTTCAACCAGGGTGAGGTCGTCTCCGGGCACACCCGGACCCTGTACATCTCGGGGCAGACCGCGATGAGCGGCGACGGCAAGCCCCAGCATGACGGTGACATGGCGGCGCAGTTGGCGCTGAGCGTCGACAACCTGGAGGCCGTGCTCCGCGAGGCCGACATGACTCTCGCGAACCTCGTCCGGCTCAACATCTACACGACCGACGTCGATCTGCTTTTCCAGCACTACGGCGTGCTGGCGGGGCGGTTGGGCGCCGCCGGGGTGGCACCGACCACCACGATGCTCGGCGTGACGCGGCTGGCGATCCCCGGCCAACTGGTCGAGCTCGAGGGGACCGCCGTCGCGTGACGCGACGGCCGCCGCGGCCACTGCAGACTCCAATTCGGAATGTCCTATTCCTAGTTGATGACCTGGGTGTTCCTCCTCTGTCTCATTCCGGGACAGAGGCGCTTCGTCTCACGATCTTGTCCGTGCCGCCTGCAGGGCATGGATCGCGCCTCGCCGCGCCCGCCCGCCTTCGCCACACGGGGCACTGCCCGGGTAGGCCCGCGTCGCACGCACCGGCAGGAAACCACTGGTCGGACGGTTCGGAGGGATCCCCCTGCGACAGGACAAGAAGACGGTCCTCACCGACCGTCGGCCGGCCCCGGTCAACACCAAACGCAACGAGCTGGTCACTGGAGCGGGAGCTCTCAGAGCGGCAACCTCTCACCGCCCGGCGGTAACTACCGGTCATGCAAAGAGAAACTCCCTCCGCCCCCGCCTCGCGCCGTCGGCGCCACGCCCTGCGCAAGCGGTACCTGATGCCCGCCGGCGCGGCCGCCGTGGCCGCGGCCGCCGCCTTCGCCCTCGTTCCGGGGAGCGCGAACGCCGCCTATCCCGGCTCGGGCGTCGTCACCGGTGACATCGGTGTGCACGACCCGTCCATGATCAAGACCTCGTCCGGCTACGTCCTGTACTCCACCCACAACGGCATCGAGGCCCGCACCTCGACCGACCGCACCGCCTTCAAGCGCGCGGGCTCCGCCTTCACCACGCTGCCGTCGTGGTGGTCGACGTACAGCCCCGAGAAGGACGTGTGGGCGCCCGACGTCTCGCACCACGGCGGCAAGTACCTGATGTACTACTCCGTTTCGACCTTCGGCTCCACCCACTCCGCCATCGGCCTCGCCACCTCCTCGACGGGCCGGCCGGGCACCTGGACCGACCACGGCATCGTCCACTCCACAACGTCCACCAGCGGGTACAACGCCATCGACCCGAACCTCTTCGTCGACAAGGACGGCAAGTGGTGGCTGTCGTTCGGCAGTTGGCACTCCGGGATCAAGATGATCCGGCTCGAGCCGTCGACCGGCAAGCAGTACGCCGCCGACAAGACCGTCCACTCGATCGCGGCCCGGCCGAACGGCTCCAAGGCGGTCGAGGGTCCGGCGGTCGTCAAGCACGGTGCCTACTACTACCTGTTCGCGTCCTACGACGTGTGCTGCGACGGCACGTCGTCGACGTACAAGATCAAGGTGGGCCGCGCGGCCTCCCCGACCGGCCCGTACATCGACAAGGACGGTGTCCGGCTCACCGACAACGGCGGCACAGAGGTGCTCTCTTCGCACGGCAAGTACATCGGGCCCGGCGGTCAGTCCGTACTCAGTGACAGCGACGGCGACCTGCTCGTCTACCACTACTACGACGGTGACGACAACGGCGCTCCCAAGCTCGGCGTCAACAAGATCAACTGGAGTGGCGGCTGGCCCGCCGTCTACTGACCTGGAGCCGGCTCTCGTTCGTCGCCCGGGCGACGAGGCGGACGGCGAGAGTGCCCTGCGCCGAGGTCCTCTCATCCGACCCGGGAGCGCTGCGGCACGGTGGCCGGTTCTGCGGGGCGGCCGCGGGTGAGGTACTGGGGTACGGGCGTGCGGTCGTCGCCGGTGTCGCGGACCAGGCCGTAGCGCAGGAGGCCGCCCGCCTGGGAGTCGGGGCCCTTGCTGATGTCCTGGTCGGCGTCCTGCCAGGTGGTGGGCTTGATGCCGATGTTGTGGTCCGCGCCGCGCTCGTTCTGGTGGAGGGTGACGCTGCCGTCGAGCCAGAAGTACTCGTTCTGCCACATTTGCTGGGTGCCGTCCAGGAGTTCGATGTAGCCGGTCGCCTGGGAGCCCATCGCCGACGCGTCCGGCCTGTCGGGGTCGGGGTCGGGGTCGGGGTCGCGGTCGCGGTCGTCCATCCGGCGGCCGCCGCCCGAGGCCACGTGGAAGAGCCTGCTTTCCAGGCCCGTCCAGGTGGGCGGGACCAGGCGCCGGGCCGCTCGGGGACGAGCTGCCAGCGAACGCGTACTTAGCCCGTTCCCCGCAGAGTGACGCTCTCGCCGCGGTGGGTGCGGACAGCATTGGTCCCGCCGGTGCTGGTCAGGCCGTGCTGGGCGCGGCGGGGCAGCGGGCCCGGCGGGTGGTCGGGGTCCGGTGCGCGGTCGGCGGTGTCCACGACGGTGCCGTAGCGGGCGGACCGGGGCGAAGGGGAGGTGGCGGACGGCGACGGAGGCCGCGGCGGTGCCACGGTGGAGGGCGGCGGGGAGGCGGCCGGGGCCGCGTGGCGGAGCGGCGGTGCCGGCTGCTGGTGGACGAGCAGCGCTCCGCCGGCCGCGGCGATCGCGGCCCCCGCGGTCACGGCCACGGCCGGCTTGCCGACCACCGAGAGAGCCTTGGCCGACCAGCCGCCCGCGCTTACGGCGGCCGTGGCCGCAGCGGCGGTCTTGCCGCCCAGGCCGGGGCTCGGCGAGAGGGCGATCCCGGCGGGCAGCGGCACCAGCGCGAGCCCCACCAGCAGCCGTTTCGTCGCAACCAGCCCTTCGGGCCGAGCGCCGCAGCGTCGGCAGCCGCGGATGTGCCGGGCCGGCCGCTTCCGCCACAGGGAGCCGGGGCTGCCGTCCCAGCCGGCGAGCAGCTCGCGCAGCCCGCCGCATCGGGCGGGCGGGGCTCCAGCACCCGGACGATGCCGCGCGCCGCCACCGGCCGATTCGGCCCCAGGTCCGGGCGCCGGGATGGTCGCGTCCGACGCCGACGCCGGGCCCGCTCCCGTATCTGGCTCATCGCGATCGCCACCAGCCAGGCGCGGAAGCGGTCGGGGTCACGCAGTGCGGTCAGGCCGTGGACGGCGCGAAGCATGGTCTCCTGCACGACGTCGTCGACGTCGGCATGCCCGCTCAGCGCGCGGCCGACGACGTTGTAGACCAGCGGCAGCCAGCCAGCCACCAGCCGCTCCATCGCCTCCCCGTCACCGTCCTGTGCCGCCGCGATGTCCGGGCGCCAGTCCCGCACGTCCACGTCCACTCCTGCTCCGTCCGAGAGCGGGTCACCTACTTGGCATATGCAAGCGTGCCGAAGCCGAGCTGGTCGTAGCCGCTGTCGGAGCCGTAGTCGCCGCCGCCGCCCTCGGGGCGCTGCTTGGCGGCGATGGCGGTGATGTAGGGCACCGACAGGCCGCGGCGCCGGGTGTAGTGGTAGTGCAGCATGTCCCAGACCGGGCGGACCTGGCCGCGGGCGATGTTCGAGATGACGGTGTGCTCGCGGTAGTCGCAGTTGACGCCGATGCCCCAGGTGTACTTGGTGAACGGCACGTCCTGACCGAGGTTGTACTTGGCGACGTACTGGGCGCCCTTCATGAAGCGGTTGTTGTCGTAGCCGTAGAGGTCGTCGCCCTGCTGCCAGGCCATCTCACAGATCGCGCCCATCTGGCCCACGCCCATCAGGCTGTGGGCCTGGTCGCGGCCTGCCTCCTGCCACTGGCCGAGGCCGCCGTCGTGGAGGTGGGGCACGGCGTTGCGGATGGAGCCGTTGCCCTCGCCGTTCTTGAAGTAGTCGACAGCCTGGTCGTACTTGGCGGTGTCGTCGCACAGGATGCCGATGGCCATGACCGAGGCGATGTTGCAGAGGTCCCAGTTGGCCCAGTAGTTGGTGACACAGGTGCCGTTGTGCTTGGTGAGGAACGAGTTGTTCTTCGGGTAGAAGACGTCCGTCATCATCTGCTGGAAGCGGGCGAGATCGAAGTCGTCGTAGTCGCGCATCAGCTCGGCGGCATTCGCGAACTGCCAGCCGTAGATGCCCACCGCGAGGAAGCGGTCGGCGTTGCCGTCGACCGTCTTCAGCGTCGAGGACCAGGCGTTGAGGATGCGCGCGGCGCAGGCGGCGTGCTCCTCGGTGCCGGCGATCCGCCAGCGCAGCGCGTTCTGGTAGGCGGCCGCGATGTCCGCCACCATCTGGCCGTGGTTCTGTCCGGCGCCGCCGCGCAGGACCTTCTCCAGGGGGCGAGGCTGCCAGGTGGCGTGCGAGCGGCCGTTGGCGGTCAGCCGCTGCCAGCCGGACAGCCACGGATCGTCGCCCGCGCGGACGCGTTGCTTGGCCCGGTTCAGGTCACCGGCATTGTGCAGCATGCCGGGGTGGGCGAAGGTGGCTGGGGCGGCACCCGCGGAGGTGACGGCCCACGTCCCGCCGCCGATCGCGCCGGCGGCGGCGAGCCCGCCGCCGATCTTCAGCAGGCCACGCCGGCTCATACGGTGTCGGTTGCCAAGTCCCATGGACAGCTCCCGTCAGGTGAGGGACGCCGCTGCGCGCGGCGCTGACGAGAAGGAGACGGGATCGGGGCAGCGGCGATAACACTTTTCCCGGCCAGTACTGAATGTCCCGTTCCGCCTTGCCGGCCTGGCCTCTTCTCACCGTCTCAATCGAGGGACACGGCATTTCTGTCCCACGATCGTGTCGCTTCGGCAGTGCCAACGGACAGGTACGGAGGTTCCGCTCCCTGTCATCAGGCTTGCCAGGAACAATCCCGTATCGGGAGAGTTCACGGCCCTTGATGCTGGTTTGCCACTTTCGAGCACATCGACGACCAGTGGCACGTCCTTCTCCCGCAGAACGAGGAAGTCCGGTACGTGGCGCCGCAGTCGCTCGTCCACCGTGGTGGAGAGGAGGGAGGGCTGGGCGAAGACCGCCGTCACATCCCGGTCGAAGTCGGCGTACAGCAGGCGCGTCAGCTCGAGCCGCGACTCGTAGACGACGTGGTCGCGCATAGTGGACAGTACGTGCCCGAGTAGTGCTTCTGGCCGTTCCTCCAGCGGAACGTGCGCCGCGGCACGGAGGCTCGAAAACATCGGCGCCGGTAACCAGCCAGGGCCGGTCTTCGTCGATCTGCCCGTCCACGTGGCGAAGACTCATCGAGACCTCGCCGAGCACGTACGACATACCCCACCGCTACGTCTGCGCCATGTCCACGAAGCGTGAGTAGTGGCCCTGGAACGCGACGGTGATCGTGGCCGTCGGGCCGTTTCGGTGCTTGCCCACGATGATGTCCGCCTCGCCCGCGCGCGGTGACTCCTTCTCGTACGCGTCCTCGCGGTGCAGCAGGATCACCATGTCCGCGTCCTGCTCGATGGAGCCGGACTCACGCAGGTCGGAGACCTGGGGCTTCTTGTCCGTGCGCTGCTCGGGGCCACGGTTGAGCTGCGAGAGCGCGATGACCGGGACCTCCAGCTCCTTGGCGAGCAGCTTCAGGTTTCGCGACATGTCCGAGACTTCCTGCTGGCGGCTCTCGGCGCGCTTCGAACCGCCGGACTGCATGAGCTGCAGATAGTCGATGATCACGAGCTTGATGTCGCTGCGCTGCTTGAGGCGGCGGCACTTCGCGCGGATCTCCATCATCGACAGGTTCGGGGAGTCGTCGATGTAGAGCGGAGCCGCGGAGACCTCGGGCATCCTGCGGGCGAGCCGCGTCCAGTCCTCGTCCGTCATCGTGCCCGAACGCATGTGATGCAGCGCCACGCGTGCCTCGGCGGAGAGCAGGCGCATCGCGATCTCGTTGCGCCCCATTTCCAGGGAGAAGATGACGCTGGGGAGGTTGTGCTTGATGGAGGCGGCCCGCGCGAAGTCGAGCGCCAGCGTGGACTTGCCCATGGCGGGACGGGCCGCGATGACGACCATCTGGCCGGGGTGCAGGCCGTTGGTGAGCGAGTCGAAGTCGGTGAAGCCCGTCGGCACACCCGTCATCTCGCCGCTGCGCGAGCCGATCGCCTCGATCTCGTCGAGCGCGCCCTCCATGATGTCGCCCAGCGGCAGATAGTCCTCGCTGGTGCGCTGCTCGGTGACGGCGTAGATCTCGGCCTGGGCGCTGTTGACGATCTCGTCGACGTCGCCGTCGGCCGCGTATCCCATCTGCGTGATGCGGGTGCCGGCCTCGACCAGGCGGCGCAGGACCGCGCGCTCGTGGACGATCTCCGCGTAGTACTCGGCGTTCGCCGCCGTCGGGACCGTCTGGACGAGCGAGTGCAGATACGAGGCGCCGCCGACCTTGGTGATCTCGCCGCGCTTGGTGAGCTCGGCGGCGACGGTGATGGGGTCGGCCGGCTCGCCCTTCGCGTACAGATCGAGGATGGCGATGAAGATCGTCTCGTGCGCCGGGCGGTAGAAGTCGTGGCCCTTGAGCACCTCGACGACGTCCGCGATGGCGTCCTTGGACAGCAGCATGCCGCCCAGCACGGACTGCTCGGCGTCGAGATCCTGCGGCGGCACCCGCTCGAACGACGTGCCACCGCCGTCCCAGGAGCTTTCCCGGCCCCGGTCGTGCTGCTCCTCGCGGCCCCGGCCTCCGTCGCGGCGCGGGCGGGAGACGGGCAGACGGTCCCCCGGACCGCTGTCGGCCCAGGGGTCGTCCAAGGGCTCGGAAATGCTCACCGGGCCACCTCCTCCCGTCCGCCGCGCGGACCTCGCCGTGCCCCTCTTTCTTACGGCACGACACTGACAAATACGGGGGCCCAACTCCGCTTCTGACGCGTCGGATTTGCGGGGTTTCCGCGGTGGCAGGGAGAGGCGGGCGCCGCACCACGGTAGGCCCGCGGCCACCGTCAGCCAATCTGGTTATCCACAGGCGGTGTGGATGACGGGCGCGATGCTGTGGAGAACCCCGCCAAACCTGTGCACGGCCCGGTGGACAGCCCTGTGAACAAGCCCTCAGCCCACTTTCCACACCCCATTTGACCTGCATCTTTCCCGTCCACCGGCTGTGCAGAAGAAAAACTTCCCCAGTCGGCCCAAGATCTCGGCGAAGCAGGGCGGGGCCGATGCGCACGCCCGACCCAAGTAAGGGTCCTAAGGCAATTGCATCTCTTACCTGTGGAAGATTAGATTGGTGCTCATGACACAGGCTCCCGCGGCGCCCAAGGCCGCCCGGCGACGGCACGACCGAGAGATCGTCGCACTCGCCGTTCCCGCCTTCGGCGCACTCGTGGCCGAGCCCCTCTTCCTCATGGCCGACAGCGCCATCGTCGGCCACCTCGGCACCGCACAACTCGCCGGCCTCGGCATCGCCTCGGCTCTCCTGACGACGGCCGTCAGCATCTTCGTCTTCCTCGCGTACGCCACCACAGCCGCGGTCGCCCGCCGCGTCGGCGCGGGAGATCTCCAGGCCGCCATCCGCCAGGGCATGGACGGCATCTGGCTCGCCCTGCTCCTCGGCGCCGCCGTCATCGCCGTCGCCCTGCCCACCGCGCCCGCGCTCGTGGACCTCTTCGGCGCCTCCGAGTCGGCGGCCCCGTACGCGGTCACCTACCTGCGAATATCCATCCTGGGCATCCCCGCGATGCTCGTCGTCCTCGCCGCGACCGGTGTGCTGCGCGGCCTGCAGGACACCAAGACTCCCCTGTACGTCGCCGTCGGCGGCTTCGTCGCCAACGGCGCACTGAACCTTCTCCTCGTGTACGGAGCGGGCCTCGGCATCGCCGGATCCGCCTGGGGCACCGTGCTCGCCCAGTGCGGCATGGCCGCCGTCTACCTGTACGTCGTCGTCCGCGGCGCCAGACGCCACGGCGCCTCCCTGCGCCCCGACGCCGCCGGTATCAGGGCCTGTGCCCAGGCCGGTGTCCCGCTCCTGGCCCGCACGCTCGCGCTCAGGGCGATCGCGCTGATCGCCACAGCCGTGGCCGCCCGCCTGGGCGACGCCGAGGTGGCCGCCCACCAGATCGTCCTGTCGCTGTGGACCCTGCTCTCCTTCGCCCTCGACGCCATCGCGATAGCCGGGCAAGCCATCATCGCCCGGTACTTGGGCGCCGACGATCCTCAAGGCGCCCGCGACGTCTGCCGCCGCATGGTCCAGTGGGGCTTCGTCTCGGGCGCCGCCCTGGGCCTGCTGGTCGTCGCGGCCCGGCCCGTGTTCGTCCCGCTGTTCTCTGGCGACGCCGCCGTCCAGGACACGGCACTGCCCGCGCTCATGGTGATAGCCCTCGCCCAGCCCATCTGCGGCATCGTCTACGTCCTCGACGGCGTCCTGATGGGCGCGGGGGACGGGCGGTATCTCGCCTGGGCCATGCTGGCCACGCTCGCGGTGTTCGCGCCCGCGGCGCTCCTCGTCCCCACCCTCGGCGGCGGCCTGACCGCCCTCTGGGCCGCGATGACCCTCATGATGACCGTGCGCGCGCTGACCCTGTGGCTGCGTTCCCGCTCCGGGCGCTGGGTCGTCACGGGCGCCACCCGCTGACGGCGTCACAGGCACCGTCCGCTGACGGCGTCACGGGCGGCACTCGCTCACGTTTCGGACGCCACGACCGAGCTGCTGCCCACACGCCATGTTTCACGTGAAACACGGCACATCGACCGAGACACCGAGGCCGATTGCCCGACCACACAGCAAAGGGGCCGCACCCACAGGTGCGGCCCCTTCACTCAGTCCTGCGAGCGCAACGCTCAGGCAGAGACGACCTCGACGTCGACCTTCGCGGCCACCTCGGGGTGCAGACGCACGGACGTCGTGTGGGCGCCCAGCGTCTTGATCGGCGCGCCGAGCTCGACACGACGCTTGTCGACCTTCGGGCCACCGGCAGCCTCGATCGCCGAAGCGATGTCGGCCGGGGTGACGGAGCCGAAGAGACGACCGGCGTCGCCGGAGCGGACGGCCAGGCGGACCTTGACGCCCTCGAGCCGGGCCTTGATCTCGTTGGCCTGCTCGATGGTCGCGATCTCGTGGATCTTGCGAGCACGACGGATCTGCTCGACGTCCTTCTCGCCACCCTTGGTCCAGCGGATAGCGAACTTCCGCGGGATCAGGTAGTTGCGGGCGTAGCCGTCCTTGACGTCTACGACCTCGCCGGCGGCGCCGAGGCCGGAGACCTCGTGGGTGAGGATGATCTTCATATGTCGGTCACCCTTCCCTTATCGCGCGGTGGACGTGTAGGGCAGCAGCGCCATCTCACGGCTGTTCTTCACGGCCGTGGCGACGTCACGCTGGTGCTGCGTGCAGTTGCCGGTCACGCGGCGGGCACGGATCTTGCCGCGGTCGGAAATGAACTTCCGCAGCATGTTCGTGTCCTTGTAGTCCACGTACGTGACCTTGTCCTTGCAGAAAGCGCAGACCTTCTTCTTAGGCTTGCGCACAGGCGGCTTCGCCATGGTGTTTCTCCTGTGTGATCAAGAAGTGTGGGTACGACCCGCCTTCTCGCCCTGAGGCCTTCGGCCCGAGGCTTAGAAGGGGGGCTCGTCCGAGTAGCCGCCGCCGGAGCCGCCGGAGCCGCCGGAGCTTCCGCCCCAGCCGCCACCGCCGCCGCCCTGCTGGCCGCCGCCGGCCGGCGCACCGGTCGCCCAGGGGTCGTCGGCGGGAGCACCGCCGCCGCCCTGCTGCTGACCGCCACCGGGGCCACCGCCCCAGCCGCCGCCCTGCTGGCCGCCGCCACCGCCGCCGCCGTATCCGCCCTGGCCGCCGCGACCGGTGGTCTTGGTGACCTTGGCCGTGGCGTTCTTCAGGCTGGCGCCGACTTCCTCGACGTCCAGCTCGTAGACCGTGCGCTTGATGCCCTCACGGTCCTCGTAGGACCGCTGCTTCAGCCGGCCCTGCACGACGACGCGCATGCCTCGCTGAAGCGACTCAGCGACGTTCTCCGCCGCCTGACGCCAGACCGAGCAGGTCAGGAACAGGCTTTCGCCGTCCTTCCACTCATTGGTCTGCCGGTCGAAGGTGCGGGGAGTGGACGCGACACGGAACTTCGCGACCGCCGCACCGGACGGGGTGAAGCGCAGCTCGGGGTCGTCGACAAGATTGCCGACGACCGTGATGACGGTCTCGCCTGCCATTGGGGGAACCTCTCGGCGGGTTTGCTGCTGGCTGCTTTTGCTGCTGCTACTCGGATCCCGAGTGCCGTCGAGCACCAGGCTCAACGGGTCTGAGCCGGAAGGCTCAGTGCATCTCGGGGCGGAGGACCTTGGTCCGGAGGACCGACTCGTTCAGGTTCATCTGGCGGTCGAGCTCCTTGACGACCGCAGGCTCGGCCTGCAGGTCGATGACCGAGTAGATGCCCTCGGGCTTCTTCTTGATCTCGTACGAGAGACGACGACGGCCCCAGGTGTCGACCTTCTCGACCTTTCCGTTGCCCTCACGGACGACGGAGAGGAAGTTCTCGATCAGCGGGGAGACAGCGCGCTCCTCGAGATCGGGGTCGAGGATGACCATCACCTCGTAGTGACGCATGTGGAACCCACCTCCTTTGGACTCAGCGGCCACGGTCGTTCCGTGGCAGGAGGGTCGTGATGCGTACGCAACGGTATCGGCCGCCACTGACAATCGGCTCCCGCGAGCGGGGGCTCTTGCTGTGGCCTGGGCAGACACCGGTGCAGACGGTACAGAGTACCCGCACCGAGGCTTCCGGTTGAAATCCGGCGGGGGGCGGGCAGAATCTGTACACATCGGGTGTGTATGGCGCTACGATGCGCCGCCTTCCGCAGGAGGTGCCTCCATGGCACAGGCAATGCGACGCGACACCGCCGGCTCGCTCTTCGCCAGCGACGGCAAACCCCATCCGCTCCAGGACACGCTGCTCGGCGTGACGCTGGTGCTCGGAGCCATCGCCTTCGTGACGGCGATGTTCCACAACCTGCACCTGCTCAGTTCCTGGACCGGTCTCGTCGGGATCTTCACGGGGGCGTACGGCCAGTTCATCTCGGTGACGACCCGCGAGCGCTTCTTCCTGATCGTCGGGCTCGGTGCCGCGGGCGTGGGCTTCTTCCTGGGCATGGCCCACGGCGGGCTCTTCGGTGGACTTTGGTGACACTCGGCGGACTCTGGTGACACCTAGGCGGACCTGCCGCTGACGGACCCGCACCGCCCCTGGTCGAAGCCCGGCCGGGGGCGAAGGTCCGATACGCCCAGACGGGGCGCTCGCAGGGCGCAGTAGGCTTCGGCGCGAGAGCCGGAGCCCCTGTACCCATGGGGACACACCAGCCCGAGGAGCGCCGCGAATGAGCCTGACCCTGAGGACCATCAGCCGAGAGCAACATCTGGCGTACATCCAGACCTTGCCGTCGGCGAGTCATTGCCAGGTCCCCGCATGGGCAGACGTGAAGAGCGAATGGCGCTCGGAGAACCTGGGCTGGTTCGACGACAGGACCGGCCAGTTGGTGGGCGTGGGCCTGGTGCTCTACCGCCAGTTGCCGAAGGTCAAGCGCTATCTCGCGTATCTGCCCGAGGGCCCGGTCATCAACTGGTACGCCCCGAACCTGGACGAGTGGCTCCAGCCGATGCTGGCGCACCTGAAGAAGCAGGGCGCCTTCTCCGTGAAGATGGGCCCGCCGGTCGTCATCCGCCGCTGGAACGCACCCGCGATCAAGGCCGGCATCCAGAACCCGGACGTGAAGCGGCTGCGCGACATCGAGGCCACGACCATCGAGCCGCGCGCCTTCGAGGTCTCGGACAAGCTGCGCCGCATGGGCTGGCAGCAGGGCGAGGACGGCGGCGCGGGCTTCGGCGACGTCCAGCCCCGCTATGTGTTCCAGGTGCCGCTGGCCAACCGCGCGCTGGACGACGTACTCAAGAACTTCAACCAGCTCTGGCGCCGCAACATCAAGAAAGCCGAGAAGGCCGGTGTCGAGGTCGTCCAGGGTGGTTACCAGGACCTGCCCGAGTGGCAGCGGCTGTACGAGATCACGGCGATCCGCGACAAGTTCCGGCCGCGGCCGCTGAGTTACTTCGAGCAGCAGTGGCGGGCCCTCAACTCCGAGGACCCCAACCGCATGCGGCTGTACTTCGCGCGGCACAACGGCGTGAACCTCTCGGCGGCGACGATGCTCGTCGTCGGCGGCCACGTCTGGTACTCCTACGGCGCGTCCGACAACATCGGGCGTGAGGTCCGGCCCTCGAACGCCATGCAGTGGCGGATGCTGCGCGACGCCTACGCGCTGGGCGCGTCCGTCTACGACCTGCGGGGCATCTCCGACTCGCTCGACGAGACGGACCACCTCTTCGGCCTGATCCAGTTCAAGGTCGGCACCGGCGGCGAGGCCGTGGAATACGTCGGTGAGTGGGACTTCCCGCTGAACAAGCTGCTGCACAAGGCCCTCGACATCTACATGTCGCGCCGCTGATCCGCCACAGCTTCCGTCCGCATCTCCTTCCACACCTCTGTCACACCGCAGACACCAGAAAGGTTCCGGGATCCAGCCATGGCGCTCACGCTCTATGTCGACACCGCGCGCTGGCGGGCACATCAGAAGCACATGCTGGAGCAGTTCCCGGGCATCGTCCCGGTCTGCAAGGGCAACGGCTACGGCTTCGGTCACGAGCGGCTCGCGGAGGAGGCCACGCGATTCGGCTCCGACGTGCTCGCCGTCGGCACGACCTACGAAGCCGCCCGGATCAAGGACTGGTTCAGCGGTGATCTGCTGGTCCTGACTCCGTTCCGGCGAGGCGAAGAGCCCGTGCCGCTGCCCGACCGCGTCATCCGCTCCGTGTCGTCGCTCGACGGCGTGCACGGTCTCGTGGGCGCCCGCGTCGTCATCGAGGTCATGTCCTCGATGAAGCGGCACGGCATCAGCGAGCAGGACCTGCCGCATCTGCACGCCGCGATCGAGGACGTACGCCTCGAAGGCTTCGCGATCCACCTGCCCCTGGACCGCACCGACGGCTCGGACGCCGTCGAGGAGGTCATCGGCTGGATGGACCGGCTGCGCGCGGCCCGCCTGCCCCTGCACACGATGTTCGTCAGCCACCTGAAGGCCGGCGAACTCGTCCGCCTCCAGCAGCAGTTCCCGCAGACCCGCTTCCGCGCGCGGATCGGTACGCAGCTCTGGCTGGGCGACCACGACGCGACCGAGTACCGGGGCGCCATCCTGGACGTCACGCAGGTCGCGAAGGGGGAGCGCTTCGGCTACCGGCAGCAGAAGACCGCGTCCGACGGCTGGCTGGTCGTCGTCGCGGGCGGCACCTCGCACGGGGTCGGCCTGGAGGCGCCGAAGGCGCTGCACGGCATGATGCCGCGGGCGAAGGGCGTGGCCCGCGCGGGCCTCGCGACCGTCAACCGCAACCTGTCGCCGTTCGTGTGGGGCGGCAAGCAGCGCTGGTTCGCCGAACCGCCGCACATGCAGGTATCGCTGCTCTTCGTCCCGTCGGACGCGCCGGAGCCGAAGGTGGGCGAGGAGCTGGTGGCCCATCTGCGGCACACGACCACGCAGTTCGACCGGATCCTGGACCGCTGAGCGAAATCGTGGACCGCTGAGGGAAGCCGTACGCAGTCGTACGACCGAGAGCCACAGCGTACGACCGAGGGCCACAGCGCCCTCGTAAGCCGAAGGGCCGGTACGCGCCACACGCGCGTCACCGGCCCTTCGGCTTGCTCCCCGTCTCAGCGGGCCCGGGGCTGTTCGCTCAGAGTGAACCGATCGCTCGCCGTTCCCCACGTCACGTACGTACCCGACCCGTCGTGCACGGCCCGCCGCGGTGGATGCGCCGCCGGGCCGAGCACGAACACGTCCGACGCGCCGTCCAGGACCCCGCCGGAGGGATCGTCCTCCCCGGCCCGTCGCACCACGTCCCGCTCCGGCATGAAGATGTCGCGTACGACCACGGCGCACAGGTACAGCGTCCCCAACAGGTGGACGGCGATGGCCAGTTGGTAGCCCTCGGTGGGCAGCCCCTTGTGCGCGTCCCCGCTCGTCGTGAACGCGAGGTACATCCAGATCCCCAGGAAGTACGCGACCTCGCAGGCCTGCCAGATGAGGAAGTCCCGCCAGCGCGGCCGGGCCAGCGCGGCGAGCGGAATCAGCCACAGCACGTACTGCGGCGAGTAGACCTTGTTGGTGAGGACAAAGGCGGCGATCACCAGGAAGGCCAACTGCGCGAACCGCGGGCGGCGCGGCGCGGTCAGCGCGAGCGCGGCCACTCCCAGGCAGCAGAGCACCATCAGGGCGGTCGCGAGGTTGTTCACCGTGTCCGTGGACAGCGGGTCGTCCATGCGCTGGGAAAGGATCAGCCAGAACGAGCCGAAGTCGACGCCGCGTTCCTGGCTGAACGTATAGAACTTCGCCCAGCCCTCCCGGATGTGGAAGCCCGTCGCGTCGTGGCTGATCATCACCGGCAGGTTCACCGCCAGCCAGGCGCCCAGGGCGCTCGCGGCGGTCGCCCAGAAGGCTCGCCAGCGGCCCGCGCGCCAGCACAGCACGAGCAGCGGCCCCAGCAGCAGCGCCGGATAGAGCTTCGCGGCGGCCGCGAGACCGATGAGGATGCCCGCGGCGAGCGGCCTCTCGCGCGACCACATCAGCATCGCCAGGGCTGTGAGAGCCACGGCGAACAGGTCCCAGTTGATGGTGGCCGTCAGCGCGAAGGCGGGGGCCAGGGCGACGAGCAGGGCGTCCCAGGGGCGGCGGCGGTGGATCCGGGCCACGCAGACGGCGATGACGACGGCGCAGACCATCAGCATCCCGGCATTGACCATCCAGTAGAACTTCTCCTGGTGTTGAATGCTCCCGCCGTCCGGCGTCAGCCACGCGGCCACCTGCATGAACAGACCGGTCAGCACCGGATACTCGAGGTACTCCATGCCGACGTCGTCGGGCAGCCTGTCGAAGTACGGCACGAGCCCGTCGGCGAAGCCGCGCCCCTGGTAGAGGTGCGGGATGTCGGAGTAGCAGGCGTGCGTGTACTGCGAGCTCGCGCCGACGAACCAGGCGCCGTTGTAGCAGGGCGCCTTCTGCACCATGCCAAGCGCGAACATCCCGATGGTGACCAGTGCGATGACACGGACGGGAGTCAGTCGGGTCGTCGCCAGCAGGGCTCTGCGGCCGATCGGCCCGCCGAACAGTTCACTGCCGGCCGCGGCGACCTCGTCCTGCTTGGTGGGGAGCACAGGCTGCGGCGCCTCTTCGGTTGCTGACTGATGCGCGCGTGTGGGGGGCATCTTCTCTGCGCTGGGCATGGCGCACATCCTGCCGTACGTGTCTGAGAACTCCCGCGAACGTGCCCGAGAACGCGACAAGGCCGCCGCCCCCTCACCGGGTGCGGCGGCCTTGTTTCACGTGAAACACGCCGTTTCACGTGAAACGTCAAGCGGAGCCAGGCTCAGCCGGTCGGAACGGAGCCAGGCTCAGCCGGTCGGACCGCCGAAGATCGCTCCGCCGTTGTCATTGCCGTTGCTGCCGCCGTTGCCATTGCCGCCGTTCGGCTCTCCGGTGGGCGGTGGTGACTCGCCACCGGGATCACCGTTGGCACCACCGTCCTCGGCGCCGCCGTCCGCCGCGCCACCGTTGTCTTCGCACCTCGGGTCCCAGACGTTGCACGTCTCGGTCGGGTCCGGGGTCTCCGACGGCGACGGTGGCGCGGACGACTCGGTCTCGGACGGGGTCGGCGACGGGGTGTTGCTCGGCTCGGGCTCCTCGGTCGGCGTCGGGGAGGGCGGCGGAGCGTCCCCGACGACCTCACCGATCGGCCCCGGCTGCTGGAAGGGCACAGCGCGCTTCCCCTTGAGCGCCTCCGCCATGTAGTCCTGCCAGATCTGCGCGGGGAACGAGGCGCCGTGGATCTTCTTCTCGCCGCCCGTGCCGAACATCTCCAGGAACTCGCGCTTGCTGTTGTTCTCGTCGTCGTCCAGCCGGTACATGCTGATCGCCGTCGACAGCTGCGGGGTGTACCCGACGAACCAGGCGGACTTGTTGCCGTCGGTCGTACCGGTCTTGCCCGCCACCTGGCGGCCGGGGAGCTGCGCCGAGGTGCCGGTGCCCTTGTCGACGACGGTCCGCAGGACGTCGGTGACGTTGTCCGCGACCTCGGGGGAGAAGGCGCTCTTGGTCGTGATCTCCTTGCGGTAGACCGGCTCGCCCCCCTTCTCGACCTCCTTGACCGAGAACGGCTCACGCTGCTTGCCGCTCGCGGCGAACGTGGCGTACGCACCGGCCATGCGGATCGCGCTCGGCGACGAGGTGCCGAGGGAGAAGGACGGGTAGGTGGCGCCCGCCATGGACTTGTCGTCCTTGAGACCGGCGTCCATCGCCGCCTGCTTCACCTTGTCGAGCCCGACATCCATGCCGAGCTGGACGTAGGCCGAGTTGACCGACTCCCGCATCGCCTCACGCAGGTCGATCCTGTAGGTCGGCGGGTTGTACGACTGGTTGCCGTCGTTGGTCTGCAGCCACTCCTTGCCGTCCTTGTCCTGCCAGACCGTGTCGTTGTAGTTCTTGATCTTGAGCTTGTTCTTGCCGCTGTACAGGCTCTTCGGGTTGATCACGGTGCGCTCGGCGTCGGACTGCACCTCTCCGCCGGTCTTGGAGCGGATGCCGTTCTTGAAGGCCGCCGCCAGCACGAAGGGCTTGTACGTCGAGCCGACCTGGGCGCCGGTGGTGTCCGCGTTGTTGGTGAAGTGCTTCGTCGCGTCCTCACCGCCGTAGATGGCCTCGATCGCGCCGGTCTTCGGGTTGACGGAGGCACCGCCGAACTGGACGTGCGTGTCCTTGTCCGGTCGCACATCGGGCTTGATCTTGGCCTTGCGGACCTTCTTCACCGCGTCTTCGAGCTGCGTGACCTTCTTCTTGTCGAAGGTCGTGTGGATCTCGTAGCCGCCCTGTTCGAGCTGGCTGGCGGTGACGTTCGTGTTGTTGATGACGTACGCCTTGGCGAGCGAGACCAGGTAGCCGATCTGGCCGCTCAGCTTGACGTTCGAGCGCGGGCTCTGCAGCTTCGGGAACGCGGTGTACTTGGCGCGGGTCTCGGCGCTCAGGCGGCCGTCCTTGACCTCCTCGTCGAGGATCCACCTCCAGCGCTTCTCGGCCCGCTCCCGGTTGGCCTTCGGGTTGGCCTCGGGGTCGATCTCGGGGTAGCCGGCCGGGTCGTAGTACGTGGCGCCCTTGAGGACGGTCGCAAGGAGGGCGCACTCGCTCGGGTTCAGGCTCTCCGCGTCCTTGCCGAAGTAGGCACGCGCGGCGGCCTGTATGCCGTAGGCGTTGCGGCCGTAGTAGGCGGTGTTCAGGTAGCCCGCCATGATCTCTTCCTTGCTCACCTCCCGGCCGACCTTTATGGAGATGAACAGTTCCTTGAACTTACGGGTGAAGGTCTGCGACTGGTCGTCGAGGCGGGCGTTCTTCACGTACTGCTGCGTGATCGTCGAGCCGCCCTGGGTCTGACCGCCCTTCGCCATGTTGACCACGGCGCGGGCGATGCCCATGGGGTCGACGCCCTTGTCCTTGTTGAAGGACTTGTTCTCCGCCGAGATGACGGCGTTGCGCATGGCCTTCGGGATGTCCGCGTACTTGATGATCTGGCGGTTGGTCTCACCACCGGTCGCGACCATCTGCGAGCCGTCGGCCCAGTAGTAGACGTTGTTCTGGGCCTTGGCCGCCTCGGCGACCTTCGGCACCTCGACCAGGGCGTACGCGATGCCCGCGACCGCCATCAGGCTGCCGAGGAACCCGATGAACAGGCCGGTGACGAGGCGCCACGACGGGATCCACCGCTTCGGCCCGTGCTTGCCCGCCCGCGGGTAGTCGATGAAGCGCTTCTTGGCGGGCTCGGGGCCACGCCCTCTGCCGCGTCCTCGTGCGCCGCTCTCCATCGCCCGGCGGCGGCCACCACCGCCGGCCCCGACGGAGCCGTTGCGGGCGGCGCGCCGGGCCTCGGCGCGGCCGCCGTAGGATCGCTCCGCGCCCTCGGCAGCGCCGGGCGCGTGCGACGGAGGCGCCGGCGGCGATCCGGCGGCGCCACGCGGTGCTGCGCGACGGCCCGACGGCGCGCCGGATGCGCCACGCCTGGCCGCGGCGCGTCCGCCGCCCTGCGGCTGCGGCGGTTTGCGACGGTGCTCGCTCATCGAACGACTACTCCTCGGGCAGGCGCGGATCTCCGCGCCTGGAAACGGCGGCTGGTTTCCGGTCCCCCCGATGTACGGATGCGTCCGTTCCGGCACTCATCCGCACTGCACCGGGGACGACGACGCCACCTCGCGTCACTTGGTTCCCGGCGGTATGCATGGCGCACAGACTACGCACCGTCAAAACCCTCTTAGGGCTGAAGTTCACCCCAAAACAGGCAAGTTACTTCCTACGAATCGGTGATGTGATCCCGTTCACCGCGCCCCCTCTTGTCGCAGGAGCAACGTCGTTCTATCGTCGAGATGTATCGAGCCGATACATCAGCTCGGTATAAAGAGCCGTACGCGGCAGACCAGGACGGACAGGAGGCGGCGATGAGCAGACGCTCCGGCATCCTCGAGTTCGCCGTGCTCGGTCTGCTCCGCGAGTCCCCGATGCACGGCTACGAGCTGCGCAAGCGGCTCAACACCTCACTGGGTGTGTTCCGCGCCTTCAGCTACGGGTCGCTCTACCCGTGCCTCAAGACGCTGGTCGCGAACGGCTGGTTGATCGAGGAGTCGGGCACCGCCACCGGAGAGACCGTGGCGGCTCCCCTGGCGGGACGCCGCGCCAAGATCGTCTATCGGTTGACGGCGGAAGGTAAGGAACACTTCGAGGAACTGCTCTCGCAGACCGGCCCCGATGCGTACGAGGACGAGCACTTCGCCGCCCGCTTCGCCTTCTTCGGGCAGACCTCGCGGGACGTGCGGATGCGGGTGCTCGAGGGCCGCCGCAGCCGCCTGGAGGAGCGCCTCGAGAAGATGCGCGCCTCCCTGGCCCGCACCCGGGAGCGCCTCGACGACTACACGCTTGAGCTGCAGCGGCACGGGATGGAGTCCGTGGAGCGCGAAGTGCGCTGGCTGAACGAGCTCATCGAGAGCGAGCGCGTGGGTCGTGACCAGCAACGGTCCGCCCCCGAAAGCTCCGCTCAGCAGAACAGCACATCTGGGGAGTCGGGCGTCCTGCCCCGGCGGCGGGGCAGCACCCCGCCGCCGGATGCGTCCGACGACACCACCAAGTGAGGCCCCGCATTCCGCGGGGTCTCATCCGGAATACCGAGATCACACAGGGAGCAACCGGAATGGGTTCGGTTCGCGTAGCCATTGTCGGCGTGGGCAACTGCGCCGCCTCGCTGGTCCAGGGCGTCGAGTACTACAAGGATGCCGACCCGGACACCAAGGTCCCGGGCCTGATGCACGTCCAGTTCGGCGACTACCACGTCGGTGACGTCGAGTTCGTCGCCGCCTTCGACGTCGACGCGAAGAAGGTCGGCCTCGACCTCGCGGACGCCATCGGCGCCAGCGAGAACAACACCATCAAGATCTGCGACGTGCCGAACACGGGCGTCCAGGTCCAGCGCGGCCACACCCTCGACGGCCTGGGCAAGTACTACCGCCAGACCATCGAGGAGTCCGCCGAGGCCCCGGTCGACGTCGTCCAGGTCCTCAAGGACAAGCAGGTCGACGTCCTCATCTGCTACCTGCCGGTCGGTTCCGAGGACGCCGCGAAGTTCTACGCGCAGTGCGCCATCGACGCCAAGGTCGCCTTCGTCAACGCGCTGCCGGTCTTCATCGCCGGCACCAAGGAGTGGGCGGACAAGTTCACCGAGGCGGGCGTCCCGATCGTCGGTGACGACATCAAGTCCCAGGTCGGCGCCACCATCACGCACCGCGTCATGGCGAAGCTGTTCGAGGACCGCGGTGTCCGTCTTGAGCGCACCATGCAGCTCAACGTCGGCGGCAACATGGACTTCAAGAACATGCTGGAGCGCGACCGCCTCGAGTCCAAGAAGATCTCGAAGACGCAGGCCGTCACCTCGCAGATCCCGGACCGCGAGCTGGGCGAGAAGAACGTCCACATCGGCCCGTCGGACTACGTGCAGTGGCTCGACGACCGCAAGTGGGCGTACGTCCGCCTCGAGGGCCGCGCCTTCGGTGACGTCCCGCTGAACCTGGAGTACAAGCTCGAGGTCTGGGACTCCCCGAACTCCGCGGGTGTCATCATCGACGCCCTGCGTGCCGCGAAGATCGCCAAGGACCGCGGCATCGGCGGCCCGATCCTGTCGGCGTCCTCGTACTTCATGAAGTCCCCGCCGGTGCAGTACTTCGACGACGAGGCCTACGAGAACGTCGAGAAGTTCATCAAGGGCGAGGTCGAGCGCTGATTCGCCCGCTCGGCCGCCAAGCCGACGGCTGAGTCGGTCGTTGAGTCGGCCGCTTCGTTCGGCAGTTGAGGGTCCCCGGGTCGTACGCGCCCGGGGACCCTGCTCGTATGTGAGGCTGTGCCCCATGGCTGTCGTCGGTGACCTGCGCGTTCTGCTGCGGCTGCGGGACTTCCGGCGCCTGCTCGCCGTGCGGGTCGTGTCCCAGGGCGCGGACGGCGTCTACCAGGTGGCGCTCGCCGCGTACGTCGTCTTCTCACCGGAGAAGGAGACCTCCGCCGCCGCGATCGCCTCGGCGATGGCGGTGCTGCTCCTTCCGTACTCCCTCGTCGGTCCGTTCGCGGGCGTGCTGCTCGACCGCTGGCGACGCCGCCAGGTCCTCCTCTACGGCAATGTGCTGCGGGCCGCGCTCGCCTCCGTCACGGCCGTCCTGATGCTCAGCGGGACACCGGACTGGCTCTTCTACGCCTCCGCGCTGTGCGTCACCGCCGTCAACCGCTTCGTCCTGGCCGGGCTCTCGGCCGCGCTGCCGCGCGTCGTGGACGCCGACCGGCTGGTCATCGCCAACTCCCTCTCCCCGACCGCCGGGACGCTCGCGGCCACCGCGGGCGGCGGGCTCGCCTTCGTGGTACGCATCGTGGCGGCGGGCTCGGACGCGGCGGTCGTCCTCCTGGGGGCCGCGCTCTACCTGTGCTCGGCGCTCGCCTCCCTGCGCATGTCACGCGAACTGCTCGGGCCCGAGCCGGAGTTGGTGCAGCCGCGCCTGGGAGCGGCGCTCGCGGGGACCGCACGCGGTCTCCTCGCGGGCGTACGGCATCTCTCCGAGCGCCGCCCGGCCGCGCACGCGCTGATCTCGATGACGTTGATGCGGTTCTGCTTCGGCGCGCTAACGGTCATGGTCCTGATGCTGTGCCGGTACGCATGGGCGTCGACGGAGGACGACGGGCTCGCCCTGCTCGGGGTCGCCGTGGGGATCTCCGGCGCCGGGTTCTTCGCGGCCGCCGTGGTGACGCCATGGGCGGCCGGGCGATTCGGGCCGCACGGCTGGCTCATCGTCTGCGCGGGGGCCGCGGCCGTCCTCGAACCCGCGCTGGGGCTGCCGTTCGCGCCGGCGCCGATGCTCATCGCCGCCTTCGTCCTGGGGCTGGTCACCCAGGGCGCGAAGATCGCCACGGACACGGTCGTCCAGGCGGCCGTGGACGACGGCTTCCGCGGCCGAATCTTCTCTCTGTACGACGTGTTGTTCAATGTCGCCTTTGTCGGCGCGGCAGGGGTGGCGGCCCTGATGCTGCCCCCTGACGGCAAATCGGTCTCGTTGGTTGTCACGGTGGCCTTGATCTACGCGGCGATTGCTGTAGCTATGGCCAGGTTTGACGACCAATAAGTGTCACATCAATGCCACAGAGCCCTTCCTGGCTTCATTCCACGCACGGGAGCCCGATAACTTACGGGGGTCGTTTCGCGCCATCGCGCAACCAACCCACATGCCTTGTGCTCTCTTCTAGGGGGATCCTCGTGTCCACTCCGCCGCCGCCCCAGGGCCAGAACCCGTTCGCCCAGGGCCAGCAGCCCTACGGCCAGCAGCCTCAGGACGGTGCGCCGTACGGCCAAGCCCCCGGCGCCCCGTACCCGCCCCAGCCGGGTGCTCCGCAGCAGCCGGGCGTGCCCTTCTATCAGGGCGGCCCGGACTCGATGACCCCGCCCAAGAAGAGCAAGAAGAAGTTCATATTCATCGGTGCGGCCGTCGCGATCGCCGTCGCGATCGGTGCGGCGGTGTTTGCGGGCCAGGACGAGGCGGCCGCCGCTGAGGTCGGTGACTGCATGAGTGTCGGCAACCCGACAAGCTCCACCGACCCGGACCTGAAGATCGTGGACTGCGGCGACTCAAAGGCGGCGTACAAGGTCGCGGAGAAGAAGGACAGCGGAACCTGCAACCTGACGAAGTACGCCCAGTACCGGGAGACAGGTAGCGGCGACGACTTCACGCTCTGCTTGGAGAAGCTGAAGAAGTAGGCAAGCCCGGATGCACCGAGGGGCGATGTTTCACGTGAAACATCGCCCCTCCGCGTACGTCGATGGGGGCTGTGTTTCACGTGAAACACACCCCCATCGCGTTGCCAGTAAGGCGAACCCTGCCCGTCAGCCCTCCGGCTGCTCCGCGGCCCACCACTCCTTGAGCGCCGCCACCGCCGCATCCCGCTCCATCGGCCCGTTCTCCAGGCGCAGCTCAAGCAGGAACTTGTACGCCTTGCCGATCACCGGCCCCGGACCCACGTCCAGAATCTCCATGATCTCGTTGCCGTCGAGGTCGGGGCGGATGGAGTCCAGCTCCTCCTGCTCCTGGAGGCGGGCGATGCGCTCCTCTAGGCCGTCGTACGCGCGTGAGAGCGCGGCAGCCTTGCGCTTGTTGCGGGTCGTGCAGTCGGAGCGGGTCAGCTTGTGCAGGCGGTCGAGCAGGGGGCCGGCGTCGCGTACATAGCGGCGTACCGCCGAATCCGTCCACTCGCCCGTGCCGTACCCGTGGAAGCGCAGGTGCAGCTCGACCAGGCGCGAGACGTCCTTGATGAGGTCATTCGAGTACTTAAGGGCCGTCATGCGCTTCTTGGTCATCTTCGCGCCGACCACTTCGTGGTGGTGGAAGGAGACCCGCCCGTCCTTCTCGAAGCGGCGCGTCTTCGGCTTGCCGATGTCGTGCAGCAGCGCGGCGAGCCGCAGCGTCAGGTCCGGGCCGTCCGTCTCCAGGGCCATCGCCTGCTCGAGGACGATCAGGGTGTGGTCGTAGACGTCCTTGTGCCGGTGGTGCTCGTCGCGCTCCAGCCGCAGTGCCGGGAGCTCGGGCAGGACGTAGTCGGCCAGGCCCGTGTCGACGAGCAGCGCGAGGCCCTTGGCCGGGTTCGGGGACAGGATCAGCTTGTTGAGCTCGTCCCGGACGCGCTCGGCGGAGACGATCTCGATGCGCCCGGCCATCGCCTTCATCGCGGCGACGACCTCCGGTGCCACCTGGAAGTCGAGCTGCGCGGCGAAACGCGCGGCACGCATCATCCGCAGCGGATCGTCCGAGAAGGACTCCTCGGGGGTGCCGGGCGTCCGCAGGACACGCTCCGCGAGGTCGTCGAGGCCGCCGTGCGGGTCGATGAACTCCTTCTCCGGGAGCGCCACGGCCATCGCGTTCACGGTGAAGTCGCGGCGGACCAGGTCCTCCTCGATCGAGTCGCCGTAGGACACCTCGGGCTTGCGCGAGGTCCTGTCGTACGCCTCCGATCGATATGTCGTCACCTCGACCTGGAAGCACTGCTCGGCGCCGCCCACGCGGGCGTTCTTCTGGCAGCCCACCGTGCCGAAGGCGATCCCGACCTCCCACACCGCGTCCGCCCACGGTCGGACGATCTTCAGTACGTCCTCGGGGCGGGCGTCCGTCGTGAAGTCCAGGTCGTTGCCGAGCCGGCCCAGGAGCGCGTCCCGGACCGAGCCGCCGACCAGGGCGAGCGAGAACCCGGCCTCCTGGAATCGACGGGCGAGGTCGTCCGCGACAGGGGAGACACGCAGCAGCTCGCTCACGGCGCGGTGCTGCGCCTGGCTCAGGGCGCGGGGATTGTCTTCGTTGGCGTTCGGCACAACAGAAAAGGGTACGTGCCCCGGCCGCGGGCGACCGCACGGATTTCCGCTGCGCGCGTCAGGGCCGTTCACGGCCCTCACCACGGTCCTCGTGCCCGCGGCGACCAGTTGTTGCGATCTTGTGGAGCGGTCCGCGGCACTTAGCCCCCGCGCACCTCGTTACCATGCGTGGACGCAGCGAACGACAACCACCGACACACCTGACGACGACGAGGACGGGCAACGCGTGGCCGAGGCGGCAGACTTCCCGGGGACCAGCCCCTCACCTGCCCGCCGGTGGCTCCGGCGCACAGCGACACTGCTGGCCGGGGCGCCCCTGCTGGCCGGTCTGCTGCACGTGCCCGCGAGCTCGTCCGCGTACGCAGCCTCCCCAGAGGTGACGGCGAACACATCAGCGGTGACGGCGGACACGTCGAGTGCCTCGCGGACGGACACCGGCGCCACGAGCGCTCGGACGGCCGCCTCGCGCCCGAAGGCAGCTCCCACCGGCTCCCGCACCGTGAACGTCTCCCTGAACTCACTGACGCCCAGCGCGCCGCGCGAGGGCGACACCGTCACCGTCTCGGGCACGGTCACCAACGACGGCAGCCAGACGGTCACCGACGCCACGGTGGGACTGCGCGTGGGCCCCGTCCCCCTCGGCGGCCGCACGGAGATCGACAGCGCCGCGAAGCGCACCACGTACCAGCCGGGAGCCGACGGAAACGAGGTCGGCGCAAAGTACGCCCAGAAGATCTCCCGGCTCGCTCCGGGCGTCCGGCACGACTTCAGCATCTCCGTGCCCGTGAGCGCCCTGAACCTCGGTATCGACGGGGTCTATCAGCTCGGCGTCACGCTCACCGGCCAGACCGCGGCCCAGCCCTTCCCTCAGGTGCTCGGCATCGAGCGGACCTTCCTGCCGTGGCAGGACGGGGCCGCCGAGACGAAGACCAAGACGACCTACCTGTGGCCGCTCATCTCGTCCACGCACCTCACCGCGAGGACGCGCTCGGACGAGCAGCAGACGCCGCTCTTCAAGGACGAGAGCCTGGCCAAGGAGCTCCAGCCGGGCGGCCGCCTGCAGCAGCTCCTGACGCTCGGCAGCCAGCTCGACGTCACCTGGGTCATGGATCCGGACCTGCTGGTCTCGGTCGAGGCGATGACGACGAGCTACGACGTCGAGGGCCCCGACGGCACGCCCGTCGCGGGCAGGCACCAGGCCGTCGCGAAGCAGTGGCTCAACCAGCTCCAGAAGGCCGTGAAGGGCAAGAAGGTCGTCGCCCTGCCCTTCGCTGACCCCGACCTCGCCTCGCTCGCCCACACCGGCAAGTCCGTCACCGGCTCGCTCGGCCACCTCAAGGAAGCCACCGATGTCGGCGCCAAGGCGGTGCACGACATCCTCACGGTCAAGCCGACCTCGGACTTCGCCTGGCCCGCGGAGGGGGCGATCGACCCGTCGGTCGTCGACGTCGCCACCTCGGCGGGCGCCCACTCGGTGATCGCCCGCAGCGACAGCCTGCGCGAGACGAACGGGCTGCCGTACACGCCCAGCGCGGCGCGTCCCATCGGCGGCGGCACGACCGCCGTGGTCGCCGACGCCCGCCTGTCCACCGCCTTCCGCGGCGACATGACGGGGGCCGAGGACTCCACGCTCGCCGTCCAGGAGTTCCTGGCCCAGAGCCTCATGATCACGCTGCAGGATCCCGCCAAGCAGCGCAGCATCGTGGTCGCGCCGCAGCGCATGCCGTCCGCCAGCCAGGCCCAGTCGATGGCCAGGGCGCTGGCCGCCCTCGACGACAAGCGCTGGTCGCAGCCGCAGGACCTGGCGTCCGCCGCGAAGGCCAAGCCGGACCCGGCCGCCACCACCCAGGTCCCGTCGGCAGGCGCCTACCCGGCGTCCCTGCGCAAGCAGGAGCTGCCCCGCTCGGCGTTCAAGGAGGTCCAGGACACCCAGGGCAAGCTCGACCGCTTCCAGGAGATCCTCTCCGCGCCGGAGCGCGTCATCACCCCCTTCGGCCGCGCGATGGACCGCGAGATGTCCACGTCGTGGCGCGGCCGCCCGAGGGAGGCAGGGACCTTCCGCAAGGGCGTGCAGGGATATCTGACCAGCCTCACCGAACAGGTGAAGCTGATCAACAAGTCCGACGTGAAACTTTCGGGCCGCAGCGCGACCATCCCGGTCACGGTGCAGAACAACCTCGTCCAGGGCGTCGACCACCTCGTCCTGCGCCTGACGTCGACCAACCCCACCCGCCTGAAGGTCGGCGACGGGCTCTACGAGGAACAGCCGGTCAAGATCACGGGCGGCGGTCACACCCAGTCGGTGAAGTTCACCACCACGGCCAACGCCAACGGCCCGGTCACGGTCTCAGCCCAGCTCTACACCGAGGACGGACAGCCCTACGGCGCCCCCGTCCGCTTCGACGTCAACGTCACCGAGTTCACCGCCACGGTGATGCTGGTCATCGGCGGCGGCGTCCTGCTCCTCGTCCTCGCCGGGTTCCGCATGTACACCCAGCGCAAGCGCGCGGCACGGCAGCGGGCGGAGGCAGGCCCGGACGGCGGCCCCGACGGGGACTCCGACGCCACCCCCGGCCCCGCTCCCGACACCGACCCCGGCGCGGACGATCCCGAGCAGCCGAGTGACCCGACACCGGACACCGCTCCCGAAAGCACCGAGCCGTCGCACCCGGGTGAGAGAGTGGACCGTTGAGCGATGTCGTGGCCGGTGGGCCCGGGGACCATGAGGTGGGGTAAACCATGAACGCGCCGTACGACGGTGAGCGCGGCGAGGGCACGGGCAGCTCCGGCGCGGCCGGAGGCCCGCCTCCCGGCACGCCTGAGGACGGTCAGGTGCCGCCGCAGCACGCGCCGGACGCCTACCTCCAGGACGCGTACGCCCAGGACCCCTACCGGGCTCAGGACCTCTCGGCCCAGGACCCGGTGGCCGAGGCGCTCTACGACCGCGCGGCGCACCCCCCGCCGCCCCCCGGCAGCTATCCGGACCCGCAGCAGCTCTACGCCCAGCCGCCTTCGTCGCAGTACCAGCCGGACCCCCGAGTCTGGGCCCAGACCCCGCCCCCGGAGCCGGAGGGCCCGACCCGGCACCTCCCGTACGGCGATGACCCGCGCACGACGCAGTACGTGGGCGTGGACGACCTCGTCACCCAGGCCGGCGAGGAGCGGCACCAGCCGGACGCCTTCGCGCACCTCTTCCGGGACCAGCAGGGCAGCGGCTACCAGGACCCGCGTGCGGGCGGCTACGGCGACCCCCGGGCCGGCGACCCGCGCGCGCAGCAGGCGTCCGGGTACGAGGGCCAGGACGGTGGATACCAGGGGCAGCAGCCCTCGGGGTATCAGGGTCAGCAGCCCGCCCAGGGCGCCGGGCACCAGGGCCAGCAGGCCGCCGGCTACCAGGGCCAGCAGGCCGCCGGCTACCAGGGACAGCCCGCCGCCGGGTACCAGGACCAGCAGCGTGGCGGGTATCAGGACCAGCAGGGCAGCGGATACCAGGACCAGCAAGGCGGCGGCGCGTACCCCTACCAGCAGCAGCCCGGCCAGGCGACCTACTCGGACCCGCAGCACCCGGGTGCCGGGTACGCCGACCAGCACGGCCACGGTCAGCACGGCCAGCAGCCCGGCGCCGGATACGCCGCCCAGCAGCAGCCCGGCGCCGCGTACCCCGACCAGCAGCACGGCACGCCGTACGCGTACCCGCAGAGCGAAGCCGCCTACGGCGACCAGCAGAACGCCCAGTACGCGCAGCAGGGCACCCCGTACGCCGCGCAGCAGGCCGGCGGCTACTACCAGGACCCGAACCAGTACCCGGACCCGAACCAGGGCGGCTACTACCAGGACCCGCAGTACGGCGGTGCGCGCCCGCCCGCGCAGCCGGAGGCGGCCCCGGCCGTCCCGGCGCCCGCCAAGCCCCCCACGCCCGCCCCGGCGACGCCCGCGGGGAAGTCCGGCGGCCGCGCGTCCGGCCTGCTGAAGTCGAGCGCGGTGATGGCCGCGGGCACGATGGTGTCCCGCCTCACCGGCTTCGTCCGCTCGGCGATGATCGTCTCGGCCCTCGGCATCGGCCTCCTCGGCGACACCTTCCAGGTGGCCTACCAACTGCCGACGATGATCTACATCCTCACTGTCGGCGGCGGGCTCAACTCGGTCTTCGTGCCGCAGCTCGTGCGCGCCCAGAAGAACGACGCGGACGGCGGCCAGGCGTACGCCAACCGGCTCCTGACGCTGGTCATGGTGGTGCTGGGCGCGCTCACCGTGCTCGGCTGGTTCGCGGCGCCACTGCTGGTCCACGCGCTCTCCACGCCGGTGGCCAGCGACCCGGCCGCGAACGAAGTCGCCATCACCTTCGTCCGCTACTTCCTGCCCTCGATCTTCTTCATGGGCGTCCACGTCGTGATGGGGCAGATCCTCAACGCGCGCGGGAAGTTCGGCGCGATGATGTGGACCCCCGTCCTCAACAACATCGTCATCATCGCGACGCTCGGCATGTTCCTGTGGGTGTACGGCACCTCCGAGAAGTCGGGGATGCGCGTCACCTCGATCCCCGACGACGGCGTGCGCCTGCTCGGCGTCGGCGTCCTGCTCGGGCTCGTCGTCCAGTCGCTCGCGATGATCCCGTACCTGCGCGAGACCGGCTTCAAACTGCGCCTGCGCTTCGACTGGAAGGGCCAGGGCCTCGGCAAGGCCGCCAAGCTGGCCAAGTGGACGATGCTCTTCGTCCTCGCCAACCAGGCGGGCGCGATCGTCGTGATCCAGCTCGGCACCGCGGCGGTCAAGCACTCCGGCATGGACGGCACCGGCTTCGCCGCCTACTCCAACGCCCAGCTCATCTGGATGCTCCCGCAGGCCATCATCACGGTCTCCCTGATGGCCGCCCTGCTGCCAAGGCTGTCCCGCTCGGCCCACGAGGGCGACACCGGGGCCGTCCGCGACGACATCTCCCAGGGCCTGCGCACCTCGGCCGTCGCGATCGTGCCGATCGCCTTCAGCTTCCTCGCGCTCGGCATCCCGATGTGCACGATGATCTTCGGCTCGTCCGGCGTCAACGGCGCGACGCGCATGGGCTACATGCTGATGGCCTTCGGCCTCGGCCTGATCCCGTACTCGGTGCAGTACGTCGTCCTGCGCGCCTTCTACGCGTACGAGGACACCCGCACCCCCTTCTACAACACGGTCATCGTGGCCGCCTTCAACGCCGCCGCCTCCGGGGTCTGCTACCTGGTGCTGCCCGCCCGCTGGGCCGTGGCGGGCATGGCCCTCTCGTACGGCGCCGCCTACGCGATCGGCGTGGGCGTCGCCTGGAACCGGCTGCGCAAGCGGCTGGGGGGCGACCTGGACGGCGCGAACGTGATCCGTACGTACGCCCGCCTCGCGCTCGCGTCCGTGCCGGGGGCGATTCTCGGCGCCGGGACCGGGTACGCGATCACGAAGGCACTCGGTCAGGGGGTCATCGGCTCGCTGGCGGCGCTGGTCGTCGGCTGCGCGGTGCTCTTCGGGGTCTTCTTCGTGGCCGCACGGCGCATGCGGATCCAGGAGCTGAACTCGCTGGTCGGTATGGTGCGCGGGCGGCTGGGGCGCTGATGTGAAGGAGTCCGCACAACCATCGTCGGCCACCGCGTGTCGTGCATAGCGCCGGACTGTGGGCACAATTGGCTTTGGCGTCTGACGAAGCGCAACGGATGGGGAGGCAGGAACGACGGTGGCGGAACGGAGCACGGCTGCCGTCGACGTGGCAGACAACAGCGGCGACAAGCCGCTGACCGCGCAGGCGGAGCAGTCCACGGCCGACGGGGTGGCCCAGACCCGGGAGCGGGACACGGCGGACGACGGCACAGCCAAGACGAATGAGCCCACCAGTCCGCCCGGGGCGACGACGCCCCCGGAACTGCACAGCGGCCACAAACTCGCCAGACGCTATCGCCTCGAGGAGTGCGTCACCCGTCTGGACGGTTTCAGTAGCTGGCGTGCGGTGGACGAGAAACTCCGCCGGGCAGTGGGTGTGCACCTGCTGCCCGCCGACCACCCCCGTGCCCGCTCGGTGCTCGCCGCGGCCCGCTCCGCGGCGCTGCTCGGCGACCCCCGCTTCGTCCAGGTCCTGGACGCGGTCGAGGAGAACGACCTCGTCTACGTCGTGCACGAGTGGCTTCCGGACGCCACGGAGCTGACCGCGCTGCTCGCGGCGGGGCCGCTCGAGGCCCACGACGCCTACCAGCTCGTCAGCCAGGTCAGTCAGGCCATGGCCGCCGCCCACCGCGAGGGCCTCGCGCATCTGCGGCTCACCCCGAGCGCCGTCCTGCGCACCTCGTCGGGCCAGTACCGCATCCGCGGCCTCGCCGTGAACGCCGCGCTGCGCGGCATCAGCTCCGAGACCCCGCAGCGCGCCGACACCGAAGCGATCGGCGCCCTCCTGTACGCCTCGCTGACCAAGCGCTGGCCGTACGACAACGACGCCTACGGCCTGTCCGGGCTGCCCAAGGGCGTCGGCCTGCTCCCGCCGGACCAGGTCCGGGCCGGCGTGCACCGCGGCCTGTCCGAGCTCGCCATGCGCGCGCTCGTCAACGACGGCGCCACGGCGTCCCGCCAGGAGCCCGCGTGCACCACGCCGGACGACCTGGTGAAGGCCATCGCCGAGCTGCCCCGCATCCGCCCGCCGGAGCCCGCCTTCACGGCGCCGCCGGAGTACCAGCGCACGACCTACCAGCAGGGCAACTACGGCCGCGGCTCGCAGCCCCCCGGGGCCACGCAGCCCGTCCCGGCGCCGCCGCCCCCGCTGCAGAGCCGCACCGGCAGGGCCCTCAAATGGGCGGTCTCCGCGCTCCTCATCGCCGCGCTCGGTCTGGGCAGCTGGCAGCTCGCGGACGCGCTGATGGACCAGAACAAGAATGGTGACTCGGGTACGTCGAAGACGACGGACGGCGACGACAAGAACCAGCCGAAGCCGCCGAAGCCGATCGCCATCCAGGGTGCCCAGGAGTCCCTGATCGGCGGGAAGGCGCAGGACCCGGAGAACGTCCCGAAGACGTACGACGGCGACACCTCCACGCTCTGGCGCACCAGGTCGTACGTGGACGGGCCGCGACTGGCCCCGTACCGCCAAGGCGTCGGCATCGTCTACGACCTCGGCTCCGCGAAGAACGTCTCGGTCGCGTCGATAGGCCTCAGGTACCCGGGCGCCGACACGACGGTCGCGCTGTACGCCGCCGACTCGATGTCGCCGTCCGGACCGGTCGACTCGATGAAGAAGATCGGTGACGCCACGACCACGAGCGCCAGCTTGAAGATCAAGGCCGGCAAGCCGGTCAAGACGCAGTACGTGCTTCTCTGGATGACACACGTGCCGGAGTCCGGCACGGACGGCTACTACAGCGCGGGCTACAAGCAGGGCATCACGGACGTGAAGTTCAAGGGCTGACCGGTCCGGCGGACGCTGAGGGGCGAGGGGAGGGGGTTCCACGGTGGACAGCACCGAGCTCGGTGAGCTGAGCGATCAGGACCTTCTGGCCCGCCATGTCGACGGCGACAAGGACGCCTTCGGTGAGATCGTCCGCCGCCACCGCGACCGGCTGTGGGCGGTGGCGCTGCGCACGCTGGGGGACCGCGAGGAGGCGGCGGACGCCGTCCAGGACGCCCTCGTGTCCGCCTACCGCGCCGCCCACACTTTCCGCGGCCAGTCCGCCGTGACGACCTGGCTGCACCGCATCACCGTGAACGCCTGCCTCGACCGGGCGCGCAAGGTCGCGTCCCGGAAGACCTCTCCCGTCGACGACACCGAACGCCTGGAGCAGCTCCTCGAGCCGCACGAGTCCGCCGCGGCGCCCGTCGAGCGCGGGGATCTGCACCGGGAGCTCCTGGCGGCGCTCGGCACCCTGCCGCCCGACCAGCGGGCCTGCCTCGTCCTGGTGGACATGCAGGGCTATCCCGTGGCCGAGGCGGCCCGCGTGCTCGACATCCCGACCGGGACGGTGAAGAGCCGCTGCGCGCGCGGCAGAGCCAGACTCCTGCCCCTCCTGACGCACCTGCGGACGGAGGCGCCGCCCCGACGCGAGGGCGGCGGCGGCAGTGGAAGTGGCGGGGACGACACCAGAAACTCTGCTCCGGGACGGAACCGGACGCAGGGGACAACCGTCCCACCGGCAGCGGAACCACAGGACGCGGGGCCTCCTCCGGATGCGGGACCCAGCGACTCAGCGGCAGTGAAGGGCGGAGGTGGGCGAGCGTGACCACGACGACAGACTCGGCTGGGCACCCGGACGTCGCCGAGATCTCCGACCTCACCGAGGGCCTGCTCTCCCCGTCCCGCACGCTCGATGTGCGCCGGCACCTGGACGACTGCCCTCTCTGTACCGACGTCTATGAGTCCCTCGAAGAGATCCGCGGCATGCTCGGCACGCTGCCGGGGCCGCCGCGGATGCCCACCGATGTCGCGGAGCGCATCGACGCGGCCCTGGCGGCCGAGGCGCTGCTCGACGCCACGGCCGCAGTCGCCGAGGCCGAATCCTCAGACCTCGTCACAGCCGCAAGTGAATCCGCAGCCGATGACGCAGCCAACGCCACTGCTGCCTCCAGCCGTGAAACCGTGACCGACCCCGCCGCGCATGTTTCACGTGAAACATCGACCCCGGGATCGACCAAGCCGACCCCTGCGACCTCCGCGACCTCCGCGACGGGGGCCTCACCAGCAGCGGCCACACACGGCCCCGACACCCGTGGCCCCGCCGGACACCCGCGAGCGGCCACCGGCCCTGGCCGCAGCAGCCGACTGCGCGGCAGCCGTCGGCGTACGGCCGTACTCGGCGCCGTCTTCACCGCGGCCGCCTTCGGCCTGGGCACGTTGCTCATCCAGCCGTGGAGCAATGACTCGAAGGAGCCTAACTCCGCGTCAGCGGAGAAGGACACGTTCTCCAAGGGCAAACTCGGAACCCAGGTCTCCGACCTTCTCGCCGGGGAGCAAGCGGCCGCCGGAACGGACGGTGGGGCCTCACAGCCGTCCTACGACGTGCGGTCCAGCCCGGAGGAAGGACCCTCGAAGAACTCCAAGATGCGCGAGAACTACGTCGAGGTGCCCGCCTGCGTCGAGAAGGGCCTCGGCGGTCGTACACCGCTGGCCGCCGACAAGGGCACCTACGAGGGGAAGACCGCTTACCTGGTGGTCGTGCCGCACGACTCCGACAGCGCGAAGGTCTCCGCGTACATCGTGGACGCCGCGTGCGTGCACGCCTCCGCGGCGCCCGACGCCACCGGCAAGGTGCTTCTCACCGAGTCCTACGTCCGGCCATGAGGTCCTGAGCCCTCTCGAGCCCCCTCGTCTCCCGCACCTGGGCACGCCCTGCTTCCGTGTGCTCGGACACGTTGGGAATGCTCGCCCCGTAGGATCCGTTGGGTGGGGTGAGAGTCCTGAGACAGGCACCCACCGGCAGTACGCAGCAGTCCCCAGAGACGAGGAATCAAGCCGTGACCGACGTCCGTAACGTGATCATCATCGGCTCCGGGCCCGCCGGCTACACGGCGGCGCTCTACACCGCGCGCGCCTCGCTGAAGCCCCTGGTGTTCGAGGGAGCCGTCACCGCGGGCGGCGCGCTGATGAACACCACCGATGTGGAGAACTTCCCGGGCTTCCGCGACGGCATCATGGGTCCCGATCTCATGGACAACATGCGCGCCCAGGCCGAGCGCTTCGGCGCCGAGCTCGTCCCCGACGACGTGGTCGCCGTCGACCTCACCGGCGAGATCAAGACGGTCACGGACACGGCGGGCACGGTGCACCGCGCGAAGACGGTCATCGTCACGACGGGCTCGCAGCACCGCAAGCTGGGCCTGCCGCGGGAAGACGCCCTCTCCGGACGCGGCGTCTCCTGGTGCGCGACGTGCGACGGATTCTTCTTCAAGGACCAGGACATCGCGGTGATCGGCGGCGGTGACACGGCGATGGAGGAGGCCACCTTCCTCTCCCGGTTCGCCAAGTCCGTGACCGTGGTCCACCGTCGCGACAGCCTGCGCGCCTCCAAGGCCATGCAGGAGCGCGCCTTCGCCGACCCGAAGATCAAGTTCATCTGGGACAGCGAGGTCGCCGAGATCCATGGCGACCAGAAGCTCTCCGGCCTCACCCTGCGCAACATCAAGACGGGTGAGACCTCGGAGCTGCCGGTGACGGGCCTGTTCATCGCGATCGGCCACGACCCGCGCACCGAGCTCTTCAAGGGCCAGTTGGTGCTGGACGACGAGGGCTACCTGAAGGTCGACGCGCCGTCGACGCGCACGAACGTGCCGGGCGTCTTCGCTGCCGGTGACGTCGTCGACCACACGTACCGCCAGGCGATCACGGCGGCGGGCACGGGCTGCTCCGCCGCTCTCGACGCCGAGCGTTTCCTCTCGGCCGCCGTGGACAGCGAGACCGCTGCCGCTGCCGCCGCCGTCTGAACCACCGACCCCACCAGCCTCACCGCACCACCAAGTTAGGAGCCCCTCGTGGCCGGAACCGTGAAGCACGTTACTGACGACTCCTTCGAGCAGGACGTCCTCAAGAGCGACAAGCCCGTACTGGTCGACTTCTGGGCCGAATGGTGCGGCCCGTGCCGCCAGATCGCGCCGTCCCTCGAGGCCATCGCCGCCGAGCACGGTGACAAGATCCAGATCGTCAAGCTCAACATCGACCAGAACCCCACCACTGCCGCCAAGTACGGCGTCATGTCGATCCCGACGCTGAACGTGTACCAGAACGGTGAGGTCGCCAAGACCATCGTCGGTGCCAAGCCGAAGGCCGCCCTCGAGCGCGACCTCGCGGACTTCATCACCGAGTAGTCGACGCACGCCGCTGTGGCGGCGAGCGATGTTTCACGTGAAACACGAATGGGCCAACCCCGTGGGGTTGGCCCATTCGCTTGTCCGGAGCTTCCCCGCGCGCTTGTCCGGAGCATTCTCCGCGGCGCTCTCAGCGGTGGCTACCGCGCCTGATTACAGCGGTCGCAGCGCCGGTTCCTTCTGGACCGCGCCCAGGAGCCGGTCGAGGGCCAGCTCGACGTCCTCCTTCCAGGAGAGCGTCGTCCGCAGCTCCAGCCGCAGCCGGGGATAGGCGGGGTGCGGGCGGACCGTCTTGAATCCCACCGCCAGCAGATGGTCGGCCGGCAGGACGCAGGCGGGCTGCTCCCAGCGGGCATCGCCGAACGCCTCGATGGCCTTGAAGCCTCGGCGCAGCAGGTCCTTCGCGACGGTCTGCACGATGACGCGGCCCAGGCCCTGCCCCTGATAGCCCGGCATGATCCAGGCGGTCATGAGCTGGACGGCGTCCGGTGAGACGGGACTGGTGGGGAAGGCGGTGGAGCGCGGTACGTACGCGGGCGGGGCGTAGAGAACGAAGCCCACCGGCACATCGTCGACGTAGACCACGCGTCCGCAGGATCCCCACTCCAGCAGGACCGCGGAGATCCACGCTTCCTTCTCCAGCTCCGGGGTGCCGGCCTTTACCGCGGCTTGGCCGCTGACCGGGTCCAGCTCCCAGAAGACACACGTGCGGCAACGCTTGGGAAGGTCCGGAAGGTTGTCCAGCGTGAGCGGTACGAGCCGTCGCCCCATGAAGGCGGTTCCTCACTTTCTTCGCCCGCGGCGCCACGGGCGGCTGTCAGTGCGCTCCGTTCCCTGAGCAGGCTGCCGACGAACCCGCCGACCGCTCCGAGGCCGAGCCCCGCGGTCACCAGTCCTGTGCGGCTCACCGATCGCATGGCCCCCGCCTCCCCTAAGAGGTGCTGTCAGGTGGATGCGCCGTACCTGATCGCATCGTATCCACGATGCGATTGCATCGATACCGTAAGAAAGGAAAGAGCAGGCCGTGTTCCGGCATACACCGGACACGGCCTGCTCTCACTGGGGCTCTCGCGGGAATCAGCCCCGCAGAGCTCCGGGGTTCAGTCCCGTAGAACTCGGGAGGTCGCTCCCGTAGAACTCGGGCCTCAGTCCCGCTCATCCTCCGTCGTGCCACCCTCGGCCTCGGCCTCCGCTTCGGCGAGCCCGTTCCTGAGGACGGGGCCTTCCTCCGGGGCCAGCGTGGCGAGGATGCGCTCCAGGTCCTCCAGCGAGGCGAAGTCGACGACGATCTTGCCCTTCTTCTGGCCCAGGTCGACCCGCACTCGGGTCTCGAACCGGTCGGAGAGACGCGTGGCGAGACCGGTCAGCGCCGGGGAGACGATCGTGCCGGCGCGGGGGCCCTTGGCCTTCGGCTTGCTCTGCGGCCGTGAACCCATGAGGGTCACGATCTCCTCCACGGCACGCACCGAGAGGCCCTCGGCCACGATGCGGTGGGCGAGCCGGTCCTGCTCCTCCGCGTCCTCCACGGACAGCAGCGCACGGGCGTGGCCCGCGGAGAGGACACCGGCGGCGACCCTCCTCTGCACCGTCGCCGAGAGCTTCAGCAGCCGCAGCGTGTTGGAGACCTGGGGACGCGAACGCCCGATGCGGTCAGCCAACTGGTCGTGCGTGCAGTTGAAGTCCTTGAGCAACTGGTCGTACGCCGCGGCTTCTTCCAGCGGGTTCAGCTGGGCGCGGTGCAGGTTCTCCAGGAGCGCGTCCAGGAGGAGCTTGTCGTCCTCCGTGGCCCGCACGATCGCCGGGATGCGCTCCAGGCCGGCCTCACGGCAGGCACGCCAGCGCCGCTCGCCCATGATGAGCTCGTAGCGCGCGGGCCCCAACTGCCGTACGACGACGGGCTGGAGGAGACCGACCTCCTTGATGGAGGTCACCAGCTCCGCGAGGGCGTCCTCGTCGAACACCTCGCGCGGCTGACGCGGGTTGGGCGTGATGGAGTCGAGGGGGAGCTCCGCGAAGTGCGCGCCGGCCGGACTCGTCGGTCCCTCCACGGCGACGCCGTTTACCGGCTCCTCCGTTTCATGTGAAACGGGGCTCTGCGGAAGCGAGGCCACCTTTGCGGCCGCCACGCCCCGCTCCGCGGTGAGCAGCGGCACGGACGAGGGCGAGGTGGAGGCTCCGCCCGCGGCCTGGGCAGCCGACTTCTCCGTAGGAGCCGCAGGGATCAGAGCGCCGAGCCCACGGCCCAGCCCTCTCCGTCGCTCGCTCACTGGATCCCCTCCGTCAGGTTCTGCTGTTCGTTCTGGTTGCCCACGTGGGCGTGCTGCACGTCGTAGCGCACGCCGACACCGCGGAGCGCAATCTCCCGTGCCGCCTCGAAGTACGACAGGGCACCGCTGGAGCCCGGATCATAGGTCAGCACGGTCTGGCCGTAGCTCGGCGCCTCCGAGATGCGCACCGAGCGCGGGATGCTCGTGCGCAGCACCTCGTCGCCGAAGTGGTTGCGCACCTCGTCCGCCACCTGTGACGCCAGCCTTGTCCGGCCGTCGTACATGGTGAGCAGGATGGTCGACACGTGCAGGAGCGGGTTGAGGTGTCCCCGGACCAGGTCGACGTTGCGCAGGAGCTGCCCGAGGCCCTCCAGTGCGTAGTACTCGCACTGGATCGGGATCAGTACCTCCGCACCGGCCACCAGGGCGTTGACCGTCAGCAGCCCCAGCGACGGCGGGCAGTCGATGAGGATGTAGTCCAAAGGCTGTTCATACGCTTGGATCGCCCGCTGCAGCCGGCTCTCCCGCGCCACCAGGGAGACCAGCTCGATCTCCGCGCCGGCGAGGTCGATGGTCGCCGGGGCGCAGAAGAGGCCTTCGACATCCGGGACCGGCTGGACGACCTCGGAGAGAGGCTTGCTCTCGACCAACACGTCGTAGATGGAAGGGACTTCGGCGTGATGGTCGATGCCGAGGGCCGTGGAGGCGTTGCCCTGCGGATCGAGATCGACCACCAGGACGCGCGCGCCGTGCAGAGCGAGCGAGGCGGCAAGGTTGACGGTTGTCGTCGTCTTGCCCACTCCGCCCTTCTGGTTGGCGACCACCATGACTCGGGTCTGTTCCGGTCGCGGCAGCCCTTCGCCGGCACGGCCAAGGGCTTCCACCGCCAACTGGGCGGCGCGACCGATGGGGGTGTCGTCCATCGGGCTCGGTGTTTCACGTGAAACATCCTCCCCCGCCGACTCGGTACGGGGACCGGGGACCGGATCGGTCATCGGTCCCGCGATGTTGGCGTCGGACCGCAAGGATTCACTCTCCTCGACTTCAGGCTCGCAATGAACAGAGCCTCCCATGCTTTCGGGGTCGTGAACCAGCGAGGCCCGGTCTTCTGTGGACGAATCCCCCTCTGTGGACAACTCCGTGCCCTTGTCGAGGGAGCCGAGCGGCCGACGTTCGCGAGGTTCCGCAGCGCGGCCGCGACTGATGATGCCATGCAGCAGTGAGCGACGTTTCACGTGAAACACGATGCACGGCGACCGGGGTGCCGCTGGTGCGACACCCCGGTATGCGTACGTTTGACAGCTTTTGTGGAGTACGGCTCGTCGTCAGGACGGATCAGCGACGGGTCAACTCGACCCTTCTGCGCCGATCAGCGACGGCGTCGAGTCCGTCCCGTGCGGGCGGCCTTGGCTCGCTTGGCCGCGAACCGCACGCCGCCCGGGCTCTCGCCGACCTCGACCCGCACCACGGTGGACAGGGGGTCCACCACGCCCTCGCCCACGTGCACGACGGAGACGGACTCCGCGCCGAGCTTGTTCAGGGCCGCTCGCGCCGCCTTGACCTCTTCCTCGGCGGTGTCGCCCTTGAGGGCCAGCATCTCTCCGTACGGACGCAGGAGCGGCACGCCCCAGCCCGCGAGCCGGTCCAGCGGGGCCACGGCCCGTGCCGTCACGACATGGACGGGCGGCAGCTTGCCCAGGACTTCCTCGGCGCGGCCACGGACGACCGTGACATGGTCGAGCCCGAGCAGCTCGACGACCTCGGTCAGGAAGTTCGTACGCCGCAGCAGCGGCTCGAGGAGCGTGATCTTCAGGTCGTCGCGGACGAGGGCGAGCGGGATGCCGGGCAGTCCGGCGCCGGAGCCGACGTCGCACACCGTCACGCCCTCGGGCACCACCTCGGACAGCACCGCGCAGTTCAGCAGGTGCCGCTCCCACAGGCGGGGCACCTCACGGGGGCCGATCAGGCCGCGCTGCACTCCCGTCTCGGCCAGCAGCTCCGCGTACCGGACAGCATCCGGGAACCGCTCACCGAACACTGTCCGCGCCTGCTCCGGCGCCGGGGGGAGCTCCGCTGCCTCCGTCACGGGGACCGTCCTTCCGTACCGCACTGGGTCGCTGACTATCAGGCTGACAAAGACCGGCCCCGTCTGCGAACAGACGGGGCCGGGAAAACGCGTGTGATCAGGCGGGGAGTACCACGACGAAGCGCTGCGGCTCCTCGCCCTCGGACTCGCTGCGCAAGCCGGCGGCCTTCACCGCATCATGCACGACCTTGCGCTCGAAGGGCGTCATCGGCTTGAGCTTGACCGGCTCGCCGGAGCTCTTCGCGTCGGCCGCGGCCTTGGCGCCGAGCTCGGACAGCTCCTCACGCTTCTTCGCGCGGTAGCCCCCGATGTCCAGCATCAGGCGGCTGCGGTCGCCGGTTTCGCGGTGCACCGCGAGGCGGGTGAGCTCCTGGAGCGCCTCCAGGACCTCGCCGTCGCGGCCGACCAGCTTCTGCAGATCGCGGCTGCCCGCGTCGCTGATGATCGACACCGCGGCGCGGTCGGCCTCGACGTCCATGTCGATGTCGCCGTCGAGGTCGGCGATGTCCAGCAGACCCTCGAGGTAGTCCGCCGCGATCTCGCCCTCCTGCTCGAGGCGGGTCAGGGTGTCGCCGGCCTCAGCAGCGGCAGAGGTGGTGGTGCCTTCCGTCACGGGATGGACTCCTTCTACTTCTTCGACGGGTGCTTGGGCCGCTGCTGGCCCTTGCGTCCGGACTTGGCTTTGCTGCGGGTGCCCTGGCCGGGCTGGCCGCCGGAGGCTCCGGACTTGCCCTTGTTCTCGGTGTCCTTCTTCGCGGCGCCCTTGGGCTCGGCCTTGCCCGGGGACTTGTCCGCGGGACCGTCCTCGGACTTGGTCAGCGACGTCTTCGCGTCGGCGTCCGTCTTGGCGGGCGCCGTGGCGGAGCCGGACTGGCGCTTGGACTTGCTCTGCCGCTTGGGCTGCTGCCGCTTGGGCGCGCCACCGGCGGCCGGTTCGCCGTCCTCGGTGGTGGTGGCCGCGGTCTCGCTGACCACGATCGTGCCGTCGGCCTGGGCCGCGAGGCCGGCCTTGTGCAGGCCGTTGATGAACTTGCGCTCGTACTCGTTGCGGTCGCGGCCCTTGGCGACGATGGCCTTGACCACGTTGGTCTCGCGGCGGTTGCGGGTCTTCTGGGCGTGCGTGGCGTGCTTCAGCAGGCGCTCCAGGAACGCGGCCTGGGCCTTGGAGCCGGGGGTCGGGTTCTGCCGGATCACGTACATCTGCTGGCCCATGGTCCACACGTTGGTGGTCAGCCAGTAGACGAGGACACCGACGGGGAAGTTGATGCCGAAGACGGCGAACATGACGGGGAAGACGTACATCAGCATCTTCTGCTGCTGCATGAACGGCGTCTTCACGGTCGTGTCGACGTTCTTCGTCATCAGCTGGCGCTGCGTGAAGAACTGCGACGCCGACATGAGGATGATCATGAGCGCGGTCACGACGCGCACGTCCGTCAGCGTGGCGCCCAGCGAGGCGACCTTGTCGGCGCTGTCCGTGAACTTCACCGCGAGCGGGGCACCGAAAATGTGGGCGTCACGAGCGCTGTCGAGCAGCTGCTGGTCGATGACGCCGACCTTCTTGTTGGACGCGATGCCGTTGAGCACGTGGTACAGCGCGAAGAAGAACGGCGACTGCGCCAGGATGGGAAGGCACGAGGAGAGCGGGTTGGTGCCCGTCTCCTTGTACAGCTTCATCATCTCTTCGGACTGGCGCTGCTTGTCGCTCTTGTAGCGCTCCTGGATCTTCTTCATCTCGGGCTGCAGCGTCTGCATGGCCCGGGTCGCCTTGATCTGCTTCACGAAGAGCGGGATCAGGCAGATGCGGATCAGGATCACCAGAGACACGATCGACAGGCCCCAGGCCCAGCCCGTATCAGGGCCGAAGAGCGCACCGTACAGCTTGTGGAACTGCACGATGACCCAGGAGACGGGTGTCGTGATGAAGCTGAAGAAACCGGCAATCGTGTCCACTAATCAGGCTCCTTGAGCATGGGACGGGGTCTCGGCGGCCGGGCTCGTGGGAGCCGGGGGGAGGTCTCCGGTCGGCGCGCCAGCGGCGGAGGGCCCGCCCTTGCGTTCGCGCCAGGCGGCGCGCAGCATCTCGTGCCACCGTGGGCGCTTGCGTGGCGGCACATGATCGACACCACCGAGCGACCACGGATTGCACCGCAGGATGCGCCAGGCAGTGAGCGCCGTGCCCTTGATCGCACCGTGCCGATCGATGGACAGATAGCCGTAGTGGGAGCACGACGGGTAGTACTTGCAGACTGGGCCGAGGAGTGGACTGATCGTCCACTGGTACAGCTTGATCAGCGCCAGCAGCGGGTACTTCATCGCGCGCCCCCTCCCAGCAGCCGCTCCAGGGCGGCGTCCAGGTCTCGGGCCAGCTGTGCATGGTCGGCGTCGCCCGCGCCGGGCAACGCTCGTACGACTACCAGGCTACCGGGGGGCAACAGGGCCAGTCGGTCGCGCATGAGGTGGCGGAGTCTGCGCTTGACCGTGTTGCGGACCACGGCTCCACCCACGGCCTTGCTCACGACGAAACCCGCACGTGTCGGGGGAAGGCTCTCCCCTGGCACGTGCGGGTCCGTTGCACCGCTGCGTAGATGGACGACGAGTAGCGGGCGTCCAGCCCGGCGTCCCCGACGTACCGCGGTCGCGAAGTCTTCGCGCCGCCTCAGCCGATGCTCGGTAGGCAGCACGACGTCATGACCTAATCGCGCTTAGGCGGACAGGCGGGCGCGACCCTTGCTGCGGCGGGACGCCAGGACGGCGCGGCCGGCACGGGTGCGCATCCGCAGCCGGAAGCCGTGGGTCTTCGCGCGACGACGGTTGTTCGGCTGGAAGGTGCGCTTGCTCACTCGGGGGCTCCAGAAATGATGTGTGTGGTGGCGGAGCATCGCCTGGCTGTCACCGTGCGCCCACGAGAAGCTCGCGTATACGCACCGAGTGCACCGCTTCACAATCACAGATCGTGATCTTTGCCCATCGGAGGCAGGCGGCAGCAGCCATCGACAACTCGACCTGGTTACGGTACGCGGGGCTACGCCATCCGGTCAAACCAGCGGCCATCGAGAGACACTGTGCACAGCCTGTGGACAACAACTTGAACCGCACCCGTCGCCCTGACTACCGTGGCTGAACTCCGGTTCATTCCCTTCCCCCCGCCCCTCCCGATTTCCGTCACTACCCGTCCCAAGAACCACACCTTCGTGGGACCCATGAGAGAGCGTGCCCTGTGGCTGACGTACCTGCCGATCTTGCCGCAGTGTGGCCACGGGTTCTGGAGCAACTTCTGGGAGAGGGGCGAGGGCAGGGCGTCGAGGCGAAGGACGAGCACTGGATCAAACGGTGCCAGCCGCTGGCGCTCGTCGCCGACACCGCGCTCCTCGCCGTGCCGAACGAGTTCGCCAAGGGCGTTCTGGAGGGCCGTCTCGCCCCCGTCGTCAGCGAGACGCTGAGCCGGGAGTGCGGCCGCCCGATCCGGATCGCGATCACGGTCGACGACTCGGTGGGCGAGCCCCCGACCCCGCCCGCGCCCCCGGTCCAGCAGCAGTCGCGGTACTCCGACTACGACGAGCAGCAGTCCCGGTACGAGGACCAGTCCTCACGGTACGAGGACCACCCGCCGCGCTACGAGGAGCCCGAGCAGCCCTCCTCCGGTCAGGGGCATG
The DNA here is from genome assembly GCF_056712025.1 of Streptomyces sp. Y309. Lineage (NCBI taxonomy): Bacteria > Bacillati > Actinomycetota > Actinomycetes > Kitasatosporales > Streptomycetaceae > Streptomyces > Streptomyces sp. Y309. The sequence goes on along the minus strand of NZ_CM160048.1, from coordinate 4,656,315 downwards.
ACACGTACGACGGCTATGGCCGCCGTCCCGGAGACGAGCGCGGCGGACGCCCCGATCAGCTGCCGACGGCGCGCCCCGCCTACCCGGACTACCAGCGCCCCGGCGCCTGGCCCCAGCAGCCCCAGGACGACTACGGCTGGCAGCAGCCCCGCCTGGGCTTCCCGGACCGCGACCCGTACGCGAGCCCGCCCCAGCAGTCGCAGCACGACTACCGCTCGGGGCCGCCGCAGGAGCGCGGGCCGTACGACCAGCTCCCGGACCGGCAGCAGCACGACCGGCAAGACCGTCACGACCGGCACGAGCGCCCCGAGCGGCACGACCGCCGGGACCGGCACGAGCTGCCCGAGTCGTCCGGCGGCGCGGGCTCCGGCGGCCGCACCGGACCCGGGGGCCAGGGAAGCCACGGCGGACCGGGCGGGCCCGTGGGCCGCGGCGGCACCCCGCTGCCCGCGTCGAGCGGCGCCCCCGGCCCGCTGGCCGCGCAGCCCGCGCCCGCGACCGGTCCCGGCGAGCCCACCGCGCGGCTCAATCCGAAGTACCTCTTCGACACCTTCGTGATCGGCGCGTCGAACCGTTTCGCGCACGCGGCCGCGGTCGCCGTGGCCGAGGCGCCGGCGAAGGCGTACAACCCGCTGTTCATCTACGGGGAGTCGGGGCTCGGCAAAACGCATCTGCTGCACGCCATCGGGCACTATGCGCGGAGCCTCTATCCCGGTACGCGCGTCCGTTATGTGAGCTCCGAGGAGTTCACGAACGAGTTCATCAACTCCATCCGCGACGGCAAGGGCGACAGCTTCCGCAAGCGCTACCGCGAGATGGACATCCTCCTGGTCGACGACATCCAGTTCCTCGCGGACAAGGAGTCGACGCAGGAGGAGTTCTTCCACACCTTCAACACGCTGCACAACGCGAACAAGCAGATCGTGCTGTCCAGCGACCGGCCGCCCAAGCAGCTCGTGACCCTGGAGGACCGGCTGCGCAACCGCTTCGAGTGGGGCCTGATCACCGACGTCCAGCCGCCCGAGCTGGAGACGCGTATCGCGATCCTTCGTAAGAAGGCGGTGCAGGAACAGCTCAACGCCCCGCCGGAGGTCCTGGAGTTCATCGCGTCCCGCATCTCGCGCAACATCCGCGAGCTGGAGGGCGCGCTGATCCGGGTCACGGCGTTCGCGTCGCTCAACCGGCAGCCCGTGGACCTCGGCCTCACGGAGATCGTCCTCAAGGACCTGATCCCCGGCGGCGAGGACGCGGCCCCGGAGATCACGGCGACGGCCATCATGGCCGCGACCGCCGACTACTTCGGGCTCACGGTGGACGATCTGTGCGGCTCCTCGCGCAGCCGGGTCCTGGTGACGGCACGGCAGATCGCGATGTACCTGTGCCGCGAGCTGACCGACCTCTCCCTGCCGAAGATCGGCGCGCAGTTCGGCGGCCGCGACCACACGACCGTGATGCACGCCGACCGCAAGATCCGCGCACTGATGGCCGAGCGCCGCTCCATCTACAACCAGGTCACCGAGCTCACCAACCGCATCAAGAACGGCTGACAGCCGCCGAGTTACGCCGCCTCAAGGGCGCTCCGGACAGCTTCCGGAGCGCCCTTTGCGTTCACCCTTCGCGTTGTCCAGGGCGCTTCCATGGGCCGTCCGCGAGCCGTCCGACAGGGCTTCCATGGGCCTTCCACTGGGCTCCTGCCGACCTTCCGTGGGCCTTCCACGCGCCTCCCACCCGCCTTCCACGGCCTGTGGACGCGACCTCCCCGACACCTGCTGTTCGATTCCACCTCACCGTGCGTGCGTTCTCCACAGATCTGTGGCCTTTACGCCTTCCACACCCTGGGGACTGGCGAGTTGTCCAGATCGTGTCCACAGGGGACCCTGCTGAATGTTCATCAGGCCAGGTCAACCGGTTGTGGATTCGTGGACGACGACTTTCCACAGACTGTGGACGAAGATCGCGTCCACAGGGCCGCTCCGGAGTTGTCCACCGGTGGCCCACAGGCAGGGGCCCGTTGTGCACAGCTTCTCGCGCGTTCTCCCCAGCCCTGTCCACTGTTCGGCAACGCGACGCGCCCTCTCACCGGGACGAGTGAAAGGCGTCACACGAAGTTGCTTGGTTGGCCTGTGGGGAAGCTGGGTAAAGCTGGGGACAGGGCTGGGGAGAAGTGCCCTCTCCCTGTGCATCGGGTGTGCAGAACTTTCGCCCGTCCACAGAATCCCCCGGTTGTCCACCGCCTCCGCCCACAGGGTCAGTGGACAAAAAACGGGCAGTGACCTGCGCATTCGCGGTTATCCACGGTTTCCACAGGCCCTACTACTACTCCCCCCTAGAGAGACCTGGGAATCCGTTTCGAAGAGGGGGCTGTGCACAACTCGCCGCTCGGCCCGCCGACACCTCTCGGCACGACTTGACCCCGACGGGCACCAGCTGTCAGTGCGGTGCGTCAGACTGGTCCCCAGTGCCAGCAACAGCAGGAGGGCGGCTAAGTGAAGATCCGGGTGGAACGCGACGTACTCGCGGAGGCGGTGGCGTGGGCGGCACGCAGCCTCCCGGCTCGGCCGCCAGCGCCCGTCCTCGCGGGCCTGCTGCTGAAGGCCGAGGACGGCGCACTGAGCCTGTCCAGCTTCGACTACGAGGTCTCGGCCCGCGTCTCCGTGGACGCCGAGGTGGACGAGGAGGGCACGGTCCTCGTCTCCGGCCGCCTGCTCGCCGACATCTGCCGCGCCCTGCCCAACCGCCCGGTGGAGATCTCCACAGACGGTGTACGGGCGACGGTGGTCTGCGGCTCCTCGCGATTCACACTCCACACCCTGCCTGTGGAGGAGTATCCGGCGCTGCCGCAGATGCCCACCGCCACCGGCACGGTCCCCGGTGAGGTCTTCGCCGCCGCCGCGAACCAGGTGGCGATCGCCGCCGGGCGCGACGACACCCTCCCGGTGCTCACGGGCGTGCGCATCGAGATCGAGGGCGACAAGGTCACCCTGGCGTCCACCGACCGCTACCGCTTCGCGGTCCGCGAGTTCCTGTGGAAGCCGGAGGACCCGGAGGCCTCCGCGGTCGCCCTGGTGCCCGCCAAGACCCTCCAGGACACCGCCAAGGCGCTCACGAGCGGCGACACGGTCACCCTGGCGCTCTCCGGCTCCGGCGCGGGCGAGGGCCTGATCGGCTTCGAGGGCGCGGGCCGGCGGACGACCACGCGCCTGCTCGAGGGCGACCTGCCGAAGTACCGCACGCTGTTCCCGACGGAGTTCAACTCGGTCGCCGTCATCGAGACGCCCCCCTTCGTGGAGGCCGTCAAGCGCGTGGCCCTCGTCGCCGAGCGGAACACCCCGGTGCGGCTCAGCTTCGAGCAGGGCGTGCTCATCCTGGAGGCCGGCTCCAGCGACGACGCACAGGCTGTGGAAAGGGTCGACGCCCAGCTCGAGGGCGACGACATCTCGATCGCGTTCAACCCGACGTTCCTGCTCGACGGCCTCAGCGCGATCGACTCCCCGGTCGCCCAGCTGTCGTTCACGACGTCCACGAAGCCCGCGCTCCTGAGCGGCAAGCCCGCGCTCGACGCGGAGGCCGACGAGGCGTACAAGTACCTGATCATGCCCGTTCGTCTGAGCGGCTGAGCCCACAGGTGTGTGGCCGCGTCCGGGCGTAGGCTCGGACGCGGGTACGAAAGTGCCGCGGGTACGTGAGCTGCTCGACGAGGAGCGGCGGCGACGTGCCTTCACGCCACATCGCTAGTTAGGAACGCACTGATGGAGCTCGGTCTCGTCGGTCTCGGCAAGATGGGCGGCAACATGCGCGAGCGCATCCGCCGCGCAGGCCACACCGTCATCGGATACGACCGCAACCCGGACCTCGCGGATGTCGAGAGCCTCGAAGAGCTCGTGAGCAAGCTCAAGGGCCCGCGCGTGGTGTGGGTGATGGTGCCGGCCGGAGCCGCGACGCAGTCCACGATCGACGAGCTCGGCGAGCTCCTCGAGCCCGGTGACGTCGTCGTGGACGGCGGCAACTCGCGCTGGACGGACGACGAGAAGCACGCCGAGGAGCTCGCGGCCAAGGGCATCGGCTTCGTCGACTGCGGCGTCTCCGGCGGCGTCTGGGGCCTGCAGAACGGCTACGCGCTGATGTACGGCGGCGACAAGGAGAACGTCGCCAAGGTGCAGCCCGTCTTCGACGCGCTCAAGCCGGAGGGCGACTTCGGCTCGGTGCACGCGGGCAAGGTCGGCGCCGGCCACTTCGCGAAGATGGTCCACAACGGCATCGAGTACGCGATGATGCAGGCCTATGCCGAGGGCTGGGAGCTCCTGGAGGCCGTGGACTCGGTCACCGACGTCCGTGAGGTCTTCCGCTCCTGGCAGGAGGGCACGGTCATCCGTTCCTGGCTGCTGGACCTCGCGGTCAACGCCCTCGACGACGACGAGCACCTGGACAAGCTGCGCGGCTTCGCCCAGGACTCCGGAGAGGGCCGCTGGACGGTGGAGGCGGCGATCGACAACGCCGTGCCGCTGCCCGCGATCACCGCGTCGCTGTTCGCGCGGTTCGCCTCGCGTCAGGACGACTCTCCGCAGATGAAGATGATCGCGGCGCTGCGCAACCAGTTCGGCGGCCACGCGGTCGAGTCCAAGAGCGAGCACTGAGCCACAGCTCGCACGGTCCTTCGTCCACAGCCTGTGTGGACCGGCGGGGGACCGGCAGCACGTTGAAGTAGGCCGGGGGAGGTCGGCGCACACCATGCACGTCACGCATCTGTCGCTGGCCGACTTCCGCTCGTACGCCCGGGTCGAGGTCCCGCTCGACCCGGGCGTCACCGCGTTCGTGGGCCCGAACGGGCAGGGCAAGACCAACCTCGTCGAGGCCGTCGGCTATCTCGCCACCCTCGGCAGCCACCGGGTCTCCTCGGACGCGCCGCTGGTCCGCATGGGCGCCGACCGCGCCGTCATCCGGGCCGCCGTCCGCCAGGGCGAGCGCGAGCAGCTCATCGAGCTGGAGCTGAACCCCGGCAAGGCGAACCGCGCCCGCATCAACCGGTCCTCGCAGGTCAAGCCCCGTGACGTACTCGGCATCGTGCGCACCGTCCTGTTCGCGCCCGAGGACCTGGCGCTCGTCAAGGGCGACCCCGGGGAGCGGCGGCGGTTCCTCGACGAGCTGATCACCGCGCGCTCGCCGCGCATGGCGGGAGTGCGCTCCGACTACGACCGCGTCCTCAAGCAGCGCAACACGCTCCTGAAGTCGGCTGCCCTCGCGCGCCGGCACGGCGGCCGCTCCATGGACCTGTCCACGCTCGACGTGTGGGACCAGCACCTCGCCCGTGCGGGCGCCGAGCTGCTCGCCCAGCGGCTCGACCTGATCGCCGCGCTGCAGCCGCTGGCCGACAAGGCGTACGAGCAGCTCGCCCCCGGCGGCGGCCCCCTCGCGCTCGACTACAAGCCGTCCGCGCCGGAAATCGTCGGCCACGCGCGCGAGGAGCTGTGCGAGCAGTTGCTCGCCGCCCTCGGGGAGGCCCGCAAGCAGGAGATCGAGCGGGGCGTGACGCTGGTGGGGCCGCACAGGGACGAACTGCTGCTCAAACTTGGCCAGCTGCCCGCGAAGGGCTACGCGAGCCACGGGGAGTCCTGGTCGTTCGCGCTCGCGCTGCGCCTCGCCTCGTACGACCTGCTCCGCGCGGAGGGCAATGAGCCGGTGCTCGTCCTCGATGACGTCTTCGCCGAGCTGGACACCCGCCGCCGGGAACGGCTCGCGGAGCTGGTGGCCCCGGGCGAGCAGGTCCTCGTGACTGCGGCGGTGGACGACGACGTGCCGAGCGTGCTGTCGGGCGTGCGGTACTCGGTGGCCGAGGGCGCGGTGGAGCGCGTATGACCGCCGGTGGGCCGCGGCCGCGCGGCGACGGCGAACTGCCCGGCACCGCCGGAACCGGCAGCACCGGAACCGGCAGTACAGGCGGCCCCGGCCCCGACGGGCCCCCGGACACCCCCGGCGCCCCCGAGTCCCCCAAACCCCCCGAGCCCTCCGGCGTGGACCTCGCCCGCGTCGCCCTGCGCGCCGCGAAAGAGCAGGCACGCGCGCGTGGCGACGCGACCAGGCAGAAGAAGCAGGCCCGGCGCGGCGGCCTGCGCTCCGGCGCGCGGGCGGACGGGCGCGACCCGCTGCCGCTCGGCTCCGCCATCAACCGGCTGATCACCGAGCGCGGCTGGGAGACCCCGGCCGCCGTGGGCGGCGTGATGGGCCGCTGGCCGCAGATCGTCGGCGACGACTTGGCCAAGCACTGCGTGCCGCAGCGGTACGACGAGAACGAGCGGATCCTGACCGTGCAGTGCGACTCCACGGCCTGGGCCACACAGCTGCGCCTGATGGCTCCGCAGCTCGTCGCGCGCCTCAACGAGGACCTGGGCCACGGCACCGTACGCATCATCAAGGTCCTCGGTCCGGGCGGCCCCGCGCGCCGCTTCGGACCCCTGCGCGCCCCTGGTAGCACGGGTCCCGGCGACACCTACGGATGACCTGATCCGGACCGTAGCTGGCGGTTGACCTCCCGAAGCGCTGAGTGCCGCTGTGAGCCTCTGGGACCCCGGGGCCGCATATGGGGAGTCGGCTGAGCCCGGTTCAGGGCGGCACATGAGGACTCAGGTACCGGCAAACCCCCATCACTGTCGGCGCTACCGGTAGACTGGAGACGAATCCCGCCCCAGGTGTGGGGAGCAACGGGAGAAGCTGAGCAAGAGCTGAACCAGGCTTACCAACGCAACACGCCGCAGCCGCTCCGGCCAGCGCCGGGAGCTTGGCTTGTGCTGTGCCAGAAAGGGCGCTTCGTGGCCGATTCCGGCAACCCCAACGAGAACATCCCGTCCACTGCCGCCGGCGACCCCGGCGAAGTACCCCCGCAGGCGCCCGACGCCTCCGGTGAGGTGACTTCGTTGTACGACGCCAGCGCCATCACCGTCCTCGAGGGTCTGGACGCGGTCCGCAAGCGGCCCGGCATGTACATCGGCTCGACCGGTGAGCGTGGTCTGCATCACTTGGTGCAGGAAGTCGTCGACAACTCCGTCGACGAGGCCATGGCCGGGCACGCGGACACCATCGACGTGACGATCCTGGCGGACGGCGGCGTGCGCGTCGTCGACAACGGCCGCGGCATCCCGGTGGGCATCCACCCCGTCGAGAAGAAGCCGGCCGTCGAGGTCGTGCTGACTGTGCTGCACGCGGGCGGCAAGTTCGGCGGCGGGGGGTACGCAGTCTCCGGCGGTCTGCACGGTGTGGGTGTCTCCGTGGTGAACGCGCTCTCCACCAAGCTCTCCGTCGACATCAAGACCGACGGCTATCGCTGGACGCAGGACTACAAGGGCGGTGCCCCCACGGCGCCCCTCGAGCGGCACGAGGCCACCGAGGAGACGGGCACGTCCGTCACCTTCTGGGCCGACGGCGACATCTTCGAGACGACCGAGTACTCCTTCGAGACGCTGTCGCGGCGCTTCCAGGAGATGGCGTTCCTCAACAAGGGCCTGACGATCAAGCTCACCGACGAGCGCGAGTCGGCCAAGGCCACGGTGGGCGCCGACTCCACCGAGGCCACCGACGACACCGTCGAAGAGGTCCGCACGGTCACGTACCACTACGAAGGCGGCATCGTCGACTTCGTGACGTACCTCAACTCCCGCAAGGGCGAGGTCATCCACCCGACCGTCATCGACATCGAGGCCGAGGACAAGGAGCGCATGCTCTCGGTCGAGATCGCGATGCAGTGGAACTCTCAGTACAGCGAAGGCGTTTACTCCTTTGCCAACACCATCCACACGCACGAGGGCGGCACCCACGAAGAGGGCTTCCGCGCCGCGATGACCGGCCTGGTCAACCGGTACGCACGCGACAAGAAGCTGCTCCGCGAGAAGGACGACAACCTCACGGGTGAGGACATCCGCGAGGGTCTGACCGCGATCATCTCGATCAAGCTCGGCGAGCCGCAGTTCGAGGGTCAGACCAAGACGAAGCTGGGCAACACGGAGGCGAAGACCTTCGTCCAGAAGGTGGTGCACGAGCACCTGACGGACTGGTTCGACCGCAATCCGAACGAGGCCGCGGACATCATCCGCAAGGGCATCCAGGCCGCGACCGCGCGCGTGGCCGCCCGCAAGGCGCGCGACCTCACCCGCCGCAAGGGCCTCCTGGAGACCGCCTCCCTGCCGGGCAAGCTCTCCGACTGCCAGTCGAACGACCCGACGAAGTGCGAGATCTTCATCGTCGAGGGTGACTCCGCCGGCGGCTCCGCCAAGTCCGGCCGGAACCCGGAGTACCAGGCCATCCTGCCCATCCGAGGCAAGATCCTGAACGTCGAGAAGGCCCGCGTCGACAAGATCCTGCAGAACCAGGAGATCCAGGCGCTGATCTCGGCCTTCGGCACCGGAGTCCACGAGGACTTCGACATCGAGAAGCTCCGGTATCACAAGATCATCCTGATGGCGGACGCCGACGTCGACGGCCAGCACATCAACACCCTGCTGCTGACGTTCCTGTTCCGCTTCATGCGGCCGCTCGTCGAGGCCGGACACGTGTATCTGTCCCGCCCGCCGCTGTACAAGATCAAGTGGACCAAGGACGACTTCCAGTACGCGTACTCGGACCGCGAGCGCGACGCGCTGCTCGAGCTCGGCCGCCAGGCTGGCAAGCGCATCCGCGAGGACTCGGTCCAGCGCTTCAAGGGTCTCGGCGAGATGAACGCCGAGGAGCTGCGCATCACGACCATGGACCAGGAGCACCGCGTGCTCGGCCTGGTCACCCTCGACGACGCCGCCCAGGCCGACGACCTCTTCTCGGTCCTCATGGGCGAGGACGTCGAGGCGCGCCGCTCGTTCATCCAGCGCAACGCCAAGGACGTCCGCTTCCTCGACATCTGAGCCGGTCAGGCGCCCCGACGGCTGCTGACTGACGTACGAAAGGATCTTGACCGGCCATGGCCGACGAGAACAACCCCATCACCACCGAGGACGTCGAGGACCAGACGCTGCGCATCGAGCCCGTCGGGCTCGAGACGGAGATGCAGCGCTCGTACCTGGACTACGCGATGTCCGTCATCGTGTCCCGCGCGCTGCCCGACGTCCGCGACGGCCTCAAGCCCGTCCACCGCCGCGTCCTGTACGCGATGTACGACGGCGGATACCGCCCCGAGAAGGGCTTCTACAAGTGCGCCCGCGTCGTCGGCGACGTCATGGGCAACTACCACCCGCACGGCGACTCCTCGATCTACGACGCCCTGGTCCGCCTCGCGCAGCCGTGGTCGATGCGCATGCCGCTGGTGGACTCCAACGGAAACTTCGGCTCTCCGGGCAACGACCCCGCGGCCGCCATGCGCTACACCGAGTGCAAGATGGCGCCGCTGTCCATGGAGATGGTCCGGGACATCGACGAGGAGACCGTCGACTTCACGGACAACTACGACGGCCGCTCCCAGGAACCCACGGTCCTGCCGTCCCGCTTCCCGAACCTGCTGATCAACGGCTCTGCGGGCATCGCGGTCGGCATGGCGACCAACATCCCGCCGCACAACCTGCGCGAGGTCGCCGCGGGCGCGCAGTGGGCGCTAGAGCACCCCGAGGCCTCGCACGAGGAGCTGCTCGACGCTCTCATCGCGCGCATCAAGGGCCCGGACTTCCCGACCGGCGCCCTGGTCGTCGGCCGCAAGGGCATCGAAGAGGCGTACCGCACGGGCCGCGGCTCCATCACGATGCGCGCGGTCGTCGAGGTCGAGGAGATCCAGAACCGCCAGTGCCTGGTGGTCACCGAGCTGCCCTACCAGGTCAACCCGGACAATCTCGCACAGAAGATTGCCGACCTGGTCAAGGACGGCAAGGTCGGCGGCATCGCCGACGTGCGCGACGAGACGTCGTCCCGTACCGGCCAGCGACTCGTCATCGTGCTCAAGCGCGACGCCGTCGCCAAGGTCGTACTGAACAACCTCTACAAGCACACGGACCTGCAGACGAACTTCGGCGCCAACATGCTGGCGCTCGTCGACGGAGTGCCGCGCACGCTCTCCCTCGACGCGTTCATCCGCCACTGGGTCACCCACCAGATCGAAGTCATCGTCCGGCGCACCAAGTTCCGGCTGCGCAAGGCCGAGGAGCGCGCGCACATCCTGCGCGGTCTGCTCAAGGCCCTGGACGCCATCGACGAGGTCATCGCGCTCATCCGGCGCAGCGACACGGTCGATATCGCGCGCGAGGGCCTGATGGGCCTCCTGGAGATCGACGAGATCCAGGCCAACGCCATCCTGGAGATGCAGCTCCGCCGGCTCGCCCACCTGGAGCGCCAGAAGATCGTCGACGAGCACGACGACCTCCAGGCGAAGATCAACGAGTACAACGCGATCCTGGCCTCCCCCGAGAAGCAGCGCGGGATCGTCAGCCAGGAACTGACGGCGATCGTCGACAAGTTCGGCGAGGACCGCCGCTCCGCGCTGGTGCCCTTCGACGGTGACATGTCCATCGAGGACCTGATCGCCGAAGAGGACATCGTCGTCACCATCACGCGCGGCGGCTACATCAAGCGCACCAAGACGGAGGACTACCGCTCGCAGAAGCGCGGCGGCAAGGGCGTGCGTGGCACGAAGCTGAAGCAGGACGACATCGTCGACCACTTCTTCGTGTCGACGACGCACCACTGGCTGCTGTTCTTCACGAACAAGGGCCGCGTCTACCGCGCGAAGGCGTACGAACTGCCCGACGCCGGCCGCGAGGCCCGCGGCCAGCACGTGGCGAACCTGCTCGCCTTCCAGCCGGACGAGCAGATCGCCGAGATCCTCGCGATCCGTGACTACGAGGCGGCGCCCTACCTGGTCCTCGCCACGAAGGCGGGTCTGGTCAAGAAGACGCCTCTGAAGGATTACGATTCGCCCCGCTCCGGCGGCGTCATCGCGATCAATCTGCGCGAGACGGACGACGGCGCGGACGACGAACTGATCGGCGCCGAGCTGGTGTCGGCCGCGGACGATCTGCTTCTGATCAGCAAGAAGGCCCAGTCGATCCGCTTCACGGCGACCGACGACGCGCTGCGCCCGATGGGCCGCGCGACCTCCGGCGTCAAGGGCATGAGCTTCCGCGACAGCGATCAGTTGCTCTCGATGAATGTGGTCCGGCCCGGTACGTTCGTGTTCACCGCCACCGATGGTGGGTACGCGAAGCGGACCGCCGTCGACGAATACCGCGTCCAGGGCCGCGGCGGCCTCGGCATCAAGGCCGCCAAGATCGTGGAGGACCGCGGCGAGCTCGTCGGCGCGCTGGTGGTCGAGGAGACCGACGAGATCCTCGCCATCACCTTGTCCGGCGGTGTGATTCGCACGCGAGTCAACGAGGTCAGGGAGACGGGCCGTGACACCATGGGCGTCCAACTGATCAACCTGGGCAAGCGCGATGCCGTGGTCGGTATCGCTCGGAACGCCGAGGCCGGGCGCGAGGCCGAGGAAGTCGACGGAGGGCTTGTCGACGAATCGACCGACGGCGAACCGGCCGTCGGTACGGACGAGGGCACGGAGTCCCCGGCCGAGTAGCGCGAGGAGAGAGTCGTGAGTGGAGCCACGGGCGCCGGATCCGCCGGGACGAGTGGAACCGGCACAGAAGGTGCCCGTGGCTCCGCCACCGACGCACCCGACTCGCATGAGTCTCATGGATCCCAGGGGGGGACTGTGACGGACACCCGAGGCCGAGCGGGTACGGGGACGGGTACGGACACCGAGGGCGGCGCCTCCGGGGCGTTGCCGGGGGACGGGCGCTCCGGGGCGCTGCCGGGAGAAGGCCTCTCCGGGGCGCTTCCGGGCGAGCGGCAGCCCCAGCAGAACAGCCAGCCGTACCACCCGCCGCAGGCGTATCAGGCGGCGCCCGCTGGCGCCGTCCGGCGCCCCCGCACCGGGGCGCGCACCACCCCGCGCACGCGCAAGGCGAGGCTGCGGGTGGCCAAGGCCGACCCCTGGTCGGTGATGAAGGTCAGCTTCCTGCTCTCCATCGCGCTCGGCATCTGCACCATCGTCGCGGCGGCCGTGCTGTGGATGGTCATGGACGCGATGGGCGTCTTCTCCACGGTCGGCGGCACGATCTCCGAGGCCACGGGCTCGAACGAGTCCAACGGCTTCGACCTGCAGGCGTTCCTCTCGCTGCCGCGCGTGCTGATGTTCACGACGATCATCGCGGTCATCGACGTCGTCCTCGCGACGGCACTCGCGACGCTCGGCGCCTTCATCTACAACCTCTCGGCGGGCTTTGTCGGGGGCATTGAGCTGACGCTGGCCGAGGACGAGTAGCGAAAGGCCGACGGGGGCGTGGGGGGCGTCAGGGGACGCCCCTGAGGACGCCCCTGAGGACGCGCCGGGGCCCGCGTGGACCCTCGGGAACTATCGATTTTGGGACTGGCCCGGACGTGCGCTAATCTTCAGTGGTCAGCGCGCGGGGCGACCCGAGAAGCGCGGCGGGGCTATAGCTCAGTTGGTTAGAGCGCATCCCTGATAAGGATGAGGTCCCTGGTTCAAATCCAGGTAGCCCCACAGCGGCTTAACGCCAGGTCAGAAGCCCTGTAGATCCCCAGGATCTACAGGGCTTCTGCGTGTATTGATCTTGTTACCCCGCTACTACCCCATACCCCCTCCCAGGGGTCGCTCAGCGGCCTTGCAGGAACCGGCGGGCGCGGCAGCGAGAAGACCCCCAGCCTGTGTCGGCCGGGGGTCTTCTCGATGAGTGCCGTTCTGCAGTGCCGCTCGACGGGCTCCGTGACGACTACGGCTCCGCGGCGAGCCGTTCCGCCGTGGGCCGCTGGTCGTCGTCGTCCTGGGCTTCCGTCTCCGTCGACGGCAGGTGGCGGCAGCTCGGGGTGGCGCCGTGGGCCTCGGCGCGGATGCGTTGCTTCATCGTGGGCGGCAAGGACCGTTCGTACGCCGCCGCCCACAGGGCCGCCAGCGGGGCCGTCGGGCTCGCGGTGCTCGTGCACGTGGCCGACGCGTTCGCGGCCTGCTGTACCGGGGCGGCCGCCGTGGCGGCCGAGGTGAGGCCGAGGGTCGCGAACAGCGCGAGCACGGCGGTGACGATCGTGGTCCACAGCTTCATGGCCTTGGTGGCGGTCATGGCCCCTCACATTCAGGTTGGGCGATTTGCGTACTTTCCTCATGATGTGTATGTGGAGCCGGAAGTGCGGGACCGACGCTCCCGCCGCGTGGATGTTCCGATGAACACCACCCGGATGGATGCAAGTGCCCCGAGAAGCCCAGGAAACAGGGCAAGGGCGGCGAACATCACAGTGGGCGGGGAGTAGGCGGAGCGATGTGATCCGCTTCTACTGCGGTGTTCGGTCCGGGAGTTGGAGCCCGGCGTCGGGCCGATCCAGGTCACCGATCGGTATCGGTCGGTGTGTATAGTCGGGCGCCAGAAGTCCCCTACGTCAAGGAAAGACGAGGTCGCGCGGTGAAGAAGCTTCTCCTGGTCGCACTGGCCGCCATCGGCGGGCTCCTCGTGTACCGCCAGATCCAGGCGGATCGCGCCGAGCAGGATCTGTGGACGGAGGCGACTGACTCCGTGCCCACGGGTTCGTGAGTATCGACAGCAGTCTCGTCACGGGGCCCCGGTCGCTGGAGCGGTCGGGGCCCCGTGCTGTCCCGGGGGCCTTTTGTCCCGCTTCTTCTGCCGGGTCGCGTCCCCACGCGCGCGTGCCTGCTTCGTCGTGGCCCTCTTCTGCCGGTATCAGTTCGGCCGGTTCTGCCGGGTGGCGGGGAGTCCCCGCTGGGTGTACGGAATCTTCCGGTGGAGCGCGCCTCCTTCTGTGGTGAGGGCGGACCGCCTCTTTTCGGTGTGACCGTCACGGCGTCACTCCTTTGGTTCACTTGCGCAATTTCATTCCTTGCTTGAGCAAATCGGTGGAGGGTGAGGTGCAGAGCGGCGTGGGCGTGATGCGGCGGGTGCGGGCGGTGGGCGTGCTGGTGGCGCTGTGCGCGATGGCCCTGCTGCCGGACGGGGCGGGCGCTCGGCCGGGGAACGCCGTGGCGGCGGCCCGTCCTGGGCATGGCGTCGTCGCTGAGACGCCGAATCCGTACGCCTTCGCCGAGGACGCCAAGGCGGTCGACGGGGCGACGAGTACGGCCGGGAGCCGGATGCTGGTGCCCGGGGCGACGTACCGGAGCTCGATCGGGCATCCCGAGGCTGGGGCCTCGTCCGGTACGGGGGCTTCCAGCGCCAGGTCTTCCGGTACGGGGGCTTCCGGTACGGGGAGCGAGCTGTACTACCGGCTCGAACTCGGTGCTCGGGACAATGTGTACGTCTCCGTGACCGCGTTGCCCGCTCTCGGCAGCCGCGTCGCCTTCGCCGACGGCATCGAGGTGTCCGTGCAGGACGCCGACGGCTTCGCCTGTGACTTCGAGTCGACGCGTTTCGGCGCCTCGCAGAGCCCGCGGCCGCTCACCGCGTCGGCGATGCGGAAGCTGGCGCCGGACGAGCGGAGGTGCCAGGCGGCCGGCACGTACTACGTAGTCGTGGAGCGGACCACCAACTCCAGGTCGCCGGTGTCGTCCGCCACGGAAAAACCGTCCTCTACGGAGGACTGGGACATGGAGCTGTACGTCGCCTCGGAGCCCTCCTTGGCGAAGGCGGGGCCGACGACTCCGCCGCAGGACACGGACTCCGACACCGACTCGGCGACGCCTCTCCCGCCGGCCGGACGGCCGCTCCCGCGCGCGGGAGGCAGCAGTTTCGGCACGGCCAGGGCCTTGGGCAAGGGCGTGTGGAGCGACCGGGTCAAGACGGGGCAGACGCGCTACTACCGCGTGCCCGTCGACTGGGGCCAGCGGTTGTCCGCCACCCTGGAGATCGGCAGTGGTTCGCGGAGCGGCGATTACGTGACGCCCGCGCTGGTCGTGGAGTTGTTCAACCCGGTGCGCGGGCCGGTGGAGAACGCCGACACCGCGTACGACGGCCGGCAGCGGACGACCAGGCTGCCGACGCTGGCGCCGGTCGCGTACGAGAACCGCTTCGCGCCCCTAGAGCGGGTCTCCGAGATGCGGTTCGCCGGGTGGTACTACCTCGCCGTGCACCTGGACCCGGACGTCGGCACGCGGTTCGGGCAGGACACGATCGGCCTGACGCTGCGGGTGGACGTCGCCGGTGAGCGGCGGGCGGGGCCCGCGTACGCCGGGACGGCGCGCCCCGCTGACGGCTTCGGTGTCACGGAACGCGACGAGGCCGCGGCACGGAACGGGGCGGGCGGCTCCGCCGGTAGCGGGTCGGGGCCGGGATCGCCCGGTGAGGCTGCCGCTTCCGGCGGCGGCGCGGCCATGAAGGTGCTGGCGGCGGCGGGGATCGGTACGGGGACGGTGCTGGTCGCGGTCCTTGGGGTGTGGCGGGTTATGGCGCGGCGGAGGATGGTTCGGGCCGGTTGATCCGGTTGATCCGGTTGATCCGGCTGATTCGGTTGATTCGGTTGATTCGATTGCGCCGGTTGCTGCGGTGCCTGTGGTTGCTGCGGTTGATCCGGTTGGGGCGGTGCGGTCCGCCGTTCCCTCGAGGTCCGGTTCCTCAGATGCGAGTGAGGGCCCAGAAGCCCACCGCGAAACAGGCCAGCGCGGCCAGCAGCATCGGCAGGGCCACCTTCGCGGGCGGCCCGGGGCGCGGAGAGCGCACGGCGGCACGGGCGGCGGGGCCGGCGGCGTGGCGGCGCTGGGGCCGGGCGTGAGGCTGAAGTTCCGGAAGAGGTCCCGGAATTGAGGTGCCGTGAGGTGGAACCTGTTGGGGCTGAGCGGTGTATGGAGAAGTAGAGGCGTAAGCGTGCTGCGCGGCGGGAGCTGCGGAGCGGGAGGGGGTGGATTCGGGGCTGGGAGTGGAGGCGGCCGTGGAGGTGGGGGTCTGCGGCGGGCCTGTGGGGGTCGGGGCTGGAGTTGGTGTGGGCGTGGGGGTTGGCGTGGGTGCCGGTGCCGCAGGCGGTGTGGGTGCCGGGGTGGGAGGTGTTGCCGGGCTCGGGGCTGGGGCCGGAACCGGGGTCGGTGTGGGGGGAGTGGGCGGTTGTGCGGGCTGCGGGGGCGGCGTATGCGGGGGCGCGACCGGTGGGGGCAGGTGGAAGCTGCCGGTCTCCGACATCGGGGGATGCGCGGGGATCGACGGCGGTCGTACGGGATAGGGGGTGCCGGACGAGTCGGGCTGGGCCTGGGCCGAGGGCGTGTGCGGTCCCGGGTGCGCCGGGGGCGAGGGTGTGGGCTGTCCCGGGTGGGCCGGGGGCGAGGGTGTGGGCTGTCCCGGGTGGGCGTGGGATGCCGCGGAGCCTGCCGTGGGCGGGTGGGACGGCGGCGGCTGGATGGGAGGCGGTTGCCGGACGGAGGGTGGCTGCTGGAGGGAGCTTGGTTGCTGGAGAGCCGATGGTTGCCGGAGAGACGGCGGTTGCTGGGCCGGGGGTGGTTGTCGGACCGGGGGTGGTTGTGGTGCGCGGGTGAGGGGGCCGTCGGGGCCGAACCCCGTGGGGAGCGGGCCGAGTTGGTCGAAGATCTCGACGAGCTCGTCGTCGGGCCCGGGCTCGGGCAGCATCTCGGCGGCGGAGGCCAGGGCCTTGCGCGCCCCCGTGGCGGTACGGAACCGCGCCTGCGGGTCGGGCTGCAGCAGGGTGGCGATGACCTGCCACAGCGGCTCGGGCACACCGCGGGGCGCCCCCGGAGTGCCGTGGGCGGCGAAGTGCTCGATGAGGGCCTTGGCGTCGGGCTTGGCGCCCTGTAGGAGATACAGCGCGACAAGCCCGACGGCGAAGAGGTCGGCGGTGAAGTCCGGTTCGGCGCCCATCATTTGCTCGGGCGCGAAGTATCCGGGGGTGCCCACCACATAGTCCGTCTCGGTCAGCCGTGGCTCGCCCTTGCGCATGGAGATGCCGAAGTCCGACAGGCGCAGGTGCGGCCGCCCCGTTCCGGTGGCCTCGAGGAGAATGTTGGCGGGCTTGATGTCACGGTGCACGACTCCCTCGGCGTGCACCGCCGCCAGACCGGCGAGGAGCTGGTCGAGCAGGGTGCAGGAGAAGTGGGCCGGCAGCGGTCCGTAGTCACCGATGACGTGGGCGAGGGAGCCGCCGGTGACCAGGTCCATGGTGAAGAGGACCTGGTCGTCGTCGGCGGCCCAGCTCGCGGGGGCGAGGACGTGCGGATGGTCGATCCGCAGCGCCTGCTCCCGCACGAAGCGCAACAGAGTGTGAGCGTCGCGCTGCTGAAGGACCTTGGCGGCCACATATCTGCGCCGGCGATGGTCCCAGGCACGCCATACGGCGCCCACTCCCCCGCGTCCGACCGGGTCGACGAGTTCGTACCGGCCGGCGAAGACCTCACCCATGGTCGTGCCCCGCTCCCCTTCCGGGCCGCCCGGCAGCGGCCCGGCCGACGGCTCAGCTCTGGTGCGCCTCGTAGTGGGCGACGGCGTCCGCGGTGCGGCCCGCTCCGTACACCCGGAGGAACTCTGCCAGCTCCGGGTGGGTCGGGGCGAGCGTGTCCGCGGCATCGATGATGTCGCCCGCCGCCGCGACGGAACGCAGCAGCGACTGGATCTCACGCACCACGCGTTTCACGGTGGGCGCGCCCGAACTCGTGGTCGTCTGGCTCGTGTTGGTCAGTACGGAACCCCCCTGGGACTTCTTGATCTCGTCCATGCGGTCCGTGGCCTCGGCGGCGCTCACGCTGCCGTCCGCGACCTGTCCCGCCAGCTCCTGCAGGAGCTGGACGCGCTGGACGACGGCCGGATTGCCGATCTTGGCGCGCTGCCCGCTCATCAGCTGCGACAGCATGGGTGCGGACAGTCCGAGCACCCCGGCGAGCCGGGCCTGGTTCAGGCCCAGATCGTCGATGAGGCGACGGAAGAGTGCCCCCAGCGGTTCCCCGTACCAATTCCGCTGGAGCTCCCGTGCTCTTGCTGTTGATTCTTGTTGTGCAGCGTCCATGTTGCGTCTCCCCATCGCTTCCCCATAGGACCGCGGTTCGCTGCCGCGAACCACGTCGAGCATCTTACGGAGAGTGGTCGCGCACGGGGACCCCCAATCCTTTTGCGAGATCCGGGGGGTGACCCGGTACTCTGGTCTGCGACGCCCGCCGAGGCGTGATTTTTTCGCACCGGCGCAGGCGGCCACGGGGCCTTAGCTCAGTTGGTAGAGCGCTGTCTTTGCATGGCAGATGTCAGGGGTTCGACTCCCCTAGGCTCCACAGCCCGAGAGCCCCTCTGACCTGCGGAAACGCGGTTGGAGGGGCTCTCTGTGTATTGCCGATGGGCACAGAGTGGGCA
Source organism: Streptomyces sp. Y309 (assembly GCF_056712025.1). Classification (NCBI taxonomy): domain Bacteria; kingdom Bacillati; phylum Actinomycetota; class Actinomycetes; order Kitasatosporales; family Streptomycetaceae; genus Streptomyces; species Streptomyces sp. Y309. The sequence continues at coordinate 4,638,064 of NZ_CM160048.1, read as the reverse complement.
CACCGCCTCGACTGCCGTCTTGATCATGGCCTGCGTCGAGGGGAAGCAGCGCAAGGACGAGGCGATCACTTACGTCGTGCGCTGGCGTGCCGGCGAAGCCCGTAACGGGAAGAGGGCGTCGGAGAGCTTCGACAACCCCAGGACGGCCGAGCGCTTCCGCGACCTCGTGAAGGGCCACGAACCCGTGCGCGTACACCCGGCTTCCCCGCGTGGACGGCGACGAGGTCGAAGAGGAGGTGACCTTCCTCGAACGCGAGGAGTTCGGGTGGATCTTGGCGTACAGCCGTACCCGGGCGCCCCGAAGACGAAGAAGAGCCGCCGCACGGTGGTGGTCGACGAGGGGTTCTGCCAGAAGCTCAAGGGCAGGGTGCAGGGGAACGCCGCGAAGGATCTGCCGACCGTTTAACGAGTTCCGCCCTGGCGGCACCACCGAGGCACACGTTCGCGGAATCAACAAAGCTGCCGTGCGAAGGGCGTGCGCCGAGGCGTGTGCAAACGCCGTCGTGGTGTGTTCGCGGAACCCCTACCTCGGCGGTTCCGTGGGGTCGGACGCATGACCGACGTGCTGCTGGTCCACCCTGTGCATGGCATCCACCCAGATCGCCGCCTCGCCGTTTGTGTGAGCTGCCACGGCTGTCTCATCAACGGATGGACTCCGTCGTGCCTGGAGGGAAGGACGCCCGCCACGTCCTTCACCGTCGGCCTCGATGACGCGGCGCCGGTGCCATGCCGGCGAAGCGTGCCGTGTCGGCGCTAGCGCCGAATGACTGAGCGAATCCAGGAGAGTTGCTGGGACACTTCCCCGGCCTCGGCGCTCTTCTCCCGGTCGGAGCCGTTGAAGACGCCGACGAGGGTTTCGGTGCCGCGCGGGCCGACGGTCATCACCGGGCCTCCGGAGTCGCCCCCGGCGGGAATCCCGGACACCTTCTTCATACAGAAGTCGGGGCCGCCCGGTGCGGTGTGCCCCGCGCACAGGGGGTCGTTGGGCCGTACGACCTTCAGGTCCGACTGCTTGAGGACGCGAGACTGGCAGGCGCTCTCGTCCCTGGTACAGGTGGCGCCCCACCCGTACTGCCGTACGGCCTGGCCGCGGTGGACGCCGACCGTGGCCAGGCGCGCCGTGCGGACATTCATCGGCGGGACCTTGACCAGCATCATGTCGGCGTGCGCGCTGCCTACGCGCTTGCGGGGTATGGGGCGGACCGTGGTGCCTCTGCGCATGTCGAGATTGCCCACCCGGAAGGAGATCCGCTTGTCGGCGACCGGTCGTGCCTGCTCGTAGAAGCAGTGTGAGGCGGTGAGGATCCACTGCCGGGCGACCGCTGTCCCGGTGCACGCCGGTTTGCCGTCAACGAGCATGCGTACCGCCCATGGACCGTAGGTGCTCTTTGACCCGCCGATGACGGCGGAGGCCGGAGCGGACGACATCACCGAGCCCGCGACCAGCACCAGGGCAGTGAGCAGCAGTACACGAAAACGACGCACCATGCAGAACAACTCCTCTCAGAGGGGTACAGCCGTACAGGCAGTGAGAGACCCTGCTGAGCAAAAGCGTTCCGTACGAGTCCCGCGACATCAGGGCCGTATAGGGCACAGGAAGATCACCGCGTCAGCGGAACGCGCGGTCGACGGCTGTGGGCGATCACAAAGCGGGCGCACACGCGAGGTGGCCGCCACGGATGTCGTGGCGGCCACCTGGTGCGGTTCCGACGGGGGCGCGGGAGGGCCCCCGGTGGATCAGTGGTTGTTGACGCCGTTGCCGGACAGCAGCGGGATGTCGCTGAGGATGTGCGACAGGGGCTCGTCGCCCTTGGCCTGCGTGGAGTTCTCGGTGCACTGCTGGTTCTGCGGGGCCGAGAGGATCGGGATGTCCTGTACGGCGATGTTGAGGAGGCCGACGAGGGAGCCGATGTTGGCCTTGAGCGGCAGGCCGATGCAGGGCTTGTTCAGGGAGCCCTGGATGAGGGACATCTGCGGGCTCATGTTGCCGTGCGTGGAGGAGTTGCCGAACGACTGCTGCGCGCCGTTTCCGCTGGTCGACGTCGTGCCCGAGTCATCGCCGATGGCCATGGCCGTCGGCATCGTGACGACAGTCATCCCGACTGCGGATGCGGCGATCGCGGCCGTTGCCAACATCTTCTTCATGGTGATGGATTCCCTTCGGAGACAGGCTCCGCTGCGGAGCCGCGTGGTGATCAACTGAGTGCTGGACCTGTGGTTTCGGCGATTGGCTCGGTCAGCGGATTAATGTGCTGAGCCCAGAAGCGGAAAAGCAGCCCTTGTGCGCAAGGTCAAGGGAAGTCGGTCCGGCGGCCGGGCAAAGGACCGAAACCGAAAACAGCGGGCCGCCGAGGAGAGGTGGCGGCCCGCTGGCTGGTTGGCCGGTGTCAGTGGTTCTTGACTCCGTTTCCGGAGAGCACCGGGATGTCGCTGAGGATGTGCGACAGCGGTTCGTCGCCCTTGGCCTGCGTGGAGTTCTCGGTGCACTGCTGGTTCTGCGGGGCCGAGAGGATCGGGATGTCCTGTACGGCGATGTTGAGGAGGCCGACGAGGGAGCCGATGTTGGCCTTGACCGGCAGGCCGATACACGGCTTGTTCAGGGATCCCTGAATGAGCGCCATCTGCGGGCTCATGTTTCCGTACGTGGCGGAGTTTCCGTACGACTGCATGGCGGCGTTGCCGCTCGCGGTCGTGGTGCCGTCGTCGTTGCCGATGGCGGACGCCGTGGGAGCCGCGGCCGCCGACGCACCGACGACGGAAGCCGTGACCGCGGCCGCGGTCATAACCTTCTTGAGCACAGCACTTCCCTTCTGGATATGAACCCCGTCCCTGGAGCACCCTGAGCAACTGTGCTTTCGGTACGGAGTTGCTGCCGTTCACTCCGATGGCCCATGTGCGGGCGTGTCAGGGGCCCCTTTCGGCCTCTTCATACGCGGTGATGTGCGGATAATCCGATCGTTCCGCGTGACGGTGTGCGACAGCATTCCATGAATGCGTCGGATCGCCGCCGGGTCGGGGAAAGGATCCGATGGAGTGAATGAGCGGAACCAAACGTCCGAAGGTGAGTTGAGCAGCCCGCAGTAACCTGTGCGTCTGCCCAGAAAAGGAACAGCAAATGCTCAAGAAGGCAATGGCAGCGGCTGCGGTCGCAGTCTCGGTCGCCGGTATGTCAGCCACCGCCGCTCCTGCCGCGATGGCCATCGGCGACGACGGTGGCACCACGTCGGCGAGCGGCAACGGCGCCAAGCAGTCGTTCGGAAATTCCTCCACGCACGGCAACATGAGCCCGCAGCTGTCTCTGGTCCAGGGCTCCCTGAACAAGCCGTGCATCGGCCTTCCGGTCAAGGCCAATATCGGCTCCCTCGTCGGTCTCATCAACATTGCCGTCCAGGACATCCCGATCCTCTCGGCCCCGCAGAACCAGCAGTGCACCGAGAACTCGACGCAGGCCAAGGGCGACGAGCCGCTGTCGCACATTCTCAGCGACATCCCGGTGCTGTCCGGCAACGGCGAGCACAACGGCTGATCCTCCGACGCCGCAGCGACCGCCCGGGCCGCCCCGTCTCCTTCGAGCGGGGCGGCCCGCGCGGCTTTCGCGGTAATTCGCCGACTTCGATCCGGCGTCCAATAAATATGTAGAAAGCATTCGAGTGAACTTACGAATGCCGGGGCTGCGCCGGTTTCTTCTGCTCTTATTGTTCGTTGGTCAGGACTCAGGTCGCGGTGCGGGTGAAGATGCTGCCCGCCCGGCTCCCACCGCCGTTAAGGCGCGACCCGATAGAAGGGAAAAGCTGTGAAGCTCAAGAAGAGCGCAACCGTCATCGCCGGTGCCGTACTGGCACTGAGCTGCGGCGCCCCGGCATTCGCCGACGCAGGTGCCCAGGGTGCGGCCGCCCACTCTCCGGGCGTCCTCTCCGGCAACGTCATTCAGGTTCCCGTCCACGTTCCCGTCAACGTGTGCGGCAACACCGTCGACATCATCGCGCTGCTGAACCCGACGTTCGGCAACCACTGCGTCAACGACTGACGTAGAGACTCAGCCGCCCAGGCTGTGTTTCCGCCGGCCTTGGCAGTCCCCGGGGCCCCAAGGCCGGCTTTTCTTTCGCTCAGAGGAAGACCAGTAGATTGCGACAGGCCCTCACCAAAGGGGTGCTTTCGGCGGCGGCCGCCACGAGCATCCTGTCCCTGCCCGGCCAGTCCGCGCTCGCCGCCGATGCACACGGACAGGCCACGGGCTCGCCCGGCATCTTGTCGGGCAACAATGTGCAGGCACCGGTGGAGGTGCCGGTCAACGCCTGCGGCAACTCCGTGAACGGGGTGGCCGCCGCCAACCCGTCGATGGGCAACTCGTGTGCGCACGCCCACTCGCCGTCCGCCGAGTGGGCGGAGGAGTATGCGGCGGCCGCGGCGGCCGCGGAGCGTATGGCTGCGGCGCAGTCCGCGCCCATGGCGGGGCCGGGGCCTGCGCCGACGCCTGCCCCGGCGCCGGTGCCCGCTCCCGCCCCGAGGCCGGAGCCCGCACCGGAGCCCGCTCCGAAGCGTGCGGCTGAGCCGAAGCCTGCGCCTGCCCCCAAGCCTGCTCCGGCGCCGAAGCCCGCGCCGAAGGCGGAGCCTGTCCGGGAGCGTGTGGTTGAGCCGAAGCCGGAGCCGAAGGCTGCTCCCGTGCCTAAGCCTGCCTCCAAGCCCGCTCTCGCGACGAAGCCGAAGCCGAAGCCCGAGACTCAGTCGAAGCCCGCGCCAAAGCATGCGGCCGTGACGAAGTCGAAGCCTGCTCCGAAGCATGCGGCTGCGCCGAAGCCGAAGCCGAAGCCGAAGCCGAAGAGTGCGGAGCCGAAGGCCGCTCCTGTGCCGAAGCCGGAACCGAAGCCGGAGTCGAAAGCCGCTCCTGTGCCGAAGCCGAAGGCTGCACCTGCGCCGAAGTCCGCGCCGAAGCCGGAGTCGAAGCCCGCGCCGAAGCCGAAGCACGCTGCCGCGCCCAAGCCCGCCTCCAAGCCCGCTCCCGCCCCCAAGCCGGAGCCCGCCCCGAAGCGTGCGGCCGCGCCCAAGCCTGCCTCCGCCCCGAAGCCCGCGGCCAAGTCGGCCCCCGCCCCGAAGCCCGCCCCCGCCCGGAAGCCCGCGCCCAAGCCTGCCCCTGCTCCTGCCCCTAAGCCCGCGCCCAAGCCCGCGGCCCCGGACCGGGCGGACAGTGGCAGCCGCCACGATGCGCCGGGTGTGCTGGCACCGCTCGTACCGAACAAGCCCGTCCCGCACCAGAATCCGGTACGGCCCGAGCGTCCGGTGAAGCAGGCCGCGCCCCCCGCGCGTCCCGTGAAGCAGAACACCCGGCCCGAGCAGCCGGTGGAGCAGGGCACGCGGCCCGCGCGTCCGGCGGAGCAGCCCGCGCGGACCGCGCGTCCGGCCGAGGAAGCCCAGCGGCAACAGCGCCCCATGGAGCAGGCCGCGGCGCCCGAGTCGTCCCGCATCCCGCGCACCGTGCCGAGGGCGGCGGAGTTCCTCAAGGCCGCCGCGACCGGCAGGTCGGTGGCCCGGGCCGCGGCGCCCGAGCGGGTCGAGGGGAGCAGCCAGCTCGCCGCGACGGGCATGGAGCAGAACGCGCTCGCGGCCGCGGCCGCCGGTGCCGGGCTGCTGGTCGGCGGGGCACTCCTCTACCGGCGCGGACGCGGACGCCGCGCCGCCTGAGCCCGCCCTGCGCCCCGGGGGCCCCGCCCGGCGCCCGGGAACTACGAGGACGCCCCGCGCGAGCACGTGACGGACAAGAGCACGTGACGCAGAGGACAGGGCAGGACGGGACGAGCCGGTTGCGGCCCGTCCCGTCAGTGCGTGGGGCGGCAGTTGGTGGGCGTCCCGTCAGTGCGTGAGGCGTCAGTTTGTGGGCATCCCGCTGCCGTGGGGCGACTCCTCCGTCCGGCGGGCGAGCGGCATCGCGCCCGACCGCCGCACCCCCGCCACCAGCCGCGCCGCCGTGAACCCCGCGCCCTGGACGAAGCGCATCGCGGGTCCGAAGCTCGACGCGGTGGGCAGCCCGGCGAGGAACAAGCCGGGGCAGGAGGTCTCGAACCCGCCGTCCACGTACGGGGATCCGTCGGCGAGCGTGCGCAGGCGGTTCCGTACGGCAGGGTCGAGTACGCCGATCCGGTGGGTCCGGGCGCGGAAGCCGGTGGCCGCGAGGACGTGGTCCGTCTCGAAGACCGCGGTGCCGTCCGGGCCGTGGGCGGTCAGCCGCACCCGGCCGCCGGTGAGCCGCGCCGCCGCGATCCGGTGGCCGGTGACGACCTCGATCCCGCCGGTTCCCCCGTCCACTGCTGCCGCTACGCGGTCCCGCACCCACCACGCCCCCGCCGGGCCCAGTGCCGTCGCGCAGACCCGGGCGCGCACCGGCTCCGGGAGGCGGCGGAAGAGGCCGGGGCGCTCGGCGTAGAACCAGTTGCGCCAGCCGCAGCCGAGGCCGCTGTGCGGGGCGCGTACCGACTGCCACCACGGGCGCCGCCAGGCGGGCGGCAGGGTGTTCCAGCGCACGTGCGGGGCGCGGGCCAGGAGGCGTACGCGGGTGCCCTGTTCGGCGAGGAGCGCCGCGGTCTCCAGGGCCGCCTGGCCCGCGCCGAGCACGGTGACGTGCTTGTCGCGCAGGGGGCGCAGGTCGGCGTGGTCGCTGCTGTGCGAGACGTACGCGGGACCCAAGTCCCGTACCACCGAGGGGACTTCCGCGAACGGCAGGACGCCGACGGCGAGTGCCGCCGTGCGGCCGTGGAAGGTCTCGCCGTCGGCGGTCGTGACGGCGAAGCCGTCCGGCGCGGGCCGGACGGACCGGATCAGGCGCTCGTCGACCGGCGGGGCGGCGTGCGCGGCGAACCACAGGCCGTACGCGGCGAATTGCTCGACGGGCAGCGGCACCCCGTGCTCCGCCCGCAGCCCCTCGCGGGCGCAGTACGCGGCGAGGCCGAACCGGCCGCCGGGGTCGGAGAGGTCGGACGCCCACGGCTCGGACTTCAGGAACATGCCGCGCGGCATGTGCTCGCGCCAGGAGGCCATGGGACGGCCGAAGACGCGTACGTCGAGGCCCGCCGCCGCGGCGTGTGCGGCGATCGACAGGCCGTAGGGGCCCGCACCCACGATCAGCAGGTCATGCATCGGTGACCGCCCGTTCTGTGTTCGTTGTGCCGGACAGAGTCGTGCCGGACAGGGGCGTGCCGGACAGGACGGCGGGAGTTGTCTCCCGCGCCCTGGTGGACAGCGTCAGGAGGGTGTTCTGTACGCCGCGGGCGAGGCGCGCGCGGGCGCGCCGCAGGACGTGCCCGCGCCACCGGCGCCACAACTCCGCGGCCGGGGCCGGGTCGTCGGGGTCGTGCCAGGCGAACTCCGGTGGAGGTGCGGACCGTTCTGCACGCCAGGTGCGCAGGGCGGTCAGCGGCGCGTGGTTCTCCACCACGAAGGCGCGGCCCGGCAGCGGGACCGGTGCGGGCAGCGGGCGGTGCGTCAGGTCCAGGTGTGCGGCGCGCACCACGTCCGTGCCCGCGCCGTCCGCGAACAGCCGGAACTGGGCGCCGGGGCGGGGGTTGAAGTCGAGCAGGTGGTACGTGCCCGTGCGCGGGTCGCGGCGGAAGTCCAGGTCGAAGGCGCCGCGGTAGTCGAGCGCCGCGAGCAGCCGCCGGGCCAGCGCCCACAGTTCCGCGTTGTCCGCCCACTCGCCGACGGCGGTCGGCCCGGCGGCGCGGGGCCGGGCCCGGCGTTTGCGGCCCGTGCCGCCGCCGAGCACCGCGCCGTCGCGGGCGACGTACCCGTGGACGAACCAGTCGGCGTCGCGGCCGCCGGGGACGTACGCCTGGAGGAGGAGGCGGCTGCCGGCGTCCGGTGTGCGTTCGTGGAGGGCCGCGGCCTCGCGCGGGGAGCGGACGAGGACGGCGCTGCGCAGTCCGCCCTCGCGCGGCAGCAGCCAGGGGCGGCTCCACTTCGCCACCACCGGGGCGCCCAGGGCGAGGACCGCGGCGGCCGCCTCGGCGGGGGACGCGGGTGCCACCGTCGGCGGATGCGCCACGCCGAGCCGCCCGCAGAGCCCGGCCAGCGTGGCCTTGTCGGCGAGGCGGCCGGGCAGGCCGGGGGCGGGCCGGGGCAGCAGATAGCGGTCCGTGAGCGCCTCGCGCACGGCGCCCACGGCGAGGGTGCCCGCGTCGTCCAGGGGGATCAGGACGGCCGGGCGGCCGACCCGCGCGGACACCCGAAGGAGCGCCGCGCGGACCTCCTGGGGCGGGGCCGTGACCGGGGGCGGCGGGTGCAACTGGTGCAGATGGCGGGAGTGGCCGACCGGGCCGTGCTCGTCGTCGGCCACCAGGTGGACCTGCACCCCCGCACGGCCCAGGGAACGTACCGCGCCCAGCGTTCCGTGCGGAAAGGGATTCCGGTCGAGCCGCAGCAGGACCGCGGGAACGCAGGTGTCCAGGGAAAGCACGGAATGCGTGGAAGGCACAGGATGCGCGGAATGCAAGGTCGCCCTTTACTGGTCGCTCGCCCAATAGGGGCGATGTGCGGTCGCGGAGGATTAGGGACTCGATTGGCGTAAAAGAAATACATATGACGGAACGTCAGAGATGGCGTCAGCTAGGTGCGGCCGGTCCACGAGGAGCAGTCATGACCCCACGGCATCGCCAGTGCAGCGCATGCCAGTGCAGCGAATGTCCGGGCCGACGACGAGAAAGACAACGGCGACGGCAGGCACGGCAGGCACGACAGCCACGACACGGGTGGTCCGGTCGGCGTGGAAAGCGGCTGGCTTTCCTCGCTGCGGGAATCATCGCGTCGACGGCCGTCGTGGCGGTGCCCGGACACACCGCGGGCGCGGCCCCGCGCGCGGGGGATCCGACACCGGCCCCGGTGCCGTCCGCCCCGCCGGTCCCGTCCCCGCCGCCGGTCCCGGCTGTCCCGTCCACTCCGCCCATTCCGCCCGCCCCGTCCCCGAGCCCCGAGCCGCCGGCCGACGCGCACCCGCCCGTCCCGGACGCCCCGCACGTCCCGGCCATCGGCGCCTACCTCGACTACGGGCCCCTCGGCGTCGACCGCATGGCCGAGCTGAGCAAGTGGCTGGGCGGGACCGAGCTGCGGGTCGGGCACACGTACCTGCCGGGTGACCAGTGGAGCAACATCGAGGGCGCGCCGCGCTTCCTCGAGAGCTGGGCCGCCTGGCGCAAGGCCAAGGACGACCGGCTGTTCGTCCTGAACGTGCCGATGCTGGAGCGCAACGAGGAGGGCGTGAGCGACTGGGAGGTGCGCGCGCTGCTGCGGCAGGGCGCGGCCGGCGACTTCGACGAACACTTCCGCGTCCTCGCCAAGCGGCTCGTCGCCCTCGGCGTGCCGGACACGGTGGTCGTGCCCGGGTGGGAGATGAACGGCACGACGTACACCCATCGTTGCGGTCCGGACCCGGAGGCCTGGAAGACGTACTGGAAACGGATCGTCACCGTGATGCGTTCGGTTCCGGGGCAGAAATTCAAGTTCGACTTCACGCCGAATCGGGGGCGGGACGCCATTCCCTGGACGCGGTGCTATCCGGGCGACGACGTGGTCGACATCATCGGCATGGATTCCTACGACCAGCCGAACGGGATGACGTTCGACCAGCAGGTGAGTGAGGAGTACGGGCTCCAGCATCACGTCGATTTCGCGAAGGCCCACAAGAAGCCGATCTCGTATCCCGAATGGGGGCTCTTCCGCAACGGCGACAACGACGAGTACATGCGCCGGATGCTGAAGTGGATGGGCGAGCACAAGCCGCTGTACAACACGCTCACCGACTACTGCCCGCACGGCGTGTGGCAGTGCAAGGACAACCCGAAGTCCACGAAGGCCTACCGCGAGGCGCTCTTCGGGCTGCCGGTGAACCCGACGCCGAAGCCGACGCCGAAGCCGACGCCGAAGCCGACGGAGCCCGTGCGGCCGCCGCACTGCTCGCCGCTGGACCTGGGCGACTGGGTCGAGTACTGGCTGGGCGGGAAGCTGTGCGTGCGGTTCGACTGGTGGGAGCGGCGGGAGCGGCCGCGTAGTTGAGGTGCGGGGCCGTGCGGGGCCGGGTGCGCGTGCGGCGGCTTTGGCTGTGGTGGCGGTGGTGGCGGGGTCATGAGGTGGCTCCGCCGCCGTTCCCCCCGCCGCCGCGCTCGGCCCGCTCCTGCTTTGCGGCGCGTTCGGCCCGCTCCTGCTTTGCGGCGCGTTCGGCCCGCTCCTGTCGCACCCGCCGCGCCCACCCCCGCGCCGCCGCCTCGCCCACCGCCGCCGCCAGGAGCGGGGCCGTGGGCGCGCGGGCCAGCAGGAAGCGCCGGTTGGTGATCGGCTCGGGGCGCCAGTGGTGTTTGTACGGTTCGTCGCCGCGCAGCAGGCTCAGGGTGCGGGGGTGCGCGCCCGCGGTGTGCCGGGTGCAGGCGTCGAGCAGCATCGTGGCGACGTCCACCTTGCGTTCCCGCAGACGGGGATGGGCGCCGTAGAGATAGCCGCCCGCGAGCCGCCGGGACAGCAGCGTCACGTCGGCGGCGAGCACCTCCCCGTCGCCCCCGTCGATACGGAACTCCGTCACCACCGCGTCGCCCGCCGCGACCATGGGCCGCACCGAGCGCAGCAGATGCTCGCGGAACCGCGGCCGCAGATGCTCGGACGTCACCTTCCGTCCCTGCCACTGGAGTTGGTGCAGCCGCAGCAGCGTGCCCACGGATGCCTCCACCTCGTCGGCGGGTACGACACGGGCCCGCACGCCGACCGCGGTCATCTTGCGCAGCTTGGCGCGGGCGCGCTGCGCGGTCGTCGAGGGCAGCCGTTTCAGGAGTTCGTCGACGGGCAGCGGGGGCAGTTCGAGGCAGCGGGAGTCGGCGAGTGCGCGGCGCGGGCCCCGCCACCGCTCGTACACGCTCTCCACGCAGGCGCCAGGACGGGCCTCGCGGAAGTCGATCAGGGCGGTCCTGGCGAGCCCGCGCAGGCCCTCGGTCAGCGCGTCCGCCGCGCGCTCGCGGTGCTCGGCGGCGAGCAGCACGTCCGCGAAGTCCGAGATCGCGCCGCCCAGGGGCCGCAGCGCCGGTACGGGCCCGTGTTCCCGCGTCAGCGGCGCCGCGGCGATGAGTTCGCCGCCGTCGCGCACCAGCAGCACCCGCAGCCGCCCCCGTCTGCCGTACGACCGCCACCACGAGGTCAGCCACGTGTGGCTCTGGAACGGGGTCGCCTCGGGGCACGACCGGTAGAGACGCCGCCACGGCCCGGCGAGGGACTCGAACTCGGCCTCGTCGACGCAGAGTCCGACGGTGGGTGTCACTCGGCGCCCCGGACGCCGGAGGGCGCCGGTCCGGGCACGGCGGCACCGGGCGGGGTGGGCCGGGCGCCGGCGCGGGGGCGCACGAGGAGCGCGAGGCCGCCGAGCAGTCCGCCCGCGCACAGCCCGACCAGCGCGCTCACCGGCGTGGAGAGCGAGGAGGGCGCGGTGGGCTCGACGGCGCGCGAGAACGGCAGGAGCTTGATCTGGGTGCTGCGCTTGGTGTGGTCGGCGCTCGTGGTCAGCGCGCGGGCGACCGCGTTCGCGAGGGTGGCGGCCTCGTCGGGGCGGGCGGCCGAGGCGGCGACGGAGATCATGGGGGCGTCGGGGGACGTCGCCACCTTCACGCGGTCCTGCAGCTCGGCGGGCGACACCCCGGCGGCGACCTGCGCGTCGCCGAGGACCGCCAACTGCGTGGCGACCCTGCCGTAGGCCTGCGCGAAGCCCAGGGCCGTGGCGGGGTCGGTCTCGGCCCGCGGCACGGCGACGACGTAGCTCGTGGCGGTGTACTCCGGCGTCTGCAGCAGCCCGTACGTCCCGCCCGCGAGGGCGCCCAGGGCGGCGCAGGCGGGCAGGACGGTCCAGCGGGGCAGCCGGGTGAGGGGGGCGAGGCGGGAGTGCAGGGGGCGCCGGGGGTTGCGCGGCGGGGCTGCCTCGCCGGGAGCGCTCGGTGGCGTACCAGGCGCACCAGGCGCACCAGATGTGCCAGGCGTACGAGACGTCCCTGGCGTATCACTGGACGTATCGCCGCCGGACGAGCCGGACTTGGTGGGTGAGGGGGCGCTCGAAGGGGCGCTCATCGTGGGTTCACCTCCTGGTTCGGGCCGGAGAGCACGGACGCGTACACGTCCATCAGTCGACCGGCGCTGCGGGTGATGCTGTAGTGCCGCACGGCGGGCGGTGCCGGGCGGTGCGACGGGGTGCCGGACCGGCGCAGTCCGTACAGGACCTGCGCGAAGGCGTCGGGATCGCTCGCGCAGTACGCGGAGTTGGTGCGCTCGTCCCGGGGCAGGCCCTCGATGGCGGGGCAGGACGCGTACAGGACGGGCAGCCCGCAGGCCAGGCCCTCCACCAGGGCGAGACCGAAGGCCTCCTCCGGGGACGGCGAGGCCAGCGTGTCCATGGCGGCGAGCAGGGACGGCAGATGGGTGGCGGCACGGTCACGGTCTGCGCGGCCGCCGAGGTCGCCTCCGGCTCCGCTGAGGCCTGCGGCACCGCCGAGGTCCCCGTCGCCGAAACCCCCGTCCTCATGCGTGGTCTCCCCCGCGAACCGCACCCGGTCGCCGATGCCCAGCCGCCCGGCGAGACGGCGCAGCCCTCGCTCCTGCGGTCCGGACCCGACCAGCAGGACCCGTACGTCGGCGGGGAGTTGAGCGGCCGCCCGCAGGAGGACGTCGAAGCGCTTGCCCTCGGTGAGCCGGCCGACGCCGCCCACCACGAACGCGTCCTCGGGCAGGCCGAGTCGGGCGCGGGCCGCCGCGCGGGCGGCCGGGTCGAAGCGGAAGCGGTCGGCGTCGATGCCGTTGGGCACCACCCGGATGCGCTGCCACGGCACGCCCCACCGGTTCAGGCGGGCGCCGACGGCGGGCGAGACGGCGACGGTGACGCGGCCGAGCCGCTCCCCGGCGAGGTACAGGGCCCGGACGCCGGAGGTCAGCGGGCGGCCCTCCATCTGCGAGTCGCCCAGGGAGTGTTCGGTGGCCACGACGGCCCGCACTCCGGCGATGCGGGCGGCGATCCGGCCGTAGAGGCAGGCGCGGTAGAGGTGCGTGTGGACGACGTCGTAGTGGCCCGCGCGGATCAGCCGGACCAGGCGGGGCAGGGCGGCGACGTCCCGGTTCCCGGCCATGCCGAGGTCGGTGACGCGGGTGCCGTCGGCGGTGATGCCGCGGGCGACGCTGCCCGCGTTGGTGAGGGTGAGGACGTCGCACGCGGCGGGCACATGGCGGAGCAGCAGCCGCAGTTGCTGCTCGGCACCGCCCATGCCGAGCCCGGTGATGACGTGCAGGACCCTCACGCGGTCACCGCCGCCGGGAGCGGGGCGTGGTCCGGGCGCAGGGTGCGGCCACGCGGCCCGCCCGTGACCTGTTTCAGGCGCAGCCGCCACGCCGTGTCCTGCCGGCCGATGTGCATCCGGGGCAGCGCGAGGGGGCCGGTGAGCGGGCCGGGCGCGATGGCGCAGGCGTACGTGTATCCGGCGGCGCGCACGGCGGCGAGGACGCGCGGGTCCGCGTGGCCGTACGGATAGCAGAATCCGCGTACGTCACGTCCCGTCAGGTCGGCCAACGCGGCCCGGCTGTCGGCGACTTCGCGGCGCAGGGTGGCGTCGTCGGCCCGGGTGAGGTCGACGTGGGTGAGGCCGTGCGAGGCGACCTCCATGCCGTGCCCGGCGGCGCGCCGGACGCCGTCGGCGTCGAGGAGGGGCTTGCGGGGGCCGAGCGGGTCCCAGGCGTTGTCGCCGCCGAGCCGGCCGGGCAGCACGAAGACGGTGGCGGTGCAGCCGTGGTGGTGCAGCAGGGGCACGGCGTGGTCGAGGAAGTCGCGGTACCCGTCGTCGAAGGTCAACCCCACCAGCCCGCGCCCCCGCCCCCGCCCGCAGGCCTCCAGGAGCCGCTCCACCGACACCCCGCGCAGGCCCCGCCGCCGCAGCCAGCCCAACTGCGCGTCGAGGCGGTCCGGCGAGACGGTGATGTCGTACGGGTCGTCGTCGGCGTCGGCGACGTCGGCCACGGAGTGGTACATCGCGACCCAGGGGGCCGCGTCGGCCTTGCGGGGCGGGGCTTTGCGGGGCGGAGCCGTACGGGGTGGGGGCGCCGCCTCGGTGAGGTGGGCGCAGTGAGGGGCGCCCTTGAGGCAGGTGTCGGGGCGGGCGGGGGTGCCGCGCGTGCCCGGCTCGGCGGGTTCGCCGAATGGCGTGCGGTCACCGGAGGGCGTGCTGTCACCGGACGGCGGTGTGCGGTCAACGGTCATGGCGGCGTCGCTTTCGTGTGACGGAGCGAACGGAGCGAACGGAGCGAACAGAACGAACAGAGCGAAGGGCCCGGGCACGCGCAGCACCGACCCGCGGATGGACCCGCCCACCACGCAGCAGCGCCGCCCCCCGACGCAGCACGGCCCCGCACGGCCGCGCCCCCAGCGCCCCGCCGATGAGCAGGAACGAGACGGCCACGGCCAGGCCGCCCGCCAGGACGGCGAGCGCGGGCGGCCCGACGTGGTGCGCGCACCCGGCACCCACCGCCGCGGACCCGGCAGCGGCGAGCACGAGGCGGGCCAGCTGTCCGCCCACGGCACGCGTGCGCAGCGGAACCGCGCGCGGGCCGAGCGCGTGCAGCAGAAGCAGCGCGGTCACGCAGATCCCCGCGGCGTTGGCGCCCGCGATGCCGTACACACCCCAGGTGCCCACGGTCAGGAAGCCGAGCCCGGCCGTGGCGACGATGCCGATGGCCATCGCGGCGAGCGGGGCCCAGGTGGTCCGGCCGACGGAGAAGTGCGCGCGGGCGAGCGCGCCCACCAGGGTGTGGCCGAGCAGCCCGCACGCGTACACCCGCATCACGACGGCCGTGGTGGCGGTGTCCTCGCCGGTGAACGCGCCACGTTCGAAGAGCAGTTGAACCAGCGCGGGCGCGCACGCGACGATCGCCGCCGCGCCGCACAGCACCACGCACCCGGCGAGCACGAGGTCCCGCTCGACCCGGTCGCGCGCCCGGTCCGTGTCGCCCTCGGCCAGGGCCCGCGCCACCACCGGGAAGGTGACGGTGCACAGCATCAGGGACAGGACCATCGGCATCTGCGCGACCTTCTGCGCGTAGTTCAGATGCGAGATCGCCCCGGCGGGCAGCGACGACGCGAGGAACCGCTCGATCAGCACCTGCGACTGCCGGCACAGCGCGAACAGCAGCACGGTCCAGATGACGGCCGTGTGCAGGCGCGCGGCCGTCGCGTCGCTCTCCTCGGTACGCGGCGGGCCCGAGGACGCCGTACGCGGCGGGGCCGAGGACGCCGTACGCGGCGGGCCCGAGGACGCGAGCCGGACGGGCCGGTGGCGCAACTGCCGCCACAGGGACGGCGCCTGGACGACGACCATGAGCGCACCGCCCAGCGCGACGCCCGCCGCCGCCGCGCGCACGCCGAAGGGCGCGGCGAGCAGGACCAGGGCGGCGATGATGGCGGCGTTGTAGACGACGTACACGGACGCGGGGGCGACGAAGCGCTGGTGGGCGCGGAGGGCGGCGCTGCAGTAGCCGGCCAGGCCGAAGGTCAGGGTGCAGGTGGCGGTCAGCCGGGTGCAGTCCACGGCCAGGCCGGGGTCGGGAAGGCCCGGCGCGAGCACGGCGACCAGGAGCGGGGCGGCGGCGATGAGCACAAGGCCCGCGGCCACGAAGCACAGGGCCATCCCGGGCAGCGAGGCGGCGACCAGGGCGCGTACCGGATCGGGGCCCGGGGCCGCCGCCGCGCGCCGCGTGAGGGCGAGGCTGAACGCCGGCACCAGGAAGAACGCGAGCCCGTCCTCGATCAGCAGCGTCGCCGCCATCTCCGGCACGGTCCAGGCCACCAGGAACGCGTCGGTGTCGCTCCCGGCCCCGAAGAAGTGCGCGAGCACCTGATCGCGCACGAGCCCGAGGAGCGACCCGGCGACGGTCAGCACGGCGGTGACGACGGCGGCCTTGGCGAGGAAGGCGTTGCCAGGATCGGCGAGGGGGGCCGCGGCGGGCGCGGGGACGGTGCCGTGGGCCTCCGCGGGGGCGTGGGCCTCCGCCTTGGTGCCGGGCAGGATCGTCATCGCGCCCCCGCCGCTTCGTACGTCGCGCAGACCTCGTACGTCTCATCCGCCTCGTACGTCTCATCCGCCTCGTACGCCGCATACGTCTCGTACGAATCCCGCGGCCGCAGCCCCCACCAGGCGCACGCCCCGAGCGCCACCGCCGTGAGCACCGTGGACGGGCCGCCGATGTCGGCGTACATGAAGTCGACCAACTGCCAGACGAGCAGCCCGCAGGCGGCGAGGGCGCAGTCGAGTTCCCCGGTCCGAGATGTGGGTCCCCGCCTGGCGCGGGCCCACCCCCGCACCGCGCACACCAGCAGCGCGAGCCAGCCGCCCGCGAGGGTGAGCAGGCCGAGGAGGCCCTGTTCGCCGAGCACGAGGAGGTACATGTTGTGCGGGGAGAGCAGTGGCTGGCGGCGGAACTCGCTGCCGGCGCCCGCGGTGTCGCTGCCGGAGGACAGGGCCAGGGAGGCGTGGCTGTCGCGGTGTTCGGGGAAGCCCTTGAGGCCGACGCCGGTCACCGGGCGGTCCCGCCACATGTCGACGGAGGCCGCCCACATCGCGTACCGGTCGGTGACCGACTGGTCGGGGGTGTCCGTGACCTGGGTGATGCTGCTGAGCCGGTCCTGGAGCAGCTGGGAGCCCAGGCCGAGCCCGGCCACCAGGACCACCGCGGCCGCCGTCGCGGCGAGCGCGGCCCGCAGCGCGCGGCGCACCCCGGCGAGCAGCAGCACCGCCCCGCAGGCCGCGGCCGTGGCGATCCACGCGCCCCGGCTGAAGGACAGCGCGAGCGGCACGGTCAGCAGGCCCGCGCAGGCAAGGGCGGCGGCCCGCTGCCGGGGCGCGCGCGGCCGGAAGGCGAGGGCGAGGGCGGCCACGAGCCCGTACGACACGACCGTCGCCATGCCCATCACGTCCGTCGGCCCGAACGTGCCCACGGCCCGGATGTCCTCGCCCGTGTACGAGGCCCCGGTCCCGGTGAGGTTCTGGTGCACGCCGAGCGCGCCCTGGAACAGCGCGAGCGCGACGAACGCCCAGGCGAGCAGGCGGAATTGGCGCGCGTCGCGGATGAGGACGAGGACGGCTGCCGGTACCAGGACGAAGACCTGGAGGTAGCGCGCGGCCCCGGTGAGCCCGGTGGCCGCCGAGGTGGAGGCGCACGCCGCGGCGGTGATGCCGACGACCGGGAGGCCGAGGATCACGGCGGCGCTGCGGGTGAGGGGGCGGCGCGCGGTGCGTACGACGTGGAGGAGGGCGCAGCCGACGACGAGGGCGGAGAAGGCGTCGGCTGGGGAGCCGGTGCCGGTGTCTTCGCCGCTCCCGGCAGGGACGGGCAGGGCGAGCAGGGCGACCAGGAGGACGAGAGGGACGACGGGCAGTACCCGGCGAAGGGCGGGCGGCAACTGGCCGAGCGGAACCGGGCGTTGAGGGGTGTACGTGGGTGCGGGCGCGTGGTCCACGGGCCTCAGCTCCCCGTGCGGCGCAGCAGGCACCCGACGGTGCGCAGCAGGATGCACAGGTCCTGCCAGAGCGACCAGCTGTCGATGTAGGCGTTGTCGAAGCGGCACCGGTCCTCGATGGAGGTGTCCCCGCGCAGGCCGTGGATCTGGGCGAGGCCGGTGATGCCGGTCAGGACGCGGTGGCGGTGCGCGTAGTGCGGGTAGCGGCGGCTGAACCGGTCGACGAAGAAGGGCCGTTCGGGGCGCGGGCCGACCAGGCTCATGTCGCCGCGCAACACGTTCCAGAGCTGCGGCAGCTCGTCCAGTGAGGTGCTGCGCAGGAAGCGGCAGAACGGGCTGATGCGGTGCTCGTCGGCGACGCTCCAGCGCGTGGCGGACTCCTGGGGGTCGGCGGGGCGGTGGGTGCGGAACTTCAGGACGGTGAACAGGCGGCCGTCCTTGCCGACGCGTTCCTGGCGGAAGACCACGCCCGGTCCCTCCGTGGCGCGCAGGATCAGGGCGCACATGAGGAGCAGGGGTGCGGCGGGCAGGAGGAGGGCGCCGGACACGGCGATGTCGAGGGCGCGCTTGCCCGCGCTGGTGCGCCGGGACTGGTGCGCGGCCACCAGGGGTTGGCAGCGGAACCCGGCCACGTACAGCGGCCGCACCCGGTCGCGCGGCGCCGGTACGGCCGCCGCCGGGCCGCGCGGGTCGATCTCCCACACCTCGCAGCCGAGCCCGCGCAACACGGCCATCCGCGCGTCGTGCGCGGCCCCGCGACCGGCGAGCAGCAGGACGACCTGGACGTCGTTCTGGATGACGGCCCGCTGCAGCTCGTCGTCGGAGGAGAGGAGGGGGAGCTCGGTCCGGGCAGCGGCCCACTGCTCGTTTCTGTCGGCCGTACGCTCGTCCGTCGCGGTGTCTGCCTGTCGCTCGGCCGCAGTGGCTGTCGTGTGGTCGGTGTGCTTGGTGTGCTCGGTGTGTTCGGCCCGGGTGTACGGCAGTTGCTCGGTTCCGGTCGCTGTGCGGTGCTCGGTGCGGGCGGCTACCAGGGGTTCGGCCCACCCCTCCGCCCCGGAGGCCGCCCCGGAGGCCACCCCGCCGCCCGCCCGCCGTTCCGCCCCGCCGCCCCGGTCGGGCTCGTCGTCGGCGGGCTCGCCCACCACCCCCACCGGACGCAGTCCGCACCGCGGCCGGCGCAGCAGTGCCGCCGCCACGCTGCGGGCCTGGCCGCCGTGGCCGAGGACCAGGACCGGCCGGGGCCTGCGCCGCACCGCCGCCCGCCGGTGCCAGTGCACCAGGGCGCGGCCGCCCGCGCCGAGCACGCCGTGCAGGGCGGCCGCGGTGAGCAGGGTGGCCGGGGGCAGGGGGGTGAGCGGGGGCGCGGCCGGGGCGAGGGCCGGGGTGACGGCGGGGACGAGGACGGCGGTCACGCACCAGGCGAGGGCGATCCGGCCGCAGAGCGCGGGGAGTTCGTCGAGCAGGGCGGGCGCGAGCGTGTCCTCGTACAACCGCCCCTGGACGTTGAGGGCGAGGACGGCGGCGATGAGCAGGACCATCAGCACCGGGGAGCGGTGCGGGCCGGGGAGCAGCAGGGCGGCCGACGCGGCGGCGAGGGCGTCGGCAGCGAGCAGGGCGAGGGCCAGTCGGCGGTGGCGGGCGGGCCGCCCGCCGCGGGGGCCGCCACGGCCGTCCGGTGCGCCGCGGGGCGAGACGACGAGCCGCCCGGTCCGGTTCCGCTCGCCCGGCTCGCCCGGCTCGCCCGGCTCGCCCGGCTCGCCCGTCTCGTCCCGCTCGGGCTGCCTGGTCTGCTCGGGCTGAGCGGTCTGCTCGGACTGCCCGGTCGACGAGGCGGACGAGGTCGACGAGGCGGACGAGATGGACGAGGTGACGGTACGTTCCGCGCTCACGTGCTCCTGCACTCCCTGTGCTCGGTGGGCGCCGTGCCCAGAAGTTCGCGGTACACCGCTTCGACCGCGGCCGCCGTGCGGCGCGCGTCGTGGTGGTCCAGGACGTGCGCGCGCCCCCGGCCGCCGAGCGCGTCGCGCAGGACCGGGTCGCGCAGCAGGGCGGTCAGGGCCCCGGCCAGCGCGGCCGGGTCGTCGGGCGGGACCAGGGCGTGGGCGTGGTGCGCGGCCGGCAGGCTCTCGCGGGCGCCGTCCACGTCGGTGAGGAGGACGGCCCGCGCGCAGGCCATGGCCTCCAGGGGCGCGAGCGCCATGCCCTCCCAGCGGGACGGCAGTACGACCACGTCGGCCGCCTGGTACCAGGGCGCGACGTCGTCCGCCGCGCCCACGAACGTCACGGAAGCGAGGTCCTGCGCCTGCGCCAGCGCCCGCAGAGCCGCCGCGTCCGGCCCGTCGCCGACCAGGACGAGCCGGGCCCCGGGCAGGCCCGCGGCCACCTCGGCCCAGGCGCGCAGCAGGACGTCCTGGCCCTTCTGCCTGCACAGGCGGCCGACGCACACCACGAGAGGGCCGGCGGCCAAGTGGTCCGGGGGCAGGAGCCGGACGCGGGCCGCGCGCGGGTCGGCGGGCACGAAGCGCTCCGGGTCGATGCCGTTCGGGACGACTGAGCAAGGCCCGACGATGCCCGCGCGACGCCCTGTGTCCCGTTCCGCCTCGCTCACGCAGAGGGTGCGCGCCGTCCAGCGGGTCGCGTGCCGTTCCCAGGTGCGGGCCAGGAGGGCGACGCTGCCGTCGACCGCCTCGAACGACCAGGCGTGCGGCTGGAAGACGGTCGGTACGCGGCCGCGCACGGCGACACGGGCGGCGAGCCCGGCCTTGGCGCTGTGCGCGTGCACGAGGGTCGGCCGGACGGCGTCGACGACCTGCGCGAGGTCACGTACTTCGGACCGGAGGCCGGGCCCGGGGGAGCGGGCCGCCGCCCACGGGTGGACGGGGACGGGGGCGGCCGACCGGGCCAGGGTGCCGCCGTCCGGGCAGGCCAGGTGCACGTCCATGCCCGCCGCGCGCTGCGCCCGGACCAGGTCGGTGACGACGCGCGCCACACCCCCGTCGACAGGCTGGCTGACGTGCAGGACCCGCGGCGCGGGCGAGGAATTCGAAGGCAGGTGCATGCACGACTCCTTGAGTTCCTTGGACCAGGACGGCCGCAGACGGCGGACCGGGACGGCCGGACACGGCGGGCGCCGCGCTACCGCCGCACGTCCGCGCGCCGCGAGTCGGCCCGCCGCACGTCCGCGTGCCGCTCGTCCGCGCGCCACGATGCGGCCCGCCGCAAGTCGGTCCGCTGCGAGTCGCCCCGCCGCAAGTCGGCCCGCCGCGAATCGTTCCGCTCCACCCCGACGCGTCTCGCCTCCGCCCGCCGCGCGTCCACGGCGGCGAACAGCACGCCGGTCCAGGCCGCGTCGCGCCGCGCGGACATCCGCACCGTCAGCTCCCCGCGCTGCCCGCGCAGTCGGTCGCCGAGGCGCAGCACGTCGGAGTCGTAGCCCAGGGTGTTGGCGTACGCCGGTTTCCTGCGGGCCGGTCCGCCCGGCTCGCCGATGGTCGAGTTCAGTACGTCGTCGGCGGGGTTGGCGCGGTCCGACAGCGGGACGGGCCTGCCGCGGCCGGCGGACACATGGACCGCGTCGCCCCGCACGCCCCGGTCGCCGTCGTAGGCCACGATCCCGGCGATCCCGTCGGCGCCGGGCGCCACGGGCATGCCCTTCATGCGCACCGTGTGCGCCGTGTTCCGCTGCTTCCCCGGTCCGCCGAGGGCGCCGAAGCCGTCCCACACGGCGAGCGAACGCAGGGGCTGCGCGGCGTTCTCGTACGCCACGACCAGCGTCCAGCCGCCCCACGTCCCGGTCTTGGAGTGCCCCTTCGCCACGTTGACCTGCGCGACCGTGTACAGGCCCGCGCCGGAGCGGCGGACGAGGCGGGTCACGTCGGCCGACGCCTGGAACACGTCCGCGCCGCCCGCGCGGTGGCCCGAGAGGGTGTCGGCGAGGACGGCCCGGTAGCGCCCGCCGGGTTCGGCGACCAGCACCCGCCCGTTGTCCTTCGCCGGCTTCCGCTCCCCGGCCCTCAGATTGCCGCCCCAGTAGAGCCGGGCGTACGAGACCTTGGACCGCGCGGGCAGCCGGACCTCGCCCGCGGTGGAGTTGTACGTGTTCGGGTCGTCGTCGATGTCCGTGTAGAACATCTCGAAGTCGTGGTTCGCGCCGGGCCCGCCGCGGCGCACGTCCGCGCACGACGCGGCCGGGCGCGGCACCGGGCGGGGGACCGGCCGGATCACCGGGCGGCGGCAGGTGACCACCGAGTTGGCGGCCCGTACGAGCCCGCCGTGCTGGACCGCGTGGTACCGCTGCGCGAAGGCGAGGCGGTCCCGCTCACCGCCGGGGGCGGGAGCGGCGGCGCCGGTGCCGTTCAGCGCGAGGCAGCCGGTGAGGGAGAGCAGGACGACGAGCACACGACGCGGGCCCAGAAGATGACGCATGACGGCACTGGCCTTCCACGGTGTGAAGAGTTCTGAACGACAGGGTTCCGAACGGCAGTGGTTCCGAACGGCAGCGGTTCTGAACCACGACGGTTCTGGACCACGGCAGTTCTGGACCACGGCAGTTCCGAACCACAGCAGGGAGCGGTTGGTCGCATTGAATGTGTGATGTGTGCATCTGAGCGCCTATGACGGAAATAGACTCAGAAGGAAGCGCAACAGTAGCGTTAATTGCCCTAATTTCGACCGACTTGTAGGCGTGTGTCGGATTAGTGAAGCGTGTGGCCGATCGGCAAGGGGCATATCACTCATCTGGGCGCACAACCCCCCGTCGGGCAAGCCAGTTGATCCCCACACCGGGCATCACGCACGGCTTCCGCATCATCAGACCAAGGAGCAGAACTCCATGTCGCGTACCAGCAAGGCCCTTGCCCTGACCGCCGTCGCCGCCGCCACGGTGGCCGGCGGCGCCGGTGTCGCCGCCGCCGACTCCGGAGCGCAGGGTGCGGCCGCCCACTCCCCCGGCGTCCTCTCCGGCAACCCCATCCAGGTGCCGATCCACGTTCCCGTGAACCTGTGCGGCAACAGCATCAACCTCATCGGCCTGCTGAACCCGGCGTTCGGCAACACCTGCGTCAACGACTGACGCGGCGTCGCTCGACGCAGAGTCGGCACAGCGGCGGCTGCCCCGGACCCGGGGGCAGCCGCCGCTTCCGTGTGTGCGGCCGCCCGCGGCTACTCCGGATGGACGTTGCTCGCCGGGGCATCGGGTGCCCATCCGGCTTGCTTCTCACCTGCGCTGATGCTGTTTCAGCCGAGACGGTGCGGATACGTGCCGTGATCGTTCGGTTGCGGAAAGGCGGTGCCGTTTAGACGGTGATCACAGGATCCGACGCATCACCGAAGGGAAATGACCTATGCGAGCTCTGCCCGTACGGCGTATCGCGACCCCCGTCCTGTGCTCGGCGCTGCTGCTCGGCACCGCGGGGCCCGTCTATGCCGCGTCCCAGGACGACACCGCGCGCGAGGCGGCGCAGAGCGCGCCACAGGCGCCTGTTCCCGGTGCCGACGCGCTCCTGAAGCAGACGGAGGCTCTCGGCAACATCAGCAGTGTCGTCAAGCCGGTCACCGACCTGGTCACTGACGCCGTCAAGGCGGACAACGGGAAGCTGCCGGACGCAGAGCTGACCAAGCACGTCGACGCCATCAAGTCCGCGATCGACTCGGCCAAGGCGGCGGCCCCCAAGGGCGCCCAGCTTCCCGAGGGCGTCCGGGCGCCGATGGACCTCAAGGACGACGCCCTGGCCGCGCTGCAGAAGGCCGTCGACTCGCTCGTCAAGGCCGTCACCGCGGGCGACCCCGCCGCCGTCGCCAAGGCAGTGCCCGCCGTCCTCACCGGCCTGGTCAACTTCGCCGTCGCCACGCTCCTCGGCGGCGGCCTGCCCGCGCCGAACCTGCCGGGCCTGCCCGCGCTGCCCAAGCTGCCGACCGACGGACTGCCCGTCAAGCTGCCCGTCTGAGCCCGCCCCCGCACCTCCGCCACCCGCCGCCCCCTTCGTGACCGGGGCGGCGGGTGGCATCGTCAACTCCGCGCGAAAATACGCCCGTTGATATGAGAATTGCGGGCCGCTTTCATCCCTGAGGGTCGGGGGAAGTTTCCTTCCCAGGGGTTTCCGTACCGTCCTGCGCTCGTTAGGCGTAGTGAACAGAGACGACAGGCAATCGCTGCCTGAACGGTGCCCTCCTGGGCGACCGAAGTCGCCGAAGAAAGGAACACGATGAAGTCCCTCAAGGCTGCCGCTGTCCTGGCCGGGTCCATCGCCGTTGCCGGAACCGCCACCCCCGCGTTCGCGAACGGCCTGACCCCCACCAGCCTGAACGGTGGCCTGGAGACCGTTCTCGGGCAGAACGCGCTGGCCACGAAGCCGGTGAGCACGAACATGCTGGACACCGAGAACAAGGACTCCGTCGTCAACACCGTCTCGGGCGCGGCCGAGGGCCTGAACTCCGGCGGTGGCCCCACGAAGATGCTCGGCGGACTTCCGCTCGGGCAGTAGGTTCACCCGGCCGAGATCGCCCACGAGGTCACCCGGCATGCGCACCTGGCACATTCACTGCGCAGGTTCACTCCGCAAGTTCCGCCGGGCAAGTTCCTCAATTCGCTTGAGCCGACGCGGTATTGGCCCGAACGGGGAATGGGGCCGCCTGGGCGTGTTATTGCGATGTTTTTCGCATTCATGTCCATAGGCTGGAGTAAACCCAAGGAAAGGTTTTGATCATGAAGAATGCCAAAAGGGCCGCCCTGGTCATCGCCGCCGCCGGCCTCGCCGCCGGTGCCGCGTCCGGCACCGCCTTCGCCGGCGGACACGACGGCGCCACCGCCGAGGGCGCGGCGGTCGGCTCCCCCGGCGTCCTCTCGGGCAACGTCATCCAGGTCCCCATCAGCATCCCGATCAACGCCTGCGGCAACAGCGTCAACATCATCGGCCTGCTGAACCCCGCCTTCGGCAACAAGTGCGTCAACGCCTGACACACGACTGACACACCCCTCGGGGCCGCCTCCGCAGCCGGAGGCGAAAGGGCCGGTTCCAGCGCTCGTTCGCCGGACCGGCCCTTCGGCGTCCATGGCCGACCGCGTCAAGCGCGCGACCTCTGTGCCCCCATCGTGTGGTGCCGCGCCCGCGCTCCGCCAGACAGGTGACAAAGCCCGCCGAACGGCCCCCGGGCGTCTATAGCGTGCACCCCATGACCTCAACGTCCAACGAACAGCGCCCTTTCCGGGTGGCCGATCTCGGAACCCTCGCCGTGCTCGCCTGGAGCGGCGAACACCCGGAGGACGAGAAGGACATGGCCTTTCTGCTGGCCTACTCCCTGGGGGACACCGAAGGCGGCCCCGAGGCCACCGGTGAGGCCATGCGCACCCTGCTGCGCGACGAGGGACTGCCCCTCGGCGGCCCGGTCCTCGACGGCGCCCGCACCCCCTCCCTGCCCGTCAGCCTCCTCGTCGAGGCCGAGCAGGCCGTGGTGAACATGCCGCACGTCAGGGCGCAGTGCGTCGTCCCGCCGGAGTGGCTCGCCGCCGTACGCGCGCGCGGCCACGCCTACTTCATGATCACCACCCGGGCCTGGCCCGAGGGCAAGCCCGGCAGCCCCGTCGCCGAGGAGGCGCTGCGCGACTTCGCCGGCTCCGAGGACACCATGCTGAACGCGGCACACTGCCTGCTGCCCGTGCGCAGGCTGCGCGGCTGATGCGCGCCGTCGCACCGGCGGGCCGGGTACCGGCGCAGGGCGCTGCTGACGCCCGGACCGCCGCCCGCACCGCCGCCGCTCCCGAGCCGGACAGCTCCCGGACGGCCGGGAGCGGCCGCGGCCTCGCCCTGCTGCTCGTCCTGACGGGCGCGGCGGGACTGCTCGCCTCCTGGGTCATCACCCTCGACAAGTTCAAGCTGCTCCAGGACCCGGACTACGTCCCCGGGTGCAGCATGAACCCCGTCGTGGCCTGCGGCAGCATCATGAAGAGCGACCAGGCCGCCGCGTTCGGGTTCCCCAACCCGATGCTGGGGCTCGTCGCGTACGCCGTCGTCGTGTGCGTCGGCGTGAGCCTGCTGGCCGGGGCCCGCTTCCCGCGCTGGTACTGGCTGACGCTGAACGCGGGCACGGCCTTCGGCGTCGCGTTCTGCACCTGGCTGCAGATCCAGTCCCTCTACCGCGTCAACGCCCTGTGCCTGTGGTGCTGTCTGGCGTGGGCGGCCACGCTGCTCATGTTCTGGTACGTGACGTCGCACAATGTGCGCCGCGGATTTCTGCCCGCGCCCGCGTGGCTGCGCATGTTCCTGGACGAGTTCACCTGGGTGCTTCCCGTGCTGCATTCGGGGGTCATCGGGATGCTGATCCTGACGCGCTGGTGGGATTTCTGGACGAGCTGAATTCCGTTGATACGACGCCGAGTTCCGGCGCAAGAGTCCGAGGCAAGAGTCCGACGCAAGGGTTCCGAGGCAAGATTCCGCCGAATGAATCCGACGCATGTTTTCGACGCACGGAGGAGAACGTCGCAGTGCCGTCCGTACGCACCGTCCACCGGCTGACGCGCCGCCACCTGATCGCGGCCGCGGCCACCGCCGTCCTCGGCGCCGTCGGTGCCTTCCGCGGGCTGCGCGAGCCGGACGAAGAGGGGCAGCCGGAGGCGCCGGGCGGCCCGGCCTTCGACGAGACGTACCGGGGCCGGCGCATCCAGGGCGAGCCGACCACCCGGGGCGGCGCCCACGGCCCGGAGAGCTGGCAGGTCACCGTGGACGGGCAGCCGCTCGGCCTGATGCGCCGCGCCGACGGCGGCTACCTGAG
Organism: Streptomyces sp. Y309; assembly: GCF_056712025.1. Lineage (NCBI taxonomy): Bacteria > Bacillati > Actinomycetota > Actinomycetes > Kitasatosporales > Streptomycetaceae > Streptomyces > Streptomyces sp. Y309. Next base: position 4,611,798 of record NZ_CM160048.1, on the reverse strand, counting down.
CATGCTCGACCACTACCAGTCGTACGCGACCCCGCTGGCCGCCGCCCGCGGCGCGGTCGACGAGCTCGGCACGTACCAGACCCTGAGCGGCCGCCTCCACTGAGCCTTGCCCCGCACCCTTGACCGGGAACGGGCGGACGGCCGGATACCGGCGGACGAGCGGAGAACGGACGGACACCGACCGTGGTGTACACCCGCAAGAACCAGAACAGCCTGAGCCGCGGTGAGCGGCGCCGGTTCGTCGACGCCGTGCTGCGGCTCAAGCGCAGCGGCGAGTACGACGAATTCGTGCGCACGCACATCGACTTCTACGTCTCGGACGGCGAACACCGGCTCCGCGTCGCCCATATGACCCCCACCTTCCTGCCCTGGCACCGCCGCTTCCTGCTCGACTTCGAGCGGGCCCTGCGCCGGGCGGACCCGGGCGTCACCGTGCCGTACTGGGACTGGACGAAGGACCGCACGCCCGCCGCGTCGCTGTGGGGCGAGGACCTGATGGGCGGGACCGGCCGGCGGGGCGACCGGCGGGTCACGACCGGGCCGTTCGCCCGCCGCAACGGCTGGGTCGTCAAGGAGGGCGTCACCGACGGGGACTTCCTCACCCGCGAACTCGGGCGCCCCGGCGACCCGCTGAAGCTGCCGACCCGGCAGGACGTGGCGTGGGCGATGGCGGAGACGGTGTACGACGTGTCGCCCTGGGACTCCACCTCGCCGCGCGGCTTCCGCAACCGCCTGGAGGGCTGGACGTCCGCCACCGGCAGCGAGCGCTGGCGCAACCACAACCGGGTGCACCGCTGGGTCGGCGGGCACATGCTCGGCGGCGCCTCCGTGAACGACCCGGTGTTCTGGCTCCACCACGCCTTCGTGGACCTGCTGTGGACCCGCTGGCAGCGGCTGCGGCCGGACTCGGACCCGTACCTCCCGGCGAAGCCGCCCTCGGTGGGCGAGCCGCAGTACCGGCGCATCGTGGCGCGCCGCCAGCCGATGCCGCCGTGGCGGAGCACGCCGCAGGACATGCTCAGCCACAAAGGGATCTACCGGTACGCCGAGTAGTGTGCCCGCACACAGGGAAGCCCCCGGTCGGCGCCGGGGGCTTCGCTGCGCTTCGGGTCAGTGTCCGTAGCCGTGGTGTCCGTAGCCGTGGTGGCCGCCCTTGTTTTCGCACTTGTTGCCGAAGGCGGGGTTCAGCAGGCCGACGATGTCGATGGTGTTGCCGCAGGCGTTGATCGGGATGTTGACGGGGATCTGGAGCACATTGCCCGAGAGGACGCCGGGGGAGCCGACGGCCTTGCCCTGCGCGCCGGCGTCCGCCGTGGCCAGGCCGGCGCCGCTGAGCACGACGGCACCCGCGCCGACCGTGACAGCGACTGCCTTCGCGATGCGAGACATCACGTTCTCCTTTGACTGGGAAATGCGACCGCATAGGGGCGACCGCAGTTCCTCTAACGCCCGGTGTTGACACGAGGTCACGGCGGATGGGGCCGCATGGATTCGTGCGGGACGAGAACTCGTGCGGGGGCGGACGGAATTCCAAAGGCGTATGTTCGGGTGCCCGGAAATGTGTCGGCGCGAGGTGCGCTCCATGAGTGACAGTGCCGCGCGGACCGTATCCTTCACCGGGCCCGGGCGTTTTTCAGGACATGACATCAGCACGCCGACTCATGGCCGCCGTCTCGCTCGCCGCCGGTGCCGCGGCGCTGACCGCGCCCGCCGCGCACGCGTCCACCGGCGCTCAGGCACAGCCCGGGATCTCCATCGTGGAGACCCTCGACGACCTGCAGTCGTCAGGAATGCCCGCCAAGCACCGGCGCCAGCTGCCCACCGTGGCCAGCCAGCTCAGCGGCATGAACCAGCTCCACCAACTGCACCAGCTCACCGACCTGGTGGCGCCCGTGACGAACGCGCTGCCCGCCGTCGGGTAGCCCGCGGCGGACGGCCCCGGACAGCCGGCTACAGCAGCCGCACCCCTCGCCTGGCCAGGTAGGAGACGGGGTTGATGTCCGATCCGTAGCCGCGCCGGGCCCGTATCTCCAGATGGAGGTGCGGGCCCGTGGCACGTCCGGTGGCACCGCTGTAGCCGATCCGGGTGCCGGTGCGGATGCGCTGCCCCTGGCGCACCGAGATGCGCGAAAGGTGCCCGAACACCACGTACCGCCTGTCCCGCATGCGTACCGTCACGGCCTTGCCGTACGCCCCCGACCAGCGCGCGAGCACCACGACGCCGCCTGCCACGGCGTACACGGGGGTGCCGCGCGGCACGCCCAGGTCGATGCCGGTGTGGTGCCCGGCGGCCCAGTTGCCGCGCACGCCGTAGCGCGAGGTGACGCGGTAGCGGCGGCGCAGCGGCCGGGTGTAGCGGCCCCTGGGGCGCTCCGGTACGGCGGCGAGTCCGCGGCTGTCCTCCTCGGGGAGCAGGGCGTCCGCGGCGGCGAGATCCGCCTCGAACTCCTCGTCGAGGTCCGCGACGCACCAGTCCTCCTGCGCCGCCCGCAGCTCCTCCCCGTAGGCCCACTCCTCCCCGGAGGGCCAGTCGGCCTGCTCCTGTGCCCAGTCGTCCTGCCCCTGTGCCCAGTCGTCGTCCGCGGCGGCGGGTGCCGCCATCGCTCCTGACAGCGCCCCGCCGGCCAGCAGTCCCGCGGCAAGCCCGAGCGCGTCCCGTCGTGTGGTGCCCGCTTCGCGCGGGCCGTCTATGCCGTAGCCCATACCTGCAAGGACACTCGCGACGGCCCGGTCGCGCACGGCCGGTTGGGCCGCATGGCGTAAGGGCCGGGGGGCCGGGGCCTCGGGGTGACGGGCGGCGGGGTGTGCCATCCGGCCGACGTGGGAGGAGAGGCCCGAATCCGCCCACTGGGGCGGGAAACCCGGGCGTAGGCTTCGGACGTGACCCCGGGCGACGGCCAGGCCGGCCAGGCGGCCGCCGCGTGGCAGCGCGCGGCGGCGGCACGTGAGCGCGCGCACCGTGCCGAGGAGTCCGCCGGACGGCACGACGCGTGGGCGGCGGAGCCGGGGCAGTCGGTGCACGGGGACACGGCCGCGGCGCTGCGCCGGGTCGCGGCTTGTCACCGCTCGTCGGCCCAGCTCCAAGAGGCCTTCGCCCGGCGCATGGTGCGGTGGGGGCAGGGCGGCGGTGCGCGGCCGCGGTTCATGACCGGCGTCGCCGACGCGTGCGGCGCGAGCAGTGCGGCGCTCACCCTGGTCGACGCCGCGCAGCGTCAGCTGGCCGTCGCCGCCTCCGACGAACTGGCCCGTACCGCCCAGGACTTGGAGTTCATGCTGGGCGAGGGCCCCACCAAGGACGCGACGAGGAGCCGCCGTACGGTGGCCGCCTCGCACGCGGCCATCGAGGAGCGCTGGCCCTGCTGCGGTCCCGCGCTCAGGGCGCTCGGTGTCCGGGAGGTCGCCGCCATGCCCCTGTTCACGTCGGACGTCTGTCTCGGGGCGCTCGCGGTGTTCGACCCGCGCCCCGGGCTCGTCCGCAGCCGGGGCTTCACCGACGTCGTGGGCGCGCTGACCGGCATGGTGCTGCTCGACCCGGACGCCGACCCCGAGCTGTACGGCGGGACCGACCACCGGGACGTCGTCCAGCAGGCGGCGGGCATGGTGTCCGTACACATCGGCCGGACCGTCGACGACGCGCTGACGCTCATCAAGGGCCGCGCGTTCGCTCTCGGCGTGCCCTTGGAGACGCTCGCGCGGGACATCGTGTCCGGTGGTCTCAGGCTCACTCCGGAGGGGCGGTCATGACGACGCCGCGGCAACGTCTCGCAGACATCTTCGTGGAACTGGCCGGCGGCACCCCCGACGCACCCCTCGACGTCCCCGTCCTGCTCTCCGCGCTCGCCGACCGCAGCCGGGAACTCGTCGGCGCCCGCGCCTGCGGTGTCCTGGTCGTCCCGGCGGGTGCCGCGTCCGGCGAGGTCTACGCCTCCGAGGCCGGGGCCAGGGACCTGGTCCGCTACGCCCACCATCGCGGCCAGGGCCCGGGCCCCTACTGCCGGGAGACCGGGAAACCCGTGCCCAGGACCGACTTGAGGGGTCCGGTCGCCCGCCAGCGCTGGCCCCAGTACATTCCGCGTGCCCTCGGTCTCGGCTATACGGAGGTCGCGGCGCGGCCGCTGCGCGGGCGTGAGCGGACCGTCGGCGCGCTGGTGCTCTTCGGCACCGATGACCAGCCGCTCACCGACGAGGCGCTGGCGCTCGGCCAGTCGCTCGCGGACGTCGTGGCCATCGCGCTGCTCCGGGACCGTGAACTCCACCGCAGCCGCACCCTGGCCGGGCAGCTCGAGCACGCGCTGACCAGCCGTACCACCATCGAACAGGCCAAGGGCGTGCTCGCGGCCCAGCGGTCGCTCTCCACGGTCGAGGCCTTCGCGCTCCTGCGCGGGTACGCGCGTGCGCGGCAGCGGAAGCTGACGGAGGTGGCGCGGGAGGTGGTGGAGGGGCGGCTCTGGCTGTGAGCCGCCCCTCCGGAGTTCGGTGCTTGACGGGACAGGGGTTCATGCCGGGTGCTCGGGTCGGGGAGCTCCGGCAGAGAGCACGGGCCGGGGAGCCCGTGCTCTGAGCTCGTCTCGTGAGGCCGTGCTCGGGCCGGGAAGCCAGCCGGGAGCTCCGGCAGGGAGCACGGGCCGGGAGCTCGGGCCGGGAAGCCCACGCGCCGAGCCGCGGTCCTGCCGGTCCTCACGGTCCTGCCGGTCCTCACGGTCCTGCCGGTCCTCACGGTCCTGCCGGTCCTCACGGTCCTGCCGTTCCTCACGGTCCTCCCGCGCGCTGGGGTTCAGCCCCGCTTCCTGGAAGGAGCCCAACCCGCGCCTCGCGTGGGGTTCAGCCCCGTTCCTCGCGGCCCTCCGCGCCCGCGTCCGCGTCCGCCTCCGCCTCGGCCTGCTTGGCCTGGACCTCTGGGTCGAGCGACGTCTGGCCGCTGCCGTCGACCGAGGTCAGCGGCGCGCGGTCGGGGACCTCCGTGGCGGCGGGGGGCTCGACCAGCCAGTCCGGGTTGGCCTGCTTGTCCCACCACTTCCAGAGGGCGGCGGCGCCGGCCGCGAGCACGCCCAGGACGGCCAGGCGCTTGGCCAGCCGCCCGGCGCGGGCGCGGCGCTCGTGCCGGCGGGCAAGACGCTCGATCTCCCGCGGCGTGACCTGCCCGCGCAGCGCGGCGAGCGCGGCGGCGCCGCGGGCGGCGGCCTCCTCGCGGGCCGGGCCCGCCACGGCCACGGCGTGCTCGATGCGCGGCTTGGAGAAGTCGGCGGCCTGCCGTGCCGCCTTACGGGTGCGGACGGCGGCCTCGTGCGCCGCGTGGTCGACCTTCGGCGGCACATGGCTGCGCGCCTGTTCCACGCGCGGCGCCAGGTGCGAGTCGAACTGGACGCGAGCCTGGTCGGCGGCCGTGTGCGCGGCGTGCGACACCTTCGGGGCAAGCCGCGCCCGGGCCTCGTGCGCCACGTGCGTCGCCTTGTCCGCGTACGGTGCCACCGCGTCCGCGGCGTGCCGCACGCTGTCCTTCGCCGAGTGGGCCGCGGCGCGCACGCTCTCTTTGCGGGTCACGGGATCCTCCTCCTTGGTGGCGTATAGGTATGTCACCTTTCCACCCTTTCCGGGATCATGCCTGCCGGATGGATCCGGGGCATGCGAGGACGGGCATCCGGGTCATCGGCCGCTGCCCGTGAACGCGCTGGGACCTGAGGGAACTCGCTGGGACCCGGGGAAACTCGCTGGGACCCGAGGGAACTCGCGGAGAACTCGCTGGGAACGCGATCAATTCGGTACAAGCGGAGCTTGTCGACGACAATGCCACGGATCCCGGCGGCGCGCGCCCACTCGGCGGCTACTCGTCCCAATCCGGTCCGTGCGAGGATCGGGGTGTCACAGAGGACAACGGAAGGCAGATCGTGGCTGAGCAGCTTTACGCCACCCTCAAGACCAATCAGGGCGACATCGAGATTCGGCTGCTGCCGAACCACGCTCCGAAGACGGTCAAGAACTTTGTTGAGCTCGCCAAGGGCGAGCGCGAGTGGGTGCACCCCGCGACCGGCAAGAAGTCCACGGACAAGCTGTACGACGGCACGGTCTTCCACCGGGTGATCAGCGGCTTCATGATCCAGGGCGGCGACCCGCTGGGCAACGGCACCGGCGGTCCGGGCTACGAGTTCGGGGACGAGTTCCACCCGGACCTGGCCTTCAACAAGCCCTACCTGCTGGCGATGGCCAACGCGGGCCCCGGCACCAACGGCTCGCAGTTCTTCATCACTGTGTCGCCGACGGCCTGGCTGACCGGCAAGCACACCATCTTCGGCGAGGTCACGAGCGACGCCGGGAAGAAGGTCGTGGACGCCATCGCCGGCACCCAGACCAACCCGCGCACCGACCGCCCGGTCAACGACGTCGTGATCGAGTCCGTCGTCATCGAGCAGCGCGAGGGCTGAGCGCCGACGCGTGCTCTCCGGGGGGACGCCCGCGCGGCATGCCCCCTGAGGGAACCAAACCGCCCCGCCCATCCGTAGAGGAAGGGCGGGGCGGCGCGTTCACGACGTCCTTCGTATGGAGAATGAGGGGACCGCAATGGACCAGGCGCCAGGGAGCCCGCAGGAGCCGCGGGACGCGCAGGGCCCGCCGGCTTGCTACCGGCATCCGGACCGCGAGACGGGCATCACCTGCACCCGCTGCGAGCGGCCGATCTGCCCGGAGTGCATGATCAGCGCCTCGGTCGGCTTCCAGTGCCCCGAATGCGTCCGCGGCGGCTCGGGCACCGGGCACCCGCCGGCCGCCAGTCAGCCGCGCACGATCGCGGGCGGCACCATCGCCCAGGACCCCCGGCTGCTCACGAAGATCATCCTGGCGCTCAACCTGCTGGTGTTCGTCGCCGTGCGGGTGCGGGGCGACAGCCTGCTCAACGACCTGGTGCTGATCGGCCAGTGGCCGCCGCACCCGTTCGTGCCCACCGAGGGCGTCGCCGACGGCCAGACGTATCGCCTGGTCACGTCGATGTTCACGCATCAGGAGATCTGGCACGTCGCGTTCAACATGCTGGGCCTGTGGTGGCTCGGCGGCCCGCTGGAGGCGGCGCTCGGCCGCGCCCGGTATCTCGCGCTCTACATGCTGTCGGGCCTCGGCGGCAGCGCCCTGACCTACCTGGTCTCGGACGCGAACCAGGCCTCCCTCGGCGCCTCCGGCGCGATCTTCGGCCTGCTCGGTGCGACGGCCGTCCTGATGCGCCGCCTGAACTACGACATGCGCCCCGTCATCGCGCTCCTCGCGCTGAACCTGCTCTTCACCTTCACCTGGAGCGGCATCGCCTGGCAGGCACACGTCGGCGGCCTGGTCGCCGGTGTGGCCATCGCCTACGGCATGGTGCACGCCCCGCGCGAGCGGCGCGCCCTGGTGCAGTGGGGCACGTGCGCGGTGGTGTTCGCGGTGATCGTGGTCACCGTGGTGCTGCGGACGGCCCAGCTCACCTGACGTGCGCGGACCGGCGCGCGCACCCTCGTTGTCCACAGTCTGTGCCCGATCTTGTGCACGAAGTGGGGAACGGGTGTTCCTCGCCTCGCCGGTCCGGGTTTTCCCAGGCAGGACAAGGGGTGTGCGCGCCGGTGCGGTGAGCGGGGCCAGTCACACCGGCGTCAACCTCCGGAGAGTTATCCACAGATCTTCAGACCTTTCCCCAGGTCTGTGGATGGCAGTGCTCGCGCTGTGGATAACTCAGGCCAGGGCTTGCGGAGCGGGCTCTCCCATGACTCGCGGAGCGGGCCCTCCGGTGAGTGGAAGCGTTACTTCCACTGCGTGGAGACGCCGAAGCCCGCGGCGATGAAGCCGAAGCCGACGACGATGTTCCAGTTGCCCAGCGGGTCGATCGGCAGCTTCCCGTCCGTGACGTAGAAGACGACGATCCAGGCCAGGCCGATGAGGAACATCGCCAGCATGACCGGGGCCACCCAGCTCCGGTTCGTCAGCTTGATGCTGGTCGCCTTCTTCGACGACGGCGGCGTGTAGTCGTCTGCCTTCTTGCGGATACGTGACTTCGGCACGAGGGTCTCTCCTGTCGATGCGCTGCGTGGCCGCGCAGGGAACGGGGTGGGGCGCCGGGGCCGGAACTACGGCACAACGGTGGGCGAAGTCCTCCCCCGGGCGTCCGTTAGCGTAGTGCTTCCGCGGCGGTGAAGGAGATAAGGGTACGTTGAGCAATTCTGCCGACTTCCCGGGAGGGCAGGGCCGGGGCCCCCGCTGGCGGCCGGTGCGGCTGCTCACGATCGCCGTCTTCGCCCTCGCCGGCCTCATCTTCGTCACCAGTTTCAACACGGCCAAGGGCACCAACATCCGCACCGACGCCTCCCTGTTGAAGCTCTCCGATCTCATCCAGGAACGCAGCCGCGAGAACAAGGACCTGGAGGACTCCAACGGCTCGCTGCGCGACGACGTCGACTCCCTGGCTCAGCGCGACAGCCCCGGCACCAAGGCCGACGACGCCCGCCTCAAGGCCCTGGAGAAGAACGCCGGCACCAAGAAGCTCAAGGGCGACGCCGTCACGGTCACCCTCGCCGACGCCCCGCCCGACGCCACCGCCAAGCTCCCCGGCTACCCCGAGCCCCAGCCCAACGACCTGGTCATCCACCAGCAGGACCTCCAGGCCGTGGTGAACGCGCTGTGGCTGGGCGGCGCCGAGGGCATCAAGGTCATGGACCAGCGCCTGATCTCCACCAGCGCCGTGCGCTGCGTCGGCAACACCCTGATCCTCCAGGGCCGCGTCTACTCACCGCCGTACAAGGTCACCGCCGTCGGCGACCCCGACAAGCTCAGGAAGGCCCTCGCGGCCTCCCCGGAGATCCAGAACTACATGCTGTACGTCAACGCCTACGGGCTCGGCTGGAAAGTCGAGGACGACGGGGCGGTGACTCTTCCCGGCTACTCGGGCACAGTGGATCTCCACTACGCGAAGCCCGTGGAGTAAGCGCGTACGCGAAGCCCGTGGAGTAGCCGAGCCGGCGGAGCCTGCCGCCGGCAGCCGCTGGGGGAGCTTGTGTCGGTACGAGCAGTCGTCCGGACGTTCAGCGAACTGTGCATCACCGTGGGCACCGTGATCGTGCTCTTCGTCGTCTACGTCCTGTTCTGGACCGGCGTGAAGGCCGACCGGGCCATGGACAGCCAGATCGACCAGTTGCAGGACCAGTGGGCGCGGGGATCGGTCGCGGCCCGCACCGACGACAAGCCGGCGGATGCCTCGCCGCCGGAGCCCGCCCCGTACCGGGACGGCAAGCCCTTCGCCGTCATGTACGTCCCGCGCTTTGGTTTCACGTGGAACAAGCCCGTGCTCCAGGGCACCGCCACCGGCACCCTCAAGAAGGGCCTCGGCCACTACGCGCGCACGGCCCAGCTCGGCCAGAAGGGCAACTTCGCCGTGGCCGGCCACCGCCGCACCTACGGCGACCCCTTCAAGGACTTCCCCGAGCTGCGCCCCGGCGACGCCGTCGTCCTGACCGACGGCACCACCTGGTTCACGTACCGCATCGACAAGAAGCCGTACCGGACGCTGCCCGGGGACATCGGCGTCATCGACCCCGTACCGCGCAAATCCGGCTATCGCGAGCCCGGCCGCTATCTCACTCTCACCACCTGCGAACCCGAGTGGGGCCACAGTCACCGCCTGATCGCCTGGGCCCACCTCGATGCCACCCAGCCGGTGGAGCAAGGGAAACCCGACGCACTGCGCCGTTAGTCTGGTGCTCTACGGCGCCGCCCTGTGGCGCCTGACGACGGAAGGGACGGCATGTACGGCTGGATCTGGCGGCATCTGCCCGGGAACGCGTGGGTGAAGGCGCTGCTCTCGCTGCTGCTCGTCCTCGTGGTCGTCTATGTGCTGTTCCAGTACGTGTTTCCCTGGGCGGAGCCGCTGCTGCCCTTCAATGATGTGACGGTGGACGAATGAGCGCCCGCATTCTTGTCGTCGACAATTACGACAGCTTCGTCTTCAACCTCGTGCAGTACCTGTACCAGCTCGGGGCCGAGTGCGAGGTGCTCCGCAACGACGAGGTCGAGCTCCGGCACGCCCAGGACGGCTTCGACGGCGTGCTCCTGTCACCGGGGCCCGGCACCCCCGAACAGGCCGGTGTGTGCGTCGACATGGTCCGCCACTGCGCCGCGACCGGCGTGCCCGTCTTCGGCGTGTGCCTGGGCATGCAGTCCATGGCGGTGGCGTACGGCGGCGTGGTGGACCGGGCGCCGGAACTCCTGCACGGCAAGACCTCGCCGGTCGAGCACGAGGGCAAGGGCGTCTTCGCGGGCCTGCCGTCCCCCTTCATCGCGACCCGCTATCACTCGCTGGCCGCCGAGCCCGCGACGGTCCCGGCCGAGCTCGAAGTGACCGCGCGCACGGCCGACGGCATCATCATGGGCCTGCGCCACCGCGAACTGCCCGTCGAGGGCGTCCAGTTCCACCCCGAGTCGGTGCTCACCGAACACGGCCACCTCATGCTCGCCAACTGGCTCGTGGAGTGCGGGGACACCGGGGCCATCGCCCGGTCGAGCGGGCTTGCCCCGGTGGTGGGCAGGGCCACGGCGTGACCGCGCACGGTGGCGGGGACGCCGCCGGGGCGGGGGAGCATCCGTCGCCGTGGTTCCGCAGCGGGTCGGCTCCGCCGGGTGGGGAAGTTCCGCCGGGCTCGGAGGGCCCGGATCCGGAACTTGTGGGCTCTGCGGAGCCGGTCGGCCCCGGGGTCCCCGTGGACGACGAAACCATCGGTCTGCGTACGGCGGACACGCGCCGCATAGCGGGAGCCACGGCAGGAGCCGGTACCGGAGCCGATGTCGGGCAGCCGGGGGCGGACGCGGAGGCCGTGGTCCCCGGAGGGCGGGCCGCGCGCCGCAAGGCCGCCAAGCACAAGGGGCGCCGGGCCTCCGCGCATGGTCGTACGAAGCCCGCGGCCAAGACCCCCGCGCCGCCCACCGGCGAGGACGGCCGCCCCCTCACCCGCGTGGAAGCCCGCCGCGCGGCCCGCGCCGCGAAGCCGGGCCCGGCCACCGTGGCCAGCCGTGCCATCGGCGAACTCTTCATCACCGTGGGCGTCCTGATGCTCCTCTTCGTCACGTACCAGCTCTGGTGGACGAACATAAGGGCCCAGCAGCAGGCCGACGAGGCCGCCCGCAAGCTCCAGGAGGACTGGGCGAAGGGCAAGGGCAAGCCGGGGACGTTCGAGCCCGGCCAGGGCTTCGCCCTCCTGCACATCCCGAAGCTGGACGTCGTCACGCCGGTCGCCGAGGGCATCGACAAGCAGAAGGTCCTCGACCGGGGCATGGTCGGCCACTACAACAAGGGCAGGACCAAGACCCCGATGCCGGAGGCGAACCCCGGCAACTTCGCGGTCGCCGGACACCGGAACACCCACGGCGAGCCATTCCGCTACATCAACCGCCTCGAACCGGGCGATCCGATCGTCGTCGAGACGCAGGACCGGTACTTCGTCTACAAGATGGCGAGCATCCTGCCGCAGACCGGGCCCGGCAACACGAAGGTGCTCAACGCGGTGCCGCCGGGCTCCGGCTTCACGAAACCCGGCCGCTACATCACACTGACCACCTGTACCCCCGAGTTCACGAGTAAGTACCGAATGATCGTGTGGGGCAAGATGGTCGAGGACCGGCCACGGGCCAAGGGCAAACCGCCCGCGCTGGTCGACTAGGGGCCAAGGACGCATGGACAGACGGGGCAGGTGCAGTGGCAGCCACCACCGACGAGGACGAGCAGCAGCGGACCGGGGAGTCGAAGCCCGCGCCCGCGCCGCGGCAGCGCGGCCGCGGCCGTATCGCGACGGCCGTCAGCGTCTTCGGTGAACTCCTCATCACCGCGGGCCTGATCCTCGGCCTGTTCGTCGTCTACTCCCTCTGGTGGACGAACGTCATAGCGGACCGTGAGGCCAAGAAGCAGGGCAACCGCGTCCGCGACCACTGGGAGGCCAAGGGGCCTGGCGCCATCGACACCAAGGACGGCATCGGCTTCCTGCACGTACCCGCGATGAGCGGCGGCGAGATCCTGGTCACCAAGGGCACCAACAGCAAGACCCTCAACCACGGCGTCGCCGGCTACTACACGGACCCCATCAAGTCCGCCCTGCCGCAGGACAAGAAGGGCAACTTCACGCTGGCCGCGCACCGCGACGGCCACGGCGCGAAGTTCCACAAGATCGACAAGATCGACGAGGGCGACCCGATCGTCTTCGAGTCCCGCGACAAGTGGTACGTCTACAAGGTCTACAAGACCCTCCCCGAGACCTCGAAGTACAACGTCCGCGTCCTGGACCCCATCCCCAAGGAGTCGGGCGCGAAGAAGGCGGGCCGCTACATCACGCTCACCACGTGCACCCCGGTCTTCACGTCGAAGTACCGCTACGTGGTGTGGGGCAAGCTGGAGCGGATCGAGAAGGTCGACAGCGAGCGGACGCCGCCGCGGGAGCTGGACTGAGCGTCGTCGACGTATGAGGGCCCCGGCACCTGATGGTGCCGGGGCCCTCATACGTACCGTGTCGCTGTGCGGGTCAGTCCCGCTCGTGGCGGCCGAAGCCGGTGGCGCCCTCGATGAAGCCGCCGCCTCCGTTGTCACCGCCGCCGTTGCCGTTGCCGCCGTCCGGGCTGCCGCCAGTGGTCACGAGGTTGACCGCCGTGCCGGTCTTGACCTGCTGGCCGCCGGGCGGGTCGGACAGGACCACCGTGGCGTCGTCGTCCTGCGGGCCCGTGATGTTGCCGACCGTCAGGTCCGCGTCCTCAAGGGCGTCGCGGGCATCGGAGAGCTTCTGGCCCCCGAGGGCCGGGACCGCCACGTCCTGCGGCTCCTCCTCGGCCTTCTTCTTGGCGACCTGGACGGTCACCGTGGAGCCGGGGTCGACCTGCGTGTTGGCCGCAGGCGAGGTCTGGATGACCTTGCCCTCCTCGACGCTGTCGCTCTCGACGTCCGAGCGGACCGGGGTGAGGCCGTTGTCCTCGATCTGCTTCTTGGCGGCTTCCCAGGTCTGGCCGGAGACGTCCGGGACCGGGGTCTGGGTCTTCTTCTTGGCGACTTCAAGGGTGATGGTGCTGCCCTTTTGGACCTCGGTGCTCGAAACCGGATCCTGGTCGAGGACCTGGCCTTCGGGCTCCGTGGACTCCACCTGCTTGGGCTTGACGATGAAGTTGTACTTGTCGGCCTCGAGCTGTTCCGTGGCCGCGTCGATGTCCTTGCCGATGACGTTCGGCACCGCGACCTTCGGCGCACCGGTCGACACGACCACATTGACCGTGTCGCCCTTCTCGGCCTCCGCGTCCGGGCCGGGGTCCTGCGAGCAGATCTCCCCCTTGGGGTACTTCTCGCACGGCTTGCGCTCGGAGACCTTGATCTCCAGGTCGACGTTCTTCGCGGAGGTCTCGGCCTCGGTCAGCTTCTTGCCGACGAAGGTCGGCACCGTGACGCTGTCGTTGTTGCCGGCGCTCCCGCTGAACGCCCACTTCCCGATGAGGATCGCCCCCACCAGGACCAGGATGCCCGCGGCGACGAGCAGGATCGTCGACGTACTGCTCTTCTTCTGGCGGCCGCGCCGCGACCCGTCGTCGTAGCCGCCGTCATCGGGGTTGACCGGCGGCATCATGGACGTCTGGCCGTGGCCCGGCCCGCCGTTCTGCGGGCGGAGCATGGCCGTGGCCTGGTCGTCGGGGTGGCCGCCGTAGCCGACGGCGCCCATGGCGGCGGTGGCCGCGACGGGCTGGCCGTCGAGGCAGGCCTCGATGTCGGCGCGCATCTCGTCGGCCGACTGGTAGCGGTAGTCCGGGTCCTTGGTGAGCGCCTTCAGGACAATCGCGTCCATTTCGGGCGTGATCTCGCCGTCGAAGACGCTGGGGGCCTGGGGCTCCTCGCGTACGTGCTGGTAGGCGACCGCGACCGGGGAGTCGCCGACGAACGGCGGGCGGACGGTCAGCAGCTCGTAGAGCAGGCAGCCGGTCGAGTAGAGGTCGGAGCGCGCGTCGACCTGCTCGCCCTTGGCCTGCTCGGGCGAGAGGTACTGCGCGGTGCCGATGACCGCGGCCGTCTGCGTCATCGTCATGCCGGACTCACCCATCGCGCGGGCGATGCCGAAGTCCATGACCTTGACCTGGCCGTTGCGCGTCAGCATGACGTTCGCGGGCTTGATGTCGCGGTGGACGATCTGGTTGCGGTGCGAGTACTCCAGGGCCTGGAGGATGCCGATCGTCATCTCCATGGCGCGCTCGGGGAGCAGCTTGCGCCCGGAGTGCAGCAGCTCACGCAGCGTGGAGCCGTCGACGTACTCCATGACGATGTACGGGATGGAGACCCCGTCGACGTAGTCCTCGCCGGTGTCGTAGACCGCGACGATCGCCGGGTGGTTGAGCGAGGCGGCCGACTGGGCCTCACGGCGGAACCGGGCCTGGAACGACGGGTCGCGGGCGAGGTCCACCCGCAGCGTCTTCACCGCCACGGTGCGGCCGAGGCGGGTGTCGTGCGCGAGGTAGACCTCCGCCATCCCGCCGCGGCCGAGCACCTGGCCCAGCTCGTACCGGCCGCCGAGGCGACGCGGCTCTTCCATAGCTATTCCAGCCCTCTCCGTCGGTCCCCGACCGCACCGTGTTGCGCGGTCCGGCGGTGTGCTGTCCGGGCATACCGTACCCGGCTCGCCTGATGTGACCCGGCCGCAACCGTCACCCGATACAGGACCGGTATCGCAACGTGCACCGATGTGAAGGGGCCGTGACAGGGGTCACTTCTTGCTGTCGAGAACCGCCTTCATCACGTCCTTCGCGATCGGCGCCGCCAGACCGCCACCGGAGATGTCGTCACGGCTGGCGTCGCTGTCCTCGACGACGACGGCCACGGCGACCGGCGATCCCGAGTCGGTCTTGGCGTAGCTGATGAACCACGCGTACGGGTTCTTGCTGTTGTTCAGACCGTGCTGCGCGGTACCGGTCTTGCCGCCCACTGTGACGCCCGGGATCTTGGCGCTGGTTCCCGTGCCCTCGTTCACGACGGTCTGCATCATGTCCTGGAGCTTCTGCGCGTTCTCCTTGGACATGGGCTCGCTCATTTCCTTGGGCGAGTGCTTCTCGATCACGTCGAGGTTCGGCGCCTGGAGCTCCTTGACCATGTACGGCTCCATCAGCGTGCCGTCGTTGGCGATCGCGGAGGTGACCATGGCCATCTGCAGCGGCGTCGTGGCGGTCTCGAACTGGCCGATGGAGGACAGGGCGGTCTGCGGCTTGTCCATCTCCTTGGGGAAGACGGAGGCGTTGGAGCGGACCGGGACGAACTGCTCCTCGTTGAAGCCGAACTTCTCCGCCGTCTCCAGCATCTTGTCCTTGCCGAGGTCCGAGCCGATCTTGCCGAAGACGGTGTTGCAGGACACCCGCAGCGCCTCGCGGAGCGTGGCGTTCTTGCAGGGGATGTTGCCCTCGTTCTTCAGCTCGGTGGTGGTGTTCGGCATCGTCCACGGCAGCGGCGACTTCGTCTTGTCGTCTATGTCCGTGTACAGGCCGTGCTCCATCGCCGCCGCGGCCGTGACCACCTTGAAGGTGGAGCCGGGCGGGTAGGTCTCGCGCAGCGCGCGGTTCAGCATCGGCTTGTCGGAGTCCTTGTCCAGCTTCCCGAAGGTCTCCGCTTCCTTGTTGGTGTTGCCGGCGAAGCTGGAGGGGTCGTACGAAGGCGTCGAGGCGAGCGCCAGGATCGCGCCCGTCGACGGGTCTATCGCGGCGACGGCGCCCTTGCCACGGCCCTTCAGGCCTTCGTACGCGGCCTTCTGGGCGTCGGCGTTGAGGGTCGTGACGACATTGCCGCCCTCCTTCTTCTTGCCGGTCAGCATGTCGAGGCTGCGGCGGAAGAAGAGCCGGTCGTCGTTGCCGGTGAGGATGCGGTCCTCGATGGACTCGATCTGCGTGGCGCCGATGCGCTGCGAGGCGAAGCCGGTCACGGGCGACCACATGGGCCCGTTCTTGTACGTGCGCTTGTACTTGAAGTCGTCGCCGTCGACCTTCTGCGAGCCGGTGATGGCCTTGCCGTCGACGATGATGTCGCCGCGCGGCTGGGCGTACCGCTCGATGGGCACGCGGCGGTTCATCTCGTGCTCGGCGAGGTTGTCGGCCTGCACGTACTGCAGCCAGTTGTCGCGGATGAGCAGCGCGAGGACGAGCAGACCGCAGAAGATCGCGATGCGGCGCAGAGGCTTGTTCACGGCCGTACCACCTGGGTCATCTCGGCGTCGGGGTTCGGGGCGGGCGACGGGGCCGGGCGGCGCGCGGTGTCGCTGATGCGCAGCAGGATGCCGATCAGCGCCCAGTTGGCGATCACCGAAGAACCGCCGTACGCGATGAACGGCATGGTCATACCGGTCAGCGGGATCAGGCCCATGACGCCGCCCGCGACGACGAAGACCTGGATCGCGAAGGCGCCGGACAGGCCGACCGCGAGGAGCTTGCCGAACGGGTCGCGGGCGGCGAGCGCCGTGCGCACACCGCGCTCCACGATCAGGCCGTAGATCAGCAGGACGGCCATGATCCCGGCCAGGCCCAGCTCCTCGCCGTACGTGGCGAGGATGAAGTCGGAGTTGGCGGCGAAGCCGATCAGGTCGGAGTGGCCCTGGCCGAGCCCGCTGCCGAGCACACCGCCGGAGCCGAACGCCATCAGCGACTGGGCGATCTGGTCGGTGCCGGTCTCCGCGATGACGGACTTGCTGAACGGGTCGAGCCAGGCGTCCACACGCACCTGCACGTGCGGCTCGAAGGACGCCACACCGACGGCGCCCACCGCGGACATCAGCAGACCGAACACGATCCAGCTGGTGCGCTCCGTGGCGACGTACAGCATCACGACGAACATGCCGAAGAACAGCAGCGACGTGCCGAGGTCGGTCTCGAAGACCAGGATCAGGATGGACATCGCCCAGACGACCAGGATCGGACCGAGGTCGCGGCCACGGGGCAGATACAGGCCCATGAAGCGGCGGCTGGCGAGCGCGAGCGCGTCCCTCTTCACCATCAGATAGCCGGCGAAGAACACCGCGATGACGATCTTCGCGAACTCGCCGGGCTGGATGGAGAATCCGCCGATCCGGATCCAGATCTTGGCGCCGAAGACGTTCATGCCGAGGCCCGGCACGAGCGGGAGCAGCAGCAGGCCGATCGCGAGGACCATGGAGATGTACGTGTAGCGCTGCAGGACGCGGTGGTCCTTCAGGAGCAGCAGCACGCCTACGAACAGGGCGATGCCGACGGCCGAGTAGAGAAGCTGGTTCGGCGCGGCCTCGGAGAACGTGGGTCGCTGCTGGAGCTTCTCCGACTGGTCGAGCCGCCAGATGACCACCAGGCCGAGGCCGTTGAGCAGCGTGGCGAGGGGGAGCAGCAGCGGGTCCGCGTACGGCGCGAACTTGCGCACGACCAGGTGCGCGACGCCGGCGAGCAGGCCGAGGCCCAGGCCGTATCCGAGCATGCCGGGCGGCAGCTCGCCGGAGATGGCGAGGCCCACGTTCATGTAGGCGAACAGCGGGATGACGACGGCGAACACCAGGAGCGCGAGCTCGGTGTTGCGCCGGCTCGGCGCACCGATGGCGCCGATCGTCGACGTGTGTGTAGTGCTACTGCTCATGGCGTGCAAGGGCCCCCAACGGCTGCTTACTGCTTACCGCACTGCGGGACCAGATCCTTCTCCTGCTCGGAGAGGCTGGGGCCGGGTGTGGGAGTCGGTGCGGTGGTGGACTCGGACTTTTCGTCCTTGGCGTTCGCGGCGTTCGCCGTGTTCTTCGCGCTTGTTGCGTCTGTCGCGTTCTTGTCGTTCGCGTTGCGGAAGTCCGGCTTGGAGGTCTCGGCGGGGCCGGGCTGACCGTTCTGCCCGCCGGCCTCGCCCTCGCCGGGCTTGGCGTTGCTCTCGTTCTTCTCGCGGTTCTCCCGCTCGATCTTGCGCCGCTCGGCGTCCTTCTTGCACGCCGATGCCTGCAGACCCAGCTCGTCGATCTTCTTCCGCGCGTCTTCGAGGCTGCCTTCGGAGATCGTCGACTCGACCTGCTTGCGCTGATACGGCGGCAGGTACTTGAGTTCGATCTCGGGGTGGTCCTTCTCGACCTTCGACAGGCTCACCCACGCGAGGTCCTGGTCGATGCCGCGGTAGAGCGCGACGTGCTCGTCCTTGGTGCCCACGTAGTACTGCGTCTGGGTCCAGCGGTACCCGCCGTAGAGGCCGCCGCCGACGACGGCCAGGGCGAGCGCCGTGTACAGCGATCTCTTCAGCCACTTGCGGCCGCCGCCGGGCTTCACGAAGTCCTCGTCGCCGTACGTCCCGAAGGAGCCGCCCTCCGGGGAGAAGCCCGGGGTGCTGTCGCCGCTCCCGGGCGGGCCGAAGCCGCCTCCGGAGGGGCTGGGGGGCGTCTGGCGGCCGAGGCCCGAGGCGCGCCCGGCGGGGGTCTGCATGGCGCCGTCGTCGTTCGCCTGGAGCTGGTTCTCGGCGACCGCGCCGACCACCACGGGGGTGTCGGAGAGCTGGCCCGCGAGGGTGTCTCCGGTGTCGATGTCCAGGACGTCGGCGACGATCACCGTGATGTTGTCGGGGCCGCCGCCGCGCAGCGCGAGCTGGATGAGCTCCTGCACGGTCTCCTGGGGGCCCTGATAGCTGGCGAGCGTGTCCTCCATCGTCTGGTGGGACACGACGCCGGACAGGCCGTCCGAACAGATCAAGTACCGGTCGCCCGCGCGGACTTCACGGATCGACAGATCCGGCTCCACATGGTCGCCGCTGCCGAGCGCGCGCATCAGGAGCGAGCGCTGCGGGTGCGTCGTCGCCTCCTCCTCGGTGATGCGGCCCTCGTCGACGAGCCGCTGCACCCAGGTGTGGTCCTGCGTGATCTGCGTCAGCACGCCGTCGCGCAGGAGATACGCGCGCGAGTCGCCGACGTGTACGAGACCGAGCCGCTGGCCCGTCCACAGCAGGGCCGTGAGCGTCGTGCCCATGCCCTCGAGCTGCGGGTCCTCCTCGACCATCAGCCGGAGCTGGTCGTTGGCCCGCTGCACGGCCGTGCCGAGCGAGGTCAGGATGTCCGAGCCGGGGACGTCGTCGTCGAGGGTGACGAGCGTCGAGATCACCTCGGAGCTGGCGACCTCGCCGGCGGCCTGGCCGCCCATGCCGTCGGCGATGGCGAGGAGACGCGGACCCGCGTAGCCGGAGTCCTCGTTCCCCTCCCGGATCATGCCTTTGTGCGATCCGGCGGCGAAGCGCAGTGACAGACTCATGCGCACCTCGCCCGTCGGCTCCGGGTACATCCGCACGGTGCCCACCCTCCGGTCGGGAGCGCGCTGGCGTCCAAGTCCTGGACCGCGTCGGCTCGCTCGCTCCGCTCGCTCATTGTCGTACTACTTCCGCAGCTCGATGACGGTCTTGCCGATGCGGATCGGCGCGCCCAGCGGAACGGGCGTCGGGGTGGTCAGGCGGGTCCGGTCGAGATACGTGCCGTTCGTGGACCCGAGATCCTCGACGATCCACTGGCCGTCACGGTCCGGGTAGATCCTGGCATGTCTGCTGGAGGCGTAGTCGTCGTCCAGCACGATGGTCGAGTCGTGCGCCCGGCCGAGCGTGATCGTCTGCCCCTGGAGGGCGACCGTCGTGCCCGTGAGGGTGCCCTCGGAGACGACCAGCTTGGTGGGGGCGCCGCGGCGCTGGCGGCCGCCGCTCTGCTGGCGCTGCTGCGGTGGCGCGGCCTGCTGCTGCTGGCGGGCCGCCTGCTGGCGGCCGCCCTCACGGCGCGATCCGCGCTGAGTGACACGCGTACCGAACAGGTCGCTGCGGATGACCTGGACGGCCACGATCACGAACAGCCACAGAACGGCCAGGAAACCCAGCCGCATGACCGTCAGGGTCAGCTCTGACATTGCCCCCGCTTCACCCTTCGGCTTGCCGGTAAATGATGGTGGTGCTGCCCACGACGATCCGCGAGCCGTCGCGGAGCGTAGCGCGGGTGGTGTGCTGCCCGTCTACCACGATGCCGTTGGTAGACCCGAGATCCTGGATCGTCGAGGGCGTTCCGGTCCGGATCTCACAGTGCCGGCGCGATACGCCGGGGTCGTCGATCCGCACATCGGCGTCGGTGCTGCGGCCCAGCACCAGCGTCGGGCGGGAGATCTGGTGGCGATTGCCGTTGATCTCAATCCAGCGCCGCACTTGCGCGCCCGGAAGAGGGCCTGCGCCCGGCCCCTGCGGCCGGCCCGGCGCCGCGGCGGCCCCGCGGCCCGCGGCCGCGCCGGGCGGCGGCGCGGCAGGCATGGGAGGGGCGCCCGAGGGGCCCTGCGGATAGCCATGGCCACCGCGGGGGCCCTGGCCCGCGCTCGTGGGGCCGCCGCCGGGGGCGGCGGGCCCGCCGGGGCCCGCCGGGCCGCCGGGAGCGTTGTCGGGAGTCTGCGAGGTGCTCGACGCGAGCGTGCGGCTGCGCACCCGGTAGAGGCCCGTGTCCAGGTCCTCCGCCTTCTCCAGGTGGACCTTGATGGGGCCCATGAAGCTGTAGCGCTGCTGCTTGGCGTACTCCCGGACCATGCCGGAGAGCTCGTCGCCGAGCTGTCCCGAATACGGGCTCAGGCGCTCGAAGTCGGGCGCGCTGAGCTCCACGATGAAGTCGTTGGGGACGACCGTCCGCTCGCGGTTCCAGATCGTCGCGTTGTTGTCGCACTCCCGCTGGAGGGCGCCGGCGATCTCGACGGGCTGGACCTCGGACTTGAACACCTTGGCGAAGGTGCCGTTGACCAGACCTTCGAGTCGCTGCTCGAACTTCTTCAGGACTCCCATGGGGCACCTCCTCCGTCGTTGTCATCCTCGTACTGCTTACTGATCGTATCCACGCGCCGGGAAATCAGGTGGTTCCCCCTGTCCGCCCAGACCACGAGTGTCGCCTCTCACAAGGCATGCCCGCACTGGTCTTCCGCGATCCTCCGGGTTCCCTCAGGGGGGTCCCGGGGGTTCCGTCGGGGGCTCCGCCGCCGATCTTCAGGGCTCCTTCCGGGTTCCCGTGCCGGGCCGCCTGGCTCGGGCCTCCTCTTACCAAGGATCGTAGAGGGGGTCCGAAGCCAGTGTCCCGCACGCGGCTGTGGACCTAGGAGGAGGACTTGACGCGTGGCTTGGTTGCGTCCGGCGGGCGGTTCGGCCGGTTCCTGGCCGCTCGGCGGGTGGCATCCGGGCCGGTCGGACGGGGGGCGCCCAGGTGCGGGGTGCCCCCGAATACGGATGTGAATCCACCGTCCGCACCGTGCTAATCTTCTGGATGTCGGCAGGCGCTCGCACCACTCAGTGAGAGACCCAAAGACAACACCCATGCGCGGGTGGCGGAATAGGCAGACGCGCTGGATTCAGGTTCCAGTGCCCGAAAGGGCGTGGGGGTTCAACTCCCCCCTCGCGCACCAGAAGAACCGATGAACGGGTCTTCACCGGACGAAAGTCCTGGTGAGGCCCGTTTTTCGTGTTCACGGCGTGTTCGCGGCGGGTTGCGGCCCGGGTGATGACGTGGCGGGGCCCTCACGGTGAGCTATCTCACGGTGGGGAGGGCCGCCGACCACCCGGGCGCCGGTGCCGCTCGGGGCGGCGCCGGCGCAGGGGGTCCGGGTGTCAGTGCCAGTACTCGTCCTGGATGCGGGCCACCCGCTCCAGGAGCGCCTCGTCGTCCGTGGCCTTGATCACGTACGAGTCCTGGAAGTCCGTGGAGTGGCGGACGCCGCCGCGGCCGTCGCCCGCGCCCCGGGTCGCGATGTGCTCGACGACGCCCAGCTCGTCCAGCCGCGTGCGGTCGATGCCGCGGGCCTCGCCGCCGCCCGGGTAGAAGGCGAGGAAGCCGCACGTGCCGCCGCCCGGCGCCGCCGGGTCGGTGCCCAGCGGAACGTCGAGGCCCGCGTCGATGCGGATCTGCGCCTCGACGATGTTGAAGCCGTACTGCCACTGGATGACCGGCGGGATGATGCCGCCCGGCGGACGCCCCGCGACCTCGCAGAAGACGAGCTCGTCGGCGGGCGTGTGGAACAGCTCCAGGTGAGTGGTGCCGTCCTTGAGGCCCATGCCGGAGAGCACCGTCGCGTTCAGTTCGTTGATGCGCTTCACCAGCTCGCCCTCGCGGACCAGGACGGTGCCGAAGATGCCGCCGGGCGTGTACCCGGCCGGGTCGGCGAGGTAGCGCCCGACGCTGCTGAAGCGGATCTCGCCGTCCTGCACGACGGAGTCGCAGTGGTAGATCTGGCCCTGGACGAACTCCTCGATCTCGTAGTGCGAGCCGGAGAGGTCCAGGCCGGAGACGATGGAGCGCGCCTGCGCCAGCGTGTCGACCATGTAGAGGTCCTTGGCTGCCAGGCCCCAGCGGCTCTTGATGACCTTGCGGCCGGTGCTCCAGTCCACGTTCAGGAGGTCGTCGACGCTGTCGAGCGCGGAGAAGTCGGGCACCGCGGCCGCGTCGGCCGCCCGCACCGCCTGCTTCATCAGGAGCTTGTCGCGGAAGCGTGACGCCGTCTCGAAGTCCAGTCCCGGCAGGCCGAATTTCGACCGCATCTCCGCGGCCAGCAGCACCGCCCGCTCGTGCACGGCGATGATCCGCCCGATGGGGTGGGTGCGCAGCGTCCACTCGCAGACGGCGCGCCACCGCTCCTCCGCGTCCACGTCGCACATCGCGACATGGGCGACGGGCTGATCCGTGATCCCGCGCACGCCGCCGTGGAACTGATTGCGGGTCACCAGATGGATGTCGAGTTCCGACGTCGGCAGGATGTGGTTGCCGCCCCGGTTGAAGTGCGAGTAGGGGTGGTGGTTGATGAACAGCGCGCTCGGCTTCGGCGTACGGTCCGTCATCGCGCGTCTCCTTCCGGGCCGGCGGGCCCCAGGTCACAGGTGAGGGCCCGGCGGGTCAGGTCCACGCCGGTGTGCTGCCGTACGAGCTCCGCCTCGGCGTCGTCCACGACCGGCTCGGCCGCCGTGATCCGCACCGCGCCGCCGCCCGTCCGCAGGCGTACGCGCACCGGTCCGTTCCGCAGCCCGGCGGCGTCGAGGAACGCGGTCAGGGCGGCTCGCGCCGCGGTGTGCTCCGCCTCCGGCAGAGCCTGCTCGGGGATGACGTCCGCGGGTGCGGCGGGGGCGGACCGCGGGTCCAGCACGGCCACCCAGCGGTGTTCCCCGGCCGTGGTGAAGGTGTACGCGGTCAGCTCCCGGCCGTCGTCGGCCCGGCCCGGCGGCACCGCGGCCGTCAGGCGGTCGAGGGTCTCGGCCGTGGTGCCGGGCGTCCCGAGCAGGGAGTTGGCCACCGCGGCCGGGCGCAGGCCCGCCGGGCTCAGCGCCACCACCGCCGTGGGCGCCAGCGGGCGCAGGACGTGGGTGACGAAGTCGGCGAACGGCGCCGGGTCCGCGCCTTCGGCGAAGTCCACGGTGTAGTACCCGGAGTGGTCGTCGACCAGGTCCTGCACGGGCGCGCCGGGCAACTGCACGAAGACCGTGTGGCACTCCAGGGAGTGCGCGGTCCGTGCCGTGCGCACGCTCGCGTCGATGACGACGAGACGCTGGTCGGAGTGGTCCGGAGTCTGCTGGGGGTCCACCACTGAGTGGTCCGGAGTCTGCTGGGGGTCTACCACTGCATGTCCCTGTCTGCGGTCTGCGATCCCTCGCCCAGGTGCGAGAGCTCTTCCCTGATGGAGGCCTGCTCCCAGTGCTCCCGGTCGCGTACGTAGCGGGGAGCGTCCGCGACGATCGCGGTGGTCGTGGTCCGGGCGCCCGCGAGCCGCCAGGTCACCGCGCCGGTGACGGGGGCCACGGCCTCCGTGATGAACGCCTGGCAGGCGGCGCGGAGTTCGCCGAACCAGCGCCCTTCGAGCGACTCCCGGACCCAGAGCTGCTCCATGTGCAGCTTCTCCCTGAGCACTTCGGCGTCCAGCGCGGCCGTCTCCAGGTGGCGGCGCGAGGCGAGCAGCAGCCAGGCCGCCGGCATCTCGCGCACCTCCAGGACCTTGACGCCGCCCGGCAGATGCTCCAGGCCGGTGTACCGGCCGAGGCCGTGGGCGCCCACGGCCTCGTTCAGGCGCGCGATGACGTCGGTGAGGGGAAGCTCCTCCCCGTCGACGGCCACAGGCACCCCGGCGCGGAAGGCCACCGTGAGGTCCTGCGGCTCCGGTCCGGTCTCCGATGTCGGCCGCGCGCTCCACCGGTAGAAGGTCTCGGGTACGGCGTGGTCCTCGGGGTCGTCGAGGATTCCGGACTCGAACTCGCGGCACCACAGGTTGGAGTCGCCGCTGGCCGACCGCTCGGCCATCTCGTCCAGGCCGATGTGCCGCAGCTCCTTGATCTTCTGCTCGCGGTCCACCGGCTCCAGGTCGTAGGGGCTGCCGAAGTGCCCCTCGAAACCCAGCTGTTCCAGAGCGCCGTTCAGCCTGCGCAGGGTGTTCTGCGAGCGGTTCGCGGTGTGCAGGATCACCCCGGCGTCCAGCTCCCGGGCCACCTCGGTGGCGACGCGGGCGATCAGCGGGCGGC
This sequence comes from Streptomyces sp. Y309, assembly GCF_056712025.1. NCBI lineage: Bacteria > Bacillati > Actinomycetota > Actinomycetes > Kitasatosporales > Streptomycetaceae > Streptomyces > Streptomyces sp. Y309. Next base: position 4,587,323 of record NZ_CM160048.1, on the reverse strand, counting down.
TGAGGGTGGAGCTGACGGGGTGCGTGTCCAGGTACACGGCGTGCGCGGTGATCGCGGGCTTGACGAACTCCTCGACGAACGCGGCCCGTCCGTCCACCAGATGCAGCCGTACCCCGAGCGCCGTCGTGATCCGCTCGATGTGGGACCGCTCCTCGTCACCGCCCACCGCGACGCTGAGGGCGTGCACATCGGTGGCCCCCGCCTGCGTCAGGCGGTACAGGAGGTAGGAGCTGTCCAGACCTCCGCTGAACAGCGTCACGATGGGGCGCCGCAGGTCGACATCGCCATGGGTGATGTCGCGGAAGGAGCGGATACCCCGTCGGCTTGTCTTCACGCCGCACGTCCTTATCGTCCAGCTCGGTCGGGCTTGTCGTCCAGCTCGGTCAGGGCAGAAGGCGGGTGGCCGCGCCCGGCGGCACCGCGGGCGCGGGCCGGGGTCAGGAACCGGAGGACGGGACCGTCGCGCCCGCCGCCACGCAGTCCCGCAGGAACGAGAGCTTCGAGTAGTGGCCGCGCTCGGCGGCCACGCCCGCCTTCGCCAGGTAGGCCTCCACCAGGCGGGTCAGCCGCTCCATCTCCTCGTCGATCGACGCGGCGTCGAGGCCCTCGTGCCGGTAGGTCTCCAGGTACTCCATCTCGACCTGCCGGAGCTTGCGCCCGCCGGCCGCGTCCACGGTCACCTCGTCCGTCTCGATGCCGAAGCCGTGCCCCGTGGCCAGGGAGTGCACGTTCACATCGAACCGGGTGCGCCGGAAGCTGGGCAGCCGCTTGAACCGGAGCGCCGGGAACTCCCGTGCCAGGTACGCCTCGAAGTCGCCGTCCGGCACCTCGACGCCCTTGCGGAAGGTCTCCTCGCGCCGCAGCGCGTCGGCGGGGAACTTCTTCATCTTGAGCTGGTAGCGGTTGCCGGGATTCTCCTGGAAGGCGTAGTGGCCGACCTCCTCGGCCGGGCCGGTGACCTCGAAGTTGTGCTGGACGAAATGCCAGCGGGTCAGCTCGTAGCCGGGGTACGTGATGAAGCCCGGGAAGTCGCCCGCTTCCACGGCGGTCCACATGTCCTTGGTGAGGGACCAAATGGAGGCGTCGTCGAGCAGGGTCACCTTCTGCTCGATCTCGATGCCTTCCTCGCAGTTGAGGTAGGCATTGCTCTCGATCCGCATGTGGTCCTGCAGCTCGGTCCGGTACTCGAGCGCGCGCGCCACCAGGTCGGCGAGCCCGATATCCGCGGCGTGCGGGAATCGTGCGGTCCGGACGAAGAGTGTCCCGTTCGCGCGGTACCGCGCGCAGATCAGCACTTCGGTGAAGGGCTGAGAAGCGGTCGTGTGCGTGCGCAGCAGCAGCAGCGGGCCGAGCGCGGAAAGGACGGCGTCCGCGGAAGGGGTGACGTCCGCGTGTTCCGCGGAAGGGGTGGCGTCCGCGGAACCCGGAATTTCAGCCTCCGGTGCGCCGCCTTCCGTAGCGAGAGCGGCTCCCAGATAAGCGGTGAACTCCGCCGGGAAGTGCGTGCAGGACCAGGTCGGCAGGGGCTGCGCGGGCGGGGCGAGCGACCGGTCCTGGCCCGTCGCGGGCACCACGGACAGCGCGTGCGCCGCGGTCTGTTCCGGGCGCAGGAACTCCATGGCCCGGGTGCCGTCACCGGTCTCGGCGGCCAGTTCGGCCACGAGCGCCGGGGCGTCCGTGACCGGCGCGACCGAGTACTGGTGGGCCATGTCGGCGAGGACCAGGCGCCTGGTCACGAGGGCCCCGGATTCTCCGACATCTGCGGTCGACTGCGCTGTCAAAGCAACTCCTAGAGATACTCGGGGCACAGAAAATTCTTGGCAAAGCATTTGGTGAAGCGCTGTGTGACATTTGGCAATGCATTGTGTGCCGACGCTCGGGGAAGTGCCCGAATGGGAAGGGCGAACAGCGCCGGGCGGGCGCGTGTGCCACCGCCGGAATCGGAAGTTCCACAAAGGGGGAATGGGCCTGCGGTGCAGAGCGGATTCGACTGGTGGCAGCCGAGTTGATCACAACGACGACGCACACTAAGCGGTGTCTACATTGCGCGTCAATGGTCATTGTTTCGGTAGCCGAAATCTGTGACCAGCCGCTATCGTGCCCTTTGAGAATTAAACCTCAGAAGTGCCCGAAACTGGACATTAGCCCACTTGTTTGACTCCGCAAAGTTACCCCCTTGACTCTCTCTGTTCATTCGGTGAAGCTTGCTGCGATCTTGATTGGCTCGCTGAGGTGCTTCGGATCGAAAACGGGGGTTTTCAGGTGGGTGACACAAAGCAGCGCCTTCTGCTGCTTGTGCTGGATGGTCTGGGATGGGCTCCCGAAGGCAAGCACAATCCGCTGTTGGAAGCGGACATTCCATTTATCTCCCGCCTGGCCGAGCAAGCTCCCGTGACCCTGCTCGAAGCCTCGGGTTCGGTGGTCGGACTGCCGCCGGGGCAAGTAGGGAACTCCGAAGTCGGGCACCTGACCATCGGCACCGGTCGCACCATTGCGCAGGCGTCCGTGAAAATTCGCCGGGCGATCACCGAGGGCGGCTTTCGGGACTGTGCCGCGCTGGCGGCCGCGTTCGAAAGAGCGCGCGCGGCCGGCACTCCGGTGCACGTGATCGGGATCGCCTCCGAGGGCGGCGCCCACGGCCACATCGACCACATCGCGGCGGTGCTCGACCTGGCCGGGGAGTACGGCTGGGCGGACCGCACCTATGTGCACGCCGTCAGCGACGGCCGCGACGTGCCCGCCCGCACCGCCCTGCACGACCTCGCGCATCTGGAGGAGAAGGGCGCCCGCCTCGCCACGGTGGTCGGCCGGAAGCTCGCCATGGACCGCTCCGGCCGTACGGACCGTACGGCAGCCGTCGTCGCCGCCCTCACGGGCGAGGGCGAGGCACCGGCGGCGGTGGCGGACTGGCGGGCCACGGTCGAGCAGCACTACGCCGGTGACGTCACCGACGAGCACCTCCCGCCGATCGTCCTGGACGCGCCCCGCATCGCGCCCGGCAACGAGGTCGTCATGACCAACTTCCGCCCCGACGGGCTGCGTCAGCTCGCCACCGCGCTCGCCGCGGCCGGCCGGCCGCTGACCACGATGACCCGGTACAGCGACGACATCCCGGCGTCCGTGGTCTTCGACCAGGACCACGTGGAGGGCACGCTGGCCGAGGCGGTCGCCGGGGCCGGGCTCGCGCAGGTGCACATCGCCGAGCGGGAGAAGTACGGGCACGTCACGTACCTCCTGAACGGCTACACACAGCAACTCCAGCCCGCCGAGCGGCACATCCTCGTCGACAGCAGGACCGACGTGCCCAGCTTCGACCTCGCCCCGGAGATGTCCGCCCGGGAGATCACGGCGCGGCTCGTGCATGAACTGGAGTCGGGCGAGGCCCAGTTCCTGGTCGCCAACATCGCCAACATCGACACGGTCGGGCACACCGGCAACTACGACGCCGTGCGGCAGGCCGCCGAAGTGGTCGACGCCTGCCTGCGGGACATCGCCGCGGCCGCCGAGGCACACGGGGCGTACCTGGTGATCACCGCCGACCACGGCAACGGCGAATGCATGCGCGAGGCCGACGGCGTCACACCGAGCACCCGGCACACGACGAGCCCCGTGCCCCTGTGGGTGCTCGGTGCGGACCGCGCGCTCGCGCCGTCCGGAGACCTCCGGGACATCGCGCCGACCTGTCTTCACTTCCTGGGCATCGAGCCGCCCGCGGCCATGTCCGGCCGAGTTCTGTAAAGGGCCATCACATGACCACGCACCATGCCTTCGACCCGGTGCGCTTCGAGCTCCCCGCGCACCTGCGCAAGGGCGCTACGCGCGAAGAACTGCGCGCCGAGCTCCTGCCGCACGCGCGGCGCTGCCTGGAGGGCGACCCCGGCTTCTTCGTGCTGACCGGGCTCGGCCACTTCGACGAGGAGGAGTACCGGAAGTTCGCCGTCACCGCGTCGGCGGCCCTGGGCGAGCTCGTCCCGCAGGACAGCAAGGGCACCCTGCTGCGCGAGGTCCGCTACCGCGGCGTCCAGCTCGGCGAGGGCGCCACCGGCCGCTACTCCGACTCCCGCACCGGCGGCAGCCTGCACACGGACTCCCCGCACCGGCCCACCGACGTGCCGGACTACTTCGCGCTGGCCTGCGTCCACCAGGCGGCCGTCGGCGGTGACCTGGTCCTCGTCCGGCTCGCCGACATCGTCGAGCGGCTGAGCGACCGCCCGGAGGTGCTCGAAACCCTGCGCCTGCCCGTGCACTTCGACACCCGGGACGACACCCCGGGCAGCCCGCGCACGGTACTGCGTCCCGTCCTGGAGCACACCGGCGGCCGGGACCGCGTGCACTACCTGCGCGAATACATCGAGATCGGCCACCGCAGGCCCGGCATCCCGCCCCTGACACAGGCCCAGACCGAGGCGTTCGACCAGCTCGACGCCCTGCTCGACGACCCCGGCCTGCGGTCGCAGGACCGCCTCGGGGAAGGCGAAATGATCTTCATCGACAACCGGTGGACCCTGCACGGCAGGGTGGAGTTCCGGGACAGCGACCACGGGCACCAGCGGCTGATGCTGCGCACCTGGATCGCCGCCGAGGTCTCTTAGCTCCCCGGGCCACCGGCCCGCCGGTCCACGGGTCCACCGGCCCGCCGGCGCCGCGGCAGCGTCGCCGTGGCGGCCACCCCTGCCGTTCGCTCGCTTCTTCGCCGTTCTCCGCCGTTCTCCGCCGCACATCGCTGTGCCGTACGCACCTTCCAACCGCCGTCGGGAAACGGTCATCCGACCGTGCCTCCGGCGAGACTCAAAGGAGCAGCAACCTTGACCTCTCATCGGGCCTCCTTCCGTGAAGTCATGTCGCGAGGCGACCTGGTACGGGTCGCGGGCGCGCACGACGCCATGGGTGCCACACTCGCCCAGCAGGCCGGCTTCCAGGCGGTCTGGTCGTCCAGCCTCGAGGTCTCCGCCTCGCGCTGCCTGCCCGACGCCAGCGTCCTGACGATGACCGAGTACCTGGCCGCGGCCGCCAACATGCAGAAGGCCATCGACATCCCCGTCGTCGCGGACGTGGACACCGGCTACGGCAACAACCTGAACGTCGCGCACATGGTCCACGAGTACGAGGCGGCGGGCATCACCGCCGTGGCCATCGAGGACAAGCTGTTCCCGAAGGTGAACAGCTTCGCGGACACCGCGCAGACCCTGCTCTCGCTGACCGACTTCACGCAGAAGATCGAGACGGCCAAGAACGCCCAGCGCGGCGAGGACTTCTACGTGATCGCGCGCACCGAGGCCCTCATCGACGGCCTCGGCGTCGAGGAAGCCCTCAAGCGCTGCACGGCCTACGCCGACGCGGGCGCGGACGCGGTCCTCATCCACTCCAAGAAGAAGGACCAGGGCGAGATCGTCGAGTTCCTCGACGGCTGGGACGGGCGGAAGCCCGTCGTCATCGTGCCCACCACCTACCCGCAGTGGTCCGCGGCGGACGCGACCGCGCACGGAGTCTCCGTGGTGATCTACGCCAACCAGGGGCTGCGCGCCACCGTCCGGGCCCTGCGCGACACCTTCGGCACCATCTACCGGGACGGCTCGTCCCTCGGCGTCGAGTCCGAGATCGCTCCCGTGTCCGACGTGTTCGCCCTGCAGCGACTTGAGGATTGGCTGGCCCTGGAAGCGTGATATCCAACGACGACTTCTGCACGGCGCTCGCGGACCGCGGCTTCGGCTTCGTGGCCGGCGTCCCGTGCTCCTACTTCAGCGGGCCGATCGAGCGGCTGACCCGCGACGGCGTCTATCTCCCGGCCGCGAACGAGGGGGCCGCGCTCGCGGCCGCCGCGGGCGCCGCCGTGGCCGGACACCGCGCCGCGGTCATCGCCCAGAACTCGGGCCTCGGCAACCTCATCAACCCGCTGGCCTCGCTCACCGTGACGTACGGGATTCCCGTCCTGGTCTTCATGAGCCTGCGCGGCTGGCCCGACCCGGCCCAGGACGAGCCCCAGCACGCGGTGATGGGCACCTCGACGCACCGGCTCCTGGACGCCCTTGACGTGCCGCACGTGACCGTGCCCGCCACGGCCACGGCCGCGGACCTCGCCGACGCGCTCGACCGCGCCGACGCCGAACTCGCCGCGGGCCGCAGCGTGTTCGTCCTCACCCAGAAGGGGGCCATCGAGAAGGCCGCGGGGGCCGGGGGCAAGGACGGCGAGAAGGCCGAAGGGACCGCCACCGCTTCTCCCGAGGCCGGGCTCAGCCGCGTCGCGGTACTGCGCGCGATCGAGCATCTCCTCGAGGGCGCCGCAGTCGTCTCCACCACCGGCTACACCTCGCGGGAACTGTTCGGCGTCACCGGCTCCAAGAACCACTTCTACATGCAGGGTTCGATGGGGCACGCCGCCGCGTTCGGCCTGGGGGTCGCGCTGCGCACCCCCGGGACACCGGTGGTCGTCCTCGACGGCGACGGCGCGGCCATCATGCACCTGGGCACGCTGTCGTCCGTGGGAGCGGCGGCGCCGGACAAGTTCGTCCACGTCATCTTCGACAACGGCTCCTACGAGTCCACCGGCGGGCAGGCGACCACCGCGCACTCCACGCGGTTCGCCCGCGTCGCCGAGGGCGCCGGCTACGCGTCGGCGCGCGTCTGCGACGCCGTCGACGAGGTCACCGACGCGCTCACCACGGCCCTCGCCGGAGGCGGCCCGCACCTCGTCGTCGTCCGCGTGGCCAGGGCCGGGGCCTCCGCCTTCTCCCGGGCCACGGCGGCCATGACCACGACCGACATCCGCGAGGGCTTCGCGGCCCGGCTGCGCGGCGAGGAGACGTCCGGTGGGAGCTGACCCGGAGGCGCGCGGCGGGGTCGAGGTGGTGTTCGGAGCGGGCGCGGTGCGGCGGCTCGACGCCCTCGTCGACGCCTACGGAGCGCGCCGTGTCCTGGTCGTGGCCACCGAGAGCGGACTGACGCGGGCGGGCTTCGGCCACTGGCTCGACTCCCCGCGCCACCACCTGTTCGCTGGCTTCCGGCCCAACCCGGCGCTCGACGACGTGCTGGCGGGCTGCGCCCTGCGCGACCGCCTCGACCCGGACCTCGTCGTGGGGCTCGGCGGCGGCAGCGCCATGGACGTGGCCAAGATGGTGCGCGCCCTGCCGGCCGACGACGCCGCGGCCCGTGCCTGCCTGGGCGCGGGCGGCGAGCCGCGGCCGGCGGCCGGGAACCTGGTCCTGGTCCCGACCACCAGCGGCACCGGCAGCGAGGTGACGCAGTTCGCGACGGTCTTCGACGGGGAACGGAAGCTGTCCTTCGACCACCCGCTGGCCGCCGCCACCTGCTCCGTGGTGGACCCGGAACTCACCGCGACCTGCCCCGCGGAGGTCACCACGAGCTGCGCGATGGACGCGCTGTGCCATGCGGTGGAGTCGCTGTGGGCCCGCCGTTCGCGGGACGCCTCGCGGGCCGACGCGCTGCGGGCCCTCGGCGCCCTGACCGGCCCGCTCGACGACGGCCTCAAGGACACCTCGGCGCCCGTACGGGAACAGCTGGCGCGCGCCGCGCTGGACGCCGGCCGGGCCATCAACGCGACCCGGACGACCGCCGCGCACGCCTTCGCCTACCGGCTGACCAGCCGCTACGGCGTCCCGCACGGCGTGGCCTGCCTGCTCAACCTCCAGTGGCTGTTCGCCTACAACACCGAGCGGGCCGGCAGCCACTGCGAGGACGACCGGGGCCCGGCCCACGTCCGGTCCCAGCTCGTGGCCGTGGCGGCCGCCTGGGACCTGGAGCCCGCCGGCGTACCCGCCAAGCTCGGCGATCTGCTCGTCGAGACGGGCTGGTCACCGCGGCTTTCCGACTACGGGCTGACCGGGCGCGAGCTGCCGGACTACATCGCCGCGGGCCTCGGCTCCACGGCGCGGGCGGCCAACAACCCCGTACGACTCGACGAATCGCTGGTGCTGAGGGCGCTCCGCGCCGTGCACTGACGCGGCAGGAAGCGGAAGGAAGCAGTCATGAGACAGGCCGCTCCCTACGGGGCATGGAGTTCACCCATATCGGCGGCGCACGTCGCCGCCACGGACAGTCACCCCAACTGGCCCGGGTTCGTCGGTGACGAGATCTGGTGGTCGGAGCGGCTGCCCCAGGAGGGCGGGCGCACGACGCTCATGCGTGCCGAGGCGGACGGCGGGGCGCGCAGCATGCTGCCCGCGCCGTGGAACGTGCGCAGCAGGGTCATGGAGTACGGGGGCCGGGCCTGGGCGGGCGCGGCCACCGGGGACGGCCCGCTGATCGTGTTCGTGCACGCCGAGGACCAGCGGCTCTACCGGTACGACCCCAAGGCGCCGGACGCCGCCCCGCGGCCGCTCACGCCCGCCGCGCCCCCCGGATTCGCCCTGTCCTTCGTCGATCCGGTGCTGCCCGCCGCCGGGAGCGCCCCGGCGGAGGTCTGGTGCGTACGGGAGCGCACCGCCCCGGGAGGCCTCCCCGCCCGCGATCTTGTGGCCGTGCCGCTGGACGGCTCCGCCGCCGAGGACGGCGCCGCCCTGCGGTCCCTGGTGTCCGGCCACGACTTCCTGACGGGGCCGCGCGTCGCGTCGGACGGCCGACACGTCGCCTGGATCGGCTGGAACCACCCCGCCATGCCGTGGGACGCGAGCGAGGCGTGCGTCGCCGAGATCCGTGGCGACGGCACCCTGTCCGCCGCCCGCGTGGTGGCGGGCGGTCCCGAGGAGTCCGTGGCCCAGGTCGAGTGGACCGACGACGGGCACCTCTACGTGCTCACCGACCGGTCCGGCTGGTGGAACGTGCACCGGGCCGCCCTCGACGAGGGAGCCTTCGACGGGGCCGCCCTCGACGGGAACGCCTTCGACGGTGACACCCCGCGGGTGACCGCCGTGTGCCCGCGCGAGGAGGAGTTCGCCGGGGCGCTGACCAAGATCGGGCTCGCCTGGTGCGCGCCGCTGCCCGGCGGTCGTCTCGCCGTCGTCCACGGCACCCACTCCATGGCCCTGTCCGTCCTGGACCCCGCCACCGGGGAACTCGACCCGGTGCCCTGCCCGTTCACCGAGTGGGAGCCGCTGCTCGCGAGCGACGGTCACCGCCTGATCGCGGTCGGCGCACGCGCGGACCGCGACTTCACGGCCGTGTGCGTCGACACGTCCGACGGCACGTACAGGACGCTGTCCGAGCCGCGTGCCACCGCCCACCCGGACCTCCTTCCGCTGCCCGAGGCCCGGACCTTCCACGGCCGGGACGGCCGCCCGGTGCACGCCGTCGTCTTCCCGCCGCGCAACCCCGACTTCACCGCCCCGCCCGGGGAGCTGCCCCCCTACGTGGTGTTCGCCCACAGCGGCCCCACCAGCCGTTTCCCCATGGCCTACGACCTCCAGATCGCCTTCCTGACCAGCCGCGGCATAGGCGTCGTCGGCGTCAACTACGGCGGTTCGACGGGGTACGGCAGGCAGTACCGCGAGCGGCTGCGGCACGCCTGGGGCATCGCCGACGTAGCGGACTGCGCCCTGGTCGCCGAGGCCCTCGCGGCCGAGGGCGGCGCCGACCCCGACCGCCTCGCCATCCGCGGGGCGAGCGCCGGGGGCTGGACCGCGGCCGTGTCCCTGACCACCCTCGACACCTACAGCTGCGCGGCGCTGCACTACCCCGTCCTGGACCCGGTGACCTGGCGGAACGCGCAGAACCACGGCTTCGAGGCGTTCTACCTGGACACGCTCGTCGGTCCCTGGCCCGAGGCCGAGAGCGCCTATCTGACCCGTTCGCCCGCCCACGCCGCGGCCCGCGTCGACGTGCCGTTCCTGCTGCTCCAGGGCAGCGCCGACCCGATCTGCCCGCCGGCCCAGGCCGAGCGGTTCCTGGCGGGGGTGCGGCCGGAGGCGGCGCCGTACCGGCACCTGGTGTTCGACGGGGAACGGCACGGCTTCAAGCGGAGCACCACCATCGTGGAGTGCGTGGAGGCGGAACTGGCGCTGTTCCGGGGGGCTTTCGGGGTTCCTGAGGCTTCCGGGGTTCGTGGGTCTTTCGGGGTTCGTGGGTCTTTCGGGGTTCCTGGGGCGGTGGAGGGGGCGGCGTCCGAGGACGGGGGCGAGTCCGAGTCCGTGTCCGGAGGGCCGGGCGGCGTCGGGACGGTGCACGGGCTGGTGCAGGACCAGGCGTCGCGCACACCCGAGCGGCTCGCCGTCCAGGACGCGTCCGGTTCCTGGTCGTACGCCGAACTGCTCGCCCGTGCCGATGAGTTGGGCTTGCTGTTGCGGCGGGCCGGGGCCCGTCCTGGCGACCGGATCGGCATCCACCTGGACCGCTCGCGCGACCTGGTGGCCGGGCTGCTCGCGGCGCTGCGCGTCGGCTGCTCCTACCTGCCCCTGGACCCCGAATACCCGGCGGACCGACTGCGCTTCATGATCGAGGACGCCCGCCCCGCGGCCGTCCTGACGCGGCACGGCATCCCGGAACCGCCGCGCGGACCCGAGGTGCGGCTCGTGTACGTCGACGAGGGGGCCACGCCGGACGGGGAGGGGGCCACGCCGGACGGGGACCCGGCCGGGCGCACGCCGGTGGCCTGCTCGCCCGACCATCCGGCCTTCGTCATCTACACGTCGGGGTCCACCGGGACCCCCAAGGGCGCCGTGCTCGCCCACCGCGGCATCGTCGACATCCTCACCCACAGCAGGGACACGTTCGGCTTCACCGAGGACGACTCGGTGCTCGCCCTGGCCGCGTTCTCCTTCGACTTCGCCCAACTGGAGCTGCTGCTGCCGCTGATCAGCGGGGGCACGGTGCACCTTGTGGACCGTGCGGTGACCCGGGACCCCGAGCTGCTCGAAGCGGCGCTCGACGCGCGCCGGGCCACGTTCGTGATGGGCACGCCGTCCATGTTCGGTGCCCTCGCGGCGTTCGGCTGGCGGCCGTCGCGCGGGCTCAGCATCGTCTCGGGCGGGGAGAGCCTGACACCCGCCGTCGCGGAGGCCCTCGCCCCGGCGGCCGCCCTGTGGAACATCTACGGCCCCACCGAGACGTCGATCTACTCGCTGTACGAGCGGGTGCCCACCTCCGGCGGCCCCGGCACCGCCGCCCGCGCGCCCCGCCGGGACATCACCATCGGCAGGCCCGTGCCGCACACGGCCGTCGAGCTCCTGCGCGACGGCGAACGCTGCCCCGACGGCGAGACGGGCGAGATCCATCTCGGCGGCCCCGGCCTCGCCCTCGGCTACCTGGACCGCCCCGAGCTGACGGCCGCGCGCTTCCTGCCCGACCCGTTCCGGCCCGGTGAACGCCTCTACCGCACCGGCGACCTGGGGCGCCGCCTGCCCGACGGCCGCATCGCCTACGAGGGCCGCGCCGACGACCAGGTGAAGATCCGCGGACACCGGGTCGAGCTGGGCGAACTGGAGGAACACCTGACGCGGCACCCGGCGGTCCGGGCCGCCGCGGTCGTCGCGGAACAGGGGCACCACGCGCTGCGGCTGGCCGCGTACGTCGTACCGGCGGAGGGCGGCCGCGCGACCGGCACCGACGAAGCCGACAGCGAGGGGAGCGAGGGCAGCTACGGCGGCGACGGAGCCGACGGCGTGGCCGGCGCAGGCACCGTGAACAGCGCCGAACTGCGTTCCCACCTCGCCCGCCTGCTGCCCGCGTACGCGCTGCCCCATCGCATCGTCGCCATCCCCGAGATCCCGCTCAGCCCCAACGGGAAGACCGACCGCCGCGCGCTGCGCGAGCCGGCACGGCCCCGGTCCGCCGGGGCGGAGGGGCTCGCCGGGGTGTGGCGCGACGTCCTCGGCGTCGCGGATGTCGCGGCCACGGACAACTTCTTCGCGCTGGGCGGCGACAGCCTCAGCGCGATGGAGACGACCATCAGGGCACGGGACCTCGGCATCCCGCTGCGCGTCGCCGACCTGTACGGCACGCGGGCCTTCGGCGAACTGGCGGACGCGGTCGAGGCGCGCGGCGCCGACGGCCCGGCCCTCCGGTCCGCCGCCGACCTGCCGACGGCGCTGTCCCCGGCCCAGCACCGCTTCCTGGAGTGGGACTACCGGGACGCCGACCACTACAACGTCTCGCTGCTCCTCGACGTCGCGGACACCGTCGACCGGGCGGCGCTGGGGGAGGCCCTGGACCGGCTGGCCGAGCGGCACCCCGCGCTGCGGCTGCGGCTCACGGGTCCGGCCGACGCGCCCGTACCCGTCACGGACCGGGCGGGGCGGGCTCCGCTGTCCTGGCACGAACTCCCCGAAGGGGGCGCGGAGGACGGCGAGGACGGCGACGCGGCCGATGCCGCCGACGTCGCCGAACGCGCCTTCGTGAAGGAGGCGGACCTCCTCCAGCAGTCGCTCAGCCTGCGCGACGGGCCCGTCTGGCGGGCGGCCTTCTTCTCCCGCCCCGGCTCCGGTCCCGACTCCGGTCCGGACTCCGGTCCTGTCTCCTGGGCGGGCGGCCACCGGCTGCTTCTCGTGTTCCACCACTTCATCGCCGACGGCATGTCCCTGAAGATCATCGCTCGCGATCTGGGGGCGTTGTACGAGGCGGCCGCCGGGGCACAGTCAGGGGCCGGTCCGCGCGCCGCCGCGTCCTCCTGGGCCGCGCACGCGGGCACGCTGCGCCGGTTCGCCAACGGGCCGCTGGACGAGATGTTCCTGCGCCGCTGGGAGTCCCTGCCCTGGTCGGCGTGCGCCCCGCTGCCCGCCGACCGGCCGGACGGCAGCATGCACCTGAGCCACATCAGGTCCTTCGACACCGAGGCCCCGCTGCCCGTCGGCGTCGGCGCCTCGCACCTGGAGGAGCTGCTGATCTCGTCCCTCGCGGCAGCCCTGGCCGAGGAGTCGGGCAGCGGTGGCGGCGCCGTCGAGGTGTGCCGGCACGGCCGGACCGACCTCACCGGCGGCCCCGGCCACTTCGACGCGGTGGGCTGGCTCAACAGCATCACGCCCTACGTACTGGCCCTGCCCCGGCCCGGCACGGACGCCGGGACCGCCGCCGCGCTCCGTCGGCAGATCACCGAGATCCGCGACATGGAACAGACCTGGGGCGCCCTGCGGTATCTGCACGACGACGCGGGCGTACGGGACCGGCTCGCCGCGCTGCCCGCCCCGGACGTCTATCTGAACTTCCTGGGCTCGCACATGCACGACCTGGAACTCGCCGGTCCGTTCCGGGCGCGCCAGGGCGACGTCGGCACGGAGATGACCCTCGACCGCACCCAGCCCTACCGCATCAAGATCTACGCGGAGACGGCCGCAGGCACCGTACGGCTGAAGTGGCAGTACAGCGCCGCCGTCGACGACGAGTCCCGGATCAGGCGCGTCGCCCAGGCCTGCGCGGACTGGCTGGACCGCCTCGGTCGATGCCCCTGACCCGATCCGGACCCGACCGGATCCACCCGGGACCCTCCGCGTCCACCCGAACCCGCCCCATACCGCTCGCCCGTCCGTCCGCACAGGAGACCTGATCCCCATGCAGCACATCCTCATAGCCAACCGCGCCGCGATCGCGGCGCGCGCCGCGCAGACCTGCCGCGGCCTCGGCCTGCGGACGACCGCGCTCGCGGCCCGTACCGACACCCAGACCAGCCATGTCGCCCGGGCGGACGACGAGGTCCTGATCGACGGCCGGGGCCTGCCCGACACCTACGACTCGGCCGAACGCGTCCTCGACGCCGTGGACCGCAGCGGCGTCGACTGTGTGTACCCGGGCTATGGCTCCCTCGCCGAGAACGCCGACTTCGTGGCCGGTCTGGAGGCCCGGGGCGTGACCTTCGTGGGACCGTCGGCGGCCGCGCTGCGCCTGGCGGGCAGCAAGGCCGCCGCCGCCGAGGCCGCGCGCCGCATCGGCGTGCCGGTGCTCCCTCACGCCGCGGGCCGCGGCCGGGACGAAGTCCTCGCCCACGTCCACGAGATGGGGCTGCCGGTCGTCCTCAAGCCGGAGTTCGGCTACGGGGGGCAGGCGGTGCGCATCGCCCATTCCCCGGCCGACGTCGAGGACGCGGTGGCGCAGGGCCCCGACGGGACGTCCTGGTACGTCGAGAAGTACCTGCCCGTGAACCAGGTGGTCGGGGTCACCCTCGCCGTCGACCACGAGGGCACGGTGCTGCCGCTCGGTGAGCGGGAGAGCCTGCTGGTGTCCGACGGCCTCAAGCTCCTGGAGGCGTCCCCGGTCGCGGGCGTCGACGCGCGGGTGCTCGCGGCCATGCGCGCGGACGCGGCCCGGGTGGCGCGGGAGTTCGGGCTGACCAACGTCATGACGGTCGAGTTCATCGTCGGGCCGGACCGCTACTACTTCCTGGAGGTCAACGGCCGGCTGCCGCTGGCCTACCAGATGTCCGAGCGCCAGCTGGACATCGACCTCGTGGAACTCCAACTCCGCATCGCCCGGGGCGAGTCCGTCTCACCCGCCGCGGCCCCCGTCGACCGGGCGCGGCACGTCCTGGAGGCGCGGCTCTTCGTCCACCCGCAGGAACTGGGCGACTTCCCGGACGTGGGCACGCTCGACCGGTTTGAACTGGCCGACGTCGAGGGCCTCGCGTACATCCGGTCGGTCGACCCGGCGCGCCCCGTCACGTACGAACTCATCCTCGCCCAGGCCCTGGCCGCGGACACCTCGCGCGCCGCGGCCGCCCGCCTCGTGCGCAAGGGCGTCGAGGCGTCCCGGGTGGCGGGCCTGCGCTGCTACGTGGAGGAGATCACGCAGCGGCTGAACGAGGAGTGCTGAGGCCGTCGTACGGCGGCCTCAGCCCAGTGAACACACCAGGAGGAACACATATGAGCCAAGGGCTGACCGTCGCCTTCCTCGGCATCGACGGCATCGGCAAGAGCACGCTGTGCCGCGCCTTCGAGGAGCGTGTCCGAAGCAGCGGCCAGGAGGTGGTGACCGTCACCTGGCGGTCCGCCCTGGAGGAGACCGCCGCTCCCTGGCCCGCGGTGCCGCTCCAGCAGCTGTGGCTGGAGTCCTTCCGCACTCTGTACGGCGCCGGGCTGCGCGACGGTGAGCCGCTGCACATCCCCCGCGGCTACGACGCCTGGCGCGACGACGACTGGGAGCGCCACCTGGCGGCGGAGCCCGTCATGGGCAACAAGGCGTCGGGCGCGCTCGCGGCCGCGTTCGTGGAGATCGCCGGCAATGTGCTGCTCGCGTCCGAAGTGACCCGCAAGGCACTGGCCCGGGGCGCGATCGTCGTCCAGGAGTCCTACCCCATCAAGCACGTCCTGAAGGAACTCGCCGTCGCCGAGCGGCTGTCCGCGGAAGGCAGTGCGGGTGGCGCGGGTGGTGCGGGTGGTGCGGGCGAGGGCGGTGACCCGGCCGCCGCCGCGGTCGGCGAGCTGACCCGCACCCTGCGGGGGCTCCTCGACCTGATCTTCGGCTCGTCGTTGCTCCGCCCCGACGTCGGCATCCTTGTCGACGGCCCGTCCTCGTACGCGTACCGCTGGCGCACCGCGCAGAACGGGGCGGTCGGCGCGCTGGAGGACTACGGACCCGCCGGTGAGCGCAGCGAGGAGTCCTTCAGCCGGATGCAGGACGAGACCGCCAAGCTCTTCAGGGAGTACGCGGACTCCTGGGGCTGGATCGTGCACCAGGTCGACGACGGCGGCGTGGAGGCCAACACGGCCCGGGGCCTCGACGCCCTGTGCGCCCACCCGGAGCTGGCCCGCCGCCTCGGCGGACCGGAGGGGCCGGAGCGGCCGGAGCGACCCGGCGGCGTGACTGCATGACGGCCCCGCCCACGGCCTCGTCCGCGGACTCGTCCGGGACGCCGCCCGAGTCGCGGGGCGCGACGCCGTCCGCGACGCCGTCCGCGACGCCGGAGGACAGGCGCATCCTGCGTGTCCTCATCACCTCGTCGATGTTCTCGAAGGTCGCGGACTGGCAGCTCGGCATCGTGGTCCCGCTCGCGGTGCTCGCGGCGTCGGACTCCGTGGCGCTGTCCCTCGTCTCCTTCGCGCTGCGCGGCGTCACCTACGTCGGCTCGCCGTTCCTCGGCTCGGTCATCGACCGCTTCGACAAGCGCCTGATCTTCGTACTCGCCCAACTCCAGCAGGCGGTCTGCCTGGTGCTCCTCGCGGCGTCGCTGTCGAGTCAGGTGTCCGTCGCCGTGCTGGTGCTGCTGTCCGGCGTCGGCGGTGTCGCGAGCGCCATCACCGGGCAGTTCGTGCTGATCCCCAAACTGATCAGCGCGCCCGCCCGGCCCGTGGCCGTGGCCAAGCTGAACTCCGCCATCGAGCTGTCGAAGGTCGTCGGCCTGGTCCTGGGCGGGATCGGCTTCAGCCTGCTCGGGCCCGCCGCGGCGACGCTGTGCATCGCGCTCCTGTACGTCGTCGCGGGCTGCGTCGCGATGCTGCTGCCTTCGGTGGCGTCGAGCCCCGAGAAGATGAACATCCGCCGCGACCTCGCGATCGGATTCCGCTGGGTCGGCAAGCGCGAGATCCTGTGGCTCGTCGTGACCATGTCGATGACGAACCTGGCCATCGGCCAGCTGGAACCGGCGCTGATCACCGAGTTCGGCGACCAGGGCATGAACACCACCGTCATCTCCATGGTGATGGCGATCGGCCTGCTCACGGGCGCGGTGGCCAGCCGCCTCGCCCCGCACGTCATGCCGCTGTGGACGCCCGAACAGCGCATCCTGGCCTGCCAGGTGCTTGGCTTCGCGGGCTTCGCGCTCATCGCCGTACCGATCCTGCCCGTACGGATCGTCGGCTTCATGGTGGAGTGCTTCGCGGTCGCGGTGAGCAACGTCGCGTCCATCACCTACCGCCAGGAGACGATACCGGCCGACGTCGCGGGCCGCGCCAACGCGACGATCCGCATGTTCATCACGGGAGCCGTCCCCCTCTCCGGCTTCCTGTACGCCTGGGCCAGCCGCTTGGAGGGCTTCCGGTACTGGCTGCCCTCGTTGGCGCTGTGGGCCACCGCGATCGTCATCTGGGCGGGGTACGCGCGGCGTGCGGGGGGTGCCGGGGGGCCCGGGCGTGCCGGGGATGCCGACGGGGATGCCGGGCGTGCCGGAGGAGCCCAAGAAGTTCGGGAAGTCCGGGAAGTCCGGGAAGTTCAAGAAGCCGAAGGAGTCGAGGGAGTCACCCGTGGAGATCGCTGAGCAGGACCATCTCGTCATCGCCACGGTGGACAGGGAGGAGGCGGAGAGCCACGCCTGGAAGGAGGCGGACGCGACGATCGACATCGTCAGGCTCGCCGAGGACGCTGCGGGGGCTGCGGGGTTGGGCGGCGGCGCTTCCGGGGCTGCGGGGTTGGGCGGCGGCGCTTCCGGGGCTGCGGGGTTGGGCGGCGGCGCTTCCGGGGCTGCGGAGTTCGGCAGCGGCGCTTCCGGCGTGGTCGGGCTCCCCGACCCGGGTCTCGCCGCCCTGGGGTTCGTGGCGCGTCCGAAGTGGGTGAACTGGTGCGCTCCCGTACGGGATTCCCGGGAGGAGTTCGCGGCCGCCCTCTCCGGCACCGAGCGGAGGAACATCCGCCTCGGCTCCCGCTTCGTCCGCGACGAGGGGCTGCGCGTCGAGGTCCGGGTGGGGCTGACCGAGGAGCTGGTGGACGAGTTCCTGGTCCTGTACGAGCGGCAGATCGCGGGCATGCCGCGCGGCCAGAACTTCGCCCGCCGCGGCCGGGACCGGCTGCTCGCCGGGGCGAACGAGCACGTCAGCGTCTGTGTCACCCAGGACGGCGCGATGCTCGTCGGGTCCCTCTGGTGGATCCGGCCCGAGGAGTCGGTGCTCCAGATGCGCTACTCGGCGGCGGCCGTGGACGCCCGGTCGAGCCGGGTGATGCGGGTCGCCTACACGGAGGCCTTCCAATTCGCCCGTGAACAGGGCCTGGCCCACGCCTCCTTGGGGAACGACCCCACGCTCTTCGGCCATGTCGTGCAGCCGGGCCTCTTCAACTTCAAGACCCGCTTCGGCTTCGCGCCCGTCCCCGCGCAGGTGCTCACGCCGAAGCTCGGCGGCGGCTTCGTGGACAAGTTCCTCTCACTGCGGTCGCTGTCGGACCCCGCGCTGGTGGTGACGTGGGGGCGGCACGCGGGGACGACGCCGTCCTGGCCCGAGGCCGCTGCCCGGGAGCCCGGGCACGACCTGCTGATCCTGTCCGGGGCCGGGCGGGAGGAGGGCGGGGCGGCTGTCGATGGCGCGGCGGGCGGCGGCGTGGCTGTCGGTGGCGCGGCTGCCGGCGGCGCGGCCGAGGGGCTCGCCGACCGGTTCCACACGGGCGGCTTCCGGGAGACGCGGGTGGTGGCGGTGCCGTAGCGGGTGGTTGGCTGCCGGAAAGTTATCCACAGGCTGTGATGGGGATTCGCCGGTGGCGGTACCGTCGATGCCAGTTGAGGTTCGCGACGCCGGTCCACGGTCGACGCCTGCTCCGGCGCAGGGCCCGGAGCGGGGCAGGGCGGGCGCGCGGGCCCTGGAACCGGGGGCGGAAGCGTGGCTGAGGCGATGCACACGTGGGGCAAGGACGAGACGGGGTCGGACGCGGCCGTGCCGGTGCCTCGCGACCGGCGAGCGGCCGAAAGACCTGCGGCGAGCCCCCGCGGCGCCCGCCGCATCCCGCACGTGGACGGCTTCGCGCGCCTGCCCGGACCCGGCGCCCCCGGGCCTGGCGACCCCGGGCCTGGCGACCCCGGACCCGGCGACCCCGGGCCCGCGCGACCCAAGGAGGAGGGCAAGGCCCTGCGCGCCCACACCCCGCGCTCCGCGCACGCGCGGTACGCGCCGGACGACCTCCGCCCCGACCCCGTGCAGGTCATCGAGGAGACCAACCGCGGCCGGATCCCCGAGCTCGCGCCGCTCCGCGTCGGCAGGATGGCCGCGTCCCCCTTCGCCTTCCTGCGCGGCGCCGCCGGACTCATGGCCCACGACCTCGCCCGCACCCCGCTCACCGGCATCGGCGCCCAGATCTGCGGCGACGCCCACGCGGCGAACTTCGGGCTCTATGGGGACGCGCGCGGCGGCCTCGTCATCGACCTGAACGACTTCGACGAGACGGTGCAGGGCCCCTGGGAGTGGGACGTCAAGCGCCTCGCCACCTCCCTCGTCCTCGCCGGCCGCGAGGCGGGCGCCAAGGAGGACGCCTGCAGGGAAGCGGCCTACGACGCCGTCGGTGCGTACCGCCGCACCATGCGGCTGCTCGCCAAGCTCCCCGTCCTCGACGCGTGGAACGCGATAGCCGACGAGGAACTGGTCTCCCACACGGACGCCCGCGACCTCCTCGGCACCCTCGACCGCGTCTCCGAGAAGGCCCGGCAGAACACGAGCGCCCGCTTCGCCGCCAAGTCGACCGAGCCGGTCCCGGACGCCGAGGCCCCGGCGGGCCACGCCGCGCCCCGGCGCTTCGTCGACGCGCCCCCGGTGCTCCGGCGGGTGCCGGACGCGGAGGCCGCGCAGGTCGCCTCCGCCCTCGGGGAGTACCGCACGACGCTGCCGGAGGACCGCCTGCCCCTCCTCGCGCGGTATGCGATCCAGGACGTGGCCTTCCGCGTCGTAGGCACCGGCAGCGTCGGACTGCGCTCCTATGTGGTACTGCTCCTCGACCACCGGGGGGAGCCGCTGGTCCTCCAGGTCAAGGAGGCCCGTCCCTCCGCGCTCCTGCCGCACCTGCCGGCGGCGGGCTTCAAGGAGCCGGCGAGCGAGCACGAGGGGCGGCGGGTGGTCCTCGGCCAGAAGCGCATGCAGGTCGTCAGCGACTTCCTGCTCGGCTGGACGACGATATCCGGACGGCCTTTCCAGGTGCGGCAGTTCAGGAACCGCAAGGGCAGCGTCGACCCGGCCGCCCTCGCCGCCGACCAGCTCGACGACTACGGCCGCATGACCGGCGCCCTGCTCGCCCGCGCCCACGCGCACAGCGCCGACCCCCGCCTCGTCTCCGGGTACTGCGGCAAGAACGACGAGCTGGACGAGGCGATGGCCGCCTTCGCGGTGGCGTACGCCGACCGCACGGAGGCCGACCACGCCCGGCTCGTCGCCGCGGTGCGCGAGGGGCGACTGCGAGCCGTGGCCTAGGCTGGACAGGTGACGACCCCGGAAGCCGAGCCGACGAACCGCGAGACGCCCGAGGAGCCGCCGCTCGACGCGGGTGCGCGGTCCGAGGCGGGCGCCCCCCGGGCCGAGGAGAGCGCCCCGGCCGGAGAGGGTGCCCCGGCCGGAGAGGGCGCGCGGCCCGAGGAGCGGCTCGCGAAGGCGGTGCGCGCCGCCGAGCAGGCCCTGATCGAGTACGAGATCGCGGTGGAGACCTTCCGGGTCGAGGTGGAGAACTTCTCGCGGCTGCACCACCAGAAGCTCGGCCCGATGTACGCCCGCCTCGACGAGCTGGACGCGTTGATCGCCGAGGCCGTGGCGGCACGGTCCGGTGACCCCGAGGACCTGCGCAAGGCGGACGAGGCGCGGGCGCGGGTGCTGCCGATGCCGGCCGTCGAGGAGCTGTTCCACGGCTGGATGGACGGCGACGGGCTGTTCCCGGAGGCCGCCGCGATGCTCACCGACCAGTCCGTGCGGCCGCCGCAGCGGGTACGGCCGAGCGACGACGTCCGCAAGCTGTACCGGGAGCTGGTCCGCAAGGCCCACCCCGACCTCGCGCAGGACGAGAAGGAGCGCGAGCGCCGCGACGAGTTCATCACGCGTGTGAATGCCGCGTACGGCCGTGGCGACGAGCCGCTGCTGCGGGAGCTGCTCGCCGAGTGGGACGCCGGACCGGTGCCCGAGGAGCTGCGGCCCAGCCCGAGCGAGGAGCTGTACGCCCGGCTCGAATGGCTCGCCCGGCGCAAGGAACTGCTCTCGGTCGTGGCCCGGGACCTGGAGGAGAGCGCGATCGGCGCGATGCTCAAGCTGGCGCCCGACGACCCGGACCGCCTCCTGGAGGAGATCGCCGAGCAGCTCCTGGCCCAGGTCGCGGAGCGTGAGGCGGAGCTGGAGCGCGTGACCGCGTGACCGCGTGAGCGGTGCGGGACGCGGGGGTGGGTGCGGGACGCGTGGTCGCGTCGTGTCGGCGGTCGGGTAGCGTCGGGGCATGGCTTTCGGATCCCAGGTGCCCACGGTCGGCGTCGACGAGCTCTCGGACGGAGACTTCCTGCTGGACGTCCGCGAGGACGATGAATGGCAGGCGGGTCACGCGGCGGGTGCGCTGCACATTCCGATGAGTGACTTCGTCTCGCGCTTCGGCGAATTGACCGAGGCGGCGCCTCAGGACGGCAGGATCAACGTCATCTGCCGCTCCGGCGGCCGCTCCGCGCAGGTGACGATGTACCTCGCCCAGCAGGGCCTCGACGCCGTGAACGTCGACGGCGGCATGCAGGCCTGGGAGGCCACGGGCAGGCCCGTGGTCGACGAGAAGGGCCAGCCCGGCGCGGTGATCTAGCGCGGCCCCCGCCTCGGCGCTTGCGGGCGCGCCGCCTCAGCTCAGGGTGCGCCGCCTCAGCTCAGGGCGTGCGCGGCCAGCAGGTCCCCGAGTGCCTCCTCGTGGGCCGCGGCCGGGCCGAGCGACAGTTCCAGGTGCTTGGCCCAGGCGTGGTAGCGGTGCAGGGGATAGTCGGTGTCGGCGCCGAAACCGCCGTGGAGGTGCTGCGCGGTCTGCACCACGCGGCGTACACCGTCGGCCGCCCAGATCTTGGCCACCGCCACATCCCCGGACGCCGGCAGCGGCCCGCCGCTGCCCGCGCCCGCGCGGTCCGGTGAGCTGAGCCGCCAGGCGGCCTGCCAGAGGGTGACCTCCATGGCGCGCAGGTCGATGTACCGGTCGGCGGCCTGCATCGCGACCGCCTGGAACGTCGCCACCGGAAACCCGAACTGCTCGCGCTTGCTGGTGTATTCACTCGTCATCCCGAGGACGCCGAGCCCGAGCCCGAGCGCGAGCGCGCAGGTGCCCGTCGCGAGCAGGTCCCGCAGGAAGTCCCAGGCCCCGTCCGCCGTGATGACATCGCGGGCCCCCACCCGCACCGAGTCCAGACGCAGCTCACCCAGCCGTTCCCCGTTGGTGGAGAACTGCTCGGCGAGGACGAGCCCGGACCGCCCGCGGGGCACGAGGGCGAGGACGGTGCGGCCGTCGGCGGCGGTGGCGGGTACGACGGTGAAGTCGGCGTCGTACGCCCATGGAACGCCGGTCTGGACCCCGTCCAGGATCCAGCCGCCGTCGTCACGGTCGCCGTCGGGGCGTGCGATGACGGCGAGTTCGGCGCCGTCGTGCCCGGTGCGGCCGTTCGCCGCGACGGTCAGGACGGTCTCGCCGCGGGCGGCGGACGCGAGCACGGCCTGCTTCAACTCCTCGCCGCCATAGGCCTGGACGACGTACGCGGCCGCGCCGCTCTCCAGGAGCGGGACCCGGGCGAGCACCTTCGCCGATTCACGCAGCACCAGGCAGAGCGCGATGGGGTCGAGGCCCGACCCGCCGTACTCCGGCGCGAGCAGCAGGCTCAGCAGGTCGGCCTCGGCGAGCTTGGCCCACAGCGCCCGGTCGAAGCCCTCGGCGACGGCGCCGGGGGTGAGGGCCGGACTGGGCACGCCGTCCGGCGCGACACCGGCGAAGACCGCCTTGGCCGCTTCGAGCGCCGCCTGCTGCTCCTCGGTGAAGGTGAAGTCCACGTTGTCCCTCCGCGCCGGCCGGCATGCCGCCCGTCATGTCTCGTCGGCCCCGTCTCGGCCGCTGGCACCGGTTTCTGACGGGTCGTCAAGATAGAACAGGTTCTACGGGAAGGGAACAGGTGCGCCGCCCGGGGCCTGGGGCGCCCGGGTGCTGGGACTGCGGCTGCCCCTGCCCTGGTCAGCGGTCGAAGTCCAGCTCCACCTTGGCCGTCGTCGGGTGCGACTGGCACGCGAGGACGTATCCGGCGTCGGTCTCCTCCGGCTCCAGGGCGAAGTTCCGGTCCATCCGGACCTCGCCGGACACCTTGAACGCCCGGCAGGTGCCGCACACCCCGCCCTTGCAGGCGAACGGCGCGTCTGCGCGGTTGCGCAACACCGTGTCCAGGAGGGACTCCCCCGCCTGCACCGGCCAGGTGCCGGAGCGGCCGTCCAAGGTGACCGTGACCGTGCTGTCCGCCGGGGCGGGCACGGCCGGTGCCGTCACGAGGCCGTCGTCCACGTGGAATATCTCCTCGTGGATGCGGTGCCGCGACACCCCCAGGGCGCGCAACGTCCGCTCCGCGCCCTGCACCAGGCCGTACGGACCGCACAGGAACCAGCCGTCGACCTCCTCGACCGGCAGCAGCGCGGGCAGCAGCCGCGCGAGCCGCTCCTCGTCCAGGCGCCCCGAGTTGAGCCCGGCCTGCTGCTCCTCGCGCGAGAGCACCGTCACCAACTGGAAGCGGTCCGGCCAGCGGTCCTTGAGGTCGGCGACCTCGTCGAGGAACATCGTCGACGCCGCCGTGCGGTCGCTGCGGATGAGACAGAACTCGGCGCGCGGCTCGCGCTCCAGGAGCGTCGTGACGATGGACAGCACCGGTGTGATGCCGCTGCCGCCGACCACCGCCGCATACCGCCCGGGTGCCGGGTCCAGGATGAAGCGGCCCGCCGGGGTCATCACGTCCAGCTCGTCGCCCGCGACGATCCCCTTGTGCGCGTACGTCGAGAAGGCGCCGCCCTCCACCATGCGCACCCCCACCCGCAACTCCCGCGGCTCATCGGCCGCTTGGGGCGACGGCGCCGGGGAGCAGATCGAGTACGTACGCCGGATCTCCGTGCCGTCGACTATGCGGCGGATGGCCAGGTGCTGGCCCGGTGCGTGGCGATACTCCTCGCGCAGGGCCGGGGGCACCTCGAACGTCAGCGTCACGGAGTCGTCGGTGAGCTGCTCGACCGCCGCCACGCGGAGCCGGTGGAAGCGCGCCATCACAGCTCCTTGAAGTGGTCGAAGGGCTCGCGGCAGGAGACGCAGCGGCGCAGCGCCTTGCAGGCGGTGGACGAGAAGCGGCTGAGCAGTTCCGTGTCGGTCGAGCCGCAGTGCGGGCAGCGGACCGTGAGGGACAGGGGGACCGGGCCGTCGGCGGCGTGCGGGCGCGGCGGGGCGATGCCGAACTCGGCCAGCTTGCGGCGGCCTTCGGCGCTGATGTCGTCCGTCGACCAGGCGGGGGAGAGCACCGTGCGCACGCTGACGTCGGCCCGGCCGTGCTCGCGCAGCACCTGCTCTATGTCCGCAGACATGGCCTCTATGGCGGGACAGCCCGTGTACGTCGGGGTCAGCTCGACGTCCACATGGCCCGTGCCGCTGACCCGGACCGAGCGGAGCACGCCCAGCTCGGCCAGCGTGAGGACGGGCAGCTCCGGGTCGGGCACGGAGCCCGCGAGGGCGCTCAGCTCGGCTTCGAGGGCGGTGGGGGTGTGGGGGGCCGTGGTCACCATGACGCCCCCGGGTGGCTGCGGTGCAGGTGCTGCATCTCGGCGAGCATCCGGCCGAACGACTCGGTGTGCAGGCCCTCGCGGCCGGCGCCGGCCGTCCACGCCCCGCTCTGCGGCCCCTCGGGTACGCCGAGCGTCGCCTTCTCGATCACCCCGGTGATCCTGGCGGTCCACTGCTCCCGCAGGGCGCCCCAGTCCAGGTCCAGGCCCGCCACCGGCTGGAACATCTCTCCGGTGAACCGCCACAGCGCGTCCAGGCCGCGCCGCATCCGCTCGTGGCTCTCCGCCGTGCCGTCGCCGAGCCGCAGCGTCCACTGCTCGGCGTGGTCCTGGTGGTAGGCGACCTCTTTGACCGCCTTCGCGGCCAGCGGTGCCAACGGGCTGTCCGTGTCGGCCAGTTGGCCGTACATCAAGTTCTGGTACACGGAGAAGTAGAGCTGGCGGGCGATGGTGTGGGCGAAGTCGCCGTTCGGCTGCTCGACGAGCTGGAGGTTGCGGAAGGCACGCTCCTCGCGCAGATACGCCAGCTCGTCCTCGTCACCGGCCAGGGACAGCAGCACACGGGCCTGGCCGAGCAGGTCCAGGGCGATGTTCGCCAGGGCGACCTCTTCTTCGAGGACGGGGGCATAGCCCGCCCACTCACCCAGGCGGTTCGAGAGCACCAGGGCGTCGTCGCCCAGGGCGAGGGCCGCGGCGTGCAGGGCCGGGGCTTCGGCCGTCGGGGACGCGGTGGCGGTCTCCGGAGACGCAGGGATCACGGGTGCGGGGGTCACAGGTGCTTCACTCCTTCCGGGATGTCGTAGAACGTCGGGTGGCGATAGGGCTTGTCCCCGGCGGGCTCGAAGAAGGAGTCCTTCTCGTCCGGCGAGGAGGCCGTGATCTCCGCGGACGGCACGACCCAGATGGAGACGCCTTCGTTTCTGCGCGTGTACAGATCCCGGGCGTTGCGCAGCGCCATCTCGGCGTCCGGGGCGTGCAGGCTGCCCGCGTGGGTGTGGGACAGGCCGCGGCGCGAGCGCACGAACACTTCCCACAACGGCCATTCGGTGGAGCTGCTCATGCGGTCGCCTCCTTGCGCTCGCTGTGCTTGGCGGCGTTCTTGGCGGCGTAGGCGGCCGCTGCCTCGCGCACCCAGGCGCCCTCTTCGTGGGCCCGCCTGCGCTGGGTGATGCGCTGTTCGTTGCACGGGCCGTTGCCCTTGAGGACCGACCAGAACTCGCTCCAGTCGATGGCGCCGAAGTCGTGGTGCCCGCGCTCCTCGTTCCAGCGCAGGTCCGGGTCCGGGAGGGTCAGTCCGAGCGACTCGGCCTGGGGGACGCAGATGTCCACGAAGCGCTGGCGCAGCTCGTCGTTCGAATGCCGCTTGATCTTCCAGGTCATCGACTGCTCGGAGTGCGACGACTCCGCGTCCGGCGGGCCGAACATCATCAGGGACGGCCACCACCAGCGGTCCACGGCGTCCTGCGCCATCGCGTGCTGCGCCGGTGTGCCGCGGCTGAGGGCGAGCAGCAGTTCATACCCCTGGCGCTGGTGGAAGGACTCCTCCTTGCAGACGCGGACCATCGCGCGGGCATAGGGGCCGTACGAACAACGGCACAGCGGGACCTGGTTGGTGATCGCCGCGCCGTCCACGAGCCAGCCGATGGCGCCTACGTCCGCCCAGGTCAGGGTGGGGTAGTTGAAGATCGACGAATACTTCTGGCGGCCCGAGTGGAGCTTGTCGAGCAGGTCGTCGCGGCTCGCGCCGAGCGTTTCCGCGGCGCTGTACAGATACAGGCCGTGGCCCGCCTCGTCCTGGACCTTGGCCATCAGGATCGCCTTGCGGCGCAGGGACGGCGCGCGTGTGATCCAGTTGGCCTCAGGCTGCATGCCGATGATCTCGGAATGGGCGTGCTGCGCCATCTGACGCACGAGCGTGGAGCGATAGGCGTCCGGCATCCAGTCGCGCGGCTCGATGCGCTCGTCGGCCGCCACGGCCGCGTCGAAGGCGGACTCGAGCGCGGCGGTGTCCGCGGCGCCGGCCGCTGTGTGCTGCGGCGCCGTGCTGGGCGGCTGGTGCGCTGTCGCCATCTCGGTCCCCCTCGACCTCGGGCAGTGTCTCGATCGTGGACGTGCGGTGCAGTGGGCGTGCGGTGCCTCGGCATCACCCGCGAAGCTGGCGACCTACCGACCGATCGTTCGGTTCGTCGGAATTCAATGGTGCGGCGCCTCGCCATAAGGTGTCAACCCTGTGGATAACCTCCGGGACGCTGTGCCTGGCGGGCGGGCCTGAGTACCGTTCCGGCGGCAGGGTTCGGTCGTGGGTCGAGGAACGGGGCGAGATGGACGCGTACGAGAAGGGTTCGGGCGGCGAGGCCGCGGGACCCGATGACGCGCCCGCCCGGCCGGATCGCGTCCCCGCCGGGCCTGACGATGCCCTCGCTCGGCCCGACCACGTCCCCGCCGAACCCGCTGCCGGCATCGCCGCCCTCTCCCGAGGCCCGCAAGTCGTCGCCGCGCTCGTCCTCGCCGCGGTCGTGGTCGGCGTCTGCGTTCACGTCGGGATGCTGTTCCTGCACGTGGCGCCGTCGAACACCGTGACCAAGGAGCACGGCCGGACCGTCGACGACTGGGTGTACCCGGAGTTCGAGCAGAACTGGAAGCTGTTCGCGCCCAACCCGCTGCAGCAGAACGTCGCGGTGCAGGCCCGGGCCCAGATCCGCACCCCGGACGGGACCGGCCGGACCACGCGCTGGTACGACCTTTCCGCGCAGGACGGCGCCGCCATCGACCACAACCTCCTGCCGAGCCACACGCAGCAGAACGAGCTGCGCCGCGGCTGGGACTTCTTCGTGGCCACGCACGACGCGCAGAATCGTCCCACCGGTCTGCGCGGCGAACTGTCCGAGCGCTACATCCGCCGCATCGTGCTGCTGCGCCTGGACCGGCACGAGCCGCTCGCCCGCGGCGAGGCCTTCGACCAGGTGCAGGTCCGGTCCCGGACCACGGCTGTGCGGCCACCGAAGTGGAGTGACGAGAAGATCAACACCAAGCCTGTGCTGCGGCTGCTTCCGTGGTGGTCGGTGACCCCGGCCGACCTGCCGCTGGCCGGGGAGGACCGGGCGCGGAGAGATGTGGCGGCCGATGCCGCCGGTGCCGCCGAGCGGAAGAGCGGTGCCGCCGAGCGGAAGAGGAGCGCTCGGTGAGCCGTGGTGAGGGGGAGGGCCCGGTGAGCCGTGGTGAGGGGGAGGGCCCGGTGTCCCGTGCGGAAGGTGAGTACCCGGAGTCCCGTGCGGAAGGGGAGTACCCGGTGGTCGGCTCCGGAGGCGAGCGCCCGGCGGGCCGTTCGGGAGAGGGGCGCCCGATGGCGCCTGCCGGAGGGGAGCGGCCTGCGCCCCGTTCCGGAGGGGCGCGGCCCGTGCCCCGTTCCCGAAGCGGGCGCCTGATGTCCCGTTTCGAGCCGCTCGCGCGGGGCGTGCAGCGCGTCTCGGCGCACGCCCTCGGCCCGTACCAGACGGCCGTCGTACGCATCGGTTTCGCCGCGACGTGGCTGCTCTTCCTGCTCCGCGAACTGCCGCACCGGCGCGAGCTGTACGGGCCCGACGGGCCGTGGAGCTGGGACATGGCCCAGCAGCTCATCTCCGCCAACGACGCCTTCACGGCGCTGATGTGGTCGGACGGGCGGGTGTGGTTCGAGATCGTCTACTTCCTGGCGATCGTCTCCAGCGCCCTGCTGCTGGTGGGCTGGCGCACGCGCACCATGTCCGTGCTGTTCATGATCGGCGTGCTGTCGCTGCAGAACCGCAGCATCTTCATGGGCGACGGCGGCGACAACGTCATCCATCTGATGGCGATATACCTGGTGTTCACGCGGTGCGGCCAGGTCTGGTCCCTGGACGCGCGCCGAGCGGCACGAGCCGGCCGCGCGGACCGCGCAGGCAACGCGGGCCACCTCGACCGTGCAGACCACTCAGGCACCGCAGACCACCCCGACCGCGTCGGCCCCGTGCTGTGGTGGGTCCTCGGCCTCGCGCTGTCCGTCGTGACGTTCATGGGGGAGCTCGGCGGGTTCTGGCTGCTGTTCTTCTGGGGGCTGTGGCTCGTACACGGCCTGTGGTGGGTGGTCTCGCGGCGCGCGCCGCGGAGCGAAGCGCGGCTGCTGCTCGACGTCGTCACCAACCTCGCGCACAACGCCGCCCTGCTCGTGATCATGGTCGAGGCGTGCCTGATCTACGCCACGGCCGGCTGGTACAAGATCCAGGGCAGCCGCTGGCAGGACGGCACGGCCGTCTACTACCCCCTCCAGCTCGACTACTTCTCCCCCTGGCCCGCGCTCGCCGACCTCCTCACCTCGCACGGCGTGCTGATCATGCTGGTGACCTACGGGACGGTCGCCGTGCAGGTCGCCTTCCCGTTCACGCTGTTCAACCGGCGCGTCAAGAACGTCCTCCTCACGGCGATGATCTTCGAGCACGCCGTCATCGCCGTCGTCCTGGGGCTGCCGTTCTTCTCGCTCGCGATGATCGCGGCCGACGCGGTCTTCCTGCCGACGTCGTTCCTGCGGCGCCTCGGCGGCTGGGTGGCACGCGCGCGTAGAGGGCTGATCTCCCGTACGCCGCTCTCTCGTGTGCCGCGTCTGCCGCGTGTGCCGCGTCTTTCGCGCGGCGGTACGTCGCCGGGGTCGCGCGGCGACGAGAAGCAGGCGCAGCAGGCCGCCGAGGACGCGCGCGTAGGCTTCGGTGCATGAGCGGTAGCGGTACGGCCGGGGACGACGGGCCGGAACGGGCGGCGTCGGCGCTCCCGGCGGGTCAGGCGCCTTCAGCAGGTCAGGCGCTCCCGGCGGATCAGGCGCCTCCGGCGGATCGGGCGCGCCCGGCGGATCGGGCGCTCCCGGCAGATCAGGTACTCCCGGCCCAGCAGACGCCCCCGGAAGACCCGGTCCACGCCTGGCGCCGCCTCGCCGACGCCTCCGTGCTCCTCGACGGCTTCCACGCCCTGAAGCACGCGCTGCGCTTCGGCGCCCGCGTCTCCGTGGCGCTGACCAGTGACAAGTCCGCCGCTCTCGCCCTCGCGGAGGACCTGGCGCCGGATGTGGCCGCCGCCCTGGACGCGCTGCTCGCCGAGACCGACGACGCGACGCTGCGCGCCCTCGTGCCGCGGCTGCACCCGACGGCCGTGGCCGCCTTGGCGGTACGTCCGTCACGCACCGCCAACCTCCGGGCGCTGGCGCACACCCCCAGGTCCGCCCCGGTCGTCGTCCTCGACGATCCGCGGAACCTGGGCAACGCCGGGGCGGTGATCCGGCTCGCGGCGGGCTTCGGCGCGACGGGTGTCGTGACGACCGGCACGCTCGACCCCTGGCATCCCACGGTCGTCCGAGGCGGCGCGGGCCTGCACTTCGCCACGGCGGTGGAGCGCGTGGACGTCGGGGAGCTCCCCGCGGGCCCGGTGTTCGCCCTCGACGCGGAGGGCGAGGACATCCGCGGGCTCAAGATCCCCGACGACGCCGTGCTGGCCTTCGGCTCGGAACGCAGCGGTCTCTCGGCCGAACTGCGCGCCTGCGCCGACCACTTGGTGTCGCTGCCGATGCGGCCGCAGGTGTCGAGCTACAACCTCGCGACGAGCGTCGGCATGACGCTCTTCCACTGGTCCTCGGGCCGGCCCCCGGGAACCCAGGTCTGAGCCCGTGCTCCCCGGGACCGTGCTCCCCGGGACCGCGCTCTCAGCACCGCGCTCCCGGGGGCATGCGCCCGCACCGGACCACCCGGCTCAGGCCTCCTTGCGGATCTCCACCACCCGGAAGCGGTTGGCCACGAACGCGCTGTCGCACAGCGCGGCGTTCGCCGCCGGGTTGCCGCCGGAGCCGTGGAAGTCCGAGAAAGCGGCCGTCTGGTTCACATAGACACCACCCGTGAGGTTCAGCGAGAGCTGGGCGCTCTCCTCTAGGCAGGTCTCCTCGACGGCGGAGGACACCTCGTCGGAGGTCGTGTACGCCCCGACCGTCATCGCGCCCTTCTCGCGCACCGTGCGCCGCAGCAGCTCCACCGCGTCCGCCGCGGAGTCGACCGCCACGGCGAAGGAGACCGGGCCGAAGCACTCGCTCAGATAGGCCGCCTCGGCGTCCGGCTTGGCGCCGTCCAGCTTGACGATCACCGGGGTGCGCACCACGGCGTCCGGGAACTCCGGGTTGCTGATCTGCCGTGAGGCGAGGGCGACTTCGCCGATTCCGGGGGCCGCCTCCAGGCGGGCCTTCACGTCCGGGTTGACCAGGGCGCCCAGGATGCCGTTCGCCCGGGCGTCGTCGCCGAGCAGGCCGTTCACCGCGCCTGCGAGGTCCGACACCACCTCGTCGTACGACTTCGTGCCCGCGTCCGTCGTGATGCCCTCGCGGGGGATCAGCAGGTTCTGCGGGGTCGTGCACATCTGGCCGCTGTACAGCGACAGGGAGAAGGCCAGGTTCGACAGCATTCCCTTGTAGTTGTCGGTCGACTCGACGACGACCGTGTTGACGCCCGCCTTCTCCGTGTAGACCTGTGCCTGGCGGGCGTTGGTCTCCAGCCAGTTGCCGAAGGACGTCGAGCCCGTGTAGTCGATGATCTTGATCTCGGGGCGTACGGCCAGGGTCTTGGCGATGCCTTCCCCGGGGCGATCGGCGGCCAGCGCGATCAGGTTCGGGTCGAAGCCCGCCTCGCCGAGGACCTCGCGGGCGACGCGCACCGTCAGGGCGAGCGGCAGCACCGCGCGCGGGTGCGGCTTGACCAGGACGGGATTGCCGGTGGCCAGGGAGGCGAACAGGCCGGGATAGCCGTTCCAGGTCGGGAAGGTGTTGCAGCCGATCAGGAGCGCGATGCCGCGCCCGACCGGCGTGAAGCGCTTGGTCAGGGCGAGCGGGTCCCGCTTGCCCTGGGGCTTGGTCCACTCCGCGGAGTCGGGGGTGCGGGACTGCTCCACATACGCATACGCCACCGCTTCCAGGCCGCGGTCCTGGGCGTGCGGGCCGCCCGCCTGGAACGCCATCATGAAGGCCTGGCCGCTGGTGTGCATGACCGCGTGCGCGAACTCGTGCGTGCGGGCGCTGACGCGCGACAGGATCTCCAGACAGACCATGGCGCGCGCCTCCGCGCCCGCGTCACGCCAGGCCCGCATGCCCGCGCGCATGGCGGGCAGCAGCGCGTCCACGTCCGGGTGCGGATACGTGATGCCCAACTCGGGGCCGAAGGGGGAGACTTCCGCGCCCGTCCAGTCGTCCGTGCCCGGCTGGTCGAGGTCGAAGCGGTTGTTCAGGAGGGCCTCGAAGGCCGCCTTGCCCTCGGGGAGGCTCAGGCTGCCGTTCTCCCCATAGGCCTTGGGGTGTTCGGGGTGCGGCGACCAATACGCGCGCGTGCGGATCGTCTCCAGCGCCTGGTCGAGGGTGGGCCGGTGCTTTTCGATCAGCGTGTGCGCGGTGAGTTCGGCGGCCATGAGGGACCAACTCCTCGTCGAGTCAGCTCTCCTTCGAGCTGGCGAGCTGGGCAGGGACAGTGCGGGAACGGCTGGACAGAGCTAGAGTAACCGAACGATCGGTCGGGACAAGAGGGTCTGCCGAACCTGTGGAAAACCCTCCCCTCCGGCCACCCCGGACCCCTGGCCGAGACCCCCGTGCGGGAGGATCGCGAGCATGACAGCACTCGATCTCAGCAGCCCCGTTGCCGTGGTCGGCACCGGCACCATGGGCCAGGGCATCGCCCAGGTCGCGCTGGTGGCGGGCCACCCCGTGCGGCTGCACGACGCCGCGCCCGGCTTCGCGAAGACGGCGGCCGCCGCGATCACCGCCCGCCTGGACCGCCTCGTGGAGAAGGGCCGCCTCGACGCGGCCGCCCGTGACGCCGCGGCCGGGCGCCTGCGGGCCGTCGACGGCCTGGCCGAGCTGGCCGGGTGCGACCTCGTCGTCGAGGCGGTCCTGGAGCAACTGGACGTCAAACAGCGCCTGTTCCAGGACCTGGAAGAGGTCGTCGGCGAGGGCTGTCTGCTGGCCACGAACACCTCGTCCCTGTCCGTGACCGCCGTCGGGGGCGCGCTGCGGCACCCGGGGCGCTTCGTGGGACTGCACTTCTTCAATCCCGCGCCCCTGCTCCCTCTGGTGGAGGTCGTCAGCGGCTTCGCCACCGACGAAGCGGCGGCCACGCGCGCGTACGACACCGCGAAGGCCTGGGGGAAGACCCCGGTGCGCTGCGCCGACACCCCCGGCTTCATCGTCAACCGCATAGCCAGGCCCTTCTACGCCGAGGCGCTGCGCGTCCACGAGGAGCGGGCCGCCGACCCCGCGACGATCGACGCGGTCCTGCGCGAGTGCGGCGGCTTCAGGATGGGCCCCTTCGAACTCACCGATCTCATCGGCCAGGACGTCAACGAAGCCGTCACCCGCTCGGTGTGGGAGTCGTTCTTCCAGGACCCCAAGTTCACCCCGTCCCTCGCCCAGCGCCGCCTCGTCGAATCGCGCCGCCTGGGCCGCAAGTCGGGACAGGGCTGGTACGCGTACGGGGACGGCGCCGGGAAGCCGCAGCCGCACACCGCGGAGCCCGCGGAGGCGCCCCGGTCCGTCGTCCTGCACGGCGAGCTGTTCCAGGCCGCCGCGCTGGTCCCGCTCATCGAGGCCGCGGGCGTCCGCGTCGACCGCGGCCACCCCGGGGAGTCCGGGCACCCGGACTTCCCCGGCTGGATCGAGCTCCCCGGCGGCGCGCGCCTGTGCCTCGCCGACGGTTCGTCTCCCGACGCCGCCGCGCTGCCCACCGTCCAGTTCGACCTCGCGCTCGACTACGGGACGGCCACCAGGGTCGCGCTCGCCCCCGGGATCCGTGTGAGCGAGCAGCAGCTCGGCGAGGCCGTGGGCCTCTTCCAGGCGCTCGGCAAGCAGGTCAGCGTCGTACGCGCCACCCCGGGGATGATCGTGGCCCGTACGGTCGCGATGCTCGTGGACTTCGCCCACGACGCGGTCGCGCGGGGTGTGGCCGACGCGGACGACATCGACACCGCGATGCGCCTGGGCGTCAACTACCCGCGCGGACCGCTCTCCTGGGGCGCCGACCTCGGCCTCTACTGGGTCACCGAGGCCCTGGACCACCTGCACCACGAATACCCCACGGGGCGCTATGCGGCCTCGCAGGGGCTGCGCGGTGCCGCCGCGAAGGAGGACCAGGCATGAGCGCCCGGCGTGACACCTACACCCCGGAGACCCTCCTCGACGTCGCCGTGCGGGTCTTCAACGAGCGCGGCTACGACGGCACCTCCATGGAGCACCTCTCCAAGGCGGCCGGCATCTCCAAGTCGTCGATCTACCACCACGTGGCGGGCAAGGAGGAGCTGCTGCGCCGCGCGGTGAGCCGGGCGCTGGACGGCCTCTTCGGGATCCTCACCGAGGAGCACGCGCGCGTGGGCAGCGCGGTGCAGCGCCTGGAGTACGTCACGCGCCGCACCGTCGAGGTGCTCGTCGCCGAACTGCCCTACGTGACGCTGCTGCTGCGCGTGCGCGGCAACACGGACACCGAACGGTGGGCGCTGGAGCGGCGCAGGGAGTTCGACAACGAGGTCGCCGAGCTGCTCAAGGAGGCCGTCGCGGACGGTGACCTGCGCTCGGACGTCGAGCTGCGGCTCGCCACCCGGCTGCTCTTCGGAATGATCAACTCCATCGTGGAGTGGTACCGGCCGGAGGCCCGCAACGCCGCCAACGGCGTGCAAGTCGCCGACGCGGTCGTCCAGTTGGCGTTCTCCGGCCTGCGTACGGACGGCTAGCCCTCCGTCTCCAGGTCGTCCTCCTCGAAGACCAGCAGCGTACGCGTGCTGAGGACGTCCGGCATGGCCTGGAGACGGGTGAGCACCAGCTCGCGCAGCGCGCGGTTGTCCGGTGTGTGCACCAGGAGCAGTACGTCGAAGTCCCCGCTGACCAGTGCGATGTGGGACGCACCCGGCAGGGTCCGCAACTGCTTGCGGACCGTGCGCCAGCTGTTCTGGACGATCTTCAGGGTGATGTACGCGGAGGCGC
The DNA here is from genome assembly GCF_056712025.1 of Streptomyces sp. Y309. NCBI lineage: Bacteria > Bacillati > Actinomycetota > Actinomycetes > Kitasatosporales > Streptomycetaceae > Streptomyces > Streptomyces sp. Y309. Next base: position 4,553,036 of record NZ_CM160048.1, on the reverse strand, counting down.
CCTGCCCGGCCCGTTCGTGGTTGATGCGGGCGCCGAAGCCGCGGATCACGCCGTCGTCGATGAGGCGGTTGATGCGGGCGTAGGCGTTGGCCCGTGAGACGTGCACACGCTCGGCCACGGAGCGTATCGACGCGCGACCGTCCGCGTGCAGGATCTGCAGGATGTCGCGGTCGATGGGGTCCAGCGGGCGGAGCTGTGGTTCCGGACGGCCCGCCTCGTTCCCTTCGGCCATTCGTTCAGGTGCCATGTCCCCCCGCCTCCCTACCATGGACGTACTGCATCCATCCCAGGCTGTGGAGAACCGTTTGTCCACAGCCTGAAGGTGCCTGTAGCCAAAATGTGCCGACGACCGAACAATCGGTAGGTGAGGCGCATCACATCGTCGCGCCTCTTTGCCGCTCCCACGAGGAGATCGCTTCCCCATAGGAGGTGCCGTCATGACGGTCATGGAGCAGCGGGGCACCTACCGGCCCGCACCGCCCCCCGCATGGCAGCTCAGGACCGACCCCGCGCCGCTGCTGCCGGACGCGGAGCCGTATCGCGTGCTGGGCACCGAGACCGCCCGCAACGCGGACCAGGAGCTGCTCCTGCGCCTCCACGGCGAGCTGGTGCGCGGCCGGCGGTACAACACGCAGGCGACGGCCCTGACCAAGCAGGGCAGGCTCGCGGTCTATCCGTCGAGCACCGGCCAGGAGGCGTGCGAGATCGCCGCCGCGCTCGCCCTGCGCGAGCAGGACTGGCTGTTTCCCAGCTATCGCGACACCCTCGCGGCGGTCGCCCGCGGCCTGGACCCGGTGGCGGCCCTCACGCTGCTGCGCGGCGACTGGCACACCGGGTACGACCCGCGCGAGCACCGCATAGCGCCCCTGTGCACCCCCCTCGCGACCCAGCTGCCGCACGCCGTGGGCGTCGCGCACGCCGCGCGCCTCAAGGGCGACGACGTGGTCGCGCTCGCCATGGTCGGTGACGGCGGCACCAGCGAGGGCGACTTCCACGAGGCGCTCAACTTCGCCGCCGTCTGGCAGGCGCCCGTGGTCTTCCTCGTGCAGAACAACGGCTTCGCGATCTCCGTTCCGCTCGCCAAGCAGACGGCCGCGCCCTCCCTGGCCCACAAGGCCGTCGGGTACGGCATGCCGGGCCGCCTGGTCGACGGCAACGACGCGGTCGCGGTGCACGAGGTCCTCACCGAAGCGGTGCGACGCGCGCGTGAGGGCGGCGGCCCCACGCTCGTCGAGGCCGTGACGTATCGGATGGAGGCGCACACGAACGCCGACGACGCCACGCGCTACCGAGGCGACGCCGAGGTCGAGGCCTGGCGCGACCACGACCCGGTGCTGCTCGTGGAGCGCGAGCTCGACGCCCGCGGCCTGCTCGACGAGGACCGCAGGCGCGCGGTGCGCGAGGACGCGGAAGCGATGGCCGCGGACCTGCGGGAGCGCATGAACCAGGACCCCGACCTCGACCCCATGGACCTGTTCACGCACGTGTACGCCGAGCAGTCCTCCCAACTGCGCGAACAGGCGGCCCAGTTGCGGGCCGAGCTGGAGGCCGAGAACGAGGCCGCGGGCCGGACGGACGGAGCGGCCCGATGACCACTGTCGCCGTGAAACCGGCCACCATGGGGCAGGCGCTCGGGCGCGCCCTGCGCGACGCGATGGCCGAAGACCCGTCCGTACACGTCTTTGGTGAGGACGTCGGCACGCTCGGCGGGGTCTTCCGGGTCACCGACGGGCTCGCGGCGGAGTTCGGCGACGACCGCTGCACGGATACCCCGCTCGCCGAGGCGGGCATCCTCGGGACGGCGGTCGGCATGGCGATGTACGGGCTGCGGCCCGTCGTCGAGATGCAGTTCGACGCGTTCGCCTACCCCGCCTTCGAGCAGTTGATCTCGCACGTGTCGCGGATGCGCAACCGCACCAGGGGCGGGATGCCGCTCCCGATCACCATCCGGGTGCCGTACGGCGGCGGCATCGGCGGCGTGGAGCACCACAGCGACTCCTCCGAGGCGTACTACATGGCGACGCCCGGGCTGCACGTCGTCACGCCCGCCACCGTCTCCGACGCCTATGGACTGCTGCGTGCCGCCATCGCCTCCGACGACCCGGTCGTCTTCCTGGAGCCGAAGCGGCTGTACTGGTCCAAGGCCGACTGGAACCCGGACGCGCCCCGGACCGTTGAACCCATCGGCAAGGCCGTGGTGCGGCGCCCGGGCCGCAGCGCCACGCTCCTCACGTACGGCCCGTCCCTGCCCGTCTGCCTGGAGGCCGCCGAGGCGGCGCGGGCCGAGGGCTGGGACCTCGAAGTCGTCGACCTGCGCTCCCTGGTGCCCTTCGACGACGAGACGGTGACCGCCTCCGTGCGGCGCACGGGACGCGCGGTCGTGGTGCACGAGTCGGGCGGCTTCGGCGGCCCCGGCGGGGAGATCGCCGCCCGCGTCACGGAGCGGTGCTTCCACCACCTGGAGGCGCCGGTGCTCCGGGTCGCCGGGTTCGACATCCCCTATCCGCCGCCGATGCTGGAGCGGCATCACCTGCCCGGCGTCGACCGGATCCTGGACGCGGTGGCACGGTTGCAGTGGGAGGCGGAGAGCTGATGGCACAGGTCCTCGAATTCAAGCTGCCCGACCTCGGCGAGGGGCTCACGGAGGCGGAGATCACCCGCTGGCTGGTGCAGGTCGGCGACGTCGTCGAGGTGGACCAGCCGGTCGTCGAGGTGGAGACGGCCAAGGCGATGGTCGAGGTCCCGTGTCCGTACGGGGGCGTGGTGACGGCCCGCTTCGGCGAGGAGGGCACCGAACTGCCCGTGGGCGCCCCGCTTTTGACGGTCGCCGTGGGCGCGTCGGTCGCTGCGCTGGACGCCGGTGCGCCCGCCCCTGCCGGGGATACCGGTGCGTCCACCTCCGCCCCGGGTGCCGGTGCGTCCACCTCCGCTCCGGGTCCCGGTGCGTCCGCCTCGCCCGCCGACGCGGTTGCGTCCGGGACCGGCGGTGACGAGGCGTCGGGCAACGTGCTCGTCGGGTACGGCACGGCGGCGGCGCCCGCGCGGCGGCGCAGGGTGCGGCCCGCGCGCGGGGGCGCGGGTGCGGGTGCCCGGGACAAGGGCACGGGGTCCGGGAACGGAGGCGCCCGCTCCGGCTCCGGGACGGTGCCGTCATCGGGCGCGGCGGCCACGTCCGGTTCAGCGCCCACGTCCGGGACGGTGCCCACGTCCGGCGCGGTGCCTGCGTCCGGGGCCGACGCGGCTTCCGGTGCCCGGGCGCACGGGCTCCCCGAGCGCGGGGACGGCCCGGTCCCGGTGATCTCCCCGCTCGTGCGCAAGCTGGCCCGCGAGAACGGCGTGGACCTCCGGGAGCTGGCGGGCTCCGGGCCGGACGGGCTGATCCTGCGGGCCGACGTGGAGGACGCCGTGCGCGCCTCGGCGGCCACCGCCACGGCCACGGCCACGGCCACCGCCACGGCCACGGCCGCGACCGCGCCGGTCGCGGGCCCGGCGTCGGCGGCCTCCGGCCGAGGCACGCGGATCCCCCTGCGCGGTGTGCGCGGCGCCGTCGCCGACAAGCTGGCGCGCAGCCGTCGCGAGATACCGGACGCGACGTGCTGGGTCGACGCCGACGCGACGGAACTGATGCACGCGCGCGTGGCGATGAACGCCGCTGGCGGGCCGAAGGTCTCCCTGCTCGCGCTCCTGGCCCGCGTCTGCACCGCCGCCCTCGCCCGCTATCCGGAGCTCAACTCCACGGTGGACATGGAGGCGCGTGAGGTCGTGCGGCTCGACGAGGTGCACCTGGGCTTCGCCGCGCAGACCGACCGCGGGCTCGTCGTGCCCGTCGTGAAGGACGCGCACGCCCGCGACACGGAGTCGCTGAGCGCCGAGCTGGCCCGGCTCTCGGAAGCGGCCCGGACCGGGACACTGACACCGGGGGAACTCACGGGATCCACGTTCACGTTGAACAACTACGGCGTGTTCGGGGTGGACGGATCCACGCCGATCATCAACCACCCCGAGGCGGCCATGCTCGGCGTCGGCCGGATCGTGCCCAAGCCATGGGTGCACCAGGGTGAGCTGGCGGTGCGTCAGGTCGTCCAGCTCTCGCTCACCTTCGACCACCGGGTGTGCGACGGCGGTACGGCGGGCGGCTTCCTGCGCTTCGTCGCCGACTGCGTGGAGCAGCCCGCGGTGCTGCTGCGGGCGGTCTAGGCCGCCACAGCGGTGTCCCCGCCGTGTGCCGCCCCACAGGGGTGGCATTGATCCCGCGTACGCCCATACTCGGGGGATGACCTCGCCCACGGCCCCCGACACCGGCCCCTTCGACCCCGTGGACACCGCGCCCTTCGACGCCGTCGTGCTCGCGGGCGGGCGGGCCGCGCGGCTCGGCGGCGCGGACAAGCCGGGTGTGCGGGTGGGCGGCAGGGCCCTGTTGGAGCGGGTGCTCGCGGCGTGCGCCGGGGCCGGGACGACCGTTGTCGTCGCGGCACCCCGGCCCACCGGCAGGCCCGTGGTGTGGGCGCGCGAGGAGCCCGCGGGCGGCGGGCCGCTGGCCGCGCTGGACGCCGGGCTGCGCCGCACCCGGGCCGGGCTTGTCGTGGTGCTCTCCGCCGACCTGCCGTTCCTCCGGGAACGGACCGTGCGGCGGCTCGTCGCCGCCCTGAGCGCGGCCGACGGCGCGGACGGCGCGGTGCTGACCGACCCCGACGGCCGGGACCAGCCGCTCGTCGCGGTGTACCGGAGCGCGGCGCTGCGGAGCGGGCTCGCGGCGCTCGCGGAGGAGGGCGCGGCTGCGGAGGGTTCGAGGGGCGGCGGTGCTCCGCCGGAGGGGGCGGCGGGCGCGCGCGGGCTCGCCGGGCTTCCGCTCCGGCGGCTCACCGCACGGCTCGAGCTCGTCCGGATCGCCGACCCCCTCGCCGCGTTCGACTGCGACACCTGGGACGACATCGCGACGGCCCGCGCGCGGATCAGGGAGCATGGGCACGTGTTGGATGAATGGATTACCGCAGTCAAGGACGAACTGGGCATCGAGCTCGACGTCGACACCGGCATCCTGCTCGACCTCGCCCGCGACGCCGCGCACGGCGTGGCCCGGCCCGCGGCGCCCCTGACCACCTTCCTCGTCGGGTACGCGGCGGCGCGGGCCTCGGCCGGCGGGGGCGGGCCGCAGGCCGTGGCGGAGGCCGCCCGCAAGGCGGCGGCGCTCGCCGCCCGGTGGGCGCAGGAGGACCGGCCGGACGCGTCCGGCGCGTCGCCCGCAGTCGGCAAGCCCTCGCCGTCGGACACGGAGGCCTCGTCCGGCCCACACTCGCCCGACGCGACCCAAGGCGCGCCCTCCACCCCCGAGCCGGACGTGCCTGTGGCTCCTGAGCCGGACGTGCCCTTCACTCCCAAGCCGGACGTGCCTGTTGCTCCCGAGCCGGACGTCCCGTTCACCCCCAAGCCGGATGTGCCCGTCGTTCCCGAGCCGGACGTGCCCTTCACTCCCAAGCCGGACGTGCCTGTTGCTCCCGAGCCGGACGTCCCCTTCACCCCCAAGCCGGACTCCTCGTGAGCGGCCAGCACGCGGCCGACGCCGAGCTCGACGAGGCGCTCGCCCTGGCGAACGAGGGCCGGGGCCGGGCCAAGGGTGAGGCGGCTTCCGCGCGGCCGCCCCACGCGGAAACCGCCGGCACGCCGGGCACACCCGGCGCACCTGGCCCGTCCGACGCACCCGGCGACTCCGGCCCGTCCGACGCGTCCGACGCGTCCGGCGCATTCGGCCCGCTCGACGCCTCCGACGCACAGCCCAGCACCCCCGCCCCCGAAGGCCCAAGCCCAGCACCCACCACGGCCCACACCCCCACCACCCCCCACAACACCCCCTGGTCCCAAGCCCGTTCCACCGCTCGTCGCGCCGGCGCCTCAGCCGCGGTCTCGGCGGTGAAGGCGCCCCAGGCCACCGGCCGGTCGGCGGCCACCCCCACCACGTCCGTCGCCCACTTGGGCACCCCCACCACCGCCGTCGCCCACCTGGGCACCCCCACCCCCCTCCCCCTGGCCCTCGGCCGCACGCTCACCACTGCCCTCACCGCCCTCACCGACCTCCCCTCCTTCGACACCTCCGCGATGGACGGGTGGGCCGTGGCCGGGCCGGGGCCCTGGGGGCTGCTGCCCGACGGGATCCTCGCGGGGCAGGAAAGGCCGCGTGCGCTGGGTGACGGCGAGGCGGTGCGGATCGCGACCGGCGCCCGGATCCCGCGGGACACCACCGCGGTGATCCGCAGCGAGCACGGCCACGTCGACGGCAAGGGCCATCTGCACGCTCGGCGTGAGGTCGTACCCGGTCAGGACATCCGGCCGCGCGGCCAGGAGTGCCGGGCGGGCGACCAGTTGCTGCCGCCCGGCACGCTGGTGACCCCGGCGGTCCTCGGCCTCGCCGCGGCCGCCGGGTACGACGCGCTGCACGTCGCCGTCCGCCCCCGTGTCGAAGTCCTGGTCCTGGGCGACGAGTTGCTGACCGCGGGGCTCCCCCAGGAGGGCCGCATCCGGGACGCGCTCGGGCCGATGCTGCCGCCGTGGCTGCGGGCGCTCGGCGCGGAGGTGACCGCGGTCCGGCGGCTCGGGGACGACGCCGAGGCGCTGTACGAAGCCCTCGCCACGTCCACGGCCGACGTGGTCGTGACGACCGGAGGCACCGCGTCCGGGCCCGTCGACCACGTCCACCCCACGCTGCGCCGCCTCGGCGCCGAGCTGCTCGTCGACGGCGTCGCCGTGCGCCCCGGCCACCCCATGCTGCTCGCCCGCCTCCCCCGGACGGCCCCGAGATCCCGAGCAGGCGGCCGGGGCGAGCCCCACACCCAGGGCCAGTCCCAATCCCAGGCCGAGCCCCGCACCCCCGCGCGCCACCTCGTCGGCCTGCCCGGCAACCCCCTCGCCGCCGTCTCCGGGCTGCTGACGCTGGCCGAGCCCCTGCTGCGCGGGCTCGCGGGCCGCCCGGCCCCGGAGCCGTACGTCGCGCCGCTGCGTGATGACGTACAAGGCCATCCGCACGACACCCGGCTCGTCCCGGTCACGCTGCGCGGGGAGTACGCGGTGCCGCTGCACTACAACGGCCCCGCGATGCTGCGCGGCATCGCGGCCGCCGACGGGCTCGCGGTGGTTCCGGCAGGTGGTGCACGCCAGGGGCAGGAGCTGGAGATCCTCGACCTGCCCTGGACCGAACCCGGCGGACAGCACGGGGAGTTGGGCGGACTCGGGCCCGACGACGGGGTGTGTTTCACGTGAAACTTCCCGGCCATGACGCGATCGCGCGCCAAGCCGACGAACATTTGGTGACACACCAGGTCAAGCTGCCGCGCCGCGTGGTCGAGCGGCCGCTGCGCCAGGTCGGCAAGCGGCTGCTGATGGCGCTGTTCGTGCTCTTCGTGACGATCCTCATCGTGTGGGTCGACCGCGAGGGCTACCACGACAACGCCAACGAGGAGATCGACTTCCTCGACGCCTCGTACTACGCCACCGTGACGCTCTCCACCACCGGCTACGGCGACATCGTGCCGCACAGCGACAGCGCCCGGCTCACCAATATCCTGCTGATCACGCCCTTGCGCGTGCTCTTCCTGATCATCCTGGTCGGCACCACGCTCGAAGTGCTGACCGAACGCACCCGTGAGGAATGGCGGCTGTCCCGCTGGAGGTCCAACTTGCGTGACCACACCGTCGTCGTCGGCTTCGGCACCAAGGGCCGGTCGGCGGTGCAGACCGTGCAGGCGACCGGTCTGAAGCCCGAGCAGATCGTGGTCGTCGACCCGAGCGCGAAGGTCGTCGACGCGGCCACGGCGGAGGGCTTCGCCGGGGTCGTCGGGGACGCCACCCGCAGCGACGTCCTGCTGCGGGCCGAGTTGCAGCGGGCCCGCCAGGTCATCATCGCGACGCAGCGCGACGACACGGCGGTGCTCGTCACGCTCACCGCGCGGCAGCTCAACCGCACGGCGAAGATCGTGGCCGCGGTGCGCGAGGAGGAGAACGCGCCGCTGCTGCGCCAGTCCGGCGCCGACGCCGTCATCACCAGCGCCAGCGCGGCGGGCCGGCTGCTCGGCCTCTCGGTGCTCAGCCCGAGCGCGGGCCTGGTCATGGAGGACCTGATCCAGCAGGGCAGCGGGCTCGACCTCGTCGAACGGCCGGTGATAAAGGCCGAGGTGGGGCGGGGCGTGCGGGAGACGGACGACCTCGTCGTCAGTGTCGTACGCGGCCACCGCGTGCTCGGATACGACGATCCGGCGATCGGCACACTGCAGTTGACGGACCGCCTGATCACGATCGTGCGGGCGTCCCCGCAACCGGCGCCGCCGCAACCACGGTGACCGTGGTCGCCCGGGAGTAGCCTCGCCCGCATGTATGCGATCACGATCCCCGAACCCGGCGGGCCCGAGGCGCTTCAGTGGGCCGAGGTCCCCGATCCCGTACCCGGTGAGGGCGAGGTCCTCATCGATGTGGCCGCCAGCGCCGTGAACCGCGCCGACCTGCTGCAACGGCAGGGGTTCTACGATCCGCCGCCCGGCACCTCCCCCTACCCGGGCCTGGAGTGCTCGGGCCGTATCGCCGCGGTCGGCGCGGGTGTCGCGGGCTGGTCGGTGGGCGACGAGGTGTGCGCGCTGCTCGCGGGCGGCGGGTACGCGGAGCGGGTCGCCGTGCCCGCCGGGCAGGTCCTTCCGGTGCCGGACGGCGTCGACCTCGTCACGGCGGCGGCGTTGCCCGAGGTCACCTGCACGGTGTGGTCGAACGTGTTCATGGTCGCCCATCTGCGTCCCGGCGAGACCCTGCTGGCGCACGGCGGCGCGAGCGGCATCGGCACCATGGCGATCCAGCTCGCGAAGGCCGTCGGCGCCAAGGTGGCGGTGACCGCGGGCGGCAAGGAGAAGCTGGCGTTCTGCGGCGAGCTGGGCGCCGACGTGCTCATCGACTACCGCGAGCAGGACTTCGTCGAGGAGATCCGGCGGGCCACGGACGGCGCCGGGGCGGACGTGATCCTGGACATCATGGGCGCCAAGTACCTGGACCGGAACGTGCGCGCCCTCGCCGTCAACGGCCGCCTCGCCATCATCGGCATGCAGGGCGGCGTGAAGGGCGAGCTGAACATCGCCGCGCTCCTGGGCAAGCGCGGCGCCATCACGGCGACCTCGCTGCGCGGCCGCCCGGTGAGCGAGAAGTCCGCGATCGTCGCGGCGGTACGGGAGCATGTGTGGCCCCTGATCGGCGCGGGCCAGGTCCGCCCGGTCGTGGACCGCGCGCTCCCGATGCGGGAGGCGGCCGCGGCGCACCGGGTCCTCGAGGAGAGCGGGCACATCGGGAAGGTCCTCCTCACGCGGGAGGCGGACGGGGCCTGAGCGGCACTCCGCCCGAACAGCCACGAGCCGGTTCGCGACACGTGGGCGCGCCACACGCGGGCTCGCCACAGGTCGTCGCGCCACACGCGTCACCCGGGCCCACACCCTGTGGCCCTCCTCGCCTCGCCGGGCGCTGCCTCGCCGGGCGTCTCTCCGGGGGCTGCCCCGCCAGGTGTCGCCTCGCCGGGCGCTGCCCCGCCAGGTGTCGCCTCGCCGGGCGCCGCCTCGCCGGGCGCCGCCCCCGCCGGGCGCTGTCCCGCCGGGTGTCACCTCGACGGGCGCCGCCCCCCCCGGCGCCGCCCCGCCAGGCGCCGCCCCGCCAGGCGCCGCCCCGCCAGGCGCCGCCCCCCCCAGGCGCCGCCCCCCCAGGCGCCGCCCCCGCCGGGCGTCGCCGAGATGCCGGATGTGGTGCGTCATGTGACGCTGGCCGTACGCCCTTTGATCCTCGTGTGCGGCGCGGGTCCGGGCGTTCTGCCATCTCGGCGACGACCCGGCACCGGGAGGGGGTCAGCGCGGTGACATCACGGCTGCGGGCCGCCCTCCGCGCGGCGGCACCGCCGGTGCTCGTGGCGGCGCTGCTGCCCGTCGCATGCGGTACGACGACGGCGTACGCGGCTCCTGCCGCCCCCGGCGCTCCTGCCGCCCCCGGCACCCCTGCCGCCCCCAGCGCCCCTCGCGCCCCCACCGCCCCCACACCCCCCGACCCGTCCCCCACCGCCTCCGCCCCCTACTACGGCACCGGCTCGCTGGCCGGAAGCCGGGCCGGTGAAGGGCGGCAGCGGCCCGGGCGGGTGGAGCAGGGGGCCGTGCCCGACCCGGCCGTCTGGCGTCCGCTGCCGCCCCCGCCCCGCGAGGTACGCCGCCCGGCGCAGCCCAGGCCGAATCCCGTCCTGCCACCGCCGCCCACCACGGCCGACGCACCCCGCGAGCGGGCGGCCGAGGGGCCCGCGTTCCCCGGCCTGCGGGTGCTGCCGCTCGGCGCGGGCATGGTCCTCATCGGCCTCGGCCTGGGCTTCCTCGGCCTGCGCCTGCGCCAGGGCTGACCGCCCGGGCCCAGCCCGCACCCGCCGGACGCGTCCAGCCCGTACGGCCCCGTACACAAGGTGACCGACCCGTCCCCGTTGGACATCGCGTACGCCCTCGTACACGGTGGATCACCGGTCTATGGGGGCACCACGGAGGTGTGAGCAACAGGTGCGAGAGAATGGCGGCATGGAGATGCCGAGGAACGAACGGTCGCCGGAGAACCCCCAGGTCCTGGTCGTGGGCCAGGACGGAATGGCTCTCGGAGGCGGAGACGACGAGTCCCGCGAAGTCCCGGTGACAGACATGGTCGAGCAGCCTGCGAAGGTCATGCGCATCGGCAGCATGATCAAGCAGCTTCTGGAGGAGGTGCGGGCGGCACCTCTGGACGAGGCGAGCCGGGTGCGCCTGAAGGAGATCCACCACAGCTCCGTGAAGGAGCTCGAGGACGGTCTGGCCCCCGAGCTCGTCGAGGAGCTGGAGCGGCTCTCGCTCCCCTTCACCGAGGAGGCGACGCCGAGCGACGCGGAACTGCGCATCGCGCAGGCCCAGTTGGTGGGCTGGCTCGAGGGTCTCTTCCACGGGATCCAGACGACGCTGTTCGCCCAGCAGATGGCCGCGCGGGCCCAGCTCGAGCAGATGCGCCGCGCGCTGCCGCCCGGCGCGACCGGGCACGAGGGCGGCGAGGAGGGCGGCATCGCGGGCCGCAGCGGCGGCCCTTACCTCTAGCCGTCAGGCACGGCCCGTACGAGGACACGTGCGGCACACGCACACGACCACACGACGAGGGGCCCGGCACACACTGTGTGCCGGGCCCCTCGTCGTGCTCACACTGTCAGGCGCGTCGCGCTGGCGCCGCTGCGGCAGCGCAGCCTCAGGCCGGGTTGCCCGTCGAGATGTCGAACTGGATGTCCACGTTCTTCGGGTCGAGGTCCTCGCCCGCCTTGGGCACGGTCCGCATGATCGTGTCCTCGCCGTACGTGTTCTCGTCGACCTTGTTCTTGTCGTAGTGCCAGCCGGCCGCCTGCAGGCAGGACAGCACCGAGCGCCAGTCCTTGAAGGCGAAGTCCGGCATCTTGATCTTGTTCGGGTCGTTATAGGCCTTCTCCGGCTCCGTGCACTCCGTCTTCTCGACGGTGTTCGTCCGGTCCGGGCCCCGGTGCCCCGCCACCGGCTTCTTCGACTCGTTGCCGCCGCCACCGTCGTCGTCGCCCCCGCCGCTCAGCGACACCGCGGCGATCACGCCGCCGATCGCGAGGAGAGCGACGACGATCGAGCCGATGATCACCGGCATGTTCCGCTTGCCGCCGCCCGAGCCCCCCGCACGGCCCGGTCCGCCGGACGGCGTGGCCGTCGCGGGCTGCGGGGAGAGGTTGTACGGAGGCGGCGTCTGGGACGCCTGCGGGGCGTACGCGTTCGTGGGTGCCGGGGTCTGGTAGCCCGGCTGGGGGTAGCCGTACCCCGGCGTGGGGGTGGGCGCGGGGGCCGGGGTCGCGGGGCCGTAGGGGCCCGGCTGGTACGGCGTCTGGACGCCGCCCGCGGCCGGCGCCGCGGTGTCGACCGGCGGGAACACCGCGGAGCCCACGCCCGCGCCGCTCGCGGTCTGCGCCCCGGGAACGATGCTGGGCGCCGCGGTCTGGAAGGACTGGGCGATCCGCAGGCACTCGTCGCGCATCGCCTCCGCGGTCGGGAAACGCTCGTTCGGGTTCTTCTTCAGCGCGCGGGCGACGAGCGCGTCGATCGCGGGCGGAAGGGAACGGTTGATCGAGGAGGGAGCGACGGGCTCCTCCTGGACGTGCGCGTACGCGATGGCGAGCGGCGAGTCCGCGTCGAACGGGAGCCGGCCCGTCACCAGCTGGAAGAGCATGATGCCGACCGAGTACAGGTCCGAGCGGGCGTCCACGCCGCGGCCGAGCGCCTGCTCGGGCGAGAGGTACTGCGGGGTGCCGACGACCATGCCGGTCTGCGTCATCGACGTGACGCCGGACTGCATGGCGCGGGCGATGCCGAAGTCCATGACCTTGACGACGTTGCGCTTCGTCATCATCACGTTGCCGGGCTTGATGTCGCGGTGGACCAGGCCCATTTCGTGGCTGATCTCCAGGGCCGCGAGCACATCGGCGGTGATCTTCAGGGCCTGGTCGGTGGGCATCGCGCCGTGCTGGCGGATGGCCGCGTCCAGGACCGAGCCGAGCGGCTTGCCCTCGACGTACTCCATGACGATGTACGGCATCATCGCGCCGTCCCCCGCGGCGGAGCCGCTGATGGACAACGTGTCCTCGCCGGTGTCGAAGACCGACACGATGTTCGTGTGCGTGAGCTTGGCCACGGCCTGGGCCTCGCGGCGGAAGCGCTCGCGGAAGGACTGCTCGCGGCCGAGCTCCGTGTGCAGTGTCTTGATCGCGACCTGGCGGTCGAGCACGGTGTCGTACGCGAGGTGCACCGAGGCCATGCCGCCCTCGCCGAGCAGATCGCGCAGCTGATAGCGGCCGCCGGCCAGTGAACTGCCCGCGTACCGGCCCTGAGCGCCGTCCTGGCTCATGTCGTGCGTCCCCCATCGGCGCGGGCGCGAGACGGCGCCGCGGCTGTGACTGTGGCTATGGGTGCGACCGAAGACGTCGTGGTGACGGTGATCGATCCGCTATTCCTGGCCAAGTCTGCCCGAGGGCAGTGACACGTCAAGCTCGGTGCCCGTTCCGTGACCGTACGCGCAAGAAGAGTCTCGGAAGCGTTACAAGTTTGCCCCGCCGGGCCCCCGGCGGGTTTGACGGCCGGTCCACGTCGGACCGGCGGCCCCCGAGAAGGCTGTAGCGTGGCACGGCGGAGGACCCCGTACCGCGCTCTATCACGGATCCGGTACACGCTCCTCACACGACGGACCACGATCAGAAACGACGGCGAGGACTGATGGCACAGACGCAGCGCGCTCAGGGCCCGTCCGACCCCGAGGCGACTGGCGGCGGTATGTCGGACTCACCTGAGATGTGGGGCAATGGCGGACTTGTCGGCGACGGCCGGTACCGGCTGACCCGCCGCCTCGGCCGCGGTGGCATGGCCGAGGTGTTCGCCGCCGAGGACGTACGTCTCGGCCGCACCGTCGCGGTCAAGCTGCTGCGCTCCGACCTCGCCGAGGACCCGGTGTCCAAGGCGCGCTTCACGCGCGAGGCGCAGTCGGTGGCCGGCCTGAACCACCACGCGGTCGTCGGGGTCTACGACTCCGGCGAGGACGTCATCAACGGCAACTCCGTGCCGTACATCGTGATGGAGCTCGTCGAGGGCCGCACGATCCGGGATCTGCTGATCAACGCGGAGGCCCCGGGTCCGGAGCAGGCCCTGATCATCGTGTCGGGCGTGCTCGAGGCGCTCGCGTACTCCCACCAGCACGGCATCGTGCACCGCGACATCAAGCCCGCGAACGTCAGCATCACCCATACCGGTGCCGTGAAGGTGATGGACTTCGGCATCGCGCGCGCCCTGCACGGGGCGCAGTCGACGATGACGCAGACCGGCATGGTCATGGGCACGCCGCAGTACCTCTCGCCCGAGCAGGCTCTCGGCAAGGCCGTCGACCACCGCAGTGACCTGTACGCGACCGGGTGTCTGCTGTACGAACTGCTCGCGCTGCGGCCGCCGTTCACCGGCGAGACGCCGCTGTCCGTGGTCTACCAGCACGTCCAGGACACTCCGGTGCCGCCGTCGGAGGTCTCCGACGCGGCGCCGCCGGAGCTCGACGGGCTCGTCATGCGCTCGCTCGCCAAGGACCCGGACGACCGCTTCCAGACCGCCGAGGAGATGCGCGGCCTGGTCCAGTACGGCCTGCAGATGCTGGCCGAGCAGGGCAGCCACACCGGGACCTGGAACACCGGTCCCGTCGAGCTGGCGGGCATGCACGAGGGCGCGCACACGCCCGCGATGGGTGTCGCCGGTACGGCCGCCATGCCGCACCCCGGTGACTCCGGTACGCAGGCGATTCCCGGGCCGATGCTGCGGCCTCCGGGCGGCGACGACGGCGGCTTCGACGGCGGGCACCGGGACGGGGGCCGCGGGGGCGGCCGCGGCAAGGTGTGGATCCTGGCCGTGCTCGCGGTGATCGCGATCGCGGCGGGTGTCGCCTTCGCGCTGTCCGCGGGGGACGACAACGGCGGCAAGAAGGACAAGACTCCTACGACGCCGTCGACGAAGCAGTCGCAGGAGAAGTCGCCCAGCAAGAGCAAGGACGAGGAGACGCCGGACGGGGCCACGCAGCCCGGCGGTGACGGCAGTGGCGGGCAGACCGGGGACTGGACGCAGCCGCCCACGCAGGACACGCACCAGCCGACGCAGCCGACGAATCCGCCCACCGATCCGACGGACCCGACGACCGGGCCGACCGATCCGCCGACCGATCCGACGGATCCGCCGACCGATCCGACCGATCCGCCCACCGATCCGACGGACCCGACGACCGATCCGACGGATGACGGGGGTAACAGTGAGGGTGCCGTTCAGGGGGGCGAGGGGGACACGGAGTGACCCTCTCGGTGCCGGGGCCGGCCACTGCTTGACCGTGCCCGGTACCGGGGCTGGCGTTACGGAGAGTGGGTTGCGCGGCGCCGCGGGGCCGCCCCTGTGCCCACCCGTGCCGCCCCCTGGGCGGCCCAGCTGCCCACAGGAGCGGCGGCAGCGGCAGCCGGGGCGCCGCCCGCAGGCTCGGCCGGGGCCTCGGCCGTAGGGCGGCCCGTCAAGGTGTGGACCTTGGCTGTTTGGGGGGTTATGGACAGGTACACCGGGTCGAAGAGGTCGCCGTCCACGTAGTGGGGGACCGGGCCGAAGAGGTGCTGTTCCGCGGGGGTCGGAGTGACCGTTTCGCACTGGCCGAGGAACTGGACGGTCCACTGGCCGTCGCGCTCCGTCTCGGTGCTGAGATTGTCCGCTCCGTACGCCACGACGCTGCCCGCGCACGCCTGGTGATAGCCGAAACCCCGGTGCATGCGCAGCAGGATGCGGCCGTCGACGACCACATGCCGCGCCACCGCGAGGAAGGGCAGCGCCCGCATGCTGGTCGCCACCCGGCCGTAGTCCGTGCGCCGCAGTAGTTCGTAGGCGAGCTGTTCTTCGGTCGGCTCCTCGGTCGGCATGTCCCCACCCTGCGCCACCCGCCTGCGCCGGAAAAAGAGCACCCTGCCCCGGAAGAGGGGGCCATAAGTCCCGTGTAAGCAGGCCAAGCCCTCAGCGCCGTTCGGCCTGCATTCGCGCCACGTACGCCGCAGCCTGCGACCTGCGCTCCATGCCCAGCTTGGACAGCAGGCTGGAGACGTAATTCTTGATGGTCTTCTCGGCGAGGTGCAGCCGCTCGCCGATGGCGCGGTTGGTCAGGCCCTCGCCGATCAGGTCGAGAATCTTGCGTTCCTGTTCGGTGAGGTTCGCGAGCCGGTCGTCACCCTTGGCGTTGTTGCCGTCGCGCAGGCGCTCCAGGACGCGGGCCGTGGCGACCGGGTCGAGCAGGGACTTTCCGGCGGCGACGTCGCGCACCGCGGTGAGCAGTTCATTGCCGCGAATGGCTTTCAGGACATAGCCGGAGGCGCCGGCCATGATCGCGTCGAAGAGGGCCTCGTCGTCGGCGAACGACGTCAGCATCAGGCATTTGATGGAGTCGTTCTGTGAACGGATCTCGCGGCACACCTCGACGCCGCTGCCGTCGGGAAGGCGCACGTCGAGGACCGCCACATCCGGCCGGGTGGCCGGAATGCGCACCAGCGCGTCCGCCGCAGTGCCGGCCTCGCCGACCACCTCGATGTCGGACTCCACGGAGAGCAGCTCATGGACTCCGCGCCGGACGACTTCGTGATCATCGAGCAGGAATACGGTGATTTTTCCTTCTTCGCGCACGCTGTCAGTGTCACACATCGGCTCTTCCCGTGCCCTAGGTGGGCGGGATAACGTGCCGGTGTTCCGGCCCCCTGCCAGGCTGTGATCAGGGCTGTGACCAGGCTGTGTTTCCGCGCTTCTCGATTTACTCGGATTTCCTAGCGGAATTTACTTGGAAATCCAAGCAAAATTGCAGGTCAGACGGGGTTTCACAGTTTTGGCACGCACTGGGTACCGTGCTTGGAGAAGGGCGCTCGCCGGGACGACTGTCACGCCTTGTCCCAGCCGAGCCGCACCCACCCCGTGCGACGGGCTGGAATCGGGCGAGCCGTACTGGTCTCCCGGTGGACCCCGGGGGCCGGACCGACGGAGGAGCACACGTGACCGTGGAAAGCACCGCCGCGCGCACACCGCGCCGCGCAGGCAGCGGCGGCAAACGCGCCAGTGCCAGCACCAGCACCAAGAAGAGCGCCGGCACCAAGAAGGACGTCGCTCGGGGCAAAGAGGCCGCTCGGGGCGGCGAGCCCGAGCTCGTACAGCTCCTGACCCCCGAGGGCGAGCGGGTCGAGAACGCCGCGTACGACGCGTACGTCGCCGACGTCACCCCGGACGACCTCCGTGCCCTGTACCGGGACATGGTTCTGACCCGCCGATTCGACGCGGAGGCAGTCACCCTGCAGCGACAGGGCGAGCTCGGCCTGTGGCCGTCGCTGCTCGGCCAGGAGGCCGCACAGGTCGGTTCGGGCCGCGCCTCCCGCGCGGACGACTACGTCTTCCCCACCTACCGCGAGCACGGCGTCGCCTGGTGCAAGGGCGTCGACCCGACGCTGCTGCTCGGCATGTTCCGCGGCGTGAACAACGGCGGCTGGGACCCCAACACCAACGGTTTCCAGCTCTACACGATCGTCATCGGCTCGCAGACGCTGCACGCCACCGGCTACGCGATGGGCGTGGCCAAGGACGGCGCGGACAGCGCGGTGATCGCCTACCTCGGTGACGGCGCCACCAGCCAGGGCGACGTGGCCGAGGCGTTCACGTTCTCGTCCGTCTACAACGCCCCGGTGGTGTTCTTCTGCCAGAACAACCAGTGGGCCATCTCCGAGCCGCCGGAGAAGCAGAGCCGGGTGCCGCTCTACCAGCGCGCGCAGGGCTACGGCTTCCCCGGCGTCCGCGTCGACGGCAACGACGTGCTCGCCTGTCTCGCGGTCACCAAGTGGGCCCTGGAGCGGGCGCGCGCCGGCGAAGGACCCTCGCTGATCGAGGCGTTCACGTACCGCATGGGCGCGCACACCACCTCCGACGACCCGACGCGCTACCGCCGCGACGAGGAGCGCGAGGCCTGGGAGGCCAAGGACCCGATCCAGCGGCTGCGGGCCCACCTGGAGGCCGAAGGTCACGCGGATGAGGGATTCTTCGCGGAACTCGAGGCCGAGAGCGAGACGTTGGGCAAACGAGTGCGGGACGTGGTGCGGGCGATGCCGGACCCCGAGCCGATGTCGATCTTCGAGAACATCTACGCGGACGGCCACGCGCTCGTGGACGAGGAGCGCGCCCAGTTCGCCGCCTACCAGGCGTCGTTCGTGGACGCGCCTGTGAACGCCGCCGCGGGCGGGGAGGTCAAGTAGTCATGGCCGTACAGAAGTTGCCGATCGCGAAAGCGATCAACGAATCTCTGCGGGCGGCGCTCGACGCCGACCCGAAGGTCCTCGTCATGGGCGAGGACGTCGGCAAGCTCGGTGGCGTCTTCCGGGTGACCGACGGCCTGCAGAAGGACTTCGGCGAGGACCGGGTCATCGACACCCCGCTCGCCGAGTCCGGCATCATCGGCACGGCCATCGGCCTCGCCCTGCGCGGGTATCGCCCGGTGGCGGAGATCCAGTTCGACGGCTTCGTCTTTCCCGCGTACGACCAGATCGTCACGCAGCTCGCCAAGATGCACGCGCGGGCGCTCGGCAAGATCAAGGTGCCGGTCGTCATCCGCATTCCGTACGGCGGCGGCATCGGCGCCGTAGAGCACCACAGCGAGTCCCCGGAGTCGCTGTTCGCGCACGTCGCGGGCCTGAAGGTGGTCACGCCGTCCAACTCATCGGACGCGTACTGGATGCTTCAGCAGGCCATCCAGAGCGACGACCCGGTGATCTTCTTCGAGCCCAAGCGGCGGTATTGGGACAAGGGCGAGGTCAACACCGACGCCATCCCGGACCCGCTGCACAAGGCCCGCACGGTCCGCGAGGGCACCGACGCGACCCTCGTGGCGTACGGCCCGATGGTGAAGACCTGCCTGGAGGCGGCCACGGCCGCCGCCGAGGAGGGCAAGTCCCTGGAGGTCGTCGACCTGCGCTCCATCTCGCCGCTCGACTTCGACACGGTGCAGGCCTCGGTCGAGAAGACCGGCCGCCTGATCGTGGTGCACGAGGCGCCGGTGTTCTTCGGCTCGGGCGCCGAGATCGCCGCGCGCATCACGGAGCGGTGTTTCTACCACCTGGAGGCGCCGGTGCTGCGGGTCGGCGGCTTCCACTCCCCGTATCCACCCGCGCGGGTGGAAGAGGACTATCTGCCGGGCCTCGACCGAGTGCTCGACGCCGTCGACCGCTCGCTGGCGTACTGAGGGAGAGGTCGTGACGACAATGACTGACACCGCTTCGGCCGTCCGCGAGTTCAAGATGCCCGATGTGGGCGAGGGGCTCACCGAGGCCGAGATTCTCAAGTGGTATGTCGCGCCGGGGGACACCGTCACCGACGGACAGGTCGTCTGCGAGGTGGAGACGGCCAAGGCCGCCGTCGAGTTGCCCATCCCGTTCGACGGGACAGTGCGGGAGCTCCGGTTCCCGGAGGGGTCCACGGTCGATGTGGGCCAGGTGATCATTACCGTGGGTGCGGCCGGGGGTGCGGTCCCTGAGGCCGAGGCTGCCGCCGAGGCTGCGCCCGCCGAGGCCGAGGCCGAGGCCGAGGCGCCCAAGGGGCGCCAGCCGGTTCTCGTCGGGTACGGGGTCTCCGAGTCCTCCACCAAGCGCCGGGCCCGCAAGCCCGCGCCCGGCCAGGAGGAGGAGCCGCCCGCCGCGACGTACTACGCGGCGGCGGTGCAGGGCGAGATGAACGGCCACGCCGCGCCGCCCGAGGCACCGGCCCCGGTCCCCGCTCCGGCGGCCCCGGGCACCCGCCCCCTCGCCAAGCCCCCCGTTCGCAAGCTCGCCAAGGACCTTGGCGTCGATCTCGCCGCTGTCACGCCGACCGGCCCCGACGGGATCATCACCCGTGAGGACGTGCACGCGGCGGCGGCCCCCGCCCCGGCGGCGGCCCCGCCGTCCGTCGAGGCCCCGGCGCCCACGGCCGCGCAGGGTGTCGAGAGGGCGGCGCCCGGCGACGGGCGCGAGACCCGCGTGCCGATCAAGGGTGTCCGCAAGGCCACCGCGCAGGCGATGGTCGGCTCGGCCTTCACGGCACCGCACGTCACGGAGTTCGTGACGGTGGACGTGACGCGCACGATGAAGCTGGTCGAGGAGCTCAAGCAGGATCGTGCCTTCGAGGGCCTGCGGGTGAACCCGCTGCTGCTCATCTCCAAGGCGCTGCTGCTCGCGATCCGCCGCAACCCGGACGTGAACGCCGCCTGGGACGAGGCCAACCAGGAGATCGTCCAGAAGCACTATGTGAACCTGGGCATCGCCGCGGCCACCCCGCGCGGCCTGATCGTGCCGAACATCAAGGACGCGCACGCCAAGACCCTGCCGGAACTGGCCGGTGCGCTCGGCGAGTTGGTGGCGACGGCCCGCGAGGGCAAGACGTCGCCCGGCGCCATGCAGGGCGGCACGGTGACGATCACGAACATCGGTGTCTTCGGCATCGACACGGGCACGCCGATCCTGAACCCCGGCGAGTCCGCGATCCTCGCGGTCGGCGCGATCAAGCTCCAGCCGTGGGTCCACAAGGGCAAGGTGAAGCCGCGTCAGGTGACCACCCTCGCGCTGTCCTTCGACCACCGCCTGGTGGACGGGGAGCTGGGCTCGAAGGTGCTCGGCGACGTGGCGGCGATCCTGGAGCAGCCGAAGCGGCTGATGACCTGGGCGTAAGCGCCCGCCGGTACGAGGACGGGGCCCGCCGCGATGTGCGGCGGGCCCCGTCCTCGTACTCAGGAAATCCCGTACTCAGGAACTACCGGCGGCTAGGCCACCTTGAAGCCGTAGTCCATGATCTTCTTCGCGTCCTTCAGCCGGTTCGCCGAGGACGTCGACGTGAGCACCGTGCCGATGACCGTCTTGCCGTTGCGGGTCGCCGCGAAGACCAGGCAGTACTTCGCCTGCGGGCCGGAGCCCGTCTTCACACCGATGGCGCCGCGGTAGGAGCCGAGCAGCGCGTTGGTGTTCTTCCACGGCGCCATGGTGCGGGTGCCGCCGTTCTTCATCTTCGTCTTCGCCGTGTACGACTTCGTCTTCACGATCGTGCGGAACTGCGAGTACTTCATCGAGTTGCTCGCGAGCTTCGACAGGTCGCGCGGCGTCGAGTAGTTGGCGCCGTTGCTGATGCCGTCGAACGAGTCGAAGTGCGTGTTCTTCAGCTTCAGGTCCTTGGCCGTCTTGTTCATCTGGCCGATGAAGGACTTCACGCGTGCGGCGCGGGACGAGCCCTTGCCGTACTTGTCCGCGAGGGCGTACGCGGCGTCGCAGCCGGACGGCAGCATCAGCCCGTACAGGAGCTGGCGGACCGTCACCTTGTCGCCCACGATCAGGCGGGCGTGCGAGGCGTTGTTGCGGACGATGTAGTCGCTGTACGCCTTCTGGATGGTGACCTTCGAGTCCAGGTTGAGGTTCCGCTGGCCGAGGACCACCCGGGCGGTCATTATCTTCGTCGTCGAGCCGGTGGCGCGGCGGGTGTCCGCGGCCTTGCCGAACAGTTCCTTGCCCGTGCCGTTGTTCATCAGGAAGCCGCCCTTGGCGGCGATGGACGGCTTGGGCGGCGCGGCGGCCTGCGCGGGAGCGACGACGGCGCCCGTGGTCAGGACGGCTCCGGCGGTGACGGCAGCGGCTGCGCTTATACGGCGCACGCGCACGCCCGGGGTGCGGATTCTCAAGATGAACGCTCCGTTGTTCCCTGCTGATGAGGTAGTTGGCGGCTTTTGTTCCCAATGCCCTGGAAAATCAGCCGACATGGGGAGCCGCCACAGTGAAGACTCACGAGGGGCCGGAACGGATGCATGCGAAACAGGTAAAGGTGCGGCCAAGTATGTGATCTTGCGTGCAAGGCGACGTGATCTTGCCTGCGACTCGGAGGGGCCTGCGAGCCGGAGGGGCGGTCCTCGGCCATCCGTCCGGATCGTGGACCGTCCTGTCCGCGTATACGTGTTGTATCTATGCTGTGCGCATGCCAGCCGCGCCGTCCGTCCCCCTGCCCCCCTCCCTCAAGCAGCCCCCCGCCGCCGAGCGCGTCTACGCGCACGTCAAACAGGCCGTCCTGGAGCGCCGTTACGAGGGCGGCACCCTCCTCACCGAGGGCGAGCTCGCCGAGGCCGTGGGCGTCTCCCGCACGCCGGTGCGCGAGGCGCTGCTCAAGCTGGAGGTCGAGGGGCTGCTCCGGCTCTACCCGAAGAAGGGCGCCCTGGTCCTGCCGGTCTCCGCACAGGAGATCGCGGACGTGGTCGAGACCCGGCTGCTCGTCGAGACGCACTCGGCCCGCAAGGCCGTGCCCGCGCCGCCCGGACTGCTCGACCGGCTGACGGAACTCCTGGAGAAGCAGCGGGAGCAGGCCGCGGCCGGCGACCTCGCCGCGGCGGCGGTCACCGACCGCTGCTTCCACGCCGAGATCGTCCGCAGCGGCGGCAACGACATCCTCTCCCGCCTCTACGACCAGCTCCGCGACCGCCAGCTGCGGATGGGCGTCGCCGTGATGCACTCCCACCCCGACCGCATCGCCAAGACCCTCGCCGAGCACGAGGAGATCCTCGCGGCTCTCACGGCCGAGGACGCCGACGCCGCGGTGGATGTGGTCACGCGGCACGTCGGCTGGTTCCAGCACCTCGCCCGCGGAGCCGCACGATGACCACCGACGCGGCGGCGCCCGGCGCGGCCCGGCTGCCCGGGGACCCGCCCGGCGGCCGGCGCGCCGTCCTGGTCTGGTCCACCGGCGTCGCCGTCTACTTCGTCGCCGTCATCTTCCGCACCTCGCTGGGCGTCGCGGGCCTGGACGCCGCCGACCGCTTCCACGTCAACGCGTCCGCCCTGTCGACGTTCTCGATCCTCCAGCTCCTCGTGTACGCGGGCATGCAGATACCCGTGGGCCTGATGGTCGACCGGCTCGGCACCAAGAAGGTCCTCACCCTCGGCGCGGTCCTGTTCACCCTCGGCCAGCTCGGCTTCGCGCTCTCGCCCTCGTACGGCATGGCCCTCGCCTCGCGCGCGCTGCTCGGCTGCGGCGACGCGATGACGTTCATCAGCGTGCTGCGGCTCGGCACGCGCTGGTTCCCGGCCCGGCGCGGCCCGCTGGTCGCCCAGCTCGCCGGGCTCGTCGGCATGGCGGGCAACCTCGTCTCCACCCTCGTCCTGGCCCGCCTGCTGCACGAGGTCGGCTGGACCACCGCGTTCGCGGGCAGCACGCTCGCCGGTGTCGTCGTCCTCGTACTGATGACGCTGTTCCTGAAGGACCACCCGGAGGGCCACGGTCCGGAACCGGTCGGGGCGCGCCGGGCCGGTGGCGCGGGATCCGCGCGCGGCCTGAGCCCCGGCTACGTACGCGAACAGATCGCGCTGTCCTGGCGGGAACCCGGCACCCGGCTCGGCCTGTGGGTGCACTTCACGACGCAGTTCCCCGCGATGGTGTTCCTGCTCCTGTGGGGCCTGCCGTTCCTCGTCGAGGCGCAGGGGCTCTCGCGGGGCGCGGCGGGGGACCTGCTCACGCTGGTCGTCCTCGCCAACATGGCGATCGGGCTCGTGTACGGACAGGTCGTCGCCCGGCACCACGCGGCGCGGCTGCCGCTGGCGCTCGGCACGGTGGCGGCGACGGCGGCGCTCTGGGCGGTCACGCTGGCCTACCCGGCGGAGCACGCGCCGCTGTGGCTGCTCGTGGTGCTGTGCGTGGTGCTCGGCGCCTGCGGCCCCGCCTCGATGATCGGCTTCGACTTCGCGCGGCCCGCGAATCCGCCGGAGCGGCAGGGGACGGCGTCCGGCATCACCAACATGGGTGGTTTCATCGCCTCGATGGTGACGCTGTTCGCCATCGGTGTGCTGCTCGACGCGACCGGTGACAACTACCGGATCGCCTTCTCCGCGGTCTTCGTCCTGGAGGCGCTCGGCGTCAGCCAGATCCTGCGGCTGCGGACGCGGGCGGCCCGGCGGGAGCGGGAGCGGCTCGTGGCCAGCCGGGTGGAGACGGTGCACGTCCCGGCGTGAGATCGCCGTGATCCGGACAGGTTCTGTCCGGGGCGCGGCCGGGTTCCGGGCAGGTCCCGGAACCCCCGGCCTGCGTGCTACGGCGTGACCGCGAAGTCCCCCAGGATCGCGTCGCCCAGCTCCTGGTCGCCCTCGATCTTCACCCGGTCCTTGACGGACGCGTACGTCACGCGCCCGCAGGCGAGCCGGAAGTACGTGTCCCAGTCCATGCCGATGGTGGCGAGCGGCCCGAGCGAGGGGGCGCTGTCCACCGTGGCCTTGCCCTCCGCGTCGACGCGGACCGTGCGCAGGAACTCGACCGGGCCGCTGACATCGAAGACGACCGCCGAGTTCGCGGGGGCGCCCGCCTTCTCCGCGACGACCTTCGGCAGCCCCTGCAGCAGCAGGTCACGGGCGACGTACGCACCCGGCGAGTCCAGGTTCCCCGGCTTCTTCAGGGCCGTGCGCAGGTCCTGCTCGTGCACCCACACGTCGAACGCCCGCACCCGCGTGGCGAGTTCCAGGGTCTGCTCGGTGCCGAGCGGGCCGCGCACCTTCGTCGACGGATCGCGGGACTCGTTCCTGAGCTGCCGCGAGCGGCGGATGATCGTGTACTCCAGCTCGCCGGTCATCTCGGGCGCCGTGTGGTGGCGGCGCACGTCGACCTGCATCTCCATGTAGCGCTGGCTCTCGTTCGTCACGTGGTAGAGGTCGCGCGGCAGGGTGTGGATGGGGCGCGGGTCGCCGAGCATCTCGCAGTCGAGGCCGATGACATGGGAGACGATGTCCCGGACCGACCAGCCCGGGCACGGGGTCGCCCGGTTCCACTCTCCCTCGGGGAGTGGTGTGACCAGCTCGGATATCGCTTCCACTGCGTGGGTCCAGGCATCGGCGTAGGTTTGAAGGCTGGGATGGAGACTCACGGGACCCCTCGGCGGTCGTACGCGGGCGGTGGGTGTCTTGGACCGCTAAGTTACGCTGCCCACGGGCACCCCTGCAGTGCTTTCGTGTGACGATCGTAGGCCCAGTTGACGGCTCGAATGCCAGGACGGTGGTAGTGTGCGCGCCTCTCTCCTCCAGATCGCCGTAGACGATGAGGAATCGGTCAATTCCCGTAGGCAGCGCGTCTCTTCGCTGGTGCGCGAGGTCGCCGAGCGCGAGGGTTCCGGTCTGATCGTCCTGCCCGAACTGTGGACGACGGGGGCGTTCGCGTACGAGTCCTTCGCGGCGGAGGCGGAGCCGGTCGAGGGTCCCACGTACGAGGCGATGGCCAAGGCCGCGCGGGAGGCCGGGGTGTGGCTGCACGCCGGATCGATCCCCGAGCGCGCCCCCGACGGAGCCCTCTACAACACCTCCCTCGTCTTCTCGCCCGAGGGCGAGCTCGCCGCCGCGTACCGGAAGATCCACCGCTTCGGCTTCGACAAGGGCGAGGCCGTCATGATGGGCGCGGGCACGGAACTGGTCACCGTCCGCACGCCCGAGACCGTCCTCGGCCTCGCCACCTGCTACGACCTCCGCTTCCCCGAGCTCTTCCGGGGGCTCGTCGACGCGGGCGCCGAGGTGTTCGTGGTGCCGGCGGGGTGGCCCGCGCGGCGCCGGGCGCACTGGTCGCTGTTCGCGCGGGCGCGGGCCGTCGAGGACCAGGTGTTCGTCCTGGCCTGCGGGACGGCGGGGACGCACGCGGGGGTGCCGCAGGCGGGGGCCAGCGTGGCGGTCGACCCGTGGGGCGAGGTGCTCGCCGAGTCTGAGGGAGCCGAGGAAGACATCCTCACCGTCGACCTCGACCTCGAGAAGGTCGCGGAGACGCGGGAACAGTTCCCGGCCCTGAAGGACCGCAGGTTGCCGTAACGGTTGCCGTCGGCCTGGGCTGCCTTGAGGGTCGGGAGCCGCCCCTGGCGGCCCAGCTGCCCACAGCGGGAGCGGGCGGGTCGGCAAAGTCCGCTGCGGTACGAAGGGCCCCGTAAGGGGCGCGGGGAACTGCGCGACCAGCCCCCACCGGGCCGCAGGTTTGGCACAGCACATCCAGCGAAGCGCTTACTCCGCCGCGCCGCGCTCCTTCTCCGCTAGGCGGATCACGCAGATGGCGATGGCCAGGAGCAGCGCCGGGTCCGCGTCCTCGCGGGTGATGTGCAGGCCGTACGTGTCGCGGACACGGAACCAGCGCCGTGAGATGTCCGCGAGGAGTTCGCCGTCGTACTCGATGGCGAACTCGCGGTCCAGGATCTTGCCGCTCACATCGAGCTCGGTGCCGTCGGCGAGCGCCACCCGGTAGTGGTTGCGCAGCAGGGACAGCCGCTTGCGCTTCACCGTGGCGAGCGGCTCGCCCTCGCGCTCGATCACCATCGTGTCGCGCAGGGCGAGCATCTTCGCCCGGATGTCGATGAGCACCCGCCCCTGCATGTCCTTCAGCTCGAAGGTCTCCCGCAGGCGCATCGCCTTGCCGTCGACGAAGAAGACCTTGCGGCCCTGGTCGTCCTCGATCCAGTAGTCGTCACCGATGCCGAACAGCCGGTCGCGTACGAGAAGTCTCATGCGGCCATGAGTACCCCGAAACGGGCGATTTGCCCTTACGGGCCGTCCGGTTCAGCCTTCGAGGAACGCGAGCAGCGCGTCCGCCAGCATGTGCGGGTCGTCGGCGCCGCACAGCTCGCGCGCGCTGTGCATCGACAGGATCGCCACGCCCACGTCGACCGTCTTGATGCCGTGCCGCGCCGCCGTGATCGGGCCGATCGTGGTGCCGCAGGGCATCGCGTTGTTCGAGACGAACGACTGGAACGGCACGCCCGCCTTCTCGCAGGCGGCGGCGAAGACGGCGCGGCCGCCGCCGTCGGTGGCGTAACGGTTGTTGACGTTGACCTTCAGGATCGGGCCCTGGTTGGCGCGCGGGTGGTGCGTCGGGTCGTGCCGCTCGGCGTAGTTGGGGTGCACGGCGTGGCCGGTGTCGGAGGACAGACAGACGGTGCCCGCGAAGGCGCGCGCCTTGTCCTCGTACGTCCCGCCGCGCGCGAACACCGACCGCTCCAGGACCGTGCCGAGCAGCGGGCCGTCGGCGCCGGTGTCGGACTGCGAGCCGTTCTCCTCGTGATCGAAGGCGGCGAGCACGGGGATGTACGGCAGCTCGTCGGCGCCCGGGGCGGTGGCGGCGGTGGCGAGGGCCGCCGTGCCGGCGTGCACGGACAGGAGGTTGTCCATGCGGGGGCCCGCGAGCAGCTCGCGGTCGCGGCCGAGGTAGGCGGGCGGCTCGACGGAGTGCGTCATCAGGTCCCAGCCGGTGATGTCGGCCGCGTCCAGGCCGCACTCCTCGGCGACGAAGCGGATCAGGTCGCCCTCGCGGACGTCGTCGCCGAGCCCCCAGATGGGCTGCATGTGCTTCTGCTTGTCGAGCTTCAGGCCCTCGCTGACGACCCCTCGGTCCATGTGGATGGCCAGTTGGGGTACGCGGAGCAGGGCGCGGTCGATGTTGACCAGGCGTGACGTTCCGTCCCGCAGGGACAGGCGGCCGGCCAGGCCCAGGTCCCGGTCCAGCCAGGAGTTGAGCAGCGGGCCGCCGTAGATCTCGACGGCGACCTGGCGCCAGCCGTGCCCGCCGGTGTCCGGCAGGGGCTTGACGCGCAGGTTCGGGGAGTCGGTGTGGGCGCCGACGATGCGGTACGGAGTGTGCGGGGCGGCGCCCTCCGGCACGAACCACGCGATGATCGCGCCGCCGCGCAGCACGTACTTGCCGCCGGTGCCGGCGTCCCAGGCGTCGGTCTCGCCGACCTGGCGGAAGCCGGCCTTCTCCAGGCGTTCGGCGGCGCTCGCCACGGCGTGGTACGGCGATGGGCTCGCCGCCAGGAAGGTGATGAGGTCGTCGGTGTGGCCGCGGTCGAAGCGGGCGCGTGTGCTCATGGCGTCACCTTAGCCAGGCGCGCCCTGAGCCCGTCGCGGGCCGCGTGCGCGGGGCTGGGCGGTCGTTTTTCTGTGCCGCGCCGCGGGGGTTGTTCCTGTCCCGCCGCTCCGCGGCGGATCTCTCCCACCCGCCCGCCCGTTTCCAGTCGACCGCGGGGTGGGCGTCTCCTGCGGGGGTTGCCCGCCGTCGGCGGGTGCGGGTGCGGTGACGCGGGGTGGCGAGGGGCCGCAAGGGTTCCGCTCCCGCTGTGGGCAGTCGTGCCGCAGGGCGGCACGGGTGGGCACAGCCCCGGTCGGCGGTCACTTGACGGTGGCGTGCATCGTTGTGCCCCCGGCGGCGGGAAAGGCGGTGGCCCGCGTCCCCGGGGCGGGGGAGCGGGCCACCTGGGTGAGGGGGGTTAGAACGCCGCCTCGTCGAGCTCCATGAGGTCGAGGGTCACGCCCTCGGACAGGGCACGCTCGGTGGCGACACCGGGCAGCACGTTCGCAGCGAAGAACTTCGCGGCGGCGATCTTGCCCTGGTAGAACGCCTGGTCCTTCGCGGAGGCGGTCTCCAGCTTTTCGGCGGCCACGGCGGCACCACGCAGCAGCAGATACCCGACGACGACGTCGCCGGAGGCGAGCAGGAGACGGGTGGTGTTGAGGCCCACCTTGTAGATGGACTTGACGTCCTGCTCCGTGGCCGCGAGGTCCGTCAGCATGACGCCGACCATGGCCTCCAGCTCGACGGCCGCCTTGGCCAGCTCCTCCCGCGCCCCGGCGAGCTGCTCGCCCCCGGTGCCGACGGCGAGGAACTTCTTGATCTCCTCGGCGAGACCGTTCAGCGCGGCACCCTGGTTGCGGACGATCTTCCGGAAGAAGAAGTCCTGGCCCTGGATGGCGGTCGTGCCCTCGTACAGCGTGTCGATCTTGGCGTCGCGGATGTACTGCTCGATCGGGTACTCCTGGAGGTAGCCCGAGCCGCCGAACGTCTGGAGCGACTGCGCCAGCTGCTCGTAGGCCTTCTCCGAGCCGTACCCCTTCACGATCGGCAGGAGCAGGTCGTTCAGGGCGTGGAGCTGCGCGGCGTCCTCGCCGGCCGCCTCCTTGACGGCGATGTCGTCCTGGACGGCGGCGGTGTGCAGCACGAGCGCGCGCATGCCCTCCGCGTACGCCTTCTGCGTCATCAGGGAGCGGCGTACGTCCGGGTGGTGAGTGATCGTCACCTTCGGCGCGGCCTTGTCCATGAACTGGGCGAGGTCGGGGCCCTGGACGCGCTCCTTGGCGTACTCGAGGGCGTTCAGGTAGCCCGTCGACAGCGTCGAGATCGCCTTTGTGCCGACCATCATCCGGGCGAACTCGATGATGCGGAACATCTGGCGGATGCCCTCGTGCTTGTCGCCGATCAGCCAGCCCTTGGCGGGGTGCTTGTCGCCGAACGTCATCTCGCACGTGTTGGAGGCCTTCAGGCCCATCTTGTGCTCGACGTTCGTCGCGTATACGCCGTTACGGGCGCCCAGCTCGCCGGTCTCCCAGTCGAACTCGTACTTCGGCACCAGGAAGAGGGACAGGCCCTTGGTGCCGGGGCCGTGGCCCTCGGGGCGGGCGAGGACGTAGTGGAGGATGTTCTCCGACATGTCGTGCTCACCCGAGGTGATGAAGCGCTTCACGCCCTCGATGTGCCAGGAGCCGTCCGCCTGCTGCACGGCCTTGGTGCGGCCCGCGCCCACGTCCGAGCCGGCGTCCGGCTCGGTGAGGACCATCGTCGAGCCCCACTGCTTCTCGACGGCTATCTCGGCGATCTTCTTCTGCGCCTCGTTGCCCTCGTCGAAGAGGATGCCGGCGAAGGCCGGGCCGGAGGAGTACATCCAGACCGCCGGGTTGGCGCCGAGCAGCAGCTCCGCATACGCCCAGATGAGGGAGCGGGGGGACGTGGTGCCGCCGATCTCCTCGGGGAGGCCGAGGCGCCAGTACTCGGAGTCCATGAAGGCCTGGTAGCTCTTCTTGAAGGAGTCCGGGATCGGCGCGGTGTTGGTCTCCGGGTCGAAGACCGGCGGGTTGCGGTCCGCGTCCTCGTACGATTCGGCCAGCTCGTTCTCCGCGAGGCGGCACAGCTCGCTGAGGATGCTCTTGGCGGTCTCGACGTCCATCTCCGCGAACGGGCCGCTGCCGTACAGCTTGTCGCGGCCGAGCACCTCGAAGAGGTTGAACTCGATGTCGCGGAGATTCGACTTGTAGTGCCCCATGGCGACGGCTCCGTAAGTGGCTTGGGAGGCTGGAATCCTCGTGGGCGTACCAGTAAGTAGCTAGTCGTTGTAAATGATGCTACCCGTCGGTAATAAGAGGCAACCCCTGATGGCCCAAGTGTGAGCAGGGTCTATTCGGCGGGCCCGGCTTCGGTCTCGGCCAGGAAGCCGCTGATCAGGCGCTGCCACCGTGTGGGGTCCTCGGCGAAGGGGAGGTGGCCGGTTCCTATCTCGGCCACCCGGGCGCCCTGGATGCCTGCCGCGACCTCGCGCTGGAGGGCGAGCGGGACCAGCTGGTCCTGCGTGGTCGTGATGACCAGGGTCGGGGCGGTGACGGCGGGCAGGTCGGCGCGGACGTCCGTGCGGAGGACCAGGTCCACGTGGTCCACGGTGCCCGCCGGGACCGATTCCGCCGTGCCTCTGAGGGCCTCCGTGAGCTGCTGCGGGGACAGGGTGTCCAGAGCCTGTGGGCTCAGGGCGAGCGGGAGCAGGAAGCGGGCCAGCTTGTCCCGGTCACGGGACGAGTCGCCGGCGGATGCCAGGTGGTGCCAGGTCTGGGCGGTGAGGGTCATGCGGGTGTCGGGGCGGGTGAAGGGGGCCGTCAGGATCAGGGCCTTCACCCGGGACGGGTGGCGGGCCGCGGTGCGGATGGCCACTGCCGTGCCCAGGGAGTATCCCGCCAGGGCGAAGGTGTCCGCGCCCTCCGCGTCTGCCGCCGCGATCAGTTCGTCCGCGAGGGTGTCCAGGGTGAGGGGTGCTTGGGCGCGGGGCGTCTTCCCCGAGCCCGGGTAGTCCACGGCCACGGCTCTGTGGGTTGCCGCCAGGGCGGGGAGGATCGGGCCGTAGTTCGCGGCCACGGAGCCGCCTGCGCCGTGGGCCAGGAGCAGGGTGGGGCCCCTGCCGGTGGCGGTACGGGCGTACGGCGCCGCGGTTGTGCTCGTGCGTGCGCTTGTGACCATGCGTGGGTCCCCCCTCGGCTCGACTATCTGTAGCCCCCGCTACAAAAACGGTAGCCGCCCTCACCTCAATTTGTCTAGCGCCCACTACATAAACCTCCGCCGCAGGCGAGGCTGCCCCCGCCGTATCGGCACCGTCGGCGTGCTGATGCCCTTCCCCTCACATATCGCCCCCGTCGGCCTGGGCTGTGCCCACCCGTGCCGCCCTGCGGCACGACTGCCCACAGCGGGGTGAGTGCCCTTACAGCCGCAGTCGCCGACGGCGGGGCACCCCCGCCAGGGGTGTTCGCCTTGCGGTCGGCTGGAAACGGGTGGGGCGGGTGGGGGAGAGGTGGGGACCCGGGGCCCACGGTTCCGGTGACTGCGTACGGCGCCCCCGCCAGGATCGGTACGCTGGCGGGTATGTACGGCTACGACCAGCACGCGGGTGTCGGGCAGGGGTACGTCCCACCGCAACAGCCGCCGCCGCAAGCGCAGATGCCCGGTGGTTACGGCCAGCAGCCCCCGCTGTATCCGGAGCCGTCGCCCCCGTCCCTCGCGGACGCGGTGCGCGCGTTCACCACGGGCTCGATGTCCGCCGAGGACTTCCAGCAGGTCTTCGCGACCTCCAAGGTGTACTGCCCGCGCGGTGACAACCCGGGCTTCCTCGCGCTGCACAACACCCAGCAGCCGGTCATCCCGATGTTCACGTCGCTCAAGGAGCTGCGCCGGTACGCCGGCAAGGACTCCAAGTACTTCGTGATCACCGGCGCGGAGGTCATCGACCTGCTGCCGACCGGCTACGGCTTCGTCCTCGACATGGAGGGCGAGCACCGCATGGTGTTCGACGCGAAGGCCGTCGAGCAGATGGTCGACTTCGCCATGCGCCGCATGTACGGCTAGCCCCGCGCGGGCTCCCTGCGCGGGGCTCCCCGCGCGGCCACGCGGTTTCGGCCAAGGACCCCGCCCCTTTCGATCACCCGGACGCCCGGAGGGAATGCCCTCCGGGCGTTCCGTGTTCCAAGTGGCAGAAAGTTCTACGTTCAACTAACCTGAGCGTACAAGGAGGTCCCACCCATGCCCGCAGTGACCGTCGAGAATCCGCTGACCCTGCCCAAGGTGACCGCCCCGGCCGACGCCGTGGCGCGCCCCGTGCTCGTCGTGACGACCGCGCCGGGCGGCTTCGAGGGCGAAGGGTTCCCGGTGCGCCGTGCCTTCGCCGGGATCAATTACAAGTACCTCGACCCGTTCATCATGATGGATCAGATGGGCGAGGTGGAGTACGCCGCCGGGGAGCCCAAGGGCACGCCCTGGCACCCGCACCGCGGCTTCGAGACCGTGACGTACCTGATTGACGGAACGTTTATTCACCAGGACTCCAACGGTGGCGGCGGGACCATCCGGAACGGCGACACCCAGTGGATGACGGCCGGGTCCGGGCTGCTCCACATCGAGGCGCCGCCGGAGTCGCTCGTCATGTCCGGCGGGCTCTTCCACGGGCTCCAGCTGTGGGTGAACCTGCCGGCCAGGGACAAGATGATGGATCCGCGGTATCAGGACATCCGGGGTGGGCAGGTGCAGTTGCTGACCACCGGGGACGGGGGTGCGTTGCTGCGGGTCATCGCCGGTGAGCTGGATGGTCACCAGGGGCCCGGGATCACCCACACCCCGATCACCATGATCCACGCGACCGTGCGGCCCGGGGCCGAGGTGACGATTCCCTGGCGGGAGGACTTCAATGGGCTTGCCTATGTGCTGGCGGGGCGCGGGACGGTCGGGGCCGAGCGGCGACCCGTCCACCTCGGGCAGACCGCCGTCTTCGGAGCCGGCGGCTCGCTGACCGTCCGGGCGGACGAGAAGCAGGACACCCATACGCCCGACCTGGAGGTCGTGCTTCTGGGTGGGCAGCCGATTCGGGAGCCGATGGCGCACTATGGGCCGTTCGTGATGAACACCCGTGCGGAGCTGCAGCAGGCCTTTGAGGACTTCCAGAAGGGTCTGCTTGGGTCGGTGCCCGCCGTCCACGGGATGTGACCCCGTGCGTGGGGCAGCCCGGGCCGGGTTGGGTGGCCGTTGACGTAACGGGCGCCGTCGGCCTGGGCTGCCTTTAAGGGTCGGGAGCCGCCCTGCGGCACGACTGCCCACAGCAGGCAGCGGAAGGCTGGCCACCCACGGCTGGGAGAGGGCGGTCCAGCCGCCCACAGCAGGTGGCGGAAACCCCGCTGCCCACAGCAGGGAGCGGAGCAGGGAACGGGCGGCCCAGCCGCCCACAGCAAGGCGGAAAGCCCGCTGCCCACAGCGGTGAGCGGGGCGGATCGTGGTCGCCCACAGCTGTGAGCGGCGTACCCGGGGCGGCCGTCCGGCCTACGTCCCGTGTGCGTGGGCCGGGGCCCCGTGTTCGGCTGGTGGCGTGCATTCGCTTCTGCCCGAAGTTGCGCGGCGTGTTGCCGCCTGGTGTGTGGTTGTTCTGCTGGTTGCCGGTGTGGCCGGGGTCGGGGTGTGGCTGTGCACGGTGCTGAAGACGGCCGTCACGCCCGTGCTGCTCGCGCTGCTCGGGACGGCGCTGCTCGGGCCGTTGTACCGGCGCCTGGTGAAGATGCGGGTGCACCGTTCGCTGGCGGCGGGGCTGACCTGCGCCGCCGTGCTCGCGGTCGTCGGCGGGGCGACGTACATCGTGGTCGCGGCGCTCATCGACACCGGGGACCAGATCATCTCGTCCCTGAAGCAGGCCGCCGACGACCTGTCGAAGCACTTCGGGGCGGCCGGCACCTCGCTCGAGGACCTCGCGTCCAACTCCAAGGACCTGCTCGGCAAGTTCGGCGGCACCGCCGCGTCCGGTGTGGTCAGCGGGATCAGCGTGGTGGGCGAGATGATCGCCACCGCCGTGCTGGCGCTGCTGCTCGTGTTCTTCTTCCTGCGGGACTCGCACAAGACCGCGGGCGCCCTGCGCTCGCTGGTGCCCGCGGCCTCCGCCGACACCGTCGAGGCGATGGCGCGGCGCGCGTTCACGGCCGTCGAGGGCTTCATGCGCGGTACGACGTTCATCGCGCTCATCGACGCCGTGTGCATCACCGTCGGCCTGCTGATCCTGCGTGTGCCGGGCGCCGCCGGGCTCGGCGCGCTGGTCTTCGTCGGCGCCTACATCCCGTACCTGGGAGCGTTCCTCTCGGGCGCCGTCGCCGTCCTCGTCGCGCTCGCCGACCGCGGCCTGGCGATCGCGCTGTGGGCGCTCGGCGTGGTCCTCGCGGTGCAGGTGCTCGAAGGGCACGTACTGCAGCCGATGATCCAGAGCCGCACCGTGCAGATGCATCCGGCGGTGGTGATGCTGGCGATCACCGCGGGGGCGTCCGTCGCCGGGATCATCGGGATGCTGCTCGCCGTGCCGCTGACGGCGGCCGCCTTCGGTGTCGTCTCCGAACTGCGCGCCCGCTACGGCGCCTCGGCCCCGCCCACGCCGGCCCCCGCGACGTCTCCCTCGACCGCGCCGCCCGGCTCGGCACGCGCCCCCGGGGACCCCGCAGCCCCCGGAGACTCTTCGTAGAGCTCGAACCAGATGCTCTTGCCCTCGCCCCGCGGATCCACTCCCCACCGCTCCGCGAGCAGCTCCATGAGCACCAACCCGCGCCCGGACGAGGCGAGTTCGCCGGGGTGGCGCTTGTGCGGCAGGTCGTCGCTGCCGTCGGCGACCTCCACCCGGAGCCTGCGCGTGCCCTCCTCGCCGGTGACCTCGGCGACCAGGAGCGCGTCGCCGTCGGTGTGCACGAGCACGTTGGTGATCATCTCGGAGACCAGCAGGACCGCCGAGTCGACCTGGTCGGGGTCCGCCCAGTCGTGCAGCAGGTCCCGCAGATGGCCGCGGGCGCCCGCCACGCGCTCCGGCTCGGCCTGCGCGATGGTCAGCATCGTGCGGCGGGTGCGGGCGCGCTGCTCGGGATGGCCGGTGCGGCGCAGCAGCAGGACCGCTATGTCGTCCTCGCGGCGGTCGGCGAGCGGTCCCGTGGTGTAGTGCGAGGACGGCCCGTGCACGGCCTGCACGAGGGTGTCGGCGAGCGCCTCCAGGCTGTCGCTCTCGGCCGCCTGCGCCTCGTAGGTGTCGTACGCCTCCGGGCCCCCGCGATCCGGACGGTCCGGTCGGACCGCGCGCTCCGCATGACCTGCGCGCTCCGCGCGATCTGCGCGCTCCGGACGCTCCGTGCGGTCTTCGTAGTCCTCGAGGATCTTGCGGATCCGCGACCAGCCCGTCTCCAGGTCGTGGCCGCCGGTCTCGATGAGGCCGTCCGTGCAGACCAGCATGGTCTCGTCGGCGTCCAGGACGAGGCGGGTCGTCGGGTAGTCGGCGTCCGGGTCGATGCCGAGCGGCAGGCCGCCCGCGATGGGCCGCTGCAGGACCGTTCCGTCGCTCATGCGTATGACGGGCTCGGGGTGGCCCGCGCGGGCTATCTCCAGGACGCCGGTCGCCGGATCGGCCTCTACGTAGAGACACGTCGCGAAGCGCGAGTCGTCCAGGGTGTCCTTGCCGCCGTGGTCGTCGCGGGTGTCCGTCGAGCCATAGGTGATGGTGTCCGTGATGCCGGACAGGAAGCGGGTGGCGCGTGACAGGACCGCGTCCGGGCGGTGCCCTTCGGAGGCGTACGCGCGCAGGGCGATGCGCAACTGCCCCATCAGCCCCGCCGCCCGCACGTCGTGGCCCTGTACGTCGCCGATGACGAAGGCGATGCGGCCGCTGGGCAGCGGGATCACGTCGTACCAGTCGCCGCCGACCTGGAGGCCGCCGCCCGTCGGCACGTAGCGCGCGGCCACGCTCATGCCGGGGATCTCCGGGCCGAGCACCGGCAGCATGGAGCGCTGCAGGCCCTCGGTCAGCTCCCGCTCGGACTCCGCGACCCCGGCCCGCGACAGCGCCTGCGCGAGCATGCGGGCGACCGTCGTCAGGACGGACCGCTCGTCGGGCGTGAACGACACGGGGTACGTGAACGCCGCCATCCACGCGCCCATGGTGCGGCCCGCGACGGTCAGCGGCAGGAACGCCCACGACTGCCGCTCGAAGCGCGAGGCGAGCGGCCAGGTGGTCGGGTAGCGGCGGCGGTACTCCTCCGGAGAGGACAGGTACACGGCGCGGCCGGTGCGCAGCACCTCGGCGGCGGGGTAGTCGGTGTCCAGGGGCATGGAGGCGAGCGGATCGTCGTCTCCGTAGCCGTGGTGTCCGTGGTGGCCGACGACCGTCAGGCGGTCGGCCTTGGCGCCGAAGACGGCCAGGCCGTCCGGCGAGAACCCCGGCATCGACAGGCCCGCCGCGACCCGCAGGACCTCCTCCGTGGAGCGTGCCTCCGCGAGCGCGCGGCCCGCGTCGAGCAGGAAGGCCTCGCGGGAGCGGCGCCAGTCGCCCGTCACGGGCGTGCGGGCGGCCGCTCCGGGGGCGGGCTCGGAGACCTCCTGGAGGGTGCCGATGAGCTCGTACGTGCTCGCCTCGGGGTGCACGATCGGCTTGGTGCGGCTGCGTACCGTACGCAGCACGTGGCGGCCCTGTTCGTCCATGATCCGCAGCCGGGCCTCGGCGAGGGTGCCCTCGGCGACGGCGAGCTGCACGATGCCGTGGATCTCGTTCCAGTCGACGGGGTGGAAGCGGGAGCGTACGGCCGCCTCGGTGGTGGTCCTGGCGTGCGGCGGCAGGCCAAGGAGGCGGGCCGCCTCGGCGTCGAGGGTGACGACTCCGGTGGCGTTGTCCCAGCGCCACAGGCCGGTCGCGATGGCCGCGAGGACGTCGCTCACGGGTGGGAGGGAGTCCCGGTCGGGAGGCAGGGAGGTGTCCCCCACCTGCTCGCGGGGCTCATCGGTGCGCATTGAATCACTGTAGGAACAGTGACGTACCCCTCGCCACCTTGTGCTCCCTCGGCCGAAGGGGCGGCAACCCGTTCCCGTGACTGTCGGACCCGGGCTGCCCGAGGGGCCGGGGCAGCGGAGGGCGGGATGTCTGCCCCGGCACCGGGGGTGCCCGAATACGCAGGGGAAGTGATCTTCCGCCGGACGGTAGCCTTGACTGCCAGCACCTTCTTTACGGCCGTCCGGGGACGTCCCGGGGCAGGCACCCCCGATACCGAAAGACTGGATGAACGACGATGCATCGGTACAGGTCGCACACGTGCGGTGAGCTCCGCGCCTCTGACGTCGGCACCGACGTCCGGCTCAGCGGATGGCTGCACAATCGGCGCGACCTGGGCGGCATCCTCTTCATCGACCTCCGCGACCACTACGGCATCACCCAGCTCGTCGCCCGCCCCGGCACCGCCGCGGCCGAGGCGCTGGACAAGCTGTCCAAGGAGACGGTCGTCCGCGTCGACGGCAAGGTCGTCTCCCGCGGCGCGGAGAACGTGAACCCGGAGCTGCCCACCGGCGAGGTCGAGATCGAGGCCTCCGCGGTCGAGGTGCTCGGCGCGGCCGCCCCGCTGCCGTTCACGATCAACGCGGACGACGGCGTGAACGAGGAGCGCCGCCTGGAGTACCGCTTCCTGGACCTGCGCCGCGAGCGCATGCACCGCAACATCATGCTGCGCACGGCGATCATCTCGGCCATCCGGCACAAGATGACGGCCCTCGGCTTCAACGAGATGGCGACGCCGATCCTCACCGCGACGTCCCCCGAGGGCGCCCGCGACTTCGTCGTCCCGTCCCGCCTGAACCCCGGCAAGTTCTACGCCCTGCCGCAGGCCCCGCAGCAGTTCAAGCAGCTGCTCATGATCTCCGGCTTCGACCGGTACTTCCAGATCGCGCCCTGCTTCCGCGACGAGGACGCCCGCGCGGACCGCTCGCCGGGCGAGTTCTACCAGCTCGACGTCGAGATGAGCTTCGTCGAGCAGGAGGACGTCTTCCGGCCGATCGAGCAGCTCATGACCGAGCTGTTCGAGGAGTTCGGCAACGGCCGCCACGTGACGTCGCCGTTCCCGCGCATCCCGTTCCGCGAGGCGATGCTGAAGTACGGCTCGGACAAGCCGGACCTGCGCGCCCAGCTGGAGCTCGTCGACATCACGGACGTGTTCGCCGACTCGGAGTTCAAGGCGTTCGCGGGCAAGCACGTGCGTGCCCTGCCGGTGCCGGACACCGCGTCGCAGTCCCGCAAGTTCTTCGACGGCCTCGGTGAGTACGCCGTCGAGCACGGCGCGAAGGGCCTCGCCTGGATCCGCGTCGGCGAGGACGGCGCGTTCGCGGGCCCCATCGCGAAGTTCCTGACGGAGGCGAACGCGGAGGAGCTCACCAAGCGCCTCTCCCTCGCCCCCGGCCACGCCGTCTTCTTCGGCGCGGGCGACTTCGACGAGGTCTCGAAGATCATGGGCGCGGTCCGCGTCGAGGCCGCCAAGCGCGCCGGCCACTTCGAGGAGAACGTCTTCCGCTTCTGCTGGATCGTCGACTTCCCGATGTACGAGAAGGACGAGGAGACCGGCAAGATCGACTTCTCCCACAACCCGTTCTCCATGCCCCAGGGCGGCATGCGGGACCTGGAGGAGAAGGACCCCCTCGACATC
Source organism: Streptomyces sp. Y309 (assembly GCF_056712025.1). Classification (NCBI taxonomy): domain Bacteria; kingdom Bacillati; phylum Actinomycetota; class Actinomycetes; order Kitasatosporales; family Streptomycetaceae; genus Streptomyces; species Streptomyces sp. Y309. Next base: position 4,514,896 of record NZ_CM160048.1, on the reverse strand, counting down.
CTCGCCTGGCAGTACGACATCGTCTGCAACGGCACCGAGCTGTCCTCCGGAGCCATCCGGAACCACGAGCCCGAGGTCATGCTGAAGGCCTTCGAGATCGCGGGCTACGCCGCGGAGACCGTCGAGCAGGAGTTCGCCGGCATGCTCCGCGCCTTCCGCCTCGGCGCCCCGCCGCACGGCGGCATCGCCCCGGGCGTCGACCGCATCGTGATGCTGCTCGCCGACGAGCCGAACATCCGCGAGACGATCGCCTTCCCGCTCAACGGCAACGCCCAGGACCTGATGATGGGCGCCCCGACCGTGCTGGAGGAGGCCCGCCTCAAGGAGCTGAACATCGCGCTGCGCAAGCAGCCGGGTGCCTCCGGGAAGGCCGCCTCCGGCCAGGGGGAGCAGGACGCCAAGTAGTCCTCGTACGACGTACGACACGAAGGGGCCCGGAACCGCATGGTTCCGGGCCCCTTCGTTGTGCTGTCGGGTCACCACTCCTGGCGCTGGTTCACGCCGATGACGTGGCCGTCCGGCGTCGTGAAGTAGAGGATCCTGCGGCCGTCGACCTCGGCCTCCTTGATGACGTTCACCAGCGGGCGGATCTTCGCCACGTACGCGTCGAAGTCGGAGACCGCCAGGTAGAACATGCCGAACGCGCCGATCGGGGTGTCCTTGAGCACCGGCAGCCACTCGCGGAGCTGGTCGTGGCGGTGGAGCATCAGCGCGAACTCGCCCTCGAAGAGCAGTAGGCGCAGGTCGTCGTCGGGGTTGTCGCCGGCTGGGAGGGCCGTGAAGCCGACCTTCTCGTAGAAGTCGACGGACGCCTGGGTGTCTTCGACGCCCAGGCAGGGGGCGATGGCGGGGGCCTTCATCTGGATCACCTCGGGGGAGCGGGTGGGAGGGGGTGTTGAACTAGTACATCTGTACTGTAGAGGAGGCTGAGCGAGGGCGCAATGCGGACATCTCGCCCCTGTGTGAGCTCGCTGGACTGCTTGCCGGGCTGCTGATTCGCTGGATGTGTTGGACTGGCATTACAGTACGTACGTACTGAAGTAACCGCCTCCGACCCGCCGAGGAGTCCCCCATGGCCGCCGGCCAGCCCCCCGCCGAACGGCGTCGCCGCGATCCCGCGCAGCGGATCGCGGAGATCACCGCCGCCACCGAGCGGGTCATCGCCGAGCGCGGCATCGAGGGGCTCACCCATCGCGCGGTCGCCGCCGAGGCGGGGGTGCCGCTGGGCGCGACGACGTACCACTTCGCCACGAAGGACGATCTGATCGCGGCCGCCCTGCGCCGCTCCGTGGACCGCTTCGGCGCGTATCTCGACGAGTGGGTCGCGCGCCGCCCCGGCCTCACCGCCGAGCAGTGCGCCGTGCTGCTCGCCGACGCCGTGCTGCCGCCCGAGGACGGGCCCGAACGCGACCGGCAGGTGGTGGAGTTCGAGCTGTACGCCGCCGCCATACGCCGCCCCGCCCTGCGGGAGATCGCCGAGGAGCACCACCGGCTCTCCGTGCGGGCCCTGGCGCACTACACCGACGCGGAGACCGCCGAGGCCGCCGGTGCCGCGCTCATGGGGGTGAGCCTGCGGGCCCTGGCCGCGCCGGAGCCGCCCACCCGGGGCGAGGTCGAGCGGGTGCTGCGGCGCATTCTCGTGCCCAATCCGGCGCTCGGTGCCGATGCGGGTGCCGGTGCTGGTGACGGCGCTGGTGACGGTGACGGTACGGAGGCCCGGCAGTGATCGCCCGGCGTGCCGCCGTCAGTGACGCCCAGCGGCGTGCCCGGCTCGGCACGCGGCACCTGCTGGCGCCCGGCACCCGCGCCGCCCGGATCGAGGACGTCGCCGAGGCGCTGGTCGGCCTGCACGCCACCGACCCCGCGACCGTCTACCTGTCCGCCGCCGCCCGGCTCGCGAAGCCGTCCGTCGCGGAGGTGGAGCGGGGGCTCTACGACGACCTGACGGTCACGCGGATGCTGTGCATGCGGCGCACGATGTTCGTGGTGCCGACGCCGCTCGCGCCCCTCGTGCACGCCTCCACCGCGCGGGCCGTGGCGGCCAAGGAGCGCGCGGGCTGTCTCGCGTTCCTCGCGGGCATCGGCTGGGACGAGCGCCGGTACGCCGCCGTGGAGCGGGCCGCGCTCGCCGCGCTGGCGGCGCGGGGCACCGCGGGCGCCGCCGAACTCGCCCGCGACGTGCCGGAGTTGGGTGAAAAGGTGCTCGTCAGCCCCGGCAAGTCGTACGCGGCGTGGCAGACCGCGGGCTCACGGATCCTGCGGGTGCTCGCCGCCGAGGGGCGGATCCGGCGGGCCCGGCCGCGCGGGGCGTGGACCTCCAGTCAGTTCCGGTGGACCCTCGCGCCCGAGCCCCCGGCGCACGACGCCGACTCCGACGCCGATTCCGGCACCGGCACCCATGCCGACCCCGCCCTCGACCCCGCCGCCGCCAAGGCCGTCCTGGCCCGGCGGTACCTGTACGCCTTCGGCCCGGTCACCGTCGACGACCTCAAGTGGTGGACCGGCTGGACGCTCACGGACACGCGCAAGGCGCTGGCCGCGGTGGGCGCGCGCGACGTGGACCTGGACGACGGCAGCACCGGCTACCTCGCGCACGACGACGAGGAGCCCGTGCCCGCCCCCGAGCCCTGGGTGGCCCTGCTGCCCGGCCTCGACCCCACCCCCATGGGCAGGCGCCACCGCTCCTTCTACCTCGACCCGGCGCACCTGCCCGCCCTCTTCGACCGCAACGGCAACATCGGCCCGACCGTGTGGGCCGACGGCCGGATCGTCGGGGCGTGGGCGCAGCGCGCGGCCGGCGAGGTGGTGTTCCGGCTCCTGACGGACGTGGGCGCGGCGGCGCGTACGGCCGTCGCGGAGCGGGCCGCGGAACTCGGCGCGTGGCTCGGCCCGGTGCGGGTGACACCGGCGTACCGGACGCCGCTGGAACGGGAGTTGGCGGGCGGCAAGCGTTGAGCGCGTACGCGCTCAAGTCCCGTATGCGGAAGGCGAGTCCGGCTCGGATATTCCGCTCCCTTTCCCACGTCACTCCACTACCCTGACGGTTCATCACGCGCAGAGAATGTGTGTACGGAGCGCACGGGAGCACAGGGCGCCTGTGCGCGCGGACCGCGCACGCGCCGGGACGCGGCAGAACGGCGACACATCGGGGGGCCGGTGTCCGACGACCTGGGATTCGGCAAGCTGCTGGACGACGACGGCCTGGTCGCCCGGCTGCTCGGCAAGACCCCGAAGGGCCGCAACCGCCCGCTCCTGTACGGCCCCGACCTGCCCGTCGTGATCCTCACTGGCGGCCCCGGCATGGGCAAGGGGCGGCTGCTGCGCTGCGTACGCGACGAGTTCGGGCGCCATGTCCCCGCCGCCCACATCGACTGCGCCGCCCCCGCGCACGCCGAGCGCGCCGGCCAGCACCCGAGCACCCGCTCCGAAGGCACCGAGGCCCTGCGGGAGATGGCCGTCCAGTTCGGCGCGTGGAGCGGGGACGGCGGGCCGATCGCGGTGCCCCGGCTGTACGCGGGCCTGGTCGCCGTCGCGGCCGGTGATCCGCTGGCGAGCTCGGCCACCGGCCTGGAAGAGGTGCGCAGGCACGACGACCTGCTGCCGCGGGGATCGTTCTGGGGCGGCGTCCTGCACCGCGCGTTCCGCGCCTACCTGGCCGCGCTCGCGGCCCTGCTCGCCGCCCAGCCGTTGGCCACTCCGCTCATCACCGCCATCCTCGACGAACTCTTCGAGCGGGTCTCCTCGGAGGGCAAGGCGGCCCTGGAGGACTGCTACGGCGCCTACTCGGGCGCGGCCGGACACCCCCGGCTCGGCCTGCACGCGCTGAGCGTCGACTTCCAGCAGGGCGCCGAGGGGCGCGCCAACGCGGAGAGCTTCCTGTTCCGGGCGCTGCGCGAGGACATCGAGGCCGCGTACACGTCGGTGCGCGGGCGGATGGCGCGGGCCGGGCGGCCCGCGGTGCTGCTCGACCACGCGGACAACGCGCTCGGCAGGCGGCTGCTGCGCCCGGTGCTGCTCGACCGGGAGAGCGAGCACCACGACCGCGTGGTGGTGTTTGCGACGGCCCGGCGCGCGGACGGCGGCCGCTTCCTGTACCGGTCGACGGACGCCGACGCGGACGCGGTGGCGGCCTGGGATCCCGCCGACGGGGGCCTGCCGGTGTGGCGGCGGGCGCAGGGCGGTGTGCCGGGCCTGGTCGCGCCCGCGCGGGGCGCGCTGCTCGTACGCATGCCCACGCTGACGACCGAGCAGCAGAACAACGAGGTGGCCCGGCTCCGGGGGCACGGGCGGGGCGGCGGCGGGGCGGGGCACCCAGGGCACGCGGGGCATCCAGGACGCGCGGGGCATGTGGGCCACGCGGGGCACGTGGGACATCAGCCCGGCGAGCATGCCTCGCGGCTGCGGGTCGAGAGCGGCATCCACCGGCTCAGCGGCGGGCGGCCGCGGTTCGTCACGCGGCTCGGCGAGGGCGCGGCGTCGCTGCGGGTGCGGGAGCCGGGCACGTTCACCGACTGGGACCTCCTCGACGCGCCGGTGCGTTCGCGGGACGAGCCGGAGGGGCGGCCGGTGCCCGTCGCTGACCTGCTCCTGGACGACTTGATCGTCCGGCAGCTCCCCGAGGAGCTGCCGCCCGAGCAGCACGACCACTGGCTGGACCTGCTCAGCCATCTGTCGGTCGCGCACACCGGGGCGTGCGCGGAGAAGCTGATGCGGGTCCGGCAGGAGGGCCGCGACGAGCGCCTGTCCGCGTACCGCGTCGCCGAGCTCCTCGCCGACAGCGGCTGGCCGCACTGCCCGCGCCACTTCATCGGCGACCGGGGGCTGCGGCATCTGCTGATGCGGCGGCTGTACGGGATGGGGCGGCTGCACGGGCTGGGGGGACGCGGAGACGCCTGGCGGGCGGACCACGAGCTGCTCCGGGACCACTTCGCGGGCCGGTTCCCCTCCGCCGTCGACGACCAGTGCGGCACCGCCGCCGCGCACGCGGCCCACCACCACCTCGCCGTGGGCGGCGTGGAGGCGGCCGTGGACCATCTGACCGGGGCCTTTCCGCTGCGGGACGCCACCCGCTCGATGGCCGAGTGGTGCGAGGAGCTGCTCGCGATCGCGGGCGCCCCGTGCGCGGCCCCGCTGGCGGGCGAGCCGGACGACCGGCACGCCCGCGCCCTCGGCGAGGCCCCGCCGGCCGGCGGCGACTGGCTGCGGCGCCGCGTCGACCGGCTGCTGCACGCCGTGTGGCTGTACGAGGACCGGACGCGCCCGGTGGACCAGGCGCTGACGGGCACCTGGCGGCAGCTGCTCGACCGGCTCGGCGACGAGCCGGTGCCGGGCACCGAGGTGCTCACCCGCAAGGCCGGGGAGTGGGCCCAACTGGCCCAGGAAAGACAGCCGTTGAAGCCGTGCGCGTGCACGCGGCACATCGGTTAGCGCGATCGCGATGTCCGGTGGACCGACCGCTCAGGAGGGGACGCTGCGGTGCTGAACTGGCTGTACAACCATCTGTGGGGCACGCGCCTGAAGAAGGCCGTGACGGTCCTGGTCGTCGTGGCGGTGGGCACGGCGGCCGGCATCCTCGTCCCCCGGAACGTGGGCGGCCCGGACGTCTGCGCCGACGGCGTGGAGAAGCACGGCGGCGAGTGCATCGGCGTCAACGGCTCCGGCTACGACTTCGGCACCGACGCCATCGCCGAGGTCAGCGACGCCATCGCCAAGGAGAACCGGCGTATCGACAGTCAGCCGCACATCACGGTCGCGCTGATGCTGCCGCTGCAGCCGGACTCGGACGCCGAGCGCGAGCAGCTGCGCAGCGACGTACAGGGCGCGTATCTCGGGCAGTACCGCGCGAACCGCGCCGAGGAGAAGCCGCTGATCCGCCTGGTGCTCGCCAACCCTGGCCGGAACTACGGCCGGCAGGAGCGGGTCGTAGACGAGCTCGCGAAGCTCGCGGACTCCACGAAGCACAACCTGCGCGCGGTCACGGGCTTCAACCTGAGCCTGCGCAACACGGTCGACGCCGTGGACCGGCTCACCAACGAGCTGAACATCCCCGTCCTGATCAGCCGCGCCAGCGCCGACGAACTCGCCAACGCCGAGGGCCGCGCGGCCAAGCCGCGCTTCAAGGGCCTGGCCCGGGTCATCCCCACCAACCGTCAGCAGGCCGAGGCGCTCGCCGCGTTCCACGGCGGCCTGCCCGACGAGGAGACCGTCCTGGTCAAGGACACCCGCCCGGACGACATCTACGTCGACTCGCTGGCGCGGGCGTTCAGCCGCGACGAGAAGGGGCCGCCCGGCGCCAAGGACCAGGAGTTCACCTCTCCGTCGATCAACGACCCGGGCGAGACGGGCAACGACTTCTCCCTCATCGGCCACAACATCTGCCGGTCCCCGGCGAAGGTCGTCTACTTCGCCGGACGCCCCGTCCATCTGCGCCTGTTCGCGATCAAGCTGGCGGAGGTGTCGTGCCACGGGAAGCGCTACAAGATCGTGAGCGGGTCGGGGGCGGCGACGCTCGACCGGTACATGAGCGACGCCGACTGGAAGAAGCTCCAGGGCGACGCGGGGGCCAAGGAGGCCGCGGTCACCGTGCAGTACACGGCGCCCGCGCACCCCGCGGCGTGGTCGCGGGCCCTGCGCGGGGAGAAGAAGCGCCCCGCGTATCTGACCGAGCCGCTGGAGGAGCTGGAGGAGCTGCGCCGGCTCGTGGCCCGGCAGGGCGCCGGGGACATCGGACCGGTCGATCTGGACGACTCCCGCACGATGCTGGTGCACGACGGGATGCGCACGATCGCGCAGGCGGTGTTCATGGCGAACGCGCAGTCGCCCGGCGCGGTGCCGCCGCGCGAGCGGGTGTCCGCGCAGTGGCCGCGCCTGGAGTCCGCACACCGGGTGGCCGGAACCAGCGGGTGGGTGTGCCTCACGAACGCCGGTAATCCCTACGACAAGCCGGTGGCCGTCGTCGAACTGGATCCCCGCACACGGCGGCTCCGGTTTGCGGGCCTTGGGTGGCCGGAAGGGGGACGGGCACAGCCGAAGGATTGCGTGGTGCCCAGCGGGACGGGGTGACCTGCCGGTCGGGCGAGCCGTGTGGAGGTGCACCTTGGCCGGGGTGCCGTCGATCGCCCTGCGGGCTCGTCCTCAATCGCCGGACAGGCTCTTAAAACTCTCAGGCTGCCTGTGTGGGTGAGCCATGGCTCTCGGCCTCGGCCGCCGCCCACTCCGTCACGAGGCGTTGGTATTCGCGCCGCTGGTCGGTGCTCAGCCGCCCGCCGCAGCGCAGCCACAGCGCACGGATCTCCTCGTTCACCTCGTCGGCGGTGCGCGCCGACCGCCGGCTCTCGGAAGCGGGATTCGTGGCCATAGTGTGAAGCGTACGTGCGCCGGGGTGAAGACGAAGTGAGTCCGGTCACGAAGTGATCAACAGCTCACTGCCACGGTACAAATCAAGCCACGTTCAAACTGTGTCGCTGCTCACGGCGCGCGCTCACCGTGCACGGCAGTACCCCTCAACCTCCACTTGAGACTTCCCGCGCGCCAAGCCCCGCCCCACAGGGCCGGGCCCGCACGCAGCTCTCCGGGTCAACTTCAACGAAAAGCTTGAATCCATGAGTGCTGCGGACAACAAGAACAACGAAACCACCCAATGGTGGACGCTGGCGGCCGTAAGTGCCGCGCAGCTCCTCGTCGTCCTGGACGGGACGATCGTGAACATCGCGCTGCCCTCGGCACAGAGCGCGCTCGGCATGTCCGACGCGAGCCGGCAGTGGGCGATCACCGCGTACGCGCTGGCGTTCGGCGGCCTGCTGCTCATCGGCGGCCGGGTCAGCGGGGCCCTCGGCCACCGCCGAGCCTTTGTCGTCGGCCTGGTCGGCTTCGCCGCCGCGTCGGCGCTGGGCGGGGCGGCCGTGAACCCCGGGATGCTGTTCGGGGCCCGCGCCCTGCAAGGGGTGTTCGCCGCGCTGCTCGCGCCCGCCGGGCTCTCGCTGCTCACCCTCACGTTCACCGAACCACGGGCCCGCGGCCGGGCGTTCGGGGTGTTCGCGGCGGTCGGCGCGGCCGGGTCGGCGGTGGGTCTGGTGGCGGGCGGACTGCTTACGGAGTACGCGAGTTGGCGGTGGTGCCTGTACGTGAACGTGCCGGTGGCGCTGCTCGCGGTGATCGGGGCGGCGTTCGTGCCGCGGGACCGCCCCGCCGAGGGCCCCGCCGCGGGCCAGGCCGGGGGCTCCGCCGGGCGCGGCGGCCGCCTCGACGTGCCGGGGGCGCTGCTCAGCGCGGGCGGCTTCGCGGCCGTCGTGTACGCGTTCAACGAGGCGGAGCCGCGCGGGTGGGGCTCGGCCCGCGTCCTCGCGCTGCTCGCCGCCGGTGTCGTACTCCTCGCGGCGTTCGTGGCCGCCGAACTCCGCGCCCCGCACCCCCTCCTGTCCCCGCGGATCCTGCTCCACCGTGCCCGCGCGGGCGCGTTCCTGGCGATCACGCTGCTGTTCGTCGCGATGTTCGGTTTCTACCTCTTCATGAGCTACTACACCCAGACGGCGCTGGGCTATTCGCCGGTGGAGGCGGGCCTGACGCTGATCGTCAACGCGCTGGCGGCGCTGGTCGGCGCGACGTTCGTCGCGGGCAGGCTGCACGGCCGGGTGGCGCCGGCGGCCCTGGTCGTACCGGGGCTTCTCGCGGCGGCCGCGGGCATGCTGATCCTCACCCGCCTGACCGCGGACAGCACGGACGTCTTCTGGCTGTACCTGGTCCCGTCCCTGACGCTCACCGGCCTCGGCCTCGGCTGCGTGCTGCCGCCGACGGCGAGCCTGGCGACGGCCGGCATGAGGGGCCACGACATCGGCGCCGCGTCGGCCGCGTACAACGCGTCCCAGCAGCTGGGGGCGGCGCTCGGCACGGCGCTGCTCAACACGATCGCGTCCAGTGCGGCGGCCACGTACGCGGTCTCGCACCGCGACGCCACTCCGGCGGCGGCCTCGGTGCACGGCTACACGAGCGCGCTCGTGGTGGGCTTCGCGATCCTGCTGGCCGCGGCGTGCGCGGCCTGGGCGCTCCTTGCGGTACGAGGGCGGCGGGCGGGGCGGGAGCCGTCGGCTCCGGAACACTCGGAGGAGACGGCCCCGCTCCCGTAGGCGGCACGGGCCGGCCGGGCCGGCCGAGGGGGGCGCCGCTGACCGGGGGCGCCGCCGCTCAGGCCGCCTCGGCCAGCTCGCACCAGACGAACTTGCCCTCGCCGTCCGGGAGCCGGCTGCCGCCCAGGCGGTACCAGCCCCAGCCGTCGGCGCAGCCCTTCACCAGGGCGAGGCCGCGGCCCGCCTCCCGAAGCAGGGTGTCGCGCGCGGGCGGGGCGGGCGGCTGGGGCGGGGTCGGGTCGGCGTCCCAGACCTCGATGCGGAGGATGCCGTCGGCCCAGTGCAGGCGCAGGGCCGCGGGGCCCTTCGTGTGGGTCACGGCGTTGGCCACCAGCTCCGTCGCGACGAGTTCCGCCGCGTCGGACAGGTGGGGGAGGCCGTGGGCTGCCAGGATCACGCCGAGGGTGCGACGGCAGATCGTGACGGCGCGGAGGTCGTTGGGGATGTGGAGGGTGTACCCCCAGGGAGTGGGGGCCGGGGTGGAGGCTTGAGCGGGGGTGGGTTCGTCGCCGGTGTCGGTGCTCTCGGGCATGCGGAACTCCAGTCGGTCGAAGTGGAGTCGGGGACGTTCGGCGCTCCCGGGGCGGTGGCTTGCCGAAGCCGCCGTGGTGGGGCGGTGCGGTGCGCTTCCGGCCTGCCGGGCATTGCTGAGGGTGGTCGCAACGTCACTGAAGGTAAGGCATTAATTTCTGCCTCGGCAACACGCTCGCGTAACCTGCACCCGAACGAGGGTCGTCAACGTTTCCTGGATCAAGCTCTGTTGAGGTAGGTGCGTATGCCGCCGAGGAACCAGCCCACCGCGCGTCAGGTACGCCTCGGCACGGAGCTGCGCAGGCTGCGGGACGCCGCCGGCATGACCGCCCGCGAGGTGGCGGAACTCCTCGGCTCGACCTCGGCGCAGATGAGCCAGATGGAATCCGGCATCGCCGGGGTCAGCGAGCAGCGCGTCCGCAGCCTCGCGGCGCACTACGCCTGCGGCGACGCCGAGTTGGTCGACGCGCTGGCCGCGATGGCGACGGAGCGTACGCGCGGCTGGTGGGAGGAGTACCGGGAGGTGCTGCCCGCCGCCTTCCTCGACCTGGCGGAGCTGGAGCACCACGCGACGTACATCCAGGAGGTCGGCACCGCGCACGTCCCCGGCGTCCTGCAGACCGAGGAGTACGCGCACGCCGTGTTCGCGTACTGGCGTCCCGACCTGCCGCGGCGGGACCTCGACCTGCGGGTCGAGCACCGCATGCGCCGCCGGCAGGCGCTCACGCGACGCGGGGCGGCGCCGTACGTGGCCGTCCTGCACGAGTCCGTCCTGCGCACCCGGGTGGCGGACCGCCGCGTCGCGCGGACCCAACTCGAGGAAGTGCTCCGCCAGTCGGAGAGCGGGACCTTCACGATCCGGGTGATCCCCTTCGACGTGGACGGCTTCGCGGGCGCCAGCGCGGCGCTGCTCTACTTCCGGGGCCCGGTCCCGGCCCTCGACACCGTCCAGCAGGACACGCCCAAGGGGTCGGTGTTACTGGACGCGGCCGCGCAGCTCCAGTCGGCGCGCACCCTCGTCCGTAAAGTGGAATCGGCGTCCCTGGAACCCGCGGAGACGCGCGACTACATCCACCGCCTCGCGAAGGAGCTGTAGCACGTGGCCCACTGGCAGAAGTCCTCGTTCTCCAGCGGCTCGGACGGAGCCGCGTGCGTGGAACTGACTGCGGACAGGGGCGAGTTGCTGCTCCGCGAGAGCGACGACCCGGAACACGTGCTCACCGTGAGCCCCGACGCACTCAGGGCCCTGCTGGGCCGGGTCAGGGCTGCTTCTTCAGCAGTTTCACCAGGCTGCTGAAGCTGTCCGCCCCGAATCCGGCGTCCGCGCCCCGTCGGAACGCGTCGAGGACCGCCTGCGGGAACGCCGTGTCCACGCCCGCGTCGGCGTTCGTGTGGAGGACGTGTTCCATGCTGGCCACGCCCATCGAGATGCGGTCGACGTCGCCGGTGTGGTTGCCGGCGTCGATGCGGGGCGCGTAGAAGTCGATGAACTGCCCTATTCCCGCATAGTTCTCGCTCGCGTACGGGGCGACGTCCGCCGCCGTGAGGCCGTGCGCGTCGGCCAGGGCCACGGCCTGCCAGTACGCGAGCATCGCCGGCCAGAAGACGACCATGTTGAGCTGGTACATGAGGGCGGCCAGGCCCGGGTCCTCGCCCCGGTAGTCCGTCTTGCCGGTGATCACTTCGAGGGCCGCGCGGTGCTTGTCGTACGCCGTGCGCGGGCCGCTGTAGAACGTGGACGTGTCCGGGGTGCCGATCCCCGGCGGCGGCGACAGGACGCCGCCGGTGAGGTGCGTGCCGCCCAGCTCCGCCACCCTGCGCGCGGCCGCGCGGGCCTTCTCCGGGGTGTCCGAGCTGAGGTTCACCAGGACCCGCCCCGCGACCGCGCCCTCCGCGCCCTTGATCACCCCGTACATCGCGTCGTAGTCGATGAGGCTCAGGATCACCAACTCGTTGGCGGACAGGGCCTGTTCGGGAGTGGGGGCGAGTTTGGCGCCGCGCGCCACCAGGGCGTCGGCCCGGGACGGGGTGCGGTTCCAGAGCGTGACCTCGTAGCCGCGGTCCAGGTACGCGGCGGCCATCGCCTGGCCCATGGGGCCGAGCCCGATGACGGTGACGGATTGCGACATGAGTGCCTCCAGTGCGTACGTAACGTCACTAAAACGAGCGCTCTATTTAGCGCTGCGAGGAAACGTAGCACGCCTCTAGAACGAACGCTCTACTTAGTCGATGGGTAAGGTGGCGGGATGAGTCTGTACAGCGCGCCCCCCAGCACGCGCGAGCGAATCGTCGTGGCCGCCGCGCGGCTCATACAGCGGCAGGGCTACGTCGGCACCGGCATCAAGCAGATCGCCAAGGAGGCGCAGGCCACGCTCGGTTCCGTCTACCACTTCTTTCCGGACGGCAAGGAGACCCTCGCCGTGGCCGCGATCAAGCACGGGCAGAAGGAGTTCGGCCGGCTCCTGGAGGACGCGCTCCGCCGCGAGGGCGACCCGGCCGCCGCCGTCGAGGCCTGCGCCGCCGAACTGGCCGTGGGCCTGCGGGAGTCGGGCTGGACCGACGGCTGCCCCATCACGGCCGCCGCCCTGGAGACCCTCGGCACCGACTCCGAGATCCAGCGGGCGTGCGCCGACGCCCTGCGCGACTGGGAGCGCATCGTCGCCGAAAAGCTGCTCGCGTCCGGCTTCACCGCCGAGGACGCGGCCGAGGTCGCCACCACCGTCATCAGCACCCTGGAAGGCGCCGAGGTGACTGCCCAGGTGAACCGCAGCGAGGAGCCCTTGCGGGCGGCAGGACGGCAGTTGGCACGGCTACTGAGGACGTACGAGGGTTGAGTCCGGTGCGGCACCCGCGCCCCGTTAGGGGCGCGGGGAACTGCGCGACCAGCCCCCACCGGCCCGCAGGTTCATCACCACATCCAGCAAGCGCTAGGCCTTTTTCGGCTCCTCCAGGCGCGGGAACAAAACCGCACCCTTGGTGACCATGGCCCCGGCCGGGAGCCGCCCCCACGCGCCCGCGTCCTGAACCCGCTGCTCGGCAAGAGCGCCCAGCGACACCTCGGCGCCGAGAGAGTCCCACAGCTTCTGGGAAGTCTCGGGCATGACGGGGTTGAGGAGAACAGCAACCGCGCGGAGCGATTCCGCGGCCGTGTAGAGGATGGTCGCGAGGCGCGCCCTGCCCTCCGGGGATTCGTCCTTGGCGACCTTCCAGGGCTCCTGCTCCGTGATGTAGCCGTTGACCTGCTTCACGAAGTCGAAGACGGCGAGGATGCCGCCCTGGAAGTCGAGCTCGTCGCCCACGCGCCGGTCGGCCTCCGCGACCGCCTTGGCCAGGCCGTCCCGGACCGCCTGCTCGGCCGCGCCGGGCGCCTCGTCGGCCGGCAGCGCGCCGCCGAAGTACTTGCCGACCATGGCAGCGAGGCGCGAGGCGAGGTTGCCGTAGTCGTTGGCCAGCTCGCTGGTGTAGCGGGCGGAGAAGTCCTCCCAGGAGAACGAGCCGTCCTGGCCGAAGGCGATGGCGCGCAGGAAGTACCAGCGGTACGCGTCCACGCCGAAGTGGGACGTCAGGTCCTGCGGCTTGATGCCCGTCAGGTTGGACTTCGACATCTTCTCGCCGCCGACCATCAGCCAGCCGTTGGCGGCGATCTTGCCGGGCAGCGGCAGGCCCTGCGCCATCAGCATCGCGGGCCAGATGACCGCGTGGAAGCGGAGGATGTCCTTGCCGACGAGGTGCACGTTCGCCGGGAAGGTCTCGTCGAACTTCGCCGGGTTCTCGTTGTAGCCGACGGCCGTCGCGTAGTTGAGCAGCGCGTCGACCCACACATAGATGACGTGCTTCGGGTCCCAGGGAACCGGAACACCCCAGTCGAAGGTGGAGCGCGAGATCGAAAGATCCTGAAGCCCCTGCTTGACGAAGTTCACGACCTCGTTGCGGGCGGACTCGGGCTGGATGAAGTCCGGGTTCGCCGCGTAGTGCTCGATCAGCTTGTCGCCGTACTCGCTCAGCTTGAAGAAGTAGTTCTCCTCGCTGAGCAGCTCGACCGGCTTCTTGTGGATCGGGCAGAGCTTCTGCCCCGCGTACTCGCCCTCGCCCTCGCCGTCGAGGAGCTCGCCCGGAAGCTTGTACTCCTCGCAGCCGACGCAGTACGGCCCTTCGTACCCGCCCTTGTAGATCTCGCCCTTGTCGTAGAGATCCTGGACGAACTCCTGCACCCGGTCCGTGTGCCGCTTCTCCGTCGTACGGATGAAGTCGTCGTTCGCGATGTTCAGGTGCTCCCAGAGGGGCCGCCAGGCCTCCTCCACGAGCTTGTCGCACCACTCCTGCGGGGAGACCCCGTTCGTCTCGGCCGTGCGCATGATCTTCTGACCGTGCTCGTCCGTGCCGGTGAGGTACCACACCTTCTCGCCGCGCTGACGGTGCCAGCGCGTGAGCACGTCGCCTGCGACGGTCGTGTAGGCGTGGCCCAGGTGAGGAGCGTCGTTGACGTAGTAAATGGGGGTCGAGACGTAATACGCCGCCGCCCCCTGCTTCTCGGATCCAGTGGCCGCCATGGTCGAAATCCTAACGGCCCGCTGAAGATCGATTCACATGCGTACGAGGCGTGAGACGGCCTCCGGCCTGTGCCTACCGTTTCCGGCCTACCTGGGCAATTGCCATCTGCATGTTCTGGACAAAGAGAGACATCAACCCGCCAATCCGGCCCATCGCGCCCAGAGAGTGCCCTTCCGGCGCACCGCCGGTGTCAGAGTCCCGGTGCGGCGCCCGGCCGGGCGCCCGTGGATGAACTGCCTGACGCAAGGAGTTCGTTTTCGTGGGGAAGAAAGCAAGCACGCTTCTCGTAGCCGTCGCACTCGCCTCCGTGACCCTGATCGGCCAGGCGAGCGCGGCTCCCTCGGACCACACATCCGCGTCCGCCGCGAGCAGCGCGGCCAAGCCGGGGCCGCTCGCCGACCAGGTGCGGTACGCCCCCTTCACCCTCAACCACAACCAGTCCGTGAGCTCCAACACGGCCCGGCTCGTGATGCAGTCCGACGGCAACCTAGTCATCTACGACGAGTTCAACCGGGCCAGATGGGCCACCGGGACCGTCGGCCAGGGCTGGACCACGCGCTTCCAGGAGGACGGCAACCTCGTCGTCTACACCCGCAGCGGCCGCGCGGTCTGGGCCTCGCACACGTCCGGGCACCCCGGTTCGCGGCTCGTCGTCCAGGACGACGGCAATGTCGTGATCTACGACGGCAGCCGAGCGATCTGGGCCTCCGGCACGGACCACTGACCTGCGGCACCGCACCACGCACAGCGGCCGGGCCCTTGGCGGGCCCGGCCGTTGTTGCGTGCTGCCATGTCCTGCTCTGTACTGCTTTGCCCCTTACGGTCGCCAGGACGCGAGGACGCCCTCGTACAGCTCCTTGTCGGTGAGTTCCCGCGGGTCGGGGCCGGCGAGGAAGTACGCGGCGTTGTCGGCCTTGAGTCTGCGGAGGTAGTCGAAGGCCTTGTTGTCCTTCTCGCCGAAGGCGACGAAGGAGAAGAACAGGGGGTGGCGGGCGGCGTCGGCCAGGGCCTGGGTGGCGGGGCCCTTGGTGTCGGGGGCGCCGTCCGTCTGGAAGATCACGAGGGCTGGTTCGCCCGTGTGGTCCGACTTCTCGTAGTGCGCCACGATCTCCTCGATGGCGCGGTGGTAGCTGGTGCGGCCCATGCGGCCGCAGGCGGCGTGCAGTTCGTCGACGCGGTTCTCGTGGTGGTCGGCGAGGGTGAGGTCGGCGGTGCCGTCGATGTCCGTCGAGAAGAAGACCAGGTGGACGGTGGCGGTGGGGTCCGTGTGGGCGGCCAGGGCGAGGGTCTGATCGGCGAGGTTCTGGGCGGAGCCGTCTTTGTAGTACGGCCGCATGGACCCGGAGCGGTCGAGTACCAGGTAGACCTGGGCCCGCGTTCCTGTCTGTCCGCCCTTGCGGAGGGCTGCGCCCGCGGCTTTGTACGCGGTGGCGAGGCCCGGGACCTTCGCCTTGACCCGGGCCAGGGCCACCGCGGGCTTGGCCTCCGGCTGAGGCTGCTCGGGCTCCGGCTGGGCCGGGGGTGCGACTTGTTCCGGCTCGGCCGGGGCGGGGGCCTGTTCCGGCTCCGCCGGGGGGTCGGAGGGGGTGCCCTTGTCGTCGACGGCACCGTCGGCGTGGGCTGTGCCCACCCGTGCCGCCCCCTGGGCGGCCCAGGTGCCCACAGCAGGAGCGGCGGCTTCGGCGTCGGCCTGAGGTGCCGCGGCAGCGGGAGCGGCGAGGTCCGGCTCGGTGTCGGGCTCGGGCGCCGTGGCGGGGGCGGCGGGAGCGGGAGCCGGGAGGCCCGGCTCGGTGTCGGCCTCGGGTGCCGCGGCAGCGGGAGCGGCGAGGTCTGGCTTGCTGTCCGGCTCGGGGGCGGGTGCGGCCGGGGGTGCCTCGGTGGGAGCAGGGGCGGCGGTCTGCTCGGGGACTACGGGAACGGAGGCTTCCTGGGCCGTGGGGTCGCCCTGAGGGTCTGGGGCACGGGTGGGTGGGTGGGAGGATCCCGCCGCGGAGCGGCGGGCCGGGACGCGGACCGAAACGTTGTCGAAGGCCTCAGCGACCAGCGCCTCCGCGGCCGAGCCCTCAGAGGAGGCCAACCTGGGCGCAGGTTCCGGCACGCTCACCGCAGCTTCCGGCACGGACTCAGCCGACGGCTTCGGCGAAGCCACCGCGGCCTCCGGCACGGACTCCGGGGACTCCGTGGTCTCCGGTGACCGCGTGGGCGACGGAACCGGCGCGGCCGGGGCGTCGTCACCCCGTGAGCGCCGGAAGACAGCCCGCAGACGACCCAGAATGCCCATGTGCGCAACCCTTCACGTGACTTGTACCCCGAAGCGGTCCCCTGGCCATGAGGGACACGTAAGGTTAGCGGCCGCCGCACGGGCGGAGAGGGCGACCCGTACCTGACACGGATTCACCCGCCGTTAACCCGCAGTCCCCCACGACGCTCGCCACCGCACCTAGCCTCCAGCCGGAAACACCGGCAAAAAGAAGCCAAAGCGCCGTCAACCGGCCACCCATGGAGGATCCCCGTGCGCAAGCTGCTGCCCCTGATCACCTCACACCCGGGCGGCTCCGGCGGCCGCTCGGCCATGACGTGCCGGTTCCGCTGCGGCGACGCCTGCTTCCACCCGGTGCCCAACACCAGCGACAACGAGTACATGGGTGACGTCATAGCGGGCGCGCTCAGCCGCCGCTCGATGATGCGCGCCGCGGCCGTCGTCACCGTAGCGGCAAGCGCCACCGGCGGCCTCGCCCTCGGCCCGGGCGCCGCCGAGGCACAGGCCGCGCCCGCCGGACCCGAGGCGGCGGCCGCCGAGGCGAAACGCAGAGGCAAAAAGGCCGCCCGCGGCCTCCGCTTCACGCCCGTCGCCCCCAACACCGCCGACACGGTCACCATCCCCGACGGCTACCGCCAGAACGTCGTGATCCGCTGGGGCGAGCCCATCCTGCGCGGCGCCCCGGCCTTCGACCCGGACAAGCAGACCGCGAAGGCCCAGGCGGGCCAGTTCGGCTACAACAACGACTTCCTCAGCCTGCTCCCGCTGCCCGGCGAGAAGCACGGCAAGGACCACGGCCGTCAGGTCCTCGTGGCGAACCACGAGTACACGGACGAGATCCTGATGTTCAAGGGGTACGACGACAAGAACCCCACCCGCGAGCAGGTCGAGATCGCCTGGGCGGCCCACGGCCTGTCCGTGGTCGTGGTCGAGGGCGAGCGCAGGAGCGGCGCGCTGCGTGCCGTACCGCGCCACCACCTCAACCGCCGCCTCACCGCCACCAGCAAGTTCCACCTCACCGGCCCCGCCGCCCGCAGCGAGCTCGTCCGCACCAAGGCCGACCCGCGCGGCGTCACCGTCCTCGGCACCCTCAACAACTGCTCGGGCGGCACCACCCCGTGGGGCACGACCCTGCACGGCGAGGAGAACTTCAACCAGTACTTCGGACACGCCGAGAAGGTCACCGACCCGACGCAGGCCGCGCGCCTCAAGCGGTACGGCGTCGCGGGCGGGGAGTCCGAGCGCAAGTGGGAGCGTTTCGACGACCGCTTCGACCTCACCAAGGAGCCGAACGAGCCCAACCGCTTCGGCTGGGTCGTCGAACTCGACCCGTACGACCCCGACTCCACCCCGCGCAAGCGCACCGCGCTCGGCCGCTTCAAGCACGAGGGCGCCCAGCCGCGCCTGACCCGCGACGGCCGCCCGGTGGTCTACATGGGCGACGACGAGCGCTTCGACTACGTCTACAAGTTCGTCTCCAGCAAGCGCATGGCCAAGGGCAACTCGCGCTGGGCCCGCGAGCACAACCTGACGCTCCTCGACGAAGGCACCCTGTACGTCGCGAAGTTCACCGGCGACTCCCCGGAGAAGGAGATCGACGGCAAGGGCACGCTGCCGAGCGACGGCGAGTTCGACGGCAGCGGTACGTGGATCCCGCTGGCCACCGCGTACGCGGGCGGGAAGGCCGTCTCGCACGTCGAGGGCATGACCGCCGACGAGGTGTACGTCTTCACGCGCATCGCCGGTGACAAGGTCGGCGCCACGAAGATGGACCGCCCCGAGGACATCGAGCCGTCCCCGCAGACCGGCAAGGTGTACGTCGCCCTGACGAACAACACCGACCGCGGCAAGCCCGGCAAGGCCGGCGCCGACGAGGCCAACCCGCGCAACCTCAACAAGCACGGCCAGGTCCTGGAGCTGGCGGAGTCCCGGAACCGCCCGGAGTCCACCCGCTTCGGCTGGAACCTCTTCCTCGTCGCGGGCGACCCGAAGGACCCGGCCACGTACTTCGCGGGCTTCCCGAAGGACAAGGTCAGCCCCATCTCCTGCCCCGACAACGTCGCCTTCGACCCGCACGGCAACCTGTGGATCTCCACCGACGGCGCCCAGCTCGGCTCGCACGACGGCCTGTTCGGCGTGGCCACGAAGGGCGAACGGCGCGGTGAGCTCAAGCAGTTCCTGACGATGCCCAAGGGCGCGGAGACCTGCGGCCCGCTGGTCCAGGACCGCCGCGTCCTGGTGGCCGTGCAGCATCCGGGCGAGATCGACGGCGCGTCCGTCGAGAAGCCCGCGAGCGCCTGGCCGGACGGCCCGGGCAAGCTCGTCCGCCCGGCGGTCGTGTCGGTCTGGCGCGAGGACGGCTGCGACATCGGCGTCTGAGCACGCGGATGGGGCGCCCCTTGGCGAAGGGGCGCCCCCGTAAGGGGCGCGGGGAACTGCGCGCCAAGCCCCCACCGGCCCGCAGGGACCATCACCGCACATCCAGCGAAGCGCTCAGCCCTGCCTGCGGCGGTACATAGAGAAGCCCAGCCCCGCCGCACCGAGGGCGGCCATGCCGCCGCCCGCGGCAACGAGGGGGGCGTCGTGCGAGGCCGGGGCGACGTTCTCCGCCCCGGCCTTCACGCCACCCCGCGGCACCTCGGTGGAGGCCTGCGGGGCCTTGGTGGAGGCATGGCCCGGCTTGCCGGGCTTCGCGCGGCCCTCGACCCAGCCCTTCATGGTCCCGTCGGGGTTGAGCACGAAGTGGGCGCCGTTGTGCTGTCCGTACGCAGCCTTGTTGCCGCGCTGCTTCAGGGTGTCCCAGACGATCTTCTTGCCGCTGCTCGGGGACTTGGCGATCATGTCGGCCTCGTAGCCCGCCTTGGTCTTGTAGACCTTGGCGTCGAAGCCGGACTTGGCGAGGTTCTTGTACTCGCGGACGAAGACGCGCTTCTTCGAGGGCTGCGGCTTCGGCTTCGGCGGGGTCGGCTTGCCGGTCTTGGTGATGCCGCCGTCCGCGGTGAGCGTGAACGTACAGCCGTTGATCCTGGTGGACGCGGGCTTGATGTACGCCTTCAGGGAGCCCTTGGCCTTGCCGTTCAGGAAGATCTGGGCCTTGGCGCTGCGGGCGGAGGCGTTCACGTCGACCTTGGCGGTCCAGCCGTGGCCGAGCGAGACGGTGCCCTTGGAGACCCAGCCGCCGGGGACGGGCTTGTCCTTGTCGTCCTTGTCACCGCTGCCGGTCTTGCCGACCGAGCCGTCCGACGTGAGCGTGAAGGTGTAGCCGTCGATCTTCGTGCTCGCCGACTGGCCCTCGGCGCTCAGCGAACCCTTGGGGGTGCCGTTGAGGGATATCTGGGCCTTGGCGGCCCGCGTGGAGGCGTTCACCTCGACGTCCGCGGTCCAGCCGCCGCCGAGCGAGACAGTGCCCTTGGACTCCCAGCCCCCGACGGGCTTGTCGGGGTCGGTCTTGTCGTCCGGGGTCGGGGTCGGGGTGACTTCGTCGTCCGGGTTCGGGGTGGGCGTGACCTCGTCGTCCGGGGTCGGGGGCGGGGTGACCTCGTCGTCGGGGTTCGGCGCCGGGTCCGGGTTCGCGACCTGGGGCTGCGGGGTCGACGGTGCGTCCGCGAACGCGGCGGTGGTCGGGACGGCGAGTGCGGCGATCGCTCCGGTGGCGATGGCGGCGGTGCGGAAGGTGCGTCGGGTGGCGCGCATGGCGGTGATCCCTCGTGGCTGGTCGGGCGTACTGTCCGTCTTTGTGCCCCTTTGCGGTGGCGACGGATATGAAGCTACGGGCGCCATGTGTGCGTCATCCCTAGGAAACGTAACAACCTGCCGCAGACGGTGACGCGGAACCGTAAAGCGGGGAAAACCCCAGGTCGGAGGGTGTTCAGAGGGGGGTGGGGCGAAGGTCCTGAGATGCGGCGGGACCAAGGTCCGGGGGCGGCAGGCGGTCCGTGGCCGGGGGCGGCAGACGTTCTGCGACCGGGTGCGGGGGCGGGGCGGTGCCTCTCGTGCCGAGCAGCCAGTCCTGGTAGGCGGGGGCCTCGGCGGCGGCCTCCCAGTACGCGGCCTCCAGCTCGCCGTACACCGCGTCCAGCTCCGCCGTCGTACGGGCCGCGACGAGGAGGCGGACCCCGAGCGGATCGCCGTACAGGGGTCTGACCGCCATGTCGGGTCTCGCCACCGAGGTCGGCTGGCAGACCGTGACGACCTCGCCGGTGGCGACCAGGGTGGCCGCGGTGAGGTAATCCCCGTGCAGAACCCGGGGGTTGAGCCCGGCCTCGCGCAACACCCTTTGCAGTCCGTCCCATTCGCCGTCGACGGTCGGATCCACCATCCAGCGGTCGGCCGCGAGGTCCGTGAGGTGGACGACGGGCTTGCGGGTCGCGGGGTGGTCGGCGGCGAGCGAGACGAACTGCGGCTCGCGGTCCACGAGCACGCGCCGCCGCAGCCCCTCCGGGATCCGCAGCGGGCAGCCCTCCACTTCGTGCACGAACGCGATGTCAAGCTGACCGTTGGCCACCATTTGCAGGAGCGCGTTCGCGGACACGTCCATCTGGAGCGATGTCTCGGTGCCCGGCATGCGGTGCCGCAGGCGGCGCAGCCAGCCCGGTATGGCGCGGCTCGCGGTGGAGCCGATGCGCAGGTGAGGGGTGCCGTCGCCGGCGCGGGCGGCCGCCGCCCGCGCCTCGGTGACCAGGGCACGCATCTCCACGACCAGGGGGCGCGCCCGGCTCAGGACGATGCGGCCGAGCGGGGTCGGACGGCAGCCGGTGCGTTCGCGGGCGAACAGCTCGCCGCCGACGGCGTGCTCTATGCGGCGCAGCTGCGTGGTCAGCGAGGGCTGGCTCATGCCGAGTTGCCGGGCGGCCTTGTGCAGGCTGCCCGTGTCGGCGATGGCACACAGCGCGCGGAGGTGCCTGACCTCGAGCTCCATGGCGTGAGAGTAAGGCGGCCGACGGCCTCACACCAGCCTCCCAAACCCCTATGGACCCCCACGAGTTGGCACGTATGCACGGTGTCCGGATGTGCGGCGATAGGGCGGTGCTATCGCCAACTGGCATCATCCCCGGGCGCCGTGGCTCCCCGACACTCACGGATACCGAACCGTTCACCTTTCACCGAACGAGCAGGGAGCCCCCCACATGCACAAGCGTTACCTGTCCGTCGCCGCCGCCCTCGGTCTCGCCGTCGCCGCCCTCGGTACGTCGTCGTCCGTCGCGTCGGCCGCCGACTCGCCGCGGGCCGGTGCCGACACCGCGTCCTCGGTCTCCACGCCGGCGTCCGTCGCCAAGTACGCCGGTTCCGGCGAAGAGGCCGCCGCCAACAAGGCGTTCTTCGAGGCCGTCGTGAAGGCCGTCGCCGAGAAGCGGGCCGCGAACCCTGACGCCAAGGCCGTCACCGTGACGTACAACGCGTCCCAGGCGCCCACCTTCGCGCAGCAGATCAACGCGTCCACGTCCATATGGAACGCGGCCGTCACCAACGTCCAGCTCCGGCAGGGGACCTCGGGCGCCAGCTTCTCGTACCGCGAGGGCAATGACCCGCGCGGCTCGTACGCCAGCACCGACGGGCACGGCCGCGGCTACATCTTCCTCGACTACCGGCAGAACCAGCAGTACAACTCCACCCGCGTGACCGCCCACGAGACCGGCCACGTCCTCGGCCTCCCCGACCACTACTCGGGCCCCTGCTCCGAGCTGATGTCCGGCGGCGGCCCCGGCCCGTCCTGCCAGAACGCCCAGCCCGACGCCCGCGAGCGGGCCCGGGTCAACCAGCTCTGGGCGAATGGGCTCGCCAAGGCGATGAAGCAGGTCCAGAAGCAGGGCTGACATATCCCCGCTGCATCCATTAGCGCGCTCCGCGCGCGGGCGCCCCTTCCCGTGACCAGAGGGCTCCGCCCCCTGGACCCCCGCTATCGGCGCTCCGCGCCTCGTCCTCAATCGCCGGACGGGCTATCCATAGCCCCTCCGGCGTTTGAGGAGCGGGGTCACCTCCGCGGCGACGCGACCGCCCGTGCCGCCCCCACCTCCTGCCGCAGCGGCTCCAGCACACTGTCCTCGGGCCCGGTGAACGCGGCGGGCACCGGCACGAGGACCTCCACCTCGCGCAGGCCCTCGGCCAGCTCCCGCAACTGCCGGGAGACCTCGGCCACTTCCCCGGCCCCGGGGGCGGGGGCCCCGTGCCGCACCCGCACCCGCGCGGCCGTCGTCGCGTCCACGATCCGTTCGACGGCCACGACGAGCGGCCACCACGCGGCGGCCCGCGCCCCGGTCGGCGGCGGCTCGGTCAGCGCCCGCTGGAACTCCGTACGGATGTCGGAGAGATCGCGGTAGAGGCGGCGCCGCATCCGCGCCCGCGCGGCGGGTGCCGTGGCCTCGGGGTCGTCGCCGAAGGCGCACTCGACGTAGCGGGCGGTGTCGGCGACGGCGTCGGCGAGCCGGTCGCCGATGCGGGTGTGCCAGCTCTCGGGCCACAGCAGATACCCCGCCACGAGCGCGATCCCGCAGCCGATGAGGCTGTCGACGAGGCGCGGTACGACGAGGCCGAAGCCCTGGTGGTTGAGGACGTCGGACAGCAGCAGGATGACGGGCGTGATGGCGGCGGTCTGGTAGCCGTAGCCACGCGGGGTGAGCGCGGGGATGAGCGTGGCGAGGACGAGCACGACCGGTACGTCCCACCAGCCGCGTTCCACGGAGGAGAGGACGGCGGCGGCCACCACCAGCCCCGCCGCGGTGCCGACCGCCCGCATCACCGCCCGCGAGAACACCGAGCCGAAGTCGGGCTTGAGGACGAATGTGATGGTCAGGGCCACCCAGTAGGAACGCGGCACGTCGATCAGGGAGACCAGGGACTGCGCGATGCCGATGCACAGGGCGAGGCGCAGGCCGTAGCGCCAGGAGGCCCCGGACAGGACGACGTTGCGGGTGGCGCGGCGGGCCCGCACGCGCAGGGCGGCGGGCCGGCCGAGGCGGTCCTCGGCGTGGATGACGGTGAGCGGGTCGGGGTCGGCGAGGGTGTCGGCTGCGTGCCGCAGCGCGTGGTGCACGGCGCGGGCGGCGGCGCCGTGGGGCTGGGGCAGCTCGTCGGGGAGACCGAGGTCTACGTAGGCGTTGTGGGCGGGGCGTTCACCGCGGGTGCCGTGTACGCCGTGTACGCCGTGTACGTCACGGTCACCGCGATCGCCGTCTGTGCCGGGCTCCGTGCGCTTGCCCCGTGCCACCGCCTCCGCCAGCCTCCGCATCGCCGCCGCCAGTTCCGGCGGCAGTTTCTCGCCGTACTGGTGGGCGGCGGGGGCGGCCTCGACGACGGGGGTGATGGCGTTGAGTTCGGAGATGAGGCGGACCAGCTCGGGGCTGCGGCCGTGGTCGCGGGCGCGGCGGGCGAGGACGAGGTCGTAGGCCTGGTTGAGGGAGGCGGTGACGTCGGCGCGGGCCTTGTCGTACGCCGCGTCGTCGCTGTCGCCCGTACCCGCGGCCTCCAGGAGCGCGGCGACGCTCCGGTACGTCGCCGCGACCGCGGCCCGCTCCGGCACCCCGGACCGCAGCGGCCAGGCGAGCAGCGCGAGCGCGAGGACGAGCAGGCCGCCGCCCGTCATCAGGGCGGGCGCGAGCCACCACTGGCCGGGCAGCGGAAGCCCGGCGCCGATCACGCAGTTGAGCAGGAGCAGCAGTCCCGATACGGAGGCGACGGCGCCGATCGTCGACATCATCCCGGAGACCAGGGCGACGAGCGTCACGGCGCCGACCGCCGCCCAGCCGTGGCCGAAGACGAGGGCACCGAGGGTGACGCCGAGGGCGCCGAAGAGTTGGGGCACCGCGATGTTGAGGATGCGCATCCGGTACGCGTCGGCGGTGTCGCCGATGACGCCGGAGAGAGCGCCCATCGCGGCGAGTGCGCCGTACGTCGGTTTGCCCGCTGCCGTGCCGATGGCCAGGGGCAGCGACATGGCGATCGCCGCGCGGGACACGGCGGCCCAGGGGATGGGGGCGGGCTGCGGCTTGAGCGAGCGGACCAGCCAGTCGGGCGGGGTGAGGGGCCTGAGGGTGCGGTTCCGCATGTGGTCATTATCGGGGGAGGGGGGTGACCTGGGCGTACGCGGGGGGTGGGCCCTGCCGGGGGCTTCCCCACTGCGTCCATCAGCGCGCTCCGCGCGCGGGCGCCCCTCCCGCCTACCGAGACCCCGTGGGGTGTCCGCTGCGTTCGCTGCAGAGCTCCCGTGCTCGTCACCCTTCGGGGCGGCGGGTGCGGGGGTGTCCGACGAGGCACGGCGTGTAGGCAGCGGCCGGTCGCTGGGCGACTCAGCAGTGCTTGTCAGGGGTGCGCAGTACGGTCCTGTCATGGCCGCCAGAATCGATCTGACCCTTGATTGCACGGACGCGCAGCTCCTTGCCGAGTTCTGGAAGACGGCCCTGGGGTACGTCGACGAGCCACCACCCGCTCCCTTCAGCACCCGCGGGGAGTGGCTCGCGCAGTTCGACCTCCCGGATGACGACTCCGCGGACGACGCCGCATGGCTATGCGATCCCGACGGCGTCGGCCCCCGGCTCTCCATTCTCAAGGTCCCCGAGCCGAAAGCGGCGAAGAACCGACTTCACATCGACGTCCGGGTGCCGGGACATGGCAGTTCCGATGAGCGTTGGGCGCGGATCAAGGCAGAGGCTGAGCGCCTGGTGAAGGCGGGCGGGCACGTCCTCGGAGAGTTCGACGAGCACCACATCGTGATGGCCGACCCGGAGGGCAACGAGTTCTGCGTCGCTGCGGCCTCGGCCTGAGGACTGACAGGGTTCGCACCCTGCTCGACGAATGGGCCTAGGCCACGCTGTCGAGTAGGACCCTGACTTCCGGCACACCCCGGAACGCTTCGAGCCGTGCCAGCACCACACGCCCCCGCTCCGCCGTTCGCTCGCTGGCCACGTCGGCCGACAGCGTAAGAACCCGCGCAGCCGTCGCCGCTGCCTCCTCCGGCTCGTTCGCGTCGGCCAGCGCCACGGCCAGCCACGACAGGTAGAGGGCGAGTTCCCTTGTGTGCGTTGCGTCGTACCGGCTGAGCACGTCCCGGAGGAGTGGCACAGCGCGGAGAGGGCGGCGCAGCTCCGTGTACACGCGGGACTCCATGACCTGTAGTTCGCCGGCGTCCACCCAATACAGGTAGGCCGGGGACTCGTGTCCTGCGCTGTCCTGGGCGAGCGCTTCCCCCGCTTCCCCGAGTGCCCGCATGGCCGGTTGTGCTTCCCTCATCCTGGTGTGCGCCCAAGCCACCCGATCCAGGTACAGCGCCCGCGCTTTGGGGAGGGCGTCCGGCCCCGCCTCCGCGAGCGCTGCCCGCGCGAGCTGTACGCCTTCAACTTCCCTGCCTGTGTTGCTGAGTTGGTAGGCCAGTGAACCGGCAAGGTTGCCCGTCAGAGACCTGTCCCGTGCTTGTTTGGCGGCGCTGATTCCTAGCCGGTAGATGCGCTCCGCCTCTTCGTGCTGCCCGGCGTCGCTGGCGATCCATCCGGTGATCTGCGCCAACTCTCCGATCTGTCGCAAGAGTTGGCGCTCTACCCTCGCGGTGTGGCTGGACTCCTGGTAGAGCTTCACAGCGGAACGGAGTTCCCGGAAGGCGGGGCGGATCAGGTCTCCCCCGGCGATCACGTCATCAGCGAGGCGCAGCCCGTGCACGCGCTGCTGTAGATCCTGCACGGTGCCGACGCCGACGCGTCGCCCTGTGCGGGTGCTGAGAGGGGCTAACGGATCTTCGGCGGGCAGGAAGTCGGCAAGGGTCGGCAACGGGGCTTCGGCGGGCTTCTGTGGCTCCCTCAGCACGTCTAGGGGAACGCCGAAAGCGGCGGCGATGAACGGGAGCCATTCGCGGGGCGTGCGCTTCCCCGTCTCCCACCGGCTGACCTCTTGACGGCCGACCGGTTCGCCCTGGATCTCCGCGGCCCAGCAGACCTCCCGTGCCAACCGCGCCTGGCTCCATCCGCGGCGCTTACGTTCACGCCGGATGTTGGCCCCGATGCTGCCCTCCATGGGCCCAGTCTGGCCGACAGTTGGCCTACACGGGGCCGCTGGTCGGCATTCCCCCATAGCGGGACGATCAAGTCTCACAACGTGTGAACCGCCCGCAGCGCCGTGCTGCCAGGCAGCAGGCGAAGAAGGACGGCTAGAAGTAGCACCGAGGCCCCCGCCCCGGCTGGTGGAAACCCTGGACAGGTCGAGCAGTCGGGGCGGGCCCCGCATCAGGGAGGAACGCACATGAACGATGTACGCGACTTACTGACCCCTGACACGTTCGGGGGCGTCGTCGCCACAGTCCTCGACAACAACCCCGGCATGGCTGAGCCTATGGCCGCCCGGATCGTCACGGAAGCGCTCAAGTTTGTGGACGCTGCCGCGAAGTTTCCCACGGTGAAGATCACCCCGTCCAATGTGGTGGACGAGGGATGGCACGCCCTGATCTTGCACACGGGCCCGTACGCCAAGCTGTGCGAACGACTCGGCCGCTTTGTGCACCACTGGCCGGAGCGCCCGAACCCTCAGCGGCACGACCCGGGCGCGCTGACCCGGACCGTGGCTCTCATCGAGGAGGCCGGACACGAGGTCGACAGTGAACTATGGACGGGCCCGACCAAGGCCCTGGTCTCCGTAGCGGCGAACTGTTCGCACACCCCGAAGCCCGGGGGCTGTGGCCCCATCAACCCGGGGGGCTGTGCCTCGCACTGCTCGGGAGGAAGCGGCGGAGGCGGAGGGGGCGGCGGTAGCTAGGCTGCCGCTGTAACGCAGCCCGGAAGGGGAACGCATGGACGCGGAGCAGGCCCGACAAGTGGACGCGTGGCTCAGGCAGTTGGGCATCCCTGGGGTGGTCGCGCCGGAGGACCCGGACAACCCAGCGGGACCATGGCGGGTGTACGACAGCACCGACCCCGAGACCCGGCAGGACACCACCGCCGACGCCCTGGCAGCCGTTGCGACGAAGTTCAGGGACGCCGAACCAGCCCTTGCGCCGCCGACACAGAACGGCCCTACGCGTGGCTTCGTCATCCCGCCCAAGGACGCGTGACCCTTCCGACGCGGCCCCGCCAGACCTCGGCTCCTCAAACGCCGGAGGGGCTGAAATACCTGCCGGAAATGTTCCGGCAGGTAGTAAGGGCGGGTGGGTGGGGGAAGGGTCAGTCCGGTTTGCGGTGCAGGGTCAGGTCGATCAGGAGTGCCCTGTGGTCCGTGTTGCCGATTTCCAGGAAGCGGGCTCCGTGCGCGGCGAAGTCGTCCGTGGCCAGGACGTGGTCGATCTGGGTGCCGAAGGGGCGGGGCAAGGACGTGGGCCAGGTCGGGGTGCGGGAGGAGCCGGCGAGGCGGGCGGCGTCGCGCAGGCCGGTGTCGAGGATGTGGCGGAAGGCGGCGTGGTCCTGGGTGGCGTTGAAGTCGCCGGCGAGGATGGTGGGCCGCCCGTCGCCCGCGGCGGCGTAGTCGCGCAGCCGCCCCAGCTCGGCGCGCCAGCGGTCGACGTCGCCGGGCGTGGGCGGCATGGGGTGGGCGAGCTGGAGGCGTACGGGAATGCCCTTCACGTCGGCGACGGCTCCGGGCATGCCGAGCGTGCCGCGCACCCCGTCGGCCGGCTTCAACGGCACGTTGCTGAGGATGAGCGAGCCGTCGGCGCCGTTCCCGGCCACGGCCCGCCGGTAGGGGTACGCGGAGCGCGGCAGCTCGGCCCGCAGCTTCGCGGCGCACGCCGAGTCGCACTCCGAGGCGAACACCAGGTCCGGCTTGCGTTCCCGCACCGTCTTGATCAACCCCGGCGCCCCGCGCCCGAATTCGACGTTGGACGCGAGGACGCGTACCTCCGCGACCGGCGGCCCTTCCGGGTCGGACACCTTGCCGTACGGCTCCATGTACCAGGCGAGCCCGCCCAGCACGGCCACCCCCCACACGAGCCCGAACCGGAACCGCCCGAACGCCGCGAGCAGCAGCGCCGCCACGCCCGGCACGAGCAGCCACGGCAGGAACGCGAGGACCTGAGGCACGGGCGTGACGGCGTCGGTGTCGGCGATGCGGCAGCCGAGGACGGCGCTCACCGCGGCGAGCAGGAGCCCGGCGGTCCAGGCGGCGACCCGGTGGCTCTGCGGCCGCCGTTCTTCTACGTAGAGGTCGGGTTCGGCCTCGGGGGGTGCGGGCGGCGGTGCCGTCACGTGCTCCAAGGGTCGCCCTTTCGTCGCCGGGGCGGGGCGTTCTGTGTCCCCGGGGCGTGTTCTACAGATCCTCTCTCAAGGACGCGGGCGAGCGGGGGGCGGGTTGCGGACCGGCGGGCCCGGGCCCCGGACCTGGCCCCAGCCCCGGCCGGAAGGGCCGGGACAACCTGGGCGGCCTGGACAGCCGGGAAAGCCCGGGCAGCCCCGGCCCGCCCCGCCGCAACCGCCCGCGCCACCGCAACTGCCCGCCCCGCCGCAACCGCCCGCTCAGCCACGCCCCGAGCGCCACCGCGAGCCCGACGCCGATGATCACCCAGGCCGCGGTGCGCAGGGTGTCGGTGAGCGCGTCGTAGACGGCGCCGGCGGCGGCGCGGGACACGTCGGGCGGCAGGTCGTCGAGGGTGAGCCCGCGGCCGACGGCGATGGCGGCGGCGAGCGCGGTCGCGCCGAGGGCCGCGCCGAGCGCGGTGGCGGTGACCGCGCGGCGGCGGCGCACCGCGAGGAGGATGCCGCCGACGGCGAGCAGCACGGCGGCGACGGGCAGCCACAGACCGGCGACCTGGAGCATGCGGAACCCCTTCCTGAAGTGGCTGAGGTCCTGCGCCTTCATGACGGTGACCTCGGTGTGCCGCACCGGGATGCGGTTCGCGAACGGCGTGCCCTCTTCGGCGAGTTGGCGTTTGACCTGCTCGGTGATGGGCGCGAGGTCGATGGTGACGGCGCCTTCGGAGTCGTGGGTGAGGGCGGACTGCACGGCGTCGTGGGCGGCGCGGTTGGCGGCGTTCCACGCGGTCTGGAAGGCGCCGGTCTCGGTGAAGGAGCGCACCGCGTCGCGTACGAAGGACTCGACGGCCGACTGCAGCGGACCGGCGTCGATCTCCTTCGCCACGGAGTCGGTCACCGCGCCGGAGACGGCGTCGCGGACGGCCGGGTCGGAGGCCAGGGGCGCCATCGTGGCGACGTACGCGTCGGCGTCCTCGATCTCGTACTTCGCCCATGTCGAGACCACGCCGAGCGGGACGAGCAGGCAGACGAGGACCAGCAGCACGGAGGACAGCACGGCGGACAGGGCGGCGCGATGACGTCGGTGCACGCCCACAAGGCAAGACCCCGGCCGCACCAGGCGCGACCGGGGTCACTGCGTTTCACTGCATATGGAGGCAGGAAACCCTACTTGCGGTTGTACAGCCGCATCGTCACCGGCCCGAACACCGCGACGAACAGGCCCGCCCAGCCGAGGCTCCACGCGATGTCGGCGGCCGGCCAGTCGCCCTCCATCAGGCCGCGGACGCCGGAGGCGACGTGCGTGACGGGGTTGTTGTTGACGAAGGCCTGCAGCCAGCCCGGCATGGTCTCCGGCTTCACGAAGATGTCGCTGAGGAACGTCAGCGGGAACAGCACCATCATGCTGACGCCCATCACCGACTTCTCCGTACGAAGAAGCAGCCCGAACATCGTCCACACCCAGGAGAAGGCGAACGAGAAGACGATCAGGAGCAGTACGCCGCCGAGCACGCCGAGCGCGCTGTCCGGCCGGAAGCCCAGGATGACGCCGACGGTCAGCATCACGGCGGACGCGAGCGCGTACCGCAGGGCGTCGCCGAGGAGATAGCCGACCATCGTCGAGGGCCGCCAGATCGGCAGCGAGCGGAAGCGGTCGAAGACGCCCTTCTCGATGTCGGTGTTGACCGAGACGCCCGTGTACATCGTGATCATGACGACGGACATCACCAGGATGCCGGGGAGTAGGTACTGGATGTACTCGCGCGGGGATCCGGCGAGGGCGCCTCCGAAGAGGTACGTGTACATCAGCACCATCATGATCGGGAACGCCGTGACGTCGAAGAGCTGCTCCGGCACGTGTTTGATCTTGAGTATGGCGCGCCAGCCGAAGGTCAGGGACGTGGAGAGGGCGCTGGGGCGCGGCGGGCGCTCCTTGGCGATGAGCAGCTCGGCCAGCGACTCCGTGCGGACGGGCGCGAGGTCCTGGGCCTCGGTGGTGGTCGCGGTGCTCATAGTGCGGCCTCTGCTTCCTTCCGGTCCTGCGCGGCCTGCGGGTCGTTGGTGGGCTCGGGTTCGCTGGGGTGTCCGGTCAGGGCGAGGAAGACCTCGTCGAGGCTGGGCTGGCCCAGGGAGAAGTTGTCGACGGTGATGCCGGCGCGGGCCAGCTCGGCGAGCGCCCGGGAGGCCTGCTCGGCGGCGCCGCGGCCGTTGGCGGAGCCCTCGCCGACGCGGGCGGTGAGCGCGACCGGGTCGGGTTCGAGCTGGATGGCGGCGTCCAGGGCGAGCCGCAGCACCTCCTCGGCCTGCGGGCGCTGCTCCGCGTGGCGGAGGCGCACGTGCACCGAGCCCGCGCCGACGGACGCCTTCAGCTCGCCCTTGGTGCCCTCGGCGATCACCTTGCCCTTGTCGATGACGGCGATCCGGGACGCGAGCTGGTCGGCCTCGTCCAGATACTGCGTGGTCAGGAGCACCGTCGTGCCGTGGCCGACGACCGCGCGGACGATGTCCCAGACCTGGTTGCGGCTGCGCGGGTCCAGGCCCGTCGTCGGCTCGTCCAGGAACAGCAGGTCCGGGGTGTTGAGGATGGACGCGGCGATGTCGATGCGGCGGCGCATGCCGCCCGAGTAGTTCTTCACCTGGCGGGACGCGGCGTCGCCGAGTCCGAACGCGTCGAGGAGCTGCTCCGCGCGTGCGTACGCGGCCTTCTTGCCGTGGCCCGTCAGGCGGGCCAGGAGCACCAGGTTCTCGGTGCCGGTGAGGTCCTCGTCCACCGAGGCGTACTGCCCGGTGAGGCTGACGCGGCCGCGCACGATGTCGGCCTCGCGGACCACGTCGTGGCCGAAAACGTGCGCCTCGCCGCCGTCCGGGCGCAGCAGCGTGGCGAGCATCTTCACGGTCGTCGTCTTGCCCGCGCCGTTCGGCCCGAGGACCCCGTAGACCGTGCCGGCCGGGACGGCGAGGTCGACGCCGTCGACCGCGCGGTTCTCGCCGAAAGTTTTGACCAGGCCCGCGGTCTCGATGGCCAGACCACCGGGCCCGGAGCCTCGGTGCGGCTGCTTGCTGCTCATGTCCCTACGCCCTCCGATTGGGGATCGTCAGCGAATCGTCATGAGGGGAGACCGGACCCGCGCCGGAAACTCATCGCTGCGGGGCCGGGCGGGGGTGGCTGATTTCCCAGGGTGACACGTGCTCCGGTGGAGCGAGGGGCCGAGCGGGTGTTTCCTTGACTGAGACGGACTGTGACGCCGCAAGGCGTGAGCAGAGCCGCAAGGCGTGAGCAGAGAGGAGCCGTCATGGCTCACACCGCACACGGCGGGCCCGGCGCCCCCGGCGCCCACGGCCTTCCCGGCATCCGCGCGCTCGCCGGCCCCTGGGCGGGGCCCGTCGTCCTCGGCATCGTCTACGGCCTCTGGGCCGCCGCCAACGCCCGCGACGGAGGCACGCCCACCGGCGGCAACATTCTCCTCGGCTTCGTCGCGGGCGCCGCCTTCGCGGTGCTGTACGCGGCCCTGCGCCGGGCGGCCCCCGCCCTCCCCCGCGAACTGCGCGCCGCCGCCTGGGCATCCTTCGCGGGCATTTCCTTCGGCTACCTGTACAGCCTCGGGGGCCCGAGCGTCCTCAGGTCGGTGGGGATGGCGGCGGTGGTGGCAGCGAGCGTATTCGCGGTGACGTTCTACCGCTTCTACACACGGGAGTAAAACGAGCGTTCTACTCAGAGCGCCCCGAGGTCCACGGCACGGGCCATGGCCCGGTACCCCGCGTCGTTCGGGTGCAGATGGTCCCCGCTGTCGTACGCGGCCCGCATCCGCTCCGGGTCCGCCGGGTCGGCAAGCGCCTTGTCGAGGTCGACGTACGCGTCGTACTCACCCGACGTACGCACCCACTCGTTGAACGTGTCGCTGACGGCCGCGGCCCGCTTCCCGTAGTGGTCGGACCCGCCGAGCGGGGTGAGCGTGGCGCCCACGGCCTTCAGGCCCTTGTCGTGGGCGGCGCGGATCAACTTGCGGTGTCCGGCGATGAGTTGGGCGGCGCTGATGATGGGCGCGGGCTTGTAGGTGGGCTTGTCGGTCTCGCTGAAGCCGATGTCGTTGACGCCTTCGAGGATGACGACGGTGCCGACGCCGGGCAGCGCGGAGACGTCCCGCCCGAACCGGCCGGTGGCCTTGTCGCCGAACCAGGCCGAGTCGTTGAGGACCATGTTGCCGCCGATGCCGGAGTTCACGACGGGCCGCGGCTTGCCCGCCTTGGCGAGGCGCTCGGCGAGGGCGTCGGACCAGCGGCGGTTCTGGTCGGTGGAGGAGGCGAAGCCGTCGGTGATGGAGTCCCCGAACAGCACGATTCCCTTGCCGCGGGCCTTGGCCTTGCCCGAGCCGTGCGCCGCGCCGCCGCCCCGCACGTCCACCCCGGACAGGTAGTACCAGGACTCGGTCGACTCCTTGAAGGCGTCGGCGCCGGTGTCGCGGAGGTGGTCGCCGTCGGCCCGGTAGCTGGTGGCGAAGGACTGGGCGTGGAAGGTGGCGGGCCCGGTGGTGTCGGCCAGGCGCAGGGTGACCGTCACGGACTCGAAGCGGTCCAGGTCGAGTCCGGCCTCGTCGCTGGAGAGCTGCCCGCCCGCGGGGACGGTCATGGACCGCTTCCCGCCGAAGGTCAACTCCCGTGTCGAGCCCCGCTCGACGCCCGCGCCCTTCGTGCCCTCGGCGCGGGCGATGGTCGCGCCCGCGATGTGCAGCGGCGACGCCCCGTACGCGTTGGAGAGGCGGATGCGGGCCCGGTCACCTCCTTCCGTCACGCGGACGACCTGCCGCAAGGTCTGGTCGTCGAATCCCGCTTCGGACCAGTTGGCCTTGAAGCCGATGCTGGGCCGCTGCGGCGAGGCGGTCCAGGCGGCGGTCCAGGCGGCCTCCTTCCCGGTGGCGTGGCGGCCGGAGGCACCGCTGTCGGAGGCGGCCTGGGCGGCGGTGACGGCGGCGCCGGCGGTGAGGGCGAGGACGACGGCGACGGCGGTGGTGCGGGCACGCGAAATCATGGGGAGCTCCTGGGAGTTGAGAACCGTTGAGGAGGGCCGGGGGAGACCGGCTCGGCTCGGGACTCCTCAAAGATCCGCCCACGCCCATGGCTGATCAACGCCGATCCATGAAACGATCGCCACGTTCAGACTTATCGTTGCAGGTCAGAAGGTTCTCAGAGTGGATTCACGGGGGTTCACGGCATGGAGCGACAGGAACTGCAGACCTTCCTGACCCTGGCCGAGGAGCTGCATTTCGGCCGCACGGCCGAGCGGCTGCTGCTGTCGCAGGCGAGGGTCAGCCAGACCGTGAAGCGGCTGGAGCGCAAGATCGGCGCGCCGCTCTTCGAGCGCACCAGCCGCGTGGTGCGGATGTCGCCGCTGGGGCGGCAGTTGTACGAGGATCTGGCGCCGCTGCACCACCGCATGGAGGAGGCCGTGGCCCGCGCGAAGGACGTGGCGCGGGGCGTGGAGGGCGAGTTGGGGGTCGGCTTCCTCGGGTCGGGGGCCGGTTCGCTGACGCAGCCGATCCTGAAGCTGTTCCGGGAGCGGTGCCCCGGCTGCGCGGTGCGGATGCGCGAGACGCAGTTCCACGACCCGCTGGGCGCGCTGCGCGCGGGCGAGCTGGACGTGCTGTTCACCTGCCTGCCGGTGGACGAGCCCGACCTGACGGTGGGCCCGGTCGTCATCAACGAACGCCGGTCCCTCGCGGTCCCGCTCGGCCACCGCTTCGCCGGCCGGTCCTCCGTGTCGTGGGAGGACCTCGCGGGCGAGACGTTCTTCGGCGTGGTCAACGGCGCGCCCGCGTACTGGTGGGACTTCCACCAGCCGCCGCGCACGCCGAGCGGCCGCGAGATCCGGCGCGGGCAGGCCGTGGCGTCGTTCCAGGAACTCATGACCATGGTCGCCACGGGCCAGGGCGTCGCCCCGGTCATCGCGTCCGTGGAGACGTACTACTCCCGGCCCGACGTCACATTCGTCCCCGTGCGCGACCTGCCGACGGCGGACGTCGCGCTGATCTGGCGCACCGGCGGCATGAACTCCCGTACGGAGGCGTTCATTCGGGCCGTACGAGACGTGATCGCGGCGAACGGCGGACCTGCGTCGTTCTAAGGCGCTTTCGCGCCGCCCCAGTCCGTCGTACACAGCGCCCAGATCACGAACGCGCCGAGCGCGAGCGAGATGAGTGCCCACAGCGGTGTGTACGGCAGCCACAGGAACTGCGCCACCATGCCCACGGCGGCGAGCGCCACGCCCACCGCCCGTCCCCACTCGGCGCCCTTGAGGATGCCCCAGCCGGTGACGGCGATGAGTACGCCGAGCACCAGGTGGATCCAGCCCCACGTGGTGAGGTTGAACTTGTAGACGTAGTCGCCGAGGCGCGCGTACACGTCGTCCTTGGCGATGCCCGTGATGCCCGCGAGGATGCCGAGGACGCCGTTCACGAGCATCAGGACACCGGCGAACATCGTGCCGCCGGAGGCCCAGATGTTTCTTCCACGGTGTGCTGAATTCATGGCCCGAGCCTCCGGGCGGCCGGGCGGGGCGGCCACTTGGGGCGGGCCATCCGGGTGGGCCGGGCCCACCCGACGGATGCCACCTGGCTACGCGTCGCCGCGCTGTGCCTCCAGGCCGTCCAGGATGCAGTCGAGCCCCAGGTCGAAGTTGCTCCGGCGGGTCTCGTCCACGTGTGTCGCGGTCTGCTGCGCGTACAGCCGCCGCACCCGCGGGTAGGGCTCCATGGCCTGTGTGGCGGCCGCCGTCACCTGTTCCATCCAGTCCTCCTCGCTGTGTCCGCTGCGGGCGAGCATCGTCAGATAGGCGGCCTCGGTGGCGGTGGTGCCGATGACGTACGACCAGATGGTCTTGAGGGCGATGTCGGACCGCTCCAGGTCGAAGCCTCCGATCTCGAAGAGTTCGAGCATGTCCTCCGAGAGCCGCATCATGTTCGGCCCCAGATAGGCCATGCCCATCTCGCCGAGCAGGGAGGCGATCCAGGGGTGCCGCAGGATCGCGGCGCGCACGTTGTTGCCGCACTCCACGGCGGCGTCCCGCCACTCCTCGCGCGAGGAGGGCCGCGGCACGTCGATCTCGCCGAAGATCTGGTCCACGACCAGCTCGATCAGCTCGTCCTTGTTGGACACGTGCGTGTAGAGCGAGGTGGCCCCGGCGTTCAGGCGCGTACCGAGCTTGCGCATGCTCAGCGCCTCGATGCCGTCGGAGTCGAGCAGCGCGATCGCCTCGGCCACGATCTGGTCGCGGCTGAGCGCGGGCTGCTCGCGGCGCCGGCGCTGGGGGCGGGTCCACACGGACCCGATCGGTTCGCCGGTCCGCTGCTTCTCGCCGGTCGGCTGCTTGGTCGGCTGCGTGGCGCGTGGCATGCGGCCACCCCTTTTCTGCTCGGCTTCTGCTCGTCCTGCTCGGAGCGTATGCGTCTCGTGCCCCAGCCTAGCGCAGCGTGCGCACGGCGTTCGGAGGTTGCGCACAGTGTTCGGTGTCCGTACGGTGTGCGGAGCACGTGAACGTCGTACGAAGAAGCACTCGCTGAGAAGTCACTCGATGGGGAGGTCCTGATGGACGAGTTGGGCTCGAAGTCCGCTGAGGGAAAGCCGGTGGGAGGGAAGCCGGAGGCGGCGGGGCGTGATCCGAAGCGCTGGCTCGTGCTGATCGTGCTCTGCCTGAGCACGCTGGTCCTCGTGATCGACAACATGGTGCTGACCGTCGCGGTGCCGCCGATCGCCGAGGACCTGGACGCGAGCGCGTCCGACCTCCAGTGGATCCTCGACTCGTACATGCTGGTGTTCGCCGGGCTGCTGCTGACCTCCGGATCGCTCTCCGACCGGTTCGGACGCCGGAAGCTGATGCTCATCGGGCTCGTGGTCTTCGGCGCGGCGTCGCTGCTCGCGACGGTCGCGGGCAGTCCCGAGCAACTGATCGCCGGGCGCGTCCTGATGGGCGTCGGCGGCGCGCTGATCATGCCGAGCACGCTCTCCATCGTCATCACGGTCTTCGACGACCAGGAGCGGCCCAAGGCGATCGCCGCGTGGAGCGGTGTGGCGATGATCGGTCTCGTCGGCGGCCCCGTCTTCGGCGGCTTCCTGCTCGAGCACTACTGGTGGGGCTCGATCTTCCTGATCAACGTGCCCATCGCCGCGCTGGCGTTCGTCGCCGCGATCGTGCTGATGAAGGAGTCCAAGGGGCCGTGGCGCAAGGCCGATCCGGTCGGCATGGTCCTGTCGGTGCTCGGCATGGTGGCGCTGGTGTGGACGATCACCGAGTGGCCGAAGGAGGGTTTCGGCGACCCGAAGGTGTTCGTCGCCGCGATCGTCTCGGTGCTCGCCCTCGTGGGCTTCGGTGTCTGGGAGACGCGGGTCGCCGAGCCGATGGTGCCGCTGGTGCTGTTCCGCAACCGCGTCTTCACCGGTGCCAGCTTCTCGATCGTGCTGCTGACCTTCGCCAACGGCGGGCTGATGCTGGTGCTGAGCCAGTACCTCCAGTTCGTCCTCGAATACTCGCCGACGAAGACCGGGTGGGCCTTCGCGCCGCTCGCCGTCGCCTCGCTCGTCTTCAACGCGCTGGGCGCGACGCTCGGCCAGAGGCTCGGCAACCGGGTCATGGTGGCCACCGGTCTCGTGATCATCGCTTCCGGCTTCTTCGCTCTCACCACGCTTCAGCCCGGTGACGGCTTCGGCATCGTGACCGTGGCCTCGGTCCTGATGGGCGTGGGCAGCGGCCTCGCGATGCCGGCGGCGCAGGCCGCGCTGATGGGGGCGGTGCCGCATGAGCACGCGGGTGTGGGGTCGGCCCTGAACGACACGGTGCAGCAGGCCGGTGCGGCCCTTGGTGTCGCCGTCCTCGGCTCCATCCTGTCGCACACGTACGGCAACCATGTGCCCGCCGGTGCGCCCGGCAAGGCGGACGAATCCATCGTCGAAGGTCTCAAGGAAGCGGCGCGCCTCGGCGACGCGCAGTTGGCCGCGTCGGTGCGGGACGCTTTCACCGAGGCGATGTCGGCGAGCTTCGTCGTCGGCGCAGCCGGGGTCCTCGTGGCCGCGGCCCTCTCCCTCTTCCTGATGCGACCGCGGCCGGGGGCCGCCCCCGCCGCACCGGAAGAGGCCCCCGTCGGGGAGCCGATCGACACCTGACAAATGGGGCTCCGCCCCGCTCCCCCTAATCGGCCCGGAGCGGCGATCAGCGGGGGTCCAGGGGGCGGCAGCCCCCTGGTTACGGGAAGGGGTGGGGCTGGGGCGCACCCCGCGAGGGCTACCACGTGGAGCGTGCGCTCACCCCGCCGTCGACCAGCAGATCTGTCCCGGTGATCCAGGACGCCGCCGCCGACGCGAGGAACACGCACGCCGCCCCCACGTCCTCCGGGCGCCCAAGACGGCCGAGCGGCGCAGCGCGCCCCCAGCGCTCGACGCCCTCGGGCCACTCCGCGGCCAACGCGGGATGCCCGATGAGCCCCGGGGACACACTGTTCACGCGCACCCCGCGCCCCCCGTACTCAACGGCGGCCGCCCGAGCGAACATGATCAGCGCCGCCTTGGACGCGCTGTAGTGCGCGTGCCCGACGGCAGGCTGATGCCCCTCGATGGACGCGATGTGCGTGACGCTGCCGCCCCCCTCCTGCCCCGCCATGACCTCGGCGGCGGCCTGCGTACAGCAGAACGCACTGGTCACGTTGGCCTCGTACAACCCCCGCCAGTCGTCGGCCGTCATCCCCGCCAGCCCCTGCACGGGCTGCACCCCGG
The DNA here is from genome assembly GCF_056712025.1 of Streptomyces sp. Y309. NCBI lineage: Bacteria > Bacillati > Actinomycetota > Actinomycetes > Kitasatosporales > Streptomycetaceae > Streptomyces > Streptomyces sp. Y309. The sequence goes on along the minus strand of NZ_CM160048.1, from coordinate 4,476,521 downwards.
CATTGTTGACCAACGAGTCAAGGCGCCCACGCCAGGAAGACGCCTCCTCGACCAGCCGCCGGCACTCCCGCTCCTCGCCCAGATCGGCGGATACGACGACGGCGTCACCGCCCGCCTTGCCGATCTCCTCGACCACCTCCCGGGCCCGCTCCACACCGCGGTTGCAGTGCACGACGACGGCGGCGCCCGCGCGGGCGAAGCTGCGTGCGATGCCGCCGCCCAGCAACCCGCTGGCTCCCGTCACCAGGGCCACGCGCCCTTCCAGAGAGGGGAGTTGGGGATCGGGTGCGACGACGGATGATTGGGGGTCAGGCACGGCACAGCCTCCGGATCAGTTCAGCCTGCTGCGGGTACCGGGCGGCCAGCTCGTCCGGATCGCCGCCCTCGTAGTCCGACTCCAGGAACCCCGGAGCCATCGTCGTACCGAACAACGACCACTCGCCCCCGTTCCGCACCCGCGCCCCCATCCACGTCCCCGCGGGCACCACGAGCTGGAACTCCTCCCCGTCGCCGTCCCCGAGGATCCGCAACTCGTCCCGCCCGTCGGGGAAGAGAAGCAGCAGGTCCAACGGATCCCCCTGGTAGAAGTGCCAGATCTCGTCCGTCGGGAGGCGGTGCATCGCCGAGAAGTCGTCGGCGGCAGCCGTGAGCAGCATGATGATGGCCGTCCCGGCGGGGTGCGCCGACGCGTCGCGCGGGTCCGGCGGCCCGGCCCACGTCTGGCGGAAGCGGCCGCCCTCGAAGGGCAGGGGCTCAAGCCCGTACCGGGCGGCGAGCTCCTCGGCGGTCACCGGTGACTTGGCCATGCCGCTCCCACCTCTCTGTCGTCGTCACGCGTATCTGTCGTCGGCACACTCGAAACACTCGAACCAGATGGTCTTGCCCGTACGCTCCGGCAGCACGGTAACCCCCCACCGGTCGGTAGCGGCCTCGACGAGCAGGAGTCCCCGTCCGTCTTCGGCCAGTTCACCACCACCGGACGCCCCATCGACCGGAACGGGCAGCTCCGGACTGCCGTCCGTGACTTCGACGCGGACGCCTCCCGGCAGGCGGAGGATCAGCACGGCGCAGCGGCGGTCCGGTACGTGGCGTACGACATTGGTGACGAGTTCGGAGAGGGCGAGGGTGGCGCCCTCCGTGAGGGCGGTCAGACCCCAGCCGTGGAGGTACATCCGGAGGATGCGGCGCAGCGGTTGCACAGAGTGCTCACCGACGGTGAAGCTCATCCGGTAGCTGCGGCCAACTCCGGGGTCAAGCGGGGCAGTTACGTGATTCATGTCACTAACGTGCAGTCGGTTGGTTACGCTTGGCTACGTACCGAGAGCAACGCCGGTGGGCGTTTGAGGCTGGGGGTGACCCTCCCGTGGTCCGCATCAACGAACTCGACCCGAGCGCAAGCCCATTGGACTACTACGGAGCGGAGTTGCGCCGCCTGCGGGAGGCGGCGGGCCTCAACCAAGGCGAACTTGGCGGGTGCATCTTCTGTACGGGGTCGTTGGTCGGCCAGGTCGAGACGGCCAAGAAGGTGCCGACGCGGGACTTCTCGGAGCGCCTTGACGCTGCGCTCGGCACGGACGGGACGTTCTCGCGGTTGGTGGGGTTGGTTCTGCGGAGCCAGTTGCCGAGCTGGTTCCAGGCGTACGCGGAGATGGAGGCGAAGGCGACGTACATCTCTACGTTCCAGGCCCAGTTGGTGTACGGCCTCCTCCAGACGGAGGGGTACGCACGGGCGGTGCTGGGTGTCCGCACGGACGACAACCTTGATGCGCGTGTGGCGGCGCGCATGGACCGACAGCGCGTGCTGGAGCGGAAGTACCCACCGTTGATGTGGGTGGTGCTCAGCGAGGCTGTGCTGCATCAGGAGATCGGCGGCCGGGACGTCATGCGTGACCAACTGGCCCATCTGTTGCACGTGAACGAGCAGCGGGAGTGGGTACGGGTGCAGATCCTGCCGTTCACGGCGGGTGCGCATGCGGGTCTGCCAGGCTCGTTCAATCTCCTACGCTTCGACGACGATCCCGACATTGTCTATACCGAGGACTTCGTCCAAGGACACATGACGGCCAATCCTCAAGCTCTCAGGGAGGGTTCGCTCCGTTACGATCACTTGCAGGCGGCCGCACTCTCCGTCGAGGAGTCCACGGCGCTGATCGCCCGCGTGATGGAGGAGCGTTATGGGGACAAGCCGGAACCTGACGAGCACGGAGTGGCGTAAGTCGTCGTACAGCTCCGACACCGGCGGCGACTGCGTCGAAGTCGCCGACCTCGACCCCCACATAGCCATCCGCGACAGCAAAAGGCCCGACGGGCCCCACGTCACCCTCACCGCAGCGGCCTTCACGGCCCTAGTGACCGCCGCCGCGGGCGGGACCCTCTAACGACCGCAAGCCATGGGGTAGTCGTAGCGTATGAACCCCTTGAAGCTCGCCACCTTGTCGTACAGTGCGCGGGCGGCGGTGTTGTCCTCCTGAGTGGTCCAGTAGAAGCGCGATGCCCCCTGCTCCCGCGACGCATCGGCCACCTTCTCGATCAGCATCCGTGCGACGCCCAGGCCGCGTGCCGCCTCGTCGACGAAGAGGTCCTGGAGGTAGCAGCTGTCTTCCATCCAGAACGTCGGGTGGAACAAATAGTGTGCGATGCCGACCAGCTTCCCTTGCGACCAGGCGCCGATGCCGTGGAACTCGGTGCCGCCCCGTAGCCGCTGCCAAGTCTGCTCGTAGCCCTCGTCCGGCACCGTGGTGCGGTAGAACGCCTTGTAACCGCGCGCCAGCGCTTCCCAGGCGGCGCGATCCTCCTGGCGCAACGAACCAATGGTGATCACAACTGCACTCATGACTCACGATCCTGCCTACGTCGTCGCGTTCGACGCCAGGGCCACTTCCTGAACACTGGCTACATGTAGCGAGGAACTCGTCAGGAGGGCCGGTCAGCCGGCTGGGGCCTGTCCGGCGGATCTTGATTGAGGGCTGCCAAGAGGCGTGGAACCAGGGGGTTCGAGTCGTTCTTGCGCCAAGCGACGGCGACTCGTGTGCGCGCGGCGTTGGGCTCGATCCTGCGGAAGGCAACGCCTTTGAGGCGGATGCGGCGGATGCTCTCCGGGGCCAGTGACACGCCCAGGCCGGTTTCCACCAGGGCGCAGACGGTCTGCCATTCCACGGCGTGCTGAGTCACCTGGGGGGTGAAGCCTGCCGCGATGCAGAGATTGGCGATCTGGTCGTACAGCGGCGGGCCGACGGCACGAGGCAGGAGCACGAAGGGGCAGTCCGCCAACTGCTCGACCCGGACGGCTCGTTGTGTCGCGAGGGGGTGCGAGGAGGGCAGGACGGCCACGAACGGTTCGGCCAGCACGGTCTCGAATCCGAGTTCCGCGCCATGGGCAGGCGGCTCGCGCAACAGGCCGATGTCGATCGTCCTTTCGCGTAGAGCGGCCAGTTGCGGCGTGGTGGTCATTTCCTGGATGTCCAGGTTCACGGCGGGAAACCGTTCCCGGAAGGTTCGCAGCAGGCCGGGGAGGACGGTGAGAGCGAGGGAGGCGGCGAAGCCGATCCGCAGGCGGCCGGCCCTGCCGCTGCCGACTTCTCGGGCTGCGGTCAGGCCCTCCGCGAGGTCGGTGAGGGCATGCCGGGCGGCGGGGAGGAGTTCCCGGCCCGCCGGGGTGAGGCCGATGCGCCCGGGCTCGCGGCTGAACAGCGCGTAGCCGACCTTGTCCTCCAGCCGGCGGATCTGCTGGCTCAGCGGCGGCTGGGCGATGCCCAAGCGGGTGGCGGCGCGGCCGAAGTGGAGTTCCTCGGCGAGAACGACGAAGGCGTGCAGCTGCGGAAGGGGAAGTTCGGGGCGCTCCATACGCTTAGAGATATCACCTTGCGCCTGAGGCCATATTAGACGTATCAGTGCTGGTCACTTAGCGTTCGGCGCATGACAGAGCGACGTTCCATCCTCAGCGGCTCGACGTTCGAGGAACAGATCGGCTATGCCCGTGCTGTGGTCGACGGCGACTGGGTTCATGTGTCCGGGACGACCGGATTCGACTACACCACCATGACGATCTCCGACGACGTGGTGGAGCAGGCCGAGCAGTGCCTGCGCAACATCGAGGCCGCCCTGACCGAAGCGGAGTGCGCCTTCGCCGACGTGGTGCGGGTGCGCTATCTGCTGCCCGACCGGGCCGACTTCGAGCCCTGCTGGCCGGTGCTGCGTCGCGCCTGCGGGGAGGTGCGGCCGGCCGCCACCATGCTCATGTGCGGCCTCGCCGACCCCCGCATGAAGATCGAGATCGAGGTGTACGCCCGGCGGGTGACGTAGATGCTCGGACAAGTCCTCGTCCGGGTCCGGGCCTCCCGCCGCCGCTCTGCCGCTCGCTGCGCTCACGTGATCGCCCTGGCGAGCGCGGCCAAGCACGACTTCGTGCGGAGCCTCGGTGCCGACGAGGTCGTCGACTACCGCACCAGCGACTTCACACGTGGTGCTGTACGGGACCTGCTGGCTGGTCCAGAGGCCGCCTGAGAGGCCGCTTAAGAAGCCGCCCGCTCCCACGCCGCCTCGATCATCCCGAAGATCTCGTCCACCGCGGCCTCCGGATCGGGCTCCTCGCGAGCCAGCGAATACGCGTCGATCACGAACCTCGCGATCGTGCGGCGGACCGTCGCGGTCTGCGACAGGCCGGGCTCCGCGGCGATGGCCGCTGCCAGCGTCTCCGCGTGGCGCAGCCGCATCGACTCCTCGTACTTCCGCAGAGCGGGCGATGCCTCGAGCATGCGCCAGATCGGGGCGGCGCCGTCCGCCGTGCAATGCCGCACCAGGGCGTGGATCTCGCGGCGCAGCGCGGGGATGAGCGGCTCGTGCGGCGCGCGGCCGGTGACCGCCTGCGTGAGGCGCTGCTCGAAGTCCTCGTCCTGCTCGAACACCAGGGCCTCTTTCGAGGCGAAGTGGGAGAAGACCGTGGTCACGGCCACGTCGGCCTCGGCGGCCACGTCACGGATGCCCACGGCCTCGTACCCGCGTTCCAGGAACAGCCGCAGGGCGGTGTCGGCGATCTTCTGGCGGGTCGCGGCCTTCTTGCGCTCACGGCGTCCAGTCGGCGTCGGCACGGTCATGCCATGACGCTATCAGATACAAAGCCAGAACCGGTGTTGAAAGCTAACCGTTAGTGTTACGTTCGGCGGCATGAAGAGAGTGAGCTTCGCCGAGTTCGGCGGTCCGGATGTTCTGCGACTCGAAGACGCCGAGGAGCCCCACGCGGGCCCCGGCCAGATACGCATCGCGGTGCGGGCAGCGGGCGTGAATCCCGTCGACTGGAGGGTCCGGGAAGGCCAGGTCCTGGGGGCCCACCCGATCGAGTTGCCCGCGGGAGTCGGCCTTGACGCCGCCGGGGTGGTGGACGAGGTCGGCAAGGGCGTCGAAGGGGTCGAGGCCGGCGACCACGTGTTCGGCGAAGGGGCCGACACCTACGCCGAGTTCGCGGTGCTGTCGGCCTGGGCCCGGATGCCCGAGGGGCTGACGTTCGAGGAGGCGGCCGGGTACCCCTCCGTGGTGGAGACCGCGCTGCGCGTCATCCGCGAGGTGGGGGTGCGGGGCGGGCAGACGCTGCTGGTCAGCGGCGCGTCCGGGGGAGTCGGATCGGCGGTGCTGCAGATCGCCCGCGAGCGCGGCATCACGGTGATCGGCACGGCCGGGGCCGCAAACCAGGACTATCTGCGGAGCCTCGGTGCGCTCGCCACGACGTACGGCGAGGGCTGGGTCGAGCGGGTGCGGCAGCTCGGCCGGGTCGACGCGGCCCTCGATCTGGCCGGGTCGGGCGTGATCCGGGAACTCGTCGAGCTGACCGGGGACCCGCAGAAGGTGATCTCCATCGCCGACCTCGGCGCGCCGGAGCTCGGTGTCCGGTTCTCCGGCGTGGCCGGGAGCGTGCCGGACGCGCTCGCCGAGGCCGCCGACCTCATCTCGCGGGGGAAGCTCCACATCCCGGTCGAGAAGTCGTACACGCTTGCCGAGGCAGCGGCGGCGCACATCGACAGCCAGGCCGGTCACACGCGCGGGCGCCGGGTCGTGGTCGTCTGAGCCGCTGCCTGCGCGGCGCACCCGGCGGCGTCGGCCTGGACGGCCGGTCAGTCGGCTAGCCGCATTCCGGGACCCGCCCCCGGGCCCCGCTCACGTACTCCACCCGTACGTCCTCGGTCTCCCGCAGCGCCCACAGCGTCCCCTCCGAAGGGCGCCAGCGCCATGCCACCAGGTACACGCGGTCTCCGGACACGTAGAACAGCCTGAGCCCCGAATACCGGAACCTGTACGCGCTGTCCTTGCCTCTCACGTGCTGCTTGCAGGCCCCGCCCCCGTGGATCATGAGGTCCTTCTTGCTGAAGACCACGACGCTGGGGAACGCGGACGTGTTCACCGCCCGGGCCGCCGCCTCCGCGCGGCCGCGGCCGACGATGCCCGCGTACGAGGAGACGGCCCAGAAGAGGGAGAGCACGCATAGGAGGAGCGCGAGCGCCCAGATCTGGAGCCGCTGCCTCCGGTCGGCGGGGCGGGCGGGGCCCGGTTCGGGCCGGGTGAGGGCGTACGCCGTGGCCAGGAGTCCGGGGATGGCGGCGAGGGGGAGCAGCAGCTCGAACAGGGCCGGGTGCAGGGGGTAGCAGAGCGCGAGGGCGACGGGGAGCAGCCATCCCCAGCGCATGCGCCGTACGACGGTCTCGGCCCGGCCGGGCGACCGCGTGACCCAGCGTTGGAGCACGATGGCGGCGAGCAGGGCGCCGACGAGCAGCACGGCGGGCAGGAAGAGGGCCTCGACGCTGCGCAGCAGGTACTCACTGGTGGACAGCCGGAAGATGCTGTCGCGCAGGCCGAGGGCGCGGGTCTCGGCGTCGGTGCTGGCCCAGCCGAAGTAGAAGAGGACCGCGGCGAGGAGGGAGACCAGGGAGCCGATGGTGCCCAGGAGTTCCATCCAGCTGGGTGGGGGTGGGCTTTCTGGGGTGGGTGTGGGTGCGGGGGCAGGGGCAGGGGCCGGAGTAGGACCAGGCGCAGGAGCCGGACCGGGAGCTGGACTTGGGGCAAGGGCCGGGTCTGGCACGGGAGTTGGGGCAGGGGCGGGCGCGCCCGTGCGGGCCCGGAGGCGGGCCCGCAGGGATCTGAGCCGGGGGCGGTCGTCCGGTGCGGCCATGGTCGTAAGGTCGTGACGTCGTCAGGCCGTGACCTCGAGTGTGCCCGCGTCCAGCTGGACGGTCCCGGCCCTCAGGACGATCCGCGCGGTCCCCGTGGGCACGTTCGGAGGAATCTCGAAGGTCACCATGGCCTTGTGGCAGCAGACGGGGTCGACGGAGTCGTCGTTGCCGACCTTGCGGGCCTCATGACCGCCGACGTACACCGTCACCTCGCTGGGCCACGTGCCCCTCACCCACACCGTGGCGCCACGCACCGCCTGCCTGGTGGACACCTCGGTGATGCGTGACGCGCAGGCCTGAGTTCCGCTCGCCGCAGGGCGAATCCGCACCTTTCCGTTCGGGTGCGCGGACCGGAATTCGGCGAGCTGCTTCAGCGTGCGGCGGGCCGCGAGGTATTTGCAGTCGCCCGACGGCTGGTTCCTGACGGCGGCGTACGCGGTGATCGCCTTCCGCCACTCGCCTTCCTGCCCGCCGACGGCGAAGCACGCGGCGATCATTCCTTCCAGGACTTTCCACCCGGCCGGATTCGCCTGCCAGTTGGTGGGCCCGGCGTTGTCGTACCAGCGCTTTGCCTCGGAACAATTCCTGGCCTGCACCAGGTCGTAGACGTGGTCGGTGTTGATCCCGTCCCACTCCGGGGAGTCGGGGCCGGGCGGGGTCCAGGAGAACTCCTCGTCGGGGGGCGGGTCGGAGGACCCGTCGTCGTCCCCGCCGGATCCGCCGTTCGTACGCCCGCCGTTGGTCTGGCCGGGCTTCCAGGTGGGGCCCCCGGTCTTGTCGCCGTCCCAGGTGTCGCCCTCGGTGCCCGAGCTGTTGGAGCCGGACGTTCCGCCGCTGGACGAGCCACCGTCCGCAGAACCGCCGCCCGTGGAGCCGCCGTTCGCAGAACCACCCGAAGAGGCGCCGCCGTCACCCGAGCCGTCCGAGCCGCCCCCGCCGGACCCGCCGGCGCTGCTCGAGGAGCCACCGGAGCCGCCGCCCTCGGGTTCCCCCGACCCGCACCCGGCAGTCACCAGGACACCGGAAAGCGCGATCGCCGCGACGGCCGACAACGGCCTCCACCGGCACGCGTTCGCCCGCCCCGATATTCCGTCGAGAATCACCTTCATCATTCGCCCCACCCCCATGGCGCATTTCCAGACGGTGCAGGCCGAATGCTATCCACGGAAAGGAGATCGGCATGGGAAAAGGGAAGAAGGGCCAAGAAGAGGGGAAGGACCAAGAAGGGGGGAAGGACCCAGGGAAGAAGGACTCAAGACGAGCAGGAAGACTCAGGTGAGCGGCTCATAGCAGTCGTAGTTCCGCTGGCCGCAGATCCTGCCGTCGCGGAAGTCGAGGAACGCCGCGATGTGGGCGCGCAGGACGTGCCCGGCGGGCAGCGGGCCCAGGGGGACGGCGAGTTCGCCGGTCCACTCCATCTCCAGGGCCACCTTGTCGCCCGCGGCGACGGCGTTGCGTACGTCGTACGTCTGGCGGCGCAGCTTGCCCTGGCCGGCGAGGGCGGCGGCGAGGATGTCGGGGAGTTCGCGGGTGGCGCCCTGCGGGAAGAGCAGGTTGGGCAGCTCGCGCTGGACCACGTCCGACGTGAAGAACGCGGCCAGCTCGGCGCCGGTGACTCCGGCGCCCACGGCCTCGTGGTAGCGGAGTGCGATGTCCGTGTTGGTCTCCATGGGCATCACCCTGGCAGAGGGAACGCCGCGTCGGAGCCCCGGACCGGGCGGGCGTCGGCCCGGGGGCGTAAGTGGCGTAAGTGGAGCAAGTGCGGTGTTCACGGGGCGAACCAGCCATCCACCGGCAGGCCGGATTTGGGCGGAGCAACCATGCTGATCCGCGCATAGCCTCATGGAACTCACGGGGGCCTCGCGCAACTGCACGGCGTGACCATTCATCCCAGGCAAGTCAGGCCAAGGAGGCGTCAGCATGACGACGCGTGCGTCCAGCACCTCCCAGCAAGTGCAGTTCCCGATCGTGGAATCGTTCGCCCAGGACACGGTGACCAACCCGCACTGGAAGCTCCAGGGCAGTGCGCGGCTGCACGGCGGCAGCCTGGAACTCACCCCCAACGACAACTCCAAGGCGGGGACGGCCTTCCTCGACCAGCCGTTCTCCTCCTCGCTCGGCGTCACCATCGACTTCGACTACGCCTGCGAGGGCGGCTCGGACCTCGGCGACGGCTTCAGCGTCTACCTGATCGACGGGGCGCAGACGACGGGCCCCGGCGGCCACGGCGCGGGCCTCGGCTACTCGGTGACGAAGGCGGGCCCGTCGAGCCCGCCCGTCGCCCCGGGCGTCACGGCCGGATACGTGGGCGTCGGCTTCGACAGCCACGGCAACTACGCCACGCCGCTCGCCGGAACCGGCGGCCCCGGCCAACTCCCCAACACCGCGGGGGTGCGCGGCTCCGGCAACCTGGCGGAAGGCTTCCGCTGGCTCACCGGCGCCCAGGTGCCCGGTGGGTTCCGGGCGGGCTGGGAGGCCGGTGCCCATGTCCAGGTGTCGGTCGTCGAGGGCCGCCTGACCGTGCGGCACGCCGACCGGTCCAACCCGAACGGCACCCTGCTGATCGACGGCTTCGACCTCGCCGGAGCGGCCGGGCAGACCGGACTGCCCGCGACGTTCAAGCTGGGTTTCGCGGCGGGCACGGGCGCCGCCACCGCCAGCCACCGGATCAGGAACCTCACGGTGGCCCTGCCGGTCAACATGCCGCTGGACATGAGCGGCCCGCGGACCGCGAAGTCGGGCGACCGGATCACGTACAGCGTCAGCGTGGAGAACCTGGGTCCCAACGACGCCCCCGACGCTGTGGTGGAGGCCACCGTCCCGGCGCAGCTGACCGACCCGGAGTTGTCCTGCCAGGGCGAGAACGGGGCCGTCTGCGGCAGCGGTTCGGTCCGCGAGGGCATGCGGCTGCCCATCGACCTGCCCAAGGGCGGCAAGGCGCTGATCGGCCTGACCGGCACCGTCGCCCCGGACTTCGAGGGCCGGCTCACCTGCGCCGCCCTGATCAAGTCGCCGAGCCGCGCCAACACCGCCGAGCAGTACTCCGGTTCGGTCAACACCGACGTCGAGCTGCCGCGCGTCAGCGTCGGCTACGTGATCGCCGGGCAGTGGGCCCAGGACGACCCCCGCGGCTGGGTCATCAGCTACGACCTCACCCTGGCCGCCAACGAGCAGCGGGTGGTGAAGTGGGAGGTCTCCTTCGAGGTGCCGGAGGGAACCCGCGTCAACCCCACGCAGAGCTACTGGTTCACGGTCACCAAGGACGGCACCGACGGCACCGTGGTCCTCACCTCGCCCGACGAGGGGCACAGCATCGATCCCGGTACGCCTCTCACCTTCCGCGTGCAGCTTCTGTACGCGTCCCAGCACGAGGCCGGTGACGGCAGGCTGCGCAACCTCCGCGCCACGGAGGTGACGCTGCCCTGAGGCGGAGGTGATCCTGCCCTGAGATGGAAGTGACCCTGCCCTGAGAGGGAGGTGACGCCGCCCTGAGAGGGAGTCCGGCGCGCCGGTCAATCCGATTGCCGGGACCGGCGCGCGCGGGCCACCATGCAGGAATGCGCTTCTCGATCAACATTCCGAACTTCGGTGACTTCGCGGACGCGCGGACCGTCGCGCGCGTCGCCGTCGCCGCCGAACGGGCGGGCTGGGACGGCCTGTTCGTCTGGGACCACGTCGTCCACGACAAGGCCGTCCAGCGCGGCAAGCCCTTCGGGGACCCGTGGATGCTGCTCACGGCGGCCGCGCTCGCGACGGAGCGGATCCGGCTGGGGACGCTCGTCACGCCGGTGGCGCGGCGGCGGCCCCATCAACTGGCCCGCCAAGTCGCCACCTTGGATGTCCTGAGCGGCGGGCGCGTGACCTTCGCGGCCGGGCTCGGCGGCCCCGTCGACGACGAGTACGCAAGCTTCGGTGAGCCCACCGCCCCCCGGGTCCTCGCCGAACTCCTCGACGAGGGCCTCGGCCTCCTGGACCGCTACTGGTCGGGTGAGCCCGTGACGCACGAGGGCAAGCACTTCCGCGTCGACGACGTCCAACTGCTGCCCGCCACCGCGCAGCGGCCCCGCCCGCCCGTGTGGATCGCGGGCTTCTGGCCGAACCGGCCGCCGATGCGCCGCGCGGCCCGCTGGGACGGCGCCGCCCCGCTCTTCGAGTCGGCCAAGCACGGGGAGATCCCGCCGCTGGAGGAGTTCCGCGAGTTGGTCTCGTACGTTCAGGAGTACCGGGAGCGTGAGGGCGGTCAGGAAGGGGCGTACGACTTCGTCCTCGGCGGCGCCACCCCGGGCGACGCCGCCCACGCGGGCGAACTGCTCGCACCCCTCCGCGACGCGGGCGCCACCTGGTGGGACGAGCGCCAGCTCCAGACGGGGCCCGGCCTCGACCAACTCGCCCCTGTGTTGCGCAGGATCGAGCAGGGGCCGCCACAGCTCTAGTCCGGCCCAGGCGCCCCGCCAGGAGCAGGCGGCTGCAGCAGCCCCATGAACATCAGCATCAGCTCGTCCACAATCGTGTCGAGGCTCGCGTCGACATACCCGGCGGTCCAGTCGTACAGGAGCGTGTTGACCGCCCCGACGAAGCCGAGCGCGGCGATGCGGTAGTCGCGCGCGCCTATCTCGCCGCGCGCGGCGGCCTCGTCCAGGGCGGCGACGAGGAGGTCGACCCAGCCCTTGCGGGCCTCCAGGCGCTGCTTCTCCAGCTCGGGGCTGGTGCCCGTGACCTCCACGAACGCGATGCGTACGAGGTGGGGATGGGCCGTCAGGACGCGCGCGTACGCGCGGAACGCGGTCTCCGCGCGTACGCCCACGGCGCCGTCGGACGGCGCGTTCGCCAGGGCCTCGACGACGGCGGCCTGCGCGGCCTTCTGGACGTGGCGGTGCAGCGCGGCGAGCACCTCCTCCAGGTTGCGGAACTCCTCGTAGAACTGCCGGGTGGACAGACCGGCGAGGGCGCACAGGGCGGCCACGGACGCGGAGCGGTACGCGCCGGGGCCGGCGCCGAAGAGCTCGACGCCCGCCTCCAGGAGCCGCCGCCGGCGGTCGGTCCTGCGCTGCTCGGCGGACTTGCCCCCGTATCCCCGCGCGGCCCGCTTCCGGGAGCCCCGCGTGCCCTTCGCGTCCGATTCGCCCCGCGTGCCCCGCTCGCTCCGCGCATTGTCGGACGCCACCGATTCCGCTCCCCTCGCCTGGCCCTACGTCAACTCCCCCATTCTGGGCGGCAATTGTCGCGCGCACGACTCTTGCGCACGCCCCGCGGCGGCCCTACTTTCAAGTAACCATTCTGAAGCGGTGTCGTTTCAGATTGCTCGGCTGCGACCTGTCATGCCTGCGACAAGCAGGCGTTCGTCAGTCGTACGCCGAGTCCGTGCACGGCAACCGAAGGGACCGGAACCGTGAACAGATTCTCCGCCGCACTCGTGCCTCTCGCCCTGGCGGCCACCGCGCTCACCGCCACCGCCGCCCCCGCGCAGGCCGACGAGGAGCAGCGTCCGCGCTACCCCGTCGGCGGCGTCGCCGAGGGCGTGAGCAACTTCTTATTCAGCCCGAACGCCGTGTCCGGCGTGAACGACTGGAACTGCAAACCGACCGCCGAGCACCCCAACCCGGTCGTCCTCGCGCACGGCACCGGCGTGAACCTGGGGGCGAACTGGGTCAAGATGGGCCCGACGCTCGCCAACGAGGGGCACTGCGTCTACGCCTTCAACTACGGCATGGGCAGCCCGTTCAACCTCGGCGGGCGGGTCGGCGGGCTCACCGGAATCACCAAGTCCGCCGAGGCGATGAGCGCGTTCGTGGACAAGGTGCTCGCGGCCACGGGCGCGAAGAAGGTCAACGTCCTCGGGCACTCGCAGGGCGGCATGATGCCGAACTACTACCTGAAGCGGCTCGGCGGCGCACAGAAGGTCGACCGGCTCGTCGCGCTCGCGCCCACCAACCACGGCACCACCCTCAGCGGCCTGGTGAACCTGGGCAGGGCGCTCGGCCTGCTCGGCCTCGTCAACGACGCCTTCGACCACCTGAACCTGCAAGGGCTCAAGGACCAGGAGGAGGGCTCGGACTTCCAGAAGGCGCTGTGGGCGGACGGCGACACCGTGCCCGGCGTCCGCTACACGGTCATCGCGACCAAGTACGACCTGATCGCGAGCCCGTACAGCAACGGCTTCCTGAAGGGCGACAAGGTCCGCAACATCGTGCTCCAGGACCAGTGCCCGGCCAACCCCGTGGGCCACGTCGGCCTGTTCGCGGACGGCCCGACGACCCAGACGGTCGTCAACGCGCTGGGCCCGGACAAGCCGGACTTCAAGCCCGACTGCAAGGACTACGGCCCGCCGTTCTGACACCACCCTGTCAGCGGGTGGCGAGCACGACCGTCGTGCTCGCCACCATGGCGACCACCCCCAACAACCCGCCGGCGAGCACCCGTTGGCGCAGGGCCCGGTACCGGGCCTCGTACTCGTCGCGCAGGTCCAGGCAGCGGCCCGCGATGTGCCGCCAGGCCTGGCGGGTCAGCGTCAGGTGGTCCTCGGCGTACAGCCGTTCCACCTCCGCGCGCTCGGCGGGCGTCAGCCAGTCGAGGCGCTGGGCGAAGGCCTCGGCGGCGGCGCGGCTCTCGGCGCGGGCGGACTCGGCGAGGAGGTGGCCCTCGATCTCGCTGATCAGCACGTGGGCGTCCAGGGGCCGTTCGTCCATGGCGGTCACCGCGTGGTCACCTCTTCCCGGGCCGCGGGTGTCGCCAACGCGCCCTCCGCCGCCACGATGTCCGGGTGGTGCAGGTCGAACGCGGGGGACTCGCTGCGGATGCGGGGCAGGGAGGTGAAGTTGTGCCGGGGCGGCGGGCACGACGTGGCCCATTCCAGGGAGCGGCCGTAGCCCCAGGGGTCGTCGGCCTCCACCGGCTTGCCGTACTTCGCGGTCCTCCAGATGTTGTAGAAGAACGGGAGCAGCGACATGCCGAGCAGGAACGAGAAGATCGTCGACAGGGTGTTGAGGCCCGTGAACCCCTCCACCGCCAGATAGTCCGGGACACGGCGCTGCATGCCCGCCGTACCGAGCCAGTGCTGGACGAGGAACGTGCCGTGGAAGCCGACGAAGAGCGTCCAGAACGTGATCTTCCCCAGGCGCTCGTCCAGCATTTTGCCGGTGAACTTCGGCCACCAGAAGTGGAATCCGGCGAACATCGCGAACACCACGGTGCCGAAGATGACGTAATGGAAATGCGCGACCACGAAGTACGAGTCGGACACCGGGAAGTCCATCACCGGTGACGCCAGGATGACCCCCGTCAGGCCGCCGAAGACGAACGTGATGAGGAAGCCGACCGACCACAGCATGGGCGTCTCGAAGGAGAGCGAGCCCTTCCACATCGTGCCGATCCAGTTGAAGAACTTCACGCCCGTCGGCACGGCGATCAGGAACGTCATGAAGGAGAAGAAGGGCAGCAGCACGCCGCCCGTCACGTACATGTGGTGCGCCCACACCGTCACCGACAGGCCCGCGATCGCGATGGTCGCGCCGATCAGGCCCATGTACCCGAACATCGGCTTCCGCGAGAACACCGGAATGACCTCGGAAATGATGCCGAAGAACGGCAGCGCGATGATGTAGACCTCGGGATGGCCGAAGAACCAGAAGAGGTGCTGCCACAGCAACGCCCCGCCATTGGCGGCGTCGAAGATGTGGGCACCGAATTTGCGGTCCGCCTCCAGGGCGAAAAGGGCGGCGGCGAGCACCGGGAACGCGAGCAGCGCGAGGACGGCCGTGAGCAGCACGTTCCAAGTGAAGATCGGCATCCGGAACATCGTCATGCCGGGCGCGCGCATGCAGATGATGGTCGTGATGAAGTTGACCGACCCGAGGATCGTGCCGAAGCCCGAGAACGCGAGCCCCATGATCCACATGTCGCTGCCGATGCCCGGTGAGTGCACGGCGCCCGACAGCGGGACGTACGCGGTCCAGCCGAAGTCCGCCGCCCCCTGCGGAGTGAGGAAGCCGCCCACCGCGATCAGCGAGCCGAACAGGTACAGCCAGTAGGCGAACATGTTCAGGCGCGGAAAAGCGACATCGGGGGCACCGATCTGGAGCGGCATGATCCAGTTCGCGAACCCGGCGAACAGCGGCGTCGCGAACATCAGCAGCATGATCGTGCCGTGCATCGTGAACGCCTGGTTGAACTGCTCGTTCGACATGATCTGGAGCCCCGGGCGGGCCAGTTCGGCGCGCATGAACAGCGCCATGACGCCGCCGATACAGAAGAACCCGAACGCCGTCACCAGATAGAGCGTTCCAATTGTCTTGTGGTCGGTGGTCGTCAGCCACTTCACGGTTGCCCTCATGCCCCGTACGTGTCCGGGACCCACCAGGGCATCACCGCCCACCCCCGCCACGAAAATCACAGCCCCCGAGTGTGAAGATCGGGGGCATGCCGGACACCTACGGTCCATGAGCACGGACGATTCCTTCGCGGCCGCCTACCGCGAGCACTACTGGGCGGTGAGCCGGTTCGTCGCGCGCCGGCTCGGCGCGGGGGAGGTGCACGAGGTCGAGGAGGTCGTGGCGGACGTCTTCTCCATAGCCTGGCGGCGCCGCGCCGAACTCCCCGAGTCGCCGCTGCCCTGGCTGTACGCAGTGGCCCGCAACTGCCTCGCCAACACGGTCCGCGGCCTCGGCCGCCGGCGGCGCCTGCTGCACCGGCTCGGCCACCACGAGACCGCGAACGGCCGCCAGACCGTGGACAGCCCTGACGCCGAGCGCCCCGGCTCCTGGGTGCACGAGGCCCTGGCCCGGCTCTCGCCCGCCGACCAGGAGGCGCTGCGCCTGACGACCTGGGAGGAGCTCGGCATCGACGATCTCGCCGTGGCCCTGGAGTGCAGCCGGAGCGCGGCGGCGATGCGGCTGCACCGCGCCCGCCGCAGACTCCGCGCGGAGATCGACCGGATGCAGATGCACGTACGAGCGGGACAAGCGGGAGACCACCGTGACTGAGCACCTGGACGACCGGCCGGGCGACGGGGCCGCCGACCTGCGCCATCCTGACCTGCGCGACCCCGACCCGCGCGATCTCGACGCGCGCGATCCCGACCCGCGCGATCTCGATCTGCTGCGCGCCGCCAACCCGGTGTCCGCCATCGAGGGCCCCTGGCGCGACCGTCCCCTGAACGCCGTCGCCGAGCGCGGCCTGAACCAGCTCCTGCACCGCACCCGCGCCCGCCGCGCCCGGCGCCGCGTCGTGCTGTGGGCGGAGACCGCCGCCGTCGCCCTAGCCGCCGTGCTCGCCCTGACCCTGCCCGACCTCGGCGCCGCGTCCGCCACCGCCGCGCCGAGCGCCCTGCGCCCGCGCGCCGGTTCGGCCGCCGTGCCGCTCGACCGGGTCGTCGAGCACGCCGAGGCCGCCGCCCGCGACGGCGAACCACGGCTGCGCAAGGGCGCCCACCTGCAGACATGGAGCCTCGCCATGGAATCAGGGCCCGACGCCGACCGGCCCGTCACCCTCCCCGAGGAACGCGAGGTCCGCTGGCAGCCCGATGGCAGCCGCACCGAACGCGTCAAGTCCGACGGCAAGCTCCTGAGCGAACGCATCTACCCGCCGAGCTGGTCCGACGCCCCGCCCCAGGCCCGCCCGCCGCACACCCCCGCCGCCCTGCGCGCCTACCTCACCGAAGTCCACGACGGCGGCTTCCCCCGCCGTGCCGCCCCCGTCACGGCCCAGGAGATCCTCGACTCCCTGCCGTCGCTCCTGGAGACCTGGACGCTCGGCGCCCGCGAGAGCGCCGCCCTCGTCGAACTCCTCGCGGACACCGGCGGCCTGCGCCCCGCGGGCGCCGTCACCGACCGTCTCGGACGCCCCGGGCAGGCGTACGTCCTCGACACCCCCGACGAGCACCTGCGGTACATGCTCATCCTCGACCCGTCGAACGGCGAGGCGCTCGGCCTGGAACAGACCTTCACCAAGGACCAGCCGCACTTCGCCGTGGAGGCGGGGGACGTGATGCAGTACAACGCCTGGCGTCGCTAGGAGCCGCCTGGCGTCGCTAGTCGGCGTGGGCGCGGACCGTGTCCGTCACCGCCTGGCCGATGCGCCGGATGCCCGGCGAACGCACCGGGCACGGGCGGGACTTGGCGGTGGTCGGGGCCAGACAGAAGTGCAGGAAGTCCTTCGGACGGTGCAGGGCGGTGCGGCCGTTCTCCGGTTCTGTGCAGTACGCGGGGTGCGCGCGCTCGTACGCCGTGCAGGGCAGCTTCTCCACCCAGGTGTAGCGGCCGGAGGACGGGCTGACCGACTTGCCCGCGTCGGACACCACGTCGCCGGTCGCGGCGGCCTGTTGACGGTAGATCTCGTTGACGCGGCGGACCCGGTCGGGCGTGATCGCGTCCGGGCCCTGCGCCACCCACACCACCTTCGGCCGCTTCGCGCCCGCGTCCCGCGCGGCGTCCGTGATCTGCCGCGTCAGCCGGCGGGCGTCGGCCGTGTACCGCGAGAAGTACGTGTCCCGCGCCTTGTCGTACGTGACGCCCTTCATGCAGGGCGTGTAGCCCCACGCGTTGCCCCAGAACTGGAGCACCACATAGTCGGGGCGCAGCTCGCGCACCAGGGTCGCCGCCTTGTCCTTGTCCGGTACGAGGGAGTCCTCGCCGGTGCCCTCCAGGTAGTCGCAGAGGGTGGTGCCGGAGTAGGGGGCGCTGGTGTAGCGGGCGCCGAGCTGCTCGCGCAGGAGGGTGCCGAGGACGTTCTGGTTCTCCATGGCTAGGGAGTCGCCGAGGTAGAGGACGGTGGGGCGGGGGCGTTTCCGTGCGGGGGCGTCGCCGCGGTCGGGGGTGCCGTCGTCCCGCTCGGCGGGGCGGTCTTCGGCGCCCGCGCGTTGGCGGGTGGTCTGGGAGGGGGTGTCCGCGAGGTCGCCGGGGGTGGGGGGTGGTGGTGCCGCGTGGTCCTCCTCCGACCCGGGGTCACCGCAGCCGCCGAGCAGCACGACGCCCAGCAACAGCCCGACGCCCCACGTTCTGCGCATCCTCAACCCCTGTCCCACCCCACGGAATTGGCTCCCGTAGGCAAGCACAGTCGAGGCCGGGGCGGTACCCCCCCCGCCTGTGGGCGGCTGGTCCGCCCAGAGGGCGGAACGGGCGGGCACAGGCGGACCCCGCGGCGCCGGGCAACGCACCCCACCCACCTCAGCCACGCATTACCTCACGCGTAATCGACCCCTCGTCCCCCGCCCGGCAGTCTTGGAGTCACCGGGGCCCGGGCGGCGCACTCCGCCCGGTCTCCGGGCAGCACCCCCGATGTTCACGACCACGCAGGAGGCGCACACCATGCCCGCTCAGGACGTCCACGAGACCGCCGTCGCCCGCTACTTCGAGGCCTGGAACGCCGACGCCGCCGACCTGACCAAGGCCGTCGCCGCCGCGTGGACCGAGGACGGCACGTACACCGACCCGCTGGCCGACGTCAGCGGCCACGAGGGCATCGCCGCGGTCATCGCCGGGGCCAGGGAGCAGTTCCCCGGCTTCTCCTTCCGGCACACCGGCGAGGTCGACGGCCATCACGGCATCGCCCGCTTCACCTGGGAGCTGGTGTCCGACGCCGACGGCACGGCACCCGTCGCGGGCTTCGACGTGATCGAACTCGCGGAGGACGGCCGGATCCGTACGGTGCACGGATTCCTGGACCGGCTGCCCGCGGCGTAAACCGCTGCGGCCCGCACGCGGAGGGGCCCCGGACCGAGACGGTCCGGGGCCCCTTCACGTACAACCGTCAGGCGGCGGCACTCACGCCTCGCGCGGTGACACCTCGCCCATCACGCCCCACCCGTCCATGCCCGGGATGTCCGTGCTGACGATCTGCGGGGTGCTGGCGATGGCGTACGACATGGTGTCCATCGCGGCCTTGAAGTGCGCGGACTCCACGTGCGCCGCGCCCGCCTCGCCGTCGCGGAACGCCTCGACGAGGACGAACTGGTGCGGGTTGTCGACGCTGCGGGACCACTCGAAGAACAGGTTGCCCGGCTCCTCGCGGGTGGCGCGCGTGAAGTCGTCGACGAGGTCGAGCCACTCGTCGCTGCGCTCGGGGCGGACGGTGAACTTTACGGTGATGAAGATCATGAGGGGTTCGTTCCCTGGTCGCTGTGCAGTGCACCTATGAACGTACCCCCTCGTCCCGGTATGTACTACCTGGCCACGAACTGGGTGAGGATCGCCTGCACCTCGTAGATGTCCACGCCCTTGGTGAAGGTCTTCTCGATCGGCACCGGGTTGCTGGAGATCCATATCTTCAGCTCCGCGTCCAGGTCGAAGTGACCGGCGGTCTCGACCGAGAAGTGGGTGATGCTGCGGTAGGGCACCGAGTGGTACTCGACCTTCTTGCCGGTCATGCCCTGCTTGTCGACGAAGATCATGCGCCGGTCGGTGAGCAGGATGGTGTCGCGTATCAGCCGGTACGCCGCGTACACCTGCTCGCCGTGGCCCATCAGCCGCGCGTACTCCTGCTGCGCCGACGCCGGGTTGACGGTGTGGGCGTTTCCGAACAGCGCCATGTCAGGCCCCCCTCGTGTGAAGTCCAAGGACCTCTCACGGTACGTGACCCCGGGGGCGGACCGACGTGGGCCGCCTCACCGCTGTCGCGCCCGCCGGGCCGGCCGGGGGCTCTCCGACGGAGTTGCCAGGTGCCCCTCCACCAGCCGGTTGAGGGCCCGCAGCAGCGCCGTGCGGTCGGTCGCCGACAGGGAGCCGAGGGCCTCCTCGTGCACCCGGTCGACGATCTTCTGGCTGCGCGCCGCGACCTTCGCGCCTTCGGCGGTGACCGCGATGATCCGGGCCCGCCGGTCCTGGCCGGAGGGCCGCCGCTCGGCGAGCCCGGCCTGCTCCAGGGCGTCGACCGTCACGACCATCGTCGTCTTGTCCATGTCCCCGATCTCCGCGAGCTGCGCCTGCGTGCGCTCCTCCTGGAGCGCGTGCACGAGCACACAGTGCATGCGCGCCGTCAGGCCGATCTCGGCGAGGGCCGCCGCCATCTGCGTACGCAGGACGTGGCTCGTGTGGTCGAGCAGGAAGGACAGGTCCGGTTCCGTGCGGGCGGGTGCCATGGCGGTCATGTCGCCAGCGTAACCGAGAAGGCGGGTGTGCGCCCGAGAGAGATAGTCTGCAACAAAACTATCTGCTACGGTCCTGGGCATCGGGCGACCCGCAGCACGCCGGGCCGCACCTTCACCAACGGGAGAGCCCATGTCCGCCACCGACTCCGCCTCCGCCACCGAGTCCGACTCCGCGCCTCCGCCCGGCACGGAACTCGCCGCCCCGGCCGCCCCTGCGACCCCTACGGCCCCCACGGCCCGCCAGAAGCGCCTGGCCCTCGGCGTCATAGCCACCGGAATGCTGATGATCATCCTCGACGGCTCGATCGTGACCGTCGCCATGCCCACCATCCAGGAGGACCTGAACTTCACCCCGGCTTCCTTGAGTTGGGTGGTGAACGCCTACCTGATCGCGTTCGGCAGCCTGCTTCTGCTCGCGGGCCGCCTGGGCGACCTCATCGGCCGCAAGCGGATGTTCCTCGCGGGCATCGCGGTGTTCACGGCGGCCTCCGTGCTCGCGGGCTTCGCCGCCGACCCGGCGACCCTCGTCGCCGCCCGCTTCCTCCAGGGCATCGGCGGCGCGATGAGCTCGGCGGTCGGCCTCGGCATCCTCGTGACCCTGTTCACCGAGCCGAAGGAACGGGCCAGGGCGATCGCGGTGTTCAGCTTCACGGGCGCGGCGGGCGCCTCGCTCGGGCAGGTGCTCGGCGGCGTCCTGACCGACGCCCTCAACTGGCACTGGATCTTCTTCATCAACCTGCCGATCGGCCTCGCCGCCCTGCTGCTCGCCGTGCCCGCGCTGCCCGCAGACCGGGGCCTCGGCCGCAAGGCCGGGGCGGACGTCACCGGCGCGCTCCTGGTGACCGCGGGCCTGATGGTGGGCATCTACAGCGTCGTCAAGGTGGAGGAGCACGGCTGGACCTCCGGTCACACCCTCGGCTTCGGCGCCCTCGCGCTCGCCCTGCTCGGCGCGTTCACCCACCGCCAGACCAGGGCTCGCACCCCGCTGCTGCCCCTGCGCATGTTCCGCTCGCGCAGCGTGACCGGCGCGAATGCCGTCCAACTCCTCATGGTCGCCGCCCTGTTCTCCTTCCAGGTCCTGGTGGCCCTGTACCTGCAGAACGTGCGCGGCTACGGCGCCGCGGGCACCGGCCTCGCGATGCTGCCCGCGGCCGTCGTCATCGGCGCGGTGTCGCTCGGCGTCTCGGCCCGCCTGAACGCCCGCTTCGGCGAGCGCAACGTACTGCTCGCCGGACTGCTGCTGCTCATGGCCATGCTCGGCCTGCTCGCCCGCGTCCCCGTGCACGCGAACTACGCGCTCGACCTGCTCCCGGTCATGCTCCTGGCCGCGGGCTTCGGCCTGGCCCTGCCCGCGCTCACCACGCTCGCCATGTCCGGCGCCCGCGAGGACGACGCGGGCCTCGCCTCGGGCCTGTTCAACACCACGCAGCAGATCGGCGGCGCCCTCGGCGTGGCCGTCCTGTCGACGCTCGCCGCCTCCCGCACGGAGAGCCGCCTGGCGGCGGGCGACCCCCGGGCCGAGGCCCTGACCTCCGGCTACCACCTGGCCTTCACCGTCGGAGCGGGCCTCCTGATCGCCGCGTTCGCGGTGGCGGTGACGGTACTGCGGCGCGAGCCGGCCGACGCCAAGTAGTCCACGGACCGACTTCCCACCCCGAAAGGCACACCGCCATGACCGAGAACAAGCCCGGAACCGGCCCCGCCCCCCGCCCCCTCACCGACGACGAGCTCACCCGGATCCTGGGCGAGCAGCGGTTCGGCGTCCTGGCCGCGGTCCGCTCCACCGGCCACCCGCACCTGTCGACCGTGGCCCACCAGTGGGACGGGGCGGCCCGCGTCCTGCGGATCTCCAGCACCGCCGGCCGGCTCAAGCCCCGCATCCTGGCCCGCGATCCGCACGCCGCGCTGCACGTCGCCCCCGGCCCGTTCTCGTTCGCCGTGGCCGAGGGGGAGGCGGAGGTGTCGGAGCCGTCGACGGTGCCGGGCGACGCGGTCGGGCGTGAACTGCTCGCCATGACACCGGGGTTCGACGACCCGGCCGACGAGGCGGCGTATCTGCAGCAGATGGTGGAGGATCAAAGGGTGGTCATCCGCATCCGGGTGTCCCGGCTGTACGGCACGGTGCTCGACGTGTAAGCCGGTGGGGCACATCCGTACCCACGCGACGTACTCATGCGACGTACTCATGCGAAGCGAAGGAGACCGACATGGCTCTCACCCATGAAGAACGCGAGCAGTTCCTGGCCGAGCCGCACATCGCGGCGCTCGCCGTGGACTCCGGGCAGGACGACCGGGCGCCGCTCACCGTGCCCATCTGGTACCAGTACGAGCCCGGCGGCGATGTGTGGATCATGACGGGGCGGGACTCGCGCAAGGGCCGCCTGATCGCCGCGGCGGGCCGCTTCTCGCTCATGGTCGAGCGCCTCGATCCGACGATTCGGTACGTCGCCGTGGAGGGCCCCGTCGTCGCCACCGAGGCCGCGACCCGCGAGCAGCTGCACGAGATCTCCGCCCGCTACCTCCCGGCTGAGAAGGTCGACGGGTACGTCGACATGGCGTGGAAGGAGCACGGCGAGCAGGTGGTCATCCGGCTCCGTCCGGAGCGCTGGGTGTCCTCGGACCTCGGGTCGATCTGAGCCCGCGCCCGCGCCGCCACTCCTGCACCACCGCAAGGACGGCGACGACGGCGAAGGCGACCAGGTGCTCGCGCCCGGCGAGGTTCGGCTTCAGGAACGAGCCCACCACCGTCGGCACGACGGTCACCAGGCACAGGACGGGCGCCCGCAGCCGCACCGACAGGTAGGTGAAGAGGCCGAGCACGGCCGCCGACGCCCCGGTGTCCACGTCGTGGGCGTACGCGGCCGGCACCCCCGCGAAGTGGTCGGGCCCGATGGCCACCATGACCCGCGCGCCGAGGGTGCCGGCCAGCGTCGCGGCGTACCCGACGAGCAGCGTCCTCTTCCAGCCGAGCAGCAGCTGGGCGAGGCCGAGGGACAGGATCAGCCGCGGCAGGCCGCCCCACGGCGGCTGGTCCCGCGTCGGCACCAGCACGGACACGGGCGTGCGCAGCAGCGAGACCCACAGCGGCTGATCGGCGCGGACCTCGCTGACCATGCGTACGTACCGGTCCGTGGCCGCGATCTCCTGGAGGCCGTGCAGGCCGATCATGGCGAGGCTCGCCGCCACCGCGAGCGCCACCCCGGCGAGCCGCCGCTCCCGCAGCTCCCGCCAGGCGGCGAGCGCCACCGTCTGCCACTCCGCGCGCAGCACGCGCCGTACGCCGAGCATCGGCCGACCGTCCTCTTCCCCGCTGTCTCCCCGGGGCTTCCCCGTTGTCTGTCGGGGCAAGGCTAGATCACGGGTACGGGTACCGGACGATTCGCCTGCTTCGCCCCCTTCGCTTACTTCGCCGCGAAGCCGTACACCATGATCGGCTTCTTGCCCGAGGAGCCGGAGTACGCGACCAGGTCATTGCTGAGATACAGCTTTCCGTCGGTGTAGAGCAGCTCGGACCGCAGGGGGAGCAGACCGGCCGAGGCGCCGGCGTCCAGCAGGACGGTCTGCTTCTTCGTCCTGCCGTCGACGGACACCACCTGGGTGAACGGCGCGCTCTTGTAGACGAGGAGGTTCCCGCCGTCCATGCGGATGGGGAAGACCGGGTAGTTGTCGCCGCCCTCGATCCGCTCGCCGGTGGTCTTCCCGGTGGCCAGGGAGAACGCCACGATGTCGTTCGTCGACATGAACTTCTTGGCGTCGCGCCGCGCGGTCGCCACGTACAGCTTGCCGTTGCCGGCCGTGATGCCCCGGCAGTCCTGGATGATCGACTGGGTGCCGCAGGCGTGCATGTACCGGCCTTCGGTGAGCGCGATCTTCGTACGCAGCTTCCCGCGCTCGTCGAGGGAGAAGACGTCCGTCGCGCCGGACGCGGAGATCTCGCCGGAGTCGAGGGCGAGCACCACCGGCCTGTTGGAGACGACGCTCGGGGTGTTGACGCCTTCGGGCAGCTTGTAGCTCCACTTCGGCTTGCCGGAGGCCGGGTCGAGCACCTCCACCTGGTACCGCTCGGCGCCGATTTCTCCGCATCCCCGGACCGCCACCAGCCGGTCGTCGCCGGCGCTGTAGCCGATGTCCCGGCACCTCTCCCCCTGCTTCGGCTTCCACAGGAGCTTGCCGGTGCGCAGGTCGAAGGCCGCGCCGCCGTACAGGCCGCCGACGGCGACCGTGTCCCCGCTGATCGTGGCCTGGTTGAACGCCGTCTTCTCCTTCTGGTAGCCGACACTGACCGACTTGGTCCACAGCTTCTTGCCGTTGTCGACGTCGAAGGCCATGACCTGGGTGCAGGGCATGCGGGCGCCGTTCTCGTCCTGCCGGGTCTCCTGGACGACCACCACGGCGATGTTGCCCTTGCCCATGTTCGGGGAGCCCGCGCAGGACATGCCGGGCTTCGGGAGCTTCCACACGTCCTTGCCCGTGCCGGCGTCCATGCCGGTGATGTGGTCGACGGAGGCCTTGGCGTAGATCTTGCCGGTGAGCCAGGACCCCTTGATTTGCCAGGTGCTGTAGCTGCCGCCCTTGGGGACGTCGGGCTGCGGGGCGGAGCCCTTGAAATAGGCCTTCGGGTCGGCGGGCACCTTCTCCCGCGGCTTCTCGTACGCGGGTCCGGCGCCGTCGTCGCGCGGCTTGCCCGCGGCCTTGTCCTTGCCGCCGTCGTCGCCCCGCCCGGCGGCGTACCAGACACCGCCGCCGACGATCAGGGCGATGGCGAGGACGGCGGAGGTGATGATCGCGAGGCGGCCCCGGGAGCTGCCGGAGCCGCCGGGAGGCGGGGTCGCGGGCGTGGGGGTCGGTTGCGGGGGCTGGGGCGGCCCGAAGCCGCCGGGGGGCGGGGCGACGGGCGGGCCGAAACCGGCCGGGTGGTTGGGCGGCGGCGGCCCGAAGGAGCCCGGGGGTTGGGCGTGTTGGCCTTGTTGGCCGTGCTGGCCGTGCGACTGCGGTGGCTGCTCGGGTGAGGGCGACGGAGAGGGCGGGTGGGTCATCGAGGCTCCATGGAGGGGAGGGAAGGGCGGCGACGGTGCCGTGGGCGTGACAGGCCGGGAAGGCGACAGCGCCGTGGGCGTGACAAGCCCGGGAAGGGGGCGTCACCGCCCGTACGACAGCATCCGCCCCTTCCCTTCGTCGCCCTCGGCGCCGTACGTCTTGCCGTCCATGCGGGAGTGGGTGACGAAGAACCGCCCGTCGGCGTACAGCGTGTGCCCGGCGAACATGAACGTCTCGACCTTCCGGGCCGCGGAGGTGTGCCGGAGCAGCACGTCCGGCTTGCCGCCGCCGGGCCCGAACCGCAGCGTCCGCCCGTTCTTCCCGTCCGAGGGGCGCGCGTAGACGATCACGCCGGGCCGCCCTCCGCCGCTCACGGGCACCGGAAGCAGCTGTCGGCCGTTCCACGACGCGGACCACTTGGCCTGCCCGTTGCGCAGGTCGAAGGCGACGATCTTGTTGGGTCCGAGGATGTCCTTGGGCTTGCTCGCGAGGTACAAGGTGTCGCCGTCGACGACGCCGCCGGGGCAGTTCTGCACGCCTTCGCCGGAGTCACCGGCCCCCACGCACTGCTCGAACTTGGTCTTGCCGCCGCCGAGGTCGATCCACGAGCGCTGGCGGCCCTGCTCGTCGACGGCGGCGACGGCCCAGTTGTCGTAGTCGCTGCGCTTGCGCAGGGAGACGACGACGGGGTCCACGGAGTAGACCTTGTCGATGGACCACCCCTTCTTGGTCCGGTACGTCCACTCGACCTTGCCGGTACGGGGATCGAGCTTGCGGAGCCGGCCGTTCTGGGTGGACGTCATGGCGGCGCAGGTCTGCACCTGGAGCAGCTTGCTGCCGCCCGCGACCCCGCGCAGGAAACAGGCCCCTTCACGCTGCCGCTTGGTGGTGAACAGCCGCTTGCCGTCGCGTATTCGGTAGGCGTGGGCGGTGGAGTCCTGGTCGACCATGACGGTGGAGCCGGTGATCGCGACGTGCGTCATGGAGGTGCTGTCGGACAGGTCGTGCTCGACGAGTTTCTTGTGCCAGCCCTTCTTGCCGGTCTTCAGGTCGATCATCTGGAGCTGGTCGCACTTGGTGTTCTGCTTGGCCTTGCTCGTCGTATAGACCACGACGACCTTGCCGTCGGACGAGGCGTTCACGGGCGTGTCGCACACCGGGCCGGGCAGCTTCACCGCCCACGCCTTCGTGCCATCGGCGGACTTGAAGGCGGTGACCTCGTCGTACGTCGCCTGGGCGATGATGTCGCCCTCGCGCCACAGGTCGTACAGAATCGTGCCCTTGCCGGGCAGCTTCACGTCGTCGACGCCGAGCCAGGCCTTGGCCTCACCGGGTTTGCGCCCGGCGTTGACGTCGATGACACGGCTCTCGCGGTCGCCGGAGCCGGGCCCGGTGGACTCCTGCCCGCCGCCGCCCGTGGAACTCTCCGGCTCCTGCGAGCCCTTCGACGCCGCCGCGGCGGGCTCACGGGAACCACCACCGCCGTCGTCCCCGTCATCCCGCGTGAAGACGAAGACCCCGGCGCCGACTAGTGCCAGGGCGAGGACACCGGCACCGATACCGAAGGCGGCGCGCCCGCGGGTGGTGCCCGCCGGGGGCTCGGGCTGTGCGTAAGGGTTGCCGGGCACCGGGCGGTGCACCGGCTGCGGGGGCGGCACCCGCTCGGACTCGTGATCGCGACTGGCCATGACGAAGAGTCTGGACCAAGTCGGGCAAGTTTTAGAGATACTTTCTAGAAAAAGTCTCTGGAGCTGGATCCTGGGCGGCGGATTCTGGACTACGCTGTTCCGCATGGCGCCCAAGCAGCAGCGTGGCGAGGCCACCGTCGACCTGCTCCTCGACACGGCCCTGCGGGTGTACGCCGAGTCGGGCCGGCCGGGCTTCACGGTCAACGCGGTGACGGCGGCGAGCGGCGTCAGCTTCGGCAGCCTGTACCACCACTTCGGCAGCTTCGACGGCCTCGCGGCCGCGCTGTACATCCGCTGCATGGACCAGCTCTGCGACCCCGTGGTGGCCGCGGTGACCCGCTCCCGCACGGCCCGCACCGGCATCCGCGCCCTGGTCCGGGCCTACCTGGACTTCACCCGCGACCACCGCGACGTGGCCCTCTTCCTGCACGCCTCCGTGCACTCCCGCTACCTCGCGGCCCACGCCCGGGAGGTCATGGCGGCCAAGGAGGCCAAATTCGCCCCCATCGCGGCCTGGCTGCACCCCCGCGTCGCCGCGGGCGAACTGGCCCCGCTCCCCGCCCACTTGATCGAGATCCTCGTCATGGGCCCGGTCGCGGAAACGGCCCAGCGCTGGCTGTCGAAGGCGTACGAGGTCGATCTGGACGAGGCGGCCCGCGTCCTGCCGGACCGGATCTGGCGGTCTCTGCGGCCGGATTAGCCGCCGGAGCGGTCAGTAGCCGCCGGGGCGGTCAGTAGCCGCCGGGGCGGTCAGTCCGAATCCTTGCCCGCCGCCCGCCGGTACTCCTCGTTGATCCGCTGCGCCTCCTCGAGCTGGTCCTCGAGGATCACGATGCGGCAGGCCGCCTCGATCGGGGTGCCCTTGTCCACGAGTTCACGGGCGCGGGCGGCGATGCGCAGCTGGTAGCGGGAGTACCGCCGGTGTCCGCCCTCCGAGCGGAGGGGCGTGATCAGGCGTGCCTCGCCGATGGCGCGGAGGAAGCCCGGGGTGGTGCCGAGCATCTCTGCGGCCCGGCCCATCGTGTAAGCGGGGTAGTCGTCGTCGTCCAGACGATCGCCGAGCGGGGAATCTGCTGTCATGTCACCTCGTAGTGCAACGCGTCGAGGGACCCCGCTGCCGTACGGCACCGGGGCCCCGAGGGAATTGAACACCATCGGGCGGCCTGGCCGCCGTGCCGACTTTCTGTTTACAGGATTCGGAGGCCCGGAAGGAACGCGGACTGCCCGGGCCCGAACGGACAAGGGGCCCTGCCGACGCGCGTCGGCAGGGCCCCTCGTGGTTCAGATGTGCGGCTCTCGCCGCCGCCTCAGCCCTCCAGCGGGCGGGAGCCGCCGATCGGGCCGTGGCCACCGAGCGGCTCGGATCCGCCCAGCACATCGGATCCGCCGAACGTCTCGGTGCCGCCGAGAGGCTCGGATCCGCCCATCAGGTCGGACCCGCCCATCAGGTCGGACCCGCCCATCAGGTCGGAGCCCCCCATCAGGTCGGAGCCCCCCATCAGGTCGGGGCCACCGAGCATCGCCGACGCGGCCTGGACCGGCGGGACGGCGGGCCGGGGCGCCGGCTCCTGCCAGCGGCGGCAGGTGAAGCCGAGCCGGGTCATGGCCCGGGTGACCTCACCGCTGGTGAAGTCGCGGCGGTCCTGCCGGGTGATGACCGCGCCCACCTGCTTGGCGGGGTAGTTGCGGCGGCCGATGATCACGTACTCGCCGCCCGAGACGGGCTCGGGATCGACGTCCTTCATCGTGGCCAGTACTTCGCTTTTGGAGAGGTCGAACGGGAACCGGGCGATGACGCAGCGCATGGTGCCTCACAGGGTCGAGGAGGAGTGCTGAAGGGAGCACTGGGCCGACGCCGCTGGGGGAGGCGCGTGCCCGGGGATCTGGGCGGTTCTGGTGCGGGCCCTTACCCAGACCATAGGCCCTCGGCCGGATTCCGGGTCGCCCGTCGGACGTCAGGACCCCGGCCGGACCCAGGACCCGGCCGGACCTCAGGCCCTCGGCCGGACGGTCAGGCCGCCGGCTTGGCGGCCCGCCCCCGGCTTCCGCGCCCACGCCGCCCCCGCGGCGACGAGGACGCCGCGCGCTTGGGCCGCTCCACGACCGGCGCGCGGATGACGACCGGCACCCCCGAAGGGGCCTGCGCCCCGGTGATCCGGTTCAACTCGGCCTCGCCCGACCGCACTTCGGTGGTCCGCGCGGAGACACCCGCGTCCGCCATCAGCCGGGTCATCGCACGCCGCTGGTCCGGCGTCACCAGGGTGACGACGCTGCCGGACTCGCCCGCGCGGGCCGTGCGGCCGCCGCGGTGCAGATAGTCCTTGGGGTCGGTGGGCGGATCCACGTTCACGACCAGGTCGAGCTGGTCCACGTGAATGCCGCGCGCCGCCACGTTGGTGGCGACGAGCACCGACACGTGCCCTTCCTTGAACTGTGCCAGGGTCCGCGTGCGCTGCGGCTGGGACTTCCCGCCGTGCAGCGCGGCGGCGCGGACACCGCTGCTCAGCAGGTGCTTGGTCAGCAGGTCCACCGCGTGCTTGGTGTCCAGGAACATGAGCACCCGCCCGTCCCGGGCCGCGATCTCCGTGGTCGCACGGTGCTTGTCCGCGCTGCGTACGTGGAGCACGTGGTGCTCCATGGTGGTGACCGCGCCCGCGGACGGGTCGACGGAGTGCACCACCGGGTCGGTGAGGTAGCGCCGGACCAGCAGGTCGACGTTGCGGTCCAGGGTGGCCGAGAACAGCATCCGCTGGCCCCCGGACCTGACCTGGTCGAGCAGCGTGACGACCTGCGGCATGAAGCCCATGTCGGCCATCTGGTCGGCCTCGTCGAGGACGGTGATGTCGACCTGGTTCAGCCTGCAGTCGCCGCGCTCGATGAGGTCCTTGAGCCGCCCCGGCGTCGCCACGACGACTTCCGCCCCGCCGCGCAGCGCGCTGGCCTGCTTGCCGATCGACATCCCGCCGACCACGGTGGCGACGCGCAGCTTCACGGACCGGGCGTACGGCGTGAGCGCGTCGGTGACCTGCTGGGCAAGCTCACGGGTGGGGACGAGGACGAGCGCGAGCGGCTGTCGCGGCTCGGCCCGGCGGCCCGTGAGACGGGACAGCAGGGCGAGCCCGAAGGCGAGGGTCTTGCCGGAGCCGGTGCGGCCGCGGCCGAGCACGTCGCGGCCCGCGAGGGTGTTCGGGAGGGTCGCCGCCTGGATCGGGAAGGGCACGGTCACGCCCTGCTGGCCGAGCGCGGCGAGCAGCTCCGCGGGCATGGCGAGCTCGGCGAAGGTCTCGACGGCGGGCAGCGCGGGGGTGATGGTCTTCGGCGGGGCGAACTCGCCCTGCAGCGCGGTGGGCCGGCGTCCGTAGCCGTTCGAACGGCCCTGGGAGCCGGAACGGCCGGAACCGGAGCCATAGCCGGATCCTGAGCCGTAGCCGGATCCGGAGCCGCCGGAGGACGATGCTCCGAAGCGGCGGCCGCCCCTGCCGGAGCCGGGATTCCCGGCCCCGCGGGTGCGGGAGTAGCGGTCATTTGTGCGTGTGCGGTTCAACGGGGAACCTTCCTTGACGTGGCACGTACCAAGGAATTCCCGCAGAAGACGAACAGCGCAGCGCAGAGAATTGCAAGAACGAGCCAGAAATGATGTGGGTCCGGACGAATGATCCGAAGGACCCTGAAAATGCAGCGAGCTGGGGCCCGCACCCCAAGGTGCGGGCCCCAGCTGCTAAAAGTGAATCGCTGTCGCGTTACGCGGGAACGATGTTCTCCGCCGTCGGGCCCTTCTGGCCCTGCGCGATGTCGAAGGTCACCTTCTGGCCCTCGAGCAGCTCACGGAAGCCCTGGGTGGCAATGTTCGAGTAGTGGGCGAAGACGTCGGGGCCGCCGCCGTCCTGCTCGATGAAGCCGAAGCCCTTTTCCGCGTTGAACCACTTCACGGTACCAGCAGCCATTTTCAATCTCCTTCGGGGCGGTGCTCGGAGTCCACCCTGTGTGGACGCCGTGTCGCCGTGATGATTACCCCGTCAGAAGAGAACGACTTTTCGGGAACCACAACTGCAACTTCGATCGACAGTAGCACGGCACGATCGGCCGGGCACGGAAAATGAATGCGGTCGGGCTGTCGGGCGAGGAACCTTCAGCGCGCGCGAACTCAATTTCTCATGCGCTCACGACAGATATTGTCCCTGCGCGGCCTCGGTCAGAGGCCGAACTCCTGCGGGGACACCCCGAGGGCCGCGCAGGCCTCGCGGAGCACCTGCTCCTCGGCCGGCGCCACGTACCCGTCGGCGCCCGCGACGACGAAGCCCGTCTGCACGACCGCCTTCGCCTCCGTCGGCTTCTTGGCCGCCTTGGCGATCTCCTGCATGATCTCGGCCTTGCCCTGCTGGAAGTTGAACGCGAGCTGGTCGACGTGCTTGTTGAACCGCTGGCGCAGCTGCTCCGGCGGGAAGTTCTGCAGGACGTCGTTCTGCAGGATCAGGGACTCCACGTGCTGCCGCTCGGCCGGGTCGACGTTGCCGTCGGCGGCCGCGACCAGGGCACACATGGCCATGCTGGCGTCCCGGTAGGAGCCGCTCTTCAGCTCTGTCTTGAGCGACGTGAGCTGGGACTTGAGCATGCCCACGAGCTGCGCCTTCGACCCCTTGGACGACCCCGAACCCGACCGCCCGTGCCCCCCGGAGCCGTGGCTCCCCTGCCCCTGCTGGAGACCCTTGGCCTGGTCCTTGATCCGATCCCACATCGCCATGCGTGCCACCTCGGCTTCTGCCCATGTCGTTCCGGTTCACCCGCACAGACTCGGCGGGTCTACCTGCCAACGCCTTCCCCCTCCGCGAAGTTCCATGGGTTCAGCCACCGGTGAGGCTGACGGCCAGATCCGTGATGTTCAGCGGGAACTGGCCGACAGCGGTGGGCTCGCCGGTCAGGAGGTCGACGGTGTAGAGGGACGGGCTGCTCGCGCCGTACGGGGTGAGCGAGGCGAAGGCGGTGTTGGCCTTCGTCTTGCCGTTGGCCAGGCTGCTGTAGATGTCCAGGCCGGCGTTGGCGCCCGCGTCGAAGCCGAGGGAGCCGGTCGGGGAGAGGGTGCCGTTGTTGGCCGGTGCCTGGATGACGACCTGGTCGGTACTGGTGTTGACGTCGAACAGCGTGGTCACGGTGGCCGCGTTCAGGTCGTTGTTCGTGTAGGCGGCCGCGGTGACGCCCCTGGTCGGGCCGGTGGCGGGCGGGGTGGTGAGGGTGGCGTCCTCGACCGTGGTGTGGTCGTTGAGGTTGTGCCGCAGGTTCTGCCCGTTGTCGCTCATCAGGCGGAGCCGGTCGGCGGCCGGATTGAAGTCGATGTCGAAGTTCGTTCCGTACAGCGCGACTTCGAGCTGGGAGACCTTCGTCACGACCACGTCCGGGGTGGCCGGCGGGGTCTTGATCGTATAGATCCCGCCCTTGTCGCCGAGGCCGTACATCAGACCGTCCTGGGGCCGGAAGTCGATCCCGAGCAGCTTCTGGTCGCCGGAGAGGCCGGTGACGGACCTCACCCAGTCGAGCACGGTCGGCCGGTCGGTGGTGAAGGTCGCCATCAGATTGCCGTCGCCGGTGATGCCGAAGGCGCGCAGGGCCGGCGGGGTGGCGTCGGCGCGGGCGGGCGTGGGTGTGGGGGCGGCCGAGCCGGTACCCGGCGCCGTCGCCAGGAGCGCCGCGGACACGGACATGACGGCGACCGCCGCCGCGCTTCTCTTTCTGATTCCCGCTCTCATCTGAGTTTCCCTCCCTGAAGAATTACGGCTCTTGCGTTCCCTTGCATGTGCTGGGTGCTCTCGCATGTGCTGGGTGCCCTTGCATTAGTGCCACGCGGTCGCGGTCCCCACAACCGGATCGAACGACGAGAACACCGTGGCCGGGAAAGTTTGCGCACCATGACAAAAGCACCACCGATAAACCCGTCATCCATTCACGCGAAGTGATAAACCCCGTCCGGATTTCGCCTGTCGATCAATTCCCCGGGAATGGCATGCTCCCGCCCATGGGCAGCCTCTTCGCGGAGCTGGCCCGACGGGCGTCGGCCAGTGCCCGCCGGGAGGTGGAGACGTACGCACGCGAGATCCCGGAGTTCGGGCGCCTGGACGCGAACCCCCGGGCCCGCGCCGAGACGCTGGAGTACGCTGTGTGGCTGCGCCGCCGCACGCTCGAACTCTCCCCGGACAACGGCGAGTTGACGGAGGCCGATCTCGGTTTCATCGCGTCGATGGGCGAGTCGCGGGCCGAGACGGGAATGTCCCCGGAATCCCGGCAGCGGGTCCTGCGCCTGCACACCGCCCTCATGCTGCGCGAGATCAATGAGGCGACCGACGCCCAGCGCGGCGGCGGCGCGGACGAACTCCTCCGCATGATGGCCTGGTTCGCCCCGCAGGGCGAGCGCGGCATCGGCGCGTACTGCGCGGGATTCGCGACGGGCCTGCGGCGCCGGCTGCCGTACGTGGAGCAGGTCGCGCTGCTCGCCAGGTCGCTGCTCGCCGGGGACCCCGTGGCGGCGGAACTCGCCCGCGGGGTGGGCATGGAGGTGCCCGAGTGGTGCGTGGTGACGGTGATCCGGGTGCCGGATCGCGGCGGCCCCGCCGGGGAGCGTGACCTGGAGGGGGAGGTCGAGGCGCTGGTCAAGACGTATCAGGTGCCGGTGGTGTGGTGCGGGGAGGGCGGAGGAGACGGGCGCGGGGGCGGCGAGCTGATCGCCCTGGTCCCGGCGCCTGGGACGGGTCTGGCTCCGGCTCCGGCGGGACCAGTAGCTCCGGCGGCGCCCTTGGGCCGGGAGGCGGCCGGGTCACCCTCCGTACCCGACGTCGCCTCCGACCTCGTACGGGACTTCGCCGCTGCCCTCGGCCGCCCCTGCGCCGCCGGGGCGGCCACCGCGCCGCGGGCCGATCTCGCCGACGCCCTCGACCGGGCCCGGCGGCTCAGCAGGGCGGCCCCGCTGCGCCGGGCACCCGCGTGGCCGGGCCCGCACACCCTGGCGGACGTCTTCGTCGAACTCGCCGTGGCGGACGCCCCGTCGGTCGACGACTGGCTCCACTCCGTGGCTCGCCGACTCGCCCCCGGACCGGACCTCGTCGCCACGCTCGACGCGTACTACCGCCACGACATGAACCGCGCGACCGCGGCGGCGGCCCTCAACGTCCACCCGCGCACCCTGGACTACCGCCTGCGTCGCGTACGCGAACTCACGGGCATCGCCCCCGCGTCGACAAAGGGCGTACGCGTCCTCAGCACGGTGGTGACGCGCCGCCTGTCGGGAGCGTGGGACTGAGCCCCGCCTACCGCACCACCTGCTGACCGGGAACCCGGCCCTGCACCGGAACCGGAACCGGCCCCGCCGGAGCAGCGCCCGCCGGTGCCGCCCCCGCCCGAGCCACCCCCACGACCCGGTCCCGCAGCAGCTCCAGGCACACCTGCATGTTCTTGTACGCCACATCCGTGTCCGGGTAGCGGCAGGCGAACTGCAGGCCTTCATGGAGCCGGGTGACCCACGCGCACACCTGGTCGCCGTACGACACCCGGATCAGCCCGTACGCCTTCAGGTCCTGCCAGCGCTCGGAACCGGCGGTGGCGCGCGAGTCGACGTACGAGACGATCGAGTACAGGTCGGGGGACGTCGGCCGGAAATCGGCGCCCAGGAGGGCCAGTACGCGGGCGATGGGCATCCGGGAGAGGGGCCGGGCCTCGCGCAGCGCGGCGCGGACCATGCGCAGCACACCGTCGAAGTCGGGCGCGTGGGCCACGGGGATCTCGATGGGCGCGCCGCCCACGTACCAGCCCACGGAGTCGGCCCACCGGGACTTGACGCGGGTGTGGAAGGGCACGACCGTGCGGTACACGTCGAGGCCGCTGATCTCGCGGGTGGCGAGGGCGACGGCGGCGACGATGCCGACGAGGCTGCCGCCGTAGGGGCGGCAGTACGCCTCGAAGGCCGCCGCGTCGGCGTCGTCCACGAGCATCTCGTGCAGGAACTTCTGTTCCGGCAGCGGCCCTTCGGGGTCGAGGCCGAGGTCTACGGGGAAGTTCGGCATCTTTCCGTCGCACCGTTTGATGAACTCCCGCCAGCGGGCGACGATGTCGTGTGTGTCGTCGATGCGGTCGGCGTCCGTGCGTTCGCTCGCGCAGAAGTCCACGTAGCTGGCGACGGGCGCCGCCGCCACGTCGCGCCCGGCGAGACCGGCCGCGTACAACTCATGGATCTCATCGGTGATCCGATAGATCGAGTACGAGTCCACGTTGCTGTGGTCGAACGCCATGTAGACGCTCGTGCCGTCGTCCCGTACGACGGCGGTGAAGAGGAAGTTGGGCCAGGTGAGCGCGTCCGCGGCGACGTCGAACCGATCCTGCAGGTAGCGGGTCAGCGTCGTCGCCTCCGCGAACTCGCCGACGTCCTTGCGGTCCAGCGCGACATCGTCGGCGGCGAGGGTGAAGCGCCGCATCTCGTCGCCGACCCACCGGAAGCCGCTGCGCAGCGTCTCGTGCCGCAGCGTCCAGGCGCGCAGCGCGCCCTGGAGCACGTCGAGGTCGACGGGCCCCGGCAGGTCGAACGCCGTCCCGAGCCAGGTCGGCACGAAGAGTCCGTCCTGGCGCACCGTGCGCGCCGTACGGATGTGGGACTCCTGTACGTACGCGGGTGGTCGGGAGTCGTCGGGCAGCTCCGTCGCGGCCGTGACGGTCGTGGGGTGAAGCGTCCATTCCACGAGACGCCCTGGGCGGATCTCGCAGCGCTGGAGGTCGGTCATGCGCACGGGGGTTCTCCCTTCACCTGCCCACGGGAGGCCACCGCCGGCAGCGCTGTCGATCCCTGCCCCCACGCGCCTCTTGGGCTTTGGCTTGGCTCACCGCACGACGAGACCAACGACTGGAGATCCGCGAAGCAACGCCGCCGCTCCGTGAGCGAACGTCACTGCTGCGGGAGCGAGCGGGGAGTCTACGGCCACAGCAACCTCACGTCAGCACCCTGGCCCCGCCATGCACTGGTCTTGAGCCAAGGCCAACTGGGGGGTATGGCCGGGGAGTTGGGGTCCGACCCCTACGGGGTGATTCAGGGTCTTGCCGGATATCGAGCGGAGCCTGCGGCGGGCGAAGATCGAGACCTTGGACCAGCCGAAGGGGTAGTCGCTGTGGTGGACAGTCATGCATCGGGTGAGCGGCGCGGCCGCCGTTGGAGAGGGCGGTCATCCCTTGGTTGGGGTGCGGCGCTCGCCGTGCTGGTCGGCTTTGCGGGTGCGGAGGTCGCGACCGGGACGCCCGGTGGACGGGAGGGCGGGGAGGCGGGCGAGGAGCGGGTGCCAGGGCCGGAGGGGGCGGGCTCGGGCATTGTGTGGGAGCCGTGCAAGGAGGACGCCTCGGCGGAATGCGGTGCACTCTCGGTGCCGGTGGACTGGAGCAGGCCGGACGGGGAGCGGTTCGACCTGCGGCTCGCCCGGCGCAAGGCCACCGACCCCGGTGCACGCGTCGGCTCCATGGTGTTCGGGCCCGGCGGGCCCGGGGACTCGGGCGTGCAGCGGATCGTGGACAAGGGCAACATGCGCCGGTTCAGCGACAGGCTCCGCAGCCGGTTCGACATCGTCAGCTTCGACCCGCGCGGCGTGGGGATCAGCAATCCGATCCGCTGCACCCAAGAGCGCCTCGACAGGCGTCCGCCGACGGTCATCAAGAGCCGGGCCGAGTTCGACGCCACGGTGAAGTACAACCGCGACCTGCGCGAGGACTGCAGGAGAAACACCGAAAACGGGCTCTTCGATCACGTCGACACCCTCAGCATGGTGAAGGACCTCGACGCCGTCAGGGCAGCACTCGGCGAGCGCTCCCTCACCTTCCACGGCAGTTCGTACGGCACGCTGCTCGGCGAGCAGTATGCGGAGGAGTACCCGGAGCGGGTGCGCGCCCTGACCCTGGAGTCAGTGGTGGATCACAGCCTGGGCACGAGAGAGTTCCTCGCGACGTCGGCGGCCACGCTGCAGGACTCCTTCGACGAGTTCGTGGCATGGTGCGGGCGGACCAGGAGCTGTGCCCTGCACGGTGCGGACGTGCGGGCCCTCTGGGCGGCCCTGCTGGACCGGGCCGATCACGGAGAGCTGCGGGAGAACGGCAAGGCGCTGTCCCCGTTCGACCTGAACGTCAAGGTCATGAAGCTGCTGTACGACCCCGAGTGGGCGAGGCTGGGGGAGTTGCTGCAGGGGCTGAGTGAGGGCGAGGCGGGGACGGGGCGGGTGGCCGCAGACGCCGAGGGCAAGCCTCAGCGGAAGTCCCAGGGCAGGCCCGAGCCCCGGAGCAAGCCCGAGCCGGCCCTCGGGGCCAATCCGTTCGAGGTCTTCTGCCAGGACTGGAGCCTGCCCGTCCGCGACTACGGGGACTACGCACGGGCGCTGCGCCGCGTCGCCAGAATCGCGCCGGACATGAGGTACCCCCGCGCCCTGATGTCCCTCTCGGCCTGCCTGGGCGCCCCGGAGCCCGACAACCCGCAGCATCGCCTGAAGGTGCGGAACAGCCGCCCCATCCTGCTGACCAACGCGGTCCACGACCCGGCGACCGGCTACGCCTGGGCCACCAACGTCGCCAAGCAACTGGGCGACAACGCGGTACTGCACACCTACCGAGGCTGGGGCCACGGCACGTACAGCAGCAGTCCCTGCGCGCAGAAGGTCATAGACGACTATTTGATCTCGACGAAGATCCCGGCTCGCGGCGCGAGTTGCCCGGCGGTCGAGCCGACGGGGTGAGGTGGGGGTCCCGCCACCGGGCACAACAAACAAGGCCCAGATCGATGACCTGGGCCTCAGCAATAAGAAACAGTGGAGCGGGTGACGAGAATCGAACTCGCGCTCTCAGCTTGGGAAGCTGATGTTCTACCATTAAACTACACCCGCGCGATACACCGGTTGAACCGGTTTCGTACCGTCGCACACTCTACCCCATCCCAGCCCCCGGGCGCCGCCGCCCCGGCGCCCGGCTGCGCTGCGTGGGGTCTGCGTGACTGCGGGCGAAGGGAGTTGGGGCGTACGGTGGGGGCCCGGTGAGGGGGTCGAGGTGTGCGGAGTGCCGCCTGGAGTGGCGTCCCTTTCATCCCGTAATGTGGGCCTTCGCCGTGGGCCGTCCGGCAGCGCCGGACACGGCTCTCCCACGGCTTGCGGCTCTCGCAAACGGCTCTGGGGAAGGGACTCGAGGACTTGATGGAGCGCACCGTCGTCCGTTGTGCCGAGGGGCACGTGTTCAGCACCGCTTCGTTCCCGATGCAGCAGGCCGACCGGCTCGGACCCGGCCGGCTCATCCGGTGTCCCCGCTGTGCGCGGCTCCGGCACGCGGTGCCGGTGGAGTTGCAGAAGCGGTAGCACGCGGCGGCGGTCCCGGCCGTCGCGCCCGAGGCGCGCGGGTCTGTCCGATTGGGGCGGGCCCGCGCGCTCTGCGTATCCTCGGTGCGTGCTTCTCTCTGACAAGGACATCCGGGCCGAGATCGACGCCGGGCGGGTACGGATCGATCCCTACGACGAATCCATGGTGCAGCCGTCGAGCATCGACGTGCGGCTCGACCGGTATTTCCGGGTGTTCGAGAATCACCGGTATCCGCACATCGATCCTTCGGTGGAGCAGGCGGATCTGACGCGGCTCGTCGAGCCCGAGGGCGACGAGCCGTTCATCCTGCACCCCGGCGAGTTCGTGCTCGCGTCCACGTACGAGGTCATCACCCTGCCCGACGACCTCGCCAGCCGCCTCGAGGGCAAGTCCAGCCTCGGCCGGCTCGGGCTCGTCACGCACTCCACCGCCGGGTTCATCGACCCGGGATTCAGCGGCCACGTGACCCTGGAGCTGTCCAACCTCGCGACGCTGCCCATCAAGCTGTGGCCGGGGATGAAGATCGGGCAGCTCTGCATGTTCCGGCTGAGCTCGGCCGCCGAGTCGCCCTACGGGTCCGAGCGGTACGGCTCGCGCTACCAGAACCAGCGCGGGCCCACCGCCTCCCGTTCCTTCCTCAATTTCCATCGGACCCAGGTGTGACATCCCCCATGAGTGACGTGCGCGAGAATCTTTCGTACGAGAAGTTCGGCGGCGCCATCCGCGAGCTCGCCCAGACCATCGCCGACGACGGGTACGAGCCCGACATAGTGCTGAGCATCGCGCGCGGCGGCGTGTTCGTGGCCGGCGGGCTCGCGTACGCCCTCGACTGCAAGAACATCCACCTCGTGAACGTGGAGTTCTACACGGGCGTGGGGACGACCCTGGACATGCCCGTCATGCTGGCGCCCGTGCCCAACGCCATCGACTTCACCGACAAGAAGGTGCTCATCGCGGACGATGTCGCCGACACCGGGAAGACGCTGAAGCTCGTGCACGACTTCTGCCTCGACGCAGTCGCCGAGGTGCGGTCCGCCGTCATCTATGAGAAGTCCCACTCGCTCGTGAAGTGCGAGTACGTGTGGAAGCGCACCGACGAGTGGATCAACTTCCCGTGGAGCGTCGAGGCGCCCGTCGTACGGCGGCAGGGGCAGGTTCTCGACGCCTGAGGCGACGCCCGCTTCCACTCGTGCGTTCATGAGGAAGGGCCCCGGTGAGCATGTGCTGCTCGCCGGGGCCCTTCCTCGTACGGGACGTACGGAACCGTCAGAACGTACCCAGCTTGATGATCGACAGGATCGCGAGCAGCTGGATCGCCGACGCGCCAAGCGCCCGCGGCCACGGCAGGTCGTGCGACTTGCTCACCATCAGCGTGAGCAGCGCGCCCGCGGCGAGCCAGGTGGCCCAGCCCAGCATCTGTACGAAGGTCTCGCCGCCGCCGAGGAACAGGGCGACGATCACGCGCGGGGCGTCCGTGATGGACATGATCAGCATGGAGAGGCCGACCGTCGGCTGCCAGGCGCCGTCGCCGCCGAACTGGCGGGCCAGGGAGTGCGTGACGATGCCGAGGATGAACGCGCTGATGGTGATCGCGACGCCGGTCGTGAGGACGTAGGGGATCGCCGTGGACAGCGTGGCGTTGAGCACGTCCTCGCGGGCCTCGTCGAAGCCGAAGACGGCGAGCAGGCCGTAGAGGAACGTGACGAGGGCGGCCGGGGCCCACATCGCGTAGTCCCGCATCTGGAGGAAGGTCGGGGCCGGGCGGAACACGATGCCGCGCAGCAGGTCCTTCCAGTGCAGCTTCGGGCCGATGGGGCCCGCGGGGGCCTGGCCCGCGCGGTAGGTGTCGCCGCTGTTGTACGGGTCCTCGCCCAGGGAGAAGGCCTGGGTGTGACCGGGGTTGTTGGCGGCGTACGGGTCGTGTCCTGCCGGGCCGCCGGGGCCGCCCTGGCCGCCGGGTCCGCCCGGTCCGCCGCCGAAGTACTCGGGCTCGCCCTGGCCGCCCGCCGGCTGCGGCCACTGCTGGGCGCCGCCGTGGTGCTGCCCCCCGCCCTGGGGGCCGCCTTGGGGTCCGCGCCCGCCGCCGTACTGGCCGGGGCCCGGGCCGCCGTAGGGCGGCTGCCCGCCGTACGGGGGCTGCGGGGCCGCGCGGCCGCCGCCCTGCGCGGGCGGATACCCGTACGCCGGACCGCCGCCCTGGGGGGCCTGCTGCCCGTACGGGTCCTGCCGGGGTCCGGGGTGCGCCCCCTGCTGCCCGCCGTACCCGGCGGGACCGCCCTGGCCCGGGTGCCCTCCCTGCGGTCCCTGTCGGGGTCCTTGCTGTGCGCGGTTGTCCCGGCCGCCGCGTCCGATCCTGAATCCAGCCACGGAATCGAACGTACCTGGTCTGGCGGGGCGCGGTCGTCCGCCCTGTGGAGGAGAGCGGGTTTGCGGCTGACCTGTGACAACCCCTAGGGGGGACCCTGAGGGGGGTTGCCCCAGGTCAGCGGCGGTGGCTAGCGCCCGAGTACGGAGCCGAGTACGGATCCGTACGTCAACGGGGCCGAAGAGGCGGGAAGGGAAAGGGAGTTGGGAGTGAGGGTGGTGGTGCCGGGCGGCAGGGCGCCCGGGGCGGCCCACACGCCGCCCGAGGAGGCGTTCTCACCGGGGGCCGAGACGGCCAGGTCGCGGGTGCCGTCCTTGTCGAAGTCGCCGGTGGCGAGCGCCGCGCCGAAGCGGTCGCCGGTCTCGGCGGCGCCGGGGACCTGGTAGGTGTCCTGGTGGAACGAGTACCCGTCGGCCACGCCGTCCCCGAGCTCGTCGTCCGCGCTGAGGATGCCCTTCGCGCCGCCGAGCAGGACGGTGGCGGTGCCCGCGCCCTTCTTGCTGCCGATCGCCTCGCCGGGCGCTCCCACGATCAGGTCGTCGCGGCCGTCGCCGTTGACGTCCGCGGCGGCGACGGCCTCACCGAAGCCGTCGCCCGTCTCAGCGGTCCCCGGGACACCCGGGGTGCCCTGGTTGAGGGTCTGCTTGCGGGAGCCGAAGGAGCCGTTGGCGTTGCCGTAGCGGATGTGGACGCCGCCGCCCTTGGTGAGCTCCTCGGGGCCGCACGGGTCGTCGATGTTCTCGTCGGCGATCTCACGGCAGTTGCCGAGGGCGAGGTCGTCGAGGCCGTCGCCGTTGAAGTCGCCGGTGGCGAACGCGGAGGTGGCGCCGTTGCTGTTGGACCAGTCGAGGAGGAGGCGGCCCTCCTGCTTGTCGTAGCGGTAGAGCATGACGTGGGACTGGGTGTACGGCTGCTGCTTCGTGTAGTACGCGACCGCGAGGTCGGTGAGGCCGTCGTCGTTGAAGTCGCCCGTGGACAGGACGGGGGCGCGGCCGCCCATGCGGTCGGCCATGCCCGGCCGGGTGTCCGCGGCGAGCGGGTTGTAGTTGACGACCACCTTGTCGGTGCCGCCGATCGCGAGGTCCACGTCCGTGTCGCCCGTGAAGTCCCCGGCCACGAGGGCGTTCCCGTAGTGGTCCTTGGCCTTCGCGCCGCGCGCGGCGGTGTTGGCGTCGCCGAAGCCGCCGTCCGCGCCGTAGACGACGGTGACGCTGCCGGTGTCCGCCCGGCCGTCGATGTCCTCGCCGGGCGCGCCGATCGCCAGGTCCGCGTGCCCGTCGCCGTCCACATCGGTGACGGCGACGGCCGCGCCGAACCGGTCCCCGGCCTCCGGGGTGCCCGGCACGTTCGCGGTGGACTGCGTGATGCGTACGTTGCCACTGGCGTGCAGGCCTCTGGGGCCGCCCCAGACGACGTTCACGTACCCGGCCGCGGCCTTGCCGCCGACGGTGGCGGAGGGCACGCCGACGGCGAGGTCTTCGTAGCCGTCGCCGTTGAAGTCCGCCTTCGCGGGGGTGGGCGACGGCTCGGCGGCGGTCGCTGCCGCCGCGAGCGGCAGGGTGAGGCCGGTTGCGGCGAGCGCCGTGGCGGCGGCCAGGGCGAGGGTGCGGGTGCGGGTGTGCATGGGTGCTCCAAGTCTGTGTGGGGTGTGGGTGGGCCCTCGCGGGGTGCGCCCCAGTCCCGCCCCTTCTCCGAAACCAGGGGCTGCCGCCCCTGGGACCCCGCTTCATCGCGCTTCGCGCTCGTCCTCAAACGCCGGACGGGCTAGATCTTGCCGGTGCGGCAGGTTTTCAGCCCGCCCGGCGTTTGAGGACGAGGCGCGGAGCGCCGATGAGGGGGGAAAGGGGCGCAGCCCCAGATGTGGGGACAGGTCAGCTGCCCAGGATCGCGCCGTACGCGCGCGCCCCCGTGAGGCCCAACTTCCCCGGTGTCACCGACACCTGCGGCGGGTTCGGGCTGTCCTTCGGCGTCGCGCCGTACCAGACGCCGCCCACGGAACCGTCCTCGCCGGGCGCACCGACAGCCGTGTCGGGGTAGGTGTCGCCGTTGTAGTCGCCCACGGCAAGCCCCGCGCCGAAGCGGTCGCCCGCCTCCGCCGTGCCGGGAACGCCGGCGGAGTTCTGGCTGCGGGCGGGGCCGACGAGGGAGCCGCCGGTGCCGGTGGCGGCGAGCACCCAGTACGTGCCCGCGTTCTTGGCGGAGCCCACCGCTTCCGCGCCCGCGCCGACGACCAGCTCGTCGATGCCGTCGCGGTCGAGGTTGCCGACGGCGAGCGCCGCGCCGAAGTCGTCCTCGGCCTCGGCGGTGCCGCCGACCTCCGGCGAGTTCTGCGTCGTGCAGGACACCGGGCCGCCCAGCGTGGTGCCGGACTTGCCGTACACCGTGGCGATCGCGCCGCCCAGGCGGTCCTGGCAGTACGTGTCGCCCGGCTCGGCCTCGGGGTTCGGCTGGACCCGGC
Organism: Streptomyces sp. Y309; assembly: GCF_056712025.1. Classification (NCBI taxonomy): domain Bacteria; kingdom Bacillati; phylum Actinomycetota; class Actinomycetes; order Kitasatosporales; family Streptomycetaceae; genus Streptomyces; species Streptomyces sp. Y309. The sequence goes on along the minus strand of NZ_CM160048.1, from coordinate 4,433,389 downwards.
CGAGGGCGAGGTCGGCGGTGCCGTCGCCGTCGAAGTCACCGGTGGCGAGGGAGGTCGCGGTGTCGGCGGCGCGCCAGGTCCGCTGCCACGCCCCGGACCCCGTGCCGTACACCGCCGTGCCCGCGATCTCCATGCCTCCGTACGTCACCGCGAGGTCGTCGCGGCCGTCCGCGTCGAAGTCCCCGGACGTCACCGCGCGGGGGCCGCTGAACTGCCAGCTGTCGATGCGCGACAGGTCCGCCGGCGAACCGGCCGTGAACGGGCCGGGGCGCATCACCATCCCGGCGCTCTCCTCGTACGCCGAGCTCAGCGCGAGGTCCCGGTCGCCGTCCCCGTCGTAGTCGCCGGTGGTGACGAGAGCGCCGAGCCGGTTGTCGGAGTGCGTGCCGTTGGCGGCGGTGAAGCCGCCCTTGATGCCGGTCTTCGAGCCCCAGAGGACGGCCACCGTGCCCGCGTCGGGGGCTGTGTCCGTGTCCTCGCCGGGGGTGCCGACCACGATGTCGGTGATGCCGTCGCCGTTCATGTCCGCGGTCGCCACCGCGGACCCGAACGCGTCGTCCTTCTCCACCGTGCCGGGCACCCCGGCGCTCGCCTGACTCACCGTCACCGAACCATGCGCGCCGAGGCCGTTCTTCCCGCCCCAGACGACATTGACGTAGCCCGCTTTGGCCTTGCCGCCGACGGTGGCACCGGGGACACCGACCGCGAGGTCGGCGTGGCCGTCGCCGTTGAAGTCGTCCTTGAGGGCGGGGGCGGCGGGGGCGGCGGAGGCGGTGGCCGTCAGCGGCACCGTCAGGCCGGCGGCCGCGAGGGCCACGGCGGTTGCCGAGACGGCCAGGTTCTTAACGCGCACAGAGGCTCCCGGAGGGTGGGTTGGTGCTTCCGGGGGTGTGACTCGGCAGGTGTACGGAAGGTTGTGCGGGTGGCGGGCCCTCGCGGGGTGCGCCCAGTCCCGCCCCTTCCCGAACCAGGGGGCTGCCGCCCCCTGGACCCCCGCTATCGCCGCTTCGCGGCTCGTCCTCAAACGCCGGACGGGCTGACAACGTGCCGCAAGGGGCGCCCCCGCGAGGGCCGCTACCCGAACATCGTCGTGGAGAAAGTGAGTTGTGGCTTCCGTGCCACCAGCGCCTCGGACTGCGACCCGCTCACCCCGGGATACACCTCCACCCGGTCCGCCCCCGGCCCCTCGGCCACCCGGACCACGAGGTCCGCCCGCTCGTCCCCGTCGAAGTCGGCCACCTTCAGGACCTGGACGGTCCGGTCACCACGCCCCGCGGGCACCACCGTCGCCGTCGCGTTCGCCGCGAGGCCGGACGCGCGGCCGCGGTACACCCACACCTCGCCCGGCCCACCCCCGCCCACGACCAGCTCGCTCCTGCCGTCGCCGTCGAAGTCGCCCGCGTCCACGGTCGCGTTCCGTACGTCGATCGTGGCGCGCGCGGTGCCCGGCACGTCGTACCGCAGGGCGATGCCGCCCGGGGCCGCGAGCGCCGCGTCCGTGCCCTTGCCGCGGCCGAAGGCGCCGAACGCCACGTCGGTGTTCGCGGGGAAGAGGACGCCGGTGCGGTTGGGGCCCTTGGGGCCGCCGAGGACCAGGCTGCCCTTCGAGGCGCGTCCCTCCTCGCGGACCACCAGGTCGTCGTAGCCGTCGCGGTCGACGTCCACCGCCGGGGCGCCGGTGACCAGGTCGTTGCCGGGCGCGGTGAGCGGCTTGCCCGCGGCGCGCGGGGCGGCCGATGGGGTCTCCCCTGCTCGAGCGGAGCCGAGAGCTTGGGGATGGGTGAACGGTCCGCGCAGGTACGTGAGATGGGCGCCGCTCGCGTGCAGGACCAGGTCGTGCTTGCCGTCGCCGTCGAAGTCGCCGCACACCGGCTGGTCCGCCCAGTCGTTGCCGAGCCGGGCCCGCGCGGGCACCTGGAGCTTGACGGCCTTGCCGGTCAGGCCGGCCGGGGAGCCGAAGAGGATCTGGAGCGGGACCGGGGGGCGGCCCTGCCCGTCGTAGGGCGGGTCCGTCGACACCAGGAGGTCCGTGAAGCCGTCCTCGTCCAGGTCGCAGGCCGCCTCCGACTCGAAGGCGGCGGGCAACTCACCCTTCGTACGAGCGCCGTTGGCGTGTGCGCTGAGGAGCTGCCGGGCGCCGGGGACGAGGCCGCCATTGCCCTTGCCGGAGCCGCTGCCCGAGCCTCGGCTCCCGGAGCCTCCGCTTCCGTAAACCACGCCTATGCCCGCGTCGTCGCCCTGGCCGCGGTGCGCGAGCGCGTCCAGGACCAGGTCCCGGGCGCCGTCGCCGTTGAAGTCGTCGGGCACCTTGCTGCCCTTGCCGCGCGGGACGGGTTGCTGGGGCGTGCTCTTGCCCGAAATACCCGCCATGCCGGTGTCCTTGGGGCGCGCGCGGGACTCGCCGTCGCCGCCACCGCAGCCCGTGAGGACCAGGGCGCTGCCCACGACGGCGGCCAGCAGACGTATCCCGGAACTCCTCATGCCCCACCCACCCCTACGTCATCGCGTGACTTCATGCTCACGACAGCACCACAGGTTTTACACGAACGACGAGGGGCCGGTCCCGCCCCCAGGCGAAACCGGCCCCTCGTACCGCGACTGCGTACCTACTTCACCGGCTCGGGCTCCGGCGCGTCCGCCGACTCCTCGTCGCCCGCCGGGTCCACCGGCGTCTTCACCGAGTCGAGGAGCAACTGCGCCACGTCCACGACCTGGAGCGACTCCTTCGCCGCGCCGTCGTTCTTCTTGCCGTTCACGGAGTCCGTGAGCATCACGAGGCAGAACGGGCAGGCCGTCGACACGATGTCCGGGTTGAGGGACAGCGCCTCGTCCACGCGCTCCGTGTTGATGCGCTTGCCGATCCGCTCCTCCATCCACATCCGCGCGCCGCCGGCGCCGCAGCAGAAGCCGCGCTCCTTGTGGCGGTGCATCTCCTGCTGGCGCAGGCCCGGGACCTTGTCCATGATCTCGCGCGGGGGCGTGTAGATCTTGTTGTGGCGGCCCAGGTAGCACGGGTCGTGGTACGTGATCAGGCCCTCGACCGGCGTGACCGGGACGAGCTTGCCCTCGTCGACGAGGTGCTGGAGCAGCTGGGTGTGGTGGATGACTTCGTAGTCGCCGCCGAGCTGCGGGTACTCGTTGCCGAGGGTGTTGAGGCAGTGCGGGCAGGTCGCGACGATCTTCTTCGACGACTTCGGCTTCTTCGTCGCCTCGTCTTCGTCGTCTTCCCCGAACGCCATGTTCAGGGACGCGACGTTCTCCGCTCCGAGCTGCTGGAACAGCGGCTCGTTGCCGAGGCGGCGGGCCGAGTCACCGGTGCACTTCTCGTCGCCGCCCATGATCGCGAACTTGACGCCCGCCATGTGCAGGAGCTCCGCGAAGGCCTTGGTGGTCTTCTTCGCGCGGTCCTCCAGGGCGCCCGCGCAGCCGACCCAGTAGAGGTACTCGACCTCGGTGAGGTCCTCGATGTCCTTGCCGACCACCGGCACCTCGAAGTCGACTTCCTTCGTCCACTCCAGGCGCTGCTTCTTGGCCAGGCCCCAGGGATTGCCCTTCTTCTCCAGGTTCTTGAGCATCGTGCCCGCCTCGGACGGGAACGCGGACTCGATCATCACCTGGTAGCGGCGCATGTCGACGATGTGGTCGATGTGCTCGATGTCCACCGGGCACTGCTCGACGCAGGCGCCGCAGGTGGTGCAGGACCACAGGACGTCGGGGTCGATGACGCCGCCCGCGGCGAAGCCGCTATCGGATACAGCTTCGACGGTGCCGATGAGGGGGCGCTCGGCCTCGGCGAGGGCGGCGGCCGGGACGTTCGCGAGGGCCTCGGCCGAAGCCTGCTCCTCGCCCTCCATGGTCTTGCCGCCACCGGCCAGCAGGTACGGCGCCTTGGCGTGCGCGTTGTCGCGCAGCGACATGATCAGGAGCTTGGGCGAGAGGGGCTTGCCGGTGTTCCAGGCGGGGCACTGCGACTGGCAGCGGCCGCACTCCGTACACGTCGAGAAGTCGAGCAGGCCCTTCCAGGAGAACTGCTCGACCTGGCTGACGCCGAAGACGGTGTCCTCGTCCGGGTCCTCCCAGTCGATCTCCTTGCCGCCCGAGGTCATGGGCAGCAGGGCGCCGAGCGCGGTGTCGCCGTCGGCCTTCCGCTTGAACCAGATGTTGGGGAAGGCCAGGAAGCGGTGCCAGGCGACGCCCATGTCGGTCTTCAGCGCGACCGTGATCATCCAGATGAAGGAGGTCGCGATCTTCAGGCCCGCAAAGAAGTACGTCAGGTTCTGCAGGGTGGAGACGTCCATGCCCTCGAACCACGAGACCACCGGGTACGAGATGAAGAACGAGGCCTCGTAGCCGTCCACATGGTGCTGGGCGCCCTCCAGGGCGTGCAGCGTGAAGATGCAGACGCCGACGATGAGGATGACGCCCTCGACGAAGTACGCCTGACCGGTGTTGGAGCCCGCGAAGCGGGACTTGCGGCCGGGGCGGTCGGGCCTGCTCAGCTGCCGTACGACGATCAGGGTCAGGATGCCGAGCACGGTCATGGTGCCGAGGAACTCGACGAACACGTTGTACGGCGCCCAGTCACCGATGAGCGGCAGCATCCAGTCGGCCTTGAAGAGCTGGCCGATGGCGTTGACGATCGTGAGGAGCAACGAGAAGAAGCCCACCGCGACGAACCAGTGCGCCACTCCGACGATGCCCCACCGGTTCATCCGGGTGTGGCCGAGGAACTCCTTGGCCACGGTGAGGGTGCGCTGGGCGGGTGCGTCGGTTCGGGTGCCGGCGGGCACGGGCTGGCCGAGCCGCATGAACTGGTAGATCTGCACGATGGCACGGCCGAACAGCGCGACGCCGACCGCGATTAGGACCAGCGACACGATGATCGCGGCGAGTTGCATGGGGGCTCCCCGGGCCTGCGAAGCGAACTATTACTAAGCGGTAACTTATGCAGTCCGTCTGAGACTACCCACTTACTTCGCCGCACTGTAGCCAGCAAGGCGGTGATCTGTGTCGCTCAGGTTGCCCTTGCCCTGGCGCGCCCTCGATCGCGCTTCGCGCTCGTCCTCAAACTCCCCCAAGCTCTTAAGGAGCAGGGGGGACCCCTCGACGGGCTCGGATTGGGTTGCGCGTAAGGGCTGGATAAGAGTTGAGTCGGCCAGACTCAGCTCTGTTGACTCAAGGGGACCGCTGATGCATCCTTGAGCCAGTTCCACTCAAGAAGGTATCTGGAGGAATTGAAATGGCACGTGCGGTCGGCATCGACCTGGGCACGACTAACTCCGTCGTCAGCGTTCTGGAGGGCGGCGAGCCCACCGTCATCACCAACGCCGAGGGTGCCAGGACCACGCCGTCCGTCGTCGCCTTCGCGAAGAACGGTGAAGTGCTGGTCGGCGAGGTTGCGAAGCGCCAGGCGGTCACCAACGTCGACAGGACCATCCGCTCCGTCAAGCGCCACATGGGCACTGACTGGAAGGTGGACATCGACGACAAGAACTTCAACCCGCAGCAGATCAGCGCCTTCATCCTGCAGAAGCTGAAGCGCGACGCCGAGTCCTACCTGGGCGAGAAGGTCACGGACGCGGTCATCACCGTGCCTGCGTACTTCAATGACTCCGAGCGCCAGGCCACCAAGGAGGCCGGCGAGATCGCGGGCCTGAACGTCCTGCGTATTGTCAACGAGCCGACCGCCGCCGCCCTGGCCTACGGCCTGGACAAGGACGACCAGACCATTCTGGTCTTCGACCTCGGTGGCGGCACCTTCGACGTCTCGCTGCTCGAGATCGGCGACGGCGTCGTCGAGGTGAAGGCCACCAACGGCGACAACCACCTCGGTGGTGACGACTGGGACCAGCGCGTCGTCGACTACCTGGTCAAGCAGTTCAACAACGGCCACGGCGTGGACCTCTCCAAGGACAAGATGGCGCTCCAGCGCCTGCGCGAGGCCGCCGAGAAGGCGAAGATCGAGCTGTCGTCCTCGACCGAGACGACGATCAACCTTCCCTACATCACCGCCTCCGCCGAGGGCCCGCTGCACCTGGACGAGAAGCTCACCCGCGCCCAGTTCCAGCAGCTCACGTCCGACCTCCTGGAGCGCTGCAAGACGCCGTTCCACAACGTCATCAAGGACGCGGGCATCCAGCTCTCCGAGATCGACCACGTCGTTCTCGTCGGCGGCTCCACCCGCATGCCCGCCGTCGCCGAGCTCGTCAAGGAGCTGACCGGCGGCAACGAGGCCAACAAGGGTGTGAACCCGGACGAGGTCGTCGCCATCGGCGCCGCCCTGCAGGCCGGTGTCCTCAAGGGTGAGGTCAAGGACGTCCTGCTCCTCGACGTGACCCCGCTGTCGCTTGGCATCGAGACCAAGGGCGGCATCATGACGAAGCTCATCGAGCGGAACACGACGATCCCGACCAAGCGGTCCGAGATCTTCACCACCGCCGAGGACAACCAGCCCTCCGTGCAGATCCAGGTCTACCAGGGCGAGCGCGAGATCGCGGCGTACAACAAGAAGCTCGGGATGTTCGAGCTCACCGGTCTGCCCCCGGCGCCGCGCGGCGTCCCGCAGATCGAGGTCTCCTTCGACATCGACGCCAACGGCATCATGCACGTGACCGCGAAGGACCTCGGCACGGGCAAGGAGCAGAAGATGACCGTCACCGGCGGCTCCTCGCTGCCGAAGGACGAGGTCAACCGGATGCGCGAAGAGGCCGAGAAGTACGCGGACGAGGACCACGCCCGCCGCGAGGCCGCCGAGAGCCGCAACCAGGGCGAGCAGCTCGTCTACCAGACGGAGAAGTTCCTCAAGGACAACGAGGACAAGGTCCCGGCCGACGTCAAGACCGAGGTCGAGACCGCCGTCGGCGAGCTGAAGGAGAAGCTCAAGGGCGAGGACACGGCCGAGATCCGCACCGCCACGGAGAAGGTCGCGGCCGTCTCCCAGAAGCTGGGCCAGGCGATGTACGCCGACGCCCAGGCCGGAGCGGCCGCCGCCGGTGCCGAGGGCGCCGCCCCGGGCGCCGAGGCGCCGAACATGTCCAAGGAAGACGACGTCGTGGACGCCGAGATCGTCGACGACGAGAAGCCCGGTGACGCGAAGGGCGGCGCTGCCTGATGACGGAGGAGACCCCGGGCTTCGGCGAGAACGCCGAGCAGCCCGACGTCCCCTCCGGCGGCGCCACTCCTGACGACAAGGCGCCGCAGGCCGAAGGGCCCTCCACCGAGGAGGGCCCGGCGGCCCCGGCCGGGGACGCGAACCAGGCCGTCGGCCTGACGGCCCAGCTGGACCAGGTCCGCACCGCGCTCAACGAGCGCACCGCGGATCTCCAGCGGCTGCAGGCCGAGTATCAGAACTACCGCCGGCGGGTCGAGCGGGACAAGGTGACGGTCAAGGAGATCGCCGCGGCGAACCTCCTGACCGAACTGCTCCCGACGCTCGACGACGTCGGCCGGGCGAGGGAACACGGCGAGCTGGTCGGCGGCTTCAAGTCGGTCGCCGAGGCGCTGGAGACCGTCGTCGCCAAGATGGGTCTGCAGCAGTTCGGCAAGGAGGGCGAGCCCTTCGACCCGACGATCCACGAAGCGCTGATGCACAGCTACGCCCCGGACGTCACGGAGACGACGTGCGTCGCGATTCTCCAGCCGGGGTATCGCATCGGCGAGCGGGTCGTGCGCCCCGCGCGCGTGGCCGTCGCCGAGCCGCAGCCCGGCGCGCAGACGGTGAAGTCCGAGGCGCCCGAGGGCGACGAGGCCGCGCCGGACGCGGAGAGCAAGACCGACGGCGCCGACGGTGCCCAGGACAAGGAGAGCGGTGGCCCGGACGAGGGCTGACGCCGAGACGGACGGCGGCTTCGGCGCCGAGGGCGACCTCGGCGCCGGGGCCCGCCGGATGACAGGGAAGGAGGGACGTCGGGGATGAGCACCAAGGACTTCATCGAGAAGGACTACTACAAGGTCCTCGGCGTCCCCAAGGACGCCACCGAAGCCGAGATCAAGAAGGCGTACCGGAAGCTCGCCCGCGAGAACCACCCGGACGCCAACAAGGGCAACGTGAAGGCCGAGGAGCGCTTCAAGGAGATCTCCGAGGCCAACGACATCCTCGGCGACCCGAAGAAGCGCAAGGAGTACGACGAGGCCCGCGCGCTCTTCGGCAACGGCGGTTTCAGGCCGGGCCCGGGAGGCACCGGCGGCGGCTCGTTCAACTTCGACCTGGGCGACCTCTTCGGAGGCGGCCCCCAGGGCGGCGGAGCGGGCGCCGGCGGCTTCGGGGGCGGTCTCGGTGACGTCTTCGGGGGCTTGTTCAACCGCGGCGGCGCGACCGCGGGCACGCGTACGCAACCGCGCCGCGGCCAGGACATCGAGTCCGAGGTCACGCTGAGCTTCACGGAGGCGGTGGACGGCGCGACGGTTCCGCTGCGCATGTCCTCCCAGGCGCCGTGCAAGGCGTGCTCGGGCACGGGCGACAAGAACGGCACCCCGCGCGTCTGCCCGACGTGCGTGGGCACCGGACAGGTCTCGCGCGGCGGCGGTGGCGGCTTCTCGCTCACCGACCCGTGCGTGGACTGCAAGGGCCGCGGCCTCATCGCGCAGGACCCCTGCGAGGTGTGCAAGGGCTCCGGCCGCGCCAAGTCGTCCCGCACGATGCAGGTGCGCATTCCGGCGGGCGTCTCCGACGGCCAGCGGATCCGCCTGCGTGGCAAGGGCGGCCCCGGCGAACGCGGCGGCCCGGCGGGCGATCTGTACGTGGTCGTGCACGTGGACGCCCACCCGGTCTTCGGCCGCAAGGGCGACAACCTGACGGTGACGGTGCCGGTGACGTACGCGGAAGCGGCGCTCGGCGGCGAGGTCAAGGTGCCCACCCTGGGCGGCCCGTCCGTCACCCTGAAGCTGCCCCCCGGCACGCCCAACGGCCGCACCATGCGCGCCCGCGGCAAGGGCGCGGTCCGCAAGGACGGCAGCCGGGGCGATCTGCTCGTGACAGTGGAGGTCGCCGTGCCGGCCACGCTGTCGCCCGCCGCGCAGGAAGCACTTGAGGCGTACCGAAAGGCGACTGCGGACACCGATCCGCGGGCAGAACTGTTCAAGGCCGCGAAGGGAGCGTGACCTCATGGAGCGGGACGGCCGCCGACGCAACCCGTATCAACTGACGGACGAGACCCCGGTGTACGTCATTTCGGTGGCGGCCCAGCTCTCCGGCCTGCATCCGCAGACCCTGAGGCAGTACGACCGCCTGGGCCTGGTCTCGCCCGACCGCACCGCCGGCCGGGGCCGGCGGTATTCCGCCCGCGACATCGAACTGCTGCGCACGGTCCAGCAGTTGTCGCAGGAGGAAGGCATCAACCTCGCGGGCATCAAACGCATCATCGAGCTGGAGAACCAGGTCGCGGCGCTGCAGGCGCGCGTGGCCGAGCTCTCGGCGGCCGTCGAGGGCGCGGCGGCGGCGATGCAGCAGCGGGAGGCCGCGGTGCACGCGTCCTACCGCCGCGATCTCGTGCCGTACCAGGACGTGCAGCAGGCCAGCGCGCTCGTGGTGTGGCGGCCCAAGAGGTCGCAGGATCCATAGCCCGCTTGTGGGCGTCTTACGGGGGCCGGGTGGATTTCCGCTGCTGCGGGAACCGACCCGGCCCTTTCGCGCGTTGCGCGGGGCGACTCTAGGCTGACCGCTGAGTCGACCACTCCGTTTCGTCGTTCACCTTCATCTTTCATCCGGGGGAAGCAGGTTCTCATGGCCATGGTGGGGCTGTTCTGGATCGCCGAGGGCGATGTGTACGTGGGCTCGAAGCCCTCCGGTCTGGCCCCCGGGGTGCGGCTGACCCCCGAGGGCGTCGCGGGGCTCGGGCACAAGCAGGACGGCCTGTGGCTGTGGGACGACGTGTGCGCCCTGACCGTCGAGGACGTCCCCGTGAAGTCCCTGCGGCGGCAGGTCGGCATGGTGGTCGACATGGCGCTCACGGTGGGCCTCGGCGGCGGCGACGACGCCCCGTCGATGACGGTGTGCGTGGAGACCGCCGACGAGGAGGTCGAGCTGACGGCGTACGTCGCCACGGCGTACGGCTACTCGCAGCGGGAGTACAACCTGTCCCGCGCGCTCCTGACCCGCCTCACCGAGGGCGCCGCCACGATGATGACCACGCTGGCGGCGATGGCCGAGTGGGGCCGCTCGCACGAGGGCGGCAGCCCGCGCCGGGACGAGCGGGAGCGGCTGCTGCGGGAGTGGGCGGACGAGAACGCGCCGCGGGCCTGAGCCGCCGGGGCCGCCCGCGGTTCCGGGGCGCTCACTCCCCCCGCGGACGTGAACGCCCCGGCCGGCCACGGGGCGTAGCCGAACCGGGGCGACCCTTAGGGAAGCGCGACTCTGCGGGGGGAGACCACGACAGAGCCACCTGGCGGCCGGGAGCGGTCCGGTTCCAGTACCGAAGTGGGACTGGCCGTTCCCCGCCGCCGTCACCACGATGCAACGCTCCGCCCACTCTCCGCTACCGTCATCTTGTTGCGGTGCAACGGGCGGAGGTGGGGGCAAGTGGCTCCAATTCCGGACGTTCGTGATTCAGCGGGTTTGCCCGGGGCCCAGGATTCCCGAGCGGCCGATGAGGAAGCCGAGTTGGGTGCGGCTGGTGCTGCCCAGGGTGGTGGCGAGCTTGGCGATGTGGACGCGTACGGTCCGTACGTTCATGCCGAGCCGGTCGGCGATGTCGGCGTCCGTGAGGCCCTCGACGAGAAGCCCCGCGATGGTCCGCTGCCGAGCGGTGACGCCGTTCTCGGCGGGCTGCGGGGCGGCCGGGTGCGGGAACATCGGCGTGGCGAGCTGCCAGAGCCGGTCGAAGAGGGCGGCGAGATAGCCGACGAGGGCCGGGGCGCGGATCTCCAGGGCCTCGGCGAAGTCCCGGTCGGCCGGCACGAAGGCGACCGTACGGTCGAACACCACGAGCTGCTCGGTGACTTCGCTCAGCGTGCGCGCCTCCACGTCCCCCTCCAGCCGCTCGAAGTGCGCGATCACGGGCGGGGCGTGCCGGGTGGTGTGCTGGTACAGCGTGCGCACCCGGCACCCGCGGGACAGGAGCGCCTGCTCGCGGGGCGGCGCGGACCCGAGATCGGAGATGAGGCGGAAGCCGCCGGGCTGGATGGTCAGGACCTCGCGGGTGCAGCGGGAGACGGCCTCGTCCATGGCGGCGTTGATGCGGGGGAGGCCCTTGAGAGAGGTGAGGGCCGAGGGCGGGGAGGCAGCCGCGGTGTTCGCGAGGCCGCCGGGGAGGCCGAGGGGCAGCAGCGGCTCGAACGCCGCCGCAAGGTCCGCCTCGCGCTGCCGCTCGTGGGCGACCTCCTCCTCGATCCCGCGCAACAGCCGCAGCAGCGCGTTCGCGGGCTCGCTCGGCAGCAGCCACTGCATGTCGTCGACGTCCGGGTGCAGCAGCCCGAAGTCGACGAGGCACGGCACGGATTCGGCCTCCCGGCTGTGTACGCGGCCCTCGCGCAGGGCGCGTACGTAGAGGGCGGAGCCGGGGGCGCAGGGCTCGTCGGCCCGGTGCGGTCTGTGCGGTCCGCTGTCGCTGGACATGGTGATGCTTCCTCCCCGTTGTGGACCTGCTGAACTGCTGAAGCCGCCCACACCCCCCAGGCCCTGAGGGTGTGACCGCGCAACCGCGCAACCTCTCGACCCGCGCGCGCTCAGTGCTGCCGGTCGAGCAATCCGGACCGGCCGATGAGGAAGCCGAGTTGGGTGCGGCTGCCGCTGCCGAGCACGGCGGCGAGTTTCGCGATGTGCACGCGGACGGTGCGTACGTTCATGCCGAGGCGCCCCGCGATCTCCGTGTCCGTGAGGCCTTCGGTGAGCAGGCGTGCGACGGCCCGCTGGACCGGGCCGACCGCCTGGTCCGGAGGGCGCGGGGTGTCGTCGCGGTGCACCGGGCTCGCAAGCCGCCAGAGGATGTCGAAGGCCGTGGCGACATAGGTGATCAGCGCGGGAGAGCGCAGTTCGAAGGCGATCCGGCCGTCCTCGGACGCGGGGATGAACGCCACGTCCCGGTCGAAGACGAGCAGGCAGGGCGGGAGTTCGTCGAGTGTGCGCACCTCGCGGACGACGCCGGTCCCGGCCGGGGGCGCGAGGGCGGGCAGCGTGTCGCGCGTCGTGCCCGGGCGGGAGAGCGTACGCAGCTGCCCGCCGCGGGCCGCGAACTCGGCCATGCGCCACGGCTCGTCGTACGGCAGCAGCCGGTCCTGGCCGGGATGGGCAGGCTGGATACCGAGGACCTCGTGCGAGGCGTCCGCCAGGGCCTGCCGCACGGCCTGCCTGAGGCGGGGCACGCCCTTGAGCACGGTGACGTGCGCGGCCGCCGCGCCGGCCGCCGTTCCCGCGCCGAGCCGCAGGAACGGTTCGAAGGCGGTGGCCAGTCGGGAGGCGCGGCCGCGGTGGCGCGCGATGCTCTCCTCGATGTCGTCGAGGAGCCGCGGGAGGGCGATCAGGGGGATGGCGGGACGCAGCGCCGACGTGTCGTCGGGGTCGGCGTGCAGGAGCCCGGCGTCGACGAGGCAGGACGCCCGCTCGGCCGCGGCGCGCGGCACCCGGCCCTCGGCCAGCGCACGCGCATAGGCCGCGCGGCCCGCTTCGCAGAGCACCGTGTGGTCGTGGTCCTCGTGCTCCCGCACCGCTCCGTCCTGCACGATGCTCCCTCGGTCCCCCTATCCGGCTTCTGGTGTTGCTGATGTTGCTTCTGAGGCGTTCGCGCGTGCGCCGGTCATTCGCACGCGCGACGGTGTTGTGCGTGGGGGGCCATTGTTGCCAGCGGCCTCCGCGTATTCAATGGCGGATCTATTTCTAGGAATCCTGGCCCAATAATTCGGAACGCGGCGGGGCATCGGCCTCCCGCCGCACGTGGGGGCCGGCGGCCGACGCGTACGGACCCGTCGGCGCGGGGGTCGCACGCAGGCTCACCGGACACGCGCGAAGACCTCGCGCGGACCTCGGGAAGACAGACGGGGCACAGTCCGCCCATAGCTCCCCAAAACGACTGCAACTCAGCCATCGGGAAGAATCCCGCGGCGAGAGAATCGGCCCCGCCAGATCAATTCGAGCCGATCTCCCTTCCCGCTGCCGGGAGTTGACCATACGGCATGGGTGACCTGCCGTGTTGGTGCGCGAGTCGGCTGCTCGGAATCCCTGGCCGACTTGCGGGCGGGCTCCGTTGGTCGGTGCGGCGCTGGGGTTTATGGTGCAGAGGCTGCGCTCGGGGGACTTCGCGGCCGCAGGTGCGGGGAAGGGGGGTGAGGGGTGGTCGAGGACGGACTGCGCGCAATACTCAGAAGGCTGCGGGCCAGAATCCGGCCCGAGGAAGTGGGGTTGAATCCGAAACCGTCGGGGCGGCCCGGACCACGGGTTATCGGGCTCTCGCAGCCCGATATGGACATTCTCACCAACCGGGCTGTCGGTACGTACCACCGATTCGAGTCCGGGAAGATATCGCCGCGCGACGACTATCTGCGCCGGGTGGGCCAGGTGCTCCGAATGAGCGAGGAAGAGTTCACGCACGTGTACTTGCTGACCCTGGGTCGGCGCCCGCCCCATCCGCTGTCGCCCGACGGCGGGACCGTCCTCGCCTGTGCCGGGGCCTGGCAGCGCGCGGTGTCCGGGCAGCGCGAGATGGCGTACGTCATCAACGTCCAGTGGGATCTGGTCGCGTACAACGAGCAGTTCGCCGAGCTGTTCGCCGGCGGAGTGCCGCCCGAGAACCCGCTGCGCTGGATCGCGCTGTCCGACGAGGCCCGCGAGCACACGCTCATGGACTGGGAGACGCGGTGGGCGCCGCCCGTGCTCAGCCAGCTCAGGTACGCCCGCATCCAGTACCCCGGCAACCGCGCGCTCGCGCGGCTGCACCAGGATGTTCTCGAGGACCGTCGCGCGGGGCCCATCTACCGGCGCAGCGCGGAGCTGAATCCCCATTCGGCGGACGACGTACGGCCGTTGCGGCACCCTACGAAGGGGCCCGGAACGGTCACCGTGCTGGCGTCGGAGCCGGAGCGTTCGCCGGGGGCGCGGCATGTGGTCCTGCTCTTCGACCCGCAGGGTGGTGCCGCGCGGGTGGTGCAGTGAGTGGACGATGAGGTGAGAGCCGTATGGACGCAGCCCGGGTGAAGACTCCCGCCGCGAGGGCGCACGCCGCGCAGGCCCCCGCTGCGCAGGCCCCCGCCGCGCGGGAGCCCGCTGTGAGAGGCCCGGCCCCCGCCGCCGCCCCGGACGCCGCGCCGCCGCCGTCGGCCGCGGGCCTCGCGCCCGCCTGTTACGCCCCCCTCATGCACGCCATCGCCGCCGACCTCCACGGCCGCGGGTACCCCGTGACCTGGGTCGTCGACCGCCAGATGCTGGCGGGGGACTTCCCGCTCCAGGTCGTCGCCAAGGTCTCCGTCGTCCGCGTCCTGAACATAGCCCTCGACGACCGGCCGTCCCCCCGCACGCCCTCCTGGCAGGTCAGCATGGGGCGCCCCTCGTCCGTACGGTGGGAACAGTCCGCCGTCCTCGACCTCGGCGCGGGCGGGCTCGACGCGGAGTGCGTGGCCCGGGAGGCGCTGCGGGCCCTTGGGCTGCCGCTGCAGCGGGCCGTCCACCACTGACGTGGTGGGGTTCAGCGACCGTGGTCGAGGATTCCCGACCTGCCGATGAGATAGCCGAGTTGGGCCCGGCTGGTGCTTTGGAGGACGGCCGAGAGTTTGGCTATGTGGACCCGGGCCGTGCGGACGTTCATTCCCAGGCGGGCGGCTATTTCGGCGTCGGTGAGGCCTTCTGTGAGGAGGGCGGCTATGGCTTGTTGGCGGGGGGTTATGCCGTTGCGCGAGGGCGGGCTGTCGGCTTTGGGGAACATGGGGGTAGCCAGTCGCCACAGCAACTCGAACGTCGTCACGAGATTGGTGACGATGGCCGGGTGCCGCACTTCCAGCGCGAGTGTGCGACGTTCATTCGCGGGGATGAATGCCACCGATCGGTCCACGACGATGAGCCGTTCTGTCACCTCGTCGAGCGTCCGGACCTCCACGTCGCCCATCAGCCGTTCGTAATGAGCGAGTACGGGTAGCGCGTGGCGGGTGGTGTGCTGGTAAAGGGTCCGCATCCTGCATCCCCTGGCAAGGAAGGCCTGATCGCGGGGGAAGGCGATGGCCAGCGCGTCGAGGGGGCGTGCTCCGCCAGGCTGGATGGTGAGTATCTCCTGCGATGCCGTGTCTGTCGCTTGAGTGATCGTCAGGTTGATGTGCCGGAGGCCGTCCAGCAAGGTGAATGCGGTGGTACCACCCGAGGAATTCGCGAGCGCATCCAACGATAAGAGAGGTTCGAATTTCTTGGCCAGGCGCTCCTCGCGCCTACGGTCGTCGAGAACCCGCTCGTCGATGGTCCGCAGCAGGCGGGGCAGGGCCACGGACGGAGGAATGGGGCGCAGGCAGTGTCCGTCCCGGGGATCCGGGAGGAGCAGGCCGAGCTGCGTCAGGCAGGGGGTTCGTGCAGCGTCGGAGACGTGGACGCGGCCTTCTTGCAGGGCGCGGACATAGAGGGCGCCGCCGGCCTCGCACAACTCACCCGCCTCGTGCGGCCTGTGCTCCGTCACCACGTCGCCGTACCTCCCCGCCCCCTCCTGAAGCCCCCGCCCCAGGTGCCCGACAGCTAGTGATTCTGGTCGAGGATGCCTGACTGGCCAATGAGATAGCCGAGTTGGGCGCGGCTGTTGCTGCCGAGGATCGCGGCGAGTTTGGCGATGTGTTCGCGCGCTGTGCGGACGTTCATGCCGAGGCGCGCGGCTATCTCCGTGTCGGTGAGGCCCTCTATGAGGAGTTCGGCGATGGCCCGCTGACGGGTGGTGACGCCGTTCTCGGCGGGGAGTTGGGCCGCGTTCGGGAACATGGGGGTGGCCAGGCTCCACAGGCGTTCGAAGGTGGTGATGAGGTAGTCCACGATGGCCGGCTGGCGTACTTCGAGCGCCACCGTGCGGTCCTTGCTCCCGGGGATGAAAGCCACCGAGTGGTCCAGGACCACCATGCGTTCGGTTACTTCGTTGAGCGTGCGGACTTCTACGTCGCCGTCCAGTTGCTCGTAATGGGCCAGGGCGGGCAGCGAGTGGCGCGTCGTGTGCTGGTACAGCGTGCGCATACGGCAGCCGCGGGAGAGGAATTCCTGTTCGCGGGGCAGCGCGTCGGCCAGTATCTCGGGGGAGCGGGCGCCGCCGGGCTGCACGGTGAGGAGTTCGTGCCGGGCGTCGGTCATGGCCTGTGTGATCGCCGTGTTGATGCGTTCGAAGCCGTCGAGGACGGTGATTTCGGGAGCCTCCGCCCCGGAGGTCTGGCGGGCGTCAAGGGCCATCAGCGGCTCGAACATCGCCATCAGCTTCTCTTCGCGTTCGCGGTGGCGGGCGATGTGGTCCTCGATGCCGCGCAGGAGTTGCGGCAGCGCGATGGCCGGGGCGGTGGGGCGCAGCCAGGCCATGTCGTCGATGTCCGGGTGCAGCAGGCCGAAGTCGATCAGACAGGGGGCGTCGTCGGCGTCCTGGTGCGGGACGCGGCCTTCGCGCAGGGCGCGGGCGTAGAGGGCCGAACCCGCCTCACACAACTCGTCGGGTCCGTGTGGGTGAGGGCGGGGTTCGGTGGTCATCTCGGTTTGTCCTGCTCGAGGATTCCGGACTGGGCGATGAGGTAGCCGAGTTGGGCGCGGCTTCCGCTGCCCAGGGCGGCGGCGATTTTGGCGATGTGGGCACGGCAGGTGCGGACGTTCATGCCGAGGCGGCGGGCGATGGCTTCGTCTACGTGGCCTTCGATGAGGAGTCGGGCTATGGAGCGTTGTACGCCGGTGATGCCGTCGGTGGAGGGCGGGTACGGTACTTCGTCCACCAGCGGTGTTGCCAGTTGCCATTGTTGCTCGAAGACCTTGGCCAGGTACTCGACCAGCACGGGATGGCGGATTTCCAACGCGTCCTGACGGTCGGCGCGCGCCGGGAGGAGCGCGACGCTCCGGTCGAAGATCATCAGCCGGTCGATGAGCTCCTCCAGCGTCCGTATCTCCACGTTCTTCGACGTCATACGGGCCGCGTAGGCGAGGGTTCCCTGGCTGTGCCTGACCGTGTGCTGATAGAGCGTGCGCATGGTGATGCCGCGGTCGATGACGGTCTGTCCGCGCTTCAGGGCGACGTTCAGAACGTTCTCGCTGCGACCCCCTCCGGGCTGGACGGTGAGCACTTCGTGACGGCACTCCGCGGTGGCCCTTTCGATGGCCTCGTTGATGCGGAGTTCACCTTCCAGCAGAGTGATCGCATGCGTCGTGGGTGCGGCCCGCGTGGTGATGGCCATGAATGGCTCGAAGACATCGGTCAGTTCGACCGCGAGGCGTCTGCGCTCCTGAATCTCCTGCTCGATGGGATGGAGACGCTGTGCGAGTGCCGTGGAGGGAAGTACCGGTCGCAACCAGTCCGGATCGTCCGGATCGGGGTGCAGCAGCGCGGAATCCAGTAGGCAGGGAGCGTTCTCAGCCTCGGCGCGTGCCAGACGGCCGTTGCTCAGGGCGCTGGCGTACAACCTCGCGCCCTCACCGCAAAGTGGCGTTGCGGGGTGAGGATGTGTCGGTTTCGTATCTGTTGTGAGCAATTCTCCACCCCCCAGGGTCCTGAACGTGCAGGAACATGATGCATCCACCCTGTGGCTTTGACGTGCTCGATTGAGACATCGTCTTGTTGTGCCGGGGGAGAGGAACCTACCAAGTGAGGACGAAGCCGACCATGTATCAGCGCATGCTTCGCTCGGTGCTTGTCACCACCCTCTCCGCAGGGGTGGTCTTGGGCGCGGTGAGCACTCTCGACCTTGGCTGGCAGGTGCCAAAGTCGGCTCCCGCCGAGACGACTTCGGCTTCCGCTGCGCCGCCCGACCTGGGCTGGATCGTGGCTCCGTCAGGAGGTGGAGCATGACCACTCCCCCTGACGACCGCACCTTCCGCCGCGAAATGGCCACCGCCTACCGCTCCGGCTGGCACTTCATCGACCTCGTCACCGCGATCCCCCACCCCGGCGACTCGTTGATGGTCACCCTGGTCGGCGAGCCCGTCATCATCGTGCGCGACGACGACGAGGACATCCGCGCCTACCGCTGCCTCCGCCGCCCCCGCGGCGCCCCGCAGCCGGTCCGCTGCGCCGTGCGCTACGGCATGGTCTTCGTGAACCTCGACCAGCGCGACCACCAGCTCATCGACAAGCGGAAGCGCGACGCCGACCACAAGGCCGTCGAGCGGCACACCGCCTCCGCCGACCCCCTCGCTACCACCCCCCGCAGCGCCTGACGCGATTCCCCCGTCGTTGTAAATCGCGCAGGTGCTTCCCCCAGCAGCGGCGTCACCGTGGACCTGAACACGGTGGCGCCGCTGTGGTGTGTGCGCATACGGTACGGCCTTCCACAGCCTCCTTGAGCGGAATAGGCTCAACTTTGTGTACGTTGGTTAGGTCAGACCCAGAGCGAGGAGGAGAACCCGCACGTGGACGCCGAGCTGACCAACAGGAGCCGGGACGCGATCAACGCGGCTACCAGCCGGGCCGTGTCCGGAGGCCACCCCGATCTGACCCCCGCGCATCTGCTGCTCGCGCTGCTCGAGGGGCAGGACAACGAGAACATCACCGACCTGCTCGCCGCCGTCGAGGCGGACCAGGCGGCCGTGCGCGCCGGCGCCGAGCGCGCCCTCGGCGCGCTGCCCAGCGTCACCGGGTCGACGGTCGCCCCGCCGCAGCCCAACCGCGAGATGCTGGCCGTCGTCGCCGACGCGGCGCAGCGCGCGAAGGAGCTCGGCGACGAGTACCTCTCCACCGAACACCTGCTCATCGGCCTCGCCGCGAAGGGCGGCGCCGCCGCTGACGTACTGAACCAGAACGGCGCGAGCGCGAAGAAGCTGCTCGACGCCTTCGAGACCAGCCGCGGAGGACGTCGCGTGACCACCCCCGACCCCGAGGGGCAGTACAAGGCCCTGGAGAAGTTCGGCACGGACTTCACCGCCGCGGCCCGGGAGGGGCGCCTGGACCCCGTCATCGGGCGGGACCAGGAGATCCGGCGGGTCGTGCAGGTCCTTTCGCGGCGTACGAAGAACAATCCGGTGCTCATCGGCGAGCCGGGCGTCGGCAAGACCGCCGTCGTCGAAGGGCTCGCGCAGCGCATCGTGAAGGGGGACGTGCCGGAGTCGCTGAAGAACAAGCGGCTCGTCTCGCTGGACCTCGGTGCCATGGTCGCGGGCGCGAAGTACCGCGGTGAGTTCGAGGAGCGCCTGAAGACCGTCCTCTCCGAGATCAAGGAGAGCGACGGGCAGATCATCACGTTCATCGACGAGCTGCACACCGTGGTGGGTGCGGGTGCCGGTGGGGATTCCGCCATGGACGCGGGCAACATGCTCAAGCCCATGCTGGCGCGCGGTGAGCTGCGGATGGTGGGTGCCACCACCCTCGACGAGTACCGCGAGCGGGTCGAGAAGGACCCCGCCCTGGAGCGGCGGTTCCAGCAGGTGCTCGTCGCCGAGCCGTCCGTCGAGGACTCCATCGCCATCCTGCGCGGGCTCAAGGGGCGGTACGAGGCCCACCACAAGGTGCAGATCGCCGACAGCGCGCTCGTCGCCGCCGCCACCCTCTCCGATCGGTACATCACCTCCCGGTTCCTCCCCGACAAGGCCATCGACCTCGTCGACGAGGCCGCGTCCCGGCTGCGGATGGAGATCGACTCCTCGCCCGTCGAGATCGACGAGCTGCAGCGCGCCGTCGACCGGCTGCGGATGGAGGAGCTGGCGCTCAGCAAGGAGACCGACCCGGCCTCCAAGGAGCGGCTCGACAAGCTGCGGCGCGACCTCGCCGACAAGGAGGAGGAGCTGCGCGGCCTCACCGCCCGGTGGGAGAAGGAGAAGCAGTCCCTCAACCGCGTCGGTGAGCTGAAGGAGAAGCTCGACGAGCTCCGCGGGCAGGCCGAACGCGCCCAGCGGGACGGCGACTTCGACACCGCGTCCAAGCTGCTGTACGGAGAGATCCCCGCCGTGGAGCGGGACCTGGAGGCCGCGTCCGAGGCCGAGGAGGAGGCCGCCAAGGCCGACACCATGGTCAAGGACGAGGTCGGGGCCGACGACATCGCCGACGTCGTCGCCGCCTGGACCGGGATTCCCGCCGGACGCCTCCTCGAGGGCGAGACGCAGAAGCTGCTGCGGATGGAGGACGAGCTGGGCAAGCGGCTCATCGGGCAGGGCGAGGCCGTGCGGGCCGTGTCGGACGCGGTGCGCAGGACCCGCGCGGGCATCGCGGACCCCGACCGGCCCACCGGCTCCTTCCTCTTCCTCGGCCCCACCGGCGTCGGCAAGACCGAGCTGGCCAAGGCCCTCGCCGACTTCCTCTTCGACGACGAGCGGGCCATGATCCGCATCGACATGAGCGAGTACGGCGAGAAGCACAGCGTGGCCCGCCTCGTCGGCGCCCCTCCCGGCTACGTCGGGTACGAGGAGGGCGGTCAGCTCACCGAGGCCGTGCGCCGGCGGCCGTACTCCGTCGTGCTGCTCGACGAGGTCGAGAAGGCGCACCCGGAGGTCTTCGACATCCTGCTCCAGGTGCTCGACGACGGGCGGCTCACGGACGGGCAGGGGCGGACGGTGGACTTCCGCAACACCATCCTCGTCCTCACGTCCAACCTCGGCAGCCAGTACCTCGTCGAGCCGCTGACCAGCGAGGAAGAGAAGAAACAGCAGGTTCTGGAGGTCGTACGCGCCTCGTTCAAGCCGGAATTCCTGAACCGGCTCGACGACCTCGTCGTCTTCTCGGCGCTGTCGAAGGACGAGCTCGCGCACATCGCCGAGCTGCAGATCGGGCGGCTCGCCGACCGGCTCGCCGAGCGGCGGCTCACCCTCGACGTCACACCCGCGGCGCTGGCCTGGCTCGCCGACGAGGGCAACGACCCCGCGTACGGCGCGCGGCCGCTGCGCCGGCTCATCCAGACCTCCATCGGCGACCGGCTCGCCAAGGAGATCCTCGCGGGCGAGGTCAAGGACGGCGACACGGTCCGCGTGGACGTCTTCGGGGACGGGCTCATCGTGGGCCCGGCCGATGCCTCCGCTTCCGGGAAGACGCTGTAAGGCGCCGTAACCGGTCACTTCCAGGGGCGGGGGTTGCGGGCCCCCGCCCGGCATGGGAGAGGATGGCTCAATCCGTACGAAGTACGAAGGGAAATAACGGTGACCATCGACCCGTCCTCGATTCCGAATTTCGGGGGCCAGCAGCCCGATCCGCAGCAGGGCGCAGGACCGGCGGGCCCCGTCGTCCCTGACCAGGACCTGGTCAAGCAGCTCCTGGACCAGATGGAGCTCAAGTACGTCGTCGACGACGAGGGTGACCTCGCGGCGCCGTGGGAGGAGTTCCGTACGTACTTCATGTTCCGCGGCGAGGACGACCAGCAGGTCTTCTCGGTGCGGACGTTCTACGACCGGCCGCACGGCATCGAGGAGAAGTCTCAGCTCCTCGAGTCCATCGACGACTGGAACCGGCGCACGCTGTGGCCCAAGGTCTACAGCCACACCCACGACGACGGCACGGTCCGCCTCATCGGCGAGGCCCAGATGCTGATCGGCACGGGTGTCTCGCTGGAGCACTTCGTCTCGTCGACGGTGAGCTGGGTGCGGGCCGCGATCGAATTCGACCGCTGGCTCGTCGAGCAGCTCGGCCTGGAGCAGGCCGTCGACTCCGCCGAGGGCGAGGACAAGCCCGGCGACGACGAGGCCTGAGGGCCCCACGGCGCGGTCGGCGGGGGCACAGGCCCCGCGCCCGCGCCACGCGTGAGCGACTACAACGGCATCCGGGCGATCGTCACCAGATACGTCCCGTACGCCACCGAAAGCCCGGCCAGGGCGCCCATCACCAGGTAGGCGTTCCTCGGCCGGGCTTTCGTCGTCCGGACCAGCGCGAGGGCGAGCGGGATCAGGAGCGGGAACGCGGGCAGCAGGAAGCGCGGCTTCGACTCGAAGAAGCCCGAGCCGCCGACCGTGATCAG
Organism: Streptomyces sp. Y309; assembly: GCF_056712025.1. Lineage (NCBI taxonomy): Bacteria > Bacillati > Actinomycetota > Actinomycetes > Kitasatosporales > Streptomycetaceae > Streptomyces > Streptomyces sp. Y309. The sequence continues at coordinate 4,411,384 of NZ_CM160048.1, read as the reverse complement.
GAGCAGTACGCCGGTGTAGACGACCAGCGAAAGCGGCGCCCGGTCGGCCACGAGCAGCGCGAACAGCAGCACCGCCACCGCGACGATCACCAGCGTCATGGAGTGCACCAGCTTGTCGCCGTGCAGGAGCAGGTGCTTGACGAAGGCGAGCGAGCCCGCGCCGAGGTCGAAGCGCGAGCCCCAGCCGCGCTGCACCGCGAAGTAGCCGCCGAGCGCGTCGCCCTCGCGGACCCCGACCCACAGGACGTACGCGGCCCAGCCGAGCGGGGCGAGCAGCGCGCCCGTCCACAGCCTGGGGGGAACGCCGCGCCCGCGCCGCCGCACGATCTCGTACACCGCCACGGCGACGACCGCCGCCGCCACCGCGAAACCGTTCGGCCGGGCCAGGCCCGCGAGCGCCGCGAGCGTGCCCGCCCACAGCCAGCGGCGGGTGAGCAGCGCGTACAGGGACCAGGCGGCGAGCGCGGTGAGGACCGGCTCGGTGTAGGCCATCGACAGGATGACGGAGTGCGGCATCAGGCCCCACAGGAGCACCAGGACGGTGGCGGTGCGGCGGTCGTACAGCCGGGCGGCGAGCGCGTAGATGCCGAGGGCGGCGGCCCCGGCGGCGAGCCAGGACACGACGAGCCCCGCCGCGCCGTGGGACAGCGGCGTGACGGCGGTGACCGCGCGGATCAGGCCCGGGTACAGCGGGAAGAACGCCAGGTCGCTCTGGACCACACCTGGCTCGAAGTGGAGCGTGCGGCCGTAGCCGTGGGCGGCGATGCCGGTGTACCAGCGGGAGTCCCAGGAGCGGCCGAGCAGCCGGAAGGTGTCCTGACCGGTGGCGTGCGCCACGGCCGTCACGGCGAGCAGCCCGGTGAGCCGCGCCGCGGCGAAGACACCCAGCGCGCGCACCGCGGTCGGACCCTTGGGCACGTAGGTGCGGCACTGGGTGCGGGGTGGTTCGGTGAGGGGGGCCGGGACCGTGGGGCTCGGGTGGGTCACACCCGAACCCTCGGGGGTCGCGGCGGCGGACGCGAGCCGGGTGGGTCCGTGTGGGTGCGTGCCGCCACCCTCAGGCGGCTACAGCGCCTTCAGCCGGTCCACCGCGTCCGCGAGGACCTCCGTGCGCTTGCAGAACGCGAACCGTACGAAGGGCGCGCCCGCCTCGCGGTGGTCGTAGAAGACCGCGTTCGGGATGGCGACGACACCGGCGCGCTCCGGCAGGGCGCGGCAGAAGGCGAAGCCGTCGCCGCCGTGCGAGCGGCCGTCGCCGAGCGGGCGGATGTCGGTGGTGATGAAGTACGTGCCCTGCGGGCGGTAGACCTCGAAGCCCGCCGCCGTCAGGCCCGCGGACAGCAGGTCCCGCTTGGCGCGCATGTCCTCGCGGACGGCCGTGAAGTACGCGTCGGGCAGCGCGAGCGCCTCCGCGACCGCGTACTGGAAGGGGCCCGAGGCCACGAACGTCAGGTACTGCTTCGCCGAGCGCACGGCCGTGACCAGCTCGGGCGTGGACGTCACCCAGCCGACCTTCCAGCCCGTGAACGAGAACGTCTTGCCCGCCGAGCCGATGGTGACGGTGCGCTCGCGCATGCCGGGGAACGAGGCGAGCGGCAGGTGCGCGGGCGTCGTCCCGTCGGCGAAGACCAGGTGTTCGTAGACCTCGTCGGTGACCACGAGCAGGTCAAGCTCGACGGCGAGCTTCGCGATCTCGGCCAGTTCCTCGCGGGTGAGGACGGTGCCCGTCGGGTTGTGCGGGGTGTTGAGGAGCAGCAGCCGGGTGCGCGGGGTGACGGCGTCGCGCAGCTCGTCCAGGTCGAGTACGAAGCGACCGCCGCGCGGCCGCAGGGTCACGGGCACCCGGGTGCCGCCCGCGAGCGCGATCGAGGCGGCGTACGAGTCGTAGTACGGCTCGAGCGCGATCACCTCGTCGCCCGGCTCGACCAGGGCGAGCAGCGAGGCCGCGATGGCCTCGGTGGCGCCCGCCGTGACCAGGACCTCGCGGTCCGGGTCGTACGACAGGCCGTAGTGCCGCGACTGGTGCCCGGCGACCGCCGTGCGCAGCTCGGGCACGCCGGGCCCCGGCGGGTACTGGTTGCCGCGGCCGTCGCGCAGCGCCCGCACCGCCGCCTCGCGCACCTCTTCGGGGCCGTCCGTGTCCGGGAAACCCTGGCCCAGGTTGATCGCCCCGGTCCGCACCGCGAGCGCGGACATCTCGGCGAAGATCGTCGTACCGAACTCGGCCAGGCGGCGGTTGAGCAGCGGGCGGCCGGCCGCGGCGGAGCCGGGGGTGCCAGGGGTGCCGGGGGCTGCGGGGGCTGCGGAGGCGGCGGCAGGGCCGGAAGAGGACGTCATGGCCGTCATCCTGCGCCGAACCTCTGGACTTCCTCAACTCTGCTTTGGCCGGGGGTGGCCGGGGGCATTCCCTTGTCACGCGACGACGCGGGACGAGATCGGCACGGCGGGACCGGCCCGGGGGAACGGCTCCGGCCCGCTACGGGGGAACGGAAAGGAAGGTGAGGGCCATGATCCTGATCCTCTTCTTCATGGTATGGCTCGTGATCGTGGTGGCGATCGGCTACGGCGTCAGCAGGCGCACCAGGCGTCCGAGGCTGAGCCGTGCGTCGGGCAGCAGCAGTTGGTGGGCGGGTTCCGGCTCCAACACGAGCTCGAGCGCGACCAGTTGCGGCAGCGCTTCGTCCTGCGGTGGCGGATCGTCGTGCGGCGGCGGTTCGTCCTGCGGCGGGGGTGGCGGCGGCGGGGGTGGCTGCGGAGGCGGCGGAGGCAGCTGACACGGGGCAGCTGGTCCACTGGGCGAAGCGCCCGGCGGGAGGTCAACTCCCGGCGGGCGCTTCGTCGTTGTGGGGTAGCTGAAGGGGGCCCTGCGCGCGGTGGTGCAAGAGGGCTGCACAGGAGGGTCGTTGAGGGCGTCAGGGGGGATATGGGTCTATTGGCGACCGTACCGGGACGCTTCTGGATCGTCTGGGTTCGTAGAAACGTGAACAGATGAACTGTTCGGCCCTCTACGGGATGGAAACCCTACGAAGTTGGGTAAAAACGCTGTGGCAGTGTCGCAGTTCATGATTCCCTCTTAACCGTCACACCGCCCTCGGACGTTCTCAGGTCAGCAACCGGGACTTTTCCGTGGGCACGAGCCGGCATTCCGACCTCCTGGTGTCCGACCGGGTGCGCCGGCCCCACCTCCATTGCGTGCTAGCGGAGCCGACCCATGCTCACGACCCTGAAGACTGTCTACACCGACACGCGCGCCGGGGACCTGGCCTGGGCCCTCGGCCGCGAGCCGTTGCCCGCGCTCGCCACGCTCGACCTCGAACTGTCCGGCGCGACCGTGCAGTTGAGACTTCTCGGGGCATCGCACCAAGTGCTCCTCGAGGAGGAGAAGGGGACCTGCTCCGAGACGGTGGCCTGCATCCCCGGCAGCAGCACCCCGCTGCCGCTGGGCGTCTCCAAGCGGGTGGGCGAGTGGGAGTACGAGTTCGCGGCCTGCGTCGAGACCCTGTCACGGGGTCAGTTCACGGGCCGCGCACAGGAGTTGCTGGCCCTGGTCACCGAGCACCCGCACGGCCTCGCCGGCGTCTTCCCCGGCATCCCGCACGCCTTCACCGCGATGCTCGCGCAGCGCCACGAGGGCGCGGTCATGTGGCGTACGTGGCATGCGTACCCGCAGGACGGGCAGTTGGTGGCTACGCGGACTCGGGTGGGCGTGCGGATGCCTGCGGCGCTCTGAGCGGTTACTTTCCCACCCGCCCTCCCGTTTCCAGTTGCCCGCGGGGTGGACGCCGCTTGTGGGGGCTGCCCGCCGTCGGCGGCTGTTCGGCGCGTTGCGCCTGCCCGCTCGGCGGGCGCTTCGCGCCCTGCCTGGCGGGTGTTTGAGGTGCTGCCCGGCGGTCGCTTCGCGTCCCGCCTCGCGGTCCTTTGTCGGGCTGGACCGGCGTCGTTTACACGTTCCCCCGGGCACCTCCACCCATGTGGGGGACTTGGTGTAAGCGTTCGGTGACGTAGCGTTCGCAGCGTGATCGAGCCGTGCGATCGACTGCCCGTCACGCCCCGGACAGGCCGCTTCCTCGTCCTCGTGGGCGTGTTCGTCTGTGCCGCCTGCGGTCTCGTGTATGAGCTCGAACTCGTCGCCCTCGCCTCGTACTTGATCGGTGACTCCGTCACCCAGGCCTCCGTCGTGCTGTCCGTCATGGTGTTCGCGATGGGCGTCGGCTCGCTGCTCGCCAAGCGGCTGCGGTGCCGGGCCGCCGCCGGGTTCGGCCTCGTCGAGGCAGCGCTCGCGCTGGTCGGCGGGTGCAGCGCGATGGTGCTGTACGCGGCGTTCGCCTGGGCCGGGGACCGGGGCGAGATGTGGGCGAGCGGATCGCGCTATCTCTTCGTGGCCTTCTCGTTCGTCATCGGCGTCCTCATCGGCGCCGAAGTGCCCCTGCTCATGGTGCTGATCCAGCGCATCCGGCGGCAGGACGCGGGCGGCGCGGTGGCCGACCTGTTCGCCGCCGACTATGTGGGCGCGCTCGTGGGCGGCCTCGCCTTCCCCTTCCTCCTCCTGCCCTGGTTCGGGCAGCTCACCGGGGCGCTGCTCACCGGCGCCGTCAACGTCCTCGCGGGCGGCGCGCTGGTCTTCGGCCTGTTCGGGCGGGACTTGAGCGGCCGCGGCCGCTGGATACTCCTCGGCGCCAACGTCACCGTCCTCGCCGTGCTCGCCTCCGCGGCCGTGCTCGTCGACGACTTCGAGCGCGCCGCGCGCCGCGCCGTGTACGGCTCCGACATCCGCGTCGCCGTGCAGACCGGCGTCCAGGAAGTCGTCCTGACCGGCGGCGACCGCGAGTCCCTGCACCTGTTCCTCGACGGCAGGCTGCGCGTCAGCGGCCGCGACGAACGCCGCTACCACCAGGCGCTCGTCCAGCCCGCCATGCGCGGCGGTCCGCACGCGCGCGTGCTGATCCTCGGCGGTGGCGACGGCCTCGCCGCCCGCGAGGTGCTGCGGCACTCCGGGGTGCGCCGCGTCGACGTCGTCGAACTCGACCCGGGCGTGGTGAAGCTGGCCCGGAACGACCCGGCGCTCAGCGAGCTCAACGGACACGTGTACCGGGACCGGCGGGTGCACGTCACCCACGCCGACGCCTTCCGCTGGCTGCGCGGACCGCACGAGCGCCGCCGCCCGTACGACGTCGTGCTCGCCGACCTGCCCGACCCCGGCATCACCGCGAGCACCAAGCTCTACTCGCAGGAGTTCTACGGCCTGCTCGCCCGCGTCCTCGCCGACGGCGGGCGGTTCGCCGTGCACGCCGGGCCCGTCGTCACCCGGGGCCACACCTACTGGACGGTCGACGCGACGCTGCGCGCCGCGGGCTTCTTCACCGCGCCCTACCGCGTGACGGGCCGTCACGCCGGCTTCGCCGCCGGGCCCGACCGGACCGCCGACGGCACCGCAGAGCCGCGCGACTGGGGCTTCGTGCTCGCCGCACGCACCCCGGACCGGCTCACCGCGGCCACGGCGTCGGCGGTCCTGCGGGCCGGGACGCGGGCCGCCGAGCGGGTGCGGCCCGCGCCCGGTCCTGGCCTCGCGCCGTCCACGCTGGTGCATCCGCGGTACGCCGACTGACGGGTCGTCCGGCCGCGGGGCGCGGGCAAGTGGCGTCACAAGTGGCGTCAGAGGCATACATCATGCGGCGGGCGTCGGTACGCTCGACTGTCATGGAGCATGAGGTGTTCGTACCGGTTCCGGAAGAGCCGCTCCGCGAGGCACTGGCCGACCCCGAGCGGGTCGCCGGTGCGGTGCCGGGGCTGCAGCGCGACGCCGACGCGGACTCGCCGCCCGTGTCCGGGCGGCTGAGAGTGCGGGTCGGCGGGCACACGATCACCTATCGCGGTGCGCTGCGGGTCGCCGCGCGGGGCGACGGCGCGTACTCCCTGGAGGGCGAGGGGGCCGAGGTCCGCGGCAACGGCGCCGTGAAGTTCTCCCTCGTCCTGCGGCTCGCGCCCGCCGCGGAAGGGGGCACGAACGTCGCCTTCAGCGGGACCGCGTCCGGGGACGGGCGGGTTGCCGAGATCGCGGAAAGTTCTCCACAGGCTGTGGAGGGCGCGGCGCGGAGGCTGCTCGGGCGGTTCGCGGAGGGGTTGGGTGTGGCCGCTGGCGCCGCTGGCGCCGCTGGCGCCGCTGGCGCCGCTGGCGCCGCTGGCGCCGCTGCCGCTGATGCCGCCGACCGCGCCGACGAGTCCGACCCTGCGGACTCCGGCGACTCCGGCGACTCCGCCGACTCCGCCGACTCTGGCGACTCCGGGCCCGAGGAGCCCATGGGGCCCACCGGCTCCGCGGACGGTACGCACGGGATTTTCCGGGCCGAGGTGCCGCCTCCGTCGTTGGATCCGCTCGCCGATGATCTCGACGGGCCGTTGGACGTGGGGGATGTGCCGGCCGCGGAGGCCGCGCATGCTCGGCGGACGATGATCGGGCGGAGCGCGGAGGAGGTCGATCACGCGCCGCCGCGTGGGCGGTACGCGCCTGTGCCGGTGCCCGAGGCGATGTCCGGCGGGGTCGCCACGCTGCGGTGGGCCGCGCCGGTGGCCGCGGTGGCTCTCGCTTCCGCGATCGTGGTCACCCGGGCGTTGCGGCGCCGCCGCTGAAGCCCTCCGGGGGGCGGTGTTCTGGCCCGGGCGGGAGGGCCGGTTGCCGCCGATCGGCCTGCGGCCTCGTCCTCAATCGCCGGACGGGCTTTTCCCCACCCACCCGCCCTTACTCGCCCTCCCGGGACGTAGTCGGCACATCAGCCAAGCATCCAGCCCGTCCGGCGTTTGAGGACGAGGCCGTTCAGGCCGATACGGGGGTCTGGGGGCGGAGCCCCCAGTTTCGGGAAGGGGCGCCCGCGCGCGGAGCGCGCTTATGGATGCAGTGGGGAAGCCCCCGGCAGGGCCGAGCCGTAAGGTCGACCCCGTGAGTAGTAGCAGCAGCAGCGAAGAGATCAGGCTGGCCGCCGGTGCCGTGGGGGTCAGCGTTCAGCCGGGTAACGGGTGTCGGGTCGGCAGCCTGACCGTCGACGGAGTCGAACTGCTGCGGCAGGGCGAGCGCTACGGCAGCTTCCCCATGGTGCCGTGGTGCGGCCGCACCCGAGAGGGCCGCTTCAGGAACGGCGGCATCCTCCACCAGCTCCCCGTCAACTCCCCGCCGCACGCCATCCACGGCACCGCCCGCGACGCCGCGTGGAAGACGGCCCGGGCGAGCACGACGGAAGCCGTCTTCACGTACGACCTGACGGACCCCTGGCCCTACCCGGGCCGCGTCACGCAGGTCGTCGAGCTGACCGAGGACGCCCTGACGCTGCGGATGGCGATCGAGACGTACGGGGACTCCTTCCCGGCCCAGGCGGGCTGGCACCCCTGGTTCAACCGCCACCTGGAGGGAGAGGGCGGCACGGGCGGGGCGGACGGTGCCGACGCCGGCGTACAGCTCCGCTTCGACGCCGCCTGGCAGGAGCAGCGCGGCGCCGACCACCTCCCCACCGGCACCCGCATCACCCCCACCCCCGCCCCCTGGGACGACTGCTTCGGCATGCCGGGCGGCGTGGACGTGACCCTGACCTGGCCGGGCCGCCTGGAGCTGAACGTGGCCAGCCGCGAGGAGTGGGTCGTGGTGTACGACGAGCCCGCGGACGCGGTGTGCGTGGAGCCGCAGACCGGCCCGCCCAACGGCCTGAACACCCTGCCGCGCCTGGTGACCCCGCTGGAGCCCCTGGAGACGTCGACCACCTGGACCTGGCGGAGACTGTGAGCCCCGCGCCCCACGGCGAGCCTCGCGCTCCGCGGCGCCCTTAAGCTCGTAACCATGACGAACGACGTACGCGGCGACCTGCTGCAGCAGATCAAGGACAAGGCCGTCGTGCACGGCAAGGTGACGCTCTCCTCGGGCATCGAGGCCGACTACTACGTCGACCTGCGCCGCATCACCCTCGACGGCGAGGCCGCCCCGCTGGTCGGCCAGGTGCTGCTCGACCTGACGGCGGACCTGGAGTTCGACGCCGTGGGCGGCCTCACCATGGGCGCCGACCCCGTCGCCGCCGCGATGCTGCACGCCGCCGCGGCCCGCGGCAAGCGGATCGACGCGTTCGTGGTGCGCAAGGCCGCCAAGGCGCACGGCCTGCAGCGCCGCGTCGAGGGCCCGGACATCAAGGGCCGCCGCGTGCTCGTCGTCGAGGACACCTCCACCACCGGCGGTTCCCCGCTGACCGCCGTGGAGGCGGTGCGCGAGGCCGGCGCCGAGGTCGTGGGCGTGGCGACCATCGTCGACCGGGCCACCGGCGCCGCCGAGAAGATCACCGAGGGTGCCGGGGTCCCGTACCTCTTCGCGTACTCGAAGGACGAGCTTGGGCTGGACTAGCCAGTGGCCCAGGACGTGGCCCAGTACGTGACTGAGCACGGGGACTGAGTACGTCCCGTAAGTCTGGAAAGATGGGGGGGACGACATCGCCGTCGCCGCCCCCAGAGCACTCACCCCGCACATCACAAGGAGCGGACACATGCCCATCGCAACCCCCGACGTCTACAACGAGATGCTGGACCGGGCGAAGGCAGGCAAGTTCGCCTACCCGGCCATCAACGTGACGTCCTCGCAGACCCTGCACGCGGCGCTGCGCGGCTTCGCGGAGGCGGAGAGCGACGGCATCATCCAGATCTCCACGGGCGGCGCGGAGTTCCTGGGCGGCCAGTACAGCAAGGACATGGTGACGGGCGCGGTGGCCCTCGCCGAGTTCGCACACATCGTCGCGGCGAAGTACGACATCACGGTCGCGCTGCACACCGACCACTGCCCCAAGGACAAGCTCGACGGCTACGTCCGCCCGCTGCTCGACGTCTCCGCCGAGCGCGTCGCCAAGGGCCTGAACCCCCTCTTCCAGTCCCACATGTGGGACGGCTCCGCCGAGACCCTCGCCGACAACCTGGCCATCGGCCAGGAGCTGCTCGCCAAGGCCGCCGCCGCGAAGATCATCCTCGAGGTCGAGATCACCCCGACCGGCGGCGAGGAGGACGGCGTCAGCCACGAGATCAACGACGAGCTCTACACGACCGTCGACGACGCGATCCGCACCGCCGAGGCCCTCGGCCTGGGCGAGAAGGGGCGCTACCTGCTCGCCGCCTCCTTCGGCAACGTCCACGGCGTCTACAAGCCGGGCAACGTCGTGCTCCGCCCCGAGCTGCTCAAGGACCTCCAGGAGGGCGTCGGCGCGAAGTACGGCAAGCAGTCGCCGTTCGACTTCGTCTTCCACGGCGGCTCCGGCTCGACCGCCGAGGAGATCGCCACCGCGCTGGAGAACGGCGTCGTGAAGATGAACCTCGACACCGACACCCAGTACGCCTTCACGCGGCCCGTCGCGGACCACATGTTCAAGAACTACGACGGCGTCCTGAAGGTCGACGGCGAGGTCGGCTCGAAGAAGACGTACGACCCGCGCACCTGGGGCAAGCTCGCCGAGGCCGGCATGGCCAAGCGCGTCACCGAGGCCTGCGCGAACCTGCGCTCCACGGGCACGAAGCTCAAGTAGTCCACCGTTCGTCGGGCCCGGTACTCCGCGCGGGTGCCGGGCCCGCGGCATGCCCGGAGCGGTACGACACCGAGGTCGACCCCGCCTCGCTCGTGTACGCCTCGTCCGTGCTCAACCAGATATCGCAGCTCCGGGGGCGGAGCCCCCGGTTTCGGGAAGGGGTGGGACCAGGGCGCCCCCGCGAGGGTCCCACATGCAGCAAACTTGTCCCCATGGCCATTCACGAGAATCTGCTCGGGGGACCGCCCCCGACCCATCTGCCCGACGACCCCGAGCCCCGCGAGCTCCTGGCGGGCGGCACGGCGGCCGCCGACGTCGCCGCGAAGTATCCGACGTCCTCCCTCGCCTGGGCGCGCCTCGCCGACGAGGCCTACGAGGCGGGCCGCGTCGTCGAGTCGTACGCGTACGCCCGTACGGGATACCACCGCGGCCTGGACTCCCTGCGCCGCAGCGGCTGGAAGGGCCACGGCCCGGTGCCGTGGGAGCACGAGCCGAACCGCGGCTTCCTGCGCGCGCTGCACGCCCTCGCCCGCGCGGCCGGCGCCATCGGCGAGCAGGAGGAGTACGAGCGGTGCTCGACGTTCCTGCGCGAGTCCTCGGCGACGGCGGCGGACACGCTGGGCTGAACCCCGGCGGCGTACCCACGACCTGCCTGGACACCCGGTGTGACCAGGCAGGTCTTGCCGTTTCCGGGGATGTTGCGGAGGATGCGGGTGGGGACCGGGGCCCCCGTGCCGGTACCGGCAGGGGCGGACCGCTACCCGGAGTACGCATCTAGGAGACAGCGATGTCCCACGAGGCGCACGCGGCGCACGAGACCCGGACACCGTCCGTGACCACGGACGACGAGAGCCCGGACAGCCCGAACCTCGACTTCGCAGGCACCACCCCTTACGAGGACTACGTCCAGGCGGACGTCCTCACCCACCTCCAGCACCTGCGCTCCGACGACCCCGGCGAGATGGTCTTCCTCGTCACCACCCAGGTCATGGAGCTGTGGTTCACCGTCATCGTGCACGAGTGGGAGACCGCCTCGCGCGCGCTGCGCGAGGACGACGTGCCGGTCGCCGTCGCCGCCCTGAAGCGGTCGGTGCGCGAGCTGGAGGCCCTGAACCACTCGTGGAAGCCGCTCGGGCAGCTCACCCCCGCCCAGTTCAACTCCTACCGGGATGCGCTCGGCGAGGGCTCCGGCTTCCAGTCGGCGATGTACCGGCGCATGGAGTTCCTGCTCGGTGAGAAGTCCGCGTCCATGCTGGTGCCGCACCGCGGCGCCCCGCGCGTGCACGCGGAGCTGGAGAAGGCGCTGCAGGAGCCGAGCCTGTACGACGAGGTGCTGCGGCTCCTCGCCCGGCGCGGGCACCCGATCCCGGCCGCCGTCCTGGAGCGCGACATCTCCCGCAGGTACGAGCCGTCGCCCGAGGTCGAAGCCGTCTGGACGGCGCTGTACGCCGGTGACGAGGGCGACGAACTCGCCCGGCTCGGCGAGGCGTTGACCGACGTCGGCGAACTGGTCTGGCGATGGCGCAACGACCACCTGGTCGCCACCCGCCGCGCCATGGGCTCCAAGACCGGCACGGGCGGCTCGGCCGGAGTGGCCTGGCTGGAGAAACGCGCGACGAAGAACGTGTTCCCGGAGCTGTGGACGGCGCGCAGCCATGTCTGAGACAGGGGAGAAGGCAGTGCAGGCAAGGGCGGCGGCACTGGACGCGGAGGACGAACTCGCCCCGAAGCGGCGGGAGTTCGTTCTGGACGACGGCACTGTCTACCTGGACGGGAACTCGCTGGGCGCCCTGCCCGCGAACGTCGAGGCCCGCGTCGTCGACGTCATCACCCGCGAGTGGGGGCAGCTCCGCATCCGCTCCTGGGAGGAGAGCGGCTGGTGGACCGCGCCGGAGCGGATCGGCGACCGCGTCGCCCCGTTGCTCGGCGCCGCCCCCGGCCAGGTCGTCGTCGCCGACTCCACCAGCGTGAACATCTTCAAGGCGCTGGTGGCCGCCGTCCGCATCGTCCGCGAGGGCCGCGAGGGCCCGGGAGCGGAGCGCGACGAGATCGTCGTCGACGCCACCACCTTCCCCACCGACGGATACATCGCCGCGTCCGCCGCCCGCCTCACCGGCTGCCGGCTGATCCCGGCCGCCCCGGCGGACGTACCGGACGTCATCGGCCCGCGCACCGCCGCCGTACTGCTCAACCACGCCGACTACCGCTCCGGCAGGCTGCACGACCTGCCAGGCCTGACCGCGGCCGTGCACGCGGTGGGCGCCCTCGTCGTCTGGGACCTCTGCCACACGGCGGGCGCCCTGCCCATCGGCCTCGACGAGCACGGCGTGGACCTGGCGGTCGGCTGCACCTACAAGTACCTGAACGGGGGCCCGGGTTCGCCCGCGTACCTGTACGTGCGCAAGGAGCACCAGCCGCGCTTCGACTCGCCGCTGCCCGGCTGGAACTCGCACGCCGAGCCCTTCGGGATGCGGTCCGAGTACGAGCCGGCCGGGGACGCGGTGCGCGGCCGCGTCGGCACCCCCGACATCCTGTCGCTGCTCGCGTTCGACGCGGCGCTCGACGTGTGGGAAGGGGTGTCGACGGCGGCGGTGCGCGCCAAGTCCCTGGCCCTGACGGACTTCTTCCTGGAGTGCGTCGCCGCGTACGTCCCCGAGGGGAGGGTCGAGTCGATCACGCCCGTCGCGCACGCCGAGCGGGGCAGCCAGATCGCGCTGCGCTGCCTCGACGCCGCCGACGTGATGAAGCGGCTGATCGAGCGGGGCGTGGTCGGCGACTTCCGCGCGCCGGACGTGCTGCGCTTCGGGTTCACGCCGCTGTACGTGTCGTTCGCGGACGTGGAGCGCGCCGCGCGGGTGCTCGCGGACACGCTCGCGGAGACGGCGCCCGCGGGGCCCGAGGGGTCTGCCGGGCCTGCGGCGCCTGAGGGGGCCTGACGGCACGGATGCCGGACGGGCCCTGACGGCACGGATGCCGGACAGGCCCTGATAGCGTCCGGCAAATCTGGATCACGATTCGAACGCCCTCCGGTCGCCGGTCAGTTGCCACCGGCGCCCGGAGGGCGGACACCGGGCGAATTTGAGAGGGTTGCCGCATGCCGGACGACGCCGCCGTGGCCCGCGATGCCGCCGAGGAAGCAGCCGCCTTCGCGCATCCCGCGGTGCGGCCCGACAGCACCGCCGCGTACGGCGCGCACGCGGATCAGATCGTGGACTTCTACGCCCCGCGCGGCGCCGACGACCGCCCCGCGCCGCTCGTCGTGGTGCTGCACGGCGGGGCGTGGCGGGCGCCGTACGACCGGTGGCACGTGACGCCGTTCGCGGACTTCCTGGCCCGGCGCGGCTTCGCCGTCGCCAACGTCGAGTACCGCAAGGGGAGTTCGCCCGGCGGGTCCATTCCGGCGCAGGGCGGCCCGGCCGCCGCGGAGGGTGACGGCGGTGGCCGTCCGGTCGCCGGGCGCTGGCCCGAGACCCTCGACGACGTGGCCGCCGCGCTCGACGCGCTGCCCGGCCTGGCCCGCGAGGCCCTGCCGATGGCCGACCCGAACCGGGTCCTGGTGACCGGGCACTCGGCCGGCGCCCATCTCGCGCTGTGGGCGGCGGCACGGCACGTACTGCCGGAGGGCTCCCGGTGGCACCGGGCGCGGCCCGCGCCGCTGCGGGGCGTGGTCGCGCTCGCGCCGATCGCCGACCTGCGGGTGGCGGACGAGCTCGACGTGTGCTCGGGGGCGGTGCGCCAGTTCCTGGGTGTGCGCGGCCCTGCGGGCGCGGCGGACGAGGACGCCGAGGCGCTGTTCGAGGAGCGTCTCGCGCACGCCGACCCGGCCGCCCTGCTGCCGACCGGCATCGCCACGACCGTCGTGCAGGGCCGCACGGACATCGTGGTGCCGCAGGCCGTCGCCGAGGCGTACGCCGACGCGGCCGCGAAGGCCGGCGAGGTCGTCGGGGTCACGCTGCTCGAGGACGTCGGGCACTTCCCGCTGATCGATCCGGCGGCGGACGCGTGCGCGGTGGTGGCGGAAGAGATCGCCCAGCTCGCGTTCTGAGCCCGCCTCCCCCGCCACGGGGGCTCCGCCCCCGGACCCCCGCTCCTCAAACGCCGGAGGGGCTATATCCCCCACCCGCCCGCCCTTACTACCCGCCGGAACAACCGGTGAGGTTTCAGCCCGCGCGGCGGAGTTTCAGCCCGTCCGGCGTTTGAGGACGAGCCGCGAAGCGGCGACAGCGGGGGTCCAGGGGGCGGCAGCCCTCTGGTTACGGGAAGGGGCGGGGTTGGGGAAGCCCTCCGGCAGGGCCCACGTAGTACCTGCGACGGACCCCGAACAACCCGTCCCGGAGGGGACGCGACCCGTGGCCCCCGGCCCGTACCGTCTATCGCGTGACCGAGAAAACGCGCAGCCCGGAGTTCCACCTCGCGCAGAACGCCCTCCAGGGCCTGCGCACGGACCTCTTCCACGACGCCTTCGCCTACCGCCCCCTGCCTCCGCTGCGGCCGGACACCCCGCTGATGCAGCGGCTGCCGGAGCGCATACGCAGGTACGCGGTGTGGTTCCCGCACGCCGTGGTGCTCGCGATGGCCCTGTTCACCTTCGCCGTCGCGTCCACGGACAGTGCCGTCGGATACGGCACCAGCGACTTCACCAAGATCATGTTGGGGTTCGGTCCGGCGGCCGTGGTGGCGCTGACGCTGGTGCGCCCAGTGCTCGCCTGGTGGCTGTCCCTGGGCCTCGCCCTCGTCACGTCGGCCCTGGGCGACGGCACCGACTACCCGTGGACGGCGGGCTCCATCGCGGGCCACACCGCGGTCATGGTGGTGGTGGCGGCGCGCACCCGGCCGCGCACGGCGGCCTGGCTGTGGGTGCTCACGGCCCTGTATTCGGTCGTCGCGGAGGGGGCGGGCTCGCGCTACAGCACCAACACCGGGCCCATGCTGGCGTTCAGCGGCATCTGCGTAGCCCTGGTCACCCTCGTCAGCGTCAACCGCAACACCCGCCGCCAGGTCGTCGCCGAACGCACGGTCACCGCCGTCGAGCGGGACAAGCGCACGCTGCTCGAAGAGCGCACGAACATCGCCCGCGAGCTGCACGACGTCGTCGCGCACCACATGTCCGTGGTCGCCATCCAGGCCGAGGCCGCCCCGTACCGCGTGGAGAACCCGCCGCCCGAGCTGGAGCAGGCCTTCGCCACGATCCGCGAGAACGCCGTGATCGCCCTGACCGAGCTGCGCCGCGTGCTCGGTGTCGTACGCGCCGAGGACTACGAGGCCCCCGACGCCCCGCAGCCGACCCTCGCCGACATCGACCGGCTGCTCGACAACGTGCGCGACACCGGCCTGAGCGTGGAGAAGGCCGTCACCGGCGCGGTGCGGGAGCTGCCGCAGGGCGTGGAGCTGTCGGCGTACCGCATCGTGCAGGAGGCCCTCAGCAACAGCCTGCGGCACGCGCCGGGCGCGACGGCTCGGGTGGAGATCGGCTATGTGCTCGGCGGTCTCGGGCTGCGGATCGTGAACGGTCCCGCGACCGGCGCCGTGCAGCCCCCGCCGGGGGCCGGGCACGGCATCACGGGGATGCGGGAGCGGGTGTCGATGCTCGACGGCGAGATGACGGCGGAGGCGACGGCGGACGGCGGTTACGAGGTGACGGTGTTCCTGCCGGTACCGCTGGAATCCCCGGCGCCCGCGAATCCCTCGAACGCACCCGACACTCCCAAGATCCCCGACACTCCCAAGACCCCCGGCACCCCCAAGACTCCCGACACCACCACGACCCTCTCCCTCGACAAACGCGGCACCGGCACCGACGCCACCGCCCACCCCGCCGGAGGCGACCCCGCATGACCCGGACCATTCGTGTCCTGATCGCCGACGACCAGATGATGGTCCGCGAGGGCTTCTCCGTGCTGCTGAACGCGATGCCGGACATCGAGGTCGTCGGCGAGGCGGTGAACGGCCGCGAGGCCGTCGAGCGGGTGCGCGAGCTCGCCCCGGACATCGTCCTGATGGACATCCGCATGCCCGAGCTGAACGGCATCGAGGCGACCCGCGAGATCGTCGCGGACGCGCTGGTGGAGACCAAGGTGCTCGTCCTGACGACGTTCGACCTGGACGAGTACGTGTACCAGGCGCTGCGCGCGGGCGCGTCGGGCTTCCTGCTCAAGGACGCGTCGGCCCGCCAACTCGCTGACGGCGTACGGGTGGTGGCGGCCGGTGAGGCCCTGCTCGCGCCGAGCGTGACGCGCCGTCTGATCACGGAGTTCTCGAAGCTGTCGGACAACCCGCGGCTCATGACGTCCGCGCAGGCGCGGGCCCAGTACGGGGAGCTCACCGAGCGCGAGACGGAAGTCCTGGTGCTCATCGCGCAGGGGCTCTCCAACGCGGAGATCGCCACGCGGCTCGTCGTCGCCGAGTCCACGATCAAGACGCACGTCAGCCGGGTCCTGGTGAAGCTCGGCCTGCGCGACCGCACCCAGGCCGCCGTGTTCGCGTACGAGGCCCGCCTGGTCACACCCGGCTGAACGGGTCTGGTCAGGCCGGGGCGGGCGGGGCTAGCGTCCCTTCATGGACGCCCCCTTCGACCCCTGGTCGCCCGCGTTCGTGGCGGACCCCTACCCCGCGTACGCCGCGCTGCGTGCCGCCGGCCGCGCGCACTACTACGAGCCGAGCGACCAGTACCTGATCCCGCACCACGCGGACGTCGCCGCCCTGCTGCGGGACCGGCGGCTCGGCCGCACCTATCTGCACCGGTACAGCCACGAGGAGTTCGGCCGCCAGGCACCGCCGCCCGAGCACGAGCCGTTCCACGTCCTGAACGACAACGGCATGCTCGACCTGGAGGCCCCGGCGCACACCCGCATCCGCCGCCTGGTGGCGAAGGCGTTCACGCCGCGCACGGTCGAGCGGCTCCGCCCGTACGTCGAGGGCCTCGCGGACGAGCTGGTGCGGGGACTCGTGGCGGACGGCGGCGGGGACCTGGTGGCGCGGGTGGCCGAGCCGCTGCCGGTCGCCGTGATCGCCGAGATGCTGGGCATCCCGGAGGCGGACCGGGGGCCGCTGCGGCCCTGGTCGGCGGACATCTGCGGGATGTACGAGCTGAACCCGGGGGAGGAGACGGCGGCCCGGGCGGTGCGCGCCTCGGTCGAGTTCTCCGCGTACCTGCGGGAGTTGATCGCCGCGCGGCGCAAGGAGCCCGGTGACGATCTGATCAGCGCGCTCATCGCGGCGTACGAGGAGGGTGACAGGCTCAGCGAGCAGGAGATGATCTCGACCTGCGTGCTGCTCCTGAACGCGGGCCACGAGGCCACCGTCAACTCCACCGCCAATGGGTGGAACGCTCTCTTCAGTCACCCGGAACAGCTCGCCGCCCTGCGCGCGGATCCGGAGCAGCTGCTGCCCACGGCCGTGGAGGAGTTGCTGCGCTTCGACACGCCGCTCCAGCTCTTCGAGCGCTGGGTGCTCGACGACATCGAGGTCGGCGGTACGCGGATTCCGCGCGGCAGCGAGGTCGCGCTGCTCTTCGGCTCCGCCAACCGCGACCCGGCCGCGTTCGCCGCCCCCGACACCCTGGACCTGGCCCGCGCCGACAACCCGCACATCTCCTTCAGCGCGGGCATCCACTACTGCATCGGGGCGCCGCTGGCCCGGATCGAACTCGCCGCCTCGCTGGGGGCGTTGCTGCGCCGGGCCCCGCAGCTGCGGCTCGTGGCGGAGCCGTCGCGCAAGCCGAACTTCGTGATCCGGGGCCTGGGGGAGCTCCTGGTCTCCTGCTGAGCCGGTCGCCGTTCAGCCGGTCGCCATGTCCCGCCTGCGCAGCCCCGCGAGCCCGGCCGCCGTGAACACCACTGCGAGCCCCGTGAGCAGCAGCACCGGGCTCCACGCCATGTCCGATCCCGGCAGCTTCGGCAGATGCGAGAACGGCGACAGGTTCATCACGGGCTGCGGCACGTCCAGGGCGGGGCCGATCCAGCCGATGAGCAGGGCCAGGCCCGCGAAGCCCCAGGAGGCGACGGCCAGTTGGGGCGAGACGCCGTGGAGCAGCACGGCCACCGAGCCGATCAGCCAGATCGCGGGGAGCTGGACCAGGCAGGCACCGACGACGGGGCCGACGTCCTGCCCGTACCCGAGGGCGAGACCGCAGGCCGCGAGCAGCATGATCAGCGCGGCGCCCGCGAAGGCGACGACGAGGTGGCCCGCCGCCCAGCGCAGCCTGCCCACCGGGCCCGCGAGGACCGGCTCGGCGCGCTGCGA
The DNA here is from genome assembly GCF_056712025.1 of Streptomyces sp. Y309. NCBI lineage: Bacteria > Bacillati > Actinomycetota > Actinomycetes > Kitasatosporales > Streptomycetaceae > Streptomyces > Streptomyces sp. Y309. The sequence goes on along the minus strand of NZ_CM160048.1, from coordinate 4,393,607 downwards.
GGTCTCCTCGCCGTGCAGCCGGAGCACCGAGGCGACGATGTAGAGCGCGCCGACCATGCCGATGAGGCCGACGATCGCGGCGAGGAAGGCGTCGGTGAGACCGGTCTGGCCGCCCATGCGCTCGAAGATCTCGCGGGTGTTCTCGTTGTCGCCGACCAGGTCGGTGGCGCCCTCCGTCATGCCGCCGAAGACGACACCGGCGGCCAGGAAGCCGAGGCTCCAGCCGACGACGGCACCGCGCTGCAGCCGCAGGGCGAGGGCGCCCGCCGTGCCGAGGCGGCCGTGCGCGGGGCCGGGGCGGGACGGCAGGAAGCTCATGCCGACGTCGCGGCGCCCGGCGAGTTCGTACGCGGCCACGCACTGCACGGCGATGGCGCCCGCGAACAGCAGCAGCACCCACCAGCGCTCCGTGCCGAACGCCCGCATGTTCTCCAGCCAGCCGACCGGCGAGAACCAGGTGAGCAGCGAGGAGCCGTCGGCCGTCGCCGAGTCGCCGGCCGCGCGCAGCACGAACGCCGCGCCGAGCAGCGCCGAGGTGAGGCCCTTGGCGAGCCGGGCGCTCTCCGTGAACTGGGCGACGATCGCCGCCATCGTGGCGAACACCATGCCCACGCAGGCGATGCCGGCGCCGAGCGCGAGCGCGCCCGCGCCGCCCTGGCCGGCCAGGCCCCCGGCCACGAGCAGGCCGAGGAGCGTATTGGCGACGAGCGCGGTGAGCAGCGCGGACGTCAGCGGGGCGCGGCGGCCGACCATGGCCGAGGAGATCATCTCCTGGCGGCCCGATTCCTCCTCCTCGCGCGTGTGCCGTACGACGATCACGAGGCTCATCACGGCGGCGAGCACCCCGGCGAAGGTGCCGGCACGCCAGGCCGTGAGGCCGCCGATGGACTGGTCGAACACCGGGCCGTAGAGGGCGCGCAGGGAGGCGTTGGTGGCCAGCGAGTCCATCAGGTCGGCGCGCTGGGCCGCCGTGCCGTACACCTCCTTGAGGGTGTTCGGCATGCTCAGGACCATCAGCGCGATGACGGCGAGCCACACCGGGATGATGACGCGGTCCCGGCGCAGGGCAAGCCGCAGCAGGGGACGGGTGCCCACGAGGTGGCCCCGGCCGCCGGTGCGCTGCTCGGGCAGGGTGCCGGTGATGGCGGTCATCGCGACATCGCCTCTTCGGTACGCACGGGCTCCGTCTCTTCCTGGTAGTGCCGCAGGAACAGCTCCTCCAGGGTGGGCGGGGTGCTCGTCAGGGACCGTACGCCGGACTCGGTGAGCGCGCGCAGGACGGCGTCCAGCTTGTCGGTGTCGACCTGGAGCGCCACCCGGTGGCCGTCGATCTCCAGGTCGTGCACGCCGGGCAGCCGGGACAGGCCGTTCGGCTCGCCCGCGAGTTCGGCGTGGACGCTGGTGCGGGTGAGGTGGCGCAGGTCGGCCAGCGAGCCGGACTCGACGGTGTGGCCCTTGCGGATGATGCTGACGCGGTCGCAGAGGCTCTCCACCTCGCTGAGGATGTGCGAGGACAGCAGGACGGTGCGGCCCTCGCGGCGCGCGTCCTCCACGCAGCGCTCGAAGACCTCCTCCATCAGCGGGTCCAGGCCCGACGTCGGCTCGTCCAGGATCAGCAGCTCGACGTCCGAGGCGAACGCGGCGACCAGAGCCACCTTCTGGCGGTTGCCCTTGGAGTAGGCACGGCCCTTCTTCGTCGGGTCCAGCTCGAACCGCTCGACGAGGTCGGCGCGCCGCCGCTTGTCGAGGCCGCCCCGCAACCTGCCGTACAGATCGATGACTTCGCCGCCGGACAGATTCCGCCACAGGGTGACGTCTCCCGGCACGTACGCGAGGCGCCGGTGCAGCTCGACCGCGTCGTGCCACGGATCCTTGCCGAGGAGCTGGGCGGCGCCGGAGTCGGCGCGCAGCAGGCCGAGCAGGACGCGGATGGTCGTGGACTTGCCCGAGCCGTTGGGCCCGAGGAAGCCGTGCACCTCGCCGCGCTCGACGTCGAGGTCGAGGCCGTCCAGGGCGTGCGTCCGGCCGAACGACTTGTGCAGTCCGGAGACAGTGATTGCCTTCGTCATGTTTCTGAAAGTACGCTTCTTTCACAAATTTGTGAAGTTAAGGAAGTGTATAAACTTGGGCGCGCGGGGGCGAGCAGGGGAGATGATCTACGGATGAACACGGACGAGAAGGACGCGGCGCCGGACCGCAAGGAGGACCTGGTGGCCGCCTCCCGCTTCACCGAGCAGTTCGCCGCGCAGCTCGTGTCGGCCGGGATGCCCCGGATGCCCGCGCGGGTCTTCGCCGCGCTGCTCGCCTCCGACTCCGGGGCGCTCACGTCGGCCGAGCTCGGGGAGCGGCTCCATGTGAGCCCGGCGGCGGTGTCCGGGGCGGTGCGCTATCTGACCCAGCAGTACATGGTCGCGCGGGAGCGGGAGCCCGGGTCCCGGCGCGACATCTTCCGGGTGCACAGCAACCAGTGGTACGAGGCGCTGACGAACCGGGACTCCGTGCTCCAGCGCTGGGAGGCGGCCCTGCGGGACGGGATCGCGAGCCTCGGCGCCGACTCACCGGCCGGACGCCGCCTCCAGGAAACCCTCGCGTTCTTCGAGTTCGTCCAGAAGGAACTCACCGAAATGATGACCCGCTGGCGCACCCACAGAGAATCCCTCTTCGGCCCACAGAGCTGACTCCGTCCTCCGGCTCCGCTGTGAGCAGCGAACTGCTTCCGGCCTCCGGCTCCCGCTGTGGGCACACGTGCCGCTTCCGGCTCCCGCTCCTGCTGTGGGCAGGCGTTCCGCACGGCGGAACGGGTGGGCACAGCCCCAGGCCGACGGCGCCCTGACGGCAGCGGTCAGCCAGGCAGCGTAAGGCCCCAGGCCTGGGCCCGCACCTGCCACGTCCGGGTCCGCACAGGCCCGGTCACCACCGCGTCAGCGCGATAGCGAAAGTCCGGCCCGGACACGGTCACCGAGCGAGCCCGCGCCCGCACGGGCGCGACCTCCGCCCCGACGGAAGCCGGATGCACCTCCACCCGGGCGAACCCCCCGCCCCCCGGCCGCACGGACACCCCCTCGACCGGCTGGTCGAGGTCCACGAGGGTCACCCCGTCGGCCTCCACCCGCAGCCGCGAAGGACCACCCGGCACCACCCGCGCAGGCCGCACGGCCAGCGTCCGCACCAGCGACTGACACGTCCGCAGCCAGGCGTGCCGCTCCCCGCCGGCCCCGCCCGCCCCGCCGGCGTCGGCGTCCTGCGGCCCCACCGGCGGAATCCGCACATCCCCGAGCACCACCCCGTCCCGGTCGTCCACGAGCAGATCGAGCCGCCGGGGCGTCCCTTCGAGCACGGCCCGCGCCGCCGCGACCGCCCCGGCGGGCACGCCGAGCCCCCGCGCGAGCCGCACGGCGGACGCCGCGGCGGCGACCGGGACGACGGAAAGCACGGCGGACGCGAGCGCCCGCTCCCCGTGCAGGACGGTCACCGCCCGCAGCAGCGCCCGGTCGTCACCGACCACCACGGGACGCCGCGCCCCTCGCCTGACCAGCGCTTTCCTGAATTCTTCCGGGCTTTCAGGCAGGCACACCCGGACGCCCGCGCCCGCGCCAAGCACGTCCTTGGCGATGCGTACGGACTCCCCGTCCGTACGCCGGGCGACCGGGTCGATGACCACCAGAAGCTGGTCGCGAGCCGACACGTGCGCCCTTTCTTTAGTCCTCGGGTAGCATCTTTGTGCAAGAGCCCCTTGCGCTATTGCGCCAGGGGCTTCGTCTATTCCGGGGCAACCAAGGCACACCCACACCGGCGGCACAAGGCCTCCGGCTGCGGCCCCTGACCTTGGACATGCCCCGCCCGGAAGGGGTGTACGCCTGTGCCCGCACTCGTGCTGCTCGGTGCTCAGTGGGGTGACGAAGGCAAGGGAAAGGCCACCGACCTGCTCGGTGGCTCCGTGGACTATGTAGTGCGTTATCAGGGCGGCAACAACGCCGGCCACACGGTTGTCGTAGGCGACCAGAAGTACGCGCTGCATCTCCTCCCTTCCGGGATCCTCTCGCCGGACTGTGTCCCGGTCATCGGCAACGGCGTCGTCGTCGACCCGTCGGTCCTGCTCTCCGAGCTGAGCGGTCTGGACGAGCGCGGCGTCGACACGTCGAAGCTTCTGATCAGCGGAAACGCGCACATCATCACGCCGTACAACGTGACGGTCGACAAGGTGGGCGAGCGCTTCCTCGGCAAGCGGAAGATCGGCACGACCGGCCGCGGCATCGGCCCGACCTACGCCGACAAGATCAACCGCACCGGCATCCGCGTCCAGGACCTGTACGACGAGTCGATCCTGACGCAGAAGGTCGAAGCGGCCCTGGAGCAGAAGAACCAGCTCCTGACCAAGGTCTTCAACCGCCGCGCCATCGAGCCGCAGCAGATCGTCGAGACGCTCCTGGAGCACGGCGAGAACATCAAGCGGTACGTCGCCGACACCACGCTGATCCTCAACAACGCGCTCGACGAGGACAAGGTCGTCCTGTTCGAGGGCGGCCAGGGCACGCTCCTGGACGTGGACCACGGCACGTACCCCTTCGTCACGTCGTCGAACCCGACCGCCGGCGGCGCCTGCACCGGCACCGGCGTCGGCCCGACGAAGATCAGCCGCGTCATCGGCATCCTGAAGGCGTACACGACCCGCGTCGGCGCGGGCCCGTTCCCCACGGAGCTGTTCGACGCCGACGGCGAGGCGCTGCGCACCATCGGCGGCGAACGCGGTGTCACCACCGGACGGGACCGCCGCTGCGGCTGGTTCGACGCCCCGATCGCCCGCTACGCGACCCGCGTGAACGGCCTGACGGACTTCTTCCTCACCAAGCTCGACGTGCTCACCGGCTGGGAGCAGATCCCGGTCTGTGTCGCGTATGAGATCGACGGCAAGCGCGTCGAGGAACTCCCGTACAGCCAGACGGACTTCCACCACGCGAAGCCCGTCTACGAGATGCTGCCGGGCTGGTCCGAGGACATCACCAAGGCCAAGACCTTCGCCGACCTGCCGAAGAACGCGCAGGGCTATGTGAAGGCCCTGGAAGAGATGTCCGGCGCCCCGATCTCCGCGATCGGCGTGGGCCCGGGCCGGGACGAGACGATCGAGATCAACTCCTTCATCTAGTCCGACTGGTCCATCTGGACCTTCTACTCCGGGAGTTCGGCGCACGCGCGCAGCCCCTCCGGTGTCGCGCACGGCAGATGGCCATGGGTGCGGATCACATCCTGGCCACTGCCGCGCGCGTACGCGAGGAAGCTCGACGCGAGCGAATCGGCGGGCGGCTGGCCGTAGGTGTAGGCGTACTCGATCTCGCGGTACGGGTAGCCGGTGTCCGCGAGGTTGTCCGTGGACGGTTCCCGGCCGTCCAGGGACAGCCGGTGCAGGCCCTTGGGGCTGGCGGCGGCGCGCAGTTCGCTGTAGCCGAGGGCGCCGGGGGTGCGGCCGACGGCGTCCAGGACCTGTTCGGTGGAGTCGAGTTCGCAGCGGATGACGGGGGCCTCGGCGTCGTCCTTGCGCACGCAGTCGTTGGACGACGCCTTGATCTCGAAGTCGCCGTTCAGCAGACGGCGTTGCAGGGTGTCGCGGGTGCCCGAGCTGGAGCCGCGGCTGACCAGGACGACGTCCTGGTCGGGGCCGCCGAGCTGCTTCCAGTTGCGGATCTCGCCGCGGTACAGGCGGCGTACGTCCGCCAGGGAGAGGCTCTTCAGCGGGATCCCGTCGTTGAGGACCAGCGCGTACGCCGAGACCGCGACGCGGTGTTCGACCAGGCGCGGGTAGCCGTCCGACTTCGGGCCGTCGGACAGCGCGATCAGCGGCGGCGACCTCCGCGCGGCCTTCGCGGACCGGGCGCCCGCCGCGTCGAGTTCCCGCACCCCGGCCGTGCTGCCGTGCGCGGCGACGGTGATGCGGGCGCCGGGGCAGTCGTCCTCGTACTTCTCCTTCAGCTCCTCGGCGACCGGCCGGAACGCCGTCGAGCCGATGACGGTCAGCTCGCCCTCGGCGCACTCGATCGGCGTCCGGTCCTCGTCGCCGAGCAGGATCATGGTGGCCAGCGTGACGACGGACGCGGTGAGCAGGGCTGTCAGGACCTTCGCGGGCCCGCTGAACAGGGGCGGCTTGTCGTCGGGCGTCGTGGAGCGGTTCGGCTGGACCTCGCCCGCCTGGAGGCCGCCGGAGATGACGACCTCGCCGCCGACCGCGCCGCCGGTGAGCAGCACGAGCAGCTTGTAGTGCTGGCCCCGGTTCAGCGGCACGCGCGGTATGTACAGCGTCGAGCCGTCGTACCGCAGTCCCGCCGACGGCGTGAAGTGCTCCATCAGGTGGTCGGCGCCCGCCTGCGCGGTCACGGCGAGGCCGCGCACGGTGCGGCCGGTGAACACGGCGGTGAGTCCGTGCAGCGCGCGGCCGGTGTAGTCGGCGTCGGAGATCGACTGGGAGCCGTCGTTCTCCACGCGCAGCAGCACGAGCGTCGCGTCCGACATCTCCGGCGTCTCGTCGAACAGCCCGAGCCGCGCGTTCGCGCCGCCGGTGCGGACGTTGTCGCCGATCGCGGTGTCCATCTGCACGCGGTAGCCGATGCGTTTGCGGCGCGGCACGCGGCGCTCGTACCAGATCGCCCCGAGGGTGGCGAGCAGGCCGAGCGCGGCGGTCAGGACAGCGACGACGTTCTCGGGGCTCAACCAGTCCACGGCCGCACGCTACGTAGGCGCCCCCGGAGCGGGGAACGGTTGGGCGAGTGACTTCGCCCTCGCGCTCCCGGACGTTCGTCTGCCGTTCAACTGCTGTGTGTCAGGGGCCAGTTGGGCTTCCTCGGTCAGCCGCCCTTGGTGTACGTCAGCTCGCCGCTGCCGTCGTTGTTGGCGCGCCGCAGTTCGCCGCTCGGCAGGAGGGTGATCTCGCTGGCCTTGCCCGGCTCGCAGGTCTTGGGCGGGCCGACGGTGACGGTCGTCGGGCCGATGGAAAGACGGTCGTCGCTCGCGGACTCCAAGGTGCCCTGGAACACGCAGTGGTAGGTGCCGCCGCCCTCCAGCGGCCCGTCGGCCGTCATGGACAGGACGGTGTCCCCCTCCTCGCCCTGCTGAATGGTCAGCCGCCGCGTGCTGACCCCGGCGTCACCGCTGATCGTGCCGTTCCAGGTGCCGAGGAACTTCTCCGGCACGGTCTTCTCGTCGGACGAGGACGAGGACGTGGACGGCGAGGGGGTCGGCGCGGAGTCCGAGTCCGACGGGGTGCCGGGCGTCTTCGGCGCGCTGCTCTGCCGGTTCTTGCCGTCACCGCCGCCACGCGCCTTCGGGTCGCCGTCGTCCCCCTTCATCACCGCGTACACCGTGCCGCCCGCCCCCAGGGCCACGACCAGGGCCACCGCGACGAGCAGCGCGGTGGAACGCCCGCTGCGGCGCGGCGGGTCGACGGGCGGCGGCCCGTACGGGGGAGTGGATCCGTACGGAGGCGTCGCACCGTACGGCGGCTGCGGGTGCGGGTAGCCGTAGGCGGGCGCCTGCGGATACCCGTAGGCGGGCGCGTGCCCCGGCGTCGGCGCGGGCGCGGGCGGCACCCCGCCGACCATGGTGGGGAGGTGATTGACGGGGGCTTGGCCGGGGGTGCCGGGTGGGGGTGGGGTGTCGGGGGAACCCTCCGGTGCGGTGGGTTCGGATTCACTCCGAACGTCAGGAGCGTGCTCCGGGAGGGCCGGGACGGCCGCGACCTCCGGGGCGGGAGCGGCCTGGGGCTCCGGCGGGGCGGACTTGGCGTCGCCCTCGGGTTCCTCGATCTCCAGCAACTGCACAGCGTGCCGCCCAAGCTGGGCAACCAGGGGGCCCGGGAGCCACGGCTCCAAGGACTTCCCCTCGGAGAGGGTGTCCTCCGCCCCGGTCCGGCCGAGTATCTCGTCCAGCGAGGGCCGGTCCCCGGGAACCTTGGCGAGGCAGGCCTGAACCAGCTCCCGCAGCCCCTCGGGCAGCGCCTCCAGATCAGGCTCCTCCTGCGCGATGCGGAACATCAGCGCGTGCACCCCACTGTTGGCGGTCCCGAACGGCAGCGCCCCCGTCGCGGCGTACGCGAGCACGGACCCCAGACAGAAGACGTCGCACGCCTCCGTGACCCGGTCACCCCGCACCTGCTCGGGCGCCATGAATCCGGGCGACCCGACGAGCGCCCCGGTCCGGGTGAGCCCGCCGTCCGTGACGGTCTCCAGCGCGCGGGCGATCCCGAAGTCGATGACGCGCGGCCCGTCGATGGTGACGAGGACGTTCGACGGCTTCAGGTCGCGGTGGATGAGCCCGGCCGCGTGGATGTCCTTGAGGGCGTTGGCGAGCCCGGCGGCGAGGATGTTCACGGACCGCTCGGGCAGCGGCCCGTGGTCGTGCGAGACGACGGACTGCAGCGAGGGCCCGGCGACGTACCCCGTGGCGACCCACGGGATCGCCGCCTCCGTGTCGGCGTCGAGGACGGGCGCCGTCCACGCCCCGCCGACCCGCCGCGCGGCCTGCACCTCCTGCCGGAAGCGCCCGCGGAACTCCTCCTGCGCGGCCAGCTCCTCGCGCACCAGCTTGACCGCGACCGTGCGGCCGCGGTCGGAGCGCGCCAGATAGACCTGCCCCATGCCGCCCGCGCCGAGGCGCGCGAGCAGCCGGTAGGCACCGATCCTCTGCGGATCCCCGGGCCCGAGTTTCTCCATGGCCATCGGCGCCGTCCTCCCCCTGTGTTCCTGCGGTTCCGAGCCACCCCGGTACGGCGACTCTGCGTACACCGCCGTGCAACAGACCGAGGATAGTGCGGTGGTGGGAGGGGCGGCCCGGGCTTACCTCTACGGTTCCGTAACGGCGGGCTCCAGTCCGGCGAGGGCCTCGGAGAGCCGCTCCAACGCCTGGGCGGTTTGCGTGAATTGTTCGGCGCCGAGGGCGGCTTCGAGCCGCGCGGCCAGCTCCGCGTGCCCGGGTTCGATCTTCGCGATGGCGGCCCGCCCCGCGTCGGTGGGGCGCAGCAGCTTGGCGCGGCGGTGCGCCGGGTTCGGTACGTACTCGGCGAGCCCGCGCCGCACGAGGAGGTCGGCCACGCGCTGCACGCTCTGCCGGGTGATGCCCATGGCGCGGGCGATCCCGGCGACGGGCAGGGGTTCGCGCAGGACGGCGCCCAGGACCTGCCACCAGGCGGCGGTGAGCCCGGCCGGCCTGGCCAGCTCCTCCGAGACGGAGAGGAACTGGCCGTTGAGCCGGAAGACGCCGAGCGCGGTGCGGCTGAGCAGGTCCTGCGCGGCGCGGTCGCTGTCGGCGGGGCGCTCCCCGCCGCCGGGGCGGTCGCCGTCGGCCGGGCGCCCCTGTGCCTGCCCGCTCACGACGCGAGGGTCTCGTACGCCGTCGGGTCCGAGTCGTGGAACAGCCGGTACCAGGCGTCCAGCTTCTCGCCCTCGAACGCGCCCATCCGCTTGAGGACTTCGCGCGCGAAGGCCACGGGCTCGGTGGGCCCCGCCGTGATCAGGTCGCCGTCGGTGACGGCGTCGGACTCGACGTACCGCCCGGCGCCCTTGTAGCCCGTCGCGTCCAGGTACATCGGCACCGCGCTGGTGTGCGCGCGGTCGTCGAGCAGGCCCTCCCGGGCGAGCCCGGCCGTGGCGCCGCAGATCGCGGCCACCGGCACGCCGGCGTCGAGGAAGGAGCGGGCCGCGCGGGCGAAGGGGGCGAGCGAGTCGCCCGTGTCCCACAGGTCGGCGCCCGGCAGGATCAGCAGCTCGCTGTCCTCGGGGCGCAGCTCGTCGAGGGTCAGGTCCGGCTGGATGCGGACGCCGCCGGTGGTGGTGACGGGCTCGCGGGTGGTGGCGACGGTGCGGAGCTCGTGTCCGGCGCGGGCCAGATACGCCGTGGCGTACCCGGTCTCCCAGTCGGCGAGGGTGCCGTAGACGGCGAGGTGGACGGTCCGGCTCATGATGGCCTCCTTGGGTATGTCAGTATCCTGTCGTATAGACAGCATGCTGTCAATGGATGGACAGGGGCTGTACCGGCGGATGTGCCGGTGGCTGCGTCGATGGCTGTGGCGGTGGCTGCGCCGGTAGCTGCGCCGGTGGCTGTGCTTAACGTCCGTCGGCGGTGCCCTTAACCTGCCCGTCCCTAGCGTCCCGGTCATGGACAGCACACATCCCCTGAACCTGGCCGCCCACCTGGGCGTCGACCTGCTCGCCGTGGCGCTGCTCACCTTCGGTGTCTTCTATCCGCGCCACCGCAGGCGTGAGCTCGTGCCCGCGTATCTCGCCCTGAACGTCGCGCTGTTCGCGGTCGTCGCGGCGCTCGGCGAGGTGAAGAGCGGCGGCGGGCTCGCGCTCGGGTTCGGGCTCTTCGGGGTGCTCTCGATCGTGCGGCTGCGCTCGGACGCCCTGCGGCACAGCGAGGTGGCGTACTACTTCATCACCCTCGTCCTCGGCCTGCTCTGCGGGCTGCCCGGCCTGCCCCTCGGGGTGGCCGCCGCGCTCGCCGCGGTGCTGCTGCTCGTGATGTACGTCGCCGACCATCCGCGCCTGTTCGCGGGGGACCGCCGCGCCCTGGTGACCCTCGACGCCGTGTACCGCGAGGAGGACGCGCTCCGTGCCGAACTGGCCCGGCGGCTCGGCGAACCCCTCGGCTGGACGGTCCAGGAGGTCGACTACGTACGGGACCTCATGGTGCTGGAAGTCCGCTTCCGGCAGCCGGAACCAATGCCGCACGATGGGGAGTTCGCACGAGTGACCCCGCCGTCCCCGCCGTACGCCAAGGAGGCCGCGTGAAACCCGCCGTACGCGCCCTGAGCCGCGCCGCACTGGCCGCCCACCCCGTCTCCCTCGACGAGCTGAACGCCCGCGCGGAGCTGCTCGCCCGCTACGACAACAGCTATCTGGTCCCCGTGGAGATCTTCGAGGACTTCGCGGCGCTGCTCACCGACCCGCGCCGGCCCTGCGGCGCGTTCCGTGCGCTGAGCATCGGCGGCCGCCGCTCGTTCGGCTACCACTCGACGTACTACGACACCCCCGCCCTGCACACGTACCACGACCACCGCCAGGGCCGAAGACTGCGCTACCGCGTCCGTGAGCGGGTCTATCAGGACAGCGGGGAGCGGCAGTTCGAGATCAAGCTGAAGACGGGGCGCGGCGAGACCGTCAAGCACCGGCAGCGGATGTCGGGCGCGGACCACGCCCTCGACGACACCCGGCGCGGTTTCCTGGCCGGGGTGCTGCGCGGCTCGTACGGCATCGAGGCCCCCGTCGGCCTCGCTCCCTCCCTCGTCACCGACTACCGCCGCGCCACGTTCGTCGCCGACGGGCAGCGGGTGACGTGCGACGCGGCGCTGGTGGTACGGGACGTGGCGACGGGCCGCACGGTCGCGGCCGACGGCGGGCTCGTCCTCGTCGAGACGAAGACGCGGGGCCGCCTGACGGAGGCCGACCGCGTGCTGCACCGCTATGGCCTGCGCGCCGCCGAATTCACCAAGTACTGCGGCGGCTTCGCGGCCGTCCGCCCCGACCTCGGCGTCAACCGGTGGGCGCGGGCGGTGCGGACGGTGTTCCCGCGAGCGGGAAGGTGAGCGTCACGCGGGTCGGCCCGCTCGCGATCGCGAAGCCGCCGCCCGCGTCCTCGGCGGTACGCCGCGCGATGTCGAGCCCGAGCCCGGTGGACCCGCCCCCGCTGGCGCCCCGGGCGGCGGCCGCCGGACACCCGTCCGGGAACCCCGGCCCGTCATCGGCCACGGTGAGCCGGGCACGCCCGTCGCCCGTGACCTCGACGCTGATCCGGAAGGCGGTGCCTTGGGGGGTGTGATCGAGCACGTTCCCGATGAGGGCATCTAGAGCGGCGGAGAGGTCGTCCGGGGGGACGGGGACGAGAACGGGTTCGACGGTGCCTTGTTCTGTTCCCTGCGGTGGGCGGCTCGCCGGTTCCGGTTCCGGTTGCCCGCTGTGGGCAGTCGTTCCGCAGGGCGGAACCCGACCCAAAGAGAGCCCAGGCCGACGGGGCGCTTGATGTGGGGGGTGACCAAGGCCTACGGCGTCAACCGTAAGCGCACGTCCCTGGTCCTCGGCCAACGGGAGCCAGAACGCCCCACGTTCCCGCGCCACGGCGGCAAGATCAGCGCAGGCCGACCCGCGCAGGGGCAACCGAGCCCGACGGATCACGTCGTCCACACTGCGCTCCAGCGCGGACACATCCTCGGCGATCCGCCGAGCCTCCCCGGAATCCCGCAAGGTCTCCGCGTCCAGCCGCAACGCGGCAACCGGCGTACGCAGCCGATGCGCGAGATCGGCGGCATTCTCACGGGCATTCTCCCGCTCCGCGGTGAGCAGCTCGTCGATCCGCCCGGCAAGCCGGTTCAACTCGCCCGCGACAAGGCGGAGTTCGGGCGGCCCATCGGGCACGGCCCGAGCCGTGAGGTCCCCGGCGGCAAGCCGGTCGGCGGTGCGGGCAAGCCCCCGCGTCGCCCCCACGAGCCGCGCCCCGAGCCGATCGGCGAGCAGCAACCCGAGCAGCACAAGCCCGACGCCGATCCCGGCCAGCACGAGCCACGACGTGAGCGTCCCCGCATACAACTGCTTCTCGGTCAGGGTGACTTGGACGACGGCCGTACCGTCGGCGGCGCCGTGCACGGGGACGAGGACCTGCCGCCCGCCGGTGGAGGGTTCGTAGGTGAAGGCACGGCCGGTGCGGGCGAGACGGATGGCGTCGGACACGTGACCACGACGCTCACCGCCGCTCCTGTCGCCGCCGCCACCCGCACCGGGCCCGACCACGGTCCCGTCGGCGAGGACGAGCGAAGTCCGCGGCAGCCCGCTCCCGTTGACCCCGGCGACGGTCTGCTCGGCGGTGGGCCGCTCCGCGTCCGAGGCGAGCGCGGGCCCGATCGCGTGCGCCACCCACTGCGCGCGGGCGGTGGCCTCGGCGGTGGCGCGGTCGGCGGCATGACTGCGGGTGAGGAGGGTGAGCGGGACGAGCAGGGCGGTGAGGACGAGCGCGGTGGTGGCGGCGGTGAGCAGCAGCAACCGGCGACGCATCAGACGGCTCCGTCGCCGGTGTCACCCTCGGTCTCCGGGTCAGGGTCAGGGCCAGGGGCCGGAGCGGGAGCAGGAGCGGCGGCAGAGGTCGGGTCCGAGGCGGAGGACCGGGCGTCCGGCGCCGCCAGTTTGACGCCGACCGTGCGCACGGTGTGCAGATAGCGCGGGGCCTGGGCCGTCTCGCCCAGCTTCCGCCGCAGCCACGACAGATGGACGTCGACCGTCTTGTCGGCGCCGCCGAGCGGCTGGTGCCAGACCTCCGCGAGGAGTTCGCGGCGGGAGACGACCTGCCCGGCGTGGCGCGCGAGATGGGCGAGCAGGTCGAATTCGCGGGGCGTGAGCTCGACCGGGACCCCGTCGAGGGCGACCTCACGGGCGGCGGGATCGACGCACAGCCCGCCCACCCGCAGCGGCACCTCGCCCTCGCCCCCGCCGACGCGCCGCAGCACCGCCTTCACCCGGGCATCCAACTGCGCGGCGCCGAACGGCTTCACGATGTAGTCGTCGGCCCCGTCGCCGAGGAGGGCCACCATCTCCGGCTCCTCGTCGCGCGCGGTCGCCACGATGACGGGTACGTCGCTGACCGCCCGCAGCATCCGCAGCACCTGCGCCCCGTCCACGTCGGGCAGTCCGAGGTCGAGCACGACGAGGTCGGGCCGGTGCGTCACCGCCGCGTCGAGCCCCGTCATGCCGGTGGGCGCGGTCGCGACGGCGTGGCCCCTGTCGCGCAGGGCGCGGACGAGGGCGCCGCGCAGCTGGGGGTCGTCCTCCACGACGAGCAGGTGGGCCATGGTGGCCACGGTAGCCAGGGATTGGCTCCGAATTCGCCGGGGGTTCACGTCGGAGTGCGGTGCGGGGGCCGACCTTAACCGGGCCCTTAACCGGACGTTAGGAAACCGTGCGGGACAGTGGCCTCATGGGGAAGTGGCAGGGAGCCGTGGTGACGGCGGTGTGGGTGGCCGCGGGCACGGCGGCGGGGGCGCTGGGCGCCTGGCAGTTGGCGAGCGCTGACTCTGGCGGGGCCGCCCATAGCAGGCCCTTGGACGAGGGGGCCGTGCGGCGGGCGCTGGCGGACACCCCGAACGCCCCGTCGGCTTCCCCCTCCCCGACTCGTACTCCTGCCCCCTCTGGCTCTCCCCCTCCCTCCCGTTCGGGCTCGGCCGAGCCGACGCGACGGGCCGTCGAACGGTCGACGGTCCGCTTCACCGGCGGCACGGCGACGGTGGAGTGCCGCCCCGACGGCACCGTCCGCCTGATCTCCTGGAGCCCGGCCGACGGCTACCACATAGACGACGACGTCACCCGCGGCCCGGCCGCCACGGCCCGCCTGGAGGCCGAGGCCAACGACGACGACGAACGGGACGACCTGACGTACGAGATCCACTGCACCCCGAACGGCCCACGCGCCCGAGCCATACCCGAGCCGGACGACGACTGACTGCCTGTTCCCCTCCCCGCTGACGACTGACTGTCTGTTCCCGTTCCCCGCTGTGGGCAGTCGTGCCGCAGGGCGGCACGGGTGGGCACAGCCCACGCCGACAGTGCCGTGTTGTGTGCGGAGGGGCATGCAAGGGCCGGCGCCCCAGGCCCAGAGAAGGCGCCCCCGCCCGAGGAAGGCGCCCCCGCCCGACAGAATGTCGCGTTCCCGGCGAGTCGCCAGACAGGACGCCCATGTCCCGTCCACGGAGTGGACATCTACCCTCGGCGGCATGACCCCTCAGCCAAACCCGCAGCTCGGCGCAGCCGTCTCCGCGGCGGACCGCGCACACGTGTTCCACTCCTGGTCGGCCCAGGAGCTCATCGCCCCGCTCGCCGTCGCCGGCGCGGAAGGCTCGTACTTCTGGGACTACGAGGGCAACCGGTACCTCGACTTCACCAGCGGACTCGTCTACACGAACATCGGCTACCAGCACCCGAAGGTCGTCGCCGCGATCCAGGAGCAGGCCGCGACGATGACCACGTTCGCGCCCGCCTTCGCCCTGGAGGCCCGCAGCGAGGCCGCCCGCCTCATCGCCGAGCGCACCCCCGGCGACCTGGACAAGATCTTCTTCACCAACGGCGGCGCCGAGGCCGTGGAGAACGCCACCCGCATGGCCCGGCTGCACACGGGCCGCCCCAAGGTGCTCTCCGCGTACCGCTCGTACCACGGCGCCACCGCCGCCGCGATCAACCTCACCGGCGACCCGCGCCGCTGGCCGTCCGACACCGCGTCGGCGGGCGTCGTGCACTTCTGGGCGCCGTTCCTGTACCGCTCGCCGTTCTACTCCGAGAACGAGACGCAGGAGTGCGAGCGGGCCCTCCAGCACCTCGAGGACACCATCGCCTTCGAGGGCCCCGCCACGATCGCCGCGATCATCCTGGAGACGGTCCCCGGCACCGCCGGGATCATGACCCCGCCGCCCGGCTACCTCGCGGGCGTCCGCGAGCTGTGCGACCGGCACGGGATCGTCCTCGTCCTCGACGAGGTCATGGCGGGCTTCGGGCGTACGGGCAAGTGGTTCGCCGTGGACCACTTCGACGGGGTCGTGCCCGATCTGCTGACCTTCGCCAAGGGCGTGAACTCCGGGTACGTGCCGCTCGGCGGCGTCGCGATCTCCGGCGCCATCGCCGAGACGTTCGCCCGGCGGCCCTACCCGGGCGGGCTCACCTACTCCGGGCACCCGCTGGCCTGCGCCGCCGCCGTCGCGACGATCAACGTCATGGCGGACGAGGGGGTCGTGGAGCACGCGGCGCGTCTGGGCGAGGAGGTGGTGGGTCCCGGCCTCCGCGAGCTCGCCGCGCGCCACCCCTCCGTGGGGGAGGTGCGAGGGCTCGGCATGTTCTGGGCCCTGGAGCTCGTACGGGACCGTGAGACCCGTGAGCCGCTGGTTCCCTACAACGCGGCCGGCGAGGCGAACGCGCCCATGGTGGCGTTCGGGGCCGCCGCGAAGGCGAATGGCCTCTGGCCCTTCATCAACATGAACCGTACGCATGTGGTGCCGCCGTGCAACATCTCGGAGCCCGACCTGAAGGCCGGCCTCGCGGCCCTCGACACGGCCCTGGACGCCGCGGACGCCCACACCGTCTGACCCCGGGGCCCCTTCCCCGCCGCTCCGCGGCGGATTTCTCTCCCACCCGCCCACCCGTTTCCAGGCACAGCCCGTTCCACGCCGGCACAGGGGCCCGACCTCACTTTCCAGCACAGGCGGGCGTGCGCCCCGGTGCCACGAAGGTTTGCCCGGCGTCGCCGAGGTGGGTGGGTGGCTGGGGCGCCGCCCTACCCCGCCGCTCCGCGGCGGATTCTCTCCCACCCGCCCACCCGTTTCCAGCAACAATCCGTTCCACGCCGGCACGGGCGCCCGGCCCCAGCTTCCAGCACGGGCGGCCGGGCGCACCGGTGCCACGAGGGCTTGTCCGGCGTCGCCGAGGCGGGTGGGTGGGATCGACAACGCGACCAACCACTGCCCCCGCGCTGCGAGCAGCGGTGCCGCCAGCCCTCCCGGACGGCCGCTGCTCCCGCAGTGGGCAGTCGACCCACCCGGCGATCCCCACCCGCAGCCGTATCGACCGTCCCTCGCTGTGGGCAGTCGTGCCGCAGGGCGGCACGGGTGGGCACAGCCCCAGGCCGACGGGAGCCTTCCGGTAGGGGGTGAGGCGGACAAAGCCCCCGGCCCACGGGACCCCTCCGGTCGGCCCCGCCCCGCCGCCCCGCGGCACCGGTGACCCCGGTCACGGGGTGGGGGAACCCCGACCGCGTAGTCTGACGTGCTCGTAAGCGACCAGAGCGACCAGGACGTGCCCACGTCCGCCCAAGACGCCCACGTCAGCGAAAAGCCCACGTCAGAGAGAAGCGTAGGGGGACACCCACCATGCCCGGACCCGACGGCCCGGCCGTCATCCGCAGCACCCTGCGCCAGCAGATCGCCGACGCCCTGCGCGACGAGATCCTCGCGGGCCGCCTCGTGCCGGGCCAGGAGTTCACGGTGAAGGAGATAGCCGACCAGTACGGCGTCTCCGCGACCCCGGTCCGCGAGGCGCTGGTGAACCTGGCGGCTCAGGGCCTCCTGGACTCCGACCAGCACCGCGGCTTCCGCGTGCACGAGCACACCCTCGACGACTACCGCGGCATGATCCAGGCCCGCGGCCTCATCGCGGACGCCATCTTCCGCGAGGTGGCGACGACGTCCGCGCACGACGCCGTACCGACGGCCTGTTTCGTCTCCGTACGCCGCCGCGGCGAGGAGGCGGCCCGCGCGGCCGCGGCCGGCGACCTGACCGTCCTCATCGGCTACGACCTGCGCTTCTGGCGCGAGCTGAGCGCCCTGTTCGGCAACGCCTACCTCTCCGACTTCCTGCACCGCCTGCGCGTCCAGTCCTGGGTCTGCGCGGTCCCGCACCTGCGCCGCGAGGCCGACCGCGGCGGCGGTCTGCGCGGCCGCCTCTGGTGCCGGCACACCGACCTGGTGGAGGCCCTGACCCGCCGCGACGCGGTCCTCGCGCACGCCATCGTCGCCGAGTACAACGCACACTCCCTGGACCTCGTCGAAACCCTCGCCGCCGCCGACGCCCCCGCCGACGCCGGCACTCCTCCCGCCGCCGACCAGGACGAGCCCCAGGCCCCCGCATGACCGTCGATCTGTCCATCGTCATCCCCGCCTACAACGAGGAACGCCGCCTCGCCCCCACCCTGGACGCCATCCGCGCCCACCTCGACGCGGGGCAGGAACAGCCGCACTGGGAGCTGATCGTCGTCGACGACGGCTCCACCGACCGCACGGCCGACATCGCCGCCGAGGCCGCCGCCGCGGACCCCCGCATCCAGCTGCTCCGCGGCGGCCGCAACCGCGGCAAGGGCCACGCCCTGCGCCAGGGCGTCCTCGCCTCGTACGGCCGCCGCGTCCTGGTCACCGACGCCGACCTGGCCGCGCCGATCGAGGAGCTGGAGGCCCTGGAGAAGGCCCTCGCCGACGGGCACACCGCCGCCGTCGGCTCCCGGGCGCGGCCGGGCGCGACGATCGGCGTGCACCAGCACCGGCTGCGCGAACTGCTCGGCCGGGGCGGCAACTTCCTGATACGCACGGTCGCCGTCCCCGGAATCCGTGACACCCAGTGCGGCTTCAAGCTCTTCGACGGCGACCGTGCCCGCGCGGCGTTCGCCGCGTCCCGGCTCAGCGGCTGGGGGATCGACGTCGAGATCCTGCACCACTTCCACCGGCAGGGCTGGCCCGTCGCGGAGGTCCCGGTGCGCTGGTCGCACCAGGAGGGCTCCAAGGTCCGCCCGAGCGACTACGTACGCGTACTCGCCGAGGTCACTTCGCTCAGGGCCCGTGCGATACGCCGTGCCGATCTCCTTGTCGCCGCGCTCTTCCTCGCCTTCGCCACCGTGCTGTACTCGGCCCGCTGGATATCCCCCGACCACCGCTACCTCCCGCACGCCCTCCAGGACCAGAACCAGTGGGAGTGGTTCTTCGAGGTCACGGCCCACAACATCGGCCACCTCCAGAACCCGCTCTTCACGGACCTGCAGAACGCCCCGGACGGCGTGAACCTCATGGCCAACACGGTCATGCTCGGCCTGTCCGTCCCGCTCGCGCCCGTCACCTGGCTGCTCGGCCCGGCCGTCAGCCTCAATCTGGCGATGACGGCCGGCCTGGCCGCGACGGCCTTCGCCTGGTACTGGCTGATCGTCCGGCGTCTCGTACGCCACCCGGGAGCCGCCGCCCTCGGCGCGGCCCTCGCCGCCTTCGCGCCGCCGATGATCAGCCACGCGCACGCGCACCCGAACTTCATCGTCCTGTTCATGATCCCGCTGATCATCGACCGGGCGCTGCGGCTGTGCGAGGGGCGGCGCGTCGTACGGAACGGGGTGATCCTCGGGCTCTTCGCGACGTACCAGATCTTCCTCGGCGAGGAGCCGCTGCTGCTCGCCGTGATGGGGATGGTGCTGTTCACGGCGGCGTACGCGGTGGTGCGCCGCGATGTCGCGCGGGCGGCGTGGCGGCCGCTGGCGCGCGGCATCGGCATCGCCCTCGCGGTCTGCCTGCCTCTGATCGCCTTCCCCCTCTGGTGGCAGTTCTTCGGGCCGCAGAGCTACAAGAGCGTGCTGCACGGCGACAACGCGGGCAACAGCCCGCTCGCCCTGCTGTCCTTCGCCGAGCGCTCGCTGGCCGGCAACGAGGAGACCGCGTCCTCGCTGTCCATGAACCCCACCGAGCAGAACGCCTTCTACGGCTGGCCGCTCGTCGTCCTGGCCTTCCTGATCGTGGTGTGGCTGTGGCGGCACGCGGCCGTGAAGGCGCTGGCGTTCACGGCGGTCGCGGCGGCGTTCCTGTCGCTCGGGCCGAAGTTCCGCATTCCGCTGACCGACGTGGTGCTTTCCGGGCCGTGGGCGCTGCTCTCCGACCGGCCGCTGTTCGAGTCGGTCATCGAGTCGCGGGTCGCGATGGTGTGCGCGCCCGCGCTGGGGATGCTGGTGGCCCTTGCGGTGGGGCGGTTGGTGGCGCGGGGGGCCGAGGGGCGGCCGGTGTGGGGGAGGCCCTTCCGGTACGCGGGACTCGCGGCCGTCGCCCTCGCCCTCCTGCCCGTCTTCCCGCTGCCCCTGAAGGCCGTCGACCGGACCGAGGTGCCCGCGTTCATCGCCGACGGGACGTGGCGGCGGTACGTCGACACCGACGCCGGCGAGACCCTCGTACCGGTGCCGCTGCCCGATCCCGCCTACGCCGAGGCCCTGCACTGGCAGACAGACGCCGACCTGGGATTCCGGCTGCCCGGCGGCTACTTCAACGGGCCCTGGGGCCCGGACCGCGTCGGCATCTACGGCGCCTCGCCGCGCAACACCTCCAACCTGCTGCGGGACGTGCGCAATTCGGGGCGGACCGTGCGGATCACCGACGCCTGGCGCAACGCGGCCCGCGTGGACCTGCGGTTCTGGAACGCGGGCGTCCTGGTGCTCGCGCCGCAGCCGGGCGACGCGGCGCTGCGATCGACGGTCGACGACCTCCTTGGACAGCGCGCAAAGTGGGTAGACGGGGTGTGGATCTGGGACGTGCACGGGGGAGGCTGAGCGGGCCCCGGTGCCACTACGCTGCCGGAACGACACGCACGGTAGCTACGTACGTTGGAATTCCTTCACGGACCCCTTCACGGAACCCATTCACCGACCCTAGGAGCATTTCTTGGCCTGCGATTTGTGGCTGGTCCCGCTCGTCGACGTGCTGTGCCACAGCCCCGACAACCCCTTCGCCGAGGAACTCGCCTCGTACGACAAGGCGTTGGGGGAGGCGGGGCTGCCGACGGTGCCCGTGTACGCGTACATGCCGGGGCTCTCCGGTGACGTGGCCCCGGTCGCGGGGTTCGACTACGACGCGCTGCATTTCCTGCGGCGCGCCTATCTGCTGAAGATCTGCGGCCTCGAGGTCACGCCCGTCGACGAGCTGGGCGGGGACTACGAACAGCTCCTGGAGATGTTCGACTCGACGGCCCAGCAGTCACATCTCGTCTGGCACTACGACCACGCGGGTGCGTACGTCCCCGTGGACTTCCCGGCGCCGCTGTCCAACGACGAACTCCTCGCCGGCGGGGGCCCGCTCGGCTCCTCCCAGGCCCTCCTCCGCGAGCTGGAGTTCGTGGCCCCCTCCATCGGCATAGACCCGGCGAACCCCCCACTCCCCCCGGCACCGCCCCAGGCCCCCACCACCCTGGAAGAACCGGCGATCCCCGCGCCACCGGACCCGAGCCCGTTCGCCCGCGAACGCCACGTATGGCTGGGCCTGCACGCAGCGACGACCAGATCCCTGGCCCAAGGCTCCATGATCATCTACAGCTAGGCGACTGTTTCGGTACCCGCTGTGGGCAGGCGTTCCGCACGGCGGAACGGGTGGGCACAGCCCAGGCCGACGGAGCCGTTACGGCTCACCTGGGCTCAGGCGGCCGCTGTCGAGGCATGTTCGGCCGCGCCCCGGGCGGCAACGGGAACCGCCCGGGGCCGCCCCCACCCTCGCGGCCATGCCCAGAAGCCCCGCCGGGCACCGCGGCCTGCATCAGCAACGGCGCGGGCCCCGCCCGAAACTCCACCATCCAGTCGGCCGTCTCGGCCCGCACCAACTCCGTCACGTCTTCGGAGAAGCGCCGCAGCACCCCGAGACACCGCTCGGCCGCCTCACTGGCGGTCCCCTCCGTGGGCCCGAGCACCTCCCGCACACTCTCCGACGCCCAGTCGAACTGCAGCACCTGCAACCGCCGCTGCACGGCCTGCGCGGTGGCGACATCCCGCATCCACCCGGAGGTGAGCCCGAAGAACCGGTCGCACCCCGCACACGCCACCCCGGCGAGCAGCGACACGAACCCCCACGGCGCCAGGTCCCCCACACCTCCCGCGAGATCGAGCAGCGGCAGCACCCCCGCCCCCACGGCCCCCACCGCGGCCCCGCCCCGCAGCAGCCGCGCCCCGAGCCGTTTCCGCGTCCGGTCCCGCAGATACCACCCGGCGGTTTCGAGCGCCCCCTGCTCCACCCACCGGTACAGCTCGTCGAGCCGCTCCGCGGGCTCCCCCCAGTCGCCGAGCGGGAACAACCGGCTCACCAGGTCACCAGGCGCCGCCCCGGCCGACGCCCCCGCGCCGTCCCCGTTCCCGTCCCCGCCCTGGGGCACCCCCTCAGGCTGCATCTCCGGCTGGTGGCTCACCCGGCACTCCCTCGGCTTCCGCATAAGTGACGCAACGTAATGGATGGTGCCTCTGCGCGGCACCAGTCCTACCGCCCAATGGGTGGCTATGCGGCAGTTTTCGCGGCTTTTCCGCCCGGAAGGGTCGCTTGATCAGGTATAGGAGCGGGCGAGATCTCACCCGAACGAGTGGCGACCGGAGTGCTGGGGCGAGGGCACCCCCGACCACGTAGGCTCGTGGCTGACGGGGAAAACCCCCGCCATACGGACCATAAGAACGCCGTACCGAACCATTAAGAACCGACGTACCGAACCAGGAGCTGATCGTGATTCCCGGTGGTGGCCAGCCCAATATGCAGCAGTTGCTCCAGCAGGCCCAGAAGATGCAGCAGGACCTCGCCGCGGCGCAGGAGGAGCTGGCGCGGACGGAGGTCGACGGGCAGGCGGGCGGTGGCCTCGTCAAGGCGACGGTCACCGGCTCCGGCGAGCTGCGTGGCCTGGTGATCGACCCGAAGGCGGTGGACCCGGAAGACACCGAGACCCTCGCGGACCTGGTGGTCGCGGCGGTGCAGGCGGCGAACGAGAACGCCCAGGCGCTCCAGCAGCAGAAGCTGGGCCCGCTCGCCCAGGGCCTGGGCGGCGGCGGCATCCCCGGCCTGCCGTTCTAGCCGCGGTTCCCTTCTAAGTAAGCCGACGGCCAACTACGGTACGTACAAAAGCTCCCTGAGCCCCGAAGACTGAAGACAGACGAGATCCGGAAGCCGGCATCGGAGACGGGACCGGCGACCGGAAACAGGAAGGCATTCCGTGTACGAAGGCGTGGTCCAGGACCTCATCGACGAACTGGGCAGGCTGCCCGGCGTCGGTCCCAAGAGCGCGCAGCGGATCGCCTTCCACATCCTCCAGGCCGAGCCCACGGACGTGCGCCGCCTTGCGCACGCCCTCCTTGAGGTCAAGGACAAGGTCCGCTTCTGCGCGACCTGCGGGAACGTCGCGCAGGAAGAGCTGTGCAACATCTGCCGCGACCCGCGCCGCGACCCCTCGGTGATCTGCGTGGTCGAAGAGCCCAAGGATGTCGTCGCGATCGAGCGGACCCGAGAGTTCCGCGGTCGCTACCACGTCCTCGGCGGCGCGATCAGCCCGATCGAAGGCGTGGGCCCGGACGATCTGCGCATACGAGAACTCCTCGCCAGGCTCGCCGACGGCACGGTCACGGAGCTGATCCTGGCCACCGACCCGAACCTGGAGGGCGAGGCCACGGCGACGTACCTCGCGCGCATGATCAAGCCGATGGGCCTGAAAGTCACCCGCCTGGCCAGCGGACTCCCTGTCGGGGGAGATCTGGAATACGCGGACGAGGTCACCCTGGGCCGCGCTTTCGAGGGGAGACGACTCCTAGATGTCTAAGTCACCTGAGGCACAGATGTCCCGGCCGCCCGAGACACCCCAGCCCAAGCTGCTGCACTCCGTGAGCCAGGACCCCGACGACTTCGCGGTCCAGATCTCGGACCAGATCGAGAGCTTCATCGTGGCCGTGACGGAGGTGGCCAAGGGCGACGAGCCGGACTCGGCGGTCCCCTTCCTCCTCCTGGAGGTCTCCCAGCTCCTGCTCGCGGGCGGCCGCCTGGGCGCGCACGAGGACATCGTCCCCGACGAGCGCTACGAGCCGGACCTCGGCCCGGAGGCGGACGTCGACGACCTCCGCGAGAGCCTCGCCGCCCTCCTGGACCCCATCGACGTCTACTCCGAAGTCTTCGATCCGTACGAGCCGCGCAAGGCCCCCGTCGCCTGCCGCATCTCCGACGACCTCGCGGACGTCGTCACCGACCTCCGGCACGGCCTCGCCCACTACCGCGAGGGCCGTACCACGGAGGCCCTGTGGTGGTGGCAGTTCTCCTACTTCTCCAACTGGGGCTCCACCGCCTCCGCGGCCCTGCGCGCCCTCCAGTCCCTGGTCGCCCACGTCCGCCTGAACCAGCCCCTGGAAGACCTCGACGGCCTGGACACCGACGAGGACCTCTCCGAGGACGCCCTCGCGGAGGTGGCGGGCCAGGTCATGGCGGAGGAGATCGCGGAACCGCTGGGGATCAGGCCGGGAAAGTAGCCGAAGCAGCCGACGCAGCCGAGGGACGCAGCAGTCGAGGGACGCGGCAGTCGGCGGACGCGACGGTCAGCGGACGACGTCGAAGACGTTCTTCTGCAGGCCGTTGGCGTACGCCTCGTGCTCGACGAGCTTCAGCTTCTGGGTGTCCTTGTCCGTGCTGCTGAAGAGCCGCTTGCCCGCGCCGAGCAGGAGCGGGAAGACGAGCAGGTGGTAGCGGTCGATCAGGCCGGCGTCCGAGAGGGACTGGTTCAGGGAGGCGCTGCCGTGGACGATGATCGGGCCGCCCTCGGTCTCCTTCAGCGCGGCGACGTCGTCGAGTGAGCGCAGGATCGTCGTCTCGCCCCAGTTCGCCACCAGGTCGTCCTCGGTGAGGGTGGTGGACACGACGTACTTCGGCATCACCTTGTACTCGGCGAACTCCTCCATGCCGGGCCACACCGGGCTGAACGCCTGGTAGCTCACCCGGCCGAGCAGCATCGCGGAGGCTTCGCTCTGCTCACGGCCCTTGATCTCGTACGCCTCGGGCAGGAACTCGACGTCCTTGAAGGTCCACCCCGAGTTCCGGTAGCCGGGCTCGCCGCCCGGGGCCTCGACGACGCCGTCGAGGGAGACGAAGGCGGTGCTGATCAGGGTGCGCATGTCAGGTTCCTCAATGTCTCGGTCCGGAGGATGCCCGGATCTGGTATCCGGACCTGGTGTCCGGACCCGGTGTCCGGGCTTCCGTTCATGATCTCTGAGTACTCAGACCGCGCACGACCGCAAAACTCATCGGTCCTCGCCAGCTCCGCCCTCGCCTCCTTCTTCCTCCTACCTCTGTCACCCACTATCGATGATCTGCCTGTGCCGCCGCCTGTGACCGCAAGGCGCGGACCACCTGGGCGGCCGGCGGCCCCTGAGCGTGACGCGCGCTGAATCGCCTGGTGAGCGTGGAGTCCTCGCCACTGCGGAAAAGGGCATCGCACTCTTCGCAGACGTACCAGCGCGCGGGGAGGGCGACGGGCGCACCCTCCGGTCGGTCGCCGCTGATCGCGTAGGACCAGGTCACGTCGTGAGTGCCGCAGAATCCGCACGTCTGGTTCTGCCAGACGGGGCCTTCCTCAGCTGCGTCCGGGTGCGAGGAGAAAGTGCCACGGAACTCGGTCATGAGAGGCTCCAGACGGAATGCGACAGCTGCGCGGCTTCCTAGTCACCAGTGCCGGTGGCGGGCGCCAGCCTCCACGTGCCATCGTACTGACGGATGTCCCAGCCCCGGTACTTGACGGTGACGACCACGGGGTAGCCCGGCCAGTTCACGTGGTAGGCCATCATCGGGAACTTCGCGTACTGGGTCTCACTGGCCCCGAAGCGACGAATGAGTTCGTCGTTGTAGGTGCCGACCGACTCGTTGACGGGGTCGTCCTCGTAGTAGCCGTCCGCGTCGCTCTCGTGGGTGTTGCAGGTGTGGTCCTTCTGCCTGGGGACATTGACTCCGCACCAGTACTCATAGCGGAAGGAGTAGGGGTCGCCGTAGATGTACGAGGTGTGGATCCCCATGTTCCAGTTGGTCGACGAGCCTCCGTAGAGGGTCTCTCGCATCTGGATTTTGACAGCGGCGATTTCCCGGCACTGCCCGTCTTGGCACTGATTCAGACCGGCTTTGCCTTCGTCCGAGCGATAGTGGAAGTCGTCTCGCTTGTTGAAGCCGTGGAGGGTGTGCCCACGAGGCGTGTCCGTCTTTACGCCCGGCCGGTCCGTACGCGTCGTGGTCACGCTTCCGGACTGTGCGGCCTCCCGCGCTTCTCCGGGTGACCCGTCCTTCGCCGGAGTCGTGGTGACCTTGCCGGTGTCGACGCGCGTCAGGACGGCGGAGCCGTCTTCGAAGGTGAACTCGGTCTGGTACCAGGTGTCCTGGGACTCGCTGGAGGAGGCGTTCCCTGACGAGGGGATGCCGACGACCAGTGTGGTCGCCGCTGCACAGGCTGCGATCATGAGGTGTGTACGCCGTTGCTTCCGTAACCAACTCATGCTTTCTCCTGGAGGATCGGCGTTCTTGGTTGCTGGAGCACAGTGCGGACCCGGCCGCTTCTTGAGGCTGGGGTGCTCAGCGTTACACCGGATCTCATGTGGGGGCCACCTGTTCGACCGACTCTGTCCGAGAACGACACGCGCCGAAGCTCCCCGCCGGGGCCGGCGCCGCCAGGCCCAGATGATCTAGGCAACTTGGCTGGTTTGCAGGGGAGTTCTCCGCAGGTCGGCCCGGAGCCGCGGCAAAGAAACGGCCCCGGCCGGTGCGCCAACACCGGTACCGAGGCCTAGCCCTACGGATCGAGGACATTCGATCGTGGCTTACGCCAACCTTAGTGCTGCTCTGCCGTCCCCGTCCCACCCCATGGCCAAAACGGGTTACGGCAAACGCCCCGCGGGTGACGAACCCCCGCACGCAGACGCAGACTTCGCACACTTGGCCACCCGCGAGGCCGAACTCGCGGCGTTCATCGACCAACTGCCCACCGGCGCGGCGATGGGTCACAAGGTCATCGCGGCCGAGCATCCGCGCTACGGCCAGCAGGCCGTCCGTACGTCGATGGGCCGCCTGACCGACGCGGGCCACCTCCGCTGGATCAAGGAACACCTCACCGCCGAGGACAACTCGATGCGCTGGGTGACCAGGACGTACTGGTCACGGAAGCGCAGGTCCGCGGAGTGGTGGGCGGAGTTCGTACGGGCCCGTCACGGCCGTGACGTAACGCACGACTACCGGCCGGGCCTGGCCCGGGTGACGTCACCGGAGCCGGAGCGGGCGCCAGGGGCGGGGCCTGCGGCCGACCCGGCACCGGCACCGGAAGCCGGGCGCGCGCAGGTCGCCGAACGCGGGGCCCCCGACCCCGGCGCGGCCCACCACGTCCTCGCCCAACTCCGCAACGCGGACCCCCGACTGGCGCTCTCCGACGCCGAATGCAGGGCGCTCGCGCCCCGCGCCGCCGAGTGGCTGGCGCGCGGTGCGACGCCAACCGAGCTCACCCATGCCCTGACGGCCGGACTACCGGACACCGTCAGCAACCCGGGCGGCTTCGCCCGCAACCGATTGGAGATCAAGATGCCCCCCAAGAGGACCAAGGCCGACGGCGCCCCGCTGCGGGCCGTCGTGACCCGGGCCATCGAGATGTGTCCGCTCTGCGAGGAGGACGAGCGGACCGTGCGGATCGTCAACGGCATCTGCGAGGAGTGCCGCGAGGAGATGGCGTCGAACGGGGATGCCTGACGGTCTCGCCCCCGGGCCCGCAGTGGGCCTGAAACCAGAAGCAAGCACACCTATCGTTGGAGGTAGTCCCATGACCGCAGTGAGTCCGCATGTCGAAAGGGGGCCGGACGTGGCCCGCGTGACCATCGAGATGGACGAAGACTTCCTGGCGGACCTGCGCAAGATCGTCGATGTGGCGACGAACGAGGAGGCGGTGAAGGAAGCCGCGATGCGGCTGGCGAAGCTTCAGCGCCGCCGCGAGTTCGCCGACGCCATCAAGTCGGGCGAGATCGACTTGATGTACGACGTCCGGGACCAGCCCGAAGAGGGGGCGACGGAGGCATGAGCAAGCGATACCTCGTCGACAAGTCCGCCCTCGCGCGCTGGGGCCAGCCGGCCGTGGCCGCGGTCCTCGACCCTCTCCTGGAAGACGGCCTCCTGTGCGTCTCGGGCGCTGTACACCTGGAGACCATGTACTCGGCGCGTGACGCCCAGCACGCTCGACGCCTCGAGCACTTCCTCCGGGGCTTCGACTATCTGCACTGCCCCGACGAAGTCTGGGACGCAGCCATCGAGACCCAGGACAAGGCGATCAACAAGGGCAACCACCGCGCCCTGTCCCTCGCGGACTTAGTCATCGCCGCCACCGCGCAGCGCCATCGCGTAACAGTCCTCCACTACGACGATGACTACGACCAGATCGCCGATCTGACCGGCCACGCCGGGCGCTGGGTGGTCGAGCGGGGCGCGGCGGACCCGTCCGCCGTGTGACCGGGGCCGGGGCTCCCGCCATGTGAGCCACCCCACTTTCCGGAGTGCGCCCGTCCGGAGCGGGCAGGCAGTCCGTCGGGCGGCCGGAGGACAAGGAGCCACCGTGTTGATCAAGGCGTGAGCGGGACATCTCACGATCTGATACTCGCGGGGCGGATTTCGGCCGCTCGTTAGACTGAGCCGACCGCAGCAGTGCGGTAAGAGACGTAACTGAGCGAGGAGCGCACGTGGGCCTTGTCGTGCAGAAGTACGGAGGCTCCTCCGTAGCCGATGCCGAGGGCATCAAGCGGGTCGCCAAGAGGATTGTCGACGCCAAGAAGAACGGCCATCAGGTCGTTGTCGTGGTGTCCGCGATGGGTGACACGACGGATGAGCTGATCGATCTCGCCGGACAGGTATCGCCGATTCCTGCCGGGCGTGAATTCGACATGCTGCTGACCGCCGGAGAGCGGATCTCCATGGCATTGCTGGCCATGGCGATCAAAAACCTGGGGCACGAGGCCCAGTCGTTCACCGGCAGCCAGGCCGGGGTCATCACCGACTCGGTCCACAACAAAGCGCGGATCATCGATGTCACCCCCGGGCGGATCCGGACCTCGATCGACGAGGGCAATATCGCCATCGTCGCCGGGTTCCAGGGCGTCAGCCAGGAGGGCAAGAACATCACCACGCTGGGCCGTGGCGGTTCCGACACCACGGCCGTGGCCCTCGCCGCCGCTCTCGACGCGGAGGTCTGCGAGATCTATACCGATGTCGACGGTGTCTTCACCGCCGACCCCCGGGTGGTGAAGAAGGCCCGGAAGATCGACTGGATCAGCTTCGAGGACATGCTGGAGCTCGCCAGCTCCGGGTCCAAGGTGCTGCTCCACCGCTGCGTGGAGTACGCCCGCCGTTACAACATCCCGATTCACGTGCGCTCGTCCTTCAGCGGACTGCAGGGCACATGGGTCAGCAACGAACCGCAAGGGGACCGCAAGGTGGAGCAGGCCATCATCTCCGGTGTCGCGCACGACACGTCCGAGGCGAAGATCACGGTCGTGGGCGTCCCGGACAAGCCGGGCGAGGCCGCCTCGATCTTCCGGGCCATCGCCGACGCCCAGGTCAACATCGACATGGTCGTACAGAACGTCTCGGCCGCTTCGACGGGCCTGACGGACATTTCCTTCACGCTGCCGAAGACCGAGGGCCCCAAGGCCATGGAGGCCCTGGAGAAGACCAAGGCCGGCGTCGGTTTCGACTCTCTTCGGTACGACGACCAGATCGCGAAGATCTCGCTCGTCGGCGCCGGAATGAAGACCAACCCCGGTGTCACGGCGACCTTCTTCGAGGCGCTCAGCGACGCGGGCGTGAACATCGAGCTGATCTCGACTTCGGAGATCCGTATTTCCGTCGTCACGCGCGCCGATGACGTCAATGAGGCCGTTCGGGCCGTGCACAGCGCCTTCGGGCTCGACTCGGACTCCGACGAGGCCGTGGTCTATGGAGGCACCGGGCGATGAACCGCAAGCCGACGCTCGCGGTCGTCGGAGCGACCGGGGCCGTCGGCGCGGTGATGCTCCAGATCCTGTCGCAGCACGCCGACATCTGGGGCGAGATCAAACTCGTCGCCGCTCCGCGCTCGGCCGGCCGCAAGCTGGCCGTGCGCGGAGCGGAGGTCGAGGTCCTCGCGCTGAGCGAGGACGTCTTCGACGGCGTCGACGTCGCCATGTTCGACGTGCCGGACGAGGTGGCCGCCCAGTGGGCGCCCGTCGCCGCGTCCAAGGGCGTCGTCGTGGTCGACAACTCGGCCGCCTTCCGGATGGACCCGGACGTGCCGCTGGTCGTCCCCGAGGTCAACCCGCACGCCGCGCGCGTACGCCCCCGCGGCATCGTCGCCAACCCCAACTGCACCACCCTGTCGATGATCGTCGCCCTCGGCGCCCTGCACGCCGAGTTCGGCCTGCGCGAGCTGATCGTCTCCTCGTACCAGGCCGTGAGCGGCGCCGGGCGGGACGGCGTCGACACGCTGCGGCGGCAGCTCAGGCTGGTGGCGGGGACCGAGCTCGGCACCAGCCCCGGTGACGTACGCCGCGCCGTCGGTGACGACACCGGGCCCTTCCCCGAGCCCGTCGCGCTGAACGTCGTGCCCTGGGCCGGGACCCTGCGCGACGACGGGTGGTCGTCGGAGGAGATGAAGGTCAGGGAAGAGTCCCGGAAGATCCTCGGGCTTCCCGACCTGAAGGTTGCGGCCACCTGCGTGCGCGTGCCCGTCGTCACCACCCACTCGATGACCGTCCACGCGCGCTTCGAGGACGAGGTGACCGTCGCGCGCGCCCGCGAGATCCTGGCGACCGCGCCGGGCGTCGTGCTCTTCGACGACCCCGCCGCCGGCGAGTTCCCCACACCCGCCGACGCCACGGGCACCGACCCGACCTGGGTCGGACGGCTGCGCCGCGCCCTGGACGACCCGACGGCCCTCGAACTCTTCGTCTGCGGGGACAACTTGCGCAAGGGCGCCGCCCTGAACACGGTGCAGATCGCGGAGTTGGTGGCCGGGGAGTTCGTGAACGGTGGCTGACGGCGGCGGCCCGCGGTGGCTGACAGCGGTGGCTGATGGTGGCCGACAGTCGTCGGCGGAGGCTCTGCTTCCGGCTCCCGGGGCGGAACGCGTCGTAGGAACTGTGTAAATTCTGTGTCCAATCTGATGGTCCAGACCGCTTGAACTGGGGCGTCTCCGCGTTCGAAGATTCGGCTTCTGTGCGCTGCAACCGCGGCGGCGCAGCGCGCGTCTTCGCCGTCGCCCTCCCTTGGGCGGCCCGAGGTGCTGCGAAAAATTGGGGCATAGGGGAAGAGCTGGTACGCATGGGGGCTTTTGATGCATCGTCGCGAGCGGTTCCCGCGACCGCGACGCACGCCACAAGCACGGCGTCCGCGGCATGCACGGGGCGGGCGATGCGATACGCCACACCCGACGCGTACAACCCTGATGGGGGGAAGCGTGTCCAACAGGCGTGGCAGAGGTACTGGACTTCACAGCGGCGAGCGGCGCGGCGGCATTGCGACCGCCGCGCCGCCCGCGCGTACCCGGCGGCATGCCGGTGATCGCCCCCATGCCCGCAGCGCGGCCCGCCCGCATCCCGACTCAGCGCGAGGGCGATGAGTTGAGCGTGACCGCGGGCACCACCGTCGACCATCTCACCGAGACCTACCGCGCCCACTACAGGTCGTTGCTCGGCCTCGCGGCGCTGCTCCTGGACGACACCGCCTCCTGCGAGGACGTCGTGCAGGAAGCGTTCATCCGCGTGCACTCCGCGCGCAAGCGGGTGCGCGACCCCGAGAAGACCCTCGCCTATCTGCGCCAGACCGTCGTGAACCTGTCGCGGTCCGCGCTGCGCCGCCGCATCCTCGGCCTGAAGCTCCTCACCAAGCCGATGCCGGACATGGCGAGCGCCGAGGAGGGTGCGTACGACCTGCTGGAGCGCGACGAACTCATCAAGGCCATGCGCGGCCTGCAGCGCCGCCAGCGCGAGGTCCTTGTGCTGCGCTACTTCGCCGACATGACCGAGGCCCAGGTGGCCGAGACGCTCGGCATATCGCTGGGCTCGGTCAAGGCCTACGGCTCGCGGGGCATAGCCGCCCTGCGGGTCGCCATGGAGGCCCCGGCATGACGCGCGAAAAGCAGGACGTGAACGAAGAGCGGGGCGCCGGGCGCGACCGCGTGCAAGACGCGGGGAACGGAACTGTGCAGCAGGGGCCCGGCGGCAAGGACCGCCCCGACCGTGAGCGCGGCGAGCGCGGTGAGCGCAGTGAGCGCGGCGAACTTGGTGAACTTGGTGTGCTGGGCTTGATCGCAGGCTCCGGCAGTTCGGGTGGCCCCGGCGGTTCCGGTGGCTCCGGTGGTGGCTCCGGCAGCTCCGGCAGTTCCGGTGGTCCCGGCGGCCCCTTCGGCTCCGGTGATGGCTCCCGCGGGGGCGGCTCGGGCGGCGGTCCCTTCGGGGGCGGCTCCTTCGGTGACGGCGACGGTGATGAGCCCGAGGGGCTCGGCGCCGACGAACTCGCGCTGCGACGCATGCTCCAGGGCGCCGTCAAGGAGATCCAGCCGGGCGACGCCGCGCTGGACAAGCTGCGGCACGCGGTCCCCGCGCGCCGCGCCCGCAAGCGCCAGGCCCTCGTCGGCATGGCCGCCGCGGCGCTGCTCGTCGGCACCGCCATCCCCGCGCTCGTGCACGTCGCCGGTTCCGGCGGCGACTCGGACGCGCGGCCCTCCATCGTGGGCGCCGGCAGCAACCAGCCCACCCAGGGCAACACCGGCGGGCCGGACAAGGACCGCGACAAGCCCGGCAAGGACACCAAGGACGACAAGTCCAAGGGCAAGAAGGACAAGAAGGACGACAAGGGCAAGGAAGGGAAGGGCAAGGAGGGCAAGGGCAAGGACACCAAGCCCGGCGCCACCGGCGGGTCCGACCCGGCCGACGAGGACTCGGCCGCCGCGTCCTCGCCCACCTGCGACGCCTCCCAGCTCGGCAACGCGACGGCCTCGGTCGGCACCGCCGAGGCCGACGGCAAGGTCTACGGCACCTTCCGCGTCGCCAACGTCTCCGGCAGCAGCTGCACCGTCACCTCCGCGGGCTCCGTCGCCGCCGCGGCCCAGGGCGCGGCCGACCCGGCGAACGTCAACGTCGTCGACCACACGGCGGGCGACGCCGCCGTCGGCCTGCCCGACCCGGCGCAGGAGTCCAGCTCGCTCGTCCTCCAGCCCGGCGCGGCCTACGAAGTGCGGTTCGCCTGGGTTCCCGCCGCGTCCTGCCCGTCGGGCGGCGGCGACCCCTCGCCGAACCCCTCACCCAGCGAGGGCGGCGCGGGCGGCGGCAACGGCGGCTCCGAGAGCGGGGCCCCGGACGGCACGACGACCCAGCTGGGCCGCGAGGACGGCGACCCGGTCGACGGCAGCGTCGCGGTGTCCCTGACGGCGGAGCCCGGATCGCCGTCCACGGGGGCGACGGTCAGCAACGCGTGTTCCGGGACGGTGTACAAGACCGGGGTGCTCGCGGCGCAGTGACCCGCGCCGCCGGGCTTCCCGGCACGGCGGCCCGCGCTGGTCGCTCAGTTCCGTGCGGCTCAGCTCTGGGCGGGTGCCGCGGTGTTCGTCTCGTCCGTGTCGTTCGCGTCGCTCGTGCCGCTCGTGTCGTCCGGTACGAGGCCGAGTGCCGCGTCCCGTGCGAACTCCCGCTCGCGGCGGAACAGGCGGAACCACATGAACAGGACGAAACCGGCGAAGACGAACCACTCGCCGGTGTAGCCGAGGTTCTGGAACGCCTTCATGTCCAGGCCGCTGTCCTCGGGCGCGGACGCCGGGACCGGCTTCATCCCGGCCGCGCTCTTGTCGCCCTGATCCAGCGTGACCCACGCGTCGTACACGTCGTCCGGGACCAGGTTCACCAGTGACGCGGCGCTGATCATGCCGACCTGGCCGGACGGCAGTCCGCCCGCCGTGGTCACGCCGTCGGAACTCATGCTCTCCGACGCCTGCAACGCACCGCTCACCGTGACCTCGCCCTTCGGCGGCGCCGGGGCCTTCTTCCCGTCGGCGTCGCCCGGCAGCCAGCCGCGCACGACCGGCAGTGCCCTGCCGCCGCCGGTCTCCAGCATCGTCAGCACGTAGTACCCGCGCTTGTCGTCCAACTCCCGGTCCGGTACGAGGAGTTGCCTGCCCCAGCGGCCGGTGGCCGTCGCCTTCTCGCCCGACGTCTTCTTGTCCACCGGGAGCAGGGAGGTGAGGGGACGGGCGGCGCCGGTGTCCGTGGTGGCCTGCCGCTTGGCGTCCTCGTGGTCCTGGACACGGTCCTCGAAGCGGCTGAGCTGCCAGGAGCCCATGAAGAGGCACACGGGGATCGACAGCGCGACGAAGACGTTGATCCCCCACCAGCGGGGGGTCAGCAGGAACCGGTACACCCCACCCACGGTACGGGGCGCCTGCGGCGGGCTCTTCCCCCACCCCGCCCCTTCCCGAAACTGGGGCTCCGCCCCAGACCCCGTATCGGCCTGAACGGCCTCGTCCTCAAACGCCGGACGGGCTGAGAATGTGCGGCTGAGTTCTAGCCCCTCCGGCGTTTGAGGAGCGGGGGTCCGGGGGCAGAGCCCCCGGTTTCGGGAAGGGGCGGGCCTGGGGCGCCACCCGCGAGGGCCTACCCCAGGTGCCGCTCCGCGAAGTCCAGCTCCAGTGCCACCTGCTTGATCCGTTCGTCCACGACCAGGGAGCCGTGACCCGCGTCGTAGCGATACACCTCGTGGACGGCGTCGCGCGCCGCGAGGCGGTTGACGTAGTTCTCGACCTGGCGGATCGGACAGCGCGGGTCGTTGACCCCGGCGGAGATGTAGACGGGGGCCTTCACCGCGTCCACGTACGTCAGCGGGGAGGACGCCTCGAAGCGCTCGGGGACGTCCTCGGGGGTGCCGCCGAAGAAGGTGCGGTCGATGGCCTTCAGGGCTTCCATCTCGTCGTGGTACGCCGTCACGTAGTCGGCGACGGGGACGGCGGCGAGGCCGAGGGACCAGGCGTCCGGCTGCGTACCGAGGCCGAGGAGCGTGAGATAGCCGCCCCAGGAGCCGCCGGAGAGGATCAGCCGGTCCGGGTCGGCGAGGCCGGAGTCGACGGCCCACTCGCGCACCGCGGCGATGTCCTCCAGCTCGATGAGGCCGACGCGGTGCTTGAGGGCGTCCGTCCACTCGCGGCCGTAGCCGGTGGAGCCGCGGTAGTTGACCCGCACCACCGCGTACCCATGGTCGATCCAGGCTGCCGGGCCCGCCATGAAGGAGTCGCTGTCGTGCCAGGTCGGGCCGCCGTGCACCTCGAAGACGGTGGGCAGCGGGCCACTCGCGCCCCGCGGCTTCTGCACGAGGGCGTGCACGCGGCCGCCGGGGCCCTCCACCCACACGTCCTCCACCGGCACGGAGCCCGGCGCCTTCATGCCGGGCGGGTCCAGGACGACCTTGCCGGAGGTGGAGCGCAGGACGGGCGGCTCGGCGGCGGACGACCACATGTACTCCACGGTGCCGTCGGGGCGGGCCGTGGCGCCGGAGACCGAGCCGCGCGGGGTCGGGACGGGGGTCAGCTCGCGGCTCGCGAGGTCGTACCTCCACAGGTCGCCGCGGGCCTCGAAGCCGTGCGCGACGAGCAGCGCGGAGCCGTCCGGATACCACTCGGCGGAGACGTCGCCCGGCAGGTCGAGGTCCAGGTCGGTCTCCTCGCCCGTGGCCACGTCCCACACCATCGGCTCCCAGCGGCCGCGGCGCTGGTGGCCCACGAGGAGGCGGGTGTCGCCGTCGACCGGGGCGAAGCCGAGGACCTCCAGGCCCAGCTCGACCGTGCCGCCCTTGCTGTCGTCGAGCTCGGCGACCGTCGAGCCGTCGGTGCGCAGGACGCGCAGCGCCGCGTGCATCGCGTCGCCGTGCTCGGTGTGCTCGACGGCGATCAGGGTGCCGTCGTGGGAGAGGTCGCCGACGCCGGCGGACTCGCGGTGGCGGTAGACCTCGGTGTGCGGCTCGCCGGGGGCGGCGTCGGGACGCACGACGTGGATCGTGGAGCCGTCCTCGTCCGTCGAGCGGCCGACCACCACCGTGCGGCCGTCGCGGCCCACGGCCAGGCCCGCCGGGTAGGACGGCGCCAGGCCTGGGACGGCGGGCTCGTCCGTGCCGCTGCCGTCGAAGGGCTGGCGCAGCCAGGTGCCGAACTCGTCGCCGTCCTTGTCGTCGAACCACCAGATCCACCGGCCGTCCGGCGACAGCAGGCCGTCCGTCGTGCCGTTCGGCCGGTCCGTCACCTGGCGCTGCTCGCCGGTGGTGCGGTCCCATGCGTACAGCTCGTATGTACCCGTCGCGTTCGACACGAACAGGGAGCGGTGCGGGGCGTCCTCCGCCCAGTCGGGCAGGGAGACGCGGGGGGCGCGGAAGCGCTTCTCCCAGTCCGGCATGGCCGCGGGGTCCGGTGTGGCCCCCGCGACCGTGCCCCGGCCCGTCTCTGCCGCGCCCCGGCCTGTCCCTGCATTCGGCTGCGTACCCGTGTCACTCATGGCCCCATAGTGCCTGGAGCGAGTGACGATCCGCTGGCGAGGCCCTCAGCCTGTGGACAACCCCCAGCCTGTGGAAAACTTTGCCCCCCACTCTCGCGCCAGCCCCCACTCTCGCCCGGGCCCCCACCCCGGCCCCGGACCCACCCTCACCCCCGCCCCGGCCGCAGCCACGCCTCCCTCGGCGGGGACGTCAGCTCGCCCAGCTTGGTGTAGGACCACGCGCGCAGGACCTCGCGGGCGGCCCCCGGGGGCGTCGCGGCGACGATCACGTCGGTCGTGTGGCGGGACAGGAGGAGGTCCCGGAGCCGGGTGGCCACGCCCCGGCGGCGGTACGCCGGCACCACCATCAGCTCGGTGATCACGAACAGGCGTCCCGCCCCGGCGTGGGCCGCCGCCTCGGCGGGCAGGAGGTCCCGCAGCGTGTCCGCGAGCGCGCCGCCCCGCTCGGCCCGGAAGCCGTACACACAACCGGCGAGCACCGCCCCCGTGTTGGCGGTCACCATGTCGAAGTCCAGTTCCTGTACGTGCCGTTCGAACCGTTCCAGGAATCCCTGGCGGGCGGCGCCGCCCCCCGGGCCGTCCAACCCGTGGCACTCCACGTACAAGTTCGCCATCACCTCGCGCTGCTGTTCCGCCTGCCACCGGGTCAGCCGTCGCAAGAACACCTCAGCCATGCACGCCTCCCACCCCGCACCCCGAGACCCGCGTCGCACCACCCCGCACGCCGCACCTGGACTCCGCATGGTGACACCACCGGCCCCCTGGCGGAACTACGCGTGTACGACGATCCGCGCCGAAGCCGCGAGCCCCTCGTCACGAGCCTTTCGCAAATCCAGACATGCCGGACCCTGGTAGATTCCTTCCGGCCGATCACCGGAACAACCGGCAAACTCGGGACAGCCAGAACAACCAGAACAGCCGTGGCAACGGGCAGGGCATCAGGGGGAGCAAGCGGAACATGTCCACGGACCCGTTCGACGGCCACAGCTTCATGACGCTGCTGGGCATCGTCTTCCTCTGCTCGGTACTCGCGGCCGGCCTCATGGCGTACGGCTGCGTCACCGTCGTACGCCTCGTACGCCGCGTACCCCGCGTACGCAAGGTCATCCGCCCCACGCCGCCGAGCATCCCGCTCCCGCACGCTCTCCGCGGCGCCGCGTCCCTGGCGGCGGCGGGCGCCCTCGCGGTGTACGCCTGGGGCGCGGTCCGCCTCCTCGCGTTCGACGAAACGGAGCGGGGTCCGGCCTGCCGCGCGGCGGAGGGCCCGGCCGACGTGACGGCGATCGACGGCTACAGCGCCACCTACTTTCCGCTGCGCTTCGGCTGCCACACGGCGGACGGCACGACGTACGCGGTGGGCGTCCCCGACTACGTCAACCCGGCGGCCCTGACCCTGACGATCACGGCGGCGGCACTCGCGGCACTCGCGGCAGCGGCGGCGGCGATCACGGCCCGCACGGGTCGCACGGCCCGCACACCGGAGCGCGCCCTCGACCGCACGGCCTGAGGCGCTCCACCACCGTCGCCGCCGTCCACGTCACGCGTGTCACAGATGCAGCATGTGCATCAACTCAGTGCTCCGCATCCCCGTGGACACCTGCGGCGCATCGTCTCCGGGCCGCATCCACCCCGCCCTCTCCGCGGCGGCGACCGCGGTCGCCTCGGCCTCGTCGGCCGCCGCGTTCAGGGCCGTGTTGGCGCCCAGCTCACCCGCCTTCGCGGCTTCCGCCGCGGCTTGCGACGCTGTGAGGGCCGCGCGGCAGGCGGCCGTGGCGAGTTCGCCGTCGCCGTCGTGGATCTGGCCCATGCGGGCGGCCTGAGCCGCGGAGGCGGACGCGTTCCTCGCGCAACGCGAGTCCGCCGCCGCGGCGGGGGCACTCTCGGAGAGCACCGCGACGGCCTGTGCGGACACGCGGGCGGCGTGGGCCGCCTTCCACGCGACCTCCTTGTCCGCCTCGTTCACCGTGCCCACCTTGCCCACTCCTTGCTCGATGTACCGGCTGACGGCCGCCGCCCGGGACGCGGCGCTCCGGGCCCGGGCCGAGTGGCTCGCCCTGAGGGCGGGGTCGGGGGGCGCGGCTTCGGCCGAGGGCCCGTCCGGCTGCTCGTCGCGGTTGAGTTCGCTCACTGGCCGTCTCCTTGTCCGCCTCGGGTGCCCCGCAGGGTGACATGCCGGGCCGCAACAGGCCAGAGCCAAACCTGACGCCGACACCGACCCCGACCCCGCCGTGCCGCCGACCTCAGACGAAGAGCCCCAGCGCATCGTCCACCGACCACGACTGCCAGCTCATCGCGAAGAACGCCACCGCGGAGATCAGCGCCATCATGAGGTTCTGCCCCTGCTCCGCCCAGTCGTGGATCATCAGTACGAGATAGATCAGGTTGAGCAACAGCCCGGCGACGAGGGCGATCGGCGTGAGGAACCCGGCGATGAGGCCGAGCCCGAGGGCCAGTTCCGCGTACGCGACGACGTAGGCCATCAGCCGCGGGCGCGGCTTCACCAGGCGGTCGAAGCCGCGGTTCACGACGGGCCACCGGTGCTTCTCGGCGATGCCCGCCGCCCAGCCGATGCCGCCGCCCGCGAACCACGACTTCTTGTCCTTGTGCCGCCAGCTCTCCAGCCACCACAGGCCGAGCCCGATCCGGAGGACTGCCGCCCACTCGGCTCCGCCGAGCCAGATCGTCTGCATCGATGTCCCTCCCGGGCGAGCCGCAGCCAACTCCTGACGGCGTGTCAGTTCAGCGGATGTGCCCGGATCCCGCAAGGCCTCGACTTCTCGGCGGTGCCGCCATAACCTCGATCTGATGGGTCGTCAGATGTAAGTCGGGTCGAAGTGGGAGGGGCGCGGCGTGAGCGGCAACGAGAGTGGCACCAAGGACGTTCCCAAGGTCATCAGCGTGGACGATCACGTCATCGAGCCCGCGCACCTCTTCGCGACATGGCTGCCGGCCAAGTACCGCGACAGGGGCCCGCAGCCCTTCACCGCGGGCATCGGCGACCTCCAGTACGTGGGCGGGAAGTACCGGTTCACCACCGACCCCGAGGGCCAGATCACGGACTGGTGGCGGTACGAGGACGAGATCTTCCCGTACAAGCGCATCATCGCGGCCGTCGGCTTCTCCCGGGACGAGATGACGCTCGACGGGATCACGCGGGAGCAGATGCGCCGCGGCTGCTGGGACCCCAAGGCCCGCCTGGAGGACATGGACATCAACCACGTGGAGGCCTCGCTCTGCTTCCCCACGTTCCCGCGCTTCTGCGGCCAGACCTTCGCGGAGGCCAAGGACAAGGAAGTGGGCCTCGCGTGTGTCCGCGCGTACAACGACTGGATGGTGGAGGAGTGGTGCGGGGACAGCGGCGGC
This sequence comes from Streptomyces sp. Y309, assembly GCF_056712025.1. Lineage (NCBI taxonomy): Bacteria > Bacillati > Actinomycetota > Actinomycetes > Kitasatosporales > Streptomycetaceae > Streptomyces > Streptomyces sp. Y309. Next base: position 4,354,436 of record NZ_CM160048.1, on the reverse strand, counting down.
CGGCTGATCCCGCTCTGCCTCATCCCGCTCTGGGACGTGGACCTGGCGGTCGCGGAGATCAAGCGGAACGCCGCTCGCGGCGTGCGGGCCGTGACGTTCAGCGAGATCCCGACGTACCTGGGGCTGCCCTCGATCCACTCCGGGTATTGGGACCCGTTCTTCGCGGCCTGCGAGGAGACCGGCACGGTCGTGAACATGCACATCGGCTCGTCGTCGCAGATGCCCGCGGCGTCACCGGACGCGCCGCCCGCCGTGCAGGCCGCGCTGTCGTTCAACAACGCGATGGCCTCGATGATGGACTTCCTCTTCTCCGGGGTTCTCGTGAAGTTCCCGCGGCTCAAACTCGCGTACAGCGAAGGGCAGATGGGCTGGATTCCGTACGCCCTGGAGCGCGCCGACGACGTCTGGGAGGAGCACCGGGCGTGGGGCGGCGTCAAGGACCTGATTCCGGAGCCGCCGTCGACGTACTACTACCGGCAGATCTTCTGCTGCTTCTTCCGCGACAAGCACGGCATCGAGGCGATCGAGACGGTCGGCGTGAACAACGCGACCTTTGAGACGGACTACCCCCACGTCGACTCCACCTGGCCGCACACGAAACAGGTCGCGACCGATCACGTGGGCCACCTTCCGGAGGAAGTGGCCTACAAGCTGCTGCGCGGAAACGCGATTCGTATGCTGGACCTGCCGTTCGACCGGGGGCAGGGTCGGGGTCGGGATCAGGACCGGGATCGGACGGTCTCGGCCACCCCCTGATCCCAGCTGGGTGCGGTGGGGTTCCGGGGTTCCGGGGATCCGGGGTGCCGGGAGGCGAAGGGCGAAGGGGCGAAGCAGATGAGCAGCGCGGTGTCGGAGACCCTGTCGGAGGCCCTCGCCACGCTCGGCCGGCGGTACGTGCGGGACGCTCCCGGCACCTTCGGCAAGGCCGCGCTCACCGCGCGCCACCTGAACCCCTGGCTGCGGGACCACCCGCGGCAGCGGGTCGCCGACTCCCTTTTCGGCGCCAGGTTCGCGGTCGACACACGGGACCTGATCCAGCGCTACATCTACGTGTACGGGATCTGGGAACCGCACATGTCGCGCTGGCTGCGGGGCAGGCTGCGCCCCGGAGACGTCTTCGTCGACGTCGGGGCGAACATCGGCTACCTGAGCGTCCACGCCTCCCGGCTGGTCGGGCCGACGGGCCGGGTGGTGGCGATCGAGGCGTCCCCCGTCTTCCACCGGCGGGTGCTCCAGCACGCCGAGCTCAACGGGTGCGACAACATCCGCGCGGTCAACGCCGCGGTCTCGGACAGCGTCAAGACGCTCACCTTCGTCCTCGCGAGCTCACGGAACATGGGCGCGAACAGCATCGTGCCGTGGGACGGCCCCGCGGAGTCCACTTTCGAGATGGAAGCGCGTCCGCTGCCCGATCTTCTCCGACCGGAGGAGATCGCACGAGCTCGCGTGATCAAGATCGATGTGGAGGGCGCGGAAGGCGGTGTCGTGCGCGGGCTCGCCCCGATGCTCGACGAACTCCGTCCCGACGCGGAGATCACGGTGGAGGTGACTCCGGAGCGCATGACGCAACTGGGCGACTCCGTCGAGGAGTTGATGGAGACGATGCGCAAGTACGGCTTCCACACGTACCGCTTGGCCAATGACTACGCGCCAGAGAGCTACCCGAGTGCCCTGCGCCGGCCCGAGCCTCCTGTGCGCTGGCGCGGGCCGGTCACGGCCGAGAGTGACCTGATCTTTTCCCGGGTCGACGCCGAGACGCTGACGTGAGTCAGCATTGAGGTGAGTCGGCCGTGCCCCCTGCGTCAGGGTTGACCCTGCCCCTGCGTCAGGGTCGGAGCCTGGCTGCATGACGAACAACAGCACGTCCCCGGCTCGGCTCGCGCCGCCGGTCGGAGGGTTCCAGGAGATCGACGGCCGCCGCGTCTTCGTACATCGGTCGGGCAGCGGCGGACCGGCCGTGGTGTTCCTGCCGGGCGCCGGCGCGGTCGGCCTGGACTATCTCGGTGTCCAGGAGATGGCCTCGCAGTTCACCACCGCCGTGGTGTACGACCGCGGCGGCACGGGCTACAGCGACCCCCTTCCGCTGCCGCGCACCGCCGCCGCGGTCGCCACGGAACTGCGCGAGCTGCTGCGCGCCCAGGACATCGCCGCCCCCTACGTTCTGGTGCCGCACTCCCTCGGTGGCTTCTACGCGCACCGGTTCGCGCAGCTGTATCCGCAGGACGTGGCCGGGCTTGTCTGGCTGGACGCCTTCCACCGGGAGTGGGACGACTTCATGCCGTCCGCGGCGGCTCTGGCCGAGGTCGAGCGCATGGCACCCGACCGGGAGCAGCTGGAACGGATGCGCCCGGCTCTGCGCGAGATGTACGCGGAGTTGCGCGCGGACTATCCGGAGCACGTACGGCAGGCGCTGGCCGATGCCAAGGTGAGCGACGCATGGACCGACGTGGGCATCGCCGAGCGCACCAAGTTGGCCGGGCTCGCCACCGAACTGCGGGCCGGTCCTGACCTTCCCGACGTCCCGGTGGTCGCACTCACCGTGGTCGGCACCGACCCCGGCCAGCGGGCGCTGATGTCGGAGCGGACGCTGCAGGAGATGCACGACGGCCACACGAGAATGGACGCGGCCCTGGTGAGCGCGGTCTCGCACGGCGAACAGCGCATCCTCTCCGACACCGCCCACCACCGGCTCTGCTTCGACCGCCCCGATGCCGTGATCCAGGCGATCCGCGACGTCATCGACCGGGCGGCTCGCCCCTAGAGCCGACCGAACTCGCCCTTAGAACCGACCGAGCTCGCCCTTAAACTCGGCATGACCAGGACGTACGAAGATCCGAGGAGGACGGTGCTCACGATCGGCCGGCTCGCGGCAACCGCCGGCGTGACCGTGCGCACCGTTCGCCACTACCACCACGTCGGCCTGTTGCCCGAGCCCGAGCGCGATGCCTCCGGCTACCGCCGCTACAGCGCGCAAGCCGCGGTGGATCTCATCCGGATCAGGACCCTCGCCGACGCCGGGGTGCCACTGGCCCGTATCGACGCGCTGCTGCACGCACAGCCCGCCGAATTCGCCGCGGCCGTCACCGACATCGACACCGCATTGCAGCGCAAGATCGACGAGCTCACCGAATACCGCCGCAGGATCGCGCAACTGGACAGCGGCGAAAGCCTCGTCCTGCCTCCCGAAGTGGTCGCCGTCCTGGACCGGATGCGCGGTCTCGGGGTCAGCGAACGGAGGGTACGACTCGAGCGCGACGCGTGGATCCTGATGCAGGCACTGGACCCGCACGTCGTCCCGCAGCGGATACGGGACAAGAACGCCGACCTCGACGACCCCGAGACGACGCGCCTGTCTCTCGCCTGCGATCAGTCGGTCGACTGGGATCCGTACGATCCCCGCCTGGACCGGCTCATCGACGACCTGGACGCATGGGAGATCAAGCGCGAACGGGACGGCGCCCGGCCGGGCTACCTGAAGCTGGTCTCGTCCCGCATCTCCGAGTCGTCACCGGCATGGCAACGCATCGTCGAAGCCCTCGCCCACCGCGCCGAAAGGCGCCACCGCACTGAACAGCGCCACAGCCCCGAAAAGCACCACCGCACCGAAAACCGCCGCCGCGTCAACCGCAGTTGAGCGGATGGCGCCACCGGAAAGCGGCGAGCGCCCGCGCCCGGGCCTCCGCGACCGCCATGCGGGCGTCGCGCTCCGTGGTGTCGGTGTGGGCCGGTTGACCTGTGGCCTGGCCCGGCCACTTTCGGTAGAGGAGTCCGGTTTCGGACGTGAACCAGCCGCGGGCCACCGCGTTGAGGGCGAGCAGCAGCCCGGTGTCCTCCGAGGCGGGCAGCGCCATCCAGCCGCCGAGGGCGACCAGCAGGTCTCGGCGTACGAAGAGTGTCGCCGGGTGGACCTGGGCGCGGAAGCCGTTCGCCTTCCAGTGGTCGAGGACGGCCTCGCGCTCGATCGGGCCGTGGCCGGGGTCGCCGGAGAAGCCGGCCGTGGACCCGTCCGGGAGCAGGTCGAGGGCGCGCGATGTCGCCCACCCAAGGGTCCGGTCCGCCTCAAGTGCCGCCAGATCGCGGGCCAGCGTGCCCGGCGGAAGCTGGTCGTCGGCGTCGAGGACCTTCACGTACGCGCCGTCCGCGTGCGCCAGGGCGAGCGTGCGGGCGACGCCGGGGCCGCCGGCCCGGCCCTGCCGGAAGGTCACGCGCTCGTCGGCCGGGACGTGCGGGGCGACCGCGTCGCTCTCGCCGTCCTCCTGGATCACCCAATGCCACTCCCACCCCTCGGGGAGTTCTTGTTCACGGAGCGACCTGTGCGCGTCCGCGAGGAAACGGGCGGAAGGCCCGTGGACGGCCGTGATGACGATGATGCGCCGGTGCACGGCACTCACCTCCATACCCGTGCGGTAATTGGCCCAGAGGGGTTCCGCAATGTTCCATGTAGCGTGAAAGTGTCTTTTGTCGGGTGCCTTTCCCTTGCATGGAAGAGCCCGATCGCTGGCGACGGGGGATGCACCAGCGATCGGGCTGAACCCAACGGTAACAAGGCTCGTCGCGCAGGTCTACACTTCGCTGGCGCAACTTCCGGTCTACTTCTGGACTACGCCTCGCACGGCGGCGCGTACGAGAGACGGGGCAGATATTCGCGCCACTTTTCCCGGGTCAGAACTCCCCGAGTGGTCGAGCAAATACGGCTGATCGCCGCGCCGGTGTCCAAGTTCCACAGCCGGACGGTATCGGCGCCGCTGGACACCCCGAGCATGTGGCTGTGCGGGCGGAACGACAAAAAGGCGCCCGTCTTGGCGTTGGGGCTCATCGACTGGCCGATGGGCGAGGCCTTGGCGGGGCTGGCGACGTCCCAGAGCCGGACCGTGTTGTCGTTGCTGCCGCTGGCCAGCGTGCTGCCGTCCGCGCTGAACGACAGCGACACGATCGCGTCGGTGTGGCCCTTCAGGGACGCGTCGAGCCGGTTCGCCCTGCGCGGGTCGGCCACGTTCCAGAGCCGGACCGTGCCGTCGTCGCTGCCGCTGGCCAGAGTGTGGCCGTCCGGTCCGTACGCGATGGTGTTGACGGGTCCCAGGTGCCCCTTGAGCGGCGTACCGAGCCGGGTGGCGTGGCGCGGGTCGGTCACGTCCCAGAGCCGGACGGTGCTGTCCGCGCTGCCGCTGGCCAGGGACCGTCCGTCGGTGCTGAAGGCAAGGGAGTTGACGTACCCCTTGTGGCCGGTGAGCGGCTTGCCGAGGGGGCGGGGACGGGACGGCGTGCTGACGTCCCACAGCTGTACGGTGCGGTCGGTCAGGGGGGTCGCCAGGATGCGGCCGTCCGGGCTGAAGGCCAGCGCGGCCGCGAACCGGGTCCGCAGCGCGACGGGCGGCCCGTGGGGGACGGGGCGCGCCGGGTCGGCGACGTTCCACAGCTGCAGCGCGCGGCTGCCCGTGAGCACCGCGAGGGTGCGGCCGTCGGGCGAGAACTCCGGCGACCGGATGGCCCCCTTCCCGGGCTTGAACGGCTCGCCCAGCGACACGGGCTTGTTGGGGCGCTGTACGTTCCACAGCCGGACCCGGTCGTCGCCCGCGGCCGTGGCGAGCACCTTCCCGTCAGGGCGGAACGTCCCGGTGCGGCCGATCATGTCCGCCGTCGGTATCGACCACAGGCGGACCTTGTTGTCGCCGTTCCCGGTGGCGAGGGTCTGCCCGTCGGGGCTGAAGCCGATGGCGTACATCTCCCCGCTGCCGCCCGCGAGCGGCTTGCCGACCTGTGACGGGTGGGCCGGGTCGCTGACGTTCCACAGGCTGGCCGTGCTGTCCGCGCTGCCGGCCGCGAGCATCGTCCCGGCGGGGTTGAAGGCCACGGACCACAGGGGGCCGGTGTGGCCGGTGAGCGGTGAGCCGAGCGGTTTCGCGCGGCGCGGGTCGGCGACGTTCCACAGCCGGATGGTGTGGTCCACGCCGCCGCTGGCGAGGGTGCGGCCGTCGGGGTTGAAGGCCACGGAGTGCACCGTGCCCGTGTGGCCGGTCAGTGCCTTGCCGGCCGGCTTCGGGTGCCGCGGGTCGGCCATGCCCCACAGCCTGATCGTGCCGTCGTCACCACCGGCCGCGAGCGTCCGCCCGTCCGGGCTGAACGCCACGGAGCGCACGGCGGCGCCGTGGCCGGTGAGCGGCGAGCCGAGCGGTTTCGCGCGGCGGGGGTCGGCGACGTCCCACAGCCGGACGGTGCCGTCGTCCTGGGCGGAGGCCAGCGTGCGTCCGTCCGGGGTGAAGGCGAGCAGGTAGATGGTGCCGCCGTGGCCGTTCAGGGGCGTACCGAGCGGGCGCGGGTGGCGGGGGTCGCGCACGTTCCACAGCCGGATCGTGCCGTCGTCCCCGGTGGTGGCGAGGGTGTGGCCGTCCGGGCTGAAGACGGAGGTGCTCACCCAACTCTTGTGGCCGGTGAGGGGCTTGCCCAGGCGCTTGGGACGCGCGGGGTCCGACACGTCCCACAGCCGGACGGTCCGGTCGTAGCTGGCGGTGGCCAGGAGCCGTCCGTCCGGGCTGAACGAGGTGAGGTAGACGGCGCCGGTGTGGCCGAGCAGCGGGGTGGCGAGCGGCGCGTTCACGATCGAGATCAGCCGGTTCTTCGTCCCCTCGTCGCCGGGCCGCAAGCGGTGTGCCACCAGGTCGAGTTGGGCGGACAGCGACGGATCCCTGTCCTGGGCGCGGTCGGCCTCGGCGACGACCTGCTCGAACACCGCGTCGTTCCGCCCGGACACGGCGTCGTTGCGCTGCTGCCAGGCGACCACCGCCGACACGACGGCCACCATCGCCAGGGCGACCAGCGCCGCCACCGCGGCACGGCTGATCAGGACCGTGCGCCGGCGCAGCCCGGCCGACGCGGCGAGGAACTCCCTCGCGCCGCGGGTCAGGAAGGTGTCTCCGGCGGACGTCGCCCAGGCGCGGGCCTGCTCGAGCCGGGAACCCCGGTACAGCAGTGCCGCGTCGCGCTCGGACTCCTCCCAGGCCCTGCTGTCCTCCTCCAGGCGCTGGCGCAGCAGGTTGTCGTTCCGGTCCTCGTCGATCCAGTCGCGCAGCCGCGGCCAGGCGTGCAGCAGCGCCTCATGCGTGATCTCCACGGTCTCCGCGTCGAGGGTCACCAGGCGGGCGCGGACCAGCGCTTCGAGGGATTCCTCCGTCTTGTTGGGGTCCGTCGACTCCTCCGCGAGCTGGCGCCGCGTCCCGCGCCTGCGGGTTGCCTGGGTGTCCTCGCTCAGCCGGACCAGCCTGAGCAGGAGCAGCCGCGCCGCCGTACGCGCCGCCGGGTCGAGGCCGGACCAGGCGCGCTCGGCGGTCGCGGCCACCGCTCCCTGGATCCCGCCCGCCGCGCGGTATCCGGCCAGCGTCAGCCTGCCCGTCTTCCGCCGCTGCCAGGTGGCGAGCAGGGCATGCGAGAGGAGCGGCAGCACGCCCGCGTGGTGCGCGCCGCGGGGCCCGTCGGTGCTCACCTCCCGGACGATCAGCTCCGCGAGGCCCGGTTCGAGCTCGAGCCCGACGGCCTTGGCCGGGCCGGTCACCGCGTTCCGCAGCTCGGTGGTGGTCAGCGGTCCGAGCACCATGTGCCGGTGCTGCAGCGCGTCGGCGAGCTCGGGGTGTCCGAGGCACTCCTCGTAGAAGTCGGCGCGGATGCCGAGGACGACGAGGGCGGGGGCGCCGGTGCCGCGGTAGCCGCCGGAGCCGCGGTAGCCGCCGGAGTCACCCGAGTCACCCGAGTCATCGGAGTTGACGGATTCACCGGAGTCATCGGATTCACCGGGTGAGCAGGCGGCGTGCAGGAGCCGGACGAAGGTGCGCCGGTCGGCCTCGTTGGAGCAGAGGGTGAACGCCTCCTCGAACTGGTCCACGATGAGGACCGGCCGGCCGGCGGAGGGGGACGCGCGCCGCGCCCACGCGGTCACGGACTCCCGTACATCGTCGGCAAATTGGGGCGAATCGCACTCAAGCGTGCCGAGCTCGGGTATTCGCTCGGCCAGCTCCGCGAGGGGATCGCTGCCTGGTACGAGTTGCAGCACCGGCCCGACCTGCCTGTCCCCGTCGCCGCCGTTCCGCAGCGCGGGCACCAGGCCGGCGTTGAGGAGGGAGGACTTCCCCGCCCCCGAGGCGCCCACGAGCACGACGAGGCCGCCCGTCTTCTCCGCGGCGCGGAGCTGGGCGACGAGGGCATCGGTGCTCCGCTCCCGGCCGAAGAACCACTGGGCGTCCTGCTGGCGGTACGAGGCGAGCCCTCGGTAGGGGCACACGCCGGGGACGGCGGCGTCGACCGGGAGCCGTTCGCCGTCGTCTGCGGAGGCCGCGGTGGCCGCGGCCGCTGCCCGGTCGCCGGCGGGGTCGGCCACCGAGCGTTCCCACATGCGCTGCCACTGCGCGAGGTCGTACAGACCGGGGGACACCGGCGTGGGCCGCTTGCGCCGCGCTTCGGGGATCAGGACGTGCAGGACCGCGGCGAGCGCGGCGAACTGCGCGGGCACGTTGTTGGCCCGCCGCCAGTCGCTGATCCGCTGCGCGGACACCCGCACGGGGCGCCCGCGTTCGTCGACCCGCTGCAACTGGACGACCGCTTCGGCCACGCGTTTGAGGGGCGGGTTACCGGCCTCCTGGTACAGCAGCGCGAGACGTTCCGCGAAGGCCGTGCGTGCCCCTGAGTCGGAACTCAAGGCCTCCACCCCTTACTTCCCCCGCACCTGAACATCCGGACCGGAAAACTCACCCTATACGGCTGACCTGCGACGAAGGCCGCCGGACGCCCCCGGAAGCTCCTCAGCGGGGGCCTCACCTGGCAGGATCGCGACGCAGTAGCGAACCAAGCACGTGGCGTCAGGGCAGGCCACCGGCTCGGCGCCCGGAGAGGCGACTCATGGCGCTCCATGTTCCTGGCCGGGTTCCTGGCCGGTTTCCGTCGGAGCCACGAAGCGGTGGCGAGGCGTTCCTCGCGCGCATTGGTGGCGGGGCTTTGCTCGCACGCACTGGTGACGAGGCGTTCCTCGCGGGCACTGAAGAGACCCGCGGAGCCGGTCACACCCGGACCGGCTCCGCGCCCTCCGCGTCGTTCGGTACCGGTCCCCACGAGGGGAGGGACCGGTACCGATACGACGTGGCGTGTGCGACGCACGCAGCCGCAGGGCGCTCGGCGCCGGCCGCAGAGCGCCCTGCCGGGTCCGCGCCGGCCCACGAGGCGGCCCGCTGCGACTCCGGCTGGGGCCCGCGCTGAGACGACGTACATGCCTGCCCCCGAGACGACGTAGATGCGTGCCCCCGAGACGGGGCCCCGAAAACGCGTCAGGCCCGGTTCCCATTCCTGGAAACCGGGCCTGATCTGCTGTTTCAGCTGTCGGGGTGGCGGGATTTGAACCCACGACCTCTTCGTCCCGAACGAAGCGCGCTGCCAAGCTGCGCCACACCCCGATGTCGTTGCTCCGGCGGTCCTGCTGCGCAGGTCGCGGCGACATCGATTACTTTAGCGGACCCGCGGCCGGAGACGAAATCCGGTTTTGCGGGGTGGGACGCGGGCGGGAGTCAGGGGCGCGGAGTGCGTTCCGTGAGGGTGAGGAGGGTGGCCTCCGGGGGGCAGGCGAAGCGGAACGGGGTGTAGCGGTTGGTGCCGCAGCCCGCGGAGACGTGGAGGTAGGAGGTGTGGCCCCCGGACGCGTGCGTCGACAGGCCCTTCACACGGTCCGTGTCCAGGTCGCAGTTGGTGACGAGGGCACCGTAGAAGGGGATGCGGAGCTGGCCGCCGTGGGTGTGGCCCGCGAGGATCAGGGGGTAGCCGTCGGCCGTGAAGGCGTCGAGGGAGCGCAGGTACGGCGCGTGCACGATGCCCATGGAGAAGTCCGCGCCGGCCACCGGACCGCCCGCCACCTGCGCGTACCGGTCCCGCTTGATGTGCGGGTCGTCCAGGCCGGTCAGCCCGATCTCGTAGCCCTCGACCTTCAGGGCGCCGCGGGTGTTCGTGAGGTTGAGCCAGCCCGCCGCGTCGAAGCCGTCCCGCAGGTCCTCCCACGGGTTGTGGATCGCGCCCACCACGGGCTTGTTGCCGTTCAGGCCGTGGCGGCCCTGCGCCTTCTCGAACAAGTAGCGCGCGGGATTGCGCGGTTTCGGGCCGTAGTAGTCGTTCGAGCCGAAGACGTACGCACCGGGGTACTGCATCAGCGGGCCCAGCGCGTCCAGGACCTCGGGGATGCCCTCGGGGTCCGAGAGGTTGTCGCCCGTGTTGATCACGAAGTCGGGGCGCAGGCCCGCCAGCGAACGCAGCCAGCGCTGCTTCTTGCGCTGCCCGGACACCATGTGGATGTCGGAGACCTGGAGCACGCGCAGCGGCCGCATCCCTGGCGGCAGGGCCGGGACCGTCACCCGCCGGAGGCGGAAGAAGCGGGCCTCGATGCCCACCGAGTAGGCGATACCGGCCGCGGCCGTCGCCGTGATTCCCAGAGGTACTGCGTATCGCGCGCGCATACAACCATCGTGTCAGACGCCACACGCCCGTCGGCGAGGGAGTCCGACGGTCCGGCGGCGGAGCCGAAAACGGCGGGCCCTCTCCCCGCCCACCTGCCACAATTGCCGCATGACCACGCTGAAGGCCAAGCTCAAGGAAGACCTCACCGCGGCGATCCGGGAGCGCGATGAGCTGCGCTCCTCGACGCTGCGGCTGACGCTCACCGCCATCTCCAAGGAGGAGGTCTCGGGCACGACCGCCCGCGAGCTCTCCGACGACGAGGTGCAGAAGCTGATCACCCGCGAGGCGAAGAAGCGCCGCGAGGCCGCGGAGGCCTTCGCGCAGGGCGGCCGCGCCGCGCAGGCCGAGCGCGAGAAGGCGGAGGGCGAGGTGCTCGCCGAGTATCTGCCCCAGCCGCTCTCGGACGACGAGCTGGAGCAGATCGTCGCGGAGGCCGTCGCCGAGGCGAAGGGCGCGGGCGCGGAGGGGCCGCGCGCCATGGGCCAGGTCATGAAGATCGTGAACCCGAAGGTGGCCGGCCGCGCCGAGGGCGGCCGCGTCGCCGCCACGGTCAAGAAGCTGCTCGCCGGCGGCTGAGAAGCTGCTGGCCGGCGGCTGAGCCCTCCCACGGCCCGGGTTCCAACCCCGCGGCCTGCGTACGTCGCTTCCGTGCGTTTCTTCGTACGCGTCTTCGTACGCGTACGTCGATGGGGCGCCCCCCGAGTCCGACTCGGGGGGCGCCCCATCAACGTATTCAGGAAGAGCCTTCGGCCTCAGTCCCGCCGGCCGCCGGGCCCGCCGTCCCAGCCTCCGCCGTCCCCGCCGCCGATGACGCCGGGCGGCAGCGAGACGTCCGGCCACGGGTTCCCGCCGCCGTTGCCGCCGTTGCCGTTTCCGCCCCCGTTGCCACCGCCGCCGTTGCCGTCGCCCGGCTTCCCGTCGTCGTCACCGCCGTCACCGCCGCCGTCGTCGCCGTGGTCCCCGCCGTCGTCGTCATCGCCGTCGTCGTCCCCGTGGTCCCGGTCGCGGTTCTTGTCGCCGGGGATGCGGACGGTGTTGAACTCGGGGTCCGGCTTGCCGGAGAGGGCGCCGCTCATCGCGTCGCGCCAGATCGGTCCCGGGACCTCGCCGCCGAAGACCTTGTCGTAGGGCCGGCCGCCGATGGTGATGGAGACCATGCGGCGCTCGTGGGCCGGGTCGCCGACCCAGACCGCGCCGGACATGTTCGGGGTGTAGCCCGCGAACCAGGCGGCGTAGCGGCCGTCCGTCGTACCCGTCTTGCCCGCGCTGTCGCGGGAGCCGAGGCCGGCCTGCTTGCCCGTGCCGTCCTCGACCACGCCCTTCAGCAGGGTGTTGATCGTGTCGGCGGTCTTCTCCGACATGGCGCGCGTGCACGTCGACTTCGGCACCGGGAGGGCCTTCCCGGCGAGCGTGCGGATCGACTCGATGGCGATCGGCGTGCAGTGCGTGCCGCGCGAGGCGAAGGTCGCGTACGCGCTCGCCATCGTCAGCGGCGACACCTCCTGGGTGCCGAGCGCGATCGACGGCGCCTGGTCGATCGGCTTGCCGTTGGCGCGCTCGACGCCCATCTTGTCGGCCATCTTCGTCACCGGGCAGATGCCGATGTCGCCGATCATCTCCACGAAGTACGTGTTGACCGACTTCGCGGTCGCCTCCCGCATGCGGTAGGGCCCGACCTCGGACTCGTTCTCGTTGGTGAGCTTCTGGTTGCCGTAGTTCCGCCAGGTCTTGCCGTCACAGGCGGCGACCCGTTCGGGGTACGGCATCTCGTACGGCGCGTCGTACCGCTTGCCCGGTGACATGCCGCGCTCCAGGGCCGCCGCGGCCACGATCGGCTTGAACGTCGAACCGGGCTGGTAGCCCGCGCCGCCGCCCATCGCGTCGTCCACGGAGAGGTTCATCTCCGTCTCGTTCTTGCCGTAGCCGAACGGGCGGGACTGGCCCATGCCGAGGATCTTGCCGGTGCCGGGCTCGACGATGGTGGCGGCGGTCGCCACGTCGTCGGTCTGGTAGACGTGATCCTTTATCGAGTCCTGCACGGAGGCCTGGGTCTGCGGGTCGAGCGTCGTCCTGATGCGCAGGCCGCCGCGGTTCCACAGCTTGGCGCGGGCCTCCTTGGTCTTGCCGAAGACCGGGTCGTTCAGGAAGACCTTCTCGACGTACTTGCAGAAGAACCCGGCGCCCTTCACGGCGGTGATGCAGCCGTTCTTGGGGCGGCTCACCTTCAGGCCGAGCGGGGTCTTCTTGGCCTCGTCGGCCTCGCGCTGCGAGATGTCGTGCGTCTCGGCCATGCGCTGGAGTACGACGTTCCGCCGCTGCTTGGCCTCCGACTCGTCGTTCACCGGGTCGTACCGGCTCGGGGACTGCACGATGCCGGCGAGGAGGGCCGCCTCCTGGAGCTTGAGGTCGTCGGCCGACTTGGAGAAGTAGCGCTGGGAGGCGGCTTCGACGCCGTACGCCTGCTGACCGAAGTAGGTGATGTTCAGGTAGTTCTTCAGGATCCGCTTCTTGCCGAGCTCTTCCTCGACCTGGATCGCGTACTTCAGCTCGCGGATCTTGCGGCCGAGGGTCTGCTGCGTGGCCTGCGCGACCTTGTCCGGGTCGTCGCCGGCCTCCTCCACGAAGACGTTCTTCACGTACTGCTGCGTGAGCGTGGAGGCGCCCTGGGAGACGCCGCCGCTCTGCGCGTTCTGGTTGACCGCCCGCAGGATGCCCTTGAGGTCCACCGCGCCGTGCTCGTAGAACCGGGAGTCCTCGATCGCGACGATCGCCTTCTGCATGTACGGCGAGATGCGGTTCAGCGGGACCACCGTGCGGTCGCGCGAGTACACCGTGGCGATGGCGCCGCCCGCCGAGTCCATGATCGTCGTGCGCTGGCTCAGCGGCGGCTGCTTCAAGTTGGCCGGGATCTCGTCGAAACTGTCCACCGACCCCTTGGCCGCGAGCCCGATCACGCCCGCCGCGGGCAGCGCGATCCCGGCGAGCACCGCGCCCGCGAGCACGCTCACGCCCAGGAACTTGGCGGCCTGCTGCACGGGGGAGAGACCACCGCCCGATCGCTTGTTTGCCATGGGGGCAGCCTACGTTCTGATTCGCCGGACACGCGTATATGCCTTGGCCTAAGCTGCTCTCAACTGTCACAGCAGTGTGGTCCCGCAACACGCCCCGTGTCGTCCCCGAATCCGGCCTCTTTGTGGCGGATCTCTGGAGTCCCTGTCCGAATCCGCCACATGCGTCTTGTCGCGTCCGCTGTGACTCAACTGAACTGCCCACATTTGCCGGGTTGGTTACGCATGTCGCCAGCTCACTCCGTCGGGTGATCTGCCGCTTACGCATAGTCCGTTCGGGCCATTCAAGATTGGGCCCGAAGGGGGTGTTGCGCTGTGCCCACCTTCCGTAACGTCCTCAACTGGCGGCGGTGAATATGCCGCTGCCGCCGTGGGGGAGCCTCGATTCGGGAGAGGACGGCGCCGGTATGGGCTGGGTAACCGACTGGAGTGCGCAGGCCGCCTGCCGCACTACCGATCCGGACGAACTGTTCGTACAAGGAGCAGCGCAGAACAGGGCCAAGGCGGTGTGCACCGGTTGCCCGGTGCGTACGGAGTGCCTGGCCGACGCGCTGGACAATCGCGTCGAGTTCGGCGTGTGGGGTGGCATGACGGAGCGTGAGCGGCGCGCGTTGCTGCGCAGGCGCCCCACCGTCACCTCGTGGCGCCGGCTCCTTGAGACCGCACGCTCCGAGTACGAGCGTGGCGCGGGCCTGCTGCCCGACTTGGAGGACGAGGAAACCTACGAGAGCTACGCGGCCGTGGGCTGAGCCCACGTGCGGCCGTGGGCGTGCCGGGGCTGATCCCGCGGGATTCCCCACGTCACGTACCACCGTCCAACGCCTGCCACCGGTCCCCAGGGGTGTCGCCGAGCTCGGGCGGCACCGGGGCCGCCGGGGTGGGATCACACTCGGCCAGGGATCACACTCGGCTCGACTCCGCGAGCCGGTCGCCGATGGTGCGCAGGCCGTCCAAGTCGTGCACATCGCCCGGCAGCGCGGCCACCTCGGCCACGGCCACCTCCGGGTGCAGCGCGGTGAAGCGGTCCCGCGTGTGCCGCTCGCGGGCGAGCAGGCGCATGCGCTCCGCGTGCAGCCGCAGCAGGCCGGCGGTGAGCTGTTCCACCGACGCGTGGGAATCTTCGACGGACGCGCCGGAATCGGTGTCTTCGGTTGGAAGGGAACTGCCGGAAGCCTCAGGGGAGTTGGGAGCCTCGGACTCTGAGGAGTTACGTCCTCCTACCTTCCCGCCGTCCTGATCCACAATGCCGGACGCCTCAAGATTTTCCCCGGCGGGCCCCGCGCCCGCATCGGCCTCGGCGTCTTCCTCGCGCCCCTCGCGGCCTTCTCCACGCGCCTCGCGGTCTTCCTCGCGCCCCTCGCGGTCTTCCTCGCGCTCCCCGCGGTCCTCCTCGCGCTCCTCCAGGCTCTCCGCCGCCGCGAGCGCCCGCTCGGCCGACAGGCCGGCCGCGCCGCTCCCGTGCACCCGGTTCAGGACCAGGCCGGCCAGCGGCATGTCGTCCGCCGCGAGCCGCTCCACGAAGTACGCCGCCTCCCGCAGCGCGTCCCGCTCCGGCGACGCCACCACCAGGAACGCCGTCCCCGGCGCCTGCAGCAGCCGGTACGTCGCGTCCGCGCGCTTGCGGAAGCCGCCGAACATGGTGTCCATCGCGGCCACGAAGGTCTGCACGTCCCGCAGCAACTGGCCCCCGAGCAGCTTGCCCAGGGCGCCCGTCATCATCGACATCCCGACGTTCAGGAACTTCATGCCGGCCCGGCCGCCCACCTTCGCCGGGGCCATGAGCAGCCGGATCAGCTTCCCGTCGAGGAACGACCCGAGCCGCTTGGGCGCGTCCAGGAAGTCGAGCGCGCTGCGCGACGGGGGCGTGTCGACGACGATCAGGTCCCACTCGTCGAGCGAGCGCAACTGCCCCAGCTTCTCCATCGCCATGTACTCCTGCGTGCCCGCGAAGCCCGCCGAGAGCGACTGGTAGAAGGGGTTGGAGAGGATCGCCCTGGCCCGGTCCGCGTCCGCGTGCGCCTCGACGATCTCGTCGAAGGTGCGCTTCATGTCGAGCATCATGGCGTGCAGTTCCCCGGCGCCCTGGACGTCCTTCACCCGCCGCGGCACGTTGTCCAGCGAGTCGATGCCCATGGACTGCGCCAGCCTGCGGGCCGGGTCGATCGTCAACACGACGACCGTGCGGCCCCGTTCGGCGGCGCGCAGCCCGAGCGCGGCCGCCGTGGTCGTCTTGCCGACGCCTCCGGAGCCGCAGCACACCACGATGCGGGTCTTCGGGTCGTCGAGCAGGGCGTCGACGTCGAGCGGGTCACGTGCCGGATCGAGGCTCATGAGTTTCCTGATCTCCGCGTGGTGAGTGGTGTCGTGCTCACGAGACCCCCTGCTCCCGCAGCTCCGCCGCGAGCTCGTACAGACCACCCAGGTCGAGACCGTCGGCCAGCAGGGGCAGTTCGTGCAGGGGCAGGCCGTGCTCGCCGAGAACGGCCCGCTGGGCGCCCTCCAGGGCGTACCGCTCGGCGTACTCGGCGGCCTGGGCCAGCAGCGGGTCCACGAGCCGTCCGGCGGCGCCACGGGCCCCGCCGAGGCCCGCGGCCGCGAGGGTCTTCGCGATGGCCGCACGCGGCGTCCGCTCCAGGCCGAGCTCCAGCTCCGCCTCGTCGAGCAGCTCGGGGCGCACCATGTTCACGATGACGCGGCCCACCGGCAGCTGGGCGGCGCGCAGCTCGGCGATGCCGTCGACCGTCTCCTGGACCGGCATCTCCTCCAGGAGGGTCACCAAGTGCACGCTCGTCTCGGGGGACTTGAGCACCCGCATGACGGCCTGCGCCTGATTGTGTATCGGGCCGATCTTCGCGAGTCCGGCCACCTCGTCGTTCACATTGAGGAAGCGGGTGATGCGGCCCGTCGGCGGGGCGTCCATGATCACGCAGTCGTACGCGAAGCGCCCCCGCTTGTCCTTGCGGCGCACGGCCTCGCAGGCCTTGCCGGTCAGGAGCACGTCGCGCAGGCCCGGCGCGATGGTCGTGGCGAAGTCGACGGCGCCGAGCTTCTTCAGGGCGCGGCCCGCGCTGCCCAGCTTGTAGAACATCTGGAGGTAGTCCAGGAGGGCCAGTTCGGGGTCGATGGCGAGGGCGTACACCTCCCCGCCCCCCGGAGCGACGGCGATCTTCCGCTCCTCGTAGGGCAGCGCTTCTGTCTCGAAGAGCTGCGCGATGCCCTGCCTGCCCTCGACCTCGACGAGGAGGGTGCGCTTGCCCTCGGTCGCGAGGGCGAGCGCGAGGGCCGCGGCGACCGTGGTCTTGCCGGTACCGCCCTTGCCGCTGACGACCTGGAGCCTGCTCACGTCTTCGAGCCTAACCAGTCGCCCGCCGGGCTACGCACGAGGCTGCCCATGGGGCCGGTGCGGGGCCGCCTCCGGGGCCGTCCCCGGGCTCCGCGCGAGGTGGCGGGCGGCAGGCATTACAGTCGCCGTATGACCAAGTGGGAATACGCAACCGTGCCGCTGCTCGTCCACGCCACGAAGCAGATCCTGGACACCTGGGGCGAGGACGGCTGGGAGCTCGTCCAGGTCGTGCCCGGGCCGAACAACCCCGAGCAGCTCGTGGCCTACCTGAAGCGGGAGAAGCAGGCATGAGCGGTGTGGTCGAGGCGCGCATCGCCGAACTCGGTCTGACCCTGCCCGCGGTCGTCCCGCCGCTCGCGGCGTACCGGCCCGCGATCCAGTCGGGTGTGTACGTGTACACGGCCGGCCAGCTCCCCATGGTGGACGGCAAGCTGCCGGTCACCGGCAAGGTCGGCGCGGAGGTCACGCCCGAGGAGGCCAAGGAACTCGCCCGCACCTGCGCGCTGAACGCGCTCGCGGCGGTCAAGTCCGTGGCCGGTGAGCTCGACCGCATCGCGCGCGTCGTGAAGGTCACCGGCTTCGTCGCCTCGGCGCCCGACTTCACGGCCCAGCCCACCGTCATCAACGGCGCCAGCGAACTCCTCGGCGAGGTCCTCGGCGACAAGGGCGTCCACGCCCGCAGCGCGGTCGGCGTGGCGGTGCTTCCGCTGGACGCCCCGGTTGAGGTCGAGGTCCAGGTGGAGCTGCTGCCCTCGTAGCGGTTCCTTCGTGTTTCCCCAGTGGGCGGCTTGGGCTGCGGGGCGCACCACAAGAGGCGGCCCCTCGAACATCCGCACCACACCGGATAGCCTCCGGCCATGGCAAATGGGCAGTGGTACCCCCCGGAGTGGCCCGACCGCATCCGCGCCCTCGCGGCAGGCGAGCTGACGCCTGCCGCGCCCCGCGCCGCCGCCACGGTCATGCTCCTCCGGGACACGGGGGATACCGGGGGCACCCAGGACATCGGGGACACCGGGGCCACCCGGGACACCCGGGACGCCGGCCCGGAAGTGCACATGCTGCGCCGACGCACGTCGATGCCCTTCGCCGGCGGCGCGTACGCGTACCCCGGCGGCGGCGTGGACCCCCGCGACGACGACCGCCACGTCCGCTGGGCCGGCCCGCCCCGCACGGCCTGGGCGGCCCGCCTGGGCCTGGACGAGGCGGCCGCCCAGGCCACCGTGTGCGCGGCCGTCCGCGAGACGTACGAAGAGGCGGGCGTCCTGCTCGCAGGCCCGACCCCGGACACCGTCATCGAGGACACCACCGGCGACGACTGGGAGGCGGACCGCGCGGCCCTGGTCGCCCGCGACCTGTCCTTCGCCGAGTTCCTGGACCGCCGCGGCCTGGTCCTGCGCAGCGACCTCCTGGGCGCCTGGGCCCGCTGGATCACCCCGGAGTTCGAACCGCGCCGCTACGACACGTTCTTCTTCGTCGCCGCCCTGCCGCGCGGCCAGCGCACCCGCAACGCCTCCACGGAGGCCGACCGCACCGTCTGGATCAGCCCCGCGCGCGCCGCCGAGCGCTACGACCGCGGCGAGCTCCTGATGATGCCGCCGACCATCGCCACGCTCCGCCAGCTCAGCACCTGCGCGAGCGCCGCCGACGCCCTCGCCGCCGCCCCGTCCCGCGACCTGACCCCCGTCCTGGCGCAAGCCCGCCTGGAGGACGGCGAGTTGATCCTGACCTGGCCGGGCCACGACGAGTTCACGAAGCACATCGAGTCCACGAAGCACATCCCGCCGGGCGGCCCGGCATGACGGCGAGCCCGGCTTCGTACGCGCACCCGGCCCCCACACCTCCGGACCCGACGGGAGTCACCCCCGCATGACCGAAGCAGCCGCCCTCCCCGGCCAGCCGCGCGGCGGCGTACTCGGCGGCCCCGCCACCGAGCGCGCCGTCAACGTCCTCGCGCCCAACCCGTCCGCGATGACCCTGGACGGCACCAACACCTGGATCGTCGCCGAACCGGGCTCCGGCCCCGCGGTCGTCATCGACCCGGGCCCGCTCGACGAGGCGCACCTCGCGCGCGTGATCGCGACGGCGGAGGCGGCCGGACACCGCGTCGGGCTCACCCTGCTCACGCACGGCCACCCCGACCACGCCGAGGGCGCCGCCCGCTTCGCGGAGCTGACCGGCAGCAAGGTCCGCGCCCTCGACCCGGCGCTGCGCCTCGGCGACGAGGGCCTGGCGGCGGGCGACGTGATCACGACGGGCGGCCTGGAGCTGCGCGTCGTACCGACGCCCGGGCACACCGCCGACTCCCTCTGCTTCCACCTGCCCGCCGACCGCGCGGTGCTGACCGGCGACACGATCCTCGGCCGCGGCACCACGGTCGTCGCACACCCCGACGGCCGCCTCGGTGACTACCTGGACTCGCTGCGCCGGCTGCGCTCCCTGACGGTCGACGACGGCGTGCACACGGTGCTGCCGGGCCACGGCCCGGTCCTGGAGGACGCGCAGGGCGCGGTCGAGTTCTACCTGGCGCACCGGGCGCACCGCCTCGCCCAGGTGGAGACGGCGGTCGAGAACGGGTACGTGGAGCCGGGCGACGTGGTGGCGCACGTGTACGCGGACGTGGACCGGTCGCTGTGGCCGGCGGCGGAGCTGTCGGTGCGCGCGCAGCTGGACTATCTGCGGGAGCACGGGCTGGTCTAGGGCGTGTCCGATGGGTCCGGTCGGCTGTGTTCCGGGTGCGTGTTTGTGGGGTCGAGCGGTGTCTGGTGCGTGTGGCTGCAAGGCGGAGGAGGGCGTCGACGCGGAGCGTCGGCAACCGACGACAACGCGGCAGACGCGCGTGCCCGGCGCCGCGACGCCGACGGGACCCATCGGACACGCCCTAGGGCGCCGAGGCGGTCGCGGCCTGCCCCGGGCGCGGGGTTTTGACGCCGTGCACGGCGGCGTACTCCTCGGCGAGCCAGGGCCCGATCACGTCGGTGTACTCCCGCAGGGCCCGCCGCAGTTCGTCCGCGTCGGCGGCCGGTTCGTACGCCATGACGGCCGCCGCGCGCATCCGCTCGGCCCACTGCGGGTAGTACGCGCCGAACGCCTCCGCCATCTCCATGAGGTCGCTGGTCCAGCCGCCCCAGCGCGGCATGACGAGCGTGAAGCCGGTGCGGACCAGGTGGCGCCCGGCGCGGCGGACGAGGGCGCGCAGCTCTTTGAGGTCGGCGGCTTCGGTGGCTTCGGCGGCCTGGGCGCGCCAGCGCGGCAGGAACAGCGCCAGATCGCCGTTGGTCTCGCGGGCGAGGCGGCTGTCCGGCCGGTAGCGGGGCAGGAATTCGGCCAGGTCCTCGCCGAGCAGCGGCGTGCAGAGGCAGGCGACGAACCAGCCGAGGTCGTACGTCTCCAGATCGCTCAGGACCTGCGCGCGGCTCGTCAGCAGGATGCCCACGCCGTCGACCTCGGTGAACTCCTTGTCGACGGCCGCGGCTACGGCGTCCGCGCCGGCGCGGTCCTCCGGGGTCGGGTCCTCGCGCAGGACGAGCAGCAGGTCGAGGTCGGAGCGGCCCACGCGCGCGGTGCCGCGGGGCACGGAGCCGTACAGATACGCGCTGTCGAGCCGCTCACCGAAGACCTCGGCGACGCGGTCGCGCGCGGTGGCGACGGCGGGCCGGAAGGCGTCCCGCACCCGCCCCAGCGAGCCCTCACGCTCGATGTAGCCCTGACTGTCCAGCCCACGACTGACGGTGCCCATGGGGCCCACTGTGCAGCGTGACGCCGAGCGGGGCACGTACTTTTGCCCGGAGGCGGGCTTGTGGCGCGGGGCCCGCCGCGTGGCGGCGAGCCCCGGCCTCGTACAAAGGCGCCGTACGGAGTCTCCGTACGGAGAGCGACGTCAGCGCGAGCGCTTCGCGAGGCGCTCCACGTCGAGCAGGATCACCGCGCGGGCCTCCAGGCGCAGCCAGCCGCGGCCCGCGAAGTCGGCCAGTGCCTTGTTGACCGTCTCGCGGGAGGCGCCGACGAGCTGGGCCAGCTCCTCCTGGGTGAGGTCGTGCACCACGTGGATGCCCTCTTCGGACTGCACGCCGAAGCGGCGCGACAGGTCGAGCAGGGCGCGGGCCACGCGGCCGGGGACGTCGGAGAACACGAGGTCCGACATCTGGTCGTTGGTCTTGCGCAGGCGCCGGGCGACGGCGCGCAGCAGGGCGGCGGCCACCTCCGGGCGGGCGTTCAGCCAGGGCTGGAGGTCGCCGTGGCCGAGGCCGAGCAGCTTGACCTCGGTGAGGGCGGAGGCCGTGGCCGTGCGCGGGCCCGGGTCGAAGAGCGACAGCTCCCCGATGAGCTCGCCGGGGCCGAGCACCGCGAGCATGTTCTCGCGGCCGTCCGGGGACGTCCGGTGGAGCTTCACCTTGCCTTCGGTGACCACGTACAGGCGGTCTCCGGGGTCGCCCTCATGGAAAAGCGCGTCTCCGCGCGCGAGCGTCACCTCACTCATGGAGGCGCGGAGCTCCGCGGCCTGCTCGTCATCGAGCGCCGCGAAGAGCGGGGCGCGCCGCAGAACGTCGTCCACGAGTTCTCTCCTTGTCGACCTGCATCAGGGGACCGTGCCCCCAGTTTGCCGGACGGTTCAAACAGTGTGATCAGTCACTCAAGTCTGCCGCACTTGTGACGGAGGCAATGCGGAAGGGGGCCAATTGGGGGCCGATCCGGGGGACCGGCGGTGGATACGGACGTCCGGACGTGGGTCGGACATCTGCTCCCAGGCCCGTGAGAGCACAGGCTACGGCGACGGTGGGTGCGGTTGTCCTGGAGAATTCTGCTGTGGGCGAACACGTTTCGGTTACCCCGAGGAACCGGGCAAAACGGGCGTTGCGTGGGGCGTAAGCCGGGGGCGCGTGCCGGTCTTCGTGAAGGTCGACGTCGGTATGACAACTGCGCATCTCCTCCGTCCGTGTCAGTGGCGGCCCGTAGGCTGGCGCCATGGCGAAACGAGGTGTGTCGGAGGGCTCCGGGGGCGCGACTCCCGCTAAATCCGGGGGCGCGACTCCCGCGAAACGGGCGGCTGCCGGGCAAGGCGCGGCCGCCGTCAAGAAGGCCGCGCCCAAGACGGCCGGCGCCGCCAAAAAGGCCGCGCCCAAGACGGCTGCCGCCGCCAAGAAGACCGCTTCGAAGACAGCTGCCGCGTCCAAGAAGACCGCTGCCGCGTCCAAGAAGACCGCTGCCGCGTCCAAGAAGGCCGCCGCATCCAAGAAGGTCGCCGCGGCCGCGAAGGCGGCCGTCGCCCCGCTGAAGAAGCCCAAACCCCCGCAATCCCGGGCGGCCCTCGTGCGGCAGGCCCGGCGGATCAACCGCGAACTGGCCGAGGTGTATCCGTACGCCCACCCGGAGCTGGACTTCGAGAACCCCTTCCAACTCCTGATCGCCACCGTCCTGTCGGCGCAGACGACGGACCTGCGGGTGAACCAGACCACCCCCGCCCTCTTCGCCAAGTACCCCACGCCGGAGGACCTGGCCGCCGCCAACCCCGAAGAGGTCGAGGAGCTGATCCGCCCGACCGGCTTCTTCCGCGCCAAGACCAAGTCGATCATGGGCCTCTCGGCGGCGCTCCGCGACGACTTCGGCGGCGAGGTGCCCGGCCGCATAGAGGACCTGGTCAAGCTGCCCGGCGTGGGCCGCAAGACCGCCTTCGTGGTGCTCGGCAACGCCTTCGGCGTCCCGGGCATCACCGTCGACACCCACTTCGGCCGCCTGGTGCGCCGCTGGAAGTGGACCGAGGAGACGGATCCGGACAAGGTCGAGGCCGCCGTCGGCGCGCTCTTCCCGAAGAGCGAGTGGACGATGCTGTCGCACCGCGTGATCTTCCACGGCCGCCGCATCTGCCACTCCCGCAAGCCCGCCTGCGGCGCCTGCCCCATCGCCCCCCTGTGCCCGTCGTACGGGGAGGGCGAGACGGACCCCGAAAAGGCCAAGAAGCTCCTGAAGTACGAGATGGGGGGCCTCCCCGGCCAGCGGCTCAAGCCCCCGCCGGACTATCCGGGCAAGCCGGCGCCCCCGCTGGGCGCGGCCGGGTGAGCCGGGGCGGGGCGCGCGGCGGGGCGGCCGCGGGGACGCGGAGCCGTCCGCGGGGCGGAGGGCTTCCGGCGAGGAGACATCCGCGGGGCGGAGGTCGTCGAGCGAGGAACCTGGCGAGGAACCTTCCGTGGGGCGGACGCCGTTGTGCAGAGACGGACGGGGGTGCCGATGACGCACGCGAGTGACACGCACACAGGCGAAGACACAGGCGAAACCGACACGTACACAGGCGAAACCGAGACGCACGCAAGCGAAACCGACACGCACACAGGCGATACGGACATGAGCGACGGCCCCGGCCACGAGCACGCCCCCGCACGCCGGGGTGCCCCCCGCCCCGAGGGCCGACGGCCCGCCTCCGCGCGTCCGGACGACCCCCGCCCCGCCCCCGCGCGTCCGGACGCCCCTCGCCCCGCTCCCGCGCGTCCGGACGCCCCTCGCCCCGCTCCCGCGCCCCCCAACGGCCAAGGCCCCGCCCCCGCCCTCCGTGGCGGTCACCACGCCCTCACCGCCCGGGGGCTGCTCAGCGTCGAGGGGCTGCCCGCGTGGCTGACCCCCGTGGCGCGGGCCGTCGAGACCGTCCGGCCGGACCAGCTCAGCCGGTTTCTGCCGCCGGAGAGCGGCGCGGGCCGCCAGTCCGCGGTCCTGATCCTCTTCGGGGAGGGCGAGCGCGGCCCCGAGCTGCTGCTCATGGAGCGGGCGAGCTCCCTGCGCTCGCACGCGGGCCAGCCGTCGTTCCCCGGCGGCGCCCTCGACCCGGAGGACGGCGACCCGCGCGTGGAGGGCCCGCTGCGGGCCGCGCTGCGCGAGGCCGAGGAGGAGACCGGCCTCGACCCGAGCGGCGTCCAGCTCTTCGGTGTGCTGCCGAGCCTGTTCATCCCGGTGAGTGACTTCGTGGTGACGCCCGTGCTCGGCTGGTGGCGCGCGCCGAGCCCCGTCGGTGTGGTCGACCCGGCCGAGACGGCCCGCGTCTTCACGGTGCCCGTGGCCGATCTCACGGACCCGGCGAACCGCGCGACGACGGTCCACCCGAGCGGTCACAGAGGCGCGGCGTTCCTCGTAGAGTCCGCCCTGGTCTGGGGTTTCACGGCCGGCGTCATCGACAGACTGCTGCACTACGCGGGCTGGGAGCGCCCCTGGGACCGGGACCGGCAGGTCCCGCTCGACTGGGGCTCATGACAAGGTTGCGGGGGCCACGTTCACCGGGGCCGTCCGGGCCACCGGGCCTAGGACGGTCCGGACGGCCGACACCGCGGGCGCGGCGACGGCGAGGACCGTGAAGGGCACAGCGAAGACCGTGAAGCACGGCGACCGTGAGACACGGCGACGACGAGGCGAGGCGAGGCGGGACTGATGCGAGGCGAGGACTGAATCCGTGAACCTGCTGGACATCCTGCTGCTGCTCGCCGCCGTATGGTTCGCGATCGTCGGCTACCGCCAGGGTTTCGTCGTCGGCATCCTCTCCGTGATCGGCTTCCTCGGCGGCGGCCTCGTCGCCGTATATCTGCTGCCGGTCGTGTGGGACGCCATGACCGACGAGGGCGACAAGGTCAGCACGACCGCGGCCGTCATCGCCGTGGTCGTCGTGATCGTCTGCGCCTCGGTCGGCCAGGCCTTCACCACCCACCTGGGCAACAAGCTGCGCCGGTACATCACCTGGCAGCCCGCCAGAGCCCTGGACGCCACCGGCGGTGCGCTGGTCAACGTCGTCGCCATGCTGCTCGTGGCCTGGCTGATCGGCTCCCTCCTCGCGGGCACGACGCTGCCGACCCTCGGCAAGGAGGTCCGCAACTCCAAGGTGCTGCTCGGTGTCGACCGCGCCCTGCCGGGCCAGGCCGACACCTGGTTCACGGACTTCTCCTCGGTCCTTGCGCGCAACGGCTTCCCACAGGTCTTCAGCCCCTTCTCGGACGAGCCCATCAAGGACGTCCAGCCCCCGGACCCCAAGCTCGCGGGCAGCAGGGTCGCCGCCACCGCCAAGCGCTCCATCGTGAAGGTCAGCGGCGACGCGCACAGTTGCGGCAAGGCCCTCGAGGGCACCGGCTTCGTGTTCGCCCCGCGCCGCGTCATGACGAACGCGCACGTGGTCGGCGGCGTCGACGAGCCCAAGGTGCAGATAGGGGGCGAGGCCGAGAAGTACGACGCGAAGGTCGTGCTCTACGACTGGAAGCGCGACATCGCCGTACTCGACGTACCGACCCTGCGCGCCCCCGCGCTGCAGTTCACCCCCACGGACGCGGAGAGCGGCAACGGCGCGATCGTGGCGGGCTTCCCCGAGGACGGCCCCTACGACGTGCGCTCCGCGCGCGTGCGCGGCCGCATCACGGCCAACGGCCCGGACATCTACCACCGGGGCACGGTCCGCCGCGATGTGTACTCGCTGTACGCCACGGTCCGCCAGGGCAATTCCGGCGGCCCACTGCTCACCCCGGACGGCAAGGTCTACGGCGTGGTGTTCGCCAAGTCGCTCGACGACCCGGACACCGGGTACGCGCTGACCGCGGACGAGGTGCGCGAGGACATCGAGCGCGGCCGCACCGCCAACCAGGAGGTCGACAGCCAGGGGTGTGCGCTCTAGAGCCCGCTCTAAAAAGCCCGCTCTAGAGCGTCCGTTCTAGAAAACCCAGGGGTATGCGCCGTAGCGAGCGAGCCGCGGGACGGGGCGGGTCAGTCGCGGGTGTGCCGCAGCCGGGCGGACATCCAGCGGGCCCTGCGGCGCAGGATGCGAGGGATGCCGATCGCCTCGGCGGAAGCCGGGCCTCCGGGGTGTCCCGGATCGTGCGGGCCGCCCCTCTCGTGGCCGTTCACCACGGTGGCCGTCCGGCGCTTGCGTGCTACGTCACTGTAGTCGTGCGTCCAGCCCATACCCGGACGTCTGCCCGTGCCTCAAGGTCGGTAACCGCGCCCAAGGGCCCCAATTGGCCTATGCGGCAGGCAATTGGCGTTCGTAGGACAGTAGTTCCCCGCAGGGAGGACGAACGTCCCTCATAGGGGCGGCGAAAGTTCCCCGCGCGGGGTGACGAACTGCTCTACCGGTCCGGCTCGGAGTCCTGCAGCCAGTTCACCAGCTCCGCCGAGAACGCCACCGGATCCTCCTCGTGCGGACTGTGTCTTCCCGGGGGATAACCCCCGGACCCCCAGCCGCTTCCCGCCGACCGGCGACTTACCGGTCCGGCTCGGAGTCCTGCAGCCAGTTCACCAGCTCCGCCGAGAACGCCACCGGATCCTCCTCGTGCGGGAAGTGTCCGAGCCCGTCGAACAGCCGCCAGCGGTAGGGCGCTTCGACGTACTCGCCGGAGCCGGCCGCGCTGCGCGTGCGCAGGACCGGGTCCAGGGAGCCGTGCAGATGCAGCGTCGGCACCCGCACCGGCCGCTTCATGCGCCGGTTGAACTGGATCCCGTCGGGCCGCGCCAGGGACCGCACCATCCAGCGGTAGGGCTCGATCGAGCAGTGCGCCGTCGAGGGGATGCACATGGCGCGGCGGTACGTCTCCACGGCCTCGTCGTCCGGAAGCCGCGGCCCGGACCAGTCCCGCACGAGCCGCCCCACCAGCGCCCCGTCGTCCGCGACGAGCTGCCGCTCGGGCAGCCACGGCCGCTGGAAGCCCCACACGTACGCCCCGGCCGCCGTCTGCTTGCGGTCCCGCAGCATCGCCGCGCGCCAGCGCCGCGGGTGCGGCATCGAGGAGACGGCGAGGCGGCGCACCAGCTTGGGCCGCATCACGGCGGCCGTCCACGCCAGGTAGCCGCCCAGGTCGTGCCCGACGAGCGCGGCGTCGGGCTCGCCGAGGGAACGTACGACACCCGTGATGTCCAGGGCGAGGTTCGCCGGGTCGTAGCCGCGGGGCGTGCGGTCGCTGCCGCCCACCCCCCGCAGGTCCATCGCCACCGCGCGGAAGCCCGCGTCGGCGAGCGCGACGAGCTGGTGCCGCCACGTCCACCAGAACTGCGGGAAGCCGTGCAGGAGCAGCACCAGCGGGCCTTCGCCCAGCTCCGCGATGTGGAAGCGGGCGCCGTTGGCGGCGACGTCCCGGTGCGTCCAGGGGCCCTCGATCCGTACGGTCGCGGGCGGCGGCGTCTGCGATGGCTGAGAGGAAGCGGCGGGGTCCGTCATGAAGACGAGCGTGCCACAGCCTTGGGCCGCTCACCGGACTCCAGCTCAAGGGCACCCGAGGGGCCCACGGGGCGCGGGTGCGGCTTGACGTTCGACAGGACGGCGGCGGTCTCCTTGGCGGCGGCCGCGGCCTTCTGCGGGCTCTTGCCCTTCGCGGCCTTCTTGGCGAAGATCACGCCGATCAGCGCGAGCAGGCCCGCCACCAGGACGTTCGCGGCGAAGGACAGCACGAAGCAGATCGCCAGGTTCCAGTCGCTCCACGTGCGGATGCCGTACGCCAGGGCGAAGCTCAGCATCGGCAGCGAGAAGATGAGCACGGCGATGGCCGCGATGAACGCGGCGCTGCCGATCGCACCGCGCTTGACGTCCTGCGTCAGCTGGGCCTTGACCAGCGCGATCTCGTCGTGCACCAGCTCCGACATCTCTTTGCTCGCCGCGGAGACGAGCTGGCCGAGGCTGCGTTCGGTGCCGACGGGACCGTCGGGTGCGCTCATCGCTTGTTCCTCATTTCTCTGACTGTGCGGAACTTCTGGTCAGATCATGCCGGACCGTCGCCGCTGTCGCTCGGTCCGGCCGACAGTTGCGCAAGTCTGCGGTGCTCGGCGGCCTTCTTCTCGTAGATCTCCGCCATCCGCAGGTGGTAGTCCGGGTTGTCCTGTTCGTAGACGTCCGGGATGCCGTCGAGGTCCTCGTCGCGCTCCTCGTCCTCGCACAGCTTGCGGTACTTGACGTTGCGTACCTTCAGCAGGATGCCGGAGACGACGGCCGCTATCAGCGAGCCGATCAGCACGGCGGCCTTGACCTCGTCGGTGAGCAACGGGTCCTCGCTGAAGGCGAGTTCCCCGATGAGCAGGGAGACGGTGAAGCCGATGCCGGCGAGCGAGGCGACCGCGAACACGTCCGGCCAGGCCAGGTCGTCGTTCAGCTCGGCCTTGGTGAAGCGGGCCGCGAGCCAGGTGCCGCCGAAGATGCCGACGGCCTTGCCGACGACGAGGCCGAGCACCACGCCGAGGGTCTCCGGCTTGGTGAAGACGTCGCCGACCGCCCCGCCGGAGATGGCGACACCGGCGCTGAACAGCGCGAACAGCGGCACGGCGAGCCCCGCTGAGAGGGGACGTACCAGATGCTCGATGTGCTCACCGGGGGAGTGCGGCTCGCCCTCCTCCTTGTGGCAGCGCAGCATCAGGCCCATGGCGACACCGGCGATGGTGGCGTGGACGCCGCTGTTGTACATCAGGCCCCAGATGGCCAGGGCCAGCGGAAGGTAGATGTACCAGCCGCGTACGCCCTTGCGGAGCAGCAGCCAGAAGACCGCGAGACCGAGGATCGCGCCGCCGAGCGCCGCGAAGTTCAGGTCGTTGGTGAAGAAGATCGCGATGATGATGATCGCGAAGAGGTCGTCGACGACGGCGAGCGTCAGCAGGAAGGCGCGCAGGGCCGACGGAAGCGAGGTGCCGATGACCGCGAGGACCGCGAGTGCGAAGGCGATGTCGGTCGCGGTCGGCACGGCCCAGCCGGCCTTCGAGCCGTCGCCGAGGACGTTCACCAGCGTGTAGACGAGCGCCGGTGCGGCCATGCCGCAGATCGCGGCGATCACGGGCAGCGCGGCGGCCTTGGGATCGCGCAGATCGCCGGCGACGAGTTCTCGCTTGAGCTCGATGCCGGCGACGAAGAAGAAGATCGCGAGCAGCCCGTCGGCCGCCCAGTGCTGTATGGAGAGGTCGAGGCCGAGCGAAGCGGGCCCGATGTGGAAGTCCCTGACGCTCTCGTAGCTCTCCTTGATCGGGGTGTTCGCCCAGATCAGTGCCGCGATGGCGGCGACGAGGAGCAGTACGCCACCGACGGTCTCGGCCCGCAGTGCGTCAGCGACGAAATTGCGCTCGGGCAGGGAGAGGCGCCCGAAGGCCTTGCGGTTGTTGTTGGTGGGCGCGGCCACGAGAGTCGACCTCCGGTCGGTAGGCAGGGCAGAGCACATGCCGACCAGACTTCCCGGCGCACCTATGTACTTCTTGTCGCGTTGTTGACGTTGATCCTTAGCTTACCTAATCGTGCGCCTGGGCTTATCCGGCGAATGTCACCCTAAACACAAAAGGGGCACTCGGCGCAGGTGGCGCCGAGTGCCCCGAGGTGTGGCAGGTGACTAGTCCTCGCTGGGCGCCGCCGGGAGCTTGGACTGGATCAGATCCATCACGGACGAGTCCGTGAGCGTGGTCACGTCACCGAGCTGGCGGTTCTCCGCGACGTCCCGCAGGAGTCGCCGCATGATCTTCCCGGAGCGGGTCTTCGGCAACTCGGCCACGGGCAGGATCCGCTTCGGCTTGGCGATGGGCCCGAGCGTCTTGCCCACGTGCTCGCGAAGGCCGCTCACCAGACCCGCGTCCTCCGCGTTCGCCGTGCCCCGCAGGATCACGAAGGCGACGATGGCCTGTCCCGTGGTCTCGTCGGCGGCGCCCACGACCGCGGCCTCGGCGACGGACGGGTGCGACACGAGCGCCGACTCGACCTCCGTGGTCGAGATGTTGTGCCCGGAGACGAGCATGACGTCGTCCACCCGGCCGAGCAGCCAGATGTCACCGTCCTCATCCTTCTTGGCGCCGTCCCCGGCGAAGTACTTGTCCTCGAAGCGCGACCAGTACGTGTCGATGAACCGCTGGTCGTCGCCCCAGATCGTGCGCAGCATGGACGGCCACGGCTCGGTGAGCACGAGATAGCCACCGCCGCCGTTCGGCACCTCGCCCGCTTCGTCGTCCACGACCGTCGCCGCGATCCCGGGCAGCGCACGCTGCGCCGAGCCGGGCTTGGTCTCGGTCACGCCGGGCAGCGGCGAGATCATCATCGCGCCGGTCTCGGTCTGCCACCAGGTGTCCACGATCGGGCACTTGTCGGCGCCGATGTGCTTGCGATACCACATCCACGCCTCGGGGTTGATCGGCTCGCCGACCGAGCCGAGGACGCGCAGAGAGGACAGGTCGAACTTGGCGGGGATGTCGTCGCCCCACTTCATGAACGTACGAATCGCCGTCGGCGCCGTGTACAGGATCGTGACGCCGTACTTCTGCACGATCTCCCAGAACCGGCCCTGGTGCGGGGAGTCCGGGGTGCCTTCGTAGATCACCTGGGTCGCGCCGTTCGCCAGCGGTCCGTACGTGATGTACGAGTGGCCGGTGACCCAGCCGATGTCGGCCGTGCACCAGTAGACGTCGGTCTCCGGCTTGAGGTCGAAGACGGCGTGGTGGGTGTACGACGTCTGGGTCAGATAGCCGCCCGAGGTGTGCAGGATGCCCTTCGGCTTCCCCGTCGTCCCCGACGTATAGAGGATGAACAGCGGCTGCTCGGCCTCGAACGCCTCGGGGGTGTGCTCGGCGGACTGCTTGCCGACGACGTCGTGCCACCACAGGTCGCGGCCCTCGGTCCAGGCCACGTCCTGCTTCGTGCGCTGGACGACGAGCACCTTCTCGACGCCCTGTACGCGGCCGACGGCCTCGTCGACCGCGGGCTTCAGCGCGGACGGCTTGCCCCGGCGATAGCCGCCGTCGGCGGTGATGACGAGCTTGGCGTCGGCGTCCTGGATGCGCGCGGCGATCGCGTCGGCGGAGAAGCCGCCGAAGACCACCGAGTGCGCGGCGCCGATGCGGGCGCACGCCAGCATCGCCACGACCGCCTCGGGGATCATCGGCAGATAGACGGCGACCCGGTCGCCCTTGGTGATCCCCAGCTCCGTCAGGGCGTTGGCCGCGCGGCTCACCTCGTCCTTGAGCTCGGCGTAGGTGATGGCCCGGCTGTCGCCGGGCTCACCCTCGAAGTGGATGGCCACCCGGTCGCCGTGGCCCGCCTCGACGTGGCGGTCCACGCAGTTGTACGCGACGTTCAGCCTGCCGTCCTTGAACCACTTGGCGAACGGCGGGTTCGACCAGTCGAGCGTCTCGGTCGGTTCGGTGGCCCAGGTCAGCCGGCGGGCCTGCGCGGCCCAGAAGCCGAGCCTGTCAGCCTTGGCCTGCTCATACGCCTCCGCCGTGACATTGGCGTGCGCCGCCAGCTCGGCGGGTGGCGCGAACCTGCGCTCCTCACGAAGCAGGTTGGCCAGGCTTTCGTTACTCACGACATCTCCCTTTCCCAGGGTGTCCGTTGTGTCCCAGGCCGCAGCTCATCAGACACCCTGCCCCGGTGACAAGGGCTTGCCGAAAATTGGTTTAGACCTCTACCGGGCGGGCGGGGGTGACCTGGCTGAACACCTCGTCGGGTGCCTGCCCCGCGGGCGCCGTCCCACCCCCTTCCGCACCTCCTTCCGCGCTCTCGGCCAGCAGATACGCCTGCGCCTCGCCCACGTGGAAGTACATCCCGTGCAGTTCGAGCGAGCCCTCGGCGAGCCGCCGTGCGACGGCCTCGTGGGCCCGCAGGTGCTCCAACTGCTGCACGACGTTGGTGAGGCAGAGCTGCTCTACGGCGTCGGCCGGGGCGCGGCCGGCGATGCGGGGCCAGGGCTGGGGGCTTGCTGCCGCCTTGTCGGCGGTGTCGGCGGCGGTGGTCTTGGCGGTGTCGACGGCGGTGTCGACGGCGGTGGTGTTGGCGGTGCCTGTGCTGCCTGTGCTGCCTGTGGTGCCTGTGGTGCCGCCCTTGGCTCCTGCCGCGCGGGTGGTGTCTCCTCCTTCCGCCGCCCTCACGAGGCCTTGCTCGGCCATCCGCTCCAGGCTGGGCAGCGCGTGCCGCAGCCACCGCTTGAGGGGGGTCGGCGCGCCGGTCGGCGGCGTATCGAGCAGCGTCTGCATGGCTCCGCAGCCCGAATGCCCGCACACGGTGATGGACTTGACCTGCAGCACGTCCACCGCGTACTCGATCGCCGCCGCCACCGAGTCGTCTCCGCTCTCGGCGCCGGGCAGCGGCACCAGATTGCCCACGTTGCGCACGACGAAGAGGTCGCCCGGTCCGCTGGACGTGATCATCGACGTGACGACGCGGGAGTCGGCGCACGTCAGGAAGAGCTGCACGGGGCGCTGGCCCTCGCGCGCGAGCCGGGCCAGCTCACCGCGCAGGCGCGGCGCCGTGTGCTGCTGGAACGCGCTGATGCCCTTGGCCAGTTGGTGCTGCTCGCGGCCGTCGACCCGGGGGGTCTCCTGGGGGGTGTCGCACTGGTGGTTGCGCCACGGCGTCCAGGGGCGACAGCCGCAGTGCGCCGTGGCCGCGGGTTCGGTGATGCGCTGTCCGCCGCGGCCGGTGACCTCGGCGCTGCCACCGTGCGCGGCATGCGCGTCCAGCCAGTTGTTCAGCGTTTCGTACGCCGCGTGGTCCATGAAGGAGCCGTCCAGCTCCACGATCGCGTGCGCCCGCTGCGGGATGTGGTGCAGGCAGCGGCTGAGCCGGGGCACCGCGAGGAACGTCAACTGCCCGCGCACATGCACGTGATGGACGCCTTCGGAGTCCTCCTCGCAGGTGATCCGGGTGCGGGCGAGGCGGTGCAGGGCGACGGCCACGGCGACGGCGACACCGAGGGCCACGCCCTCCAGGACGCCGAGGAACACCACGGCCACCGTGGTCGCCGCGTACACGAGCACTTCGCGGTGGCGGGTGACCGTGCGGATGTGGTTGAGGCTGACCATCTGGACGCCGACGGCCATGACGAGTGCGGCCAGGGCGGCCAGCGGGATCAGGTCGAGCACGGGGACGAGGAGCAGCGCGGCGGCGACGACCCACAGGCCGTGCAGCGTCGTGGAGTTGCGGCTGACGGCGCCCGCCTGGACGTTGGCCGCGCTGCGCACCGCGACGCCGGTGACGGGCAGTCCGCCGAGCGCTCCGGAGACCATGTTCGCCGCGCCCTGGCCGCGCAGCTCCCGGTCGAGGTCCGCGCGCGGGATGGTCACCCGCGGCTCCTTGCGGGCGGTGGTCAGCTTGTCCACGGCGACGGCGGAGAGCAGCGACTCGACGCTGGCGACGAGCGTGATGGTGAGGACGGCGGCCGTGATGCCGAGGACGGGGCCTTCCGGCAGGCCCGGCAGGGCGTGGTGCGACCACGACGGCAGGTCGACCCGGGGCAGCCGGAGCCCCGCCGCCGACGCCACGGTCGTGGCCACGGCGACGGCGGCGAGCGCGGCGGGGAGCGTGCGCAGCGCGCGCCCGATCCGCCCGGGGACGCGGGGCCACAGCAGGAGCACCGCCAGGGTCAGCACGCTCATGGACAGCGCGGCCGGGTGCAGGTCGGCCAACTGGGCGGGGAGCGCACCGAGGTTGGCGGTCACGGAGCTCTGCGGGGTGCCGCCGAGCACGATGTGCAGTTGGGCGACGGCGATGGTGACGCCGATGCCGGCGAGCATGCCGTGTACGACGGCCGGGCTGACGGCGAGTGCCGTGCGCGCCACGCGCAGGCAGCCGAGGCCGACTTGGGCGAGGCCGGCGAGGACGGTGATGGCGCAGGTCGTCCGCCATCCGTACCGCTGGATGAGGTCGGCGGTGACGACTGTGAGGCCGGCGGCGGGGCCGCTGACCTGGAGCGGGGCGCCGCCGAGGCGGCCGACGACGAGTCCGCCGACGGCGGCGGCGACCAGGCCCGCCTGGAGCGGCGCGCCGGTGGCGAGGGCGATGCCGAGGGACAGCGGCAGGGCGATCAGGAAGACGGCGACGGACGCGGACACGTCGGCGCCGGCGATGCGGAATCTCTTGCGCGGCGGCGGCGCGTGGGGCTGCTGGGCGCGTGGGCCGTGAGCCGAGTCGTTGTCGCTGGTGGGGACGCAAGCAGTCATGTTTCCCGTCTCCTCCGGGGCAGCGCGGTCGCGTAACGAGGGGTCCCCCGGCGGGCGCCGGAGGGCGGGTCGCGGCCGTGGGTCACGGCGTTGCAGCGGCGGGATGTGCCAACTCTCGGTAAACGAACAGTAATCCTGAGTAAAGCTCGTGTCAGGACCTTCCCGGCAAATGGGGCAAGTGATCACTCCAATGAGTGAATAAAAATGCTTATCGGCTTGTCGTAATACGTCTCCCGTGCCGCCATGCGAAGTTGCTGCCGTTCTGTCCGACTTGCAACGGAAGAAGGTGGGCGGAAGATGGCCGCCAACCCAAGGACTGGGGCGGGGACGCGGCGGACGGCCGCCGGCCTCGCCGCACTCATGGTCTGCACGGCGGCCCTGGCCGGGTGTGCCGACGACGACTCACCGGGCGCCAAAGGCGGCGCGCACGGGGCGAAGAAGCCGGCCGGTGCTCCGGCGCCCAAGGCGGCAGTCCGCATGATCGGGGACGGCTCGACCGCGTTCACCGGTCAGCAGCCGCTTCTGCCCAGACCCGAGCGCCTCAGACCGGGCCAGAAACCCCCGCAGTTCGTGGTGTTCTCCTGGGACGGCGCGGGCGAGGACGGCCAGAAGCTGTTCTCGCACTTCCGCAAGGTCGCCAAGCGGAACGACGCCACGATGACGTACTTCCTCAGCGGCGTGTACATGCTTCCCGAGGAGAAGCGCCGGCTCTACAAGCCGCCGCAGCACCTGGAGGGCAGCTCGGACATCGGCTTCAACGACCGCCAGGGAATCAAGGACACCGTGGACCAGCTCCGCGGCGCCTGGCTCGAGGGCAACGAGATCGGCACCCACTTCAACGGCCACTTCTGCGGCACGGGCCGGGGCGTCGGCGAGTGGTCGGTCGACGACTGGAAGAGCGAGATCAGCCAGGCCAAGTCCTTTGTGAAGGCCTGGAAGACCAACACGGGTCTGAAGAAGGCGGCGCCCCTGCCCTTCGACTACGACCGGGAACTCATCGGCGCCCGCACCCCCTGCCTCGAAGGCCGCACCAACTTCATGCGCGCGGCCCGCGAACTCGGCTTCCGCTACGACACCAGCGGCGTGAACAACCAGCTCTGGCCCAAGAAGAAGGAGGGCCTGTGGGACCTGTCGATGCAGCTCGTACCCGTCCCGGGCCGCGGCTTCGAGACGCTCACCATGGACTACAACTTCATGGTGAACCAGTCAGGTTCGACCTCCCAGGGCGACCCGGACCAGCACGAGTACTGGGGCGACCAGATGCGTGACGGCCTGCTCCAGGGCTTCAGGCGCGCCTACCACGGCAACCGCGCCCCCCTGATCATCGGGAACCACTTCGAGTCGTGGAACGGCGGCACGTACATGCGCGCCATCGAGGAGACCATCGAGCGGGTCTGCACCAAGCGCGAGGTGCGCTGCGTGTCCTTCCGGCAACTCGCCGACTGGCTGGACGCGCAGGACCCGCAGGTCCTCGACAAGCTGACCCGGCTCGGCGTCGGCCAGGCCCCGAAGGAGGGCTGGCGCCCCTACCTGTCCGCCAGGCCCGCCCCGGCGCCCAGGGGAGTCCCGGGCGCGGAGCCGGCCAAGCAGTGATCAGGCCGTAGCGGCGGCCGGGCACTCACGCAGGACGAAGTCGGGGTCGACCTGGGCGGCCAGGTCGACCCCGGTCCGCTCGTTGCCCCAGCTCTGCGCGTTCTTCAGGTGGAAATGGACCATCTGACGGGTGTAGCGCTCCCAGTCGCGGCTGTCGTACGTGGCGTCGGCCGCCGCCTGGAGCGACTTCAGGGCGAGGTGGTTGCCCTCCTCCAGGAGCGCGAACCGGGGTGGACGGCCCTTCTCCATGGAGCGCACCCAGTCGGAGTGCCCGACGGTCACCAGGAGGTCGTCGCCGACCTGCTCACGCAGGAAGTCGATGTCGTCCTGGCCCTGCACCTTGTTGCCCACGACCTTGAGGGCGACGCCGAAGTCGCGTGCGTATTCCTTGTATTGGCGATAGACGGAGACCCCCTTCCGGGTCGGCTCGGCGACGAGGAACGTCATGTCGAAGCGGGTGAACATCCCGGAGGCGAAGGAGTCCGAGCCCGCGGTCATGTCGACCACCGCGTACTCGTCGCGGCCGTCGACCAGGTGGTTCAGGAGCAGTTCGACCGCTCCCGTCTTGGAGTGGTAGCAGGCGACACCGAGGTCGGCTTCGGTGAACGGCCCTGTGACCATCAAACGCACGGCGCCGCCGTCGAGTTCCACGGCTCGCGCACACGTCTCGTACACCGGGTTGTCCTCGCAGACCCGCAGCAGCCGCGAGCCCTCGCCGGGCGGAGTCGTCTTGATCATCGAGTCGGCGCCGGCGATGCGCGGGTTGGTGCCGCGCAGATAGTCCTTGATCAGTGGCAGCCGCCCGCCCATCGCGGGCAGCTCGGCGGCCTGTTCCTCGTCGAGGCCGAGCGCGGCGCCCAGGTGCTGATTGATGTCGGCGTCCACCGCGATGACCGGCGCGCCGTCGGCGGCGAGGTGTCGGATGAAGAGCGAGGACAGCGTGGTCTTCCCGCTGCCGCCCTTCCCCACGAAAGCGATCTTCATGTTCATGTAGCGTAGCCGCGCCCTCTTTCCCGGGGTGCTGTTCGGCAGAAGAGAGCGCCGGTTCGCGTGAAGAAGACCACTCCTTCGTGGCGGGTGCGCCGGTGGTGCGTAGGGTCGTACTCATGAGTACGAAAGCCGATCCGCTGCAGGCGCTGGGGGCACTGCCCGGCGTCGCCGAATCCGTGGACTCTGTCCGCAAGGCCGTCGACCGGGTCTACGGCCACCGGATCATGCGGCGCCGCAGCAATGAGGTCACCGCCGAGGCGGCGCTGCGCGGTGCGCGCGGGTCCGCGGCGCTGTCCGGCGCCGAGTGGGCCCTGGAGGAGGTCCGCAGGCGCAGCGACTTCGGCGGCGAGGGCGACGCGCGCGTGATGGGTGCCGCGCTGCGGCTGACCGCGGAGTCGGGGCAGCTCCTGAGCATCTGGCGGCAGTCGCCGCTGCGGGTCCTGGCGCGGCTGCACCTGGTCGCCGCCGCGGACGCCGACGAGGCCGCGGGCCGGCCCCGGCTCGCGGGCGAGCCGGTCGACGAGCCCTTGATCGAGCTGGAGTTGCCGGACGCGGAGGAGGTGGCGGGGCGCCTGGAGGGGCTTTCGCAGCTCGTCATCGCGGGCAGCTCGGCGCCGGCCTTGGTGACGGCGGCCGTGGTGCACGGCGAGTTGGCGGCCCTGCGGCCCTTCGGCTCGTACAACGGTCTGGTGGCGCGCGCGGCCGAGCGCATCGTCCTGGTGGGCAGCGGCCTCGACCCGAAGTCCATCTGCCCGGCAGAGGCGGGCCACGCGGAGCTGGGGCGTGCGGCCTACGCGGGCGC
This sequence comes from Streptomyces sp. Y309, assembly GCF_056712025.1. Classification (NCBI taxonomy): domain Bacteria; kingdom Bacillati; phylum Actinomycetota; class Actinomycetes; order Kitasatosporales; family Streptomycetaceae; genus Streptomyces; species Streptomyces sp. Y309. The sequence goes on along the minus strand of NZ_CM160048.1, from coordinate 4,317,262 downwards.
CCTGGAGGGGTACGCGTCCGGCACGCCGGAGGGCATGGCCGCCTGGATCGCTCACTGCGGCAGGGCGGTTGAGCTGGGCGCCAGGGAGTCGACGGCGGTGTGCGAGGCGCTGCAGCGCGGCGCGGCGTGAGGGGCGCGGCGTGAGGGGCGCGGCGTGAGGGGCGCGGCGTGAGGGGCGCGGCGTGAGGGGCGCGGCCTGTTGACGCGGCCTGCGTGCGGGGCGCGGCCTGGGTGAAGGGCCCTGAACAGGGTTGCGGCGGTACGAGAATTCGTACCGCCGCTGGCATGTTCACCGGGTTACCAAGCGTCCTCGAATATTTTGCCCATCAGGTCGGGAACTTTGCCCGTCACCTGGTGCGGCTGGCCCGTAATCGACGGGTCGACGTCGCGTGGGTGCCCAATGTTCATGCTCGGTCCGTGGGGCCAATCATTGCGGTTAAAGGTAATCCTCTCGGATGTCCTTGGTCTCGCGGGCCGTTGACTCCTTTGTACTCCTGTCCGGGGGTGAGCGAAACCCCTGGCCGTACTTCTTTACTTTTAGGTTCAAACAAGGGTGAATCGGGCGCGGGTTTCCGGCCGCCCCACGCAGGTCGGTCGACCGCCGCGTCCCGGGCTGTCAGCCGGCCGCCGCGCGTCGCCGGCTGGCGAACCAGACGAGACCCGCGGTGGCCGCCGCGGCGCCGACCGCGGCCACCGCCACGAGCGCCGGTCGGGGCGGCGCGGCCAGCCGCTGCTTGAGCCGCACCGGGCGGTGGAAGTCGAGAATCGGCCACCCGCGCGCGAGGGCCTCGCGGCGCAGCGCCCGGTCCGGATTGACGGCGTAGGGGTGGCCGACGGACTGCAGCATGGGCACGTCCGTGACCGAGTCGCTGTAGGCGAAACAGCGCTCCAGGTCGTACCCCTCCGACTCGGCGAGCTCCTGCACGGCCTCTGCCTTGGTGGGTCCGTACGCGTAGTACTCCACCTCGCCCGTGAAGCAGCCGTCGTCGCCGACGACCATGCGCGTGGCCACCACCCGGTCCGCGCCCAGGAGTTCGCCGATCGGCTCGACCACCTCGGCGCCCGAGGTGGAGACGATGACGACGTCGCGGCCGGCGGTGTGGTGCTCCTCGATGAGGGAGGCCGCCTCGTCGTAGATGATGGGGTCGATCAGGTCGTGCAGGGTCTCCGCGACGATCTCTTTGACCTGCTGTACGTTCCAGCCGCGGCACAGCGAGGACAGGTACGCGCGCATCCGCTCCATCTGATCGTGGTCGGCGCCGCCGGCGAGGAACACGAACTGGGCATATGCGGTCCGCAGCACCGCTCTGCGGTTGATCAGCCCGCCTTGGTAGAACGACTTGCTGAACGTCAGAGTGCTCGACTTCGCAATGACCGTCTTGTCCAGGTCAAAGAACGCGGCTGTGCGAGGCAACGAGTGGTTTTCCACGCCCCGAGCATAGGCGCCCACCATTCGGCGTAAGCTGAGGCGCGTGGGTTTGCCTGAGAAGGCTCTCGGGTACACCATGGAAGTCACGGATCGTTCGCGACCGTGCTAACCCGGTCTGGCTCCTCCCCCCCCGAGTCGGACCGAGGGGACGACCCCCGCTCTCCCCCCCGGCGGGGGTCGTCGCATGTCCGGGTGGGTTTTTGCCTCGCATTCCTGATCTTTTCTGATCGCCACGGGCCCTCGTGTGCCCGAATGGTGCCGATGTCGCGCGCCCAAGATCCGTCACTGTGGGTAGTCGAGGGACTGCGCTGTGGAAGTCGTTCGGGGCGTCACCGGTATGGGTGAAGGAGATATTCACAGGCGGCGCGTTCTCCACAGTTATTGACCAAGATCCACACCATTTCCGGGATCGCCGCACGCTTGATTCCGCTCGTGAAGTTCATGGCCGGATTCCATTGGCCGGTCTTCGCGTGCACGGATCGGATGCGCACACGCGCGCATTCGAAGGACTTGCAGCGAGAGGGGGCCGGAGATCGTGGCTGGAGTCATTGCGTGCGAAACACCGCCGCCGTCCGAGGGACGTGCCGGCGGACCGCTGATCGTCACGGAGGACGTGGACCTGCTGGACGACCTGCTGCGGCTGTGCGCCGCGGCGGGGGCGCGGCCGGAGGTGCACCACGGCGTGCCGGAGCGCGGCGGGGGATGGGAGTCCGCCCCGCTCGTCCTGGTCGGGGACGACGCGGCGGACCGGGTGCGCGGGGCCGCGCGGCGGCGCGGAGTCGTGCTCGTGGGACGGGACCAGGACGATTCGGGGGTCTGGCGGCGGGCCGTGGAGATCGGCGCGGACGACGTGCTGATGCTTCCCGACGGCGAACAGTGGCTGGTGGACCGCATCGCCGACGTCGCCGAGGGCGTGGGGCGACCCGCTCTCACCATCGGCGTCATCGGCGGCCGGGGCGGCGCCGGGGCCTCCACCCTGGCCTGCGCGCTGGCCGTCACGGCGGCGCGCGCCGAGCGGCGCACCATGCTGGTGGACGCCGACCCCCTGGGCGGTGGGCTCGACGTACTGCTCGGCGGAGAGGCCGCCGAGGGGCTGCGCTGGCCCGCCTTCGCGCAGTCGCGGGGCCGGGTCGGCGGCGGCGCCCTGGAGGAGTCACTGCCGGCGCTGCACGACCTGCGCGTCCTGAGCTGGGACCGCGGCGACGCGCCGGCCGTCGCGCCGGAGGCCGTTCGGGCCGTCCTCGCCGCTGCCCGCAGGCGCGGGGGAGTCGTGATCGTGGACTTGCCGCGCCGGGTCGACGAAGCGGTGGCGGAGGCGCTGGCGCAGCTCGACCTCGGCCTGCTCGTGGTGCCTGCGGAGCTGCGCGCGGTCGCCGGGGCGCGGCGGGTCGCGTCCGCCGTGAGCATGGTGCTGCGCGATCTGCGGGTCGTGGCGACCCCCGGCCCCGGCGCGCCGGGCACCGACCGGCTGGACGCGGACGAGGTGGCCCGGCTGCTCGGCCTCCCGCTCGTCGGCGAACTGCCCTGGGAACACGGCCTCCTGGCGGCCCAGAGCGGCGGACAGCCACCCGGCGGCACGGTCCGTGGACCCCTCGCCCGCTTCTGCGCGGCCTTCTGGGAGCGGCTTCCGGCCGAGGCCGGAGGGGGCGTATGAGCGCGGTCGTGGGCGCCCGGATGCTCGACGGGGTGCGGCAGTGGCTCGCGGCCAACGGCACGGAGCCAACCCCGGCGCGGGTCGCCGAGGCGCTGCGGGCGCAGGGCCGGGTCCTGGGGGACACCGAAGTACTCGGCGCGGCCGAGCAGTTGCGGTCGGAACTGGTGGGCGCGGGCCCGCTGGAGCCGCTGCTCGCCGATCCGTCGGTGACCGACGTGCTGGTGTCCGCGCCGGACCACGTCTGGGTGGACCGCGGCGGCGGCCTGGAACTGACCGAGGTCTCCTTCCGGGACGCGGCGGCCGTGCGGCGCCTCGCCCAGCGGCTCGCGGCCGTGGCCGGCCGGCGCCTGGACGACGCGCGGCCCTGGGTGGACGCCCGGCTGCCGGACGGCACCCGCCTGCACGCGGTGCTGCCCCCGGTCGCCGTCGGCTCCGCGTATCTGGCGCTGCGGGTCGTGCGGCCGCGTGCCTTCACGCTCACGGAGCTGGTCGCCGCGGGCACGGTGCCGCCCGGCGGTGAGCGAGTGCTGCGTCGGCTGCTCGACGCCCGCCTCTCGTATCTCATCAGCGGCGGCACGGGCAGCGGCAAGACGACGCTCCTCAGCACCCTGCTCGGCTTGGTGGGGCCTCGGGAGCGGATCGTCCTGGCCGAGGACTCCGCCGAGCTGCGCCCCGACCACCCGCACGTGGTGCGCCTGGAGGCCAGGCCCGCGAACCAGGAAGGTGTGGGCCTCGTCGGCCTGGACGACCTGGTGCGCCAGGCACTGCGGATGCGTCCCGACCGGCTGGTGGTGGGCGAGGTGCGGGGTGCCGAAGTGGTGCACCTGCTGGCCGCGCTGAACACGGGCCACGAGGGCGGCTGCGGCACGGTGCACGCGAATGCCGCCGCAGATGTGCCGGCCCGCCTGGAGGCGCTGGGTACGGCCGCCGGGCTCGACCGGGCGGCGCTGCACAGCCAGCTCGCGGCCGCTCTGTCGGTCGTCCTCCATCTCGCCCGCGATCGGACGGGGCGGCGCCGGATCGCCGAGGTGCAGGTGCTGGAGCGCGGCCCATCAGGCCTGGTGGCGACGGTGCCCGCGCTGCGCTGGGGCGAGCGGGGCTTCGTCCAGGAGCGCGGCTGGCCGCGGCTGAGCGCACTGCTCGGGAGCAGGGGTGACCGGGGTGACCCGGGTGAGGGGTCATGAGCGCGACGACGGTGTGCGGCGCCGCCCTGTGCGCGGGCGGCTCGGTGTGGCTGCTCGGCGGACGGGCGAGGGCCGCCCGGGGGCTGCGGCGGGCGCGGGCGCTCCTCGTGGCCGGGGGCACGGCGAAGGCGCCCTGGTGGCAGCGGGCCTGCACGCGGGCGCGTGGGCGCCTGGGGTACGAGGTCTGGCTCCTGGTGGCCGGGGCGGCCGTGGGGCTGCTTGGAGAGTCCGTCCTGCCTCTCGTCGTGGGGGCGGTCTGCATGCCCCTCGTGGGCCGGGTGCGACGGGCCCGGGAGGCGCGTCGTGAGCGGATGCGGCGGGCCGACGCGGTCATCGCGCTGTGCGGGGCGCTCGCCGGTGAGGTACGGGCGGGGCGGCAGCCGGGGCAGGCGCTGCGGGCGGCCGCGGAGGCCGGCGAGGGAGCAGGGCAAGGGCTCGGCGGCGCTCGGACCGGTGTGCTGGCGGCGGCGCGGTTCGGCGGGGATGTGCCCGCCGCGCTGCGGGAGGCGGCACGGGATCCGGGCGCCGAAGGGCTCCTCGGGCTCGCGGCGTGCTGGCGGGTCGCGGTGGACCGGGGCGCCGGTCTCGCGGCGGGCCTGGACCGCCTCGAAGCGGCGCTGCGCGCGGAGCGGGACCAACGGGCCGACCTGCGCGCACAGTTGGCCGGCGCCCGCTCGACGGCCCTGATGCTCGCCGGGCTTCCCGTCCTCGGCCTGCTGATGGGCGCGGCCCTGGGGGCCGACCCGCTGCGGGTGCTGTTCCACACCGGCGCGGGCCTGGGCTGCCTGCTTGTGGGCGGGCTGCTGGAGGGAGCTGGCGCCTGGTGGGCGCTGCGGATCGTACGGAAGGCGGAGGGGCGATGAAGGGCGATTCCACGGGCCTGCTGGCCCCGTCCGGCCTGGCCGGTCCGACCGGCCTGTTCGGCGACGCCGGGGTTTTCCACAGGCTGGGGGTGGTCGTGTGGTCGGTGATGGCTCTGGTGTGGCTGGTGCTGACGGCGGCGGTAGCGCGGCGTGAACGGATCGCGGGGCGGCGGGTCTTGGCCGTGCTGGACGCCGGAGGACGGCCGGGGCTGTCGTGGGGACTGGGGCGCGGCGGCGGGCTCGGGGAGTCCGGGGAGCGCGCGTGGCTCGGGCGGTGGAGCGGTGCGCTGTCCGGGCGGCGGGAGCGCGCCCGGAAGTGGCTGACGGTCGCCGCGGTGGTGAGCGCCGGGTGGGCGCTCGTCGGCGGGGTCGCGGGGTGCGTGGTCGGCGTGGTCGCCGGGTGCTGCGTGTGGCGGCTGCGGCCGGGTGGCGGCCGCAAGGAGGAGGCCGACGCGGCCCACGCCGAGCGACAACTTCCACTGGCGGCAGACCTGTTGGCGGCCTGCGTGGCCGCCGGGGCCGGGCCCGTCGTGGCGGCGCAGGCCGTCGGTGAGTCCCTGGGAGGTCCCGTCGGGGAGCGGCTCGCCGGGGGTGCGGCGCAGGTGCGGCTCGGCGGCGCACCGGCCGACGCCTGGCGGCAGGTCGGCGAGATACCGGGCGCCGGTGGGCTGGCCCGCCTCCTCGAACAGGCCGCAGAGTCCGGGGCGCCCGCGGCCGGCCCCGTCGCCCGGATCGCCGCGGACTGCCGCGCCGAACAGGGCCGCACGGCGACGGCCCGGGCCCGGCGCGCCGCCGTCGTGATGACGGCACCGGTGGCGCTGTGCTTTCTGCCCGCGTTCATCGCGGTCGGGGTGCTGCCGGTGGTGATTGGGCTGGCCGGGGGCCTGATGGCCGGGGGGTGAGGTGGTCGGCCCGGCTCGGCCCCCGCTGGCCCCGACTGGCCCCGGGTTGGCCCGGGAAGTGAGGGCGGCTGGGCGAAATGTCGTACGGCCAGCAGGACATCGAGAGGTATGGAGGCGCTGGGTGGGCCTGTCGGTGCTCCAGCCGACCGACCTCGATCAGCAACTTCAAGCAAGCAGGCAAACAAACAACTGACGGAAATTTCATGGGGGGTTGACATGCGAGGACAGGTGCGCGCGTGGGCTCGGCTGTACGTGGCACGGGTGGCGCGGTGGATGCGGTGGGAGCGTCCGGGTCGGACGGGGCGTGAGGGGTGGCCCGCGCCCCGGGTGTGGACGGCGCGTCGGATGCGGGGGCTCGCGAGGGACGCCGGAATGGTGACGTCCGAGTACGCCATGGGTCTGATCGCGACGGTGGCGTTCGCCGGGTTGCTCTACAAGGTCGTGACGAGCGGCCCGGTCAAGGCGGCTCTTCAGGCGGTGGTCGAGAGGGCGCTCGATGTCCAGTTCTGAAGGGCGCCGCGCCCGGCGTGACGGCGGGTACGTGACGGCGGAGGCGGCGGTGGTCCTGCCGACGCTGGTGCTGTTCACGATGGCGCTCGTGTGGGCCCTGCTGGCCGCGTCCGCGCAGATCCAGTGCGTGGACGCGGCCCGGGCGGGGGCCCGCGCGATGGCCCGCCAGGACCCGCAGGGCACGGCGGTCGCGGCGGCCCGGCAGGCGGCTCCGCGTGGCGCGAGCGTGGCGGTGAGCCGGGACGGCGACCTGGTCCGGGTGGAGGTCGTGGCGCGGTCGCCGGGCCCGCGGGCGCTGGGGCTCGGACTGCGGCTGCGGGCGGAGGCCGTGGCGTTGGCGGAGGAGACGGTGGGGGTGGGGACGTGAGAAGCGGTCGTGCGGACGGCGTGCGGGCGGGGCCGGGACAGGGAGGTGTGCGTGGGCGTGGGGTGAAGGCGGACCGGGGTGCGGCGACGGTCTGGGTCGTGGTGGCGATGGCGGTGCTGTGCGCGGTCACGGGGACCGTGCTGGCGATGGGGCAGGTGACGGTGGCCCGCCATCGGGCGGGCGGCGCGGCCGACTTGGCGGCCCTGGCGGCGGCGGACCACTGGATGGAGGGGCGTGCCGGGGCGTGCGACCGGGCCGAGCGGGTGGCCCGGGCACAGGGCACGCGGATCGTGCGGTGCGAGGTGGAGGGGGAGGTGTCGGAGGTCACGGCGGCGGCGGAGTTCGGGCCGTTCGTGATGGAGGTCAGATCGCGGGCGGGGCCTGCGGGGCCTGCGGGACCGACGGGGTCTGCGGGATCTTCGGGGTCTGCGGGACCTGCGCCGTCTCCAGGGCCTACTGGGCCTGCGGCCCCTTCCGGGCCTGTGGGGTCTTTGGGGCCTTCCGGGGCTGCGGGACCTGCAGGGCCTTCGGGATCTCCAGACACTGCGGAGCCTTCTGGGCTTGCGGGGCTCCCAGGACCTCCCGGGCCTCCAGGGCCTTCCGGGGCTATGGGGTTTGCAGGTGCGGCAGGTGCGGCAGGTGCGGCAGGACCTGCGAGGCATGAAGGGCCTGGGAAGCCTGCGGGGTCCGCGGGGGCTGCGGGCCCTGCCCCGCCTTCGGGCCCTGCCCCGCCTTCGGGCTCCGCCCCGCCTTCGGGCTCCGCCCCGCCCATGGCGTCGGCCCGCGCCCCCGGCGTGGGGGCCTCAGCTCGTGGGGGCGTCCTTCAGGAGCGTGGTGAGGAGACGTACCGCGCCGCGCTTGTGCAGCGGGTCGTTGCCGTTGCCGCACTTGGGGGACTGGATGCAGGAGGGGCAGCCGGCCTCGCACTCGCAGGAGGCGATGGCCTGGCGGGTGGCGGTGAGCCAGGGGCGGGCGGTGTGGAAGGCGCGTTCGGCGAATCCGGCGCCGCCGGGGTGGCCGTCGTACACGAAGACCGTCGGCAGCAGGGTGTCCGGGTGCAGGGGCACGGAGACGCCGCCGATGTCCCAGCGGTCGCAGGTGGCGAAGAGCGGCAGCATGCCGATGGAGGCGTGTTCGGCGGCGTGCAGGGCGCCGCCGAGGATCTCCGGGTTGACGCGGGCGGCGTCGAGCTGGTCCTCGGTGACCGTCCACCAGACCGCGCGGGTGCGCAGGGTGCGGGGCGGCAGGTCCAGCTTGGTCTCGCCGAGCACCTCGCCGGTGATGAGTTTGCGGCGCAGGAAGGAGACGACCTGGTTGGTGACCTCGACGGAGCCGTAGCAGAGGCGGCCGGGACCCCAGGGGATCTCGGTGTCGGTCTCGAGGACGGAGATGGCGGTGGTGTCGCGGGCGGTGGTCGAATACGGCGGGACGGCCTCCTCGACGAGGGCGACCGCGTCGTCCAGGTCCAGGCGGCGGACGAGATACGTGCGGCCCTGGTGGAGGTGGACCGCGCCCTCGTGGACGGTCGTGTGCGCGGCGGAGGCGTCGACGGTGCCGAGCAGCCTGCCGGTGCCCTCCTCGACGACCTGTACGGGCCGGCCCCCCTCGCCGCGGATGTCCGCGAGGTCGGCGGCCCGCTCGCGGCGGGTCCAGTGCCAGGCCTTCGTGCGCCGGCGCAGCAGCTTCGCGGCCTCGAGCTGGGGGAGCAGTTCCCCGGTGGCCGGGCCGAAGAGCTTGAAGTCGTCGTCGGTGAGCGGGAGTTCCGCGGCGGCGGCGCAGAGATGGGGCGCGAGGACGTACGGATTGTCGGGGTCGAGGACGGTGGACTCGACGGGCTGGTCGAAGAGGGCTTCGGGGTGGTGGACGAGATAGGTGTCCAGCGGGTCGTCGCGGGCGACGAGCACCGCGAGCGCGCCCTGGCCGGAGCGCCCGGCGCGGCCCGCCTGCTGCCAGAGGGAGGCGCGGGTGCCGGGATAGCCGGCGATGAGGACGGCATCCAGGCCGGACACGTCGACGCCGAGTTCGAGGGCGGTGGTGGCGGCCAGGCCGAGGAGTTCGCCGGAGTGCAGGGCCTGCTCCAGGGCGCGGCGTTCCTCGGGGAGATAGCCGCCGCGGTAGGCGGCCACGCGCCGGGCCAGGGAGCGGTCCACCTCGGCGAGGCGTTCCTGGGCGATGACGGAGATCAGCTCGGCGCCGCGCCGGGAGCGTACGAAGGCGACGGAGCGGACGCCCTGGACGGCCAGGTCGGTCAGCAGGTCGGCGGTCTCGGCGGTGGCGGTGCGGCGGACCGGGGCGCCCTTCTCGCCGTGCAGCTCGGTGAGCGGCGGCTCCCAGAGGGCGAAGACGACCTCACCGCGGGGTGAGGCGTCGTCGGCGACCTCGGTGACGGGCAGGCCGGTGAGGCGCTCGGCGGCCAGGGCCGGGTCGGCGGCCGTGGCGGAGGCGAGGAGGAAGACGGGGTCGGAGCCGTAGCGGGCGCACAAGCGGCGCAGGCGGCGCAGGACTTGGGCGACGTGCGAGCCGAAGACGCCGCGGTAAGTGTGGCACTCGTCGATGACGACGTAGCGCAGGGCGCGCAGGAAGGAGGACCAGCGGGGGTGGGACGGGAGTATCCCCCGGTGCAGCATGTCGGGGTTGGTCAGGACGTAGTTGGCGTACTGGCGCACCCACTCGCGTTCCTCGACGGGGGTGTCGCCGTCGTACACCGCGGGCCGCACCGCCGTGCCCAGCGGCGCGGCCAGGGCGCGCACGGCGCGGCGCTGGTCGGCGGCCAGGGCCTTGGTGGGGGCCAGGTACAGGGCGGTGGCGCCGCGGCCGTTGGGCGCCTCGGAGCCGTCGAGCAGGGCGGACAGGACGGGTGTGAGATATGCCAACGACTTGCCGGACGCGGTGCCGGTGGCGACGACGACGGACTCGCCGTCCAGCGCGTGCTCGGCGGCCCGTGCCTGGTGGGCCCACGGATGATCGATTCCGGCCGCCTGCACCGCCGCGACCACCTCCGGGCGGATGCGATCGGGCCACACTGCATACCGGGCCGCACGCGGGGGCAGGTGCTCCGTATGAGTGATGCGCGCAGCTCGGCTCGGCCCCGTGGTCAGCCGGTCAAGGACCGTCTGCGGGGAGACGCGGGCCGGGGTGTCCGCCGAGGGTCCTCCGGCAGGAGAAAAGTTGGCCATCGGCACCGAGTGTGTCACTGGCGGGATGGACAATGGTCCGAAGGCGTCGTGCACGCCTGCCGGTAAGTGATTGAATGCCATCGCGGCTGGCGATCCGTCCCGAGGGCGTGGGCCGAGGTGTCCCGAGGGGCGACCGCTCGATAGCAAGGTGCTGGAGGATCCGTGGACCTGTCTCTGTCGACCCGTACCGTCGGCGATCGTACGGTCGTCGAGGTCGGTGGCGAAATCGATGTATATACCGCGCCCAAGTTGCGCGAGCAGTTGGTCGAGTTGGTGAACGACGGCAGTTTCCATCTGGTCGTCGACATGGAGCGCGTGGACTTCCTCGACTCCACCGGACTCGGCGTGCTGGTCGGCGGCCTGAAGCGGGTGCGGGCCCATGAGGGCTCGCTGCGCCTGGTGTGCAACCAGGAGCGCATTCTCAAGATCTTCCGTATCACCGGACTGACCAAGGTGTTCCCGATCCACACCTCGGTCGAGGAAGCGGTCGCGGCCACCGACTGAGCGGCCACCGACTGAGCCGGAGTCCGGCTGCGGCCGGACTTCCCGGGCCTCGCCCGGGGTTCCGGGCCGTGGCCCGGAAGCGGCAGTACGGCAGGGGGCCGGGCCGACGGCCGGGCCCCCTGACAGCACGCGCGTATGTCCGAGGGGGATGCATGGCCACCGTTGAACTCCGCTTCAGCGCGCTGCCCGAGCACGTCCGGACCGCCCGCCTGGTGGCGGCGGCGGTGGCGCGCAGGGCCGGAGTGGACGAGGCCGTCCTCGATGAGGTCAGGCTCGCGGTCGGCGAGGCCTGCACGCGTGCCGTGGGTCTCCATCAGGCGGCCAGTGTTCCCGCTCCGGTGCGGGTCGCTCTGATCGAGGAGGAGAAGCAGTTCTCCATCGAGGTCGGCGACGAGGCTCCGCGCTCCGCGCCCGGTGAGCGGGCCCCCGGGGCCGGTTCCGGGGAAGACCCTGAGGCCGAGGGGGAGGACGAGATGGGGCTCGCGGTCATCAGTGGGCTCGTGGACGACGTGGAAGTGACCGCCGGGGAGAACGGTGGGTCCATCCGGATGACTTGGCCGACGACTCCCTGAAGGACGCTGGGCGCTGTTCCTGTGCGGTGACGTTCGTTGCCGCAGCTTTGGCGTGCCCGCCGGGGGTTGCTTCCCCCGCCCGCCCGGCCCCTCCAGGGCTTCGACCCTGCGCCCACATGGGGCTTCGCCCCTCTCCCCCTTTGTCGGCCTTCGGCCTCGTCCTCAAACGCCGGACGGGCTAGACCCTGCCGCTCGTGGGGGGTTTTCTTTTGTGTTACTAGTGGGCGCAGGGGTCAGTGTTACCAGTGGGCCCAGGGGCCAGAAACCCCCCGTGATCAGGAACAGATCTCGACGTCAACGCCGACGTCAATGCTTTTGGGGCGTTACCGCTTTCGGGGTCAAAGTTTGAGCGCGATCTTTTGTGGACACGCACTTGCGCGCCAATTCCGTTTGCGGCGCACTGTTTTGATCAGGTCAGGCTCCCTACAATCCGTCCACATCTTGAGCTCAGCCCAAGCGTCAAGGAGGACGAATGGCGGGGCTTTCTACCCCTCATCAGCTTGACCACCCCTCAACCCTCGCAGCCGCGGTACTGACCGACGACAACCGTCTGATCGTGATGGTCATCGCGGCCGTCGCGGTCGCGGCGCTCGTACTCGCCTGGGTCCTGGTCCGCCAGGTACTCACGGCCGGCGAGGGCACCGACAGCATGAAGAAGATCGCGGCAGCGGTCCAGGAAGGCGCGAATGCCTATCTGGGACGACAGATGCGCACCCTCGGCGTATTCGCCGTGGTGGTGTTCTTCCTGCTCCTGCTGCTGCCCGCGGACGACTGGAATCAGCGGGCCGGCCGCTCGGTCTTCTTCTTGATCGGCGCGGCGTTCTCGGCGACCACCGGCTATATCGGTATGTGGCTCGCCGTGCGCGCCAATGTGCGCGTGGCCGCCGCGGCACGGGAAGCGACTCCCGCGGAAGGTGAGCCCGAAAAGGATCTCACCGCCGTCTCGCACAAAGCCATGAAGATCGCTTTCCGTACGGGCGGCGTCGTCGGCATGTTCACGGTGGGGCTCGGTCTGCTCGGCGCCTCCTGTGTGGTGCTCGTGTACGCGGCCGACGCACCGAAGGTCCTCGAGGGCTTCGGCCTCGGGGCCGCGCTCATCGCGATGTTCATGCGTGTCGGAGGCGGCATCTTCACCAAGGCCGCCGACGTCGGCGCCGACCTGGTCGGCAAGGTCGAACAGGGCATTCCGGAGGACGATCCGCGCAATGCCGCGACCATCGCCGACAACGTGGGCGACAACGTCGGCGACTGCGCCGGGATGGCCGCCGACCTCTTCGAGTCGTACGCCGTCACGCTCGTCGCCGCGCTGATCCTCGGCAAGGCGGCGTTCGGTGACTCCGGACTCGCGTTCCCGCTGATCGTTCCGGCGATCGGCGTGATCACCGCCATGATCGGGATCTTCGCGGTCGCGCCCCGGCGCGCGGACCGCAGTGGCATGACCGCCATCAACCGCGGCTTCTTCATCTCCGCGGGCATCTCGCTGGCGCTCGTCGCGGCGGCCGTCTTCGTCTATCTCCCGTCGTCGTACGCGGACTTGGACGGTGTCACGGACGCGGCGATCCTCGCCAAGGAGGGCGACCCGCGGATCCTCGCGGTCGTGGCCGTCGCCATCGGCATCGTCATGGCGGCGCTGATCCAGCAGCTGACGGGCTACTTCACCGAGACCAACCGGCGTCCCGTCAAGGACATCGGCAAGAGCTCGCTGACGGGCCCGGCCACGGTCGTGCTCGCGGGCATCTCCATCGGGCTCGAATCGGCCGTCTACACCGCGCTGTTGATCGGGCTCGGCGTGTACGGGGCTTTCCTGCTCGGCGGTACGTCGATCATGCTCGCCCTGTTCGCGGTGGCCCTGGCCGGCACCGGCCTGCTCACCACGGTCGGTGTCATCGTCGCCATGGACACCTTCGGTCCGGTCTCCGACAACGCGCAGGGCATCGCCGAGATGTCCGGCGACGTCCAGGGCGCGGGCGCGCAGGTCCTCACCGACCTGGACGCCGTCGGCAACACCACCAAGGCCATCACCAAGGGCATCGCCATCGCCACGGCCGTACTCGCGGCGTCGGCGCTCTTCGGGTCGTACCGCGACGCGATCGCCGAGGCGGCGGACGAAGTCGGCCAGAAACTGGGCGACGGCGCTCCGATGAACCTGGTGATGGACATCTCACAGCCCAACAACCTGGTGGGCCTGATCCTCGGCGCCGCGGTCGTCTTCCTCTTCTCGGGGCTCGCGATCAACGCCGTGTCGCGGTCGGCCGGGGCCGTGGTCTACGAGGTGCGGCGGCAGTTCCGCGAGCACCCCGGGATCATGGACTACTCGGAGAAGCCGGAGTACGGGCGCGTCGTCGACATCTGCACCAAGGACGCGCTGCGGGAACTCGCCACGCCGGGACTGCTCGCCGTGCTCACGCCGATCGCGGTCGGTTTCAGCCTCGGCGTCGGCGCGCTCGGCTCGTTCCTCGCGGGCGCGATCGGCACCGGCACGCTGATGGCGGTGTTCCTCGCCAACTCCGGTGGCGCGTGGGACAACGCCAAGAAGCTCGTCGAGGACGGCCACCACGGCGGCAAGGGCAGCGAGGCCCATGCCGCGACAGTGATCGGTGACACGGTCGGCGACCCGTTCAAGGACACCGCGGGTCCGGCGATCAACCCCCTGCTGAAGGTGATGAACCTGGTGGCGCTGCTGATCGCGCCCGCGGTCGTCAAGTTCAGCTACGGCGAGGACAAGAGCGTGGGGATGCGGGTGCTGATCGCCGTGCTCTCCATCACGGTCATCGTCGGGGCGGTGTACGTGTCCAAGCGGCGCGGGATCGCCGTGGGCGAGGACGAGAACCCGGGGAAGGTCGCCAATTCGGCCGATCCGGCGGTGGTTTCGTGACCTAGTCAGGCACCAGGAACCGCTCAACGCGCGGGCGGGCGGCGCTTTTTGAGGCGCCGTCCGCCCGCGTGTGCGTGTCCGGGGCGTCGCGCGGCGGGCCCCGTGAGCCTTCTCTCGTCCGTCATACCTTGGTGCAAATGGCTTCAATAGGGTACGTAACGCACCCCTGGCATGCGGTTGTCGCCCGGTTGGCGTGTAAGTTCCGGGGCCGAGAGCCATGGAAGGGACCAATCCGGTGAACAAGAAGCTCGCGGCCGCACTGTCCGGCGGTGCGGTACTGGTACTGGCGCTGTCGGGATGCAGTGACGACGACGGTGACAAGAAGCTGGACGACTGGGCCAAGAAGGTCTGTGACACGGCCGTGGGGCCGCAGTCGAAGAAGATCGCCGACGCCAACGCGGCCATCAAGAAGCAGACCGCGGACAACAGTTCGCCGGAAGAGGTCAAGTCGACCGACTCCAAGGCGTTCGGGGACATCTCCGCCGCGTACGCCCAGCGCGCCACCGCCCTGAAGAAGGCGGGCGCCCCGCCCGTCGACGACGGCGAGAAGAAGCTGAACGACGCCGTCAAGGAGCTGGACGGCCTCTCCAAGTCGTACGCCGACCTGAAGACGCAGACCGACAAGCTCGACACCAAGGACCAGTCGGCCTTCGCGGACGACCTCGCGAAGATCGCCGAGGAGCTGGGCAAGCTCAGCAAGAGCGAGAACACGGCACAGAAGAAGCTGGAGGAGGGCGACGCGGGCAAGGCCATGCGCGAGCAGGACAGCTGCAAGGCCGCGGCCTCGTCGCCGACGACGCAGAGCTAGACGCTGAACCAGACGTCCACGCGGAACTGGTCAGCCGACTCCGGACTGGGCGTCAGGCCCCGCCCGCCGCGCGGGCGTCCCGCTCGTCCGTACGGCCGTCTGCCCCCGGTGCCCAGTGGCGCCGGGGGCGCCGTCTTGAGCGGGCGGGTCACAATTGGAAGGTGAGTAACGCCAGCATGCCCTTGCCCTCGTCCGACCGTGCCGATGTGTCCGCGCGGCTGCGGGAAGCCTTCCTCGCCGCCGACTTCACCGCCGACGGGCTGCTCGAACTGCTCGGGGCGCCCGCCTACGCCGCGCTCGCCCGCAGCGAGACCGTGCCCGCCCTGAGGGCCACGCGGGGCGACGGCGCGTTGGCTTCGCTCGTACGGCTGTTCCTGTTGCAGGACTCCGTACCGCACGCGCGCGTGGCCGACGTTCTGCCCGTCGACGCCCTTCTGGAGAGCGGTTGGCTCGTGGCGGACGGCGAGGGCACCGGGGCGGGCGCCGGGGGCGGCCTCAGGGCGACCGTGGACGTGCGGCCGTACGGCGGGCCGGACGGCGAGGACTGGTTCATCGTGTCCGACCTGGGGTGCGCGGTCGGTGGGGCCGGCGGCATCGGCAGCCGGGACGAGGGCGTGGTGCTGGGGGTCGGCGGCGCGTCCACGACGCTCGCGGGGATCACGGTGCGTACGCCCGTCGCGAGCGCCCTCGACATCGGCACCGGCTCCGGCATCCAGGCCCTGCACGCCTCCCGGCACGCCACCCGCGTCACCGCGACCGACCTCAACCCCCGTGCCCTGCACTGCACCCGGCTCACGCTCGCCCTGTCCGGCGCGCCGGAGGCGGACCTGCGGAAGGGCTCCCTGTACGAGCCGGTGGGCGACGCGACGTACGACCTGATCGTGTCCAACCCGCCGTTCGTCATCTCGCCCGGCGCCCGGCTGACGTACCGGGACGGCGGCATGGGCGGGGACGATCTGTGCCGCTCGATCGTTCAGGAGGCGGGGGCACGACTGAACGAAGGGGGGTATGCACAGTTTCTCGCCAACTGGCAGCACGTGGACGGCGAGGAGTGGACCGAGCGGCTCCGCTCCTGGGTGCCGCGTGGCTGTGACGCGTGGATCGTGCAGCGCGAGGTGCAGGACATCACGCAGTACGCCGAGCTGTGGCTCAGGGACGCCGGGGACCACCGCACCGACCCGGCCGAGTACGCGGCGCGGTACGACGCGTGGCTGGACGAGTTCGAGGCCCGCAAGACCCGGGGCGTCGGCTTCGGCTGGATCACCCTGCGCAAGTCCGGCGCCGCCGAGCCGTCCGTGACCGTCGAGGAGTGGCCGCACCCCGTCGAGCAGCCGCTCGGCGAGGCGGTGCAGGCGTTCTTCGGGCGGCAGGACTATCTGCGGGACCACGACGACGCCGCGCTGCTCGCCGCGCACTTCAAGCTCGCCGGTGAAGTGGTGCAGGAGCAGGTCGGCATGCCCGGCGCCGAGGACCCCGAGCACGTCGTGCTGCGCCAGCACCGCGGCATGCGGCGGGCCACCCAGGTGGACACGGTGGGCGCGGGCTTCGCGGGCGTGTGCGACGGCTCGCTGAGCGCCGGCCGGATCCTGGACGCCATCGCCCAGCTCATGGGCGAGGACCCGGTACTGCTCCGCGACCGCACCCCGGCCCAGATCCGGCTCCTGGTGGAACAGGGGTTCCTGGAGCCTGTGGGGCGGTAGGCGCGCCCGGGGCGACCGGGAGGGACCGGGCCCGGGGCCCCGTGCCGGTCCGCCCGTGCCGGCCCATGCCGGTCGACGGGTGGGCCGATCCGTGCCGGTCGACGGGGGCCGACCCATGCCGACCCATGGGGGAGAAATCAGCCCCTCCTGGAGGGAAATCGGCCATTGTGGGCCCTCCTCGCCGCCCCCCGTTCACGCGGATTTCGTGCTTCCGCCGCCCGGACGTGCCAGCCTCCGCAGCCGGGGTACCCGACAGGTGCCGCGCACGGACGGCACGGGAGGCCAGGGGCATGGAGAGCGGACCAGCGATCTTCGCCGGAACGGTGTTCGCGCTGTTCGGGGCCGGACTGCTGCTCTGGACGGGCACCCGCGTCGCCCACCGCGCCCCCGTGGCCCACGGCGTCCACCCCACCGCCGCCGCCACCTTCGCGACCTTGGCGGGATCCGGCGCCCTGGCCCTGGCGGTGTGGTGCTTCACACGTCTGTGAGCCACGACGCACGGGCAATGTAAAAGAACGGCCCGGGAAGAACCGCACAGCGCAGAACCCGCCCGGGCAGGCCCGCGAGCAGCGCAGAGCCCGCCCAGGACGGGCCCCACGCGCCGCGTAGAGCTTGCCTAGGACAGGCCTGCGAGCAGCGCAGAGCCTGCCCAGGGCAGGCCCGCGCACCGCGTAGAACCCGCCCCAGGGCAGGCCTGCGAGCAGTGCAGAACCCGCCCCAGGACGGGCCCACGCGCCGCGTAGAGCTTGCCTAGGACAGGCCTGCGAGCAGCGCAGAGCCTGCCCAGGGCAGGCCCGCGCACCGCGTAGAACCCGCCCCAGGGCAGGCCTGCGAGCAGTGCAGAACCCGCCCCAGGACGGGCCCACGCGCCGCGTAGAGCCTGCCCCGGACAGGCCCGCAAGCAGCGCAGAACCCGCCCCGGGAAGGCCGCGCGCAGCGCAGAAAGGGCGGGCGGGTGGGGAAAAAGCCCGTCCGGCGCTTGAGGACGAGCGCGCAGCGCGAAAAGACGGCACGCCAGTCCGACGGCAACACAAAAAAGAGGCCCACACCCGCACCGCTCAAGGCCCAGGGGCCAGCCCAGGCGGCAGGAATGGCGGTAGTCGGGTTACCGTTCGAGTGGCCGTTGCGGGCTTTTCCCGTTTGACACGGGGGCGGGATGTACCGTCACACTCCGCAGCGTCAGCGCAACGCAAGCGCAGTCACGGCGCCCCACCAGGCGTCGGCCCCGCCTGCCGAAGCACCGCAGCACTGCCACCGAGAGTCGACCGGAGAGAAGAGCGAAGTTGTCCCCGACCAGCGAGACCGCAAAGGGCGGCCGCCGACTCGTCATCGTCGAGTCGCCTGCCAAGGCGAAGACGATCAAGGGCTACCTGGGCCCCGGATACGTAGTCGAGGCGAGCGTCGGGCACATCCGCGACCTTCCCAACGGCGCCGCGGAGGTCCCCGAGAAGTACACGGGCGAGGTGCGCCGCCTCGGCGTGGACGTCGAACACGACTTCCAGCCGATCTATGTGGTCAACGCCGACAAGAAGGCGCAGGTCAAGAAGCTCAAGGACCTCCTGAAGGACTCCGACGAGCTCTACCTCGCCACCGATGAGGACCGCGAGGGCGAAGCCATCGCGTGGCACCTCCTCGAGGTCCTGAAGCCCAAGGTCCCGGTCAAGCGCATGGTGTTCCACGAGATCACCAAGGACGCGATCCAGGGCGCCGTCGCCAACCCGCGCGAGCTCAACCAGCGCATGGTCGACGCCCAGGAGACCCGCCGCATCCTGGACCGCCTGTACGGCTACGAAGTCTCGCCGGTGCTGTGGAAGAAGGTCATGCCGCGCCTTTCGGCGGGCCGTGTCCAGTCCGTGGCGACCCGGCTCGTCGTCGAGCGTGAGCGCGAGCGCATCGCCTTCCGCTCCGCCGAGTACTGGGACCTCACCGGCACCTTCGGCACCGGCCGCCCCGGTGACACCAGCGACCCCTCCCAGCTCGTCGCCCGCCTCACCACGGTCGACGGCAGGCGCATCGCGCAGGGCCGCGACTTCGACTCGCTCGGGCAGCTGAAGAGCCAGAACACCCTGCACCTCGACGAGGCCAACGCCCGCGCGCTGGCCGCCGCCCTGGAGAACACCGACTTCTCCGTACGCTCCGTCGAGTCCAAGCCGTACCGCCGCTCTCCGTACGCTCCGTTCCGTACGACGACGCTCCAGCAGGAGGCCTCGCGCAAGCTGGGCTTCGGAGCGAAGGCGACCATGCAGGTGGCGCAGAAGCTGTACGAGAACGGCTTCATCACCTATATGCGTACGGACTCCACGACGCTGTCGGACACGGCCGTCGCCGCGGCCCGCGCCCAGGTCACGCAGCTCTACGGCGGCGCCTACCTGCCGGAGCGCCCACGGACGTACGCCGGGAAGGTCAAGAACGCGCAGGAGGCGCACGAGGCGATCCGCCCCTCGGGTGATCGTTTCCGCACGCCCGCCGAGACCGGCCTGACCGGCGACCAGTTCCGGCTCTACGAACTGATCTGGAAGCGGACCGTCGCCTCCCAGATGAAGGACGCGACCGGCAACTCGGTCACGGTCAAGATCGGCGGCCGGG
This sequence comes from Streptomyces sp. Y309, assembly GCF_056712025.1. Classification (NCBI taxonomy): domain Bacteria; kingdom Bacillati; phylum Actinomycetota; class Actinomycetes; order Kitasatosporales; family Streptomycetaceae; genus Streptomyces; species Streptomyces sp. Y309. The sequence continues at coordinate 4,298,132 of NZ_CM160048.1, read as the reverse complement.
CCGCCGACGGCCGCGACGCCGAGTTCAGCGCGTCCGGCAAGACCATCACCTTCCACGGCTTCCTCAAGGCCTACGTGGAAGGCGCCGACGACCCGAACGCCGAGCTGGACGACCGCGAGCGCAGGCTGCCGCAGGTCTCCGAAGGCGACGCACTGTCCGCCGACGAGATCTCCGTCGACGGCCACGCGACCAAGCCGCCGGCCCGCTACACCGAGGCCTCGCTGGTCAAGGAGCTGGAAGAGCGCGAGATCGGCCGCCCGTCGACGTACGCGTCGATCATCGGCACGATCCTCGACCGCGGCTACGTCTTCAAGAAGGGCACGGCCCTGGTGCCGTCCTTCCTCTCCTTCGCCGTCGTCAACCTCCTGGAGAAGCACTTCGGGCGGCTCGTCGACTACGACTTCACCGCCCGCATGGAGGACGACCTCGACCGCATCGCCCGCGGTGAGGCGCAGGCCGTGCCGTGGCTGCGGCGGTTCTACTTCGGCGAGGGCGAGCCCTCCGGAGGCGCCGCCGACGCCGGGAACGGCGACGGCGACCACCTGGGCGGCCTCAAGGAACTCGTCACCGACCTCGGCGCCATCGACGCCCGCGAGGTGTCGTCGTTCCCCGTGGGCGACGACATCATGCTCCGCGTCGGCCGCTACGGCCCGTACATCGAGCGCGGCGAGCGCGACTCCGAGGGCCACCAGCGCGCCGACGTCCCCGACGACCTGGCGCCCGACGAGCTCACCGTGGACTACGCGGAGGAGCTGCTCGCCAAGCCCAGCGGCGACTTCGCCCTCGGCACGGACCCGGCGACGGGCCGCGAGATCATCGCCAAGGACGGCCGGTACGGTCCGTACGTGACGGAGGTGCTCCCCGAGGGCACCCCGAAGACCGGCAAGAACGCGGTCAAGCCGCGCACGGCCTCCCTCTTCAAGTCCATGTCCCTGGACACGGTGACGCTCGAGGACGCGCTGAAGCTGATGTCGCTGCCGCGCGTCGTCGGCACGGACGCCGAAGGCGTGGAGATCACCGCGCAGAACGGCCGCTACGGCCCGTATCTGAAGAAGGGCACGGACTCGCGCTCCCTGGAGACCGAGGACCAGCTCTTCAGCATCACGCTGGACGAGGCCCTGGAGATCTACTCCAAGCCGAAGCAGCGCGGCCGTGCGGCCGCCAAGCCGCCGCTGAAGGAGCTCGGCGAGGACCCGGTCAGCGGCAAGCCCGTCGTCATCAAGGACGGCCGCTTCGGTGCGTACGTGACGGACGGCGAGACCAACGCGACGCTGCGGTCCGGTGACAGCGTCGAGGAGATCACCCCTGAGCGGGGCTTCGAACTCCTCGCCGAGAAGCGCGCGAAGGGGCCCGCGAAGAAGACCGCCAAGAAGGCGGCGAAGAAGGCCCCGGCGAAGAAAACGACGGCTAAGAAGACTGCCGCCAAGAAAACCGCCGCCAAGAAGACGACGACTGCGGCCAAGAAGACGACCGCCAAGGCGAGCGCCGCCAAGAAGACGACGGCTTCGAAGGCAGCGTCCGAGGACTGAGTCGGCCCTTGGCCAGCGCTTGAACCGACCGCCGCGCCGGTGCCCCGTCGAGGGCACCGGCGCGGCGGCCGTATGTTCGGGCGGGCCCCGCGGGGAAGGCGGCCGTCCAGATAGGCTGGACGGATGACGCGTGCCGAGCAGCCACCCGCCATGAAAGCGGCCCCCGACGACGCCCTGCTCGCGGACTCCCGCGAGCGCGCCGTGCGCTCCCTGCTGCGCGTACCGCAGCTCAAGCGGCTGTGGAGCGCGCATCTCGTCGGCAGCGTCGGCGACGCCCTCGCGTTGTTCGTCCTGGTGATGCTGGCCCTTCAAGCGGCCATCGCCGAGGGCTCGTTCGGGGGTGGCTACCGCGGGGTCGCCATCGCCGTGACCGCCGTCTTCGGAGCGCGCGTTCTCGCGACCCTCCTTTTCGGAGCGGTGCTGCTCGGCCCGCTGACCTCCCTGACGTCGCCCGACGGCCCGCTGGACCGCCGCTGGACCATGGTCGGCGCGGACGGGGTCCGGGCCGCGCTGCTGATCTGCGCGCCGCTGTGGATCGACTGGACGCCCGCCAACGCGCTCGCGATGCTCCTCGTCACCGCGTTCGTCATCGGCGTCGGCGAGCGCTTCTGGACGGTCGCCCGGGAGAGCGCCGCGCCCGCGCTGCTGCCCGCCCCGCCCCTGGAGGGCGCCACGGTGCGCCCGCTGCCCGACCACATGGACGCCCTGCGGCGCCTGTCGCTGCGTACGGGATTCGTGGCGCTGCCCCTCGCGGCCGTCGCGCTCGTCGCGGTCGGCCTCGTCGGCATACTGCTCGGCTCCGGAATCGACTGGTTCGACCAGCACCAGGCGGGCCTCGCCTCGTTCCTCGCGGCCGGACTGTTCGCGGCGTCGCTGTCGATCGTGTACGCCATCGAGCTTCCCGGTACGCACACGCCCCGCGCGCGCAGCCCCCTGGAGGGCCTGCGCAGGCCGCGTACGGGCAGTGGCACGGACAAGGGCCGCACGGGCGCCATCCCGTTGCTCGTGGCCGCCTGCACCGCCGTCGCCGGGGGCGTCGCCGCGGCCGTCGCGGTCTCCGTGCTGCACGCCAAGGACCTCCAGGGCGGGCCCGTCACGTACGGCCTGTTCGTCTTCGCGCTGACCGGCGGCACGGTCGCCGGTATCCGTACGGCGCCCGCGCTGCTGCCGTCGCTGTCGCGCCGCCGCCTGCTGGCGATCGCGATCACCGTCACCGGAGTCGCGCTGCTCGCGGCCGGTCTCGTGCCCGACGTGACGACGGTCCTGCTGATCCTCGGGCTCGCGGGCACCGCCGCAGGCATCGCCGCGAACACCGGGCACGCGCTGCTCGACCAGGAGGTCGAGGACTACCGCAGGGCGCGCACCACCGAGCACCTCCAAGCGGTCGTACGGCTCTTCGTGGCGCTCGCCGTGCTCGTGGCGCCGCTGCTCGCGGCCGTCATCGGGCCGCACCGGATGGTCAACGGCAAGTTCGTCTTCGACCACGGCGGGGCCTCCTTCACGCTGATGCTGGTCGGCGCGCTGCTGCTGCCGGTGGCCGCGCTGGTCCTCGCCAAGGCCGACGACCGGCAGGGCGTGCCGCTCCGCCACGACCTGCGGGACGCGCTGCGCGGCGGCGACGACCCGGTGCAGGCGCCCGCCGGCTCCGGCTTCTTCATCGCCCTGGAGGGCGGCGACGGGGCCGGCAAGTCCACGCAGGCCGAGGCGCTCGCCGAGTGGATCCGCGCCAAGGGCCACGAAGTCGTCGTCACGCGCGAGCCGGGCGCCACGCCGGTCGGCAAGCGGCTGCGGTCGATCCTGCTCGACGTGTCGTCGGCCGGTCTGTCGCACCGCGCGGAGGCGCTGCTGTACGCCGCCGACCGCGCGGAGCACGTCGACACCGTCGTACGGCCCGCACTCACGCGCGGGGCCGTGGTGATCTCCGACCGGTACATCGACTCGTCCGTGGCCTACCAGGGTGCGGGGCGCGATCTGTCGCCGACCGAGGTCGCCCGCATCAACCGGTGGGCGACGGGCGGTCTCGTCCCGCATCTGACGGTCCTGCTCGACGTGTCGCCCGAGGCGGCCCGCGAGCGCTTCACCGAGGCGCCCGACCGGCTCGAGTCCGAGCCCGCCGAGTTCCACGCGCGCGTGCGCTCCGGTTTCCTCACCCTGGCCGCCGCGGACCCCGGCCGGTATCTGGTCGTGGACGCCGCCCAGGAGCCGGAGGCCGTCACGACCGTCATCCGGCACCGCCTCGATCTCGTACTGCCCCTCTCCGAAGCCGAGGTGAAGGCCAAGGAGGAGGCCCGCAGGGCGGCCGAGGAGGAGGCGCGGCGGCGCGCAGAGGAAGAGGCCGCGCGCAAGGCCGAGGAGGAGCGCCTGGAGCGGGAGCGCCAGGAGCAGCTCGCCAAGCTCCGCGCGGAGGAGGAAGAGCGCAAGCGCCGCGAGATCGAGGAGGCCCAGCGCCGCGAGGCCGAGCGCCAGGCCGAGGAGGCCCGGCAGCGCGCCGAGGAGGCCCGCCGCAAGGCCGAGGAGGAGCGCGCGCGGCTCCTCGCCGAGGAGAAGGTCCGCGCCGCCGAGGAGGAGCGGCGCCGCCGGGCGGCCGAGGAGGAGGCCCGGCTGCGCGCCGAGGCCGAGGCGCGGCGCCTCGAGAAGCAGCGCAAGGCGGAGGAGGCGTTGCGGCGGGCCGAGGAGGCGCGGTTGTTGGCGGAGGCGGCGGCTGGTTCCGCCGACGCGCCGGCTGCGCCGCCGGCTCCGCCTGCCTCGCCGGCTCCTTCCGGGCCGCCCGCGTCGGCCGGGCCTTCCGCTCCCGCCACGCCGCAGGGGCCGCCCGCGTCTTCCGCGCCGCCTGAGTCGTCTCAGGCGGCCGGGCCTTCCGAGTCGGCCGCGCCTGCCGCTTCGAGTTCGCAGGACAAGCCGGGTTCGCCCGACAACGAGACGACCGCGACCGTGCCCACGCCGGTCGTGAAACCGCAGGTGCCGGGTGCCGCCGACGAGACGGCTGTGCTGCCGCGGGCCACGGAGGGCGGGTCGGCGGACGCCGCCGCCTCCGACGTGACCGCCGAGCTGCCGCAGGCGTCCGTGCCCGGTGCGGCCGACGAGACGGCGGTCCTCCCGGCCGTGGGGAACGAGCCCGCGGCCCGGGGCGAGAGCGCGGCGGACAAGGTGCCACCGGGGTACTTCCGCGACGAGCGGCCCGGCCCCGACGACCGTACGCGGGAGCTCCCGCAGGTCGACGAGGACGGCACGCCGCGGCGGCGTCCGCGCCCCGACTGGGCCGAGGAGACGCCGCTGGACGACCTGCCGTCGCTGGCGGACGAACTGCTCGGGTCGCACGAGGCCGACGGTGCGGATGAGGCGGACGAGGTGGACGGGTCGGACAAGGGGCGGCGCAGGCGCTGAGGTTGGACGACGGGTGGCGCGGGCGCCCATCAGGTTGAACGGGGGGGCGCGGCGCGGGCGCTGAGGCGTTCTCGTCTGGGTAGGCCTGGCGCGGCGTTGAGCGTTCGTCCGGGTCGGCCCGGCGCCGTGTGAGGCGTCCGTCCGCGTAGGCCGGGCACCGCGGTTGAGGTGTCCGCCGCGTAAGCCTGGCACCGCGTCTAGACGTCCGCCGCGTGAGCGAGGCACCGCGTTGAGGCGTCCGTCCGCGTAGGCCAGGCCCGCGGTCGAGACGTTCGCCGCGTAAGCCCGCTCCGCGTCGAGGCGTCCGCCTGCGGCCACCTGCTCGTCCGCCTGCGTACGCCCGCCCCAGCCCCGCGCCGCGTAAAAGCGCAGCTCAGCACCGCCGTGGGCGGTGTTGTCAGTGGGGTGCTCCACAATGAATTCCGACAGCGCGAAATGGGATGTGCGCCGAGCGTGGCGTGCGTCGGTAGGGCAAAGGCGGTGACCCATGCCGGTATGGGACGACCTGGTGGGCCAGGAGAAGGTGAGCGGGCAGCTCGGTGCCGCCGCCCGTGACGCCGACGCGCTGGTCACCGCCGTCGCGGCCGACACCCCGCTGCCCGAGTCGTCCAAGATGACGCACGCCTGGCTGTTCACGGGCCCGCCCGGCTCCGGCCGCGCCACCGCCGCCCGCGCCTTCGCCGCGGCCCTGCAGTGCGTGAGCCCCGACCGCGCGCTGGGCGGCGAGCCGGGCTGCGGCTTCTGCGACGGCTGCCACACCAGCCTGATCGGTACGCATGCCGACGTGGAGGTCGTCCGCACCGACCTGCTGTCGATCGGCGTCAAGGAGACCCGTGACCTGGTCCGCCGCGCCCAGCTCTCACCGGCCGTCGGCCGCTGGCAGGTCATCGTCCTGGAGGACGCGGACCGCCTCACGGAGGGCGCGGGAAACGTCCTGCTGAAGGCGGTGGAGGAGCCGGCCCCCCGCACGGTGTGGCTGCTCTGCGCGCCCTCCCTCGAGGACGTGCTGCCCACGATCCGCTCCCGCTGCCGCCACCTGACCCTGCGTACGCCGTCGGTGGAGGCCGTCGCCGACATGCTCGTACGGCGCGACGGCATCGAGCCCGAAGCCGCGGCGGCCGCCGCCCGCGCCACCCAGGGGCACATCGGCCGCGCCCGCGCCCTCGCGACCGACCCGCGCGCGCGGGAGCGGAGAGCCGCCGTCCTCAAACTGCCGCTGCGCGTCGCGGAGATCGGCGGCTGCCTGAAGGCGGCGCAGGAGCTGATCGACACGGCGGCGGCGGAGGCCAAGCAGGTCGCCGAGGACGTCGATGTCAAGGAGACCGAGGACCTGAAGGCGGCGCTCGGCGCGGCTCAGGGCGGCCGCATGCCGCGGGGCACGGCGGGCGCGATGAAGGACCTCGAGGACAAGCAGAAGCGCCGCAAGACGCGCACGCAGCGGGACAGCCTGGACCTCGCCCTGATCGACCTGACCGGGGTCTATCGGGACGTCCTCGCCCTGCAGTTGGGCTCCCGCGTGCCGCTCGCCAACACGGAGGTGCAGGACATGCTGGAGCGCATGGCACGGGGCACGTCGCCGGAGTCCACGCTGCGCCGCATAGAGGCGATCGGCGCGTGCCGCACGGCGCTGGACCGCAATGTGGCGCCGCTGCTCGCGGTGGAGGCGATGACGGTGGCGCTGCGGGCGGGCTGAGGAACGCCTCTCCCGCCGCCCGCGGTCCAGGGGACTCCGGCTCAGGGGCTCGGGCCCAGGACACCCCGACCGAGGGCGAGGGCTTTCAAGCCCAGAGGGGGTGACCGCATCACTCCGGGTTGACCGCATCCCTCATACGGGCACGAAAAGTGTTCCAACAACTCCATAGGGTTACTCTCGCGAGATGGAGACGCCCCTTCCCCGAGCCCACGCCCCCGCTCGAGCAGGAGAGCCCGCCCGGGAGTCCGCCCGGGAGCCCGCACAAGGACCGGCCCGAAAGCCCGCACGCGCCAGTGGACTTCGCCGCGGCTGCCTGGTCCTGATGGCCGCGGGCCTGCTCATCTCCGGCTGCTCGTCGGTGAGTTCGTCGACGGATGTGGTCATGGCCGAGCTGCCGAGCGCCACCCCGAAGGAGCTCGCGCCGTACTACGGCCAGAAGCTGCACTGGCGCAAGTGCGGTGTCCCCGGCTTCCAGTGCGCGACGATGAAGGCGCCGCTGGACTACGACAACCCGGAAGCGGGGGACGTGCAGCTGGCGGTGTCACGGAAGCGGGCGACGGGAAAGCCGGACCGCCGGATCGGGTCGCTGCTCGTGAACCCGGGCGGGCCGGGGGGCTCGGCGGTCGGCTATCTCCAGCAGTACGCGGCACTCGGCTATCCGGAAAAGGTCCGCGCGCGGTACGACATGGTGGGGATCGACCCGCGCGGCGTGGCCCGCAGCGAGCCGGTCACGTGCCTGAACGACCGGGAGATGGACGCGTACACGCAGACGGACGTGACGCCCGACGACGGGCGGGAGGTCGGCCTGCTGTCGGCGACGTACAAGAAGTTCACGGCGGGCTGCGAGAGGCGGGCGGGCAAGCTGCTCGGGCATGTCTCGACGGTGGAGACGGCCCGGGACATGGACGTCCTGCGGGCGGCGCTGGGCGACAAGAAGCTGACGTACGTGGGGGCGTCGTACGGCACGTTCCTCGGCGCGACGTACGCCGGTCTCTTCCCTGGGCGCGTGGGCCGCCTGGTCCTCGACGGCGCGATGGACCCCTCGCTCACCGCGCGCCGCATGAACCTCGACCAGACGGCGGGCTTCGAGACGGCGTTCCAGTCGTTCGCGCGGGACTGTGTGCGGGAGCGGGACTGCCCGCTCGGCAGGAAGAGCGCCGCGGACGCGGGCAAGCGCCTGAAGCGCTTCTTCGCGGACCTGGACCGGGCGCCGCTCCCCGCGGGCGACACCGGCCCGTCCGGGAGCCGCAAGCTCGGCGAGGCGCTGGCCACGACCGGCGTGATCGCCGCGATGTACGACGAGGCGGCGTGGCCGGAGCTGCGGGACTCGCTCGCCTCGGCGATGAAGAGCAAGGACGGCGCGCCCCTGCTGGCGCTGTCCGACAGCTACTACGAGCGCGACGGCGACGGGGGGTACTCGAACCTCATGTTCGCCAACGCCGCCGTGAACTGCCTCGACCTGCCGCCGTCCTTCACCTCGCCCGACGACGTGCGCAAGGCGCTCCCCGAGTTCGAGAAGGCCTCGCCGGTGTTCGGCGAAGGGCTGGCCTGGTCGGCCCTGAACTGCACGTACTGGCCGACGAAGGCCACGGGCAAGCCGAGCCGCATCGAGGCGAAGGGCGCCGCCCCGATCATCGTCGCCGGCACCACCCGCGACCCCGCCACCCCCTACCGCTGGGCCCAGGCCCTCGCCTCCCAGCTCACCTCGGCACGCCTCCTCACCTACGAGGGCGACGGCCACACCGCCTACGGCCGCGGCAGCGACTGCGTGGACAAGACGATCAACACGTACCTCCTGGAGGGCCGCTCCCCCAAGAAAGCCAAGCGCTGCACATAACCCCAGTTCAAGCCCCAGCTCACACCCCTGCGCACCCCGCACCCTCCGGGCCCCCGGGCCGCCTCGGAGGTGTGTACGGAGCACCCTCCGAAACTGTGTAGACTTGGCGCCGTTGCTGATCGCACCATAGGTGCGGGCAGCGCGCCGCCTTAGCTCAGATGGCCAGAGCAACGCACTCGTAATGCGTAGGTCTCGGGTTCGAATCCCGAAGGCGGCTCGGATCAACCCCAGGACTCACTCGCCGTGACCTGGGGTTTTTTCATGCCGGGAGGCATCTTCGCGACATCCTCGGCCGTGCGGCCGTGGCCGCGAGTACGGTTGCCGTAGGTGGGCATATCGCTACGCAAGGTCACTGCTGGGGTTCCGACCTGAACCCCAAGATGCCCGGCTCTGTGGGAGGACAACGTGGCAAAGGCGAAGTTCGAGCGGACCAAGCCGCACGTCAACATCGGCACCATCGGTCACATCGACCACGGCAAGACCACCCTCACGGCGGCTATCACCAAGGTGCTGCACGACGCGTACCCCGACCTGAACCCCTTCACCCCCTTCGACGAGATCGACAAGGCGCCGGAGGAGCGGCAGCGCGGGATCACCATCTCCATTGCGCACGTGGAGTATCAGACCGAGGCGCGCCACTACGCGCACGTCGACTGCCCCGGTCACGCGGACTACATCAAGAACATGATCACCGGTGCCGCGCAGATGGACGGCGCGATCCTCGTGGTCGCCGCCACCGACGGCCCGATGCCGCAGACCAAGGAGCACGTGCTCCTGGCCCGCCAGGTCGGCGTTCCGTACATCGTTGTTGCGCTCAACAAGGCCGACATGGTGGACGACGAGGAGATCCTGGAGCTCGTCGAGCTCGAGGTCCGCGAATTGCTCAACGAGTACGAGTTCCCGGGCGACGACGTTCCGGTCGTCCGCATCTCCGCCCTCAAGGCGCTCGACGGCGACAAGGCGTGGGGCTCGAAGGTCCTCGAGCTGATGAAAGCTGTCGACGAGAACGTTCCGGAGCCACAGCGCGAGGTCGACAAACCGTTCCTCATGCCGGTCGAGGACGTGTTCACCATTACCGGTCGCGGCACGGTCGTCACCGGCCGTATCGAGCGCGGTGTCATCAAGGTGAACCAGGAAGTCGAGCTCGTCGGCATCAAGGAGACGCCGATCAAGACCACGGTCACCGGCGTTGAGATGTTCCGCAAGCTGCTGGACGAGGGCCAGGCCGGTGACAACGCCGGGCTGCTGCTCCGCGGCGTCAAGCGTGAGGAGGTCGAGCGGGGCATGGTCGCAGTAAAGCCCGGCTCGGTCACCCCGCACACCGAGTTCGAGGCTCAGGTCTACATCCTGTCCAAGGACGAGGGTGGCCGGCACACCCCGTTCTTCAACAACTACCGTCCTCAGTTCTACTTCCGTACGACGGACGTGACCGGCGTCGTGACCCTGCCCGAGGGGACCGAGATGGTCATGCCGGGTGACAACGCCGCCATGAGCGTCAAGCTGATCCAGCCCATCGCCATGGAGGAGGGCCTGAAGTTCGCCATCCGCGAGGGCGGCCGGACCGTCGGTGCCGGCCGGGTCACCAAGATCCTCAAGTAGGCGGCGGCTCAGAGGGTTTCGGGTGTGTGGATCGCCGCGGTGATGCGGTCCACGTCGGTTCGTTCCGCCGGGGGGAGTGGGGCGTTCACCGAGGCGCGGAGGCGGGCTGCCGTGGCCAGGAGGCGGGCGGCTCGGGCGGGGGTGCCTGTGAGGTGGTGGGCACCTGCCAGGCCCTCCAGGGCCAGAGCCACCGCCCTCGGGTCGCCCGTGGCGCGGGCCGCCGCCAGGCCCTCCTTGTGCAGGCGCAGGGCCGCCTGCGCGTCGCCGCGCTGTTCGGCGATGAAGCCGAGTTCCGCGAGGATCAGGGCCGTGCCGTTCTCCGCCGGGAACCGGCGGTTCCACTCCCGCCAGGGGAGCAGGTACGCCTCCGCCTCGTCCAGCCTGCCCTGCCTGCGCGCACCCAGGGCAAGGCCGACCTCCGCGAACTCCTGTGCCGCGCGGTCCGCCTGCTCGACGGCCAGGCGGCGGGCGTGTTCGTGGTGGGCGTCCGCCTGCTCGTGGTCGCCGGTGAGGAGCGCGACGCGGCCGAGTTGGGACCAGCGCGTCGATGCCTCGGACCACAGTTCCAGGGCCGTCGCCAGGCGCAGGCCCTCCCGGTGCTGGGCGCGGGCCTCCGCGTAGTCCCCTCTGATCTCGGCGACCCTGCCCAGTACGCCGGTGGCCTGCAGCCGGCCCCAGCCGTCGCCCGTCCCGCGGAAGAGGGTAAGGCTGCTTGCGCCGTCCTTGTGCGAGCCCGCCAAGTCGCCCCGCACGTAGCGTTGTACGCCCCTGACCGCGAGTGCGGCCGCTGTGCCCCAGTCGTCCGACCGGGGGCGGAAGGCCTCCAGGGCGTGGGCGGTCAGCCGCTCGGCCTCGGGCATCGCGCCGAACATCGTGGCGGCGTAGGCGAGGAACAGGGTGGTTCGCGGGGAGGTGCCTTCCTCGGTCGCGGGTCCACGTCCCGCCTCGCCCTCGCCCTCGCCTGCCAGGAGGGTCATGCCCCGGTGCCACGCCGCCACCTCCGACCTGTCGGCCTCTGTGGACGGGACGGGGGATGAGGCAGAGTCCGGTGTCGCCAGTGCCGTTTCCATCGAACGGCGCGCCTCCGTCAGGCGGCCCCGCAGGAACCAGTACCACGCCATCGCCCGCACAAGGCGCCACGCCAGCGCGCCGTCCCCCGTGGCGGACGCCGTGTCCAGCGCCGCGCGGACGTTGGCCGACTCCGCGTCCAGGCGGCGCAGCCACGTCTGCTGGTCGGCGCCCCGGAGCAGGGGGTCGGCGCGTTCGGCCAGGGCCGTGTAGTGGGCGGCGTGGGCTCGGCGGAGGGACACGAACTCGCCGGCGTGGGCGTGGAGTTGCTCCAGGGCGTACGCCGCCACCGACTCCAGGAGGCGGTAGCGCGGGCCGGCGGAGCCGTCCTCGGGGTGGGCCACCGTCACCAGGGAGCGGTCCACCAGGCGGGAGAGGAGGTCCAGGACCTCGGACGGTTTGACGTCCGCGGTGGCGCAGAGCGCCTCGGCGGACTCCAGTGTGCAGCCCTCAGCGTGTACGGCGAGGCGGCGCAGGACGGTGCGTTCGGCCGCCGTCAGCAGCTCCCAGCTCCAGTCGATCACCGCGCGCAGGGTCCGCTGGCGGGCCGGGGCGTCGCGGCGGCCGGCGGTGAGCAGGCCGAACCGGTCGTCGAGGCGTTCGGCCAGCGCCTTCGCGCCGAGGACGCGTACGCGGGTCGCGGCGAGTTCCAGGGCCAGCGGGATGCCGTCCATGCGGCGGCAGATGGTGGCGACCGCGGCGGAATTCGCCTCGGTGACCTCGAAGCCGGGCGACGCGGCGGCCGCCCTCGCCGTGAACAGGCGTACCGCGCCCGCGCGTTGTACGGCCGCCGGGTCCGCGTCCGGCTCCGGCAGGTCCAGGGGCGGTACGGCGTACAGCGCTTCGCCGGTGAGGGCGAGGGGTTCGCGGCTGGTGGCCAGGACGCGGAGGCCGGGGGCGGAGCGCAGGAGGCGGCGGGTGAGGTCCGCGGCCGCGGCGGCCAGGTGCTCGCAGTTGTCGAGTACGAGAAGGAGGCGGCGGTCGCGGAGGGCTTCGGTGAGGTGGTGGGTGGGGTCCGTGGGTGCGTCGGGCGTGTGGTCGGTACGGGGGCGGGGGGCCTGGGCCTCGCGCAGGCCAAGGGCCGCCGCGACCGTCTGCGCCGTCTCTTCGGGCGTCGTCGATGGGGGCAGGGCGGCGAGTTCGACCAGCCAGACTCCGTCCGGGTACGTGGCTGCGGTCGCGTCGTCCGCGTACGTGCCGGTGGCCGCCCGGTCCGCGTACGTCTCCGCCACCTCCAGCGCCAGTCGTGTCTTGCCGACGCCGCCGGGGCCGGTCAGGGTCACCAGACGGGTGTCGCCGGAGAGGAGTTCTCGTACGTCACGGAGGGGAGCGGCGCGGCCGATGAGGGGGGTGAGGGGGGTGGGAAGGTTGGTGCGGCTGCGGCTGCGGCTGCGGCTGCGGCTGCGGTCGCGGTTGTGGTTACGGTCGCGGCTGTTGCCGTGACGGCGTGGTTCGGCTTCGGGTTCGCGGGTGCCGAGCCCGCCGCGTTCCGGAACTCCTTCCGGCTGCCCCCGAAGGATCCTTCCCTGCAAGGCCACCAACCCCGCCCCCGGCGCGAGACCCAGCTCTTCGTCCAGGTGCCGCCGCAGGTCCTGGTACGCCTCCAGCGCCTCGGCCGTGCGGCCGGCGCCGTGCAGGGCGCGCATGTGGGTCGACCGCAGGCGCTCACGCAGCGGATGCGTGGATGTCAACTCGGCCAGCTCGACGGCGAGTTCGGCGTGCTCTCCGAGTTCAAGGCGGGTCTCCGCGTGCTCCTCGCGCACCAGGAGCCGTTGCTCCTCCAGGTGCGTCACCGCGGCGCGGGCGAACGGTTCGTCGGCGTACTCGGCGAACGCGGCGCCCCGCCACTGGGCCAGCGCCTCGGCGAAGAGGCCGGCCCGTGTGCGGGCGTCCGTGGTCGCGCGGGCGCGCGCCGCCAGCGCCGTGAAGTTGCCCGCGTCCACCGCGTCCGGGGGTGTCCGCAGGAGGTAGCCGGGGGCTCGGCGCACCACCAGGTCCCGGCCGCCGCCCGCCGCCAGGGCCGTACGCAGCCGGGACACGAGGGTGTGCAGCGCGTTCGCGGGGCGGGCGGGGAGCGGGCCCGCGCCCCACAGGTCCTCGATGAGGCGGTCCGCCGGGACCACGGCGCCCGGATCCACGAGGAGGACCGCGAGGAGGGCCCGGACCCGTGCCTCGGGGACCGTCACGGGAGCGCCGCCGGGCGTCCGGACGGTGAGCGGACCCAGTACCCCGAAGCGCATGCGGTCAGCGTAGATGAGGGTCTGCGGGCCCGGGCGGCGGGCGGGCGCCGACCGAAGGCGCACCGAATGCCGAGCGAAGGCCCACCGAAAGGACCCACCCGCAGAGTCGTCCTCGTACCGAGTACCGAGTACCGAGCGACCACCGGCCGGGCAACCAATGGCCGACCACCACCCAAAAGGAGCTCAGCATGAGCAAGTTCGCAGGCAGGACCGCCGTCGTCACCGGCGGTACGCACGGCATGGGGCTCGCCATCGTCAAGGGGCTGCTCGACGGGGGCGCCGAGGTCGTCCTCACGGGGCGCAACGAGAAGACCCTGGAGGAGGCGCGTACCGAACTGAAGGGGCGCGCGGCGCACGTCGTGCGTTCCGACGCGGCGAGCATGGCAGACATCGCGGGCCTCGCCGACCTGGTGCAGGCGCGGCTCGGCCGGGTCGACCACGTCTTCGTGAACCACGGCATCGCGGAGTTCGCCGTGCTCGGCGAGGTCACCGAGGAGTCCTGGGACCGGCAGTTCGCGATCAACACGAAGGGGTCGTTCTTCACGATGCAGCGGCTCGCTCCGCTGATCAAGGACGGCGGGTCGGTGGTGTTCACGACGGTCGTGAACGACGTCGTCTTCCCGGGGCTGAGCGCGTACTCCGCCTCCAAGGAGGCGACGCGGGCCTTCGCCCACGTCCTCGCGCTCGAACTGCTGCCGCGCAAGATCCGGGTGAACTCGGTGGCGCCGGGCTTCATCAAGACGCCGACCATGGGCGTCGCGGGGCTGACGGAGGAGCAGCGGCGCGAGTTCGAGCGGCAGGGCGACAAGACGACTCCGCTGGGGCGCAACGGGACCGTCGACGAGGTCGCCGCGGCGGCGTTGTTCCTCGCCGCCGACGCGACGTTCACGACGAACGTCGAGCTGGCGGTGGACGGCGGGTTCGCGCAGGGGCTGCCCGTCGGCCACTGACCGCGGTCCGGGCCGGGGGCGACCGGCGCCACTGACGTCGCCGGGGCGGGTGTGCCTACGATGCGCGCGTGCGGCCGGACGGCCGGACGGCCGGACGGCCGGGGCGGTGAGCGGGGGCGGGAGGCAGCCATGGGTACGGGCACGAACGCGGACACGAACGCGGACACGAACGCGGGCACGAACGCGGGCACGAACGCGGGCACGGGTACGGGTGTCGGCTTCGGTGTCGTTGCCGCCGCGCACCCCGACCGCCCCGCCCTCGTCGAGCCCGACGGCACCACCACCACGTACGGTGAGCTCGCCGCCCGTGTGTACCGGCTCGCGCATGCCCTGGCCGGGCTCGGGCTGCGGCCGGGGGACTGTGTCGCCGCGATGCTGCCCAACAGCCGCGCCTTCTTCGAACTGCGGCTCGCCACCGAGCGGTCGGGGCTGTACTTCACGCCGTTCAGCCACCACTTCACCACCGCCGAGGTGACGCATGTCGTCGCCGACAGCGAGGCGCGGGTGGTGGTCGTGGACGCGTCGCTGGTGGAGGTGGCGGGGCCCGCGCTGGACGTGGCGGGGGTGCCGGAGGGGCGGCGGGTGGTGTGGCGGGCCGAGCAGGTTCCCCCGGGCCCGTCGGCGTCCCAGGGCCCGTCCGCGTCCCCGGCCCCGCTCCCCGTACCCCCGGGCTGGCTCGGCTACGAAGAGCTCCTCGCCGTCGCCCCCGCGACCCCGCCCCCGCACCCCCGCGCCGGCGGCGTCATGCTCTACACCTCCGGGACCACCGGCCGCCCCAAGGCCGTGCGCCGGGCGCTGCCCGACGCGCCGCCCGGGCCGAACCCGTACGAGCTGGACTTCATGGCGCGGGTCGGCGTGCGGCCGGGGCCGTACACGCAGTTGAGTGCCGCGCCGCTGTACCACGCCGCGCCCGGGCTCTTCGCGAACATGGCGATGCAGTTCGGGCACACGGTCGTACTCGCCGAACGGCCGGGTACGGAGGACTGGCTGGACCTGATCCAACGGCACGGCGTCCACGTGCTGTTCGCGGTGCCGACGGTGCTGCACCGGCTGTTGCGGCTGCCCGCGGAGGTGCGTGCGCGGTACGACGTGTCGAGCCTGCGTGCGGTCGTGCACGGGGCGGCGCCCTGTCCGCCGGACGTGAAGCGGCGGGCGATCGACTGGTTCGGGCCGGTTCTGTACGAGTTCTACGCCGCCACCGAGGGCGGGGTGACCGCCGCGAGCAGCGCGGACTGGCTGGCGCGGCCCGGCACGGTGGGGCTGCCTCTGGGCGGCATCGACGTACGCATCCTGAACGAGGACGGAGACGGAGACGGGGACGGGGATCCGGTTCCGGTCGGGGTGACGGGCGGGGTGTACTTCCGGCCCGCCGTGCCGTTCACGTACTACAAGGACGCGGAGAAGACCCAGCGGTCCATGCGGGGCGGGTACTTCACCGCGGGGGACCACGGATACGTCGACGAGGACGGGTGGCTGTACCTGCGGGACCGGCGCACCGACCTGATCATTTCCGGGGGCGTGAACGTGTACCCGGCGGAGGTCGAGGCCGCCCTCATCGCGCATCCGGACGTCGCCGACGTGGCCGTGGTGGGGGTGCCGGACGAGGAGTGGGGGCAGCGGATCGCCGCCGTCGTGCAGCCCGAGGCGGGCGTGCCGGGCGACGACGGGCTCGCGGCGCGGCTCGCCGAGCACTGCCGGGGTGCGCTCGCCGGGTTCAAGGTGCCGCGGGTGATCGAGTTCCGGGAGCGGGTGCCGCGGTCGGATACGGGGAAGGTGCTGCGGCGGGAGGTGCGCCTTACCCCTCCGTCGGCCTGAGGCCCAATCCTCGTACCAGGTCCCGGAGTTCGTCGCGGTACAGCGTGTCCGGGTCGTCGATCTGCGGGCGCAGCAGGCCGTCGATCTCCAGGGTGACCAGGCCGTGCATGCGGCCCCATACGCGCAGCGAGAGGGCGAGCGCGGCCGGGGTGAGCGCGGGGAAGGCGGCGCGGGCCACGGCGGTGAACGCGGGGTCGAAGTCGTCCCAGGTGTAGCGGCTGCCGGTCCCGGGAGTCCGGTCGGCGGTCCGGGCCGTCGTGGCGATCTCCACTATGCCCAGGCACAGTTCGTACTCCGCCTCGGTGCTGTCGGCCGTGTCCGCGCGCGGTGTCTGCCCGCGGCCGCTGAACAGCAGCCGGAACTCCTGCGGATGCGCCAGCGCCCACGCGCGGTAGGCGAGGCCGTGGGCCAGGGCGCGGGCGGCCGGGTCCGCCGGGGGGTGGGCCTCGCGGGCCTCGCGGAGGTGGGCGGCGAGGTCGCGGTACGCGTCGGCGGCGAGCGCGGCGAGCAGGGCCTCCCGGGTGTCGAAGTAGCTGTAGAACGTGCCGGGCGCCATGCCCATGTCCCGGGCGATGCCCCGCAGGGCCAGGGCTTCCGCGCCCTCCTCCACCACGTGCTTGAGGGCGGTCGCCTTGATCTCGGCGGTGGTCTGGGCGCGGTGGCGTTCGCGGCGGCTGGCTGCAGGCATGGCCCTATGGTACGGCGAGCAAAGATTGAACAGTGTTTGGAGTTTGATCGGTGTCCGGGTTACGATCCTGTCGTGCCCGGGATTCGAGTTCCGGGTGTGCAGAGATCCACAGACAGGAGGGGGTGTGGCATGGCCACGCACGCGTACGGGACCGGGCCGATCAAGGGCTATGACGTCGGGCCGATTCCGATGGAGGCCGCGTTCACGTCGGACTTTCCGCTGGCTGCGGGGGTCGGGGTGCAGGAGATCGTGGACAAGCAGGAGGTGGAGCGGCGGGTGATGGATGTCCGGCCCGGCATGTACGCGAAGTACATGCCCAGCCGGATTGACGCGAGCGGTGAGGGTGGGGACGGGACGCATTTCACCGGGGGGCGGTACCTGTTCGAGACGTGGGACGACGTGCTCGACTATGAGCGGTTCACCAGTGAGGAGTTGGAGTTCGAGCCGGGGGTGAAGTTCTGGAGCCGGCCGTTCTTCCTGGATGTGGAGCGGTTTGTCTGGCGGGTTGCCGGGGCTCACAACTTCCTGCCTCTGGAGGAGCATCACGTGAGCCGGTTCGAGCGGTTTCGGTACGCGTACGAGGGGGACGCCGGCGCGGCCGTTCAGCGGGTGTGGGCCTCCCTGCGGGATGAGGCCGCGGGGCGGGGGTTGGGGGCTGTTTGGCTGTTGCATCAGCCGGAGCAGCGCCTGATTGGGATCCACTCTGTGGCGTCCCGGGGCGCGTTGGCCGCGTTGGACTCCAAGGTTTCCCTTGGCTCGTTGCTGCCGGAATCCCTTGCCGTGGAACGGTACTTCGACCGGACGAGTCGGATCCTGTCGCTTTGGTTGCCGAAGTCCCGGCTCGCGGGTGGGGTGCCGTCGGCCTACCCGATGTCGCCCCCGTTGCCGCTGCCGACCGTGCCTGCGCAGGCGGCGGCCTGACGGCCTGGGTGCGGGTGGGGCCCGGCGCCCCGTTGCCTTGGCGTGCCGCCGGTCGCGCTTCGCGCTCGTCCTCAAGCGCCGGACGGGCTTAGCGCGCCGCTGGGGATCTCGGTCATGATCCCTGCGGGGCTGTGGGGGCTGGGCGCGCCCCGCGGCGGAGCCGCATATCGATACAGCCCCGCGCCCCTTACGGGGCACGGAACTTGCCGGAACGGCAACAACCCTCTGCCCCCAGCCCCCTCCCCGTACAAAATCGTCGTGAGTCGCCCGCCCCGTACCGGAGGAGTCGCCGTCATGACCGCACCCGCACCGCTGGACGACGTGAAGCACACGATGCTGGAGTTGGCGGAAAGCCCCGGGATCCGGATTCACGCCGTCGAGCAAGGGCGCGGGCCGCTCGTGCTGTTGGTGCACGGGTTCCCGGAGACCTGGTACTCGTGGCGGCGGCAGCTTCCCGCGCTGGCGGAGGCCGGGTATCGGGCGGTGGCTATCGACGTGCGCGGGTACGGGCGTTCGTCGAAGCCGCTAGGGGCCGACGCGTACGGGATGCTCGCGCATGTCGCCGACAACGTCGGGGTCGTGCGGGCGCTCGGGGAGGAGACCGCCGTCGTCGTCGGGCACGACTGGGGCTCGCCGATCGCGGCGAACTCGGCGCTGCTGCGCCCCGACGTCTTCCGGGCCGCCGCCCTGATGAGCGTCCCGTTCGCGCCCCGCGGCGGCCCCCGCCCCACCGACGCCTTCGCCGCCATCCCCGGCGACGAGGAGTTCTACGTCAGCTACTTCCAGGAGCCGGGGCGGGCCGAGGGGGAGATCGAGCCCGATGTGCGCGGGTGGATCTCGGGCTTCTATGCGAGCTACTCCGCCGACACCATGCCGGAGGCCGACGCCGCCGCGCCCAGCCCTGCCTTCGTGCCGCAGGGCGCGCGGATGTCCGACCGGTTCGTCACCGGCAAGCCGCTGCCCGCGTGGCTTTCGGAGGACGAACTCGACGTGTACGCGGGCGAGTTCGAGCGCGGCGGCATGACCGGGCCGCTCAACCGGTACCGCAACATGGACCGCGACTGGGCCGACCTCGCGGCGTGGGACGGCGTGCCCCTCACCCAGCCGTCCCTCTTCGTCGCGGGCGAGCTCGACCCCTCCCTCCAGTGGCTGTCCGGCGCCCTCGACGCCTACCCCGTCACCCTCCCCGGCCTCGTCTCCTCCCACATCCTCAAGGGCTGCGGGCACTGGGTGCAGCAGGAGCTGGCCGAGGAGGTCAACGGGATCCTCGTCGAATGGCTCCGGGGGCTCTGAGGGCTCCGAAAGGCGGAGTGAGTGGGGTGAGCCGGGGCCGGGGCCCGGGGTCCGCTCAGCCGATCTGGTCCGCCGGGCCCACCTCCTGCCAGGTGTAACGGTCGGCCGGCGTGTCCTGGCCGCGCTTCTTGTGGGTGGACTCCAGGAGGAGGCCGGTGTCCGGGTCGACGATGTAGCGGTCAATCGTCCAGTACGTCACGTCCTTGCCGGGGCCGGTCGTGAACCAGGCCTTCCGCGTGGTCTCGACCGCGACGCCCGGACGGCCCTTGCTGTCCTCGACCTTCCCGACCAGCTTCATGCCGGGGGTCTTGGCGAGGACCTCGAAGAGCGCGGAGCGCAGCGCGGGGCTCGCGGGCGAGTCCTCCAGCATGATCACAAGCTGCCGGAACCGGCTTCCGGAGTCCTTCGGGAACCGCTTGGCCAGCTCATCCGCGTCCGTGGGCAGCTTGTCGAGATCCGGCCACGTCAGCCACCGCTCGCCCACGGGCCACTTCTTGACCTTGCCGTCCTCGCCCGTCGGCGGCTCGTGGACGGTGCCGTCCTCGTCCACCGTCCAGACGCGGCCCTCACGGTCGAAGTAGGTGGTGGTCCGCATCTTCCCGTCGTCGCTGTTCACCGTCTCCATGCGGACTCTCCAGTACTTGGCGTGCACCGCAGGGGCGTCCGCCGCGACCTCCGCCATGTCGTTCAGGAACTCCGCCGCCGAGGCCGTGGCCGCTGCCTCCTTTCCGCCCACGTCGAGGACCGGGTACACCACCGCGCCCGCGGCGATCGCCGCCACGGCCGCCGCCGCGACCAGGAGCCTGCGGCGGCGCGGGACGCGGACCCGCACCGGCACGACTGCCGTCTCGCGTTCCGCCGCGCGGGCCACCGCCGCCCGCGCAGTCGCCACCGCGGCGGGCGCGGGCGGGGCGACGTCGCCCGCCGTGATCAGTTCCCCGGCGCCGGGGAAGTCGAGAAGGGCGTCACGCTCGTCGGTACGGTCGTTCATCTCGCCGGTACGTCCGTCGGTACGTTCATTCATGCCGGGTCTCCTGCCAGGTCGAGGGGAGCGCTCGCGCGCAGCCGGGTACGGGCGCGGTGCAGCCGCGAGCGGGCCGTCCCCGCGGGGATGCCGACCACCGCGGCGGCCTCGCCGGGCGTCAGCTGCTCCCACGCGACGAGCAGCAGCAACTCCCGCTCGTCCGGCGGGAGTTCGGCCAGCAGGGCGCGCAGTCGCGGCGCCACCGCCGCCGCGTCGAGCCGCGCGTCCACCGCCTCCCACGGGTCGTCGTCGCCGCCACCGCCACCGCCGTCGCCGGGCAGCCCCGGCCGCTGCCGCGCCGTACGCCGCCAGTGCGCCGACAGCACGTTCCGCGCCACGCCGAACAGCCACGCCCGCGCGGGTCCGCGCGCCGCGTCGAAGCCGCGCCGGGCCGCGTACGCCTGCAGCCAGAGCTCGGCCAGAAGATCGTCGGCGGCGCCGGGCGCCCGGCGGGCGAAGTAGCCGTGGAGCGCCGTGGAGTGGCGTACCACCAGCGGCTCGAAGGCCGCCGGGTCCCGCGCGGTGCGGGACAGCAGCTCCTCGTCGTCCAGGTCCGTCGTCATGGGACCTCCGTATCCGGACCGCCGGTCGGCGGTCTCACTCCCTACTTGTCGGGAGCGGTCACCCGCGTTCGCGGCGGCCCGGCCGGCAGGAGACCGGCAGCGTCTCCTACATCCACACCCCCGTGAGGAACGGGTACGCGTCCGTCAGCTCCGTCGGGCCCTGGACGAGCTTGCCTTCGCTGACGATCACGAACTCGTCGCCCTTGACGAGGAAGAAGTGCATGTCGTCGTCGAAGGGGGCGGAGGTGGCGGTGTCGGGGCCGAGCAGGAAGTCGTCGGGGGCGTGCTCCAGGTGGAACCTACCGATCTGGGCGAGTTTGAAATCGGAGAGTACGGGCTCTTCTTCGAGGAAGAGCGCCACCGTCTCGCCCTTGGCGTCGGCAGCGGTGGCCGCCTTGATCCGCTGGTCCCTGTCTGTGGGCTCCCGGCCGTCCGCCGGGCGGGGTTTGTCCCCCGACCGCTCCGAGAACTCCCAGATCCTGCCCTCGATGATGGCCGCGTGCGTGTAACTGCTGCCCTTGCGGGCGTTCAGGACGTCGGCGGCGTGGGGGAATCCCATGGGCAGGTTCGCGAACTGCTCGCTGACCTTCTTCGGGCCTGCCTCGATGCCGCGCCGCGGCGAGAAGCGGATGAACTCGTCCCCGCGGAAGCCGTCGAACCGCAGGTACGGCGCCCTCGGGTCCGGCACCGTCTTGGCCATCGTCTCGAAGACGCCGCCGCCCGTGTCCAGGATTCCCTTGATCGCCGACGACAGTACGTTCGCGGGCGTGCTGAAGGTGCCCGGGCTGACCACCTTGGCCGTCAGCGCGTCGAACCCCTTCGACTCGCCGCGCGCCTGCACGCGTTCCACGCGCCACGCCTGCGTCCCGCGGTCCTCGCCCGTCTTCGGCTCCGCCTGCTCCAACTCCCCTCCGGCGTCCTGGCGTTCACCCCGCACCGCGAGGTTCTTGTCGCTGTTCACGTTCACCCAGACGTAGACGTCCTCGGCGATCTGCTCCGGCTTCCACAGCTGCGACACCAGCAGGTCGTCCCGCGACTCCGGCGGGCACTGCTGCACCGCCGCGCCCGCGCGGCGCCGGCCCGTCATGACGTCCATGCGCAGCGTGCTGTGGACGTTCTGCAGCGTCCACGCGCCCTCGCGCGCGCTGTGCGGCTTCACGTGCCAGAACTGCCGGTGCCGCTCCGGCCCTTCGGCGTGCAGTTCGTCCAGTACGACCTTCGCCCCCTGCTTGGTGCCTCCTCCCGGCTGCACCCCCGCGTACAGTCCGCTCGCCTCGTTCTTGATCAGGTAGATGCCCTCGGACAGTGCTGCCACGGTCAACCTCCCGGAACGACGGGTCGGGCGCGCACCCGCGGTGCGCAGCGGTCAGCCTAGAAGCGGGGGACGTGATCCCGATACGGCCCGATTTCGGCCGTTATTAACCCCTCAACTACGGGACCCGCGAGGCTAGTAGCCGCAGGCCGCCGGCCAGGCACTGGCGAAAGTCGAGGACTCGGCAACCCTTCCGCAATCCGGCGGCGACCACCCTGCAACCATCCCGCAACAGCGTCCGGTTGAGGCGCGCATCTGAAGACAGGACCCCATGACACCGTCGAAACCCGCCCACGTCCGCTCGCGCCGCTATCGCCTGCTGGCCGTCCCGGCCGCCCTCGCGCTCGCCGCCGGCGGCTTCGTGACGGCGTACGCCGGCGAGGGCGACGAGGCCGCGCCGCGGGCCGCGTTCACCAACCCGGTGGTGACCGAGAACGCCGCGGACCCCTCGGTCGTCCAGTACAAGGGCAGCTACTACCACATCGGCACCACCTGGAAGTCGCACCTGGAGATCCGCAAGGCCGCCACCGTCGGAGGGCTGCGCCAGGCCGCGCCGACCACGGTCTATAAGGAGACCGAGCCGTCCCGTTGCTGCAACATGTGGGCGCCCGAACTCCACCAGCTGGACGGACCGCACGGCAAGCGCTGGCACCTCACCTACAGTGCGGGCGTAAAGGAGAACATCGACCACCAGAACGTCCACGTCCTGGAGAGCGAGGGCGACGACCCGATGGGCCCGTACCACTATGCGGGCCGGGTCGACCCGTACGGCGACAAGAGCTGGATGATCGACAGCTCCTACCTGAAGGTCGGCGGCCGCCTCTACATGCTCTACTCCCGCTGGGAGAAAGAGACTCAGAACCTCTACATCGTCGCGATGACCAACCCGTGGACCTCGTCCGGCAGGGGCGTCCGCATCGCCAGCCCGCAGCACGCCTGGGAGACCAGCGGCGCCGCGGTCAACGAGGCCGCCCACCCCCTTCAGCACGGCGGCCGCACCTTCCTCACCTTCTCCGCCTCCCAGTGCGCCACCCCGGACTACAAGCTCGGGCTGATGGAGCTGACCGGCAAGGACCCGATGGACCCCGGTGCGTGGAAGAAGTTCGACAAGCCGGTCTTCGAACGCAACGACGCGGCGGGCGTCTTCGGCCCCGGGCACAACAGCTTCTTCACCTCACCGGACGGCAAGGAGACGTGGATGGCGTACCACGCCAACCCCTCCGCCGCGGACGGCTGCGGCGCCACCCGCACCACCCGGGTCCAGAAGGTCGAGTGGAAGGCCGACGGCACCCCGGACTTCGGGCGCCCGGTCGGCGCCGGCGTCGAGCTCGAGGGCCCCTCCGGCGAGTAGCCGGCCTCCACTTCCGCAAGCGCACGCGCCTCCAGACAATCCAGACCGCCCACCACGGCGCGTCCAGAAGCAGATCGAGCAGAGACATCAGGGGCCTTCCCAGCTGGAACCGGGGGCGCCTCGGCTACGCCGCTTGAGCCTCTCTCGCAGTGCGCGCAGCCGAAACGCCCCATCGAGTCGGAATCGATGGGGTGGCCGTCCGGCCCGGCGCGCGGGGGATGGTGGGTGTGGTCAGGCGGACCACACCGCACGGTGATCTGTCGTTGCGCGGCACGGTGTCCACGTACTCGTAGCTGTGCAGGCCCAGCGCCTTGGCCAGGTCCTCCTCTACCAGGGCGATGAGTCTCTGGAGCGAGTCCGCGAGGCGGCGCAGCTCGGCCGCCGCGTCCGCGAGGTCCGCGGGGTCCGTCATGCGGAACGGTTCCACGATGCCGTGCGCCGACGGTGCCGTGGCCTGCGGGAGGCCGGTGTCCTTCTCGGCCGTCGCCAGGAACTTCGCCGTGGGAAACGGCGGGGCCTCGTACCGCAGCAGCTCCAGGAGGCTGCGGTACCACAATGCCCTGGAGTGCACCCGCCGGAGCCCTGCGAGGCGGGGCTGACCGCTCAGTGTGTCCAGCAAGTCGTAGGCGCTCCAGGGGCCTACGAGTTCCGGCCCGCTCGTGTGGGGCGGTTACGAAAGCTTCCAGGCGCTTCCGTAGCGCTCGATCTTCCGGCGCAGCCAGTCCCTCATCTCGCTCTCCTCCAGCGGGGTCGCCGGCCTGAGGTCGCCCACCCTGATCGTCGCCACGAAGTGCGTGAACCGTACGCGGCGGAAGTCGCCTTCGGCGGACAGGACCTTGCCGGGGCCGTAGATGTCGGTCGTCGCGTGCGCCACGTACGCGCCCACTTCGTGGGGGGTCTGGGTGTCCATCGTGCTGCCTCTCGCTGTGTGTGTTGTTTCGGTCACACAGTGAGGTCGGGGCGGTTAGCCTCGCCAGTAGGTAGGGCTTGACAACTGTGCTGGCACGGGAGGGAGTTGCGATGGCTATCGAGGACAGTCCGGAGTCTCGGTTGCGGTATGGGGAGGAACTGCGTGCCCGCAGGGAGGCCGCGGGGCTCACCCAGGAGGAGCTGAGTACGCGGGCGATTATGTCCCGCACGCATATCGCCCACATTGAGGCGGGTCGGCGGCGCCCCAACTTGGACGACGCGCAGCGTCTGGACGACGTCTTGCAGGCGGGGGGTGTGCTTGTGCGGTTCCTCCCGTCCCGGGGGGAGGGGCGCGTCGCGGAACACTTCGCGGAGGCGCTGGAGTTGGAGCGTCGGGCGACGGTCATCCGGACGTACGCTCCAAAGCTTGTCCCAGGCATGCTTCAGACGAAGGCGTACGCGCGGGAGGTTCTCCAGTCCGGCTTCCCGCCCAAGACAGACGAGGAGCGTGACGCGCTGCTTGTCACACGGCTGGCGCGCGGAAAGGTGCTGGACGAGTTCAAGTCACCGGTGACGTGGTTCCTGTTGGACGAAGATGTGCTGCGGCGGCCCGTCGGAGGCCCCGGGGTGATGTGCGAACAGCTTCGTCACATCGTGGACGTAGGGGAAAGTCGTCGCATCCGCGTACACGTGCTGCCGTTCTCGGTGGGTCCGCACGCTCTGCTTGAGGGCTCCGTGACGCTGATGTGGTTCGCGGACCTGCCCTCCGTCGCGTATGTGGAAGGCCTGACCACGGGCAGGGTGCTGGAGAATCCGTCCGTCGTGCGTGAGTGCCAGGTCGCCTACGAACACGCCATTGGGGACGCCTTGTCGCATCGGAAGTCCCTGGCGCTGATCAGATCCATCGCCGAAGATTATGCGCATGCAGAGCAATCGTGAGCGGCGAATCAGCATCCCCCAAGCCTCGGCTCTGACGATGTGGCGCAAATCCAGCTACAGCGGCGGCGAGAGCGGACAGTGCCTCGAAGTCAGCGATGTCTGGCGCAAGTCCACGTACAGCGGCGCCGACAGCGGCGCGTGCCTCGAAGTCGGAGACGGCTGGCGCAAGTCGACGCACAGCGGCGCCAGCAGCGGCGACTGCCTCGAAGTCAACGACGCCCACCGCGAGGTGGGCATACCGGTCCGCGACAGCAAAAACCCCCACGGCCCCGCCGTCCTCTTCGGCGCCCCCGCCTGGCAGGCGTTCATCTCCTACCTGTCCAGGTAGGGCAGCCGCGTTTCCTATGCGAGGCGGGCGAGCCAGTCCCGTACCGCCGCGTTGAACTCCTCCGGGCGCTCCAGGTTCGGCAGATGCGCCGCGCGCTCGACCACGCACAGGTGGGAATCCGGCAGCGCCGCGTGCATCGCCTCCGCGTCCGCCACGGGCGTGTACGTGTCGTCGCGGCCCACGACCACCAGGGTCGGGACCGTGACGCGGGGCAGCACCGGGCGGTAGTCGGGGCGGTCGGCGCGGGCGCGCAGGGCCGCGGCGGCGCCCTGGGGCGGGGCCGCCAGC
Organism: Streptomyces sp. Y309; assembly: GCF_056712025.1. Classification (NCBI taxonomy): domain Bacteria; kingdom Bacillati; phylum Actinomycetota; class Actinomycetes; order Kitasatosporales; family Streptomycetaceae; genus Streptomyces; species Streptomyces sp. Y309. The sequence continues at coordinate 4,272,401 of NZ_CM160048.1, read as the reverse complement.
ATCATGCGGAGCACGTGCGCGGCGGCCTCCGGGTTGTACGGGGCCGCCATCTTGTGCAGGACCTCGTCCGCGTACCCCTTCATGCCCTCCGCCAGGAGCCGCTCGGCCGTCTCGCGGCGGAACGCCTTACCCGCCTCCGTGTCGACCGCCGGGGTCGTGTCGGCGAGCAGCAGCCCCGCGATCCGGCCGGGGAAGCGGGCGTACGCGTCCATCACGATCTGGCCGCCCATGGACACCCCGCCCAGCGCGCAGCGCGCCACGCCCAGGTGGTCCAGGAGCGCCTCCAGGTCCTGGGCGAAGTCCCCGAAGTCCGTGACCTGCGGGGTGGACGGCGCGGCCGACTCGCCGTAGCCGCGCAGGTCGAAGGTGATCACGCGGTGCGTACCCGCGAACGCGGCGACCTGCGGGTCCCAGAGGGAGCGGTCGAAGGGGTGGCCGTGGACCAGGACCAAGGGGAGGTCCGCGGTGCGGCCGGGGCCGCCGTGGTCGTCGTGGCCGCCGTGGTCGTCGTAGGAGAGGTGTATTCCGTTGCTGAGCTGAGCAGTTGGCATGGAGACAGGCTAGGCGTCGCTCAGCGTTTCAGGAGGTCCCGCAGGGCTGCCGTGACCTCGTCCGGTGCCTCCTCCGCCATGAAGTGGCCGCACGACACCGTGCGGTGCGAGAGGTCCGGGGCCCAGCGGCGCCACAGCTCCTCCGCGTCGAAGCCGAGCGCCGCGCCCCAGTCCTGCTGGAGGACGGCGACCGGCATCCGCAGGGCGTTCCCGGCGAGCCGGTCCGCCGTGTCGTGCTCGACGTCCGCGAAGGCCGACGCCCGGTAGTCCGCGACGATCGACGGGACCGCCTCGCGGCACGCCCTCAGGTACGCGGCGCGCACGTCGGCCGGCATGGCCTCCGGAGACCGGGACCACAGGTCGAGGAAGTGGCCGAAGAACGCGTCCGGGTCCGCCGAGATCATCCGCTCCGGCAGGCCCGACGGCTGCGCCATCAGGTAGAGGTGGAAGCCGACCGCCGCCGACGTGCCGCGCAGGACGTCCCACATGTCCAGGGTCGGCAGGACGTCCAGGGACGCCAGGTGCGTGACGGCGTCCGGGTGGTCGAGGCCCGCGCGGATCGCCACCAGCGCGCCCCGGTCGTGGCCCGCGAGCGCGAACCGCTCGTGCCCGAGGGCGCGGGCCACGGCCACCACGTCGGCGGCCATGGTCCGCTTGGCGTACGTCTGCCCGTCCGCCGTCTCCGCCGGTTTGCCGCTCGCCCCGTAACCGCGCAGGTCCGGGCAGATCACGTGGTGGTCGGCGGCGAGGTCCGCGGCCACGTGGCGCCACATGAGGTGGGTCTGCGGGAAGCCGTGCAGGAGTACTACGGCGGTGGCTGACGGGTCGCCCCCTACGGCGGCGTTCAGGTGGAGGCCGCCGTCGGCGACGGGGACGCGGTGGTAGGCGAAGCCTTTGATGCGGGGGTCGTCGGCTGCGATGTCTTCGGTTTGGGGTTCGTTCGGTGTCATGGGTGTCATGGGTCCCAGCGTGCGGGCTGTGGATCAGCAATGGATCAGTGAAGGGTCCGTGCAGGTGAGGGGAGGTACGTTGAGGCGGTGAGTTCCGTACGTCCCGTGGGTTCTGTGAGTGCTGCGAGCTCCGTGACGTTTCAGGTGCTCGGGGCGCTCGTCGCGTACGACGCCGACGGGCGGCCCCTGGACCTGAAGGGCCCGCGGCACCGGGCCGTCCTCGCCCGGCTCCTGATCGCCCGCCGCCGCACCGTCCCGGTGTCCCGGCTCGTCGACGACCTCTGGGAGGACCCGCCGCCGACGGCCGTCGGCACGATCCGGACGTTCGTCGGGGACCTGAGGAAGGCCCTGGAGCCGGAACGCCCGCCGCGGGCGCCCGCGCGGCTCCTGGTGACGTCCGGCCCCGGGTACGCGCTGCTCGCGGAGGGCGGGGCGGTGGATGCGTGGCGGTTCGAGGAGGTGGTGGCCGAGGCCGACGGCCGGGCCGCGGGAGCCGACCTCGCGGCGCTCGACGACGCGCTCGCGTCCTGGCGGGGGCCCGCCTACGCCGAGTGGGCCGAGCAGGACTGGGCGCGGGCGGAGGCCGCGCGCCTCGACGAGCTGCGGCTGCTCGCCGTGGAACGCCGGGCGGAGGCGGCGCTCGCGCTCGGGCGGGCGGCGGAGGCCGTCCTCGACCTGGAGCCCCACGTCGACCGGCACCCCTGGCGCGAGGACGCGTGGGGGCTGCTCGCGGTCGCCCTCTGCCGGGCGGGCAGGCAGGGCGACGCGCTTGCCGCGCTGCGGCGGGCACGGGAGCGGTTGGCCGGGGAGCTGGGGGTGGATCCGGGGGAGGGGTTGCGGCGGCTTGAGGGGGAGATTCTGGCTCAGGGGGCGGGGTTGGGAGGCCCTGGCGTCGGTGCCGCGGTGCGGGTCGAGGGCCCTGCTGGGCAGGTCGGCGGTGCGGTGGGGGTGTCCGGGGCGTCCGGGGCGTCGGTGGAGGGTGCGGAGGGTGTCGTCTCTGTGGGGTCTGTGGGGCGGGGGCGCGAACTGGTCGGGCGGTCACGGGAGTCGGCCGACCTGGACGCCGCCGCGCGGGCCGCCGTACGGGACGGACGGCTCACCGTCGCGCTGGTCTCCGGCGAGGCAGGCGCGGGGAAGACGGCCCTCGTCCGGGACCTGACGGGGCGCCTTGAGGCGGAGGGGTGGACGGCGGCTTGGGGGAGGGCTCCGGAACAGGGCGGGGTGCCTGCGGGGTGGCCTTGGGCTGAGGTGTTGGGGGGACTTGGGGTCGAGGGGAGTGCCGAGGGGAGTGAGGTGCCGTCCGTGGCCGCGGCCGACGGCCTTGATGTGGGCGGTGCCCGGTTCCGGTGGCAGCGGTGGGTGCGGGAGCGGATCGTGGCGGCCGCCGACCGGGGGCGCCCCCTGCTTCTCGTACTCGACGATCTGCAGTGGGCCGCCGCCGAGACCCTGGACCTGTTCGCCGACTTGATAGAACGTTCGTTTCAGCGCGCGGTGCTGGTCGTGGGGACGTACCGGGACATCGAAGTACCGTCCCCGCTGGAGGAGTTGCTCGGCCGGGTCGCGCGGGCCGAGCCCGTGCGGGTGCGGCTCGGCGGGCTGCCGGAGGAAGCGGTCGGCGAGCTGGTGCGCGCCGTGGCCCACCGCCCGGTGACCCCCGCGACCGCCCGCGCGGTGCGGCGCCGCAGCGGCGGCAACCCCTTCTTCGTACGCGAGATCGCCCGCCTGTACGCGGCCGACGGCACCGCGGCGCTGTCCCAAGTCCCCGTCGGCGTACGGGACATCGTCCGGCACAGGCTCGCCGCGCTGCCGCGGGAGACCCGCGCGGTGCTGCGGCAGGCGGCGGTGCTCGGGTCGGCCGTCGACCTGGATGTCCTTGTCGCGCTGGCGGGGGAGGAGGGTGCGGTGCTTGATGCGGTGGAGGCGGGGGGTGGGGCAGGGTTTCTGGTCGTGGGCGGGCGGGGGGTGTCCGGCGGGTTTGGGCTGTCCGGCGGACGGGGGCTGTCCGGACGACCTGACCCCGGACAACTTGGTCCCGACCGCGTGGAGTTCGCGCACGATCTCGTCCGCGAAGCCCTGTACGACGACCTCTCCGCGCCCCGCCGTGCCCGGCTGCATGCCGCCGTCGGCGGGATTCTGGAGCGGCTGCGGCCGGACGCCGTCGAGGCGATCGCGCACCATCTGATCAGCGCCGGTACCCGGGCCGCCCCGGCCGCCCGCACCGCCGACTTCGCCGCCCGCGCCGCGCGGCGCGCCGAAGCGGGGGGTGCGCCGCACGAGGCCGCGCGGCTCTGGGGGGCGGCCCTCGACGCGTACGACCGGGCCGGGGGCGACGTGTGCGGCGGGGCCGGGGCTGACTCGTGCGGCGGGGGCGCGGCCCGTGACCGTACCCGTGAACGGCTCGACCTCCTCATGGGGCTCGTACGGAATCTCGCCGTCACCGGCGCGCTCGCCGAGGCCCGCCGGTACCGCGCCGACGCGCTCGTCGCCGCCGAGGCCACCGGCGATCCCGAGCTGACCGCCCGCGTCATCGGCGCCTTCGACGTCCCCGGCATCTGGGCCCGCAACGACGACGAAGCCCTCTCCCGGCGCATCGTCGCCGCTGCCCTGCGCACCCTCGACGCCCTTCCGGACGACGGGAGTCCGGGGCGGCGGGCCGTGCGCTGCCGACTGTTCAGCACCGTCGCCATGGAGACGCGGGGGGCCCGTACGGGGATCGGGGGCGAGGCGGCGCGGGAGGCGGAGGTGTTGGCTCGGGGGGCTGTGGGGGACGCGTTGGGCGGGGGCGAAGGGGGCTCGGGGGGTGTCCGAGGCATAGGGGGTGCAGGAGATGTTCGGGACGCAGGGGTTGCAGGGGGCGCCCAGGGCGCAGGGGGCGCGGACGTCGCGGGTGAGGCTGTTGCGTTGCTTGCCTTCGCGCTCAACGCGCGGTACCTGCACACCTTCCACCGCGCCGGGCTCGCCCCCGAACGCGCCCGCATCGGCGCCGAGTTGACCTCCCTTGCCGCCCGCCACGGGCTCGTCACCTTCGAAGTCCTCGGTCACCTCATGCTGCTCCAGGCCCACTCCGCGCTCGCCGAATTCGACCGCGCGGACGCCCACGCCGCCGCCGTCGACCGGCTCGCCGAGCGGCACGGGCTGCCCCTGGTGGGGGTGTTCACGCAGTGGTACGGAGCGCTGCGCGCGGCGGTCGCGGGGCGGGTGGAGGACGCGGAGGCCGCGTGCCGGGCGGCCGCCGAGCGGATGCGGGGGAGCGGGATGTCCGGGATGGACGGGCTGCTGGAGTCGGCCTTGGGGTGCCTGGCGGTGCAGGGCGGCGACGAGGACGCGGGTGACGTGGAAGGCGGCCCCGGCGGCCTCGACCTGAGGGAGGTCGCACCCCGGGACCAACTGCTGGAGGCCCGGCTGTGCCTGCGGGCCCGGGCCGCCCTGCGCGGCGGCGCCCCGCGGGACGTACTCGACGCCCTCTACCGGGAACTGCTCCCCGCCTCCGGCGAGTTGGCCGGGGCCGGAAGCGGCGTGCTGACGCTCGAGCCCGTGGCCCAGTACCTGGGCGACCTGGCGGTGGCCCTCGGCCGGACGTCCGCTGCCGCGACGCATTACCGTCAGGCACTCACACTTGCCGAACGGGCCGGCGCACCCCACTGGCGTGCCGCCCTGCTCCGCCGCTCCGCGACGGGATTCCCACCCGCCCACCCGTGACGGTGGGCCTCCGGGTGGCCCACGGGCGGGCGGGGTCACCCATCGCCCTCAGGTCCCGCCCGTCGGCCAGTCCGTCTTGCTTCGCCGCTCCGCGGCGGGTTTCCCACCCGCCCACCCGTCTCGGTGGGACTTTGGGTTGCCCGCGGGCGGGCGGGGGCACCCGTCCCCCTCTGGTCCCGCCTGTCGGCCAGTCCGTCTTGCTTCGCCGCTCCGCGGCGGGTTTCCCACCCGCCCACCCGTCTCGGTCGGACTTTGGGTCGCCCATGGGCGGGCGGGGTCACCCATCGCCCTCAGGTCCCGCCCGTCGGCCAGTCCGCCTTGCTTCGCCGCTCCGCGGCGGGAACCCCACCCGCCCACCCGTCACTGTGGGACTCCGGGTCCCCCACGGATGGGTGGGGTCACCCCGAGTCCGACCGAGACGGGTGGGAGGGTGGGAGACCGCGGCGGTGCGCTGGGCGACGGGACCGTTGATGCGGCGTGGAGTCCAGGCCGACGTACGGCACCGAGCGACTACGGCCCCCGAAGGCCCCGGTCCCCCCCGCCGGTGCGAGGATGCGCCGGTGACCGATGAGACGAGCACCAGTGCAAGGGCCGCCACGGCGACGACGTACGTCCGGTTCGAGTCCCCCGTCCGGCACGAACGCGGGCTCTACCCGGGCGTGTTCTTCCTGGTGAACACCCTCGCCCGGGAAGGCAGGCTCACCGCCGAGCAGGAACGCTTCCGGCGCGCCAACAACGACTGGTACGACGCCGCGTACACGACCCCCTCGGCCGTCGACCCCACCGTCTACGACCCCGGCGTGAATCCCGGCGCCGTCGCCTGGTTCAAGTCCACCGCCACGCACCTCATCGAGCGGATCCCCGGCTACCTCGACATCCTCGCCGCCCACGGCATCCCGTGCCGCACGGTCCGCTCGACGGACCCCGGCCGCGTCGTCTACGAGGACGACGTCCAGGTCGTCGTCGTACCGCACGAGCGGCACGACGACGCCAAGACGACGTCCCAGCAGTCGACGCCTCAGTAGTTGTACGGCTTCGTCGTGTTCCAGTTGGTGACGTCTGCGTTGGTCCAGGTGAACTTCGACGGGACGCCCTTCGCGTCGAAGGCCTCCGTCCCGGCGCCGGGGCCGGCGTCGCCCGTGTGGTCCTGCATGGCGATGCTGAGGTTGGAGGAGGTGTGCGTCTTCGCGCTGTCGGTGAAGAGGTTCACGGCCGCGTAGACCTTGCCGCCGGGCTTCACCACGAGCGCCTTGCCGCCGCCGGGGGTGTCCTTGCCCGAGTGGGGCAGCACGTTCAGGGTGTCACCGAGCATGACCGACGGGTACGAAGTGACGTAGCACGGCTTGGAGTCGGCGTTCGTGGCGGTGATGAGCAGGTGCTCGCCGCGCTGCTTCGCGAAGCGGTGCAGTACGGAGTACGACATCTCCTGGCCGTCGCAGGCGCGGACTCCGGCGGTGGAGGTGGAGGTGGAGCCGGAGGCCGAGGCGGAGGGCTTCGCGCCGTTGCCGGCGGCTTCCTTGCCCTCGTGGACGGTGGACGCCTTGCCCTGGCCCGAGGCCGACGGCGACGCCGAGGCCGAGTCCTTGCCGGTGCTGACCGTCGAGCCCGCGGCGGAGCCGGAGGAGCTGCCGCTCCTGCCCCCGTCGCCCTTGCCGCCGCTGTTGTCGTCCGAGCTGCCGCAGGCGGTCAGGGCGAGGCCGAGGGCGGCGGTGGTGGCGGCGAGTGCGACGGTGCGGATCCGGGACGTACGCATGATGGTGTTCCCCCTGTGGGCGGTGCTGTGCTGTGCGGTGCGGTGGTGTGGGTCTTGGCGGTTGTTTTCCGCCGGTGAGACCAGCCTGGCCGCACCCGCTGCCGTTCCGCTCACGCGCCACTGCCGTCCCGCTCACGTCCTCTGACGTGCCCTGACGTGCCCTGACGTGCCCGGGCGGCCTCGGACGTCTCTGTCGACCCGCGCCGCGCGCAGCGCAGCCTCACCCCTCCGCCGCCAACCTCCCCACCGCCGCCTCGTACCGCCCCCGGAACCCCTCGTCCCCCGACACCCGCAACAGCGCGCCCAGCGCCCGTACCGCGCCCTCGTCGAAGCCCGTCGTCTCCGCCTCGTGGGCCGCGTGGTCGAGGCGGCGGATGCCCTCCGGCTCGTCGCCGAGGCCGAGCAGGGCCTCGCCGGTCGCCATGGTGAGGAGGATCCGGGCGGCGCTCGGGGCGCCCGTCGGCTCCTGGGGGGTCAGGGCCAGCGCCTCGGTCGCCGTGTCGAGCGCCGACTGCCAGTCCCGCGCGGTGAGTTGGTGCCGCGCCAGGTGGTGCAGGGCCAGGCGCTCGGTGTGACCGTCACCGGCGCCGCGGGCCAGCTCCGCCGCCCGTACGCAGCCGTGCGCCGCCTCCTCCGTGCCGCCGAGCGCCGCCTGCGCCAGCGACAGGTTGACCAGCGCCGTCGCCTCCCCGCGCGGATCGCCCGCCCGCGCCGCCAGCGGCACCGCCGCCTCCAGGCACGCCAGCGCCTCCGCGGTGCGGTCCTCCTCGGTCAGCACCCAGCCGAGCAGGGCGAGCACCCGCGCCTCGGCGTACGCGTCACCGCAGGCCCGCGCCGCGCCCAGCGCCGTCTCCAGCAGCGGCGCCCAGCCGTCCCGGACCCGCCACACGACCAGCGGCCACAGCGCGAGCACGATCCGCCAGGCCCGGTCGTGCAGCCCGGCCGCGTCCGCCGCTGCCGCCGCGAGCGCCAGGTTCTCCCGCTCGGCCGCGTACCAGTCCATCGCGTCCGCGCGGTCCGCGAACTCCCGTACCGCGCACGGCTCCCGGAAGTCGGCGGGGAGGGTGAAGCAGGCCTCGTCGCCTGGCTCCGCCGCGTGCGCCGCCGCCAGCGCGGTGGCCACGCAGTGGTCGAGGACGCGCGGCAGGGCCTCGGGGTCGGCGTCCAGGCCGCGGGCGTACAGGCGGACCAGGTCGTGCGGGGTCCAGCGGTCCGGCGCGGTCCGGGTGAGCAGGTGCGCGGCGGTCATCCGGTCGAGCGCCGCCTCGGCCGCCACCGGGTCCGTGCCCGCCAGAGCCGCCGCCGCGTACCGGTCCACATGCGTGCCGGGATGGCGGCCCAGCTGCGCGAACTGGTGCCCCACGGCCGCCGGAAGCTGCCGCAGCGTCAGCCGCAGCGCCGCCCGCACCCCGGTGTCCTCCACGTCCAGCAGCACCGCACGCCGTGACTCGTCGGACAGTTCGGCGGCCATCGCGGCCAGCGTGCCCCGCGGGTGGTCCGCAAGGCGCGCCGCGACCACCCGCAGCGCCAGCGGCAGCCCGCCGCACAGCTCCGCGAGCCGCCCCGCGGCCACCGGCTCCGCGAGCACCCGCTCCCTGCCGAGCACCCCGGCGAGCAGCGCCGTCCCGTCGTCCGGTCCGAGTACGTCCACGGGCAGCGGCCGGGCCGCGTCGGAGGCGATCAGACCGCGCAGCCGGTACCGGCTCGTGACGACGGTGACACAGCGCGCCCCGCCCGGCAGCAGCGGCCTGACCTGCTCGGATTCTCGTACGTTGTCCAGTACGAGGAGGAGTTGACGGTCGGCGGCCAGGGAGCGGAACAGCGCGGCCGCGCCGTTCGCCGACTCGGGTATCCGGCGCGGCGGCACGCCGAGCGCCAGCAGGAACTCGCGCAGTACGTCGAGGAGGGGCGGCTCGCCCGTCTCGGCGAAGCCGCGCAGGTCGGCGTAGAGGCGGCCGTCGGGGAACGCCGCGCGGTTGCGGTGCGCCCACTGCACCACCAGCGCCGTCTTGCCCACGCCCGCGGGCCCGGTGACCAGACACACCGGCGCTTCGCCTGCGGCCGCCCGGGACAGCGCGGTGAACTCGTCCGCGCGACCGTGGAAGCCGCGGGGGGCGCGGGGGAGGAGGTCGGCGGTCGGGGGGTTGGGGTGCGCGTATGAGGGCTCGGGTGGGTGCGGGTGCCCGGGGGTGTGCGGCTGCGGGTGCGTGGAGGGCTGCGCGTGTGGGTGTCTGTGTGGGTGCGGCTGCGTGGCGGGCTGTGGGTGCGGGTCTCCGTGCGCGTGCGTGAAGGGCTGCGCATGCGGCTGGGCGAGTTGGTGCGGGTGCGGGGCGGATGCGTGCGCGGGTGTGGGTGTCGGGGCTGTCGGTGCGGTGTGCGTCGACGGCGCGCCCGTGCCCGCCAACCGTGCGGGGGCGGCCGTCGGCGTCGGCGCCCCGCCGCCCCGCGCGGCCTCCTCCCCCTCCCCCCGCAGCGCGAGCGCATACGCGTCGGCCAGCTCGGGACCGGGGTCGAGCCCCAGCTCGTCCGCGAGCAGCCGCCGCGTGCGGTGGAACCAGTCCAGCGCCTCGGAGCGGCGGCCCGCCCGCCGCAGTGCCGTCACCAGCGCCGCCGAGAGCGACTCGCGCAGCGGGTGCGCCGTCACCTCCGCGCGCAGCAGCGCCGCCGCCCGCGCGTGCTCGCCCAACTGCCCGTACCCGGCCGCGAGGCGCTCCACCGACGCCAGCCGGGTCTCCTCCAGCGCCTGCGCCGCCGCCTGCAAGGAGGGGCCCGTGTGCACCCCGGTCAGCGCCGGGCCCTGCCACAGCGCCAGCGCCTCCTCGTACATCGTCACCGCGTCGGCCGCCGCGCGCTGCCCGCGGGCCAGCGACACCAGTTCCTCGAAGCGGTGCGCGTCGAGCAGCGACTCCGGCATCCGCAGCAGGTACGCCGTGCCCTGCGTGACCAGCTCCACACCGTACATCTCGGCGTCGGCGGACACCAGCAGGGTGCGCAGCCGCGACACGTGCCCCTGGATGACGCCGCGGGCCCGGGGCGGCGGCTCGTCGTCCCACAGAGCTTCCATCAACCGCTGTACGGGGACGGGGTGGTTGGGCCGAAGGAGCAGGGTGGCCAGCAGGCCGCGGCGCTTCGCGGGGCCGAGCGGCAGGTCACCGGCTTCGGTGGCGACGGACACCGTTCCGAGCAGCCGGAACTCCACTCGTCCTGCACCTCCTGAGGCGAAAGATCCCAGAATACCGGCCGGTAGTAGGGGCGGGTCGGCGGCGCCGTCGAACCCACTCGGCGGGGGCGGCGCCGCGGGTGTCGCGCCCGCCTGCCGTGGGCTGCCCCGTGAGTTGTGTGATTCCTGTCAGGGCGTCTCCGCGGCGGCCGCGGACCGCGGAGGTCCACTTATGCTCGGGCGCATGTGCGCTTTTGTCCTGGTCGCGGAGGACGACGAGAAACAGGCCGAGCTGATCCGCCGCTATCTGGAGCGCGAGGGTCACACGGTCGGTGTCGTCCACGACGGCCGCGCCGCCCTGGAAGAGGTGCGGCGGCGCGAGCCCGACCTGCTCATCCTCGACGTGATGATGCCGGAGGTCGACGGCCTCGGCGTGACCCGCGTGCTGCGCGCCGGGCCCCGGCCCGGGGAGCACCCGGGACCCGGCGGCGCGGTCCCGGGCGGGAGCGCGCTGCCCATCCTCATGCTCACCGCCCGCTCCACCGAGGACGACCTGCTGCTCGGCCTCGACCTGGGCGCCGACGACTACCTCACCAAGCCCTACAGCCCCCGCGAGCTGATGGCCCGCGTCCGCACCCTGCTGCGCCGGGCCGGCGGCGGCGCCCACAAGGCCGTGCCGGACCCGGACGCCCGCGTGCTGCGGGCCGGCGGCCTCGTCGTGGACGAGCGGCGGCACGAGGTGACCGTCGACGGCCACCTGGTCGAGTGCACGCCCGGCGAGTTCGAACTGCTCGCCGCCATGGCCGCCGAACCGGAGCGGGTGTTCACCCGGCCCCAGCTCCTGGACCGCATCCACGGCTCGTCGGGGTACATATCCGCGCGCACCGTCGACGTCCACGTACTGAATCTGCGCAAGAAGATCGAGGCCAATCCGCGCACGCCGCGCCGCCTCGTGACCGTCTTCGGCGTCGGGTACAAGCTCGTCGCCCACCACGAGCCGGGCGAACGGCACGCCGGGGCGGCGGCCCGCCATGGCGCGTGAGAGCAAGTCCGGTACGCCGCGCACACCTCGCACGCCTCGTCCATCTCGTACGTCACGCAAGTCCTGTACGCCGGGTGCGTCCCGCGTCCGTGTTCTCGGCCGCGTGCCCGTCCGCAAGAGTCTGTTGACCCGGCTCCTCGTCGTCTCCGTGCTCGTCTCCGTCATGTCGATCGCCGCCACCGCGTGGCTCGCCGCGCAGACCACCTCCGGGGCGATCCGGCAGGAGCAGGGGCAGGTCCTCGCCGACGACGCCCGCATCTACGACAAGCTCCTCGGCCTCGCCGCGACCCGCCCCAACTGGCGCGGCGCCGAGCGCACGGTGCGGGAGCTCGCCGCCGGCACCGGCCGCCGTATCGCCCTGACCACCCAGGACCGCAAGGTCATCGCCGACTCCGCCGGGCGCGACCCGAAGCACGAGGCCCGGCTCCCGGCCCGCGCGTCCGCCGTCGTGGACCCGCTCGCCGTCGACACGACGCTGGCCGCGGCGCGCGGCGACGTGTCGGGGTCGGGCTCCGGATCAGGGTCCGGCTCCGGGTCGGGGTCGGGCGCGGACTCGGGTGCGGGGCTCGGCACCGGCACCGGTGCCGTCGACCGCATCGACCCGCGCGCCGTCGGCCCGTTCCGGCTGCCCGCCCGTGAGCGCCGCGACCTTCGGAACATCGCGGAGAAGTACGCCGGGTGTCTGGGCGAGCGCGGCATCAACGCGAAGATCATCGTCGGGCCGAGCGGGCGCCCGTACCTCGAGACGCCCGACGACCCCGGCGTGAAGGTCACGGACTACGACTGCGGCACCCAGTACCTGGACGTCGCCACGGCGACCGAGCGCAAGGCGTTGGAAAAGGTCAACAAGCTCGCCGAGGCCTGCATGCGGCGCAAGGGCTCCGAGCCGGTGAAGCTGGGCCTCACCGTCAGCCGGGACGGTGCCCCGCGGCTGTACCCCGCGAGCGTTCCCTCCGACTACCCGCAGCCGATCCCGGAACCGCCCCGGGGCGACCTCCCGAGCGGGGACGGGGCCACGGAAGAGGGCGTGACGCGGCCCACCGACCCCAGCCGGAAGCCCTCCGCGAGCGTGGTGCCCGACGAGGGGACCGAGGTGTCCGAGCGCCGCGCGGACGCCCTGCGCAAGGAGGAGGCCACGAACGCCGCCGAGGCGCTCGCCGCCAACTGCGTGGACAGCGCCCGCCGCGAGCAGCTCGGTCCGTACGTCTCCTCGGGCGCCCTGCTGTTCATCACCAGCCCGGACGGCTCCCGCTCCTCCGAGAGCGGCTTCCGGCTCTCCGGCGCCAACACCACGCGCCTCGTCGGGCTCGCCGCCGCGATCCTCGCCGTGACCGTGGCCGCCACCGCGTTCGCCGCGACCCGGCTGACCCGGCCGCTGCGCGCCCTGACGACGGCCACGCAGCGCATGAAGACCGGCGAGGCGACCGAGCCCGTGCCCGCCCGTTCGGCCGGGGAGATCAGCCAGCTCGCCGCCGCCTTCAACGACATGGCCGCCCACCGCAAGGCGCTGGAGGAGCAGCGCAAGGCGATGGTCAGCGACGTCGCGCACGAGCTGCGGACGCCGCTGTCCAATATCCGCGGGTGGCTGGAGGCCGCGGAGGACGGCGTCGTCGCGACCGACCCCGAACTCGTCACCTCCCTCCTGGAGGAGGCCCTGCTCCTCCAGCACATCGTCAACGACCTCCAGGACCTCGCCGCCGCCGACGCCGGTACGTTGCGGCTGCACCGCGAGCCCGTCTGCGCCGTCGAGCTCGCCGAGCAGGTCGTCGCCGCGCACCAGGCGCGTGCCGACGCGGCCGGGGTCCGCCTCACCGCCCGCGCGGAGGGCGACCCGTGGCTCACGGCCGACCCCCTGCGGCTGCGCCAGGCCATCGGCAACCTCGTCTCCAACGCGATCCGGCACACGCCGGAGGGCGGGCGGGTGACGGTGCTGTGCCGCTGCGCGGGCGAGGGGGCCGAGGGGGCCGACGGGCCGGGCGTGGTCGTCGAGGTCGCCGACACCGGGACCGGCATCGCCGCCGAGGATCTGCCGCATGTCTTCGACCGCTTCTGGCGCGCTGACAAGTCCCGCACGCGGGCCACCGGGGGGAGCGGGCTCGGCCTCGCCATCGTCCGCAACCTGGTGCAGGCGCACGGGGGCACGGTGACGGTACGGAGCGAACGGGGCAAGGGGGCGGTCTTCACGGTGACCTTGCCGGTGACGTGAGCGAATTTGAGCCCGTCCGGCGATTGAGGACGAGCGCGCAGCGCGATCTGCGTAAGCCTCCCACCCGCAGGGAACGAACAGCGGGGAACATGCAGTGGGCCAGAGGCCAGTTTTGGCCGGACCCGGCCGCGGCGGCGACACTCCCCCGAGCCACGCGTCTACACGCGCGCACCGGCGGGGCCAGGTCCGATGTAGTGATCACATCAGGCCACGCCAACAGATCGCTAACATGTGGCCAACGGTCGTCCGGGACGGGGGTTGGGCGCGCATGGCGGACGAGCTGCGGTTCGGGCTCCTCGGCGTGCCCGCCGTGTTCGACGCGGACGGCGAGCCGCGTCCCGTACGCAGCCCCAAGGGCCGCGCCCTCCTCGCCGCGCTGCTCCTCGAACCCGACCGCGTGGTCTCGGCCGACGCCCTCAAGGAGGCGCTGTGGGCCGGCGGCCCGCCCGCCTCCGCGCACGCGTCCCTGCAGAACCACGTGACCCGGCTGCGCCGCCTGCTCGACGACCCGGACCGGCTGCGCGCCGTCCCGCCCGGCTACCGCCTGCGCGTCACCGACGACGAACTCGACGTACGCGTCTTCGAACGCCGCTTCGCGCAGGCCCGCGCCGCCCACGCCGAGCGCGACTGGGCCACCGCCGAACGTGCCGCCCGCGCGGCCCTCGCCCTCTGGCGCGGCACCCCGCTGTCCGGCCTGCCGACGGGCACAGCGGGCCACGCCCTCGTACAACGCCTGGAAGAAGCACGGCTGTTGCTCCTGGAGTGCCGGTACGACGCACTCCTTGAGGCGGCGGCGACGGGCACCCCACTCGCGGAACCCGGCGCCTTCCTCCCGGAGCTGACCGCCCTCGTCGCGGAACATCCGCTCCGTGAGCCCTTCCACCGCCAGCTGATGCTCCTGCTGCACCGTACGGGCCGCCAGGCGGAGGCCCTCGCCGTCCACCGGGCCCTGCGCCGCCGCCTGGTGGACGAACTGGGCGTGGAACCGGGCGAGGCGGTACGCGAGGCCCACGGCAAGATCCTCCGCGCCGACGCGGACCGTACCCCGGCGCCCGGGGCTCCTGGCGCGGCCGACCCCGACGGCAGGCCGGCCCCGCGGCCGCCCCAGGCACCCCGCTCCGTCCTCGCCGGTGGCCGGCAGGCCACCTCCTCGCCCACCCGCTTGCCCCGGCCCGCCCAACTCCCGCCCAAACCCCCGCACTTCACGGGCCGTGCCGCCGAGACGCAGCGTCTGCGCGCGCTCCTCACCGGTGCCCGCCGCCCAGGCGTGCCGCCCGTCGCCGTGCTCTCCGGTATGGCCGGGGTCGGCAAGAGCGCGCTCGCCGTGCACGCCGCGCACGAGCTGCGGGGCGAGTTCCCCGACGGGCAGCTCCACCTCAACCTGCACGGCGCCACCCCGGGCATGACCCCGCTCACCCCCGGCCAGGCCCTCGCCGCCCTCCTGCGCGACCTCGGCACCGAAGCCCGGCACGCCCCCGAAGACCCGGACGCGGCCGCCGCGTTGCTGCGGTCCCTGCTCGCGCCCACCCGCACCCTGCTCGTCCTCGACGACGCCGCGAGCGCCGCGCAGGTGCGGCCGCTGCTGCCCGGCGGGCCCGGCTGCGCCGTCATCGTGACCAGCCGCTCCCAGCTCACCGCGCTCGACGGCGCCGCCCGCTTCCCGCTGCGGCCGCTGTCCGACGCCGACAGCGCCGCGCTGCTCCGCGCCGCCTCCGGGCGCGCCGGGCTCGACGCCGCGCACCCGCTGGTCGCGCTCGCGGGCCGGCTGCCGCTCGCCCTGCGCATCGTCGCCGCCCGCCTCGCCGCCCGCAGCGCCCTCACCCCGGACGCCCTCGCGGGCCTCCTCGCCGACTGCGGCGACCGCCTCCACCACCTGGAACACGACGACTTGAGCGTCCGCCGCTCGCTGGACGTCGCCCTCGAAGCGCTGCGTGCCTCCGGCCGTGAGCTTGACCGTGATGCCGCCCGCGCCCTGAGTGCCATCGGTGCCCTCGACCTGCCGGAGTACGGCGCCCCGCTCCTCGCCCACCTGCTCCGGCTGCCCCGCCGCCGCGCCCAATCCGCCCTCGACCGCCTCGTCGACGTCGCCCTCCTCGACGAGACCGCGTACGGCCGCTACGTCCCCCACGACCTCATCCGTGACTTCGCCCGCGAACACGCCGCATCCGCCGCGGAGTCGGCCGACCATGAGGCCCTGGCCTGGTACGTCGCCTCAGCCCGCCAGGCCCTCCTCACGATCATGCCGGAGGGCCAGGACAAACAGGACCGAATGGGGGCTACGCCCCCTTGCCCCCCTTATCGCCGCTCCGCGGCTCGTCCTCAATCGCCGGACGGGCTGAAACCTCGCCGCAGCGGTGCAGTTTCAGCCACACCAACGTTCAGCGACATCGACCAGGCGTTCACCTGGGCCGACCAGGAGCTGGCCAACATCGTCACGCTCACAGAGCGCCACCCCGAGGACGCCAGTGGCCTCGTGCCCGCACTGGTGCGCAACCTTTTCCCCTACCTCCAACGCAGGGGCAGGCTCACGGAGTTGGCGCGGCTCGGAGCCATGGCCGTGGACGCCGCCCGCCGTGCGGGCGACCGGCGGGCCACCGCCCAAGCCCTCACCGATCTCGCGGGTCACCGATTCATGGCAGGCCGTGCCGGCGAGGCGATGGTCCTGAACGACCAGGCCCTTGCCCTCTGGCGTGCCCTCGGTGAAGCCTCCTGCGTGCGTCGCGGACTGAACCATCGCGGCCTCCTCCTGGAAGGCCTCGGCCGGCACGCCGAGTCCGCCGGAGCCCTCCGCCAGGCCCTCGACCTGGCCCGCAGCCTCGACGACCCGCTCAGCGAGGCCATCACCTACAGCCACCTCGGCAACCTCTACGAACACACCGACGCCCGCGCCGCCATCACTCACCACGAACGCAGCCTCGCCATCGGCGACCGCATCGGCCACGTCATCGTCCGCCAGTCCGCCCACTGCAACATCGGCTACGCCCGGCTCACCCTCGGCGAACCCGCCGCCGCGCTCGGCCACTTCGAGGAGAGCCTGCGTCTGCACGGCGAGTACGAGGACTGGCACGGCGAGTCCCAGGCCCGCCTCGGCCTGGTCCGTGCCCTGCGCGAACTGGCCCGTCACCCGGAAGCCGCGCGTGAATGCGCCCTGCTCCTCGACCGCGCCGAACACCGCGGCGACACCCACATGGTCGGCCTCGCCCGCCACCAGCACGGGCTGCTCCTGCACGCCCAGGGCCGCACCCGGGAGGCGTACGCCGAGTGGGAGTCGGCGCTCGCCGCCCTCGAGTCCCTGGACGGCGCGGGCGCCAAGGTCGTCGCCGACCTCAAAGATCTACTCTCACTCTGTAACGAACGCTCTATTTAGCATCGGCGTAGCACTCCACCACGGCCACCGTGAACGGAAACCGCACCGGCGTCTCGCCGAACGCGATCCGCCCCGCCAGCTCCCCGGCCTCCCGCACCGCCGCCACGACGGCCCCCGCCTCCTCCTCCGGACAGTGCACGATCACCTCGTCGTGCTGGAAGAACACCAGCTCGGCCCGCATCCCCGCGGTCGCCCTGCGCAGCGCGGCGAGCAGCAGCAGCGCCCAGTCGGCGGCGCTGCCCTGCACCACGAAGTTGCGGGTGAAGCGGCCGCGGGCGCGGGCGTCGGACGAGGCGTACCCGGGCGTGAACTCGCCGTCGGGGGAGGGGAGTTCCGCCCCGGACGGCGAGGGCTGCTCCTGCGGGATGCCCGCCTCGCCGTCCTCGTCCCCGGCCCCGACCGCCGGGGGACTGGTCCGGCCGAGCCAGGTCCGTACGAGGCGGCCCTCCTCGCCGGCCTTCGCCGCGTCGTCGACGTACGCGACGGCCAGCGGGAAGCGGCGGCGCAGCGCCGCCAGGTTCTTCAGGCCGTCGCCGGAGGTCTGGCCGTACACCGCGCCGAGCAGCGCCAGCTTGGCGTGCTCGCGGTCGCCGGCGAACGCGCGGTCGGACAGGCGGGTGTAGAGGTCCTCCTCGCTGCCCGCCACGTCCATCAGGCCGCGGTCGCGGGAGATCGCGGCGAGTACGCGCGGCTCCATCTGGTCGGCGTCGGCCACGACCAGGCGCCAGCCGGGGTCGGCGACCACCGCGCGCCGGATGACCTTGGGGATCTGCAGCGCGCCGCCGCCGTTCGTGGTCCAGCGGCCGGAGACGGTGCCGCCCGGCGTGTACTCCGGGCGGAAGCGGCCGTCGCGCACCCAGTCCTGGAGCCAGGACCAGCCGTGGGCGGTCCAGATGCGGTACAGCGTCTTGTACTGGAGGAGGGGTTTCACCGCCGGGTGGTCGATCTCCTCCAGCTCCCACTTCCGCGTGGACTTGACCCGGATGCCCGCGCGCGCGAACGCCTTGATCACCTCGGCGGGCAGATCCGGGCGGACGCGGTGGCCGAACGCGGCGGAGACCTCGTCCGCGAGCTCGGCCAGGCGCCGGGGCTCGCCGCTGCCCCCATAGCGCTCGCCGAGGAGTTCGCGCAGCACGTCCTTGTGTACGTCGGCGCGCCAGGGCAGGCCCGCGTCGTTCATCTCGGCGGCCACGAGCATGCCCGCGGACTCGGCCGCGGTGAGCAGGCGCATGCGGCCGGGGTGCGCGGTGGCGTCGTGGCGGCGGAGCTGGTCCGCGTACACCTCCAGGAGGGCTTCGAGGGGGAGGTGAGCCGTCGGGGACGGCTCGAAGAGGGAGTCCTGGGAGCCGGGTTCCGCGGCGCGGGGCGCGGGATCGGGCGGTACGGGTCTTCGGTGCAGGCGGGCGTGGGCGGCGGCCGCGGAGCGGGGCTCGCCGTGGCGGCCCTCGTGGCCGAGGAGGAGGTTTTCGGCGGCCTCGATGTCGTAGCAGCGCGCCACGTGTGCGCCCGCCGCGAGCAGTCGTGGGTACACGTCCGCCGTGGAGCGCCAGACCCAGCGGGTCACCTCGGGGCGGCTCCGCACCGCCGCCACGATGTCCGGCTCCCGGCGCACGTCCCCCGCGGGGCGGCCGTCCTCGCCCAGCGGCACGACGTGGGCCGCGCCCCCGTCCGCCTCCGCCACCAGCCACCGCTCGCCGTCACCCATACCCCCGACGATCCCACCCACCACTGACAACGCCCCGCGCAGCGTCTCCGCGACCGCCCACATCGGCGCCCTCCGCCCCCGCCGCTCCGCGGCGGGTTTCCCACCCACCCACCCGTACCTGTCGAACGCGGCGCACCGCCGGGCGCCTGCCCTGGGGGTGGGTGGCTGTCGTGCGCGGCGTGCCGCGGGGCGCCTGCCCTGGGGCCGGGTGGCTGTCGGACGCGGCGCACCGCCGGGCGCCCTCCGCCCCGCCGCTCCGCGGCGGGTTTCCCACCCGCCCGCCCGTTGCCCTCGTACGCGGCGCACTGCCGACGCCTGCCCTGGGGTCGAGTGGCTGTCGTACGCGGCGCACCGCCGGGCGCTGCCCTGGCCATGGGTGGCCCTCGGACGCGCCGCGACGGCCGCTGAGGCGTCCCCCCGCTACTGCCCCCGCAAACGTTCCGCCTGCTCCACCCCCACCTCCGTCGTGCGGGTCAAATAGCGCTCCACCGCGCTCAGTTCTTCCTCCGTGAATTCGTCCAGCGCCGCCGCGAACGCCGTGCCGGGGGCGTCCCAGGCCGCCGTGAGTTCCGGGGCGCGGTGGGCGGTGAGGGAGATGCGGGTTCTGCGGCGGTCGTGCGGGTCGGGGTGGCGTTCCACCAGGCCCGCCCGCAGCAGGCGGTCCACCAGGCGGGTGGCCGAGCCCGAGGTCAGGCCGGTGAGCTTGGCGATCTCGCCCGTGGTGAGAGGGGCGGGTTCGAGGCCGAGCAGGCTCACGCACTGCAGGTCCGTCGGGTGCAGCCCGAGGCGGTCGGCCATGGCCTGGTTGAACAGCGTGTACGCGGCGTGCTGCCGCCGCGCGGCCACGGTGACGGCCGCGAGCAGCTCCGCTCGACGCGGATTCCGGTTTGACACGGCCCGATGCTCTCCCTTCAAATGACTGCGTCACGCAGATGTTGTGTGACGCATACTCTACCTCAGGAGAACACTGTGAGCAGCACACCACCCACCGCCCCGCCGCGCGACCACCAAGAGCTGCACGAGCTGTACGACCGCTGGTGCGAGCTGTGGCGCGGCGACTTCCGCCACGCCGACGACATCCTCGACCCCGACTTCGTCGTGCACCAGGCCCGCCCGGACGGCACCGACTCGGGCGCGACCCGGGGCCCCGCCCGGCTGCTCCCCGAGATCGAGCAGACGATGGCGGTGTTCGGCGACATCGACCTCACCGTCGACCTCGGCCCGATCGCCGACGGCGACCTGATCGCGGCCCGCTGGACCCTCCGCGCCCGCTACACCGGCGGCCTCCCCGACGCCACCGCCCCGGTCGGCACCGCCGTCTCCTTCAGCGGACACGACATCCTGCGGGTGTCCGGCGGCAGATTCGTCGAGTACTGGACCTGCACCGACGTCCTGGCCGGCCTGGCCCAACTCGGCGCCATCTCCGGCCCCAACGGCCCGGCCAGCCACTGACACCCGCTCCGCCAGCCACTCAGCCCGTCCGGCGCTTGAGGACGAGCCGCGAAGCGGCGATACGGGGGTCCAGGGGGGCGGAGCCCCCTGGTTACGGGAAGGGGCGGGATTGGGGAGCCTCCGGCAGGACCCGCCACCTGGCCCCGCTCAACATGCCGCCCCGCAATCCCCCTGCGAGGCTCACCCCATGCGAGTCGCGCTGGCGCAGACGGACTGCGTACTGGGAGAAGTGGAGGAGAACCTCGACGTCGCCCGCGACCACGTGGCCCAGGCGGCGGCCCAGGGCGCAGACCTCGTCGTGTTCCCGGAACTGAGCCTGCACGGCTACCACCTGGGCGCCCTGAAGAGGGACACGTCCCTCGCCGCCGACGACCCCCGCCTCCACGGCCTCTCCCTGCACGGCCCGGACATCCTGGTCGGCCTGCACGAGCACACCAGCCTGCGCGCCTACAACACGTCGGCCTACTACTCCGGCGGCGCCCTCCTGCACGCCCACCGCAAGCTGTACCTGCCGAACTACCTCGCCTGGGAGGAGCGCAAGCACGTCAGCCCCGGCCAGCACCTGCGCGCCTACGACCTGCCCGGCAACCACGGCCGCGCCGCCACCCTCGTCTGCAACGACGCCTGGCAGCCGGTGCTGCCGTGGCTGGCCGTGCAGGACGGCGCCGAGGTCATCGTCGTACCGACGAACAGCGCCGCGAGCCTCGACCCCGAGGCGATGGACACCGGCCTGTACTGGGACACCCTGCTGTCCTACACGGCCCGCATGCTCCAGTGCTGGGTCGTCTTCGTGAACCGCGTCGGCAACGAGAACGGGGCCACGTTCTGGGGCGGTTCGCGGGTCGTGGACCCGCGCGGCACGGTGGTCGCGCAGGCGCCGAAGTGGGAACCGGCCCTGGTCACGGTCGACATCGACGTCCACGAGGCCCGCCGCCAGCGCCGCGTCGTCCCGCTGGTGGCGGAGGCCCGCCTCGGCCTCATCGACCGCGAGGTCCGCCGCCTGATCGACGAGGGCGGCGACTCCTAGCCGCCGGGGGCCCAGCCCGCGTACGCACGCCGCTCCCAGCTCGCGTACGCACGCCGCCCCCAGCCCCGCGTACCTACACCGCCCCCCAGCCCCGCGTACCTATGCCACCCCCGGCACCCGCCGCACCCCCAACACCCCACCCCCCACAGCCACCACCCCACACACCCCCACGCACACCCCCATCACCCCCCACGGCACCACCACCCCCACCGGTGCCGACAGGCTCGCCAGCGCCGCGGCCAGGCCGCCGAGGCCGACCAGCGTCACCGCGAGGCCGAGCACCGCGCCCACCACCACGGAGAGGGCCGCCTCGACGCCCACCACGACCCGTATCTGCCCCGGGGTCGCCCCCACAAGCCGCAGCGTGCGCAGTTCCGGCGCCCGCACCGGCGCCGTCATGAGCTGCGTGCTCAGCAGCGAGATCGCCGTGTACGCAAGGCAGATCGCGAGCAGCACGAGCAGTCCGAGGCGCGTCTGGTGCTTCATGCCGGGCGGGTGTTCGGCGGCCAGCCACTCCCCGGCGGTCCGCACCTGCCCGCCGGTCGCGGCCCGCAGCGCCGCCGCGACGGCCGTCCGGTCGGCGCCGTCGCGCAGGGTCACGTCCATGCGGTCGAGCGGGGCGGACGGGGCGTTGCTGGCCGTCACGTACGCCCCGTTGTCGCCCGTGCCGCGCGCGAGCACCGCCACGATCCGCAGCCGCGCCCGCCACCCGTTCCCGAGCCACACGTCCACGTGCTCGCCGACCCGGTGCCGCTCCCACTCCTCGTTGACGACGATCGAACGGTCGTCGAGACGGCGTACGTCACCGGCGACCACGGGCAGCCGCGTCACCGCCGCGAACGCCCCGGGGTCCGGCAGCGCGCGGGCCTCGGAGCGGACGAGCGCGGTGCCGTCGTCCTCGCGTACGAACACGCCGGTGGCGCCGGACGCGGCGACGACCGCGCCCGGGACCGGCCGGTCGAGCGGCCGCAAGTCGCCCCCGGTGACGACGAGTTGAGCACCGGTACGCCCCCTGGCCTCCGCCGCCTTGGCCCCACCCACCGTCGCAGCCGACCCGAACAGACACCCGGCAACCGAAACGGTAACGAGCACGGGCGCGACAACGGCAGCGGTCCGCCGCACAGAACCCCCAACGTTGGCCCGAGCAAGCCGCCCGAGACTCACCCAACTCCTACCTCTGCTCCGCCCCTTGGCCCCACGCCCGCCGCTGCTCCCGCTCCGGGGCCCGCCCGGGCTCCCGCTCCGGGGCCCGCCCGGGCTCCCGCTCCGGGGCCCGCCCGGGCTCCCGCTCCGGGGCCCGCCCGGGCTCCCGCTCCGGGACCCGCCCGTACCCCCGCCCCCGCTCCCGCTGCGGGCGGCCACCGCCCGTCCCCCGCTCCCGCTGTGGGCAGTCGTGCCGCAGGGCGGCTCCCGACCCTCAAGGCAGCCCAGGCCGACGCCGCCCTGACGGCCGACAGCCACCCCGCCCCCCGCCGACGGGACCGCACGCCGTACCAGCACCCCAGGCCACCGAAACAGCAGCACGACGTACCGAACCAACACCGGCGCCAGCGCAGCGACCCCCGTCGCCAGCACCATCGGCTGCGTCGTATACGTCTTGCGCTTCAGCAGATCCGCAGGCTCCGCCCACAGAGTCCACGCCAACAACCCCAGCCCGCCGGCAAGAAGCAAACCACCCGCCACCCGCCGCCCCAGCGGCATCGCACCCACATCCAGCGAAGCGTCCCGCAGCGCCTCCACCGGACTCACCCGCCCCGCCCGCCACACCGCACTCCACGCCCCGGCGACTGCCACGACGAGCCCGGTCCAGAAGGCGAGCTGGTACGGCCACCACGTCCAGGAGAAGCCCGACGCGACGGTGAACCACGGCGGCGCCACCTCCACGTCGACCAGCGCACGCGCAAGCACCGGCGCCGCCCACGCCCCACCCGCGCAGCCGGCCGCCGAGGCCACCGCGCCCACCACCACGGCCTCCCCGAGCAGCCACCGCCGCACCTGCCCCCGGCTCGCCCCGGCCGCCCGCAGCAGGCCCAACTCCCGCCGCCGCAGCGCCACCACGAACGCGAACGTCGACGCGGTCACGAACGCCGCCACGAACGCGGCCACCCCGCCCGCCGCGCCCAGGAAGGAGTTCACGGCCACCAGCGCCCGCGCGTCCCGCTCGGCGGCGGGGTCGACCAGCCGCCGGTCGTCCCCGGTGAGCACCCGCGCCCCGGTGCCGGACGCGGCGACGGCGGCACGCACGGCGGCGACCGGCGCGGCCACGCCCACGGCGTCCGGCGGCGTACGGTCCCATGCCCTATGGTCCGATGGCTTACGGTCTGTACGGATCTGCCCCAGGCGCCCGAGCCCGCGCAGCAATTCTTTGTCCACAGGGTGTGGATGAACGAGTTTCTTCGACACGTGACCGACCTCGGGCCCGCGCCGCACCGGCACCGTGAGCGTGTCCCGCCCCGCCACCACCACCGGCGACCCGGCGAACCGCACCGGCTCCCGCACCGGCGGATCCAGGCTCGCCGCGAGCCCCACCCCCATCGCGGCGGTCAGCGCCACCCCGAGGGCGACGGCCACGAAGGCACCGAGGAATCCGGCCCAGCGGGCCCGGAGCGACGCGAGAATCATGGTTCGAGCCAACCGCGCCGGGGCCCCGCGCTCACGACCACCAGCGGGCCGGTCGAAGGTAGGGTCAGGCCTACCCTTAGGGGTATGGAATCGGTGATCGACAGGGCGTTCGCGGCGGCGCTGTACGGGGGAGACGCGCGATCCGGGCACGCGGACGACGGCCTCGACACCGCCGCGTCCCTGCTCGCCGCCGACCCCACCGCCGACGTCGAACTCGCCGCCCGCGGCGAGGAGTTGATACGCCGCGCCTGGGGACGCGGCTGGCAGCCCGCCGACGTCCTGCGCCTGGTCCGCCGCGACCTCGGCGAACCCCACGTACGCCTCGCCGCCGCCCTGATCCGCGCCGAGACCCGCCGCTACAGCCCCGACCGGCTCCCCGCCCGCTGGCCCGCCCAGCTCGCCGCCCTCGACGACCACGCGCCCTGGCGGGCCCCCGACCGCTTCGCCCACGCCACCGCCGTACTAGCCCTCTACCGCCTGCTCCTCCGCCTTCCCCCGATCGAGCCGGTCGCCCCGGCCCCGGGCACCCCCCTCCACGTACCCCCTCCCCACCCCGGCGACGAACCCCGAGCCCTCACCCGCATCCGCGCCCTGCTCGCCAAGGCCGAGGCGACCGGGTATCCGGAGGAGGCGGAGGCGCTGACCGCCAAGGCGCAGGAGCTGATGGCCCGGCACAGCGTCGACGAGGCGCTGCTCGCCGCGCGCACGCACGCGAAGGACGCGCCCGGCGCCTGCCGCGTCGGCGTCGACGCCCCGTACGAGACCGCGAAGGCGATCCTCCTGGACGCCGTGGCCGCCGCGAACCGCTGCCGTGCCGTCTGGAACGAGGCGTACTCCTTCTCCACGGTCGTCGGCTTCGAGCCCGACCTGGAACTGACGGAACTCCTCTACACCTCCCTCCTCGTGCAGGGCACGGCCGCGATGACCAAGGCCGAGGCCGGGCAGCGCGCGGGCGGCCGCAAGCGCACGAAGACGTTCCGGCAGGCCTTCCTGATGGCGTACGCCCAACGCCTCGGCGCCCGCCTGGAGGCCGCCGCGGCCCCCGTCACGCACACCGACGCCGAAGACGGCACCCTGCTCCCGGTCCTCGCCGCCCGGGACGTCGCGGTCACCGACCGCGCCGAGCGGATGTTCCCCGAGACGACCACGGCGCGGGTGCGCGGCGTACGCGACGGGGAGGGCTGGGCGCAGGGCGCGGCGGCTGCGGACCGGGCACGGATGGGGCACGCGACGCCGCTGGAACGCTAACGTTCACACACGTGTGAAGGTACGCGGCCGAAGCAACCGAAGAATCCCGGAAGCAACCGGAGAAACAGGGGGAACCATGCGCATCGGAGAACTCGCGGAACGCACCGGCACGCCCCGCAGGCTGCTGCGCTACTACGAGGAACAGGGCCTGATCGTCGCCGACCGCGCCCCGAACGGCTACCGCGACTACGACGCGTCGACCGTGGACCGCGTCATCCAGGTCCGCGGCCTCCTGGACGCGGGCCTGCCCACCCGCATCATCAAGCAGATCCTCCCCTGCCTCGACAAGCCCCGCGCCATCCACTTCCCGGACGCCACCCCCGAGATGCTCGCCACCCTGGAACGCGAACGCGACCGCATGGCCCGGCGCGTGGAGTGCCTGACCCGCAACCGCGACGCGATCGAGGAGTACCTGACCGCGGTACGCGCGAAACGCGGGGAGCCCGAACCGGCAACCCCCACCGGCAGGTAGCCGCCGAACCGTCCGGAGGGGACGTGCCGGTATGTCCGCGCGCAGCTCGGGCGCGCACGCCGTCCGTACCGGACATGCCTCGGGCGCCACAGGCGCGAGCACGGACATACCGGCGCGGCCCCGCCCCACAACCGAACAAGGGGCGGAGCAACCCCCACCGGGGGGAAAGCCGAACGAGGAACCACCCAGAGCCGCCAGCAGCCCAGAGCCGTCAGCCGCAGCCAGCCGCCCACCCAGCCGATCCGCCCGATATGCCCCGTATCATCGCCGGAGTGACCTGGTGGCGAGCCCTGAAGCAGACGGCGCGCTCCGGGCTTGCCGTGGAGCGGCGGCGGCTGGAGCCGCTGGTCGCGCTGCGCGGCGCGGCGGGTCTGGCGATCGTGATCGGCCTCAGCCTCACCCTCTTCGGCCCGGCGGTCGCCGCCAGCTCCGCCTTCGGCGCGTTCCAGGCGGCCATCGCCACGTTCCAGCGCAGCTGGCGCCCCCGGCCCGAACTCGCCATCGCCTCCGGCACCAGCCTCGCGCTCTCCACCTTCCTCGGCTACCTCACCGGCAGCCATCTCCTCCTCTTCCTCGCCCTGCTCGCCCTCTGGACCTTCCTCGCGGGCCTGAGCTGGGCGGCGGGCCCGACCATCGGCCTCATCGCCACGTCCAACGTGGCGATCATGCTGGTCACGATCACCCTGCCCACGTCGGTCGCCGCCGCGGCCGGGCACGCCGCGATGATGGTCGTGGGCGGCGCCGTCCAGGCGGGCCTGGTGATCCTCTTCCCGGTACGCCGCTGGGGCGCCCACCGCGACGCGCTCGCCGACGCCCTGGCCGCCGAGGCGGACTACGCGCGCCGCCTGCGCCACGACCCCGTCGCCCCGTTCGACCCGGCCCCGCTGATGACGGCCCGCGCCGCCGCCCACATCACTCCGCGCCAGGCCCGCACCCGCCCCGCCGAACTCCACGGCGCCCGCGGCCTCGCCGAACGCATCCGCCCCGTCCTCGCCTCCCTCGCCGACCCGGCCCTCGGCGTCCCGGCGGAGGGCCCCGAACGCGACCGCGTACGCGAACTCCTCGGCGCGGCGGGCGCCATCCTCGACGCGGCCGCCCGAGCCATCCGCCACGGCAGCCCCGTGGACCTCCCCGCGTCCGCGGTATCCACGTTCCGCACCCCGGACACGGCAACGATCCTCACGGGCCCACCCCACAGAGCAGCCCAACGCCTGGGCACACTCCTACGGGACGTAGTGGAGGTAGCAGGCGGCCCAGGCCCACCTCCCGCCGCGGTCCCACCGACCACCACTCCCGCACCCAGCCCACCCGCCCCTGCTCCCGCCCCCAGCCCACCCGCCCCTGATCCCGCCGCGGGCCCACCCGCCCCCGCTCCCGCCGCAGGCGGCGGCCCCGCCCAGAGCTCGCCCGAGGCCGCTCTCCCTGTGGGCGGCTGGGCCGCCCAGGGGGCGGATCCCGACCCAAAGAGAGCCCAGGCCGACGGGACCATCCCGACGAGCGGCAACCTGGTCCGCCCGGGGCTCACGGCCCTGGTTCCGGCCGCCCTGCGGGCCATGCGCGCCGAGCTGAGGCTCCGCTCCGCGGTGACCCGACACGCCGTGCGGGTCACCACCGTCGCCACCGCGGGCTACGCCGTGGCCCACTACCTCCCCCTGGGCCACGGCTACTGGGCCCCCATGGCCTCGGTCATGGTCATGCGCCCCGACTTCTCCCAGACGTACGCCCGCGCAGTCGCCCGCTTCGGCGGCACCCTGGTGGGCGTGGCCCTGGCCACGGCGGTGGTCAGGCTCGCCCAGCCGGGCACCCACCTCTCGGGCACCCTCGCCGTGGCGAGCGCGGGCCTGATGTACCTCCTGATGCGCACGGGCCAATTCGCCGCCCAGGCCTGCGTCGCCGCGTACGTCGTCTTCCTCCTCGGCATGGGCGGCGAACAGTGGACCCAGACGGTCCCGGAACGCGTCGTCCTGACGCTCCTCGGCGGCATCCTCGCCATGACGGCGTACGCCCTGTACCCCGCCTGGGAGACCCCGCGCCTGCGCACCCGCCTAGCCGACTGGCTGACGGCGTCGGGCCGTTACGCCGCGGCGGTCGTCGGCCACTACGCGGACCCGGCGGGCAAGAACTGCCCGGACGTCCGCGAGGCCCTGCTCACGGCCCGCGACGCCCGCGCCGCCTGGCAGGAGGCGGTCGAACGCGCCGAGCACGAACCCGTACGCCACCGCGGTCTCTCCCGCGCCGCGGCCGCCGACGCCGAACACGCCCTGGCCCAGGTCGGCCGCGTCGCGATGCTCCTGGAGGCCCACCTCCCGGACCGGGGCACACCCCCGGTCCCCGCCGCCGCCCGCCTCGCGGACACCCTGCGCACCGCCACCGAACAGGGCGCGAAGGCCGTACGCGAACGCCGCGTCCCCCGCTGGGACCCGGTCCGCGAGGCCCTGGACGCCTGGGAGTCCGCCGACGCCCCCGACCGCGTCGTACGCCGCGGCGGCACCCTCCTCCTCAAGGCCCTGGACGACCTCTCCGACGCCCTGGACACGGCGCCGCCGCCGATGCTGGTCGACGGCAGCGACAGCAACGTACGCAAACGGGAAACCCCGGAACCGCCGGAGAAGCGGAACGAACCGCCCCCGGAAACGCCGAACGGGCCGCAGGGCCCGGAAGGCCCCACGACCCGCTGACGGAACGGCCCGTCAGGACTGCGGCAGACGTCAGGACCGCCCCAGACGTCAGGACTGCGGAATGTCCGCCGTAGGCAGCCCCTCCGGCAGCTTCCCGCCCTTCGTCTTCAGGAACTCGTCCTTCCCGAAGCCCTGCCAGGCGACCTTCAGCGTCTTGCCGTCGACGGACTCGACCCGCCCGTCGGTGCGGTCCATGTCGCCGTCGGCGCACTTGAGCTTGAGCGTCTGCGCGCCCCCCGCCTCGCCGGCGGTGCCGTTGCACACGTGCTCGCCGACCAGCGTCGCCCGCTTGCCGGTGATCACGAGCGCGACCGGCTTGCCGCCGGTGGTGGCGACCCAGCTGCCCTCCAGGCCGCCACCGCTCGCGGCGCCCTCGTCGCCGGAGCCCGCGTCGTCCGAGCCGCCGGAGCCCGGCGTCTTGGACGCGCTGTCCGCCGCGCCCTTGTCCTTGTCCCCGTCGTCATCGCCGTCACTGCTGCAACCGGTCAGGACGAGCGCGGCGGCCAGCGAGGCCACCGCGGCGCCGATCGTCATGCTGCGGACACTGCGGACACGCGTATGCACTGAAGTCCCCCTATGTGGAGCGTCGTTCCGGGCCACGGCCCGATGAATCGCGCGCCAAGCTACCAGGAGGATTTGCGCACGCCGGGCAGGAATCCGGCGTGGGCCTGCTCACGCAGCCGCACCCGGGACAGGCCGAACGTGCCCACGTACCCGCGCGGACGACCGTCCACGCTGTCCCGGTTGCGCACCCGCGTCGCGCTCGCGTCGCGCGGCTGACGGGCCAATTCCCGCTGGGCGGCGAGCCGTTCGGCGTCCGGCGTGGACGGCCTGCGGATGATCTCCTTCAGCTCGGCCCGGCGCGCCGCGTACCGCGCGACGATCGCGCGCCGCTTCTCGTTCTTCGCGATCTTGCTCTGCTTGGCCATCAGACCTTCACCCCACGGGCACGGATCCTGGCCACGGCGGCCTCGACGCCGATCGTGTCGACGGTCTTGATCCCCTTGGCGCTCAGCCGCAGGCGTACGTACCGGCCCTCGCTCGGCAGCCAGTACCGCTTGCGCTGGATGTTGGGGTCGAAGCGGCGCGGCGTGCGCCGGTGCGAATGGGAGATGTTGTTGCCGAACCCCGGCTTCGCGCCGGTGAGCTGGCAGTGGGCGGACATGGTGACGCACCTCTCGCTCGGTTTCCCTCCCGTCCATTTGGAAACGGGATTCATTTTCATATACTAGCGCTCATGGCTCGCAACGAACTCCGCCCGGTCATCAAGCTCCGGTCCACCGCCGGAACCGGCTACACGTACGTGACCCGCAAGAACCGCCGCAACGACCCCGACCGCCTGACCCTGCGCAAGTACGACCCGGTGGCCGGCCGGCACGTCGACTTCCGAGAGGAGCGCTGACCCCATGCGACCCGGAATCCACCCGCCGTACGGCCCCGTCGTCTTCCGCGACAAGGCCGCGGACTTCGCCTTCCTCACCCGCTCGACGGCGACCAGCGACAAGACGATCGACTGGGAGGACGGCAACACGTACCCCGTCATCGACGTCGAGATCTCCTCCGCGAGCCACCCCTTCTACACGGGACAGCAGCGCGTCCTCGACACCGCGGGCCGCGTGGAGCGCTTCGAGCGGCGTTACGGCGGAGGACGCTGATGGGTGCCTCCGACGCCCCCGGCGCCCCCGGCGCCCGCGACGGCGGTGGCCGGGAGCCGGCGGCCGGCCGCATGGACGTCGCCGTCGTCGCGGGCCTGCACGCAGACGCCCGCGCCGCCGCCGTCGCCCGGCTCCTCGCCACGGTGCCGGGCAGCGTCGCGCTCCACCACGACCTGTCGACCGCCGCGGACGGCACGGTCACGCGGACCGTGCGCGACGCGGGCGGCGTGCTCTCCACCGGCGAGGCGCCGCTGGTCAACGACTGCGCCTGCTGCGCGCTGCGCGAGGACCTGGTGCCCGAGCTCGAGCGGCTCGCCGGGAGCGGGCTCACCCGGCTCGCGATCGTCGAACTCTGGGACTCCGTCGAGCCGAAGGCGATGGCCGAGGTCATCGCCGGGTACGGCTCGGACGCGCTGCGGCTGAGCGGCGTGCTCACCGCCGTCGACCCGAGCCTGCTGCTTCCCTACCTCGCCAACGGCGACGACCTGATGGAGGCCGGGCTCGCCGCGGCCGCCTCCGACCAGCGCACCGTCGCCGACACCTGGGCGCGCCAGCTCGAATACCCGCCCGTGCTCGCCGTCCTGGAGTCCGAGGACGCCGACGCGGAGGACCGGGCACTGCTCGCGCAGCTCCACCCGACAGCCCGCCAGGTTCCGATCGGCCACGGTGACCTGGCGGGCGCCGCGCTCGGCGGCTTCGACGTGGAGGCGGCGGCCGCGGCCCAGCACCCCGCCTGCGCGCTGCTGCCCGCCGAAGCCGACGACAGCGGCGTGAGTACGTTCGTGTGGCACCGCGAGCGGCCCTTCCACCCGGAGCGGCTCTACGCCGCCCTGGAGGACCTGACCTGTGCCGCCGCCCGCAGCCGCGGCCGCTTCTGGCTCGCCGACCGGCCCGACACGCTGCTCGCGTGGGACGCGGCGGGCGGCGCGCTGTGCGTGGAGAACGCGGGGCCGTGGCTGGCCTCGCTGCCGGACGCCGCCTGGGAGATGGTCCCGCCGGTGCGCCGGGCCGCCGCCGCGCTCGACTGGCACCCCGAGCACGGGGACTGCTGCCAGCACCTCGTCTTCACCTCGCCCGGCCTGGACCGCGACGGACTCACCCAGGTCCTGGAGTCCTGCCTGCTCACGGACGAGGAGTACGCCGCCGGGCGCGCCGCCTGGAAGACCCTGCCCCCCGCCTTCGACGCCCTCCTGGAGGTCTGACGTTGTCCCCGTCCCCGCGCCGCGCCGACCGCGGCAAGCCGCTCAAGTCCCGCCCCAACCCCTTGGATGTCGCAGGCATTACGTACATCGACTACAAGGACACCGACCTGCTGCGGAAGTTCATCTCCGACCGCGGCAAGATCCGCAGCCGCAGGGTCACGCGGGTGACCGTGCAGCAGCAGCGACAGCTGGCCAAGGCCATCAAGAACGCCCGCGAGATGGGTCTCCTTCCGTACGCGTCCCGTTGAGGCCGTACGTGTCCCGTTGAGGACGTACGCGTCCGCTGAGGACGCCGACGTACCCCACCGCGCCGACATACCACACCGCCGCCGCGCGACCGACACCTCCCGACCTGCCGCCCGTTACTGAGAAGTAGGGTGCAAGCACGGGATGTCCGTCGTGCGGCGGCGGTGTTGCGTCTTCGGCCAAAAAGGAGCCAGAAAGCCTTCCCCTGCGTCTGCCTAAGTGGAGGTACGGGGACGGTCGTTCGCATGTCACGGGGGCATGGGGGAAGCGGCGGGAGGGGCTGTAACCAGCTCACCACGGCGCGTGCACGTGCATCTGCCCATGCATCGGCACATGAACACGGCTATGATCCGGGACAGTTGACAGCTACAACAACAGCCACGGCACCACCGGGGAGCGACCTGTGCACCACGTGTTCAACGGCATGGCGGCCACGGATCTTCACGGGGTGGTCTGGCAGAAGAGCAGGCACAGCAACTCGCAGGGCGCCTGCGTGGAGTTCGCGAAACTACCGGGCGGCGACGTGGCCGTCCGCAACTCGCGGTTTCCCGACGGACCCGCACTCGTCTACACGCGCGCCGAGATCGAGGCCATGCTGCTCGGCATGAAGGACGGCGAGTTCGACGACCTGATCGGCGGCTGACCACCGCGGATCCTGCTCGGTGCCCGACCGCACCGACGAAGTCGGCGCCGACCGCACCGACGAGAACGGTGCCCGACGGCACCGATGAGAGAGGAAACGGGGGCAGGGCTGTTCCGGCGGCCGCCGGCCCGAGGGCCTAGGCCAGCTGGAACAGCGCCCACACCACCTTGCCGTTCAGCGCGCCCGCCAGCGGGTGCCAGCCCCAGCCGTCGCTGAACGAGTCCACCAGGAACAGGCCGCGGCCCGACTCCGCGGAGAAGTCGTCCTCCGCCTCCTCGCGCGCGACCGGACTCTCGTCGCTGGGATCGCGCACCGCGCACACCAGCCGCGAGGTCCAGCGCATCATGTGCAGCCGCACGGGCGCGTCCTCGGTACCGCCGACCGGACACGCGGCGCGCGGGGTGTCCGCGGGCAGCGCGTGCCGCAGGGCGTTGGTGACGAGTTCGGAGACGACGAGCGCGATGTCGTCGAAGCGCTCCTCCAGCTCCCACGACACCAGCGTCTTGCGGGTGAACTGCCGTGCGCTGCCGACGGCTTCATAGCGGGCGGGAAGAGCGCAGGAGGCCGCACTGGAGACCGCGGAGGGGTCGAGCGGAGGAAGGCCCTGCCGTAACGGCTCGAGCATGGTCGATCCATTCGTCCCCATGCGAGGCACTCCCCGGTTTTCGCGGTTCGCGGTACAAAGCGATCGTGCGGTGGCGCGGTCGGTACAGCCGGGCGGCACAGCGATGGCGCAGCAGTGACGCGCGGACCATGGTTCCGAATGCGTACAGCAGATGCAAGGGCAGATGCACGTGCACGCGCCGGACTTGACCGTTCCTAGGCTGCTTCTAGCCCATTTCTTCCTACGACTTCTTGTGGAGAGCTTCCGGAGGCTTTCCGTTTCCGTAACCGAACGAGTACGGCCCGAAGCGTTTAATGGCAGACTGCGGGTCTCACACCTTGGGGAGGACTGAGCGAAGTGACCGCTGGGGAGTCGAGCGGCTCGGTGGTACGGCGCATTCTGCTGGGCTCGCAACTGAGGCGCCTGAGGGAGTCGCGGGGCATCACCCGTGAAGCGGCCGGCTACTCGATCCGCGCATCTGAATCGAAGATCAGCCGCATGGAGTTGGGACGGGTGAGCTTCAAGTCGAGGGACGTCGAGGACCTCCTGACGCTCTACGGCGTCATGGACGAGGCGGAGCGCAACGCACTCCTCTCGCTCGCCAAGGAGGCCAACCTGACGGGCTGGTGGCACAGTTACTCGGACGTCCTGCCCGGTTGGTTCCAGACATATATCGGTCTGGAGGGTGCCGCCTCCCTGATCCGCGTCTATGAGGTCCAGTTCATCAACGGGCTGCTGCAGACCGAGGCGTATGCCCACGCGGTCGTGGAGCGCGGCATGAAGGCCGCCGCCGCAGGCAAGCCGGGCGGAACCGGCAAGTCCGGCCGCGGCGGGCGGCTCAATCAGGCCGACGTCGACCGGCGCGTGGCCCTGCGCCTGGAGCGCCAGAAGCTGCTCGTGTCCGAGCGCGCGCCGAAGTTCCAGTGCGTCCTGGACGAGGCGGCCCTGCGCCGCCCGTACGGCGACCGGGAAGTGATGCGCGGCCAGATCCAGCATCTCATCGACATCTCCGAGCGCCCCAATGTGACGCTGCAGGTCATGCCGTTCACCTTCGGCGGACACGCGGGCGAGTCGGGCGCGTTCACGATGCTCAGCTTCCCGGAGTCCGACCTCTCCGACGTCGTCTATCTGGAGCAGCTCACGGGCGCCCTTTATCTGGACAAGCGCGAAGAAGTCGCCCAGTACGAGGGCGCGATGGCCGAGTTGCAGCAGGACTGTCCAGATCCGGCCGACAGCCGTGACCTTCTGCGTGGTCTACTCCAACTGACCTGAATCGTCATTAGGATGACGTGAAATCAGGTGTCTGCACTTCTGCGGCAAGGGGTCTCGCGTCATGTCCTTCTTCACCGATCTGGCTCACCAGTACATCGACGGTGAGTGGAAGGCCGGCTCCGGTTCCTGGGACATCATCGACTTCAATCCGTACAACGGGGAGAAGCTGGCGTCGATCACGGTCGCCACTGCGGACGAGGTGGACCAGGCGTATCGGGCGGCGCAGCGCGCACAGGAGGCATGGGGCGCGACCAACCCCTATGCCCGGCGCGCGGTCTTCGAGCGGGTCCTGCGGATCATCGAGGACCGCGAGGCCGAGATCACCGAGGCGATCGTCGCGGAGCTCGGCGGCACGCTCGTCAAGGCCGGCTTCGAGCTGTACCTGGCCAAGGAGTTCCTGCGCGAGGCGATACACCTCGCGCTCGCCCCGCAGGGCCGCATACTCCCCTCGCCCGACGACACCAAGGAGAACCGCCTCTACCGCCTGCCGGTGGGCGTCGTCGGCGTCATCAGCCCGTTCAACTTCCCCTTCCTGCTGTCGATCAAGTCGGTGGCCCCCGCGATCGCGCTCGGCAACGCCGTCGTCCTGAAGCCGCACCAGAACGCGCCGGTGCTCGGCGGCAGCCTCCTCGCCAAGATCTTCGAGGACGCCGGCCTGCCGCCGGGCGTCCTGAACGTCGTCATCACGGACATCGCGGAGATCGGCGACGCGCTGATCGAGCACCCGGTGCCGGGCGTCATCTCCTTCACGGGATCGGACGCCGTCGGCCGTCACGTCGCCACGGTCTGCGCCCAGAACTTCAAGCGCTGCGTCCTCGAACTCGGCGGCAACAGCGCCCTGATCGTCCTCGACGACGCCGACGTGGACTACGCCGTCGACGCCGCCGTCTTCAGCCGCTTCGTGCACCAGGGCCAGGTCTGCATGGCCGCGAACCGCATCCTCGTGGACCGCGCCGTGGAGGCCGAGTTCACCGAGAAGTTCGTCGCCAAGGTCAAGTCCCTGAAGGTCGGCGACCCGGCGGACCCGGAGACGCACATCGGCCCGCTCATCAACTCCTCGCAGGCGGACGGGGTTTCGTCGCTCGTCGCGCAGACCGTCCAGGCGGGCGCCAAGGCCCTGCTGCACGGCCGCACCGAGGGCAACCTGGTCGCCCCGTCCGTCCTCACCGACCTGCCCGACGACTCGCCCGTGCTGCGCCAGGAGATCTTCGGCCCGGTCGCGCTCCTGCTGCCCTTCGACGGCGAGGAGGAGGCCGTCCGCATCGCCAACGACACTCCGTACGGCCTGAGCGGCGCCGTCCACACCGGCGACACCGAGCGCGGCGTCCGGCTCGCGCAGCGCATCAGGAGCGGCATGATCCACATCAACGACGGCACCGTGCACGACGAGCCGATCGTGCCCTTCGGCGGCGAGAAGCACTCGGGCATCGGTCGCCTCAACGGCGACGCGACGATCGAGGCGTTCACGACCCACAAGTGGATCTCGGTGCAGTACGGCCGCTCGCGCTTCCCGTTCTGAGCTCGCGCTTCCCGTTCGGAGCTCGCGCTTCCCGTTCGGATGTCGCGTACGCCTTTCTCGCGAGCTCTTCTCGTATGTCGCGGACCCTTGCGGACAGAACCTGTCCGCAAGGGTCCGTAGCGTCTGTGGTGTCGGAAAGCCCGGCGGCCCCCAGGGGGCGAAGAGAGGCGGACACCATGGTCACCCACGTCAACGCGGAGCACCCCGGCGACGAGCGCGGCGCTCTGATCGCCTTCGTAGACGCCCAGCGCGGCGGCATCCGCCGCTCGGTGCTCGGACTGAGCGACGAGCAGGCGTCGGCCCGCCCGAGCGCCAGCGAGCTGTCCCTCGGCGGCCTCGTCAAGCACGTCGCCGAGACCGAGCTGAACTGGCTGCGCCTGGCCCAGCAGAAGCCCAACGAGCGGCAGCGCACCGAGGAGACCTGGGCCGACAGCTTCCGCCTCGTCGAGGGCGAGACGCTCGCCGACGTGCTCGCCTTCTGGCGGCAAGTGGCCGCCGAGACCGAGGAGTTCATCCGCGCGGTGCCGAGCCTCGACGACACCTTCCCGCTGCCGGACCAGCCCTGGTTCCCCGACGACGGCGCGGTGTCGATGCGCTGGCTGATGCTGCACCTGGTCGAGGAGATCGGCCGGCACGCGGGGCACGCCGACATCATCCGGGAGTCCCTGGACGGAAAGACGGCCTTCGAGCTGGTCGCGATGGACCAGGGATACGCTAGTCAAAGTTGAATGGCTGTGTTGAACGGCTTGAACGGCTTGAACGGCTTGCAGGGCTTGAACAGCTTGAGGGGCTGTCTCGGAGAGGTGTGGTGAATGTCGGCGATCCGGCTGCTGGTCCTTGGTGCCGTCCGTCAGCACGGGCGGGCGCACGGCTACCAGGTGCGCAACGACCTGGAGTACTGGGGCGCCCACGAGTGGTCCAAGGCCAAGCCGGGCTCGATCTACCACGCCCTGAAGCAGATGGCGAAGCAGGGCCTGCTGCTCGAGCACGAGACGGCGCCGTCCGCCGCGGGCGGCCCGCCGCGCACGGAGTACGAGATCACGGACAAGGGCATGGAGGAGTTCCACGCCCTTGTCCGCGCCGCCCTGACCACCGTCGCGCACGACCAGCAGTCCGACGTGCTCTCGGCGGGGGTCGGCTTCATGGTCGACCTGCCGCGCGAGGAGGTCGTCGCGCTCCTGAAGGAGCGGATGCGCGCCCTGGAGGGCTGGCGCCACTCCGTCACGGAGTACTACACCCCGGAGGACGGCCCCGAACAGCTGGGCCACATCGGGGAGATCATGAATCTCTGGGTGATGTCGGCCGACGCGGGCGCGGAGTGGACCAAGGGCCTCATCGAGCGGATCGAGCACGGCTCGTACGTCTTCGCCGGTGAGGGGGAGCCGTTCGTGGCGGTGCTCGCGGAGGGCGAGGAGAACCCGTTCGCGACGGGGGAGAAGCACCCCGGGGACGCCCGCTGACGCCACACGGGAGGCTGCGTTCGCTGTGACGCGGCTCACCCTCAATCCCTGTTAATCAAGTTTGACTAACCGACCGCCCGGGGTTACCTTCGTCCCTCTAGTCAATCTTGACTAGATGGCCTGGAGGGAGACGGATGACGGACGCGATCGTCGTCGAAGGAGCACGGAAGCGGTATGGCGAGAAGCGGGCCCTGGACGGGCTCGACCTGGTGGCCGCGCGAGGCACGGTGCACGGCGTGCTCGGGCCGAACGGCGCGGGCAAGACCACAGCGGTGCGGATCATGGCCACGCTGCTCCGGGCGGACGAGGGGCGCGTGGAGATCGCCGGGTACGACGCGGGACGGCAGGCGGGCGAGGTGCGCCGCCGCATCGGCCTGCTCGGCCAGCACGCCGCGGTCGACGAGGAGCTCAGCGGATGGCAGAACCTGGAGATGTTCGGCCGCCTCTACCACCTGGGAGCGCGCCACGCGCGCGAGCGGGCCGGTGAGCTCCTGGAGCGCTTCGGCCTCGGCGACACCGGCCGCAAGGCGGTCAAGCAGTACAGCGGCGGCATGCGGCGCCGCCTGGACCTCGCGGCATCGCTGATCACGGAACCGGCGGTGCTGTTCCTGGACGAGCCGACCACGGGCCTGGACCCGCGCGGCCGCGCCGAGGTGTGGGACGCGGTGCGCTCCCTGGTCGGCGGCGGCACGACGGTGCTCCTGACCACCCAATACCTGGAGGAGGCCGACCAGTTGGCCGACCGCATCTCCCTGATCGACCACGGCAGGGTCATCGCGGAGGGCACCGCGGACGACCTGAAGGCGAAGCTCGGCGGCGACCGCATCGACGTCGTGGTGCGCGACGGGGCCCAACTGGTGCGCGCGGCACGGCTGCTGCCGGGCGCCGACGTCCACTTCGACGACGTGACGGTCGACGCCGACCGGCGCCTGGCCAGCGCGCCGGTGACCGACCGCATGGAGGCGCTGACCCGGGTCGTGCGGGCGCTCCAGGAGGAGGGCATCGAGGCGGAGGACGTCGCGGTGCGCAGGCCGACCCTCGACGAGGTGTTCCTGCGCCTGACGGGGCGTACGGAGGATGCGGACGGTACGGACCGGATGAAGGAGGCCGTGTGAGTACGACGATGACGGGCGGCGGGCCGGTGGCGGCGGCGTCCGGGGCGGGCGGCTCGCGGATCGGCTGGGCGGTCACCGACTCCTGGACGATGACGCGGCGCGAGCTCGCCCACTGGGCGCGGCAGCCGGTGCAGGTCTTCGTGGGGCTCGCCTTCCCCGTGATGATGCTGCTGATGTTCAACTACCTCATCGGCGGCGGCAAGGGCATCGAGGGCGACTACGCCGAGTTCCTGGTGCCCGGCATGTTCGCGCTGACCATGGTGTTCGGCCTGGACGCCACGATGGTCGCGGTCACCACCGACCTCAACAAGGGCGTGGTGGACCGCTTCCGCGCCATGCCGATGACCAACGGGGCGGTCCTGGTGGGCCGTTCGGTGGCGGACATGCTCCAGTCCTTCGCCTCCCTCGTCGTCATGATGGGCGTCGGCCTCACGATCGGCTGGCGCTGGCACGGGTCGCTCGCCGGGGTCCTCGGGGCCATGGCCCTGCTCATGCTGCTGCGGTTCGCGATGCTCTGGATCGGCATCTACCTGGCGATGGTCGCGGGCAAGCCGGAGCTGGTGATGGCCGTGCAGATCCTGGTCTGGCCGGTCGGCTTCCTCTCCAACGCCTTCACCGTCCCGCAGAATATGCCGGACTGGCTGGGGGCGGTGGTCGAGTGGAACCCGATGTCGGCCACGGGGACGGCGGTGCGGGATCTCTTCGGCAATGAGCCCGGGGTGACCGGCACGTCCTGGGCGGCCGAACACGCCGGCCTCCTCGCGGTGGTGTGGCCGGTGCTGCTGGTGGCCTTGTTCCTGCCGCTGGCGGTGCGGAGGTTCGGGGCGCTGAGCAAGTAGGGCCCTGCGGGGCTTTCCCCCATCCCACCCCTTCCCGAAACCGGGGGCTCTGCCCCCGGACCCCCGCTCCTCAAACGCCGGAGGGGCTATATCCCACCCGCCCGCCCTTTCTAGCCCGTCCGGCGTTTGAGGACGAGCCGCGGAGCGGCGATACGGGGGTCCAGGGGGCGGCAGCCCCCTGGTTACGGGAAGGGGCGGGATTGGGGAGCCTCCGGCAGGACCCCGCCCACCCCCACCTCAGTGGTGAAACCCCGTCGCCGCCCCCCGATCC
This sequence comes from Streptomyces sp. Y309, assembly GCF_056712025.1. NCBI lineage: Bacteria > Bacillati > Actinomycetota > Actinomycetes > Kitasatosporales > Streptomycetaceae > Streptomyces > Streptomyces sp. Y309. Next base: position 4,233,643 of record NZ_CM160048.1, on the reverse strand, counting down.
CGCGTCAGCGGACCCGACTGCCGCCGCAGCTCCGGCAGCAACCGCCCGAGATCCTCGACGAACAGCTGCGCAAGGTCGGCCGAGAACCCGTTCCGGCACACGACCCGGAGAACGGCCAGATCCTCCCGGTCGGCCGGGAACGTGTACGCCGGCACCAACCACCCCCGCTCCCGCAACCGCCGAGCCACATCGAACACGTCGTACGCCGAAACGTCCGCCCCAGTAGTGAACGCGAACACCGGAAGCTCACCACCACGCGTGAGAAGCCGGAAGTCGCCCAGGGCCTCCACCCGCTCCGCAAGCCCCCGCGCAACGTCCCGGGACGCCTGCTGCACCGCCCGGTACCCCTCCCGCCCGAGCCGCAGAAACGTGTAGTACTGCGCCACGACCTGCGCCCCGGGCCGGGAGAAGTTCAGCGCGAACGTCGGCATGTCACCGCCGAGATAGTTCACGCGGAACACCAGCTCCTCCGGCAGCTCGGCGGGCGTACGCCACAGCGCCCAGCCGACGCCCGGGTAGACGAGCCCGTACTTGTGCCCGGAGGTGTTGATCGACGACACGCGCGGCAGCCGGAAGTCCCAGACGAGGTCCTCGTCGAGGAACGGCGCGATCATCGCCCCGGAGGCGCCGTCGACGTGGACGGGGATGTCCAGACCCGTGCGCTCCTGGAGGGCGTCCAGCGCCGCGCAGACGTCCGCCACGGGCTCGTACGAGCCGTCGAACGTGGACCCCAGGACGGCGACGACGCCGATGGTGTTCTCGTCGCAGAGCGCCGCCGCGGCCTCGGGGGAGAGGTGGAAGCGGTCGCCCTCCATGGGCACCTGGCGCGCCTCCACCTCCCAGAAGGTGCAGAACTTCTCCCAGCAGACCTGCACGTTCACGCCCATCACCAGGTTCGGGCGGGCCTCGCGCGAGGGATAGCGGCCGGCGTTCCGCCGCATCCAGCGCCGCTTGAGCGCCATCCCGGCGAGCATGCACGCCTCGCTCGACCCGGTGGTCGAGCACCCGACGGCCGCCCCCGGGTCCGGGGCGTTCCACAGGTCGGCGAGCATCGCCACACAGCGGCGCTCCAGCTCCGCCGTACGCGGGTACTCGTCCTTGTCGATCATGTTCTTGTCCCGGCACTCCGCCATCAGCACACTGGCCTGCGGCTCCATCCAGGTGGTGACGAAGGTGGCCAGGTTGAGCCGCGAGTTCCCGTCGAGCATCAGCTCGTCATGGACCAGCTGGTACGCGGTCGCGGGCGGCATGGGATCCCGCGGGAGCCGGTGCTTGGGCGGGGCCTGCGCCATGCCGCCGACCGGGTTCGCCTCGCCGTAGAACGGGTTGACGGACAGCGGGCGCTCGTCGCGGCGGTCGTCCGTGCCACGGTGCAGCGACATGGCGGTGCCTCCGTTGCTCGGGGCGGGCGGTTCTCGCGGTCACTGTAGGCGGACAAACGCGGCATAACATCCCGAGGATTCCGAGAAGCCCGAGAGCTCGGACTTGCACCTCACGTTTCGGACTTGCACCTCACGTGACGTGAGGACCCAGCCTGAGGGGCGTACCGAGAAAGAGAGGGCGGAGGTCATGAGCTACTCCGTGGGACAGGTCGCCGGTTTCGCCGGGGTCACGGTGCGCACGCTGCACCACTACGACGAGATCGGTCTGCTGGTGCCCAGTGAGCGCAGCCACGCCGGTCACCGCCGCTACAGCGACGCGGACCTGGACCGGCTCCAGCAGATCCTGTTCTACCGGGAGCTGGGCTTCCCCCTCGACGAGGTCGCGGCCCTGCTCGACGACCCCCGGGCGGACCCGCGCGCGCACCTGCGCCGCCAGCACGAGCTGCTGACCGCCCGGATCGCCAAGCTGCAGCAGATGGCCGAGGCCGTGGAGACCGCCATGGAGGCGAGACGCATGGGCATCAACCTCACGCCCGAGGAGAAGTTCGAGGTCTTCGGAGACTTCGATCCCGACCAGCACGCGGAGGAGGTGGAGCGCCGCTGGGGCGACACCGAGGCGTACGCCGAGTCGCAGCGCCGCACCGCCGCGTACACCAAGGAGGACTGGAAGCGGCTGACCGAGGAGCTCGACGCCATCCACGCGCGCATGGGCGACCTGTTGGCCGCCGGGGTGCCCGCGGACTCCGCCGAGGCGATGGACGTGGCGGAGGAGCACCGCCGCTTCATCTCCTCCAGCTACTACGACTGCGCGCACGAGCTGCACACCTGCCTCGGCGACATGTACGTGTCCGACCCCCGCTTCACGGCCACGTACGAGGCCATCCGGCCGGGCCTGGCGGTGTACATGCGCGACGCGATGCGCGCGAACGCGGCCCGCGGGGGGTCCGCGGGCTGACGGGCCGGCGCGGTCGGTGGGGGGCGGGGTGAGCCGGGTGCGCCCCTGGGCATCCGGTGGAACCTGTCCGTGTCACCCTGCGTTGGTAACTTTGGGCGGCGGCCGCTGTCATCACACCGCACGGCCCGCCCCCGAAGAGCCCCACCCGCCGCACTTCCTCACACCCACAGGAGCCCGGAACCGTGACGACGCTTGCGCTCGGACCAAGCTGGCTGGATCCGGACTACCTGCTGAACCAGTTCGGTCTCTGGGGCCTGCTGCTGATCGTCTTCGCCGAGTCGGGCCTGCTCATCGGCTTCTTCCTGCCCGGTGACTCGCTCCTGTTCACCACCGGCCTGCTGATCACGACGAACAAGCTGGACACCCCGCTGTGGCTGACCTGCGTCCTGATCTGCATCGCCGCGATCGCCGGTGACCAGGCCGGTTATCTCTTCGGCAAGAAGGTCGGCCCGTCGCTCTTCAACCGCCCGGACTCCAAGCTCTTCAAACAGGAGAACGTGGTCAAGGCCCACGAGTTCTTCGAGAAGCACGGCCCGAAGTCCCTGGTCCTGGCCCGCTTCGTGCCGATCGTGCGGACGTTCACGCCGATCATCGCGGGCGTCAGCGGCATGCGCTATCGCTCGTTCATCACGTTCAACATCCTCGGCGGCATCCTGTGGGGCGCGGGCGTCACGCTGCTCGGCGCCTGGCTCGGCAAGCACGAGTTCGTCCACAAGAACATCGAGGCGATCCTGATCCTGATCGTCCTCATCTCGGTGATCCCGATCATCGTCGAGTTCCTGCGGGCGCGGAGCAAGAGCAAGAAGGCGGCCGCCCAGGGCCCGGCCCAGGCCCAGGTCCAGGAGGACGGCCCGGCGGTCGGCGGCCAGCAGTTCCAGGCCCAGCAGCCCCAGTCCCCGTACGCGGGGCAGCAGGGCGGCCAGTACGGCCAGTACGGCGGCCAGGGCGACCAGCAGTACCAGCCCCAGCAGCCGCAGTACCCGGACCAGTACGCCCAGCACCCCCAGTACGGCGGGCAGGCGGACGGCCAGTACCAGGCCCAGCAGCCGCAGCAGCCCTACTACCAGGGCCAGTACCCCCAGCAGCCGCAGTACCCGGACCAGTACGCCCAGCAGCCGCAGTACGGCGGCCCGGCGGACGGCGGGCAGTACCAGGACCCGTACAACGGCCAGCAGTACCAAGGCCAGTACGACGGCCAGCAGCACCAAGGCCACTACGACGGCCAGTACGCCACCCCTGCAGACGGTCAGCAGTACCCGGACCAGCAGGCCCAGTACCCGGACGAGTACCCCCAGCAGGGCGGCCACCAGGCCAACAGGTACTAGGCCGACAGGTACCAGGCCGACAGGTACGGGAAGACGTCCTAGAAGCCGCGCGTCCGCTTGGCCGCGCGGCGCCCCTTCGGGCCCTCGGCCGCCCGCGGCGCCTTGAGGAACAGCCGGGACAGCTCGCCGCCCAGGTTCACGCCGATCGCGATGGCCAGGGCAAGCGCCGCCGCCTTGGAGAGCGAGGCGAGCCCGGGGTTCAGATTGTTCCGGGCGATCTCGAGCAGCCCGAAGTACGTCGCGCTACCGGGCAGCAGCGGCCCGATCGCGGCCGTCACGTACGGCAGCGCGGACGCGAACCGGTAGCGCGACAGGAGCTGCCCGAACAGGCCCACGAGCCCCGCCGCGACCGCCGTCGCGGCCACCGGCGAGATGCCGCCGGCCCGCGCGAGGGCACCGAACACCACCCAGGCGACACCGCCGTTCAGCGTCACCAGGAGCACGGTTGAACGTTCCTGCTGGAGCAGGATGGCGAAGGCCAGGCTCAGCGCCATGGACGCGAGGATCTGGATCCACGGCCGGTCGCTGGAGTGGATCGACGTCTCCGGGTTGAGGCCCGCGTCCAGCGTCACGCCCAGATAGAGCACTATCAGCACGCCGCAGACGATGCCGACGATCAGATACCCGACCTCCAGGAGCCGGGCCGCGGCGGTGATGTAGTAGCCGGTCAGTCCGTCCTGGACGCCCGCGACGAGCGCCCGCCCGGGGATCAGGGCGAACAGGCCACCGGTGATCACCGCGGACGCCTTCACGTCCGACAGGTCGAGCAGGCTGATCGCCACGCCCATCGCGGCGGGGGGCATCGCCGCCACCACGAACTGGTAGAACTCCGGCAGCCCGCGCCCCGCGCACAGCCACGCGAGCCGGTCGCCCAGCATCGCGCCGAGCGCGGCCGCCACGAACACCAGGACGTCACCGCCGACGAGCACCGACGCCGAACCGGCGAGCAGTCCGGCCGCGGCCGTCAGCGCCCAGCCCGGGTAGGGGTGCCGGTTGCGGCGGAGGTCGGCGAGGCGCCGGTAGGCCTCCTCCAGGGAGACGTCGACCTCTTCGGAGCTGATGTCGTCCACGAGCCGGTAGACGGCCGACAGGCGGGTGTAGTCCGTGCCCCGGCGGCGCACCGTCCGTGACGCCGTCACCGGGTCGTCGACCAGCGAGGGCTGGTACGAGATGGCGATCAGTGTGAACGTGACGTTCGGCTCGCAGCGGTCGAGGCCGTACGAGTGGGTGACGGCGAACATCGCCGCCTCCACGTCCTCGGCGCCCTCGCCGCCCGCGAGCAGCAGCTCGCCGATGCGCAGCGTCAGGTCCAGGACGCGCGGCACGGCGCGCCCCTCCTCCTCTTCGTGCTTCTGCGTCGGCTCCGGCGCCGGGCGCTCGGCCACCGGCGTGCGCAGGATCGTGCGCATCCGGTCCTGCCAGGGCGCCTCCTTGACCAGCCGGACCACGGGCACCCCGGTGGGCGGTGTGAAGGCGGGCGGCGGCTGCCGGGCGTCGTACGTCTCGGGCGGAGTGAACGCCGAGGACTCCGTGTCCTCGGGCGTCGGCGGGATCCTCAGGCCGGAGGGAATCGTGAACTCCGAAGAGGGGTGGTCCTCCTCGGGCGCGGGCGACTGGCCGACGCCGCCCACCGGAGCGAAGGCGCTGTGCGCCTCGTCCGACTGCGGTTTGCCTTCCTCCTCCGGTTCAGCCACCAATGCCCCGATCCTGTGTACGTACGTGTCGTGCGCACCCTACGTACGTCAGTATGCGCACGACGTACGCCGGTATGCGCAGGCGTTCGCGGCGCATACGCGGACGGGCCGCGTGCCCCTGGTGGGGGTCACGCGGCCCGTCGTCAGCGGCTCAGGTTCAGTGACCGCCCTGCGCCTCGGCACGCTTGTACGAGGCCTCGATCTCGGCCTCGGCCTCGGTGCGGCCGACCCAGTTGGCGCCCTCGACGGACTTGCCGGGCTCCAGGTCCTTGTAGACCTCGAAGAAGTGCTGGATCTCCAGGCGGTCGAACTCGGACACGTGGTGGATGTCGCGCAGGTGCGCCACACGCGGGTCCGAGGCGGGCACGCACAGCAGCTTGTCGTCGCCGCCGGCCTCGTCCGTCATCCGGAACATGCCGATCGCGCGGCACTTGATGAGGCAGCCAGGGAAGGTCGGCTCGTCAAGAATGACCAGTGCGTCCAGCGGGTCGCCGTCCTCGCCGAGGGTGTTCTCGACGAAGCCGTAGTCCGCCGGGTAGCTGGTGGACGTGAAGAGTCGACGGTCCAGGCGGATGCGGCCGGTCTCGTGGTCGACCTCGTACTTGTTCCGCGAACCCTTCGGAATCTCGATGGTGACGTCGAACTCCACGGGTGGCTCCTCCATGATCAGCACATACTTCGGGTGGTTAAGTGTCCCTCACGCAGATGTGTGATCGCGAAAGGGGCAGGTCGTCGTGGACGAGCGCAAGCCTGTGCAGCAGCTTCGGCGGCTGCTGCAGCTTCTGAGGCGGCTTGCCGTCAAGCCTCCCGCGAAACTCAGGACCTGGCAGCTCACGGCCGTCTCGGCCGCTGTCGGCCTCGTCGTCGCGGCCGTGGCGATCGCCGCGGCCGGCCCCTGGGACTCCTCGGGTCAGCGTACGGCGGAGCGGGAGCTGGCGGCTTCCCGGGAAGCCGGGGGTGGTGCAGATCACGCCGGTGGACCGGGGCGCGGGGCGCCGGACGTCGCGCCGAGCGCGCCCTCCGTGCTCGCCGGACTCGGCCGTTCCGCCCGCACCGCGCCGGAGTCCGGCGGCCCGCGGCTCGCGGACGTCCTGCGCCCCCTCATGGACGACAAGAAGCTCGGCCCCGAGCGGTCGGCGGTGGTCGTGGACGTGGCCACCGGCAAGCGGCTGTACGGCAAGGGGGCGCGGCAGCCGCTGACGCCCGCGTCGACCACGAAGATCGCCACGGCGGTCGCGGCCCTGTCGGCCCTCGGCCCCGACCACCGCCTCACCACGAAGACGGTCGTCGAGCCCGACTCCCGGAACGTCGTCCTCGTGGGCGGCGGCGACCCGACGCTGACCGCGCGCGGGGAGGGGCGGTACGTGGCCGGCTCGGCCAGCCTGCGCGAGCTCGCCGACGACACGGCGAAGGCCCTCAAGAAGCGCGGCGCCGACCAGGACGTCTCCCTCTCGTACGACACCTCGCGCTACTCGGGGCCGCCGCAGCACCCCATCGGGCCCAACGAGAACATCGCGCCCGTCAGCGCCCTCATGGCCGACGAGGGGCGCCTCGACGGCTCCTCCTCGGGGCCCGCGCCGCGCACCGCCGAGCCCGCGCGGGACGCGGCGCACAACTTCGCCAACCTGCTGCGCGAGCGCGGCATCGGGCTCAAGGCCGACCCGGCGCCCGGGCAGGCCCCCAAGGGCGCCGACGAGCTGGCGCGGACCCGGTCGGCGCCGCTGTCCGCCCTCGTCGAGCGGATGCTGACGCACAGCGACAACGACATCGCCGAGGCCCTCGCCCGCGAGACGGCGGTCGACGGGGGCGAGCCCGCCAGTTTCGCCGGGGCCTCCAGGGCGGTGCGGGCGCGCCTCGACAAGCTCGGACTGCCGCTGGACGGGGCCGTGTTCGCCGACGGCAGCGGGCTCGACCGGGATGACCGGCTCACCGCGAAGCTGCTCGCCGCGCTCCTGAAGCGGGCCTCAGGACCCGGGCGGCCCGAGCTGCGCTCCGTGGTGACCGGGCTGCCCGTGGCGGGCTTCACCGGGACCCTCGTCGACCGCTACCCGGACGCGTCCGTCGGCACGGGCGTCGTCCGCGCCAAGACCGGCACCCTTACGGGTGTCAACAGCCTCGCGGGCACCGTGGTCGACGCCGACGGCCGCCTCCTGGCCTTCGCCTTCATGACGACCGGCACGACGGACCCCCAGGGGGCACAGTCCACCCTGGACGCGATGGCTTCGGCACTGGCCGCGAGGGGCGCCTGACTCACGCGGGCACCCCGGCGCCCCGCCGGCCTCCGACGGCCCCGCCCGGCCGGACAACGGCGCCCCCAACCCCGTACGCAGGCGCAGCCGACCACGTACCGTTGACCGCATGACGAGCCTCGGTGGTGCGGAGATGGTCGACTGGAATCTCGCGGTGGCGACCGCGACCCGGCTCGTGCGGCCGGGCCCGGAGGTGAGCCGGGACGAGGCCCGCGCGGTCGTCGCGGAGCTGCGCCGGCACGCCAAGTCCTCGGAGGAGCACGTCCGTTCGTTCACGAGGATGGGCACGGAGGACACACACGACACCCCCGTGCTCGTCGTGGACCGCGCGGGCTGGGTGCGCGCGAATGTGGCGGGCTTCCGGGAGGTCCTGAAGCCGCTCCTGGAGAAGATGAAGGACCGGCGCGGCAGCGGCCCCGGCGGCGCCGTCCTCGGTGCGGTCGGCGGCAAGGTGACGGGCGTCGAGCTCGGCATGCTCCTGTCCTTCCTCGCCTCCCGCGTCCTCGGACAGTACGAGACCTTCGCCCCAGCGACCCGCGAGCTCCCGGCGGGCGCGAACGGCGGCGGCCGCCTCCTCCTCGTGGCCCCGAACATCGTCCACGTGGAGCGCGAACTGGACGTGGACCCGCACGACTTCAGGCTCTGGGTGTGCCTGCACGAGGAGACACACCGCACCCAGTTCTCGTCCGTGCCGTGGCTGCGCGACCACCTTGAGGGTGAGATCCAGTCCTTCCTCGGCGAGACGGACGTCGACCCGATGACGGTCCTCGAACGCATTCGGGAGGCGGCCCAGAGCCTGGCGGGCGGCCGCCCCGAGGGCGAGGACGACGACGGCGGCCGCTCCTTCGTGGAGCTGGTCCAGACCCCCGCCCAGCGCGACATCCTGGCCCGCCTGACCGCGGTGATGTCCCTGCTCGAAGGCCACGCGGACTTCGTGATGGACGGCGTAGGACCGGACGTCGTGCCGTCCGTCACCGAGATCCGCGAGAAGTTCAAGGAGCGCCGCCAGCGGGGCGCGAGCCGCCTGGACCAGGCGCTGCGCAAGCTGCTCGGCCTCGACGCCAAGCTTCGGCAGTACCGCGACGGCGAGCGCTTCGTGCGGGCAGTGGTGGAAGAGGTCGGCATGGACGGCTTCAACCGCGTGTGGACCTCTCCGAACACGCTTCCCACCAAGGCGGAGATCGCCAAACCGGCGGACTGGGTCGCGCGGGTGCACCGTAAGGCAGACTGAGCGAACAGATGCGGCCGACGGCAGGAGAACGCCCCCGCAATCACCCGTCCGAGGGACCGTGAGCCATGGGTAGGCGTGCAATGCTCGGGTAACGGCTCGGTTCTGTCACCATCGACACACTCTGAGTGACTGATCCGAGGCTCACCCCCCGAACTTCATGAAGGGAACCAACCGGAATGGGTCCCCATCCTGCGGTCGCGGCGATACGCCTGGCGGTCCGCCGCGTACTTCACGACGTACTGACCGACGTGGCCACCCGGCGCGAGCTCCCCCCGCCGCACGCCCCCCACACCCCCCAAGCCCCCGACGCCCCGGGCACCCCCCGCGCCCAGGGCACGCCGGGCACCCCCCACACCCCGGTCACCCCGCACCCCGCACACGAGCAGTCGCCGACGCCGCTCGTGCTCGTCGCGTGCTCCGGCGGCGCCGACTCCATGGCGCTCGCCTCCGCACTGGCCTTCGAGGCCCCGAAGCTCGGCATCCGCGCCGGCGCCGTGACCGTCGACCACGGTCTGCAGCCCGGCTCCGACCTGCGCGCGGCCGAGGTCGTGGCCCGCATGACCGCGCTCGGCCTCGACCCCATCGAGTCCCTCGTGGTGCACGTGGGCCGTGACGGCGGCCCGGAGGCCGCCGCCCGCGACGCGCGGTACGCCGCGCTGGACGAGGCGGCCGAGCGCCACGGCGCCGTCGCCGTCCTGCTCGGCCACACCCGCGACGACCAGGCCGAGACGGTCCTGCTCGGCCTCGCGCGCGGCTCGGGCATCCGCTCGCTGTCGGGCATGGCCGCGGTCTCGGGGGCCGACGGCCGTTACCGCCGCCCGTTCCTGCACCTGGACCGGCAGACCGCGCGCAAGGCCTGCATGGTCCAGTCCCTGCCGGTCTGGGACGACCCGCACAACACGGACCCGGCCTACACCCGTTCGCGACTGCGACACGAAGGCCTGCCCGCCCTGGAGAAGGCGCTCGGCAAGGGGGTCGTGGAAGCCCTCGCGCGCACCGCGCAGCTCTCCCGTGACGACGCCGACGCCCTGGACGCGTGGGCCGCTCAGGCCGAGGCCTCCGTGCGGGACGCCAAAGGGCTCCTGGAGTGCGCCAAGCTGTTCGCGCTGCCGCCCGCGGTGCGCCGCCGCATCGTGCGCCGCGCGGCCATCGAGGCGGGCGCGCCGGCCGGCGCGCTGTTCGCCCGGCACATCGAAGAGGTGGACCGGCTGATCACGGGCTGGCGCGGACAGGGGGCCATCAATCTCCCGGGCAAAGTCGTCGCACAGCGGCAGGGTGGCAGACTGGTCATCCGGCAAGGCTGACGCGGGACCGTTTTTCCCGACCGGCCGGTGGGACGACCGAAAGTGATGCGGGTGGACGCGAAAGACATGGGCACCGACCTTCAGTCGGTGCTCATCACCAAAGAAGAGATCGACGCGAAGCTGGCCGAGCTGGCCGCGAAGATCGACGCGGAGTACGCGGGCAAGGACCTGCTGATCGTCGGTGTGCTCAAGGGCGCCGTGATGGTCATGGCGGACCTGGCGCGCGCGCTGTCCACGCCGCTCACGATGGACTGGATGGCGGTGTCCTCGTACGGCGCCGGTACGCAGTCCTCCGGCGTGGTCCGCATCCTCAAGGACCTCGACACCGACATCAAGGGCCGGCACGTCCTCATCGTCGAGGACATCATCGACTCGGGCCTGACGCTGTCCTGGCTGCTCTCCAACCTCGGCTCGCGCGAGCCCGCCTCGCTGAAGGTGTGCACGCTGCTGCGCAAGCCCGAGGCGGCCAAGGTCGCGATCGACGTGGAATGGGTCGGCTTCGACATCCCGAACGAGTTCGTCGTCGGGTACGGCCTGGACTACGCGGAGAAGTACCGCAACCTGCCGTTCGTCGGCACGCTCGCCCCGCATGTGTACGGCGGCTGACGACTCGCACACGACGGCCCCGGGGGCATAAGACGCTCCTGAGCCGCCCGGGAACCCTCAGGCGTTTCCCGCCGTTGGAGCATGCGAAGGCGGGATTGCCAGCCGTCCCGTGCGGCTTCGGGTGACAATGCTGGGGTACCGTCCGAAGAACAGTCTTTATCAAACTCACTATGGCAGGAGGTACGGAGCGGCAATCGCTCCGTGTGGATGGACGTGAAGCGATACTTCCGTGGGCCAGTCATGTGGATCGTGCTGGCCGTCCTTGCCGTGGTCGTGTTGATGCAGGTCGTCGGTTCGTCCGGCGGCTACAAGACGGTGGACACCGGCCAGGTCGTGCAGGCCATCGATGACAACAAGGTCGAGTCGGCCAAGCTCACCACCGGTGACGATCACACCATCAAGGTGGAGCTCAAGGACGGTCAGAAGGTCAAGGGCAGCAGCAAGATCCAGGCGAGCTATATCGGCGACCAGGGCGTCGAGCTCGCCAAGACGCTGCAGGCCAAGTACGAGGACAAGCAGATCCCGGACGGTTACACCGTCTCCCCGTCGAAGCAGAACCCCTTCGTCGGCATCCTGCTGTCACTCCTCCCCTTCGTTCTCATCGTCGTCGTATTCCTGTTCCTGATGAATCAGATGCAGGGCGGCGGCAGCCGGGTCATGAACTTCGGCAAGTCCAAGGCGAAGCTCATCACCAAGGACACTCCGAAGACGACCTTCAGCGACGTCGCGGGTTCCGACGAAGCGGTCGAGGAACTCCACGAGATCAAGGAGTTCCTCCAGGAGCCGGCGAAGTTCCAGGCCGTCGGCGCCAAGATTCCCAAGGGCGTGCTGCTGTACGGCCCGCCCGGTACGGGCAAGACGCTCCTCGCGCGCGCCGTCGCGGGCGAGGCGGGCGTCCCGTTCTACTCGATCTCGGGTTCCGACTTCGTCGAGATGTTCGTCGGTGTCGGTGCGTCCCGAGTGCGTGACCTCTTCGAGCAGGCCAAGGCGAACGCCCCGGCGATCGTCTTCGTCGACGAGATCGACGCCGTCGGCCGCCACCGCGGTGCCGGCCTCGGCGGCGGTCACGACGAGCGCGAGCAGACGCTGAACCAGCTGCTCGTCGAGATGGACGGCTTCGACGTGAAGGGCGGCGTCATCCTGATCGCCGCCACCAACCGCCCCGACATCCTGGACCCGGCCCTCCTGCGCCCCGGCCGTTTCGACCGGCAGATCGCCGTCGACCGCCCGGACATGCAGGGCCGTCTGGAGATCCTCAAGGTTCACCAGAAGGGCAAGCCGGTCGCCCCGGACGTCGACTTGGGCGCGGTTGCCCGTCGTACGCCCGGCTTCACCGGCGCGGACCTGTCGAACGTGCTGAACGAGGCCGCGTTGCTCACCGCGCGCAGCAACCAGAAGCTGATCGACAACCACATGCTGGACGAGGCCATCGACCGCGTCGTGGCGGGCCCGCAGAAGCGGACCCGGATTATGTCCGACAAGGAGAAGAAGATCACCGCGTACCACGAGGGCGGACACGCCCTGGTCGCGGCGGCTTCCCCCAACTCGGACCCGGTCCACAAGATCACGATCTTGTCGCGCGGCCGCGCCCTCGGCTACACCATGGTCCTGCCGGACGAGGACAAGTACTCGACCACGCGCAACGAAATGCTCGACCAGCTGGCGTACATGCTGGGCGGGCGCGCGGCCGAGGAACTGGTCTTCCACGACCCGACCACCGGTGCCGCCAACGACATCGAGAAGGCCACGGCCACCGCCCGCGCGATGGTCACGCAGTACGGCATGACCGAGCGTCTGGGCGCGATCAAGTTCGGCGGCGACAACACCGAGCCGTTCCTCGGGCGCGAAATGGCGCACCAGCGGGACTACTCGGAAGAGGTCGCGGCGCTGGTCGACGAAGAGGTCAAGAAGCTCATCGAGACCGCGCACAACGAGGCCTGGGAGATCCTCGTCGAGAACCGAGACGTCCTCGACAACCTGGTCCTCCAGCTCCTCGAGAGGGAGACACTCGGCAAGGAGGAGATCGCGGAGATCTTCGCCCCGATCGTCAAGCGCCCGGCACGACCGGCCTGGACGGGCTCCACACGGCGTACGCCGTCGACGCGCCCGCCGGTCCTCTCGCCCAAGGAGCTGTCGCTGACGAACGGCGCGAACGGCGCCACCCCCGCGGTGGCCGCCGGCGCGACCGGTGCGGCGAGCACCACCGGCACGGGTGAGGCGAAGGGTCTCGAGGTGGCTCCGGAGGACCGCCCCGAGAGCTGAGCCGCACCCCGTCCCGGGCGTCTCACCAGGCCCGGAATGGATGCCGCGCCCCCCAGGTTCTAGCCTGGGGGGCGCGGCTGTTTTCGGCCGTTCGCATGACACAGGAACCAGGAACGAGGCACAGATGACCGACCCGGTGACGCTGGACGGCGAGGGCTCGATCGGCGAGTTCGACGAGAAGCGGGCCGAGAACGCCGTTCGGGAGCTGCTGATCGCGGTCGGCGAGGACCCGGACCGGGAGGGGCTCAAGGAGACGCCGGGCCGGGTCGCGCGTGCCTATCGGGAGATATTCGCCGGCCTGTGGCAGAAGGCCGAGGACGTCCTGACGACGACGTTCGACCTGGGCCACGACGAGATGGTCCTGGTCAAGGACATCGAGGTCATGAGCTCCTGCGAGCACCACCTGGTGCCCTTCGTCGGCGTCGCGCACGTCGGCTACATCCCGTCCCACGACGGCAAGATCACCGGCCTGTCGAAGCTCGCCCGGCTCGTGGACGTCTACGCCCGCCGCCCGCAGGTGCAGGAGCGGCTGACCACGCAGATCGCCGACTCCCTGATGGAGATACTGGAGCCGCGCGGAGTCATCGTGGTCGTCGAGTGCGAGCACATGTGCATGACGATGCGCGGCGTGCGCAAGCCCGGCGCGAAGACGATCACGTCCGCGGTGCGCGGGCAGCTGCGGGACCCGGCGACGCGCAACGAGGCGATGAGCCTGATCATGGCCCGCTGACGCGGGCGCCGAGGCTCACCCCGCTGACGCGGGCGCCGAGGCTCACGCGGCGGGTGCCGCCCCGCCGGGCTCGTCGTCGCCGTCCTCGGGCAACTTGCACACCCGCTCGAGGAAGAACGCCGCCGCTATCACGCCGATGCCCGCGAGCACCGAGAAGCCCGCGTAGTACGCCTGGTCGCGGCGGGCGGGGATGTCCAGGAACTCCAGCATGAACACGCCCACGCCGCCGTACATCCCGCAGACCAGGGCCGCGACCAGCGCGCTGGCCTGACCGAAGACGACCGCGCGGGCCGCCATCAGCGGCTCGACGCCCTTCGCCCCGGGCCGCCGCTCGCGCTGGGCGCGCAGCCGCGCCCGCAGGGAGATGGCCGTGGCCAGCAGGACCACGGCGATCAGTGCGAGCACGATGGGCGCGGCCAGCGGCACGCGCGGCAGTGTGCCCACGGAGTCCCACAGCCGGGCCCCCGCCCAGGACAGCACTCCGGCGACGGCGAAGAGGCCGGCCAGCACCCTCACGCGCAGTTGCTTCATTCCGGAGGTCGCCCCTTATGTTCCTGTCCGTGCTTGCGGGTGGGTCCTGGCCTGCTGTGTGGTCCCAGGGCCTGCTGTGTGGTCCCTGAGTCCGCTGTGTGGTCCCTGAGGACCCTAACGATTACTCGGGCAGCCGGAGTTCCAGGTCGGCGCGTGGCGCGACGCCCTCGCGGCTGACCTCGTCGAGCAGCCGCGCCACCGGTCCGTGACCCGCGAGCTGGGCCTCCGGCTCGACGTCGTGCCACGGGGCGAGCACGAAGGCCCGCTCGTGCGCGCGGGGGTGGGGGAGGGTGAGGACCGGGTCGTCGGAGACCACGTCGGCGTACGCGACGATGTCCACGTCGATCGTGCGGGGGCCCCAGCGCTCGTCACGCACCCGGTGGAAGGCCTCCTCGACCGCGTGCGCCCGCTCCAGGAGCGAGGACGGGGGGAGGGTGGTCTTCACGACCACGACGGCGTTGAAGTACGACGGCTGGGAGCCCGGCTCGACGCCCCAGGGCTCCGTCTCGTACACCGGAGAGACCGCTTTGACCCGCAGGCCGGGGGTGTCCTCCAGGGCGTCGACGGCGCCCTGGAGGGTCTCCAGGCGGTTGCCCAGGTTCGAACCGAGGGAGATCACGGCGCGCTTGGGGTTGGAGAGGGTCGTGTCGGCGGCGTCCACCTTTTCCACGACGGAGGCGGGCACCGGCTGGACGGTGGGGTCGCTATGGGGGGTCATACGCGGCTCCGGGTGATGGTGACGGTCACGTCGTCGAACGGGACGGTGATCGGGGCGTCCGGCTTGTGCACCGTGACCTCGACTTCCAGGACTCCGTCGTGCTTCAGGCAGGCCTGGGCGATGCGCTCGGAGAGCGTCTCGATGAGGTTCACCGGCTCGCCCTCGACGACGGACACGACCTCCTCCGCCACGATGCCGTAGTGCACGGTCTTCGCCAGGTCGTCGTCCGCCGCGGCCGCACGGGTGTCCAGGCCCAGGACCAGGTCCACGATGAAGGTCTGGCCCTCTTCGCGCTCCCGTGGGTACACACCGTGGTGCCCGCGGGCCTTCAGGCCACGCAGCGCGACACGATCCACGCGAATCACTCCTGACAGTCGTCGGACAGTTTTTCTGGGGACACCCCAGGCCCCGGCCAGGCCCTGCCGAGTGCGGTCGGCACACCGGCCACATTCGAATCTACCTGCGGGCACCGACAGTGTTCGCTCGCGGGGCCGCCGGACGGCGCGCCCGCGGAGGCTCGCGGGTGCCCCTACCCACTCGGTGGGAGCCCGCCACCACTCAGGAGGGTGTCTCGTCGTCCTCTTCGTCACCGGATTCGGCAAGCACGGGTGACGCGTGGTGCGACCACAGTTTCCAGCCGTCGGGTGTGCGCCGGAACACATTCGTGGCGACCACGAGCTGGCCCACCAGCGGTCCGAGCTCCTCGCTGTCCTCCGGCGCCGGGCCGCCGCTGAGGATGTTCTCCGTGCAGGTCACCAGGGCCGTGTCACCGGCCACGCTGACCTTGAGGTCGGTGAGGAAGAACTGGATGTACTCCGTGTTGGCCATGATCAGCGCGTACGACCTGAGGACCTCGCCGCGGCCGGTGAGCACCGGCCAGCCCGGGTGGACGCAGGAGATCGCGGGGCCGTCCGACCCGGCGCCGGAGTCCGTCTCGTCCCGGCGCCCGGTGTCCGTGTCGGGGACCGGTATCGGGATGATCGCGGCCGTCTCCGGGCCCGGGCCGACGTCGCCGCCCATGTCGGGGGTTCCGGAGTACGTCTCCGCGTCGGCGAGGTCCGTGGCGTCCAGCCACAGGTCGGACACGGCGTCGAAGTCACCGCGCTCCAGCGCTTCGTAGAAGGCGGTGTTGGCGAGTTCCACCTGCTCGACGTCCGTCCGCGCGCGCGTCACTGAGCGCCCGCCTCCCCGGCGGCACCCGGGCCGCCCGCCGCGTCAGCCCCGGCTCCGGCGCCCGGGATGTCGGCCCCGGCTCCCGCCGCGCCGCCCCGCGCTCCCGCCGCGTCCGTCACCGCCTGTGCCACCCGCACCGCGTCGGCCGTGGCCCGGACCTCGTGCACCCGCACCGCCCAGGCGCCCTGGTGCGCGGCCAGCGCGGACACCGCGGCCGTCGCCGCGTCGCGCTCCCGCGCGGGCGGCGGGGCGCCCTCGGGGCCCGCCAGGACGCGGCCCAGGAACCGCTTGCGGGACGCGGCCACCAGGACGGGCCGGCCGAGCGCGAGCAGGCGGTCCAGGTGGGCCAGGAGCGCCAGGTCGTGCTCGGCGTCCTTGGAGAAGCCGAGGCCCGGGTCCACGACGATCCGCTCCGGGGCGATGCCCCCGGCGATGGCGGCCTCCACGCGCGCGTGGAGCTCGTCGACGACTTCGGAGACCACGTCTTCGTACGAAGGCCGGACGTTGATGTCGGTCAGGAAGCCGCGCCAGTGCATGACCACGAACGGCGCCTGCGCGGCCGCGACCGCCGGGACCATGTCCGGGTCGGCGAGGCCTCCGGAGACGTCGTTCACGAGGACCGCGCCCGCCGCGAGGGCCTGCTGGGCGACCCGGGCCCGCATGGTGTCCACGGACACCGTGACGCCCTCGGCGGCCAGGCCCCGTACGACGGGGATGACGCGCCGCAGCTCTTCGTCCTCGTCCACGCGCGGGGCACCGGGGCGGGTCGACTCGCCGCCCACGTCGACCAGGTCGGCGCCCTGGGCAACCAGATCGATGCCGTGCTTGACGGCGGCCGTGGTGTCGAACCAGCGGCCGCCGTCGGAGAAGGAGTCGGGGGTGACGTTCACGACCCCCATGACCGCACAGCGGTCCCACTGAGGCAGACCCTCGACGCTTCCCCGCCCGCGCAACGTACTCATGTCTCAAGCCTAGGCCCCGCGCGGGCAGCGGTTGCGCCGCGCGGGGTGGCCGCTGCCCGCGCGGGGCGGACGGTCTGCCGCGCGGGGCAGCCGTTATGCCGCGCGTACCTCGCGCTCGGCGGTCTGCGTCTGTGCCGCCTGGTGCGGGCAGGGGCGGCGCTGGGCGGTGGCCCGGCGCAGGAAGCGGGGCAGGGCCAGCGTCACGAAGCCCTCCGCCTGCATCGCGGCGAAACCGATCCGCGGCAGGTCGCGGCTGGAGCGGTAGACCACGAAGCGGGGCTCCCAGCGCGGCCGGAACTTCGCGTTGAACTTGTACAGCGACTCGATCTGGAACCAGCGCGAGAGGAACACCAGCAGGCCCCGCCAGGCGCGCAGGACCGGGCCCGCGCCCAGCTTCTCGCCGCGGGCGAGGGCGGCGCGGAACATCGCGAAGTTCAGCGAGACGCGTGCGATGCCGAGCTTCGGCGCGGCCTGCAGCGCGGCCACGATGAGCAGCTCGTTCATGCCCGGGTCGGCCGAGCGGTCGCGGCGCATCAGGTCGAGCGAGACGCCGTCCTTGCCCCACGGCACGAAGTGCAGCACGGCCTTCAAGTCGCCGTACGCGCCCGGCTGTTCGTCGGCCTTGTGGGCCGTCGCGATCAGGCAGTCGCCGTCGTCGGGGTCGCCGATGCGGCCCAGGGCCATGGAGAAGCCGCGCTCGGTGTCGGTGCCGCGCCAGTCGTCGGCGGCGCGCTGGATGCGCTCCAGCTCCTGCTCCCCGAGGTCACGGATGCGCCGTACGCGGGTCTCGTAGCCATTGCGCTCGATCCGCTTGACCATCTGGCGCACGTTGCGCATCGCGCGCCCGGACAGGGAGAAATCCGCGACATCCACCACCGCCTCGTCCCCCAGCTCCAGGGCGTCCAGGCCGGTCTCGCGGGTCCAGACCTCGCCGCCGGTCTCGGAGCAGCCCATGACGGCGGGCGTCCAGGAGTGCACCTTGGCCTCGTCCATGAAGCGCTCGATGGCGCCCGGCCAGGCCTCCACGTCGCCGATCGGGTCGCCCGAGGCGAGCATCACACCGGAGACGACGCGGTAGGTGACGGCGGCCTTTCCGCTGGGAGAGAACACGACGCCCTTGTCGCGGCGCAGCGCGAAGTGGCCGAGCGAGTCGCGCCCGCCGTGCTTGTCGAGCAGCTCGCGCAGCCGGCTCTCGTCGTCCTGGGTGAGGCGCGCGGCCGGGTGCTCGGGGCGGAAGGCCAGGTAGATGGTGGTGAGCGCGGTCAGCATGCCGAGGGCGCCGAGCGAGAAGCCGACCGTCCAGGAGGTGTTGCCGGTGTAGCCGACGGGCCCCTCGAAGCCGAAGAGGCCGTACAGGACGTGGGCCAGGCGGTCCGTGATGCTCGGGTCGCCGACGACCTTGTCCGGGTGCACGCTGACGATCACCAGGCCGAGCGCGATGGAACCGGCGCCCAGGAGCACGAAGTTGGCCAGCGCCCGCCAGCGGCTGCGCGGGTCCGGCAGCGCGGCGAACTCGCGGCGGTGGCGCAGAAGCAGCGCGAGCAGCGCCAGCGAGATCGCGGCGCCGATGAACGAGTGGCGGTACGTGAACTGCGCCACCGCACCCACGGGCAGCAGCACCACGGCGGCCCGCCAGGCCCGCCGCTTGTGCCGCCGCAGGCCGTGCGCGAGCAGGAGCAGCAGCACGCCGCAGCTCAGCGCGGCCGCGGCCGCGAAGGGGCCGAGCGCGCCCGGCAGGACTTCGGCGAGGGTGTGCAGTCTGCTGTGCCGGAAGCGCGGGATGACGCCGGCCGCGACGTTCAGCAGGCCGACGAGGGCGCAGATTCTGGCGGCGAGAACCGGGACGACTTCGGGGCGGGGCCCTCGGAGGATCCGGCGCAGCCCACGGTTGCCGCCGTCATTGCCTCCTGGAACCGCACCCGACATTTCCCCATCTATCCTGACAGACATCGCATCCCGTAGTTCTGCGAGAGAGCTTGCATCCGGTGCCAAAGGCGGCTTCCGGTGATATTGCGCCCTCTAGGACGGTCCTTCGGGGACACGGGTTCACTCCCGGCCGGAAAACCGGCGGAAAGCTGGCGGAAAAGGAACGGCTCGACCTGGAGCCGTCGGTTCCGCCCGCCGCACCGGCCCCCGGGGAACGAACAGGCAGAAAGCGCAGGCAGGATCATCCCATGGGTCTCACGAGCAATAATGTGCTGGCACTTGCGGTAGCGCTGGCCGTGCTGCTGTTCATCGGCACGATCTGGCTCTGGCCGCGGCTGGCACGCCGCAGCTGGCGCGCGATCACGGGGCGCGTCGGGCTGCTGCTCGCCACGCAGCTCGCCGTCTTCGCGTCGGTCGGTCTCTCCGCCAATCAGGCGTTCGGCTTCTACGCCACCTGGGCGGATCTCTTCGGCCAGGAGACGGCGCAGGGCGTGGTCGTCGACCACGACGCCATGAAGGGCGAGAAGGGCCCCGTCCGGGTGGTCGACACGAAGTCCGTCGACGTGCCCGGCGGCGGCATCCCCCGCGTCGGCGGCCAGATCCAGAAGATCGACATCCAGGGCCGGCACTCGAAGATCGCCAGCCCGGCGTACGTCTATCTGCCGCCGGAGTACTTCCAGCCGCAGTACAAGCACCGCACCTTCCCCGCGGCGGCCGTCCTGACCGGCTACCCCGGCACCGCCGAAGCCCTCATCAAGGGCCTGCACTACCCGCAGACGGCCCACAAGCAGGCCAAGGACGGCAAGATGCAGCCGATGATCCTGGTCATGCTGCGGCCGACCGTGGCGCCGCCGCGGGACACCGAGTGCGTGGACATCCCCGGCGGCCCGCAGTCCGAGACGTTCTTCGCCAAGGACCTCCCGAACGCCATCACCGACCACTACCGCGTCGGCAAGAAGCCCGACAGCTGGGGCATCATCGGCGACTCCACGGGCGGCTACTGCGCCCTGAAGGTCGCCATGCACCACCCCGGCGTGTACGGCGCCGCGGTCGGCCTCTCCGCCTACTACAAGGCCGCGCAGGACGTCACGACCGGCAACCTGTTCCACGGCGACAAGGAGCTGGAGCGGCGGGCGGACCTGCTGTGGTACCTCGACCACATGCCGCCGCCCAAGACCTCCCTGCTGGTGACCACCAGCAAGAAGGGCGAGGGCAACTACAAGGACACCAAGAAGTTCATCGACAAGGTCAAGGCGCCCACCCGGGTGTCGTCGATCACCCTCGACAGCGGAGGGCACAACTTCAACACCTGGCGGCGGGAGATCCCGGCGTCGCTGGTGTGGATGAGCGGGCGGCTGACCGGCGGGTCGGACGTGCGCTGAGGCGCGCGGCGCGGCTCCTTTTGGAGCGGCGGCGCGTCTCCTTGGAGCGTGGGCCGCGTCCCTGCGACAGGACGGGGCCCACGGGCGGCCTCACGCCCCCGCGACCGACGCCACCGTCTCCAGTTCCACGTCCTCGCGCGCGATGTCCCGCGCGTCCGCCGCCGTCGAGCGGCGCAGGGCCTCGTGCAGGCGGGCCGGGGTGAGCACTCCGAGGAAGCGGCCCTCGCTCTTCTCGTCGATGACCGCGATCCAGCCCGCGTCGTGCTGGAGCATCGTCGAGAACGCCTGCTTCAGGCTCGCGCCCACCGGGAGCCACGCCTCCATGCGGCGGGCTTGGTCGCGCACCGTGCCGGTGCCCACGCGCGCGTGCTCGGCGGAGATCCAGCCGTGCAGGTTGTTCTCGCCGTCCAGGACGACGGCCCAGCGGGCACCGGCCCCTTCGAGGTCCTTGGGCAGCGGGTCGTCGAGGTGCACGACCGGCGGCTGCTCCAGGTCGCTCTCCTCGATGGGCGTCACCGAAAGCCGCTTCAGGCCGCGGTCGGCGCCCACGAAGTCGGCGACGTACTCGGTCGCGGGCGCGCCGAGGACCGTCGAGGGGGTGTCGAACTGCTCGACGCGGCCGTTTCCGTAGACGGCGATGCGGTCGCCCAGGCGCACGGCCTCCTCGATGTCGTGTGTGACGAAGAGCACTGTTTTCCGTACGGCCTGCTGGAGGCGGAGGAACTCGTTCTGCAGGTGCTCGCGCACCACGGGGTCGACCGCGCCGAACGGCTCGTCCATGAGGAGCACGGGCGGGTCGGCCGCCAACGCCCGGGCCACGCCGACGCGTTGGCGCTGGCCGCCGGAGAGCTGCTCGGGATAGCGGTCGCCGAAGGTCGCCGGGTCGAGGCCGACCAGATCGAGGAGTTCGGCGGCGCGCTCACGGGCCTTGGCGCGCTTCACGCCGAGCAGATGCGGGACGGTCGCCGTGTTGTCCAGGACCGTCTTGTGCGGGAACAGGCCGACCTGCTGGATGACATAGCCGATACGGCGGCGGAGTTGGACGGGGTCGATTCCGGATATGTCGTCGCCGTCGAGGAATATCCGCCCGCTGGTGGGCTCGATGAGCCGGTTCACCATTTTCATCGTGGTGGTCTTGCCGCAGCCCGACGGGCCGACGAGCGTGACCAGTTCACCCTCGGCCACCTCGAAGGACAGGTCGTCGACGGCCGTCGTGCCGTCCGCGTACCGCTTGGTCACGTTCTCGAACCGGATCATGATTCCCCATTGTGGCGCGTGTTCTGTGAAGGCCGTGTTGCGCCGAGACGAAGGGCCTCTCCGCATCTCGGTGATTGTCAGTGCTCGGGGTTAGGGTCGCCAGTCGGAAGGACATGTGGGTTTCGGCACGTGTCAGGGCCGGCATGGCGACGGGGTTTCGGGGGAGGCGGGGCGGGTGAGCAAGCGGAACTGCCTTGTGGCGAACGACTGGATCTGCGGGGAGTACGTCCGATCCCGCAGCCAGGAATTGATCGACGCGACGGTCGAGCACGTGGCGATCACGGCCGCGTCCGTGGCGATAGGCGTGGCGGTGGCGCTGCCCCTCGCGCTGCTCGCGCGGCGCTGGCGCTTCCTGGCGGCCCCCATTCTCGGCGTGACGACGGTGTTGTACTCGATTCCGTCCCTGGCCATGTTCTCGCTGCTGCTTCCGTTCTTCGGCCTTTCCGCGTCGCTGGTCGTCACGGGCCTCGTGCTGTATTCGCTGACGATCCTCGTGCGGAACATCCTCGCGGGCCTCCAGGCGGTCCCCGAAGAGGCCAGAGAAGCCGCCAAGGGCATGGGGTACGGCCCGGTGCGGCTGCTGTGGGAAGTGGAACTGCCCCTCGCGCTGCCCGCGTTGCTGGCGGGCGTGCGGATCACGACGGTCTCGACGGTCGCCCTCACCACCGTCGGCGCGATCGTGGACTACGGCGGCCTCGGCACGCTGATCCTCGACGGCCTCGACACCCAGTTCAAGGCGCAGGTGCTCACCGCCTCGGCGCTGTGCGTCGTGCTCGCCATCGCGGCCGACCTGCTGCTTCTCGCCCTCCAGCGGCTCCTGACGCCCTGGACGCGAGCCCATCGAATACGACCGGGCCGTTTCTCGCGCGGAGCGGGCGCGGCCAAGAGCGTGGCCAAGGTGGCTGAGCCCGTATGAACGCGATATCCGGTGCCTACGACTGGCTGACCACGTCCGCCAACTGGCAGGGCGAGAAGGGGGTGTGGCACCGGCTCGCCGAGCATCTGTACTTCAGCGGCGTGTGCCTCGTCGTGGCGTGCCTGATCGCGCTCCCCGTCGCCCTGCTGCTCGGCCACATCGGCAAGGGCGGCGCGCTCGCCGTCAACATCTCGAACGTGGGCCGTGCGGTGCCCACGCTCGCGGTCCTGATCCTGCTCACGCTCACCCCGCTCGGCGAGCACGGGGACGTGCCGACGCTGATCGCCCTGGTCCTGTTCGCCGTCCCGCCGCTGCTCACCAACGCGTACATCGGCATGCGCGAGGTGGACAGGGCCGTGGTGGAGGCCGCGCGCGGCATGGGCATGAGCGGGCGTCAGCTGTTCGCGCGGGTCGAGCTCCCGCTGGCGTATCCGCTGATCATGACGGGCGTCCGGTCGGCGGCGGTGCAGGTCGTCGCCACGGCCACGCTCGCCGCGATGGCGGGCGAGGGGGGCCTCGGCCGGATCATCACGGCCGGGTTCAACCTGCAGAACACCCCGCAGGTCGTCGCGGGCGCCTTCCTGGTGGCGCTGCTCGCGCTGGTCGTGGAGGGCGTCCTGGTGCTCGCGGGGCGGTTCTTCGATCCGATGCGGGGGCGGTCCCGAGTGAGCGACTGAGCGGCCGCACACGCTTCGCCCCGCCGGGGGCGGACCTTCTTGACGCCTGAAGCCTGAAGCTTGAGACGCCTGAAGCCTGAAGCTTGAAGTGAAGACTCTCGAAATGGTGGTTCACCGATGAACAGCAGGACGCGTCGCGCGCGACGGATGGCAGGGGCGGCCGCGGCCGCCGTGGCGCTGACCGCGGGGCTCACCGCGTGCGGCGGGGACAGCCTGGAGGACGACAAGGGCTCCGACGGCGGCGGCAAGGGCGGCAAGATAGTGGTGGGCTCGGCGCGGTTCACCGAGCAGAAGGTGCTCGCCGAGCTGTACGCGGGCGTCCTGCGCGACGCCGGGTACGACGCGTCGGTCAAGACCGTGCAGAACCGCGAGGTGTACGAGCCCGAGCTGAAGAAGGGCACCATCGACGTGGCGCCCGAATACGCCGCCACGCTCACGGAATTCCTCAACCTGAAGAAGAACGGCTCGGACGCGAAGCCGGTCGCCTCCAGCGATCTCGACGCGACGTACGGCGAACTCACGAAGCTCGCCGGGCCGCGCGGCCTGAAGGCGCTCCCGGCCGGCGAGGCAGTGGACCAGAACGCGTTCGCGGTCACCGAGGATTACGCGAAGGAGCACAAGCTCAAGACCCTTTCGGATCTTGGAAAGTCCGGCGAGAAGGTCCGGATCGCCGCCGGTGACGAATGCGAGACACGGCCCTTCTGCGCGCCGGGCCTGAAGAAGAAGTACGGCATCGACGTCGCCGGAATCGACCCCAAGGGCGTCGGCACCACACAGTCCAAGCAGGCCGTGAAGAACGGCACGGACCAGCTCGTCCTGACCACCACCACGGACGCGACGCTGAAGAACTTCGGCCTGGTGATCCTCGAGGACGACAAGAAGCTCCAGAACGCGGACAACATCCTTCCCGTGGTCAACGCGAAGGAGGCGGGCGACAAGAAGGTGGCCGCGGCCCTCGCCAAGGTCACCAAGGCGCTGACGACGGACGATCTCATCGAACTCAACCGCAAGGTCGACGAGGAGCGCGAGAAGGAAGCGGACGTCGCCAAGGAGTATCTGGAGTCGAAGGGCCTGATCAAGAAGTAGCAAGAAGCAGGCCGCCCGGACGGCCCGGGTCCGCGCGGTGCGCGCGCCCGGGCCAGGCCGAACCGCGGCCCTTCGGGGAGCCTTCGCGGCGGAATGCGGAAGCGGTGCGCGCCGGGTTGCGGAATCCGGGCGGAGGAGATGGAGTGACGCCTCGGAGACGAAGTTGTTCGGTGGCGTGGGGAGTTGCTGTGGGGGGACCGGGAATTTGGCGGGCGGGGCACCAGACTTCGCCTACGCGCGGTAAGTTTCTGGCCATGCCACGTGGACGTCACCGCCATTCCCCACCACTGCACAGGCTGCTTCCTCCGTCGGCGGTCGCAGGCTTCTCCCTCGTCTGCGCCGGCGGCGCCTGGATGTTCGCGGAACCGGTCGTGCTGCGCGGCCTCGTCGCCGCGGCGGCCGCGAGTGCCGTCGTGGGCTCGGTCGTCATGCGCCAATGGGACCGGGCGGCGGGCAAACGCGTCGCCGAGCTGGGCCGGGCCCGGGCGAGCGACGAGTGGCGCTACGAGGAGCGGATAGCCGAGGCCGAATCCGACCTCGACGAGTCGCGCGAACTGCGGTCCAAGCTGGAGGCCAAGCTGCGCTCCAAGCGGGCCGAGCTGGCCGCGTTGCGCAACGAGCACGCGGCGCTGCTGCGGCGGTACGCGACGGCGGAGACGGAGCGGGCCAGTGCTCTTGAGGGGCGGCGGCTGCTTGCCATAGAGGCGTCGGTGCCTTCGCGGGCGTTGCCGCCGGCTTCGCCTTTGCCTTCCGGCGAGGGGGATGGTTCTGGGGGCGAGGGGGCTGACGGGGCGTCGGAGGTTTCCGGTGGGTCGGCCGGGGCTGACGGGGTCGGCGAGGCCGACGGGGCTTCCCCGGGTGCGTCTTCTTCTGGTGGGGCTTCCCCCGGTGAGTCTTCCTCGGGTGCTTCTACCTCTGGTGGGGCTTCCTCGGCTTCCGACGGTCGGGCTTCCTCGGCTTCCGATGGTGAGGCTGGCTCGGCTTCCGAGGCGCGGGTCGCGGTTCGTCCGGGAGCAAGTCCCACACCTTCGCTGTACGGGCGTGCCAACGCCGCCCTCGACCGGCTGGCGCGTACGTCGACGACGGCACGGCCCGCGGTCACGGGCGACCGAGCCGACGCCCCCGACGTGGACGCCGACGGCCCCAACGACTCCGCCCACGACGCGGACCCGGACGACCCCGACGACGCAGTGACCGTCCGACACGGTCACGAGCGCGCAACGGCCCGGCACTTCACCGTTCCGGCCGCGGCGGCCGTCGTACCGCCCGCGAAGATGCGGCAGCCCGCGGGGGAGGGCGGCTTCGACTTCTTCGGTACGAAGAGCACGTCCGCGAAGAGCGTCGCCCCGGCCGCGCTGGAGGCCGCGCAGAACGCGGACCTCGCCGATGTCGTGGGCGAGGAGGCCCTCGCGGTGCACAAGGCGGAGGCCGAGGCCGAGTTCAAGCCGTCGGACGCGGCGACGGACGCGGAGCGCGGGGTTGGCCAGGTCATCGACCTGACGGCCCACGACGAGACGGAACAGATCGACGTGGAGGGACTGCGCACAGCGTTGCGCGCGTAGCGTTCCCCGGGGCAGGGCGCCTTACGTTCGGCCACCGCTGCGCGGCAGCCTGCCGCCCATCCGCGCACCCGTGACCCGGGTCCGCGCCGCACCGCCCCCCACACATCGTGCACGCAGCGTCCCCTGGCCGGTGCGCCCTCTGTCGGCCGCCGCTGCGCGGCGCCCGCTTTCCCACCCACCCGTGACTGTGGTCCGCGGCGCACCGTCCAAGACCGCACGCTCCGCTGCCACTTGCGCGCCGGCCCGCGCCCCGCACTGCGAACAGCCTGGCGCCGCGGCCTGCTGCGGGCGGCTCGCCCCCCCCGCCACCCGCTGTGGGCAGCTGGGCCGCCAGGGGCGGCACGGGTGGGCACAGCCCACGCCTACGGTGCCGATATGTCAAGGGAGGGGCTCGCCCCCGCCCACAGCGCGGCACAATCCGCCCCGTCGGCCGGCTAGGCCATCCAGCGGTCCGGGCGGGCCTCCCGGCGGCCCGTCCGGGAGCGTTCCGCCTGGGCCTGGAGGAGGACGGCGGCCTCGTCGGCGGCACGCAGGCGTGCGGTCACCGTCTTGTTGGCCCCGGTGTCCACCTTCACGTCGGCCACGCCCTTGAACCGCTCCCAGGGCCCCTGCACCAGCCGCACGCTCTGCACCTTCGCGTGCGGCACCAACGACAGGCGCCGCCGCAACAGCCCGTGCCGCGCCGCGAACACGGCATCCGTGACCGCGAGGCCGTACCCGTGCCACCACACGGGAACACACCACGCGGCCCGCGCCGGCGGCCGCGACAGCTCGCTCGCCGCCGGCACCCGCACCCCGGGCAGTATCTGCGCGATCACCGACTCCGCGTGCTCGCGGGGGGCCACGGGCACCAGCACGCTGTTGGACGAACCCGCCACATCCAGCTCCACCCGCACCCACCCGAACCGCCGCCACAGCAGCGGCTCGACGACGCGCACGGTCTGCACCCGCCCGGGCGGCACCGTCTCGTGCGCCTTGTCGAGCAGCCCGTGGTCGATGCGCAGGCCGTCGGGCGACTCGCCCACCCGCCAGTCGTACTCCGCGATGAACCGCCCCCCACTGCTCGCGAAGGCACCGCCCAGCATGGGCAGCGCGGTCGCGACGACGGTCCACGCGTTGTGCGTGACCAGCCACAGGACCGTCGGTACGACGAGCGCGGCTACCAGGAGCACCCAGGGCGCCCCCGTGAGCAGCAGGGACACGGCGAGCATGCGGGGCTGCACGTGCAGCAGGTTCCGCACCGGCGCCTCGCCGACCTCGCGCGCCGTCTCGGGGGCGAAACCGGCCGCCCGCGCGAGCAGTTCGGCGCGCAGCTCGGCGGCGTCCTTCTCGTCCAGGTAGGCCAGCTCGTCCTTCTTCTCGGTGCCGACCACGTCCAGCTTCAGCTTGGCCACGCCCACGATGCGGGCGGCGAGCGGCTGCGTCACGTCGACCGCCTGCAGCCGGTCGAGCCGGATGTGCGCGGTACGCCGGAACACCAGCCCGGTACGGATGCGCAGCTCCGTGTCGGTGACCGCGAAATGCGTGAACCACCAGCTCAGGAAGCCGTAGAGAGCCCCGCCGACGACCACGGCGGTGGCGCCCAGGGCGAGGGTGGCGGCGGTCAGCTCGGACAGCCGGCGCTGCGTGCCGTCCGGGTCGTGGAAGGCCCAGCCCACGACGATCGCGATGGGCGCCCAGGCACGGCGCAGGGGCGTGACCGGGTGCAGCCGCCGTTCTCGTACGCCACCGGGCCCGGAAAGGCCGTTCCGTACGCCACCGGCCTCGGGCAGGCCACCGGCCTCAGGTACGTCACCGGCCCCGGGCACGCCCTGCTCGGGCACACCACCGGCCTCCGGCTCCGGGACGCTCCCGGCGCTGCCCACGCCGCCCGTCGGCGTACCCCCGCTCACAACCCCGCCGATCGGGCCTCGCCCAGCTCCGTCAGCCGGTCGCGCAGCCGCTCGGCCTCCTTCGGGTCGAGGCCGGGGATGCGGGCGTCCGTGGCGGCCGCGGCCGTGTGCAGCTGGACCCCGGCGAGCCCGAAATAGCGCTCCACGGGGCCGGACGTGACCTCGACGAGCTGCATCCTGCCGTACGGCACGATCGTCTCCTCGCGCCACAGCACGCCCCGGCTGATGAGCAGGTCGTCGGCCCGCTCGGCATACCGCCACGAGCGCCAGTTGCGCGCGAGCAGCACCCAGCCCCATGCCGCGAGGGCCAGCGGCAGCGCCGCAAGGGCCGCCCACACGGGCCCGGCGAACAGCCCGAGCAGCACCCCCAGCGCCGCCGCGAGCGGCACCAGCCACACCACGAGCAGCATCCTGCGCATCGTCAGCACCCCGCGCGGCAGCCCGGTCCACACGGGCGGCGCCTCGCGCTCCCCCGTGGATCCCCCTGGCCCCGCCGCCGTCCCGGTCTCCATGCCTCAAGCGTACGTACGGGATCTGACAGTGGCGTGGCCGCGCGCGTACGACAGACTGTGGGCATGAGCCCCACGACGGAGCACACGCCCACGACGCGGCCGCCGCGGACCACGGAGCAGGCCGAGACGACCCTCGGCATCGGCGGCGCGGCCGAGAGCACCGACATGGTGCTCAACATCGGCCCCCAGCACCCGTCCACGCACGGCGTGCTGCGGCTCAGGCTGGTCCTGGACGGCGAGCGGATCGAACACGCGGAACCCGTCATCGGCTATATGCACCGCGGCGCGGAGAAGCTCTTCGAGGCGCGCGACTACCGGCAGATCGTGATGCTGGCCAACCGCCACGACTGGCTGTCGGCGTTCTCGAACGAGCTGGGCGTGGTGCTCGGCGTGGAGCGCATGCTCGGCATGGAGGTGCCCGAGCGCGCGGTCTGGACGCGCACGCTGCTCGCCGAGCTGAACCGGGTCCTGAACCACATGATGTTCCTCGGCTCGTACCCGCTCGAACTGGGCGGCATCACCCCGGTGTTCCACGCGTTCCGGGAGCGCGAGGAGCTCCAGAACGTGATGGAGGAGGTCTCCGGCGGCCGCATGCACTACATGTTCAACCGCGTCGGCGGCCTCAAGGAGGACCTGCCCGCCGGCTGGACGTCCCGCGCGCGGGCCGCCGTCGCTGCGGTGCGTTCGCGCATGGACGTGTACGACAACCTGGTGCTCGGAAACGAGATCTTCCGGGGGCGCACACGCGGCGTGGGCGTGCTCTCCGCCGCCGCGGTGCATGCCTACGGAGTGAGCGGTCCCATCGCCCGCGCCTCCGGAGTGGACTTCGACCTGCGCCGCGACGAGCCCTATCTGGCGTACGGCGAGCTGGGCGACGTCCTGAAGGTGGTGACCCGCGAGGACGGCGACTGCCTGGCCCGCTTCGAGTGCCTCCTGGAGCAGGCCCACAACTCCCTCGACCTCGCGGACGCCTGCCTGGACCGGATCGCCGACCTGCCCCAGGGCCCCATCAACCAGCGCCTGCCGAAGGTCCTCAAGGCCCCGGAGGGCCACACGTACGCGTGGACCGAGAACCCGCTCGGCATCAACGGCTACTACCTGGTGTCCAAGGGCGAGAAGACCCCGTACCGGCTCAAGCTCCGCTCGGCCTCGTACAACAACATCCAGGCGCTGAAGGAGCTGCTGCCCGGCCAGCTCGTCGCCGACATGGTGGCCATCCTCGGATCGCTGTTCTTCGTAGTGGGCGACATCGACAAGTAGCCCCCCCGGGGGGGGCGCGTCAGGGCCAACGCCCGGAGGGTGCGTCAGGGCGCGAGCAGGTCGTCCACGCGCACGCCCACCGGCTGCACCAGCCAGCCGAAGTCCCCGAGCCCGCCAGGCGCCGTCAGCTCCGCCGCCTCGCCCGCGCGCGTGAGGGCCCGTACGTACGCGGCCGGATCGCTGGAGGCGAGCGTCAGGGGCGGCCGGTCGCCGATGACGCCGAGGGCGTGCAGGGCGGCGCGCTGGGTGAGCAGGCGGGCGTCGGGCAGCGCGCAGGCGTCGAGCGCCACGTGCGCGGTGATGTCGCGGCTGCCGTCCGGCACGGGCGGCTCCTCGCGGCCCGCGCGGAAGCCCGTCAACGTACCGAAGGGGGGTCGGCTGTCCCGCGTGTGCGCGTAGTCGACGGCGACCGCGAGGCCACGCGTCAGCGTCGCCACGGCCGCCGCCCACGCCTCGTCCCGGGGGCAGCCGATCTCCGCGCGGAGGCCCGGTTCCGTGCCGAGGGGCCACCAGCGCGCGAGCCACGCGGCGTCCGGCCCGTTCACGGGGCCGCCGAGCTCCTCGGTGCCGTCGTCCCGTACGAGGACCCGCCGCAGCGCGCCGTCGGGCGCCCGCTCGGCCACGTCCAGGGGCACGTTGTCGAGCCACTCGTTGGCGAAGAGCAGGCCGCTCACGTCGGCCGGGGGCTCCGCGCGCCACTCGACGCGCGCGTCGAGCCCTTCGGGGCGCTCGGCGCGCTCCACCGCGTACCCACGCGCGCGTGCCGCCACCTCGGCGGGCAGCGCCGCGAGGACGCCCGCCGTCAGCTCGCCGCGGCCCGCGCCCATGTCCACGAACGCCAGCTCCTCCGGATGTCCGAGCGCGGCGTCGACGCGGCACAGCAGCCGGGCCACGGCGCCCGCGAACAGGGGCGAGGCGTGCACGGAGGTGCGGAAGTGGGCGGCGGGCCCCTCCGGCCGCCGGTAGAAGCCGTCCGGGCCGTACAGCGCGGCCTCCATGGCCTCCCGCCAGCCGTGCGGCGTGCCGGTTTGCGCTCCGCGTGCTCCTGGTGCCTCGTTCGTCACATCTAGAAGGCTATGCGGGCCTCCACCTTGGGGAGTACGAGACGGTCGTACGGATCGGACCTCCGGTTGACCCGAGGGGCCCGACGGGTTGCCTACGCTGGGTTACGTGCAGCGCCTCTATGACTTTCTCCGCAGACACCCGACGGGGGTCGACGCCTTCTGGGCGCTCGTCCTGTTCGGGATCTCCGGGATCGGGCTGGTGGCCATATCCGAAACGGAGGGCCGGGATCCGGCCCTCGCGTCGGTGCCGATCATCATCGGCCTGTGTGTCGTGGTGGCGCTGCGGCGCCGGACGACCGAGCGGATGCTGCTGCTCGCCGCGGGGCTCGGCATCGCGCAGATGATCTTGGGCGTGCAGCCGGGACCGGCGAACTTCGCGATGCTCGTGATCATCTACACGGCGGCCGCGGACGGTCCCCAGTGGGCCTCGCGGTTCGCCCTGGCCGGCGGCCTCGCGGCGGCCCCGCTGTCGCAGTTGCGCTGGCCGGAGAGCACGGCGGGCGTCTGGGGCAACCTCCTCTTCACGGTCTTCATGATCGTGCCGTTCGCGCTCGCCTGGGTGCTCGGCGACTCCATCCGCACCCGCCGCGCCTACCTCGCCCAGCTCGAGGAGCGCGCCGCCCGGCTCGAGAAGGAGCGCGAGGCGCAGTCCAAGGTCGCGGTCGCCGCCGAGCGCGCCCGCATCGCCCGCGAGCTGCACGACGTGGTCGCGCACAACGTCTCGGTCATGGTCGTCCAGGCCGACGGCGCCGCGTACGTCCTGGACGCGGCCCCCGAGCAGGCCAAGCAGGCCCTCGCCACCATCTCCGGCACCGGCCGCCAGGCCCTCGCCGAGATGCGCAGGCTGCTCGGCGTGCTGCGCACGGGCGAGCCCGAGGAGAGCGGCGAGTACGTCCCGCAGCCGGACGTGGAACAGCTCGACGAGCTGATAGAGCAGGTGCGCGGCGCGGGCCTGCCGGTCGACTTCAAGGTGGAGGGCACCCCACGCCCGCTGCCCAGCGGCGTCGAGCTCACCGCGTACCGCATCGTCCAGGAGGCGCTGACCAACACCCGCAAGCACGGCGGCGAGAACGCCGGGGCGAGCGTCCGGCTCGTCTACTTCGACGACGGCCTGGGGCTGCTCGTCGAGGACGACGGCAAGGGCGCCCCGCACGAGCTGTACGAGGACGGCGGCGCCGACGGCCGCGGGCACGGCCTGATCGGCATGCGCGAGCGCGTCGGCATGGTCGGCGGCACGCTCGACGCGGGCCCCCGCCCCGGCGGCGGATTCCGCATCAGCGCGCTTCTCCCACTGAAGCCCGCACACTGACACCTGTCACTGCCCGAGCCCCGTCGATGCCTCCCGGGCCGTCGGCGATGATGGGTTCACGAACGGCCCACGAAGCCCGCAAGAAACGTCCCACGAAGCCCCCATGAAGGGACCCCTTGATGTCGATCCGTGTGATGCTCGTCGACGACCAGGTGCTGCTGCGCACCGGGTTCCGGATGGTGCTTGCGGCGCAGCCGGACATGGAGGTCGTCGCGGAGGCCGGTGACGGCGTCGAGGCGCTGCAGGAGCTGCGGTCCACGGCGGTCGACGTGGTCCTGATGGACGTACGCATGCCGAAGCTGGACGGCGTGGAGACGACGCGGCGCATCTGTGCCGACGCCGATCCGCCGAAGGTGCTCATCCTGACGACGTTCGACCTCGACGAATACGCCTTCTCGGGCCTGAAGGCAGGCGCGTCCGGCTTCATGCTGAAGGACGTGCCGCCCGCCGAACTGCTCGCCGCCATCCGGGCCGTGCACAGCGGCGACGCGGTCGTCGCCCCGTCCACGACGCGGCGCCTGCTCGACCGCTTCGCGCCGATGCTGCCGGGCACCGGCGGCCGGCCGCAGCACAAGGAGCTGGAGCGGCTCACCGAGCGCGAGCGCGAGGTCATGGTGCTCGTCGCCCAGGGCCTGTCGAACGGCGAGATCGCCGCGCGCCTGGTGCTGTCCGAGGCGACCGTGAAGACGCACGTGGGCCGCATCCTGACCAAGCTCGGGCTGCGCGACCGCGTGCAGGTGGTCGTGCTCGCGTACGAGACGGGTCTGGTGCGGGCGGGCGGGGGCGGCGCGGGCTGAGCTCACCGGGGGCCGCACGGGCTGAGCCCCGCCGGGTCGGTGGGCCCGCGCGGGCGGTGGGCCCACGCGGGCGCCGGGTGCCCCGCACGGTGTGCGACCGGCGCTCGGTGTCAGCGCAGCACGCCCTCGATGAACTCGCTGCCGAGGCGTGAGACCACGCTCAGGTCGAGCTGGTGCTGTACGTACCTCCCGCGGCGGCGGGTCGTGATCAGCTCGGCTTTCTTCAGGACGCTCAGGTGCCGGGATATCTCCGGGGCCGTCATGCCGTGGGCGTCGGCCAGCTCTCCCGTGGTGTACGACCCGCGGGCCAGGTGGCGGCACAGGCGCATGCGGACCGGGTGGGAGAGCGCGGCCATGCGGCGGGTGAGCTGCTCGACGGAGGCGGGGGCGGCGAGGCCCGGGGAGTTCACGGGGTAGGTGATCGAGGACTGCCAGCCGTACCGGTGCAGGACCATCAGGTGGGGCCAGCCGAGGCTGGTCGGCACCAGGACCAGGCCGCCGTCGCCGGTCACATGGTGGCCCACCGCCATCTTGTCGACCGTGATCCGCCGGGCCTCCTCGTCCAGGGACACCGCTCCGGAGATGGCCTTCAGGGCTTCCTCCAAGCCCTTGCGCCGCAGCAGTTCGGTCTTGTGGCGGGCGTCCGCCGCGAGCTGCTGGCCGACCCGGGACCAGGTGTCCGCGAAGAACGCCTCGTCGCAGTCCTCCATCAACTGCCGGAACCAGGCCCGCACGGCGGGCGGATCGTCCAGCAGTCGCTTGGTGAACCGCACTTGGTGGTCCCCGCGCGCGGCGGCCAACTCCAGGGCGTGCCGGCGCATCTTCGGGTCGTGCAGGGGGTTCGTCGACCGCTGGTCGTACGACAGCTGGCAGGTGAACTCCAGGGCGGCGTCCACGAACTGCTCGTCCGTCAGCTTGTCCAGGAGGTCCAGCTCTTCGGCGAGCGTGGCACCGGGGAGGGTGGTCCGGCCGGGGATGCCCGCGAAGGGCGCGAAGACGTCCGAGAACGTCGTCCGCCACAGGAAGTCCGCCTCGCACATGCGGTCCGCGAGACACGGGGCCAGGCGCGCCGAGACGGCTGTCGCCCAGCCCTGCAGCCCCGGGTGGTGAGCGGGCTCGGACAGCGCGTGCAGCGCCATGCCGAGCTCACTGAGGGGCGAGGGCACGACATGGATCCGCTCCGGCGTCAGTCCGGTGATGTCGATGCTCACGCTCATGACCCCATGGTGCACCTCGCCACTGACATCGCGGCCGTCGATTGACGGCTGGCGTCAATCCACGCGACACAGGCCTTGGGCCTCTTGCAGGGTTCTTATGGGGCTGCGCCCCTTTCCCCCCTTTCGCCGCTTCGCGGCTCGTCCTCAAACGCCGGATGGGCTTGATGCGTCTTTCACTTGTCCGTTAAGTACTGTTTGTTGTGGAAGGTCGTTTGTTATGAGTGTTACGCAGCAGTATCTGCTCGACAGCTACCGTGCCGCCCAGCACGGGGGGCGGACGCCGCCCGCTCCCGGAGTCAACGACTGGCAGGTCGTGCGCGAGGTGCGCGACTACGGGCGCTTCAACGCCGTCGTCCACGAACGCCCGGCGCGCGGGCGGGTGCGCGGGGCGCTCGGGCGTCTCCTGCGCGGTCTCAGGGGAGGCGGCGCACGAACTCCGCGACCGCTTCCTTGACGTCGTCGGCGGTCCACGCCAGGCCTGGTCCGTTCACGGTGACCTCCGTGACGGACAGGCCCGGCGGGCCGTCCGGGAACCAGCGCCAGAAGAGCTGGGTCCCGGTCTCCTCGGACTGCGCGAGGGTCGCCTCGTTGAGGACCTCGGGCGGGTACGGCAGCCAGAGCTGGAACTGGTGGGTGTGCGGCGGATCGGGGTGCACCCGCGACCACGGCACCCGCGAGGACGCGAATCCGTCCCGCAGCGCGTCCGCAACCACGCGCGCGTGGGCGACGTATTCCGGCAGGTGCGGCAGGACCCGCTTGAGGCCGAGCAGCGCCGAGACGGCGGTCGGGAACTGCTGGAACATCAGGCCGCCGTACCGGTGCCGCCAGGCGCGGGCCTCCTCGGTCAGGTGCCGCGGCCCGGCCAGCGCGGCGCCCGCGATGCCTTCGAGCGACTTGTAGAACGACACGTAGACGCTGTCCGCGAGCGCGGCGATCTCCGTCAGCGGGCGGCCGAAGTGCGGGGCGCACTCCCACAGGCGCGCCCCGTCGACGTGCACCACGGCGTCCCGTTCGCGCGCCGCCGCCACCACGTCCGTCAGCTCCTCCCAGGTGGGCAGGACGAAACCGGCCTCCCGGAGAGGCAGTTCCAGCATCAGCGTGCCGAACGGCTCCTCGAAGTCCCGCACTTCGTCGGCCGTGGGGGAGCGCGGCTCGTCCGTGGGGTGCACGGTGCGCAGACCGCTCACCACGGAGAGGGCGTCCGACTCGTGGACCTCCGGGTGCGAGCGCGGGTGCAGGGCCACCGTCGCGTTGCCCGTACGCCCCGCCCAGCAGCGCAGCGCCACCTGCTGGGCCATCGTGCCCGTGGGGAAGAAGACGGCGGCCTCCTTGCCGAGGAGCCGGGCGACCTCTTCCTCCAGGTCGGCGACGACGCCGTC
Source organism: Streptomyces sp. Y309 (assembly GCF_056712025.1). Taxonomy (NCBI): domain Bacteria; kingdom Bacillati; phylum Actinomycetota; class Actinomycetes; order Kitasatosporales; family Streptomycetaceae; genus Streptomyces; species Streptomyces sp. Y309. The sequence continues at coordinate 4,198,285 of NZ_CM160048.1, read as the reverse complement.
GCCGTATATGTCGCCGAACTGCTCCAGGTCCGCGACCTCGGCGGCACCCTCGGCCAGGGCCGAGACGCGCTCGCCCAGGGAGACGCTCATCGGGGAGCGCGCCAGGACCCGCTTCGCGCCCCGCGCGGCCGCGAGCCGCCGCGCGCGCTCGTCGCGTTCGGCCGGGGCGCCCCGCTCGCCGTCGTCCGTCGTCGGTGCCGGTTCGCCCTCGCGGGCGTTCCGTGCGTCCGCGTCGCCCTCGCGGTTCCGTGCGTCCAGCTCGCCTGCGCGGCCGTCCCGCGCGCCGTATCCGGTCATCCACAGATCATCGCGCGCGGTCGTACGAATGCCCACAGCCTGTGGACGGCCGACGACGCCGCGCCGGGCAATAGCGTTAGCATGACGAGAAATCGTCCGGTACCCCGAGCGGACTGGAACGGAAGGCGTCATCGCGTGAACGCACCTCACCGGCCGGAGCAGCACCCGGAGCCCCGGTCAGACCCCAGGGACCGCCCCGCGCGGCTCACCGTGGGCGTCGTCGGAGCGGGCCGTGTCGGCCCCGCACTCGCCGCGGCACTCCAGCTCGCCGGGCACCGCCCGGTGGCCGCGTCCGGAGTGTCCGACAGCTCCGTGCGGCGCGCCGCCGTGCTGCTGCCCGACGTGCCGCTCGTGTCGCCCGCCCAGGTGCTCGAGCGCGCCGACCTGGTCCTGCTCACGGTGCCGGACGACGCGCTGCCCGGCCTGGTCGAGGGCCTCGTCGAGACCGGCGCGGTGCGCCCGGGCCAACTGCTCGTGCACACCTCCGGGCGGTACGGCACCAAGGTCCTCGATCCCGCCCTGCGCGCCGGCGCGCTGCCCCTCGCGCTGCACCCCGCGATGACGTTCACCGGCACCCCCGTGGACGTACAGCGCCTGGCGGGCTGCTCGTTCGGCGTGACCGCCCCCGACGAGCTGCGGCTCGCCGCGGAGGCCCTGGTCATCGAGATGGGCGGCGAGCCCGAGTGGATCGCCGAAGAGGCCCGCCCGCTCTACCACGCCGCCCTGGCGCTCGGCGCGAACCACCTGGTCACGCTGGTCGCCGAGTCCATGGAGCTGCTGCGCGACGCGGGCGTGACCGCCCCGGACCGCATGCTCGGCCCGCTGCTCGGCGCGGCGCTCGACAACGCCCTGCGCTCCGGCGACGGGGCCCTGACCGGCCCCGTCGCGCGCGGGGACGCGGGCACGGTCGCCGCGCACGTCGCCGAACTGCGCAAGCACGCGCCCCAGACCGTCGCCGGCTATCTCGCGATGGCCCGCGCGACCGCCGACCGCGCCCTCGCCCACGGCCTCCTCAAGCCGGAGCTCGCCGAGGACCTGCTCGGCGTCCTCGCGGGCGGCGTGACCGCCCCCGGCGGCCCGGACGGACCGCGCGGCGGCACGGCGGACGGAGCGGGCGGATGAGCCGCGCGACCGCCCTGCTGCACACCGCCGCCGAACTGCGCGCCCGCGCGCGGGCCGGCCGCCGCGCCGTCGTGATGACGATGGGCGCCCTGCACGAGGGCCACGCCACGCTGGTCCGTACGGCACGGGAGGCGGCCGGGGCCGACGGCGAAGTCGTCGTCACCGTCTTCGTGAACCCCCTTCAGTTCGGCGCGGGCGAGGACCTGGACCGCTATCCGCGCACCCTCGAAGCCGACATCAAGACCGCCTCGGAGGCGGGCGCGGACGTCGTGTTCGCCCCCTCCGTAGAGGAGGTCTACCCCGGCGGCGAGCCCCAGGTCCGGGTGACCGCGGGCCCCATGGGCACCGTCCTCGAAGGGGCCACCCGCCCCGGGCACTTCGACGGCGTGCTCACCGTCGTCGCCAAGCTGCTGCACCTGACGGCGCCCGACGTGGCGCTGTTCGGGCAGAAGGACGCCCAGCAGCTCACCGTGATCCGCCGCATGGTGCGCGACCTGAACTTCGGCGTGGAGATCGTCGGCGTGCCGACGGTGCGCGAGGACGACGGCCTCGCCCGCTCCAGCCGCAACCGCTACCTGTCGCCCACGGAGCGCCGCACCGCGCTCGCGCTCTCCCGCGCCCTGTTCGCGGGCCGCGACCGGCACGCCGCCCAGGAGGCCCTGCGCGCCCGCGCCGCCCTCGCCCCCGCCACGCACGCGCGCGTGGACGGCCTGAACGCCCTGGGCGAGGCCCGCGCGGCCGCCGACGCGCACGCCGTCGCCCAGGCCGCGCCCACGGGTCCCGCCGGGCCCGACGCGGTCCGCGCCGCCGCCCGGCAGGTCCTCGACGAGGCGGCCCGCCTGCGCCCGCCGCTCGTCCTGGACTATCTGGCGCTCGTCGACCCGGCCGACTTCCAGGAGATCGGCCCCGGCCACCGGGGCGAGGCGATCCTCGCCGTCGCCGCGAAGGTCGGCACGACCCGCCTGATCGACAACATCCCGCTGACGTTCGGAGCCCCGGCATGAGCCTCCACATGAGCGCCCGCCCGGACAGCCACGCTGAGACCCGCCACACCGGCAACACCCGCCACACCGACACCCGCCACACCGCCACCCGCCCGACCCGGATCGGAGCCCCCGCATGAGTGCCACCGGCATACGGTTGTACGCCCCCGCCCCCGGCTGGGCGCTCGAAGCCGACGTCGTCGTCGTCGGCTCCGGAGTCGCCGGTCTGACCGCCGCCCTGCGCTCCTCGGCGGCCGGCCTGAAGACCGTCGTCGTCACCAAGGCGCGCCTGGACGACGGCTCCACGCGCTGGGCGCAGGGCGGCGTCGCGGCGGCACTCGGCGAGGGCGACACCCCCGAACAGCACCTGGACGACACCCTCGTGGCGGGCGCGGGCCTGTGCGACGAGGAGGCGGTGCGCACCCTCGTCACCGAGGGCCCCGACGCCGTACACCGCCTCATCGCGACCGGCGCCCACTTCGACGAGTCCGCGGAGGGCGCCCTGGCGCTCACCCGCGAGGGCGGCCACCACCGCCGCCGCATCGTGCACGCGGGCGGCGACGCGACCGGCGCGGAGATCTCCCGCGCCCTGGTCGACGCGGTCCGCGCGCGCGGCATACCCACGGTCGAGAACGCCCTGGTCCTGGACCTGCTGACGGACGACGAGGGGCACGCGGCCGGTGTCACCCTGCACGTCATGGGCGAGGGCCAGCACGACGGCGTCGGCGCCGTGCACGCGCCCGCCGTGGTGCTCGCCACCGGCGGCATGGGCCAGGTCTTCTCCGCGACCACGAACCCGTCCGTGGCGACGGGCGACGGCGTCGCGCTCGCCCTCCGCGCGGGCGCGGAGGTCTCCGACCTGGAGTTCGTGCAGTTCCACCCGACGGTGCTCTTCCTGGGGGCGGACGCGGAGGGCCAGCAGCCGCTCGTCTCCGAAGCCGTGCGCGGCGAGGGCGCCCACCTGGTGGACGCCGACGGCGTGCGCTTCATGGTGGGGCAGCACGAGCTCGCTGAGCTGGCACCGCGCGACATCGTCGCCAAGGGCATCACGCGCCGCATGCTGGAACAGGGCGCCGAGCACATGTACCTGGACGCCCGGCACTTCGGCGCCGACATGTGGGCCACCCGCTTCCCGACGATCCTCGCCGCCTGCCGCGCGCACGGCATCGACCCCGTCACCGAGCCCGTGCCGGTCGCCCCGGCCGCCCACCACGCCTCCGGCGGCGTCCGCACCGACCAGCACGGCCGCACCACGGTGCGGGGCCTGTACGCGTGCGGCGAGGTCGCCTGCACGGGCGTGCACGGCGCCAACCGGCTCGCCTCCAACTCCCTCCTGGAGGGCCTGGTCTACGCCGAGCGCATTGTGGACGACATCGCCGCCCTGCACGCCGCCGGTGCCCTCCACGCGCGCGTGGCCGCCGACACGGCGCCCCCGGAGCGGCCGGCCCACCCGCTGCTGCCCCCGGAGGCCCGCTTCACCATCCAACGTGTGATGACCGAGGGCGCCGGAGTGCTGCGCTCCGGCGCGTCCCTCGCCGCGGCCGCCGACCGGCTCGCCGCCGTCCACGCGGACGCGGCGGGCGCCCTCGCCGAGGACGGCAAGACCGCCGAGCCCGGCGTGGACGCCTGGGAGACCACCAATCTGCTGTGCGTCGCCCGCGTACTGGTGGCGGCGGCGCTGCGGCGCGAGGAGACTCGTGGCTGCCACTGGCGGGAGGACCACGCGGACCGCGACGACGAGGCCTGGGGACGCCACATCGTCGTACGCCTCAATCCCGACCGGACCCTCGCCACCCGCACCACCGACAACGCCCGTTTCCCCAGCACCCAGGAGCAGTGACCGACGTGAGCACCCCCGACCTCCCCCTCGCCGACGGCACCGGCGGCTGCGGCGACGCCTGCGGCTGCGGCGACGCGGCGCCCGACGCGATGGAGTGCGGCCTCGACCCCACGCTCGCCCGGATGCTGGCCGACGCCGGCCTCGACCCCGTCCAGGTCGAGGACATCGCGCACCTCGCCATCGCCGAGGACATGGAGTTCTCGCCGGACGCCATGGACGTCACGACGGTCGCCACCATCCCCGAAGACGCCGTCGCCACCGCCGACTTCACCGCGCGCCAGGCGGGCACGGTCGCGGGCCTGCGCGTCGCCGAGGCTGTGTTCTCCGTCGTCTGCCAGGACGAGTTCGAGGTCGAGCGGCACGTCGAGGACGGCGAGCGGGTCGAGGCCGGCGACGTGCTCCTGAGCGTCACCTCGCACACCCGCGACCTGCTCACCGCCGAGCGCAGCGCCCTGAACATCCTGTGCCGCCTGTCGGGCATCGCGACCGCCACGCGCGCGTGGGCGGACGTCCTGGAGGGCACCGGGGCGAAGGTCCGCGACACCCGCAAGACGACACCGGGACTGCGCTCCCTGGAGAAGTACGCGGTCCGCATGGGCGGCGGCGTCAACCACCGCATGTCGCTCGCCGACGCCGCCCTGGTCAAGGACAACCACGTGGTCGCCGCGGACGGCGTGACGCAGGCCTTCAAGGCCGTACGGGAGATGTTCCCGGGCGTGCCGGTCGAGGTCGAGGTGGACACCCTGCACCAGCTCCGCGAAGTCGTGGACGCCGGAGCCGACTTGATCCTCCTGGACAACTTCACGCCCGGCGAGACGGAGGAGGCCGTCGCCATCGTCGCCGGCCGCGCGCTCCTGGAGTCCTCCGGCCGCCTCACCCTGGACAACGCCCGCGCCTACGCCGAGACCGGCGTCGACTACCTGGCCGTGGGCGCCCTCACCCACTCCTCGCCGATCCTCGACATCGGCCTGGACCTCCGCGAAGCCACGGTCTCCGGAGAGGCCGCCGGCTGATGCTGCTCACCATCGACGTAGGCAACACCCACACAGTGCTCGGCCTCTTCGACGGCGAGGACATCGTCGAGCACTGGCGCATCTCCACCGACGCCCGCCGCACCGCCGACGAACTCGCCGTGCTCCTCAACGGGTTGATGGGCATGCACCCGCTGCTCGGCGAGGAGCTCGGCGACGGCATCGACGGCATCGCGATCTGCTCCACCGTCCCGTCCGTCCTGCACGAGCTGCGCGAGGTCACCAGGCGGTACTACGGAGACGTGCCCGCCGTCCTCGTGGAGCCCGGGATCAAGACCGGCGTGCCGATCCTCATGGACAACCCCAAGGAGGTCGGCGCCGACCGCATCATCAACGCGGTCGCGGCGGTCGAGCTCTACGGAGGCCCCGCGATCGTCGTGGACTTCGGTACGGCGACGACGTTCGACGCGGTGTCCGCGCGCGGGGAGTACGCCGGCGGCGTCATCGCCCCCGGCATCGAGATCTCCGTGGAGGCCCTCGGCGTACGCGGCGCGCAGCTCCGCAAGATCGAGCTGGCCCGGCCGCGCAGCGTCATCGGCAAGAACACCGTGGAGGCCATGCAGGCGGGCATCCTGTACGGCTTCGCGGGGCAGGTCGACGGCGTCGTACGGCGCATGGCGCGCGAGTTGGCGGGGCCGAACAGCAACCCTGAGGACGTGACCGTGATCGCGACGGGCGGGCTCGCGCCCATGGTGCTCGGCGAGGCGTCCGTCATCGACGAGCACGAGCCGTGGCTGACGCTGATCGGGCTGCGGCTCGTCTACGAACGGAACGTGTCGCGCGGCTGAGCGCGCATTTCGCGCCGCGGAGCACCGCTCGTCGCCAACTTTTCGCTTCCACGGGACAACCTGGCTCCTCGTCCAAGAGTCTGTGCTGCGAGGGGTTCTGACCGGGTGTCTGGTGCGGGTGTCTGATGAGCGTGGGGCGGATGAGGGGCAAGACACGGCTGGGTGTCGTGGCGGCGGTCGCGGTGGTGGCGCTGACGGGAGGAGCGGCGCCGGTGGCAGCGGCGGCGGCCGACGGTCTCGTCGTCTCACCGCTGCTCATGGCAGCGCCGGCGGCCGACGGCCCGGCTGTCTCGCCGCCCGCCACGTCGTCGTCGGCACCGACACCGACCACACCCGCGGCGACGGTGACCCCGTCGCCCGCGTCCACACCGGCCCAGCCGTCGTCCACACCGGCCCCCTCGGGGCGCATGGCGGACACCGGCGCGGGGATCGTGCCGTGGATCGTGGCCGGGGCGGCGGGCGCCCTGGGCGTGGGGGCGGTCGCCTTCGCGACGACCCGACGCCGACCGGACTGACCCCACGTCGACCGGACTGACCCCACGCTGCCGGGCCGATCCCACAGCGGCAGGGCCGCCCCCACAGCGGCCGGACCGAGCCGCCACCCCGACGGGTGTCCGTTAAGAGGATTTTGTTCGTCTTGCGCGTATCGTCACCCCATGCCCACGCCATACGGATCCCGGGGCGGCATGGCCTTCGGTGCGCAGGAGCTGCGAGTGCTCCGCCGTGCTCTGGCCCACGCCCTGCACCCCAGTACCGTTCGTGTCCTTGACGACCAGACCGTGCAGGCCTGCGTGCGCCTCGCCGACGACATCGACGAGGCGGTGCGCGAGGGCGCCCGGCTGCGCGCCTTCCTGGTGGCCGATCTCGCGCGCTACCGAGCGGCGCTGCCCGGCACCGCGGCCGGGTATCTGGAGCTCCTCGAGGACGTGCTCCCCGCCGGGTACCGGCCGGGCGCCGACGACCTCGCGGCGCTGCGCGCCCTGCGCGGCAACCCGCGCGCGGCCGCGCTGCTCGACCGCTGCCGGACGCTCGCGGAGGAAGCCGTACGGGCGCGTCTCGCGGCGGCCACGGAGGCCCGGGTCACCGCTGCCCGGACCGGCGCAGGCAGGCCCGCCGTGCCCGCCTCGCGGCCCGCACAGAGCCATTACGTGGAGAACCGTCCCGCGGTGCCCGCGTCCCGCACCCGCCTGCTCGCCCTGCCCGGCGGACTCACGGCCGCCGACGACAAGGACGAGAAGGCCGGCAACGGCGACGAGGCCGACAAGGCCGACAAGGCCGACAAGTCCGAGAAGGGCCAGAAGCCCGCGCCCCGGCCGAACCCGCCCGCCGAGCGTCCCGCGAGCCCGCCGGAGCGCCCCCGTCCGGTGCCCACGCCGGCCGAGGTGTTCCCGCCCAAACGCCCGGCACCGCCCGCCGCCCCGGCGCAGCGGCTCGCCGCGGGCTAGCTACGCTGGGGGCATGGACTACGTCTCCGCGCTCGTGCCCCCCGTAGTGATGGCCGTGTTCTTCGTCGGCCTCATCGTGACGATCGTCAAGACCCAGGGCGGCGCCAACAAGGCCAAGGAGGACGCCGCCGTCGACGCGGCGATCGCCCGCGCCGAGTCCGTCCGGCAGACCCCCAAGACCGGCGACGCGTGACCGGCTGCTGACCGGCCGCTGACCGCCCGCAGGCCGGCAGCCACCGGCCGCCGGACCAGAAGGGGGCGCCGGACCACGAGACGCCCCCGGCGTACGACTCGACACCGAGTCGTACGCCCTTTTTGTTGCGGAAATGACCGGTATGCCACGTCCATCACGCCATTAGTGACCTCGCCCACTATTGTTCAAGCGTGCCTCGCCCATTGGGAGAACTCGAAGACGCAGTGATGACCCGGGTGTGGAAGTGGAACCGCCCCGTGACCGTTCGAGAAGTCCTGGAAGACCTTCAGCAGGAACGGTCCATCGCGTACACGACCGTCATGACCGTTTTGGACAATCTCCATCAGAAGGGCTGGGTGCGCCGCGAGGCGGAAGGCCGGGCCTATCGATATGAGGCGGTCTCCACCCGTGCCGCGTACGCCGCCGCACTGATGAACGAAGCCTGGTCGCAGAGCGACAACCCGGCGGCCGCTCTCGTCGCCTTCTTCGGGATGATGTCGCCGCAGCAGCGGGAAGCGCTGAGCGACGCCGTTCGCATGGTGGAAGGCGACACGGTGCGCATGGAAGGCGACGCGGATCGCAAGGCCGAAGCCGAGGCCGACCGAAGGGCCGAGGCCGAAGCCGAGCGCAAGGCCGAAGCCGAAGGTGGGGCCGAACGCGAGGCGGAAGGGGAGCAGAACCCCGGCGGCCCCGAGCCGGGGTCCGGGCGATAGCGTCCGCTCATGCCAGCACAGCCCGACGAACTCCCGCAGGCACCCGGCGAACTCGGGGCGCGCGGTGTGCTCCCGGCAAATGCGGTCTCCGTACGCAGGGCCCGCACCGCCGATGTGCCCGCGGTACGGGCGCTGCTCGACCCGTACGTCCGCCGGGGCATCCTGCTCGACAAAGCGACCGTCACGCTTTACGAGGACATCCAGGAGTTCTGGGTCGCGGAACGCACGGCCGACCACGGCAAAGCGGGGGCGGTGGTCGGCTGCGGCGCGCTGCACGTGATGTGGGAAGACCTCGCCGAAGTACGCACGCTGGCGGTGAATCCACAGGTCAAGGGCGCGGGCGTGGGACATCTGCTGCTCGGTGAGTTGCTGCGGACCGCCCGCTGGCTCGGTGTCCGGCGGGTTTTCTGCCTCACCTTCGAAGTCGACTTCTTCGCCAAGCACGGCTTCGTGGAGATCGGCGAGACGCCCGTCGATACCGTCGACACAGATGTCTACAGCGAGCTGCTGCGTTCCTATGACGAGGGCGTCGCCGAGTTCCTCGGCCTCGAACGAGTGAAACCGAACACCTTGGGCAACAGCCGGATGCTTCTGCATCTGTGATCGTGACCGAGCTATTCCGGGCAGTCACATGCCCAGGTGCCCTATGTCCGAAACGCGCATGTTTCCCGGGATCTCGTGGAGCCGGTCTCTCCCAGGGGTTTGTGTTTTTCCAAGAAAAGCGGTTTGCTTTCCGACGTAACTGCAGTGCTGCATATAACAGGGGGCGGCGAATCGGCGGCTCACGCCGCATGGTCCGGCCCTGAAGTTATCGATGAAAGGAAATCCGGTGGCACAGAAGGTTCAGGTCCTTCTTGTCGATGACCTCGACGGCGGCGAGGCGGACGAGACCGTGACGTTCGCGCTGGACGGCAAGACGTACGAGATCGATCTCACCACCGCGAACGCCGACAAGCTCCGCGGTCTGCTCGAGCCGTACCTCAAGGGCGGCCGTCGGACCGGAGGTCGCTCCAGCGGGCGCGGCAAGGCGCGAGCCGCTGCTTCGGGCTCCAGCCAGGACACGGCGCAGATTCGCGCGTGGGCGAAGGACAACGGCTTCGAGGTCAACGACCGCGGCCGCGTCCCCGCGTCCATCCGCGAGGCCTACGAGAAGGCCAACGGCTGACTGTTCGTGCGCCGCAGCCGGACCCGGTGGCACTGCGTTGCCGCCGTGTCCACGAGGCGTACGAGATCGGAGCCCGCGGCGGAGCCGGAATGGGGGTCGGTTCCGCTGCCGCCCGTGCACAGGGCCGCGCTCGGCGCCAGGGTCGGCACGGCCGTCAGTGACGGCAGCGTCGCCTCCACCTCGTAGCCGGGCTCGGGGGGCCGCAGCCACGTGGCGGCCCCTCGCGGACCGGCCATGCCGGGAGGGGTGGGCGCGTCGACGAGACCGCCCGCGCCGATCGCCCTGAGGTCCAGGGGGATGTCCCCCCACTCCAGCCACTCGAGCAGCCCCGGCAGCTCGTCCGCGCTGCCCGCGGCCACGAACAGCCGCATCGTCTCCCCGTGCAGGGCCACAGGCGCCCTCGGGCCCAGGTGCCGCAGCGCCGCGAAGCCCGCCTCGGCCGGGAGCTCGAGCACGTCGAAGCGCAGCCCCGTGAGCAGCCGGAGGTCCGGCCCGGGCGTCACGGCCCAGCCGAGGCCGTTCTCGTACCAGCACGTGACCGCCGCCGGATCCCATGAGGCCGCGGCAGACGCGTCGCGCCGGTCGGCCGGCGGCCTGGGGTGGGGAACGCTGAGGGCCATGCCCGGAGCAACAGCGCGAGGCACACTTGAGTTACGGCCCGCGTCACGCTGGGTGTCTCCGCGGATGCGTACGGTGGCGGAACGGGGGGCGTGATGGCGTACTCCACGGCGCAAGGGTGTTCGCCCGTAGCGGAGGGAACCGGTGCGCGCCGCATGGAGTGTCAGTGCATACGGGTAAGACATCCCTAGTGGGGAGGGGCGACACGCAGCGTTCAGGTGTCTCACGTTCGCCAACGGCGTACTGATGGCGAGGGTAACTGCCTGGCCTGCGGGAACATCGTCTCGCACCATCGGGTTGGAGCATGTGTCGGCGTTGGAGTCAGGAAGCGTTCTCTACCGTAGTGAGGGTGATCCGGACGGGTGTCGGCAGTTGGAATGAGCGGTCCCCGCTTGCGGGACTAAGCTGCGGAAGGACAGGGAGGGGAGCGTCCCCTTACTGCCTGACCGCTCTGAGGAGCGATTAACGATGTTCGAGAGGTTCACCGACCGCGCGCGGCGGGTTGTCGTCCTGGCTCAGGAAGAAGCCCGGATGCTCAACCACAACTACATCGGCACCGAGCACATCCTCCTGGGCCTGATCCACGAGGGTGAAGGTGTCGCCGCAAAGGCCCTGGAGAGCCTCGGCATTTCGCTTGAGGCGGTCCGCCAGCAGGTGGAGGAGATCATCGGGCAGGGCCAGCAGGCTCCGTCCGGGCACATTCCCTTCACCCCCCGTGCCAAGAAGGTCCTGGAGCTTTCGCTCCGCGAGGCCCTTCAGCTGGGCCACAACTACATCGGCACGGAGCACATCCTGCTCGGCCTGATCCGCGAGGGCGAGGGCGTCGCCGCCCAGGTCCTGGTCAAGCTGGGTGCCGATCTCAACCGGGTGCGGCAGCAGGTCATCCAGCTGCTCTCCGGATATCAGGGCAAGGAGACCGCCACCGCCGGCGGTCCTGCCGAGGGCACGCCCTCCACGTCCCTGGTCCTCGACCAGTTCGGCCGGAACCTCACCCAGGCCGCTCGTGAGTCCAAGCTCGACCCGGTCATCGGGCGCGAGAAGGAGATCGAGCGGGTCATGCAGGTGCTGTCCCGCCGCACGAAGAACAACCCCGTCCTGATCGGTGAGCCCGGCGTCGGCAAGACCGCCGTCGTCGAGGGCCTCGCTCAGGCCATCGTCAAGGGCGAGGTGCCCGAGACCCTCAAGGACAAGCACCTCTACACCCTCGACCTCGGCGCCCTGGTCGCCGGCTCGCGCTACCGCGGTGACTTCGAGGAGCGCCTGAAGAAGGTCCTCAAGGAGATCCGCACCCGCGGCGACATCATCCTGTTCATCGACGAGCTGCACACGCTCGTGGGTGCGGGTGCCGCGGAAGGCGCCATCGACGCGGCGTCGATCCTGAAGCCGATGCTGGCGCGCGGCGAGCTCCAGACCATCGGCGCGACCACGCTCGACGAGTACCGCAAGCACCTGGAGAAGGACGCGGCCCTCGAGCGCCGCTTCCAGCCCATCCAGGTCGCGGAGCCGTCGCTGCCGCACACCATCGAGATCCTCAAGGGCCTGCGCGACCGGTACGAGGCGCACCACCGCGTGTCGATCACCGACGAGGCCCTGGTCCAGGCCGCCACCCTGGCCGACCGGTACATCTCGGACCGCTTCCTGCCGGACAAGGCGATCGACCTGATCGACGAGGCCGGTTCCCGGATGCGCATCCGCCGGATGACCGCGCCGCCGGACCTCCGCGAGTTCGACGAGAAGATCGCGGGCGTGCGCCGCGACAAGGAGTCGGCGATCGACTCCCAGGACTTCGAGAAGGCCGCCTCCCTGCGCGACAAGGAGAAGCAGCTCCTGGCCGCCAAGGCCAAGCGCGAGAAGGAGTGGAAGGCCGGCGACATGGACGTCGTCGCCGAGGTCGACGGCGAGCTGATCGCCGAGGTCCTCGCCACGGCCACCGGCATCCCGGTCTTCAAGCTGACCGAGGAGGAGTCCTCGCGTCTGCTCCGCATGGAGGACGAGCTCCACAAGCGCGTCATCGGCCAGAAGGACGCCGTCAAGGCGCTCTCCAAGGCGATCCGGCGTACGCGAGCGGGTCTGAAGGACCCCAAGCGTCCCGGCGGCTCGTTCATCTTCGCGGGCCCGTCCGGCGTCGGTAAGACGGAGCTCTCGAAGGCCCTGGCCGAGTTCCTCTTCGGCGACGAGGACGCGCTGATCTCCCTCGACATGTCGGAGTTCAGCGAGAAGCACACGGTGTCGCGTCTCTTCGGTTCGCCCCCCGGTTACGTGGGCTACGAAGAGGGCGGTCAGCTGACCGAGAAGGTCCGCCGCAAGCCGTTCTCCGTCGTCCTCTTCGACGAGGTCGAGAAGGCCCACCCGGACATCTTCAACTCGCTGCTGCAGATCCTGGAGGACGGTCGCCTGACCGACTCCCAGGGCCGGGTCGTGGACTTCAAGAACACGGTCATCATCATGACGACCAACCTCGGCACGCGGGACATCTCCAAGGGCTTCAACCTGGGCTTCGCCGCGCAGGGTGACACGAAGTCCAACTACGAGCGCATGAAGAACAAGGTCTCGGACGAGCTGAAGCAGCACTTCCGGCCCGAGTTCCTCAACCGCGTGGACGACGTCGTCGTCTTCCCGCAGCTCAGCCAGGGCGACATCCTCCAGATCGTCGACCTCATGATCAGCAAGGTGGACGAGCGCCTGAAGGACCGGGACATGGGCATCGAGCTCTCCCAGTCCGCGAAGGAGCTCCTCGCCAAGAAGGGGTACGACCCCGTCCTGGGTGCGCGGCCGCTGCGCCGCACCATTCAGCGCGAGGTCGAGGACACGCTCTCCGAGAAGATCCTCTTCGGCGAGCTGCGCCCCGGGCACATCGTGGTCGTCGACACGGAGGGTGAGGGCGAGGCCGCCACGTTCACGTTCCGTGGCGAGGAGAAGACGGCGCTGCCGGATGTGCCGCCGATCGAGTCCGCGGCCGGCGGGGGCGCCGGGCCCAACCTGAGCAAGGAGGCGTGACGCTGGCGCTTTGCTGAGCGGCATGCTTGGGGCTGCCCCGGACCGTTTCGTACGGTCCGGGGCAGCCCCTTTTGGTCAGGTGGGTGGGGCGTTCCAGAAGTTGCTGAGGACTCTGACGTCGGCGTCGGGAAACGTGCTGTTGTATTGATCGGCCGACACGTGGTGGTCCTGGGCCATGTTGATGGTGACCGCGCGTACTCCGGTGAACACCCTGCTCAGAGGGGCGAGATCCTCGGTACCGTGCAGCCCGAAAAGGTAGAGCGTTTCGATTCCGGGGAGTTCTGGGGACTGCTGCGCGAACGAGGGGAGAAGGTCGCTTTCCAAGTGAAGTTCGTCGAGGGACGGATGTGCTGCGATCTCCTCGAAGTGCTCGGTGCCGAGTTCACCCTTGGAAGCGCGCAGCATGAGGCATCTCAAGGCCTGCCAATGCCCGATGCCTCGCAGTCCCGTATTGCCAATGGCTCCTGTACTGAGATTGAGGTACTCCAGAGGGGCACCGGCGGGCAACGACGCGGTGAGGTCACCGCCTGCCAAGGGAGAGCTGACGTTGAGGGTACGAAGTGTTGTCAGACGCTCCAGCCCGCACACGGCAGCGCTCAGGGTCAACGCGGTCAGCTCCAGCGTGGTCAGCGGGCTGAGATCCAGCAGCGGTCGGCATGACGAAAGCCCGAGGCTGTCGAGACGTCGTAGGGCCGTGAATGGCGCGAGATCCGTCAGCTCGGGGTTGTCGATGACGTGCAGGTGGGTGAGCGATTCCGGGCTGACGAAAGTGAGCAGTTCGCGCGCTGTGTAGCTGCCCCAAATGGTGACCAGGGGCGGTGCACCGATCCGGCGCAGAGCCCGCGCCTGTGCCCTGCTCTTGGCGGTGACGAAGACTCCCTGCGTGGGAATCCCGGAGAGGATTTCGTCGGCGTACTCGTCGGCGTCGAACTGGTCCCAGGCCTGGAGGATCCGGACGCGGACGCTGGAGTGCGGATGCTGCCGGTACTGCTTCAGCAGCGGCAGGGAGGCATCCGTACCCACGAGCCGGGCCGTATGGACCACCCCCAACGCCTCATCGTCCGAAAGCCCCTCCGGCCCCGGAAGCAGTTCCAGGACCAGCGGGCCCGCCTCCGCCAGGGTGCGGGCCTCCGCTGCCGTGCGTGGAGGTATGAGGCCCGACGCTCGGGACTCCACCTCCTCCCGTACCCGCGGGTCCAGCGACGTCGCGTCCTCCAGGCAGGCCAGCGCCAGCAGGCCTGCGCGAGGGGTGGAGTCGGACGCCAGGATCTGTCTCAGCAGGCGGGCCCGTTCCGTGGGGCGGGCGTGGGCCACGGCCATGCGGATGACGTCCTCCCACTGGGGGTCGCCGGCGTGGCTGACCAGGGCGTCGAGGTGGCCCTCGGCCACCGCGGCCCGCGCGCCCAAGTAGTCCTGGAACGTGCGGTGCACGAAGTGGACGACGCCGGGGGCCGGTTCGCGGAGGAGGCCGCTGCGGAGCAGGAGGTGGCGGAAGACGGCCTCCGCGTCGCCCTGTGAGGCGGCGGAGGCGATCGTCGGGAGGGCGCGTTCCAGGAGCAGCAGGGCGCCGTCGTGGTCCATTTCCGTGCGGCCGCCGAGGATCAGGCTGTAGGCGAGGGACTGGAGGAGTTCGAGCTGGGCCTCCTCGCTCAGGTCGATGCCGTCCGGCGCGCCCATGCCGCGCTCGCGGTCGCGGCGGGTGAGGAGCATGGAGAGGGCCGCGTCGTACAGCGACTTGCGGCCCTGGGGCAGGAAGCCGCGGCGTTCGCGGTGCAGGGCGCAGATCAGGCCGCACATGAGGGGGTTGGTGGCCATGCGGGCCAGGTCGCGCTTGGCGCGCAGCGCGGTGAGGAGCTGTTCCGCGTACGGCTGCGCGTCCGCCGCGGTGTGCCAGCGGTGCACGAATGTGGCGACGTCGGCGCGGTTCATCGGGGCGAGAGCCAGCTCGCGGAAGTCGCGGTCGGCGAGCCAGGTGGGCCGCACGGCCGTGGGCCGGGAGGTGACCAGCCACTGGTTGCCGGGGTAGGCGTGGGTGAGGTCGAGGAGCCAGTCGCGGGTGCGGGTGCGGTCGGCGGCGGGGACCTCGTCGATGCCGTCGACCATGACGAGGCCGCGGCCGGAGCGGAGGATGCCGGAGGCCCAGCCGTCGGGCGCGGCGTGCGGGCAGCCGACGGCGGTGAGGAACGCGTCGGGGGAGGGCAGGGTTCCGGTCCTGATCAGCGTACGTAAGGGGAGTACGAAGGGGACGCGGTCGGAGGCGGACGGGGTGGGCGCGGACCGGGTGCGGGTGGCGGTGCTGACGGCGAGCCACTGGACGAGCGTGGTCTTGCCGGAGCCCGCGTCGCCGCGCAGCAGCACGCGGGGGTGTTCGGCGAGTGCCGTGTCGGCGGGGAGCTGGACGGTGACGGGGCCGGGGTCGAGGAGGCCGTCGAGGTCTCCGTAGGGGCGGCTTTCGGCGGTGGTCGCCTCCAGGCTCAGGTAGGCGACTTCCAGGGGCCAGCGGTCGGGGGACTCGCGCAGGTCGATGCCGTAGATGGTGATGCGGTTGTGCTTCTCGGCGATGTGGTCGAGGTAGCGGCGCTCGAACGCGGCGGCGGCCAGGTCCGGACGGGGGTTCCGGGCGATCAACTCGTCAAGTTTGGCTATCAGTTCTGCCTGGGCGCGGGTCTGTTCCACCAGGGTGCTGGCCACGAAGGTGGACCGCTGCGTGAAGAAGTGGACGACGTGGACGCAGGCCAGCTCGGTGAGGGAGTCGAGGAGGGCGGTGGCGTCGGCGGAGAGGTGTGCCGGGGCGGGCGCGCGGGTGCGGAGTTCGCGGGCGAGTGCGCGGTGGCCGAGACGTACCGCCTGGACGTCGTCCATCTCCAGGTCGCCGAGGGCGAGGAGGGCGCGGGCGAGCGCGTCGGTGACCGCGGTCTCCTCGCCCGGCAGGCACGGGGTTTCGCCGGGTGTGTCGAGCGCCCTCCGCACCAGGTGGGCGGCCAGTTTCCGTACGTCCCGCTCCGTGAGGGTGCGTTGCTCGCCCCGGAAGGAGAGGAGGGGGGTGAGGCGTACGGCTCGGTCGGTGAGGCCCGCGCCGGGGCCGTCGTGGCGGAACAGCTTCTTCAGGAGCGGTGCCACGGCGGCGGTCGCAAGGCGGGTGCCGAGCAGTGCGGGATCCATGTGCGGTGCGCCCCCTGTGACGTGGTCCGTCAATCGTTGACGTGGTTCGTGAACCGTGAGTCCTGAAGCAGAAGACTCACGGGAGTTGGAGTGGGGTGGGAGTCCGGTCGCCTCACGGCGCTGCCGGGCGGGTGCGGGACGCCGCTTGCCGGGGGCGATGCGGCGGCGCGGTTCCGGACGGAGCGGGTTCCAGGTCGTAGGCGTCGACGTGGATGTGTTCGGGGAGGGCGTCGAGCCCCGTTGCCAGGGGGGCGGGCACGCGGACGCGTCGCAGCTTCGGCAGCGCGGCGGCCAGGGCGCCGACGTCGATCAGTGAGACGTCGCGCGAGCGGATGTTCACGTAGAGCAGGGTCATGTCCGGGAAGACCTTCGCGAGGCGCGCCGGAGCCTCGTGCCACCCCCCGGTGTGGTCCAGATGAACCTGTGTGACGTGCGGCAGGCTCAGGTCCGGCGGCGTGGTCCACAGGCTGTTGGCCGACAGGTACAGCTTGTCGAGGCGGGGGAGCCGGGCGAGGACCCGCCACTCCGCCTCCGTGCTCGGCCCGTCGTCGCGGTCGTAGACGACCCACTCCAGCTCCGGCCACCGGTCCATGGCGTCCAGGTCCTCCACGTACTGCCGGGGACCGAGCACACCGAGGGTCTTCAGGGGAGCCTCGGCCGGGAACATGCAGAGGCTCCAGGGTTCATCGACGTCGAACACGCGCAGTGCCTTGAGCCTCCGCAGCGACCCGAGCGCTTCGGGGTCGAGCCGTGCGGGCGGCGTCCACAGCATCAGGGTCTCCGGTTCACATGCCGCGAGCAGGCGCGACACCGTCTCCGGCGCGAGGCCGCGCCGGATGTCCAGGTGCGGGGGGCGCAGGCCCAACCGGTGCAGTTCCGCGGCCTGTTCATCGCTGCGCAGCGTGAAGTGCGTCTCCCCGTCGTCGAGGCGGGCGACGACCTGGTCCGCGTACAGACGGCAGTCGAACCGGTGCCAGCCCCACATGAGCTGGCTGCGCACCCCGACGGACGGGTGGTCCGCGTAGCGCGCGAGGAACGGGATCGCCGCGTCCGAGCGCACATGGGTGGCCGCGATCGCCACATGCCGGGCCACCTCCTCGTCGGCCCCGTCCAGCTCGTCAGGGCCGGGGAGCAGGCCGAGGACCATCGGGCCGACGGCGCCGAGCTCCCGCGCGTCCTGAGCGGTGCGCGGCGGAATCAGCTCCGCCGTCCGCCGCTCCACCTCCGCCCGCACCGCGGGGGCCAGCTCCGCCGCGTGTTCCAGGCAGGCCGCCGCCAGCAGGTGCGCCCGCTTGCGAGCCGCCGCGTCCCGGTGGCCGTCGCCGTACGCGAGCAAGTCGCCCAGGAGTTCCGCCCGTTCGCGGGGCCGCGCCTGGGCCACCGCCATGCGGATGACGTCCTCCCACTGGTCGTCGGCCCCGTGCCCGGCCAGGACCCCGAAGTCCCCCTCGTCCACCGCCGCCCGCGCCCCCAGGAAGTCCTGGAACGTGCGGTGCACGAACTCCACCGTCCCCGGCCCGGGTTCGCGGAGCAGACCGCTGCGGTGCAGGAAGTGGGCGTACACCGCCTCCGCGTCGCCCAGGGAAGCCAGCTCCGGCACGGCCGGAAGCGCGTCCGCGACGATCGACTGGGCGCGGGCACGGTCCATCTCCGTGCGGCCGTTGCGGATGAGCCAGTACGCGAGCCGCTGGAGGAGCTGGAGCTGGGGCTCCTCGCGGAGTTCGGGGACCGCCATGTGGCGTTCGCGGTCGCGGCGGATCAGGAGCATGGACAGGGCCGCCGTGTAGAGGTCCTTGCGGCCGAGCGGGAGGAAGCCCCGGCGGTCGCGGTGCAGCGCGCAGATCAGGCCGCACATCAGGGGGTTGGTGGCGAGGCGGCCCAGGTCGGGCTTCGTCCGTACCGCTTCGAGGAGTTGGGTCTCGTACGAAGCGAGGGCGGCGTCCTCGTCCGGCGTGCCGGACGCCGCGGCGGCGTGCCAGCGCCCGATGAACGCCGCCACGTCCGTCCCGCTCATCGGGGCCAGCGTCAGCTCCGTGAACTCCTCGTCCGCGAGCCAGTCCTCGCGCACGGCGGACGGGCGCGACGTCACCAGCCAGCGGTTGCCGGGGTACGCCTCCATCAGGTCCGTCAGCCACGCGCGTGTGCGGGCGCGTTCCGCGTCCGGGACCTCGTCGATGCCGTCGACCAGGACGAGCGCGCGGCCGGCGGTCAGGACACGGGACTCCCAGCCGTCGGGCTGCGTGCCCGCCAGCGGGGAGCCGACCGCCGGGAGGAAGTCCTTCGGGGCCGGGAGGCGTTCGCCGTGGCGGGTGAGGGTGCGCAGGGGGAGGACGTAGGGGATGCGGTCGTGCAGGTAGGCCATGCGGTCGGCCCAGTCGTCCGGGTACGGCATGCGGTCGTCCCGTTCGTCCAGGCCCTGGCGCGCCGCCGAGACCGCCAGCCACTGGACCAGGGTCGTCTTGCCGGAGCCCGCCTCGCCGCGCAGCAGGACGCGGTCGTGGGCGGCGAGGGCCTCGTCGGCGGGGCGAGGGGACGGGTCCAGGTCCGCCTCCACGACCTGGCGCCAGTTGTCCCCCAACCGGATGTCTCCCAGGTGCCGCCCGCGCCCGGTCGCCTTCAGGCTCAAGTACGCCGCATCCAGCGGCCACTTCCCGGGCGAGTTGGCGAGGTCGATGCCGAAGATCGTCAGCTTGCCGTGCTTCTTCGCCACGTACGCGAGATAGCGCCGCTCGAAGACCGCGTCCGCCGCCCCGGGAAGGGGATCCCGGGCGATCAACTCGTCAACTTTGGCTACGAGTTCCGCCTGGCGTCGGCTCTGCGCCACCAGGGTGTGGGGTACGAAGGTCGACCGCTGGGTGAAGAAGTTCAGGATGTGCAGGCACGCCGTGTGCAGCAGCCGGTCGTAGAAGTACGTCGCGTCCGCCGAAAGATCGCGCTCCGGGCGCTCGCCTGCCCGGCGCAGGCGGCGCGCCAGCTCCTCGTGCCCCAGGGACACCGCCTCCACGTCCGTGAGCGTGAGGCCGCCGAGTGCGAGGAGGGTGCGGGTCAGGGCGTGGACGACGGCTTCTACCTCGTCCTCGGGGAGGGGGCGCTCGCCGGTGCGCAGGGCCTGGCGGACCAGCTCGGTCACGAGGTGGCGTACGTCCTTCTCCGCGAGCTCGCGCCGCTCGCCCCTGAAGGACACCAGGGCGTCGACGCGTACGGGTTCGTCCACCAGGCCCGCCCCGGGCCCCGGCCGCGCGAACAGCTTCCTGATCAGCGGGGAGACGACGCCGGACGCGATGCGGATGCCAAGGGCCGCGGGATCCATGCGCGCGAGCGTAGTGGGCGTCACATTCCCGTGGTGGTGGATCTTGCCGTCCGGTGACATGACGCACAGGGCATACGTCACATACGAGGCGGATTAGTGGTGCTCTTCGGCCGCCAGGACGGGACTTTC
Organism: Streptomyces sp. Y309; assembly: GCF_056712025.1. Taxonomy (NCBI): domain Bacteria; kingdom Bacillati; phylum Actinomycetota; class Actinomycetes; order Kitasatosporales; family Streptomycetaceae; genus Streptomyces; species Streptomyces sp. Y309. The sequence goes on along the minus strand of NZ_CM160048.1, from coordinate 4,178,492 downwards.
GGCCCGGAACCGGTCGCCTCGACCGCCGTCGGGGGCGGGCTCGCGCACGGCCGGGGCCGGTACCGGCCGCCGTCGTGGGCGGGACCGGCTACGGCCGCGGCTAGTAGAGGGGCGTTTTGGGGGTGGGGCGGGGTGGGGGTTACCAAGGGATGGCCGTCCGGCATGCGCAGTACGCGGGCCGGATTCCCTTTTGCCAGCAAGACCCCGTACGCCCGTGCCGGCCACACGCCGCACGCCCCCGTCCCCCATGCCTTGCCCCGGAGGTTCCCCCATGTCGAAGCGCGCCAAGTCCCACTCTTCCGGCCCGTCCCTGCGTCGCACCCGGGTGGCCGTCCTCGCCGCCGGTGTCGGCGTCACGACGGTGCTCGGTGCCGGGATGGCGGCCGCCGCCGACGCCAAGGGCGGGGTCCGGTCCGTGACCGCCTCCTCCGTGGGCGCGCAGGCCGCCGCCCAGGCCAAGGCCGCCGAGCAGGCCAAGCAGTCCGCGGCGAAGAAGGCCGCCCAGGCCAAGCAGGCCGCCGCCAAGAAGGCCGCCGCCTGGCAGGACCCGGTCGACAACTACCGCCTGTCCGCCAGCTTCGGCCTCGGCGGCAGCATGTGGTCCAGCAAGCACTCCGGCCAGGACTTCGCCGTCCCGGTCGGCACCGTGGTCAAGTCCGTGCACGGCGGCACCGTCGTCAAGGCGGGCCCGAACGGCGCCGGTGACGGCCCCGCGTACGGCAACGCCGTGGTGATCAAGCACGCCAACGGCACGTTCTCGCAGTACGCGCACCTGTCGAAGGTCGAGGTCCGCCCCGGCCAGACCGTCGGCACCGGCCAGCGCATCGCCCTGTCCGGCAACACCGGCAACTCCAGCGGCCCGCACCTGCACTTCGAGATCCGTACGACGCCGAACTACGGCTCGGCCGTCAACCCGGTCAACTTCCTGCGCGAGCAGGGCGTGCGCGTCTGATCGCGTTTCCCCGGGAGTGATCCCGTTCCCCCGCGAGCGGGGTGTGCGCGTCCGATCCCCCGCGCGTGCGCCCCGGCTCAGGCGCCGTGATGCGCCTGGGTCACCAAGTCGATGGCGACCTCGAGGATGGCTTTCCGCTTCTCCTCGGGGTCGCCATCGGCGCCTTTGAGCACGAACATCCCGCCGTGCATCGTGAACAGCGCGCTGAAGCAGCGCACCTGCACGGTCAGCGGCGTCGCCGGATCGTCGTCGGTGAGGATGTCGAGGAGCTGCAGCATGCGGTCCTTGAAGCTCTCGCCCGTCTTCAGGTCGCGCATCGTCGCCTGGTTCTCCTGCATGAAGCGGAAGAGCGGAGCGGCCTCGGTCAGGATCAAGCTGTAGCGGGTCAGGATCTCGCGCTTGACCGCCAGCGTGCGGGGCTGCTCCTTGCCCCAGGCGATGAGCTCGTCGATGGGCCGCGTCAGGTCGTCGAAGATGCTGGTGAGGATGTCCTCTTTTGTCTTGAAGTGGTAGTACAGCGCCGCCTTCGTGACCTCAAGACGCTCCGCGATCTCGCGCAGTGACGTCTTCTCGTACCCCTGCTCGGCGAAGAGTTCGAGTGCCACGTCCTGAATGCGCTGGCGGGTGTCCCCCCGGCGCTGCCGCTTGTCTGTGCTGCCCATGGTGGCGATCCTCGCACTTCTTCCCGCCCTCGCCAGAACTTACTTGACGCCCGGCTAGTTAAGGGTCTACTTTCCTCCACTGTAGCCAACTTGCCGGGCGGCAAGTAAGTGCGGCGGGCGCACGAGCACACGTACAGGGGAGTGGGGACCGTGGCAGACACCAAGAAACAGGCCGGGAGGGAAGGGGCTGACGCGGCCCTGCCCGGAACCGGGGCGGAGCCCGAGCAGCGCAGCGTGCGCGTCGTGATCTTCGCGCTGATGGTCGCGATCCTGCTCGCGATGCTCGACAACATGATCGTGGCCCCCGCGATGCCGACGATCGTCGGCGACCTCGGCGGCCTGGAGCACCTGTCGTGGGTCGTCACCGCGTACACCCTCGCGACCGCCGCCTCCACCCCGATCTGGGGCAAGATCGGCGACATGTACGGGCGCAAGGGCGCCTTCCTCGCCTCCATCGTGATCTTCCTGATCGGCTCCGCGCTCAGCGGCCTCGCCCAGGACATGGGGCAGCTCATCGGCTTCCGGGCCGTGCAGGGGCTCGGCGCGGGCGGCCTGATGGTCGGCGTGATGGCGATCATCGGGGAGCTCGTGCCGCCGCGGGAGCGCGGCAAGTACATGGGCATGATGACCGGCGTCATGGCGGTCGCGATGATCGGCGGGCCGCTGGTCGGCGGCACTCTCACCGACCACCTCGGCTGGCGCTGGGCCTTCTACATCAACCTGCCGCTCGGCATCGTCGCCCTGTTCATGGTGAGCGCCGTCCTGCACCTGCCGAAGAAGCGCGCCCAGGGCCGCATCGACTATCTCGGTGCCGCGCTGCTGACCACCGGCATCACCTCGTTCGTCCTGGTCACCACCTGGGGCGGTACGGAGTACGCCTGGGACTCGGCCGTGATCATGGAGCTGATCGGACTTGGCGTCGCCGCGCTCGTCGGCTTCTGGTTCGTGCAGCAGAAGGCCGCCGAGCCGGTCATGCCGCTGCACATCTTCCGCAGCCGCAACTTCTCCCTGATGTCCGTGGTCGGCTTCCTCACCGGCTTCGTGATGTTCGGCGCGATGCTCTTCCTGCCGCTCTACCAGCAGTCGGTGCAGGGCGCGTCGGCCACCAACTCCGGGCTGCTCCTGATGCCGATGCTGCTCGCGATGATGGCCGTCTCCATGGTCGCGGGGCGGTTCACCACGGCCACCGGCAAGTACAAGGTGTTCCCGATCGCCGGCAGCGTACTGATGGCCACCGGGCTCTTCCTGCTCGCGCAGATGGACACCGGGACCTCGCGCTTCACGACCGGGGTCTACATGGCCGTCCTCGGCGCCGGCATGGGCTGCCTGATGCAGATCACGATGCTGGTCGCGCAGAACAGCGTCGAGATGAAGGACATGGGCGTCGCCTCGTCCTCGGCCACGCTGTTCCGCACCCTCGGCTCGTCCTTCGGTGTCGCGATCATGGGCGCGCTGTTCAACAGCCGGGTCCAGGACGAGATGGCCGAGCGGGCCGGTGCCGCGGGCGGCGGCGTCGCCAAGGTCACCGAGCACTCCGCGCAGCTCGACGCGGCGAGCCTCGCCAAGCTCCCGGAGCCGGTGCGCGACGCCTACCAGCACGCGGTGTCCTCCGGTACGCACGTGGCGTTCCTGCTCGCCGCCGTGATGGCCGTGGGCGCGCTGCTCGCGGCGCTCTTCGTGAAGGAGACGCCGCTGCGGGGCGCCGGGCCCGCGGACAAGAAGCCGGCCGGTGACGCGGGTGGGGACTCCGCGCGCGGGGAGCGGGAGAAGACGGTGGCAGAGGCCGTCTGACCCGCCGTTCCGCCCGGCCGTACGGCCCCCGACGCTTCGGTGTCGGGGGCCGTCGCCATGTGGCCGAGGGAGCGTGGGGGGCAAGGGGGGCGTCGCCCCTGGGCCAAGGGGGGCGTCGCCGGGTGCCGGGCGGCCGTTGTCAGTGGGGCGTGCCAGCATCGGAGACGTGGAGAGACTGCGGCAGCTGCGCCTTGCGAAGGACGCGATGGACCGTGACTGGGCCGACTCCGCCCTCGACCTGGCCGCGGTGGCTGCGCACGCCGGCTATTCGCGCTATCACTTCCTGCGCGCCTTCAAGGAGGCGTATGGGGAGACGCCCGGGCAGTATCTGTCGCGCCGCCGCATCGAGCGGGCCGAGGACATGCTCCGCTCGGCCGACCTCGCGGTCACCGAGATCTGCATGCTCGTCGGCTTCACCAGCCTGGGCACGTTCTCGTCGTCCTTCAAACGGCAGACGGGCCTCACCCCGAGCGAGTATCGCGCCAAGCACGTGGGGCGCGGGGCGGCGCTGATCCCCGGGTGCTATGCCCTGCTGTGGGCCGGGGGGTTCCCGGCGCGGTCGGGGGAGGACGGGACGGGGACGCCGAGAGGCGAGCGCCCGGACGGAGCGGAGCAGCGGGACGGAGCGGAGCACCCCGACAGAGCCGAGCCCCCGGAGCGCAATTCTTGAGAAGCGGCCCGGCCACCGCCCTGCCTACGGTGGCCGCGCAAGCACGAAAGCCCCCTCACCAGGAGCACATCATGATCAAGGGACTCGCCATCTCCACCGTCTGGGTCCTCGACCAGGACCGGGCCAAGGAGTTCTACACGGAGAAGCTCGGCCTGGAAGTCCGCACGGACATGACGCTCGGCGAGGGCGGCATGCGCTTCCTCACCGTCGGCGCCAAGGACCAGCCGGAGCTGATGCTGGCCCTGATGGTGCCGGGCGGCGCGGGCATGGACGCCGAGTCGGCCGAGGCGATGCGGAAGCTCGTCACCAAGGGCGTGCTCGGCGCGGGCGCCCTCAGCACGGACGACATCCACGGGGACTACGAGAAGTTGAAGGCGCGCGGCGTCGAGTTCCTCCAGGAGCCGCAGGAGCGGCCGTACGGCATCGAGGCGATCTTCCGCGACGACTCCGGCAACTGGTTCTCGTTCACGCAGCCGCGCGAGGGCGATCTTGACCTGGACAAGGACTGGGGCTGCTGAGCCACGGCCGGGCGCGCCCGTGGCCGGGCCCGGCCACGGGCGTACCGCAAGCGCTCGGCTACTTGTCCCACTTGTCCGGAAGCTGAAGCATCGGATAGCTCCCGGTGTTCGTCGGCGCGTGCTCCGGCAGCCACAGCACCGCCACCGCCCCCTCGGCGGGCTCGTCCGGCGCGGCGCCCGGCGGGCGGATGTTGCGGAAGGTCAGGCGCGCGCCGAGCACCCGCGCCTGGCCGGCCGCGATGGTCAGGCCCAGGCCGTGCCCGCGGCCCGCGCGGTCCGCGGAGCCGGTGCGGAAGCGGCTCGGGCCGTCGGCGAGCAGCGCCTCGGGGAAGCCGGGCCCGTGGTCGCGCACCCGCACCACGCGGCCCTCGACGCTGACCTCGATGGGCGGCTTGCCGTGCTTGGCGGCGTTGGCGACGAGGTTGCCGAGGATGCGCTCCAGGCGGCGCGGATCGGTGGTGACCTCTGACTCGTGCACGACGATCACCCGCACGTCATGGCTGAGCACGGCCATCCGGCGGCTGACGAACTCGCCGAGCGTGATGTCCTGCAGCTCGGCCCGCTCGGACGCGGAGTCGAGCCGGGCCACTTCCAGTACGTCCTCGACGAGCGTGCGCATCGCCTGGGCGCGGTCCTTGACCAACTCGGTGGGCCGGCCCGGCGGCAGCAGTTCGGCGGCCGTGAGCAGCCCGGTCACCGGCGTGCGCAGCTCGTGCGCGATGTCGGCGGTCACCCGGCGCTCGGCCTCCAGGCGCTGCTTGAGCGCGTCGGCCATGGCGTCCACGGCCTGGGCGAGATCGTCGGTCTCGTCGCGTACGTAACCGCCGATGGCCTCCTGGACGGTCACGTCGGTCTGGCCCTGCGCCACCTCGCCCGCGGCCGTCGCCGCCTTGCGCAGCCGGCGGGCTATCTGGCCGCCGATGAGCACGCCGATGGCGCCGCCGCCGAAGACGACCGCGATGGAGCCGATGACGAGGGCCTGGTCGAGGTCCTTCATGATGGCGGTGCTGCGGTCGGTGAAGGGGGAGTGCACCGACAGGACGCGGCCGTTGCTGAGCGGCACCGCGCCCCAGATGTCCGGCTCGCCGTTCTTGTGCTCCTGCACGTACGTGGCCCGGCGGCCGGTGAGGACCTTCTGCCGCAGTTCCTTGGGGAGCTGCGGGTCGTCGATCTTGGCGCCGTAGACGGCGGACGTGGTGCCCCGTGAATCGAAAGTGCGCTGGGCGATCTGTACGCGCTCGTCCTGCAGGTCGCGGGCGTTGTCGAGCATCGACACCCAGGCGGCGTTGTGTACGACGAGGCTCAGTGCCACCGCGACCAGCGCGCCGACCAGGCCGATGGCGGCGGCGATCTTCCAGCGCACGCCGGTGCGCAGCCGCGCACCGAGCAGGTCCCGCAGCCCTTGCGGCCGCAGCAGCTCACGCAGCCCGCGCAGCCCTCGCGCCCGCAGCCGCGCGCGCGGCTGACCGCCCGGCGGACCGCCCGGCGCGGGCGCCCTGTTCCCGCCCGCGTTCATGCTCCCGCGCATGGCAATCCCCTGTCCCGCGCCCATGGCAGACCCTTGTCCCGCGCCCATGGCAGACCCTTGTCCCCCGCCCATGGCAGACCCTTGTCCCCCGCCCATGGCAGACCCTTGTCCCCCGCCCATGGCAGACCCTTGTCCCCCGCCCATGGCAGACCCTTGTCCCCCGCCCATGGCAGACCCTTGTCCCCCGCCCATGGCAGACCCTTGTCCCCCGCCCATGGCAGACCCCTGTGTTCCCGCACGCCGAAAGCTCACGCCTTGAGCTTGTAGCCGAATCCGCGGACCGTTTCGATGCGGTCCTGCCCCACCTTCGTGCGCAGTCGCTGCACATGCACGTCGACCACGCGCGTGTCGCCGCCCCAGCCGTAGTCCCAGACGCGCTCGAGGAGCTTGTCGCGGGACAGGACCGTGCCGGGCGCGGACGAGAACTCGAGCAGCAGCCGCATCTCGGTCGGCGTCAGCGCGACCGGCTCGCCGCCGCGGCGTACCTCCATGCCCTCGGTGTCGATCTCCAGATCGCCGAAGGTCAGCACGCCGCCCTCCGCGGTCTCGCTCTTCTCCGCGGCGGGCGCGGCCGAACCGGGCCCGCTGGCGTGCCCGAAGCGCCGCAGCACGGCGCGGATGCGGGCCACCAGGACGGCGCCGTCGAACGGCTTGGTCACGTAGTCGTCGGCGCCCGCCTCAAGACCCAGCACGACGTCGATCGAGTCGGCGCGCGCCGACAGCATGATCACCGGCACCGTCGACTCGTCGCGGATGCGGCGGCAGAGACTGACGCCGTCCAGGCCGGGCACCATCACGTCGAGCAGCGCGATGTCGGGACGGTTCGCCCGGAACGCCTCCAAGCCCGACAGGCCGTCGGGCATGGCGGTGACCACGAAGCCGTCGCGCTCCAGGGCGAGCTGCGTGGCCTCGCGGATGACGTCGTCGTCCTCGACGAACAGGACATGGGTGTGTTCTGCCATCGGGTGCTCTCAGTTCCGCTCGGTTCAGGGGGTCGGTGGGCTTCTGGGGGACCAGTGGTGTTCTGCGGTCCCGGCGTCCGGTGTACGTCAGTTCTCTGCCGGGGCGGAAGTCTCGCCGCTCACCGCGCTGCTGTAGTTGTTGCGCGTGCGTTCCTTCTCGGCGAAGTGGTTCTCCGTCCAGCGGTAGGTGATGATCTCTTCCCCCGTCGGATCCGACACCGAGCCGTCCTTGCCGAACAGCTGCTTGCTGACGACCAGGTCGCCGCGGTCTATTTCGGAGTAGACGGGAGGCTGCTCGTCGGCGAAGACATTCTCGTACTTCTTGCCTTCGGGGCGATACACGTAACTGCCGATGCCGACCCTGTCAGCGCAGGTCAGAACATTCACGACGACGTCGGCCGAGGCTGCTCCGGTCAGGTTGCCGTAGGAGACGTCCACGGGGTACTCGTCGGCGGTGCACGGCTTCAGGTCGCGTTTGACGGCCAGGCTGACCTTCGGGTCGTCCTTGATCATCCGGACCGCGTCGACGCTCTTCGGAGCCGGCGACGGGGAGGCCGAGTGCGAGGTGGGGGGCATGGCGCCGACGCGTGCCGGGCCCTCGTCCCGGGTGCCGGAGCCGCCGGTGGAGCAGCCGGTGAGGCCGATCAAAAGGCCGAGGGCGGCGAGCACGGCCACCGCCGTGCTCCCCGCCTTCCACTGTCTTGTGGCCCGGCCCCTTGGTCCGGTCCGGGCACTCAGGCCGCGCAACGCTCCCGCTCCTCACGTTCGAGCACGCGCGCGGGGGATCCGGCCGACTGCGACGACGACTCGTCGGCGTTGCGGCTCTCCAGCTCCTGACGGAGCCGTGCGAGCGCCCGGTGCAGCGTGCTCTTGACCGTGCCGGCCGACATGCCAAGCGCGGCGGCCGTCTCCTCTGTGGACATCTGCTCCCAGTGTCGCAGCACGACGACGCTGCGCTGCTTCGGGGCGAGCACCTTCATGATGTCCATCAGCAGGGCGCGGTCCGCGTGCTGCTCGGTGGAGTCGTCCACGGAGGCGTCCGGGAGCTGCTCGGTGGGCACCTCTTCGAGCTTGCGGGCGCGCCACCACTCCGTCCGCGTGTTGATCATGACGCGGCGCAGATAGGCGTCCGCGAGGCGCTTGTCGGCTATGCCGTCCCAGCGGCCGTAGGTCCGCACGAGCGCGGTCTGCAGCAGGTCCTGCGCGTCGACCGGGTCCGGGACGAGCCGCCGGGCGCTGCGCAGCAGGGCATCCTGCCGAGTGCGGACGTACTCTTCGAACTCGAGCACCTCGCCGTGCGCCATTCCAACCGCCTCCGTTCCCGTTCGTCCCCGGCTGTCCCCGGTCGATTCCGGTGAGCCTCGCGACCGCTGATCCCTTGCCTGTGCGGTACGGGAATGAAGTTACGGAGGCCGTGTCACGGCGTTGTGCGGAGCAGCCAGCGGCGGACGCACGGCTGTACGTCGGTTGTGTAACAGAAGTAGGGCAGGCGTAAACCGGCAGGTGAGTGTGGGTGTTGATGCCCTTTTTGTCGGTGGTTTCGTTGGTGCTCGGCCTGTGTCACCTGCGATGGACGGGGTGCCCGGGGGGGCCGGGGTGGCCCGGCGGCGCGGGTCGGCGGGAGCCCGGTGGCCCCCGTCCGGCAGTGGCTCAGGTCAGCGGCAGCCGGTAGTACCCGTCCGGCAGCGGCTCGACCAGGCCGTCCGAGACCAGGCCGTCGAGCGCGCGGGCCCGCTGCACCGGCTCGTCCCACACCCGGTCGAGCGTGGACTGCGGTACGGGCGAGACGGCCTCGCGCAGGACGGCGAGCAGTTTGCCGCGGACCTGGCGGTCGGTGCCGGCGTACGTCTGGCCGCGGCGCGCGGGTCCCGCGTGCGCGGGCTTGCCCGCCCCCAGCCAGGCGCAGTGCGCGGCCAGCGGGCAGCGGGCGCAGTCCTCGTTCTTGGCGGTGCACACCAGGGCGCCCAGTTCCATGGAGGCGGCGGCCCAGCGCGAGGCGGTGCGCTCGTCCTCGGGCAGCAGGGCGCGGGCGAGCTTGCGCTCGGCGGCGGTGGTGGCGTTCGGCGGGTACTGGGCGCCGGTCACGGCGCGCGCGAACACCCGGCGCACGTTGGTGTCGAGCACGGCGTGCCGCTGCCCGTACGCGAACGACGCCACGGCCGCCGCGGTGTACTCGCCGATGCCCGGCAGCGCGAGCAGCTGCGCGTGCTGTGCCGGTACGTCGCCGCCGTGCCGTTCCGTTATGGCGACGGCGGCCCCGTGCAGCCGCAGCGCCCGCCGCGGATACCCGAGCCGCCCCCAGGCGCGCACGGCCTCGCCGGGCGCCTCCTTGGCGAGGTCGGCGGGGCGCGGCCAGCGGGCGAGCCACTGCTCGTACACCGGGAGCACGCGGCTCACCGGCGTCTGCTGCAGCATGAACTCGCTGACCATGACCCCCCAGGGCCCGGCGTCCTCGCGCCGCCACGGCAGATCGCGCGCGTTGGCCTCGAACCAGGCGATGACGGGTGAGTGGAACTGCTCATCCAGCGAACGGGCGTCGGCGGTGCCGTCGCTGACGAGATCGGCGGCGAGTGCGGTCGGCATGCCCACGATCCTGCCACGCGGTCGGTGGCCGACGGGCCAACGGCACGACTGGGCCGACGCCCACCTACCCGCCACCCGCCCTCCCCGGCCCCCGGCCGCCGCGCACGCCTTGTCGGCGGGAGCCCGCCGCCCGCGTGGGCGGTCCTGCCGGACCTCGGCCGTCGCGTAGGTGTTGTTGTCGGCAGGAGTCCCCCGCCCGCGTGGGCGGCCCCGCCGGACCCCGGCCGCGGCGTACGTCTTGCCGGCGGGAGTCCGCCGCCCGGGTGGGCGGTCCTGTCGGGCCTCGGCTGCCGTGTACGTCTTGCCGGCGGGAGTCCGCCGCACGGGTGGGCGGTCCTGTCGGGCCTCGGCTGCCGTGTACGTCTTGCCGGCGGGAGTCCGCCGCACGCGTGGGCGGTCCTGTCGGGCCTCGGCTGCCGTGTACGTCTTGCCGGCGGGAGCCCGCCGCCCGCGTCCGCGGTCCCGCCCTGCGCGCCGCCTTCACGGGAGGCCGCCCACCCCGCGCGTCCTCGTCGGGTGTCAGTCCCCCCGGCCCGCCGCTGCGACGGCCCCACAAGTCGGCTCCACCGGGCCCGCCCGCGCATCGGTTCTGCGTCCCCGCCCGCCCGCACGTCGGTTCCACGGCCCTGCCCCCCACTACGTCCGTTCCATGGCCGCGCCCGCCCGCCACGTCCGTTCAACAGCCCCACCCACCCACTCACCCGTCGACGCACCGGACCGTCCGGCCACCCATACGTGTCCGTCAGGTAGTGAGGGCGGGTGGGTGGGGAACTCCGTCGCGGAGCGGCGGACAGCTCAGCCCACCACCGGGGAGACCTGACGATCGACAGGGGCGTCCACCGCCGGACGGCAAGTAGCGTCGAGGGAGTGAAGAGCCGACGCCCCCTGGACGCCGCCCTCTGGGCGGCCCTGGCCGTACCCGCGGCGAGCGCCGACGCGATCGGCCTGAACGAACCCCGCCCCCTGTGGGCCCGGCTCGCGGGCCTCACCACCCTCGCGGCGGCCACCGCGACCTGGCGCACCCGCCCGGCCACCGCCTTCCTCCTCGCCGCCGCCCTCGGCCTCACCGCCCCCGCCCTGTTCACCGCCTCGTACGGCCCGGCCCTGGCCGTCTTCGCGCTGCTCCTCGGCAGGCACGGCTCCCGCGCCCGCCCGGCCCTGCTCGCCTTCGCGGCGGTCTGGGCCGCGGGCACGCTCAGGATCGCGATCCGGGACGTGGACCCGGTCGTGGAGTGGCTGGTCCTCACCGGCACGCTGCTGTTCGGCGCGGTCTTCCCCTGGCTCGCGGGCCGCTACTGGCGCCAGGGCCAGGAGCTGGCGGCGGCGGGCTGGGCCCGCGCGGACCAGCTGGAACGCGAGCAGCGCATCGTCGCCGACCGCGCCCGCCTGCGCGAACGCGCCCGCATCGCCCAGGACATGCACGACTCGCTGGGTCACGAACTGAGCCTCATCGCGGTCCGCGCGGGCGCCCTCCAGGTGGCCCCCGACCTGCCGGAACGCCACCAGGCCGCCGCGTCCGACCTGCGCGCCGCCGCTGCGGAGGCCACGGACCGGCTGCGCGCCGTCATCGGCGTACTCCGGGACGAGGGCGACGAGACCGCACCGCTGGCCCCGCCCGGCGAGACGGTGGAGCAACTGGTGGCGCGAGCGGCGGAGTCGGGCCTTCCGGTACGGTACGTGTCCGACGGTACGGACAGCACGGTCGGCGTGGGCAGCGTGGGCAGCGCGGGCGACCCGGACAGCCCGGTCGGCGTCGGCACACCGGCCGACACCCCCGCCGGCACCGGCCGCCTCGCGTACCGCGTGGTCCAGGAGGCCCTGACCAACGCCGCCAAATACGCGCCGGGCGCCCCCGTGACCGTAGCGGCGACCCACACCGACGCGGGCGCGACGATCGAGGTCACCAACGCCCCGCCCCCGCACGGGGTTTCACCCCGCCCCGCGCCCCCGGGCACCGGCTCCGGCCTGGCCGACCTGCGCGCCCGGGCCGCGGCACACGGCGGCACGCTCACCGCGGGACCGTACGACGGCGGCTTCCGTGTCACCGCGAGCCTCCCCGCGACCGCGACGGAGCCGGGCACGACACCGACAGCAACACCGACAACAACACCACCCGCAACACCCCCCGGCAGGGCCCTCGCCCACGCCGCCCGCCGCCGCACGGCCCTCGCCTTCGGCGCCGCGGTCGCCACCGGCACCGTGCTCGTCGCCGGCGCGTTCGGCTGGTACGCGTACACCAAGACGCACTCCGTCCTGAAGCCCGCCGACTACGCGGCGCTGCGCGTGGGGCAGCCGCAGTCGCAGGTCGCCGCCGTGCTGCCGGACCGCAGCGTGACCGACCCGCCCGCCGAGCGCGCGCCGAGCCCGCCGCCCGCGGGCGCCGACTGCCGCTACTACCGCTCCAGCGGCCAGCTCTTCACGTCCCTCACCCACTACAGACTCTGCTTCGACGACGGAAGGCTGGTGGACAAGTCGGTGATCCCCAAGGCGGGCACGGAACACAAGGAGGGGGCGCGGTGATCCGGGTCCTGCTGGCGGACGACGAGGCGATGATCCGCGCGGGCGTGAGCGCCATCCTCGCGGCGGGCCCGGACATCGAGGTGGTCGCCGAGGCCGTCGACGGCCGCGAGGCGGTCGACCTGGCCCGCGCCCACCGCCCCGACGTCGCGCTCCTCGACATCCGCATGCCGCGCCTGGACGGCCTGGCGGCGGCCGAGGAGATCGTACGGACGCTGCCGGGCACCGCGGTCGCGATGCTGACGACGTTCTCCGAGGACGCGTACGTCGCGCGGGCGCTCGGCGGCGGCGCCACCGGCTTCCTGCTGAAGTCCGGCGACCCGCACGAACTCATCGCGGGCGTCCGGGCGGTGGCGGGCGGCGCCGCGTTCCTCTCGCCGCGCGTCGCCCGGCAGGTGATCGACGGCTACGGCCCGCGCCGCCTGGTGCGCGGCGCCGAGGCCCGGACCCGCGTCGCGGTTCTGACGCCACGCGAGCGCGAGGTGCTCGGCCTCGTCGGCGCCGGCCTGTCCAACCCGGAGATCGCCGCGCGCCTCCACCTCGTGGAGGGCACCGTCAAGGCGTACGTGAGCGCGGTCCTCGACCGCCTGGAGGTCAAGAACCGCGTCCAGGCGGCAGTCGTCGCATACGAGGCGGGCCTCGTGGCGGACGACGGCGAGGCCACGACGGCGTGAAGCCCCGCGTCAGGAGCGGTGGTTGGGATCCTCCGGACGGTACGAGGGCTGGTACTGCGGCTCGTACGTGGGCTCGTACGGCGGCTCGTTCCGGGGCTGCTGCTGCGGCGTCTGGTACCGCGGCTGGTGGTGCTGCTCCGGTTGCCGGTACAGGGCCATGGTCTGCTCGTGGGGCTGCTCCGCCTGCGAGTACGCGTACGGAGCCTGCCGCACGGCAGCGGTGGCCGGGCCCCGCCCCGCGAACCACCGCACCACCCCGGTCCGCGACCCCCGCATCGTCTCCGTGATCCGCGTCACGGGCCGGGCGGCGAGGCGTACCACCAGGAACGCCACGACCGCGCCGAGGACCAGGCCGACGCCCACGTCGTGCGGGTAGTGCACGCCCACGAAGACCCGCGAGAAGGCCATGAGCACCGCCATCGGCAGCGTCAGGGCCGCTATCCGCGGCCAGGCGAGGGCGAGGCCCACGGCGGCTGCGCCGGCGATCGTCGAGTGGTTGCTCGGGAACGACCAGTCGCCGTGTGGCGGGCACTCGACGAGCGGCTTGAGCGCCCCGGACACGGCCCGGCACGGCCGTTCCTCGTCGACGAAGGACTTCACGGTCTCACTGATCACGTACGCGAGCGCCGTGCCCAGCGGCGCGAGGACCGCCACCGCGACGGCACGCGGGTCGCCGCCGCGCGCCCGCCACCAGGCGACGACGAACAGCACGCCGAAGAGCAGCAGGCCCAGTTCCGTCCACACCTCCGCGAGGTGCTGCACCCACGACGGGGTGTCGTGGGCGAACTCGGTGACGTCTAGGTAGAGGCCGGAAGAATCCATGGTGTCCATGATTACGGACGGTACTGAGTGGTTCCGACTCGTCACATCCAGCGATCGGCGGATCACCGACCTGACGAAAGACAGGGGTGAGCAGCCGTTCGACGGTGTCGCGGGGGTGTTTCAGGGGTAGGGCGCAGGCGCCCGGGCGGCCCCGTCCGGGATGATGATCCGCAAAAGTTGTGGCCTGAGGCGGCGGGTGGGGCAGGACAACGCCCGGTTCTCTCGTAAGGTTTGGGCGTGGGATCACTGCGCAATCCGATCGGGCCGCTTCCCTCCTCCATCTACTGGCGTCGGAGGGCCGTCCTGCTGTCCGTGGTCGGGCTCCTCGTGTTGCTGGTCGTGTGGGCTCTCGCCTCGGGCGGGGGCGGCGGGAACAACGGCGCCGACGGCCCGTCGGGCCACGGGCCCGCGACGTCCATCACGCCCGGCCCCTCCGGCTCCGGCCCCGCCATCAGCGAACACCCGGGCGGCCGGGACGAGTCGGACGGCTCCGACGGCGATGGCAAGGGCGACGGCGGCGACTCGGAGGGCTCCGACGGCTCCGGCGGGTCCTCGGACGGCGGCGCGGGCGGTGGCGGCTCGGACGACGCCAAGGGCGGCGGCGGTTCGGGCGACCGGCTGCCGGCCGGGTCCAGCCTGGCCAACTGCACCTCCGGCGCGGTGAAGTTGAAGCTGCGCAGCGCCCGGAATTCGTACGCGCCCGGGCAGAAGCCGAAGTTGGAGCTGACCGCCGTGAACACCGGCGGGAAGGCCTGCAAGGTCGATCTCGGCGGCAAGGGCACCGTTTTGACGATCACTCAGGCCGGGGCCGACGACGCGATGTGGGCCTCGGACGACTGCCCCGGGGTCGGGGCCAGCCTGCTGTTCCGGGTGCCCGCGGACGGGCGGGTGACCCGCACCCTGGAGTGGGATCGGAAGGCCAGCGAGCCCCAGTGCGCGACGCCTCCGGCGGGCGCCGCGAAGGCGGGAACGTACCTGGTCGAGGCCCGTACGCCCGGACTGGGCAGCGCGCAGACGTCGTTCGTCCTGGCCAAGGACTGAGCACTCCCGGGAAGCCCTGTGGGCGGCCGAAACGGGCGGGCGGGTGGGAGACCCGCCGCGGAGCGGCGGAGATGCGGCGCCGCACGCGCAGGGCGAGTCAACGCCCCGCCTGGGCACAGGCCGACGTACCCCCGCCCCGCCGGAGGCTAGACGTACCGCTCGAGGATCGAGGACTCCGCGAGGCGTGAGAGGCCTTCGCGCACGCTGCGCGCGCGGGCCTCGCCCACGCCGTCCACCGTCTGGAGGTCGTCCACGCTGGCGGCGAGCAGCTTCTGCAGTCCGCCGAAGTGCTCGACGAGCCGGTCGATGATGGCGCCGGGCAGCCGGGGGACCTTCGCGAGGAGCCGGAAGCCGCGCGGCGACACCGCCGAGTCGAGCGTCTCGGGCGAGCCCGTGTAGCCCAACGCCCTTGCCACCGTGGGCAGTTCGAGCAGCTCGGCGTGGGTGAGGTCGTCCAGCTCGACCAGCGCCTCGTCCACGGTGCGCGAGCGCTTGGCCGTGGGCTCCGGCACATAGTCCCGCACGACCAGCTCGCGCTCGGGCTCGACGCCCGCGATCAACTCGTCGAGCTGGAGGGTCAGAAGGCGGCCGTCCGTGCCGAGCTCGACCACGTACTCGGCGATCTCCTTCGCGATGCGCCGCACCATCTCCAGGCGCTGGGCGACCGCGGTGACGTCCCGCACCGTCACCAGGTCCTCGATCTCCAGGGCGGACAGGGTGCCCGCGACCTCGTCGAGGCGCAACTTGTACCGCTCAAGGGTGGCGAGGGCCTGGTTGGCACGTGACAGGATCGCCGCGGAGTCCTCCAGGACGCGGCGCTGCCCGTCCACGTACAGCGCGATCAGGCGCATCGACTGTGAGACGGACACGACGGGGAAGCCGACCTGCTTGCTCACCCGGTCCGCCGTGCGGTGCCGGGTGCCCGTCTCCTCCGTGGGGATGGTCGGGTCCGGCACCAACTGCACGCCCGCGCGCAGGATCTTGGTGATGTCCTTGTCGAGCACGATGCCGCCGTCGAGCTTGCACAGCTCGCGCAGCCGCGTGGCCGTGAACTCGACGTCCAGGACGAAGCCGCCCGTGCACATCGACTCGACGGTCTTGTCCGAGCCGAGCACGATGAGCCCGCCCGTGTTGCCTCTGAGGATCCGCTCCAGGCCGTCGCGCAGGGCCGTGCCCGGCGCGACCGCGCTCAGGGAGGCGCGCATCAGCCCGTCGGCACCGGAGCCTCCACCGGGCTTGCCGGGAACCGCTGCCCGGTCGTTGGCTGCCACTGCACTCCTCCGGTCGCAGGTTGTCCAAGCCCTCGTTCGCACGTCTGGTGCACGCCTCGTGCAGGCCCAGCTTCGTACGGATGGGCGAGACCAGGGCAAAGTCTACCGGCGCTGCTCGTCCTCCCGTGGGGCCTCTCGATGACGCGATCTCGGAAGGACCCGCAGCGCGTCGCCCATGTCGGCGACTTCGGTGACCTTCATACCGGCCGGGACCCTTCCCGGATCGGTCGGTACGAGCGCGTGGGTGAAGCCCAGGCGGTGTGCCTCGGCCAGTCTGCGCTGCACGCCCGTGACCCGTCTGACCTCGCCCGCGAGGCCCACCTCGCCGATCGCGACCAGGTTCTTCGGCAGTGGGGTGTCGCTCGCGGCGCTGGCGAGGGCGAGCGCCACGGCCAGGTCGGCGGCGGGCTCGGACAGCTTCACGCCGCCGACCGTGGCGCTGTAGATGTCGCGCTTGCCGAGGGCCGTGATGCGGCCGCGCTGCTCCAGGACGGCCAGCATCATCGAGACGCGGGACGTCTCCAGGCCGGAGGTGGTGCGGCGCGGGGAGGGGATCTGCGAGTCCACCGTGAGGGCTTGGACCTCGGCGACCAGGGGGCGGCGGCCCTCCAGCGTCACCGTCAGGCAGGTGCCGGGGACGGGCTCGGCGCGGCGGGTGAGGAACAGGCCCGAGGGGTCGGTCAGGCCCGTGATGCCCTCGTCGTGCAGCTCGAAGCAGCCGACCTCGTCCGTCGTCCCGTACCGGTTCTTCACGCCGCGGACCAGGCGGAGGCGGGCGTGCCGGTCGCCTTCGAAGTGCAGCACCACGTCCACGAGGTGCTCCAGGAGGCGCGGGCCCGCGATCGCGCCGTCCTTGGTGACGTGGCCGACCAGGAGCGTGGACATGCCGCGCTCCTTGGAGGCGCGGATGAGGGCGCCGGCGACCTCGCGGACCTGGGCCATGCCGCCGGGAGCGCCGTCGATCTCCGGCGAGGCCACCGTCTGCACCGAGTCGAGGACCAGGAGGGAGGGCTTCACCGCGTCCAAGTGGCCGAGGACAGCGGCCAGATCGGTCTCCGCGGCCAGATACAGGTGGTCCGCGATCGCGGAGATGCGGTCGGCGCGCAGCCGGACCTGACTGGCCGACTCCTCACCGGTCACGTACAACGTCCGGTGGTCGTCGCTCGCCGCCTTCGCCGCGACGTCGAGCAGCAGCGTGGACTTGCCGACGCCCGGCTCGCCCGCGAGCAGCACCACGGCGCCGGGCACCAGGCCGCCGCCGAGCACGCGGTCCAGCTCGGCCACGCCGGTGGTGCGGGCGGTGGCGCTGCGGCCGTCGACCTGGCCGATGGGCAGGGCGGAGGAGGTGACACGGCCGGGGGTGGTCGTGCGCACCGCGGGCGCGCCGTACTCCTCGACCGTCCCCCAGGCCTGGCACTCGGGGCAGCGGCCGAGCCATTTGGCCGTCTGCCAGCCGCATTCGGTGCAGCGGTAGGACGGACGGTCCTTCGCGGTCTTCGTACGGGCAGCCATGCGTGAACCGTAGCCGTCCCCACTGACAGTGCCTGGCAGTGGCCGCTGACAGTGCTTGGCAGTACCCGCACACTCGGGGCCGGCGGCCGGTGGGTACGGGCCCCTCCCTATCGAACAGGCAACGGAATCGTGGCTTCCTGTCCCCTTTTGAGGGATCTGTTCACCCGTAAGGATTAAATGTGCTCAAGGGGGAGGAGGGCGCCTGCATCATGCGCCTAACTTCGCACGGGTGATGAGCAGAAGTCCGGAAACTCCCACATACACCACCGGCGCGCACCGGGCGCATCCCGGCGCCCGCAAGCGTGTGGTGCCGCGCACGGTCCCGCAGTCGCCGGCACCTCCGTCCACGCACTACGAACCGTTCCTGGACGGCCTGTTCACGTACTGCCTGTCGGTGCTGTGCGACCACGAGGCCGCGACGGCCGCGCTCGGCGAGGTCCTCGTGCTGGCCGAGCGGCGCGGTGCCCGCCCCGACGGCGACACCCGCGCATGGCTGTACGCGCTCGCCCGCTGGATGTGCCTGCGCGCCCTGGCCGAGAACCGGCAGCGCGGCCGCCATGGAGCGCATGCGGCCGCGCATGGCGCGCACTCGGCCGCGGGGTCTTCGCCCGGGGCGGGGCTGGCCGCGTCCGGGGCGGGCTCGGCTTCGCCCGGGGTAGGTCCAGCCGCGTCCGGGGCGGGGCTGGCCGCGTCCGGGGCGGGGCTGGCCGCGTCCGGGGCGGGGCTGGCCGCGTCCGGAGGCGTCCCGTCGGCGGCCGCGACGGCGGCCCCGCGCGCGTCCGGAGATGTCCCATGGGCCGCGACGGCGAGTCCGCCTGCGTCCGGAGGCCTCCCGTCGGTCGCGGCGGCGAGTCCGCCCGCGGCCGGGCCGGGCCGAGCTGCTCCCTCGCCCGTCCCTGCGGCTGTCCCTGCTCCCGCCTCTGTAGCTCCCGCCTCTGTCTCTGCGCTTGCGCCGCACGCGCACGCCGCTCCCGCCCCTGCCTCCGCACGGCACGCCGCTCCCGCCTCAGCGCCGTACGCCGCCCACGCGGCCGCCGCCCCGGCGGGCCTGCCCGTGCACGCGCCTCCCGGCACACCCGCCGCATCAAGAACCACCGCGCCCGCCGCCCACGCGGCCCCCGCCGCCGACGACCTCGCCCGCGCCCGCCGCCGCGAACTCGCCCAGCTCGCCTGGCCGGAGGCCGCCGGGACCACGCCCGAGCAGCGCGAGGCCCTGGAGCTCGCCGTCCGGCACCGTCTTTCGGCCAAGGAGGTCGCCGCCGTACTCGGCCTCGACCCCGCCGCCGCCCGTGACCTGCTCGCCTCCGCCGCCTGCGAGGTGGAGCGCACCCGCGCCGCCCTCGCCGTCGTCGAGACCGGCACCTGCCCGATCGTCGCCCGCCTCACCGGCGACAACCAGGTCCTGCTCGGCACGGCCCTGCGCCGCGAACTGGTCCGGCACGTCGACGACTGTCCGCGCTGCCGCCGCACCGCCGAGCGCGCCGGCTCCAGCGCCTGGCCCGGCACCGCGGTCACCCCGGCCGCGCTGCCCGTCATCGCCGCCCCGCGCGCGGCCCTGCACCTCGCGATGGCCCACGCCCCGCGCGCCCAGCGCAGGGCCCGCGGCGGCGGCCCCCGCTTCGACCGCCGCGGCTTCCCGATGGACCCCAAGGACCACGCCGCCCGCCGCGAGCGGCTACGCGCGCGTGCCGTCACGACCACGGTCGTCGCCACCGTCGTGGCCGCCCCCGTCCTCGCCCTCTGGGCGGCGTACCGCGGCGCTCCGCTCACCGGCGAGGGCCACGACGGCCGCTCCACCGGCGTCACCGAGTCCGACGGCGGCCCTGGCGGCAAGGACGGCGCCCGCGGCCGCGAGGACTACGAGAACGCGGGCAACGCCCGCACCACCCCCGACCCCCGCTTCCGCGGCGGCCGCGGTGGACCCGGTGTCTCCGTAGAGGTCATCAGCCCCGGCGGACCCGCCGGTTCCGCCCCGGGCGCCGGCCGGATCGGCGTGCAGGCCCGGTCGCACGGCGGTGTGACGCTCATCACGCTGACAGGTGGGGGGAGTTCACCGGTCCGCTGGTCCGCGAGCACCGGCGCGTCCTGGCTCGTCCTGAGCCGGTCCGCGGGCACGCTGCCGCCCGGCGAATCGGTCACGATCAGGGTCTACGTGGACGACGACCGCGAGCCGCCCGGCCACTGGAGCGCACGCGTCACGATCGCCCCCACCGGAGCGGTCATCTCCTTGGAGGGCTACGGAAACTCCGGCACCCCCGGCAACCCGGCCCCCCGCCCCACAGCAACCCGCCCGACCCCATCAAACCCGCCCCCAAGACCCACACCCAGCAACCCAACCCCCACCCCGACCCCCACGCCCCCAGACCCGACCCCCACCCCCACCCCCACCCCCACGCCGACCCCGTCCGACCCTCAGACGCCCACTCCCACACCCAGCAGCGACCCGGGCCAGGGCTGAGCCGGGGCCGAGGGCCGACGGAGGAATGCGCCCCAAAGGGGCGCGGGGCTGTGACATTTGCGGCTCCGCCGCGTGGGCGCGCTCAGCCAAGAACAAGCCGCACCCGCCCACGGCGAACCCCTCAACGGCGCCAAGGCGCACCGCCCCCGCTAGTTGCACCCGCCAGGATCCGCAGGATGAGGCGCAATCAACGGCAACTGCGAGGCAAGCCGCGCCTCACACAGTTCGACCAGCCGGTCATAGCCTTCCTTACCCATCAGCTCGATCAACTCGGGCCGATAAGACACGTACACAGGATCCCCGGCACCGTGCGCCGAGGTCGCAGACGTACACCACCAATGCAGATCGTGGCCGCCAGGCCCCCACCCGCGCCGGTCGTACTCGCCGATGGACACCTGAAGGACCCGAGTGTCGTCCGGCCGGTCGATCCACTCGAAGGTGCGCCGCACAGGCAGCTGCCAGCACACATCCGGCTTGGTCTCCAGCGGCTCGCGCCCCTCCTTGAGGGCCAGGATGTGCAGCGAGCACCCCGCACCCCCGGCGAAGCCGGGACGGTTCTGGAAGATGCACGACCCGTTGTACGGGCGGGTCTGCCGCTCGCCGTCCTCGTCCTGCGAGACCCAGCCCGTCTCCGTGCCGACGTCGTGGTGCTGCCAGATGTCCGGCGTGAGCCGCGCCACGTAACCCGCGACCCGCTTCTCGTCGTCCTCGTCCGAGAAGTGCGCGCCCAGCGTGCAGCAGCCGTCGTCGGCGCGGCCCGCCTTGATGCCCTGGCAGCCGCTGCCGAAGATGCAGTTCCAGCGGGAGGTGAGCCACGTCAGGTCGCAGCGGAAGACCTGCTCGTCGTCCGCCGGGTCCGGGAACTCCACCCAGGCGCGCGCGAAGTCGAGCCCCTGCTCGTCAGGGACCGCCTTCTCGGCCTTGTCGGCGGCCTTCTTGACCTTCTTGGCCTGCTTCTCCGACTTCTCCAGCTTCTTCTCCGACTTCGAGGACTTCGATGACTGCGACGGCTTCGATTTGTCGGGCTTCGCCTTTTTCGTCTTTGGCACGTCTCCAGGGTATGCGCGCCCGTGTCTCCGCGGAGACCAGCAACCTCCGCCCGGCCGCAGACGGACGCCGGATGCGCAGTAGCGTTCCGTATATGAGACTCGGTGTCCTCGACGTGGGTTCGAACACGGTGCATCTGCTGGTGGTGGACGCCCACCCCGGCGCCCGCCCGCTGCCCGCGCACTCCCACAAGGCCGACCTGCGCCTTGCCCAACTGATCGACGAGGCGGGTGCCATCGGCCCCGAAGGCGTCGAGCGGCTCGTCGCCACCGTGCGCGACGCGCTGCAGGCCGCGGAGGACAAGGGCGTCGAAGACGTGCTGCCGTTCGCCACCTCCGCGGTGCGCGAGGCGACCAACGCCGACGACGTGCTCGCCCGGGTCCGCGAGGAGACCGGCGTCGACCTGCAGGTGCTCACCGGTGAGGAGGAGGCGCGGCTGACCTTCCTCGCCGCCCGGCGCTGGTTCGGCTGGTCCGCGGGCAGGCTGCTCGTCCTCGACATCGGCGGCGGCTCCCTGGAGATCGCGTACGGCATCGACGAGGAGCCGGACGCCGCGGCCAGCCTGCCGCTCGGCGCCGGCCGGCTCACCTCCGCCTGGCTGCCCGCCGACCCGCCGGATCCGGCGGACGTACGGGCGCTGCGCCGCCATGTGCGCGCCCAGATCGCCCGCACCGTGGGCGAGTTCAGCCGCTTCGGTAAGCCCGACCACGTCGTCGCCACCTCGAAGACCTTCAAGCAGCTCGCCCGGCTCGCGGGCGCCGCGCGGTCCGCGGAGGGCCTCTACGTACAGCGGGAGCTGAAGCGCAAGTCCCTGGAGGACTGGGTGCCGCAGCTCGCCGCGATGACCGAGGCCGAGCGCGCCGAGCTGCCCGGCGTCTCCGAAGGCAGGGCCGGACAGCTGCTCGCCGGGGCGCTCGTCGCCGAGGGCGCGATGGACCTGTTCGGCGTGGAGTCGGTGGAGATCTGCCCGTGGGCGCTGCGGGAGGGCGTGATCCTGCGCCGCCTGGACCACTTGCCCTCCGTGCGGGTCGGATAGGGGCGGGCGCGTCGCCGGTGCGGCGTGGCTCACATGGGCGGGGGTACCCGCCGACCAACTCCCCGGCACGCAGAAAGGGCCCGTACGCTGTCTTCCGTGTCAGAACCAGTCGTGCGCATCCCGGATGCGAAGGTCGCCCTGTCGACGGCCTCCGTGTACCCGGAGTCCACGGCGACGGCCTTCGAGATAGCGGCACGCCTCGGGTACGACGGCGTCGAGGTCATGGTGTGGACCGATCCGGTCAGCCAGGACATCGAGGCGCTGCGCCGCCTCAGCGACTACCACCAGATCCCCGTGCTCGCCGTGCACGCGCCCTGCCTGCTGATCACCCAGCGCGTCTGGTCCACCGACCCCTGGACCAAGCTCCAGCGGGCCAGGGCCGCCGCCGAGAAGCTGGACGCGTCGACGGTCGTCGTGCACCCGCCGTTCCGGTGGCAGCGCACGTACGCGCGCGACTTCGTCGAGGGCATCTGGCGCATGGCCGACGAGACGGACGTGCGGTTCGCCGTGGAGAACATGTACCCCTGGCGCTACCGCGACCGCGAGATGCTCGCGTACGCCCCCGACTGGGACGTCACCAAGGACGACTACCGCCACTTCACGATCGACCTGTCGCACACCGCGACCTCCCGCGCCGACGCGCTGCAGATGGTCGACCGCATGGGCGACCGGCTCGGCCACGTCCACCTCGCCGACGGCAGGGGCTCCGCGAAGGACGAGCACCTGGTGCCCGGGCGCGGCACCCAGCCCTGCGCCGAACTGCTCGAACGCCTCGCGGCCACCGGCTTCGACGGCCATGTCGTCGTCGAGGTCAACACCCGCCGCGCGATGTCCAGCGCCGAGCGGGAGGCCGATCTGGCCGAGGCCCTGGCGTTCACGCGGCTGCACCTGGCGTCAGCGGTGAAGGTGCCGCGGTCGTGACCGGCCGGGCCCCGGGCCACGCGTCGGACCGGACGCCGGACCAGGCACCCGCCCCCGCCCCGCGGCGCCGGGGACGCCCGTCCCGTACGCAGGCGGAGCAGGGACCCGCCATGCGCGAGGTGATCCTGGAGGCGGCCCGCGCCCAGTTCTCCGAGCGCGGGTACGAGAAGGCGTCCGTGCGGTCCATCGCCAAGGCGGCGGGCGTGGACTCGGCGCTCGTGCACCACTACTTCGGTACGAAGGAACAGGTCTTCGCGGCCGCCATCGAGGTGGCCTTCGCGCCCGCGCTGCAGGCGCCTGACGCCGTGGCGGAGGGCCCGCTCGACGACGTCGGCGAGCGCCTGGCCCGCTTCATCTTCGGCGTCTGGGAGAACCCCGAGACCCGTACGCCGCTGCTCGCGATCGTCCGCTCCGCCGTCAACAACGAGGCGGCGGCAGCCGTCTTCCGCCGGCTTGTCTCCACCCAGCTCCTGTCCCGCATCGCCGGGCGCCTCGACCTCCCGGACGCCGAGCTGCGGGCCGAGCTCGCGGCGGCGCAGCTCGTGGGCACGGCGATGCTGCGGTACGTGATCCAGGTGGAGCCGCTGGCCTCGGCGGACGTGGAGCAGATCATCGCCCGGGTGGCACCGGTGGTGCAGGGGCATCTGACGGGGGAGTGGCCGGGGCAGAGCTGAACGGGACGTACACCCTGAGACGCCCGTCCCGTCATCCGGACACCCTGTCCGGATCTTGGATCCTCGGCGTACGCTCGACCTAAGTCACACATGCCCGGAACATGCCCCGAAGCATGACCCTTGAGGAGCGAGCGACGATGCCCGAGCTGAGGTCCCGCACAGTCACCCACGGCCGCAACATGGCGGGCGCACGCGCCCTTATGCGTGCCTCCGGGGTACCGGGCGCGGACATCGGCCGGAAGCCGATCATCGCCGTCGCCAACTCCTTCACCGAGTTCGTGCCGGGCCACACGCACCTGGCCCCCGTCGGCCGGATCGTGAGCGAGGCCGTCCGGGAGGCGGGCGGCATCCCGCGCGAGTTCAACACGATCGCCGTGGACGACGGCATCGCGATGGGCCACGGCGGCATGCTGTACTCGCTGCCGTCCCGCGACCTGATCGCGGACTCCGTCGAGTACATGGTGGAGGCGCACTGCGCGGACGCGCTGATCTGCATCTCCAACTGCGACAAGATCACCCCCGGCATGCTGATGGCGGCCCTGCGCCTGAACATCCCGACGGTGTTCGTCTCCGGCGGCCCCATGGAGGCCGGCAAGACCACGCTCGTCGACGGCACCGTCCGGAAACTCGACCTGATCAACGCGATCAGCGACGCGGTGAACGAGAACGTCTCGGACGAGGACATCCTCCGCATCGAGGAGAACGCCTGCCCGACCTGCGGCTCCTGTTCCGGCATGTTCACGGCCAACTCGATGAACTGCCTGACGGAGGCCATCGGCCTCTCGCTGCCCGGCAACGGCTCGGTCCTCGCCACGCACACGGCCCGCAAGGCGCTGTACGAGCGCGCGGGCGCCACGGTCGTCGAGCTGACCAAGCGGTACTACGACGAGGACGACGCCTCCGTCCTGCCGCGCAACATCGCCACCCACGCCGCCTTCGAGAACGCCATGGCCCTGGACATCGCCATGGGCGGCTCCACGAACACGATCCTGCACCTGCTTGCCGCGGCCCAGGAGGCCGAGGCGGGGTACGACCTGAACGACATCGACGCCGTCTCGCGCCGCGTCCCGTGCCTGGCGAAGGTCGCGCCCAACGTCGCGCCGACCACGACGTACTACATGGAGGACGTGCACCGCGCGGGCGGCATCCCCGCGATCCTCGGCGAGCTGTACCGCGGCGGGCTGCTGAATGAGGACGTGCACACCGTCCACTCCCCGTCCGTCAAGGAGTGGCTGGACGCCTGGGACATCCGCAGCGGCTCCGCGTCCGAGGAGGCCGCCGAGCTGTGGCACGCGGCCCCCGGCTGCCGCCGCTCCGCCGAGGCCTTCTCGCAGTCCGAGCGCTGGGACACCCTGGACACGGACGCGGCGAACGGCTGCATCCGCGACGTCGCGCACGCCTACTCCAAGGACGGCGGGCTCGGCGTCCTCAAGGGCAACCTGGCGGTCGACGGCTGTGTCGTGAAGACGGCGGGCGTCGACGAGTCGATCTGGACCTTCGAGGGCCCGGCGGTCGTCTGCGAATCGCAGGAGGAAGCCGTCGAGAAGATCCTCAACAAGCAGGTCGTCGAGGGCGACGTGGTCGTCATCCGCTACGAGGGCCCCAAGGGCGGCCCCGGCATGCAGGAGATGCTCTACCCCACGTCCTTCCTGAAGGGCCGCGGCCTCGGCAAGGCCTGCGCGCTCGTCACCGACGGCCGCTTCTCCGGCGGCACCTCGGGCCTGTCCATCGGCCACGCCTCCCCGGAGGCCGCGTCCGGCGGCACGATCGCCCTCGTCGAGGACGGCGACCGCATCCGCATCGACATCCCGAACCGCTCGATCGAGCTGCTCGTGGACGACACCGAACTGACCCGCCGCCGCGAGGCTCTCGGCGGTGTGTACGCCCCCAAGTCCCGCGAGCGGAAGGTCTCGGCGGCGCTGCGGGCGTACGCGGCGATGGCGACGAGCGCGGACAGGGGCGCGGTGCGGGACGTGTCGAAGCTGGGCTGACACCGCCCCCCCGGGGGTGGGAGAGACTGTCCTGCTTTGTCCTGCAACTGGCTTGGTGCGCGGGCGCGTCTAGGGTGTGGAGTACATGCCATGGACGGCCCGCGCCGTCCGTTTCACGGGGGGAACGAGGTAGCAGGATGAGCAGCGAGGAACTGACGGTCGCTGATGGGGCTGCTGAGGCGGAAGCGACCGTTGAGGCCACTGCGGCCGCCGCGGCCCGGACCTACGCCGTCGTCGCGGACGTCAACGTCCGCTCTGGACCCGGCACTTCGTACGGCAAGGTCGGCCGGCTGCGGGCGGGGAGCCGCGTCTCCATCGCCTGCCAGCGGCCCGGCGAGACGGTCACAGGGCCGACCGGCACGTCGAAGATATGGGACCGGATCGGCAGCGGCCGCTATGTGTCGGACACGTACGTGAAGACGGGGAGCGACGGGTACGTGGCGCCGCGCTGCTGAGCCGCGGCGCGCGGCCGCTGAGCCTTGGCACGCGACTGCCGACCCCTGACGCGCGGCTGCCGATTCCTGACGCGCGGCTGCCGATTCCTGACGCGCGACGGTACGCCCACGAAGCCGCCGATCTCCGGTTGATTCACCCGGACTTCGGCGGCTTCGCCGCGTCGAAGGCGTACAGCAGGTTGCCGGCGCCGGACACGACCGCCGCGCGCCCCGCGAACGTCACGCGCGGGCCCGGGCGCACGTCGGAGCTGCCGTTGACCTTCGGGTCGGTCGACCACAGGCGCCTGCCGTCGCGCGGCGCGAGCGCGGCGACCCGGCCGCCGGCCGAGCCGAAGTACAGCGCCCCCGGCCCCGCGCTCGGCCCGGACGCGCCCTCGACACCCGTGTGCTCGGCCCACCGGAGCTTGCCGGAGGCGGCGTCGACGGCGCTCACCTTGCCGCTCTGCTCGGTGAAGTACACCGCGCCGTCGACGAGCCGCGGCGCTCCGCCGTACGCCCGCGGCAGCCGGGTCGTCGTCGCCTTGCCGCGCCGTGGGTCGAGGCGGACCACCGTGTCGTACTCGACGACGCCGATCTCGCCCACCCGCTGCCGCACGAGCACCAGCTGCCCGCGGTCGGCGCCCAGCGGCTCCACCGGCCCGCCCATGCGGACTGCCCGCCCCAGCTCGCCCGAGCCGAGCGCGACGCCGCGGACCGTCACCCGCCGCACCTCACCGGCCTCGACCTGCGCCTTCGGCGCGCACATCAGGTACGCCCTGCCGCCGGCGGCGAGCGGTGCGCACTCGTCGCCCGCGGGGAACGGGGCCGTCCACAGGGTCCTGCCCGAGCGGGCGTCGCGGCCTTCGAGCCGGGTGCCGTCCGCGTCGCCCGTCAGGACGGTGGAGCCGGTCACCACGGCGTCGGCGGCGCCGGGGCCCGCGACGGCCGTGGACCGGGCGCCGAACGGCGCGGACCACAGCTCCTTGCCGCGCTCGGCGTCCAGGGCGACGACTTCGTCGGGGCGTCCCGAGTCCTCGGCGGCGAGGCGGTAGCCGATGACGGTGCGGTCGGGGGTCTTGCCGGGGTTTTTGGGGTCCTTGGGGTTCTTGGCGGGGGTGGGGTCGTCCTGGCGCCCGCCGTCGCTGGCGCTGGCGCTGGCGCCGTCGCCGTGTTCGCCCCGGCCGTCGGCGGTGGCGAGGCCCGCGAGGTACATGTCCTGGACCGGGACGCCCGGGCTGCCCACCGTCCACAGCCGCTTGCCGTCCGTGACCCGGACGCGGGTGGCGACCACGCCGCCGCCCCCGCAGTACACCGAGTCGCCGCCCGGCAGGCAGCGCACCTCGTCCGGGATCTTCGCCTTGCCCGCCGGCACGCTCTGCCGCCACGGCCGGAAGCCGTCCGGGAGCACGGCCTCGCCGGTCGCGGCCACGTTGCGGCCCTTGCCGTCCGGCCCCTCCGTGGTGGTGTCGGAACCCGCGTCGAGCAGCACTACTCCGGCGGCGACGACGCCGATGACAGCGGCGGCGGCGAGGACGGGGCGCCACAGGCGGCGGGGGCGGGGGTGGGGTGGTGTGGGGGCGTCGGCGCCGGGCTCGTCGTTGGCCCCGGTCCCGTCGCCCCCGGTCTCGGCGGACCGAGGCGTGTCGGCCCCGGACCCATCGGCCCCGGACCTGTCGGTTCCGGACGCGTCGTCCCTGCCCGTACCGGCCCCCGTGTCCCGCCCCAGATGGTGCTCGGTCACGACGTCACGCGTGCGCCCCCCGCCCGCGACGACCTCCAGCTCCGCCGGCAGGTCCCGCAGCAGCACGAGGAGCTCGTCGACGGAGGGCCGTGCCGCCGGATCCTTGGCGAGGCACGGCTCGACGGCCGCACGCAACGCGGGCGGCACGGACTCGAGGGCGGGCGCCTCGTGCACCACCTGGTAGGCGGTCATGTAGGGGGAGTCCGCGTCGAAGGGCCCCTGCCCCGTCGCCGCGTACACCAGCAACGTACCGAGCGAGAAGACGTCCGATGACGGCCCGACCCCGCGCGGCGTCTGCAACTGCTCCGGCGACATGAACGGCGGCGTACCGATGACCCGCCCCGTCATCGTCAGCGTCTGCTGGTCGGCCGCCCGCGAGATGCCGAAGTCGATCACGCGCGGCCCCTCGGCCGACAGCACCACATTGGACGGCTTCAGGTCACGGTGGACGACGTCGGCGCGGTGGATGTCGCGCAGCGCCTCCGCGAGCCCGATGGCCAGCGAGCGCAGCTCGGCGCCGCCGATCGGCCCGCGCCTGGCGATGCGCTGCGCGAGCGTCGGGCCCTCTATGTACGTCGTGGCCATCCACGGGTGCCGCCCCTCGGGGTCGGCGTCGACGACGGCGGCGGTGAACGCGCCGCTGACCCGGCGCGCGGCGGCGACCTCCTGGCGAAAGCGGATGCGGAACTCGTCGTCGTTCGCGAACTGCTGGTGGATCAGCTTGATCGCGATCGGCCGCCCCGACGCCGTACGCCCCAGGAACACGGTGCCCATGCCGCCCGAGCCGAGCCGGGCCTCCAGCGGATAGCCACCGATCTCCTCGGGGTCACCTGAGCGGAGCGACACTTTCGACCTCCCCTACCCGTCCCGGTCGTGCCGTAGATATGCCTGCTCGCACAAACTAGCGTGGGCTGGCCCCTGGGCCTTAGGCGGCTCGCCCCGCCTATGGGGCTGCGCCCCTTTCCCCCCTCTTCGCCGCTTCGCGGCTCGTCCTCAAACGCCGGACGGGCTTGGATCCTCCGGGCGGGCTGGAAGGTCCCCCTGCTCCCGCAGGCGATAATCGGTGGCGTGAGTGACGAACCGCGTACCGAGCCGCCCGGGGGCACCCCTCCGGGACCGCAGCCCGAGCCCATCCGCTTCTTCGGCACGGCATGGGTCGGCCACACGGATCGCTACGGGCTGCGCCGCGCCGGTGTCGCGGTCGGCTCGCTCGCCGCGGCCGTCGCGGGCTGCCTGGTGCTGCGCTTCGCGTACCAGGGCCTGGAGATCGCGGACGTGGGCTCGTTCGTGAACCTGCTGGTCGTGATCATGTTCGCGATCTGCAGCGCGGTCGCCTTCCGGCGTACGTGGGAGGGGTTCGGCAAGCGCCTGGACCCGCAGTCGGTGGCGCAGATGCGCAGCCTGATGATGATCGGCTTCATCGGCTCCCTCCTCGCGTACTTCTTCCGCTCCCTGAAGGAAGCCCCCGGCGAGCAGTTGCACCGGCAGGAGTACGAGACGGCGCGCGAGCAGTACGAGAAGCGGGCCTCGCGACGGGCGGGCAACCCGACCAAGCGCAAGCGCCGCAAGTAGTCGGCAACGCCCGGGCCGGGCCATCGCCAAGCCCCGCCCCGGCGCGCGAGCATGACGGGATGCCCGACCACCGCGCATACGCAAGCCGCTCGCCCGAGTTCGCCCTCTCCTTCGACTCCGTGGCGGCCCAGTACGCCACGGCCCGCCCCGGATACCCTCCCCAACTCCTCGCCACGGTGGAGGAGTTGGCGGGGCGTCCGCTGACCGGCACCACCGTCGTCGACGTGGGCGCGGGCACCGGAATCGCCACCCGCCTCCTGCGGGACCGCGGCGCCCACGTCATCGCGGTCGAGCCGGGCCCCGGCATGGGCGCACAACTCCGCGCGGCGCTGCCCGGCACCCCGCTCGTGCGGGCCGTCGGGGACGCCCTCCCGCTGGCCACCGCGTCGGCGGACTTCGTCACGTACGCCCAGGCCTTCCACTGGACGGACCCTTCCCGCTCCGTCCCGGAGGCCTTGCGCGTGCTGCGCCCCGGAGGCGCCCTGGCCGTCTGGTGGAACCTGCCCGACCTGGACGTCCCCTGGGCCGCGGCCCAAGAGGCCCGCCTGCAGGCCCGGCTGCCCGGCTACCACGCGCACGGCATCTCCGGCGACGCGCCGCGGATCATCGCCACCGCCGCACCGGGACTGACCCCGGTCCACCGCCGCCTGCACTGGACGCGCCGGGTCCCGCTGGACGTCCACCTGGCCCACCTGGGCAGCCGCTCGTACTTCGCGCAGCTGGGCCCGGAACGCGCCGCCCCCGTCCTCGCGGACGAGCGCGAGCACCTGCACGCCCACTTCCCCGACGAGATCGTGGAGGAGGCGTACGCCTTGGACGTCACGGTCGTACGCAACCCGGGAGCCTCCCGCTAGCGGGCACCCCCCACCCCCGCGCCCCGCGCCCCGCGCCAGGGCATCCCCCCGACATGCCCCGACGCGGGACACAGCGCTGCCCGAAATCGGCCTTGCCCGCGGACGCAGCGCTGCCGGAAACCGGCCCCGCGCCCGCATCACCCCACCGACCCCTTGACGGCAGCCCCTCCCCGCGCCGCATAATCATCACATGATGAATATTGCCACCCCACCCCAGACCCAGGCCGCCCGCGCCGCGACCACCACCCCCGCGATCAGGGCCGAATCCCTCACGGTCGTACGAGGGCCCCGCACCGTCCTGCGCGGCCTCACGTTCGCCGTGCCCCGGGGCCAGATCACCGGTCTCCTCGGCCCCTCGGGCTGCGGCAAGTCCACGCTGATGCGCTCCGTGGTCGGCACCCAGGCCAAGGTCACAGGCACCCTGGAGGTCCTGGACCACCCGGCCGGCACCCCGGCGCTGCGCTCCCGCGTCGGCTATGTGACGCAGGACCCGTCCGTCTACGACGACCTGACGGTCCGCCAGAACCTGGAGTACTTCGCCGCGGTCCTGGACCCCGGCCGCGGCCCCGCGGCCGCCCGCCGCCACGAGGACGTCACCCGCGCCATCGCCGACGTGGACCTCACCGCCCACGCCGACGCCCTCGCGGGCAACCTCTCCGGCGGCCAGCGCAGCCGCGTCTCCCTCGCGGTGGCCCTCCTCGGCACCCCCGAACTCCTCGTGCTCGACGAGCCCACCGTCGGCCTCGACCCCGTACTCCGCCGGGACCTGTGGAACCTCTTCCACGCCATCGCCGCCGACCGCGGCACCACGATCCTGGTGTCGTCGCACGTCATGGACGAGGCGGAGCGCTGCCACCGGCTGCTCCTCATGCGCGAGGGCGAGATCCTCGCCGACGACACCCCCGACGCCCTGCGCACCCGCACCGACTCCGAAACGGTCGAGGCCGCCTTCCTCCACCTGGTGGACGAGGCCAACGCACGCTGAGGCCGCGCCCCCGGAATCGCCCCAGGCCCCCCAAGAGAGCGCACCCCCAACAAGAAGAGACCCACGTCCCCGCCCCCCAACCCCACAAGGTCCCCCCCAACCCCACAAGCCCTGGAGTCAGCGACCATGAACCTCCACCGAACCCTCGCCACCGCCGCCCGAGTCCTGCGTCAGCTCCGCCACGACCCGCGCTCCATCGCGCTGATGATCCTGGTCCCGTGCGTGATGCTGCTGCTCCTGCGGTACGTCTTCGACGCCAGCCCGCACACCTTCGACTCCATCGGCGCGTCCCTGCTCGGCATCTTCCCGCTGATCACGATGTTCCTGGTGACCTCCATCGCCACCCTCCGCGAACGCACCTCCGGCACCCTGGAACGCCTCCTCGCCATGCCCCTGGCCAAGGGCGACCTCATCGCGGGCTACGCCCTCGCCTTCGGCGCCCTCGCCGTGGTCCAGTCGGTCCTCGCCACGGGCCTCGCCCTGTGGGCCCTCGGCCTGGACGTGACCGGCTCGGCCTGGCTGCTGCTCCTGGTCGCGCTCCTCGATGCCCTGCTGGGCACGGCCCTCGGCCTGTTCGTCTCGGCCTTCGCCGCGTCCGAGTTCCAGGCCGTCCAGTTCATGCCGGCCGTGATCTTCCCGCAGCTCCTCCTCTGCGGTCTGTTCACGCCCCGCGACAAGATGCAGCCCGTCCTGGAGGCGATCTCGAACGTCCTCCCCATGTCGTACGCCGTCGACGGCATGAACGAAGTCCTGCGCCACCCCGAGGTCACCGGCGACTTCGTCCGCGACGCGGCGATCGTGGCGGCCTGCGCCGTCCTGGTCCTGGCCCTGGGCGCGGCCACCCTCCGCCGCCGCACCGCCTGACCCCGCCCCACGGACCCGCACCCGCCGCCCGATGCGAGGATGACCCCGAACGACGTACCCCCGGGAGGCCCCGCGCATGAGCACGCCGAGCAAGTCGAGCACGCCGAACAAGCCCACCCAGAAGGTCGCCGTCCTCGGCACCGGAAAGATCGGCGAAGCCCTGCTCAGCGGCATGATCCGCAGCGGCTGGGCCCCTGCCGACCTGCTCGTCACCACCCGCCGCCAGGAACGCGCCGAGGAACTCCGCACCCGTTACGGCGTGGAAGCCCTCACCAATCCCGGGGCCGCCGAGCGCGCCGACACCCTCATCCTCGCCTGCAAGCCGCAGGACATGGCCGCCCTCCTCGCCGAGCTGGCCCCGCACGTCACCGCCGACACCCTCGTCATCAGCGCCGCCGCGGGCATCACCACCTCCTTCATCGAGGAACACCTCGCCCACACCACCCCCGTCATCCGCGTCATGCCGAACACCCCGGTCCTGGTGGACGAAGGCATGTCCGTCATCTCCGCCGGCAGCCACGCCACCGCCGCCGACCTGGCCCACGCGGAGGACATCTTCGGCGCCGTCGGCAAGACCCTCCGCGTCCCCGAGACCCAGCAGGACGCCTGCACCGCCCTCTCCGGCTCGGGACCCGCGTACTTCTACTTCCTCGTCGAAGCCATGACCGACGCCGGCATCCTCCTCGGCCTCCCGCGCGACAAGGCCCACGACCTCATCGTCCAGGCCGCGATCGGCGCCGCCGTCATGCTCCGGGACAGCGGCGAACACCCGGTCAAGCTCCGCGAGAACGTGACGTCCCCCGCCGGCACCACCATCAACGCCATCCGCGAACTCGAGAACCACGGCGTACGAGCGGCCCTGATCGCAGCCTTGGAAGCAGCCCGAGACCGAAGCCGAGAACTGGCGACAGGCAACAACTCCTGACCGTTTTCAGCCCGTCCGGCGTTTGAGGACGAGGCCGAAGGCCGATCGGCGGGGGCCTGTCCCACCCGCACGGGAGACCCACCCCCGGGGGCCGGGGGCGGAGCCCCCGGTTTCGGGAAGGGGTGGGACTGGGGAAAGCCCCGCAGGGCCCACCCCCCGGCGCCTACCGACCCCCGCTCACCGACACAGCCCCGCGCCCAGCCCCCGCAGCAGGCAGCAGCCCAATAGCCCGATAGGCCGCATCGACCGTAGGCCGAGCCATCCCCCGAGCCCGCTCAGCCCCATCCCGCAACACCCCCTCCACATAAGCGGAATCCGCAACCAGCTCCTTGTGCCGCTCCCGCACGGGCCGCAGAAGCTCCACCACGGCATCGGCGGCGTCCTTCTTCAACGCTCCGTACGACTCGTATACACCGCTCAGCCCGTCGGGGTTCCCACCTTCGCAAGCCGCAAGGATCTCGAGCAGATTCGAGACCCCAGGCCGGCC
>NZ_CM160048.1:2587500-4140000 GCF_056712025.1 Streptomyces sp. Y309 | reverse complement strand
GAAAGGAAAGTGGTGGAGCCGCCGGCCCGATCTGGTAGTAGGTGAGTGATGGGGTGACGCAGGAAGGTAGTCCAGCCCGGGCGGTGGTTGTCCCGGGGTAAGGGTGTAGCCCGTCATCCAGGTAAATCCGGATGGCATGTGGGTGAGACCTGATGCCGAGCCGATTGTGGTGAAGTGGATGATCCTATGCTGTCGAGAAAAGCCTCTAGCGAGTTTCATGGCGGCCCGTACCCTAAACCGACTCAGGTGGTCAGGTAGAGAATACCGAGGCGTTCGGGTGAACTATGGTTAAGGAACTCGGCAAAATGCCCCCGTAACTTCGGGAGAAGGGGGGCCACACCTGGTGATCCGTTTTACACGGTGAGCTGGGGGTGGCCGCAGAGACCAGCGAGAAGCGACTGTTTACTAAAAACACAGGTCCGTGCGAAGCCGTAAGGCGATGTATACGGACTGACGCCTGCCCGGTGCTGGAACGTTAAGGGGACCGGTTAGTCACTCTTCGGGGTGGCGAAGCTGAGAACTTAAGCGCCAGTAAACGGCGGTGGTAACTATAACCATCCTAAGGTAGCGAAATTCCTTGTCGGGTAAGTTCCGACCTGCACGAATGGCGTAACGACTTCTCGACTGTCTCAACCATAGGCCCGGTGAAATTGCACTACGAGTAAAGATGCTCGTTTCGCGCAGCAGGACGGAAAGACCCCGGGACCTTTACTACAGTTTGATATTGGTGTTCGGTTCGGCTTGTGTAGGATAGCTGGGAGACTGTGAAGCATGCACGCCAGTGTGTGTGGAGTCGTCGTTGAAATACCAGTCTGGTCGTGCTGGATGTCTAACCTGGGTCCGTGATCCGGATCAGGGACAGTGTCTGATGGGTAGTTTAACTGGGGCGGTTGCCTCCCAAAGGGTAACGGAGGCGCCCAAAGGTTCCCTCAGCCTGGTTGGTAATCAGGTGTTGAGTGTAAGTGCACAAGGGAGCTTGACTGTGAGACTGACGGGTCGAGCAGGGACGAAAGTCGGGACTAGTGATCCGGCGGTGGCTTGTGGAAGCGCCGTCGCTCAACGGATAAAAGGTACCCCGGGGATAACAGGCTGATCTTCCCCAAGAGTCCATATCGACGGGATGGTTTGGCACCTCGATGTCGGCTCGTCGCATCCTGGGGCTGGAGTCGGTCCCAAGGGTTGGGCTGTTCGCCCATTAAAGCGGTACGCGAGCTGGGTTTAGAACGTCGTGAGACAGTTCGGTCCCTATCCGCTGTGCGCGTAGGAGTCTTGAGAAGGGCTGTCCCTAGTACGAGAGGACCGGGACGGACGAACCTCTGGTGTGCCAGTTGTCCTGCCAAGGGCATGGCTGGTTGGCTACGTTCGGAAAGGATAACCGCTGAAAGCATCTAAGCGGGAAGCCTGCTTCGAGATGAGGACTCCCACCCCCTTTGAGGGGTTAAGGCTCCCAGTAGACGACTGGGTTGATAGGCCAGATATGGAAGCCCGGCAACGGGTGGAGTTGACTGGTACTAATAGGCCGAGGGCTTGTCCTCAGTTGCTCGCGTCCACTGTGTTGGTTCTGAAACCACGAACAACCGTCGTAGCCATGTGCCACGGCTCCGGTTGAGAGTTTCATAGTGTTTCGGTGGTCATAGCGTGAGGGAAACGCCCGGTTACATTCCGAACCCGGAAGCTAAGCCTTACAGCGCCGATGGTACTGCAGGGGGGACCCTGTGGGAGAGTAGGACGCCGCCGAACTAAATGTAGAGAAAACCCCCGTGCCATTCGGCACGGGGGTTTTCTGCGTTTAGGGTCGAACCATGCGATACGACCTGATCATCTTCGACAATGACGGTGTCCTCGTGGACAGCGAGCCGATTTCCAACACGATCCTCGCCGCATATCTGACAGAGCTCGGCCACCCCACCTCGTACGAAGACTCCCTGCGGGATTACATGGGCGCCGCCCTCCACCGCGTACACGACACCATTCTCGAACGGACCGGGAAGAACCTGCCCGAGGACTTCGACGAGGTCTTTCACGGGCGGGTCTTCGCGGCCTTCGAGCGGGAGCTGCAGCCGATGGCCGGAGCCATCGAGATGCTGGAGAAGCTGACTGCGGACGGTGTCGCCTACTGCCTGGCCTCGTCCGGAAGTCACGAACGGATTCGCGTCGGGCATCGGAAGACCGGGCTCGACAAATGGTTCGACGAGGGACGGGTCTTCAGCTCGCAGGACGTGGGACGCGGAAAGCCGGCGCCCGACCTCTTTCTGCACGCGGCCGAGCGGAGGGGTGTCCCGCCCGAGAAGTGCGTCGTCGTGGAGGACAGCCCACTGGGTGTGCAGGCCGCGGTGGCGGCCGGGATGGACGTGTGCGGCTTCACGGCCATGACGCCCGCCGAGCGGCTGCGGGACGCCGGCCAACTCTTCGGCGAGCTGCGGGAGCTGCCCGGCCTGCTCGTCTGATGCCGCACAGCTGCCGGTCTGATGCCGCACACGTCCGCGGGGAAAGTTGCGCGGTGATCTATCTACCCCCGAGTAGACCGGCGATCTACGCTTCGCTGCCATGACGGAAACGCTGCGGCGCGGCAGGGCCTCGCTCGCGTTCGGCTTCTTGGTGCAGGGCGTCACGTTCGCGCTGCTGGTGACGCGGATACCCGCGCTGCAGGACCAGTACGGGATATCCGACGGCCTGTTGCCCGTCTTCCTGGCGGCCGTGCCGATCCTGGCCGGTGTCGGCAGCGTGGGCACCGAGCGACTGGTGAAGCGAGTGCCGCCCAGTCGGGTGCTGCGCTGGTCGCAGCCCGTGGTGCTGCTCGCGCTGCTTGGGGCGGGCGCGGGCGGCGCAATGTGGGAAATCGCCGTCGCGCTGGGGTTGTTCGGGCTCGCAGTGGGAGCGCTGGACGCGTCCATGAACATGCTGGGGGTGAGCCTCCAGCGGGCGTACGGGCGCAGCATCATGCTCGGGTTCCACGCGGCGTACAGCCTGGGCGGGATCGTGGGGGCCTCGCTGGCCTGGGTGGGGGCGCACTGGGATCTGTCGTTGCTGGTGTCGTATCTGCCGGTGGTCGTGGTGCTGCTGCCGGCGGCGCTGGTGGGGAGCCGTTGGTACGTCGACGCGGGGGACGTCAACGCAGGGGGCGGCGAGCCCGGCGGTGCTGTGGGTGGGGGCACGGATCGCCCCTCCGGGCCCGTGGAGGAGGGAGCCGGGGGCAGTGCGACGGTGGGCTTCAAAGTGCTGTTGCCGCTGTGTCTGGTGATGACGTGTGCGTACATCGGGGACTCGACCGTCTCCAACTGGAGCGCGAAGTATCTGCAGGACGTGCTGGGGAGTTCGGAGCAGCTCGCGACGGTTCCGTACAACGTCTACATGGTGATGAACCTGGTGGGGCGGGGAGTCGGGGACCTGGGGGTGCGGCGGTTCGGGACGGTCGCGGTGGTGCGGGGCGGGGCCGTGGTCGGGGCGGCCGGGTTCGGTGTGGTGGCTGTGGCGCCGGGGGCCTGGGTGGGGATTCTGGGGTTCATGTTGCTGGGGATCGGGTTGTGCGTGATCGTGCCGCAGACGTTCGCGGCGGCGGGGCGGCGCGCTTTCGAGCATCACGGCCCCGAGGCCTCGGACGCGGCGGTGGCGCGGCTGAACGTCTTCAACTACGTGGGGTTTCTGATCGGTTCGCCGTTGGTGGGCGGGCTCGGGGACGCCTGGAACTACCGCGGGGCGATGGTCGTTCCCATGGTGTTGGTGCTCGTGACGTTGTTGTACGCCCGGTCGTTCGCCCCCGGACCGGACCGATACGGTGACGGACATGAGCGGCCGCGCACAACTGATGTGGGACGAGGCAGTAACGGGCTATGACTTCGGTCCATCGCACCCCATGGACCCGGTCCGGCTCGCGCTGACGAGAAGCCTGATCGGCGCCTTCGGCCTCGATCGCGACCTGGACGTGGTCGCGGCGAAGCGCGCCGGTGAGTCGACGCTCAGCCTCGTGCACCGCGATGACTACGTGGACGCCGTGAAGGCGGCCTCCGCCGATCCGGCTTCCGCACACGGGGAGTATGGGCTCGGCACCGAGGACGTCCCCGCCTTCCTCGGCATGCACGAGGCGTCGGCACTGATCGCGGGGCAGTCGGTCGGTGCCGCCGAGGCGGTGTGGCAGGGAGACGCGCTGCACGCGGTGAACTTCGCGGGCGGGCTGCACCACGCCATGCCGGGCAGCGCTTCGGGGTTCTGCGTGTACAACGACGCGGCGCTCGCCATCGCGCGCCTGCTGGAGCTGGGTGCCGAGCGCGTCGCCTATGTGGACGTGGACGTGCACCACGGAGACGGGGTGCAGGCCACGTTCTGGGAGGACCCGCGGGTCCTGACGATCTCGCTGCACGAGCATCCTCGTACGTTGTTCCCGGGGACCGGGTGGCCCGAGGAGACCGGGGCGGACTCCGCGGCGGGCAGCGTCGCGAATGTCGCGCTGCCGGCGGGGACCGGGGACGAAGGGTGGGTGCGGGCGTTCCACGCCGTGGTGCCGGAGCTGTTGGCGGACTTCCGGCCGCAGGTGCTTGTCACTCAGCACGGGGCGGACACGCACTTCGAGGATCCGCTGGCGCATCTCGCCGTGTCGCTGGACGCGCAGCGGGCGGTGCAGGTCGCGTGCCATGAGCTGGCTCATGAGTACGCGAGCGGGCGCTGGGTCGCGCTCGGCGGGGGTGGGTACGCGGTCGTGGATGTGGTGCCGCGGTCCTGGACGCACTTGGTCGCGGTGGCGGCCGGGCGGGAGATCGAGCCGTCTGCGGTGGTGCCCGAGGCTTGGGCGCAGGAGGTGTATCGGCGTACGCGGATGCGTGGGCCGGGGCGGATGACGGATGGGCGGTGGCCTGTGGGGTGGCGGGAGTGGGACGAGGGGTACGACCCCGCGGACCGGGTGGATCAGGCCGTGTTGGCTGCTCGGCGGGCTGTGTTTCCGTTGCGGGGGTTGTTGGCGTAGGGGGTGTTTTCCCCAAGCCCGCCCCTTCCCGCTGTGTCCAGCAGCGGCTCCGCCGCGGGCAGGGGACTGCCGCCCCCTGGACCCCCGCTTGTCGGCGCTTCGCGCCTCGTCCTCAAGCGCCGGACGGGCTGAAATTGGGCTGAGGCGGGTGGGCAGTGAGAGCGGCGGGAACGCCGGACGGCCTGACTCCGGGCTGACGTCGTCGTGTTGGCGGACAGTTAGCCCGACTGTGGGGTGTTTTCTGGGTTTTCGGGGTTCCTTGGGGGGATGTGCGGCAGCATCGGGGCGTGTTGAGCACCGGAGCGTTGCGCGCGCATCTGCTGGCGGCCCGGCTCGCCGGGCCCGTGGCCACCTCGCGGGAGGAGAGCCTGCGGAGCTATCGGCTCTTCGCGGCGCGGGATCCCCGGATACTTCTCGGCCTCGACCCCGAATGGACCTGGGGCGCGGGAGATTTGCTGCGGCTCATGGCGGACAAGTGCGGGGTCTCGGACGACCCCCGGCACACCACGGGGGCCGATGTCATCGACCCGGAGCGGACGTTGGCGGCCCTCGACGCGTTCGCCGAGCGGCTGCAGGACGCGGCCGGGCGCCGGCTTCCCGTGCTGCTCGGGACCGGTCACCCGCACCGGCTCCTTGGTTTCTACGCCGCCTTGGCCGAGGCGCTGTCGGCGGCCGGATGCACGATTCTCACCCCGGCGCAGGGTTGCTGTGTCGACATAACGACCCGGTTCGGCCTACGCACGTACAACCTTGACTACGTACAAGGCGTCGCGCTGGTGCGCGAACCCGGCGTGCGTCCCACCGGGAGTGAGACCGGCGCGCACAGCCATTCACCACTGCCGGTTCGACGGGTCCTGGCCGCCCAGGCGGACTCCGGCGGGCCCCTGCCCGAGCTGGTCATCGGGGACCACGGATGGGTCTGCGGGGCAGGTCAGCTCGGGTTTGAGGCGATCGGTCTGGCGGATACGGACGATCCCGCGCTGTTCGTCGGAGAGGCGGAGGGGCGGGTGTCCGTCGTCGTTCCGCTTGATGACGCTGTGCGGTCTGATTACTACCGACCGCTTACTCGCTATGTACTCAATCGAGCGTGTCTGTCACAGTAAACGGCCGATGGCAGCTCCTCTTCCCCACTCGCATCACCCGCCCCTACTCTGGGGAGTGAGCGCACAGCGACGAGGAGTCACCGGAAGGGGAAGCCGGTGCGCGTCATGTGCGGAAGGTTCAGGTGTGTCATGGCTGCAGAACAAAGGCCTCTCAACGAGGTTGTGTTCCTGACCGTGGCGGAGGTCGCCACGGTGATGCGAGTCTCGAAGATGACCGTGTACCGGCTGGTACACAGCGGTCATCTGCCCGCAATCCGGGTCGGAAGGTCCTTCCGGGTCCCGGAGCAGGCGGTTCACGACTACCTTCGCGAGTCGTATGTGGGGGTGGAGACGGCCTGATCGGCCTCCCTCGATTACAGGCTCGGCGCTGGGGCGGGTAGGCTAGGCCGACGTAGGTCGTGTGGGCCCAGTCTGCTGCCCCGCACCGAGTGAGTAGAAGTGAGCGAGGGTAGTCGTGGGCTCTGTTATCAAGAAGCGGCGCAAGCGGATGGCCAAGAAGAAGCACCGCAAGCTGCTGAAGCGTACGCGCGTTCAGCGTCGCAACAAGAAGTAAGCGGCCGCTGACGTCAGCGAGCGCAAAAGCGAACGTAGTGAGGCCCTCCCACCGTCCGGTGGGAGGGCCTCACTACGTTCACCTCGCTGCGTTCCAGAGGGTTCACCTCGCTGCGTTCCAGAGGCTGCGTTCCAGAGGTTTCCTGTCATAGGGGATTCAATAGTTCAAAGCCGGGCGAACGGCTTGATCTTTGCGGCGAGGTGTGTCCGTCGTCACTTCGTGCGTAGCGCGGTCATCACAGCGCAACATCCACCCGCTAGCGTGGGCCACAGACGTAATGCTCAGACGTGACGCGGGGCCGGGGCATGCCGACGCCACGCGGGCTGGGGAAAGGCGGCGCTGATCTTGGGCAAGGTCGTGCTCGTGACCGGGGTGGCCCGGCAACTGGGCGGCAGGTTCGTCCGGCGTGTCCAGCGCGACCCCGAGGTCGACCGGGTCGTCGCCGTCGACGCCGTCCCGCCCGAGCACCATCTCGGCGGTGCCGACTTCGTCCAGGCCGACATCCGGCAGCCCACGATCACCAAGGTCCTCGCCGAGCACGGCGTCGACACGGTCGTCCACATGGACGTGACCGGCACCGCGCTGGCCGGCGGCAGCCGTGGCTCGGTCAAGGAGACCAACGTCATCGGCACGATGCAGCTGCTCGGCGCCTGCCAGAAGTCGCCGAGAGTGAAGCGGCTCGTGGTGAAGTCGAGCACCAATGTGTACGGCTCGGCGCCCCGCGACCCCGCGGTGTTCACGGAGACCACGCCGCCGAAGTCGCTGCCCAGCGGCGGCTTCGCCAAGGACACCGTCGAGGTCGAGGGCTATGTGCGCGGTTTCGCGCGGCGACGGCCGGATGTCGCGGTGTGCGTGCTGCGGTTCGCCAACATCCTGGGCCCGGCCGCGGATTCGCCGCTCGCCGAGTACTTCTCGCTGCCCGTGCTGCCGACGGTTTTCGGCTATGACCCGCGGCTGCAGTTCGTGCACGAGGACGACGCCATCGAGGTGCTGCGCCTGGCCTCGCACGACCCGAAGCGCGGGACGCTCAACAGCGGCACCTTCAACATCGCCGGGGAAGGGCTGCTGCTGCTCTCGCAGTGCGCCCGGCGGTTGGGGCGGCCGACGCTTCCGGTTCTGCTGCCCGCCGTCACCTGGGTGGGCACGGCACTGCGCACGCTCGGCGTCACGGACTTCTCACCGGAGCAGATCCGTCTCCTCACCCATGGCCGGGTCGTGGCCACCCGGCAGATGCGCGAGACACTGGGGTTCCGGCCCAGGTACACGACCGCGGAGACCTTCGCGGACTTCGTACGCAGCCGGGGTCCCGGCCTGCTGCCGCCGACGGCGCTCGCGGGGGCCGTCGACAGGGTCGCGGCGCTGCCGTTCGCGGGCGGCGGCGCGAAGTCCGGTGCCGATGGGGGCGCCGGAGGCAGAGCCGACAACAGTGCCCACCACAGCGCCAACTGAGGAGATCGTCAACGATGGCGGACGCCAAGGTCATTCCGTTCGACGACGACCGGTCGCGCGGTGGCGGCCAGCGGCCGCAGCGCCGCAGGTCAGGGCCGCGGCGCCCGGGCGACAGCGCGAAGGTGCGCGAGGTCAAGGCGGTCCCCGGCAGGCGGCACGCGGAGGTGCCGGACGGCGTCGCGCCGGGCACGGAACCGCTGGACGCGGGGACCCTGGGCGCGACGGACGCGGGCGCGCGGCCCACGGGACTCCGGGGCGCGGAGCGGGACGCGGTGCCCGGGCCGGCCGCCGCGGCGGGGCCGCGTGGTGGGGGCGGCGGTGGCTGGGACCGGCGGATCGCGGGTGGCCTGGCGTTTCTGCGGCGGCGGCTGACGGGTGACTACGGCGTCGACGACTTCGGGTACGACGAGGAGCTCACCGACCAGGTCCTGATGTCGCTGCTGCGGCCGTTCTACGACAAGTATTTCCGCGTCGAGGTCAAGGGCATCGAGAACATCCCGGCCGACGGCGGGGCGCTGATCGTCGCCAATCACTCCGGGACGCTGCCGTGGGACGGCCTGATGATGCAGGTCGCCGTGCACGACAACCATCCGCACGGGCGGCATCTGCGGCTGCTCGCCGCCGACTTGGTGTTCATGCTGCCGGTGATCAATGAGCTGGCGCGGAAGGCCGGGCATACGTTGGCGTGTGCGGAGGACGCGGAGGCGTTGCTGGAGCGCGGGGAGCTCGTCGGGGTGATGCCCGAGGGGTTCAAGGGGATCGGGAAGCCCTTTGGTGAGCGGTACAAGCTGCAGCGGTTCGGGCGGGGTGGGTTTGTGTCCACGGCGCTGCGGACCGGGTCGCCGATTGTGCCCTGTTCCATTGTGGGGGCCGAGGAGATCTACCCGATGATCGGCAACGCGAAGACGTTGGCTCGGGTGTTGGGGATTCCGTACTTCCCGTTGACGCCCACGTTTCCCTGGCTGGGGCCTTTGGGTGTGGTGCCGTTGCCCACGAAGTGGACTATTCAGTTCGGGGAGGCGATTCCTACGGATGGGTATCCGCCGGAGGCTGCTGAGGATCCGATGCTGATGTTCAATCTGACGGATCAGGTGCGGGAGCAGATTCAGCACACGCTGTACAAGTTGTTGGTGCAGCGGAGGTCTGTGTTCTTCTGACGGTGTTCTTCTGACGGTTGGGTGCCCTGCGGGGCTTTCCCCAGTCCCGCCCCTTCCCGTAACCAGGGGCGCTGCGCCCCCTGGACCCCAGCGGGGTGGGGGTCCTGGGTGGGTGGGACAGACCCCTGCCGGGGTGGGTGTTCCGTGCGGGTTGGGCGCGCCTCCGCCGATCGCCGCTTCGCGGCTCGTCCTCAAACGCCGGACGGGCTGAGATGCCCGGGCTAGCTGAAATGTCCGGGCGAACTGGAATGTCCGGGCGGGCTGGAATGTTGAGGCCAGCCCGCCCGGGAGTGGCTACTTCTGGTCCTCTCCCTCGATTCCCAGTTCTGGGAGCAGGCCGGGGAGGAGGGGTGGGAGGGTTACTTCCGGCTTGCCGGGTTTGGGGTTCTTGGGGGTGGGGTTCTTCTTTTCCTCGTTGGTGCCGGAGGGGGCGGAGGGCGCGTGCTCCGGGGGGTCGAGGATGTCGTCCGTGACGCCGGGGAGGAGGCCTTCGCGGCTTTCCTTGTGGCCGGGGGACGAGGGCTTCGGCTTGCCGCCGGGGGACTGGTGGTGGCCGGAGTCGCCGGAGGTGTGCGGCGCGGGGTGGTCCCGGTCGGTGCCGGTGGAGGAGTCCTTGCGGGGGCGGTCGTCCGGGGAGCTGCTCTTGTCGGTCTGGCTGGGGAGCAGCGAGCGCAGCGGCTCGACTTCCTGCTCTATGGCGTCGAAGACCGAGCTGACCTGCTCGCCGACGTCGCCGAGCTGGACGGGGAGCTGTTCGCGCAGGGCGCTCCAACTGCCGCGGTGGGACTGGGCGAAGGCGGAGAGGGCCTGGATGGGGCCGAGGGAGCCGTCGCGTTCGTACGCCTCGAGGAGGAGGCGGTGGCCTTCCGCGGCGTCGTGCCGCATGCCGGAGAGGGCGCGGCGGACCTCGCCGACCGATTCGTGGTCGAGGTGGCCGGAGCGGGCGCGCTCCATCAGGCGGCGGGCCTCGTTGAGCCGGGTCGAGGCCTGGTCGAGATAGATCCGGCCGCGGTCGGTGTCGCTGTCCGCCATGCCGAGCTTGAGGTCTTCCATGCCGCGCTTGAGGCCGTAGAGCGAGTCGCCCGGCAGGGCGTCCCCGCTCGCCGCGGCCACGCCGCCGAAGGCCCCGGCCGCGACGCCCACGGTGAGGCCGCCGGCGGCGATGCCCTTGGACAGGCGTGTGCGTGGCTTCAACTTCCGCAGGGGGCTTGCCCGGTGGGAGCCCTTGGCGCCCTTCCGGGAGCGCTGCTCCGGTACGGAAGGGCCTGTGCCGTCGCCCGCCGCCGTGCCCTCCGCCAGCATGGCTTCCATGGCCGCCACCAACTGGGCCCGCTGGACCACCTTGACCTCGGGGTCGAGCTGGGGCGCGGGGAGCCGTGCGAGGCCGTCGGCGAGCGCCAGCATGCGGTCGCGCTCGGCCGGTCCTGGCGGCG
Organism: Streptomyces sp. Y309; assembly: GCF_056712025.1. NCBI lineage: Bacteria > Bacillati > Actinomycetota > Actinomycetes > Kitasatosporales > Streptomycetaceae > Streptomyces > Streptomyces sp. Y309. The sequence continues at coordinate 4,129,348 of NZ_CM160048.1, read as the reverse complement.
CGGAGTCGGCTCGGGCGGCCGCTGTGGGCGCGGTGGAATCTTCTGGCTGCTCGGCCGCCGGGTCCTGGTCGGAATGCTCCTCCAGGGCCTGGGCGAAGGCGTTCGCCCGCCGGTGGGCCGATACGTTCGCGATCACTGGCGGCACCTCCTCTCGTCATGACGGTCGACTCCCCAGGGGGTCCTGAGGGTTGCGTGTACCGAACACTTCCACACGTTCGAGTGAGCGCAGGGAGCTTCCCCGTGCTCGGAGGGAGCTCGGGGACGATCGGATTGCAACCACAGGGAGCCTGCATCCCGCACAACGAGCGTCGCGGCACTTGGGTTACGGACGAAAGATGATCGGACCGCGAAGGGCTCGCCAAAGTCCGTGACGGCCATCTGGCCGCCACGGAAGGTGAGTTGGGCGTCGCGCAGCGTGGCGGGACGCCCCTCGGGCGCTGCTAGCGGGCGTCGTCCGGGAGGAGCCGGGCGAGGGTGCGGACCGCCCGGTACTGGAGGGTTTTGATCGCGCCTTCGTTCTTGCCCATGACGCGGGCGGTCTCGGCCACGGAGAGGCCTTGCAGGAAGCGCAGGGTCACGCACTCCTGCTGCTGGGGGTTGAGGCGGCGGACCGCGTCGAGGAGCGCGGCGTTCGACAGGGACTCCAGGACGGAGTCCTCGGGGCTGCGCTCGACCTCGTTCGCGTCGAGCATCTCGCCGGTGGTCACTTCGAGGCGGAAGCGGCTCGACTTGAAGTGGTCGGCCACCAGGTTGCGGGCGATGGTGACGAGCCAGGCGCCGAAGTCGCGGCCCTGCCACGTGAACGTACCGATCCGGCGCAGGGCGCGCAGGAAGGTCTCGCTGGTCAGGTCCTCGGCGGTGGCCTTGCCGCCGACGCGGTAGTAGATGTAGCGGTAGACGGTGTCGCTGTACTGGTCGTAGAGGCGGCCGAAGGCGTCGGACTCGCCCGCCTGGGCGCGCTCGACGAGGTCCATCATGCGGGCGCTGTCGCTGTCCGCCGCGGGGCGGCGGTGGGTGGTCGTGGCGGTACCGGAGCGCGCCCGTCTGCTTACGGCCGCACCGCCGTCCGCCAGGGCGTAGCACGGCCCGGCGGGTGCCGGGACGGCGAAGGCGGGGACGGCGTACGCGGTGGGGACGAAGCCGCGCAGGCGGTCGACGACCGTTGCGCGCAGCGTAGCCAGGCCCGAGGCGTCAACCCCGACGTGTGGGTACACGGGACTCCCAGAGGCAGAGCTTCCATCACGTGCAGTACCGGACCGTTCACCCGTCGTAGCGACGTGCGTGGTCCGTTATGCGTCTGAGGAGAATAACGCTTCGTACAGGCAGCGCTACACCCAGTTGCTCAAATCATCGATTACGTCGCTTCTGTTACCGATCAGCGGTCTATCAAGTACCGCTTATTGAACGATTGTTGATCGAATGAGCGCGCATTCGAGGTAGCCGCGGGGCGTGTTGTGGCCGAGTTGAACGAACGGGACTGGCGGGGGGCGTGGCGGGTAAGACAGAACGATTGCCGTCGTTTCCGCGCGCGGCGAGCGGCGGAGGCCCGTGTTCCGGGCTTCCGTGCGGGGCGGTCACCGTGAGTGTTCGCATACGTGTTCGCGTGTGTTCGTGTGCGTGTTCTCGTATGCGTACGCGTTTTCGTACGTGGTCGCGTCAGTGGCGGCGGCGGTGCAGTGCGATCGCGGCCGCCGTGCCGCCCGCGACGGCGCCGACGCCCGCGGCTGCCGGGATGCCGACCTTCGCGGCCTTGCGGCCGGTGCGGTAGTCGCGCAGCCGCCATTCGCGGGCGCGGGCGTGCTTGCGCAGCTTGGTGTCGGGGTTGATCGCGTACGGATGCCCGACGAGGGAGAGCATCGGGATGTCGTTGTGGGAGTCGCTGTACGCGGCGCAGCGGGCCAGGTCCAGGCCCTCGGCGGCGGCCAGGGCGCGGACGGCCTCGGCCTTCGCGGGGCCGTGCAGCGGCTCGCCGACGAGCTTTCCGGTGTAGACGCCGTTCACCGACTCCGCGACGGTGCCGAGGGCGCCGGTCAGGCCCAGGCGGCGGGCGATGATCGTGGCCGTCTCCACGGGCGCGGCCGTGACCAGCCAGACCTTCTGGCCCGCGTCGAGGTGGGCCTGGGCCAGGGCGCGGGTGCCGGGCCAGATGCGCTCGGCCATGTACTCGTCGTAGATCTCCTCGCCGATGGACATCAGCTCGGCGACGCGGTGGCCCTTGACGATGGACAGGGCGCTGTCGCGGGCGTCCTGCATGTGCTCGGGGTCCTCGACGCCGGCGAGCCGGAACCACGCCTGCTGCCAGGCGAATCGGGCGAGCTCGCGGCGCTGGAAGAACTTCCGCTTGTACAGCCCGCGGCCGAAGTGGAAGAGGGCGGCGCCCTGCATCACGGTGTTGTCGAGGTCGAAGAACGCGGCGGCCTTCTCGTCACCGGCGACCGGGAACTCGGGGGCCTCGGCCTCCTCCGGTGGGGCCTCCGCGGCCCGCTCGCCGAACTCCTCCAGCTCTTGCGACGACTTGCGCGCTGCCTCGGCCGAGGCCTCGCCTGCGAGAACGCTGCGCGCGGTGGCGAAGCGCCTGCGGGGGTGGAGCCAACCCAGAGCGGCCATGCCGTCGAGCATAGCCACTCTGTTCGGTCCGCCTGTGAATGGAGGGATTCGATCCCGTCAACGATCCGTGTCGCACTGGTCACACTGGGGTGCGGCACGGGCCTGTCCCGGGCGGGCGGCGCGGCGTGGGAAGCCGCGTAGGAAGCTTGGGGCATGAGTCCTCTTTTCCGCCGTAGCGGCGGCGCAGTGAAGAAGGCCCCCGGCGACCGCCTGGTGACGTTGATCGGGAAGCCCGGATGTCACTTGTGCGACGACGCGGAGGCCGTCGTCCAGAAGGTCTGCGGCGAGCTCGGCGTCGCCTGGGAGAAGAAGGACATCACTCAGGACGAGGCGCTGCACAAGGAGTACTGGGAGCAGATCCCGGTCGTCCTCGTGGACGGGGAGCAGCACACGTTCTGGCGGGTGGACGAGGGGCGGCTGCGGCGGGAGTTGCTGGGGTAGTGCGGGGGCGCCGGGGCGCGATGGCTGGTACTGCCGGGGTGCGGTGGCCGGTGCCTTCGGGCTGCGATGGCCGGTGCCGTCGGGGTGCGGTGGCCGGTGATGGCTGGTTATGACGTCCGGGGCTGTCCGGAAAGTCGTTTAGCATCGAGGGTCGGTTTGAGATCTCGGGGGCGAGGGTCGTGAGGAGTGTGTGCGGTTTTGCCCCCGTCGGTTGAGTGTCGTTCCTGGCCGTGCGCCGGTTCCAGAGAAGTGCGCCGGGCGCGCGTGACCCCGGTCACGTTGGGCGGGCAAATCGGACACCATCTTTGTGCACGCGTTCACAAAGACATAGCCTGCTGTCGACGGGGCGGTCTTGGGACGAACGGCCGCCTTAAGCCCCGCTCTACCCGCAGGAGCACCGTGGCAACTGGCCGAACTCACCGACCGGCGACCCGCAGCCGAGGGATTCCCGAGGCCACCGTCGCCAGGCTTCCGCTGTACCTGAGGGCTCTGACCGCGCTGTCGGAGCGCTCGGTTCCTACGGTCTCCTCCGAGGAGCTGGCCGCCGCCGCGGGGGTCAACTCCGCGAAGCTGCGCAAGGATTTCTCGTACCTCGGTTCCTACGGGACGCGGGGTGTCGGCTACGACGTCGAGTACCTCGTGTACCAGATCTCCCGTGAGCTCGGCCTGACCCAGGACTGGCCGGTTGTCATCGTCGGTATCGGTAACCTCGGCGCCGCGCTGGCCAATTACGGCGGGTTCGCCTCGCGCGGATTCCGGGTGGCCGCCCTCATAGACGCCGATCCGGCGATGGCGGGCAAGCCCGTCGCCGGCATGCCGGTGCAGCACACGGACGACCTCGAGCGGATCATCAGCGACAACGGCGTCTCCATCGGCGTCATCGCGACCCCGGCGGGCGCCGCCCAGCAGGTGTGCGACCGGCTCGTGGCCGCGGGCGTCACGTCCATCCTGAACTTCGCGCCGACCGTCCTGACCGTCCCGGACGGCGTCGACGTGCGCAAGGTCGACCTCTCCATCGAGCTGCAGATCCTCGCGTTCCACGAGCAGCGCAAGGCCGGCGAGGAGAGCGCCGCGGACAGCGGGGACGACGCGGCCGCGCCCGCCGTCTCCAAGGAGCACCGGAAGGGACCCGACGGGGACGTCCCCGCCGTGATGCCGGCATGAGTCTCCTCGTCGTAGGCCTCAGTCACCGCAGCGCTCCGGTGAGCGTGCTCGAGCGGGCCGCACTCGCCGTCGACGCGCAGGCCAAGCTGCTGCACGACACGGTGGCCGCCGAGCCCGCGGCCGAGGCGGCCGTGCTCGCGACCTGCAACCGCATCGAGCTGTACGCGGACGTGGACAAGTTCCACGCGGGCGTCGCCGAGCTGTCGACGCTGCTCGCCTTGCACAGCGAGGTCGCCCTGGAGGAGCTCACTCCTTATCTGTACGTGCACTACGAGGACCGGGCCGTCCACCATCTGTTCTCGGTGGCGTGCGGGCTCGACTCGATGGTCGTCGGCGAGGGCCAGATCCTCGGCCAGATCAAGGACTCGCTCGCGCGCGCGCAGGAGTTGCACACCGCGGGCCGGCTCCTCAACGACCTCTTCCAGCAGGCCCTGCGCGTGGGCAAGCGGGCGCACTCGGAGACCGGCATCGACCGCGCCGGGCAGTCGCTCGTCACCTTCGGCCTGGAGCAGTTGGCCGGGCGCGAGCCCGTGCACGCCTGGGCCAAGGGCAAGCGCGCGCTGGTGATCGGCGCGGGCTCCATGTCCTCGCTGGCCGCGGCGACGCTCGCGCGCGCCGGGATCGACGAGGTCGTCGTCGCCAACCGCACCCTGGAGCGGGCCGAGCGCCTCGCCGACATCCTCACGGAGGGCGGCACGGGAGTCGCCGCCCGCGCCGTGCCGATGGACGACGTGGCGACGGAGCTGACACGTGCCGACGTGGCCGTGTCCTGCACCGGCGCGACGGGTCTCGTCCTCACGGCGGCGGACGTCACGGCGGCGATCGCCGGGCGCGTCGGTGACGTACGAGACGGACGAAGTGACGTACGAGACCGGCGTGACGGACGTGACGGGTCGGCCGGTGACGTACGAAGTGACGTACGAGACGGGCATGACGGGGCGGTCTGCTGTGACGACGACGACTGTGTGATCGCGCCGCACACCGGCACGCCCGCGCAGCAGCCCACCGGGACCGCGCAGCCGCCCACCGACGCCACCCCGGACACCGGCGCCTCCGTCCCCGACGCGGGCGGCTGCCCCGTCGGGGCCCAGGTCGGCGACGAGACCGCGTACGAGCAGCACGCCGCGCTGGTCGAGAACAGCCCCGCGGTGGGCGAGGGTTCGGTGCGGGTGGGCCGGACGGCCACCGCGGCCGTGGCGCCCGTCGCCCGCGCCGCCGCGCTGTACCTGCTCGACCTCGCCATGCCCCGCGACATCGACGCCGCCGCGCACCGCCTCACCGGCGTCCGGCTTGTCGACATCGAGTCGCTGGCGGACGCGTCCGCCGACGCGCCGATGGCCGCCGACGTGGACGCCGTGCGCACGATCGTGTCCGACGAGGTCGCCGCGTTCGGCGCCGCGCAGCGCGCCGCGCACATCACGCCGACCGTCGTCGCGCTGCGGACCATGGCCGCCGACGTCGTCAGCGGCGAGATGGCCCGGCTCGACGGCCGGCTGCCCGGGCTCGGCGACAAGGAGCGCGCGGAGATCACGCAGACCGTGCGCCGCGTCGTCGACAAGCTGCTGCACGCGCCGACGGTGCGCGTGAAGCAGCTCGCCAGCGAGCCCGGCGGCGCCGGATACGCCGACGCGCTGCGCACCCTTTTCGACCTCGACCCGGAGACGGTCGCGGCCGTCTCCCGGGCCGACCTGTTGAGCAACGCCGGGGGCCAGCTCAACCAGCACCAAGAGAACGACGAACTACCCAAGCGAGGCCGCGCATGACCGAGAAGGCACTCAGACTCGGGACCAGGCGCAGCAAGCTGGCCATGGCCCAGTCCGGGCAGGTGGCGAGGCTGGTCACGGAGGTGACGGGGCGGCCCGTCGAGCTCGTCGAGATCACCACGTTCGGCGACACCTCGCGCGAGCACCTCGCGCAGATCGGCGGCACCGGTGTGTTCGTCACGGCGCTGCGCGACGCGCTGCTCGCCGGTGAGGTCGACTTCGCCGTGCACTCGCTGAAGGACCTGCCCACCGCGCAGCCGGACGGGCTCACGCTCGCCGCCGTGCCGGAGCGGGAGGACCCGCGGGACGTGCTGATCGCGCGCGACGGCCTGACCTTCGCGGAGCTGCTCGCCGACTCCCCGAAGGGGCCCGCGCGCATCGGCACCGGTTCGCCGCGCCGCATGGCGCAGCTCAACGCCTACGCCCGTGGCCACGGCAGCTCCATAGAGACCGTGGCGATCCGCGGGAACATCGACACCCGCATCGGATACGTGCGCGACGGCAAGCTGGACGCCGTCGTGCTCGCCGCCGCGGGCCTCAACCGCGTCGGCATGATCGACGAGGTGACCGACTTCCTGTCGGTCGACACCGTTCTGCCCGCCCCCGGCCAGGGGGCACTGGCGATCGAGTGCGCAGCGACCCACGCGTCACTCGCCGCCGCGCTCGCCGAGCTCGACGACCCGTACACCCGGGCCGCCGTGACCGCCGAGCGATCCCTGCTCGCCGCCCTGGAGGCCGGCTGCAGCGCACCCGTGGGGGCGCTGGCCGACCTGTTGGCCGACGGGCAGATTGTCAAGGAAATGCGCCTGCGCGGCGTCGTCGGTGCCACCGACGGCTCGACGCTGGTGCAGCTGTCCACCACCGGTCCCGTGCCCGAAACGGAAGACCAGGCGATGGCGCTCGGGCGGGAACTCGCCGCCGAGATGCTCGCCAAGGGCGCGGCCGGTCTGATGGGGGAGCGAGCACTTTGAGCCCCACCTCGAACCTTCCCGGCCTTCCCGCACACGGGCACGTCACCTTTCTCGGTGCCGGACCCGGAGATCCGGGACTGCTGACTCTGCGCGCCGTCGAGGCGCTGGCCCGAGCGGATGTGCTGATCGCCGAGCCGGATGTTCTCGATGTCGTTCGTGTGCATGCCCGAGGGGGTGTGGACACACCTCTCCCGCAGGCCGCTGACGGCACGTCAGCGAGCCCCGACGGGCCGTCGGCCTCAGTCGCGGCCAATCTTGTCATGGAGGCCGCGCGGGGCGGCAGGCGGGTCGTGCGTGCGGTCAGCGGCGATCCGGGCCTGGACGCGTACGCGGCCGGGGAGATGCTCGCCTGCGCCGCCGAGGGCATCCCCTTCGAGGTGGTGCCGGGCATCGCGGCCGCGGTCGGTGTGCCCGCGTACGCGGGAGTGCCGCTGCGGGACGCGCAGGGCACGGACGTGCGGTTCGTCGACGCGCGCACCGCCTCCGAGCGCTGCTGGGGAGAGGTCGGCGCCTCCGACGGGACCGTGGTCGTCTCCACGTCCCTGGACTCGGTCGCGGCCGCCGCCGGTGAGCTGGTGTCCGCCGGGCGCAAGCCCGACACCCCGATGACGGTGACCGTCGCCGGTACGACGACGCGCCAGCGCACCTGGACCGCGACGCTCGGCACCGTCGCGCAGGTCCTCAAGCAGGCCAAGGTGCTGCCGTCGCCGGACGGCGGGCAGGCCGTCATAGCCGTGGTCGGTGAGCGCTCCGCCGCCGCCCAGCGCGACCAGCTCTCGTGGTTCGAGTCGAAGCCGCTCTTCGGCTGGCGGGTCCTCGTACCGCGCACCAAGGAGCAGGCGGCCTCGCTCTCCGACCAGCTTCGTTCGTACGGGGCCGTACCGCACGAGGTGCCGACGATCGCCGTCGAGCCGCCGCGGACGCCGCAGCAGATGGAGCGGGCGGTCAAGGGGCTCGTCACCGGACGCTACGAGTGGATCGCCTTCACGTCGGTGAACGCGGTCAAGGCCGTGCGGGAGAAGTTCGAGGAGTACGGGCTCGACGCCCGGGCCTTCGCGGGGATCAAGGTTGCCGCCGTGGGCGAGCAGACCGCTGCCGCGTTGGTTGCCTTTGGTGTGAAGCCGGATCTGGTTCCCAGTGGGGAGCAGTCTGCGGCTGGGTTGTTGGAGGACTGGCCCCCTTACGATCCTGTTTTCGATCCGATCGACCGGGTCTTCCTGCCGCGCGCCGACATCGCCACGGAGACGCTGGTCGCGGGCTTGATCGATCTTGGGTGGGAGGTCGACGACGTCACCGCCTACCGGACCGTGCGGGCCTCGCCGCCGCCCGCGGAGACCCGCGAGGCCATCAAGGGCGGCGGGTTCGACGCCGTGCTCTTCACGTCGTCTTCGACGGTGCGGAATCTGGTGGGTATCGCCGGGAAGCCGCACAACGTGACCGTGATCGCCTGCATCGGGCCCGCCACCGCGAAGACCGCGGAGGAGCATGGGCTGCGGGTGGATGTGATGGCTCCGGAGCCTTCCGTGCACAAGCTGGCCGAGGCCCTGGCGGAGTTCGGGGCGCAGCGGCGGGCTGCCGCCGTGGAGGCCGGGGAGACCGTCACCCGGCCCAGTGAGCGGCGGCCGGGGGCCCGTCGGCGGCGGGCTGCGGCGCCGTAGGGTGCCCTCGCGGGGGCGCCCCAGCCCCGCCCCTTCCCGAAACTGGGGGCTCTGCCCCCAGACCCCCGCTCCTCAAACGCCGGAGGGGCTGAAATTCTCACGGTGAGGTGGATTCTGCAGTGAGCACGTACGGTTCCTTCCCCGGTACGCGGCCCCGGCGGCTGCGTACCACTCCCGTCATGCGGCGCATGGTCGCCGAGACGCGGTTGCATCCGGCCGATCTGATCCTGCCCGCCTTCGTGCGGGAGGGGATCAGCGACCCGGTGGAGATCGGGGCGATGCCCGGCGTCTTCCAGCACAGCCGGGACAGCCTGAAGAAGGCCGCCGTGGAGGCGGCCGAGGCGGGGGTCTCGGGGATCATGCTGTTCGGGGTGCCGGAGGAGGCCAAGAAGGACGGCCTCGGCACCGCCGGTACCGACCCGGACGGGATCCTGCAGGTCGCGCTGCGCGATGTGCGGGCGGAGGTCGGGGACGACCTGATCGTCATGTCCGACCTGTGCCTGGACGAGTTCACCGATCACGGGCACTGCGGGGTGCTGGACGCGCAGGGGCGGGTCGACAACGACGCGACCCTGGAGCGGTACGCCGAGATGGCGCAGGTCCAGGCGGACGCCGGGGCGCACGTGGTCGGGCCGAGCGGGATGATGGACGGCCAGATCGGCGTCGTCCGGGACGCCCTCGACCAGACCGGGCACGAGGACGTGGCGGTGCTCGCGTACACGGTGAAGTACGCGTCGGCGTTCTTCGGGCCGTTCCGGGAGGCCATCGGCTCGTCGCTGCAGGGCGACCGGAAGACCTACCAGCAGGATTCGGCCAACAGCCGTGAGTCCCTGCGCGAGCTGGCGCTCGACCTCGAAGAGGGCGCCGACATGGTGATGGTGAAGCCCGCGGGGCCCTACCTCGACATCCTGGCCAAGGTCGCCGACGCGTCCGACGTGCCCGTGGCCGCGTACCAGATCAGCGGCGAGTACGCGATGATCGAGGCCGCCGCCGAGCGCGGCTGGATCGACCGCGACAAGGCGATCCTGGAGTCGCTCATCGGCATCAAGCGGGCGGGGGCGCAGATGATTCTCACGTACTGGGCCACCGAGGTGGCCCGGGGGCTGTAAGCCCAAGCACGCTCGGAGAGGCCCGCGCAGCGGTTGGAGTCACTTGACTTCAACCGCTGTTGAGGTTTGAGGGTGGGGGCATCGACTCGTTTCCCATGTTCCGGGAGGACCAGATGCACGCCGTCGTACTTCATGAGTTCGGGCCCGCCGAGAACCTTTCGTACGAGACCGTGCCCGACCCCGAGCCCGGGCCCGGGCAGGTGCGGATCGCCGTGCGGGCCGCGGGGGTGCACTTCATCGAGACCGTGTTGCGGGCGGGGACCGCCGGGGAGCTGGCGCCGCCCGCGCCCGAGTTGCCGTCGATCTTCGGTGGGGAAGTGGCCGGGATCGTCGACTCCGTGGGGCCCGGGGTGGGGCAGGAGTGGCTGGGGCGGTCCGTCGTGACCGCGCACGGTACGCCCGGCGGCTATGCCGAGCTGGCCGTCGCCGACGTCGGGGAGCTGCACACGGTGCCCGGCGGGCTCGGCTTCGAGGCCGCCGTCGCCATGGTCGTCACCGGGACCACCGCCATCGGGCTGCTCGACATCGCCGAACTCACCGCGGACGACGTGGTGTTGGTGACCTCGGCCGCCGGGGGCGTCGGGCGGCTCGTCGTGCAGTACGCGCACGAGCTGGGTGCGACGGTCGTGGGTGTGGCCGGTGGTGCCGCCAAGGTCGCCGCGGTGCGGAAGCTCGGTAGCGGGGGCGGTCGCGATGATTCCGGGCGCTCGGAAGTTGTTGCCGTTGATTACCGCGAGGACGGGTGGGACGCCGAAGTGCGGGCCCGCGTCGGTGGGCGGCGGGTCACCGTCGTGCTGGACGGGGTGGGTGGTGAGACGGCCGCCGCCGCGTTCGGGCTGCTCGCCGACGGCGGGCGGTTCGTGTCGATCGGGGCCGCGTCCCAGGTGGAGTTCGTGCCGAGCGATGCGGTGCTCGCCGAGCGGGGCATCACGTACGTGAACGCTCTGCTGCGGCTGCTCGAGCGGCCCTCGGACCGGCCCGACCACGAGCGGCGTGCCCTCGCTGCCGCCGCCGCGGGGCGGCTGGTCCCCGCCGTCCAGTCGTTCCCGCTGGCCCACGCCGCCGAGGTGCACGCGGCGCTGGAGCGGCGGGAGACGACCGGCAAGGTGGTGCTCGTCCCGTGATGCCGTGGCGTCTGGGTGCCCTCCTGCCCTACGGCGTCTTGAGCAGCTCGGCGAGCCGGGACAGGCCGTCGGCGCCGTACCCCTCGGCGACCGCGCGATCCAGGAGCGGCTGCATGGAGCCGAACAGCAGGTCGCTCACGCCGTGTTCGGCGAACGTGGCGGTCAGGTTCGGCACCGCCGCCCGGTTCACCTCCAGGCTGGACACGTCCGTGAGGTGCTGCCCGGAGTCGATTGCCTCGGCCGTGCCGGGCACGATCCCCTGGGTCATCGCGATGACCCAGTCCGCCAGGAGCGGCGCGAAGTCCTTCGCGGGCACGCCCGCGCTGCCGATCAGTGCGTAGGCCTGGGCGACGCCGATGCCCATGCCGTACATGCCGGTCAGCAGGGCCAGGTCCCACAGGGCGGCGAGGCCCGCGTCCGTGCCGACCCACTTGGTGTCGGCCAGCGCGGCGAGCGTGTCGCGGTGCGCCGCGTACGCCGCCTCGTCGCCGCTGTAGAGGATGTACGCCCCCGGGCCCGCGATCATCTGCGGTACGGCCATGATGCCGCCGTCGACGTAGGCGATCCCGTGCTCCTGGGCCCAGGCCGCCAACTCCCGGGCCTGGGACGGCGTGCCGTTGGTGAGGTTCACCAGGGTGCGGCCGCGCAGCTCCGCGGTGAGCGGCCCGAACAGCTCGCGCACGTTGTCGTTCGTCGTCAGGCAGGCGATCACGAGCGGGCTCGCGGTGACCCCGGCCGCGGGGGTGTCGGCCGGGGCCGCGCCCTGCGCGACGAGCGGCCCGGTCTTCGCGGCCGTGCGGTTCCAGACCGTCGTGGGGTGGCCCGCCTTCAGCAGGGCCGCGGCCAGGGCGGAGCCCATCATGCCGAGCCCGAAGACGGAGACGGGGTGGGCGGCGGGGGTGACGTCGGTGGCGGGCACGGCGGGGCTCCTTCGGAGATGAAGCTGCGGGGTTCTGCGGAACACCTTGATCCTCGCCGTGCCCGAACTGCCCGACAAGTACCGACTATTTAGTGCGGTACTTACGAACAGGTAAGTGAACTGGCCGCCGACGGCACCGATTGCGCCGCCTACGCCGACTACCAGACCAGGGCGTCCGCGATGTCCTGCTGCCAGTACGTGACCCGCGCCGAGCTGTCCACGTACACACCGCCGCCGGGCAGCTTCAGGGTCTTCTCGCCGCCCACGCCGCCGGTGGCCGCGCGGTTGGCGAACAGCACGCCGAGGTCACGGGCCTCGTAGCCGTCCGAGCCCTCCGGGGACGACGTGGTGATGCCCGCGTACGCCGACTGGCCCGGCTTGAGCGTGACGACCGCCTGCGGCTTGCTGTCCTCGTAGACCTGGGTCGGGGACTGCGCCTCGTCGAAGCGCAGGTGCGGCGCGTTGTACGCGAAGCACGTCTTGCCGCTCGTGTTGGTGGCCTTCAGCAGGAGGTGGTTGATCGGGCGGTCGACCTTCTGGACGGTCAGCTTGGTCTTCGCGGCGGTGCAGGCGGCGGGCTTCGCCGGGGCGGAGTGGGCGGCGGCCTGGGCGGTGCCCGCGGAGACCGTCGCGGTCAGGGCCGCGGTGGCCAGGGCGAGGGCGGCGGTGGTGAAGGCGCGGGGCTGCTTGATGCGCATGGTGGTGGTGCCTTTCCGGTCTGGTGTGTGGTGAGTTGAGTTCTCTTGGTGAGTCGAGGTGGTTCGTCGGCGCCGGTCAGGAGGCGAGGGCCGTCGCCGGGTCGGACTGCCAGTAGGTGACGCGCAGGGAGTCGTCGATGTGCACGCCGCGCGCCTGGAGCGCCGCGTCGGCCATGCGGTCGCTGCCCTGGAAGCCGATCTGGAGGCTCGTGGCCGTGCGGCCCTCGCCGCCGCTGCCGTCGCCGGCGGACAGGATCGCCGCCGCGTAGCCCTTGCCGCCGGGCTTCAGCGACGTGACCGCCTGCGGCTTGCTGTCCTCGACGACCGGCGGCACCGACTGGGCGCCCTCGAACTTGAGGATCGGGTGGCCCGGCAGGTCGCACATCTTGGAGCCGGTGTTGGTGACGGTGATCAGCATGTGGTTCAGCGGGCGGGAGACGGGGGCGGCCGTGATCGACGTGTTGGAGGCGGTGCACGGGACGCGGTTCTCGGGGGCGTTGGGGTCGGAGCCGTCGGCGGTGCCGGTGCCGTTGCCCGCGGTCGTGCCCTTGCCGCCGCTGGTGCCGGTGCTTCCGGTGTCGCTGTTCCCCGGGGTCTTCGTGCGGTCGCCGCTCGGGGTCGCGTCGTCGCTCCCGGATCCGGCCGAGGTGCCTCCGGCCGCCTCCTCGGACGTGGACGTGGACGGCTTCGACGCGCCCTCGTCGCGCACCTTTTCTTCGGATCCGCACGCCGTCAGGGACAGCGCGGCGAGGGCGACGGTGGCGGCGGCGAGCATGCGGGTGCGCATGGGTGATCCCCTTCGAGGGTCGGTGAGTGAGAGAGATGACGCGGGGGGTGAAGCGAGCCGCCTGGCTGAGGGCCCCGGTCGGCGTGCTTGGATGACGGAAGCTTGTACGCCGTCCCGTCCCGGGGGCCAGCCCAGGCGGGAAGTACGGGACGCCGGAACGGCCGTACTGGCTCTGACCTGGGGGAATGGGCCGTGCCTGGAACGGTCGGGCGGGACGGAGGAATGGTGGGAGCCGAGGGGTTCGCGGGGCTGCTCAAGGAACTCAAGGAGCGGTCGGGGCTCAGTTACGGGGTGTTGGCCAAGCGGTTGCACGTGAGTACGTCGACGTTGCACCGGTACGTGAACGGCACGGCTGTGCCGGTGGAGTTCGCTCCTGTGGAGCGGTTGGCTCGCCTTTGCAAGGCGTCGCCTTCGGAGCTGTTGGAGCTTCACCGGAGGTGGATCGTCGCCGACGCGAGCCGCGGGCAGCGGCCTGGGGCGGGGTCGGTGCCGGAGCCTGTTGCTCCCGTAGCGGAAGCTGGGCTGACCACCGAGTCCGGTGACCCTGGGCGTGGGGCTGTGCCCACCCGTCCCGCCCTGCGGGACGATTGCCCACAGCGGGGAACGGAACAGGAGGCGCGGCCTGCGCCTGCGCCCGAGCAGGGACCGGAACAGGAAGCGCAGCCCGAGCCGGAACAGGAAGCGCGAGTCGGCCCGGCGCAGCCCGAGCCTCCTCTCGTCACCCATAGCCCCGCTGCCGGGCCGCGGCGGAAGCGGCGGCAGGTTGTCGTGGTTGCCGCCGTCGGTGCCGTGCTTGCCCTCGGTGGGACCGCGCTCGCGTTGCAGGTCGCGTCCGACGGGGCGTCGGGCGGCTCGTCGGGCGACAGAGCGTCCGGGAGCGGCCCGTCCGCCGGGAACGAGGCCGCCGAGGGCGGGGAGCGCAAGCAGAGTCCCTCGGCCAAGTCGTCCCCGGGGCAGGAGGCCGGGAAGAAGGGGAAGGGCGCGCGCGGCGGGGGCGAAGGTGGCGGTGACGGGAAGGCCGGCGGGGACAAGGGGCGTACCGGCAAGGGGGGTTCGGTACCCGGGGCCTCCGGTGGCGGCGGGGACGCCGGCGACGGCCCGGCGTCCGGCGCGGTGCCCCTGACGGTGTCCACGCAGCCGCACTACTGGTACGACCCCTGCGGCCAGCCGTACCTCGTCGCCCGGGAGCCGAACCTCCTCTCGCCGCCCCCGAACGAGCAGGACGCCCCCGGCTGGGTGGCCGCGAACGGCGCGGTCCCCGCGGGGCGGCAGACCGTGAAGCTGACCGTCCAGGGCACGGGCAAGGACACCGTCGTCCTGGAGTCGCTGAACGTCCGTGTCGCGGGCAGCGGCAAGCCGCTCGCGCGGAACAGCTACGAGATGGGGTACGTCGGCGTCGGCTGCGGCGGCAAGGTGCCCCAGCACTCCTTCGACCTGAACCTCGACGCGTCGGTCCCGCGCCCGGCCCCCAAGTCGGGGGAGACCAACTTCCCGTACAAGGTGAGCGAGAACGACCCCGAGGCCTTCTTCGTCGACGCGACCGTCAAGACGCGCGACGTGAGCTGGTACCTGGAGCTGGAGTGGTCCAGCGGCGGCCGCCACGGCACCGTACGGATCGACGACACGGGCAAGCCGTTCCGTACGAGCGGCGACCAGGGCCGTCCCGTGTTCGGGTTCTCGCTCGACAGCAAGAAGTGGGTCGCGATCCGCCGCCACGCCAACGGGTCCGAGGAAGAGCTGGGGTAGCGCGCGCTCCTTATCGCGAAATGCCTGTTGTAGACGGCATTCACGTGTCTACCCTGCCGGGGACCCATGGAGGAGAGGGAACCCCGATGACCGTCACCAGCAGTGCCCCCGCCGATGCCCCCACGCCGCCGCTCGCCGCGCGTGCCGCCGCCATCGGAGGCTCGCCCGTACGGGACATGCTCGCGGTCACGGCGCGGCCCGAGGTCATCAACTTCGCGGGCGGGCTGCCCGCGCCCGAGTTCTTCGACGCGGAGGGCGTGGCCGCCGCGTACGCCGCCGTGCTCGCCGAGGCGCCCGCCCAGGCGCTGCAGTACTCGACGACCGAGGGCGAGCCCACGCTGCGGGCGGCCGTCGCGGAGCGGTACACGGCCCGCGGGTTCGCCACCGGCGCCGACGACGTGCTGATAACCGCCGGGTCGCAGCAGGCCCTGTCGCTGATCGCCACCGCGCTCGTCGAGCCCGGCGACACCGTCCTGGTCGAGAACCCCTGCTACCTGGCGGCCCTCCAGGTGTTCGCCTTCGCGGGCGCGCGGGTCGTGCCCGTTCCGGGGGACGCCGACGGGGTCGACCCGGACGCCCTGGACGCCCTCGTCACCGAGCACCGGGCCAAGCTGTTCTACACCGTGCCCACGTTCCAGAACCCGTCCGGGCGGACCATGCCCGCCGGACGGCGGGCCGCCGTCGCCGCGGTCGCCGCGCGGCGCGGGCTGTGGATCGTCGAGGACGATCCGTACGGGGAGCTGCGGTTCGAGGGGGAGCGGGTGCCGTGGATCGCCTCGTACCCCGGGGCCGGGGACCGGACCGCGCTCCTCGGGAGCTTCTCCAAGGTGATGGCGCCGGGGCTGCGGCTCGGGTGGCTGCGGGCTCCCGCCGCCCTGCGGCGGGCCTGCGCGGTCGCCAAGCAGGCCGCCGACCTGCACACTCCCACCGTCAACCAGCTTGCCGCCGCCTGGTATCTGGAGCAGTTCGATCTCGACGCTCATGTGGCGCGGGTCGCCGGGGTGTATCGGGAGCGGCGGGACGCGATGCTCGCGGGGCTGCCGGGGGCACTGCCCGCGGGGTCCACCTGGAATCGGCCCGAGGGCGGGATGTTTCTTTGGGTGCGGTTGCCTGAGGGGTCTGACGCGACGGCGCTGCTGCGTGGGGTTGTCGCGCACGACGTGGCGTACGTTCCTGGGGCGCCGTTCTACGCGGGCGCGCCGGAGGCTGAGACTTTGCGGCTGTGCTTTGTTACTCAGACGCCGGAGGAGATCGCCGAAGGGCTGCGTCGGCTTCGGCTCGGGCTGTCGTAACAGTTGCTGTTGGCCTGGGGCTGCCTTTAAGGGTCGGGATCCGCCGTGCGGAACGCCTGCCCACAGCGGGAGCGGGTGGGACGCAGCTAGAGGCGCTCGGGCGTCCTGATGCCCAGGAGGGCCATGCCCTGGTGGAGGGTGCGGCCTGTCAGGTCGACCAGGAGCAGGCGGTTTTCCACGACCTCGGTGGGGTTGTCGTCGCTGAGCACCTGGCACTGGTCGTAGAACCTCGTGAGGTGCGTCGCCAGCTCGTACAGGTACGACGCCAGCTTGTGCGGCGCGTACTCCTCGGCCACCTCGGCCAGCGTCTCCGCGAACTGGTCCAGGTGCAGGCCGAGGGCGCGCTCGGCCGGGGCCAGGGCGAGCTCCGGGTGGGCCGCCGGCCTGGCGTCGCCCGCCTTGCGCAGGATGGACTGGATGCGGGCGTACGCGTACTGGAGGTAGACCGACGTGTTGCCGTGCAGCGAGACCATCTGGTCCAGGTCGAACTTGTAGTCCCGCACCGCCGAGGTGGACAGGTCCGCGTACTTCACGGCGCCGATGCCGACCTGCCGGCCGTTCTCGACGATCTCCTCCTCGGTGAGGCCCACCTTCTCGGCCTTCTCCCGCACGACGGCCGTGGCCCGGTCGATCGCCTCGTCCAGGAGGTCGATCAGGCGGACCGTCTCGCCCTCGCGGGTCTTGAACGGCTTGCCGTCCTTGCCGAGGACCGTGCCGAAGGCGAGCTGCACCGCCTTGACGTCGTCGGTCAGCCAGCCCGCCCTGCGCGCGGTCTCGAAGACCATCTTGAAGTGCAGGCCCTGGCGGGCGTCGACCACGTACAGAAGCGTGTCGGCCTTGAGGTTGAAGACGCGGTCGCGGATCGCCGAGAGGTCGGTCGCCGCGTAGCCGAAGCCACCGTCGGACTTCTGGACGATCAGCGGCACCGGATTGCCGTCCGGGCCCTTCACGTCGTCGAAGAAGACGCACAGCGCGCCCTCGGAGCGGACCGCGACGCCCGACTCCTCCAGGAGGCGGCAGGTCTCGGCCAGCATGTCGTTGTACCCGGACTCGCCGACGATGTCCTCGTCGGCGATCTCGACGTCCAGCTTGTGGAAGACCGAGTAGAAGTAGATCTTCGACTCGTCCACGAACCGCTGCCAGAGCGCCAGGGTCTCCTCGTCGCCCGCCTGGAGGTCCACGACCCGGCGCCGGGCGCGGGTCTTGAACTGCTCGTCGGAGTCGAAGAGCACGCGGGCCGACTTGTAGATGCGGTTGAGGTTGGACATCGCCTCCTCGCCCGCGGTCTCGCCCTCGGTGGCCTTCTTGTGGTCCAGCTCGTGCGGGTGCTCAAGCAGGTACTGGATGAGCATGCCGAACTGGGTGCCCCAGTCGCCGATGTGGTGGCGGCTGACGATCTTCTCGCCGGTGAATTCGAGGATCCGCACGACGGCGTTGCCGATCACCGAGTTGCGCAGGTGGCCGACGTGCATCTCCTTGGCCACGTTCGGCTGCGCCCAGTCGATCACCGTGGTGCCGGGCTCGTCGGCGAACGGCACGCCCAGGCGGTCGCCGTCGGCGGCGCGGGCGGCGAGCGTCTCGACGATGGCCCGGTCCGAGACCGTGATGTTCAGGAAGCCGGGGCCGGACACCTCGACGTCCTTCAGGAGCTCCGGGGCGTCGGTGCCCTCGAGGGAGTCGACGACCTTCGTGGCCAGCTCGCGGGGGTTGGCCTTGGCCTTCTTCGCGAGCGCGAGGATGCCGTTGGCCTGGAAGTCGGCCCGGTCGCTGCGTCGCAGCAGCGGATCCGCGGGGGCGGCCTCCGGCAGGGCTGCCGAGAGGGCGTCCGCGAGACGCTGGTGGACCGACGCGCTGAGGGACTGGACCGGGGCCATGAGCTTCCGTTCTGGTAAATGGCGTGCATCAGGGTGAGCGTCAAGTGTCCCATGGGGAGGGACGCCGGTTCGCCTGGATAACCGGGGCGCCCGGATCACCGGGGGCGCCCGGACAACCGGGGCGCCTGGACGACCGGGGCCCCGGGCGGGGCCTCCGCGACGCAACCCGCGACCGGGTCCCGCCGTCTGGGAGAATGGCTTACGCCAGATTCCCTGAATCCCGAGGAAACAAGAGGACGTGCCGATCGTGGCTCAGAGCACCGATACCACCGACTGGGTCTCCCGCTACGCGGACGAGGTCATCGCCGAGTCGGAGCGTCGTGCCCCGGGCAAACCGGTCGTCGTGGCCTCCGGCCTGTCCCCGTCCGGCCCCATCCACCTGGGCAACCTCCGCGAGGTCATGACCCCGCACCTCGTCGCCGACGAGATCCGCCGCCGCGGCCACGAGGTCCGGCACCTGATCTCCTGGGACGACTACGACCGGTACCGCAAGGTCCCGGCCGGCGTCCCCGGCGTCGACGAGTCCTGGGCCGAGCACATCGGCAGGCCGCTGACCTCCGTGCCCGCGCCCGCCGGGTCGGCGTACCCGAACTGGGCGGAGCACTTCAAGGCCGCGATGGCCGAGTCGCTGGCCGAGCTCGGCGTGGAGTACGACGGGATCAGCCAGACCGAGCAGTACACGTCGGGGGCGTACCGCGAGCAGATCCTGCACGCGATGAAGCACCGCGCCGACATCGACGCGATCCTCGATCAGTACCGCACGAAGAAGGACCCGGCCAAGGGCGGCGGCAAGAAGCAGCAGAAGCCCGTGGACGAGGCCGAGCTGGAGGCCGCCGAGGGCTCCGGCGCCGCGACCGAGGACGACGGCAGCGGCTTCCGCGGCTACTTCCCGTACAAGCCCTACTGCGGGCAGTGCGGCAAGGACCTCACCACCGTCACTTCCTACGACGACGAGACGACCGAGCTCGCCTACGCGTGCACGGCGTGCGCCTTCGAGGAGATCGTGCGGCTGAGCGAGTTCAACCGCGGCAAGCTGGTCTGGAAGGTCGACTGGCCGATGCGCTGGGCCTACGAGGGCGTGATCTTCGAGCCCAGCGGCGTGGACCACTCCTCGCCGGGCTCGTCGTTCGTCGTCGGCGGCCAGATCGTCCGGCAGATCTTCGACGGCGTGCAGCCCATCGGTCCCATGTACGCCTTCGTGGGCATCAGCGGCATGGCCAAGATGTCCTCCTCGCGCGGTGGCGTGCCCACGCCCGCCGACGCGCTGAAGATCATGGAAGCGCCGCTGCTGCGCTGGCTGTACGCCCGCCGGAAGCCCAACCAGGCCTTCAAGATCGCCTTCGACCAGGAGATCCAGCGGCTGTACGACGAGTGGGACAAGCTCGGCGCGAAGGTCGCCGACGGGACGGTGCTGCCCGCCGACTCGGCGGCGTACGCGCGCGCCGTGGGCACCGCGGCCGGTCCGCTGCCGGCGACGCCGCGGCCGCTGCCGTACCGCACGCTGGCCTCTGTCGCCGACATCACCGCCGGCGCCGAGGACCAGACGCTGCGGATCCTCTCCGAGCTCGACCCGTCCGCGCCGCTCGCCTCCCTCGACGAGGTGCGGCCGCGGCTCGACCGGGCCGAGGCGTGGATCAACACGCAGGTGCCGGCCGACCAGCGCACGATCGTCCGCGAGGCCCCGGACGCCGAGCTCCTGTCGTCCCTCGACGACGAGAGCCGCGAGTCGCTCCGGCTGCTCCTGGACGGCCTGGACTCCCACTGGTCCCTGGACGGCCTGACCCACCTCGTGTACGGCGTCCCGAAGGTCCGCGCCGGCTTCTCCGCCGACGCCGGGCCCAAGGAGCTCCCGCCGGAGATCAAGACGGCCCAGCGGACCTTCTTCGCGCTCCTCTACCACCTGCTGGTGGGGCGCGACACGGGTCCGCGGCTGCCCACGCTGCTGCTTGCCGTGGGGGCGGAGCGGGTGCGGAAGCTGCTCGGCGCCTAGGGCCTTCTGTACGTGACCTGCCCAGGACCGCACCTGATGACCCGCTTGCGCCCCGCCGCTGTCGGAGCGATGACCCTCGCCGTCTGTCTGACGGCCGTTCCGAGCGCGGTGGCGGGGCCGGGCGACAACGGCGAACTGGTGGTGTCGCCCGGCGCGGTCCGTCCCGGCGACTGGGTCCGGCTGTCCGTGGTGAACACGGAACTCGACGACGGCAACGCGGTCGTGGAGTCCGGGGCTTTCGCCGGCACGGTGAGACTCGAAAGCCCCGGCAAGGTGATGTGGAAAGGCCGCGCACAGATCCGCTGCGACGCCAAGCCCGGCACCCATGCCGTCCGCTTCACCGAGTCGATCCCGCCCGACGACACGTACGGCGGCAAGGTGCGGGTCGAGGCCGGTGGCCCGGCCGAGGGCTCCGAGTGCGTGGAGGGGGCCCGTGACGAGGCCGGTTCCGACGGGGGGAGCGGAACGGTCGTCGGCCTCGCCACGGGAGCGGTTGTCGCCGTCGCGGCGGGCGCCTTCTTCGTCGTACGACGCAGGCGGCGCGCCTAGGCGGTGACGGCGGCCTTTTGCGGAACGGAGGCCGCGTCGTCTTCCGGCTCCCGCTCCGCGCCGCGGGACGTGCCCGTGGCGCCGGGGGCGAAGATGTCGAGGACGGCGACCAGGGGGTGTTCGCCGTCCGTGACGGGCGGCAGCGGGACGTGCACCAGGGCGGCCATCACGGGTACACGACCTTGCCGTGGGCCGCGTACCGGCGCAGACACTCCTCCGCGAAGCCGAGCGCCCGCAGGTGGTAGGCGCGTGCCGCCCAGCCGAGGCTGATGTTGTGGCCCGCGTCGGGCTGGTGGTCGATCAGGACGCGAGGTGCCGCGGCCAGCCGGTTCCGCAGCCGCGCGAGTGCCTCGTGGTCGCGGCGCCACCAGGCCTCGTGCTCGGCGAAGGTGAACCGGACCGGAACACGTATCCGCTCCGCGAGTGCGGGGAACACGGTCGGCCAGTGGGCGGCGTCCGCCAGCTCACGTGCCGGGGCCGGGGCGACGACATCGATGCTGGACTGGAACGTCCCGGGCGGATACAGCCGCAGGGGGCCCCAGTTGAGTTTCCAGCTGCCGGCGCGGGTGGCCGGTGCGTCGGGAGAGGTCAGGTACTCGGCCCCGCAGCCGGACAGGTCGAGGCCGAGGAGTTCAGGCACCGTGCCGTCCGCCGCGATCCGCAACGCGGGCTTGCACCCGAACGAATGCCCCATCAGGAAGATCCCCGCGCCCGTCTCGTGCCGCGCGAGCA
Organism: Streptomyces sp. Y309; assembly: GCF_056712025.1. Lineage (NCBI taxonomy): Bacteria > Bacillati > Actinomycetota > Actinomycetes > Kitasatosporales > Streptomycetaceae > Streptomyces > Streptomyces sp. Y309. The sequence goes on along the minus strand of NZ_CM160048.1, from coordinate 4,107,924 downwards.
GACCGCGCAGTGCCGCGGCCAGAGTGTCGGCCTGCTCCAAGACCCCCTGACCGTAGGGGAGTTGGTCGGCCGACCGGCCGTATCCGGGGCGGTCGACGGCCACGGCCGTGAAGCCCAGTTCCGCGGCGACCGTCAGGAGCGAGGTCTCCGGGTGCGCCGGGCCGTCGAAGTACCCCGCGCTCATCCCCGCCCCGTGCAGCGCGACGACGGTGGCCCGCGGCGGGACGTGCGCCGGCCGGGCGAGCCGGGCGGACAGCGTGACGCCGTCCGCGTCCAGCGTGATGTGGCGCCGGTCGACGCGTTGGCCGACCGACCGCCCCGGAGGCGGGGCAACGGGTGCCGTGGTCATGACCGGCCTGCCCCGGCGAGCCCTTCCGCGTACGTCTTCGCGATGCCGAGGGTCGCCATGCTGTTGGTGCTGAGCGCGGTGCGTACGTACGCGATCGCGTCCTGCACCGTCGCGTCCGCGCCGAGCACCTTGGCGATGTTGTCCGTATTGACCGTGAAGGTGTGCTGCGAGGACGCCGCGACACCGTCGTCGTTCGGCGTGAACGTCCAGTAGCCCGTGTGCAGCGTGATGAGGGCGGGCAGCGTCGTCTGCTTGTACGCGATCCGGTGCGGAGCAAGGCCCACCCGGTGCGACTTCGTGGTGTGGGTGCTGCCGTCCTTGGACAGCGTGTCCATCTCCAGGGTCTGCAGCCCCGGCACCGGCTCGTCCAGGCGCACCGTCATCACGTGGGGCAGCCGCTCGGACCACAGGTCGGCTTCATAGATGAAGTCGTACACGTCCTGGGCGTCGCCCTTGATCTGCACCGTGTCCTCGAAGGAACACGTCAGTTCGCCGGTGGCCGCGCCCGTCGGCTCGGCGAGCGCCTTCAACGACTCCAGCTCGGAGCGGGAGTTGCGGTCCACGACTTCCTCGAGCCAGGTAAGGCCGTCGTCGTCGGTCGCCCGGAAGTCGTGGCCCAGGCGCACCAGGGTCTCTCCCGAGGGGAGAGCCTCGATCTGCCAGGTTCCTCCCATGGCGGCCACGGGGGGCGTGCTGACCTCCTGCCGGAAGTCGATGCGGAGCTTGTCCGGGTCCAGGGTGCGGCGCGAGGTCCAGTTCTTGACGGTGTCGCCGGCCGTCGCCCAGATGCGGATGCGCTCCTCGCGCTCGGTGCGCTCCACATGGTCGACGTAGATGTTCGGAGGAAACAGCTGGGGCCAGTTCTCCGCGTGCGCCAGCAGCCGGTAGACGCTCTCGGCCGGTGCCGCGATCTTGATCTCGTGCTCGGATGTGCGCAGTTCGGACGGCATGGGGATCCTCGGGTAGAAACGGGTGCGGTGCGATCAGAAGTTGCCGAGGCCACCACAGACGTTCAGGGCCTGGGAGGTGATGGACGCCGCCGTGTCGGAGGCCAGATAGCCCACGAGACCGGCCACTTCCTCGGGGGTCGAGTAGCGGCCCAGCGGGATCTTGGCCTGGAACTTCTCCAGGATGGCGCTCTCGGGAGCGCCGGAGAGGCGGGAGTAGTTCTGCCGTACCCGCTCGGCCATCGGCGTCTCGACATAGCCGGGGCAGACGGCGTTGACGGTGATGCCGGTGGGCGCCAGCTCGTTGCCCAGCGCCTTGGTGAAGCCGACGACGCCGTGCTTGGAGGCGGAGTACGGCGCCCCGAGCACCACGCCCTGCTTGCCCGCGGTGGAGGCGATGTTGATGACGCGGCCCCAGCTCCTGTCCCGCAGGCCGCCCGTGGTGAGGACCTCCCGGGTCAGCCGGAACACGCTGTTGAGGTTGGTGTCGATGATGTCGTCCCACAGGTCGTCGGCGATGTCGGCCGTCACGCCGCCGCCACTGATGCCCGCGTTGTTGACGAGGATGTCGACCCTGCCGAAGCGGTCGACGGCGGCCTGGACGTAGTCGCGTATCGAGTCCGTCGACCGCACGTCGAGGACCGTGCCGTCCACGTCGAGCTGCTCCTCCTGAAGCTGCTTGACCGTGGTACGCACCTTGTCCTCGGTACGCGAACCGATGAACACCCGGTGGCCCTGCCCGGCCAGCAGCCGGGCCACGGCCAGACCGATTCCGCTGGTGGCGCCGGTCACCAGAGCGACGCGCTGTTCCTGCTGTGTCATGTCTCCCCTTCGAGGGTCTTGCTGTCTTCTCGGATCTTGTGTGGCTGGGTGGGGCCGGGTGTACTCAGGCGGCCGCGACCGCGAGGTGTCCGGTGACGGCGGCGATGAAGGCGCGCGGCGTCGTGGCCTCGCCGATGACGGACTCGTCCAGCTCGATCCGGTACTCGCGCTCGATCCGGCTCGCGGTCTCGAGCAGCGCGAGCGAGTCGTAGCCGATGTCGGTGAACTCGGTGTCGAGGATGTCGCCGTCGAGGCCGCCGCCCTCGGGGGCGCCGGAGCCTTCGAGGAGGATCCGCGTGAGGTCGTCGAGGGTGAAGGTGGACTGGGACATGAGGGTTCTGCCTTTCGTGAGGGTGGGCTTGAGGGGCGAAGAGCGGCTCAGGAACGTACGACCATCGCCGAGTTGAAGCCGCCGTGGCCGCGGGCGAGGACGAGCGCCGTGCGCACGTCGGCGCTGCGCGGCTGCGAGACGACCAGGTCGAGGCCGTACCGGTCGGCGGGTTCCGTGTGGACGGTCGGCGGGATCAGGCCCTCCTTCATCGCGAGGAAGGCGGTGGCGAGGTCGAGGGCGGCCCCGCCCGCGTACAGGCGGCCGGTCATCGTCTTGGGCGCGGTGACCGGGACGCCCCGCTCGCCGAACACCTCGACGAGGGCAGCGGCCTCGATCCGGTCGAGCTCGGGCTCGGCCGCACCGTCCGCGAAGACCACGTCCACGTCCGACGCCGTCATGCCGGCGTCGTCGAGGGCCAGTTCCACGGCCTTGCGCAGGCCCGGCTCGCGTCCGTCGAACGTGGCGGCGTATCCGGCGATCTCGCCGTACACCTCGGCTCCGCGGGCGCGGGCGGAGTCGGCGGACTCCAGGATGAGCAGGGCGCCTCCCTCGCCGGGCACATGGCCGGCCGCCCGGTCGTCGAAGGGGAGGTAGGCGCGGCCGGGCTCCTGCTCGGTGCTCAGCCGACCGCTGGTGTGCAGCCCCACCCAGCCCCAGGAGCACAGCAGCGCGTCCACGGCGCCGGCCACCACGAGGGAGGTGCCCTTACGGATCTGACGCCGGGCCTGCGCCACCGCGTCGAGACCGCCGGCCTGGTCGGTGACGACGACGCCGCTGGGGCCCTTCATCCCGTTGCGGATGGAGATCTGGCCGGTGTTGACCGCGTAGAACCAAGCGAACGACTGGTACGCGCTCACGTACTCCCCGCCCTTGCTCCACAGGCTCTTGAGCTCGTTCTGGCTGAACTCGAAGCCGCCGGCCGAGCTGGCCGTGATCACGCCCATGTCGAAGGGGTCCAGCTCGGCGGGGTTCACACCGGCGTCGGCGAACGCCCAGTCCGCCGCGACCAGCGAGAGCCGGGTTACCTGATCGGTCTGCGGCATCAGGCGGCTGGGCAGCAGTTCCTCGGCCGCGAAGCCGCTGATCTCCCCGGCCAGCTTCGCCGGGTACGGCGTCGCGTCGAAGCGGGTGAGCGGGCCGATGGCGCTCTTGCCGACCCGGCTCGCGCTCCAATGGTCCTTCGTACCGAGCCCGTTGGGCGAGACGACGCCCAGTCCGGTCACCACCACAGAGGCCGTCATGCCGCGTTCCTTTCGGGTTGGGCCAGCACCATCGCGCTCTGGAAGCCGCCGAAGCCGCTGCCGACCGTGAGCACGGCGTCGACGATCTGCTCGCGTGCGTTCAGGGGGACGTAGTCGAGGTCGCACTGGGGGTCGGGGGTGTGCAGATTCGCCGTCGGCGGGACCACGTCGTGCTGGATCGCCAGGATCGACGCCGCGATCTCGATCGAGCCGATCGCGCCCAGCGAGTGCCCCACCATGGACTTGATGGAGCTCACGGGGGTGCGGTACGCGTGCTCGCCGAGGCTGCGCTTGAAGGCGGCGGTCTCGTGCCGGTCGTTCTGCTTGGTGCCCGAGCCGTGCGCGTTGATGTAGTCGATCGCGGTCGGGTTCATCCGGGCCTCGTCGAGCGCCACCGTGATCGCCTCGGACATCTCGGCGCCGTCGGGGCGCAAGCCCGTCATGTGGTAGGCGTTGCTACGCGTCGCGTATCCCGCGATCTCCGCATAAATCCGTGCACCGCGGCGTCGCGCGCTCTCCAGCTCCTCGAGGACGAACACCGCCGTGCCCTCCCCGAGCACAAAGCCGTTGCGGGTGTCGTCGAACGGCCGGGAGGCGTGCTCCGGCTCGTCGTGCCGAGGCGTGGTCGCCTTGATCGCGTCGAAGCAGGCCATCGTGATCGGCGAGATCGGCGCGTCGGTGGCGCCGGCGACCATGACGTCCGCCGTGCCCTCCCTGATCAGCTCGACGGCGTACCCGACCGAGTCGAGGCCGGACGTGCACCCCGCCGACACCACGCTGCTCGGCCCCTGCGCGCCGACGACCCGGGCGACCTCGGCGGCGAAGGAGCTCGGCACGAAGTAGTTGTAGAAGAAGGGGTCGGCGTAGGTGTGGTCGACCAGATCGAGCCGGCCCGCGTCGCTGACAACGCGGTAGTCCTCGTCGAGGCTCATCGTGGCGCCCACCGCGCTGCCGATGGTGACACCGATCCGGTAGGGGTCCAGGGCGTCCGTCTCGAGGCCGCTGTCCGCGACGGCACCGCGCGCCGCGACCACCGCGAACTGCGCGGCACGGTCCATGCGCCGTACCTCGTGCGGGGTCAGGCCGTGCTCGTACGGATCGAAGTCGATCTCCGCGGCCACGCGCGAGCGGAACTGGGTGGGGTCGAAGAAGGTGATGCCCCGGGTGGCCGTGCGGCCTTCGCTCAGCAGGGACCAGAAGTTGTCGGTGCCCACACCGCCGGGGGCCAGCACCTCCATCCCGGTGACGACCACGCGACGCCCGCTCATGCCGCGACCTGCCAGGTGTAGAAGCGCGACGCCATGGCGTCGGAGGGCGAGCGCCAGGTCTCCGGGTCGAAGACGTGGATGTACGGCAGCAGGTCCTTCTGGATCTGCACGAAGCGCGGGTCGGACTTCGCCTGTTCGATCAGCTCGCCGCCGTTGTCGGACTCGAAGTCCTGGATGTGGAAGTAGAGCCCGTTGTAGGCGAACAGCTGCCGGCGCCGGGTGCCCATGGTGTGCGGCAGCTCGGTGCCGCTGTCGAAGTCCCCGAACAGCTTGGCGACGGTGCCGATGTCGGCGGGGTCGAGCCGGGCCACGATCATGGTGCTGTACATCCGGTGCTCGTCGGTCACCGGCTGCCCGTGCCACTCGTAGAACTTGGTCGCGACCAGGTCCGACGGTGCGGTGCAGGTGGCCGGGTCGTAGACGTCGACGAACGGGGCCAACGCCGTGCCGGGGCCGTGCTCCACGACCTCGGTCAGGTTCTCCTCGGTGTGGTCCTGGAGGTGGATGTAGACGCCCTTGTACGCGAAGAGCTGGCGGCGCAGGAGATTCCGGGTACCGGACGGCTCGCCGTCCAGCTTCGCAAAGGCGCCGACTACCTCTTCGGTGGATCCAGGTTTCAGCCTGCCCACGATGACACTGCTGTGCATGCTTTTTACTCCGCACTTCTGCACTGATCGAGCCGGTGACGAGGAACGAGTCTTCCGGCGCCCGATACAGGTTTCAATACGGGCAACTTCAGGACTCTGTGGTATTTCGGCGCGAGAGATTCAACGATGTGCACAGAGGTAAATCTTCGTCAGATCTTCGTCAGAGGACCGTGCAGCCGAGGCAGGGCCGGTGCTTCGCGGCGCAGAATCGCGGCATGACCAACATGAAGACCAACATAGATACAGACATGGATACGACCACCGCGATCGAGCGCATGGCAGATCTCTTCGCATTGCAGGATCTGGTGACGCGATTCGCGCACGCCGTCGACACCCGTGACCACGAGGCGCTGTCCACGGTATTCGTTCCGGATGTGACGATGGAAGTGGTGCCGGACATCCGCATAGACGGCCGTGAGAAATTGGCCGGCATGCTGCGTGACGACCGGATGTGGGCGACCACCATGCACTACATCAGCAATGTGCTGCCCGAGCCGGAGGGCGACAGCGCGACCATTCGCGCGAACGTCACCGCGGTGCATGTGAGCCGGGACGGGGCGGCCAAGCATTTCGACCTGGGCGCCCGCTATACCTTCACCGCGGTGCGGACGGCCGACGGGGCGTGGCTGCTGTCCCGGATCGAGATCGAGCCTGTCTGGACCACGGGTGACGATCAGGGAATGCACGACGACTGACAACGAGTGAAACCGCGCCGGGGCCTTCCCATTCAGGGAAGGCCCCGGCGCGGTTTCGTACCGGCTCACTCCTCCACGAGGGACAGCGCCTTCGCCGGGCAGATGTAGACCGCTTTGCGGGCGGCGTCCTGGTCGGCGCCCTGCGGCCGCTCGACCAGGATGTTCACCAGGCCCCAGTCGTCCTGGTCGAAGAGGGTCGGATCGGTCAGCACACACTGACCCGCGCCGATGCAGCGGTCGTGATTCTTCTCGAGTTTCATGGCCTTCTCTTTCACCACGTCACGGGCAGTTCGTAGAGGCCGTAGACCAACGCGTCGCTCTTGAACGACAGTTCCTCTTCCGGCACGGCAAGGCGCAGATCCGGCAGTCGCCGGAACAGCGTGTCGAACACGACCTGAAGCTCCAGGCGGCCGAGGTTCTGGCCCAGACACTGGTGCGGCCCATAGCCGAAGGCCACGTGATGCCGTGCGTCCCTGCCGAAGTCGAGCTCCTCCGGATCGTCGAACACCGCGGGGTCGCGGTTCGCCGCGAAGGTGGAGGCGATGACGGCCTCGCCCTTGCGGATGAGAACGCCGCCGATTTCGACGTCGTCCAGCGCGAGACGGTGCGCGCCGAAGTCCGGAATCGTGTAGAAGCGCAGCAGCTCGTCGACGGCCTTCGGGGTCTTCGAGGGATCCGCCTTGATCTCCGCGAGCAGTTCCGGCTTCGTGAGCATGGAGAACACACCGAGATTGATCATGTTCGCGGTGGTCTCGTGCCCGGCGAGGAGTACCAGCAGGCACAGGCTGGCGAGCTGCGGCCGGTCGATGCCGCCCTGCTGCCGCTGCAGTTCGATCTGCCGGCTGAGCAGGTCGTCGCCGGGATTCTCGATCTTCTCCTCGACCAGCTTGTCCATGTACTTGCGCAGCTCGACCGAGACGGCGATCCGGCCCTGTTCGTCGGTGGTGCGGCGCAGCAGGATCTCGGCCAGTTCCATGAAGTACTCGTGGCCCTCATAGGGCATGCCGAGGATCTCGGAGACCACGAGCGAAGGAACCGGCAGGGAGAAGACCTGATTCAGGTCGACGGGTTTCGGCAGCTTCAGCATGTCGTCGATGAATCCGTCGACGATCTCCTGAATCCTCGGCTTCATCGCGGCGACCCGCCGCACCGAGAATTCACTGATGACGGGCCGTCGCGCCGCCGCGTGCTCCGCGCCATCGAGGATGATCATGAACGGGGCGTGCTTGGCCAGGGCCGCGTTCTGGCCGGGCACCACGACCGGGAAATCCGGCGCGCGGCGGTCCGAGCTGAGCTTGGGATTGGCCATCACGGCCCGCACGTCGTCGTACTTGGTGACCAACCAGGCCTTTCCGCCGTCCGGGAGGACCACCTGGGTGATCGGTGACTCCTCCCGGAACTTGGTGTAGACCGGCGGCACAGCGAAAGGGCAGGTGCGTTGAATTGGGAAACTGACGAGCTCGTTGGTTTCGTCGATATCGGCGTTCGCCATGAGGTCCCTCGATCGGAGTTTGCACTTCCTGCGGACTCACGATAGCCAGGGCATATACACGGCCAGGTTCAACGAATGTCAATTCGCTGCAAATGAAGTGTCAGCGCATACTGCGGAGTTTGAAGCCCACGCCACGGACGGTGACGATCCATTCGGGCCCGCCCAGCTTGTTCCGGAGGCTGCTGACGTGTGTGTCGACGGTACGGCGTGACCAGGATTCGCCCCAGACCTGATGCATGATGGACTCCCGCGAGATCACCCGTCCCGGAGCGCTGGCCAGTAGGGCGAGCAGATCGAATTCCTTGCGCGTCACCGGAATCGGCCGGCCGCGCATCTCGACCTCGCGCGAGTCGTTGTCGATCCGGAGCGGGCCGTGCTCGAGGACAGCCGCATCATCGGGGCTTGCGCCCGCGCACGCGGTCCGGCGCGAACGCCGCATCACCGCGTTCAGCCGGGCCATGAGTTCCCGGAGCCCATAGGGCTTGACGACATAGTCGTCCGCTCCGGCCTGTAAAGCGAGAACGCAGTCGAGCTCCGACCCTCGTGAGGTGACGGTGATGACCGGGGTGTCGCGGGCCGCCCGGATCTCGCGGCACACCTCGAGGCCGTCCAGATCCGGCAGATCGAGGTCCAGCACGACGAGGTCCGCGGCCTCGTACGACGCCAGCGCGTCCCCGCCCGAGTTGACGGCACCGACATCGTGACCCTGTCGCGCGAGCGCTTCAGTGAGGGTCGCGCGATCGGCCTTGTTGCCCTCGACGACGAGGATCCGCCAGGTGTCCGAGACGTTCCGGGGCGGCGCCTGCGGTGATGCCGGGGCGCCGCGCCGACTGCCGAAGATCGACCGGACCGTCGCGCTGTGCTCGGCGTCGTGGGTTTCGAGTAGCTCCTGTTGAGGAATCGCTTTCATCTGTGTTGACCTCCCCCGTTCTCAGCTTTTTCCTCCTGGGCCATGAATGCCCATCCCGCTAGGCCGGCGGGTTGCCCGTCTTCCATATCAGTTCGAATGAAAGACGTGAAAGGCGCCAGCCGTGCTCGGTGCGCACCGCGTCGCCGGTGATGTAGGTACCGGTCGAGTAGTGCGGCAGCGTCTCGCCCTCCTGCTCGTGCAGCACACGCACCGCCGTCATATTGGCCCGAAGCGTCGCGCGGTCGCCGTCGACTTCCACAATCGACGGCGTATTCACATGATGCGTCCTGGCCCACATCGAAAGTGCCTTCTGGTGGTATTCGACGAGGCCGTCGATCCCCGTATGCCGACTGATGGGGAACTCGATGAGCACATCATTCGTGAAAAGACTGTACGCCCACTCGTCATCGAGTTTGTCGTAGTCGAGCCCAAGAACATAGCGGTCGAGAAGCGAACTTACTTCGGCATCTGCATGGTTAATGCTCATTATTACATCGTGCAACTCCTCTCGTGCTCACGCAACTATAGAGGGCGTGACGATCATCACCGTAGACCGAGTAGTTTCGACTTGCACGAACCAGAAGGGGTTACCGCCGGTTTTTTATCAGGTCTTTTCAATCCGTATACGTTGAGGAGGTAATCGCAGAGTGTGGCCAACTACGGTGATGTGACGTTCCGTGAATAGGGGGGTGGAGGGGTCGTCGTATCGCCTCCGGCCGCGCGGTCGGCGCCGGCGCGCTCCCGGCGGCGCCCCGCCTGGGCGCGGGTCCAGCGTACCCGAATCGGAGTCACATCGTAATCATAGTCGCTATGTAATTCTCTCCGCTCCGCTCTTCGGCGGGGCTCTCACCAGCGGAGATCTGTGACGCTGTGTGAGTGGACCGGAATCCCTCACTCAGCGTCACGATCCATCACGCTCGGCGGCTCAGCGTGTCACGGTGCTTCCCAGCCGTAGAAGCGGCTTGCGTGGCCGTCCGCCGCGGGCTCCTGGGGGGCGAGCTGCGGCAGGTCCCGGACCACCTTGCCGAACCAGATGTCCGATGCGGCTTTCTGCGCGATGTCCGCACCATTGCAGCCGGCGTGGTCCTGAATGTGGATGCACAGATCCTTGTAGGCGAACAGCTGGCGCCGCCGGGTGCCCATCAATCGAGGGGATTCGGCGGAGTCGGACTCCCGGAAGATGCTCGTGACGACGGGAATCGAGGCCTGGTCCATCCGGGCGATGGTGACGGTGGTGTTCGTCCGGCCTGCGTTCTCGATCGGCTCGTCCTCCCAGTCGTAGAAACAGAAAGCCGCGGAATCGGCCGGGGAATTCCAGGTCCCGGGGTCGTACGGCGCGACGAACGGCTGCAGGTCCGTCGAAAGGCGGGCCATGCGCGGATCGCCCTTCACCTTGGCGAGCGCGGACTGGTCGGCCTGCTCGGCGAAATCGTACAGATGGATCTGGATGTCATCGCACACAAAGAGCTGGCGGCGGCAGAGTCCGATCAGGTTCGGGATTTCCGTACTGTCGAACTCGGTGAACAGCTTCGAAACCTCGGGGATGGAATTGTGATCCATCTTCGAGACGGTAACCATGCTGCGCATGTTCATCACTTCCTCGTGGGAAAAAATCGATATTTGGTTACGCGACCGGCGCGGATTCCGACTCGGGCAGCTGTGCCTCGGGTTCGGTGGTGCGGCTCTTGGTGGTGACCGCCGCGAGGACGAGGCCGACCACCGCGATTCCGGCGCAGACGATCAGGAGCAGGTTCATGCCGCTCACGAAGGCCGTCTGGACGTCGTGGAGCATCGCCTTGTCGCCGAGCGAATCGGCGACGGCCACGCCGGATCCGACGCCGTCGGAGACCGGCTTGTGGTTGAGCGGGCCGAGTTCGGAGTGGTAGCGGGTGGACAGCACCGTGCCGAGCACCGCCACGCCGGTGGTGCCGGCCGCCTGGCGCAGGGCCGAGAGCAGGGCCGATCCGGCGCCCGCCCGCTCGGGGGTGAGCGCGCCCACGGCCAGGGCCATGGAGGTGGGCAGCACCAGGCCGATGCCGAGGCCGACGATCGCCATCCAGGTGGCGACGAAGCCGTACGAGGTGCCGATGTCGGTCAGCGCGCCGAGTCCCATCCCGACCGCGAGCAGACCGAAGCCGATCATCAGGGTCGGCTTGAGGCCGATCTTGTCGCGCAGGCCCTCCAGGAAGTTCGAGGCCACGAGCAGGCCACCGATCATCGGGAGCATGCGCAGGCCGCTGCCGAGCGAATCGACGCCGAGCACCGACTGGAAGTACAGCGGGATGGTGAAGAACAGGCCGAACATCGCGAAGGCGTTGATCAGCTGGTAGATGGTGCCCATGCGGAATCCGCGGTCCCCGAAGAGGCTGAGATCCGCGAGGGCGTGTTCCCGGGTCCGCTCCCAGGCGATGAAGCCCGCGATCAGGGCGAGGCCCGCGAGGAAGGTGCCCCAGGCCGCGCCGTCACCCCAGCCCAGGTCGCCGAACCGGATCAGACCGTAGGTGAGACCGACCAGGCCGGCCGCCGAGAGCGCCACGCTGACCGGGCCGATGGGCCGGCGGACCCGGCTGCGGGACTCCGGCATCCACAGGCCCACCGCGACCGCGCCGATGACGACGGTCGGGATGTTCACCAGGAACACCGAGCCCCACCAGAAGTGGTTGAGCAGCAGGCCGCCGACGATGGGGCCGAGCGGCATCCCGAGCGTCACCGCGGTGATCCACACGGTGGTGGCCCGGCCGCGCTCCGCCGGGTCGGGGAACAGCACCGGGATCATCCCCATCGACAGGGACATCAGCGCCGCCGCCGCGACGCCCAGAAGCACGCGGGCCGAGATCAGCTCGCCGGACGACCCGGCGAACGCGCACCAGACCGAGGCCGCGCCGAACAGCACCAGGGCGCCGAACACGACCTTCTTCCGCCCGAACCGGTCGCCCAGCGCACCGGCGGGCAGCATCACGCCCGCCAGCGTCAGCGTGTAGGCGGTGCTGAACCACTGCAGGGCCGCGGTGCCGGCGCCCAGGTCGCGGGCGAGTGTCGGCAGGGCGATGTTGAGCACGGTCATGTCGAGCCCGACGGTGAGCATCGCGAGCGCGAGCGCACCGAGGGCCAGCCAGCGGCGCGTGGCCGTCACTTCCATGGGGTCCCTCACATTTCCGAAGTCACTACGAGTTCAAAGTAGATACGGGATACGCATGGATGTCAATGTGGACCCACTCGTCTTCCGGGCTCGCTTCGGGCCCGCGCCGAGGTGGGCTGCGGGTGGGCCTCGCGGGTGGGGTGTGGATGGGTGCTGCGGGGCGTGGTGCCCGAAGGGTGCTGAGCTCGCGGCTTCCGCGCCGGATACCATCCGTGTACTCGCGTCCTTGCAGGCCGGCGGCGCCTTTTCCGCTATCCGGGCGTCGGGCCGTCCCCTTCTGCCGAGGAGTCAGGGGCGATCGGGCGGGGCCCATACGGTCCGCGGACGACGATGTGAAACGTCTCTTGATTGCGAGGGGTTGCCGGAGTGTCGGGACTGCGAGAACGAAAGAAGGCGCAGACGCGAAAGCGTCTGGCGGACACCGCGTTCATCCTCTTTCGCGAGCGTGGATTCGAGAACGTGACCGTCGCGGAGATCGCCGACGCCGCGGAAGTGGCCGTGAGTACGCTCTTCGCCTATTTCCCCTGCAAAGAGGCGCTGGTCTTCGACGCGGAGGACGAGTACGAGCGCGCGTTGACGGCCGCGGTCCGCGACCGCGACGCCGGCGTCTCGATCCTGGACGCCCTCGAGGCGCATCTCGTGCCGGTGGCGCCGCCCGCGGCGGGCGGCCCGTCGGGCGAGGACTTCGTCGAACTCGTCAAGTCCACACCGGCGTTGCTGGACTACGCCGGCCGGGTGCGGCACCGCTGGGAGGCCAGCCTCGCCGCCACCCTCGCGCAGGAGGTCGGGGTTCCGGAGGACGACCTGCTCGCGAAAACCCTCGCCCGCTTCGTGCTGGACGCCAACTTCCTCGCCACGTACGGCGATCACTCGCCGGAGGATCTGAAGGCCGTGTTCGAGCGACTGCGGTACGGCTGGGCGGATTTCGGGGCTACGCGATAACGCCCATACCGCGCCGCCGCATTTCGGGGCTACGCGATGTGTTCGGCGTCCGCGGCGTCTTCGTCAAGGGAACGCTGGTAACGGTCGCGGAAGCCGCGGAGGTAGGGGCGGAGGGTGCTCTCCGTGAGCGGGCCGCCGGACTGGCCCGTGACGCCGTAAAGGTCCATCAAGTAGAGGCTGAACTGGCGGGCGTTGGGGTAGTCGCCCATTTCGCTGACGTATTTGCGGAACGCGTTGAAGTAGGCCTCTTCGCGGGTCATGTCGTCCGGTAGTCCGGAGCCTTCCGCGGCCGCCGGTTCGGGCAGGGGCTCCGGTTCCGGGGCGGGTTCGGGGGCGGGCGCGGCGGCGGGGGCCTGTTCCCCGCGCGGGCCCGGGATCAGGTGGGCGTTCGCGAGGGGGCGGGTGCGGCCGGGGCCCGCCGGGACCCGGAAGCCCGAGCCGTCGTCGGCCGCTTCGGGGGCGTCTTCGAGGACTTCGTGGCCCTGCTCCGGGTACGCCTGGCCTTCGGCGTACCGCCGACCTTGCGCGTGCTGCCGGCCCTGGACGTACTGCTGCTGGTCATAGGCCTGCTGGTCGGCGTACTGCTGCTGCTCGTACGCCAGTTGCTCGGTGTAGGCCCGCTCGTCGTACCCCTGCTGCTGCGCCTGTTCCTCGTACCACTCGTCGTACGGGGCCTCGGGGTCGTACGACACCGGGCCCTCCCCGTACTGCTGCGGCGGGTGCGGGGCCGCGAACCAGGGGCTCACGTGGGCGCCGGGCTGCTGCTCCTCGGGGTGCGGGTGCTCCTCGGGCTCGGGCTCGGGCTCCGGGAGGGGGCGGGGGTCGGGGGACGGGTCCTTGGTCAGGGCCGCCGGGGTCGCGGGCTGAGCCTTCGTCAACTCCGCCGTATGGGTGGCCGCGGGCGCGGGCGGGAGCAGCGCGGGCTCGATGCCGGCCGCGGCAAGGCCCGCGGGGGCCGTCTCGGCGAGCGGGACGCCGTAGCGGGCCAGGCGCAGCGGCATCAGGGACTCCACCGGAGCCTTGCGGCGCCAGCCGCGGCCGAAGCGGGAGCGCAGGCGGGCCTGGTAGACCAGGCGCTCCTGCTCCAGCTTGATCACCTGGTCGTAGGAGCGCAGCTCCCACAGCTTCATGCGGCGCCAGAGGAGGAAGGTGGGCAGCGGCGAGAGCATCCAGCGGCTGATGCGCACGCCCTCCATGTGCTTGTCGGCCGTGATGTCCGCGATCCGGCCGATCGCGTGCCGGGCCGCCTCCACCGCGACCACGAACAGGACCGGGATCACCGCGTGCATGCCCACGCCCAGCGGATCCGGCCAGGCGGCCGCGCCGTTGAAGGCGATGGTGGCCGCGGTCAGCAGCCACGCCGTCTGGCGAAGCAGCGGGAAGGGGATGCGCAGCCAGGTCAGCAGCAGGTCGAGGGCGAGCAGGACACAGATGCCCGCGTCGATGCCGATGGGGAAGACGATCGAGAAGGTGCCGAAGCCCTTCTTCTCGGCCAGTTCGCGCACGGCGGCGTACGAGCCGGCGAAGCCGATCCCGGCGATGACGAGCGCACCGAAGACGACCACCCCGATGAGTATCCGGTGTGTGCGTGTCAGTTGCATCGCGGCCACCCGCGAACCCCTCCCTGCTCGGTGTGTTGCGAGCGATAGCCTGGCACACGTGTGCGGGGGAGTGTGGCCCGGTACGACGACGCAGGAGGTTCAGGCCGGTGGCGCGTCGTCGAGCTGCGCCAGTTCCGCCGTGCTCAGCTCTAGTTCGGCGGCCCGCGCCGAGTCCTGGATGGATGCCGGGCGGCTGGCTCCCGGCACCGGGATCACGGCCGGGGAGCGGGTCAACAGCCATGCCAGGGCCGTCTGTTGAGGGCTGACGCCGCGCTCGGCCGCGACGCGGTGGAAGGCGGTGCCCGCGGACGTCGGGCCCGAGGGGCCGTCGAGGGAGCTGCGGGCGATGCCGCCCAGGGGGCTCCAGGGCAGGAAGGCCAGGCCCAGTTCCGTACTCAGCCGCAGTTCGGGCTCGCTGTCGCGCACGGCGGGTGAGTACTGGTTCTGGACGGAGACGAGCCCGTCGCCGAGGATCGCGTGCGCCTCGCGGATCTGCGCGGTGTCGACGTTGGAGATCCCGGCGGCGCGGATCGTGCCGGCGTCGAGCAGTTCGCGCAGAGCGCCGACGGAGTCGGCCCAGGGCACGGCCGGGTCCGGCTTGTGGAGTTGGTAGAGGCCGATGGCCTCGACACCGAGCCGCTTCCGGGACGCCTCGGCGGCGCGCTTGAGGTGTCCGGGGGTGCCGGTGACCGTCCAGCTGCCGTCGCCGGGCCGCCCGCGGCCGCCTTTGGTGGCGACGAGGACGCCGGAGGTGTCGCTGCCGTAGCTGGCCAGGGCGCGGGCGACGAGGAGTTCGTTGTGGCCGCTCTCGCCTGCGTGCCAGTGGTAGCTGTCGGCGGTGTCGATGAGCGTGACGCCCGCGTCGAGGGCGGCGTGGACGGTGGCGACGGCCCGCTCCTCGTCCGGTCGCCCCTCGATGGACAGCGGCATGGCGCCCAGGCCGACGGCGCTGACGGTGGTGTTCCCGATGGTGCGGTACCGCATGGTGGTCTGTTCCTTCTGTTTCTCAGGTGGCTTGGGCGGTGGGTGCGTCGAAGGCCTCGGTGACTGCGCCGGGCAGCCAGTCGCTTGTGCGGGAGAAGGCGAAACCCAGCGCCTTCGCGCGGGCGTTGCTCATGGCGTAGTGGCGGTCGAAGGAGAAGGGCGAGGCCGCCTCTCCCGCGGCGACGGTCCGGTACACGGGTTCCCGGCCGGTCCGCGCCGCGACGACGGCGGCCAGACCGCGTACGTCGAGCAGCCCGTCGGAGCAGGCGTTCACCGGGCCGGCGAAGTCCGTGGCCACGGCCGCCCACAGCAGCAGGTCCGCCAGCTCCTCGTAGTGGATGAAGGACGTGGGCAGCGCCTCGGCGTGTACGGCGATCTCCGTGCCCCGGCCGACGCGCTCGGTGTAGTGCGCCAGACGGCCGGTGAACTCCCGTGCGCCGCCGCCGAGTACGTGGGCGCTGCGCACGGAGGCGAAGGCGAACCCGCCGTCCCGGGTGAGGACGGCCTCCGCCTGGCGCTTGCCCTCGGCGTAGTGGGCTTCCAGGTACGAAGGGTCGTGCCACGGCAAGTCCATCCGCACGAGCCAGGCGGCAGGGTCCACGATGTCTTCCGGCACCGGGGTGCCGTCCGGGACGGCGGGCAGTGCGGCGGTCGCCGGGTCGTACACCTCGATCGTGGACGTCATGACGTACCGGGCCGTGCGGGCGCGGAAGACGCGAGCGGCGACGGCGGCCTGCACGGGGGTGTAGCAGACCTGGTCGACGACCACGTCGAAGGTGCGGGAGCCGAGCGCGGCGGCCAGGGCGGTCTCGTCGTCGCGGTCGGCGACGAGGTGCTCGGCACCGGGCGGGGGCGGGATGGAGCCGCGGTTGATCACCGTGACCCGGTGCCCGGCGGCCAACAGGCGCCGGACCAGGAGCTTTCCGGCATACCGGCTGCCGCCGATGACGCAGATTCTTTGCATGCCCCCATCGTGGGGATCTACTGTCGCCAGCAGAAGTGCACACTTACTGGATGGGTATTAAGGAATACTGTTGATCGATGTGCAGCGCCTTCGCGTACTGCGGGCTGTGGCGGAACACGGCAGCTTCAACCAGGCGGCAGCAGCCCTCCACCTCACGCCCTCGGCGGTCTCCCAGCACGTGGCGGTCCTGGAACGCAGCCTCGGCGCCCAGGTTGTGGCGCGCAGCACCCGCGGGGTCGCCCTCACCCCGGCCGGCCGGATCATGGTCCAGGCCGCCGAGTCGGTCACCGCGGAGCTCGCGCACGCCCAACAGCAGGTCGACCAGCTCAGCACGGGCCGCTCGCAGCTCACCGTCGCCACGTTCACCAGCGGCGGCAGGCTCCTGCTGCCCGGCGCCCTCGCCCGGCTGACGGCAGCCCATCCCCGCACCGTGCTCCACGTCAGGGAGGGCGAGCCCGAAGACACCCTGCCGCTGGTCCGCCAGGGCGCCGTGGACCTCGCACTCGCCTATCACTTCGACGGCCCGCTGCCCGGCGGGGTGAGCCAGAACTCCGGCATGGAGTGGACCGCGCTGCTCGAAGACCCCTTGCGCGTCGTGCTGCCCGAGAGCCATCGACTGGCCGACCGCGCCACGCTCGACATCGCCGAACTGGCCGCCGAGCCCTGGGTGTTCGGCTGCCACAAGACAGAGGCGTACCTGCTGCGGTACGCCGAGCGCGCCGGGTTCGACCCGGAGATGCGGGGCACGACGACCGACTACTTCTTCGCGCGCTCGCTCGTCGCGGCGGGCCTGGGGATCTCACTGATCCCCTCCATCGTGCTGGCCCCGGAGGTGCCGGGCGTGCGCACCGTCCCGGTCAAGGAGCCGGGCCCGACCCGGCACATCGGCGTCGCCACTATCGGCCGCCGCCGCGACCACCCCCAGCTCGCGACCCTGATCGACGCCCTCCGGGAGCAGGCGTCAGCGCTGGACGCCACGTGACCGCGGGCCAGGTCCGGCTCGCCCAGTGCCTGCGCCCAGGCCTGCGCGTCCGGCTTCCACTCCGACCCGGCTGACCTGCGGCAACCCAATGAGCGGCGCTCGACGGGCGGATCGTCCGGGCCTTGCCTATCGTCGTGTACGGGGTGTGTCCCGGGCCCATGGGTTGTGCGTGGGCAAGGAGGTGCGAGGCATGCATCGGATCGTTGCACCCCGGATCGTTGCACCCGCGCTGGCCGTCGCCTCCGTTGTGGCGGTCGTTGCCGGGAGCGCGCCCGGCAGCACACTCGGCGGCACGCCCAGCGGTGATCCGGCGCTCAGTACGGTGACGTTCACCGCGGCCGAGCGCCGCGAGACCTTGGCGTACTGGACGGCGGACCGGATGCGGGAGGTCGCCGCCGGTGTCGACCTCGGGCACGACGCCGCGTCCGTCACACCCTGGCGCGGCCCGGCCATGAAGACGGTGGGACGGCTCTTCTTCACCAACGAGAAGGGCCAGGACTCCTACTGCACCGCCACCGCGGTCCGCAGCCGCAACCGTTCCGCGGTACTGACCGCCGGGCACTGCGTCCAGCTGCCCGCCTCCCCGGCGAACCACTACAGCAACATGGTCTTCGTGCCGGGCTACAGCGAGGGCGAGCGCCCGTACGGGGCGTTCGTGGTGCGGGCGGTCGTGATGCCGCGCGGCTGGGAGCAGGACGGCAAGAACGACATCGCCGCCGTCGTGGTGGACCCGCGGGACGGCACGTCACTGACCGACGCGGTTGGCGGCCAGGCCGTGGCCGTCGGCCGCAAGCCCGGCGACAAGGTGACCGTCTTCGGCTACCCCGACAGCCGGGAGCAGCGCGGTGAGCGGCTGATGCACTGCGCGGGCACCACGTCGGCCACGCCCGACGGTACGCAGAGCGTGCGCTGCCCGATGGAGGGCGGGGCGAGCGGCGGGCCCTGGCTGGCCGACTTCGAGGAGAAGTCGGGCCGCGGCAAATTGGTGTCCGTGAACAGCTCCGGCGACGCGGCGGAGGGCGGGTCGGTCATGCGGGGCGAGGTCCTGGGCGCGGCGGCGGGGGCGCTCCACGCGCGGGCCGAGGGGTTGTGAGCCCTGTGCCGCTACGGCAGCCGAGCGGAGACGGCAGGAGCCCGGCCGTGCGGACGGCCGGGCTCCGGTAACTTCCTTGCGCAAGCGCCGCGTTGGACTAGCTCTTCGGCTTGGTGTCGGTCTTCGGCTTGGCGCCGGAGCCGTCCTTGGAGTCGTCCGCGCCGTCCTTGCCGTCCTTCGGCTTGTCCGAGCCGTCCTTGGACTTGTCCGCGCCGCCGGACGGCTTGCCCGAAGTGCCGGAGCCGCCCGCCTTGTTCGCGGCGGCGACCGCGGCGACGGCCTCCTTGCCGGCCTTCTGCGTGTCCTTGGCCAGGTCGCCCGCGTCCGGCGACTTGTCGCCCGCGAGGCCCGCGCCGTTGTAGTCGACCGTGACGACGGCGTTCTCCACGCGCGCCACGAGCGTCTGCTGCTTGAAGGTGTCCTTGTCCTTCTTCACGTCATAGCTGACCAGCGTCGCCTGGTCGCCCACACCCTGCACGGGCGTGGTCTTGACGCCCTTGGCACCCTTGGCCGCCTGGGCGTCGGTGACCTGCTTGGTGAAGTTGGTCTGGGCGCGCTTGGCGCCGCTGCCGAGCGACTGGTCGGACTCGAAGCGGTTCAGCGACACGCGCAGCCAGCGGAACTGCGAACCGTCGACGCCGTTGTTGTCGAGGCTGTCCCAGGTGCAGTTGCCACGCGTGGACACATCATCCGACGTGCCCGTCTTGCCGGACTTGTCCTTGGCGGCCGGGACCAGCTCGCCGAGCGTCTTCTTGGAGAGCGTCTCGCAGGGCTCGGGGAGCTTGGCGAACGCGGCCTTCTCCACGGTCGCGGCCTGGCCGCCGGAGCCGCTGCCGGCGCCGCCGGAGGCGGACGCGGAGGGCTTGGCGCCGGAGTCCTTCTTGTCCCCGTCCGATCCGGAGTCGCTGCTGCAGGCGGAGGCGAAGAGGATCACCGGTACGGCGGCCGCGCCCACAAGAACGCGGGTGAGTCGCTGTCGCTGTCGCTGTGCGGGTCGGTGCATGGTTCCTTCACTCGTGTTCGCTCGTTGGCGTCCGTGCCGTTCGATGGGTCCGTTGGGTCACGGTACGCGGTGCCCGGCGTCGGCGACCCGGCTTCCGGGCAGCCCGTATGCGCCCCCGACGCGCGTCAGTCGTCGAACCTGTCGGCCAGGCTTTCGGCCAGTTCCCGCGCGTTGTCCTGCATTTCCTTGGAGTCGGGGACCTCTGTACGGCGGGCCGGCTGCTCGTCGTACTGGACCGTCACGATCACGTTCGACGTGCGGAACACCACAGTCACGGTGCGCTGGCGAGTGGCCGACGCGGCGGTGGTGAGCGCGTCGTCGAGGAAGGCCTCGTCGCCCACGTCGTCCAGGGTGCGCGGTTCGTAGCCGGGGGGTGTGGCCTCGCCCGACGCGTCGCCCTCCGGGCTGCTGCTGCCGGGCTCCTGGTCGCCCTCGGCCGCAGCGCCGCTGTCGCCGTTCTTGGAGCCCTTCTTGGCGCCGACGGCGGAGGCGCGCTGGGCCTGGTGGGAGCTGTTGGCGCCGCTCGCGTCGGTGTCGTTGCCGCTGTCCGAGCCGTTGGCGTCGTCGGAGCCGCCCGGGCTGCTGCCGGGACTCTCCGAACCACCGGACCCCTCCGACACATCCGGATCATCCGGCTCGCCCGGGTCATCGGACCCGTCCGGCTCCTCCGACTCCTCCGACGAAGACGGCTCCGGAATGCCCGAGTCGCGGAGCTTCGTGCGATAGATCCCGTGTGCCCGATCCTCGTCGCTGACCGTCCCGTCGTACGACACCACGCGCTCGAAGTCGACGAGGAGGTGGTGCGTGGCGTCCGGCGACTCGACCTTCCAGCGGCAGCCCACACGCCGGTCGGTGTCGTACGTGGCCGTGGCGACGCCCTCGTACGCCTTCTCCTGCTGCTCCGCGTTCTCGATGTCCTGGATGCCGGGCAGCATCGAGTCGAGCGTCGACTGGTCGACCGCGCCGCAGGGCTCGGGCAGGGTGCGGTACTTGCCGGGCTCGGCGGCCGCCGTGGAACTTCCGGAGTCGCCGGACTTGCCGTCGTCCCCGCTTTCGGTCCCCGAGCTGCCGGTACAGCCGGCGAGCAGCGCCACGAGGAGCGCGGCGACGCCCGGTACGTAGACCCTCCGCTGCACCGTGCTGGCTCCTCTCGACGTGGACGGTTCCGGTCCGCCGGCCGCGGGGCCGGACCGCCGGGCCCGTCCGGCCTGGTTATTCGGTTGCCGCCGGCGGACGGCCGGTGGACACAATGTGTATCGCACGCGCCGCTGTGGATGCCGGTCCGTTATCCCATACGTCGACCTTGGCACCAGTATTTGCGCTTCAAGTCTTTTGTTGTTGTACGGGGGAATGAGGAAGTCATGACGTACGTCGAGGTACCGGGCGCGAACGTGCCCATCAGGATGTGGGCGGACCCCAAGACGGTCGAGGGCGCCGCGATGCAGCAGCTGCGGAACGTCGCCACGCTGCCCTGGATCAAGGGCCTGGCCGTCATGCCGGACGTCCACTACGGCAAGGGCGCGACGGTCGGCTCCGTCATCGCGATGCGGGGTGCGGTGTGCCCGGCGGCGGTGGGCGTCGACATCGGGTGCGGGATGTCGGCCGTGAAGACCTCGCTGACGGCCGCCGACCTGCCCGACGATCTGTCGCGGCTGCGGTCGAAGATCGAGCAGGCGATTCCGGTGGGGCGGGGGATGCATGACGACCCCGTCGGGCCGGGGCGCTTCCATGGGCTGGCCACGGGGGGTTGGGACGACTTCTGGGGGCGGTTCGAGGGGGTTGCGGAGGCGGTGAAGTACCGTGAGGAGCGAGCCGTCAAGCAGATGGGAACGCTCGGGTCCGGAAACCACTTTGTTGAAGTCTGCACCGATTCGGATGGTGCGGTCTGGCTCATGCTGCACTCCGGCTCCCGGAACATCGGCAAGGAACTGGCCGACCACCACATCGGCGTGGCCCGCGACCTGCCGCACAACCAGGGCCTGGTGGACCGCGACCTGGCGGTGTTCATCGCGGACACCCCGCAGATGGCGGCGTACCGGAACGACCTGTTCTGGGCCCAGGAGTACGCGAAGTACAACCGCGCGCTCATGATGGCGCTCCTGAAGGACGTGATCCGCAAGGAGTTCAGGAAGGCCGCGCCGACCTTCGAGCAGGAGATCTCCTGCCACCACAACTACGTGGCGGAGGAGCGGTACGACGACATGGACCTGCTGGTCACCCGCAAGGGAGCGATCCGCGCGGGCTCCGGGGACTACGGCATCATCCCGGGCTCCATGGGCACCGGCTCGTACATCGTGAAGGGCCTCGGCAACGAGGCGTCCTTCAACTCCGCCTCGCACGGCGCGGGCCGCAAGATGAGCCGCAACGCCGCGAAGAAGCGGTTCTCCACGCAGGACCTGGAGGAGCAGACGCGCGGCGTCGAGTGCCGCAAGGACTCCGGCGTCGTGGACGAGATCCCTGGCGCCTACAAGTCCATCGACAAGGTCATCGACCAGCAGACGGACCTGGTCGAGGTGGTGGCGAAGCTCAAGCAGGTGGTGTGCGTGAAGGGCTGAACCTTCGGGACGTCTACTTCCCGTGCGTGACCGCGTAGATCATGACGAACGCCACGATGTGGATGCCGAAGAGGAAGTACGCGAGGTACCACCACACCATGCGTTCGTTCTTCTTTTCCTGGGCCAGGCGGCGGGACTCCTGTTCGTGGCGGAGCCGGTCCAGGGGGTCGGGGGAGTCGGGTGAGCCGCCGGGGGTGCCGGGGTCGTCGGCGGCGTAGGTCATTGCTGCTCCCGGTGGACCTTCGTGTTGGACGCCTGGGCTCGGGGGCGGACCACGAGGAGGTCGATGTTCACGTGGGGCGGGCGGGTCACCGCCCAGGTGATCGTGTCCGCCACGTCCTCCGCCGTCAGCGGCTCCGCCACGCCCGCGTAGACCTTGGCGGCCTTCTCCTCGTCGCCGCCGAAGCGGGTCAGCGCGAAGCCCTCCGTCTTGACCATGCCGGGGGCGACCTCGATCACGCGGACCGGGGTGCCGACGATCTCCAGGCGCAGGGTCTCGGCGAGGACGTGTTCGGCGTGCTTGGCGGCCACATAGCCCGCGCCGCCCTCGTACGTGCCGTGGCCCGCCGTGGACGACACGACCACCACCGTGCCGTCGCCGCTCGCCGTGAGGGCCGGGAGCAGGGCCTGGGTGACGTGCAGGGTGCCGATGACGTTCGTCTCGTACATCTGGCGCCAGTCGTCCGGCGAGCCCGTCGCCACCGGGTCGGCGCCGAGCGCCCCGCCCGCGTTGTTCACCAGGACCGCGACCTCGCGGAAGGCGGTCGCGAAGGTGTCGACGGCCGCGCGGTCGGTGACGTCCAGTGCGTACGCCGTCGCGTCGTGCCCCGCTGCCGTCAGCTCCGCGGCCAGCGCCTCGATGCGGTCCTTGCGGCGGGCTGTCAGGACGACCCGGTGGCCGGCCGCCGCGAGGCCGCGTGCGGTCGCCGCGCCGATGCCGCCGCTGGCGCCGGTGACGATCGCGATACCGGGCTTGCGGGGCGTCGCTTCAGCGGCGGACATGCGGGCTCCCTCGGGTCGTGCGTACGCGGTTCCGTCAACGCGCGTACGTTGTTCGGTCAGCATAGGCGTGAGCTTCCCGGGGGTGCCGGGCGGAAGGCTCAGTGCCTGGTGCCGTGCCCGCCTCAGTCCCCGCGCGGCGCGTACATGATCACGGCCATGCCCGCCAGACAGATCAGCGCCCCGGCCACGTCCCAGCGGTCGGGGCGGTAGCCGTCCGCGACCGCGCCCCAGGCGATCGAACCCGCCACGAAGATGCCGCCGTACGCGGCCAGGATGCGGCCGAAGTCGGCGTCGGGCTGGAGCGTCGCGACGAAGCCGTACGCCCCCAGGGCGATGACTCCGGCGCCGATCCACACCCAGCCCCGGTGCTCCCGCACGCCCTGCCAGACCAGCCAGGCACCGCCGATCTCGAACAGGGCGGCGACGACGAACAGCGCGGCGGAGCGGGCGATGAGCATGGTCAACAGGGTGGCATGCGGGGGTTTGGGGGGTCTGGAGGGGCGGTCGGTGGCATGGATGAGGTGCGTTTCGTTCTGCTCGCGGTCGTCGTGGAGGTTGTCGTGCGGGTGCTCTGTGTGGGAGCCGTCGTCCTGGGCGCGGTGCTGTGGGGGAGCGGGGGTGCGGTGGCCGGCGGGGGGACGGGGCCGGAGGCGGACGTCGCGTACCACGGGCAGGTGGCCATGACCCGGGGGCTCGCGGCGGTCTCGCTGACGCCGGAGAACCACGGCCCTGACGGCGTGCCGGGCGCGACCGTCCGGCTCGTGTGGTCCGTGCCGCTGGAGGACGCGATGCGGCTGCCGGACTCCTGTGTGCGAGCCGGTGAGCGCGGCGTGCTGTGCCGCACGGGGGCGCTGCCGGCGGGGGGCCGGGGGGAGCGGCTCGCCCTCGCGGTCCGGCTGCGGGGGGAGCCGCGGGAGGTGACGGTGACCGTGGGCACCGTCTGGAACGGTGGCGCGGTCGACCGCAACCCGCGGAACAACGAGCACACGGTGCTGGTGCTCGACACCGGGGACTCGTACTACTTTTGACTGCGTCTGACTGCGTCTGGCTACTTCTGGTCCGCCGTCAGGTCCAGGCGCCAGTTGTTGCACCGCATCCAGTGCCCCTTCGGATACTCCATGTCCTCCTCGCCGAGGAGCGTGAAGCCCGCCTTGCGGCACACGCCATTGGAGGCGGCGTTGGCCACGGAGGGGCACGCGTGCAGGTGGCGGTGCAGGCCCGCGCGGCGCGCCTCGGCCACCACCAGGCGCACCGCCGCGCCCGCGATGCCGCGGCCCTGGCACTCCGGCACGACTCCCCATCCGGCCTCCCAGATGTCCTCGCCCCGGTGGGTGGTCTCCCAGAAGCCGACGATGCCCGCGCTCTCGCCCTCGGGGTCCGTCACGATCCGGAACATCCGGCCCCGGTCGTCGAGGCCCAGATAGCGCCGGTGCCGGTCCACCAGCTTCTCGTGGGTCTCGGGGCCGCCCAAGTGGGCCGTCATCTCCGGTGTGTTGTGCCGCACGAGCAGCTCGAAGTCGCCCTCGGACCAGGGCACGAGCCGCACGCTCGATGTCTGTGCTCGCTCCGTTGTTCTCTCCATGTCCTCACGGTAGGCGGAGGGTCTGACAACGCCTCATCCCGGCGCGTACGCCGTCGGCGGCACCCCCACCGTGGCTGTGAAGTCCCGTACGAGATGGGCCTGGTCCGCGTACCCGAGACCGGCCGCGAGGTCCGCCCAGTCCACCGCCGCCGCCGATTCCGCGCGCTCCAGGGCCTCGTGGATGCGGTACCGCAGGATCACCCACTTCGGGCCGACTCCTACGTACGCCGAGAACAGCCGTTGCAGCGCCCGCACCGACAGGCCCGCCTCGCGCGCGAAGTCCCCGACTCGCCGGATCGCGCGGTCGGCGCGGATGCGGTCGGCCAGTTCCATGGCGAGGTCGGCCTGGGGGTCGGGGGTGGGGCCGTGGCGCAGCAGGAAGGCGTCGAGGGCGGCCACGCGCGCGTGCTCGTCGGCGGGGCCCAGGACGGCGTCCGCCGCGGCTGCCTCGCTCACTGCGCCTGTCTCGCCCGCCGCGCCCGCCGCGTCTTCCTCGCCCGCCGCGCCTGTCTCGCCCGCTGCGTCTTCCTCGCCCGCCGCGTCCGGCCGCACGTCTTCGAAGACCTCGGCCAAGGGCACTTGGAGCCCCGTCAGCTCCGCGACCGCGCGGCCCGGCGCGAACGGGCGGAAGCCGCCCGGCCGGAACTGCACCCCGCACACCCGCCCGCGCCCGGCCAGCTCCTTGCTGAAGAGCCCGAGCCCGACGCCCGCCACCTCTCCGAACGGCCGCCGCCCGGGCAGGTCCTGGAAGACGACGTTCACCGACGGGTGCGGCACCACGTGCGACACGTACGGCTCGGGGAGGTCCCAGTCGATCAGCCAGTAGTGCTCCAGGTAGGGCCGCAGTGGCTCGGCGGGCGCGTGGCGTCGGAAACGTACCCGGGTCAGCAGGCCGGAGGCGTCGACGATGCCCCGGGTGTCGCGGCGGGGAGCGGCAGGCATGGCGCGATCTTAGGGCGAGGGTCCGACAGCGGGGGCGTACAGCGCCGTCCGGCGGCGGGGCCCGCCCCGCCCGCCTCGCCGTCCGGCGGCTGTCGCGTTTGTTCAAGACGCGCCGCGCCCCCGCCGCCTACCGTCGCCCCATGAACACCACCCACAAGACCGGCGATCTGCTCGGCATCGCCGCGGCCCACGCCCTCCCGGTGGTCCGGAACCTCCCCGACGACCGGCTCGACGCCCGCACGCCCTGCGCCGAGTACGACGTGCGTGCCCTGGTGAACCACCTCTTCCACGTCGTCGTTCAGTTCCAGGAGCTGGCGGCCAAGCGGAACGCGGACTTCGGCGGCGATAAGCCCGACTACCTGGCGGGCGGCGCCGACTGGCGCGAGCGGTTCGCGGCGGAGACGGAGAAGCTGGTCGCCGCCTGGTCCGCGCCCGGCGCCGACGAGGGCCGCACCGGCGCGATGGACATGCCGGCCAGGACGGTCGGCGCGATGGTGCTGCTCGATCTGACGGTGCACGCGTGGGATCTGGCCCGGGCGACCGGCCAGGAGTACGCGGGGGCCTCCGGCCAGGAGTACGCGGGAGCCTCCGGCCAGGAGCACGCGGCCGGTCAGGGCATGGGCGACGTCGTCGGCGTACTGCGCGAAGCCGTCGCCGAGCTGGCCCCCACGGCCCGCTCCATGGGCGTCCTCGGGGAACCGGTGCCGGTCCGCGAGGGCGCGTCGGGCTTCGAGCGGCTGCTCGCGGAGACCGGCCGGGACCCGTACTGGAGTTGAGCCGACCCGGCAGCCCCCGCAGCCCAGGAAGCCCTACCAGGCGCCCCGCTCACGGCGCCCGCCGGCGCCCGCTCAGCTCACGGCGCCCGCAGCGCCTCCACCGCGATCCGTGCCGCCGTCCCGATGACCGCGTCCGCCGACGGCAGCGTGGCCGCGGTGCGGGCGGCGCGGGTGAAGACGGCGACGGCGTAACGGCCGCCGTCGGGGTACTCGACGACGCCCACTTCGTTGCGCAGCGTCGGCAGGCTGCCGGTCTTGCCCGCGACGTGCACGTCGTCGAAGGGGAAGCCCGCGGCGAGGCGGTGCGGCCAGACCTGGAGGCCGAGGACGCGGCGCATGGCCGCGCCGTGTTCGGGGGTGCAGGCCTCGTCCCGCCACAGGGCGCCGAGCAGGCGGGTCATGTCGCGCGGGGTGCTGTGGTTGGTGCGCGCCGGGTCCAGGGCGCGCAGGCGCGCGATGACGTACGGGTCGGTGAGAGCCTGGGCGCCCTCCGGGCCCGCGTCCTCGCGCATGGACGCGAACAGCTCGCCGAAGGTGTGCACGGCGCGGGTGCGGGTGAGGCCGAGGCGGGCCGTGGTGGCGTTGACGGCGTCCAGGCCGACGCGCTCCAGGAGGAGTTCGGCGGCGGTGTTGTCGCTGACGGCCATCATCAGGTACGCGGCGTCGCGCAGGGAGACACGGACCGGGTCGAGCATGGCGGCGAGCCCGGTGGGGCCCGAAGTGCGGCCGTCCACGGGGCACTCGACCTGTTCGGTGAGGTCCAGGCGGCCCGCCGCGGCCTGTTCGTACAGCGTGACGAGTACGCACAGCTTGTGGACGCTCGCGGTGACGACGGGCTGGTCCGCGCCCGCGCCGAGTTCCGCGCCGGAGTCGATGTCGAGGGCGTGCAGCCGGCCCGTGACGCCTGCCTCGGCGAACGCTTCCTGAAGGCGGATGACGGTGGTGCTCGCAGCTTTGGTCACAGCCAGTACTCCGCGGTCGGGCGCAGGTGGAGCGGGCGCGGGGGTGCGTCGGCGGTCGCGGCGGCGGTGCTCCGCAGGGCGTCGGTGACGGACTGCGCGAACGTCGCGACGGCGGCGTCGCCGCGCCCCTTCGGCCAGGCCACCGAGTGCCGCCAGGCCAGCGGGGCGCCCGCGAGGGGCCGCCAGACGATGTCGGGATCCGCTCCCGCCGCGTGCGGGGGGTGCGCGTCCTTGGGGCTGAACGCGACAGCGTGCGAGGACAGGAGCAGGCCGCGGACGAAGCTGGCGCCCTGGCCGTGCCGGACGGCGGCGGGGGTGTAGCCGTCGCGGGCGCAGGTGGTCAGGAGGTCGTCGTGCAGGGCCGGGGCGGCACTGCGGTGGAAGAGGACCAGGTCGTAGCCGGTGAGCGCGGTGAGCGGGACCTCGTCGAGGGCGGCCGCGGGGGCGCCGCGCGGCAGCAGCACACCGACCTCGCGGCGCAGCACGGGGCCGAGTTCGAGCCCGGCGACGTCGCAGGGGTGGTGGATGAGGCCGACGTCCAGGTCGTGCGCGGCGAGCTGGTCGAGCTGCTGGGCGGTGGTCAGCTCGCGCAGCTCCAGTTCGACGCCCGCGTGCCGCTGCCGGAAGTCGGCGAGGAGCGCGGCGACGGTCTCGCCCGCGATGTCCGGCGGGAGCGCGGCGCGCAGCAGGCCGCTCTCGCCGTCCCGGATGCGGCGGGCGGTGGCGAGCAGCGCCTCGGACCGGGCGAGCAGTTCGCGGGCCTCGTCGAGCAGCAGCGTCCCGGCCTTGGTGATGGTCACCTGTCTGCTGGTGCGTTCGAAGAGGCGTACGCCGAGGTGGCGTTCCAGGCGCTGGATGCGTTGGGACAGGGGTGGCTGGGCCATGCCGAGGCGCTCCGCGGCCCTGCCGAAATGTGACTCTTCTGCAACAGCCACAAAGCACTCCAGGTGCCGCATCAGGTCCACAAGCAGCGACGATATCGCGGATTAATGAATGCGTAAGTGATATCGAACTTGGACATAGGGTGCGAGGCGCTGTACTCCTCGGGGCATGACCTTGCTCTCTTCGGTACGTCGCCGACGCACCGGGCGCGGCTGGCCCGGCGTCCTGGTGGTGGGCCTCGCTCTTGCCACGGGCTGCTCCACCGCGGACGATTCCGGCTCCCCGGACGATTCCGGCTCCCCGAAAGCGGCAAGCACCTCTTCCAAGGACGCGCCCAGCGGTACGTCCGCCGCCGACACCCGCGAACACCTCCGCGTGGACGGCACCCCCCGCTCGTACCTCCTGCACAAGCCCACCGCCCCCGGCCCGGGCCCCCGCCCGCTCGTCGTCGCCTTCCACGGGCGCGGCGCCGACCCGGCGGAGATGCGCGAGCTGTCCGGCCTGAACAAGGCGGCCGAGGCGCGCGGGATGCTGGTCGCCTACCCCGAGGCCCTGCGCAAGGCGTGGGGCGCAGGCGCCGCGCCGACCCGGCAGCGGCCCGCCCCCGAGGCCGACGTGCGGTTCACCGAGGCGCTGGTCGACCAGCTGATCCGGACGCGGCAGGCCGATCCCCGGCGGGTGTACGTGGTGGGGTTCTCCAACGGCGGGTCGATGGCGCTGCGGGTGGCGGCGGAGCGGCCGAAGCTGGTGGCGGGGGCCGTGTCGGTGGCCGGTCAACTGCCCACCGGGCGGGCGGCGGTGCGGCCGAGCGGGCCGGTGCCGGTGATGATCGTCTACGGCGCCAAGGATCCCGTACGCCCCGTCACGGGCCTGGAACGTCCGGGCCCGGCACCCAAGGGCCAGGAACCGATCATGGCGACCAGGTCGGCCCGCGCCAGCGCGCAGGCCTTCGCCACGGTGGGACGCACGAAGGCCCCCGCCGAGCAGTCCCGGAAGGGCTACGACCGCACCGTGTGGCGCCCCGGCCCCGGCACGGTCCCCGTCGAACTCCTCGTCGTGCGCGAAGCGGGCCACACCTGGCCCGGCACGCGCGTCACCCCGCCCAAGGGCTTCGGCCCCGCCAGCAAGGCCCTGGACACGACGGGCACGGTGCTCGGCTTCCTCAAGGACCAGGCACCCCGTCCCGCCGGCAAGGACCAGGCCTCCCGGCCCGCCGCCAAGGCAACCAAATCCCCGGAGCGTACCGACCGATGAACAAGACCGTCCGCCGCACCGCCGTCTTCTGCGGCCTGCTCGTGCTCGCCCTGCTGGTGCGCGCCACCTGGGTGCAGTTCGTACGCAGCGACACCCTCGCCGAGCACGACCAGAACCGGCGCGTGAAGATAGCGGCCTTCGGCCAGCCGCGCGGCGACATCATCGTCGGCGGCGAGGCGATCACCGGCTCGGTGGCGACCCCGGGCTCGGACTTCAAGTACAAGCGGACCTACAAGAACGGCCCGATGTACGCGCCGGTCACCGGCTTCTTCTCGCAGGCTCAGGGGCAGACGTTCCTGGAGGGCGTGCACGACGACCTGCTGACCGGCAAGGACAGCCGGCTGCTCGGCTCGCCGGTCGACGCGCTGACCGGCGAGCGGCCCAAGGGCGGCGACGTGGTCACCACCATCGACCCGAAGGCGCAGAAGGCCGCCTACAAGGGCCTCACCGACCTGGACGCGAAGGGCGCGGTGGTCGCCCTCGACCCGCGCTCCGGCAAGATCCTGGCGATGGCGAGCACGCCCTCGTACGACCCGTCGGTGTTCGCGGGGATCTCCGGCAAGGACGGGCGGGCGTTCAAGAAACTGGAGGCGCGGAAGGACAAGCCGCTGAACAACCGGGCGTTCCGCGAGGCCTACCCGCCCGGCTCGACCTTCAAGATCCTCACCGCGGCCGCCGCCCTGGAGCACGGCACGGTCAGCGACATCAACGCCTCGTCCGGCGCCCGCTCCCCCTACCGGCTGCCGCAGAGCTCGACGGAGATCGGCAGCGTCGTGCCGGACGCGCAGTGCGACAAGGCCTCGATGAAGACCGCCATGCAGTGGTCGTGCAACAACGTCTTCCTGGACGCCGCGTTGAAGACCGGCAAGGACAAGATGCGGGAGACGGCGGAGCGGTTCGGCTTCAACAAGGAGCAGTTCATGCCCGTACGGACCGCCGCGAGCGGCTATCCGGAGAAGCTGGACAAGCCGCAGACCGCGCTGACCGGCATGGGCCAGGGCAGCGTGACCACCACGCCGCTCCAGATGGCCATGGTCACCGCGGGGCTCGCCAACGACGGCAAGGTGATGAAGCCGTACCTGGTCGAGGAGTTGCGCGGCGCCGATCTGTCGACGATCGACAAGAGCGAGCCGGAGGAGCTGGAGCAGGCCGTCTCACAGGACACGGCGCGCTCGGTGCAGCAGATGATGGAGTACACGGTGACCGACGGCACCGGATCCAAGGTGGCGATCGACGGCGTCACGGTCGGCGGCAAGCCCGGCACCGCGCAGCACGGCGCGGACGTGCGCGACGAGCGGCCGTACGCGTGGTTCGTGTCCTACGCCAAGCAGAGTGACGGATCGTCACCGGTGGCGGTCGCCGTGCTCGTCGACCCCGAGGACATGGACATCTCCCGCTCCGAGATCGCGGGCGGCAAGCTGGGCGCGCCGATCGCGAAGGCGGTGATGGAGGCGGTCCTCAAGAAGTCCTGAGGCAGGCCCTGCCCGGTGTGGTGCTCTGGTGTGGGCTTACGGCCACACCAGGCAGTACGCCTGGTGCCCCGCGTCGTGCAGGCGGTGGCTGAAGTCCTGCCACTCGTGCAGGAGTTGATAGACGTTGAAGGCGTCCCGCGGGCCGCCGCGGTCGGGGACCGTGGACCAGATGAACGCCGCCGCGCCGACCGACTCCTCGCCGACGCCGCGCAGCGGGTCGACGACCGTCATGGGGAGCTTGACGACGGCGTAGTCGGGGTGGAGGACGACCAGTTCCAGCGGGGGGACCTTGTGCAGGGGTATGCCTTCGATGCCGGTGAGGACCATCGCGGCCATCGTCTCCGGCTTGATCTTGGTGAACATGCCGCCCATGCCCAGCTCGTCGCCGCCGAGCTCCTCGGGGCGCATCGAGATCGGTACGCGAGCCGCCGTGGCGCCGTCCGGGGCGCCGAAGTATTTGTACGTCACCCCCACCCCGCCGCTCCTGTTTCCCGCCCGGTCACGCTTGACCCTGTCCGGCGTCCGCTGCTCGGGGGCCGGGACCGCCTCTGCCTCTCGCCGGTGCTTTCCCCGCCGGGCACGCCGGGGACCCAGGCCGTCGGTCCCCTCGCCCAGTCCGCCACCGCGCTGCATATCTCCACCCGACTGCTTTTCTAGGGCGCCCGGACCCTGCCGCGCAACCCGATCATCGTGTCAGTGACCTCCCCCACGGTCACCCGCCGAAACGTGGGGTGAAACACCAGTCCACAGGATTTCCGCACATCGGACCCTGCCGGGGGTCGGCAGCGCGGAAAGCCGCCGCACAGGAGGCCCGGACACGATGTCCGGACCCTCTGACACCATGGTTCATGTGAGCTTCCCGTATAGCGCCCCAGTTTCGCAGACTCTTTTCGACCGTGCGGCGGCCGTGACGCCCGGCGGTGTGAACTCTCCCGTGCGCGCCTTCCGCGCGGTGGGCGGTACGCCCCGTTTCATGGTGTCCGGTACCGGTCCGTACCTGACGGATGCCGATGGACGTGAGTACGTAGACCTCGTGTGTTCCTGGGGACCGATGATCCTCGGGCACGCCCACCCCGAGGTCGTCGCGGCCGTCCAGGAGGCCGTCGCGCGCGGCACGTCCTTCGGCACGCCCGGCGAGGGCGAGGTCGCGCTCGCCGAGGAGATCGTCGCCCGGGTCGGCCCCGTCGAGCAGGTCCGGCTCGTCTCCAGCGGCACGGAGGCGACGATGTCCGCCATCCGGCTCGCCCGCGGGTTCACCGGACGGGCCAAGGTCATCAAGTTCGCCGGCTGCTACCACGGCCATGTGGACGCGCTCCTCGCCGCGGCCGGTTCCGGCGTCGCGACCTTCGGCCTGCCGGACACGCCGGGCGTCACGGGCGCCCAGGCGGGCGACACCATCGTCCTTCCGTACAACGACCTCGAGGCCGTGCACGAGGCCTTCCACACGTATCCCGGCGAGATCGCCTGCGTGATCACGGAGGCCTCGGCCGGAAACATGGGCGTGGTGCCGCCGCGGCCCGGATTCAACGAGGGCCTGAAGTCCGCGTGCGCGAAGAACGGCGCGCTGTTCATCTCCGACGAAGTCATGACGGGATTCCGGACAAGTAAAGCCGGATGGTTCGGAGTTGACGGGGTGACACCCGATCTCATGACCTTCGGAAAGGTCATGGGCGGCGGATTCCCGGCCGCCGCTTTCGGTGGCCGCGCCGATGTCATGGGGTATCTCGCGCCCGCGGGCCCGGTTTATCAGGCGGGCACCCTCTCCGGGAATCCCGTCGCGACGGCCGCCGGTCTCGCGCAGCTGCGGCTGCTCGACGACGCGGCGTACGAGAAGGTGGACGCCGTCTCCGCCGAGCTGCGCGCACTCGTGAGCGAGGCGCTGAACAAGGAAGGCGTCGCGCACCGGCTGCAGAACGCCTCCAATATGTTCTCCGTGTTCTTCGCCGACCGCGAGGTCCGCAATTACGAGGACGCGAAGGCGCAGGAGTCGTTCCGCTTCACCGCGTTCTTCCACTCGATGCTGTCGCAGGGCGTGTATCTGCCGCCGTCGGCCTTCGAGTCCTGGTTCGTCTCCACCGCCCACGACGAGCGCGCGGTCGAGCGTGTCGCCGCCGCCCTGCCGGCCGCCGCGCGCGCGGCGGCCGAGGCGACGAACTCCCCGGAGGCCACCGCATGACCGCGGCCAGCACGCCCGCCGGCGAAGAGCTGACCGTCGTCCACCTGATGCGCCACGGCGAGGTGCACAACCCCGACGGGATCCTCTACGGCCGGCTCGCCGGCTATCACCTCTCCGACCTCGGCCGGCAGATGGCCGACCGCGTCGCCGAGCACCTGTCGTCGCGGGACGTCACGCACGTCGTGGCCTCCCCCCTCGACCGGGCCCAGGAAACCGCCCTGCCCATCGCCAAGACGCACGGCCTCGACGTCGCCTCCGACGCGCGCCTCATCGAGGCCGAGAACGTCTTCGAGGGCAAGACCTTCGGGGTCGGCGACGGCGCCCTGAAGAACCCGGAGAACTGGAAGCACCTGGTCAACCCGTTCAAGCCGTCCTGGGGCGAGCCGTATATCGAGCAGGTCGTGCGGATGATGGGCGCGCTCGACGCCGCGCGGGACGCTGCGCGTGGGCATGAGGCCGTGTGCGTCAGCCATCAGTTGCCGATCTGGATCGTGCGGAGCTTCGTCGAGAAGCGGCGGCTTTGGCACGACCCGCGCAAGCGGCAGTGCACGCTTGCCTCTCTTACTACGTTCACCTATCGCGGCGACAAGATCGTTTCTGTGGGGTACTCGGAGCCTGCGCGGGATCTTGTGCCCAAGCATCTTCTGGCGGGCGCCAAGCCGGTCAAGGGAAAGAGCAAGGCATTTGGAGCCTGACTTTCCGTAGTTGCGCGGTCACGAAATGGCGGGCGCCCCTCCGTGAACAACGGAGGGGCGCCCGCCTTTTCGGAGTCTGTGCGCCCGCTGTGAGCGCCGCGTAATTGCGCGAACACCCTATGGCGCGGAATGTCTCCCCCCTGTAATAGATCCCATATATGCGCAGCCGTTCGGAACCCGCATGTTCGTCGCACCCTCTAAGGGGTTGTCCTTCCGCCAGGGAGGACCGAAGGCGCGACGAATGGGGTTGGAATGCGCGACGACAGCCGCACGGATATGGGCAGTGGAGCGCCCACAGGCGGCCGGAACTCCCTGAGTCGCCGGGGTGCCATCGGCCTGGGAGTCGGCGCCGCGGCGGCCTTCGGCCTGACAGCCTGCGGCTCCGGTTCCGGCGATTCGGGATCGGGCGCGGACAAGGCCAAGGACGGAAACGGAAAGCCGGGCGAGCCGAGCCGCCCGGCGAAGCCGATCGGCGACGGTTCCACGGCATTCACCGGCAAACAGCCGAACCAGCCCGAGAAGCCGCGCCCCCTGGAGCCGGGCGAGACGCCCCCGCAGTTCGTCGTGTTCTCCTGGGACGGCGCCGGCGAAGTCGGCAACGGCCTGTTCCCGCGCTTCCTGAAGCTCGCGAAGGAACACGACGCGCGGATGACGTTCTTCCTCTCCGGGCTCTATCTGCTCCCCGAATCCAAGAAGCGGCTCTACCGGCCGCCGAACAACGGCGTCGGCGCCTCCGACATCGGCTACCTCACCGACGGCCACATCAAGGACACGCTGAAGTACGTGCGCCAGGCCTGGCTGGAGGGCCACGAGATAGGCACGCACTTCAACGGCCACTTCTGCGCCGGCACCGGCTCCGTCGCGAACTGGACGTCCGCCCAGTGGCAGTCCGAGATCGACCAGGCCAAGTCCTTCGTGACGAAGTGGCGTACGAACACCGGCTGGGACGACCTGCCGCCGCTGCCCTTCGACTACGAGAAGGAACTCATCGGCGGCCGCACCCCCTGCCTGCTCGGCCAGGACAACCTGCTGCCCACCGCCAAGAAGCTCGGCTGGCGCTACGACGCCTCCTCGCCGGGCGGCCGGCAGAAGTGGCCCGACAAGAAGATGGGCATCTGGGACCTGCCGCTGCAGGCCGTGCCCTTCCCCGGCCACTCCTTCGAGGTCCTCTCGATGGACTACAACATCCTGGCCAACCAGTCGAAGAACTCCACGAAGGCCCCGCCGGCCAACTACCCGGGCTGGCGCAAGCAGGCCACCGAGGCCTACCTCGCGGGCTTCAAGCGCGCCTACGAGTCCAACCGCGCCCCCTTCTTCATCGGCAACCACTTCGAGGAGTGGAACGGCGGCATCTACATGGACGCCGTCGAGGACGCCCTCAAGGGCATGGCCGGGAAGAAGGACGTACGCCTGGTGTCCTTCCGGCAGTTCGTGGACTGGCTCGACGTGCAGAAGCCCGAGGTCCTCGCCAAGCTGCGCGGCCTGGAGGTCGGACAGCAGCCGGCCGGCGGCTGGAAGAGCTACCTCGCGGGCTCTTCGTCCGGCAACCGCACGGACGCCGAGAAGGACACGGGCAACGCGGCCTGAACTCGCCCGGAAAGCCCGTCTGAAATGGGACTTTCCGCTACTGCGGGGGGCGTCGAAGATCCCCGGAACGGGCATGCGAAACTTTTCACATGAGTGCCGCCTGCCGCGCCCCCCGCAGCCCGAACCGCAGCCTCCGCCCCAGCGTGGGCAGTCGTCGCCGCCGCGCGACACTGCTGGCGGCGGGCGCCGCGGCGGCCGCACTGACCCTGTCGGCGTGCGGCTCGGGCGGCACCTCCGGCGGCTCCGGCAAGACGAACTTCCTCACCAGCAAGGACGGCATCTCCACCGCCAAGAAGGGTGACCGGCACGACGCGCCGGACATCGACGGCGAGACGCTCGACGGCAAGCAGCTGAGCATCGACGACTACAAGGGCAAGGTCGTCGTCCTCAACGTCTGGGGCTCCTGGTGCCCGCCCTGCCGGGCCGAGGCGCCGAACTTTGTGAAGGTCGCGGCCGACACCAAGGACGACGTGCAGTTCGTCGGCATCAACGCCCGCGACCCGGAGAAGGGCCCGGCGATCTCCTTCGAGAAGGACTACAAGGTCACCTACCCGAGTCTGTACGACCCGATGGGCAAGCTGATGCTGCGCTTCCCCAAGGGCACGCTGAACCCGCAGTTCATCCCGTCGACCATCGTCATCGACCGGGACGGCAAGATCGCGGCGCGCTCCCAGCAGCCCCTCAACGAGGAGAAGCTGCGCAAGATGGTCGACCCCCTGATCGCGGAGAAGTGAGCGCCTTGTCCGCCTCCGCCTCCCTCATGACCCTCGCCGCCCAGCCCGGCGAGATGAACCAGACGGTCTACAGCGGCACCCTCGCGCTCGCCCTGCCGATCGCGCTGCTCGGCGGCCTCATCTCGTTCTTCTCCCCGTGCGTGCTGCCGCTCGTGCCCGGCTACCTGAGTTACGTGACCGGCGTCAGCGGCACCGACCTCGCCGAGGCCCGGCGCGGGCGGATGGCGGCGGGCGCCGGGCTCTTCGTGCTCGGCTTCACCGCCGTCTTCGTCTCCACCGGCGCGCTCTTCGGCTACTTCGGGCAGAACCTGCAGGACTACCAGAGCACCATCAACAAGGTGCTCGGCGTCCTGATGGTCGCGCTCGGCCTGTTCTTCATGGGCCTGATGCCGTGGCTGTCGCAGCGCGAGTTCCGCTTCCACAAGAAGCCCGCGACCGGGCTCGTCGGGGCGCCGCTGATCGGCGCGCTGTTCGCGGTCGGCTGGGCGCCGTGCGTGGGGCCGACGCTCGCCTCCGTCAACGCGCTGGCCATCGACCAGGCGACCGCCGGACGCGGGGCCATACTGAACGTCGCGTACTGTCTGGGACTCGGACTGCCGTTCATCTTCGCCGCGGTCGCCTTCCGCAAGGCGCTCGGCGCCTTCGGCTGGGTCAAGCGCCACTATGTCTGGGTGATGCGCGTCGGCGGCGTGATGATGATCGTGACCGGCCTGCTGATGCTGACCGGCGTGTGGGACGGCATCGTGCAGGAGATGCAAGTCTGGTCCAGGGGCTTCACGGTGGGGATCTGATCCATGAGCAACACCAAGACCGACGCGAAGAACGCAGCGGCCGCGGCCGACGCGCCCGGCACCAAGGACGCCACCGGCGCCACCGGCGCCCGGGACGAGTTCGGTGCCGCGGGCGCGCAGCTCTCCACCGCCCCCCTCGACGACGCCGCGTCCGCCCCGTCCGGGCCCAACATGCCCGCGCTCGGCGTCATCGGCTGGATCCGCTGGTTCTGGCGGCAGCTCACCTCGATGCGGGTCGCGCTCCTGCTGCTCCTGCTGCTGTCCCTCGGCTCGATCCCGGGCTCGCTGATCCCGCAGGAGAACCCCGACGCGCTGAAGGTCGAGGACTTCAAGGCAGCCCACACCACGCTCGGGCCGCTCTACGACAAGCTCGGCCTCTTCCACGTCTACAGCTCGGTGTGGTTCTCCGCGATCTACATCCTGCTGTTCGTCTCGCTCATCGGCTGCATCGTGCCGCGCACCTGGCAGTTCGTCGGCCAGCTCCGCGGCCGCCCGCCGGCCGCGCCCAAGCGGCTCACCCGGCTGCCCGCGTACACGACGTGGCGCACCGAGGCCACGCCCGACGAGGTGCACGAGACCGCGCGCCGGCTGCTGAAGCAGCGGCGCTTCCGCTCGCACCTGGTGGGCGGGTCCGTCGCCGCGGAGAAGGGCTATCTGCGCGAGGCCGGGAACCTGATCTTCCATGTCGCGCTGATCGTGATGCTGGTCGCCTTCGCCGCCGGACAGCTCTTCAAGTCCGAGGGCGGCAAGCTGATCATGGAGGGCGACGGCTTCTCCAACACCCTCACGCAGTACGACGACTTCAAGTCCGGCAGCCTCTTCGACACCGAGAACCTCGCGCCGTTCAGCTTCAAGCTGGACCGCTTCGAGGGCTCGTACGAGATGTCGGGCCCCGAGCGCGGCACCGCCCGCACCTACAAGGCCCACGTCACCTACAGCGAAGGCGCCCACGGCCCGGAGAAGAAGAAGGCCATCGAGGTCAACGAGCCGCTGGAGGTCGACGGCTCGAAGGTCTACCTGATCGGCCACGGCTACGCGCCCACCGTCACCGTCCGCGACGGCAAGGGCAAGGTCGTCCAGCGGGTGTCCGTGCCGCTGCTGCCCATCGACTCCATGGGCACGGCCACCGGCGCCATCAAGATCCTCGACGGCTACCGGAACAAGGACGGCAAGAAGGAGCAGCTCGGCTTCAACGCCTTCTTCGTGCCGACGTTCGCCGGTGAGGGCAACGGCCAGATGTTCTCCCAGTTCCCGGCGCCCTTCAATCCGCGGCTCGCGCTGTCGGCGTACCACGGCAGCCTCGGTGTGGACTCCGGTGTTCCGCAGAACGTGTACCAGCTGGACACGCGGAAGATGGAGAAGTTCAAGGACGCCAAGGGCGAGCTGCTGAAGAAGCGGCTGAAGATCGGCGAGACCATGAAGCTGCCGAACGGCGCCGGCTCGATCACCTTCGAGAAGGAGCTCAAGCAGTGGGCGAGCTTCCAGATCTCGCAGGAGCCCGGCAGCAAGTGGGCGCTCGGCGGCGCGATCGCCGCGATCGCGGGCCTCGCCGGATCGCTGTTCATCCAGCGCCGCCGCGTGTGGGTCCGGGCCACGGCGGGCGCCGACGGCGTCACCGTCGTGGAGATGGCGGGCCTCGGCCGCAGCGAGTCCGCGAAGGTCCCCGAGGAGCTCGGGGTCCTGGCCGCCGCCCTCCACGAAACCGCACCGAGCGCGCCGGACGCGGACCCGGACGCTGCCCCTGAGGCAGGGTCCGAGGCCGACACGGCCGCCGAGTCGTCCGACGCCGATACGGCCGCCGAGTCGACCAAGGCTGATACGGCCGACGCGGACGCCGACGCCAAGACCCCGTCCGACTCCGACCCCACCCCCGATGTTGTTCCTGCCGAAGGGGCTGAGCAGTGACTCTCGCCACCACCCTCGCCGCCGAGCCGAATGAGAACCTCGCACACATCAGCAATGTGCTGATCTACTCCGCGATGGCCGTGTATCTGCTGGCCTTCTTCGCGCTCATGGCGGAGTGGCTGTTCGGCAGCCGCAGCAAGGTCGCTCGCACCGCCGCCGCGCTCACCGCGCAGGCCGCGGACGACGCCGCCGAGCCCGCCGCCAAGGCGGCTGTTTCCGCCGGCCCCGCCGTCACCGTCCGGGCCAAGGGTGGCACGGCCACCCTGGAGCGCCCGAAGACGGCGGCGAAGGCGGCCGGCTCCGGGGCGCCGAAGGTCGTCACGCGCTCCGCCGCGGGCAGCCGCGACGTGCCGGACGGTCCCGGCGCCGCCGGGGGCGACGAGCAGGGCGACCTCTACGGCCGCATCGCCGTCTCCCTCATCGGGCTCGGCTTCCTCGTCGAGGCCGCCGGTGTCCTCACCCGCGCCCTGTCGGTGCAGCGCGCGCCGTGGGGCAACATGTACGAGTTCAACATCACCTTCTCCACGGTCGCCGTCGGCGTCTTCCTGACGCTGCTCGCCCTGAAGAAGAACGTCCGCTGGATCGGCCTGCCGCTGATCACCACGGTCCTGCTCGACCTCGGCCTCGCGGTCACCGTCCTGTACACCGACTCCGACCAGCTGGTCCCGGCGCTGCACTCGTACTGGCTGTGGATCCACGTCTCCACGGCGATCTTCTGCGGCGCCGCGTTCTACGTGGGCGCGGTCTCCACGACCGCGTACCTGTTCAAGGACAGCTACGAGGCCAAGCTCCAGCGCGGCGAGACGCCCGGCCGCTTCGCGACCTCCGTGATGGAGCGGCTGCCCGCGTCGGCCTCGCTCGACAAGTTCACGTACCGCATGAACGCCGCGATCTTCCCGCTGTGGACGTTCACGATCATCGCGGGAGCGATCTGGGCGGGCGACGCGTGGGGCCGCTACTGGGGCTGGGACCCCAAGGAGGTCTGGTCGTTCATCACGTGGGTGGCGTACGCCTGCTATCTGCACGCCCGCGCCACGGCAGGATGGAAGGGCCGCAAGGCCGCCTACCTGGCCCTGATCGCCTTCGGCTGCTGGCTGTTCAACTACTACGGCGTCAACATCTTCGTGAGCGGCAAGCACTCGTACGCCGGGGTCTGAGCACCCTCGGCACGGCCTGAGGCCGGTTCCTGTGACACGGGTCACGGGAACCGGCCTTCGTCGTACGGACAGTCAACAGGGCGTGGACACGAATCTGGGGGAACCAGGGGAACCGGGGGAACTGCAGGAGCGCCGTGAGCGCCAACAGGCCCTGCGCGTACGGATACGGGAAGGGGACGCCGACGCCTTCGGCGAGGTCTTCGACGCCTACGCGCGCTCCGTCTACAACCACGCCTACCGCCTGACGGGGGACTGGTCGACGGCCGAGGAGGTCGTCTCGCTGACGTTCCTGGAGGCGTGGCGGCTGCGGAAGCGCCTGGACGTGGCGGGGGGTTCGGTGCGGCCGTGGCTGCTCGGGATCGCCACCAACGTGACGCGCAACCAGCGCCGCGCCACGCGCAGACACACGGCCGCCGTCGCCCGGCTGCCGCGCGACGAGGTCGTCGCCGACTTCGCCGAGGAAGTCGCGGGGCGCGTCGACGACGCGGAGCAACTCGCCCTCGTACAAGCCGCGTTGACGAAGCTGCGGCGTGCGGAGCGGGAGGTGCTCGCGCTGTGCGTGTGGTCGGGGCTCAGCTACGAGGCGGCGGCTGCGGCGCTCGGGACGCCGGTGGGGACGGTGCGTTCGCGGCTCTCCCGGGCCCGTACAAAACTCGCGAAAGCGATGGAACCGCCCCCGGGGCGCGGACAGGTGAGAGGTGACCGCACGACAGCGGTCAGGCCCATCCAGGAGGGAAACCGATGACGTCCGAAGCCGACTCCGACTTCCCGTCTCCGAGCGAGCGGGACCTCCCGCCGGGCCGTCACCTTCTGCTCAAGGAGCACCTGATGACCGAGATCCGGCAGTCCCAGGACCAGACCCGGGCCGAGACCCCCGGGGCCCCTGCCACGGCGCGGCGGCGGAAGCCGTGGCTGCGGCCCGCGCTCGTCGCGGGTGCGGTGGCCGCGTCCGTCGCGGCGGGGCTGTTCGTCGCCTCGCCGTTCGGCGGCGACTCCGCCGAGGCCGCGCCGTCGAAGGAGACGGTGGCCATGCTGAAGGAGATCGCGGCGGCCGCGAAGCGCTCGCCCGCACCCAAGGACGTGCGGGACGACCAGTTCACCTACATCAAGAGCAAGGTCAGCTACAGCTCCGACGAAGGGCCCGAGCCCCTGCACCAGCGGGAGATCTGGCTCTCCGTGGACGGCAGGCACACGAGCCTGTTGCACGAGCCCGCGAACGGCCACAAGAACACGCGCATGAAGCCGGAGCTGCCCCTGTTCGTGACCGACAGCAACTACCGCAACCTGGAGAAGCTGCCGACCGACCCGGTCAACATGCTCGACTGGCTGAACAAGGTGGCCGACGAGGAGAACAACGGCAAGCCGTTCGTGGCCGTCGGCGACCTCACCCGCGAGGCCCTGATGCCACCGGAGCAGGCCGCTGCCCTCTACCTCGCCGCGGCGAAGATCCCCGGCGTGGAGCTGGTGGACGACGCGGTGGACGCGGCGGGGCGGCACGGGGTGGCCATCGCCTGGGAGGACGACGGTGAGCGCGAGGAGCTGATCTTCGACAAGCGGACCAAGGCGTATCTGGGCGAGCGCACCGTCATGACCGAGGACAAGCCGTACGCCAAGAAGGGCGAGGTGGTCGCCAGGACCGCCGTCCTGGAGCGCAAGATCGTCGACAAGGCGGGCGAACGCCCCTAGCGGCTCCCTTCCGGGTACGTGACCTGGGGCACCGGGTGCGTGAGGCTGGGCCCATGAGCGATGCCAGGGACATCATCGAGTGGGGGACGAGCCGGACCGAGGGGGACACGCACACGCTCCACTGGGTGCTGCGGCTGCCGCACCCGGTGGAGGAGGTGTGGGCGGCGGTGGCCACCCCGGAGGGACTGCCGGGGTGGCTCGCCGCCGCCGACGTGCTGGAGCCGCGCCTCGGCGGAGCCGTGACGCTGCGCTGGCTCACTGTGCCTGCTCAGGGGGCTCCGCCCCCGGGTCCGGATCCCGCCCTCGCCGTGCACTCCGGCCGCGTCACCGCGTGGGACCCGGACGTCGTCGCGGAGTACACCATCGACCTGCACGGGCGGTGCCGGTTCCACCTGGAGCCCGCGGGTGCGCGGCGGACGGTGCTGCGCTTCACCAACGAGCTGGTCAGCGACGACTCGTTCCGGCGCGACTGCCTCGCCGGGTGGCACAACCACTTCGAGTTCCTGGTGGACGCGCTCGACGGCCGGCCCAAGGACTGGTCGACGTGGAGCCTGGACCGGTGGAACGAACTGCGGCGCCAGTACGACTAGTTCGCGTAGTTCTAGTTCGCGTAGTTCGCGCCCGCAGGGCCGGGTGCTACCGGCTCACGCGCAGCAGCAGCTTGCCCGTCGTCGTGCGGCCGCCCATCAGCTCGTGGGCCTTCGCGGCCTCCTCCAGGGCGAATTCGGCGGTGACGGGCAGCGTCACCGTGCCGTCGGCCACCGTACGGAAGGCGCGCTCGGCGACCTCGCGCAGCACCTCGGGGGCCGTCTGCGCCAGGGTGAGGATCGAGAAGCCGGTCACGGAGCGCGCGCCCGGGAACAGCTCGGCCTGCCCGACCCGCCACGGCTCGGCGGAGCTCGCGTTGCCGAAGGAGACGAGGCGGCCGAAGACGGCGAGCGCCTCCAGGCTCGCGCGGAAGGTGTCGCCGCCGACCGGGTCGAGGGCGAGGTCGACGCCCCGGCCGCCGGTGGCCGCGCGCGCCGCCGCCGCGAAGCCGTCGCCGACGAACACCTCGTCGTAGCCGTACTTCCGCGCGTACTCCGCCTTCGCCGCGCTCGACACCACGCCGAACACCCTGGCCCCGGCCGCCTTCGCCAACTGCCCTGCCACGGTGCCGATTCCGCCTGCCGCGCCCTGCACCAGGACGGTCTCGCCCGCGCGCAGCCGCCCCGCCTCGTGCAGCAGGGCGTGGGCCGTGGGCAGGACGGTGGGAAGCGTTGCGGCGGTGCGCGCGTCCACGCCGGCCGGGAGCGGGAAGGTGGTCACGGCCTCGGCGAGCGCCACCTCGGCGTAGGCGCCGCCCGCCGTCAGCGCGGCCACCTCCTGGCCGACGCGCAGCCCCTCGACGCCCGCGCCCACCGCGCGGATCCGGCCGGAGACCTCGAGGCCGGGCGTGAACGGAAGCCCCGGCACGCGGTAGCCCTCGGCGCGGGCCTTGAGGTCGGCGAAGTTCACGCCTGTGTACGCGACGTCGACGGTGACCTGGCCGGGGCCCGGCTCGGGGGCGTCGGTCTCGACCGGCTTCAGGACGTCGGGGCCGCCGAATTCGTGGAGCTGGACTGCGCGCATGGCTGTCTCCCGGTGCTTGGCGTGTGCTTGGCGTGTGCTTGGTGTACGTGGTGCGTGCTTGGCGTGCATGGTGTTCGATCCGCGTTGAACACTCAGGACTGTATGGTTTTCATCGAACACTCTGCAAGTGCTGCGGGAGGCGGACGCATGGTGAAGGGGGCGAGTCATCGCGCGGCGCCGGTGCACGCGCGGCTCGAGGACGTCACCGTCCAGGAGGCGCTCGCGGCGCTGGCCGACCCCGTACGGCTCACGCTGGTACGGGAGTTGGCGGCTTCCGCGGACTGGACGCGGTCCTGCGGCAGCTTCGACGTGCCTGTGGGCAAGCCCGCGCTCAGCCACCACTTCGCGGCGCTGCGGGCGGCCGGGCTCGTCGAGCAGCGCGACGAGGGCGCGCGGCGCGTGAACCGGCTGCGGCGCGAGGAGTTCGACTCGCGCTTTCCGGGGCTGCTCGATCTGGTGCTGCGGGACTAGCTGGTGCTGCGGGACTGCCCCAGGGACTAGTCCAGGGACTGGTCCACCGAGATCGCGTCCAACTGCGCCCGCAGGTAGGCGTGCGAGTCCGTGCCGCGTACGTCCGTGCCCGGGTCGCACTCGTAGAAGTACACGAGCGACAT
Source organism: Streptomyces sp. Y309 (assembly GCF_056712025.1). Classification (NCBI taxonomy): domain Bacteria; kingdom Bacillati; phylum Actinomycetota; class Actinomycetes; order Kitasatosporales; family Streptomycetaceae; genus Streptomyces; species Streptomyces sp. Y309. Next base: position 4,064,131 of record NZ_CM160048.1, on the reverse strand, counting down.
CAGCTCCTCGGCGGGCGCGTCCGCCGGTGGCGGGAGCACGCGGTGGCGGCCCGAGCGCCAGCGGCCGCCCGTCCAACGGGCCATCAGGTCCCCGATGTTGATGGTGAACGCGTCCGGGTCGTACGGCGCGTCCTGCCAGCCGTCGGCGTCCGTGAACACCTGGAGCCCGCCGCGGCCCGCCTGCCGGTCCAGGACGGTGACCGTGCCGAAGTCCGTGTGCGCGCCGATGCGGAACTGGCCCGGCTCGGGCTCGCCGAGCACGTCCCTGGCCGGATACCAGTTGATGTTGAAGCCCCAGGTGGGGTGGCGGGTGTGCCGGGTGAAGTGGTCCTCGGGTTCGCCCAGGACGACGGCGAGCAGTTCGAGGAGCTGGTCGGACAGCGTCCGCATCTGCGCCAGGTACGTCTGTACGTGGCCGCGCAGCGCCGGGACTTCCCTGGGCCAGGTGTTGGGCGCGAACCACTCCGCGTCGACGGCCGCGTCGCCGGTCGGCTCGTCGGCGGCGAAGGAGAAGGACTCCTTGAGGTCGGGCGGGGAGGGGGCGCCTTCGGCGTACGCGTTCGCCTCGGCGCCCGGGCCGAGCCAGCCGCGGCCGCCGACCTTCACTGCGTACGCCTCTTTGGCGGCGGGTGGGAGCAGGAAGAAGGCGCGGGCCTCGCGCCGGATGGCCGCCCGTAGGGCGGGGTCCACACCGTGGCCGGTGACCAGCATGAACCCGGCTGTGCGCAGGCCGTTGTCCACGGCGGAAGCGATCCGGCCGCGGGCCTCCGGGGCACCGGAGAACCAGCTGCGCAGGTCGACGCTGGGGATCGTCATGTGTTCATGGTGCCCTCGTGGGACGCCCCAGTCCCGCCCCTTTCCCGTAACCAGGGGCTGCCGCCCCTGGACCCCGCCGATCGCCGCTTCGCGGCTCGTCCTCAATCGCCGGACGGGCTAAATACTTGCCGGGGCGGGGCGGCAGCCCCAGGAACGGGTGGGTGGGATGAGCCCGCAGGGCTGGAAGGGCGGGTGGGTGGGGGAAAAAGCCCGCCCGGCGTTTGAGGGCGAGGCGCGGAGCGCCGATGAAGCGGGGGGAGCGGGGGCGGCAGCCCCCATAGTGGGGGCCGCGGTCAGGGCTCGTCGCGCGGGTCGCGGTCCTTCTCCAGGCCCTTGAGGAAGTCGGGGTTGTCGTCGGGGGCGACCCAGCCACCCCGACGGCGACCACTCGCCCCCGCCCCGCCGGCCGCAGGCCGTTTCTTGCCGGTGACGAACCACGCGATCGGCCCGAGCAGCACCTCACCGAAGAGCAGCACGATGATGACCCACGCCACCTTGGGCAGGTGCCGGACTTCCTTCTCCGGTGTGTTCAGGACATCGATGAAGGCGTAGATCCACACGGCCAGGACCAGCAGGAACGGCAGATACCTGAGCATGCGCTGGAGTTCCCCCAAGGAGCGGAGTACGGGCGCCGGGCGCACCCGGTGACGGGGCCAGGGTAGCCGGTGCCCGATACTTGACCGCATGGCTTATGACGATCTCCGCTCTCTGCTCCGGGCCCTGGAGCGCGAGGGCGATCTCAAGCGCATCAAGGCCGAGGTCGACCCGTATCTGGAGGTCGGCGAGATCGTCGACCGCGTACAGAAGGCCGGCGGTCCGGCGCTGCTGTTCGAGAACGTCAAGGGCAGCGCGATGCCACTCGCGATGAACGTGTTCGGCACGGACCGGCGGCTGCTCAAGGCCCTCGGCCTGAAGTCGTACGGCGAGATCAGCGAGAAGATCGGCGGGCTGTTGAAGCCCGAGCTGCCGCACGGGTTCGTCGGCGTGCGCGAGGCCTTCGGGAAGCTCGGCGCGATGACGCACGTACCGCCGAAGAAGGTCAAGGACGCCCCCGTGCAGGAGGTCGTGCTGCGCGGCGACGACGTGGACCTGGACCAGCTGCCCGCCCTGTTCACCTGGCCCAAGGACGGCGGGTCCTTCTTCAATCTGGGGCTCACGCACACCAAGGACCCGGAGAGCGGTGTCCGCAACCTCGGGCTCTACCGGCTCCAGCGCCACGACAAGCGCACCATCGGCATGCACTGGCAGATCCACAAGGACAGCCGGAACCACTACCAGGTGGCGGCGCGGCGCGGCGAGAAGCTGCCCGTCGCGATCGCCTTCGGGTGCCCGCCCGCCGTGACGTACGCGTCCACCGCGCCGCTTCCCGGTGACATCGACGAGTACTTCCTCGCGGGCTTCCTGCAGGGCAAGCGGATCGAGATGGTCGACTGCAAGACGGTGCCGTTGCAGGTGCCCGCGCAGGCGGAGGTCGTGATCGAGGGGTGGCTGGAGCCCGGCGAGATGCTGCCCGAGGGGCCCTTCGGCGACCACACCGGTTTCTACACGCCGCAGGAGCCCTTCCCCGCGCTGACCATCGACTGCGTGACGATGCGGAAGCGGCCGCTGCTCCAGTCGATCGTCGTGGGGCGGCCGCCGACGGAGGACGGTCCGCTGGGCCGGGCCACGGAGCGGTTCTTCCTGCCGCTGCTGAAGGTCATCGTGCCGGACATCGTGGACTACCACCTGCCCGAGGCGGGCGGCTTCCACAACTGCGCGATCGTCGCGATCGACAAGAAGTACCCGAAACACGCGCAGAAGGTCATGCATGCCATCTGGGGCGCGCACATGATGTCCCTGACCAAGCTGATCGTGGTCGTGGACTCCGACTGCGACGTGCACGATCTGCACGAGGTCGCGTGGCGCGCGCTCGGCAACACCGACTACGCCCGCGACCTGTCCGTCGTCGAGGGGCCCGTCGACCACCTCGACCACGCCTCGTACCAGCAGTTCTGGGGCGGCAAGGCGGGCATCGACGCGACGAAGAAGTGGCCCGAGGAGGGCTACACCCGGGACGGCGGCTGGCCCGACATGGTCGAGTCCGACCCGGACACGGCGGCGAAAGTCGACCGCCGCTGGAGGGAGTACGGCCTGTGAGTTCCGCGTCCGCCGCACTGCCGCAGCAGCCCGGCCGCACCAAGGCGTTCCTGCGCCTGGTCATGATCGAGCACTCGGTCTTCGCGCTGCCCTTCGCCTACATCGCCGCGCTGACCGCGATGTTCCAGTGGGACAGGAACATCCACTGGGGCCGGCTGCTGCTCGTCACCATCTGCATGGTCGGTCTGCGTACGTTCGCCATGGCCGCGAACCGGATCATCGACCGTGAGATCGACGCCCGAAACCCCAGGACCGCGCACCGCGAACTGGTCACGGGTGCCGTCAGCGTGAAGTCCGCCTGGACCGGCGCGCTCATCGCGGTCGTCGTGTTCCTGGGCTCCGCCGCGCTGCTCAACCCGCTGTGCCTGGCGCTCGCGCCGGTCGCCGTGATCCCGATGGTGGTCTATCCGTACGGCAAGCGGTTCACCAACTTCCCGCAGGCGATCCTGGGCCTCGCGCAGGCCATCGGGCCGGTCGGCGCCTGGCTCGCGATCACCGGCGAGTGGTCGTGGACGGCGGTGATCCTCGGGCTCGCGGTGGGCGTGTGGATCGGCGGCTTCGACCTGATCTACGCCTGCCAGGACGTGGAGACCGACCGGGAGGTCGGCGTGCTCTCGGTGCCCGCGCGGTTCGGGATCCCGGCCGCCATTTGGGGCGCGCGTGCCTGCCACCTGATGGCCACGGCGCTGTTCGTCTGGTACGCCCTGGTCACCGACGCGGGCGCGTTCTTCTGGCTCGGCCTGGTCGTCGTCGCGGGTGCCTTCCTGTACGAGCACTCGATTGTGCGGCCGCACGACCTGTCCCGGCTGAACCGCGCCTTCTTCCAGGTCAACGGATTCATCGGGATCGCACTCTTCGGCTGCGCCCTGCTCGACCTGCTCGTCCGCGGCCTCACGGTCTGAGGCGCGGGGGCGAGGGTGTGCCGCCATGGATAGGCTTCACAGCGTGAACGCAGGAGACACGCAGCGTAGGCCTTGGATCGTGGGGGTGTCCGGCGCTTCCGGTACGCCCTATGCCGCCTCGGTGCTGCGAGGGCTGCTCGCGGCCGGGGAGAGCGTCGACCTGGTGGTGTCGCGGGCCTCGCGGCTGACGCTGCTCGACGAGACGGGCATCGCGTTCCGGGACGCGCACTGGCGGGAGGACCTGGCCGCATGGCTGGGGCGCGGGGCGGACGGGAAGCCGGGGACGTTCCGCGTCGCCGCGGACGGCCTGGACGACGTGCGGTACTGGGCGGCCGGGGATCTGGCCGCGGGGCCGTCGTCGGGGTCGTATGCCACGAAGGGGATGCTGATCGTGCCGGCGTCCACGGCGTGTGTGGCCGGCGTCGCGCTCGGGCTTTCGAAGGATCTGCTGCAGCGCTCGGCGAGCGTGACGCTCAAGGAGGGCCGGCGGCTCGCCGTCTGCGTACGGGAGACGCCGCTGACCGGGCAGACGCTGAAGCACCTGGTGAGCCTGGACGAGGCGGGCGCGATGGTGCTGCCCGCCTCTCCGGCGTTCTACGCGGGGGCGACGCACATCCAGGACCTGGTGGACTTCGTCGCGGGGCGGGTGCTGGACGCGGCGGGGGTGCCGCACGAGCTGTACCGCCGGTGGAAGGGGGAGCTCGGAAGCTCCCGTGAGGGTTAGCGCTTCTTCGCGGCGCGCTGCTTCTTGCCCTTGCGCGCGGCGGTGGCGGACTGGTGGGCACGCGAGCGGTTGGCCAGATCCTGCAGCTCGCGCATACGGGCGTAGGCCATCTCGATCGTGTACACGGGGAACACTCCTGAAGGATTCGAAGGATCGTCGTTGATCGGCTGAGATTCCGAAAGATTCGCAGGGTTTCGACCCTGCTATGCCTTAGATTCTACACGTAGACTCGCGAGAACGCTAAATAATGAAAGGCTCAGACCTATGGACGCCGTGGACAGGCAGCTCATCCAGGCTCTGCGCGAGAACGGCCGCGCCTCCTACGCCGAGCTCGGGCGCCTCGTCGGCCTCTCCGGCCCCAGCGTCACCGACCGCATCAACCGCCTGGAGGCGGCCGGTGTGATCACCGGCTACCGCGCGACGGTCGACTCCGCCTCGCTCGGCCTCGGCGTCACCGCGCTGGTCGGCATCTCCCTGTCCGACGCCGCCGACCACGAGGACGTGGCGCGGCGGCTGCGGGACCTGCACGAGATCGAGGACTGCTGGTTCATCGCGGGCGACGACTCGTACATGCTCAAGGTGCGGGTGTCCGACGTGGACGGCCTGGAGAAGACGATCCGCAGACTCAGCGGCACGAAGGGGGTCTCCCGGACGCGGACGACGATCGTGCTCTCCACGAAGTGGGAGAACCGGGTCGGGGAACTGCCGGAAGAGGCGTAGGCGTACGGTTGGTCGGGTCTGTCGCAGGTCGTCGGAGAGATAGAGGTACGGCAATGGACGCAGGGCTCAAGCGCGATCTTGAGGAGAAGGTTCGCGCCGGTGAGCGGCTGTCCCGCGAGGACGGCATCGCGCTGTACGAGTCCGACGACCTGGCCTGGCTCGGCGGCCTCGCCCACGAGGTGCGCATGCGCAAGAACGGCGACGTCGTGCACTTCAACGTCAACCGTCACCTGAACATGACGAACGTGTGCACCGCCTCCTGCGCGTACTGCTCCTTCCAGCGCAAGCCGGGGGAGAAGGACGCGTACACGATGCGCATCGAGGAGGCGGTGAAGCTCGCCAAGGCGATGGAGGGCGAGAACCTCACCGAGCTGCACATCGTCAACGGCCTGCACCCGAACCTGCCGTGGCGCTACTACCCGCGCTCCCTGCGCGAGCTGAAGGCCGCGCTGCCGGACGTCTCGCTCAAGGCCTTCACGGCCACCGAGATCCACCACTTCGAGACGATCTCGGGGATGAGCGCGAGCGAGATCCTGGACGAGCTGATCGACGCGGGCCTGGAGTCGCTGACCGGCGGCGGCGCGGAGATCTTCGACTGGGAGGTCCGGCAGCACATCGTGGACCACCGGACCCACTGGGAGGACTGGTCCCGGATCCACCGGCTCGCCCACGAGAAGGGCCTGAAGACTCCCTCCACGATGCTGTACGGCCACATCGAGGAGCGGCGGCACCGCGTCGACCACGTGCTGCGGCTGCGTGAACTCCAGGACGAGACCGGCGGTTTCCAGGTCTTCATCCCGCTCCGCTACCAGCACGACTTCGTCGACATGAAGGACGGCAAGGTCCGCAACCGGCTGCAGGCGCGCACGAAGATGGCGTCCGGCGCCGAGGCCCTGAAGACCTTCGCCGTCTCCCGGCTGCTCTTCGACAACGTGCCGCACGTCAAGGTCTTCTGGGTCATGCACGGCGTCGCGACCGCGCAGCTGGCGCTGCAGCACGGGGCCGACGACATGGACGGGTCCGTCGTCGAGTACAAGATCACTCACGACGCGGACAATTTCGGCACCCCCAACAAGCTCGGCCGCGACGACCTCCTCGACCTCATCCGCGAGGCGGGCTTCCGCCCCGTGGAGCGCAACACCCGCTACGAGGTGATCCGGGAGTACCCGGGCCCCGACTGCGCCCTTCGGGAATCGCCGCAGCCGATGAGGTTCTGATCGCCGCGGGGGCTGCAACCGTTTCCGCCGCTCCGCGGCGGGTCTCCCACCCGCCCACCCGTGACTGTCGGACCAGTCGCACCGATGAAGGGGTGGGTGGGCGGGGAGAGGCTGCACCCCCCTCCTTCCCGGTGAGGGAGCCGTGCTTCACTGGGAGGGCTCGTCCAGTCCGGGTGCTGCCGGGCTATTTCGGAACGGAAGAGTGGATTGACATGCTCCGTTACACGCTGATGCGCCTCGGGATCTTCGCGGGCTGCTTCTTGGTCGTCTGGGGCCTCGTCTACTCCGGCGTCGTACCCCGCGGCCTCGGCGGCTCCAACCTCCTCTGGGTAGCCATGCTCTCCCTGGTGATCTCGGCCCCGATCAGCTTCGTCGTACTGCGCAAGGAGCGCGACCGCGCCTCGGAGAAGGTCGTGGCGAAGGTCGACAACGTCAAGGCCAGCCTGGAGCGCAACCGCACGCAGGAAGACATCGCCGACGACGCGGCGCGCACCGCGCAGTCGTAAGGTTCGTCACACACGCAGAACACACGCAGAAACCCCGGTACCGGAGCATGTCGCTCCGGTACCGGGGTTTCGCCGTTCCTGAGACCCTGAGGGCTGCTCCTACCTCAAACAAGACCTTTGATGTTCTCAAAGTTCAAGTGTTAACGTGTTCGACATGAAGACAGCAGCCGCACCCCGCATCGCCATGAGCGTTCCGCTCGTGGCGCGGCTGCACGTCGATCTCTGCCGCTGCGTGTCCGCGGCCTGTTGCCGCGTCTGAATCACCGAACAGACCCACTGCAGCGGTGCCCGCCGACCCTTCGCGGTCGCCGCTCCCTCATGTCCCCGTCTTTACCCGGAGTGTGTCCGTGTCCGCGAATTCCGCTTCCCCTGCCGAACCCAAGCCCGGGTTCCGGATACCGAAGTTCCTCAAGATCCCCTTCTGGGCGCAGATCCTCGGCGGTCTGGTCCTCGGCGTACTCCTCGGCTGGCTCGCCCGCAGCCAGGACATCAGCTGGCTGGTCACCACCCTGTCGAAGGTGGGCGACACCTTCATCGGCCTGCTGAAGCTGGCCGTCGCCCCGCTGGTGTTCTTCGCGATCCTCATCTCGATCACCAACCTGCGCAAGGTCAACAACGCCGCCCGGCTCGCGACCCGCACCCTGCTCTGGTTCATGATCACCTCGCTGATCGCGGTCGCCATCGGCCTCGTCATCGGCCTGGTCACCAACCCCGGCGCGGGCACGGGCCTGACCCCGAAGGACGGCGCCAAGCCGGAGCACACGGGCTCCTGGATCGACTTCCTCACCGGGATCATCCCGACCGACGTCATCACGCCGTTCACCGAACTGAACGTCCTGCAGATCGTCTTCATGGCCGCCGTCGCGGGCGTCGCCATCCTCAAGATCGGCGACGAGAAGGCCAAGCCCGTCCTGGACCTCAGCGAGGCCGTCCTCGCGCTGCTCCAGAAGGCCCTGTGGTGGGTCATCAAGCTCTCCCCGATCGGCACCATCGGCCTCATCGGCTTCGCCATCGCGGACTACGGCTGGAACCTGATCAGCAAATACGCGACATTCACCGCGGACATCTACATCGGCTGCGCCCTGGTGATGTTCGGCGTCTACCCGCTGCTGCTCTCCACGGTCGCCAAGGTCAACCCGCTGCAGTTCTTCAAGGGCGCCTGGCCCGCGATCCAGCTCGCCTTCGTCTCGCGCTCCTCGGTCGGCACGATGCCGGTCACCCAGCGGGTCACCGAGCGTCTCGGCGTACCGAAGGAGTACACGTCCTTCGCGGTGCCCTTCGGCGCCACGACCAAGATGGACGGCTGCGCCGCGATCTACCCGGCGATCGCCGCGATCTTCGTCGCGCAGATCTTCGACGTGAACATGGGGATCAAGGAGTACCTGCTGATCGCGTTCGTGTCGGTGGTCGGCTCCGCCGCGACGGCCGGTCTGACGGGGGCGACGGTCATGCTGACCCTGACCCTCTCCACCCTCGGCCTGCCCATGGAGGGCGTCGGCCTGCTCCTCGCCATCGACCCGGTCCTGGACATGATGCGTACGGCCACGAACGTCGCGGGCCAAGCGCTGGTCCCGGTCGTGGTCGCGGCCCGCGAGAACATCCTGGACAAGGAGGCGTACGAGAGCGCCTCGTCCTCGCCGCTGGACGAGCCGCTGCCCGCCGCCGCGTGACCTCGACGGCCGCGTGGCCGTCTGCTGAGAACGTGCCCCGTACCGGAACCCCGGTGCGGGGCACGGTCGTTGTACGACAGCTGGCCGCTGGTTGATCTCCGGATGATGTCCGGGTGACCTTCGGGCGGGGCCGGGGCCGCCGTACGCTGGCCGGTGGACGGTTGGTGCGGAAGGCGGGGGCCGGGGTGGCGAATGTGAAGGCCGTGAGTGCCGTGAAGGCTGCGAAAGCGGCGAAGGCCGCGAAGGCCGCCAAGGCGGCGCCCGCCGCGAAGGCGGCCAAGGCCGCGAAGGGTGGGAGCGGGAGCAGAGCCGGCGGCGGGGGCAAGGCCGGGCGGCAGAAACGGATGCCGCGGGCCGTGCGGGAACGGCAGATGCTCGACGCGGCGGTGCGCACCTTCGGGCAGCGGGGCTACCGGGCCGCGTCCATGGACGAGATCGCTGAGCTCGCCGGGGTCTCCAAGCCGCTCGTCTACCTCTACCTGAACTCCAAGGAAGACCTGTTCACCGCCTGCATCCGGCGCGAGGCGGCCGCGCTCACCGAGGCCGTGCGGGACGGCGTGACCCCCGGCGCGCCCGCCGACCGTCAACTGTGGGACGGGCTGCGGGCGTTCTTCACGTACACCGCCGAACACCCCGACGCCTGGGCCGTCCTGCACAGCCAGGCCCGCACCGTCGGCGAGCCGTTCGCCGCCGAGGTCAACGTGTTGCGCGAGGAGATCGTCGCTTTCGTCACCGCGCTCATCGGGGACGCCGCCCGCGAGGCCCACCACGACCCGTCGCTGCCCGACCGCGAGGTCGCGGGCCTCGCCCACGCGCTGGTCGGTGCGGCCGAGTCGCTGGCCGGCTGGGCCAACGCCGAGCCGTCCGTCTCCGCGAACCAGTCCGCGGCGACGCTGATGAACTTCGCGTGGGCGGGCCTCGGCAACCTCATGGAGGGGCGGCCCTGGTCACCGCCGCGGTAGCTGGTGCGGTGCCTTTGTCGTCGCCGTCAGGTGCACCCGGCCCGACGGCCCGCGGAGCTCGAACGCGTCGCCGTCGGCGGCGTACGTCACCACGCCGGGCAGCAGGACGGGTGACCTGAACTCGGCCGCCAAGTAGAACGGTCTATCCAGTGAGGAGGTTATGGTCTCGGTCCCGGTCTCGCGGCGGTGCTCGGCCACGCAGCGCGCGAACGTCCACATGCCGTGGGCGATGGCACGCGGGAAGCCGAAGAGGCGGGCCGTGAGCGGGTGCAGATGAATGGGGTTGCGATCGCCGGACACGGCGGCATAGCGGCGCCCCCGATCCTCGGGAAGCCGCCACTCGGCGCGGGCGGGCAGCGGGTCGGCCACCGGCTGCGCCGGGGCCCGGTCCTGGGGCCGCCGGTGGCGGGACAGATAAGTGCTGCGGGACTCCCACACCGGTATGCCGTCGACGGCCGCGCGGGTGAGGACCGTGGCCTCGGTGCCGCGCCGGTGGGGTGTCAACTTCTCGGCGTACGTGGTGAGTTCGAGCTCGTCGCCGGGGAGCGGGGCGCGGTGCTGGACGATCTCGACGGACGTGTGCACGAGGCCGAGCAGCGGCAGCGGGAAGTCACGGGCCGCCATCATCCGCATGGCCTGCGGAAACGCGAGGACGTGCGGGTACGTGACGGGCAGTGGGTCGCCGCCCCCACGCTCGGCGGCAAACCCACAGACCCGCTCATAGGCAACGAGCCGTTCCACGTCGACCCGCACACGGGCGGATTGGGCACCCGGCAACGAGGCGTCCGCACGGGGCCGCTTGAAAGGGGACAGGACTGCACCCCGAAACAGGGTGAGCGCGAGCGAGGCCATGGGGGACCTTTCCGGACGCGTGAACGGCAGGGAAATGTGCTGGGTACCTGACCCTCGAAGGCCTACGCCCCGAGGAGGCTCTGGCCGCAGACCCTGATGGTCTGCCCGTTCACCGCTCCGGTGGCCAGCCACGCCGCCGTCTCCGCGACGTCGACGGGAAGCCCGCCCTGCCCGAGGGAGTTCATGCGGCGCCCCGCCTCGCGGATGAGCAGCGGGACGCCCGCCGTCATCCGGGTCTCGATGAAGCCGGGGGCGACGGCGTTCACCGTCACGCCGTACTCCGCGAGGGCCCGCGGTGCGAGGGAACGTACGAAACCGACGATGCCGGCCTTGCTCGCCGCGTAGTTGGTCTGCCCGGCGTTCCCGGCGATCCCCGCGATGGAGGCGGTGGCCACGATCCGGCCGCCCCGCCGGACCGTGCCGGACTTCAGCAGGAAGTCCGTGGTGCGCAGCACGCTCGCGAGGTTGACGTCGACGACCGAACTCCAGCGGTCCGCCGCCATGTTGGCGAGCCTGCGGTCACGGTTGATGCCCGCGTTGTGCACGAGGACGCCGAGCCCGTCCGGCAGCGCGGCGGCGATCCGCTCGCCCGCGTCCTCCGCGGTGATGTCGAGGGCAAGCGCGCTACCGCCGACGCGCTCGGCGACCCGGGCAAGGTCCGGCTCGGCCGACGGCACGTCGAGCACGACGACGTGCGCGCCGTCACGGGCGAGCACCTCGGCGACGGCCGCGCCGATCCCGCGTGCGGCACCGGTGACGAGCGCGGTACGCCCCGCCAACGGTCGGGCGGGATGGGGGAGTTCGGCGACCTGGGCGAGGTCGGATTCGCAGTCCGCCGCCGCCTCGTCCGCCGCCTCGATGACCTGCCCGCTGACGTACGCCGACTTGGGCGAGAGCAGGAAGCGCAGCGTCGCCTCGGCGGCGGGCGCCGACGGCGTACGCAGCAGCTGGACCGTCCTGCCCCGGCCGATCTCCTTGCCGAGGGAGCGGACGAAGCCCTCCAGGGCCTGCTGGGCCGCCGCCTGGTGATGGTCGGCGGGGGAGAGCGGCGCGCCCAGGACGACCACGCGGCCGCTCGGGGCTATGGACCGCACGACGGGGTGCAGCGTGGCGTGGACGTCGGAGAGCGCCGCAACCGTACAGACGCCGGTCGCGTCCAGAACGACGGCGGCGGGGCGACGGGCGCCCAGCGGCCCGGTGTGCGGGGGCAGACCCGTGCGCGTCAGCGTCTCGTGCAGGCCCGCGAGCGGAAGATCGCCCGCGGTGAGCAGCAGCAGCGGCCCGTCGAGGCGCGGCTGCCGCGGGGACCAGCGGCGCAGGGGCGCGGGTTGGGGCAGGCCGAGTCTGCGGGCGAGGAAGCGGCCGGGGGCGGTGCGGGTGAACGTCACGTAGCGGTCGGCCATGGGTCAAGCTCCCGGCTCGGTCGTGCTCGGTTCTGAAGTCGTGCGGTCCTGCGGTCCTGCGGTCCTGAAGCCCTGAATTTACTTCGGAGTAAGGTTACTTGGGAGTCAGGCGGCTGGTCGAGGGGGCGGCCGGGGAAGGATCGAGGGGTGAGAGCGCTCGCACGGGCGCGTTCGCCGGTCGGGCGCCGGGGGCCCGGGGCGGTGCCCGATCCCCTCGAATGTCACGCAGCGTGACTGACCTGAACGGGCGAGGTGGCCCGGGGCCGCCTAGGGTGACCGGAGGGGACCCGCACCTCTTGGAGGTCGCCGTGCGCAGCACACCCGCGCTCACCGCCGCCGCAGCCCTGACCCTCGCCCTCGCGGGCCTGCCGGCTGCGGCGGACTCGTCCGAGCCCGCGAAGCCGGACCTCAGGCGCTTCTACACGCAGAAGATCAAGTGGGCCGCCTGCAAGCCGGACGTGCAGAACCTGCCGGAGGACGTCACCAAGGACAAGGACGTGAGCTGCGGCAAGGTCACCGTCCCGCTGGACTACGCGAAGCCCGGCCGCGGCACCATCGGCCTGGCGCTGATGAAGGTGAAGGCGAGCGGCGACAAGCGCGGGTCGCTCCTGGTGAACTTCGGCGGTCCCGGCGGCGCGGGCGTCGCCGGGCTCGCGGGCGCCAAGAAGGACTTCGGGTACGTGGGCAAGGGCTACGACGTCGTGGGCTTCGACCCGCGCGGCGTGGGCCTCAGTGAGCCGGTGAGCTGCGGCGGGGAGCCGGAGGAGGACCCGCAGGCGGACGCGGACGACGCCGCGGCCGTGCTGCGGCACCTGCGTGAGGCGGCCGCGAAGTGCGCGAAGCACTCCGGTCCCGTACTGCCGTACATAGGCACCGTGAACGTATCCAGGGACCTCGACGTCATGCGCCAGGCGCTCGGCGACAAGAAGCTCAACTACCTGGGATTCTCGTACGGGACGCGGCTCGGGGCGGTGTACACGGCGCAGTTCCCGAAGAAGGTCGGCCGGATGGTGCTCGACGGCGTGGACACGCTGACGGAGAACGTGGAGGAGCAGGGCCTGGTCGGCGCGGAGGGACGGCAGACCGCCCTGGACAACTTCCTGCTGTGGTGCACCAAGAACGCCGGCTGTGTCTTCGGCGAGGACTCGCGGATGGCCCGGCATGCCATGGTCAAGCTCATCGACGACCTCGACGCCCATCCGCTCATGTCCATGGACGGCGAGGAGTTCACCGGCCAGGACGTGGTGGGCGTGCTCGGCACCGCGCTCTACAGCAGGCAGGCGTGGCCCGCCCTCTCGCAGGCGCTCGGCGCGCTGCTCGCCGACGGCGACCCGCGGGCGCTCCTGCGGATGGGCGGCGCGCTGGGCCACGGGCCCAGGGAGCGCACCGAAGTGCCCGAGGACAACTCCGACGCCGCCCTCATGGCCGTGAACTGCGCCGACGACCCGGACCGGCCCGACGCCAGACGCGTCGAGAAGGAAATCGGCCGCCTCCAGAGCGAGTTCGAGGAGGCCTCGCCCGTCTTCGGCAAGTCGATGCTGCTGCCCGTGCTGCTGTGCTTCGGGCGGCCCGCGGGCACGGACTTCATCCGCGACGACGTACGCGACGTCGACGCCCCGAAGTTCGTGCTCGTCGGCACGCGCGGCGACCCCGCCACGCCGTACCGCTGGACGGAGGAGACCGCCGAGCGGCTCGGCTCCTCCGCCGTCGTCCTCGACAACAAGGGCGACGGGCACACCGGGTACTTCGGGTCGAAGTGCGTGAAGGACAAGGTGGACGCGTTCCTGCTGTACAAGGAGGTGCCGGCCAACGGGAGTTCGTGCGCGGCGGAGTGACGGCGGCTAAGCGCTTCGCTGGATGTGCGGTGTTCATCCTGCGGGCCGGTGGGGGCTGGTCGCGCAGTTCCCCGCGCCCCTTACGGGGCGCGGTACCGCACCGGACTTCAGCAAGGCCGCTTAGATCCGCCCGGCGGTCGTACGGGCCGCCGTGTCCAGGCCCAGCATCGCCGCCTCGTCCGCGCTGCCCGGTTCCGCCTGGTACGTGACCAGGCGCTGCCCGCCCGTACGCGCCAGCGTCATCACCTCGTACGTGAGCGTCATCGGGCCGGCCTTGGGGTGTGCGAACCGCTTGACGCCGCCGCCGCGCTCGCGCACCTCGTACCGGTTCCACATGCGCACGAACTCCGGTGACTTCAGGCACAGTTCGCCGACGAGGGCGGCCAGCTGGGGCGAGTCCGGGTCGCGGCCGCCGACCGCCCGCAGGTGCGCCACGGACTTCGCGACGGTCTCCTCCCACGGCACGTACAGCTCGCGGCCGACGGGGTGCAGGAACAGATAGCGGGTCACGTTGCGCTGCTCGGCGGGCCAGTCCCACAGGCCCGGCAGCAGGCGGCGGCCCGGCACGTTCGCGGCCAGCATGTAGCTGTGCGGGCTCACCACGTACGCGGGCAGCGGGCGCAGGGCCTCCAGCATCCGTACGACCGAGTCGCGCACCGTGAACTCCGTGGTGGGGTGCGGCTCGGTGAGGCGGCCCGAGGCCAGCTCGGCGAGCTCGTGCAGCCGCTCGTGGGCGTCGCCGCACAGGTGCAGGGCCCTGGCCAGGGCGTCGATCACGGCCGGAGAGGGGTTGGTCTCGCGGCCGCGCTCCAGGCGCGTGTAGTAGTCGACGCTCACCCCGGCGAGCGTCGCCAGCTCCTCGCGGCGCAGGCCGGGGGTGCGGCGCAAGCCCGTGCCGGCGGGGAGGCCCGCGTCGGCGGGGCGGATCTGGGCGCGGCGGGCGCGCAGGTAGCGGCCCAGCTCTGTGCCGTTTCTGTCCGGTCCCTCCGGGGGCGTGCCGTGCGTCATCTGTCCAGTGTCCGTGACCCGGCGGAAAAGTGGGGGGCCGTGTCAGGGCCAGGAACAGCGCGGTCTGCCGGGGTGCGGGCGGGCGGCGGAGGGTGGAGGCGGCCCACCCGGCCGCCCACTTCGCACCACAGGAGTCCCGAATGCCGTCCACCCTCCGGCGTGCCCAGCGGACCGTCGCGCCCACGGAGCCCGAGCCGAGCCCGCCCGCAAGAACCGCGCAGGCCTCCGTCGCCCTCGTCGCCGCGCTGCTCGGCTTCACCGTCATCACCGTCGACGTGTCCGCCGTGAACATCGCCCTGCCCGGGATCCGGGCCGACCTGCACGGAGGCATGACGGGCCTGCAGTGGGTCGTGGACGCGTACACGCTGATGTTCGCCGCGCTGATGATCTCGGCCGGGGCGCTTGCGGACCGGGCCGGCGCGCGGCGCGCGTACGCCTGGGGCACCGGCCTGTTCGCGCTCGCCTCGCTGGCGTGCGCGCTCGCGCCGGACATCGGGACGCTGATCGCGGCCCGGGTGGCGCAGGGCGCGGCCGCCGCCGTGGTCATGCCCGCCTCGCTCGCGCTGATCCGCCAGGCGTACGACGACGCGCGGCGCCGCGCCCGCGCCATCGCGCTGTGGACGGTGGGCGGCTCGGTCGCGATGGCGGCGGGACCTGTCCTCGGCGGGGTGCTGTCCGAGACCGTGGGCTGGCGGGCGGTCTTCCTCCTGAACCTGCCCGTCGGCGCCCTGATCCTGGCCCTGCTGGCCCGTACGGCGCCGTCCCCGCGCCGCCCGGCCCCGCTCGACGTGCCCGGCCAGCTCACCGCCGTCGCCGCCCTCGCCGGACTCGCGTACGCCGTCATCGAGGGCGGCCACGCGGGCTGGACGGACCCGGCCGTCCTGGCCGCCGTGGCGGTCGCGGTCCTCGCCGGCTTTGCCTTCCACGCCGCCGAGAAGCGCCACCGCGCGCCCATGGTGCCGCTGCCGATGCTGCGGCAGCGCGAGGTCGGCGTCTCGCTCGCCGTCGGCTTCGCGGTGAACGCGGGCTTCTACGGGGTGGTGTTCCTGCTCGGCCTGTACTGCCAGCAGCTGCTCGGCATGTCGGGGATCACGACGGGCCTCATGTTCGTGCCGCTCGCGGTCCTCATCACGTCGACGAACCTCGTCTCGCCGCGCCTGGCCGAGCGCGTCGGCCGCCGCCCCGTGATCGTGACGGGCCAACTCATCCTGGCTGTCGCGATGTTCGCGCTGCTGCCGCTCGGCGCGGACACGCCGCTGTGGCTGGTCCTGCTGCTCCTCGTACCGACCGGCATCGGCGGCGCGCTCGCCGTCCCCGCCCTGACGGCCCTCCTGATGGACACCGTCCCCGCCCACCGCGCCGGCACGGCCTCCGGACTCCTCAACTCCCTGCGCCAGACGGGCGGGGCGCTGTCGGTGGCGCTGTTCGGCGCGCTGATCGGGGGCGGGGGCGGGGACACCTTCGCGGTGGGCGGGATGAGGCAGGGGTTGGTGGTGGTGGGCGTGACGCTGCTTGGCACGGCGGGCCTTTCGGGGTGGCTGCTGCCGCGGGGCGGGGCGAGGGCCTCGTAGGCACCCGCCCCTCCAAGTCCGCTGCGGTACGAGCGCGCCCTGAAGGGGCGCGGGGCTGTGACATGTGCGGCTCCGCCGCGTGGGCGCGACCAGCCCCCACCGGCTCGCAGATAAATGAGCGCCTAGCAGTTCCCCTTCGCCGGCTTCCCGGCAAACCGATCAGCCAACCACTGCGCAGCAAACGGCGACTGAGTGATGACCCCACTCACATGCTCCCCGAGCGGGCTGTGCCACTCCACATTCGCACCCTTCGCGCACCAGTCCGCGCGCACCTGCTTGCCGACTCCGTACGGAATGAGCTCGTCGGCAAGCGCATGGTAGAGGTACACCGGCGCGTCCGGAGCGCGAGTCCCGACCTGGGACTCGCGCAGCCGCTGCTGCCAGTCCGGCTGGTCGAGCGGGTTCCTGGTCGTCATGTCCTTGATCCGCTTGAACGCGCCGAGGACCGCACCGTCCGCCACGCAGCTGTCGCGCAGCTTGCCGATCAGGTCCTTGCCCGCCGGGTTCAGGTACGACTCCAGGTTCAGCTCGGGGAACGCCGCGTTCTGGCCGATCGCCGCCATGAAGATGAGGCCCGAGCCGTACGAGCCGTCGTTGAAGGCCGCCACCTTCATCAGGTCGCCGGGCACGCCGCCCGTCGCCGTGCCCTTGACCTTGAGGTCGGGGGCGTACGAACCGTGCAGCTCAGCCGCCCACGACGTGGCCTGGCCGCCCTGCGAGTAGCCCATGATGCCCACCGGCGAGTCCTTCGACAGGCCCGCCTCGGGCAGCCGGATCGCGGCGCGGGCCGCGTCCAGGACCGCGTGGCCCTCCGCCCGGCCCACCGTGTACGTGTGGTCGCCGGGGGTGCCGAGGCCCTCGTAGTCGGTGACCGCGACCGCCCAGCCGCGCAGGGTGAGCTGCTGGATGAGGTTCGCCTCCACGGTCGTGCCCCGGGGGAAGCCGGCGCTCGGCGCGCAGCGGTCGCCGACGCCGACCGTCCCGACGGCGTACGTGACCAGCGGGCGCGGGCCCGTGCGGCCGTCCTGCGGGACGATCACCGTGCCGGAGACCGTGTTCGGCGCGCCCTTCGCCGTGGTCGAGCGGTAGTGGATCTTCCAGGCCTTGGTGTTCGTGGGCTGGCCGGGGAGCGGGTGGAAGGCGCTCGGCTCGGAGCTGACGACGTCGCCGGGCGCGGCGGTGGCCGGGGACCGGTCCTCCGCGGTGGTCTCGGCGTGGGCGGCGGTCGTGAGGGTCGCGGCCGAGAGGCCTGCCGCGGCCATCAGGGCGAGGGCTCTGAAGCTGGTCCGTACGTGGAAACGGGTGCGTCCGTGCATGCGGCTCTCCCAACGGTTCGTGGGGGATGGGAAGTTCGGGGGAACGGATCGACGTGGAAGTACATGGGACGACGTGCAGGCGTCGACCGTAGTGACTCATGAGTAAGGTCCGTGCTGACGGGAAAGCTCAGCTTTGTTGACCTGGTGTATCAGCCCCGGTCGGCCGCGGCGGTGAACCCGCGCCGCGTGCCCCCGGCAAGTGGGTGCCGTCGGCCCCCGGTATCTGCGCCCGGTTCGCATCCGGTATCTCGGTCCGGTACGCCCCCGGCGCCTCCGCCCGGTACGCCCCCGGCGTCGTCCCCGTCCACCTCCGGAACGCCCGGTGGAACGCCGTGTCCTCGGAGAACCCGAGCCGCGCCGCGAGCTGCGCGATCGGCTCGCGCCCCTCCGCGAGCCCCGCTATCGCCGCGTCCCGCCGCACCGCGTCCTTCAGCCGCTGGTACGACGTCGACTCCTGCGCGAGCCGCCGGCGCAGCGTCGCCGGGCTCACCGCTAGCCGCGCCGCGATCTCCCCGAGCGACGGCAGCCGCGGCGACGCCCGCAGCGCCACGGCAAGCGCCCGCCGCACCTGTTCGGCGACCGTCGTCCCGTACTCCCGCCGCGACAGCAGGTCGAACGGCGCCCGGCGCAGCATCGCCGCCAGCGCGTCCTCGTCCCGCACCAGCGGCGCCCGCAGCCAGTGCGGGTCGAGGCCCGCGCCGGTGCGCTCCGCGCCGAAGCGGACCGGGCAGCCGAAGAGCAGCTCGTACTCGTCCTTGTGCGGGGGCGGCGGATGCCCGAAGTCGGCCCAGCGCAGCGTGATGCGGCGGCCGATCAGCCAGCTGCACAGCCGGTGCCAGATGATGACCAGGCACTCGGCGAGGAAGAAGTCCTGGTCGAGGTCGTTGCGTACGGTGAAGACGACGCCGTCGTCCGTGTGCGTCAGGGCGAGGTCGGGGCCGTCGGGGAAGAGGCCGTAGAACGTCACGCCGCGCTCCATCGCCGCCCCCAGATCGCGGCACCCCAGCGCGGCGTAGCACATCATCGCGAACGTTCCCGGCCTGCTCGGCGAGGAGCCGAGCCCGAGGAACTCGTCCTCGGTCGCGCGGTACAGCTCCCGGAAGAGCCGCGCGAACTGGGCGGCCGTGATGCGGGCCCGGTCGTCCCCGAGCAGCAGCGGCGGTATCTGCGCGGCCTGCAGCAGCGGCACGGTGTCGATGCCCCCGCGCTCGGCACCGCGCAACAGGGCCCGCACATGGTGCACGGTGATCGTCCGCCTGGCCATGACCATGACGTTAGCCGCGCGCGGCGGGCGCCTGAAGGGTGTGTTCGTAGCTGATCAGAGTTGGCCCAAAACACGGCGTGATCGCCTGGTCCCGGCGGCCGTTGAGCGCCGCGGTCAGCGGTGCTGACGTTTCGCGTCATGCCTCCCGGCCGACGGCGCTCCCTAGCGTCGTACGCATGACTCAGCCCTCCGCACCGCCCGTGGCCGAACGGCCCGGGACCCTGTCCATGCTCGCGGAGTGGGCGGCGGACCGCCACGGTGAGCTGCCCGCTCTGCGCTTCAAGCGCGACGACGCCTGGCAGGAGGTCTCGTACGAGGGGCTGCGCGCGGCGGTACGGGACGTGGGGTGCGCCCTTGTCGGGCTCGGCGTCGAGCCGGGCGACCGGGTGGGGATCCTCGCCGAGACGCGCGCGGAGTGGACGTACGCGCACTTCGGGGCCCTCGCGGCGGGCGCGGTCGTGGTGCCGGTGTATCCGACGGCCGGGGACGACGAGGTGGCCTGGGTCCTCGGCGACTCGGGCGCCTCGGTCGTGCTCTGCGAGGACGCGGCGCAGGCGGCGAAGGTGGAGCGGCTGCGGGGGAAGCTGCCGGGGGTGGGGCGGGTGGTCGTGATGACGGGGGCGGAGGCGTACGCCGATGCCGGGGCCGTCGTCGATGACGGCGCCGTGGGCGTGCTGTTGGCGCGGGCCGGGGCGCGCGGGCCCGACGACCCCGCGACCATCATCTACACCTCCGGCACCACCGGCCCGCCCAAGGGCTGCGTGCTCACCCACGGCAACATCGGTGCCGTGCAGGACGCCTCGCTGCCGCTGATCGAGGGCGGCCCCGGCGACGCCACGTACCTGTACCTGCCGCTCGCCCATCTGCTCGCGCAGCTCATCGAGTTCACCACTCTCATCGAGGGCGGCACCCTCGTGTACTTCGGCGGCCGGATCGAGGACGTCGTCGC
This sequence comes from Streptomyces sp. Y309, assembly GCF_056712025.1. NCBI lineage: Bacteria > Bacillati > Actinomycetota > Actinomycetes > Kitasatosporales > Streptomycetaceae > Streptomyces > Streptomyces sp. Y309. The sequence continues at coordinate 4,044,280 of NZ_CM160048.1, read as the reverse complement.
CGAGCTGGCCGAGGCGCGGCCCACCCATCTGCCGTCCGTGCCCCGCCTCTTCGAGAAGGTGCACTCGGTGGTGCTCTCCCTCGCCGAGTCGCAGGACGGCGGGCGCGAGCGCTTCGAGGAGGCGGTACGGATCGGGGTGCTCGCGGCCGACGGGGCGCTGCCGGACGAGCTGCGGGACGCGCACGAGGCCGCCGACAAGACGCTGTACGGGCCGGTCAGGCAGGCGCTCGGCGGGCGCGTGCGCTGGGCGCTCACCGGCGGCGCGCCGATCGCCCCGCACGTCCTGGACTTCCTGCGGGCGTGCGGGATCCAGGCCTTCGAGGGCTACGGGATGACCGAGTCCGGCGGCGTCATCAGCCTCAACCACCCGGGGGCCGTGAAGTACGGGACCGTGGGGCGGCCCATCGCGGGCTGCGAGGTGCGCGTCGCGGACGACGGCGAGGTCCTGGCGCGCGGCGCCAACGTCTTCCCCGGCTACCACGCCGACGCGGCCGCGACCCGCGCCGCCCTCGACGACGACGGCTGGCTGCACACCGGCGACCTGGGCTCCCTCGACGAGGAGGGATACCTGCGGATCACCGGCCGCAAGAAGGACCTCATCATCACCTCGGGCGGCAAGAACCTCACCCCGTCCCTGACCGAACTCGCCCTCCAGGCCTCGCGGTTCGTCTCCCGCGCGGTGATGGTGGGCGACCGGCGGCCGCACCCCGTCGCGCTCATCACCCTCGACGCGGAGGAGGTCGCGGGGTGGGCGGCCCGGTCCGGCCACGCCCTCACCGAGCCGGTGTCGGCCGACCCACGGGTCCGCGCCCTCGTCCAGGAGGCCGTGGACGCGGCGAACGCGCAGGTGTCGCGGCCGGCCCGGATCCGCGCCTTCGCCGTACTCGACGAGGACTTCACGGTGGCGGACGGGCTCCTCACGCCGAGCTTGAAGGTGCGGCGGCGGGCGGTGACGGAGCGGTATGCGGGGGTGGTGGAGAGGTTGTACGAGGAGGGCTCGCGGGGGTGAGAGGGTCTAACTGTGAGAGGGGGTAACTCGGGGGATTGGTGCGCGAGTTAGAGCCTCTCGCTGGGGGCAGCCATATCGCGCCGGTTAGAGCCTCTCACCTACGGAAGTCCCGCAAGCCGCAGCAAGGCCGTCGCCCCCGCCGCCCCCACCACGACCACCGCGAACGGCGCCCGCCGCCACGCGAGCACCCCGCCGACCAGCACCCCCGCCGGCCGCGACCAGCCCGCGAAGTCGTGCCCCTCCATGAGCGCGCCGGTGGCGAGCAGCGCGACGAGCAGGACGGTCGCGGCGACGGCCAGCAACTCCTGTACGCGGGCGGGCAGTTCGACGCGTCCGTGCAGGAGGGGGCCCGCCAGGCGGAAGGCGTAGGTGCCGGCGGCGAGGGCCAGGACGCAGGCGAGGTAGGCGTTCACGAGGAGCTCCCGGAGTCGGTGGTGGCCGCGGCCGCGGGCCTGCGCCGCATCGCGACCAGGCCGAGCAGCGCGAGCAGCACCGGCGCCCCGGCCGGAAGGACCGGTGTGGCCGCGACCGCGATCACGGCACCGAGGGCCCCGGCGCGGCGCGCGTTCCCGTCGCCCCGCACCGCGGGAAGCACCAGCGCGAGCAGCACCGCGGGGAACGCCGCGTCGAGCCCGAACCGCCCGGTGTCCCCGAGCGCCGAACCGGCGAGGGCCCCCGCGAGCACACTCACGTTCCACACGGCGAACAGACCGATCCCGGATATCCAGAACGCGGCCTTCCGGCTCTTCCGGTCGGGCTGGGCGAGGACGAACGCGGCGGTCTCGTCGGTGATCAGGTGTGCCCCGATGAGCCGCGCCGCCCAGGACCGGCCGAGGCTGTCGGCGACGGCCAGACTGAACGCCGCCGTACGGGAGTTGAGCAGCAGCCCGGTCGCCGCCGCGGCCACGGCGCCGCCGCCCCCGGTGAGCACGGCGGCCGCGCTGAACTGGGCGGAGCCCGCGTACACGAGCAGGGACATGGTGACCGGCACCCAGAGCGGCAGCCCGCCCGCGACGGCGATCGCGCCGAACGAGACGCCGACGACGAGGTCGGCGGCCCAGACGAGCGCGATGTCGCGCAGGACGCCGGAGGGCAGGTCGGAGAGGCGGACGAACCCCGTCGTTCGGTCTGCGGGGTCATCCGTTCGGTGTGGCGAACGCATGGCCGTAGCATGGAACGACCGGCTCGCGTTCGTCAAGCCGAACGATTGGTACCCTGTAGCGAACGAAGTGACCTCAAGCGCGGGGAGGCGGAGCGCACCGCATGACCGACGAAGACGACAAGCCCACGCCTTCGCGGCTGCCCCGCGAGTGGATCGCCGCGGCCCTGCGCCGCGAGCGCGCCCGGGCCGGCCTGTCCCTGTCCGAGCTGGCCAAGCGGGCGGGCATCGCCAAGTCCACGCTGTCCCAACTGGAGTCGGCGTCCGGCAATCCGGGCATCGAGACGGTGTGGGCGCTGGCTGTGGCGCTGGGCGTACCGTTCAGCGTGCTCGCCGAGTCACCGGGCCCCGCGGTGACGGTGATCCGCGCGGGCGAGGGCCCCACCATGCACGCCGAGCAGGCTTCGTACGCGGGCACGCTGCTGTCCCCGGGCCCCTCCGGCGTGCGCCGCGACATCTACCACGGCGCGATGGAGCCGGGTTCGGTACGCGAGTCCGAGCCGCACATCCCCGGCTCGGTGGAACACCTCATCGTCAGCACGGGCCGCGTGCTCGCGGGCCCGAACGGGGAGAGGGTGGAACTGGGTCCGGGTGACTACATGTCGTACCGGGGCGACGTCCCGCATTCGTACGAGGCGTTGGTGCCGGGCACGACGTTCGTCCTGGTGATGCAGCACGTATAGCGCGCGGTGCGCGCGTTCAGGTTCTGCGCCGCTTCGGGCCCAGCAACTGCTCCCGCAACGCGGTGAGTTGATGCGACGTGTCCACAGCCCGGGTCTCGTCCAGCGTCGTCAGCGCCAGCAGCAACACGTCCGCGACGACAAGAGCGGTGAGTGCCTCCGTGGTTATCCCGGTGGGCGTATGCGGCGCCGTCAGGACGGCGTCCACCCGCCCCCCGTACAGCTCCGCCAGCTCGTCCGTCACCAGCACGACCCGCGCCCCCACAGCCCGAGCCCGGTCGATGAGCACCGTCAGCTCCGGCAGCGCCCGCCCCGGCTGGAAGATCACCACGGCGTCGCCACGCCGCAGCGCGAGCAGGTCGTCGGCGAGGGCGAAGCCGGTCGCGCCCACGTGCCGGGCCCGGCGGCCGATGCGGCCGAGCGCCAACGCCAGGTGCCTGGCGGCCAGTTCGGACGCGGCGACGCCGAAGCAGTGGATCTCGCCCGCCTCGGCGAGCACGCCGACCGCCGTGCGCAGCGCGTCGTCCGGGGTGAGGCGGCGCGCGTGCTCGATGCGCTCCTGCGCCTCGTCGAAGACCTCGTCCCAGATGCCGCCGAGATCCCGGCCCACGTGCGCGATGCGCTGGGCGAGGCGCACCTCCGGGGCGACCGTGGAGGTGAAGTCCGCCGTCAGGTCGCGCTTGAGCGCGGGCAGGCCCGCGTACCCCAGGCGCTGGAGGGCCCGGACGACCGTCGCGTTGCTCGTCCCGCTGGCCGAGCCCAGCTCCTGCGCGGACGCGAACAGCAGGGACTCGGCGGGGGCGCCAGCCAGATACTGCGCCACCGCGCGCTCGGACGCGGACAGCGTCTCCCACTGATCCCGCACGGCGGCCCGCAGCCGCGCCAGGCCCCCCGCGGCGCCGTCCCCGCCCTCCGGCGGCTCTGAAATCTGCATTACAGCTATTGACTCCCGTGTGATGACCGTTACTCTCCTGGACAACGCATTCCAAGGAGAGAGAGTTCCGTAACCGACGTTACAGGACGGCGGTCGCGGGGACCTCTCCGTCGCGAGGAGAAGCATGGCACCGCGCACCGCCCCGGCAGTCCCCACAGACCGGTCCCGAACGCTCCCGGTCGTGGAGATATCCGGCACCCCGACCGCCCGCGGCCGTCAGTACGGCGAGGCCGTCCGCCCCCAGCTGCACGCGGCAATCGCGTACTACGAGGCGGCGTTCGGCCGGTCGGCCGGGCTGACCTGGGACCAGGTCACCGCCCGTGCCGCCCGCTGGCTCAAGCCGGTCGAGGACTACGCGCCGCATCTCGCCGAGGAAATGGCCGGGATCGCCGAGGGTGCGGGCGTCGGCCTGCTCGACGTACTCGCCCTGAACGCCCGCGGCGAGGTCATCTACGACCGCTCGTTCAAGGACATGGCCGCCGCCCGGGCAGACGCCGGTGAGGACATCCCCGACGGCTGCACCTCCTTCGCCGCCTACGGCGAAGCCAGCGGCGACGGTCACGTCTACGCCGGGCAGAACTGGGACTGGCGCGCGGGCGTCGCCGACACCGTCGTGATGCTGCGGATCGTCCAGCCCCCGAAGCCCACCCTGATCATGCAGGTCGAGGCCGGCCAGATCGGCCGCCAGGGCGCCAACTCCGCCGGGATCGCCCTCAACGCGAACGGCCTCGGCGGCCGCTTCAGCGACGCGGTCGGCCTGCCGCAGACCGTCGTACGCCGCAGCGTCCTGGACCAGCACGTGATCACCGACGCCGTGGACGTGCTCTGCCGCACCCGCGCCCACATCGCCTCCAACGCCCTGCTGACCTGCCGCGAAGGCTTCGCGCTCGACCTGGAGACGACGCCCGCCGGGCACGGCTGGATGTATCCGGCCGACGGCCTCCTCGTGCACGGCAACCACTACCAGGCGGGCGTCCCCGCCGCCCTCGCCCGCGACTACCGCCCGCTGTCCCCGGACTCCCTCGTCCGCGTCCCGCGCGCCGAACAGGGGCTGCGCGCCCTGCGCGCCGCCACCGGCCCCGACGAATCCCTGAAGATCGTCAAGCAGGCCATGTCCGACCACCTGGGCCACCCCGAGTCCCTGTGCACCCACCCCGACCCGCGCCGCCCCGAGATCGAGCACTGGGCCACCCTCGTCTCCTCCTGCGTGGACCTGACGACCGGCGACTACCGCGTCACCGCGGGCACCCCCTGCGACCGCGACTACCAGCACCTTCCGTGGAACCTCTACGACGGCCCGTACGGAGACGCCAGATGACCACACGACACCGGCACCGCCGGGCCGTCGGCGCCGGGCTCACCGCCACCGCCCTGCTCGCCGCCGCGGGCTGCGCCGGGGCCGACACCTCCGCCCTCGGCGGCAAGCCCGCCGACGCCGCCGCGCTCAAGCTGTCCCCGACGACGGCACCCGCGCGCGGCCAACTCGACCGCGCCGACTGGCTCCTGGAGGACGAGCCCGACTCCCTCGACCTCGACACCCAGGGCACCAGCGCGGGCCGCGTCGTCCTCACCAACATCTGCGAGCGGCTCTACCAGCTGCAGCCCGACATGAGCGTCAAGCCCTTCCTCGCCGAGAAGGCCCGCACGCCCGACAGCCGCACCCTCGTCCTGACCGTCCGCGACGGCGTCACCTTCCACGACGGCTCGAAGCTCACCGCCGCCGACGTCCTGTGGAGCCTGAAGCGGCACGCCGACCCGGACATGGAACAGGCCGACGAGTTCGGCAACGTGAAGAAGATGGAGCAGACCGGGGCGCGTGAGATCACCGTCCGCTTCAAGCGGCCCGACGCCCTGTTCACCAAGGCGCTCGCCGGGGACGCGGGCATCGTCTGGAATCCACGCCAAGTGAAGGCCGCGGGCAAGGAGTTCGGCACGCCCGGGCAGGCCGACGCCTGCTCGGGTCCGTACCGCCTGAAGAGCTGGAAGTCCGGCGACTCGATTGGCATCGAGGCGTACGAGGGGTATTGGGGCAAGCAGCCGCTGACCCGTCGTGTCGACTTCCGCTGGGCCTCCGACAGCGCCCTCGTCAACGCCCTGAAGACGGGCGCCGCCGACGGCGCGTACGCCGAGTCCCCCAACACCGCCGCCGCCCTGCGCACCGCCAAGGGCCTCAAGCAGTACTACGGCCCCTCCACCGCGTCCCTCGTCCTCATCCCCACCGCGCGCGGCGGCCTGAAGGACCCGGCGATCCGGCGCGCGCTGTCCCTCGCCCTGGACCGTAAGGGCATCGCCAACTCCGGTTACGGCGGGCTCGTGCAGCCGTGGGCCGCGCCCGTCGGTGCGGGCGCCTGGGGGTACGAGAAGCGGCACTTCGCCGCCGCCCAGCGCAAGTTGACGGCGCTGGCGCCCGTGACGCCCACCGCCGACGACCTCGCCGAGGCCAAGAAGCTGGTGAAGGAGGCGGGCGCCCCGGGCGACCCGATCGTCATCGGCACCGACAGCAGCCAGGGCCGCACGGTCGTCGCCAACGCCACCCGCGCCGCGCTCCAGCGCATCGGCCTGAAGGCACAGATCAAGACGGTGCCACCGGCCCAGTTCGAGGAGTTCTACAGCGACCCTGGCGCCCGCGCCGACATCGACGCCCTGGTCGGCGACTGGTACATCTCCAAGTCCGACCCCATGGGCTTCTACGACAACGGCCTCTCCGACTCCTCCAACAACTGGGTCGGCTTCAAGGACGCGACGTACGACCGCCTGGTGGGCCGCGCCCTCGCCACGCTCGACGACAGGCGCAGGGCCCGGCTCGCGACCGACATCCAGCGGCGGTTCGTGGCCGCAGCCGTCTGGATCCCGGTGGCACAGGTGCCGACGGCACTCGTCCTCAGCGACAAGCTGACCGGACCGCCCGCCTCGCAGGCATATCTCTACTACCCGTGGGCCGCCGAGCTCGGCCCGCGAAAGGCCGGGTGAGGCACCATGCCACTCCGTCTGCTGCGCCGCGTCACCGGCGTGCTCGCCACGCTCCTCGCCGCGTCGTTCGTCATCTTCGCCGCCGTGTACGCGGCGCCCGGCGACCCCGCCGTGTTCCTCGCGGGCGGCCGCGACAAGCTGACACCGGAACGGCTCGCGCAGGTGCGCGCCGAGTACCACCTGGACGAGCCCCTGTTCGTGCAGTACGGCCGCTGGCTGTGGGACTGCCTCCACCTGGACCTCGGCCGCTCCTTCAAGTACAGCGACCAGGTGGCCGACCTGGTGGCCGCCCGCTTCCCCACCACCCTCCAACTCGTCCTGTACGCCACGGTCCTGTTCGTCGTCCTCGGCGTCGGCGCGGGCGTGCTGGCCGCCGTGAAGCGGTCCACGTGGGTGGACTCGGCGGTGGTGGGCGCGACGACGCTGGCCGCGTCGGTGCCGTCGTTCGTCGCGGCGATCGCCCTTGTGTCGTTCTTCGGGGTGCGGCTGGGCTGGTTCCCGGTGACGGGCAGCGGGTCCGGGTTCCTGGGCACGGTGCGCCATCTGACGCTGCCCGCCCTGTCGTTGGCGCTCGGCGCGCTCGCGATCGTCAGCCGCGTCACCCGGCAGGCGATGGCGGACGCGGCGGCCTCCGACCACGTGGAGGCGGCGCGGGCCTCGGGCGTGCCCGAGCGGGACATCGTCCGCCGTCATGTCCTGCGCAACGCGCTCGGCCCGATCGTGACGATGTGCGGCCTGGTCATGGCGGGCATGCTCGCCGGCACCGTCGTCGTGGAGACCGCCTTCGGGCTCAGCGGCATCGGCTCGCTGCTCGTCGGCGCCATCAACACCCACGACTTCCCCGTCGCCCAGGCCGTCCTGCTCCTGATGGTCACCGGATACATCGTGGTCACGACGCTGGTGGACGCCGTCCATCCGCTCCTCGACCCACGCGTGAAGGGAGCGGCCAGATGACCGCGATCGAGACTCCCGCTCTTGCGGGCCCTGTACGTGTACGCGGACGGCGCCCCGTAGGCGTCCTGGTGGCGGGCACCATCCTCGCCCTGGTTGTCATGGCGGCCGTGTGCGCGCCCCTGCTCGCGCCGTACGCCCCCGACGCCATCGACCTGTCGTCCTCCCTCGTCGGCACCGGCCGAGACCACCTCCTGGGCACCGACTCCTCCGGCCAGGACCTGCTCTCGCGGGCTCTGTACGGCGCCCGCAGCAGCCTGATCGCGCCCCTCGCCCTGCTCGCCGTCGCGGGCGTCCTCGGCGTGACGCTCGGGGTGCTCGCGGCCTGGCGCGGCGGCTGGGTGGACGCCCTTGTCTCCCGGCTCACGGACGTGATGTACGCGTTCCCGGGCCTGCTGTTCACCGTCCTGATCATCGCGGTGTTCGGCGCGGGCATGACGACGTCCGTCCTGGCCCTCGGCCTCGCCTTCACCCCGACCATCGCCAAGTACACGCGCTCCCTGGCGCTTTCGGAGGCCCGCAAGCCGTACGTCGACGCCTACCGCGTCCAGGGCATGGGCGGCCTCCGCATCTGCGCCCGGCACGTCGTCCCGAACCTGGCCCGCGCCATCCTCGGCTACCTGGTGGTCCTCTTCGGCGAGGCCCTGATGTCCCTCGCGACCCTCTCGTACCTGGGCTTCGGCGCCCAGCCCCCGTCCTCCGACTGGGGCCTGATGGTGCAGGAGGGCCAGGCGGCGATCGTCCAGGGCGCGATGCTGCCCGCCCTCGTGCCCGGTACGGCCATCGCCCTGGTGGTCGTGTGCTTCAACGTCGTCGGCGTCTGGGCCGCCGACCGTCTGGGGAGGCAGTGATGACCGAAGCGCTCCTGGAAGTGGCGGACCTGACGCTGCGGATGCCGGGCGCCGCCCGCCCGCTCCTCGACTCGGTGTCGCTGAGCGTCGCCCCGGGCGAAGTCGTCGCCCTGGTGGGGGAGTCGGGCTCGGGCAAGTCGACGACGGCGAAGGCGGCACTCGGCCTGTTCCCGTCCGGCTCGACGGCCTCCGGCTCCGTACGTTTCGACGGCACCGAAGTCCTCGGCCTCACCGGCGAACGGCTGCGCGCCCACCGCGCGGGCTCCGTCGCGATGGTCCACCAGGACCCGCGGGCCGCCCTCAACCCGGTGCGCCGCGTCGGCGACTTCCTCGTCGAACGGGGCGCGAGCAGGTCCGAGGCGGTCGAACTGCTCGCCTCCGTGGGCCTGCCGCACCCGGAACGCCGGATCCGCCAGCGCCCGCACGAACTCTCCGGCGGCATGCTCCAGCGCGTCGTCATCGCGGGCGCACTCGCGGCCCGCCCGCGCCTGCTCCTCGCCGACGAGGCGACCAGCGCCCTGGACGTCACCACCCAGGCCGACATCCTCGCCCTGCTGCGCGGCCTGCGCGCCGAACACGGCCTGGGTCTCCTCTTCATCACCCACGACCTGCACCTGGCGGCTGCGTACTGCGACCGCGTGTACGTGATGTACGCGGGCCGAGTCGTAGAGTCCCGCACCGCCAAGGCCCTCTTCACGACCCCCGCCCACCCCTACACCCAGGGCCTCCTGTCCTGCTCCCCGACTCTGGACAACCTCGAAGCCCCGCTCCACCCGATCCCGGGCCGCCCTCCATCCCTCGCGGACTCGTTCACGGGCTGCCCGTTCGTGAAGCGCTGCGACCGGGCCCTGCCAACCTGCGAGACCTGGCACCCAGAACCGGTCCACTTGCCGGACGGCGGCGAGGCGGCATGCACGTTGGTGGGCGACGAGCCGACGACTGCCGCTACCGCTGTGGGCAATCGTCCCGCAGGGCGGGTCCCGACCCCTAAAGGCAGCCCCAGGCCGACGGCGCCGACAAGGACGGAGTGACCCACGAATGACCACGCACCTGCTGCAAGCACAGCACCTCAGCAAGACGTACCCCCTCCCGGGAGGCCGCGCTCACACGGCCGCCGAGAACGTGAGCTTCACGGTCCCCGAGGGCGGAGCCCTGGGCATAGTGGGCGAGTCGGGCTCGGGCAAGACAACGGTGGCCAGAATGCTCGTGGGCCTCGCCCGCCCGGACCACGGCAGCATCACGGTGGCGGGCAGAGAACGCGAACCCCGCCCCCCAAGGGGCAAAGCGGCCCGCCTGACGAGGGCAAGGGAGATCCAAATGGTCTTCCAGGACCCCTACGTCTCCCTGGACCCCCGCCTCACCGCGACCCAGTGCCTGCACACGGCCCTACGCCTGCACGGAAAACAGGAGTCCACGGCGAGGGACCTCCTGGACCGCGTGGGCCTGGGCGCACGGGAGGCCGAGGCCCGCCCGAGGGACCTCTCCGGCGGCCAGCGCCAGCGCCTGGCGATAGCCCGGGCCCTGGCGGTGGACCCCAGGATCCTGGTCCTGGACGAGGCGGTCGCCGCCCTGGACGTATCGATCCAGGCCCAGATCCTGCAGCTCCTGGCGGAGATCAGAAGGGAGACGGCGGTGGCCCTGGTGTTCGTGAGCCACGACCTGGCGGTGGTCCAGCACGTCACGGACGAGGTCCTGGTGATGCGCGCCGGCACGGTGGTGGAACAGGGCCCGACACGCCGCGTCCTGACGGCGCCCGAGGACCCGTACACCCACCTGCTCCTGGCATCCGTACCGACAGCGGAAGGCTGGGACCCGGCAGACGCGGCCCGCGCGAGGGAGGCCCTGCGCCCGGTGTGAACCAGAGAAAAGGCAGGAGCCCCGCTGCCCTCGCGGATGCGAGGGTGCGGGGCTCCTTGGGTACTGCTTCCGTTCCGGATCAACCCACCACTACTGGGGGGTGACGTTCTCCGCCTGCGGGCCCTTCGGACCCTGCGTGACGTCGAAGGTCACGGCCTGGTTCTCCTCAAGGGAGCGGAAACCGCTGGCGTTGATCGCGGAGTAGTGCACGAAGACGTCGGGGCCTCCGCCTTCCTGGGCGATGAATCCAAAGCCCTTTTCGGCGTTGAACCACTTCACGGTTCCGGTAGCCATAAGCCCTCCTTGGGCCAAAGGGTTGCCCTGCTCCAGAACCTGCGATTGTTGAAACAACTGCAAAAGTCTGAAAACGACGAGAGCCTGCGGGTCACATGCTCCGCAGGCTCTGTACTGCAAGGGAAACCAAACTGCAACTTGCGGCGAGCTTAGCACGCAGGCACCCGGAAGCAATAGGGATCAAGATCACGTCACCCGGAGGTTTGACGTGATCTTAAGGAGGGTTGACGGGGACCGCTCCGGGGCCCCGCCGCCCGTACCGCACGACGACAGGGCTAGCCTCACGATGTGGACAATTCTCCCGCAGACACCCCGGCCGCCGACACCGCGGGCGGGGCCGGCTCCGCCCGCACCGCACGGCCGCGCGTCGGTCACATCCAGTTCCTGAACTGCCTGCCCCTGTACTGGGGCCTCGCCCGCACCGGCACCCTCCTCGACTTCGAGCTCACGAAGGACACCCCGGAGAAGCTCAGCGAGCAGCTCGTGCGCGGCGAGCTGGACGTCGCGCCGGTCACGCTGGTCGAGTTCCTGAAGAACGCCGACGAACTCGTCGCCTTCCCGGACCTCGCCGTGGGCTGCGACGGCCCGGTGATGTCCTGCGTGATCGTGTCGCAGCTGCCGCTCGACCGGCTCGACGGGGCGCGCGTGGCGCTCGGTTCGACCTCGCGTACGTCCGTACGCCTGGCGCAGCTCCTGCTGGCCGAGAAGATCGGCGTACGGCCCGACTACTACACGTGTCCGCCCGACCTCGGCCTGATGATGCAGGAGGCGGACGCCGCCGTCCTGATCGGCGACGCGGCGCTGCGCGCGAACCTCATCGACGGCCCGCGGCTCGGCCTGGAGGTGCACGACCTCGGACAGATGTGGAAGGACTGGACGGGCCTGCCGTTCGTCTTCGCGGTGTGGGCGGCGCGGCGCGACTACCTCGCGCGCGAGCCCGAGGTGGTGCGCGAGGTGCACAAGGCGTTCCTGTCCTCGCGGGACCTGTCCCTGGAGGAGGTCACGAAGGTCTCCGAGCAGGCGGCGCGCTGGGAGGCGTTCGACGCGGGCGTCCTGGAGCGGTACTTCACGACGCTCGACTTCCGCTTCGGCGGCGCGCAGCTGGAGGGCGTCGCGGAGTTCGCGCGGCGGGTCGGGCCGACGACGGGATTCGCGGCGGACGTGCGGGTGGAACTGCTCCAGCCGTAGGCGGCGGGGCGGCCGCCTCGCATGCAAGGGGGCGGCCGCCTTCGGTCGTCACTTGCTCGCTACCGGCCCCTTCATCCGCTCGCTGATCCACTGGATGGGCCCGTTCCCCATGCCCGGGACGTACGAGTGGGCGCTGTGGCGGCCGCCCTGGATGACGTTGAGGCGGGTCTTGACCGGGCCCTTTCCGTACTTCTTCATGAACGCGCGCAGGTTCGCCTCGCCGCGCTCCGCCGTGCCGACCTGGAAGGCGATGTCGACCTCCGGTCCCTTGCGCGCGATGAGGCGCTGGGCGAGCCGTCCCGGGTCGTTGGCCAGGCGCGCGGCCTCGTGCCCGCGCCACAGGGGCGAGTCGGGCACCGTGTCGGGCCCGCTGGCGATGACCGCCTTGAACCGGTCCGGGTGCTTCAGGACCGCCTTCAGCCCGACGAATCCGCCCGACGAGGAGCCCATGAAGCCCCAGCCGTCGCGGGACTTGTAGGTCCGGAAATTGGCCTTCACGAAATCGGGTACGTCGTCCGTCATCCAGGTGCCCATTTTCGGCTGCCCCGGTATGTCACTGCCGTCGTAATAGAACTTGTCGTCGGGATTGAGGACGGGCATCACGACAATGAACGGCAGGCTCTTTCCTTCGCGGGACCACTTGGCGATGGAGCTCTCCAGCTTCAGGTCCGTGCCCATCCAATAGTTGTTGGGATAGCCGGGACCGCCCGGCAGCGCGATGAGTACGGGAAAGCCGCTGTGCGCGTACTTCGGGTCGAAGTACTGCTTCGGCGCCCAGACCCAGACCTTTCCGGTGAACCCCGACTTCTTGCCGTGCAGCGTGGTCACGCCGATCTTGGTGCCGTCCTCGAGGGTGCTCTCGGTGGTGAAGGCGGCGCGGGGGCCGGTGGGCAGCCGGGTCCCGCTGTTCTTCACCTGGCTGCCGGGCGTGCTGTGGCCCCCGGCGGACGCCTTCGGGTTGTCGAAGGAGATGGGCTCGCCCTTGTCCTGGTCGGAGGAGCAGCCAGTGAGGAGCGCCGCCGCGATGGCCGTGGCGAGGGCGGCGGCGGTGAGCGCGGGGCGGCGGCGGGTCGAGCGGGGGTTCATGGCGCTCCATCGAGACGTACGGGGCAATCTGCTCATTTACGAACAGATAGAGGGTGCTGGAGTGCGACGCGTTCCCGCGCCGGGCCCTCATCCTGCGGGACCCCGCGGTCCCTTCCCGCCGGAGTCCCGCGGTCCGCCTGCCGCGCGTGAACCGTGTGCGCCTTCGTACGCGTCCTCGCTTACGCTGCGGGCATGCGGTCGGCGCATCTGGGGGAGGCCTTCGCCATGCAACCGCTCGAACCGGACGAACCCACCACCATCGGGCCCTATCGCCTGCTCGGTCGGCTCGGCTCCGGCGGCATGGGCCGGGTCTATCTGGGCCGCAGCGCGGGCGGCCGCACGGTCGCCGTGAAGATCGTGCACCCGCACTTCGCCCTCGACGAGGAGTTCCGCGCCCGCTTCCGCCGCGAGGTCGAGGCGGCCCGGCGGGTCGGCGGCGACTGGACGGCCCCGGTCCTGGACGCGGACCCGGAGGCGTCGGTGCCGTGGGTGGCGACGGGGTACGCGGCGGGCCCGTCGCTGACGGAGGCGGTACGGGACGCGGGCCCGCTGCCCGAGCACTCGGTGCGCGTCCTCGGCGCGGGCCTGGCGGAGGCCCTCGCGCACGTCCACGGCCTGGACCTGGTGCACCGCGACGTGAAGCCGTCCAACGTCCTGCTGACCCTGGACGGCCCCCGCCTGATCGACTTCGGCATCGCGCGGGCGACGGACGGCACGGCGTCCCTGACCTCCACGGGCGTCTCCATCGGCTCGCCCGGCTACATGTCCCCGGAACAGATCCTGGGCAAAGGCGTCACGGGCGCGGCGGACATCTTCTCCCTCGGCGCGGTCCTGGTCTACGCGGCGACCGGCGGCTCCCCCTTCCCTGGCGACTCCTCCGCCGCGCTCCTCTACAAGGTCGTCCACGAGGAGCCCGAACTGGGCTCGCTGACCGGCGACTTGCGCGACCTCGCGGCGTCCTGCCTGGCCAAGTCCCCCGACGCGCGGCCCACTCCCGCCGCCCTGGCCCACCACCTCGCCCCCGCCGGGGCGGCCGCGCTGGTGTCGGCGGGCTGGCTGCCCGGACCGCTGGTGGAGCGGGTGAGCCGGAGTGCGGTGCGGTTGCTGGACCTGGACCTGGACACGGGGGCGGTGGGGCAGTCCGGCGCCGGGGGCGCTTCTGGTGCGGCGGGCGGTGGGGGCGCTCCCGGAGCCGCGGGCGGTTCTCCGGTGCCGGTCTCGGGGCCGGTGCCGTTCAGCGGCCCGGCGGTGGGGGTGTTCGGGCCGCCGGACGCGTCGTATGGAGAGGGCGCGGCGTACGGAGGGAGCGCGGCGTACGGAGGGAGCGCGGCGTACGGAGAGAGCGCGGCGTACGGAGAGAGCGGGCCGTACGGAGACGGCGCGGCGGCGCCCGTGGCGGCGGACAGTGGGCCGGCCGACGACGCCTCGCGACCCGGCAAGCTCTCCCTGTCCGTGGCGGCGACGACGGCGCCCGCGCGGCCCGACGGCCGGGGCCGGAAGATGAGTTGCACGCTGGTCCTGGCGGTGGCCGGTGCGCTGGCGGCGGTCACGGTGGGCTCGGTGTTCGTGTTCAACCTGCTGCCGGGCGAGGGCGGGGGCGACGGCGCGGGCAAGGACTCGGGGGGCCGCCCGCCGGCCGCGACGGGCGACGCGCAGACCCCGCAGGACGGCGCCGTACCCGCCCGCTACCTGGGCAAGTGGCGCGGCAAGGCAACCGCACAGGACGGCCTCGTACCGCTCGGCACCTTCGACGTCACCGTCAGCCAGGTCCCCGCCCCCGGCCGGCGCATCGGCACGGTGACGCAGACGGACCCCATCGGCAACAAGTGCGTCGACATCCTGACCCTCAAGTCGGCCACCCAGAAGGAACTCGTGGCCACCGGAGTCGGCGACAAGTCCAACGAAGGCCAGTGCTCCCAGGCGTCCCACACGGTCCGGCTGCGCCCGGTCGGCGCGGAACTGCATTACACGTCACAGGACCCGAAGGCGGGGGATCCGGAGGCTCGGCTCAAGAAGGTCGGCTGAACTCCGGGGAAACCGGGGGACATATGCGGCTCTGCAGCGGTATGGGGGATTCGCAGAATGCACCAGTCATGCAACAGAGCGGAGGGCGTCAATCCTGTGGATTGACAGGTGCGGTAGCGTCCCACGTGGCAGTTGAGAATCTTTACTTTCGTGATACGGGGAGGTATCGATGGCTGACGACATCGACCGCGGTGCAAAACTCGAGAAGCTCCAGAAGCTGTACGAGGCGTTCCAGAAGAAGGAGGGTGAGGTCCGTGACCTCATCCATCTCCTGGACGGTCAGGCCAATGACAGCCACGGCTTCTGGAAGGGCCCGGGCGCGGACCGGTTCCGCGACGACTGGCGTGAGTTCAAGCCGCAGCTGAACCGTCTCGCGGACTCGCTGGGCGACGCCTACAAGTCGGCCAAGAACAGCCACGACAGGATCGAGCAGGCGACGTCGGTCTGACGTGGGCCGACGCGGGGTCCTGAACTCCGCGGCACACAGCGGTACATGAGTGGGGGGCCACCGGAAACGGTGGCCCCCCACTCATGTCGTCAGCAGCCCGTCGCGGGTCGGTCGGGGGCTATGCGTCGAGGATGGCCTGCACAGGCATCATCTGCCCGCTGCGCACGAGGATGCCGCGGCCGACGGGCCCGCCACCGGAGCCGGTCGGCACCCGGACGTTGAAGATCTCGCCGTCCGACGCGCTCTGCGGCGAGAGGATCATCCCCTGGCGCGAGCGCCGCGCCTCCACCACGAATCCGCGGTACTGCGAGCTCAGCGTGTCCGTGGCGCCCGCCGCGATCACCGCGATGCCGCCGTCCCGGCCGTTCTGCGCGACTTCCTCCAACGGCCGGTCCAGGGACCCGTCGTAGAGCATGTCCGCGTCGTCGGCCACGACGGCGAACTTGCCGTCCGCGCGCTCGACGAGGTCCTTGAGGTCGCGCTCCGAACT
Source organism: Streptomyces sp. Y309 (assembly GCF_056712025.1). NCBI lineage: Bacteria > Bacillati > Actinomycetota > Actinomycetes > Kitasatosporales > Streptomycetaceae > Streptomyces > Streptomyces sp. Y309. Next base: position 4,028,338 of record NZ_CM160048.1, on the reverse strand, counting down.
GTCCGCGGTGAGTACGCCGAGTACGCCGGCCTCGTCCTCGAGTGATCGCAACGGCGAACGCCGGGGCGTGACCAGGATCAGCGGCACCTGGTTCGCCAGCAGGCTCCGCGCCGCCACCAGCAAGGCGGTCGAGCGCCCCGACTTGGGCGGTCCCGCGATCACGAAGCCAGGGCCCGACTCCTCCAAGTCGATGCCGATCGGCTCCAGTTCGTCACCGCCGACACAGAACAGGGACCAGAGCGGCGACGGCGGGACGAACGCGGGGTCGAGAGCGCGCACCTGGTCCAGCGTGATCCGCATGGGCAACTCGTCCACGCGCAGGGGCCGGCGGCTCTTCGGCGGCACCGGGTGGACGCGCTGCGCCTCCTGCGCGATCTCACGCAGGGCGGCGACCTGGGCCTGGCCCGACGGGTCCGGCGCCAGGAGGGCGATCTGGCTCTCCTGGACACCCTGATCGGTCAGGCGCAGCGCCCGGCCGGACGGCATGTCCTTGGGCACCTCGCGGGCGGAAAGACCCGCGAGGGAGTACTCGTTGGCGTCCGTGAGCCGCAGGATCAGCTTGTCCGCGAACGACGGCGAGACCTGGCCGCTGAAGCCGCTGCGGTCCGCGGTCATGACGACCTTCACGCCGACCGCCGCGCCCTCCCGGAAGATCTTGGTGACCATGTCGATGAGCCGCCCGTAGTCGATGCCCTCCAAGGCCGCGACATAGCCCTCCCAGTTGTCGAGGAGGAGGACCATCCACGGCAACCGGTCCTCGGCGGCGGCGATGGCCCGCTGCTCGGCCGCGCTGGACAGCCCCTCCAGGGCCAGGAACTGCTGCCTGCGGGCGATCTCGGAGGTCAGCCGGTCGAGCAGGCGGCGTACGCGGTCGGGCTGGTCGCGCGTGACGATGGCACCGCAGTGCGGCAGGTTGGCCAGCGGCAGCAGGGCGTTGGCGCCGCAGTCGATGCCGTACAGATGGACGTCGGCGGGTGACGTGTTGGCCGCGAGGGAACCGGCCAGGCTGCGCAGGGCGGTGGAGCGGCCCGAGCGGGCGCCGCCTGCCAGCATGATGTGCTCGCCGTGCACCAGGTCGAGCGCCAGCGGAGCCCGCCGCTGCTGGGCGGGCAGGTCGGTGAGGCCGATGCGGATGGGCTGGACCTCGTCCGCCGCCCGCGGCTCCACCTCCTCCGCTTCGGGGAGTTCGCCCAGCCACAGCAGGTCGGGCAGCGGCGGCAGCCAGGGGCTGCGCTGCTCGCCGAAGCCCATGAGCTCGGCGCCCTCACGGATGGCGCCGACGAGCACGCTCAGGTCCGTGACCAGCGTCCCGTCGTCGTCGCTCGCCGCGACGCGCGGTGCCGGGCGGCCGAACGCGGACCAGTCCACGGGGAACGCGGTCGCCTTCGGCCGGTCCGCGTCGTTGCTGGGCCTGCGGCCACCGATGCGCGCCGACTGCACGGCCACGAGCGACTGCGCCCCGGACCGGACGTAGGCGCGTCCGGGGGTGGACTTGGCGATGGCACCCGCGTCCGGCGCGTCGATCACGTCGGAGGACTCGCCCCCGTCGGTCACCCGGAGCGCGATGCGCAGGTTCGTGTTGGCCCGGATGTCGGCGCTCACGACACCGGCGGGACGCTGCGTGGCCAGGATGAGGTGGACGCCCAGGGAGCGGCCTCGGCGGGCGATGTCCACCAGGCCCGCGATGAAGTCGGGCAGTTCGGCGACCAGCGAGGCGAACTCGTCGATGATCAGGACGAGCCGGGGCATCGGCTCGAGCTCGGGGCGGATCTTCCGGGTGTCGTTGTAGTCCTCTAGGTCCTTCGTGCCCGTGTCGAACAGGATCTCCTCGCGCCGCTTCAGCTCGGCGGCCAGCGAGGCGAGGGCGCGCTCGGTGAGGTGCGCGTCGAGGTCGCTGACCATGCCGACGGTGTGCGGGAGCCGGGCGCAGTCCTGGAAGGCGCTGCCGCCCTTGTAGTCGATGAGGACGAAGTTCAGGGCGTCGGGCCGGTTGGCGAGCGCCAGCGACGCGATGATCGTCTGCAGCAGCTCGGACTTGCCCGCGCCGGTGGTGCCGGCGACGAGGGCGTGCGGCCCGTCCTTGCGGATGTCCAGGACGAAGGGGCCGTCGGCGGCGACGCCGATGGGCGCGGCCGTGGTGGACCCGCCCTGGCGCCAGATCTTGGCGACGTCGGCGCCCGTGGGGTCCGGCATGCCGAGCAGCGAAAGCAGCCGGGCCGCGGTCGGCAGCGCGGCGTCGGCGTCGTCCTGGCTGACGTCGCGTACCGGCGCCAGGGACCGCGTCACCAGCTCGCACCAGGCCGTGGACACCTGGTCGGCCAGCACGTCCCCGACGTTCTCCAGGCCGCCGCCGCTGATCCGCACATGGTTCGGCCGGTCCGGAAGACCGATGACGGCCGCCTTGCACTCCTCCGGAAGGAGTCGGTCGTCCTCGTCCACGCACACGGCGAAGATGCCGTGCTGCGGGCCTTCCTGGAGGAGCTGGGGCACACCAGGCATCCGGCGCAGCAGTCGCGCGCCGTCCAGGACGACCAGGGTGAAGGGGTCCGGGCGCAGCCGGTTGGAGGCGCCGAAGTCGCTCGAACTCGCCTTGCGGCGCTCCAGCTCGGCGAGGAGCTCGTTGATGCGCCGGCCCACGACCTCGGGTTCGGAGCCCACCAACGACAGGCAGTCCTGGCCGAGTTGGGGGTCGGTGTGGGGCAGCCAGTGCGTCCAGTCCCAGGCGTCCCGGGCGTCGGCGGCCGCGGAGAGCACGACGAGGGAGAGGTCGCGCGGGCTGTGCAGGCCGGTGGCCTGGGCGAGCAGCCAGCGGGAGACGGCCAGGCCGAGGGGGCGGCGGCCGGCCACGCCGATCACCCCCAGCTCCGGCAGCGGCAGCACCACGGGGACGTCGGCGATGACGGGCGGCTCCGGCGGCTCGTCGAAGCTGCTGCCCTTGGCGGAGCGGAGCTCGATGTCGGCGGGCAGTTCGGCGAGCCCCACCCGCAGTTGGAGGACGTCGGGGTCGACGAGCCGGCGCTCCCACAGGCGACGGCGCGGGCCGGTCGCGTACAGCAGGAGCTCCGCGGGGTCGGGGTGGGCGGCGCGGCGGGCCCGCTGGTCGGCCTTTCCCAGCTCGACGAGTCGCGCGTCGAACTCGACGAGCGCCTTCTTGTACTCCTTCAGCTCCTGCTTGTACTTCTTGCGCGTGTGGCGCGCCTCGCTGAACCAGTACCCGAGCATCATCAGGGGGCTCATGGCGCAGAACAGCAGCGTGTAGACCTGCCGGGTCATGAAGTACATGCTCAGGCCGAACAGGGCCGGGATGAACGAGGTGATCAGCTGCAGCCGCGGACCCTCGCCCTTCACGGGCTCGGCGGGCACGGTCATCCGCGGGCGCTGCCGCAGCGGGGAGAACCGGGGCGGGCGGTTGTATGCGTAGCCGCCGTCGTCGGTGGGGGCCAGGTGCGCGTCCGGGGCCTCGGTCTCGGCGAGGACGAGCCGGGTGTCCCCGACGCGGACGAGCAGTCCCGTGGGCCACGGACAGTCCGCGGCCACGGGGGAGTCGTCCAGGATCAGGGGTACGCCGTCCTGCGGGTGGAGCGTGACGTTCCCGTCCACGCCGACGGAGAGCCGGAGGGCCAGGCCGGGGACGGTGGGGTCGGCCACCGGCAGGGTGCAGGCGGCGTCGGACCCGACGCTCGCGGTGCCCGCCTGTACGCGGGTGACGCGGCCGGTGTCCGGGCCGCCGCACACCCGCAGCTCGAACCGCCCCACCGGCTCGCCCGCCCGCAGGAAGGGGCCGATGGAGTCGTCGGTGGTGACGCGGACGCCGTCGCGCAGCGCCCCGGAGGCGGGGGCCGCCGGATCGTGCAGGGTTCCGTCCACCCAGAGGCTCGGAGCGCGCTTCTGGCCGAGGGGCTGGGGAGCGCCGGCCCCGGTGCCGGGGACGGTGAGGGAGGCGGGGAAGCGTCCCGTGACCACGTTGCCCGAGTCGGCCGCGACGGTGAGACAGGCCGCGGCGTCGGCGACCGTCGCGTCCTCCTCCACGGTCAGCAGGACGTCCTGCGGCGTGGCACCCTCCCGTACGGCGGTCACCATGACCTGCATACCGGCTATTCCTCTCGGCCCTTGCGAGGGCCACTCCTGTGCTTGCGCGGAGCGTGAATCCGCGCGTTATGTGTATCTCTCGGCGAAAAGCCTCAGGTCTCGGCGAAAAGCCTCAGGACGTGCTTCGCCCGGTCCGCAAGCGGCAGTTCAGGACTTGTCCCTCACTTGTCCGTCACTTGTCCTTCTTCGCGTCCTTGACCGCTTGGTCGCACTCGCGGGCCACGGTGCGCAGCGCCTCCGCGACGTTCTCGCATTTGGTCTTCCAGCTCTTCAGGTCGCCGCGCACATCGTCCGCGTGCGGGCCTGACCACTCCTTCATCTGCGTGGTCGAGAAGGTGCGTGAGGCCTTCGGGAGGTCCTCGATGTGGTCCGCGAGGCTGCGCAACTGCGTAGCCCTCTTTGTCTGTTCCTGCAGCTCTGGATCCGCCATCGCGACTACCTCCCCGTTGAACTGGCAATACAGGCCTGCCGGGCGAAGCGAGGGGCCGCCCCGGGCCGCCCAGGATCGAAGTGAGGCCTGGCACGAGAGTACTCAGGCGCCTTGCGGCGTCGGTAATCCGTTGCCATTCTCACGCCGCCCGCGACAGCAGGGTGCCAGCTATGGGGCAACTTGACCAGGAATCATCATTGGCGGAACTGCGGAACGCATCGATAGCGTCAACCAGTCGTACGCGTATCGAAGCCCGCAGTGAGGAACCATGCATTACGTCGAGAAACCCGCGAAAACGTGGTCCGTCATATGCATAGTGGTCTACTTGGCCGGCATCGCGTACATGGGCGTGGAGTCGCTGCCCCAGGATCTCGGTATCTGGCTGGGCCTGTGCGCGCTGTTCCTCCTGCCGCTCATGGTCTGCCTGGCCGTACCGCTGTCGAAGTTCGTCTACCACCGCATCGAGCTGGACGCGCAGACGCTGCGGGTGGGCCGTGAACGCATTCCGCTCGCGGCCATCGACCCGGGCTCCGTCCAGGCGGCCGCGAGTCAGGGGATCCCGGGAGCGGCGCAGCGCCACGCCACCTCCCTGAACACGGTCGACGCCCCGCTGCCCGGGTTCCGCGCCGCCGACCAGGGCAACCCGCGGCTCGTCGGCGGCGCCTGGGGCGTACCGATGGGCATGGACAGCGTCGTGATCGGCACTCGGCAGGGCGAGCGGCTCACCATCGCCACCCGTGACCGGGCGGCCTTCCTCGCCGCGCTGTCCCGCACGACCGCCGCCCCGCACCGGCACCCTTAGGGTGGCCCCGCCCGCCCCCTACGCCACACACTGTGCGGCAAGCTCACACAGGTCTGAGGGAGAAGAACATGCCTGCCATGGATCCGGCCCGGCGACGGCTGCGGCTGTCGGACGCGCACATCAGTGTCTTGGGGCTGCTCGTCGAGGAAGCGGAACTGCCGGCCGAACTGTCGCAGGCGCACTCCGAACTGCGGGCCGCGGGAATCATCGACGAGGACGGCAAGATCTCGGCGGAACTCTTCCCGCTCGTCTCCACCTTGATGGAGCCCCACGTCATCGCCCGCGTGGAGACGACGGGACCCCAGGGCGTCACGAACCACGGCGCGGTGGTGGGGAACGACTTCGTCTTCACGCACGAGGGCTGGCCCGGGGAAGAGGAGTCGGAGTACGCCCCCGTGCAGCCCGAGATGCTGGTCTTCGCGCTGTCCCGGATGGTGGATCTGCACCAGGACAACGCCGACGCCGATGACGTCGGCGAGGAGATCGTCTCGACGATGGGCGTGCTCGACGCCGTCCTCGACCGGATGGAATCCGAGGGCCCCGGCGAGCCCGCGGCCATCGCGGAGGCCGCGCACGCCCCGGTCCGCCTCGCGGAGGTCCTGGCGCAGCTCAACTGCATGTGGCGCATGACGGTGGCGTGGCCCGGCGGCGAGGGCGCCCCCGACGGCCTCGGCGTGTCCGCGCTGGCCGTCTGGGACTGCGGCCTTGAGGGCTACTGGGTCCGGGAGGCCCCGGCGGAGCCGGTCCGCGAGGGGCAGGTGGACGCGAGCAGCGAGCTGAAGGTGCGGCGCGTCACGGCCAAGGAGATCTGGGAGCAGATCACGGACCTCCTTCCCGATCAGGAGCAGCTCCTCGTCGAGTCGGCTTCGTAGCACCCGGTGGTCGTCCGAGTGGCGAATCCGGTGGTCGTCCGAGTGGCAGTCGAATCAGCAATCGCGATGCAGTCAGGTTGGATTCAGGGGGACAAGTGACGGACAGCTCCATGCGTGTCGCCAAGCCAGGGGACCTCGAGCAGCTCGCCAAGCTGCTGGAGGGCAAGGGCAACTTGCAGGACCGCCTGGACGAGGCCTTCACGCGGGCCTCGAACCTGGGCGTCCGGGACAAGCTCGCCCCCATCAACCCGATGACGTCGTGGGTGACGAAGACGGCACCCGATCTGCGCAGGCGGGCGGCGATCATCAGGGCGGGCGACGGCGACCCGCTGGCCGCGGCGCTCTACGCGGGCTTCACGAAGGAGCAGCTGAAGGACGCGAAGCTGCCGCCGGACATCATGCTCATCGCCAATGCCTCGGTGGCCAACGGCAGCAAGTTCGACCCCAGTTGGCTGAAGAAGAAGGACGGCGAGACCCTCAGCGACTGGATCACCCGCGTCAAGGGCGACGCCGTCGCCAAGGTCACGAACAACGAGAACCTGGGCGAAGTCGTCAGTGACTACATCGAACTGACCGCCCTGGCCTCCACGGTCCCGGGCGCCTTCAAGGTGGCCGCCGCCGGAACGCTCGGCCTCATGAAGTACTTCAAGAAGGGCGACGCCCTCAAGGCGCCCGGCACGACGCTCGCCCAGATCCTGAAGGGCAAGGCGCCGAGCTACATCCCGGGCAAGATCGCCCGGCTCGGCGCCTCCATCGGCGCCCGGACGCCGGCCCCGATCCTCAACGTCCTCACGGGAGCGGACAAGTACGCGGCCCTCGCTGGCAAGCAGTTCGCGTGGGAGGCCAGCCTGCTCAAGGTCGGAAAGGGCGCGGCCGCACTCAAGACGGCCACCGGCGGCAGCAGGCTCGCGGCCTTCGCCTCCGGGGCGGGCGCGGCGGCGAAGACCGCCGGGTGGTGGCGCGCCGCGGGTATCGGAGGCAGCATCGCCGCCACCGGTATCGGCGCGTTCGACCTCGTCCAGCAGGGCAACCCCATCGAGGCCTTCAAGAAGGACAAGGCCGGGTACATCTCGGACGTCTCCGGCGTCGCCTTCAACGCCTCGCTGACCGCCGCGATGATCGCGCCCAACCCGGTGACCATCGGCGCCGCCGCGGTGACCGGAGTCGTCTACGGCGTTTCCTCGATGATCGACAACTGGGACAAGGTGAAAAAGTTCCCGGGCAAGGTCGCCGATGCCGGACGCTGGGCGGGGGAGAAGGTCGGCGAAGGCGTGGACAAGCTCAAAGAGGGCGGCAAGAACCTGGTGAAGTCGCTCAACCCGTTCGATTAGAAGTGGAGAAGAACGCGGAATGGTGAGCAGCGGGTTTTCCTTCGAACTGCGTCGGGCTGAACCCAGCGCCCAGATGAGGGCGCGTGACCGCGTCTACTGGTGGACGGGTGAGGTCGCCAACCTGGGAGCGGTGGAACTCGCCTACCCGGCACGCGAAGTCGTGCCTGCCGCCGACCAGAGCCTCTACGTCGGAACGGCCGTACGGGGCGACAGCATCCCGCCCGCCACCTTCCGCGGCCTCGGCTACACCGTGCAACCCCGCCTGGCCAGGGGGCTGCTGACCGTCGCGGGCCAGACGGCGTCGTTCTCGCGGAACGCGTGGAGCGTCGACAAACGGGCCCGGGGCCTGCGGATCTGGGCCCTCGGGCGGGAGTACGCGTACGTCGAGGAGCAGAACAAGCGGCACCACGTGCTGGAACGTGACGGAGCCAGGGTCGTGATGGCGCGCTCCAGCTGGAAGAACCCGAAGACCATCACCGGCAGCACCGCCGGAGCGACGGACTCGGTGGACCTCAGCCTGGCGATCCTCTTCGAGGGCGTCTACACCCGCAATCTCTCGCTGCGGGGCGCGATGATCTCCGCCCCCGGAAGGATCTTCTCCCGCGTCGCCTCCTGAGTCCGGTTGTCACCCCGCTCCGCACCGATGGATCTGTGTAAGCAACACTGATCCACATGCCTTCCTTCGACAGCTCGCGTGGCCGGTTCAAGCTGGCCGACCGCCATCTCGCCGTCTTCGCCCACCTCCTGGACAAGGAGACACCGCCCGCCGAACTGCACCACTCTCTTGGTGAGCTTCAGCAAATCGGCCTGGTCGGACCCGAGGGCGAGCTCTCCCCGCTGCTCCGGGAGTTCCTGACCGCCCTGGCGAGCCCGGTGGTGATGATCCAGGCCGAGGTGACCGGTCAGCACGGCCCGCTCGCCCATGGGGTGGTCGTGGGGCCGGACGCCGTGTTCTCCCACGACGCGTGGCCCGGCGAGGAGGAGTCGGAGTACGTCCCGATCGAGCCGCGGACCCTGGTGTGGGAGATGGCCCGCAAGGTCAAGCTGCGGCGGGGCGAGCGCGACGAGCCGGGGATCGCGGGGGTCTCCGAGAACGCGTCCGGGATCTCACGGGTCTCCGAGATCACGACGACGATGGGCGCGCTGGACGCGGTGTTCGCCGCCCTGGAAGGCGTCTCCGACGAGGCGGCGGACCTCCGGGCCGCGGGCATCGCCGCCCTCTCCGCCGCGAGCGACCTCGCCGAGCCCGAGCTCGGCGCGCTCGTCGACCTGACGCTGTCTCTCGACTCCACGTGGCGCATGACGACGGCCTGGGGCGCCGAGGGAAACCAGACGGTGCGCAGCATCGCGGTGTGGGACTGCGGGGACCAGGGCTACTGGCTGCGGGTGCAGCCCGAGGAGCCCATCGAGGAGGGCCAGGTCGGCCCGGAGAGCACGCTGCGGCTCGTCCGGTCCAGCGCCGGAGAGGTCTGGGACAAGCTCACGGACCTCCTGCCGGACAAGGCGGACCTGGTCACCGCCTGAACTGCGTCGTAGCACCTGAAGCACGGGGGAATCAGAATGCGTAACGTCAATCCGGACGACCTGGACCAGCTCGCCAAGCTCATCGACGGCAAGGGCGGCCTGGCGGACAAGCTCGACGAGGCCTTCACCCGCGCCTCCACGCTGGGCGTCACCGACAAGCTGGCCCCCATCAAGCCGATGCGCACCTGGGTCACGACAACCCCGCCCGACCTGCGCAAGCGCGCGACCCTCGTGCGGGGCGAACAGCTCTTCAAGCGCGGTCACCGGGAGACGTACAGCGACTGGCTGGCCCGGATCGAGGCGCATTACTTGGCGAAGGTGCCGGGTCTGAAGGAGGTCGGCGAGAAGGACATCGAGACGTTCCTGAACGACCTCAGCGATGTGATGACCACGGTGAAGATCGGCGGCATCTCGCTCGTCGCGGGCACCGCCATGGGAAATGTCTTCCTGAAGAACTCGTGGAAGCAAGGGCTGCTGCGGGCAGCCGTGGAGTCCTCCTGGCTGAGCCGCCCCGGCACGTACCGCGCCCTCGCTCAGCGCGGTCTGCTCCGCATCCCCGCGGGTGAGCTGCGTTCGCTGGCGGCTCCGGGGAGCTGGCTGCCGGGCCAGTTGGGCAATCACTTCGCCCGGAGCAGGCTCTACCAGCAGGCAAGCCGGGTGCCGTTCTCGGCGGGATTCCGGGCGGACCTGCTGTCCCGGGGCTGGGACGGGTTCCGCGCGCTGCCCGGAGTGCGCTCACCGCTCGTCACCAGGGGCATCAACTTCCTTGTCGGTTCGGACGCGCTCGCCGCCCGGTACGGCGGAGTGACCCACTCCGGAGCCCTGGTGACCCGCTCCGGCCAGGCCAGCCTGCTGCGCGTGGGCCGCTCGGCCGCGTACTTCCAGAAGCTGAACAACGCCCGCCCGAGCGTCATCGCCGCGGGCAGGACGGCCTCCCCGTTCCTCAAGGGCCTCGGCGCGGCGAGCAAGGCGGGCGGCTTCCTGCGCGTAGCCGGTGTCGGCGCGAGCGCCCTGTCCACAGGTGTCAGCGCGGCCAACGTCGTGGCGCAGGGGAACCCGGTCGAAGCGTTCAAGAAGAAGGGCGCCGGATATGTCGCGGATGTGGCGGAGGTCGGCTTCAACGCCTCCCTGACGTCCGCGATGGTCGCCCCCAACCCGTTCACCATCGGCGCCACCGTCGTCACCGGAGCCGTCTACGGCGGGGCCAAGGTCGTCGAGCACTGGGACGACATCAAGAAGGGCGCGGGAGAAGCGAAGGACTGGGTCGGGGACAAGGCCAAGGACCTCGGGAAGGGCATCGCCAAGTCGAAACTGAACCCCATGAACTGGTAGGGAGGGGACCACAACAGGTGAGGGATCATGGTGGAATTTGAGTTCGAGCTGGAGTGGTACCGGGGCAAGAAGCTGCCCGGCCGCGCCGGGAAGGTGGACGGGCTGACGGGGACGGTGGGCCCGTTCGGTGACGTCACCGTGGAGGTGGAGTGGCGCAAGCCCGGCCTCAAGGGTGGCCATCGGCAGTACGAGACGCGGTTGTTCGGGGAGCAGATGCCCGACGTGGTGTACCGCACCGTGGGACCCGCCCGGCCCTGCCTGAAGAACGCGCGCTTCGACGTGGGCGGGGAGCGTGTGCCGCTCGAATTCAATGAGAAGGCGCTCCGGAACAAGTCGCGGGCGCTCAAGATGACGTGCCAGGGGCGGCCGTACGTGTACGCCGTGGCGGGCTTCGAGCGGGCGGCGACGCTGAGCCGCCCCGGGGTCGAGATCAGCATGACCCGCGGCAAGAATCCGCGCGGAAAGGGGCACGGCAGCTTCGGCACCGTGACAGGGGACGCGGACGCGGTGGACCTGGCCCTGGCCATCGTCTTCGAGCACATCGAAACCCGCGAACTCACGGCTTCGGACCGGGTGTCCGGGCTTCTCGGCAAGGTGCTCGACCCGCGTCCCGAGGAGTCGAGCCACTAGCCGGCGTGCCGCCGCGGCAGCCCGGTACGCCCCACTCCGTACCCATCCTTTACCTGCCCCGGCGTACCGTTCTCCCCATGCTCCTCTGGCTCAACGGCCCCTTCGGCGGCGGCAAGACGCAGACGGCGTTCGAGATTCAGCGGCGGCTGCCCGGCAGCGTCGTCTGTGATCCGGAGTACGTCGGGTTCGGGTTGCATCGCATGATGCCGCCCGCGCTGCGCGGCGACTTCCAGGATCTGCCCGTGTGGCGGCAAGCGGTGTACGACGTGCTCGACCTGGCCCTGGCCAAGCACGAGGGAACGGTGATCGTGCCGATGACGGTCGTCGAGCCCGCGTACTTCCAGGAGACCGTCGGGCGGCTGCGCGAACGCGGTCACGACGTACGGCACTTCGCGCTCCTCGCCGACCGGCGCACCGTCCTCAAGCGCCTGAGCGAGCGCGGCCTCGGGCACGTCGTGCGGGTCGTCGGCGGCCGGGACGCCCCGCTCCGGCGCGAGAGCTTCGCCGTGTCGAAGCTCGACCTGTGCCTGGAGCGGTTGCGCCGGCCGGAGTTCGCGGAGCAACTGTGGACCGACCGCATCACGGTCCCCCAGGCCGCCGACCACATCGCCCGGTCCACGGGACTCACCCTCGTACCGAACACGGACAGCGCGGCGCGCGGCCGGCTGCGGCGGGCGTGGACCAGCGTCAAGCACATGCGGTTCGACTGAGGGGGGGAGCAGGGGGAGTCGGGGGAGCCGCCGTCGCCTCGCCGGAGGCGGAGGCGACGGCGGCCCGTGCCTACCGGCGGCCCAGCGTCCGCTTCAGCCGCTTGCCCTCCGGTGACTCGTCCAGCGTCTTCCACAGCTTCGCCGAGCTCGTGGACGTATAGACGCCGGGTGCGCCCTGGTCGCCGCAGCCGTCGCCGTAGCTGACCACGCCGATCTGGATCGGGTCCTGGCGGCCGGGCACGGTGCGGAAGATGGGGCCGCCGCTGTCGCCCTGGCAGGAGTCCTTGCCCTCGACCCCGGCGCAGAAGTTGACCTTGGAGCTGTAGCCGTCGTAGCTGACCTTGCACTCGTTGTGGGAGAGGATCGGGACCCTCACCTGGCGGAGGCGGTCGGGGGTGTGGGTCAGGGCCGTGTCCGTGTTGCCCCAGCCGGTGACGGTGGCCTTCTGGCCGGGGCGCAGCAGGGAGTCGGTGCCCTGCGTGGGGAGCTTGACCGGGCTGATGCCCCGCACGGGCTTGTTCAGCTGGATGAAGCCGATGTCGTACGCGTCCTTGCCCTTCAGGTAGCGGGGGTGGACGACGATGCTGCCGCGGCTGCCGGTGCCGGTCGTCTTGGCGTTGCGTATCTGGCCCTGGTTGGTGTTCGACAGGACTGTGCGGCCTACGGCGACCTGCACCGTCTTCGCCTTGACCGGCTTGCCCGCGTCGTCGACGAGGCAGTGCGCGGCCGTCATGACGACGTCCGGCGCGATGAGGCTGCCGCCGCAGAACTGGCGGTCGAAGGCGCTGCCCGAGCCCTTCTCCAGGACGGCCACCATGAACGGGTAGGCGTCGTTGGAGACTTCGGTGCCGCCGATGATCGCGTTGGCGGACGGTGCGCTCGTGGCCACCAGCGCGAGGGCGGTCGCGGCCGTCGCGGAGGCGAGGGTGGCGCGGGTCACGCGGGTCACGCGGGTCACGCGGGTCACGCGGGTCGCGCCGGATGCGCGAGATGTCCGGGATGCGCGGGAAGGAAAGGAAAGTCTCATGGGGGTTGAATTTCTCTTTCGGTAAGAAGCTTTGCAGGTACGGGACTTGGTACGGACCGGTACCCGAAACGGCGTGTGCCGGATGGTGAGATGACGCGCGGCGGGGACGGGTTCCGCCGTCACGGGAACCGCTCCCGCCCCACCCGGCGTCGTCCTTGTGGTCGAAGGGGGTGCGGGTCCGTGTGGCGGAAAGTCGCCGTACGCCACCGCGTCTGCAAAGCCAGTTGGTTCGCGTATGCACATAGCGACGTGCGGGGAAAGGGCTCCGGCAATGCTGGAACCGGCCGCCTCGCGTTGCGCGTGAATAACGATGAAGCGCCTGAGCTTCGCGATCCATAACGCGCCTTGAGGGCCTTATGTGCTGCTGATACGGTGCGATGGCTTGACACTGCGCCTGGGGCTGACGGGCCAACGGAACCCCGGCCGAGGCGGAGGTAAGTGTCTCAAATGACGGTTTTTTCTTGGTCGTACGGGGAGCGGTTGCGTGAAGATCCAAGAGCGTACGGGGGCGGGCCACAACCGTTCCGGCGTACCGGCTCCGGCCGGGGTCGGTGAGCGTCTTCCCACAGCGCCTCGCGAGCGCAAACCCGCACTCGCCGCGCTGGCCGTTCTGCTCATCCTGGTCGGCGCGCTCGGCGCCACGGTGCTGGTGCTGCGCGCGGGGGATCGTATCGAGGTCGTCAAGGTGACGGAGAAGGTCGCACCGGGCGAATCAGTCAACTCGGGCAACAGCACCACCGTGATGGTCGCCGAGGACACCGGCATCCACTACATCAAGAAGTCACAGCTCGGCGCGCTGCAGAAGCTCAAGGCCAAGACCACCATCTACCCCGGCACCGTCGTCGTCGGCGAGATGTTCGACGACAAGGGCGGACTGCCCACCGGCAAGGCCTCCGTGGGCCTCGCCCTGAAGGAGGGGCAGTACCCCTCCACCCTGAAGCAGGGCGACACCGTCGCCCTCTATCGCGTCGCCGCCAACGGTTCCTCCAGCTCCAGTGACAACGACAAGGGGACGGGAGGCAGCTCGTCCGCCCGTACACCCCTCGTCGCTGACGCCCGCGTCGGCCTCGTCAACAGCAAGGAAGACTCGACGATCAGCACCGGCAACCTGAGCATCACGGTGCTCGTCGACAACGACGACGTCGCCGCGGTCACCAGCGCCGCGTCGCTCGGTGAAGTCGCCGTGGCGATCGTCCCCACGTCCGCCGACTAGAGGGCGGACACCAGACACATGGCCCTCATCGCTCTCGCCGCCGACAAAGGCTCCCCCGGCGTCACCACCGCGGCCGTCGCGCTCGCGGCGGTGTGGCCGCGGCGCGTGCTCGTCGCGGAGACCGATCCCGCTGGCGGCGACCTCGTCTACCGCAGCGCGGCCGCGCACGGCGGCCCGCTCAACCCGAACACCGGCATGCTGTCCATCGCCGCGGCCGCGCGCCGCGGGCTCGTCCCCGACCAACTCTGGGACCACACCCAGCCGTTGTCCGGCGGACTCGAAGTGCTCGTCGGCCTCGGCAGCTCCGAGCAGGCCGCCGGGCTCGCCGGGATCTGGCCGACGCTCGGGCGCGCCTTCGCCCAGCTCGCCGACTCCCCGCACGCGCCCGCCGACGTCATAGCCGACTGCGGGCGGATCGCGGGCGACAGCCCGGCCGTCGAGCTGTTCCCGCACGCCGCCCTCGTCCTGCTCATCTCGCGTACGGAGCCGGAGGCCATCGCCCGCGTACGCGACCGCGCCGCCGCCCTCGCCGCCAAGCTGCACGGCGGCACCCGCGGCGCCGCCTCCCTCGCGACGCCCCTCATCGGGGTCGTCCTCATCGCCGACCCCGCCACCTCCGGCAAGCTGATACACCAGGTCAACGACATGCTCGTGGCCGCGCAGACCGGCGCCCGCGTCGTCGGCACCCTCGCCGACGACCCGGCCGGCGCCGACCAGTTGGCCGGACGCAAGCGCGGGCGGCTCGACAAGTCGATGCTCATCCGGTCCGCGCGGAAAGTCACCGTCGATCTGTATCAGCAGTACGGCGCCGCCTGGGCGAATCCGGCCGCGGGACCGACGGCGGGTGCCGCGCGATGAGTGCCGTCGACCACCAGCTGGTGAAGCGGTTCCGGCAGGACGCCGGTGACCGCATCGCCGAGCAGCGCCGCCTCGACCAGGTCTCCGGCGTCACGCCGATGTCCCCCGAGGACGAGCGGCAGTACGCCCGCGCCGTCATCGCGCAGATCCTGGAGGAGTACGCCCGCGGCGAGATCAACGCCGGGCGCACCCCGCTGGACGCCGAGACCGAGGAGCAGTACGCGGCCGCCGTGCACGCCGCGCTCTTCGGCGTCGGCCGCCTCCAGCCCCTCCTGGACGACCCCGAGGTCGAGAACATCGACATCAACGGGTGCGACCAGGTCTTCGTCGGGTACGCCGACGGACGCGAGGTCACGGGCGAGCCCGTCGCCGAGACCGACGAGGAGCTGATCGAGCTCATCCAGGTGCTCGGCGCCTACTCGGGTCTGTCGTCCAGGCCCTTCGACACCGCCAACCCGCAGCTCGACCTGCGGCTTCCGGACGGGTCCCGGCTCTCCGCCGTGATGGACGTGGCCCGGCGGCCCGCCCTGTCCATCCGCCGCGCGCGCATGGGCAAGGTGTTCATGTCCGATCTGGTGGGGAACGGGACGCTCACGCCCGATGTGGCGCACTTCCTCGCCTGTGCCGTGCGCGCCCGCAAGAACATCATGATCGCGGGCGCCACCAACGCCGGAAAGACCACGCTGCTGCGGGCTCTCGCCAACGAGATCCCGCCGCACGAGCGCCTCATCACCGTCGAACGCGCCCTGGAGCTCGGCCTCGACACCTTCGCCGACCTGCACCCCAACGTCGTCGCGTTCGAGGAGCGGCTGCCCAACTCCGAGGGACAGGGCGCCATTTCGATGGCCGAGCTGGTGCGGCGGTCGCTGCGCATGAACCCCTCCCGCGTCATCGTCGGCGAGGTCCTCGGCGACGAGATCGTGACCATGCTCAACGCCATGTCGCAGGGCAACGACGGCTCGCTGTCCACGATCCACGCCAACAGCTCCAGCGAGGTCTTCAACAGGATCTCGACGTACGCGCTCCAGGCCTCCGAGCGGCTGCCCATCGAGGCCAGCCAGATGCTCGTGGCCGGCGCCGTGAACTTCGTCGTCTTCATCCAGCGGCGCAACAACTACCAGACCGGCGGCAAGCTCCAGCGCATGGTGACCTCCGTCCGCGAGGTCAACGGCGTCGACGGGCGCGTGCTGTCCAGCGAGGTGTTCGCGGAGGCGCCGGACGGCCGCGTCGTGCCGCACGCGCCGATCGCCTGCATGGACGACCTCGCCGCATTCGGCTACCGGCCCGCCGGGCAATGGGGGTGAGCACGACATGAACTCACTCGGCTCCATGGGGGGTCTGTTCTCGCTGCCCGTGCTGTACGGGCTTGCCTGCGGCGTCGCCGTCGGCGGCGGCCTCGCGCTGCTCGCGGTCGCGATCCGCGGGCTGCCCGCCAAGCCCGCCCACGAGAAGCAGCGCGCCAGCGAGCGGATGAGCGAACTCGTCCGGTTCGCCGGGCAGCGCGGCTCGCTCGCCGCTGGCGTCGGCCTGGTCGTCCTGCTGCTCTCGCGGTGGGCGGTGGCCGGCATCGCGGCCGGCATCCTCGTCTTCTTCTGGGACAAGCTGTTCGGCGGTGCCGCCGAGGAGCGCCAGCAGATGAAGCGCGTCGAGGCCCTCGCGGCCTGGACCGAGTCACTGCGCGACACCATCGCGGGCGCGGTCGGCCTGGAACAGGCCATTCCGGCGTCCGCGCGGGCCGCCGCGCCGGTGCTTCGGCCCCATCTCGACGCCCTCGTCGACCGGTTGAGGGCGCGTACGCCGCTGCCCGAGGCCCTCCAGATCCTCGCCGACGAGATCGACGACGCCTCGGCCGACATCATCGTCGCGGCGCTGATCCTCAACTCCAAGCTGCGCGGGCCCGGCCTGCGCCAGGTCCTCGGCGCGCTCGCCAAGTCGGCGCGCGAGGAGGTCGACATGCGCCAGCGCGTGATGGCGCAGCGCGCCTCGACCCGGCGCTCGGTGCAGATCGTGGTCGCGGTCTCCATCGCCTTCGTACTCGGACTCTCGATCTTCAACCGCGAGTTCGTGTCGCCGTACGGCACGCCCGTCGGTCAGCTCGTGCTCGCCTGCGTGTGCGGCCTGTTCGCGCTGGGCTTCTGGTGGCTGCGCAAGCTGTCGACGGTCGAGACGCCGGACCGCTTCCTCGTCCGGGACGAGCCGGGTGTCCAGTTCGTACGCCCCCGGGGGCCGGGCGGGACACCGGTGCCCGGCGCCGAAGCCGGCGCGGCGGGGCCGCAGACGCTGCCGCCGCACGCGAACACCCCGCACCCGCCCCACCCGGGCACCACTGAGGGGGTACGTCGATGAACCTGACCATGCCGATCGTCATCGGCGCCACCCTGGGCCTCGGCGTTTTCGCCCTCGTCCGGGCGCTGATGCCGTCCAGGCGCAGCGCGGTCGCCACGGTCGCGCGCATCGACGCGATGCGGGCGCGCGGCGCCGCGTACGAGTCCGCGCACCGCGCGCCGGACGCCGCGGACACGGGGCGGCTCGGCAGCCTGCGCACCCGAGTGGGCCTGCGCGTCGCCGAGTTCTACGTCCAGCAGGGCTGGGAGATGCGGTCGCTGCGGGCCGACCTGGCCGTGCTCGACCGGAGCTGGGAGAAGTTCCTGGCGACGAAGGTGCTGCTCGCGGCCACCGGCATCTTCTTCGGGCCGTTCCTCTTCGTGATCATCTTCACCCTCGGCTTCGGCCGCAGCCCCATCATCCCGGTGTGGCTGGCCCTGATGTTCGGGGTGCTCTTCTTCTTCCTGCCGGACCTCGAAGTGCGGCGGGACGCGCAGGACAAGCGGCGCGACCTGCGGCGCGTCATCGGCGCCTATCTGGACCTGGTCTCCATGAGCCTCGCGGGCGGCCGCGGCCTGCCCGAGGCGCTGATGTCGGCGGCGGAGGTGTCCGACGGCTGGGCGGCGCAGCGTATCCGCAACGCCCTGGCCGACGCCCGGATCACCGGCATCAGCCAGTGGCAGGCGCTCGGCGCGCTCGGCGAGGACCTGGGCGTCGAAGAGCTCAAGGACCTCTCCGCGTCCCTGGCCCTGGTCGCGGACGACGGCGCGAAGGTGCGCGAGTCGCTCGCCTCCCGCGCGGAGACCATGCGGCACCGCGAGCTCGCCGAGATCGAGGGCAGCGCGGGCGAGAAGTCACAGTCGATGCTGGTGGCACAGCTGTTGCTGTGTGCGGGATTCCTGGTGTTCCTCATCTTTCCGGCGGCGATGCGCGTGTTCCAGGCCTGAACCCCTGAACCCTCTGACGGGGACACGTCGAACGCAGCTCCACAGACCCGTACATCCCCCCACACACTCTGTTTTCGAGAGGACAACTCACCATGAACGGACGGAACTTCAACACCGGCATCCCGGCGGTCGACTTCCTCGTGACCTTCCTGCGGGGCCGCGTGCAGCGCGCCCGCTCCGGCGAGCTCGACCGCGGCGCGTCCGCGGTCGAGTGGGTGATCATCTCGGCGGTCGTCGTGGCGATCGTCGGCGTGGTCGCCGCGATCATCAACAACGCGCTCAAGGGCGGCGCCGACAAGGTCAGCGACTGCATCGAGGGCGCCGACGCCAGCAAGACCTGCTGAACCGTGAATCGTGACCGGATGCCGGGTTTCGTACGCCGAAGGGTGGAGGCCGTCTCCGCCCGCGGCGAATCCGGCATGACCGCGATCGAGTTCGTGCTGCTCACCCCGGTGCTCTTCTTCCTGATCTTCGCGACGGTGCAGTTCGCGCTGTACTTCTTCGCGGACCACGTCGCGCAGGCGGCGGCCCAGGCGGGGGCGCGCAAGGCCCGCGCCACGGCCGACGAGAACCCGGGCGGCTGGCGCGGCGAGGCGACCGACGTCGTCGACGCCTACATCCGCCAGCTCGGCCCGAAGCTGGTGCTCGGTCCCGACGTCAAGACGGTCCAGCCGGAGCAGAACACGGTCGGCGTGGAGATCACGGCCGACGTGCCCTCGGTCTTCCCGGGGCTCGACCTGACGGTGCACGCGCAGTCGTCGGGGCCGGTGGAACGGTTCGTCGAGGAGGGCGGCTGATGCGGGGGGTACCGGCGGGGGCCGGGCTTCGGGGACGCGTGCGACGCGTACGGGCGTGGGTGCGGGAGCGCCGCGCGGGCGCCGTCGACCGGGGGCTTTCGACCGTCGACGACCGGGGGCTCTCGACCGTCGAAGTCGTCATCCTGGCACCGGTGATGATCCTCTTCATCCTGGTCCTGGTGGCCTTCGGGCAGCTCGTCGACGGCCGGGGGGCCATCGACGGCGCGGCCCGCGACGCCGCCCGCGCGGGCTCGATCCAGAAGGACCAGGGCACGGCGATGGCCGAGGCGCGCAAGGCCGCGAAGGCCGACCTGGAGGACGTCTGCTCGGGCCCGGTCCATGTCGTCCAGAAGAGCGCGGGCTTCGAACCCGACACGCTCTTCACGGTCGAGGTGAGCTGCGAGGTGCGGGGCCTCGCGATGCTCGGCCTGGACATCCCGACGACGCTGGAGGCGAGCTTCAGCTCCCCGCTGGATCCGTACCGGAGGTCGGCGTGAGCAGGGCAGTTTCTCGGGTCGTACGGGGTTGCGGCGCCGTACGCGCGTGGGCCGGCGCCCGGCGGGCCCGGCTGGACGACCGGGGCTCGGGCGCGGGCGCCGTCATCGTCTTCGCGCTCGTCTTCCTCACCCTGACCGCGTTCGTCATCGACGGCGGCCTGTCCATCTCCAAGCGCGAACGCGCCGCCGACATCGCCGAACAGGCCGCCCGCTACGCCGCGCAGGACCTCGACACGGAGGGCCTGTACGAAGGCGCGAAGGGCGCCCCCATCAACTACGAGAACTGCGGCGCCCGGGTCAAGAAGTTCGCCCGCGAAATGGGCCTGAACGGCCCGGACGTGGCGGCCACCCACTGCGTCACCGCCACCGCCGAACAGGTCGAGGTCGAGGTCCAGATGACGTACAGCCCGGTGTTCACCGGGATGTTCTTCGGCGGCGACGTGACGGTGCACGGGCGGGCGGCGGCGGAGAACGAGGTCGGGTAGGCGCCGGACCGAGGCAGGCCGGTTGGCCGGCCCCGGAGTTGTCCACAGGGAGTTATCCACAGCCCCTGCCAGGGCATCGGCACCTTCCGTAACATCGCCCGAGTACGCATACCCGAGTACGCACATACGCATCCCACACAAGGATCAGGACCAGGACACCCGCCATGGCGCGACGTACCACCCCAAGCTCGACGGGTCCGCGGAACCGGACGCCTCAGCCCCTGCCGGGGCGTCGGCGCTCGGCAGGCGATTTCGTCAAGGCGTTCTTCGCCTTCGTGGCGCTCGCCGCGCTGGTCGTCGGCGTGCCCGGTGCACTGGCGTATTTCGTGGGGTGGCCGCTGCCCGGCGGGGCGCCGTCGTTGGACTGGCTGCAGCAGGAGATCACCGTCGGCACGTTCATCAACGTGCTGACCGTCGTGGTCTGGCTGGCCTGGGCGCAGTTCACCGCGTGCGTGCTCGTGGAGGTGAAGGCGGCGCTGTCCGGCGTCGGCATGCCGGGGCGGGTGCCGGGGGCCGGGCCGAGCCAGGTGCTCGCGCGCCAACTCGTCGCGGCGCTGCTGCTCGTCGGCGCCACGGCGGCCAGCTTCGCGCCGGGGCTCTCGCAGTTCGGGCAGTCCCTGGAGGGCAACCAGAAGCCGACCGCGGCCGCCGCGCAGCAGACGCCGGGTGTGTTCGGCCAGGACCAGCAGTCCGCGGCGGCGAGTGCCGCGGGCGCGCTGGCGGAGCAGGCGGGGCACGCCGCCGCGAAGGCGGGCACGGGGCAGGACGGGGACACGAAGTTCTACCGCATCCAGCCCCCAGAGGGACGCCACCACGACTCGCTCTGGGAGATAGCGGAGCGCCACCTCGGGGACGGGCGGCGGTACAAGGAGATCTACCAGCTCAACAAGGACCGCGAGCAGCCCGACGGTTCGCGGCTCTCCGAGGCCAGCCTGATCCGGCCCGGCTGGATCATGGAGATGCCCGCCGACGCGCACGGCGGCGAGCTGGTGGAGATGCCCGACGAGGCCCCCAAGGTGTCCGAGGAAGTCCGCGAGCAGATCTCCGACTACGCCAGGACCGGGGACCAGCGCCAGGGCGGCGGCGCCCAGGAGAGCGGAGGCGACCGGCAGGGCGGCGGCGACCGGCAGGGCGGCGGCGGTTCCGTCGACCGGGACACGACGCACATCACCATCCCCGAGCAGCGCCCCGAGGGCGGCGAGCGCGGAGACGGCAAGGACAGCGGCAAGGACAGCGGCAAGGACAGGGGCCAAGACGGCGGCCAGGACAGTGGCCAGGGCGGCGGCAAGGAGACGGGCCGAGAGATGCCCGGCACCGGAGCCGAGGAGTCGTCGGATTCCTCGGACTCGTCTTCCTCTTCCTCGGACTCGTCCTTCGGGCTGCCCGAGGCGCTCATCGGGGCGCCGCTGCTCGCCGCCGGACTGCTCGGCGCCCTCGGCCGGCGCCGTCGGCAGGCCCTGTGGCAGTCGGCGATGGGCGCCGTCGGCCTGCGCCGCGGCATGGAGCCGCCGACGCCGACCGGCTCCGCGGCCGACGCCCAGGATGCGCTGCTCGTGGGCGCCGACCCCGAGGGCGTACGCCTCCTGGACCGCTCCCTGCGCGGCCTCGCCGCCGCGCTCGCGGCGGAGTCCCGCCCGCTGCCGACGGTGTACGCGGCCTGGCTCAGCAACGGCGACCTGCACCTCCAGCTCGCCCAGCCGTCCGGACGGCCGCCCGCGCCCTGGCAGTTGGGGCAGGACGAGACGTTCTGGATGCTCGCCCGCACGGACGCCGTGCGGTTCGGGGACGTGGACACCGCCGCGCCCTACCCCGGTCTGGTCTGCCTCGGCACCATGGACGACTCGCGGCTGCTGCTCAACCTGGAGGCCGTGCCCGGCATCGTGTCGCTCGCGGGCACGGAGGCCGACCGGGCGGCCGTGTTCGCGTCGGTCGCCGCCGAACTCGCCACCAACGGCTGGTCGGACCGCATGACGATCACGCTCGTCGGCTTCGGCGACGACCTGACACCGCTCGCGCCGAACCGGCTGCGGCACCTCGAAGACGTCGAGGCGCTCATCGAGACGATGGAGGCCGAGACCCGGCAGCGGCGCGGAGCGCTCGGCGCCGCCGGCCACGACTCGGTGCTCACCGGCCGCACAGGACCGGCCCAGCACACCCGCTGGGCCCCGCACCTGGTGCTGCTCGCGGCCGAGCCGAGCCCCGAGGACGCCGTCAAGCTCGCCGAACTGGCCGCGGACGCAAGCCGCCTGGGCATCGGCTACGTGGTCGGTTCCGAGTCCGGCGACCTCCCCGGCGCCGCCTGGGAGATGCGGATCACCGGCGAGGGCAAGCTGCTCGCCCCGCTGCTCGGCCTCGAACTTCAGGCGCAGCAGCTGCCGGACGCGCTGCGGCGCGCGGTGGTCGAGCTGTTCGTCGACGCCGACCCCAGGCCCGGGGGAGGCGGCGACGGTTCGGACGGCGGCGCGGCGGCGGCCCCGCCGTTCCTCGTGGACGTCAGCGAGCAGGGGCGGCCCGCGGTGTACGCACGCCTTGTCGGCTCGTACGAGATCATCGGCTTGGAGACGCCGGACGGCGAGCGCAGCGCGCTGCTGCACGAGGCGCTCGCGCTGCTGCTGCTCCACCGCGAAGGGGTGCACCCGCGGGTGCTTGCCTCCGCGCTGTGGCCGCGCGGGGTCACCGACGACGTGCGCGACGCCCTCGTGGACCGGCTGCGGGACTGGCTCGGCAGCGAGCCCGACGGCGCGCCCCGGCTGCGGGCCGACGAGACCGGCCGGCTCACGCTCGCCAAGTCCGTCGTGTCCGACCTGGACGTGCTGCGGTCGCTGTACCACGAGGCGACGCAGGGGCGCGGGGCGGGCAACCGCGCCGTGCGCGGGCGGATGCTCACGGACGCGCTGGTGCTTGTGCGGGGACCGCTGCTCGCGGACCGGCCGCAGGGGCGGTACGGCTGGCTCACGCACGAGATCATCGACGCTCAACTGCCGCTGCTCGTCGCGGACATCGGGCTCGCGCTGTCCGAGTTCCACCTGGAGAAGGACCGGGCCGAGAAGGCGATCGAGGCGCTGAACGCGGCGCTCGGCTCCGCGCCGGGCGACGAGCGGCTCTGGAACGAGCTGCTGCGGGCGACGCACGCGGCGGGGAATCCCGCGCGGCTGCGGGCGCTCGCCGCGGACCTGGTCGCCCGGAGCGGCGCGCGGGGGCTGCCGCCGCGGACGGAGGCACTGCTCGACGAGCTGCTGCCCGCGTGGCGGACGGGGGCCGCGTCGGCCGGTTGACCCCGGCTTTCCCGATCGCCCTTGCCTCACCCTTGCCTCGGCCTTCCCGCTCGCCCCTGAACGAACGAACCCGAACCGGAGCGCACCGTGCAGCAGACCCTGATCGTCGTCGGGGCCGCCCTCTGGGGCGCCGTCGCGGGCCTGCTGCTGCCCCGCGCCGCGTATCGCTTCTCCACCCCGGCGGGGGAGCCCTGGCACACCCACTGCCCGGACGGCGAGCACGAGGTCAGGGGCTGGCTCGGCGGTCGCAACGAATGCCCGGACGGCGGCCGGTACGGCCCCCGGCCCGTGACCCTCGCCCTGGTCACGGCAGCGGCCTGCGCGGCACTGGCGGCCGCCACCGGCCCCCGGCCGGAACTGGCAGTGTGGCTGCTCCTGACCCCGCCCGCAGTCGTCCTCGCGGTCGTCGACTTCGCCGTGATGCGGCTGCCGGACGTGCTGACCCTGCCGATGGCGGCCACGGCGCTCGTGCTGCTCGGCGTGGCCGCGGTCCTGCCGGAGCAGGGCGGCTCCTGGACGACGGCGCTGCTCGGCGCGCTCATCCTGAGCGGCGGGTATTTCGTGCTGTTCCTGATCAACCCGAACGGCATGGCGTTCGGCGACGTGAAGCTCGCGCTGGCGCTCGGCGCCGCACTCGGCTGGTACGGCTGGGGCGCCCTGCTGCTCGGCACGTTCGCGGGCTTCGTGTTCGCGGCGGTCTACGGGGGCTGGCTCGTCGTCGTGCACAAGGCGGGCCGCAGGACGGCGATCGCGTTCGGCCCGTTCCTGCTGGGCGGCGCGTTCGCCGGGGTCCTGCTGGGGGCGTACGCGGCGTGAGCGGGGGCCTGGCGTAGGCTGAAGAAGTTCCGCGCTCCGCTGTATGGACCTTTACGAAAGGCGCCCCGGTGACCGAGAAGGCCGACCTTCAGTCCGTCCTCGACCGTGCCGCCGCCGGCGGGCGGATCAGCGCCGAAGAGGCGCTCGACCTGTACCGGGACGCCCCGCTGCACGCGCTGGGCGCCGCCGCCGACGCTGTACGCCGCCGGCGCTACGCGGGCACCGAGCACATCGCGACGTACATCATCGAGCGGAACATCAACTACACGAACGTCTGCGTGACGGCCTGCAAGTTCTGTGCCTTCTATGCCGCACCGAAGGACACCAAGAAGGGCTGGACGCGCGACCTCGACGACATCCTGCGCCGCTGCGCGGAGACGGTCGAGCTCGGCGGCACGCAGATCATGTTCCAGGGCGGCCACCACCCGGACTTCGGCGTGGAGTACTACGAGAAGCACTTCGCGGCCATCAAGAAGGAGTTCCCGCAGCTGGTCATCCACTCCCTCGGCGCGTCCGAGGTCGAGCACATGGCCCGCATCTCCAAGGTCTCCGTCGAGGAGGCCATCCAGCGGATCAACGCCGCCGGGCTCGACTCCTTCGCGGGCGCGGGCGCGGAGCTGCTGCCCGAGCGGCCGCGCAAGGCGATCGCCCCGCTCAAGGAGTCCGGCGAGCGCTGGCTGGAGATCATGGAGACGGCGCACAACCTGGGCGTGGAATCCACGTCCACGATGCTCATGGGCACCGGCGAGACGAACGCCGAGCGCATCGAGCACCTGCGCATGATCCGTGACGTACAGGACCGGACCGGTGGCTTCCGGGCCTTCATCCCGTACACGTACCAGCCCGAGAACAACCACCTCAAGGGCCGCACGCAGGCGTCGATCTTCGAGTACGTACGCATGATCGCGATCGCCCGCGTCTTCCTTGACAACGTCGCCCACATCCAGGGCTCCTGGCTGACCACCGGCAAGGAGGCCGGCCAGCTCACCCTGCACTACGGCGCGGACGACCTGGGCTCGGTGATGCTGGAGGAGAACGTGGTCTCCTCGGCCGGCGCCAAGCACCGCTCGAACCTGGCCGAGATGATCGACATGATCCGCACGGCGGACCGGGTCCCGGCCCAGCGCGCCACGACGTACGAGCACCTCGTCGTGCACGACGACCCGGCGAACGACCCGGTCGACGAGCGCGTCGCCTCGCACATCTCCTCCACGGCGATCGAGGGCGGCACGGCGCACCCGGAGCTCAAGCTCCTCTCCGCGAACTAGCCCGGCGGGCGCCGCCTTGCTCACCATCCACCGCGTGCGCGGGGTCGGACCCGACGAGGGCGCGATCGCCCTGGGGCACGCCGTCGTCGTCGACGGCGCCCGGTTCGCGGCGGTCGGTCCGTACGAGGAGCTGCTGGCGGCGTACGGAGAGCGGGCCCGCGTCCGCGAGTGGGACGACGGAATCCTGACCCCGGGCCGCTACGAGTCCGACGCCGTGGCCCTGCTGGAGTCCGCCTACTGGCCCGACCCCCGCGAGGCCACCGAGCTGGGCACGGATCCACTGACCGGCACGGCCCTCGCCGCCCTGGACATGACGGACACCCGCTGGGGCGCGAGCGCCCGCCGGGGCATCCAGCGCCTGCTCGCAACGGGCACGACCGCCCTGAGGGGCCCGTTCACCCACCCCTCGGTCCGCATCGCCGTGGCCCGCTCCGGCCTGCGCGACCGCCCGGTCCCCCCACCCGAAGCAGGCGGCGACGCCGACTTCGCGGTACTGACCCCCGACGGCACCTGCATGGCAACGGCGATCAAGGGCCGCTTGCTGTTCCGCCGCCGTTGAGCTGCCGTTTCCTGCTGTGGGCAGCTGGTCCGCCCAGAGGGCGGAACGGGTGGGCACAGCCCAGTCCGACGGCGCCGTTCCGTGCGGCGGTGCCCCGGCACGGGTCAGGGCAGCCCCGGTGCGGGGCACCTGAGAGACTGTTCCGCGTGACCCGCGCATCTTTGGACAAGCAGCCGCACGAAGTCGCCTCGATGTTCGACGACGTGGCGGAACGGTACGACCTGACCAACGACGTGATCTCGCTCGGCCAGGCCCGCCTCTGGCGCAAGGCGGTCGCGCAGGCGGTGGACGCGAGGCCGGCGCAGAAGGTCCTGGACCTGGCGGCGGGCACGGCCACGTCCTCGCAGCCCTTCGCGCAGGCGGGCGCGTACGTAGTGCCGTGCGACTTCTCGCTCGGCATGCTGAGCGTCGGCAAGCAGCGACACCCGTGGATGCCGTTCACCGCGGGCGACGCGATGAGGCTGCCGTTCAAGGACGACACGTTCGACGCCGTCACGATCTCCTTCGGCCTGCGCAACGTCCAGGACACGGACGCCGCGCTGCGCGAGATGTACCGGGTGACCCGCCCCGGCGGCCGCGTCGTCATCTGCGAATTCTCGGAGCCCACGTGGGGGCCGTTCCGCACGGTCTACATCGAGTACTTGATGCGTGCGCTGCCGCCCGTCGCGCGTACGGTCTGCTCCAACCCGGACGCGTACGTCTATCTCGCCGAGTCCATCCGTTCGTGGCCCAACCAGCCCCAGCTCGCCGCCCGGCTGCAGGACGCGGGCTGGTCGAAGGTGGCCTACCGGAACCTGACCGGAGGGGTCGTCGCGCTGCACCGCGGTTTCAAGCGGGACTAGCTTCCCCGCAGGGGAGTTGACGGGAACCGTTTGCTGGAGAAGATGTGTCAGTTGATATGTCTCGGCCACTTGCCGTGGCCGGGGCGTGACGGTCGGCGCACGCCGATCACGTCCCCTGATTTTTCTCCCCAAAAACGGAGCTATTCCGATGGCGTCGTACTGCCCGCACTGCGGGGCTCCAGCTCCCGATGAGGCCCGATTCTGCATGAGATGCGGGCGCGAACGCGATGCCGTGCCGGCGGCCGAACGGGAGGACGCGGTGCCGCCGGAGCCCGGCGAGGCGCCCACATCCCCACCGGGGCCCAAGTCCCCACCGGGGCCCAAGTCCCCACCGGGGCCCAAGGATTCGGAACGCGCCGAGCCGGGCGAAGCCGACCCCGAGGGACCGGGACCCGAAGACAAGGCCCCCGAAGCCCCAACTCACCCCCCGACCCTGGTGGTTCCCCCAGCCCCGGAGTCACCGGCACCCGCCGCCGCCCCCGCTCCCGCTCCTCCCGCCACCCCGGCGCCCCCCGCCGCGGCACCCCCCGCCACACCCCCGCCCCCCGCTCCGGGTGCACCCCCGCCACCCCCGCCCCCGGGCTACACACCCGCCCCAGCGGGCCCCTCGCCCGTCGGCGCCTACCTCGGGCGGGCGATGCGGGGCGACTGGGCCGGGGCCGCCCAAGCCGCGCTGTGGCCGCTGGCGTTGCTGTTCGTCACGGCCGTGGGGTGCGCCATCCCCTCGTACGGCCAGGACGGCGAGGACGTCGTCGGGTTCGGCGACCGGCTGCGGATCGCGCTCGCGACGGTGCTCCAGGCGGTCGGCGGCGACGTCACGCTCACCGGCCGCGAGGAGCGGAGCTTCGACGGCTCCTCGTCGGGCTCGTCGGACGCCGCGATCGACGGCACCGTGTCGGTGCATCTGGTCCCGCTCACGGTGACGGCGCTGTTCGTCGTGGCGCTGTTCATCGGCGTACGCATCCTCAGGAACCGGCTGCGCACCCGCGCCGCCGCGTACGGAGCGGGGCACACGGGCACCACGGCCGGGCTCGAAGCGGCCCTCCGCGTCGGTGTGTTGACCGCCGTCGGCGTGCTGGTGCTCGCGCTGTTCGCGCAGCCCGAGATCGAGGGCGTCGAACTGTCCTCCGCCCCGTTCCTCGCCATGTTCGGCGCCCTCGGGCTCGCGCTCGTCGTCTCCGGCGGCGTGCTGCACGGCGACGACCTCGCGTACTGGCTGGCCGCGCGCCCCGGCGCGCAGGCCTTCGTGCGCGCCGCCGGCGTGGCCCTGCGCGCCCTCGCGATCGCCCTCGTGCTCGCCTCCGTGGCCGGCTACCTCGCCCTCACCCAGATCGACGACCTGTCCGACGCGGCCGACACCGAGGACGCCGGCATCTCGCCGTACGTCGCCGCGCTGCTGATCCTGCCGAACCTGGGCCTCGCGGCGCTCGGCGTCGGCTGGGGCGCGCCCCTGGAGGCGGAGGCGACCGGGCGGCGCTCGACGTACGGCGGCGACCAGGAGAGCCAGTCGTTCGGGCTCTCCGAACTCGGCGACCTGTTCAACTCCGGTGCGGTGGTGGGCGCGTTGGCGCTCGGCCTGGTGTGCGCGCTGACGATCGGCGTCCTCGCGGCGCGCCGGTGCGCGGGCCGGGGCGAGCAGGTCCTGGCCGCCGGGCTGTTCTTCGGGCTGTACCTGCTGCTCGCGGCGGTCGGCGGCTTCGGCGTCGAGACCTCCGCGCGCGAGGTGGGCTTCGGCGGCGACTCGGCCAAGGCCACCATCGAGGGCGGCGTGAGCCTGCCGGACGCGCTGCTGTTCGGGCTGCTGTGGGTGGCCGGCGCGGTGGTCGTCGGGCCGTTCCTGGTGCGGATGGCCGGGCAGGGGGGCGGGGTGGGTGGACCGCCGATGCCGCCCGGGCCGCCCGGGTCCGGTGGCACGCCGGTGCCACCCGATCCGGGGGCGGCCCCGGCGCCGGGTGGTGCGGCGGGCCCGGGCGCGGGTCCCGACGCGCATGCCGTGCCGACCCAGAGCGCCCTGCCGCTCCACGGCGCCGCGGGTCCGGCCCCGGCCCCAGGCTCTCCGGCTCCGGCCCCGGCCCCGGGCTCTCCGGCTCCGGGCTCTCCGGCTCCGGGCTCTCCGGCCCCCGCCCCGGGCACTCCGGCCCACGGCACCGGCACCCCGGCCCACGGCGGCCCTCCGCCGCCAGGCGGCCCCGCCCCCGCCTCGTACGACGCCGCCCACACCTTCCAACTCGGCCACCCGCAGGCCCCGCCGCCCGCTTCCGGCAGGCCGCGTGGGCGCGCGGGCGTCTGGGTGGCCACGCTCACCGGGGCCTTCGTCATCGGCGGCGGCGCCGCGGCCGGGATCCTGCTCTGGCAGGACAACGGCGACGACAAGTCGGACGCCAAGGGCAAGGACGATCGGCCGGCCGTCAGCCGCACCGAGGAGTCCTCCCAGGGGCCCTCGTCGGACGACCCGACCGAGGACGCCGCGCCCACGCCGTCCGACGCGTCGACGGACACCGGCGGCACCGACGGCAGTACGGACGGTGGCACTGACGACGCGGCCACCGACAGCGCCGACGTCGCCCCCGTGCCCGCCGGTTCGGAGCGGGTGACCGACACGATGGGCTTCTCGTTCGCGGTCCCCGACGGCTGGAGCCGGGAGCGGGGCGACAACCCGACGCAGATCACGTACGGAGCCCCGACCGGCCCGGAGAACTTCCAGATCGGCGTCATCGACAACGCCGACTACACCTCGTACGGGAACCTCAAGAACATGGAGGTGCACGCCAAGAAGGACCCGGACAAGTCGGACTACCGGCGCGTCCGCCTGGAGGACACCACCTTCCGGGGACGCCCGGCCGCGGTCTGGGAGTACACGTACACGGACCGCGCGGACCGCACCATCCACGCGATCAACCACAGCTACATCGCCGACAACGGCACGGAGTACGCGCTCCAGCTCTCCTGGCGCGAGGACTTCTGGCCGGCCGGGCACGGCGCGAAGACGCACCAGACGGCGCTGGACACCTGGCACCTCACCGGATAGCTCTCCGGCGGACGGAAGTTCGAGGCGGCGCACGCCCCCAGGCGCGCGCCGCCTCAGTCACGTCCGCGCGCCGCCTCCGTCACGTCGGCGCGCCGCCTCCGTCACGTCGGCGCGCCGCTTCTGTCACGTCCGCGCGGTCACGTCCGGCTCGTCCAGCTCCCGCTGCAGCCCGCCGTCGGGAGGCGCCGGGCGCCGCGGCTCACGCACGCCCGCACCGCCCCCGCCCTCCTGCGGCCCCACGTCGAACCACACGGTCACGACGGCTCCGCGCGGGATCTCGACGTCGGGCGGGGGGTATTGGCGTACGACGTAGTCGAGGACCAGGTCGTGGAAGTCGGGCCGGTCGGGCGCCGCGAGCCGGACGCCGTGCCTGGCGGCCGTCTCGCGCACGTCCATCGCCATCAGCCCGACGAAGCGCGGCACGCGCACTTCCGGCGGCCCGGCGGGCCCAGGTCTCTTCGGCACAGGCGTCACCCCCCAGCGGTAGGGGCAGGGTAACTCCGGCACGGCCGACCACAACCCCGGCCGACCACAACCCCGGCCGACCACAACCCCGGCCGACCACAACCCCGGCCGGGGGCGGCCGTCCCCGTCGGGAGCCCGGGCGCCGCTGACCGCTAAAGCGTGAGCCGGTAGCAGTACGCCGTCACGCCCGTGCTCGGCGACGTGAACGTCTCCGCGCGATCCATGCCGAGCCGCCGCGCGACCGCCATCGACCGCTCGTTGCGTATGTCGATCATCGCGACCACCGACCGCACGCCCGCCGCCCGCACCCGCTCCAGCGTCGCCCGCGCGGCCGCGGTCGCGTAGCCGTGGCCCCACGCCGACCGTGCGAGCCGCCAGCCGATCTCGATCTCGCCCGTCGGCCCCCACTCCCTGGGCCACGGCATGGCGCCGGCGAAGCCCACCGGCTCGCCCTCGGGGTCGAGCAGGGTCCACAGGCAGAAGCCGAGTTCGGCGTCGTGCCGGCGCTGCCGCGCGGTCAGTTCCTCGTACGTCGACCGCTCCCCGCTCCAGCCGCCGACGAACTCCATGACCTCCGGGTCGTCGAACAGCCGGTGCCAGACGAAGGCGTCCTCGTCGGTCGGGACACGCAGCCGGACGGCCGGGGCCGCGACGCCCACGGTGCCCGCTTCGTGCACAGCGCCCGCGTCGCTCACGGCGCCCGCGTCCTGCACGGGGCTTACGTCGCTCACGTCGCTCACATCGCTCACAAGTGGCCCTTCGACTGGTTGATCGGTACCGCCTCATAGACTGCCCATATCCCGTGCCCGTCGGCACACAGATTTCGAGCCTTGGGGAGAACCCGCCGTGACCGAGCCCCTCTCCGAACACACCGCTGACGTCATCGTCGTCGGGGCCGGGCCAGCCGGTTCGACCACCGCGTACTACCTGGCGAAGGCCGGACTGGATGTGCTGCTGCTCGAAAAGACCGCGTTCCCACGGGAGAAGGTCTGCGGCGACGGCCTCACGCCGCGCGCCACCAAGCAGCTCGTGTCGATGGGAATCGACATCTCCGAAGAGGCGGGCTGGCTGCGGAACAAGGGCCTCCGCATCATCGGAGGCGGCGTACGGCTGCAGTTGGATTGGCCGGATCTCGCCTCTTACCCCGACTACGGACTCGTACGGAAGCGCGACGACTTCGACGAGCAGCTCGCCCGGCAGGCGCAGAAGGCGGGCGCGCGGCTGCACGAGCGCTGCAACGTGGGCGCCCCGGTCGTCGACGACCGCACCGGCCGCATCACCGGCGTGCACGCCAAGCTCGGCGAGGACAAGACCCCGGTGACCTTCCACGCGCCGCTGGTCGTGGCCGCGGACGGCAACTCCACGCGCCTGTCGCTCGCGATGGGCCTGCACCGCCGCGAGGACCGCCCGATGGGCGTCGCGGTGCGTACGTACTTCACGTCGCCGCGCCACGACGACGACTACCTGGAGTCCTGGCTCGAACTGTGGGACCGGCGCGGCGCCGAGGACCGGCTCCTGCCCGGCTACGGCTGGATCTTCGGCATGGGCGACGGCACGTCGAATGTCGGCCTCGGTGTCCTGAACACCTCCGCCGCCTTCAAGGAGCTCGACTGGCGCGAGATCCTCAAGGCCTGGTGCGCCTCGATGCCCGAGGACTGGGGCTACACCCCCGAGAACATGACGATGCCCATCCGCGGCGCCGCCCTGCCGATGGCCTTCAACCGTCAGCCGCACTACACCCGCGGCCTGCTGCTCGTCGGCGACGCGGGCGGCCTCGTCAACCCGTTCAACGGCGAGGGCATCGCGTACGCCATGGAGTCCGGGCAGATCGCCGCCGACGTCATCGTGCAGGCGCACGCCCGCGCCACGCCCGCCCAGCGCGAACTGGCCCTGCAGAGCTACCCGAAGACGCTCAAGGAGGTCTACGGCGGCTACTACACGCTCGGCCGCGCCTTCGTGAAGCTCATCGGCAACCCGAAGGTCATGAAGATCGCCACCCAGCGGGGCCTCACCCACCCGCTCCTGATGAAGTTCACCCTGAAAATGCTGGCGAACCTCACGGACCCGACGGGCGGCGACGCGATGGACCGCATCATCAACGGGTTGAGCAAGGTCGCGCCGAAGGCCTGACCCGGCCTCTGGGCCGCACGTCGAAGGGCCGGAACCCCGCTGGGGGTTCCGGCCCTTCGTGTGTACGTGGAGGACGTACAGGAAGCCGTCAGAGGACGCGCACGGCACCCGAGGCCGGGTAGCCCGACAGGTCCTGGATGACGACGCCCTTGCTGGGGTTCGCGGCGTCGAGGTACTGGCCACCGCCGATGTAGACACCGACGTGGTACGCGGAGCCCTTGCCGCCCCAGTACAGGATGTCGCCGACCTGCAGGTTGGAGGTGCCGACCTCGGTGCCGACGGTCGACTGGTCCTGCGAGACGCGCGGCAGGTCCACGCCCGCCTGCTTGAACGCGGCCTGCACGAGGCTGGAGCAGTCCCACGCGTTGGGGCCCGAGGCGCCCATGACGTACGCGTCGCCGACCTGCGCCTTGAGGAAGCTGACGACCGACGCGACGCTGCCGCTGGAGGGCGCGGGGGCATCGGAGGAGGGCGAGGAGGCCGAGGAGCCCGCGGACGAGCCGCCGGAGGAGGGCGCGGAGGCCGTGCTGAGCTGGGTGCGCTCGGCGTCCCGCGCGGCGCGCTCCTGCGCGGCCTTGCGCTTGGCCTCGGCCTCGGCCTTCTTCTTGGCCTCCGCCGCCTTCTTCTTGGCGTCGGCCTGGTCCTTGGCGGCCTGCTTGGCGGCCTTCACGGCCGCGGCGTCCTGCTGGGCGCGGGCCTCGTAGCTGTCGGCGGTCTGCGCGGTGGCGTCCGCCGACTGGGCGATCTGCGCGGACAGATCGGCCGTCAGGGTGGGCAGTTCGATGGTCTCGGTCACCGGCTCGGCGGCGTTCGCCGTACCAGCGGCGCCGGCCACTGCCAGGGTGCTGAGGACGCCACCGGCAACTCCGGCGCGCAGAGCCATCTTCGACGCGCTGCGGCGGGGCTTCCGGTGGCTGGGTATGTGAGCGGTGTGGGACATGAGAACAACCGCTATCAGGGACACACGGTTCCCTTCAAGAAACGTGTGCTGCACCACAGTTGCCCGGCGAGCGGCTGAATCTCGGGCGTGTCGCTTCTTATTGACGCCGTAACGGGCAATGTGGACAGTCGTGATCACGCCTGTGATCATGGGTTTTCCGCGTTACGTCCGAATTGCCCATGGACTACCACCCAGTGAGCCGGTTGGCCAAGCCCGGTTGTTTGCCCACCAGTTCGGGTGTGGCACAGGTCACCTCGGGGGCCCCGGTGAACCTCCCCGAGACCTCGCCGAGACCGCACCGAGATCTTCCGGTGCCGCCGCGGTGGTCTCCCGGTGGCGGGTCCGTGGCGGCGCGGTGATGACTCCGTGCCGACATCTTCGCGGCCGGACCTTGAGGGGCGGCCCTCGGCGGCGGGCGCTCGACGGCGGATCCGTGGCAGCCGACTCGTGAATCGGTGCACACGTCCACACCCGTCCACATCTCTGCCGCCAAAGTGTGAACGTGCTCCTCTATCAAGTGATCAAGTCCAGCACCAATTTGCCTGTAGCGGCCATCTCTTGATAGTGCAACCCCGCCCCGACCAGGCCTGACGCACCGAGATGTCACCTCTGGTGATCACTCAGGCGCTTCGCGTACGAAGATCACTGCTCATCCGACTTCATGATCCTTCGTCAGGTGGTGGAGATCACAAAGCCGTTGTCGCACCCCGTGTCGCAGATCACAGACCGGCAGGCATAAGATGCGGGGCAGTTGGGCTTGTGACCTGCTTCACATGTAAGCGATCTTCGCGGGCCCGACGCAACCGCCAGCAGTCAGTGCCGACTGAGAGGAGCGAGGAGCGGTGAACGCGTATGCGCCCATCCTCGTACTGGGAGCCCTCGGGGCAGGCTTTGCGATCTTCTCCGTGGTCATGGCCACGCTTATCGGTCCAAAGCGGTACAACCGCGCGAAGCTCGAGGCCTATGAATGCGGTATCGAGCCGACCCCCACGCCGGCCGGCGGCGGGCGCTTTCCCATCAAGTACTACCTGACGGCGATGCTCTTCATCGTCTTCGACATCGAGATCGTCTTTCTCTACCCCTGGGCCGTCACCTTCGACGCCCTGGGGATTTTCGGGCTCGTGGAGATGCTGCTCTTCGTGCTCACCGTCTTCGTCGCCTACGCGTACGTATGGCGGCGCGGCGGCCTGGAATGGGACTGAGGAGCCACTGAGCATGGGACTCGAAGAGAAACTGCCGAGCGGATTCCTGCTGACCACCGTCGAGCAGGCCGCCGGCTGGGTGCGCAAGTCATCCGTCTTTCCCGCCACGTTCGGACTCGCGTGCTGCGCCATCGAGATGATGACGACCGGCGCCGGGCGGTACGACCTGGCGCGCTTCGGCATGGAGGTCTTCCGCGGCTCACCGCGCCAGGCGGACCTGATGATCGTGGCCGGTCGGGTGAGCCAGAAGATGGCGCCCGTCCTGCGCCAGGTCTACGACCAGATGCCGAACCCCAAGTGGGTCATCTCCATGGGGGTCTGCGCGTCCTCGGGCGGAATGTTCAACAATTACGCGATTGTGCAGGGTGTCGACCATGTCGTCCCGGTCGACATCTATTTGCCCGGCTGTCCGCCCCGGCCCGAGATGCTGCTGGACGCCATTCTCAAGCTGCACCAGAAGATCCAGACCTCCAAGCTCGGCGTGAACGCCGAGGAAGCGGCCCGCGAGGCGGAGGAGGCGGCCCTCAAGGCACTCCCCACCATTGAGATGAAGGGGCTGCTGCGGTGAGCGACGCGAACAACAACGCCACGAACGGCAACGGGCCGCACGAGGTCAACCCCGAGAAGGACCTGGGCGCCTCCAACCTCCCCGGCCAGCGCGGCGAGCACGGCGAGGAGGTCCGCGTCCAGCGCGGCATGTTCGGCGCCAACAACGGCGGCGACACCTCCGGCTACGGCGGTCTGGTCCGCTCCATCCGGCTCCCGGGCCCGGCCTCGCGCCCCTACGGCGGCTGGTTCGACGAAGTCGCCGACGAACTCGAAGGCGCCCTGGAGGAACAGGGCCTCGTCCCCGAGAACGCCATCGAGAAGACCGTCGTCGACCGCGGCGAGCTCACCTTCCACATCGCGCGCGAGCACCTCGTCCGGGTGGCCCGCACCCTGCGCGACGACCCGGCCCTGCGCTTCGAGCTGTGCACCGGCGTCTCCGGAGTGCACTTCCTCGGCGACAAGGGCCGCGAGCTGCACGCCGTCTACCACCTGCGCTCGATCACCCACAACCGCCTGATCCGCCTCGAAGTCAGCGCCCCGGACGCCGACCCGCACGTCCCCTCGCTGGTCGCGGTCTACCCGACGAACGACTGGCACGAGCGCGAGACGTACGACTTCTTCGGCCTGGTCTTCGACGGCCACCCGGCCCTCACGCGGATCATGATGCCGGACGACTGGCAGGGCTTCCCGCAGCGCAAGGACTACCCCCTCGGCGGCATCCCCGTCGAATACAAGGGCGCCCAGATCCCGGCTCCGGACCAGCGGAGGTCGTACTCGTGACCGCCCACCCGTCTCCCGGCCACCACCCCTCAACGACTCCCTTCGGGAGGCCCCTGTGACTCACGCAACTCCCCGCGCCACCACCGAAGGCACCGTCTACACCGTCACCGGCGGTGACTGGGACGAGGTCGTCCAGTCCGCGGCGCAGGCCGACGACGAGCGCATCGTCGTCAACATGGGTCCCCAGCACCCCTCCACGCACGGCGTGCTCCGGCTCATCCTGGAGATCGAGGGCGAGACGGTCTCCGAGGCCCGCTGCGGTATCGGCTATCTGCACACGGGCATCGAGAAGAACCTCGAATACCGCACCTGGACCCAGGGCACCACGTTCGTCACGCGCATGGACTACCTGACGTCCTTCTACAACGAGACCGCCTACTGCCTGGGCGTCGAGAAGCTGCTCGGCATCAAGGACCAGATCCCCGACCGCGCGACCGTCCTGCGGGTGCTCCTGATGGAGCTGAACCGGATGTCCTCGCACCTGGTGGCCATCGCCACCGGCGGCATGGAACTCGGCGCCACGACGATCATGATCTACGGCTTCCGTGATCGTGAACTCATTCTCGACATCTACGAGCTGATCACCGGCCTGCGCATGAACCACGCGTACATCCGGCCCGGCGGCCTCGCCCAGGACCTGCCGCCCGGCGCGGTGGACCAGATCCGCGAGTTCGTGAAGAAGATGCACAAGAACCTTCCGGAGTACGACAAGCTCGCCACCGGAAACCCCATCTTCAAGGCCCGCATGCAGGACGTCGGCTATCTCGACCTGGCCGGCTGCATGGCCCTCGGCGCCACCGGCCCGATCCTCCGCGCGGCCGGCCTCCCGCACGACCTGCGCAAGGCCCAGCCCTACTGCGGCTACGAGACGTACGACTTCGACGTCCCCACCGCCGACACCTGTGACTCCTACGGGCGCTTCCTGATCCGCCTGGAGGAGATGCGGCAGTCGCTGCGCATCGTCGAGCAGTGCCTGGACCGGCTCGAGCCCGGCCCGGTCATGGTCGCCGACAAGAAGATCGCCTGGCCCGCCCAACTCGCCCTCGGCCCGGACGGCCTCGGCAACTCGCTCGACCACATCAAGAAGATCATGGGCACCTCCATGGAGGCCCTGATCCACCACTTCAAGCTGGTGACGGAGGGCTTCCGGGTGCCGCCCGGCCAGGCCTACGCCGCCGTGGAGTCGCCCAAGGGCGAACTCGGCGTGCACGTCGTCTCCGACGGCGGCACCCGCCCCTACCGGGTCCACTTCCGGGACCCGTCCTTCACCAATCTGCAGGCCATGGCGGCGATGTGCGAGGGCGGCCAGGTCGCCGACGTCATCGTCGCCGTCGCGTCCATCGACCCCGTGATGGGAGGCGTCGACCGGTGACCACCAGTTCCCCCGAGGGCGTCGGCCTGGGCATGCCCCAACTGCCCCCGCCGGACTACCCGGACGACGTCCGCGCCCGCCTCGAGGCAGACGCGCGCGAGCTCATCGCCCGCTATCCCGACTCCCGCTCGGCGCTCCTGCCGCTGCTGCACCTGGTGCAGTCGGAGGAGGGACACGTGACGCGCACCGGCATGCGGTTCTGCGCGGACATGCTGGACCTGACCACCGCGGAGGTGACGGCGGTCGCCACCTTCTACTCCATGTACCGCCGCAAGCCGTCCGGTGACTACCAGGTCGGCGTCTGCACCAACACGCTGTGCGCGGTCATGGGCGGCGACGCCATTTTCGAGGCCCTCCAGGAGCACCTGGGCGTCGGCAACGGCGAGACCACCGACGACGGCAAGGTGACGCTGGAGCACATCGAGTGCAACGCCGCCTGCGACTTCGCGCCCGTGGTGATGGTCAACTGGGAGTTCTTCGACAACCAGACCCCGGGGAGCGCCAAGCGCCTCGTCGACGACCTGCGCTCCGGCGCCCAGGTCGAGCCGACCCGCGGCGCCCCGCTGTGCACCTTCAAGGAGACGGCGCGGATCCTGGCGGGCTTCCCGGACGAGCGCACCGGCGCCGTCGAGGCGAGCGGCGGCGCGGGCCCCGCCTCGCTGATCGGACTGCGTCTGGCCAAGGGCGAGGCACCCCCCGCGCGCGTGGTCCACCCGCGCACGGGCGGACCGGAGGGCACCCAGCCGCACGACCCGTCTCCCAGCGAGCACCTCAGCTCGCACGACGCGCCGCAGAAGACCTCGGCCTCCGACCCGGCCCACCCGGCCGGACCGACTGCCGAGGAGGGGGAGTGATGACGTTGGCCGCCGAGATCGACCACGAGACCAGCCCGGAGAAGCTGCTCGCGCCGGTGCTTTCGGCCTTCTGGGACGAGGACAAGTCCTGGACGCTGGACACCTATCGCCGCCACGACGGCTACGAGGGGCTCCGCAAGGCCCTCGCCATGGCGCCGGACGACCTGATCGCCTACGTGAAGGACTCCGGCCTGCGCGGCCGCGGCGGCGCGGGCTTCCCCACCGGAATGAAGTGGCAGTTCATTCCCCAGGGCGACGGCAAACCGCACTATCTAGTTGTCAACGCCGACGAGTCGGAGCCCGGGACCTGCAAGGACATCCCGCTCCTCTTCGCGAACCCGCACAGCCTCATCGAGGGCATCGTGATCGCCTGTTACGCGATCCGGTCTTCGCATGCGTTCATCTATCTGCGTGGTGAAGTCGTCCCCGTGCTGCGGCGGCTGCACGAGGCCGTGCGTGAGGCCTACGCGGCGGGCTATCTCGGCAAGAACGTGCTGGGCAGCGGACTCGACCTCGAACTCACCGTGCACGCGGGCGCGGGCGCGTACATCTGCGGTGAGGAGACCGCGCTGCTCGACTCGCTGGAAGGCCGCCGTGGCCAGCCGCGACTCCGTCCCCCTTTCCCTGCGGTCGCGGGCCTCTACGCGTGCCCCACTGTTGTCAACAACGTCGAGTCCATCGCGTCGGTTCCCGCGATCCTGAATCGCGGGAAAGACTGGTTCAAGTCGATGGGCAGCGAGAAGTCGCCCGGCTTCACGCTCTATTCGCTCAGCGGGCACGTCGCCTCGCCCGGCCAGTACGAGGCGCCGCTCGGCATCACGCTGCGCCAGCTCCTCGACATGAGCGGCGGCATGCGGCCCGGGCACCGCCTCAAGTTCTGGACGCCCGGCGGCTCT
This sequence comes from Streptomyces sp. Y309, assembly GCF_056712025.1. Lineage (NCBI taxonomy): Bacteria > Bacillati > Actinomycetota > Actinomycetes > Kitasatosporales > Streptomycetaceae > Streptomyces > Streptomyces sp. Y309. The sequence goes on along the minus strand of NZ_CM160048.1, from coordinate 3,989,493 downwards.
TCGACGCCGATGCTCACCGACGAGCACCTCGACGTGCCGCTCGACTACGAGGGCGTGGGCGCCGCCGGATCCATGCTCGGCACCAAGGCCCTGCAGTGCTTCGACGAGACGACCTGCGTGGTGCGGGCCGTGACGCGCTGGACCGAGTTCTACGCCCATGAGTCCTGCGGCAAGTGCACGCCCTGCCGCGAAGGGACGTACTGGCTCGTGCAGTTGCTGCGCGACATCGAGGCCGGCAAGGGCGTCATGTCCGACCTCGACAAGCTGAACGACATCGCCGACAACATCAACGGCAAGTCCTTCTGCGCCCTCGGCGACGGCGCCGCCGCGCCGATCTTCTCGTCGCTCAAGTACTTCCGCGAGGAGTACGAGCAGCACATCACCGGCAGGGGCTGCCCCTTCGACCCCGCCAAGTCGACGCTCTGGGCCGACCGGAACGGCCGGTCCGACAAGCACTCGGAGGTGAACGCATGACAGTGACCACTAATAGCGCTCCCTCCGGGGGCGGAGAGCCGGCCGTTCCGCCGGAGGACCTGGTCTCGCTGACGATCGACGGCGTCGAGATCAGCGTCCCCAAGGGCACGCTGGTGATCCGGGCCGCCGAACTCCTCGGCATCGAGATCCCGCGCTTCTGCGACCACCCGCTGCTCGACCCGGCCGGCGCCTGCCGGCAGTGCATCGTCGAGGTGGAGGGCCAGCGCAAGCCGATGGCCTCCTGCACCATCACGTGCACCGACGGCATGGTGGTGAAGTCGCAACTGACGTCGCCGGTCGCGGAGAAGGCCCAGCGCGGTGTGATGGAGCTGCTGCTCATCAACCACCCGCTGGACTGCCCGGTCTGCGACAAGGGCGGCGAGTGCCCGCTGCAGAACCAGTCCATGCAGGTCGGTGACTCGGACACCCGCTTCGAGGGCAAGAAGCGCACGTTCGAGAAGCCCGTGCCGATCTCCACGCAGGTCCTGCTCGACCGCGAGCGGTGCGTGCTGTGCGCGCGCTGCACCCGCTTCTCCAACCAGATCGCGGGCGACCCGATGATCGAGCTCCTGGAGCGCGGGGCGCTCCAGCAGGTGGGCACCGGCGAGGGCGACCCCTTCGAGTCGTACTTCTCCGGGAACACCATCCAGATCTGCCCGGTGGGCGCGCTCACGTCGGCCGCGTACCGCTTCCGGTCGCGCCCCTTCGACCTGGTGTCGTCGCCTTCGGTGTGCGAGCACTGCGCGGGCGGCTGCGCGACCCGTACGGACCACCGCCGCGGCAAGGTCATGCGGCGGCTCGCGCAGAACGACCCCGAGGTCAACGAGGAGTGGATCTGCGACAAGGGGCGCTTCGGCTTCCGGTACGCGCAGAAGCCGGACCGCCTGACCACGCCCCTGGTGCGCGACGCCGACTCCGGAGAGCTCGAACCGGCTTCCTGGCCCGAGGCGCTGGAGGCCGCCGCCAAGGGGCTCGCGGCCGCGCGCGGGCGCGCCGGGGTGCTGACCGGCGGGCGGCTCACCCTGGAGGACGCCTACGCGTACAGCAAGTACGCGCGCGTGGCGCTCGACACGAACGACATCGACTTCCGCGCGCGGGTGCACTCCAGCGAGGAGGCCGACTTCCTCGCGGCACGCGTCGCCGGGCGCGGCCGGGACCTCGACGGCGGCGGAGTCACGTACACCGCCCTGGAGAAGGCCCCCGCCGTCCTGCTCGCCGGCCTGGAGTCCGAGGAGGAGGCGCCCGGGGTCTTCCTGCGGCTGCGCAAGGCCTGGCGCAAGCACGGGCAGCGCACCTACTCGCTCGCCACGTACGCCACCCGCGGCCTGGAGAAGGCAGGCGGCACGCTGCTGCCCGCCGCGCCCGGCACCGAGACCGAGTGGCTGGACGCGCTGGCGTCCGGCGTCGGCCTGGACGAGGACGGCGCCGCGGCCGCCGAGGCGCTGCGCTCCGAAGGCGCCGTGATCGTCGTCGGGGAGCGGCTCGCGGCCGTGCCGGGCGCCCTCACCGCCGCCGTACGGACCGCTTCGGCGACCGGGGCCCACCTGGTGTGGATCCCGCGCCGCGCGGGCGAGCGTGGGGCTGTTGAGGCGGGCGCGCTGCCGTCGCTGCTTCCGGGTGGCCGGCCGGCCACCGACCCGCGCGCGCGGGACGAGGTCGCCGGCGCCTGGGGCGTCGCCGAACTCCCGCACCGCTACGGCCGCGACACCGGCCAGATCGTCGAGGCCGCCGCGACCGGCGAGCTGAGCGCGCTGCTCGTCGCGGGCGTGGAGGTCGCCGACCTGCCCGACCCGGCACGCGCGCGTGAGGCACTCGACGAAGTGGGCTTCCTGGTCTCGCTGGAGCTGCGGCCGAGCGAGGTGACGGAACGTGCCGACGTGGTGCTTCCCGTGGCCGCCGTCGCCGAGAAGCCGGGCACCTTCCTCAACTGGGAAGGCAGAGCCCGGCTTTTCGAAGCCGCGCTCAAGCCGGACCAGATGATCCGTCGGCTCGCCCCGACCGACGCGCGCGTCCTGCACATGCTGGCCGACGCGGGCGACGTCCACCTGGGCCTGCCCGACCTGCTGAGCATCCGGCGCGAGCTGGACCGGCTCGGCGGCTGGGACGGGCCGCACGCGACGGAGCCCTTGGAGACGGCGGTCCAGCCACCCCGGCCCGCCGCCGGAGAGGCCGTCCTCGCGGGTCACCGGCTGCTGCTCGACCAGGGCCGCCTCCAGGAGGGCGACGACGCGCTCGCCGGGACGCGGCACGCGGCGGTGGCCCGGCTCTCCGCGGCCACCGCGGCCGAGGCGGGCGTCAAGGACGGCGACACGCTCGCCGTCACCGGCTCCGCGGGCGTGACGACGCTGCCGCTGCAGGTCACCCGGATGCCCGACCGCGTGGTCTGGCTCCCGCTGAACTCGACCGGGGGAGGCGTCACTTCGGACACCGGCGCCCGGCCCGGCGAACTCGTCCGCATCGGCCCGGCCACCCTGCCGGCGTCCGCCGAGGCCACGGAGGTGACGTCGTGATGCTTCAGGCAGTGCACGCCGCGCAGACATCGGTGCCCCTGGCGGCCGAAGACCTGTCGATGTTCGGCCGGGACCCCTGGTGGCTCGTCGCCATCAAGGCCGTCTTCTGCTTCGCGTTCCTGATGATCACCGTGCTGTTCTCCATCGTGTGGGAGCGCAAGGTCGTCGCCTGGATGCAGCTCCGCATCGGCCCGAACCGGCACGGCCCCTGGGGCATGCTCCAGTCCCTCGCGGACGGCATCAAGCTGATGCTCAAGGAGGACGTGATCGTCAAGCGCGCGGACAAGGTGGTCTACGTCCTCGCGCCGATCGTCGCCGCCATCCCCGCCTTCATGGCGATCGCGGTGATCCCCTTCGGACCGGCGGGCAACGAAGTCTCGATCTTCGGGCACCGCACCACGATGCAGCTCACCGACCTGCCGATCGCGATGCTCTACATCCTCGCGGTCGCCTCGGTCGGGATCTACGGCATCGTCCTCGCGGGCTGGAGCTCCGGCTCGACGTACCCGCTGCTCGGCGGCCTGCGCTCGTGCGCGCAGATGATCTCGTACGAGATCGCGATGGGCGCCGCGTTCGCCTCGGTCTTCCTGTACTCCGGTTCGATGTCGACGTCGCGGATCGTCGAGGCGCAGGAGGGCCGTTGGTACGTCCTGCTGCTTCCGGTGTCGTTCCTGATCTACATCGTGACGATGATCGGTGAGACCAACCGCGCGCCGTTCGACATGCCGGAGTCCGAGGGCGACCTGGTCGGCGGTTTCAACACCGAGTACTCGTCGATCAAGTTCGCGATGTTCATGCTCGCCGAGTACGTCAACATGGTCACCGTCTCGGCCGTGTCCGTGACGCTCTTCCTGGGAGGCTGGCGGGCCCCGTGGCCCATCAGCACCTTCTGGGAGGGCGCGAACCACGGCTGGTGGCCGATGGCCTGGTTCGTGCTCAAGGTGCAGTTGCTGCTGTTCTTCTTCATCTGGCTGCGCGGCACGCTGCCCCGGGTCCGCTACGACCAGCTGATGAAGCTGGGCTGGAAGGTCCTCATCCCCGTCTCGGTGGCCTGGCTGATGCTCGTCGCCACCGTCCGGGCGCTACGCAACGAGGACTACGACTTCAGCGAGGTCGCGCTCTACGTAGGCGGCGGAGTGCTCGCCCTGTTGTTGCTCTCCGTACTCGTGGACATCTTCCGCGACAAGCGCGAGAAGCAGGAGGCGGGGGCCGCGCCGCCCGCGGAATCCGAGGCCTTCGACCCGATGGCCGGGGGATTCCCGGTGCCGCCGCTGCCCGGACAGAGCCTGCCGCCGGTGCCGCGCCGACGCCCGCGCCATGAGCGGGAGTTGATTGTCAGTGGTGGGCCCGATACTCAAAGTGACGGAAAGGAGGCGTCCGATGGCTGATCAGTCGAACATGCCGGACCGGCCGAAGCGCTCGCAGCTGCCCGAGCAGCAGCAGGCGGCCGACCCGCAGCAGTCGAACCAGTCCAACCAGGGGTTCCAGAACCCCGTCGCGGGCTTCGGCGTGACCTTCAAGGCCATGTTCAAGAAGCGGCTGACCGAGCAGTATCCGGAACAGCAGAAGACCACCGCTCCCCGGTTCCACGGTCGGCACCAGCTCAACCGCCATCCGGACGGCCTGGAGAAGTGCATCGGTTGCGAGCTGTGCGCCTGGGCCTGTCCCGCGGACGCCATCTATGTGGAGGGCGCGGACAACACCGAAGAGGAGCGCTACTCCCCGGGCGAGCGGTACGGCCGCGTCTATCAGATCAACTACGCCCGCTGCATCCTCTGCGGCCTGTGCATCGAGGCGTGCCCCACGCGCGCGTTGACGATGACGAACGAATTCGAGCTGGCCGACAGCAGCCGCGAGAGCCTCATCTACACCAAGGAGCAGCTCCTCGCCGGCCTCGAAGAGGGCATGGTCGACTCGCCGCACGCGATCTACCCCGGCATGGACGAGGGTGACTACTACCGCGGTCTGGTGACGCAGGCCGCGCCGGGCACCGAGCCCCAAGTGGCCGTCTCCAAGGGCGAGCAGCCCGCCTCCGGGGAACCGGCGGCGTCCGCCGAGAAGGCCGCCTCCGGTGGAGAGGCCGGGGCCTCGCGGGAGAAGGGGGCGCGCGCATGACCGCCCTCGCGGCCTACACCACCTCCACGGGCGAGGCCTTCCAGTTCTGGGTGCTCGGCACGGTCGCCGTGATCGGCGCGCTGGGCACGATCCTCATGAAGAAGGCGGTGCACAGCGCGCTCTGCCTGGCCGGGACCATGATCATTCTGGCGGTCTTCTACCTCGCCAACGGCGCGTATTTCCTGGGCGTCGTCCAGATCATCGTCTACACCGGCGCGATCATGATGCTGTTCCTCTTCGTGGTCATGCTCGTCGGTGTCACCGCCGCCGACTCCCTGAAGGAGACCATCAAGGGCCAGCGCTGGCTGGCCGCCCTGTGCGGTCTCGGCTTCGCCATCCTGCTGTTCGCGGGCATCGGCAACGCCTCCCTGAACGACTTCAACGGCCTGGCCAAGGCCAACGAGGGCGGCAACGTGGAGGGCCTCGCGACCCTCATCTTCACGAAGTACGTCTTCGCCTTCGAGATCACCGGCGCCCTGCTGATCACCGCGACGGTCGGCGCGATGGTGCTCACCCACCGCGAGCGCACGGAGCGCGCGAAGACCCAGCGCGAGCGCGCCGAGGAGCGCGTGCGCGAGGGCAAGCACCTGCCGCCGCTGCCGGCCCCGGGTGTGTACGCCCGGCACAACGCGGTGGACATCGCGGGCCTGCTCCCGGACGGCACGCCGTCGGAGCTCACGGTCAACAAGACGCTGCGCGAGCGCGGCCAGATCCGGGACGTCTCCAGCGAGGCGCTCGACGACCTGCGCGCCCTGGAGCAGCGCTCCACCGACCGCCTGGAGCGGCCCGACCTGCGCCGGACGGACATCGACCGGAACGGCGACGGCGATCCCGCCGAGGAGACCGAGGAGGCGTCGAAGTGAATCCGGTCAACTACCTGTATCTGGCGGCGCTGTTGTTCGCCATCGGCGCCACGGGCGTACTCATCAGGCGCAACGCCATTGTCGTCTTCATGTGCATCGAGCTGATGCTGAACGCCTGCAACCTCGCGTTCGTCGCCTTCTCCCGGCTGCACGGCAACCTGGACGGCCAGATCATCGCCTTCTTCACGATGGTCGTCGCCGCCGCCGAAGTCGTGGTCGGCCTCGCGATCATCGTGTCGCTGTTCCGCTCCCGCCACTCGGCCTCGGTCGACGACGCCAGCCTGATGAAGCTCTAAGGGGTCGCTGAATCGTGGAGAACTTGATTGCGCTGCTGGTAGCGGCGCCTCTGCTCGGAGCGGCCGTACTGCTGTGCGGCGGGCGCCGGTTGGACCGCGTGGGCCACTGGCTCGGCACGGTGCTCGCGGCCGTCTCCTTCGTGATCGGCCTGGCGCTCTTCAGCGACATGCTCGGCAAGGGCACCGAGGAGCGGTCCCTGCACCAGCACCTGTTCAGCTGGATCCCCGTCGAGGGCTTCAAGGCGGACGTGGCCTTCCAGCTCGACCAGTTGTCGATGACGTTCGTCCTGCTGATCACCGGTGTGGGCACGCTGATCCACCTGTACTCGGTCGGGTACATGGAGCACGACGAGCGGCGCCGCCGCTTCTTCGGCTATCTGAACCTGTTCCTCGCGGCGATGCTCCTGCTGGTCCTCGCCGACAACTACCTGCTCCTGTACGTCGGCTGGGAGGGCGTCGGCCTCGCCTCGTACCTCCTGATCGGCTTCTGGCAGCACAAACCCACCGCGGCCACCGCGGCCAAGAAGGCCTTCCTGGTCAACCGCGTCGGCGACATGGGCCTGTCGATCGCCATCATGCTGATGTTCACCACCTTCGGGACGTTCGCCTTCGAGCCCGTCCTGGGGGCCACCGGTGAGACGAGCGAGGGCAAGCTGACGGCGATCGGCCTGATGCTGCTGCTCGCGGCCTGCGGCAAGTCCGCCCAGGTGCCGCTGCAGTCCTGGCTCGGGGACGCGATGGAGGGCCCGACCCCGGTCTCGGCCCTCATCCACGCGGCGACGATGGTGACCGCCGGTGTGTACTTGATCGTCCGCTCCGGGGCGATCTTCAACGGCGCCCCGGACGCCCAGTTGGCCGTCACCGTCGTGGGCGCCGTGACGCTCCTCTTCGGTGCGATCGTCGGTTGCGCGAAGGACGACATCAAGAAGGCACTCGCCGGTTCGACGATGTCCCAGATCGGCTACATGATCCTGGCCGCGGGCCTCGGCCCCATCGGCTACGTCTTCGCGATCATGCACCTGGTGACGCACGGCTTCTTCAAGGCCGGGCTCTTCCTCGGCGCCGGATCGGTCATGCACGGCATGAACGACGAGGTGGACATGCGGAAATACGGGGGCCTGCGGAAGTACATGCCGGTGACCTTCGTGACGTTCGGTCTCGGCTATCTCGCGATCATCGGCTTCCCGGGTCTGTCCGGCTTCTTCTCCAAGGACAAGATCATCGAGGCGGCGTTCGCCAAGGGCGGCACGGAGGGGTGGATCCTCGGCTCGGTGGCGCTGCTCGGCGCGGCCATCACGGCGTACTACATGACGCGCGTGATGATCATGACCTTCTTCGGAGAGAAGCGCTGGGAGCCCGACGCTCAGGGCAACGCGCCGCATCCGCACGAGTCGCCGAAGTCCATGACGATCCCGATGATCCTGCTCGCCGTCGGATCGGTGTTCGCGGGTGGCTTCTTCAGCATCGGCGATCGCTTCATGCACTGGCTGGAGCCGGTCACGCACCACGACCACGGCGACTCCCCGCTGAGCGCCGCCACGGTCACCGGCGCCACCATGGTGGTCCTGGTCATCGGCGTGAGCATGGCCTGGGTGCAGTACGGCCGGCGTCCGGTGCCGTCCGTCGCCCCGCGCGGCGCGATGCTCACCCGCGCGGCCCGCCGCGACCTGCTCCAGGACGACTTCAACCACGTGGTCCTGGTGCGCGGCGGCGAGCACCTCACGCGCTCCCTGGTGTACGTCGACCACACCCTGGTCGACGGCGTGGTCAACGGCACGGCGGCCTCGGTCGGCGGGCTCTCCGGGCGGCTGCGCAAGTTGCAGAACGGCTACGCACGCAGTTACGCGGTCTCGATGTTCGGCGGCGCGGCGGTCCTCATCGTCGCGACGCTGCTGATGAGGGCGGTCTGATACCGATGTCCTTTCCTCTGCTGACAGCGACGGCCGCGCTCCCCGCGGTGGGCGCGATCGCCACGGCGGCTGTTCCGGCCGCGCGGCGGACCGCCGCCAAGTGGCTCGCGCTGCTCTTCTCGCTGGCCACGCTCGCGCTGGCCGTCGTGGTCCTCGTCCGGTTCGACCCGGACGGCGACCGCTATCAACTGACCGAATCGCGCTCCTGGATCAAGGACTTCGGGGTGCGGTACGAACTCGGGGTGGACGGCATCGGTGTCGCCCTGATCGCGCTCACCGCCCTCCTGATCCCCTTCATCATCCTGGCGGGCTGGCACGACGCCGACCCTCTGGAGACGAAGTCGTCGCGCTGGCGGCCCACTCAGGGCTTCTTCGCCCTGATCCTGGCCGTCGAGGCGATGGTGATCATCTCCTTCGAGGCCACCGACGTCTTCCTCTTCTACGTCTTCTTCGAAGCCATGCTCATCCCGATGTACTTCCTCATCGGCGGCTTCGGAGACCGCGCCCACGCGGGCAGCGACGAGAAGGCCTCGGCCCAGCGTTCGTACGCAGCCGTGAAGTTCCTGCTCTACAACCTGGTCGGCGGCCTCATCATGCTGGCCGCCGTGATCGGGCTCTACGTAGTCGCGGGGAACTTCTCGCTCCAGGAGATCGCCGAAGCACGGGCCAACGGCTCGCTCGACATGGCGACCAACACCGAACGGCTGCTGTTCCTCGGCTTCTTCTTCGCCTTCGCGGTGAAGGCCCCGCTCTGGCCGCTGCACACCTGGCTGCCGAACGCGATGGGCGAGGCCACGGCCCCGGTCGCCGTGCTGATCACGGCGGTGGTCGACAAGGTCGGCACGTTCGCGATGCTGCGCTTCTGCCTCCAGCTCTTCCCGGAGGCGAGCAAGTGGGCGACACCCGTCATCCTCGTACTCGCGCTGATCAGCATCATCTACGGAGCGCTGCTCGCCGTCGGCCAGCGCGACATCAAGCGCCTGGTGGCGTACGCGTCGATCTCGCACTTCGGGTTCATCGTCCTCGGCATCTTCGCGATGACGTCCCAGGGGCAGTCCGGCGCGACGCTCTACATGGTCAACCACGGCCTCTCCACGGCCGCCCTGATGCTGGTCGCCGGCTTCCTCATCTCGCGCCGCGGCTCGCGCCTGATCGCGGACTACGGAGGAGTGCAGAAGGTGGCACCGGTGCTCGCGGGCACCTTCCTGGTCGGCGGTCTCGCCACGCTCTCGCTGCCGGGCCTCGCGCCCTTCGTCAGCGAGTTCCTGGTCCTGGTGGGCGCGTTCGCGCGCTACCCGGCGGTCGGGATCATCGCGACCCTCGGCATCGTGCTCGCCGCGCTCTACACCCTCGTCCTCTACCAGCGGACGATGACGGGCCCCGTGAAGCCGGAGGTATCGGCGATGCCGGACCTGCGGGTGCGTGAACTCGCCGTCGTCGCCCCGCTGATCGCGCTCCTGATCGGCCTCGGTGTCTACCCGAAGCCGCTCACTGAGCTGGTGAACCCGGCGGTCAAGCACACCATGTCCGACGTACAGAAGAAGGACCCCCAGCCCGAGGTGGAGGCGGCCAAGTGAGTGCGACAGCCGTCCACAACCTGTGGACAATGGCGGCGGCCGATCCGATCGACAAGATCGACGCGCCAAAGATCGAGTACGGCCAGCTGGCGCCGACCTTGATCGTCATCGGTGCGGCCGTCATCGGAGTGCTCATCGAAGCCTTCGTGCCGCGCAAGTCCCGTTACTACGCCCAACTGTTCGTGTCCGTCGTCGCGCTGGCCGCCGCGTTCGCCGCGGTCGTCGCCCTCGCCTCCGGCGGGTACGGCACCACGAAGGCCCGGATCGCCGCCATGGGCGCGATCGCGGTCGACGGCCCCGCGCTCTTCCTGCAGGGCACCATCCTCCTGGCGGGCCTGGTCGCGATCTTCACGTTCGCGGAGCGCAGGCTCGACCCGGTGACACACGGCAACCGCATCGACTCCTTCGTGGCGCAGGCCGGCGCCGTGCCCGGCAGCGCGGGCGAACAGGCCGCCACCAAGGCTGGGTTCACCACCACCGAGGTGTTCCCGCTGGCGCTCTTCGCCATCGGCGGCATGCTGGTCTTCCCGTCGGCGAACGACCTGCTGACGCTCTTCATCGCCCTGGAAGTCTTCTCGCTGCCGCTGTACCTGCTGTGCGCCCTGGCGCGCCGCAAGCGGCTCATGTCGCAGGAAGCGGCCGTGAAGTACTTCCTCCTCGGAGCCTTCGCCTCCGCGTTCACGCTGTTCGGCATCGCGCTGATCTACGGCTACGCGGGCTCGGTGTCGTACGGCACGATCGCGAAGGTCGTCGACGGCACGCTCACGACGGTCGACCCCGCCCTCGCGGGCACCATGGGCAACGACGCGCTGCTCCTCATCGGCGCCGCGATGATCGTGATGGGCCTGCTGTTCAAGGTGGGCGCGGTGCCGTTCCACATGTGGACGCCCGACGTCTATCAGGGCGCGCCCACGCCGGTCACGGGCTTCATGGCGGCGGCGACGAAGGTGGCCGCGTTCGGCGCGCTCCTGCGCCTGCTGTACGTCGTGCTTCCCGGCCTGCGCTGGGACTGGCGGCCGGTGATGTGGGGCGTCGCCGTGATCACGATGCTGGGCGGTGCGATCGTCGCGATCACCCAGACCGACGTCAAGCGGCTCCTCGCGTACTCCTCGATCGCGCACGCCGGCTTCATCCTCGCCGGTGTCATCGCGACGACGGAGGAGGGCGTGTCGTCGGTGCTGTTCTACCTGGCCGCGTACTCGTTCGTGACGATCGGCGCGTTCGCGGTGGTCACGCTGGTGCGGGACGCGGGCGGCGAGGCGACGCACCTGTCGAAGTGGGCGGGGCTCGGCCGCCGCTCCCCGCTGGTCGCCGCGGTGTTCGCGGTCTTCCTGCTCGCCTTCGCGGGCATCCCGCTGACCTCCGGATTCTCCGGGAAGTTCGCGGTGTTCAAGGCGGCGGCGGAGGGCGGCGCAGGCGCGCTGGTCGTGGTCGGTGTGATCTCGTCCGCGATCGCGGCGTTCTTCTACATCCGCGTGATCGTGCTGATGTTCTTCAGCGAGCCGAAGGCGGACGGCCCGACGGTGGCCGTGCCGTCGCCGCTGACGATGACGGCGATCGGGGTCGGGGTGGCGGTGACGCTGGTGCTCGGTGTGGCGCCGCAGTACTTCCTCGATCTGGCCGGGCAGGCGGGAGTCTTCGTCCGGTAGGCGGGGCTCCGGCCCGGGGCTTCGGCTCCGCCGGGCCTGTTCGCGTACGGTGCCGCCCGGCACCCCGGTTCCACGGGGTGCCGGGCGGTGGCGTGTGCGGGGGCGCCACGGTGATGGCGCATTCGTCACACTGCGGGGGGCGAGCCTGTGGATAACTTCGAGAGGTGTCGGCGCCGACCCCTATCGTGGACGCAGTGGTGGAAGCACGCGGTGGTCGAGGCGTGACGTACGGGGGCTGGGCGAAGCATGGGATCGGTGGCATGACAGAGATGGACGAGGGCTCGCGTCCGTTCGCGGACCCGTTTGAGGACCCGTTCGAGGACGAGGACCCGTTCGCGGGCGAGGACCCGTTCATGAGCGGGCAGGGGTCCTCGGGAGCGGGCCCGGGCGCGCGCGGGGGCGCAGGCGGAGCCGCGGCGAGCAGCGGCACCGCACTGGAGACACTGCACCGCGTCTTCGGGTACGACTCGTTCCGCGGCGAGCAAGGCGCGATCATCGACCACGTGGTCGCGGGCGGCGACGCGGTCGTCCTCATGCCCACCGGCGCCGGCAAGTCCCTGTGCTATCAGATCCCGGCGCTGGTCAGGCCGGGCACGGGCGTCGTGGTCTCGCCGCTCATCGCGCTGATGCAGGACCAGGTGGACGCGCTGCGGGCGCTCGGCGTGCGGGCCGGGTTCATGAACTCGACGCAGGACTTCGACGAGCGCCGCGTGGTGGAGGCCGAGCTCCTCGCGGGCGAGCTGGACGTGCTGTATCTGGCCCCGGAGCGGCTGCGCCTGGACACCACCCTCGACCTGCTCTCCCGGGCCACGATCTCCGTCTTCGCCATCGACGAGGCGCACTGCGTCGCGCAGTGGGGCCACGACTTCCGCCCCGACTATCTGGCCCTGTCCGTCCTCGGCGAGCGCTGGCCGGACGTGCCGCGCATCGCTCTGACGGCGACGGCGACGGACGCCACCCATCGCGAGATCACCCAGCGCCTTGCCATGCCGGACGCCAAGCACTTCGTGGCGAGCTTCGACCGGCCGAACATCCAGTACCGGATCGTGCCGAAGGCCGACCCGAAGAAGCAGCTCTTGACGTTCCTGAAGGAGGAGCACGACGGCGACGCGGGCATCGTCTACTGCCTCTCCCGCAACGGCGTGGAGCGGACCGCCGACTTCCTGTGCGCGCACGGAGTGCGTGCGGTGCCGTACCACGCCGGTCTGGACAGCGGGACGCGCGCGCTGCACCAGTCGCGGTTCCTGCGGGAGGACGGCCTGGTGGTCGTCGCCACGATCGCCTTCGGCATGGGCATCGACAAGCCGGACGTCCGCTTCGTGGCCCACCTGGACCTGCCCAAGTCCGTCGAGGGGTACTACCAGGAGACGGGCCGCGCGGGCCGCGACGGACTGCCCTCCACGGCCTGGATGGCGTACGGCCTCCAGGACGTCGTCCAGCAGCGGAAGCTGATCCAGGGCAGCGAGGGCGACGAGGCGTTCCGGCGCCGCGCCGCCGCCCATCTGGACGCCATGCTGGCCCTGTGCGAGACGGTCCAGTGCCGCCGAGCCCAGCTCCTGACGTACTTCGGCCAGGACCCCACGGCGCCGACGTGCGGCAACTGCGACACGTGCCTCACCCCGCCGGAGACCTGGGACGGCACGGTGGCCGCGCAGAAGCTCCTGTCGACGGTGGTGCGGCTGCAGCGGGAGCGCGGCCAGAAGTTCGGCGCGGGCCAGATCGTCGACATCCTCCTCGGCCGCAGAACGGCCAAGGTCATCCAGTTCGACCACGACCAGCTCTCCGTCTTCGGCATCGGCGAGGAGCTGGGTGAGGGCGAATGGCGGGGCGTGGTGCGGCAGTTGCTGGCCCAGGGGCTGCTCGCGGTCGAGGGGGAGTACGGGACGCTGGTGCTGACCGAGACCAGCGGTGCCGTCCTCGGCCGGCAGCGGGAGGTACCGCTGCGCAAGGAGCCCAAGAAGCCTGCCACCGCGGCGCGTTCGGGGGCGAAGGGGGAGCGGAAGGCCCGGGCGGCCGCCGCGGTGGCGGAGCTGCCCGAGGAGGCCGTGGCCGTCTTCGAGGCACTGCGGGCGTGGCGGGCCGCGCAGGCTCGCGAGCAGGGGGTTCCGGCCTACGTCATCTTCCACGACGCGACGCTGCGGGAGATCGCGACGGCGCGGCCGTCCTCCGTCGCGGAGCTCGGGGGCATCGGCGGGGTGGGCGAGAAGAAGTTGGCGACGTATGGGGAAGGGGTGCTGGAGGTGTTGGCGGGGGTGTAGGCCCTGCCGGGGGCTCCCCTAGCCCGCCCCTTCCCGCTGCATCGATCAGCGGCTCCGCCGCGGGCAGAGGGCTGCCGCCCCCTGGACCCCCGCTTATCGCCGCTCCGCGGCTCGTCCTCAAGCGCCGGACGGGCTAGAAGGGTGGGCGGGTGAGGGATATAGCCCCTCCGGCGTTTGAGGAGCGGGGGTCCGGGGGCAGAGCCCCCGGTTTCGGGAAGGGGCGGGATTGGGGAGCCGCCAGCCGGCCCGCCTCAGCCGCCCGTCGGGGCGATGCGCCCCGTGACCTCGCCGAGGCCCACCCGGGTGTCGCCGGGGCCGGGGGCCCAGGCGGTCATGGTGACCACGTCGCCGTCCTCGAGGAACGTCCGCTTCCCGTCAGGGAGTTCGAGCGGATCCCGCCCGTTCCAGGTCAGCTCGATGAGGGAGCCGAACTGCTCGGGGGAGGGCCCGCTCACGGTGCCGGAGCCGTAGAGGTCACCGGTCCGCAGCGAGGCGCCGTTGACGGTCATGTGGGCGAGCTGCTGGGCGGCGGTCCAGTAGACGGTGGAGAAGGGGGGTTCGGAGATGACGTGACCGTTGAGGGAGACGGTGATGCGGAGGTCGTAGCCGCCGGGCTCGTCCGCGACGGACTCGGCGGAGTCGTCGAGGTAGGGGAGCAGCGCCTCGGTGCGCTCGGGCGGGGTGACACGCGCCGCGTCCAGGGCCTCCAGGGGCGTGATCCAGGCCGAGACGGAGGTGGCGAAGGACTTGCCGAGGAAGGGGCCGAGCGGGACGTACTCCCAGGCCTGGAGGTCGCGGGCCGACCAGTCGTTGAGGAGGCAGAGCCCGAAGACGTGCTCGCGGAAGTCGGCGAGAGGCACGGGAGTTCCGAGCGTGGAGGGCGCGCCGACGACGAAGCCGACCTCCGCCTCGATGTCGAGCTTGACGGACGGGCCGAAGACGGGCGCCGTGTCGGCGGGCGTCTTGCGCTGGCCGGTGGGGCGTACCACGTCCGTTCCGGAGACCACAACGGTGCCGGACCGGCCGTGGTAACCGATGGGCAGATGCTTCCAGTTGGGGGTGAGCGGGCTGGGTGCGTCCGGGCGGAACATGCGGCCCAGGTTCGAGGCGTGGTGCTCGGAGGCGTAGAAGTCGACGTAGTCCGCGACCTCGAAGGGCAGGTGCAGGGTGACGTCGGAGAGGGGGTGGAGCAGCGGGCGGACGATGTCGCGGTGGGCCGGGACCGTCACCCAGGCGGTGAGGGCGCGGCGGACGTCGCTCCATGTCCGGCGGCCCGCGGCGAGCAGCGGGCCCAGCGTGGGCCGGTCGAGCAGCGAGACGTAGGGCGAGCCGAGGGCGGCGGCGGCCGCGCCCGCGTCGAGGACGTACGAGCCGAGCCGGACACCGACCCGGCGCCCGTCCCGGGCGGCGGCATGCCCGTCGGCGGCGGCAGAACCAGGCGTTGATCCGGGCGCGGGGTCCGTTGCGGACCCGGCCGGGGAGAAGACTCCGTACGGAAGATTGTGCGGGCCGAAGGGGTCGCCCTCGGGGAGGTCGAGCGGGTTCTGCTCGGACATGCGTGCCTGCCTCGCTTTCCAATCTGGGTGCCCCACACGTTACGTGGGAAGCACGGGTCGGGGCAGTGTCTAAAGAGTTCGCAATGTCCGGATAAACCTTGGGTGGAGTGGTCAGTTCCTGCTTAGCTTCCATTTGGGGGACGCGGACAGGGGTGGGTCCGGGTTCGGTGCGGAGGGGACGCGTGGGGGGACCCGTGACCAATTCCAGCGGCGGCGTGGGCTTGCGGCCCGACCGTGAAGTGCCCGGACTCGTCGTGAAGTTCGGCGACTACCCGCTGCACCACGGCGGGGTGGGTGCGATCCGCAGTCTCGGGCGCCTCGGCATCCCCATGTTCGCGATCACGGAGGACCGGCACACGCCGGCCGCGGCGTCGCGCTACCTCACGCGTGCGTTCCCATGGCCGACCACCGGCACCGAGGACCCCGCGTTCCTGGTGGAGGGGCTGCTGCGGATCGGGCGGCGGATCGGCAGGCCGACGGTCCTGATCCCCACGGACGAGGAAGCGGCGGTGCTGATCGCCGAGCACCAGCGGGAGCTGGGCGACACGGACTTCGGCGGGTTCCTGTTCCCGCGCGTGGAGCCCGCGCTGCCCAGACGGCTCGCCAGCAAGCAGGGCCTGCACGAACTGTGTGCGGAGCACGGCCTCGCCTCGCCCGCCTCGGTGTGCCCGCAGAGCCGGGACGACGTGGAGAAATTCGCCGCGACGGCCCGGTTCCCCGTCGTCGCCAAGAACCGCGAGGCGTTCCAGCGCCGCGAACAGCCCGCGGTGAACGGCACCACGCGCATCAACACCCCCGAAGGCCTGCTGAAGCTGGCGGGCGGCTGGGCGGAGCGGCCCGGCGTGATCCTGCAGGAGTACCTGCCGCGTGAGCAGGCCGAGGACTGGGTCGTGCACGCCTACTGCGACGCGGACTCGACGCCGCTCGCCCTGTTCACCGGCGTGAAGGTCCGCTCCTGGCCGCCGCACGCGGGCATGACGGCGAACGCGTACGTCGTCGACAACCCGGAACTCGCCGACCTCGCCGCACGTTTCATCAAACAGATCGGCTTCACCGGCATCATCGACCTGGACCTCCGCTTCGACCGCCGCGACGGTCAGTACAAACTGCTCGACTTCAACCCACGCATGGGCGCCCAGTTCCGCCTCTTCGAGAACGAGGCGGGGATCGACGTCGTCCGGGCGATGCACCTGCATCTGACCGGCCGCGCCGTCCCCGAGGGGGAGCAGCGCGCGGGACACCGCTATGTCGTGGAGAACATCGACCTGCCCGCCTATCTCGCCTACCGCCGCAGCGGCTATGTGACGCCGCACGCGCCGGCGCGCGCCAGCGGCACGGAGCTCGCCTGGCTCGCGGCGGACGACATGCTGCCTTTTTTCACCATGCTCGCGCGTTTCGTACGGCCGGGGGCGAAGCATCTCTATCAACTGTGGCGGACCAACCGCCACGGCAGCACGACCACGAAGTGACGGTGCGCCCGTGCGACGGCACGGCGCACATGCACGTCCTTGGGGAGGGACTTCGTGAATCAACAGAGTCAACATGACCGACAATTCCAACCAGTCGCCGTCATCGGGGCGGGGCCCTACGGCCTGTCGACCGCGGCGCACCTGAGGGCCCGCGGCGTACGGGTGCGTGTGTTCGGCGAACCCATGGTGAGCTGGCACGCGCACATGCCCGCGGGCATGCTCCTGAAGTCGACACCCGTGGCGTCGAACATCGACGCGCCGCAGCGCGGCCACACCCTCGTCGACTACTGCGCCGCGGCGGGCCTGCCCCGCCTGGTCGCCGACGAGGACATCATCCCCGTAGAGACGTTCGTCGGGTACGGACAGTGGTTCCAGCAGAAGCTCGTGCCCGGCCTGGAGCGGGTGCGGGTGGTGTCCGTCGAGCAGCGGCCTGCCGGGGGGTTCGAGCTGAAGCTGGACTCCGGGGAGCAGTTCGCCGCCCGCGCGGTCGTCGTCGCCACCGGCCTGTCCGGCCTCGCGCGGCTGCCGCGCGAGCTCACCGCGGCCGTGCCGGACGGCCCTTCGCCCGCGGGCCCCGTCTCGCACAGCGCCCAGCACCACGACCTCACGCGGTACGCGGGCCAGGAACTGCTCGTCGTCGGGGCCGGCCAGTCCGCCCTGGAGACGGCGGTGCTCGCGGCGGAGGCGGGCGCGCGCGTGCGGGTGGTGGCCCGTGGCCGGCGCTCGGTGGCGTTCGGCGGGCCGCCGTGGGAGCAGCCCAAGCTGCGCCCGGAGTCGCCGTTCGGCCGCGCCTGGTCGCTGTACGCGGTCAGCCACTACGCCCAGGCGTATCGCCATCTCCCCGCCGCCACCCGGCACTTCCTCACCCGTCGCATTCTCGGCCCGCTCGGGGCGTGGTGGCTGCGGGAGCGGTTCGAGGGGAAGGTCGAGGCGCGCGAGGTGCGGCGCATCGCGACGGCCGGCACGCGCGAGGGCCGCCCCGTCCTCACGGTGGAAACCCTCGGCGGCCGCCCCCAGGAACTCACCGCCGACCACGTCATCGCCGCCACGGGGTACCGCGTCGACCTCGCCGCCCTCAGCTTCCTCGGCCACGGCCTGCGCGCCCGCCTCGCCGTCAGCCGCGGCACCCCCAAACTGGGCCCGGGCTACGCCTCGTCCGTGCCCGGCCTGTACTTCACGGGCATGCTGGCCGGGTCGTCGTACGGCCCGGTGATGCGGTTCGTGTGCGGCACGGAGTTCGCCTCGCCGCGGCTGGCACGGCACTTGGCGGCGGCGTACAGAGGCTGATGGCGCGGTGATCCCGCGGGTCCTGCGGGGCCCGCGGATCCCGCGGCGGTGAGGGCGGCCGTCCGTCGGCGTGGACGGCCGCGGCCTCGGCGTCGGTCCCGCAGCGGCCCGCGGCCCTCGGCGTCGGTCCGGCTCAGCGGCCTGCGGCCGCGTCCCCCGGGGCCACCGGCATCGGCGCCGGATCGGCCGCGCGCATGCGCTCCGGCGTCCAGTACTCCGCGGCGGAGGAGGCGTCGTGCGCGACCTCCTTGCTGCTCACGGTGTCCGGCTTCGCCCCCGGTGACGACGTGCGGCCGGTGCCGTCCGAGTCCGCCGCCGACGCCTGCCAGGCGAGCCCCGCGGTGAGCAGCGCGAGGGCGCTCGCGGTGGCGAGGGCGAGTTTGCGGGTCCGGGGCAGTGCCATGGCGTTCCTTGTCGTCAAGTTGATCGAGCCGGTCGGGTCGGTCGGGTCGGCCGGGTTGGCCGGGGTTACGTCACCCATGTGACGCGCCCCGCCGCCAGGAGGTTCCGTCACGCACCTGCTGCTGGCCCCTCCTGGCTCCCCTGCACCTCCCGCACCCATGCCCGCAGCCCCGCGGTGAAGCCCTCTCGCTGCTCGGGGGAGAGCCCGGCGAGCGCGCGGAGCAGCGGTTCGCCACGACGTACGACGAATGATTCGAGCAGCGGGCGGTAGTCCTCGGCCAGGGACACCAGGACCCGGCGGCGGTTCGACTCGTCCGGGGCGCGCGTGACGATCCCGGCGCGGGCCAGGCCGCCGACCAGTTCGCTTGCCGTGGGCAGCGACACCTGCAGCCGGTGGGCGATCCCGCTCACCGTCAACGGCTCGGCGGACGCGAGGAGTTGGGGGAGCACCGCGCCGTGGCGCGGCGTCAGGCCATGGCTGTCCATCGCCTCACGCAGCCGCTCCGGCATCAGCTCGCTCACCACCGCGCCCCGGAAGTAGGGCTCGAGCAGGGGCACGAGGCCCACGATCTGGGCCTCGACGGCGGTGGGCTTCCCGGGGTCTGGCACGCGTCGCATGCCGCGAGTGTAGTTTGTTCGGAAAATTTGAGTGTTTGGATTGCCGAAGTGTTTGGGTATCCAAAGTGTGGAGGCTCCGCACGTTCAGTTCAAGGGGGATCACGACATGCCGTCCATCAGCTACAGCGACGCCGTCAACGACGCGTTGGAACGACTCGAAGACCTCGGCTACGAGCGAGGTGTCGGCGTCGACCTCGCCAACCACGGACCCATGGGCGCCGAGGCCATCGCAGTGCTCGGCCACGGGGACGAGGTGGCGCACTGGACCGGCCGCTATCGCCGCGCGCTCGCCCACCACGAGCCGCCTGCCGCGCGCTTCGCCCTGGACCCCGCCGAAGAGGAGTCCTGGCGCCCCGCGCTGGGTGATTTCGGCCGAGCCGGGGACTGGGAGCGACTGTTCACGCGGGAACTCGCCACCGCGTCCTGGCGCGACGTCCTCGCCCGCTGGTGGCCGCGGTTGATTCCCGGTCTCTTCGCCGGCCTGACGCACGGCCTGATCCGGACGGCGCACGCGGTGCGCGGGCTCGATGCCGCCGGGGACGCGCCGACCCGGCTCCAGCTCGACGAGCTGGCCAGGGGCCTCGGGTACTGGGCCGCGCGGCACCGCACGCTGCCCGGCAGCCCGGCCCTGGTCGGCACCGACACCGTGGCGGACGCGGTCGCCGCGCTGCCCCGGGTGCCGCTCGACGGGCCGCGCCGCCCGGCCGTCGCCCTGGGGCGCCTCGACACCCTCGGACAACTGCCGGGTTACGCGGACTCGTTGGAGCGGCTCGCACCGCCCCCGGCGTCCCGCCTGCTCAGTGACATGACGCTCCAGTTCGCCGATGTCTATCTGGGCCATCCCGAGGTCTTCCCGGTGCCGCTCGTCCACGGCGTCACCGCGCCCGCCGCCGCGCGCCTCGTCCTGCCGCACCTGCCCGAGGAGTTGTACGGGCCGACGCTCGCCCAGGTGTGGCAGGTCCAGTCGGCCTTCCTCCTCGCCTTCACCACGGACCGGCGGGACGAGGGCACGGCTGCCTGGCGGGCCGAGACGGCCGACCTGCCCCCGCTCGACGAGCTCGGCGCCCGGGCCGTCGAGCACGGCGACGAGCACGTCATCAAGTTCACCGAGGCATGCCTGCGGGAGTACGCGCTGCGGCCGGACCCCCGCTATCCGGCGGCTGCGTACGCGGCGATACGCCGCATCCCGCGCCTGGAGGCGGGCGGGGGTGTGGGGGTGGTCGCCGCGGGGGCGGCGGACTAGGCGGACCAGCGGACTAGTTGCGGTCCAGTGGCGGTCCAGGGCTGTCCGAGGGGTCGGCCGGGTTGGCGTCCCAAGCCGGACACGGACGACGAACAAGAACGACGAACAAGAACGACTGCCTTCCGCCGGTCACATTCCTTCGTCGCCGTCCGTCAGGGGAGTGACAGCAACGTGAAAGCCCTGAGGAAGCCCTGAGGAGATGGCGATGGAAACGCGTTCGATCACGGCCGAGGTCCCGATGGTGCCGCGGATGGCCGAGGACCCGGCGGAGCTCGTCCCCGAGCTGGCGGCGGTGTCGGCGGCGCTGTTCAAGGTGACCGGGAACGGGTCGGTGCCGCGCTCGACGATCAGCCTGGTGCAGTTGCGCGCAGGACAGATCGTGGGCAACACCTATCTGACCGTTCTGCACACGGGATTCCTGCGCAAGGCGGGGGAGTCGGAGGAGCGGATCACGTCGGTGGCGTCCTGGCAGGACTCGCCGTACTTCACCGGGGCCGAGCGTGCCGCGCTGGCGCTCGTGGAGGCTGTGCTGCAGCCGTCGGCGCACGGCGAGCGGGTGTCCGACGAGTTGTATGCCCGCGCGGCGGAGCACTTCGAGCCCAAGGCGCTGGCCACCCTGATGTTCGCGATCGGTCAGGTCAACTTCTTCATCGCCGTGGCGCTCATAGCCAAGCCGGTGCCCGGCCGGTCGTTCACCGGCCCGTGGAAGTGAGGACCCTCCGGTGAGGGCGGGCTCGGGCCCGGCGAGCCCCAGCCCGGCGGGCCCGAGCCTGGCGCCCGAGCCGTCCGCCCTCGGCAGCGTCGGGCTTTCGGGTGACTTCCGCGGTCGGCAACCAGCAGTCCGCGCAAGGGAGTTCAGGTCCGGGTCCGGGGCGGACGGTCGCGGGTCGCCTCGTTCCGGTGAACCGGGAGCGGGCCGTCAAGTCCGGCACGCTTGTGCGCCCCGGGCGCGCATCACCCGGCGTATCAGGGCCCACGACCCGGTGTCTGCCGGGAGTGCGCCGGGCGCACCTCAACCGTCACAGCTCCTGCCACACGGCTTACCGCCCGGCGTCAGATCCGTATTCTTCGGATCATGGCCGCTCCCCTCGCATATGCCCTCATCGCCACTGACCTGGACGGAACCCTGCTGCGCTGTGACGACACGGTTTCCGACCGGTCGCGCAGGGCGCTGGCCGCCGCGAGCGAGGGCGGAGCGCGGCACCTTGTCGTCACCGGGCGCCCCGCGCCCCGCGTGCGCCCGCTCCTGGACGAGCTCGACTGCGACGGGCTCGCGGTGTGCGGGCAGGGCGCGCAGCTCTACGACGCGGGCAGTGGCCGCATGGTGTGGTCGGTGACGCTGGACCGCGAGCTCGCGGAGGCCGCGCTGGGGAAGATCGAGGCCGAGGTCGGGCAGGTCTTCGCCGCGGTCGACCAGGACGGGGTCGACGGTCTGACGCTGATCGAGCCGGGGTACGAGATGCCGCATCCGACGCTGCCCGCGGTGCGGGTGCCCCGGCGCGACGTGCTGTGGGAGGAGCCGATCAGCAAGGTGCTGCTGCGGCACCCCGCGCTGGCCGACGACGAGTTGGCGGAGGTGGCGCGGGGCGCGGTGGGGTCGCTCGCGACCGTCACGATGTCCGGGCCCGGCACCGTGGAGCTCCAGCCGTGCGGGGTGACGAAGGCGACGGGGCTCGCGCTGGCGGCGGAGCGGATGGGGCTGCGGGCCGACGACACGATCGCCTTCGGTGACATGCCGAACGACATCCCGATGTTCGCGTGGGCCGCGCACGGGGTGGCCATGGCCAACGCTCACCATGAACTCAAGGCGGTCGCGGACGAGTTGACGGCGTCCAACGAGGAGGACGGGATCGCGGTGGTGCTGGAGCGGCTGGTGAGGTGAGGGGTGGCTCGCGCCGCGTTTTCGGTGTGGGTGTGCCCCGCTGCGGGTGGGTGCGGCTGGTGTGGGGTGCCCTGCGGGTGGGGGTGGCTGGTGTGGCTGGTCACCGAGTGCGCCGGTGCCGGGTGCCGGTGCCGGGTGCCGCGCTGGGCTGAGCGTGTCGGCGGCCGGGCTGAGTGTGTTGGCGTCGGGTGGTCCCGTGCCGGGTGGTCCCGTGCCGGGTGGTCCCGTGCCGGGTGGTCCCGTGCCGGGCGGTCTCGTGCCGGGCGGTCTCGTGCCGGGCGGTCTCGTGCCGGTGGTTCCGTTTGGGGTGTATCCGGGTGGGTGGGTGGTCTTGTGCCGGGGGCGGGGTGGGTGGTTTGTGTGTCGTGAGCGGTGTGTGGCTCGTGTGCTGTGGGCGGTGTGTGGCCGGAAATGTATGGGGGGTGGATGTCTGGCCGGATGTCGGCAGGTGACGGAGCGGGGGGATCCGGTTCGGTGGGTGGGGCGGGGGTGCCGCTGCCGGGGGCCGGCCGGGTGTGTCTCGGGTGCGCGTCCGGTCCTTCGTCCGGTGCTTCGTCCGGTGCTTCGTCCGGTGCTTCGGACGGTTCGGCGCGTCTCCTGCGCCCTCCTGTGTCCGGTTCCGTGCTGGTGCCGAGGGATGGGCGGCCGTCCGTGGGGGAAGAGGAATCACTCCCTTCATGTGGGGCACATCGTTGTCTGTGGAGTAATTCGGTCATTCCATGTCTATCGGGCAGGCTGGTCTCCTCTGCTCGGGCGGGCGCTGGCTGTGATCGAAAGGCGACCGGATACGCTGACTTGAGTGATGGCAGCGACACATCGACAAACCGTGTCATCGACGAATGATCGACCGAGTGATCGACTTGTGATCGTCAGCAGACAGGAGAACCCCTCGTGACCGTCGTCGGGCCCTTCGGGCTGAGCGTGCGGGACCAGGCTCTCGAAGCCGATGTCCAGGCCGGGTTGGCGGCTGTCGAGGAAGGCCTGCTCGAGGCCACCAAGAGCGAGGTCCCCTTCATCACCGAGGCCGCGCAGCACCTCGTGCGGGCCGGCGGCAAACGTTTTCGGCCACTGCTTGTGATGCTCACGGCGCAGTTCGGCGACCCGTACGCGCCCGGAGTGGTGCCGTCCGCCGTGGTCGTGGAGCTGACGCACCTCGCGACGCTGTACCACGACGACGTGATGGACGAGGCCGATGTGCGCCGGGGCGTGGCGAGCGCCAACCAGCGCTGGGGCAACTCCGTGGCGGTCCTCACCGGCGACTTCCTGTTCGCGCGCGCGTCCCACACGCTGGCCGACCTCGGTCCTGAGGCCGTCCGCATCCAGGCCGAGGCGTTCGAGCGGCTCGTCACCGGGCAGATCCTGGAGACCGCGGGGCCGTCCGACGGGCGTGACCCCGTCGACCACTACCTCGAGGTGCTGGCCGGGAAGACCGGCTCGCTGGTCGCGGTCGCGTGCCGGTTCGGCGCGATGATGTCGGGGGCCGACGAGGGCGTGGTGGACGTGCTCACGCAGTACGGGGAGCGGTTGGGGGTCGCCTTCCAGCTCGCGGACGACGTGCTGGACATCGCGTCCGAGTCGACGGAGTCCGGGAAGACACCGGGTACGGATCTGCGCGAGGGGATTCCCACGCTGCCGGTGCTGCGGCTGCGGGAGCGGGTCGCTCGGCTGGGGGTCGCGGAGGACGTCGCGCTGTGTGAGCTGCTCGACTCCGACCTCAGTGATGACGCGCGGCATGCGGAGGCGTTGGCTCGGTTGCGGGTGCATCCGGCTCTTGAGCAGGCTCGGCGGGACACCGTGCGGTACGCCGAGGAGGCTCGGGCCGCTTTGGCCCCGCTGCCTGAGTGTGACGCCAAGGCGTCGTTGGTCGAGCTGTGCGACTTGGTTGTTCATCGGGCTGGATGAGGGGTGCCCTCGGGGCTCCGTTGGCCGACTTGCGGGGTGTCCGCTGCGCGTAGCGGTGCCCTTGGCCTGGGATTTCTCGCCGCCCACATATCGGTACCGTCGGCCTGGGCTGCATTTAAGGGTCGAGACCCGCCCTGCGGGACGATTGCCCACAGTGGGTCAGCAGGGCACAAATGGGAACTGCACCATGTGTGACGCACGTCACATCGAAGTCCCGAGTCTGGATTGAGGCCCGGGTCGGAATTGTTCCGTACTCATGGCCAGGGCCGGCGCAGGGGGTGTCGGTCGTGGGACGGGGAGATTTCTGGTCATGGGCACTGTCATCACGTATGCCAAGAACCGCCGCCGCACTCTGCTCGTCACGGGCGTCGCGGTCGCCGTGGCCGCCGGTGTGGTCGCTGCCGTGCCACCCGCGATGGCGGACAGCGGCAGCGGGGCGAGCGGCGCGAGCGGGACACGCGGAGCCGACGGGAGCCGGAACAGTGGCGCGCACGGCGCCCTCTTCGTGGCGAGCATGAACGGTGCCAACGAGGTGCCCGTCCAGGGTGGCCCCGCCGTCGGCGACAAGGACGGTGCGGCCCTGCAGTTCGTGCAGGTCAAAGGTGACAAGGTCAGCGTCACCGTGAAGTGGCGCGGCACCGCGAAGCCGTCCGCCCTGCACATCCACCAGGGCGCCAGGGGAACCAACGGAGGCATCAAGGTCGACTTCACCAAGCTGCTCGCCAAGGCGAAGCACCAGCGCGTGACCGGCACGGTCAAGGTCACGGATGCCGCCCTGCTCAAGCAGCTCAAGGCGGACCCGAACGGCTTCTACGCCAACCTGCACACCGCCGAGTTCCCCGGCGGAGCCGTTCGGGGCCAGCTGCACAAGGTCACCGCGAACGTCTCCCTGGACGCGGCCGCGCGCAGCTTCCAGGCGTCCGTGGTCAAGGGCAAGCAGATCTACCAGTGCAAGAAGGCCGAGGACGGCTCGGGCGCGTTCACGTTCCAGCAGCGTGACGTGCGGGCGGCCCTCCGCGGCCACATCGCCCACGACTTCGTCGCCCCGAACTCCGGCACCCCGCGCTGGGTCGCCCCCGACCGCAGCGGAGTCACCGGCAAGCTGATCTCCAAGACGCCCAACGGCGAGAAGAACATCCCCGAACTCGACCTGAAGGCCGAGCAGATCGGCACGGAGCTCGGCAAGAAGGTCGGCGAGAAGCTCGGCAAGAAGCGTGGGCTGCTCGCGGGCACCACCGAGATCCTGCGCCTCAACACCGTCGGCGGCGTCCAGCCGTCCGGCAGTTGCAAGTCCGGCAGCATCACGTCGGTGCCGTACGGCGCGGACTACGTATTCGTCCAGCACTGAGGCGATCGTCGCCTGCCCGAGCGGCGCCTCCCCCTACGGGACAGGGGAGGCGCCGCCTCTTTTTGTCATCCCAGAGCAGTACGCCGAGTTGCTCCCGCGGTCTGACGCTTCTGGCTGGCCGATTTGGTCGGATGGAGACAGCCGAAAACCAACAGGGACAACCACTCCTGACCAATTCGGGTGAGAATGGCGGCGCGGGGTGGACGAGTGCACGCGAGGACGGAACGCCGCCGCCGACGACGGAGGTAAGGCACACAATGGCACCGTACGAACCGGAGCAGGACACCAACGAGGCGGACGAGTTGAGCGCGGGCCGACGCAAGGCGGCCCGCTATGTCGTCCCGCTCGCGGTGGCGGGGGTGGCCGCGGCGACCATCGGACTGGTCCCGGCGCTCGCCACCTCGGGCGACCCGGATCTGCCGGACATCACCGCACAGGAACTCATCGAGAAGATAGCCGCGTCGGACACCGAGCAGCTCTCCGGCACGGTGAAGATCAGCACCGATCTCGGCCTGCCGTCGTTCGCCTCCGGCATGACCGGCGGCTTCGCACCGGGCGCGGGCGGTGCCGGTGGCGCGGGTGAGGACGGGAGCGAGGGCGGCAAGGGCTCGGCCGCCGACCCGGGCGCCAAGCTGATGGAACTGGCCTCCGGCACGCACACGCTGCGCGTCGCCGCCGACGGCCCGGACAAGCAGAAGCTGTCGGTGCTCGACGACGCCGCCGAGTACAGCCTGATCCACAACGGCGACGACGTGTGGGCGTACGACAGCGCTTCGAACGAGGCGTATCACTCCAAGGACGCCGGTAAGGGCGCCGGCAACGGCAAGCACGACCGGCACGGCGAGAAGAGCCTCGGCCAGGAAGGCAAGGAAGTCCCCGCCACGCCCAAGGAGTTCGCCGAGCAGGCCCTGAAGGCGGCCGACAAGTCCTCGACGTCCGTGAAGGTCGACGGCAGCGCGCAGGTCGCGGGCCGTGACGCCTACCGCCTGGTGCTGAAGCCGAAGGACTCCGGTTCGACGGTCGGCCAGGTCACCATCGCGGTGGACGCCAAGACGGGCACGCCGCTGAAGTTCACGCTGTCCCCGGCGGGCGGCGGTTCCGCGGTCGTCGACGCGGGCTTCACGAAGGTCGACTTCGGCAAGCCGGCCGCGTCCACCTTCGACTTCAAGCCCGCGAAGGGCACGAAGGTCACCGAGGAGGGCGACACGACGACCGGGCGCCACGGCAAGGACGCCGAGGACTTCATGGGCGAAGGGCCCGGCGGCCTCAACGTCATCGGTGACGGCTGGACGTCCATCGCCGAGCTGAAGATGCCGGGCGGCCAGGGCCTGCCCACGTCCGGCTCGGGCGCCGACTCCGGCGACGTACCGCCGGAGGCCGAGAAGTTCCTGGACTCCCTCGGCGACAAGGTCAACGGCGACTTCGGCTCGGGCACGGTCTTCAAGACCCGCCTGATCAACGCCCTGGTCACCGACGACGGCAAGGTGTACGTCGGCGCGGTCACGAAGGACGCGCTGGTCAAGGCGGCGAACGCGGCCCACTAGGGGGCGGCGCGACGCACCGCGGGTGCGGCCGTGAGTACGTGACAGCGGGCGGCGGTTGGGAGGTACCGGTCCGGTACCTCCCAACCGCCGCCCCATCGTTCCGCCGGACACCTCGTCCGGCCGGGCAACGGGAGGAAGACGGTGCCGAGCACCAAGGGCGGCGGGGTCACGGCCAGCGTGATCGAGACGTTCGGGCTGACCAAGCGGTACGGCAAGCACCTGGCCGTCGACCGGCTCGACCTCACCGTGCCCCGCGGCAGCGTCTTCGGTTTCCTCGGCCCCAACGGCTCCGGCAAGACCACGACGATCCGCATGCTGATGGGCCTGATCGAGCCGACTTCCGGCCGCGCCAAGGTCCTCGGCCGCCCCATGCCGTACGAAAGCCGCAAGGTCCTGCCGAAGGTGGGCGCGCTCATCGAGGGCCCGGCGCTGTACGGCTTCCTCTCGGGCCGCGACAACCTCCTGCGGTACGACTCCGCCGACCCGACCGCCGACCCCCGCACCCGCAGGGCCCGCGCCGACGCGGCCCTCGACCGGGTCGGCCTGACCGCCGCCGCGGGCAAGAAGGCCAAGGCGTACTCGCTCGGCATGAAGCAGCGCCTCGGCCTGGCGGCGGCCCTGCTGCAACCGCGCGCACTCCTCGTACTCGACGAGCCGACGAACGGACTCGACCCGCAGGGCATGCGCGAGATCCGCTCCCTGGTGCGGGAGCTGGCGTCCGAAGGCACCACCGTCTTCCTCTCCTCGCACCTCCTCGACGAGATCGAGCAGGTCTGTACGCACGCGGCGGTGATGACCCAGGGCCGGCTGATCACCCAGGGCCCGGTCGCCGAACTCGCCGCGGGCGCGCGCGGACGGCTGACCGTGACGACGCCGGACCCTGGCGACGCGGCCCGCGTACTGAAGGAACTCGGCGTGGCCGACCTGGTCGCCGCCGAGGACCGCGTCACGGGCGAGCCGCCCGGCACGGACCTCGCCGACATCAACGCCGCACTGGTCGAGGCGGGCGTGCGCGTCCGCGGATTCGGCGTCGAACGGGCCTCCCTGGAGGACGCGTTCGTCGCGCTGACAGGAGAGGGATTCGATGTCGCGGGCTGAGGCCACGGTCCGGACGGAGCCGGGCGCGGCGGTGGACGCCGCCGGGAAGGGCGGCGGGCAGGCGAGCGCGCCGCGGGCGGAGCGCCTCGCCTGGACCCTCGGCCTGTTCCGCAGCGAGCTGTCGCTCACCTTCCGCCGCTGGCGCACCCTCGCGCTGCTCGCGGTGCTCGCCGCCGTGCCCGTGCTCGTGGGCATCGCCGTCAAGATCGAGACGAGCGACGGCGGTTCGATCGGCGGCGGGGGCCCGGACGGGGGCGGCGGACCCGCGTTCATCGCGCAGGTCACCAACAACGGACTGTTCCTCGTCTTCACCGCGCTGGCCGCGACGCTGCCGTTCTTCCTGCCGATGGCGATCGGCGTCGTCGCGGGCGACGCGATCGCGGGCGAGGCCAGCGCCGGGACGCTGCGCTACCTGCTGGTGGCGCCCGCGGGCCGCACCCGGCTGCTGCTCGCCAAGTACGTCACGGCGCTGACGTTCTGCCTCGTCGCGACGCTGGTGGTGGCGGCGTCCGCGCTGGCGGTGGGGGCACTGCTGTTTCCGCTCGGCGAGGTCACGACGATCTCCGGGACGCGGATCGGCTTCGGCGACGGGCTGCTGCGCGCCCTGCTGATCGCACTGGTCGTGGCCGCCTCACTGGTCGGCGTGGCCGCGCTCGGCCTGTTCGTGTCGACGCTGACGAGCAGCGGCATCGCCGCGATGGCGACGACCGTCGGGCTGCTCATCACCGTCCAGATCGTCGACCAGATCCCCCAGCTGCACGCGGTCCACCCGTACTTGTTCTCGCACTACTGGCTGTCCTTCGCCGACCTGATGCGCGACCCCGTCTACTGGGACGACCTGGTCAAGAACCTCGGCCTGCAGGCGCTGTACGCGGGGGTGTTCGGGTCGGCGGCGTGGGCGCGGTTCGGGGCGAAGGACATCGCCTCGTAGGCCTGCTGCTCGTACGAACGGGCCAACTCGTACGACGGGCCAACTCGTACGACGGGCCAACTCGTACAAACGGGCCTACTCGCCGTACGACCCGGAGCTGAACGGGAAGCGGGCCAGAGGGATGTCCTCCTGCGCGAAGAACGTCTTGGCGCGGGCCAGCGCCTCCGTGTCGTTCAGGACGTGCCCCGGCCGGGTGCCGTTGCCGAGCAGCACGCCGCCGAAGCGCATCGGGAAGAACGCGGCCGTGTTGCGCAGCGTGCCGACCAGCGGGTCCGCGGCCGCCTCGTTGCGGTCCGCGAGCGCCGTCACGCCCCACAGCGTGCGCTTCGCCATCTCGGCCTTGAAGCCGAGCTCCGGAACCTCCAGCCACGCGTCCCAGTAGTCCAGGTAGCGCTTGGTGGTGGCCGACACCGAGTACCAGTACAGCGGGGACGCGATGACGATGTCCGTGGCGGCGAGCGTGGCGTCCAGGAGCAGCGCCTCGGTGTCGCCCTGCGGACGAGGGCGGGCGCGGGGGCCCGTGTCGTCGTGCCGCAGGTCCTGGAAGTCCGGGAGCGGGTGGTCGGCGAGGTCGATCCAGCGCTGCTCGACGTCCGGCGGCAGTTGCTCGGCCGCCTTGCGGGCCAGGATCTCGGTGTTGCCCTTCGGGCGGGCGCTGCCGTGGACGAAGAGGAACGAGCGAGTCATGGGGTGCCCCCTGGGTGCTTGCTTGCGTACGAGGAATGCTTGCGTGTGCACTATATGCACGCGCAAGCATTCTCGTCCAGGGGCAATGCCCAGGGGGCGCGGAGGCTAGGAGGACAGCCCCCATACCGCGTAGGCGACCGCGTCACTGTTGCGGTCGAGCGCCGTGTTGTTGATGTTCGACGTGGTGTCGCACGACGAGTGGTAGCAGCGGTCGAAGGCCTGACCGGCCGTGCCGCCCCACTTCTGCGCCTGGGCCGAGGACTTGGCGGTGCTCGCGCCGGCGAAGACGCCGCCGACGGGGACGCCCGCGTTCTTGAACGGCGCGTGGTCGGAGCGGCCGTCGCCCTCGCGGTCCGGCTCGGTGCTCACGTTCTTGGTCGCGTAGTAGTCCTTGAACGTCTTCTCGATGGTGGGGTCGTCGTCGTACACGAAGTAGCCCGGGTTCGGCGAGCCGACCATGTCGAAGTTGAGATAGCCCTTGATCTTCGTGCGCTCGGCGGCGGGCAGGCCGCGCACGTAGTTCGAGGAGCCGATCAGGCCCAGCTCCTCCGCGCCCCACCAGGCGAACCGCAGGTGCTTGGTGGGCTTGTACTGCTCACGGGACACCGCGAGCGCCGTCTCCAGGACGGCGGCCGAGCCCGATCCGTTGTCGTTGATGCCCGCGCCGCGGCTGACGCTGTCGAGGTGCGAGCCGGCCATGAGGATCTGGTTGGCGTCGCCGCCGGGCCAGTCGGCGATGAGGTTGTAGCCGACGCGGCCGCTGGTGGTGAACTGCTGGACGGTGGTGGTGAATCCGGCGGCGTCCAGCTTGCCCTTGATGTAGTCGATCGAGGCCTTGTAGCCCGCGCTGCCGTGGGCGCGGTTGCCGCCGTTGGCGGAGGCGATGGACTGGAGCTGCGAGAGGTGTGCCGTGACGTTGGCCACGGGTATGTCCGGGGCGGCCGCTCGCGGGGGCGCGGTCGTACCGGGGGAGCCGGTGGCCGCGGTGGATATCGCACTGGTCGTCAGGAGGGCGGTGGCGGCTATGACGGCGGCTGCCGCGCTGCGTCCGGATACGGAGAGTCTCATGTGGGGGGCTCCGGCTTCCGTGAGGTCAGTCTGGAGTTGAGTTGAATTCCGAATGAGCCTGGAGTGCCCGATGGTGGAGCGCTGTTGAGTTCACGTCAAGAGCGGGATCCGGACGGCTTGTTCCGCATAACGGGGAGTCGCTGGGGGTTGTACGTGGGTCCCCGGAGTCGCCAAGTGCTGTGCCGGCCCGGGGAGTCGCTTGATGCTGTGCCTGAGCCCGGGGCTACGGAGTCGACGGCACGAGGACCCGCCACCCCGGCGCGTAGGTGTCCGGCACCGGAAACGTGTGCCACGCCCGAGCCCACTCCGGGGCCGCGTGCTGCCGCAGCACGAGGACGGACGGCCGCCGCATGTCCCCCCGCCGTTCGGCCGCCCGCCGTTCGGCTCCCCGCGGCGCGGGCTCACAGCCCGCCACGTACGCCAGCGGAATCACCGACGTATTGCCGTCCAGCAGACAGGGCGCCCGCACCCCTTCCCGGTGCGCCACCCGGGCCACCCGCTCCCAGTCCTCCCTCGCGGCCGACTGGATACCGGAGAAGGTGGAGAGGAGGACCCCCTGCACGACCAGGTGCCCCGTGAGGAACACCGCCGCCAGGCCCACGGCGAGCACCCGCACCCGCTGCCCCCGCGCCCACCGCGCCCCTCGCGCCCCCCGCACCTCCCGAGCCCACCGCACCACCGCGAGCACCCCGAACCCCGCGGGCACCGCGAGCAGCGCGTGCGTCGGCAGCAGGAACCGCGGCGCGGTGTACGGCACCACGACGACGTACGGCAGCGCCGCGCACAGCCCCACGGCCAGGGCCAGCCAACCCCCCGCCGCCGTCCGCCGGAACCGCCGCACCGACCACAGCCCGAGCGGCACGAACACCGCGAGCAGCACCCACCACCCGAGGGCGGGCGCCCGCACGCCGTCGCCCGCGCACGGACGGCACAGCAGGGGCCCGTCGATCGCGGTGAGCTGATGCAGCGCGGAGTCCGTGAACCGCAGCCCGCCCTGCACTTCGCTCGCGTCGTCGAGCCGTTCGCGTACGCCACCGAAGCGAACGTACGCCTCGATCACCCACGGCAGCACACCCGCCCCGAACCCGCCGAGCACGGCGAGCGCCCGCCCGCGCGAGCGCCACAGCGGCACCAGCGCGGCGGCGGCGAGCAGGGGCACCGCCAGGGCGGCGCCGTCGTTGGGCC
Source organism: Streptomyces sp. Y309 (assembly GCF_056712025.1). Classification (NCBI taxonomy): domain Bacteria; kingdom Bacillati; phylum Actinomycetota; class Actinomycetes; order Kitasatosporales; family Streptomycetaceae; genus Streptomyces; species Streptomyces sp. Y309. The sequence continues at coordinate 3,957,621 of NZ_CM160048.1, read as the reverse complement.
GCATCAGGGTGGCGAGCAGGAGTCCGGCGGTGATCCCCGCGTACGTACGCGGCCCGGGCCGCCGGTGCAGGAAGAGGCCGACGGCGCCCGTCGCGCCCATGGCGGTGTAGTGGTTGGGCATCGCGGCGTTGGCGTAGAACACCGCGAACCAGAGGCTGCCGTACAGCGCCGCGGCGGCCGCCGCGACCTCCGGGAGCCGGGGCACGGCCCGCAGCCAGGGCCGGAACCCCAGGTAGAGCGCGGCGGTGGAGAGCACCGTCAGCCACAGCCGGAGCAGCACGACCGAGTCGCTCCAGGCGGCGACGGGCGCGAGGAGCACGGGCACGCCGCGGGTGCGGGGCGCGCTGAACGGCACGTCGGGGGCCTGGTCGGGGGCGTACGGGCCGAAGCGGCTCGCGTAGACGAGCTCGTCCCAGCCGAGGCGCAGATCCAGTGGTACGAGGGTGAGCGAGGCGAGCGCGAACGCGGCGCAGACGGCGAGCAGGAGCCGGTGGGCGCGGTGTTCGCGCTCGCGACGCACGGGGAGGTCGCTCGTCGGCTGCCGCGTTTCGACCAGGTTCATCCACCAACGGTAAGGAAAGACAGGGTTGGGGAGGCAGCATCTTTATGGCCAGGCGTGGCGCCGAGATCCTCCACTTCGTGGTCCGCGTGCGCGCCGAACACCTCCACTTCGTGGTCCGCGTGCGCGCGGAACACCGACTCGGCGCCCGCCGCGGGCGTGCTCGCGCCGCCCGGTGCCAGGACACGCAGGCCCTCCGTGGTGGCGTACGACATCAGCCAGCCCCGCATCCACGTCGCGTGTTCGACCGGGACGGCGCGGCGGATCCTGGCCTCGGCGTCGGCGTAGTCCTGGGCGCGGACATGGCGGGTGATGACGGGAAAGAGGTCGCGCTCCTCAGCGGTGATGTGGTCGACGAGCACGTCACGCTGTGCGGTGAGGGCCTCGGCGAGGCGGCCCGCGTGCCCTGCCGGGGCCTCGCCGAAGAGCGTCGCCGCCCAGTCGCAGGCGTCCTGCAGCGGGTCGAGGGCGTCGTGCTCCGCGGAGAGCGGCGCCAGGTCGACAGCCCCCCTCGGTGGCGGCCGCGACGACCGGCCAGAGGATCTCGTCCTCGTTGCGGTGGTGGTGGCGCACGGCGGCGTTGTAGCGGTGTACGTACGCCGCGACGGCGCGGGCGTGAGCGGGGTCCACGGCCGTCGAGGTGAGGTCCGCGAGCAGTGTGACGAGGCGGTCGATGTCGCCGAGGATCGCCCGGTGGGCGAGGCGGATGCCGGTCAGGTCGTGGGCCGTGTCGGCGGTGCGGGCGGCGGGCGAAGGCGTGCTGTCGGTCATGGCGTGACTGTGCGACACCGTTGTCTCGATGGGGTCAACAACCGCTGAACGGCGCCGCCCGGTGCAGTTCGCTGCCCAGGCGGGCCACCCCGTCGTTTGTGGTCAGGGATGCGCCCGTCGCGTCGACCGCCCGCATCGCCGTTGTCATCACGGACAGGCCGGGCTGTTCGGGGCTGAGGATCACGTGCAGCCGGGACACGAAGCGGGCCACGGAAGCGGGGCTGGACGGGTCCTCGGGGTCGCCCGCGTAGCGCTGGGCCGTGCGCATGGCCTCGTCGGCCTCGGCGGTGCGGCCCGTCGCCCGCAGGATCAGGGCGAGGAGAACGCCGGACATGTGGTGGCGCAGCGCGTTGCCGATGCGGGCCGCGCAGTCGAGGGCTGCGCGCTCGTCGGCCTCGGCGGCCGCGTACCGCGTCACGACGACGGACAGCCAGGCCCGGGTGTGCAGGGCGCGCGCCTGGCACTCGTCGTCCCCGAGGGCCCGCGCGCGGTCGGCGGCCAGGCCCGTGATCCGGGCCACCTCCGCGTAGTGGGCGCGGCCCAGGAAGATGCCGCTGGCCGCGACGATGATCAGCAGGTCGATCGCCTTGCGCAGGAACTGCGGCCCGGAGTTGAGGAGTTGTTCGACGACGGCCGCGAGCAGCGCGTGCTCGGTGCGGAACCAGGCCCGCACCTCGTCGATGTCCGTGAACGGCAGGCCGGGGTGGCGCGCCGGGGTGAGCCATATCGTGGGCATCGGGGCGCCCACCGCCGCCTCGGCGGCCCGCACCACGCTGCCGAACCCTGGCCGGGCTGTGGGGCATGGCCCGGCGCGGCGCGGAGGAGGCGGGGCGCGACCCTGAGGCGCTGCGCCGCCACATCCGCTGCAACCCGAAGCCCGGCGCCTCGGCGGAGGAGATCGCGTCGGTGCTGCGCGGGGTGCGGGAGTCCGGGGCGGAGAGCTGTTTCGTCGACCTTCAGCAGTGCGTGCGGGAGCCGGGGGAGGCGTTGGAGGTGGGCGGTCGGGTGCTGGAGTTGGTGCGGGGGTAGGCCTGGCTGGGGCTGGATATGTGCCGGGTGCGGCAAGGTTTTAGCCCGTCCGGCGTTTGAGGACGAGGCGCGGAGCGCCGATAGCGGGGGTCCGGGGGCGGAGCCCCCGGTTTCGGGAAGGGGCGCCCGCGCGCGGAGCGCGCTAATGGACGCAGCGGGGAGGCCCGCCGCAGGCGCCCTAGGACGGGCCGAAGCGGCGGCGGTACGCGGACGGGCTCAGGCCCGTCTCCCTGCGCAGCCGGGCCCGCAGGTTCGCCGCCGTGCCGAGGCCGCTGAGGTGGGCGACCACGTCGAGCCGCTCCTCGCCGCGCTCGATGAGGCGGCAGGCGAACGCGGTGCGCTCCCCGTTCAGCCAGGCCAGCGGTGTCGTGCCGAGCTGGGCGCGGAAGCGGCGGTGCAGCGTCGCCGGGCTGACCGCGGCACGCGCGGCGAGCCCGGCCACGGTGAGCTGTTCGCCGAGGCGCTCCTGCGCCCACGCGAGCAGCGGCGCGAGCGACTCGTCGGGTACGTCGGGCACGGGGCGCTCCACGAACTGCCGCTGTCCGCCGTCCCGGTGGGCGGCGAAGACCAGGCGCCGCGACACCGAGTTGGCGACCTCCGCGCCGAAGTCCCGGCGCACGATGTGCAGCCCGAGGTCGAGCGCGGCGGCGCTGCCCGCGGCGGTGAGGATGTCGCCGTCGTCGACGAACAGGACGTCCGGTTCGAGGCGGACGGCGGGGAAGCGCCGCCGGAAGTCGTCCGCCCACTGCCAGTGCGCGGTGGCCCTGCGCCCGTCGAGCACCCCGGCCTCGGCGAGCGTGAAGGCGCCGCTGCAGAAGCCGACGAGCCGGGCGCCGCGCGCGTGTGCCCGGCGGACGGCGTCCAGGACGGCGGGGCGGCGCGGGACCTCCGTGTCGGGCCGGTTCGGCACGATCAGGGTGTCCGCCGAGTCTGCGGCGCCGAGCGCGGCGACCCCGGTGAGCGTGAAGAACCCGTCCCGCATCAGGGTGCGCGGCTCGGGCGAGCAGAGCGTGAACTCGTAGAGCTCCCGGCCCAGTTCGGGCCTGCGGAGCCCGAAGATCTCGGTGACGCAGCCGAGCTCGAAGGGGTTGGAGTTCTCGTCGACGATGACGACGACGCGGTGCGGGGCGCTGCCGCGCCGCCCGGAGCCTTGAGAGTTTTCTTGCGCCATGTGCGATTTCTAGCACTCGTGGCGTCCCGGTCCAAGGCCCACGATGAGTCCATGACCAACGAAACCCCCGTCCACCGGCGGGAACCCATTGCCCTGCACGACGCCCTGGCCTCCTTCGACGCCCTGTGGAGCCCCCGCATCGTCGCCCACGTCAACGACTACGACGTACGCGTCACCAAGGTCGAGGGCGAGTACATCTGGCACGTCCACGACGACACCGACGAGTTCTTCCTCGTCCTCGACGGCGAGCTGGACATCGCCCTGCGAGGGCCCGCCGGGGAGCGCACGGTCACGCTCACCAAGGGAGCCGTCTTCACGGTGCCCCGGGGCACCGAGCACAAGCCGATCGCCCGCACCGGTGCCTCGATCCTGCTGTTCGAGCCCACCGGCACGCTCACCGTCGGGGACAGTCACGAGGCCGTGCCGGACTACGTGGACGCGACGACGGGGCACGCCCTGCGCCCCTAGTGGAGGCCTGCGCCCGTAGTGGAGGCCCTGCACCCCTAGTGGAGGCAGAATTCGTTCCCCTCCGGGTCCGCCATCACCACCCACTCGCCCCCGGGCTCCTTCACGTGCCGCAGCACACTCGCGCCCAGCGCCTCCAGGCGGGCCAGTTCCTCCCCGCGGGTGCCGGGCGCGGAGTGCACGTCCACGTGCAGCCGGTTCTTGCCGGACTTCTTCTCCGGCACCCGCTGGAAGAGCAGACGCCGGCCGAGGCCCGTGCCGCTGTCCTCGTCGTACGGATCGTCCGGGTGCCGTACGGCGATGAGGTCGCGCCAGGCGCGGCGCCCGCGGAACTCGACGGTCAGCGCCTCCGGTACGGCGCCGAAGCCGAGCAGGCGCTCGATGAGGGCGCTGTTGTCCTCGACCTCGTACCCCAGGGTCTCGGCCCAGAAGGCGGCCTGGGCGTGCGGGTCCTGCGCGTCGATCACGAGTTTCCAGTGCAGGGTCATGCCTTGATCATGCGTCCGCCGACGCCTCCGCCGCCACCCGCGCGTCGTACGCGGACCGCGCCGCCGCGATCTCGTTCTGGTGCTCCTCCGTCCAGGTCACCAGGGACCGGATGGTGTGGTGCAACGTGCCGCCGAGCGGCGTGAGTTCGTACTCCACGCGCGGCGGCACCACCGGGTGCACCGTGCGCCGCACCAGTCCGTCCCGCTCCAGCTGGCGCAGCGTGACCGTCAGCATGCGCTGGCTGATGCCGTCGATCTCGCGCCGCAGTTCGGTGAAGCGCAGGCACCGGCGGTCCAGGAGCGCGATCACGAGCAGGGACCACTTGTCGGCGACCCGGTCCAGGATCTGCCGCACCTGACAGTCCTCCCGGGTGTCCCACTGGAACGGATCGGGGTCTCCATAGCCGACGGTTTCCACGGTGCCCTCGCAGTGCCTCGGTGACTTCAAAGTGCCTTCTTCCGCACCTCCCGATGCTGCCGCAGGATTCTCTTGGTTACAAGAAGGAACCGGCCATCAGTGGAGTAACCGCCGAAGGAGACACCATGGGCGCCCGCGCCTGGGCACTGCTGCTCGTCCTGTGTGGAACGATCTTTCTGGAGGGTGCCGACATCGCCATGCTCGCCGTGGCCATCCCCAGCATCCGGTCCGACCTGGACCTGTCGACCGGCACGGCGGCCTGGGTGATCAGCGCGTACGTCCTCGGCTACGCCGGATTCACGCTGCTCGGCGGCCGCGCGGCCGACCTGCTCGGCAGGCGGCGGATGTTCCTCACCTGGCTCGGCGTGTTCCTGGTCTTCTCCGGGCTCGGCGGGTTCGCGACCGAGGGCTGGATGCTGATCGTGGCGCGGTTCGTGACCGGTGTGGCCGCGGCGTTCATGACGCCCGCCGCGATGTCGATCATCACCACCTCGTACGCGGAGGGCCCGGCCCGCAACAAGGCGCTGCTCGTCTTCGCGGGCACCTCCGCGGGCGGCTTCTCGCTCGGCCTGGTCATCGGCGGGCTGCTCACGGAGCTGGGCTGGCAGTGGGTGTTCTTCGCGCCGGTACTGTTCGCGACGGTGATCCTGGTGGCGGCGGTGCGGCTGGTCCCGGCCGAGGCCCCGCCAGGACCGCGCACCGGCGGCTTCGACCTGCCGGGTGCGGCCACCGCGGCCGGGGCGATGCTGCTCCTCGCCTACGCCGTCGTCAGCCTCGAACACGGCCTCGCCGACTGGCCGGTGACGCTCGCCTCCCTGGCCGCGGGGCTGCTCCTGCTCGCGGTCTTCGTGGGCGTCGAGCGCCGCACCGCCCTGCCGCTGGTACGGCTCGGCATCTTCCGTACGGGGACGGTGGTACGGGCCGGACTCGGGGCGCTGCTCTTCCTCGGCGCCTTCATGGGCTTCCAGTTCGTCCTGACGCTCTACCTCCAGGAGCTGCGCGGCTGGTCGTCCTGGCAGACGGCGATCGCCCTGGTCGTGATGGGCTGCGACGTCGTCCTCGCGCCGACGCTCACCCCGCGCCTGGTGAACCGCCACGGCCACGCCCGCGTGATCCTCGCCGGCTTCCTGCTCGCGGCGACGGCGTACGCGCTGTTCCTGCCGGTCGGCATGGACTGGACGTACGCGGCGATGTTCCCCACGCTGATCCTCGCCGGCACCGCCTTCGCGCTGGCCTACGGCCCGCTCCTGATCGCCGCGACGGACGGCGTGGCCCAGGAGGAACAGGGCCTGGCGGGCGGCCTGTTGCAGACGGCCACGCAGTTCGGGGCGGCGATCGGGATCTCGGCGGTGACGGCGGTGTACGGGATCGCTTCGTCAGGGAGTGGGGACCCGGAGGGTGCGCTGGAGGCGTTCCGGGCGGCGCTCACCGTGCCCGTGGTGCTCGCGGTCCTCGGGGTCGTGGTCTCGCTGGCCGGGGTGCGCGGGGGCGGGCGGAAGGCTCAGCCCGCGGCCCGCAGCCACGAGTCGGGGTCCACCTTCTCCGAAGCCGCGGCCCCCGCCTCCGCCCCCGCCTCCGCGGCCCGCGACGCCCGGTAGCCGCTCGGCGTGACCCCCCGGGTCCGCTTGAAGGCGTCGCTGAACCCGAACCCGTCGGCGTACCCGACCCGCGCGGCCACGGAGGCGACCGTCGCGCCCGGCTCCGTGAGGAGTTCGGCGGCGAGGGTCATGCGCCAGTCGGTGAGGTACGCCATCGGGGGCCGGCCCACCAGGTCGGCGAACCGCCGGGCGAAGGCGGCGCGCGAGACCTGGGCGCGCGCCGCCAGGGACGCCACGGTCCAGGGCCTGGCGGGCTCCTCGTGCAGGGCGCGCAGGGCCGGGCCGACCACGTCGTCGCCGAGCGCCCGGTACCAGGCGGGCGGGCAGGACTCGGGCAGGTCGAACCACTCGCGCAGGGTGCAGGCGAGCAGCCAGTCCAGCATCCGGTCCATCACGTACTGCCGGCCGGGCCGGTCGGCGGCCACCTCGGCGGCGATGAGCTCCACGATCGGCAGGCACTCGTCCACGGCCGGTACGACCAGGAACGGCGGCAGCGCGCTGGTGAGGCGGCGGCCGACGGAGCCCTCCAACTCGTAGGCGCCGGAGACGAGTTCGGTCTCCCCGGCGCCGGGGCCCGCCGAGGTCAGGGCGAACGGGGCCGTGGTGCAGGCGAGCGCGGCGTCTCCCCGGCGGAGGGTGCGCGGCTCGCACCCGGCGGCGGTGACCCGGGCCGTGCCCCGCGCCACCAGGATCAGTTCGAGCGCGGCACCCTTCGGGCAGCTCAGCTCCCACCTGTCCGTGAGGACCGCGTGATCGAACCGAGCGCCGTCCGCGCGTACGCCGCGCAACAGATCCCCCAGAGCGTCCATGCGGTCAACGGTAAGGCCATGGACGTACTCCCATGGCCGTGAGACGGACGCCCATGTCACCGGCGCGGCCGAGCGGATTGGCTGATGCCATGACCGAAACCCAGCAGAACACGGCAAACGCTCAGCAGTCCGCGACGAACGCCCCCATCCTCGTCCTCGGCGCCACCGGCAAGACCGGGCGCCGGCTCGTGCCCCGGCTGCGGGCGGCGGGCCACACGGTGCGGGCCGCGTCCCGCTCCGGCGAGACCCGCTTCGACTGGAACGAACGGTCTACTTGGTCCACGGCACTGTCCGGCGTGAGGGCCCTCTACCTCGTCGCGCCGGAAGACCCGGACCCCGTCGTCGACTTCGTGGCGCAGGCCGCGGCGGCGGGCGTGCGCCGCTTCGTGGTCCTGTCCGGGCGCGGCGCCGACGTGTCCGGCGAGTCCTTCCTGCCGGGCATGGCACGGGCCGAGCGCGCCGTCGCGGAGGCGGGCGTCGACTGGACGGTGATCCGGCCCAACAACTTCGCGCAGAACTTCTCCGAGGACTTCCTCCACGCGCCGCTCCTCGCGGGCCGCCTCGCCCTGCCGGTCGGCGACACGCCGGAGCCGTTCATCGACGTGGAGGACATCGCGGACGTCGCGGTCGCGCTGCTCACCGAGGACGGCCACACGCACCGCGTGTACGAGCTGTCGGGCCCGCGCGCCCTCACGTACGCCGAGGCGGTCGCGGAGATCGCGGCGGCGTCGGGCCGCCCGATGCGCTACGAGCCCATCACGCCGGAGCAGTTCCTGGCCGAGCTGCTCGCCGACGGCGTGCCCGAGCCCGCCGCCCAGGAGTACACCGCCATCTTCACGTTCTTCACCGAGGGCCACCTCGCCCCGCTGGCGACCGGCGTACGCGACGTACTGGGCCGCGAGCCGCGGGACTTCACGGAGTACGTGAAGGCGGCTGCGGCGCGGGGTGCTTGGGAGGAGAGCCCGTCCGGCGATTGAGGACGAGGCGCGAAGCGCCGACAGAGGGGGGAGAGGGGGCGGAGCCCCCCTGCGGTTCGCCCTCACGCCGCGCGAGGCGAACCGCGTTGCGCCGCGCGGTGCGGAGCCCGTCGAACGTGAGCAGCGCCAGCGCCAGCCACACCAGCGCGAACCCGGCCCACCGCTCCGCCGGCATCGCCTCGTGGAAGTACAGGATGCCGAGCAGGAACTGGAAGACGGGCGCCAGGTACTGAAGGAGTCCCAGCGTGGACAGCGGCACCCGGATCGCGGCCGCGCCGAAGCAGACCAGCGGCGCGGCCGTCACCACACCGGTGGCGGCGAGCAGCGCGGCGTGCCCGAACCCCTCGGCGGCGAACGTGGCCTCGCCCCGCGAGCCGAGCCACAGCACGAAGGCGAGCGCGGGCAGGAACTGCACGGCGGTCTCGGCGGCGAGCGACTCCAGGCCGCCGATGTTGACCTTCTTCTTGACCAGGCCGTACGTGGCGAAGGTGAAGGCGAGGACGAGGGAGATCCAGGGCGGGCGGCCGTAGCCGAAGGCGAGCACGAGGACGGCGGCGAGGCCGACGCCGACGGCCGCCCACTGCACGGGGCGCAGCCGCTCGCCGAGCAGCAGGACGCCGATGGCGATGGTGACCAGGGGGTTGATGAAGTAGCCGAGGGAGGCCTCGACGACGTGGCCGGAGTTCACGGCCCAGATGTAGACGCCCCAGTTGAGGGTGATCACGGTGGCGGCCACCGTCACCAGGCCCAGCTTGCGGGGCTGGCGCAGCAGTTCGCCCGCCCAGGCCCAGCGCCGTACGACGAGCAGCGCGATGCCGACCACGATGAGCGACCAGGCCATGCGGTGGGCCAGGATCTCGCCCGCGCCCGCGGGCTTGAGGAGCGGCCAGAACAACGGCACGAGGCCCCACATGCCGTACGCCGCGAAGCCGTTCAGCAGGCCTATGCGTGCCTCGGCCTTGGCCTGCGCTGGGGTCACGGCTCCTCCTTCGTGCTCGGGCAACACCCGCTGCCGAGCATGAAGGTAGCGCCCGCACCGTGGGGCTGTCATGTGTGTATCGCCATACGGTCATGACAGCCCCACGGCGGCGCGGTGCGGCCCTTCAGCGTGATTCAGCCCTTGAAGCGGCTCAGCCCTTGAGCGCCGCCGCCACCGCGTCCGCCAGCGGCGTCGTCGGCCGCCCGATGAGGCGGCTCAGGTCACCGCTGCCCCCGGCGAGCAGCCCGCGGGCGACGGCCGCGTCCACGTCCACGAGGATCGCGGCCATCGGCTCCGGAATCCCGGCGCCGGCCAGCACGGCGAGGTGCTCGGCGGGGGACACCTGCCGGTACGTGACGGGCTTGCCGGACTGCGCGGCGATCTCGGCCGCGTACTCGGGGAAGCTCCACGCCACGTCGCCGCTCAGCTCGTACGCGACGCCCTCGTGGCCCTCGCCGGTCAGCACCGCGACGGCCGCCGCGGCGTAGTCGGCGCGCGCGGCGGACGCGACCCGGCCCACGCCGCCCGCGCTGCCGACGACGGCGCCGTGCGCCAGGACCGGAGCCAGGTGCTCCGTGTAGTTCTCGTGGTACCAGCCGTTGCGCAGGAACGTGTACGGCAGCCCGGAGTCGAGCACCGCCTGCTCGGTGACCTTGTGCTCGGCGGCCAGGTCGAAGTCGGCGTCGGGTCCGCCGAGCACGCCCGTGTACACGAGGTGCGCGGCCCCGGCGGCCCGCGCCGCGTCGATCACGGCCCGGTGCTGCGCCACCCGCCGGCCCACCTCGCTGCCGGAGACCAGCAGCACCTTGTCGCCCGCGGCGAACGCCGCGGCCAGCGTCTCCGGCGCGTTGTAGTCGGCGACGCGCAGCTCCACGCCGCGGTCCGCGAGGTCCGCGGCCTTCTCCTTGTTCCGTACGACGGCCGCGACCTGCCCGGCGGGCACGCCCGCGGCCAGCAGGCCCTCGACGACGAGGCGGCCGAGGTGGCCGGTGGCTCCTGTGACGACGATGCTCATGGGAAAACTCCTGGTGTGCGCGGTGCGAAGAGGTATGACACTCACCCTAGGCGTGGCACTAACTATCCGTAAGTACCCACTTTGAAGTAAGGTACTGGCATGAGCGTAAGGACCCTCTGGAACACCGACACCGAGGCGATGTGCCCGCACCGCCTCGTCCTGGAGCACGTCACCAGCCGCTGGGGCGTCCTCGTCCTGATCTCCCTGGCGGAGCGTTCGTACCGATTCAGCGAGCTGCGCCGCGAGATCGGCCGCGTCAGCGAGAAGATGCTGACCCAGACGCTGCAGACCCTGGAGCGCGACGGCCTGGTGCACCGCGACGCCAAGCCCGTCATCCCGCCCCGCGTCGACTACTCCCTGACCGACCTGGGCCGCGAGGCCGCGGAGCTGGTCCGCGCCCTGGGCGCGTGGACGGACCGGCGCATGGACGCCGTACTGGAGGCACGGGCGAAGTACGACGAAGCCCGGTCCTGACACATGCCGAAGCGGAAATAGGCCTGACCCGGACAGGATCTGTCCGGGTCAGGCCTATGTCGTGTGGCGTCGGACTAGCCGACGACCGTCCACGTGTCCCCACCCGCGAGCAGCGCCGCGAGATCACCCTTGCCGTGCTGCTCGATGGCGGTGTCGAGCTGGTCGGCCATCAGCGTGTCGTACACCGGCCGTTCGGTGCTGCGGAAGACGCCGATGGGGGTGTGGTGCAGCGTGTCCGGGTCGGCGAGGCGGGAGAGCGCGAAGGCCGTGGTCGGGGACGCGGAGTGCGCGTCGTGGACCAGGATCTGCGACTCGTTCTCCGCCGTCACCGCGACCACCTTCAGATCGCCGGTGGCCGGGTCCCGGACGACGCCCTTGGAGCCGTCGGTGCCGAAGCGGATCGGCGCGCCGTGCTCCAGGCGGATCACGGCCTCCTCGGCCTGCTGCTTGTCCTTGAGGACCTCGAAGGCGCCGTCGTTGAAGATGTTGCAGTTCTGGTAGATCTCCACCAGGGCCGTGCCCGGGTGGGCGGCGGCCTGGCGAAGGACCTCCGTCAGGTGCTTCCTGTCCGAGTCCACCGTGCGGGCCACGAAGGAGGCCTCCGCGCCGATCGCCAGCGACACCGGGTTGAAGGGCGCGTCCAGCGAGCCCATCGGCGTCGACTTGGTGATCTTGCCGACCTCGGAGGTCGGGGAGTACTGCCCCTTGGTGAGGCCGTAGATCCGGTTGTTGAACAGCAGGATCTTCAGGTTCACGTTGCGGCGCAGCGCGTGGATGAGGTGGTTGCCGCCGATGGAGAGCGCGTCGCCGTCGCCGGTGACCACCCACACGCTCAGGTCCCGCCGGGAGGAGGCGAGTCCGGTGGCGATCGCGGGGGCGCGGCCGTGGATGGAGTGCATTCCGTACGTGTTCATGTAGTACGGGAAGCGGGACGAGCAGCCGATGCCGGAGACGAAGACGATGTTCTCCTTGGCCAGGCCGAGCTCGGGCATGAAGCCCTGCACGGCGGCCAGGACCGCGTAGTCACCGCAGCCGGGGCACCAGCGCACTTCCTGGTCGGACTTGAAGTCCTTCATGGACTGCTTGCCCTCGGCCTTGGGCACGAGCTTCAGAAGCGTCTCGGAACCTGTGGGCCCCGCGAGCGAGGTGTCAGCCATCGATGGCCTCCTTGAGAGCCGTGGCGAGCTGCTCGGCCTTGAACGGCATGCCGTTGACCTGGTTGTACGAGACCGCGTCCACGAGATACTCGGCGCGGATCAGCGTGGCGAGCTGGCCGAGGTTCATCTCGGGGATCACCACCTTGTCGTAACGCTTCAGGACCTCGCCCAGGTTCCGCGGGAACGGGTTGAGGTGGCGCAGATGCGCCTGCGCGACGCTCTGCCCGGCGGCGCGCAGCCGGCGCACCGCGGCGGTGATCGGCCCGTACGTCGAACCCCAGCCCAGGACGAGGAGGCCGGCGTCGCCGTTCGTGTCGTCGACCTCCAGGTCGGGGACGTCGATGCCGTCGACCTTGGCCTGGCGGGTGCGGACCATGAAGTCGTGGTTGGCCGGGTCGTAGGAGATGTTGCCCGTGCCGTCCTGCTTCTCGATGCCGCCGATGCGGTGCTCAAGACCCGGCGTGCCCGGGATCGCCCACGGCCGGGCGAGGGTCCCGGGGTCGCGCAGATACGGCCAGAACACCTCGGTGCCGTCGTCCAGCGTGTGGTTCGGGCCGGAGGCGAACTGCACGCGCAGGTCGGGGAGTTGGTCGACCTCCGGGATGCGCCACGGCTCGGAGCCGTTGGCCAGATAGCCGTCGGACAGCAGGAAGACCGGCGTGCGGTACGTGACGGCGATGCGCGCCGCCTCCAGGGCCGCGTCGAAGCAGTCCGCCGGGGTGCGCGGCGCGACGATCGGCACCGGGGCCTCGCCGTTGCGGCCGTACATCGCCTGGAGCAGGTCCGCCTGCTCGGTCTTGGTCGGCAGACCCGTGGACGGGCCGCCGCGCTGGATGTCCACGATCAGCAGCGGCAGCTCCAGGCTCACCGCGAGCCCGATCGTCTCCGACTTCAGCGCCACGCCGGGGCCGGAGGTGGTCGTGACACCCAGCGAACCGCCGAAGGCGGCGCCGAGGGCCGCGCCGATCCCGGCGATCTCGTCCTCGGCCTGGAAGGTGCGGACGCCGAAGTTCTTGTGCTTGGACAGCTCGTGCAGGATGTCCGAGGCCGGCGTGATCGGGTACGAACCCAGGTACAGCGGCAGGTCCGCCTGGCGCGAGGCCGCGATCAGGCCGTACGACAGGGCGAGGTTGCCGGAGATGTTGCGGTACGTGCCCGTGGGGAACGCCTTGGCCGCGGGCGCCACCTCGTAGCTGACCGCGAAGTCCTCGGTCGTCTCGCCGAAGTTCCAGCCCGCGCGGAACGCCGCGATGTTCGCCGCCGCGATGTCCGGCTTCTTGGCGAACTTCGTCTTCAGGAACCGCTCGGTGCCCTCGGTCGGCCGGTGGTACATCCACGAGAGCAGGCCGAGCGCGAACATGTTCTTCGACCGCCCCGCGTCCTTCCGGGACAGGTCGAACTCCTTCAGCGCCTCCACCGTCAGCGTGGTCAGCGGCACCGGGTGCACCTGGAAGCCGTCCAGGGAGCCGTCCTCGAGGGGCGAGGTCTCGTACCCCACCTTCTGCATCGCGCGCTTCGTGAACTCGTCCGTGTTCACGATGATCTCCGCGCCGCGCGGCACGTCCCCGATGTTCGCCTTCAGGGCCGCCGGGTTCATCGCGACCAGCACGTTCGGTGCGTCGCCCGGGGTCAGGATGTCGTGGTCGGCGAAGTGCAGCTGGAACGAGGAGACGCCCGGCAGCGTGCCGGCGGGCGCGCGGATCTCCGCGGGGAAGTTCGGCAGCGTCGACAGGTCGTTGCCGAAGGACGCCGTCTCCGAAGTGAACCGGTCGCCCGTGAGCTGCATGCCGTCACCGGAGTCACCCGCGAATCGAATGATCACCCGGTCGAGGCGGCGCACGTCCTTCTCGCCCGCTGTGGCCTTGCGCTGCTCTCCTACGACGGCTTCGTCGGCCTGCTCGGCCGGGCTACTGACCTGGCTGGTCACTGAACTGGACCTCCCTTGAGGCGGCTCTGCGGAAGCGGCAGGCCGCCCTGCGCTCCCACGGCCCACCCTACGTCTGTAAGGGTCACCTTCTTAGGGCCGCTCGCATGGTGGACGCACCTTTGAGACAGCTGGATGCCCCGATTTGTCATGCTGTGACTCGCCCCCCGGCCTTTCATGAAGACGCTCTCCGCTCATCCTTTGGTTCTAGGACCTGGTTCTCGGACCTGGGCCTGGAACCAGATGGTTCTCGGACTGTGCCTGGTGCTGGGGCCGTGCTGCGGTGCGGTGCTGCGGTGCGGTGTCGTGCTGTCCGTCTGTCCGTGCGCGTGGTGCCACGGTGGCGCTGTGCGGTGGACCCGTAATCGTGTCCCGGTGGCGGGACGGCGGGCGGCGGGCCGCCGGGACACGGTCGGGGTACCTCCGAGGAGTCCGCCGAACCCCTCGGGAGCCCTAGGGCCCTCTCGGGAATTCAGGAATTTCAGGAATTCAGGTACGTCAGTACGGCGAGCACCCGGCGGTGGTCCCCGTCGCTGGGGGAGAGCCCCAGCTTCAGGAAGATGTTGCTGACGTGCTTCTCGACGGCTCCGTCGCTCACCACGAGCTGCCGCGCGATCGCCGAGTTCGTCCGCCCCTCGGCCATCAGACCCAGGACCTCCCGCTCGCGCGGGGTGAGGCCCGCGAGGACGTCCTGTTTGCGGCTGCGCCCGAGCAACTGTGCCACGACCTCCGGGTCGAGCGCGGTGCCGCCCTGCGCGACGCGCACGACCGCGTCCACGAACTCGCGCACCTCGGCGACGCGGTCTTTGAGCAGATACCCCACGCCCCGGCTGGACCCGGCGAGCAGCTCCGTGGCGTACTGCTCCTCCACGTACTGCGACAGCACGAGCACGCCGAGTCCCGGATGTCGCGCCCGCAGCTTCACGGCCGCCCGCACCCCTTCGTCGGTGTGCGTGGGCGGCATCCGCACGTCCGCGACCACGACGTCCGGCAGGATGTCCTGCGCCGCGAGGTCGGTGACCGTCTTGATCAGCGCCTCCGCGTCGCCCACCCCCGCGACGACGTCATGCCCGCGGTCGGTCAGCAACCGGGTCAGGCCCTCCCTGAGCAGCACTGAATCCTCGGCGATGACCACCCGCACCTTGTCCTCCACGATGTTCCGGCCCCCATGCCCTGTCCCCGCCCCGCTGACAGGACCCAGCATCCCAGCATTCGGGCGCCGAGGCTTCACGCTCCTTCAATTAACCCCACGTCTCGGCCCGCCGAGGGCGGTCCAGGGGGCGGAGCCCCCTGCCCGCGGCGGAGCCGCTGATTGATGCGGCGGGAAGGGGTGCCCGCGCGCGGAGCGCGCTAATGGACGCAGTAGGGGAGCCCCCGGCAGGGAACTACCCCCGCCAAGGCAACTCCGCAGTGATCACAGTCGGCCCCCCCAGGGGCGACTCGACCACCAGAATCCCGTCGACCGCGTCGAGCCGCTCCGCGAGCCCCGCAAGCCCGGACCCGGAGGACACATCGGCCCCACCCTGCCCGTCATCGGTGACCTGCAACATCAGCCGGTTCTCGACCTGCCACACATCCACGGAGGCCCGCCCGGCCCCACTGTGCTTGCTGATGTTCTGCAGCAGCTCGGACACGGTGAAGTAGGCGATCCCCTCGATGGCCGCGGCCGGCCGCGCCGGCAGATCCACCTCGACGTCCACCGGCACGGTGCACCGCGCGGAGAGCGCGGACAGCGCCGCGTCGAGCCCCCGGTCGGTCAGCACGGCGGGATGGATCCCGCGCGCCAGATCCCGCAGCTCCTGCAGCGCCACCTTCACCTCGCCGTGCGCCTCGTCCACCATCCGCGCCGCCGCCTCCGGGTCCTCGGCCAGCTTCTCCTTGGCGAGACCGAGATCCATGGCGAGGGCCACGAGGCGTGCCTGCGCGCCGTCGTGCAGATCGCGCTCGATGCGCCGCAGATCGGCCGCGGCGGTGTCCACGACGACGCCCCGGTCCGACTCCAGTTCGACGACACGTGACACCAGGCGCGAGGGACCGAGCAGCCCGAAGACCATGACCCGGTCGACGGTCGTCAGGGCGCGGATGATCCAGGGCGTGGCCAGGGTGACGAGCAGCCCGGTGGCCGCGGTGATCCCGATTTCAAAGGGGTTGTCCAGGTATATCCGGTGACCGTCGTCGCCGTAGAGCTGGATCCCGTCCTGTCCGCCGTACATCGGGAACAGCCAGAACCACAGCGGGTACGTCAGCATCGCCCAGCCGTACGTCCAGAAGACCACCGTCACCGCGAACGAGAAGATCGCCCACGGCATGTGAATCACCGCGTACACGACGTGCCGCCAGGAGACACCGCTCTTGAGGACGGCCCCCATCCACGCCATGAAGCCGCCGCCGCGCGTCTGCAGCGGATGCGGGTCCTTGATGTCCACGCCGAGCAGCACCCGCGCCCGCATCCGCTCCAGCGCGCCGAAGCCGCGGAGGGACGCCAGGCCCAGGGCGAGCACCGGAATGCCGACGAACGTGATCAGCAGGCCCGCGCCGACCGACAGCATCGTCACCGTGAAGACGAAGCCGACGATGCTGATCGGGAACGAGAGCAGCACGTACAGGAACTCACGCCACGTGCGCCCCTCCAGGGGGGCCCGCAGCGCGGCCGGCAGTCGGCTCAGGGGGCCCTCGCCGCGCCCGCCGCCGGGGTGGCTGCCATAGCCGCTGTGGTCCCCGTGGCCCCAGCGGTCCTCGACGTCGGCTCCCATGACGTGTCCGTACCCCTGTCCGTAGTCCGTGGCCATCGGTGTCGTCCGTTTCTGCTCGGCTCCGCGCGGCCCGTGCCCGCTCCGCGAGAGCTTCTTCTTGTCGTACGTACAGCGTGCGGTCCCGTGGCCCGGCGGACCATGGAGGGGGTCGGCCTCTTGGACCGGGGGTTTTCCCTACCCTCCTGGGGTGGGCCAGGGCGTCCGAAGTACCCGGCCGGACCTCACGCCTCCTCGCGGTCCCGCCACGGCAGCTCCGCCGTGATCGTCGTCGGGCCGCCGCTCGGCGAGTCGATGACGAACAGGCCGTCCACCGCGCCGAGCCGGTCCGCGAGGCCCGCCATGCCCGTGCCGCCGTCGAGGCTGGCGCCGCCGTGGCCGTCGTCCCACACCTGTATGAGCAGCCGCTGGTCGGAGCGCCACACCTCGACGCTCGCCGTCCGGGCCCCGCTGTGCTTGCTCACGTTCTGCAGGAGCTCGGAGACCGTGAAGTACGCGATGCCCTCGATCGCGGGCGCCGGGCGCTCGGGCAGGTCGGCGGTCACCTTCACCGGCACCGTGCACCGCGAGGCGACCGACGACAGGGCCGCGTCGAGCCCGCGGTCGGTGAGGACCGCCGGGTGGATGCCGCGCGCGAGGTCCCGCAGCTCCTGGAGCGCCAGCTTCACCTCGCCGTGCGCCTCGTCGACCATCGCCGCCGCTGTGTCCGGGTCCTCCAGGAGCTTCTCCTTGGCGAGGCCGAGCCCCATGGCGAGGGCCACGAGCCGGGCCTGCGCGCCGTCGTGCAGATCGCGCTCGATGCGCCGCAGGTCGGCCGCGGCGGTGTCCACGACCACGCCCCGGTCCGACTCCAGTTCGGCGATGCGCCGCTCCAGCTCGTCCGAGCGCGACAGCAGACCGCGCACCATCGCCCGGTCGGCGTTGGCCAGCGCCCGCGCGACGAACGGCAGCACCGGCCACAGCACGAACAGCCCGACGAGCGTGATCGCGAACGTCGCGATGCCCCACGGCAGCCGGATGAAGCCGTACAGCATCGTCCGCCAGCCCACCGGGTCCTTGAGGCTGGACCACAGCCAGCTGAGGAAGCTGCCGGAGCGCTTCGACGGCGCCGGCATCGGGCTCGGCTCGTCGATCCGCACGCCGAGCAGCCGCCTGGCCCGCCCCCGCTCGAACTTGCCGATCAGGCGCGCGCCGAACAGCGCGAGCGCGAGCAGCGGCAGGCCGACCACCGTCACCGACAGGAGGCCGCCGACGAACAGGGCCGTCACCACATACGTGAATCCGACGACGGCGATCGGAAGGTTCGCAAGGAGGTGCGCGATCTCCTTCCAGGTGTGCACGCCGAAGGCGAAACGGGCAGGCGGCGGGCCCTGCGGCTCGTCGTGCGAAAGCGTGGTGCTAGCGGTCATACGCCAAAGAGTGCCCGCCGCGCCGCGCTCGCGCCATGAGGGGGACCGCACGATCGCACTGTGGATAACCCCACCCGGAACCCCACCCGGCCCCTGCTTGTCCATGACGGTCTGCTTACCTCGCCTTTAGCAGGCCCTAGACTCCCGTGCGTACAGATCGTCGAACAGGCGAGACGGTGAGTGCCGGAGCCCGGGAGTGTTTCGGGAGTGTTCAGGGGTGTTTCGGGAGTGAGGGGCTGACGTGCCAGTGACGACGCACCACACGGACGTCGCGGCGAGGCACCACACGGACGTCGCGGCGAGCTACTTCGAGTCGTACTCCGTCGTCGGGCTGCTCGCCGTCATGGGCGTGCTGTTCGTCGCTGTGGCCTTCGGCGCGAGCCGGCTCCTTCGCCCTGTCGTACCGACGCCGGAGAAGCTGCTCACGTACGAGTGCGGCGTCGACCCGGTCGGCGAGGGCTGGGCGCACACTCAGGTCCGCTACTACGTCTACGCGTTCCTCTACGTCATCTTCGCCGTCGACTCGATCTTCCTCTTCCCGTGGGCGACGGTCTTCGCCGCGCCCGGCTACGGCGCCGCGACCCTCGTCGAGATGTTCATCTTCCTCGGCTTCCTGGCCGTGGGTCTGCTGTACGCATACAAGAAGGGCGTCCTCACATGGACGTGAACCAGGAGCCCACGGGGCCGACGGAGCCCGCTGCGGCATCGGCGCCGGCGGAGCCCGTGCTCCTCCCCGAGCCGAAGCGGCTCGGCATCCTCTCCCGCCTCGCCCCCGAGCCGATGAAGGTCGTCCTCAACTGGGGCCGCCGCTACAGCCTGTGGGTCTTCAACTTCGGGCTCGCCTGCTGCGCCATCGAGTTCATCGCGGCCTCCATGGCCCGGCACGACTTCATCCGCCTCGGCGTGATCCCGTTCGCGCCGGGCCCGCGCCAGGCCGACCTGATGGTCGTGTCCGGCACGGTCACCGACAAGATGGCGCCCGCCGTGAAGCGGCTGTACGAGCAGATGCCCGAGCCCAAGTACGTCATCTCGTTCGGCGCCTGCTCCAACTGCGGCGGCCCGTACTGGGACTCGTACTCCGTCACCAAGGGCGTCGACCAGATCATCCCCGTCGACGTGTACGTCCCCGGCTGCCCGCCGCGCCCCGAGGCGCTGCTCCAGGGCATCCTCAAGCTCCAGGAGAAGATCGCTCGCGAGTCGCTCGGCGAGCGCTACGGAGCGAACGGTCCCCGGCCGTCCACGGCGGCGCTGCGGAGCGGGCTCGTCGCGCCGCCCGCGCCGCCCGCGCCGGGCGCGCCGGGCGCCTCGGGGGTGGATGCCGGATGACCGGCTGGCTGCCGTCTCCCGTCGAGGAGCTCTTCGGTACAGACGCGACGGCCGAGGAGTCGTACGAGGTCCTGACGGTGGACGTCCCCGCCGCCTCCTGGACCGACGCCCTGCGCACAGCCCGCGACGAACTCGGCTGCACCTACTTCGACTGGCTCAGCGCCGTCGACGAGCCCGGCACCGGCTTCCGCGTGTGCGCACACGTCGTGGCCCTCGCCCCGGTGCGGCGCCTGCTCGTCCGCACGACCGTGCCGCACGAGGCCCCGGTGCTGCCGACCGCCGTCGACGTCTACGCGGGCGCCGCCTGGCACGAGCGCGAGACCCACGAGATGTTCGGCGTCCGCTTCGACGGCCACCCCCACCTCGTACCGCTGCTGCTGCCCGAGGGCTTCGAAGGCCACCCCCTGCGCAAGGACTTCGTCCTCGCGGCGCGCGTCGCCAAGGCGTGGCCGGGGGCGAAGGAGCCGGGCGAGTCCGAACACGGCGGCCCGAAGCGCCGCCAGATGCTGCCACCGGGTGTGCCCGACCCCAACGAGTGGGGCCCCCTGAAGGGCCAGCTTCCGGCCGCTCCGGCGCGGCCTGCCCGGGGCGCGGGGCGCGCGGCGGGTGCGGGGCGCGCGGCGCGCGAGGCGGGCGCTGCGGGTGCCGCGGGCGCGGGGGAGCGGCCCGCTCGGCGGACGCGTACGGCGGGCGAAGGGTCGGCCAGCCAGGCGGCTGTCTCAACCGCTGGTCAAGCCGCCGACCAGGTCTCGGGTCAGCCGGAGGCCGCGCCCCGGCCGCCGCGTCGCGCGCGCAGCGCCAGCCAGGGGTCGGCGTCTCAGCGCACGGAGGGTGCGGGCGCCGGCGAGGAGTCCTCGGCCCCGACCGGCCCGGCGACTGCCCAGACCGGCCCCCGCAGCGCCGACGCCCCCTGGCACCACGCCCGCCCGGCGTTCGACGCCACCGAGGCCACACCGGAGGTCCCGGAACCGGAAGCCCCCCAACCGGAAACCCCGAAACCGGAAACTCCGGAAGCCTCTGAACCGGAAACCCCTGCACCAGAAGCCCCAGAAGCCCCAGAAGCCCCCGAAGCCCCCGAAGACGCCGAAGACCGCCCAGGAGGCCCGCAGTGAACGACGCCCTCGACGTCGCCCTGCGACTCCTCGTCGTCTTCGTCGTCTTCCTCGCGCTGCCCCTGGTCATCGGCCAGACCGAGCACAAGGTCATGGCCCACATGCAGGGCCGCCTCGGCCCCATGTACGCGGGCGGCTTCCACGGCTGGGCCCAACTCGTCGCGGACGGCGTCAAGTTCGCCCAGAAGGAAGACATCGTCCCGGCCGAGGCCGACCGCCGCGTGTTCCAGCTCGCGCCGGCCGTCGCCCTGCTTCCCTACCTGCTCGTCCTCCTCGCCATCCCGCTCGGCCCCGGCGAGGGCGCGGTCGGCGAGGTCATCGACGCGGGCGTCTTCTTCGTCCTCGCCGTCATGGGCGTCGGCGTCCTCGGCTCGCTGATGGCGGGCTGGGCGTCGGCCAACAAGTTCTCCCTTCTCGGCGGCCTGCGCACCGCGGCCCAACTCCTCGCGTACGAGCTGCCGATGCTGCTCGCCGCCGCCTCCGTGGCGATGGCCGCGGGCACCGTCTCGCTGCCCGGCATCGTGCACGCCTTCGAGTGGTGGTGGCTGCCCTGGCAGATCGTCGGCGCGCTCGTCTTCTTCGTCGCGGGCCTCGCCGAACTCCAGCGCCCGCCCTTCGACATGCCCGTCGCCGACTCCGAGATCATCTTCGGCGCGTACACCGAGTACACGGGCCTGCGCTTCGCCCTCTTCCTGCTCGCCGAGTACGCCGGGATCGTCGTCCTGTGCGGCCTGACCACCGTCCTGTTCCTGGGCGGCTGGCACGGCCCGTGGGGCGCCGACGGGCTCGGCTGGGTGTGGACCCTGCTGAAGACCGCCGTCCTCGCCTTCGTCGTCATCTGGCTGCGTGTCAGTTACCCCCGTCTCCGCGAGGACCAGCTCCAGAAGCTCTCCTGGACCCTGCTCGTCCCGCTCGCCCTGGCGCAGATCGCGCTCACCGGAATCGTGAAGGTGGCGATCAACTGATGGCCGAGTCGCTCCCGCCCACCCGGCCCCGTATCCCTGGCAGCGGCCTCGCCAAGGGCCTGGCCGTCACCCTCCGCACGCTGACGAGGAAGACCGTCACCGAGCAGTACCCCGACGTCCAGCCCGATCTGCCGCCCCGTACCCGCGGCGTCATCGGCCTGTTCGAGGAGAACTGCACGGTCTGCATGCTGTGCGCCCGCGAGTGCCCCGACTGGTGCATCTACATCGACTCCCACAAGGAGACGGTCCCGCCCGCCGCCCCCGGCGGCCGCGAGCGCAGCCGCAACGTCCTCGACCGCTTCGCCATCGACTTCTCCCTGTGCATGTACTGCGGCATCTGCATCGAGGTCTGTCCCTTCGACGCGCTGTTCTGGTCCCCGGAGTTCGAGTACGCCGAGACCGACATCCGCGAACTCACCCACGAACGCGACAAGCTCCGCGAGTGGATGTGGACCGTCCCCGCCCCACCCGCCCTGGACCCCGCCGCCGAGGAGCCCAAGGAACTCGCCGCGGCCCGCAAGACCGCCGAGAAGCTCGCCGCACAGCAGCAGGCCGAACAGGCCGAAGCGTCCGGCCAGGCCGGCGCGTCCGGGCAGGCCGAAGCGTCGGAGCAGGCCGAAGCGTCCGGCCAGGCCGGCGCGTCCGGGCAGGCCGGGCAGGCCGGGCAGGCCGGGCCGGCGCAGGATTCCGGGCAGCCCGAGCCGGGGGAGGGCCAGGCGTGACCCTCACCGCAGCCGGCCAAGGCACCCTCGCAGCCGCCGCCCCGCAGGGCTTCCTCTCCCCGACCGGCGTCGAGGTCGCCTTCGTCCTCGTCGGCCTCGTCACCCTCGGCGCGGCCGTCGTCACCGTCACCACCCGGCAGCTCGTGCACGCCGCGCTGTGGCTGGTGGTGGCGCTCGGCGGACTCGCCGTCGAGTACCTGCTCCTGACCGCCGAGTTCATCGCCTGGGTCCAGGTCCTCATCTACGTGGGTTCCGTCGTCGTCCTCCTCCTCTTCGGTCTGATGCTCACCAGGGCCCCCATCGGCCGCTCCCCGGACGCCGACTCGGGCAATTGGCCGGCCGCCCTCGCCGTTGCGCTCGCCGCTGCCGCCGCCCTCGTCTGGGTCGTCGTCGACGCGTTCCGCACCCAGTGGATCGACCTCGACAAGCCGCAGGGCACCACCGACGTCACCGGCTCGATCCTCTTCCGGCACTGGGTCCTGCCCTTCGAGGCGCTCTCGGTCCTGCTGCTCGCCGCGCTCGTCGGCGCGATCGTGCTGTCCCGCAGGCACGCCGCCGGGTCCGACGGCAACGGACCCCCGCGCCCCGACCGCACCCCTGCCCCCCGCTCCGGCCCGGACGGTGCCCTCAGCGACAGAGCCAGCGACAAGGAGCAGCGCTGATGCACCTCGCCTATCCCGCGGTCCTCGCCGTCCTCCTCTTCTGCGTCGGCCTGTACGGAGTGCTGGCCCGCCGCAACGCGATCCTGGTCCTGATGTCCGTCGAGCTCATGCTCAACGCCGTCAACCTCAACCTCGTCGCCTTCGACGTCTGGCTGCGCGACGCCCTGCACTCGGGCCAGGCCCTGACCCTGTTCACCATCGCCATCGCCGCCGCGGAGATCGGCATCGGCCTCGCCATCGTCCTTGCGGTCTACCGCAACCGCGGCACCTCCGCCGTCGACGACCTCCGCGACACCGCCGAACTGCCCGACGACGGCGGTGACGGGGGCGGCGGTGGCGACTCCGAAGGCGCCGCCGCCGAGCCCGACGAGTCCGACCGGCCCGCCGCGGCCAAGGCGTCGCAGAAGGCTGAGGCCACCGCGTGACCACGACCACCCTCGCCGTCCTCGTCCCTCTGCTGCCGTTCCTCGGCGCCGTCGCCGGTCTGCTGCTCGGCCGTACGGTTCCCGGCCTCGCCCGCCCGCTCGCGGTGCTGCCCGCGCTCACCTCCCTCGTGCTCGCCGCCGTCGTGGCCGTCCGCCAGGGCGGCGACCAGGCCGTGGACGCGGCCACCCAGCTCACCCCCACGGGCTCGGTGCCCGTCGAACTCGCCCTGCACATCGACGGCTTCGCCGCCCTCGTCGCCGTCCTCGTCGGCGTCGTCGCCTCCTGCGTGCAGATCTACTCGACGGCCTACCTGCACGACGACCCGCGCTACCCCTCGTACGCCGCCCTGGTCTCGCTCTTCACCTCCGCGATGCTGCTCGTCGTCTACTCCGGCGACCTGATGGTGCTCCTGGTCGGCTGGGAGATCATGGGCATCTGCTCGTACTTCCTCGTCGGCCACTACTGGGAGACGCCCGAGGCGCGCGCCGCCTCCCTGAAGGCCTTCCTGGTCACCAAGCTCGGCGATGTCCCCTTCCTGATCGGCCTGTTCGCCCTCGCCGTGGACGCCGACTCGTTCCGGATCACGGAGATCCTGGCCACCGTCGCGGACGGCGGCCTCGACCACCCGACCCTCGTCGCGCTGCTGCTCCTCGCGGGCGTGGCGGGCAAGTCCGCGCAGTTCCCGCTGCACACCTGGCTGCCCGACGCGATGGCGGGCCCGACGCCCGTCTCCGCGCTCATCCACGCCGCGACGATGGTCGCCGCCGGTGTCTACTTCGTCGCCCGGCTCCTCCCGGTGTTCGCCGCCTCGGCGGCGGCCCTGGTCGTCCTCGCCGTCATGGCCGCCGTCACCATGGCCGGTTCGGCGCTCACCGCGCTCGCGCAGGACGACATCAAGCGCGTCCTCGCGTACTCGACGATCGGACAGCTCGGCTACATGACCGGCGCCCTCGCCGTCGGCGACCGCGGTGCGGCCGTCTTCCACCTCCTGTCGCACGGCGCCTTCAAGGCGCTGCTGTTCCTCGCCGCCGGCGTGATCATCCATGCCGCCGGTACCAACTCGCTGGCCGCGATGTCCCGCATGAAGGATCTGCGCGCCCGCGTCCCCGACGCCTACTGGACGATGACCGTGGCGCTTCTCGCGCTCGCCGCGATCCCGCCGTTCAGCGGCTTCTTCTCCAAGGAGGCCGTCCTCGGCGCCGCCGAGCACACCGCCACCGGCCACGCCGAGTCCGCCCCGGAGTCGGCGGGCTGGATCGTCCTCGTCGCCGGCCTGGTCACGGCCCTGCTGACCGCCGCCTACGCGGCCCGCTTGTGGCTCCTCGCCTTCCACGGCAGGGGAGCGGAGGCCCCCGACCACGGAAGGCAGCCGGTCGCCATGACCGCCGTGCTCTGGGTGCTCGCCGTCCCGTCGCTGGCCTTCGGCGTGACCGTCGGCGTCCTCCCGGACTGGTTCGACGGCCACAAACTCGCCCCGACGCTCACCACCTCCGTCCTCGGCACGGGCTTCGCCCTCGTCGGCGCCCTGGTCACGTACGGCGCGTGGCGGCACACGACCGCCCTCGCCGCCCGTGTCCCCATCGGCGCCGTCGCCGCCCACCCCGAGGGCGACGCGGGCCAGGTCGAGGCCGAGGCCATCGCCACGCACGCGCCCGCGTACGGAGACGTGGCCTCCGCCCCCGACCCGGCGGACCCGGGCCGCCTCCTGCTCGGCCCGCTGCACCGCCACGCCGCCGCCGGCTTCCACCTCGACGCCGTCTACGCGGCCCTGTTCGTCCGCCCCGTCCAGGCCGGCGCCCGCCTCGTCCGCTTCCTCGACCGCGAGGTCGTCGA
Source organism: Streptomyces sp. Y309 (assembly GCF_056712025.1). Classification (NCBI taxonomy): domain Bacteria; kingdom Bacillati; phylum Actinomycetota; class Actinomycetes; order Kitasatosporales; family Streptomycetaceae; genus Streptomyces; species Streptomyces sp. Y309. The sequence goes on along the minus strand of NZ_CM160048.1, from coordinate 3,932,582 downwards.
CACGTACGTACGCGGCGCGGGCACCGCACCCCGCTGGCTCGGCGTGGCCGTCCGCCGCGCGCAGACCGGCAATGTGCAGACCTATCTGAGCGCGCTGCTCGCGGGCACCGTCGTCCTGGCGGTCGCCGCCGTCCTCGTCGCCACCGCCGGAGCGTGAGCAGCCGTGATCGGTATCAGTGAGTCAGTGATGCAGTTCCTTCTCGCGTTGATCGTCGTCGGCCCGCTCATCGGCGCCGTCGCCGCTCTTCTCCCGGCCCCGCCCGGGCTGAAGGGGAAGTCCCCGGACCAGGCCGTGCTGCGCCACGGCGTGACCGTGACCGGCGTGATCCTGCTCGCCGCGGTCGTCCTCGCGCTCGGCTTCGACCACGACCATCCGTCGAAGATGCAGGCCACGACCGACATCAGCTGGATCCCCGCACTCGACGTGCGCATCCATCTCGGCATCGACGGCATCTCGCTCCCCCTCCTGGTCCTGACCGCGCTGCTGACCTTCCTCTGCGCGCTGTACAGCTACTTCAAAATGCCGTCGGGCCCGTCCCCCAAGGCATTTGTCGCCCTGCTGCTCGTGCTCGAGTCCGGCACCCTCGCCACCTTCGCCGTCCTCGATCTGCTGCTGTTCTTCCTGGCCTTCGAGATGGTCCTCATCCCGATGTACTTCCTCATCGCCCGCTGGGGCGGTGAGCAACGGACCCAAGCCGCCTGGAAGTTCATCCTTTTCACGCTGCTCGGCTCCGTCGTCATGCTGCTCGGCCTGCTCCTCATCGGGCTGAGGGCGGGCACATTCGACATGGTGGCACTCGCCACTGACAACGACCGTGAGCTGAGCACATCCGTGCAGGTCATCGCCGTTCTGGCGATCGGGATCGGGCTCGCGGTCAAGACGCCGATGTGGCCGCTGCACAGCTGGCTGCCGGACGCCCACACCGCCGCGCCCACCGTCGGCTCGGTCCTGCTGGCCGGTGTCCTGCTGAAGATGGGAACGTACGGGTTCGTCCGGATCCTGCTCCCGATCGCGCCCGACGGGATGGAGACGTTCGCGCCCTATCTCGCCGCGTTCGCCGTCGTCGGGATCATCTACGGATCGCTCGCCTGCCTCGCCCTCGCGAGGCCCGGCGCGAAGGGCGACCTCAAGCGCCTCATCGCGTACTCCTCCGTCGGCCACATGGGCTTCGTGCTCCTCGGCATCTCGACCATGACGCCCACCGGCGTGAACGGCGCGCTGTTCGCCAACATCGCCCACGGCCTCATCACCGGCCTGCTGTTCTTCCTGGTCGGAGCGCTCAAGGACCGCACCGGCAGCAGCGACCTCGACACTCTCGCCAAGGAGTCCGGCGCCGCCCTCTACGGCAAGGCCCCGCGCCTCGGCGGCCTGCTCGCCTTCGGCGCCGTCGCCTCGCTCGGCCTGCCCGGACTCGCCGGATTCTGGGGCGAGATGCTCGCCCTGTTCGGGGCGTTCAAGCCCGCCGACGACCTCAGCCGCCCGGCGTTCCTCACGTTCATGGCCATCGCCGCGATCGGCACCCTGCTCACGGCCGCGTACATGCTCATCGTCGTACGCCGCGTCTGCATGGGCCCGACGGCCGAGCCCCCGGGCACGCCGAAGCTCGCCGACGTCCACGGCTACGAGTTCGCCGCCTGGACGCCCCTCGTCGCCCTCACCGTCCTCGCCGGCCTCTGGCCCGCGGCCCTCCTCGGCCTGACCGACCCGGCCGTCCAGCAGCTCCTCGCAGGAGGCAAGTCGTGACCGCCGCCGCAAGCACCGCGAGCACCGCCGCGGCGAATGCCGCCCACTCCGGAGCCGTCGAAAGCTCGGCGAGCGTCTCCGGAGTCGTCGAGAGCTCCGCGAGCGTCATCCAGTCCGTCGACTGGGTCGCGGTCGCGCCGCCCACCATCGTGGCGGTCGTCGGCCTCGCCGTCCTCGTCACCGACCTCTTCCTGAGCGAGCGCAACAAGCACCTGCTCGGCTGGATCTCCCTCGCGGGCCTCACCGCAGCGGGCCTGTTCCTGCTGCCCCTCACCGACTCGCACCGCTCGACGTTCTGCCTCAGCGGCCCCCGCGCCACCGCCTGCAGCTACACCGTCGACGAGTTCACGCTCGTCATCCAGCTCCTGGTCATCGGCGGCGCGCTGCTCACCGCGCTCCTTTCGATGACCTCCCTGAAGGACGCGCGGAGCACCGACAAGGAACTCCCCGAAGGGGAGTTCTGGTTCCTGCTGCTCTCCTCGGCCGCGGGCGCCGCCCTGCTGCCCGCCTCCCGCGACCTGGCGACGCTCGTCGTCGCCCTGGAGGTCGCGTCCCTGCCGGCCTTCGCGCTCGTGGGCCTCCGGCGCGGCGACAAGCGCTCCTCCGAAGCGGCCCTGAAGTTCTTCCTCTCCTCGGTGACCGCGACCGCCGTGACCCTCCTGGGCGTCAGCTTCGTGTACGCCGCGACGGGCACCATGCACCTCACCGAGCTCGGCGAGAAGCTCGGGAACGTCGACGGGCAACTGGACACCCTCGCGCAGACCGGCGTCGTCCTCACCCTCGTCGGCTTCGCCTTCAAGGTGGCGGCCGTCCCCTTCCACTTCTGGGTACCCGACACCTACGTAGGCGCGCCCTTGCCCGTCGCCGCGTACCTCTCGGTCGTCGGCAAGGCCGTCGGTTTCACCGGCCTGATCCTCGTCACGGTCGTCGCCTTCCCGGAGTACGCGGACGTCTGGGGCCCGGCGCTCGCCGCACTCGCCGCCCTCACCATGACCGCCGGGAACGTCGCCGCCCTGCGCCAGCAGGCCACGCGCGCGTACAGCGCGGTCCGGCTGCTCGCCTGGTCCTCGGTCGGCCAGGCGGGCTACCTCCTCGTGCCGATCGCCGCGGCCGGATACGCAGACCAGCGCTCCGACGTCCTGGAGGCCACCGGCGCCACGGTCGCGTACGCCCTGATGTACGCCGCCGTGAACCTCGGAGCGTTCGCCGTCGCCGCCCTCGTCGGCCGCACCCAGGCCCTGAACCGCGTCAGCGACTACCGCGGCCTGTACGCCAGGAGCCCCCTGTCGGCCCTGGTCCTCGCGTTCTTCCTGCTCTGCCTGGCCGGTCTGCCGCCGGGCATCATCGGCCTCTTCGCGAAGGTCACCGTCTTCTCGGCGGCGGTCGACGCGGGCCTCGGCTGGCTCGCCGTCGTCATGGCGGCCAACGTGGTGATCGCGCTCTACTACTACCTCCAGTGGACGGCGCTGCTGTTCCGTGCACCCCAGGGGGAGCCGGTCGAGCACCGCGTCCCGGCACCGCTCACGGTGGCCATCGCGGTCACGGCCGTGCTCGGCGTCGCCCTCTCCGGGGCGCCCCAGCTCGTCCTGCAGTTCGCGGAGCAGGGCGTGCGCTGAGCGCCGCGCAGGGCCCGCCCCCGGTGTGAGCCGGGCGCCCCCGGTGTGGGCCGGGCCCGTCACCCACGCGGCCCACACCGCTCCTGAGCGCACAAGGGAACTAGCACCCTCCGCCTGGCGTTGACCAGTAAGGGAGGGTCCACTGAACAGTGGAAGACCAGCAAGCAGAGGGTTCCCCCGCGCACCACCAGGAGGGCGTACCGTGCACCGCCGGACCAACGGGCTGAAGACCGCCGTACTCCTCGGGGGACTGTCCGCACTCATCCTCGTCATCGGCAGCTTCTTCGGGCGTACGGGCCTGATCGTCGCGCTCTTCGTGGCGCTCGGCACGAATGCGTACGCCTACTGGAACAGCGACAAGCTAGCCCTGCGCGCGATGCGGGCCCGCCCGGTGAGCGAGTTCGAGGCCCCCGAGCTGTACCGCATGGTGCGCGAGCTCTCCACCCAGGCCCGCCAGCCCATGCCCCGCCTCTACATCTCGCCGACCGAGGCGCCGAACGCCTTCGCGACCGGCCGCAATCCGCGCAACGCCGCCGTCTGCTGCACGGAAGGCATCCTGCGCATCCTCACCCCGCGCGAGCTGCGCGGCGTCATCGGCCACGAGCTGAGCCACGTCTACAACCGCGACATCCTGATCTCGTCGGTCGCCGGCGCCCTCGCCTCCGTCATCATGTTCCTGGTCAACTTCGCCTGGCTGATTCCGATCGGGCGCTCGAACGACAACGAAGGACCGGGCATCTTCGGCATGCTCCTGATCATGCTGCTCGGCCCGCTCGCCGCGTCCGTGATCCAGCTCGCCATCAGCCGCTCCAGGGAGTACGAGGCCGACGCGTCCGGCTCGCAGCTCACCGGCGACCCACTGGCCCTCGCCAGCGCCCTGCGCAAACTCGACGCCGGTACGAAGCAGTTGCCGCTGCCGCCCGAGCCACGGCTGGAAACGGCCAGCCACATGATGATTGCGAATCCCTTCAGGCCGGGCCAGGGTATGTCGAAGCTCTTCTCCACCCACCCGCCGATGGCGGAGCGCATCGCCCGGCTCGAGCAGATGGCAGGTCGTCAGCAGTGAAGACAGTTCTGAACGTCATCTGGCTCATCCTGTGCGGCCTGTGGATGTGCCTGTTCTACCTGCTCGCGGGCGTACTGCTGTGCATCACGATCATCGGCATCCCGTTCGGCCTCGCGTCGTTCCGCATCGGCCTGTTCGCGCTGTGGCCCTTCGGACGCAAGGCGGTCGAGCGCCGGGACGCGGGCGCGCCCTCGCTGATCGGCAACGTCCTGTGGGTGATCCTCGCGGGCTGGTGGCTCGCCCTCGGCCACATCTTCACCGGCCTGCTGCTGTGCCTCACGATCATCGGCATCCCGCTGGGCCTCGCCAACTTCAAGATGATCCCCATCTCGTTGCTGCCGCTGGGCCGCGAAATCGTGCCCACGGACGAGCCGTTCATCACGGCAGGCCCGTTCGGCGGCCAGGCCCCCGCGCCCGGCGGGCAGCCCCCGTCCCAGGGACGGGGCTGGTAGCCGCCCTCAGGAGCCGGCTCACCCCCGCCGCCCACCGTCCCGGAAGCACCCCGCTGCCTGCCTCATCGTCCCGGAGTGCCCCGCTGCCTGCCCCACCGGCTGTGTCATGCGCCGCACCCCACAGGCGCCCGGGAACCGCGCGCCGCTCGCCCGACGTCCTCCAGGACAACAACGCACGAAAAGGTACGAAGAGACACACGCACGAAAAGGGCAGGTCACCATGGGCATCATCAGCTGGATCGTTCTCGGGCTGCTCGCCGGTGCCACCGCCAAGCTGCTGCTCCCGGGCCGCGACCCGGGCGGCTTCATCGGCACGACACTGATCGGCATCGCCGGAGCCTTCGTAGGCGGCTGGATCTCGGCGCGCTTCCTCGACCGCCCGATAGCCGACCACTTCTACGACGGCGCGACCTGGGCCGCGGCCATCGGCGGCTCCCTCGTCCTCCTGATCGCCTACCGCATCCTCTTCGGCCACTCACGCCGCTGACGGCTGACGGCGCCCACACAGACTGCGGCCAGCAGCAAGGGCGGGCACCCGGCCCGGGTGCCCGCCCTACGTCGTACGAGGCGAGGCGGCAACTCCCGCCGCCCCCACCACCAACAGCGCCTGCCGCACGCCGACAGCGCCTGCTGCCTGCCTGCCGACAACGCCTGCTGCCTGCCTGCCGACAACGCCTGCTGCCTACCGGTAGTTCACGAACTGCAGCGCGAAGTCGAAGTCCTGCCCCTTCAGCAGTGCCTGGACCGCCTGCAGGTCGTCGCGGCTCTTCGAGGTGACCCGGAGCTCCTCGCCCTGCACCTGCGCCTTGACGCCCTTCGGGCCCTCGTCGCGGATGATCTTCGCCACCTTCTTGGCGTTCTCCTGGGAGATGCCCTCCTGGATCGAGGCGAAGAGCTTGTACTCCTTGCCGGAGAGCTGCGGCTCACCGGCGTCCAGCGCCTTCAGGGAGATGCCGCGCTTGATCAGCTTGGACTGGAAGACGTCGAGGATCGCGTTGACCCGGTCCTCCGAGTTGGCCTCCATCAAGATCTTCTCGCCGGACCAGGAGATCGAGGCACCGACGTTCTTGAAGTCGTAGCGCTGCGCGATCTCCTTGGCGGTCTGGTTGAGGGCGTTGTCGACCTCCTGCCGCTCGACCTTCGAGACGATGTCGAAACTGGAGTCGGCCATGTCCTGTGGCTCCTTGTATCGGTGTCTGCGTACTCAGCGGGTACACGGCCTTCGTCGCCGACCGCATCCGCAAAGCCTAGCCACTGCCCGCCCGCCGGTCCCGGGCCCCGGGTGCCGATCAATCGAGTGGCGAAGCACCCCCGAGCATCGGGTATCGTTTACGTCGTTGCCACGGACCACCGCGCACAGCGGCTCCAGGCAGCGACCCCGGCGGTGTGCCCGAGCGGCCAAAGGGAGCAGACTGTAAATCTGCCGGCTCAGCCTTCCCAGGTTCGAATCCTGGCGCCGCCACGCTGAGAAAGACCCTCTCCGTCTTGCGGAAACGCAAGTGGAGGGGGTCTTTTCGTTTTCGCCGCCCCGGCCCCGATCTGGCCCCGGCGTCGGCGCCCCCCCCGGCCCCGTGACCTCGCCCCCGCAGGCAGGCGTGGGCACACTGGGACGCATGTCGTCGTCCAGCTCGTCCCGTCGCAGACACTGCCCGGTGTGCCGTCGTGAAATCGCGGTCGTGGGCGGGCGGTTCGCCCGCCATGATCCGCCGGGGCCGCGCGGTGGCGGCGACCTCGTGTCCTGCCCCGGCTCCCGTCGGCACGCCCAGCTCGGCGCCGCGCAGCCCGCGCTCGACGGGTACGTGGTGCCGGAGTTCCCCGGCCAGCTCCCGCTGTTCTGAGCGCCCCGGCGGCGGCAGCGGACGCCTCAGTTCCCCGCGACCGACTTCACCGCCACCGACACCGGCGTGGACCCGCTGATCAGCTCCAGGGTGAGCCCCGCCGTCGCCGGGGTCTCCAGGAGCTCGGCCAGCGCCGCGGCCACGTCGTCGCGCGGGATCGGGCCGCGGCCCGTCGAGGCCTCCAGGCGTACGAGGCCCGTGCCCGCGTCGTCCGTCAGCATGCCGGGGCGCAGGATCGTCCAGTCCAGCGCGGCCCGGCCGCGTACGTACGCGTCGGCCTCGCCCTTGGCGCGCAGGTAGGCGTCGAAGACCTCGTCGCCGGGGTGGTGCGGGTCCGCGCCCATCGACGACACCACGATGTACCGGCGGACCCCGGCCCGCTCCGCCGCGTCCGCGAACAGCACGGCGGCGCCCCGGTCCACGGTGTTCTTGCGTTCGGCCCCGCTGCCCGGGCCCGCACCGGCCGCGAACACCGCCGCGTCCGCGCCCTCCAGGTGCCGGGCGACCTCCTCCACGGACGCCGACTCGAGGTCGCACAGCACCGGTTCGGCACCGGCGTCGCGCAGATCGGCCTCGTGCGCGGAGTTGCGGATGATCCCGGCGACTTCGTCACCACGCGCGGCGAGCAGTCGCTCCAGCCGCAGCGCGATCTGACCATGACCTCCAGCGATGACAATGCGCATATCTCCGACGGTACGGCAGATTCGGCTGCTCGGCCTTGGGACGGGGGTGGCCCACAGCTCACGCCCCCCGCCCCTGCCGAGGCAGATCGAGCGCCACCGCGGCCGCCGAGTCGCAGTACTCCCGCACCGCGCTGGTCCGCGCCACCACCCGCCCCCGGTGGACGACGACACGGCTGTACGCCAGGGACAGCACGCCCGCGAGGGAGTCGCCGCGCACCGCGAAGAGCTCGGCAGGGAAGCCCGCCTCCACCCTGACCTCGGGCAGCCCCAGGGCCGCCCGCGCCGCCGAACTCACCGTTCCGTAGGCCTCCTCGGGACACAGCCCGTGCCGGGACGCCAGCAGGTACGCCGCCTCCAGCGGATCCCCGCGGCCCACCGGATTCGCCACGTCCCGCAGCGCCCCGCTGCCCGCCGCGACGCGCACCCCGGCGCTCCGCAGCAGCCGCACCGGAGCCGTCCCCCGGTGCTCCGTGCCACCACAGCCGCCCTGCGGCAGGCACACCACCGTCACACCGGCCGCCGCGAGCCGCTCCGCGGTCCGCGCCACCACGTCGGCCGGCAGCCGCCCGAGCCCGCCGCACGGGCCGATCGCCACCCCCTGCCGCAGCCCGCCCGCCATCGCCGCGAGCCGTGCCAGACGCGCCGGATCCCCGCCGTCCGTATGCAGGTCGACCGCGCAGCCGTGCTGTGCCGCGAGGTCGAGGACCGCCTCCGTGTACCCCGTCGGATCGGGGTCCAGGTCCGGACAACCGCCCACTACGGAGGCGCCCATTTTCACCGCGTCCCGCAGCATCGCGATCCCGTCGGCCCCCGCGACGCCGGTCAGCAGCCGCGGCACCGCCACCACGGACAGGTCGACGAGCCCGCGCAGCGACCGCCGCGCCTGCAGCACCGCCTGCAGCGAGTCCAAGCCCTGCACGTCACCGGTCCGCACGTGCGAGCGCAGTGCCGTCGCGCCGTGCCCGAGCTGCAGCAGGGCGGCCTCGGTGGCGCGCCGCTGGACGTCCTGGACGTCGTACGACACCGGGCCCTGGGCGAGCGCGGTCAGGGCCGTGTCGCCGTGCCCGTGCGGTTCCGCGGGCGCGGGCAGCAGGAGATAGCCGCCGAGGTCCACGCGGGCGGCGTGCGCGGTCAGGCTGCCCACCGTGCCGACGGCCTCGATGCGGCCGTCCCCGAGCCGGACGTCCACGGTCCTGCCGTCCGTCAGGCGCGCCCCGCAGAGCAGCAGCGCTCCGGTGGCGTCCGGCGCGTCCGGCATGGCCGGTGTGTCCGGGGAATCGGGCGAAGAGGGCTGCTGCGGCTGGCTGTCGGGCATCGCGCTCCTGGGGTTCGGGGGCGGCTGCAGGCGGCTCGACGCGTGCGGGGACGCGGCCCGGGGGCACGCGACGACGCGGCGCCGAGGCGCGCGAGGTCACGCAGAGTGAGTCGAGCCTAGGGCGGCGGCGGGCCCGCTTCGCGGAGGAGCGCAATAGTCGTACTGATGTGGTGCGAGGGCCTGGTGAGACGTGATGAGACGGGCGGGACGACCCGTTCGGGGCGCATGCCATGCCCCCGGACGGCCCTGGCGAAACGGATTTGGGCGATCGGCGGCCGAGCGTGTAATGTCTTCATCGCTCGCCCCAATAGCTCAGTCGGTAGAGCGTCTCCATGGTAAGGAGAAGGTCTGCGGTTCGATTCCGCATTGGGGCTCTGATGTGTGAGGTTCCTCGCCCTCGGGCGAGGAGCTGCAGCGCATCGCAGCGGTGTAGCTCAGTCGGTAGAGCAAGCGGCTCATAATCGCTGTGTCACCGGTTCAAGTCCGGTCACCGCTACCCTCAGTAGCCGATTGTGGGGTCGGTCCTTCGATCGGCTACTCTTTTATGCGTTCATCCGTCCATCCGTCCGTCAAGGAGCACTCACGTGGCTGCCACCGACGTCCGCCCGAAGATCACGCTGGCCTGCGTGGAGTGCAAGGAGCGGAACTACATCACCAAGAAGAACCGGCGTAACAACCCGGACCGTCTTGAGATGAAGAAGCACTGCCCGCGTTGCAACTCGCACACCGCGCACCGCGAAACGCGATAAAACAGGCTAGTACTCGAGGCCGTCCCCAGTTCATTGGGGGCGGCCTCGAGTCTTTTGCGTACGCGGTCTCGTCCGCGTCGTCGTTTGCGCACGCGGCCCGTCCGCGTCACCGGATAACTCAAGCTGCCAGGAGGTGCCGAGCCATGGCGCTCGACCAGTCCTTCGTGGGGCGGTCCTACCCGCCCACCGACCCCTATGAGGTCGGCCGCGAGAAGATCCGCGAATTCGCGGTCGCGGTGGGCGACGCCAATCCCGCGTACGCCGACCCGGAGGCCGCCAAGGCGCTCGGCCACCCCGACGTGCTCGCCCCGCCGACCTTCGTGTTCGCGATCACGTTCAAGGCCGCGGGTCAGGTCATCGAGGACCCGCAGCTCGGCCTCGACTACAGCCGCGTCGTGCACGGCGACCAGAAGTTCGCGTACACGCGTCCCGTGTACGCGGGGGACCGGCTCACGGTGACGTCGACCATCGAGAACATCAAGTCCATGGCGGGCAACGACATCCTGGACATCCGCGGTGAGGTCCACGACGCGGCGGGCGAGCACGTCGTGACCGCCTGGACCAAGCTCGTCGCGCGGGCGGCCGACACCGCCGCAGAAGGGGCCTGAGACGATGACGGCGAAGATCGCATACGACGACGTCGAGGTCGGCACCGAGCTGCCGGCCCAGTCCTTCCCGGTGACGCGCGCCACGCTCGTGCAGTACGCGGGCGCCTCCGGTGACTTCAACCCGATCCACTGGAACGAGAAGTTCGCTCTCGAGGTCGGGCTGCCGGACGTCATCGCGCACGGCATGTTCACCATGGCCGAGGCGATCCGCGTGGTGACGGACTGGACGGTCGACCCGGCCGCCGTCGTCGAGTACGGCGTGCGCTTCACCAAGCCCGTCGTCGTCCCGAACGACGACAAGGGCGCGACGATCGAGGTCAGCGCCAAGGTCGCCGCGAAGCTCGACGACAAGCAGGTCCGCGTCGACCTCCTTGCCAAGAGCGACGACCAGAAGGTGCTCGGCATGTCCCGGGCGGTCGTGCGGCTGGCCTGAGCGGCTTGACCGTTCAGTAAGGGGCGTCCGCCATTGCGGGCGCCCCCTACTCGCCTTGACTTGGTTAGTGATTGGCCACTAACTTAGCCTCATGGTCAGGATGAGCGCAGAGGAGAGGCGCGAGAGCGTCATCCGCGCGGCGATGAGCGAGTTCGCCCGCGGCGGGTATTACGGGACATCGACCGAGGCGATCGCCAAGCGTGTCGGAGTCTCGCAGCCGTATCTCTTCCGGCTCTTCCCGAGCAAGAAGGCGATCTTCCTGGCGGCGTCGGCGCGCTGCCTGGAGGAGACCCGCAGGGTCTTCGAGGAGGCGAGCGAGGGGCTGGAAGGCGAGGAGGCCCTGCATGCCATGGCCGCCGCGTACTCGCGGCTCATCGCGGACGACCCCGACAAGCTCCAGATGCAGCTCCACACGTACGTCGCCGTGGCGGCCGCCGAGGCCGCCGGGGACCACGAGTTCGGCGAGATGGTGCGCGCCGGCTGGATGGAGATCTGGGAGGCCGCGCATATTCCGCTCGGGGCCGATGCGGTCCAGACGACGACGTTCATGGCGTACGGAATGCTGATCAACGTCCTGTCGGCCATGGGGTTTCCCGACGATCACCGGGTCTGGGAAGGGCTCTACGAGTCGGGCCGGCCTCAGGACGGTTCCGCGCAGTCGTAGCAGTCGTACGTAGCAGTCGTAGCACTCGTGGCTCGGTTTCGTGTCTCGCCATGACCAGGAAAGTTAGTCATCAATTACTAACCTGACACTCACCGCTGGGGGAGCGATGTCACAGCAAGCAGCACAGCGCGGGGGAGCCGTCTGGGCCCTCGTCATCACCAGCGTCGCCGGTTTCATGGCGGCGCTCGACAATCTCGTCGTCACCACCGCGCTGCCCTCCATCCGCAAGGACCTGGGCGGCGCGCTGGAAGACCTCGAATGGACAGTGAGCGCCTACACCCTCACCTTCGCCGTGCTGCTGATGTTCGGTGCGGCCCTGGGGGACAGGTTCGGGCGCCGCAAGCTCTTCGGCATCGGCCTCACGATCTTCACCGGTGCCTCCGCCGCGGCGGCACTCGCGCCCGGCATCAACGAGCTGATCGCCGCCCGCGCGGTGCAGGGCGTCGGCGCCGCGATCATGATGCCGCTCACCCTGACGCTGCTCACGGCCGCCGTGCCGGCCGCCAAGCGCGGTATGGCGTACGGGATCTGGGGCGCCGTCAACGGTCTGGCGGTCGCCAGCGGGCCGCTCATCGGGGGCGCGCTCACCGAGCACGTGTCCTGGCAGTGGATCTTCTGGCTGAACGTTCCGCTGGGCCTCGCCCTGCTGCCGCTCGCCCGGATGCGCCTCACGGAGTCCTACGGCACGGGCGCCCCGCTCGATCCCGTCGGCACCGTGCTCGCCAGCGGTGGCCTCTTCGGCATCGTCTACGCCCTGATCCGCGGCAACATCGACGGGTGGACCAGCTTGCCCGTCCTGACCGGCCTGATCGCGGGCACCGCGCTGCTCGGCGGCTTCGTGCTCCACGGCATCCGCGGCAAGAACCCGATGCTGCCGATGCGGCTCTTCCGGAACCGGGCGTTCTCCGCGATCAACGCGGCGAGCCTGCTGATGTTCGTCGGGATGTTCGGCTCGATCTTCCTGCTCAGCCAGTTCCTGCAGGGGGTGCTCGGGTACTCGCCCACCGAGGCGGGGCTGCGCATGCTGCCCTGGACCGGGATGCCGATGATCGTCGCGCCGATCGCCGGCTATCTGTCCGACCGCATCGGGGGCCGGCCGGTCGTCACCGCGGGGCTCGCCCTGCAGGCCGTCGGGCTCGGCTGGTTCGCGCTCGTCCTGACGCCCGACGTGTCGTACGTCGCTCAGCTTCCCGCCCTGATCATCAGCGGGGTCGGCATGGCGCTGTACTTCGCCCCGGCCGCCAGCCTGGTCATGGCCAGCGTCCGGCCGTCCGAGCAGGGCATCGCCTCCGGCGCGAACAACGCCCTGCGTGAGGTGGGCGGGGCGCTCGGCATCGCGGTGCTGGCCTCGGTCTTCTCCGCGCAGGGCGGGTACGGGGCGCCGCGGGCGTTCGTGGACGGGCTTGAGCCTGCGCTGTGGGTGGGGGCGGGGGCCGTCGGCCTTGCGGCCGTTGCCGCCGCTCTTTTGCCCCGGCGTGGGGTCGGCGCCGCCGTGGTTGCCGAAGCCCCGGCCGGGGAGCGGGTGCCGGTTTCTGTGTGACGGGGGTCCTATGGGGGCTGCGCCCCCTTTCCCCCGCCTGTCGGCCCTTCGGGCCTCGCCCTCAAACGCCGGGCGGGCTGGATTGGCCCTTCGGGCCTCGTCCTCAAGCGCCGGACGGGCTGGATTGGCCCTTCGGGCCTCGTCCTCAAGCGCCGGACGGGCTGGATTGGCCCTTCGGGCCTCGTCCTCAAGCGCCGGACGGGCTGATTTCAGCTCGTCCGGCGCTTGAACGTCCAGGGACGGCTGTTTCAGCGTCCGGCGTTTGCGTGATCAGGACCGCCCCGCAGGCACCGTCGCGCCCGCCCGTACCCTTGGGGGCGTGCAGGTACTCCACGACGCCCCCCTCGCCCCGCTGACCACCTTTCGGCTCGGTGGGCCCGCTCGCCGACTGATCACCGCGACGACCGACGCCGAGGTGGTCGCCGCCGTTCGTGAGGCCGACGACAGTGGCACCCCGTTGCTGATCATCGGTGGCGGGTCGAACCTGGTCATCGGCGACAAGGGCTTCGACGGCACCGCCCTGCGCATCGCCACCACCGGCTTCGCGCTCGACGGCACGAGGCTGGAGCTCGCGGCCGGTGAGATCTGGACGGACGCCGTGGCGCGGACCGTCGAGGCCGGTCTCGCGGGCATCGAGTGCCTCGCCGGCATCCCCGGCTCCGCGGGCGCGACGCCCATCCAGAACGTGGGCGCGTACGGTCAGGAGGTCTCCTCGACGATCACCGAAGTGATCGCGTACGACCGGCGGACTCAGGAGACGGTCGCCATTCCGAACGCGGAGTGCGACTTCTCGTACCGCCACAGCCGTTTCAAGGCCCATCCCGACCGTTTCGTGGTCCTGCGGGTGCGGTTCGCCCTGGAGGACGCGGGCGGGATGAGCGCCCCGATCGCCTACCCGGAGACCGCCCGCACGCTCGGCGTCGAGGCGGGCGAGCGGGTCCCGGCGGCCGTGGCCCGCGAGACCGTCCTGAAGCTGCGCGCGGGCAAGGGCATGGTGCTCGACCCCGAGGACCACGACAGCTGGTCGGCCGGGTCGTTCTTCACCAACCCGATCCTCACGGACGAGCAGTTCGCCGTCTTCCACGCGCGCGTGGCGGAGCGGCTCGGCCCGGACACCGCCCCGCCCGCGTTCCCGGCGGGCGACGGCCGCGTGAAGACCTCGGCGGCCTGGCTCATCGACAAGGCGGGCTTCACCAAGGGCTACGGCCAGGGCCCCGCCCGCATCTCCAGCAAGCACACCCTGGCCCTCACCAACCGCGGCGGCGCCACCACGGAGGACCTGCTCGCCCTGGCCCGCGAGGTCGTCGCGGGCGTGCGGGACGCCTTCGGCGTCACGCTGGTCAACGAGCCGGTGACGGTGGGCGTCAGCCTCTAGGGCCCCGGCTCCAGGGCATCGGTTCCAGGACCTCGGCTCCAGAACCCTGGCTCTAAGAACCCAGCCACTCCTCGATCCCCGCCAGCAGCTTCTCCTGTACGTCCGCCGGAGCGGCCGACCCCCGCACCGACTGCCGTGCCAGCTCGGCCAGTTCCGTGTCCTCGAAGCCGTGGTGCTGCCGCGCGATCTCGTACTGCGCGGCCAGGCGCGAGCCGAAAAGGAGGGGGTCGTCCGCACCGAGCGCCATCGGCACCCCGGCGTCGTACAGCGTCCGCAGGGGCACGTCCTCGGGCTTCTCGTACACCCCGAGCGCCACGTTGGACGCCGGGCACACCTCGCATGTCACGCCCCGCTCCGCGAGCCGTCTGAGCAGCCGCGGGTCCTCGGCCGCCCGCACTCCGTGGCCGATGCGGCGCGCGTGCAGGTCGTCCAGGCAGTCGCGCACCGACGCGGGCCCGGTCAGCTCGCCGCCGTGCGGCGCCGCGAGCAGGCCGCCGTCGCGGGCGATGGCGAAGGCGCGGTCGAAGTCCCGCGCCATGCCCCGCCGTTCGTCGTTGGAGAGCCCGAAGCCGACGACACCGCGGTCGGCGTACCGCACCGCGAGCCGGGCCAGCGTGCGCGCGTCCAGAGGGTGCTTCATGCGGTTCGCGGCGACCAGGACGCGCATCCCGAGGCCGGTCTCGCGCGAGGCGCTGTCGACGGCGTCCAGGATGATCTCCAGGGCCGGGATGAGCCCGCCGAGCCGGGGCGCGTACGACGTCGGGTCGACCTGGATCTCCAGCCACCCCGACCCGTCCCTGATGTCCTCCTGGGCCGCCTCCCGCACCAGCCGCTGGATGTCCTCCGGCTCGCGCAGACAGGACCGCGCCATGTCGTAGAGCCGCTGGAAGCGGAACCAGCCCCGCTCGTCGGTGGCCCGCAGCTTCGGAGGATTGCCGCCGGTCAGCGCGTCCGGCAGCCGGACCCCGTACTTGTCGGCGAGCTCAAGCAGCGTCGAGGGCCGCATCGACCCGGTGAAGTGCAGATGCAGGTGGGCCTTGGGCAGCTCTCTTACGTCTCGTACGCGCTCCATTCCAGGATCTTGCCGTACGACCATGGGTCCCGGTAGCCGCTTTTCCTCACGGGGTACTTCCCCGAACGGACAAACGGGCACCTACGCAAAAACGGGCACCTATGGAAATCCGTAGGTGCCCGTCACGCGCGCGTGGAGCGCGAAAACCCCGCGAACCTCAGCTGCGCGCTTCCGCCAGCAGCTTCTGGATCCGCGAGACGCCCTCGACCAGGTCCTCGTCGCCCAGGGCGTACGAGAGCCGCAGATAGCCCGGCGTCCCGAAGGCCTCGCCCGGGACGACCGCGACCTCGGCCTCCTCCAGGATGAGCGCGGCCAGCTCGACGGTGTTCTGCGGGCGCTTGCCGCGGATCTCCTTGCCGATGAGCGCCTTCACCGAGGGGTACGCGTAGAACGCGCCCTCGGGCTCCGGGCACAGCACGCCGTCGATCTCGTTCAGCATCCGCACGATCGTCCGGCGGCGCCGGTCGAAGGCCTCGCGCATCTTGTCGACGGCCGTCAGGTCACCGGAGACGGCGGCGATGGCGGCGGCCTGCGCGACGTTGGAGACGTTGGACGTGGCGTGCGACTGGAGGTTCGTCGCGGCCTTCACGACGTCCTTGGGGCCGATGATCCACCCCACGCGCCAGCCCGTCATGGCGTACGTCTTCGCGACGCCGTTGACCACGATGCACTTGTCGCGCAGCTCGGGCAGGAGGGCGGGCAGCGAGACGGAGGCCGCGTCTCCGTAGACGAGGTGTTCGTAGATCTCGTCGGTCATGACCCACAGGCCGTGCTCGACGGCCCAGCGGCCGATGGCCTCGGTGTCGGCCTCGCTGTACACCGCGCCCGTCGGGTTCGACGGCGACACGAAGAGCACGACCTTCGTCTTCTCCGTGCGCGCGGCCTCCAGCTGCTCCACGGAGACGCGGTAGCCGGTGGTCTCGTCGGCGACGACCTCGACCGGGACGCCGCCCGCGAGCCGGATCGACTCCGGGTACGTCGTCCAGTACGGCGCCGGGACGATGACCTCGTCGCCCGGGTCGAGGATCGCGGCGAAGGCCTCGTAGATCGCCTGCTTGCCGCCGTTGGTGACCAGGATCTGCGAGACGTCGGGCTCGTACCCGGAGTCGCGCAGCGTCTTCGCGGCGATCGCGGCCTTCAGCTCGGGCAGACCGCCCGCGGGCGTGTAGCGGTGGTACTTCGGGTTCTTGCAGGCCTCGATCGCGGCCTCGACGATGTAGTCCGGGGTCGGGAAGTCCGGCTCGCCCGCGCCGAAACCGATCACCGGGCGCCCGGCGGCCTTGAGGGCCTTTGCCTTGGCGTCGACGGCGAGGGTCGCGGACTCGGAGATCGCGCCGACTCGGGCGGAGACCCGGCGCTCGGTGGGTGGAGTGACAGCGCTCATGGGGCCCATCGTTCCAGACCTGAAAGGCCTCGGACACATGGGTTTCCAGGACCGGCGGATCGGCGGGCGGATCCCATCCTGTTCGACGAGGCGCCCCGGACCACGTACACTCACTCGTCGTTGGCCCTCACCGGCAGCACCTTCCCAGCGCACTCGGTGCACACGGTCGGATGCTGTAGGTTGGGGGAAATCAAAGGGTCGTAGCTCAATTGGTAGAGCACTGGTCTCCAAAACCAGCGGTTGGGGGTTCAAGTCCCTCCGGCCCTGCTACACACACCTTCGCCAGGATGTGTGCGCATGTACGTACTGCAATGCACCGCCGTGCGGCTCAACCGGGCGCGGCACGGCCACGACCCGGAATCAGGTGAGACGAGTGACGGACGCCGTGGGCTCCATCGACATGCCTGATGCCCAGGACGAGGCGCCCGACAAGAAGAAGGCGCGCAAGGGCGGCAAGCGCGGCAAGAAGGGCCCCCTGGGTCGGCTGGCGCTGTTCTACCGTCAGATCGTCGCCGAGCTTCGCAAGGTCGTCTGGCCGACGCGCAATCAGCTCACGACGTACACCACAGTCGTGATCATCTTCGTCGTCATCATGATCGGTCTCGTGACCGTGATTGACTATGGCTTCAGCAACCTCATCAAGTACGTCTTCGGCTGAGCCGAAAGCGAAGGGCGCCGCACCAGGCGCCCCTTTCGCGTGTTCCACCCCCATGTATCCAGGAAGAAGCAGCCACCGTGTCTGACCCGAACCTGAACGACGCCATCGAGTCGGCGGAGTCCGTGGAGGACCAGCTCGACATCGTCGAGGCGGCGGACGCCGAGGACCCGGACCAGGCCGAGGCTGCCGACGCCGCCGCGGGCGAGCCCGCCGAGGAAGCGGCCCTGCACGAGGAGTCCGACGAGGAAGCGGCCGAGGGCGGCATTGCCGTCGCCGAGACCGACGAGGACGCCGAAGCAGCCGAGGCCGTCGAGGACGAGGCCCCCGCGGAGGAGGCCGAGCCCGTCGACCCGATCGCCGCCCTGCGCGAGGAACTCCGCGGCCTGCCCGGCGAGTGGTACGTCATCCACACGTACGCCGGTTACGAGAACCGCGTGAAGACCAACCTCGAACAGCGCGCCGTCTCGCTGAACGTCGAGGACTTCATCTTCCAGGCCGAGGTGCCGCAGGAAGAGGTCGCGCAGATCAAGAACGGCGAGCGCAAGACCATCCGTCAGAACAAGCTCCCCGGCTACGTGCTGGTGCGCATGGACCTGACGAACGAGTCCTGGGGCGTCGTCCGCAACACCCCCGGTGTCACCGGCTTCGTCGGCAACGCCTACGACCCGTACCCGCTGACCCTGGACGAGATCGTCAAGATGCTCGCCCCGGAGGCCGAGGAGAAGGCCGCCCGCGAGGCCGCCGAGGCCGAGGGCAAGCCCGCCCCGCAGCGCAAGGTCGAGGTCCAGGTCCTGGACTTCGAGGTCGGCGACTCGGTCACCGTCACCGACGGCCCGTTCGCCACGCTCCAGGCCACGATCAACGAGATCAACGCCGACTCGAAGAAGGTCAAGGGCCTCGTCGAGATCTTCGGCCGCGAGACCCCGGTCGAGCTCAGCTTCGACCAGATCCAGAAGAACTAGAAGAACGGGCGGTTCCGGCGGAACCAGCTCGACGATCTTCCAACAGAGCCCCTGAGCAGCGGGAAACCGCAGCTCAGGGGCTCTGTCGTGGGCGACCGGAAGTAAATGTGTTCTGCACCACAACCATCCGGCGCCTCGGACTGTCTCACTTGTAGACGGAAACGCCCGGTCCCTTCCTCCACGACACCTCAGCACGCTTATGGGGATCTCTGTCACCATGAGCGGCGATTTGTGGTGCTCTGCGGCGGTATGGACGCCGGGCTCATTCACCGACGAGCAAGGGGGACCACCTGATGCGTGCCCGCAAGACCGCGATCGCTGCCTCTGCCTGTGCCTTCGTCCTGTTCGGCGCCGGCACGGCGCTGGCCGGAACCGGCCCCGCGCCCTCGCCCGACGCCAGAAGGGCCGCTCCCCAGTCGACCGCGCCCTCGGCGGACGGGAACCCGAAGAGCGTCAAGGCCCAGGCGGCCGGGGTCTGCTCCGACGCCTACCAGATCGGCACCACCGCGTACATCGACCGGGGCGGCGCGCACGCCGCGTCGGTGAAGCAGTTCTACTCGCCCAAGTGCAAGCAGAACTACGGCTACGTCTGGGTGTGGCAGAGCTTCCGCGACAAGGTCAAGGACTACGACGTCAGCACCGGCGTGTACAGCTACGCGCGCGACGAGATCGTCGGCCAGGACTGGTGGAACAGGACCAACCTGCAGGAGTTCTGGTCGCTGCCCGCCGACACGGCGGCCGAGTGCACGGCGGCGATCGGTCAGCTGCGCGCGCCCGGCGACGCGCTGCCGGGCCAGGCCATGACGTCCAAGCGCTGCTGAGCGCGGCGCCCGGCGGCGCTCGCCGCCGGGCGTCACAAGGCCGCGGGCCCCGACCCTTGGGAGGTCGGGGCCCGCGGCCCTGTTCAGGTATCGGTTTGGGCCCCGCCGAGTTACCCGTTATCGTAGGGCGGTATGCCTCCATCCGGATGATCGCGACTATCGATGATCATCGCCACGGATGCGGCTCAACACTCTCACTAGGACCCGGAGAGAGCAATGCCTCCCAAGAAGAAGAAGGTCACGGGGCTGATCAAGCTCCAGATCCAGGCCGGCGCCGCCAACCCGGCTCCGCCGGTCGGCCCCGCGCTGGGCCAGCACGGCGTGAACATCATGGAGTTCTGCAAGGCGTACAACGCCGCGACCGAGTCGCAGCGTGGCTGGGTGATCCCGGTGGAGATCACGGTCTACGAGGACCGTTCCTTCACCTTCATCACCAAGACGCCGCCGGCCGCCAAGATGATCCTCAAGGCCGCGGGCGTGGAGAAGGGCTCCGGCGAGCCGCACAAGACCAAGGTCGCCAAGATCACCGAGGCGCAGGTCCGCGAGATCGCCACCACCAAGATGCCCGACCTCAACGCGAACGACCTGGACGCCGCGTCGAAGATCATCGCCGGCACCGCCCGTTCCATGGGCATCACGGTCGAGGGCTGACCTCACCCTGACGGAGCCGCACAGTCGGCACCGTGACCTCAAGTGGCAGGGCCAGGCGCTGGCCCGGACCACGAACTCCAAACCTGAACCTCAGGAGTAGAAGTGAAGCGCAGCAAGACTCTCCGCGCTGCGGACGCCAAGATCGACCGGGACAAGCTGTACGCCCCCCTCGAGGCCGTCCGTCTCGCCAAGGAGACCTCCGCGACCAAGTTCGACGGCACCGTCGAGGTCGCCTTCCGCCTGGGTGTCGACCCGCGCAAGGCCGACCAGATGGTCCGTGGCACCGTGAACCTCCCGCACGGCACCGGCAAGACCGCCCGGGTCCTGGTCTTCGCGACCGGTGACCGTGCTGCGGCCGCGGAAGCCGCTGGGGCCGACATCGTCGGCGCCGACGAGCTGATCGACGAGGTCGCGAAGGGCCGCCTGGACTTCGACGCCGTCGTCGCCACCCCGGACCTCATGGGCAAGGTCGGCCGCCTCGGCCGCGTGCTCGGTCCGCGTGGTCTGATGCCGAACCCGAAGACCGGCACCGTCACCCCCGACGTCGTGAAGGCTGTCAACGACATCAAGGGCGGCAAGATCGAGTTCCGCGTCGACAAGCACTCGAACCTGCACTTCATCATCGGCAAGGCGTCCTTCGACGACACCAAGCTGGTGGAGAACTACGGCGCCGCGCTGGAGGAGATCCTCCGTCTGAAGCCGTCCGCCGCCAAGGGTCGCTACATCAAGAAGGCCTCCATCACCACCACGATGGGCCCCGGCATTCCGGTCGACCCCAACCGCACCCGCAACCTCCTCACCGAGGAGGACCCGGCCGCCGTCTGACACTGACGGCAGCCGCGCGTCTGGCGCGTTTGTGACGGGTCCCGCAACCATTCAGGGTGCGGGACCCGTCCCGTTTTCCGGGTACATGCTCGTGGAACGGGCTGTGCCCGCGTGCTTTCGGATACGTACGGAATACGCGGACGAGCGGGCTGCGCCAGCATGCCGGCTCTCCATCGACGCAAGGGGTGGGACGACATGAACGGCATGACTGTGCGACGCATGGCTCTGGCGATCGCGGCCGCGACGGCTCTGACCGGGGTCGCGGCCTGCGGCTCGTCGGACGACTCGGACGGCTCTGACGGCTCCAAGGGCACAGGCGGGAGCAAGGGCGGCCTCAACGCCAACCCGATATCCGCGCTGCGCACCATCCAGAACACCACCGACAAGGCGGACTCCGCCAAGGTCGAGTCCCAGACGACCATGGGCACCGTGATGTCCATGAAGGCCAAGGGCGCCCTCGGCTGGGCCGACGGCCTCACCGGCAACATGACCATCACGTACACCGGTGGCCAGATGGCCGAGACGATGCGCCGGGCCGGCAGCACGTCCATGGAGGCCCGCTATCTGCCCGAGGCCTACTACGCGAAGATGGGCGAGCAGTTCGCCGCCCAGGCCGACGGCAAGCACTGGGTGAAGTACGCGTACGACGACCTGGAGAAGATCGGCGGCGGCTCGGGCGCGTACATGAAGGACGCGATGCAGAACAGCACGCCGCAGCAGTCGGTGAAGATGCTGCTCGCCTCCGGCGACGTGAAGAAGGTCGGCGAGGAGGAGGTGCGCGGCGTGGACACCACGCACTACTCCGGCACCGTCGACGTCGCCGAGCTCGCGGAGCGGAGCTCCGGCCTCAGCGAGTCCCAACTGGCCGACATGAAGAGCCAGTTGGAGCAGGCCGGGATCACCACCGAGACCATCGACATCTGGGTCAACGACGAGAACCTGCTCGTGAAGAAGACCGAGCGCGGCCAGATGAAGACCGGCTCGCTCTCCGCCACCGCGTACTACAGCGACTACGGCACCGAGGTCTCCGCCGAGGAGCCGCCCGCCGACGACACCGCGGACTTCAAGGACTTGATGAACCGTCAGCCCGGCGGCGTGTAGCCGACGGCCGCGCCGGCTGCCCAAGAGCCCTGCTCAGCGCGGTACCCGGAGGAGAGTTCCGCTCTCCTTCGGGTAATCTCAGCCCCAATAAGTGGATCAAACGTTCCTAGGGGTGGGGTCATGAGCATTTCCGTACGTAACGGACGTAAGAGAACCGCGGGTGCCGCCCTGGCGGCCGTGCTGCTCGCCGGCGGCGCGGTCAGCTGTGGGTCGGACAAGGCCGACAAGGCGGGGGGCGACATGGCGCCCGCGGCGGCCGTGCAGAAGGCCGCGGAGAAGAGCGAGGAGCTGAAGTCGTTCAGCTTCCGCATGAAGGGCCAGGCGCCGGAGGACGGGACCTTCCAGGGCGAGGCGTCGATGACCGTCGAGCCGCTCGCCATGCGCATGAAGCTCAGCTCGCCCCAGAGCCCCGGGAAGATAGAGATGCGGCTCGTCGACGGCGGCTTCTACATGGGCGGCGGCAAGGAGGCCGCGGCCGAGATGGACGGCAAGCGCTGGCTCAAGTTCGACGCCAATACCCTGGGCGAGGGCGCGCCGAACAAGCCCGCCCCCACCTCCGCCACCGGCGCGGCCGAGCAGAACCCGGCCGCGGAGTCCACCCTCCTCACCGGCTCCGACGACGTCGAGAAGGTCGGCGAGGAGACCATCGAGGGCGTCGAGACCACCCACTACCGGGGCACGGTCACGATGGACCAGATGCGCGCGGAGCTGAAGAAGAAGGACGCCAAGACCCGCGAGCGCCAAGAGAAGAACATCAAGAAGTACGAGGACATGGGCATCGACAAGATGTCCATGGACATCTGGATCGACGGCGACGACCACACCAAGCGCTTCCGCACCCAGGGCAAGGCCGACAAGGGCAAGCTCGACATGACGATCACGTTCTTCGACGTGAACAAGCCGGTGAAGGTCACGGCCCCGCCGAAGAAGGACGTCATGGACCTCGCCGAGATGATGAAGGACTCGGGCGGGACCCGCTGACCGACTCGGGCGGGACCCGCTGACCCGATTTGCTTGACGCGGCCTGGTTCGCGTAATCTTCCACAGAAGCCAAAGACCGCTGGTCGTTGTCGTGTGCTCGCAAGAGCGTGCGACGGCCGAAGGATCCGCTGAAGCTGCGGACGACCCGCGTAGGTGACTGTGGAAGTGCTCCCGGACGGCCCTGCCGTCAGGTCGAGCTCATGCCCCGTGCGCCTGCGCCGGGGCGTTTTGTTTTGTGCAGAGCCCCTTCCTCGCGTGCCTGATTCAGGCGGTCCGGCGACACGCGGCTGATCGAAAGGTCAGTCGAGGATCATCACCCCGGAAGGAGGCCGAGGCTCATGGCGACGTCCGACAAGGTCGCAGCCGTCGAGGAGATCACGCAGAAGCTGCGCGACTCCAACGCTGCTGTTGTGACTTCTTACACCGGACTGTCCGTGGCGCAGCTCAAGGAGCTGCGTCGTTCTCTCGGCGAGAACGCTCAGTACCGTGTGGTGAAGAACACGCTGACCAAGATCGCGGCCAACGAGGCCGGGATTCAGCTGGACGAGCACCTCAAGGGCTCGACCGCTGTCGCCTTCGTGACCGGTGACCCGGTCGTGGCGGCGAAGGGTCTGCGTGACTTCGCCAAGGACAACCCGGCTCTCGTCATCAAGGGCGGTGTCCTTGATGGCAAGGCGCTGTCCGCCGACGAAATCAAGAAGCTTGCGGACCTCGAGTCCCGCGAGGTTCTGCTCGCCAAGCTGGCGGGCGCCATGAAGGGCAAGCAGACTCAGGCTGCTCAGGTCTTCCAGGCGCTCCCGTCGAAGCTCGTCCGCACCGTGGACGCGCTTCGTGCCAAGCAGGGCGAGCAGGGCGGTGCCGAGTAATTCGGCTCGCGCAGTGACCGCCGCCCGAGGCGACGGTCGTAGCGGGCCACTTGTACGCCCGCCTCTCATGTACATCCGGCACCAGCCGAATTAGTGGAAGGACCGCCATCATGGCGAAGCTCAGCCAGGACGACCTGCTCGCCCAGTTCGAAGAGATGACCCTCATCGAGCTCTCCGAGTTCGTGAAGGCCTTCGAGGAGAAGTTCGACGTCACCGCCGCCGCCGCGGTCGCCGTTGCCGGCCCGGCCGGCCCGGCCGCCCCGGCCGAGGCCGCCGAGGAGCAGGACGAGTTCGACGTCATCCTCACCGGCGCCGGCGACAAGAAGATCCAGGTCATCAAGGTCGTGCGTGAGCTGACCTCCCTGGGTCTGAAGGAGGCCAAGGACCTCGTCGACGGCACCCCGAAGCCGGTCCTCGAGAAGGTCGCCAAGGACGCCGCGGACAAGGCCAAGGAGGCCCTCGAGGGCGCCGGCGCCTCCGTCGAGGTCAAGTAACACCTCGCCATGCGCCCACGGGCGCGTGGCACGAGTCTTCTGACTCTTCCGTGTGGTCGCGGCCCAGGGCTGTAACGCACACACACCGAACGGCGATCACCCATGTGGGTGGTCGCCTTTCGGCGTTCCCGGGTACGCGTGCGGCGGCTGCCTTGCACTGTCGGTCGCGGCGAGTATGGTGATCTTCGTTGTGCCTGGCGACGGGCCGTGACGGCGACGGCGCCAGGCCTCGTCCGGGCAAGGGGGGCCTTGACGAACCGCACGCAGCGCGCAATTCTCAGGACGCGTCGTCACAACGATCCGCATCCGAGGCATGGATCGGCGGCGAAGAGGGCAGTATCGATGTGCGTTGAGGACGTGGCTTGCCGCAGGTGTTGAGAACAAACAGGGTCCCCGGAAACCGGGACTGGACATCAGTGGGCCAGGTGGCTACACTGACCCTTTGCGCTGCCTGTTAGCTGCCTCCTGCCCGTCACCAGGGGCATGCCCTCGCTTGAGCACCGTGGATTGAAACGGCCCTGACCTGCCCCTCTATGGGTAAATCGGGAAACGCCTCTCTCTGTGTCCAGCTTGGGACCGGTACGCGCGTAGTGAGTCCGAGCCCTCGGAAGGACCCCCTCTTGGCCGCCTCGCGCACTGCCTCGACCGCGAATACGAACAACGGCGCCAGCACCGCCCCGCTGCGCATCTCCTTTGCAAAGATCAAGGAGCCCCTCGAGGTTCCGAACCTTCTTGCGCTGCAGACCGAGAGCTTTGACTGGCTGCTCGGCAACGACGCGTGGAAGGCTCGTGTCGAGGCGGCTCTGGAAAGCGGACAGGACGTCCCCACCAAGTCCGGTCTGGAGGAGATCTTCGAGGAGATCTCTCCGATCGAGGACTTCTCCGGGTCGATGTCGCTGACCTTCCGCGACCACCGTTTCGAGCCTCCGAAGAACTCGATCGACGAGTGCAAGGAGCGCGACTTCACGTTCGCCGCCCCGCTCTTCGTCACCGCCGAGTTCACCAACAACGAGACCGGTGAGATCAAGTCTCAGACGGTCTTCATGGGCGACTTCCCGCTCATGACGAACAAGGGCACCTTCGTCATCAACGGCACCGAGCGTGTCGTGGTGTCGCAGCTCGTCCGTTCGCCCGGTGTCTACTTCGACTCCTCCATCGACAAGACGTCCGACAAGGACATCTTCTCCGCCAAGATCATCCCGTCCCGGGGTGCCTGGCTGGAGATGGAGATCGACAAGCGCGACATGGTCGGTGTCCGCATCGACCGCAAGCGCAAGCAGTCGGTCACCGTGCTCCTGAAGGCTCTCGGCTGGACCACCGAGCAGATCCTCGAGGAGTTCGGCGAGTACGAGTCCATGCGCGCCACCCTGGAGAAGGACCACACCCAGGGTCAGGACGACGCGCTGCTCGACATCTACCGCAAGCTGCGCCCGGGCGAGCCGCCGACCCGTGAGGCCGCTCAGACGCTGCTCGAGAACCTCTACTTCAACCCGAAGCGCTACGACCTCGCGAAGGTCGGCCGCTACAAGGTCAACAAGAAGCTGGGTGCGGACGCTCCGCTCGACGCGGGCATCCTGACGGTCGAGGACATCATCGCCTCGATCAAGTACCTGGTGAAGCTGCACGCCGGTGAGACCGAGACCGTCGGTGACAGCGGTGTGGGCATCGTCGTCGAGACCGACGACATCGACCACTTCGGCAACCGCCGCCTGCGCAACGTCGGCGAGCTCATCCAGAACCAGGTCCGCACGGGTCTGGCTCGTATGGAGCGCGTCGTGCGTGAGCGCATGACGACGCAGGACGTCGAGGCGATCACGCCGCAGACGCTGATCAACATCCGGCCGGTCGTCGCCTCCATCAAGGAGTTCTTCGGCACCAGCCAGCTGTCGCAGTTCATGGACCAGAACAACCCGCTGTCGGGTCTCACCCACAAGCGCCGCCTGTCGGCGCTCGGCCCGGGTGGTCTCTCCCGTGAGCGGGCCGGCTTCGAGGTCCGTGACGTGCACCCGTCCCACTACGGCCGCATGTGCCCGATCGAGACGCCCGAAGGCCCGAACATCGGTCTGATCGGCTCGCTCGCCTCGTACGGCCGTGTCAACGCGTTCGGCTTCGTCGAGACGCCGTACCGCAGGGTCGCCGACGACCAGGTCACCGACGAGGTGGACTACCTGACCGCCGACGAGGAGGACCGCTTCGTCATCGCCCAGGCCAACGCGCCGCTGACCGACGACATGCGGTTCGCCGAGAACCGCGTCCTGGTCCGCCGCCGTGGTGGCGAGGTCGACTACGTCGCCGGTTCCGACGTGGACTACATGGACGTCTCGCCGCGCCAGATGGTGTCGGTCGCGACCGCCATGATCCCCTTCCTCGAGCACGACGACGCCAACCGTGCCCTCATGGGCGCGAACATGATGCGCCAGGCCGTGCCGCTGATCACCGCCGAGGCCCCCCTCGTCGGCACCGGCATGGAGTACCGCTGCGCGGTCGACGCCGGTGACGTGATCAAGGCCGAGAAGGCGGGTGTGGTCCAGGAGGTCTCCGCGGACTACGTCACCGTCACCAACGACGACGGCACGTACACCACGTACCGCGTCGCCAAGTTCTCCCGCTCCAACCAGGGCACCTCGGTGAACCAGAAGGTCGTCGTGGAGGAGGGCGCTCGCGTGGTCGAGGGCCAGGTCCTCGCCGACGGCCCGGCCACCGAGAACGGCGAGATGGCGCTCGGCAAGAACCTGCTGGTCGCGTTCATGCCGTGGGAGGGCCACAACTACGAGGACGCGATCATCCTGTCGCAGCGCCTCGTCCAGGACGACGTCCTCTCCTCGATCCACATCGAGGAGCACGAGGTCGACGCCCGTGACACCAAGCTCGGCCCGGAGGAGATCACCCGGGACATCCCGAACGTCTCCGAGGAGGTCCTCGCCGACCTCGACGAGCGCGGCATCATCCGGATCGGTGCCGAGGTCGTCGCCGGCGACATCCTCGTCGGCAAGGTCACGCCCAAGGGCGAGACCGAGCTGACGCCGGAGGAGCGTCTGCTCCGCGCGATCTTCGGTGAGAAGGCCCGCGAGGTCCGTGACACCTCCCTGAAGGTCCCGCACGGCGAGATCGGCAAGGTCATCGGCGTCCGCGTCTTCGACCGCGAGGAGGGCGACGAGCTTCCCCCCGGTGTGAACCAGCTGGTGCGCGTGTACGTGGCGCAGAAGCGCAAGATCACCGACGGTGACAAGCTCGCCGGCCGACACGGCAACAAGGGCGTCATCTCGAAGATCCTGCCCATCGAGGACATGCCGTTCCTCGAGGACGGAACTCCGGTCGACATCATCCTCAACCCGCTGGGTGTCCCGTCCCGAATGAACCCGGGACAGGTCCTGGAGATCCACCTCGGCTGGCTCGCCAGCCGCGGCTGGGACGTCTCCGGTCTCGGCGAGGAGTGGGCTCAGCGCCTGCAGGTCATCGGCGCCGACGCGGTCCAGCCCGGCACGAACGTCGCGACCCCCGTCTTCGACGGTGCCCGCGAGGACGAGCTGGCCGGTCTGCTCCAGCACACGATCCCGAACCGCGACGGCGAGCGCATGGTGCTCCCCTCCGGCAAGGCGCGCCTGTTCGACGGCCGCTCCGGCGAGCCGTTCCCGGACCCGATCTCGGTCGGGTACATGTACATCCTCAAGCTGCACCACCTGGTCGACGACAAGCTGCACGCCCGGTCGACCGGTCCGTACTCGATGATCACCCAGCAGCCGCTGGGTGGTAAGGCTCAGTTCGGTGGCCAGCGCTTCGGCGAGATGGAGGTGTGGGCGCTGGAGGCTTACGGCGCCGCCTACGCCCTCCAGGAGCTGCTGACGATCAAGTCCGACGACGTGACCGGCCGCGTGAAGGTCTACGAGGCCATCGTCAAGGGCGAGAACATCCCCGAGCCCGGCATTCCCGAGTCCTTCAAGGTGCTCATCAAGGAAATGCAGTCGCTCTGCCTCAACGTGGAGGTGCTGTCCTCGGACGGCATGTCCATCGAGATGCGCGACACGGACGAGGACGTCTTCCGCGCGGCGGAGGAGCTCGGCATCGACCTGTCCCGGCGCGAGCCGAGCAGCGTCGAAGAGGTCTGACGGGAGTCCGGCGGGCTCAGCGATGAGCCCGCCGGCCCCAGGACCCCGTTTCAGACCCCTAAGACTTACAACCCTGAGAGGGATTGACGCATAGTGCTCGACGTCAACTTCTTCGATGAGCTCCGGATCGGTCTGGCCACCGCTGACGACATCCGTCAGTGGAGCCACGGCGAGGTCAAGAAGCCCGAGACCATCAACTACCGCACCCTCAAGCCCGAAAAGGACGGACTCTTCTGCGAGAAGATCTTCGGTCCGACCCGGGACTGGGAGTGCTACTGCGGCAAGTACAAGCGCGTCCGCTTCAAGGGCATCATCTGTGAGCGCTGCGGCGTCGAGGTCACTCGCGCCAAGGTGCGCCGTGAGCGGATGGGCCACATCGAGCTGGCCGCGCCCGTCACGCACATCTGGTACTTCAAGGGCGTCCCGTCGCGCCTCGGCTACCTCCTCGACCTCGCGCCGAAGGACCTCGAGAAGGTCATCTACTTCGCCGCGTACATGATCACGTTCGTGGACGAGGAGCGCCGCACCCGCGACCTGCCCTCCCTGGAGGCGCACGTCTCCGTGGAGCGCCAGCAGATCGAGAACCGCCGCGACTCCGACCTGGAGGCCCGCGCCAAGA
This sequence comes from Streptomyces sp. Y309, assembly GCF_056712025.1. Taxonomy (NCBI): domain Bacteria; kingdom Bacillati; phylum Actinomycetota; class Actinomycetes; order Kitasatosporales; family Streptomycetaceae; genus Streptomyces; species Streptomyces sp. Y309. Next base: position 3,903,959 of record NZ_CM160048.1, on the reverse strand, counting down.
AGCTCGAGACCGACCTGGCCGAGCTGGAGGCCGAGGGCGCCAAGGCCGACGTACGCCGCAAGGTGCGCGAAGGTGCCGAGCGGGAGATGAAGCAGCTGCGCGACCGTGCGCAGCGCGAGATCGACCGTCTCGACGAGGTGTGGAACCGCTTCAAGAACCTCAAGGTCCAGGACCTGGAGGGCGACGAGCTGCTCTACCGCGAGCTGCGTGACCGCTTCGGCACGTACTTCGACGGTTCGATGGGTGCCGCGGCGCTGCAGAAGCGCCTGGAGTCCTTCGACCTCGACGAGGAGGCCGAGCGTCTCCGCGAGATCATCCGTACCGGTAAGGGCCAGAAGAAGACCCGTGCGCTGAAGCGGCTGAAGGTCGTGTCTGCCTTCCTGCAGACCTCCAACAGCCCCAAGGGCATGGTGCTCGACTGCGTGCCGGTCATCCCGCCGGACCTGCGTCCGATGGTGCAGCTGGACGGTGGCCGCTTCGCGACCTCCGACCTGAACGACCTGTACCGCCGCGTGATCAACCGCAACAACCGCCTGAAGCGGCTTCTCGACCTCGGCGCGCCCGAGATCATCGTGAACAACGAGAAGCGCATGCTCCAGGAGGCGGTCGACGCCCTCTTCGACAACGGCCGTCGTGGTCGCCCGGTGACGGGCCCCGGCAACCGTCCGCTGAAGTCGCTGTCCGACATGCTCAAGGGCAAGCAGGGTCGCTTCCGTCAGAACCTGCTCGGTAAGCGTGTGGACTACTCCGCGCGTTCCGTGATCGTCGTCGGTCCGCAGCTGAAGCTGCACCAGTGCGGTCTGCCGAAGGCGATGGCGCTGGAGCTCTTCAAGCCGTTCGTGATGAAGCGCCTGGTCGACCTGAACCACGCGCAGAACATCAAGTCGGCGAAGCGCATGGTCGAGCGCGGCCGCACGGTCGTGTACGACGTGCTCGAAGAGGTCATCGCGGAGCACCCGGTGCTGCTGAACCGTGCGCCCACGCTGCACCGCCTCGGCATCCAGGCCTTCGAGCCGCAGCTGGTCGAGGGCAAGGCCATTCAGATCCACCCGCTCGTCTGCACCGCGTTCAACGCGGACTTCGACGGTGACCAGATGGCCGTGCACCTGCCGCTGTCCGCGGAGGCGCAGGCCGAGGCCCGCATCCTGATGCTGTCCTCGAACAACATCCTCAAGCCGGCCGACGGCCGTCCGGTGACGATGCCGACGCAGGACATGGTCCTGGGTCTGTTCTTCCTCACCACGGACGAGGAGGAGCGCGAAGTCAAGGGCGAGGGCCGTTCGTTCGGCTCCACGGCCGAGGCGATCATGGCGTTCGACGCCGGCGAGCTCTCGCTGCAGGCGAAGGTCGACATCCGCTTCCCGGTGGGCACCATCCCGCCGCGCGGCTGGACCCCGCCGGCCATCGAGGAGGGCGAGCAGGAGTACCAGCAGGGCGACAGCTTCCGGCTGCGTACGACCCTGGGCCGCGCGCTCTTCAACGAGCTGCTGCCCGAGGACTACCCGTTCGTCGACTACTCGGTGGGCAAGAAGCAGCTCTCCGAGATCGTCAACGACCTGGCCGAGCGCTACCCCAAGGTCATCGTGGCGGCGACGCTCGACAACCTGAAGGCGGCGGGCTTCTACTGGGCGACCCGTTCCGGTGTCACCGTGGCCATCTCCGACGTCGTGGTCCCCGAGGCCAAGAAGGCGATCGTCGCGGGCTACGAGGCGCAGGACGAGAAGGTCCAGAAGCAGTACGAGCGCGGCCTGATCACCAAGGAAGAGCGCACGCAGGAGCTCATCGCGATCTGGACCAAGGCGACCAACGAGGTCGCCGAGGCGATGAACGCGAACTTCCCCAAGACCAACCCCATCTTCATGATGGTTGACTCGGGTGCCCGAGGAAACATGATGCAGATGCGGCAGATCGCCGGTATGCGTGGTCTGGTGTCGAACGCGAAGAACGAGACCATCCCGCGTCCGATCAAGGCGTCCTTCCGCGAGGGCCTCTCCGTGCTGGAGTACTTCATCTCCACGCACGGTGCCCGTAAGGGTCTTGCGGACACCGCCCTTCGTACCGCCGACTCCGGTTACCTCACCCGTCGTCTGGTCGACGTCTCCCAGGACGTCATCATTCGCGAGGAGGACTGTGGCACCGAGCGTGGTCTGAAGCTGAAGATCGCGGTCAAGGGCGAGGACGGCGTGCTCCGCAAGACGGAGAACGTCGAGACCTCGGTGTACGCCCGCATGCTGGCCGAGGACGTCGTCATCGACGGCAAGGTCATCGCGCCGGCCAACGTCGACCTCGGTGACGTGCTCATCGACGCCCTGGTCGCCAACGGCGTCGAGGAGGTCAAGACCCGCTCGGTCCTGACCTGTGAGTCGGCGGTCGGCACCTGCGCCTTCTGCTACGGCCGTTCGCTGGCCACCGGCAAGCTGGTCGACATCGGTGAGGCGGTCGGCATCATCGCCGCCCAGTCCATCGGTGAGCCCGGCACGCAGCTGACGATGCGTACCTTCCACACCGGTGGTGTGGCCGGTGACGACATCACCCAGGGTCTGCCCCGAGTCGTCGAGCTCTTCGAAGCCCGTACGCCGAAGGGTGTCGCCCCGATCTCCGAGGCCGCGGGCCGGGTCCGCATCGAGGAGACCGAGAAGACCAAGAAGCTCGTCGTCACCCCGGACGACGGCAGCGACGAGACGGCGTTCCCGATCTCGAAGCGCGCCCGTCTCCTGGTGGGCGAGGGCGACCACGTCGAGGTGGGCCAGAAGCTCACCGTGGGTGCCACCAACCCGCACGACGTGCTGCGCATCCTCGGCCAGCGCGCCGTCCAGGTGCACCTGGTCGGCGAGGTCCAGAAGGTCTACAACTCGCAGGGTGTGTCGATCCACGACAAGCACATCGAGATCATCATCCGGCAGATGCTGCGCCGCGTGACGATCATCGAGTCCGGCGACGCGGAGCTGCTGCCGGGCGAGCTCGTGGAGCGCTCGAAGTTCGAGACCGAGAACCGTCGTGTGGTCACCGAGGGCGGTCACCCCGCCTCCGGCCGTCCGCAGCTGATGGGTATCACCAAGGCCTCGCTGGCGACGGAGTCCTGGCTGTCGGCCGCCTCCTTCCAGGAGACGACCCGAGTGCTGACGGACGCGGCGATCAACGCCAAGTCCGACAGCCTCATCGGCCTCAAGGAGAACGTCATCATCGGTAAGCTCATCCCGGCCGGTACGGGCCTGTCCCGCTACCGCAACATCCGGGTCGAGCCGACCGAGGAGGCCAAGGCCGCGATGTACTCGGCCGTCGGCTACGACGACATCGACTACTCGCCCTTCGGGACGGGTTCGGGTCAGGCCGTGCCGCTGGAGGACTACGACTACGGTCCGTACAACCAGTAAGAGCGCGTAGCACACACCACAGGGCGGTCACCCGGCGAGGTCGGGTGGCCGCCCTGCGGCGCGTTGGCGCATCATGGGGACAGACAACTTCCGGGGGAGGCGCGCGTGACGAATCCGTCGTGGCAGCCGGGGCCGTGGCCGCCCAAGCAGGGACTGCCCGCCGCACAGCCGGGCCAGCCGCCGATGCTCGCCGGGCACTCCGACCGTGAGCGCGCGGTCGACGTGCTGCGGGCGGGCTTCGCCGAGGGCCGCCTGCAGCAGGACGAGTACGAGCGGCGGGTGGGCCGCGCCTACGAGGCCCGCACGGTGGGGGAGTTGAGCCTGCTGGTCGCGGATCTCCCGCAGGGCCCGCTCGGCTTCCAGCAGCCCGCGCCGGGGCATGTGCCGCCGACGTTCATGCCGGTGGCGCCGCCCACGAACGGCAAGGCGGGCGCGGCGCTCGCCTGCGGCATCGGCACGTTCTTCACCCTGGGCCTGACGGCCGTGCCCGCGGTCATCCTGGGGCACATGGCCCGCTCGGAGATCCGCCACACGCACGAGGGCGGGGACGGCATGGCGGTCGCGGGCCTGGTCCTCGGCTGGCTGTCGATCGCGGCCTGGACCCTGCTCCTGCTCCTGATCGTGTCGGTGACCTCGAGCTGAGTCCGCCCGGCGTGTCCTGGGTCCGGGGTATTTGTTTTGACCGCAGCCAATGAGGTAGGTACGCTCAGACCTTGTGCCTGGGGTGTGCCCGGGCTCGTGTGCGTGTCTTCAACCGCACGGCGGGCTCGATACCGGCCACCGTAATCTGCGCCCTCTCCGCCCTCAGCGGGAGTCTGCAGCATTCGACACACCCGACCGCGTGGGTCGGCAACGTTCCAGGTTAGCTTTACTACTCGGCACACAGAAACCGGAGAAGTAGTGCCTACGATCCAGCAGCTGGTCCGCAAGGGCCGGCAGGACAAGGTCGAGAAGAACAAGACGCCCGCACTCGAGGGTTCCCCTCAGCGCCGTGGCGTCTGCACGCGTGTGTTCACGACCACCCCGAAGAAGCCGAACTCGGCCCTGCGTAAGGTCGCGCGTGTGCGTCTGACCAGCGGCATCGAGGTCACTGCTTACATTCCGGGTGAGGGACACAACCTGCAGGAGCACTCCATCGTGCTCGTGCGCGGCGGCCGTGTGAAGGACCTGCCCGGTGTTCGCTACAAGATCATCCGGGGTTCGCTCGACACCCAGGGTGTCAAGAACCGCAAGCAGGCCCGCAGCCGCTACGGCGCCAAGAAGGAGAAGTAAGAATGCCTCGTAAGGGCCCCGCCCCGAAGCGCCCGGTCATCATCGACCCGGTCTACGGCTCTCCTCTGGTGACCTCCCTCATCAACAAGGTGCTGCTGAACGGCAAGCGCTCCACCGCCGAGCGCATCGTCTACGGCGCCATGGAGGGTCTGCGTGAGAAGACGGGCAACGACCCGGTCATCACGCTGAAGCGCGCGCTCGAGAACATCAAGCCGACCCTCGAGGTCAAGTCCCGCCGCGTCGGTGGTGCGACCTACCAGGTGCCGATCGAGGTCAAGCCCGGTCGCGCCAACACGCTGGCCCTGCGCTGGCTGGTCGGCTACTCCCGCGCCCGGCGCGAGAAGACGATGACCGAGCGTCTGCTCAACGAGCTCCTCGACGCCTCCAACGGCCTCGGTGCCGCTGTGAAGAAGCGCGAGGACACCCACAAGATGGCCGAGTCCAACAAGGCCTTCGCGCACTACCGCTGGTAGTCGCAACCCACATCGAGACCGAGAGAAGACTGAGCCGATATGGCTACCACTTCGCTTGACCTGGCCAAGGTGCGCAACATCGGCATCATGGCTCACATCGACGCGGGCAAGACGACGACCACCGAGCGGATCCTGTACTACACCGGTGTTTCGTACAAGATCGGTGAGGTCCACGACGGTGCTGCCACCATGGACTGGATGGAGCAGGAGCAGGAGCGTGGCATCACGATCACCTCTGCTGCCACCACCTGTCACTGGCCGCTGGACGACGTAGACCACACGATCAACATCATCGACACCCCGGGGCACGTCGACTTCACCGTTGAGGTGGAGCGCTCCCTGCGTGTGCTCGACGGTGCCGTGACGGTGTTCGACGGCGTTGCCGGCGTCGAGCCGCAGTCCGAGACCGTGTGGCGTCAGGCCGACCGCTACGGCGTCCCGCGTATCTGCTTCGTCAACAAGCTCGACCGGACCGGTGCCGAGTTCCACCGCTGCGTCGACATGATCACGGACCGCCTTGGCGCGCAGCCGCTGGTCATGCAGCTCCCGATCGGTGCCGAGGCCAACTTCCAGGGCGTTGTCGACCTGGTCCGCATGAAGGCCTTCGTGTGGTCCGCCGACACCAAGCTCGGCGAGGCCTACGACGTCGTGGACATCCCGGCCACGCACACCGAGGCGGCCGACGAGTGGCGCGGCAAGCTGCTCGAGGCCGTCGCCGAGAACGACGAAGAGATCATGGAGCTGTACCTGGAGGGCCAGGAGCCTTCCGAGGAGCAGCTGTACGCGGCCATCCGCCGCATCACGATCGCTTCGGGCCGTACGACCGACGAGACCACCGTCACCCCGGTGTTCTGCGGTACCGCGTTCAAGAACAAGGGCGTCCAGCCCCTGCTCGACGCCGTCGTGCGCTACCTGCCTTCCCCGCTTGACGTCGAGGCCATCGAGGGCCACGGCGTGAAGGACCCGGAGGAGGTCGTCAAGCGCAAGCCGTCCGACGAGGAGCCGCTGGCCGCGCTGGCGTTCAAGATCGCGAGCGACCCGCACCTGGGCAAGCTCACCTTCGTCCGGATCTACTCCGGCCGCCTGGAGTCCGGCACCGCGGTGCTGAACTCCGTCAAGGGCAAGAAGGAGCGCATCGGCAAGATCTACCGCATGCACGCGAACAAGCGTGAGGAGATCGAGTCGGTGGGCGCCGGCGACATCGTCGCCGTCATGGGCCTGAAGCAGACCACCACCGGTGAGACGCTGAGCGACGACAAGAACCCGGTCATCCTGGAGTCCATGGACTTCCCGGCGCCGGTCATCGAGGTCGCCATCGAGCCCAAGTCCAAGGGTGACCAGGAGAAGCTGGGTGTCGCCATCCAGCGTCTCGCGGAGGAGGACCCCTCCTTCCGGGTGCACTCGGACGAGGAGACCGGCCAGACCATCATCGGCGGCATGGGCGAGCTGCACCTCGAGGTGCTCGTCGACCGCATGCGCCGTGAGTTCCGGGTCGAGGCCAACGTCGGCAAGCCGCAGGTCGCGTACCGCGAGACCATCCGCAAGACGGTCGAGCGCGTGGACTACACCCACAAGAAGCAGACCGGTGGTACCGGTCAGTTCGCCAAGGTGCAGATCGCGATCGAGCCGATCGAGGGCGGCGACGCCTCGTACGAGTTCGTGAACAAGGTCACCGGTGGTCGTATCCCGAAGGAGTACATCCCTTCGGTCGACGCCGGCTGCCAGGAGGCCATGCAGTTCGGCATCCTCGCCGGTTACGAGATGACCGGTGTCCGCGTCACGCTGATCGACGGTGCGTACCACGAGGTCGACTCCTCGGAGCTCGCCTTCAAGATCGCCGGCTCGCAGGCCTTCAAGGAGGCCGCGCGCAAGGCCAGCCCCGTGCTCCTCGAGCCGATGATGGCCGTCGAGGTCACCACGCCCGAGGACTACATGGGCGATGTCATCGGCGACATCAACTCCCGCCGTGGCCAGATCCAGGCCATGGAGGAGCGCAGCGGCGCTCGCGTCGTGAAGGGCCTCGTGCCCCTCTCGGAGATGTTCGGCTACGTCGGAGACCTCCGCAGCAAGACGTCGGGTCGCGCAAGCTACTCGATGCAGTTCGACTCCTACGCCGAGGTTCCGCGGAACGTCGCCGAGGAGATCATCGCGAAGGCCAAGGGCGAGTAACTCACCCGAGTACACGCTTTAGGCTTGACACCGTCTGCCGGGGCAAACCCCGCAATCCGTGAGGAATGCCCCGGCGGTCGGCACCCCAGCAAAGATCACCTGGCGCCGATGAAGTAAGGCGTACAGAACCACTCCACAGGAGGACCCCAGTGGCGAAGGCGAAGTTCGAGCGGACTAAGCCGCACGTCAACATCGGCACCATCGGTCACATCGACCACGGTAAGACGACCCTCACGGCCGCCATTACCAAGGTGCTGCACGACGCGTACCCCGACCTGAACGAGGCTTCGGCCTTCGACCAGATCGACAAGGCTCCCGAGGAGCGCCAGCGCGGTATCACCATCTCCATCGCGCACGTCGAGTACCAGACCGAGGCGCGCCACTACGCCCACGTCGACTGCCCCGGTCACGCGGACTACATCAAGAACATGATCACCGGTGCCGCGCAGATGGACGGCGCGATCCTCGTGGTCGCCGCCACCGACGGCCCGATGCCGCAGACCAAGGAGCACGTGCTCCTGGCCCGCCAGGTCGGCGTTCCGTACATCGTTGTTGCGCTCAACAAGGCCGACATGGTGGACGACGAGGAGATCCTGGAGCTCGTCGAGCTCGAGGTCCGTGAGCTCCTCTCCGAGTACGAGTTCCCGGGCGACGACGTCCCGGTCGTCAAGGTCTCGGCGCTCAAGGCGCTCGAGGGCGACGCCGAGTGGGGCAAGACCGTCCTCGACCTGATGAAGGCCGTCGACGAGTCCATCCCGCAGCCCGAGCGTGACGTCGACAAGCCGTTCCTGATGCCGATCGAGGACGTCTTCACGATCACCGGTCGTGGCACCGTCGTCACCGGTCGTATCGAGCGTGGTGTCCTCAAGGTCAACGAGACCGTCGACATCATCGGCATCAAGACCGAGAAGACCACCACCACGGTCACCGGCATCGAGATGTTCCGCAAGCTGCTCGACGAGGGCCAGGCCGGTGAGAACGTCGGTCTGCTCCTCCGTGGCATCAAGCGCGAGGACGTCGAGCGCGGCCAGGTCATCATCAAGCCGGGCTCGGTCACCCCGCACACCGAGTTCGAGGCGCAGGCGTACATCCTGTCGAAGGACGAGGGTGGCCGTCACACCCCGTTCTTCAACAACTACCGCCCGCAGTTCTACTTCCGTACGACGGACGTGACCGGCGTCGTGACCCTCCCCGAGGGCACCGAGATGGTCATGCCGGGTGACAACACCGAGATGAAGGTGGAGCTCATCCAGCCCGTCGCCATGGAAGAGGGCCTGAAGTTCGCCATCCGTGAGGGTGGCCGGACCGTCGGCGCCGGCCAGGTCACCAAGATCAACAAGTAAGGTTCCCTTGCTTGCTGGTCGGGGAGACCCGGCTGCTCTGAACTGAGCGCAGCGAGAGGCCCCACGCGCCCTTACGGCGGGTGGGGCCTCTTGTCGTGTCCGGGGGGTCCGGGACGGCCGTGCCGCTTGACAAGCGGCTCGATTGGCCTTCGTCGTCCCACCTATGGCACACTGTTCAGGTTGCTCGGTTGAGTGCCGATGCTGCGCGCCTCCCGCCGGGAGGACTGGAAGCGAGTCCCACGGTACTCGTCGCCCCAACTGCCGTAAGGCAGCGCTGAGGCGGACGTACGGGAATCTTCCGGGAAGTGCGGCAAGGTGGCTCGACCAGGCGCCCGGTGGGTTTCTTCCCCCGGACCCGCGGTCGTTTCCAGGGCCGCAGCCCCTAGCAGGGAAATCCTTCGGGAGATCTGTGTGAGCGGGACTGCGACACGCCCGACCGCGTGGGTCGGATGGAAGTAGAAAACAGGGCCTCCTGAGGTGCCAGAGCGTTCGAGACAAAGGACTACTAAGTAGCCATGGCGGGACAGAAGATCCGCATCCGGCTCAAGGCCTACGACCACGAGGTCATCGACTCTTCGGCGAAGAAGATCGTCGAGACGGTGACTCGCACTGGTGCGTCGGTCGCGGGCCCGGTGCCGCTGCCCACTGAGAAGAACGTGTACTGCGTCATCAAGTCGCCGCACAAGTACAAGGACTCGCGCGAGCACTTCGAGATGCGCACGCACAAGCGCCTGATCGACATTCTCGACCCGACGCCCAAGACCGTTGACTCGCTGATGCGCCTGGACCTTCCGGCCGGCGTCGACATCGAGATCAAGCTCTGAGAGGCACGGAAGAGATGACCAAGCAGATCAAGGGCATCCTGGGCGAGAAGCTCGGCATGACCCAGGTCTGGGACGAGAACAACCGTGTCGTCCCGGTGACCGTGGTCAAGGCCGGGCCCTGCGTCGTTACCCAGGTCCGTAAGAATGACATCGACGGCTACGAGTCGGTCCAGATCGCCTTCGGCGAGATCGACCCGCGCAAGGTGAACAAGCCCCTCAAGGGTCACTTCGCCAAGGCCGACGTGACCCCCCGCCGCCACCTCGTCGAGATCCGTACCGCCGACGCCGGCGAGTACACCCTCGGCCAGGAGCTGACCGCCGCGACCTTCGAGTCCGGCGTCAAGGTCGACGTGACCGGCAAGAGCAAGGGCAAGGGCTTCGCCGGTGTCATGAAGCGCCACAACTTCGGTGGCCTCGGCTCCAGCCACGGCACGCAGCGCAAGCACCGCTCGCCCGGTTCCATCGGTGGCTGCGCCACCCCTGGCCGTGTGTTCAAGGGCCTCCGCATGGCGGGCCGCATGGGCAACGAGCGGGTCACCACCCAGAACCTGACCGTTCACGCCGTTGACGCGGAGAAGGGTCTGCTCCTCATCAAGGGAGCGGTGCCCGGTCCGAACGGCGGCCTCGTCCTGGTCCGTACCGCGGCCAAGGGGGCTTGAGGAACCGATGAGCACCATTGACATCCTTTCGCCGGCAGGCGACAAGGCCGGGACCGTCGAGCTCCCCTCGGAGATCTTCGACGTCGAGAAGGTCAGCATCCCGCTGATCCACCAGGTCGTTGTCGCCCAGCTGGCCGCTGCCCGTCAGGGCACGCACAAGACCAAGACCCGTGGCGAAGTCCGCGGCGGTGGCAAGAAGCCGTACCGCCAGAAGGGCACCGGTCGCGCCCGTCAGGGCTCGACCCGCGCGCCGCAGTTCGCCGGTGGTGGCGTCGTGCACGGTCCCGTGCCGCGTGACTACTCGCAGCGGACCCCGAAGAAGATGAAGGCCGCGGCCCTGCGCCACGCCCTCACCGACCGGGCCCGCAACGCTCGCATCCACGTCGTCTCCGGCGTGGTCGAGGGCGAGACCCCGTCGACCAAGGCCGCGAAGAGCCTGCTCGGCAAGATCAGCGAGCGCAAGAACGTGCTCCTGGTCATCGAGCGCTCGGACGAGGCCGCGCTGCTGTCCGCGCGCAACCTGCCCCAGGTCCACATCCTGGAGCCGGGCCAGCTCAACACGTACGACGTTCTCGTCTCGGACGACGTGGTCTTCACCCAGGCCGCGCTCGAGTCCTTCGTGTCCGGCCCGAAGGCCACTGACACCGAAGGGAGCGAGGCCTGATGGCTATCCGTCACCCCGCTATCGCCTCGAAGGCGGCCAAGGCCGCCAAGGCCGCGCGCGTCGCCAAGGCGCGTCGTCACGCCGCCGAGGGCAAGAACACCGTTGAGACGCCGCTGAGCAAGAGCTTCACGGACCCCCGTGACGTCCTCCTCAAGCCGGTCGTCTCCGAGAAGAGCTACGCGCTGCTCGACGAGGGCAAGTACACCTTCGTCGTGGCGCCCGGCGCCAACAAGACCCAGATCAAGCAGGCCGTCGAGGCGGTCTTCTCGGTCAAGGTCACCGGCGTCAACACGCTCAACCGGCAGGGCAAGCGCAAGCGCACTCGCACCGGTTTCGGCAAGCGTGCCGACTCCAAGCGCGCGATCGTGACCCTCGCCGAGGGCGACCGTATCGACATCTTCGGCCAGGCCTCCTAACGGAGCGCCCTGGTCCGAATATCGGACGAGGACTGAGAAATGGGAATCCGCAAGTACAAGCCGACGACGCCGGGCCGCCGTGGCTCCTCCGTCGCCGACTTCGTCGAGGTCACGCGGTCCACGCCGGAGAAGTCGCTGGTCCGCCCGCTGCACAGCAAGGGCGGCCGTAACAACGCCGGTCGTGTGACCGTTCGCCACCAGGGTGGCGGACACAAGCGCGCCTACCGCGTGATCGACTTCCGTCGGCACGACAAGGACGGCGTGCCGGCGAAGGTCGCGCACATCGAGTACGACCCGAACCGCACCGCGCGCATCGCGCTGCTGCACTACGCAGACGGCGAGAAGCGCTACATCATCGCTCCGCGCGGCCTGTCGCAGGGTGACCGGATTGAGAACGGCCCCGGCGCCGACATCAAGCCCGGCAACAACCTCGCGCTCCGCAACATCCCGGTCGGTACCACGATCCACGCGATCGAGCTCCGTCCGGGTGGTGGCGCCAAGTTCGCCCGCTCCGCGGGTGCCTCCGTGCAGCTGCTGGCGAAGGAGGGCTCGATGGCCCACCTTCGTATGCCGTCCGGTGAGATCCGCCTGGTCGACGTGCGCTGCCGCGCCACGGTCGGCGAGGTCGGCAACGCCGAGCAGTCGAACATCAACTGGGGCAAGGCCGGCCGTATGCGCTGGAAGGGCGTTCGCCCGACCGTGCGTGGTGTCGTGATGAACCCGGTCGACCACCCGCACGGCGGTGGCGAGGGCAAGACCTCCGGTGGTCGCCACCCGGTCTCGCCCTGGGGCAAGAAGGAAATGCGTACTCGTGATCGCAACAAGGCGAGTAACAAGTACATCGTCCGCCGCCGCAAGACGAACAAGAAGCGCTAGGAGCGGGTTTAGATGCCGCGCAGTCTCAAGAAGGGGCCCTTCGTCGACGACCACCTGATCAAGAAGGTGGACGTACAGAACGAAGCAGGCACCAAGAACGTCATCAAGACCTGGTCCCGTCGCTCGATGATCGTCCCGGCGATGCTGGGCCACACGATCGCGGTGCACAACGGCAAGACCCACATCCCGGTGTTCGTCACCGAGTCGATGGTCGGCCACAAGCTCGGCGAGTTCTCGCCGACTCGCACCTTCCGCGGCCACGTCAAGGACGACCGGAAGTCGAAGCGCCGCTAAGCGGGGTGGAACGACTATGACTAACACCGAAGGGACAACCATGGAAGCCAGGGCCCAGGCGCGGTACATCCGCGTCACGCCCATGAAGGCCCGCCGCGTGGTGGACCTCATCCGTGGCATGGATGCCACGGAGGCTCAGGCGGTCCTGCGTTTCGCCCCGCAGGCCGCGAGCGTGCCGGTCGGCAAGGTGCTGGACAGCGCCATTGCCAACGCCGCGCACAACTACGACCACACCGACGCCTCTTCGCTGGTCATCAGCGAGGCGTACGTGGACGAGGGCCCGACCCTGAAGCGGTTCCGTCCGCGTGCCCAGGGCCGTGCCTACCGGATCCGTAAGCGGACCAGCCACATCACCGTGGTCGTCAGCAGCAAGGAAGGAACCCGGTAATGGGCCAGAAGGTAAACCCGCACGGGTTCCGGCTCGGTGTCACGACCGACTTCAAGTCGCGTTGGTACGCCGACAAGCTGTACAAGGACTACGTCAAGGAAGACGTCGCCATCCGTCGGATGATGACGTCCGGCATGGAGCGCGCCGGCATCTCGAAGGTGGAGATCGAGCGCACCCGTGACCGCGTGCGGGTGGACATCCACACCGCGCGTCCCGGCATCGTCATCGGCCGCCGTGGCGCCGAGGCCGACCGCATCCGCGGTGACCTCGAGAAGCTCACGGGCAAGCAGGTCCAGCTGAACATCCTCGAGGTCAAGAACCCCGAGACGGATGCTCAGCTCGTGGCCCAGGCCGTTGCGGAGCAGCTGTCCTCCCGCGTCTCCTTCCGTCGTGCCATGCGCAAGAGCATGCAGTCGGCGATGAAGGCGGGCGCCAAGGGCATCAAGATCCAGTGTGGCGGCCGTCTCGGCGGCGCCGAGATGTCGCGCTCGGAGTTCTACCGCGAGGGCCGTGTGCCCCTGCACACGCTCCGCGCGAACGTCGACTACGGCTTCTTCGAGGCCAAGACGACCTTCGGCCGCATCGGCGTGAAGGTCTGGATCTACAAGGGCGACGTCAAGAACATCGCCGAGGTCCGCGCCGAGAACGCCGCTGCCCGCGCCGGCAACCGCCCGGCCCGTGGTGGCAACGACCGCCCGGCCCGTGGTGGCCGCGGTGGCGAGCGTGGCGGCCGCGGTCGCAAGCCGCAGCAGCAGTCCGCGCCGGCTGCCGAGGCCCCCAAGGCCGAGGCTCCCGCCGCCGCTGCCGCTCCGGCTGAGAGCTCTGGAACGGAGGCCTGACCGACATGCTGATCCCCCGTAGGGTCAAGCACCGCAAGCAGCACCACCCCAAGCGCCGCGGTATGGCCAAGGGTGGTACGACGGTTGCGTTCGGCGAGTACGGCATCCAGGCCATGACCCCGGCGTACGTGACCAACCGCCAGATCGAGGCGGCCCGTATCGCGATGACCCGCCACATCAAGCGTGGCGGCAAGGTCTGGATCAACATCTACCCGGACCGCCCGCTGACCAAGAAGCCCGCCGAGACCCGCATGGGTTCCGGTAAGGGTTCCCCCGAGTGGTGGGTCGCGAACGTGCACCCGGGCCGGGTGATGTTCGAGCTGTCCTACCCGAACGAGAAGATTGCGCGTGAGGCTCTCACTCGCGCAGCCCACAAGCTGCCGATGAAGTGCCGGATCGTCAAGCGCGAGGCAGGTGAAGCGTGATGTCGGCCGGTACCAAGGCGTCTGAGCTGCGCGAGCTGGGCAACGAGGAGCTCCTCAACAAGCTCCGCGAGGCCAAGGAAGAGCTGTTCAATCTCCGCTTCCAGGCGGCGACGGGTCAGCTCGAGAACCACGGCCGGCTGAAGGCCGTCCGTAAGGACATCGCGCGGATCTACACCCTGATGCGTGAGCGCGAGCTGGGCATCGAGACGGTGGAGAGCGCCTGATGAGCGAGAGCAACGTGACTGAAGAGACGAAGGCCGCGCGCGGCTTCCGCAAGACCCGTGAGGGTCTCGTCGTCAGCGACAAGATGGACAAGACCGTCGTCGTCGCCGTCGAGGACCGCGTCAAGCACGCGCTGTACGGCAAGGTCATCCGCCGTACGAACAAGCTCAAGGCCCACGACGAGCAGAACGCCGCGGGCGTCGGCGACCGTGTCCTCCTGATGGAGACCCGGCCGCTGTCCGCGACGAAGCGCTGGCGCGTCGTCGAAATCCTCGAGAAGGCCAAGTAGGTAATTCCCGCAAGGGAATTCCAACAAGTACAGCTCTGAGGGGTATCCCTCAGGGTTCGTTCCGCCAGGCTCGGCAGGGGCCCAACTCCCGTAAGGGATAAGGCCCCTGCCGGGAACCGGCAGACAAACAGGAGATAGACGTGATCCAGCAGGAGTCGCGACTTCGTGTCGCCGACAACACGGGTGCGAAGGAAATCCTCACCATCCGTGTTCTCGGTGGCTCGGGTCGCCGCTACGCGGGCATCGGTGACGTCATCGTCGCCACCGTCAAGGACGCGATCCCCGGTGGCAACGTGAAGAAGGGTGACGTCGTCAAGGCGGTCATCGTTCGCACCGTCAAGGAGCGCCGCCGTCCGGACGGCTCGTACATCCGCTTCGACGAGAACGCCGCCGTCATTCTGAAGAACGACGGCGACCCTCGCGGCACCCGTATCTTCGGCCCGGTCGGCCGTGAGCTGCGCGAGAAGAAGTTCATGAAGATCATCTCGCTCGCGCCGGAGGTGCTGTAAGCATGAAGATCAAGAAGGGCGACCTGGTTCAGGTCATCACCGGCAAGGACAAGGGCAAGCAGGGCAAGGTCATTGCCGCTTACCCGCGCGAGGAGCGCGTCCTGGTCGAGGGTGTCAACCGGGTCAAGAAGCACACGAAGGCCGGCCCGACGGCCAGCGGCTCGCAGGCCGGCGGCATCGTGACCACCGAGGCCCCCGTCCACGTCTCCAACGTCCAGCTGGTCGTGGAGAAGGACGGCAACAAGGTCGTCACGCGCGTCGGTTACCGCTTCGACGACGAGGGCAACAAGATCCGCGTTGCCAAGCGGACGGGTGAGGACATCTGATGACGACCACCACCACTCCGCGCCTCAAGACGAAGTACCGCGAGGAGATCCAGGGCAAGCTGCAGGAGGAGTTCTCGTACGAGAACGTCATGCAGATCCCCGGTCTCGTCAAGATCGTGGTGAACATGGGTGTCGGCGACGCCGCCCGTGACTCCAAGCTCATGGACGGTGCCGTCCGTGACCTGACCACGATCACCGGTCAGAAGCCGGCCATCACCAAGGCCCGGAAGTCCATCGCGCAGTTCAAGCTGCGTGAGGGTCAGCCGATCGGTGCCCACGTCACGCTCCGTGGCGACCGCATGTGGGAGTTCCTGGACCGCACCCTGTCGCTCGCGCTGCCGCGCATCCGCGACTTCCGTGGTCTGTCCCCCAAGCAGTTCGACGGCCGTGGCAACTACACCTTCGGTCTCACGGAGCAGGTCATGTTCCACGAGATCGACCAGGACAAGATCGACCGTGTCCGGGGTATGGACATCACCGTGGTCACCACGGCGACCAACGACGCTGAGGGCCGGGCGCTCCTTCGTCACCTCGGCTTCCCGTTCAAGGAGGCGTGAGCGAGATGGCGAAGAAGGCTCTGATTGCCAAGGCTGCTCGTAAGCCCAAGTTCGGTGTGCGTGCGTACACCCGCTGCCAGCGCTGCGGCCGTCCGCACTCCGTGTACCGCAAGTTCGGCCTGTGCCGCGTGTGCCTTCGTGAGATGGCTCACCGTGGCGAGCTGCCGGGCGTGACCAAGAGCTCCTGGTAATCCCGCCCACCCGTCGCCCGACCACCGCCCCTCAAGGGCGGCCCTTCGGGCCGACTGGTTGGATTGGGATTACCTGAAGCTCTCGGTAAGCAATGAGGTTGGCGGGTGGCCCACCACACATGGCTTAGGCTTGTGTGGTTGGGCGCCTGCCGCCCTCGTACGACTTACTACGCCGTAGGTCCCCGCGCCGCACCCGTCCCGCCTCTGAGTGGGGAGAGGGATGGCGCATACAGGAAACCCCGGCGAGAGAGGCCGAAGGCCAATTCATGACCATGACTGATCCGATCGCAGACATGCTTACGCGTCTGCGGAACGCGAACTCGGCGTACCACGACACCGTGGCGATGCCGCACAGCAAGATCAAGTCGCACATCGCGGAGATCCTCCAGCAGGAGGGTTTCATCACGGGCTGGAAGGTCGAGGACGCCGAGGTCGGCAAGAACCTCGTTCTCGAGCTCAAGTTCGGGCCGAACCGTGAGCGCTCCATCGCGGGCATCAAGCGGATCTCGAAGCCTGGTCTGCGCGTGTACGCGAAGTCCACCAACCTGCCGAAGGTGCTCGGCGGCCTGGGCGTGGCCATCATCTCCACGTCGCACGGTCTGCTCACCGGCCAGCAGGCGGGCAAGAAGGGCGTGGGTGGGGAAGTCCTCGCCTACGTCTGGTAGCGGAAGGGAACGGAGGAAACAGCTATGTCGCGTATTGGCAAGCTCCCCATCACGGTTCCCGCCGGCGTGGACGTCACCATCGATGGCCAGACGGTCCAGGTGAAGGGCCCCAAGGGTTCCCTGAGCCACACCGTTGTCGCGCCGATCGAGATCGCTAAGGGTGAGGACGGCGTGCTCAGCGTCACCCGCCCCAACGACGAGCGTCAGAACAAGGCCCTGCACGGCCTGTCCCGCACGCTGGTGGCGAACATGATCACCGGCGTGACCCAGGGTTACGTGAAGAAGCTCGAGATCAGCGGTGTCGGTTACCGCGTCCTGGCGAAGGGCTCCAACCTGGAGTTCTCGCTCGGCTACAGCCACCCGATCCTGGTCGAGGCGCCCGAGGGCATCTCGTTCAAGGTCGAGTCGCCGACCAAGTTCTCGGTCGAGGGCATCGACAAGCAGAAGGTCGGCGAGGTTGCGGCCAACATCCGCAAGCTGCGCAAGCCTGACCCGTACAAGGCCAAGGGCGTCAAGTACGAGGGCGAAGTCATCCGCCGCAAGGTCGGAAAGGCGGGTAAGTAAGCCATGGCATACGGTGTCAAGATTGCTAAGGGCGACGCTTACAAGCGTGCTGCCATCAAGCGCCGTCACATTCGTATCCGGAAGCACATCTCCGGTACGGCCGAGCGTCCGCGCCTGGTCGTGACGCGCTCCAACCGCAACATCGTCGCCCAGGTGATCGACGACGTGAAGGGTCACACCCTCGCGTCGGCGTCCACCCTGGACACGACGATCCGCGGTGGCGAGGGCGACAAGTCCGCGCAGGCCAAGCAGGTCGGCGCCCTGGTCGCCGAGCGCGCCAAGGCCGCCGGTGTCGAGACTGTCGTGTTCGACCGTGGTGGTAACCAGTACGCCGGGCGCATCGCCGCTCTGGCGGACGCCGCCCGCGAAGCCGGACTCAAGTTCTGAGTCGTCCGTCGCGCAGCGACCAAGTGTCACTGCGTAGCTAGCGGAAACAGAGAGAGGTAATTCCAATGGCTGGACCCCAGCGCCGCGGTGGCGGTGCCGGTGGCGGCGAGCGGCGGGACCGGAAGGGTCGCGACGGTGGCGCAGCTGCCGCCGAGAAGACCGCGTACGTTGAGCGCGTTGTCGCGATCAACCGCGTCGCCAAGGTTGTGAAGGGTGGTCGTCGCTTCAGCTTCACCGCGCTGGTCGTGGTGGGCGACGGTGACGGCACCGTGGGTGTCGGTTACGGCAAGGCCAAGGAGGTGCCGGCCGCCATCGCCAAGGGTGTGGAGGAGGCCAAGAAGCACTTCTTCAAGGTCCCCCGTATCCAGGGCACCATCCCGCACCCGATCACGGGCGAGAAGGCTGCGGGCGTCGTCCTGCTCAAGCCGGCTTCCCCCGGTACCGGTGTTATCGCCGGTGGCCCGGTGCGCGCCGTGCTCGAGTGCGCGGGCGTGCACGACATCCTGTCGAAGTCGCTCGGTTCGTCGAACGCGATCAACATCGTGCACGCGACCGTGGCTGCCCTCAAGGGTCTGCAGCGTCCCGAGGAGATCGCGGCTCGCCGTGGTCTGCCCCTCGAGGACGTCGCCCCTGCGGCTCTGCTGCGTGCGCGTGCCGGTGCGGGAACGGGTGCGTAATCATGGCTCAGCTCAAGATCACGCAGACGAAGTCGTACATCGGCAGTAAGCAGAACCACCGCGACACCCTGCGTTCCCTTGGTCTCAAGGGCATCAACACGCAGGTCGTCAAGGAGGATCGTCCCGAGTTCCGCGGCATGGTGCACACCGTCCGCCACCTCGTGACGGTCGAGGAGGTCGACTGATCATGGCGGAGAACAACCCGCTCAAGATCCACAACCTCCGTCCCGCCCCGGGCGCCAAGACCGCGAAGACCCGTGTCGGTCGTGGTGAGGCGTCGAAGGGTAAGACGGCCGGTCGTGGTACCAAGGGCACCAAGGCCCGTTACCAGGTTCCGGAGCGCTTCGAGGGCGGGCAGATGCCCCTCCACATGCGTCTCCCGAAGCTGAAGGGCTTCAAGAACCCGTTCAAGACCGAGTTCCAGGTCGTGAACCTGGACAAGCTCACCGCCCTCTACCCCGAGGGTGGCGAGGTCACGGTGGCCGACCTGGTCGCCAAGGGCGCCGTTCGCAAGAACAGCCTTGTCAAGGTCCTCGGCCAGGGTGAGGTCACCGTGGCGCTGCAGGTGACGGTTGACGCCGTCTCCGGCTCCGCCAAGGAGAAGATCACCGCCGCCGGCGGTACCGTCACCGAGCTCGTCTGAATTTCCCAGGCGTCTCGATGACTTGAGCGATCCCGACCGGGGATGCCCCACAAAAGGGGCATCCCCGGTTGGTCGTTCCAAGGGGGGCACGGTCGCCGGTAAGGTGGCGTGCACTGTTAACTTTCCGCGCGGTCTGTCCTCGCGACAGGTCGTGCGGTCTTGCCTGTTACGTACTTATCCGTCGGACCCACCATCGTCACCTCTGACGCAGTAGCGCGGGGGTCGCAGGAGGCACCGTGCTCACCGCGTTCGCCCGGGCGTTCAAGACGCCCGACCTGCGCAAGAAGCTGCTCTTCACGCTCGGCATCATCGTGATCTACCGGCTCGGGACGCATATCCCGATTCCCGGTGTTGACTACAAGAACGTCCAGACCTGTATCGACGCGGCCAATGCCAACCAGGGCCTGTTCGGTCTGGTCAATATGTTCAGCGGTGGCGCGCTCCTGCAGATCACGATCTTCGCGCTCGGCATCATGCCGTACATCACGGCGAGCATCATCCTGCAGCTCCTGACCGTGGTGATCCCACGCCTGGAAGCCCTCAAGAAGGAGGGCCAGGCCGGCACGGCCAAGATCACGCAGTACACGCGCTATCTGACCATCGCGCTCGCGATCCTGCAGGGCACCGGCCTCGTCGCCACCGCCCGCACCGGCACGCTGTTCAGCGGCTGCCCGGTCGCCTCGGAGATCGTCCCCGACCAGTCGATCTTCGTCACCATCACCATGGTCATCACCATGACCGCCGGTACGGCCTGTGTGATGTGGCTCGGTGAGCTCATCACCGACCGCGGCATCGGCAACGGCATGTCGATCCTCATGTTCATCTCGATCGCCGCCACCTTCCCCGCCGCCCTCTGGGGCATCAAGAAGCAGGGCGATCTGGCGGGCGGCTGGATCGAGTTCGGCACCGTCATCCTGGTCGGTCTGTTCATGGTCGGCCTGGTCGTCTTCGTCGAGCAGGCCCAGCGCCGCATCCCGGTGCAGTACGCGAAGCGCATGATCGGCCGCCGGTCCTACGGGGGTACGTCGACGTACATCCCGCTGAAGGTCAATCAGGCGGGCATCATCCCTGTGATCTTCGCCTCGTCGCTGCTCTACATTCCCGCGCTGGTCGCCCAGTTCGCGGGTGGGCAGTCCGGGTGGAAGACCTGGATCGAGCAGAACCTGACCAAGGGTGACCACCCGATTTACATCGTCACCTACTTCGTGTTGATCGTGTTCTTCGCCTTCTTCTACGTGGCGATCTCGTTCAACCCGGAGGAAGTCGCGGACAACATGAAGAAGTATGGTGGCTTCATCCCGGGCATCCGGGCTGGCCGCCCGACCGCTGAGTACTTGAGCTACGTACTCAACCGGATCACGTGGCCGGGCTCGCTGTATCTGGGGCTGATCGCTCTTGTGCCAACGATGGCGTTGGTGGGCTTCGGGGCCAACCAGAACTTCCCGTTCGGCGGGACGAGCATCCTGATCATCGTGGGTGTGGGTCTGGAGACCGTGAAGCAGATCGAGAGCCAGCTCCAGCAGCGCAATTACGAAGGGTTCCTCCGCTGATGCGAATCGTCCTCGTCGGGCCGCCCGGTGCCGGCAAGGGAACGCAGGCCGCGTTCCTTGCCAAGAACCTGTCGATCCCGCACATCTCCACGGGCGACCTCTTCAGGGCCAACATCAGTCAGCAGACCGAGCTCGGCAAGCTGGCCAAGTCCTACATGGACGCCGGGAACCTGGTCCCCGACGAGGTCACCATCGGGATGGCCAAGGACCGCATGGAGCAGCCCGACGCGGAGAACGGCTTCCTGCTCGACGGCTTCCCGCGGAACGTGTCGCAGGCCGAGGCGCTCGACGAGATGCTCAAGTCCGAGCGCATGAAGCTGGACGCCGTCCTGGACCTGGAGGTCCCCGAGGACGAGGTCGTCAAGCGCATCGCGGGCCGCCGCATCTGCCGCAAGGACTCCAGCCACGTCTTCCACGTGACGTACAGCCCGCCGAAGGCGGACGGCGTCTGTGACGTGTGCGGCGGTGAGCTCTACCAGCGCGAGGACGACTCGGAGGACACCGTCCGCAAGCGCCTGGAGGTCTACCACTCGCAGACCGAGCCGATCATCGACTACTACAAGGCCCAGGGCCTGGTGGTCACGATCTCGGCGCTCGGCAAGGTGGACGAGGTCACGAAGCGCGCGATGTCGGCGCTCTCGGGCGAGGATGCCTGACAGAGCTTGGCTGTGACTGGGCCGCGGCACCCCGGGTGGGTGCCGCGGCCCAGCTGTGGACGGGGCGCGGAGGCTCTGCCCGCGGCCGTATCGTTGTGGGTGCCCTGCAGGTCCCCGCAGGTCGTATCCGTAGGTTCAGAAAGGCTCAGGCCAGACATGGTGCAGATCAAGACTCCCGAGCAGATCGCCAAGATGCGTGCGGCGGGGCTTGTCGTCGCCGCCATGCACAAGGCCACGCGCGAGGCGGCCGTGCCGGGGGCCACCACCAAGGACCTGGACGACGTGGCGCGCAAGGTGCTCGCCGAGCACGACGCCAAGCCCAATTTCCTCGGGTACGGCGGCTTCCCCGCGACCATCTGCACCTCCAAGAACGAGGTCGTCGTCCACGGCATCCCGAGCGAGGACGTGGTCCTCCAGGACGGCGACATCATCTCCATCGACGCCGGCGCGATCATCGACGGCTGGCACGGCGACGCGGCGTACACGGCCTTCGTGGGCAGCGGTCACGCTCCGGAGCTGGTCGAGCTCTCCCGGGTGACCGAGGAGTCGATGTGGGCCGGGATCGCGGCGATGAAGCAGGGGAACCGGCTCGTCGACATCTCCCGCGCCATCGAGACGTACATCCGCCGCCAGCCCCGCCCGGCCCGCGGCAAGTACGGGATCATCGAGGACTACGGCGGCCACGGCATCGGCACCGAGATGCACATGGACCCGCACCTGCTGAACTACGTGGAGCGCCGCCGCGGCCGCGGCCCCAAGCTGGTCCCCGGCTTCTGCCTGGCCATCGAGCCGATGGTGTCCCTCGGCACCGCGAAGACCGAGGTCCTCGAGGACGACTGGACCGTGATCACGACGGACGGCACCTGGTCCTCGCACTGGGAGCACAGCGTGGCCCTCACCGAGAAGGGCCCGCTGGTCCTGACGGCGCCCGACGGTGGCAAGGCGAAGCTGGCCGAGTACGGGATCGAGGCAGCTCCGGACCCGCTGGGCTGAGGACCGCCTGAGTCAGGACCGGCGGACGGAGTCCGACGCAGCAGTCCGAAGCTTGTGAGGCGCGCCAGCGCCGAGCCCGCGAGGGCTGCGTCAAGAGGAATCGTCGGCGGCAAGGCGAAGCTGGCGGAGTACGGGATCACGGCGGCGCCGGATCCTTCCCCAAGGTCTTAAGGACCAGGGGAGACCCCATCGGCTGACAGCGGCGGGGCGGCGGCCAGCGGCTTGCTTAAGGATCTTCGTTGGCGGGCAGGCATACCCGATTCGTCTTTCCGAGTGCACTGACGTAGACTGACGCGTCGGCTCTCGTGCATTCGCATGTCTGCGTAACGCTCACGGAGTCGATCAAGGTAGTCGATTCGAAGGGCGAAGCGTGGCCAAGAAGCAAGGTGCCATCGAGATCGAAGGCACTGTCGTCGAGTCTCTTCCGAACGCCATGTTCAAGGTGGAGCTCCAGAACGGCCACCAGGTCCTGGCACACATCAGCGGCAAGATGCGCATGCACTACATCCGCATCCTCCCTGACGACCGGGTCGTGGTGGAGTTGTCTCCGTACGACCTGACGCGTGGCCGGATCGTCTACCGGTACAAGTAGATCTTGCCCGCACCCCGCTCCGGTGGGGTGGTGGCACTGACCCGGAGAACCTCACCCAATGAAGGTCAAGCCGAGCGTCAAGAAGATCTGCGACAAGTGCAGGGTGATCCGCCGTCACGGCCGGGTCATGATCATTTGCGACAACCCGCGCCACAAGCAGCGCCAGGGCTGACGCACGTACTGCACTCGCAGATTTTCGCGCGACGCACGTAACAGCACATATGCAGGACCCGTCCCTCTTCAGATCCATTCGCAGGTAATGGAGGGCGACACCCCCGGTCGGAGGCCGGGGACCCGGTTCGTACCAACTCTTTTCGGTGACTGCCCCAGCGGCTTCGGCGACAAGGGAACGGCGGTCGGGAGCGGTTCTGCTGAAGACCTCCGAGTATCAACAGGAGCCATGAATGGCACGCGTTGAAGGCGTCGACCTCCCGCGCGACAAGCGCATTGAGGTCGCCCTCACCTATGTGTTCGGCATCGGCCGGACGCTGTCCCAGGAGACCCTGGACGCCACTGGTGTCGACCGCAATACCCGCGTTCGCGACCTGTCCGAAGAGGACCTGGTCAAGATCCGCGAGTACGTGGACCAGAACATCAAGACCGAGGGTGACCTCCGTCGCGAGATTCAGGCCGACATCCGCCGCAAGGTCGAGATCGGCTGCTACCAGGGTCTGCGTCACCGCCGTGGCCTGCCCGTCCGCGGTCAGCGCACCAGCACCAACGCCCGCACCCGCAAGGGCCCGCGTCGCGCCATCGCCGGTAAGAAGAAGCCGGGCAAGAAGTAGTCCTCGCTCAGCGGTCTATCGACAGCTGTTGCTGCAGGACCGACCACCTCCCGTAGGAGTTATAGATGCCCCCCAAGGGTCGTCAGGGCGCTGCCAAGAAGGTGCGCCGCAAGGAAAAGAAGAACGTCGCTCACGGCCACGCGCACATCAAGAGCACGTTCAACAACACGATCGTCTCGATCACGGACCCCACGGGCAACGTGATCTCCTGGGCCTCCGCCGGCCACGTCGGCTTCAAGGGCTCGCGCAAGTCCACCCCGTTCGCCGCGCAGATGGCCGCCGAGTCGGCCGCGCGTCGCGCGCAGGAGCACGGCATGCGCAAGGTCGACGTCTTCGTGAAGGGTCCCGGCTCCGGCCGTGAGACCGCGATCCGCTCCCTCCAGGCCACGGGCCTCGAGGTCGGTTCGATCCAGGACGTCACCCCCACCCCGCACAACGGCTGCCGTCCGCCGAAGCGTCGCCGCGTCTGACGCTTCTGCGTCGGGAGTCTGACGTTTTCGCGTCGGACTCGGTGCCGCTCGCGCGGTTGCCTTGAGGATTCGGGCGGTACGTACCCCTCGGGGGCCGTACCGCCCGTACCCTTGTCATTGCAGTAGGGCGTCAAATAGCGGGCGCCCATGACTGAAGGATCACAGCATGCTGATTGCTCAGCGTCCCTCGTTGACCGAAGAGGTCGTCGACGAGTTCCGCTCCCGGTTCGTCATCGAGCCGCTGGAGCCGGGCTTCGGCTACACCCTCGGCAACTCCCTCCGCCGGACTCTTCTGTCCTCGATCCCGGGTGCGGCCGTCACGTCCATCCGTATCGACGGTGTCCTGCACGAGTTCACCACCGTGCCGGGCGTCAAGGAAGACGTCACCGACCTCATCCTCAACATCAAGCAGCTCGTCGTCTCCTCGGAGCACGACGAGCCGGTCGTGATGTACCTGCGCAAGCAGGGCCCGGGTCTGGTCACCGCCGCTGACATCGCGCCCCCGGCCGGTGTCGAGGTGCACAACCCCGACCTCGTCCTCGCCACGCTCAACGGCAAGGGCAAGCTGGAGATGGAGCTGACCGTCGAGCGCGGTCGCGGCTACGTCTCCGCCGTGCAGAACAAGCAGGTCGGCCAGGAGATCGGCCGCATCCCGGTCGACTCCATCTACTCGCCGGTGCTGAAGGTCACGTACAAGGTCGAGGCCACGCGTGTCGAGCAGCGCACCGACTTCGACAAGCTGATCGTCGACGTCGAGACCAAGCAGGCCATGCGGCCGCGCGACGCCATGGCGTCCGCCGGCAAGACGCTGGTCGAGCTGTTCGGTCTCGCCCGCGAGCTGAACATCGACGCCGAGGGCATCGACATGGGTCCGTCCCCGACGGACGCCGCGCTCGCCGCTGATCTGGCGCTGCCGATCGAGGAGCTGGAGCTCACCGTTCGGTCGTACAACTGCCTCAAGCGTGAGGGCATCCACTCCGTGGGTGAGCTCGTTGCCCGCTCCGAGGCGGACCTCCTCGACATTCGCAACTTCGGTGCGAAGTCCATCGACGAGGTCAAGATGAAGCTCAACGGGATGGGTCTTGCCCTCAAGGACAGCCCGCCCGGATTCGACCCGACCGCCGCCGCGGACGCCTTTGGCGCCGACGACGACGCGGACGCCGGGTTCGTCGAGACCGAGCAGTACTAAGAGCTCGGGACTGACGGTTCGTTTTGGCTGCGGGGCCGTTGTCGCTGGGCGCGCCCACGCGGCGGAGCCGCAAGTCAATACAGCCCCGCGCCCCTTACGGGGCGCGGGTACCGCTGACCCCGGTACCTGATACGGCCGGGGCAGATCACTAGGAGATACACCATGCCGAAGCCCGCCAAGGGTGCCCGTATGGGCGGCAGTGCCGCGCACGAGAAGCTGATGCTGGCGAACCTCGCCAAGGATCTCTTCGAGCACGGCCGCATCACCACCACCGAGGCCAAGGCCCGTCGTCTGCGTCCCTACGCGGAGCGTCTGGTCACCAAGGCGAAGAAGGGCGACCTTCACAACCGCCGCCAGGTCCTCCAGGTCATCACCGACAAGAGCGTCGTCCACACGCTCTTCACGGAGATCGGCCCGCGCTACGAGAACCGCCCGGGTGGCTACACCCGCATCACCAAGATCGGTAACCGCCGTGGCGACAACGCGCCCATGGCCGTCATCGAGCTGGTGGAGGCCCTGACCGTGGCCCAGCAGGCCACCGGTGAGGCCGAGGCGGCCACCAAGCGTGCCGTCAAGGAAGACGCCCTGAAGAAGGACGAGGCTCCGGTCGAGACCGAGGCCAAGTCCGACGAGGCCGTCGAGGCCCCGGCCGAGGAGTCCAGCAAGGACGCCTGAGGCTGAGCCTTCGTGAGCGGGTCCGCCCTTCGGGGCGGGCCCGCTTTCGTATGCCTGAGAGGATTGCGGTGTGAGCGAGGAAGTGGAGCCCGGGTTCGTCCGGGTGCGGTTGGATCTGTCGTACGACGGCCGGGACTTCTCCGGCTGGGCCAAGCAGCGCGAGGGGCAGCGGACCGTCCAGGGGGAGATCGAGGACGCGCTGCGTACGGTGACGCGGTCGCGGGAGACGTACGAGCTGACCGTGGCCGGGCGGACCGACAGCGGGGTGCACGCGCGCGGGCAGGTCGCGCATGTCGACCTGCCGGAGAGCGTGTGGGCCGAGCACCGGGAGAAGCTGCTGCGGCGGCTCGCCGGGCGGCTGCCGCACGATGTGCGGATCTGGCAGGTGGCCGAGGCGCCCGCCGGGTTCAACGCGCGGTTCTCGGCGATCTGGCGGCGGTACGCGTACCGCGTGACCGATCACCCCGGCGGCGTCGACCCGCTGCTGCGCGGGCACGTGCTGTGGCACGACTGGACGCTGGACGTCGACGCCATGAACACCGCCGCCGAGGCGCTGCTCGGGGAGCACGACTTCGCCGCGTACTGCAAGCGGCGCGACGGCGCCACGACCATTCGTACGCTGCAGGAGCTGCGCTGGGAGCGGCTTCCCGACGGGATTCTCGAGGCGACCGTGAAGGCGGACGCGTTCTGCCACAACATGGTGCGGTCGCTCGTCGGGGCGATGCTGTTCGTCGGGGACGGGCACCGGCCGCCGGACTGGCCGGGCAAGGTCCTGGCCGCCGGTGTGCGGGACTCGGCCGTGCACGTGGTGCGGCCGCACGGGCTGACGCTGGAGGAGGTCGGCTATCCGGCCGACGAGCTGCTTGCCGCCCGGAGCGTGGAGGCGCGCAACAAGCGGACGCTGCCCGGGGGCGCCGGTTCGGCCGGGTGCTGCTGAGGGCGCCCGCGCCGGTCGGGGCTGCTCCGGGATGCGGGCGGGGCTACTCCGGGTTGTTGGCCGCCGCCGACGCCTGGGCCTCGCCGCGGCGGTTGATCTGGTGGAAGGTGAAGCGGGCGAGGTCGTCGCCGACCTCGTACGCGCCCCGGTCCTTCGTCGTGACGTCCTTGCCGTTGAGGAAGCCGGTCGTCGTGAAGTACGCGTAGCGGCCGTACGCGTTGTACGTGCCGCGGCAGACCGTCGTACGGCAGAACGGGGAGACGCCCTTGCCGGGCAGGGACGTGACCAGGCCCTCGTCGGCCTGCTTCTTGGCCCGGGTGGCCTGCGCCTCGGTGTCGAAGACGGCGACGCCGACGGTGACCGCGATGCCCTTGCGGGCGTAGGTGGCGCGCAGCACCTCGGTGCACTTGTTCTTCGTCAGGATGTTGGCCAGAACCGGCTGGGCGACGGAGGCGCACTTCTTCGTGGCGGCCGTCGCGCCCTTCTTGTAGACGCGCTCCCCGGAGGTCAGCTTCGTGCCCGGGAAGAAGGACTCCGGGCTGAGCGGGGCCTTGTCCTTCTTGGCGCTGGAGATGTAGTCCTTCGGGTCCGGCGGGGGCGGGGGTGTGGTCGCCTCGAAGGACGGCTCGGCGGGCGTGCTGGCGCCCGGGATGTCCGCGCTGGTGGGCAGCTCGCTCGCGGGCTTGTTGGAGGCCGAGGCGTCGTCGCTGTTCGCGGAGACGACGCCGATGGCGACGGCCGCGGCGACGCCGGCCGTGGCGAGCGCGCCGCCGCCGATCAGCAGCCACTTGCGGCGGCGGGCACGTGCCTCGGACGCTTCGGCGAGCGCCGCCCAGTCGGGGGTCTGCGGGCCCCCCGGACCCCACTGGGGTCCCCCTTGCCCAAAGCTCATGGGGCGCATCTTAGACGGGGCGGTGGGGATGTTGAGCCGGGGTTGTGGGGCGATCTCGGCCTAGCCTGACCCGCATGGATTCGGGTAAATCAGATAAAGGCGCCTTTTCGGGTCTTGCTGGGTGGCTGCTGCGGCCCGCCGGGTGGCAGGCGTGGGCCGTGCTCGGGGTCGTGCTCGGGGCGGCGGCGCTGCGGATCGCGTACCGGGTGCCGGACGGCGGGATGGACAACGCGATCGTCGTGCGGGCGGCCGAGGCGTGGCTGGAGGGGCGGTCCCCGTACGCCGACCGGCACTTCCTCTATCTCCCGGGGGCCGTGCTCGCGGCGGTGCCGCAGGCGGTGTTCCCGGAGGCGGCGCGGGTGCTCGTGCCGGTGGGGGTGGTGGCTGCGCTGGCCTGTGGGTGGGCGTGTGCGCTCCGGATTCACGGCGTGGCCCGGCGGAGCCGGTTCGCTGTGTTCGGGCTGCTGGGGCTGGTCCTCGGGTTCGCGCCCTTCATCCACCTCGTGGAGCTCGGCAACTGGACCGTGGCTTCGGCGGTGGCGCTGCCGGTGGCGTTGCTGTGCGTGTGCCGGGGGCGGTGGGTGGCCGCCGGGGCTGTGATCGGGGCTGCTGTCGCGGTGAAGCCGCTGCTCGTGCCGGTGCTGCTCCTGTTCGTGTTCGCGCGGAAGTGGCGGGCGCTGGGGGTGGCGGTCCTTGTGCCGGTGGTGGTGTCGGTGCTCGCCGCGCTGGTGCTGCCGGATCCCGGGGCGTTCTTCACGCGGACGCTGCCGTTTCTGCTGCGCGGGGAGGATCGGTTCGTGCGGCTGTACGAGGCGTCGCCTGCGGCTGTGCTGCCCCGGGTGGGGGTGCCTGCGGTTCTAGCCTCCCTGCTTTCCGCTGCGGCGGCTTGTGGTGGGGTGTGGTGCGCCTGGCGGCGGTGGCTGGCCGGGGGGCCTTGGGCGGGGGCCCGGGGGGCCGAGGGCGGGGGGCCCGAGGCGGGGCGGGTTGTCGAGAGTGCGGCCGCGTTGATGCTGGCCGCGTTTCTCGTGTCCCGGCCTTCGTACGACCACTATCTGCTGGTCGTGCTGCCGCTGGTGCTGGCCGGGGGCCTGGGGGTGGGGTCCGTGGTGCGGGGGGTGTGGTTCTGGGTGGCGCTGGTGCCGCAGGTACCCGGGTTTGTGTGGGTGGGGGTGGAGGCGCTGCCTCAGCGGGCCTTCAAGGACGCGTTTACGTTGTGTGTGCTGGCGGGGGTGGTGTTCTGGGGGTGTGCTGTTGCTGGGCGCTGTCGTGTCCGTGACGGGTGGGTGGGCCCTGCCGGAGGCTTCCCCAGTCCCGCCCCTTCCCGTAACCAGGGGGCTCCGCCCCCTGGACCCCCGCTGTCGCCGCTTCGCGGCTCGTCCTCAATCGCCGGACGGGCTAGAAGGAGGGTGGGGCCGCGGGTAGGTGGGATGGCCCCCGCTGTCGCCGCTTCGCGGCTCGTCCTCAATCGCCGGACGGGCTAGAAGGAGGGTGGGGCCGCGGGTAGGTGGGATGGCCCCCGCTGTCGCCGCTTCGCGGCTCGTCCTCAAACGCCGGACGGGCTGAAATGTGCCGAGGCGGGCTGGAAGAGGGTGGGTGGGGTGATGTGCCGACTGCGTGTCGTAGGACTGGGAAGGGTGGGTGGGTGGGAAGAACCCGCCGCGGAGCGGCGGGGAAAGGGGGCGCCCAGCGCGGCGTACGGGGCGTGGCGGAGGTAGGAGACGGCTCCTGCCCGCGAGGGCGGCGTCGTCGTCGTTTTGACCCGTACGGGGCACGGCGGGTATTCTGCCTGTTCGTTATGTGTATTGGCTTTCTCATTCTCACGTGAGGGGCCCTTACACCGGCCCACCGGGCCGATGACCAGCGGCAGGACTCGGTTGCGTCACCGAGGTCCGCCAAGGCTGTCGTCCATCGTCCGAGGTGGCCTTGTCAGGACCCTTTCCCGAGGTTCGAGCTGAACCGAGGGAAACCCCACCTCTGAAGAAGCGAAGGCTACGAACCGTGCGTACGTACAGCCCCAAGCCCGGCGATGTGACCCGCCAGTGGCACGTCATCGACGCCCAGGATGTTGTCCTGGGACGCCTGGCGACGACTGCCGCCACCCTCCTGCGGGGCAAGCACAAGCCGATCTACGCGCCGCACGTCGACGCTGGTGACTTTGTCATCATCATCAACGCCGACAAGGTGCACCTGTCCGGCAACAAGCGGACCCAGAAGATGGCCTACCGCCACTCCGGCTACCCGGGCGGCCTCCGCTCGGTGCGCTACGACGAGCTGCTGGAGAAGAACCCCGAGAAGGCCGTCGAGAAGGCCGTCAAGGGCATGCTCCCCAAGAACACCCTGGGCCGTCAGATGCTCTCGAAGCTGAAGGTCTACGCGGGCGACCAGCACCCGCACGGCGCGCAGCAGCCGCAGCCGTTCGAGATCACCCAGGTCGCGCAGTAGTTCCGGCCACCCCCTAAGACGAAAAAGAATCTGAGGAGCATCGTGGCCGAGACCACCGCTGAGCAGCCGCTCGACGAGACCGCCGAGACCGTCGACGTCGAGCAGTACACCACCGAGTCCGAGGGCCCCATCGAGGGCGAGTACACCTCGGAGTCCAACGCCGCGCGCTTCGGCGACCCGCAGCCGGCCGCCGGCCTGGGCCGTCGCAAGAACGCCATCGCCCGCGTCCGGATCGTCCCGGGCACCGGCAAGTGGAAGATCAACGGGCGCACGCTCGAGGACTACTTCCCGAACAAGGTCCACCAGCAGGAAGTCAACGAGCCCTTCAAGGTGCTCGAGCTCGACGACCGCTACGACGTCATCGCCCGCATCGCGGGTGGCGGCGTCTCCGGCCAGGCCGGTGCGCTCCGTCTCGGTGTCGCCCGCGCCCTGAACGAGGCCGACGTCGACAACAACCGCGGCGCCCTCAAGAAGGCCGGCTTCCTCAAGCGCGACGACCGTGCGGTCGAGCGCAAGAAGGCCGGTCTCAAGAAGGCCCGCAAGGCCCCGCAGTACAGCAAGCGCTAAACACCGCTGCCTGCTAGTACTTCCCGAACGCCCCGGCGGCACCCTGTGTGCCGTCGGGGCGTTCGTATATCGGCACCCCATGATCTGGGGTAGAAGTTCGACAGGCTGGGCGGCGGCTGAGGCCGCGCGGTGGAGCTGCTGAGATCACCGCGTCCGCAAGAACCAGCCGACACTCAATGTTCGGAGGACAGCAGTGGGACGACTCTTCGGCACGGACGGTGTGCGCGGTGTCGCCAACGCGGATCTGACGGCCGAGCTCGCGCTCGGGCTCTCGGTCGCCGCGGCGCATGTGCTCGCCGAAGCGGGCACCTTCGAGGGCCATCGCCCGACGGCGGTGGTCGGGCGAGACCCGCGGGCGTCCGGGGAGTTCCTGGAGGCCGCGGTCGTCGCGGGCCTCGCCAGCGCGGGCGTGGACGTCCTGCGCGTCGGTGTGCTGCCCACCCCCGCGGTGGCCCATCTCACCGGTGCGCTGGGCGCCGACCTCGGCGTGATGCTCTCCGCCAGCCACAACGCGATGCCCGACAACGGCATCAAGTTCTTCGCCCGCGGCGGCCACAAGCTCGCCGACGAGCTGGAGGACCGGATCGAGTCCGTGTACGAGGAGCACCGCACCGGGGCTCCGTGGCAGCGCCCGACGGGTGCGGGCGTCGGCCGCGTGACGACGTACGACGAAGGCTTCGACCAGTACGTCGCCCACCTCATCGGCGTGCTCCCCAACCGCCTCGACGGCCTCAAGGTCGTCCTGGACGAGGCGCACGGCGCGGCCGCGCGGGTCTCGCCCGAAGCGTTCGCGCGGGCCGGCGCCGAGATCATCACGATCGGCGCCAAGCCGGACGGCCTGAACATCAACGACGGCTGCGGCTCCACCCACCTGGACCTGCTGACGGCCGCCGTCGTCGAGCACGGCGCCGACCTCGGCATCGCGCACGACGGCGACGCCGACCGCTGCCTGGCCGTGGACCACACCGGCGCCGAGGTCGACGGCGACCAGATCCTCGCCGTCCTCGCCCTCGCCATGCGCGAGCGCGGCGCGCTGCGCCAGGACACCGTTGTCGCGACGGTCATGTCCAACCTGGGCTTCAAGCTCGCCATGGAGCGCGAGGGACTGTCCCTGGTGCAGACGGCCGTCGGCGACCGGTACGTCCTGGAGTCGATGAAGGAGCACGGCTACGCCCTCGGCGGCGAGCAGTCCGGCCACGTCATCGTCCTGGACCACGCCACCACCGGCGACGGCACCCTCACCGGTCTGCTGCTCGCCGCCCGCGTCGCCGAGACGGGCCGGGGCCTCGCCGAGCTCGCCGCCGTCATGGAGCGCCTGCCGCAGGTCCTCATCAACGTCCCCGACGTCGACAAGTCCCGGGTGAAGACCTCGGCCGAGCTGTCCGCCGCCGTCGCCGACGCCGAGCGCGAGCTGGGCGCCACCGGCCGGGTGCTGCTGCGCCCCTCCGGCACCGAGCCGCTGGTGCGCGTCATGGTCGAGGCCGCCGACATCGAACAGGCCCGCTCGGTCGCGGGACGCCTCGCGGACGTGGTGAAGTCGGCCCTGGGATAGGCCGGTCGGGGCGCGGGCGGGCTAGGGGGTGTCCGATGGGTCCGGCCGACGTCGCGGTGTCTGGCACGCGCATCTGCGGCGTTGTCGTCGGTTGCCGACGCTCCGCGTCGACGCCCTCCTCCGCCTTGCAGCTGCACGCACCAGACACCGCTCGGCCCTGATGAAAGGGCATCCCGAACATGGTCGGCCGGACCCATCGGACACCCCCTAGGCCGGCGCGCGCTTCCTCGCGGAACGTTCGCGCTGCTTCGTCCAGAGCAGCTTCTGGGCGAGCAGCGTCAACGTACCGGCAAGGACGATGGCGAGCAGGTTCAGGAGCAGCTGCTCGCTGGAGCCCCGGGCCTGGCTGTACTTGCCGTAGCTGAAGGCGACCGCGGCGTTCGCCGCCGCCGGGACCGTCGTCACCGAGATCGCGACGCCCACCAGGGCCCCCGATTTCGCGGACGTCAGCGAGAGCGTGCCCGCGGCGCCCGCGAGGACGGCCACGACGAAGGAGAACCAGTCGGGCCGGTAGATGAAGTGGGTGTTGGGGCGCGCGGCGCCCACGGCGTCGCGGTCGAAGAGCGCAACCGCGTCCATGAAGTAGCTGAAGCACACCGTCACCAGCATCGCCACCGCGAAGCCCACGAGCA
The DNA here is from genome assembly GCF_056712025.1 of Streptomyces sp. Y309. NCBI lineage: Bacteria > Bacillati > Actinomycetota > Actinomycetes > Kitasatosporales > Streptomycetaceae > Streptomyces > Streptomyces sp. Y309. Next base: position 3,870,981 of record NZ_CM160048.1, on the reverse strand, counting down.
GCGCGATCAGCGAACGCACGGCGAGGCGCGGGGCGCGCTGGACGAGCGCCGTGCAGAAGCCCGCGAGCGGCCCGAACTCCGGGCCCACCGCCATCGCGCCCACGATCAGGATCGCGTTGTCCAGGACCACACCGCACGCGGCGATCATCGTGGCGAGCGTGATGAAGGCGACGTACGTGATGGAGAGCGTCGACTCCTCGTGCGTGGCGTCCGTCAGGTGCTCCCACAGGACCGCGTCCGCGCCCTCGCCCGGCGCCTCGTCCTCGGCCTTGTCGGCCCGCAGGGACAGCGACAGGTCGATGTTCTCCAGGGCGATCGAGCCGTGCTTGTGGATCTCCAGGGCGCGCAGCCCGTCGATCAGTTCGTCGCCCGCCTCCCGGGCGACGTCGCACATGACGATGTCGCCCGAGGGGTTGCGGGCCGCGCCCGGTACGACGGCCAGATGCGTGGCACCCGCGGTTTTCTCGATGAGGCGCACCACGGCGTCGGTCTTGTCCGCCGGAGTGATCAGGCGCAGATGCAGCATGCCCGCACCTTAACGGGCCTGACAGGCCCCCTCAGAGCTTGCGCAGGCTCAGCCGCTGCACCTTGTGGTCGGGGCCCTTGCGGACGACGAGGGTGGCGCGGCCGCGGGTGGGGGCCACATTTTCAAGGAGGTTCACCTTGTTGATGGTCCGCCAGGTCGTGCGCGCGTAGTCCAGGGCCTCCTCCTCGGAGACCTGGGTGTACTTGCGGAAGTACGAGGACGGGTTCTGGAAGGCCGTCGCGCGCAGCTTGCGGAAGCGGTTCAGGTACCAGCGCTCGATGTCCTCGGGGCGCGCGTCCACGTACACACTGAAGTCGAAGTAGTCGGCGAGGCCCACGCGGGTGCGGCCGTCCTTGCCGGGCAGGGCGGGCTGCAGGACGTTCAGGCCCTCGACGATGAGGATGTCCGGGCGGCGGACCGTGAGGCGTTGGCCGGGCACGATGTCGTAGATCAGGTGCGAGTAGACGGGTGCCGTCACCTCGTCCTTGCCGGCCTTGATGTCGGCGACGAAGCGGGTCAGGGCCCGCCGGTCGTACGACTCCGGGAAGCCCTTGCGCGACATCAGGCCGCGGGCCTGGAGCTCCTTGGTGGGCAGCAGGAAGCCGTCGGTGGTGACCAGCTCCACGCGCGGATGCTCGGGCCAGCGGGACAGCAGGGCCTGCAGGAGGCGGGCGACCGTGGACTTGCCGACGGCCACCGAGCCCGCGACGCCTATCACGAAGGGCGTGCCGGACTGCGAGGCCTTCTCGCCGGTGTCGCCGAGGAAGGTGTTCAAGGCGCCGCGCAGGCCGTCGGTCGCGCCGACGTACAGGTTCAGCAGACGGGACAGCGGCAGATAGATGTCGCGGACCTCGTCGAGGTCGATGACGTCGCCGAGGCCGCGCAGCTTCTCGACCTCGGCGGCGGTGAGGGGGAGCGGCGTCTTCTCGCGCAGCGCGCTCCACTCGGATCGGGTGAGATCGACGTAGGGGGTCGCCTCCGGCTTGTGCCGGTGGGCGCCCCGTGGCGCCTTCGCGGGCGCTGAGACCGAAGAGATCACAGTCCATTGTTACGGCTGTTTGAACGGGACGGCGGGTGGGGTGCGTCACCTTGGGCGCACGCGCCGTACGCGACGTACGCGTTCCGGGGCAAACAGAGACGTACGCTTCCCGACATGTGCGGAATCGTCGGATACGTCGGCTCGCAGTCGGCGCTCGAAGTGGTCCTTGCCGGGCTGCGACGCCTGGAGTACCGCGGCTACGACTCGGCCGGAGCGGCCGTCATCGCCGACGGCGGGATCGCCGCGGCCAAGAAGTCCGGCAAGCTCGCCAACCTGGAGAAGGCCCTGGTCGACGCGCCGCTCCCGGCGGGCGCCACCGGCATCGGACACACCCGCTGGGCCACCCACGGCGGGCCCACGGACGCCAACGCGCACCCGCACCTCGACAACGCGGGGCGCGTCGCCGTCGTCCACAACGGCATCATCGAGAACTTCGCGGAGCTGCGGACGGAGCTGGCCGCGCGCGGGCACGCGCTGAACTCCGAGACGGACACCGAGGTCGTCGCGCACCTGCTCGCCGAGGAGTTCTCCGGCTGCGCGGACCTCGCCGAGGCCATGCGCCTTGTCTGCCGCCGTCTGCAGGGCGCGTTCACGCTGGTCGCGGTGCACGCCGACGCGCCGGACGTGGTCGTGGGGGCGCGCCGCAACTCGCCGCTCGTGGTGGGCGTGGGGGAGGGCGAGGCGTTCCTCGCCTCCGACGTGGCCGCGTTCATCGCGCACACCCGGTCGGCGATCGAGCTCGGCCAGGACCAGGTCGTCGAGGTGCGCCGGGACGAGGTCGTGGTGACGGACTTCGACGGGCGGCCCGCCGACGTACGGCACTACCGCGTCGACTGGGACGCGGCCGCCGCCGAGAAGGGCGGCCACGCCTCCTTCATGCACAAGGAGATCGCCGAGCAGCCGCGGGCCGTCGCGGACACGCTGCTCGGCCGGATCGGCGCGGACGGCGAGCTGCTCCTCGACGAACTGCGCATCCCCGCCGCCGAGCTGCGCGAGGTCGACAAGGTCGTGGTGGTCGCGTGCGGGACCGCGTTCCACGCCGGGCTCATCGCCAAGTACGCCATCGAGCACTGGACGCGGATCCCCTGCGAGGTGGAGCTGGCCAGCGAGTTCCGCTACCGCGATCCGATCCTGGACGCCCGCTCCCTGGTCGTCGCCATCTCGCAGTCCGGCGAGACCATGGACACCCTGATGGCGCTGCGGCACGCCCGCGAGCAGGGCTCCCGCGTCCTCGCCATCTGCAACACCAACGGCTCCACGATCCCGCGCGAGTCGGACGCGGTGCTGTACACGCACGCCGGTCCCGAGGTCGCCGTCGCCTCGACCAAGGCGTTCCTGACACAGCTGGTGGCCTGCTATCTGGTCGCCCTGTACCTGGGCCAGGCGCGCGGCACCAAGTGGGGCGACGAAGTCCTCGGCGTGGTGCGGGACCTGGCCGACATCGCCGGGGCGGTGGAGCGGGTCCTCGCGGACATGGAGCCCGTGCGCGCGCTCGCCCGGTCCCTGGCCGGCGCCGGGACCGTGCTGTTCCTCGGGCGGCACGTGGGGTACCCCGTCGCCCTGGAGGGCGCGCTGAAGCTCAAGGAACTCGCGTACATGCACGCGGAGGGGTTCGCCGCGGGCGAGTTGAAGCACGGGCCCATCGCGTTGGTCGAGGAGGGGCTTCCGGTCGTCGTGGTCGTGCCCTCGCCGCGCGGGCGTTCGGTGCTGCACGACAAGATCGTCTCCAACATCCAGGAGATCCGGGCCCGCGGCGCCCGCACGATCGTGATCGCGGAGGAGGGCGACGAGGCTGTGGTCCCGTACGCCGATTTTGTGGTGTGGGTTCCGGTGACGCCTACGCTGCTTCAGCCGCTGGTGACCACGGTGCCGTTGCAGGTCTTCGCCTGCGAGCTGGCCGTGGCTCGGGGCAATGAGGTGGATCAGCCGCGGAACCTGGCCAAGTCCGTGACTGTGGAATGAGGGCGTTGCGGCGGCGCTCGTACGGTTCTGGTGCGTTGTCCGTGCGTTGTCGGGTGCGGTGCTGGTGAGTTGTCGGTGACAGTGATGGTGGAGTGCTTGTGATCATTGGGGTGGGTATCGACGTGGCCGAGATCGATCGGTTCGCGCTGTCGCTGGAGCGCAGGCCCGGCATGCGTGAACGCATCTTCGTCCAGCGGGAGTTGTTCCTGCCCGACGGGGAGCGGCGCGGGATCGCCTCCCTCGCCGCGCGGTTCGCCGCCAAGGAGGCCCTCGCCAAGGCGCTCGGCGCGCCCGCGGGGCTGCGCTGGGTCGACGCGGAGGTGTACGTCGAGGACAGCGGGCAGCCCCGCGTGCGGGTCTCGGGGACGGTGGCCGCGCGGGCCGAGGCGTTGGGGGTGCGGGGGTGGCATGTGTCGATGAGCCATGACGCGGGAGTGGCTTCGGCGGTGGTCATCGCGGAGGGGTAGGTGGTGGGGGAGACTTGCGGGATGCGTACTGCGTACTGCGTGGAGAGCGTCCGGGCGGCCGAGCGCGCGCTGATGGCCCGCGTGCCGGAGGGCGCCCTGATGCAGCGGGCCGCCGCCGGGCTCGCCGTGGCCTGCGGCCAGTTGCTCGGGAAGGTGTACGGGGCGCGCGTCGTGCTCCTCGTCGGGAGCGGGGACAACGGGGGTGACGCGCTGTACGCCGGGGCCCGGCTCGCGCGGCGCGGGGCCGGGGTGACGGCCGTGCTGCTCGCCCCGGAGCGGGTGCACGCGGGTGGGCTTGCCGCGTTGCGGGGGGCTGGGGGGCGGGTTGTCGACGCTGCGGTGGGGGAGGCCGGGTCCGGGGGTGGTTCCGGCTCCGGTGGGGGTGGTGCGGGTTCCGCGGGCGCGGGTTCCGGTTCCGGGGGCGGTGCGGGTTCCGGTGGGGGCGGTGACCTTGCAGAGGAGGCGCTCGTCGCCGTGGCGCGGGCCCGGCTCGTCGTCGACGGGATCGTCGGCATCGGCGGCAAGGGCGGGCTGCGGCCCCCGGCCGCCCGGCTCGTGCGCGCCGCCGAGGACTCCGGCGCCCTGATCGTCTCCGTCGACCTGCCGAGCGGCGTCGACGCCGACACCGGGCAGGTGCGCGGGGACGCCGTGCGCGCCGACGCCACCGTGACCTTCGGTACGTACAAGCCCGGCCTGCTCATCGACCCCGCCCGTGAGCACGCCGGGGCCCTGCGGCTCGTCGACATCGGTCTCGACGGTGAACTCGCCGCGTACGATCCCGAGTTGGAGGCCCTCCAGTACGCCGACGTCGAACGGCTGCTGCCCGTGCCCGCCGCCGAGAGCGACAAGTACCGGCGCGGGGTCGTCGGCGTCGTCGCCGGATCCGCGCGCTACCCGGGCGCCGCCGTGCTCTCCGTCGCCGGTGCGCTGCGCGGGGGCGCCGGCGCCGTCCGGTACGTGGGGCCCGCCGCCGACGCCGTCATCGCCCGCTTCCCGGAGGCCCTCGTCTCCGCCGGGCCGCCCGCCAAGGCCGGGCGGGTGCAGGCCTGGGTCGCCGGGCCGGGGCTCGGGGACGACGCTGCCCGGCTGCGTGACGTCGTGGACGCCGATGTGCCCGTCCTGATCGACGCCGACGGGCTGCGGCTCGTCGACCGCGACGCCGTGCGTGCGCGCACCGCGCCGACGCTGCTCACTCCGCACGCCGGGGAGGCGGCCGCGCTGCTCGGGGTGTCCCGGGGCGAGGTCGAGGCGGGGCGGCTCGACGCCGTGCGGGAGCTGGCCGCGCGGTACGAGGCGACGGTGCTGCTCAAGGGGTCCACCACGTTGGTCGCGGTGCCGGGCGGGGGTGCCGCGGTGCGGGTCAACCCGACGGGGACTTCGTGGCTGGCCACGGCCGGGAGCGGGGACGTGCTGTCGGGTCTTGCCGGGGCGTTGCTCGCGGCGGGGCTCGGGGCGCGGGACGCCGGGGCGGTGGGCGCGTTCCTGCACGGCCTCGCGGCCCGGCTCGCGGCGGACGGGGCGCCGGTGGCGGCCCAGGACGTGGCGGACGCGGTGCCGTTGGCTTGGCGGGACGTACGCGGGTAGCCCGGGGGGCGGGGCGGGCTCAGGGCCGGGGCGGCCGGGGGGGCGTTCGGCTGCTTTCCCCTCGGTGGGGGTTGCGCCGCCCATTGTTCGGTTGTGGGGCGGGGCCGCGGCGGTATGTCCGTGCTCGCGCCTGGGGCGCCGGATGCGTTGCCTGTACGGACGGCGTGGCCGGGCGAGCTGCGCGCGGACATACCGCCACGTCCCCTCCGGTCCGTGGGCGGCTTCCCCTCCGGTGGGGGTTGCGGCACTGCTTCCCGCGCCCCGGTGGGGGTGCCGGTCTGCTTCCCGCTTCCCGCTGCCCGGTTCCCTGCTGTGGGTGGGCCGGTTCGTCTGGCCTGGGCCGGCGGCTCGCTCCCCGCTGTGGGCGTGGGTGGGGTCGGTTCGTCTGGCCGGACCGGGCCGCTCGCTCCTGCTGTGGGCAGTCGTTCCGCAGGGCGGAACGGGTGGGCACAGCCCAGGCCGACGGTGTCGGTATGTGAGGGAAGGGGGATTGCCCAGGTCGGTGGGGCGGTTTGGGGCTCCGTGTCGGGGGTGGGTGCGGTCGGCGTTGGGATGGGGTGGCTCTGAGAGACTTGGGTGCGATGACTGAGACTGTGCTGCCGCGGGTCCGCGCGGAGATCGACCTGGCCGCCCTGCGGGGCAACGTGCGTGCCCTGCGCGCCCGCGCCCCGCACGCCGCCTTCATGGCCGTGGTGAAGGCGGACGGCTACGGCCATGGAATGATCCCGTGCGCCCGCGCCGCCCTGGACGCGGGCGCGACCTGGGTGGGCACCGCCACCCCGGAAGAGGCGCTCGCGCTGCGCGCGGCCGGCATCGGTGGCCGCGTGATGTGCTGGCTGTGGACCCCGGGCGGCCCCTGGCGCGAGGCCGTCGAGGCCGACCTGGACGTGACGGTGAGCGGCATGTGGGCCCTGCGCGAGGTCACCGAGGCCGCGCGCGCAGCAGGCCGCACCGCCCGCGTCCAGCTCAAGGCCGACACCGGCCTCGGCCGCAACGGCTGCATGCCGGACGACTGGCCCGAGTTGGTCCGGGAGGCGTTGGGCGCTGAGGCTGCTGGGCTCGTGAAAGTCACCGGGCTGTGGTCCCACTTCGCCTGTGCCGACGAACCCGGACATCCGTCCATCCAGGGCCAGCTCGATGTCTTCCACGAGATGGTGGCGTACGCCGAAGAGCGCGGGATACGCCCCGAGGTGCGGCACATCGCCAACTCCCCGGCCACCCTCGCCCTGCCGGACACCCACCTCGACCTCGTCCGCCCCGGCATCGCCATGTACGGCGTCTCGCCGAGCCCCGAGATCGGCACCCCGCAGGACTTCGGCCTGCGCCCCGTCATGACCGTCGCCGCCGCCCTGGCCTCCGTGAAGCACGCCCCGGCGGGGCACGGCGTGAGCTACGGGCATCACTACACCACCCCCGGCGCCACGACCCTGGGCCTGGTCCCGGCCGGGTACGGCGACGGCATCCCCCGGCACGCCTCCGGCACCGGTCCTGTCCTCGTGGACGGCAAGTGGCGCACGGCCGCCGGGCGCATCGCGATGGACCAGTTCGTCGTCGACCTGGGCGGCGACGAGCCCGCGGCCGGCACGGAGGCCGTGCTCTTCGGCCCCGGCGACCGCGGCGAGCCGACCGCCGAGGACTGGGCGCGCGCGGCCGGCACCATCGCGTACGAGATCGTGACCCGCATCGGTTCACGCGTTCCGCGCGTCTATGTGAACGAGGAGCCGGGCGGCAGCCGCGACTGAGGCCGGCCGACGGACGACTAGCAGAGGAGCGGGCACGTGGGCGAGGGCAGCACGGGGGCGGCCGCCGTGGAAGCGGTGGCCGAGGCGGCCGGGTCGGCGGGCACGACCTGGCGGCGGGCCGGGCTCGCGGGCGCCGCGATAGGGGTCGTCGCCGCGGGCGCCGCGGCGGGCGTCGCCATCGAGCGGATGACGGTCGGGCGCGGCATCCGCAGGAAGGCCCGCCTCGCCCTCGACGCCTCGGGGCCCTACGGCTCGCTGCGCGGCATGCCCGGCAAGGCGTACGCGGACGACGGCACGGAGCTGGCGTACGAGGTGGAGGAGGTGGAGCCGGGGCTGGGTGAGGGGGCGCAGTCGCCGCGCAGGCGGCGGCTCTTCGGGCGTAAGGCACCCGCTCCCGTCACTGTTGTTTTCAGCCACGGCTACTGCCTCGGCCAGGACTCCTGGCACTTCCAGCGGGCCGCGCTGCGGGGCGTGGTGCGGTGCGTCTTCTGGGACCAGCGCAGCCACGGCCGCTCGGGCCGCGGCGTGACCCAGCTCCACGACGGCAAGCCGGTCTCCATCGACCAGCTCGGCCGCGACCTGAAGGCCGTCATCGACGCCGCCGCGCCCGAGGGCCCGCTGGTGCTCGTCGGCCACTCCATGGGCGGGATGACGACCATGGCTCTCGCCGATCAGTTTCCCGAGTTGATTCGGGAGCGGGTTGCGGGTGTTGTTCTCGTCGGGACTTCGTCCGGGAAGCTCGCGGAGGTCAGTTTCGGGCTTCCGGTGGCGGGGATGAACGCCATCCGGCGCGTGCTGCCCGGCGTCCTGAAGGCGCTGGGCTCCCAGGCCGACCTGGTGGAGAAGGGGCGGCGGGCCACCGCCGACCTGTTCGCGGGGATCATCAAGCGCTACTCGTTCGCCTCCCGGGACGTCGACCCGGCGATCGCCCGGTTCGCCGAGCGGCTGATCGAGTCCACGCCCATCGATGTCGTCGCGGAGTTCTACCCTGCCTTCGCCGAGCACGACAAGGCCGAGGCCCTCGTGCACTTCGCCGGGCTGCCCGTGCTCGTCCTCGCGGGTGACAAGGACCTCGTCACCCCGAGCGAGCACAGCGAGGCCATCGCGGGCCTGCTGCCGGACGCCGAATTGGTGCTCGTCCCCGACGCCGGGCACCTGGTCATGCTGGAGCACCCGGAAGCGGTGACCGACCGCATCGCGGACCTGCTGGTGCGCGCGGGCGCCATGCCGGAGGCGGACGGAGCGCGCACGTCGAGCGGCTAACGTGGCCGTCATGGAAGCACCGCACAGCCCGGCCCCCGCCACCACCCTCAAGATCACCGTCAACTCGCCGGACCAGATGGGCGAGTTGGGCCGCCGCCTGGCCAAGATCCTGCGCCCCGGCGACCTCGTCCTGCTCAGCGGCGAGCTCGGCGCGGGCAAGACGACGCTGACCCGCGGCCTCGGCGAGGGCCTCGGCGTGCGCGGCGCCGTGACCTCGCCGACCTTCGTCATCGCCCGCGTGCACCCGTCCCTCGGCGACGGTCCGCCCCTGGTGCACGTGGACGCGTACCGCCTGGGCGGCGGGCTCGACGAGATGGAGGACCTGGACCTCGACGTGTCCCTGCCGGACTCCGTGGTCGTCGTCGAGTGGGGCGAGGGCAAGGTCGAGGAGCTCTCGGAGGACCGCCTGCACGTCGTCATCCACCGGGCTGTCGGAGATACCACGGACGAGGTACGTCACGTCACGCTGCACGGGCTCGGTGAGCGCTGGGCGGGGGCGGACCTGACGGTCCTGTCGGCCTGAGCGCGGCCCGGCCCGGCGGTCCGCCGCGACCCGGTGCACCCCGGCCCGGCGGTCCGCCCGGCCGACGCGTTCTCGTCGCTTCACCCGAACTTTCCGACAAGCCGTCGGCAAGATGTTGCGCGGCAAGCGTCGCGCGTGGTCACATGGATACCAGGTCCTGGTTAGGTCTACCTAACCACGTATGCCCCCGGAGCCCCCAGGAGGCGTCCATGCCGGCTTCAGAACGTGATGCGCAGTCTCAGCCGCAGGGGCTTCCGGCGCGGCCGGCGCAGTCGTCCGTCCCCCGTGGCCCGTCCGGCTGCTCGATGAGTGATCTGCTGGCGTCCTGCGCCGCCGCGAGCGCGGTGTCCACGCCGCCCGCGGCACCAGAGCACCCCGAGGCCGTCCGGCCCGAGGAGCGGCGGCGCGACGCCGCGTAGGCAGGCCTGTTCGGCGGGGACAGCAGGCCTGGTCGCCAGGGGTACGCGGGCTTGGTCGGCGCGCTGCTTGATGGCGGCGACCTCGGCGTCCTACTTGATGACGACGACCTTCGTGTCCATCAGCGCGAAGTCCCACATCGCGTTGCCGTCCGCGCGGGACGAGCGGATGCCGCCCGTCTTCTTCGCCGGGTCCGGCTTCTGCGTCGAGCCGCTGAGCGCCGCGCTGAACCCGACCGCTATGCCGTCGACCGACGTGAACCGCACGACGTGCTCGATCTGCACCCCGTCCGAGCCGACGACCTGCCCCGTGCGCGAGGAGACGGTGTACGACCCGGTCGCCGGGTCCACGGTGCTCGGCGTCACCCGGTACGTGCGCTTCACCTTGCCGGAGTCGCCGACCAGCCACACCCGGTCGCCGCCCAGGGAGTACACGACGCGCTTGCCGTCGCCGGACGCGGCGGGCAGCTTCAGCGGGTCCTTGTCCTTGGGGGAGCGCGACGGGGCCGTCGGGGACTTGTCCGGGCGGGCGTTGAGGTCGTCCGGGGCGTTCGCGGAGGCCTGGTAGGCGAGGAAGCCGACCACGGCGAGCGCCGCCGCGGTGAGCCCGGCCACGAATCCCGAGCTGCTCCTGGACACTGCGCCACCTCTCCTACGTACGGCTATGGGGTGACGGTAGCAGCAGGCGTGCGGCTGCCCGGGGCGGCCGTGCGCCGGGCGCCGGAGCCGTAGGCTGTTTGCGTGCTCTTGCTCGCTCTGGATACCGCCACCCCCGCCGTCACCGTCGCCCTGCACGACGGCACGTCCGTCGTCGCCGAATCGAGCCAGGTCGACGCACGCCGCCACGGGGAGCTGCTGCTCCCGGCCGTGCACCGCGTCCTCGCCGACGCGGGCCTGAGACTCGACGCGGTCACGGCCGTCGTCGCCGGCGTCGGCCCCGGTCCGTACACCGGACTGCGCGTCGGCCTGATGACCGCCGACACCTTCGGCCTGGCCCTCGGCGTCCCGGTGCACGGGGTGTGCACGCTGGACGGCCTGGCGTACGCGTCGGGCATCGAGGACGGCCCGTTCGTCGTGGCGACGGACGCGCGCCGCAAGGAGGTCTACTGGGCGCGGTACGCGGACGCGCGCACCCGCGTGAGCGGTCCCGCCGTGGACCGGCCCGCGGACATCGCGGAGGAGGTCGCGGGCGTGCCGGCCGTCGGCGCGGGCGCGGCGCTCTACCCGGACACGTTTCCGGACGCGCGCGGCCCCGAGCACGTCACGGCCGCCGCGCTCGCCTCGCTGGCCGCGGAGAAGCTGGCCGCGGGCGAGGAACTCCTCGAACCGCGCCCGCTGTACCTGCGCCGCCCGGACGCGCAGGTCCCCAAGAACTACAAGGTGGTCACGCCCCAGTGACCACCGTGCCCCCCGAACCCCCCGCGACGCTGTCCCACGCCGCCGTGCTGCGCGAGATGCGCTGGTGGGACATCGACCCCGTGCTCGCCCTGGAGAAGGAGCTCTTCCCGGACGACGCCTGGTCGCGCGGCATGTTCTGGTCCGAGCTCGCGCACGCGCGCGGGCCCGGCTCCACGCGCCGCTATCTGGTGGCGTACGAAGGCGACCGCCTCGTCGGCTACGGCGGGCTCGCCGTCGCCGGCACCGACTCGGACGGTGGCGCGGCGGTGGCCGCCGACGTGCAGACCATCGCGGTCGCCCGCGACCACTGGGGCACCGGCCTCGGCGCCCGGCTGCTCACGGAGCTGCTGCGGCACGCCACGGCCTTCGAGGCCACCGAGGTGATGCTCGAGGTGCGCGTGGACAACGAGCGGGCACAGAAGCTGTACGAGCGCTTCGGCTTCGAGCCGATCGGCTTCCGCCGCGGCTACTACCAGCCCGGCAACGTGGACGCGCTGGTGATGCGCCTGTCCGACCCCTCCGCCGTCCCGGCCGAGTCCGTGAACGGCGCCCCCGACTCCGCGGCCGACGGCTCGTCCGGCGGCCCCACCGACGGCCAGGCCCCTGGCCCGCTGAACGGCGTACAAGGAACCGAGATCCATGGCTGACTCCCGTGACGAGCCCCTCGTCCTCGGCATCGAAACCTCCTGCGACGAGACGGGCGTGGGCGTCGTCCGCGGCACGACGTTGCTCGCGGACGCGGTCGCGTCCAGCGTCGACGAGCACGCGCGCTTCGGCGGCGTGGTGCCGGAGGTGGCGTCCCGCGCCCACCTGGAGGCGATGGTCCCGACCATCCAGCGGGCCCTGAAGGAGGCCGGTGTCGCGGCCTCCGACCTGGACGGCATCGCGGTCACCGCGGGCCCCGGCCTCGCGGGCGCGCTGCTCGTCGGCGTCTCGGCGGCGAAGGCGTACGCGTACGCGCTGGGCAAGTCGCTGTACGGCGTGAACCACCTGGCGTCGCACATCTGCGTGGACCAGCTGGAACACGGGGCGCTGCCGGAGCCGACGATGGCCCTGCTGGTGTCCGGCGGCCACTCCTCGCTGCTGCTGTCCACCGACATCACCTCGGACGTACGTCCCCTGGGGTCGACGATCGACGACGCGGCGGGGGAGGCGTTCGACAAGATCGCCCGCGTGCTGGACCTGGGTTTCCCCGGCGGCCCGGTCATCGACCGCTACGCGCGCGAGGGCGACGCGGACGCCATCGCCTTCCCGCGCGGCCTGACGGGCCCGCGCGACGCGGCGTACGACTTCTCCTTCTCCGGGCTCAAGACGTCGGTGGCGCGCTGGATCGAGGCGAAGCGGGCGGCGGGGGAGGACGTGCCGGTGCGGGACGTGGCGGCGTCGTTCCAGGAGGCCGTCGTGGACGTGCTGACCCGCAAGGCGGTGCGGGCCTGCAAGGACGAGGGCGTGGAGCACCTGATGATCGGCGGCGGGGTGGCCGCGAACACGCGGCTGCGGGCGCTGGCGCAGGAGCGGTGCGAGGCGGCCGGGATCCGACTGCGCGTCCCGCGGCCCAAGCTGTGCACGGACAACGGGGCGATGGTGGCCGCGCTCGGCGCGGAGATGGTCGCCCGGAACCGGGCGGCGTCGGACCTGGGACTCTCGGCGGACTCGTCGCTGCCGGTGACGGAGCCGCACGTGCCGGGGGCCCACGGGGCGCACGGCCACAGCCACGATCACGACCACGTGCACGAGGTCAGCAAGGACAACCTCTACTCATGAGCGTCGCGTTGATGTGGGAGGCGCGGGCGGCCGAGGGCCGGGGGCCCGAACTCGTCGCGTGGGCGCGGGCCCAGGACCTGGCGCCCGCGCCCCTGCGCCGGGAGACGTTCCGCGCCCCGCAGGACCGGGTCCTCGTGATCACGTGGTGGGACGCGGCGCCCGAGGCGGACCTGCCCGAACTGGCCGATCCGCCGGAGGAGTTGGCGGCCCGGACGCCTCACCGGTGGCGGTTCGAGTCCCTCGGCGAGGGCTGACTCCCGTACGGCCTCGGAACCGGCTGCTCCGCCGGTGTCGCGAGGAGCGCGATCACCACCACGAGCTGGAGCGGGATCGTGGCGAACGGCGTCAGGATGCTGAGCGTTGCGACCGTCGAGTCCCAGTAGCGGTCGAAGCCGTCGTCGAAGGCCGGGACCAGGGCGCGCACGTCGAAGTAGGTCGAGACGAACGCCAGGGCGAGCGCGGCGCCGCGGGCCGCCGGGCGCCCGGCGAGCAGCAGGACGCCGACGAGCAGCGGCGCGGCCACCATGAACAGGTTGTAGAAGGCGTGCGGGAGCGGGAAGCCCCGTGAGGCGTCGGCGACGGCCCGGAAGAAATCGCCCGGGCCGTCGTCCGGCGCACCGCCCATGAAGTAGACGTTGTCCCGGCTGAGGATGTAGATCAGCCAGCCCAGCGCGATCGCGCCGCACAGCAGCAGCGCGACGCCGGCCGCCACGAAGCCCGGCCGCACCCGGCGGCCGGTGCCCGGCGGCGGGGCGTAGGGGACGTTGTACGGGGCGTACGCGGGTGGCGGCGGGGTGTCGGCGTACGCGGGCTGGGGCGGGGCCGCCGAGTACGCCGGGGCGGCCAGGGGCGGCGGGTTCGAGGCGCCGCTCGCCGTGCCGCGGGTGCGCGCGACGACCGCCCACAGCACGCACCCCAGGACGAGGCCCGTGAACCGGAAGGTGAGCAGCGCCTTGCCGTAGCCGATGTCGGTGAGGCGGTCGCCGTACTCGTCCGAGGCCATCAGGCCGACCACCTCGCGCAGGCACAGGCAGATCAGGAGCGCGGCGAGCAGCGCGAGCGCCCCGCGCGCCACCCGGCGCCGCCCGAGCGCGAGGGCGCCGACGACGAGGGCGGCCACGAGGAACGCCCAGTCGTAGTGGGTCTGCGCCACCAGCGTGAGGGATTCCCGGGGGTCGTACAGGGCCTTGAAGGAGTACCCGGAGTAGCTGGTGTAGCCGGAGGACGAGCCGTCGGTGGCCTTCTCGGCCTCGTAGCCGATCCAGACCACGGCCACGAGCGCGTACAGCAGGACGGCGGCGCCCGCCCACTGCAGCGCGGGCGCGTCGCGCGGTGCGACGCGCCCCGGTATGCCCTGTCCTGCCCCTGCCCCTGTTCCGCCCTGACCCCAAACGGCCATGCGTGCCCCCGTTTTCTGGTTTCCGTCTGTGCACGGCCGGTGTGCCGTGCGTGACGTGCAGGGCCCTGTGTAGTCGGTGGCAACCGCGTTGTCTACGGCGTATCGGCTTGCGGGTGCGACGGCGTCGGGCGGCCGGGTCCGGTGGCCCGGGAGAGCAGTCCGTCCACCACCGCGCTCAGTTGGTCGGCGAAGTCGTACGCCTCCCTGAGCTCGGCCCAGCGGGAGGTCAGCGGGGCGACGTGGGGCAAGTCGGCGGTGTCCGCGTCGGTGAGCATGTCGGGGAAGTACCGCTTGCGGTCGGGCTCTTCGGCGCGGCGGGCCATCGTGTGCCGGAAGGCGAGGTCGCCGTACACGCAGTGCCAGATGGTGCGGTAGGCGTGCACGGCCTGTTCGGGGGAGAGGCCGCAGCCGACGCCCGCGCCGATGATCTCGTCGACCATCCACATCGCGCCCTTGTCGGTGAGGTCGCCGAGGCTCAGCACCTCCACCACCCAGGGCAGCCGCAGCAGGATGCCGTGCATGTGCAGGGACACGGCGAGCAGCCGGTCGCGGGGGTCGTCGGGCAGCTCGGGGCGCGGCAGCGTCGCGGCCGTCCCGGCCAGGGTGAGCATCAACAGCTCGTCCTTGTCGCGCACATGGTGGTACAGCGCCATGGGCGTGGCGCCGATCTCCTTGGCGACGCGCCGCATGCTGAGCGCCGCGACGCCCTCCTCCTGGAGGATGCGCCGCGCCACGTCGACGATCGCCTCCGGCTCGATCCGCCGGGGCCGCCCGACGCGCCGCTTCTGCCCGGCCGTGCCGGGGTCTTCGTCCTTCGCTCGCGCTGCCACGTGGTCATTGTCCCGTCCGCGTACGCGGCGACCGACCCGGGGCGTTAATTTCTTTACGCGTATAGCCGTTTTCTATACGCGTATAATAATCTGCGACGCATGACGCACTCGCCCACCGGCGGCCCGCCCTCGCGCGGCCCTCTCCTGCTCCCCGTCCTCCTCACCGTCCAGTTCCTCGTCTCCCTGGACATGTCGGTCGTCAACATCGCCCTGCCCGACATGGGCGCCGACCTCGGCTTCGCGCCCGAGTCGCTGACCTGGGTCGTCAACGCGTACGCGCTCGCGTTCGGCGGCCTGCTGATGCTCGGCGGGAGGCTCGCCGACCTGATGGGCCGGCGGCGCACCCTCGTCGCCGGGTTCGTGGTGTTCGGGGCGGCGAGCCTCGCGGGCGGGCTCGCGCAGAGCCCGGGCCAGCTCGTCGCGGCGCGGGCGGTGCAGGGCGCGGGCGCCGCCGCCCTCGCGCCGGTGGCGCTCGCGCTGATCACCGTCCACTACCCGGAGGGCAGGGCGCGGGCCCGGGCGCTCGGCTTGTGGGGCGCGTCGGGCGCGCTCGGCGGCGCCGTCGGGATCATGGCGGGCGGACTGCTCACGGACTGGGTGGGCTGGCGCTCGGTGATGCTGATCAACGTCCCGGTGGTGCTCGCGGCGCTCGCCGCCGTCCGGCCCGGCATTCCCGCCGACCGACGCAGGGCGGATGCCCCGCGCCTCGACGTGGCGGGCGCGCTCCTGGTCACGGCGGGGACGAGCGTGCTCGTGCTCGGCCTGGTCCGCACCGAGACCGAGGGCTGGGGTTCGGCGGCGACCGCCGGCACGCTCGCGGCGGCGGCCGCGCTGCTCGGCGCCTTCTGCGCGGTCGAGATACGCGGCGAACGGCGCGCACGTGGGCCGCTGCTCCGGCTCGGCCTGCTCGCCCACCGCCCGGTGCTCTCCGCGAACGTCTTCTCGCTCCTGATGTCCTCGGGCCAGTTCGCCGCGTTCTACTTCACGTCGCTCTACCTCCAGGAGGTCATGGCGTACGGACCCACGCGCGCCGGAGTGGCGTTCCTGCCGTTCTGCGTGGGCGTCGTCGCGGGGACGGTGGTCGCGACCCGGGCCGTGGGGCGGGTCGGGGAGCGGGTGCTCCTTGTGGCGGGCGGGCTGCTCGGCGCGGCCGGGTTCGGGTGGTTCGCGCTGGCGGTCGGGGCGGGCGGCACGTTCGCGGGGTCCGTCCTGGGCCCGTCGCTGGTGGCCAGTGTGGGCATCGGCATGTGCTTCGTGCCGCTCGGCACGGCGGCGACCTCGGGGGTGGCGGCGGAGGAGACCGGCATGGCGTCGGGCCTGCTCAACAGCTCGCGCCAGCTGGGCGGTTCGATCGGCCTGGCGGTCCTGGTGACGGTCGCGTCGAGTGCCACCGGGGCGGGGGACGGGCCCGGGGCGCTCGCGGACGGGTACGCGGCGGCGTTCGCCGTGGCGGCGGGACTGCTGGTGGCGGCGGCGCTGGCGACGGCGGTGCTGCACGGGCGGCGTACGTCTGTGCCCGCGCCCGGGTTGCCGTCGCCGACGCGCCCGCGACCTGCGGAAACGCACCCGTCCGAGAAAACTTCGAAATCTTCGAAGAATCTCGGCGAGGGTGTCGATCCGGGCGCCTCCCGTTCGACGCATCAGTGAGAAGAGAACAGCGGCGGGGAGAGCCCCCGCCCACCGACTGAACGGAGACACGCCATGCCGCGCTACCTGACGATGATCCGCATCGACGAGAACGACCTGCCGGAGAGCGGTGGTCCCAGCCCCGAGCTGGAGGAGCGCATGGGCGAGCTGCTCGCGGAGATGACCAAGGCGGGCGTGCTGCTCGACACCGCCGGCCTCGCGCCGACGTCGGAGGGCACCCGGGTGCACTGGGAGAAGGGACGGCTGTCCGTCACGGACGGGCCGTTCACCGAGGCCAAGGAGGTCATCGGCGGCTACTCCATCGTCCAGGCCAAGGACAAGGCCGAGGCGGTCGAGTGGACCAAGCGGTTCCTGAAGGTCCACGAGGAGTACTGGACGATCACCGTGGAGGTCAGGGAGATCTCCGAGCCCGACATGCCGGGGGTCGGCGCGCAGGCCTGATCCTGTCCCTTTGCGGAGAACTGTCCCTTCGCGGAGCCCCGTCCCTTTGCGGAGACGTCGTGGGGGTGCTCAGATGTGTGGTCGTGGACCACGCGCCCGAGCACCCCCGCCGCGCCGTCGAGGACGACGTCGAGACCGTCTTCCGGATGGAGGCCCCGCGCGTCATCGCCGGTGTCGCGCGGATCGTACGAGACGTCGGCATCGCCGAAGAGCTCGCGCAGGACGCGCTGGTGGCCGCCCTGGAGCAGTGGCCGCGGTCCGGTGTCCCCGACAACCCCGGCGCCTGGCTCATGACCACCGCCAAGCACCGCGCCGTCGACCTCGTACGCCGCCGTGAGCGCTATGCGCGCAAACTCGCGGAGATGGGCCGGGACCTGGAGGCCGCGCCGCCGCACCTGGACGACATCCCGGACCTCGTCGAGGACCCGGACGCCATCGACGACGACCTGCTGCGCCTCGTCTTCACCGCCTGCCACCCGGTGCTCTCCGCCGAGGCCCGGGTCGCCCTGACGCTCCGTCTGCTCGGTGGCTTGACGACCGCCGAGATCGCCCGCGCGGTGCTCGCCCCCGAGCCGACCGTCGCCCAGCGCATCGTGCGCGCCAAGCGCACCCTCGCCGCGAAGAACGTCCCCTTCGAAGTGCCCTACGGCCCCGACCGCGAGGCCCGGCTCGGCTCGGTCCTCGACGTCATCTACCTGATCTTCAACGAGGGGTACGCGGCCACGGCCGGCGACGACCATGTGCGGCCCGGGCTGTGCGAGGACGCCTTGCGGCTGGCCCGGCAGCTCGCCTCCCTCATGCCGAAGGAGGCCGAAGTGCACGGGCTCGCGGCGCTGTTGGAGCTCCAGGCGTCGCGTACCGCCGCGCGGACCGGGGCCCGTGGGGAGCCCGTGCTGCTCAAGGACCAGAACCGGGGGCGGTGGAACCGGCTTCTGATCCGGCGGGGGTTCGCCGCGCTCGAGCGGGCCGAGGAGGTGGCCCGGGGGCCGCGCGGGCCCTACGTCCTTCAGGCCGCCATCGCCGCGTGTCACGCCCACGCGCGCTCGTACGACGACACCGACTGGCCTCGCATCGCCGCCCTCTACGACCTGCTCGCCGCCCGGACGCCGTCTCCCGTCGTCGAGCTGAACCGGGCCGTCGCCGTGTCCATGGCCGACGGGCCCGAGCCCGCGCTCGCCCTCGTCGACGCCCTCGCCGCCGAACCCGCCCTGCGCTCCTACCACTTGCTTCCCAGCGTCCGAGGCGACCTCCTCGCCCGCCTCGGCCGCCACGCGGAGGCCCGCGCGGAGTTCGAGCGCGCGGCCGCCCTTACGGGGAATGCGCGGGAGCGGGAGCTGTTGTTGGGGCGGGCGGAGGCGTGCGGGGGGTAGCCCTGCGGGGGGCTCCCCAAGCCCGCCCCTTCCCGCAACCGGGGGCTCCGCCCCCGGACCCCCGGGGTTGGATGTCCCGTTCGGGTGGGACGGCCCCCCCGCCGATCGCCGCTCCGCGGCTCGTCCTCAATCGCCGGACGGGCTATTTCCTACCCGCTCGCTCATGGATGCCGGGCGGGTTGGGAGGGGGATGGGGGTGGGTGTCCCGTTCGGGTGGGACGGGCCCCGCCGATCGCCGCTTCGCGGCTCGTCCTCAAGCGCCGGACGGGCTTTTTCCCACCCGCCCGCCCTTTTCGCCCTGCGGGCGGAGTGGGGTGGGTGGTGCTGTTCGTCTTCGGTCTTGTCCTTGAGTGGCGGACGGGCTGGGAGGGGGCCCTCAATCGGCGGGCGGGTGGGTGGGGCGGTCTGCCGTCGGTCGGGCTTCGGGCTCGTCCTTCAGTGCCGGATGGGCTGAGGGGGTGTGGGTTGTGGGTGATGTGCCGACTGCCTGTTGGTCTTCTGGGTGGGGCGGGTGGGTGGGGGAGATAGCCTCTCCGGCGTTTGAGGAGCGGGGGGCTGGGGGCGGAGCCCCCAGGGCGGTTACGCGGATGGGTGGCCCACCAGCATCGTGGGGGCGCCCCCGGCCCGGGTGAGGAAGACTGTGGCTGACCCAGGCCCTTGGGGCTTTACCTTGCGGCGGAGTTCTTCCGGCTCCACCGCCGAACCTCGCTTCTTCACGGTGAGGACACCGACCCCCCGCTCCCGCAGCAACGCCTTCAACTTCTTGACGTTGAAGGGCAGTTGATCGGTGATCTCGTAGGCGGCGGCGTACGGCGTGGCGACGGCCGCGTCGGACGTGACGTACGCGATGGTCTCGTCGATGAGCCCGCCCCCGACGCGGGCGGCGACCTCGGCGACGAGGTGGGCGCGGATGACGGCACCGTCGGGCTCGTAGAGGAAACGCCCGACGGGCCGGACTTCCGGGTCGGGGAGCATCGTGGCGAGGGGGGACGCCAGGGTGTCCCCGGAGGGCAGCAGCGTGGCCCGGTGCGAGGCAGGCGCGCCGGTGCCGAACCACAGCACGGCCTCCTTCACGTCCCCGCCGTCCGAGATCCACTCGGCCTCCGCCTCCCCGGGCACGGCATCGTGCGGAATGCCGGGGGCGATCTTCAGCGCGGCACGCGGCGCCTTGCGGGCGGCCTCGACGGCCCAGGAGAGAGGCGGCGAGTACGCCTCGGGGTCGAAGATCCGGCCGCGTCCACCGCGCCGCGCGGGGTCGACGAACACGGCGTCGTACGAGGACGTGTCGACGTCCGTCACATCGGCCTCGCGGACTTCGATGAGGTCTGAGAGGCCGAGTGCCTCAGCGTTGGCGCGGGCGACCGCGCAGGTCAGCGGGTCCCGGTCGACGGCGAGGACCTCAACCCCGGCCCGCGCCAGCGCGATCGCGTCGCCGCCGATGCCGCAGCAGAGGTCGGCGACGGAGCGCACACCGAGGTCCTTGAAGCGCCGCGCGCGGTACGTCGCCACGGACGTGCGTGTGGACTGCTCGACGCCGTTCGGGGTGAAGAACATCCGGGCGGCGTCCGCGGCGCCGAACTTCGCGACCGCCCGCTGCCGAAGGCGTGCCTGCGCGAGCGCGGCGGACACCAGCTCGGCGGGGTGGTCGCGGCGCAGCCGGGTGGCGGCCGCCAGCTCCTGGCTCGGTTCGACGTCCCGTACGGCTTCGAGGAGGGAGCGGCCCTCGTCGGTGCGGAGCGCGGCGAAGGAGGCAAGCGGATCGTTCACGCCGCCCATTGTGGGCCAGTCGGTGGAAGGTGCGGGTACGGCGGCGGTGTCGGCCCGGCGCGGGGCGCCCGTACTGCGAGGATCCGGCGCCATGCGACTAGTACGACAAAACGAACAATCTGCGCGCAGGCCGGGGAAGGGCAAGCTCGCCGCCGGGGCCCTCAGCGCCGCCGTCGTCGCCACCGCGATCGCCTCCGGCTGCGCCTCCGACACCGACGGGCGCGCCGGCGCGCACGGCCAGCAGCGGAAGCTCGGCCCGCCCGCCGAGATGATGCGGCAGTACGCCGACGACCTCCGGGCGAAGCAGGCCGCGCGGGCCGCGGCGGCCAAACGCTGGGGGCTCGCGCAGACCCCGCTGGCCGCGCCGCCCGCGCCCGCCGTCAAGCCGCGCCTCACCACCCGCAAGGGCTTCGAGGTCGAGGGGCAGGCGCAGTTGCCGCCGGTGTTCACCACCGTCCCGACCAAGGACAAGGTCGTCTTCCTGACCGTCGACGACGGCGCCGAGAAGGACCCGGCGTTCCTGCGGATGATGACCGACCTGAAGATCCCGTACACCGCCTTCCTCAGCGACTACCTGGTCAAGGAGGACTACGGCTACTTCAAGCGGATGCAGAAGCGTGGCGTCGTACTGAACAACCACACCCTCAACCACCGCTATCTGCCGGGGCTCTCCTACGAGGGGCAGCGGCGGGAGATCTGCGGGATGCAGGACGTCATCCAGAAGCGGTACGGGAAGCGGCCCGAGCTGTTCCGGCCGCCTTACGGGAACTACAACCGCGACACCCTGCGGGCCGCGAAGACCTGTGGCATCAAGGCGGTGCCGCTGTGGGCGTCCGAGGGCTTCGCCGACCACATGGAGTGGCGCGAATGGGACAAGGACCTGCACCCGGGCGACATCGTCCTCACGCACTTCCGCGGCCGCGAGGACTGGAAGGGCACCATGCCGGACATGGTCCGCACGGTCCTGAAGACGATCACTGCCAAGGGGTACGCGGTGGCGCGCCTGGAGGACTACCTGTGAGGCGTGCCGCGGCCGCGGCGGTGTTCCTGGCGCTGCTCACCGGATGCGCCCAGTCGGTGGACCCGATCGAGAGGCTGGGGCGGAAGGCCGCGGAGAAGATGTCCCCCGGTTGCGGGCGCCCGTGGGGCGCGGAACCGTCCCCGGACGTGAAACGTTGCCCACGACAGGACAGCTCCCCGGTGCCCCGCGCCGCCGAGCCCCGCTGAGCCGACGGCAGTCAATTGGCACTCCGCTTGACCGAGTGCTAATCGTCGTCCTAGTCTCAGGCCTGGCACTCCCCACTGGAGAGTGCCAACAGCGACGGGCAGGTCCGGCACCCGCGACGACGGATCGACCTGGTCGCCACCTCAGATCAGTTAACCCCGCGAGATCTCCGAAGGGGGAGGTCGGATCGTGACGACCGCCAGCTCCAAGGTTGCCATCAAGCCGCTTGAGGACCGCATTGTGGTCCAGCCGCTCGACGCCGAGCAGACCACGGCCTCTGGCCTGGTCATCCCGGACACCGCGAAGGAGAAGCCCCAGGAGGGCGCTGTCCTCGCCGTGGGCCCGGGCCGCTTCGAGAACGGCGAGCGCCTGCCGCTCGACGTGAAGGTCGGCGACGTCGTGCTCTACAGCAAGTACGGCGGCACCGAGGTGAAGTACAACGGCGACGAGTACCTCGTCCTCTCGGCCCGCGACGTGCTCGCGATCATCGAGAAGTAGTCAGCCGTACCGGCTTCATCTGCCTCATCTGCAGATTTGCTTTGCGCTGCGCCCCTGGTCACCCCGCTGATTGCCGGGCGGCGAGGGGCGCAGTTCGTTCACCCGAGTTTTCCGAGAGGGCTGAATCGCTCCCATGGCGAAGATCCTGAAGTTCGACGAGGACGCCCGTCGCGCCCTTGAGCGCGGCGTCAACAAGCTTGCCGACACGGTCAAGGTGACGATCGGCCCCAAGGGCCGCAACGTCGTCATCGACAAGAAGTTCGGCGCCCCGACCATCACCAACGACGGCGTGACCATCGCCCGCGAGGTCGAGGTCGAGGACCCGTACGAGAACCTCGGCGCCCAGCTGGTGAAGGAGGTGGCGACCAAGACCAACGACATCGCTGGTGACGGCACCACCACCGCCACCGTGCTGGCCCAGGCCCTGGTCAAGGAAGGCCTGCGCAACGTCGCCGCCGGTGCGTCCCCGGCCGCCCTGAAGAAGGGCATCGACGCCGCGGTCAAGGCGGTCTCCGAGGACCTCCTCGCCAACGCCCGTCCGATCGACGACAAGTCCGACATCGCCGCCGTGGCCGGGCTCTCCGCCCAGGACCAGCAGGTCGGCGAGCTCATCGCCGAGGCGATGGACAAGGTCGGCAAGGACGGTGTCATCACCGTCGAGGAGTCCAACACCTTCGGCCTCGAGCTGGACTTCACCGAGGGCATGGCCTTCGACAAGGGCTACCTGTCGCCGTACATGGTGTCCGACCAGGAGCGTATGGAGGCCGTCCTCGACGACCCGTACATCCTGATCCACCAGGGCAAGATCTCCTCCATCCAGGACCTGCTGCCGCTCCTGGAGAAGGTCATCCAGGCCGGCTCCTCGAAGCCGCTGCTGATCATCGCCGAGGACGTCGAGGGCGAGGCCCTGTCGACCCTGGTCGTCAACAAGATCCGCGGCACCTTCAACGCCGTCGCGGTGAAGGCCCCCGGCTTCGGCGACCGCCGCAAGGCGATGCTCGGCGACATGGCCACCCTCACCGGCGGCACCGTCGTCGCCGAGGAGGTCGGCCTCAAGCTCGACCAGGTCGGCCTGGACGTGCTCGGCACCGCGCGCCGCGTGACGATCACCAAGGACGACACGACCATCGTCGACGGCGGGGGCAACTCCGGTGACGTCGAGGGCCGCATCGCGCAGATCAAGGCCGAGATCGAGGCCACGGACTCCGACTGGGACCGCGAGAAGCTCCAGGAGCGCCTCGCGAAGCTGGCCGGCGGCGTGTGCGTCATCAAGGTCGGCGCCGCCACCGAGGTGGAGCTGAAGGAGAAGAAGCACCGTCTGGAGGACGCCATCTCCGCGACCCGCGCCGCGGTCGAGGAGGGCATCGTCTCCGGTGGTGGCTCCGCGCTCGTGCACGCCGCGAAGGTCCTCGAGGGCAACCTCGGCCTGACCGGCGACGAGGCCACCGGTGTCGCCGTGGTCCGCCGCGCCGTCGTCGAGCCGCTGCGCTGGATCGCCGAGAACGCCGGCCTCGAGGGCTACGTCATCACCACCAAGGTGGCGGAGCTGGACAAGGGCTTCGGCTTCAACGCCGCGACCGGTGAGTACGTCGACCTGGTCAAGGCCGGCGTCATCGACCCGGTCAAGGTGACGCGCTCCGCCCTGGAGAACGCCGCGTCCATCGCTTCGCTGCTGCTGACGACTGAGACCCTGGTCGTCGAGAAGCCGGCGGAGGAAGAGGCTGACGCCGGTCACGGTGGCCACGGTCACGCCCACTGACCTGACCTGAGCTGCCGCTGAGGCCCGACTCCCCGTCGCGGGGAGTCGGGCCTCAGCCGTTTCGGCATCGCGTCTGCCGGGTTCTGTTGCGTTGCCGGGTGCGGCTTGTGGTGCGTCCTCGCGCAGTTCCCCGCGCCCCTTCAGGGCGCTCCTGCTGAGGCTCCACCAGAGGGCTACTGCGGGCCGTACTTGCGGCCCGTCCGTGACGTCACCCCGCCCAGCAACTTCCTCGGCGTCACCTTCACCACGCCCATCAGGGCCTTGTACCTGGGGTCGGGGACCGAGAGGGACTTGCCGCGGGCCAGGTCGGCGAGGGCCGCCGCGACCAGCTTGTCGGCGTCGAGCCACATCCACTTGGGGATGTTGTCGGTGCCCATGCCGGCCCGCTCGTGGAACTCCGTACGGACGAAGCCGGGGCACAGCGCCATCAGCCGCACCCCGGAGCCCGCCAGGTCCCGCGCCGCGCCCTGGGTGAACTGCACGACCCACGCCTTGGACGCGCCGTACGTCCCGCGCGGCACGAACGCCGCGACCGACGCGACGTTGACCACACCGCCGCGCCCCCGCTCGCGCATGGCGTCCGTCGCCGCCGACGTCAGCCGGAGCACCGCCTCGCAGTGCACCTTCAGCATCGTCAGCTCGTCGGCGAGAGGCACCTCCAAGTAGCGGCCCTTGTTGCCGAAGCCCGCGTTGTTGACCAGCAGGTCGACCCCGTCGCGACGGCGGGCGAGCCGCTCCTCGACGGCCGCGATGCCGTCCTCCGTGGCGAGGTCGGCGGTCAGGACCTCCGCCTCGATGCCGTGCCGGTCGTGCAGCTCGGTCGCCTGCTCCCGCAGCCGTTTCGTGTCGCGTGCCACCAGGACGAGATTGTGGCCGTCGGCGGCCAGGCGCCGCGCGAAGGCCGCGCCGATGCCCGCGGTCGAACCCGTGATGAGAGCCGTAGTCATGGACCAAGGCTAGTGAGGCCCGGACCGTCCGCGCGCCACGCTCCCGGCCCTGTGCGCGCGACTTCGTGCTCCCGGCCCTGTGTGCGCGACGCGCGGCCTCGTGCGCCCGGCGCGGCCCCGGACCGTCAGTTTCCTTGCGTCTCGGCGCGGTTGAGGTACTTGAGCGCCTTCGCCGTCGCCTCAGGGTGCAGCGCGTCCCCGGCCTCCAGCAGCCGCGGCAGCAGCGCCCGCTCCGTCGTCACCGCCCGGAAGTGCAGGGCGACGGTGATCTCGTGGTCGGGGCGGTGCACGATCTCGACCTGGTCGCCCGGCCGGATCTCGCCCGGCTCGAGCACCCGCAGATAGGCGCCCGGCAGCACGGTCTGCGTGAACCGCCGCACCCAGCCCTTCTCGCCCACGTGGCCCTGGAACGTACGGCACGGAATGCGCGAGGAGGTCACTTCGAGGAGCAGGTCCGGGCCGACGCGCCAACGCTCGCCGATCCGCGCGCCGTTCACGTCCACGCCGGACGTCGTGAGGTTCTCGCCGAAGCCGCCGTTGCGCAGCGTCCTGCCGAGCAGGCGCTCCCACTCGTCGAGGTCCTCGCGCGCGAAGGCGTACACCGCCTGGTCGTTGCCGCCGTGGTGGCGCAGGTCGCAGATGGTGTCCCCGCTGACGCCGCTGCCGCCCGTGCCCTTCGGGCCCGGCGCCGTCACCCGGACGGGTCCGTCGACAGGTTCTTTGTCGATCCCCGTGCTGCCGCCCGGCGTATCGGTGTAGTCGACGGACTTGGCGCGGCCCACGTTCACGGAGAGAAGCTTCATACGGCCAGGCTAAGCGAGCGCTCCTCAAAGCTGCCACGCAATATTGGGCGCCGGTCCCAAGTGTCGCTTATGATCGACTCATGATCGAGGCCCGTCATCTCCGTGTCCTGCGCGCCGTGGCCGCCACCGGCTCCTTCTCGGCGGCGGCCCGCGAGCTCGGCTGCACCCAGCCCGCCGTCAGCCAGCAGATGAAGGCCCTCGAAGCGTCGGCGGGCACGCCGCTGCTGATCCGCACCGGCCGCGAGATGCGCCTCACGCAGGCGGGCGAGGCCCTGGTCCGGCACGCCGCGGGCATCCTGGCCGGACTGACCGCGGCCGAGGAGGAGGTCGCCGCCATCGCGGGCCTCCGCGCGGGCCGCGTCCGCCTCGTCTCCTTCCCGAGCGGTTCCTCGACCCTGGTGCCGTGCGCCCTCGCCGCTCTGCGCGCCGAACACCCCGGCACCCGGGTCTCCTTGGAGGAGGCCGAGCCGCCGCGCTCGGTGGAGATGCTGCGCGAGGGCGACTGCGACGTGGCGCTCGCTTTCCGGTACGCGGGGGCCGCCGCCGCGGAGGAGTGGCAGGACCTGGTCGTGCGGCCCCTGCTCGCCGACCGGCTCGTCGGTCTCGTACCGGAGGAGCACCGCCTGGCGAAGGCTTCGAGCGTGACGATCGGCGAGCTGGCCGACGAGTCGTGGATCGCGGGCTGTCCGCGCTGCCGCCGTCAGCTGGTGGAGGTCTGCGAGAGCGCGGGCTTCGTGCCTCGCATCGACTTCGCGACGGACGACTATCCGGCGGTGGTGGGCCTGGTCGGGGCGGGGCTCGGGGTCGCGGTGCTGCCCGAGCTCGCGATCGAGTCGGTACGTCCGAAGGGGGCCCGCGCGGTGACGGTGGAGCCTGCCGTGCGGCGGGAGATCGTCGCGCTCACCCTGCCGGACCTGGCGCAGGTGCCGGCGGTCGCGGCCACGCTCGACCACCTGGCGCGGGCCGCGGCTCGCTGAGCGCGGCCGAGGTGTCCGGGCACGCCTGAGCGGGACCGAGCCCGCCCGCGTGGGGCCCTGCGGGGCTCTGTGCGCGGGCTGTGCGGGGCTGTGCAGAAACGTTCCTTCAGGGGGCCGTGCCGCCGCCCGCCGTGGTGACCAGGCGGTTGCGGGCCCGGCCCATCAGTTCCTCGCGCTCGTCCTCGGTCAGCCCGCCCCACACGCCGTACGGCTCGCGTACCGCGAGCGCGTGCGCGGCACACTCCGCGCGCACCGGGCACCGCATGCAGACCTCCTTGGCCGAGTTCTCGCGCGCGCTCCGTGCCGCGCCGCGCTCGCCCTCCGGGTGGAAGAAGAGCGAGCTGTCCACCCCGCGGCAGGCCGCGAGGAGCTGCCAGTCCCACAGATCTGCGTTCGGTCCGGGAAGGCGGGAGAAATCTGCCATTGCGTGTCTCCTGATTGCCGTTCTGACGCCGATACGGTGCCCATGACCGTACATCTACTGTCTAAGGAGATGAAAATATGACTCATTGCGAATCTAGCCACAGACACCAGGAAAAGGGAAGAAAAGCCGCTAAATGGGGCATAGCTCTTGGCTGGGCCGGTCGGGAGCCGGTCGACGCCCGGCGGGCGGGCGCATCCGTCCGCGCCTTCTGTGCCGTGTCCGCGCCCTCACGTAGAGTGCCGAAGGTGGCAGTCTGACCCCGTAACTCTTTCGAGTGACCGTCGTTGAGAGTGCGGAGGCGGTTGAAAGAACAAGCGCTCGGGCAGATGTCCGAGTGCGTCAACCGCACAGGTGACGACTTGTACCAGCCTGGAGGCTCAAGGTGACGCGCATCAGCTGCGGAGGACGGCCATGACATCCGTCCTCGTCTGCGACGACTCCCCGCTCGCCCGAGAGGCGCTGCGCCGCGCGGTCGCGACCGTGCCCGGCGTCGAGCGCGTGACGACAGCGGCCAACGGCGAGGAAGTCCTCCGCCGCTGGGGCGCCGACCGCTCGGACCTGATTCTGATGGACGTACGCATGCCCGGACTGGGCGGCGTGGAGACCGTGCGGCGGCTGCTCTCGGCCGATCCCGGAGCGCGCATCATCATGCTCACGGTCGCCGAGGACCTGGACGGGGTCGCGCTCGCGGTCGCCGCCGGGGCCCGCGGCTATCTGCACAAGGACGCCTCGCGCGCCGAGTTGCGCGCGACCGTCACGCAGGCCCTCGCCGACCCGACCTGGCGGCTGGCCCCGCGCCGGCTGCGCTCGGCCGAGATGGGCGCCGCGCCCACGCTCACCGCGCGTGAGATCCAGGTTCTCGAAGGGATGAGCCACGGCCGGTCGAACGCCGAGATCGGCCGCGAGCTCTTCCTCTCCGAGGACACGGTGAAGACGCACGCCAGGCGCCTGTTCAAGAAGCTCGGCGCCTCGGACCGGGCGCACGCGGTGGCGCTCGGCTTCCGCTGGGGTCTGGTTCGCTGAGTGGGTCCTGGCGGGGGCATGGTGTTTCCCGCCCGCCGTGTGGCGGGCGGGGCCATGGAGGCCCCGTCACCACCCTCCTCGGGAGCGGCTTGTGGCGCTTCGCCGCCGATGCCGCATCCTTGAGGTGTGGAGTTCCTTGGGGACGAGTCGGCCGAGCGGGAGGGGAGGGTGCGGGAGATGAGTTCCGGCGCACCCGCTCATAACGCTTCGGTGCACAACTATGGACGTGGTGCCGCGGATCAGTCGGCGCCAAGGCACCATGGACCGATGCGCGATGACAAGACGACGGTGATCGGTGCCCTCGTCCTACGCGCCGTGGAGGGGGACGAGCAGGCCACGCACGACCTGTTGGCCCACGTTCACCCGCTCGCGCTGCGGTACTGCCGCACCCGCCTCTCCCGACTTCCGGGTGACGCACGGCACTTCGTCGAGGACCTCGCGCAGGAAGTCTGCGTCGCGGTGCTGCTCGCGCTGCCGCGCTATCGGGACACGGGGCGGCCCTTCGAAGCCTTCGTCTTCGCGATCGCCGCGCACAAGGTCGCCGATCTGCAGCGGGCCGCGATGCGGCATCCCGGGTCGACCGCCGTGCCCTCGGACGAGATGCCCGAGCGGCCGGACGACTCGCTCGGGCCCGAGGAGCGGGCGCTGCTCAGCAGTGACGCCGAGTGGGCCAAGAAGCTGCTCGCCAACTTGCCGGAGAACCAGCGGGAGCTGCTGCTGCTCCGGGTCGCGGTGGGGCTCACCGCGGAGGAGACCGGGCAGATGCTCGGCATGTCCCCCGGGGCGGTCCGGGTGGCCCAGCACCGCGCCCTGAGCCGCCTGCGCGCGCTGGCCGAGCAGTAGCTTTTTCCCCCGCCCACCCGCCCTTTCCATCGCGCTCGCGCGCGCGTCCTCAGGCGCCGGACGGGCTGGATGGATTGCCGGGCGTGATGAGTGTGCGCCCGGGCGGGCTGAGTGGGTGGCCGGGTGCGCTGGGTGCGTGCCCGGCGCCGGGCTGGATAGGTGCTGGGCGGGGCGAGTGGGTGCCTGGGCCTGGGCGGGTTGGATGGGTGCGGGGCGGTGGGGGTGTGTCGCGCTTGCGCGCTCGTCCTCAGGCGCCGGACGGGCTGGGTACGTGCCGGGGTGGGCCGCGAGAGTGCCGGGCGGGCCGAGTGGGTGCCGGGCGGGCCGAGACGGCGACGGGCGGGCTTAGTGGGTGCCCGGGCGCCGGGCTGAATAGGTGCTGGGCGGGGCGAGGAGGCGCCCGGGCGGGCTGGGGCAGGTGCCGGACGGGCTGGGCTGGTGCCGGGTGGGCTGGGGTGTGTCGGTGGTGTCTGGGGAGACTTTCGCCACCCTTTGGGGGGGCGGAGCGTGGCCGAGGGGTGGGGGCGGTTGCTGGCTCCCGCCGCGGGGGGTTGTTTCTTCCGTCGCAGCGGCGCGCAACTGAGACGGCGTAGCCCGGCGGTGCCAAGCCCGCCCCGGCCCGGAAAGGGCACCCCGCCCGGCGAACCCCAGCGGAGCTGTAGAAACCTACGAACCCCCGGCCCCGCGGGCACCGTGGAATGAGAGAGCCATGCTTCCCGTTAGCATGGACATCCGCACCGATCAAGGCCATTTGGGGAAGGTGTCATGACTGCAAACGTCGACGGAGTGCCCGAGAAATTCGCGACACTCGGGCTGACCTACGACGACGTGCTGCTGCTCCCGGGCGCGTCCGACATGGCGCCCGGTGACATCGACACCGCCTCGTCCATCTCGAAGAACGTCAGGGTGAACGTCCCGCTGCTGTCCGCGGCGATGGACAAGGTCACCGAGGCCCGGATGGCCATCGCCATGGCCCGCCAGGGCGGCGTCGGCGTGCTGCACCGGAACCTGTCGATCGCCGACCAGGCGAACCAGGTCGACCTGGTGAAGCGGTCGGAGTCCGGCATGGTGACCGACCCGATCACGGTGCACCCGGACGCCACGCTCGGCGAGGCCGACGCGATCTGCGCCAAGTTCCGCATCAGCGGCGTCCCGGTGACCGACGGCGCGGGCAAGCTGCTCGGCATCGTCACCAACCGCGACATGGCCTTCGAGGCCGACCGCACGCGCCAGGTGCGCGAGGTCATGACCCCGATGCCGCTCGTCACCGGCAAGGTCGGGATCAGCGGCGTCGACGCGATGGAACTGCTGCGCCGCCACAAGATCGAGAAGCTGCCGCTCGTCGACGACGCCGGCGTCCTCAAGGGCCTCATCACGGTCAAGGACTTCGTGAAGGCCGAGAAGTACCCGAACGCCGCCAAGGACTCCGAGGGCCGCCTGCTCGTCGGCGCCGCCGTCGGCGTCGCCGGTGACGCCTTCGACCGCGCCCAGGCGCTCATCGAGGCGGGCGTCGATTTCATCGTCGTCGACACCGCTCACGGCCACTCCCGCCTCGTCGGCGACATGGTCGCCAAGATCAAGTCGAACTCCGGCGGCGTGGACGTCATCGGCGGCAACATCGCCACCCGTGACGGCGCCCAGGCGCTCATCGACGCCGGTGTCGACGGCATCAAGGTCGGCGTCGGCCCCGGCTCCATCTGCACCACCCGCGTCGTCGCCGGCATCGGCGTACCGCAGGTAACGGCCATCTACGAAGCGTCGCTCGCCGCCAAGGAAGCCGGTGTCCCGGTGATCGGCGACGGCGGCCTGCAGTACTCCGGAGACATTGCCAAGGCGCTCGTCGCCGGCGCGGACACCGTCATGCTGGGCTCGCTGCTCGCCGGCTGCGAGGAGTCCCCGGGCGAGCTGATGTTCATCAACGGCAAGCAGTTCAAGTCGTATCGGGGCATGGGCTCGCTCGGCGCCATGCAGACGCGCGGCGAGTCGAAGTCCTTCTCCAAGGACCGGTACTTCCAGGAGGGCGTCGCCTCCGACGAGAAGCTGGTCCCCGAGGGCATCGAGGGCCAGGTGCCCTACCGCGGCCCGCTGTCGGCCGTCGTGCACCAGCTCGTGGGCGGCCTGCGCCAGTCGATGTTCTACGTGGGCGGGCGCACGGTGCCCGAGCTCCAGGAGCGCGGCCGTTTCGTACGGATCACCTCCGCGGGCCTCAAGGAGAGCCACCCGCACGACATCCAGATGACCGTCGAAGCGCCGAACTACACCAACAAGCGCGGCTGACGGCGCCGGTCGAGGCCCGCTGAATCGT
Source organism: Streptomyces sp. Y309 (assembly GCF_056712025.1). NCBI lineage: Bacteria > Bacillati > Actinomycetota > Actinomycetes > Kitasatosporales > Streptomycetaceae > Streptomyces > Streptomyces sp. Y309. The sequence goes on along the minus strand of NZ_CM160048.1, from coordinate 3,840,039 downwards.
TGCGCACGCGCGCGTGGGGGCGGCCCCGGGGTTCCCGGGGCCGCCCCCACGCGCGCGTGTCGGTGATACTGGACGGGAAGACCGAGTGCCGGACAACGGGCCGAGTGAGAGCCGAAGAAAGCTGAAGGGCCACACACGTGACTGAGATCGAGATCGGGCGCGGCAAGCGCGGCCGCCGGGCGTACGCCTTCGACGACATCGCCGTCGTACCGAGCCGGCGCACCCGGGACCCCAAGGAGGTCTCGATCGCCTGGCAGATCGACGCCTACCGCTTCGAGCTGCCCTTCCTCGCGGCCCCCATGGACTCCGTGGTCTCGCCGGCCACGGCCATCCGCATCGGTGAGCTCGGCGGCCTCGGCGTGCTGAACCTCGAAGGCCTCTGGACGCGCTACGAGGACCCGCAGCCGCTGCTCGACGAGATCGCCGAGCTGCCCGCCGAGACGGCAACGCGACGCCTCCAGGAGATCTACTCCGCGCCCATCCGCGAAGAGCTGATCGGGCAGCGCATCAAGGAGGTGCGCGACTCCGGAGTCGTCACCGCCGCCGCCCTGTCGCCGCAGCGCACCGCGCAGTTCTCCAAGGCCGTCGTGGACGCGGGCGTGGACATCTTCGTGATCCGCGGTACGACGGTGTCGGCCGAGCACGTCTCCGGTGCCGCCGAGCCGCTGAACCTGAAGCAGTTCATCTACGAACTCGACGTGCCGGTGATCGTCGGCGGCTGCGCCACGTACACCGCCGCGCTGCACCTGATGCGTACCGGCGCGGCCGGTGTCCTCGTCGGCTTCGGCGGCGGCGCCGCGCACACCACGCGCAACGTCCTCGGCATCCAGGTGCCGATGGCGACGGCCGTGGCCGACGTGGCCGCCGCCCGGCGCGACTACATGGACGAGTCCGGCGGGCGCTACGTCCACGTCATCGCCGACGGCGGCGTGGGCTGGTCCGGCGACCTGCCCAAGGCCGTCGCGTGCGGCGCGGACGCCGTGATGATGGGCTCGCCGCTTGCGCGCGCCACGGACGCGCCCGGCAAGGGCCACCACTGGGGCATGGAGGCCGTCCACGAGGACGTGCCGCGCGGCAAGAAGGTCGACCTCGGCAGCGTCGGCACCACCGAGGAGATCCTCACGGGTCCCTCGCACATCCCGGACGGCTCGATGAACTTCTTCGGAGCGCTGCGCCGGGCCATGGCCACGACGGGCTACAGCGAGCTCAAGGAGTTCCAGCGCGTCGAGGTCACCGTGGCGGACTCGCAGCACCGCCGCTGACCCTCGTACGGAGCCTGAACGGCCGTACGGAACCTGAACGGCCTGGGGCCGGCCACCTTCGGGTGGCCGGCCCCAGGCCGTTTCGCGCGCCTGCTACGGCGTGCCTGCTACTGCCCGGCGCGCTTGGCGCTGCCGAAGGCCGCGACGGCCGCTATCGCGAAGAACACGTACGTCATCGCGTCGGCCTCGTGCTTCCACGCCTCCTGCACGATGTCGAAGTTGTCGAAGAACACCTCGGTGAAGTCGATCTTCGCCTTGTCGGCGATGATCATGGAGGCGCCGACCAGCTGGCCCATGTACACCGCGCCGAGCGAGAAGAGCCCGGCGAGGACGCCGACCGCCGGGTTGGAGCCGCCGACCTTGCCCGCGACCAGGCCCACGACGAAGCCGACGCCGACCGCCGCCCAGCCGATCTCGTGCTCGGTGGCGCCGATGATGGCCCCGTAGATGCCCGCGGCGACCAGGGCGGCCACGAAGGCCACGGCCACGCCGAGGCCGATGTTCCCCCGGGCGGCCGGAGCGGGCGGCGGCGGGAAGCCACCGGGCTGCGGCTGCTGCGGGAAGGAGTTGTACGGCTGCTGCGGCTGCTGGCCGTAGGGCTGTTGCTGCTGCTGCGGATAGCCGTATCCGGGCTGGCCGCCGCCGTACTGCTGCTGGCCGTAGGGCTGCTGCCCGTACGGCTGTCCGCCCTGGCCTGGAGGCGTGGGCTGGGTCATCTGGTTTCCCCCTGGGACGTGAGTGCACTGGCGTCTGGGACGTGAGTGCACTGGTGTGCGGTAAGTGACTGGATCCGCACGGTAGCAGCAGCGAGCGGAGGGCCCCAGGGGGTTGTGTGTGGGATCAGAGACGGTGGGCGGCGCCGGCCGGGGTCGCGCCCCTGGTGTCCAGCAGGAGCTGGGCTTTCACGGCCAGGCCCTGGAGGTCGTACGTGCGGTGGTGCTGGAGCAGGATCGTCAGGTCGGCGTCGGCGGCGGCTTCGTAGAGGGTGTCCGCGCGGGGGACGGGGTGGCCGAGAACGCTCCAGTGCGCGACGTACGGGTCGTGGTAACTGACGGCCGCGCCCAGCTCCATGAGGCGGACCGCGATCTCCTGGGCGGGGGCGGCCTCCTGGTCGGCGACGTCGGGCTTGTACGTGACGCCGAGGAGCAGCACGCGGGCGCCGCGCACGGACTTGCCGTGCTCGTTGAGCAGGGTCGCGGCGCGCTGGATCACATAGCCCGGCATGCGGTCGTTGACCTGCTGGGCGAGCTCGACGATGCGCAGCGGGCGGGCGCCGCGCGCGGGTCCTGGCACGTCCAGGGGGACGCCGTGGCCGCCGACGCCGGGGCCGGGGCGGAAGGCCTGGAAGCCGAAGGGCTTGGTCTCGGCGCAGCGGATGACGTCCCACAGGTCGATGCCGAGGTCGTGGCAGAGCACGGCCATCTCGTTGACCAGCGCCATGTTCACGTGCCGGTAGTTGGTCTCCAGGAGGTGCACGGTCTCGGCCTCCCGGGGGCCTCGCGCGCGGACGACCTTGTCGGTGAGGCGGCCGTAGAAGGCGGCGGCCGACTCGGTGCAGGCGGGGGTGAGGCCGCCGATGACCTTGGGGGTGCCGGCGTAGCCGTGGCTGCGGTTGCCGGGGTCGAGGCGGGCGGGGGAGTAGGCGAGGTGGAAGTCGCGGCCGGCGCGCAGGCCCGAGCCCTCTTCGAGGAGGGGGCGCAGGAATTCCTCGGTGGTTCCGGGGTACGCGGGTGACTCCAGGATGACCGTGGTGTGCGGGCGCAGGCGCCCGGCCAGGGCGCGGGCGGCGTCGGCCACTTGGCCGAGGTCGAGCGAGCGGTCCGCGGCCGGGGGCGTGGGGGCGCAGATGACGGCGGTGCGGACGCGGCCGAGCTCGGCGGGGTCGGTGGTCGGCCGGAAGCCCCCCGAGAGCATCCGGCGGACGTCGGCCGCGGTGAGGGTGCCTTCGGTGCCGTCGCCCGGAAGGCGGCCCCCGGCCAGGTCGGGTGCCCGGACGGGGTCGTAGCCGATGGTGGCGATGCCGCAGGCGGCGGCGGCCTGGGCGAGAGGCAGGCCGAGGTGGCCGAGACCGATGACGGCGAGGTCTGCTGGCATGGCGGTGAGCCGTCCTTCCCAATAGCCGGGCGGATATAGCCAAAGCGGGGCGATCGCGCAAGCCCTGTGGACAAGATGGGCGAGTGCAATGTCAGACTAGGAGTAAATATGACCGATTTGCGGGATTGGACTCCTTGCGGCGCCGGAGTGTTGGCGGTGTCTTGCGCGCGTTTTCCACAGGTCGCGTGGCCGAACTCGGCGGGCGCGACAAGAATCTGGGCATGATGTGAGCGCGACCACACCCGAAAACCAACGGGAGGCAGCGGTGAGGACAGCGACTCTGGGACCGGCGGAGCGTGCCGGGGCACTCGCGGGCATGGCCGAGCACGAGCTGGACCTTCTCGTCGTGGGCGCGGGCGTGGTCGGCGCGGGCACGGCGCTCGACGCCGTCACCCGCGGCCTGAGCACGGGCATCGTCGAGGCCAGGGACTGGGCGTCCGGCACGTCCAGCCGGTCCAGCAAGCTGATCCACGGCGGCCTGCGCTATCTGGAGATGCTGGACTTCGCGCTGGTCCGCGAGGCACTCAAGGAGCGCGGCCTGCTCCTCGAGCGGCTCGCGCCGCACCTGGTCAAGCCGGTCCCGTTCCTGTATCCGCTCCAGCACCAGGCCTGGGAGCGGGTGTACGCGGGCTCCGGCGTCGCGTTGTACGACGCCATGTCGATGGCCCGCGGCCACGGCCGCGGCCTGCCCATGCACCGTCACCTGACCCGCCGTCACGCCCTGCGCGTGGCCCCGTGCCTGAAAAAGGACGCCCTGGTCGGCGCCCTGCAGTACTACGACGCGCAGATGGACGACGCCCGCTATGTGGCCACCCTCGTGCGCACCGCCGCGGCCTATGGCGCCAAGGCCGCCAACCGCGCCCGGGTCACGGGCTTCCTGCGCGAGGGCGAGCGCGTCGTCGGCGCCCGCGTCCAGGACGTCGAGGCCGGCGGGGAGTACGAGATCCGGGCCAAGCAGATCGTGAACGCCACGGGCGTGTGGACCGACGACACCCAGGCGATGGTCGGCGAGCGCGGTCAGTTCCACGTCCGGGCGTCCAAGGGCATCCATCTGGTCGTGCCCAAGGACCGGATCAACTCCTCCACCGGACTCATCCTGCGCACGGAGAAGAGCGTCCTCTTCGTGATCCCCTGGGGCCGGCACTGGATCATCGGGACCACGGACACCGACTGGGACCTGGACAAGGCCCACCCGGCCGCGTCCAGCGCGGACATCGACTATCTCCTGGAGCATGTGAACTCGGTGCTCGCGGTGCCGCTCTCGCGCGACGACGTGCAGGGGGTGTACGCGGGCCTGCGGCCCCTGCTCGCCGGGGAGTCGGACGCCACCAGCAAGCTCTCGCGCGAGCACACGGTCGCGCACCCCGCGCCCGGCCTGGTCGTCGTCGCGGGCGGCAAGTACACGACGTACCGGGTCATGGCGAAGGACGCCGTGGACGAGGCGGTGCACGGCCTGGACCAGCGCGTCGCGGAGTGCGTCACCGAGGACATCCCGCTGGTCGGCGCCGAGGGCTATCGCGCGCTGTGGAACGCCCGCGCGGGCATCGCGGCGCGCACGGGACTCCATGTGGTGCGCGTGGAGCACCTGTTGAACAGGTTCGGCGCGCTGGCGGAGGAAGTGCTCGAACTCGTCACCGCCGACCCGAGCCTGGGCGAGCCGCTGGGCGGCGCCGAGGACTATCTGCGCGCCGAAGTCGTCTACGCCGCGTCCCACGAGGGCGCCCGCCACCTGGACGACGTGCTCACGCGGCGCACGCGCATCTCCATCGAGACCTTCGACCGCGGCACCCGCAGCGCCCGGGAGTGCGCGGAGCTGATGGCGCCGGTGCTCGGCTGGGACAAGGACCAGATCGAGCGGGAGGTGCAGCACTACGAGAAGCGGGTCGAGGCCGAGCGCGAGTCCCAGCGCCAGCCGGACGACCTGACGGCGGACGCGGCACGCCTTGGGGCGCCGGACATCGTGCCGCTGTAGCCCGACGGCCAGGGGTTCTGGGCGGTTTGACCGGAGGGGGGCGGTCAAGGGGGGTATGGCCAGGGAGGTTTGGGGTGGTGCGCCGGGGTTCACGCGGCGGGAATGTCCATGATGTGGGACGTCGGACCCGCGGCGTTGACCGGTCCCGGGGTGAGGGACAATGAAGGCTCTGTCAGGGCGGGTTGTGCGGGTAGTTGAGGGGACGCATGTCGGAGGCGGAGCAGACGGGCGAGGCTCGTCAGGATCAGAGCGCACGTCTCCTCGCGGGCCGGTACCGGCTCGGCGACGTGCTCGGCCGCGGCGGCATGGGCACGGTCTGGCGCGCGAAGGACGAGACGCTGGGCCGCACGGTCGCGGTGAAGGAGCTGCGCTTCCCGTCGAGCATCGACGAGGAGGAGAAGCGCCGCCTCATCACGCGGACGCTGCGTGAGGCCAAGGCGATCGCCCGGATCCGCAACACCGGCGCCGTGACGGTCTATGACGTGGTCGACGAGGACGACCGGCCGTGGATCGTGATGGAGCTCGTCGAGGGCAAGTCCCTCGCCGAGGCCGTCCGCGAGGACGGGATGCTCACGCCGAGGCGCGCGGCCGAGGTCGGGCTCGCCGTGCTCGACGTGCTGCGCTCGGCGCACCGCGAGGGCATCCTGCACCGCGACGTGAAGCCGTCGAACGTGCTGATCGCCGAGGACGGCCGCGTCGTCCTGACGGACTTCGGCATCGCCCAGGTCGAGGGCGACCCGTCCATCACGTCGACGGGCATGCTCGTCGGCGCCCCCTCGTACATCTCGCCGGAGCGGGCGCGCGGCCACAAGCCCGGCCCTGCGGCCGACATGTGGTCGCTCGGCGGGCTGATCTACGCGGCCGTGGAGGGCGTTCCTCCGTACGACAAGGGCTCGGCGATCGCGACCCTCACCGCCGTGATGACCGAGGCGGTCGAACCGCCGCAGAACGCGGGCCCGTTGCTGGAGAAGGTCATCTACGGCCTGCTCGCGAAGGACCCCGAGCAGCGGCTCGACGACGCGGGCGCGCGGGCGATGCTCCAGGACGTGATCAACGCGCCGGACCTCCCCGAGGACAAGCACGCGGTGGACCCGGCGGACGCGACGAAGGTCGTGCCGCTGCCGCCGATCCCGCCGCAGGCCCCGCCGTCCGGCTCCGGTTCCTCCGGGAGCCGCAAGGGCGAGGAGGCCGCGGAGCGGCTGAAGGGCGCGTTCCGCTCGGTCCGCAAGAAGGCGGCTGCCGCGGCGACGACGGCACGGGGTGCGGGTGCGGGTGCGGGTACTGGTGCCGGTGCCGGTGCGGCCGGGGGTGCCGCGGCCGGTGGCTTCGCCGCGACCCGCGGTCCGTCCGCGGGTGATGGCGGCGCGGGGAACAGCGGGGCCGCGCACGGGGCTTCGGCCGGGACCGGAACCGGGACCGGGACCGGGACCGGGACCGGCGTGAGCGAACGAGGCACGGGTGGAACCGGTGGGTCCGTGGGCACCGCTGCCGGGGCGGCGAGCGGGCGGACCGCATCCGGGCCGACCGCATCCGGTACGGCTGCTTCCGAGGCGGCCGGTGCGGGTCCGGGCGGACGTACCTCCGGCGCGGACGAGCGTGGCGCTGGTGTCGCGAGGCGGGCCGGCGGGTCCGGCTCGGGTGCCGGTGCCGGTGTGGGGACAGGCTCTGCCTCGGGTGTGGGCACGGGTTCCGGAAGCGTGGGCGCCGGGACAGCCGCCGGTGCCGGAGTCGGCGCTGGTGCTGGAACGGTCGCCGGTGCCGGGACGAATTCCGCCGCCGGGGGCGCGGCACACGGCGGGCCGCGGATCCCCGCGCAGCCCGGTATGCCGCCGAGACAGCCCGGCACGCCGCCTAGACAGGCCGCCCGGGCACCCCTCACGGATGTGGTGCCCCGGCGCACACTGGTGATCATCGCGGTGGTCGTCGTGCTCGCCGTGCTCGGCACGGTCCTCGCCTTCGCGCTCAGCGGCGACGAGGGCGACAAGGGCGGCAACAGCGGTAGCAGCGGCGGCGACAAGTCCTCGTCCAGCGGCGCGACCGCCGGCGGCGAGGGCAAGGAGAAGGACGCCGGCAAGGACGGCAACGCCGGTGCGGACTCCGGCAAGGACAACTCCGGCTCGGGCGGCTCCGGCGACGACAAGGGCAAGGGCAAGGAGCAGGACGACAGCTCCGGTTCGGACTCCGGCAAGGACGACGGCCAGGGCGCGCCCATCGGCGGCGACGGCAAGGGCAAGGACGACGGCGCCGAGGAGACGTACAAGCACTCCCAGGGCTTCTCGATCGGCCTGCCGAAGGGCTGGAAGTTCAGCTCGACCGACCGCGCGGGCGCCCGCTTCACCGGGCCGAACGGGCAGAAGCTGCTCATCGGCTGGACCACGATGCCCAAGGACAACCCGGTGGCGGACTGGAAGAGCCAGGAATCGTTCATGCGCCGGGCGCAGTACCACCGGATCCGCATAGAGAAGGTGGGCTTCCGCGGCTGGAACACGGCGGACTGGGAATTCACCTACGTGGACGGCGGCACCAAGTACCGCTCGGTGGACCGGGGTTTCGTCGTCAACGGCGGCCTGGGCTACGGAATGATGTACACCGCGAAAGCGGACGACTGGGGCAGCGATCAGCGTCGTACGGCCTGGCGGACGTTCACACGGACCTTCGAGCCGAAGAAGTGACGGTGGGCGGGACCGGCCGGATGGCCGGGCGACGACCGGTGAGATCTGGCATCCCCTCAATACGGTTCGGTTGTGGCACGTATCGTGAGTGCTTGCGGAGGGTAAGCAGCCGCAACGAGCCGTAAGACGAACGGAATTGACCACCGGGCGGATGGGGGAGGCATCGTGGACGACTATGCGGGACGGGTTCTCGCCGACCGCTACCGCCTGCCGCTGCCCCCGGCCGACGAGTACGAACTCGCCGAGACCCGTGCCTTCGACACCTACTCCGGCCAGGAAGTCCTGGTCCGGCAGGTGCCGTTGCCGGAGATCGTCGAGGCGGAGGTGCTCGGCGACGAGGCGTACGGCGACGGCGATCTGAGCGATGTGCTTCCCGGCGGGCTGCCCGAGGGGTTCCGGAGCGCGCGCGGGAGCGCGGGCCGTGGCGGCGCCCGGCGCGCGGGGGCGCGCGCCACGCGCAGGCCGAGCGACCCGGCGGTGCTGCGCGCCATCGAGGCCGCGCAGGCCGCCGCGCGCATCCCCGACCACCCGCGCCTCGACCAGGTCTTCGACGTGTTCGCGGAGGACGGCTCGCTGTGGATAGTGAGCGAACTGGTGGCGGCCCGGCCGCTCGCGGCGTTACTCGCCGACCGGCCGCTGAACCCCTTCCGCGCGGCGGAGGTCGCGGCGGACGTCGTCACGGCCCTGCGCGTGCTGCACGCGCACGGCTGGGTGCACCGGAACATCACCGCGCGCACGGTGCTCGTCTGCGACGACGGGCGCGTGATGCTGACGGGGCTCGCGGCGGGCGCCGCGGAAGAGGCGCTGTGCGGGTACGACCCGCGGCCCGAGGAGGACGACTTCGCGGGCTTCACGGCGCCCGCGGGGGCCGACCCGGCCGGCCGGGTCGACCCTGTTGAACAGGTGGAACAGACGAGCGTCGTGGGGGCCTTGGGGCCCGGGGCGCCCCGGGCGACCGATGGTGTCGAGTACGGAGACTCCGCTTATGGGGGTTCCGAGTACGGGGACTCTGCGTACGGGGATTCCGAGTACGGCGGTGCGGAGTACGGGGAGTCTTCGGCGCGGGGTGAGACGTCGGCGTACGACGAGGCGTCCGCGTACGACGCGTACGGCACGGCCGCCGAGCGGGACTTGCGGGCGGCGCGGGCCGGGGCCATCGCCGCGTACCGGGCGGGCGCGGCGCGCGCCGCGGCCCGGGTGAGCGAGGCCGAGCGGGGCGCGGAGACGGGGTCGGGGTCGGCCGAGGGCGCGGACGCGGACGCGGACGGCGGGGCCTATGACGGTCCGGGCGGTGCCGTAGGGCATATCTCGGATCCGTACGGCGTCCGGGAGCGGCAGAAGAAGCCGTGGCACGGGGCCGTGCCGAGGGCCGGAGCGGTGCCTGCGCAGGGCGCACCCGGAGCACCCGGCACGCAGGGTGCGCCGAACGCGCAGAGCGCACAAGGCACTCAGGGCGCGCCGGGTGCACCGGACTTCCCGGGAGCCCAAGGCACTCGGGGCGTGCAGCGCACAGCGGGCGCACCGTACTTCCCGGGAGCCCGGAGCGCTCCGGGCGGACAGGGGGCACCCCTCGCAGAGGGCGCATCCCTCGGAGGGAACACACCCCTCGGCCAAGCTGCACCCGCCCACACCCTGGCCAAGCAGGCCCCGCCCACCCGGACGCAGCCCGCCCCCGCCCACCCCACACACGCCCCCGCCCCCGGGCGGCCCCAAGGCGCAGGCGCCCCCGGCGTCCCCGACTCCGACCCCAACCCCCGCCCCCGCGAAGGCGGCTGGGGTGAGCCCGACGGGGAAGTCCGGGCCCGGCGCGGCCCCGCCACCGCGCTTGCCGCCGAGCGGGCCCGGCACGCGCGGATGACCGTCGTCGGGGCCGTCACCGAGCGGTGGGCGCCGGAGCAGGCCGGGCCGGTGCACGAGAACTGGCAGCTCGCCGCGCCCATCGGGCCCGCCACCGACCTGTGGGGCCTCGGCGCGCTGCTGTTCCGAGCGGTCCAGGGCCACGCCCCGTATCCGGAGGACAGCACCGCCGAGCTGGTGCAGTTGGTGTGCGCGGAGCCGCCCGCGTTCGCGGAGGAGTGCGGTCCGCTGCGGCCCGTCGTCGAGTCGCTGCTGCGTCAGGACCCGACCGAGCGCATCGACTTCGAGGAACTGAGCGGCTGGCTGCGCTCCCTCGTGCGGTCGGCGCCGGAGCCGGACGCGGGCACACACGTGGTGCCCGCGCCGCCGTACGACGGCGGCAAGCTGCCCGTCGTACGCCGCCGCGGCGAGGTCGTCCGCAAGCGCCGCCCGCCCGCGCCGGTCCCCACCGGCAACGGCCACGGCCGGCACAAGCACAAGCGCGGCCGCGAACGCGGCCCGGACACCCGGCCGGTGAAGGCGTCGCGCCCCGAGCGGGCGCCACGCGCCGCGGGGACGCCGCGTTCGCTGGGCCGGGTCCTGCTCGTGGTGATCCTCGCCGGGCTCGTGGCGGCCGTCGCGTACGCGATGCTGTTCATGCCCAAGTCCGAGGAGAAGGCGGGCACCGGACGCACCGGCAACGCCGGCGAGGTCAGCCCGGCGCCGGACGGCGGCCGCCCGAGCCCGGACGGCAAGCCCGGCGGCAGCGGCGGTTCCGGCGAGGACGACAAGGGCGACGGCGACGCGCCGGCCCCGGAGAAGACGCCCGGTTCGCAGCAGCCGCAGACCGCCGACCCCGATGTCGCCGCCGGATTCACGGTGCGCAAGGACGCCGAGGGCTTCCGCGTCGCGGTGGCCAACGGCTGGGACCGGCAGCCCAAGAACGGCCGCGGCCAGGTCCTCTACACCCACGGCCGCTTCGAACTGCTCGTCGTCCCGGGCCGCGACAGCACCGGCGACTACGGCACGGACCCGATGAAGTACCAGAAGGAGGACGAGCGCGAACTCCAGCCGTTCCGCGACTCCTCCTGGGCCACGTCCAGCGGGCTGCGCAACGTCGATGTGGGCGGCAGGCCCATGGCCGAGGGCCAGTTCACCTGGCAGGGCACCGACGGCGCCGAGGTCTTCGTACGCAATCTCGCGATGGTCGTGGATGGGAAGTACCACGTGGTGCAGGTGCGCGGTCCCGAGGCCGAACGGGACGAGGTGACCCGGCTGTTCGAGCAGGCGTCGAAGTCGTACCGGGCCGGGAACTGACCCGTCTCCGCCCCTTCGGTATCCGCTGAGCACCCGCTCCGCACCCGCTCTGTCCCCGCCGGGCCCCCGCCCCGCGCGTCACAGTGCGGTCTCCGATCACCCCCTCCCGTTCCCTGAGCGCGCGCCCCTCCTTAATCTGGCTCTGGCAAACCTCAAGAACCTGGCCCTGTCAAGACCAACTGCGGGGGAACGTGAATCAGATGCAGGGCCTGCTCCTCGCCGGCCGGTACCGGCTCGGTGACACCATCGGCAGCGGCGGCATGGGCCGCGTGTGGCGCGCGCGGGACGAGGTGCTGCACCGCGCTGTCGCCGTCAAGGAACTGACGGCGGCCCAGTGGGTGCAGGAGGCCGACCGTGAGGTGCTGCTCACCCGCACGCAGACGGAGGCACGCGCCCAGGCCCAGATCAACCACTCCGCCGTCGTCACGGTCCATGACGTACTCGAGTACGACGACCGGCCGTGGATCGTGATGGAGCTCGTCGAGGGCCACTCGCTCGCGGACGCCGTCCGGGACCAGGGGCGCATCGCGCCGCGCGAGGCCGCCCGCATCGGCCTGTGGGTGCTGCGGGCGCTGCGCGCCGCGCACGGCGCCGGGGTGCTGCACCGCGACATCAAGCCAGGCAACGTGCTCCTCGCCGAGGACGGCCGGGTGCTGCTCACCGACTTCGGCATCGCCTCGATCGAGGGCGACTCGACGATCACCCGCACCGGGGAAGTGGTCGGCTCCGTCGACTACTTGGCGCCCGAGCGGGTCAGCGGCGCGAACCCCGGCCCCGCCGCCGACCTGTGGGCGCTCGGCGCCACGCTGTACACGGCGGTCGAGGGCAGGTCGCCGTTCCGGCGTACGTCCCCGCTCGGCACGATGCAGGCCGTGGTGACGGAGGAGCCCGCTCCGGCCGAGTACGCGGACGCCCTCGGGCCCGTCGTCTCGGCACTCCTGCGCAAGGATCCGGAGGCCCGGCCGGAGGCGGCCGAGGCGGAGCAGATGCTGGCGGAGGCCGCGGAGGGGCGGCGGCCCGGGGCGGCGCAGGCGTACGTGCAGACGACGGTGCACGAGGGGCCGACGCGGACGGCGCACACGTCGCTTTCCGGCCACGGTCGCGACTCCGGTCACGGCCACGACCCCGGTCACGACTCCGGTTCCGGTGCCCCATCGGCCCCGTACGGCACTTCCCCGACACACATCGCGTCGACCGCGTCGGCGTCACCGGCCCAGTCCGCCCCGGGGAACCCTTTCTCCCCGTCGACCCCGCCGTCCTCCTACGGCACGCCCCCTTCGTACGCCACCTCCTCTTCGTACGGCGCGTCATCCCCGTACGCCGCACACGCCCCGCACCACACGGGCGCCACGACCGGGCGCCGCCGCTGGCCCCGGGTCGTCGCCCTGTGTGCCGCGGCTGCGTTGCTCGGCGGGGGCGCGGTGTTCGGCTATCTGCAGCTCCGTGACGACGGGGGCACCCGCGCGGAGTCTGGCAGCGGTCAGGACAAGGACGGCAAGGGGGAGGGCAACGTTGTCGGTGGGATTCCCGCGGACTGGGTGCGCGTGCACGACGTGGAGGGCTTCAGCCTCATGCTGCCCAAGGGCTGGGAGCGGCGCGTGGACGGCAGCCAGATCGACTACACCCCGGACGGCGGCCGCCACTTCGTACGCATCGGCGTCGACCGCAGCCCCGACTTCGACAGCCCGTACGCGCACCAGCTCGACCTGGAGAAGCAGCTCAACCTGCCCGGGTACCGGCGCCTGCACCTGAACTCCAACACCTTCCGCGACCAGCCCGGCGCCCTCTGGGAGTTCAGCTGGAAGGCGGGCTCCAGCGACACCACTAAGGGGCCGCGGCACGCCATCGAGCAGACCTACATCACCCGTGGGGGCGTCGAGTACGCCATCTACATGTCGGCGCCCGAGGGGAGCTGGGCCAAGACACGGAAGCAGTTCGACGCGGTGCTGCGCGGCTGGCGCGACTGACACCGGCGGGCCCGGCGGCACGGGCACGAGAAAGGGGGGCGCCCGCCGGCGTACACGGGCCTGAACTGGCCCCTTTCCCGATCGGGGAGGATCCGCGGCCACACCTGTGGGGCATGATGGCCGCATGGGGAGCCTGGGTGACAACGCCCGTGTGATCGCCGGCCGTTACCGCCTGGAGGCGCGGCTGGGCCGGGGCGGCATGGGTGTCGTCTGGCGCGCGACCGACCAGCTCCTCGGCCGCCGCGTCGCCGTCAAGGAACTGCCCCTGGACGAGACGCTCTCCGAGGAGGAGGCCGCGCAGCAGCGCGAGCGCACGCTGCGCGAGGCGCGCGCGGTCGCGCAGTTGCGGCATCCGCACATCATCGTGGTGCACGACGTAGTGGTGCACGACGAACGCCCCTGCATCGTCATGGAGTTGGTCGAGGGCGGCTCGCTGGCCGGGCGGATCAGCAGGTCGGGGCCGCTCGGCCCGCACGCCGCCGCCCGCATCGGCCTCGATCTGCTCGGCGCGCTCGGCACCGCGCACGCCGCCGGTGTCCTGCACCGCGACCTCAAGCCCGCCAACGTGCTCCTGGAGGAGGCCACCGGCCGGGTCGTGCTCACGGACTTCGGCATCGCGCAGGTCTCGGGCGCGACGACGCTCACGGAGGTCGGGTCGTTCGTAGGCTCGCCGGAGTACACCGCGCCCGAGCGGATGTCCGGCGAGCGCACCGGTCCTGAGTCCGACCTGTGGTCGCTGGGCGCGCTGCTCGTGGCGGCGGTCAGCGGGGAGTCGCCGTTCCGCCGAGACTCGATCGGCGGGGTGCTGCACGCCGTTGTCTTCGACGAGATACGCCCGCCACCCGCCGCGGCGCCGCTCGCCCCCGTCGTCCTCGGCCTCCTCCAACGCGATCCGCGGCGCCGCCTGGACGCGGCGGGCGCGGAGCGGCTGCTGCGCGCGTACATCGAGACCGGCGTGATGCCACCGCTGCCCGACGCGGCGGCCGGGCCCGCGCCGCCGGGCCGCCGCTCCACCCTGTCGCTGATCCCCGGGCTCCCCGGCCGCCATCCGCCCGCCGGGCGCGAACAGCCCGGCCGCCCGCCCGCGCGGCCGCCGTCCGCCGCGCCCCCCGGCGTATCGGCGCGCATGTCCGGGGACGCGCGCCGGCGCCAGGGCCGCACCATGCTGATCGCGGCCGCGCTGGTCGCCGCCGTGGCGGGCGGCGCGGTGTCGGCCGCCGCGCTGCTGCTCGGGCAGGACGGCGACGGGGACGGCGGCGGCCGGACCTCGTCGACCGGTTCGGCGTCGCCGGACGCCCCCACCACGACCGGCGGTCCGCGGCCCACGGCGACCTCGACGGTCACCAAGACCCCCGACACCACCCGCCCCTCCACACCCGACGCCCCCAAGGGCTACCGCCTCGCCAAGGACCCGCGCGGCTTCGCCCTCGCCGTCCCCAAGGGCTACGTCCGCAAGACGGACGGCCCGCGCACCTTCTACACCTCACCCGGCGGCAGCTTCCGCATCGGCATCAAGGAGAGCGCCCCCGAGCCGGGCGGCCCGCTCGGCGTCCAGCGCCGCGCGGACGCCGCGGGCCCGCGCAACAACCCCGGCTACCGCGACGCCGAGATCACCGAGACCACCCGCAACGGCCGCCCCGCCGCGCTGTGGCAGTTCACCTGGGACGGCTTCACCAGCGACGAGGGCGCCCGGCACACGTACGACCTGTGCTGGCAGGAGGGCGGCCGGCTGTACGACGTGTGGGTGTCGTCGCCGGTGGGCCTCACGCGGGAGGCGCGGCGGTACTTCGACACGGCAGTGGATACGTTCGTACGGCGCTGATGTCCGCGGGGCCTTTGTCCGCGGGGCCTTGATGTCCCCGGCGTGCCTCGCTGACGTCCTCTGGTGTACGTCGCTGTCCTCTGGCGTACGTCCCCGAAGTTCCCGGTTCGTGCATCACCCCGGTCACAAGTGGGCCCCCTGGCTGGAACCCGAGGCGCCGCGCACGGTAGTCATGGGGGCATGAGTAACGACGGGGGAGCCTCCTACGGCCCGAACGAGACCACCAGCTACGGCCTGCAGCCACCGCAGCCCCCGCAGCAGGGTGGCGGCGCGCCGTACCCCAATCCGTACGCACAGCCCGCGCCTGCCGTACCGAATCAGCCATCTCAGCCCGCGCAGGCGTCCCAGCCGTCGCAGCAGCCGTCGCAGCCCGCGCAGCAGCCGCCGCAGCCCACCCAGGTCACGCAGGCCGAGCCCGGCTCGGGCCGGCTGGTCGGCGGGCGCTACCGGCTCCTGTCGAAGCTCGGCCACGGCGGCATGGGCACGGTGTGGCGGGCCAAGGACGAGACGGTGGACCGCGAGGTCGCCGTCAAGGAGCCGCGCGTCCCGGACCACCTGCCGGAGCGCGAACGCGCCAACGCCTTCGAGCGGATGCGCCGCGAGGCGCGCGCGGCCGCCCGGCTCGACCACCCGGCCGTGGTCAACGTCCACGACGTCGTCGTCGAGGACGGCCAGCCGTGGATCGTGATGGAGTTCGTGCAGGGCCGCTCGCTCGGCGCGGCGCTGCGGGACGAGGGCACGCTCGGCGCGCGCGACGCGGCCCGGGTCGGCCTCGAAGTCCTCGGCGCCCTGGAGGCCGCGCACGCGGCGGGCATCCTGCACCGCGACGTGAAGCCGGACAACGTGATGCTCGGCAAGCACGACCGCGTGGTCCTCACCGACTTCGGCATCGCCCAGATCGAGGGCGAGACCAACTTGACGGACACCGGCGGCTTCGTCGGCTCGCCCGAGTTCATCGCCCCGGAGCGGGTCCTCGGGCAGCGGCCCGGACCGGCCTCCGACCTGTGGTCGCTCGGCGTCGTCCTGTACGCGGCGACGGAGGGCGTGTCCCCGTTCCGCCGCAACAACACGCCCGCGACGCTCCAGTCCGTCCTCAACGCGACGCCCGCCGCGCCCGCGTCCGTGCAGGGCCCGCTCGCCGACGCGATCAACGGCCTGCTGCACAAGGACCCCGCCCACCGCCCGAACGCCGCCCGCGTCCGCGCCCTCCTCGAAGAGGCCGTCAAGCCGCCGCAGCCCCCGCAGCTTCCCGCCACCCAGGTCGTGACCGGGTTCGCGGCGGGCGGGGCGGCTCCGGCGCCGGGCCGGGGCAAGGGTGTGTTCCTCGGCCCCAAGGCGCTGGTGGCCGTGGGTGTCGTGGGCGTCGCGGCGGTGGCCGCGGGGGTGGTGCTCGCAGTGGACCCGTTCGGCGGTTCGTCGGACACGGAGGGCTGGAAGCAGCGCGAGGAGAAGGCGCTGGGGGCGACGGTTTCGGTGCCGGAGGGGTATCGCAAGACCACGAATGACGAAACGCCCAAGGAGCACTGGGTCACGTACTCGGACATGAGCGGCGGTATCTCCATCACCCTGGAGCTCTCCAAGAAGTCCGAGGACGACCTGGACAACATCGCGGGCACCTCGATGGCCGAGGCGTACGAGGACATCAAGGCGCTGGAGAGCGGGAGTTCGGTGGGCTCGTTCAGCCCGGACGAGCTGGGTGCGGGCAAGAAGACGACGCAGGGCGAGTACAAGGGCAGGCAGTCCGCCGAGAACCTGATCCCGTACACCAACAAGGAAACCGACGTCACGTACCCGCGCGAGGCCAAGGTCTTCTACTACAGGACCACGTCCGGCGACATGTACAAGCTGTGGATCGACTACCCGGCCAAGAGTGACTTCACCGAGCGCGGGCGCGAGGTCGCGAAGACGGCGATCGACAACCTGGAGATCGCCAAGCCGTGACCACGGGCGCCCGGCACGCCCGTCTCCGGCCCCAGGAGCCCCAGGAACGCCCTGATCAGCACCTTTGTCGCCAGCAAGCACTGGCAAGGATCAGGGCGGCTCGCGGGCATGTGTGCCTGCTCCGTGAAAGCTCGTTACCCATGGGTACCCAAAGCGTCCGCTCAGGCATACGCTCACGTCCATGACGGACTCGCAGGCCCCCGCCAAGCCCCTCGGTACGAACCCGGTCGCCCCGGCCCCCAGCGGCGTACGGACCGCCGCGGACGTGGTCACGCCGGAGCTGGTCGCCCAGCTCACCCGGGAGGTGATCGGCTCGGGCCGGACCGCCAACCACGCGCCGTTCACCGGCGAGAAGCTGGCCGACCTGCCGGAGTCCACACCCGAGGACGTGGCGACCGCCTTCGAGCGGGCGCGCGCGGCGCAGGTCGCGTGGGCGCGCACGCCGGTGCGCCGACGCGCCGCCGTGCTGCTGCGCTTCCACGACCTCGTGCTGCAGCGCCAGGCCGAGGTCCTCGACCTCATCCAGCTCGAGACCGGCAAGGCGCGCCTGCACGCGCACGAGGAGATCCAGGCCGTCACCGTCGCCGCCCGGCACTACGGCCGCCGCGCCGGCGCGTATCTGAACCCCAAGCGCCACACCGGTGTCGTACCGACCCTCACCAAGGTCACCGAACTGCGCCAGCCGCGCGGCGTCGTCGGCCAGATCGCCCCCTGGAACTACCCCCTCGAACTGTCCATCGGCGACGCCCTGCCCGCCCTCGTCGCGGGCAACGCCCTGGTGATGAAGCCCGACACCGAGACCGCCCTGACGGCGCTCTGGGCCCGGGACCTGATCATCGAGGCGGGCCTGCCGGCCGAGGTCTTCCAGGTCGTGCTCGGCGACGGCCCCGTCATCGGCCCCGAGATCGTCAAGCACGCCGACTACGTGTCCTTCACCGGCTCCACCCGCACCGGCCGCGAGGTCGCCACCGGCGCCGCCGCCCGCCTCGTCGGCGTCTCGCTGGAGCTCGGCGGCAAGAACGCCATGCTGGTGCTGCACGACGCCGATGTGGAGAAGGCCGCCGCCGGCGCGGTCCGCGCCTGCTTCTCCTCCGCCGGTCAACTGTGCATCTCCATCGAGCGGTTGTACGTCCACGAGGCCGTCGCGGACGCCTTCGTCGAGCGGTTCGCCGCGAAGACCAGGGCCCTGCGCCTCGGGCGGTCGCTCGCGTACGGCGCCGAGATGGGCTCGCTCGTCGGCGAGCGGCAGTTCGAGACCACCAAGCGGCACGTCGACGAGGCCGTCGCCAAGGGCGCCACGCTGGTGGCGGGCGGCGCGGCCCGGCCCGACATCGGCCCCTACTTCTACGAGCCCACCATCCTGGACGGCGTCGAGTCGCCCATGGCGGTGTGCACCGAGGAGACCTTCGGCCCTGTCGTCTCGATCTACCGTTTCACCGACGAGAACGAGGCCGTCGAACTCGCCAACTCCACCTCCTACGGTCTGAATTCCTCGGTCTGGACGAAGGACGGCAGGCGCGGCCGCGCTCTCGCCGCCCGCCTTCGCACCGGCACCGTCAACGTCAACGAGGGCTACGCGCCCGCCTACGGCAGCGTGCAGTCGCCGATGGGCGGCATGAAGGACTCGGGCCTCGGCCGCCGCCACGGCTCCGAGGGCATCCTCAAGTACACCGAGGCGCAGACGGTGGCCCACCAGCGGCTCATCCCGCTCGCACCGTCCTTCGGCATGGACGACGAGAGGTACGCGGCGTTCATGACGACGAGCCTGAGGCTCATGAAGGCCCTCCGCCTGCGCTAGGTGGGCGCTGTGGAGTCCGCTGCGGTACGGGAGCGCCCCAAAGGGGCGCGGGGCTGTTTCCATATGCGGCTCCGCCGCGTGGGCGCGACCAGCCACAGACGGCCCGCAGATTCGGCACCGCACTTCCAGCGAAGCACTCAGCGCGTCAGTTCTCGACGAGGAGAGTCAATGGCACAGGAGAACTCTGCCCGGAACCAGGGCGACGATGACGGCTACGACTACGACGTCCTCGTCGTCGGCTCCGGCTTCGGCGGCTCCGTCTCCGCGTTGCGGCTCACCGAGAAGGGCTACCGCGTCGGTGTCCTGGAAGCGGGCCGCCGCTTCACGCGGGAGCAACTGCCCAAGAACTCCTGGGACATCAAGAACTACCTGTGGGCCCCGGCGCTCGGCCTTTACGGCATCCAGCGCATCCATCTGCTCGGCAACGTGATGGTCCTGGCGGGCGCGGGCGTGGGCGGCGGATCGCTGAACTACGCGAACACGCTCTACGTACCGCCTGCGGCGTTCTTCAACGATCCGCAGTGGAAGGACATCACGGACTGGCAGGACGAGCTGCGTCCGTACTACGAGCAGGCCAAGCGCATGCTCGGCGTGCGGCTCAACCCCACGACCACCCCCTCGGACGTCCATCTCAAGGCCGCCGCGCGGGCCATGGGAGCGGGCGACAGCTTCCACATGGCGCCGGTCGGCGTCTTCTTCGGTGACGGACGGGACGCCACCGGTGAGTCAACGGCCGAGCCCGGCACGGAAGTTCCCGACCCCTACTTCGGCGGCGCCGGACCCGCGCGCCGCGCCTGCACCGAGTGCGGCGAGTGCATGACGGGCTGCCGCCACGGCGCGAAGAACACCCTCAACGAGAACTACCTCTACCTCGCGGAGAAGGCCGGCGCCGTCATCCACCCGATGACGTCCGTCGTCACCCTCACCGAGGACTCGCGCGGCGGCTACGCGGTGGGCACTCTGCCCACCGACAACAAGCGCAAGGGCAAGGGCCGCACGTTCCGCGCCCGGCGCGTCGTCCTCGCCGCCGGCACCTACGGCACCCAGACGCTGCTGCACCGCATGAAGGACAGTCATCTGCTGCCCCGCATCTCCGGGCGCCTCGGCGAGCTGACCCGCACCAACTCCGAGGCCTTGGTGGGCGCCCAGACGACCGACCGCCGCTACCGCAAGCAGCACGGCGGCGGCCTCCTCGGCGCCGGCGGCAAGGTCGACTTCACCAAGGGCGTGGCCATCACCTCGTCCATCCACCCGAACGACACGACCCACATCGAGCCCGTCCGCTACGGCAAGAAGTCCAACGCGATGGGCGGCATGACGCTGCTCCAGGTCCCGTACACGATGAAGGGCGGCAAGGCCCGCGTCGCCGGCTGGCTCGCCAACTCCGCCCGCCACCCGCTCCTCACGGTCCGCTCGCTGTCCAACCGCCGCTGGTCGGAGCGCACCATCATCGGCCTGGTCATGCAGACCCTGGACAACTCGCTGACCACGTACCGCAAGGAGAAGGGCATCGGCAAGGGCCTGCTCACCGCCCGCCAGGGCCACGGCGCGCCCAACCCCGGCCAGATCCCCGAGGCCACCCGGGCCGCGACCCTCATCGCCGAGGAGATCAACGGCTTCCCCGGCTCGAACGTCGGCGAGCTGATGGGCACCCCGCTGACCGCGCACTTCCTCGGCGGCTGCCCCATCGGCGACCGACCCGACACCGGCGTCATCGACCCCTACCACCGCCTCTACGGCCACCCCGGCATCTCCGTCGTCGACGGCGCCGCGGTCTCCGCGAACCTGGGCGTGAACCCCTCGCTCACGATCACCGCGCAGGCCGAGCGCGCCATGTCGTTCTGGCCCAACAAGGGCGAGGCGGACCCGCGTCCGGCCCAGGGCACCGCGTACGCGCGGATCGCGCCGGTCGAGCCGAAGTCCCCGACGGTGCCGTCCCACGCCTTCGGCGCGCTGCGGCTGCCGTTCCTGGGGGTACCGGAGGTGCCGCCGAAGAAGTAGGCCGCGTACGGCGACGTCGGTGGCGTACGGAGAAGTGGGCGGCGCATGCCGCCGTGTACGCGACCCGGTCGCGCCGCCTGCGCTCCACGTACGCGAAAGGACCTGCACCCCCCTCCGAGTGCAGGTCCTTCGCGTCTTGGGGGTACGTCGCCGGTGCGGCGGCGTACCGGTCGGTCGCCTACGCGGAGGCGTCCGAGTGGGAGCGGCGGCGCACGACGTACACGGCGCCCGCGCCCGCGACGACGGCGATGCCGCCGACGATGCCGATGGTCGGCAGCATGGAGCTGGAGCCGGTCTCGGCGAGGTTGCCGGTGGGCGGGATCTCGACGGCGTCCGGGACCGTCTTGATGTCCTTGATCTGCTTGGCGCCGCCCTGCGGCTTCTTGTCGGCGATGACCGGCGGCTCGACCGTGCCCGGCCTGGGCTTGGCCTCACCGGGGTTCTCGTTCCCGCTGCCGGCCTTCAGGACGGTGAAGTCGAAGAACGCGAACGCGTTGTGCACGCAGTTCAGCTCGGAGTCCAGATAGCCGCCGAGGCCGAGCGCGTAGCCGTCGCCCGCCGGGGCCTTCGCGCTGATGTTCAGGCGCAGCTTGATCTCGACCTGCTCCTTGGCGCCGAGCGTGGTCGTGCCGAAGGAGACGCCGCTCTCGACCTCGTCGACGATCGACTTCCAGCCCTTGGCCTCGGGGTCGTAGAACTGGATCCGCGCGTAGGTGCTCAGCCAGTCCTTCTCGTCCTCGCTCGGCGAGAAGTTGTCCACGGCGGCGAGCCACTCGACCTCGCCGAGGTCTTCGTCGCTCGGGTTGGCCGCGGTCAGCTTGAACTCGTGCCAGCCGCTGCCCGCGACGATCTTGCCGGGCAGGCCGGAGAGTTCGAGCTCCAGCTTGTTCTCGGCGTCCTCGCCGGTGTCCTCGTCGGCCGGGCACTCGGTGGGCTCGTCCGTGGGCTTGGCGTCGTCTCCGGGCTTGGTGCCCTCGTCCCCCGGCTCGGTGTCGCCGGGCTTGGTGTCGCCGGGCTCGGCCGGGTCGCCGCCGGGCTTGGTGTCGTCCCCCGGCTTGGCGCCGTCGTCTCCCGGCTTGGTGTCGCCGGGCTTCGCGCCGTCCCCGGGCTTGGTGTCGTCGCCGGGCCTGGCCGGGTCCTCGGGCTTGGTGGGCTCCTCGGGCTTCGTGTCGTCGCCCGGCTTCGCGGGGTCCTCCGGGCCGGGTGTCTCCGCCGGGGGAGTCTCGGTCGTGCTCGCGGACGGCGTCGTGTTCGCGTCCCCAGTTGCGAACGCGGCCGGTGCCGAGAGCAGCGCGAGCGGGGCGATCGCTGCCGTCGCGGCCGCGGTGGCCAGAGCACGGCGAAGCTTCATGAAGACCTCAGAGAGTCCGGCGCACCGCGCGCCGCGCGGTACGGAGGTGGAGGCCTCCGCGGCGGGCGCGGAAGTGGCCGTTGTTACGCATGGATGACCTGCGTCGTCTGTGAATGGTTGCGCTGGGACTCACAGAAAATTTATGTGGTTTGGGTCACATGTTCGGAGGTCGTGAAGGGACTTGGCTTGTGCGGCCGCCGTGGGGTGTCGTAGAACTTCCCCCGTTTGCAAGCGAGATGAGGCCGGCGCGTGGGTGAGGCGGGCCGGGCCGGGGGCGGCCGAAGGACGGCCGGGAATGGATGTGGGGGAAAACAGTGTCCGTGCAGTCGCCGCAGGAGCCCGAGCGAGAGCCTGACGACGAGGCGTCGATACCCGACGACGTGTGGCGCAGGTTCGAGGAGGACAGCGAGCGGGACATCCGGGCGTCCGCGCCGAAGGAACCGTCCGCGCGGGCGCGCATGGTCGCCGAACGGCTGCGCCGCCTGGACGAGGAGGCGGCCCGGCAGCAGGCCGAGGGCGTCGTCGGCCGCAAGCGGCGCAAGCGCAAGGAGGAGTCCGCGCAGCCCTGGCGCCCCGACGAGTGGCGCGGGACGCCCACGGGGGCGCGGCGGTCGTCGGCACGGTCCGAGCGGTGGCGGCAGGTGCGCAGCGTGGTGATCGTGGGAGGCTGCATGATCCTCGTGATCGCGCTTCTGAGTCCTTACCGGTTCTGGTGGTGGCAGTGAGGCCCGGACAGCCGGGCCTGGCCGCGGTGTGCCGCGTCCTGCCCGTCACTTGGCCCTCGTACGTCTCGTACGTCTCGTAGGCCGCGTACGCCGCCTCCGCGCGTTCCGAACCAGCGCGGGGGAACCGCGGACGGCGATCTTCAGTCGTAGAAGGGGTGCGGGTGACTCCGCATGGACGTGCGAGGCGTGTGCGCGGCGTGATCCGCGCGGGGCACACGAGGAAAGTGGGGGAACGTGAAGTCTGTGTCGCGTGTCGTGGTGGCCGTCTCGGTCGCGGCCGCTCTGGGCCTGACCGCCGCGTGCAGCGGTGGCGACGGTGATGGTGGCGGAGGCGAGGGCCGCGACGGCGGCAAGTCGTCGACGTCACAGGCGAAGCCGAAGGGTTCGGGCGGGGCTTCCGGGGGTGGGGACTCGGCGTCCGGCGGCTCCGGCGGCTCGGCGTCCGGCGGCTCGGGTGGCTCGGGCGGTTCCGGGGGCTCCGGTGGCGAGTCGCCCGCCGCGCGGAAGCTGACGGTATCGGCCCTGGCCAAGGGCGACCTCGACCGCTACGACTACGACGTGCTCGCCAAGGAGCAGTCGAAGCTCGAGGCCGCGTCGGACGGCGCCCCGGCGAACCCGTCCGCCTGCCGCCCGCTCTCGGACATGCTCGCCGCCGCCACCCCGCCGAAGGCGGAAGCCCACCTCGGCCGCACGGTGGCGGCCAAGGACCACCGCGACAGCGCCTCGACGGACATCGAACTCTTCGCGTACGACGACGCCGGCGCCGCACGCAAGGCGCTCAAGGATCTGCGCGCGGCCACGAAGTCGAAGCAGTGCGCGACGTTCCGCGCGGGCGCCATGCGCTACAGCGGCGTCGCGTCCGTGCCCGCGCCCGACAAGGGCGACGAGGCGGTGGCGTACCGGCTGGGCAGCCATCAGGACGAGTACGTGAAGCGGCGGACCGTCGTCGTCGTACGCGACGGGTCGACCCTCGTCTCCTTCGCCGCGACGAACTTCTACGACCCGGCGGGCGTGGCGAGCGACGAGGAAGGCAAGCAGTCCGGAGGCGGCCCGGACCTCCCGGGGCCGGACAAGGCGGACGACGCGCCCGAGGTCCCGTCGGCGGTCATCGACGCGCAGCTCGGCAAGGTGAAGTAGCCCGCGCGCCGGGGCGCCCGGCCTGGACCGGCAGAGCGAAGGGCCCCGCGGGACGGATCCGCGGGGCCCTTGGCTGTCAGCACCGACGTCAGGGCAGCGTCGGTGCCTCGGGGCGGCGCCGGGGGGAGTGCGCCGCTGGTCGAGGGAGCCGGTGGCCGACCCGGCGCGCAAGGGGCGCGCGACTGGTGTAGACCATTGGCAATCAAGTTGTGGAGAGCGGCGCCCGAAGTCCGTCTCCTCTACGCATCGTGGAGGATGGCCGGTTCTCCGCGCAACCGTTTCGACGACATCTTGGAACGGAGCGGAAGGCGGGCGGCGAACGGACGCCCGAGCGGGCGGGAAAACCGGAGGTGAAGGGGACGAAGGCCGGTCGGCCCCGGGCGTCCCCGGAGCCGACCGTTCCCTGGGTGACCGGGCTGCTGTCCCCTGCCGTCCGGTCACTTCTCTGGAGCGAGGTCCCACGGCGCACACGCGATGCGTACGCCTCATCGCTCCAGCGGAGCCACGCGTGGTTCTTGCGGCCCGCCCCTGGCTGGCACGGACACCGGGACCAACGAAGCCCGTCCGGAACCGGTCACGCGCCGTACGGGTGAGAGAAGATCCGAACTCAGGTCCGTGGCGCAGCGGTTCCGGCTTTCGCGGGCTTTTCCCAGGGGCTCGGGGAGGTGCTTCGGGCAGGTGCTCAGGCGGGTGCTGAGGCGAGGCTCAGACGCGGCCGCGGCACAGCTCGAGGAGCGTCATGGCGAGCTGCGTACCGGGCTTGCCGAGGGCGTCCCTGTAGTGGCTGAGAACCTCCATCTCGCGGGAGAGGTTCACACGCCGTCCGCCGGAGCCGATGCGCGCCTCCTGGATGACCGCGGAGACGGCCATCCGTTCCTGGACGAGGCCGATGATCCGGTCGTCGAGCGCGTCGATGCGCTCACGGGCACCGCCGATCAGCTCGGCGGCCTCGGGGGTGCGGGCGCCGGTCTTCTCCGTCGGGGTCTTCTCCGCCGGGGAGGTCGAGGTCGGCGAGAGGGCGGTCGTCGAGGGGGCGGTCGTCGTGGTGGCACTCATGGTGGGCTCCTTGATCCGGTGGCGGTGCCCCGGGGCGACGGCGGCCCGGAAACGACAGGACGCCCCGGGCCTTGTCGGCCCGGGGCGCCTGGGAAGTCGCTTGGCGTTACGTCAAGCAGCTCGACCATGGCAGCCGGCGGGCCGGATGCCATAGGTAAAGACGAAGGTCGAGTGCGAACGCATGCGGGAAGTGTACGCCAGCTACCACTCAGCCAGTCCCGGCCACTATTCAGCCTGTCGAGGGGGTCCCCCCTGCTCTTTAAGAGCTTGGGGGAGCTTGAGGACGAGGCCGAAGGCCGATGGCGGGGGCAAGGGGGCGCAGCCCCCAGAAGCAAGGGAAGGGCAGGGGCGGAGGGGGCGAAATCCCACCGCGGGCACCTCCACCCCGCCCCCCGTTAGAATCGGCAGCACACACCCTTTGCTCACCGCCGGAAGGCAAACCGTGCCAGTAGCGCCGCCCGCCGCCCCCGACACCGTCCTGGTCGTCGATTTCGGAGCGCAGTACGCCCAGCTCATCGCCCGCCGCGTCCGCGAGGCCCGGGTCTACAGCGAGATCGTGCCGAGCACCATGCCGGTCTCCGAGATGCTCGCCAAGAACCCCGCGGCGATCATCCTCTCCGGCGGCCCGTCCTCGGTCTACGCCGAATACGCCCCGTCGGTGGACCGCGCCCTCTTCGAGGCCGGCGTCCCTGTCTTCGGCATGTGCTACGGCTTCCAGCTGATGGCGACGACCCTCGGCGGCACGGTCGACAACACCGGCGCCCGGGAGTACGGCCGCACGCCCCTGCACGTGTCGAAGTCCGGCTCCACCCTCTTCGAGGGCACCCCGGACGAGCAGTCCGTGTGGATGTCGCACGGCGACGCCTGCAGCGGCGCCCCCGAGGGCTTCACCGTCACGGCCTCCACGGACGTCGTCCCGGTCGCGGCCTTCGAGAACGACGAGAAGAAGCTGTACGGCGTCCAGTACCACCCCGAGGTCATGCACTCCACGCACGGCCAGCAGGTCCTGGAGCACTTCCTGTACCGGGGCGCCGGCCTGACCCCGTCCTGGACCACCGGCAACGTCATCGACGAGCAGGTCGCCGCGATCCAGGCCCAGGTCGGCACCAAGCGCGCCATCTGCGGCCTGTCCGGCGGCGTGGACTCCGCGGTCGCCGCGGCCCTCGTCCAGAAGGCCATCGGCTCCCAGCTCACCTGCGTCTACGTGGACCACGGCCTGATGCGCAAGGACGAGACCGAGCAGGTCGAGAAGGACTTCGTGGCCGCGACGGGCGTGCAGCTCAAGGTCGTCGACGCCCAGGAGCGGTTCCTCGCCGCGCTCGCCGGGGTGTCCGACCCCGAGGAGAAGCGGAAGATCATCGGCCGCGAGTTCATCCGCGTCTTCGAGCAGGCCCAGGCCGAGATCGTCGCGGAGGCGCCCGGGGACCAGCCCGTCGAGTTCCTCGTCCAGGGCACCCTCTACCCGGACGTGGTCGAGTCCGGTGGCGGCACCGGCACCGCCAACATCAAGTCCCACCACAACGTGGGCGGCCTCCCCGAGGACCTCGAGTTCCAGCTCATCGAGCCGCTGCGCAAGCTCTTCAAGGACGAGGTGCGCATGGTCGGCCAGGAGCTCGGCCTGCCCGACGAGATCGTCCAGCGCCAGCCCTTCCCGGGCCCCGGCCTCGGCATCCGCATCGTCGGCGAGGTCACCCGCGAGCGCCTCGACCTGCTGCGCGAAGCCGACGCCATCGCCCGCGAGGAGCTGACCACGGCCGGCCTCGACCGCGACATCTGGCAGTGCCCCGTCGTGCTGCTCGCCGACGTCCGCTCCGTCGGCGTCCAGGGCGACGGCCGCACCTACGGCCACCCGATCGTGCTGCGCCCGGTCTCCTCCGAGGACGCCATGACGGCCGACTGGTCCCGCCTGCCGTACGAGGTGCTCGCCCGCATCTCCACCCGCATCACCAACGAGGTCCCCGACGTCAACCGCGTCGTCCTCGACGTCACGAGCAAGCCGCCGGGCACCATCGAGTGGGAGTAGCCCGAGCGGGAGCGGCCGCCACGGCCCTGTCGGCCTGCTCCCTGGCCTGAACGCCGGTGCCGCCGCCCCTGACCCGGGCGGCGGCACCGGCGTTCGCGCATCCGCTCCCGCGCGCCGCCCGCCCGCGTCCGCTCCCCCTCCCGCGCGCCGCCCGCCCCGGCTCAGGTCCGCCGGGTCTTCCGCACCGGCTGCCCCGGCTTCCAGAGCTGCACCGCCAGGTACTTCTCCTCCTCGATGTACGTCCGCACGACCTCCGTCAGCTCCGTACGGAACAGGTGGAACGCCGTCGGGTCCGGCGGCTTCACCTCGTCCGCGTACAGCGCGACCGTCTCCGGGTCCCGCACCTCGACCGCCCGCCCCGCGATCCGTACGTCGCCGCCCGCCATCCCCGTGTCCGCCCCCGGATTCGCCTGCAGCGCGAACCGCGGATCGCGCCGCAGGTCCAGCGCCTTCAGCGAGTTCGGCATCATCCCGAGCCACAACTCCCCGTTCAGGAAGCGCACTTCGAGCCCCGTCGTGCGCGGCGACCCGTCCTTGCGGAGTGTCGCCAAGATGTGGTGCGTGAACTGCTTGAAGCGGTCCTCGACGGTCGCCGCCAGCTCCGGTTCCGCGGCCGAGAAGGCCGCCCAGTTGAACGTCATGCGCCGAGTCTGCCGCCGAAACCCGACACGTACTGTCGCCTTTCCCGCGCTGCCCCCGAACCGCCTTCCGCCTCGCCCGCCGGATCGCTGCCCGGATCGCTTCCTGAATCGCTTCCCGAGGCGTTTTCCGGATCGCCTCCTGCGCCGCCCCCTCGCCCCGGCTCCAGACTCCCTTCACAAGAGACCTCTGTCGTCCTGCGCTGACCGGCGGTAACTTCCGCTCCGTACGGCCATGGACGGAGGACACATGCAGGCGCCCACACCGATACCCGTCGAGCGGTTGCAGTTCGCGATGCCGCCGGTGCACGAGACGCCGGAGGACGAACGGCGCCACCGCAAGGAGCGCCTCGCCGGCGCCCTGCGGATCTTCGGGCGCCTCGGCTACGAGGACGGCGTCTCGGGGCACATCACCGCGCGCGACCCCGAGTACGACGACTGCTTCTGGGTGAACCCGTTCGGCATGGCCTTCAAGCACATCACCGTCGGCGACCTCGTCCTCGCCAACGGGGACGGCCAGGTCGTCGAGGGCCGCCACCACGTCAACCAGGCCGCCTTCACCGTCCACGCCCAGATCCACCGGGCCCGCCCCGACGCCGTCGCCGTCGCCCACTGCCACTCCACGCACGGCCGCGCCCTGGCCGCCCTCGGCGAACTCCTCGACCCGATCACCCAGGAGTCCTGCGCCTTCTACGAGAGCCACGCCCTGTACGACGGCTACACCGGCGTCACCGTCGACGCCGAGGAAGGGCGCCTCATCGCCGCCGCGCTCGGCGACCACAAGGCCCTCGTCCTGCGCAATCACGGGCTGCTCACCCTCGGCGGCTCCGTCGACGCCGCCGCCTGGTGGTTCATCTCCATGGAGCGCTCCTGCCAGGTCCAGCTCGCCGCCCGCGCCGCCGGCCGTCCCGTGCTCATCGGGCACAAGCAAGCCGTCGGGACCCGCGAACAGCTCGGCAGCGACCTCGTGGCCTGGATCAACTACCAGTCCCTGTGGCAGGACATCAGCCGCAGCGAACCCGACCTCCTCACCTGACGCCTCCCCACCTGCCCTTCTTCCCTTCCCGCCGTTGTCACCCTCACCTCCCCCGCCCGCCCCACTCGCCGCACACGCGTACCCACGTACGCGTCGCGTCAACCCGCGTGTCACCGGACCACCCGTGCTGACCTGACCCGTGGACCACGCACAGGCGTCCGTGCGGCACAATTCCCAGACATCGCAGGGAAGTTCACGGCCGCGCGACCGAACGCAGATCCGGACGCGCGTCCCGCGGTGGCTTCGGTCAAGGGTGGGGAAGGCGGCATACGCGGTGGCGGTCCAGGAAGCCAGGCACGGGGCGCACGGAGGCGGCTGCACGTGCGGCGACTGCCCGCACGGGACGCGCGAGGGGCACCGGCGAGCCGTGGCCGAATTCCTCGCCAAGCGCGACGAGTTCGCGGCCGGGCACGGCGTGCCCGCGGCCGTCGTCCACTCGGCGGGAGCCTCCCGCCAGTGGGTGTCGGACGAACTGACCCAGTCCGCGCGGGCCGTCGCCGACCGCAGCCGCGCCGAGGGCGAGGCCTGGCTCGGCCGGCTCTGGCCGCGCACACTCGCCACCGTCTGGGCGGCCGTCGTCGTCCTGCTGCTCGTCCAGGCGCTCACCGCCATCGGCACGGGCTGGAGCGCCGGGCGCACCGCCGGGCTGCTCGCCGCGGGCGTCGTGGGCGGGATCCTGAGCGGCGCCGCATACCTGCACCGCGCCCGTGGCGGCGTCATCGCCCCGGTCATCGGCGAGGACAACCGGCTCTCCACCTCGCGCGCCGTGGCCGCCTGCTGGGTGCTGTTCGTCGTCTTCGCCGTGCTCGTCCTCGCGGGCGAGCTCGCGACGGCCTCCGGCCACGACGCGCGCGAGGACCTCGTCGACGGCCTCCGGCTCTCCCAGGCCGCGGGCCTGCTGACCGTCCTTGCCGTCGTCTGCGGCGTCGCCGTGCTCGTACGCCGCGTCGTCGGCGTGCGCGTCCTCGCCCAGCGGCTGCAGAAGGTGCGCGCCCACCGGCCGCGCGCCGCCGACCTGCTCACCGACGACTCGGGCCGCGGCCACTTCGCCGACGTCCAGTACGTCCTGGTCAGCGCCGTCGCCGTGGTCTTCGTCGCCGTCCGGCTCGCCCGCCGCCCCGAGCAGCTGCCCGACCTGCCGTGGGGCCTCGCCCTGCTGGTGCTCGTGTCGGCCGCGACGTACCTGGCCGGCAAGTACGCCGAAGGCGGCCGGCCCGTCATCCTCTCCGTCGTCCGCTCCCGCGAGGCGGGCGACCTGGACGCCCCGATCCGCACCGGCGACGACATCGAGATCCGCGGCGCCGGCTTCGTCCCGCCCGGCGCGGGCAGCGCCGACCGGTTGGCCAGGATGGCCGTCCGCATCGGCACCGTCCACGTCCACGTGCCGCTCGTGCCCGTCCCCGGCGGTTTCACCAACCCCACGGACGCCGTTCTGACCGTGCCCGTACCCGTCGACGTCGAGCCCGGCCGCGTCGAAGTCCAAGTGATCACCGCGGCGGGCGTCGAGACCAACCGCTGCACGATCGACGTCACCGACTGACCGGCCCGCCGCCCAGCCCCCGCCGCGCGCCGCACGGCCGCCCGCACCGCTCCGAATGGACGCATGGACGTCCCCCTCCCGTGTGCCCCGGAGCTCTGGAACCTCGTGGTGTCTCCGGGAAGATGCCGAGGAATCCGCCGCACACCACTGAGCAGCGGCCTCCTCCCGTACGTATCGTCAGTTGACGGGTCAACGGCCGAGGCGCGGGAGAGGCGGCGGACAGCGATGGCTCACGGCATGCGCTCGGACAGCCACACCAGCTATGGCAGACGGAACGACTGGCGCGACAACGCCACTCGGTACGCCCTGCTCCCGCTGAGGATCTTCCTCGGCGTCACCTTCATCTACGCGGGCCTCGACAAGATCACGGACAGCGCCTTCATGAAGGAGAGCGGCACCGGCTCGATCGGCGAGACGATGCGCGGCGTGCGCGACCTCGCGGCCTTCCCCGACCTCGTCGACCTGGCCCTGAAGAACCCCGTCGGCTTCGGCTACGCCATCGCCCTCGGTGAACTGGCCGTCGGCATCGGCACCTTGATCGGCTTGTTCGCCCGCATCGCCGCACTCGGCGGCGCCCTCATCTCCCTCAGTCTCTGGCTGACCATGAGCTGGCACGAAGAGCCCTACTACTACGGCAACGACCTCCCGTACCTGATGGCCTGGCTTCCCCTGATCCTCGCCGGCGCGGCCTACCTCTCCGCCGACGCGTGGCTCAAGGAGCGGCGCAGAGCCGGCGGCCTCGGCCTGGGCTAGGCCGCCCGCCCCGCGCCCGGACCAGGTCGTCTCGCGCCCCGAGCCAGGTCGTCCCGCGCCCCCAAGCCAGGTCGCCCTACGTCCGGGCCAGGTCGTCCCGCGCCCCCAAGCCAGGTCGCCCCGCGCCCGGACCAGGTCGTCCCGCGCCCCGAGCCAAGTCGCCCCGCGCCCTGGCCTAGCCCGCCCCCGGCCCGGCCGTCGGTGCCTTGTCCTCCGGGCCCGCCGGGCTGTCCGGTCTCCTGGGTCCCAGGCCGTCCGGGCTGTCCGCGGGGCTCCCGCGTCCGGCGCGCGGGCCGCGGGCCCTGCGTATGCCATGGGTCACGGCGGCCGTCGCGGCCGCGAGGCACAGGCCACCGATCACCATCGGGATGATCGCGAACCAGGGGGTGTCCCACAGGCCGCCCGCGTCGCCCGCGTACACCAAGCCGGCCAGGGCCAGGAAGAAGCCCGCCATCAGCCTGCCGGGCTGGAAGTCATGACGCAGCACGTGCCACCTCCACCTGTCCGACGCCGACTTCCAGTCGCAGGTCGACCGTGCCGCCGTCCTTCGCGCCCCGGGGCGGGGCGAGAGTCGTCGTCTGCGTCTTGCCCGGTGCGATGTCCACGTCCTGGCTGTTGTCGCTCGGCAACTGGATGTCGCCGACGCCCACTTCGGCCCGCAGCTTCACCTCGGCGTCCTTCGGCACGATCACCTTCAGGCGGCCCGCGCCCACTTCGGCGCGCGTGGTCACCGTCTGGTCCTTGCGCAGGTCGATCCGGCTCAGGTCCAGCGTGCCGACGCCCGTGCCCAGCTCGTACCTCGGGCGGACGTCCGCCGTGGCCGCGGGGCGCCAGTCCGTGCGTATCCAGTCCGTGGTGATGGTCTTCGGCAGGGCGGCGGAGCCCGCGACGAGGGCCGCGACGATCACCGCGAGCACGATCGAGCCCGCGCCCGTGCGCCCGAGGAAGGAGCTGATCGCGATGCCGAGGCCGAGCACGCCGAGCGCGCAGGCGAAGCCGGTTTGCAAGCTCGTGCCGAGCGGCTGGTCCTCCCAGGTCAGGGCCGAGCCGAGGCAGCCCGCGAGCACGGCCGCGAGGAACACCCAGCCGCCGATCCAGCGCGGTCCGCGCGGGCCGGGCGACCCCGGCGAAGGCGCCCCGCGTCCCGCGGGGGAGTGCGGCGCGTCCGGCTGATACTCCACCGCGATCGGGTCCGGACCCCAGAAGTACTTCGGCACCTCTTCGTGCGGGCCGCCCTTCGTGAGGGGGTCGCGCCACCAGGACGGGCCGCCGGTCACGGGCGGGGCCTTGGCCTCCGGCGGCGCGTCCGCCACGGCCTGGGCCGCCACCGGGTCGGGGTCCGGGGCGCCGCGCTGCCGTGACCAATACCCCGCGCCCGCGAGCAGCAGGGCCAGGACGGCGGCGAAGGTCAGCGCGCTGCTGTTGTTCAGCAGGGTGAGGAAGACTCCGCAGCCCACGAGCGCGAACAACACGGCCGTCAGCGCGTGGCCGTCCACGCGGCCGGTGAGCAGCCGCCGCGCCTCGTTCTCCTCCTCGTCGTCATACGGGATGAACAGCCACGCGAAGCCGTAGAACACCAGGCCCAGGCCGCTTGTGATCGCCAGCACCGCGAGGCCGATGCGGAAGATCACCGGGTCCATGTCGCACTGCCGTCCCAGACCCGCGCACACGCCGCCCAGCTTGCGGTGCCGGCGGTCGCGGCGGAGCTTGCGCTCGCGCACGGCCTCCCGTCCGCCCGGCTCCTCGGCCGTGGCGGACAGGTGGTCGCGCGGCGGGGCCGGCGGGCCCGGCGCGGGCTGCTGATCTGTCATGACTCCATGGTGACGGCCGCGAGCGGGCAGCGGCAGCCGGGACAACCCTGGCCCGACCCTGAAATCGCCCCTGATGGCCCCGGAGCCTCCGTCCCCGACCCGACTGCGGGGCGCCCGGACCCGGACCGCGCGCCCCGTGCCCGGCCGTCCGGGAGGCAGGGGCAGAGATCAGGGGAGTCTCGGGGCTCGACCCTGATGCCCCCGCCCGCGCCCGCGTGTGAACATCGGAGACATGCCGGACGCCGCAGCCGTACCCATCGAAGACGAGCGGCCGCTGCGGAAGCTCTACCGCAGCGGTGAGGGCCGCCTGCTCGGCGGGGTCGCGCGCGGCCTCGCGGGGCACCTCGGCCTGCCCGTGATCTGGGTGCGGGTCATCTTCATCGGCCTGTTCCTGGCGAACGGCCTCGGCGCGCTGTTGTACGCGGCGTTCTGGTTCTTCGTCCCGCTGGGCGTCGGCGGCGTCGGCGCGCAGGGCCAGCGGCCGGCCGTGGTGACCGCGGAGACGGCGCCGGACGGCCGCCGCAAGCTCGTCGCGCGCAAGCCGGACAAGGGCCAGATCGTCGCGCTGCTCGCGATGGTCGTCGTCGCCACGGTCTTCGTCGGCAGTGTGGACCTGGGCGGCCCGACGCAGGCGTATCTCTGGCCGACCCTGTTCGTCGCCGCCGGTGTCGCCCTGGTCTGGCGCCAGGCGGACAACGCCCGCAGGGCCCGCTGGATGGAGGTGGGCCGCAGACGGCGCACGCTGACGATCGCCCGGACCGGGGCCGGCGTGCTCCTCGTCGGGGTCGGAGTCTCCGGCATCTTCGTCCTGCGCGGCTCCGCCGCCGACCTCGGGGCGGCACTGCAGGCGGCGCTCGCCGTGCTGGTCGGCATCGCGCTGCTCGCCGGTCCCTATCTCGTGCGGATGACGCAGGACCTCTCCGAGGAGCGGCTGATGCGCATCCGCGCCCAGGAGCGCGCCGAGGTCGCCGCGCACGTGCACGACTCGGTGCTGCACACCCTCACGCTGATCCAGCGCAACGCGGACAGCGCGGGCGAGGTGCGCCGCCTCGCCCGCGCCCAGGAGCGCGACCTGCGCGCCTGGCTCTACAAGCCGGAGGGCACCGGCAAGGACGAGGCGGAGGAGCCCGACACCCTCGCCGAGGCGGTCCGGCACAACGCCGCGGAGGTCGAGGACAAGCACGGCGTCCCGATCGAGGTGGTCGTCGTGGGCGACTGCCCGCTCGACGAGAGACTGACGGCACAGATGCAGGCCGCGAGGGAAGCGATGGTGAACGCCGCCAAGTACGGTGGCGAGGGCGGCGCGGTGCAGGTCTTCGCCGAGGTCGAGGGGGAGACGGTCTTCGTGTCCGTGCGGGACCGCGGCCCGGGCTTCGATCTGGACTCCGTGCCGGACGACCGCATGGGCGTACGAGAATCGATCATCGGCCGCATGCAGCGCAACGGCGGTACGGCGCGGCTGCGCGCGGTGCCGGGCGGCGGTACGGAAGTCGAGCTGGAGATGGAGAGGACGGCGGCGACATGAGCGACGCGACCGAGGCGGGCGGGCCCGCGGAGCCGACCGGGACGACGGGGCCCGCGAGCCCGGCAGCCGGGGCCGGTGCGGCCGCCGGAGCGAGTGGGACGAGCGGGGCCTCCGGGACCAGTGAGTCGAGCGGGGCAGGTGGGACCGCTGGGGCGGGCGGGGCCGAGGGGGCCGACGCCGAGCCGGGTGGTCCGGCGGGCGGTGCCCAGGCCGGGCGCCGTGTGCGGGTCGTCCTGGTCGACGACCACCGGATGTTCCGCACGGGCGTGCAGGCGGAGATCGGCCAGACGGAGCGCACGGGCGTCGAGGTGGTCGGCGAGGCCGCGGACGTCGACCAGGCGGTCACGGTCATCACGGCGACACGCCCCGAGGTGGTGCTGCTCGACGTGCACCTGCCGGGCGGCGGCGGCGTCGAAGTCCTGCGCCGGTGCGCGCCGTTGATGGCGGACACGGAGGACCCGGTGCGGTTTCTCGCGCTGTCGGTGTCGGACGCGGCGGAGGACGTCATCGGGGTCATCCGGGGCGGCGCCCGCGGCTATGTCACCAAGACGATCACCGGCGCCGACCTGGTCGACTCGATCTTCCGGGTCCAGGAGGGCGACGCGGTGTTCTCGCCGCGGCTCGCCGGTTTCGTCCTGGACGCCTTCGCGTCGACGGACGCGGCACCGGTCGACGAGGACCTGGACCGCCTGACGCAGCGCGAGCGCGAGGTGCTGCGGCTCATCGCGCGCGGGTATGCGTACAAGGAGATCGCCAAGCAGCTCTACATCTCCGTGAAGACGGTCGAGTCGCATGTGTCGGCGGTCCTGAGGAAGCTCCAGCTCTCGAACCGGCACGAGCTGACGCGGTGGGCGACGGCGCGCAGGCTGGTCTGAGCAGACCGGCCCGACGCACCGGCACGGCGGCGGGCCTGAAGCCGCAGACCACCGCGCTCCGCGCGCCTCACGCCACCCGCACAGCCCCCGAGAACGGCATCTGGCTGATGGGTGCGAGCCGCACCGGTGCGCTCGGGTTCGGGGCGTGGATCATCTGGCCGTCGCCGACGTAGAGGCCGACGTGGCTGATGCCCGAGTAGAAGAACACCAGGTCGCCCGGCTGGAGTTCGGCGCGCGAGACGCGGCGGCCGGTGTCGATCTGGGCGTAGGTCGTGCGCGGCAGGGAGACGCCCGCGGCGCGGTACGCGGCCTGGGTGAGGCCGGAGCAGTCGAAGGCGTTGGGGCCCGTGGCGCCCCACACGTAGGGGCTGCCGAGCGCCTTGTAGGCGTACGAGACGGCCGCCGCGGCGCGGGAGTTGGGTGCCTTCGCCCCGCCGGGCGCGGGGGCGCGGGAGGCGGTCCGTGAGGCCCTGTCGGGGGCATCAGGCGCCCCGCCCTGCCCGCCGTCGTCGGCGGCGGCCACGCGGGCGCGCTCCTCGGCCGTCAGCCGGGCGAGCAGCCGCCTCGCCTCGCCGAGCTTGCCGGTCACGGTCTTCTTGTGCTTCCGCAGGGCCGCCTGGCGGGACTTGAGGTCCGCGAGGGTGTCGTCGGCCTCGGTGTGGAGCTGGTCGAGCTCGCGGAGTTGCTTCCGTACGTCGCTGACGGTGGCCGCCTGGCGGTGGCCCGCGCGGTCGGCGCGACTGGCCCGGTCGAGGAACTCGTCCGGGTCCGAGGAGAGCGCCAACTGCACCGACGGGTCGATGGCGCCCGCGCGGTACTGGGCGGTGGCCAGGGAACCCAGGCCCTGGCGCGCGGAGTTGAGCCGGTCCGTCCGGCGAGCGGCTTCGTCGCGCAGGTCGCCGAGGGCCCGCTCGGCGCCGTC
Organism: Streptomyces sp. Y309; assembly: GCF_056712025.1. Classification (NCBI taxonomy): domain Bacteria; kingdom Bacillati; phylum Actinomycetota; class Actinomycetes; order Kitasatosporales; family Streptomycetaceae; genus Streptomyces; species Streptomyces sp. Y309. Next base: position 3,803,965 of record NZ_CM160048.1, on the reverse strand, counting down.
GGCCTTCTCCTTGGCGCCGTTGTACTTCTCGGTGGCGACCTCGGCCTCGCGGTAGAGCTCGTCGACCTTGGCCTTCACCTCGGCGGGGCTGAGCTTGGGCTCCGCGTGTCCGGTGCCTTCGAAGGCGGTCGCGGTGGCGGCCGACGCGAGCGCGAGGGTGGCGGCCGTACGGGCCGTATGGCCGCTGAGCGAGCGCTGCTTGGGCTTGCGGTGCGCTGCCACGGAGGCTCCACGTCCTTCCTTGTGGCCGGGTCCGTCGCCGGTGCCGACCGCGTCGTACGGCCGGTGCGGCACCGGTCCGACGGCGCCCCGCACAGGGGGAGCGGGACACCGCCGGACTTTCTCGGCGGAGGTGGCCGACTGCCGTCCCTGGTCCGGACGACGGTGGGGAGCCGGTCACCTGGCGAGGACGCTAAACCTCACCGTCACCGGTTCGTGACCCGATGTGCGCTAACGACGCATGCGGGGCGACGGCTGAACGAATGCGAGCGACCCGACGCGGCCTCGGCGACCGGTTTCGCGGTGTGCGTGACCGATGTGGCGCTTGTGACCCGCTTGCCTGGTGAGGGGTGATAAGGCCGTCGGCGGGCCGGGGCCGACCCGCCCGGCCGCGGCCGCGGACCGGGAATTAGGCTCCGCCCCATGGACGTACTCATCCATCTCTTCGTCGGCCTGCACATCATCGGCATCGCCTCGCTCCTGGGCGGCTTCCTGACCCAGATGAAGGCGATGGGTGAGGGCACGGCACGGTTCAGCCCCGCGATGCTGCACGGCGCGCTGACCATGCTGGTCACCGGCGTGGCCCTGGTCGGCCTCAACCAGGCCGACGACAACACGGTCAACAACCTCAAGATCGGCATCAAGCTCGCGCTGCTGATCGTGATCCTCGCGCTCGTGTACGTGAAGCGGGACGAGGAGAAGGTCGACAAGGGGATGTTCGGGGCGGTCGGCGGCCTGACCACGGCGAACATTTTCATCGCCGTGCTGTGGACGTGAGCGTCGGACCGCCGACCTGATCGCCGGAAATCGTCGGCCACGCGCGCGTGGGCGTGCTCCCAGCCGCGGTACTTGACCGTGACGACCACCGGGGTATCCGGGCCAGCTCACCCTCCGCAGGTGTGGTGGCGCGCGGTTCGGGGTTTGTGGCGTGGACATCTTCGCGAGGCCCGGGGCGTGCACGCACGTGTGTCGTCCCTCTCCGTAGAGGCGCCGATTCCTGTCGGCCCCTCTACGGAGACAGCGATTACGCCGGCCGCACCACGCTGTGGATCGGCATGTAGTAGATCGACTCGACCCGGACGTTCGCGCCCGGCTTCGGGGCGTGGATCATCTTGCCGTTGCCTATATAGATGCCGACGTGGCTGATGTCGTCGTAGAAGAAGACCAGGTCGCCCGGCTTGGCGCTGGAGGTCGGCACGGTCGTGCCGACCTTCACCTGGTCCCAGGTGGTGCGCGGCAGGGAGATGCCGGCGGTCTTCCAGGCGGCCTGGGTGAGGCCGGAGCAGTCGAAGGAGTCCGGCCCCGTGGCGCCCCACACGTAGGGCTTGCCCATCTGCTTCTCGGCGAAGGCGATGACCTTCTCGGCCTTGGCGGCGTAGCTGCCGTCCGTGGCGCCCGAGCCCGACCCGGAGCCCGACCCCGATCCTGAGCCGGTGTCCGAACCGGAACCGGAACCCGAGCCCGACCCGGACCCCTGGTCCTGCCCCTGCTCCCGTTCCCGCTCGCGCCGCTCCGCGGCCTCCTCCGCCTTCCGCTTGCGCTCCGCCTCGGCCTGCTTGCGCGCCAGCTCGGCGGCCTTGCGCTTGGCGGCCTCTTCCTTCCGCTTCTCGATCGCGGCGAGCCGCGCCTTCTCCTCGGCGGTCAGCTTCGACAGGAGCGAGCGCGCCTTGGTGAGCTTGGTCTGGACGGTCTGCTTGCTCGCCTTCAGGTCGTCGCGCGAGTCGCCGAGCGTCTTCAGGCTCTTCGCGGCCTTCGTGCGCTGCTTGGTCGCGGCGGCCTGCTGCGTCTGGTAGTCGTCGACGGCCTTCTTCTGGCGGCTGGTGAGCCGGTCGGCGAGGTGGTTCTGGTCGAAGAAGCCCTGCGGGTCGTCGGCGAGCATCATGGTGGCGGTCTCGGAGACGCCTCCGGTGCGGTACTGCGCGGCGGCGAAGGAGCCGAGCTCCTGCCGGGCCTCGTTCAGGCTGTCCGTGCGCTTGGCCACGTCGTCCAGGAGCCGGTCGACCTTCTTGCGCTGCTTGTCGGTGCGCTCCTTGGCGGAGTTGTACTTCTGCGTGGCCACTCCGGCCTGGTGGTAGAGGTCGTCGACCTTCTTCTGGACCTCTTCGAGGCTGGGCTTCCCGGGCTCGGCGGGGGCGGACGGCGCGGCGTTCGCGCTCTGCGAGAGCAGGGCCACCGACGTGAGGGCGGCCGTCGTGATGCCGAGGGCCGGGGTCGTGCGTATGAGGGCTGAGCGGCTGCGCGGCTTGCGGTGCGACGCCAAGGCTGGCGACTCCTTCCGTGGACCGCCTACCGGGTTAGCTGTCGGGTTCGGGCGGGTATTTCGGAAGGCTGCCCTACCGTCCCGTACTACGTACGGGACCGATTCACCCCAGGAACATGGTGGGTCCCCGGCTCCGAACGCGTCGGACTCGGCGGAGGCCGCGCGTGCCCGGCGGGGATCGCCGGTGGGGGGACGTGCGGCCCGCGCAGCACGCTAGCCAACTCGTGCGGCGCGAGGGAAGGTTGATGTTCGATATGCCCGATACATTTTCGTGACTTTACGAAGCCCTTGGCGCCGCCCTGACGCGGGCCCGCCCCGGTCGTGGCGCAGCGTGACACTCCGGGCGCGCAGCGCAGGGATGGCCGGAACCTGGGCGGCCTGCCGGAACCCGGGGCGGGTTGTCAGTGGGGCCGCCTAGACTCGGGAGGCGATGAGCAGCCTCTTTGACGACAGCTTCCTGGCGGACCTCAAGCCCTCGCAGGGCCACGAGGAAGAACCCCCGCCGCCGCCCGAGGACAGCGCCCCGGAGCCCATTCCGGACGACCTGTTCCACGGGAAGTTCGACGCGCCCGCACCCCGGGACGGGTACTACAGGGACGGCGCCCCCCGTCCCGCGATCGACCCGGCGGCGCTGCTCGACGGCCTGAACGAGAACCAGCGCGCGGCCGTCGTGCACGCCGGCTCCCCCCTGCTCATCGTCGCCGGCGCGGGCTCCGGCAAGACGCGCGTGCTGACCCACCGCATCGCGTACCTCCTCGCGGAGCGCGGTGTGCACCCCGGCCAGATCCTCGCGATCACCTTCACGAACAAGGCCGCGGGCGAGATGAAGGAGCGCGTCGAGCAGCTCGTCGGCCCGCGCGCGGGCGCGATGTGGGTGTCGACGTTCCACAGCGCCTGCGTGCGCATCCTCCGCCGTGAGTACAAGAAGCTGGGCTTCACGTCCTCCTTCTCGATCTACGACGCCGCCGACTCCAAGCGCCTGATGGCCCTGGTCTGCCGCGACCTCGACCTGGACCCGAAGAAGTTCCCGCCGAAGTCCTTCAGCGCCAAGATCTCGAACCTGAAGAACGAGCTGATCGACGAGGAGGACTTCGCCGCCCAGGCCGCCGACGGCTTCGAGAAGACCCTCGCCGAGGCGTACGCGATGTACCAGTCGCGGCTGCGCGAGGCCAACGCGCTCGACTTCGACGACCTGATCATGACGACGGTCCACCTCCTGCGCGCATTCCCGGACGTCGCCGAGCACTACCGCCGCCGCTTCCGGCACGTGATGGTCGACGAGTACCAGGACACCAACCACGCGCAGTACGCCCTCGTGCGCGAGCTGGTGGGCCCCTCCGGAGAGGACCAGGAGCCGGGCGAGCTGTGCGTCGTGGGCGACGCCGACCAGTCGATCTACGCCTTCCGCGGCGCCACGATCCGCAACATCCTCCAGTTCGAGGAGGACTATCCGGACGCGACGACGATCCTCCTGGAGCAGAACTACCGCTCCACGCAGACGATCCTCACCGCCGCCAACGCCGTCATCGAGCGCAACGAGAGCCGCCGCCCCAAGAACCTGTGGACCAACGCGGGAGCGGGTGCCCGCATCACCGGGTACGTGGCGGACACCGAGCACGACGAGGCCCAGTTCGTCGCCGACGAGATCGACCGCCTCACCGACGCGGGCGAGGCCAAGGCCGGCGACGTGGCGATCTTCTACCGCACGAACGCGCAGTCCCGTGTCTTCGAAGAGATCTTCATCCGCGTAGGCCTGCCCTACAAGGTCGTCGGCGGCGTCCGCTTCTACGAGCGCAAAGAAGTCCGCGACGTCCTCGCGTACTTGCGGGTCCTCGCCAACCCCGAGGACTCCGTCCCGCTGCGCCGCATCCTGAACGTACCGAAGCGGGGCATCGGCGACCGCGCGGAAGCGATGATCGACGCGCTCGCGCAGCGCGAGAAGATCTCCTTCCCGCAGGCGCTGCGCCGCGTCGACGAGGCGTACGGCATGGCGGCCCGCTCGGCGAACGCCGTGAAGCGGTTCAACACGCTCATGGAGGAGCTGCGCACCGTCGTCGAGTCCGGCGCGGGCCCGGCCGTCGTCCTGGAGGCGGTGCTTGAGCGGACCGGCTATCTCGCCGAGCTGCAGTCCTCCACCGACCCGCAGGACGAGACGCGCATCGAGAACCTCCAGGAGCTGGCCGCCGTGGCCCTGGAGTTCGAGCAGGACAACACCGCCGCCGAGGCTGCCAACCCCGCCGCCGAGGCTGCCAACCCCGCCGCCGAGGGCGCGGAGACCCCGGAAGCCCCGGAGGCTCCGCAGGCCCCGGAGGGTGCCGCCCCCGCCGGGTCGCTCTCCGACTTCCTGGAGCGCGTCGCCCTCGTCGCCGACTCCGACCAGATCCCCGACGAGGAGGACGACGGCTCCGGAGTCATCACGCTGATGACGCTGCACACAGCCAAGGGCCTCGAATTCCCCGTCGTGTTCCTCACCGGCATGGAAGACGGCGTGTTCCCGCACATGCGCGCCCTCGGCCAGGTCAAGGAGCTGGAGGAGGAGCGCCGCCTGGCGTATGTCGGCATCACACGCGCGCGGGAGCGGCTGTATCTGACGCGGTCCTCCATGCGCAGCGCCTGGGGCCAGCCGTCGTACAACCCGCCGTCGCGCTTCCTGGAGGAGATCCCGGAAGCCCATCTGGACTGGAAGCGGACGGGCTCCGTCGGCGCGCCCGCGTCGTCCGGGCCCGCCGCCTCGGTCGCCTCCTCGCTGTCGTCGTCGCGCTCGCGCGCGGGCGGCGCGCAGGGCTTCGCCACGCGCCGCGCGTCGGAGAAGCCGGTGGTCTCGCTGGCGGTCGGCGACCGCGTCACGCACGACCAGTTCGGCCTCGGCACGGTGGTCGGCGTGAAGGGCACGGGGGCGAACGCCGAGGCGACGGTGGACTTCGGCGAGGAGAAGCCGAAGCGGCTGCTGCTGCGATATGCGCCGGTAGAAAAGCTGTAGCACTCACCGCGGGCCGCGGGAGACACTCTCAAGGGGCAACTCCAGCGACGGGGGCTGGAGTTGCCCCCACAGGGGGGTGTTCTACGTCGGGGGGTCCTACGTCGGGTCGAGCCCGTGGCTGCGCAGCCACGACAGCGGGTCGATCGCCGAGCCGCCGCCCGGGCGCACCTCGAAGTGCAGGTGCGGGCCGGTGGAGTTGCCGGAGTTCCCGGAGTAGGCGATGGTGTCGCCCGCCTTCACGGGCCCGCTGGCGACCTTGTGCGTGGAGAGGTGGCAGTACCACGTCTCCGTGCCGTCCTTGGCGGTCACTATCGCCATGTTCCCGTAGGCGCTGTTGTACTTCGTGGAGACCGTGCCGTCGGTCGCGGCCTTGACCTCCGTGCCGTACGACACCGGGAAGTCGATCCCGGAGTGCACGGACATCCAGTTGATGCCCGCCTGCCCGTAGTAGGCGCTCAGGCCGCGCTGCGCGACCGGCAGCGCGAACTTGGGCCGCAGCCGCTCCTTGCGCGCGGCCTCCGCGACGGCCTTCTTGTGCGCCGCCTCCTTCTGCGCCTTGAGGTCGATGCGCTCCTGCGTGCGGCTCGCGCGGTCCGCGAAGTCGCCCGCGTCCGCGGAGAGGTTGGCCAACTGGGTGTCGAGCTTGTTGTTCGCGGCGGACGGCTTCACGGTCGCCGGGTCCGGCGCGGACGCCCGTGCGTCCTTGTCCTCGTCCCCGCCGCCGAAATTGCCGACGGACGCCGCGGCCACACCGGCGACGCCCATCACGCACGCCGAGGGCACGGCGACGGTGAACAGCGCCGAACGCTTGGCGGGGGAGCGGCGTCCGCGGGAGCGTCCGCGGGACGCGCCCGACCGGGAGGGGCGGGGGCGTTCCGGGCGGTCGGCGGCGGCGACCTCCGGGTGCCCGGCAGGGTCCCCGTGGTCGGTGCCCGCTTCGATGCCGCCGAGCCTGTCGGTGGGCACCTCGTCGGGCGCGAACGCGTGCGGGGCGTCGCCGGTGTCGTACCTGTCCTGCGCCTGCGCGTCGTACGTGGTGTCGCGCTCGTACGCGTCGTGCTGCGGGGCTTCGTAGGCGTCGTTCTGCTGGGACGCCTCGTACGGGTCGTGCTGCCGGCCGTCGTACATCTCGTGGCCGCCGGAGTTCCACGCGGTGGCGTCGTACGCGCCGGTGTCGAAGGCCTGGGTGGGCCATTGGCCGGTCGCCGGTGCCTCGTTCCAGGCGGTGGCGCCCCAGGCGGCGGTGGAGTCGGGGCCCGGCTGGGACGGGATGTCCGCGAGCGGCTGATACCCGCCGCCCCATGCGGCCGTGGTGTCGTGACTGCCCGTGTCGTACGCGGTCTGCGCGCCGTACGCGTCGTACGTGAGGGTCGGCTGCGGGCCGGTCGTGGACCACTGGCCGGTGTCGTGGCCGGCGCCCGGCATGTCGCCGAAGAGCGGATCGGCGGCGAATCCCGAGGCGGGCACGGCGAAACCGGAACCGGAAGTGTCGTAGCCGCCCGTTGCGTCATAGCCGCCCGGGGCGTTGAAACCGGTGGCGGAGAAGGTGCCGGTGGAATATCCCTCGTAACCGTCGTACCCGGTGTAACCGACGTGCTGCGCGCTCTGCTGGTCGTATGACCCATAGGGCGCGTAGTCGGCGTCGGGTGCCGGGCCCGGAGTGGGGGGCTCCGGCGGGTGACGGTCGTTCACCAACTTCTCTTTCGCCTCGACAGCATGGGCTGGCAGAGCAGTGCCGCGACTGTACCCGGCGGTATGAGGGCGCGACAATCTTCGCCCGGTTTCCCGCTCGCAGGAAACGGGCATTCGGCCGCCTTTCGGCGGTCCCCGGGCACAGCTTTGGCTCTGTGTTCGAGATTCGTTCGAGTTCGGGAAGCGGAATCGCGCGTCGGCGGGGTACGGAATCGCGGGCCGGCGGGGCACGAATCGCGTTCCGGAAGACGTGCACGGCCACGAAACGCGTTCCGGAAGACGGGGGTCACGCGCCGAAGCCGCGCAGGTCCGGCGCGATGAGCCGGCGACGGACCGTCCAACTCGGCGTCTTCAGGATCGAATTGGTGCGAAGTGGACGTCGATGGCGGCGAAATGCTCGCCGAGGCCTCCTGGTGAGCCGCCGGGTGGAGCCGACCGCTCCGCCATGCCGTGTGTCGTCAGGCGACCGTCAGGCCGTTGGCGGGCGCGGCGGTGTCCACGCCGGGCTCCGCGAGGTCCAGGGCCTGGCGGATGGCCGCCGCGACGGCGGGGTGCACGGGCAGGGCGAGATGGCCGATGCCGGACACGCGCACGTTCTGCGCGATCAGGTCGGGGTGGTCGACGCAGGCCGTCTCCACCGGATCCATGATCTGGTCCAGCTCGCTCCAGAAGCTCACGAACTGCGTGCGGCAGCCCGGCGCGGGCTCGCGCAGCTCCTCCACGACGTCCGAACCCGGCCGCATCTGGCGCACGATTGGGTGCGCGTCCGCGAGCGGCACCGCGCGGGTGCCCGAGTGCGGTGTGCCCAGGGTGACGAGGGTGCGTACGCGTACGTCGCCGCCGAGCCGCTGCGCGTAATAGCGGGCGATGAGTCCGCCGAGGCTGTGGCCGACGATGTCGACGCGGGAGTGGCCCGTGCGCTCGCATATCTCTTCTATGTGGCGGCCGAGAAGCTCGGCGGCCCTGCGGATGTCGCAGGTCAGCGGTGAGTAGTTGAGGGACTCCAGGTGCTGCCTGCCGTGCTGGGCGAGGTTGCGGCGCAGCAGCACGAACACCGAGCGGTTGTCGATGAAGCCGTGCAGGAGCAGGACCGGGGGCTTGTCCTGCGCGGGCAGGCACGGGGTGTCCGGTGGGGGTGGTGGGGGAGCCGTCCTGCGCTCCTGCGTGATGCCCGATGGATAGAGCAGGAGGTGTCCGGCGAGGATCGCGAGTTCGAGCGCCGTCGCCTTCAGCAGCGCGAGCGGGAGCCCCGCCAGTGTGGCGGGGAGCAAGGAGCTGCAGCGGCGAAAGGGCTGGACCCTCGTGAGCGTCATGTCGACCTCCCGGTCGGCACGCGGAAGACACCTCTGTCCCCCGTGTACCTCTCATGGGAAGCCGGAAGTGAGGCGTGCCCTTCCCGCGGTGCGGCGCGCCATCGGTGGCGCGCTCCTGGGCGACGCACCGACACCACCGCGCCGTGCGGCTGACGGCGCGGTGGTGCGGCGACCTCGCAAGCGGCTCCCCTCGCGCGACCCCCGACGCGGCCCGGCGGCGGGTGGGATGCGGCCCGGGTGCCCGGGCGGATCCGGCCCGATTGCCGGCTGAAACGGGAGCGGCGCGCAGCGAACGTGTCCCACCGTGTGATTTCCCCCTCGCTCTCCACCACGAAACTGCGGGCTGCGCGATGCTGGAGATAACGTTCGTTCACCTGCCCGGCCGGTGCGGCGCGGGGTGACCGTGCCGGGACAGCGGGTTTTCCTTGCACGGGCGGAATTCCTGGAGCTCCCGGAATTCCGCAGACGGCTTTCTGTACATGGAGGCAGTGATGGGTGTGGCAGCCGGTCCGATCCGCGTGGTGGTCGCCAAGCCGGGGCTCGACGGCCACGATCGCGGGGCCAAGGTGATCGCGCGGGCGCTGCGCGACGCCGGCATGGAGGTCATCTACACCGGCCTGCACCAGACGCCCGAGCAGGTCGTCGACACGGCGATCCAGGAGGACGCCGACGCGATCGGTCTCTCCATCCTGTCCGGCGCGCACAACACCCTCTTCGCCCGGGTCATCGAGCTCCTCAAGGAGCGCGACGCGGAGGACATCAAGGTCTTCGGCGGCGGGATCATCCCCGAGGAGGACATCCCGCTCCTGAAGGAGAAGGGCGTCGCCGAGATCTTCACGCCCGGGGCGACGACGACGGCCATCGTGGAGTGGGTGCGCGAGAACGTGCGGCATCCGACCGAGGCGTAGGCCTCCGCGGTTCCTGAGGGTCGGGGCGGGCCCCGGCTCGCTGGGCGTCGTGCCCGGTCCCTGGTGCTCCCAGAGGCCGGGCCGTCGTTTGTCCCGGGGACGGGACTTCGGGCGCCGCAAGGGCGTTGACGCTGGTGCGGCTGGTGCGGCTGGTGCGGCTGGTGCGGCTGGTGCGGCTGGTGCGGCTGGTGCGGCTGGTGCGGCTGGTGCGGCTGGTGCGGCTGGTGCGGCTGGTGCGGCTGGTGCGGCTGGTGCGGCCGTGGGGCCGGGGTGGCTGTGCCGTGCGCTCCCCCGCGCCACGCGGCCCTCGCCCGGCCCCACGCCTCAACCGCCCAGTTCCTCGCGCATCGCCGCGCGCAGGCGCAACGTGCTGACGAGGCGCTGGAAGGCCTCCGACCAGTAGCCGCCCGCTCCGGGGGAGGCGTCCTCGGGCTCGTCCGGTACGGCCGTCAGGGCTTCCAGGCGCACCGCCTCCGCCGGGTCCAGGCAGCGCTCCGCCAGGCCCATCACCCCGCTGAAGCTCCACGGGTAGCTGCCCGCGTCACGGGCGATGTTCAGCGCGTCCACCACCGCGCGGCCCAGCGCGGGCGCCCACGGCACCCCGCACACCCCGAGCAACTGGAACGCCTCCGACAGGCCGTGCGCGTCGATGAACCCCGCGACCCACTCGGCCCGTTCGGACGCCGACAGCGTGGTGAGGAGCTTGGCGCGCTCCGCGAGGGACACCGCCCCCGGGCCCGCGGCGTCGGGCGACGACGGGGAGCCGAGCAGCGCTCTCGACCACTCCGCGTCCCGCTGCCGGACGGCGGCACGGCACCACGCGGCGTGCAGCTCGCTCCGCCAGTCGTCGGCCACGGGCAGCGCCACGATGTCGGCCGGGGAGCGGTCGCCGAGCCGGCTCTGCCAGGACGTCAGGGGAGTGGCCTCCACCAACTGCCCGAGCCACCAGGAGCGTTCGCCCCGCCCGGCGGGCGGCTTCGGCGCGACACCGTCCCGCTCCATGCCCGCGTCGCACTCGTGCGGCGCCTCCACGGTGAGCGCGGGGGTGCCCGCGGTGCGGTCCAGGGCCACGCAGGACGCGGCCCGGTCCGCCATGCGGGCGGCGAGCGCCGAGTCCGGCAGTGCGGAGAGCAGCTCCGCCGCGGTGGCGCGGACGTTGCGGCTCCGGTCGCCCAGTGCCCGCTCCAGGAACGGCTCGTCGGCCGGGCGCAGCCCCGTACGCAGCGAGTCCAGGAACATCAGCCGGTCCTCGGCGCGCTCCGTCGTCCACGTACTGGACAGCAACTCCCGTGCGGCGTCCGGTTCATGGGCCCGGAGGGAGGCGAGAAGTGCGACACGCTCCGCGAACAGGCCCTCCTGCCAGCGGCGTTGGATCTCACCTTCCTGCCGCGGCCCGGACGCGGGGGCGCGGCCCTGTGCCGCGCGCAGCGCGAACTTCCAGTCCGGGTTGAGCCGGGCCAGCCACTGGGCGCGCGGGCCCGCGAAGGCCAGGGCCTGGGGGCGCAGGTCGGTGCGCCCGCGGGCCGCGTTCAGGAGGGCGGGCAGGAGCTCCGGGGGCGCGGTGAAGCCCCGGTCGTTGGCCAGGGCCAGCCACTGGGGCAGCAGCTCCATCAGGTCGGGTGCGGTGCCGCGGCGGCCGCCGCCCGCGCCCGTGTGCTCGGCGAGCAGCGTCGCGAGCCTGCGCCGGGCCGCCGCCGGTACGACGGGGCGGCCGTCCTCGGGCGCTGGCTCGGGGCGCTCCGCCGCGGGGGCGGCGCGCAGGCCCGCCCGGCGTCGCACGGTCTGTACGGCGGCGGCGTCCAGGAGGGCCGCCGGGGCGTCCCTGCCGGGGGTGGCGACCGGCGGGGTGCGCCGGTCCGTGCCCAGGAGTGCCGCCGTGACCAGCTCCTCCCAGGGGATGCGGGCGTGGCGCCCGGCTGCCTCCGCGTGGGCGGCGGTGGGTGCGGTCATCTCCCCTCCTCCCTTTCCTTGTGTTCTTCTGCCTGCACGGTGTTCTTCTGCCTTCACGCTTCGCTCCGGGGTTCGCTTCTGCCTTGACGCGTCACTCCGGGACCCGCTTCTCGCTCTTCTCGCTCGCCGGGGCTGCGCGGGTTCGTCCTTGCCGGGGTTTTGCGGGACGTCACAGCCGCACGGTCTCCGCCCTGTCGTGCTGCCAGGCCGCCAGGGGTGTGAAGCCCCGGTGGCCGCACTCTCCGAAGACCGTGAGGGGGGCGCCCCCGGAGAGGGCCACCAGGCGCCACAGGCCGGAGCGGGACACGGCGGACGGGGCGATGGGCAGGGCCAGATCGCCGACCGGGTCGGCCAGTTGCCAGCCCGCGTCGCCGTTCGGGACCGGGACGACGCCGCCGAGGGTGACCGGCCACGACTCGAGCCAGGGATCGTCGCGCACCGCCTCGCCGTACCGGACGGCCGCCTCGGCGGGCGGTATCCCCGGCGGGTGGCCCGTGACCGGGCTCGGCGCCGTGAACTGCTCGCCCAGGTCCGCGCGGAGCTGCCGGGACGCCGGGTCGGCGGCGTACGGAACCAGCTCGGCGTCCAGGGCGAGGCCGACCGGCAGGGCCAGGGCGGGGGCGCGGCCCGCCGCCCCGTACGACAGGAGCAGGGCCGTGTGCCCGGAGTGCTCGCCGTGCACCCATATGCGGCGCGTGGTCAGCTTGCTGTCCGCCGTGTCGTACTGCGCGAGGACCTGCCAGGTGTCCCGGAGGTGGCGGCCCTGCGCCGAGGCGGGCAGGCCCGTGCGGGAACGGACCGTCGCCGCCAGGGCGTCGGGCAGCTCGTCGCGGCGCAGCCAGCCCGAGGTGAGCAGGTGCAGCAGCGCGCACTCCTCCAGGAGGCGGGCGGGCCAGCCGGGGCCCGAGCCCGGTATGGCGCCCAACTCCCGCACCCGCGCGGCAAGGCCGGGCGCCTGGGCGTCGACCATGCGGGCCGCCGTCTCCTCCCACAGGCCGTAACCCGCCTGCTCGGCCGCCGCCATGCCGCCGCGCAGCAGGTCGGACAGGCGCCGCTCCAGCTCCGTCGCACCCGCCGTGACCCGCTCCGCCCTGCGCTCGGCCCGCTTGCGCGCGGCGTCCGGATCAGCCGACGCGGCGGGTCCGGGAGCGGGTGAACTCAGCTTTGCTTCTGCCCTGTTGCGGCGCGCCTCCAGCCACTCCTGCGCCCAGTCCGGCGGTGCCTCCCCGTCCGGCACGGCCGCCCGGCCGTCCTCCTCGCCGGACCAGAGCAGCAGCAGGCCGAGCGCGTGCTTGCACGGGAACTTGCGGCTCGGACAACTGCATTTGTACGCCGGTCCCGCCACGTCGGCGGTGTCTATCACCGTCTGATACGGCTTGCTGCCGCTGCCCTTGCACAGCCCCCACACGGCCCCCTCGCCCGAACTGCCCGCTCGCGACCACGGCCCGGCGATGCCGAGCTTGCTTCCCGCCTTTTGTGACGACGCGTCAGGTGCCAGTGCCAGCACCTGGTCCGCCGTCCAGCGAACCCCCTGCTGAGTCATGAGTCGAAGGTAGGTCCCGGCACTGACAATCGGTCACGCTCCGGTCATCTACGCAGGTCAGTGCCGTGCCGAGGTCGATTGTCAGTGGCGTGGTGCACGGTGGAACACATCGCGGCCGAGCCGTCGGCGAGACCGCGTCGTTGCTGCCGCATGCGTCGCGCCGCGTCGCTGTCGCGTGCATGAGCTGGAGGGGGATCACCATGTCTGTTTCCGTGGAGCCGGCCGGGCAGGCCACCACGTCCGCGGGGGCGGCGCCGGGCGTGGCCGAGGAGGCCGGGCAGGCGCTGAGGCCGCACGCCGAGGACGCCTTCGCCGCCGAACTCGCCGCGCTGGCCGCGCAGGACGACCGGCCGCGCCCCGCCCGCTGGCTGCTCTCGCCGTGGGCCGTGGCGACGTATCTGCTGGGCGGCACGTTGCCCGACGGCACCGTGATCACACCGAAGTACGTGGGGCCGCGCCGCATCGTCGAGGTCGCCGTCACCACCCTCGCCACCGACCGCGCCCTGCTGCTGCTCGGCGTTCCCGGCACCGCGAAGACGTGGGTGTCCGAGCACCTCGCGGCGGCGGTCAGCGGCGATTCGACGCTCCTCGTGCAGGGCACGGCCGGGACTCCCGAGGAGGCCATCCGGTACGGGTGGAACTACGCGCAGTTGCTCGCGCACGGCCCGAGCCGTGACGCGCTGGTGCCGAGCCCCGTGATGCGGGCCATGTCCGAGGGCATGACGGCGCGCGTCGAGGAGCTGACCCGCATCCCCGCCGACGTGCAGGACACGCTGATCACGATCCTGTCGGAGAAGACCCTGCCCATACCGGAGCTGGGCCAGGAGGTGCAGGCCGTCCGCGGCTTCAACCTGATCGCCACGGCCAACGACCGCGACCGCGGCGTCAACGACCTCTCCAGCGCGCTGCGCCGCCGCTTCAACACCGTCGTCCTGCCGCTGCCCGAGAGCGCCGACGCCGAGGTCGCCATCGTCTCGCGCCGCGTCGACCAGATCGGCCGCTCCCTCGACCTGCCGGCCGGACCGGAGGGCATCGACGAGATCCGCCGCGTCGTCACGGTCTTCCGCGAGCTGCGCGACGGCATCACGACGGACGGCCGTACGAAGGTGAAGTCCCCCAGCGGCACGCTGTCCACGGCCGAGGCGATCTCCGTGGTCACCAACGGCCTCGCCCTGGCCGCGCACTTCGGGGACGGAGTGCTGCGCCCCGGAGACGTGGCCGCGGGCATCCTCGGCGCGGTCGTGCGGGACCCCGCGGCGGACCGCGTGATCTGGCAGGAGTATCTGGAAGCGGTCGTGCGCGAGCGCGACGGGTGGAAGGACTTCTACCGCGCCTGCCGCGAGGTGAGCGCATGACGGCCACGGAGGAGGAGCGCGGGCGCGGTGTGGCCGCGCGCGCCGGTGCCGCCGGGTCCTCCCGAGTTGGGGCGGGCGGGCCGCTGCTGCTCGGGGTGCGGCACCACGGGCCCGGCTCCGCGCGGGCGGTGCGTGCCGCGCTCGATGCGGCGGAGCCCCGGGTGCTGCTGATCGAGGGGCCTCCTGAGGCGGACGGTCTCGTCGGTCTTGCCGCCGAGCCGGACATGCGGCCGCCGGTCGCCCTGCTCGCGCACGTCGTGGACGAGCCCGGCCGCTCGGCGTTCTGGCCGCTCGCCGAGTTCTCGCCGGAGTGGGTGGCGATCCAGTGGGCGGTGCGGCGCGGGGTCCCGGTGCGCTTCATGGACCTGCCGGCCGCGCATGCGCTGGCGCGCGGCGAGGTGGCTGCGCCCGCGGATGACGAGACCGGGGCAGCGGACGACGAGGCCGGGTCCGCGGACGGCGGGGCGTCGGCCCCCGACGGCGAGGCGGAGCCTGCGGGCTCGCGTACGGACGACGGGGGTGCGACGGATCCGGCCGGTGCCCCTGCGGGGACGCGTGGTCCGGGCGGCGCGGGAGAAGCCGCGGGGCCCGAGTCCGCGGTGTCGGCGGAGGAGGCCGTGCGGGTCGATCCGTTGGCGGCGCTCGCCGGGGCCGCGGGGTACGACGACCCGGAGCGCTGGTGGGAGGACGTCGTCGAGCACCGGGCGGACGGTGGGGACGCGTTCGCGCCGTTCGACGCGCTCGGCGAGGCGATGGGGGCGCTGCGCGAGGCGTACGGCAGAGGCGGGCACGACCGGGACCTGCTGCGCGAGGCACACATGCGGCTCCAACTGCCGGCTGCGCAGCGGGAGTTCGGGGGTGACGGCGTCGCCGTGGTGTGCGGGGCCTGGCATGTGCCCGCGCTGCGCGAGAAGGTCTCCGTGGCCGCCGACCGGGCGGTCCTCAAGGGGCTCCCGAAGGTCAAGGTCGACATGACGTGGGTGCCGTGGACGCACCGGCGGCTGTCCCGGCACAGCGGGTACGGGGCGGGCATCGACTCGCCCGGCTGGTACGGCCACCTCTTCGGCGCGCCCGACCGGCCCGTCGAGCGCTGGCTCACGAAGGTCGCGGGGCTGCTCAGGGACGAGGACAGGCTCGTGTCGTCCGCGCACGTCATCGAGGCGGTGCGGCTGGCCGACACGCTCGCCGTGATGCGCGGGCGGCCGCTGCCGGGGCTCACCGAGACGATGGACGCCGTGCGGGCCGTCATGTGCGAGGGGTCGGACGTGCCGCTGGCGCTGGTGCACGACCGGCTGGTGGTCGGCGATGTGCTCGGCGAAGTGCCGGAGTCGGCGCCGGCCGTGCCGCTGCAGCGCGACCTCACCCGGCTGCAGCGCAGGCTCCGGCTCAAACCGGAGTCCCTGGAGCGGGAGTTGGAGCTCGACCTGCGCAAGGAGACGGACGCGGCGCGCAGTCGGCTGCTGCACCGGTTGCGGCTGCTCGGGATCGGCTGGGGGGAGCCGGCGGAGTCGCGCGGGAGCACGGGTACGTTCCGGGAGACCTGGCGGCTGCGGTGGGAGCCCGAGCTGTCGGTGCGGGTCGCGGAAGCCGGGGTGTGGGGGACCACGGTGGTCGGCGCCGCCACCGCCAAGGCCGAGGCGGACGCGGTGGGGGCGGCTGCGCTGGCCGACGTGACCTCGCTGGCCGAGCGGTGTCTGCTGGCCGACCTGCCGGACGCGCTGCCCGTGGTGATGCGGGTGCTCGCCGACCGGGCCGCGCTCGACGCGGACGTCGGGCATCTGGCGCAGGCGCTGCCCGCGTTGGTGCGGTCGTTGCGGTACGGGGATGTGCGGGGTACGTCCACTGGGGCTTTGGGGGAGGTCGCTCTCGGGCTGGCCGAGCGGGTGTTCGTGGGGCTGGCTCCCGCGTGCGCGGGGCTCGACGCGGACGCTGCGGCGGCTATGCGGGGGCATGTCGACGGGGTGCATGTGGCGGTGGGGTTGCTGGGGGAACTGGCTGATGCCGAGGGCGGCGGGGCTGGCCCAGGTGGGCCTGGGGCGACGTCGGACGAAGAGGCGCCCGGCGAGGTGGGCTGTGCCCACCCTTCCCCAAGCTCTCGACCTTGCTCGAGCAGGGGAGGCCCCACTCGCCCTGCGGGACGATTGCCCACAGCGGTGGAGGCAGAGGCCGGGGTGCCGCAGCTGCCGAAGTCGCCGCTTGCCGGGGGCGTTCGGGGGCGTTGGCAGCGGGTGTTGCGGGGGCTTGTTGGTGGGGAGCGGGTTGCCGGGGTCGTGCGGGGGCGGTGTGCGCGGCTGTTGATGGACGACGGGGTGCTCGCCGAGGGGGAGGCCGCGCGGTTCATGGGGCTCGCCCTGTCGCCCGGTACCGAGCCGGGGGAGGCCGCCGCGTGGATCGAGGGGTTCGTCGGGGGCGGGGCCGGGGGCGGGATGCTGCTCGTGCACGACGAGCGGCTGCTGGGGCTCGTCGACGCGTGGCTGACGGGGGTTTCGGGGGACGCCTTCGTTGACGTACTGCCGTTGCTGCGGCGGACGTTCGCCGCGTACGAGCCAGGGGTGCGGCGCACCCTGGGCGAGTTGGTGCGCCGGGGGCCGGGGCAGTCGGGTGCGGCGCTCATGACCGAGGGCGCGCCCGGGTTCGCGGCGGAGCTGGACCGGGAGCGGGCGGACGCGGTGCTTCCGGTGGTGGGCCTGCTGTTGGGGCTCGGCGACGGGCAGGTGCGGGGTCGTGCTGGGCAGGGCGGTGCCGCCGGTGGTGGCGCCGGACGGAGTCGGAACCGGCTTGTGGGGGTGGCGTGATGGTGGACGTGGAGACCGGAGTGGACGCGGGTGCTTCGTCTGGGCCCCAGGCACCATGGGGGCTTCGCCCCCGCTCCCCCCTTTATCGGCCCTCCGGGCCTCGTCCTCAAACGCCGGACGGGCTGGATTCCGCCGGTCTCGGAAGAGGGCCCGCGCCTGCTGTGAGGGGCGCTGCGGTCGGGCGGGCCGCGGTGGGCGCGGGTGTCGACGCGGGCGCCGCAGACGAGGGCGCCGCAGACGAGGGCGCCGGCCCGGGTGGCGATGGTGGGGTGGGGGAGCGGATGCGGCGGTGGCGGCTGGTGCTCGGGGGAGATGCCGCGGACGGGACCGGGTGCGCGCTGGCCGGGCGGGACGCCGCGATGGACGGGGCGCTGGCGTCGCTCTACGGAGGCGGCGAGAAGAAGGGGCGCGGACGGGAGCGTTCGGCGGGGCTCGGGGCGTCCGCGCCGTCGGTCGCGCGGTGGCTCGGGGACATCCGGACGTACTTCCCCTCGTCCGTCGTGCAGGTCATGCAGCGCGACGCCATCGACCGCCTCGGCCTCTCCGCGCTGCTCCTGGAGCCAGAGATGCTGGAGGCCGTCGAGGCGGACGTACACCTGGTGGGCACCCTGCTCTCCCTCAACAAGGCGATGCCCGAGACCACAAAGGAGACCGCGCGGGCCGTCGTGCGCAAGGTGGTCGAGGACCTGGAGAAGCGGCTCGCGAGCCGCACCCGGGCCACCCTCACCGGCGCCCTCGACCGCAGCGCCCGCGTCAGCAGGCCGCGCCACCACGACATCGACTGGAACCGCACCATCGCGGCCAACCTCAAGAACTACCTGCCCGAGTACAAGACGATCGTCCCCGAACGCCTCATCGGGTACGGCCGGGCGGCGCAGTCCGTGAAGAAGGACGTCATCCTCTGCGTCGACCAGTCCGGTTCGATGGCGGCGTCCGTGGTGTACGCCTCCGTCTTCGGGGCGGTGCTCGCCTCGATGCGGTCCATCAGCACCCGGCTCGTCGTGTTCGACACGAACATCGTGGACCTGACGGACCAGCTCGACGACCCTGTGGACGTGCTGTTCGGCACGCAGCTCGGCGGCGGCACCGACATCAACAGGGCGCTCGCGTACTGCCAGTCGCAGATCACCCGCCCCGCGGACACCGTGGTCGTGCTCATCTCCGACCTCTACGAAGGCGGTATCCGCAACGAGATGCTGAAGCGGGTCGCGGCGATGAAGGCGTCCGGGGTGCAGTTCGTGACGCTGCTCGCGCTGTCCGACGAAGGGGCGCCCGCGTACGACCGCGAGCACGCGGCGGCGCTCGCCGCCCTGGACGCGCCGGCCTTCGCCTGCACGCCCGACCTCTTCCCGGACGTGATGGCGGCGGCGATCGAGAGAAGGCCGCTGCCCATACCGGACATGCATACGCATCAGTAGCAGGGGGCTTGCGCGACGGCCCGGCTCTCGTGCGAGTATCTACGCCTTCGCCCGCGCGGAGCGAGAGGTTCCGCGCGCTGTGCCCGTCCCCCCCCAGTCCTCATAGCTGTACGGAAGGTCGTCCCGCCTTGGTTTCCGCAGCCGTTCAGCCCGGTGCGGCGGCGCGCTTCGTGCGCGCGGCCGCCGGGCGGCGCGCGCTGCAGGTGCTCGTGCTGCTCGCCGGGCTTGTCGTCATCGGCCTCGTGTGCGGGGAGCGGGCGCGGGCGGCGGACGGCGGGGCGACGACGGTCGGCGGGACGACGGATGTAGTGCGGTCGGTGGCGCGGGGCGTGCCCGGTACGCCGGGTACCTCCGGTGCTTCGGACGCCGCCACGGCCGAGGCGACCGAGCCTGTCGGCAAGGCCGAGGCGACCGAGTCCGCCGCCACGGCCGACGTGGTCGAGCCCGCCGTCAAGTCCGGTGCGCGGCCTGCGGTGGAGCGTGTCGTACGTCCCGTGCGCGGCGTCGTCGACGGGGCGGCGCGGGCCGTGGACGACGTGCGGTCGGGCGCGCTGCCCGATGCCCGGCGGGTGCGTCCCGAGCCCGGTCGCGTACTGCCCGAGCCCCAGGAGCTGTTGCCCGAGCCGACCCGGCCGGGTACGGGTGCCGGGCAGGGCGACGACGCCGGGGCCGGGACAACGACGCCCGCGCCGCCTGCCGTTGAAGGCGGTAAGGACGGCAGGGGCGGCAAGGACAGCGGGGGCGAGAGCGGGGCTCGTGGCGGCGAAGAGCGTCGCGGTGGCCTGGCGGCTCACGGGCCGAGCCTCGACTCCTCGTATCCGCACCGCGGTTGGACGCCGCCGGGTGGCGACGGATCCGTTGAGCGGGCGTGGGGCGATGCCCTGGACGGTGCCGCGTTCGGTGAGCACGGGACCGGAGGGCAGGGGCCGGGGCCGCTGCCCGGTCGGCCGGGCGGTTGTGTGAGTGGTCAGTCGGCGGGTGACGGGAGTTCGCAGCGTCACGCCGATCAGTGCGCGGCCGGTCCCGGTGGCCGCGGCGAGGTCCGGCTGGTGGCCGGAGCGTGTGCGTCGGCCGGTGCCGATCCGGTACGCGAGAGGCACCGGGACATCCTCGAATTCCCTGGCTAGGGCAGGCCTTCTCTCCTGCTCGACCTGCCGCGCGCGGGGGCGGCACAGGTCTGCCCGCCGGTCGTTTGGGCCGGTTCCACAGCCAGTACGAATCCGAAGGATCCGACGTACACATGAACAAGAACATTCGCCGTTCCATCGTCATAGCCGCCGGTGTCACCGGCGCGTGGGCGCTCGGCTCGGCCGTCGCCAGCGCGGACGAACTGCCCGCGCACTCCGTCGCCGTGCCCGACCAGGCGTCCGACGCCGTTGACTCGGTCGACGACGTCAAGGACGTCAAGGGAACGGTCAAGGACGTCAAGGGAACGCTCGGCGACGTCAAGAAGGTCGTGCCGGGCGGCGTGCAGGACGTGCAGAAGAAGGCGTCCTCGGTGAAGCACGTGCGGGGCACGGTCTCGGGCGTGCAGGGCAAGGTCTCCGACGTGCGGGGCACCGTCTCCGGCGTCGAGGACAAGGTCGACCTCTCCGGCGTGCGGGACGTCCAGGGCAAGGTGTCCGAGGTCGAGTCCCAGGTGCCCGACATCAAGGGCGTCGAGGACGTCACGGAGGTCAAGGACGCAGGGGAGATCGACTACCTCTTCGGCCCCCTCTCCGCCTTCGCCCCGGACCTCGGGAACGTCGACGGCACCGTCGCCACCGCCACCGGCACAGCCACCGGCGCCCTCGGCAACGCACCCGGCACCGTCGACAACCTGCCCGGCATCGTCGACGCCGTCCCGGGCGGCGCCACGCAGGACGTCCAGACCCTGGCCGGCGCCGCCCTCACCACCGCGAGCCCGGTCGTGGACGGCGCCGCCGAATCCGTGCTGCCGCCGATCGCCCGGACCGCCGTCGACGGCGTGGTCCCGGTGGCGCTGCAGGCGGTCGGGGACGTGAGCTATCTGGCGCAGGGCGTGCTCGGTGACGTGCAGCCGTTCGCGGGCGGCGTCGTCGCGGACGTGCCGCCGTTCGCGCAGGCGGTCGTCGGTGAGGACGTGCAGCCGTTCGCCGGGGGCGTGGTCGGCTCGGTGCAGCCGGTCGTCCAGTCGGTGACCGACCAGGTCCAGCCGGTCGTGGCCGGTGTCGGCGGCAGTGCCGAGGGCCTGGCCCGGGGCGCCGTCGGCGACGTACAGCCGTTCGCGGGCGGCGTGGTCGCCGACGTGCAGCCGTTCGCGCAGGACCTGACGGGCACGGTGGGCGCCGACGCCCGGTCGCTCGCCGGGAACGCCGTCGCCGGAGCCCAGGACGTGACCCGCTCGGTCACCCCGGACTACCTGCCGGGCGGCGGCGCGACCGGCCTCCCGCTGTACGACGCCGCGTACCAGGCGACGTACAACGGCTGATCACGCAAGCAAACGCGCGGGCCCGTCGCCCTCCCCTGCGACGGGCCCGCGCGCGCATCCCCGCGGACGGGACACCGCCGGGCGGCGCCCGGAGCCACCGGCCCGCAGCCCCGGCCCGCAGCCCTGGCACGCAGCCCAGGCACGCAGCCCGGCACACGCAGCTCCGGCCCACCCCGGCACACGCAGCCCCGGCACACACCCCGCCCCGCAGCCCTCGCCCGCACCCCCGCCGCACGATCTGTGACCGTCATCACCGCGCAAATGTGATCTGCGATTTAGGGACCCACGTCCCACGGCGATAACCTGCGAGACGGACATGCCGCGTACCGGACTCTTCGGCTACGCCTCCCTTGTGACAGCGCAGTCACGTTGCCCTTCGCGGCACGCCCACGCAGAGCACGCAGAGACTGAAGCCGCTGCACTAGCGACAGCGGCGCGAGATCACTGAAAAGGGACGGACGCGCGTGGACCTGTTCGAGTACCAGGCGAGGGACCTCTTCGCCAAGCACGGTGTACCGGTGCTGGCCGGTGAAGTCATCGACACGCCTGAGGCGGCGCGCGAGGCCACCGAGCGGCTTGGTGGCAAGTCGGTCGTCAAGGCACAGGTGAAGGTCGGTGGCCGCGGCAAGGCCGGCGGCGTGAAGCTGGCCGCCACCTCCGACGAGGCCGTTGAGCACGCCACCAACATCCTCGGCATGGACATCAAGGGCCACACGGTCCACAAGGTGATGATCGCCGAGACGGCCCCGGAGATCGTGGAGGAGTACTACGTCTCCTTCCTCCTGGACCGCACCAACCGCACCTTCCTCTCCATCGCCTCCGTCGAGGGCGGCGTGGAGATCGAGGAGGTGGCGGCCAACCGGCCCGAGGCCGTCGCCAAGACCCCGATCGACGCCAACGAGGGGGTGACCAAGGAGAAGGCCCAGGAGATCGCCAAGGCGGCGAAGTTCCCGGCCGACGTCGCCGACCAGGTCGCCGACATCCTCGTGACCCTGTGGGAGACCTTCGTCAAGGAGGACGCCCTCCTCGTCGAGGTCAACCCGCTGGCCAAGGTCGCCTCCGGCAAGGTCATCGCCCTCGACGGCAAGGTCTCGCTCGACGAGAACGCCGACTTCCGCCAGCCCGGGCACGAGGAGCTCGAGGACAAGGCCGCAGCCAACCCGCTCGAGGCTGCCGCCAAGGCCAAGAACCTCAACTACGTCAAGCTCGACGGCGAGGTCGGCATCATCGGCAACGGCGCGGGTCTGGTCATGTCGACCCTGGACGTCGTCGCGTACGCCGGTGAGGCCCACGGCAACGTGAAGCCCGCCAACTTCCTGGACATCGGTGGCGGCGCCTCCGCCGAGGTGATGGCGAACGGCCTCGAGATCATCCTCGGCGACCCGGACGTCAAGTCCGTCTTCGTCAACGTCTTCGGCGGCATCACCGCCTGCGACGAG
Organism: Streptomyces sp. Y309; assembly: GCF_056712025.1. Classification (NCBI taxonomy): domain Bacteria; kingdom Bacillati; phylum Actinomycetota; class Actinomycetes; order Kitasatosporales; family Streptomycetaceae; genus Streptomyces; species Streptomyces sp. Y309. The sequence continues at coordinate 3,781,644 of NZ_CM160048.1, read as the reverse complement.
GTCGCCAACGGCATCGTCCAGGCGCTGCAGCTGCTCGCCGACAAGGGCGAGGAAGTCACCAAGCCGCTCGTCGTCCGTCTCGACGGCAACAACGCCGAGCTGGGTCGCAAGATCCTGTCGGACGCCAACCACCCGCTGGTGCAGCGCGTGGACACCATGGACGGCGCGGCCGACAAGGCCGCCGAGCTGGCCGCGGCCAAGTAAGGGACGAGGGAAAACCACAGCCATGGCTATCTTCCTCAACAAGGACTCCAAGGTCATCGTCCAGGGCATGACCGGTGCCACGGGCATGAAGCACACCAAGCTCATGCTGGGTGACGGCACGAACATCGTCGGCGGCGTGAACCCGCGCAAGGCGGGCACCAACGTCGACATCGACGGCACCGAGATCCCGGTCTTCGGTTCCGTCGCCGAGGCCATGGAGAAGACGGGCGCCGACGTCTCCGTCCTCTTCGTGCCGCCGGCCTTCGCCAAGGCCGCCGTCGTCGAGGCCATCGACGCCGAGATCCCGCTCGCGGTCGTCATCACCGAGGGCATCGCCGTCCACGACTCCGCCGCCTTCTGGGCGTACGCGAAGACGAAGGGCAACAAGACGCGGATCATCGGCCCGAACTGCCCCGGTCTCATCACCCCGGGCCAGTCCAACGCCGGCATCATCCCGGGCGACATCACCAAGCCGGGCCGCATCGGCCTGGTCTCGAAGTCCGGCACGCTGACGTACCAGATGATGTACGAGCTCCGTGACATCGGCTTCTCGTCGGCCGTCGGCATCGGTGGCGACCCCATCATCGGTACGACGCACATCGACGCGCTCGCCGCGTTCGAGGCCGACCCCGACACCGACCTGATCGTGATGATCGGTGAGATCGGCGGCGACGCCGAGGAGCGTGCGGCGGACTTCATCAAGGAGAACGTGTCGAAGCCGGTCGTCGGCTACGTCGCGGGCTTCACGGCGCCCGAGGGCAAGACCATGGGCCACGCCGGTGCCATCGTCTCCGGCTCCTCCGGCACCGCCGCCGCGAAGAAGGAGGCCCTCGAGGCCGCCGGCGTGAAGGTCGGCAAGACGCCGACCGAGACGGCGAAGCTGGCGCGCGCGATCCTCGCCGGCTGACGTCTTCGTCTTCCCGGCCGACGGCTTTCCGTCACTGGCTGACGGCTTTCCGTCACTGAAAGCGGGCCCGCACCCCTCGCCGGGGTGCGGGCCCGCTTTCGTGGTCATCGGAGCTGACGTCATCTGAGCTCGGGCAGCAGGCGTTCCGGTCCGTGGTACGGCTCGGCCCGGAGCTTCTCGCGGAGGGCCTCGTCCTCGTACGACAACGGCCCCGGGCCCATCCGCGGGGGCACGCCGCTGATGGCCCTGCCGGGGGACTGCGGGGGCTCGTAGCGGGTGGGGGCGGTGCGGACGGTGAGGGCGGTGGCGCCGATGATCAGGGCCGTGAACGCGATGGCCGCGCGGGTCCAGAGGCGGGCCCGGCGCTCGCTGCCGAGCCGGACGCGCTCCGGCCGCGGCTGCCGCAGCCGCTCGGTGCGGCCGAGCGCGTCGAGGTGCCGGTGCAGGAGGTCCGGCTGTTCGCCGACATCGGGCAGCGCATCGGCGACGGCTCGGCGCGCGTGCAGCAGGCGGTAGGCCGCGGTGGGTGTGGTCGCCTCCGTCTCGGCGGCGGTCTCGGGCAGGTCGAGGCCGACGCCGTCGTAGAGCAGGAGCGTACGGCGCCGGGCGGGCGGCAGGCTCAGCAGCACGGTGAGGACCGCGCGGTGCGCGGCCTCCGCGGGCGGGGTGCCGGGGGCGCGGTGGGCGCGCCGGAAGCGGTGCCAGGGGGACAGCGCGTACTCGTGCGCGGCGGCCCGCACCCAGCTCGCCGGATCGCGGTCCAGGGCGACCTCCGGCCAGCGCTGCCAGGCGTGCTGGAAGGCCCGCTCGACGGATTCCTCGGCGAGACCGCGGCGCCCGGTCAGGGCGTACGCCTGCCGTACGAGGGAGGGCGCGGTGCGCGTGCACAGCGCGTCGAAGGCGGCTTCCGGGGTGTGGGGGGAGGGGACGGGGCGCTTGGCGTAGGGGTCGGGGGCGGCCATGGGGTCGGGGACCGCGTCCCGGTCCGGCTCCCGGTCCCGGTCCCGGACTCGGTCCCGGACTCGGTCCCGGTCCCGGTCCCGGTCCAGGTCCAGGTCCAGGTCCCGGACTCGGTCCCGGTCCAGGTCCAGGTCCAGGTCCTGGTCCCGGTCCAGGTCCCGGTCCAGGTCCTGGTCCCGGTCCTGGTCCCGGTCCTGGTCCCGGTCCCGGACTCGGTCCCGGACTCGGTCCCGGACCCGGTCCAGGTCCCGGTCCCGGACCCGGTCCAGGTCCCGGTCCCGGACCCGGTCCAGGTCCCGGTCCCGGACCCGGTCCAGGTCCCGGTCCCGGACCCGGTCCAGGTCCCGGTCCAGGTCCCGGTCCTGGACCCGGTCCTGGACCCGGTTCTGGACCCGGTCTCGGTCCTGGTCCTGGTCTTGGTCCAGGTCCCGGTTCTGGTCCAGGTCCGGCGCCAGGTGCGTCGCGGTGGCCGGGGGTGCCGCCGGTTCCTGGGCGCCCACCAGTTCCGCGGCCGCCTCCGGGTCCCGGCCCGCCGCCGCGTCCGCAGTCGCGTTCGGGCCTGCCTCGGCCGCCCCGCCTCCCCCGCCTCGCTTCGGTCCCGGTCCTGCCTCCTGGTCATAGGCCACCGTCCCGGGCGCCTTCCGCGCGGACCTCGGCGGGCCCGCGTCGGCGGGGCCGGAGTCGGGGGCCGTACCGGGGGCCGTGCCGGGGGCGGCGGACTGTTCGCCGGGTCCGCCGTCGGCGAGCCCCGCCAGGAGGTGGGCGTACGCGACGCGGCTGCGGCCGCGGGGGTGTTTGCGGCCCGCCTCCCAGGCCCGGACGGTCTCGCGGGAGACGCCCATCTTCGCGGCGACCTCGGCCTGGCTCAGCGACTTCGCCTCGCGCAGCCTGCGGCGTTCCTTGGGGGACGGCAGCGGCATGGCAGGGCTCTGTGACATGGCTAGCCGATCCGTCGTCCGAAAAAGTACATAAACGTATATTGAGCGACACTTCGGGCATTCGCCCGTTACATGGCGAAAGCGCGTGTCGTTGGGACCATGACCGCGTGACCCATATGACCGATGACGCTGGTTCTCTGACGCTCTATCGGAAGCAGGCGGCGCCGGGCCTCGGCACCTGCCTGCTCGGCGGGGCGATCGCCGCGGGGCTCGGGCTCGGCGCGTTCGCGGTCCTGGTGATGGGGCTGTGGATCAGTTCGCCGTACCCGGACAGCGGGCCGGGCGGCGCGCTGCACGTGGCGGCCGCGCTGTGGCTGCTCGCGCACGGCACGGAGCTGGTCCGCACCGAGACGCTGTCCGGCGCGCCCGCACCGGTGGGCGTCACGCCGCTGCTGCTGCTCGCCCTGCCGGCCTGGCTGGTGCACCGCGCGGCACGCGACGCGGCGGACCCGGACGAGCGGGCGATGGGGGTACGGACCTCGTTGGCGGGCGTGGTCGGCGGCTATCTGCTGGTGGCGACGGCGGCCACGGTGTACGCGGCGGGCGGCGAGCTGCGCCCCTCGTGGCTGAGCGCGATGGGGCACGTGCCGCTGCTCGCGGCGGCGGCCGCCGGGTTCGGCGTGTGGACGGCGCACGGGCGGCCGCCGGGGCCGCTGCCGGGGGTGGTGCGGCGCGCGGTGGACGGGCTGCGGATTCCGGACGCGGTACGTCGCTTCGTACGGGAACGGGGGGCCGCCGTGGGACGGGCCGCCGCCGCGGGGACGGCGGTGCTGGTGGGCGGGGGAGCGCTGCTGGTGGGGGTGTCGGTGGTGCTGCACGGGGGGCTGGTGCGGGACGCGTTCCTGGACGTCACCACGGGGTGGTCGGGGCGGTTCGCGGTGCTGCTGCTTGCCCTCGCGCTGGTGCCGAACGCGGCGGTGTGGGGGGCGGCGTACGGACTCGGGCCGGGGTTTGTGCTGGGGGCCGGGACGGTGGTGGGGCCGCTCGGGGCGGACACCGCTCCGCTGCTACCCGCGTTTCCGCTGCTCGCGGCGGTGCCGGAGGGCGGGGGCGGGTCGCCGCTCACGTGGGCGGTGGGGGTGGTGCCGGTGGCGGCCGGGGGTGTGCTCGGGTGGTTCACGGCTCGGGCGGCGACGGGCGGGGAGGCTCCCTGGTCGGTGGGGCGGACGGCTCTGGGGGCCGGGGTGGCGGCGGTGCTGTGCGGGGTCGTCTGCGGCGGGCTCGCGGGGGTGGCCGGGGGGCCGATGGGGGTGCGGGTGCTGGCCGAGTTCGGGCCGGTGTGGTGGTTCACCGGGCTTGCGGCTGTGGCGTGGACCGGGGTGGTGGGGGTGCCGGTGGCTTTGGGGGTGCGGTGGTGGTGGAAGCGGGGCGTGGCCGTGTGCGGTGAGGCAGCGGTTCCGGCACCGCAGGCGGTTGCGCCCGCGGGGCCCGAGCGGGGTGACCCCCTGTCGTGACAGTGGGCGTCGGACTGGGCTGCCTTTAAGGGGCGGGAGCCGCCCTGCGGCACGACTGCCCACAGTGGGGAGCGGGAAGCGAGGGCGGGTGGCGGGTGTCTGCCCTGGCGGGAGTTGTACTTGGGGCGGCGTCCGTGTGTATGATCATGGCGTAACTTCGGTGCACAGCACGGGAGTCGCGCGTCTGTGGTCCAAGGAAAGACGTCCATCATCCGATGGGAGATGCAGGTGCAAGGCCTGCCGGGCGCTCCATTGACGAAGGTCCCCTCACGGGTGAAGTGAGGGGACCTTCGTCGTTGTGCGTGCGCGTGAGCACGTCCGCGCCGCCCCCGCCGGCCAGGGGAGCGGCGTGGACGTACGCGTCAGTCGCGGTCCGTCAGGAGCGGGCGCAGCTCCTTCGGGAGCAGGTCCTCGCAGGACTGGCGGGACTCGGTGGTCAGGGCGTCGTCACGGCACGTGTAGTAGTCCCGGTAGATGAGCTGCGCGGCGAACGTCGCGAGCACCATCACCAGCGCCAGCGAAGCCGTGACCAGACCGCTGATCGCCGCCGTGGTCTGCGGCCGCGAGCCGTTGCCGGAGCCGCCGGACGCCCCGGAGCCCCCAGCACCCGCGCCGCCTGCCGACCCCTGCGCGGCCGTCGGCACCGGAGCCGTCGGGTCCGGCAGGCGCGGCTTGGCCCGCAGCGCGCTGATCGCCCAGTAGAGGCCGAGCGCGCCGAGCAGCAACGCCACGTACCGCCACCCGAAGAGCGCGAAGAAGAACGCCCACATGCCGGAGAGCAGCGCGTAGCGGGCGCGGCGCTGGGCCGGGTCCTTCGGGTCCCAGCGCATCCCGCCGCCCTGGCCGCCGGAGCCGGACCCCGAGCCGTCGGGACCCTGGCCGCGGGGCCGCTCGCCGAAGCCGCCGCCCGAGGACCGGCCGGGCTGCCGGTCGCTCCACTGGCTGCCCCAGGGCGATTCGCCCCGGCCGTCGTCGCCGTTGCCGCCGTTGTCTCCGTTGTTGCCGTCGGACCCCTGCCCGCCCGTGGGCCGCCGCGGCTGCCAGGGCTGCTCCGGCGCGCCCTCGGGCGGCGGCGCGAAGGGGTTGTCCTCGGAGGACCCACGGCTTCCGGAAGATCCACTGTTTCCGGAAGATCCACTGGCTTCCCCGGAAGACCCGGAAGCCCCGGCCCCGCCGGAGTCTCGCGGCGGCGAGGAAGGCTGCCCGCCCCCGTCCCGCAGCAGGGGCGAGCCCACTCCGTCGCGTGTCGAGCCCTGCGTGCGGGGCGGGTCGTACGCGAAAGGCAGCGGGAGGCGGAGGCTACGGTCCGGCATCAGGTGTGCGTCTTCCCCTTGATAGAGCTCGGCGGCCCGGTTCGGCGGACCGGGCAACTCGGCGATGGAGCTTGGCAACTCGGAGTTCAGGAGTCTGCCCCCACAGACGCTACCTTCCGGCCGCGCCCCCGTCCCGTGAGGGGCCGTCCGGTGTGCCGGTATCGTTGCTGACGGTCGGCCGCTTCGTAGGGTTCCCCGTATCGGGGGACACGAAGCCTTCGTGCGACCGTACAAAGAGAACTCCCGAGAAAGGGCCCCGCCGTGGCCAAGGCCAAGCGCCTCGTCGTGCTGGTCTCCGGATCAGGTACGAATCTGCAGGCACTGCTCGACGCCATCGCGGAGCGCGGCGCGGACGCCTATGGCGCCGAGGTCGTGGCCGTCGGCGCCGACCGGACCGGCATCGCGGGCCTGGAGCGTGCCGAGCGCGCGGGCCTGCCGACGTTCGTGTGCCGGGTGAAGGACTACGCGAACCGGGACGAGTGGGACCGCGCCCTCACCGAGGCCACCGCGGCGTACGACCCCGATCTGGTCGTCTCGGCCGGGTTCATGCGACTCGTCGGGAAGGAATTCCTGGCCCGGTTCGGCGGCCGCACGGTGAACACGCACCCGGCGCTGCTGCCCAGTTTCCCGGGGGCCCACGGCGTGCGCGACGCGCTCGCGTACGGCGCGAAGGTCACCGGCTGCACCGTCCACTTCGTCGACGACGGCGTCGACAGCGGCCCGATCATCGCGCAGGGCGTGGTGGAGGTTCGGGACGAGGACGACGAGAGCGCGCTGCACGAGCGCATCAAGGAAGTCGAGCGAAGGCTGCTCGTCGAAGTCGTGGGGCGCCTGGCCCGCGACGGCTTCTCGATTGAGGGACGAAAGGTAGTTATCCCGTGACCGCCGAAGGTACGGCCACCGCCGAAGGTACGAAAGCCCCGATCAGGCGCGCACTCATCAGCGTCTACGACAAGACCGGCCTGGAAGACCTCGCGCGCGGGCTCCACGAGTCGGGCGTCGAGCTCGTGTCGACCGGCTCCACCGCCGCGCGGATCGCCGCCGCCGGGGTGCCGGTCACCAAGGTCGAGGAGCTCACCGGCTTCCCCGAGTGCCTGGACGGCCGGGTGAAGACGCTGCACCCGCGCGTGCACGCCGGCATCCTCGCCGACCTGCGCCTGGAGGCGCACCGCAAGCAGCTCCAGGAGCTCGGCGTCGAGCCGTTCGGCCTGGTCGTCGTGAACCTCTACCCGTTCCGCGAGACCGTCGCGTCCGGCGCGAGCTACGACCAGTGCGTGGAGCAGATCGACATCGGCGGCCCCTCGATGGTCCGCGCCGCCGCCAAGAACCACCCGTCGGTCGCGGTCGTCACCAGCCCGGCCCGGTACGCCGACACGCTTGCCGCCGTCCGCGCGGGCGGCTTCGGCTTCGAGGAGCGCCGGGCGCTCGCTGCCGAAGCGTTCCAGCACACCGCCGCGTACGACATCGCCGTCGCGAACTGGTTCCTGGAGACCGAGCAGTCCGGCAAGGAGGGCTTCCCCGACTTCATCGGCGCCGCCTTCGACCTGAAGAACCAGCTCCGCTACGGCGAGAACCCGCACCAGAAGGCCGCCCTCTATGTGTCTGATAGCGGCTTCGCCGCGGGGGACGGCCGCGGCGGCCTCGCCGAGGCCCAGCAGCTGCACGGCAAGGAGATGTCGTACAACAACTACACGGACACGGACGCCGCGCGCCGTGCCGCGTACGACCACGACGACCCGTGCGTGGCGATCATCAAGCACGCCAACCCGTGCGGCATCGCGATCGGCGGCAATGTCGCCGAGGCGCACCGCAAGGCGCACGCCTGCGACCCGCTGTCCGCGTTCGGCGGTGTCATCGCCGTGAACCGGCCGGTGACGCGGGAGATGGCCGAGCAGGTCGCGGACATCTTCACCGAGGTCATCGTCGCGCCCGACTACGAGGACGGCGCGCTGGAGGCCCTCACCAAGAAGAAGAACATCCGCGTCCTGCGCGCCCCGCAGGCGCCCTCCGCGCCGGTCGAGGTCAAGCCCATCGACGGCGGCGCGCTGCTCCAGGTCACCGACCGCCTCCAGGCCGACGGCGACAACCCGGCCAACTGGACCCTCGCCACCGGGGACGCCCTCTCCAAGGGCGAGCTCGCCGAACTGGCCTTCGCCTGGCGCGCCTGCCGCGCCGTGAAGTCCAACGCGATCCTGCTCGCCAAGGACGGCGCGTCCGTCGGCGTCGGCATGGGCCAGGTCAACCGCGTCGACTCCGCGAAGCTCGCGGTCGAGCGGGCGGGCGAGGAGCGGGCCCGCGGCGCGTTCGCCGCGTCCGACGCGTTCTTCCCCTTCCCCGACGGCCTGGAGGTCCTCACCGCCGCGGGCGTCAAGGCCGTCGTCCAGCCCGGCGGCTCGGTCCGCGACGAACTGGTCGTCGAGGCAGCGAAGAAGGCGGGCGTCACGATGTACTTCACGGGGACGCGGCACTTCTTCCACTAAAACGGACGTTCTATTTAGTGCTGCCTGTCCACTGCGGCGTACGTGCCGGTGGCCGCACCCCACGCCGGGGTGCGGCCACCCGCGTACGGTGCCGGGAAGATCAGCCCTTGGGTCAGCCCTTGATGACGACCGTGCCGCAGACCTTGTCGGCGAAGGTCTGCTTCTTGTCGTCCCACAGCGGCCACAGCCAGCCGAGGTAGAGCGGCAGGCTGTCCAGGAAGTGCGCGAGCCTGCGCACGAACGCCATGCCGACGCCGACCGGGCGGCCGTCCAGCTCACGCAGCAGGCGGATGCCGACGGCCTTCTTGCCGATCGTCTGGCCGGTCCTGCCCTCCTGGACCAGCTGGTAGATCACGAAGGCCAGCACGGCGAGGACACCGACGAGGATGATGACGATTCCCGCGCCGCCCCGGCCCACCGCGGCGCCGATGCCGATGACGAGGTAGGCGGCGGCGAAGACCAGGCCGTCGATGAGGAGCGCGCCCGCGCGCAGCCCCCAGTGCGCCAGCTCCGGACGCGCCGCGTATCCGGCGGGGTCGTAGCCGTACCCGGGCTGCTGCGGGTAGGCCCCGTACGGGGACTGACCGGGCGTCGGCTGGGGGTAGGCCGGGTAGCCCTGGCCCGGGTAGCCGCCCTGCTGGGGCGGTACGCCCTGCGGGGGCTGCTGGGGGTAGCCGTATCCGGGGCCCTGGCCCGGCTGGGGCTGCTGGGGTGGCGGCCCGTAGGGGTTGCTCATGGTGGGGATTCCTCCGTCGGGGAGTGCGGGGACGTCGCGACACGCACGGAGGAAACGTTCACAGAAGCGTCGGTCCCCCCGACACCGGCCGCGGCACTGTGGCACTCATCGTTCTTCAGCGCCGCGGTATTTGTCCAGCCGTGCCTCCGCGCGTTGTGCAAGTGCAATCACAGCGGGTGGCGGGGGGTGCGCGAGTGCCCCCGGATTGGTACGCGGGCGGGCTCATCCGCGAGGATGGAGTCATGACCGCCCAGATTCTCGATGGCAAGGCCACCGCAGCAGCGATCAAGTCCGAACTGACCGCCCGCGTGGCGGCCCTGAAGGAAAAGGGCGTCACGCCCGGCCTCGGTACCGTCCTGGTCGGCGACGACCCCGGCAGCCACAAGTACGTCGCGGGCAAGCACCGCGACTGCGCGCAGGTCGGCATCGCCTCCATCCAGCGCGAACTGCCCGCGACCGCCTCCCAGGAGGAGATCGAGGCCGTCGTGCGCGAGCTCAACGACGACCCCGCGTGCACCGGCTACATCGTCCAACTGCCCCTGCCCAAGGGCATCGACGAGAACCGCATCCTGGAGCTGATGGACCCGGCCAAGGACGCGGACGGCCTGCACCCCACCAACCTGGGCCGGCTCGTCCTCAACGAGCCGGGACCGCTGCCGTGCACCCCCTATGGGATCATCCGGCTGCTGCGGCAGCACAACGTGGAGATCAAGGGCGCCGAGGTCGTCGTCGTCGGGCGCGGCGTGACCATCGGGCGGCCGATGCCGCTGCTGCTCACCCGCAAGTCGGAGAACGCGACGGTCACCCAGTGCCACACCGGCACCCGTGACCTCTCCTCCCACCTGAAGCGGGCCGACATCATCGTGGCGGCGGCCGGGGTGCCGCACCTCATCAAGGCCGAGGACGTGAAGCCCGGCGCCGCCGTGCTCGACGTCGGCGTCTCGCGGGACGGCAACGGCAAGATCGTCGGCGATGTCGAGCCGGCCGTCGCCGAGGTCGCCGGATGGATCTCGCCCAACCCGGGCGGCGTGGGCCCGATGACGCGCGCCCAACTCCTCGTCAACGTCGTCGAGGCCGCGGAACGTGTCGCTGCCGAGGGCTGAGCGGGGGGAGGGGGATGACGGGATGAACGTGGAGGCGAAGGACGGCCCGCACGCCGCGGCCGAGCCGGAAGCCACACCCGAGGGCGCGGCCGGTGCCGAGCCCGAGGCCGGTTCCGACGCCGCGGCCGACGCCGAGCCCCGAGCCGAGGCCGACGTCGACGCCGGGTCCGCCAAGGGCGCCGTCAGCGCCCCCGGCCCCGACGGCGAACCCCGCAAGGTGTCCCGGCGGTTCCCGCTGTTCACGCGGGACACCGCCCGGCCCGAGGGCGGGGGACGCGCGGCGTCGGGGGACGCGCCCGCCCCGGCGCGGCAGTGGCCGCTGCTCGGCGTCGTGTCCCTGGTGGGGCTCGGGCTGCTCCTGACCGCCTTCGACGTGTTCCGTGTGGGCACGCTGCTGATCGGGCTCGCGCTGCTCGCGGGGGCCGTGATGCGCTGGTGGCTGCCGGGCGTCGGCATGCTGGCGGTCCGCTCGCGGTTCACGGACATGGTGACGTACGGCAGTCTCGGCCTGGTGATCGTGCTGCTCGCGATGATGGCGCAGCCGAACCCGTGGCTGGAGATCCCGTTCCTCGACGACACACTGCACTTCACGATCAGCAGCTAGCCGGGAGCCGTCGGCCCCTAAGGGCCGGCGCACCGGTCGGCACACACCAACGGCCCGTACTCGCCAGGAGAGTACGGGCCGTTGGCCGTGGGGGCAGGGGGTGGTGCGGCGGTCGCGGGCCCGTTCCTCCGTGCGCCCCTGCACGGAGCCGCAACCTCAGTGGTCTTCAGTTGTCGCACCTGGCGGTGCGGATCCAGCCGGTCGTGCCGTGCTGAAGCTTGCGGGGCGCAGGCCCGGTCCCCCGTGCAAACCCCCGTTTGCGGGCCCACGCCCCCTTCCCCCGTGCGCGCCGTTCGTCAAGGCGACGCGGTGGGTGGTGCTGAGCCAAAAACTTACGCTGAGCGCGTGCCCCCGTCGTCCCGTGCCGGGTTGACGTTCGGCTACGCCCGGGGTCGTACAACGACCTCGTCTACAACTTTCGCGGTACGGCGACCGATGGACGTATACCGGCGGGTACGCGGGCTACGCTGCGACGATGCGCCTCCGCCCGCTCACCGTCGACGTGCTGCTTGCCCTCGCGCAAGTGGGCATGCTGGCGGTGGTGGGGCCCGAGGCCGCCGCGATCGGCTGGTCCGACCTGGACGCCCGCGGCTATGCGCTCGCGCTGCTCGCGATCGCGCCGGGTGTCGTCCGCTCGAGGGCACCGGTCGCGGTCTGTCTGGTGACGTACGTGATCTGGGGGGTGTACGTCCTCGAGGGCTACTGGCCCGGGGTGACGTCGTTCGCCCCGATTGTCTGTCTCTACACGGTCGCCGTGCAGCGCCCGACGCGCACGACCGGCTGCTGCGCGGCGCTGCTCGCCTGCATCTGGATCTTCGGCGGTTACATCAGCGGCGACGGCAACCACGGCTCCCTGCCGTCGATTGCGGCGCAGGGCATCTGCGCCAACGCCCTGGTGTGGCGCATGGGATACCTGGCCCGCCGCTCCAACCAACTCGCCCGCAAGACCCGCGCCGAACAGCAGGAACGGGCCCGGGACGCGGTGGTGGAGGAGCGCGGGCGGATAGCGCGGGAGCTGCACGACGTCGTCGCCCACCACATGTCGGTGATCTCCGTGCAGGCGGGGCTCGCCACGTTCGTCTTCGAGTCCGACGCCAAGACCGCGCGCGCCGCGCTCGGCACCATATCCGCCACCAGCACCGAGGCCCTGGAGGAGATGCGGCGCATGCTGCGCGTGCTGCGGGCCCGGGAGGACGGCGGAGAGGTGCCGGACGCGCCGATGCCGGGGCTCGACCGCATCAAGGACATGACGGACCGGGTCAGGGCGGGCGGCGTGCCCGTCGAGTTCAGAGTCACGGGGACGCCGCGGCCGATCGCGCCCGGCGTCGAGTTGTGCGCGTACCGCGTGGTGCAGGAAGCCCTCACCAACGTGCTCAAACACGCGCGTCATGCCAGCGCGATCGTGGAGTTGCACTACCACCGCGACCACATCGAGGTGTCCGTCACCGACAACGGGGAGGAGGTGATTCCGGACAGAGTGAGGAGCAGTGGTGGACATGGGTTGATCGGTATGAGAGAACGAGCCAAGCTCTACGGCGGAGCGATCAGCATCGGACCGCGCAGCGCGGGAGGGTTCGCCGTCAGGCTCACCCTGCCGACATCGGCGCGGGCCGCACCGCCAGGAGACGATGCCACCGAATGAGCCCAGCACACATCAAGGTGCTTGTCGTGGACGACCAGTTCCTCATCCGCGCCGGGCTCGTCGGTGTGCTCAGGGCCGCGCCCGGCATCGAGGTCGTCGGTGAGGCAGGGGACGGGGCGGAGGCCGTCGAACTGGCCGCGTCCGCGCGCCCCGACGTGATCCTCATGGACATCCGCATGCCCGGCATGAACGGCATCACGGCCACCGAGCGCATCCTCGCCGAGGCCGCGGACCCCCCGCCGCGCATCCTGGTCCTCACCACCTTCGACCTCGACGAGTACGTGTACGGGGCGCTGCGCGCGGGCGCGGCCGGCTTTCTGCTCAAGGACTCCGGTCCGGAGCGGCTGCTCGCCGCGGTGGCCGCGGTGGGCAGCGGCGACGCGCTGTTCGCGCCGAGCGTCACGCGCCGCCTGGTGGAGGCCTTCGCGGTACGCGCCGGGGCCGTCGCCGAGGCGGACGCGCCGCCGCCCGACCTCGCCGCGCTCACCGGGCGCGAGCTGGAGGTCCTGAAGCTGATCGCGCGCGGCCTGTCCAACGCGGAGATAGCCGACCGCCTGTACATCAGCGAGGCGACCGTCAAGACGCACCTCAACCGCACCATGAACAAACTGGATCTGGACACCAGGGCGCAGGCCGTGGTGATCGCCTACGAGACCGGTCTCGTGACCCCGGGCGGCTCCGGCATCTGACCGTCGGTCGGGCCCCGTATCCGCTGTGTCCGCTGTTTCCGCTGGTGACGTACGCAAGACGGCGCCCGTCCTCTCCCCCGTGGGAGGACGGGCGCCGTCGGTTCGCGGGAGCGAGCCGTGTGCTCGCCCTGTGCCTCAAGCGTCATGGACGCGCCATCCCGGCAGCAAGTCGCGCCAGGTCCCTGTGGCACGGAAGTGACCATTCCGCAGCGGTGTCCTTGGCCCGCTACGGGTGCGAGACGGCCTCGCCGGACCGGGCGAAACGGGCGACCCGGACGGAACCGAACCGGGCCCCGCGACCGTCAGTCGGTCGACGCGACCGCCGCCGGCCGGCGACCGGGTCGCGCTGGGGGGTGCGCCATGGGGACACGCGCGGGTGCCTGGCAACCGCTTCCGGACGAACTGCCGCCGGAGGTGCGCCACTTCGTCGAGCAGCTGCGGCGGCTCAAGGACCACACGGGCCTGAGCCTCGTCGCGCTCGGTGCCAGAACCGCGTACAGCAAGTCCTCCTGGCAGCGGTACCTCAACGGCCGGCAGCCCCCGCCCCGGGAGGCCGTGCTCGCGCTGTGCCGGGTCGCGGGGACGGACGGCGCGCGGCTCGCGGCGGGGCGGGAGCTGGCGGTGCGGGTGTGGCCGCGGACGCCTGAGCCGCGTACCGCTGACGGTGCGCCGCGTACGGCTGATGACGCCGAGCCGCGTACCGCTGACGCCGAGCCGCGTACGGCTGAGGTGGCGGCGTCGGCCCCCGCCCCCGTCCGGCGCCCCGCGCCCTCTTGGCGGCTCGTCGCCTGCTCCGCGCTCGCGGTGATCGCGCTGCTGCTCGCGGGCCTGCTGTGGGCCGTCGGGCAGGTGGCGGCGGAGCGCGGCGGCACCGGCGGAGAGCCGTCGCTCGACCCCGGCGCGAGCGTCTCCGAGCCGCTCGGCAAGCGCCGGACGCCGGGGACCGCCACCGAGTGACGGCCCCGGCGGTCGTCAGCCGAGGCGGTTGTACGAGGCCTTCTTCCAGTGGCCGTCGATCTTCACGTAGTACGTGCCCGCGATCCGCTTGAAGCCGACGTGGTGCACGAAGCCCGTGTAGACGACCTTGCCGCCCGAGTGCGGGCCGCTGAGGAAGTTGTCCGCGGCGCCGAACGTCTCCTTGCCGACGACCCCGTCGACGTCCTCCAGGTCCTCGTGGGCCTGCCACCACTTCGTGGCGGACGCCGTCTTCCAGCCGAAGCGGCCGTCGACGTCGGCCTTCGTGAAGGTGTGCCGGACGCCGTTGCCGTCGCGCCACTTGGCGCCGTCCGCGTACAGCACGCTCTGCCACAGCCAGGTGGCGTTGGAGTGCGCGTGGCGGTGGCGGGAGAGCGTGCCCTCGTCGCCCCAGTCGTTGAAGGCGTCGCCGCCGCCGTCGATGACGTGCGGCCCGGCGGCCTGGGCCAGTGGCGCGGTGCCGGCGAGCGCGAGGCCGGCGCCCGCGGTCACGGCGACGGCGGCGGCGAGGAGCCGGTGCGGGCGGCGGGTGCGGGTGGTGGTGCGGTGCTGCATGGTGGTTCCCCCCTGGTGGTTCGGTCACGGCACACAGCGGTGCCGGGTTCGATGCTTCGGCATCGGGGCACCCCCGAACAGGGTCAACCGCCGCATCCGGGACGGTTCCGGGACGTCCCGGACCGGGAGCAGGGGTTCCGCATCGTGGAGCGGGACGTCGGTGGGACACTGGGCCGTGGACCGCGGGGCGTGCGACGGGGCACACTCTGTCCCAAATGCTCCTGTGCGCTCCCTTTCCGGGAACTGACATCCTGGCTCGGCGCATCCCTCTGGGTAGTTCAGGACCGGAGCGTTCGGGGCTTGTGCGGGGCTCCGGGGGGTTGGGGGAGCCGGGGCAGAGGGCACGACGCGCGGGGGCAGGCAGGCACGTACGGGGGGGAACAGGGGGAGCAATGCCTCGTTGGAAGGCGCTACCGGATGAGCTCGATCCGCAGGTCAGGGAGTTCGCGAGCCAGTTGCGCAGGCTGGTTGACCGCAGCGGTCTCAGCATCGCGGCCGTGTCGGACCGGACCGGCTACAGCAAGACGTCGTGGGAGCGCTATCTGAACGGGCGGCTGCTCGCCCCCAAGGGCGCGATCGTCGCGCTCGCCGAAGTCACCGGCACGCCGCCGGTGCACCTCATCACCATGTGGGAGCTGGCGGAGCGGGCCTGGAGCCGCTCCGAGATGCGGCACGACATGACGATGCAGGCCATACGGATCTCCCAGGCGCGGGCCGCGCTCGGCGAGCTCGCGGCGAACCCGCCGGTGAGCTCCAAGGACGCCAAGGCTCCCAAGGGGAACGGCGGTTCGGACAAGGCGGCGCGGGGCGGCGGGGTCGGGGCCGTGACCGGGATCGCGGGTCCTGCCGGGGTGTCGCCGACGGTGCCGCCGGTCGGGCAGCAGCATCCGGAGGGGGTGCGGTACGCGGCGCCTTCCGGGGCGGCCGGGTCCGCCGCTTCGGCCTCGGCGGCGGCTTCGGCGGCGGCTTCGGCTCAGGCTCCGTCGACGCCTTCGTCGTGTTCGTACGAGGCGTCGGCGCCGCCTGCCGCCGCTGCCGCCACGGCGTCGACGGTGCCGCCGGCGTACGGGGCCGGGGGGCGGGGGGCCGTGGCCGGGCCCGGACTCGGGCCCGACGGGAAGTCGCCCGACGGGCAGCGGCGCAAGCGGAAGCTGACGATGTTCCTCGCGGGGGTCGTCGGGGCGCTCGTGGTGATCGCCGCGGCGGTGTTCCTCACGGACCTCGGCAAGGACGACGACGGTGGCGACGGCAAGGCGAAGCCGTCCGCCTCGCCGACGACGTCCACCGCGGAGCTGCCCGCGGGGGTCGAGTGCAGCGGGGCCGACTGCACCGGCAAGGATCCCGAGAACATGGGGTGCGGGGGCGAGTTCGCCAAGACCACGTCCCGGGCGACGGTGGGGACGACGAAGACGCTCGTCGAGGTGCGGTACAGCAAGACCTGCGGGGCCGCGTGGGCGCGGATCACCCAGGCCGCGCCCGGGGACAAGGTCCACATCACCGGGGCGGGTTCGGCCGCGCGGCAGAACGGGACCGTGGGCGCCGACCTCGACGCGTACACGCCGATGGTCGCCGTGAAGAACGCGGCGGCGGCGAAGGCGTGCGCGACGCTCAAGTCCGGCCGGACGGCCTGCACGAAGTGACTGCCGCCGGCCGCGGGGTCGTGGGCCAAGGCCGGCCCACAGCGCCCGCCGCCCGGGGCGTGCCCCTCCCCAAGCCGTAACGTCACCGTCGGCCTAGGGGTGCCCCTCCCCAAGCCGTAATGGTCCCCTCGGCCCGGACGGTGCCCCCTCCACATATCGGCACCGTCGGCCTGGGGCTGTGCCCACCCGTGCCGCCCCTGGCGGCCCAGCTGCCCACAGCAGGTACCGACGGCGTGGGCTGCCCACAGCGGGGGCGGCGTTGTTCCCACGCACTGCGGCGCGAGGCCGTCGGACGACTGTCACGGGTGGGCGGGTGGGAAAGATCCGCCGCGGCAGCGGCGGGGACGGATGTGTCCACTCGGCTCGTCGACGCCGGACGGGCGTTTGTGGCACCGGAAGCGCAGGCCCGCGCGAGTGGGTTGGCATGGGTGGGCGCAAGGGGCGGCCTGATGCCTCTTGTTCCGGTGAACGGGTGGGCGGGTGGGAGGGATCCGCCGCGGTAGTGGCGGGGACGAAACTCCGCGCGGCGGGGAGGCATGCGTGGCCCCCCGCCGGGCAGGCGCACCGTACCCCCACGGGAGTGGTCACACCCCCAGGCGGCCGCCACGTCTCCTCTCCCGAGGTGGCGGCCGCCACCTCGGCCTCGGCCCGGCGTGCGGGGGGCGACCGCCTCGCCCCCGGCGTGTGGGGTGAGCCACAGCCCCCTGACGCCCCCGGCGAGAACCCTCGCGGTAGCCTGACCGCGGATCTCTCTTGATGCCAAGAGATCGATCATCGAGAGGCGATCGAAGAGGCGTCGGCGGGGATCCAGCACATGGGGCAGGGACCCCCACCGCCAGCTGTCTTACGGAGATCGCCATGACCCGCACTCCCGTGAATGTCACCGTCACCGGCGCGGCCGGCCAGATCGGCTACGCGCTGCTGTTCCGCATCGCGTCCGGCCACCTGCTCGGCCCGGACGTGCCGGTCAACCTGCGCCTCCTGGAGATCACGCCCGCCCTGAAGGCCGCAGAGGGCACCGCGATGGAGCTCGACGACTGCGCCTTCCCGCTGCTCAGCGGCATCGAGATCAGCGACGACCCGAACGTCGCCTTCGACGGTGCGAACGTCGCCCTCCTCGTCGGCGCCCGCCCGCGTACGAAGGGCATGGAGCGCGGCGACCTCCTGGAGGCCAACGGCGGCATCTTCAAGCCGCAGGGCAAGGCCATCAACGACCACGCCGCGGACGACATCAAGGTCCTCGTCGTCGGCAACCCGGCCAACACCAACGCCCTGATCGCCCAGGCCGCCGCCCCGGACGTACCGGCGGAGCGCTTCACGGCGATGACCCGCCTTGACCACAACCGCGCGCTGTCGCAGCTCGCGAAGAAGACCGGCACCTCGGTCTCCGACATCAAGCGCCTCACCATCTGGGGCAACCACTCGGCGACGCAGTACCCGGACGTCTTCCACGCGGAGATCGCCGGCAAGAACGCCGCCGAGGTCGTGAACGACGAGCAGTGGCTCGCGGACACCTTCATCCCGACCGTCGCCAAGCGCGGCGCGGCGATCATCGAGGCCCGTGGCGCGTCCTCGGCCGCCTCCGCCGCCAACGCCGCCATCGACCACGTGCACACGTGGGTCAACGGCACGGCCGCCGGCGACTGGACGTCCATGGGCATCCCGTCCGACGGTTCGTACGGCGTCCCGGAGGGGCTCATCTCCTCCTTCCCCGTCACCACCAAGGACGGCAAGTACGAGATCGTCCAGGGCCTGGAGATCAACGAGTTCTCGCGCGCCCGCATCGACGCCTCCGTCAAGGAGCTCGAGGAGGAGCGCGAGGCGGTCCGCGGCCTCGGCCTCATCTAAGGCACCGTCGCCGTCCACGGCACCGTCGTCCAGGCGCACGCCTGACGCACGCCCGACGGCAGCCAACCGCCCTCCGGCGGCCGCGCACCGCGGTCACCGGAGGGCGGTTTGTGTCCCGGGCAAGTTCCCTCCGGCATTTTCTTTCGGGGGACAGCCGCCGCATTCCGGGGACACCCACCCGCCGCTCCATTAACTTGCGCGGCATGCGAGCCGATCCATCCGAGCGGCGGCCCCGCCCGAAGAAGCCCCGGCACGAGTACGCGCACACCGACGCCACCCGGCTGCTCTGCGCGGGCGCCCACCTCAGCGCCGCGTTCCGCAGACGCGTCGTCGACGAACTCGTCGGCCACGCCGAGCGCCCCGTGGCACCGCCGCTCGGCGCCGACGTGCTGCCCGTCCTCGCGCACGCGCTGCGCGCCCGGCGCGACGAGCTGGTGACCGCGCTGCTGCTGCTCACGGTCTGGCTCGGCTTCCTGGCCACGGACGCCGTGATGATCTGGGACGGCCTGGAGGACCGCTCCGGCGGCGACGCGGGGCTGTCCGCCGGCGACATCGCCCAGCTTCCCTTCGGCACCGACGCGGCCGCCGCCGAAGGCCCGGAGCCCGGCGGCGAGTTGGGCGGCCTGGTGCCGGGCGGCTGGGCACTGGCGTACGCGGTCGTCGTCCTGCTGCTGTGGTGCGCGCGCGTCGGCGGGGGCCGGGACACGGGCGTCGGTGCGCCCCTGCGACCGGTGCCGCTGCCTGCGCCGCTGGCCTGGCTGCGGCGCCGCTTCGGCTGGTTCCTGACGTACACGGCCTGGTCGGCCGCGGTGGTGTACGGGATCGCGGCGCTCGCCGGGATCGCCGAGACGCCCTACCCGGTGATCTTCCCGCTGCTCATCGCGGCCGTGGTCTGGCGCCAGCAGTTCCTGCGCACACGGCTGCTGCGCGCCCGGCTCGCCCCGCGGACCTTCGCCGTGACCGCACAGCCGCGCCTGCCCGCTTGGTACCGCCGCATCGAGCGGTGCGTCCGCCGCGAGCAGCGCGCCTCCCTGACCCTGTACGACGTGAACCGCCCCTTCGTCGGCGCCGGAACGCCCCGCGAACCCTGGTCGGTCGTACTGGAGTTGAAGCGCGCCACCACGGGGAAGGCCACTGACGCGACGGCGGCCGGTCCGAACGGCACCGGTGTGAACGGGACCGGCCCGCATGCCGCCCTTCCCCGGCAGGGGAGCGGCACCCCCGTCCTGCTCACCGCGCGCGACGTCATCAGGATGATCGAGCCCCGCCTGGAGGACCTGAGCACGGCGGCCGCCGCCACCAGCCGGGACCGGCTGCGGCAGCTGGAGATCGAGGAGTTCGTCTATCTTCCGGCGGGCGCGGGCCGCGACGAGGAGCTGTACACCGGGCAGGGCACGCGGACGGCGGTCGTGTACGACGACGAGCAGGCCGACCGCCATCTCGACGAGGCGGCGGGTGAGGGCGGCGAGGCCCGGCGGCACTTCCTGCGCATCCGGGTCGGCGCCTGGAACGAACAGGTCGTCGTCTCGCTCCTGGTCCGGGTGCACACGCAGGGCGGCATGCTGGTCCTGGAGGTCGTGCCGCACGTACTCGGCCCCATCAGGCCGGAGTTCCGCGGCGTGGACGCGCTCGTCGCGAGCGAACCGGCGGGCCCGCTGCGCGACGCCGCCCGCGCGTGTGTCGCCGCCCCCGCCCTGTCCGTGGCCGTCGGCATCACGGCCCTGCGCTGGCTCCCGTCCCTCGGCACGGCGCTGCGCCTGTGGCTGTCGATGCCCGCCACGGACGCGGAGGCGACCAAGGACAGGACAGCCCGCGTCCTGCGACCCGTCACCCGTGCCCTTCGCGCCCTCTACGGCTTCGGCTCCCGCTTCTTCCCGGCGCCGGACCTCGCCCCCGACGCCCCGCTGGTCTCCCTGCGCCAACTCGCCGCCACCGACAGCCTCTCCCTCTTCCAGGAGATGGACGTCGCCCGCTACACGCGCACCCTCCAGGACCGCATCGGCGAGGGCGTACGCGACGCGCTGGCGGCGGGCGGCTACCGCACCGACCGCTTCGAGCAGCACATCACGCAGATCAACAACAGCGGGGTCTACATCAAGGAGATGTCCGGCGGCGCGCTCGCCACCGGCACGTACGGCCGGGCCACGCACACGGAGAAGACCCTCGCGTGAGCGGGGCGGCATGAACGACCCACGGAAGGAACACCCATGAGCAGCGAGAACCGGCCGACGGGCGGCGGCGGAGCCAACGTACAGATCAACGCGATCCACGGCGGCTCCCAGGCCTTCGGCGACCACGGCAAGGCGGAATCCACCAACTACACGACGGTGGTCGCCGACCGGGCCCACAGCGACCTCCTGACCGCCGTCCGCACCCTGCGCCGCGAGCTGCGCGAGGGCGAGCGCACGGCCGTGGACGACGAGATCGCGGCCCAACTGGACGAGGTCGAGGGGGAGATCACCCGCGGCGGGCGCACCGAGCGCGGGCTGCTCGTCCGGCTGCGCGACCGGCTCACGGAGTACGCGCCCGCCGCCACGACGGCCGCGTCCGTGACGGCCTTCCTCCAGGCCGTCGCCGGGGTCCTGGGCTGAACGCGAGCGAGAGCATGGGAAGGAACGGCGGTCGGTGGTGCGGATCTACGACAGGGACCGGCAGGAGTGGGTCGGGTGGGAACGCGAGCGGGAGCTCGCGGCGCTGCACGACCGGGACGCCACGCGCCAGCGCCGGGCCTGGCGCGACGCCGTCGCGGTGCTCGCGGTGTGCGGGCTCGCCTTCGGCACCTGGGCGCTCGGCTGGAAGGACGAGCCGGAGCCGACGGCGTACCTGACGGAGCGGCAGCCCGCGCAGAGCCCCGGCACGGACGCGGGGGTGCCCGGCACCGAGGACGCCGCGCAGCCGTCCCCGGAGGGCGGGCCGCCGCCCGGCTACGAGTCGGTCACCGACGACGAGGGTTTCCGCCTCGCCGTGCCGCGCGGCTGGAGCCGCAGCGGCGCGGAGGGCCTGAACGGCATCACCATCGTCAACTACCGCAGTTTCGACGGCACTCGGCGGCTCCAGGTGTACGAGGTGAGCGAGCCGACGCCGTACGACTCGCTGCGGGCGTTCCTCGACGACACGAAGATCCCGAAGTCGGAGGGCTTCCGGCGGCTCTCGCTGACCCGGCCCGACGACGGTCCGCGCCCCGCCGCGAGGCTCACGTACCTCACCGACCGGATCAGGAACGAGCCGGACGTCGGTACCTGGCATGTCGTCGATCACCGCTTCGAGGCGGACGACGACAAGCTGTACGCCCTCGCGGCGTATGGTCCGGAGGCGGACGGCAGGCAGGACGAGCGGGAGCTCGTCGCGACGGCCCTGGAGTGGTTCTGCCCGGCGTTCACGCACTGCCCGGAGCCGGGCGGGAGTTAGGCCGCTCAGGACGCGCCGAGCCGAACCCCGCCGTCACCACCCCCGCCGCGACGATCACCGCGATCCCGACCACCCGTAGCGCCACCGCCATCCCGGACGTGAAGTCCGCGGTGCCGTTCGTGTGGCCGGTGCCGGTGTGGGCGGCGAGGACCGTGCCTGTGACGGCCACGCCGAGCGCGGCGCCGATCTCGCGGGCGGAGGTGCCGAGGCCGGAGCCGAGGCCCGCCTGGTGCGGGGGCAGCGAGGAGACCACGCCCATGGTCAGGGCGGGCATGCACAGGCCGGTGCCCGCCGAGATGACCAGGAGCCAGCAGACGTACACCGCGTAGGGCGTGCCCGCGTCCGCCGTGGACGCGCCGAGCAGCCCGCCGCCGATGAGCAGCAGCCCGCCGCCCACGACCGGCCGCGGCGAGCCGGACCAGCGCGCCGCGAGCCGCGGCAGGAGCGCCATGCCGACGGTCAGCGGCACGATGGCGAACCCGGCGCGCGCGGCCCCGTACCCCTTCACGTACTGCAGGTACTGCGAGTTGACGTAGAAGAGCGAGAACAGGCCGAAGAAGCCGGCCGCCGTGCCGAGGGCGGCGGCGCGCAGCCGGGCGGAGCGGAAGACGCGCGGGTCGAACAGCGGGGCGCGCGAGCGCAGCGCGTGCGCGGTGAAGGCGGCGAGCAGGACGGCTCCGGCCGCGAAGGCGCACAGGATGCGCGGGGCGCCCCAGCCGCACATCGGGCTCTCGATGATGCCGAAGAGGACGGCGACGAGACCCGCGGTGAGCAGGAGCGTGCCGAGGGGGTCGAGGGAGGGGGCGGCTGCTTCAACTGCTTTGTCCGTACGCGGAGTTGTGCGCGCCACGGCCAGGGCGAGGAGCGCGCCCAGCGGCACCATGACCCAGAACAGTGCCCGCCAGGACAGGTGTTCGCCGACGAGACCGCCGCCGACGTTCCCCGCGAGGCCGCCGAGGCCCACCGCGAGGGTCCAGGAGGCGAGGGCGCGGGGGCGCTGTTCGGGCGGCGCCACACGCATCAGGATCGACATGGTCGCGGGCATGATCAGCGCGGCCCCGGCGCCGGAGACGCCGCGTCCGGCGATGAGCAGGGCGGGGGACCCGGCGAGCGCGCTGACCGTGGCGCCCGCGGCGAACAGGCCGAGCCCGGCGAGCAGCGCGCCCTTGCGGCCGTACCGGTCGCCGAGCGCGCCCGCCGGGATGAGCAGGCCCGCGAAGACGATGACGTATGCGTCGACGGTCCACAGGATCTCGCTCGCGGACGGGTGCAGGCCGGACGAACCGAGCTGCGGGATCAGGAGGTTGATGGCGGCGACCATGCTCTGCGCGACCATCACGCAGGCGCACAGCACGACGAGCGTCGACCGCTTCAGGGCGGCCGGGGGCTCGGGCGCCGCTGACGGGTCGGAAGGGGAGGGCGCGGCGGGGACCGGCGCCGGGGCAGGCGAAGGCAAGGCTCCTCCTCGGGAGCGGTGTGGCAGGGGATGTACGGCCACCGTAGGCTCGCCCGGTACCTGCTTTCCAGTGCAAGTTCTGCAAGGGATGATTGCGTGTGACGCAAGTGGAACGCCCGGCGGACGGTGCGGGCCTCGACCTGAACCTGCTCCTCGCGCTCGACGTCCTGCTCGACGAGCGCAGCGTGCGCGGCGCCGCCCGCCGGCTGCATCTGTCCGAGCCCGCGATGAGCCGCACGCTCGGCCGCGTCCGCAAGGCGCTCGGCGACCCGGTCCTGGTGCGGGCGGGCCGCCAGATGGTGCCGACGCCGTACGCGCTCGCGGTGCAGGCGGAGGTGGGCGCGGTGGTGGAGCGGGCGCGGGCGGTGTTCGCCGGTCCCGGCGCCCAGGACCTGCGGGCCCTCTCGCGCACGCTCACGCTCGTCGGCCACGACGCGCTCGCCGCCGCGTACGCCCCCGCGCTGTTCGCCCGCGCGGCCGCGGAGGCGCCGGGGATCCGGCTGCGGTTCCTGACCGAGAGCCATCTGGACGCGCCGGTGCTGCGCGAGGGCGTCGCCGACCTGGAGGTCGGCGTGATCGACACGGCCGCGCCCGAGGTGCGGGTCGAGCACCTCTTCGACGACGTGATGGTCGGCGTCGTACGCCCCGGACACCCCCTGTCGCAGGGCAAGTTGACGCCGAAGCGGTTCGCCGCCGCCGACCACCTGACGGTGTCGCGGAAGGGGAGGATGGCCGGTCCGGTCGACACCGCCCTGGCCGAACGCGGCCTGCGCCGCCGGGTCGTGGGCAACGTGGGCACGTACCCCGCCGCCCTCTTCATCCTCCTGCGGACCGACCTGGTCGGCCTGAGCATGTCCTGGGCCCGTCCGCTGACGGACGCCCTCGGCCTGGTCACCTTCCCCGTCCCGCTGGAGCTGCCGCCGCTGAGGATCGCCATGGCCTGGCATCCCCGGCACGACGCGGATCCGGCGCACGCGTGGCTGCGGGGGTGTGTGCGGGAGCTGGTCGCGGCGCCCGGGTGAGCCGGTCTCAGGGGGTGAGCCGGGTCGCCAGCCAGTCCGCCGTGTGGGGCAGCCAGTCCGCGCGGGCGTTGCCGAGGAGGTGGTCGCCGCCGGGAACCAGCAGGTACTCGCCTCGCGGGGCGGCCGCCGCGAGCCCGGACCCGTCGACCACGCCGGGGGTCCTGTCCGTCGCGCCGTCCACGACGAGCAGCGGGCAGGCGATGCGCGGCGCGACGTCCCGCAGGTCGACGCGGCGCACGAACTCCGCCGCGGCCCGCGCCGATCCGGCCCGCTCGGTGAGCGTCTGCGTGACGAAGGCGGGCAGGTCCTCCCAGGCGGTGAGGCGGTAGGGGCCGCTGATGGCGGCGGTGGCGCGGACGCGCGGGTCGTGGGCGGCGGACACGGAGGCGTAGTAGCCGCCGAGGCTGAGCCCGATGAGGCCGAAGCGGGGCTCGGGGCCGAGGCCGTGCCCTTCGGAGAGGGTGTCCAGGGCGCGGGCGACGACGTGCTGGTAGTCGGCGTCGACGCGCGCCCGGGTGGCGAGGGCGCCCTGGCCGGGGCCGTCCATGGCGAAGACGGTGACCCCGCGGCGGAGCAGGGCGTCGGCGACGGCGTGGAACTCCTCCTTGCCGGAGTCGAGGCCGGGGATCATAACAACTACCCGGCGACCGACGGCTGTTGACGCCCCCTCGGGCTTCCCCGCCGCGGGCTTCCGCAGCCACCCCACGAACCCCTCGCCTTCGACCCGTACCGCCGTCGCGGGCTCCAGCAGGGCGAGGGACCGCCCCATCGCCTCGTCGGCCTCGGCCGCCGCCCGCTCCTTGAGTACGAGGTCGGGGTGCGGCATGAGCACGGCGCAGTGCAGCCAGCGGGCCGCGGTGCGGAAGCCCTCGCCCGCGGAGACGGTCCGCCCGGCGGCCGCGTCCCGCTCGGCGGCCGCCCGGTGCCGCAGCCCCGCCGCGCGGAAGGCGCCGGGCCACTCGCGCAGCCCGCGCAGGGCGCCGGTGACCCGGTCGTACTCGAACGGGTCGAGGCCCGCGGCGAGGACGCGGGAGCGGTTGAGGGGCACGAACTCCTGGAGCATCCCGGGGAGGTCGGCGAACGGGGTGAGGGTGTCGTCTTGAGGCACGGGGACAGGGAAGCGGGCGGGCGGTCGGGGCGTCCAACAACTGCTGTTCGTGGGCGACAACTGGTGGTTGTTCCCTATGGTGAGGGGGTGGGCACGACGAATGGAGAAGCGGTGGGCCGCCCGCCGGGCGGGGGAGAGGCGCGGGCCGAGGCGGGCGGCGCCGGGGCCGAGCTGGACCTGGCGCAGGCGCGGGCCTTCGTCGTCGCCGCCGATCTGCTGCACTTCGGTCGCGCCGCCGACCGGCTCGGCATCACCCAGCAGGCGCTGTCCAAGCGCGTCGCCCGCCTCGAAACCGCCCTGGGCGTACGGCTCTTCGAGCGGACCGGGCGCGGCGTGGACCTGACGGACGAGGGCCGCCGCTTCCTGGAGCCCGCCCGGCGGGCCCTCGCGGCGGGCCGGGCGGCGGTCGCGGCGGTGCGGCCGGGGCGGCGCGGGCTGCGGGTGGACGCGTGGGGCCATCTGTACGGCCCGATGCGCACGCTCGCCACGGTCATCGAGGCGGCGCCGCACCTGGGCCTGGAGCCCGGGGCGGGCCGGGACCTCCCGTCGGTGGCGCGGGCGCTGCGGCGGGGCGAGGCGGAGGCGGGGTTCGGCCGGGTCCCGCCGGGCCGGCTCCCGGCGGGCCTGTCCGCGCACCTGGTCCGCGTGGAGCCGGTGGACGTGCTCCTGAGCGCCGCGCACCCCCTGGCCGCCGCACCGGCGCTGCGCCCGGCCGACCTCCGGGACAGCGTCCTGCGCTTCCCCGGGGACCCGGCCCGCCTGGACTTCCTGACCCGCTTCGCGGACCACTTCGGCATCGCGCACCGGGTGGGCGGCCCGAACCTGGGCCTGGACCCTTTCCTCACCCGCCTGCGCGCGGACCCGACCCACTTCTCCCTGTTCCCGGCGGACGCCCCGCTCCCCGACGTACCGGGCCTGCGCAGCATCCCCCTGCACGAGCCGACGCCCCTGTACGCCTGGTCCGTCGTCCACCCGGGACCCACCCCGGACACCGACCCGCGCGTGGCCGGACTCCTGCGCGCCTGCGCCACCCTCGCGGCCACCCACCGCTGGCTGGACCACGACCCCGCCCGGGACTGGCTCCCGGACTGACTCCCGGCCCGACGCTGCTAGCTGTTGCTGAACCACTCTGGAATGTAGTACTTCTTATACATGAGCGAGCAAGTCCACAACAGACTGGCGATGGTGCGCGCCGAGCGGAAGGTGTCCCGGCAGAGCCTCGCGGAGGCCGTGGGCGTGCATTACCAGACCATCGGCTACATCGAGCGGGGGCAGTACAACCCGAGCCTCGACCTCGCGTTGAAGGTCGCGAAGTACTTCGGGCTGCCCGTCGAGGCGCTGTTCTCGCTGGAGCCGTTCCAGCCGCTCACGGATCAGGTGTACGGGCACGGGAGGGACAGTTAAGTCATGGCGCAGCAGGAGCAGTTGAGCGCGTACGACCGGCGGTTGTACGCCCTGATGAACCGGGGCGAGGGTGCGTCGCTGTACCGCACCGCCGCCCGCCGCCGCGCCGTCGTCGGCGCGCACGTCGTGCTGACCGTCGCCTCCGTCGCGGGCTGGCTCGCCACGGTCGTGGGGCAGCAGGGCTGGGCCGCCTGGGTGATGCTCGCGCTGATCGTGCCGTGGTGCGTCGCCACCGGCATCATCAACGGCGCCACCCGTGGCCTCCTGGAGCTGCGGCCCCGCGCCCTGGACGAGCGGCAGCGCGCCGAGCGCGACCGGGTGAAGGCCCGCGCTCACGGGATCATGACCTGGCTGCTGCTCGCGGCTGTCGTCGGCACGGGCGTCGCCCAGTCGTCGGGCGTGGACGTCGAGGCGCTGGTGTTCCAGGTGACGCTCAGCGTCTTCGTCGTCCACTGGCTGATGCCGATGTGGGTGGCGGGCCTCTCCGTCCGGGACGAGCCGGACGGCCTCGACGGTCTCGACGGCGACGAGTAGCCGGGTGACGCCGGGCGCGGGTCCGCCCGTGCCCCGCCTCCGCCTCACTCGCTCCGCCGTCAGGTCTGCTGCAGCTCCTCCTGGAGCTTCGAGACGTCCACCGACTCCTTCTGCGACGGCGTCTTCGTCGGCACCGGCTTGTCGTAGTCGGTGAGCGTCGTCGTCTTGTCGGTGCCCTTGCCCTTCTCCGTGGCGCGGACCAGATACGGCTTGCCCTCGGTGGCGACGTACAGCGTGGTGTCGTTGCCGTCGTCCTTGCCGGTCAGGGGGACCACCCGGGTGCCGTCGACGGTCGTGACCTTGCCCTTCTTCAGGTCCTTCGCGTCGTCGCCGTCGGAGCCGTCCCCGTCGGAGTCGTCGCTCACGCTCTTCTGAAGCTCCTTGAGATCGCAGACCTCCGCCAGACCCTTGAGCATGTCGTCGTTCGTGCTGCCGTGGATGTAGCGGTCCTTGAAGAGCTCGGCCGCCGCCGCGCCCTGGCCGCCGGGCACCTGGTTCTTCCAGAACGCCTGGTCCGGCTTCATCCACACCTTGTCGCCCTGCTTGACCAGCTCCGCCGAGCCGCCGGTGCCGCCGAACTTCAGGTCGCCCGCGCAGTTGCCGTCGCGGTCGAGGGCGAGGTCCATGGCCGCCGGATCGTCCTTTTCGACGTCGGTGCCCTTGTCCGTCAGCGTGAGATGGACAGACTTGGCGTCGAGCAGCTCCTGTTTCGCCTTGTCGGAGATCTCCTGGGCGCTCAGGTCCGCCGTGCCGTCCTTCTTGTCGCCCTTGTCGCCGCCGTCGTCGTCCGAACAGGCGGGGACGAGCAGCGCCAGTGCGGCGGCGCCGCAGACCGCGCCTGCGGTCCGCAGCCGCATACGGGACAATGTACTCATAACGTCACCTCCGGTGACAGAACGTGCTTCGAGCGTACGTTTCACCCCGCGTACCCGCATACGCAGTGACACAGCGCACTTTCGGCCATCGAATAGGCATGCTTTTCCCGGCCCGGGGCAGGTGCTCCCGGCTACCACGAGTGACAGGTGGGGCATATGACAGGAACGGAAGGCAACAGGGACGTGTCCGCACAACAGACCATCCACGTGGCGGGAGAGTGGCTGAGCGCCGCATCCGGCGCCACCCGCGAGATCATCGACCCCGCGGATGCCAAGCCGTTCGCGATCATCGCCGAGGGCGGCGCCGAGGACGCGGACGCCGCCATCGCCGCGGCCCGGAAGGCCTTCGACGAGGGCCCCTGGCCGAGCACGCCGGTCGCCGAGCGCGCCGCGCTGCTGCGCAAGGTCGCCGACCTCCTCGTCCGCGACCGCGAGGAGATCGGCCTCCTGGAGAGCCGCGACGCGGGCAAGACCCTCGAAGAGGGCCGCGTCGACGTCGACTGCGTCGCCGACGCCTTCCGGTACTTCGCCGACCTGGTGATCGGCGAGGGCGCCGGACGCGTCGTCGACGCCGGGTCCGCCGACATCCACAGCGTCGTCGTGCACGAGCCCATCGGCGTCTGCTCGATGATCACCCCCTGGAACTATCCGCTCCTCCAGGCCAGCTGGAAGATCGCGCCCGCCCTCGCGGCCGGCAACACCTTCGTGATCAAGCCGAGCGAGGTCACCCCGCTGACGACGGTCGCGCTGATCGAGCTGCTCGTGGAGGCCGGCCTGCCCGCCGGTGTCGCCAACATCGTCACCGGCCCCGGCCACACCGTCGGCGCCCGCCTCGCCGACCACCCCGACGTCGACCTGGTCTCCTTCACCGGCGGCCTGGTCAGCGGCACCAAGGTCGCCCAGGCCGCCGCCGTCGGCGTCAAGAAGGTTGCCCTGGAGCTCGGCGGCAAGAACCCCAACGTCGTCTTCGCGGACGCCTGCGCCACCGACGAGGGCTTCGACACCGCCGTCGACCAGGCCCTGAACGCGGCCTTCATCCACAGCGGGCAGGTCTGCTCCGCCGGCGGCCGCCTCATCATCGAGGAGTCGGTGCGCGAGCGCTTCGTCGCCGAGCTCGCCCGCCGCGCCGAGAAGATCAAGCTCGGCCGGGGCACCGAGGACGGCGTCGAGTGCGGCCCGCTCGTCTCGCAGCAGCAGCGCGAGAAGACCGAGATGTACGTCGCCTCCGCGCTGGAGGAGGGCGCCGTGCTGCGCTGCGGCGGCAAGCGCCCCGAGCCCACCGACGCCCGCCCGGCCACCGGCTACTTCTACGAGCCGACCGTCCTCGACCAGTGCCACCGCGGGATGAAGGTCGTCCGCGAGGAGGTCTTCGGTCCGGTGCTCTCGGTCGAGACGTTCCGTACCGAGGACGAGGCCGTCGCGCTGGCCAACGACACCGAGTACGGGCTCGCCGGCGCCGTGTGGACCACCGACTCCGGCCGCGCCCGCCGCATGGCCCGCCGGATGCGCCACGGCACCATCTGGATCAACGACTTCCACCCCTACCTGCCGCAGGCCGAGTGGGGCGGCTTCGGCAAGAGCGGCGTCGGCCGCGAGCTGGGCCCCGCCGGGCTCGCCGAGTACCGCGAGGCCAAGCACGTCTACGAGAACCTCGCGCCGCAGCCGGTGCGCTGGTTCGCGGGCTGAGCCGCCCGTCCCCCTTACGCGAAAGCACCTTGTACGACCTCGCAGGAAGAGGAGCAGTTCCCCCATGGCTGAAACGAACGAGTACGACTACGTCATCGTCGGCGGCGGCACCGCCGGATCGGTGATCGCCTCCCGGCTCACCGAGAACCCGGACGTCACCGTCGCCGTCATCGAGGGCGGCCCCAGCGACATCGACCGGGACGACGTCCTGACGCTGCGCCGCTGGCTCGGCCTGCTCGGCGGCGAGCTCGACTACGGCTACACCACCACCGAGCAGCCGCGCGGCAACTCGCACATCCTGCACAGCCGCGCCAAGGTCCTGGGTGGCTGCTCCTCGCACAACACCCTGATCTCCTTCAAGCCGCTGCCGTCCGACTGGGACGAGTGGGAGGAGGCGGGCGCCACCGGCTGGAACGCCAAGACGATGGACCCCTTCTACGGCAAGCTGCGCAACAACGTCGTACGCGTCGCCAAGAAGGACCAGAACCAGATCGCCACCGACTGGGTCGAGGCCGCCCAGACGGCGCTCGGCGTCCCCGAGGTCTGCGGCTTCAACGACAAGCCCTTCGAGGAGGGCGTCGGCTTCTTCGACCTCGCGTACCACCCGGAGAACAACAAGCGCTCCTCGGCGTCCGTCGCCTACCTGCACCCCCACATGGAGGCCGGTGACCGCCCCAACCTCCACCTCTTCCTGGAGACGTGGGCGTACCAGCTCGAGCTCGACGGCACGACCGCGCGCGGCGTGCACGTGCGCACCAAGGACGGCGCCGAGAAGCTGCTGAGCGCCCGCCGCGAGGTCCTGGTGTGCGCGGGCGCCGTCGACACGCCCCGCCTGCTCATGCACTCCGGCATCGGCCCGAAGAAGGACCTCGAAGCCCTCGGCATCCCGGTCGTGCACGACCTGCCGGGCGTCGGCGAGAACCTCATCGACCACCCGGAGTCGGTCATCGTCTGGGAGACGAACGGGCCGATCCCCGGCAACTCCGCGATGGACTCCGACGCGGGCCTGTTCGTGAAGCGGGACCCGGACCACAAGGGCCCGGACCTGATGTTCCACTTCTACCAAATTCCGTTCACCGACAACCCGGAGCGGCTCGGCTACGAACGCCCCGAGCACGGTGTGTCGATGACCCCGAACATCCCCAAGTCCCGCGCCCGCGGCCGCCTTTACCTCACCTCCGCGGACCCCGAGGTGAAGCCCGCCCTGGACTTCAAGTACTTCGAGGACGAGGGCGACTACGACGGCCAGACCCTGGTCGACGGCATCAAGCTCGCCCGCAAGGTGGCTCAGGCCGAGCCCTTCAAGAAGTGGCTCAAGCGCGAGGTCTTCCCCGGCCCGGACGTCACCGACGACGCCGAGATCAGCGAGCTCGTGCGCAAGGCCGCGCACACCGTCTACCACCCGGCCGGCACCTGCCGGATGGGTGCCTCCGGTGATGAACTCGCCGTGGTCGACCCGGAGTTGAAGATCCGGGGCCTGCAAGGAATCCGTATCGCGGACGCATCCGTCTTCCCGACGATGCCCGCCGTGAACCCGATGATCGGAGTGCTCATGGTCGGGGAGAAATGTGCCGAGATCCTGGAAGCCGCGGCCCAGGGAGGTGACGGCCGATGAGCGAGGCGATGCCCCTGGCGGGGAGCCGAGCGATGACCACGGCCGCCGGAACGCGCGCGGCGGCCGCGACGCCTGCGGCCGCGGCCGCCGCGATGCGAGGAGGTGAAGGCCGATGAGCGACGCCACCACTCACGCCCAGGCCGCACCGGACGACGGATCCGAGCCCGGCGGAGCCGGTGAGTCCGTCTTCTCCGTCCGGAATCTGTGGAAGGTCTTCGGGCCGAAGGCCGAACGCGTGCCGGGCGACTCGGAGCTGACCGCTCTCTCGCCCGCCGAGCTGCGGACCCGCACCGGCTGCACCGCCGCCGTGCGTGATGTGTCCTTCGAGGTGAAGAAGGGCGAGGTCTTCGTCGTCATGGGCCTGTCGGGCTCCGGCAAGTCCACGCTCGTGCGCTGTCTGACCCGCCTCATCGAGCCGACGTCCGGCGCGATCGAGATCGACGGCGAGGACGTCCTCGCCATGGACAAGAACCGGCTGCGCGAACTGCGCCGGCACCGCGCGTCCATGGTCTTCCAGCACTTCGGCCTGCTCCCGCACCGCACCGTCCTCGACAACGTCGCGTACGGCCTGGAGATCCAGGGCGTCGCGCGCGCCGAGCGCCGCGAGAAGGCGATGAAGGTCATCGAGAAGGTCGGCCTGGAGGGCCTGGAGCTGCGCAAGCCCGGTCAGCTCTCCGGCGGCCAGCAGCAGCGCGTCGGCCTCGCCCGCGCCCTCGCCGTCGACCCCGAGGTGCTGCTCTTCGACGAGCCGTTCAGCGCCCTCGACCCGCTGATCCGCCGCGACATGCAGGAAGAGGTCGTCCGCCTGCACCGCGAAGAGGGCCGCACGATGGTCTTCATCACGCACGACCTCAGCGAGGCCCTGAAGCTCGGCGACCGCATCGCGCTGATGCGCGACGGCCGCGTCGTCCAGCTCGGCACGCCCGAGGAGATCGTCGGCTCGCCCGCCGACGAATACGTGCGCGACTTCGTCCGGGACGTGCCGCGCGAGCAGGTCATGACCTGCCGCAGCGCCATGCGGCCCGCCGACGCCGGCACCGACGAGGACACCAAGGGCCCGGCGATCGCGCCCGACGCGACGGTGTCCGAGGCCATCGAGGCCGTGGCCCGCACCGGATACCCGGCGCGCGTGATGGACGCCGGACGGTGCCTGGGCGTCGTCGACCACGAGCAGCTGATCGGCGTGGTCGCGGGCATGCGGCCCAAGGGCCAGAATTCCGACAAGGCGCGCACGCAGATACGTAAAGAGGTAACCGGCGAGGTGGCTTCCTGATGGCCACCGCAACCGCATCCGGACCCGTACGAGATACGGGCATCGGCGCCCTGCTGCGCCGCCGCGCCGTCGTCAAGCTCCTGCTGCTCGCCGTCGTCGCGGCAATCGCCGTCCCGATCGTCAACGCCAAGTGGGCCTCCGGCGCCTGGCCGGACGCGCTCACCGTCGACCTGACCGAGCCGCTCGGCGACGTCAGCAGCTGGATCATCGACAACCGCGACAGCCACCCGCTGTTCATCTACTTCTTCGGGCACATCTCCAACGCCATCGTGCTGTCCGTGCGCGGCGTCTACCTGGTGCTGCTCGCCGCGGGCTGGGCGGGCGTCACCGTCGCCGCCGGCGCGATCGCCTGGCGCGTCGCGGGCCTGAAGCTCGCCGTGACGGCCGCCGCGGCCTTCGCGATCTGCGGGCTGCTCGGCATGTGGGTGCCGACGATGCAGACGCTCGCGCTGATGGTCGTCGCCGTGCTCGCGTCGGTGATCCTCGGCATGCTGCTCGGCCTCGCCGCGGGCCTCAACGACCGGATCTTCCGCATGATGCGCCCGGTCCTCGACACCATGCAGGTGTTCCCGGCCTTCGCGTATCTGCTGCCCGTCGTGCTCGTCTTCGGCGTCGGCGTGCCCGCGGCGGTCCTCGCGACGGTCGTGTACGCGGCCCCGCCGATGGCCCGCCTGACGGCCCTCGGCCTGCGCGGCGCCGACGGCGGCGTGATGGAGGCGGTGGCCTCGCTGGGCGCGACCGCCCGCCAGCGCCTGCTGTCCGCGCGCCTGCCGCTGGCCCGCAAGGAACTCCTCCTCGGCCTCAACCAGACGATCATGATGGCGCTCTCCATGGCCGTCATCGCGTCCGTGATCGGCGCGGGCGGCCTCGGTGACCGCGTCTACCAGGCGCTCGCCTCGGTCGACGTCGGCCAGGCCCTCGCCGGCGGCATCCCGATCGTGCTGCTCGCCGTCGTCCTCGACCGCGTCACCGGCGCGGCGGGCGAACGCCTCGGCGCGCACGCCCACGACAGCTCGCCGCTGCGCGGCTGGCGCGGCTGGTCCATCGCCGGTGCCGCGACCC
Organism: Streptomyces sp. Y309; assembly: GCF_056712025.1. Lineage (NCBI taxonomy): Bacteria > Bacillati > Actinomycetota > Actinomycetes > Kitasatosporales > Streptomycetaceae > Streptomyces > Streptomyces sp. Y309. The sequence continues at coordinate 3,748,153 of NZ_CM160048.1, read as the reverse complement.
TGGCCTGCGCCCTCGCGGCCAGGTTCGCGGACCGCCTGGAATGGCCGACGAGCTGGGTCGTGCAGATCGCCGAGCCGGTGAACACCGCCAAGGACTGGATGGTCGACCACATCTACACGGGCGTTCCCGTGGTCGGCGGCACGGCGGACTGGGCGGCGCACTTCACCACGTACGTCCTCGACCCGGTGCGCGACGGCCTGCAGGGCCTGCCCTGGTGGTCGGTGCTGCTCATCGTGGCGGCCCTCGCCTGGGTGATCGGCACCTGGGAGACGGCGCTCACCGCGGTCCTCGCGATGGCGGCGATCGGTGTCCTCGGCGTGTGGAACGCTTCCCTGGACACGCTGTCGCAGGTCCTCGCCGGCGTGGCCGTGACCCTTGTCCTCGGCTTCCTGATCGGCATCGCGGCGTCGCGCAGCGGCCGCCTCGAACGCACCCTGCGCCCCGTCCTGGACGTCTTCCAGACGATGCCGCAGTTCGTGTACCTGATCCCGGTCGTCGCGCTCTTCGGTGTCGGCCGCGCCCCGGCGGTCTTCGCCGCCGTCGTGTACGCGCTGCCGGCCGTCATCCGCATCACCACGCAGGGCCTGCGCCAGGTCAACCCCGCCGCGATGGAGTCCGCGAAGTCCCTCGGCGCCACCAACTGGCAGCAGCTGCGCCAGGTCCAGCTGCCGCTGGCCCGCCCCGCGCTGATGCTCGCCCTCAACCAGGGCGTCGTCCTGGTCCTCGCCGTCGTCGTCATCGGCGGCCTGGTCGGCGGTGGCGCGCTCGGCTACGACGTGCTCGCCGGCATCGCGCGCGGCGACCTGGCGATCGGCCTGGTGGGCGGTATCGCGATCGTCTGCCTCGGCCTGATGCTGGACCGCGTGACACAGCCGACGGAACGCCGCGCGAAGAAGGGAGCGTGACCATGCGGGTACGTACGCGAGTGACGGCCGCGCTGGCCGGTGTGGGCACCCTGGTCGTGCTCTCCGGCTGCGGCGCCGCCGACATGTCCAAGCAGTCGTCCCCGTACGCGAACGCGGCGGGCGCCAAGACGGTGACGCTGTCCGTGCAGTCCTGGGTGGGCGCGCAGGCCGACGTCGCCGTGGCCGAGTACATCCTCAAGGAGAAGCTGGGCTACCGCGTCGACAAGGTCCAGATCGACGAGATCCCGGCCTGGGACGCGCTCAGCCAGGGCCGCGTCGACGCGATCATGGAGGACTGGGGCCACCCGGACCAGGAACAGCTCTACATCAAGGACAAGAAGACGATCGTCCCCGGTGGCGACGTCGGCGTGACCGGGCACATCGGCTGGTTCGTGCCGACGTACTTCGCGAAGAAGCACCCGGACGTCACGAACTGGAAGAACCTCAACAAGTACGCGAAGGACTTCCGCACCCCCGAGAGCGGCGCCAAGGGCCAGCTCATGGACGGCTCCCCGTCGTACGTGACGAACGACAAGGCCCTCGTCGAGAACCTCGGCCTGGACTACAAGGTCGTCTTCGCGGGCTCCGAGGCGGCGCAGATCACCCAGATCGAGCAGTTCGCCAAGCAGCAGAAGCCGTTCCTCACCTACTGGTACAAGCCGCAGTGGCTGTTCGAGAAGGTGCCCATGACGGAGGTGAAGCTGCCGCCGTACAAGGAGGGCTGCGACGCCGACCCCGCCAAGGTCAAGTGCGCCTACCCGCACACGCCGCTCCAGAAGTACCTCAACGCCGAATTCGCCGAGAACGGCGGGAAGGCCGCGGAGTTCCTGAAGAAGTTCAAGTGGTCCGAGGCCGACCAGAACGAGGTCTCCCTCATGATCGCCGACAAGAAGATGTCCCCCGAGGACGCGGCGAAGAAGTGGATCGACGCGAACGAGTCCAAGTGGAGGTCGTGGCTGCCGAAGTAGCGGTGGCCTCGCGGGGGCGCCCCAGTCCCGCCCCTTCCCGCTGCATCGAATAGCGGCTCCGCCGCGGGCGGGGGCTCCGCCCCCGGACCCCCGGGATCGGCCTGAACGGCCTCGTCCTCAATCGCCGGACGGGCTGGAAAGACCTACCCACCCGCCCTGAAAGGGGCGGGTGGGCGGGCGGTGTCACTTCGGCGGCACCTGGCCGGGGAAGGGGCGGTCGAAGAGCCAGTTGTAGAGCATCTCCCGGCAGATCCGGGGCTGGAACGCGGGTACCTGGTGGCCGGAGTCGGGCACGCCGACCTGTGTCAGGTTCCTGAGGGCGCGGACGAAGCCCTTCGGGTTGCCCTGCGCGTGGGTCCAGACGAGCCGGGGCGCGTCGCGCCATTCCGCGTGTGCGTCGTCGCCCTTCTGCCGCATGAGGTCGTCCAGGATCTCCTCGGTGCTCCGGTATCCGCAGGCGGTGTCGAAGTTGCCGGTGTAGAGCAGGGTCTTGTAGCCCTTGTCGACGATCTCGGTGTACCGCCAGGAGCCGTCCGCCATGTTGTCCCGCACCAGCGCCTCGGCCACCGGGCCGTGATCGTCGGCGCTCCGCCAGTCGACGTTCGCGGGTACGTGCAGCGCGTTCTTCACGTCCTCGCTGTTCAGGTAGGCGCTCAGCGCGCCCATGGGCAGATCGTCCCAGCGCCGGACGTCGTAGACGTCGAAGTTCCCTCCGTACGCCTGGGTCTTGGTCACCAGGTCGTTGCCGAGCCTGGTGGCCTCCGCCATGTCCTGCTTTCCGAGGGCGTCCTGGAAATCGGCGTAGGACTTCTCCAGGGTGCCCTTCTGGCCGATGCCGATGAACCCGGTCGTGTAGGCGTAGTCGATCAGGACGCGGAGCGACAGCTCGGGCTTGATCCAGCCGTTGCCGACGGCGATGCCCTTGAGGTTGATGCGCTGTTCTTCCGGGACCCGGCCGTTGTGCTTGTCGATCTCCAGGGCGATGGCCGGCACGTACTTGCCGGCGTAGCTCTCGCCGCAGACGTACAGCGGGCATTGCCCGTACTCCGGGTGCAGGCCGAAGAATTCCTGCAGGGCCTGCCGGAACATCTCGCCCAGGGAGTCCTCGCTGTCGACGTACTCGTCGGTGTCGGAGTAGCTGTATCCGGTGCCGATGGGCTGGTCCCAGAAGACGACGTGCGCTTCCTGGTTCCAGGATTCGGGGCGCACCGATATCGTCCCGGCGGCGTCGTCGCCGATGGACAGCGGCCCGTTCTCCAGGAAGAGCCCGAGGAGTGAGGAGGCGCCGGGCCCGCCGTTGAGCCAGATCAGCAGCGGCGTCCGGCTGATCAGCTCCTGCTGGTCGGGGGCCGGGACGTGCGGGTCGCAGGTCTGGCTCTCGAAGAACCAGTAGAACAGGTGGTTCCTGGTATTCGGGTGCACCGTGCTTTCGATGTCGACGTGACCGGCGTAGGAGCGCGCCTTCTTGGTGTCGTCGGTGCAGAAGTCGATGCTCTGGGTGTTGAGGACGTTCGCCGGAATCGAGGCGACAAGGTGCGGGTCCTGGTGTTGGTCTTGTTCCCGGTCTTGGTCTTGGTCCGACATGGCTCACCTTCCGTTCGGCAGCAGGGGCGGGGAGCGAGTCAGGGAGCCAGGGGCCCGCGTCGGCGGGACCGCGTGTGATAGGCGCCGCGGAACAGCTTGGCCGTCCTTGCCTTCTGCTCCAGGACGCCGATGCGCTGCCCTTGGAGCAGTTGCAGCGCTGGGAACCGGCCCGCTTCGAACAGCAGGATGTTCAGGGAGCCGCCGTACTTGAAGTTCCCTATCCGCTCGCCCTTTTCCACCGTGACCGGGGAGTGCAGCGGGGGCTTGAATTTCTCCAGGAAGTTCACGGAGGCGATCGAGTTGAGGCCGACGGGCACCATCCCGACGAACCCTTCGCCGTCCGGCCCTCCCGACGCGTTCAGGTACGTCGTCCTGATGATGAGGTATCCCCGGCGGAACTTCTCGAAGTCCGAGTAGTCGTAGCCGTATCCGACGTTTCCCTTGTCGAGCAGGTCGGGGAAGTCCCGGAACCCGTAGTACGCGCCGTCGACGTCCTCGCAGGATTCCACCACCTCACCCGCCACCGGTGAGTGGTACCAGTGGTAGCTGTCGGGCATCAGGATGCACGACACCGCCGTCCCGCGGTTGAAGGAGTGCGCGTACTTGGAGCCGGCGAGCAGCTCGTCGACGCGCAAGTTCACCCCCTTGACGTTGATCTGCGTCTCCGCGGTCAGGTCGTCGACGATCATGTTGATGACGCAGTCGGCCGGGGCGACCACCACTTCGGCGTCGTCCTTGGCGTCGATCGGCCGCCGGCCCTCCTTGATCTCCCGGACGAAGAAGTCGTTGAAGGTCTTCCAGTTCTCGACCTTGTACTCGTCCATACGCTTCGGGCCGAGCTCTTCGATCCAGTTCCCGATGTTCTTCTGCCACTTGTCGCCGTCCAGCTTCCCGTCCATCTGCATGCCTTGCAGATTCGTGAAGTCGGCGGTCATCTCACGCCCTGGGCCGGAGGTCACGAAGTCGATTCCGTGCTGGTTCTCGTAGTTGAGCCAGCTGAACATCTCGATGTAGTCGAGTCCGTTGTGGACGCCCGACTCCCAGCCGTACCAGTCCGCGAAGAACTGGCACAGCACATCGATGCCTTTGTTCTTCCAGTCGAACTGCACATCGACCGGCGTGTCGTCCGGGAACGGCGTCACGTTCTGGACCGCCAGGTCGTACTTGGTCTTGAAGGAGTCGTAGTCCTCCGCGTACCACTTCTTGATTTTGTCGAGAAACTCGTCGAGGGACTGTGAAAACGTCTCGTGACCCTGCGCCATTTCCTGTGTCCTTCCGCGTGGATGCCCGGTGTGCCGGATAAGGCTTATCCGGATCCGGGCTTCCGTGAAAGAAGGACTGGGGGCGCGAAGATCGTTCTCTGCCACGCGGATACGTGGCCGAGCCCTGCATCAGCCGACGCCCTATGCCACACGCGTACCACGCGGACTCAACGCCTCCGCCCCGCACGCCCCTTGGTGCAGCGTGCACCCCACACGTAACACCGCGCGCTCAAGGGCGACGCGGTGCACAATGGCCGGGACCCGCACGGCCGGAACAGGCCAGTGCGGGTCCGCGGTTCTACCGCAGGTCCACGGTCCTACCGCAGGTCCGACGCGATGCCTCGCAGCGCTTCCATCGTGCGGCGCAGCAGGCCCGGCCCGAACGTGATGCGGGTGGCGCCCAGTTCGCCCAGTTCCTTGGGGGAGGGGCCGCCGGGGGTGGCGATGGCGTTGAGGGGGCCGTCGATGCCGGCGCGCAGGGCGGGGAGTACGTCGGACGGGGCGAGGATGACGTACACGCAGTCGGCCCCGGCCTCCACGTACAGGCGGGCCCGCGCGAGGGTCTCGTCGAGGTCCGCGATGCCGCGTACGTACGTGTCCACGCGCGCGTTGATGAACAACCCGGCCCCGGCGACGGCCCGCACGTCCGCGAGGTAGTCCGCCTGCCGCGAGGCCTCCTTGAGGGTTCCGCTGCGATCGGTCTTGCTGCCCCAGGAGTCCTCCAGGTTGCACCCCACGACCCCGGCGTCGAGCAGCCGGTCGACCAGCTTGCGGGCCGGAAGCCCGTACCCGTCCTCGACGTCCGCGCTGACGGGCACCGACACACCCCGCGCGATCCGCGCCACCGCCGCGAACATCTCCTGCGGCGGCACCGACCCGTCCGCGTACCCGAGCGAGGCCGCGATCCCCGCGCTGGGCGTGGCGAGCGCGGGGAACCCGGCGTCCTCGAAGGTCCGCGCGCTCGCGACGTCCCAGGGCCCGGGGAGGATCAGCGGATCGCCGGCCGCCCTGCCGTGGTGCAGGGCGCGGAACGCCTCCACCGCGCCGCCCGTCACGCGTGCTCGCCGGGCTTGTAGGTGGGCGGGTTGCGGACGCTGACGTTGAGGCGGTTCCAGGCGTTGATCGCGGTGATCGTCGAGATGAGCTGCCCGAGCTCGCGGTCGTCGAAGTGCTTCGCCGCCCGCTCGTACACCTCGTCGGGCACGAAGCCGTCGGTGAGGACGGTGATCGCCTCGGTCAGGGCGAGGGCGGCCTGCTCCTTCTCGGAGTAGTGATCGCTCGCCTCCTCCCAGGCGTTGAGGAAGTAGATCCGCTCGTCGGTCTCGCCCGCGAGCTTCGCGTCTTTGATGTGCATGTCGATGCAGTACGCGCAGTGGTTGATCTGCGAGGCGCGGATCTCCATGAGGTGCTTGAGGTGGATGTCCATGCCCTTGGAGGCGGCCTGGGTGGCCGCTTGGAGGGCCTGAATGACGTCGAGGCTCACTTTGGCGCCGCGCTTGCTGCTGCTCATTACAAGTTCCTTTCTGAATAGGTGAGTTGGGAAGGTTGGCCGTGATCGGGTCAGTTGGCGGGGCGGTGGGCCGTCGAACCCGGCGTGTAGTGGCCCGGCACCATGCGGGAGGTCACCGCGAAGCGGTTCCAGCCGTTGATGAGGGTGATCGCCGCGATCAGGTGCGCCATCTCGGTCTCGTCGAAGTGCTTCGCCACCCGCTCGTACACCTCGTCCGGCACGAAGCCGTCGGTGAGGACGGTGACGGCCTCGGTGAGCTCGATCGCCGCGATCTCCTTGGCCGTGTAGAAGTGCTTGGACTCCTCCCACGCGCTGAGCTGCACGATCCGCTCGACGCTCTCGCCCGCGGCGAGCGCGTCCTTCGTGTGCATGTCGATGCAGAACGCGCAGTGGTTGATCTGCGAGGCGCGCAGCTGCACCAGTTCGAAGATGACCGGGTCGACGCCCTTCTTCGCGGCGGTGGCCAGCCGGATCATGGCCTTGTACGCCTCGGGGGCGTGCTCGGCGATGTTGAGGCGGGGGGTGTGCTCGGGGAGCAGGCCGCTGTCGTTCTGCTGGGCTGCCTGTGCCGCCTGTGCCGCCTGTGCCGCTTGTGCCGTCTCCGTCGTCGTCATGACTGTGAACCTACGCCGCGATTAGCCCACCGGTATGGTCCATTTCCATGGAAGATTCATGGGCCACTTTGCGCTCGGGGCTCGGCCTCGATCTGCACGTGGAGACGGGCGGCGGCGCCGGTTCCCGCTCTGGCGTCCGCAAGGGCATCACCGACGCCCTCCGCGAGGCCGTGCGCGGCGGCCGCCTCACCCCCGGCACCCGGCTGCCCTCCTCCCGCTCCCTGGCCGCCGACCTGGGCGTCGCCCGCAACACCGTCGCCGACGCGTACGCGGACCTGGTCGCCGAGGGCTGGCTGACCGCGCGGCAGGGCTCGGGCACGCGGGTCGCCGGGCGCGACGTACCGCGTCCGGCGGGCCCTGCCCGGCCGCAGCGCGTCCCGGGCGGCCTGACCCACGACCTGACGCCCGGCAGCCCCGACCTGTCGGCGTTCCCGCGCGCGGAGTGGCTGAAGGCCGCGCGCCGCGCCCTCGCGCACGCCCCGAACGAGGCGTTCGGCTACAGCGACCGCCGGGGCCGCGTCGAGCTGCGCACCGCCCTCGCCGCCTACCTCGCCCGCGCCCGCGGCGTGCGCGCCGACCCCGACCGGATCGTCGTCTGCGCGGGCTTCGTGGGTGCGCTGCGGCTGCTGTCCGCGGTGCTGCACGACCGCCTCGGCGTGCGGGACGTGGCCGTCGACTCCTACGGCCTGAGTTTCCACTGGGGGATCATGCGGGATGCGGGGCTGCGTACGAGGCCGCTCGGGCTTGATGAACTCGGGACGCGGACGGAGGAGCTGTCCGGGATGTCGGGGGCGTCGGGGGCCGGTGGCCGATCCGGTGGCGGTGGCCGTGGCGCGGTGACCGCCGCGCTCCTCACCCCCTCCCACCAGTTCCCGATGGGCGTGCCCCTCAGCCCTGCCCGGCGCGCGGACGTCGTCGACTGGGCGCGGCGTGCGGGCGGGCTGATCCTGGAGGACGACTACGACGGCGAGTTCCGTTACGACCGGCAGCCGGTCGGCGCGCTCCAGGGCCTCGACCCCGACCGGGTGGTCTACCTCGGCACGGCCAGCAAGTCCCTCGCGCCCGGGCTGCGGCTCGCCTGGATGGTGCTGCCGCCGGAGGTGGCCGCCGAGGTCGCCGCGCACACCGGTGGCGGTGGGTGGTCCGTGGGTGCCCTCGACCAGCTCACGCTCGCCGAATTCCTCACGTCCGGGGCGTACGACCGGCACGTCCGTGCCTCGCGCCTGCGTTACCGGCGCCGGCGCGACCAACTCGTCGCCGCCCTCGCCGAGCGGGCGCCCGATGTCCGGGCCACCGGTATCGCCGCCGGGCTGCACGCCGTGCTCCGGCTGCCGTCCGGGACCGAGCAGTCGGTCATCCAGGCGGCGAACTGGCAGCGGCTGGGGGTGCAGGGCCTCGGGTGGTTCCGGCACCCCGAGGCGGCGGGGCCCCGCCTGGACGCCCTGGTCGTGGGCTATGGGACTCCTACGGAGCGGGGCTGGCCGGGGGCCTTGGAGGCGCTGTGCCGGGTGTTGCCCTGATCCGTCGAGTGAACGTGGCCGCCCGGAGGTCGGCAGAATGGCGCTTCCGGGACGGAAGTCAAGGGCGCCCTTCGGGCGTCGGCTTCGCCGATTCCGCTGCGCTCCACCCTTGACTGCCGTCCCTCCAGCGCGAGTTGCTGTTGTCCGGGCGGCCCGGGGAGGGGGCGGCGGGCAGCCTCCGGTGGCGGCCAATCGGTCTCGTCGCCGAGTGCGGACCGGATCTTCTTGCGTGACCCCTCACGGTCGGGGGAACGGACGGGCCCGGTAGCGGGAGCACACGGTTTCACCGCCGGGTGCGGACCGGATCTTCTTGCCTGACCCCTCGCCGCCGGGGGAACGTGCGGGCCCGGTAGCGGGCGGCCACCCTTCGCAGCCGACTGCGGCCAGCCCTCATCCCCCTCCGACACCTACTTTGGAAAAGTTGCGAGCAGCGCGCGAGGTGGCGCACTCCAACCCATTCGCGCCCCCTCCCCACCCGCACTACCCCACGCACGCCTCGCACAACTTTTCCGAAGTAGGTCAGAGAGCCCGGGTCGGCGCCCCGACAACCGGCCGCCCGCCCGGCGGAACAGGCGAGCCACCCACCCAGCGCCCCGTTGGGCCACAGGCCAGCGCCGCGCACCAAGGCTGTGCCGGGCTGCACTCGGCGACGAGACCGATTGGCCGCCACCGGAGGCTGCCCGCCGCCCCCTCCCCGGGCCGCCCGGACAACAGCAACTCGCGCTGGAGGGACGGCAGTCAAGGGTGGAGCGCAGCGGAATCGGCGCAGCCGACGCCCGAAGGGCGCCCTTGACTTCCGTCCCGGAAGCGCCATTCTGCCGACCTCCGGGCGGCCACGTTCACCTGCACGCGCAGGGTAACTGTCGCCATTGAGGCCAACTGCACCATTTCTGCGCGCAGTTGACGCCCCTTCGTACACCTGTCTAGAACTCCTCACAGTTTTCCGTTCACTGCTCCTGGAATTCCACGGGCGGCACTCCGTGCTGCCCGCAACTCGGAAGCACAGAGAGGTAGTCGGCACAGTGAGAACTGGTCATCGCGGGCCATTAGCCGCCCTCGCCGTCTCGGCGGTCGTCGCCACGGCGCTGCCGCAACTCGCCTTCGCGTCGGAGCCCGACGCCGTACCGGAACAGAGACAGGTAGAGGCCCCGGCACCCCGGGCCGCCCCGCCGAAGGACCCGCCGAAGCGCAGCTACCCCACCAACTCCCCGCACCTCAAGGTCACGTACGGAAAGGAAGGCGCCACCGCTCTCGACGCACCGAAGGCCGTGCGGGGGACGGGCCCCGAGCTTTCCTGGCCCAAGGCCACGGCCGACGGCGTCGTCGCGTACCAGCTGCACCGTTCGCCCCGCCCCGGGTTCCGGCCCACCACCTCGACCCTCGTGGCCACGCTCGGCAAGGGCGCGACACGCTTCAGGGACACCACGACCGAGCCGAGCCCACCCGGTGGCCGCTCCGAGGTCTCCCGGCGCTACTCCTACCGGATCCTCGCGCAGACCAAGGACGGGCACCTGCTCGGCTCGCCCGTGCGCCGCGTGGGGGTGCCCAAGGCCGGCCACACCCTGCGCGTCCCGAAAGCGGGGGACGACCCGAAGGCGGGCATCCCGAAGAAGGCGCGCGTCCTGAAGGCCACCCGGCACAGCGTCGTCTACACGACCCCCACCCCCTGGGACACCTATTACGCCCCGGGCACGCCCACCCGCATGACCGCCCGCAACACCTACCCGGTGGACGTCACCGTCACGAACACCACCGGCTCCGCCTGGCCCGCGGGCGAGCGCGAGCTCAGCTACCGGTGGGCCCACCCCGACGGCTCGGACGCCACGTCCGGCGACAACCAGCTCAAGACGGACATCCCCGCCCTCGCCGCGGGCGCCTCCGCGACCGTGAAGGCCACCGTCAAGGCCCCGCCCGTGGACGGCAACCGCCGCGCGGGCTACACCCTGACCTGGGACGTCTACAACAAGGCCGACGACACCTGGCTCTCCCAGAAGCCCGGCATCGGCGGCCTCGCCCAGACCACGGCCGTCGAGGACCCCACCGCCGACCGGCTCGGCCTGGAGAAGTACCACGCGTACACGGGCAAGAACACCGGCGCGGGCTCCACCCTGATGTCCAACGTCGGTTCCGGCAACGCCGTCTGGACGTACGACGCCTTCAGCAACCCGGGCCGCGGCATCAACACCTTCGCGCGCTTCACCTACAACGCGCAGGACACCTCCGACAGCCACCTCGGCCACGGCTGGTCGGCGCAGGCCTCGGGCCCGCTGCGCCTCGGCACCATGCTCGACTTCCACCCGGACGTGAACCCGGACCAGGCATACGTCGTCGACGGCGACGGCACCCAGCAGATCTTCCGGAGGGAGGGGGCAAGCGGGGAGTGGAAGCCTTCGGCCGGCTATCACTATCGGCTGACGGCCAAGGAAGGCGCGCGTACCTCGTGCCTGCCCGGCGTCGACCCCGAGGTGCCGGACGCCTGGACGCTGACCCGCCCGGACGGCACCCGCTTCCTGATCGGCTGCGACGGCTACCTGACCTCCGTCGTCGACAAGAACGGCAACACCCAGACGTACAGCTACGAACTGCGCGACTCCGGCAACCGGCGTGTCAAGTTCCTCAAAGAGATCAAGGATCCGTCGGCCCGGACCACGATGAAGCTGGATTACTTCCGGCCGGGCGACGCCACGTACGAGTACATCGACGACAAGGGTGAGAAGGCCTCCGGGAAGGATCTGTGGAACCCCAAGATCTACGACCACTTGAAGTCGGTCACTGATGTCTCGGGGCGCAGGATCTCCTTCCATTACACGGAGAAGGGGCACCTCGGCCGCCTCACCGACGGTGAGGGATCCGAGCAGCCCAAGGTCTTCTCGTTCACGTACGACGCGGCACAGGGCGCCAAGAACGCGAAGCTGACCAAGGTCACCGACCCGCGCGGCAACAGCACCGGCCTCGACTACTCCGTCACCCCTGAGACCGACTACCGCTGGTCGACGAAGACGGTCACCGACCGCCTCGACGGCACCACGGACTTCGCGTACAGAAAGCGCCAAGGCGGCGGCGACGAGACGAAGGTCACCGACGCCGAGCGGCACTCCTCCACGTACGAGACTGACGACGGCGACCGGCCGGTCAAGGTCGTCAACGCCAAGTCCCAGTACACAAAGATGAGTTGGGACGGCGACAACAACGTCACGCTCCTGGAGGAGAACAACGGCGCGAAGACGGCCTACTGCTACGACCAGAAGACCGGCTACCCGCTGTGGGAGCGCTCGGCGGAGGAGAACAAGGACGGCGTGCCGTCGGCGGACGACTGCGCGCCCGGCAAGCACCCCGCCCACGCGACCCGTTACGAGTACCAGACCCGCGAGGACGGCTACGTCGCCGACCTGAAGAAGAAGACCTCGGCGGAGAACCGGGCCTGGGAGTTCGGCCACGACGCCAAAGGCAACCTGAAGAAGGTCACCGACCCGAAGGGTCTGTCGACGCCCGAGGACGGCGACTACACGACTACGTACGACTACGACGCGTACGGCCAGCTCACCAAGGCCACCGACGCCAACGGCAACCCGGTCCTCTACTCGGACTTCGCGCCCGCCGGCTACCCGCGCACCACCACGGACGCCCTCAGCAAGGTCACGAAGACCGAGTACGACGAGCGCGGCCAGGTCACGGCGGTCACGGACGCGCTGAACAAGAAGACCACGCAGACGTACGACACCTACGGGCGGCCGCTGGTGTCGAAGGTGCCCAAGGACCAGGCGGCGGGCGAGTTCGTCACGACCCCGGCGCCCACGTACGACGCGAACGACAACGTCGAGAAGTCCATCGCCCCCAACGGCGCGGTGTCGACGGCCGCGTACGACAAGGCCGACCAGGTCGTGTCGGCCACCGCGCCCAAGGACACGGACAGCTCCGGGGAGCGGAAGACGGCCTACACGTACGACAAGGTCGGCAACCTGCGGACGACGACGGAGCCGAAGGGCGTGGCGACCCCGTCGGACCCCGACGACTACGTCACGACCAACACGTACGACGAGGTCTACCAGCTCACGTCGGTCGTCAACGCCAAGAAGGACAAGGTCAGTTATGTGTACGACGGCGTGGGCAATCCGGTCCGCGTCATCGACCCCAAGAAGAACAACACCTCCGACCCGGACGACTACACCACCAAGACCGACTACGACATGAACCACCGGGTCGTCGCCGTCACGGACGCGGCAGGCCGCACGACCAAGCAGGCCTACGACAAGGACTCCCTGGTCGTCTCGGTGACCGACCAGGAGAACAACACCACCAAGAACCACTACGACGAGCGCGGCAAGCTCGCCGTGACCGAAGCCCCGCACACGGACAAGGCGACCCGCACGACGAAGTTCGGCTACGACGAAGTCGGCAACCGGATCAAGGTGTTCTCGCCGCGCAGCGTGGCCGCCGACCGCCCCGACGCCTTCGTCTCCGAGACCACGTACGACCAGCTCAACCGGCCCCAGCGGCAGATCCAGCCCTACGACCCGAAGGACCCCCGCTACAACCGGAAGGTCTGGACGGAGACGACGTACGACGCGGTGGGCCGCGTGGCCAAGGTGTCGATGCCGCCGTCCGAGGGCGAGCAGACCCGCAACGACACGACGTACGCGTACTTCGACAACGGCTGGGTGAAGTCGTCCAAGGACGCGTGGAACATCACGACCGAGTACGACTACAACCAGCTCGGGCAGCAGAGCGCGCGCCAGCTCACCTCGGCCGCGGGCTCCTCCAGCCGCACCATGCGCTGGGGCCACTACCCGGACGGGAACCTCAAGTCGCTGGACGACGACGGGATTCCGGTGGGCCGCAACGAGGTCCTGGGCGAGAAGTCGCAGCAGCGGGGGAGTGATGGGTGGAAGCTGCCGATCCCGAAGTCGGGCACGTACACGGCGTACGCGGACCGTCCCGGGGACGGCAAGAGCTGGATCAAGCTCGGCGAGAAGACGTACAAGAAGAACGAGATCACGACGGTCGAGGCCGACGGCGCGTCCAAGGTCAAGCTGGTCCGTGACGCCTCGGCCGAGGCGGACGCCGAGCGCAAGCGCTTCGCGTACGCCTACGACGTCAACGGCAACCTCACGTCGATCGACGACAAGTCGACGGGCACGAAGGTCGACGCGTACACGATCTCGTACACGGGCCTGAACCAGGTCGAGAAGGTCGTGGAGGCGCTGGCGGGCCAGGAGCGGAAGTCGACGTCGTACACGTACGACGCGAACGGCCAGCCGGAGACGCTCAAGCACCCCGACCAGTACGCCAAGTACACCTACGACCTGCGGGAGCTGGTGAAGACGGCCTCGGTCGGCAAGTCGCCGACCGACGCGTCCCCGAAGGTCACGTCGTACGACTACACCTGGCGCGGCGAGAAGAGCCGCGAGACCAAGGCCAACAAGAACACCGTCGACTACGGCTACTTCCTGGACGGCGCCCTCAAGTCCCAGACGGAGAAGAAGCCGAACGGGACGCTCGTCTCCTCCCACACCTACGCCTACGACCCGAACGGCAACAAGGCGCAGGACGTGGCGAAGAAGATGAACGCCGACGACGCGACGAAGTACGTGTCGTCCACCACCGACTACGCGTACGACCCCGCCGACCGCCTCTCGAAGTCGGCCCGCACGGGCGACGGGGCGGGCACGGAGACGTACGTCCACGACGACAACGCGAACGTCGTCTCCCAGACGGTCAAGGGCAAGACGACGACCTATGGCTACGACCGCAACCGCCTGCTGAAGGCGGCGTCGGGCGGCACGGAGGCCTGGTACACGTACGACCCCTTCGGCCGCCAGGAGTCGGTGACGTCCGGCGGCAAGGTCATCGAGCGCAACACCTACGACGGCTTCGACCGCGTGACGCAGCACGAGAAGTCGGACGGCACGGCGGGTGCCCTCAAGACCACGAAGTACGCGTACGACCCGCTGGACCGCACCGCGAACCGCACGGATGCCGCCGGCAAGAAGACGGACTACAACTACCTGGGCATGTCGGGCGAGGTCCTCAGCGAGGACGTGGCGGGCAAGCTCACGAAGTCCTACCAGTACAGCCCCTGGGGCGAGCGCCTCTCCCAGGTCAAGCACGCCGCCGACGGCAAGACCGAGGACACCTTCTACGGCTACAACAGCCACACGGACGTCGAGTCCCTGACGGACAAGGACGGCAACGCGAAGGCCACCTACGGCTACACGGCCTACGGAAACGCCGACCCCGCCGACTTCACCGGCATCGACAAGCCCACGGCGACGGATCCGACAAAGGAGGCCTACAACCCTTACCGCTTCAACTCCAAGCGCTGGGACGGGGCCTCCGGCACGTACGACATGGGCTTCCGGGACTACAGCCCGGGGCTGAACCGGTTCATGACGCGGGACATGTACAACGGGGCGCTGGCGGACATGGAGCTGGGGTCGGATCCGCTTACGGGGAACCGGTACGCGTTCGCGGGCGGCAACCCCACCACCTTCCTGGAGTTGGACGGCCACGACTTCGGCATCCCCTCCGTCACCAACACCTTCAAAGGCATGCGGGAAGGCCTGACGAAGGGCTTCAAGGGGGCCGTGAAGGGCGGCGCGAAGCTGGTCGGCAAACGCAATCCCGTGGGGACCACCTTCAGCCTGCTCAAGATCCTCGGCGCCATCGACCAGAACCCGTGGGACAGGGCCGTCGACTCGGCGGTGGACCGGGCGGCGAGCGCGATCTTCGGTGAGGAGGAGAAGAAGAAGTCACCTCCGCCCAAGCGGATGAACCAGGATCGCGAGGACTGCCTGTCGGGCAACTGGAAAGGCTCCGCCATCACCTACGACCCGCTGGTCGACGGGAAGGCGCAGGGTGCGCAGGCGTGCCTCAGCAAGCCGCTGGGGCAGGGATCCAAGGCCGCTCAAATCAACATCTCCGGCTATCAGGACGCGCGCAGCAAGGGGTTCAATGTCTCTCGCTGCCATCTGATCGCCAAGACCCTGGGCGGCAATGGGAAGATCCACGAGAACCTGGTCACCTGCGCTCAGAATCCGACGAATTCGGCGAACATGTACCACCGTTTCGAGTCGGAAGTGGAGCAGCAAGTTGCAGCGAACAAGAACGTCTACTACAACGTCACGCCGCTCTATAAGGAAGGAGCTTCTCGCCCTTATGCGGTGAGCATGTTCTACGCCACCAGCGGCGGCGAGACCAGGGAGAACACATTCCCCAACTGGGCGTACCGCAGAGGAGTTTGGACGCCCCTGGGGTGAGTGTCTGATCGCCTGAGTCGACCTGCGGTGCTGCGGTCCCGGACGTTACGATGGGGCCGCAGCACCTCTTGACCTGTATACCCCGTGCACGCTTGGAGGTCGTCCGGTGTCTTTTACCACCCCTGCCCCCTCGGTGAATGTGGCCGAGCTGGTTCCAGAGCTGGGTGAATGGCGCCGGGAAACCGTCAGGCTGCATCCGCGGGCCGGGCGGCCGGGCCTCGACGAGAGCCATGTCGGTGGCCCTATGCTGCGGGTCCGGGACAGTACTTGGCCGGTGTGCGAGGAACATCCGGCCGACGTGGACGGTGAGTCGATCGGGCCGCGGCCGATGGCGCCCGTGGCGCAGTTGTGGGCGAAGGACTTTCCGGAAATCCCCTTCCCGTCGGGGACGGATCTCCTGCAGATCTACTGGTGCCCCAACGACCATTACATCGAGTACCCGAACTCCGAGTACGGCGGCCCGGATGCCGTACTGAGATGGCTCGATTCCTCGGCGGCCTGCGGCGCCGAGCAGATCGAGAGCGGCGCGGGCGTGCGGCCGGTGGAGGAGTCGTATCTGATACGCCCCTGTGTGGTCTTCCCCGAGCGAGTGGCCGAGTTCCCGGACAGGGATGAGCTGACCGCCGATGTCCAGGAGCGGCTGACCGCCCTGGACGAACGCGAAGACCTCGACTACCAGTACGCGCTGTCGATCGCCATGGGCTGGAAGGTGGGAGGGTGGCCCAGTTGGCACTCGACCGACAAGCTCGACCTCGAGTGTCCCGACTGTGGCGCCGAAGTGGATCTCCTTCTCAAGGCCGACAGTTGCGAGTGGGACGGCGGGAGCAACCGCTGGCAGCCGCAGGAGGTCGCGCTGCTCGACGAAGCGGACAGCGAGGATGCCTGCCGACCGACAGGCGCAGTGGTGGGCAGGGCGGGAGAGATGCGGATCT
Source organism: Streptomyces sp. Y309 (assembly GCF_056712025.1). NCBI lineage: Bacteria > Bacillati > Actinomycetota > Actinomycetes > Kitasatosporales > Streptomycetaceae > Streptomyces > Streptomyces sp. Y309. The sequence continues at coordinate 3,731,602 of NZ_CM160048.1, read as the reverse complement.
TCGTCTGCCGGAGCGATCCACGGCATGGACCTGTCCTGGACATCCAGTGACATGCCCGATACTCAGTGACTTGCCCGATGACGCGCCGATACCTCGGGCTGGAGGGTGAGGTCGGAGGTGCGCTTCGCGCTAGCGGTCGGCGTCTGCCTCGGCCTCGGCCTCGGCCTCCACCTTCGCCTCCACCGCCACCGGGGCCTCCCCGAAGCGGGCCAAGGCCAGTGCTCCCGTCACCGCCACCCCGAAGCCCAGGATTGCCAGCCAGGTCAGGCCCTCGCGGGTGCGGTCGCCCAGCCAGATGACGCCTACCAGGGCGGGGCCGATCGTTTCGCCGATGACCATGCCCGCCGTGGCCGTGGTGACCGAGCCGCGCTGGAGGGCGGAGGTGAGGAGCAGGAAGGCCGCGCCGCCGCCCACCAGCAACGCGTACGTCGCGGGGTTGGCGGCGAGCGCTCCCGGCGACACGTCGTCGATGAGGCGGACCGTGACCTCCACGACGCCGAAGCCGCAGCCCGCGCCGAGCCCGAGGGCCAACGCCCGCCCCCCGTCCGGCAGTCGACCGGCCACAGCCCCGAGGACCAGGACGGCCACGGCCACCCCCACCATCGCCCACCGCAGCGCCGTCGACCCGCTCTCGTCGCCCTCCGCGCCCGACGCGAGCCCCAGCATCGCGAGCCCCGCGCACACCACCCCCACGGCCCCCCACTCCACCCCGCTCAACCGCACCCGCAGCAGCCGCGCCGCGACCACCGCCGTCACGGCGAGCGACGCGGCCAGGGCGGCCCCCACCGCGTAGATGGGGATGGAGCGGAGCGCCACGATCTGGAGCAGGAAGCCGAGGCCGTCCAGGGCAAGCCCGGCCACGTACCGCCACTGCCGCACCGCCCGCCACAGCAGCGCCGGGTCGACCCCGGACCCCGTACCGGGCGCGGTCGAGCGCGCCGCGACCGCCTGCAACACCGACGCCGTACCGAAGCAGACCGCCGAACCGAGCGCGCAAATCATCCCAAGAGACACGAAAGGACAGTAGATCAGGGGGCGGTACGGGACCCGTCGGCGGGGCGGTGCCGACGGTCATCTACCCTGCGTCGTCGGTAAGGCTCGGTAGGGCTCGGTACGGCCGGTACGGCTCGGTACGGCGAAGAACTCACGGGGGAGCGGCAAGGACATGGCCGAAGAGATACGACGACGGCGGCGGCTGCGCTCCAGCACCGTGGCCCTCGGCTCCATGGGCGTCCTCGCCGCCGCCCTCACCTCCTGCGGCTCCGAGCCGGACAAGCGCTGCGTGGACCGCGACAGTTACGACTTCCTCACCGGCTACAAGATCGTCAGCAGTAAGAAGTGCACAGGCACCAGCACCGGCACAGCCGCCCGCGCCGACGCCGCCTGGTACTACGACCCCGACGTCGACGGCCGCTACGCCGACGACGGCACCTTCAGCCGCAGCGAGGCCGTCGACCGCGACGGCTTCGGCTGCTCGGGCTCCGGCGGCGGCTGAGGCCCGACCGTGGAGCGCCGCACGACCACCCCCCGCCCCGGCTGGCAGCAGACCGTCGAAGAGCAGGGGCTCATCTATCCGCTCACCCGCCACCCGGACGGGACCCTGCGCCCCTACTGGGACGAGTCCGCGTACTACGTCTTCGGCCTCCCGGAGGTGGAAGCCCTGGAACAGGTCGTCGAGGAGCTGCACGCCATGTGCCTCGCGGCGGCCGACCACATCGTCCGGCAGGACCGCCTCGCCGACCTCGGCATCACGGAGCCGCGCCTCGCGGCCCTGGTGACGGAGGCCTGGCGGCGGCGGGACGAACTGCCGTCCCTGTACGGCAGGTTCGATCTGCGGTACGGCGGGGACGGAGGCGGCACCGGCGGCCCCGCCAAGCTCCTCGAGTACAACGCCGACACCCCCACCTCCCTCGTCGAGGCCGCCAGCCCGCAGTGGTTCTGGATGGAGGAGCGCTTCCCCGGCGCCGACCAGTGGAACTCCCTGCACGAACGGCTCGTCGACGCCTGGAAGAAGCAGGCCCGCCTGCTCCCGCCCGGCGGCCCTCTCTACTTCGCGCACTCCGCCGGCGACGAGCTGGGCGAGGACCTGATGACCGTCGCGTACCTCCGCGAGACCGCCGACCAGGCCGGGCTCGCCACCGACGCGATCTCCATGGAGGACATCGGCTGGGACCGCCTCTCGCGCCGCTTCGTCGACAAGAAGCTCCGCTTCATCCGCTCCTGCTTCAAGCTCTACCCCTGGGAGTGGCTGACCACGGACCGCTTCGCCCCGCACGTCCTGGAGACGCTCGACAACGGCGGCGGTACGGGTACGACGCTGTGGATCGAGCCCGCCTGGAAGATGCTGCTCTCCAACAAGGCGCTGCTCGCGGTCCTCTGGGAGCTGTACCCCGGCCATCCGAACCTGCTCCCCGCCTACCTGGACGGCCCCCGGGAACTGGCCACCACGACCGGATACGTCGCCAAGCCGCTCCTCGGCCGAGAGGGCGCGGGCGTGACCATCCACGAGCCGGACGCGGCGACCACCCCGACGCCCGCCCCTCCCCAAGAGCCTTGCTGCTACCAGGAGTTGGCGCCGCTCCCCGACTTCGACGGCAACCGCGTCGTCCTCGGCGCGTGGGTCGTCGAGGGCGAGGCGGCGGGCCTCGGCATCCGGGAGTCGTCGGGGCTCGTCACGGACGAGTACGCGAGGTTTCTGCCGCACGTGATCCTCTGACGATCCTCCGGCCCGGAGCTAGAGGCGTGGCCGGGTGCCGGGGTGGAGTTCGACGCGTACGGAGTCGTCGTCCTTGATGACGTACGTGGGGTCGGTGCTCTTGTGCCAGCCCAGCGGCAGTACGTAGTAGCGCTCGTCGCGTTCGACGAGCAGGCGCAGTCCGCTGTACCGGTAGCGGTAGTGGGTGCCGCGGCCCAGGTCCTCCACCTGCGGTCCGGGCGGGGCGAAGCTGAGGCGGTCGGTGCTGAGGACGACCACGGCCACCCGGCGCACGAGTTGGTCGGCGTCGTGGCGCGCGTCCTGGCGGCCGCGCTCCCCAGCCAGCAGGGCCACGACCCAGATCAGGAAGAGGCCCGCGGCCAGCAGCGAGGCGGCGCGCCGCCACGGCGGCGGGGGCGCGGTGCCCGGGGGATTGGCGGCGCGGGACCGGCCGAGCAGCAGCCCCGCCGCCACGAGCAGCGGCGCGGACCAGGCGTACGGCTGGATCCACCGCCACAGCAGCAACAGGACGGCTCCGGCGGCGACGAACCCGACGTGGGCCCGCGCCACCGCCCGCCCGGCCCTGCGCAGCCGGCCCACATGGCGGGCGGGGACCCGCAGGGCCGTCAGGAGCCGGGGCAGGTACGGGACCAGGAGGGCCAGGACGAGGGCTTCCAGGGCGGGCAGGGCGGCGAGGCTCAGGCTGCGGATGACCAGTTCGAAGGTGTCGAAGCCGACGGCGAAGCTGTCGAGGTGGAAGTAGCCGAAGTAGGCGCTGGTGTAGATGTAGCCCGCGTACAGCATCAGGGCGCCGGCGAACGAGGCGGCTCCGACGACGGCGTTGACGAGTTCTACGGGGCCGCCGCTGCCGTTTCTGCCACTGCCGCCACCGCCGACAGTGGTGGCGGTGGGCGCCGGGCGCGGTTCCGGGACGCGCGCGGGGGCGGGGCCGCGCCGGGTGGCGGCCCGCCGTACCTCGGGCGAACGCGGCGCCCGCCGCAGCCGGGGTGTACGCCCCGCCCCGGTCGGGCCCGGTGATTGGCCGCCCACCCCGGTCAGTTCCCGTCGGGTGAGGGCGACGGCGCGGAGCCGCCACCGCCTGACACGGCGCCCGACCCCGGCGACGCCCCCGGCTCGGTCGTCTCCGGCGTACGCACGCACGGAATCTCCTCGGCCCCCGTGGCCGGGGGCGAGGTGCAGCCCGGCGGGGCCGCGGGGGTCGAGCCGGTGACGCCGGGGCCGGGTGCGCCTATCGGGCCGGTGTCGACCGGCGGCGGCTGCACCGGCGGAACGCCGGGGTCGCCGCCGTTGCCCTGCGTACCGGGCGACGGCCCGCCGGGCGCGGCGGCGGACTCGCCGGGGACCCCCTGTGACGGGACCGTCCCGGGGCCCGACGACCCGCCCTGCCGCTCCGGCGTGCCTCCTCCCGGCCCGCCCGACTGGCCGCACGCGGCGGCTCCGAGGCCCAGGACGACCACCATGACGGCCGCTGAAAGGGCTCCTCCGGCTGCGACACCTTGACGTACGCGCATACGTTCCCCCTCACACCGGAACGTCCTCACAGTGTGTGAGCGAAGAATGGCACCGGGAGCGCGGGCTGCCCATATCCCGTGCGCGAAATTCACCCTCGTACGCCCCCTTTGGCCTCTGGGCGCCGAGGGGCCGCTGGATTGGTCGGGAGCCGCGCAGGGCACTATGGGCGGTCGCATCGACAGGAAACATGTGAGGACTCAGCGCGGAATGCGGAAGCACCGGAACCACCACACGCACCACAAGCACCTCGGACTGACGGCCGTCGGCGTGATCGCCGCCTTGGCGCTGACCGCGTGCGGCGGCGGCTCGGACGACGACTCGGGCAAGGACGGGAAGCCCGGCGCCGCCAAGGAGTCCGAGGCGCCGAAGAACCTCAAGGTCGGTCAGGCGGGCCCCGAGCAGGAGATCACCAGCTACAAGAAGACCGCGAAGTTCTCCCTCACGCCGACGAAGGTCACCGAGGGCAAGCCGGCGGACCTCAAGGAACTCGGCGACGACAAGAAGTACAAGGGCAAGAAGGTCGCCTGGATCTACGTCAAGGCCAAGCACGTCGGCGGGACCGCCGCGATCAAGAGCCCGACGGTGATGAGCGACGTCGGCGCCGAGACCAGCGCGGGTGCCCCCGCCACGAAGTTCATCCTCATCGGAGACCTCTCCAGCCGCCCCGCCGACTGCGTCGGCAATGACGGCCAGAAGGAGCTCGGCGGCGAGGACCTCTGGAAGAAGGGCGAGGAGCGCACGGTGTGCGAGCCGTACCTTCTTCCGGCCGCCGACAAGGTCACGTCCGTGACGTACTCCCAGGGCTTCTACAAGGAGCCCCTCAAGTGGGCGGTCAAGTAGCTCACTTCACGCAGGTCGGGTCCTTGGCGGGGAGCCTGCCCGTGGCCAGGTACGCGTTGACCTTGCCGTCCACGCAGGCGTTGCCGTACTCGGCGTAGAGGCCGTGCCGGTTGGCTCCCTTGACGGTGAGCAGCTTGGATCCGGGCAGCCGGTGCCGCAGCGCGACGCTGCCCTTGTACGGGGCGCGGGGGTCGCCGGTGGCGGCGACGATCAGCGCGCGGGCGTCGTGCCGCACCTCGGTGGGCCGCTCGCGCGGGGCGTCCCAGAAGGCGCACGGGGTGATGTTGTTGGCGAGCGGGCCGAACAGCGGGTGGGCGGCGCGGCTGCGCTGTACGTCCCGCCAGTAGCGCTCGGGGTCGCGCGGCGCCGCCACGTCCCCGCAGAGGATCGCCGTCTGCGAGCTGCCGAAGGGGGACTCGACACCGGTCAGCGCGAACCGCAGTGTGTCGCCGAGGCTCTGCGACACTCGTGTCGGTTTCCCCGCCGTGGCCCTGGCCAGCACGGACACCGTGTCGGCCAGGGCCGCGCGGCCCGTGTCGGTGTCGTCCGCGTTGCCGTTCACGAGCAGCAGCGGCACATGGGTGTCGTCGATGCGGTACCTGTGCGGGGAACCCGGGGCGGTGCCGAGTGTCAGCCCGTCCGCGGACTTCTCGACGACTCGGTCGATGGTGGCGAGCACCTGAGTGCGGGTGCGGCCGAGTCCGTACGTGCCGTGCCGCTTCGCCGCCCACGTGGCCCAGTCGGCGAGGGCCCGCTCGTTCTCGCGCTCGGCGCCCCGCATCAGCCGGGGCTGGTACCGCGCGGTGTCGAGCGCGCCGTCGAGCACCATCCGGTCGTAGCGGCCGGGGAACATCTGCGTGTAGACCGTGCCCAGGTAGGTGCCGTACGAGTAGCCCAAGTACGAGATCTTCTTCTCGCCGAGCGCGCCCCTGATGACGTCCATGTCGCGAGCCGTATTGCGAGTGGTGACATGCGGCAGCACATCACCGTTCGTCGCCCGGCACTTCTCCTCGAGCCGCTTGTGCAGACCGACTTGGCGCTCGAAGCTCGCCCTGCCGAGTCCGGCGGAGAACACGGTCGTGCTGACGGGCCATCCGCAGTCCAGCGGGGTGCTGCGGCCGACGAAGCGCGGGTCCATGCCGATGACGTCGTAGCGCGCGCCCACGCCCTTCATCGCCTTGCGGATCTCGGGCCCCGAGTAGAGCGTCTGGCCCCCGGGGCCACCGTTGTTGAGCAGCAGCGGGCCCACGCGGTGGCGGGTGTCGCTGGCCTTGATCCGCGATATCGCGACGGTGATGGTACGGCCGCCGGGGTCGGCGTAGTCGAGCGGCACCGTCACGTTCGCGCAGCGCGCGCCCGCCTTCTCCAGGTACTTGCCGCCTTCGTCGTCGGCTCCGAGGACGCAGCTGCGCCAGTCGAGGCGCTGGTCGTAGTACCGGGCGAGCCCGGATTCCGGCGAGGGCGCCGCCGGGGTGGCGTTCGCCGCCTGGGCGGTGAGGGCCGTCGTCGCGGTCACTCCCATGACCGTGAACGCCGTTGTGCACAGGGCGAGTTTCAGTTTCATACGGAAAACGCTAGAAGTCCGGGCGTTCACGCACACTCCGGACAACCCCCGGCCTTCCGGGGGGAAATCCCCAGCTCCGCTGAAGTGCCCGTGCCCGTGCCTGTGCCCGGGGCTCTGGCTTGGTGGGCCAGTGACAAGGAGTGACCGAGGCCGCCCGGGTTGGGGAGTGTGGCGCTTCCGGGGCGGGCGTCAAGGGCGCCCTTCGGGCGTCGGCTCCGCCGATTCCGCTGCGCTCCACCCTTGACCCCCACCCCTACAGCGCGAGTTGCCGTTGGCCGGGCGGCCGGGGGTGAGGCGGCGGGGGGCCTCCGGTGGCGGCGATTCGGTTTCTTTGCCGGGTGCGGCCCGGCACAGACGCACACAGCACCCCCGGAAGGTGACCCAACGGTGCCGCTGGGTGGGCGGTCCGCCTGATTCGCCGGGTGGCGGGTCGGTCGTTGGGGCGCTGGGCCGGGCTCTCTGACCTACTTCGGAAAAGTTGTGCGAGGCGTGCGTGGGGTAGTGCGGGTGGGGAGGGGGCGCGAATGGGTTGGAGTGCGCCACCTCGCGCGCTGCTCGCAACTTTTCCGAAGTAGGTGTCGGAGGAGGGGCAAGGGGTGGGGGCTGGCCGCAGTCGGCGGCGAAGCCGACGGAGGAGCCGCACCCGGCGGTGATGGGTAGCCACCCCGCTACCGGGCCCGCACGTTCCCCCGGGCCGCGAGGGTTCAGGCAAGAAGATCCGGTCCGCCCCCGGCGGCGAAACCGTGCCCTCCCACCAGCCGGGCCCGTCCGTTCCCCCGACCGTGAGGGGTCACGCAAGAAGATCCGGTCCGCACTCGGCGACGAGACCGATTGGCCGCCACCGGAGGCTGCCCGCCGCCCCCTCCCCGGGCCGCCCGGACAACAGCAACTTGCGCTGGAGGGGCGGCAGTCAAGGGTGGAGCGCAGCGGAATCGGCGCAGCCGACGCCCGAAGGGCGCCCTTGACTTCCGTCCCGGAAGCGCCATTCTGCCGACCTCCGGGCGGCCACGTTCACCTGCACGCGCAGGGGAGAAAGTCGCTCCATGCGGCGGGGGTTATGGCGAGTTGGGGACCGTCGGGGTTCTTGGAGTCGCGGATGTGGATGGTGTCAGGGGTGGTGGCAACTTCTACGCACTCGGGTTCGTCGGCCGTGCTGTAGCTGCTCTTGACCCACTCCAGCGTCATGTCTCTCCCCGCACTTTCTCGATGAAGGCCAGTGACTCACGGGGCGTGAGAGCCTGTGCCCGGATCATGCCATAGCGCATTTCGAGGGTCTGGAGCTCTCGCGGATCGGTGATCACTCGGCTGATTAGCTGGACTGCGAGGTGTCCGAGGGTGGTTCCGTTCTTGAGCTTGAACACGGTGAGCGACCCGCCGAGCCCGGCGTTCTCCTCGCGGTCCAACGGCAGGACCTGAATGGACACGTTCCGCAACTGCCCGACCTCCAACAGACGTTCGAGCTGCCTGCGCATCACCATTCTGCCCCCGTTGGAGCGCCGCAACGTCGACTCGCACTGCACGAAGCCGAAAACAGGCAGCCCTGACGTGTTGTCGACGATCCCTTGTCGAGCCATGCGACCGGCTACTCGCCGCTCCACCTCGTCTTCAGGGAAGGGTGGTTGCCGGTTCCGTACCTCAGCTTCCGCGTACTCCTCGGTCTGCAGCAGCCCATGGATCACCGAGTTGTTGTACGTGCAGAGCTCCACCGCCTGCTGCTCCACCTTTGCGAGGTCCCGAACCTTCTTCGGGTACCGCGCCCGCTCCGCGTCGGGCTTCAACGCCCGCAAGTGCCCGTTGGTGTTGAGAACCTCGTCCGCCCGGTCCAGGAACTCCGGCCTGGGAATCCGTGCCCCGCGCTCCACCTTGTGGATGAGGTTCTCCCCGTACCCCATCAAGTCGCCGAACTCAACGGCTCGCAGCCCAGCGGCCTCCCGCCAGAGCTTGATCTGCCGCCCGATGAGCTCGGCGATGGCGCTCGACTCGTCGTCGGCGTCAACCTCCCAGCCGATGTCGTCCTCGTCCATGCTCAAGGCGGACCTCCCCAGGTCACGGGTACGGCCGGTACGGGTCGGGGACAGGACCGTACAGTCACCGTACGCACACGAATCATCACTGTTCAGGCTAAGCGCCAGCGGCCACGCTGAGTTATGTGAACCGAGAAATCACCCGCCCCAAGGCCCAAATGCCCGCCCCCGTCCGCCGCTTCAGCGTGCAGCTGTCCGCCACCCGCAGGGGAGCCCGCCTCGCGAGGCTGCTCGCGACCGAGCAACTGCGGTCGTGGGAGGTCCCGTTCGAGGCCGCAGGCCAGATCATCGCCGAGCTGGCGAGCAACGCCGCCGTGTACGGACGCGTGCCCGCGAGGGACTTCCGGCTCGCGCTGACGGCGAGCGATGAGGTGCTGCGTATCGAGGTGATGGACACGCGGGGTGACCGGTTGCCGGAGGTGCGGGAGCCGGACGGGGAGGACGAGACGGGCCGGGGCCTGCTGATCGTGGCGGCGCTGGCGGACCGGTGGGGCGTCGAGCTGGGCCCGGAGCCGCTCAAGACAGTGTGGGCGGAACTGGACGTCTAGACGAGAAGTCCCCGGCCGTTCATTCCCACTCTCCCGCCTTCGCCTTGGTCGCCAGCACGTGCAAGCCGCGCGCCGCGGGAGAGCCGGGTTCGGCGGCGTAGACGGTCAGGGCCTGGTCGGGGTCGTCGGGAATGCGGAAGGTCTCGAAGGAGAGGTCGAGTGCGCCTACGGCCGGATGGTAGAGGGGTTTGTGGCCGTGGGTTTCGTCGCGGACGGTGTGGTCGGCCCACATACGGCGGAAATCCTCGCTCTCCTCGGACAGTTCGGCGATGAGCTGCACCACTTCCTCGTCGTGCGGGTGACGGCCGGCGTCGACGCGCAGAAAGGCCACGGTGTCGTCGGCCTTCTTCTGCCAGTTGACGTAACGCTGCCGTGCCGTCTCGTCGAGGAAGGTCAGCCGCGCCAGGTTCCGGCGCTCGTACGGCAGGTGAGGGAAGTCCGCGATGAGGATGCGGGCCAGGTCGTTCCAGGCGAGGATCTGCAGGCGGCGGCCCACCACATAGGCGGGCGCGTTCTCCAGGGTGTCCAGGATGCGCTGCAGGCCCGGCCTGACCTGCTGCTCCGGCGAGGAGCCCGCGTCGCTCGGCCTGGGGGCGCCGCTCCTGGAGTGCACCAGGGCGTGCAGATGCTGCCGCTCGGTCTCGTCCAGCTGCAGCGCCTGGGCGATGGCGTCGAGGATCTCGGCGGACACCTTGCCGCCGCGTCCCTGCTCCAGGCGCACGTAGTAGTCCACGCTCACCCCGGCCAGCTGCGCGAGCTCCTCCCGCCGCAGTCCCGGCACCCGGCGGCGAACCCCATATCCCTTCAGGCCCACATCCTGCGGGCGCACCCGCGCCCGCCGGGAACGCAGGAATTCGCGCAATTCCGATCGACGATCCATGCGTCCATCATGCCGTACGGCGAGGGTGGTACCGGGAAACCCAGGATGGGCGTACCCAGGGTTATCGGAGGCTGGTTTTCGCGTGCCTAGGGGGAGAGCGGGCATACGTCTGAGCTTGGCTCCGGGGTGGGTGTGCGCGCACAGTGGATGTATCGCCGGAAAAGCCGATAGGGGCGAACCGGCGGAAGGATTCTTAAGGACAATCCCCCCACCTGAAGGAAATGTCATGAGCGACAAGCTGCGTATCGTCATCGGAAGTGACTTCCGCGGATTCGAGTACAAGGAAGCCATCAAAGAATTCCTTCAGAACGACCCGCGGGTCGCCTCCGTGCAGGACGTCGGCGTCACCAAGGACACCAACACCGGCTACCCGCACATCGCCGTCGACGCCGCCGAGATCGTCGCCGACGGCGAGGCCGACCGAGCCCTGCTGATCTGCGGCACCGGCCTCGGCATGGCCATCAGCGCCGGCCTGGTCCCCGGCATCCGCGCCGTGACCGTCAACGACGCGTACCAGGTCGAGGGCTCGGTCCTCCTCAACAACGCCCAGGTCATGACCATGGGCCAGATGAGCGTGAGCCTGCACCACGCCCTCGCCCTGGTCGACCAGTGGCTCGGCCTGCGCTACGACCCCACCTCCGAGTGGGCCCCGCTGATGGACGCGATGGTCGCCTACGAGGCCGAGTACGCCCAGAAAGGCGCCTGACCCAGCCCTCGGATTCCACTCCTGCAACCGAAGTTCCACTCCTGCAACCGAAGGAAGACACCCATGCCCGCCCCGAAGATCCTCATCGTCGCCGGTGACGCCACCGAGGACCTGGAGCTGTTCTACGGACTCCAGCGCCTGACCGAAGAGGGCTACCACGTCACCATCGCCGCCCCGAAGGCCAAGAAGCTCAAGCTCGTCTCGCACGACTTCGACGGCACCTATGAAGGCACGTTCACCGAATTCCCCGGCAAGTCCTGGCCCGCCGACCTCGCCTTCGCCGACGTCGAGCCCGACGACTACGCCGGCCTGTTCGTGCCCGGCGGACGCGCGCCCGAATACCTGCGCCACGACCCCGACTTCCAGCGCGTCGTCAAGCACTTCTTCGCCGCAGACAAGCCCGTCGCCCACACCTGCCACGCCTCGATCGCCCTGGCCCCGCTCGGCGTCCTCAAGGGCCGTACGACGACCACCTTCCCGGGCGTCTCCCCGGAGGTCGAACTCGGCGGCGGCACCTTCGTCGACGACGCCCCGGTCGTCGACGGCAACCTCGTCGGCGTACGCGACTGGTCGGAGAACCCGCAGCTCTTCCGCGCATTCCTCGCGCTCCTGCGGCAGAGCGCGCCGGTGACGGCCTGATGCACTGCTTCGACTGCGCCGCACTCGGCCATCACACGACCTCGACGGCGATATGCCAGGAATGCGGCGCGGCCCTGTGCCACCGGCACACCGTCACCGTCGAGCGCGAGGCGCGCCGGGCGGCAGCCGGCCTGGGACGCACCACCTCGCCCGTCCCGGCCCGCCGCCTGACCTGCCTGATCTGCCACCGCGCCCAGCAGGCCGCATGACGGGGCCGGTCGCCGCTGTGGGCGGAGCTGGATGTTCCGGGCGATTCGCTGACGCCTGGGGCGAGTTCAGCGCGTACGCGCGGTCGCGGGAGATCTGTCTGGAACGGCGCCGTACGGGGCGCCCCGGGCGCTTCGGGCTTCGGTCAAGTCGCTAATCTCCGTACGTATGACCGAAATTCAAACTCGCGACGAACTCGGGGGTGAGCTCGCGAGACCCCCGGCCCGCCGCGTCCTGCGGTTCGCGGCGGGCGCCACCGCGGCCTTACTCCTCGCCGACCTCGCCACGCGCGCCTACAACCACTACGACGCCATCCCGGGCGTACGCAGGTTCGTGAACGTCGACGTCGAGGCGAACCTGGCCACCTGGTGGAACAGCACGCTGCTGCTGGCCGTGGCGGGCGTGGCGCTGACCGCCGCGCTGCTCAGCGGGCGCGACGCGCGGCCCGGGCGGCTGTCCTGGCTGGGACTTGTCGCCGCGACAGCACTGCTCAGCATCGACGAGACGGCGTCGCTGCACGAGCGCCTCGGCGAGGTCGGCAAGTCGTGGAAGGAATGGGCGGGGGGCTCGCTGCCCACGCACGCGTGGGTGCTGCCGGGCGCGGTGCTCGCGGCGGCGGGCACGGTGTGCGCCGTGCTGTGGGCGCGGAAGCTCACGCGTGATCTGAGGTACGGGCTGCTCGGCGCGCTGGGGGTGTATCTGGGCGGGGCGTTGCTGGTCGAGGCGTTCAACGGCTGGGCGCATGCGCACAGTCACAGCACCACGCTCATGCTGGGCACGCTCGTGGAGGAGGGGCTTGAGATGGGCGGCTGCCTCGTCGCCCTCGCCGTCCTGAGCCGGTACGTGCTGCTTGAGCGTGACCCGGCGTCCGGGCGCGCGGTGGTCCGGCTACGGGACGGGTAGGGCGGCTGGGACGGTCAGGGCGGCTGGGACCGGTGGGTGCGCGGGGCGGTCCGGCTGGGCGGCGGCGGGTGAACTCGGCCTGTGGGAAGGTGTTGGCGTATCACTCTTGGAGGTGGGTGGGGCATGCCTGAGCTTCCGCGTGAGGAGCAGTTGGCGGCCGCGTTCGTCGACCTCGCCGACACCTTGGTGCGGGACTTCGACGTCATCGGATTCCTGCACTCGCTCGCCGAGCACTGCGTGGACCTTCTGGAGGTGGCCGCCGCCGGGGTCCTGCTCGCCACTCCCGGCGGCCAGTTGGTGGACGCCGCGGCCTCGGACGAGCGCACCCGCGAGCTGGAACTGGCCAGCATCGAGTGGGACGAGGGCCCCTGCCGGGACTGCTTCCGGACCAAGAAGCAGGTTCCCGACGTGCCGCTGGCGACGCAGGGAGCCGAGCTGCGGTGGCCCCGGTTCGCCCCGCGGGCCGTGGAACTGGGGTTCACCTCGGTCGTGGCGGCCCCGCTCCGGCTGCACAACCAGGTGATCGGGGCCCTGAACCTGTTCCGGGACCGGCCAGGACCCCTGGACGAACCCCAGTTGCGGCTGGGGCAGGCACTGGCCGACACCGCCACCATCGGTGTCCTGCAACAGCGGGCGGTGAGTGAGCAGATGACGGTGACCGCGCAACTGCAGGCCGCCCTGGACAGCCGCGTGATCATCGAGCAGGCCAAGGGCTATCTGGCGAACCGCCGCGGCACCGGTGTCGAAGAGGCGTTCACCCTCATGCGCCGCTACGCCCGCGACCACCAGACACGGCTCACCGAGATCGCCCGCCAGGTCCTGCAGGGCACGGCCGACGCGTCGCTGCTCACGGGGCGCGATCGGTGAAGCGTCGGCCCATCGGTGCCGACTGGTGGGCTCAACGCCCGCCGACCTGCATGGTGTTGGGAAGGGGGTGCCTCCTGTGGCCCACCCGGTGATGGCCGACTATCTGCGCACCCTCAGCTCCCACACCGGCCCCGGTCTGGCACCAATGCCCCTCGCGGCCTGCGCCGACATGCTGGGTCTGGACGGGCTCGGCCTGCTCCTGGCCCCCGGCGGCAGCCAGGGCGAACTCGTGCAGTCCTACGGCGAGCGCACGCTCGCGCTGGAGGACCTGCAGCAGGTCCAGGGCCAGGGCCCGAGCCTGGACGCCGCCCGCCACGGCGCCCTGATGCTGCTGCCCGACGTGTCCGACGCCGCCACGTTCGCCGCCGACCGCTGGCCCGGCCTGCCGGGCGCCATCGAGGCGCTGGGCGTACGCGCGGTGTTCTCGTTCCCCCTGCGCATCGGCGTCATCGCGCTCGGCGCGCTCACCGGCCATCGCACCCGGCCGGGACCGATGTCCACCGACCAGCTCACCGACGCCTTCGGCCTGGCCGACACCATCGCCCAGATCACCGTCACCACCGCCACCCACGCGGCGCTGCCCCGCACTCCACTCCTCGACGACCCCGGTCTCCACTTCGCCGAGGTCCACCAGGCCACCGGCATGCTCGCGGACCAGCTGGGCACCGACTGCGACCACGCCCTGATCCGGCTGCGCGGCCACGCCTTCAGCAGCGACCGGCCCCTCCTGGACATCGCCCGTGACGTGCTGGCGCGCCGACTGCACCTGGACGACAACGGGAACGGCATGTAGCAGGAGGGCCGGCCTGCCCGCAGCTTGTTCGCGCAACCCGTCGGCAGGCCAACCACGGCGCATTACCCTGGAGTGCCGACCCAGATCCCGTTGGTGACCGGTCCTGATGGACACCTACCTCCGGAGAAGAGGGTCGCCATGACCCCACCCCCTGCAATGGTCTGCGTCAAGGACGTCCGCCCCCACGGAACCTGCACCCTGGTGGTCCTGTGCGGCGAAATCGACGTCCACACCGCACCCGGCATCACCTGGCACCTCGACGCCCTCACCCACACCATCGGCGCCGACTTGCTGATCGACCTGCGTGCGGTCGAGTTCATGGACTGCTCCGGCGTACGGCTCTTCGACCGCACCCGAGCCCGGATCAGCGGCCCCGACGGGCGCCTGCGTCTGATCTGCACCCGCCCCGCGACCCTGCAGCTGCTCAACCATCCCCAACTGCGCCTGGAATTCGACATCCTGGACCGGCTTCCCGTCCCCGTACCGCCACAGGCCGCGGCCTGACCGACGCGAAATCGCCCTGGGCCCGCGCCCCCGGCGAGACTACGCTCACCAAGCGGCCCCGGACCCCGGTCTGCCGTGCGCCTCCCGTCGCCGGGTATTCCCGCGCCCGGCGTCCCGGTCGAGGCAACCCGGCCGCGGCTCCATGGGGAGTGGTTCCGCGGGCCGGGGCCACGGCTGCCCGCACCGGCAGGATCCGCCGCGTCGGCAGGATCGGGCGCACCGGCAGGATCCGCCGCTCAGGCGGCCCCGCGCCGGGCGCCGAAGATGCCCCAGCGCAGGTGTCCCGCACGGGCGGCGTCGACCCAGAGGGGCAGGTTGGCGAGCAGACCGTCGACGTACGCGGGGCTGATGGTGGCGCGCAGGTCGGCCTCGTGGGCGCGGGTCTCGGCCAGCAACCGGACGTAGTGCCGGGTGAGTTGGTCGCTGTGGTCGTCGAACTCGACGGGCGCCAGGCCCAGCGCCGTGAGCTGGTCGACGTAGAAGTTGGGCGTGGCCAGGGCGTCCACGCCGAGGCGGGAGACGACGGGGTGCAGCGCCTCGGCGGGCGTGTCCTCGGCGGCCATGATGTCGGTGAAGGCGAGGGCCCCGCCGGGCTTCAGTACGCGCGCGGCCTCGCCCAGGACGCGGGGCCGGTCGCCGCTGTGGCAGAACGCCTCCAGGGAGCAGACCGCGTCGAAGTGGTTGTCGGCGTACGGCACTTGGTGGAAGGAGCCGGTGACGACCTCGATGAGCCCGTCGAGGCCGCGCTTGGCGTTGGCCGCGCGGTGGCGCTCGTTCTGGGCGGCGCTGAGGTTGAGGGCGACGACGCGGCAGCCGAAGCGGTCGGCGAGGTAGCGGGCGGTGCCGCCGTAGCCGGAGCCGAGGTCGAGGACGCTCCGGCCGGGGCCGAGGCGGTCCGCGAGCCGGTCCGCGAGCCGGTCGGCGAGGCGCTCGACGGTGCGCCGGGAGGCGTCGGCGACCGGCTCCGCGTCGTGGGCGTAGATGCCGGTGTGGATGTCCTCGCCGCCCCACACGGCGTCATAGAAGCCGTCGACGTCGCTGGATTCGTAGTAGCTGCGGGTCGCGTCCTCGTTGCTGCCCAGTGCGGTGGCCTTGTCGGCCCTGGCGGTCTTGGCGGTCGTGTCGGTCTTGTTCTCGTTCATGCGCGCTGTCCCCTCGCTCCTCCCCGTGCCGCCGCTGTGGCGGCTCCCCAAGCGTGGGCGCCGCCACGGGAAGCGATCAAGGGCGCCAAGTCGGCCAACAGGGGTGTGGAGTTGGGCCTCTCCGCGCCCCCGTCGGCCGGTCCCGTACCGCCTGAGGCGCTACCTGAAGCGCACCGAGCGGAGCTTCAGGCGCTCGGAGGCCTGGCCGCCGTGGGGACGCAGGACGTAGGAGTCTCCGTCACAGTGCGGGCCGGTGAAGACGGTGGCGTACTCGTCGGTGTGGTTGAGCGGCGAGTGCGCCGGGCTCGACGAGGAAGGGTTGCCGACCTCCGGCAGGGTCAGGCACTCGTAGCTCGGCGGGTCGGCCAGGACGCCGATCCGCGGGGAGCCGTCGAGGCCGCTGTACGTGTAGAAGAAGTGGCCCTCCGCCGCCGAGGCGGAGGTGGGCAGGGCGATGGCGAGCGCGAGCGCGCCGAGGGCGGCGCCGGCGGTGGAAAGAAGGCGCATGAAGGCACTCCTTGGAGAGAATTGAGCGGCGCCGGAAGCCGTGGCGCCCGCCACGGTTTCCGTCATGACGTCAACGGTTTCGGACGGGGGGCGGGGCGCCCAGGGGGTACGGCCCCTTGCGGTCGGGAAGGCCGCCCGGCGGCTCGGGAAGCCGGAGCAGGAACGGGGTCGCCAGGAGGAGGAGTCCGGTCACGGCGATCGTCGTGCGGGGGGTGGTGGCGGTGGCCAGGAGGCCGCCCAGGGCGGTCAGGGCGGCGACCGTCGTCCTGGTGGTGATCGTCCAGGCGGACAGGGTGCGGGCGACGCGGTCGGGCGGGATGTGCTTCAGGCGGTGAGTGGCGTACACCGGGTTGAAGACGCCCATGCAGGTGATCAGGCCGAGCTCGGTGACCACGACCAGGACGAGTCCGGTGGGGCCCGGGTGGACGAAGGCCAGGCCCAGGGACCAGCAGGCGCGCAGGGTTCCCACCGTGCGCAGGATCCTGTGCTCGCCGAAGCGGCGGACGAGGGGGCGGGACAGGCGGGAGCCGATCAGACCGCCCACACAGGGGAGCGCGAAGGCTAGGCCGTACTGCCAGGGGGCGAAGCCCAGTTGACCGAGCATGAGGACGGCGAGCGGGGGAGCTGCCGCCATGATCAGGGCGCTCACCAGGACCGTGTTGAGGAACAGGGGGCGCAGGGTGGGGTCGGCGAGGATGAACCGCCAGCCTTCCGGGAGGTCGCGGGCGCGGAGGCGGGGTGGGGTGCGCGCGGCCTGCCGGGTGGCCGGGTGCTCGGTGCCGCCGTCGGCCGGGTGCGGCTCGGTGCCGCCGATCGCGCGGATCCCCGCCGCCGACAGCAGATAGCTCACCGCGTCCGCCGCCACCGTCACCACCGGGCCGAACATCCCCACCGCCGCCCCGCCGAGCGGCGGCCCGAGTGCCGTGGCCGTCCAGGACGTGGACTCCAGGCGGCCGTTGGCGGTGAGCAGGTCCTGCGGGCGTACGAGCGACTTCAGGCAGGCCCCGGCCGCCGCACCGAACGCGATGTCGGCCGCGGCCACCAGCACGGAGACCGCGAGGAGTTGGGCGAAGGTCAGGGCGTCGAGGGCGTAGGCGGCCGGCACGGTCAGGAGCGCCGCGCAGCGGATCAGGTCCATCGCCACCATCACCGGACGCTTGCGGCGGAACTCCACCCACGGACCGAGCGGCACCGCCACCACCGCCCCCACCGCGAGCCCCGCCGCCGACAGCAGCGACACCTGCGCCGGTCCCGCGTGCAGCGCCAGGATCGCGATCAGCGCGAACGCGTCGAACGCGAACCGCGTCCCGAACGCGCTGACCCCGTACGCGGCCCACAGCCACCCGAAGCCCCGGCCCAGTGACCGCCGCCGCCCGTCCGCCGTTCCCGGCTTCCCCATCCCCGGCTTCCCCATCCCTGGCTTCCCCCTTCCAGGACAACCTCGCGTTGACCCGGGGAATCAAAGCCAGGCGCTGGCCTCCCCCGCAAACAACCAGGGGGACATCCCGTACAACCAGGAGTTGTGCACGTACCGCGTAAGGTGGCGGTGTGGATCTCAACGCCGTACGCACCTTCGTCGCCGCCGCCGACACCGGGCAGTTCCAGGAGGCCGCCGCCGACCTGGAGATCACCCAGCAGGCCGTGTCCAAGCGGGTCGCCGCGCTGGAGGCGGACCTCGGGGTGCGGCTGTTCACGCGCACGCCGCGCGGCGCCCGGCTCACCATCGACGGGCAGGCGTTCCTGCCGCACGCCCGCGCGCTGCTCCAGGCCGAGGAGCGGGCGGCGGCCTCCGTGCGGCCCGGCAGCCGGGCGCTGCGCGTCGACGTGGTCGGCCGCCGGGTGGCGACGGCCGGTCTGCTGCGGGACTTCCACCGCGCGTACCCGGGGACCGACCTCGACGTCGTGACCCTCTTCGGCGCCGACGCGGCGATCGCCGCCCTCCTGGACGGAACGATCGACGCGACCTTCCGCGCGGTCACCATGCCGGGGCGGCGGCTCCCCGAGCACATCGAGGCCGTCCCCGTGTTCGACGAGCCGATGATGCTGTTCACCGGGCCCGCCCACGAGTTCGCGGGCGCCCGCTCGGTCACCCCGGCGCAGCTCGCCGGGCGCCGGATCTGGATGCCGGGCAACACGTCCGGGACCGAGTGGGCCGCGTACTACGACGAACTCGCCGCCACCTTCGGGTTCACGATCGACGTGCTCGGCCCGAACTTCGGCGTCGAGTCGCTCCTCGACACGATCGCGGACTCCGCGACGCTGGCGACGTTCCTGAGCGAGCGGACCCCGCTCGTCTGGCCCGCGGGCCACGACCTGCGGCTCATCCCGCTGCGCGACCCGACGCCCGTCTACCCGCACTCCCTGCTCTGGCACACCGACAACCCGCACCCCGGCCTCGCCGCACTCCGCGACCACCTGCTCGCCACCCGGCCGGACCTCGGGGGTGCGGAGACCTGGCGGCCGGCTTGGGCGCGGTGAGCGGGGCGCCGGGGGGGGGGGGGGGGGGGGGGGCCGGTGAGCCGTCGCGCGGGCCTCAGTTGTACGTGCCTCAGCTCATGTACGCGCCTCAGCCCAGGGCCGCGATGCCCCCGACCGTCAGCAGCTCCAGCTTGGACGCCGCCGTCGAGCCGGGCGCGGCGGTGAGCCACAGCAGCCGCTGGTGGCCGTCCTCGCTGAGCAGGCTGTGGCAGTCGAGTTCGAGGATCCCGAGCGTCGTGTGCACGACCCGCTTGTGGTCGGCCCTGCGTACGGCGACGTCCCGGGTGTCCCACAGCGTCGCGAACTCCTCGCTGCGGCGGCGTAGTTCGGCCACCATGCGGGCGACCTGGGTGTCCCGGCCGCGCCGGGCGGCGACCGCCCGCAGGTCGGCGACGAAGACCCGCGAGTGGTGCGGGTGGTCCTCGGGCGGATAGAGCGCGCGCGACGCCGGGTCGGTGAACCAGCGGTACACCCAGCTCGCGGCCGGGCCCCGGAGCGCGGGCGGCGGCCCGAACAGCGCCGTCGCGAGGGTGTTCTGCGCCAGCGTCTCGTGCAGGTCCGTGATGACCAGGGCGGGCGTCGCGGAGAGCTGGTCGAGCAGGTTCAGCAGGCCGGGCTGCACGTGCGCGGCCGGGCCGTGGGCGGCCGGGGGCACGCGCCGCTCGGCGAGGTGGAACAGGTGGTCGCGCTCGTCGCCGTCCAGGCGCAGCGCGCGGGCCAGCGCGGCCAGCGTCTGGTCGGACGGCTGGACGCCGTGCCCGCGCTCCAGCTCCGTGTAGTAGTCGGCGGAGAGTCCGGCCAGTTGGGCCACCTCTTCGCGCCGCAGGCCCGGCACGCGCCGCCGCGGGCCGACGGGCAGGCCGACGTCGCGGGGCCGGACGCGGTCGCGCCGGGAGCGGAGGAACGCGGCGAGTTCGGGGAGGTCCACGCCCGCCATCGTGCCGGGCGCGGGGGCGCGGAGCCAGGGGGTGGCGACCCCTGGGTGGGGAGGGGGCTGGCTGGGGACGCGGGGTCCGCGCAGGGTGGGCCTCGGCACACGAACCGTCGGAACCCGAACGACAGATCCCGAACGTCAGATCCCGAACCGTCAGGAAGAGGGCCCACCCATGCCATTCGCCAACCTCAAGGTCCCTGTGATGCGGCGCCGAACCGTGCTGACCGGTGCGGTGGCCGTGACGGCGGCGCTCACCGTGCCGACCGCCGCGCGGGCCCTGGACCGCCTGGACCGCCCGCACGGAAGCGGCTGGGCGCCGCACGCAAGCGGCCGGGCGCCGCATCGAAGCGGCTGGGCGCCGATGCCCCCGGTCGGCGGCGGCCCCCGCCAGGAGCACGGCGTCGCCGCCGTCGGCGGCAGGATCTACGTTGTCGGCGGCATCGTCCCGGCCGCCGACGGCACGTTCGTCACGACCGGCCGCGTCGAGGTCTACGACCCCCGCACCCGCGCCTGGTCGACGGCCGCCCCGCTGCCCGTCGCCATGAACCACCCCAACGTGGCGGCCGTCGGCGGCAGGTTGTACGTCATCGGCGGCCTCGCGGGCGGGGCGTCCTGGGAGGCGACGGGCGAGGCGTTCGCGTACGACCCGCGCGCGGACCGGTGGACGCGGCTCGCCCCCATGCCGACGGGCACCGAGCGCGGCAGCGCCGCCGTGGGCGTGCACGGCGGGAAGGTCTACCTGGCGGGCGGGATGCGCAGCCTCGCGCCGGTTCCGGGCGGCCTCCAGGACACCGTCGACACCGTGTCCTCGTACGACGTGCGGACTCGGGCCTGGGACTCCCTGCCGCGTCTGCCCGAGGCCCGTGACCACGTCGGGGGCGCGGTCGTCGAGGGGTCCCTGTACGTGCTCGGCGGCCGGGACCGGGGGCAGGAGAACGTCCGCGACCAGGTCTACGCGCTCGACCTGGCGCGCCCGCGCCGCTGGGGCGAACGCGCCCCGATGCCGACGCCCCGGGGCGGCATCGCCGCCGCGGCCGTGGGCACGCGGGTGTACACCTTCGGCGGCGAGGGCAATCCGGCCGAGGGTTCGCACGGCGTCTTCGGCGAGACCGAGGCGTACGACACCGTCCGCGACCGCTGGCACGTCCTCGCGCCCATGCCGGTACCCCGGCACGGCACCGCGGCCGCCGCCGTGGCCGGGACGATCCACATCCCGGGCGGGGGCACGATGCACGGGGGCGCGCCGGTGGACACGCACGACGCGTACCGGCCGCGGCGCAGGTAGGCCTGCCGACAGCCCGGGCAGGCCTGCGGAACCTCAGCCCAGATAGCAGGCCGAGACGTAACCCACCACGCCCGTGCGCTTGTTCTGCACCAGTTGCCAGGCCGCGGTCCTGCTGCCGTCGGGGCACTGCACGGTCGGCCCGGAGTCGGTCTGGTACCAGTACGCGCAGTCGCCCTGGTTGGCCCAGCCCACGTGGTCGCCGCCGGGGCGGTTGCGCATGTGGATGGTGGTGCCCTTGAAGTCGGTGTGGGGGCCGCCGATCTCGCAGGCGACGGGGGCCGGGGCGGCGGCCGGGGCGGCGGGCGCCGTGGTGGGGGCGGGGGCCGCGCTCGCGTACCCGGCGGTGAGCGGGGTCAGGAGCAGGGCGGCTCCCGCCACCGCCAGCTTCGTTCGCTTCATCATGAGCGCAACAGTCCCGAACCGGGGCGGAAGCGACAAGAAGGCGCGGCCAGCGTCGGCCGACCGGTGGAGGTGACCCACGGTCCCGCGCGCCCCCGGTAGGCGCCCTCAGGCCTGCGCGGGCCGGGTCGACCGGTAGTGCCCGGCGATCTCGTCCGACGTGGTCACCCACACACCGGGGTGGTTCACCACGTACTCAAGAGCCTGGTCCAGGTACTTGGCGCGGAACGCCTGGCCGATCACGAACGGGTGCAGGGCCAGGGCCAGCACGCGCCCGCTGTCCGCCGCCTCCGCGTCGGCGTGCAGCTGGTCGAGCTGGTCCTTGACGATCTGCACGAAGTCGGGGCCTGTCGTGCTCTTGCCGACGAACAGGCTGATGTCGTTCAGCTCGACGGAGTACGGGACGCTGAACATGCCGGGGACGTTCAGGGCGTACGGCTGGTCGTCGTTCGTCCAGTCCAGTACGTAGTCGAGGCCCAGCTCCTTGAGCAGGTGCGGGGTGCGGAAGGTCTCCGTCAGGGCCGGGCCCATCCAGCCGCGCGGCCGCGTGCCGGTGGTCCGCTCTATGGTCCCGACCACGTCCTTGAGATACGCGCGCTCCTCGTCCTCCGTCATGTCCGCCTGGAAGATCGAGTTGTTCCTGCCGTGCGCGAGCCACGCCCAGTCGCGCTCCCGGCCGGCCTGGATGATCTGCGGATAGCGGTCGCCCACATCGGAGTTGAGCAGCACGCTCGCCCGGACGCCGTGCCGGTCCAGGGTCTCCAGGGTGCGCCAGAAGCCGACGCGCGGGCCGTAATCACGCCAGCCGTAGTTGAGCGGGTCCGGCGCGAGGTGCGCCGTGCCCGGGAACGTGGAGGTCGACGGCTTGTCGACCTCGTAGTGCTCGATGTTGAGCCCGACATAGAAGGCGACCTTGGCGCCGTCCGGCCACCGGATCGGCTCGCGGCCGACGATGGGGCTGTAGTCGTAGAGCTGGTTGTCCATCACATTCACCTCGGAACTGTCCGTGGACGCCGACGGGCCGTCGGCGTCCGGTGAACATGGTTAAACGTTCACACTGATGTGATGGTCAAGCCCTCGCTCGCGACGACGAGGAGTGCCGGTCTCCGGGGTCACTGGTCCCTGGGGTCCTTGGTCTCTGAGGTTCTTCAGTCCCTGGGGTCCTTGCACGCCATCGCCAGGCTGGCGGCGACCAGGAGATCGAGGCCGGCCTCGATGGAGTCGTCGCGTCGGCGGCGGCCGTGCTGGTGGCGATGGTGGTGGCGGTGACGTTGGTGCCCGCGTTGCTGGGGTTCGCGGGGGAGCGGATCGTGGGGCGGCGTGCGCGAGGCGGGGGTGGCCGTGGGACGGGCGGGTCGCAGGACGCCCCTGATGCGGACACGGCGTGGGGAGTCGCCGGGTCGCCGCGGAAGGAGGCGTTCGGGGTGCGCTGGGCGCGGCTCGTCACCGGGCGGCCGGTGGCGGTGCTGCTCCTCGGACTGCTCGGCCTGGGCGCGCTCGCCGTGCCCGCGGCCGACCTGCGCCTCGGGCTGCCGGGCCCGGGCTCGCACGCGTCCGACACTTCCGCGCGCCAGGCGTACGACGTCGTCGCGGACAGTTTCGGTCCTGGTTACAACGGTCCGCTCACGGTGGTCGTCGACGCCTCCGGCGCGGCGCAGCCCAAGCAGGCCGTGGCCCGCGTCGCCGACGAGGTCGGGCGGCTGCCGGGGGTGGCGGCGACGCTGCCGCCTGCGTACGACGCCCAGGGCCGCACGGCCGTCGTCACCGCCGTACCGCAGACCGGCTCCGACAGCGAGCGCATCAAGCAGCTCGTGACCGACATCCGTGACCAGCGCGCCGAGTTGAAGCAGCGCACCGGCGCGGACATTGCCGTCACCGGCACCAGGGAGCGGCTTGTTCCCCGGGTCGACATGGAGGGCGAGGCGCTGGCGGCGGAGCCGCCGGAGCGGCGGCGGCCGGCCGAGGCGCCGCGCGTCACCGTGTGACGGCCGCGGCCCTGAGGGCCCTCAGCCGTGGGCGCGGAGTTCCAGCAACTCGGGGGCGAGGACCGTGACGGCACGGCGCCGTACGTCGATCAGCCTGTCGCGCCGGAGGCGGGACAGCGCGCGGTTGACCGTCACGCGGGTCACGCCGAGCAGTTCGGCGAGGGCCTGTTGGGTGCCGCCGGGCAAGGGCACCGGGCCGCCGCGGGGCGCCGCCGCGCTCCGCTCCAGGAGCCAGGCCGCGACCCGGGCCTCGGCGGGCAGCGTGGCCGTACGGGCCAGCCGCTCCTGCTGTCGGCGGGCGCTCCCCGCGAGCACCCGCAGCACGTGGCGGCGTACCGACGACTCGTCGTCGACCAGTGCCAGGAAGCGCTCCCGAGGGAGACTCCGCACGGCGCAGGGCGTGAGCGCGGTGAGCGTGGCCGTGTGTCCGCCGCCGTCGATCACGGCGATCTTGTCGAGGGCGCAGGGGGCCGCCCACTCCCCGAAGCGCACGACCCGGCCGGTGCCGGTCGTGGCGGAGGCGGCCACCGAGCCGTGCAGGAGGAGCAGGAGACGGGCGGCCGGGTCGGCCGCGTGGCGCAGGACCTGCCCGGCCGGTACCGCGTACGGCACGGACGCCCGCCACAACTGCCGCAGGACGTCGTCCGGAAGAGCCGCGAAGAGCGGCACGCCGCCCAAGGAGTGCCACCGCCCGCGTGTATCACGCGATACAGACCTGGTCACAGCGCGACCGTACCGTCCCCCGCATGTGGATACTCGAACTCGCCTTCAGCGGCCGCCCTGAACGGCTCGCCGCGCGCCCTGCCCACCGCGAGCGCCTCACTCAACTGCACGCCGAAGGACGGCTGGTGGCCGCCGGGCCCTGGGCGGACGACTCGGGCGCGGTGCTGATCTTCGACGTCGACCGCCCCGAACTGGAGCAGATCATGGCCGCCGATCCGTACTACGACGCTCCGGGCGTACGCGTCCACGCCGTGCGGGAGTGGACGCCGCTGGTAGGACCTTGAACGCGCCCCCGCCACCTTGGGCCGTCACTTGGCCCCGCCGTCCAGGCGGACCAGCATCTTTCCGGTGTTGGCGCCGCGCAGGACGCCGAGGAAAGCCTCCGGCGCCTGCTCGATGCCGTGGACGACGGTCTCCTCGGTGCGCAGGAGACCTTGCGCCCGCAGCTCCACCGCCTTCGCGATCCACTCCGGGAACAGGTCCAGGTGGCTGGTGACGAGCATGCCGCGCAGGGTCGCCTCCTGCTTCGCCGCCTGGAAGAGGTTGTCGGGTCCCGGCGCGGGCGTCGTGGCGTTGTACGTGCTGATGGCGCCGACGAGGGCGATGCGGCCCTCCCGCCGGATCGCGCCGATCGCGGCCTGGAGGTGGTCGCCGCCCACGTTGTCGAGGTAGACGTCGACGCCGTCGGGCGCGGCCTGCGCGAGTTGGGCGGCCAGCTCGCCCTGGCGGTAGTCGATGGCCGCGTCGTACCCGAACGTGTCGAGCAGCTTCTTCGTCTTCGCCGGACCGCCCGCCGAGCCGATCACGCGGGACGCGCCGAGCGCGCGGGCCACCTGCCCCGCGACGCTGCCGACCGCGCCCGCCGCGGCCGAGACGAACACGACGTCGCCCTTCTTGACCGGCGCGGTGCGGGTCAGCGCCGCGTACGCCGTCAGGCCCGTCGCGCCGAGCGGCCCGAGGTAGGCGGACGCCGGGGCGAGCGAGGTGTCGACGACCGTCACGGCGGCCGCGTCCAGGACGGCGTACTCGCGCCAGCCCGCGAAGTGCGTGACGGTCGCGCCGACCGGCACGTCCGGGCTGCCCGAGGCGACGACCTCGCCGAGTGCGCTGCCCTCCAGGGCCGCGCCCAGCTCGAACGGCGGCATGTACGAGGGCACGTCGTCCATGCGGCCACGCATGTACGGGTCGACGGACATCCAGGTGTTGCGCACAAGGATCCGGCCATCGGTGCAATCGGCCACGGTGTCCGGGATCTTGGTGGTGACCAGTTCGAAGTCGGCGGGGGAGGGCGAGCCGACCGGACGGGCGGCGAGGCGGATCTCACGGGAGGCGGTCATTGGGGCTCCTTCGGTGGCGATTTCGGCGATGAGGACAAGGTGCCGGAGCCCGCGCACGAACAACTGACGGCCGACGCACGACGAAGCCCGTCCGGCGTTTGAGGACGAGCGCGAAGCGCGACAAGGGGGGAGAGGGGCGCAGCCCCATGAGAAGCGGCCCGGGGGCCCGGGGGCGGAGCCCCCGGTTTCGGGAAAGGGGCGGGCCAGGGGCGCCCCGCGAGGCCCCACGACTACGGTTGCCGCATGCAATTCGAGGTGCTGGGCCCCCTGGCGGTGCGCACGGACGACGGCACGGCCGTCCCCGTGCCGGAGGCGAAGGTACGGACGCTGCTCGCGGCCCTGCTCGTCCGCGCCGGCCACCCCGCGTCGGTGGACGCCCTGGTCGAGGACCTCTGGGGAGAGGGCAGCATCCCGTCCAACCCGGCCAACTCCCTCCAGACCAAGGTCTCCCAGCTGCGCCGCGCCCTCGCCGCCGAGCCGGGCGGCCGGGAGCTGGTGACGTACGGTCCGGCGGGCTACGCACTGCGGATCGCCGACGACGCCGTCGACGCGGGCCGCTTCACGGCGCTGACGGCAGCCGCGTACGACGGCGCCGCCGACCCCCGTACGCGGGTCGCCCTCCTGAGGGACGCCCTCGCCCTGTGGCGCGGACCCGCCTACGCCGACTTCCGCGACGCCGAGTTCACGCGGGCGGCGGCCGCACGCCTGGAGGAACAGCGGCTCACCGCCGCGGAGACACTGGCCGAGCTGCGCCTGGACCTCGGCGAACACGCCCTGCTCGCCGACGAGTTGGCCGATCTCGTGGCCCGCGAGCCGCTGCGCGAACGCCTCCGCGCGGCGCACCTGCGCGCCCTCTACCGGGCGGGGCGCCCCTCGGAGGCCCTGGACGCGTACGAGGACCTGCGCCGTCGCCTCGCCGACGACCTGGGCATCGACCCGGGCCCCGAAGTCACCGCCCTGCACGCCGCGATCCTGCGCCAGGACCCGGCGCTCGCGCCCCCGTCCCCGGCCCTGGTGCCCGCCCCGGCCCGCCCCCGCACCAACCTGCCCGCCCGCGTCACCGACCTCATCGGCCGCGACGCCGAGATCACCCGCGTACGCGACCTGGTCCGCTCGGCCCGCCTGGTGACCCTGACCGGCCCCGGCGGCGTGGGCAAGACCCGCCTGGCCCTGGAGGCGAGCCGCACCCTCGTCAACGAGTACGCGGACGAATTCCCGGACGGCGCCTGGCTGGTGGAACTGGCGGGGACGGGGGAGGGGGTGGCGGAGACGGTGGCGGCGGCCCTGGGCATCCGCGAGGACATATCAGCCCGTCGAGGGGGTCCCTCCCTGCTCCTTAAGAGCTTGGGGGAGTTTGAGGACGAGGCCGAAGGCCGATCAAGGGAAGCCGTCCCACCCGAAGGGGACACCAACCCGGGGGCCCGGGGGCAGCGCCCCCGGTCTCGGGAAGGGGCGGGCTTGGGGAAAGAACCCCTGGCCCAAGCCCTCGCCCAGCGCCACGCCGTCCTGCTCCTGGACAACTGCGAACACCTACTCGACCCCGTGGCCGACCTGGTGGCCCACCTCCTCCGCACCGCCCCCCACCTGCACATCCTCACCACCAGCCAGGAACCCCTCGCCCTGGCCGGCGAAACCCTGGAAACCGTCGCCCCCTTGGCGGAGGAGGAAGCCCTGCGCCTCTTCGCGGAACGCGCCACGGCCACCGCCCCCGGGTTCACCCTGAACGACGACAACCGCGAGGCCGCGGCCCTGATCTGCCGCCGCCTGGACGGCATCCCGCTCGCCGTGGAACTCGCCGCCACCCGCGTCCGCACCCTCGGCGTGCACGCCCTGGCCGACCGCCTGCACGACCGCTTCCGCCTCCTGAACCAGGTACGCCGCGACGCCCCGGCCCGCCAGCGCACCCTGCGCGCGATGATCGACTGGAGCTGGGAACTCCTCACCGCCCCGGAACAACGGGCGCTGCGCCAACTGGCGGTGTTCTCGGGCGGATTCACGCTGGAGAGCGCGGAAGCGGTGCTGCACGAGGCGCCGCACGGAGCGCTGCACGGAGCGCCGCACGAAGCGCCTGGCGAGGCGCCGTACGAAGCTCAGGGCGGAGCGCCGGACGAAGCCCTGCACGCGGCGCCGGACGAGGCGCCGCACGGAGCGCTGCACGAGCCGCTGCACGAAGCGCCGGGCGAGGCGCCGGACGGAGCGCTGCACCACGAGGCGCCGCAGGAAGCGCTGCACAAGGGGCCGGACGAGACCCCGCACACGGCGCCGCACAACCCCCCTGTCCTCGACCTCGTAACCCGCCTCATCGACCGCTCCCTCCTCACCCCCGCACCCCCCACCCCCGACGACGGCACCGTCCGCCACCGCATGCTGGAATCCGTCGCCGCCTACAGCCTCGAACGCCTCGACGAGGCCGGCGAGTCGAAGACCCTGCGCCACCGCCACGCCCTTCACTACGCGGACCTCGCCGAACGCGCCGCCCCCGCCCTGCATGGCCCCGACCAGCGCCGCTGGCTGCGCCGCCTCGACGCCGAGACGGTCAACCTGCGCGCCGCCCTCGACTGGGCCACCACCCGGGCCGACGCCACCCTGACGCTGCGCCTGGTCAACTCCCTGACCTGGTACTGGTTCCTGCGCGGCCGCCTGAGCGAGGCGCTGCGCTGGCTCCGGCTCGCCCTCGCCCCGGAGGCGGGCGGGACCTCGCGAGCGACGACCGGAACCTCACGAGCGCAGGGCGACCCCGCCCGCGCCACCGCCGCCACGCCCCGCGCCACCGCCGCCGCCTCCCGCGCCGCCCTCGGCCTCCTCACCGGCGAGGGCCGCTGCGCGCACGGCGCGGACTGCGCGACCGAGGGCGGGCACGCCGACCGCCGCGCCCGCTGGCTGCTCGCCTTCGCGCGCTGCGGCTTCGACCGCACCGAAGCCGAGGCGGCCCGCGTCGACGCGCTCCTCGACGAGTTCCGCGCCGCGGGCGACCGCTGGGGCGAGGCCGCCACGCTCAGCGTCCGCGCCACCCGCGCCCTCTACGGCGGCGACCTCCCCGCCCTGCGCGCCGACGCCACCCGCGCCGCCACCCTGTTCGCCGAACTCGGCGACCGCTGGGGGCAGTTGCAGTCCTCCGAACAGCTCGGCATCCTCGCCGAGATCGCCGCCGACTACGACGAGGCGGCCCGGCTGCAACGCGAGGGCATGGCCGGTGCCGAAGAGCTGGAACTGTGGACCGACGTCTCCTTCCGCCTCTCCCGCCTCGGCCGCCTCGCCCTCCTCACCGGCGACGACGCCCGCGCCACCGAGTACCACGAACGGGCCGCCCGGCTCGCGGCCCAGCAGTCGCACCGGCCCGCGCAGCAGTTCGCCGAGATCGGCCTGGCCCTCGGCGCCCGCCGCCGCGGCGATCTCGACAGCGCCGAACGGCACCTGCTGCCCTGGCTCGACTTCAACCGCCGCTTCGGCATCGACTCCGGCACCGCGCTGCTCCTCGCCCAGCTCGGGTACGTCGCCGAGCAGCGCGGCGACGCCCCGCGCGCCGAGACCCTGCACCGCGAGGGCCTGGCCGTGGCCCGCGGCACCGGCGACAACCGGGCCGTGGCCCTGGCCCTCGAAGGCCTGGCGGGCGCCCGCTCCCTGGCCGGCGACCACCCGGGCGCCGCCGCCCTCCTCGGCGAGGCCGCCGCCCTCCGCGCGGCCGAGGGCGCCCCCTTGCCCCCGGCCGAAGGCGCCGACGTCGACCGCGCCACCACCCGCTCCCGCACGGCCCTCGGCGCCGCCGCGTTCGAGGCCGCGTACAAAGTCGCGTACGAGGCCTCGTACGAGTACGAGAAGGGGGCCGCGGGCTAGCCGAGAGCCGACCGAATCCGGCGTCAGCCGAGGACCGTCCGGAGCTGGTCGAGGCCCCAGTCCAGGTCCTCCTTGCTGATCACCAGCGGCGGCGCGATCCGGATCGTCGAGCCGTGGGTGTCCTTCACAAGCACCCCGCGGTCCATCAGCTTCTCGGAGATCTCGCGGCCCGTGCCGTGCGCCGGGTCGATGTCGACGCCCGCCCACAGGCCGCGCCCGCGCACCTCGGTGACCTTGCCGGAGCCCACGAGGAGGCCCAGCTCCGCGTGCAGGTGCTCGCCGAGCTCCGTGGCCCGCTGCTGGAACTCGCCGGTGTTCAGCATCGCGACGACCTCCAGGGCCACCGCGCACGCCAGCGGATTGCCGCCGAACGTCGACCCGTGCTCGCCCGGCCGGAACACGCCGAGCACGTCCGCGTCCGCCACCACCGCCGACACCGGCACCACCCCGCCGCCGAGCGCCTTGCCGAGCAGATACACGTCCGGCACCACGCCCTCGTGCTCGCACGCGAACGTCCGGCCCGTCCGGCCGAGCCCCGACTGGATCTCGTCCGCGATGAACAGCATGTTGTAGTCGCTGGTCAGCTGCCTGACGCCGCGGAGATAGCCGGGCGGCGGCACCAGGACTCCCGCCTCGCCCTGGATCGGCTCGATCAGCACCGCCACCGTGTCGTCCGTGACGGCCTCGCGCAGCGCGTCCAGGTCGCCGTACGGCACGATGTCGAATCCCGGCGTGTACGGGCCGTAGTCGGCCCGTGCCTCGGGGTCCGTGGAGAAGCTGATGATCGTCGTCGTGCGGCCGTGGAAGTTGTCGCTTGCCACCACGATCCGCGCCCGGCCGTCCGGCACGCCCTTGACGCGGTACCCCCACTTCCGCGCCGTCTTCACGGCCGTCTCCACGGCCTCCGCGCCCGTGTTCATGGGCAGCACCATGTCCTTGCCGCACAGCTCGGCGAGGCGCGTGCAGAACTCCGCGAACCGGTCGTGGTGGAACGCCCGCGACGTCAGCGTCACGCGCTCCAGCTGCTTCTTGGCCGCCTCGATCAGGCGGCGGTTGCCGTGGCCGAAGTTCAGCGCCGAGTACCCGGCGAGCATGTCGAGGTAGCGGCGGCCCTCCACGTCCGTCATCCAGGCGCCCTCCGCCGAGGCGACCACGAGGGGGAGCGGGTGGTAGTTGTGCGCGCTGTGCGCTTCGGCCGAGGCGATGAGGTCTTCCGTAGCAGTCACGGGGGGCTCCGTTTCTCGCGGGCGCACGTCGTTGTGCGCACTCTTTCCGGCTGTTCACGGCGCGATGCGCGTTCTTCCGGGGCAGGACAGGACGGGACGGGACAGGAAGGGATGGAGCGGGCACGTGGCCCATTCCTGTCGTTGTTTTCTGTCGTTGCTTTCTATCGTCGCTCGCATCCTGGACGAAGGGCCCGGGCGAAGGACCCCGACACGGTGGAGCGCCCGATAGGCTGGTTTTTCACAGCACGGCGACTGGCGTACAGGGAATCGACCCTGAGGAAGCCGTGCGAGGCAATGCCTTCGAGGTGCCGCCCGCCTGGGCACCCCGGGACCACGACCGGACACTCTCACCGCTCGCCCCGGAGGACGCCATGACGCAGCCCCCTGCCCCCCAGCACCCGGCTCTCGCCGCCGCCGACCCCGAACTCGCCGCCCTCGTCGACGCCGAGGAACGCCTTCAGGCCGACACGCTCCGCCTGATCCCCAGCGAGAACTACGTCTCCGCCGCCGTCCTCGAGGCCTCCGGCACCGTCCTGCAGAACAAGTACAGCGAGGGCTATCCCGGCCGCCGCTACTACGAGGGCCAGCAGAACATCGACCAGGTCGAGCGCCTCGCCGCCGCCCGCGCCAAGGCCCTCTTCGGCACCGACCACGCCAACGTCCAGCCCTACTCCGGCTCCCCGGCCAACCTCGCCGTCTACCTCGCCTTCGCCGAGCCCGGCGACACGGTCATGGGCATGGCCCTGCCGATGGGCGGCCACCTCACCCACGGCTGGGGCGTCTCGGCCACCGGCAAGTGGTTCCGCGGCGTGCAGTACGGAGTACGTCAGGACACCGGCCTCGTCGACTTCGACGCCGTACGCGAACTCGCCCTCAAGGAGCGGCCGAAGCTGATCTTCTGCGGTGGCACCGCCCTGCCCCGCACCATCGACTTCGCCGCCTTCGCCGAGATCGCCCGGGAGTCGGGCGCCGTCCTCGTCGCCGACATCGCCCACATCGCGGGGCTCATCGCCGGCGGCGCCCACCCGTCACCCGTGCCGCACGCCGACGTGATCTCCACGACCACCCACAAGACCCTGCGCGGCCCCCGCGGCGCGATGCTGCTCGCCCGCGAGGAGCACGCCAAGGCCATCGACAAGGCCGTCTTCCCCGGTCTCCAGGGCGGGCCCCACAACCAGACCACCGCCGCCATCGCCGTCGCCCTCCACGAGGCCGCCCAGCCCTCCTTCCGTGACTACGCCCACGCCGTCGTCGCCAACGCCAAGGCCCTCGCCGACGCCCTCCTCGCCCGCGGCTTCGACCTCGTCTCCGGCGGCACCGACAACCACCTGATCCTGATGGACCTCACCCCCAAGGAGGTCCCCGGCAAGGTCGCCGCGAAGGCCCTCGACCGGGCCGGGATCGTCGTCAACTACAACACCGTCCCCTACGACCCCAGGAAGCCGTTCGACCCCTCCGGCGTCCGCATCGGCACCCCCTCCCTCACCTCCCGCGGCCTCGGCACCGCGCACATGGACACCGTCGCCGACTGGATCGACCGCGGGGTCCGTGCCGCCGGTGCAGGCGACGAAGACGCCCTCCTGAAGATCCGCGGCGAGGTGGCCGAACTGATGGCCGCGTTCCCGGCACCGGGGCTGCCCACGGCCTGAGGGCGGGGCGGCCGGGCGGCGCGGCGGCCCACCGCCGCCCGGCCGCGCGGCGGCGCGGACTCGCCCACCCGGCGGGTCAGGCTCGCCCACCCGGCGGGTCAGGCTCGCCCACCCGGCGGGTCAGGCTCGCCCACGCGTCCGGTCAGGCTCGCCCACGCGTCCGGTCAGGCCCGCCCACGCTGCGGCTCAGGCCCGGCCCGCCCACGTGGCCCGTCACGCGTCGACCAGCTCCTGGCCGGGCTGCTCCTCCCGGGTGTGGCGGCGGAACCAGTGCAGGGCACCCGCGCCTGCCGCCGCGCCCACCGCCGCGCTCGGTATCGCCCACCCCCAGCCCGAGTCGCCGTCCCAGGCACCCCCGCCCCCGCTGCCGCCACCGGGAGCCGCCGCCCGGGCGGGGGACCGGCTCTCCTCGTCGGACGTGTCGGACGTGTCGGGTGCCTCGGACGGTGGGGCCCACTCGGAGGGGCGTATCCCCGCATGGCTCTGCTCGGACAGCTTGCCGAGGAGGCCCAGGTCCTTCAGGAGGGCCCGCAGTGCCGAGGGGTTCCGGGTCCGGTGCCAGTAGCCGTTCATCGTCTCCGGGTCCATCGTCGTGTGGATCCATATCGCGCCCTTCGCCGCCGACGGCTCGGGATACACGCGGTCCACGCGCCAGGGCCGCACGTCGTGCGCCAGCCAGGTCACGTTGATCTGGCGGGTGGCGCCCACGCTCAGGCCGGGCGGCCGCTCGCTGCGGCTCTTTGCCGCCGTCGGGCCGAGCAGGGCCGTCAACTCGGCATACTCCTCCCGGCTGTTGTACAGCGACGCCGTCTCCGCGCTCTCCGGCGACGTGAGCAGCACGCTCGTCGACCCGCCCGCCACCGCCCGAGGCGCGCACAGAAGCACCATGGCCAGCGCCACCGTCAGCGCCGCCACCAGCGCGGCCAGTGCCGACGCCGTCGGTCCCGGCGCGGTCAGTCCCCTTGCTGTTCGCATGTCCGACCCCCTGCGGCTCTCCGGCACGGCGCCTCCGTACCGGTTCACTTCTGGTACACCGGTCGAGCCCCGCAGGTTCCCCTCCGCGATCGCCCAATCCGAGCTAGGCCGCGGACTCTTCCGTTCCGGCCGACGCCTTCGGCACCGACTTCGCGATCTCCGTCGCCCGCGCCTTCGACCGCACCCCTTCCAGCCGCAACGTCAGCTCCTGCTGCTCCGTCCACAGCAGCGTCGGGCCCGCGGGGCGCACCGTGCGTTTCCAGCTGTCGCCGTCGGCGGTGTCCCGCATCCACAGTTCGAGGCGGTGGGGGCGGGCGAACCACAGGCCCGTGTCCCCGCCGAGGTCGAGCCACTCGGGCGGGCCGGGCAGCAGCTTGGTGTAGCCAGGGTCGAGCGGGGCCGGGAACTCGTCGAGCCGGACTGTCCCGCCGCCCTCGCGCCAGCACAGCGTGACCAGGAAGCGGCCCGACGGCTCGCGCGTCACCGCCACCGCGTCCGGCGCGCCGAGCGCGGTCGGGACGACGGGCCGGAACCCGGCCTCCCGCGCGGCCCGCGCGAGCGACACCTGGTGCTCGCCGCACCCGGGCGTGCGCGCTCCGGACGGGGGCGGCGACGGGTCGTACCGCACCTCGACGCCGCCGAAGTCGAACCACTCGAAGACGGCCGCCCGCACCGGAGGCGTCAGCGCGAGCACGGTCAGCAGGCCGCACAGGGACGCGACGAGGGCACGCCACCGGGCCCGCAGACCGAGCCGCACGCGCCACAGCGCCCGCCGTATCCGCATCCCCGCGCCGGACGGCTCCGCCACCGGGGCCCCGGCACCCTCGGCCACTATCTGCGCGAGCACCCGCTCGACCATCGTCTCGCCGCGCTCGGGCCGGTCCAGGGCCCGCCCCAGCGCCCGCAACTCCTCGGCCAGCAGTTCCTCCCGCCCGTCCCGGCCGCCCGGACCGTCTCCGTCCGCCACGTCTCTCACCTCCCCTCACCTCCCGCCGGTCCCTCCGGGAGCCGTTGTTCCAGAAGCAGTCGCTCCAGCTTGCGCAGGGCGCGGTTCAGCCGGGACTTGACCGTGCCCCTCGGCCAGCCGAGGGCCTCAGCCGTTTCCGCCTCGTCCAGTTCCAGGAGATAGCGGTACGTCACGACCCGGCGGTGGTCCTCGCCGAGGCGGTCCAGGGCGGTGAGGAGCGCGGCGCGGCGCTCGCGCTCCACGGCGGCCACGGCCGGGTCCGCCGAGGGCGGTATCAGCGGCTCCGGCTCCGTGAGCGCGGCCTCGCGGCCCGCAGCCGAGCGGTGCCGCGCCGCCGAACGCACTGTGTTCCTCGTCTCATTGGCGACGATCGACAGCAGCCACGGCTTGAACGACGAGCCGTCCCGGAACCGGCCCAGCGCGCGATACGCCTTGAAGAAGGACTGCTGCACCACGTCCTCCGCGTCCGGCCCCGCGCCCAGCGCCGTCGCCGCGCGCAGCGCCACGCCGGTGAAGGCGCGCACCAGCTCGGCGTACGCCTCCGCCTCGCCGGCGCGTACGCGCGCGATCACCGCCGCCTCGTCGACGCCGATACCGACCCCCTCCAGCGCCCGCCCCGCCGCCCGCGCCGCCGCGCGCCCCGGAGCCTCCTCCAACGCCCGCCCCGGAGCCGCGCCCTCCAGAGCCTTCCCCCGTGCACTCACACTCCTGGTACACCGCCCGGACCGAATCGGTTCCCACCCGTCACGCACCAGTTCCCGACCAACGGGCGGCACCTGAGAGAATGCTGGGCATGGCCTCTGATCGTCCCCGCTCGCTCCCCGGTGACCGTCCTCGCGTGCTCTCCGGGATCCAGCCCACCGCAGGCTCGTTCCACCTCGGCAACTACCTGGGCGCCGTCCGCCAGTGGGTGGCCCTCCAGGAGTCCCACGACGCCTTCTACATGGTCGTGGACCTGCACGCGATCACGATCCCGCAGGACCCGGCCGAGCTGCGCGCGAACACCCGCCTCGCCGCCGCCCAGCTCCTCGCCGCGGGCCTCGACCCCGAGCGCTGCACGCTGTTCGTCCAGAGCCACGTCCCCGAGCACGCCCAGCTCGCCTGGGTCATGAACTGCCTGACGGGCTTCGGCGAGGCCTCCCGCATGACGCAGTTCAAGGACAAGTCGGCCAAGCAGGGCGCCGACCGCGCCTCGGTGGGCCTGTTCACGTACCCCGTGCTCCAGGTCGCCGACATCCTGCTCTACCAGGCCAACGAGGTGCCGGTCGGCGAGGACCAGCGCCAGCACATCGAGCTCACCCGCGACCTGGCCGAGCGCTTCAACGGCCGCTTCGGCGAGACCTTCACCGTCCCGGCGCCGCACATCCTCAAGGAAGTCGCGAAGATCTACGACCTCCAGGACCCGGCGATCAAGATGAGCAAGTCGGCGTCCACGCCGAAGGGACTCATCAACCTCCTCGACGAGCCCAAGGCCACCGCCAAGAAGGTCAAGAGCGCCGTCACCGACACCGACACGGTGATCAAGTACGACACCGTGAACAAGCCCGGCGTCAGCAATCTGCTCACCATCTACTCGACGCTCACGGGCGCGGGTATCGCGGAACTGGAGCAGAAGTACGCCGGCAAGGGCTACGGTGCGCTGAAGACCGACCTCGCCGAGGTCATGGTCGAGTTCGTGACCCCCTTCCGGGACCGCACCCAGGAATATCTGGACGACCCGGAGACGCTCGACTCGATCCTGGCCAAGGGAGCGGAGAAGGCGCGCGCCGTCGCGGCGGAGACCCTCGCCCAGGCGTACGACAGGGTGGGCTTCCTGCCCGCCAAGCACTGAGCTCCACCCCGGGCCACCCGGCCGAGCACCACCCCGGGCCCACCCGACCGGGCACCACCCCGCCGTCCGGCACGGCGGAGCCCCCTGCCCACCAACACGACGACAGGAGTACGACGTGGGGACCGTAACGATCGGTGTGTCGATCGCGGTCCCGGAGCCACACGGCAGCCTGCTCCAGGAGCTGCGCGCCGGCTTCGGGGATCCGGCCGCACACGGCATCCCCACGCACGTCACGCTGCTGCCGCCGACCGAGGTGGACTCCGGCGCGCTGCCCGCGATCGAGCAGCACCTGACGTCGGTCGCGGCCGCCGGCCGGCCGTTCCCGATGCGGCTCTCGGGGACCGGCACGTTCCGTCCGCTGTCGCCCGTCGTCTTCGTGCAGGTCGTCGAGGGCGGCTCGGCCTGCTCCTGGCTCCAGGAGCGGGTCCGCGACACCTCCGGACCTCTCGTACGCGAACTGCAGTTCCCGTACCACCCGCACGTCACGATCGCGCACGCCATCGAGGACGAGGCCATGGACCGCGCGTACGAAGACCTTTCCGAGTACGAGGCCGAGTGGCCCTGCACCGGCTTCGCGCTGTACGAGCAGGGGGCCGACGGCGTGTGGCGCAAGCTGCGCGAATTCGTCTTCGGCGGCTCGACGGTGCCCCCGCAGGCGTCCGCCCCGGCCGCGCGGGGTACGCTGCCCGCCCGCTGACCGGGCCCAGAGCGCCCGGCCGGACGAGCCGACCCGGGGGGCGGACGGTGGCTTCAGTGAGGGTGCGCACAGGCGTGGCGGTCGCGGTCGCCGGGACGCTGCTCCTGGCCGGTTGCGGCGGCGGGGACGGCGACAGCGCGCGCGAAGCGCCCGCCTCCCGTACGCCCGGCGGCACGGCGTCGGCCGCCGCGCCCGTCAAGGGCGGCTCCTGGAAGATCGTGCACATCGACAAGCGGGCCAAGGGCACGCTGGAAGGCGTCGCGGCCGTCGCCGCCGACGACATCTGGGCCACGGGCAACGACCAGGGCGACAGCGCGGACCGGTCCGACCACTACCTGCTGCGCTACGACGGCCGCACGTGGCGGCGGAGCCCGCTGCCCGCCGAGCTCGGCGGAGACGTCACACAGACCCGGATCGAGGCGTCGGGGCCCGACGACGTGTGGCTCTACGGCATGGCGTCCACGCAGGGCTCCCGCCTCGCCCGCTGGGACGGCAGCCGCTGGCACGCCGTCCCACAGCCGCCCTTCCAGGGCACCGTCGCCGGCCTCAAGTCCTTCGCGCCCGACGACGTCTGGGCGCTCGGCGGTGAACAGGCCGCGCACTGGGACGGCACCCGCTGGACCGTCACCCCGCTGCCCGCCACCGCCGCCGCGCTCGACGGGACGTCCGGGGACGACGTGTGGGCCGTCGGACACCGCGACAGCGGACCCGGAGTGAGCGGCGGTGGCGAGGAGGGCGAGACGGTACAGCCCGCCGCCATGCGCTGGGACGCCCGCGCCCGCGTCTGGAAGCTCACGCCGACGCCCGTCTACCGCTTCCCCGACCCCGTCCCGCCGGAGCCCGGCGCCTCGCTCGCCGGGCTGCTCGCCGTGGACCGGGACGAGGTGTGGGCGTACGGCTCGCACACGTTCAACCACGGCGAGGGCGGGCCCGAGCCGTCCATCGAGCACATCCTGCTCCGCTGGGACGGCACACGCTGGAGCAAGCAGCCCGGCGCCGGCACCGACCCCTGCCTGTCCCGCGCCCCCGTCGCGCACGACGGCGCGGGCGGCATCCTCTTCGAACGCCACCGGTTCCGCGCCGCCGACGGCACCTGCGCCAAGCTCTCCTGGCAGCGCCTGCCCGCCACCGGCGAGGTCACCGCGGGCGGCAAGCAGCAGCTCTGGTTCGAGCAGGTGGCGCGGGTGCCCGGGGCGAAGCGGTTCGTGGCGGCCGGGAAGGTGTACGTGATGCAGAGCGGGAATCCGCTGACGATGCCCGCGGTGGCGGTGTACGAGCCCTGAGCCCTGGTCAGACGGGCAGGCGGCGGAACACCGGGCGCGGCACGTGGCGCAGCGCCGACATCACCACGCGCAGGGCGCCCGGCACCCACACCGTCTCCGAGCGGCGGCGCAGGCCCGTCTCGATGGCCTCCGCCACCGCCTCCGGAGTCGTCGCCATCGGCGCCTCCTCCAGGCCCGCCGTCATCTTCGAGCGTACGAAGCCGGGGCGTACGACCATGACGTGCACGCCGGTGCCGTGCAGGGCGTCGCCCAGGCCCTGCGCGAAGGCGTCGAGGCCCGCCTTGCTGGAGCCGTAGATGAAGTTGGAGCGGCGGGCGCGTTCGCCGGCGACGGAGGAGAGGACGACCAGGGAGCCGTGGCCCTGGGCCTGCAGCGCGCGGGCGCAGATCAGGCCCGCCGAGACCGCTCCCGTGTAGTTCGTCTGCGCCACGCGGACCGCCGCGAGCGGGTCGTCCTCGTCGCGGGCCTGGTCGCCGAGGATGCCGAAGGCCAGCAGGACCATGTCGATGTCGTGGTCGGCGAAGAGGGCGCCGAGGGTGTCGGTGTGGGACTCCGCGTCCAGGGCGTCGAAGGGGACCGTTCTGGCGTCCGCGCCCATGTCGCGGAGGTGTTCCGCCGCTTTTTCCAGGGCGGGGGACGGGCGGCCTGCCAGCCAGACCTTGCGGGTGCGGCGGGCGACCAGGCGTCGGGCCGTGGCCAGCGCGATCTCGGACGTGCCGCCGAGGACCAGCAGGGACTGGGGGGTACCGAAGGCGTCTTTCATGGGGGTCCTTTGGGGGTGGGGGGCGGTGGTTCGGTGCGGGTGGCGGCCCTGCGGGGCTTTCCCCAGTCCCGCCCCTTCCCGAAACCGGGGGCTCCGCCCCCGGGCCCCCGGGGTGGGTGTCCCGGGCGGGTGGGACAGGCCCCCGCCGATCGGCCTGCGGCCTCGTCCTCAAACGCCGGACGGGCTGGAACATTGCTGGAGCGGGCTGGAACGTCGCCGGGAGGGCTGGTAGTTGCCGGGGTGTGCCGACTACGTCCCGTTAGGAGCAGTTAGGGCGGGTGGGTGGGAAATGGGGGTCTGGGGGCGGAGCCCCAGGAACGGGCAGCGTCACAGGTCCAGGCGGCGGGAGAGGTCCGAGCGGAACAGGGAGTGCGGGTCCAGTTCCTGGCGGAGGGCGCGGAAGTCGGGGAGACGGGGGTACATGGAGGCGAGCGCGCCGGGACGGAGCCGGGAGTCCTTGGCGAGGTAGACGCGCCCGCCCGCGCAGGCGACCTCTTCGTCGAGCTCGTCGAGGAAGGGCCCGAGCCCGGGCAGGCCGGCGGGGATGTCGAGGGCGAGCGTCCACCCGGGCACGGGGAAGGACAGCCAGCCGGCCCCCGCTTCGCCGAAGCGCTTGAGGACGGCGAGAAAGGACGGGCACCGCTGCGCGGAGATGCGGCGCACAATGCGGCGCAGCGCCTCCTCCTCGCCGTACCCGACGACGAATTGGTACTGCACGAACCCGCCCCGCCCGTACACGCGGTTCCAGTGCGGCACACCGTCGAGGGGGTGGAAGAAGGCGGAGAGCTTCTGCAGCTCGCCGGTGCGGGAGCGGGGCGCCTTGCGG
Organism: Streptomyces sp. Y309; assembly: GCF_056712025.1. Lineage (NCBI taxonomy): Bacteria > Bacillati > Actinomycetota > Actinomycetes > Kitasatosporales > Streptomycetaceae > Streptomyces > Streptomyces sp. Y309. The sequence goes on along the minus strand of NZ_CM160048.1, from coordinate 3,692,058 downwards.
TACCAGAGCTCGTTGAAGAGGCCGACCGAGCGGCGCCCCAGCAGCCCTTCGGGTACGAAGCGGGGCGCGGGCGGCAGTCGGCGCGGCCGGAAGGCCAGGGGGGCGGTGCGGGCGCGGTCGGGCAGGGCGGCGAGGGGCGCGTGGTCGCCGCGGGTCAGGACGGCGCGGCCGGTCGCCGCCCCGCGGGCGAGGAGGTCGATCCAGGCGACGGAGTAGCGGTAGCGGTGGTCGCTCGCGGTGAGGCGGGCCATCAGGTCGTCGAGGTCGGTGGCGCGTTCGGTGTCGACGGCCATCAGGGACGTCTCGACGGGGTGCAGCCGGAGGGTGGCGGACAGGATCACGCCGGTCAGGCCCATCCCGCCCGTGGTCGCGTCGAAGAGCGGGCTGCCCGGCTCGACGGTGTGCACGGTGCCGTCGGCGGTGAGCAGGTCGAGGGCCAGGACGTGGCGGGCGAAGGAGCCCGCGACGTGGTGGTTCTTGCCGTGGATGTCGGCGCCGATCGCGCCGCCCACGGTGACGTAGCGGGTGCCGGGCGTCACCGGCACGAACCAGCCGAGCGGCAGCAGGACTTCCATCAGGTGGTGCAGCGAGACGCCCGCGTCGCACACGACGGTGCCGCCCGCCGCGTCGATGGCGTGCACGCGGTCCAGGCCCGTCATGTCGAGGACGGTGCCGCCCGCGTTCTGCGCGGCGTCCCCGTACGCGCGCCCGAGCCCGCGCGCGATGCCACCGCGCTCCGCGCAGGCGCCCACCGCGGCGACCGCCTCCTCCCGCGAACGCGGCCGCACCACGCGGGCGGTGCTGGGGGCGGTGCGGCCCCAGCCGGAGACGGACACCGGCGCGGAATCGGGCGCGGACACGGACTGGGGCGCGGGGGTGGCTGACATGAAAGCGACCGTATCGCCCGCATCAGAGGGCAAATGAGCTGTTTGATCGCTCCTCTCCGCCTTCTCACCGAAATGGGTGATTGAGGGAGTGTCACGAAAGATTGACGTAGTTATTGAGGCTTTACGGAGAAGAGTCGTTATGTGATGAATGCGAAGAGTTCAGGGAGCGGGAGCTCCCTCCGGAGGAGAGGTGCTCTCCGCGACGCCGACCACCAACTCCTGTCCGCGCTGCGCGACTGCGGCGCCAACCCGCGCGTGGCCGCGGCCGCCCGCGCCCTGTCGTGGAGCGGCGAGCACGGCGCGCTCTGGCTCGCCGCTGGCCTCGCCGGGGCGGCGCTCGACCGCGAGCGGCGCGCCGACTGGCTGCGCGGCACCGCGCTCACCGCGGGCGCGCACCTGGCCAGCATGGGCGTGAAGCGGATCGTGCGGCGCCCCCGGCCGGGCCACGTCGAGCCGCTGGTGCGCACCGCGGGACGTCACTCGTTCCCCAGCTCGCACGCCTCGTCCGCGGTCGCCGCCGCGCTCGCGTACGGCGCGCTGCGCCCCGCCTGCGCCCGCCTTGTGCCGCCGCTGGCCGCCGCGATGTGCGTGTCCCGGATGGTCGTCGGCGTCCACTACCCGTCGGACGTCGCGGCGGGCGCGGCCCTCGGCGCGTTCGCCGCGCGGGCGGGCCGGACCTGGATGGGAGCCCGCACCGATGCCTGAACGAGCCGCCACGGCCGAACGCACCGCCACGGCCGCCGAACGCACCGCCGTCCCGGAGCGGCAGGGCCCCGGCGGCCCCCGCTCCCCGAAGCCCGGCCCCGGCGGCGTCCCGCTGGGCCTCCTGAAGACCGCCCGCCCCCGCCAATGGGTCAAGAACGTCCTGGTCATCGCCGCCCCCGCGGCCGCCGGCGAGCTCTTCTCGCACCACGCCCTGGCCCAAGTCGCCCTGGTATTCGCCCTGTTCACCGCCGCCGCGGCCGCCGTCTACCTCATCAACGACGCCCGCGACGCCGAGGCCGACCGCGCCCACCCCACCAAGTGCCGCCGCCCCGTCGCCGCCGGACAGGTCCCCGTGCCCGTCGCGTACGCCGCGGGCGGGCTGCTCGCCGCCGTCGCGCCCGCGGCCGCCGCGGTCCTGTGCACCCCGCTCACGGCGGCGCTCCTGGCCGCGTACGTCGTGATGCAGCTCGCGTACTGCGTGAGCCTCAAGCACGTACTCGTCGTCGACCTCGCCGTCGTCACCACCGGATTCCTGATGCGGGCGATGATCGGCGGGGTCGCTCTCGGCATTCCGCTCTCGCGCTGGTTCCTGATCACCACCGGGTTCGGGGCGCTGTTCATGGTGTCGGCCAAGCGGTACTCGGAGGCCGTGCAGATGGCACAGGCCGCAGCGGACGCGGCGGCCGACGGGCGGCCCGAACGGCTCGGTGCCACCCGGGCGTTGCTCACCTCGTACACGACCGGCTATCTGCGCTTCGTGTGGCAGCTCGCGGCCGGGGTCGCCGTCCTCGCGTACTGCCTGTGGGCCATGGAGAGCGGCGGCATCGCGGGCACCAGCCTGCTGCCGTGGCGGCAGCTCTCGATGGTCGCCTTCATCCTCGCGATCCTGCGGTACGCCGTCTTCGCCGACCGCGGCACGGCGGGCGAGCCGGAGGACGTCGTGCTGCGCGACCGGGCGCTCGCGCTGATCGGCGTGGTGTGGCTCGCCATGTACGGGTTCGCGGTCGCGGACTGGTGAGGGGGATGGGCTCAGGGCCGCGTGCGCTGGCGCGGCGGGTGCGGGCCGCCGGGCCCGAGCTGACCGGCTTCGCCGTCGTCGGGCTCTGCGCGTACGCCGCCGACCTCGGGCTCTTCGTGTGGCTGCGCGGGCCCGTCGGCCTGGACCCGCTGACCGCCAAGGCCCTCTCCTTCGTGGCCGGCTGCACGGTGGCGTACACCGGCAACGCCCTCGGCACCTACCGCGGTGGCTCCTCCGCGGGCGTGTCGCGGCTGCGGCAGTACGGGATCTTCTTCGCCGTCAACGTCGCGGGCGCCCTCGTCCAGCTCCTGTGCCTGGCCGTCTCCCACTACGGCCTCGGCTTCACCTCGCGGCACGCGGACACCGTCTCGGGAGCGGGAATCGGCATGGCGATGGCCACTGTCCTGCGATTCTGGGGTACTCGGACTCTGGTATTCCGTTACCGGCGTGCCGCGCGCGGGCAGGCCGGACAGGCGGGGCGGCCGAGACAGATGACATCGACGGGGTGACATGGACTGGCTGAAGAAGCTTCCCGGCATCGGGCCGCTCGTCGAGCGGCTGACGCGGACGCACGCGTGGCACTCCTACGAACGGCTCGACCGCGTCCACTGGACCCGGCTCGCGGCCGCGATGACCTTCATCAGCTTCATCGCGCTGTTCCCGCTGATCACCGTGGCCGCCGCGGTCGCCGCCGCGACGCTCAGCGACAGCCAGGTGCGGCGCGCCAAGGACAAGATCTCCGAGCAGGTGCCGGGGATCTCCGACCAGTTGGACCTGGACGCGCTGATCGCCAACGCGGGCACCGTCGGCCTCGTCGCGGGCGCCCTGCTGCTGTTCACCGGCGTGGGCTGGGTCGGCTCGATGCGGGAGTGCCTGCGCGCGGTGTGGGAGCTGGAGGACATCGAGGAGAACCCGGTCCTGCGCAAGCTCAAGGACGCCGGGGTGCTCGCCGGGCTCGGTGGCGCCGGGCTCGCCTCGCTGATCGCCTCCGCCGTGGCCTCGACGGCGGTCGGATGGACCGCCGACCGGCTCGGCGTGGACCGGGACGGCGCGGGCGGCGTGCTGCTCCAGATCGCCGCGTTCGCCATCGCCGTCCTCGCGGACTTCCTGCTCCTGCTGTACGTCCTGACGCTGCTGCCCGGCGTGCAGCCGCCCCGGCGCGCGCTCATCGTCGCCGCGCTGATCGGCGCGGCCGGGTTCGAGCTCCTGAAGGTGCTGCTCGGCAGCTATATGAAGGGCGTCGCCGCGAAGAGCATGTACGGCGCCTTCGGCGTGCCCGTGGCCCTGCTGCTGTGGATCAACTTCACCGCGAAGCTGCTGCTGTTCTGCGCGGCGTGGACGGCGACGCGCAGGGGCGGGGACACGGCGGACACGGAACGTACCGACGACGAAGCGGGACCCTCCGCGCAGAAGGACGAAGCGGCCCCTTCCGGAGCGAAGGACGAAGCGGGCCCCTCCACCGCGGAGGAGCCCGCGAAGGCCGTCAAGGGCGGCGGCGACGCACCAGGTCGGGCAGCGGCCAGCGGCGGTTGAGCAGGAACAGGCCGCCCGCGATCAGCGCGAGCACCCCGCCGGTGACGCCGAGCGCGACACCCATGCCGCCGCCCGACCCCTCGTCGGACGCCTTCGCCGCGCCCTCGGTGCCGCCCGCCTGGCCCTTGCCCGGCGCGCCCTTGCCGGTGCCCGTGTGCGCGCCCTTCGGGGCGACCAGCTCGCCGACCGGCTCGACCTTGCCGCTGGCCGCGAAGCCCCAGTCGAGCAGGCGGGCCGTCTCCTTGTAGACCGCGTGGTCCTCGCCGGAGTCGGGGTTCATGACCGTGACGAGCAGCACCTTGCCGTTGCGCTCGGCGACACCTGTGAACGTCGTGCCCGCGTTGGTCGTCGAGCCGTTCTTGACGCCCGCGATGCCCTTGTACGGGTCCAGGCCCAGGTCGCCCGTGAGCAGCCGGTTGGTGTTCTGGATCTCGAAGGCCCCGCGCTTCGTCTTGCCCTTGTCCTTGCCCTTCTTGACCTTCTTCGTCTCGCCGGGGAACTTCGCGGTGGCCGTCGAGCAGTACTCGCGGAAGTCCTTCTTCTGCAGGCCGGAGCGGGCGAACAGGGTCAGGTCGTACGCGGACGACACCTGGCCCTTCTCGTCGTAGCCGTCGGGCGTCACGACGTGCGTGTCGAGGGCCTGGAGCTCCTCGGCGTGCGCCTGCATGTCCTTCACGGTCTGGGCGACGCCGCCGTTCATCGACGACAGGACGTGCACCGCGTCGTTGCCGGAGCGCAGGAAGACGCCGAGCCACAGGTCGTGGACCGAGTACGTCTCGTTCTCCTTGACGCCGACCATGCTGCTGCCCGCGCCGACGCCCTCCAGGTCCTTCAGCTCGACCCGGTGCTTGGCGGTCTTGGGGAACTTCGGCAGCACCGTGTCCGCGAACAGCATCTTCAGGGTGGAGGCCGGGGCGAGCCGCCAGTGCGCGTTGTGCGCGGCGAGCACCTCGCCCGACTCGGCGTCCGACACCATCCAGGAGCGGGCCGACAGATCCTTCGGCAGCACCGGAGCGCCCGCCTTCAGGTCCACCTGCGTGCCCGGTTCGCCGAGCCGCGCGCCGCCGACCGTCGACATGGACGCGGGCGGCTTCGGCTTGTCCTTGTTTCCGGGGGCACCGCCGGGCTTGTCGTCGGCGAGCGCGGGAGCGGCGGTGGACAGGGAAAGCAGCGTCGCCGTGGCGAGCAGCACGGCGGTCTTCTTGGAGGCGGGCACGGACGCGAGCGTACGGGGCCGGTTCCGGCGCCCCGCGGCCGAGGTCGGCTCCGGCGACCCGTCCCCTTCGCCCGACTCCCCACCCCGAAGGCCGCGTGTCAGGCCGGCTGGCGATACTGAGCCCATGAAGCTCAGCCGCCCCGTCTCCTGGTTCCTGCTCGCCTTCGGCGTGTGGAGCTGGTTCATCTGGATCACTTTCGTCAAGAACCTGTGGAAGGACGGCAGCGGGCTCGCCTTCGACGACGCGGGCGATCCGACCGGGTACTTCTGGGTGCACCTGACGCTCGCCGTTGTCTCCTTTGTCTTGGGGACGGTGGTTGGCACCATCGGGTTCCGTGGCGTGCGCGCACTGCGCCGAACGTCATAGCCGTGACCATCGCCCTGGCGATCCTCACCGCCGCCGCCGTGCTCACCGCGTTCGGCGGCCTGCTCTGGTACGTGTGGCGACGCATGGTGCGCGACACGACGGAGCGCGGCTCACGCTGGCGGCTGGGAGGCTCCGTCGTCTTCTTCACGGGCCCCCTGCTGATGTTCGCCGCCCTGGCCGCCGAACGGGGTGGGGCACCGTTCCTCCTCCAGCAGATCCTGGCCTGGCCGGGCTTCCTGTGGATGGCATTCGCCCTGTATTTGCTGCTGGCACTGCTGGTAGGGGAACTCGTACACCTGGCGGTGCGGCGGAGATATCAGGCCCGTCAGGCGACTGACGACGGGACCCCAGATCAAGCCCGTCCGGCGATTGAGGACGAGGCCCGAAGGGCCGATGAGGCGGGGAAAGGGGCGCAGCCCCAGAAGAACGCCGAAGTCACACGGCGCCTGTTCGTGTCCCGCACAGTGGCCGCGGGCGCAGCCACGGTGGCCGCGGCGACAGTCGGCTACGGAGCCTACGGCGTCCTACGCGGCCCACGCGTGAAGCACATCACGGTCCCCCTCGCCAAACTCCCGCGAGCAGCGCACCGCTTCCGCATCGCGGTGGTGAGCGACATCCACCTGGGCCCCGTCCTCGGAGAGGCCTTCGCCCGCCGCGTGGTGGACACGATCAACTCCACGCAGCCGGACCTGATCGCCGTCGTGGGCGACCTGGTGGACGGAAGCGTGGCGGACCTCGCCCCCGCGACCCGCCCGCTCGCGGACCTGCGGGCGCGCTTCGGAAGCTTTTTCGTTACCGGAAACCATGAGTACTTCTCCGGCGCCGAGCAATGGGTCGAGCACGTGCGCGGCCTGGGCCTGCGGCCCCTGGAGAACGCCCGCACCGAGCTGCCGTACTTCGACCTCGCCGGGGTCAACGACGTCCAGGGCGAGGGCGAAGGCGAGGGCCCGGACTTCGGCAAGGCGCTCGGCGACCGCGACCGGACCCGCGCGTCCGTGCTGCTGGCCCACCAGCCCGTGGTCGTCCACGACGCCGTCGAGCACGGCGTCGACCTCCAGCTCTCCGGCCACACCCACGGCGGCCAGCTCTGGCCCAACAACTTCGTCGCCGACCTCGCCAACCCGACCCTCGCGGGCCTGGAGCGCTACGGCGACACGCAGTTGTACGTGACGCGCGGCGCCGGGGCCTGGGGCCCGCCGGTCCGGGTCGGCGCCCCGTCCGACATCACCGTGGTGGAGCTGGCGTCCCGGCACGCGTGAGCGGCGCCGCCGACTCGGGCAGCGGCGGCGTACGGCGCGGCGGCCGCGTGGGGTGCGGCGGGGCGGCCGGGCGCGGCGGCGCGGGCACCCGGGGCAGGGTGACCAGGACCATCAGGCCCTTGCCGGGGGCCGTGCGGACGGCGACCTCGCCGCAGTGGGCCGCCACCACCCCCTGCACGATCGCCATCCCGAGCCCGCTGCCCGCGCCCCGGCCCGCCCGGAAGAACCGGTCGAACACCCGCGCCGCGTCCTCGGACGCCATCCCCGGCCCCTGGTCCGCCACGGTCAGGTGCACCACGCCCTCGCACCGGTCGAGGCCGAGCCGGACGGGCGCGTCGGCGGGCGTGTGCGTACGGACGTTGGCCAGCAGGTTCGCGAGCACCTTGCGCAGCCCCTGCTCGTCCGCCTGCACGAGGATCGCGCCGTCCGCGCGCACCGTCAGCGGCCGGTCCGGCTCCTGCGCCCGCAGATCGTCCGCGGCATCCCGCACCACCCGGCTCAGGTCGACCGAGCGGAACCGCAGTTCGGGCTGCTGGTCCAGGCGGGCCAGGGTGACCAGCTCCTCCACGAGGTGGTTCATGCGGTCCGTCTCGGCATGCACCCGGCACCACGCCCGCGAGCGGTCCTCCGGATCGCTGAGCATCCCCTTGTCGTACAGCTGGAGATAGCCGCGGACCGCCGACAGCGGCGTACGCAGTTCGTGCGAGGCGTCCGCGACGAACTGGCGGAGCTGCGCCTCGCTGCGCTCACGGGTGGCGAAGGCCGCCTCGACCTGCTGGAGCATGGAGTTGAGGGCGAGCCGGAGCTGCTCGGTCTCGAGGACCGCCCCGGGGTGGGCCGGAACGCGCCGCTTCAGGTCGCCGTCGGCGATCGCGGACGCCGTCTCCACCATGTCCTCCAGAGGCCGCAGCCGCTGGTGCGCGGCGATCATCGTGAGGACCGCGAGCAGCCCGAGCAGCACGGCGCCGAAGGCCAGGTCGAGCTTGAGGGCCTTGGCGACGCCCGACTGGACGTTCTCCGTCGACACCGCCAGGAGCATCACCGAGTCGTCGTCGAGCCTCACCCCGATGGCGCGGTAGGCGTCGCCGCCCACCGTCACGTCCCGGGGCGAGGCGTCGCGCGCGAGCTCCGCCGGGTCGCCCGCGGCCTTCGCGAGCGCGCGCTGGAGCCCCGTCAGACGCAGCGGACCGATGTCGGCCGGGCTGCCGTCGCGGTCGATCACGACGAACGTCGAATCCGGGGGCGGCACCCCTTCGGCCCGCTTGGAGTCGGGCGACAGGCCCTCCAGCGAGCCGAGCCCGGTGAGGTACCGGAGGTTGTCGAGCGTGAGGCCGCTGTGCTGGATCGTGGAGCGCGACTCGGTCAGCCCGGTGTCGACGTTGTCGAGCAGGTAGTGCCGCATGCCCATCAGGCTCACGGCGGTCGCGGCCACTATGCCGAGGGCGAGCAGCGCCACGTTCACGAGCGTGAGCTTGGCGCGCAGCGAGTTCATGCCGGGGCGCATGCGCTGACCGGGGCCGGGCCGCCCGCGCCGACCGCCGCCTGCGAGTGCCGGTGTGCCGGGGACGCGGAGCCTCATGCCAGCCCGTACCCGACGCCGCGCCGCGTGGTGATCAGCGGCGGCCCCACCCGGTCGAGCTTGCGCCGCAGATAGCTGATGTAGGTCTCGACGACGGTCGACTCCGCGGTGTGCTCGATGTGCCACACATGGCGCAGCAGCTGTTCCTTGGGCACCACCCGGCCGCCGTTGCGGACCAGGAAGCGCAGCAGCGCGTACTCGGTCGGGGTGAGCTGCACCGAGCCGCCCTCGCGCCGCACCACGTACGTCGTCTCGTCCAGCTCCAGGTCGCCGTACCTGAGCGGCGGGCGCTGCGGCAGCACGTCGTGCGGGCGCACCCGGCGGAGCACCGCGCCGATGCGGGCGACGACCTCGTCGATGTTGAACGGCTTGGTGATGTAGTCGTCGCCGAAGCCGAGCGCGCCCACGACCTCCGCCGGGGCGTCCCGGGCGGTGAGGAAGACCAGTGCCAACTCGGGCCGCCGCGCCCGCAGTTCACGGCCGAGCGCGCGCCCGTCGCCGTCCGGCAGCATCACGTCGAGCAGCGCGCAGTCCGGCCGGGTGCGCTCGGCCGCCGCGAGCGCCTCGCGGACCGTGCCCGCCGTCATCACGTCGAAGTGGTGGAAGCGCAGGGCGATGGCGAGGACGTCGGCGATGCTCGGCTCGTCCTCGACGACCAGGACGGTCGCGCGGCCCCGCGCCGCGTCGCCGTGCCCGGCCGGTCCTGCCGCCGCGACAGGTGCTCCCCGGTGACCTTCGGCGTGGCTCATGACCCCCAGTATCCGCACGCTCGTCGCCCGAAGGGCCGGTCTCCGCTTTGGAGTTCCTTGAGAATCACTTCCGCGACGCGCCGCCGTCGTGCCGGATCCCTGATGCTGGGCGCGGAAACCCGTAGAGCTCCCGGGTCCGGACCCCGTTCCCCCGGGGGTCCGGGCCTCGGGGTATCGGATTTCGGCAGGCGGCGGGAAGGAGCGTGCGACGTGGAGGCATGGGCACGGTGGTGCCATCGGCACCGTCTTGTGGTCCTCGTGCTCTGGCTAGGCGCCCTGTTCGGCCTGGGCGCCGCCGGCGGCACTGCCGGTACCGCCTACTCCAACGTCTTCTCGCTGCCCGGCACCGACTCCGCGCGCGCCCACGACCTGATGACCGAGGCGTTCCCGGAGCGCAGCGGCGACACCGACACCGTGGTGTGGCGGACCCGTGCGGGCTCCTCGGTCCGCGACGGCTCCGTACGCGACCGGATCGAGCCCGCGCTGGAGAAGATCGCCGCCCTGGACGGCGTCGGCGCCGTGACGAGCCCGTACGGACCGGGGCGGGCCGCCGCCGCCCAGGTCAGCGCGGACGGGCGGATCGCCTACGCGCAGGTCACCTTCGTACGCCAGGCCGACGAGATCCCCAAGGGCCTGATCGAGCGGGTCGTCGACACCGCCCGCGCCGCCGAACGGGACGGGCTCCAGGTCGAGTTGGGCGGCCAGGCCGTCACGCGCACCCAGGAGCCGCCCGCGGGTATCTCCGAGGCCGTCGGCGTCGCGGCCGCCGCCGTGGTGCTGTTCCTCGCCTTCGGCTCGCTCTTCGCGATGCTCCTGCCGATCGTCACCGCGGTGTGCGCGGTGGGCACCGGCATGCTCGCCACGATGCTGCTCAGCCACGTCACGGACGTGCCCGAAGTGGCGCCGCTGCTCGGCTCGTTGATCGGCCTGGGCGTCGGCATCGACTACGCGCTGTTCATCGTCACCCGGCACCGGCGTGGCATCCTGCGCGGCCTGGAACCGGGCGAGTCGGTGACGCAGGCCCTCAACACCTCCGGGCGGGCCGTGCTGTTCGCGGGCGGCACGGTGTGCGTCGCGCTCGCCGGGATGCTCGTGATGGACCTGCCCTTCCTCGACGGCGTGGTGATCGCGGCGTCCCTGACGGTGGTGCTCAGCGTCCTCGCCGCGATCACGCTGCTCCCGGCCCTGCTCGGCTTCCTCGGCGCCCGGGTGCTCAGCCGCCGCCAGCGGCGCCGGCTCGCCGAGTCCGAGGCCGAGTCCGGGACCGAGCCGGAGGAGCCGGACGGCCTCGCGGCGCGCTGGTCCGCCACCGTGGAGCGGCGCCCGCGCACCGTCGCCGTCCTCGCCGTCGCGGTCATGGCCGCGCTCGCGATCCCGCTGCTCTCCCTGCGCCTCGGCGCCACCGACCAGGGCAACCATCAGGAGTCGACGACGACCCGGCAGGCCTACGACCTGCTCGCGGAGGGCTTCGGCCCCGGCTTCAACGGGCCCCTCCAGGTCGTCGTGGACAAGCCGGGCCCCGCGGACACCGAAGGCCTGGTGGAGCGGATCCGGGACACCGAGGGCGTCGCCCACGTCACGGCGGCCCCGCCGCCACCGGCCGCGGCGGACACCCCCGGCACCCCCGACGCCACTGTCATCGAGGTCGTGCCCACCACCTCCCCGCAGTCCCAGGAGACGGACCGGCTGATCGACCGGCTGCGCGGCGACGTCCTGCCGCAGGCGGGCGCGGACGCCCATGTCGGCGGCGTGACCGCCGTGTTCAAGGACTTCGCTGCGGTCACCTCGGACCGGCTCCCGTACTTCGTGGGCGCCGTCGTCGCCCTCGGCTTCCTGCTGCTCCTGGTCGCCTTCCGCTCGCTCCTCGTGCCGCTCGTGGCGGCCCTGATGAACCTGGTCGCGGCGGCCGCGTCGTTCGGGGTGCTCGTCGCGGTGTTCCAGTGGGGCTGGGGCATGGACGTCCTCGGCCTCGGCAAAGAGGGGCCCATCGGGGCCTTCCTGCCCGTCGTCATGCTGTCGCTGCTCTTCGGCCTGTCGATGGACTACCAGGTGTTCCTGGTGAGCCGCATGCGCGAGGAGTGGGTGCACACCCACGACAACGCGCGCGCCGTCCGCGTCGGCCTCGCGGAGACCGGCCACGTCATCAACTGCGCGGCGATCGTCATGATCTGTGTCTTCGCGGCGTTCGTGCTCAGCGGCGACCTGGAGGGCGCAATGGCGGGCATCGGGCTTGCCGCGGCCGTCGCGCTCGACGCCTTCATCCTGCGCATGGCGCTCGTCCCGGCCGTGATGCACCTCGTCGGCCGCGCCAACTGGTGGCTCCCTGCCTGGCTCGAGCGCCGCCTGCCGCACCTCGCCGTCGAACCGAAGGAGGCCGAGCCACCGGCCCCGGAAGACCTGGAGGTCCTGGTCGCGGCCGCCCTGGGAAACTCCCGCCCGCCGACCTCCCCTGGCTCGGCGGGCGGGTGCACGGCCCCGCCCGGATGCACGGTCCCGCCCGGGGCCTGCGCCGCGGTCAATCCGTACGAGGCCGCGCACGCGTACGAGACGTACGACGCCGCGTACGCGTACGAGACAGGGGACGCCGCGCACGCGTACGAGACGGGGGACGCTCCCCGCGACACCTTCGGGGACGCGGCGGGCTGCGGCGCCGAAGTGCCCGCGGGCACCCGCCCGGGCGCCTCCGTGGTGCACGGCTTCATCGTCACGCCGGACGGCGAACCCATCCACAGCGTGACGCTCACGCTGCTGTCCAAGGGCGGCCGCCGGCTGGACCGCGTGTCGTCCCTGGCCGACGGCTCCTACATCCTCGCGGCCCCCGCCCCGGGCGTGTACCTGCTCGCGGCGACCGCCCCCGGATACGCGTCCAGGGCCCGCCACATCATGCTCGGCGACGGGCCGTTGACGTACGACCTGGAGCTGGTGGAGGCGGTCGGCGGCGGGGTGGGCGCCGTGACCTGAACCGGACCCGGCCGGGGGCGGAGCTGCACCCGCCCGCCGGTCTCACAGCCGGGACGCCCGCGCGCCGGCGACCACCCGAGCCCACGGGGCGGCGAGCGGGACGACCGGCACAGCGGTGGCCGCCCTCCCCCGTGGGCGGCCACCGCCGTTCGGGCAGTGCCGGTGGTCCGGGTCGGGCCCACCACCGTCCTCCCGCCGCCCCCGCCGCTCCCGCTGCGCCGCACCGGTCAACTGCGCCCGCAGCCGCCGCAGTCCGCGGTGCAGGGCCATCCGGACGGCGCCGGGCCGCTTGCCGAGGACGCGTGCGGCGGACGGGCTGTCCATGCCGACGAGGACGCCGAGGAAGACGGCCTTGCCCTGGTCCGGCGGCAGCGCGGCGACCAGCTCCACGGTCTCGTCGGTGGCCAGCGACTCCAGGACTTCCTCGGCCGTGTCGCGGGTGTCCGGCACGTCGAGCGCGTCGCCGTCGGTGAGGCTCAGGCGGGGGCGGCTCATGCGGCGGCGGACGTGGTCGCGGGCGCGGTTGCGGGCGATGGCGGCGGCCCAGCGGCGGAAGTCGCCCCCGTCGCCGGTGAACCGCCCCAGATCACGGGCGATCTGCAGCCACGCCTCGGAGGCCACGTCCTCCGACTCGTCGCCGACGAGGGAGCGTACGTAGCCGAGCAGCCCCGGGTGCACCCACCGGTACACCAGCGCGAAGGCCGCCTCGTCGCCTTCCCTGGCGTCGGCGAGCGCGCGCGTCAGCGCCGCGTCACCGATCCTGCTCCGTCCTCCTCGGTCCCCAAAATCCCCCCCGCCCACGTCTGTGGTCCGCCCGTCCCCGGCCCCCACGCTGCTGGTCCCCACCCGCGCCCACGCGCTCCTCTTAACCCCCGCTGACACTGCGCACCGTGCCCGTGCCCCCATGTCCGTTCCCGTCCCCGCGGCGCCTACCGGCGGGCGGGTTCCGGCTCCGCGTCGGGCATCCGGGCGGCGTGCCGCCCCGGCAGCGTCAGATAGAAGGTCTGCAGCGACTCCGCGGCCCCGACCTCGTACCGGTTCACGACCTTCCCCAGCGGGCTCCACACCCGCCCGTCCGGCATCCGTACGCCGACGGCCTGCCCGAAGAACTCCCGCTGACCGGCGTCGAAGTCGATCCACGTGGCCCCCGCGCGGCGCACGAGCACCTCCCCGACGTACGCACCGAACCCGAACAGCGTGCCCGCGACCTCGGCCCGCTCCCGCCCGCTCCTGCGCAGTCCGTCGATCACGAAGTCCACGACGCGCAGGCTCCGTACGGAGAAGTCCAGCGGTAATCGATTGCGCTCCGCCACGCGCTCGCGCTCCGTCACACGCGCGACGAATCTTCGCGCGTACCCGCGCATCTGTTCCGCTGTTGGTGGCACCTCTGCTCTCGGTGCTTCCGCTCTCGGTGCTCTCGTCCCCTCACCGGCCACGTCGTCCCCACCCCTTCGGCTCCGCCTCACCCTGTGCGAGAGCACCGAACGCACTCTCCGCTTAACAAGCGCAACCAGGATCCCCACCGTCACGGCCGCCACCGGTGTCCCTTCTCACATGCCCAACTCCCCCTGCCCGTACAACCTTTCGCCCTGATCGTCGGTCCGCGAACCGCTGCCGCAAACCCGTCCCCCGGGCCGCGATATGCCCGGTTTCCACCGGGCGTGGTGACGGGCCGCCGAGCTGTTGTATAACCGCCGCGCTCACCGGATTCATGCCGGTCGAGGACGTGTGAGGGGGGCTCAAGGGGTGGGGATGCCGGAGCTTTCGGAGACCGTGGTCGAACTGACCGAGGAGGAGAAGGCGCGCTTGGTGGGGGAGGTCCCGGACCGCCGTGTGGTGGCGACCGGGGCCGTGCTGCTCGTGATCTGCGCGGCCTTCGTCGTCCGCGGGATGTTCGGGGACGGGAACGGTGGGAACGGCGGCGACGGCGGCAACGGCTTCCGGCCGGAGGACGTCGCCCGGGGCCGGCCGCCCGTCGCCGCCGTCACCTACGAGATCACCGGGAAGGGCAGCGCCGACATCTCGTACCTCGCGCGCAGCGAGACCGGCGACGGCGCGCGGCCCGCCGTGGAGGCGGACGTACGACTGCCCTGGCGCAAGACGGTGTTCGTGCCGGCCGGGGCACGTCCCGTGGTGAGCGTCCGGCTCGGCGAGCGGGGCGGGGAGGCGCGCTGCGCGCTCGCCGTCGGCGGCGAACACCGCCACCGGGACGCGGCGGTTGGGGCGTTCGGGCGGGCGACGTGCAGCGCGGGGGGTGCGGGCGGGGAGGGGTGAGGCCTGGTCAGGGGCGCGGGGGCGTGGTGTCCGGGGCGGTCGGGGCGGGGTGGGGGCCGGGTTGGGGTGAGGGGCTGGTGTGGGCGGCCGGGTGCCGGGTCGGTGGCGGGCGGGGCTGGTGTGGGAGTCAGGGGCGGTGGGCTTCGGTCGGGGGGTCGGTGCCGGGAGCGGCTCCGGCGTCGGTCGGCCTGTGGGCCACGGCCACGGTTGCGGGCTCGGCTCCGGCTCCGGGTTCGGCCTCGGCTCCGGCCCCGGGTTCGGCCTCGGCCGGCCCGTCGGCTTCCGCGTCGGTCGTGCCTTCGGGCATGGAGGTGCGCGGCCGTGTGGAGGGCGGCTGCCGGAAGGTGCGTACGCCCGGTACCGCCGCTGTCCCCGCGCACAGCACGCCCACCGTCAGCGCTGCCGCGTACAGCGGGACGGACGGACCCCACGCGTCGGCCGCGAGCGGGCCGAGGGTGTAGCCGAGCGGCATCGCCGCCAGCGAGAGCAGCCAGTCGTACGACGTGACGCGGGCGAGCACGCCCGGCGGTATCGCCGCCTGCACCGACGTCTCCCACACGGGCGAGAGGAAGCCGAGCCCGGCCTGCGCGACGCCGTACGCGGCGATGACGGCCGCAGCGGGGGCCCCGGCGGCCAGCAGGCTCAAGGGGAGCGCGTACGTCGCCAGGCCCAGGTTGGCCATGAGGATCGGGCGGCGCGGGCGGGCGCGGCCCGCGAGCAGGGAGCCGAGCAGCAGTCCGACGGCGCCCGTCTGCAGCATCACCACCCACGCCCCCTCTCCGCCCAACTCCCGCACCGCCAGGGCCGGTCCTAGCGTCATGAGGACGGCCGCCGCGCCGTTCCACGCGGCGTGCGCCACCAGGCTCGTCCAGTACCAGTCGCGGGAGCGCACCTCGTGCCAGCCCTCCACGAGGTCCTTGCGCAGGGAGCGCCGCTCCTGGCCAGGGGCCGCCCGCCGCACCCGCACCGCCGACAGCAGGCACGCGCTCGCCGCGAAGCACAGCCCCTGGAGCACGAACGCCCAGCCCGGCCCCGCCGCCCAGATCAGCAGCCCGGCCAGCGCGGGCCCGCCGACCCGCGTGCCGCTCCTGACCACGCCGAGCGCGGCGTTGGCCGCGTGCCGGTCCTTGCCGGCCACCATGCCGGTGATCAGCGGCGGCAGCGTCGGCAGGGCGAACGCCGAGGCCGCACCGCTCACCCCCTCCGCCACGGCGAGGTGCCACACCTCGGGGCTGCCGGAGAGGAGTTGGGCGCCCACGAAGAGCTGGGTGGCGCAGCGCACCAGGTCCGTGGTGAGCGCGATCTTCCGTACGTCGAAGCGGTCGCCCGCCACTCCGCCGAGCGGCAGCAGCACCAGGCGCGCGCCCATCGCGCAGCCGAGGACGAGGGCCAGCGCGGACGCGGAGTCGGTGATCCGCAGGACGGCCAGGGCGAGCGCCGCCGGGATGACGGCGTCACCGACGAGGGAGAGGGAGCGGCCGATGAAGAAGAGCCGGAAGGGGCGGTTGCGGCGGAGCAGGCGCGGAGGCATGGTGCCGGACTTTAATTCGTTGGCGAATAATTCGTCAACGAATTATCTGGCGCCGAAGTAGGCCGACGTAATCTGTGGGCATGACCGATGAGACGAAGCGGCCCGGCGGGGCCCGCGCCCAGGACTGGACCGACGGGCACGTCGCCCGTTGGCAGCCGGTGCTGCCCGACCTGGACCCCGACGTCGAGGGCGCCGTCACGCGGATGAAGAGGCTCACCGTCCATCTGCGCCGCGTGCGCGAACAGTCCCTCGTGGACTTCGACTTGGAGCGCCACGAGTTCGAGACCCTGCACAAGCTGGCGGGCCGCGACGGCCGCGCCTCCCCGTCCGAGCTGGCCGCCGACCTCGACCTCGCGCCGGCCTCGGTCACCGGGCGGCTCGACGGACTGGAGCGGCGCGGCCTGGTGCGCCGCACGCCGTCCAGGGCCGACCGCCGCCGCGTGGACGTGGAGCTGACCGAGTCCGGCAGGGCGGTGTGGCTGGGCGCGATGGACGTACTCGGCCACGAGGAGTACCGGCTGCTCGGGGTGTTGTCGAAGGCGGAGCGGGCGCAGCTGTCGGATCTGCTGCGCCGGATCATGGTGGTGGCGGAGGGAGGGTCCTAACTGCGGGCCAGTTCCGGCCTCTTCGAGTAGTCCGTGAAGCCGACGACGTTGCCCCACGGGTCGGTGATCTCCACCGTCCAGCCCGTCGCCGTGGAGAACGGCTCCGTGAGGGCGGGGATGCCGGCCGCCGCGAGGGCGCGGGCCTTGGCGCGGGCGTCCCGCACCTCGAGCCAGAAGCGCGGGGCGGGCCACGGCGGCGGGCGGCGGCCGATGCCGTCCTCGACGCGCAGCAGCACGCCGGGGGTCTCGGCGCCCGCCTTCAGGATGGCGAGACCGGCCTCGTCGAGGCGGTACGCGACCGGGAACCCGGCATGCTCGTAGAAGCCGACGGCCTCGTCCAGGTCGCCGACCGGGAACAGCGCGTTGTCGATGCCGAGCAGATCGGTGTCGGAGGGCCCGGATGGCTCGGGGGCCTCGGCGAGCTGGGTGGCGCGGGACGGCTGATTGTCTGACATAACGTCAGAATACGGGTCGGGTGCGGTGTTGCCGCCGCGTCAATGCCGTACGGCGCGTTTCCGGCCGTGAACCCTGGTACCCGACCGTCCCGACCGGCCCCACCGACGTACGGAGGACCCCCGATGCACGAGACCCAGGACCTCACCGCCCTCGCCGAAGAGCACCTCAATCAGGCCCGCACCGCCGCCCACGGCCGCAGCGCGCAGCTGATCGTGCACGACGGCGCGCTGCGCCAGAGCGTGATCGCCTTGGCCTCCGGCTCCGCGCTCGACGAGCACAGCACGCCGCCTGCGGCGAGTCTGCAGGTGTTGCGGGGGAAGGTGCGGTTGACCACCGGGTCGGGGGCCGACAGTGTGCTTGCCGCGGGGCAGCTGTGCGCGGTGCCGCGGGAGCGGCATGGGCTGCTGGGCCTGGAGGACTCGGTGGTCCTGTTGACGGCGGTGACGGCCACACCATCGGCCTGAACGGCCTCGTCCTCAAACGCCGGACGGGCTGACAACGTGCCGCAAGAATCTAGCCCCTCCGGCGTTTGAGGAGCGGGGTCTGGGGCGGAGCCCCAGGTTCGGCCCGCGCCCAAGCGAACCCCACCCACACGAGCCCCCACCCCGCCACCGCCACCCACAACAGCACCCGCCCCAGCGTCCGCAGCCAGGGCACGTCCGTCACGACGCCCGTGGACAGGGTGGCCACGGCCGTCATGCCCAGGGGGAAGACGGTGGCCCACCGGCGGACGTCGTAGTGGAAGCGCGGCCGGGCCACCTCCGCGGCGGCGAGGACGGCGTACCAGGCGAGCGCGAGGCCGAGCAAGACGTAGGTGAGGTTCCGCAGGAATTCGTGGCCAGCGCCGGTCCACAGCGGCGAAGCCGTCAGTTTGGAGCAGGCAAGGGCGGAGATGGCGAGGGCCCCGCCCGCCACCCACTGGTCCCCGGCCCCCGCCCACACCTGCCGGAAGTCGAACCGCAGCAGCGCGTCGGCGTACAGCAGCAGCCCCAGCGCGAACAGCGCGAGCCCCGCGTCGCCCAGCCACTCGCCCTCGCCCGCGAAGTACAGCGTGGCCGCGAGGATGGAGAGCCCCTGCGTCGCCACGCACACCAGGAACACGCCGCCGGGCATGCCGCGCTGCCAGTGCCGTACGACGGCGAGCAGGAGGACCGGCCACACCACGGTCGCGATCACCAGGAGGGTGATGGCGAGCCACTGCCAGCCGAGGAGCGAGAAGCGGGTGCCGACCACCGTCGTCGCCGCCACCGCCGTCAGCGCGGGCGGCGTGATCGCGGCGGCCGTCCAGCGCGCCCGGTCCCGGACCAGCAGGTCCGTGAAGTCCGCCGCGAGCAGCACCCACAGCAGGGACGCGATCGCCAGCAGGATCTCGGACAGGACGTCGTGGCCGGTCAGGTACAGGCCGATGGACAGAATGCCGGTGGCCATCACGCACGCCCCCGCCGCCGGGGTCACCTCTTCGCGCCACACGCGCGCCGAGGTCACTTCGTCGCGCCACGCGCGCCACTGGAGCGAAGGAGCCGCACGGCGCCACTCGCGCCACTGGAGACGGGAAGTCGCGCGACGCCATTCGCGCCACCGAAGACGGGACGTCACACCGCGCCACTCGCGCCACTGGGGAGTCACACGGCCATGACATCCCGGGGGCGCGCCCGCCACCACTTAGCCTAGGCCGAGCTGCGGACCCGCCCGCCCCGGCTTGGGATGGGGCGTGTGACCGCCTCCACCGAACCGGACGCCCCCGAGAACGCCCCCGCCGAACCGGACGCCCTGCTCCTGCGCACCGGCCGCTTCCTGCGCCGCGGCGAGGCCGCGCCCGATCTGCACAGCGTCCGGATCGAGGGCGGCCGCGAGGGCGACGCCTTCTACCGGGACCGGTGGAGCCACGACAAGGTCGTGCACTCCACGCACGGCGTGAACTGCACCGGCTCCTGCCGTTGGAAGGTGTACGTCAAGGACGGCATCATCACCTGGGAGACCCAGGCCACCGACTACCCGTCCACGGGCCCCGACCGCCCCGAGTACGAGCCCCGCGGCTGCCCCCGCGGCGCCGCCTTCTCCTGGTACACGTACTCACCGACCCGCGTCCGGTATCCGTACGTCAGGGGCGTGCTGCTCGATCTCTACCGGGAGGCCAAGGGGCGGCTCGAAGACCCCGTCCTCGCCTGGGCCGACATCCAGGGCGACCCCGAGCGGCGGCGTACCTATCAGCAGGCGCGCGGCAAGGGCGGCCTGGTGCGGGCCAGTTGGGACGAGGCCGTGGAGATCGTCGCCGCGGCCCACGTGCACACCATCAAGACGTACGGCCCCGACCGGGTCGCGGGCTTCTCGCCCATCCCCGCGATGTCGATGGTGTCGCACGCGGCCGGCGCCCGCTTCATGTCGCTGATCGGCGCGCCCATGCTGTCCTTCTACGACTGGTACGCGGACCTGCCGGTCGCCTCGCCGCAGGTCTTCGGCGACCAGACGGACGTGCCGGAGTCCGGTGACTGGTGGGACGCGGCCTACCTGATCATGTGGGGCTCGAACGTGCCGGTGACGCGGACGCCCGACGCGCACTGGATGGCGGAGGCCCGCTACCGGGGCCAGAAGGTCGTGGTCGTCGCCCCCGACTACGCCGACAACGCCAAGTTCGCCGACGAGTGGCTGCACCCGCACCCCGGCACGGACGGCGCCCTCGCCCTCGCCATGGGCCATGTGATCCTCAAGGAGTGCTTCGTCGAGCGGCGCGTCCCGTTCTTCGACGACTACGTACGCCGCTTCACCGACCTGCCGTTCCTGGTCACCCTGACCGAGCGCGACGGCGCGTACGTCCCCGCGAAGTTCCTGCGCGCCTCGGACCTCGGCGACACCGGTGAGGGCGCCGAGTGGAAGACCGTCGTCCTGGACGAGGGCAGCGGGCAGCCCGTCGTCCCGGGCGGCTCGCTCGGCTTCCGCTGGACCGAGTCCGGCAAGGGGAGGTGGAACCTCGACCTGGGGGACGTACGGCCCCGGCTCTCGCTGTACGAGGAGGACGCGCGCGGCGTCGAAGTGCTGCTGCCGCGGTTCGACACCGAGGGCGGCGCGCACGGGCAGGGGCGCGGCGAGGTGCTGCGCCGCGGGGTGCCCGCGATCCGGCTCGCCGGGCAGGACAGTCCGCTGGTCACCACCGTCTTCGACCTGCTGCTCGCGCAGTACGGCGTCGGCCGCGAGGGGCTCGTGGGCGACTGGCCGTCCTCGTACGACGACGCGTCCGCGCCCGGCACGCCCGCCTGGCAGGAGGCGCACACCTCCGTCCCGGCCGCCAAGTGCGCGCGGATCGCCCGGGAGTTCGCGGCGACGGCCGAGAAGTCCAAGGGCCGCTGCATGATCCTGATGGGTGCGGGCACCAACCACTGGTTCCACTCCGAGACCATCTACCGGTCCTTTCTCGCGCTGCTCCAGCTCACCGGCTGTCAGGGGCGCAACGGCGGCGGCTGGGCGCACTACGTCGGGCAGGAGAAGTGCCGCCCGGCCACCGGCTGGGCCACGCTCGCGGGCGCGGGCGACTGGTCGCGGCCGCCCCGGCAGATGATCGGCGCCGCATACTGGTTCCTGCACACCGACCAGTGGCGGTACGACACCTTCGGCGCCGACGTGCTCGCCTCGCCGCTGGGCGAGGGCCGGTTCGCGGGGATGACGGCCGCGGACTGCCTGGCGCAGGCGACACGGGCGGGCTGGATGCCGTCGTATCCGACCTTCGACCGCAACCCGCTGGAGCTGGGGGAGGAGGGGGAGGATCCGGTGGCCGGTGCGGTGGACCAACTGCGTTCGGGAGCGCTGAAGTTCGCCTGCGAGGACCCCGACGCGCCGGAGAACTGGCCGCGTGTGCTGACCCTGTGGCGCGCCAACCTGCTCGGCTCGTCCGCGAAGGGCGCCGAGTACTTCACCAAGCATCTCCTCGGCACCTATTCCTCCCTGCGGGCCGAGGAGGCGCCGCCGGGGGTGCGCCCGCGTGACGTGGCCTGGCACGGGCAGGCCCCGGAAGGGAAGTTGGACCTGCTGCTGTCGCTGGACTTCCGGATGACGTCCTCGACCCTGTTGTCCGACATCACGCTGCCCGCGGCCACCTGGTACGAGAAGCACGACCTGTCGACCACCGACATGCACCCCTTCGTGCACGCCTTCAGCCCGGCCGTGGACCCGCCGTGGCAGGCCCGCACCGACTTCGACACCTTCCACGCGATCGCCGACCGGTTCAGCGAGCTGGCCGCCGACCACCTCGGCACCCGCCGCGACCTGGTCGCGACCGCCCTCCAGCACGACACCCCCGGCGAGACCGCGCAGCCCGGCGGGCTCGCCCTGGACTGGCGGCGCGGCGACTGCGAGCCCGTGCCCGGGAAGACCATGCCCGCCCTGACCGTCGTCGAGCGCGACTACACCGCGATCGGCGCCAAGTTCGCGGCGCTCGGCCCCCTGGTGGAGAAGCTCGGCCTGCCCGCGAAGGGCATCGCGCTGCGCCCCGACGAGGAGGTGGAGGCGCTGCGCGCGCTCAACGGCGTCGTACGCAAAGGCCCCGCCGCGGGCCGCCCTCGCCTGGACACCGCCGTGAAGGCCGCCAACACCATCCTCGCCCTGTCCGGCACGACCAACGGCCGCCTCGCCACCCAGGGCTTCCGCACCCTGGAGGCGCGCACCGGCCAGGAGATGGCGCACCTCGCGGCCGAGCACGAGGGCAAGCGCGTCAGTTACGCGGACACGCAGGCCGCGCCCGTCCCCGTCATCACCTCGCCGGAGTGGTCCGGCAGCGAGTCCGGCGGCCGCCGCTACACCGCCTTCACCCTCAACACCGAGCACCTCAAGCCCTGGCACACCCTCACCGGACGCCAGCACTTCTTCCTCGACCACGACTGGATCCACGAGCTGGGCGAGGCGCTGCCCGTGTACCGGCCCCCGCTGGACATGCACCGCCTGTTCGGCGAGCCACGCCTCGGCGCCGACGGGGAGAAGGAAGTGACGGTCCGCTACCTGACGCCGCACAACAAGTGGTCCATCCACTCCGAGTACCAGGACAACCTCTTCATGCTGTCCCTGTCGCGCGGCGGCCAGGTCATCTGGATGTCCCCGGACGACGCGGCGGCGATCGGCGTCCGCGACAACGACTGGATCGAGGCCGTGAACAGGAACGGCGTGGTCGCGGCCCGCGCCGTCGTCTCGCACCGCATGCCGACCGGCACCGTCTACATGCACCACGCGCAGGAACGCACCGTGAACGTCCCCAGGGCGGAGACGACCGGCCGGCGCGGCGGCATCCACAACTCCCTGACCCGCCTGCTGCTCAAGCCGTCCCACCTCATCGGCGGCTACGCCCAGCTCACCTGGGCCTTCAACTACCTGGGCCCCACGGGCAATCAGCGCGACGAGGTCACCGTGATCCGCCGCCGGAGCGAGCAGGAGGTGACGTACTAGCCATGCGGGTACTCGCACAGATCGCGATGGTCATGAACCTCGACAAGTGCATCGGCTGCCACACCTGCTCGGTCACCTGCAAGCAGACCTGGACCAACCGCTCCGGCATGGAGTACGTCTGGTTCAACAACGTCGAGACCCGCCCCGGCCAGGGCTATCCGCGCCGCTACGAGGACCAGGAGAAGTGGCGCGGCGGCTGGGAGCTGAACCGGCGCGGCGCGCTGAAGCTCAAGTCCGGCGGCCGCTTCCGCAGCCTCGCGACGATCTTCTCCAACCCCGTCCTGCCCGGCATCAAGGACTACTACGAGCCCTGGACGTACGACTACAAGAACCTCACCGACGCCCCCCTCGGCGACGACTACCCGGTCGCGGAGCCGCGCTCCCTGCTCACCGGCAAACCCATGAAGATCGAGTGGAGCTCGAACTGGGACGACAACCTGGGCGGCGGGCCGGCGGCCGTCGAGGCCGACCCGATGGCCGCGCGGGCGCGCGAGCAGGCCGGCCGCGCCTCCGACCAGGTGAGGGCCGCCTTCGAGCAGACCTTCATGTTCTATCTGCCGCGCATCTGCGAGCACTGCCTGAACCCGTCGTGCGTGGCGTCCTGCCCGTCCGGGGCGATGTACAAGCGGACAGAGGACGGCATCGTCCTCGTCGACCAGGACCGCTGCCGGGGCTGGCGCAAGTGCGTGACGGGCTGCCCGTACAAGAAGGTCTACTTCAACCACCGCACCGGCAAGGCCGAGAAGTGCACGCTCTGCTACCCGCGCCTGGAGGTGGGCCTGCCGACGGTCTGCTCCGAGACGTGCGTCGGCCGCCTTCGGTATCTGGGTGTGGTGCTGTACGACGCCGACAAGGTCACGCAGGCCGCGTCCACGCCCGACGAACAGGCGCTGTACGAGGCCCAGTTGGGCGTCTTCCTCGATCCCGCCGACCCCGAGGTGCGGCGGGCCGCCGAGCGCGACGGCATCCCGCACGACTGGATCGAGGCGGCCCGCCGCTCGCCCGCGTACGCGCTGATCAGCACCTACCGGGTGGCCCTGCCCCTGCACCCGGAGTACCGCACCCTGCCGATGGTCTGGTACGTGCCGCCGCTGTCCCCCGTCGTGGAGGCGCTGACGGAGACCGGGCACGACGGCGAGGACGCCGGCAACCTCTTCGGCGCCATCGACACCCTGCGGATCCCCCTGGAGTACCTGGCCGAGCTGTTCACGGCCGGGGACGTGGGGCCGGTGCGGGCCGCCCTGGAACGCCTCGCCGCGATGCGGTCGTACATGCGGGGCGTCAACCTCGGCGACCCCGCCGACCCGTCGGTCCCGGCGCGCGTCGGCATGACGCCGGACGGCATCGAGGACATGTACCGGCTGCTCGCCCTCGCCAAGTACGAGGAGCGCTATGTGATCCCGACGGCGGCGCTCGGGGACGCGCGGCGCCTGGAGGAGTCGGCGGTGCCCGAGGGCTGCGGCCTGGACGCGCCGGGCGGCCCCGGCATGCTCCCGCCCGGGCCGCCGTCCGGAGCGGGCCCGTTCGGGGACGACTCGGGGACGTACGAGGGACTGCCCCTCGTCACGATCGAGAACTTCCACGCGGCACGCCGCCGCCAGACCGCGGACGACGTCGCCGCCGCAGAGGAGGACCGGTGACCACGGACCTCGCCGTGCTCTATCAAGGCGCCGCGCACTGCCTGTGCTACCCCGACTCCGAGGTCCGGGAGCGACTGCCCCTGGTGCGGGCGGCGGTGCCCGAACTGCGCCCGTTCCTGGACGAGTTCGCGGGCTGGTCCCCGATCGCGGCCATGGAGCACTACGTGCGCGTCTTCGACTTCAAGAACCGCCACAGCCTGTACCTGAGCTGGTGGCTGGACGGCGACACCCGCCGCCGGGGCGCGTCCCTCGTCGCGTTCAAGGAGACCTACCGCGCGTACGGCCTCTCCGTCACCGGCGAGGAGCTGCCGGACTACCTCCCGGCCGTCCTGGAGTTCACCGCCCGCACCGGCAACCGCGACCTCCTGACCTCCCACCGCGCCGCCCTGGAACTGGTGCGCCTGGCGCTCACCGACGACGGCACGCCGTACGCCCTGATCCTGGACGCGGTCTGCGCGACGCTCCCGGGACCCTCGCCCAAGGACAGGGCGGAGGCCCGGGCCCTGGCCCGCTCGGGCCCGCCGACGGAAAGCGTAGGACTCGACTGATGGACACCTTCCTGTGGGGAGTACTGCCGTACGTAGCCCTCGTCCTGCTGATCGCGGGCACCATCTGGCGCTACCGCTACGACAAGTTCGGCTGGACGACCCGCTCGTCCCAGATCTACGAGTCCCGCCTCCTCAACCTCGCGTCCCCCGCCTTCCACTACGGCATCCTCTTCGTCCTCGTCGGCCACCTGATGGGCCTGTTCGTCCCGGAGTCCTGGACGAACGCGGTCGGCCTGAAGGAGCGCGCCTACCACCTGCTGTCCCTGTACGGCGGCACGGCGGCGGGCGTCCTCGCGGTGGCGGGCATCGCCCTGCTCCTCTACCGCCGCCGCACGAACGCACCGGTCTTCCGCGCCACCACCCGCAACGACAAGCTCATGTACGTCGTACTGCTCGCCGCCATCATCATGGGCATGTGGGCCAAGCTGACGAACTCGTCACCGAGCTCGGGCTACAACTACCGTGAATCGATCGCCCCGTGGGCCCGCAGCATCTTCACCCTCCAACCGGACATCTCCGCGATGGAGGGCGTCCCCCTGACCTACCGGATCCACGCGATCATCGGCCTGACCCTGATCGCCCTGGTCCCCTTCACCCGCCTGATCCACATGTTCAGCGCGCCGGTGCAGTATCTGTTCCGGCCGTATGTGGTGTACCGGAGCCGGGGCGTGGGGGAGTTGGGGCGACGGAAGGAGCGGCGGGGGTGGGAGAAGGTGGACCAGTGAGGGTTAGAGGGGAGTACGCCCTCCGCATCCCGCACACCCCCCTCGGCCCCGGCATCGTCCGCGCCCACATCCGCGCCGTCCTCACCCGCTACCGCGTACGCGACACCGTCGTCGACAACGCCCAGCTCGTGGCCTCCGAACTGGTCACCAACTCTCTTGTGCGCACCGGTGATTCAGTCGTCGTACGACTGACGAGAACCCGGCACGCCGCCGCTGAGGACCGACTCCGCCTCGGCGTGTGGGACAGCAGCCCACTGCTTCCGGCGCCGGACGGCGGCCCACGCGGACTCGACGCCGAGCGTGGGCGTGGCCTGTGGCTGCTCCGGCGGTGCGCCGACGACTGGGGGCACCACGTCCTCGTCAACGGGCTGCGCACCACCGGCGGCAAGGAGATCTGGGCGGAGTGGCGCAGCCCTTGTGGGTAGCCTTGCGCTCCATAGACGCGGTTTCACAGCCGTGCGATGCGGCTGCTGGAGATGACCCTCTGCGAGCAAGCACCGGTTCACCTGGACGTAACGCGTGAGATGACCGTGAGGCTGGACAGGCACAACAGGCCGGAGCCGGACGTCATGGTCCACCCGCAGGCATCGAACACCGGGCCGGACCAGACTTGCTACGAGGCCGAAGACATCATCCTCGTCGCCGAGGTCGTCTCCACGGAATCCCGTGAACGCGACGGAGAGGTCAAGCCCCGCAAGTACGCCGTCGCAGGCGTCCCGCACTTCTGGCGTGTGGAGGAGGACGAGGCCAAGGGCCCGCCCGTCGTGTACGTCTACGAGCTGGACCCGGCCACCAAGTCGTACGGCCTCACCGGGATCTTCCACGAACGACTCAAGGCGTCCGAGCCCTTCGAGATCGATATTGATCTGACGGCCATCAACCGCCGTCCGACTCGCTGACGCGTGGCTCAGCTCTGCCGCTTGGGCTGAGCCGCCTCCAGGATGGCTGTCACGTCCAGTGACACCTTGGCGCCGATGGAGTCGGGAAGCGTGACCACCTCGCCGGAGGCGTGGACCTGGTGGCTCGCGTACTCGTCACCCGCCGGGTCGGTGAGGATGCGCAGGCGCTGATGTTCACGGTCGACGATCACGTACACCGGGATCCCGGCCTGGGCGTATGCGGTCACCTTGTGCCGCAGATCCAGGTTGTAGTTCTCCGAGGTGACTTCAAGGACCAGCCGGAAGCAACCGGGGGCGTAGCAGTTGTTCTCGACCAGATGGTCCTCGGTGTCCACGTCGACGACGGACAGGTCAGGGATGGCGTAGTCCTCGGGCCCGGAAGGGAGCCACAGGCCGATTCTCTGGAGGGCTTCGCCCGCTTCGGCATGCAGTCCCGCTGAGAAGCACGCGCTCATCACGTCGCTGAGTACCGAAGCATGGCCGCCGTCGGGCAGTGGGGTGACGACCAGGATGCCGCCGATGATCTCGGCACGGTAGCCCAGGTTGCGTTCCATGATGCGGTCGGCTGCCGCGATCAAGGGTCGTTCGGGTCGTGCTGTGGGCACGCCATGCCTCTCCGTAGGAGTTCACATCGGAGAACATCCTCGTGGGGCGACCACGTCGCCGTAGGCCTGCGCGACATGCTTCACCCGATCGTGGCCCGGTACGCCGAAGGCCCCGCCTCCCGGAGGGGAAGTCAGGGCCACGGCGACGTACCGACGTACAAAAACCTCAGAAGCGGCGCGTAATCAGCGCCCGCTTCACCTCCTGGATCGCCTTAGTCACCTCAATACCCCGCGGGCACGCGTCCGTGCAGTTGAACGTCGTCCGGCAGCGCCACACGCCGTCCTTGTCGTTCAGGATCTCCAGGCGCTGCTCGCCCGCCTCGTCACGCGAGTCGAAGATGAAGCGGTGCGCGTTGACGATCGCCGCCGGGCCGAAGTACTGGCCGTCGTTCCAGAAGACCGGGCAGGACGACGTGCACGCGGCGCACAGGATGCACTTCGTGGTGTCGTCGAAGCGCTCGCGGTCCTCGGCGGACTGCAGGCGCTCGCGGGTCGGCTCGTTGCCCGTGGTGACCAGGAAGGGCATCACGTCGCGGTACGCCTGGAAGAACGGGTCCATGTCCACGACCAGGTCCTTCAGGACCGTCAGGCCCTTGATGGGCTCGACCGTGATCGGCTTGGCCGGGTTGATGTCCTTGATCAGGGTCTTGCAGGCAAGGCGGTTCTTGCCGTTGATGCGCATGGCGTCCGAGCCGCAGATGCCGTGGGCGCAGGAGCGGCGGAACGTCAGGCTGCCGTCCAGATCCCACTTGATCTTGTGCAGACCGTCGAGGACGCGCTCCTTGGGGTCGATCTCCAGCTGGAAGTCTTCCCACGTCGCGTCCGCCGAGATCTCCGGGTTGAAGCGGCGGATCCGGAAGGTGACCGTGATGTACGGGGAGTCGGCGAAGCCCGGCTCGGGCTTGGCGTCTTCCTTTTCGAGGGTCGGGGTAGCCATCAGTACTTACGCTCCATCGGCTGGTAGCGGGTCTGGACGACCGGCTTGTAGTCGAGGCGGATCGAGTCCTTGCCGTCGTCGGCGACCTCGCGGTACGCCATGGTGTGGCGCATGAAGTTGACGTCGTCGCGGTTGGGGAAGTCCTCGCGGTAGTGGCCGCCGCGGGACTCCTTGCGGGCGAGCGCCGACACCGCCATGACCTCGGCGAGGTCGAGCAGGTTGCCCAGCTCGATGGCCTCCAGGAGGTCGGTGTTGAAGCGCTTGCCCTTGTCCTGCACCGAGACGTTCTTGTAGCGCTCGCGCAGCTCGGCGATCTTCTCGACGGCCGTCTTGATGGTCTGCTCCGTACGGAAGACCATCACGTTGGCGTCCATCGTCTCCTGGAGCTCCCGGCGGATCTCCGCGACCCGCTCGGTGCCCCGGGAGTCGCGGAGCTGCTCGACGAGGGAGGTCACCAGGCCCGCCGGGTCCTCGGGCAGCTCGACGAAGTCGCTCTTCGCCGAGTACTCCGCGGCGGCGATGCCCGCGCGGCGGCCGAAGACGTTGATGTCGAGGAGCGAGTTGGTGCCCAGGCGGTTGGCGCCGTGCACGGACACGCAGGCGACCTCGCCGGCCGCGTACAGGCCCGGGACGACCGTCGTGTTGTCCGCGAGGACCTCGCCCTCGACGTTCGTCGGGATGCCGCCCATGGCGTAGTGCGCGGTGGGCTGGATCGGGATCGGGTCCGTGTACGGCTCGATGCCGAGGTAGGTGCGCGCGAACTCCGTGATGTCCGGGAGCTTGGCGTCGAGCTGCTCCGGCGGGAGGTGCGTGAGGTCCAGGTAGACGTGGTCGCCCTCGGGACCGCAGCCGCGGCCCTCACGGATCTCCGTGTAGATGGAGCGGGACACGACGTCACGGGACGCGAGGTCCTTCATGACCGGCGCGTACTTCTCCATGAAGCGCTCGCCGTCCTTGTTGCGCAGGATGCCGCCCTCACCGCGGGCGCCCTCCGTCAGCAGGATGCCCATGCGCCAGATGCCGGTCGGGTGGAACTGGAAGAACTCCATGTCCTCCAGCGGCAGCCCGCGGCGGTAGCAGGCCGCCTGGCCGTCACCGGTCAGGGTGTGCGCGTTCGACGTCACCTTGAAGAACTTGCCGGTGCCGCCGGAGGCGTAGACGACGGCCTTCGCCTGGAAGATGTGGATCTCGCCGGTGGCCAGCTCGTACGCGACGACGCCCGCCGACTTCTTGACGCCGTCCTCCTCCACGATCAGCTGGTCGAGGACGTAGAACTCGTTGAAGAACTCCACACCCTCCTTGACGCAGTTCTGGTAGAGGGTCTGGAGGATCATGTGGCCCGTGCGGTCCGCGGCGTAGCAGGAGCGGCGCACCGGCGCCTCGCCGTGGTTGCGGGAGTGGCCGCCGAAGCGGCGCTGGTCGATGGTGCCGTCCGGGGTGCGGTTGAACGGCAGGCCCATCTTCTCGAGGTCCAGGACCGCGTCGATGGCCTCCTTCGCGAGGATCTCGGCGGCGTCCTGGTCGACCAGGTAGTCACCGCCCTTGATCGTGTCGAAGGTGTGCCACTCCCAGTTGTCCTCCTCCACGTTGGCGAGCGCGGCGGCCATGCCGCCCTGCGCGGCGCCCGTGTGGGAACGCGTGGGGTAGAGCTTGGTGAGCACGGCGGTGCGGCTGCGCTTCGTCGCCTCGATGGCGGCGCGCATCCCGGCGCCGCCCGCGCCGACGATGACGGTGTCGTACTTGTGGATCTTCATGACGTGGATTACCTCAGCCCCGTGCCTAGCGGATGTTCGGGTCGAAGGTGAAGATCACCAGCGTGCCCAGCAGGATGGTGAACACCGTGGCGGTGTACAGCAGGCCCTTCAGCCACAGCCGCGTGTTCGGGCGCTCCGCGTAGTCGTTGATGACCGTACGCAGGCCGTTCGCGCCGTGCAGCATCGCGAGCCACAGCATCAGCAGGTCCCAGACCTGCCAGAACGGGGACGCCCAGCGGCCCGCGACGAACGCGAAGCCGATCTTGGAGACGCCGCCGTCGAGGACGAGCTGGATCAGCAGGTGGCCGAGGACCAGGACGACGAGGACGACGCCGGACAGGCGCATGAACAGCCACGCGGCCATCTCGAAGTTGCCGCGGGTCGAGCGCGGCGTCTTCGACGTGCGCTTGCGCGGGGCCTCGATGACGGGGGCAGGGTGGTCGACGTCGTAGAGCGAGACGCCCTCGACGGGTCCGACGCCGGAGCCGCCGGACTTTTCTACGGTCGTGTCAGTGGACATCTCTGGCCTCAGCTCCCGAATACTTCGCGGACGGCGTGGCCGAGGACCGGGTACAGCGCGCCGACCATCAGCACGATCCAGATGCCCATGACGGTCCAGAGCATCTGCTTCTGGTAGCGGGGGCCCTTCGACCAGAAGTCGACGGCGATGACGCGCAGGCCGTTGAGTGCGTGGAAGAGGATGGCGGCGACCAGGCCGTACTCGAGGAGCGCGACGATCGGCGTCTTGTAGGTAGCCACGACATCGTCGTACGCCTCGGGGGAGACGCGGACGAGAGCGGTGTCGAGGACATGCACGAACAGGAAGAAGAAGATGAGGACACCGGTGACTCGGTGAGCCACCCATGACCACATGCCTTCCCGGCCGCGGTACAGCGTTCCAGCCGGCACGGAAGAACCCTCCGGGAGCGGGGATTGGGGCCGGCCGCCATCTTTTTGCCGATGAGGACACAGTTTGTCGGTCGAGCCCGGCCGGGTACGGTCCACCGGCCGCTCGTCATCGTATCGACGAGTTGTCGGCTTCCTCGCCCCGGGTCCTCTGGTGTGATCAAACAGGCAATCAAACTGGTACGTACGGGCTATCGCGGTGCGGACCGCCGCGCGGCGCCGCGGGCGGAGCGGGCTGCTCGGGGGCGCCGTCCACCGCGTGTTGCGCCTGGTCGCGGACGAGGCGGGCGAGGCGGCCGCGGGCGAGGCGGCGCAGTTCGTCGGCCGCCACCGCGCGCTCCTCCTCCGGGTCGTTGCCGAGCCGGTCGCGGATGGAGGCGAGCAGGTGGTCCAGGGCCTCGCTGCGGGTGACGTCGTCGAGGCAGATCACGAAGGCGTGGCCGAAGCGGCTCTCGTAGGCGGCGGTGGCGGCGCGCAGGGCGGTGGCCGCGGCCTCGTAGGCGCTGCCCGGGGGGAGCGTGGGTTCCAGGGGCTCGGCGGCGAGGGCTTCGGTGAGGTCGTCGGGGGCCAGGTCGTAGGCCGCCTCGTCGGCGGCGGCGAGCAGGGCGTCCAGGTCGGGGTAGGGCCGGTGGGCGGTGACGCGGTGCGCCCAGTGGCGGCTTCCGCAGCAGGTCATGAGGGCGCGCTCGGCGGTTTCCGCCGGCGCTGTGTTCATCGGGTCCAGGGCGTCCGGTATGGCGCGGTGCGGCGGCAGGGGAGCTCCTCGGCGAGAGCAGCGGGCGACGGGCCGGACCCCGGCGGGGGCGTGGGATCCCGGGGCGAGGTCTGGGGCCACGCTAGCGGGGTGGGGGCGGAGGTGGCCCTGGGGTACCCGGAAATCACCCGAATGGGAGAGTTTGGGGACGTTGGGTGGACGCGCGCCGCCCCCGGGGGCGGGCTTAGCGTGGGGGTGTGGAGCCCTTGATTTCGCTGATCTCGCCCCTCTCTCCCGGCGGCTCTCCTGGCCGCGCCGCCCTTGCCGTGCCGGGCGGCGAGAGCGGCGACACGGGCGGTGACCGGCGGTGATACGGCGACGCCTCGCCGCGGGCGCGGGCCTTGTCACGGCGGGGGCCGTGGCCCTGACCGTCGGGTTCTGGCCCGACGGGGGCGGCGGCTCCGGGGACGTGGGCGGCCGGGCGGACGGCAAGGGGACGGCCTCGTCGGCGGCCCCGCGCGCGCCGGAGCCCACGAAGTCGTACGCCCTGTCCGAGGCGCCCGCCACCATCCCCGCCGTGCGCGAGCACGAACCCGCCCGCGGGCCCGGCTGGCGGCCAGGCGACGGCGGCCGGGTCGTCGTGGGCGACGGCCGCCTCGCCGACGAGGCGCGGCTGCTCGCGGGGGAGCTGCGGCTGAAGTACGGGGGCGAGGCCAAGCCGCGCGAGGGCGATGTACGCCTGGAGCTCTCCAAGGGCAAGGGCAGACGTGATGCGGGCGGTGGCGCCGAGTCGTACACCCTCACCGTGAAGAACCGCGTCGTCCGTGTCGCCGCGCCCGCCGAGGCCGGGGTGTTCTACGGCACCCGCACCCTCAAGCAGGAGGTCGCCGACGGCCGGACCGCCCCGGAGGGCGTCATACGGGACGAGCCCGCCAAGCCGCGCCGCGGCTTCATGATCGACATAGCCCGCAAGCACTTCTCCGCCGGCTGGATCGAGGACCGCATCCGCGAGCTCGGCGACCTCAAGTACAACGAGATAGGCCTGCACTTCTCCGACGACCAGGCCTTCCGCATCGCCTCCGAATCCCACCCCGAGGTCGTCTCCGCCGACCACCTCACCAAGGACCAGGTCCGCCGCATCGTCGACCTCGCGGCGAGTCGGCACATGAGCGTCGTACCGGAGATCGACTCGCCCGGACACCTCGGCGCCGTCATCGCCGCCCACCCCGACCTGCAACTGCGCGACAGCGGCGGCGCGCCCACGAGCGGCGCCGTCGACATCTCGAAGCCGAAGGCCGCCGAGATCGTCGACGACCTGCTGCGCGAGTACGACGAGCTGTTCCCCGGGGCGCACTGGCACCTGGGCGCCGACGAGTACCAGGCACTGACCCGCAGCGACCCCGAGGCCTCCTTCCCGCAGCTCGCGGCCGCCGCGCGCGACCGCCTCGGCTCCGGCGCCCGCGTCCAGGACCTGGCGACGGCGTGGCTGAACGACCGCGCGAAGGCGATCGGGCCCGGCCGGGAGGTGCGGGCCTGGAACGACGGGTTCTTCCGGGGCGGCGTCACGGGCGTCGACGACCGCGTGGAGGTCGCGTACTGGACCGGCAAGGAGATCGGCGCGCGCGAGCCCGTCGAGTACCTGCGCGACGGCCGCGAAGTCGTCAACTACAACGACGAGTTCCTCTACTACGTCCTCGGCCAGCCCAACGAGTTCCGCTACCCCACCGGGCAGCGCATCTACGAGCAGTGGACCCCGCTGGTGCTGCGCGGCACCCGGCCGGTCCCCGCGTCGTACGACCGCCAGATCCTCGGCGCCACCTTCGCCGTCTGGTGCGACCTCGCCGGCGCGCAGACGCAGGAGGAGGTGGCCCGCGGCATCCGCATGCCGCTGCGGGCGACGGCACAGAAGCTGTGGGACGAGCGGGAGCCGACGCGGTCCTGGGACGAGTTCGTGGGGCTCGCGGGGCGGCTGGGGTAGCCCCGGGGGCCGGTTCCGTGGGCGACACGCACCCGTGGCTTGCGGCACGCACGCGTGGCTTCGCCTTGCCGCACGCGCGGATCATCCGCATGTGCTGTGTCCGATCCGTGCTTTCGATGTGCTTTCGGTGGCGCACGCATCCGCCCTGTGGTGTATTCGGCCACACGTCGGAAAGCACGGAAAGCACGGTTCGAGCACAACGGGGGCACGGAGATGGGCTACTGGGGGTACTACGTCGTGGGCCGGAGCGAGCGGCCGCTCGGTGAGTTCGCGGCGGTGGCGGGCGCACGGGACCGGCTCACGCTGCTTGAGCGGCGGCCGGACGGATGGCAGGTCTGGGAGTGCCCGTCCGACGGCACGGTCGACGTCGGCAACATGAACACGCTCGCCCGCGAGACCGAGGCGCCCGCGCTCTTCGGCTACGTCCTGGACAGCGACTGCGTGGTCGTCGAGGCGGCGGCGCCGGAGAGCGGCGCGTGGACGACGTGTCTGGCCCGCGACGCGATGGCCAAATACCTCGGCGAGGCCGAACTGACCGTGGAGGACTACTTCCTGGAACCGCCCGACGCCGCCGAGCGCGCCGTCGCCTGGGCCGCCGAGTCCGGCAGGACGGCACGGCCCGCCGCCCTCCTCGACGTCCTCACCGCCGACCCCGAACCGTCCGCCGAGGAACTCTTCTTCCGCTTCCTCGACCGGCTCGGGGTGCTGCCGCAGTAGCCGCACACGCCGTCGAATTCCGGCCGCAGTGGCGCGACAGTGACGTTCCCGGGGCTCCGGACGCTGTAAGGGCAAGTGGGCATGCGGAGGTGCCCAGTCCGCGACAGGAGACGGCGTACGTCATGAGTACGAGCCCTTTGCCCAGCTCTGACCCGCACGCGCGGGCGGGCGACGCATGGCCGGACAGCGCGCCCCTGGGCGCCGCACAGTCGGAATCCGGCCGACCGAGTCTGGTCGACCTGATCGCCCGCGCCGACGAGACCGCCCTCGCCGCGAGCGGCCTTGGCTGCCTCGACCGCTGCCTGCCGCTGCTCGACGGCGCCGACCAGGCGCTGAGGCCCCTGTGGGTGAGCCTCGCGGACGGCACGGCGTGGGAGGGGCCGCTGACGGAGGTACGGGCGGCGCTCGGCGCCGGGCCGGGCCTTGACACGGCCCCTGACACCGCGGAAGCCGCGGCCCCTGACACCGCGGAAGCCGCGGCCCCTGACACCGCGGAGGCCGCCGCCCTCGCCCGGCGCATGCTCGACGCCGTCCCCACCGCCCGCTCGGCCGCCTCCCTGCGCCCGTGGGCCGACGGCTGCTCGGCCGCCGCACTCCAGATCCACCGCCTCCTGGACGCCCGCGACGAGGCCGTGTCACCACTGGTCTCCGCCGAACTCCGCCGCCAGGTAAGGGTCCTGGAACTACTCGGCGGCACGACGGGCACAGGCGGCGGCCTACGCCAGGTCCTCGACGTGTCGACGGAGGGCCGAAGGGTACTCCGGGCGGTGGTATCGCGAGCACGCCGCTCGGGGACGACTCCGGACTGAGCGGGCGCGCCGGTTGGGAGTCGTGCCGGGCTAAGTGGGCGCGACGAAGTCTGCTGCGGCACGAAGCGCGCCCCAAAGGGGCGCGGGGAACTGCGCGACCAACCCCCACCGGCCGACAGGCAAAGCACCGCTCCAGGGACGGCTCCGAATCGGGCGCAACGGGCCCGCTGCGGTACGAACCGCGCCCTGAAGGGGCGCGGGGCTGTGTCGATGTGCGGCTCCGCCGCGTGGGCGCGACAAGCCCCCACCGGCCCGCAGGCGAAAGCCCGCACATCCAGCGAAGCGCTATCGCGTAAGGGCCTCGCCCAAGTGCGCCCCCTCCGGCGTCCCGAGCTGCCCCCGCCCGTAATAGACCCCGCTCTTGAGCGAGACAACCCCCGCCCCGTCGGTGTCCAGTTGCAGCACGGTCCCGGTGCCAGAGTCCTCCCCGTCCGCGCCGACCGCGAGGTCGACGCGGCCGTCGCCGTCGAAGTCGGCCAGCGTGACCGCCGAGCCGAGGCGGTCGCCGGACTCCGTGGCGCCGGGGACGTCCGGCTCGTCCTGGCTGACGGCGCGCGCGCCCGCGCCCGTGAGGCCCGACCGCGTGCCCTTGAAGAGCAGCGACGTGCCCGCGTCCGTACGGGACGTGCCCGCGCGCGTGATGTCCTCGCCGGGGGCACCGGCCAGGACGTCCGCGTACCCGTCCTTGTCGACGTCGCCCACCGCCACCGACCAGCCCAGCGCGTCGCCCGCCTCGGCCGCGCCCGGCACTCCGGCGCTCGCCTGGTGGACGGTCGTCGCGCCGGCGGAGGTCAGGCCCGAGGCCGACCCGGGCACGACCGTCACCTGGCCCCCGGCGTGCGCGCCGGACTCGGAGGTGTACGGCTGGCCGACGACGAGGTCGGCCAGGCCGTCGCCGGTCACGTC
Organism: Streptomyces sp. Y309; assembly: GCF_056712025.1. Taxonomy (NCBI): domain Bacteria; kingdom Bacillati; phylum Actinomycetota; class Actinomycetes; order Kitasatosporales; family Streptomycetaceae; genus Streptomyces; species Streptomyces sp. Y309. The sequence continues at coordinate 3,656,373 of NZ_CM160048.1, read as the reverse complement.
GCCCGCGGCGACCGAGCGGCCGCCCTTGACGGACAGCGTGCCCACCCGGCTCAGGCCCGAGCGGGTGCCCTTGAACCAGACGACCTTGCCCTGGCCCGCGGCGTCGCGGTAACTGAGGGCCACGTCGGCGTACTTGTCGCCGTTGAAGTCGCCGGACGCGGCGTCCGCGTACGCGATGGCGCCGTCGCCGGACGTGACCGTGCCGGCCGTCTCGTGGCCCGCCGAGAAGCGGGCCGCCCAACTGCCGCCCGTGCCCGTGGCGGCGGCGAACACGTCCGCGTTGCCGTCGGCGTTGAAGTCGCCGGAGGCGACGGCCGAGCCGAACCGCGCGCCGCTGTAGGCGAAGTCCTCGGAGAGCTGCATGTCCGTGCCGGACGTGAACTTCGGGCCGTACAGCATGGTCACGGCGCCGCGGTCCTTGTGGCCCGACGTGTCGTCCTCGCCGGGCGCGCCGATCACGAGGTCCGCGTGGCCGTCGCCGTCGATGTCGCCCCACGCCGTGGCCGCGCCCCACAGGTCGCCGGACTCGCTCACGCCGGGCACGCCCGTACTGGACTGCGTGAGCGTCTTCTTCCCGGCGGCGACCGGGCCGCCCGCGCCGCCCGGCACGACGGTCACGGACCCCTTGGACCCGGACGCGCGCGGCGTGGCCGCGACGAGGTCCGCGGTGTCGTCGGCCGCGTACGCCGCCGTGGTGACCGGGAGCGCCACGGCTCCCGTGCCGCCGAGGACGACGGCCCCGACGGCCAGCCATGCCCCGCGGTGCGCCTTTCGCAGGCTCAAATGCCCCAACCCCTCTGGTGAACCGGTGAGTTCGGTGAACCCATTGAACACTGGTGAACTTCTGGTGAATCCGCGAGTTCGTATGACGGCCGAGGAGGCCGAAGGGTTGTACGGGGCGGGGGGATTTGTCACGTGACGTTTCCCGCATCGCGCGGATGTGACAACGGAGCGGACGGCCACGCAGGGTTTATCGAAGAGGTTCATGAGAATCGCATGAGAGCGCGCGGCGGAGACGGGTGGGGACTGTGGGGCTGAAGGCGGCACTCGGGACTCGGCGCGGCGGACGCCGCGCCCGGCTGCGGGGTGCGGCGGCCGTGCTCGCGGCCGGTTCGCTGGCGTCCGCGCTGACGGCCTGCGGCACCGAGGACAAGCCGGTACGGCTCAGCGGCGGGACCTTCACCGAGCAGCTGCCCGCGGACCGGGCGCGCGGCGAGCGGCTCGCGACCGAGGGCATGGACCTGCTCAGGTCGGCGGACTCGCTGCGCATCAAGGTCGAGATGAGCGCGGGCGCCACGGGCGGCGGCTCCGACCGGCACCAGGAGGTCACCCTCCACCTGGACCGGCGCAGCAACTGCACGGGCACCTTCGACTCGGGCCCCGGCCAGCGCGGCGACCTGATCATGGTCGCGGGCGGCGCGGCGTACATACGGTTCACGGACGAGTCGCTGGAGACGATCCGGACGATGGCGCAGTCGCGCGGCCCGGCGGTGGTGGCGAAGGTCGAGGAGCGGATCGCGCTCATCCAGGGCAAGTACGTGAAGGTCCCGGCGGGCGACGGCAGCTCGGGCCGGCCGATGATGCCGGGCGCGCAGTGCGACCTCGACGAGCTGCTCGGCAAGCTGGACGGCGCCGGGGACGACGGCTTCGACGGGCAGATACAGGCCCGGCCCGCGACCTACCGCTACGGCAAGCACGTCATACCGCTCGTCGAGCCGAAGGCCGACGGGGCTCTGGAGACCAACGCCATGTACGTCGCCGCCGAGGGCAAGCCCTACATCACCGCCATCGACCTGGAGCAGGACCGCGGCCGGATGACGATGCGGATGTCCGACTACGGCAAGCCCGTGGAGGCCCACGCCCCACCGGCGGCCCAGACCGTCGACGCGAGCGAGCTCGGCGGCGGCCCGGCGGGGGCGGACCTCTTCGAGGTCTGACCCACGCCGCCGGAGGGGGTCCCCGCCCGGCGGAGCCGGGCTGTCGGGGTGGGTGAGCGGCCGGGGCCGCCACCCCCCACAGGAGAGGCCCCGGCCGTCACACGGCACGAACCGCGTGGCGGTCCGTACTCCCTTCTGCGTCCTCGGTGCGTTTTCTGTCACACCGCACTGCGTCACCCGCTAGTTGCATGTTGTACAAACATGGACGCGCACCGGTTTCACGCCGTAGCGTGCAGTTTCGCGCCGCGTCGCGACCCACCACCGCGACCGCCGACCGGACCCACCGCGAGCGGTGCAGCGGCGCACGACCGCGACAGGGCAGACCCGTGAGAGCGGCGCCGGGCCAGGCGCAGAGGGGCACGCAGTGCAGGGGGAGGACGACGCCGAGCTGACCGCCGCCGTGCTTGCGGCGCAGGACGGGGACGAGACCGCGTTCCGGACTGTGTACCGCGCCGTGCACCCGCGGCTGCTCGGTTACGTACGAACGCTTGTCGGCGACCTCGACGCGGAGGACGTCGCGTCCGAGGCGTGGCTGCAGATCGCCCGCGACCTCGACCGGTTCAGCGGCGACGCGGACCGCTTCCGCGGCTGGGCCGCGCGCATCGCCCGCAACCGCGCCCTTGACCACATCCGGATGCGCGGCCGCCGCCCCGCGATCGGCGGCGACGAGACGGAGCTCACCGGCAGGCCCGCCGAGGCCGACACCGCCGGCGAGGCGATCGAGTCCCTCTCCACGGACGCCGCGCTCGCCCTCATAGCCCAGCTCCCGCAGGACCAGGCGGAGGCCGTCGTGCTGCGGGTCGTGGTGGGCCTCGACGCCAAGAGCGCCGCCGACACCCTGGGCAAACGCCCCGGCGCCGTCCGCACCGCGGCGCACCGCGGCCTCAAGCGCCTCGCCGAACTGATGGGCGCCGAGGGACCGGCGCAGGGGCAGGGTCTGGGCGCCGTCCCCCCGCAGCCGGACCCGCACGGACGTGCCGTGCCGCCGTCCCCGTGTGTGACGCATTCGCGTACGCGGACGCAGAAGGACATGTGATGGCCGACGAGCAGTACAAGTGGCTGGACCGTGACGCGGCGGAGAGACTGCTCCGCGGCGAGCGGCTCGAAGGCATCGGCGATCACGAGCGCGAACAGGCGGAACGCCTCGCCGCGGCGCTTGTCGCGCTCCGCGCGCCCGCCCCCTCGGACCCCGCCCCGAAGGCCGAACTCCCCGGCGAGGCCGGAGCGTTGGCGGCGTTCCGCGAGGCGCGGGGGGCCGCGGGAGCGGGAGAGGTTTCTGGGGCTGGGGCGGCTGGTGCGGCCGGGGCGGCTGGAGTCGCCGACGCGGTGGGGGTTCCTGGGGCGGCTGGGGCTGGCTCTGGGGTTTCTGGTGTGGACGGTGTCCGGGGTGTTTCCGGTGGTGCTGGTGCGGGAGCTTCCGGGGTTTCCGGTGCGGGCGGTGTCCAGGGCGCTTCGGGCCGTGCTCGTGCGGGCGCTTCCGGTGGTGCGGGCGGTGCGGGCGGTTCGGCCGCCGGGGCCGGTGCCACGCCCGGCGTGCTGACCGGTGCCGGTGCCCGTCGAGGCAACGGTGACCAGTCCGTACGGATCGGGCGCGCCGCCAACGGCCCGCGTCCCGCCCGCTGGGCACGCCCCGTGCGGCTCGGCGCGGCCGCCGCGCTGGCCGCGTGCATGGTCGGCGGAGTCGCCGTCGCGGCCGGGACCGGAGTGATCCCCTCGCCGTTCCAGCGGAACGAGCAGGGGCCCGCGACCAGCGCGTCCCCGGTGGCGACGCCGGAGCAGCCGCTCGGCACGCCGTCGGACGACGCGGCCGACCCGCCGGACGAGCTGCCCGACGACGACAGCTCCGTCCTGGACGACGACACCACCAAGGACCCCGAGAGCAGCGCCCCACCCGAGGACACCGAGACCCCCGGCGGAGGCGGCGGCACCGCCGGCAGCGGCGGCGAGGACCCCGCCGACAAGCCCGGCACCGACCCGGGCACCGGCGTCGGCCCCGGCCCCGACGAGGGCCACAACCGGGGCGAGGCCCGGAAGAAGTGGTACAAGCGCATGGCCGCGCACTGCCAGGCCTACCGCAGCGGTGAGCTCCAGGGCGACAAGCGCCGCAAGCTGGAAGAGCTCGCCCGCGGCCCCGCCCGCGTGGACACGTTCTGCGAGCGCGTCCTCGACGGCGGCAAGAACGGCGGCAAGGACGACGACGGCCACGGCGGCGGAGGCGACGGCAACGACGGCAACAACGGGGGCGACGACAACAACGGCGGCGGGGACAACAGCCCCGGCGACGGCCAGAGCGGCGGCGGCCCCGGCGGCCACGCCCCGCCCGTCAAGCTCCCCGCCCCGCTCCCGCAGCCCTCGGCCTCGTACAGCACCCTGCCGGTCCGCTGACCGCCCCGCGTGCGCCGGGCGACCACTCCCCGCGCACCCGCCACGGACGTGTGACCCACACCGCACCGCCAGGGTGTGACGTTTTCCGAATCAGCGACGCAGTAAGAAGTGAGCCGACTGGTCATCGGCTGCGCACGAGCCGGGGTTCCCCCCGTACCTACGGCTCCGTGCCAAATGGCGCGGGCGGGATACGTTCCCCCGATCCCGCCCGCGCTGCATTTTGCGCCTAAACCGGCGCGCGCTCTCGCGGACCAAATGCTCGCCGTGGGGGTTTCTCAATTGATGGTTGCGGTTCTTCGTTGGTTACTTATAGAAGATGGCGCCGTCGTCACTTGTAGATGACGACCCTGTCGCCTGTCTTGACCTGCTTGAACAGGCTCGCGATTGCCTTCTTGTCGCGTACGTTCACGCAGCCGTGGGACGCGCCGTTGTAGCCGCTCGCCGCGAAGTCCGACGAGTAGTGCACGGCCTGGCCGCCGCTGAAGAACATGGCGTACGGCATCGGGGTGTCGTACAGCGTCGACACGTGATCGCGGTTCTTCCAGAACACGCGGAACTCGCCCTCGCGTGTCGGCGTGTATTCCGAGCCGAAGCGCACGTCGACCGTCGTCACGGCCTTGCCGTCGATCATCCAGGTCAGCGTGCGGCTTTCCTTGCTGATGCACATGACCCGGCCGGTCAGGCAGCGCCGGTCCGGCTTCGCGGGCGGCATGCCGCCGTCGGGATACAGCTCGTGCCGCGACGGCTCGCGCGTCATGGCCAGGAGCCGGTCCCAGGTGCGGGTGTCGGTCGCACCCGTGCGGAGCAGCCCGCGCTTGCCCTGGAAGCCCTCGACCGCGGTGGCCGTGACCGGACCGTACGTCCCCGTCGGGATCTGCCCGAACCAGCCGATCTGCCGCAGCCGCGCCTGCAGTTCGCGCACCTTCTTCCCCTCCTGGCCCCGGGCAAGCAGCACCGGCCCGGGCTCAGGAGGGGGCGGCGGCGTGCTGGCCCGCGGCCGGGGCGGCGGCACGCTCGGCACCTTCGACGCGGGCAACTCCGCCCGGGACACGGGCGACTTCATCTTCGGCAGCTCGGGAGTGGGGGAACTCCGTTGCGTGGGGCCCGAGTTGGCAGACCCGCCCGTAGCGGATCTGTCCGAAGCAGATCTGTCCGAAGACGTGCGGGTGGGTGGCGACTTCTCGTCCTTCCCGCCCGCGCCGACGGCCTGCGCCGTGCACCCGCACGCCAGGGCCAGGGCCGCGACGGCACCCGCCGCCGCGCGCCCCCTGGCTATCGCACCCCTGCTCATCGCATCCCCCACGTCACTCCACGCCACTCCACCGGACATCCCTCCCCGAAGTCTTTCCCATGAGCGAATGCTTGGGAAGCCTGCGCCGGCGGCGCCGCGCCGGGGCCGTCAGTGGTGCCAGGCCTGGCCGTCCACGTTGTAGATCATGCGCTGGAGCACCTTCAGGGCCCGTACGTACTCGGCGTCGTCGATGCCCTCGTGGATCTGCCCCCGCGTCTGCTGCTGCAACGCCGCGACCCGCTGCTGAAGCGCGGTGCCCGCGTTGGTGATGCACAGCGTGCCCTCCTGCTCCTGGGTGAGCAGGCCGCGGCCGACCAGGGCGTCGATGTCGTGGTGCAGCGGCCCCTCGCCGAACTCCAGGTAGCCGCGCAGGACCTCGACGACCTCCTTGCGGTCGCGGCCCGCCTCGTGGCCGACGAGCTGGTTCAGGATCCACCACTGGGGCTGGGTGAGCCCGTGCTCGGCGAGCATCGTGCGGATGTGGTGCACGACGGCCTTGCCGGCGGCCGAACTCCAGTAACCGATCGGCTGGTTGACCAGGTCGGCGTCGCTGTGGGAAGGGCTGAAGGGCGCGTTCTTCGAAACGTGGCCCGTGTGCGTGTGCGTGTTCGCGTTCGTGTTCGTCATGTGTACGAACGTAGAACCTCAAGCTTGGTTGAGGTCAAATGCTCCGCGAGGCCCTTTCCGTCCGGGCCCGCCCACGCGACGTACCCGTCCGGACGGATCAGGTAGAGGCCCGGTACGTACGGCGCGCAGGCGTCCGTGTGGTGCGTGTGCACCAAGTCGCCGTTCAGGGTGGGCAGTTCGGCGTCAACGGACATGGCGAGCAAGGTGAAGTGCGGGCCCCGGAAGGCGTCGAAGAGGCGCCCCTCGCCCAGCGGGCCGTCCGGGGCCCGGTCGCCCGCGTGCGGGGAGCCGTCCGGCAGGGCGGCGCGCGCGGCGGGGGTGCGGGCGTCCGCGGAGAGGGAAGAGTCGCGGTATTCCAGGCCGAGTTGGCGGGTGGCTTCGCCGCGCCTGCCGGTGCCGTGGTGGATGCGCGTGGACAGGTCCAGCATCCGCGCCGCGATCGGCCGCCGCTCCTCCTCGTACGTGTCGAGCAGCGCCGTGTCCGCGCCGTGCCGCAGCACCGCGCCGAGCTTCCAGCCCAGGTTGTAGGCGTCCTGCACGCTGGTGTTCAGGCCCTGGCCGCCCGCCGGTGAGTGCACGTGCGCCGCGTCGCCCGCCAGGAAGACCCGGCCCGCGCGGAACGCGTCCGCGAGCGCGGCGCGCGGCCGGAAGTCGGAGGCCCAGCGCACCTCGGTGATGTCGTCGGCGGCCAGATGGGTGCGGGCCGCGACCGCCTTGCGTACGCCGTCGGGGGACGGGTCGGGCCCGGCGGAGTCCGTGAACCGGGCGACGAGCTGGAAGTCCGGCGTGCCCGGCAGCGGGCAGATCACCGCGAACCCGCCCCCGTGGGCCGCCCCCGCGGCCGCGTCGGTGCCGTCCGGCGGGAACACGTGCCAGTTCTCCCGGTCGAGCGCCCCCTCGGCGATCCGGGTGTCCGCGACGAGCATCGGCTGCGGGTCCACCGTCTCGCCCGTCATGCCGATGCCGAGTGCCTGTCGCACGGCGGAGCGGCCGCCGTCGGCGGCGACGGCGTACGCGGCGCGGACCGACCTGCCGTCCGCCAGGCGCGCCGTGACCCCGTCCGCGTCCTGGTCGAGCCCGGTCACCTCGGTGCCGAAGGCCACCACGCCGCCCAGCTCCGTCAGGCGCGCGTACAGGATCTCCTGCGTACGCCACTGCGGCAGCAGCCACGGACCCGCGTACGGCGCCGACTCCGTCGGCTCCGGCTCGTCGAACATGCGGTACTCGCCCTGCCGGGCGCCGCCCTGCCACACCATGCCGACCGGCGCCGGGCCGCCCGACTCCAGGACGGCCCCGAGCACCCCGAGGTCGTCGAAGATCTCCAGGGTGCGCGGCTGGATGCCCTTGCCCCGCGAGCCGGGGAAGAGGCCCGCCGCCCGCTCGACGACGAGCGCGCGCACGCCCCGGCGCGCCAGATCGCAGGCGAGGGTCAGGCCGGTGGGTCCCGCGCCCACGACGAGTACGTCGAGGACGTCGGTCGTTACTGAAGGGTTTGCACCCATTCCCTTAACGTTGTTAAGTGCCATGCCTCGAGCCTGCGCTTAACGGTGTTAAGTTGTCAAGGTGGCAACGACACGACTGGACCGGCGGCGGGTGGCGCGCGTCGCGCTCGACCTGCTGAACGAGACCGGCCTCGACGGCCTGACCCTGCGCGCCATCGCGAAGGAGCTGGACGTCAAGGCCCCTGCGCTGTACTGGCACTTCAAGGACAAGCAGGCGCTGCTCGACGAGATGGCGACGGAGATGCTGCGCCGCATGACGGCGGACCTTCAGGGCGAGCCGGACGCCGACTGGGAGACGGCGGTCACGACGGCCATGCGCGGCCTACGCCGCCACCTGCTGCGCTACCGCGACGGCGCGAAGGTCTACAGCGGCACGCACTTCACGGACACGTCGTACGCCGCGCCGATGGAGGCGCAGCTGCGCAGGTTCACGGAGGCGGGCTTCACGCCGGGCGCCGCGGCACGGTCCTGGCTGACGGCGTACAGCTACACGATCGGGTACGTGATCGAGGAACAGGCCTCGGGCCCCGCCCCGGACGCGGGCGAGGGCGGCTACGACCTCGCCGCGCGGGCCGAGCGGCTCAAGGACTACCCGCTGGCGGTCGCCGCGGGCGAGGAGATGTTCCGGGAGTACGAGGACGGCTTCGAGGCGGGCCTCGCGGCGGTCGTCGCCGGGATCGGGGCCACTCTTCGGGGGCCGGGTGCTACTTCGCGCGACCCCGGCGTACGGCCCGCGTGACGACCGGCGGCAGCAGGTCGGCGGCGATCCGGCGGGCGCGGGAGCCCGCGGCGGGGGGCCTGCGGGACCCGGCCGCGGGGGACTGCGGGGCGGTGCGGGCGGCGGGCTCCTGGGCGCGGTAGTGCCGCGACGGGGGGAACTCGGGGGCCGCCATGCCCTTCTTGGACTTGACCCGGACGATCCGGTGCCCGGCGGCCTCCTGCACGCTCAGGTGGCAGTCGTCCCGCCCGCGGACCATGGCGAGCAGCTCCTCCTGCACCGGGCCCGGGTCGTCCCAGGTGCCGTACAGCTTCTGGGTGCTCAGGCAGATCGGCCGCAGGCCCCGGTTGAGCACCGCCTCCCAGGCCGCGATGGAGACGCCCGGCGTGTGCTCGGAGCGGAAGTCGTCGAGCACCACCACGCCCTCGGGCAGCAGGGTGTCCCTGGCCGCGCCGATGTCCCCGTGCACGTGCTCGTACAGGTGCGAGGCGTCGACGTGCACGAACCGGCAGGATTTCGGCGGCACTTCGGCCGGCACCAGCGAGCTCGGCCCGCGCAGGACGCGCGGCAACTCGTCGTGGAACGACAGGTAGTTCCGCTCGAAGGCCTGCTTCGTCAGCGTCGGATAGGACTTGTTGGACTCCGCCTTGTTGGCGCCGTCCGGTGCCTCGTCCTCGAAAAGATCACAGACCGTGTACTCCTCGCCGTCCCGCAGGTGATGGCCGAGGAATATCGCACTCTTGCCCATATAGACGCCGATCTCCAGAAGATCGCCGCGCACTCCCCGGCTCTCCTGCCGGGTCAGGAACCAGTCGAAAAGGACCTGATCGAGCGGCGGAAACCAGCCGGGAACGTCGCTGAGCTCTTGGGGAAGTGCGGAAGTGTCGTGCGCAGCAGGCATGAGGGATAACCACTCTCTTGTTGCGGACGCAAGTTCCCGAGGACGCTAGGAGATACCCCGGGCACGGTCAAGGCGCGTGCCGCAATGCTGCTTTTGGACATCCGCGGGACGGCCGAGAAGCCCCGGGGAGATGAATTCCCCGTGAACGCGAGTGGGTTATCACCTTACCCGCAGCTTTGGTGCGGGGCATTTCCGTGCCCCGCACCCTCGCTTCCGTGCCCCGCACCCCCGCTGAGCCAAGCGCCGCCCGCTCAGCCCAGCGCCGCCCGCTTGATCGACCGGGCCCGGCGCGCGACCTTGCGCACCGCCGCGTTCCGCGGAATGAAGGCGAGCTGCACCGGGATCCCACCGGGCAGCCCAAGGGCGGTCAGTCGGCGCTTCTTGAAGTAGCGGAACGTGCGGTCGTTCAGGTGGGCCGCGAGATAACGCTCCGTGGCCGGGCGCAGGCCCGGGTAGATCTTGGGCTGCATGGCGAAGCCCACGGCCCGCACCAGGCCGGACAGCGCCGCCAGGTCCGGCTCCCGGCGGCCGCCGGTGACGGCCGCGCGGTCGCCGAGGTCGGGCAGCAGCGCGTCGACCAGGGTGACCGGGATGCGGTTGCTGTTCTCGTACGGCTTCAGGCGCTCCAGGAGCGTCTCCGTGCCGATGCGGGCCACCGGCAGGTCGTAGAACGCCGAGGCGGTGAGCAGCGCCGTGGAGAAGCAGCCGACGACCAGGGCGGGCCGCATCCGCTGGTAGAGCACCTCGGCGAGGACCGGCGTGTCCAGGACGGTCAGCTCGACACCGAGCCGCGCGGCCTCCTTCTCCAACTGCCGCGACCAGCGCGCCGGGGCCGTCGGATGCGGCTTGAACACCACCCGGGTGTGCCCGAGCGCGGCCGCGCCGCGCAGCATCCGCGCGTGCAGGTCCTCCTCTTCCTCGGCGGTGAGGATGTTGAGCGCGGAGAGGTACTGGCCGAGCAGCAGCGCGGGCCCTTCGACCTGCGGCAGCGCGTCCAGGGTCCCCGACTCGCCCTCGCCGTCGGCGAGTTCGCCGAGGACCTTCAGGAAGATGTCGGTCGGTACGATCTCGGGCTCGACGCCGAACTCGGTGAGCAGCATCGGCTTGAGGCCGGGCACCAGGTCGAGGTGGAGCAGCCGGCGCACCCGGGTGCCGACCAGCGGGTCGATCTTGTTGCGGGTGGGGCCGTAGCTCATCAGGCCGTCGGCGTAGACGTCGACGGGCGCGCCCGTGAAGATCTGCGTGAGCGCGAGCGCCGGGTGCACCTGGATGGACTCCACGGCCAGCTCGACGGTGTCGTCGCCGAGGCCCCAGGCCAGCCGCAGATAGCGCTGCCACAGCGGCAGGTCGTCGCCGCGCGGCGACCAGGCGCCCGGGTGGAACGGCGAGATGGCCTCGTTCCAGGACAGCACGTCGTCGAAGCGGCCGCGCAGCCGCTCGAAGCCCGGCATCGTGTCGACGGACGGCGTGGTCTCCGGGGTCGCCGCGTTGTTGGCGATCAGCAGCACGCGCCGGTCGGCCGGGCCGAAGCGGTCGGCGTCCAGGGCGGCGGCCAGCGTGGCGACGCCGTACAGCGTGGACGCGAAGAAGATCTGCGTGGTGCGGCGGCGGGCGTCCGGACGCGCGGCGGCGAGAGCGGCGGCGTGCGGGTCGCGCACGGGCTTCTCGGTGCCGCCCACCACCTGTCCTGCGGGGCTCACGCGGCCACCTCCCCGGCGGCGACGGGACGCCGGCGCAGCCGGCGCAGCCGCGTCGCGCGCTGCATGTCCATGGAGTCCAGGGCCTCGTCGAGGACGCCCTGCGGCATGCGCTTGAGCGCGGCGGCGCTCAGCGACTTCAGTTTCCGGGCCACGGCCGGCTCGAACCTTTCGATGGATCCCAGATGGTGGGAAATGATCGCGCAATACGTGCGGACGGCCTTCGGGAGCAGGATGTCCGCGTCGCGGTCCTCCGCCGTCTCCCGCACCACCTGGTCGAACGCCTTGATGAAGTCGAGCTGGCGTACGTCGCCGATCTGCGTGAGCGACGACGAGACACCGCGCCGGTAGAACACGCCGAGCAGCCCCAGCGCGGCGAACGACTTCGCCTCGCGGTGCAGCCGCCAGATCCACGGCCGGTCCTCGGCCGTGCGCAGCCCGTGCGTGAAGTGCAGGAATCCCTGGTCGAGCAGGCGCCGGTGGTACATGCCGGCCCAGGCGAAGGCGTAGTCCACGGACGTGGAGCGGTCGGCGGGCAGTATCACGTCGCGCGGGGACATCACCACGCCGCGCAGGCCGTGCGGCACCCGGTGCACACTGCGGGCGCGCGCCGTGCACTGCACATGGTCCGTGCGGACGAAGTCGCAGCCCAACTCCTCGATGGACGCGACCAGTTGCGCGTAATATCCGGGCGCGAGCCAGTCGTCCCCGTCGAGGAAGGCGATGTACTCGCCGCGGGCCGCGTCCAGACCCGTGTTGCGGGCCGTGGCCAGGCCCCCGTTCTGTTCGTGTCTGAGATGGACGGCGCCCGGGAGCTCGCGCGCGGCACGTTCCAGGACCTCCGGCGTCTCGTCCGTCGAACAGTCGTCGACGAGAATGAATTCGAAGTCGTCACGCGCGTTCGCGTGCAGGGACTTCAAGGTGTCGGGCGCGTATTGCTGCACGTTGTAGAACGGCACGATGACGGAGAGCTTAACCACGTGCGAGACGTTAGGTGTCGGCCCGGCATTCGTCTTGACCCAGGGTGGGATGTCAGGTGAACGAAGCGTGGCGGAATGGTTAACCGGGCACCCCGTCACCCATTCGGCGGGCCGCTTCGCCATTCGTCGGCATGCTGTTAACCGTTTGTTGCACCTGAGTTGGGCCATCAATCGGAATGCCTTCCTAGCGTCTGCGATGTGCCAGTAAGCAACAAGACGACGCGGGTCGCCGTGCTCGCCGACTCCGACACCCGATGGAAATGGGGCTCGCTCACCGCGAGCCGCCTCGCGGGGTCCGCGGAGGCCGCAGAGGACACAGCGCAGGCAGCGGACGGGCGGGACCGGGCGGAACTCCGCCTCGACGGATACCTGCTGCGCGGCCGGGCCACCCCCACGCCCCGCCAGCTCGAAGAGGTGGGTGTGCGTGCGGACAGCCTGCGCGAGGTCACCGCCATCGAGTTCCTGAGGGCGATCGAGGCCATGGAGGCCGACGGCCGCGACGAGGACGCGTACGACGTCATCGTCCTCGCCCTCGTCGGCGGCGCCGTCCAGGCGGTCCTGCACGGCCTCGCCCGCGTCTGGCACGGCCGGGCCCGCCGCCCGGTCGTCGTCACCGGCTATGTCGGCGTGGTCTACGAGAAGCTCGCCGACGGACTGCTGCTGAGGCACGGCGCGGACGTCGTCCTCGCCAACTCCCGCCAGGACGCGGAGCGTTTCCGCGACGTGTACGACGGTGTGGGCGCCGACGCGTCCGGTGTCGTGGAGGCCGCGCTGCCGTTCCTCGGCGGCGAGCCGTACGCCCCGCGCGAGCCGTACACCGTCGTCTTCGCCGCCCAGCCCTCCGTGCCGGAGAAGCGCGCCGACCGCAGCTACCTGCTGTCCCGCCTGGTCCAGCACGCGAAGCGGCACCCCGAGCGCGAGGTCCTGCTGAAGCTGCGCAGCAAGCCCGGCGAGCACACCACGCACATCGAGGAGCTGCCGTACCAGAAGCTGGTGCGCAGCGAGGAGGTGCCGTCCAACTTCCGCCTCGTCTACGGGCACATGGGCGAGGTGCTCGACCGCACCGACCTGCTCGTCACGGTCAGCTCCACCGCCGCGCTCGAAGCGCTGCACCGGCGCGTCCCGACGGCCGTCCTCACCGACCTCGGGGTGCGCGAGGCGCTCGGCAACCACGCCTTCATCGGCTCGGGCTGCCTCGCCTCCTGGGACCAGCTCGACGCCGGGCACAGCCCGACGCCCGACCCCGAGTGGGTCGCGCGGCAGGGCGTCGCCGCCGACGGGGCGTACGAGACGGCGTTCGACGCGGCCCGCAAGCGCGTCACGGAACTGACCGAACGCGCCCGCGACGGCTCGCTCCCGCCGATCCGCCCGTACTACACGCTGGTCACCGCCCCCGGCTACCTGCCCGGCATACTCGCCCGCCACCACCTGGGCCCGGACGCCGCCCCGCTGCCCGGCGCGCCCGCCGCGGACCGCGATCCGGGACCCGTCCGCCAGGCCGTCCGCAGCGCCGCCCGCGGCGCCTACCGCCACGGCGTGCAGCGCGTCGCGCCGGTCATCCGACGGATGGGCGAGCTGTGACGCCGCCGGACGCGGGCGGGCGCCCCGCGATCCCGCCGCAGGACGGGGACGGGCGCGCCGTCATCCCGCCGCAGGCCGCGGCCCGAGCGGACCGGCCGCAGCTCCCGGCTCTCCCCGCTCTCCCGCAGACAAGCCCCCCACTTGGCACCCCCGAAGGAGCCTCCATGTCCAAGCCCCACCCAGAGGGCGAACCGGTACGCCGTGTCCTCGCCGTCATCCCCGCGCGCGGCGGGTCCAAGGGGGTGCCCGCCAAGAACCTGGCGCCGGTCGGCGGCATCCCGCTGGTGGCCCGCGCGGTGCGCGCCTGCGTGGCCTCGCCGCTGGTCACCGACGTGGTCGTGTCCACCGACGACACGGTGATCGCCGAGACCGCCCGCGCCGCGGGCGCCGAGGTGGTGCTCCGCCCCGCCGCCATCGCCGGCGACACGGCGACCAGCGAGGCCGCGGTGCTGCACGCGATGGACGGGTACGAGGACCGGCACGGCGTCACCGTCGACGTGGTCCTGCTCGTCCAGTGCACCAGTCCCTTCATCACCCGCGAGGACGTCGACGGCGTGGTCGGGGCGATCACCGGGGCCGGCGCGGACACCGCGCACACGGTCGCGGCCTTCCACGGCTTCGTCTGGCGCGACGCCGGCGACGAGCCGCCCGCCATCGAGGAGGCCACCGCCGCCGAGGGCGGCTCGACCAAGGTCGTCACCGACACCGTCACCTCCGGCGGCTACGGCGTGAACCACGACAAGTCGTTCCGCCCGCGCCGCCAGGACCGCCCCCAGGACCTCCTGGAGACCGGCGCGGTGTACGGCATGGCGGCCACCGGCTTCCGCGAGCACAAGCACCGCTTCTTCGGCCACACCGAACTCGTACGCACCGACCCGGCGCGCGTCCTTGAGATCGACGACCCGCACGACCTCGCCCGCGCCCGTGCCCTCGCCCCGCTCTTCGACGCGGTCTGCTCAAGGGACGAAGCGGCGCTCCCGACCCGCGACGACATCGACGCGGTCGTACTCGACTTCGACGGCACCCAGACGGACGACACGGTGCTGATCGACTCCGACGGACGGGAGTTCGTCACCGTGCACCGCGGTGACGGGCTCGGCATCGCGGCCCTGCGCAGGTCGGGCCTGACGATGCTGATCCTGTCCACGGAAGTGAACCCGGTCGTCGCCGCGCGCGCACGGAAACTGAACATCCCCGTGCTGCACGGCATCGACCGCAAAGACCTCGCACTGAAGCAGTGGTGCGAGGAGCAGGGCATCGCTCCCGAGCGCGTGCTCTACGTCGGCAACGACGTCAATGACCTCCCGTGCTTCGGCCTTGTCGGCTGGCCCGTGGCGGTCGCGAGCGCCCACGACGTCGTGCGCGGCGCCGCACGCGCGGTCACCTCCGTCCCCGGCGGTGACGGCGCGATCCGAGAGATCGCCGCCTGGATCCTCGGCCCCTCCCTCAACAGTTAAGGACAGTTCCTGCCATGAGCAACACGGCCTCCAACGACCGCCTGCGCACGCTCGGTTCGAAGACCGCCGGCCCCGGCCACCCCGTCTACATCACCGGCGAGATCGGCATCAACCACAACGGCGACCTGGAGAACGCCTTCGCGCTCATCGACGTGGCCGCCGACGCGGGCTGCGACGCGGTGAAGTTCCAGAAGCGCACCCCGGAGATCTGCACGCCGCGCGACCAGTGGGACATCGAGCGCGACACCCCCTGGGGCCGCATGACGTACATCGACTACCGCCACCGCGTGGAGTTCGGCGAGTCCGAGTACCGGGCCATCAGCGAGCACTGCGCCAAGCGCGGCATCGACTGGTTCGCGTCCCCGTGGGACACCGAGGCGGTCGCCTTCCTGGAGAAGTTCGACGTACCGGCCCACAAGGTCGCTTCCGCGTCCCTCACGGACGACGAGCTGCTCCGCGCCCTCCGCGCCACGGGCCGCACCGTCATCCTCTCCACGGGCATGTCCACCCCGAAGCAGATCCGCCACGCGGTCGAGGTCCTCGGCTCGGACAACATCCTGCTCTGCCACGCCACGTCGACGTACCCGGCGAAGGCCGAGGAGCTGAACCTCCGCGTCATCAACACCCTCCAGGCCGAGTACCCGAACGTCCCGATCGGCTACTCCGGCCACGAGACGGGCCTGCAGACCACCCTGGCCGCCGTGGCCCTCGGCGCCACCTTCGTCGAGCGCCACATCACCCTGGACCGCGCGATGTGGGGCTCTGACCAGGCCGCCTCGGTCGAGCCGCAGGGCCTGCAGCGCCTCGTCCGCGACATCCGCACCATCGAGGCCTCGCTCGGCGACGGCGTCAAGAAGGTGTACGAGTCCGAGCTCGGCCCGATGAAGAAGCTCCGCCGCGTCGCGGGCGTCGTCGCCGAGTCGGAGTCGGGCGACCGCGAGCCGGTCGCCGTCTGACACCCCGTGGGACGACTCGTCGGACACGGTTTCGGGCGCCGGACATGAAGTCCGGCCCGTCCGACCCGCCCGACCTCACGCCGGCGGGCACCGTCCGCCGGCACGCCGGCGCCCCCGGGACCACCGGGGCGCCGGCTTCCGCGCCCCGCAGTCCCGGGCGGCGCGCCCCGCGGTCTCCACTGCCGGAGACCGCGGCTTCGTCGGCTCCGGCCCCGGTGGCCGGAGCTTCGGCGGCTTCATGGGTGGCCGCCGCACCGCTGTGCACGGGAGGACTCATGTCAGTACGAAGCGCTCGGCGCGCCGCCACGACGACCCGGCGCGGGACGCTGGCGTTCGTGGAGTCGCCGGTGCAGTTGCTCAATGTCCTGGAGTGGGCGTACACGGCGGGGCAGGACGACTTCGAGGGCGACGAAGAGCTGACCCTCGTCGTCCTCTCGCCCACCGACCCCATGACCCGGGGCCAGCTCCGCCGCATGGCCGAACTGGCGCGCGGAGAGGGCTTCCATGTGCGCTGGGAGGAGGCGCGCGGTGGCGCCGCCGCGCCCTTCCACACGATCGGCGGCCTCGCCGGACCGCTGCGCCGGGCCCGCCGGATAGTGATCGGCGACCCGTTCTCCCGCTACGTACAACTGCTCCTGACCATCACGCGCGCCCGCGACCTGGTGGTCGTTGACGACGGCACGGCCACGATGGAGTTCATCTCCCAACTGGCGCGCGGCGAACGCCTGGTGCGCTGGCACCGGCGCGGCGGCCGCCCCGGACCGCGGGACGTGGTCTTCATGCCGGTGTCGTCGAAGGCGCGCCGCCGCCTGACGCCGAGCGCGGACGGCGACCGCCGCGTGGAGGTCTTCTCCTCCATGCCGATCGACACGGCCCCGGACGGCGTGACCGTCACGGTCAACTCCTTCGCGTGGACCCGGGCGCGCTTCGGCCCGCCCCGCATCACCAAGGGCGCGGACCTGGTCGGGACGTCGCTGGTGGAGACGGGCGTGGTGGACCTGGACCGCTACATCGAGGCAGTGGCGGCGCTGGCCCGCACGCACGGCGCGGCCCGCTACTTCGCGCACCGCCGCGAGAGCTCGGAGAAACTCCACCGCCTGGCGGTCGACACGGGCCTCCAGGTCGTACGCCCCGACCTCCCCCTGGAACTCATCGCCCGCCGCGGCCCCATCGGCCGCACCATCCTCAGCTTCCCCTCCACCGTCGTCCACACCCTCCCCCTCGCCCTGGCCGGCACGGACGTCAAGGTCGCGGTCATGGACATCGACCCCACCTGGCTCACCGACTCGGCGTCACCGCGGGCCCAGGGATTCCTGTCGGGGGTCACGGGGACGGCGCGGGACGTACAGCGACTGGCTTCGGAGGCGGCTCCGGCCGTGTCTGCTCCCCCTGCGCGCAAGCAAACGATGCCCGGATGCCCGGAACCCGCGCTTCCAGGCATCGACCGGCTCTGAACCGCCGATGAGTTGCAAATTTTGCCAAACCCCGCAGCGTAGTTGCCGCCTCGGAGTGCTGACCTGAATTCACCGGTGCACGTGTGCAGACGTGCCGCGAGGGCGGCGAATCCGCTCAGGTGCGCTCAGTGACGCAGGGCATATGCCGGGCGGAACGGGGCGGCTGTCACACCCTGTGGCCAGATTGGCTCATACCCATCCCGAGCCATGACGCAGGTCGCAGAGAGTGACATCGACCTTGATCGCGCCCGCCAGGGCGCATTGACCGCCCGATCGAACGAGGCGTTAACTCACTCCGCCGTGCAGGTTCAGTAACTCTGGGGTGGGGCTGTGGAGTTGAGACATGGCGCGCGTTCCGGCGTGCGCGTGACGGGGTGGGCGCGGCCTCGGACTGCGAACCGGGTGACCTCACCGACGCCACCGCGGCCCGCTGGCCGGATGTGCCCTGGGACTTGAACTGCAAGGCCGACACCAAGTGCAAGGGGCAGAACTCCCCGACGTTCTGGACCCGCAAGAAGCTCGGCAAGGTCACCACCCAGATCCGCGAGGGCACCGGCTACGCGAACGTCGACTCCTGGACGCTCGGCCACGACTTCACCGACAACCGCGACAGCTCGAAGTCACTGTGGCTCAACACCATCAAGCACACGGGTCACGCCGGGTCGGGCACCGCCGAACTGCCCGCGGTCGAACTCCTCGGCCAGCAGCTCCCCAACCGCGTCGACAAGCCCGGCGACAACATCCAGCCGATGAACCGCTTCCGGCTCTCCGGAGTCGCCAACGACACCGGCGGCCAGCTCAACGTCCGCTACCGCGACGCCGAATGCAAGGCCGACAGCCTTCCCGACCCGGACTCGTCGAAGAAGTCCTGCTACCCGGTCAAGTGGAACCCGCCGGGCGAGGACGAGCCGATCACCGACTGGTTCCACAAGTACCTGGTCGACCGGGTCGTGGAGAAGGACCTGACCGGCGGCGCCCCCGACATGGTCAGCGAGTACGACTTCGTCGGCGACCCGGGCTGGCGGAAAGCCAAGGCCGACGGCATCACCAAGGACGAGTACCGCACGCGCAGTGACTGGCGCGGCTACGGGAAGGTCCGCGTCACCAAGTCCGACGGCACGGTCAACGCGGCCAACCAGCGCACCGAGCACGTCTTCCTGCGCGGCCTCGGCGGCGAGGTCACCGACTCCACCGGCACCAAGCACGCCGACCCCGAGGAACTCTCCGGCCACGAGCTGGAGACGATCACCTACAACGGTGCCTTCGCGGCCGACAAGGCCGTGGAGAAGAGCATCAGCACCACCTGGTCCCGGGTCACCGCGACCCGCGTCAAGGACTGGGGCACGCGCAAGGCGCACTACGTCCGCCCCGCGAGCACATCGACGTACACAGCCCTGGAAACCGCCGGCGAGTGGCAGGAGACCAAGTCCACCCACCGCTACGACTCCGCCACCGGCCGCCCGGTGGAGACCGACGACTACGGCAAGGTCGGCGACGGCGACGACAACCAGTACCGTCGGTCAAGTACGGCTACCTGGTCCGCAAGGGCGCGCCGACCGCCGTCAAGACGGAGAAGATCGAGAACGACAACTCGTACGGCATCGAGTACTCCCTGTATGACGGCATGCTGCGGCCCCGCCAGGAGCAGGCGGAGGGGCCGGAGGGCGGGCGGCTCATCGCGGAGACGCACTACGACGGTCTCGGCAACGTGGTCGAGTCGGACGCGGACTACTACGCCAAGGGCGCACCCGCCGACGCCCTCTTCAAGCCCACCGGCGAGGTCGACGGCCGGACCCTGACCCGGTACGACGGCGCGGGCCGCAAGACGGCGGAGATCTTCCAGTCCGCGGACGTGGAGAAGTGGCGCACGATCTACGCCTACGGCGGCGACCGGGTGCATGTGGATCCGCCGGCCGGCACCGCACCCACCACGACCATCACCGACGGCCGTGACCGCACCACCGAGATTCGCCGCTACAAGGGCGACAAACCGTTGCCCACGGGCACGGCGGCCGACTACGAGTCGACGTCGTACACCTACACCCCGGCCGGAGAGCTGAGCACGGTCAAGGACGCCGCGGGCAACACCTGGTCGTACGACTACGACCAGCGCGGACGCAAGGTCGCCGGGCGGGACCCGGACACCGGTGCGTCCACGTACGCGTACGACTCCCTCGACAACCTGACCGCGACGACGGACGCCCGCGGCAAGAAGACGTCCACGAAGTTCGACGTGCTCGGACGTCCCGAGTCCACCTGGGAGGGCGAGCCGGACACCGGTACCAGGCTGACGGTCAACAGTTACGACAAGGTCGCCAAGGGCCAGTTGTACGGCACCTATCGCTACGACGAGGGCAAGCCGACCGCGGCGATCCTCAACGTCCAGCTCGACGCGATGTACCAGCCGCTCAAGACGCAGGTCGTCATCAGCGGCACGGCCGAGACCGAGCTGAAGGGCACGTACGAGTTCGGCACGTCGTACAACCCTGACGGTACGGTCGCCGCGCGCGCCTGCCGGCGGCGGGCGGGCTGCCGGCCGAGACTCTCGACTACACCTACGACGACCTGCAGCGTCCCACAGGCCTGAACACCACTCTGGGCAACCAGTCGACAGGCGCCTACGTCTCGAAGGCGTCGTACGCCCCCACGTCCCACCTCCAGCAGCTGACGCTGGGACCGACGGGCGGGGCCGGGAGCAGGACGGCGCAGCTCTCCTATGAGTACGAGCGCGGCACGGACCGTCTCACCAACTCCAGCGTGTACACGGCGGAGAACGACCTTCTGTACGACGCCGACTACACGTACGACCAGTCGGGCAACGTCACGTCCATCGCCGACACTCCGACTGGCGGTCAGTCCGACGTCCAGTGCTTCCGCTACGACTGGCAGCGGCGCCTGAAGGCGGCCTGGGCGACCTCCAACTCCTCGGACGGCGCCACGGGTACGGGCAAGCAGGAGAAGGCCTGTGCCCCCGACCCGACCCCGACGACCCTCGGCGGCCCGGGGGCCTACTGGCAGGACTTCGAGTACGACGCGTCGGGCAACCGCAGCAAGCAGACCCTGCACGGGATCAACGGCAGGCCGGACGTCACGCGCTCGTACTCGTACGGCAAGGACGCGACGGGCGACGGCGGTCCGCACACGCTGACGAAGGTGGTGCAGGACACGCCGGCGAGCGCCGCCGGACCGGCGGTCAGGTCCCAGGACGCGTACGAATACGACCGGTCGGGCAACACCGAACGGCGCACCCTCAGCGGCACGACACAGAGCCTGAGCTGGGACGCCCAGGGCAAGTTGACGAAGGCGTCCAAGGAGGGCGCGCAGGACACGTCGTACCTCTACGACACCGAGGGTGCCCGCCTCCTCCGCAAGGAGCCGGGCCAACACACCCTGTACCTGCCAGGCATGGAACTGACCCTGAACACCGCCTCGCGCTCGGTGGAGGCGACCCGCTACTACACCTTCAACGGCCAGACCGTGGCGACGCGCACGGCCAAGGGCGTCCAGTTCCTGGCGGGCGATCACCACGGCACCATGTCCCTGGCCATCGAGGCGGCATCGGGGCAGGTGACCCGGCGCCGCATGGATCCCTTCGGCAACCCGCGCGACGGGGCGCCGGGCGGCGCCTCCTGGATCGACGACAAGGGATTCCTGAACAAGCCGACCGACGCCACCACGGGCCTCACGAACATCGGCGCCCGCGAGTACGAGCCGGACAACGGCCGCTTCATCTCACCGGACCCCTTGATCGACTTCACCGACGCGCAGCAGATCAACGGCTACGCCTACGCCAGCAACAACCCCGTCACCCTGGCCGACCCCACGGGCGAGGCCCCGATCGACTGCGCCCTGATCGGCGTCTCGTGCGCCAAGAACGACAAGGGCGGGTTCGACGTCAAGACGACGGACGCCTACGCGAAGTACCACTCCGTAGGCAAGTCCGAGCCCGAGAAGAAGGCGGGCGCGGCGCGCGCGAGGGCCAACCACGAGAAAGCGACCGTGAAGTCGACCGCCAAGCAGCTCGCCGAGATCGCCGGGGAGGAGCTGGGCATCAGCAAGGCGCTCGACTGCTTCACGACGGGCAGCCTCGGCAGCACCGCGGTCGGCGTCCTCACGAATCTGGGCCCCGCGAAGATCGCCAAGCTGCTCAAGAAGTACGCGATGCACCCGAAGAAGGCCGTCGCCCTGGCCAAGCGGGTCACCGGCCTCATCACCAAGCTCAAGGACAGCTACCAGCGGTGGCGCAAGGCGGACAAGCAGGCCGACAAGCTGGAGGACCCGGCAAGGAAGAGTTGCCTCGCCAACAGCTTCACGCCCGAGACCAAAGTCCTGATGGCGGACGGCAGTACGAAGTCCATCAAGGACGTCAAGGCGGGCGACAAGGTCCTCGCCACGGACCCGGGAACCGGAAGGACAAAGGTCAAAACCGTCACCACCGAGATCACCGGCAAGGGCGCCAAGCGCCTGGTGAAGGTCACGATCGACACGAACGGCAAGAAGCCCGGCAAGCCGGCATCCGTCACGGCGACGGACGGGCACCCCTTCTGGGTCCCCGAGTTGGGCAAGTGGCTCGACGCGACCGACCTGCGGTCGGGGCAGTGGCTGCGGACGAGCGCGGGGACACATGTCCAGATCACCGCCGTCCAGCGCTGGACCCAACAGGGCGCGGTTCACAACCTGACGGTTGCGGATGTCCATACGTACTACGTGGTGGCGGGGGCCAGTCCGGTCCTTGTCCACAACTGTGACGTCACTTATGTGACGTACACCAAGACCAACCCTTCGACGGGCCAGGTCTATACCGGGCGGTCTCGTGGCCAGGGGACGCCTCAGCAGATCGTGGCTGCTCGCGACAACGGGCATCACATGACGGAGAAAGGGTTCGGTCCTGCCGTTCTCGACAAACACGCGACTGGTACCTTGCCTTTCGAGCAACGGCACAGTGATCCGGCCTACCAAGCGGTACGAGGCCGGGAGCAGCAACTGATTGATCACTTCGGTGGATCCCGCAGCGATGGAGGGACGTCGGGAAATGCCATCCGAGGTGCCGCGGCCGACAATCCATTACTGGGTCTGTTCCTCGCCGCGGCAATCAGGAAATTCGGACCCGTGGCTTGAGTACAGAGACTCGGAACAGGAAGAGAAAGCCAATGACTGTCCGCTTCGTGCCAGGTGGTGTGCTCCGGATAACCCTGCCGGGTGGTCGCCGAGCGACTGCGGTCATGCTCCGGACCCGTCCGTACGTGGCGTTCTACAGCGATCACGTGTCCGAGCCGGGTGAGGGGGCCCATGGGTTCGACGGTGAGCCGATGTTCATCCTCGCTGTGCATAAATCCGCCTACTCTTCGGGAGGGTGGGGAGGCATTGTGCGAAGGCTGCAGAGTGATCTGCTCCCTGAAGTTCCACGGTTCTTCAGACAGGACGCACTGAATCTCGCCAGCTGCGAGTTGGTGGATGCCACCGGAGAGTCGAGGCCTGCCCGCCCTGAGGAGTGTGTAGGGGGCGAGCGAGATGCGGTGTGGGAAGGAAAGCACATCGAGCAGCGGATTCTGGATTCCTATGCAGGGCGCAAGAACGCATTCCTCGATTCCTTGCAGGTGAAGATCGTGTGAGTTGATCCTCCGGAATCCCTGCGTGACGTGGTGAGACGGAAGGCCCCAAAGTGCCCGCAGCCTCGCGTCTGCGATCAGCGACGACCGGGACGCCGCAGCGCATCGCCTCGACGATCGTCGTGCCGAACGACTCCATGTCCGAGGACACTGCCGCGATGGCGCCCTAGCGCTTGACGGCCATCAGCCTGCCCGCGGCGGCGAGCAATGTGACGGCGTGAACGTTCGTGTAGCCCGCCGAAGTGGACTGCTTCCGTTGCATCTGTCGTAACTGGCCTTGTCTGTAAGTGTTTGCGACCGTCAATTGCGACGCCCGTTTCGCTCAGTGGAACTGTCTGGACCAAGGCTGTGGCCATCCCTATGGTTGGCGCTCCCTCAGATGGCCTTACAGGAGTTTGCTTTGCTGTATCGAAAGAACGTCCTGCGGTTCGGCGTGCCCGCCGCCGTGCTCGCGCTCACCCTCACCGCGTGCGGCGGTGACGACGAGTCGGACAAGTCCGACGGCAAGTCCAAGCCGGAGGCGGCCGCGTCCAAGTCCGGCGGGCCCGAGTCCGCCGCGCCCGAGTCGGGAGGTGCGCTCGCCGCGGGGGAGAGCGCCACCGGCAAGGTGGAGGAGGGTGACGCGAAGGTCACGTACGACGTCGTCGCGCAGAAGGTCGACGTGGGTACGGAGGCCGACACTCAGAAGCTGGTTCGGGACCCGAAGGAGGCCAAGGGCATGGTCCCGGCCGTCGCCCACCTGAAGTTCACGCACAAGGCCGGCGCCGCCGTGACGGAGACCCCGGACGCGGCCGACGAGACCGAGGTCTGGGCCGACGGGCGGCGCGGCGGCCTGGTGATCGGCGCCTCCGAGGACGCACCCGGCTGCGACGACCCGCTGGAGATCGAGGGCTGGAAGACGGGCGAGAGCCACGTCCTCTGCGAGACGTACTTGGTGCCCAAGGGCTCGAAGAGCCTCGAGGTCCACTGGGGCGAGGAGGACAAGGAGCCGTTCGTCTGGAAGTTCGCCGGGAAGTAGCTGGGGAGTGGCTGGGGCGCGGGGCTGCCGGGGTCGCCGGGGGCTTCGCGCGTCCGGCGCAGTCGGGAATCCGCCTATAAGGGGTTATCGTGGACCATGTCGCCCGCCCCAACAAGCGAGCATTCAGCCCCCGCTCGACCGCGGCTCTGTCCCGTCTACCCGGACGCGCCCCGGCCCCCGGCCACCCTCCTCCACCCCGAGGATGACCCTCCTCCTTCCGGAGGCCCCGCCTGACCAGGCGAGATGCCCCTCCGCATGCGGAAGGTAACCCAATTTCATACCCGCCGTACCAGTCAGACATGCGCACGCGGGCCAGCTTTCTTACCTCAATCTGGCTGAACTTTTGTTGATCGAGGGTTAGTTGACCCGTTCATCGCCCTACCCTTCACAGGGTGAACCAATTGATGTCCCGCGAGTCCGAAGCCGATTCCGAAGCCGAGTCAGCGCCCGGAGAGCTGCCCGGCGCGCTGCCCGAAGCGCTGCGCGCCGAACTCATCGCCTTCCGCCGCGACTTGCACATGCACCCCGAGCTCGGCAACCAGGAGTTCCGCACCACCGCGGCCCTCAAGGCCCGCCTGGAGCGCGCCGGGCTCGCCCCCCGCGTCCTCGGCGCCGGGACCGGACTCGTCTGTGACATCGAGAGCCAGATCGAGGGCAAGCCGGGCCCCGGCCGCTCCGGCCGCTCCGGCCGCCCCACCCGCCCCGCCCTCGCCCTGCGCGCCGACATCGACGCCCTGCCCATCCCGGACACCAAGACGGGCGTGCCGTACCGCTCCACGGTCCCCGACCGCGCCCACGCCTGCGGCCACGACGTGCACACCACCGTCGTCC
Source organism: Streptomyces sp. Y309 (assembly GCF_056712025.1). NCBI lineage: Bacteria > Bacillati > Actinomycetota > Actinomycetes > Kitasatosporales > Streptomycetaceae > Streptomyces > Streptomyces sp. Y309. The sequence goes on along the minus strand of NZ_CM160048.1, from coordinate 3,631,429 downwards.
TCGGTGCCGGGCTCGTCCTCGCCGAGCTGGCGAGGAGCGGACTGCTCCCGCACCCCGTGCGGCTGATCTTCCAGCCCGCCGAGGAGGTCCTCCCGGGCGGCGCCGCGGACGCCATCGAGCACGGCGTCCTGGACGGCGTCGGCCGCATCGTCGCCGTGCACTGCGACCCCCGCGTGGACGCCGGCCGCATCGGCCTGCGGCACGGGCCCATCACCTCCGCCTGCGACCGCCTGGAGGTCGCCCTCGACGGCCCCGGCGGCCACACCGCGCGGCCGCACCTGACGACCGACCTCGTCTCGGCCGCCGCCAAGGTCGTCACCGAGGTGCCCGCCCTGGTGTCCCGCCGCGTCGACGCCCGCTCCGGCCTCTCCGTCACCTGGGGCCGCGTCGAGGCCGGACACGCCTGCAACGTCATCCCGCAGCACGCCGAGCTCTCCGGCACCGTCCGCTGCCTCGACATCAACGCCTGGCGGCAGGCGCCCGACGTCGTGCACGGCGCCATCCAGGAGATCGCCGACCTCTACCGCGCCAAGTCCGAGATCAACTACGTCCGTGGCGTCCCGCCCGTCGTCAACGAACCGGGCGTCACCGACCTGCTCAGGGACGCCATGGCGGCCCGGCGCGGCGCCGCGTCCATCGAGGACACCGAGCAGAGCCTCGGCGGCGAGGACTTCTCCTGGTACCTGGAGCACGTGCCGGGCGCCATGGCCCGCCTCGGCGTCCGCACCCCGGGCGAGCGCGGCGTACGCGACCTGCACCAGGGCGACTTCGACGCCGACGAGCACGCGATCACCGTCGGCGTGGAACTCTTCACCGCCGCCGCCCTCATCGACGCCGCCACCCGTTCCGCCTGACCCCCACCACGATTGCCGATTAACGCCCGCGTAACCCGCCTTACGCGGGCGTAACCCGCCCCGCCACGAATCGATAACGGCCACCGGCGGTCGCCGTCGAACCCGTTCCCCTCCCCTTCTACGCGCGTTAATGTGCGCCGAAATCAGCGCCTTCACGGGTGCGTCGGGGAACGTTCGTAACGTGAGGGGTACGTCCTATGCGTCGGCGTGGTCAGGCGAAGGTTTCGAGGATTTCCCAAGTGGCCATGGCGGTGGCGACGTTCGCCCTCGTGGCCACCGCGTGCGGGGAGACGAGCAGCGATGCCGCCAAGGACGACAACGGCGGCAACGGCGGGAAGGGCAAGGGCACTTCGGGGAAGTACGACGGCAAGGGCATAGGCCTCGCGTACGACATCGGCGGCCAGGGCGACCAGTCCTTCAACGACGCCGCGTACACCGGCTACGAGCGCGCCCGCAAGGACTTCAAGATCGGCGGCGTGGACATGGAGCCCGGCGACGGCGAGTCCAGCGCCGACAAGACCCAGCGCATCGAGCAGCTCGCCCGGCAGGGCTACGACCCCGTGATCGGTGTCGGCTTCATCTATGCGCCCGCCATTCAAGAAGTGGCGAAGAAGTACCCGGACACGACCTTCGGGATCGTCGACGACAACACCGTCAAGGCCGACAACGTCGCCGATCTCGTATTCCACGAGGAGCAGGGCTCCTATCTCGCCGGCGTCGCCGCCGCGAAGACGACCAAGGTCAAACACGTCGGATTCATCGGCGGCGTGGACATTCCGATCATTCACAAATTCGAGGCCGGGTTCGTGCAGGGCGTGAAGTCGGTCGACCCGAAGATCAAAATCGAGAAGCGGTATTTGACGGAAAAGCCGGAGGAGGGCGGGTTCGCCAGCCCCGACAAGGGCCAGGACGCCGCGAGCGGCCAGCTCGAGGCCGGGGCCGACGTGCTCTACCACGCGGCGGGCCTCTCCGGCCAGGGCGTGATCCAGGAAGCCGGCTCGCAGAAGAAGTGGGCGATCGGCGTCGACTCCGACCAGTACCGGCAGAAGGCCCTCGCCAAGTACAGGAAGTACATCCTCGGCTCGGCCTTCAAGGACGTCGGCGGCGCCGTCTACGACCTCACCAAGTCCGTCGTCGACGGCAAACCGATGAGCGGCACCCAGCGGTACGACCTCAAGTCGGGGCGGGTCGGGTTCTCCGACTCCAATCCGGCGTACAAGGACATGAAGGACGTAGTGGCCGCGGTCGAGCAGGCCAAGAAAGACATCATCGGCGGCAAGGTGAAGGTCAAGACCCGGCCTTGATCCGGGTTTTGTGCGATGTGTCCGACGTCGTACGTATAACGGCGTCGGATTCCCGCCCGGGCGTCGTACGTATAACCCGTTGCGCCCTCGCGAATTCGCCGCAGTTCAGGCGTCCTGGGGCCGACACACCCGGCCGTCATCCGCCCGATGCCTGCTGGCCACAGCTCGATAACGGAGCGGACAGAAGGGTTCTTATGTCAGGTCTACGCGCGTTACGCTGCGGCGAAATCAGCGCCGGGTGAGGCGCACTGCACGTACGTGGCACGTCGTACGTGACACGCAGGTGTTCCAGGTCCACACATCAACGTGGTCCACCCGTCACGTTCGTCATCACGTCCTTGTACATAAGGAGTTCGTCTCTATGCGCCGGGTGTCCCGAATCGCGCTCGCGTCTGCCGCGACCGCCGCTCTCGCCGTTTCCGCCACCGCCTGTGGCGGTACCTCCAGCGACGCCGCCAAGAGCGAGGACGGCAAGAGCAAGGGCGTCGCCATCGCGTACGACATCGGCGGCGAGGGCGACCAGTCCTTCAACGACGCCGCGACCGCCGGCATGAACAAGGCCGCCAAGGACCTCAAGGTCGGCAAGAAGGCGGTCGAGCCGAACGACGGCGAGTCCGACGCCGACAAGATCCAGCGCCTCACCGAGCTGGCCAAGCAGGGCTACAACCCGGTGATCGGTGTCGGCTTCGCCTACGCGCCCGCCGTCAAGGAGGTCGCGGCCAAGCACCCGGACGTCACCTTCGGCATCGTCGACGACGCCACCATCAAGGCCGACAACGTCGCCGACCTGGTCTTCAGCGAGGAGCAGGCCTCGTACCTGGCCGGTGTCGCCGCCGCCAAGGCCACCAAGTCCAAGACCGTCGGCTTCATCGGCGGCGTCGACAACCCGCTGATCCGCAAGTTCGAGGCGGGCTTCGTCCAGGGCGTCCAGGCCACCGACAAGTCGGTCAAGATCAAGCGCCAGTTCCTCACCGAGAAGGCCGAGGACGGCGGCTTCTCCAGCCCGGACAAGGGCAAGGAGGCGGCCAGCGGCCAGATCGAGGACGGCGCCGACGTGGTCTACCACGCGTCCGGCCTCTCCGGTCAGGGCGTCATCGAGGCCGCCGCCGCCAAGAAGGTGTGGGCGATCGGCGTCGACTCCGACCAGTACCGGCAGAAGGCCCTCGCCAAGTACAAGAAGTACATCCTGACCTCGGCCACCAAGGACGTCGCCGGCGCGGTGTACAACCTGGTGAAGTCGGTGAAGGATGACAAGGCCGAGGGCGGCGTCGTCCGCGCGGACCTCAAGTCCGGCGGTGTCGGCCTCGCCGACTCGAACCCCGAGTTCAAGAACATGAAGGACCTGCAGGCCGAGCTGAAGAAGGCCGAGCAGGGCATCACCAGCGGCAAGATCAAGGTCAAGACGGCGCTGTAATGGCGGCGTGACGGCTGCGCGACGGGGTGCGAGGACGATGCTTCCTCGCGCCCCGTTCGCGCGGCCGAGGCGTCAACTGCCTTGCCTGTTCCGGGGTTTGATCACCAGACCCCGAACCCCGGATCTCCGAACCCCGGACCACCGGACCCTCCGGACCCCCGGACCCCCAGCCGAGAAGACAGGGCCACACCGCGTGTGCGGCGCAGGCCCCTTTCCTTAGTCCCCGAGGAGAGTGCGCCATCGACGCGTCCACCAGCCCTCCGCCCACCGACCGGCCCGGGACGACGGCCTGCGCCGTCGAACTCACGGGCATCACCAAGCGGTTCCCGGGCGTCGTGGCCAACCACGACATCCACCTGAGCGTCCACAAGGGCACCGTCCACGCCCTCGTCGGCGAGAACGGCGCCGGCAAGTCGACCCTGATGAAGATCCTCTACGGCATGCAGAAGCCGGACGAGGGCACCATCACTGTCGACGGGACCCAGGTCTCCTTCACCAGCCCCGCCGACGCCATCGCGCGCGGCATCGGCATGGTGCACCAGCACTTCATGCTGGCCGACCAGCTGACGGTCCTGGAGAACATCGTGCTCGGCAGCGAGAAGCTGTACGGCATCGGTGCCGGGGCCCGCCGCAAGATCACCGAGATCTCCGACCGGTACGGACTCGGGGTGCGCCCCGACGCGTACGTCGAGGACCTCGGCGTCGCCGACCGCCAGCGCGTGGAGATCCTGAAGGTGCTCTACCGGGGCGCCACCACCCTCATCCTCGACGAGCCGACCGCCGTGCTCGTCCCGCAGGAGGTCGACGCGCTCTTCGACAACCTGCGCGAGCTCAAGTCCGAGGGCCTGTCCGTCATCTTCATCTCGCACAAGCTCGGTGAAGTCCTGTCCGTCGCCGACGACATCACCGTCATCCGGCGCGGTACGACGGTGGGCACGGCCATCCCGTCCGAGACCACGCCGCGCCAGCTCGCCGAGCTGATGGTGGGCAGCGAGCTGCCGACCCCGGAGACCGCCGAGTCGACGGTCACCGACCGGCCGATGATCGAGGTCGAGGGCCTGAAGCTGCTCGCCGCGGGCTCGGACCTGCCGCTGCTCGACGACATCTCCTTCACCATCCACGAGGGCGAGGTCCTCGGCCTCGCGGGCGTCGAGGGCAACGGCCAGACCGAGCTCATCGACGCCCTCATCGGCCTCAAGCACGCCGACTCCGGCGTCATCCGCATGGCCGGCGAGGACATCACCGACTGGGTCACCCGCAGGCGCCGCGAGGGCGGCGTCGGCTACATCCCCGAGGACCGCCACCGCCACGGCCTGCTCCTGGAGTCCCCGCTCTGGGAGAACCGCATCCTCGGCCACGTCAGCGAGCGGCCCAACGTCCGCGGCAAGGGCGGCTTCTGGCTGGATATCAAGGGCGCGCAGACCGACACCCGGCGCATCGTCGAGGAGTACGACGTCCGTACGCCCGGCATCGACGTCACCGCGGCCTCGCTGTCCGGCGGCAACCAGCAGAAGCTGATCGTCGGCCGCGAGATGAGCCACAAGCCGCGCTTCCTCATCGCCGCCCACCCCACGCGCGGCGTGGACGTCGGCGCGCAGGCGCAGATCTGGGACCAGATCCGCGAGGCGCGCCGCGAGGGCCTCGCGGTGCTCCTGATCTCCGCCGACCTGGACGAGCTGATCGGCCTGTCCGACACCCTCCGCGTGATCTACCGGGGCCGCCTGGTCGCCGACGCCGACCCCGCGTCGGTCACGCCGGAGGAGCTGGGCTCGGCGATGACGGGCGCGGCGTCCGGTCACCTGGAACACGTCGAGGAACCCGCCGCGGCGCAGGCCGCGGAGACCGCCGGAGCCCCGGACACAGAGGAAGCAGCCGAAGCCCCGGAGGACGAGGCCCGATGAAGAAGTTCGACAAGGAGCGCGTGCTCCTCGCGGTGGCCGGTCCGGTCATCGCGCTCGTCGCGGCCATGGTGCTGACCTCGGTCGTCCTGGTCGCCTCGGGCAAGAGCCCGATCGAGCCGTACAGCCTGATGTTCGAGCAGGCCACGTTCTCCGACATCCAGGTGCTCATCATCAACGAGGCCGGGATGTACTACCTGGCGGCGCTCGCCGTCGCCATCGGCTTCCGGATGAACCTGTTCAACATCGGCGTGGACGGCCAGTACCGCCTCGCCGCGATGGTCACCGCGGTAGTCGGGGCGCACGTGTCGCTGCCCGCGGGACTCCAGATCCCGCTCCTCATCCTGGTCGCCATGCTCACCGGCGCCTTCTGGTCGGGCATCGCGGGCATCCTGAAGACCACGCGCGGCGTCAGCGAGGTCGTGGCCACGATCATGCTGAACGCCATCGCGACGAGCGTCATCGGCTACCTCACGCTCGACGAGAACTTCGGCGTCCCGGTCGGCAACAACCAGACCACCGGCGTCATGCACAAGTCCGGCTGGTTCCCCGGCATCGACATGGGCGCCTCCGGCGAGATCTACGGCTTCGTGGTCATCGCCGCCCTCGCGGGCGTCCTGTACTGGCTGATCCTCAACCGCACCCGCTTCGGCTTCGACCTGCGCGCCACCGGCGCCTCGCAGTCCGCCGCCGCGGCCTCCGGTGTGAACGCCAAGCGCATGGTGCTCACCGCCATGCTGATCTCCGGCGCGGTCGCGGGCCTCGCGGGCATGCCGATCCTGCTCGGCGACGTGCACACGTACAGCCTGAGCTTCCCGACCGGACTCGGCTTCACCGGCATCACCATCGCCCTGCTCGGCCGCAACAGCCCCGTCGGCATCGCCTTCGCGGCCCTCCTCGTCGCGTTCCTCGCCAAGGCGTCCCCGGCGCTCGACTACAAGGGGTACGACAAGGAGATCGCGGTCATCATGCAGGGCCTGATCGTGATCGCCGTCGTCGTCTCGTACGAAGCCGTACGCCGCTGGGGCCTCAGCCGCCAGCAGCAGCGCGTCGGCGAGGAACTGGCCGCCGCGGCGCGCGCGGCGGGCGCCGGCAACGGCAACAACGGCAACAACGACTCCGTGAAGGAGGTGGCTGCCCGATGAGCACGGCAACCGTCACCAAGGCCGCGCCCGCGTCTCCCGCGCCGGGCCGCCGCCGCGTCTCGCTCCCCGTCCTGCTCCTGATCATCGCGGGCGTCCTCGTCCTGACCTCCGTGGTCCGGCTGATCACCGACGCCCACGGCATCACCTCCACCGGCCAGATGTCCGGCGCCCTGCGCCTTGCCGTGCCGATCGGCCTCGCGGGCCTCGGCGGCCTGTGGGCCGAGCGCGCGGGCGTGGTCAACATCGGCCTCGAGGGCATGCTGATCCTCGGCACGTGGTTCGGTGCCTGGGCGGGCTTCCAGTGGGGCCCGTGGGTGGGCATCGTCTTCGGCATCCTCGGCGGGGCGCTCGGCGGCCTGCTGCACGCGATCGTCACGGTCACGTTCAACGTCAACCACATCGTCTCGGGTGTGGCCCTGAACATCCTGGCCCTGGGCACGACCCGCTACCTGTCCACCTTCGCCTTCGAGGGCGAGGAGGGCGGCACGTCGAAGCAGTCGCCGGGCGTGGACTCCCTCGGCAAATTCTCGGTCCCGGGCCTGTCCGACTGGCTCCAGGACCTCAACCAGAAGCACTGGTTCCTGGTCTCCGACCTCGCGGGCCTGCTCGGCGGCCTGCTCACGGATGTCTCGCCGCTGACGCTGATCGCCGTCGCGATGGTGCCGCTGAGCTGGTTCATCCTGTGGCGTACAGCCTTCGGCCTGCGGCTGCGCTCCTGCGGCGAGAACCCGATCGCGGCGGAGTCGCTCGGCGTCAACGTCTACAAGTACAAGTACCTGGCGGTCGTGATCTCCGGCGGCTTGGCGGGCTTGGGCGGCGCATTCCTGTCCTTGGTGGCGTCGAACATCTATCTCGAAGGCCAGACCGGCGGCCGCGGCTATATCGGCCTCGCCGCCATGATCTTCGGCAACTGGATGCCGGGCGGACTCGCGCTCGGCGCGGGCCTGTTCGGTTACACCGACAGCCTGAAGCTGCGGGGCGGCGGCACGAATGTCCACGCCCTGCTGCTGCTGATCGCCATCCTTCTCCTCATCGGCGCGGCCTACCTGATCTGGCGCAAGCGCTACGTCCCCGCGGTGATCACCGCGGCGGTCTCGGCGCTGATGTTCCTCTGGTACGGCCTCACCGACGAGGTGCCGAACCAGGTCGTGACGGCGACGCCGTACGTCGTCACCCTGCTGGTGCTCTCGCTCTCCGCCCAACGCCTGCGGATGCCGAAGGCGGACGGGATGCCGTACCGGAAGGGACAAGGGAAATGACCGCTGCCGCGGAGGTCGACTGGGAGGCGCTGAGGGATGCCGCGCGCGACGCCATGTCCCGTGCGTACGCGCCCTACTCGGGTTTCCCGGTCGGCGCCGCGGCCCTGGTCGACGACGGCCGCACCGTCACCGGCTGCAACGTCGAGAACGCCTCGTACGGCCTCGGCCTGTGCGCCGAGTGCGGCCTGGTCTCCCAGCTCCGGCTCACCGGCGGCGGCCGCCTCACGCACTTCACCTGCGTGGACGGCAAGGGCGCCGTCCTGATGCCGTGCGGACGCTGCAGGCAGCTCCTGTACGAGTTCGGCGGCCCGGGGCTGCTCCTTGAGACGTCGTCCGGGGTGCGGTCGCTGGGGGAGATGCTGCCGGACGCGTTCGGTCCTGAGCACCTGGCTGGACGGGGCAACTGAACGAGGCCCCCGCCGAGTTGGCGGGGGCCTTTCCGCAAGGTGGCTCTATGCGCGTAGAGTCACGCTCTACGTAATGCGTACGAATGTCACCGCCGGAAGGGATTTGCTGCCATGGACGTCATCTCCGTAATCCGTACGAAGCGGGACCGGGGCGAGCTGAGCGACGAGCAGATCGACTGGGTGATCGACGCGTACACGCGCGGCGCCGTGGCCGACGAGCAGATGTCGGCCCTGGCGATGGCGATCCTCCTGAACGGCATGAACCGCAGGGAGATCGCCCGCTGGACGGCGGCGATGATCGCGAGCGGCGAGCGCATGGACTTCTCGTCGCTGTCCCGCCCCACGGCCGACAAGCACTCCACGGGCGGCGTGGGCGACAAGATCACGCTGCCGCTTGCGCCCCTGGTGGCGGCGTGCGGCGCGGCGGTCCCGCAGCTCTCCGGCCGCGGCCTCGGCCACACCGGCGGCACCCTCGACAAGCTGGAGTCGATCCCCGGCTGGCGGGCGCTGCTCTCCAACGAGGAGATGCTGAACGTACTGAACGACGCGGGCTCGGTGATCTGCGCGGCGGGCGACGGCCTGGCCCCGGCGGACAAGAAGCTCTACGCCCTGCGGGACGTGACGGGAACGGTGGAGGCGATTCCTCTCATCGCGTCCTCCATCATGTCCAAGAAGATCGCGGAGGGCACGGGTTCGCTGGTCCTGGACGTGAAGGTGGGCACCGGCGCCTTCATGAAGACGCTGGACGACGCCCGCGAACTGGCGTCCACGATGGTGGGGTTGGGCACGGACCACGGCGTCCGCACGGTGGCCCTCCTGACGGACATGTCCACCCCGCTGGGCCTGACGGCAGGCAATGCCCTCGAAGTCCGCGAATCCGTCGAGGTCCTGGCCGGGGGCGGCCCCTCCGACGTGGTCGACCTGACCCTCGCGCTGGCCCGCGAGATGCTCGACGCGGCGGGCCTGCCCGACGCGGACCCCGCGAAGGCCCTCGCCGACGGCTCCGCGATGGACGTCTGGCGCCGGATGATCGCGGCCCAGGGCGGCGACCCGGACGCGCCCCTCCCCGTAGCCCGCGAGACCCACGTCGTGACGGCCCCCGCGTCCGGCGTCCTCACCCGCCTGGACGCGTACGACATCGGCGTCGCGGCGTGGCGCCTGGGCGCGGGGCGGGCCCGCAAGGAGGACGTCGTGCAGGCCGGCGCGGGCGTCGAACTCCACGCCAAGCCGGGCGACTCCGTCGAGACGGGCGAGCCCCTCCTGACCCTCCACACGGACACCCCCGACCGCTTCGAGTACGCGCTCCAGTCCCTGGAGGGGGCGTACGACGTGGCGCCGTCGGGCACGGAGTTCTCGGCACGGCCGATCGTGCTGGACCGCGTCTCGCCCTGACGGCCTCGTCCTTTTCCCCACTCACCCGCCCTTCACCACCTACCGGAACCTGAGGGCTCCGCCCCCAGCCCTCCCGCCGATCGGCCCTCCGGGCCTCGTCCTCAAACGCCGGACGGGCTTTCCCCCACCCACCCGCCCCTACTACCTGCCGGAACAGCCAGCGCGGACTACCTGCCGGAACGGCCCGCGCGGTGATATTCCAGCCTGCCCCGGCACATTTCAGCCCGTCCGGCGTTTGAGGACGAGCCGCGGAGCGGCGATCGGCGGGGGACCGTCCCACCCGCACGGGACACCCACCCGGCTGGGGTCCAGGGGGCGCAGCGCCCCTGGTTACGGGAAGGGGCGGGGTTGGGGAGAGTTCACTCCGGCAGCAACCGTCCCCTCCTACCCAGCAGAAACTTCTTGAACGCCGCCACCGGAGCCGTGTCCGGGTGCCCCTCCAGCCACGCCACCCCGATCTCCCGGACGGCCCGCTGCCCGGTGACGGTGAGTTCGACGACGCCGGGGCGGGCCACGGCGGGCGGCGGGAGGAGGGCCACGCCGAGGCCCGCCGCGACCAGGCCCCGGAGGGTCTCCGCCTCCTCGCCCTCGAAGGCGACGCGAGGCCGGAACCCGGCCTCGGCGCACAGGTCGTCGGTGATGCGCCGCAGGCCATAGCCGGGTTCGAGGGTCACGAAGGCCTCGTCGGCGGCCTCGGAGAGGCGGACGCGTTTGCGGCCGGCGAGGCGGTGGTCGTCGGGGACGACGAGGCGCAGGCGCTGTTCGTCGAGGCGGCGGGCGACGAGGCCGGGCGCGTCCGGGACGGGGGACGTCAGGCACAGGTCGAGTTCCCCGGCGCGCAGCCGGTCCAGCATGGCCTCGCCGTAGTTCTGTACGAGACTGAACCGCACCCGCGGATGATCGGCACGGAAAGCACGGATCAGCCCCGGGACGGTCTCCGAGCCCATGGTGTGCAGGAAGCCGAACGCCACCTTCCCGGAGGCGGGGTCGGCGTCCGCGCGGACCGACTCGACGGCACGGCCCACCTCCGCGAGCGCCCGCTCGGCGGATGACAGGAACGTACGGCCCGCGGGCGTCAGCGACACCGTACGACCGTGCCGGGCGAACAGGTCGACGCCCAGGTCCCGTTCGAGCCGCACCAGCGCGCGCGAGAGCGTCGACTGCGGCACCTCCAACTCCTGCGCGGCCCGCGTGACGTGCTCCGTGCGGGCCACCCCCGCGAAGTACGCGAGCCGCGGCGCGAGCAGCCGCACGATGTGAGCCGTGTCCTCGACGTCGTGAGCGACGCGAGCGCGATGAGCGGCGTGAGCTGTGTGAGCTGTTTCCTTTGTGTCACTGTTCTGCGACAGGCGGGGGCGTGACCTCTGTTGATGCGGCATGGGAACGATTATGGCGATTCCATGCATTGGACGCATGAGAATCGTGGTCGTACGTTCGTGGCATGCCTCCTGCCAGTAGCGGGGCGTCCGCCACCCACGCGGTCGCCCTCACCCCGTCGTCCCCCGATGCCGAGTCCACCAAGTCCACCAAGTCCCCTGAATCCGCCGCCACTCACGACTCGCGCATGGCACCGGGAGGCCCCGGCTTTCGCCGCATGAGCTTCGCCCTCTTCCTGGCGGGCGTCGCCACCTTCGCGCTCCTCTACTCCACGCAGGCCCTGCTCCCGCTGATCTCCGCCGACCTCGGCGTGAGCGCCTCCACGGCGAGTTGGACGGTCTCCGCGGCGACCGGCGCGCTGGCCCTGTTCGTCCTGCCGCTGAGCGCCCTCTCGGAGCGCTTCGGGCGGCGGACCCTGATGACGGTCTCGCTGACGGTCGCCGTCGCCGTGGGGCTGCTCGTCCCGTTCGCGCCAGACGTCGGTACGTTGATCGCGCTGCGCGCCGTCCAGGGCGCGGCCCTCGCCGGACTCCCGGCGTCCGCGATGGCGTACCTCGCCGAAGAGGTCCGCCCCAAGGCGCTCGTCGCCGCGATCGGCATGTTCGTCGCGGGCAACTCCATCGGCGGCATGAGCGGCCGCATCGTCACCGGCTGGGTCGCGCAGGCCTGGGGCTGGCGCTGGGCGCTCGCCGTGGTCGGCCTGCTCGCGGTCCTCGGCGCGCTCGCCTTCCGCGCGCTGCTGCCCGCCCCGCGCCACTTCACGCCGGGCACGCTCAGCCCCAAGTCGCTGGCGCGCACGGTCCGTTCGCACCTGTCGAACCCGCTCCTGTGCCGCCTGTACGCGATCGGCGCGCTGTTCATGACCGTCTTCGGCGCGGTCTACACGGTGATCGGCTACCGCCTCGCCGAGGCCCCGTTCTCGCTCCCGCAGGGTGTCATCGGCTCGGTCTTCCTCGTCTACCTCGTCGGTACGGCGTCGTCGGCGGCGGCCGGGAAGCTGGTGGCCCGGCTCGGCCGGCGCGGCGCGCTCTACCTCGCCGTGAGCACGACGGCGGGCGGCCTGCTCCTGTCCCTGTCGGCCTCCCTGCTCCTGGTCCTGCTCGGCCTGGTCCTGATCACCGCCGGGTTCTTCGCGGGCCACGCGGTCGCGTCCTCGTCGGTGAGCCGCACGGCCACCACGGGCCGCGCGCAGGCCTCCGCGCTCTACCAGTCCGCGTACTACGTGGGCTCCAGCGCGGGCGGCACGCTCGGCGCCATCGCGTTCCACGCGGGCGGCTGGGGCGGCACCGTCGCCCTCGGCATCCTCGCCGTCCTCGGCGTCGTGTCGATCACGCTGTACGGGAGCCGGGTGGCGCACGTGCAGCGGGTGACGGCGGCACGGACCGCCTGACTGACGCCCGGGCCGCCTGAGCCCGGGCCCGCCCCGGCTCGCCCATACCGTAAACAAACCCTGTGAGCTGCCGTTTTCGCCGCTCCGGAGGCCGTTGTCAGTGGGCTGCTGTAGCTTCCGAGGTGCTGGGAATTCCGCGCCGACAAGGCACGGGTGCCATGCCGACACGGCAGGCGCCATGAGGCACGCAGAGGCACAGGGGTGGGTTGGGATGAGTGACAGCGCAGGGACGGCGACCACGGAGCTGGACGCAGGCCTCGAAAAGCACCGCGTCGAGCTGACGGGGTACTGCTATCGGATGCTGGGCTCGGCCTTCGAGGCCGAGGACGCCGTGCAGGACACGATGGTCCGCGCCTGGCGGAGCTTCGACAAGTTCGAGGGCCGCTCCAGCCTCCGCTCCTGGCTGTACCGCATCGCGACGAACGTCTGCCTGGACATGTTGAACGCGGGCAACCGCCGCGCCCGCCCCATGGACCTCACCGCCTCCACCCCCCTCGCGCAGGCGGCCCTGACCCCCCGCGCGGACAACGTCTGGCTGGAGCCGATACCGGACGGCCGCGTCCTGCCCACCGCCGCCGACCCCGCCGAGGCCGCCGTCGCCAAGGAGTCCGTGCGCCTCGCCTTCATCGCCGCCCTGCAGCAACTGCCCGCCAAGCAGCGCGCGGTGCTCATCCTGCGCGAGGTCCTGGCGTGGAAGGCCAGCGAGGTCGCCGAGCTCCTCGGCACGACGGTCGCCTCGGTCAACAGCGCCCTGCAGCGCGCCCGCGCCACCCTCGCCGAGCGCCCGGCCGACGACACGGCGACGTCCGACCCGCTGGACGACGAGCAGCAGAAGCTCCTCGAGCGGTACGTCACGGCCTTCGAGGGCTATGACATGGCGGCCCTCACCGCCCTCCTCGCCGAGGACGCCGTCATGACGATGCCCCCGTTCGACCTGTGGCTGCGCGGCCCGCAGGACATCACGGGCTTCATGTCGACCATGGGCGCCCCCTGCGCGGGCTCCCGGCTGCTGCCCGTCGAGGTCAACGGCACCCCCGGCTTCGCCCAGTACAAGCCGGACCCGGACAAGGGCGGCTTCATGCCCTGGGCGATCCAGGTCATCGAGATATCAGAGGGCCGCGTCGCCGGATTCCACTGCTTCCTCGACACCGAGCGGTGGTTCCCGCTCTTCGACGTCCCCCTCCACCTCGACGCATAGCTCCGCGAGACCGACGAGCCGGAGCAGCGCCCACAGGGCCGGAGCCGGGGCGCGCAGCCGCAGCCCCGTCCCGGCCCTGCGGGCGGCGAGTCTCAGCCGCGCCACGGCTTCCACGGTGGCCAGGTCGGCGGTGGTGACGGCGCCGACGTCGCAGATCACCTCGTCGGCGCCGGACGCGAGCGCGGCGGCCCGCAGGTCGGCGCAGAGCCGGGGGATGTCGTCCTGACGGACGGGCCCGGCCACGACGACGAGATTCGGCGCATGCACTTCAGAGACAGCCACGTTAGGGGGACCGCCGGGACGGGCGGAACTCATCGGTAGCCGACGGCTCTTTCCCCGGCCCGCCCCTCCCCGTCCCTCCCCGCCCGCCGGGGCGCCGGTGCCGCCGGTCCCTTTCCGCTGTCGTCTTACGCGGCGTACACGGCGCACATGGCAGGTCCCTCTGCCTCATTTAGGCGGCAAAATCCACTCAATTCACTCCTTCGGGTGGGACGCGCCACCCATGGGGCGTAATGCCGGATGCCGTGGGCACTTTCCGCCCGGAAGCAACCGGAGCAAACGAAAGAGAGGTCGTCCATGGGGCAGGAAGAGACGTACGAACCGCCGGCCATGGTGGAAGTCGGTGACTTCGCCGAGCTGACGCGCGGCGAGGCGATTGGGGCGCACTACGAAGGCGGGTTCCCGCCTTACGAGTGGTATCTCGGCCCGAGCTGATCCGAGGCCGAAAGATCCATGACTGGTGACATGCCATGAGCGGTGACGTGTGGTTCACGGTCCTCCCGGACGGTGCATCCGGCGTGGCCGCGGCACGGCTCCTGCGCCCCTGGGCCACCGAGACCATCGCCCACGGCTCCGGCCGGCCCTGGCTGCTCGGCAGCTGGCCGGACGGCCATGTGACGGTGGGCACGGCAGGGGCGCGGCGAGTCGCGGTGATCGGGCGCTGCCCCGTCACCGCCGACGCGCTGTCCGCGCGGGCGGGACGGCTGCGGGCCGACGGGGCCGTCGGAGGCAGCAGGGACATCGAGGCCATCGAGGACATGGAGCGCGTCGCCCACGGCCTGACCGGCAGCTTCCACCTCCTCGCCTCGGTCGACGGATCGGTCCGGGCCAGGGGGAGCGCCTCCGGTGTGCGGCGGCTCTTCTCCGCCCGCCTGGGCGAGGCCACGGTCGCGGCCGACAGGTCGGACCGGCTCGCCGCCGCGAGCGGCGCGAGCCCCGACGAACGGCTCCTCGCCGCGCACCTGCTGATGTCGCCGCTTCCGTATCCCTTGGACGACCTGTGCGTGTGGCGGGGCGTGCGGGCCCTGCGGTCGTACGACTGTCTGCTGCTCGACGCGGACGGGCGGGCCCGCACGCGGCGGTGGTGGACCCCGCCGGAGCCGGAGCTCGGCCGACGCGAGGGCGTGCCCGCGGTGCGTGCGGCGCTGACCGCCGCGGTGGGGGCCTGCGTGGCGGGCCACGGCACGGTGAGCGCGGATCTCACCGGAGGCATGGACTCCACCAGCCTGTGCTTCCTGGCCGCCCGCGAGCAGGAGCTCCCCGGGCCCGCCGAGGCGAAGCTGGTGACGATGCGCTGGCAGAGCCTCGACCCGGACAACGACGACGCGACCTGGGCCGCCCGTGCGGTGGCCCACCTGCCTGACGTCGAGCACCTCGTGCCCGCCCGCGACCAATGGCCGCTCTGGTACAGCGACTTGACGGCCCTCACCGGTGCCGCCGTGCCCACCGACGAGCCGGGGCCGTGGGTGCGCGACGGTGCCAGGATGACCGCGCTCTGCCGCCTGATGACCGGGCGCGGATCACGCCTGCACCTGATGGGCGGCGGCGGGGACGAGCTGTTCAGCGCATTCCCCGCGCACCTGCACGACTATGTACGACGCCACCCGCTGGCGGCGTACGCCCGTATCCGCACCCACCGCGCCTCCCAGCACTGGCCCCTCGGGCAGCTCCTTCGGCAGCTCGCGGACCGCAGGACGTACGGCCAGTGGCTGGCCGATTGGGCGAAGCGACTCACCGCACCCGCGCCCGGCTCCGCGGCCCTGGTCCGCAGCGCCCCCTCGACGGCCTGGGGCGCGGACCTGCGCATGCCGCCGTGGGCGACCCGGGACGCGGCGGAAGCCGTACGAAGTCTGCTCCTGGAAGCCGCCGAAACCGCCGAGACCGCCGAACCCCTCGCGCCCGGGCGCGGACAGCACACGGCACTGGCCTGCGTCCGGACCGGCGGGCGCGGCCTGCGCCAACTGGACCAGGTGACCTCCGCCGGCGGCCTGCGGCAGGCCGCGCCCTTCCTCGACGACCACGTCATCGAGGCGGCCCTGGCCATCCGCGTCGCCGAGCGCAGCACACCGGGACGGTACAAGCCGGTGCTCGCCGAGGCGATGCGCGGCATCGCCCCCGATGTCGTACTGCACCGGAACACCAAGGGCGAGTACAGCACGGACTTCCATGCCGGCCTGCGCCACAACCGTGCCGCGCTGGTGGCGCTGTTCGACGGCTCGCACCTCGCTCGCGCGGGCCTGGTCGACGACGCCGCGTTCCGCGCATGCCTGCTCGGGGTGCACCCCACTCCGGAGGCGCTGCGCTCCCTCAACTCCAGCCTGGGCACCGAGATCTGGCTCCGCTCCCGCCCCGGAAGCACGAGCACCCGCCCGCCGAGCACCGCGATCACCGAAGGAGCGCCGTGAGCCTCACCCTGCGACCCGACGTCTGCGCGACGGACACAGCGGACGGCATGGTGCTCCTCGACGAAGTCACCGGCCGCTACTGGCAGCTCAACCGCACCGCGGCACTCGTCCTGCGCAGCCTCCTCGACGGCGCCGATCCGCCCGACACGGCACGCGCGCTCCGCGACGCCCACCCCCGGCTGACCGCCGAGCGCGCCGGCGCCGACACGGCCGCGATCACGAACCAGCTGCTCGCGGCCCGCCTGGTGGTGCCCCGATGAGCCAGCCGATGACCCCCGCCGCCCGCGACCGACTGCCCCTGCGCCGCCGCCCTCCCGTGCTCCTCGCCACGGCCGCCGCCCGGCTGATCGTCACCCTCAAGCCGCACCGCATCCGCCGTGTCCTGACCGTGGTCCGGCGCGGGGCCGTCCCCGCCATCGCGGACGAGGCCCTCGCCGCGCGCCGGGCGGTCGTCGCGGTGAGCGCGCGCTGCGCGGGGGAGGGCTGCCTGCAGCGTTCCGTGGCCACGGCGCTGCTGTGCCGGATGCGCGGGGTCTGGCCGGACTGGTGCACGGGGGTGCGCACCGCGCCGTTCCGCGCCCACGCCTGGGTGGAGGTCGACGGCCTCCCGGTGGGCGAGCCGCACCAGTCGGCGGCGTACCACCGCATGATGGTGGTGCCGTGTCTCCCGGGAAGGCGATCCTGAGAGCACAGGTCTCCGGCCCTCACCTCTCACCGGTCCTGAGCCAGCCGATACAGCTCGGCGAACAGCCCGCCCCGCGCCAACAGGCTCTGAAAATCGCCCTCTTCGTGCACGTGCCCTCGGTCGAGGACGACGATGCGGTCCGCGATCCGGGCGTTCTCCAGGCCCTGGGTGACGAAGACGGCGGTCTTGCCCGCGGCCAGTTCCTTGAAGCGGCGGATCACCAGGTACTCGGCGCGGGGGTCCATCGCCGAGGTGGGTTCGTCCAGCATGAGCATGGTGGCGTTGCGGTAGAAGGCTCGCGCGACGGCGATACGTTGCCACTGCCCGCCGGACAGATCGGTGCCGCCCCAGTGGGAACCCGCGACCAGCGTGTCCAGGCCGTGCGGGACGTTCGCGATGACGCTGTCCGCGCCGGCTGCCCGCGCGGCGTCCAGGAGCAGGGCGTCGTTCTCGGAACGGGGCTGGCCCAGATGGATGTTGGCGCGCAGGTCCATCGGCCAGCGGGTGTAGTCCTGGGGCACCAGGCCGACCTTCGTCCACACGCTCTCCGGATCGGCCTCGGCCAGGTCGGTCCCGTCCCAGCTCACGGTGCCGGTGGAGGCGATGCGGAGCCCGGTGAGCAGGGCGGACAGCGTGGTCTTGCCGGACCCGTTCTCGCCCACCAGCGCGATGAGTTCGCCGCGCCGCAGGGTGAGGCTGACGTCGTCGACCGCCGGTTTCGCGGCACCGGGATAGGTGTAACTGACGTGCTCCGCGCGGATCTCGGCGGGAGCGCCGTCGGGAATCGCGGTGGCCCCGCGGACCGCGCGCAGTTCCTTCGCGCGCCGCAGGAACGCCTGCCAGTCCTCCAGATACAGGCTGGTGCGGAACAGCCGGGCGGCGGCCAGGACCAGGGACGTCAGCGCGCCGGTGGAGGTGCGCACGGCGACGACGGCGGTGGTCGCGAGCGCGAGGTCCATCCGCCCGCTCGCGGCGAGCCAGCCGAGCGCGGCCCAGGTCGCGGCGAGCATGAGGCCGCTGACGCAGGCGCCGAGCAGGGTGACGCGCAGGACGCGCGGGGCGGCACGGCGGTGGGTGGCCTTGATCCGGCCGGTGATCTCCTCGTACCAGCCCGCGAGGAACGCGGCCATGGTGGTGGCGCGGACCTCGGCCGCGGTGCGCTGGTGCGTGGCGTAGTGCCGCAGCAGATACCGCAGATGGCTGTCCGCGATGTTCTGGTGGTCGGCGCGGTGCTGGATGCGCGCGGTGGTGACGGCCGCGGCGCCCTTGGGCACCACGGCGAGCAGGAGCAGCGGCAGCAGTACGGGATGCAGCAGCGCCAACACCGAGGCGGCAGCCACGAGTTGGCCGAGCGCGGAGACGAGCGCCTGGGCGTCCGCGATCAGGTGCTCGGTCGCCTCCGCGCCCCGGCCCGCGGCCTGCAGCCGGTCGGCGAAGCCCGGCCGGTCGTACGCCTCCAGCTCCACCCGCGGCGCGGCCGCCAGGATCTGGAGGTCCGCCTCGGACGCGACTTCCGGGGCGAGCCGCGCGGAGGCGTACACGGCGAGGGCGTCCGCCCCCGCGCGCACCCCGGCGGCGACCGCGACCACGACCAGCGCGGGAGCGGCCGCCGCCACCCTTTCGCCCACCGGACCCCCGTGGAACAACTGCGCCAGCGCACCCGGCAGAGCGGCGAGCCCCACGGCCGAGGCCGCCACGATGCCCAACTGACACCCGCCCAGCCAGAGCATCGCCGGACGGTCGGCGGCCCACCCGAGTAGGACAGCGGCCCTCAACGTCCGCGGCAGCCGCGACGCCATCCGCCACCAAGAGGCGTCAGCGATGTCCTCGAAGCGTGGATCACTGCGGAGTCCGACTTGCTGCGGGGAATCGGTCACCCCGCCCATGCTGGTGCGCCGCCCGACCCAGGCGGGGCCGAATCCCCCGAATTAGCCCCAGGGTGGGGCCCTGCCGGGGGCTCCGCCCCCGGACCCCCGCTCCTCAAACGCCGGAGGGGCTATATTTCCCCGCCCGCCCACCCCACTCCGCCCGAAGGGCGAAAAAGGGCGGGCGGGTGGGAAAGAGCCCGTCCGGCGTTTGAGGACGAGGCCGAAGGCCGATCAGCGGCGGGTAGTCCCACCCGCACCTGACACGGGCTCAGCCCAGTGCAACGCCGCTCAGCGCAGCGTCCGCCCGAACCCGGAAGCCAACGGCATCCGTAACCCCAAAGGCGGCGGCGCAGCCAACGCGTCCTCGACCGGCCGGGCATAGGGATGCCCGAACAGCGCCCCCTGAACGAAGTTCGAGGCAAGCGCGTGCACCTCGGCATGGTGCTGGCTGAGCCGGTGCCCGTCCGAGTGGACCTCGAACCGGCACACGTCCCGGTTCGCCTTCTTCGCCCGCTCCGCGAGCCGGAAGGACAGCTCGGGATCGGTCCGCTGATCGTTCGTGCCGTGCACGATGAGCACCTGCCGCCCCGCAAGCTGCTTCACCGGCTCGGGCGGCGCGGCCACATCCTCCTCGGGCAGCCAAGGAGCCAGCGCCAGAACGGAGTTGACCGCGGCATGACCGGCGGCGTGCAGCGCCGCGCGCCCGCCCATGTCGACCCCGGCGAGACACACGGGCACGTCGCCGTAGCGGCGTACGACCTCGTCGGCGGCCCACTCCGCGTCCCGCGCGAGCTCCGCCTCCGCGCCGTTCCACCCGCCGACGCGATAGTGCACGACGTGCGCGGCGAGCCCGTCCGGCTGCCCGGTGCGGGCCAGATGCCGCCCCAGGGACCGCACCGCCGCGGCGGCGAGCGGGGAGGGCCTGCGGGCGGACGCCTCATGGCCGCCGGGCAACAGCAGCGCCACCGCGCTCACCGTCGAGGGGCGCGTGCCGATCACACGCCCGAGCCTGGCCGTACGCACGGGACGGGACGTCGCTTGCTGTGCCATGGCAGAACAGTGTCAGAAGTCATGGTGTCTGCCACCCGTCCGCAGGGTCACTGTTACATATCGACCAGTGAGATCTACGCGCGTAGGAGTTAGAGTGCGGAAATGACGAGCCAGACCAGCAAGATCAGCGCAGCGAGCGGTCCCGCGGGCCACCCCGGCACCCCCGACTCGGAGCAGATCCGCCGCGCCCCGAAGGTCCTCCTCCACGACCACCTCGACGGCGGCCTGCGCCCCGGCACCATCGTCGACCTGGCCCGGGAGAACGGCTACGAGGGCCTGCCCGAGACCGACCCCGACAAGCTCGGCGTCTGGTTCCGCGAGGCGGCCGACTCCGGCTCCCTGGAGCGGTACTTGGAGACCTTCGCGCACACCTGCGCCGTCATGCAGACCCGCGACGCGCTGTTCCGCGTCGCCGCCGAGTGCGCCGAGGACCTGGCCGAGGACGGCGTCGTGTACGCGGAGATCCGGTACGCCCCCGAGCAGCACCTGGAGGCCGGCCTGACCCTCGAAGAGGTCGTCGAGGCCGTGACCGACGGCTTCCGCGAGGGCGAGCGCCGCGCCAAGGCGAACGGTCACCGCATCCGCGTGGGCGCGCTGCTCACCGCCATGCGGCACGCCGCCCGCGCCCTGGAGATCGCCGAACTCGCCAACCGCTACCGCGACCTGGGCGTCGTCGGCTTCGACATCGCGGGCGCCGAGGCCGGCTTCCCTCCCACCCGCCACCTGGACGCCTTCGAGTACCTGAAGCGGGAGAACAACCACTTCACCATCCACGCCGGCGAGGCCTTCGGCCTGCCGTCCATCTGGCAGGCCCTGCAGTGGTGCGGCGCCGACCGGCTCGGCCACGGCGTGCGCATCATCGACGACATCAAGGTCGCCGCCGACGGCACGGTGCAGCTCGGCAGGCTCGCCTCGTACGTCCGCGACAAGCGCATCCCGCTGGAGCTCTGCCCGAGCTCCAACCTGCAGACCGGTGCTGCGGCCTCGTACGCCGACCACCCCATCGGCCTGCTCCGCAAGCTGCACTTCCGGGCCACCGTGAACACCGACAACCGCCTGATGTCCGGCACCAGCATGAGCGGCGAATTCGAGCACCTCGTCGAGACATTCGGTTATTCGCTCGACGACATGCAGTGGTTCACCGTCAATGCGATGAAGTCGGCGTTCATTCCTTTCGATGAAAGGCTGGCCATGATCAACGACGTCATCAAGCCGGGTTACGCCGAGCTGAAGTCCGAGTGGCTGTTCCGTCAGACCGTCTCCACCAGCGGTTCTTCCGAGGCCTGACCGGCGCGACGGAGCCGAAAAAACGGCCGGGGACACGACTCCCCGGCCGTTTTCGGATGTTTGCGGGGCGACCTTGAGGGTGTTTACGGTCGAGGACCCGCTCAACGCCCTCGTCATCAAGGACGCATTGAAGATGAAGCAGTCTGCTGCCAAGACCCTCGGTGTCGCCGCCCTCGGTGCCGCCTTCGCCGCCACGGCCGCCGGCGCGGCGAACGCGGCCTCGGCCGTGCCGGATGCCGCGGGCACCGTCGGATCCGTCACCTCGGCGGTGCCGGCCGGTGAGCTCTCCGGTGTCCTGCCCCAAGGTGCGCCCGAGTCGCTGTCCGGCGGCCAGAACGCCCTCCAGAGCGGCCTGAACGCCGCGCAGCCCACGGTCGACAAGCTGACGACCTCCGGTGACGACGAGGGCGAGGACGGCGCCAAGGCCGACAAGGCCGTGAAGACCACCGAGCCCGCCCCCGCGAAGCCGGCCGACCCGGTCGCCGGCCTGCTCGGCGGCCTGCCGATCGTGAACGGCCTGGAGACCAACTCCCTGCCCACGACGCTCCCCACCAAGGCTCTCGGCTCCCTCCCCACGCAGAACCTGCCCACCCAGGGCCTGATGGGCAAGGGCCTGCCGGTCGAGGCCACGCCGTTCGGCTGAACCCCACCGCAGACGCACCACGGGGCGCACCCTTGAGGGTGCGCCCCGTCGTCGTACCGGACTGCAGGCCGGACTGGGCCATGCCCGTCGTCGTACCGGGCGGTCGCCGCCGTCACCAGGCCGTCTTCGCCCTCTTCTCGCTGGGGAGCGCGATCCACAGCGCGATGTAGAGCAGGAACTGGGGGCCGGGCAGCAGGCAGGACACGACGAACAGCACGCGCACGGTCGTGGTGGACCAGCCGAAGCGGCGGGCGAGCGCGGCGCACACGCCGCCGATCATGCGGCCGTCGCTGGGGCGGACAAGGGCGGACATGGGGGCTCCTTCGTGGACCGTTGCCGGGTCGGGGCGGGAGGCGGCGGCTTGTCGCCGTCTCGATATACCCAAGGTAGGTCCGCGAAACGGGCAAAGCGTCAGGCTAGGGGGCGATGCCGACCCTGGGAATCTTCGGGGTCGCCCCCTGAGGGGCCTCCTCCCTGAGGCGGGCCGCCCGGGGCCGCGCGGCGGAGCGGCGGCGGCGCAGCCGGGCCCGCACGGCAGGCACCACGGCGACATGCGCGAGCCCCACGCCCAGGGTGTTCAGGAGCAGCGAGTCCACGTCCACGACCTGGCCAGGCACCCCGGTCTGCAGCAGCTCGATGCCCAGGGAAAGCAGCGCGCCCGCGGCGACCGTGCGCGCGAGCGAGGCCAGCGGCGACACGTCGAGACGCCCCCCGGCCAGCGGCAGCAGCACCCCGAGCGGCGCGAGCAGCAGCAGCGCCCCGCCGATCTGCCGGGCCGCCTGCTCGGGACCGCGCTCCAGGTCGGCCTTGATGCCGGCGAGCGGCTCCAGATTCGCCGCGCTCACCCAGGGCACGTCCAGCGGGCGCAGCGTGATCCACGCGACGACCAGGAGATGCGCGACGAGGAGGACCACTCCCGCCGCGCGAAAGCGAATGGCGGCACCGCGCCCGCCCGAGCCTTGACGCACGCCACCCAAGACGCCGGGTGCGGCAGGATCGGTTCCGTGTGTGAGCGTCCGCTTTGGCGGGAGGCTCTGGCGGGACGGCTTTGTGGGGCGGCTTTGCGGGGCGGCGCGCCGCCTTGCCGGATCAGCCCTCCACGGCCCGTGACGGGGGCGCCACGGTCCCCGGCCGGGCGCGCACCTCCGGGGTGCATTCGTAGCGGCGCGGCGGGGAGTCGGTCGGGCCGCCCAGGACGACCGAGCCACCGCCGTCGGAGGCCGCGCTGTCCGCGTACGTGCACACGATCTGGGCGAGGGCGTACGCGGACAGGTCCCGCGGGGACCGGTTCAGGCGCAGCGCCTCGGCCGGGTCGCCGCGCCGCGGTCCCGTGACCGTCATGCCGCGGCGCACGTCCGTCGCGTACCCCGCCTGCTTCGCGGCCTGGGAGGGCGGCGTGGACAGCTCGTCGAGGAGCGCCTGCGCGATACGGACCCGGTCCGTGGACGCCTGCTCGGTGGGGAGCCGCACCGTCCGGTCCACGGACACGAGCTGGGACGCGCACACCAGGAAGATCTGCACCGGTACGCCGGCGGCCTCGTCCTGCGGCGAGATGCCCGGGTCCGACGCCACGCACGGCACCCGCGAGGGCGCGGCACCGAAGTCCGTCGGTACCTCCGTGGAGCGGATCCCGCAGCCCGCCAGCGTGGCCGTGAGCGCGGCGGCGGCCGTCGCGGCCCTCAGCCGTCGCCTCGTCATGACTCTTCCTTGCCTTCCTCGGGGCGTTCCCGTTCCCCGTCCCCGTCCGGCTCGTCCTCGGAGTCCGGTGGTCCGGGCTCCGCCGTCAGCGGCGAGGCGTCGCGCGGCAGCCGCAGCGTGAACACCGCGCCCCCGGCGGGCGAGTTGGCCGCGGTGATCCCGCCGCCGTGGATGTGCGCGTTCTCCAGGGCGATGGAGAGCCCGAGCCCGCTGCCCTCCGACCGCGGCCGGGACGCGCTGGCCTTGTAGAACCGGTCGAAGACGTGCGGCAGTACGTCCTCGGGGATGCCCGGGCCGCCGTCCCGTACGGAGATGACCAGGCTGTCGCCGTCGAGGCGCACCGAGACCTTCACCGGGGAACCGCCGTGCTTGAGGGCGTTGCCGATGAGGTTGGCGAGGATGACGTCGAGGCGGCGCGGGTCCAGGCGGGCGGTGATGCCGCGCTCGGCGTCGAGATCGACGGCGTCCAGCCAGGCGCGGGCGTCGATGCACGCGGTGATCTGGTCGGCGATGTCGACGTCGTCGAGGACGAGGCGGGCGGTGCCCGCGTCGAAGCGGGTGACCTCCATCAGGTTCTCGACCAGGTCGTTCAGGCGCCGGGTCTCGCTGACGACGAGGCGCACGGCGGGCTCGATCATGGGGTCGACGGAGCCGGTCTCGGCGTCCAGCTCCTCCTCCAGGACCTCCGTCACTGCGGTGATCGCGGTGAGCGGGGTGCGCAGCTCGTGCGACATGTCCGCCACGAAGCGGCGGCTCGCCTCGTCGCGGGCGCTCATGTCCGCGACCTTCTTCTCCAGGTTCTCCGCGGTGCGGTTGAACGTCCGCGACAGATCCGCCAGTTCGTCGGTGCCCGACACCCGTAGCCGCGTGTCCAGCTTCCCCTCGCCGAGCCGGCGCGCGGCGACCCCCAGGCGGTGCACGGGTTTCAGCACGGTCGTCGCGGCGGCCTGCGCGAGCAGCGCCGAGCCGACGAGCGCGAGCGCCGTGGCGATCGCCAGGGACCAGCCGAGCGAGCTGAGGTCCTTGGCCTCCGGCTCGAGCGATTTGAGCATGTAGCCCGTCGGCCCGCCGCCGATCACCTGCGCCCCGCCCACCAGGTAGGGCGTGCCGTGATCCATCGTCCGCTGCCAGTACAGGTGGTACGGGCTCTTGTTGCCGGACGAGACCGGCTGCTCCTTCTTGACCGCCTCACGCAGCGACTTCGGCACCTTGGCGAGCGTGAAGGCGTCCAGGTCGGAGTAGCCGAACACCTGGTCACCGGCGGCGTTCTCGCTGATCAGCAGCACGCTGTAGCGCTGGCTGCTGTTGGCCATCTGGCCGGCGGCGGCCTGCAGCTCGTCCTGCGTGGGGTTCGGCGGCAGCGCGCCCGCGCGGGTCTGCAACTGCTGCCGGAAGTCCTTCAGGGCCGCGTCCTGCGCACGCGTGAGGACGGCCTCGCGGTTCAGCCAGTACGCGATGCCGGACGCCGAGACCGCGGCGGTCAGCGCCACCAGGGCGAAGACCACGACAAGGCGCAGCCGCAGGCTGGTGAAGCGCAGGCCGGACAGGATCGCCTTGCGGGCCGCGGGCAGGCCGCGGAGCTTGTCGTGCGGTTTGGTCACTGAGGCGTGTCCAGCCGGTATCCCACGCCACGCACCGTACGGATCAGCGTCGGCGAGGACGGCACGTCCTCGACCTTGGCGCGCAGCCGCTGCACGCAGGCGTCGACGAGCCGCGAGTCGCCGAGGTAGTCGTGCTCCCACACCAGGCGCAGCAGCTGCTGCCGCGACAGGGCCTGCCCGGGCCGCCGGCTCAGCTCCAGGAGCAGCCGCAGCTCGGTCGGCGTGAGCTGCAGGTCCTCGCCGTTCTTCGTCACCGTCATCGCCGCGCGGTCGATCACCAGCGAACCGAACGTCGCCGCGTCATTGGCCTCGCGCTCGCCGCGGCGCAGGACAGCGCGGATACGAGCGTCGAGCACCCGCCCCTGCACGGGCTTGACCACATAGTCGTCGGCGCCCGACTCCAGGCCCACGACCACGTCGATGTCGTCGTTGCGCGCGGTCAGCAGGATGATCGGCAACTGGTCGGTGCGCCGGATGCGGCGGCACACCTCGAAGCCGTCGATGCCCGGCAGCATCACATCCAGCACGATCAGGTCCGGCCGCTGTTCGCTCAGCAGTTTCAGACCGTCTTCGCCGGTGGCAGCGGTGGCCACCCGGTGGCCCTGGCGCGTCAGCGAAAGCTCCAGGGCCGTCCGGATGGCGTCGTCGTCCTCGATCAGCAACAGGGAAGGCACAAACGTCATTCTGTCCCATGGTGCGGGCCCAGTTCGACTGTTGGCGGGGGTCTCACACCTCACCCACACGAGTAAGCGGTGCCCTTGCGGTGCCACGAGGCCTGTTGCAGGCCTGTGACAGTCGGGGGACACCGCCATGAAGTGGCTCCGGCAGAGTTTTGGTCACACGGAAATCCCAGACTCCACGACGGGGGGCGCGAGATGAACACGCTGCACAGCACCAGCTCAAGCGCAGTTGTCACGCGTCTGCACGACCTGGGCCGGAGTTCTGAGAAGCACGAGAAGTCCGGTGCCGTGAGCGGGCGGGGGTGCGCTCGCGGCACCGGGCGTCAGCACACCGCGTACATGACGGTGGTTGACGCACTCAAGGGCGGCGGTGACGGGGGAGCTCACGGGGGAGCCGCGTACAGGGAGGTCTCGGGGGAGCGGACGCAGTCCCGGACGGAGAGCGAGGACGCCGAAGCGGCGTTCACCGCCTACGTCCAGGAGCGCCGCGCCTCCCTGTACGCCACCGCCTACCACCTGACCGGTGACCGGTTCGAGGCCGAGGACCTGCTGCAGAGCGCGCTGTTCTCGACGTACCGCGCCTGGGACCGGATCAGCGACAAGGCCGCCGTCGGCGGCTATCTGCGGCGCACCATGACGAACCTGCACATCAGTGCCTGGCGCCGCCGCAAGCTCAACGAGTACCCGACCGAGGAACTGCCGGAGACGGTGGGCGACACGGACGCGATGCGCGGCACCGAGCTGCGCGCCGTGCTGTGGCAGGCCCTCGCCCGGCTGCCCGAGCTCCAGCGCACCATGCTGGTCCTGCGTTACTACGAGGGCCGTACGGACCCGGAGATCGCGGACATCCTCGACATCAGCGTGGGCACGGTGAAGTCCAGCATCTGGCGGTCGCTCCGCCGGCTGCGCGAGGACGAGGTCCTCAGCTTCGGCCGTGACCAGGAGGAGTCCTTCGGCGAACTGGTCGCCTGAGGACGGGGGGCCGTCGCTTCGGGGGAAGCGGCGGAAGCAGGTGATGGGGGACCCACCGGGGGAACTGGGGGGTGGTGGGAACCCACGGGGGAAACGGGGGTCCACGGGGGGACACGGGGGACCAACGGGGAAACAGACAGCGGGACCGGAGGGCCGGGGGGTCTTTCCGGGCCCGCTGTTTGCCGTGGGTGGTGCCTGGTCCTGCCTGGCCTGGGCGGTGCCTGGACAGGCCTGGCGTTGGTCGTGCCCGGACCTGTCCGGCGTGGGCGGTGCCTGGGCTCAGGCCGTCGCGCGGGCCTTGACGCAGCGGCCCGCCGCCGCGGCCGCGAGCCGGCCAAGGGCCTCCTCCTTGCCGCAGGGGTGCGCGCCGAGCGCGGTCTGGCGGGCCACGATGGAGCGCTCCGCGCGCATCAGGCGCCAGCCCCGGCGCAGCAGGAACGGCACGGACTTGCGGCCCTCGCGCAGATCGCGCAGGAGGCGGCGCCGGAACGTCGTCGCGGGGCGCCCGCGCAGGCAGATCGCGTCCGCCAGGACGCCAAGATCACGGCAGCGCTCCACGATGTCGGCGGCGAAGATGCCCTCCGCGATGAACAGCGGCGTGCGCTCGATGTCCAGCGACTCCTCGCCGACCCGCGCGCTCGTCGCGATGTCGTACACCGGGACCCGGGTGCGGCCGGTGCGGCACAGCTCGCCGATCGCGGCGAGCGCGACGTCCGCGTCCCAGGACAGCGGGGAGTCCCAGTCGATGTCCGACGTGCCGGCGACCTGAGGCAGCGACGGGTCGGTGCCTTCCTTGTAGAAGTCGTCGAGGCACAGCACGGGCAGTCCCGTGCGGGCCGCGAACGACGACTTGCCCGAGCCGGAGGGGCCGGCGAGCAGCACGACTCGGGTGGGTATCGGGGGATGGGAACCCAATTCTGTGAACCTCTTCACATATGGCGTCGCTGGCGAATCGGGCATCTGCGTTCTTTTTGATCCCGTTTGGCGCGGCTCGTCAGCATGGTCGACAGCCATTATCAACCGACGCCCAGCAGGCGCCTAGACGGGTGCGCCCACGGTCAGCAGCTCACAGCTCCCTGACGTGCGGCACCGCGCCCCCATCAGGCGCCGTCACCGCCACCGCACCGCTCCCCGCGTCCCGGCTCACCCGGTAGGTCGCGGCCGTGCAGCCCTCGTGGTCGGGAAGTCTGACGGTCGCGTCGTGCGCGCCGGGCGTGACCAGCAGGGTGAGGCCGTCGGCCCAGTCACCGTCGGGCCGCTGCTCGTCGGCGGCGAGCGGGAGCACCGCGCCCGGGCGGACGTACAGCGGCAGGCTGTCGAAGCCGTGCGTCTCACGGCGCCAGCCCGGGCCCCGCACCCGCTCACCGGTCAGCAGGTGCGTCCAGGTGCCTTCGGGGAGGTAGAACTCGACGTCGCCGTGCTCGGTGAACACCGGCGCCACGAGCAGGTCCGGGCCGAGCATGTACTGCCGGTCGAGCGTGCGGGACGCCGGGTCCTCGGGGAACTCCAGGAGCATGGGCCGCATCAGGGGCACACCGTCGCGGTGGGCCTCGGCCGCCGCACCGTACAGATACGGCATCAGGCGGTGCTTGAGCCGGGTGAACTTCCGGGCCACGTCGACCGCTTCGTCGCCGAACTCCCACGGCACCCGGTACGAACTGGAGCCGTGCAGGCGGCTGTGCGAGGACAGCAGGCCGAAGGCCAGCCAGCGCTTGAAGACGGCCGCGTCGGGCGTGCCCTCGAAGCCGCCGATGTCGTGCGACCAGAAGCCGAAGCCGGACAGGGACAGCGAGAGCCCGCCGCGCAACGACTCCGCCATCGCGCCGAACGACGCCCAGCAGTCGCCGCCCCAGTGCACCGGGAACTGCTGGCCGCCCGCCGTGGCCGAGCGCGCGAACAGCACCGCCTCGCCGGTGCCGCGCTCCTTCTGCAGCAGCTCGAAGACGACCTGGTTGTACAGGTGCGTGTAGTAGTTGTGCATGCGCTCCGGGTCGGAGCCGTCGTGCCAGACGACGTCGGTGGGGATGCGCTCGCCGAAGTCCGTCTTGAAGCAGTCGACACCTTGGTCGAGGAGCACCTTCAACTTCCCCTGGAACCAGGCGCAGGCGTCCGGGTTCGTGAAGTCGACCAGGCCCATGCCGGCCTGCCACAGGTCCCACTGCCAGATGTCGCCGTTCGGCCGCCGCACCAGATACCCCCGCCGCGCGGCCTCGTCGAACAGGGCGGACTTCTGGGCGATGTACGGATTGATCCAGACGGAGATCCGCAGGCCACGTTTCTTGAGGCGGGCCAGCATGCCCTCCGGGTCGGGGAAGACGTCCGGGTCCCAGCGGAAGTCCGACCACTGGTACTCGCGCATCCAGAAGCAGTCGAAGTGGAAGACGCTCAGCGGGATGTCCCGTTCGGCCATGCCGTCGACGAAGGACGTGACGGTCTCCTCGTCGTACCGCGTGGTGAACGACGTGGTCAGCCACAGGCCGAAGGACCAGGCCGGCGGCAGCGCCGGGCGGCCGGTGAGCGCGGTGTAGCGGCGCAGTACGTCCTTGGGGGTGGGGCCCGCGACGACGTAGTACGTGAGTGTCTGGTCCTCGACGCTGAACTGCATCCGGCCGACCGACTCGGAGCCGATCTCGTAGCCGACCTTGCCGGGGTGGCCGACGAACACGCCGTACGCGCCGGCGGGGGAGAGGTGGAGGCTGAACGGCACGTTCTTGTAGGCCTGTTCGCTGCTGGTGCCGCCGTCGGCCTGCCACATGTCGACGACCTGGCCGTTCTTGACGAACGGGGTGAAGCGTTCGCCGAGGCCGTAGACCTGCTCGCCGACGCCGAGGGTGAGCTGTCCGGCCATGTGGTGGGCGCCGTCGGCGGTGGTGAAGAAGGCCGTGCCCTTGCGGCCCGCCTGTGTCACCTCGCGTCCGTTCGCGTCGCGGAAGGACAGCGTCCAGGGTGCGGCGGCGTCCAGGCGGACGGACAGGGCGCCGCTCGTCAGCTCGACAACGTTGCCGTCGCGGCGCACCTGCCCGGCGGAGGTGTGCGCGCCGGGCAGCGCGAAGTCGGGGCCGGGGCGGCGCCCGCCCGCGAGGTGCGTGACGCGGACGCCGATGACGCCCTCGGCGGGGGAGAAGCAGTCGGCGGTCAGCAGCGGGGAGTTGAGGGTGTCCCCGCGGCGCTCGACGCGCTTGACGGCGGCGTACGCGGTGAATCGGTCGGTGCTCGTGCGGATGTCTCGGACCTCGGTGGCGTACGAGGCCTGGACCCCGTCGCGCAGCAGCCAGAAGCCGTCGGTGAACTTCATGAACTTCCCAGGTGAGCAGGGGGCTCTCAACTTGCTTGCGATCTTGAAGGCGAACGATCTGCCGTCGCCATTTGATCGTGCAGAAAACAAAAGGGCAAGGGTCGCGTGGTGGAGGATCGGTGAAGCGCTTCGATTCATATAACTCCAGGTGGCTGCGGGCGGCCCTCGAGTTGGCAGGGTGCATGGGGCTAGCGCTTCGACGGTGCATGGCGTATTAGTCATGTCGGAAAACAAACCTCCGTCGGCCATCGGGTCGCGCAGCGAGCAAGCCGCGACAAGCCGCAAGCAGCAGCAAGCAGTAAAGGGCCGCACCATGTCCGATCGCTTCACTCCCACCCCTGACGACAAGTTCACGTTCGGTCTGTGGACCGTCGGCTGGCGGGGCAACGACCCGTTCGGCGACGCCACGCGTCCCGCGCTCGACCCCGTCGAGTCGGTGCGGCGCCTGGCCGGACTCGGCGCGCACGGCGTGACGTTCCACGACGACGACCTGATCCCCTTCGGCGCCTCGGACAGCGAGCGCGAGGCCGTCGTCAAGCGGTTCCGCGCCGCGCTCGACGAGACCGGGCTCACCGTGCCGATGGCGACGACGAACCTCTTCACGCACCCGGTGTTCAAGGACGGCGGCTTCACCGCCAACGACCGCGACGTGCGCCGCTACGCGCTGCGCAAGACGATCCGCAACATCGATCTCGCCGTCGAGCTCGGCGCCACCACCTACGTCGCCTGGGGCGGCCGCGAGGGTGCCGAGTCGGGCGGCGCGAAGGACGTCCGCGACGCCCTTGACCGCATGAAGGAAGCCTTCGACCTGCTCGGCGAGTACGTCACGTCGCAGGGCTACGACCTGCGCTTCGCCATCGAGCCCAAGCCGAACGAGCCGCGCGGCGACATCCTGCTGCCCACCGTCGGCCACGCCCTCGCGTTCATCGAGCGCCTGGAGCGGCCCGAACTGTACGGCGTGAACCCCGAGGTGGGACACGAGCAGATGGCGGGCCTGAACGTCCCGCACGGCATCGCCCAGGCCCTGTGGGCGGGCAAGCTCTTCCACATCGACCTCAACGGCCAGAACGGCATCAAGTACGACCAGGACCTCCGTTTCGGCGCCGGTGACGTGCGCCAGGCGTTCTGGCTCGTCGACCTGCTGGAGAGCGCCGGGTACGAGGGGCCGCGCCACTTCGACTTCAAGCCGGTGCGCACCGACGGCTTCGACGGCGTCTGGGAGTCCGCGAAGAACTGCATGCGCAACTATCTGATCCTCAAGGAGCGTGCGGCCGCCTTCCGCGCCGACGCCGAGGTGCGGCAGGCGCTGCGCGACTCCCGGCTCGACGAGCTCGCCCGGCCCACCGCCGCCGACGGCCTCGCCGGACTCCTCGCGGACAAGGGCGCGTTCGAGGACTTCGACGTCACCGCCGCCGCCCAGCGGTCCATGGCCTTCGAGCGGCTCGACCAGCTCGCCATGGAGCACCTGCTCGGCGTCCGCTGATCACCCCTCCCAGGCAAGGGCAACCACCGTGACAGCAGTAACCTCACCGGAGGCGACGCGCGCCGGGCGCCGCCGAACCGGCCGACGGGCACTGGTCCCGCTCACCGTTGTCTCCGCACTCGTCGCGACCACGGCGCTCGCCGGCTGCGGGCAGCAGCGCGACGACGACGTCTACACCGTCCTCAACTCCTCGACCGACGACTCGTACCACAGCTGGGACGCCGCCGCGCTCTCGCGCTGCGGCAAGCGGCTTGGCATCACCATCGAGCAGCAGAGCGTCCCTGCCGCGCAGGTCATGACGAAGGCGCTGCGCATGGCGTCGTCCAAGTCGCTCCCGGACGTCATCCAGTTCGATGCCTCCGAGGTGCCGACGTTCGCCGAGGCGGGCGGCCTGATCGACCTGCGCACCCTGGGCCTGTCCACCAAGGACATCCCCCGGGGCATCGTCGAGTTCGGCTCGTACAAAGGGACGTACTACGGTGCCGCGCGCACGGTGAACACCCTCGCTCTGTTCTACAACAAGGACATCCTCAAGAAGGCCGGCCTCCAAGTCCCCACCACCTGGGGCGAGATGAGGCAGGCCGCGAAGAAGCTCACCCGCGGCAGGCAGTACGGCATCGGGCTGAGCGCGGGCGGTGCCGAGGACGGCGTCTTCCAGTTCACCCCGTTCATGTGGTCCAACGGCGGCGACGAGACGAACCTCGCCACCCCGGATGTCGCCGGGGCCCTCGACTACTGGAAGGACCTCATCAAGGACGGCTCGCTGTCCAAGTCGACCGTCACCTGGACCCAGGCCGACGTCAACGACCAGTTCATGGCCGGCAACGCCGCGATGATGATCAACGGTCCCTGGCAGGTCGAGACCCTCAACACCAAGAAGAGCCTGCACTGGGGCATCGCGCGGATACCCGTCCCGAAGGCGGGCGACAAGTCCGTCGGCCCGCTGGGCGGCGCCGTGCTCACCGTGCCCAAGACCGGTGACAGCGCGCGCGAGCAGACCGCCGCGAAGATCATCGGCTGCATGTCGAGCGAGAAGGAGCAGATCTCCTACGCGCGCAACAGCTGGATGGTCCCGGCCAACGAGAAGGCCGCCGCGATCTGGCGCAAGGAAGTGCCCGAACTCGACGCCCTCGCCGACCAGGTGGCCACCGCCCGCTCCCGCACCGCGAAGGTCGGAGCCCGCTGGTCGTCCGTGTCGCTCGCTCTGCAGAGCGCCTTCCAGTCGGCGCTGACCGGCCGGTCCAGCGAGGCCGCGCTGAAGCAGGCGCAGGACCGCGCCACGAGCGGGAACTGAGGGGACTGAACGACCATGTCGACCACCACCGCCTCGACGCCCGCCGCCCGGCGCACCGTCAGCACGAAGAAGACCGACCCGCTGCGCGCCCGGCGCCGCCGCAGACTCTCCCAGTGGGGCTTCGTCGCGCCCGCCGTCGTCTTCATGCTGCTGTTCTTCGGCTATCCGCTCGTCCGCAACGTCGTGATGAGCTTCCAGGACTTCTCGCCGTCCACGTTCTTCGACGGCAAGGCCCCCTTCAACGGCACCGACAACTGGAGCAAGGTCTTCCAGGACGACCTCTTCGGCAAGGCGCTGTGGCACACCATCGTCTTCACCGTCGGCTCCCTGATCGGCCAGTTCGGCATCGGCCTCGCGCTCGCCGTCTTCTTCACGAAGAAATTCCCGCTCAACGGGTTCCTGCGCTCGCTGATCCTGCTGCCCTGGCTGGTGCCGATGGTCGTCTCGGGCATCGTGTGGCGCCGCATCCTCGACCAGGACACCGGCGTGCTGAACTCGTTCGCCGACACCCTCGGCCTCGGCGGCCACACCCCGTGGCTGACCAGCCCCGGCATGGCCCTGTTCTCCGTGATCATGGTGAACATCTGGATCGGCATCCCGTTCAACATGGTGATCCTCTACGGCGGACTCCAGGAGATCCCCAAGGAGCTGTACGAGGCCGCGTCCCTGGACGGCGCCTCCGCCTGGCGCACCTTCCGCTCCGTCACCCTGCCGCTGCTCAAGCCCGTCATCACCGTCGTCCTGGTCCTGGGCTTCATGTCGACGGTCAAGATCCTCGACCTGATCCTCGCGCTGACCGACGGCGGCCCCGCCGACGCCACCCAGACGCTCGGCACCCTCACCTACCAGAGCTCCTTCGTCCAGCTGGACTTCGGCGCGGGCGCCGTCGTCGGCAACGTCCTCATCCTGATCTCCGCCGTCTTCGCGGTGTTCTACCTGCGGGCCAACCGCTCCGAGGGGAAGTGACCGGCATGGCGACCACTCATCCGCCCGTCGTGCGGAAGCCGAAGCGCCGCCGGGGCGCCACCGTCGCGGGCGTCGTCATCCTGTGCGTGATGCTGTTCCCGCTGTACTGGATGATCAATACGGCGCTGCAGCCCGAGTCCGGGCTCCTTGAGGTCTCGCCCGTTCCGCACTCGGTGGACCTGTCCGGCTTCACCTCCGCCATCAGCGAGCAGGGCGGCCACCTGCTGACGTCCCTCGTCGTCTCGCTCGGCGCCGTCGGCATCTGTCTGGCGATCGCCGCGCCCGCCGCGTACGGGCTCGCCCAGTTCCGGCTGCCCGGCACCAAGTCCATCGTGTTCGGCACCCTCATCACGCAGATGGTGCCGGGCATCGTCATCGCCAACGCCCTCTACAGCGCGTACGTCGATCTCGGCCTGGTCAACTCCTACTTCGGCCTGATGCTCGCCGACGCCTCGCTCGGCATCCCCTTCGCCATCGTCCTGATGCGCTCCTTCATGGTGGCCATCCCCAGGGAGGTCATCGAGGCGGCGGAGGTCGACGGCGCGGGCAGGCTGCGCACGTTCGTCCAGGTCGTGCTGCCGATGAGCCGCAACTCCCTGATCACCGCGGGGCTGTTCTCGTTCCTGTACGCGTGGAGCGACTTCATGTTCGCGCTCACCCTCAACACCACCGACGACGTCAAGCCCGTCACCCTCGGCATCTACCAGTACATCGGCGCCCACGTCGGCGACTGGGGCTCGGTGATGGCCGCCGCCGTCCTGTCGGCCATCCCGGCGGCCGTTCTGCTCGTCCTCGCCCAGAAGTACATCGCCGCCGGCATCACCGGCGGATCCGTCAAGTAAGGCTGTTCATGAACGAGTTCCCCACCTTCCCGCCGGGCTTCGTGTTCGGCGCGGCCACCGCCTCGTACCAGATCGAGGGCGCCGCGGACGAGGACGGACGCGGACCCTCCATCTGGGACACCTACAGCCACACCCCCGGCCGGACCGTCGGCGGCGACACCGGCGACGTGGCCTGCGACCACTACCACCGCTACCCCGAGGACGTGGCGCTCCTGCGCGCCCTCGGCGTCGACTCGTACCGTTTCTCGATCGCCTGGCCGCGCATCCAGCCGACCGGGGAGGGGCCCGCGAACCAGAAGGGCCTCGACTTCTACTCCCGCCTGGTGGACGAGTTGCTGGAGGCGGGCATCGAACCCGCCGCCACCCTCTACCACTGGGACCTGCCGCAGGCCCTGGAGGACCGAGGTGGCTGGCGGGTCCGTGCGACCGCGGAGCGGTTCGCCGAGTACGCGGCGATCGTCGCCGAGCACCTCGCCGACCGGGTCCCGCGCTGGATCACCCTCAACGAGCCCTGGTGCAGCGCCTTCCTCGGCTACTCGGTGGGCCGCCACGCGCCCGGCGCCCAGGAAGGCACCGGCGCGCTCGCCGCCGCACACCATCTGCTCGTCGGCCACGGCCTGGCCATGCAGGCGCTGCGGGCGGCCGGCGTGCGCGAGGCGGGCATCACCCTCAACCTCGACCGGAACGTCCCCGCCACCGGCTCGGCCGCCGACCGTGCCGCCGTCGTCCGCGCCGACACCCAGCACAACCTCGTGTGGACCGAGCCGCTCCTCGCGGGCCGCTACCCGGCCACGGACGAGGACACCTGGGGCGAGCTCATCACCCGGCAGGACTTCCGGCGCGACGGCGACCTCGAACTCATCGCCCAGCCACTGGACTTCCTCGGCGTCAACTACTACCGGCCGATCGTCGTCGCCGACGCCCCGCACCGCGAGCCCGACCCCGCGCTGCGCGTCGCCACCGACAACCGGTACGCGGAGACGGCGTATCCGGGCGTGCGCCGCACGGCGATGGGCTGGCCGGTCGTCCCCGAGACCTTCACGGACCTGCTGACCTCCCTCAAGGAGACGTACGGTGACGCGCTGCCGCCGATCCACATCACGGAGAACGGCTCGGCGGAGCACGACGAGGCCGCCGCGGACGGCGCCGTGCACGACGCCGACCGCGTCGCCTACCTGCACGACCACCTCACGGCCCTGCGCGCCGCCATGGACGCGGGCGTCGACGTGCGCGGCTACTACGTCTGGTCGCTCCTGGACAACTTCGAGTGGGCCCTCGGCTACGCGAAGCGGTTCGGCATCGTCCGCGTCGACTACGACACGCAGCGGCGCACGCCGAAGGACAGCTACCACTGGTACCGGAAGCTGATCGCGGCGCATCGCGGGTGATGCGCGGGAGAGCCGGAAGCCCTCAGCCCGCCCCGTGTTCCGCGTACGCCGCCGGGTCCGCCAGGACCTCGCGGACGACCCGGGCGGCCGCGCCGCGCGCCGCGTCGCCGGACGAGGACGACGCGCGCAGCCGGCCGTTGCCGGGCGACCACAGGCCCGAGACGACACGGGCCGTCAGCTCCTCGTCCGCGGCGGGCGCCAGCCACGGCGTCAGGCGGCGGAAGACCCCGCCGAGCACCACCGCGTCCGGATCGACCAGATTCACCGCGCCGGACAGCACCCGGCCAAGATGCCGCCCGGCGCTCTCCAGCGTGGTCAGGGCGCGATCGTCGCCAGCGCGGGCCCGGGTCTCCAGCTCCGTGATGCCTGCCGCCCCCGCCGCCTCGTCGAGACCCGCCGCACGCAACAGGGCCGCCTGGCCCGCATACTGCTCCAGACATCCGCGCGCTCCGCACCGGCAGTTCGGCCCGTCCGGATCCAGCACGACATGCCCGATCTCACCGGCGAACCCGTGCGCCCCGCGCAGCAGCTGACCGTTCAGGACGAGCGCGCCGCCGATGCCGATCTCGCCGCTGAGATAGATGAAGCTGTCCACCCGGCCCTGGCCCCGGTCCCGGTCCTGGTCCCGGTCCCCGCCGCCGTCGCCCGCGCAGCCGCCGAACCAGAGCTCGGCCATCGCCGCCAGGTTCGCCTCGTTGTCCGCGCCGACCGGCAGCGCGCGCTGCGCGGGCCGCAGCGCGGTGAGCGCCTGCGCGAACAGCCCCTCGACCGGCACCCGGTTCCACCCGAGGTTCGGTGCCTGCCGCACCGTGCCGCCCGACACCAGGCCGGGCAGCGCCAACTCGGCGGCGACCGGGCGCAGTTCCTGCTCGGCCGCCGACTCGAAAGCCCGCGCCGCGATCTGTGCCGCCTGCGCGAGGACAGGGCCGGGCGTGGCGCCCCGGTTGTCCATCCGCTCCACCAGGCGTACGCGATCGGTGCCCGCCAGATCGACGACGCACACGGTGACGTAGTCGATGTTGATCTCGACGCCGAGCCCGGCGGGACCGGTGCGCGCCACTTTCAGGGCCGTGCCCGGGCGGCCCGCCTGTCCGCTGAACGTCTTGCCCCACTCGGTCAGGAAGCCGTCGGTGAGGAGCTGGTCGACGAGAGAGGAGACCGCGGCCCGGGTCAGCCCGACCCGAGCGGCGACCCCGGCCCGGGTCGCCTTGCCCTCGCCGTGAACGGTGCGCAGGACAAGACCGAGGTTGTGTCTGCGCACCGTCGCCTTGTCGGCCTTGGGCGGGGTCGCGGACGTATCACTGCTGTTCATCGTGGGTGTGAGCCTATGCGACGCATCCGCGAGCGACCCTCAGGAGCCGTCAGCGAGGACGGGGCGCCCGGCGCGGGTGGTGCTGGAGGACGACCTCCGGGTTCGCCGCGCTCGGGCCGTCCAGGAGCGGGCTGTGCCTGCCGCGCAGGTGCAGGTCGAGGAAGGCACCGACGTAGTCGCGGGTGATCTCCGCGGCCCGCTTGCCCGGCAGCCCCTCGGGGTCGTCCTCGCCCAACTGCCCGGCCAGGGTGGCCAGGTCGGTGAACGCGAAGTGGTCGGCGCCGGTCACCGTCGCCCACCGCTTCCAGCCGCCCAGCCGGTCCCATGCCGTGTCCCAGGTCCTGTCCCTGCCTCCCGGGCTGTGGTCGGCCGCGGTGCCCAGCATCAGGAACGGGCGGCCGGACAGGTCCGCCGCGGGCCCGAGGCCCGGGAAGGGGCCGTCGAGGTTCGCGCCCGCGCGGATCCGGCCGTCGTTCGCCATGGCGGCGGCGGTGCCCGCGCCGCCGAGCGAGTGCCCGGCCATGCCGACGCGCTTCTTGTCGATCAGGCCCGCATGCCGCCACGCCGGCCGCTCGCCGTCCGTCGCTTCTTTCGGCTTTCCGGTCAGTACGTCGAGGACGTACGAGAGATCATCGCCGCGGCCGCGCGCCGCGGGCTCGAAGGTGTTCTCGTCGACCCGGCCGCAGGCCGCGCACGGCAGGGTGCCCTTGCCGGGGAACTCGACGCCCACGGCTTCGTACGCGTGGTCCGTCACCGCGACGACGTACCCGCGGCTCGTCAGGTCCTCGGCCAGGCCCGTGAGCGTGGTGCCGGGAACCTCGAAGCCGGGCGAGAGGAGCACCAGCGGATACGTTCCGCGGGCGGGCGTCGCGCCCGTGCGGCCGTGGGTGCGGGTGCCGCTCAGGACCTTCGGCGGGACGTCGTCGATCCCGCGGTCCTTAAGGAGGAGCCGGGCGCCCTTGGTGGTCATGTACGGGGCCGGGGTGCCGGTGCCCTTCCGCGCCGGGTAGTACAGCGTCACCATCAGCTCCCGCGCGCCGGCCTTCGGCACCCACGGGTCGCGGCGGCTGTGGTCGACGAGGTGGAGGGAGGTACGGCCGACGGCGTGCGGGCCCGTGGGGGTCGGCAGTTGGAGGCGCGGGATCCGGGACTGCGTGGCGATGGTGGACGAGTGGGCCGGGGTCTTGTCCTCGCCAGTAGATAGAACGATCGATTCAGTGGCGAGGGCACAGGTGAGGAGGGCGGCCATGGCTCCGCGACGGCGCGGCTTGGTCGTTTTCATGTGCGGGAGCTCCCGGTCTCGTGGCCGCGCACCGTGCTGCGGCGGCCTCGGCCCTTCGAAAGTAGGAGCCGAGCCGGGGCGGCGAATCCCGCCGCGGAGCCAACCTCGCGGGTGGCTCCGCAGAGCCAGGCGGCCTTACGGCACCGTGCCGCCCGGTACGACGAGGCCGCTCTCGTACGCGAAGACCGCCGCCTGCGTACGGTCGCGCAGCCCGAGCTTGTGCAGGATGCGGCCCACGTGCGTCTTGACCGTCTCCTCGGCGACGG
The DNA here is from genome assembly GCF_056712025.1 of Streptomyces sp. Y309. Classification (NCBI taxonomy): domain Bacteria; kingdom Bacillati; phylum Actinomycetota; class Actinomycetes; order Kitasatosporales; family Streptomycetaceae; genus Streptomyces; species Streptomyces sp. Y309. The sequence goes on along the minus strand of NZ_CM160048.1, from coordinate 3,592,495 downwards.
TCAGGGCGGCGGCGATCTCCGCGTTGGACAGGCCCTGCGCGATCCGCGCGAGCACCTCGGTCTCCCGGCCGGTGAGGGCGTCGATCCGCACGTCGGACCGCTGCTGACCAGGCCCGGGCCCGGCCCCGGCGCTCAGGCGCGCGAACTCCGCGATGAGACGCCGGGTGAGGTCGGGGGAGAGCAGCGCGTCGCCGCCCGCCACCACCCGTACCGCTTCGGCGAGTTCGACGCCCGAGGCGTCCTTGAGCAGGAAGCCGGCGGCGCCCGCGCGCAGCGCCTCGTACACGTACTCGTCGAGATTGAAGGTGGTCAGGACGAGGATCTTCGGGTGTGCGTCGGGGTGTGCGGTGATCCGGCGGGTGGCGTCGAGGCCGTCGACTCCGGGCATGCGGATGTCCATCACGATCACGTCCGGCCGCAGCTCCTCGGCGAGGGTGACGGCCTCCGCGCCGTCCCGCGCCGTGCCGACGACCTCGATGCCGGGCTGGGCGCCGAGCAACACCGAGAAGGCGTCGCGGACCATCGCCTGGTCGTCGGCGATCACCACGCGGATCGTCATGCGGGGGTGTCCTTGTCCGTGGGGGCCGGAGTGGGTGCGGCGGCGGTCGGGAGGGTCGCGGTGACTTCATACCCGCCCTCCGGCGTGGGACCCGCCGCGAAGTCGCCGCCGAGCATCGCGGCGCGCTCCCGCATGCCGGTGACGCCGTGGCCCGCGCCGGGCGAGGGCGGGGCGGGCCACGCGGCCCGGCCGTTCGTGACGCGCAGCGCCAACGTCGCGTGGCCGTAGGCGAGTTCGACGGCCGTATCGGCGCCGGGGGCGTGCCGCAGGGTGTTGCTCAGCGCCTCCTGGACCATGCGGTACGCCGACAGCTCCACGCCCGGCGGCAGCGGGCGCCGCGTCCCCTCGACCCGCGCGGCCACCGGAAGCCCGGCGGCCCGCACCTGGTCCAGCAGGGCGTCGAGTTGGGCGAGGGAGGGCTGCGGGGTGGTGTCGGCCGGGGCGTCGCCGGGGGCGTCCGGGCGCAGCAGGCCGAGCAGCCTGCGCAGTTCGGCGAGGCCTTCGAGGGCGTTGGCGCGGATCGCCGCCAGCTCGGTGACCAGTTCGTGCGGCGGGTCCGGTACGCGGTAGGGCGCGGCGTCGGCCTGGATGGAGATGAGGGACATGTGGTGGGCCACCACGTCGTGCAGCTCGCGGGCGATGCGTGCGCGCTCCTCCAGTACGGTGCGCCGCGCCCGCTCGTGCGCGGTCGCCGCGGTCTGCTCCGCGAGGCGGGCCCGGTCCTCGCGGCGGCCCCGGCGGACGGCGCCCACGAGGAGGGCGGCGCCGAAGAGAGCGGTGCCCGCCGCGACCGTCGACCAGGAGCCGACGCCCGCTCCGGCCGCCTTCAAGGCCGCGCCCGCGGCGGCGCTCACGGCCGCCGCCGCGGCCGCCGGGGGCAGCGGGATCCGCAGGGACAGCAAGAACAGGACGCACGCGTGCACCACCCATGCCCAGATGTCGTTGTCCGGCGTCGGCGGGTGGCCGACGCTGATGCCGACGAAGCACGCGAGGGAGAGCCAGCAGGCCTGGACGGGGTTGCGCAGCGCCAGCACCAGCGTGACCGCGTGGACGACCGCCAGGAGCCTGGCGGTCAGGTCCGCGCCGGTCGCGGAGAGGGCCACGGCGGCGAGGACCACCAAGGTGTGGGGGAGGCGGCGGAGAGGGCGGGGCCACGTCAGGGGTGGGAGGGGGAGGGCTTTCGGAGGGAGTGTGCGGTCGGGCACGGCGGGTGTCCTTCGAGCTGGGCCCGGGGCCAGGAGGCGGTGCCGGTCGGCCTGTTGGCGGGGCGGTGGTGGCCTTGGTGACGCTAAGCGACCGCGGGGGTGGTGCGCGTCCCGCTGGGGGGCGGTTTTGGGGCGTAGCTCTTCAGGGGGAGGTGGGGATGTGCCTCTAGGGGAGTGGGGGTGGTGACGGTTCCGTGGGCCTCGGAGGGGCTGTGCGGTCTTTGATACGGGGCGCCTGGGTCAACTACTCTTCGTGCACGCTCGATTACTTACGTATATTCCGTGGAGGCGGTCCCCATGGCTCGACACCCTGAACGGCACGCGGCGCGGCACGCGGCACCGACGACTTCCACGACGTCCACGTTTTCCTCTGCGGGCCGTGCGCTGCTGCGGGCGGGGCTCGGTCTCTCCGTGGCGGGGGCGGCGCTGGGGCTCGGGGGCGGGGCCGCGGGTGCCGCGCCCGCGGAGGCGCCCGCGCCCGGGGTTGCCACGCCGATCGGTGACGTCGATCCGGCCACCGCGGGGAACGCGTTGCTCTATGGGGTGCAGCGGGCCGCGGGTGGGGGGTTGGCGCCCGTCAAGAACCTGAAGCTCAACCCCCTGGCGGGGACCGGGGTGGATCCGCTCGACAACGGTGTGGGCACACAAGTAGCCGACTTCAAGCCGGTGTCCACCGGGATGGTGACGGGACCGCTGACCCAGGGGTCGCTGTCGGAGATGCCGGGGGTGGGGGCGGTGACGGGGGCGCTGCCGGGGTGACCCTGCGGGGCTCTCCCCAATCCCGCCCCTTCCCGAAACCGGGGGCTCCGCCCCCGGGCCCCCGAGGTGGGGGTCCCGGGCGGGTGGGACAGGCCCCCGCCGATCGGCCTGCGGCCTCGTCCTCAAACGCCGGACGGGCTGGAACGTCGCCGGGCGGGTCGGTAGTTGCCGGGGTGTGCCGACTACGTCCCGTCAGGAGCAGCAAGGGCGGGTGGGTGGGAAAGGGGGGTCTGGGGGGGCGGAGCCCCCCCAGGGGGCCTAGTACGACGAGCCCGAGGCGCCCAGCGACCCCGTCGGGTGCCAGACCGTCTTCGTCTCGAGGAAGGCGGTCAGACGGTGAGTGCCGGGGGAGCCGGCGAAGTCCGCGTCCACAGCCTGTGGACGAAGCACACGCTTCAGGTTGTCCGCCGCGGCCACCTCCAACTCCTTCGCCAGCTCGGCGCCCGCACCGGCCAGGTCGATGCCGTTCACGTCCTGGTGGGCGGCCAGCGGGAGGGCGAGCTCCCGGGTGTTGCCGCTCAGTACGTTGACGACGCCGCCGGGCACGTCCGACGTGGCCAGGACCTCGCCCAGGGAGAGGGCGGGGAGCGGGGCCTTCTCGGAGGCGATGACGACGGCCGTGTTGCCGGCCGCGATCACGGGGGCGACGACCGACACCAGGCCCAGGAAGGACGACTCCTGGGGGGCGACGACGGTGACGACGCCCGTCGGCTCCGGCGTGGAGAGGTTGAAGAAGGGACCCGCGACCGGGTTCGCCCCGCCCACGACCTGGGCGATCTTGTCCGTCCAGCCCGCGTACCAGACCCAGCGGTCGACCGTCGCGTCCACGACCGCGGCGGCCTTGGACTTGGACAGCCCCTCCGCGTCGGCGACCTCGCGGACGAACTGCTCGCGGCGGCCCTCCAGCATCTCCGCGACGCGGTAGAGGACCTGCCCGCGGTTGTACGCGGTCGCCCCCGACCAGCCGCCGAACGCCTTGCGCGCGGCCACGACCGCGTCACGGGCGTCCTTGCGGGACGACTGCGGCGCGTTGGCCAGCCACTTGCCCTTAGGGTCCGTCACCTCGTACACCCGGCCGCTCTCGGAACGCGGGAACTTGCCGCCCACGTACAGCTTGTAGGTCTTGAAGACGCTCAGGCGCGTTGCGCCCGCGGCGGAGCCGCCCAGTGATTCCTTAGACATCGAGGTACGCCTCCAGGCCGTGGCGGCCGCCCTCGCGGCCGAAGCCCGACTCCTTGTAGCCGCCGAAGGGCGAGGTCGGGTCGAACTTGTTGAACGTGTTGGCCCAGACGACCCCGGCGCGGAGCTTGTTCGCGACCGCGAGGATGCGCGAGCCCTTCTCCGTCCAGATGCCCGCCGACAGGCCGTACTGCGTGTTGTTGGCCTTGGCGACGGCCTCTTCCGGGGTGCGGAAGGTGAGGACGGACAGGACCGGGCCGAAGATCTCGTCGCGGGCGACGGTGTGCGCCTGCGTGACGTTCGTGAAGAGCGTCGGGGCGAACCAGTAGCCGGAGCTCGGCAGTTCGCAGGGGGCCGACCAGCGCTCGGCGCCCTCCGCCTCGCCCGTCTCGGCGAGCGCGGTGATGCGGGCGAGCTGCTCGGCGGAGTTGATCGCGCCGATGTCGGTGTTCTTGTCGAGCGGGTCGCCCAGGCGGAGGGTGGTGAGGCGGCGCTTGAGGGAGTCCAGGAGTTCCTCCTGGATCGACTCCTGTACGAGGAGGCGGGAGCCCGCGCAGCAGACCTGGCCCTGGTTGAAGAAGATGCCCGTGACGATGCCCTCGACGGCCTGGTCGATCGGCGCGTCGTCGAAGACGATGTTGGCGCCCTTGCCGCCCAGTTCGAGCGTGAGCTTCTTGTCCGTACCGGCGACGGTGCGGGCGATCTCCTTGCCGACGGCCGTGGAGCCGGTGAAGGCGACCTTGTTCACGTCCGGGTGGGCGGTCAGGGCCGCGCCCGCGTCGCCGTACCCGGGAAGGATGTTGACGACGCCCTTGGGCAGGCCCGCCTGGCGGCAGATGTCCGCGAAGAACAGGGCCGAGAGGGGGGTCGTCTCGGCGGGCTTGAGGACCACCGTGTTGCCGGTCGCGAGGGCCGGGGCGATCTTCCAGGCCAGCATCAGGAGCGGGAAGTTCCAGGGGATGACCTGGCCCGCGACGCCCAGCGGCTTCGGATTCGCGCCGTAGCCCGCGTGGTCGAGCTTGTCGGCCCAGCCCGCGTAGTAGAAGAAGTGCGCGGCGACCAGGGGGAGGTCCGCGTCGCGGGTCTCCCTGATCGGCTTGCCGTTGTCGAGGGTCTCCAGGACGGCCAGCTCGCGGCTGCGCTCCTGGATGATGCGGGCGATGCGGAAGAGGTACTTCGCGCGCTCGGCGCCGGGGAGCGCGGACCACTTCTCGAAGGCCTTGCGGGCCGCCCTGACGGCGCGGTCCACGTCTTCCGTGCCCGCCCGCGCGACCTCGGAGAGCACCTCTTCGGTGGCCGGGCTGACGGACTTGAAGACCTTGCCGTCCGCGGCGTCGGTGAACTCGCCGTCGATGAACAGGCCGTAGGAGGGGGCGATGTCGACGACCGAGCGGGACTCGGGCGCCGGTGCGTAGTCGAAAGTCGATGCCATGGTGATCAGTCCACCGTCACGTAGTCAGGACCGGAGTAGCGGCCGGTGGCCAGCTTCTGGCGCTGCATCAGCAGGTCGTTGAGCAGGCTGGACGCGCCGAAGCGGAACCAGTGGTTGTCCAGCCAGTCCGCGCCCGCGGTCTCGTTGACCAGGACCAGGAACTTGACGGCGTCCTTGGAGGTGCGGATGCCGCCCGCGGGCTTCACGCCCACCTGGACGCCGGTCTGGGCGCGGAAGTCGCGGACGGCCTCCAGCATGAGGAGGGTGTTCGCGGGGGTCGCGTTCACCCCGACCTTGCCGGTCGACGTCTTGATGAAGTCCGCGCCGGCGAGCATGCCGATCCAGCTCGCGCGGCGGATGTTGTCGTACGTCGAGAGTTCGCCGGTCTCGAAGATGACTTTCAGGCGGGCCTGCGCGGAGGCCTCCTTCACGGCGACGATCTCCTCGTACACCTTCATGTAGTCGCCCGCGAGGAACGCGCCGCGGTCGATGACCATGTCGATCTCGTCCGCGCCCGCCGCGACGGCGTCGCGGACGTCGGCGAGCTTCACGCCGAGGGCGGCGCGGCCCGCCGGGAAGGCGGTCGCGACCGAGGCGACCTTGACGCCGCTGCCGGCCACGGCCTGCTTGGCCGTCGCCACCATGTCCGGATACACGCAGACCGCGGCGGTCGTCGGGGTGGTGCGGTCGGTCGGGTCCGGGTGGACCGCCTTCGCGCCGAGCGCCCGGACCTTGCCCGCGGTGTCCGCGCCCTCCAGGGTCGTCAGGTCGATCATGGAGATGGCCAGGTCGATGGCGTACGCCTTCGCCGTGGTCTTGATCGAACGCGTCCCGAGCGCCGCCGCGCGGGCCTCCAGGCCGACCGCGTCCACGCCCGGCAGGCCGTGCAGGAACCGGCGCAGGGTGGTCGCCGACGCGGTGACGTCGTCGAAGGCGCCGGCGCCGGGGGCGGCCTGGGCGGGGGGCGGTGCCGCGGCGGCCGCGTCTGTCTGTGTGGGTGGAGTCGTCCGCATGGTCACGAGGGGAGCATATCTACGCGCGTAGCAGCTGTACAGGGGGGTGGGCTAGGGCGCCCGGCCGGGCGGGGGTGGGGTGACCCCGGCCGGGGTGGCCGCACGTGCACCGCCTGCTTCGCGGCGGATGTCTCCCACCCACCCCCCCCCGTTTGCTGTCGGACTTGGGGTGGTCCCTCGTTGCGCTGCCTGCTTTGTGGTGGGTGTTTCCCACCCGCCCCCCGTTTGCTGTCGGACTTGGGGTGGTCCCTCGTTGCGCTGCCTGCTTCCACCACGGGGGTGGGCTCGCCTCACTTCAGGCCGTTGTCCAGTGCCGTCATGAGCGTGCCGGTGGGGGTGTCGCCCGACATCTCCCAGACCATTCCGCCGAGCAGGCCCTTGGACTTGAGCCAGTCGGTCTTCTTGGTGATCGACCAGGGGTCGTCGAAGCTCCACCACTGGCCGCCGTTGCCGGTGTAGCCGTAGGTGGAGACGGACTGTTCGTCGTGGTGGACCGTGAGGTTCGGGATGCTGGTCAGCAGGTTGTGGTAGCCCCTGGTGCCCGCCTCCTCCGGGAACTGGCCGGGCGCCGCGCCGTTCGCCGACTGCCATTCGCCCTTGGCGCCGCCGTCGGCGACCTCCTTCCAGCCGCGGCCGTAGAAGGGGAAGCCGATGGTGAGCTTGCGCGGGTGGACGCCCGCGTCGAGGTACGTCTTGACGGCGCGCTCGACGCTGAAGTCGAAGGGGTAGGGGTCCTGCGCGTCGCGGTGCAGGTTGGCCTGGTGGCCGGTCCGCTTTGGCTCCCAGGAGTTGTCGCTTCCGGCGCCGTGGAAGTCGTACCCCTGGACGTTGGCGTAGTCGAGGGAGTCGAAGATCTTGGAGAGGTCCCAGCCCGCCTCGATCTTCGCCGGGTCCGCGGGGGTGAACGCGGTCAGGAGCTTGTGCTCGCCGCCGAGTGCGTCGAGCTGTGTGCGGAACTCGGCGAGGAGCGCGGTGAGGTTGTTCTTGTCGGCGGGGCCCCAGTGGTTGCCCGGGTGGCCCTCGGAGCCCGGCCACTCCCAGTCGATGTCGATGCCGTCGAACACGCCCGCGCCGGAACCGGGGCCGCCCGCGCCGTTGTAGACCGGCAGGTTGCCCTTGATCCACACGTCCACGCAGGACTTCACGAACTTCTCCCGGGAAGCGGGTGTCGCCGCCGCGTCCGCGAAGAACTTCGAGAACGTCCAGCCGCCGAGGGAGACGACGACCTTGAGGTGCGGGTGCTTGGCCTTGAGCTTCTTCAGCTGGTTGAAGTTGCCGCGCAGCTTCCCCCAGCCGTCGTCCGCCACGCCGTCCACCGACTGTGCGGCGGAGAACGCGCGGCCGTAGTCCGCCTCCGCGTCCCCCGCGCCCGTGCCCTCGTCCGGGTCCTGCGGGTTGCCCGAGACGCCCTTGACCACCCCGGCCAGGCAGGTGTGGTTCACCGGATCGACGTTCTCGAAGGCGTAGTTGATGACGTCGAGCTTCGCGGCGGCGCCGGACGTGTCCAGGTTCTTCACGAAGTGCTGGCGGCCGTAGATGCCCCACTGCGCGAAGTAGCCGACCTTGAGGTGGTTGCCGGGGCCCGCCACGTCGTCGGTGGTGACGGACAGGGCGTTCGAGGCCGGTGACGCGTTGTCCGCGGTGTCGCGCGCCTTGACCGTGAAGGTGTAGGCCGTGGCGGGCGACAGGCCCTCGACCGTCGTGGCCGTGGTGTCCGCCGGGACCGTCTTCGCCAGTGTCTGCCCGCGGTAGACGTCGTACGCGGCCACGGCGACGTTGTCCGTCGACCTGCTCCAGGCCAGCGCCACGGAGGACGACGTCGTGGCGGTGGCGCGGAGGTTGCCGGGGGCCGTGGGCGGGGTGGGGTCGGTGGCCGGGTCGACCGTGGTGGCCGTGACCGGGGCGCTCGGCGGGCCCGTGTTGCCGCGGCGGTCCTTGGCCCGGACGGTGAAGGTGTAGCGGGTGGCCGGGGTGAGGTCCTTGACGGTCGCGGTCGTCGTCGTGCTGGTCGCGGCCACGTCGGTGCCGTTCAAGACCTCGTACGTCGTGACCGGGTGGTCGCCCGCTCCGGCCGGGGGCCAGCTCAGCGAGACCGTGCGGGCCGTGGCCGTGGTGACCGTCGGGGTGCCGGGGGCCGTGGGCGGCTTGTCGGGGGTGCCGTCGCACTTGTCACCGTTGATGGTGCAGCCCGTCGGCGTGCCCATCGGGCCGTTCGCCGTGAACTGGTAGCTGTACGGCTCGGTCGAACCGCCCGCCGGGACCCTGCCGTTGTAGTACGCGTTCTTCACGGTGACGTGGCTGCCCGAGACGGTCGCCTCGCCGTGAGTGTGCCCGCTGACGGTGACGCCCGGCGGCAGGTCGAACTCAAGGGTCCAGTCGGTGGACGCGGTGGAGCCGCTGTTGTGGACGACGTACTTGCCCTGCCAGGACGAGCCGCTGCCCTCGGTGCTGAAGGCCGCGGTGAGGGTGCCTGCCTTGGGGGCCGCGCCGGCGGTCAGCGCGGTGAGCAGGGCGGCGGGCAGCAGCAGGGCGGCGAGCAGGACGGCGGTGCGGCCGCGCAGGACTCTGGTCGCTCGTCGTAAGACTCCGGGTGTGCTCCTGGTTCCTCTTCGTGTGGGGGTCATGGCTCTCCTCGGGGTGTGTCGTGCGGGTGACTCCTTGGGGGTCGGGTGGCGCCGGTTCGTCGCGTCGCCGGACGGCGGTTAGGCGTACATGACAACTCTCGACCGTACTAGGTCTGGACCAATCCCCATACCCCCGCCGCTCGCCGCGGGCGTCATCGCGTCAGGCAGAATCAGCCGTATGACGAGCGACCCGCAGCCCACGCCGGCGGAGCAGGACCCGGCCTACAAGGACCGCGTCTACCGGTCCCACGCAGCCATCGCCGGAGGCGTCCTGCTGCTCGCGATCGGCGCCTGGCTCGGCGTCGACGCGCTGATCCGCGGCGAGGGGCGCACCCCGTGGGTGGCGCTCGCCGGGCTTCTCTTCGCCGTGCCGCTCGTCGTCGCCTACACCGTGCGGCCCGCGGTGTACGCCAACGACGACCGGCTGCGCGTCCGCAATCCCTTCCGCACCATCGTGCTGCCCTGGGGGGCGGTCTCGGGCCTGCGCTCCGGCTACTCGAACGAGGTGTTCACGCAGGACGGCACCAAGTTCCAGCTGTGGGCCATCCCCGTCTCGCTGCGCGGCCGCAAGAAGGCCGCGCGGCGCCACGCCCAGCAGGTCGCCTCGGACGACCCGGTCGCGAGCCGGGTCCGGCCCGGCGCCCCCGGCGCGACGCAGCCCCACACGCGCGACGCCGGCGACCAGGCCATGGACGACCTGCGTGAGATCGCCGAGCGGCGCGAGGGCGCCGAGTCGGCGCAGGGCGAGCCCGTGGTGCGCTGGGCCTACGAGGTCCTGGCGCCGTGCGCCGCCGGGGCGGTGCTGCTCGCGGTGCTGCTCGGCCTGGGCTGACCGGGCCTCCCGGTCGCCCGGCGGTCGTGCGTAGGGCCGGACACGGACTTCGGCCGTGCCCGGCCCGTGCGGTGCCCGCGCGAGGGGGGTCGGCGGAGCACCAAGGTGCCGACGCGCTCCCCAAGGGGGGCGAGGGGGGCGACAGACAGCGCTTCCATAGTGCCGTACAGGGGTTCGAGCGTGGCGACCGGGGGGGCGTACAGTTTCCCAACTCCCCGTGAATCAGCCCTGGTTGGCTCCGCCGAACGGGCCGTTCACGCAGGTCACGGCGGGCCGAGCCACACCAGGAGCATATGGCCGCCGAACGCCGCCGATGTCAGCGCCGCCCCCGAGAGCACCGCCACCGTCACGTGCGTACGCACCCGCGCGAGGGCGAGCGCCACCGGCAGCAGCAGCGGAAAGCCGGGCAGCAGGAAGCGGGCGCGCGGGAAGTACACGCCGCTGGAGCCCAGCACGATCGCGACGAGCAGCCCCGTGAACACCAGCAGCGGCAGCGGCTGCCCGCCCCCGGTCAGCGACATCACGAACAACACCAGCGCACTAAATAGAACGATCGTTACCATCACCAGGAACAGTTGCGGCCGCTCCACCAGGAACAGCCTCTTCATCCAGAGCAGGGTGCCGACGCCGCCGTCCCACTCGTTGTGCCACAGCTTCTGTACGGCGAAGTAGCCGTCCCAGCGGCCGAGTCGAGCCCCCACCCAGCCGACGTACGCGAGCCAGCCGAGCGGGGCGAGCAGCGCGCCGGCCAGGACGCGGGCATCGAAGCGGCCCCGCAGGGCGAGCAGCGCCGAGACCGACACCGCCGCGGCGACGGCGATGCCGGTCGGACGCGTCAGGCCCGCGAGCGCGGCCAGCGCCCCCGCCCACACCCAGCGGCCGGTGAGCACCGCGTACAGCGACCACGCCGCGAGCGCCGTGAACAGCGACTCCGTGTAGCCCATCCACTGCACCAGCGAGACCGGCAGACACGCCCACAGCGTCACCAGGAGCACGCCCGCGCGGCGCCCGTGCAGCCGGTCGCCGATCTTGAAGATCCCCCACGCCGCGAGGAACGAAGAGCCCACGGCGATCGCCAGGCCCACCCCGCCGCGCGGCGCCGGAAGCAGTGCGTCGCCCGCCCGGATCAGGAGCGGGAACAGCGGGAAGAAGGCCAGGTTGTTGGTGTCGAAGGCATTCCCGAGCGTGTCCGCGTACCCATGCGCGGCGATCTTCAAGTACCAGTCGCAGTCCCAGGATTCGGCCAGCAGATGCCACAGCCCGCGGTGCTCGCGGCGCGCCCAGACGGCGAGTACGAGGACGCCCAGGGCGCGCACGGCCGCGAACGCGAGGAGGGCGGGCGCGGCGTGCCGCAGCGCGAAGAGCACGCGCCGGCGCGCGGCCGCGCGCGGGGCCGCCGAGCGGGAGCGGCGCGACGCGGGTACGCGGGACGGCGCGGCCGCCGGAACGGCGGAAGGGTCGGAGAGGGGTCCGTGCGGCACTGCGGCTCCCGGTACGTGAAGGTGCGCTACCGGTCGAACCTTCCTGAGGGACCGGCAGCGCACCGGGGAGCTGCGTCAGTTGTCGTACGGGAACCACCCGTTCGGGTGGACCGGTGGGGCGGGTGGCGCCCCGCCACCCGTACGGGTCAGATGCCCGCGGCCGCCGCGAGGTCCCGCTTCAGGGCCGCGAGCAGCTCCGCGGCCCTCTCGTGGGCCTGGGGCAGCCCGGACCGGTCCGCCACCGGCACCACGACCTCCAGGTAGCACTTGAGCTTCGGCTCGGTGCCGCTGGGGCGCACGATGACGCGGGCGCCGTCGAGCGTGTACCGCAGCCCGTCCGTCGGCGGCAGCGTCTCCGTGCCCTTGGTCAGGTCCTCGGCGCGCGTCACCGGCAGGCCCGCGAGGCGCTCCGGCCGCCGCTCGCGCAGGCGCCGCATCGCGGCCGCGATCAGCGACAGGTCGTCCACGCGCACCGAGAGCTGGTCGGTGGCGTGCAGCCCGTGCGCGACGGCGAGGTCGTCGAGCAGGTCGAGGAGGGTGCGCCCCTCCTCCTTGAGCTCCGAGGCCAGCTCCGTGATCAGCAGCGCCGCCGTGATGCCGTCCTTGTCGCGTACGCCCTCGGGGTCGACGCAGTAGCCCAGCGCCTCCTCGTAGCCGTACCGCAGGCCCTCGACGCGGGCGATCCACTTGAAGCCCGTGAGCGTCTCCTCGTACGGCAGGCCCGCCGCCTCGGCGATCCGGCCGAGCAGCGACGACGACACGATGGACTCGGCGAAGGTGCCCGCCGCGCCCCTGCGGACCAGGTGCGCGGCGAGGAGCGCGCCCACCTCGTCGCCGCGCAGCATCCGCCAGTCGCCGTCGCCCACCGGGACGGCCACCGCGCAGCGGTCCGCGTCCGGGTCGTTGGCGATCACCAGGTCGGGGCGCGCCTCGCGGGCCGTCGCGAAGGACAGGTCCATCGCGCCCGGCTCCTCCGGGTTCGGGAACGCGACCGTCGGGAAGTCCGGGTCGGGCTCCGCCTGCTCCGCGACGAGCACCGGCTCGGGGAAGCCGGCCCGCGCGAACGCCGCGAGCAGCGTGTCCTTGCCGACGCCGTGCATCGCCGTGTAGACGGTGCGGGCGGTGCGGGGGGAACCGGCGGCCAGGACGGCGTCCGTGCGCGCCAGATAGGCCTCCAGGACCTCCTCGCCGAGGGTTTCCCAGCCGCTCTCCGGCCGCGGTACGTCGTGCAGGCTGCGCACCGCGTCGATCTCGGCGGCGATCTCCCCGTCGGCGGGCGGCACGATCTGCGAGCCGTCGCCCAGGTAGACCTTGTAGCCGTTGTCGCGCGGCGGGTTGTGGCTGGCGGTGACCTCCACGCCCGCGACCGCGCCCAGGTGCCGTATGGCGAAGGCCAGGACGGGGGTGGGCAGGGGGCGCGGCAGGACGGCGGCGCGCAGGCCCGCGCCGGTCATCACGGCGGCCGTGTCCCGCGCGAAGTCCGCCGACTTGTACCGCGCGTCGTAGCCGATCACCACGAGGCCGTCGGCGTGGCCCTTGCCCTTCAGATACGCCGCCAGGCCCGCGGCCGCGCGGATGACCACGGAGCGGTTCATCCGCATGGGGCCCGCGCCCAGCTCGCCGCGGAGGCCGGCGGTGCCGAACTGGAGGGTGCCCGCGAAGCGTGCCGCCAGGTCGTCGGCGGCGGCCGGGTCGCCCGGCGCCGCGTCGACCAGCTTCGCCAGCTCCTCGCGGGTCTCCTGGTCGGGGTCCTCGTCGAGCCAGGCCCGCGCCCGCGTGATGAGTTCTCCGTGATCCTGCACGTGTGGTCAGCCTCTCCGTGAGGTTTCTTCTTCGGCGTCCGAGCCGTGGACGGGGCCCCGGGGCCGGGTCAGATGCGGCCCAGCACCTGGCCGAGCAGCTCGCCCATCCGCGTGGCGGAGTCGCGGCCCGCCTGGAGGACCTCTTCGTGGTTGAGGGGCTCACCCGTCATGCCCGCGGCGAGGTTCGTCACCAGGGAGATGCCGAGCACCTCCGCCCCGGCCTCGCGCGCCGCGATGGCCTCCAGCACGGTCGACATGCCGACGAGGTCCGCCCCGATGGTGCGGGCCATCCGGATCTCGGCCGGGGTCTCGTAGTGCGGGCCGGGGAACTGCGCGTACACGCCCTCTTCGAGGCTCGGGTCGATCTCCTTGCAGAGCGCGCGCAGCCGCGGCGAGTACAGATCGGTGAGGTCCACGAAGTTCGCGCCGACGATCGGCGACGTCGCGGTCAGGTTCAGGTGGTCGCTGATCAGCACGGGCTGGCCGGGGCGCATGCCCTCGCGCAGACCGCCGCAGCCGTTGGTCAGCACGATCGTCTTGCAGCCGGCGGCGACGGCGGTCCGTACGCCGTGCGCGACGGCGGCCACACCGCGGCCCTCGTAGTAGTGCGTGCGGCCCAGGAAGACCAGGGCGCGCTTCGCGCCGACCTTGAAGGAGCGGATCCGCCCGCCGTGGCCCGCGACGGCCGGCGGCGGGAACCCCGGCAGCTCGGTGACCGGGAACTCGGCCTCGGGAGCCCCGAGCGCGTCGACGGCCGGCGCCCAGCCGGAGCCCATCACGAGGGCGACGTCGTGGGTCTCGGCGCCCGTCAGCTCGCGCAGGCGCGCGGCGGCGGCGTCGGCGGCGGCGTACGGGTCGCCCTGGATGTCGTCCGGAATAACTGAAGCGTTCACGCCGACGAGGGTAGCCGCTTACGCCCTACGCGCGTAGATGACGATGCTCACGGGATCCGGATCGTTGCGTTGTCGTTTCCGACAAAGGGGGGCGGGTGGGCCCTCGCGGGGCGCCCCAGTCCCGCCCCTTCTCCGAAACCAGGGGCGCTGCGCCCCCTGGACCCCAGCCGGGCTGGAGGTCCCGTGCGGGTGGGACAGACCCCTGTCGGGGTGGGTATCCCGTGCGGGTGGGACAGCCCCCCGCCGATCGCCGCTTCGCGGCTCGTCCTCAAGCGCCGGACGGGCTATTTCCCGCCCACCCGCCCCTTCTCGCGCCGCGCGCGCTGAAATTCCGCCGCGCGGGTTGTTCCGGCAGGTAGTAAGGGCGGGTGGGTGGGGAAAGAGCCCGCCCGGCGTTTGAGGGCGAGGCGCGGAGCGCCGATGAGGGGGGAAAGGGGCGCAGCCCCATCAGCAGGGGCGCTTGCGCAGACCCATCACGTAGTCGTGAGGCGCCCCGCCAGACTCCGCGGCGTCCGCGATCTCCCCGAGATAGCGGGCCGACGGCAACCCACCCTCGTACCCGTTGAGGACATACACCCAGGCCGCCTCCTCCCCCTCAAGCGTGTGCACACGAACCCGCATACGCCGGTAGATGTCGAGCCCGACCCCCTCCCACCGGTCCATGGACTCCTCGTCCATCGGAGCGATGTCGTACAGCGCGACGAACACCTGCGAACGCGGCGCCTCGACGATCGTCGCGAGCGCACCCTCCCAGCCCATGTGCTCGCCCCCGAACGTCAGCCGCCAGTCGTTGAGCCAGCCGGTCGCGCGCAGCGGCGAGTGCGGGGCGCGGCGCGTCATCAGCCGCGCGTCGAGATTGCCGGCGTACGCGGCGTAGAGCGACATGGGGTCGAGAGTACGGGTTTTTGGCGTGGGCGCCTCACACGGGCTACGGACCCCCCGGGGACACGCGGTACCGGACTGTGCGGGACAATGGAGTACGTGACTCGGATCGTGATCATTGGCGGCGGACCCGGCGGTTATGAGGCGGCCCTGGTGGCCGCCCAGCTCGGCGCGGAGGTGACCGTCGTCGACTGCGACGGTCTGGGCGGGGCGTCGGTGCTCACCGACTGCGTGCCGTCGAAGACCCTGATCGCGACGGCCGAGGTGATGACCACCTTCGACTCCTCGTACGAGGAGCTGGGCATCATCGTCGAGGACGACACCCCGCACATCGACCAGGCGGCCCGCGTCGTGGGGGTGGATCTCGGCAAGGTCAACCGCCGCGTGAAGCGCCTCGCGCTCGCCCAGTCGCACGACATCACCGCCTCCGTGACGCGCGCCGGCGCCCGCGTGATGCGCGGCCGCGGCCGGCTCCAGGGCCAGCAGGCCATGGACGGCTCCCGCAAGGTCGTCGTGCGCGCCGCCGACGGCTCCGAGGAGACCCTGACCGCCGACGCCGTCCTGATCGCGACCGGCGGCCACCCGCGCGAGCTGCCCGACGCCCAGCCCGACGGCGAGCGCATCCTCAACTGGACGCAGGTGTACGACCTCGACGAGCTGCCCGAGGAGCTCATCGTGGTCGGTTCCGGTGTCACGGGCGCCGAGTTCGCCGGTGCCTATCAGGCGCTCGGGTCGCGGGTCACGCTCGTGTCGTCCCGCGACCGGGTGCTGCCCGGCGAGGACCCGGACGCCGCCGCCGTCCTGGAGGACGTCTTCCGCCGCCGCGGGATGAACGTGATGGGCCGCACCCGCGCCGCCTCCGCCAAGCGCGTGGGCGACCGCGTCGAGGTCACCCTCGCCGACGGCCGCGTCATCTCCGGCTCGCACTGCCTGATGGCCGTCGGCGCCATCCCCAACAGCAGCGGGATGGGCCTGGAGGAGGCCGGGGTCAAGGTCAAGGAGTCCGGGCACATCTGGACCGACCGGGTCTCGCGCACCTCCGCCCCCGGCGTGTACGCCGCCGGTGACGTCACCGGCATCTTCGCCCTCGCGTCGGTCGCCGCCATGCAGGGCCGCATCGCGATGTACCACTTCCTGGGCGACGCGGTCACCCCGCTGAACCTGAAGACCGTCTCGTCGAACGTCTTCACCGACCCGGAGATCGCGACCGTCGGCTACAGCCAGGCCGACGTCGACGCCGGGAAGATCGACGCCCGCGTCGTCAAGCTCCCGCTCCTGCGCAACCCGCGCGCGAAGATGCAGGGCATCCGCGACGGCTTCGTCAAGATCTTCTGCCGTCCCGGTACGGGCATCGTGGTCGGCGGCGTCGTCGTGGCGCCGCGCGCCTCGGAACTGATCCACCCCATCTCGATCGCGGTCGACAACAATCTGACGGTGGAACAGATCGCTAACGCCTTCACCGTGTACCCATCGCTTTCGGGCTCGATCGCCGAAGTGGCACGCCAGCTGCACACCCGGAAGGTCAACGGCGAGGCTTGATCCCTGCGGTCCGCCGCGCGGACGGCGGCCCTCCGATGTGATCGTCCGGGCGGCCGGAAACAACTCGTCGCAGGTCACAGCCTGTTGCCGCCCATTCGCGGGGCATAGTCGGGGGGAGTACCCCCTATACCACCTTCACCCCTGCCGTGCGAACAACTTCTGTAATTCGGCGCAAACTGCTGAAAGCAGACGGTCGTTGGGGTTACTGTCAGTTTCGTGTTCGCTGCAGAACGTCGCCAATTGATCCTCGAAATGGTGCGGGCCAACGGAGCGGTGTCGCTCCGTGAGCTCGCCCGCGTCGTCCAGACCTCCGAAGTGACCGTACGGCGGGACGTGCGCGCGCTGGAGGCAGAAGGACTCCTCGACCGCCGGCATGGCGGTGCGGTATTGCCGGGCGGATTCACGCGGGAGTCCGGCTTTCCGCAGAAATCACATCTCGCGTCCGCCGAGAAGACGGCCATCGCCGATCTCGCGGCGGGTCTCGTCGAAGAGGGCGAAGCCATCGTCGTCGGGGCGGGTACGACCACGCAGGAGCTGGCCCGCCGGCTCGCGCGGGTGCCCGGCCTGACGGTCGTCACCAACTCCCTGCTGGTGGCGCAGGCCCTGGCACACGCCAACCGGGTGGAAGTCGTCATGACCGGCGGCACCCTGCGCGGCTCCAACTACGCACTGGTGGGCAGCGGCGCCGAGCAGTCCCTACAGGGGCTGAGGGTGTCGCGGGCGTTCCTGTCGGGCAGCGGCCTGACCGCCGAACGCGGCCTGTCCACCTCCAACATGCTGTCGGCGAGCGTGGACCGCGCGCTCGTGCAGGCCGCCGCGGAGGTGGTGGTCCTCGCCGACCACACCAAGCTCGGCACCGACACGATGTTCCAGACGGTGCCGACGGACGTCATCACACGACTGGTCACGGACGATCCGCCCGCGCACGACGACCGCGCGGCGACCGAACTGCAGGCACTGGCCGACCAGGGCGTGCAGATCGCCGTCGCCGGAGCGTCGGCGGGCCCCGGCCAGGCCCCCGGAGTTGACTCCGTCCCAGCGGGCCGGCAGCCACGCCGGGACGTGCCGCTGCCCGGCCAGCGGCGCGGGCACGGGGGCCATGGCGCGGGGCCCGGCGCCGGGCCGCAGCTGCGCAGCGCGTCCGTGCTCGGCGAGCAGCCTCCCGGGGAGCGGGCGGCGCGGGTGGCGGATCTGCGTCGGCGTTGAGGCGTCTGGCCCCTGGGTCTTGAGCGTCGTCTGGCCCCTGGGCCGTGAGCCTGGGTGGCTCGGGGGCCGACGCGTTCGACCTGGGGCCGTCGTCGGGTGGCTGCCCCAGTGGGTGGTGCCTCGGTTGTCGACGGTCCCAGTTACTGACAGTTTCGGTACGCGGGTGTCGGAGGGTCCGCCTTCAGGCCGCGCAGTGTCAAGGTCAGGAGGCGGTCCGCCAGTTCCGGGTCGTCCGGAGACTCCTCGGCCGCCAGCGCGATCGCGTTCGTGAGCTGCATGAGGTCCTCGATCGACACGCCCTTGCGTACCGCGCCCGCCTCCTGGGCGCGGGCCAGGAGCCGGGCGCCGGCCTCCCGCATCGGGCGACTGCAACTCGCCAGTGCCGAACTGTCGTCCCGCGAGGCCGACATGAGGGCCCGGGCGAGGCCCCGGTACTCGCCCGCGTGCGTGATGATCGCCCGTAGCCACTCCACCAGGGCGGTGCACGGCTGCGGGGCGTTCAGGAGGGCGTGGGAGCGGGTGAGCAGGTCGCTCACCGCGTCCTCGAAGACGGCGCTCAGGAGGGCGTGGCGGGTGGGGAAGTGGCGGTACAGCGTGCCGATGCCCACGCCTGCGCGGCGGGCGACGTCCTCCAGGGAGGTGTCCGTGCCGTGCTCCGCGAACGCGGCGCGGGCCTCGCTCAGGAGCCGCTGGTAGTTGCGGCGGGCGTCGGCTCGCATGTGGTCTCCTCGCGGGGGCGCCCCAGTCCCGCCCCTTCCCGAAACCGGGGCTCCGCCCCAGACCCCGCTCCTCAAACGCCGGAGGGGCTAGAACCTACCGGCACATGTCCGGGTTTCGGGAAGGGGCGCCCGCGCGCGGAGCGCGCTGATGGACGCAGTGGGGAATGTCTCAGTCCTTGATCTCGCAGATCACGGCGCCCGACGTCAGCGACGCCCCCACCTCCGCGAGGAGGCCCTTGACCGTGCCGGAGCGGTGGGCGTTCAGGGGCTGTTCCATCTTCATGGCCTCGAGGACGACGATCAGATCGCCCTCCTTGACCTCCTGGCCCTCCTCCACGGCGACCTTGACGATCGTGCCCTGCATGGGCGAGGCGAGCGTGTCCCCGGACGCGGCGGGCCCGGACTTCTTCGCCGCACGCCGCTTCGGCTTGGCCCCGGCCGCGAGGCCGGTCCGGGCGAGCGACATGCCGAGGGAGGAGGGGAGGGAGACCTCCAGGCGCTTGCCGCCGACCTCGACGACGACGGTCTCGCGGCCCGGCTCCTCCTCGGCCTCGGCGTCCGCCACCGCCGAGAAGGCGGGGATGTCGTTGACGAACTCGGTCTCGATCCAGCGGGTGTGGACCGTGAACGGCTCGGCGGAGCCGGTGAGTTCGGGGGCGAACGCCGGGTCGGCGACGACCTTGCGGTGGAAGGGGATGGCGGTGGCCATGCCCTCGACGTCGAACTCGGCCAGGGCGCGCGCGGCGCGCTGCAGCGCCTGCTCACGGGTCGCGCCGGTGACGATGAGCTTCGCGAGCAGCGAGTCCCAGGCCGGGCCGATGACCGCGCCGGACTCCACGCCCGCGTCGAGCCGCACACCCGGACCCGACGGCGGCGCGAACGCCGTCACCGTGCCGGGGGCGGGCAGGAAGTTGCGGCCCGGGTCCTCGCCGTTGATGCGGAACTCGAAGGAGTGACCGCGCAACTGCGGGTCGTCGTAGCCCAGTTCCCCGCCGTCGGCGATGCGGAACATCTCCCGTACGAGATCGATCCCGGCGACCTCCTCGGTGACCGGGTGCTCGACCTGGAGACGGGTGTTGACCTCCAGGAAGGAGATCGTGCCGTCCACGCCGACCAGGAACTCCACGGTGCCCGCGCCGACATAGCCCGCCTCGCGCAGGATCGCCTTGGACGCGCGGTACAGCTCGGCGTTCTGCTCCTCGGACAGGAACGGCGCCGGGGCCTCCTCGACGAGCTTCTGGTGGCGGCGCTGGAGGGAGCAGTCACGGGTGGAGACGACGACCACGTTGCCGTGCTGGTCGGCCAGGCACTGGGTCTCCACGTGCCGGGGCTTGTCCAGGTAGCGCTCCACGAAGCACTCGCCGCGCCCGAAGGCCGCGACGGCCTCGCGCACCGCGGAGTCGTACAGCTCCGGCACCTCTTCGAGGGTGCGGGCCACCTTCAGACCGCGGCCGCCACCGCCGAACGCCGCCTTGATCGCGATCGGCAGGCCGTGCTCCGCGGCGAAGGCCACCACCTCGTCGGCGCCCGAGACCGGGTCCGGCGTGCCCGCGACCAGCGGCGCGCCCGCGCGCTGCGCGATGTGCCGGGCGGCGACCTTGTCGCCCAGGTCCCGGATCGCCTGCGGCGGCGGGCCGATCCAGATCAGCCCCGCGTCCAGGACCGCCTGCGCGAACTCCGCGTTCTCCGAGAGGAAGCCGTAGCCCGGATGGACCGCGTCCGCCCCGGAGTCCTTGGCCGCGGCGAGGACCTTCGCCATGTCCAGATAGCTGGTGGCCGGAGTGTCACCGCCAAGGGCGAACGCCTCGTCTGCGGCCCGCACATGCAGTGCGTCCCGGTCCGGGTCCGCGTAGACGGCAACGCTCGCGATCCCTGCATCCCGGCACGCCCGGGCGACCCGGACAGCGATTTCGCCACGGTTGGCGATGAGCACCTTGCGCACGATGGCTCCCTCCTTGAAACAAGCCGAGTTTAGGGACTGCCGACACGGGCTTACGACCCGTCCCCACTGGTGAGCTTGCCCACACGGAGCGTGATCCGAGGTCGACTCGTTCCCCGAAATCCCTTGTCGCACCGCGGTACGCAGGGTCCCTCCTCGGCAGCGTAGCCCTCCGATGTGGTCAAGGTCTCTGTGAGGCCGCGCTGCGGCAAGCGGCCATTCTTTGTGGAGTCCCTACGAATGGCCCAATGATTCTTTGCCTTCGGTACGGCCCTTGTCCCGCGCTTTACCCGTTAGTAGCGTGCCCGATGTCTCGTACGTACTAGGGGTAACAGCAGCCGGTAGAGAGTGGGTGGACGCCGTGGCGCGCAGACCAGTGGCGTGGGTGGGCGCGGTCGTGCTCTGGGTGGAGGCGGTCGGTATCGCGCTTCTCAACTGGTTCCTCGGCCTCGTCGTCGACAAGCAGGACATGTCGATGGCCGGGCTCGACCCGCGCGCGATGAGCGTCGGCGCGTGGGTCGCGGGCGGGCTCTTCGGGCTCTATCTCGCGCTGTGCGGCCTCGTCCTGGCCCGCACCGCCGTCCGCGACCGGACCCCCGGCCGCTTCGGGAAGATCCTGCTGATCAGCGCCGCCGTCGTGCACGGCCTGCTCGGCGCGTTCGCCGTCGGCCTGGTGGGCTGGGCCGCGTTCCTCTTCATGATGGTGGTGCTCGGGCTCATCGTGTTGACGCTGATGGCGTACGACAAGCAGGAGGCCGCGGACGTCGGGTCGGGCGTGCGGGGCGTCTCTAGCTCGCCCACAACTCCGTGATCCCGACGCCCAGTTCCGCGAGGAGGCGGCGCAGCATCGGCAGCGAGAGGCCGATGACGTTGCCGTGATCGCCGTCGATGCCCTCGATGAACGGTGCCGAACGGCCGTCCAGGGTGAACGCGCCCGCCACGTGCAGCGGTTCGCCGCTCGCCACGTACGCGGCGATCTCCGCGTCCGACGGCTCGCCGAAGCGCACCACCGTCGACGCCGTCGCCGCCGCGTGCCGGCCGGTCAGTGTGTCGTACACACAGTGCCCGGTCTGCAGGACGCCCGCGCGGCCCCGCATGTCCTTCCAGCGGGCCGTCGCCTCCTCCGCGTCCGCGGGCTTGCCGAGCGCCCGGCCGTCCAGCTCCAGGACCGAGTCGCAGCCGACGACCAGGGCGCCCTTGGCGTCCGGGCGGGCCGCCACCACCGACGCCTTCGCCTCCGCGAGGGCCTTGGCCAGTTCGGCGGGGGTCGGCGCGGTCACGGCGTCCTCGTCCACGCCGCTGACGATCACCTCGGGGGCGAGGCCCGCCTGCCGCAGCAGGCCCAGGCGGGCGGGGGACTGGGAGGCCAGGACTAGGCGGCGCTGATCACTCATGCGGTCAGGGTAGCTGCGGGCCCTGCCGGGAGCTCAACAGGTGCGGGGAGGCCGTCGGGCCTCAGATCACGCCCAGGATCAGCATCGCGACCACCATCGCCAAGGCCAGCAGGACTCCCGCACGGCGCATCTTCGCCTGCATGTCCCGCATGTCCTTGGGCGGGTCGTTCTCCGGGTCGGACCACAGCATGCCTTCGATGGTGCGGTCGCCCCGGAGCGCGCGCCTGAGTACGCGTACTCAACTTCCGGCGCGGCTCCTTCCCGTGCGGCTCAGCCCGGCCAGTACGTGCGGCCCCACGCCGCCGGGCCCGGTGCGGGCATCCGCTCGCGGGCCACCCGTGCCGGGTCGGCCCAGGCGTCCGGGAGCCGGGGCGCGCCGGACGGCGCGTTCGCGGCCGCCGCGGCGCGCGCCTGGACCACCGCCAGGGCGGCGGCCAGCTCCTCGGGGGTCGGATTGCCTCGTACGACCTTGATCACGAAGTGGCTCCTCGGGGGCGGGGGAGGGTGGGGAGCTTTGGGGGTGGTTGCGGTGGGAGCTTTGTGTTGGTGGGGGCTTGGGTGTTTTGTCGGGTGGTTATTACAGCGGGATGTTTCCGTGCTTCTTCGGCGGCAGCGATTCCCTCTTCGTACGGAGCTGACGCAGGCCCCGCACCAGGTGCGAGCGCGTCTCCGACGGCAGGATCACCGCGTCGATGTAACCGCGCTCCGCCGCGGTGTACGGGTTCAGGAGCGTGTCCTCGTACTCCTGGATCAGCCGTGCGCGCGTGGCCTCCTGGGCCTCCGGCTCGCCGGCCGCGGCGATCGTGCGGCGGTGCAGGATGTTCACCGCGCCCTGCGCGCCCATCACGGCGATCTGCGCCGTCGGCCAGGCGAGGTTGAGGTCGGCGCCCAGGTGCTTGGAGCCCATCACGTCGTACGCTCCGCCGAACGCCTTGCGCGTGATGACCGTGATGAGCGGCACCGTCGCCTCGGCGTAGGCGTAGATCAGCTTCGCGCCGCGGCGGATGATCCCGGTGTGCTCCTGGTCCACGCCCGGCAGGAAGCCCGGCACGTCCACGAACGTGATCACCGGCACGTTGAACGCGTCGCAGGTGCGCACGAAGCGCGCCGCCTTCTCGGACGCGTCGATGTCCAGGCAGCCCGCGAACTGCATCGGCTGGTTCGCCACGATGCCCACGGGGTGGCCCTCGACCCGGCCGAAGCCGGTGATGATGTTCGGCGCGAACAGCGGCTGCGTCTCGAAGAACTCCGTGTCGTCCAGGACGTGCTCGATCACCGTGTGCATGTCGTACGGCTGGTTCGCGCTGTCCGGTACGAGCGTGTCCAGGTCGCGGTCCTCGGCGGTCGGTTCGATGTCCGCCTCCTCCGGGAACGCCGGGGGCTCGCTCAGGTTGTTCGACGGGAGGTAGGAGAGGAGCGACTTGACGTACTCGATCGCGTCCTTCTCGTCGCCCGCCATGTGGTGGGCCACGCCGGACGTCGCGTTGTGCGTGCGCGCGCCGCCCAGTTCCTCGAAGCCGACGTCCTCGCCCGTGACCGTCTTGATGACGTCCGGGCCCGTGATGAACATGTGCGACGTCTGGTCCACCATCACCGTGAAGTCCGTGATCGCGGGGGAGTAGACGGCGCCTCCCGCGCACGGGCCGACGACCAGGCTGATCTGGGGGATCACACCGGACGCGTGGGTGTTGCGGCGGAAGATCTCCCCGTACATCCCGAGGGCCATGACGCCCTCCTGGATGCGGGCGCCTCCCGAGTCGTTGATGCCGACGACGGGGCAGCCTGTCTTGAGCGCGAAGTCCATCACCTTCACGGTCTTCTGGCCGAAGACCTCGCCGAGGGCGCCGCCGAACACGGTGAAGTCCTGCGAGAACACCGCCACGGGGCGGCCGTCCACCGTGCCGTAGCCGGTGACGACGCCGTCTCCGTACGGGCGGTTCTGCTCCAGGCCGAAGTTCGTCGAGCGGTGCCTCGCGAACTCGTCCAGCTCCACGAACGAACCCTCGTCCAGGAGCAGTTCGACCCGCTCCCTCGCGGTCAGCTTGCCCTTCGCGTGCTGCTTCTCGACGGCCCGGGCGCTGCCCGCGTGCTTCGCCTCGTCGATACGGCGCTGCAGGTCCGCCAGCTTTCCCGCCGTCGTGTGGATGTCGATCCCGGCGGCCTGTGGCTCCGGCTGCGTCTGTGACGGCTGGGGCTGCGAGGGCTGCGCTGACTGCTCGTTGGGCACTTGCGGCTCGGACATCGGGGCGCGGCTCCCTGCCTGCTCAGAGGGGACGGTGACGGCTCACGGCTGCTGGCTACTGACTCGTAGCGTATCGGCGTGGATACGCCTGTGCAGTGCGGCGTTTACCACACCTAGGGTGGCTTGCATGACGCCGTCCAATGACTCATCGCCCGACTCGTCGCCCGATTCGTCTTCGGGTTCGTCCCCCGGTTCGTCGCCCGGTTCGTCTCCCGGTTCGTCTTCCGGTTCGTCTTCCGGGTCTAGCGACGTTCCCAGCCGGTGGTCCGACCTCGACCGGCCGCCTCTCGACGCCGGCGCCCTGCGTCGCGCCCTCGTCCGCGAGGGGTCCCTGTGGACCTCCCTCGACGTCGTCCCCGACACCGGCTCCACCAATACCGACCTCGCGGCCCGCGCGGACGAGCTGCCCGAGGGGGCCGTCCTCGTCGCCGAGCGGCAGAGCGCCGGGCGCGGGCGGCTCGACCGGCGCTGGAGCGCGCCCGCGCGCTCCGGGCTCTTCTTCTCCGTCCTGCTCAAGCCGGACGGCGTGCCCGTTGAACGGTGGGGGTGGCTGCCGCTGCTCACCGGTGTCGCCGTCGCCGCCGGCATCTCCCGTACCGCCGGTGTCGACACCGCCCTGAAGTGGCCCAACGACCTCCTGGTCACCGTCGGCGACGAGGAGCGCAAGGCCGGGGGCATCCTCGCCGAGCGCGCCGGGTCCGTCGGCGGGGGCGGTGTCGTCGTCGGCATCGGCATCAACGTCACGCTGCGCGCCGACGAGCTGCCGGTGCCCGGGGCGGGGTCGCTGGCGCTGGCCGGGGCGGTGAGTACGGACCGGGATCCGGTGCTGCGGGCCGTGCTGCGGGAGCTGGAGCGGTGGTACGGGGCGTGGCGGGCCGCCGGGGGGGATCCGGGGGCGGCGCGGCTTCAGGAGGCTTACGCGGCGGGGTGCGCGACGTTGGGGCGGGTGGTGCGGGCGGAGTTGCCCGGGGGGCGGTCCGTCACGGGGGAGGCGGTGGCCGTGGACGGTGACGGGCGGCTGGTCCTGGCTACGGAGGACGGGGTGCGGGAGCCTGTGGGCGCGGGGGATGTGGTGCACTTGCGGCCGGCTGGGGGGTGAGGGTTTCCCCCTGTCCGGTGGGGGGTGCTGCCTTGGCTTTTGCCCGTCCCCCGGTGGGTGGTTCGCCTTTTGTCCGGTTGTGGGGCGGGGCCGCGGCGGTATGTCCGTGCTCGCGCCTGGGGCGCCGGAAACGTTGTCGGTACGGACGGCGTGGCCGGGCGAGCTGCGCGCGGACATACCGCCACGTCCCCTGCGGTCCGTCGGCGGCTCTCCCCCGGTGGGGGTGACTCCTGCCTGTCCGTCCACCGCTGTGGGCAGTCGTGCCGCAGGGCGGCTCCCGACCCTTAAAGGCAGCCCCAGGCCGACAGGGCCGATATGTGGGTGTGGAGAGGTGCCCAGGTCGGCGGGGTGTTCAAGGTGTGGGGAGGGGTGGCGCGCGGTCCAGGGGCACGTTGGGAGTGAGCTGCGGCACACCTGCCGTAAAGTTGGCGCCGGTCGATATCTGACCGCGGCAGATCGGAAGGGCAGCAGGCGTGACCGTCGACGACACCGGCTCCGGCCAGGGCGCACACCCCGCCCCCGACGGTGACCCCCGCCCCGCGGAAGCGGGTGACCTCCGCCCTGCGGAAGGGGGTGACTCCCGTCCTGCGGGGACCGGCGCCCCCGGCCCCGCGGAAGCGGGGTCCGAGAAGCCCGATGAGCCCGAGCTCGGCGAGGACAGCAATCCGCTCGCCCTGCGGCTGGAGCAGTTGATTCTCGGGGCGGACCGGCGCTACACGCCGTTCCAGGCGGCCCGCAGCGCCGGCGTCTCCATGGAACTGGCCTCGCGCTTCTGGCGCGCCATGGGCTTCCCGGACATCGGCCAGGCCAAGGCTCTGACGGAGGCGGACGTGCTCGCCCTGCGGCGGCTCGCCGGTCTCGTGGAGGCGGGGCTGCTCAGCGAGGCCATGGCGGTGCAGGTGGCCCGTTCGACGGGGCAGACCACCGCCCGGCTGGCCGAATGGCAGATCGACTCGTTCCTGGAGGGGCTGACCGAGCCCCCGGAGCCGGGCATGACCCGTACGGAAGTGACGTATCCGCTGGTCGAGCTGTTGCTGCCGGAGCTCGAGGAATTTCTTGTGTATGTGTGGCGGCGGCAGCTCGCCGCGGCCACGGGGCGGGTCGTTCAGGCCGCCGATGATGAAGAGATGGTGGATCGGCGGCTCGCCGTCGGGTTCGCCGATCTCGTCGGATTTACGCGGCTCACGCGACGCATGGAGGAAGAGGAACTCGGCGAGTTGGTCGAGGCGTTCGAGACCACTGCGGCGGATCTCGTGGCCGCGCACGGTGGGCGGCTCATCAAGACGCTCGGTGATGAGGTTCTGTACGCCGCCGACGATGCCGGGACCGCCGCGGAAATCGCGCTGCGGCTCATTGAAACCATGGCCAACGACGAGACCATGCCCGAGCTGCGCGTCGGCATCGCCTTCGGGACCGTCACCACGCGTATGGGCGATGTGTTCGGTACGACGGTGAATCTGGCGTCCCGGCTCACCTCGATAGCGCCCCGTGACGCCGTGCTCGTGGACGGTGCGCTTGCGGAGGAACTCGTCAGGACCGGCGACGCGCCCGCCTCCGAGACCGAGGCCGCCGCCCTGGCCGAGAAGGCCGAGAAGGAGGGCGAGGAGCCGCCCGCGTACCGCTTCGCCCTGCAGCCCATGTGGCAGCGGCCCGTCCGCGGGCTCGGCATCGTCGAACCCTGGCTGCTCGCTCGCCGCGGCTGAGCGGCGGGTACCCATCGGCCCGCGCGGCTGACATGATCGCCGGGTAACGGTCGTTAACCGGAGATGGAGGGGTCATGGGCGAGCGTCGGTTCGGGGACTTCGTGGAGGTGCGGCGGCACGGGTACGTGGCCGAGCTCGCGCTGGACCGGCCCAAGGCCATGAACGCCGTGTCCAGCGCCATGGCCCGGTCGATCGGCGAGGCCTGCGCCGCGCTCGCCGAGGACCGTGACGTACGCGTGGTCGTACTCAGCTCCACGCACGAGCGGGCCTTCTGCGTGGGCGCCGACCTCAAGGAGCGGAACTCCTTCACGGACGCCGAGTTGGTGCGGCAGCGGCCCGTGGCGCGGGCCGCGTACACCGGTGTGCTCGAACTGCCGATGCCCACCATCGCCGCCGTGCACGGCTTCGCGCTGGGGGGCGGGTTCGAGCTCGCCTTGTCCTGCGACGTCATCGTCGCCGATCCGACGGCTGTCGTCGGGCTGCCGGAGGTTTCCGTCGGGGTCATTCCCGGGGGCGGCGGTACGCAGTTGCTGCCGCGCCGGGTCGGGGCCGCGCGGGCTGCCGAGCTGATCTTCTCCGCGCGGCGCGTGGAGGCCGCCGAGGCCAAGGAGTTGGGCCTCGTGGATGTGGTGGCGGGAGTCGGTGAGGATCGGGATGAGGCTCTCGCGCTCGCCGCGCGCATGGCCGGGAACTCGCCCGTCGGGCTGCGCGCCGCCAAGCGCGCGCTGCGGCTCGGCCACGGGCTCGACCTGCGCGCGGGCCTCGAGGTCGAGGACGCGGCCTGGCGGTCGGTGGCCTTCTCCGGGGACCGGGCGGAGGGCGTCGCCGCGTTCAACGAGAAGCGGAAGCCGGAGTGGCCCGGGGAGTAGCCGGTCCCGGGGGCGGGAGCGGTGCGGGCGGCCGCGGGAGGGCCGTGACCACGGGCTTTTGGACCGCTGGAGCTCGCGTTGCGTGAAATGTCCGTAACCTGGAGCAATGGGTGAGGACGTCCGGCTGCGCGCCGTCGTGGCCCTGGCGCAGGGCATGGCCGCCGCGCACACCCCGCGCGAGGCCTGGCGGGCCGCCGCCCAGGGCGCGATGACCGCCCTGGGCGGGAGCTTCGCCGCGCTGTCCGTGTGGGAGCGCGAGCGCGGGCGGCTGCGGGTGCTCGCCAACGTCGGTGAACGCGCCGCCGGGGAGGAGGAGTTCCCCGAGAACGAGGCCTACCCCGTGCACCAGTTCCCGGAGATCACCGAGTTTCTGCACGAGCGGTGGGCCGGGGGCGGGGAGCCGCACGCCTGGGTCGAGACGGCGGCCGGGCCCGGGCCCGGCGACGGGGCCCGTGCGGGCTACTGCCATCAGCGGGTGGCCGCGCTGCGGCGGCGCGGGCGCGGGTGCTGTGTGGTCGCGCCGATCGTGCTGCACGGGCGGGCGTGGGGCGAGCTGTATGTGGCGCGGGCGGCGGGGGAGCGCGGCTTCGGGCGGGAGGACGCGGACTTCGCTTCGGTGCTCGTCTCCGTGGTCGCCGCCGGTATCGCCCAGACCGAGCGGCTCGAGGAGGCGCGGCGGCTCGCCTTCACGGACTCCCTGACCGGGCTCGCCAACCGGCGCGCGGTCGATCAGCGGCTCGACGAGGCCGTGGAGCGGCACCGGGCCGAGGGGGTGGTGGTGAGCCTCGTCGTGTGCGACGTCAACGGGCTCAAGCGGGTCAACGACAGCCTCGGGCACGCGGTGGGCGACCGGCTTCTGGAGCGGTTCGGGTCGGTGCTCTCGCTGTGCGGGGCGATGCTGCCGGGGGCGCTGGCGGCGCGGCTCGGCGGCGACGAGTTCTGTCTGCTTTCGGTGGGGCCCTCGTCGGACGAGGTGGTGCGGGTCGCCGAGGAACTGTGCCTGCGGGCGGGGGAGTTGGAGATCGGCGACGGGGTCGCCTGCGGTGTGGCGTCCACGGGGGATCCGATCGGTGCGGTGCGGTCCGCGCGGCGGTTGTTCCGGCTTGCGGACGCGGCGCAGTACCGGGCCAAGGCCGCGCGGGCGCGGGGGCCCGTGGTGGCCGGGCGCGAGGGCGTCGACGACCCGGTCCTCCGCCTCGCCGACTCGGCCCGCCCGGCGGGGGCGGGGGAGCGGCGGCGCTTCCGCGGGGGGTAGGGGGACCGTGGTGGCCCCGGGCGTAACGGCCCCGTTGGCGTGGGCGGTGCCCCCCTCCGCATTCCGGCACCGTCGGCCTGGGGCTGTGCTCCCTCCATATACCGGCACCGTCGGCCTGGGCTGTGCCCACCCGTGCCGCCCCTGGCGGCCCAGCTGCCCACAGCAGGAGCGGGAGGGGGGCGTCGGCCCAGCTGCCCACAGCAGGTGACGGGAACCGGGAGCCGGGATCTGGGGCCCAGCGCCCACAGCAGGAGCGGCCTGACGGGGGCCGTCGGCCGAGGTGCGCGCAGCGGGGGCCCGTGGTGGCGGTCAGGCGTCCACAGCAGGGAGGTGTCCTGCTGTGCACCCACCCACCCGTCGTCGCCGGACGGCCTGTCCCGGCACCGGAAGTCCGGACTGCGTGGACGGCAGGTGGGCGGTGGCCACTGTTCCGGCCCGGAGCTGCCGGTGTGCTGGAAACGGGTGGGCGGGTGGGAGAGTTTCGCCGCGGAGCGGCGCCCGGAAACAGGGGAGCAGACGGACTCGTGACACGAGGCGATTCAGTGCGTAGGCTCCCTGAATATGGATATGCAGACCGTGGTGCTGGGAACCACCGGCACAACCGCAGAGGACGTCGTAGCCGTCGCACGCCACAACGCACGCGTCGAACTCGGCGAGGAAGCCGTCACCGCCCTCGCCGCGGCCCGCGAGATCGTGGACGCGCTCGCGGCCAAGCCGGACCCCGTCTACGGCGTCAGCACCGGCTTCGGCGCCCTCGCCACCCGGCACATCGGGCAGGATCTGCGAGCTCAGCTCCAGCGGAACATCGTGCGGTCGCACGCGGCCGGCATGGGCCCGCGCGTGGAGCGCGAGGTCGTGCGCGCGCTGATGTTCCTGCGCCTGAAGACGGTCTGCTCGGGCCACACCGGCGTACGCCCCGAGGTCGCGCAGACCATGGCGGACGTACTGAACGCGGGCATCACCCCGGTCGTCCACGAGTACGGCTCCCTCGGCTGCTCCGGAGACCTCGCCCCGCTCAGCCACTGCGCGCTGACGCTGATGGGCGAGGGGGACGCCGAGGGCCCCGACGGCACCACCCGCCCCGCCGGCGAACTGCTCGCCGAGCACGGCATCACCCCCGTCGAACTCCGCGAGAAGGAGGGCCTCGCCCTCCTCAACGGCACCGACGGCATGCTCGGCATGCTGGTCATGGCCCTCGCCGACCTCGAAACCCTCTACAAGTCCGCCGACGTCACCGCCGCGCTCAGCCTGGAGGCGCTGCTCGGCACCGCCAAGGTGCTCGCCCCGGAGCTGCACGCCATCCGCCCGCACCCGGGCCAGGCCGCCTCCGCCGCCAACATGCTGGCGGTGCTTGCCGGTTCGGGCCTGACGGGCCATCACCAGGACGACGCGCCGCGCGTGCAGGACGCGTACTCGGTGCGCTGCGCCCCGCAGGTCGCGGGCGCGGGCCGGGACACCCTCGCGCACGCCCGCACCGTCGCCGAGCGCGAACTCGCCTCCGCCGTCGACAACCCCGTCGTGCTGCCCGACGGCCGCGTCGAGTCGAACGGCAACTTCCACGGCGCCCCCGTGGCGTACGTACTGGACTTCCTGGCCATCGCCGCCGCCGACCTCGGCTCCATCGCCGAGCGCCGCACCGACCGGCTCCTCGACAAGAACCGGTCGCACGGCCTGCCGCCCTTCCTCGCGGACGACGCGGGCGTCGACTCGGGCCTGATGATCGCCCAGTACACGCAGGCGGCGCTGGTGAGCGAGATGAAGCGGCTCGCCGTGCCTGCCTCCGCCGACTCCATCCCCTCCTCCGCGATGCAGGAGGACCACGTCTCCATGGGCTGGTCGGCCGCGCGCAAGCTGCGTACGGCGGTGGCCAACCTGGGCCGGATCATCGCCGTCGAGCTGTACGCCGCCACCCGCGCGATCGAGCTGCGCTCCCAGGACAACGCCCTGACCCCGGCCCCCGCGAGCCGCGCCGTCATCGAGGCGGTCCGCAAGGCGGGCGTCGAGGGCCCCGGCCCCGACCGCTACCTCGCCCCCGACCTCGCGGCCGCCGACACCTTCGTACGCGAGGGGCGCCTCGTCGCGGCGGTGGAGCCGGTCACCGGGCCGCTGGCCTAGCGACTGCTCCGGAAGTCACCCATCGGCTGCTCCAGGCAGTCACCCGCGCGGCTCCGGCTCCGGCTCCGGTTCGTCCGGAGCCGGGCCGTCGCCCGCCCGGTGACGCCCGGCGGCGGCCGGTCGCCGGGGTGCCGTCATGCCCTGTTCGGGAGCGCGTGGCGCAGGATGCGGGCCCACATGGAGGCGTACTGCCGGGTCAGTGGCCCGGTGACGTAGGGAATGCCGTAGCGCTCGCACAGGTCCCGCACGCGGGGAGCGATCTGCGCGTAGCGGTTGCTGGGCAGGTCGGGGAAGACATGGTGCTCGATCTGGTGGCTGAGGTTGCCGCTGAGCACGTGGAAGAGGGTGCTGCCCTCGATGTTGGCCGAGCCCTGGATCTGCCGCAGATACCACTGGCCCCGCGTCTCGTCCGCCACTTCCTCCTCGGTGAAGGTCCGCACTCCGTCGGGGAAGTGGCCGCAGAAGATGACGGTGTGCGTCCAGATGTTGCGTGCGGTGTTCGCGGTGAGGTTGCCGAGGAGACAGGGCAGCGCCGAGGGCCCGGCGAGCAGCGGGAAGAAGACGTAGTCCTTGGCGAGCTGGCGGGTCGCCTTCCGCGTCAGGGCGGCGGCGTCGCGCAGGAGGCCGCGCAGGCTTTTGCGGCCGGAGACGACCCCGTCCGGCTCCATGTCGTACACCGCGACGCCGAAGTCGAAGAACGGGATGGCCAGGGCGTTGTAGAGCGGCTGCAGGAGGTGGAAGGGGTACCAGGGCTGGTCGGGGCTCAGGCGCGAGACCGTGTACCCGAAGTCGCGGTCACGGCCGAGGACGTTGGTCCAGGTGTGGTGCAGCAGGTTGTGGGAGTGCTTCCAGGCGTCCACGGGACCGATGGCGTCCCACTCCCAGGTGGTGGAGTGGATGGCCGGGTCGCCCAGCCAGTCCCACTGGCCGTGCAGGATGTTGTGGCCGAGCTCCATGTTCTCCAGGATCTTGGCGGTGGTGAGCATGGCCGTGCCCGCCAGCCAGGCGGGCGGCAGGATCGACACGGCGAGGGCCAGGCGCCCGCCGGCCTCCAGGCCGCGCTGGGTGGCGATCACCGTCCGGATGTAGCGGGCGTCCTCGTGGCCGCGCGCGGCGGTGATCTCGGCGCGCAGTTCGTCGAGTTCCTTGCCGAGGTCCTCGATCTGGGACGGGGACAGCTGGGGTGCCGTGGGCGTCGTGGTCACCATGGTCCTCCTTGGCCGGAGTACGGATGTGGTGCTGCTCAGAGGTCGAGTGCCGTCGGGCCGACCGCCGCCGTCACACAGGTCTGGAGCAGCCGGCCGGGCTCGTCGTGGATGTCGCCGGTCCGCAGATCACGGACCCTGCCGTACGCCAGCGGGGCGAGGCAGCCGAAGCAGATGCCGCGCCGGCAGCCGTACGGCATCGCCACCCCCGCGCGCTCCCCGGCCTCAAGGAGCGGTTCGGAACCGTCGGTCGTGGTCTCGGCGCCGGAGCGGGTGAAGCGGAGGGGGCCGCCGACGGCGGTGGCGGCGGCCGGTGTGAAGGGGGTGAGGCGGAAGCGCTCGACGCGCAGCCGGTCCGTGAGCCCCGCCCTCGCCCAGTGCTCCTCGATCGCGTCGAGGAGGGGCGCCGGACCGCAGGCCCAGGTCTCGCGCTCGCGCCAGTCCGGACAGAGCCGCTCGAAGTCCTTCGGGGTGAGGCGACCGGCGGTCCGCGTGTGGTGTTCGTGGTAGCGCAGCCACGCCAACCGCTCCCGCGCGAGCCGCAGTTCGGTACGGAAGATCGAGGCGGCGGCGTCGGGCGCGCTGTGCAGCAGCACCACGTCGGGCTGGCCGCAGGCGTCGCGGCGGTCCAGCAGCGTACGCAGCAGTCCCATCACCGGGGTGAGGCCGCTGCCCGCCGTGATCATCAGCATGCGTGGGCGCGGCGCGGGCGGCAGTGTGAACTCGCCTTGGGCCGGGCCGAGGCGGAGCACCGTGCCGGGCCGTACGCGGTGCGCCAGGTACGGGGAGACCCGGCCGCCGGGAACGGCCTTGACGGTGATCGTCAGGAGCCCGTCGCGTCGCTCGGGCGGCGAGGTGAGGGAGTACGTACGCCAGTGCCAGGAGCCGTCGAGCTCCACGCCGACGGGCAGGTACTGCCCTGCCAGGTGCCCCGCCCAGCCGCGTCCTGGCCGGATGAGCAGCGTCGTGGCGTCGTCGGTCTCCGCCCGGAGCGCCGTGACGCGGCCCGCCGGGTGGCGGGCGTCGAGCAGGGGGTCGAGCAGGCCGAGATAGTCGTCCGGGGCCAGCGGGCTGGTCAGCGGGGCGGCCGCGCGCAGGAGCGGGGTGATGAGTTGCCGGGCGAGGCGCTCGGGCAAGCCGGGTAACAGCCCGCTGAGGGCGGCCGGGTGCGGCGGCATACGCGAAGTCCTCTCGTTGCCCAAGTGGTGGGAGGCACACGCGTGTTGAGCCCTCGGGGTACGAGGGGGTCGGCCCGACTCCGTCACCGTAGACACACCGCGGCGGCGGTGGGGAGAACGCGGGCGGAGATCCCGCCACGCGCCCGCGGGCCCGCGCACGGGGGGTCGGCGGCCGCGCGGCGTGCTGCGCTGCGGGGATACTGGCGCGTAACACGGGGGCGGTCGGCGCGGAGTTGGCCGAGTCGGTGGGGTCGGCGGGGTGCGGGGCGCCGCCGACCCCACCCGCCCGGGCCCGGATTTCACGGCGGCCGGTGGCCGCGCGAAACCCGTGCCCGGCAGGGGGAGTCCGGTCCTCAGTCCGTCGGGCTGATGTCACGCCATACGGGCGCGACGCCGGGCTCGTCGCCCTTGTTGGCCCAGTACTGCGCGAGCCAGCGGCGGCTGTTGTGGGTGACGACGTCTCCCTTGTTGTAGTGATCGGCGTCCCGGTCCCACTCCGGCGCCTCGCAGGAGGCCGACGCCTCGGGCGGGTCGACGGTCTCCGTGCCGTGGCGCCGGTCGCCCGTGACGCCGAACGTCTCGCCCTCGGTGGTGAGGGTGACGTTCACCGGGCCGGTGGCGGGCAGGTAGTACTTCACGGGGACGTCCATGCTGCGGCCCGCCGGGATCTCCTGGCAGTCCTCCAGGGTGATGGTGACCCGGTGGAACTCGCCTTTCAGACCGCCGATGTTGGGCCCGGTATGGCCGGGCTCGACCCCCTCGTACTTCTGCCAGTTGCCGTCCTTGACGACGGGCGGCGCGGACGTCGGCAGGTCGAAGGAGACCTTCGCGCCCCCGGCGATGACCTTGTCGCTGTGGTTGGTGATGCGCAGCTTGGGCTGCAGCGGCCACAGCTCGTCAGCGGGGTAGTCGGCGAACTCGACGTCCATATCGAGGACTTGGCTGGGCAGCTCCGTCTTTCCGGCGCGCGTGGAGCCGTAGGGCTCGGCGCCCCGCAGGGATTCGTCGAGCTGCTTGGTCATGGTGTAACCGGGCACGCACTGGTCCTCGCCGCCGCCTTCGGGACACTGGTAGTCCCCGGCCAGCTCCCAGATCATCGCGCCGCCCGCGCCCTTGTCCTTGATGTAGTCGGCCTTGGCGGTGATGTCCTGCTCGTCCTGTGTGGACAGGAACACCTTCTTGTCGCCGTTCCAGAGCCAGGAGGCCTTGAGGGTGTCGTCCCAGTGGCGGGTGTAGCCGTCGACACGGTTGGCGGGCGCGTCGGGGTCGACCCCGAACTGTCCCAAGTAGCCGCCGGTGACCCCGCGTTCGAGGTTCTTGGCGTGCCACATGGGGTTGGACCCGGCGGCGAGTTCGTCCCCGGCGGCCGTCTGGTCGTGCCAGAGGTTGTCGATGCCGGAGGCACCGGAGCCGCAGGGGGTCTTGCTGCCGTTGGGGCCGGTGCCGTCGGGGCAGTCGCCCTGGTCGGGCAGCTCCGACTTGCCCCAAAGGCCGTTGCCCGTACCGCCGTTCACGTTCTTCCAGCCGCGCGTGTAGTACGGCACGCCCAGGTTGATGCGCCCGGCCTGCATCGCGCCCCGGAAGTAGTGATAGGACCAGTCGGTGTTGAAGTACCCCTCCTTCTTGTAGTCCTTGGTGTCCTCGTTCTGGTCGTCGTAGATACCGGCGGCGGCCAGTTCGGCGTCCTTGCCGTCGTCGTAGAGCGCCGACTGCGGGCCGACGTAGCTGTTCCACGAGCCGTGGAAGTCGTACGACATGCTGTTGACGAAGTCCAGATACTGCAGGGCCCGGAAGTCCTCCTGGCCGCGCAGCAGATAGCCGGAGGAGGAGGCCGCGGCGGTGAGCTGGTAGTACGTGCCGTCCTCGGCGGAGGCCGCGTCGAGCTTCTCGCGCAGGGTCTTCATCAGGGCGGTGTTCCCCGCGTTGAGGCCCTTGCGGCGGGCGTTGGCGACGGGCCAGTCCTCCGGATTCCCGGCGTCCTTCAACGACGTCGGGTACTCGTAGTCGATATCGGCGCCGTCGAATCCGTACGTGCGCAGGAAGTCGACGACGGAGTCGGCGAAGGTGTCGATGGCGGGCTGATTGACGCTGCCGTCTTCGCGGGTCGTGAGCGTGTAGAGCCCGCCGGTCTTCTCGCGTGAGCCGTCGGGCTTGAGCGTCCCGCCGGTCTCGGCCCAACCGCCCACGGAGATCAGCGTCTTCACGCGCGGGTGCTTCTTCTTGTACTTGGTCAGGAGGTTGAAGTTCCCCTTGTACGGGAGCGAGTCGTCCATCTCGGCGCCGGGGACGTCCGGCCAGGTCATGCCGGTGGCCGGGTTGTCGGGGTCGTTCGTGTCGCCGACGGAGATGCGGTTGCCGCCGTCGACGTGCGCGAAGGCGTAGTTGACGTGGCTGACCTGGCCCCAGGGGATGCTGTTCGGCAGGTACATGGGCTGCCCGTTCTTGCCGGTGCGCCAGCCGGTGAAGTAGCCGACGACCCGGCGGGGGTGGCGGTCGCCCATGCGCTCGCGGCCCTTGTCGTCGTAGATGCGGCAGTACGGGGTGTTCACGCCCTCGGTCGGCGTCATGCCGTCGGGGCGGCATTTGGGCTGGTCGGCGGGGTCGGTGGACCAGGGGCCCGGGCCGTTGGGCTCGGGGTCGGTGGTGGGGGTGGGGCCGGTGCGCAGGCGGGTGCGGCCGGGCGGGCCCGGGTCGTCGAGCCAGCCGTCGTCGAAGACCGTGTCCTTGAGGCCGGGCCACTTCCGGGTGAGCCCCTGGGGTCCGGCGGCGAGTTCGCTGTCCTGTACGCGGTCCGGGTGGACGCGCAGCGTCAGAACCCGGTTTCCGGAGATCAGCTCGACCGCCGGGAGGTCGGTGTCGTCGGCGCCGCTCTGCAGCTTTCCGCTCACCAGGGCGGTGTCGATGCCCTTCTCCATGCCCGTCCCCTCAAGGACCGGAAGGCCGGAGGAGATCGGCGTCTCGTCCACGATCCACTTGTCGCCGTTGCCG
This sequence comes from Streptomyces sp. Y309, assembly GCF_056712025.1. Lineage (NCBI taxonomy): Bacteria > Bacillati > Actinomycetota > Actinomycetes > Kitasatosporales > Streptomycetaceae > Streptomyces > Streptomyces sp. Y309. Next base: position 3,556,383 of record NZ_CM160048.1, on the reverse strand, counting down.
TCGATGTCCAGCTGGAACACGCCCATCGTGCCCCGTCGGAACACCATGATCTTGTTGTCGCCGAGGCCGACGGCCGCGTCGATGCCGTACTCGAACGGGGTGCCACGGAACAGATGGAAGCCGTCACGTATGGGCAGCGGCCCCTTGGCGAGCGTGTCCGTGGACGATCCCATGGGGATCTCGACGCGCACGTACTGGTCTTCCCTGAACAGGATGAGCTGCCGCTTCCCGTACTTCTCCGCTTCGAAGCCCGCGTCGAACCCGAGCTGGAACTGGGTGCGCTGGAGGCTCGTCCAGGCGTCGTGGATGCCCTGGACCGGGCCGGTCTTCCCGGTGGCCGGGTCGAAGCGGGCGTAGCTGGGGCCGTGGAAGAGGTACTGCGTGTACGCGTCCTTGTCCGCCGTGGAGACCGCGGCCTGCACAGGGGGAACGCTCGTGTCGAGCCGCACGGGGTCCGGGGCGGCGCCGTCGCTGCAGCCCACTGCGCGGAGCTGCTCGCCGTTCGCACCGGGGTCGGGCTCCCAGACGCAGTGCCGCCAGGGGCTCCCCGGCTGTTCCACGCCCGGGGAGCCGAGGCGCAGGGTGCGGTCGGTGTCCGCGTGCCCCCTGTCCCAGATCATCCGGTCCGAGGCGTTGAACAGGTTTCCGAGCTCGTCGAAGCGCCACTGCAGGCGCTCGGGCGGGTCGGTGTCCTGGCAGCTAGTCATCTGCGGATAGTTGTTGCGGTTGCCCGCGTCGAGGCCCAGGCACTGACCGGTAGCCAGGTTCATCAGGAGTGCGTACTCATCCTCGCCGCTGCGGGCCCGTACGGCGCCCTTGAGGATGGGCAGTTCGATGAAGAAGGCCCGAGCGACGGGCTTCGCGTCGTCGCCCTCGTACAGGTACCCATAGTCGCTCACCGTTGCGGGGAGGACGTACCGGCTGTCGTTGCGGTGGGCGAGCGTGTGGATCTCCCCGGCGCCGGCACGCAGGGGCGTGGCGAACAGGACGGGCTCGTGATCGGAGTTCGCCACGCGGCGAACGAGGGACGGGACGATCCGCTCCTCGTTGGTGACCATGTAGTCGAGCTCCCTGCCGCCTCTGTGGGTGGCCTCTCCCGGATTCTCCATGTGCAGGCCGCCCGGGACGGCGAGGTCTTCCGGCACCCGGTTGAAGTCCCCGGCCACCACGAGGTTCAGGTTCTGCGCCTGGGCGTAGTCCCAGGCGTCCCTGACCTGTGCGGCCGCGTCGGGGCCGTTGTTGGCGCCCGCGTGGATCGTGAAGACGAGGTCCCCGCCCATGCGGACGCCGAGCAGGGGCCGCAGCCCGTCGCCGCGGCGCGGCACGAGCAGGACCTCGTCGGCCTGCCTGGCCATGAGGATCGCCTGGTTGACGCGGTGCCCACCGGCGTCCCAGTCGATCCGGTACAGATAGAACTGCGGTCGCCTGGCGGTGCCGCCCCACCGGTACTCCTCGACCTGGCCGACGGGTTCGGGCCGGGCGTTGGTGGTCAGGGCGGGGACCATGTTCCGCAGGAGCGTGGCCCCGCCGGGGGTGGCGCCGGACTCCTGCAGCGTTGCCACCTCGATGCGGTGGTCCCGCATGAGGTTGCGGAGCGTCTGCCACTTGGCGGCGGGGCCGTCGGCGTCCCCGCCGCCCTGCATGTTCCAGGTGAGGATCGTCCGGTCGGCATTGGTGGCACGGGCGGGTGGCGCGGCCACGCCGATGACGCCGACGGAGAGGAGCCCGGCCAGGAGGACCAGGACCAGTGCGGGGATGGGGACGCGGGTGCGGGGAGGTCTGAGGCGGGACATGTTCCCTCTCGGCGTGTTGCGGGGACTTGATCAGCCGAGAAGGTACGGGGTGGGTCTCAACGGTCAGTCAACGTTCCCTGAACGCGGCTTCAGCTGCGCTATGAGGGCGTGGAGTTGGCGGGGGCCGGTGGTGAGTATGGCGTCGGGGGTGTCGCTTTCGCGGAGGTGGATTGTGCCGTTCGCTGTCGCGGCGACGTAGACGCAGTTCGAGGAGTCCGGGCTGAAGGTGGACTTCTGCCACCGGAGGTCGGTCATGAACGTCCCTTCAGGCGCTCTGGGCGATGCGGTGGATGAGGGCACGCGACTCGGTGGGGTCGAGTGCGCTCTCCTCCATGCGATCGATCACTGAGCGGTACTTAGTCAACTGGGCCATGGCGTCCAGGAATTCGCAGCCATGATGCGTGTCCAGTTGAACCGTGTCGAGCTGCGGAACAGGCCCCATGACGTAGTCGATGGGTTGCCCCGTGCCCGGAAAGCACCCCTTGCCGAACGGGATGACCCGCACGGTGACGTGCGCCAGCTCGCTCATGTCCATGATGTGCCGGAGCTGATCCCGGACCACGGCGGGACCGCCGTATCCCATGTGTAGGGCCGACTCGTGGATGACGGCGCTGTACGAGGGCGGGCTGTCGCGGTGCAGGATGCCCTGCCGCTTGACCCGGTGCGTGACGCGATGCTCGATCTCGTACTGTCGCAGGGGTGGGACCGCCTGCTGGAAGAGGGCGCGGGCGTGGTCCGTGGTCTGCAGCAGGGCCGGGATGTGGACTACGAGGGCGGCACGCAGCGCGACGGCATGGTGCTCCAGTTCCGCCAAGTCGATGAGCCCGACCGGCAGGTGCTCCCGGTACTCGTCCCACCAGCCGCGCGTGCGGCCGCCTGTCATGTCGGCCAGAGCATCGACGAGTTGGTTGTCCCCGCAGCTGTAGCCGCGCGCGAAGGTGCGTACGCGGTCGGCGCTGACGGGGTACCGGCCCGTCTCGATGCTGCTGACCTGCCCCTGCTTGAGGCCGAGGAGGGCCGCCGCGGCCGTCGCCGTGAGGCCCGCTTGCTCGCGGAGCTTGCGCAGTTCGCTCCCCAACCGCTGCTGCCGCAGCGTGGGGCTGGTGCTGGGCGGCACGTGTGCCCTCTCTAAGCCAGAAGGGCACCGTGCCCTCACTCCCCAGGAGCCAGCCATGGCCACCGTATCCCCGCCGCAGCCCCCAACTCCCGCCCCCGCGTGGGCGTACGCCCTCCACCTCCCCCACGACCCCCGGGCGCCCCGCATCGCCCGGGCCACCCTCCGTACCGTCCTCGCCGCGCACGGCCTCGCCGTACTCAACGACGTCGCCGAGCTGCTGACGTCGGAGCTGGTCACCAACGCCTACCGGCACAGCCGGGGCCCCGCCGCGCTGCGGCTGCGCGAGCTGGACGGCGGGCGGGGGCTGCGCGTCGCGGTGTGGGACACCGACCCGCACGTCCCGCCGCCGTTCGACCGGGCCCGCCGGCCGGTCCCGCTCACCCCGGCCGGGGAGGCCGACGGCGGCCGCGGCCTGTTCCTCGTGTGCCACTACGCGCACGCCTCGCGGCGTGATGGCCGTACGGAACCCCACGTGAACGGAGAACAACCCTGACCCTGATGCTGCGCCACAAGAAGCCGACGACGTCGCTCCGGCGCCAGCTCGAACCGCATGCCCCGAAGGGGCACGACGTCGGCGCGGCGCCGTTCCTCTGCAGCTTCCCGAGTGCCGGGCGGGCCTTCGGGCCGGATGTGTACGTCACCGACGTGGCGGCGTTCAAGGGCGAGGGCTGCCACGCGGACGGTACCGCCGGCGCTGCACGTCCCCGAGCCCTTCGGCTTCGAGCTGGACACGTCCGACTTCGCCGCCCCCGGCACAACCGCCTCCCAGTAGCCGCCGTCAGGCGGACTCCGTCCGCTCCCGTCGTACCGAGTACAGAACGAACCCCGCCCCGAGCCCCAGGAACGCCGTCCCCCCGGCCACGTACGCAGTGGTGTCGACGTCGGCGCCCGTGTCGGAGGCCATCGCCTCGGTCTGGGCGGCTGTGTGCTGGGAGAGCGCGCCGGCCGGGCCCGGCGATGCTGTTGCCTTCGCGGAGGGGACGAACCACAGGGCGGCGAGCAGGGCCCCGGCTGTGGCTGCGGTCAACAGCGTGCGGCGTGCGGTCACGGGACGAGGATCCCCCTTGTGGAGCTGGCTAATTGGCCGTCTTGGGCGATGCTAGTGAAAGCCGCGGGTCGCGGGAAAGCCGTGGCGGGGCGGGGCCGTACGCTCCCGCGTATGAGTACGGACGAGACATCACGCTTTGTGCGCCTCCGCGTCGAATTGGTGGTCGAGGTCGACGGCTCCGCCGAGCTGCGCGGCACCGCCCTGAGCCGCATCGCGGAAGACGCCCACATGCCCGACGACGAGCGCGTTCACGCCCAGACCGCCGTGAAGGAGGACGACGCGGAGGCGCTCGCCTACCTCGTCGACCCCGTCGACCTGATCGGGGACGTGCCCGGAGTGGAGCTCACTCAGGCCTCATGGAGCAGCGAAGTGATCGATTACGATCCCGATTCGCCGGATTGGGACCCGGACGAGGATGATGACGCCGAGGACGACGACACGGGCGCCGATGAGGGCGTCGACGAGGGCTACGAGGTCCGCGTCATGCCCTAGTCGCGGTGGCGGACAGCGTCCCGGCAGCGTTTCCGAAATCGGGAGCCCCGGGCGGCAACCGCCGCCCGGGGCTCAGTCGTCTCCTGGATGCACGGCCGTCCCGGCCGCACCGCAGACGTGGCGTTCCCCACATCTTCGGCGGAAATGGAACGGGATGCGCCGGGTGAGGCGTTAGGCGGGGTTGCGGGGGGACCCGCGGGGTCTTGGGGATTCGGCGACGATGGAGAAGCGTGTAATGACGGACAGTAAGCGGCGCAGGGGTCTGGTGGCCGTGTCCGCCCTGGTCGGCGGAGTGCTGGTGCTCTCGGCCTGCAGCGACGACGGCGGCGGCGACAGCGGCTCGGGCAGCGGCAAGAAGTCGCAGAACCAGGTCGACGAGGCGGCGGCGGAGAAGACGTCCGAAGCCAAGATCGAGATCGCGCCCAAGAACGGTTCCGACAACGCGGGCATCAACAAGGACACCAAGGTCACCGTGAGCGAGGGCACGCTCACGGACGTGGCCATGAAGGCCGAGGGCGGCGCGGCGGTCGCGGGCGAGATATCCGCGGACAAGAAGTCCTGGAAGCCGAGCGCCCAGCTCGAGCGCGCCACCACGTACAAGATCGCCGTGACGGCCAAGGACTCCGAGGGCCGCAAGGCGCACGAGAACTCCTCGTTCACCACCGTCTCGAAGGCCAACAGCTTCATCGGCAGCTTCACGCCCGAGGACGGCTCCACGGTCGGCGTGGGCATGCCGGTGTCGATCAACTTCGACAAGGCGATCAGCAACAAGAAGGACGTGCAGTCCAAGATCAAGGTGTCTTCCAGCAGCGGTCAGGAAGTCGTCGGGCACTGGTTCGGGGCGAACCGGCTCGACTTCCGGCCCCAGGACTACTGGAAGGGCAACTCCACGATCACGCTGAAGCTGAACCTGGACGGCGTCGAGGGCGCCGACGGGGTGTACGGCGTGCAGCAGAAGACCGTCCAGTTCAAGATCGGCCGCAATCAGGTCTCCGTCGTCGACGCCAAGACCAAGCAGATGAAGATCATGCGAGACGGCAAGGTCGTGAAGACCATTCCGATCTCGGCCGGCTCGCCGGACAACAAGACGTACAACGGCAAGATGGTGATCTCCGAGAAGTTCAAGGAGACCCGGATGAACGGCGCCACCGTCGGCTTCACGGACAACGACGGCAAGGGCGAGTACGACATCAAGGACGTGCCGCACGCCATGCGCCTGTCCAGCTCCGGCACCTTCATCCACGGCAACTACTGGGGCTCGCCGTCGATCTTCGGCAACGCGAACACGAGCCACGGCTGCATCGGCCTGAAGGACGCCAAGGGCGCGAACGACAAGTCGACGCCGGGCTCCTGGTTCTTCGAGAACACGATCACCGGTGACGTCGTGGACGTCCGCAACACCGGCGACAAGACCATCGCCCCGGACAACGGCCTCAACGGCTGGAACATGAGCTGGGCCGAGTGGAAGGCGGGCTCCGCCGTCTGATCGGAACGGGCCTTCTCAGAAGGCCCTGGCCTGCGCCGAGCGGCCCGCACCCCGACCGGGGTGCGGGCCGCTTCCGTGTGTGCGGTCGCGGGCGCACCGTATCCGCCGTGTTGCGGCAGCATGGTGAACCGGCCAACAACCCCAACTACCCACTTACACCCCATAGTTGAACAGATATCGTCCCCCTCGACAGAGTGCGTGACTCAAGCTTTCACCTGAGGGGGAAACTTGCTCAGACAAGTGCAGAAAGCGAAGAGACCGGTCACCGCGCGTCGCGCGGCCGCGGCAGGCGTCGCCACCGCCGCGGCCGTGGCGCTCGCGGCGGGCATGACCAGCCCGGCGCAGGCGGACCCCGACCCCGTGCGCCCGGCCGGCGCGGCGGCGGACGAGGTCAAGGTGCCGGTGCGCCACCACATCACGCTCCTCACCGGCGACCGTGTCACGGTCGACGCGAAGGGGCGGGTCACCGCGTTCGACCCCGCCGAGGGCCGCGAGCGCATACCCGTGCGGACCAGCAACCGGGACGGGCACACGCTCGTCGTCCCCGCCGACGCCCAGCGCCTGATCGCCGACGGCACGCTCGACCAGCGCCTTTTCGACGTCACGGAGCTGAGCAAGAAGGACAACCGCAGCGCGCAGAAACAGGGCCTGAAGGTGATCGTCGCCTACAAGGGCGCGGCCGCCGGCGCGAAGGCCGACGTGCGCGACGCGGGCGGCACCGACGTCCGTCGCACCCTCAAGACCCTCAACGCGGACGCGGTGATCACCCCCAAGCGGGACGCCGCCAAGCTGTGGCAGGCGCTGACCGCCGAGCGGGACGGCGCCCGCACCACCGCGTCCGGCATCAGCCGCGTCTGGCTGGACGGGGTGCGCAAGGCCACCCTGGACAAGAGCGTGGCGCAGATCGGGGCGCCGAAGGCCTGGGAGGCCGGGTACGACGGCAAGGGCGTGAAGATCGCGATCCTGGACACCGGCGTCGACGCCACCCACCCCGACCTCAAGGACCAGGTCGTCGCGGCCGAGGACTTCACGCCCTCGCCCGACGCCAAGGACCGCGTCGGACACGGCACGCACGTCGCCTCCACCGCCGCGGGCACCGGCGCCAAGAACGGCGCGTACAAGGGCGTCGCACCCGGCGCCAAGATCCTCAACGGCAAGGTCCTCGGCGACACCGGCTCCGGTGACGACTCCGGGATCATCGCGGGCATCGACTGGGCCGCCGCGCAGGGCGCCGACGTGATGAACCTGAGCCTCGGCGGCGGCGACACCCCCGGCGTCGACCCGCTGGAGGCCGCGGTCGACAAGGTCTCGGCGGAGAAGGGCATCCTCTTCGCCATCGCCGCCGGCAACGACGGCTCGCCCCGCTCCATCGGCTCGCCCGGCAGCGCGGACGCGGCTCTCACCGTCGGCGCGGTCGACGACAACGACAAGCTCGCGGACTTCTCCAGCGAGGGCCCGCGCATCGGCGACGGCGCCGTCAAGCCCGACGTGACGGCGCCCGGCGTCGACATCACGGCCGCCGCCGCGCCCGGCAGCGAGATCGAGAAGGAGGTCGGCCAGAAGCCCGAGGGCTACCTGACGATCTCCGGTACGTCGATGGCGACCCCGCACGCCGCGGGCGCCGCCGCCCTGCTCAAGCAGCAGCACCCGGACTGGAAGCAGCCCGAGCTGAAGGGCGCCCTCACCGCGTCCACGAAGGCGGGCAAGTACACGGCGTTCCAGCAGGGTTCGGGGCGCATCGCCGTCGACCGGGCCCTCAAGCAGACCCTGATCGCCGACCCGGTGTCGGTCAGCTTCGGCACCCAGCTGTGGCCGCACGCCGACGACAAGCCCGTCACCAAGAAGGTCACCTACAAGAACCTCGGCAAGGAAGAGGTCACCCTCGACCTCACCGCCGAGGGCACCGACCCCACGGGCAAGCCCGCCCCCGACGGCTTCTTCACCCTCGCCGCCAAGAAGGTGACCGTCCCCGCCGGCGGCACCGCCTCCGTCGACATCACGGCCGACACCCGCCTCGGCGGCACGGTCGACGGCGCCTACTCCGCGTACGTCGTGGCGAACGGCGGCGGCCAGAGCATCCGCACCGCCGCCGCGGTCGACCGCGAGGTCGAGTCGTACGACCTGACCGTCAGGCACATCGGCCGCGACGGGCAGCCCGCGAAGTACTACAGCACGGCCCTCGTCGGCATCTCCGGGCTCGGCAAGGAGCAGTTCATCCCGGTGCACGACGAGTCCGGCACCGCCAAGGTCCGCGTGCCCAAGGGCGGTTACGTCCTCGACGCCGGTGTCTACGTCGACCCGCGGGACATCACCAAGGGCGTCGACTGGCTCGCGCAGCCGAAGCTGGACGTCACCAAGGCGGCGACGGTGACGGTCGACGCGCGCACCGCCAAGCCGGTCGACATCACCGTGCCGTCCTCCGGCGCCAAGTCCGAGTTCGCCGCCCCCTCGTACGAGATCACCGCGGGCAACGCGGGCTACGGCTTCGGCTGGTGGCTGGACACCTACGACGGGCTGCGCAGCGCGCACCTCGGGCCGCAGGTCACCGACGGCTCGCTGCTGCAGAAGTGGGAGGGCCACTGGACGCGCGGCGAGAAGACGGAGTACAGCACCGTCGCCGGCGGCGTCGTCAAGCAGCTCGCGACCGGCTACACCAAGGACTACAAGGAAGCCGACCTCGCCACCGTGAAGGCGGGCCTCGGCGCGTCCTCCAGCGGCAAGACCGCCACGGTCGTCGCGTTCGGCAGGCTGCCCGGCAGCTTCAGCGCCTCGGGCATCAGCGTGCCGCAGAAGGCGCCGAGCACCCGCACCCTGTACGTGTCCACGGCCGACAAGGTCACCTGGAGCCTGCGGTTCGAGCAGATTGCCGGTATCGGTGAGGACGGCTGGCCGATCGTCGACGCCTCGTACTCGCTGGGCAGAGCCCAGGCGTTCACCGCGGGCATGACGTACACGAAGACGTTCAACACGGCCGTCTTCGGACCGCGTGTCGGCGGCGACTACGGAGTGGTGCGCGACGGCAACAAGATCGCGGGCTCCCTGCCGCTCTTCGCCGACGGCAAGACGCACGCGGGCGGCTCGACGTACACCTCGGTGAAGACGACACTGGCCCGCGACGGCACGCAGATCGGCGAGAACGACGACCCGCTGACCGGCGAGAAGCCCTTCACGGTCCCCGCCGGTGACGCCGCGTACAAGCTGTCGACGTCCGTGAAGCGCAGCGTCGCCGTGTCCGCGGCCTCCACGCGCATCGACGCGAGCTGGACGTTCCGCTCCAAGAAGACGGCCACCGCCACGCAGCTCCCGGTCTCCGCCGTGCGCTTCAACGCGGCGGTCGGCCTCGACAGCCGGGCCCCCGCGGGCAAGAAGCAGTCCGTGCCGGTGACGGTGCAGGGCGCGGCCGCCGGTGCCAACCTGAAGTCGCTCCACGTCTACGCCAGTTACGACTACGGCCAGAAGTGGGAGCCGCTGTCGGTGAAGAACGGCAAGGCCGAGGTCACGAACCCGGACAAGGGCAAGGCGATCTCGTTCCACGCCAAGATCACGGACAAGAAGGGCAACAAGTCCACGATCTCGATCTACAACGCGTATTACGGGAAGTGACCTTTCCCGAGGGAAAGAGATCGTCTTCCGACGGGAACTGACCTTCTTCCTGCGGACAGTTGAAGGGGTGTGAGGAGTGGCTCCCGGGGCCCGACGGGCTTCGGGGGCCGCTTCTTGTGTAGGCAACGCACACTTCGACGGCAGGGGGAATCTTGCGTCAGCACAGGAAGAAGGCGTACGCGGCGGTGACGGTCGTGGTGGCCCTTGCGGCGGGGGCGGTCGGCCCCGCGTCGGCGGGGGACCCCCGGAGCCCGGGGCAGGCGCCCACTGGGGCCGGGCCCACGAACCGCCTCACCCTCGTCACCGGCGACCGCGTCACCGTCGACGCCAAGGGCCGCCTGCTCGGCTTCACGCCGGCGAAGGGGCGGGAGCGCATACCGGTGAGTACCCGGACCGTGCGCGGGCACACGCTGGTCCTGCCGTACGACGCCCAGCGACTCGTCGACGAGGGCAAGGTCGACCAACGGCTCTTTGACGTGAGGGAGTTGGCCGGCGAGGCGAACGGGCAGGCCAATCGGAAGGGCCTGAAGCTGATCGTCGGCTACCGGGGCGCCGCTCGCGGCGCCAAGGCCGGTGTCCGCGCGGCCGGTGACACGGCGGTCCGCCGGAACCTGACGTCCCTGAACGCGGACGCCGTGACCACCCCCACACGGGACGCGGCCGCGCTCTGGAAGACCCTCACGGGCAAGCGCGGCACCGCGTCCGGCGTCAGCCGCGTCTGGCTGGACGGCACCCGGAAGGCGAGCCTCGACAAGAGCGTGCGGCAGATCGGGGCGCCGAAGGCGTGGCAGGCCGGGCTCGACGGCAAGGGAGTGCGGATCGCCGTCCTGGACACGGGAGTCGACGCCACCCACCCGGACCTGAAGGACCGCATCGCCGCCGAGAAGAACTTTTCCGCGTCCCCCGACACCAAGGACCGCGTCGGGCACGGCACGCACGTCGCGTCCACCGCGGCCGGTACGGGGGCGAAGTCGGGCGGCACATTCAAGGGCGTCGCGCCGGGCGCGAAGGTGCTCAACGGCAAGGTCCTCGGCGACGACGGCCGGGGCAGCGACTCCGGGATCATCGCGGGCATGGAGTGGGCGGCCGCGCAGGGCGCCGACGTCGTCAACCTCAGCCTCGGCGGCGCCGACGACATCGGCGTCGACCCGCTGGAAGAGGCTGTCAACAGGCTCTCCGCCGACAAGGGCGTCCTGTTCGCCGTCGCGGCGGGCAACGAGGGCTATCGGGGCTCCCTCGACTCGCCGGGCACCGCGGACGCCGCGCTCACCGTCGGCGCCGTCGACGGCAAGGACAAGCTCGCGGACTTCTCCAGCGAGGGCCCGCGCGCCGGTGACGGCGCGGTCAAGCCGGACGTGACGGCGCCCGGCGTCGACATCACGGCCGCCGCGGCCCCCGGCAGCGAGATCGAGAAGGAATTCGGGCAGAAGCCCGAGGGCTATCTGACGATCTCCGGTACGTCGATGGCGACCCCGCACGTCGCGGGCGCCGCCGCCCTGCTCAAGCAGCGGCACCCCGACTGGCGGGCGCCCGAGCTCAAGCGGGCCCTGACGTCGTCCACGAAGGGCGGCACGTACACCCCGTACCAGCAGGGTTCGGGGCGCATCGCCGTCGACAAGGCCATCAAGCAGACGGTGGTCGCCGAGCCGGTGTCGCTGAACCTCGGCGCGCCGAAATGGCCGCACACCGACGACAAGCCGGTCACCAGGAAGGTGACGTACAGGAATCTCGGTACGAAGGACATCACCCTCGACCTCTCGGTGACCGCCACGGACCCGAAGGGGCGCCCGGCTCCGGACGGCTTCTACACGCTCGGCGCGAAGAAGGTGACGGTGCCCGCGGGCGGACGCGCGGCGGTCGACCTGACGGCGCACACCAAGCTCGGCGGCACGGCGCGCGGCACGTACTCCGCGTACGTCGTGGCGAAGGGCGGCGGCCAGTCCGTGCGCACGGCCGCCGTGGTGCAGCGCGAGGGGGAGAGGTACGACGTGACGCTGAAGTACGTCGGCCGTGACGGCCGGCCCGCGAAGTTCTACTCGTCCGGCCTCCTCGGCCTGAGCGGGCCCGCCGCCGAGGAGGACTTCCACTTCAACGACGTGTCCGGCACGGTCAAGGTCCGGGTGCCCAAGGGTGGTTACCTTCTCGACGCCAAGATCTACCAGGACCCGGAGGACTCCGCGAAGGGCGTCGACTGGCTCGCCCGGCCGCGGCTGAACGTCACCAAGGACATGACGCTGACAGTGGACGCGCGCGCGGCGAAGCCGGTGGACATCACGGTGCCCGACAAGGACGCCGAGCCGGTGTCCGCCTTTCCCCAGTTCGAGCTGCCGGACGACATGGGCGCGGGCGTGAGCGTCGATTCCTACGCCCATCTGCGCACCGCGCACCTCGGGCCCGAGGTCACGGACGGCTCGCTGCACCAGGAGTGGGGCGGGCACTGGGTCAAGGGTGACGACGAGCAGTACGACATCCTCGTCGGCGGCAAGGCCGACCGGCTCGCGACCGGCTACGCCAAGCACTTCAAGGACAGCGAACTCGCCACGCTGAAGACCCGTCTCGGGGCGTCCGCCGAGGGCAAGAAGGGCGTGGCCAGCGTCACGGGGTGGCTGCCCGGGGGCAGCGGTCTCGGCTCCGGCTGGATGGCCCCGCAGCGCGCCCACAGCACGCGGACGTTCCATCTGTCCACGGCGGACAAGGTGCAGTGGGACACGATCTTCAATCAGCTGGCGGAGGACCAGAACGGCGGAGTGACCTCCGAAGCGACCTACTCGGTCTACCCGTCGGAGACGTTCGAGGCGGGCAGGACGTACACGAAGACGTTCAACACGGCCGTGTTCGGGCCGCGCCTCGGGAACGACTGGGGGATCTTCCGTGAGGGCAATGAGCTCACCGGCGCCGTGCCGGTCGTCGCCGACGGCGCGGGGCACGAGGGCGGGTCGGCCTTCTCCTCGGTGCGGACGACCCTGCACCGCGACGGCCGCCGGATCGGCGCGAACAAGGACCCGCTGACCGGCGACGTGTCCTTCAAGGTCCCGGCGGCGGACGCCGAGTACCGCCTCTCCACGTCGGTGCGGCGTGACCCGCGCGTGGCGACCGCCTCCTCGCGCGTCGACGCGAGCTGGACGTTCCGCTCCAAGAAGGCGCGCGAGGCGCAGCTGCCCGCGTCGACGGTCCGCTTCACGCCGAAGGTGGGCCTGGACAGCCGGGCGCCCGCCGGGGCGGCCCAGTCCGTGCCGGTGACGGTGCAGGGTGCCGCCGCGGGCGGCCGGCTCAAGTCCCTTGCCGTGTACGTCTCCTACGACAAGGGCCGCACATGGAGGAAGACCACGGTGCGTGACGGAAGGATGTCCGTGAAGAACCCGGCGAAGGGCAAGTCGATCTCCTTCCGGGCCGCGGTCGAGGACAAGAAGGGGAACAGGGCGACGGTGGCGATCTACGACGCGTACTACGGAGAGTAGCCTTTCCTGTTCCTCGCGCCCGGCTCTATTCTTCGCGGCGCCCGGCGCCGAAGGGGCTGTCGATCACATAGCGCCAGTACCCGTCGGCGCCGCGGCGCGCCACGTCCGTCGCCGTGGCCCGCACCTTTCCGTCGATGTCCCAGTCGACGACGAGCAGGGCGGTGTCCCCGGCGACGTGCACGTGCCGGGGCGTGGCGGAGATGGGCAGGCCGAGGGCGAGGAACGGGGCGTTCTGCGCGGCGATCGCGTCGGCGCCGTGCACGGGGGCACCGGACTCGGGGACGAAGGCGGCGTCCGGCTCGTACAGCTCACGCACGGCCTCCGGGTCGCCGCTGTTGAACCGTTCGGCGAACGCCGACGGGACGTCCTCGGGGCGCTGGGGCAGGATGAAAGTGCTCATGAACGGCACAGTAGGAGGAGCGCCCGTGGCTCACCGAACGGTAAGGCAGGTGCTCCCGGACCCCCGGGAGCCGCGCCCCGGCCTGCCCGACGACCCCCTCGCCCGCGTCACCGCGCCCACCCCCGCGTGCCCCGTCGAGGTCACCCTGGCGGCGCTGCGCGGCCGGTGGACGACGCTTGTCGTGCGCGAGCTGCTCGACGGGGACCGCTACGCGTACAGCGAACTCGCCGCCGCGCTCCCCCAGTTGTCGGACAAGGTCCTCACGGAGCGGCTCGCACAGCTGGTCGACGCCGGGGTGGCCCGGCGCACCCGCACACCGGCCTGGCCGCCCACCGTCACGTATCAACTCACTCCGCGCGGCCGAGAGCTGGGGCCCGTCCTCCAGGCTCTCTGGGACTGGGGCGCGGCGCCGCCATACCAGGCCTGATCCCCGTCCGGGTGAGAGGCAGGCGAGGTCGGGTGGGCGGCGAGTACCGTGAAGACGGGACCCGGCCGCGCGGCCGGGCACCACACACGCAAGGGAGTCGCAGCATGAGTGCGCAGCCGGTCGAGCCGTACAGGTCGACAGCCACGTATCAGCAGCTCCGCGTCCTCGCAGACGAAATCGTGGACGCGGCGGATCGGCTTGGCGACCGTGTACGGGCGGACATCAACAACCAGGAGATCGTCGTTCACATGATGTCCCCCTCGAACCCGCACGGGCTCATCGTGCAGGAGGTCGTCTTCCAGATCCGGTCCCAGGACGGCGACGCGGTCGCTCCTGTCGAGAACCGTGTCCACCACCCCGGGCTCGGCCTGTGCCGCACCGCGGATCTCTTGGTCATGACCAAGGACGCGTATGAACGGCAGACCGAAGACTTTGCCACCTTCGCCCCTGACATCACCTTGGCCATCGAGGTCGTCTCCACCTCGAACCCCAACAACGACTACATCACCAAGCTCCGCGACTACCCCCGCATGGGCGTCCCCGTCTACGTGATCATCGACCCCCGGGACGGCACGGTCACCGTGCACTCCGGTCCGGACACGGCCAGTGGCGAGCCCCGGTACGGCGACACCCCGCGCCGGTACAAGTTCGGCGACGCCGTCCCCATGGGCGCGTGGACCATCGACACGGCCAAGTTCCCCCGGTACCGCACCTGACCGACCGACCCGGCCCGGCCCGGCCCGGCCCGGCGGACTAGGGCACCCTCCTGCGCTCCGGATCCGCGGCGTCGACGCCCCAGCTGGCAAGGAGCCGCAGGCCCTCCGCCGAGGCGGAGTCCGGTTCGGCGTGGTACGTGACCAGGGTCTGTTCGTAGTCGTCGGGCAGGCGCATGGACTCGAACGACAGGGTCAGCTCGCCGACCAGGGGGTGGCGCAGGCGCTTCACGCCGTGGCCCTTCTCCCGCACGTCGTGCTCGGCCCACAGGCGCCTGAACTCCTCGCTCTTCACGGAGAGTTCGCCCACCAGGGCGGAGAGCAGGGGGTCGTTCGGATAGCAGCCCGCCTCCATCCGCAGGAAGCTGACCATGTCCGACGCCTTCTGCTCCCACGACGTGCCGTAGAACAGCGCCCGCATCTCCTCGTTGAGGAAGGTGAGCCGCGCCCAGTTGCGCTCCTCGGGCGGCAGCGGCCCCCAGTCGCCGAAGAGCGCGGCCGCCATCCTGTTCCAGCCGAGGATCTCGGAGCGCCGCCCTAGGACATAGGCGGGGACGCCGTCCATGGCGTCCATCAGGTGCTGCACGGCGGGCCGCAGGTGCTGGGGGCGGCTCGCCTTCTTCTTCTTGTGCGCGGTCGGCTTCGCCAGGTGTGTGAGGTGCGCGTGCTCGGCGTCGCTCAGCCGCAGGGCGCGCGCGATGGCGTCCAGGACCTCGCCCGACACATTGCGGCCGTTGCCCTGCTCCAGGCGCGTGTAGTACGCCACCGACACCCCGGCGAGCTGCGCCAGCTCCTCGCGCCTGAGCCCCGGCACGCGCCGGTGCCGGCCGAAGCTGGGCAGCCCCACGTCGTGCGGCTGCAGCCGGGCCCTGCGGGTGCGCAGGAACTCGCTCAGCTCGGCGCGCGGGTCGAGGGTCTCCGGCTGCCGTCGCTCCGCCGCCGCGTTCTTGTCCATGCGTTCCAGTATTCCGCCTCGCCGGAGCGTGAGCCTGATCCTGCCAGTGGTACGCACGCGGGACGTAGGCACAACGGAGGGCTGGGTGACCCTTTCCGCAGGTGACAGCCTCAAGGGCATGACCGCACAGACCCTGAATGTCCCCGCTTACGCCGCTTCCTCGGCCAAGGCCCCGCTGGAGCGCACCACCATCGAGCGCCGCCCTGTCGGCCCCTCCGACGTACTGATCGACGTCAAGTACGCCGGCATCTGCCACTCCGACATCCACCAGGCCCGCGACGGCTGGGGCGAAGGCATCTTCCCGATGGTGCCCGGTCACGAGATCGCCGGAGTCGTGGCGGCGGTCGGCGCCGACGTCACCAAGTTCAAGGCCGGCGACCGCGTCGGCGTCGGCTGCATGGTCGACTCCTGCCGCACGTGCGAGAACTGCAGGGCAGGCCTGGAGCAGTACTGCGTCAAGGGCAACATCCAGACGTACAACGCCCTCGACAAGAACGGCGAGCCCACCTACGGCGGCTACTCGCGGCAGATCGTCGTCGACGAGGCCTTCACGCTCCGCGTCCCCGACGGCCTCTCCCTGGACGTGGCCGCGCCGCTGCTGTGCGCGGGCATCACCACATACTCCCCGCTCGCCCACTGGAACGCGGGCCCCGGCAAGAAGGTCGCGATCGTCGGCCTCGGCGGCCTCGGCCACATGGCCGTCAAGATCGCGCACGCCATGGGCGCCGAGGTGACCGTCCTGTCGCAGTCCCTGCGCAAGAAGGACGACGGGCTGAAGCTGGGCGCCGACCACTACTACGCGACCAGCGACGACGCCACCTTCGAGCAGCTCGCCGGCAGCCTCGACCTGATCGTCTCCACGGTCTCGGCGCCGCTGCCCTTCGACAAGTACCTGAGCCTGCTGAAGACGGACGGCGCGCTGGTGAACGTGGGCGCCCCCGAGGAGCCGGTCTCGCTGAACGTCTTCTCCCTCATGCTCCAACGCAGGACCCTTGCGGGCTCCGGCATCGGCGGCATCCGGGAGACCCAGGAAATGCTGGACTTCTGCGCCGAGCACGGCCTGGGCGCCGAGATCGAGCTGATCAGCGCCGAGCAGATCAACGAGGCGTACGAGCGGGTGCTCGCCAGCGACGTGCGGTACCGGTTCGTGATCGACGCGGCGACGATCTGACGCGGCTGGAAATCGCTGGGTCCAGCGGCCTAGGGCGCAGAGCGCACGGCCGTCGGGCCCAGTGGCCGATGTCGGTGTGGGGCGCACGGACCTAACGTTGTGTGTGTCGGACAGAGAGGCCCGACACCACCGGCCGGGCACGGCAGGCCAGACACCGAGGAGGTCCGCACGATGACCATCGAGCTGAACCACACGATCGTCGCAGCCGAGGACAAGAAGGCGTCCGCACAGTTCCTCGCCGACATCCTGGGCCTCGAAGTCGCCCCGCAGTACGGCCCGTTCATCCCGGTGAACATTCCCAACGGCGTCACGCTCGACTACTACGAGGGCGACGGCGGCCCGATCGTGCCGCAGCACTACGCGTTCCTGGTCTCCGAGGAGGAGTTCGACGCCATCTTCGGCCGCATCAAGGAGCGGGGTCTCACCTACTGGGCGGACCCGTACCACAAGCTGGAGAACCAGATCAACACGAACGACGGCGGCCGCGGCGTGTACTGGGACGACCCGAACGGCCACAAGCTGGAGATCATCACGAGGCCGTACGGGTCCGAGGACTGAGGCCCGAGCCGTACGGGTCCGGGGACTGAGGCCCGGCGGAACAGAAGGGCCCGGCGCGGGTGATCCCGCCGGGCCACTCCTGTGTCCCGCCGGGCCCTCGCGGTGTCGTACCGCCGTCCGCCTCATCACCGTTTGCCGCACTTTCCCGGGCGGTTTAATTTTGCGGCGGCACCGCTTTCCCCGGTCGGCAGGAGGAGAACTGCCTCATGGCGAAGGGCTCCCCGGGCTCCCCGCGCGCCTCACATCCGGCGACCGACCGGATGGTGCGTACGCTGCTGCGCCGCCGGAAGAAGGCGCTCAGCCCCGAGGACGTGACCGTCTCGGACCGCCCGATGGTGCGGCGCGCGGTGACGGCCGCCGCGCTCGGCAACACCATGGAGTGGTTCGACTTCGGCGTCTACGCCTATCTGGCGGGCACGATCGGGAAGGTCTTCTTCCCCTCCAGCTCGCCCGGGGCCCAGGTCGTCGCCACCTTCGCCACGTTCGCCGCGGCCTTCCTGGTCCGCCCGCTCGGCGGCCTGGTCTTCGGGCCGCTGGGCGACCGCATCGGCCGGCAGCGCGTGCTGGCCGCGACCATGATCATGATGGCGGCCAGCACCTTCGCGGTCGGCCTCCTGCCGACGTACGCCTCGATCGGCTTCGCCGCGCCGCTGCTGCTCCTCGTCTGCCGCCTGGTCCAGGGCTTCTCCACCGGCGGCGAGTACGCCGGCGCCACCACCTACTTCGCCGAGTACGCCCCCGACCAGCGCCGCGGCTTCCTCGGGAGCTGGCTCGACTTCGGCACCTTCGTGGGCTACTCGCTCGGCTCCGGCCTGGTCACGGTGCTCACGCTGACGCTCGGCTCGGACGGCCTGGAGAGCTGGGGATGGCGCATCCCCTTCTTTGTCGCGGGGCCGCTCGGGCTCATCGGCCTCTACATGCGCCTGAAGCTGGAGGAGACCCCCGCGTTCAAGCAGGAGGCCGCCGCCGCGGCCGCCGAGCGGGAGGCGGGCCACGCGCGCGGCGAGAGCGACCCCGTCGAGGAGGCCCGCCAGTCCGGCAGGGGCCGCCTGAAGGAGATCTTCACCCGCCACTGGCAGGCGGTGCTGATCTGCATGGGCCTGGTGCTGCTCTACAACGTCACGAACTACATGGTGACGTCCTACCTGCCGACCTTCATGACGGTGACGCTGGGCGAGAGCGACACCACCGCGCAGCTCCTGGTCCTCGGCACCATGCTGCTCGTCGTGCTCGCGATCACCACCGTGGGCCGCAGCTCCGACCGGTGGGGCCGGCGCCCCATGTTCATGGGCGGCAGCATCGCCCTGATCGCGCTCTCCGTCCCCGCGTTTCTGCTGATCCGGGAGGGCGGCATCCTCTTCCCCGCGTTCGGCTGCGCGATCCTCGCCCTGCTCCTGGTGTGCTTCGCCGGTACGGCCGCGGCCACCCTGCCCGCCCTGTTCCCCACCCGCCTGCGCTACGGCGCCCTGTCGATCGCGTACAACATCTCCGTCTCCCTGTTCGGCGGCACCACCCCGCTGCTGGCCTCGTACCTGGTGCACAGCACCGGCAACACCCTGGTCCCGGCCTTCTACCTGATGGTGGCGGGCGTGATCGGCCTGGTGTCGACGTTCTTCCTGCACGAGACGGCGGGCCGCCCGCTGCGCGGCTCCGGCCCGATGGTCGAGACGGAGGACGAGGCCCGCGAGATCGTGGCCCGCAGCCGCACGGAGGAGGGGCGCCGCGCACGCGACCTCTGGCTGCGGCTGTGGCATCCGCGGGACGGGCGCCGGAACGGGGCGCGGAAGCGGGGTGGGCGCGAGCAGTGAGGCGCCCTGCTCCCGGGGCGGCAGCAGGGGCAGCACCCCTTCGCGTGGGTCAGTGGCGGCCGTCGTCCTCGCCGCGCAGGAACCCGAGCACCAGCGGCGTCGCGACCTCCGCGAACTCTTCGAAGTACGCGTGCCGGGCGCCCGGGACCAGCCGTGACCGGGCGCCGGGGATGCGGCCGGCGAGGAGCGCGGCGTTCGCGGCCGGATTGAAGGTGTCGTCGCCGCCGTGCACCACGAGCGTCGGCGCCGCGATCCGGGGGAGCGCGTCCCACGCGTCGTGCCGGGCGCTGGCCCGCAGATGGCGGCCGCGGGCGTGCGCGGGCATGGACGGGTCCCCGAGCGTGCCGAACTCCGTACGCCCGGCGGCCTCCTGGGCGGCGATCCACGCGGGCGTGTACATCAGCTCGAGCAGCGCCCGCCGCGCCGCGGCCGGATCGGCCTGGGCGAGCGCGCGGCGCACCTCGGGCCCGCGCTCGGCGCCGTGCGGCGCCCCCGGCGACGTACACCCGAGCACGAGCCGCTCGACCCGCTCCGGGTACTCGGCGGCCAGCCACTGCGCGACGCGCCCGCCCATCGACGTGCCGTACACCCGGGCCCGCCCGATCCCGGCGTGGTCGAGCACGGCCACGACGTCGGCGGCGAACCCGCGCGTGCTGTACGTGTCCGTGTCGGGCCGTCCGCTCTCCCCGGTGCCGCGCCAGTCGACCGTCACGGTCGTGTACGCCGCGGCGAAGTCCCCGACGACGGGGTCCCACCAGTGCCTGCTGTTGGACTGCCCGCTCAGCAGCACCAACGGCTCACCGGAGCCGCGCAGTTCGTAGTGGACGGCGGTGCCGTCGGCGGCTTGGGCGTGCGGCATGCTCAGGCCTTGGCGATGCCGATGGGGCAGCTCACGCCCGTGCCGCCGATGCCGCAGTAGCCGCCCGGGTTCTTGTCCAGGTACTGCTGGTGGTAGGCCTCGGCCGGCCAGAAGGTGCGGTCGGCGGCCGGGAGGACGGTCGTGGTGATGGTGCCGTGGCCCGAGGCGGTGAGGACCTGCTGGTAGGCGTCGCGGGAGGCGGTGGCGGCGGCTTCCTGGGCGGGGGAGTGGGTGTAGATCGCGGAGCGGTACTGGGTGCCGACGTCGTTGCCCTGGCGGAAGCCCTGGGTCGGATCGTGGGACTCCCAGAAGAGCTTCAACAGCTCCGCGTACGTGACCTTCGCGGGGTCGAAGACGACGCGCACGGCCTCCGTGTGGCCGGTCATGCCGGAGCAGACCTCTTCGTAGGAGGGGTTTTTCGTGTATCCGCCCTGGTAGCCCACGAGGGTCGTCCAGACGCCGTCGGTCTGCCAGAACTTGCGCTCCGCGCCCCAGAAGCAGCCCAGGGCGAAGTCCGCGACCTCCAGGCCCTCGGGGTAGGGGCCGAGCAGCGCGTTGCCGAGCACCGTGTGCCGGGAGGGGACCTCGAACTCGGGCGTCTCGCGGCCCTTGAGGGCCTCCTCGGGCGTGGGGAGGACGGGCGTGCGGCCGAAGATCATGAGCTTCTCTCCTCGTGGCGGGGGCGGCGAGTACGTACAACGACGGGGCGGCCGGGGACATTCCTGCCGGTCACGCGGGCCCCGCCCGGCGCGGGCCGGACCGCGGGGCTCCGCTCAGTGCGGCAGCGTCGCCGGGCTGCCGCCGTTCGCCTCATAGCCCGCGACCGCCAGGGCGCGGTAGACCGTGTAGTCCGCGGCCGGGTCGTGGGACAGGGTCCAGGGGAGGGCGCCGACGTGGCCGTCGACGTGGACGATCTGCTGCATCGCCTCGCCCCAGCGCTCGCAGCGGACCAGGAAGAAGACCAGGAGATGGCGGACGTGGGCCAGCATCGGGTCGTCCGGGCGGGCGGAGTGCACCGCGAACTGGGCGCCCTCGATCGCCTTGGTCACGACCTCGCTCTGGTAGAACCCGCGCACCAGGTTCACCTCGGGCAGGTGCTCGTACACCGCGAACAGCGGCAGCGCCGAGAGCAGCGAGCCCTTGGGGGCGCGGGCGGCCGCGGCCTCCGCGAACGCGTACGCCTCTTCGCGGGTGCCGTGCCACTTCTCGCACCAGTAGTGCAGGGCCGCCAGGTGGGCGCCCATGTGCGCGGGCGCGCGGTCCAGGATCTTCAGCCACAGCTGCTCGAACTCCGCGCGCGGATAGGCGAGTCCGCGGGCGATGGACAGCTCTATGACGTACGGAATCGGGTCGCCGGGGGAGAGGAGCGCGGCCTGCGCGCACGTCTCCTTCGCCTCCTCCAGGATGATCCGGAACTCGTCCGTCCCGGCCGTCGCCGTGCGCCAGGCCTGCTGGACCAGGAACTCCGCGTGCACCGCCGCGCCGCCCGCGTCCTTCGGAGCCTCCGCACGCCACACCCGCAGCCACTGCCCGCCCGGCGTATCGCTCACGCCGCCCGGCCGCTGCTGCAGCTCCAGGGACGCGGCGCCTGCGAAGGCCTGCACACGCTGCCAGCGCTGCTCACCGTGCACCTCCGTCCCGGCGAGCAACTGCGACGCGGCGCGCCAGTCCTGCGTGCGCTGCACCAGGTCCAGGACCTCGAGCAGGTCGGCGTCCGGCCCTGGCATGCGGATGTCCAGCTCCTCCTGGCGCGCGAAGCCGTAGTTCGCCGGGTCCGCCGCGTCCGGGGCGCCCGGGTGCACCTGCCGGATTCCGGCGCGCCTGCGCAGCAGGAACGGCCCGAGGACCGCCCCGATCATCACCACTGCCATCAGGACCCAGAGAATCTCCATACGTACAAGCGAACCAGACGCCTGTGACAATTGGCCAACCTGGCGGTCCCGGCCGGTCAACCTCCCCCCGGCGGCCCGCCCCGCCGCTCCCCGCCCGCCCCCGGCCGCCGTCCCCCATTACGCTCAGGCCGCATGAGTGACTCGCACAGCAGCCAGAGCTTCGAGACCGTCGCCATCCACGCGGGCAACACCGCCGACCCGCTCACGGGTGCCGTCGTCCCGCCCATCTACCAGGTGTCCACGTACAAGCAGGACGGAGTCGGCGGACTGCGCGGCGGATACGAGTACAGCCGCAGCGCCAACCCCACGCGCACCGCGCTCGAGGAGAACCTCGCCGCCCTCGAAGGCGGCCGCCGCGGCCTCGCCTTCGCCTCCGGGCTCGCCGCCGAGGACTGCCTGCTGCGTACGCTGCTCGGTCCCGGTGACCACGTGGTCATCCCCAACGATGCGTACGGCGGCACGTTCCGCCTCTTCGACAAGGTCGTCTCGCGGTGGGGTGTGGAATGGTCGGTCGCCGACACCTCCGACCCCGCGTCGGTGCGGGCCGCGATCACGCCGCGTACGAAGGCCGTGTGGGTGGAGACGCCCTCCAACCCGCTGCTCGGCATCACCGACATCGAGGCCACGGCCCAGATCGCCCGTGAGGCGGGGGCGCGGCTCGTCGTCGACAACACCTTCGCCAGCCCCTACCTCCAGCAGCCGCTCGCCCTCGGCGCGGACGTCGTCGTGCACTCCCTCACGAAGTACATGGGCGGGCACTCGGACGTCGTCGGCGGCGCGCTCGTGGTCAACGACACCGATCTCGGCGAGGAGTTGGCGTACCACCAGAACGCCATGGGGGCCGTGGCCGGCCCGTTCGACTCGTGGCTTGTCCTGCGCGGCGTCAAGACGCTCGCCGTCCGCATGGACCGCCACAGCGAGAACGCCACCCGCATCGCCGACATGCTGACACGTCACCCGCGCGTGACGAAGGTCCTGTACCCCGGGCTGGACTCGCACCCCGGCCATGAGATCGCCGCCAAGCAGATGAAGGCGTTCGGCGGCATGGTGTCCTTCCAGGTCGAGGGTGGCGAGGCGGCGGCCGTGGCGGTCTGCGACCGCGCCAAGCTCTTCACCCTGGGCGAGTCCCTCGGCGGCGTCGAGTCCCTCATCGAACACCCCGGCCGCATGACCCACGCCTCCACCGCAGGCTCCGCCCTGGAGGTCCCCTCCGACCTGGTCCGCCTCTCCGTGGGCATCGAGTCGGCGGACGACTTGCTGGCGGACCTCCAGCAGGCGCTGGGCTAGGCACGCGGGCGCTGAACGGTCGGGGGTGCCCCCGGCGTCGGCTGGGGGTGCGCCCTGCCCGGGGCGGGGTTGGGCGCGGCGCACCGCTGCCCCGTCGGCCGGGTTGCCCCCCCCGGCCGGAAGGGCACCGTCGGCCTGGGCTGCCTTTAGGGTCGGGAGCCGCCCCTGGCGGCCCAGCTGCCCACAGCAGGTGACGGGAACCGGGAGGCGCCCAGCTGGCCCACAGCGGGTGGACGGGAAGCGGGTGCCGGGCCCAGCTGCGCACAGCAGGAGCGGCCTGACGGGGGCTGTCGGCCGGGTGGCCACAGCGGGTGCGGCGTGGCGGGGAGCGTCGGGCCGGTGTGGCCGCAGCGGGAACGCGCATTGGTAACCCGCGACGGTCAGACGCCGATCAACCTGTCCCGGCACCGGGAGCCCGGCCTGCCCGGGCGGTAGGTGGGCGGTGGCCGCGCTTTCGGCCTGGAGCTGCTGGTGTGCTGGAAACGGGCGGGCGGGTGGGAGATATCCGCCGCGGAGCGGCGGGACAGGGTCCGCCCCCACCGGGCCGCTACCAGCGGGTGAGCGGGGGCGTGGTCCGGGACGGGGGCTCCACCCAGGGCTGGACCTCGGCCGCCCAGACGGCGAAGGCCACGACGGCGGCGAGCAGGAGCAGCCACAGCAGCCGCCGCAGCACGATCCGCCGCCGCAGCATGCGGGCCCCGCGCCGCACGGCGTCCCCGTGCAGATCGGGAGGCACCACAGCCGGCCCCCCGGCATCGAGCATCTGCCGCACCACGGCCTCCCGCCGCTCCTGCTGACTCACGGCGACACCGCCTTCCCGAGCTCCCCGACGGGACGCGGCGGAACCGGCGGCACCGGAGAGGAGGGAGCCGGCCCCCGAGGGGGATGGAGCACCGCGGCCACGGCCCGCGCACACAGAGTGCGGACCCGCTCGGGGGGCAACCCGAGCAGCGCCGCGGTCTGCTCCTCGGCCACCCCCTCGTACAACCGCAGCACCAGCACGAGCCGCTCCTGCGGGGACAGCCGGGAGAGCAGCCCCCCGCCCCCACGGGGCCGCCGCCACGCACCGCGCGCGAAGCGGACGACGAGGCCGGTACGCGTGCGGTCGTAGGGATCTTCGCCGCGCAGCCGGTCCCACGAGGCGTACGTAGCGGCCAGGGCAGCAGTGAGCAGCGCCCGCGCGCGCGGGTTGGCGCCGGGCGGCTCACCGGTCAGCAGTGTGGCGGCATGCAGAAGACGCCCTGCCGCGCCCGCGACGAACGCCTGGAACTCCCGGGCGCGGCGGGCCTGTTGGGCGGCCTGCCGCTCTCGCACCGCGCCTCCCGCCGTGTCCGGCATAGGGGGGACCCGGTTTCATCTGAGGCCAGCACGGCGCCCAGGTCAAGAGCCCTGCGCGAGCGGGCCCCTCCCTCAGGGCCCGCTCGGCGCCCGGCCGCGGCAGTCGGCGGACCGCGGCCGGGTGCTCAGGAGTCTGCCGGAGCGACGGAGTCCGGCACCCCCTGGGAGGACTGCCGCGCCGAGAGCGCGGTGTTGAAGCGGGTGAGGAGCGCGGTGAAGCTCTCGCGCTCGGCCGGCGCCCAGTCGTGCGTGAGCTCGGCCATCAGTTCGCGCCGCGAGGAGCGCACCTCGTCCAGGCGGGCCTGCCCGCGCGGTGACAGCTGGAGCACGACCGCACGGCCGTCCTCGGGGTGGGAGGTGCGCTTGACCAGGCCGGTGTCGACCAGGGGCGCGACCTGCCGGGTGACGGTCGACGAGTCGATGCCCATGCTCGCCGCGAGCGCCTTGACGCCCATCGGACCTTCCTTGTCGAGGCGGTTGAGCAGCAGATACGCGGCGCGGTCCATGGAGTTGCGGACCTGTCCGACGCCGCCGAGGCGGGTCTGCTCGGCACGCCGTGCGAACACCGCAACCTGGTGCTGCAACGTGTCGAGGAGGCCGGGATCGCTGGCGGTCGTCATGTCCGGAGTTGTGGGCATGGCCGGGGGCTCACTTCATGGGAAGGGTGATGGATTGGGGGACAGGGTACGCGGCCCGGGCGCTACCCGTACCGGCGCTGCGCAAACCCGTCTCGCGGCTTGGTCACACCAAGTGGAGACGCGCGTGAACTGCGAGACTGCAGTCATGAGCTACCGCACGACTCGCTCCTTTCCGACGGTGACGCTCGACGACGTACGCGGCGCGCAGAAGATGCTCCTCGGCGTCTCCCGGGTCACCGCCATGGAGGGCAGCAGGCACCTGTCGCGGCTTGTCGGCGCGCCGGTGCACTTCAAGTGCGAGAACCTCCAGCGGACCGGCTCCTTCAAGCTCCGCGGCGCCTACGTCCGCATCGCCGGGCTGCTCCCCGAGGAGCGCGCGGCCGGCGTCGTCGCGGCCAGCGCCGGGAACCACGCGCAGGGCGTCGCGCTCGCGTCCTCGCTGCTCGGTGTCCGCTCGACGGTGTTCATGCCGGTCGGCGCCCCGCTGCCGAAGGTAGCGGCGACCAGGGACTACGGGGCGGACGTCCGGCTGCGGGGCCATGTCGTGGACGAGACGCTGGCGGCCGCGGAGGACTACGCGCGCGAGACGGGCGCGGTCTTCATCCACCCCTTCGACCATCCGGACATCATCGCCGGACAGGGCACCGTTGGCCTGGAGATCCTGGAGCAGTGCCCGGAGGTGCGCACGCTCGTCATCGGCGTGGGCGGCGGCGGCCTGGCCGCGGGCATCGCCGTCGCGGTCAAGTCGCTGCGCCCGGACGTACGCCTGGTCGGAGTGCAGGCGGCGGGCTCGGCCGCGTACCCGCCCTCGCTGGCCGCGGGCCGGCCGGTGTCGATCGACAACCCGGTGACGATGGCGGACGGCATCAAGGTGGGGCGCCCCGGCGACGTGCCGTTCCGGATCGTCGAGGACCTCGTGGACGACATCGTGACGGTTTCCGAGGACGATCTGTCGAGTGCCTTGCTGCTGTGCCTGGAGCGGGCCAAGATGGTCGTCGAACCCGCGGGCGCGAGCCCGGTGGCGGCGCTGCTGAGCGATCCGCGCGCCTTCGAGGGCCCGGTCGTCGCGCTGCTCTCCGGCGGCAACGTGGACCCGCTCCTGATGCAGCGCATCCTGCGCCACGGCATGGCGGCGGCCGGCCGCTATCTGTCGCTGCGGCTGCGCCTGACGGACCGGCCGGGCGCCCTGGCCACGCTGCTCGGGGTGCTCTCGGAGGCCGACGCCAACGTCCTCGACGTGAGTCATGTACGGACGGATCCCCGGCTCGGGCTCACGGAGGCGGAGGTGGAACTGCACCTGGAGACGAAGGGCTCCGAGCACTGCGCGGAGGTCGGCACGGCGCTGCGGGACGCGGGCTACACGGTCATCGGCTGACCGCGCTCCGCCGGTTTTCCACAGGCCGCACATCCTCTTGAGGCGACGCGATGTATCGCGTTACTGTGTGATTCACGCCACCCGAAGGCCGGGCGATCAGAACCCGGCAAACATAAGCTTTTCGCTAGGTAACCACCCAAAACATGGGAGACCCCTATGCCAGGCGCCATCTACGCCGAAGGTCTGGTCAAGACCTTCGGCGACGTAAAGGCTCTGGACGGCGTCGATCTCGATGTCCCGGAAGGCACCGTCCTCGGCCTCCTCGGTCCGAACGGCGCGGGAAAGACGACGGCGGTCCGTTGTCTGACGACGCTGCTCACCCCCGACAGCGGGCGGGCGTTCGTCGCCGGGATCGACGTCCTGAAGCATCCGAACGAAGTGCGGCGCTCGATCGGCCTCTCCGGCCAATTCGCCGC
This sequence comes from Streptomyces sp. Y309, assembly GCF_056712025.1. Lineage (NCBI taxonomy): Bacteria > Bacillati > Actinomycetota > Actinomycetes > Kitasatosporales > Streptomycetaceae > Streptomyces > Streptomyces sp. Y309. Next base: position 3,529,549 of record NZ_CM160048.1, on the reverse strand, counting down.
CGTGGACGAGTATCTGACGGGCCGTGAGAATCTCCAGATGGTCGGCCAGCTCTATGAGATGCGGGCCAAGCAGGCCAAGGCCAGGGCGGCCGAGCTGCTTGAGCGCTTCCACCTCACGGACGCCGCGGACCGCCCCTCCAAGACGTATTCGGGAGGCATGCGCCGCCGCCTCGACCTCGCCGCGGCCCTGGTCGTCTCGCCGCCGGTGATGTTCATGGACGAGCCGACGACCGGCCTCGACCCGCGCAACCGCCAGGAACTGTGGGAGGTCATCCAGGAGCTCGTCGCCGGCGGCACCACCCTGCTGCTCACCACGCAGTATCTGGAAGAGGCCGACCACCTGGCGCACGACATCTGCGTCGTCGACCACGGCCGCGTCATCGCGCGCGGCACCGCCGACCAGCTCAAGGCCCAGACGGGCGGCGAGCGCGTCGAGGTCGTGGTGCACGAGCCGGACCACATCGCGACCGCGAGCGAGGTCCTGGCCGGGTTCGGCAAGGGCGAGGCCACCGTCGACCGGCACACGCGCAAGCTGACGGTCCCCGTGACGGGCGGCGCCAAGCTGCTCGCGGAGGTCATCCGCGAGCTCGACACCCGGGGCATCGAGATCGACGACATCGGCCTGCGCCGCCCCACCCTCGACGACGTCTTCATCTCCCTGACGGGCCACACGGCCGAGGTCACGGACGCGGATGAGGAGAAGGAGGACACCCCGTGAGTGCCGTCACCCGCACCGTGCCCGCCCCCACCCCCGCCGGCGGCATCGGCAAGTCCGTCCGCGACTCCCTGGTCATCGCCCGCCGGAACCTGATCCGCATGAGCCGGATCCCCGAGATGGTGCTGTTCGGGCTGATCCAGCCGGTCATGTTCGTGGTCCTGTTCACGTACGTCTTCGGCGGGTCCATCCAGGTAGGCGGCTCGCTCTCGTCGCAGGACTACCGCGAGTTCCTGATGGCGGGCATCTTCGCCCAGACCGTCACCTTCGCCACGGCCGGTGCGGGCGCCGGTATCGCGGACGACATGCACAAGGGCCTCATCGACCGCTTCCGCTCCCTGCCCATGGCGCGCGGCGCCGTCCTCACCGGCCGCACCGTGGCGGACCTGGTGCAGACAGCGCTGACCCTGGTCGTGCTCGCCCTGGTCGCGCTCCTCATCGGCTGGCGCTCCCACGAGAACTTCGGCAAGATCCTCGCGGGCTTCGGACTGCTGCTCCTGCTCGGGTACGCCTTCTCGTGGATCGGCGCCGTGATCGGTCTGTCGGTGCGCACGCCCGAGGCCGCGACCTCGGGCGGACTGATCTGGCTCTTCCCGCTGACGTTCATCTCGAACGCCTTCGTGGACTCCAACAATCTGCCGACGTTCTTCCGGCACATCGCCGAGTGGAACCCGTTCAGCACCACCGTGCAGGCCTGCCGCGAGCTGTTCGGCAACCTGCCGCCCGGCTTCAAGACCCCGGACGCCTGGCCCATGCAGCACCCGGTGCTCGCGTCGGTGCTCTGGTCGGTGCTGATCCTGGTGGTCTTCCGCACCCTGGCGGTGCGCAAGTACCGCTCGGCCGCCGTCTGACACGGCACCGCGGAAGGCTGGAAGGCCCGGAAGGGGAGTGGCCAGGCCGGCGGTCACCCGCAGATGACGTGCGCCTGGCGGGGCGGGGGTATGGGCAGTCGGCCCCCGTGGCCGACGGGCGGCACCCGCCCGCCGACCGCCCGCCGCCCGGTGAGCCCCGCCTGCCAGGCGACGCGGGCCGCCTGCAGCCGGCCCCGGATGCCGAGCTTGCCGTAGATGCTGCGCAGATGGTCCTTGGCGGTGTCCGAGCTGATGGTCAGGGCCGCGGCGATCTGCGGGTTCGACAGGCCCTCGCCGACGAGTTCGAGGACTTCGAGCTCGCGCGTGGACAGGGCGGCGAGGAGGGCCCGTGCCTCGTCCCGCGCCGACGACGCGCAGCCGGGGCCGGGACAGTTTCCGGCCACGAGGCCGACCAGTTCGGGGCCGAGGACCGGACCGCCCGCGGCCGCCGCGGGAATGGCCCACGGCAGCTGCACGGCCGCCACGGCCCGGTGCAGGACGCCCGCGGGACGGCACGCCAGGATCCGGCGCAGCCCGCCGCAGCTGAACCGGTCGGCGAGCAGCAGGACGGCCGGCGGCGTGGGCGCGGGCGCCGCGGTGAGCCGGTGCAGGGCGGTGAGCGCCGAACTCTCGTCGCCCTGGCTGATCACGAGCACGTGGGGCAGGGCGCGGCGCACCAGCGCCACCTCCCGGCCCGGCTCGTCCTCGGCGGCGACGCGATGGCGTCCCTCCGCCTCCACGGCGGCGCGCAGCCCCGCCCGTTCCGGTCCGCCGCGTGCGATGACACCGACCGATATCACAGTTGTCCCCCGTGCCTCACTGCTTCCCCGTGGTGAGCGCACGCAGCTGTGGTCCCTCACGGCAGTGACTACGTGATCAGACTGCGTACGCCCACGATGGTGCGACGCGGACGGTGAACTCTGAGTGGCATGAACATGAACAGTGGGTCGGGTGTGGCGCAAAAGATCCCCTGAGCGGGGGGTACTACCGCGGTTCGTAGGGCTGGAAGCTACAGGCGCCGAGAACAGCCGGGCGGGCAGTGCTCCCCGGCCGACTCCGGCCGACCGAGTACAGCCGAACGAGGGGAAGACCATGTCCAAGGTGCGAATGGGTGCGGCCGCGGCCACGGCCATGATGGTGGCGGGGATGCTGACGGCGGCCGTGCCGCAGGCGTCGGCGGCGGGGGCGGACGCGCAGGCGCGTCAGCTGATCGCCTACCAGCCGAAGGCGCAGAACGGCAAGGTCTGGGCCTCGGGGTTCTATGAGGGCTACAAGAAGGTCTGCGTCACGCTGCTTCAGGAGACCATCCTCCTTCCGCCGGTTCGGCTGGCGAGCAAGTGCCAGAACGTGTCCCCCAACTCGCTGGGCAGCATCAACGTCAGCGTCAAGTGCCCCAGGGAAGGCATTTACCGGACCTTGATGTCGGGCACCAGGACCAACAACCGGAAGGACCTGAAGGACTCGGCCCCGCGCTTCGTCAAGTGCCGCTGACCGCAACGACGCCCACGCGCGACTGAACGAGGGGAAGACCATGTCCAAGGTACGGATGGGTGCGGCCGCGGCCGTGCTGGCGGCCGGAATGCTGGCGGCCGCGGTGCCGCAGTCGTCGGCCGCCGCGCAGGAGCGCGAGCTGATCGCGTACACCCCGAAGGTCCAGAACGGCAAGGTCTGGGGCACCGGGTTCTACGAGGGCTACAAGAAGGTCTGCATCTCGCTGCTCGGCCAGACGCTGTCGGGCTGGGTGCAGCTCACCAACAAGTGCCAGAACGTCTCGCCCAGCTCGCTGGGGAGCATCAACACGTCCGTGAAGTGCCCCACCCGCGGCGCTTTCAAGACCTTCGTGTCGGGCACCAGGACCAACAACAGGGTGGACGTGAAGCAGTCCGGCGGCATCTACCTCGAGTGCCGGTGACAATGGCGCTGTAGCCGCCCGCACGTACCGTACGTACGAGACCCCCGGCGCGTTGGGCGCCGGGGGTCTTCGCGTGGCCGGGCGGACGCGGGCGGTCCTGGGCGGACACGGCCCTGGTCCTCAGGTCCTGGGCGGACTCAGCCCTGGTACGGCTTGGCCTCGAGGATCTTCACGGAGGCCAGCTTGCCGTTCGGCAGCTCGTACTCCGCGTTCTCGCCGATCTTCTTGCCGTTGACGCCGCTGCCGAGCGGGGACTGCGGCGAGTACGTCTCGATGTCGTCGCTGGCGTACTCCCGGGAGGCGAGCAGGAAGGTCACGGTGTCGTCCTCGTCGCCGTCGAACGCGATGGTGACGACCATGCCGGGGGCGACCACGCCCTCCTCGGCGGGCGCCTCACCGACCTTGGCATGCTCCAGGAGCTGGGTCAGCTGGCGGACGCGGAGCTCCTGCTTGCCCTGCTCCTCCTTGGCCGCGTGGTACCCGCCGTTCTCGCGCAGGTCGCCCTCCTCGCGCGCCGCCGCGATCTTGGCTGCGATCTCGGTGCGCGCAGGACCAGACAGGTACTCCAGCTCGGCCTTGAGCTGGTTGTACGCCTCCTGGGTCAGCCAGGTGACGTTGTCGCTGGTCTGGGTCACAGGTGCTCCTCGTAGGTACTGGGAATACAAAGCATCGCCCTACCCAGAAGGATGTTCCCTCACGGGTGGGCGAAACCACGAGCCTAACAATTCCGGTGCCGAAGGGGGAGGACGTATGCCATCAGAAAGGCGTCAGCGCAGGTGAACACCTGTGCGCCGGGCGTGGGCGCCGTGCGTCACCACCGCGGCCGGCCGCGGCTGCCACCGAGCCGCCGGCGGGCCGTCACCGAGGCCGTCAGCGGGCCGTCGCCCGCCGTCAGGCAGGCAGCTCAGTCCTCGTGGCAGCCCACGAGCTCCGCGCTCGTGGCGCGCTCGGTCGTACGCAGCGTGACGGTCTTGTCGACGCGCCCCTTGTCCTGGTCGAAGCGGAAGTCCGCGCGGCCCACCTCGGAGCCGTTCTCGGCCTGCGAGCGGAGCGTGCAGTAGCCGTTCGCGTCCGCGTCCTTGCGCACCTCGAGGTGCACCTCGACGGCCTTGTCCGAGACCACGTCGAACTTGATGATCTCGCCGCTGACCTTGGACCCCGCGATGGAGTCGTAGCCGAACCAGCCGACGACCCCGAGCAGCAGCACACCGAGGGCGGCACCCACGATCTTGAGCTTGTGGTCGGCGCGCTCGTCCGCCGACCGGCCGTAACGGCCCTCGGGGACCCGCAGGGCCGTGCCGCCGCTGTCGCCGCCGCTCACCGCGGTCATGATCGTCCTCCACCTGGACAGGGATGCCGGATCCGGCGGACGCGGAAGCCACGAGTCCGCCACGGGGCGGCGCGCGTCGGCCGAGACAGCCGCGAGCCGACCACGAGCCGACCGCGGGACAGTACGGTCCGCCGGAATTTTCCGCCCCCCGGTTCCGTCACTATAGAAGCCCCGCACAACGCCGGATGACCGAGGGCGCCACAGCACACACAGGCGCCGGACACCTGAGGATCGAGTCTTGACTGAGCAGCTTCGACTGATGGCCGTTCACGCCCACCCCGACGACGAGTCGAGCAAGGGCGCGGCCACCATGGCCAAGTACGTGTCCGAGGGGGTGGACGTGCTCGTCGTGACCTGCACGGGCGGGGAGCGCGGCGACATCCTCAACCCCAAGCTCCAGGGCGACACGTACATCCAGGAGCACATTCACGAGGTGCGCAAGAAGGAGATGGACGAGGCGCGCGAGATTCTCGGCGTCAAGCAGGAGTGGCTGGGCTTCGTCGACTCGGGCCTGCCCGAGGGCGACCCGCTGCCGCCGCTGCCGGAGGGCTGCTTCGCCCTGGAGGACGTCGACAAGGCGGCCGGTGAGCTGGTGCGCCAGATCCGTACGTTCCGCCCGCAGGTGATCACGACGTACGACGAGAACGGGGGCTATCCGCACCCGGACCACATCATGACCCACAAGATCTCGATGGTGGCCTTCGAGGGCGCGGCGGACGCGGAGAAGTACCCGGAGAGCGAGTACGGCCCGGTCTTTGCGCCGCAGAAGCTCTACTACAACCAGGGCTTCAACCGGCCGCGCACCGAGGCCCTGCACCAGGCCATGCTGGACCGCGGCCTGGAGTCGCCCTACGGGGAGTGGCTCAAGCGCTGGGACGAGTTCGAGCGCGTGGAGCGCACGCTCACGACCCACGTCCCGTGCGGCGACTTCTACGAGATCCGCGACAAGGCCCTGATCGCGCACGCCACGCAGATCGACCCCGACGGCGGCTGGTTCCGGGTCCCCATGGAGCTCCAGCGGGAGGTCTGGCCCACGGAGGAGTACGAGCTCGCGAAGTCTCTCGTCGATACCTCCCTCCCCGAGGACGACCTCTTCGCGGGCATCCGCGACAATGCCTGACATGAGCGGAAGCGCAAGCCTGGCAATGACGCACCTCGTTCCCCTCGCCAAGGAGGTGGACGAGAACAAGGTGACGCCCGGTGTCCTGGGGTTCATCGTGTTCGCGGTGATGGCGCTCGCGGTGTGGCGACTGATGAAGTCCATGAACCGGCACATGGGGAAGGTGGACTTCAAGGAGTCTCCCGACTCCGCGGCCGCCGCGGACGACTCCTCGGCCGTCCCCGAGGATGCGGCGACGCCCGCGACGCCCGCGAGCGGCAAGGGGTCCAGGGGGGCCTGAGGCTCCTGTCGGGGGCTCCGCCCCCGGACCCCCGTATCGGCCTGAACGGCCTCGTCCTCAAGCGCCGGACGGGCTATTTCCCACCCGCCCGCCCTTCTCGCCCTCCGGGCGGGCTGGGGTGGGTGGGGTCTTGCCCTTCGGGCGGGGTGGGGTGGGTGGGCGGGGGAAGCCACCACCCACGCCGCAGCGGAGCGGGCTGTTTAAGAACCCGCCACCGTCACCCCCATGATCTCCCTCGCGTGCCGGTTCGGGGTCATCCCCAGGCGCCACGCCTGCCACCCCGCGTCCAGTTCCGCCCCGCGCTCCAGCAGGAGCAGATACGCCTCCACGTACTCGTCGAGCTTGCCGTCCCGCAGGGGGTGGCTGGTGCGGGCGAGCTGGGCCAGTTCCTCCTGGGCGACGGCCGTGCCGATCTCCCAGCCGCCGGGGGAGGCGTAGGGGAGGAGCGTGGCGCGCAGGAAGTGGGCCCAGTCCTCGCCGCGGCGGTCGCCGTAGGAGGCGAAGAGGGAGAGGGCCTCGTCGCACAGGGAGAGGGCCGCCTGCGTGCGGGCGTTCCCCGCGTCGACGACGGCCAGTTCCAGGCACGTCCACGCCTCGCCGTGGGCCACCCCGATGCGCTGGAAGTCGGCGCGGGCGTCCATCAGGAGCTGGCGGGCGAAGCCGGAGTTGCGCAGGGAGCCGGTCTGGGCGGCGCGCTGGTCGCGGGTGACGCGGGCCGAGTGGTGGCGGGCGCAGGCGAGGCCGTAGACGTCCCGCATGCGGGAGAACATCGTGCGGGCCCGCTCCAGGTCGCGCACGGCCTGTTCGAGGTTGCCGGTCTCCTCCAGGGCCTGGCCCAGGTAGTACAGGGACCAGGCCTCCCCGCGGGCGTCCTCGTTGTCGCGGTGGCGGGAGACCGCCTGGCGCAGGCCGTCGACGGCGGGCGACGGGTCGCCCGCGACGAGCCGGGCCCGGGCGAGCTGGGTCAGGGCCCACGCCTCGCCGCGGGCGTCGCGGGTCGACGAGTACAGGTCGAGGGCGCGCCGCAGCTCCTCCTCCGCGCGCGGCACCTCGCCCATGCGCAGGCACACCTGCCCGAGCTGGAAGTGCGCCCACGCCTCGCCGTGCACGGACTCGCTGTCGCGGTGCAGGACCAGGGCGGTGCGCAGCATCTCCTGGGCCTCGCCGAGGCGGGAGCGGTCGCGTTCGACGGCGGCCAGGGCGTGCAGGGTCCAGGCGCGGTCGCCCGCTAGCTCGTCGGACACCTGGAGGTCGAGCGCCTCGCGCAGGCGGGCCGCGGCCTCGGAGAGATGGCCCTGGTGGTGCAGGGTGATGCCGAGCGAACCGAGCGCACGAGCCGCGCCCGCGTCCTGGTGGGCCTCGAAGTAGAGGTCCACGACGGAGGACAGCGTGGAGCGGGCCTGGTCCAGATCGCCGATCTGGCGGGCCGCGATGCCGGTGCGCCACTGCACGCTCCGCTCCATGCGGCCCTGCCCGGCCGGACCCGACGCGGTGGCCCCGGCCTTCTCCAGGGACTGCGCGAACTCGCTGATCTCGCCCAGGCGGTAGAGGTCGCCGCGCAGCAGGCAGTAGTCGCACAGGGCGCCCAGGAGGTTGAGGACGGCCTGCTGGTCCACGCCCTCCGCGTGCCGCAGCGCCGCCGTGATGAAGCTCGACTCATCGTCCAGCCAGCGCAGGGCGGAGTCCAGGGACGTGAAGCCGTGCTGGCCGAAGTGGTCGGCGCGCGTCGACGTCTTGCCGTCGACCAGGCGGATCACGGAGTCGGCGAGTTCGCCGTAGCTGACGATGAGACGTTCCTGCGCGGCGGTGCGCTCGGCGGGCTCCTCCTCGTCGGCGAGCCGGGCCTGGGCGAACGTGCGGACGAGGTCGTGCAGGCGGTAGCGGCTGCCCCGGACGTGGTCGACGAGGCCCGCCCGTGACAGGGCGGTGAGCTGGCGGATTGCCTCCGCCTCGTCCGTGGCGAGCAGCGCGGCCGCGGCCGCCGCGCCGAGCGAGGCCCGCCCGGCCAGCGCGAGCCGCCGCAGCAGGCGCCGCGCGGGCTCCGCCAGGTCGGTGTAGCGCAGCCAGAGCGCGCGCTCGACCGGGGCCACGGCGTCCCGGGGGCCGTACGCCGACAGGTCGGAGACCAGTTGCAGCGGCGTGCGCGGCCCGAGCGAGGATCCGGCCACGCGCAGCGCCAGCGGCAGCCCGCCGCACAGCTCCCCGACGGACTCCAGCGACGCCGCGTCGTAAGGACCCGTGAGCTCCTCGGCCGATTCGCGGAGCAACTGCTCGGCGCCCGCCGCGTCCAGCGCCTCCACCGGGAGCCGGTGCACCCACGCGGGCAGGTCCTCCGGCAGGTCGAGCGGCTTGCGGGCGGTGACGAGGACGAGGCTGTCGGAGCGTTCGGGGATCAGCGTGCGCACCTGGTCGGGATCGTCGGCGTCGTCGAGCACGACGACCACCTCAAGGCCGGTCAGATGCTGGTGGTACAGCTCGCTGAGCCGCTTGACCTGCTGTTCCTGGGTGGAGCGTTCGCGGAAGAGGAGCTGTTCGCGCGGTGCGCCCAGGCGGTTGAGGAGGTGCAGGAGGGCGTCGCGGGTCGACAGGGGCGGGGTGTCGGGGCTCTCGCCGCGCAGGTCCACCAGGCACGCCCCGCGGAACTGGTCCTTCAGGTCGTGCGCCGCCCGCACCGCGAGCGACGACCGGCCCGCCCCGGGCGCCCCGTGCAGCACGACGACGGTCGGCTTGGTCTGCGTGCTCGCGCGGGCCGCGTGCACCCACTGCGCGATCCGCCCCAGTTCGGCCCGCCGCCCCGCGAACGCGCTCTCGGACTGCGGCAGTTGACCGAAGGACTGCTCCAGTACGGTACGCCTCCGCGCGGCCGCGCTCTTGTCGGTGCGGCGGAGCTGCGGTGCCGCCCTCTTCTGTCCGCCGGACCCGCCGGAGCCGCCCGACACGCCGCCGCCCGACGCGGCCGTCAGCACCCGCTGCTGGTCCAGGAACGGCCGGATCCCGCGCACCTCCAGGGCCGTCAGCCACTGCAGCCGCAACTGCTCGGGCCCGCCCGGCTGGCTCACCGCGCCCGCGTGCCGCTGCGCCGCGGGCACGTGCGCCGCCGTCACCTTCACCACCGTCGCCGCCGCGCCCGCCACCGCGACGGCCGCGCCCGCGCCGAGCGCCGTGCCGCCGCCCGTGCCGAGCGCGAGGTCGGCCGCCGTGGCCGCGACGGCGGCGACGCCCGCGACCAGCAAGGGAGTTCCGGCGCCCTCCTTCGCGTACCGCTGCGCGAACGTCTGCTGCCCGGCCGCCGCCTCGTCCAGGGCCCGGGTGTACGCCTCGTACTCCTCGGCCGCCGTCTGCGCCATGGCGTCGAGCGCGCCGCGCGCCCGCGAGAGCAGCACACCGCCGTCCGTGCGCCCGCCCGTGCGCCGGACCTCCTCCTCGACCGCCCGTGCCAACAGCCGCTCGGCTTCGGCCCGATGGCTGTCCCGCATGTGGTCCCCCTCCGAGAGCGGCACGTGCCGTCGACACGTGTCTGTGCGTGAGCCCCGTACCCAGCCGGCTGCCCCGTACACGGGTACGTCGGCCATCCAGGGGTACGTCTCCCCCGTACCTCTACATGTACGTGTCAGTGTCCTGCGTACGAGGCGTCGGCGCGAGCGAGTCGGCGGATCAGGGCCGGTGTGCGCGAGGATGGGCCCATGCCGAACCGACTGGCCCATGAGACGTCCCCCTACCTCCTCCAGCACGCCGACAACCCGGTCGACTGGTGGCCGTGGTCGGCCGAGGCGTTTGCCGCCGCCCGTGAGCGCGGCGTGCCCGTGCTGCTCTCCGTCGGCTATTCGAGTTGTCACTGGTGTCACGTCATGGCCCACGAATCGTTCGAGGACGAGGGCACGGCCGCGCTCATGAACGAGCACTTCGTGAACATCAAGGTCGACCGCGAGGAGCGCCCCGACGTCGACGCCGTGTACATGGAGGCCGTGCAGGCCGCGACCGGCCAGGGCGGCTGGCCCATGACGGTCTTCCTCACCGCGGACGCCGAACCCTTCTACTTCGGTACGTACTTCCCGCCCGAGCCGCGCCACGGCATGCCGTCCTTCAAGCAGGTCCTCGACGGGGTGAACCGGGCCTGGGCGGACCGGCGCGACGAGGTCGGCGAGGTCGCGGGGAAGATCGTGCGCGACCTGTCGGAGCGTCAACTCGCCGTCGGGGACGGGCAGCGTCCCGGCGAGGAAGAGCTGGCCCAGGCACTGCTCGCGCTCACCCGGGACTACGACGCGACGCACGGCGGCTTCGGCGGCGCCCCCAAGTTCCCGCCGTCCATGGTCATCGAGTTCCTGCTGCGCACGCACGCCCGCACCGGCTCCGAGGGCGCCCTGCAGATGGCCGCCGACACCTGCGAGCGGATGGCGCGCGGCGGCATCTACGACCAGCTCGGCGGCGGCTTCGCCCGCTACTCCGTCGACCGCGAGTGGGTCGTGCCGCACTTCGAGAAGATGCTGTACGACAACGCGCTGCTGTGCCGCGCGTACGCCCACCTGTGGCGGGCCACAGGCTCCGACCTGGCACGCCGCGTCGCCCTGGAGACGGCCGACTTCATGGTGCGCGAACTGCGCACCAACGAGGGCGGGTTCGCCTCCGCCCTGGACGCCGACAGCGAGGACGCGACGGGCAGGCTCGTCGAGGGCGCGTACTACGTATGGACGCCCGCGCAGTTGCGCGAGGTCCTGGGCGAGGCCGACGGCGATCTCGCGGCGGTGTACTTCGGCGTGACCGAGGAAGGCACCTTCGAGGAGGGCGCCTCCGTCCTCCAGCTCCCGCAGCGCGACGTCGGCGTGGTCGCCGACGCCTCGCGGATCGCCGCCGTCCGCGAGCGGCTGCTCGCCGCGCGCGCCGAGCGGCCCGCGCCCGGCCGCGACGACAAGGTGGTCGCTGCGTGGAACGGCCTCGCGATCGCCGCGCTCGCCGAGACGGGCGCCCTCTTCGACCGGCCCGACCTGGTCACGGCGGCCGTGGGGGCGGCGGATCTTCTCGTACGACTCCACATGGACGACCGCGCGCGGCTCGCCCGCACCTCCAAGGACGGGCACGTCGGCGCCAACGCCGGGGTCCTGGAGGACTACGCCGACGTGGCCGAGGGCTTCCTCGCGCTCGCCTCGGTGACGGGCGAGGGCGTGTGGCTGGAGTTCGCCGGATTCCTGCTCGATCACGTCCTCGCGCAGTTCGTGGACCCCGAGTCGGGGGCGCTGTACGACACGGCGTCCGACGGGGAGCGCCTCATCCGGCGTCCCCAGGACCCCACGGACAACGCGGCCCCCTCCGGGTGGACGGCCGCCGCGGGCGCGCTGCTCTCGTACGCGGCGCACACCGGGGCCGCGCCGCACCGGGAGGCGGCCGAGCGGGCGCTCGGGGTCGTCAAGGCGCTGGGACCGCGGGTGCCGCGGTTCATCGGGCACGGGCTCGCCGTGGCGGAGGCGGCGGTGGACGGGCCGCGGGAGGTGGCGGTCGCCGGGGAGGCCGGCGGCGCGCTGCACCGCGTGGCGCTGCTCGGCACCGCACCCGGCGCGGTCGTCGCCGCCGGGCCGCCGGACGGCGAACTCCCGCTGCTCGCGGGGCGATCCCTGGTCGACGGCCGGGAGACGGCGTACGTCTGCCGGGGCTTCGTGTGCGACCGCCCGACGACGGAGGCGGGGGAACTGGCGGAAGCGCTTGGCACGTTCCGGTGACCGCGCCGTCGCCGGACGGGCGCCGCCCCCGAACCGGCGCTGCCGCCGCCTGACCCCTGCGGCCGCCCTCATGGGGGCTGCGCCCCCTTTCCCCCGCCTTTTCGGCCCTCCGGGCCTCGTCCTCAAACGCCGGACGGGCTGAAACGACCTCGCCGGGAGCATTTGGCCAGGTAGTAAGGGTGGGCGGGTGGGGGGAAAGCCCGTCCGGCGATTGAGGACGAGCGCGTCAGCGCGATTCGGCGGTGCCCCACCCGGGGTCGAGGGGAACGTCCCCCCGCACCCCGGCCACGGCCTGGCGGACAATCGACTGGAGGCGTTCGTGGTGGGCGCCCCGCCAGTACACGCGGCCGCAGGCCCCACACTCCGCGAACACGTCGTACGCCCCGCGCGTCCCCCCTTCGAGCCGCTCCGCGACCTCCTCCTTGCTGGCCGCCCGCAGGGCTCCGTTGCAGGCGGTGCACCGCGTCCACGGCCGCAGCGGCGGCGCGAACCTTTCGAGGACGTCGCTGAGCTGGTCGTCGGGCCGGTCGCTGTACACGTACGCGCCCGCCCACAGCTCCCGCCGCCGCAGCAGCCCCCGGTCCCGGCTGAGCAGCACTCGCCGCTCGGCGGCGGACTTCGCGGCGAGCGCGGGGTCGCCGATGTCCGTGCTCTCGTACGCCGCGTCCACGCCGAGCAGCCGCAGCCGCCGCGCCAGCGTGCCCAGATGGACGTCGAGGAGGAAGCGCAGCGGCTCCTCGGGGGCCTCGTCGGGCCGCACCCGCTGCGGCCGGGGCACGGCCCGCACCTCGACCCGCTGCCCGGCCGCCGGCACATGCGCGGCCGGCACCTCGCGGCCGTCCACGACGAGCGCCCCGACCTCCGTGAGCGGCACGCCGAGGGACTCCACGACGTGCCCGAGCGTGGACGCGCCGTCGGTGACCGCCGTGGTGGGCCCTTCCCGGCGCTGGTGCGCGACGAAGAGCGCGAGGTCGGGGGCGAAGTCGACGAGGATCTCCGGACCGTTCATCCGGCCAGGATATGGCGGCGGGCCCGCGCGACGGCGTTGATCAGGCCCTGAATCCCGTCGACAGCATGTCCAGGGTGCGGTCCACCAGCTCGGCCAGGTCGTCCTCGTGATCGTGCTCGGCCCAGTACGCCGTCGCTTCGGTGAGCGCGCCGATCAGGGCCATCGAGAACGTCCTGACCTCCAGGTCGTCGGCGTCGCGGCCGGTGCGGTCGGCGATGACGCGGCACAGCATCCGGCCGGTCACGGACATGCTCTCCAGCATCCGTGAGCGCACCGCGGGCACCTCGACCATCAGCTTGGTGCGCAGCCGCGAGACCTCCGGCTCCTCCGTGAAGCCGAGGCCCACGGCCCGGCGCAGCACGTGCCGCAGGGACTCCACGACCGGCTCGTCCGCGGGCCGCGCGCGCAGGTCGTCCTCGAGGAGCGGGTCGTACTCGTCGGTGAGGACGATGTCCTCCTTGGTCGGGAAGTACCGGAACACGGTGGACGGCGAGACCTCCGCCGCCTCCGCGATCTGCTCGACCGTCGTCGCCTCGTACCCCCGCTCGCGGATCAGCCGGTACGTCGCGTCCCGGATCGCGATGCGCGTCTTCAGCTTCTTGCGCTCCCGCAGCCCCATCCCGGCCGCCGGGCCCCCCGGGGACCCGGCCCGGGAGAGCGGGGTGGGGAGGGGCTCGGGGGTGGTGGTGCGTGCGGCCGTCATGGCGTCATTGTCGGACATCCGCGGGGCCGGAGGCCATGTCGGCGGGGTCGGCGCGGCCGGACTCGGAGCGGGGCAGCAGCGCGGCCACCAGCAGCGCGGCCACCAGCGCCGCGATGCCGCTGACCACCAGGACGACGTCCATGCCGTGCACGTACGCGTCGTTGGCGGACTCGACGAGCCCGGGCGCGGCGGCCCGCTCGGCCACCAGGTGCGCGGCCACCACCGAATCGCCCGCCGCCTCGGCCGCGGGGCCCGGCAGGCCGCCGGTGTCGAGCCGGTCCGCGTACACGCCGGACAGGAGCGAGCCGAGCAGCGCGATGCCGATGGCGCTGCCCACCTGACGTACCGTCATCAGCAGTCCGGAGCCCGACCCGGCCCGGTCCACCGGCAGCGCGCCCAGCGCCGCGTCCATGGCCGGCACGACCGCGAAGCCGAAGCCGAGCCCGGCGATCGACAGCCACAGCGCGGTGAAGCCGTAGCCGGAGTCGGCCGTCGTGCGGCTGCCGAGGATCGCGGCGAAGGCCAGGGCCGTCAGGCCCGCGCTGATCAGGGCCGGCGAGCCGAAGCGGCGTACGAGCGGCTCGGTGCCCTTGGCCGCGACCATGAGCCCGCCCATCAGCGGCAGCATCCGCAGCCCGGTGCCGAGGGCGTCGTTGCCGAGGACGGCCTGGAGGTAGGGCGGCAGCACGAACATCAGGCCCGCGAGCACGAACATCACGAGCGTCGCCGCGAGGGTGTTGAGCAGGAAGCCGCGGTGGGCGAGGAGCGACAGGTCGAGCATGGGGCGTACGAGGCGGCGCTCGCGCAGCACCAGCGCGCCGATGAGGACCACGGCGGCGGCAAGCGCGCCGATCACGAGCGGGTCGGACCAGCCCCGGCCGGGGGCTTCGATGATCCCGTAGACGAGGGCGGCGAGGCCGGTCGCGGTGAGCGCGGTGGAGAGGGCGTCGACCTTCGGCGCGGACGGGTCGCGGGTCTCGGGGAGCAGCAGGACGCACGCGGTGATGCCGATGGCGACCATCGGGACGTTGACCAGGAAGATCGAGCCCCACCAGAAGTGGTCGAGCAGGAAGCCGCCGATGATGGGCCCGAGCGGCACGCCGAGCGCGGAGGCGGCCGAGACGATGCCGATCGCCTTGGTGCGTTCGCCGGGACCGAAGAGCGCGGGCAGCACGGCCATCGCGAGCGGCATCACCAGGGCCGCTCCGAGCCCCATGACGGCACGCGCCACGACGACCAGCGCGACGGAGCCGACGAGCGTGCCGATCAGCGAGCCGACGAGGAAGATCCCGAGCCCCACGACCAGCATCCGGCGCCGCCCGAACCGGTCCCCGAGCAGCCCGGCGGGCAGCATCAGCGCCGCGAACACCACGACGTACGCGTCCGCCATCCACTGCTGTTCGCCGGTGCTCGCGTCCAGCTGATCGGCCATCGTCGGCAGCGCGACATTGAGGATCGTCAGGTCGAAGCCGAGCACGAGCATGCTCGCGACGAGGGCGCCGAGCGCCAGCCAGCGGCGGGGGTCCTGCCGTGCGCCGTCCGGCGAGGTGACAGTGGACATGAAATGAGAGTAGCTCTCAAAAGGTGCTCGCTGTCAATATCGACTGAGAGCTCGATGGGGCTTGTTGTTCGGCGGGCGCGGGTTGTTCTGGCGCCAACAAAAAGGGGGCCGCGGCGCAAGCCGCGGCCCCGGAGGGGAGGGGTGAATCATGCGTGTTGGTACGCGACCAGCGAGATCCCCACGTAATGCACAGCGAACGCCGCCAGCGTGAGGGAGTGGAAGACCTCATGGAAGCCGAACCAGCGGGGGGAGGGGTTGGGGCGTTTGAAGCCGTAGACCACGCCGCCCGCGCTGTAGAGGAGGCCGCCGACGATGACCAGGACGAGGACCGCGATGCCGCCCGTGCGCAGGAAGTCGGGCAGGAAGAAGACGGCGGCCCAGCCCATCGCGAGATAGCACGGGGTGTAGAGCCAGCGGGGGGCGCCGACCCAGAAGACGCGGAAGACGATGCCCGCGGCGGCCGCCGCCCAGATGCCCCACATCAGCCACTGGCCCTTGGCGTCCGGCAGGAGCAGCAGGGTCAGGGGCGTATACGTCCCCGCGATGATCAGGAAGATGTTGGCGTGGTCGAGTCTGCGCAGCACTCCGTCCGCGCGCGGACCCCAGTTGCCGCGGTGGTAGAGCGCGCTCACGCCGAACAGCAGGCAGGCCGTGAGGACGTAGATCCCGCAGGCTATGCGGCCGCGCGTGGAGTCCGCGAGGGCGGTCAGGAAGACGCCCGAGATCACTACCGCGGGGAACATGCCCGCGTGTAGCCAGCCGCGCAGCTTGGGTTTCGCCGGATCGGCGGGCGCAGGCGTGGACGCGCGGGCCGCGCCCGGATCCGGGGCGCCTGCGGGGGAGTTCGCGATCGCGTCGGGGACGGGTGCGGTCATGAGCGGCATCGTACCTACGGAACCGTAAGTTAGGTATCAAAGCCGACGCACCTGAAGGTTACAAGTGGCGAGGGTCACGGGTCACGGGTGTGAGCGTGACCGGATGCGGGAAGAGCGAGTGGCAATGCTCACGCCGCTCAGGTGTGAGGCACTCTGGACAGATGCGCAAACGCGTCGGATGATCAAATGAGTGCGGTCGGCACCGGATGAGCGCCCATGAGTTCGAAGCAGTGAAGCATCCGGGTCGCAGCCCCCACGGGGCCCCAACCACAAAAACCCTCGTATAGGAGCAATCGTGGCGCGCGATATCGCGGCTCCCCCGTCAGTGCAGTCCTTGGGGACCGTCCCCACCGACCACCAGGAGCTCGTCTCCTGGGTGAACGAGATCGCCGAACTGACCCAGCCGGACAGTGTGGTCTGGTGTGACGGCTCCGAGGCCGAGTACGAGCGCCTGTGCGAGGAGCTCGTGGCCAAGGGCACCTTCAAGAAGCTGGACCCGATCAAGCGGCCCAACTCCTACTACGCGGCCTCCGACCCGACCGACGTCGCGCGCGTCGAGGACCGCACGTTCATCTGCTCCGAGAAGGAGGCGGACGCCGGGCCCACCAACCACTGGAAGGCCCCCGCGGAGATGCGGGAGATCTTCGCCGGCGAGGGCGGCGAAGACGGTCGGGGCGGGATCTTCCGTGGCTCGATGCGCGGCCGGACCATGTACGTCGTGCCGTTCTGCATGGGCCCGCTCGGCTCGCCGCTGTCCGCGATCGGCGTCGAGATCACCGACTCCGCGTACGTCGCCGTGTCCATGCGCACCATGACCCGCATGGGGCAGCCGGTCCTGGACGAGCTCGGCGAGGACGGCTTCTTCGTGAAGGCCGTGCACACCCTGGGCGCCCCGCTGGAGCCCGGCCAGGCGGACGTCCCCTGGCCCTGCAACTCCACGAAGTACATCTCGCACTTCCCGGAGTCCCGCGAGATCTGGTCGTACGGCTCCGGCTACGGCGGCAACGCCCTGCTCGGCAAGAAGTGCTACGCCCTGCGCATCGCCTCCGTCATGGCGCGCGACGAGGGCTGGCTCGCCGAGCACATGCTGATCCTCAAGCTGACGCCGCCGCAGGGCGAGTCGAAGTACGTCGCCGCGGCCTTCCCCTCTGCCTGCGGCAAGACGAACCTCGCGATGCTGGAGCCCACGATCTCCGGCTGGACCGTCGAGACCATCGGCGACGACATCGCCTGGATGCGGTTCGGCGAGGACGGCCGTCTGTACGCCATCAATCCCGAGGCAGGCTTCTTCGG
Organism: Streptomyces sp. Y309; assembly: GCF_056712025.1. NCBI lineage: Bacteria > Bacillati > Actinomycetota > Actinomycetes > Kitasatosporales > Streptomycetaceae > Streptomyces > Streptomyces sp. Y309. Next base: position 3,512,189 of record NZ_CM160048.1, on the reverse strand, counting down.
CGTCGCGCCCGGCACCGGCGAGCACACCAACGCCAACGCGATGAAGACGCTCTGGGGCAACTCGGTCTTCACCAACGTCGCCCTCACCGACGACAACGACATCTGGTGGGAGGGCATGACGGAGGAGCAGCCCAAGCACCTCACAGACTGGAAGGGCAACGACTGGACGCCGGACTCCGAGACCCCGGCCGCCCACCCCAACGCCCGCTTCACCGTCCCGGCGTCCCAGTGCCCGATCATCGCGCCCGAGTGGGAGGACCCCAAGGGCGTGCCGATCTCGGCGATCCTCTTCGGCGGCCGCCGCGCCTCCGCCGTCCCGCTGGTCACCGAGTCCTTCACCTGGAACCACGGCGTCTTCCTCGGCGCGAACGTCGCCTCCGAGAAGACCGCCGCGGCCGAGGGCAAGGTCGGCGAGCTGCGCCGCGACCCGTTCGCGATGCTGCCCTTCTGCGGCTACAACATGGGCGACTACATGGCCCACTGGGTGGACGTCGCCAAGGGCAAGGACCAGTCCAAGCTGCCGAAGATCTACTACGTGAACTGGTTCCGGAAGAACGAGGCCGGGAAGTTCGTCTGGCCCGGGTTCGGTGAGAACAGCCGTGTCCTGAAGTGGATCGTCGACCGGCTCGACGGCCGCGCGGACGGGGTCGAGACCCCCATCGGCGTCCTGCCGACGCCCGAGTCCCTCGACACCGACGGCCTCGAACTGCCCGCCGCCGACCTGGACTTCCTGCTCACGGTCGACAAGGAGGTCTGGCGCGAGGAGGCTGCGCTCGTGCCCGAGCACCTCAACACCTTCGGCGACCACACCCCGAAGGAACTCTGGGACGAATACCACGCCCTGACCGCCCGCCTGGGCTGAGCTCCCGCTTTCCGCTGCGGCGCGGTGGGGGGCACCGCGCCTCCGGCGCGGTTTTTTTCCCACCCGCCCACCCTTACTACCTGCCGGAACAGTCGGGTGGGCCCCCCGGGGGGGGCGCGATGTCAGCCTCCGGGGGGATTCAGCCCGTCCGGCGTTTGAGGACGAGGCCCGGAGGGCCGAAAGAGGGGGGAGAGGGGCGCAGCCCCATAGTGGGGCCCGAGGTCAGAGCTGCGCGGCGCCCACGAAGTGGGCCGCCGCGTGCGCGTCCATGCGCGACGCCGCCAGAATCGCCACCCCCGTGTCCGCACGGGACGCGGCCACCACCAGCGCCCGCCCGGCAAGGGCATGCGCACGCTGGTGCAGCGCGGCAAGATGCGGCTCATGGATGGCGGTGGCGACCGCCGACGAACGGACGGGCGGCACCCCTCCGCGCAGCCGCGCCACCTGCGCGGCAAGCTTCTCGGCGGCCGCGTCCAGACCGGGATCGGCGTCGAGGGCGCGCAGCTCGTCGGTGACGGCGAGCAGCGCCGCGAGGTGACCGGCGAGCTGGATGTCCAGCTCCTCCTCGCGGGAGCGGTGCGGGAAGTCGCCCGGGTCGGCCAGGGCATGGACCGACTTGGTGCGGATCGGCTCGTACATGGGATGGCCTCCAAGCGGGTTGCTTGAAAACCATCCTAGCTTAGATTCTGTCTAAAGTTGAGCGATGCTGAGCGGCGCTGGGCGAAGGTCTACGGCTGGCTGTAGCCGTCCAGGAACGTGCCGATCCGGGTGACGGCCTCCGTCAGATCCGACGCCGTCGGCAGCGTCACGATCCGGAAGTGGTCGGGCTCCGGCCAGTTGAAGCCCGTGCCGTGGACCACCATGATCTTCTCGGCGCGGAGCAGGTCGAGGACGAGCTGCCGGTCGTCCTTGACCTTGAAGACCTTCGGGTCCAAACGCGGGAAGAGATACAGGGAGCCCTTGGGCTTGACGCAGGTCACGCCCGGAATCTGGGTCAGCAGGTCGTACGCCGCGTCGCGCTGTTCGAGCAGCCGCCCGCCCGGCAGGACCAGATCGCCGATGGTCTGCCGCCCGCTGAGCGCGGCGACGACGCCGTGCTGCCCCGGCATGTTCGCGCACAGGCGCATGTTCGCCAGGATCGTCAGGCCCTCGATGTACGAGGAGGCGTGGGCCTTCGGCCCGGAGACCGACATCCAGCCGACGCGGTAGCCGGCCACGCGATACGCCTTCGACATGCCGTTGAAGGTGAGCGTGAGCAGGTCCGGGGCGACGGCGGCGGTCGGCGTGTGCGTCGCGCCGTCGTACAGGATCTTGTCGTAGATCTCGTCCGAGCAGATCAGGAGGTTGTGGCGGCGGGCGATGTCGGTCAGGCCGCGGATCATCGCCTCGTCGTAGACCGCACCGGTGGGGTTGTTCGGGTTGATGATCACGAGCGCCTTGGTGCGGTCGGTGATCTTGCGCTCGATGTCGGTGAGGTCCGGCATCCAGTCCGCCTGCTCGTCGCAGCGGTAGTGCACGGCGGTGCCGCCGGAGAGGGAGACGGCGGCGGTCCACAGCGGGTAGTCGGGCGCCGGGACCAGGACCTCGTCGCCGTCGTCGAGCAGGGCCTGCATGGCCATCACGATCAGCTCGGAGACGCCGTTGCCCATGAAGACGTGCTCGACGTCGGTCTCGATGCCGAGGGTCTGGTTGTGCATCACCACCGCGCGGCGCGCGGCGAGCAGGCCCTTCGCGTCGCCGTACCCGTGCGCCCCGCTGACGTTGCGGAGGATGTCCTCCAGGATCTCCGGCGGGCACTCGAAGCCGAAGGCCGCGGGGTTGCCGGTGTTGAGCTTGAGGATGCGGTGACCTGCTGCTTCCAGCCGCATCGCCTCGTCGAGCACCGGGCCCCGGATCTCGTAACAGACGTTGGCGAGCTTCGTCGACTGGATCACCTGCATGAGCTTGAGCTTATCGGGCGGGGGCGCCTTGAGGCGGGAGAGCTCGGTCACTCCTGCCGTCCGGCGGGTGCGGCTTGTTCTGGGAGTTCCCCGCGCCCCTCTGGGGCGCACTTGGCTGTACGCGGTCTTGTCCCGGCCCGAGGATGCCCCAACAATGCGCATGACAAAACCGAACGACCTTCGGTCACTTAGTCATCCAGAGGGGACCCCCACATGAACAAGCCTCTCGTCGGTGCTGCTCTCGCGACCCTGTTCCTGGGCGCGATGGCGGCACCCGCGGCGGCCGTCAGCAATGACGCACCGGCACTCGACAAGCAGACGGCCACCGCGCAGCCGGCGGCCAAGGCGAAGGCCAAGGCCAAGGCCGTGACCTTCGCCGGCAGCGTGGCGCTCAGCAACTGTTCCGGCTCCGTCGTCCGCGTACCGTCCTCGCAGCCGACCGACCCCGCGCTCGTGATGTCCAACGGGCACTGCCTGGAGACCGGCTTCCCGGCCCCCGGCCAGGTCATCGTCGACCGCGCGTCGACCCGCAGCTTCACGCTCCTGAACGCGAGCGGCGGCAACGCGGGCACCGTGCGCGCCAGCAAGATCGCGTACGGCACGATGACCGACACGGACGTCTCGCTCTACCAGCTCACCAGCACGTACAAGGACATAGAGACCCGCTACGGCATCAAGGCGCTCGAACTCGACTCCGCGCACCCGCAGGCGGGCAAGGCCATCACGGTCGTGTCCGGCTACTGGAAGCGGATGTACAAGTGCAACATCGACGGCTTCGCCTACCAGTTGAAGGAGGGCCGCTGGACCTGGAAGGACTCGGTCCGCTACACCTCCGCATGCCAGACGATCGGCGGTACGTCGGGCTCGCCGGTGGTCGACGACGCGACCGGCAAGGTCGTCGCCGTCAACAACACCGGCAATGAGAACGGCGAGCGCTGCACCGACAACAACCCGTGCGAGGTCGACGAGAACGGCAAGGTGACCGTGCGCGAGGGCATCAACTACGGCCAGCAGACCTACACCATCGTCCCGTGCGTCGGCGCGGGCAACAAGATCGACCTGAACCGTCCGGGCTGCACCCTGCCCAAGCCCTGACCGCGACCCCGATCCCGACCCCTGCGAGGACCGGGGACCGGTTCAAGGACCGGAACTAGGCGGTCCGGCGCACCGCACGTCCCGCGAGGACGTCCGTGCGCCGGCCGTCCTCGATGACCGGCTTGCCGTCGATGAGGACGTGCGGGATGCCGACGGGGAGCGTACGCGGTGCCTCGAAGGTCGAGCCCGCCGCGACCGTGTCCGGGTCGAAGAGGACGAGGTCGGCGCGGTAGCCCTCGCGGACGAGGCCGCGGTCGGGCAGGCGCAGCCGGGCCGCGGGCCGCGAGGTGAGGTGCGCGACGCACTCCTCCAGGGACAGCACCCCCAACTCCCGTACGTACTTGCCCAGATACTGCGGGAACGTGCCGTACGCCCGCGGGTGCGGCTTGAAGCCCTGCAGGATGCCGTCGCTGCCGCCGGTGTGGACGCGGTGGCGCATGATGGCCCGCACGTTCTCCTCATGGCCGACGTGCTGGAGGATCGTCGAGCCGAGCCGGTCGTTGATGAGCAGCCGCCGCGCCGTCACCCACGGCTCCTCGCCGCGCATGTCGGCCGACTGCTTGATGGTCTTGCCCACGCAGGAGGCGAGCCCCGGGTCGGAGACGCCCGAGATCTCGATGGTGTTCCAGTCGATGGGCACGCCGTGGCACCCGTCCGCGCCGACGACCTCCATGTGGTGCCGGATCCGCGCGGCCGTCTCGTCGTCCTGGAGCCGGGACAGAATCGCGTCGGGCCCGCCCTCGCTCGCCCAGCTCGGCAGCATCGCCACGAGCGTCGTGCAGCCGGGCGTGTACGGATACGTGTCGAGGGTGATGTCGGCCCCCGCGGCCAGCGCGTCGTCGAGCAGCGCGAGCAGGTCCGGCGCCTTGCCCTTGTTCACGCCGAAGTTCATGGTGGCGTGGGCGAGATGGAGGGGGCAGTTCGCGGAGCGCGTCAGCTCCACCATCTCCTCGTACGCAGCCAGCGCGCCGGCGCCGTAACTGCGGTGGTGGGGGCAGTAGTAGCCGTCGTACGCCGCCACCACCCGGCACAGCTCGGTGAGTTCGGCGTCCTTGGCGTACATGCCCGGGGTGTACGTCAGCCCCGACGACATGCCTACGGCGCCCTCCTCCATGCCCTCCGCCACCAGCCGCTTCATCCGCTCCAGCTCGGCCGGCGTCGCCTCGCGGTCGTCCCAGCCCACCGCGTACATCCGGACCGTGCCCTGCGGGATCAGGTACGCCGCGTTCACCGGGATGCCGCGGCCGCCGTGCGCCCGGTCCAGGCGGTCCAGGTACTCGCCGACGGTGCGCCAGTCGAAGTCGATGTCGCCGCCGTCGCCGTTCCAGCCCGTGATGGCCTGGCGGACCTGGGCGAGGGTGCGGTCGTCGACCGGAGCGTACGACAGGCCGTCCTGGCCGATGACTTCCAGGGTGACGCCCTGGGCGGCCTTCGCGCTGTGGTCGGGGTCGCGGAGGAGGGCGAGGTCGCTGTGGGCGTGCATGTCGATGAAGCCGGGACTGAGGACGAGTCCGTCGGCCTCGATGGTCCGCGTCCCCGCGGTCCCCGTGCCCCCCGCCGTCCCCGTCGGCCGGGGGCCCTCGCCCTCCCGCCGGATCTCGGCGATGCGGCCGTCTGCTATGCGTACGTCGGCTCTGTACGAGGCGTCGCCGCTGCCGTCGATGACGTGGGCGCCGCGGATGAGTAGGTCCATGGGGGTGCCTCTCTGCGGGTGGTGGGTGGTCCCTGCCGGGGCTCCCCAAGCCCGCCCCTTCCCGAAACCAGGGGCGCTGCGCCCCCTGGACCCCAGCGGGGTGGGGGCTTTGGGTGGGTGGGACAGACCTCTGCCGGGGTGGGGGCTTTGGGTGGGTGGGACAGGCCCCTGCCGGAGTGGGGGTTCCGTGCGGGTGGGACAGGCCGCCGCTGATCGCCGCTTCGCGGCTCGTCCTCAAACGCCGGACGGGCTGGAATGTGCCGTGCGGGCTGGAATGTGCCGTGCGGGCTGAGAGTGTGCGGGGTGGGCGGGAATGTGCCGTGCGGGGTGGGCTGGGATGTTGCTGGGCTGGCTGTTCCGGCAGGTAGTAAGGGCGGGTGGGTGGGGGAGATAGCCCCTCCGGCGTTTGAGGAGCGGGGGTCCGGGGGCGGAGCCCCCGCTTCGGGGAGCCACGCCAGCGGTCAGAAGTAGGTGCGGATGTAGTCCGTGACCGTCCCGTCCGCCTCGACGAGAGGAATGAGCTGCCACTTGTCGAAGGACGTGCAGGGGTGGGAGAGCCCGAGCCCCACCCAGTCCCCGACCTCAACACCGGCGCCCGAGGCGATCCGCAGCCACCCGTGCTGATCGGAAAGCCCGGTCACGACGACCCCGTCGGCAGCCACCTCCGCCCCGTCGTCCGCGCGGCGGACAACCTGCGCGGCCGGCAGATCGAGGTCGTACGCCGCATCCCGCTTCCCGGCGTTGACGAAGGCCTGCTCGGGCGAGGGCCGGGACACGACCTGCGCCCACAACCGGAAGGCGGGACGCAGGGCCCCCTCCTCGGGCACGCGGTTGAAGGGCGTGAGGTGCTTGTAGTGCCCGTCGTCGTGCGAGACGTACGCGCCGGAACGGAGCAACTTCAGGACGGGGAGCGACAGTTGGGGGAGGGCGGCGAACTCGTCGGCCACCGCGTCGAACCACGCGGACCCCCCGGCGCTGACGACGATCTCGTCAACGGCACCGGGAACGTCGCCGGAACCGGCACCGGAAGCGCCACCGGAAGTGGCGCCGGAACCGGATCCGGCACCGGAAGCATCGCCAGCCTTGAACCGCCCCGCCGCGTCGAACTCCGCGGCCAGCGCGGTGAGCCGCCGCAGCCACGCGTGCACCCGCTCGGGTGTGGCGTCCGGCACCTCGCCCTCGTACCCCGCGACCCCGACGAGCCGCAGCGTCCCCACCGCGGCGACCGCGTCGGCGACGGCCGCGCAGTCTGCCTCGGTGCGCGCGCCAGTGCGGGCGCCGTCGCCGGCGGCGAGCTCGACGACGACGTCCACGGGGCGGCGCGCGCCCGCCGAGCGGAGAGCCGCGTCCATCAGTTCCACGCCGCGTACCGAGTCGACGTAGCAGATGAAGCGGAACTCGGGGTCGGAGTCGAGCTCGGCGGCGAGCCAGCGCAGCGCCGCCGCGTCGACGAGCTCGTTGGCCAGGAAGATCCGCTCGATGCCGAACTCCCTTGCCACGCGCACCTGGTGGGGCACCGCGAGGGTGATGCCCCACGCGCCGTGCGAGAGCTGCCGCTCGAAGAGCCGCGGCGCCATCGACGTCTTGCCGTGCGGCGCGAAGGCGAGGGAGTGGCGGGTCGCGTACTCCTCCATGAGCGCCAGGTTGTGCTCCAGGCGCTCGGCGGACAGGGCGAGGACGGGCGTGGTGAAGCCGCCGGTGAAGAGGTTGCGGCGCTCGGCGGCCAGCTCGCCGACCGTCATGCCGTCGGCGTCCGGCGGGAGCCCCTTGAAGCGGTGGTCGATCCGCTCCTCGGCCAGCCGTGCGAGGGCGCTCGCGCGGCGGTCGGCGGGGGCGGGCTTGTCGGCGGCCATGGGCGCCTCCTGGGCTGCTCGGCGTGGCTCCACAACACCCTCCGGCGAGTGCGTTGCAGAATATGCAACGTTCATTGCGTATGTCGCTTACTGCTGTCTAACATCCGAGCCAACGCCGGGTCAACGGATCCGGAGAGCGAGCGAAGCGACCGAGGGGCTGACCCGAACGTGACCCGAGCAGGCGGCGGCGGAGACACGAACTCCCTGGACACCGACGTGGTGGCGCTGGGCGAGTCCATGGTGACCTTCCTGCCGTCGCGCCCGGGGCGGCTCGCCGACGTACCGTCCTTCGAACGCGGCATCGGCGGCGCCGAGTCGAACGTGGCCTGCGCCCTGGCCGCCGCCGGCCACCGCACCCGCTGGATCAGCCGCGTCGGCGCCGACGGCTTCGGCGACCACCTGGTCGAGGCGATCGGGCGGTACGGCGTGGACACCTCCGCCGTCGGCCGCGACCCGCACCGCCCCACCGGCATCTACTTCCGCACCGCCGACGACCGCGGCACCGACACCCACGAGGTCGTCTACTACCGCGCGGGCTCCGCCGCCTCCGCGATGTCGCCCGCGACCATGCCGTACGACGCCCTGTGGTCGGGCCGCGTGCTCCACCTTTCCGGCATCACGCCCGCCCTCTCCGCCGACTGCCTCGCCCTAGTCCGCGACCTGTGCGACCGCAAGCCCGGCCGCCGCTCCCTGGTCTCCTTCGACGTCAACCACCGGCCAGGACTGTGGCGCGACAGCGACAGCGACAGCGACAGCGGCAGCGACAGCGACGGCGATGGAGAGGGCGACAGCGACGGATACGGAGACGGCGGCGACGACGGAGACGGAGACAGCGACGGAGACGGCTACGGCGCCGACGTGCTGCTCGACCTCGCGCGCGGCGCCGACCTGGTCTTCGCCGGCGAGGACGAGGCCGCGACCGCCTGGGGCGTCACCGGCGGCCCGGCCGCGATCCGCGCGGCGCTGCCCGAGCCCGCCGTGCTCGTCGTGAAGCAGGGCGCGCACGGCGCCACGGTCTTCGCCGCCGACCACGCCACCGGCCGCGACACCATCACCTTCGTGCCCGCCCTGCGCGTCGACGTCGTCGCGCCCGTCGGGGCCGGCGACGCCTTCGCCGCCGGGTTCCTCTCCGCGACCCTGCGCGGCCTGTCCGCCGAACGCCGCCTCAGGCACGGCCACCTCATGGCCGCCGCCGCCCTCACCGTCCCCGGCGACCTCGCGACCCCGCCGCCCCGCGACCACGCCGACGCGCTCGCCGCCCTGGACACCCCCGCCTGGGAGAGACTGCGTCTCGGCCCCGGCTGGACCACCGCCGACCCCGCCCGGACGGCCGGCTCCGCCCGGACCACAGCCGCGGCCTCCGAGGAGGTACGTACGTCATGAGCCAGACCGTCGACCGCGCCCTGTCCATCCTGCCGCTGCTCGCCGAGGGCCCCGCCGACCTCGGCCAGGTCGCCGACCGCCTCGGCGTGCACAAGTCCACGGCCCTGCGGCTCCTGCGCACCCTGCACGAACACGGCCTGGTCTTCCGCCAGTCCGACCAGCGCTACCGCCTCGGCGCCCGGCTCTTCGCACTCGCACAGGAAGCCGTCGAGAACCTCGACGTACGCGAGATCGCGCACCCCCACCTCCTCGCGCTCAACGAGAAGTGCGGCCACACCGTCCACCTCGCGGTGTACGAGGAGCAGGAGGTCCTCTACATCGACAAGGTCGAGAGCCGCTATCCGGTGCGGATGTACTCGCGCATCGGCAAGCCGGTCGCCATCACCGTCGCCGCTGTCGCCAAGCTGCTGCTCGCCGACTTCCCCGAGGCCGAGCGGCGCGCTGTCGCGGAGAAGCTCGACTATCCCGCGTACACGTCCCGTTCGACGCCCAACGCCGCCGCCTTCCTCAAGGAACTGGCGCTGGTGCGCGAACAGGGCTGGGCCACCGATCTCGGCGGCCACGAGGAGTCCATCAACTGCGTCGGCGCGCCCATCCGGGGCGCGGACGGCCGGGTGGTCGCCGCCATGTCGGTGTCCGCGCCGAACGTCGTCGTCACGGCCGAGGAACTCCTCACCCTGCTCCCGGCGGTGCGCCGCACCGCGGAAGCGATCAGCCGGGAGTACTCCGGCAAGGCCCCCATCAAGGAAGAAAGCTGAGAAGGCTCATGAGCGAGAAGACCGCGATCACCCCGGCCACCCACACCGCCCCGCCCGCGAAGTTCTCGCACGGCGTCAAGAAGGGCAACATCCTTCAGGTCGCGGGCCAGGTCGGCTTCCTCCCTGCGGTCGAGGGCCAGGCCCCGACTCCCGCGGGCCCGACCCTGCGCGAGCAGACCCTTCAGACCCTCGCCAACGTCAAGGCCATCCTCGAAGAGGGCGGCGCCAGTTGGGACGACGTGATGATGCTGCGCGTCTACCTCACGGACGTCGACCACTTCGCGGAGATGAACCAGATCTACAACGCGTACTTCGAGGAGCAGCAGCTCACGGCTCCGCCCGCCGCCCGCACCACGGTGTACGTCGGCCTGCCCAAGGGCCTGCTCATCGAGATCGACGCGCTGGCCGTACTCGGCTGACGGTCGCTACCTCCCCCTCCACGCGCAAGCCGCACGTCGTCACGGCGCGGCGCCCACACCCCCGGGGCGCCGCGCCGCGATCCCCCCTGCCCAGGCAGACCTGCCCAGAAAGCCCCATGCACTTACTGCACTTACGAGTACGAGGTCAACGATGTCCCCGTCCCCCTCCGCGACCCTCGCGGCCACCGCCCCACCACCAGAGGTCCCGCCCCACACCGGCGGCCTGATGGCCCTGATCGACGGCACGGCGGGCCTGCTGACCGTCGCGGCCCTCGGCATCCTCCTGCTCCTCTTCCTGATCATCAAAGTCAGGCTGCAGCCGTTCGTCGCGCTGCTCGCGGTCTCCATAGCCGTCGGCCTGGCGGCGGGCCTCTCCGTCACCGAACTCTTCGGCACCGTCCAGAAGTCGGACGCGGTCTCGCTCATCGAGTCGGGCATGGGCGGCATCCTCGGCCATGTGGCGATCATCATCGGCCTCGGCACGATGCTCGGCGCGATCCTCGAGGTCTCGGGCGGCGCGGAAGTCCTGGCCTCCCGCCTCCTGGGCCTGTTCGGCGAGAAGCGCGCGCCACTGGCCATGGGCCTGACGGGCCTGATCTTCGGCGTCCCCGTCTTCTTCGACGTGGGCATCTTCGTCCTCGCGCCGATCGTGTACGCGGCGGCCAAGCGCAGCGGCAAGTCGATCCTGCTCTACTGCCTGCCGCTCCTGGCCGGCCTGTCGATGACCCACGCGTTCCTGCCGCCGCACCCCGGCCCGGTGGCCGCGGCGGGTCTGCTGAAGGTCGACCTCGGCTGGGTCATCCTCATGGGCATCGTCTGCGGCATCCCGGCCGTCCTCGCCGCGTGGGTCTTCTCGGCCTGGATCGGCAAGCGCATCTTCGTCGCCGTGCCGCAGGACATGGTCGAGGCGGCGGCGGAGGCGAAGGCGGCGGTGGCCGCCGAGCAGCGGGCGGCGGGCCGTGAGCCCCAGGAGAAGCCGGTCCCGCTCGCCACGGTGTTCCTGATCATCGGCACGCCCCTGGTCCTGATCCTCCTGGCAACGTTCTCCTCGATCGCCTTCGACCCGTCGACCGCGCGCAGCGTGATCGAATTCTTCGGCAACCCCTTCGTGGCGCTCACGATCGCCCTGATGATGGCGTACTACCTGCTCGGCATCCGCCGCGGCTGGTCCCGCAAGTCCCTGGAAACGGTGTCGACTTCGTCCCTGAAGCCCGTCGGCAACATCCTCCTGGTGGTCGGCGCGGGCGGCATCTTCGGCGCGGTCCTCAAGGGCAGCGGCGTCGCCCAGGCCCTCTCCGACACCTTCCACGACGTGGGCCTGCCCATCATCGTCCTGGCGTACCTGATCTCCCTGGTCCTGCGCGTGGCCCAGGGCTCGGCGACGGTCGCGATCGTCACGACCGCGGGCATCGTCGCCCCCCTCCTCGCCGAGGGCGACTACTCCAACGCCTTCACGGCCCTGGTCATCATGGCCATCTCCGCGGGCTCCATCTTCGCCTCCCACGTCAACGACGGCGGCTTCTGGATGGTCGCCAAGTACTTCGGCATCTCGGAACGCGACACCCTCAAGACCTGGACGGTCCTGGAGTCGGTCCTCTCGGTGGCGGGGTTCGCGGTGGCGGCGGTGGTGAGTCTGTTCGTCTAGCCGTCCATCCGGTGCCGTACCTCCAGTATCTGGCGGTACGCGAAGGGGGCGCCCGGCGATCCGGCCGCGCGCCCCCTTCACGTACCGCCTACTGGAAGGTGCCCCAACTCCCTCTAGTACGGCTGCTTCTTGCTGATCGCGCGGGCCACGCCGTAGGCGCCGCCCATGGCCACGGCCAGGCCTGCGAGGGCGATGCCGCCGTTGAGGCGCTTCCACCAGAACTTGTGCGGAGCCATGGGCTCGTTGTCCAGCATCGCTTCCAGCAGGTCGGTGCCGCCGACGTCGAGCAGGGTGAACACGTAGCCGTTGGCGACGCCGAGGTACGCGCCGAGCCCGGCGAGGACGGCGGCCCAGACGTGCGGTCCGGCGCCGCGGCCGCCCGTGCGGCCGGTCACCATGCCCACGCCCACCGCGAGCGCCCCGGCACAGACCAGATAGCCGGCCTGGAGCCCCACCCGTGAGAGGTCCTCGTGGCTGGCGAGCAGCAGGCCCGCGTAGGCCAGTCCGAGGCCTGCCGAGACGAGCAGGGACAGGAAGAAGGCCTTGCCCGGCCGCGCGCCGCCGCCGGGGGGCGGGAAGCCGGGTGCGTAGGGGTAGCCGCCGGGCTGCATCGGCTGCTGGGGAGGGTAGGGGCCCATGGGCTGACCTGGGGCCATCGGCTGACCCGGGCCCGGATAGCCGTATCCCGGCTGCTGCTGATGCGGTGGTGCGGGCGGCTGGACGGGCTGGCCGTACTGGTTGTACTGCGGTGGCTGTGGCTGCCAGGGCTGGCTCATGAGTCCCCCGATGGTGGATGTGTTCCCGGCACATGAGTGCGTGAGCGGTCAAGGTACCAAGGGGTCCGGGCTGTTATGGGGCCCGAGACGGAGAGCGGCCTTGTTCCGTCGGGGCGAGCTACAGGACGGACACGGGAGCACAACGGGCCTGCTACGGGCGTGCTTCGGGCGTGCTTCAGGTGCGAACGCCGACGGATTTCCGGGAGCGATCGGATAGCCTGCCCGGGGCTCTCCGCCTTTCAAGCATTCGTTCGCACCGTCCACTCCGCGTGAACTGTGGGCTCTGTGTGAACTGTCGGAAAAATTCAGTACTCGGGGGATCAGTACATGCGTGTTCGTCGCGCCGTCGGCGCTGCCACTCTCGCTCTCACCGCCGTCGCCGTGCTCGCCGGCTGCACCGACGACCCGGAGGACAAGGCCTTCGGAGGCGGTGACGCACCCGCGCCGCCGACCATGCCGACCCTGCCGAATCCTTCGCTCTCGCCGAGGCCCAGCGGACTGCCCGACGCCCCGGGCACCTCGTCGGGCGGCTCCGGTGGCTCCAGTGGCTCCGGCGGGCTGAGCTCCGGTGGTTCCAGTGGCTCGGGCGGGCTCACCTCCGGTGGCGGCAGCGGCGGCCGTCCGACGTACAACCCGAGCGCCATCGGCGAGGTGATCGGCCAGAACTGCCGCTACGAGCGCAGCACCGGGCGGATCACCTATGACGTCGACATCCAGAACTCCTCCACCGACCAGGCCTTCCGGTACTCCTTCTCGGTGGCGTTCAAGGTCGGCCAGTCCCCCACCTCCGCGGTCGCGAGCAGGACCATCGCCTACCAGCCCAACACGGTGACCGTCTCCTCGGGCGGCGACCGGACCGTCAAGATGCACGCCTCGTACCGCACCAACGACCGGCTCGTCTACTCCTGCCAGGTGACCTCGGCTCGCAAGTCCCCGGCGACGTCGTAGAGGGGGGCGCCCCGTTGCCGTCGCTGCGGGGCGATCTGTCCACGTACGCGACGGTGTCAGCCGCGCGGCTGGTCCCCGTACAACGGGAAGCGGTCCGTCGCGACGTGGAAGCCGAGGGGCTGGGGGAGGGGCACGGTCTCGCCGTACTTGCCGCGTACCGCGTCCTGGTATGCGCCGTTCCCGGGACGTGTGTGCAGTGCCCAAGTGCCGTGCCGGGGGTCGATGACCAGAAGGGCCCTCACTCCGGAGACGGCGTACCAGTCATTCCTGTCGGCGATCTCCCTGGACTTCTCCGACTGGGAGATGACCTCGACGGCGAGTTCCACGTCCTGCGGATCGAGCAGCCAGTCTTCCGAGGCGAGGAAGGCCTCGGGGCACACGAGGAGGTCCGGCGTCACGTAGTCGTCGGGGTCGTCGGCAGCGGGATGGACGCCATCTCCACCGCCACCAACTCGGGCGGCAGCTGCGGCCGGACCGACTCCTCCAGTCGGTAGATCACGCCCGCGTGCTTCCCACGCGGAGTCGGTGACACGTGGCCGAGGGGGCCGCTGAAACCGGGCGGGAGCTGAGGGCTGGAGTCCCAGACGGACACACGTACACGTGACGGCTCGGCCGAGCGGAGGCGAAGGGCGTAGGGGCCCTCCGTGTGGAGGTGGGCGTTGTTCAGCATCTCGGCGGCCACCAGCTCGATGGTCGGGGAGAGTTCGGCGAGGCCGTACGTCGCGAGGACGGTGCGGAGGGTGGCGCGGGCGATGCCGGGGGCGCGGGGGTCGTGGGGGGTACTTCCGGGCGGGTGGCCTAGGGACACACCAGGGTCAACGCAAAGAAGCTTTGCGGAATCCTGAGAAAATCGGTGTCAATTCCCTCGTGTGGGTGAGGGCTCCAACTGGCCCCGTACAAGGAGAAGTTGAATGGCAGCGAGGCCATCGCCGACAGCCCGACGCATCCGCGTCGCCACTGAGCTGCGCAAGCTTCGCGAGCGCTCGGGGATAACGGCATCGGAGGCGGCGCAGCAACTGGGTACGAGCTCCGGCCAGCTCAGCAACGTCGAGTCGGGCCGGTTCGGCGTGAGCGCGGACCGCGTCCGAGCCATGGCTCGCATCTACTCGTGTCTGGATCAGCCGTACGTCGACGCCCTCGTGGGCATGGCCACGGAAAAGGCGCACGGGTGGTGGGAGACGTATCGCGAGGTGCTTCCGTGCGGGTTGCGGTATTTGGCAGAACTGGAGCACCACGCCGCGGCGGTGCGTACCGCCTACACCTCCCACATCGCAGGGCTGTTGCAGACACCGGACCATGCCCGAGAGATCTTCCGTCATGCGATCCCGGAACCGACGCCACCAGAGGTCGAGCACTGGGTGTCGCATCGCATCAAGCGGCAGGGCGTCATCTACCGGGACGATCCGGTCCCGTACCGGACGGTCATGCACGAAGCGGCCCTGCGCATGACGGTCGGCGGCCGGAAGGTGGCACGCGCCCAGTTGCAGCACTTGATCGAGATGGGCGAACGCGAGCACATCTCCGTCCGCGTCCTGACGTTCGACGTCGGCGCCTTCCCCGGATCGGGCCAGAACATCAACTACCTGACGGGTGCCGTGCCGCAGTTGGACACAGTGCAGCTCGACCAGTTCCACGGACCTGTACTGCTCGACTCCGAGGCCCACTTGGAGAGCTACCGCCGACTCCTTGACGTCGTGGAAGCCACCGCTCTCAGTCCAGAGGCGTCACGGGACTTGATCCGCTCCATCGCCCAAGAACTGTGAAGGGAACAATCATGCCCACGTACGAATGGCAGAAGTCGTCCTATTGCCAGTCGGGCGACGCCTGCGTACACGTCGCCGAAACCCGCACCGGAACGACCCCCCACGAGGTCCATCTGACCGAAAGCGCCGACCCCACCGGGGCGATACTCACCGCGCGGCACGCTGCCTTCGCAGCGCTGCTGCGCTCTCTCAAGTAGGGGAACTGGTCAGCCACGTTGAGCCCAAGCCACACCGACCGGCGAAAGGGCCGGGCTTTGTCTCAAAGGGGCCGGTCGTGGGTGTGCGGGCGGCCGTACACAGAGCTTCGCATGGACCCATGGGGACGACTCCATTGGCTACGGCATCGTGCGCCCCCGGGTCGCCCTGCAGAAGCCCGGCGATCCGGGCCCGGCAGACGAATACCCCCTGCCGGACCTCAAACAGTCCGCGCCCACGTCGCCCGCTGGATCGCCCGCACCCGGCTCGGCAGCGCCGGACGAGGAACAGCCCTCAGCCCCAGGAACCGCTGCCGACGGCAACGGCGGCGGAATGGGGGCGCCGCGCAACAGCCCAGATCGGTAGGGGCGTTGGCGCCGCCGGACTGATCGGCGGGGCGATCCCTCCGGCGGCGGCAGGGGGAGAAGTCCGCAGTGTCGTACAGGGTCGTCCCCGTGGATCGAACGCGGCCGCCGCCTCCCCGGCCGATGGACCCTTGCCGGTACACCGTCCGTGACGGTCCTCGGCCGTACTCACTCGCCGAGGGCATAGGCGGGTTACCGACCCAGGTGATCTTCCACTGCTCCTCCAGGGCACGGACCTCGTGGCTGTCCGCTGCCAGGCGCATCGTGACCCGCAGCTTGAGGCTCAGTTGGCGCCTGACGAAGAAGTCCCGCCATGCGGGCTCCATCAGCCGCCACTCCGCGACCAGGACTGTTCGATCGGGTTCGCCCTCGCGTACGACCCACGGGATATCCGGCCTGTTCAGGCCGAGCAGCGCGGCTCGGACGTCCTCGGCAGGACGCGGCCTGATGTTGCCGCTGGGGCGTTTCGTGCCGGTCAGTTTGTCGAAGAGCCTCATCGGATCATTGTCCGGGGACCATCGTCGCGGTGTCAGCGTGACAGGGCGCCCGCCACGGACTGACACGGCGAGAGTTGCCGTACGAACGGGACGCCCCTCGCCGTGCCCCAAACCGATTGCCGTCAACTACCCGAGCAGTACTGCTGCTCCTTCCCAATAGACCGATACATGCAGTCCGAGTTCTCCAGAAGCTGCAGCACCGCGTCCCGGTTCCGGGACGTCTCACGCTCGATGACCTCGTCGGGCGGGTAGAACCCGCCGCCACCCGAGCGCGGGTACATCTCGAAGGTGTAGCTGAAGATCTTCTGGTCGCCCCAGAGCCAGTCGTCGATGGAGCCGTCGGTGATGTAGAGGTCGCTGGCCTGCTCGGGGGTGTAGCCGTTGCTCGCGGCCATCTTCTGGCCGACGGCGGCGTGGGCGTCGCGGTCGTCCTGGGTGAGGCCGGGGGCGGTGTCGGCGTAGGTGTAGCCGTACGGCCACAGGATCAGTTCGCTGTACGTGTGGAAGTCGATCGCGGTCTTGATCTGCTGCTTGCCGCCGACGACCCGGCTGCGTACGAAGTCCGCGACGACCTTGACCTCGGGGGCCGACTCGGCGCGCGGGCCGCGGTAGGTCTCGGAGCCCGTGGAGCCGGACGAGCCGCCGCAGCAGCCCCACTTGTAGGCCCAGTTGCGGTTCATGTCGGTGCCGACGTTGGCCGATCCGGAGTTGGGCTGGCGGTTCTTGCGCCAGCTCCGGTAGGCGCCGGTGGCGATGTCGTACTCGCCGCCGTCGGGGTTCATGTCGGGCACGATCCAGATCTCGCGCGAGTCGAGCATCTTCTTGATGCGGGCGTCGGAGGAATAGCCCGCGCCGAGTTCGCGCAGCAGGTACAGGGCCATCTCCACCGTCAGGTGCTCGCGCGCGTGCTGGTGGTGGGTGAAGAGGACCTCGGGCTCGTTCTCGTCCGTGCCGACGTTGTCGCTGATCTTGATGGCGACGATGTCGCGGCCCTGGTACGACTTGCCGATCACGCGCTTGGACATGAGGCTCGGGTACTGCTGGAGCCGCTGGTCGATCTCCGCGGTCATCTCCGCGTAGTTGTGGTAGCGGGAGTCGGCGGGCGGGAAGTCCCGCACCTCGGCGCGCTTGCCGTCGGTACGGGCGGGCGGCGCGGGCAGTGCCTTCAGTGTGTAGCCGAGCGCGCGCAGCTTCTTGGCCTGGGCGGCGTCCGCGGTGACGACGACCGCGTGGTCGCCGGCCTCGTCGATGGACACGCCGGTGGCGGCGACCGCCGTGCGCGCGGCGGGGGTCGAGGGACCCGGTATGGAGTACTGGCGGACGTCCTCGTCGGCCGCGGTGGCGGCCGCTGCCCGGTCCGCGGCCTTCTTGGCCGAGGGCGACGAGGTGTCGGACGCGGTGGCGCTGATGGGCGCCGCGACCGCGAGGGCGAGCACGGCCGCGAGGGCCGCTGATCTCTTTCCGCGGATGCGAAGTCGCATGAATGCTCCTGTGGGGGTGGGGGGTGGTGCATTGCGACGCATATGAGGTGCGGGTGGCGCGTGCGCACGGGTGCCGGGTGGGCATGGCCGTGCGGGCCCATGGTCGCGGCGTGGCATGTTCGGGTCAATGGTCCCTTTGAGCCGTCCCCGTGTACCTGAGCCGTCCTCGCGTACCCCTTGTGCACCAGCAGCCTTTGCGCTTTCTTGATCGCATGGCCGAAACCACGGGTGGACCCACCGCAGCCGGGGACGTCGCGTCCGCGCCCCGCAAGTCCAGTTGGAAGTACATCGGTCCCGGCATCGTCGTCGCCGCGACCGGCGTCGGCGCGGGGGACCTCGTCGCCACGCTCATCGCGGGCAGCAACTTCGGCTACACGCTGCTGTGGGCCGCCGTCATCGGCTGCGTCGTGAAGATCTCCCTCGCGGAGGCGGCGGGGCGCTGGCACCTCT
Organism: Streptomyces sp. Y309; assembly: GCF_056712025.1. Taxonomy (NCBI): domain Bacteria; kingdom Bacillati; phylum Actinomycetota; class Actinomycetes; order Kitasatosporales; family Streptomycetaceae; genus Streptomyces; species Streptomyces sp. Y309. Next base: position 3,494,066 of record NZ_CM160048.1, on the reverse strand, counting down.
CCACGGGCCGCACTCTCTTCGACGGCTGGTCGAGCCTCGGCCGCTGGACGACGTGGTTCTTCGTGGTCTACGTCGTGATCTGGGGCTTCGTGTACGGCGCCGCGGCGATGTCGTCGTCGGGGCTGCCGTTGCAGGCGCTGTTCCCGGACGTCATGGAGCTCAAGTGGTGGTCGATCCTCACCGGCGTCGTCGGCCTGGCCTTCGTCTGGTTCAACAAGTACAGCGTCTTCGAGAAGGTCATGACGGTGCTTGTCGGCGTCATGTTCGTGGTCACCGTCTATCTGGCGATCCGCGTCACCCCGAACCTCGGTGACGCCTTCGCGGGCCTGCTGCCCGTCGTACCGGACGAGAAGGACTCGATCCTCAACACCCTCGGCCTGATCGGCGGCGTCGGCGGCACCATCACGCTCGCCGCGTACGGCTACTGGGTCAACGCCAAGGGCTGGACGCACACGGGCTGGATGAAGGTGATGCGCCTCGACAACCGCGTCGCGTACATCACGACCGGCGTGTTCGTCGTGGCGATGCTCTTCGTCGGCGCCGAGATGCTGCACTCCGCGAACATCGCGATCGCCGGCGGCGACAAGGGCCTGGTGCAGCTCGGCGACATCCTGGAGAAGGAGTACGGAACGGCCACCTCCAAGCTGTTCCTGATCGGCTTCCTGGCCACGTCCTTCACGTCTCTGATCGGCGTCTGGCACGGCGTGAGCCTGATGTTCGCGGACTTCGTGGAGCGCTACCGGAAGTCGAAGGCGGGCGCCGACAGCACGGCCCTCACCGGCGAGGAGGTGGCCTCCGGCGCCCGCGAGAAGTCCGTGCCGTTCCGCGCGTACCTGCTGTGGCTCACGTTCCCGCCCATGATCCTGCTCTTCGAGGGCCAGCCGTTCCGCCTGATCATCATCTACGGAGTGCTCGGCGCGGCCTTCATGCCCTTCCTCGCCCTGACACTGATCTGGCTGCTCAACTCCTCGCGCACACCGGCGGAGTGGCGGAACGGCTGGCTGAGCAACGGCATGCTGGCGGTCGCGGGGCTTCTGTTCCTGATCCTGTGCGTCAAGCAGATCACGGACCAGGACTGGGGGAGCTTCTTCTGACGCGCGGGGCGTACGGAAGCGCCGCCGGGGGAGCGGCGGCGCTTCCGGACAAGGGGGCTTACGGAAGCCCGTGGACGTGCGGCCCGACGGCGTTGGACCACGCGTTGCCGTTCGCAGCATCCCAGTTGGTGGACCAGGTCATGGCGCCGCGAATGCCCGGGTAGGTCTTCGACGGCTTGAACGAACCGCAGTTGGTGCCCTTGGCCAGGCAGTCGAGGGCGTTGTTCACCACGGAGGGCGCGACGTACCCGGACCCGGCGCCCCGCGTCGACGCCGGCGTACCGATGCCGACCTGCGACGGCGCGAGCCCGCCCTCCAGCTGGATGCAGGCGAGGGCGGTCAGGAAGTCCACGGACCCCTGGCTGTAGACCTTGCCGTCGCACCCGAGCATCGAACCGCTGTTGTAGTACTGCATGTTGACGACGGTGAGGATGTCCTTCACGTTCAGCGCGGTCTTGAAGTACTCGTTGTTCGTGGACTGCATGTCGATGGTCTGCGGCGCCATCGTCAGAACGAAGCCGGGGCCGGCCTTCTGCCCCAGGGACTTCAGGGCCTGCGTCATATAGGTGGAGTTGAGGCCGTTCTCCAGGTCGATGTCGACGCCGTCGAAGCCGTACTCCTGCATGAGGGAGTAGACGGAGTTCGCGAAGTTGTTCGCGGCCGCCGAGCTGTTGACCGCCACCGCGCCGCGCTCGCCGCCGACCGAGATGACGACGGACTTGCCCGCCGCCTTCTTCGCCTTGATGTCGGCCTTGAACTGGTCGACGGTGTAGCCGCCGAGCCCGGCCGAGTCGAGGTTGAAGGTCACCTGTCCCGGCGTGCCGGTGGCGTCCGCGAAGGCCACGGCGATGATGTCGTACTGGTCCTGGACCTGGCTCAACTTCTGCACGGTCGCGCCGTTGTTGAAGTTCTGCCAGTAGCCGGTGAGGGCGTGCTTGGGCACGGCCCGGCTCTGCGCGGGCCCCTGCGCGTCGGCGCCCGCCGTCGGCGCACCGGCGGTGAACAGCCCGGTCAGCGCGAGCCCGAGAGCGGCCAGTGCCCCGGCGAGGACACCGACCCTGCGGCGCGGACGTATGTGTGCGCGGTCCACTTCTGCCTCCGTGGGGGGAGTGTGGGGGAGCGGCCCACTGAGGGCCGGGAGGAAACGGTGGCCACCGCTGCTTGCTTGGTCGTACAAGCTGGTCCAGACCAATAAGGTTGTCAAGAGTTTGAACAGAGCGGGGCGGGGTGGTGATCCGACCGCGAAGAGTGACCGTCCGCGCTCCCGAGGTGGCTATTTCTGTGCGGTCGCGTGGGGACGCGCGGCCCCGCAGTCGTCGCGCAGGCAAAGTGTCGTGGCCTCAAACCTGGATGTGGCTCCCGTGGGGGAATGGCGTGTTGGCGCTCAAGGTCACCTCTCACGCTTACGGCGCATTACAGACGCCTCCCAGGCTGCCGGGAAGTGGACCCTCAAGTTCCGCCCGATCTACGGCACTTGGGGCTCCAGGGACACGCCAGAAATTGCACTGCCCTTCACATTGACTTCGGGAACTGGACCCGACAACGACGACCCGATGACGCCCGCCAAGGAGCGCACCTGGTCGGTCTGGCGCGGCTACGAGAAGGTCACGCATTACACCGGTGACAAGGGCGCCGACCGGCTGAGAACGGTCAACGTCTACATGCGCGGCATCGACGGGGCGGCCCCGTCCTGGACGTCGTACACGTACAACGAGGCGGGCCACCACGGGCGCGCGGGCGGCCACCTACGAATACGACAAGGCCGGCAACACGACGAAGCGCCCCGGCCCGAAGTCCCAGCAGACCCTGACCTGGAGCCCCGAGGGCAAGCTGGCGAAGACCCTCGAAGGCACGTCGGAGACGGGCTACTTGTACGACGCGACGGGGAACTCCCCGTCCGCCGCGCCAAGGGGGACGGGGACACGGTCCTCTACCTCGGCGCCACGGAAGTCCGCCTGACGACGAAGGGCACAACCAAGAAGCTCTCCGGTACGCGTTACTACACCACCAACGACCAGACGATCGCGGTCCGCACGGCTGCTGGCGGCACGACGGACTCGAAGCTCAGCTTCCTGGCCGCCGACCACCCACGGCACGTCGAGCGTGGCTCTGGACGCGACGAAGTATGCGGTGACCAAGCGGTACACGTCGCCCTTTGGGGCGCCGCGTGGGGAGAAGAGTCCCAACTGGCCTGACGACAAGGGGTTTCTGGGGAAGCTCGTCGACAAGGGGACTGGGCTGACGCACGTCGGCGCACGGGAGTACGACCCGGTGCTCGGCTCCTTCATTGGATATCTATCAGAGGTTCGAGTGACGAATAAGTCCGTGTTGGTGAGGGCGATCGGTGAGGCCGTCGAGCCTCTCGGATTCAGGCGGCGAGGCGACAATTGGTATCGAATCGCTTCGGACCTTTACTCGGTCGTGAATGTTCAACGGTCCAGGTGGGACGAGTCGTGGTACGTGAACGTAGCCTTCACGCCCGCGGAGCGGGTCGAGGCTGCTTGGGTGCCCGAATCGAAGTGCATGGTCCGATTCCGAGTGGATGCGTTGAACGCGATCTCCTCCGAAGGCCTTCGCCTCTTGCAGGAGGACCTCCCGGAGGGAATGGAGGAAGCGGAATTGCTTGCCGCTCTGGGTGAGGAGATCGTGGCCCCGCTGGTGCGAACCTTGGAGGGCGCTGCCGATCTGAATTCGCTTGGCGAAACCCTCGAATCTCAGACTTCGGGGCGTGTGTTCATTCATCGGGAAATGCGCGTCCTGCTGAATCGCCCTGCGGACTGAGTGGTGCATGCCTTGAGCTGCGGCCGGATTGCGATCAGGCCATGGCAGCCGTCGGTGCTCGCGGCAGGCAGGCAGGCAGGGCCGGAGCCGGGCAAGCGTGAGGCGTACTCGCGAGGAGGGGGCGCAGCCGTGGGTCACGGAGGGGGCAACAGCTCTCACGCCTGGAGAGGGCGGACGCATCCCGACAACCCATAGGTGAACAGTGGGAAGTTGGGTGTTGAGGTGGCCCCTGCCTGGATATGGTGCTCAGGCAGGAAGCCCAGTACGACAAGCGGGGCGACGAGGTGGGCGTGAGGACCGGGACCGGGGGTGTGCGGATGCCGACCGCGATAGCCGTCACCAGCCCCGAGCTGGTGCTGCCCTCGCCCGACCGCCACACCCCGACCGCCGCAGTCCTGCAGAGCGCGGTCCAGTCCCCGAAGACGCACTCGCTGGACGACGCGCTCACCGAGATGCACACGCTCATCGAGTACCACGGGTACGTGATCGTGCTGTGCCCGGCCTCCGCCCCGGACTCCGTACGGCACCGGCTGCACGCCATCCGGTCCGTGCTCGAGAGCGATCGCATCGCGCTGGTGCGCAGCGACCTGCCGCCGCTCGGGCTCTCCGTCCTCGCCCTCCAGTTACGGCAGTTGTCGATCTGCGACTTCAGCCCGGGCGTGCTCGCCTGCGCCGCCCGGCTGCTGAGCCACTACATCTACGCGGGCGCGCTCCTCGGCTCCGTCGCCAAGCTCGACCGCGTGCCCGTCACGCTCCGGTCGCACGCCAAGTCCTGGGTCCCGGGCGCCCAGTTCGCGGTGCTCGCGACGCCGCGGCCCGAGCTGGTCAAGGTGGGCGGCGGCGACGCGACGCTTCCGCAAGGGCCGGGTTTCAGTACGAAACTGCTGTACGCGAGCGGGCAGCTGGCGGCCGACTGGGTGGTCGGCGAGCTGTCGCCCGCGTGGAACGTGCAGGGCGCCGCGGACGTACCGCTGCCGGCCGAGTCGGCCCGCTGGTGGGCCACCGGCAAGCTCGTCGAGTTCGCCGCGGCCATCCCCGACATCTCCGTGCTCTACCAACTGGTGTCGTCCGTGCGGAGGGAGGACTGCCACTGGTGCGGTCTCGAACTCATCGGTGACCGCTGCGCCTTCTGCGCCGCGCCGATGAAGCCGATGAGCACGGCGGCCGAACCAGCAGTACGCGCCTTGCCCCGTGGCGCGACATAGCCCACCGTCCTCCTTGCGTACGTACCGCGCATCCGATGTCCCACGCACCACCCCGCTCACTGTCCGTAGCCACACGCACTCGCTGCACGATCGAACGAGGTAGGTAGTCCGGCCCATGAATTCACGCCAGCGCCGCGGTGTCATCCTGCTGGTCCTGTCGGTCCTGTGCGCGCTCGGCGCGTTCGCCGGCGTGCTCTCGGTGATCCGCGACGTGAACTCCAAGGTCGGGCCCGAGGTCGAGGCGTACGAACTCAAGACGGACGTCGCGCCCTACAAGGAACTGGAACCCGGCCAGTTCAAGAAGGTCGAGATGCCCGAGCGGTGGCTGTCGGACAACGCCGTGACCAATCTGCGGGAGATTCGCGGCAAGATCGCCGTCACGCAGTTGCGCAAGGGCTCGCTGCTGCAGACCGACATGATCGTGAAGCGGCCCCAACTGGCGCCGGGGCAGCAGGAGATCGCGATCATGATCGACGCGGCGACGGGTGTCGCCGGAAAGATCACGCCCGGCTCGACCGTCAACATCTACGCCACCTTCAAGGCCGAGGACGAAAAGGGCGCGGACCAGTCGAAGGTCATCGTGGAGGGTGCGAAGGTCATCGACGTCGGCAAGCTGACGTCGATCGACGCCGACCCCGACGACCGTTCCCGGCGCCGCGCCGCCGACGCGGTGCCGATCACGTTCGCCCTTGACACCAAGGACGCCCAACGCGTCGCGTACGCCGAGTCGTTCGCCTCGCACGTGCGGCTCGCCCTCGTCGGGCAGGGGGGCGAGGCGGAGGTGCCGCGCGGCGACCGCACGTACACCTTGGACGAAGACAAGTGAGGACGAGGGGGCCAGTCATGTACGTTCCCCGGGCCGAGGGAGGCCGCGCGTGACCACCCGAATCCTGCCCGCCGTCGGCGACATGGACGCGGCGCGCGCCCTCACCGCCCTCGCCGCCCAGCTCCCGGACGCCGAACCCGCGGCGCCCGTCCGGGACTCGACCGCGCTCCTGGACACCCTGGCCCGCCTCGCCGCCGAGTCCCTCGACGAACTGCCCGAGGTCGTCCTCGTACACGAACGCATCGCGCCCGTGCCGGCCCTGGACCTGATCCGCGACCTGGTGCTGCGGTTCCCCGCGGTGGGCGTCGTGCTCGTCACCGCCGACACCAGCCCCGCGCTGCTGACCGCCGCGATGGACAGCGGCGCCCGCGGCATCGTCACCTTCCCGCTCGCCTACGACGCCCTCGCCGAGCGGGTGCAGGCGGCCTCGGCCTGGTCGGCGGGGATGCGGCGGCACCTGGGCAGCACGGCGGTGGAGCTGTACGGCGGCGGGCCGGGCGCCGCGGTGCCCGGCGGCGGGCAGGTCGTGGCCGTCACCGGCGCCAAGGGCGGCGTCGGTACCACCCTCACCGCCGTCCAGCTCGCCCTCGCCGCGCAGGCGTCCGGCCGCAGCGCCGCCCTGCTCGACCTGGACCTCCAGTCCGGCGACATCGCCTCCTACCTGGACGTGCAGTTCCGCCGCTCCGTCGCCGACCTCGCCTCGATCAGCGACATCTCGCCGCGCGTCGTCCAGGACGCCGTGTACGCCCACGAGTCCGGCGTCGGCCTGCTTCTCGCGCCCGCCGACGGGGAGCGCGGCGAGGAGATCACCGACCGCGTCGCCCGGCAGACGGTCAACGCGCTGCGCGGGCGGTACGACGTCGTGGTCGTCGACTGCGGTACGTACGTCACGACGGCCACCGCCACCGCCATAGAGATGGCCGACCAGGCCGTCCTCCTGGTGACCCCGGACGTGGTGGCCGTGCGCGCCGCCAAACGCATGGTGCGGCTGTGGGACCGGCTCCAGATCCGCAAGGCGGAGGAGACGGTGACGGTCGTCAACCGGGCCGCGCGGGGCACGGAGATCCAGCCGTCGCTCGTCGCCCGCGTCACCGGCACCCGGGCGGCCCGCGCCACGGTCCCGGACGCCCCCAAGGAACTCCAGGCCCCCGTCGACGCGGGCCGCCTCCAGGACCTCGACAGCAAGTCGACGGTCAAGCAGGCGCTGTGGGGGCTCGCGGGTGAACTGGGCCTGGTGGAGACGGAGTCCGCGGGGCACGGACGCAAGGGTGGCCGCGGGACGCGGCGCCTCGGCAAGTCCGAGCGGGGCGACCGCGGCGCGGTCACCCTCGAATTCGCCGGGATGTTCCCGCTGGTGCTCACCGTCATCGGGATTCTGTGGCAGTGCGCGCTGTACGGATACACGTATTCGTTGGCCGGGAACGCGGCGGACGAGGCGGCTCGGGCGGCTACGGCCGCGTACGCCTTGGACGGCGACGGGCAGGGTGCCTGCGAGGCCGCCGGAAAGGAACATCTTCCCGGGGCCTGGCAGGACGCCACGATCTCCTGCGTGCCCGCGGGCGACGTGGTGGAGGCCACCGTCAAGGTGGACGTGCCGCTGTTCTTCCCCGGAGTGGAGACGGGGTGGTCCGTCGACGCGAAGGCGGGGGCGGCGAGTGAGGGGGAGGACTCGCCGTGAGGGGTGTGTTGCGGCGAGCCGCGAGGCTCCGTAAGGCAAGGTGCCGCCGCTGCGACGACGCTGGCGTCTCCATGCTGGAGTTCGCCGGTTTCCTCCCCATCCTCCTCCTCATCGGCCTCGCCGCGATCCAGCTAGGCCTGGTCGGCTACGCCGCGAACCAGGCCGGTTCCGGCGCACGGGCGGCGGCCCGGGTGGCCTCGCAGGGAGAGGGCGGCGGCGAGGCGGCGGGGCACGCGGCGATGGACAGCGGTCTCGACGCCGACGTAAGCGTCGGCGACGGAAGCGGCGAGACGACCACCGCCACCGTCACCGTCCAGGTCCCCACCCTCCTCCCGTTCGTCGACACCGACTGGACCGTCACCAAGTCCGCGACGATGCCCAATGACGACCCCGACGCAGGAGGCTGACCGCATGAGCCTGCGAGCCCGCATCGCGTCGCCCGCCGACGCCGCCGCCCCCAACCGCGACGACAGCCTCGTGGCGACGTACCGCGTGAAGCTGCTCGAAGAGATCGACCTGGCCGAGATGTCGTCCCTGACGGCGTCCGACCGCCGCGTCCGCCTGGAGCGCGTCCTCAACCACATCATCAGCCGTGAGGGCCCGGTCCTCTCCTCCTCCGAGCGCGCCCACCTGGTCCGCCGCGTCGTCGACGAGGCGCTCGGCCTCGGCGTGCTCGAACCGCTGCTCGCGGACGCCTCCATCACGGAGATCATGGTCAACGGTCCCGACTCGATCTTCGTGGAGCGCGCGGGCCGGGTGGAGCAGCTCCCCCTCCGCTTCGCGTCGAACGACCAGCTCATGCAGACGATCGAACGCATCGTCTCCACCGTGAACCGCCGCGTCGACGAGTCGAACCCCATGGTCGACGCCCGCCTGCCCACCGGCGAACGCGTCAACGTCATCATTCCGCCGCTGGCCCTCACCGGCGCGACCCTCACCATCCGCCGCTTCCCGCGCGCGTACACGCTGCCCGAGCTCATCGGCCTGGGCTCGCTCGACGAGCACATGCTGATGCTGCTCGCCGCGTTCGTCAGGGCCCGCTTCAACATCATCGTGAGCGGCGGCACGGGCTCCGGAAAGACGACCCTCCTCAACGCCCTCTCCGGCCTGCTCCCCGCCCACGAACGCATCATCACCATCGAGGACTCGGCGGAGCTCCAGCTCCAGCAGGACCACGTGATCCGGCTCGAGTCCCGGCCCCCCAACGTCGAGGGCAAGGGCCAGATAACGATCCGCGACCTCGTACGGAACTCCCTGCGCATGCGCCCCGACCGCATCATCGTCGGCGAGGTCCGCGGCGGCGAGACCCTCGACATGCTGCAGGCCATGTCGACGGGCCACGACGGCTCCCTCGCCACCGTCCACGCGAACACGGCCGAGGACGCCCTGACCCGGCTCCAGACCCTCGGCTCCATGTCGGAGGTCCAGGTTCCCTTCGAGGCCCTGCGCGACCAGATCAACTCGGCCGTGGACGTGGTCGTCCAGCTCGCCCGGCACGCCGACGGCTCCCGCAAGGTCGCCGAGATCGTGCTCCTGGTCAGCCACGGCCGCCAGCAGTTCCGCATTGCGCCCGTGACCCGCTTCGTACCGCGCCCGGTCGGCCCCGACCGCATCGTCCACGGCTACTTCGAGCACCTGCCGCTGCCACGCCCCGTCGCGGAGAAGCTGTACGTCGCGGGGGAGCCGGTGCCGCCCGCGTACGGCGTGGCCGAGGCCATCGACGTACTGAACACCAGGGAAGCGATCGGCTGATGAACAACCCCACGCTGCTGGCCCTCGGCGCCACGCTCCTCACCGGCACGCTGGCCGTCGCCGGGCTCCAGACGTACGCGTCCGGGCGCGCCCAGCGCCAGGCGCTCGAGGACCGCCTGGCGGGCGAGGGCTCCCGGCCGGCTTTGGAGGGCGGCGGCCGGACCCGCCGCTTCACGGCCGTCGACCGCCGCCTGCGCCGCACGCGCCTGGGCCGCGAACTCCAGCTCCGCCTCTCGGCAACGGGCCTGGACCTGACCCCCGGTGAGTTCTTCACGTACGTCATGGCGGTGGTCGCGGCCCTCTGGCTGATAGCGGCGGCATCCCTGGCCCCGTTCTTCGGCCCCATCGCGGGAGTCGTGGCGGCGTGGAGCGCCGTCATCTTCCTCAACTGGCAGCGCCAGAAGCGCATCGAGGCGTTCATCAACCAGCTTCCGGACGTGGCCCGCATCCTGGCCAACGCGACGGCGGCGGGCCTGGCTCTGCGCACCTCCCTGGCCATGGCGGCCGAGGAACTGGAGGCCCCCGCGGGCGAGGAACTCTCCCACGTGGCCCACCAATTGACGCTGGGCCGCTCCATCGACGACACCCTGGAGGAGCTGGCGCAACGCCTCCCCTCCCGCGAACTGATAGTCCTCGTAACGACGTTGGTCCTGTCCAACAAGGCGGGCGGCTCGGTGGTGAATTCGCTGAGGAACCTCACGCAGACCCTGGAGGACCGCAAGGAGACGCGGCGCGAGGTCCGCACGATGCTGTCGGAGGTCCACGCGACGGCGTTCACGGTCCCGCTCCTGGGGCTCGGTTCTCTGCTGCTGATCAACTCCTCGAACGAGGGCGCCCTGGAGCGCGTGACGGGCTCCCCCCTCGGCCAGACCCTGATCCTGATCTCGCTGGGCCTGTACGCGGTGGGCTTCTTCGTCATCAGGCGCCTCGGGAAGATCGAGGTGTGACGACGTGATCGCTCTCCTGCTTGCCGCACTGATGGGCCTGGCCGTGGCCGGCGCCGCCCAGGGCATCCGCATGTACCGCGCGGAGGCGAAACTCCCGGCCGACCTGGCCGTCGCCCTGGAGGTCGGCGCGTCACGCGTCTCCGCGGCGGGCGGGGCGGTGGACCGCCTGGGCATGCGTTTCGCGCCACTCGTGCTGCGGCTCATGGGCCCGAAGCGCGTGGCCGCCAAACGCCGCCGCATCGACATGGCGGGCAACCCCGGAGGCCTCACGATCGACCGCTATGCCGCTCGCCGCGCGGTGTACGGAATCTTCGGCGTGGTCCTGGGCCTGATCTTCCTCACCAACAACCAACCCCTCTTCGCGGCCATGACCTTCGTCTTCGGCGCGGTGGCGGCGGACGCCCTGATCTGGCAGGCCATCCGCGAACGCCGCGAGGTCATCGACCGCACCCTGCCCGACTTCCTCGACGTCCTCGCCGTCGTGGTCTCGGCGGGCCTCGGCTTCCGGCAAGCCCTCGACCGCGTCGCGGAGAAGTACGAGGGTCCCTGGGCCGATGAACTCCGCATCACCCTCCGCCAGATGGACATGGGCGTGAGCCGCCGCCAGGCCTTCGACGAACTGCGCAAACGCAACTCTTCGGAGCAGGTGGCCCAGTTCGTCTCCGCCCTCCAACAGGGCGAGGAACTCGGCTCCCCGATCGCGGACACTCTGATCCAACTCGCGACCGACATGCGCCGTACGGACGCCCAGAATTCCCGCCGCCGCGCCGCGAAGACCATCCCCAAGGCGACGATGGTGACGCTTGTCTTCATGCTTCCGGCCACGATGATCCTGATCGCTTCGGGGATGTTCCTCGGGTCGGGGTCCGACTTCGGTTCGATTCTGGGGCGGTGACGGTCGTCAATGTCTTCGCTGAAGCAACTTACGAGGAGCGCGACGAAGGGGTTCGTGCGGCGGCGCACCGCACCGCGGCGAATAGGCCAACCTGCGTGCACGGACGCAAGCCGGTTGCGCGAAGGCCCTGTTGGGGCAGTTGTTGTGTCGTACGGTGCGCGCGTGCGCGTGGTCGGCCGAACCGGCTGGACCGGCCGGATCGACCAGATCGGCCAGTGCAGGCAGTTGGTTCAGATGGGTCAAGTAGTCGGTTTCGGGTGGGAGAGAAAGGTCGTCCGTCATGCTGAAGGATCGCGTGCTGGGAGCGTGGGTGACGTGGACGCTGACGGTGGCTTCCCGGGTTCGGGGGATGCGGGGGAGCGAGCGGGATCGGGGGGCGGGGTTCGTGGAGTATGCGGGGTTGATGATTCTGATTGCGGGGATCTTCACCCTGATCGACCAGCTCGGCCTCGACGGTCTGATCTCCGGTGCAATCGGGGACGCCGTCGACCGGGTCATCGGCGGCTGACGCCCGGCGGCCCGCACAGGGACCGGGGGTCGACGCTCCCCATCTACATCTGGGTGACGGGCATCCTGCTCTTCGCTGCCCTCGCGTTCTTCGCCTTCGCCCAGGCGGCTTCCGCGCGGAATGGTGCGCAAACGGCGGCAGACGCTGCCGCGTTGGCCGCTGCACAGGAGTCCCGTGACGACTTGATCGAGGGTCTGGGTGAGGCGATCGCCGCCGGAGAAGGCGATGAGTGGCTCGACTGGCTCGTTGGTGACGCAGTGACGCCGAACAGTGGGGCAGAGGCGGCGGCCGAAGCGTTGGCCGCCGAGAACGACTCCGGGGTCACCGGCTTCGAGCCTGCCGAGGTGAGCGGCTATCCGGGCTACTGGGCGGAGGTCACCACCAATTACACCGTGGGTGACTCGATCATCCCGGGTACGGAGACGAAGCACGCCAAGGCCGAGGCGACCGCTGTCATCAAGCCCCGTTGCGAGCTGGCCGAGTCTGCCGATCCGGAGAAAGCCGTGGAGTTCACGTGCGACGGTAATGACGAAGCCATCGAGATAGACCCGGACGACTTCGAACTGGGCGACCTCCCCGACGCGGCCGATCTGTTCTCCGTACACCTGGCCGACTGACAAGCGACCACACAGAAAAGGAAGCCGTTGAGATGAAGCTTCGGCGCACTATGAAGACCCGCAGGGCAATGACCGCGGTGGCGATCACGACTGGGCTGGTCCTCACGGTGGTCGGCTGCGGTGGCGGCGATGACGGCAGTGACGACAAGCCCAAGGGGGACTCGTCTTCGTCCGCGTCCGACGCAGGTGACAGCGGCAGCGGGAAGCAGAACGAATCCAAAGAACCCGCAGACGAGGTGCTGGCCGAGTCGAAGGCCGGAGACATTTCGGTGGCCATAACGTCAGCGGCTCGCGATCAGGGTGGATTCGTCACGGTTTCCGGCACTGTACGAAACGATGGAAGCCGTTCCTGGCTGGGCGCGGACTGGCAGAGCGACGAGCGCGAACTGGCCCCGAACGGCGGCTCGTTGTCGGGCGCGAGTCTGGTGGACGGTAAGGGCAAGAAGCGGTATCTGGTTCTGCGTGACACTGCCGGTCGGTGCCTGTGCACCAAATTCAGCCGTCTCAGGTCGGGGGAGAGCGCGAGTTGGTTTGCGCAATTCCCCGCACCGCCAGAAGACACCAACGAGGTCACGTTCCAAGTAGGGCCGATGCCGCCGGCCACGATCGAAATCTCCGAGGGCGAGTAACCATGACCCGCTCCCGATCCCTCGCCACCGCCACAGCCACCACCCTTACCGCGCTCCTCCTCCTGGCTCCCACCTCCACGGCCTGGGCAGACGACGAAGACCCCAGCGCACCCCCAGGCAGCACGTCGACCACCTCCCCACCCCCCGAGGTCGACTCCAACAGCCCCGGCCTGAAGCTGGCCGACGGGGCCACGCTCGCGCCCGCCAAGGTCCTCGACATCAAATCCGTCGTCGAGGACATGGGCGGCGAGGAGCGCCGCGAGGACACCAACACGGACGTGAAGTTCGCGCTCCAGGCGGAGGTCCTCTTCCCGAAGGACAGCGCCAAGCTGAACCCGGAAGCCAGCGCCCGCATCAGGGCGATCGCCGACGAGGCGAAGACCCAGAAGGCGACGGACGTACGCGTCTTCGGCTTCACGGACAACCTGGGTACGTACGCCCACGGCAAGAAGCTGTCGAAGGACCGCGCCGAGGCCGTCCACGACGAACTGGCGAACCACCTGGGCCCGCAGGTTACGTACGCCGTGCGTGGTTACAGCGAGGACTATCCGATCGCCGACAACGGCTCGGAGGAGGGCCGCAAGAAGAACCGCCGGGTTGAGGTGTCGTTCCCGCGTGGCGCCGCCGGCGCCCCCTCGGCGGAAGGCGGCCGCTGAGGCCGCTGCCGCCCGCGACGGCTTCGACGTAACTCCCTCCTGGGTGCTCGGCTTTACGGACAGTCTTCGTATGTACGCGCATGGCGTGAAGCAGTCCAAAGCCCGCGCGAATGCGGTGCACGGCAACACGGCAAACCGGCGGATTGCCTCGGCGACCGGAAAAGGTGGCAAGGAATCCACCTGCCGGGGTGGCCGGATGAGACGGCTGGCCGCGCCCGCCCCTGACCTGGCCTGAACGCTTGCTTGTACGCGTCCCGGCTCGCCCCCAGTATCGGCGGGGCACGTGGTGCTCAGTGCCGCCGTTCGATCTCAGGAGGGGAAGTCATGCCGGAAATCAAAAGGATCGACGTCAGTGTGCAGACGGGGGATCACGCCGAGGCAAGCACACACGGCTGGGTGTATCTGGGAATCGCCGGCCGTGAATTCCTGCTCGACGCCACCGGCAGGGACGACTTCGAGCGCAACAAGTCGGACAAGTTCGAGCTCGGCGGCGATACGCCGAACGTGGCCGACCCGGGCCGGAACGACCCCCGCAAGGACCCGCCGCTGCGTACGGAGGACCTGGACGACTTCCCGGTCTACATCCGGTTCGAGGGCGTGGACGACAAGGACAACTGGATGCTTGAGCGCGCCCAGGTCTGGGTGAACCCCCATCCGTCGGAGGGCGCTATCCGCTTCGACAACCCGGTCATGGAGAGCACGGACCCCGGCAGGGCGATCTGGCTGGGCAGGAAGTACGGCCAGCGGCTCTACCTCAAGCGGATGCGGTAGCGGTACTGGAGAAGGTGGTCGGCGCAACTCAGGCTGGGATGCGTCCGACACCGCCGTAGCCCATCACCTCGGTGATCTCCGTCGCGTCGTCCGGATGCCACTCGAAGAGCGGGACGAGGCCGGGGGCGACGAGGTCCATGCCGTCGAAGAACCGCAGCAACTGCTCGATGGTGCGGGGCTGGTAGGGCAGGGCTCCTGGCGCGGCGGAGTAGACCTCGCACGCGGCGATGATGGTGGGCGTGGGGATGTCGTGGCTGAGCATGAGGCAGCTGCCGGGGGCGAGGGGGGCGAGGAGGCGTCCGATGGTCTCGTGGGCCTCTGTGTCCGAGAAGTGGCCCAGGACGCTGCTGAAGGTCAGCATCACGGGCTTGGCGAGGTCGAAGTGGTCGACGACGTGGTTCAGGATGACGTCGGTGTCGCGCATGTCGGCGTCGATGTAGGTGCTCAGGGGCGGGTCCTGGTAGGCGCCCTGGTGGGCCAGGACGACGGGGTCGTTGTCGACGTACAGCACGCGGGCGTCAGGCTGGTGCCGACCGACGATGTGGTGGATGTCGGGCTCCAGCGGGAGGCCGGCGCCGAGGTCCAGGTACTGGGTGACTCCGGCTTCGGCTGCCGCCCAGCGGACGGTCCGGCGCAGGAACTGGCGGGCCGAGCGAGCGTCCGCGGTGATGCCGGGCGCGATCTTCTCGACCGCCTCCACGGCCTGGCGGTCCCGCTCGTAGTTGTCCTTGCCACCCTGGGCCGCGTTCCAGAACCGGGCGCTGCTCACGTCTCCGTCAGCGGTCGGCGGCTGCGGCTGCGTGGCGTGGTCGGCTATGGGCTCACCCATGGATGG
Source organism: Streptomyces sp. Y309 (assembly GCF_056712025.1). Lineage (NCBI taxonomy): Bacteria > Bacillati > Actinomycetota > Actinomycetes > Kitasatosporales > Streptomycetaceae > Streptomyces > Streptomyces sp. Y309. The sequence goes on along the minus strand of NZ_CM160048.1, from coordinate 3,478,872 downwards.
ACTCCTCAGAGGCTGTTGGCGGTCACCGGCAGAAGCATCTGCTTCCTGCGCAGGCACAGATGTTCCTGCGCACGCACAGATGCGTAGTCGCGAGACTACGGTTCCAGACGGGCCGGATCCCAGTGATTGCTGGGGCTGGTGAGGCCACTTGGGACGCGGACGCCTCAGAGCAGGTGGTCGGCCTTGCCGGCCTTGATGTCCTGGATGAGGGCGCGGAGCGCGTCACGGCTGTCGGTGAGGTACGTGTGCTCTGCGCCGGCGACGGTTATGTAAGCGTTGCCTTCGGGGTCGGTGCCTATGCGGAAGCAGTTGGCCCCCTCACCGCAGAAGGGGTCTTCCCAGTTGATGGTGGGCATCGAGGCTTCTCCTAGAGGTCGTGGGCGAGGCTGCGGATGAACTCGCGGGACGCGCCCGGGGTGAGCGCCACGGCCGCCGCCGCGTCGAGCTGGGCCCGGTACTTGCGGAGCTGCAACTCGGAGTCGATGAACTCAGGCCCGTGCGTGCTGTCCAGCTCCACGGTGTCGAGCTGAGTGACGGCCGACTCCACGTACACGACGGATTGTCCGGCACCCGGAAATCCGCCCGCTTTGAAGGGGATGACCCGCACCTCCGTGTCCGGCCACTCGGACACATGCAGGATGTGCTCCAACTGCCGCCGCGCGACGGCCGGTCCGCCGAACTCCATGCGCAGCGCGGCCTCGTGCACGATCACGTCGAGGGCCGGAGGCTCGGGCCTGGTCAGCACCTGCTGCCGGTCCATGCGATGAGCGACGCGTACGTCCACGTCGGCGGCGGGCAGCCGGGGGATAACCGCCTCGAACACGGCTCGTGCCCGCTCCTCGGTCTGGAGCAGACCCGGCAGGTGCACGGTCACCGCGATGCGCAGCCGCCGCGCGTGCCACTCCATCTCGGCGATGTCCAGGAAGCTCGGGGGCAGTTGCCCCGCGTCGCGGTACGCCTCCCACCAGCCCTTGCCGCGCTCGGCGGCCATCGCGGCCAGCGCGTCGACGAGCGCCTCGTCGACACAGCCGTAGTTGCACGCGAGCGTCCGCACGCGGTCCGGGCTGATGCCGGAGCGGCCGGACTCCATGTTGGGCAGGTTCGTCCTCGGTACACCGAGCAGCCCCGCGGCGTGCTCGGTCGTCATCCCGGCGGCAGTCCGCATCTTGCGCAACTCCGCACCGAGACGCCGCTGACGCTCAGTTGGTGAACTCCTCGGCGGCATACGCCCCTCCTACCCGGCCTGCAACGAGATCAGTTTGCCCGTGTCACTCGGACTCCGAGAGAAGGTAGTACACGTACTCCGTATGCTCTACAGTGAGTAACGCAACGCTTACTGCACGACGCAGTCGGAAGCGCATCGCGCGAGCCTGCCCGAGAGCAAGACGACCCCTCCTGCCCTGGGAGGTGGGCGGGCCCGCGCCAGGGAGACAGGCCACCGACGGCGCCGCCCCGCATCCGCACCCCACCGGAGGTTGGCCATGCCCTTGGCCGTAGCGACCGCCTGCCCCGACCGCATGGTCGACGACGACCTATCTGTCCCGGGGGTGGGCCTCGCCCCGACCCCCGACGACCTCGCGTACAGCCTCACACTCCCCGCGTCCCCCACGAGCCCCGCGGTCGCCCGCCGCATGACGGGGCTCGTCCTGAGGGCCCACGGCCTGCAGGACGTGACGGATGCCGCGGTACAAGTCGTGGCCGAACTGGCCGCCTGCGCATGCAGGTTCACGCCCGAGGACGAGGTGTACGTGTGCCTTCGCTACCGGGCCGGAGCCCTTCGCGTAATCCTCCACGACGGCCACCCGCGCCACACGAACCCCCGGCTGGCCGCGATCTGCGACGAGCGGCGCCGCGCGTCCCTGAACCTGATGGCGTGCGTGGTGCGCGCATGCGTGGGGGACTGGGGGTTCGACGAGGCGCGGCAGCCGGGCGGAGGGACGAGGATGTGGGCTGTGCTGCCGAGGGAGGGGGCGCGGGCGTACGGCGTGGCTTCTACAGCGGCTCGGCTGCCCGGAGCCTCCACGTGATCGTTGCTGCTTAGCCTGGAAGGGGGAGCGACGGCCGTCATCCGGTGAAGCTCCAAGTTGCATAGCCAGGTTGGGTTATGCAGGGAAAGCATCCGGAAGTGAAGCGGAATAGGTAACGCGATGCGCATCGTAGATCATTTCAGGGAACTCTGGTCGCCGAAGTTCGGGACTCCTCGTGGGAGCATACGGAGCTTTCTGGGGTCCGACGCGTATGCGGACGAAGAAGAGATCAAGGCCTATCTGCGGGCGGGGTGCAAGCTCTTGGCCGTGATGGGGAGTGCCGACGACGTCCTCACCCCGGGTGGAGACATTGCGGGCGGGGAGGATATTTACACGGACGGCGACTGGCTGTGGCGCGGTGATCTGTGGTTCTACGTGCGGACCTACCGTGTGCAGCTCCCCAACGCCTTCCTCGCCCATGCTCGGAACTTCGAATGCTGCATGCCGCAGGTGGAGCGCTCGAGGCTTCTTGAGATCTCGGACTACGTAGATGCGCGTTGGTGACTAGGGCGGAGAGTGAGCCCTCTTGCGTAGCTCGTGCAAGCTGAAGTAGCTGCCCCAAGCCATGAAGTCAGTCGGGGCCGGCTGTCGGCTGTGGGCCTGGTCGTCTTGATCGCACAGTTTCGGTCGCAGTCGAGATGCCGTGGTCGGCGTGAACGGTACTTCCTTTGAAGTCCTGTGTGCCGTGATGCCGAGTCCACAGGGCCGTAGAGCCTGCTGGCGTGCCTCTCGGGCAGTTTCGGCTGCAGCTGCGGCCTGCGTCGGCGGAATCAAGCCCCTTGCCTCCAACTGCGTTGCGCCTGCAACGCCGTGTGGGAAAGTATGTTCGAGGCACTACGTGACGTGAGTGGCTCATGCGCTTGTAGTGCCGACCTGGCTCGTCGCCGTTGGCGGCCCCGGCCGACCCGCCATGGCGACCGTGAGCGTCACTCGCACCACCGCCGGTGTCGAGGAAGACATCACCCTCACCCTCGGCTACGGCCCCGACGAAGCCGCACCCATGGGCGACATCCAGCCCCTCGCCGAGGCCCTGGCCGCCGAGCACGGGCTGACGCCGATCGACACCGCCCCTCTGCGCCTCGGGTCCGGCGCCGACCCGGCCCTTCACTATCCGTTGAGCGACGGCGGTGACGCCGTTGGGTGGGAGCGTCTGTCCGTACTCATGGGCCATCTCAAGGCCGCGTGAGTCAGCAAGGGCTTACGAATCCCCCTGGCCGGACCGGCGGGAACGAAGGTGTCGGGTCAGGGTCTCGAGGTCGGTCCAGGCGTCTGGACTTGTGCCGTCGCTCAGGCCGTAGTGCAGAGCCGGAGCAGAGGTGGGGCCGAGAGCGGTGGGGCTCAGGGGCAGGGGTGGGCGGCGGGCGTGGTGGAGGCCTATGGCTCGTACGTCCGTGGGGCCCAGCGTGAACGAGACGGGGATGGGCGCACCTTCGAGGTGGGCGGGAGCGGTGAGGTCTCGGCGGGCCCTGCGCAGGGTGACGAGCATGGCGCTCAGGCCCCGCCCGGCCACGAGTTCTTCGGCCAGCGCCTCCAGGGCGTCCAGGGGCGGGGGCTCGTCGGCCGCGTACCCGAGCGTGAGGGAGGCCTCCTCGGCGACACCGGTCCTGGTGCGGGTCACCCGCAGGTCGGCGATCGCGGGCCGGTCGGGGGCGCCGACAGCGAGGAGATGGCTCGGGGCCGGGGCGCGGTCACGGGCCAGTGCGGTCAACTGCCGGGGCGACCAGGGGAGGTTGACGGGCTCAGCGGTGCCCCAGCCGGCGGGCGCGGCGCCGGTGAGGTGGTGCCAGGCGGTTTCCAGGGAGCGGCCCAGGACGAGGTCGGCGTCGGGGGCGTGGAGGGTGCGCAGGGAGAGGGTGAGCTGCTGCTCGACGGGCGGTTCGGGCGGGGTGAAGGCCTCGGTCGGCACGGTCTCGCCGCCGTCGTCGAGGGTGGGCGTGAAAGTGCCCTCCCGCCAGTGCAGCACGGCGCCGGACAGCCCGTCGTAGCAGCCGCCTCCGGGGGTCTGCACCACCCAGCGGTTCGGCGGTCCGGTCAGGGCGGTCCGCAGCGGCAGGCTCAGGCGGGCGTGGGGTGGCGTGACGAGGTGCAGTGCCCTGCCCGAGTCGGCGGCCGCGCGCAGGACCGCGGAGAGCCAGGCGGTCAGGGCGATGACCGGCCGGTCGGCGAGGACGACGGCGGTGGAGTCGGTGAGGATGTCGACGGCGGGGAAGGTGCCGTTGGGCCCAGGGGCGACCGCGGTGCCGTCGGGCCCGGGGGCGTCCGTAGTGCTGTCCGTCGCGGGGGTGCCCGTGGTGCCGTCGCTCGGGGGATCGTCTGTGACATTGTCGGTCCCGGACTGCCCCGCGGCGTCGTGGCCGTGCAGGCCCGGGACATCGGCGGTCTCGACGACGCGAAGTGTCGAGGCGTCCGGCGGCCACGTGGTGCCGCCGAGCAGCAGCGTGAGACGGCCACAGAACGATCCGGCGAGGTCCGTGGCCTCGGGGACGGTGGTGACGGCACGGGTCTCCGTCCACCAGAACGGCACGTCGGGCACCGCGACTTGGGGACCGAGCAGGCGCTGCGCCTCGCCCGGCGTGTGGACGAGGACGGGCGCCTCGACGGAGACCAGGGGACGGCCGTCCGGGGTGCGCAGCTGGACGACCGCGCCGTCGGCGAGGGAGTGGACGCTCAGGTCGGGCCCGCCCGCGTGCAGCCCGGCCAGCAGTGCCATGGCGTCGGGCATCGCGAGGGTGAGGGCGATGACGTCCTTGGTCACAGGTGCTTCGTCGCTTTCGGTTCGTCGGGGGTTTCGGGGGCGTGGGCGAGGGCCGTCTGGATGAGCCGGTTGGGGTGGCCGCGGCGGACGAGGGTGCCTCGGCCGGGGGGTTGTGGGGAGGCGTAGAGGCCGGGGAAGAGCTGGCCTTCGGTGCGGTCGCCGCTCATGAGGAGGGTGGTGGTGCCGGTCTCGCGCAGGGTCGTGAGGAACGGCTCGTACAGGGCGCGTGCGGAGCCGGCGGTGCGGCGGGCGACGACGAAGTGCAGGCCGATGTCCTGGGCGGAGGAGATGTAGGGCAGGAAGGCGGCCAGGGGCTGCTGGCCGGCGGTGGTGAGGATGTCGTAGTCGTCGATGAGGATGACGATGTGTGGGCCGGTGAAGGCGGGTTCGAGGCTGGTCGCGTCGGGGTCGGCGGTCTCCGGGAGGCGCTTGTCGAGCTCGCCCGCGATGCCGGTGGCGAGCGCCGCGGCGAGCTTGGCGTTGTGGGCGTAGCCGCCGCGGTACGGCTCGGGGACGACGCCGCGCAGGCCGCGGCGCGGGTCGAAGACGCCGAAGACGAGTGCGTCGTCGCCGTGGCGGGCGGTGAGCTGCTCGACGATCAGGGTCAGCAGATTGGTCTTGCCGCACTCGTTGTCGCCGAGGATCAGCAGGTGCTGGTCCTGGCCGAACAGATCAAGGAATTGCGGACAGATGCTGTCCTGGTCGACGCCGATCGGCAATCGGTGCGGTTCGGCGTGGGCGGTGGGCAGGCCGGTGGCGGGGAGCCGGGTGGGCAGGACGCGTACGGGCGCGGCGAGTTCGCCGTGCCAGGTGGCGGCGACGGTGCGCGCCGCCTCGTCGAGGGCGGCGCCCAGGTCGTCGGTGCGCGGCAGGCCGTCGGTGCGCGGCAGGGCGGTCTGCGCGAACAGCTTGCCGTCGGTGAGCACGCGTCCCGGGGTGTCGGCGGTGAACGTCTCGGCGAGCTTGCGGTCGACCGTGGAGTCGGACGGGTCGTTCAGGCGCAGCTCGACCCGCGTGCCGAACATCGACTGGGTGGCGATGCGCACGTCGTTCCAGCGCAGCATTCCGGCGACGACGTGGATGCCGTAGCCGCCGCCGCGCTTGAGGAGTTCGGCGATCCGCTCGTCCAGCTCGTCGAACTCCTCGCGCAGCGCGCCGAAGCCGTCGACGAGCAGCACGATGTCGGTGGAGCCGAGCTCGGGCAGACCGCCCTCGGCCCGCAGCTGCCGCAGCTGGTCGAGGGAGTCGATGCCGTGCTCGCGGAACAGCTCTTCGCGCAGGGCGAGTTGGGCACTCACCTCGGCGACCGTCCGGGCGAGCCGCTCGTGGTCGGCCCGGGAGGCGACCCCGCCCACGTGCGGCAGCCCGGCAAGGGCCGACAGGCCGCCGCCGACGAGGTCGAGGCCGTACACGGCGACCTCGTCGGGGGTGTGGGTGAGCGCCAGGGACAGCGTGAGCGTGCGCAGCAGCGTCGTCTTGCCGGACTGGGGGCCGCCGATGACGGCCACGTGCCCGCCGGCCACGTTCAGGTCGAGCGTCCACAGCCCCTGCCACTGCCGGCCCGGGTCGTCCAGGACGCCGAGGGGCACGCACAGGCGGCCGGAGGCGCGGGTGAGGTGCAGGCCGCGTTCGGAGACCCGCAGGGGGCCCGCCGCGGTGTCCAGGGCGACCGCGTCCGGCAGCGGCGGCAGCCAGATGCGGCGCACCGGTGGTGCGGCGGTGGCGAGTCGGTCGACCACCGTGGACATCACGGTCGGCCCGGTCTCGCGCTCGCGCGACGGCGTCGGTTCCTGGGGGCGGCTGTCGCCGGTGGGGTCCGGCCCCGGGTTGTACGCCGGGTACGTCCAGGCGAGCGGCCCGGTGTCGGCGGCCGGGTCGGCCGCCGGTCCTCGATGGGCCCCGGAGACGTACCCCGCTTTGAAGCGTGTGTACGTGGACGTGTCCACCTTCAGATAGCCGAAGCCGGGCAGCGGCGGTAGCTGGAAGGCGTCGGCCGTGTCGAGGACGGTCCGTGACTCGTCGGCGGAGAACGTCCGCAGGCCGAGCCGGTAGGACAGATACGTCTCCAGGCCCTTCAGCTTGCCGGACTCGATGCGCTGGCTGGAGAGCAGCAGATGCACGCCGATCGAGCGGCCGATCCGGCCGATCGACAGGAACAGGTCGATGAAGTCCGGCTTGGCGGTGATGAGTTCGCCGAACTCGTCGATGACGACGAACAGGTGCGGCAGCGGCTCCAGGCCCCGGCCGGGCTCCCGGGCGCGCAGGGCGCCGTAGTGCCCGATGTCGGCGATGTTCCCGGCGTCCTTCAGGACCTGCTGGCGGCGCTTGATCTCGCCCGCGAGGCTGGTGTGGACGCGCTCGACGAGGTCGGCCTGGTTCTCCAGGTTGGTGATGACACCGGCCACGTGCGGCAGACCCGTGAAGGGCGCGAAGGTGGCGCCGCCCTTGTAGTCGACGAGGACCATCGCCAGGTCCTCGGGCGCGTGCGTGGCGGTGAGCGCCAGGACGAGGGTCCGCAGGAGCTCGCTCTTGCCGGAGCCGGTCGCGCCCACGCACAGCCCGTGCGGGCCCATGCCCAGCTCGGCCGACTCCTTCAGGTCGAGCAGCACCGGCTCGTGCCGGTCGTCGAGCCCGATCGGCACGCGCAGGAAGTCCCGTTCGGTGCGCGGCGCCCACAGCCGGTCCAGGTCCAGTGCGGCCGGGTCGTCGATGCCGAGCAGCGCCGGGAAGTCGACCGGCCCCGACACCGGGGTGCCCTCGGCGGCGGACTCCGCCGAGAGACGCAGCGACGCCAGCATCCGGGCGAGCCCCTCGGCGCCCGCGACGCTCACCTCGTCCGCGAGGCCATGCGCGACTGCGGCAGCGGCAGCGGCAGCGCCGCCAGCCGCCGACGTGCCCTCGGCCCTCGGCGCACGCAGATCCTCGACGGCGACATGATCGCCGTCGACGGTGATCCGCACGCTCACCTCGTCCGGCTCGTGGATCTGCCGCTCCAGCAGATGCAGCACCGTCACGCCCATGTCGCCGAGCCCCACCGCGGTGTCCGGGCGCGGCAGTTCCTCGGCCGTCTCGCCATGGGTGTCGCTCACCACAAAGAGACGGTCGGTGAGTCGCAACGCGTCCTTGCCGGACAGGCCGCGGCGCACCTCGGCCGCGTACGAGGAGCGACGGCGCAGGTCGGCGCCGCACAGCCGGGCGAGCCGCGCCACGTCGGGTGCGATACGCCGGGCGGCGACCGGCCCGTCGTACGCCTCCGGGTCGGCCGTCGGATCCTGCACGTGCGGCAGCCACTTCGCCCACTCCCACTCGGCGAGCCGCTGCCCCGGCACGCCGAGCGCGACGGCCAGGTCGTCCGGGGCGTGCGTCACGGCGCTCTGGATCAGCAACGCGCGGGCGACGCGCAGCACACCCTCACGGTCGCCGACGACGCTCACATTTCCCGCCCGGTCGAGCGGCACGGCCAGCGGGAAGTCGGGCGCGACGGCGAACCGCGCCTGCAGGGCACGCGCCTCGTTGAGCATGAACGGGTCGGGCGGCGTGAGCACCCCGCTCCCGGTGTGCTGCCCGATCACCACTTCCTGTACGGGTACGTCGCCACAGCCCACCCGCACCGCTAGGAAGTCCGCGTCGCCGCGGCGCCGCTCCCAGAGCCGGGCCGGGTCCCGTACGAGGTCGTAGAGCGCCTGCGGCGGCGGATTGAGGAGCCGCGCCCGCTGCCTCAACTCCCGCTCCGCGGCGCCGAGTTCGTCGCGCTGCTCCTCCACGTACTCCAGATACCGCTCGCGCTGCGTACGCCGGGTGCGCTGCGCCTTGCCGCGCTGCGACCAGAACAGGGCGACGCCGCCGAGCAGGGCGAAGACCAGCACGATGGCGCCGAGCGCGGCGAACTGGCTGTTGCGGATGACGGTCATCATCACGACCGAGCCCATGACGCCGGCCATCGGGAGCAGCGCGGTGGCGGCGTTGCCCATCTTGCCCTCGGGCAGGTTCGGGGGCGGTTCGATGGTGTGCCGGGCGGCGGCGGCCGGGGGGCGGGTGGAGCGGGCCGGGCGGTGTACGAGGCGGTGGGTCATCGCGTCCTCACTGCGGGGCTCATCGCACGCGCACCGCGCGCCGCATCGCCTCGGCGGCGAGGTGGACGGCGGCGTCACGGGCGGCCTTGCCGAGCTGGGGGCCGCGGATGGGGCCTCCCTGGGCGAGATGGCGGTCGTACGCGACGGGCACGACGGCCACTCCGGTCTCCCGCAGGTGTGCGGCGGCGGTCTTCAAGTCGAGTGTCATGTCCGGGGAGTTGGCGGTGAGGGCGACGACGGTGGTGGCCAGCGCGGAGTGCGGCAACTGGGCCAGCCAGTCCAGGACCAGGCGGGTGCCGTTCACGCCCTCGACGGTCATGGGGGCGACGACGACGCGGGCGTGGGCGGTGTCCATCGCCGTACGCGCCACCTCGCCGGGCAGGGTCTCGCAGTCGACGACGGTCACCGCGAAGTAGCGGCGCAGGGCGAGGGTCACGGTGCGGTACGTGGGTACGTCGAGGGGGGCGCCGACGCGGCCCTGGCTGGCGGGCAGGAGCCAGCCTCCGTCCGGCACGGGCACCAGGTAGCCGGTGATGTCGGTCAGTTGCATGGTCGGCGTCAGGATCCGCGCGAGGTCCGCGCAGGACCAGCGCACCGACTCCGCGCCGAGCCGCACCGGCAGCGTGCCCAGCGCGGCGTCGGCCTCCAGGGCGAGGACCGGGTCGTGCCGGTAGTGGTGGAACGTGCGGCTCAGCAGCGCGGAGACGGTGGTCTTGCCGACCCCGCCCCGGATCGACGTCACCGCGACGACGCGGCCGGTGGTGACCGGCTGCTGCACCTCCCTCGCGATCCGGCTCTCCTCCGTCACGTCCTGCGAGGCTGAGGTGACGAGCTTGCGCAGGGAGCGGCCGGTGCGGCGGGGGAGGGAATCCCCGTGCTGGGGGCGGCCGAGGGCGAGGGCGAGGCGGGGGTCGACTGTGGGGGTGGATTCGGGGGTGGGGGGCGCTCCGCGCAGGGGGGTGGGTGGGGCGCTCTTGGGCGCGGCCGGTTGCGTCGGCGCGGCGGCGGGGGTGGGCGCAGTGGCAGGGGTGGGCGCCGACGGCGGGGCCGAACCCCGGCCTGCTCCCGCACCCAACTCCCGCAGCAAGTCCCGCTGCCAGTCCCTCGCCTCAGTCATGTCGCGCGCCCTCACGCGAAGGTGTCGAGCAGTCGCCCGTACACACCGAACACCCCGAGGACCAGCGGAATCAGGGCGATGACGCCCAGCGACTCCACCGCGTCCCCGGCCCTGCGCAGCCGTACCCGCACGTGCTCGGCGGGCCGCACGGCCAGGACGAGGAGCGGGGCGAGCGCGAGCACGACGAGCAGCGCCAAGGGCCCGCCCGCCGCCCCGGACTCGCCGAGCCACACCCACACGAGCCGCCCGACAACGGCCGCCGCGGCCGCGAGCAGCGCGACCACCTCGACGATGAGGGGAAACGCCCGCGCGCGCAGGGCGAGCACCAGGGCGGCGGCTCCGGCGAGCAGCACCGCCCACACGGTCACCTCACGCAGGACGAGCACGCCGGCGGCCCCCGCGGAGACGGCGAGCGCGACGGTGGCGAGCGCGAGCCCGCGGTGGGTGGCCGCGAGGGCGCTCCCCACGTCGTACCGACTGACGGAGGCCCCACCCGACCGCCGGTCGTCGAGCCCGGAGAGCCCCGAGGCCATCAAGGCAACCCGCGGCAGCACGCCGAGCCCGACGACGGACACGACAACAAGCACGGCACCGACACGATCGACGTGCCCACCGCCCTGAAACCCAAGGACGACTTCCCACACGACGGCGCACCCGGCGAGGGCGCCACCCCCGACAACTCCACCCCGCCCCAAGGGCGTGAACCACCCGAGCAGCAACAGAACAACGACAAGAACCCCGGCACTCCCCGCCAACTGCGCGGCGCCGGACCAGCCGTTCGCACCCCCGAGCGTCCAGGCGCCGAAGACCCCGAGCGCACCCGCGACCCCAATGAGCGTGGCAGCGAGGCTGCGCCGCCGAGCCCGCCCGAGCAGCGCACCGCAGAGCGCGGCGACGGCACTCACGCCCAGCAACCCGGTCCCCACCCGGGAGTCGTCGAACTCCCCCCGGGCCAGCACCCCGGCGGCAAGAGCCCAAGCCCCGACGGCCACCCCACACACCACACGCCGGGCCCCCGCACCCCACCGCCAGGCCCGCACATCCACATCCTCGGCGGCCTCGTCGGTGACGTCGTGCACGACGGGCGCGGAGGGCGCGTCCTCGGCGCGCACAAGCCGCAGTACAGCCCCGTCGGCAACGCCGGCCGACTCCAGAGTGCTGTCCTGCGCGAGCGCGGACCCGTCGGCCGCCACGAGATACCGCAACTCGGGCCGCGCGCCCACCCGGTCGTCGAGCAGCCGCATCACCTCGGGCAGCAACAGCCCGACCGGCTCCTGGGAAGGCAGTACGAGATCCACCCGCCGCCGCTCCCCCACCAAGGTCACCCGGCTCAACGCCACTCGTCCCTGGCTACGGCTCATTGCCCCCGCAGATATCACAAGTTCGAACCTATCACCGAGAAGAAGCGGACACGGAGGGTGATTCAGGCACGTCAGACGGCAAAGAAGTGCGCGCACCGGACGACGAGGACCGAGGCACGGAAGACGACTCTCCCGGCTTCTCCTTCATCACCCGATGCGAAATGAACGACCACCCCACGCACCCGGCACACAACACAGCGGCGATCACAATCCCGCCGACCAACTTCCCCAACCGCTCGTCCCACCCACGCCGCTGCCGCTGCCCACCGAACACCACCGCGTCCCGAAGCCGCCGCCGCCGAACGGAGACGGACTCCAGGAGCTGACTGTCGTAGTCCTGGGCTGCCACAGCCACCTTCCTCCTCTCGCCCTCATCCGACCCAACCGCGGCGTCGCCCGCCCGGCACCAGGCTACGAGAGCCTTCTGACAACCTCTTCAATGAACGCGGAGGCCTCCGCTTCAGTGATCTCCACGTGATCGACTTCGTTGTGGCCCAGCTCATAGAGCCGTAGGTATTCAGTCGGTTCCCAACGAAGGTTTCTCGTGAATGCCTCGTCGTGCGACACACCGTCCACCATCCGCCGCCGCACAATGCCAAGAGGGTTGCTGCGCGTGTTCCCTTCACCGAGCTTGGCGTAATACGTGACGTTATCTCCCGGCGAGAGCACACGTACCCGCGCGCCACGGCTGTTCAGCCACTGCTCGAGTTCTTGTCCGAGAACTTCGCGCTGGACGCCTCCCTCGTCGATGGTGGCGGGGCCGTACAGCGTCCCCGAAAGCCCCTGAACCACCGTACGCTCGTCAAGTACGGCCTTTAGGGACGTCTCCCACAGCGACGCATCCGTGAGATCCGCCCCTGAAGCTTGACGCCGAGGAATGACGCACCCTCGAGGTTGGCCCCCCGGAACCGCGCCCCCCGGGCATCCACCGACCACAGTTCACAACTGCCGAGGTTCGCCTCGTTGAGCGTCGCGCCCTGCATGGAGGCATCATCCAGCTCCGCCTTCACCAGTGACGCGGAGGACAGGTCGGCCTCGTCAAGAACCGCGCCTTCCAGGTGCGCCCGGTAGAGATCCGCACCCACAAGCCGGGCCCGACGGAGAACCGTCTGCGTCAGCAAGCTCATCGCGAGATCCGCACCTGACAGATCAACCGCTGACAGGTCAAGCCCTGAGGCATCCAGAATGGAGTCCGATTGCTCCGCCCACTCGCGCAAAGCCTCAGCGGCCTGCACGTCCTGCGGCATCACTTTGACAACCCGGCCCGTGTCACATCGCAGGCTCACCCTCGCGGCATCGATCGTTCCGGCGCGGCACGTTCGGCTGCCCACATCTCCGAATACTCAGGCTTCAACGAAGGAATCACGCCACCCATGCGGTCCACCAGAACGGACGCGACCCCAGCGAACCCCCTCACCAGAGAGCGGAGTGCCTCGTTGTTGGAGTCCTGGTATGCGTTCACGATTGCGTCCACGAACTCCATGAAGAGTTGCTCATCGATTTCGCATTCGTCTTCGATGATCTCGCTCAGCCCTGATTGCCGATTGACGAACCTGGACAACGCGTCGGCTTGCTCGAGAAAGAGCCTAGCCACCGAGTTGGATGGGTTCCAGATTTCCTCGTCACCAACCTGGAAGTAGCAACTCACTCCGCCCACCTCACCCTTACATCGACGTCCGGATTCTTAACCAGCCATTTTTCTACACCGGATTCCACGGCAGCTCGGAACTCTGCCGTGGCACCCGCCTCCGTGAAGCTCAAGCCAATGGGGGCCTCTTCGAATCCCGACATGTGCGCACGCGCTCTGACGTACGAATCCAGCTTCTTGAAGACGTGCTTACTGATCCATTTCTCGACATTCACTCGGGGATCACGCCCAGTGGCAGTCTTCTCTTCCCACAGGACGCCATCCTCGATCCTGTCGATGTCAGTAATCGTGTCAGCCCAGTTCTGCGGATTATCCACCACATAGTTCGTGTCGCCCTCGCGGGGTGGGCGCACGCGGTTTGAATAGCCATCCCCTCCGCCGACGCCTGCAGCCCCTGGGTGCACAGGTTCCCTGACACCTTCGTCGCCACCGCTGCTCCCCGCCGAAGAGTCACCGCCACGTGACGGTGCCTCGTGGGCACCTGAAACGTCTGCTCCGTGCCCACTTGGGGGACTTCCATGGTGCCCCTCAGGCGAACCGCCACCGTGGTGCGCCGATGCACTGGGCGGTGCCCCCGAGGGCGGTTCATGGCTCGCAGCGGCGCTACGTCCCGGGTCGTCGACTCTGCCGTGAGGCAGATGATCTCCGTTGCGGCCGGCGGCTTCAGCCGCTCTGTCACCCGCTTGTGCACCAACGGCGACAGGCTGACGGTCTGGACCCCGAGGGGTAGGTGTCTCCCCTTGTGTGGCGTCAGCGCGTTCGGCGGCCGTGAGTTCTCTCGGGGCTTCCTCGGCCTTCTGGAGGACTTTGCCGTGCTCGTCGATGACCGCGCCCTCGCGCGTCACATAGATCGTCGCACCCTTGTCACTGACGTATGGGATGGCGTCCTTCGGCACAGCAGAGGAACCCGTAGGCACATCCGTGTTCCGGGCGGGCAGGCTATAGCGACCGTCCGGCAGATCGACATATGCGCCCGCGGGGTGGTTCCTCAGAGGCCCCAAGAGATCCCCGACCTTGACCGCCGCGAACTTGACGCCCTTCGCCGCATACGTGAACGGATCGACCGCACGGCCCACCTTGCCGGTCACCGAGACCACCTTCGCCATGGCCCCGCCCTTGACCGCGGCTCCCGCGCCGCGCGTCGCCACGATGGTCACGGCGTTGAATCCGACCAGGCCGGCGGCACGCGCCGGGTTCTTGCCCCACTGGTCGTAGGCGATCAGCCCCTTGCCGGTGTCGACCACCGACTTGCGGGAGTCCCTCAGCCAACCCGGGAGTTGATCGTCTTTGGCCATCCAGAAGGCCCCGCCAAGCGGGGTCATGGTGAGCGTCAGGCCGGTGCTCAGCTTGGCCAGATTGGTCCAGGCTTCCCCAGCCGCGCCCCAGCCGTCCTTGCCGGCCAGCGTGCCGAGCGCCTTGGTCGTACCGACGATGCCGTCGACGATGAACCCCTTGCCGAAGTCCACGGCCTTGTGGGCAAGCCATTCGATTCCGTCGTAGTCGCGCTCGGCCTTGGCACCCCAGGGGAGTTCTTCGGCCTGATCGAGGACTTCGGAGGTATAGCCGTACGTGCCGCAGCTGGTCTGGCCGTCGCTGCTCGGCTTCAGCTGGATGCCGTCGACCAACGCGGTGATCTTGTTGTGGCAGTCGATTTCGGCGGCCTGGAAGGCCAGGGTGGCGACCTTGACGTCGTCCACCAGCCGGTTGTTGTGGTCGACCTTGTCCTGGTCCTTGCGCCAGTCGTCATCGGTCGAAACGTCGTCGATGACGAAGGCACTGGCCTCGATCTGTAGTTGTTTGAGCTTCTCCGCCAGCGGCCGCACTTCGGTCGCGTAGTCGCTCAAGGCCTGCGCGACCTTCTCCAACTGGTCGGCGAACGCGTCCGACCGCGTGGCCACCGGCTTGGTTGTCGCGAACAGTTCCTCTGCCTCAGGAGCCTCGTAGAAGGCCGAGAGCCCCTGGAAGATGGAGTGCACCTGACCGCCGCTGAGGCGGAACAGCGATGCCTCCATGCTGAGGTCCGTTGCGTCCCGCTCCAGCTGTTCCAGGTTGCCCGTGAACTGCGGTATGCCATTGGGGTCAATGAGCTTGCCGCTCACTTGCCACCGCCCCGCGCGCCACCACCGACACCGGGCATGTCGGGCATCGGCATCTCCGCGAGCGCCTTGCCCTGCTTCGTGGCGGCCATGTCCAGGTCACCCTTGATGTACTCCTGAGTGGCCAGGTTGGCGCCATTCAGCGAACTCCCGGTCCGCTTCGCGATGTACGTGAGGTTCTTCGACCACTGGTTGAAGAACACGCCGAGCGCGGACCCCACCGGTCCCTGAGTGCCCTGCCCCTCATGCCCACCCTCGGTGATGGTCCCCGCATGCTTGGCAGCCTGCGGCAGCGTCTTCTGCATCTGCTTACCGGCAGTCGCCATGGTCTCGGCCGCCGTCCCGGCCCGCTGGAGTACCCCCCGGACGCCACCGGGTTCGATGTCCCACGCCGTCATCACACGCCCCCTCGATCTCCGTGCGCCGGACCGCCCGCCTGCGATCCGGTTCCTCAACGTGCCTGCGCTGCGCGTGCTCAGCCGATGTTGTTGACCGCGGCCCGCGCGCGGGCGAGCGTGGTCTGTGCCGTCCCGTCGTTCTCCTCCAGCGTGGAACGCACGAGCCGGATGATCTCCCGGACCTCGTTCGCCGCCTTGTTCCAGCGCACTTCCTTGCCGTGGTACTCGTCCGACACCCCGTCGGCCTGGTAGTCGGCCATCGCGGCCTTCACCGCGCGGTCGCGGTCGCCGAGCACGCGCTCCAGATTCCCGATGATGATGTGCAGACTGCCCTGTACGTCGGCGGAGGCGCCGGTGTCGTACGAGCGCCGGTCCTGATTGCCAGCCATGACAAAACTCCCCGAGTCGAGCCGAAGCGAAGTTGAGCGAAGTTGAGCGAAGTTGATGGACGGGGCCACCCCCGGGCCCCGTTGCACAGCGGCGGTCAGCCGGAGAACCGTGCCGCCTGGAAGTTGGCCGCGCCCATGTTCTTGTGGGCGTTGTCGGACTGCTCCTGCGTACCCGTCCCGAACGCCTCGTCCATCCCCGCCTGACCGCCCAGAATCGACTGCAGCGAACCGTTCAGCGCCGCCGTGATCTCATCCGCCCGCAGCTTGAACGAGTCGAACGTCGCCTTGCCCGCGCCGTTGAACTTCCCCTCCAACGGCTCCGCCGCCTGCACCAGCGCCCGGATCAACGCCCCCAGGTCATCACTGGACCCCGACGTGTTCTTCCCCAACACGGCAAGCGTCGTCTCACCCATGTCGAACTTCACAAGCCACCCCCCACTCGAACCCCCGCCGACCAACGGGTAGTTGATCGACGCAATGACATCACTACATGCGCATAAGGCACTCACGCCACGTAGCGCATCGAACATACTGTCCCACGGCGCATTGCAGGCGCAACGCACTTGGGGACGACACGGCGTGATCCTGCCAACAGACGGCGGGGCTGTGGGGGAGAGCGACCAGGCGTCGGGCAGCACTTCGCGCTTCGGCTTCCGATGCTTCCAGCAGCCATTGCCCCGCCTCCGCACGAGAGACCTGCACGGCGGACGCCCATGGCGATCGCGCGCTCCCTTGACCGCCACGGATTCCACCGTGGCCGGAAATGTGCGAGTGGGACGACTCGCACGTGTCCTTCTCGTTGGCACACCAGTAGTACGCCCCGGGCCGCCCCTGGAATGATCGGCCCATGAGGAACAGCCCGAGCCCCAGCCCCCGCACCTTTGACGATCTCGTCGCCGAAGCCGAAGCCGCCCCCGTGGAAGGCTGGGACTTCTCCTGGTTCGAGGGGCGGGCCACGGAGGAGCGGCCCTCGTGGGGGTACGCGCGGGCCATGGGGGAGCGGCTCGGGCGGGCCGAGGCGGCGCTCGACGTGCAGACCGGTGGGGGTGAAGTGCTCGCCTCCGCGCCCGTGCTGCCCCGGCTCGCCGTCGCCACCGAGGGGTGGCCGCCCAACGTCGCCAAGGCCGCCGCGCTGCTGCACCCGCGCGGTGTGGTCGTCGTGGCCTCGCCCGAGGACGCGCCCCTGCCGTTCGCGGACGGGGTGTTCGACCTCGTCACCAGCCGGCACCCGGTGACACCGCACTTCGGTGAGATCGCCCGCGTGCTGCGCCGCGGCGGTACGTACTTCGCCCAGCACGTGGGGCCCGCCAGCGCCTTCGAAGTCGTCGAGTACTTCCTGGGGGAGCAGCCGGCGGACGTCCGGGGCGCGCGGGACCCGGAGGGGGAGCGGCGGGAGGCCGAGGCCGCCGGGCTCGACGTCGTCTCGCTGCGCGCCGAGCGGCTGCGGATGGAGTTCCACGACATCGGCGCCGTCGTCCACTTTCTGCGCAAGGTGGTGTGGATGGTCCCGGGGTTCACCGTCGACGCCTACCGTCCGCGCCTGCGCGAGCTGCACGAGCGGATCCAGGAGGAGGGGCCGTTCGTCGCCCACAGCACACGGCATTTGTTCGACGCCCGGAAGCGGTAGCCCGCTGCGGTCGCGAGTTGGTCGGCTGTACTGTCGGTTCGGTAAGTGTGCGGCCGTACGCGGATGAGGAGTTGGGCATGGCCAAGGGCAAGGGACCGTACATGTGCGGTCTGGACGCGGCCGTCGACGTCGTCGGCGGCAAGTGGAAGCCCCTCATCCTGTGGGCGCTGTACGCCGGCCGGACGCTCCGCTTCGGGGAGCTGCGGCGGCACGTGCCCGGCGTCAGCGAGAAGATGCTGATCCAGCAGCTCCGCGAGATGGAGGCCGACGGCATCGTGCACCGCGAGGTCTATCGCGAGGTGCCGCCCAAGGTCGAGTACTCGCTCACCGAGCTCGGGCAGAGCTTGAACAAGGCCCTGGAGCCCCTCGGGCTCTGGGGCGACCGGCATATGGAGCGACTGGTGGCCCGCCAGGCGGAGAAGGCCGAGGCTGCCGGGAAGACGTCCGAGGCTGTCGGCAAGACCGCCTGAGGAACGCGCCGGACGTGGCCGAGCCGCGCCCCGTTCACCCGACGCGACGTGGTCGAGCCGCGCCCCGCTCACCTCTCGCAGCCCCGAACCACCCCCCGACACACGGCAATTCAGGCATTCCGGCGCCACGCACGCCAGTTGATTCCGCATCGTTATCGAGACTGGCTCGATTCCGCCCCGCCGCTCCCGTAAGTTCGGACCAACGCTAATTCGCGTGAGCAAAGCTGCGCGGACGGTGCCGCGCAGTGGAGGGGGCTGCGCGGCCTCGCGCACCACCCGGCGGCCACCGACACCGGTCGGCGGCCCACCGGCACCGGCCGGCGGCCCGCCGCACCCCACCACCGCCCCCGCCGCCGTCAAGCCCGCGCCCCTCGCCCGCGTCACCCTTCGGGAGTACCGCCACCGGCGGCCGGATCCCGTCGGGAGGGCCGAAATCCGGCGGGAGAACAGGCTCAGGCAGTCGCCGGGCGATTCCGGAGCGTAGTTGTGGCACGCCGATGCACCGCGAACCACTTACGAAGGGTTATGGTGGAAACCCCCCCTCGGGCCGGTCCGTCTCCCCCCCACGGACCGGCCCGTTTTTTGTGCCCCGAGTGACGCGCCCCTGACGGGCGCAGGTCGACCCATCAGTCCGCCCCGGAGGGGGACTCTCAGGCCCGGCCGGCCCAGATGTTCGTCCCCGCCGTCGACACGGCGAACGTGTCGATCTCCGCGAGCTCCGCGTCCGTGAGCTTCGGCCCCGCCAGCGCCGCCACGTTCTCCTCCAGCTGCTTCACGCTGGAGGCCCCGATGAGCGCGGACGTCATGCGCTCGTCCCGAAGAACCCAGTTCAGCGCCAGTTGCGCCAGCGACTGGCCCCGGCGGGCGGCGATGTCGTTCAGGCCATTGAGACGGCGTACGACCTCGTCGCTCAGCAGGTCCGGGTCGAGGGACTTGCCCTGGGTCGCCCGCGAGCCCTCGGGGATGCCCTTCAGGTACTTGTTCGTCAGCAGACCCTGGGCGAGCGGGACGAAGGAGATGCAGCCCATGCCCGCCGCCTCGAGGGTGTCGAGCAGCTCGTCCTCCTCGGTCCAGCGGTTGATCATCGAGTACGAGGGCTGGTGGATGAGGGGACGTACGCCCATCTCGGTCAGGAGCCGGGCCGCCTCCGCGGTCTGCTCGCTGGTGTACGAGGAGACACCCACGTACAGCGCCTTGCCCTGCTGGACCGCGGACGCGAGCGCGCCCATCGTCTCCTCCAGCGGGGTGTCCGGGTCGAAGCGGTGCGAGTAGAAGATGTCGACGTGGTCCAGGCCCATGCGCGCGAGGGACGCGTCGAGCGAGGACAGCAGGTACTTGCGGGAACCCCACTCGCCGTACGGCCCGGGGTGCATGAGGTAGCCCGCCTTGGTCGAGATGACCAGCTCGTCCCGGTACGGGGTGAAGTCCTGCGCGAAGAGCTTGCCGAAGTTGAGCTCCGCGCTGCCGGGCGGCGGGCCGTAGTTGTTCGCCAGGTCGAAGTGCGTGACGCCCAGGTCGAAGGCGCGGCGCAGGATCGCGCGCTGCGAGTCCAGGGTGCGGTCGTCGCCGAAGTTGTGCCACAGGCCGAGGGAGACGGCGGGCAGCCGCAGGCCGCTGCGGCCGCTGCGGCGGTACTCCATCGCGTCGTAGCGGTCCGCTGCGGCTCGGTACTCAGACATGTCGTTCATGGGCACGAAGCTACTTCAGGGAACCGCGACGCGGCCCGCGCGCGTGTACACAAAGGGCCGCGCCGGAAACGGAACGCGGCCCGCACCCGGGATCGGGAGGCACCCGCGCAGCGGTACGCTTTCGCCTTCGGGGACCGCCGTCCGAACGCAGGGACCGGCCCACGCGCCGTGTCTCCCGGGGCCGACCCCCGGACCCCGGCCGGTCGGCCCCCGGGGCAGCGGTCAACATTCGTGAGAGGTGGAATTCCGTGAGCTTGCGCGACCTGGTGTACGGACTTTACGCACGCCGGGTGGAAGGCCGCCTCGACCACGACCAGGTGCCCAAGCACATCGGCGTCATCCTCGACGGCAACCGCCGCTGGGCGAAGGCCTCCGGCGGCACCACCGCCGAGGGCCACCAGGCGGGCGCGTACAAGATCGAGGAGTTTCTCGGCTGGTGCGCCGAGACCGACGTCGAGGTCGTCACGCTGTGGATGCTGTCCACGGACAACTTCGACCGCCCCGAGGAGGAGCTGGTCCCGCTCCTCGGCATCATCGAGGACACCGTCCGCAGCCTCGTCGACGACGGCCGCTGGCGGGTCCACCACGTCGGCGCGCTCGACCTGCTGCCCTCGCGCACCCAGGGCGTACTGAAGGAAGCGGAGCAGGCGACCCACACCCGCACCGGCATACTCGTCAACGTCGCCGTGGGCTACGGCGGCCGCCAGGAGATCGCCGACGCCGTCCGCTCCCTGCTGCTCGACCACGCCGAGCGCGGCACCCCGATCGAGGACATCGCCGAGAGCGTGGACATCGACCAGATCTCCAAGCACCTCTATACGAGCGGTCAGCCCGACCCCGACCTGGTGATCCGGACGAGCGGCGAACAGCGACTCTCGGGCTTCATGCTCTGGCAGTCCGCTCACTCCGAGTACTACTTCTGCGAAGTCTTCTGGCCGGCCTTCCGCAAGGTGGACTTCCTGCGTGCGCTGCGCGATTACGCGGCGCGCCACCGCCGTTACGGCGGATGACCACAGCAGCCCCGATGAGGTCACGGTAACCAGGAGTTAACCAACGCGCCGTCATATGCCATGGCATGGCTGCGCTTGTTCGAGGGAATACCCCTTGCAGGCCGGCGTCCGATTCACGGTCGCCGGATCTCAGCGGACGGCACGGGGCCGTCCGCCCGGGAGGCCCTTTGCACCAGGACGACCGCGCGCCGAGCGCGGACGACAGGGAGGGCCGGTGCTCGGCCCGCGCAGGGTGGCCAGTCACCGGCCCAGTTCCCTCCGTCGCTCCCCGACCTCATCCGAGGGGGTACGTCCTTCCGTGGTGACCAGCACAAAGCGCCAGCAAGGCCGGCGCACCTATGTTCTCGACACCAGCGTTCTGCTCGCCGACCCGAACGCCCTGTCCCGCTTCGACGAGCACGAAGTCGTGCTGCCGATCGTCGTGGTGACGGAGCTCGAGGCCAAGCGGCACCACCCCGAGCTCGGTTACTTCGCCCGGCAGGCGCTGCGTCTGCTCGACGACTGCCGGATCCGCTTCGGGCGCCTGGACGCGCCGATCCCGATCGGCGGCCTGGGCGGCACGCTGCGCGTCGAGCTCAACCACTCCGACCCCGGCGTGCTCCCTGCCGGTTACCGCCTGGGCGACAACGACGCACGCATCCTCGCGGTGGCGCGCAACCTCCAGGCGGAGGGGTATGACGTCACCGTCGTCTCCAAGGACCTGCCGCTCAGAATCAAGGCGTCGTCCGTCGGCCTCCTGGCCGAGGAGTACCGCGCGGAGCTCGCCATCACGGAGGCCTCCGGCTGGACCGGGATGTCCGAGCTGACGCTCTCGGGGGAGCAGGTCGACCTGCTCTTCGAGACGGAGACGCTGTACGTCCCCGAGGTGGTGGACCTGCCCGTGCACACGGGCCTGACCATTCAGTCCGAGCGGGGGAAGGCGCTCGGCCGCATCACACCCGAGGGCAACGTCCGTCTCGTACGCGGCGATCGCGAGGCGTTCGGCATCAAGGGCCGCAGCGCCGAGCAGCGCATCGCGCTCGACATGCTCCTCGATCCGGACGTCGGCATCATGTCGATGGGCGGGCGCGCGGGCACCGGCAAGTCGGCGCTCGCGCTGTGCGCGGGCCTGGAGGCGGTGCTCGAGCGGCGCCAGCACCAGAAGGTGATGGTGTTCCGGCCGCTGTACGCGGTCGGCGGACAGGAGCTCGGCTATCTGCCGGGCACCGAGGCCGAGAAGATGGGGCCCTGGGCGCAGGCCGTGTTCGACACCCTCGGCTCGGTGGCGGGCAAGGAGGTCATCGAGGAGGTCTCGGCCCGCGGCATGCTGGAGGTGCTGCCGCTCACGCACATCCGGGGCCGCTCGCTGCACGACGCGTTCGTGATCGTGGACGAGGCCCAATCCCTGGAGCGAAACGTTCTGTTGACGGTTCTGTCCAGGATCGGGGCGAATTCCCGTGTCGTACTGACCCATGACGTCGCCCAGCGCGACAACCTCCGGGTCGGGCGGTACGACGGAGTGGTCGCCGTCATCGAGAAGCTGAAGGGGCATCCGCTCTTCGCGCACGTCACCCTCACCCGCTCCGAGCGGTCGCAGATCGCGGCCCTCGTGACCGAAATGCTGGAGGACGGTCAGATCTGATCCGATCTGAGGGGAGTGCCCGATGTGGGCACTCTGACCCGGGGTCGACCCAAAGGGCCCTGGATGCACCGTAGTTGGCGCCGCCCGGCGAAGCAGGAGAGCCTAGCCGGGCGGCGTCTTGGTGTGCGGGTGTTTCCGCAAAACTCCTGGGGCAAACGGGGTGTGAGCTTTCACACGCAACGCAGAATTGCCTCGCGGCGTCTCGCTGCGGCAGAGTCTGGGTCCTGTCAGGCCCCGCATACGGCACTCCTGTACCCCCAGCGGTACGGAACAACAGAACTTCATAGCGAACGCCGTATGCCGCCCGAGCACCAAGCGGCGCTCCTGTCCCAGGAGTTGTCCACCGGGCCCGTGCCTCCCGTGACCGAGTACCAGCGGAGGCCAGCGTCAGGGGCACGATTGCGTCCGCGAGGTCACCTATGCGGGCGATGCTGGAAGGAAACCGTGTGAGCCGGATTTCGGTCCGGGGATTCGCAGTGGCGTCGGCCACCGCGGTCACCACCGTCGGCGCCGTCGTGGGCGTTGCCTCGGGCAACACCGAGTCCTCGAACTCGAACGACCTCGAGGCGACGGCAAGCGACGCGAATCTCCTCGCAGACATTCCCGCGGGTCAGCACGCCCAGGTGCAGACCACGTCCGTGGCGCAGCAGGCCGACGCCCAGGCGATGGCCGCCGACACGGCCGCGAAGAAGTCCGCGGCGGAAGCGGCACGCAAGCAGGCCGCCAAGGACGCCGTCGCCAAGCAGCAGGCTGCCGAGAAGGCCGAGAAGGAAGCCAAGGAGGCCGCTGCCGCAAAGAAGGCCGCGGACAAAAAGAAGGAGCGCGAGGAGGCCGCCGAGAACAAGGCCAGCCGCTCCTCCGGCCGCGACGCCGCCAGCTTCGCGCCGCAGAGCTCCTACTCCGTCTCGCAGGTCCAGGCGATGGCCCGGCAGATGGTCCCCGCCGGTCAGTTCCAGTGCTTCAGCAACATCGTGAACCACGAGTCGACCTGGAACTACAAGGCCACCAACGCCTCTTCCGGCGCCTACGGCCTCGTCCAGGCGCTCCCCGGCTCCAAGATGGCCTCCGCCGGTGCCGACTGGCGCACCAACCCGGCCACCCAGATCAAGTGGGGCCTGAACTACATGAACGACCGCTACGGCAGCCCGTGCGGTGCCTGGGACTTCTGGCAGGCGAACAACTGGTACTGAGGTGTGCGGCGGGCGCCGAACAGCAGTAATGGCGCCGCGGCCGCTCTCAACCTTCAGGGACCCCTCACCGTCCTTCGGTGAGGGGTCCCGTCCGTGTACGGTCGACCCGAACGGCTTCCCGGGAGTCCGGGTGACTCGGTGGGACCTGGTGGGACCCGGTGGGGCAAGACGGGGGTAGAGGACGGATCATGGCGCGAGTTCCGGGGTGGCGCGGCCGCGTGGGCGGCGCGCTGACCAGGTTGGGTGAACGCCTGGGCGCGGACGGGCCCGAGAAGCGGGCGGCTGCGGGCGCCGGCGCGGCCGGGGACTCCGGTGCCGGACGGGACGTACCGCCCGACGGGACGTCCTCGGACGCCGCGCCGTCCGACGGGCCCTCCGGCAAGGCGGGGCCCTCCGGCAAGGCGGCGCCTTCCGGCAAGGCGGCCGTCGGCGGGGGGACGCCCGCGGACGCCGACCATGGCGCTGATGCCGACGCCGGGGCACCGGTTCCCCCGAAGCTGTCGCTGCGCAAGCGGTACGCGGACCGGGTGCGGGCCGTCGCCGACGCCGCAGCCGCCGAGGACGACCTGTCGGACGTGACCGGGGCGTCCGCCGCCAACGCCACCGACCAGGTTCCCGCCCCGCCCACCTACGCGCCCGCCATAGGGGCCAGGCCCGACCCTGTCGCCGCCGTGCCCTGGGGCATGCGCGTCGCCGCCGAGGCCGGCTGGCGCCTCCTCGTCCTGGCCGGCACCGTCTGGGTCCTGATGAAGGTCATCAGCGCGGTGCAGCTCGTCGTGTTCGCGTTCGTCGCCGCGCTGCTCGTCACCGCGCTGCTGCAGCCGACCGTGGCCCGGCTCAAGCGGCTCGGGCTGCCGCGGGGGCTCGCCACGGTGGCCACCGCCGTGCTCGGCTTCGTGATCATGGGGCTTGTCGGCTGGTTCGTGGTCTGGCAGGTCATGGAGAACGTGGACACGCTCTCCAACCAAGTCCAGGACGGCATCGAGGACTTGCGCAAGTGGCTGCTCAACAGCCCCTTCCATGTCACCGAGGACCAGATCAACGACATCGCGAAGTCGCTGCGCGAGGCGGTGGGCGCCAACTCCGAGGAGATCACGTCCGCCGGGCTCGAAGGCGTCACCGTCATCGTGGAGGCCCTGACCGGGATCCTGCTCGCGATGTTCTCCACGCTCTTCCTGCTGTACGACGGGCCGCGCATCTGGAAGTGGTTCCTGAAGCTGGTGCCCGCCGCGGCGCGGCCGGGGGTCGCGGGGGCGGGGCCGCGGGCGTGGCGGACGCTTACCGCGTATGTGCGGGGCACGGTGATAGTGGCTCTCATCGACGCCGTCTTCATCGGCGTCGGCATCTACTTCCTCGGTGTGCCCATGGCCGTGCCGCTCGCCGTGTTCATCTTCCTGTTCGCGTTCATCCCGCTCGTGGGTGCCGTGGTGTCGGGTGCGCTCGCCGTGGTCGTCGCGCTGGTCACGCAGGGCGTGTTCACTGCGGTGATGGCGCTGATCGTGGTGCTCGCGGTGCAGCAGATCGAGGGGCACATCCTGCAGCCGTTCATCCTCGGGCGGGCGGTGGCCGTGCATCCGCTGGCCGTGGTGCTGTCCGTGGCCGCGGGGGGGATGGTTGCCGGGATCGGTGGGGCCGTCGTCGCCGTCCCGCTCGTCGCCGTGACCAACACCGTCGTCGGCTACCTCCGCGCGTACTCCCGCGAAGCGGCCCTCAAACAGGCCCCCCAGCCCCACGGCGCGACGGCCTCGGAACTGGTCCCGACATCCACGCCGACTCAGGACTCCCCGCAGCACTGAGCTTCGGGTGGGCCCTCGCGGGTGGCGCCCCAGCCCCACCCCTTCCCGTAACCAGGGGGCTCCGCCCCCTGGACCCCCGCTATCGGCCCTCCGGGCCTCGCCCTCAAACGCCGGACGGGCTGGGAGGGGGTGGGTGTTCCGCGCGGGTGGGACGGTCCTCCGCCGATCGCCGCTTCGCGGCTCGTCCTCAAGCGCCGGACGGGCTGAGAGGGGGTGCAGTGGGTGGGTGTCGCGGGTGGTGGGACGGTCCTCCGCCGGTCGGCCTTCGGCCTCGTCCTCAATCGCCGGACGGGCTTCTTCCCACCCACCCGCCCATGGAAGCCGGACGGGCTGGGACTTCGCCGGGCGGGCTGGGGGGTGCACGCATTGGCTGATGTGCCGACTACGTCGCGGTAGGGCAAGTAGGGGTGGGTGGGTGGGAAATAGCCCGTCCGGCGATTGAGGACGAGCCGCGGAGCGGCGATCTGCGGCCACGCAAGTGGGGCCCCGCTCGGCATCGCGAGCGGGGCCCCACATTGCGTACGAGGAAGCGCGCCGGTTACCCGGCGAGATGCGCCTCCGAGTCCAGAGTGACCCCCACCGCCTGAATGACGGCAGCGATCTTGAACGCCTCCTGGATGGTCTCGCGGTCGACGCCCGCCTTGCGCAGCACCTGCTCGTGGGAGTCGAGGCACTGCCCGCAGCCGTTGATCGCGGAGACAGCCAGGGACCAGAGCTCGAAGTCGACCTTCTCCACGCCCGGGTTGCCGATGACGTTCATCCGCAGACCGGCCCGCAGCGTGCCGTACTCCGGGTCGGAGAGCAGATGCCGCGTGCGGTAGAAGACGTTGTTCATCGCCATGACGGCGGCAGCCGACTTGGCGGCGGTGTACGCCTCCGGGGAGAGGTTCGCCTTCGCCTCGGGCTCCAGCTCACGCAGCACACGCGGCGAGCGCGAGGCGATCGCGCACGCGAGCACGGTGCCCCACAGCTGCTGCTGCGGCAGGTCGCTGTTGCCGATGACCGAGCCGAGGTTCAGGCGCAGGTCCTTGGCGTAGTCCGGGACGGCGGACTTCAGTTCGTCGAGAGCCATGTCAGAGCGCTCCGTTCACTCGCCGGAGAGCAGCGCGACCGGGTCCAGGGTCTCGTCGCCCTTGCTCCAGTTGCACGGGCAGAGCTCGTCCGTCTGGAGGGCGTCGAGGACCCGCAGGACCTCCTTGGGGTTACGGCCGACGGAACCGGCGGTCACCATCGTGAACTGGATCTCGTTGTTCTGGTCCACGATGAAGACGGCGCGCTGCGCGAAGCCGTCCTCGCCCTCGATGCCGAGGTCACGCATGAGCTCGTGCTTGGAGTCGGCGAGCATCGGGAAGGGCAGGTCGGTCAGGTCCGGGTGGTCCTTGCGCCAGGCGTGGTGCACGAACTCGGAGTCGCCGGAGAAGCCGAGGACCTGCGCGTCACGGTCGGCGAACTCGTCGTTCAGCTTGCCGAAGGCGGCGATCTCGGTCGGGCACACGAAGGTGAAGTCCTTGGGCCACGCGAAGACGATCTTCCACTTGCCTTCGTACGTCTTGTGGTTGATCTGCTCGAACTCCTTGCCCTTCTCCAGCGAGACACAGGCAGTCAGGTCGAACTCGGGGAACTTGTCACCGACAGTGAGCACACGAACTCCTTGCAGCGATGAAGCCCGGTAAGGGGCTCCAAGGGGTTGGACTGCTGTCGATCGTGGCACAGAGTGCATTGATTAGGGAAATAGCTACACTCGGTCGTGTTGATCGGAGGTGGCTATCAGTGCGAGCCATAAATAGGGGCAAGCAGCCCAGCCTGGCGCAGCTCCGCGCCTTCGCGGCTGTGGCCGAGCATCTGCACTTCCGGGACGCGGCGGCAGCAATCGGGATGAGTCAGCCCGCGCTGTCCGGCGCCGTCTCGGCCCTGGAGGAGGCACTGGGTGTCCAGCTCCTGGAGCGTACGACGCGCAAGGTGCTGCTCTCGCCGGCCGGGGAGCGGCTCGCGGTGCGCGCGAAGGCGGTGCTCGACGAGGTCGAGGCGCTGCTCGAGGAGGCGGACGCGGTGAAGGCGCCGTTCACCGGCGCGCTGCGGCTCGGTGTGATCCCGACGGTGGCGCCGTATCTGCTGCCGACGGTGCTCGCCCTCGTCCACGAGAAGTATCCGGATCTGGATCTTCAGGTGCACGAGGAGCAGACGTCCTCGCTGCTGGAAGGCCTGGCGGCGGGACGGCTCGACCTGCTGCTCCTCGCGGTGCCGCTCGGGGTGCCCGGTGTCACCGAACTGCCGCTGTTCGACGAGGACTTCGTGCTCGTCACGCCCCTGGACCACTGGCTGGGCGGACGGGAGGGGATCCCGCGTGACGCGCTGCGCGAGCTGAATCTGCTGCTGCTCGACGAGGGGCACTGCCTGCGGGACCAGGCGCTGGACATCTGCCGGGAGGCGGGTCGTGGTGACGCTCCCGTCACCACGACCGCCGCCGGGCTCTCCACGCTCGTGCAGCTCGTCGCGGGCGGGCTCGGCGTGACCCTGCTGCCGCGCACGGCGGTCCGGGTCGAGACGAGCCGCAGCAGCCAGCTGCTGACGGGGTACTTCGCCGATCCGGCGCCGACGCGGCGGGTGGCGCTTGCGATGCGTACGGGTGCCGCGCGGGCGGCGGAGTACGAGGAGCTGGCGGGCGCCCTGCGGGAGGCCTTGCGGCCGTTGCCGGTGCGGGTGTTGGAGGGGTACGCCTCGGGGCGGTGAGAGGAGCGGCGGCCCGGCGACTGCCCCCGCCCGGTCGCCCGGCGAGCGCACCGCCGCCGCCCACCCGCGACCACCGCCGCCCACCCGCGGCCCCCGCCACCCACCCGCAGCCCCCGTCGCCGGGAGTACCCCGGGGACAAGGTTCACGGGCGGGTGGGTGGGAGCAGCCGCCGCGCAGCGGCGGCGAACGGCGGCCGCCCCCCCCGGCGGACATCACTCCGTACGGAGCCCCTCCGGCCGCATCATCCGCCACAGCGCCGGCAGGCTCAGCAGCGTCACCGCCGCGACCAGCGCGGCACCCACCGCGCACAGCGGCAGGAACACCAGCCAGTCGGCGACCGACTTCTCCACCAGACGGCACATCACGACCCCGAGCGCCAGTCCGCCCGTGAGGGCGACGGCCATGCCGAGCACCACCGGGATGGCCGTCTGCCACAGCACCGACCAGGCCATCGACGACCGCCGGGTGCCGAAGGCGGTCAGGGCGGCCAGGAGCCGCTTGCGCTCCCGCAGTTGCTCGAGAGTCGAGACCAGCATGGACGCGGCGATCAGCATCATGGTGGCGATCGCGCCGGCCTGCAGTCCCTTCTGGACGGAGGCGTACTGCTTGTCGCGCTCGATCATGCGGATGGTGTACACCCGGATCAGCGGGTCGATGTGCGTCGCCGTGTTGCGTACGTACTCCTCGGCGTCCCGCAGTTTGGGGTCGATCTGCACCATGGCCATGGTGCTCGCGCCGGACAGCTTCCCCACGTCGATCGCGCCCGGCGTCGCGTAGATCCCGGTGTACTTGTCGCCCACGGGGTCGGGCCGCGAGGTGATCGTGCGGGTCGACTTCGGCAGCGTCCACAGCTTGTGCTCGCCGCGCGGCTTCCCCGTGTAGTCGCCCCAGCTCTCGCTGTTGAGGTCGACGGGCTTGCCGGGGCGCGCCGCCTGGTCCACCCACCCGTCCTGATCGCGGTCCCCGGCGTGCACGACGAAGGTGTCGCCGTCCTCGCAGGAGTCGACGCGCGCCAGCTCGCGCAGCGTCGCGCAGGTGCCGACGGAGAGCTCCGTGGTGGGCCGCATGTCGGCGTTGTCCTTCAGCTTGCCCGGCTTGACCACGTACGACGAGACCCGGCCGATGACGCCCTTGACGCCCTTCGTGCCACGGAAGTCGTCGATCATCCGCTGGGCGAGCGGGCCGCTGGCCTCCGGCGAGGTGACGCTCAGCTGGGCGCGCCGGGGGTCCTGGTCGGTGGTGGTGTTGAACTCGTCGTGCATGGACGCGAAGAGCATCTGCAGGGCGACCGCGCCCGCCACCGCGACCGTGATGCCGCTGACCGCCCGGGCCGCCGTGCCGCTGCTCAACTGCAGCCGTCGGGTCGCCAGTTGCCAGGGCACAGGACCGCCGCGCAGCTTGGCCACGGCCGCCTCGACCAGCCAGGGCAGCAGGGTCGCGAGGCCCACCAGGGTGAGGGTCGCGCCCACCGCGATGGTGTACACCTGCACGTTCTCGCCGCCGGTGCGGGTCACCTGGTCCTGGTTGAGCAGGATCAGCAGGCCGAGGACGGGCAGCACCAGCCGCCACCACAGGCGGCGCTTGCGTGCCGTCGTGCTGCGTACGACACCGAGCGGCTCGATGGCGACGGCGCGCAGCGAGACTAGGGTGACGAGCACGGACGAGACCGGCACGGCCACCGCGATCAGCGCGGTGAGCCCCGGCAGCGGCACCATGTCGGAGGGGAACGCGCTGACCTTCCAGATGTCGACGACGCCGACCAACTGGCGTACGCCCAGGAAGAACACGGCGCCCAGCGCGAGGCCGAGGAGGGCGCCGAAGAGCGCCTCGCCCGCCGCGATCCGGCGCACCGCCCGCCGGTCCGCGCCGACCAGGCGCAGCGCCGCGAGCCGCTGGTCGCGCCGCTCGCCGCCGAAGCGCACCGCGGTGCCGATGAAGATGAGCACCGGGGTGAGCAGCACGACGCAGATCAGGACGACGAGCACGACCAGGAGGGGGTCGAGCGGCTCGGCCGGGTTCTTGTAGCCGAACTCCTTGATCCGGTGGGCGCCCTGCTCCTTGGTGAGGGTGTCGGAACCCGTGTAGTAGTAAAGCTCCTTGGGGCTCATGAGGCCCGCGTCACCGATGGTGCCCGTGATGCGGTACCCCTCGAAGCGCTGCTTGAGGAGCTTGCCCTCGGAGCTGTTCATCAGGTCGCGCAGGGCGGGCGAGACCACCATCTCGCCGCCCTTCGGCAGCTCGCTCACGCCGGGCGGCAGTACCGGGCGGGCGCCGTCGGCGCGCACCGAGCGGCCGCCGATCTCCGAGTCACGGAAGTCGGTGCCCGCGTCGACGATCAGGATCGTCGAGTCGGAGCGGGGGATCTTCTTGGCGGCCATGACGTCCGCGGGCTGGCGCGCCGTGGCGCGGGCGTCCCGGTTGGCGAGCAGGTCCGGCACGGAGGCGGCGCCGAGCAGCAGCGCGACGCCCAGGCCCACGCCGACCGCGGTGAGCACGGTGCGCACCCAGCCCTCGCGGCCGCCGCCGACCGCGAAGCGGATGCCCATGGCGAGGTCGCGGAGCCAGGCGCGGGCGCCGGTGGGGCCGGAGTCTCGCGCCGTGCCGACGGGCGGCGGCGCGGGCTTCGTACGGGTCGTGCTCATACCAGGCGCTCCATGTCCCGTGACTTGCCGTCGCGTACGACGATCTCGCGGTCGGAGTAGGCGGCGACCCGGGTCTCGTGGGTGACGAGCACGACGGCGGCGTGGGTGGAGCGGGCTGCGTCGGTCAGCAGCTCCATCACCCGCTCGCCGTTGAGGGAGTCGAGGGCGCCGGTGGGCTCGTCCGCGAACAGCACGCGCGGGTTGGTGACCAGGGCGCGGGCCACGGCCACACGCTGGCCCTGGCCGCCGGAGGCCTGGCCGGGACGCTTGTCGCGTACGTCGTCGACCTCCAGGCGCTCCATCCAGGTCAGGGCGGTCCGCTCGGCGTCCCGGCGCTTGGTGCCGTTGAGCCGCAGCGGCAGCGCCACGTTCTCCAGGCACGTCAACTCCGGGACCAGCTGCCCGAACTGGAAGACGAACCCGAACTCGCTGCGGCGCAGCGCGCTCAGCGCGGTGTCGCTCATGCCCGTCAGCTGCTGTCCGTTGTACGTGATCTCGCCCGCGTCGGGGCGCACGATGCCGGCGAGGCAGTGCAGCAGCGTGGACTTGCCGGAGCCGGAAGGGCCCATCACGGCGACGATCTCGCCGGGGTGGATGGAGAACTCGGCGCCGTCGAGGGCGGTCGTCGGGCCGTACGTCTTGCGCAGACCGTCGGCGGTCAGCAGGGAACCCGCGGGAGTCATCCGGGGAGCACCTCCTTGGCGAGCTTGCCCAGACGGGCGGAGGTGAGCTCCAGCCAGCGCAGGTCTGCTTCGAGATGGAACAGGGCGTGGTCGCAGATGAGCTGATCGGCGAGATCGCCCTTCCGCTTGCGGTCGGTGAGGATCCGCATCAGGCGCAGGTGCTCTGCGCGCTGGGTGTCGAGGATGTCGGCGGCGTCGCGGTGGGTGAGCAGCGCGAGGACGACCTTGGTGTAGAGCGTCGACTGGAGATATGGCTCCGGTTTCTCCGGTGTCGCGAGCCACCGCCGGACATCGGTGATGCCCGCCTCGGTGATGGCGTACCGCTTGCGCTCGGGACCGCCGCCCGCCTCTATCCCGTCGACCTCGACGAGGCCGTTCTTCAGGAGCCGGGACATGGTCGAGTAGACCTGCCCGTAGTGCAGCGGCTTGTCGTGCCCGAACTTCTCGTCGAAGGCGCGCTTGAGGTCGTAGCCGTGGCGCGGCCCGGATTCCAGGAGCCCGAGAAGGGTGTGACCGATGGACATGCGGAGCACTATACACAGCACGTATACGTGGTGTGTATACGCATGGTGTGTAGGTCGATCGCAGGCGTTTCGTGGCACCTGTGTTCGGGGCGCGGGCAACCGTCCATGCCCCTGGTGAGTCGATTTGGGTGGGACAGCACTGGTTCCCCTGTGGTGGGTGCTGATTGTCACGTCCGGAAAAGGCCGGATCGTGGGGAGTTTGTCCTCTGGCGCGGTGTTAGCTTCATGAGCTGACCTGAGTTGCCACGGGTACTGGGACGTCTGGAGACCCACCGGTACCGAGAAGTACGACGACGAGACGAAGCGGAGCAGTCACAGTCATGGGCCGAGCGGAAGAGCGAAAAGCGCGGCAGCGCGGTGCGCGCCGGGCAGCGCGCGGCCGCCCGTCCGGCGGCGCCCCGGCCACCGGCAGTCCGTCGGTCGGGGGCCCTTCCGCCGAGGGCTCCGCTTCCCCGGAGGGCTCGGCGGGTGGCGAGCCGGTCGAGATAGGCCCCGCCGGTGAAGGCTCCGGCGGCCGCGCGGCCCGCCGCGGCCGCGCCGCCAAGCCCAAGCGCACCGGCATCCGCCGCTTCTTCACGTGGAAGAAGCTCCTCGGCTATTTCTTCGGCTTCATCCTGCTCGGCATGCTCGGCTTCGTCGTCCTGTACCTGGTCGTGGACATCCCCAAGGGCAATGCCGCCGCGCGACTGCAGAGCAACGTCTACAAGTACAGCGACGGCTCCATCATGGCCCGCAGGGGCGACGTGAACCGCGAGATCGTCGACCTGGACAAGGTGCCGAAGAGGGTCCAGCGCACCTTCGTGGCCGCCGAGAACAAGTCCTTCTACAAGGACGCGGGCGTCGACCTCAAGGGCACTGCCCGCGGTGTGCTCAACACGCTGGCCGGCAAGGGCAAGCAGGGCGGCTCGACGATCACCCAGCAGTACGTGAAGAACTACTACCTCACGCAGGACCAGACCGTCTCGCGCAAGCTGAAGGAACTGGTCATCTCGCTGAAGGTGGACCGCGAGAAGAGCAAGGACGACATCCTCGCGGGCTACATCAACACCAGCTACTACGGCCGCGGCGCCTACGGCATCCAGGCCGCCGCCCAGGCCTACTACGGCGTCGACGCCGAGAAGCTGAACGTCGCGCAGGGCGCCTACCTCGCCGCCCTGCTCCAGTCCCCGAGTTCGTACGACTGGACGAGCGCCACGCCCACCGGCAAGAAGCTGGTCAAGGAGCGCTGGAACTACGTACTGAACAACATGGTCGAGGAGGGCTGGCTGCCGTCCTCCGAGCGCGAGGCCCTCAAGTTCCCGATCCCGCAGGAGCCCAAGCCCGCGCCCGGGATGAAGGGGCAGACCGGCTATCTGGTGAAGGCCGCCAACGAGGTCCTCGAGCGGCAGCTCGTCGAGCAGGGCTACACCAAGTCCGAGGCGGAGGCGCAGGTCGAGGCGGGCGGCTACACGATCACGCTCAACATCGACCGCAAGAAGCAGCGCCAGCTCGAGAAGGCCGTCGACAAGAAGCTCGAGTCCCGGCTCGACACGGACAAGAAGAAGGCCGACGCGCGCGTGCAGGCGGGCGCGGCCTCCGTGGACCCGAAGACCGGCAAGATCGTCGCGATGTACGGCGGGCGTGACTATGTGAAGCACTACGTCAACAACGCGACCCGCACCGACTACCAGCCCGCCTCCACCTTCAAGCCGCTGATCCTCGCCGCCGCCCTGGAGGAGGGCGCCACGACGCAGAGCGGCAAGCCGATCACGGCGAACACGATCTACAGCGGCCGCAGCAAGCGCCCGGTCGTGGGCAGCGACGTCGGCTTCGCGCCGCCCAACGAGGACAACGTCTCCTACGGCCAGGTCACCGTCCAGACGGCCATGAACAAGTCCATCAACTCCGTGTTCGCGCAGATGGGCGTGGACGTGAAGATGGACAAGGTCATGGAGACCGCGGGCAAGCTCGGCATGGACACCAAGGGCCTGCCCGCCGTGCCCGCGCAGACCCTCGGCTCGATGGGCGCGAGCCCCCTGGAGATGGCGGGCGTGTACGCGACGCTCGACAACCACGGCAAGAAGGTCACGCCGCAGCTCGTGAAGTCCGTCGAGCACAAGGACCGCTCCGTCGACGTGCCGGACGCCATCGGCGACCAGGTCATCAGCCGGGGCGCGGCCGACTCCGTCACCTCCGTGCTGACGGGCGTGGTCGACGACGGCACGGCCAAGCGGTCGGTGCGCGACGCGTCCAACCGCAAGGGCCAGCAGGTCGCGGGCAAGACCGGTACGTCCGACGACAACAAGTCGGCCTGGTTCGTGGGCTATACGCCGAAGCTGGTCACGTCCGTCGGCCTGTTCGGCGAGCTGCCCAAGGACGAGGGGAAGCTCAAGCGCGGCGCGCAGGTGTCCATGAAGGGTGCGGGCGGCATGCCGCGGGTCGACGGCGGCAGCTTCCCGGCCGAGATCTGGGCGGCGTACACGTTCAACGCGACGGGCTCGCGCACCAAGTTCAACCTCGACACGGACATGGGGGTCGGCGTCGCCCCGCCGCCCGAGCCGACGACGCAGGCGCCCGAGACGCCGACGGCGCCGCCCACTGAGCCGGACGACAAGGACACGCCGACGACCAAGCCGCCGACGACGAAGCCGCCGACGACTCCGCCGACTACGCCGCCGACGACTCCGCCGACCACTCCGCCGACGACTCCGCCGACCACGCCGCCGCCGACGACGCCACCGCCGACGTGGGGGATCCCGGATCCTCCGGACGAGGACCGGGCGGATCGGTCGGACCGGGACAGAACGGACGACCGTTAAGCGGTTTGCTGGATGTGCGGTGATGTCCCTGCGGGCCGGTGGGGGCTGGTCGCGCAGTTCCCCGCGCCCCTTTGGGGCGCGGGGAAGCCCCTACTTGCCCTCTCCGTTGACCCGGGCCGCGACCCTGTCGCCCAGTTCCTTGTCGACGTTGCGCCAGTACTGCAGGGCGCGGTCGAGGACCGGTCGGGAGACGCCGTCGAGCAGGTGGCCGCTGATGTTCGACACCAGGCGCTCGCGCGCCGCGTCGTCGAGCACCTGCCGCACCTGCGTGCCGGCCTGGCCGAAGTCGTCGTCCTCGGGGTGCAGCGTGTAGGCCTCGCGCACCATCTCGCCCGCCGTCCGCCAGCCCGTCGGGTCGGCGGACTCCTGGACGGGGACGGCCGGGCCGCCGTACGAGTTGGGTGCGTACGGACGGGCGACGTTGGCCGGTTCGTAGCGCATCGGGCCGTCCTTCGCGTACGAGTTGACGGCCGAGTGCGCGCGGTTCGGCGGCAGTTGGGCGTAGTTGGGGCCGATCCGGTAGCGGTGTGTGTCGGGGTACGAGAACAGCCGCCCGAGCAGCATCTTGTCCGGGGACGGGCCGATGCCGGGCACCAGGTTGGAGGGCTCGAACGCGGCCTGCTCGATGTGGACGAAGAAATCCTCGGGGTTCTTGTTCAGCGTCATCCGTCCGACGTCGATGAGGGGGTAGTCGCCGTGCGGCCACACCTTCGTCAGGTCGAACGGGTTGAAGCGGTAGTCCGGGGCGTCGCCGAACGGCATGACCTGGACCTTGAGCGTCCAGCTCGGGTGGTCGCCCCGCTCGATCGACTCGAACAGGTCCCTGCGGTGCAGGTCGCCGTCCGATCCGGCCAGCTCGTCGGCCTCTTCCTGGGTCAGGAAGTCGATGCCCTGGTCGGTCTTGAAGTGGTACTTCACCCAGAACTTCTCGCCGCCGGCGTTCACCCACATATAGGTGTGGGACGAGTACCCGTTCATGTGGCGGTACGACTTCGGGATGCCGCGGTCGCCCATCAGCCACGTCACCATGTGCGCGGACTCCGGGGACAGCGTCCAGAAGTCCCACTGCATGTCGTGGTCGCGCAGCGCGTTGTCCGGCCTGCGCTTCTGGGAGCGGATGAAGTCCTGGAACTTGCTCGGGTCGCGGACGAAGAAGATGGGCGTGTTGTTGCCCACCATGTCGTAATTGCCGTGTTCCGTGTAGAACTTCAGGGCGAACCCGCGCGGGTCGCGCCAGGTGTCGGGCGAGCCCTGCTCACCGGCGACGGTGGAGAAGCGGGCGAGCATCTCCGTGCGCCTGCCGGGCTGGAACAGGTCGGCCTTGGTGAACTGGCTGACGTCGTTGGTGACTTCGAAGATGCCGTACGCGCCGCTGCCCTTGGCGTGCACGACCCGCTCCGGGACCCGTTCGCGATTGAACTGGGCCATCTTCTCGATCAGATAGTGGTCCTGCAGCAGGATGGGTCCGTTGGAGCCGACGGTCAGCGAATGCTCATCGCTCTCCATCGGTACGCCGGCGTTGTTCGTGGTGTGCGGCACCTGCCGGGATGCGTCGGTCACGAGCGTCCTCCCGTCGTGCATGAGGGATGTGTCAGGTCGCTTCGTTCACCACGCCAGTCAACTCCGCCGACGAGTTGTCGGCAACATTTGGACGGGGTCCAATTTC
Organism: Streptomyces sp. Y309; assembly: GCF_056712025.1. Classification (NCBI taxonomy): domain Bacteria; kingdom Bacillati; phylum Actinomycetota; class Actinomycetes; order Kitasatosporales; family Streptomycetaceae; genus Streptomyces; species Streptomyces sp. Y309. The sequence continues at coordinate 3,442,562 of NZ_CM160048.1, read as the reverse complement.
GGTTCAGTTCTGATTCAGCTCTGATTCAGTTCGAACCAGACCACCTTCCCCGTGCTCAGCCGGGTGGCACCCCACCGCCGCGCCAGCCTGTTGACCAGGTAGAGCCCGCGTCCGCCCTCGTCCGTGGCGCGCGCCTGGCGCAGCCGCGGCAGCTGCGGCACGTCGTCGCCGACCTCGCAGCGCAGGACGTCCGTACGCAGCAGGCGCAGCGTGATGGGCCGCGTCGCGTACCGCACGGCGTTGGTGACGACCTCGCTGACCAGGAGCTCGACCGCGTCGTTCAGCTCGGTCAGGCCCCAGCGCTCCAGGGCGCTGCGGGCGAGCCTGCGGGCCCGCGCAGGCGTGGCGTCCTCCGGCTCCAGGAACCAGTACGCCACGTCGCTCGGCGCGATCCCGTCGAAGCGGGCGGCGAGCAGCGCGATGTCGTCGTCGCGGTCGCCGGGGCCGAGCATGTCGAGGACCTCGTCGCACAGGGCCTCGAGGGGCGGCGGGTGGTCGGGCCCGGTCAGCTGGGCGGTCGCGGCGAGCCGCTCGCGCAGCTGCTCTATGCCGGTCCAGACGTCGCGCAGCCGGGACTCCACCAGGCCGTCCGTGTAGAGGAGCAGCGTGGCGCCGGCCGGGGCGTCCAGCTCGACGGCCTCGAAGTCGACGCCGCCGACACCGATGGGCGCGCCCGGGGGCACCCGCAGGACCTCCGCGCGGCCGCCCAGGTGCAGCAGGACGGGCGGCGGGTGGCCCGCGTTGGCGATGGTGATGCGGTGCGACACCGGGTCGTACACCGCGTACAGACAGGTGGCCATGCGGTCCGAGCCGAGCCGCTGGGCCTGCTCGTCGAGGTGGTGCAGGACCTCCTGGGGCGGCAGGTCGAGCCCGGCGAGGGTCTGCGCGGTGGTGCGGAGCTGGCCCATGATCGCGGCGGACGTCATCGAGTGCCCCATCACGTCACCGACGACGAGCGCGACGCGACTGCCGGGCAGCGGGATCGCGTCGTACCAGTCGCCGCCGACGCGGGCGGTCTCGGCGGCCGGGAGGTAGCGCGAGGCCAGGCGCACGCCGGTGGCGCGCGGCAGGGTCTCGGGCAGCATCGTGCGCTGCAGCTCGTCCGCGATGTACGCCTCGCGGCCGTACAGGACGGCCTTGTCGATGCCGAGCGCGCTGTGCGTGGCGAGCTGGGCGGCGACCAGGAGGTCGTCGGCCTCGAAGGCGTGCCGGTCCGGGCGGCGCAGGAACACGGCCGCGCCGATCACCCGCCGCCGCCCCCGCAGCGGCGCCAGGATCGCCCGCTGTCCGCCCGGCACGGTGCGGCCCTCGCCGAGCAGCTCGGGCAGCGCACCGAGCGCCGCCGTGGCGTCCGCGAACACCGGGCGCACCCCGCGAAGCACCTCGGCGAGCGCGCTGCCGACGCGCACCTCGCACAGCTCGGCCGCCGTGGCCAGATCGGACTGCACCTGGAGGGCGGGCAGCGTGCCGCCGTCGGTGTCCTGGTCCTCGGGGATGCGGTCGGTGCGGCGCAGCCGGAGCAGCAGCGGCCCGGTCGGCCGCTCGTCGCCTACCGGCAGCGGATCGCGCAGGTAGACGAGGATCGCGTCCGAGAACGTCGGCACCGTGGCCCGGCAAAGGCCCATCACGATCTCGTCGAGGTCGATGCCGCGGGCGATGCGCCGCGTCGCCGCGCCCACGAACCGCAGCCGGTCGCCGTCGCGCCGCATCGCCGCGGGCCCCGGCGGCCGGGGGCGCCCGGTGCGGCGGTCGGCACCGCCGGGGGCGCCCGGCACGCCGCCCACGCCGGGCGGGGCACCGGGGCCCTCGGTGCCGGGGCGGGCCGCGTCGGGGCCGGGATGCGGCTGGTGCGGCGGGGACGGAACCCCTTCCGGGACCGGGCGCGGGCGGTGACTGCCCGGCCCGTCCGTGGCCGGCGTGGACGACTGGGCGTGCTCGCTGCCCGTGCCCGCGCCCTGTTCACCCGTGCGGGCCTGTGCGGGCAGACCGTCCATTCCCCTCGGGCCTCTCGGGCCCCCAGGGCTCCCCGTGCCTCCCGGACCCCCGGCGGCGCCCGGGTCCGGCTCCGGGGCACGCAGCAGCGCCCCGCGGGGATCCGCGGGGGCGGGTGGCCGGGCAACTGGTGCCTTGCGGCCCTCGTAGGGGCTGAGGTGCTCCGTCACGCGTTTCGAATCCGTCCGTCCGGGGCTGCGCGCCGCGCGCGCCGTCCAAGCGTTGCTCAGCCGCGTCGGCAGTGCAGGAATAACTGGTGCTCGGGTGGTACGTCGCTGCTCGCCGGGGCGTACGAGTACGACTCCTCGTGGGCGATGTCGAAACCGGCGTCCCGCACGACCTGCCGCAGTTCGTCCCGCAGGTATCCGGATACCCGGATTGTGTTCCCCAGGAACGGAATTGCCGCGTCGTCCAGGTCGGCCTCGACCATGGACAGCCCGAGCAGGCCACCGGGCCTGAGCAAGGTCCGTAGCAGCCGAAGAGCAGACGGTATCTCCTTCCGCGGCAGCATCAACAGCGCGAAGAAGCAGGCAATCCCGTCGAACTGCCCCACAGCGCCCGGCCCTTCGCCGGTCACACGCAGGTCCGCCAGATCCACCAGACGGAACTCCGCCGTCGGCGGCGGTACGTTCTTGCGGGCGATTTCCAGCATCCCGGGGGACAGGTCGACGCCGACCACGCGGTGCCCCGCGTCGGCGAGCTGCCGGGCCGTGGGCAGGCCGGTGCCGCAGCCCACATCCAGGACGCGGGAGCCCGCGGGCAGTTCGGCGATCAGCCGCTCTCCGGCCGAAAGCTGGCCCTCCTTGTGGGGGAACGCGACGTCATAGGCCGTGCCGATGGCGTCGAACGCCTCGGCCTGGCCCGTGCGGTCGTGGCCGCCGGGCGCGCTGTGTCCCTCGCTCACTTCTGCCGCTCCTTGATGACATCCTGTCAGGCGCTGCGGGGGCACGAGGAGTTACTGCTGTGCGCCCTTGCGGAGGACGATCCTACGTTTGAACCATGGGGGCGCATCAAGGGTCTCATGAGGACACGTGCGCGGGCGTACGGTCCCAGTCACAGGGGAGGGCGGGAATGCGCCACGCCGGGTCCGGGCGCCAGCGCGGCCAGTCCTCCCCGAACGGGGGTCCCCACGCGCGGATCACGCCCACGGCCCGCTGCCCCGCCGCGCGCACCCGCTCGGCCTTCTCCGCGCTCATCAGTCCCGCCCGCTGCGCCTGCGTGAACTCGTCCTCGTCGTGCCAGCGCCAACTCCTGTCCGGGCTCACGGAGATGTCCAGGAAGTGGTCCTCGGAGTCCACGCCGCCGTGCCAGCGGGTGCGCGGCTCCTCCAGGTTCACGTACCAGTTCTTGAACCGCCACCCCGGCTCCCAGAACAGCCACACCGACCACGGTTCGCCCGGCCGGGCCAGCTTCAGGACGCCCGTGCCCGACCAGTGGTCCCTGCGCGTCGTACGCGGCTTGGTGTAGCGCGTGGCCAGCGGCTCCCGGTGCACCGGGGTGCCGTCCGCCAGGACCGGCTTCACGCACTCCGTGCCCGGGGCCATCCAGACGGCGAGCAGGTCCGCCGTGTCCTCCACGACGGTGACGGGCCGACAGATATGGAACCGGTCCCCGGCGTTCTCCCGATACCGCCAGAGAATCTGCGTCCCCGGCGCCCACCGCGTCACCTTCACCACGCCGCCCGCGCCGCCGTCGTCTGTCATGCACAGATATTAGGGGCTGCGGAGGTGGTCCCTGCCGGGGGCTTCCCCACTGCATCCATTAGCGCGCTCCGCGCGCGGGCGCCCCTTCCCGAAACCGGGGGCTCTGCCCCCGGACCCCCGCATCGGCCTGAACGGCCTCGTCCTCAAACGCCGGACGGGCTGAAATCTCACCCGCACATTTTCAGCCCGTCCGGCGTTTGAGGACGAGCCGCGGAGCGGCGATCGGCGGGGACCTGTCCCACCCGCCCGGGACCGCCACCCCGGCTGGGGTCCAGGGGGCGCAGCGCCCATGGATACGGGAAAGGGGCGGGCCTGGGGCGCCCCCGCGAAGGCCTACGGCCGCGTCATGCGGAGTACGTCCAGCGCCTCGTCCAGCTGCGCGAGGGTCAGGGCGCCGCGGTCGACGTACCCCGCGTCGAGGACGACCTCGCGAATCGTCCGGCGCTCCGCCAGCGCCCGCTTCGCGACCTTCGCCGCCTCCTCGTACCCGATGTACTTGTTGAGCGGAGTGACGACGGAGGGAGAGGACTCGGCGTACTCGAGGGCCCGCTCCCGGTGGGCGACGATCCCGTCGACCGTCCGGTCGGCAAGCAGCCGCGAGGCGTTGGCGAGCAGCCGCACCGACTCCAGGACGTTCTTCGCGATGACGGGAAGCATCACGTTCAGCTCGAAGTTGCCGGCCGCCCCGGCCACCGCGACGGTCGCGTCGTTGCCGGTGACCTGCGCGGCCACCATGAGCACGGCCTCGGGGATCACGGGGTTGACCTTGCCGGGCATGATCGAGGACCCGGGCTGGAGATCGGGGAGGCTGATCTCGGCGAGCCCGGTCCGCGGCCCGGAGGCCATCCAGCGCAGGTCGTTGGAGATCTTCGTGAGGCTCACGGCGATGGTGCGCAGCTGCCCGGAGGTCTCCACGATCCCGTCCCGGGCACCCTGCGCCTCGAAGTGGTCGCGCGCCTCGGTGAGCGGCAGCCCGGTGGCCCGGGCCACCTCGGCGATGACGGCGGCGGAGAAGCCGGGCGGGGTGTTGATGCCGGTGCCCACGGCCGTACCGCCGAGCGGCAGTTCGGCGAGGCGCGGCAGCGACGCCCGCAGCCGCTCGACCCCGAGCCGCACCTGCGCCGCGTACCCGCCGAATTCCTGCCCAAGAGTGACGGGCGTCGCGTCCATCAGATGCGTACGCCCGGACTTGACGACGTCCGCGAACTCCTCGGCCTTGCGCTCGAGGGCCGCGGCCAGGTGGTCGAGGGCCGGGATCAGATCACCCGTGACGGCCGCCGTCGCCGCGATGTGGATCGACGAGGGGAAGACGTCGTTGGACGACTGTGAGGCGTTGACGTGGTCGTTCGGGTGGACGTCGCGCCCGAGCCGCTCGGAGGCGAGCGTGGCGACGACCTCGTTCGTGTTCATGTTGGACGACGTGCCGGAGCCGGTCTGGAAGACGTCCACCGGGAAGTGGTCGTCCCAGCGGCCGTCGGCCACCTCGCGGGCCGCGTCCGCGACGGCCCCGGCCACGTCCTTGTCGAGCACGCCGAGGTCGGCGTTGACCTTCGCGGCGGCCGCCTTGATCTCGGCGAGGGCCGCGATGTGGGCGCGCTCCAGGCGCTGGCCGGAGATGGGGAAGTTCTCGACGGCACGCTGGGTCTGGGCCCGCCATTTGGCGTCGGCCGGCACCCGCACCTCGCCCATGGAGTCGTGCTCGATCCGGTAGTCGCCCCGGTACTCGTCGCTGCCTGCGCCGCCGCTCATGTTCCGACTGTCCTTCCGTTCCGTGGTGCCCGCAACAGGCAGCCACGGAGCGGTCGTCCGGCCCATGACTGCCTCTCAGAGGTGAGCCCTCGCCCTGCCCGGAGTATTCCCAAGATCCCTACCCGCCAGTAAAAATCTCGGGCGGCCGTGGACGACGCGAAAAGGCCGCTACGCCTGGCCGGGCGCCCGCACCGGAATGTTCATGATGGTCGGCGGCTCGGCGGGCGCCTGGAAGAAGTCGTTGCCCTTGTCGTCGACGACGACGAACGCCGGGAAGTCCTCGACCTCGATCTTCCAGACGGCCTCCATGCCGAGCTCCTCGTACTCGACGACCTCGACCTTCTTGATGCAGTCCTGCGCGAGCCGCGCGGCCGGGCCGCCGATCGAGCCCAGGTAGAAGCCGCCGTGCGCCCCGCACGCGTCCGTGACCTGCTGGGAGCGGTTCCCTTTGGCCAGCATCACCTTGGAGCCGCCGGCCGCCTGGAACTGCTCCACGTAGGAGTCCATGCGCCCGGCCGTGGTCGGCCCGAAAGAACCGGAGGCGTAGCCCTCGGGGGTCTTGGCCGGGCCCGCGTAGTACACGGGGTGGTCCTTCAGGTATTGCGGCATCTCTTCGCCCGCGTCGAGCCGCTCCTTGATCTTGGCGTGCGCGATGTCGCGGGCGACGACGAGCGGGCCGGTGAGGGAGAGCCGGGTCTTCACCGGGTGCTTGGTGAGCTCGGCGAGGATGGCGTCCATGGGCTGGTTGAGGTCGATCTTGACGACGTCCTCGTCCGCGCCGAGGTGCTCGTCGGTCGTCTCGGGCAGGAACCGCGCCGGGTCCGTCTCCAGCTGCTCCAGGAACACGCCCTCCGCGGTGATCTTCGCGACGGCCTGGCGGTCGGCCGAGCAGGAGACCGCGATCGCGACCGGCAGCGAGGCGCCGTGCCGCGGCAGGCGCACCACGCGCACGTCGTGGCAGAAGTACTTGCCGCCGAACTGCGCGCCGATGCCGATCTTCTGCGTCAGCTCGAAGACCTTCTCCTCAAGATCCTTGTCCCGGAAGCCGTGCCCGGTAGCGGAGCCCTCGGCGGGCAGCTCGTCCAGGTAGTGCGCGGAGGCGTACTTGGCGGTCTTCAGCGCGAACTCGGCGGACGTGCCGCCGACGACGATCGCCAGGTGGTAGGGCGGGCAGGCCGCCGTGCCGAGCGAGCGGATCTTCTGCTCCAGGAACTTCATCATGGAGGCCTCGTTGAGGACCGCCTTGGTCTCCTGGTAGAGGAACGACTTGTTGGCGCTGCCGCCGCCCTTGGCCATGAACAGGAACTTGTACGCGCCGCCGTCGGTCGCGTACAGCTCGATCTGGGCCGGGAGGTTGGAGCCGGTGTTCTTCTCCTCCCACATGGTGAGCGGGGCCATCTGCGAGTAGCGGAGGTTCAGCTTCGTGTACGCGTCGTAGATGCCGTGCGACAGGGCCTCCTCGTCGCCGCCCGCCGTGAGCACGTTCTGGCCGCGCTTGCCCATGACGATGGCCGTGCCGGTGTCCTGGCACATGGGGAGCACACCGGCCGCCGCGATGTTCGCGTTCTTCAGCAGGTCCAGGGCGACGAACTTGTCGTTGCCGGACGCCTCCGGGTCGTCGACGATGCGCCGGAGCTGGGCCAGGTGGGCCGGGCGCAGATAGTGCTGGATGTCGTGGATCGCCTCGGCGGCGAGCTTGCGCAGCGCCTCCGGCTCGACCTTGAGGAACGTGCGCCCGTCGGCCTCGAAGGTGGACACACCCTCCGAGGTCACCAGCCGGTACGGGGTGGTGTCCTCTCCCAGCGGGAGCAGATCGGAGTACGCAAACTCTGGCATGACGCCCAATTCCTCACTCGGCAGACAGCGACGCGGCCTCCATTGGCAGCGCCCGACCAGCGTAGAACGCGCCCGGGCCGCCCTTCTTGTGAGGTAAGGCTCAGTTGGCCGCGCCCCGCTTCCGTACCGGTCGCGACCGCCCCCTTCAAGGGGTAGTCGCGATCTATCGCGTTTGGGTACGCTGCCCGCGTGGACCTAGAGAAGCGTTCCCAGACACCTTCCGCCAAGGCGCCCGCCCGGCTCCGTGCCTCGGACGCCGACCGAGACCGCGCCGCCGACATCCTGTCCGAGGCGCTCGCCACGGGCAGGCTCGACCCGCAGGAACACGCCGAGCGCATCGACGAGGTCTACAACGCCAAGACCGTCGCCGAACTGGAGCCGCTCGTCGAGGACTTGCCCGCCGTCGACGACAGCGGCCCGTCGTTCGAGAAGGCCCCCGTCCGCCCCGCGCCCGGCGACGTCCCCGAGGCCCCCGACGAGACGGTGTACGCGGTCTTCGGAGACGCGGTCCGCAAGGGCCGCTGGCGCGTGGCCCGTCGCACGCATGTGTACGCCGTCTTCGGTGACGTGGAACTCGACCTCAGCGAGGCCGTCTTCGAGCACCGGAAGGTCGTGATCAAGGGCTTCGCGATCTTCGGAGACGTGAAGATCCGCGTCCCGGAGAACGTCTCGCTGCACGGCCGCGGCACGGGCGTCTTGGGCTCCTGCGAAGTGGACACGCTCGACGCCCAGGACAAGGACGCCCCGGAGGTCTACGTCGAGGGACTCGCCGTCTGCGGCGACATCAAGGCCCGCGCCAAACGCGGCAAGCTCATCCGTGACCTGCGCGGATATCTCCGCAAGAAGCTGCAGGGCTGAGCGCGCCGTCGCGCACCGGCGCGCGGCGGTGGCGAGGGGCAACGAAACGATCCGGCCAAGCCCGCGATCCGGCAGGAACCTGAGCTTCCGTACACCGGAACTCAGTGCATAGGCCCGCACACAGCGGGTAGAGCTTGGTGCATCGTCTCTCGCTCGCGAAGCCGTCGTCAGGAGTAGACCGTGCTGCAACCGACGCATCAGTCCCTGCAGGTCGCCGTCCCGGCTGAGGGGGCCTCCCCTGCTCGAGCGCAGAGTGCTTGGGGCGGGGTGCCAGTGCGAGAGAGGGACCAGGACAACCCATGGCACTCGGACGCCGTGTGCCGCCGGGACGAGGCCGGATTGTTCTTCGCCCCGTCCAAGGAGCCCACCGCCGCCCGCCTCTCCCGCGAGGAAGCCGCGAAGCGCGTCTGCGCCCGCTGCCCCGTGATGGTCGAGTGCCGTGAGCACGCCCTGCTCCAGCCGGAGCCGTACGGCGTCTGGGGCGGCCTGACCGCCGCCGAGCGCCGCGTGGTCCTCGCCCGGCGCCGCCGGCGCGACCTGGAGCTGCAGAAGGCCACCCGCGCGGCGGCCGGCACGATCGCGGCCGCGGGCTAGCGGACCGTCACGGCCGCACGCCTGCGGACTCTTCCGTACGACGACGGGGGCGCTCCCCGCACGGAGCGCCCCCGTCGTCGTACGCCACCCGCCGCTTCGTACGCCCCCGCTACTTCCGCCCCCGCTACTTCGCGCGGTCGAAGTCGATGGCGCTGTAGGCGCGCAGCTTCGACAGGCGGTGGTCGGAGTCGATCTTCCGGATGGTGCCGGACTTGGACCGCATCACCAGCGAGGAGGTCGAGGCGGACTCGGCGCCGTAGCGCACGCCCTGGAGCAGTTCGCCGTCGGTGATGCCGGTCGCGACGAAGAACACGTTGTCGCCGCTGACCAGGTCGTGGGTGGAGAGCGTGCGGTCCAGGTCGTGCCCGGCGTCCAGCGCGCGCTGCTTCTCCTCGTCGTCCTTGGGCCACAGCTTGCCCTGGATGACGCCGCCCAGGCACTTGATCGCGCAGGCGCTGATGATGCCCTCGGGGGTGCCGCCGATGCCCATGAGCAGGTCGACACCGGTGCCCTCGCGCACGGCCATGATCGAGCCGGCCACGTCGCCGTCCGAGATGAACTTGATGCGGGCGCCGGTCTCGCGGATCTCCTTGACGATGCCCTCGTGCCGGGGGCGGTCCAGGATCATCACCGTGACGTCCTCGGGCGCGGACTTCTTGGCCTTGGCGACCCGGCGGATGTTCACCGCGGCGGGCGCGTTGATGTCCACGTAGTCGGCGGCCTCCGGGCCGGTGACCAGCTTGTCCATGTAGAACACGGCGGACGGGTCGAACATGGTGCCGCGGTCGGCGGCGGCGAGCACCGCGATCGCGTTGGGCATGCCCTTGGCGGTGAGGGTGGTGCCGTCGATCGGGTCGACGGCGATGTCGACCTCCGCGCCGGTGCCGTCGCCGATGCGCTCGCCGTTGAAGAGCATCGGCGCCTCGTCCTTCTCGCCCTCGCCGATGACGACGATGCCGTTCATCGAGACGGTGTGGACGAGGGTCCGCATGGCCCTGACGGCGGCACCGTCCGCGCCGATCTTGTCGCCGCGGCCGACCCAGCGGCCCGCGGCCATGGCGGCGGCTTCGGTGACCCGGACGAGCTCCAGGGCGAGGTTGCGGTCGGGGGCCTCCGGGGAGACCTCGAGTTCGGACGGCAGGGAGTGATGCTCGGTCATCGAGGCGCACCTTTCTGATACGACGACGGCCGGGTGCCGTGGCGGCCGGGTGAGGGTGATGGCTCGACTCTATCCGCAGGTCGAAAGAATGAGCAGAGGGCCCCACACGTGAGCGCGGGTGGGGGTGCGGCCCGGGGCGCGGTGGGGACCTGCGACGATTGGGGGCGTGGCAGGCAGAAATGGCAAGCAGACCGTGCGGAACATGCTGCTCTCGATGGCCGTCATCGGCATCGTCGTGGCGGTGAGCTACGTCTTCATCCCGCACGACGAGTCCAAGGACCCCGTCAAGCGCGTCGACTACCGCGTCGAGCTCCTGACGGCCCGGCGGGCCGCGGCCTACCCGGTGGCGGCGCCCCAGGGCCTGCCCAAGTCGTGGAAGCCGACGTCGGTGCGGTACAACGGCGCCGCCCACGACAGCTGGCACCTGGGCTTCCTCGACCCGTCCGGTGAGTACGTCGCGATCAAGCAGTCCACCGCCAAGCCCGCCGAGTTCATCGACACGGCCACGCAGGGGGCCAGGAAGACGGACCGCACGCAGAAGATCGCGGGGCGGACCTGGCAGCGCTACGAGGGCACCCGCTACGACGCGCTCGTCCTGCGCGACAAGGGCGCCACGACGGTGGTCGCGGGGACCGCCGGGTTCGGGCAGCTCACGGCGATGGTGGAGTCGCTGGAGATGAAGCGGACGCCGATCCGGACGGGCGCGTAGACCGGGAGATCCGGGCGTTCGGACGACGTGAGAGGCCCCCGGCGGTTGCCGGGGGCCTCTCACTTTGTGGTGCGTCGTGGCGCGGCGGCTCAGACGGTCGTGATGACGTCGTCGTACGCCAGGCGCGGGGAGCGCGGGAACCAGGCGTCCTCGCCCGGCTTGCCGATGTTGACGACCATCAGCGGGGTGTGGTCGTCGTCCAGGAACTCCTTCTGCACGCCCGCGGGGTCGAACCCGGTCATCGGGCCCGCGGCGAGGCCCGCGGCGCGGATGCCGACGATGAAGTAGGCGGCCTGCAGCGCGGCGTTCAGGCCGGCGGCCCGCTCGCGGGCCGGGCGCTCGGCGAAGAAGGCGTCCTTGGCCTGCGGGAAGTGCGGGAAGAGCTGCGGCAGCTCCTCGTGGAACTCGTTGTCCGCCGACAGGATCGCGACGAGCGGCGCCGTCGAGGTCTTCGGGCGGTTGCCCTCGGCCATGTGCGCGACCAGGCGCTCACGGGCCTCGGGGGAGCGGACCAGCGTCACGCGCAGCGGCGACTGGTTGAAGGCGGTGGGGCCGTACTTGACCAGGTCGTAGATGGCCTGCACCTGCTCGTCGGTGACGGGCTCGTCGGTGAAGGTGTTCGCGGTGCGGGCCTCACGGAAGAGCAGGTCCTGGGCGGCGGGGTCAAGAACGAGAGACATCTCTTGCAACCTTCTCGATACGTGGCTGAGGGCTCCGGACGGTGGTGGCGGAGCGCCTGGGCGGTGCTCCGGTGCCGGCCGGTGAGATCGACAGTACGACAGTGAGGTTCAATGTTCAACTAAAACGGGCGTGTGGTGATCCGCTTCACAGGGGTGGGGGTGGATCGGGCGGGTGTCTTGGGGGCGCCCGGGTGGCCCAGGGGGCCTGGGCGCCCCAGGCGTCCTGGGTGCTCTAGGCGTCCTCGGCGTCTTCGGCGTCCGAGTCGTCCTCGGTGGCCGGGTCCGCCAGGGCCGCGTCCAGCCGGGCGCGGGCGCCGTCGAGCCAGCGGCGGCACGCGGCGGCCAGCTCCTCGCCGCGCTCCCAGAGCGCCAGGGACTCCTCCAGGGTCGTCCCCCCGGCCTCCAGGCGGCGCACCACCTCGATGAGCTCGTCCCGGGCCTGCTCGTAGCCGAGCGCCGCCGCTTCCGTTTCCGTGTCCGTCCTGCTGGTCATGCGCCCACCCTAGATGTCGACTCGTACGGTGAATTCGCCCTCGGCGACCCGGGCCCGCAGTTCCTCGCCGGGCGTCACCTCGTCCGCCGCCCGGACCACCGCGCCGCCGTCCTGCTTCTTCTGCAGCACCGCGTACCCCCGCTGGAGCGTGGCGGCGGGGGAGAGGGCCACCACGCGCGCGTGCGTGTGGGTCAGCTCCGACTCGGCGCGGTCCAGGAGGTGGCCGAGGGTGCGGCGTGCGCGGTCCACGTACGCCGTGATCTGCTCCTCGCGCTCCTCGACCATGCGGTGCGGGCGCTCCATGGCGGGGCGGGCCAGGGCGTGCGCGAGGCCGCGCTCCTCGCGGTCGAGGAAGGCCTCGACGCTGCGGCGTGCGCGGTCCCGCAGGAACGCCACGCGTTCGTACTCCTCGCCGACGTCCGGCACGACCTTCTTCGCGGCGTCCGTGGGCGTCGACGCGCGCAGGTCGGCGACGTGGTCGAGGAGGGGGTTGTCCGGCTCGTGGCCGATCGCGGACACCACGGGCGTACGGCACGAGGCCACGGCCCGCACCAACTGCTCGTCGGAGAACGGCAGCAGGTCCTCCACGCTGCCGCCGCCGCGCGCGACGACGATCACGTCGACCTCGGCGAGGGCGTCGAGCTCCTTCACCGCCTGCACCACCTGGGGGACGGCGTGCACGCCCTGCACCGCCACGTTGCGCACCTCGAAGCGGACAGCCGGCCAGCGGTGCCGGGCGTTCTCCAGGACGTCCCGCTCGGCGGCCGAGGCGCGGCCGCAGACCAGGCCGATGAGCTGCGGCAGGAACGGCAGCGGCCGCTTGCGCTCCGGCGCGAACAGGCCCTCCGCGGTGAGGGACTTCTTCAACTGCTCCAGGCGGGCGAGCAGTTCACCGACGCCGACCGGCTTTATCTGCGCGGCGCGCAGGGAGAGCTGGCCCCGCGGGGCATACCACTCCGGCTTCGCGTGCACGACCACGCGGGCGCCCTCCGAGACGACGTCCGCGACGGCGTCGAACACCTGGCGGTAGCAGGTGACGCTCACGGAGATGTCGTGCGACGGGTCGCGCAGCGTCATGAACACCACGCCCGCGCCCGGGCGGCGGGAGAGCTGCGTGATCTGACCCTCGACCCACACCGCGCCGAGCCGGTCGATCCAGCCTCCGATGAGGCGGGACACCTCCCCGACGGGCAGGGGGGCGTCCGCGGACGTATTGAGACCCATCCCGCGAGACTAGCCCCCGCCACTGACAGCGCCTCCGTCTGCGGGCACCCGTGCCGCCCTGTGGGCAGCTGGTCCCGCAGCTTCGCACCCCGCCCGCCCTGTGGACAGCTAGTCCCGCGGCTTCCTACCCCGCCCGCCCTGTGGACAGCCTGTCCCGCGGCTTCCCACCCCGCCCCCGCCCTGTGGGCAGCTAGTCCCGCGCTTCCTACCCCGCCCGCCCTGTGGGCAGCTGGGCCGCCCAGTGGGCGGCACGGGTGGGCACAGGGCGGCCCCCCGCGGCGCCGGGCAACGCACTCTCCGTAACCCCGGCCCCGGCTCCCGGCAACCGTCGTCCTACGGCACGTGCGCCTCCCCCCGCCGCACCCCCTGAGCAACCAGCACCACAAAACCCACCCCCAGCCAGATCGCCCCCACCACCTGCGCGGAGCCGGAAGCCTCGGCAATGACGGCGACCACGATCGCGGCCCCGAGCACGGGCACGAGAATGTGCCGCCACCAACTCACCTCGCCACCCCGGCGACGTACCGCGAACCAGCCCACCACACTCGCGTGCAGCAGGAAGAAGGCCGTCAGCGCCCCGATGTCGACCACCGACACCAGATGGTCCATGCCGTCGTCCCGCCGCGCCGCCCACACGGCCGCGACCAGCGTGACGACGGCAGCGCACAGCAGCGCGATCCGGGGCGTGCCGGACTCCGTCTTCGACAGCATGCGCGGCAACCGCCGTTCACGCCCCATCGCGAAGAGCAGCCGCCCCGCCGCGGCCTGCCCCGCGAGCGCCGCGAACGCCGCCCCGATCGCCTTGCTGACGGCCACCAGGTCGTGCAGCCAGTCCCCGACCGCCGAGTCCACGGCCACGTAGAACGCGGACCCCTGGTCGCCGGGGTTGTCGGCGAGGTGGGCCGACGACGTCGGCGTCATCAGCGCCACCAGATACGTCTGCACCACGAACAGCACACCGGTGAGGGCCAGGCAGAACAGGACCGCCCGCGCCACCTTCGCGGAGCCGCCCGTGACCTCCTCCGCGAACGACGCGATCGCGTCGAAGCCGAGGTACGACAGGACCGCCACCGACACCGCGCCGACCACCGCCGACAGCGCGAACGCCCCCTGCGTGCCGTCCCCCGTGAGCGGCGACAGCCACCCCCGCTCCGCGCCGTCCCGCGCGAGCACCACGACGGCCGCCACCACGAACACCAGAAGGACCACGATCTCCAGCGCGAGCACCGCGAAGCCGACCCGCGCCGCGGGCCGCACCCCCCACAGGTTCAGCGCCGTCGTCAGGGCCACCGCGATCGCCGTCCACACCCACCGGGACACCGACGGCACCAGCTCGTTCATGGCGATCCCGGAGAAGAGATACGCGACGGCCGGGATCAGCAGATAGTCCAGCATCGCCATCCAGCCCGCGATGAAACCGGGCCCGTTTCCGAGCCCCACGCGCGCGTAGGCGAACACCGAGCCCGCCTGGGGGACCACCTTCACCATCTGCGCGTAGCTGAAGGCGGTGAACGCCATGGCGATCGTCGCGATGACGTAGACCAGCGCCACCGCTCCGTGCGACTTCGCGTCGAGCGTCCCGAAGACGCCGACCGGGGCCATCGGGGCGATGAACAGCAGTCCGTAGACGACGAGGTCCCGGAAGCCGAGACTCCGCCGCAGCCCCTCACCCCCGGCCGCGGGCGGGGGCGCCTCCGCCTCTGGCGGGGGCCCCTCACCCTCGGGCGGCAGGGGCGCGTTCGGCGTGTGGGCGGACATCGGGCCTCCGGGTGCCTCCGCTGGTCACAAACTGGCTCCCAGTCTCCCCATTGAGGCGATCTTTGACCTGTCGTACGCGGCCTTACGATGGTCCCTATGACTGCAACGCCTGGCTCCCGCCGTGTCCTGCTCGCCGCTCCCCGTGGCTACTGCGCGGGCGTGGACCGTGCCGTGATCGCCGTCGAGAAGGCCCTGGAGCAGTACGGGGCCCCGATCTATGTCCGCCACGAGATCGTCCACAACAAGTACGTCGTGCAGACCCTGGAGAAAAAGGGCGCCATCTTCGTCGACCAGGTGGAGGAGGTGCCGGAGGGCTCCATCGTGATGTTCTCCGCGCACGGCGTCGCGCCGACCGTCCACGAGGAGGCCGCCGAGCGCAAGCTCGCGACGATCGACGCGACGTGCCCGCTGGTCACCAAGGTCCACAAGGAAGCGGTGCGGTTCGCCAAGGAGGACTTCGACATCCTCCTGATCGGGCACGAGGGGCACGAGGAGGTCATCGGCACGTCCGGTGAGGCCCCCGACCACATCACGCTCGTCGACGGCCCCGAGGACGTCGCGAACGTCGAGGTGCGCGACCCGGACAAGGTCGTCTGGCTGTCCCAGACCACCCTCTCCGTGGACGAGACCATGGAGACCGTCGACGCCCTGAAGACGAAGTTCCCGGGCCTGATCTCGCCGCCCAGCGACGACATCTGCTACGCCACGCAGAACCGCCAGGTCGCGGTGAAGAAGCTCGCGGAGGACGCCGAGCTGGTCATCGTCGTCGGCTCCAAGAACTCCTCGAACTCGATCCGCATGGTCGAGGTCGCCCTGGAGGCGGGCGTCCCCGCCTCGCATCTGGTGGACAACGCCGACGAGATCGACGAGGCCTGGCTGGAGGGCGTCACCACCGTCGGCCTGACCTCGGGCGCGTCCGTCCCGGACGTCCTGGTGGACGGCGTCATCGAGTGGCTCGCCGAGCGTGGGTACGCGGACGTGGAGACGGTGAAGACGGCCGACGAGTCGATCACGTTCTCGCTGCCCAAGGAGCTGCGCCGCGATCTGCGCGCGGAGGCCGCGGAGCTGTCGACCGGGAAGTGACTGTCAGTCCGGCGTCGTAACGTTGGGTCCATGCAGATCTTCGGTGTGGACATCGGCGGATCCGGGATCAAGGGGGCACCCGTTGACCTGGAGCGCGGAGACCTGGCGCAAGAGCGGCACAAAGTGCTCACGCCGCACCCGGCCACGCCCGACGGCATCGTCGAGTGCGTGCGCGAGGTCGTCGAGCACTTCGGCTGGACGGGCCCGGTCGGCGCGACGTTCCCGGGCGTGATCACGGACGGCGTCGCGCGCTCGGCGGCGAACGTCGACAAGAGCTGGCTCGGCGCGGACATCCGGCGTCTGGTCTCCGAGCGCCTCGGGGGCGCCCCGGTGACCGTCCTGAACGACGCGGACGCGGCGGGCGTGGCCGAGATGCACTTCGGCGCGGGCCGCGGCCGCACGGGCACGGTCATCATGCTGACCCTCGGCACGGGCATCGGCAGCGCGCTCTTCACCGGCGGCCACCTCGTGCCGAACACCGAGCTCGGCCACCTGGAGCTGGGCGGCCACGACGCGGAGAAGCGCGCCTCCTCCAAGGCCCGCGAGGACGAGGACCTGACCTGGGAGCACTGGGCGCACCGCGTCCAGAAGTATCTGGCCCACGTGGAGATGCTGTTCTCACCCGAGCTGTTCGTCATCGGCGGCGGCGTGAGCCGCAAGGCCCACAAGTTCCTGCCCCTGATCAAGGGCATCAAGGCCGAGATCGTCCCGGCCGAGCTGCAGAACAACGCGGGCATCGTGGGCGCGGCGATGGCCGCCGGGGCGGCGACGCGGGGGGTATAGGCCGTGTAGGCCCCCGAGCCTGGAGGGCCTAGGACGCGGGCACGCGCCGCTGCGGCGGATGCCCCGGCGGCCGCACCTGTCCGCGCCGCTGCTGTTGCTGCCGCTGCTGCCGCCGACGCGCCATGAGCCTGACCTTGCGTACGGTCACGATGACCCCGGCGACCAGCGTCCCGCCGTACAGCCAGCCCGCGTGCAGCGCCAGCGCCGTGAGCAGCCCCATGAACTGCCCGCCGAAGCCGCCGGTGCCCTCGGTGATCGGCAGCACCCCGGCCGCGAACGCGATCGGCACGGAGACGGGCGCGCTCACCAGGTCGGCGGGCCGCACCCACAGCGCCGTGAGCGCGCTCACCGGCAGGAACAGCACGCCGTACGCGACGATCGAGCCGCCGCCGTCGAAGAGCAGCCGCAGCAGGCACGCGAAGAGAAACATCACGGCCGCGGCGAAGAGCCCGCTGCCGAGCCCGGTCAGGCGCGGATTCGGCATGCGGCGCAGCGCGCGGTACAGGGGCATCCGGCTGACCTTGCGGTACAGCGGGGTTCTGCGCAGGGCGCGGGCGAGCGGCGACGCGGGCCTGCGGGGGTGCGGCGGGGTACGGGGGACGGGGGGCTCCGCGGGGCTGCCTTGTTCGGGCAGCGGCGCGGTGCGGCGCGGCCTGGCGCCCGGCGGACGAGTCCTGTGTTGCTCCACCGGACCAACCTAGGTCCGACCGGGCGGTTAATCCGGTTTGGGACACGCGCTTTGGCCGAGCTTGGCCGAGCGTTCGACAGGGCGGCGGTATGGGAGGGGGCCGACGGGGCGCCGGGGCGGTGCGCGGCACGCCGTAGACTGGGGGATCGCCCCGGACGACGAGGGCGGCGCCGCGGCGCCGCCGCCTCCCCGGGCCGCGCCCAGCCAGCCCTCACGCCAGTCCTCACGTACGGGAAGTCGCAACGTGTCGCTCACGATCGGAATCGTCGGTCTGCCCAACGTCGGCAAGTCGACCCTGTTCAACGCCCTGACCAAGAACGACGTCCTTGCGGCCAACTACCCGTTCGCGACGATCGAGCCGAACGTGGGCGTGGTCGGCGTCCCGGACCCCCGCCTCACCAAGCTCGCCGGGATCTTCGGCTCGCAGAAGATCCTCCCCGCCACCGTCGACTTCGTCGACATCGCGGGCATCGTGCGCGGCGCCAGCGAGGGCGAGGGCCTGGGCAACAAGTTCCTCGCGAACATCCGCGAGTCCGACGCGATCTGCCAGGTCATCCGGGCCTTCAAGGACGAGAACGTCGTACACGTCGACGGCAAGGTCTCGCCCAAGAACGACATCGAGACGATCAACACCGAGCTGATCCTCGCCGACCTGCAGACCATCGAGAAGGTCCTGCCGCGGCTCCAGAAGGAATCCCGCATCAAGAAGGACATCGTCCCGAAGGTCGCGGCGGTCGAGGCGGCCAAGGAGATCCTGGAGAAGGGCGACACCCTCTTCTCGGCGGGCATCGCCCAGGGCTCGGGCAACGAGGAACTGCTCCACGACCTGCACCTCCTCACCACCAAGCCCTTCCTCTACGTCTTCAACGTCGACGAGGACGAGCTGACCGACGACGACTTCAAGGCCGAGCAGCGCGCCCTGGTCGCCCCCGCCGAGGCGATCTTCCTCAACGCCAAGCTGGAGGCGGACCTCGCCGAGCTCGACGACGAGGAGGCCCTCGAACTCCTCCAGTCCGTCGGCCAGGAGGAGCCCGGCCTCGCCACCCTCGCCCACGTCGGCTTCCGCACCCTCGGCCTGCAGACCTACCTCACGGCCGGCCCCAAGGAATCCCGCGCCTGGACCATCAAGAAGGGCGCGACGGCCCCCGAGGCGGCCGGTGTCATCCACACCGACTTCCAGAAGGGCTTCATCAAGGCCGAGGTCATCTCCTTCCACGACCTGGTCGAAACCGGCTCGGTGGCCGACGCCCGCGCGGCCGGCAAGGCCCGCATGGAGGGCAAGGACTATGTGATGCAGGACGGGGACGTGGTGGAGTTCCGCTTCAATATCTAGCCGGTGACTCAACACCACTTCGCTGATCTGGCAAACATGCAGGTCATATGGGGTCTGACTCCTCGGGGTCAGGCCCCTTGATTTTTACCGTGCTGGATGCCGACTGAACGCGCGTGCGCTGGGGGCGCTCGTGCCGTGCGTCGGAGGCAGTGACCCAGTCGATCGGCCCTTGCCGCAGCGGAAGCCTCTACCGTCCCTGGGCAGGGCCGGAGATTCGGCCCGGTGGAGCGTGTGTGGGGGAGGCGGCGATGGCCTGGCCGATCGCGGAGGTCGCCCGGATGTCGGGTGTGACGGCCCGGACCTTGCGGCACTACGACGAGGTCGGCCTGCTGGCGCCGGCCTGGGTCGACGAGGTTGAGGCCCTGCGGGGCCACCACCGTCGGCTGCTCGCCGAGCGCGACCGGCTCGATGCTCTCGCCGGCACCGTCGCCCGCACGATCGCCGAACTGGAGCAGTCCAGGAAGGACGGCGCAGATGATCCGGCTGGCCGAGCTGATGGCCGCCGGCCTGCCCGTGGTCGCCGACGCGGTGCAGGCCGAGATCGACACCCAGTACCGGACGCCGGCCCAGAGCCGGGCGGCCACCGCCGAGGAGTACCGCGCGATCGGGCACTGCTGCGTGGACAACGAGGACTGGCGCGCGGTGTACGAGTCGATCGCGCCGGGCCTGGCCGCGTACCAGCGGGCCGCCATCGAGGCGTACGCCGCAACCCGGCTGCGCTGAGCCGGGAGCGGGCCGCCGCCACGGGGGTGCGGCGGCCCTGCCGGCCGTGGGGGAGGGGGGCTGCTGTCAGGCGGCGTGGCCGAGCGCGAGGGTGGCGATGACCGGTGCCAGGTAGAGCACGGGGAAGGCGACGGTCTTGTACGAGCGGGCCCGCAGCACCGTGATGACCGCGCCGCCGAAGTACAGCACCAGGCCGGTCCCGGCGGCCACGCCGATCGCGGGCACCGCGAGGCCGACGAGCAGGCCGAGGGCGCCGGCGGTCTTGGCCAGGCCGAGCAGGGTCCACCACGACTGCGGGATGCCGTACTGGGTCAGCGGCTCGGTGACGAACGCGGCCTTGCGCAGCAGGGAGAAGCCGGAGAAGGCGACCCAGGCGGCGGTGAGCACGGTGACGACGACGGCGGTGGTGGACATGGGGACTCCTCGGGGACAGGGGAGCGGATCGGGTGCTTGCGGCGGCGGCCCTTCAGCCTCGCTGGGGTCGTCGTCATGGGTCTGACGCGCCGGCGCCGGAGAATGTGACAGGCCAACGCCGCGGCACCCCCGCGGCCCGGTGCGTCGGCGTGCTCCTGGGGCCTGCCCGCCTGGCCATGCGCCCCGTCACCTCACAGCAGCGAGACGGCCACAGCGGCAGCGATGGCCGCCGCGTACACCCACGCGGCGGCAGCGACCCACCGCACGCGCTGATCCTCGGTCAGCCGTGTGCGCCCCAGGAGCCATGCCAGCGCCGGCAGCACCAGCACGCCGTGCATGCTCACCCCGTGCACGAGCTTCAGGAAGCCGCCGATCGCGTACGCCTCCTGCTGTCCCCCCGTGTTGGCCTCGGCGACACCCCGGGCGATCATCGCCGCGCCCGTCACCAGCACCACGAGCATCGGCGTCCAGCCCGCCCACTGCGCCAGCCGCATGCTCGGCGCCGACTGCGGATTGCCGCGCAGCGCCTGCGCCACGAACACGCCGAGGACCGCGACCAGAACCACCCCGCCCACCGCGAGCACCGCATAACACACCCGCTCCATGGGGTGCCCGGCCCCGCGCGCGAGCCCGCCCTGCTCCGCGAAGCGAACGGTCTTCCTGAACAAGGTCGTTACGGTCACGGTGCGCTCCGGTGGCAGGGTGCGTTCGGTTGCGATCACCACCACCCTTGCGCCACCGGGCCGCCGAGAGGGATCAGTGCGTGCCGTCGCCGTAACCGCCCGGCAGCCGCCGTCCGTTCGGCGACCCGGCGCGGGACGGGTCAGTCCGACATCGCGACAAGGACACGGCGGTCGCCGGTGAACGGGCGGCGGCCGTGTGCGAGCAGCACATTGTCGATCAGGAGGAGGTCGCCGGTGTGCCAGTCGACATTGACGGCGTGCTCCAGGCCGCGGTCGCGGATCTGCGCGACGTACGCGGCGGGTATGGGGCTGCCGTCGGCGAGGGTCACGTTCTGCGGCAGTTCGTTCTCGGGCAGGAGCTGGGCGAGGGCGGCGGCGGCGTCATCGCCGAGGCCGGCCGGGTGCCACTGATCGGCCTGGTTGAACCAGACCTCCGTGCCGGTGACCGGGTGCCGGGTGGTGGCGGGGCGGAGCGAGGTGATGCGGATGCCGCCGTCGGCCTTCCACTCCCACTGCGCGCCGGTCGGTTCGAGGAAGGCCTCGACGTCCTCACGGTCGGTGGTCTCGAAAGTGTCCTGCCAGCTCTTGCCGAGGCCGTAGCCGTCGTGCAGGTTCTGCAGGTAGCGCACACCGTTCGCGAAGGCCTCGCGGACCTCGTCGTCCAGGGAGTTCAGCCACAGCGCGGCGTCGACGACGGGGGTGGCGCCGCCGCTGCCGGGCTGGATCTGGCAGTAGAAGGCGAGGCGGGCCGGCCAGGCGTGGGCGTAGCTCATCTCGTTGTGCATCGAGATGGTGAACTCCTGCGGGTACTCCGTGGAGGTGTAGACGTTGCTGCCGACCTTGGTGCGGGGGGAGTTGCCGTGCACGTAGGCGAGGCGGTTGGGCAGCAGCAGGTCAAGGATCTCGTCAAGGCGCTCCGGGGTGACGCCGAAGCCGCGGAAGACCAGGCCTTTCTCCTGGGTGAGCAGCCGGGTCAGCTCGTCGCCGCCCATCTCTTTGAGGCGGGCGACGAGTTCGTCCTCGTCTCCGGCGCCCTCGGCCTTGAGGTCCAGTGGTGTCCAGCTGGTGTCGGGGTTCGTCATGGGGTCTGCCTCCAGGTCCTTGGTGCGGTCGGCGGCCGGTGCGGCCGCTTGCTCGACGGGGGAGAAGTGGTCGCCCGCACGGGTGTGCGGCGCGAGGCCGCCGGCGCCGGGCCGGCCCGGTCCGGGCCAGGACGGCGGCGCGGCATGCCGGGGCGGCGCCAGGCCGCGACGCCGCACGCGCACCGTGTCCGAGGCCTTCACCAGGTGTGCCGCGGCGCTCGGAGCGGCTCGGTACGGCGAGCGAGGGCAGGGAAGAGGCCGCCCGGGGGCTGCCGTTGTGCGACGTCGGTGTCCTGCTCCCTGCTCGCCGCGTGCGCCTGCGCCTCGCCGTACGGGCGCGGCCGCACGCTTCAGACACGGGTGACTCCGCGCGGCTCGCCCAGTACCTCGGCCTGCTGGAGGATCGCCTGGTGCAGTCGGCACATGGAGCGGCCGGGCTCCACCCCCAGACCGTCGGTGAGCCGCCGCCGGGCCGTCTGGAAGGCGGCCAGCGCCTCCGACTGCCGGCCTTCGCGGTACAGCGCGAGCATGAACAGCTCGGTGAGGCGCTCGCGTTCGATGTGCTGTTCCGCCAGCTGCCGCAGCTCGGGGATGGAGACGCGCCCGAGGCCTGCGGAGAGCTGGAACTCCGTCAGGTCCTCATAGACGGTGAGTCTTCGCTCCTCGAGGTCCGCGGCACTGATCCGGCAGCGTGCTCCGTCCCGTGCCTCCATCAGCGCCGGCCCGCGCCACAGGCTCAGTGCCTCGGTCAGCAGCCGGCAGGCGGCGACAGGGTCGCTCATGCCCAGTTCGTGGCCGGCGTCGGCCAGCGAGGTGAAGCGGACCACGTCCACGGAGTCGGCGGGTACGTCCAGGAGATAGCCGTTGCGGGTGGTGCACAGCCTCTTGCCGCCGTCGGGGCTGACTTCCGATATCGCCCGCCGGATGCGAACGATGTGGGCGTGTAAGGCATTTCGCGCATTGGCCATGCTCTGGCCCGCCCAGAGTTCGTCGATGAACTGGTCGAACGGAATGGCCCTGCCCGGGGACAACGCCAGGAGCGCAAGCACACCTCCGGCCCGCCTGGAAGTCATCGCACGCTTCTTCTCGGCGGACACTATCTCCAGCGGCCCCAGCACCCTGAACTGCACGATTTCCCCTCCCGATTCGATCGAGTGATCGAATGAATTCTGCCTGCCGATGGGGCGATCATGGGCATACCATCTGCACCACGCACGGCCGATCATTTGGTATGGGGGCAGGCGCAGGCCGCCTGACCAGCACCACAGCCGCGGACGCCGGGGCACGCGTGATCATCTTCCGGGCGGGGTCCGCCGTCCGCGAGACGGAACCGGGCGTTCCCCGGCCATATCTGATGACCCAGTCAACCTTCCCGGCCGAACGCCGGCCAAGGCGGCGCACCGCGGCCTTTCATCGACAACTGAAAGTCGTGGCCTGGCGCGATCCGCTCGCCTAGGGTCCACTTTCGGATAACGAGTCCACCCGATGTGACATGACGCAAAACCTGGACCAGGCCCGGCCGCACGCCCCCTTCCGAAGATCCAGAGACCGACCCCTGCCCCCGTACCCGCGTATTCTGTCCGACTCCCGAGGCGGAAACCGAAGACATGACCGATCACGAAACCCTGTCGGCCGAAGAGGTCGAACCCGACGAGTTCCGCGACATGATGAGCGGATTCCCCTCCGGCGTCTCGGTGGTGACCGCCATCGGTCAGGACGGCCTGCCGCGCGGCATGACCTGCTCCTCGGTGTGCAGCGTCTCGCTGGCACCCCCGACGCTCGTCGCCTGTCTGCGGCACGGAAGCCCGACACTGGAGGCGGTCCTCGCCGGCGGGCGCTTCGCGCTCAACCTGCTGCACTCCCGCGCCGAGTCCGTCGCGGTCCTGTTCGCCTCCGGCGATCCCCGGCGGTTCGACGTGACACCGTGGCACTCCGGCCCCACGGCGGGCGGCCCCCACCTGATACGGGACGCGCACTCGATCGCGGACTGCACGGTGACGGTCACACAGCGGGTGGGCGACCACGTCGCGGTCTTCGGCCGTACCCGGCTGATCACCCGTCACCAGCAGCACTCGCCCCTGCTGTACGGCCTGCGCGAGTTCCGCCCCTGGGCAGCCACCTGATCCGGCCGGCCGCGCCGACAAGGCCGCTTCGGCGCCGGCCCATCAGTGCTCAATCAGCGTGGTGTCAGGCGGCCTTGAGAGAGTCCTCGCAGAGGGCCGACCTGTACTGACACCGCCTTGTGGCCCGGAGCGATGCCCCCGCCCCGGCCTCTCGACGACTGCGACGGCGTGTGACAGACAGGCAGCCCCCTGGCAGCAGCCACCGCGGGTCGGCCGGTGGACACACCGCCCCTTCCACGCGCCGTCGAGAGGCAGGTTCGTGCAGAGGATCCACTTCGGCAGCAAGGACCTGCTTCGGGTCAGCCTCAGAGCCACGGCCGGGCCGGCCGTCGAAACCGCGCTCGCCCAGCGCCAACTCGCCACGGGCAGCGGCTCCTGCCCCGCCGCGTGGCGGCAGTACGCCGCCGCCGTCCTTCCGGCGCAGGCGGCCACGGCGCCCGCCGCCCTTCCGCCCGAGGACCCGCAGATCCCTGCCGGGACGGGCCTGTCCGGCGACGGCCTGCTGCCGCAGGTGTGGCGTCGGGCCGTCGAGCCTTGCTGGGACCGGCTGGTGGGCCACCTGGAAGCGGAGTGCGACGCCCGCGGGCGCATCGCGATGTCGGGCGGCGTGCAACAGCTGCTGGCGACGCTGCATCCGAGGATCGGCTGGCGCAACGCCGTACTGACCCTGCCCGGCGGCCCGGACAAGGACATCCGCCTGGGCGGGCGCGGCCTGGTGCTCTGCCCGTCCGTGTTCCTCAGTCACCGGCCCGGGATGATCGTCGGTCCGCGCCCGCACGACGACCATGTGCTCCTCGTCTTCGCCGTACCGCTGGATGCCCGCAGTGCCGAGAGGATCTGGGGGGCACCGCCGCGAGAGCAACGCTCCTCGCTGAACGCACTGGTGGGACGCACCCGCGCCGCGGCACTGCGGGTCCTGCGGGTGGGCTGCTCCACCAGTCAGCTCGCCACCCGGCTCGGCATCTCCGCGGCCGGGGCGAGCCAGCACGCCTCGGTGCTGCGCGAGGCCGGGCTGATCACCACGCGCCGCTTCCGCAACAAGGTGCTGCACACAGCGACACCTCTGGGCATCGCCCTGCTCGACGGACACGGCTTCGGCCCGCACCCGCACCCAAGGGCCCTCCCGCCGGCCCCGCTCGGCGCCGCCCCCGCACGTGGCACCCTGCGGCCCGAAGCCGCGGGCGCGGCCGGGCCGCACACCCCTGGCCCGGCACGCCGCCCCGGGCCCGTCCTCAGCTGAATCACCGGCCGGCCCCCGGCACGCTGCGCCGGCCGCCGGAGCCGCCGGCCGTCGCCCCCGCGCCGTGGGCGCGGCGCGCCAGGGCGCCGCGGTCGAGTTTGCCGCTCAGCGTGAAGGGCAGCGCGGAGACCAGCTCCACACTCACCGGCACCATGTGCGGCGGCAGCAGCCCACCGAGATGCCCGCGCAGGTCCCGAACGTCCGGCACGACCGCGTTCGCCGGCACCACGAAAGCGGCCAGGACCTGCTGTCCCATGCCGTCGCGGACCGGCGCGACCGCGGCCTGGGCCACCGCCGGATGCAGGCACAGCGCCGCCTCGACCTCGGCCGGCTCCACGCGGTGACCGCGGATCTTGAGCTGCTGGTCGAGCCGCCCCAGGAATTCCATCGCTCCGTCACCGCAGCGGCGCACCCGATCGCCCGTCCGGTAGGCCCGCGTGCCGTCCGCCAGGACGGCGAAGCGTTCCCCGCTCTGCTCCGGCGAGCGCCAGTACCCCCGTGCCAGCCCGGCGCCCGAGATCAGCAGCTCGCCCGGCGCGCCGTCCGGGACCGGCTCGAGCCGGTCATCGACCACCCGGATCTGCGTGGCGCGGATGGGGTGGCCGATGGGCACCGTCGCTCCTTGACGCCCCGCCGCCTCGGCCGCCCCCACCTCGTAGGTGAGCGAACCGATCGTGGTCTCGCTCGGCCCGTAGTGATTGATGACGCGGCACCGGCCCCGGGAGCGGACCGTGTCGACGAGTTCCCAGGGCAGTGCCTCCCCGCCGAGCAACAGCGCCTCGCGCGGCAGCACACCGGCATCCCCGAAGCTCAGCAGCGCCGTGAGGTGCGACGGCGTGATCTTCAGGTAGTCCAGGGCCTCGGTCCGGCAGTAGTGCGCGAAGCTCACCGGGTCGAGAACCACCGCGGCCGGGACGAGATGGACGCAGCCGCCGGAGACCAGCGCCGGGAACACCGCGGTGTTCCCGAGATCGGTGGCCAGGCTCGTCACGCTGGCGAACGTCCGTGGCTGGTCCGCGCAGTCCAGCAGCGACACCATGTGGAGCGCATAGTTGGTGAGGCCGCCGTGGGTCACCGCCACGCCCTTGGGGGCACCCGTCGACCCCGATGTGTACACGAGACAGGCGAGATCCGCCGGCCCGGCGGGCCGCAGGTCGCCGGCCGGTGCCGGCGGCAGCTCGTCGAGTTGGATCGTCGTCCCCGTGAATCCCGGCTGCGCCTGGTCGGTGAGCAGGATGCGGGCACCGGAATCCACCAACTGCGCCGTCAGCCTGCTGTCGGGCTGCCCCACGTCCAGGCAGACATACGGTGCGCCGGAGCGCAGCACGCCCAGCAGCGCGACCAGCTGCCCGGTTCCGCGTGCGGCCACCACCGCCACCGGCTCGTCCGTCGTCGCTCCATGGGCGGCGAGCACCTGCGCGATGCGCAAGGTCGCGCGGTCCAGCTCCGCATACGTCAGACGCCCTCCGTCACCGACCAGCGCGGGGCGGTCCGGCCACCGGGCCGCCTGCTGCCGGAACAGCTCCATCATCGTGTGTTCAACGGGCATGAAAACACTCCGCGGTGTGGAACCGGAAAGTTCCACGGGTCATAGGCAGTGAACTTACGGAATTCCGTACCGTGCGGCCGTACATCCGAATTGTGCGGCCACGCGGCTATCGATCCATGAATTCCCATTCCGCGAAATACGCATGGATCCACGTGGATTCGCAAGTCGAGCGTAGGCGCGCGGAGCCTGCCGGGACAGAACTTTCAGCCGTCGATGAAAGTCCCGGCGGGATGGGGTGCCGGGCGACGCAGGGCAGTACCACCGGAGGTGACGCCCCGTCAGTAGTCGTCAGGGCGGCCGCGCATGCCGCGCCGTGTGACGCCCCCCCCGGCGGACGGCACCGGCTGAGTTTCCTCGCGGGCCACCGATCCGGGCGGCCGCCTCCGTTTTAGTTGTTTTGGTGGACGCGGTGGCCGCTGCGCTGACCAGCAACCTTGCCGGGACGGGCCGCACTTGGCCGCTTCTTTGCGATCACGACGGCTCTTGAAAAGAGAAGCATCGGTATTAGTATGAAGCGGGTCTCTTGAGGAGCGTACGGCGTATTGCACGGGGGGTGCAGTGACGGTGAGCCGCGCCCTTCCGTCATGGTCGCCGAACAGGTCCCGCTCTCCCCCGATCCGGTGGATGCCGCCGCTGCCCGCGCCGGGAGGCGCTGGTCAGCGCGTCGCTTGTCTGCATCAGCATGACGGCCACCATGAGGAAGGTACGGGGACGTGGAGATAGAGGTTCGGCATGCCCGGATTGTCGAAAGCATACACACGACAGGGAGTCTGTCGAAAGCGGCGATGGAGGTCGGGATTCCGCAACCGAGCCTGTCGGCCCAGTTGCGCAGAATCGAAAAAGCTGTGGGCGGGAGCCTGTTCATCCGTTCGCCGAGCGGCGTGACTCCCACACCGCTCGGCGAACGTGTCATTCCCATGCTCGCGGTGCTGGCGGAACAGGCCGATGCCATCATCGCCGAGGCGGCCGTGGACACGTCCGGCACCCTGCGGTTCGGCACCGAGGAATGGACGCCGCCGACCCTGCGCGGGGCACTGCGTGCACTGTTTCCCAAAGTCGACGTGCGCACGGAGACCATTCTCTCGATGGACGCCGTCGCCACGGTGCAACGCCGCACACTCGACGCCGCGTTGGTGTCGTGCATGGGCTCGGTCGTCCCGGTCGAGCTCTCCGACGGCGATCTCTCCCAGGCCACGATCGTTCGCGATCCGGTCTGGGTGGCGCTGCCCGCACGGCACCCGCTGGCCGACCACAGTGTCCTGGAGGCAGCGCAGTTGGACGGCCTGTCCTGGATCGGCTATGCCCGGAGCCACTGGTTCTCTCCCGTGGAGCGCTACCTGCTCAACGGCCTGGGCCAGCGCGATCGCCGCGTCTGCCATTACGCAGGGGGATATCACGAGGCCATGAGCTGGGTGCGGCAGATGGGCGCAGCCGCCCTCACCCCGCTCACCGGCGCCACGTCCGACGTGCGCGTCGTGCCCCTGGCCGACACCCAGTACACGGAACTGACGCTGGTGTGGCACAAGGACGCCATGAGCAGCGGCATCGCACGCCGCCTGGTGGAGATGATCCGCCGTTACTACCACCAATACGCACGCTCCTTTCCGAGCTACCGCTCGTGGCTGGGCGACTTGACCGACGGATCGCCGGAAGTCCCCTCACGCATGGCGTTACTGGAAAGCCCACGCGCTTGTTGAACAAGGGCCTCGCGGCGGCAGGGCGGGGGATTGCCTGCCGCCGCGAGGCGGTGCCGCGGCCCCCGGGATGTCCGGGGTCCGCCGCACGGGCGGGTCCGGCCGGGCAAGGGGCCCCGGCCGGTCGTGGTCAGGGAGCGACCGAGGCCTCCACGGGCTTCGCCCGCAGCGCGAGCGTCGTCGGCAGCAGGATCGACACGAACGTCAGCGCCACCGCAGCCGTGACGATCGTTGCGTAGATCCATCCGGGCCCGCTGGGGATCACGTTCCCGTCCAGGGCCACTCCGAAGGGGAGCAGTGAGCCGGCGGCGACGCCGGTGCCGAGCACGATCCCGACCAACGCGGTCACCAGCGCCTCGACGGACATCATCCACAGCACCTGACGGCGGGTGGAGCCGATCAGCCGCTGCAGCGCGAACTCGCTGCGCCGCTCGGCGGTCGCCACGATCAGGGAGTTGACCAGCGCGATCACCGCGTAGCCGACCACCACGGCGGCCAGCAGGTAGCTCGCCACCCGGCCGCTCTTGTCGCTCTCCGCGTGCGCCGCCTTGGCCTCGGAGCGGTTGGCGACGAAGGCTCCGGGCACCTCGCCGGTCTGCTTCTGCAGCGCCGCCCTCAGGTCCTGGGACGACACCCCCGGCTTGGCCTTCACCAGGATCTGGGACAGCTCGCCGTCCGTGGTGTGGGGCAGCAGCTCGGCGGCGGGCACCATCGCGTAGTCGAACCCGCGCGGCGGGTCGAACGACCCGACCACTGTCATCGAGCTCGCCTCGCCGTTGCCCCAGCGCAGCCGCACCCGGTCGCCGACCTTCTTGTCCTTGTCGCGCAGCACGTGGTCGGGCAGCACGATGCTGTTCCCGGTCAGTTTCCCGAAGTCGCCCTGCACCGCACGGTGCGCCATGGTCTGCCGTGCGCCGGACGCCGTGACTCCTTGCAGGTCGATCTTGGTCGGCCTGACCTTGGGCTCCGTCTTCGTGCCGTTGTCGTTCTTGCCCGCATCCAGGACGGTCTCCAGGCTTCCTTCGCTGGACGCCGAAGCGGATGCCCCCTCGACCTGCGGCAGCCGGGAGAGTGTGTCCACCAGCGACAGCGGGAGCGCGCCCTCCTGCGAGGCGACGATCGCGTCCGCCTTCAGGTTCTTGGCGAACACCCGGTTGCTGGCGTCGTCCTGACTGGTCTGCAGGTAGATCAGCGCCGTGGCCAGGCCGGTGGCCAGCATGATCGGGGTGACCGCCGCGGCAAGCCGGACCCGGCGCACGGACGCGTTCAGCATGGCCAGCTGGCCCGAAAGGCCCGTGAACCAGCCCACCGGCCACCGCAGCAGCGCCGCGAGCCAGCGGCACAGGGCCGGGGCCACCAGGGCGATCCCCACGGCCCACAGCATCGCGGCCGGCGCGGATGTGCTCGCCGCGGTCGGCCCGCTCATCACCATCGCTGTCACGAGCGCCAGCGCGCTCGCACCGCCGAGGAACAAGAACGCCAGGATCATGCGGATCGGGCTGATCCAGCGGGTCTGCAGCGTGGCCTCCGCCATCGCCTCGGTCGGCCGGACCTTCGACACCCGGCGGGAGGCGATGAACGCCGCAGCCAGCGCCGCGAACAGCGTGGCGCCGAACCCGGCGAGCCGCGGGATCAAGCCCTGGCTGAAGATCATCTCCCTGGGGATCAGGTCCTCGTCGACCAGGACGTCGTACATGAAGCGGCCGAACGCCTGCCCCGGGACGATGGACAGACCGCCCGCGAATACCGCGGCCAGCGCCGTCTCCGCCATCACCATGCGGCGCAGCTGGCCCGGCGTGACCCCGGTCGTGCGCAGCAGCGCCATCTCCCGGCGGCGCTGCTGCACCAGCATGCCCACGGTGCTGCCCACCACGAAGATCGCGACCATGGTGGACAGGCCGCCGAAGGCGCCCGCGACCGGAATCAGGTTCTGCTTGCCGCTGATCGCGGCCGGGAACTCGGCGACCCCCCGGTCGTTGCCGTGGAGCGCCTGGGCATCGTGGTCGGAGACGGCGTCACCGACGGCGTCGGCGAGCCGCGCCGGGTCGGTGCCCGCGGTGGCGAGCACCCCGATGTCGTCGATCTTCCCGGGCCGGTCGTAGAGCCGGACTGCCTCGGCGTCGGTGAACAGCAGCGCGGCCTGGGTGGTGTGGCGGCTCTCGGCGATGCCGCTGACGCGGAAGACGTGCGGGACGCCGCGCACCGACGCCTTCAGCCGTGCGCCCGGCCGCACTCCGGTCTTCTTCGCGGTGGCACGGTCCACCACCACGTCATCGGCCGCGGCCGGTTTGGCGCCCGCCACCAGCTTGTACGGCGAGAGCGCCGCGCTGGACCAACTGTGCCCGAACGCTTCGGCCGGCCGGCCGGCCAGCGCGGTGATCGGCACCGATACGTCCGGCACCGCCTTGGCGACACCGGGCACCTTGGCCACGGCGTCCACCAGGTTCTCGTCCAGCAGCACCCGCTCGGTCAACGGATCGTCGTCGTTGCCGACCGGGGAGCCGGGATAGTCCTGGGTGCCGGTCACCACGACGGGCGCCGCGGCCAGCCGCTCGGCCTTGACGTTGGCCCGGATGCCGGTCTCCAGCAGACTGCCGCAGCCCTGGACGACGACGGCGCCGACGAACAGCGCGATCAGCGACGCCAGGAAGCCGCCCTTGCGGAACCGCAAGGTCTTGAGCGCGAGGCGCAGCATTACAGCCCCCGATCCGCGCCCGCGGGCCGCTGCGACCGGGCCCACGCACCGAGCTGGGTCATCTGGCTCGCCACCTGCTGGACGGTGGGCCGCTCCAGCTCGTTTTTGACGCGGCCGTCCACCAGGAACACCACGCGGTCCGCGTGGGAGGCGGCCACCGGGTCGTGCGTCACCATCACCGCGGTCTGCTCACCGGAGTCCACCGCCTCGCGCAGCAGTCCCAGGATCTCCAGCGAGGTCTCGGTGTCGAGGGCGCCGGTCGGCTCG
This sequence comes from Streptomyces sp. Y309, assembly GCF_056712025.1. Taxonomy (NCBI): domain Bacteria; kingdom Bacillati; phylum Actinomycetota; class Actinomycetes; order Kitasatosporales; family Streptomycetaceae; genus Streptomyces; species Streptomyces sp. Y309. Next base: position 3,411,450 of record NZ_CM160048.1, on the reverse strand, counting down.
TCCCCGAACAGCAGGTCGGGCTGGGTGACCAGGGCGCGGGCGATCGCCACGCGCTGCTGCTGACCACCGGAGAGCTCGCCCGGGCGGTGCTTGCGGCGCTCGGTCAGACCGGTGCGCTCGATGACCTCCGCCACCAGCCTGCGGTTGGGCCGCTTGCCCGCCAGCCGCAGCGGCAGCGTCACGTTGTCCACCACGGTCAGCGCGGGCATCAGGTTGAAGCTCTGGAAGATGAACCCGATCCGGTTCCTGCGCAGCTTGGTCAGCGACCGCTCGCCCATCGCCGTCAGGTCCTGGCCGTCCAGGAACACGCTGCCGGACGTGGGCCGGTCCAGCAGGGCGGCGCAGTGCAGGAAGGTGCTCTTGCCGGAGCCGGAAGGACCCATCACCGCGGTGAACGTGTGGCGCCGGAAGCCGAGCGACACCCCTGCCAGTGCCGCCACGTTGTTGCGCGACCGCCCGTACACCTTGTGGACGTCCTGTAAGCGCAGCAGCTCCTCGGTCCTGGGCTGCTCTCGCCTCGAACGCATCAATATCTCCTATTTCTCGGGGACTTCCGTTGGTTCGAGCCGGCCGCGGAACGTCGAGAGGGAGAAAGGGCTCGAACATGCTGGTGCTGGTGAGCGGTCGGGCTCCCCTTCCGGACATCCGGTCCAATGCGCCGGAATGCCCGGTGGCGAATCCGCCGAAATTCCACATATGCGCAGGTCATCAGCGCGGAATCCCGGTACGAATCACTACTGTAACGACGCCTGGGGCCCTGGAACATGGGGCTACCCCTACCTTCGGACCGGTGGAACACCCCTGCTCGCGCGTCAGCCGCGCGTCAGTGATCGGTTCATCTGTTCCTGCAGTGCACTCCTGCGCAGGCAGTGGTCCCTGCACGCCGCAAGTCCCCCGGCGCGTCGACAGGACGGACGCTCCGGGGGGTTGCGGGGTCACCCGGGGTGGGCTCACTGTTCGACGGGCACGCCCTCGATGGCGTAGAGCTCCGCGCCGCCGCTGAAGTACGGCATGGCCACCGCCTTGCTGAACCGGAAGCCGCTCGCGGAGAACAGCGACCGCCACTCCCGCTCGGTGCGCTCCTTGCCGCCGTTCATCAGCATCATGGTCAGGTCCAGCATCCGGGCCAGGCCCGGCTCGTTGCCCGCCGGCACGATCCGCTCCAGGATGACCACCCGGCCGCCGGGCCTGATCGAATCCCGCATCCGCCGCAGCACCTTGACGCTCTGCTCGTCGTCCATCGCGTGCAGCACACAGCTGATCAAATAGGCGTCGCCCTCGGGGAGTTCGTCGAAGGCGCTGCCCTCGCGCAGCTCGACCCGCTCCTCGACACCCGCCTCCTTGAAGTGCCGCATGGTGTGGTCGATCCCGGCGGAGATCTCCACCAGCACGCCCTTCATCCCGGGGTGTTCGTGAAGCACCGCGGCGAGCATCGAGCCCTGGCCGCCCCCGACGTCGACCAGGGTGTCGACGCCGTCGAAGGAATACGTCTGGGGCAGCGGCAGCTGCTCGCTCCAGGTGACCGCGCCCATGCCCTTGCGGAACGCGCTGCCGGTGTCCTCCACCGTGTCCAGGTAGTCCCACAGCGGCATGCCGTACTCGATGTCGAACGCGCGCTCGCCGGTGCGTACGGCCTCGGACAGCGCCCCGTAGGAGCGGTAGACCTCCCGGCCGTAGAACAGCACCAGGTCCTTGACCGAGTCCTCGGTGTCGGAGCGCAGGAACTCGGTCACCGGGGTCATGCCGAACTGCCGGTCCGCCTCCTCACGGAAGTATCCGGCGCCGGCCAGCGCGCGCATCAGCCGGTAGAGCGACTCGGCGTGCGTCCCGGTCCGCTCCGCCAGTTCGTCGATGCCGCGCACCCCGTCGGCCACATGGTCGGCCAGGCGCAGCCGCGCGGCGCTGTACACGGCGGCGCTCAGCCAGCCCGCGTACATGTCCTCACGTACCCGCACACTGCTCACATCGCTCACGGCACATCCTCCGAGTGTCTTGTGGTTCGCCTCGATCAGATGTGACGAGGCATCAGAAATGCAACAGAAATGGACGAAAGACCTGCAACCGCACGGGCCGGGCCCGGCCGGGGCACGGGTGCCGGGGGTGTCACCCGTTGTCGGCGGAGTGGCCGACGAGGTTCAGGAACACGTCGTCCAGCGTCGGCCTGCGCAGGACGAAGTCCGCGACGTCCACGCCCGCTTCACGCAGCGCGATCGCGGCGGCACCGACCCCCTGGGCGCCGTCGTTGAGCTGCACCGAGACCCGCCCGGTCACCCCGTCCACGGTGGGCGGCGCCTGGGCGATCGGGGTGAGCGCGGACACCGCCAACGCGGTGGCACCGGCGGCCTCTTCGGCCCTGGCCGAGGCGACCAGCTGCACCTCGAGCCGGTCCTCGCCGACCTTGCGCTTGAGCTCCTCCGGCGTACCGGCCGCGATGACCCGGCCCGACTCGATCACCACGATGCCGTCGGCCAGCCAGTCGGCCTCGTCCAGGTACTGGGTGGTGAGCAGGACGGTCATGCCGTCCTGCACCAGGCCGCGCACGGTGTTCCACAGGACGATCCGGCTGGCCGGGTCCAGGCCGACGGTCGGCTCGTCCAGGAAGAGCACCTCCGGGGAGCCGATCAGGCAACTGGCCAGGTCCAGCCGCCTGCGCATGCCGCCGGAGTAGGTGCCCGCCGGGCGGTCGGCGGCCCCGGTCAGCTCGAAGCGCCGCAGCAGCTCGTCCGCGCGCTCCCGCGCGGCCCGCCGGCCCAGGTGCAGCAGCCGGGCGAACATCACCAGGTTCTCCCGGCCGGTGAGCAGTTCGTCGACCGCCGCGTACTGCCCGGCAAGACCGATCCGGCTGCGCACCAGGGCGGGCTGGCGGGCCACGTCGAAGCCCGCCACTTCGGCCCGGCCGCCGCTGGGCTTCAAGAGCGTGGACAGGATGCGCACCGCGGTCGTCTTGCCGGCCCCGTTGGGGCCGAGCAGGCCGAGCACCGTGCCCGCAGCCACATCGAGGTCGATGCCGGCGAGCGCGGTCATCCCGCCGTAGCTGCGTGCCAGGCCCTCGGCCCTGATGGCACACGTCACGGCCGGGCCACGCGATCCCGCAGCGATTTGGGCCGCATGTCGCTCCAGTGCTGCTCCACGTACGCCAGCGCCTCGGCCCGCGGGCCCTGCTCCAGCGCGACGCTCCAGCCGTCGGGGACCTCCGCGAACGCCGGCCACAGGGAGTACTGCTCCTCCGCGTTGACCAGCACCAGGAAGGTGCCGTTCTCGTCATCAAAGGGATTGCCGCTCATTTCCCCACTCCTCCTATACGCGCTATACGTGCTGTACGCGGTTTCACCGTTCAGCGGTCAGTGCGACCGGCAGTCCTTGGTAGCCGTAGACGAAGTTCGAATAGAGTCGCCGCGGCTCGCCGCGGAGTTCGATCGCGGCCACCTGGTCGCGCAGTGCCTCAAGCACCGCCGCCACATGGGCGCGGCCGAGGAACGCGCCGATGCAGAAGTGCGGGCCGTGGCCGAACGCGACGTGCCGGTTGGGCTTGCGGGCGAGGTCGAACCGGTGCGCGTCCGGGAAGGCGTCCTCGTCGAAGTTCGCCGCGGTGTTCCACAGGGTCACCACGTCGCCGGCGCGGATCAGCTCGCCGCGCAGCGGAACGTCCTCGACCGCGCGGCGGCCGAAGTGCATGGCGGGCGTCGTCCAGCGCAGCACCTCCTCGGTGGCGTCGGCGATGCTCACCTCGCCGTTCTTCAGCGCCCGCCACTGCTCCGGGTGCTCGGTGAAGGCGATCAGCGCGCCGATCGAGGACATCCGGCTGGACTCGTCCGCCCCCAGCACCAGGCTGTAGCAGTTGAAGATGATCTCGTCCTCGGACAGCGGCTCGCCGTCGACCAGGCCGGTGGCCAGCGCGCTGACCACGTCGTCCCCGGGCGACTGGCGGCGCTGTCGGGCCAGCTCGCCGAAGTAGAGCAGGATTTCGTTGCGGGCCAGCCACTCGTCCAACTGCGAGTCGTTCTCGTCGTAACGGGACAGGGTCTTGTTGTTCCAGTCGACCAGTTTTCCGCGGTCGGCGACCGGGATGTCCATCAGGTCGCCGATGGTGTTGATCGGTATGTGGTCCGCGACATCGGTGGCGAAGTCCGCCTCCGGCCGCGCGACCACCTCCGCGATCAGCTGCTTGGTGCGCCGGCGCACCAGCTGGCCGACGTGCTCGAGCACCCGCGGCGAGAAGGACTTCTGCATCAGCTTGCGGGTCTCGCGGTGGCGCACGCCGTCGGTGACGGCGAGCATCTTGCCGCCCGCGGAGTCGCCGCCCTGCAGCAGGGTCGACAGCACGTTGCCCTGCTCCGAGGTGAAGCGCTTGTTGTCCTTGTAGACCGCCAGGACGTCCTCGTAGCGGGACACGGCCCAGAATCCGGGCCGGTCCTGTGCGGGCGGATTCCAGTGGACCGGCGCGGTGGCACGCAGCTCGCGCCACATCGCCTGCAGGTCGGTGTCGATGAACGTGCGCGGGTCGGCCAGGTCGGGGAAGCGCAGGTCCTCGCGTGTGCGGGCAGGTTGCACCGTCATGATGTCTTCCTCAGCTCCAGAGGTCTCGGGTCGGCCGGCTCAGCGCGCATCGGCCCGGTAGCGCCACATGCTGATCGCTCCGGTGACCAGCAGCACGGCCGCAAGGGACAGCACGGCGACCAGGCCGGAGTGGGTGGCGGCGAACCCGGAGACGTCCTGCGGGTTGCCCCACTGCTGACGCACCACCGTGACCACGGCGCTGACCGGGTTCCACTCGGCGATCGGGCGGACCAGCGCGGGCATCTTCTCCGCCGAGATGAAGCCTGTGGACAGGAACGAGAACAGCACCGCGATGAGACCGCCGATGGAGTTGATCGTCTCCGGATTGCGCCAGAGCAGCCCGAGCATGATGCCGACCCACACCATGGCGTACACGAACGCCGCCGCCACCGCGAACCCCGCGAGCACCGACAGCGGATCGCCGTGCGGGCGCCAGCCCAGGACGAGGCCGGTGAGGGTGACCACCGCGAGGCCGAAGAGCCCCATCACCAGATCGCCGATCGAGTTGCCGATCAGCACGGTGGCCTTGGAGATCGGCAGCGACCGCAGCCGGTCGACGAGGCCGCTGCGCAGGTCGAGTGCGACGGCCATCGCCGTGGGCGCGATGCCGGCCAGACCCACCTGCATCAGCCCACCGGCGAAGATGTACTCGCTGTAGTCGGAGTCGCCGGGCACCACCACCGAGTCACCGAGCAGATAGCCGAACGCCACCAGCACGATGATCGGGTTCATGATGATCCCGACCAGCCTGCCGGGCGCGCGGCGCAGTCTGCGCAGCCGTCGGGCCGCCACCGTCTCGATCTCGGTCAGGGCCGAGGCCAGCGCGCCTGCCCGGGCTCCTGCCGCTTGCGTGGTCATCCCGCACTACCTTTCCTCTGCGGCTGCGAGCCGTCCTTGAGCAGCCCGTTGATCATGGCGGCGAGCCAGGCCTGCGGGGCCGGGTGCATCAGGTGCTCGTGCCCCACGTCCACGGCGTGCTCGGTGAGGCGGGCGACATGGGGCCGCCAGCGGTCGGCCAGGGCCGCCTGCTCCTCGTCGGTGCGCTCGGCGGTGGCGACCACCAGGTGCAGCTCGCCGTCGTAGTGCTGTGGTGCGAACTGCCGCAGCAGCGCCCCGTGCCGCTCGGACAGCGCCATGATCCGCAGCACCGTGTCCTCGCCGAGCGCCAACAGCGGATGCTTCTCCCGGCGCAGCTCGTCCAGTACGTCGTGCGGCGTCAGGGCGCGTCCTTCGAAGCGGGCCCGGTCGTGTCCGAGCACGTCCAGCACGTTCACCAGCATCTCGGACTGCGACTCCCGCGGTGCCGGCCGGCCGGCATCGGGGTAGCCGTCCAGATTCACCAGCAGCGCGACCTGCTCCCCCGAGCGCTGCAGCCGGGCGGCGAGCTCCTGCACCACCAGGCCGCCGAACGACCAGCCGAACAGGTGGTAGGGGCCCTCGGGCTGGATCTCCCGGATGCGGGCGAGGTAGGCGTCGGCCAACTCGCCCATGCTCCCGGGCAGTTCCGCCGTGCCGGACAGCGCCGGCGACTGCAGGCCGTAGACCGGATGTCCCGGCTCCAGGTGCTGGGCCAGACCGATGTAGGGCAGTGCGAACCCGACGCCGCTGTGCACGAAGAACAGCGGGGCCAGGTCGCCGTCCGGCCGGATCGGCAGCACCGGGGCGACCGGGTCGAGTTCGCCTGCGCCTTCGATGACGCGGCTCATCGCCTCGCCGCGCCAGGCCGCGGCCTGCTCCGCCGGCTGCCGCTCGTCCGCGACCGCGGCCAGTGCGGCCACCGTGCGATGCGTGAACAGGTCGGCGATGTCCAGCTGCAGGCCTGCCGCCACGGCCCGCCCGATCAGCCCGGGGGCGAGCAGCGAGTGCCCGCCGAGGTCGAAGAAGTCGTCCAGTACGCCGACTTCGGGCAGGCCGAGCACGTCCGCGAACACGCCGCAGAGCAGTTTCTCCGAGACGGTCTGCGGGGGGCGCCGGTCGTGGACCGCCGTATCCGGCGTCGGCAGCGCGGCCCGGTCCAGCTTGCCGTTGGGCGTCAGCGGCCAGGCGTCCAGCACGGTCAGCGCGGACGGCCGCAGATAGTCCGGCAGCCAGGCGGCGAGCTGCGTGCGCAGCTGCTCCGGCACCGGTTCGGCGCCCGCCTCGGGCACCACGTAGCCCAGCAGCCGCGCCCGTTCGCCGTCGACGCTCACCAGGGCGTCGCGGACCCCGGGAAGCGCCCGCAGCGCGGCCTCGACCTCGCCGAGCTCGATCCGGAAGCCGCGGATCTTGACCTGGTGGTCGCTGCGGCCGACGTACTCGAGCCGGCCGTCGTGGCCCCAGCGGACCAGGTCGCCGGTGCGGTACATCCGGGCGCCCGCCGGGCCGAAGGGGTCGGCGACGAAGCGGTCCGCGCTCAGGCCGGGCCGGCCGTGGTAGCCGCGGGCCAGCCCGTCGCCGGCCAGATACAGCTCGCCCAGCACGCGGTCGGGCACCGGGCGCAGCGTGGAGTCGAGGACGTAGGCACGGGTGTTGGCGATCGGCAGGCCGATCGCGGGCGCCCCGGCCCGCTCGGTGTCCACCTCCCACGCCGTGGACCAGATCGTGGTCTCGGTCGGGCCGTAGACGTTGAGCACCGAGCCGGCCACGGCGGCCAGTTCCGCCGCCAGTGCTTCGCCGATCGCCTCCCCGCCCGTGATCACCCGCAGTCCGCGCAGCGCGGTGGGGTCCGCGTCCAGCAGTGCCCGCCACAGGCTCGGGGTCGCCTGCATGACATCGATCCGCTCCGTGGTGATCAGCGCTGCCAGCGCCTGCACATCGCGTACCGCCGCCCGGTCGGCGAGCACGAGCTCGCTGCCCGCGAGCAGCGGGACGAACAGCTCCAGGTTGGCGATGTCGAAGCCGAACGTGGTGGTGGCGAGGAAGCGTTCCCGGGCCGTGAGGGCCAGCCTGCCGCCCATGTCGGCCAGCAGGTTGCGCAGGGCGCCGTGCGGCACGGTGACGCCCTTGGGGCGGCCGGTCGAGCCGGACGTGTAGATCACGTACGCCGGGTGGTCCGGCAGCAGCCCGGCCGGCTCCGCGGGAGCGGTTCCCGCGGGCGCCGTGGCCCCGGCGGGCTCGTCCACCAGCAGCCGCGGCACGTCCGCCTCCGGCAGCCCGGCCGAGGTCGCCGCGTCGGTGATCACCAGCAGCGGGCCCGCGTCCTGGAGCATGTAGCGGATGCGGTCGGCCGGGTGGTCGGGGTCCAGGGGCAGGTACGCCGCTCCGGCGCGGGCCACCGCGAGCGCGGCGACCACCAGCTCCGGCACGCGCGGCAGCGCGATGCCGATCACCGTGTCCGGGCCGGCGCCCCGCGCCAGGAGCGCGGCCGCCAGCCGGCCGACTCGCTCATCCAGCTCCCGGTAGGTGAGCGCGCGGGCACCGCAGCGCAGGGCGACGCGGTCCGGGGCCCGGCGCACCGACTCGGCGAACAGGCCCGGCACCAGGGCCGGCGGCACGGCCACCGCGGTGTCGTTGCGGTGCACCATGATGTGCTCGAGCTCACCCGGTGCGAGCACCGTCACCGAGCTCAGCGGCTCGTGCGGCCGTTCGGCGACCGCGCGCAGCAGCCGGATCAGCCGCTCGCTCAGCCGCTCTCCCGAGGCCCGGGTGAACAGGTCGGAGCTGAACACCAGGGCGCCGAGGATGCCCTCCGGCGCGCCGTCGGCCCGCCGCTCGAGCAGGTCGAAGGCCAGGTCGGCCTTGGGCCGCATGTTGTGCAGCGGCTCCTCGCGGCAGTCCAGGCCCGCAAGCGCCAGCGGCGGCGTGCCGTCGTCCGCGGTGAACTGCACCAGCACCTGGAACAGCGGATGGCGGGCCAGCGACCGGACCGGGTTGAGGTCCTCCACGAGGTACTCGAACGGCACGTCCTGGCGGGCGTACGCGGCCAGGTCGATCTCCCGGACCCGGCCCAGCAGGTCCACGAAGCTGGGGTCGCCGCTGGTGTCGGTGCGCAGCACGAGCGTGTTCACGAAGAACCCGACCATGTCGTGCAGGCCCTCGTCGTCGCGGCCGGTGACCGTGCTGCCCAGCGGGATGTCCGTGCCGGCCCCCAGTTTGGTGAGCAGGGCGGCGACGGCGGCCTGGACGACCATGAACAGGGTGCTGTTGTGCTCCTGGGCCAGCTGGGCCAGCGCCCGGTGCAGGTCGGCGTCCAGGGCGAAGCGGACCGTTTCGCCGGTGTGGCTGCTGACGGCGGGCCGGACGAAGTCGCGCGGCAGTTCCAGTTCGTCCGGCAGGCCGGCGAGCACCTCGCGCCACTCGGCCAACTGCTCCGACAGCGGCCCCTCAACGTCCCGCTCGGAACCGAACAGATCGCGCTGCCACACCGCGAAGTCCGTGTACTGCAGGGCCTGCGGCGCCCAGCCGGGCGCCCGGCCCGCCAGCCGCGCGGCGTACGCCTCGGCGAACTGCCGCAGCAGCGGGCCGGTCGACACCCCGTCCACCGCGATGTGGTGGAACACCAGCAACGACACCGACTCGCCGTCATCCAGCCGGTAGAGGTGGGCCCGCACCGGGCACTCGGTCTCCAGGTCGAAGCCGTGGTCCACCTCGCGTGCCAGCTCGGCCGCGAGATCCGCGCCGGGCACGTCCACGACCCGCAGCCGCGGCCGGAAGTCCGCCCGGGGCTCCTGGTGCGGCACGCCGTCGGCGTCCTGGGGGAAGACCGTGTGCAGCACCTGGTGGCGGGCCACGACATCACCGAGCGCCGCCTCGAACGCCGCCACGTCCGGCACGCCCGCATAGCGCATCGCGACGGGCACGTTGTAGGTGCCGGTGCCGCCCTCGGCCATGTGGTTGAGGAACCACAGCCTGCGCTGCGCGTACGACAGCGGCCAGTGCTCGCCCTCGGCGAGCGGGGCGGCGGGCCGCAGCGGCGGCCGGTCCGCCTGCTCCGCCTGCGGCAGCAGCGCGGCCAGCGCGGCCGGGGTGCGCGCCTCGAACAGCGCGCGCACCGGCAGGTCGACGCCCAGCTCGGCGCGCACCCGGCCCAGCGCGAAGATCGCAAGCAGCGAGTGCCCGCCCAGCTCGAAGAAGTCGTCGTCGACCCCCACGGGCCCATGGCCGAGCACGTCCGCGAACACGGTGCACACCAGGCGCTCCGCCGCGGTACGCGGCTCACGGCCCGGCGTGGACGTGCCCGGCTCGATCGACGCCAGCGCCGTGCGGTCCACCGTGCCGGCGGCCGTCAGCGGCAGCTCGTCCAGGACCAGCACCGCCGACGGCAGCATGTAGTCGGGCAGCACCGCGGAGAGATCGGAGCCCAGGACGGCGGTGGTCGGCACCTGCGTGCCCGGGACGGGCACGACGTAGGCGGACAGCCAGGCGGCATCGTCCTGCCCGTCCACGCGCACCGCGGCCTGGCTGACGTAGGGCAGGGCCCGCAGCGCGGCCTCGACTTCGCCCAGCTCGATCCGGAATCCCCTGACCTTGGCCTGCTCCTCGCGCCTGCCCAGGAACTCCAGCTCGCCGTCCGCGCCCCAGCGCACGACATCGCCGGTGCGGTACATGCGGCCGCCGTCCGACGCGGCCGGATCGGCCACGAACGCGGTCGCGGCGGGCGCGGCCGAGCCCAGGTAGCCCACGCCGACGCCGCTCACATACAGGTCACCGGGCACGCCGCCGGGAACCGGGCGCAGGTCGGGGCCGAGCACGTGCAGGGTCGTGTTGCGCAGCGGCCTGCCGACCGGCACCCGCCGGCCCGCCGCCAGCGGTGCGCTGATCACGGCGTGCGTGACGTCGCCGGCGCACTCGGCCGGCCCGTAGCAGTTCACGATCGGTACCTGCGGGAACCTGGCCAGCCAGCGGTTGCACAGGTCCGAGCCCACCGCCTCGCCGGTGACCGTCAGCCGGCGCAGCCGGCCGGGATCCACCGCGGTGCCCTCGCTGTCCCACCGGTCGAGCGCGGCCGACAGCAGGCCGGGGACGACCTCGAGCACGGTGACCTCTCCGTCCCGCACGGCCTCGAACAGGGCGTGCGGCTCGCGGGCCGCGTCCCGGTCCGCCACCTGCACCGTGCCGCCGGCCAGCAGCGGCGCCAGCAGCTGCCACACCGAGCGGTCGACGGTGACCGGCGCGGGGTGCAGGAGCCGGTCCTGCGGGGTCAGGCCCAGTGCCTCGGCCTTGGCCAGCAGCTGGTTGACCAGGCCCGCGCGGGCGACCGTGACCGCCCTGGAGCCGGTGGAGGCGGAGGTGAGGACCACATAGGCGGGCGCGTCCGGGGCGTCCGTGTCGGGTGCGAGAGCAGCCGCCGGGTCCACCCCGGCGTCCAGCGCCACCGGCTCGACCCGTAGGCCGTACTGCTCCGCGGCCTCGGTGATCAGCTCGTCGGCCAGAGCGCGGTGGGTCTCGTCGACGATCAGCTGGTCCGCCCCGCTGTCCCGCAGGATGCCGGCGAGAGCGCCCGCACGCGCGGTGACGTCCAGCGGCACGTACGCCCGGCCCGCGCCAAGGACGCCCAGCACGGCGGCGATGTGCCCGGCGCCGGGGCCGGCCAGCACCGCCACCCGCTCGCCGCCGGTCAGCCGCCGCGACAGCGCGCTGGCGCGGCCGACCAGTTGGGCGTACGTGGTGGCGCCGTCCGGGGCGGACACCGCGACGGCGTCGGGGCGGGCCGCGGCGTGTGCCCGGACCCGGGCCACCACGCCTTCGTAGCGCTCCGCGGTGACCGGTCCTGCGCCCAGCTCACCCAGGCGTGCCCGCTCCGCGGCGGGCAGCACGTCCAGCTGGCTCACCCGCGCCTGCGGGTCGGCGACCGCCGCGCTCAGCAGGGCCAGGAACCGGTCGACGGTGCGCTGGGCCGTGCTGCGGGCATACAGCTCGGTGCGGTACTCCAGGACACCGGTCATCGAGCTCGGTTCGCCGTCGACGAAGCACTCGTCGAGCAGCAGCATCAGGTCGAACTTGGCCCGGCGCAGCGGCACCGGTGTGATCGACCCGAACAGGGCGGCCGCCTGCGCGCCGGTGTCCTGCCGGCTCGTCATCGTCAGCCGGTACTGGAACAGCGGCTGCCGGGTCGCTGACCGGTTCGGGTTGAGCGCCTCGACCAGGTGCTCGAATGGCAGATCCTGGTGGGCGTACGCGGCCAGATCCGTCTCCCGCACCCGGTGCACCAGGTCGGCGAACGTCGGATCGCCGCTGGTGTCGGTCCGCAGCACGAGGGTGTTGACGAAGAACCCGATCAGGTCCTCCAGCGCCTCGTCGTCCCGGCCCGCCACGGAGGTGCCCAGCGGGATGTCGGTGCCGGCGCCGAGCCGGGTGAGCAGCGTCGCGAAGGCGGCCTGGACCACCATGAACAGGCTGGCGTCCAGATCGGCCGCGAGGCGGGTCAGGTCCCGGTGCAGCTGCGCCGGGATCTCGAACGCCAGCTCCTCGCCCTCGTAGCGGGGCACCGCGGGGGGCAGGTAGTCGGTCGCGATGTCCAGGGCCTCCGGGGAGCCTTCCAGCGCCCGGCGCCAGTACTCGAGCTGCTGTGCGGCCACACTGTCCGGATCGTCGGCGTCTCCCAGCAGGTCGCGCTGCCACACGCCGTAGTCCCGGTACTGCACGGGCAGCGGGCTCCAGTCGGGGGCGTGCCCCTCGATCCGCGCCGCGTAGGCGGCGCACAGGTCGCGCACCAGCGGTGTGATCGATGCGCCGTCGAAGGCGATGTGATGGATCACCAGGAGCAGCACGTGCTCACCGTTGTCCACCTCGTACAGCACACAGCGCAGCGGCGGCCCGGTCAGGTCGATCCTGGTGTCCGCCTGGTCCGCGAGCGCCTCGTCCAGATCGCCGGCCGCGACGGTTACGACCGTGACCGGCGGGTCCGGCTGCGGGTCCAGGACCCGCTGGACGGCGACCCCGTCCTGCTCCGCGTACACGGTGCGCAGCACCTCGTGCCGCGCGCTCACGTCGGCGAGCGCAGCGCGCAGGGCGGGCTCGTCGCCCGCCTGCGAGAGCCGGATTGCGATCGGCACGTTGTACATGCCGGCGGCCTCTGCCTCCTGCAGCCGGTCCATGAACCACAGACGCTGCTGCGCGAAGGACAGCCCGTGCCGCCGCTCGTCGCCGGACGCGGGCCGCAGCGGCGGGCGCGCCGCCGCCGCGCCGCCGATCGCCAGCGCGAGGCCCGCGACCGTCGGGGCCTCGAACAGCGCCCGGATCGGCACCTCCAGGTTCAGCATCGCCCGCAGCCGGGCGATCACCTTCGTGGCCAGCAGCGAGTGCCCGCCCAGGACGAAGAAGTCGTCGTCGATGCCGACCGAGTCCAGGCCGAGGACCTGGGCGAAGACGAAGGCGAGGCTCTCCTCCAGCGGGGTCCGCGGAGCGCGGCCCACCGGCCGTGCCACGGCGCCCGGCTCGGGCAGGGCCTTGCGGTCCACCTTGCCGTTCGGGGTCAGCGGCAGGCTCTCCAGCGCGACCAGGGCAGCGGGCACCATGTAGTCCGGAAGCTCGCCTGCGGCATGCTCGCGCACCAGGTCCACATCCGGCAGTTCACCGCCGGGCACCGGCACGACGTAGCCGACCAGCCGTTTGCCGCCGCCGTCCTCGCCGAGCACCACGGACGCGTCGCCGACCATGGGCGCGCCGCGCAGCGCGGCCTCGACCTCACCCAGTTCGATCCGGTACCCGCGCAGCTTCACCTGGTCGTCCACGCGGCCGACGTAGTGGAGCACCCCGTGCGCGTCCCAGCGGGCGAGGTCGCCGGTGCGGTACATCCGCTCGCCCGCGGCATCGAAGGGAGAGGCCACGAACCGGGAGGCGGTGAAGCCGGGCCGGTTCAGATAGCCGCGGGCCAGCCCGCCGCTGACGTAGATCTCCCCGGTCACCCCGGCCGGCACCGGGCGCAGCGCGGAGTCCAGCAGGTACACCCGGTGCGCCGCCAACGGCCGTCCGATGGAGGGGCGTTCGGGCCCGTGCAGCGGGCCGGCGCAGGAGGAGGCGAGCACGGTCTCGGTCGGGCCGTAGCCGTTGAACATCCGGACGCTGTCCGACCAGCGCGTCACGACCTCCTTCTGGCACGCCTCGCCGGCGACCACCATGGTCAGGTCGGCCGGCAGGGTGCTGCCCTCGGGCAGCGCCGCGGCGACCGCGGGCGGAAACGCCAGCAGATTGACCCGCTGCTCGGCGATCAGGTCGACCAGCGCGGGCCCGGGCAGCCGGCTCAGCTCGTCGGTCAGCACCAGCGTGCCGCCGCCGAGCAGCGCCATCGACCACTCCCAGATCGAGGCGTCGAAGCTGGACGGAGCGAACTGCAGCATCCGGGTGTCCGCCACGACGTCGAACCGTGCGATCAGGTCGAAGACCATCTTGGTGAACCCCAGGTGGTCCACCACGACGCCCTTGGGCCGCCCGGTCGAGCCGGACGTGTAGATCACGTACGCGGCATCGGTGGGCAGCAGCGGCCGGGTGCGCTCGGCGTCGGTCGGATCGCCCGCGGGGCGGGCGGCCACCCGCGCCGCGCGGTCCGGATCGTCGACCAGGATCATCTCGGCCCGGCCGGCGGGCAGCGCGCGGCCGATGTCCACGGTGGACACGATCACGGCCGGCCGGGAGTCCTCGAGCATGAACGCGATCCGGTCGGCCGGGTACTGCGGGTCGACCGGGACGTAGGCGGCACCGGCCTTCTGCGTCGCAAGCACCGTCACCAGGAGTTCGGGGGTGCGCGGCAGCACCAGCGCGACGACCGTGTCCGGGCCCGCACCGCACGCGATCAGCTCGTGCGCCAACCGGTTGGCCCGCGCGTCCAGTTCGGCGTAGCTCATCGAGCCGCCGCTCCAGCTCAGTGCCGGTGCGTCAGGCGCGGCGGCGACCCGTTCGGCGAACAGCGTCGGCACGTCGCACACCCGGCGTTCGGCGAGGGCACCCGCCCACGGGCCGACGATGTCGGCACGCTCGTCGGCGGTGAGCGCATCCAGCGCCCCCAGCGGCCTCTCCGCGTGGTCCACCACGGTGGCCAGCAGTCCGGTCAGCCGCTGCACGACCCGCTCGGCGCCGTCCGCCGTGAACAGGTCCGGCCGGTAGGCCAGTTGCAGCCTGAGCCGGGTGCCCGGATGCACCAGCAGGGCCATCGTGTACTCGCCGGAGAGCTCGGCCTGGACGTCGTCCACGGCCAGGCCCGGCACGATCGCACTCAGCTCCGCCAGGTCCGTCGGATAGTTCTGGATGGTCACGGACGTGTCAAGGAGTCTGCGGATCCCGGTCAGCCGCTGGATGTCGCCCAGGCCCAGGTGCTGGTGGTCGGTCAGGGACAGTTGCTCGTCCTGCAGGCCGGCGGCGACGTCGGCGAACGACCGGTAGGGGTCGAGCCGCACCGGTACCGGCAGGGTGTTCACGAACATGCCGACCATCTCGTCCACACCGGACAGGTCGGCCGGGCGGCCGGACTGCACGCTGCCGAACACCACGTCCCGGCTGCCGGTGAGCTGGCCGACGAGGATCGCCCAGCAGGTGTGCACCACGGTGGCGAGCGTGAGGCCACGGCGGCGCGCGAACCCGGTGACCGCATCGGTCAGGTCCGCCGGCAGATCGAAGAAGAGATGCTCGGGCCGCACCGGCGGGATCTCCTCGCCGTGGGGCGAGACCAGCGTCCCCTCGGACACGTTCGTCATCGCCGCCCGCCACGCCCGCTCCGCGCTCGCGACGTCGCGCTCGCCCAGCCAGCGCAAGTAGTCCTGGTACGGCCGGGGTTCGGGGGATCCGGGCGCGCCGTCCCGGTAGGCGCTCAGCAGCTCGCGCAGCACGATGGGGGTGGACCAGCCGTCCGCCACGATGTGGTGGAACGTCCACAGCAGCCGGTGCCGGTCGGGGCCGAGGCGGATCAGCGTGAACCGCATGGGCGGCGAAGCCGCCAGGTCGACGCCGCGGTCCCGGTCGGCGGCCGCGAAGTCGGCGAGCTGCGTCTGGGAGGCGCCGCTCAGGTCGACGTGCGACCAGGGAAGATCGATCGTCTCGGGGATGACCTGCAGCTGCTCGCCGGTCGCGCTGTAGCGGAAGCAGCAGCGCAGGTTGACGTGGCGCCGCAGCAGGCTCGCGGTGGCGGCGCGCAGCCGGTCCTCATCCAGCGGCCCGGTCAGGTCCGCGTGCACCTGGACGTGGTAGACGTCCAGTTCGTTCTTGTGCAGGCCCGCGTGGAACAGCATGCCCTTCTGCAGGGGTGACAGGGGCAGCACGTCCTGCAGCGGGCCCAGGTCGGCCTCCAGCTCGTCGATCTCGCGCTGCGTCAGCGTCGAGACGGTCAGGTCGGAGGGCGTACGGCCGCCCGCGCCCGGCGTGCCGGCGTGTTCGGCCAGCAGGCCGAGCAGCCGCAGCCATTCATCGGCCAGCTCGGCGCAGCCGGGCACGAGGTCGGGCAGGTAGGCCCAGTCGGCGATCAGCCGGCCCTCGCTCACCGCCACGGTCACGCTCACCGCGTGCTCAACGGGGGTGGCCGGGTCCGCGGCGGCGGTCACTGTACCGGGGAGTTCCGCGTCGAAGCGCAGCCGCACCTGCGGGGTGCCGCGCCGGGCGAGCACCCCTGCGGTCTGCGGGTTGAGGCGGCGCAGCACGCCGTAGCCCGCGCCGCCGTCGGGCAGCGCCCGCAGCTGCTCCTTGACCCGCTTGACCGCATCGTCCAGGTCCGCGTCGCCGGGCGTGAGGTCCTCGGGGTAGAGCACGGCCGCGTCCGCCCGCACGGGGAATCCGCTGCCGCAGTGGCCGATCGTACGGCTGAGGTCGAGGCCCTCGACGGGCTGCCGGCCGCCGTGACCGGCCAGCTCGACCAGCACGGCGGTGCGGCCTGCCTCGGCCTCTCCTCGGTGCGCCGCCGCGGCGATCGCCAGCGCGGCAAGCAGCGCGTCCTCGGTGGTGGCGTGAAACGCCGACGGCAGCGTGGACAGCAGGGCCGTACTGGCCTCTACGGGCACCTCCTGGCGCAGCCGGCACAGCGCGGCCGCGGTGTGCTTGGCCGGGTCGAGCACCACGTCCGGCACCAACTGGGCGTCGGAGTCCAGCTGTTCGGTCCACGCGGGCAGCTCGCGCACCCGGTGTGCGGCGCGCGCCTGCTCGGCGAGGCGGGCCGCCCAGTCCCGGTAGGGGACCGGCACGTCGCCGGCCACCGGCGTGCGCCCGGCGACGGCGTCGCGGCACCCGGCGAGCAGGTCGTCGGCGAGCACCCGCCACGACGCGGCGTCCACCACGAGCTCGTGCGCGAGCAGCAGGATGCGCTGCCCGGCGAGCGCGGCCTGCAGCGTGATGCCCTCGCCCACCGCCAGGCGCGGCCGCGCGGCCGCGGCCAGTTCGGCCGGCTCGGCGTCCGCCGGGGCCTGGGACACCAGCTGCTCGGCGCGCACCGCGCCCACGGGGAGCACCCCCGATGTCAGCAGGCCCTCGAACGGCTCGGTCAGACACAGCCGCAGTGCCTCGTGCCGGTCGAGCAGCGCCTGCACGGCCGCGGTCAGCGCGGCCAGGTCGGTGCCCTCGGGGGCGTCCAGGACCAGGAACTCGCCCGACTGCGCGCCCGCCTTGGGCAGTGCGTCGGCCCGGTCCCGCAGCCGCTGCACCGCCGGGGTGAGTGCGGCCTCGTGCATGTCCCACGGTCCGTCCGCCGCCGCTCGCTGCGACTGAGTCACGATGTCTCCCTCTTGTTGGCTCCGCAGTGCGCGACCAGGGCACGCAAGGCCCGGAACCAGGTGTGTGCGATGTCCTCGGCGTCCGTGTCGGCGAACAGCTCGCCCGCCCACAGCCAGTCGGCGACCAGGTGCGGCCCCTCGGGCCGGTCCTCGGTCACGGGGGTGACGGCCAGGACGTGCCGCAGCGGCATGTCCGGGCTGGTGGCGGTGGAGATCACCGTGTCGCCGCCGTCCAGTTGCCAGGCGCCGGTGCCGGTGCCCGCGGCGAACCGGCCCAGGTAGTTCAGGCCGAGCTCGGGCGGCGCGAACCGGGCCAGCGCGGCCTGCGTCTGCGCGTTCAGGTAGCGCAGCAGGCCATAGCCCAGGCCGCGGCCGGGCGCGGCGTACGTGCGCTCGGCGAGCCGTTGCAGCGCGGCGCCGCCGGCCCACAGGTCGTCCCAGTCCAGGTCGCCGCCGTCCGCGGAGGTGTCCAGGCGCACGGGGAAGACACTGGTGAACCAGCCCACCGTGCGGGCCAGGTCCTCGCCGTCGATCGGCTCGCGGCCGTGCCCCTCCAGTTCCACGAGGACCTGCCCGGCGCCCTCGCCCCTGCGGCGCCGCCAGTCGGCCACGGCGATGGCCAGCGCGGTCAGCAGGACGTCGTTGACCTCGACGCCCAGCACGGCGGGGGTCGCGCCGAGCAGCGGCCTGGTCACCTCGGGCGGCAGGACCAGACGCAGCGCGTGCCCGGTGGCGTAGGTGTCGCGCAGCGGGTCGAGCGGCCGGCCGGCCAGGGGCGGGCCGCTGTCGCGGACCTGCTCCAGCCAGGCGGGGAACTCCGTGAGGCGCCCGCTGGAGCGGGCGTCGCGGCCCAGCGCGCGGCACCACTGCCGGTAGGAGGTGCCGACGGGATCGAGCGCGATGTCCCGGCCGGCCAGCACCGCTTCCCATGCCTCGCGCAGGTCCGGCACCAGGACCCGCCACGAGACGCCGTCCACGCACAGGTGGTTGACCAGCCACAGCAGCCGGTCTGGTGCGTCGTGCGTGCCGCGGACGAGCACCGCCTGGGTGACGATGCCGTGCTCGGGGTCCATCCGCATCCCCGCGGCCGCCGCGAGGTCCGGTATCGGCGCGGCGGCGGCTTCGGTGAGCACGTCGCCCGCCTTGACCGAGCCCGGCGGCAGCGTCTCCATCACCCACTGCCCGGCGACGGGGACGCTCACCTGCATCCGCAGGGCGTCGTGGTGGTCGAGCACGGCCTGCAGCGCGTGGCCGAGCCGGTCGGTGTCCGTGCCCGGGGGCACGTCGACGACCACGTACTGGCCGTAGCGGCGGGCCGCCTCGGGCAGGCCGGCCGAGGCCAACAGCGCCAGGTCCGCGCAGAGTTGCGCGGCCACCGGCGGCGGCTCGACGGTGCCGACGCCGTCCTCGGCGCGGGGCGCCGACGGCGGCCGCACCGGCACGGCGGCCGCGGCGATCGCGGCCGGCGTCTTGAGCTGGAAGATCTGCTGCGGGGTGACCTGCAGGCCCTCGCGGCCGATCCGGCTGGACACCTGGATCGAGATGATGCTGTCGCCGCCCAGGTCGAAGAAGTTGTCGTCCGGGCCGATCCCGCTCAGGCCGAGCGCCTCGGCGAACAGCCGGCACAGCAGCTCCTCGCCGGGGGTTTGCGGCTTGCTCGATCCGCCCGCCCGCACCACGTCGTCGGCGTCCGGCTCGGGCAGCGCCTTGCGGTCCACCTTGCCGTGGCCGGTCAGCGGCAGCGCGTCCAGCGCCACGATCACGGACGGCACCATGTACGCGGGCAGCACCGCGCCGAGCCGCTCGCGCAAGCGCGCCGGGTCGTCCTGCGCGGCGTCGGCGGGCACCACGTAGCCGACCAGGCGCTGCCTGCCCAGCTCCCCGAACACCGTGACGGCCGCGTCCCGTACGTGCGCCTGGGCGAGCATCGCGGCCTCGATCTCGGCCAGTTCGATCCGGTTTCCGCGCAGCTTCACCTGGTGGTCGCGGCGCTCGACGAACTCCAGCTGCCCGTCGGCACGCCACAGCACCCGGTCGCCGGTGCGGTACATGCGCGCACCGCCGCCCGCGAACGGATCGGGCAGGAACGTCGCGGCGGTCTTGGGCCCGTCGCCGAGGTAGCCGCGGCCCACGCCTGCCCCGCTGACGTACAGCTCGCCGATGACGCCGCGGGGCACGGCCGCCAGGTTGTCGTCCAGCACGTACAGCGAGGTGTTGCGGACGGCGCGGCCGATCGGGACGCGGCGTCCGGCGGCGCCGGTGATGCCGTCGTCGGCGGTGAGCACCGCGTGCGTGACGTCGTCGGAGCACTCGGTGGGTCCGTAGGCGTTCAGTACGGGGATCGCCGGTTCGCGGCGAAACCAGCGCTCGCACAGTTCGGCGGGCATCGCCTCGCCCGTCACCAGCAGCCAGCGCAGGGCGGGCAGCCGCGGTCCGTCCCCGGCCACGTCCCAGGCGTCGAGTGCGGCGCGCAGCAGCGAGGGCACCACTTCGGCCACGGTGACGCTCTCCCGTACGGCCAGCGGGAACAGCAGGTTGGGGTCGGCGGCGACCGTGCGGGACACGATGCGCACCCGGCCGCCGACCAGCAGGCCCGCCAGGAGCTGCCACACGGAGATGTCGAAGGTGAGCGGCGCGTTCTGCAGGACGGTGTCGGCCGAGGTCAGGTCGAGGTCCTCGATCTTGGCGCGCAGGTGGTTGACCATGCCGCCGTGCTGCACCATCGCGCCCTTGGGTGTGCCGGTGGAGCCGGAGGTGAAGATGACGTACGCCAACGCGTCGGGGGCGGCGGGGGTGCCGGGGCCGTCGGGCAGGCCGGTGAGTTCGGCGGGTTCGGGGTGCTCGGCGTCGTCGAGGAGCACGGTGCCGGCGCCGGTCTGGGCGGCGATCTCGGCGGCCAGTTCCTGGTGTTCGGCGTCCGCCAGCAGGCAGCTGATGCCGTTGTCCGCCACCAGGCCCGCGGTCCGTGCGGCGGGGGCCTGCACGTCCAGCGGCACATAGGCCGCGCCCGCTCCCCAGATGCCGAGCATGCCGACGACGAACGCGGCGCCCGGTCCCGCGAGCACGCCGACGAGGCCGGTGGCGGGCAGGCGCGGGGTCAGCGCGTTCGCGCGGGCGAGCAGCTGCTGGTAGGTGAGTTCCCTGGGCGCGTCGTCGGGTCCGTCGATCAGCGCCACCGCGTCGGGGCTGCGGGCGGCGACCGCGCGGATGGCCGCGGCGACGCTCAGGTAGGGCTCGTCGGTGGCCGCTCCGTGCGACATCCGGTCGTAGGCGCCGGCCTCGGCCGCGTCGAGCAGCGCGATCTTCCCCACGGGCGTCTGTTCGGCGACGCCGGCGAACCGGCCCAGGAAGTGCGCGAACCGGTCGGTGTGGTCGGTCAGTTCGTCGGCGTGGTATAGGTCCGGGTTGCCGTTGATGTTCAGCTGCAGGGCCTGGTCCGCGTTGTCGACGGTGGTCACCATCAGGTCGCTGACCAGGCCGGTGGTGAGGTTGTGCGCCGTTGCCGTGCACGGGCCGAGGTCCAGGGCGGTGGGCAGCGGCAGCATGTTCACGAACGGGCCCACCGGCCAGCGGTCGGCGGGCTGCAGGCCGAGGTCGCGGCGGATCGCGCCGACCCGGTAGCGCTGGTGGCGCAGCAGCTTGGACAGGTCGGCCGCGGTCCGGCGCAGCAGCTCGGGGCGGCTCTCCGTGCCGTCGAGGCGCACCTGGAGCGGCAGGAAGTTGGCGGTCATGCCGGGGATCTTGAGGGCGGTGGCACTCATCCGGGCGCTCGCGGCGACGGTCAGTGTCACGTCGGGGGCGCCCGTGATCCGGTGGGTGTAGAGGGCGGTCGCGGCCATAAGCAGCGCGCCGGTGCTCACACCCGCCGCGGCCGCGGCGCCGCGCACGGCGCTCGACGTCGGCTCGTCCAGGACCCGGGTGCGGCGCAGGAAGCCGCGGGGCAGCGAGTCCACCGGCGACCGGGTGGACAGCGTGGTCCCCGCGGTGGGCCGGGCGAACCGGTCCTGCCAGAACGCGCGGTCGCGTTCCTCGAACCGCGTCCCGAGGTAGGACTGCTCCTCCTCGATCAGCGGCCGCAGTCCCGGCAGCGCACCCGCGCCCACGTCCGCGCCCGCGGCCAGGCCCGCGTAGATCTCCGCGAACCGGCGCCAGTACACCAGGTGGCTGTAACCGTCGCTGATCGCGTGGTGGTTGCACAGGTACAGCCAGGTCCGCTCCGGGCCCAGGCGCAGCTCGGCCAGCCGGATCAGGGGGAAGGCGTCGATCGCGAACGGGCGCAGCAGGTCGGTGTCCATCCACTGCCGGGCGGCGGCCTCGGGGTCGGCCTGCGCGGACAGGTCGTGCCGGCCCAGCGGCACGGCGGGCAGGGCCTCGACCTTCTGCCGGGGCAGCCCGTCCTGCACGAGGAACCGGATCCTGGTGCACTCCGCCTCGTCGAGCAGCCGCCGCACGGCGGCCTTGACCAGCTCGGGGTCCACGGGGCCGCGGATGTCCAGGTACGCACCGGAGTTGTAGGCGGGCGTCCCGCCGGAGAACTGCTCGTCGTACCAGATCTCCGCCTGGCCCGCGAGCAGCGGGAACGCGGCGGGTGCGGCCGGCGCCGGGTGCTGCTGTGCCACCGTCACGGCTGCCTCCTGGGGGTGGCGGGCTGCGCGGCGGCGGCCGGCGTGTCGGCTCCGAAGTGTTCGCTCACCCACTCGTCGTCGTAGATGG
Source organism: Streptomyces sp. Y309 (assembly GCF_056712025.1). Taxonomy (NCBI): domain Bacteria; kingdom Bacillati; phylum Actinomycetota; class Actinomycetes; order Kitasatosporales; family Streptomycetaceae; genus Streptomyces; species Streptomyces sp. Y309. Next base: position 3,389,575 of record NZ_CM160048.1, on the reverse strand, counting down.
TGTCGAGGTAGCGCTCGCCGAGGTCGGGGGCGATGGCCACGGCGGTGAGGCCGCCGTCGGGGGTGTGCTCGTCCAGCCAGCGCAGCGCGCCGGCCACCACGGTGCCGGTCGAGCCGCCGAACAGAAAGCCGTTGCGCTGCATCGTCCGGCAGGTGCGTACGGTGTCGCGTTCGGCCACGATGATGAGCTCGTCGACGTAGGACCGGTCGAGCAGGGCGGGCCGCACCGCGGTACCCAGGCCCGGGATCAGGCGCGGCAGGGGCGGGAATCCGAAGGTGACCGACCCCTCGGCGTCGATGCCCACGATCCGCACCGAGGGCTTCTCCTCGCGCAGGTAGCGCGCGCAGCCCATCAGCGTGCCGGTGGTGCCCGCGCCGACGAACAGGACGTCGAGCTCCGGGAATTCCTTGAGGATCTCCGGGCCCGTGGTGCGGGCGTGCGCCAGCCAGTTCGCGGCGTTGCTGTACTGGTCGAGCCAGACGTAGCGGTCGTTGTCCCGGCACAGCTGCTGGACGCAGTCCAGCCGGGCGCCGAGCAGTCCGTGCTCGGGGTGGGCTTCGGTGACCACCCGCACCTCGGCGCCGTGGGCCCGCATCAGCTGCTGTGCGGCCCGTGTGCAGCGCGAGTCGGTGACGCACACGAAGCCGTAGCCGTAGCTGGCCGCGACGATGCTCAGGGCGACGCCGAGGTTGCCCGAGGAGCTCTCCACGATGGTGGTGTCCGGGCGCAGCACGCCCGCACGCTCGGCGGCGCCGACCATCTCCAGGGCCGCCTTCAGCTTCACCGAGCCGGCGAAGTTGAAGCCCTCGCACTTGAGGTAGAGCGACTTCCCGAAGGCCGGCTCCAGGGAGACATAGAGGTCCCCGACGTTGAACTCCTCGGGCCGGGTGATCACCGTCATCGTGTCTCCCAGCGGGCCGGATTAGAGAAATCGGGCCGCGACTCCGTAATCGACATCTTCTCCAAACCCCTACTCCGACACTCCCCGACTCGCGATATTCGGCAATGATTACGGGCGTCGCTGACAAGGCGATGACGAGCCAGTGACAAGCCGCCCTGACCTGTGAATATAGAATTCTGCAAGGTTCTCGCACAGAGCAGTTCCAGTGATTCGTTGACTTCCGGCAGCTCCCCGTGGGAAATTCGGCAAACACCTCAGAAAAGCGGATTTCGAAATTCTGGATTCTGGCGATCGAACCAACCGGCACCGCAGGCGCGGTGCCGAGAAGAAAGGGTGAGCAGCGGTGGAGGATCATCGGATCAAGCGGGTCGTCGTCCTCGGTGGCGGTACGGCCGGATGGATGTCCGCCTCGTACCTCGGCAAGGCTCTCGGTCCGGACGTGTCCATCACGGTGATCGAGGCACCGCAGGTGGGCCGCATCGGTGTCGGCGAGGCGACGGTGCCCAACCTGCACAAGACGTTCTTCGATTACCTCGGTTTCACCGAGGAAGAGTGGATGCGCGAGTGCAACGCCAGCTTCAAGATGGGCATCAAGTTCACCAACTGGCGCACCCCGGGCACCGGTGAGGCCGCCGCGCGCCCCCTGGGACAGGGGGAGGACTCCTTCTACCACCTGTTCGGGCTGCTCGCGAACTCGGACAACCTGCCGATCTCGCACCACTGGACGCACCAGAAGCTGACCGGGCAGACGGACGAGCCGTTCGACTACGCCTGTTACCGCGAGCCTCCGGTCATGGACCTGAACCTGTCGCCCCGGTACATGGACGGCACCAAGTGGACCAACTACGCCTGGCACTTCGACGCGAACTTGGTCGCCGACTTCCTGTGCCGGTTCGCCGTGCAGAAGCAGGGCGCGATCCACATCCAGGACAAGATGACCGGCGCCGACGTCGACGAGCGGGGCTTCATCACCTGCGTCAAGACCGAGACCGGGCGGGTCATCGAGGGTGATCTGTTCATCGACTGCTCGGGCTTCCGCGCCCTGCTGATCAACGGTGTGATGCGCGAGCCGTTCCTGGACATGAGCGACCACCTGCTCAACGACAGCGCCGTGGCCACCGCCGTGCAGCACGACGACGAGGCGGAGGGCGTCGAGCCGTACACCGGCGCGATCGCCATGTCCTCCGGCTGGACGTGGAAGATCCCGATGCTCGGCCGGTTCGGCACCGGGTATGTGTTCTCCAGCCGCTTCCAGTCCCGCGACGACGCCACCCTCGAGTTCTGCAAGATGTGGGGCCTGGACCCCGAGACCCAGCCGCTGAACCAGATCAAGTTCCGGGTGGGCCGCAACCGCCGCGCCTGGGTGCGCAACTGCGTCAGCATCGGCCTCGCCTCCTGCTTCCTCGAGCCGCTGGAGTCCACCGGGATCTACTTCACCTACGCGGCGCTCTACCAGCTCGCCAAGCACTTCCCCGACAAGCGGTTCGACCCGATCCTGCAGAGCCGGTTCAACGCCGAGATCGAGACCATGTTCGACGACACCCGGGACTTCCTGCAGGCCCACTTCAGCTTCGCGCCGCGCAACGACACGGCGTTCTGGCGGGCCTGCAAGGACCTCGAACTGGCCGACGACATCAAGGAGAAGATGGCCATGTACCGGGCCGGGCTCCCGGTGAACATGCCCATCACCGACGAGACCACCTACTACGGGAACTTCGACGCCGAGTTCCGCAACTTCTGGAACAACAGCAACTACTACTGCATCTTTGCCGGCCTGGACCACATGCCCGAGCACACCCTGCCGATCCTCGCGGCCCGCCCGGACATGCTGGACCGCTCCCAGGCCGTCTTCGACGGGATCAAGGCCAAGCAGAAGGAACTGGTCGCCACCCTGCCCTCCACCTACGAGTACCTGCGCAAGCTGCACGGCAAGACCGGCTGACCCGCCACCGCGGCAACGGCACGGACACACCCGGGCGAGGGAGCGAGGGAAGAGGGGCCGGTGGACACCGAAGCGATAACCGCGCTGGTGATAGCGGACGTTGCGATCATCGTCGTCGCCTCGTGGCTGCTGGGGGCACTGGCTCGGCGCTGCGGCCAGCCGACGGTGATCGGGCAGATCGTGGCCGGTATCGCCCTGGGCCCGACCCTGCTCGGCCAGCTGCCGGGCAACCCCACAGGGCACCTCTTCCCGCCGGAGGTCAAGCCGTTCCTCACGGTCCTGGCGCAGGTCGCGGTCGTCATCTTCATGTTCCTGGCGGGATACGAGACCGACTTCGGCCAGCTGCGCCGCGGCAGCCGCGCGGTGGTCTGCGTGGCGACGCTCGCGCTCCTGGTGCCCATGGGGCTCGGGGTCGGCTCGCTGGAACTGTTCGGCGGCGCCTTCGACGCCGTCGGCCACGGGCACGCCGAGGGCGGGTCGTTCACCTTGTTCATGGCGGTGGCCCCCGCGGTGACCGCCCTGCCGGTGCTCGCGGCGATCGTGCGCGAGCGCGGCATGGCGGGCAGCCCGGCGGGCACGGTGGCGCTGGCGTCGGCCGGGTTCATGGACGTGGCGGCCTGGCTGGTCCTGGCCGCCGCGTTCGTCGGCACCGGGCACCAGAGCGGATACTCCTGGCCGGTGACGCTGCTGCTGATCACCGGGTTCGTGGCGGTGATGCTGCTCGGTGTGCGGCCGTTGCTGGGCCGGCTGCTGTCCAGGCCGTCGGCGCTGCTGATGAACCGGGTGCCCCTCGCGCTGGGGCTCGCCCTGGGCAGCGCCTGGGTCACCGCCTCACTGGGGCTGCACCCGGTCTTCGGCGGCTTCCTCGCGGGCCTGACCATGCCCCGCGTCGGCAACCGGCCCGACCCCGAGCTCCGCCAGACACTGGAGCAGACCGCGGGGGTGCTGCTGCCCCTGTTCTTCGTCACGACGGGCCTGTCGTTCGACATCGGATCCATGAACGGCGACGGGGCCGTCCTGCTGGCCCTGATCCTGGCCATCGCGATCGTCGGCAAGCTGCTGCCCGGCTACGCGGGCGCCCGGATCGGCGGACTGGACCCGCATCAGTCGGCGCTGGTGGCGGCCCTGGTCAACACCCGCGGCCTGACGGAACTGATCGTGCTCAACGCGGCTTTGGACACCGGTCTCATCGGTCCCGAGCTCTTCACCGTCTTCGTCATCATGGCCCTGGTCACCACCTTCATGACGGGGCCGCTGCTGCACCTGGTCAACCGTCGCGCACAGGCCCTGGCCCCGCCGGGAGCCGTGCCGAAACCGGCGGCCGGGGCCGCGCGGGACCAGGAAGGCGCCGGTCACGCAGCGAAGTGAGTCGGCACGACGGCCTGCGGCCCCTGCCCCCTTCCGGCCGGAAGGGGGCAGGGGCCGCAGGCCGTCGTGCGTCGTGTTGCCGGCTCAGTCGGGCCGGCCGAACAGGGCGCAGCCGACCGTGCCGTCCCGGTCGATGCCCGTGAGCAGGGCCAGGTCTCCCGGCTGGGACCAGTGCGCCGCGGCGGACAGCGCCGCGGACAGCTGCAGTCCGGCGGATGCGGCGAACGCATCGCCCAGCAGCGGACGGCAGTGCAGCCACCGCGGGTCCGCATCGCCCATCACCGCGCGGATGCCCGCCTCCTCCTGCTGCGCGTACTCGCCCAGCGGCACCACCAGGCGGATCCGGTCGGCGCCGGCGCCCGCCTTGGCGAGCGCGGCCCGCACACACACGGCGAGTTCGGCGCCGCCCTCCACGGCCGGCTCCGCCGCCGCCCGGAAGTGCGTCGCCGCCACCGTGGCCACCGGCACCCGTCCGGCCGCCGCCGCCTCGGCGGCCGGCTCGAGCAGCGCGACCACACAGCCCTCGCCCAGCGGCGCGGGCAGATCGCGGCCCGCGCTCGCCGCGTCGGCCAGCAGGGCCCGCGTCGGCGAACACTCCTCGGTGGCACCGACCAGCAGGCGCCGGCAGTGGCCGCCCCGGCTCAGGCGGGCCGCGTAGCCGATGGCCAGGAGCGCGGACAGCCGGCCTGCGGCGATGGTGGTGTTCGGGCCCTTGAGGCCGTGCCAGATCGCGCTCTGCCCGGCGGCGCGGTTGAGGAACGTGTCGGGAAAACGCAGCGCATCCACGTGATACGGCTTGGACGCGGTGAGCGCCTCCCGGGTGAAGTCCATGGCGGTCTGCACGGTGCCCTGGCCGACCCCCAGGACGAGCCCGATGCGCTGCGGGTCCCCGGTGACCTCGGGCCCCAGCTCGCGCAGCAGGACGTCGATGGCCGTCGCGGCGAACGCCGTGGAGCGGCTCATCGTGCGCGTCCCCTTGCGCCCCAGATGGTCGGCCGCCCTGAAGCCCGGCACCACCACGCAGGGGACGGGCCCGCCGGCCCCGGCCTCCTCCACTTGTGCCGCACGGCCCGACAGCAGGCCCTCGCGCAGCACGTCACGGCCCACGCCGTAGGCGCTCACGGCGGACCATCCCGACAGCACCAGCGTCCCGCCGCCCTGCGCCGCGCCGTCACGGTGCGCAAGGTGCGGCGATCCGCTCGCCTCGATCGTCGTCATGACACCTCCTGGTGCCGGCCGAGCAGCAGCACCACGTTGTTGCCCGCGAACGCGAGCGCGTTGTTCTGCACCACGTTCAGCACGGCCTCGCGCGCCTGGTTGGGTACGCAGTCAAGCCCGCAGTCCGGGTCGGTGTTCATGTGGTTGATGGTGGGAGGGATGAAGCCCTCGCGGATGGCGAGCGCGCACGCGACCGCGGCCAGGGCGCTCGCCGCCCCCATGGCGTGCCCGATCATGCTCTTCACCGACACCGTCGGCGGCGGCACGTCGAACACCTGCCGGATCGCGCTGGTCTCGACCACGTCGTTGGTCGGGGTGCCGGTGCCGTGCGCCGAGATCAGATCCACGTCCTCGGGCTTGACGCCGGCATGGGCCTGCGCGAGCCGCATGCACCGGGCCAGGCTGTCCTGGTCCGGCGCGACCGCGTGCCCCGCATCGCAGTTGAGCCCGTAACCGAGCACCTCCGCATAGATCCGCGCCCCGCGGGCCCGCGCCGAGCGCAGGGTCTCCAGGACCAGGACGCCACTGCCCTCGCTGGCGAGCAGGCCCTTGCGGTCCCGGTCGAAGGGCTGGCACATCTCCGGCGCGATCGTGCCGAACCGGTAGAACCCGGTGAACGTCTTGCGGCACACGGCATCCGCGCCGCCGCACAGCGCGACATCGACATCGCCCACCCGCAACGCGTCGAACGCGCTGCCGATCGCGTAGTTGCCGGCCGCGCAGGCCGTCGCGGTCGTCATGGTCTCCACATCGCGCAGCCCCAGTTCCCTGACCACGCCCGAGGCGAGCCGGCTGGCGTCAAGACGCCCGGCCAGGACGGGATCGAGCGCGCCGTGTGCCAACTGCTGTTCCGTCAGCGTGTCCAGGTCGCGCGTCTCGCCGTCGCTGGTGCCGATGGACACCAGCGCGCGACGGCGCCGCAGCTCCTGCAGGCCGAGCCCGGCGTCCACGAGCGCCATCCGGGCGCCCGCGACCGCGAACTGGGTGGCCCGGCCAAGACCCTCCGGCTCCAGGTGTTCAAGCCACTCCTGCGGGTTGAAGCCGCTCACCTCGCACCCGATCGCGTGCGCGAAGCCGGTGGTGTCGAACGCTGTGATCGGCTTCGCCCCACTGCGTCCCGCCCGCAGACCGGCGCAGAAATCATCCACTCCGTTCCCTATGCTGCTGACCACGCCAAGACCCGTGATCACCACGCGCTCCTGCTCCGCGTCCGCGCTCACTTCACCCTCCTCGAGTCGTGAAAGCCCGCTCAGCGATGCGCGGCGAGCGCCTCGTCCACCACCGCGAACACGTTCTCGAGGCTGTCGAGCTGGTCCACCTTCGAGTCCTCGATCTCGATGTCGAAGGTGCGCTCCAGGGACGCACTGAGCGCCACGAGCCCCATCGAGTCGGCACCGAGATCGTTCCTGAAGGACGCGTCCGGCGTCAGGTGCTCCTCCTCGACGTCCAGGACCTCCAGCACGACGTCCTTGATACGGGCCCGGTCCTCGTCCGCCAGGGCGGACCCGGGCAGCGGTGCGGTCATGGTGTCTCCTTGGGTGATGTCGGTCGTGGCACGGGCGACAGCCCGCGCCACCGGTGGTGGGGCCGGTGCCGCTCACAGCACCGCGAAACGGGGCGCCGCCGAGCGGCCGAGACCGGCTGCCAGCCGCTCGCGCACGGGGCCGAGCAGCTTCGGGTCGGAATTCAAAATGGCGAGCATGACCTGGTGCAGCCGCGCACCGGGATCGATGCCGAGCGAGCCCGCCAGCATGCTCCGGCCCTGCTCGTACAGGGCCAGGGCCTCCGCCTGGCGGTCGCAGCGGTACAGGGCCGTCATCAGCTGCGCGCGGAAGCGCTCCTGGAGCGGGTACTGGCCGACCAGCTGCGTCAGCCTTGGCACCAGGGCGGCGTGCCCGCCGAGCGCGAGCTCGGCCTCGAACTGGTCGGTGAGCGCCGTGATCCGCAGTTCCTCCAGGCGCGGCCGGACCGCCTCGGCGAGGTGGCAGGTAACATCCGCGAGCGCGGGCCCGCGCCACAGCGACAGCGCCGAGGAAAGCAGCGAGAACGCCGTCTCGTACGCGCCTGACTCCAGCGCCTCATGCCCGCGGTGCGCCCGGTCGGTGAACTCGGCGAGATCGAACCAGGAGGAACCGATCTGCATCAGATAACCCGGCGAGCGGCGCATGATCCGGGCATGCGGACCAAGGGCTTTCCGCAACCGGGAAACGTAGGTGTAGATCTGGGCATTCACGGTGGCGGGCGGCTTCTCGCCCCACAGGAAATCACCCAGCTGCGAGTCGTACACCACCAGGTCCTCGGCCAGCAGCAGAGCGCCGAGCACGGTGCGCTGCTTGGCGCCGCGCAGCGGTATCTGCCGCCCCGCGTGGTGCACTTCGACCTGCCCCAGAATTCGGAACTCCATCCACCCTCCGGTTGCGCCGCAGACCATGCCCGTAAATCCAGCGGAAGACTACGAAGACTCGATGACACATTGGTGACCGCGCACTGACACCACCCCGCCCGCGGCCCCTCACGGGCGGCTCATGGACGGTTCACGGGCGGGCGGCGGGCGTGGTGGCGCGCCCGTAGCGGTCCATCTCGTGGAAGAAGCCCTCGATGACCTGCGCCTGGCCCTGGCGGCGCACCTCGTCGTGGACGAACTTGCCCACCGCCAGGTCCAGGACCCCCAGGCCGAACGGCGAGAACACCACGGGGCGGTCCGCCGGCACCACCACCTGCCCGGTCATCACCTCGTACAAGGTGCCGTCGAGGAAGTCCCGGCTTCCGGTGAGCTGTTCGGTCAGGTGCGGGGAGGTGTCGGCCTTCAGGCAGTGCTCGACGTCGTCGACCACGTTCGCCGAGGCGAGCAGGACCTCGGGGGCCAGGTCGCGCAGCGACACGTTCAGCACGATCGGGTGGTGCGCGAACCAGCCTGGCTCGTGCACATGGGGAGCTGCCGCGACGGTCGCGAAGACGATCAGGTCCGAGGAGCGGATCAGCGCCTCGGCGCTCTCGTGCACGGTGATCCGGCCGGTCTCGGGCGAGCTGTGCAGATACGTGCTGAAGTCCGCCGCGAACTCGGCGGACAGGTCATGGACGCCCACCTCGTCGAAGGTCCAGCCGGTCCCGGCGAGATAGGTGTGGATGTGGCGGGCGATGAACCCCGCCCCGATGAACCCGACCCGCCGGGGGCGCTCGCGCCCCTTGGCCCGCGACAGCCAGTCCGCCGCGAGCACCGCGGAGGCCGCGGTGCGGGCCGCGCTGATGATCGAGCTCTCCAGGCAGGCCAGGGGATATCCCGTGTCGTGGTCGTTGAGCACGAGCACCGCGGAAGCCCGCGGTATGCCCGCCGCCACGTTCTCGGGGAAGCTGGAGATCCACTTCAGGCCGTCGACCCGCGTGTCGCCGCCGATGGACGACGGCAGCGCGATGATGCGGGACGAGGGGCGGTCGGGGAAGCGCAGGAAGTACGAGGGCGGGTTGACCGTGTCGCCCCGGCCGTGCACGCGGTAGGCCGCCTCGACCAGGTCCACCGTGTGCCGCTCCTGCCCGCTCAGCACGCCGTGCACCTGGGAGCCGGGCACCACGGCGAACGGCGGAACGAGATCTTTCTTGGTCATCCACGACTCCCTTGCAGTGGCCGGGTGCAGCCGGATGCGCCCGGCGGCCCTTGAGGACATGGTTAACAGCAGCTCTGACAACACGCTGACATCAGCTCCCGGCCGCCCGGTCGCGGTACCTCTCGGCCGGCAGGAAGGCCAGGTCCAGGGACTGCGTGTGGTTTCAGGCGCGGGTCGCAGGCCGTCTCGTAGCGGTGGTGCAGGTGCTCGGGAAGGACCGCGTCGCCGCCGCCGACGCACTCGGTGACGTCGTCCCCGGTGAGCTCCACGTGGATGCCGCCGGGGTGGGAGCCCAGTGCGCGGTGCACCTCGAAGAAGCCGCGCACCTCGTAGAGGATCGCATCGAAGCGGCGGGTCTTGTGGCCACTGGCCGCGGTGATGGTGTTGCCGTGCATCGGATCGCTCACCCAGCAGGCCCATCACGAAGTCTGCGGCGACGGTGGGGCCGATCTTGACCGCGATGGGTTGGCCACACGGGAGAAGAACTCCACGTGCGCCCCGTCCAGGTCCCGGGTCCGCTCGCCGATCCACAGCAGGTGCCCGCTGGTGGCGTACGACCGGCCGGTGGCGGGTTCGGTCCGGGTCAGGGCGGCCTCGTACTCGAGCAGCAGGCCCTCATGGCTGACGAAGAACTCCGCGGTGTTCAGTTCCCGGTGTCGACGCCGCAGGAGTGCATGAAGGCCGGCGTGTGGTCGATCTCGTCGGCCAGCCGCTCGTAGCGCTCGCCGGAGCGTGAACTGGCCACGAAGCCCTGGTTCCAGGTGTGCACCTGCCGCAGATCCGCGAATCCGCCGGTGGTCAGGGCCCGGACGAGATTGAGCGTGGTGGCCGAGCACTCGTACATCCTGCGCAGGCGCAGGCGCAGGCGCAGGCGCAGGCGCTGGGGTCGGGCCGTCTGGCCTCGGCGGTGAACTCCGGCCCGTTGACCGCGTCGCCCCGGTAGGAGGGCAGCACGGTCTTGCCGCGCCGCTCCTCGCCGCTGGAACGGGGTTTGGCGTACTGGCCGGCCATCCGCCCGATCTTCACCACCAGCAAGGCGGACGCGCAGGTGAGGACGACGGCCATCTGCAGCAGGGTCTTCAGCTTGCCGTGGACGGACTCGGCCGTCGCCTGCCGGAAGGTCTCCGCGCAGTCGCCGCCCTGCAGGAGCACGGCCTCGCCGCGCGCGACCGCCGCGATCCGCTCGCGCAGCCGCTCGCACTCGGCCGCGAAAACCAGGGGCGGAGCCGCGGCCAACTACCCGGCCACAGCCTGCAGTTCGCTCTCATCGGGCCAGGTGGGCTGCTGCGCCGCCGGGAAGCCGCGCCAGCTCTCGGCCGCGTGATGTCTCGCTTCGGATTCCTTCGAGGCGTTGGTCATGACTCGCCTTCCCGCAAGGCCACAGACAGGGAAAAGAACCGCTCGCACCCAGGAGCTCAGTCGACGGGCCGCAACGGCGTCAAGCAAAGGGGGAGTGGTCCGCGTGCACGGCCGCACAGTGGACTGGCCACCGAATCCGGGCCACTGATGTGCCGCCCCCCGGGGGCGGACACAAGGAGGGCTGCCGGCCTGCCGACAGCCCTCGGCATGATCACTGTCACCGTGAGCGGCCCCTGACCGCCGCCGCACGATCCGCCCGCACAACGCGCAGCTGAGGCAGGAGCATGCCGGCCGGCGACATCCTTCCCCCCGGCCGTCGCCCCCGGCCACAGCCAGGTGCGGGGCATGCGGCACCGGACCCTGCCCACCGGGCCGGTGCCATCCCCCCGGCAGAGCCGGTGCCATCCCGCGCAGACCGCAGCGTTTCCCGACGACCGCCGGCGCGGCCCTGCCACACACCGTCCCGCCCCCGGGCACGCCCCCGGGCATGCACCCGTCCCGTTCTCACCCGCGCCTGACCGCGCCCACCGTGCGCAGGGCGTCCGTGATGCCGGAGCCCGGCAGGTGCGCATGGCCCACCACCAGGGCCGGCGCGTCCGGCTGCGGCCGCATGTGGAAGGCGGCGCTGCCGCGCACCAGCACGGAGCGGCGCAGCACCGCCGCCACCAGGGCCGCCTCGTCGGTCGGCCGGGGCAGCCGCACATACGCGTGCAGACCCGCCCTGGCCCCGGTCACCGAGGCGCCGGGCAGATGTCTGCGCACGGCTTCGTCCAGGGTGTCCCGCCTGCTGTGCGCCAGGACGTTCAGGCGCCGCAGATGACGGTCGAACAGGCCGGTGCGCAGCATCTCGGCCATCGTCAGCTGGGTGAAGGCGTCGGTGCCCAGGTCGTGCCGGGCACGGGCCCGCAGCAGCAGTTCGAGCATCGGCGCCGGCGCGGTCAGCCAGCCCAGGCGCAGACTGGGGGAGAGCGCCTTGCTGGCGGTCCCCGCGTAGACGACCCGGTCGGGCATCGACCGCTGCAGGGCCAGCGGCCGGGTGCCGCGCTCGTACCACAGGCCACCGTCGTAGTCGTCCTCGATCACCCAGCCGTCGACGGCCTCAGCCCAGCGGGCCAGGGCCGCGCGACGCCGCTCGGACAGGGTCGCACCGGTGGGGAACTGGTGGGTGGCGGTGACCAGGACGGCCCGCGCCCCCGACCGCGCCAGCGCCTCCACGTCCACCCCCTCGCCGTCGACCGCCACCGGCAGCACGCCAAGACCGGTCTCCCGGATGAACTGGCGCTGGCCGGGATGCCCCGGGTCCTCGATGGCCAGCGTGTCGATGCCCAGCCCCGGCAGCACCGTGCACAGCAGACCGAGCGCCTCGGCGAATCCGGCCACCACAGCGATGTGGTCGGGGCGCGCGCGCACGCCCCTGACCCGGCCCAGATACCGCGACAGTTCGTGGCGCAGAGCGCCCTCGCCGGCCAGCGGCGGGTAGCGGTGCAGCGGCAGGTCGGCTGCCTGCAGCACCCGCTGGTAGCAGCGCAGCCACTCGCGCCGGGGGAAGGCGGGCGTGTTGCCGCCGCCGGGCCGCAGGTCCCAGCGGACCGGCTCCGCCTTCTGCTCGTCCTTCTGCTCGTCCAGCAGCGCGGGCACGACCGGGCCGGTGTCGAGGTGCCCGACCACCTTGGTCCCCGAGCCGTGGGCGGTCTCCAGATATCCCTCGGCCACGAGCTGTCCGTACGCCTCCACCACCACGCTGCGGGAGACGTCGAGATCGCCCGCGAGCCGGCGGCTGGAGGGAAGCCGGGTGCCCGGGTGCAGGGCGCCTTCGGCTATCTCCCTCCTGATGAATTCCTGAATCTGCGATGTCAGGGAAACCGAAGAATCCCTCACCACTTCGAGCGCGATGTGCAGGGCCATGCCATCTACCTTCTTCTGAAGTGGACCGCACACTTCTACGGACAGTGGTCTGGAACGCACTTTTCTCCCTTCACAGAATGAGATCGAACACACCGTCAGCGCCGCTGAAGGAGACTCCTCATGGCCGCCGAGCCGAAGGTGCCCACCTGGCCCGATGTCCTCACCACGCTGCTGCGGGGCCAGAACCTCACGGCTGAGGAGTCGGCCTGGGCCATGGACCAGGTGATGTCGGGCAGCGCCGGGGACGCCCGGCTGGCCGGCTTCCTTGTCGCGCTGCGGGCCAAGGGCGAGAGCGCCGACGAGATCGAGGGCATGGCGCGCGCCCTGTACGAACACGCCGTGCGCCTGAACGTCCCCGGCCCCACCCTGGACATCGTGGGCACCGGGGGCGACGGCACCCACAGCGTGAACGTCTCCACGATGTCGGCGGTCGTGGCGGCCGCGGCGGGGGCCCGGGTCGTCAAACACGGCAACCGCTCGGCGTCCTCGGCCTGCGGATCGGCGGACGTGCTCGAGGAGCTGGGACTTGCCCTCACTCTGACGCCGCCCCAGGTGCGCGCGGTGCTCGAGGAGTCCGGCATCACCTTCTGCTTCGCCCCCGCCTTCCATCCGGCGATGCGCCACGCGGCTGGCCCGCGCCGCGAACTGGGCATCCGCACCGTCTTCAACGCGCTGGGCCCGCTGAGCAACCCGGCATCGCCCACGGCACAGGCGGTGGGCGTCGCCAACCCGCGCCTGGCACCGCTGATCGCACACGTGCTGGCCCGCCGCGGCGTGTCCGCGCTGGTCTTCCGCGGCGACGACGGAATGGACGAACTCACGGTCACCACTACCTCCACAATCTGGTCGGTCGACGGCGGCGAGGTACGCACCGAGCACTTCGACCCGCGCGACATCGGGATCGGCCCGGCCCCCGCGGCCGCGCTGCGCGGCGGGGACAGCGCGCACAACGCGCGGGTGGCCCATGAGGTGTTCGCCGGGGCCAGGGGGCCCGTCAGGGACGCGGTGCTGCTGTCGGCCGCGGCCGGCCTGGCGGCCCTGCAGCCGAGCCGGCGCGGTGTCACCGAGCGCCTGGGCCAGGCGGTGCAGCAGGCCGCACAGGCAGTGGACTCGGGCGCCGCCGCGGCCGTGCTCGAGCACTGGACCTCGGTGGCCGCAAAGCACGCCACGGGCGGCTGACCCCCACGTCCACGCGCTGTCCCTCCTCTCCCGGCACCGCAATAGCAAAACGGTAGAGAGGCTCGAGGGCGCGAACCATCTTATTCAGCATCCGGTGAAAGTGCCGCGCGAGCAGGGCCGATGCCTCTGCGTGCGGCCACTTCTCCCTGCCCGGGTGCCGAACTGTCAGCACGCCGTCAGCACGCCGTCAGCGGCTGCCCGGCCGCAGCACCCGAGGCACGGCATATGCGCCGGCGGTCGTCGTGGTGGCCGCGGCGGCGCCCGAGTCCGCGGGCGCCTTGCGCCACGGCGTACTGCGGATGGCGGCGGAACTGGCCGGGCTCGGCGTCGGGCGCGGCGGCACTGTCTCGCTCCTGAGCGGCAACCGGCCCCAGGCACTTGGCGCACGGTACGCGGCGAACCTGCTCGTCGACCCGGCGCTGGAAGCAACGGCCAAGAACCTGCTGTCCCAACAGCAGTCGGCACCGGTGCTCTTCCTCGGCCCGAGCCCGCTGGGCGAGGACCTGACGGCACTGGCCGCGCGTCACGGCGACCGGCGGCCCCGGAGCGCGGCGCGCCCGGACGACCACTGGTGCATCCGCCTCACCGGCGGCAGCACCGGCATCCCCAAGAGCGTCGTCATGACGTATGCGAACTACCAGGACGTCCTCACCGACCGCGCCGCCCTGCTCACCACACCCGTCCCGCACTGGACCGACACCACCACCCCGCCCCGCTTCCTGGCCTGCGCGTCCATCGCGCACTCTGCGGGCACCACCAGCGACGCCACACTGCTCGCGGGCGGACACGTCGTGCTCCAGCGGCAGTTCACGCCCGCCGAGGTGGACGCGGCGATCGAGCGGGGATCACCGACGTATGGATGTTGTCCCCGATGCTGGGCCGGCTCCTCGACCACCCGCCGCGGGCAGCACCGACACCGCCAGCCTGCGCCGGGTCAGCTACGGCGGACACCTGCTCGCGCCCAGCCGGCTCGACCGGGCCGGTGAGGTGTTCGGGCCCGTCCTGTCCTGCTCACCCACCCGGCGATCGAGCAGTGCATGGTCTTCGGCGTACGCCGCCCCGACGACGCCGAGGAGGCGCACGCCGCCATCGTTGCGGCACCGGGACACACCGTCGACCATGCCCTCGTACGCGAACGCCTCCACCAGGACAGGGATCTTCTCCCGCATGCGCCGCCGGGCAAGCTCGGCCGGCACCTGCGGGTCGCGTTCTCCGTTGATGAGGGCCTTCAGCATGGCCCGGCCGGAGACACCGAAGATGTCGGAGACCACGCTGGAGAGCTTGATGCCCGCATCCTCCAGAAGCTTCTCCAACCGCTGGGCATCCCGGGTCCGGTCCCGGGCCACCTCGGTGCGATACCGGGTCAGGTCGCGCAGCTGCCGGATCGGCTCGGGCGGCTGCCCGAGGCCGAGCCGTACTCGTCCGCAGCGCCACGCGGATGGACGCCGAGGCCATCGCGGCCGGGACTCGGCTCCAGGTCACCGGACGGGCCGGGGTGGGCCTCGACAACGTGGACGTGCCCGCGGCCACCCGCGCGGGCGTCATGGTGGTCAACGCGCCCACGGCCAGCGTCGTCAGCGCCGCCGAACTCACCGTCGGCCTGCTGCTCGCGGTGGCACGGAACATCCCGCAGGCCACCGCCACGCTCAAGGAAGGCCAGTGGCAGCGGAGCCGGTTCACCGGCGTCGAGCTGTCCGGCAAGACCTGGGCATCATCGGCCTGGGCCGCATCGGGTCCCTGGTGGCCCAGCGCATGCGGGCCTTCGGCATGCGGCGCTCGCGTACGACCCGTACGTCGAGCCGGGACACGCGTCCCAGGCCGGCGTGCGCGTCACCGGCCTCGACGAACTCCTCGCCGAGTCCGACTTCCTGACGGCCCATCTGCCGAAGACGGCCGAGACGGCGGGCCTGATCGGGTTCGACGCCCTGCATCGGGTCAAGCCCGGAGTCCGGCTGGTCAACGCGGCCAGGGGCGGGATCGTGGACGAGGCCGAGCTGTACGCCGCGCTCAAGAAGGGCCGGGTCGCGGGTGCGGCCCTCGACGAGGCACAGACGCGCGCCGGGGTGGCCGTGGCCGAGTCCGTACGGGAGGCGCTGGCGGGAGGCACGTGCCGGAGGCGGTCAACGTGCGGTGCGGCCCCCGTCCGGGTGGGCCGGATGGGGGCCGCAGCGTGTCCTGGTCGGGCAAGGGCTAGCCCAGGACCAGCAGCGTCGCGATGCCCGGGCCGAAGGCGCCGCCCAGTTGGTAGCTGAGGGCGAAGAGGCCGATGGCGGTGGGGCGGTGGGAGTCGGGGCCGGCCGCGGCCGCGTGGACGGAGAGGGTGGCGTTGGCGCCCGTCGCCGTGAAGGCCGCCGCGCCCGCCGCGAGCAGGAGCAGGGGGCCGGAGTCGGCGACGACCGCCGTGGCCACCGCCGCCGCGCCCACCGCGACCAGCGTCGCGCGGACCGCCGTCCGGCCGAGCCGCGCCGAGCCCGCGGCCAGCAGCCAGGACAGCGCCGACGCGGTCAGCAGGGTCAGCAGCTGCCCGGTGCCGATCGCGCCCTTCGACCAGCCCGCCCGGTCCTGAAGCAGGCTCGGCACCGTGAACAGCAGCGTGAAGTACGTGGTCGAGAGGGTCACGCCGAGCGCCGCCGAGACGAGGAACAGCGGCGAGCGCAGCAGCCGTACCGGTACGAAGCCCTCCGGGCGGCGGCGGATGTGCAGGGCCAGGAGCAGGCCCGCGACCAGGGCGGCGGCCAGCGCCGGCAGCGGGGTGCTCGGCAGCAGGATCAGGGACGTGGCGAGCGCGATGAGCAGGGCCGCGCCGCGGGCGTCGAAGCGGCCCTCGCCGGGCGGTGTCTGCCGCGCGTACCGCGCCACCGCCGGTACGGCGAGCACCGCCACCGCCGACACCGCGAACGCCAGCCGCCACGACACCGCGTCCGTGAGCGTCGCGCCGAGCAGCGGGCCCGCCGCGCCGAGCACCCCGAAGCCGGAGCTGATCACACCCATCCTGCGTGCGCTGCCCGCGAGGTTCATCGCCGCCGCGACCAGGCCCGCGCCGCCGAGCGACTGCGCGACGCGGCCCGCGAGGGCGACGGGCAGCCAGGGCGCGGCCGCGACCAGCACAGTGCCGCCGAGCACGAACGCCGTGCTCAGGCGCAGCAGCGGCGTCAGCCCGCGGCGCCGCAGCAGGGCCGCGAGCAGCGGTGTGCCCGCCGCCATGGCCCACGCGAAGGCGGTCACCATCCACGTCGCCGTCGCGGTCGCGACCCCGAACGAGCGCGCCATGTCCGGCAGGATCAGTACGGGCGCGTTGGCCCCGGCGGCCACCGGCGCGGCGAGCAACGCCAGCCAGAAGATGGGGACTTGGCCGGTTCGAGAGCCGGTTCGGGGGCGGGTTCCCGTTCCGATTCCGGTTCGGGTTCGGGGGTGGAGGCGGGGGCCGGGTGTCGGCTCGGCGGTGCGGGCGGGTGCGGCGGTGCTGGACATGGGTCCCCCTGAAGTGAAGCGGAAGCGGCGGAGCAGGACAGGCTCGGTGAGTGAGGTGGCCCGTGGGGCCGGCGCGGGTGGTGCGGACAGGTGCGCCCAGAACGGACGGCCCCGTGCTCAGACCGTCGTCACAACGTCCCCGTACGGCAGCCGCGGCGACCGCGGGAACCACGCGTCCTCGCCCGGCCGCCCGATGTTGACGACCATCAGCGGCTCGTGGTCCGCGTCCAGGAACTCCTTGCGCAGGCCCTCGGGGTCGTACCCCGTCATCGGCCCGGCGGCGAGCCCCGCCGCGCGGACGCCGACGATGAAGTACGCCGCCTGCAGCGCCCCGTTGAGCAGGGCGGACTCCTCGCGGACCGCGCGCTCGGAGAAGAACGTCTCACCGGTCTGCGGCGCGTGCGGCAGCAGCCGCGGCATCTCCTCGTGGAACTCGTGGTCCGTGGCGAGGATCGCGACCAGCGGGGCCGTCGCCGTCTTGGCGCGGTTGCCCTCGGCCATGTGCGTGAGCAGGCGCTCGCGGCCTTCGGGGGTGCGCACGAGTATCACGCGCAGCGGGGACTGGTTGAAGGCGGTGGGGCCGTACTTGACCAGGTCGTAGATGGCCTGGATCTGCTCGTCGGTGACGGGCTCGTCGGTGAAGGTGTTCGCGGTGCGGGCCTCGCGGAAGAGGAGGTTCTGGGCGGCGGGGGCGAGGGCGAGCGGGGACATGGCGGGGCTCCTTCGTTGTCTCTGTCTTCGTTTTCTGAAGGCTGAAAGTTTCAACGTTGAGATAAAAGCATGTGGGTTCTTTCAGCGTCAAGTGTCTTAACCTTGAGAAGGTCAGCGCTGAAGAACGAGAGAGGGAGTGACCGTCATGAGCGACGCCGTGGACGCGATCGTCGGGCAGTGGGAGAAGGAACGGCCCGAGCTGGTGGACGACCTCTGGCCGGTCCAGCTCGTCGCCCGGGTGCAGCGCGCGCACCGGTTCGTGGACCGGGAGCTGAAGGCCTTCTGCGCCGAACACGGCGTGGAGTCGGGCGAGTTCGACGTCCTGACGACCCTGCGCCGCTCGGGCCCGCCCTACGCCCTGACCGCCGGCGCCTTCCTCAAGGCGGCCATGGTGACCTCGGGAGCCATCACCAACCGCATCGACCGCATGGAGGCCAAGGGCCTGGTCGAGCGGGTCAGGGACGGCGCCGACCGGCGGACCGTGAAGATCAGGCTCACCGAGCACGGCAAGGAGCTCACGGACACGCTCATGACCGACCACCTGAGCAACTACGCCCGCCTCCTCGACGGCCTCGACCGCGAGGAGATCGAGCGCGCCGCCGAACTGCTCCGCAAGCTCCTCGAGTTGCACGGCGACACATCGATCGCGTGAGTCGGAGTCCCGCGGCCGCCGTACGCGAGATCGGTGGTGGCTGAAATCCCGCCATCGCCGCGCCCCCGCGCCCTCCGCTCCGTGGAAGCCGCGGTCCGGCGAAGTCCGGCAATACGCCCGGACCTCGGGCCGCTCATCACCCTGGCGGGCGGAATGCACGGATTATTGATGCCATGTCATGGCGGGTGCGCGGCAGTCGTGTTACGTCCGAACAACGCCCTTGTGGGATTCCTATGGATCCGTCAATCTTTCGTCGGCGACAGAGAGTTGAACATTGATCAACTCGGCGTGATCATGGCGCCACTGCACCGTCATGTCTGTCATGCCCCTGTCGCATCCCCCACCAGCGCACCACCGATTGAGGAGGACCCCTCAGATGGCAGTGATGCGTCATTCCCGCCGAAGACTGGCCGGCCTGGGCACGGTTGCCCTGACCGCCGCCACCGCCGTCGCCCTCGGCGTCGTGTCCGCGCTCCCCGCGGGCGCGCAGCCGCAGGACGCGGAGGGCCGGATTCAGTACGCGGGCGCCCCCGGCGCGGTCGCGAACAGCTACATCGTCACGCTGCACAAGGACGCCGCGAAGGCGGACTCGGCCGAGGGCCGGGCCCTGGCGAAGAAGCACGGCGCCGACATCGAGCGCACGTACAAGAAGGTGCTCAACGGCTACGAGGTCGAGGCCTCCGAGTCCGAGGCGAAGAAGTTCGCCGCCGACCCGGCCGTCGCCTCCGTCGTGCAGAACCGCACGTACACGGTCGCCGCCACCCAGCCCAACCCGCCGTCGTGGGGCCTGGACCGCATCGACCAGCGCAACCTCCCGCTGGACCGGAGCTACACCTACCCCGACAAGGCCGGGGAAGGCGCCACCGTCTACGTCATCGACACCGGCGTCCGTAAGACCCACCAGGACTTCGGCGGCCGCGCCGTCGACGGCTACGACGCCATCGACAACGACAACACCGCGCAGGACGGCCACGGCCACGGCACGCACGTCGCGGGCACGGTCGGCGGCATCGCGCACGGCGTCGCCAAGAAGGCCAGGATCGTCGGCGTCCGCGTGCTCAACAACTCGGGATCCGGCACGACGGCCCAGGTCGTCGCGGGCATCGACTGGGTCACCCGCAACGCGGTCAAGCCCGCCGTCGCCAACATGAGCCTCGGCGGCCCGGCCGACAGCGCGCTCGACACCGCCGTACGCAACTCCATAGCCGCCGGCATCACCTACGCCGTCGCCGCCGGCAACGAGACGACCAACGCCTCCACGCGCTCACCCGCGCGCGTCACCGAGGCGATCACCGTCGGCGCCACCACCAGCACCGACGCGAAGGCCGCCTACTCCAACTACGGCACCGTCCTCGACCTGTTCGCCCCGGGCTCGGGCATCACGTCGGCGTGGAACACCAACGACACGGCGACCAGCACCATCTCCGGTACGTCGATGGCCTCCCCGCACGTCGCGGGCGCCGCGGCGCTGTACGTAGCCGAGAACCCGTCGGCCACCCCGGCCCAGGTCTCCACGGCCCTGACGACCGCCGCGACCCCGAACGTCGTCGGCAACCCCGGCACCGGCTCGCCCAACCGTCTCCTCTACGTCGGCGCCGGCGGCACCAACCCGCCCGGACCGAAGTTCGAGAACGGCGCGGACGTCGCCATCACCGACAACGCCACTGTCGAGTCCTCGCTGACCGTCACCGGCGTCCCCGGCAACGCCCCCTCGGCGCTCGGCGTCCCGGTCGCCATCAAGCACACGTACGTCGGTGACCTGAAGCTCGAACTCGTCGCCCCCGACGGCTCGGCCTACGTCCTCAAGGACTTCGGCGCGGGCGGCAGCTCGGACGACATCAACACCTCGTACACCGTCAACGCCTCCTCGGAGACGGCCAACGGCACCTGGAAGCTGCGCGTCACCGACAACGCGGCGCAGGACGAGGGCGCGATCGACTCCTGGGGTCTGCAGTTCTGACGCCCGCGGGGACTAGTTGATCAACTGGCTTCACCGTCACACCTCTCCGTCCTCGTCCTCGCGGAACGGCTCCGGGTCCGAGACCCAGCCGGCCGCGAGGACGAGGCGCGTACGGCGGTGGACGGCCAGGAACCCGAAGGGCCGGTCGAAGGTGGCCGACACCTCTGTGGTGGTGTAGCGCGGTCTCGGGACCCCGCTCGCGAGCGCGGTGACGGCGGTGGCCGCCGCCGCCCGGAAGCCGAGCGCCCCGAAGGTCGCGGTGGCCGACTGGGAGGCCTTGTCCACCGCGATCGGTTCGACGGCGATGCCCGGGAAGTGGCCGGAGTCTGTGTCCGTGGCGGTGGTCAGGCCGAACAGGCCGCGGCGTGCGAGCAGATCGTGCTCCGCGGTGACGGTGAACGGCACGGTCGTGACGTCGGGCTGCGGGGGCAGTGGGCGCGCGCAGAGCTCCTTGCGGACGGTCAGGCCGGGGCCCGGTTCGCCGTACGGAAGGTGGCTGCCCGGCACTCGCGGCCAGGCGCGGCCGAGGATGCCCACGCCCCCGGCGAGCACCTGCCCCGGGCTCATCCGCTCCGCGCCGAGCAGCAGATGGACGTCGACACCGGTGTCGCCGAGGACGCGCAGCTCGGTGACCGCCCCCGCGGGTGTGCCGACGACGCCCGCGCGGTCGGCAGGCTGCTCACCCGGTCGAGCGAGGCCAGGACGCGCCTGTACCACGGGCCGGACGCAACCTCCATGCTGCCCTCGGCGAAGGGGGACAGCCATGTGGTGCGCAGCGCGAGCGCGCCGGCCAGGACGAGCTCGGTGTTCTCGGCCACGCCGGTCGGCATCCGCTCGATCTGCCCGTCGGTGTGCTTGGCGGCCCAGCTGTCGAGCGCGGCCCGGTCGTGGCCGACGTCTCCGGTGAGCACTCCACGCGCCCCCGCGGGCAGCCCCTCGGCCCATTTCTCGCGCAGCGTCAGGGTCCGCTTCGTCCACAGCCCGACGGCGGAGCCGACGCCCGGGATCGTGCCGAGGACGGCCAGCAGTTCCCGTGCCGCTTCCGCCGCCCGGTCCGGCCACAGACCGACCGCCTCGGCGAGCTCCGCGCGCGCAGGTCCGCCCGCTCCGTCCGCGAGGAACGCGAGGAGCGGCGGGGGCACCCTTCGTGTGCCGATGCGTCAACCGGCATGACCGAGCGGTTAGTTGATTGCTATAACGATTGAAACGCCCTGCGTAAAGACTCGCAGAGAGGGAAATCATCACTTCGGGTGATTCCTTGGCCTAGGGTTGCGGCCAACAACCCACGGTTGCCAGGCTGTCGCTGTCTGTCAACCTGATGGGAGTGGCCAGTGACTTTCGGTGAGCAGCCGGCGTATCTGCGCGTCGCGGGTGATCTCCGCAAGAAGATCACCGACGGTTCGCTGCCTCCGCACACCCGTCTCCCCTCGCAGGCCAGGATCCGCGAGGAGTACGGGGTCTCGGACACGGTCGCTCTCGAAGCCCGCAAGGTGCTCATGGCCGAAGGTCTGGTCGAGGGGCGCTCCGGCTCCGGCACGTATGTGCGCGAGCGCCCGGACCCCCGGAGCATCGCGCGCACGGGGTTCCGCGGGCCCGGCACCTCCACCCCCTTCCGGCAGGAGCAGGCCGCCGAGAGCGCCCGCGGCACCTGGGAGTCCCGCAGCGAGCAGGCGGACGCGAGCGCCGCGGTCGCGGAGCGGCTCGCCATCCGCGCGGGGGACCGCGTGATGTGCACGAAGTACGTCTTCCGGGACGCGGGCGAGGCCATGATGCTCTCCACCTCCTGGGAGCCCCTCGCCGTCACCGGCCGCACCCCCGTGATGCTCCCCGAGGAGGGCCCCCTCGGCGGCTGCGGCGTCGTGGACCGCATGGCCGCCATCGACGTGATCGTGGACAACGTCGCGGAGGAGGTCGGCGCCCGCCCCGGCCTCGCCGAGGAGCTGCTCGCCCTCGGCGGCGTCCCCGGGCACGTCGTCCTCGTCATCCAGCGGACGTATTACGCCTCGGGCCGCCCCGTGGAGACGGCCGACATCGTCGTGCCCGCCGACCGCTATCGCATCGCTTACCACCTGCCGGTGCGCTGACCCCCCCCGCTACGGCGTGCGACCCACGTGATCGCGAGTTAACGCCCGCCCGGGTTCCGTAACGCCCGGGCAACGCCGCCCCGCGGCGGATCGTCATGCACGGCTCCTAACTTCCCCCTCCGTACCCGCAGTCCGGTCGGAAGACAGGAACCCTCATGACGGATACGGTCACGCGCGACGACGCGGACCCGATGGGCGACGCGGCCCCGGCCGAGGGCCCGCCGCAGCGCAGTTACGCCAGGCTCGCCGCCGACGAGAGCCGCGAGGACTACTCGCTGCGCTACGCCCCGCACTCCTTCCGCCGCTGGTCGCCGACCATGGTCGCGTCCACGGCGCTCGGCGGCATCGCCTACCTCGCGGACTTCGCGATCGGCGCGTCCATCGTCTTCACGTACGGCTTCACCAGCGGCCTCGCGTCCATCCTGTGCGCCGCGACGATCATCTTCGTCACGGGCGTCCCGATCGCCCGGGCCTGCGCCACGTACGGACTGGACATGGACCTGGTCACGCGCGGCGCGGGCTTCGGCTACTTCGGCTCCACTCTCACGTCCCTCATCTACGCCTCGTTCACCTTCATCTTCTTCGCCCTCGAAGGCTCGATCATGGCGCAGGCCATGCATCAGGCGGTCGGACTCCCGGTCGAGATCGGCTACTTGGTGACGACGCTGATCGTCATCCCGATCGTCTTCCGCGGCATGGGCGCCCTCGCCAAGGTGCAGGCCTGGACGCAGCCGATCTGGCTCATCGGCCTGGCCCTGCCCTTCCTGGTGCTCGCCTTCGAGGCGCCGGACGCCTGGGGCGCCTTCGGGTCGTTCGAGGGGACGGAGGGCGCGGGCCCCGGCTTCTCCTGGATCGGCTTCGGGCTCGGCACCGGCGTCGCGCTGTCCCTCATCGCGCAGATCGGTGAACAGGCCGACTACTTGCGCTTCATGCCCGCCAAGACGGAGGCGAACAAGAGGCGATGGAATCTGGCCGTTCTCGCGGCGGGACCCGGCTGGGTGATCATCGGCGCCGCCAAGCAGCTCGGTGGCGCGTTCCTGGCGTTCGTGGCCCTGGAGGCGGTCGGCAAGACACACGCCCTGGAGCCGATCGCTCCGCAGATCGAGGCACTGCGCCCGTGGCTGGGCTCGTTCGCGCTGCCCGCCGCCGCGGTCTTCGTGATCGTCTCGCAGATCAAGATCAACGTGACCAACGCCTACAGCGGCTCGCTGTCCTGGTCGAACTTCTTCTCCCGCCTCACCCACCGCCACCCGGGCCGGGTCTGGTACATCTTCCTCAACCTCGCCATCGCGCTCACGCTGATGGAGATGAACATGTTCGCGGCCCTCAACAAGCTGCTCGGCTTCTACTCCAACGTGGGCATCGCGTGGATCGTGGCGGTGGCCGCCGACCTGGTCATCAACAAGCGGGCGGGCTGGAGCCCGCCGTACATCGAGTTCAAGCGGGCCTATCTGTACACGGTGAACCCGGCCGGGTTCGGCGCGATGGTGATCGCCTCGACGGTCTCGATCCTCGCGTTCTTCGGCCTGTTCGGCCGGTACGCCGAGGCGTTCTCCACCTTCATCGCCGCCGGACTCGCCCTGCTCCTGTGTCCGTTGATCGCCTGGGCGACGCGGGGCAGGTACTACCTGGCCCGGCCGAACCCGGTGAACGGCCCGCACGTCGAGGTCCCCGACGTCACGGCCACCCACACCTGTGCCGTGTGCGACACCGCGTACGAACTCCCCGACATCGCCGACTGCCCCGTCCAGTCGGGGCCGATCTGCTCGCTCTGCTGCTCCCTGGACGCGCGGTGCGGGGACGTCTGCCGTACGTCGCCCGCGAGCGGGCCGGTGCTCATGCCGGTGCCCACGGTGCCTCCGGTGGCGTCGGCGTGAGCAGGGCGCGCGTCGGCGACACGCCGTTCGTCAACAAGCCGTAAAGGGGGCCGAGTTCGGGCTTGCCGTGCTCGTCGGCGGCCGTCGGAGGGGGCGCGTCCGGGAGGATGCGCCCCCTCCGCGCTGGCCGATTGCGTATCTCTTTGTGCAAAGTCGTATCCGCTGCGTAAAGGTCGGGCGTAAGCTCGGGCATATGCGGAATGCGGTTTCCTTACTGATCGAGGCGTGGGGTGCGCCCGGGGCGGGGAGCGGAGGGACGGCATGAACGACGGGACGGTCATACTGCCCTGGCTCGTGATACGTCAGGACGACAACGGCAACCGCTACCGCGTCGGAAGGTATGCGACGAAGGCCGAGGCCCAGAAGATCGCGGACAGCCTCGACGACCACGCCAAGGAGCAGCTCTACTGGGTCGAGCGGCTGAACCAGAACGGTGCGCGGTGAAGGTCGTAAGCTCCGGCGCATGACCGATCGGATCGTGGTGGTGGGCGCCGCCCTGTACGACGGCGGACGGCTGCTCGCCGCCCGCCGCAGCGCGCCCGCGGAGCTCGCCGGGCGCTGGGAGCTGCCGGGCGGCAAGGTCGAGCCCGGCGAGCGGGGCGAGGACGCGCTGGTGCGCGAGCTCCGCGAGGAGCTGGGCGTGGAGGCGGAGCCGCTCGCGCGGGTGCCGGGCGAGTTCGAGCTCGGCCGCGGCTATGTGATGCGGGTGTGGCGGGCCCGGCTGCTCGCGGGGGAGCCGCGGCCCCTGGAGGACCACGACGAGCTGCGCTGGCTCCGCCCCGACGAACTGTGGACGGTCGACTGGCTCCCCGGCGACGTCCCGGCGATCCACGCCTTGACGGCCACCGAGGTCGCGTAGGCCACCGCGACCGCCCCCGGCCATGAGGCCCCCGCTGCCGCCAGGACCCGTCACCCCCGATGAACAGGGCGCACGCGAGGTGATGGCGGGACAGGTCGCACGCCCCTCTACGCCGTTCGTGCCACTGTGCCCCCTTGAACGCGGTACTTCCGCCGGGATATCGGGTATGTGCCCATTAACCCCATGAAACCGGACAGGGGTTCTGCCGTTGGGCTGGGAAGTGAGCGGCGTGATCGACACCGAAGGCGACTGCGCCGAGTGGGATTTTCCCGCGGACCCGGGTGCCGTGCGCACCGCCCGCGCGGTCGTCCGCAAGCAGCTCGGCGAGTGGGGGCTCGGCGCGCTCGGCGACGTCACGGTCCTGCTCGTCAGCGAATTGGTGACCAATTCCCTGCGGTATGCCTCGGGCCCCATTGTCGTACGCCTTGTGCGCTCGGCCGATCCGCTGGGCACCCTGCTCGTCGAGGTCTCCGATCCGGTCCCGGACCCGCCCCGGGAGCGCACCGCCGCCCCCGACGACGAGGGCGGCCGGGGCATCCAGTTGGTCGCGCGGTCGTCCCGGCGCTGGGGCACGCGTCCGGGACGCACGGGCACGACGGGGAAGACGGTGTGGTTCGAGCTGGCGCTGCCCGGATAGAAGACAGGGAGCGCCGGTACGTAGTGGACGGGGCGAGCGCAAGGCTGACACGGGCCAAAAAGCGTTGAGTCCGTGCTGTGATCGTGAACGGCATGTGGCCCGGCACCGTAGTGCTGGATACTGCGGGCAGCCACTTCCGGTGACCGGTGCCGGACGCGGTGAGCTGGAGGGGACGGTTCGCGTGAGCGAGATACCAGCGAAGGCGACGGGTTCTGCGCGGCCTGTGGCGCGAGCGGGTGGGGCCCTGCCCGCCCGGCCGGTGCCGGGAGCTGGGGGAGGACCTCTCTCGCCGGAGCCGGCGGGGTACGCCGCGGCCGTGGCCGCCACGGCGGGCGACGACGCGCCCGGCCCCGCGGAGGACGAGGGCGACGGCACGAGCGACGTGGACGCGGGCGCGGCTGACGTACACGCGGACGCGCCCGGAACGGTAGACATCGGTGGTCGGCGCGGCGTAGCCGGGACGGCCGACGGCGTCGACGCGCGTCACCACACCACGGGAGCGGAGCCCGGCGGCGTCGACAGCGCGCCCCTCACCTCGGACGACGTCGTCTGGCAGACCAGCCCCCCGGGGTCCATCTACGACTACATCAAGGTGGCGTCCTTCTCGATCGGCCCCGACGGCCTGATCGACCAGTGGAGCGCCCGTGCCGAGCGGCTGTTCGGCGTGGCCGCGCGGGACGCCGTCGGCAAGGACCCGATCGAGGCGTTCGTCGCGCCCGAGCTGCGCCGCAGGGGCCACCGCAAGATGGCCGAGATCCTGGACGGGCGGGAGTGGACGGGGTCGGTCCCGTTCCGGGTGCCGCCGCCCGCCGACGGCGCCCCGGAAGCCGCGGGCCGGGAAGCGGGCCTGGAAGGCATCGCCGAGGTCTATGTCATGCCGGCCAGGACAGCCGACGGCGAGCGCTCCGCCGTCTGCATCGTCGTCGACGTACGCGCCCTCCGGCAGATCGAGACCGACCTTGCCGCCTCGCAGGCGATTTTCGGTCAATCTCCTTTCGGCTTCCTGCTGTTCGGCACCGACCTCAAGGTGCAGCGCGCCAACCGCCGCTTCGCCGCCGTCTTCGGCGGCGCCGAGGACGACCACCGCGGCCGCACCGTCCACGACTATCTGCCCCGCCACGAGGCCGACCGCATGCAGGCCGCGATGCGCCACGTCCTGGAGAGCGGCGAGGCCGTCACGGACATGCAGATCGTCGGCCCGGCGCCGGGCAGCAGCGAGCGCCGCCACTGGTCGATCAACCTCTACCGCGTGCACAGCGGTGCGGGCCGCCCCATCGGCGTCGCGGGCCTCGGCAACGACGTCACCAGCCGCCACGCCGCCGCCCGCGAGGCCGCCCACGCCCGCCGCAACCTCGCCCTCCTGAACGAGGCCGGCGCCCGCATCGGCAACTCCCTGGACCTGGAGACCACCGCCCGCGAACTCCTCGACGTCACCGTCCCCGGCTTCTGCGACCTGGCCTCCGTCGACCTCTACCAAGGCCTCCTGGACGGCGACGAGACCCCGCCGGGACTGGCCGACGGCAGCGCCGAGCTGCGCCGGGTCGCCTTCGCCAGCGCGGTCTCCGACGTGCCCTTTCCCGACGGCACCGGACCCGTCGAGGTCGGCTCCGTGCACCGCTTCGCCTTCAACTCGCCCTGCGCGGACGCCCTGCGCACCGCCCGCCCCCGCCTGGTCGCCGCCGGCGACGACTGCGGCCCGGCCCGGCGCCTCACCAGCGGCCTGATCCAGTCGACGCTCGCCGTGCCGATGGTCGCGCACGACACCGTCGTCGGCCTCGCCCAGTTCTCCCGCGCGAAGGGCAGCGAGCCGTTCGGCGAACGCGACCGCGCGCTCGCCGTCGAACTGGCCGCGCGCGCCGCCGTCTGCATCGACAACGCCCGCCTCTACCGCCGCGAGCACGAGCGCGCGCTGATCCTGCAGCGGTCCCTGCTCCCGCCCGGTGACCCCGAGGCCGCCGGACTCGACATCGCCTGCCGCTATCTGCCCGGCAACGCCGCCACCGAGGTCGGCGGCGACTGGTTCGACGTCATCGAACTGCCCGGGCACCGCACGGCCCTCGTCGTCGGCGACGTCATGGGCCGCGGCCTGCGCGCCGCCGTCGCCATGGGCGAACTGCGCTCCGCCGTGCGCACCCTCGCGCTGCTCGACCTGGAGCCCGCCGAGGTGCTCTCCGCGCTCGACGAGATCGCCCGCGGCCTCGGCAATCTGCCGGGACCGCAGCACGCCCGGCGCGCCACGCCCGCCGGCACCCGCGCGAGAGACACCGACGACCTCGCCGAGGTCTACCTCGCCACCTGCGTGTACGCGGTGTACGACGCCGTCACCCGCCGCGTCACCTTCGCCAACGCCGGCCACCTCCCGCCGGTCCTCGTCGAGCCCGGCGAGTCCGCGCTGATGCTCGACGTGCCCCCGGGCATGCCGCTCGGCGTCGGCGGCGAGCCCTTCGAGGAGGTCGACGTCGACCTGCCGGAGGGCGCGCTGCTCGCGCTCTACACCGACGGCCTCGTCGAGTCCCGCGACCACCCCCTCGACGAGGGCCTGAACGCGTTCGTCGGCGCGCTCACCGAGCCCGCGCAGGCGCTCGAGGACATCTGCGACCACGTACTG
Organism: Streptomyces sp. Y309; assembly: GCF_056712025.1. Taxonomy (NCBI): domain Bacteria; kingdom Bacillati; phylum Actinomycetota; class Actinomycetes; order Kitasatosporales; family Streptomycetaceae; genus Streptomyces; species Streptomyces sp. Y309. The sequence goes on along the minus strand of NZ_CM160048.1, from coordinate 3,361,242 downwards.
AACACGCTCGACACCCACCACGGCGAGGACGACATCGCGCTGCTGATGGCGCGGGTGCAGGGGCTGCCCGCCGAGCACGTCGGCGACTGGACGCTGCCGCGCGAGCCGCAGTCCGTGGGCCGGGCCCGCGAACTGGCCTGCGAGCGGCTGCGCGCCTGGGGCCTCGAAGCGCTCGTCGACACCGCCGAACTGCTGGTCAGCGAACTCGTCACCAATGCCCTGCGGTACGGCGAGGGCGAGATCCGGCTGCGGCTCCTGCTCGACCGCACCCTGGTCTGCGAGGTCTGGGACGCTGGGCTCGTCCAGCCGCGCCGCCGCCGCGCCCGCGACACCGACGAGGGCGGGCGCGGGCTCCAGCTCGTCGGCCTGCTGAGCGCGGCCTGGGGCTCACGCCGTACGCCGCGCGGCAAGACGGTGTGGTTCGAGCTCGCGCTGCCGGACGGGGACGCGGCACCGGTGGACGCGGCGGAGGCGTTGATGAGCTTGTTCTGACCGCAGGGCAGATGCGGCAGGCGGCGGCGAGGACGGGTGCTGGGCAGGTAGTAAGGGCGGGTGGGTGGGAAAAGGACCGGCGCGCAGCGCCGTCCTGCTCAAGATCAGGTCGTCGCCTTCAAGGCGGCCAGCCGCGCTTCCACCTCCGCCGTGTCGCTCAGGCTGTCCAGCTGCTCGAACTGCGCGTCCAGCGAGGAGGCGGCGAGCTCCTCGCTGCCGAGCGCCCGCGCCTCCTCCCGCCGCACCTTCTCCTCGAACCGGCTCAGCTCACTGGTCGGATCGAGGACGTCGACGCTCCGCGCGGCGTCCAGCATCCGGTTCCGCGCCTGCGCGGACTTCGACCGGGCCACCAACTGGTCCCGCTTGGACCGCAGTTCTGTCAGCTTGATCTTCATCGAGTCCAGGCCGTCCTTGAGCTTGCCGACCACGTCGGACTGCGCGGCGATCGACGGCTCGGCGTCCTCGGCCTCCTTCTCGGACCGCAGCTGCCGGCCCAGCGCCACCTTGGCGAGACCGTCGAACCGGTCGGCCTCCGCGGCGTTCCCGTCCGCCCGCAGCGCGTCCGCCTTCTTGCTGGCCGCGAGCGCCTTGCCGCCCCACTCGGCGGCGGCCTCCAGGTCCTCCTTGTGGTCCTGCTCCAGGAGCCGCAGATCGCCGATCGTCGCCGCCACGGCCTGCTCGGCCTCCCGGATGTTCTCCGTGTAGTCGCGGATGAGCTGGTCCAGCATCTTCTGCGGGTCCTCGGCCTGGTCGAGGAGCGAGTTGATGTTGGCCTTCGCCAACTGCGCCACGCGCCCGAGGACGGTCTGCTTGGCCATGAGGGCTTTCTCCTTGCGTACGAGGGTGCGTACCGGGTGTGCGTGTCGGATGTGCGTACCGGGTGTGCGTACGAGGGTCAGAACCGTCCGCCTCCGCCTCTGCGCCCCCGGGTCCCGCCCCCGCCGAAACTCCCGGGCCCGGGCCCGCCGCCCCCACCGAAACCACCGCCCCCACCCCCGAGGCCCCCGCGCGCCAGCCCACCCAGGACCTGCCCGAGGACGATCCCGCCGAGGACGGCACCGCCCGTCCCGCCGCCCCGGCCCCCGTACGGACTGCCGTAGGCGCGCACGTCCCGCTCGGCGAGGGCCTGGGCCTCGCGGGCGAGCGAGTCGGCGCGCTGGGCCTCGGCGAGCGCGGCGGAGGGCTGGCCCGTGAGCTGCTCCGCTCGCTCCAAGCGCCGCCGCGCCTCGGCGAGGCGCGTGCGGGACTCGCTGCCCACCGCGCCGCGGTGTGTCGTGACGTGGTCCGTGGCCGTCGCGACGGCGCTGCGGGCGGTGAGCAGGGCCTGGCCGAGCAGGGAGCGGGCGCGCTCCTCGGCGCTCTCGCGTTCGCGCGCGCCGTCCAGCGCCGCGCTCAGCGCCGTGTCCAGTGCCGCGTCCGCCTCCTCGACCCGGCGCAGGGCGTCGATCGGGTCGTACGGGCCCGCGGCCAGCGCCCGCCGCACCTGGCCGGTGACGGCGTCCACCCGGGCCACGCGCCCGTGCAGCTCGGCCGTCGGTACGCCCTCGCCGGCGCCTTCGAGCAGCCCGCGCGCCTCCGCGAGGTCGGCCTCCGCCTCGCTGAGCGCGCCCGGCAACCGCTGTGCCGCCTGGGCGAGTTCACCGGCCAGGCGGTCCACGGCCGCCAGGAACGTGTCCGCCTGGTCGACGGCGCCCTCGGCCGCGCGCAGGTGGACGGCGGCGCGGCCGTGGTCGGCGTTCCCGACGGCTTCGCGGGCCTGGTGCAGGTGGGTGCCGGCGAACACGAGCCGGTCCTTGGCCTGCTCGACATGGCCGATGACCGCCTCGCTCGCACCGGGCGCGTACGTGGCGCGCAGCTCCTTGAGCGTGTTCTCGGCGTCGATGGTGCGCGCGCTGACCTGCCGGAACACCGTCTCGGCGTGGTCCAGCGCGGCCGGTGCCCCGCGTTCGAGGGCGCGCAACTGGTCGAAGGCGGCGGCCTCGGCGTCCAGGCGCCGCCCCGCCTCCGTGCAGCGCGCGACGATCTCGTCGAGCATGCGGCGCCGCGTCGCGTCGTCCTCCGGGTGGGCGTCGTCGAGCCGCTGCCGCAGCCGGAAGGCCGTCGTCAGCTCGTCGCGCGCGGAGGCGAGGGCGTCGGTGAAGGGCCGCACGGCGTCGTCGCCGAACTGCGCGGTGGCGAAGCCGAGTTCCTCGGCGCTGGTGCGCACGGCGTCGTCGGTCTCCACGAGCAGGGCCCTGGCCCGGGCGTCGAGCGCGGGCAGCGGCGTGAGCCCGGGACCGGCGCCGGAGGCCGGTGTCGTACGGGAGGTGAAGCGCCGCTTGCGGCGGCGGTACGCAGCAAGGCCGAAGGCACCCGCGATGCCCACGGCGAGCACCGGAAGGACCAGATCGCCCGCGACGCCTTCGTCACCGCCGCCCCCGCCCCCGGCGCCCGGATCGGCCTCGCCCGGCGTGATGGCCGGCGTCGGCACGGCCCGCCCGTCGAGCACCGCCGCGTACCCGTCAGCGGCGCCCACCGCGGCCCCGGCCCAGTCGTTCCGCCGCAGGGCGGGCTCGACGGCGTCGGCGGCGAGTTCCCGAAGCTGGTCATCGGTGAGCCGCGAGTCGTCGGCCACGGAGTACGCGTACTGCCGGTCGCGGGTGGCCACCGCCAGCAGCACGTCGTCGAGCCCGAGCCCGTTCCGCTCGGCCGTGGCGTCGGCCCAGCCCTGCGCGGAACGGCCGGAGAAGTCGCGTACGTACACGACGAACAACTGGATCCGCTGCTCGTCGTAGAGCCGGTCGAGCGCGGTGGTGACGGCTTCCCGCCGGTCGCCGAGGGCCCGGGTGCGGTCGGTGATCTGGCCGTCACGGTTGAGCGGAACGGGGTCGTCGGCGGGCGCGGCCGCTGCCCGGGGCGCGGCGGGCAGGGCGGACGCCGTGGGCAGAGCGGACGCCGTGGGCGCGGACAGCGGGAGCCAGCACCAGAGGAGCAGCGCGGCGGCCGCCGCCCGCGCGGCTATGTGCGACGGGGCGCGGGAGGACGACGTCACATTTGGCAGCGTATGGCCGTCTTCGGTGCCCCGCGACCGGGGCGGGCACCGCCGCCGCTGCACGGCTCGACCGCTACGGCCCGACTGCTACGGCTCGACGAAGCGGACCTCGGGGAAGCGGTCCGAAGGACCGTCCAGGAGGTGGTCGTCCCGGCCGCCGAGCCAGCGGTCGAAGAACGAGGCCGCATAGGCGCGCTGGGCGGCCGTGGCGCGCGCCGGGTCGACGGTGCCGATGTTCTTCTCGATCACGTCGCGGCCCACTCCGGCCTGCGGCAGGACCGCCGCGAGGTCGGTGTACGTCTGGTGCTTCGAGCCGCGCAGGTTCAGGTCCCGCTTCCAGCCGGGGCTGTGCTTCCAGAAGGAACGCCAGGAGGGCTCGGTGGTGTGGTCGCTGCCGTCCCGCCCCATCAGCAGGAACGGCCGGTGGTCCAGGCCGTGCTTGGCGACGGGCGTGAGGTCGGTGCCCTTGGGCTCCGGGTTGTTCTCCAGCGTGCCGTCCATGTTGAGGCCGACCTTCACGCGCTTGTCCTCGTACATCGTCTCGGCCGCGGCGATCCCGCCCGCGGACTGCCCGACCATGCCGATGCGCCGCTGGTCGATCGCCTTGCCGATGCCGTGCGGCAGTGTGCCGAGCCGGTCGAGCACGAACTTGTCGTCGGCGACACGGATGTCGAGCACCTTCTTCAGGAGCGGCGACATCGTCTCGGGCCGGGTCTGCGCGAGCGCGTCAAGGAGTGGCTTGTTGTCCTTCACCGAGCCGTCGGGGAACTGCACGCCCGGCGACTCGTAGGTGTGGTCGACGGTGACGACGACATAGCCGCGGCTCGCCATTTCCTCGACGAGCGCCGTGCCCCAGGTGCGGGGGTCGCCTGCGCCCGCGCTGTACACGAGCACGGGCAGCCGCCCGCCGCGCGCCGCTCCCTTGTCGAGCGGCGCCGCCTGGCGCGCGTGCGTCCGCATGCCCGCCCAGTCGACGGCGCCCTTGGGGATCCCGTGCGGCGCCGTGGCGTCCCAGCGCGCGGCGGCGCCCTCGGCCATGTACGGCGCGACGCCGTGCCCGCCGGACGCCCGCGCCGGGTACCAGACGCTCACCATCAGCTCGCGGTACGGCTGCGAGGTGACCCACGGGTCGTGCCGGGAGCGGTCGACCAGGCGGGTCGAGAACGTACCGATGGCGTGCGGGCCGGTGGGCGCGGGCAGCGCGGCCCGTACGCCGTGCGTCCCGGGGGCGCCGTCAGTGTCCTGTGCGGACTGTGCGGACTGCGCGGACACCGGCGCGGCCGCCCCGGCGGCGAGCACGGTGCTCACGGCGAGCCCCAGGGCGAGCGCGCCCCTGCGGGAACGGGAAAGGGAACCGGAACGGGAAGAGCGAAGATCGCGAAGGTTCATGCCTTCATGCTCTTCCCGTTCAACGCCCGTGACCATGGAGGCAATCAGCAGAATCCGGGGTGGGGGATTACCCCCACCAGGCCCCGCGCGCCCGAGCCGGGATCCTCCGCCCGAGCCGGGATCCTCCGCCCGAGCCGGGATCCTCCGCCCGAGCCGGGATCCGCTATGTGGGCCGCCGCCGGATCTTGTTCCCCAGCCAGACCAGCGGATCGTACTTGCGGTCGACCGCCCGCTCCTTCAGCGGGATCAGCGCGTTGTCGGTGATGTGGATGCCCTCGGGGCACACCTCCGTGCAGCACTTGGTGATGTTGCAGTAGCCGAGGCCGTGGTCCTCCTGGGCAGAGGCCTTGCGGTCGAGGCCGGTGGAGGCGGCGGCGTCCAGCGGGTGCATGTCGAGTTCGGCCACGCGCATCAGGAAGCGGGGGCCCGCGAAGGCCGTCTTGTTCTCCTCGTGGTCACGCACCACATGACAGGTGTCCTGGCACAGGAAGCACTCGATGCACTTGCGGAACTCCTGGGAGCGGTCCACGTCCTCCTGCATCATGCGGTACTCGCCGGGGCCGAGGTCCTTCGGCGGCACGAAGGCGGGCACCTCCCGCGCCTTGGTGTAGTTGAAGCCGACGTCGGTCACCAGGTCCCGCACCACCGGGAACGCGCGCAGCGGCGTCACGGTGATGACTTCCTCGCGGGTGAAGACCGACATGCGCGTCATGCACAGCAGGCGCGGGCGGCCGTTGATCTCGGCGGAGCACGAACCGCACTTGCCCGCCTTGCAGTTCCACCGCACCGCGAGGTCGGGGGCCTGGGTGGCCTGGAGGCGGTGGATGATGTCGAGGACCACCTCGCCCTCGTTGACCCGGACGGTGAAGTCCTTCAGGTCGCCGCCGTCGATGTCGCCGCGCCAGACGCGGAAGCGCGCGTCGTAGGCGCCCCCGTCGGCGCCGGTGTCGGAACCCGTGCCGGAAGTCGTACTCGTACTCACTCGTAGAGCTCCTCTTCGGCGAGGTACTTGACCAGCTCCTCCTTGTCGAAGAGGGCGAGCAGGTCGGGGCGGATGGGGTCGGTGGTGACCCGGGTGAGGTCGATCTGGCCGCGGGCGGGGTCCGTCGCCGCGAGACCTCCGGTGGGATCGGCGAGCGCGCACAGCAGGTTGACGCGGCGCCATTCGCGGTTCATGCCGGGGTGGTCCTCGCGGGTGTGCCCGCCGCGGCTCTCCGTCCGCTCCAGGGCCGCCCGCGCCACGCACTCGCTGACCAGCAGCATGTTGCGCAGGTCCAGTGCCAGGTGCCAGCCGGGGTTGAACTGGCGGTGCCCCTCGACCCCGGCCCGGCGGGCCCGCTGCCGCAGGTCCGCGAGCCTGTCGAGGGCCTCGGCCATCTCGCCCTCGCGACGGATGATGCCCACCAGGTCGTTCATCGTCTGCTGGAGTTCCTGGTGCAGGGTGTACGGATTCTCGGGCGTCCCGCCGGCCTCGGGGCCCTCCGCGCTGAACGGCCGCAGCGCCTCCGCGGCCGCCGCGTCCACCAGCGCCTCGTCCACCACGGGCGCGGCCGCCTGCTCGCTCGCGTACCGCGCCGCGTAGAGACCGGCCCGCCGCCCGAACACCAGCAGGTCGGAGAGCGAGTTGCCGCCGAGCCGGTTCGAGCCGTGCATGCCGCCCGCGACCTCACCGGCCGCGAACAGACCGGGCACACCGCGCGCCGCCGCCGTGTCCGACTCGACCGCGATGCCGCCCATCACGTAGTGGCAGGTCGGCCCGACCTCCATCGCCTCGGCCGTGATGTCGACGTCCGCGAGCTCCTTGAACTGGTGGTACATCGACGGCAGCCGGCGCCGGATGACCTCGGCGGGCATGCGCGTCGACACGTCGAGGAACACCCCGCCGTGCGGCGAACCGCGGCCCGCCTTCACCTCGGCGTTGATGGCCCGCGCCACCTCGTCGCGGGGCAACAGCTCGGGCGGCCGGCGGTTGTTGTCGGGGTCCTCGTACCAGCGGTCGCCCTCCTGCTCCGACTCCGCGTACTTCTCCTTGAAGACGTCCGGGATGTAGTCGAACATGAAGCGCTTGCCCTCGGAATTGCGCAGTACGCCGCCGTCGCCGCGGACGGATTCGGTGACGAGGATGCCTTTCACCGAGGGCGGCCAGACCATTCCGGTGGGATGGAACTGCACGAATTCCATGTTCAGCAGCGGCGCTCCGGCGAGCAGCGCGAGCGCGTGCCCGTCGCCCGTGTACTCCCACGAATTCGACGTCACCTTGAAGGACTTGCCGATGCCGCCGGTGGCGAGCACCACGCTCGGCGCCTCGATGACGAAGAACCGCCCGCTCTCGCGCTCGTAACAGAACGCGCCGCTCACCCGTTCCCCCTCTTTCAGGACCCGGGTGACCGTGCACTCCTGGAAGACCTTCAACCGGGCTTCGTGGTCCCCGAATTCGCGCTCGTCCTCCTGCTGCAATGCGACGATCTTCTGCTGGAGCGTACGGATCAGCTCCAGTCCCGTACGGTCGCCGACATGCGCGAGCCGGGGATATTCGTGCCCGCCGAAGTTCCGCTGCGAGATCCGCCCGTCCTTCGTACGGTCGAAGAGCGCGCCCCACGTCTCCAGTTCCCACACCCGGTCGGGCGCCTCGCGCGCGTGCAGTTCCGCCATGCGCCACTGGTTGAGGAATTTCCCGCCGCGCAGGGTGTCGCGGAAGTGCACCTGCCAGTTGTCGCCGGAGTTCACATTGCCCATGGACGCCGCGATGCCGCCCTCGGCCATCACCGTATGGGCCTTGCCGAACAGTGACTTGCAGATCACCGCCGTGCGGGCGCCCCGCTCACGCGCCTCGATGGCGGCCCGCAGCCCGGCACCGCCGGCCCCCACCACGACGACGTCCCACTGCTGCCGTTCCACTTGAGCCATGTCAGAACAACCTCGGATCGTCAAAGGCGCCGGAAGCGATGAGATACACGTAGAAGTCCGCGAGCGCGACGCTGATCAACGACGCCCAGGCGAGCAGCATGTGACGGCCGTTCAGCCAGCCGACCCAGCGCCACATCCGATAGCGCACCGGATGCTTGGAGAAATGCTTGAGCTTGCCGCCGACAATGTGCCGGCAGGAGTGACAGGACAGCGTGTACGCCCAGATGAGGGCGATGTTCACAAGGAACACGAGGGTGCCGAGCCCCATGTGTCCCCACTCGTAGTGCTCGTCACGGAAGGCGAGCACGGTGTCGTACGTGAGAATGCCCGCGACCGGCACCGCCGCGTAGAAGAAGTACCGGTGGATGTTCTGCAGGATCAGTGGGAAGCGCGTCTCGCCCGTGTACTTCGCGTGCGGTTCCGCTACCGCGCAGGCGGGCGGGGACGCCCAGAATCCGCGGTAATACGCCTTGCGGTAGTAGTAGCAGGTGAGCCGGAAGCCCAAGGGGAAGATCAGGATGAGCAGCGCCGGGGAAAGCCCCCACCAGCTCCCGAAGATCTCCCAGTTGGGGCCGTTCTTCATCGGCTCGCAGTTCTCCGCGACACACGGCGAGTAGAACGGCGAGACGTAGGGAGCCTCGTAGTAGTCGGCGTTCGCGAACGCGCGCCACGTCGAGTACACGACGAAGGCGAAAAGGCCGGCGGCGGTCGCGGCGGGCTGCAGCCACCAGCGGTCCGTCCGCAAATGGGCAGCGCTGATCGCGGCGCGCGTGCCGTGCCGTACGCCGCCGGGGGCCGTGCCCTTGTTCAGATGGGGTTCCGTGCCAGTGGCCAACGAGGCTCCACTCCTTCGTGGATTCGTGGACGGGGAATGACGGCGGCGCCGCCCCCGGGAGGGGCGGCGGCTCGCCGGCGCGCGTACGGGGCGGGGGTGCGGGCCCGCTAGGGCGCGTGGCGGTCGCGGGCGCCCAGGCCTTCGTCGTCCGAGTCCGTCCACAGCGCCTGGTCGTACGGCGCGTCCGGGATGGGGACCATCTCGGGGCCGCCGCGCGGGGGCGCGGACGACGGGGTCGGGCCGCCTGCGGCGGCGCGCAGCAGTGCGACGCTTTCGCGCAGATGGTCGGTGTCCATGCGGACCCGGCGGAAGTCGACGCCGGCCAGCTCGGCGCCGGCCCGCTTCTCGATCTTGTCCACGGTGTGGACCAACTGGTCCACACAACGCTGAATTTCCGTCAGGTCGTCCTGCAGAGCCATGACTTGCCCTCACTTCACGGGTGCGGGTGCGGCGGCAACGCTCATGCGCCTGCGAGTGTCGCGCGTCACATCCCGCATTGGGAAGTCATCTGCGCGGATTCACCCCCTCCGGGGGGTTCTCACTTGCTCAGGGCGACGCTTTTCCGTCCCGCCGGGCGAGAGCGAGCGCGCGCCGGAGCGGGCGTTGGGCCGCACGGGTGGCTTCGTGGCCGCACCCGTCGTGTCGCCGCCGTGTGCGGCGCACCGTCCCCTTCAGTGGGTGCGATAGATGTGATCAACTCCATATTTCCCCAAATTACCGCCAAACGTGCGGTAGCGCATATAAGGCGCAAAGTAACCAGATCCGGCCGCCCCCGCCCCCTCCCCGCCCGGCAGGGCGGTGCGCGCCCGGGCAACCCCCGGAGGTACCCGTCATGCCCCACGACCGCGCCAGGCCGCGACCGGTCCGCCCGGCGGCCACGGCCCGATCCGCCGTGTTCCTCGCCGCCGGAGTCCTCGCGCTGCCCGCCCTCGCCGGGTGCGGCTCGGGCGACGAGTCGGGCACCCCCACGGCCCCGCAGGACATCGCGCCGGCGGCCCGTGATCTGGTCGCCGACGGGGGCACGGTGAAGTGGGCCGTCGACGACCTGCCCGAGACCTTCAACTCCTTCCAGTCCGACGCCGACACCGCGACCAACCGCGTCGCCGGTGCCGTACTGCCGTCGATGTTCCGCATCGACGCACAGGGCAGACCGGAGCGCAACGCCGACTTCCTGGAGTCCGCGGAGGTCGTCGAGCGCGAGCCCCAGCAGGTCGTGCTCTACAAGCTGAACCAGCAGGCGGTCTGGAGCGACGGCCGCGAGATCGGCGCCGACGACTTCGCCGCCCAGTGGCGCGCCCTGTCCGGCAAGGACAGCGCGTACTGGACGGCCCGCAACGCGGGCTACGACCGCATCGGCAAGATCGAACGCGGCGCCAACAATCTGGAGGTGCGCGTCACCTTCGACAAGCCCTACGCGGACTGGCGCTCGCTGTTCTCCCCGCTGTACCCGAAGCAGGTCATGGGTACCCCGGACTCCTTCAACGACGGCGCGCGCACCAAGCTCGAGGTCACCGCGGGCCCCTTCGCCCTGAAGGACGTCGACCGCGGCGCCGGCGAGGTCACGCTCCAGCGGAGCCCGCGCTGGTGGGGCAGCCCCGCCAAGGCGGACAAGCTGGTCCTGCGCTCCGTGCCGCGCGACCAGCGCGCCGCCGCCCTCGCCGAGGGCAAGGTCGACCTGGCCGACATCGACGCCGACGAGGCCGGCCGCATCGCGCTCGCCGCCCGCGACAAGGGCGGCCAGGGCCCGCTCACGCACGGCCCCGGCGCGCGGCTCACCCCCGCCGGGGCGCTGCGCTCCTGGGCGCTCGCGCACGGCTCCGACGAGGAGGCCGCGGAGATCGAGCAGCTCGCCCGCGCGAAGGCCCGCAAGGCCGTCGAGCGGTACACCGAGCAGCAGGCCGGCCTGCGCGGCTACGTGGTCCGCAAATCCCTCGAACCCGCCTACACCCAGCTCGCCCTCAACGGCTCCGCGGGCCCCCTCGCCGACGACCGCGTCCGCCGCGCGGTGGCCCGCGCCCTGGACCGCGACGAACTCGCCGAAACGGTTCTGAAGCCGCTGGGGCTACCCGCCGAGCCCGTCGGCAGCCACCTCGCGCTCGCCGGGCAGGAGGCGTACGCCGACAACAGCGGCGCCCTCGGCGACCAGGACACGGCGGAGGCCCGCGCCCTGCTCGCGGACGCGGGCTGGACGCCGGGCGCGCTCACGGAGAAGAAGGACAAGGACGAGGACAAGGAGAAGAAGGGGAGGGACCGGGACCGGGAGGGGGAGGAAGAGGAGACGGCGGGAGGCGAGGCGGGCGCGGAAACCTCTGGGGACGGCTCGGACTCGGGCTCGCGCTCGGACTCGGGCTCCGACTCTGGCTCGGACTCGGGGTCGAGCTCGGACTCCGGCTCCGGCTCGGACAGAGGCTCCGGTTCGGACACTGGCTCCGGCTCCGGCTCGGACTCCGACGATGGTACGTACATCGTCGGCGAGGACGACGAGAAGCCGGGCGCCGCAGCCAAGGGCACAGGCGACTCCGCAGCCGGGCGCGCCCGGAAACCCGCCGACCATGGCGACGACCACAAGCCCGTCGAGGTCGGCACCTCCGTCCTCGCCTCCGCGCCGGCCGCCGCCTACCAGCAGTCCGTCGTGCTCCGTCAGGCCGACGCGCTCAGCCCGCGTCGCGAGGCCGACAACGAGCAGAAGAAGGACCCCGGCGGGAAGGCCAGGCAGCGCACGGACCGGCGCACCAAGAAGCAGGCCCAGGGTGGTGCCCCCGGCGCGTACGCCCCCAAGGGCACCGCGGCCCCCAAGGGTGGAGCCAAGGGCGGCGCCGCGGGCCCGCTCGCCAAGGACGGCAAGGCGCTCACCCTCCGCTTCGTGCTCCCCTCCGGCCCGGGCTCGGAGTCGCTGCGGGCGGTCGCCGACCGGATCTCGCGGATGCTGCAGCGCATCGGCGTCCGTACGGAGATCGCCAAGGTCGCGGACGAGAGCTACTTCAAGGATCACATCGCGTCCGGCCAGTACGACCTGGCGCTCTACTCCTGGCCCGCGTCCGCCTTCCCCGCCACCGACGCCCGGCCGATCTTCGCCAAGCCGGTGCCCGCGGCGGACGGCTCCCTGAACGTCGAGCAGAACTACACCCGCGTCGGCACCGACCACATCGATCAGCTCTTCGACCAGGCACTGGCCGAGCTGGACGAGTCCGAGAGCCGCTCCCTGGTGAAGAAGGCCGACGCGCGCATCTGGGCGGCGGCGGGCTCCATCCCCCTCTACCAGCGCCCCCAGCTGGTGGCGGCCCGCACCAACCTCGCCAACGCGGGCGCCTTCGCCTTCCAGACCCCGATCTACCAGGACATCGGCTACCTGAAGCCGGGCGCAAAGCCGAGCAAGCAGCCGAAACCCTGAATGGGCGGGCGGGTGGGATGAAGCCTGTCGAGGGGGTCCCCCCTGCTCCTTAAGAGCTTGGGGGAGATTGAGGACGAGCCAGGCCGGAGGCCGCGATCGACGGTGCCCGAGGCCTGGCGGAACCTCCTGTTCCGGGGGCACCCAGGAGCCCGACAAGCCGCCCCCGGCGAGGCACCGTAGGATGGGGTAAGGCCGTGGCACGTCTGCCCGGCAGTGCACGCGTACGAAATGGACGTACGCGTCGCCTCCAAGCCTCCCGGGAGAAGCGCACCTCGCATGCCCACGCGCCACGACATTCGTAACGTAGCCATCGTCGCCCACGTCGACCACGGCAAGACGACCATCGTCGACGCCATGCTCAAGCAGGCGGGCGCCTTCGCCGCGCACGCCGCCGAGTCCCTCGACGACCGCATGATGGACAGCAACGACCTGGAGCGTGAGAAGGGCATCACGATCCTGGCCAAGAACACGGCCGTCAAGTACCACCCGAAGGATGGCGGCGACGTCATCACCATCAACATCATCGACACCCCCGGCCACGCCGACTTTGGCGGCGAGGTCGAGCGCGGTCTGTCGATGGTGGACGCGGTCGTCCTCCTCGTCGACGCCTCCGAGGGCCCGCTCCCGCAGACCCGCTTCGTGCTGCGCAAGGCCCTCCAGCAGCGGCTGCCCGTCATCCTCTGCATCAACAAGACGGACCGTCCGGACTCGCGCATCGACGAGGTCGTCAACGAGACGTACGACCTCTTCCTCGACCTGGACGCCGACGAGGACCAGATCGAGTTCCCGATCGTCTACGCCTGCGGCCGTGACGGCGTGGCCTCGCTGACCAAGCCGGAGGACGGCACCGTCCCGGCCGACAGCACCAACCTGGAGCCGTTCTTCACGACGCTCCTGCAGCACGTCCCGGCCCCCGAGTACGACGAGAGCGCGCCCCTCCAGGCCCACGTCACCAACCTGGACGCCGACAACTTCCTCGGCCGCATCGCGCTGCTCCGCGTCGAGCAGGGCGAGCTGCGCAAGGGCCAGACGGTCGCGTGGATCAAGCGTGACGGCACGATGGCCAACGTCCGCATCACCGAGCTGATGATGACCGAGGCCCTCACCCGCAAGCCCGCCGAGAAGGCGGGCCCGGGCGACATCTGCGCCGTCGCGGGCATCCCCGACATCATGATCGGCGAGACCCTGGCCGACCCCGAGAACCCGATCGCGCTGCCGCTGATCACGGTCGACGAGCCCGCCATCTCGATGACCATCGGTACGAACACCTCGCCGCTGGTCGGCCGCGGCGGCACCGGCAAGGGCGCGGACGCCAAGGCGGCCGTCAAGGACCGCAAGGTCACCGCCCGCCAGGTCAAGGACCGCCTGGACCGCGAGCTGATCGGTAACGTCAGCCTCCGTGTCCTGGAGACGGGACGCCCGGACGCCTGGGAGGTGCAGGGCCGTGGCGAGCTGGCCCTCGCGATCCTCGTCGAGACCATGCGCCGGGAGGGCTTCGAGCTGACCATCGGCAAGCCGCAGGTGGTCACCCAGGAGATCGACGGCAAGGTGCACGAGCCGGTCGAGCGCATGACCATCGACGTGCCCGAGGAGCACATGGGCGCCGTCACGCAGCTCATGGGCGTCCGCAAGGGCCGTATGGACAACATGTCCAACCACGGCTCCGGCTGGGTGCGCATGGAGTTCGTCGTCCCGTCCCGCGGCCTCATCGGCTTCCGTACGGAGTTCCTGACGAACACGCGTGGTACGGGCATCGCGCACTCCATCCACGAGGGCCACGAGCCGTGGTTCGGCACGCTGACGACCCGTAACAACGGTTCGCTGGTCGCCGACCGCGCCGGCTCGGTCACGCCGTTCGCGATGATCAACCTGCAGGAGCGTGGCGTCCTGTTCACCGAGCCCGGCACCGAGGTGTACGAGGGCATGATCGTCGGCGAGAACTCGCGCGCCGACGACATGGACGTGAACATCACCAAGGAGAAGAAGCTCACCAACATGCGTGCGGCTTCCGCGGACAACACCGAGAACGTGGTGCCCCCGCGCAAGCTCTCCCTGGAGCAGTCCCTGGAGTTCTGCCGCGACGACGAGTGCGTCGAGGTGACCCCGGAGGCCGTGCGCATCCGCAAGGTCGTCCTGGACCAGAAGGAGCGCGGCCGCACCGCGTCGCGCGCCAAGCACGGCTAAGCGCCTCAAGTAGCGCCCCGAGGCCGGTTTTCCGCACTCTCCGGAGTGGGGAAAACCGGCCTCTTGCGTGGTGCGGGGCGCTACGGTGAACGACGGCTCACATCCACCGGGGGTCGTCAACGCCCTCGCGGCAACCGGTTTTCGGCACCGATCTGTCCGGTATACGGACTCCACTGACCGTTAGATGTGTAACACGTCCGTTTCGCAACCATCTATCTAGGATCGGTTTGTCCGGATTTTGGAAGTTGTACGGGCCAGGTGTGATTGAACCGAGACCAAAAGGGTGTGGTCGGGCCGTATCTCATGGCTAATAGTTGACCGCGTATCGCTCGGGTCAATGGGTCACGCGCTGTGGGGAGCGCCGACTCACGAGCACACTGGGGTACTCGATCAACGCCGTCAGGGGTGGCGGCGTGGTCTCTCGTACCCCCTCTCGTTGTGAACAAGTGGACTCATGAGGAGGAACCCCATGCGTGGTGCCAAGAGCGCCAAGTGGGTCGCGATAGCCGGTGTTGTGGCGCTGACCGCTACTGCCTGTGGTGGCGGCGACGACGACAAGGGCAGCGGCAAGGTCGACCCGAAGGGGATCGTCAGTTACGCCAACGGTGAGCCGCAGAACCCCCTGCAGCCGTCGAACACCATGGAGGCGTACGGCAGCGTCGTCATCGACGCGCTCTTCACGGGGCTTGTCCACTACGACAAGCAGGGCAACATCACCTATGAGAACGCCGAGTCGGTCACCCCCGACAAGGCGAACAAGGTGTGGACCGTCAAGCTGAAGCCGGGCTGGAAGTTCCACAACGGTGAGGCCGTCACCGCCAAGTCCTACGTCGACGCCTGGAACTGGGCGGCCGACCCGGCCAACGGCCAGCAGAACAGCTCCTGGTACCGCGACATCGTGGGCTACGACAAGGTGCACCCCGAGAAGGGGAAGGCCCAGTCGAAGACCATGTCCGGCCTGAAGGTCGTCGACGACAACACCTTCACCATCACGCTGAACTCCGGCATCCCGTACTACGCGTACAAGCTGGTCTACAAGCCCTTCTTCCCGCTGCCCTCGGCGGCCCTGAAGGACCCGAAGAAGTACGGCGAGGCGCCGGTCGGCAACGGCCCGTACAAGTTCAAGAGCTGGCAGCACAAGAAGTCGATCCAGGTCACCGCCTGGTCCGGCTACAAGGGCGAGGACAAGCCCAAGAACGGCGGCATCAACTTCAAGGCGTACACGACGCCGAACGCCGCGTACCAGGACCTGCGGTCCGACAACGTCGACACCATGCCGCTGATCCCGGACAGCGAGCTCGCCAACTACAAGAACGACTTCGGTGACCGCGCGATCACCTCGGACTTCTCGGCGATCAACACGATCAACCCGGCCTTCTACACGAAGCAGTGGAAGGACATCGACGTCAAGGTCATCCAGGGCCTGTCGATGGCGATCGACCGCGAGACCATCGCCAAGACCACGTTCTACGGCACCCGCAAGTCGGCCTCCGGCTGGGTCGCCAAGGGCGTGAAGGGCTACAAGGCGGGCGCCTGCGGCGAGTACTGCAAGTTCGACCCGAAGAAAGCCAAGCAGTTCATCAAGGACGGCGGCGGCGTCCCGGGCAACAAGATCTCCATCCAGTACAACGCCGACCAGCCGCACAAGGGCTGGGTCACCGCGGTCTGCAACGACATCCAGCGGAACGTCGGCGTGAAGTGCGTCGGCGACCCGGTGACCGACTTCCAGGCCGACACGGAGATCCGTGACCAGAAGAAGGTCAAGTCGATCTACCGCTCGGGCTGGGTGCTCGACTACCCGTTCAACGGCAACTTCCTCGGTGACCTGTACGGCACCGGCGTCGACGGCAACAAGGGCGGCTTCTCGGACAAGAAGTTCGACGAGCTGGTCAAGAAGGCCGACAACGCCAAGACCATCGAAGAGTCCGCCGACCTGTACAACCAGGCCGAGGCGGAGCTGAAGAACAGCTTCCCGGGCATCCCGCTCTGGTACAACACCACGAACTCCGCGTACTCGAAGAACGTGAAGAACGTGGAGTTCGACCAGGCCGGTGACCCGATCCTCTCCGAGGTCGAGGTCTTCGAGAAGTAGCAGTCGCCGGAGTTCCGTACCCGTGAAGCGACGCCCGGCGACCCCGGGCGTCGCTTCCGGACGGCTCTCCGCAATGGACGGAGGCACCAATGGGGCGCTACGTCGCGAGGCGACTGCTCCAGATGATCCCGGTCTTCATCGGGACAACCCTGCTGATCTTCCTGATGGTGAACGTCCTTCCCGGCGACCCGGTGCGGGCGCTCTGGGGGGACAAGCCGCCGGACCCGGCGCAGGTGGCGCAGATCAAGCACGACCGCGGCCTGGACCTGCCGCTGTGGGAGCAGTATCTGCACTACATGAAGGGCCTGTTCCAAGGGGACTTCGGCAACACCATCGCGGGCAACAGACCCATTCTTGACGAGATCACGCAGGCTTTCCCGGTCTCGGCGCGCCTCGCCGCCATGGCGTGGACGTTCGAGCTCGTAGTCGGTATCACCCTGGGCGTGTTCGCGGGTATCCGGCGTGGCCGCATCGTGGACAACGCGGTGACGCTGTTCACGCTCCTCGTGATCTCCGTGCCGATCTTCGTGGTCGGTCTGCTCTTCCAGCTCTACATGGGCAACGAGTGGCAATGGATCACGCCCACGGTCCAGGACTCCGAGGACATGGGGCAGTTGATGGTGCCCGCGCTCGTGCTCGGCCTGGTCGGCCTCGCGTACGTCGCCCGGCTGACGCGCACGTCCATCGCGGAGAACCGGTCGGCGGACTACATGCGGACCGCGGTGGCCAAGGGGCTGCCCAAGCAGCGCATCATCACCCGGCACCTGCTGCGCAACTCGCTGATCCCCGTGGTCACTTACCTGGGCACGGACATCGGCACGCTGATGGGCGGCGCGGTCATCACCGAGGGCATCTTCAACGTCACCGGCGTCGGCAACCTGCTCTTCACCTCGCTGGCCCGCCGTGAGGGCGCGGTCATCGTCGGCATCGTGACCGTCCTGGTGCTCGTGTACCTCCTCGCCAGCCTGCTCGTCGACCTGCTTTACGCGGTCCTGGACCCGAGGATCCGTTATGCCTGACCTGACCAAGACCTCGACCGTGGACGGGGCGGCGGCGGCACAGGACGAGGTCGTGGCCGGAGCCGCGGTCTCCGCGGTGCCCGCGCCCGGCAAGCCCCGCAGCCTCTGGGGCGACGCCTGGCGGGACCTGCGCCGCAACCCGCTGTTCGTGATCTCCGCGCTCCTGATCGTGCTGTTCCTCCTGGTGGCGGCCTTCCCCGGCCTGTTCACCGACGCGAACCCGGAGACCGGCGACCAGGCGAAGCACTTCCTGGGCAAGCCCGAGCTGGGCCACTTCTTCCAGGCCGACTGGTTCGGTTACGACGGGACGGGCCGCAGCATCTACGCCCGCGTCCTCTACGGCGCGCGCAACTCCATCGTGGTCGGCGTCGGCGTGACCATCCTGGTCACCGTCTTCGGCGGCCTGGTCGGCATGCTCGCCGGCTACTTCGGCGGCTTCTGGGACAGCCTGCTCTCCCGGATCACCGACGTGTTCTTCGGCATCCCGTTCCTGCTCGGCTCGATGGTCGTGCTCAACGCCTTCACCAACCGCACCGTCTGGGTGGTGATGGGCGCCCTCGCCTTCCTGGGCTGGACGCAGATCGCCCGCGTGATGCGCGGCGCGGTCATCACGACCAAGCACGCGGACTACGTGGTGGCGGCGCGGGCGCTCGGTGCCGGGACGAAGCGGATCCTGTTCCGGCACATCCTGCCGAACGCCATCGCTCCGGTGATCGTCATCGCGACGATCGCGCTCGGTACGTACATCGTCGCCGAGTCGACCCTGTCCTACCTGGGACTCGGGCTCGGGGAGAACGCCATCTCCTGGGGCGGCGACATCTCCGACGGCACGCAGTTCATCCGGAACAACCCGCATGTCCTGCTGTTCCCGGCCGGCATGCTGAGCCTCACCGTGCTGGCGTTCATCATGATGGGTGACGCCGTACGCGAAGCCCTCGACCCGAAGTTGCGCTGAGGGAGGCGTACGTGACGATCACTGAGAAAACCGCGGACGTTCCCGCTCCCCGCTCGGGCGAGGGAAAGAGCGGCCGACTGCTCGACGTGAACGACCTGCACGTCGAGTTCCACACCCGCGAGGGCGTGGTCAAGGCCGTGAACGGTGTCAACTACAGCGTGGACGCGGGGGAGACGCTCGCCGTGCTCGGCGAGTCCGGCTCCGGCAAGTCCGTGACCGCGCAGGCCATCATGGGCATCCTCGACATGCCGCCCGGAAAGATCCCGCAGGGCGAGATCCTCTTCCGTGGCCAGGACATGCTGAAGATGTCCAACGAGGAGCGCAGGAAGATCCGCGGCCGCAAGATCGCGATGATCTTCCAGGACGCGCTGTCGTCCCTGAACCCGGTGCTGAGCGTGGGCTACCAGCTCGGCGAGATGTTCCGCGTGCACGACGGCATGAGCCGCAAGCAGGCCAAGGCCAAGGCCATCGAGCTGATGGAGCGGGTGAAGATCCCGGCCGCCAAGGAGCGGGTGAACGACTACCCGCACCAGTTCTCCGGCGGTATGCGCCAGCGCATCATGATCGCGATGGCGCTCGCCCTGGAGCCCGACCTGATCATCGCCGACGAGCCGACCACGGCCCTCGACGTGACGGTCCAGGCCCAGGTCATGGACCTGCTCGCGGAGCTGCAGCGCGAGTACAACATGGGGCTCATCCTCATCACCCACGACCTCGGCGTGGTCGCGGACGTGGCGGACAAGATCGCCGTCATGTACGCGGGCCGGATCGTGGAGACGGCCCCGGTGCACGAGCTGTACAAGCGCCCGGCGCACCCGTACACGCGCGGTCTGCTCGACTCGATCCCGCGCCTTGACCAGAAGGGCCACGAGCTCTACGCGATCAAGGGCCTGCCGCCCAACCTGCTCAAGATCCCGGGCGGTTGCGCGTTCAACCCGCGCTGCCCGAAGGCGCAGGACATCTGCCGTACGGACGTCCCGGCGCTCGTTCCCGTGACGGAGCGGGACGGCGCGGAGCTCGCGGGCCGCGGCAGCGCGTGCCACTTCTGGAAGGAGACGATCCATGGCTGAGCTGAACAAGGGCGCCGAGCCCGCAGCGGCGGACGAGCCGACGGACGCCACGCCGAACGTCTCCGAGGTGGAAACGGTCGACGCCGCGACGCCGGAAGAGGCCGTGGCCGCGATCGAGGCCCCCGCCGAGCGCGGCGAGCCGATCCTCCAGGTCCGCAATCTGGTCAAGCACTTCCCGCTCACCCAGGGCGTCCTCATCAAGCGCCAGATCGGCGCGGTGAAGGCGGTCGACGGCATCTCCTTCGACCTCTACCAGGGCGAGACGCTGGGCATCGTGGGCGAGTCGGGCTGCGGCAAGTCGACGGTCGCGAAGCTGCTCATGACCCTGGAACGGGCCACGGCGGGCGAGGTCTTCTACAAGGGCCAGGACATCACCAAGCTGTCGGGCCGCGCCCTGAAGGCCGTCCGCCGGAACATCCAGATGGTGTTCCAGGACCCCTACACGTCGCTCAACCCCCGTATGACGGTGGGCGACATCATCGGGGAGCCGTTCGAGATCCACCCCGAGGTGGCCCCGAAGGGCTCGCGCCGCCAGAAGGTCCAGGACCTCCTGGACGTGGTTGGCCTCAACCCCGAGTACATCAACCGCTACCCGCACCAGTTCTCGGGCGGTCAGCGCCAGCGCATCGGCATCGCGCGCGGCCTGGCGCTCAACCCCGAGATCATCATCTGCGACGAGCCGGTCTCGGCCCTGGACGTGTCCGTCCAGGCCCAGGTCATCAACCTGATGGAGAAGCTCCAGGACGAGTTCAACCTGTCCTACATCTTCATCGCGCACGACCTGTCGATCGTCCGGCACATCTCGGACCGCGTGGGCGTGATGTACCTGGGCAAGATGGCCGAGATCGGCTCCGACGAGCAGATCTACGACCACCCGACGCACCCGTACACGCAGGCGCTGCTCTCCGCGGTCCCCGTCCCGGACCCGGAGGCCCGCGAGGGCCGCGAGCGCATCATCCTCACCGGCGACGTCCCGTCCCCGGCGAACCCGCCGTCCGGCTGCCGCTTCCGCACCCGCTGCTGGAAGGCGCAGGACAAGTGCGCGGAGGAGGTCCCGCTGCTCGCGATCCCGGAGCGCTTCGCGGGCGAGGACACCCCTGCCGCCCACGAGTCGGCGTGCCACTTCGCGGAGGAGAAGAACGTGGTGCACGCGGCGTAGCGCCGCGAGGTCGTCGTACGTACATGGGGGCGCCCCCGGCCGGAAAAGGCCGGGGGCGCCCCCATGCGCGTATCCATTCGTACCTGTCCCCTGTCCGCGTCAGACCGGCACGGCCTCGATGAGCGCGGGGAACGCCCCTGTCTCGATGATGCGGGTCAGGGTGAAACCGGCTTGCTGGAACAGGGAGTTGAACTCGTCCTCCGTGCGTTCGCGGCCGGTGAGGACGTTCAGCATGATGACGTCCATGACCTTGCTGAGGTCGGGGTCGTTGCCTTCGGGCATGACGGTGTCGACGACCAGGAGGCGGCCGGTGGGCGGGACGACGGCGCGGATGGAGGCCAGGATGCGCAGGCTGTGCTCGTCGTTCCAGTCGTGGAGGATGTGCTTGAGGACGTAGAGGTCGCCGCCCTCGGGGACGGCCCGGAAGAAGTCGCCGTTCTCCACGCGCCAGCGGCCCGCGAGTTCCTTGACGTCGAGCAGGTGCCCGGCGACGGTCTGCTCCTGGTCGAAGAGGATGCCGGAGAGCCCCGGGTGGTGCCGGAGCACGGCCCGCAGGAGCCCGCCCCGGCCGCCGGCCACGTCCACGACGGTGCCGCTGTTGGGGAATGGGTAGGTCGTGGCGATGATGTCGTCGAGCGGACCGGAGAAGGACGACATGCCCTTGTCGAAGCTCTCCTGTGCCTCGGGGTGACCCGCCAGGTACTCGAAGAAGGGCGCCCCGTGGGCGACCTCGAAGCCGGGCGTCCCCGTCCGGATGGCGTCTTCGAGCGCGCCGAACGCACGCGTCATGGACTCTCCCGTACCGAAGAGAACCCCGTCCCGCAGGGAACCGGGCCCCTCCCGCAGGCCCTGCGCCGCGGGCGTCAGCTCGAACACGCCGGGCTCCCGCTCGCGGAAGACACCCCGGCTCGCGAGCAGCCGCAGCACCCGCCGCAGCGAGTCCGCGTGCACCTCGGCCCGCCGGGCGAGCTCGTCCACGGGCAGCGGGCCCTGCGCGAGATGGTCGGCGACGCGGTGCACCGTGACGGTGCGCAGCGCGGAGGAGAAGACCGAGCCGAAGACGAGCCCCATCAGGGCGATGGCGTCCTCGGGGCCGGGTGCGGTGGTCTCCGCGGCCGAACCGGCCGGTTCGGTGGGGCTGGACGAACTGGTCAACGTACGGCTCCCGTCCTCGACTTGGAGGTGCCGTCAGGGTCGCAGTGCGAGGTTGAACCTGTCACGACTGCTGCCGACGGGACCGGCGAAGTCCGGCCACGCGCGCCCGGCTGTCGGCACATCCGTTCGGGTGCTCGGGTCCGCCCCCGGCGCCACGCGACGTACGTACATCCGGATGGCCTCCTCCTCATACGGCCGGGCTAAATGTGCGGTTCATGCCCTCTGCCGCGATATTTGGCGGTATCGCGCGTACAGCAGGCGCGCAGAGCACTCGAGGAGGCAGGGCATGCGTGGAGCCACGCGGGCCAAGTGGGCCGGATGTGCGGTGGCCGTCGCGCTCGCGGCGACGGCCTGTGGGGGTGGGAGCGACGGCGGCGGTGGCGACGGCTCCGGGATCGTGGGGTCCTCCTGGGGAGATCCGCAGAACCCGCTGGAGCCGGCGAACACGAACGAGGTGCAGGGCGGCAAGGTCCTCGACATGATCGTGCGCGGGCTGAAGCGGTACGACCCGAAGACCGGCGAGGCGCAGGACATGATCGCCGAGTCGATCGACACGAAGGACTCGCAGAACTTCACCGTCAAGATCAAGGACGGGTGGAAGTTCAGCAATGGAGAGCCGGTCACCGCCAAGTCGTTCGTCGACGCCTGGAACTACGGGGCGCATCTCAAGAACAACCAGAAGAACGCCTACTTCTTCGGGTACATCGAGGGATACGACAAGGTCCACCCGGAGAAGGGGGACGCGACGGCCGAGACCCTGTCCGGACTGAAGGTCGTCGACGACAAGACCTTCACCGTGAAGCTCACGCAGAAGTTCTCCACCTGGCCCGACACCCTCGGCTACCCGTCCTTCGCCCCCCTGCCCAAGGCCTTCTTCGACGACCGCGCGGCCTGGCTCTCCAAGCCGATCGGCAACGGCCCGTACACCGTGAAGTCGTACCAGAAGGGCTCCAAGATGGAGCTCAGGAAGTGGGACGGCTACAGCGGGGACGACAAGGCGCAGAACGGCGGCGTGGACCTGAAGGTCTACACCGACAACAACACCGCGTACACGGACCTGATGGCGGGGAATCTGGATCTTGTCGATGATGTTCCGGCTTCCCAGCTCAAGAACGTGAAGAGCGACCTCGGGGACCGGTACATCAACACCCCCGCCGGGATCATCCAGACCCTCGCCTTCCCCTTCTACGACAAGAAGTGGGACAAGCCGGGCGCGGAGAAGGTCCGGCAGGGGCTCTCCCGGGCCATCAACCGCGAGCAGATCACCGACACGATCTTCCAGAAGACCCGCACGCCCGCCAAGGACTGGACCTCGCCGGTGCTCGGCAAGGACGGCGGCTACAGCGACAGCCTGTGCGGCGAGTGGTGCGAGTACGACGCCGACGAGGCCAAGAAGCTGGTCGAGGAGGGCGGCGGCATCCCCGGCGGCACCCTGAAGATCTCGTACAACGCGGACACCGGCTCGCACAAGGAGTGGGTGGACGCCGTCTGCAACTCCATCAACAAGGCGCTCGGCAAGGGCAACGCGTGCGTCGGCAACCCGATCGGCACCTTCGCCGACTTCAGGAGCCAGGCCTCGCAGCAGAAGCTGGACGGTGCCTGGCGCGCGGGCTGGCAGATGGACTACCCGCTGATCCAGAACTTCCTGGAGCCGAACTACTTCACGGACGCCTCGTCGAACGACGGCAAGTACTCCAACGAGGACTTCGACAAGCTCATCAACGAGGCCAACGGAGAGACGGACACCGCCAAGGCCGTCACCAAGTTCCAGGACGCCGAGAAGATCCTCGCCAAGGACATGCCCGCCATCCCGCTCTGGTACCAGAACGGCAGCGCCGGCTATTCCGACCGGGTCTCCGACGTCTCGCTGAACCAGTTCAGCGTGCCGGTGTACGAGGCGATCAAGGTCAACTGACGTCGGTGGAGCGGCCGTTCGGCCCCCGCGCCGGGCGGCCGCTCCCTCTACTCCCGGAGCGAGCCCCATGGGTCGTTATGTGATCCGGCGTCTGCTGCAGATGATCCCGGTCTTCTTCGGCGCCACGCTGCTGATCTTCCTGATGGTGAACGTGATGGGTGACCCCATCGCGGGCCTGTGCGGCGACCGCAAGTGCGATCCCGCGACGGCCGCCCAGCTCAAGAGGGAGTTCGGCCTCGACAAGCCCGTGTGGCAGCAATACGCGACGTACATGGGCAACGTCTTCACGGGGGACTTCGGCACCGCCTTCAACGGGCAGAAGGTCACCGAGCTGATGTCGACGGCGTTCCCGGTGACCATCCGGCTCACCCTCGTCGCCATCGTCTTCGAGATCGTCATCGGCATCACGCTCGGCGTCGTCACGGGGCTGCGGCGCGGCAAGCCCATCGACACGGGGGTGCTGCTCCTCACCCTGATCGTCATCTCCGTACCGACGTTCGTGACCGGTCTGCTGCTCCAGCTGCTGCTCGGCGTGAAGTGGGACGTCATCAAGCCGTCGGTGTCCTCCGAGGCGACCGTCGACGAGCTGATCGTGCCGGGGCTCGTGCTCGCCTCCGTCTCGCTCGCGTACGTCACGCGGCTCACGCGGACGTCCATCGCCGAGAACCGGCGCGCCGACTACGTACGCACCGCCGTGGCCAAGGGGCTGCCGCGGCGGCGCGTCATCACCAAGCACCTGCTGCGGAATTCACTCATCCCGGTGGTCACCTTCATCGGCACGGACGTCGGCGCGCTGATGGGCGGCGCCATCGTCACCGAGCGGATCTTCAACATCCACGGCGTCGGCTTCCAGCTCTACCAGGGGATTCTGCGGCAGAGCACCCAGACCGTGGTCGGGTTCGTGACGGTGCTCGTCCTGGTCTTCCTGGTGGCGAACCTGATCGTCGACCTGCTGTACGCCGTACTCGACCCGAGGATCCGCTATGCCTGAACCCCATGAGCCCACCGAGGGGGTCATCGCCGGGACCGGCGCGGGCGGCGCGATGGATCTCGCCGCGAGCGAGGCGACGACGCTGGCGCCGGCGGAGCCCGCCGCCCCCGGCGGCCCGGGCGGCACCGGACCCGGCACCCCCGCCCGCAGCCTGTGGTCCGACGCCTGGCGCGACCTGCGCCGCAACCCGATCTTCATCATCTCGGGCCTGATCATTCTGTTTCTGGTGTTCATCGCGCTGTGGCCCTCCGCGATCGCCTCCGGCGACCCGCTGGACTGCGACCTCGCCAACGCCCAGAAGGGCTCCTCGCCCGGTCATCCCTTCGGCTACGACGGGCAGGGCTGCGACGTCTACACGAGGACCGTGCACGGCGCCCGCGCCTCCGTCACCGTCGGCGTGTGCGCCACCCTCGGCGTCGCCGTGCTCGGCAGCGTGCTCGGCGGGCTCGCCGGGTTCTTCGGCGGGGTGTGGGACGCGATCCTCTCCCGCATCACCGACGTCTTCTTCGCGATCCCGGTCGTCCTCGGCGGTCTGGTGCTGCTCTCGGTCGTCACCAGCAACACCGTCTGGCCGGTGATCGGCTTCATGGTGCTGCTCGGCTGGCCGCAGATCTCCCGCATCGCCCGCGGCTCGGTGATCACCGCGAAACAGAACGACTACGTGCAGGCCGCCCGCGCCCTCGGCGCCTCCAACTCGCGGATGCTGCTCCGGCACATCGCGCCCAACGCCGTCGCGCCGGTCATCGTCGTCGCGACCATCGCGCTCGGTACGTACATCGCGCTCGAAGCGACCCTGTCGTACCTCGGCGTCGGCCTGAAACCCCCGACGGTGAGCTGGGGCATCGACATCTCCGCCGCGTCCCAGTACATCCGCAACGCCCCGCACATGCTGCTCTGGCCCGCCGGCGCCCTGGCGATCACCGTCCTCGCGTTCATCATGCTCGGCGACGCGGTGCGCGACGCCCTCGACCCGAAGCTGAGGTAGGCGCCCATGGCAACCGAGGCACCCACGGCAACCCCGGCCCCCATGCTGCTCGAAGTGCGGGACCTGCACGTGGAGTTCAGGACCCGCGACGGCGTCGCCAAGGCCGTGAACGGCGTCGACTACGGCGTGCGGGCGGGCGAGACGCTCGCCGTGCTCGGCGAGTCCGGGTCGGGCAAGTCCGTCACCGCCCAGGCGATCATGGGCATCCTCGACGTCCCGCCCGGCCGCATCACCTCCGGTCAGATCCTCTTCCAGGGCCAGGACCTGCTGAAGCTCAAGGAGGACGAGCGGCGCAAGATCCGCGGCGCCGAGATGGCCATGATCTTCCAGGACGCGCTGAGCTCCCTGAACCCGGTGCTCAGCGTCGGCGACCAGCTCGGCGAGATGTTCACCGTGCACCGGGGGATGTCCCGCAAGGACGCGCGGGCCCAGGCGATCGAGCTGATGGACCGGGTGCGCATCCCGGCCGCCAGGGAGCGCGTCACCCAGTACCCGCACCAGTTCAGCGGCGGCATGCGCCAGCGCATCATGATCGCGATGGCGATGGCGCTCGAACCGTCCCTGATCATCGCCGACGAGCCGACGACCGCCCTGGACGTCACGGTCCAGGCCCAGGTCATGGACCTGCTCGCCGAGCTCCAGCGCGAGCTGAACATGGGCCTCATCCTGATCACCCACGACCTGGGCGTGGTCGCCGACGTGGCCGACACCATCGCCGTCATGTACGCCGGCCGCATCGTCGAGAAGGCCCCCGTCCACGAGATCTACAAGGCCCCCGCGCACCCGTACACCAAGGCCCTGCTCGAATCGATCCCGCGCGTCGACCAGAAGGGCCAGGACCTCTTCGCCATCAAGGGCCTGCCGCCCAACCTCATGAACATCCCGTCAGGCTGCGCCTTCCACCCGCGCTGCCCGATGGCCCAGGACGTGTGCCGCACCGACGTCCCGCCGCTGGCCAAGGTCACGTACGAGGGACTGACGGCCGAGCGGCGCAGCGCCTGCCACTTCTGGAAGGAGACCCTCCGTGGCTGAGCCCATCCTTCAAGTGCGCGGGCTCGTGAAGCACTACCCGCTCACGCAGGGGATCCTGATCAAGCGTCAGATCGGTGCGGTGAAGGCCGTCGACGGCGTGGACTTCGACCTCGGCACCGGCGAGACGCTCGGCATCGTCGGGGAGTCCGGCTGCGGGAAGTCCACGGTCGCGAAGATGCTGGTCAACCTGGAGCGGCCGACCGCCGGCGAAATCCGCTACAAGGGAGAGGACATCACCAGGCTGTCCGGGCGCGCCCTGAAGGCCGTCCGCCGGAACATCCAGATGGTGTTCCAGGACCCGTACACGTCGTTGAACCCCCGTATGACGGTCGGGGACATCATCGGGGAGCCGTACGAGATCCACCCCGAGGTGGCCCCGAAGGGCTCGCGCCGCCAGAAGGTCCAGGACCTCCTGGACGTGGTGGGCCTCAACCCCGAATACATCAACCGCTATCCCCACCAGTTCTCCGGCGGGCAGCGGCAGCGCATCGGCATCGCGCGGGGGCTCGCGCTGCGGCCCGAGGTCATCGTCGCGGACGAGCCGGTGTCCGCGCTCGATGTGTCGGTGCAGGCGCAGGTCGTGAACCTGCTGGAGCGGCTGCAGAGCGAATTCGAGCTGTCGTACGTCTTCATCGCCCACGATCTGTCGATCGTCCGGCACATCTCCGACCGCGTGGGGGTCATGTACCTCGGGCGGATCGTCGAGACCGGGTCGGACGCGGAGATCTACGAGCATCCGACGCATCCGTACACGCAGGCGCTGCTGTCGGCCGTGCCGGTGCCCGATCCCGGGGCGCGGGAGCACCGCGAACGGATCATTCTGAGCGGGGATGTGCCCTCGCCCGCGAATCCGCCCTCGGGGTGCCGGTTTCGGACCCGCTGCTGGAAGGCGCGGGAGCGGTGCGCCCTTGAGGTCCCGGCGCTTGCCGTTCCGGCGGAGTTCCGGGGCGTGAGTGGGCCTGCGGCGCATGATTCGGCTTGCCATTTCGCGGAGGAGAAGCACGTGGTGCCGTGAGGAGGCGGTGCGCGGCGGCGTGCAGGAAACAGGGCGGCAACCTCGGCGACCCGGGGCTGATATGAGGGCGCGCCATCCTGGGGGCGTACGGCCGTGCGGGTGCCGTTGGACCGGCCGGGGTGCGCCATATCACCCCGGCCGGTCGTGCTGTGAGGGCGACGGCGCGGCTAGGTAAGCCGCAACGCCCGGTTGAGGAAGTCGACTTGGAGGAGGAGCAGGTTTTCGGCGACCTGTTCCTGGGGGGTCATGTGCGTGACCCCGGACAAGGGCAGGACTTCGTGGGGGCGCCCCGCGGCGAGCAGCGCCGAGGACAGCCGCAACGCGTGCGCGACGACCACGTTGTCGTCGGCGAGGCCGTGGATGATCAGCATCGGCCGGTGCGGTTCGCCGGGGTCGACGAGCCCGTCGTCGGTGACGAGGGAGCTGTTGCGGTAGGCGTCGGGGGAGGTGGACGGGTCGCCCAGGTACCGCTCCTGATAGTGGGTGTCGTAGAGGCGGAGGTCCGTCACGGGCGCGCCGGCCACCGCCGCGTGGAAGACGTCGGGACGGCGCAGGACGGCCATGGCGGAGAGATAGCCGCCGAAGGACCAGCCGCGCATGGCGACGCGGTTCAGGTCGAGGGGGAAGCGCCCGGCGAGGGCGTGCAGCGCCTCGACCTGGTCGTCGAGGGTGCGGGTCAGGTCTCCGTTGATCGACTTCTCCCAGGCGGGGGAACGGCCTGGGGTGCCCCGCCCGTCGGCGACCACGACGGCGAAGCCCTGGTCGGCGAACCACTGCGAGGTGAGGTAGACGTTCTGCGCCTTGAGGACGCGCTGCGCGTGCGGACCGCCATACGGATCCATGAGTACCGGAAGCGGCCCGTCCGCCGGGTCGTACCCCGTGGGGAGCAGCACGGCGCACGGAATCTGCCGCGCGCCCCCTTCGGTGAGCGTCACGCGCGGGGTGAGCCCCGGCCGTTGGGCGTGCGAGGCGACGGTGGCCACCTGCTTGCCGTCGCGCAGCACGGACACCCGTGAGCCGGGACGGTCGAGAGTGGCCGAAACCAGCACGGTGACATCGCCCGCCCGCACGGCCGAATGCACCCCGGGCTCCTGCGAGACCCGCTCCACGCCGAGTTCGTTGACGCGGTAGACGTGCACCTCGCCGAGCTCCGGATCGGCGGCCCCCGGACCCGCGGACGCCGAGATCAGCGCGGAGTCCTCGGTCACGTCGAGCACCGCGCGCACATGGAGCGACGAACTCGTCAGCGGCCGCTCGCCCCAGGCGAGGACCCGCGCGCCGCCCTCGTCCGCGATCCGCACGAGCCGCCCGCTCGGCGACCAGCAGGGCGAGCCGGGGAAGAGTTCGAGCCAGTCGTCGTCCTCGTCGGCGTGCACCATCCGCGTCGAGCCGATCTCGGGGTCCACCGCGAGGTAGAGGGTGCTGCGCTGGTCGCGGGACTGCACCAGGAGCAGCGGCGCGCCCTCCGACGACCAGTGCACCCGCGCCAGGTACGGGTAGCGGGCGCGGTCCCACGCGACTTCCGTGCGCACGCCGTCCAGACCGACCACGAAGAACCGTACGTCCGCGTTGGCCGTGCCCGCCGCCGGATACGCGACCTTCGTCGGCTCCCGGTCCGGGTGCGCGGGGTCCGCGATCCACCAGCGCTGTACGGGCGCGTCGTCCACCCGCGCGACCAGGAGCCGGTCGGACTCGGGCGACCACCAGAAGCCGCGGAAGCGCTGCATCTCCTCGGCCGCGATGAACTCCGCGAGCCCGTACGTCACCGTGTCCGCCTCCACCGCGTCCGGTGCCGCGAGCGCCCTGTCGTCCCCGCCGTCGGCGCCCGTGACGCGCAGGGCGCCCCCGGAGACGTACGCGATGTGACGGCCGTCGGGCGAGGGCCGCGGGTCGATCACCGGTCCTGGCACGGGCAGTTCGCGCGCCGTGCCCGCGCGCAGCTCCGCGGCGAACAGCTTGCCGGACAGCGCGAAGGCGGCCAGTTCCACGGCCGCGTCGGTGGCGTACCCGACGATGCCCGCGCCGCCCTCGCGGCTGCGTTCGCGCCGCGCCCGCTCCGCCGCCGACAGATGCTCCTCCGAGCCGTCGAGGAGCACCTGCGGATCGGCGGCGACGCGTTCGGCCGCGTCCCCGTCCGCGAGGTCGAGGACCCACAGCCGGCCGGTCCGGTCGGTGCCTGAGGCGGAGCGTACGAAGACGACGCGGGAACCGTCGGGAGCCACGGTGAAGGCTCGGGGCGCTCCGAGGGAGAAGCGCTGCGTTCGGGCGTGCTGCCGAGGGAAGGAAAGCCGCTGCGCGGCACCTTCCTGGGGCCCGTCGGTTTCGGGGGTCTCGGTGGTCATTCCCCGAGCCTATGGCCGATGCGCCCCTCGTGCTGCGGTGCTCCGACTCATGTGGCCCGACACATAGTTATGATCCGTAGCGCTTGGTGGGTATGACCTTGCTGGCACGGTGAGTTGAGTCCTGTCGGCCAGACGCAGGGGGCGGCTCGGGGCAGCTCGGGACAGTGGGTCGGGATCTTTGTCAGGACACGGGAATGGGAGGTGAACCGCCGTGGCACTCTCGGTATCGGTGGTGCTGCTGCTGGCGATCATCGTGGTCATGCTGGTGCGGAAACAGGGGCTCAAGACGATCCACGCGATCGTGTGCGCGCTGCTCGGCTTCTATCTCGCCAGTTCGTCGCTCGCGCCGACCATCGATGAGCTGTCGACGAACCTCGCGGGGGTCATCGAGGACATCAAGTTCTGACGGTGCCCGATGGGCGTGGCCGCTGTCCGGCGGCCCGGGGAGGCCAGGGGGGGCGGGGGCCAACGGGGACGGGGAGGCCAACGGGGACGAGGGCTCGGGCCCGCGGCGGTGCGCCGCGGGCTCGTAGGCTGTTCCCATGACGGAACAGCCCGCCCGGCGCCTGCTGCTCGTGCACGCGCACCCCGACGACGAGTCGATCAACAATGGCGCGACCATGGCCAAGTACGCGGCGGAGGGCGCCCGAGTCACGGTGGTGACCTGCACGCTCGGCGAGGAGGGCGAGGTCATCCCGCCCTCGCTGGCGCAGCTGACCGCCGACCGGGAGGACGCGCTCGGCGCGCACCGCATCGGTGAGCTCGCCGCCGCGATGAAGGAGCTCGGCGTCGCCGACCACCGTTTCCTCGGCGGGACCGGCCGCTACCGCGACTCCGGGATGATGGGCATCGAGCAGAACCACCGCCCCGGCGCCTTCTGGTCCGCCGACGTCGACGAGGCCGCCGCGCATCTCGTCGAGGTGATCCGCGAGGTCCGGCCCCAGGTGCTCGTCACGTACGACCCGGACGGCGGCTACGGCCACCCCGACCACATCCAGGCCCACCGCGTCGCCATGCGCGCCGCGGACCTCGCGGCCGAGCCCGCCTTCCGCGCCGACCTGGGCGAGCCGCACACCGTCGCCAAGATCTACTGGAACCGCGCGCCCCGCTCCGTCGTCGAGGAACGCTTCCGGTGGCTGGCGGGCGCCCTCGGCGACTCGCCGTTCACGGCCACCGCCACGGTGGCCGACGTGCCGGGCGTGACCGACGACGAGCGCGTCACGGCGGAGATCGACGCGCGGGCCTTCGGGGCGGCCAAGGCGGCGGCGATGCGCGCCCACGCGACCCAGATCGAGGTCAGCGAGCCGCTGTTCGCGCTGTCCAACGGCCTGGCGCAGCCGATCTTCGACGTGGAGTACTACGAACTGGTGAGAGGCGAGGCGGGCACGGTGCGCGGAGTGCGCGAGACGGATCTGTTCGCGGGGCTCGACGGGCTCGACTCCGCGGGGCGCGACCGCGCGGGGCGCGACGCGGCGGAGACGGAGGGCGCGAAGTGAGCGCGCGGTCCAGGGCTTCTTCGTCGGCGGGCAAGTCGGCGGGGCAGGACGGGGTGGGCAAGGGCTCGTCTGCCGGGGGCTCGGCGGGCAAGGGCTCGACGGGCGGCAAGGCCTCGGCGGGTAAGTCCGCGGCGGGCAACGCCTCGGCAGGCAAGAGCGCGGCAGGCAAGGCCGCGGCGGGCAAGGCGGCCAAGGGTGCCCGTGCCGGGGGGGTGTCCGGGGGGAGCGGAAGAGGTGCTTCCGGGGGTGTCGGGCGCGGGGGAGCGGCGGCTCCCGCGCGTGGGGCCGCCGGTTCCGGTGGGTCCGGCGGGTCCGGTGCGGCCGCGGCGCCGGGAAGCTTCCTGGCGCAGCCGCTCAACGTCGCCCGCCTGGCCGCGTACGCCGGGCTCTTCGTGCTCGGCGCGGTCGTCGGCCTCGCGGGCGCGCTGGTCCAACAGGCGTGGTTCCCGGGCGGGTTGCTGCTGGCCCTCCTCGGCTCCGCGGGCGCCTTCTACGGCGGCTCGCGCGCCACGGGCACCCGGGGCGGGGCCGTGGCCCCCGCCGCGGGCTGGCTCGCCGCCGTCATGCTGCTCACGGCCACGCGGCCGGAGGGCGACTTCGTGTTCGGCGCGGGCATCGGCTCGTACGCGTTCCTGCTGGGCGGTATGGGCGTGGCTGTGATGTGTGCCACCCTCGGGCAGTCACCGCAACCGGGCCCGTCCGACGCCCGACTTGGCAAGTGACGTACCACTTGAACCCTTGTCCTGCACGGGTTTGAAGCCGGTCACGGGATGCCCGTGGGCGGCGGCCAGTATGGTGGTGCGCGCCGCCGAGCCGCCCGAGTGGTCGAGACGGGCGGCGGAGCCAACCAGGAGAACCTGCCTTGAGTCGTGAAACTGACAGTTCGTCCTCCGGTCCCCAGGGGCGCACGGGAGCTGCGTACCCCTCGGGGACGCCGCCGTACGGCTCGCCCGCACAGGGCGCCACGCCCGACGGCGGCCCGGACGGCGTCGGCCAGGGGGCCGGCGACGAGCGGAACGACGAACCCAAGACCGAGACCACGCTGACCACCCGCATCCGGATCAACATCCCCGGTTCGCGGCCGATCCCGCCCGTCGTGATGCGCACGCCGGTCGGCGACGGCGACGGCGAGAGAGGCACCGACCCCACGCGCGCGGACGGCGCCGGGAGCGCGGGTTCGGGCGCGAGCGCGGGTGCCCTCAGCGGCGCGGGCGCGACGGGGCTCTCCGGTCCTTCGGCCACGGGGGCGTCCTCCGCGCCCTCGTCCGCCGCCTCCGCGGGCTCCGCCGCCGGTTCTCCCTCCGCGGCGCCGCCGCAGGCTTCCGCCGGGGATGAGGACGGCGACGAGAAGACGAGTGACTGGTTCGCGCCGCGCAAGAGTTCCCCGAAGGGTGGGGCGGCTTCGGGAGGGGAGACTCCTTCCGGTTCGCCTTCGTCTGCTTCTTCCGGTCTGCCCGGCTCGGGTTCGGGTTCCGGCACCGGTTCGTACGACGTGTCCGGTGCCGTCGCGGCCGGGCCGCTGGGGTCGGGAGGACCGGGCGGCGGCGAGCCGCAGCGCGGGGACCTGCCGTACTTCTCCGGCGGCGAAGGCGACTACGGTCCCGCCGGGCCGACCGGGGGGCCGGTGACCGGCGACGGTCCGATGCTGCCGCCCACGCCGCCGCAGGCCCAGCAGGGCGGGTACCCCGACGGTTCCGACGCGTACGACGACCGTGGCGGTACGTACGACAACGGACCCTACGGTTCCGGGTCCGACGCCTTCCCCGACGGCTCGGGCCCCCTGGGCGACGGCCTCGGCGGCCCCGGTGGCCCCGGCCGCATGAGCGACGACACCGCCATCCTCACCCCGCAGAAGCCCGTGCCCGGCGGCCCGGGCGGCCCCGGCGGCCAGCGCCCGCCCGGGCCCGGCGTCCCCGGTGCGGGCGCCCCCGGCGGCAATGTCTCCGGCGACACCCTGAACAGCGGCATCCCGGTCGTCCCGCCCGCGCAGAACTCGCCGTTCGCGCCCGGCGCGCACCTGGAAGAGCCGGGCCCGCACACCCCGCCCAAGCTGCCCGAGCCGGTCAAGCCGAACGTGCCGGCCGCGCCCGCGCCCAAGAAGAAGGGCCGCAACAAGCTGGTCCTCCTGGGCGGCCTGGTCGTCGTCCTCGGCTGCGGGGCGTACGGCGCGGGCCTGTTGATGAACCACGCCGACGTACCGAAGGGCACCACCGTCCTCGGTGTCGACGTCGGCGGCGGCACCCGCGACGAGGCCGTGAAGAAGCTCGACGCGGCGCTCGGCGAGCGCGTGAACAAGCCGCTGAAGCTGACGGTGGGCGGCGACCAGGTCACCCTGAAGCCGGACCAGGCGGGCCTCACCCTCGACAGCCAGGCCACCGTGCGCGAAGCCGCGGGCAGCGACTACAACCCGGTGTCGGTGATCGGCGGCCTCTTCGGCGGCGAGCGCGTCGTCGAGCCCGTCATGCCCGTCGACGAGGAGAAGCTGACGGCCGCCCTGGAGCGCTCCGCCGGCGGTTCCGGCTCGGCCAAGGAGGGCACGGTCAAGTTCGTGCCCGGCAAGGCCGTCCCCGTCTACGGCAAGGCGGGCAAGGGCATCGACGCCGAGAAGTCGTCGACGGCGGTCGCCGAGGCGTACAAGAAGCAGGTCGAGACCGGCAGCGCGGGCACTGTCGCGGTGCCCGTCACCAACCGGAAGCCGCGCGTCTCGAACGCCGAGGTCGACCGGTTCATGAAGCAGTTCGCCAAGCCCGCCATGTCCGCCAACGTCACGATCACGGCGGGCGGCAAGTCGATCCCGCTCGGCCCGGCGAAGTCGCTGCCGCAGGTGCTCGGCGTGAAGGTCGTCAACGGCGGCAAGCTCGTCGAGACGTACGACCTCGCAGCGCTCAAGCAGCTCTACGGCAACACCTTCGACGGCATCCTGATCCAGCGCGGCAACGGCAAGAAGACACCGGTCCAGCCGACGGACGTCGCCCAGGCGATGGGCAAGGCCCTGCGGGGCAAGACGACGGCGGAGCGGACGGGTGTGATCGAGACGAACGCGAACTAGCGCGGCTGTTTCCGAAGGCGCCGGGCGGGTCCAGGTTTCTGGCCCGCCCGGCGCCTTCGTGTGTGCCGTCCGAGCCGTCCGTCACCCCGCCCGCATGACATCTGTCATGCGGATGTCACCACAGTCGACACTGCCGTCGCACCGCTCTGACCAGCAACGATGGTGCACATGACGACGACAGTGACAACCACGGCGGGACGTGCGGCCCGCCCTGCCGCGAGCGCCGTGCGGTTCGACGCGGTGACCAAGGCCTACGGCGACGTACGAGCCGTCGACGGCCTGAGCCTCGACCTGTACCCCGGCGAGACGGTGGCGCTGCTCGGGCCGAACGGTGCGGGCAAGTCGACCACCCTCGACCTGCTGCTCGGGCTCAAGACCCCCGACAGCGGCACGGTGAGCGTGTTCGGCACGAGCCCGCGCGAGGCGATCACCGCGGGCCGCGTCGGCGCGATGCTGCAGAGCGGCGGCCTCATGGACGAGGTCACCGTCCGCGAGCTGGTCCGCCTCGCCTGCGCCCTGCACCCGCGCCCGTACCGCGTGAACGACGTCCTCGCCCACGCGGGCATCACCCAGATCGCCGACCGCAAGGTCAACAAGCTCTCCGGTGGCCAGGAGCAGCGCGTCCGGTTCGCGCTCGCCACCGCAGGGGCCAACGACCTGGTCGTCCTGGACGAGCCGACGACCGGCATGGACGTGACGGCGCGCCAGGCCTTCTGGGCGACCATGCGGGAGCAGGCGGACCAGGGCCGCGCGGTCCTGTTCGCCACGCACTACCTGGAGGAGGCCGACGCGATCGCGGACCGGGTCCTGGTGCTGCACCGCGGGAGGCTCCTCGCGGACGGCACGGCCGCCGAGATCAAGGCGAAGGCGGGCGCCCGCAAGGTCAGCTTCGACCTGGAGGAGCTGTACGAGCACGACGGGGAGCTCGCCCTGGAGCTGCGGCAGCTGCCGTTCGTGTCCACGCTCGACGTGTCCGGGCACACGGTCCGGCTCCAGTCGACGGACGCCGACGCGACCGTGCACGCGCTGTACGGCCTCGGCGTCTACCCCCGCAACCTGGAGGTCGCGGGCCTCGGCCTGGAGCAGGCGTTCGTCGCGATCACGGCGGCGGAGGAGGCGAAGGCAGCATGACGACCGCGCCTACCAACACCCCGGCCGCGCGCACCAGCACCCCGGCCGCGCCCACCGACACCTCGTACGCCACCTCGCCAACCGGCACCACGGAGACCCCCATGACCAGCCCGCGCAGCACCGCCGCCTTCACGTCGGGAGCCCTCGTCAAGCTGGAGCTGACCCGCTCCCTGCGGAACAAGAAGTTCCTGTTCTTCTCCGTGCTCTATCCGGCGATGCTCTTCCTGATCATCGCGGGCGGAGCGGACAGTTCCACCCGGGTCGGGGACAGCGGGCTGAGCATGCCCGCGTTCATGATGGTGTCGATGGCGTCGTTCGGCGCGCTGACGGCCGTCCTCATGGGCAACAGCGAGCGCATCGCCAAGGAGCGCGAGAGCGGCTGGGTGCGCCAGCTCAGGCTGACGAGCCTGCCGGGCCGCGGCTATGTGCTCGCCAAGACGGCCAGCGCGGCCGTGGTCAGCCTGCCGTCGATCGTGGTCGTGTTCGCCGTCGCCGCCCTGGTCAAGGACGTACGCCTGGACGCCTGGCAGTGGCTCGCGCTGACCGGCGCCATCTGGGCGGGCAGCCTGTGCTTCGCCGCGCTCGGCGTGGCCGTCGGCTATCTCGCGACGGGCGACTCGGTGCGGCCGATCGCGATGATCCTGTACTTCGCGCTGTCCGTGCTCGGCGGCCTGTGGATGCCGGCGACCACGTTCCCGACGTGGCTCCAGAAGGTCGCCGACTGGCTGCCCACCCACGCGTACGCCGCGCTCGGCCGGTCCATCGAGCTGGGCGACGCGCCGCACGCGGGCGACGTCGCGCTGCTTGTGGCGTACTTCGTGCTGTTCGCGGCGGGCGCCGCGTGGCTGTACCGGAAGGACACACTGAAGGCGTGAACGAACCACTGGACCTCGACGACCGCCGTCACCCCATGCACAGCTTCGGCCGCGCGCCCACGGACCGCCGTGCGGCCCGCGCGAAGCTCGGCTGGATCGGCATCTGGCTGGTCTTCATGGCGGCGCCGGTGAAGGACCTGGCGGACGGCGGCCGCTCCGCGGCGGCGACCGTGCTCGGCTCGCTCGGCCTCGCCGCGTTCATCGGCTGCTACCTCGTCCTGGTCTTCCGCTACACGACGAGGGTGCTCGTCTGGCGCTGGGTGTACGTCACGTACGGGGCGCTCGTGGTCCTCGCGGCCGCCCTGTCGACCGGCATGGACGCCGCCTGGCTCGGCCTGTGGGTGTACGTCGCGGTGTCCGCGGGCGCGGTCCTGCCGATGCGGCAGGCGCTGTGGGTGATCCCGTCCGTCACCGCGCTGATGCTGGCGATCGGCGTGTACGCCCAAGGGGTGGGGGTGGCCGACATGGTCACCGGGCTCGGCGTGACGACCTTCCTCGTCGGGTTCGCGATGTCCGGCGTACGCCATCTGATCCGTACGACGGTCCAGCTCCGCCAGGCGCGGGCGACGGTCGCCCAACTGGCCGCCAACGAGGAGCGGCTGCGGCTCGCCCGCGATCTGCACGACCTGCTCGGCCACTCCCTGTCGCTGATCACGCTGAAGAGCGAGCTGGCCGGGCGGATGCTCCCCGGCCACCCGGACAAGGCCGCCCAGCAGGTGGCGGACATCGAACAGGTCAGCCGCCAGGCCCTGGTGGACGTGCGCGAGGCCGTCACCGGCTATCGCAGGCTCACCCTGCCCGGACAGCTCGCCGGGGCCCGCACGGCCCTCACGGCGGCGGGGATCGACGCGGAGGTGCCGCTGGAGGTTCCGGACGGGGGGCGCAGGTCCGGCGGGGAGGATGTGGCCGACGAGCAGTGTGTGGCCGACGAGGACCGTGTCGTGGCCGACGAGGAGCGTGTGGACGACGAGGAGCGGGAGGCCGCCCTCGCCTGGGCGCTGCGCGAGGCGGTCACCAACGTCGTGCGGCACAGCGGCGCCCGCCGCTGCACGGTCGGCCTCGCCCGCCGCCAGACCCTCGCGGGCCCCGTCCTGGAGCTGGTCGTCGAGGACGACGGCGTGGGGCCCGCGCCCGGCAGTGGCCCCGGCAACGGCCTGACGGGGCTCACGGAGCGGCTCGAGGCGGTCGGCGGCGCCCTCGACGTCACCTCGGGCACGGGCCCCGGCACCCGCACGGGCCCCGGCCGCGGCCCGCGGCGGCAGGGCGGTGACCGGCCGGGATTCCGGCTCGTCGCCCGCGTACCCATGGGGCCGGGCCCGGCGGAGCACGCCGCGCCCACCGCCCTAGGATCGTCCGCATGACCGGCACGCACAGCCCCGCGGAGGCCACCGGGCCCGCACCCGACCGCCCCACCGACGCCGGTGAGGGGCAGCCCATCCGGGTGCTCCTGGCCGAGGACCAGTCGATGGTCCGCGAGGCGCTCGCGGCGCTGCTCGGCCTGGAGCCGGACATCGAGGTCGTCGCGCAGGCGGCCCGGGGCGACGAGGTCCTGGCCGCCGCCCGCGCCCACGCCGTGGACGTGGCGCTCCTGGACATCGAGATGCCCGGGCGGACCGGCATCGAGGCGGCCGCGGAGCTGCGGGCCGCGCTGCCGGAGCTGAAGGTCGTCGTGCTCACCACGTTCGGGCGGCCCGGCTATCTGCGCAGCGCCATGGAGGCCGGGGCGGTCGCCTTCCTGGTCAAGGACGCGCCCGCGGCCCAGCTCGCCGACGCGGTGCGCCGGGTGCTCGCGGGGGAACGCGTCATCGATCCCACGCTGGCGGCCGCCGCCCTGGCCGAGGGCGCCAACCCGCTGACGGACCGCGAGCGCGAGATCCTGCGCGCCGCGGCCGACGGCGCCACGAACGCCGAGCTCGCCGCCGCCCTGCACCTCTCCCAGGGCACGGTCCGCAACTACCTCTCGACGGCCATCCAGAAGCTGGCAGCACGCAACCGCGCGGAGGCGGTAGGCATCGCACGGGAGAAGGGCTGGCTCTGAGCCGGTCGCTCCGCGCCGGTCCGAGCACGCAGGCCTAGTTCAGCCGCGCCCGCGCCGCCCGCGCCTGCAGTCGTACCCGGTCCGCCGCCCCCTCGTCGGCGGCAGCCAGCGCGTCGGCGTACGTGTCGAGTTCGGCGGCACCGGCATGGAAGTCGCCGCGCTGGACGAGGAGCTGGGCGCGGTCGTAGTGCAGCCGGTCCGCGTGCGCGGGAAGCAGCAGGGACAGCTCGACGGCCCACAGGGCGACGTCGGAACGCTCCGGGCGGGCCGCGGCCCACGCGCGGATGTTGTTGAGGACGCGCTGCACGATGTCCAGCACACCGGCGGGCCGCAGCATCGCGGCGTCGAGCGGCGCCCCGGTGGCCCCCGCCACCAGCAACTGCGCGTCCGTAGGGCTCAGTACCCGCCCTCCGTCGAACGGATCGGCCAGCACGCGCTCCTCGTACGCGTCCCGGGCGCCCCGACCACCACCGGCGCCGCAGCCGCCGTACGCGCCGCATGCCCCCTGGGCGCAGACGTCCGGTGTGCCGAAGCCGACGACGAAGTGGCCGGGCAGGGCGACACCGTGGACCGGGGCTCCGGCGCGGCGGGCGACCTCGATCCAGACGACGGAGAGCAGGATCGGCAGCCCGCGCCCGCGCCGCAGGACCTGGTGCAGCAGGGACGACTCCAGGCGCTGGTAGTCGCCGGGGCGGCCCCGGAACCCGCAGCGCGCGCCGAGCAGGTCGGCGACCGTGGCCGCCCACGCGCGCGGGCACGCCGGGCCCGTGGGCAGCAGGGCCGCGAGCCGGTCGAGGGTCCGGCGCGCCGCCGCGATGCCCGGCTCGTCCAGCGCGGGATCCGCCTCCGCGCCGATCAGCAGGCACAGCCGCGCGAGATCGGGCCGCTCGGCCCTGGCCTCGGCGGCGAAGGCCCGGCGCCACCGCGTACTGCGGGCAGGTCGGGGGTGCATACGTCCCTGGTGCCCGGCCGGACCGATCGCTACCGGTCCTCGCGACGGCCAAGCGGTACGCCACCGGGGTTTGCAGGTACGCCGTCCAGCTCATACGTAGGAGGCGCACCGCGGCAGCCGGGCTTCGCCCTCAGTTGAGCTTCGCCCGCGCCGCCCGCGCCTCCAGCCGCACCCGCTCCGCCGTCGTCGGCTCGATCGACTCCACCACCTCGGCGTACTCCTCGAGACCCCGCGCCCCCTCGAGGAAGTCGCCGCGCTCGACCAGCAACTGGGCCCGTTCGTAGCGCAGCCGCGCCGGGTGCGCGGGCAGCAGAAGGGACAGTTCGAGGGCCCACAGCGCCACGTGCGAGCGCTCGGAGCGGGCCGCCGCCCAGGCGCGGATGTTGTTGAGGATGCGCAGCATGATGTTCAGGGGATCGGCCGCCGTCAGGAGCGAGGGGTTCAGCCTGCCGCCCGACGCCTGCGCGACCAGCTGCTCGGCGTCTTCGGTGGACAGCAGCCGCCCGCCGTTGAACGGATCGGCGAGCACCTGCCCCGGCTTGCCGTACGCGTCGGGGGAGCCGAAGCCGACGACGAAGTGGCCGGGCAGGGCGACGCCGTAGACCGGGGCGCCGGCGCGGCGGGCGACCTCGATCCAGACGACGGAGAGCAGGATCGGCAGCCCGCGCCCGGTCCGCAGAACCTTGTGCAGCAGGGACGACTCAAGACGGTGGTAGTCGGCCGGTGTGCCGTGGAACCCGTGCCGCCCGCCAAGGAGCTCGCCGACCGCGGACGCCCACTCGCGCGGGCCGCCCGGCCGAAAGGGCAGCTCTCCGGCGAGCGTGTCCAGCTGGATCTGCGCCGCGTCGATGCCCGCCTCGTCCAGCTCCGGGTCCGCCTCCCCGCTCAGCAGCAGGCACAGCAAGGACAGGTCGGGCCGCTCGGCCCTGGCCTCGTCGGCGAACCTGCGCCGCCATTCACTGGACTTCGCGGGCTGTGCGCGCATCCGTGCCTCTGTCGTTTCTGTCTGGTCCGTCTGGTCTGTCTGGTCTGTTTGGCGTGTCCGGTACCGGTGGGATCCGCCGGTGGGGCTCGTCTGTGGTGCGATGTGCTGTCGTATGTGGTGCTGCGTGCTGTCGTACGTAATGCGGGGTGCCGGCCGCATCGCCTCATTGCCGCAGAGGCAAATTCCCGTGGGACCTTAGCCGTAAGCGTTCGTACCACTGGTGACTGGCCGTATCGAACCGCTCATGCCCGCGCTCGCTGTCCGCACTCTTCGCGGTCCGGACCGTCCAAGTCTTGGCCGTTTCCGTCACGCCGCGCAGTCACGACGGTCACGTGGCGTGCGGCTCCTTGTAGTGGTGGTAGCTGTGATGCGCCGCGAAGCCCATCCCGTCGTACAGCGCCCGCGCGCCGCCGTTGTCCTCCTCCACCTGGAGCCACGCGGCCGACGCGCCCTCGTCGAGCGCCCGCCGGGCCAGCGCCGTCATCACGGCCGTGGCCAGGCCCGCGCGCCGCCGCGCCGGATCCACCTCCACCGCCATGAAGCCCGCCCACCGCCCGTCGACCACGCACCGCCCGATCGCCGCGGGCGGCCCGTCCGCGGCGGGCACGGCAGCGAACCACACCGACGGTCCGCTCGTCAGCACCTCGAGCACGTGCGGTCCCGGCTTCCCGGACCGCTGGTAGCGGCCGAGCCACGCCTCGTCGACGGTCCGCGAGAGGACCACGCGGTCCGTGTCCGCGTCGAGGTCCCCGACCTGGGCGAGCCCGCCGACCCACACCTCGGCGCTGACCTCCCGCTCCCAGCCGCGCTCCGCCAGCTCCGCGCAGAGCAGCTCCTGCGTGCCCTCGGCCCCGGTCGCGGTCTGCACGTACGCGGGCAGCCCCCGGTCGGCGTACCAGCGCCGCACGAACGCCAGCGCGTCGTCGAGCGGGCGGTCCGGATCCCCCAGCGGCAGCACGGAGTTGGCGCGCCGCGTGAACCCGGACGCCGCCCGCAGCTCCCACCCACCGAGCCGCTCGCTCTCCACCGGCCGCCAGGACCGCGCGGTGACCCGCGCCAGCTCCTCGTACGTCGCCGCGGGACCGCGCCGACGGGCCGGAGCCGCGGGCACGGTCTTCCCGGCGACCAGCGTGCGCTCCGGGATGCGGACGATTTCACCGTCCCGTCGTGTGATCACCACCACACCGTTGTCCCACGATGTGAGAACGCCGACGGTGTCGGTGAACCCGCCGCCTCGCGCACCACTCTCGTCCAGGCGTCGGACAGAGACACGTTTGCCCACGTCAGAAGGGGCAATTCGGACCTCGAGTCGTCCGCCCGCAGTGAATTCCACAGCTCTGTACGCCCCTCCTGTTCGGATCATGCCCGGGAACGGAGATACTAGGTGCGGGCATCGACGACGCCGCGCTCCCGCGCGCCAGGCGAGCGGAGCCTGAGGACGGCCCGCCAACGCCCGTATCGAGGAGGAACGACAGCGTGACCTACGTCATCGCGCAGCCTTGTGTCGACGTCAAGGACAAGGCGTGCATCGAGGAGTGCCCGGTCGACTGCATTTACGAGGGCAACCGGTCCTTGTACATCCACCCGGACGAATGCGTCGACTGCGGAGCCTGCGAACCGGTCTGCCCGGTCGAGGCGATCTTCTATGAAGACGACACTCCGGAAGAGTGGAAGGACTACTACAAGGCGAACGTCGAGTTCTTCGACGAGCTCGGCTCGCCCGGCGGCGCCAGCAAGCTCGGCCTGATCGAGCGCGACCACGCCTTCATCGCCGCACTGCCGCCGCAGAACCAGTAGCGGCCGCCTGGCGCCGCCCCGGTCCCGTACGGCATTTCGCGCTGTACGGGACCGGGGCGTTTGTACAGCGCTCGCGCGGAACTACGTACAGAACTACGCACCACTGGAGCCCGTCCGTGTCAGCCTTCTCCGACCGTCTCCCCGCCTTTCCCTGGGACAGGCTCGAGCCCTACAAGGCCGCGGCCGCCGCCCACCCCGACGGCATCGTCGACCTGTCCGTGGGGGCGCCGGTCGACCCGGTGCCCGAGCTGATCCAGAAGGCGCTGGCGGAAGCGGCCGACTCGCCGGGCTATCCCACGGTGTGGGGCA
Organism: Streptomyces sp. Y309; assembly: GCF_056712025.1. NCBI lineage: Bacteria > Bacillati > Actinomycetota > Actinomycetes > Kitasatosporales > Streptomycetaceae > Streptomyces > Streptomyces sp. Y309. The sequence continues at coordinate 3,318,651 of NZ_CM160048.1, read as the reverse complement.
CTCCCGAGCTGCGCGACGCGATCACCGGCTGGTGCGAGCGCCGTCTCGGCGCCCGCGGTCTCACCCACCGGAACGTGCTGCCGGTGGTCGGCTCCAAGGAACTGGTGGCCTGGCTGCCGACCCAGCTCGGCCTCGGCCCTGGTGACAACGTGGCCTACCCGAGGCTCGCCTACCCCACGTACGAGGTCGGCGCGCGCCTGGCCCGCGCGGAGTACGTCGCGTACGACAGCCCGACCGACGTGGACCCGGCGGGCCTGAAGCTCCTGTGGCTCAACTCGCCCTCCAACCCGACCGGCCGCGTCCTGTCGAAGGACGAGCTGACACGCGTCGTCACCTGGGCGCGCGAGCACGGCGTGCTCCTGGCCAGCGACGAGTGCTACCTGGAGCTGGGCTGGGAGGCGGAGCCCACGTCGGTCCTGCACCCGGACGTGTGCGGCGGTTCGTACGAGGGCATCGTCGCGGTGCACTCCCTGTCCAAGCGCTCCAACCTCGCCGGCTACCGGGCGGCGTTCCTGGCCGGCGACGCCGCCGTGCTCGGCGACCTCCTCCAGATCCGCAGGCACGGCGGAATGATGACGCCCGCCCCGACGCAGGCGGCGACGGTGGCCGCGCTCGGCGACGACACCCACGTCCACGAACAGCGCGAGCGCTACGCGGCCCGCCGCGCGGCCCTGCGTGACGCCCTCCTGGGGCACGGCTTCCGCATCGAGCACAGCGAGGCGAGCCTGTACCTGTGGGCCACGCGGGACGAGTCGTGCTGGGACACCGTCGCCCACCTCGCGTCGCTCGGCGTCCTGGTGGCCCCCGGCGACTTCTACGGCGAGGCGGGGCGGAACTTCGTCCGCGTGGCCATCACGGCGACGGACGAGCGGGTGGCGGCCGCGGTGTCGCGGCTGCGGTGAGGTGTGTGTCCCGGACGACCGGACAATGCTGAAGGGGTGCGGGAAGCTGACTGCTTCCCGCACCCCTTCGGTGTGTACGCGTTCGGCGTGTACGCGGCCGGATCAGCCGAGCGGCAGCTGCGGGAGCCCGGACGTCGGCGCGCCCTTGCCCAGCGAGTCGCCGGCCAGCCCGCTGTCGGTGGCGGTGTCCGTGGTGTCGCCGACCACGTCACCGGCGGTCTCGGTGACGTCACTGCCGACCTGCTGCGCGGCGGGCGCGGTGGTCCTGACGCTCTTGCCCAGGGCCTGCCCCACGGCCGGAGCGCCCTTCTTCACGGCCTTGCTTCCGGTGTGGCCCGCGAGGTTGGTGACCTTCTGGGCCGTGTCGTCGACCGTGTCACCCACGTTGGCACCGTCCAGGGTGGTGATCCCGCTGAGGTCGCTGGTGGCGGGGAGTTCGGCGGCGCTGGCGGAGCCGGCCGCACCGACCACGGGTGCCGCTCCCGCCGCGACGAGCAGTGCGGCACGGGCGATCCGACGGGTCAGGGGGAGGGACATGATGCTCCTTCAGACGGAGAGAACGTTGAGGTGTCCGGCCGTCCCGCGGTGCGGATGCGGTGCGGATACCGGCGCTCGGACGCAGTGACTACCGCTCGAAGCTCCCGAAGGTTGCGGTGCGCCAACGTAAAGAGTTGGTAATGCGTCGCATTATCGGCTCCGGATAAAATCGGGCAAACGACATTCATCCCGAAAGGGCCCGATCCGCTCGACGCCCTTTGTTTACAAGGGTTGTGGGGCGTGCGCCGCGAACCTCCGGAAGATCCGCTTCCGGCGTCATCGCGCGGTGATCGCGATGCCCCCTACGGGTGAGCGGCCGCACTACTGCCCAGTGACGATTCGGACCTCGGCGGCCGACTCCGGCCCTCCGTGGCGGCCGTCCGCGGCGCCGGGGCTGTCGCCCCCAAGGGGTTCGCCCCGAGGGGCGGAGCCGTCGGCCGCGGAGCTGGAGCCGTCGGCCCCGGAACCGGAACTGCCGTCTCCGGAACGGGAATTCACCCTTGCGGGCTCGCTATTCTCGCTCTTTTCGCGCACTTGGGACTTCTCGGGACCGGGCTTCGTCTTTCGCCACCCATCCCCAGAATCCCCGGCTTTCCACTCGCGGCCCGCGTAGGAGACCCGTTCGATGTGGAGCGCGGAGGCGTTGGCCACGGCCCAATGGGCCAGCTTCCAGCCGCGTTGCGCGGGCGCCCGCGCCGCCGCCGTGCCCGTCACGGGGACGCGCACCACCTTCGCCGCCGCCTTCTCGCCCGCTGCCTTCTTCCCTTCCGGCTTCCCTCCCGCGCCGCCGCCCTTCGGCGACGCGTCGTCCCCGAAGTCCCGCGCGAGCGCCCGGCGCACCTCGGCCGGGCCGCCGGGGCCGAGGTCGGGACGGCCGTCGCAGGTGAGGGTCGCGGGTGCCCGGCCGGTGAGCGCGGCGGCGAGCAGGGCGGCGTCCGGCTCGTGCTTGGCGTACGCCCGTGGGAAGCCGCTGCGCTGCACGCGCTGTGCGGCGACCGTCAGGGGCAGGTGCGTGTATCCGGGGACCTGGTCCAGGCGGGCGTAGAACCGCCCGGCCGCATACACCGGGTTCATGATCTGGCGTTCGGAGCCCCAGCCCTGTGAGGGCCGCTGCTGGAACAGGCCCAGCGAATCGCGGTCGCCGTGGCGGATGTTGTGCAGGGCGGACTCCTGCAGCGCCGTCGCGAGGGCGATCGTCACGGCGCGCTCCGGCATCCCGCGCCGGGTGCCGACGGCCGCGACCGTCGAGGCGTTCGCGGCTTGCTCCGCGCTCAGTTCGTACGCCGCTCCGTCGCCGGTGCCCGACACCACCGTGCACCGCGGTTCGGGCTCCCCGGAGACGTACTGCATCACCACATATCCGGCGACCGCGAGCAGCACGACGACGGCCGCCCCGATGCGCGGGAGGCGGCCGCGCCGGACGAGTGACGTGGGCTCGGACACGCGAACCAAGGTACTGGAGCCCACTGACAGTGACGGGACGGGCGCGGCGAGTCGGGTCCGGGCGCGGCGAGTTAGGGTCGGAGCCATGGACCGGACGCCTGCTCACTCCGCCGCTCAGCCCGCCCGCACCGACGCGGCCACCGCGACCGCCCGCCCCGGCGCGGCCCCGCTCGACCTCACTCTCGACGCCGCCGCGCTGACCGCCGCGCTGGTCGACTTCCCGTCGCCGAGCGGCGAGGAGAAGGCCCTCGCGGACGCCATCGAGGCGGCCCTGCGGGCCCTGCCGCACCTGACGGTCGACCGGTACGGCAACAACGTGGTGGCCCGCACCCACCTGGGCCGCGGTGAGCGCGTGATCCTGGCGGGACACATCGACACGGTGCCGGTCGCGGACAACCCGCCCAACGTCCCTTCCCGCCTGGACGAGGACGGCGTGCTGTGGGGCTGCGGCACCTGCGACATGAAGTCGGGCGTCGCGGTGCAGTTGCGCATCGCGCAGACGGTCACCGAGCCCAACCGCGACCTCACCTTCATCTTCTACGACAACGAAGAGGTCGCCGCGCACCTGAACGGCCTGGGACACGTGGCCGAGGCTCACCCCGACTGGCTGGCGGGCGACTTCGCGGTCCTCCTGGAGCCCACCGACGGGCAGGTGGAGGGCGGCTGCCAGGGCACCCTGCGGGTCCTGCTGCGGACCAAGGGCGAAAGGGCGCACTCCGCGCGCGCGTGGATGGGCTCCAACGCGATCCACGCCGCGACCCCGATCCTGGCGAAGCTGGCCGCGTACGAACCGCGCACGCCGTTCGTCGACGGCCTCCAGTACCACGAGGGCCTCAACGCCGTCCGGATCGAGGGCGGCGTCGCCACCAACGTCATCCCGGACGTGTGCACCGTCACCGTCAACTTCCGCTACGCGCCGGACCGTACTCCGGAGGAGGCCGAGGCCTTCGTACGCGATTACTTCGCGGACTGCGGGGTCGACGAGTTCGTCGTCGACGACCACACCGGGGGTGCGCGTCCCGGCCTCACGCACCCCGCGGCGGCGGCCTTCCTGGCCGCGATCGGCGGCGAGGCGCGGCCCAAGTACGGCTGGACGGACGTCTCCCGCTTCAGCGCGCTCGGCGTGCCCGCGGTCAACTACAGCCCCGGCAACCCGATCCTCGCCCACAAGATCGACGAGCGGGTCCAGGCGTCCCTGATCCCGGAGGCCGAGGCCCGGCTGCGGTCCTGGCTGACCTCCTGACCCGACCTCCCGACTTCTGGAGTTACGCCCCGCGTAACGCCCGTAGACCTACGCTGAAGTGGCACAACGAGCGAGTTGAGCGCGGCCGCGCGGATGGGGCCGGGGTCGACCGGCAGTGGAAGGGGATGTTCATGGGCAATCCGGAAGCGCAGGGTCCGCCGGAGGAGCAGCACCTGGGGCCGGTGGTGCGGCGGCGCGATCAGATCACGCCCGGCACCACGGACCAGCGACTCCTCGACACCGAGGGCGACACCGAGTGGGTGCACACCGATCCCTGGCGGGTCATGCGCATCCAGTCCGAGTTCGTCGAAGGCTTCGGCGCCCTCGCCGAACTCCCCAGCGCCATCAGCGTCTTCGGCTCCGCCCGGACCCTGCCCGGCTCCGCCGAGTACGAGGCCGGGGTGCGGATCGGCAAGGCGCTGGTCGACGCGGGCTTCGCGGTCATCACCGGGGGTGGGCCCGGGGCCATGGAGGCCGCCAACAAGGGGGCCCGTGAGGCCAAGGGCATCTCCGTCGGGCTCGGCATCGAGCTGCCCTTCGAGCAGGGGCTCAATCCGCACGTCGACATCGGCGTCAACTTCCGCTACTTCTTCGTGCGCAAGACCATGTTCGTGAAGTACGCGCAGGGGTTCGTGGTCCTGCCCGGCGGGCTCGGCACCCTCGACGAGCTCTTCGAAGCGCTCACCCTCGTCCAGACCCGCAAGGTCACCCGCTTCCCCATCGTCCTCTTCGGGTCGGCCTACTGGGGCGGCCTGGTCGACTGGCTCCGCGACACCGTGATCGCCCAGGGCAAGGCCTCCCACAAGGACCTGGCACTGTTCCACGTCACGGACGAGGTGGAGGAGGCGGTGGCCCTGGTGACGAAGGAAGTGGGCCGCTGAGGGGTCCCTGCGGGGCGGGTGGGTGTCCCTGTGCGGGTGGGACGGGCCGCCGCAGATCGCGCTGCGCGCTCGTCCTCAAACGCCGGACGGGCTCTTCCCTACCCGCCCGCCCCTTCTCGCCCTTCGGGCGGGAAATCCAGCCCCTCCGGCGTTTGAGGAGCGGGGGTCTGGGGGCAGAGCCCCCAGTTTCGGGAAGGGGTGGGATTGGGGAGCCCCCGGCAGGGCCCTACGCCAGCCCCCTCCGGGCCACCCTCGGCTCCCGGTGGCCCGCGATCGTGGTGACCATGTCGAGGACCTGACGGGTCTCGGCGACTTCGTGGACGCGGTACACCTGCGCACCGAGCCACGCGGACACCGCGGTGGTGGCCAACGTCCCGATCACCCGCTCCTTGAGCGGCCGGTCAAGCGTCTCCCCGACAAAGTCCTTGTTGGAGAGGGAAACCAGCACGGGCCACCCCGTGGACACCAGCTCCGGCAACCGCCGGGTCGCCTCCAGCGAATGCCGCGTGTTCTTGCCGAAGTCGTGCCCGGGATCGATGAGGACGGACTCCCGCGGAACCCCGAGCTGCACGGCCCGCTCGGCAAGCCCCACGGTCACCCGCAGGATGTCGGCGACGACGTCGTCGTACTCGACACGATGGGGCCGCGTACGCGGCTCCGCGCCGCCCGCGTGCGTGCACACGAGCCCGACCCCGTACCGCGCGGCGACCTCCGCGAGCTTCGGATCCACCCCGCCCCACGCGTCGTTGAGCACATCGGCCCCGACGTCGCAGACGGCCTCGCCGACCTCGTGCCGCCAGGTGTCGACGCTGATGACGACATCAGGGAAGCGCCGCCGCACCTCCGCGACGAAGCCGACGGTGCGCCGCGCCTCCTCCGCGGCGGTGACCTCCTCGCCGGGCCCGGCCTTCACCCCGCCGATGTCGATGATCGCCGCACCTTCGGCCACGGCCTGCTCCACGCGCGCGAGGGCGGGCTCGTCGCGGAAGGTGGCGCCCTGGTCGTAGAAGGAGTCCGGGGTCCGGTTCACGATCGCCATGATCACCGGTTCGTGCGCCTCGAACACGCGCCTGCCCAGCCTGAGCATCCCCTGTGAGCCTCCTCGTCGTTCCGTCGGCCGGCCTCGCGGTCCGGCCGCCTGCGACCTTAACTGTCAGAGCCGCATGGCACGATCGGAGCCAGACAGTTTCCGTGCCGGCCGCCGAGCGGTCCGGCTCCGAGCGTGGGGACCGCAGAGATGGTCATGTTCCTGTTCTTGGTCATCGCCCTCGTCGTCGTGGTCGGGGCGGTGACCCTGGCGGTCCTCGGCGGCGGGGAGAGCGGCGCGCTGCCCGACGTGGCGCCGGAGCGGTTCACGGACCCGCTGCCACCGGACCGCCCGCTGCGCCGGGCCGACGTGGAGGCGGTGCGCTTCCCCATGACGGTCCGCGGCTATCGCATGGTCGATGTGGACGAGGCCCTGGACCGCATCGCCGCCGAGCTGGCCGAGCGCGACGCGCGCATCGCCGAGCTGGAGACCGCCCTCGCCGGCGCCCAGGCCACGGCGGTCGGCGGCCCGGGCCTGCTCAAGGGGTACGGCGCGGCGGAGCGCGGCCCCGCACACCCCGGCGCCCCGGCGCCGGCCGACGAGCGACCGGAGGACGACAAGTGAGCGCCGCCATCCCCGGCCCGGACGGCGGCCTGCGCTGCCCGTGGGGCCTGTCGACCGAGGACTATGTGGCGTACCACGACGCGGAGTGGGGCCGCCCGGTCCACGGCGACGACGCGCTGTTCGAGCGCCTCTCCCTGGAGGCCTTCCAGTCGGGCCTGTCCTGGCTCACGATCCTGCGCCGCCGCGAGGGCTTCCGCGCCGCCTTCTCCGGCTTCAAGATCGCCGCGGTCGCCGAGTTCGGCGAGGCCGACCGCGAGCGGCTGCTCGCCGACGCGGGCATCATCCGCAACCGCGCGAAGGTGGACGCGACCCTCGCCAACGCGCGTGTGCTCGCCGACTGGCCCGCCGGTGAACTGGACGAGCTGATCTGGTCGTTCGCCCCGGACGCGGCCGCGCGCCCGGTGCCGCGGACGCTCGCCGACGTGCCCGCGGTCACGGACGAGTCGACGGCCCTGTCCAAGACCCTCAAGAAGCGCGGCCTCCGCTTCGTCGGCCCCACCACGGCCTATGCCCTGATGCAGGCCTGCGGCCTGGTGAACGACCATCTCGCGGACTGCGTGGCCCGCGAGGCGAGCGCCGCCGGAAGACTGGCCCGCGGCCCGAGCACGACTGGCTAGCGGCCCAGGTACTTGGGCCTGGCCTTGTCGAGGAAGGCCTGGACGGCGATGGCGTGGTCCTCGGAGGCGCCCGCCTTCGTCTGGAGTTCGTCCTCCTTGTCCAAGGTCTCGTCCAGGGAGTGGCCGGCGGCGTACGCGAGCGACTCCTTGAGCGCCGCGTACGCGAGCGTCGGCCCCTCGGCGAGCGCGCGGGCCACCGTGCGCGCCTCGTCCGCCAGCGCGTCCGCGGGCACGACCTTGTTCGCGATCCCCAGGTCGTATGCCTCCTGCGCCTTGATGCCGCGCGGGAAGAGCAGCAGGTCGGCGGCGCGGCCCGGGCCGATCAGGCGCGAGAGGGTCCAGGAGACCCCGGAGTCGGCGGTCAGCGCGACGCCCGCGAACGAGGTGTTGAAGGAAGCCGTGTCCGCGACGACGCGGTAGTCCGCGGCGAGCGCGAAGCCGAAGCCCGCCCCGGCCGCCACGCCGTTGACCCCGGCCACCACCGGCTTGGGCATGCCGGTCAGGGCCCGCACGATCGGGTTGTAGTGCTCACGCACCGTGCTCATCGTCTGCCCGGAGCCCGATTCGCGGTCGGCGGCGAGCAGGCCGACGTGCTCCTTGAGGTCCTGGCCCACGCAGAAGGCGCGCCCCGTCGCGGTGAGCAGCACGGCGCGCACCGCAGGGTCCGCCGCGGCCGAGCGGGCCGCCTCCCGCAGGGCGACCTTGGCCTCGACGTTCATCGCGTTCATCGCGTCGGGGCGGTTCAGCGTGATCGTCGCGAGCCCGTCGCTCACTTCGTAGAGCACGGTGTCGGCCATGGTGGGTCCCCTCCGCTGGTCCTGTGACCGTCGTGTGACGGGTCGTGTGGGCTTCGGAGCCAGCATGACCTAGATCATCGGCCGCCGGTATGCGGCCGCGGATGTGACCTGCGTCAAAGTCTTTGTGGCGGGAGAACCGTGTGGGGCGGCGCAGTATTGCAGTCACATCGCCGAATTGAGTGGTTTTGCGGCCGCGCGTTGCGCAAGCGATGCCGACTGATGTTGGTCATCGGGTCCCGCGATGCGGGATAATGACCTGGAAGCAATGTGTTCGATGCCGGTGACACCTGGGTTGTCGGCTGCGACAAGCTGGTTTCAGGAAGGGGAACGAGCATGGCGGCCATGAAGCCGCGGACGGGCGACGGCCCGCTCGAGGTGACCAAGGAGGGGCGGGGCATCGTCATGCGCGTTCCGCTCGAAGGCGGCGGTCGACTTGTCGTCGAACTGACCCCGGACGAGGCCGACGCCCTCGGCGACGCCCTGAAGAAGGTTGTCGGCTGACGCGCAAGCGGCCACACTTTTCACCACACTTTTGAGCTGCCCCGGCATCGTACGACGAGCCGGGGCAGTGCTGTGTCCGGGGGCCGCGGGCATACGTGATCTTGACGGGAGGCATGTCGCGGCGGCCCGGGCGGCCTGCGGGAACGTCCGGAATCCGGCGGGCCGAAAGGCCTGAATCCTCGGGCCGGAGGACTGGTTTGAGCGGGGCGCGGGGTGGGCGTCACCTGGACGGCCGAGCGGATGACGCCCGTCAGCGCCCCGAAGGGGCGCGAGGCTGCGTCCATGTGCGGCTCCGCCGCGTGGGCGCGACCAGCCACTGACGGCCCGCAGGTGTCGCGGTGCGCAGCCGACGAAGAGCTCAGCACCGCACATCCAGCGAAGCGCTCAGCGCTTCACGGCGCAGAGGAGGCCGTCGCCCACCGGGAGCAGCGACGGCACCAGGTCCTGGCTCTCGCGCACCGCGCGCAGCAGCTCGCGCAGCCGCAGCACCTCCACGGGCTGCGGCCCGGAGTCCACGGTGCGGCCGTCGGCGAAGACTCCCTCGAAGCAGACGAGCCCGCCCGGGCGGAGCAGGCGCAACGATTCAGCGAGATAGTCGATGCACTCCGTGCGGTCGCCGTCGCAGAACACCAGGTCGTAGCCGCCGTCCGCGAGGCGGGGCAGGACGTCGAGGGCGCGGCCCGGGATGAAACGGGCGCGGTTGCCGGCGAAGCCCGCGGCGCGGAACGCCGTGCGGGCGAACTGCTGGCGCTCCGGATCCGGATCGACGGTGGTGAGGACGCCGTCGGGGCGCATTCCGTGCAACAGGTGGATGCCCGACACTCCCGTGCCCGTACCGATCTCGGCGACCGCCTTGGCGTCCACGGTGGCGGCCAGCATCCCGAGCGCGGCGCCGGTGCCGGGCGACACCGAGCGAAGCCCCGCTTCCCGCGCCCGGTCACGGGCCCAGCGCAGCGCCTCGTCCTCGGCGACAAAGGCGTCGGCGAACGCCCAGCTCGTCTGCCGGTTGCCGGTAATGGCCCTCTCCTGTCCCCGTGGTTGCCTGGCCGTGACTGTATCCGTTGGGGCCGGGAACCCGCAGATGGGACCGTGCGTTTAGAAGGGGTGTGAGGACAACGGGGGGCAGCCGGGGCATGGTCATGGATCTGGAACTGAAGTCGGGACGCGAAGTCCGCACTCTGCGGACCGAGCGGACCCGGCACATCAAGAGGCAAGTACCAAATTCACGTAAAAACGCTTATCCGGAGCTAACGGGCGAGGTGGTTATGGTAGGGGCTCCACTGGACACCACCAGAGCCGACAGGGGAGGTGCGGCTGCGTCCGCGGATCGGGGAGGAGTGCTTCGGCGCTTTCTCGGATTGGCGGGTAAGCCGAAATCCGTGACCGACACCGCTGACCGTTCCCGCGCCACCGATTCCGCTCAGACCGCGACCTTTGCCGCTGACGCGGAATCGCAGGCGTGGACTCCTCCCACGTGGGAGGAGATCGTCAGCACGCACAGCGGCCGGGTCTATCGTCTCGCCTACCGCCTGACGGGCAACCAACACGACGCCGAGGACCTCACCCAAGAGGTCTTCGTCCGCGTCTTCCGCTCCCTGTCGACGTATACGCCGGGCACGTTCGAGGGCTGGCTGCACCGCATCACCACGAACCTCTTCCTGGACATGGTCCGCCGCAAGCAGCGCATCCGCTTCGACGCCCTCGGGGACGACGCGGCGGAGCGGCTGCCCAGCCGCGAGCCCTCGCCACAGCAGGTGTTCAACGACACGCACTTCGACGCGGACGTCCAGCAGGCGCTCGACACCCTCGCGCCCGAGTTCCGTGCCGCCGTCGTCCTGTGCGACATCGAAGGCCTTTCGTACGAGGAGATCGCCGCCACCCTGGGCGTCAAGCTCGGTACGGTCCGCAGCCGTATCCACCGTGGCCGCTCCCAGCTGCGCAAGGCCCTCCAGCACCGTTCCCCCGAGGCCCGCGCGGAGCGTCGCTCGCTCGCAGTGAGCGGAGCCGTGGCGCTGGGAGGAGGGGGCGCGACCGCGTGAGTGGATCACGGTCCAATCCTGCCGAGCGGCATCTCGCCGAGCAGCACCTGGGGGACCGGCTCGCCGCGCTGGTCGACGGTGAGCTCGGTCATGACGCACGCGAGCGAGTGCTCGCGCACCTTGCGACCTGTCCGAAGTGCAAGACCGAAGCCGACGCGCAGCGCCGGCTCAAGAACGTCTTCGCGCAGTCGGCGCCGCCGCCTCCCAGCGAGAGCTTCCTCGCCCGCCTGCAGAGCCTTCCCGGCGCCGATATCGACGACATCGGCCGGTCCGGGGGCCCGCGCACGCCCGTCGACGACGGCTTCGCCACCGGCTCGTCGGACTCCACCGGCCTGCCCAACGGCGGTGTCTTCAGCGTCCGCGGAGGAAGACCCGAGCCCTTCGCCGGGTATGTCCCCTCCGGCGCCCACGCCGCGGTGCTCCCCAGTGAGGAGCGCGGCTTCCGCATCCATGACGTCGGCAGGTCCGAGTCCGAGCGGTCCGTGTGGCTCGGGCGGCGGTTCGCGTTCGCCGCGGCCGGGGCCGTGTCGCTGGCGGCGATAGCCCTCGGCGGGGTCACCATGGGCACGCCCCTCACCGCAGGCGAGCAGCGTGCCGGCGGTGCCGGCACGGCCAACAGCAACGCGACCCCGCTGCGGTCCCCGAGCACCCCCAACGCCGCCGTTCCCGACTCCGTGCGGCGCCGCAGCGGCAACCCGCTCTCCGTGCAGGGACCGCGACAGCCCCAGGCGCTCGCGCCCACGACGGCCGTCACGCCGCTGCTTTCCGGGGCGCCCATGCGGCCCGGCCATCCACCCGAGGGGCACCAGCTCACCGCCCCGCTGCTGGCCGGGGCCGGCGTGATGTCCCCGCTGGTGCGGGCCGTGACCGAGGACGCCCCGGACGGCGCGCCACAGGGCCTCACGCTCAACGTCACCGCCGATCCCGCCCCCAAGGCCTCGCCGAAACCCGACGCCGGACCGCTGCGGGGCACCTCCCAGATCCACTGACGTGCCCTGCGCGTCGGCCCGCAGACCTGGTTGAATCCTCGGTGGACCGTGCCCGCCGGAACTCGGCGGCCACGGAATGCAGCACGTAATCGGCGTCGCCGCGGGCCAGTTGTGGGGAGAGCATGGACGTTGGCACTGGGCCTGAGCAGGGTTCCGGGGTGACCCCCGACGAGGCTTCCCCTCCCGGGGTGTCCCGGGACGGAGGCGGACAGGGGGCGGCGGCCCCCGTTGGGGAACCTCAGGGCACGGTGCCCGCGGGTGGAGCGCCTCAGGATGCGGTGCCTTCGGCTGAGGTGGCGGGGGACGCGGTGCCTTCGGCTGGTGCGGCGGGGGATGTGGTGCCTCAGGGTGCGGTGTCCGGGGGGCTTGCGGGGCCTCGGGGCGCGGTGTCCGGGGATGGGGTGCCTCAGGATGTGGTGCCTTCGGCTGGGGTGGCGCGGGATGTGGTGCCTCAGGGTGCCGTGTCCGGGGGGCTTGCAGGGGATCGGAGCTTGGTGCCTGGTGGTGCGGTTGGCAACGGAGCCGGTGTCGTAGGTGGTGCGGCTGAAGCCGGCGGTGCGGGCGCTGCCGAGGGTGCCGCCGTCCTGGACGGTGCGCCTCCGGCCGTCGTTCACGCGTCGTCCACGACCGAGGTGCCCGCCGCCCAGGCCCGCGCCGACCGACCCCGGCCGCTGCACGACCCCGACCCGTACAGCACACCGCCCTACGGCGAGCCCGGCCCCTGGGCCCCCGCACCGCCCGTACAGCACCCGGTGGCGACCCCGGCCCAAGGCACCCCCGTCTACGGGACCCCGGGGCACGGCACGCCCATACCCGGCGCCCCGGCCCCAGGCACGCCTCCACACGGAGTCCAGCACCACAGCGCTCCGGGGCAGGGAGCCCAGCCTCCCGGGCCGCCTACGCATGGCGGTGCCCCGGCCGCCTCCGCGCAGGGCACGCCCCCGCGCAGCGGCCAGTACGCCGACGCCCACGGGCACGGCCCGCACCCGGGCACCGCGGCCCCCGGCTCCCCCGGCACGCCTCCGCACGGAGTCCAGCACCACAGCGCTCCGGGGCAGGGAGCCCAGCCTCCCGGGCCGCCTACGCATGGCGGTGCCCCGGCCGCCCCTGCGCAGGGCACGCCCCCGCACGGCGGTCAGTACGCCGACGCCCAGGGGCACGCCCTGCACCCGGGCACAGCGGCCCCCGGCTCCCACGGCATGCCCGCCCCCGACACCCGCGCGCAGGCCGCGCCCCCGCACGGCGGTCAGTACGCCGACGCTCACGGGCACGGCCCGCACCCGGGCACCGCGGCCCAGGGGACCCAAGCTCCCGGCGCCCCGGCCCAAGGCAGTCCCGCGCACAGCACCCCGGCCCCGGGAGTCTCCATGCACGGCACACCCCCGGTCGGCGGCGCCCCGCACGAGGCCGTCCCGCCGCACGGCCACCCCACCCACACCAACGCGGGGGCGCACGGCGTGCCCGCGCAACCCGCACCGGGAACAGGAACCCCCGCACCCGGCCACGCGCAGGGCGCCCCCGCCCCAGGCGCCCCCGCCAGCCCTTGGCAGCGGTACGACCCCTGGAGTGCCCCGCTGCAGCAGACCGGGGCCGCCGTCGCCACTCAGGGGGAGCGGCGGCGGCGTGGGCGGCGGGCGATTGTTGTGGGGGCCTTCGTCATCGCGCTGGTGGCCGGGGGGATCGGCGGCGTCGTCGGGGCGTATCTGGAGCGGGAGGGCGGCATCGGGACCGATGTCGAGCTGCCGCAGGCCGGTTCGGAGTCCGAGAAGCGGCCCAAGGACAGCGTGGCCGGAATCGCGGCGAGCGCGCTGCCGGGCGTCGTGACGCTGCACGTCCGCGGCGACGACGGCGCGGGCACCGGCACCGGCTTCGTCCTCGACGGCAAGGGCCACATCCTCACCAACAACCACGTGGTCGAACCCGCCGGGACGGGCGGCGAGATAACGGTGACGTTCAGCGGCGGCGAGACCGCGAGCGCCAAGGTCATCGGCCGGGACGCGGGCTACGACCTCGCCGTCGTCAAGGTGTCAGGCGTCCGCGGACTCAAGCCGCTGCCGCTCGGGAACTCCGAGAACGTGCAGGTCGGTGATCCCGTTGTCGCCATCGGCGCGCCCTTCGACCTCGCCAACACCGTCACCTCCGGAATTATCAGCGCCAAGGAGCGCCCCATCACGGCGGGCGGCGAGAAGGGCGACGGCAGCGACGTGTCGTACGTCAACGCCCTCCAGACGGACGCGCCCATCAACCCGGGCAACTCCGGCGGACCTCTCGTCGACGCCAAGGCCCGCGTCATCGGCATCAACAGCGCCATCCGCTCCGCCGACAACGGCTCCGCCCCCGAGGGCGGCCAGTCCGGCTCCATCGGGCTCGGCTTCGCCATACCCATCAACCAGGGCAAGCGCGTCGCCGAAGAGCTCATCAACACCGGCCGGGCCACCCACCCGGTCATCGGCGTCACCATCGACAAGCAGTTCACCGGCGACGGCGCCCGCATCGCGCGGAAGAGCCGGAGCGGCGGCCCGGCCGTCAACCGCGGCGGCCCCGGCGCCAAGGCGGGCCTGAAGCCGGGCGACGTGATCACCGCGGTGGACGGCGACCGCGTGCACTCCGGCGACGAGCTCATCGTCAAGGTCCGCGCCCACCGCCCGAAGGACCGCCTGGAGCTGACCGTCGAGCGGGACGGGGACGAGCGGAAGGTGACGCTGGTCCTCGGCACGGCGAGCGGGGAGTGAGCCATGGTGCCCGAGGCATCCGCCGTGTCCTCGTTGGCTGCGTTGTCGCCGTGCGGCTACCGGACGGACAGTCACGCCGGGTACCGTAGAGCGGGTCCGGACGGCAAGGAGCTTTCAAGGTGTTCAACGACATTGGCGCACTCGAGATAGTGACGCTGGTCATCCTCGCCGTGCTCATCTTCGGACCGGACAAGCTGCCGAAGCTCATTCAGGACGTGTCGCGGACCATTCGCAAGATCCGCCAATTCTCCGACAGTGCGAAGCAGGACATACGGAATGAACTGGGCCCGGAATTCAAGGACTTCGAGTTCGAAGACCTGAACCCGAAGAAGTTCATCCGCAAGCAGATGGAGAACGACGATCTCGGTCTGAAGGAAATCCGCAACGGCTTCGACCTGAAGAAGGAAATGGCCGAAGTCGCGGATGCCGTGCACGGCCGTGACAGCGATTCCGCCGAGGACTCCGGCCGTTCCACCACGGGTTCGGCGACCGCCCCGGCCAACGGCTCCGGCAGCGGCCGTCTCGACATGGAGAAGCGTCCGCAACCGGACAAGCCGGCGGCCGGCGACCCGCCGCCCTTCGACGCGGACGCCACCTGATCCTGCGGCTGCCCAGGCCCGCGGCCCCGGATGCCACCTGGGCCGACGGCTGTCACCTGAGCCTGCGGACGCCCCGTGAGCCGGCGCCTGCCGCCCAGGCCCACGGCCCAGGACGCCACCTGAGCCCGCGCCTGCCGCCCAGGCCCGCCGCCCCGGACACCCCCCGGCCCGAGCCCGCCCGAAGCCCCCAGAACCCGCCCGGCGGGCCCCGTGCCACCCCGGTGCCGACGTGCGCCCCTTGACGCCCGTGGCGCGCCGCCCGGCGCCCGCGACGGGCCTGGTCGGAGGCGTCGAGTACACCCGTCCGCCGACTGGTTGACCAGCATCCGGAATGGGTGTGGCTATCCTGCCTTGTTGTCCGGCGTGAGGACGCCCGAGGGGGGCGGGCCGCTCCGGACCGACGAGAGCGAGGAGGCGGCCGGGTACATGGAGACGACAAGTCGGGTGGGCGCGCAGGCGCCAGCAGCGGACGGTGCCGCGCAAGCGGTGCCCTCCGCCCGGCGCACGGTCGACGGCTACCTGCTGGCGCCCTTCCCCTGGTACGGCCTGGACGAGGCCTTCACGGGACCGCGCTGGCTGATGCAGGTCGGGACCGCCGCGGACGGAGCCGTGGAGCACGGCTCCATCGGTCACGGTGACGAGCCGTCGGTGCGGGCCGAAGGGTCCGGCAACGGCGACAAGGAGCGGTTCGCGGTCGTGGTGACCGTCGCCGCCAATCCGGTGCGGCGCAGCGCCGACGGCACCGGCGTCCTGGAGGCCACCTCGGTGTCCTCCGCGGCGTGGCTGGCCGGCGTGGGCCTGCTGACCTTCACCTGGCCCGGCCAGATGGACCACAGCCTGCGGGACGACTGGCTCGACCAGCAGACGGAGACCGCGTGGGTCCTCGCGGACGATCTGCACGGGTCGGACTGGTCGACCCTCTCCCTGCCGGTGGACGGGGTCCCGACCTCGTTCCACTACCGGGAGTCCGAGTACGGCTGGGTGCTCGCCGGGTCCACCAAGGAGGGGGTGCATCTGGGGGCGTACGGACGCGGGATGAGCGCGTACGGCCTCGGCTTCTCCGTCGTACAGGACATCGGCGCCTACGCGAAGTAGTCCTCCGGACGGGTACGCAGTGGGGGCGCCGTCGCGCTGACGGCGCCCCACACTGCGTGAACGCGTATCGGCCTTCGGCCTCGTCCTCAAACGCCGGACGGGCTGTCAATCCCCCCGCAATCGCCGGACGGGCTGTCAATCCCCCCGCAATCGCTGGACGGGCTGTCAATCCCCCCGCAATCGCTGGACGGGCTGTCAATCCCCCCGCAATCGCTGGACGGGCTGTCAATCCCCCCGCAATCGCTGGACGGGCTGTCAATCCCCCCCGCAATCGCTGGACGGGCTGTTAATACCCCCGAACGGTCAGAACTTGTTGCGCGGCGTGAGCCCCAAGGTCATGCCCGACAGCCCGCGCTGGCGGCCGCCCAGCTTGCCCGCGATGGTGCGCAGCGCGCTGCCCGCCGGCGACTCCGGGTCGGTGAGGACGACGGGCTTGCCCTCGTCGCCGCCCTCGCGCAGGCGTACGTCGATGGGGATGGAGCCGAGCACCGGCACCGTCGCGCCCGTGGTCCTCGTCAGGCCCTCCGCGACCTTCTGGCCGCCGCCCGTGCCGAACACGTCGACCATCTCGTCGCAGTGCGGGCAGGGCAGCCCGGACATGTTCTCGACCACGCCGACGATCTTCTGGTGGGTCTGCACGGCGATGGAACCCGCGCGCTCGGCGACCTCGGCCGCGGCCTGCTGCGGGGTGGTGACGACCAGGATCTCCGCGTTCGGGACGAGCTGCGCGACGGAGATCGCGATGTCGCCCGTGCCCGGCGGCAGGTCCAGGAGCAGCACGTCCAGGTCGCCCCAGAACACATCCGCGAGGAACTGCTGGAGCGCGCGGTGCAGCATCGGGCCGCGCCACACCACCGGCGCGTTGCCGGGCGTGAACATGCCGATGGAGATGACCTTCACGCCGTGCGCCGACGGCGGCATGATCATGTTCTCGACCTGGGTGGGCCGCCCGTCGGCGCCGAGCATGCGGGGCACGCTGTGGCCGTAGATGTCCGCGTCCACGACGCCGACCTTGAGGCCGTCAGCGGCCATCGCCGCCGCCAGGTTCACCGTCACGGACGACTTGCCGACGCCGCCCTTGCCGGAGGCGACCGCGTAGACCCGGGTCAGGGAGCCGGGCTTGGCGAAGGGGACCTCGCGCTCGGCGGTGCCGCCGCGCAGCGCGGACGCCAGCTCCTTGCGCTGCTCGTCGCTCATCACGTCCAGGGTCACGTCGACACGCGTGACGCCCTCGACGGCGGCCACCGCGTCCGTCACGTTCTTCGTGATCGTCTCGCGCATCGGGCAGCCGGAGACCGTCAGATACACGGTGACGGCGACCGCGCCGTCCGCGCCGATCTCCACGGATTTGACCATCCCCAACTCGGTGATGGGTCGCTGGATCTCGGGGTCGTTCACCGTCGCCAGTGCGTCACGCACCGCGTCTTCCGTAGCTGCCATACACCCGATAGTACGGCGCGGTAACCCGTGGCAGGAAAGGGCTGTCAGCGGTCGCCTACGTCACGTACCCGGGCGTCCTCGGACGGGAATACGGTGTGCTGGTCCTCCAGCTCCTTGGCCAGGTCCTGGAGTTCGGAGCGGATCCAGTCGCGGGTGGCGACCTCGCCGAGGCCCATGCGCAGCGAGGCGATCTCCCGGGTGAGGTACTCGGTGTCGGCGATGGAGCGCTCGTTCTGTTTGCGGTCCTGTTCGTGGGTGACGCGGTCGCGGTCGTCCTGGCGGTTCTGCGCGAGCAGGATCAGCGGGGCCGCGTACGAGGCCTGGAGCGAGAGCATCAGGGTCAGGAAGATGAACGGGTAGCGGTCGAAGCGCAGGTCGGCGGGGGCGGAGACGTTCCAGACGACCCACAGGATGATGACGACCGTCATCCAGACGATGAACCGGCCCGTGCCGAGGAACCGCGCGATGCGCTCCGAGAGCCGCCCGAAGGCCTCCGGGTCGTAGTCCGGCAGCAGCTTGCGGCGCGGCGCCCGCGGCTGGTCGAGCCGGAACCGGCTCCGGCCGCGCCCCTCCCGGTCCTTGTCGCGCTCCCGCTCCCGCTCAGCCGCCGCCATGACCGGCCCCCTCCTGGAGGTGGAACTCCGTCTCGCGCCAGTCGTCGGGCAGCATGTGGTCGAGTACGTCGTCGACGGTGACCGCGCCGAGCAGCGAACCGCCCTCGTCGACCACCGGCGCCGCGACCATGTCGTACGCCGCGAAGAAGCCCGCCACGACCGGCAGCTCGGCCTCCGGCCGCAGCGGCCGCAGATCGTCGTCGATGATCGAGCCGACCAGCGTGTACGGCGGGTCGCGGAGCAGCCGCTGGAAGTGCACGGTGCCCAGGTACTTGCCGGTCGGGGTCTCGTCCGGCGGGCGGCACACGTACACCTGCGCGGCGAGCGCGGGGGAGAGGTCCTGCTGCCGCACCCGCGCGAGCGCGTCCGCGACCGTCGCGTCCGGGCGCAGCACGATCGGCTCGGTCGTCATCAGACCGCCCGCCGTGCGCTCCTCGTACGCCATCAGCCGGCGCACGTCGGCCGCGTCGTCCGGCCGCATCAGGGTGAGCAGGCGCTCCTTGTCGTCCTCGGGGAGCTCGGAGAGCAGGTCGGCGGCGTCGTCGGGGTCCATCGCCTCCAGGACGTCGGCGGCGCGCTCCTCCTTGAGCTTGCCGAGGATCTCGATCTGGTCGTCCTCCGGGAGCTCTTCGAGGACGTCCGCGAGCCGGTCGTCGTCGAGCGCGGCGGCGACCTCCGCGCGCCGCTTCGGCGACAGGTGGTGCAGCACGTTGGCGAGGTCGGCGGGGCGGAGCTCCTCGAAGGTGGCGAGCAGGCTCTCGGCACCCTGCCCGTGCTCCTCCAGCGAGAACCCGTCCACGGCCGACCAGTCGACGGTCAGCGCCTCCCCCTTGCGCCGGAAGGCCCCTCCCTTGCCCTTGCGTACGAAGACCCGGTCCACCTCCCAGTCCCGGCGGGCCGGGAGCTGCTGCACGGAGACGTCGAGGACGGTCACCTCCTCGCCGCTCTCCACCAGGTGCACCCGGCGGTCGAGCATCTCGCCGAGGATCAGCCGCTCGGTGGGGCGCTGCTCGAAGCGCTGCACGTTCAGCACGCCGGTGGTGATGACCTGGCCCGACTCGATGCCGGTCACCCGGGTGATGGGCAGGAAGATGTGCCGGCGCGTGGCGAGCTCCACGACGAGGCCGAGCAGCCGGGGCGGCCTGCGACCGACGCGGAGCATGGCGACGAGGTCGCGCACGCGGCCCATCTCGTCGCCGTTCGGGTCGAAGACGGCGGTGCCGGCCAGGTGCGAGACGAAGATCCGGGGCGCGCTTCCCGCCATGCGCGGCGCCTCCCTGCCGCTCGCTGCTGCTCGTTTCGCTTCGTTCGGTCTCGATCGCGCTGCGTCGCGCGGATCCGTGTCGCTCTTTGCGACCATTTATACGATCTTTCGTACGGGCTTCAGGCTAGCCCGTACCGCACGCATCCGGCCTGGTGGGACGTCCGGACGGACTGGCTCCGAGGCACGTCGGCGGCACCGGTACGCTGCGGTACGCCAGGCCGTGGCGCGCCACGGCCGGGGCCGTAGAGCAAGCCGTAGAGGACGTCCGCACGAGAGGCAGCGCCACCTGTGACTGCGATGCGACAGGCCCGCCGTACCCGAAGGGCCGCGCTGGTGACCACGGTCTGCGCGGGGATCGTGGTGGGCGGCGCGGGCCTGACGGGATGCGGCGGCGGAGGCGAGGACCCGGACGCGGGCACGAACGGCGTGGGCAAGCTGTCCGCGACGAAGATCCAGAGCAAGACGCGGCAGGCCGCCAAGGGCGCCACCGCGGTCCGGCTGTCCGGCACCGTCGTCAGCAAGGGCCAGACGTACAAGCTCGACATGCGCCTCAAGGGCTCCGGCGGCACGGGCGAGGTCACGTCCAAGGGCGGCACGTTCCGGCTGCTGCGCGTCGGCGAGCATCTGTACCTGAAGGCCGACTCGGGCTTCTGGACGCACCAGGGCGAGTCCGGCGGGCAGGGCGGCGGCTCGACGGCCGACGATTCGGCGGCGGCGAAACTCGACGGCAAGTACGTGAAGGTGCCCACCGGCGACCCCGCGTACCAGCAGCTCAGCGGCTTCACCGACAAGGACGTGCTGCTCGACGGCACGCTCACGCTGCACGGCACGCTGTCCAAGGGCGACCGCGTCGAGTCACGCGCCGGACGCGTCATCAAGATCGCCGGCGACGAGGGCGCGGGCGGCACGCTCGAGGTGTCCCTGGAGGGCAAGCCCTACCCGCTGCGACTCCAGCGCGCGGGCGACGCGGGCACGCTGCGACTCACCGAATGGGGCAAGGACTTCCCACTGGAGGAGCCGGGCAAGGACGAGACGGTGGACTACGGGCAGCAACTGCCGAATTCGTAGGTGAGTGACAGAGGACGAGAACGCTGCGGTACGAAGGCGCCCTGAAGGGGCGCGGGGCTGTATCGACTTGCGGCTCCGCCGCGGGGCGCGACCAGCCCCCACCGGCCCGCAGAGGAAAAACCGCGGCCCCAGCGGAGCGCTACCGCTTCTTGGCCCGCCGGGCCAGCAGCCGCGGCAGCCCCGCCGGGATCGGCTGCCGGGTCGTCGCCGTCGTCGGCAGCGGGGCCTCGGCCAGCGAACCGTCGGGCAGATCCGTGGTCGACTCGCGCGGCGCCAGCCGCAGCACCCGGCACTCCGTCGCCCAGCGGTCCACCATCCGCTCGCCGTCGGGCGCGTTCAGGCGCTTGCCCTTGAGTTCGGCGACGGCCGCCTCCCAGGCCTCGGAGCGCGGCGCGAGCTCCGCCACCGCCGCCGTCCAGGCGATGACGCGGCCGCCCTTGTCCTTGCTGCGTACGGTCACCTCGGCGCCCGCCCCGTCGGCGAGGCCGGGCAGCGGCTGCTCGCCGGGGCCGTCCCCGACGACGTGGACCGCGCCGTCGACCCAGACGTGCCACAGCGCCCTGACGGGGCCGCCGGGGCCGGCGCCGCGCACCCAGATGAGCCCCGACTTCTTCGTGGCCTCCTCGACGAGGGCGCGGTCGAACAGCGCGTCAGCAGCAGCAGTCATGCGAGGCAGCTTAGCGAGGCACCGATGACAGCGACTCAGAGCCAGCCATTGCGCTTCAGCGTGCGGTGGATCGAGTAGCAGACCACGCCGATGAGGCCGAGGACCATCGGGTAGCCGAACCGCCAGTGCAGCTCCGGCATGTGGTCGAAGTTCATGCCGTAGACGCCGCACACGGCCGTCGGCACGGCGATGATCGCCGCCCAGGAGGTGATCTTGCGCATGTCCTCGTTCTGCGCGACGGCGGCCTGGGCGAGGTTGGCCTGGAGGATCGAGTTGAGCAGTTCGTCGAAGCCGAGGACCTGCTCCTGGACGCGCGCGAGGTGGTCGGCGACGTCGCGGAAGTACTTCTGGATGTCGGGGTCGACTAGGCGCATGGGCCGCTCGCTGAGCAGCTGCATGGGCCGCAGCAGCGGCTGCACCGCGCGCTTGAACTCCAGGACCTCGCGCTTGAGCTGGTAGATCCGCCCGGCGTCGACGCCCCGCGAGCCCCCCTTGCCGGTGGCCGCGAACACCTCGTTCTCGACGTCGTCGATGTCGACCTGCATGGCGTCGGCGACGGCGAGATAGCCGTCGACGACGTGGTCGGCGATGGTGTGCAGGACCGACGAGGGGCCCTTGGCGAGCAGCTCGGGCTCCTCCTGGAGGCGGCGCCGCAGGGCGCGCAGCGAGCCGTGGCCGCCGTGCCGCACGGTGATGAAGAAGTCCCGTCCGGTGAAGCACATGACCTCGCCGGTCTCGACGACCTCGCTGGTGGCGGTGAGTTCGGCGTGCTCTACGTAGTGGATGGTCTTGAAGACCGTGAACAGCGTGTCGTCGTAGCGCTCCAGCTTGGGCCGCTGGTGGGCGTGCACGGCGTCCTCCACGGCCAGCGGGTGCAGCCCGAACTCCGCGGCGATCCCGGCGAACTCGGCCTCCGTCGGCTCGTGCAGGCCGATCCACGCGAAGCCGCCGTCGCGGCGCACCTGGAGCATCGCCTCGTGCGGCGTCAGGGTGTCGTCGCAGGCGACGCGGCGGCCGTCGCGGTAGACGGCGCAGTCCACGACGGCCGAGACGGAGCTGGGGTCGCGGGTGGTGTCGTACGAGCTGTAGGAGGCGCTGTCCTTGCGCAGGGAGGGGCGGACGGCGTCACGCAGGTCGCGGATCATCGACATGGGCAGGCTCCTTCGACGAAAGGGCCGCCTGCGACGGGTGGAACTGCCCGGAATGGGGACGTCCTCTGCGGGTTCTGGCACGTCCACAAAGCGGGGAGCACCGCACCGTCGCGGTGGCAGCAACGCTACTGATGCAGATCAGGTGAAACGCGGTGCTCTTCCGTCTCGTACGGGCTGCGCCGGACACGAACGCGTCGTCCCCGGATGCCGTACGAAGGACCGCAGCTACGCTGCTGCGGAAGGTTCAGCGGGCGGAAGAGCGAGTGGTACTGCACGGTCGACTTCGATCCACTGCAGCCCCACCTCCTCCGGCCGGTCCCCCGTGGGGGAAGTCCCAGGCGCGACAAGGCGCCGTCTCCTGCGTCCGGGCTTGAAGGCGACGCTTCTGCGTGCTGCCCGGGCCAGCGGCCAACAGTATCAGCCGACCGGTGCGTCAAACCCCCACCTTTACCCATCACTGACGAGTTCTATGCTCGCGTCATGGCTGATGTTCTTGCTCTGGTCGAGGCCCGGCTCCATGGTGGCCTGGGGGAACCGGACGCGCGCGCGGCGGTGACGTTCCTCGGGACGGACCGCATCGAAGTGCTGCGGTTCACGGACGGGGACGTCGTGCGGTACGCGACGCTCGGCATGTCCGCCCACCCGATGGCTGATCCGACGGCCGTACTCGCCGACCCGGTCCAGGGCCCGCGCGCGGAGCTGGTCCTCTCCGTACGCGGCGGCCTCGTCGAGACCGACAAGGTGCTGCGCCCGCTGGCGGTGCTCGCCGCCTCCCCGCAGGTGGAAGGGCTCGTGGTCGCGCCGGGCGCCTCCCTCGACGTGGGTGAACCGCTGTGGCCGGGCGCGCCGTTCACCTCGGTCCTGGTCGCGGAGTCCGGGGGTCTGGTGGAGGACCTGGAGCTGGACGAGCCGATGGACCCCGTGCGTTTCCTGCCGCTGCTGCCGATGACGCCCAACGAGGCGGCGTGGAAGCGGGTGCACGGCGCGCCCGCGCTCCAGGAACGCTGGCTCAACAGTGGTACGGACCTGCGCGATCCGCTGCGCAAGTCCGTACGGCTTGACTGACCGCCGGCCTGAACGTCCGCCCCGGCGGGGCTAGTTGGCGAAGACGGTCACGCCGTCCTCGGTGGCGTGCCGGGTCTCCAGCTCCTCGGCCTCGTGTGTGAGCGCGCTCCGCCGCACCCACACCACCACCGCGCCGAGCACCGCCGTGACGGCCGCGACCACGAACGGGATGTGGATATTGCTCCACTCCTCGATCTTCGGCGCGAAGTAGGGGGCCGCCGCGGCGGCGAACCAGCGTACGAAGTTGTAGCCGGCGCTCGCCACGGGGCGCGGCGCGTCCGAGACGCCCAGCGCGAGCTCCGTGTAGACGGTGTTGTTCACGCCGATGAAGGCGCCGGACAGGATGGTGCAGACGACGGCGGCGGTGTGGCTGCCGTACCCGAGCACCAGCACGTCCGCGGCGAGCAGCACCAGCGAACCGCCGAGCACCTTCAGCGAGCCGAACCGCTCCTGGAGCCGGGGTGCGACGAGCACCGAGAACACCGCGAGCAGCACGCCCCAGGCGAAGAAGACCGCACCCGACTTGTACGGCGTCATGTTCAGGACGAACGGCGTGAAGGCCAGGACCGTGAAGAACGTGTAGTTGTAGAAGAACGCCGACGCGGCCGCCGAGGCCAGGCCGCCGTGGCCGAGCGCCTTGAGCGGGTCGAGCAGCGAGGTCTTGCGCGCGGGCTTCGGCTGTTCCTTCAGGAACGCCGTGATGCACAGGAAGCCGACGGCCATCAGGGCCGCGGTGCCGAAGAACGGGTAGCGCCAGCTCGCGTCGCCAAGGAGTGCGCCGAGCAGCGGCCCGCAGGCCATGCCGAGCCCGAGCGCCGACTCGTACAGCAGGATCGCCGCCGCGCTGCCCCCGGCGGCGGCACCCACGATGACGGCGAGCGCCGTCGACACGAACAGCGCGTTGCCGAGCCCCCAGCCGGCCCGGAACCCGACGAGCTCGCCGACCGACCCCGACGTACCGGCAAGGGCGGCGAACACGATCACCAGCGCGAGCCCGGCGAGCAGCGTCTTCTTGCCGCCGATGCGGCTGGAGACGAAGCCGGTCACCAGCATGGCGACGGCGGTGATCAGGAAGTACGAGGTGAACAGGAGCGAGACCTGGCTGGGTGTGGCCTCGAGCCCCTGGGCGATGGACGGCAGGATCGGGTCGACGAGGCCGATGCCCATGAACGCCACGACGGACGCGCCCGCCGTGGCCCACACCGCCTTCGGCTGGCGCAGCAGGCCGCCCGCCCCGGCGTCGAATGGGTCGCCTTCGGCGGGCTCTGCCGTCTCTCCTTGCGTGGGGGTGGTCATCCGCCGCTCCTTCAGATCGTTGATGCGTACACACAATAAGTTAGATGGGCTAATTAATGCAAGCTACATCTAGTTTTGCCTGGTGGTGGGCTCGGGAAAAGGCAGAGGGAGGAGGGAGAGGAGGCCGCCTCCGGACGGGTGATCGTCCTTGACGGGGCGCCGAGTGGGGAGGACCGTTGGGCGCTATGAGGGGCGAACCCAGTTGCCCGAAGTGTGGTGGCCGGGTCAGGGCTCCCGGTCTTTTCGCCGACTCCTGGCAGTGCGATGTGCACGGGACGGTGCACCCGCTGCAGCCGGTGATCCCGCCCAGCGTCGAGGCCCTCCAGGTCGTCGTGCACCGTGCCCAGGTGCCCGTGTGGATGCCGTGGCCGCTGCCCGTCGGCTGGCTCTTCACCGGCGTGGTCTGCGCCGGCGACGACCGCAGTGGCGGCCGTGCCACCGCCGTGGCCTGCTCGGGGCCCGCGCCGCTCGGCGGCGTCGGTGAACTCGTCCTGGTCGCCGAGGAGTTGGGTGTCGGCCTCGGCGCGCGCTATGCCGGCATCGACGGCCCCGACCCCGGCCCCTCCATGAGCGTCGGCAAGCCCGCCCAGGCCAAGGTGCTCGCGGCCGGCCGGCCCACGGCCATGTGGCACGTGCCCGGCACGCCCGACGACCGGGCGGTGTTCGCGGGCGAGGCGCGGGGGCTGTGGCTGTGGGCGATCGCCTGGCCCGAGCAGTCGGGACTGCTCATGTACGACGAGCTCGTGCTCACGGACCTGCGGGACGCGGGCGCGGAGGTGGACCTGCTGCCTTGCGGGGCGCTTTCGCCGCGACTGCTGATGCCGTAGGGGCGGGCGCGGCCCTCGCGGGGGCGTATCGCCGCTTCGCGGCTCGTCCTCAAACGCCGGACGGGCTATTCCCCGCCCGCCCACCCTTACTACCTGCCGGAACAGCCCGCGCAGCGGAATTTCAGCCCGCCCGGCGTTTGAGGGCGAGGCGCGGAGCGGCGATGGAGGGGGAGAGGGGCGTAGCCCCATACGTGGGCGGGGCCGGGGGCCGCGGACCGTTATCCTTAAGCGTCCCCCGTCGGTCCCGAAAAGCGTGGAGCCAACCCGTGCGCGTAGATCTGCACACCCACTCCACCGCCTCCGACGGCACGGACACCCCCGCCGAGCTGGTCCGCAACGCGGCCGCCGCCGGACTGGACGTGGTCGCGCTGACCGACCACGACACGACCCGCGGCCACGCCGCGGCGATCGCCGCGCTGCCGCCCGGCCTCACCCTCGTCACCGGCGCCGAGCTGTCCTGCCGCCTCGACGGCATCGGGATGCACATGCTGGCGTACCTCTTCGACGCCGAAGAGCCCGAGCTGGCCCGCGAGCGCGAACTCGTCCGCGACGACCGCGTGCCGCGCGCGCAGACGATGGTCCGCAAGCTCCAGGAGCTCGGTGTCCCCGTCACCTGGGACCAGGTCGCGCGCATCGCGGGCGACGGCTCGGTCGGCCGCCCGCACATCGCCGAGGCGCTCGTCGAGCTCGGTGTCGTACCGACCGTGTCGGACGCCTTCACCCCCGCCTGGCTCGCCGACGGCGGCCGGGCCTACGCCGAGAAGCACGAGCTCGACCCCTTCGAGGCGATCCGCCTGGTCAAGGCCGCGGGCGGCGTCACCGTCTTCGCGCACCCGGCCGCCGCCCAGCGCGGCAAGGTCGTCCCCGAGTCGGCGATAGCCGAGCTGGCCGCCGCGGGCCTCGACGGCATCGAGGTCGACCACCCGGAACAGCTGGCGTACGCGCCCGAGTCGGGCCCCCGGCTGCGCGGCCTCGCCGCCGACCTCGGCCTGCTCGTCACCGGGTCGAGCGACTACCACGGCACCCGCAAGACATGCGTGCTCGGGGAGTACACCACCGACCCCGAGATCTACGGCGAGATCACCCGCCGGGCCACGGGAGCCTTCCCGGTCCCGGGCGCGGGCGGAGCCCCGGCCGCGTAACGCGCACCACAGCCCATCACCGCGCCCCGGCCGCGCGACGCGCGCCACCGCGCCCAAGCATCACCGCACCACCGCACCACCGCACCACCGTCCGCGCACGGCGCCATCACCGCGCGCCCCCACCCGCATCGCTCCGTACGACCCTCTTCCGCAAGGCCATCACTGTGTTCGACGTCGCCGTCTTCGGCTCCCTCTTCCTCACCCTTTTCGTCATCATGGACCCCCCTGGGGTCACGCCGATCTTCCTCGGTCTCACCGCGGGCCGCCCCGCCAAGGTCCAGAAGAAAATGGCCTTCCAGGCGGTGTGCGTGGCCCTCGGAGTCATCACCGTCTTCGGCATCGTCGGCCAGCAGATCCTCGACTATCTGCACGTCTCCACCCAGGCGCTGATGATCGCGGGCGGCCTGCTGCTGCTCCTGGTCGCCCTCGACCTGCTCACCGGCAAGAACGACGAGCCGCAGCAGACCAAGGACGTCAACGTCGCCCTGGTGCCGCTCGGCATGCCGCTGCTCGCCGGGCCGGGCGCGATCGTGCAGGTGATCCTCGCGGTGCAGCACGCCGACGGCATGGAGCAGGTCTCCGTGTGGGCGGCGATTCTCGCCATCCATGTGGTGCTGTTCCTGGCGATGCGCTTCTCGCTGCTGATCATCCGCGTGATCAAGGACGGCGGTGTGGTGCTGGTGACGCGCCTCGCCGGAATGATGCTGTCGGCGATCGCCGTGCAGCAGATCATCAACGGCCTCACGCAGGTGATCCGAGGCGGTTGAGCCTGCCGGGTGATCCCGGCAGGCTCCGACCACGTACAGAGCCCTGTACGGCACCGGACGTACCGGTGGCGTACAGGGCTCTGAAGTGTGAGATGAGGCCGATCGGCGCCGTTATGAGGCCGAGGCGTCGGCCGGACGGATGTAGAGGCGCTGCCCTATGGCGGCGGCTTGCTGCACGATCCGGTTGACGGAGGCGGCGTCCACGACGGTGCTGTCCACGGCGGTGCCGTCGACGTCGTCGAGTCGCATGATTTCGAAGCGCATGGGCTTCTCCCTTCGTCTGGTGATCCTCCTGAAGGAGAACTGCTGGCTACATAGGGGTCCAACGGCTTGACCCGTTCAAACATTCCCTACGCTAAAGAAAATTTTCGCGAGGCTAATGAACGCCCTGTTTCGTGACTGTATCGCGGCTGGTTGTGTTCGCTGAGTAACCGCTACCGGTTGTGCCCGCAGAGTGACGGGCGGGACAATGCGTTCCGTATGGACATGGACGAGACCAATGACGAGACCGGCGGGATCAGCGCCCGCCTCGAGCGCACCAACGGACTGCTCGAGCGCATGCTCGCCGAGGTGGCGAAGACCCCGTCCACCCACGCGATCTTCGTCGACGCCGGCTATCTGTACGCGGCCGCCGGGCGCCTCGCCGCGGGCACCGAGGACCGGCGCTCCTTCGACCTCGACGCCGAGGGGCTGATCGAGGCGCTGATCGACAAGGCCCGCACGATCTTCGCGGACAGTCGCCTGCTGCGCGTGTACTGGTACGACGGCGCGAGACGCCGCATCCACACCTCGGAACAGCAGGCGATCGCGGAACTCCCGGACGTCAAGGTGCGCCTGGGCAACCTCAACGCCAACAACCAGCAGAAAGGCGTCGATTCGCTGATCCGCTCCGACCTGGAGTCCCTGGCCCGGCACCGCGCCATCAGCGACGCGGCGCTGATCGGCGGCGACGAGGACCTGGTGTCGGCGGTCGAGGCGGCGCAGGGGTACGGCGCGCGCGTGCATCTGTGGGGCATCGACGCGCCGGACGGCCGCAATCAGGCGGAGCCGCTGCTGTGGGAGGTCGACAGCCAGCGCACGTTCGACGCGGACTTCTTCAAGCCGTTCGTCACGCGCCGCCCCGCCGTGCCGTACGAGGGCCTGTCGACGACGCCCCGGCCCTCACGGGACGACGTGCGCTTCGTCGGCGCCCAGATCTCCGCGAAGTGGCTCTCGGCGCGGGGCCGGGAGGCGCTGGTGGGCCTGCTGCCCGGCCACCCCTACCTGCCCGGCTCGGTCGACCAGGAGCTGCTCGTGGAGGCGGAGCGGCTGCTCGACTACTCGCTGCGGGGCCAGTCGGACCTGCGGCGGGTGCTGCGGGACGGCTTCTGGGACCACTTGCAGCAGTGCTACTGACCCCGCTCGCTCGCTTCTTTACTGGCTCTGCCCGCTCACCCTGTCCCAGAAGGCGGCGAGGGCGGCGGCGGTCTCCAGCGGGCGGTCGGTATTGGGGGAGTGCTCCGCGCCGGTGATCACGGTGCGGCGCGCGTCGAGGCGGCGCGCCATGTCGTCGAGGAGCGGTACGGGCCAGGTGTCGTCGCGTACGCCGGAGACGACGTGCTTGGGCAGAGGTACGGCGGCGAGCTCGTCGACGCGGTCCGGCTCGGCGCACAACTGCCTGCCGGTGGCGATGAGTTGGGCCGGGCTGTTGCGGAGCCAGCGGGCGCGCAGGTCGGCGCCGTCGACGTCGGCGTCCTCGGGGGTGTCCATGGCCCGCATCGCCGCCCACACCACGTCCATGGGGTGGGCGGCGAGGGCGTCCGTGAGGAGCTTGGCGCGGGTCTGCTGCGGCGGGGAGACGTGGGCCGGTCCGGACGCCATGAGGGTGAGCGAGGCGAAGGTGCCGGGGGGTGCGAGGAGGACGGCGGCGCGGGCCACCAGGCCGCCGAGGGAGTGGCCGAGCAGGTGCGGGGGCCCCTCGTCGGGGGTGTGTACGGCGGCTGCCTGCGCGAGGACGTCCTTCGCCAACTCGTCCTGGGCGTACGCCGATTCGTCGTCCGGGCCGGCGGATTCGTACTGGCCGCGGCCGTCGATGGACACGGTGCGGTAGCCGGCGGCGGCGAGGGGCCGGAGCAGCGCGATGAAGTCCTCCTTGCTCCCGGTGAACCCCGGAAGCAGCAGGGCGGTGCCCTTGACCTCGCCGGCCGGACGGGTGTCCAGGACGGCGAAGTCACCGCGGACGGTGCGGAGGGGGTACGCGAGGGTGCCTTCGGGCGGGGTGAAGGTGGGCGGCCGACTCATGCCACCGAGGCTACTGGCCGGGGGCCTTGGGCCGGGGCGCCCCTCCCCACGCCGGATCGGCACCGTGGGCCCTGGGCGGTGCCCCTCCCCGTGCCTTGCGGTGCCGTGGGCGCGGGCTTGTTCCCTTCCCCGCGCCGTAATGGCGCCGTGGGCGTGGGCTGTGCCCACCTGTGCCGCCCTCTGGGCGGCCCAGCTGCCCACAGGGGGGAGGGGACCGGGCCGGTGTCGCCCATGCGGTGACGGTGCCGTGGGGGTGGGTTGTGCCTCTGCGCGTGCCGTAATGGCGCCGTGGGCGTGGGCTGTGCCCACCCGTGCCGCCCTCTGGGCGGCCCAGCTGCCCACAGGGGGAGGGGCGCGCGGTGCCGCCAGGGCCGCCAGCCGACGCCCCTCACCGGGGCGCAGACGCCGACGAGCCCTCGTTACCGAGGCGATGCCGCCACCCAGCCGCAGATGTCAGTGAGCCCCCGCTATCGGGGTGACGCCCCCCCCACCCCGCCACAGACGCCGCCCCCCCCGCCACCGAGGTGCCCCCCACCAGGCCCCAGACGTCGGTGAACCCCCGCCGCCGAGGCCGACGCCCCCCACCCGGCCGCAGACGCCAGTGGACCCCTGCCGCCGAGGCGACGAAGGTTCCGGCTGGGTGTGGTTGGCGGGGACGCCGCACGCCCCCGTCGTACTTCTGGGCCGCAGTAAACGGGTGGGCGGGTGGGAGGGGCCGCCGCGGAGCGGCGGGGTGGCGGGGTGGCGGCGGGCGCCCCGGCACGGGGTACAACGACACCCACCCGTGGCCAGGGCGGGTGGCCCCGGGCACGGGTGGGTGGAAGGTGGAGCTGGGACTAGCTGTCCGCGGAGTCCGCGGGCTTGCGGGTGCGGCGGCGGCGCGGCTTCGCCACGGGGGCGTCCTCCGCGACGTCCACCACGGCCTCCGTGACCTTCGCGGACGCCGCAGCCTTCGTGGACCTCGCAGCCTTCGTGGCCTTCGCAGGCTTCTCGCTCTCCGTCGAGTCCACCGACTCCGCAGAGCTCACCGCCGCGGAAGCGGCGTCCTCGCCCCCCGCACGGGTGCGACGCCGACGCCGCGGTGTACGCGGAGCAGCCTCCCCCGCAGCAGCAGGCGCGGCAGCCTCGGTCACCACAGACGCAGCAGCGGCGGACGCAGCCACGGCGGACGTGGCTTCGGCAGGCGCGGCCTCGGTCACGCCGGACGCAGCGGCGGCGTCCTGCGCCACCGCGGACGCGTCCACACCGTCGAGCGGGGCACCCGCACGGGTGCGACGCCGACGCCGCGGCGTACGCGCGGGCCGCTCGGCCTCCTCGGCCTGCGCCCGGTCACGCTCACCCTGCGCCCGGCCACCCGCACGCTCACCACGCCGCGAGCCACCGCGGGAGGCGGAGCCACGGGAGCCGCGGCCCCCGGTCTCGCCCAGGTCCTCGACCTCTTCGGCGTCGAGCCCGGCCCGGGTGCGCTCGGCACGCGGCAGGACACCCTTCGTACCGGCGGGGATGTTCAGTTCCTCGTACAGGTGCGGGGAGCTGGAGTACGTCTCGACCGGGTCGTTGAAGCTCAGGTCGAGCGCCTTGTTGATGAGCTGCCAGCGCGGGATGTCGTCCCAGTCGACGAGCGTGATCGCGATGCCCTTGGCGCCCGCGCGGCCGGTGCGGCCGATGCGGTGGAGGTACGTCTTCTCGTCCTCCGGCGACTGGTAGTTGATGACGTGCGTGACGCCCTCGACGTCGATGCCGCGGGCGGCGACGTCGGTGCACACGAGCACGTCGACCTTGCCGTTGCGGAAGGCCCGCAGGGCCTGCTCGCGCGCGCCCTGGCCCAGGTCGCCGTGCACGGCGCCGGAGGCGAAGCCGCGGCGCTCCAGCTGCTCGGCGATGTCGGCGGCCGTCCGCTTCGTACGACAGAAGATCATCGCGAGTCCGCGGCCGTCGGCCTGCAGGATGCGGGAGACCATCTCCGGCTTGTCCATGGAGTGCGCGCGGTAGACGAACTGCGCGGTGTTCGCGACGGTCTGGCCCTCGTCGTCCGGCGCGGTGGCGCGGATGTGCGTGGGCTGCGACATGTAGCGGCGGGCGAGGCCGATGACGGCGCCCGGCATCGTCGCGGAGAAGAGCATCGTCTGGCGCTTCACCGGAAGCATGTTGATGATCTTCTCGACGTCGGGCAGGAAGCCCAGGTCGAGCATCTCGTCGGCCTCGTCGAGGACGAGGCACTTGACGTGCTTCAGGTTCAGCTTGCGCTGACCGGCGAGGTCGAGCAGGCGGCCCGGGGTGCCGACGACCACGTCGACGCCCTTCTTCAGGGCCTCGACCTGCGGTTCGTAGGCACGGCCGCCGTATATGGCGAGGACGCGGACGTTGCGCGCCTTGCCGGCGGTCAGCAGGTCGTTGGTGACCTGCTGGCACAGCTCGCGGGTGGGGACGACGACGAGGGCCTGCGGCGCCTCGGTGAGCTGCTCGGGCTCGGCGCGGCCCGCCTCGACGTCGGCGGGGACGACCACGCGCTCCAGGAGCGGGAGACCGAAGCCCAGCGTCTTGCCGGTGCCGGTCTTCGCCTGGCCGATGACGTCGGTGCCGGAGAGCGCTACGGGGAGCGTCATCTCCTGGATGGGGAAGGGATTGATGATGCCGACGGCCTCAAGGGCCTCGGCCGTCTCGGGAAGGATCCCGAGCTCTCGGAAAGTCGTAGTCAGGGCAATGCCTCTTCTGTGAGACGCGGCGCGAGGCGAACGCATGGGGGTCGTGACCGTGCCGGGGACTGCCGGCCGCCTGATGGGGAACGAGCCGGGCGAGCCGGGTGGCACGGGACCACTGCCGACGCTCGAGCGCTCACACCGCTGAGGGGGTCCCTCCGCATGCCGTACGCACGGTGCGCACCGCCCTGGAGGGCTGTCTGGTCGGAGCCGATCGGGCCACCGACCGGGCATCCTCATTCATGCGGCCCGTCGAATATTCGGCGGGCGCATTACCACTGTACCCCGGAATCTCGCATGCGTGTCCGGCGATTTCGTCACGTCGTGGTCGTCACACTGGCTGACCAGGCCCTTACGCCCTACGGCAGGCGGGCTATTGTGCGCTTCATGGAGACGCCTGACACCGCCGCACAGCCCCCCGAATCCCCTCAATCCTCCGAATCCCCCGAAGGCACCGCGGACACCGCGGCCCCCACCGGGGTCGCCGCCCAGGACTGGGCGAAGGCCTCCGCCGACCCGCAGTACCGCGCCGCCGTCGTGGACCTGCTGGGCGCGCTCGCGTACGGCGAGCTGGCGGCGTTCGAGCGGCTCGCGGAGGACGCGAAGCTGGCGCCGACGCTCGCCGACAAGGCGGAGCTGGCGAAGATGGCGTCCGCCGAGTTCCACCACTTCGAGCAGTTGCGGGACCGGCTGGCGGCGGTCGGGCAGGAGCCGACGGCGGCGATGGAGCCGTTCGTCGAGGCGCTCGACGGCTTCCACAAGCAGACGGCGCCGTCCGACTGGCTCGAGGGCCTGGTCAAGGCGTACGTCGGCGACTCGATCGCCAGTGACTTCTACCGCGAGGTCGCGGCGCGGCTCGACGGTGACACGCGCCGCCTCGTCCTCGGCGTCCTCGACGACACCGGCCACGCCAGCTTCGCCGTCGAGAAGGTGCGGGCCGCGATCGACGCCGATCCGCGCGTCGGCGGACGGCTCGCGCTGTGGGCCCGGCGGCTCATGGGCGAGGCGCTCTCGCAGTCGCAGCGGGTGGTCGCCGACCGGGACGCGCTGTCGACCATGCTCGTCGGGGGCGTCGCGGACGGCTTCGACCTCGCGGAGGTCGGGCGGATGTTCTCCCGGATCACCGAGGCGCACACGAAGCGCATGGCCGCGCTTGGCCTGGCGGCCTAGCCGAGCTGTCTTGGCGCGCCGCCCACCTTCTCCGCGGCCCCGGGCGGGGTGGCCGTCGGTCGCCCTGCGGGCTCGTCCTCAATCGCCGGACGGGCTTTCTTTCCTCGCTGTCTGTCCTCGGCTCCGCATCCGCCGGCCGCCAGGCCCTACGCGGGTGCCTGGCGGCGGTGCAGGCGGCGGGTGGGGCGCAGCAGCAGGGACAGCAGCGCGGCCGAGACGGCGAGGGCGCCGACGAGAGTCGCGGGAGTGTGGCCCGAGCCCAGCGCCGTGTGCGTGATGAACGCTCCGATCAGTGCTCCGCCCACTCCGGTCGCGAGCACCAGCGCCCGCGCGGGCAGCCGGTGGGGCAGACGGCGGGCCGTCGCCCAGGCCAGGGCCAGGCCGATGAGTGCGGAGCCGAGCGCTTCGAGGATCACGGTGTGTTCCCTCCCTCGTGGCCAGGTGCAAAACGGTCGTAGCCGGTCTTACCCCTGCCTGTCGGAACGCAACCCTCCTGGGACCGGCGCCAGGAAGGGCGCACTGGAGCGCGGCGGAACGACGGCCGCAGCGTGGCAGAACGACGGAACGGCCCGGTGGCGAGTGCCACCGGGCCGTTCCCGTGTTGCTGTGCGTGCGCCGTCCTACAGCGCGCCGAAGCCCACCTTGCGCACGGTCGGCTCGCCGATCTCCACGTACGCGAGGCGGTCGGCCGGCACCAGGACCTTGCGGCCCTTGTCGTCCGCCAGGGTCAGCAGCTGGGCCTTGCCCGACAGGGCGTCGGACACCGCGCTCTCGACTTCCTCGACGCTCTGACCGCTCTCCAGAACGATCTCGCGAGGCGCGTGCTGCACGCCGATCTTGACCTCCACGCTTTGTCCCTCCGACGGTCAGTGATGTGCGCGGCCGCCCGCGCCGTACCCAGCACAGATTAGCCCGGAGAGGGGACGGGAACGGCTCCGGCCGTGCACGCCAGGAGCGAACACGGTGCCGGCGGGCCGCGGGAACAAACGCGCGGTCAGTGACCCCTCGGCCGCGGGCCGGTGTCTCCCGGTCGCGGTCAGTGACCCTCGGCCCCGTGCAGCGGGAAGCCGGCGATGCCCCGCCAGGCCAGGGAGGTGAGCAGCTGCACCGCCTTCTCGCGCGGTACGCCGCCGTCGCTGTGCAGCCAGTAGCGCGCGACGACCTGGGCGAGGCCGCCGAGGCCGGACGCCAGGAGCATCGACTCGGACTTGGACAGGCCGGTGTCCTCCGCGATGACCTCGCAGATCGCCTCCGCGCACTCCAGGGTGACCTTGTCCACGCGCTCGCGGACCGCGGGCTCGTTCGTCAGGTCCGACTCGAAGACGAGCCGGAACGCGCCGCCGTCGTCCTCCACGTACCCGAAATAGGCGTCCATCGTCGCCGCGACGCGCTGCTTGTTGTCCGTGGTGGACGCGAGCGCCGCGCGGACCGCCTGCAGGAGGTTCTCGCAGTGCTGGTCGAGCAGCGCGAGATAGAGGTCGAGCTTGCCGGGGAAGTGCTGGTACAGCACCGGCTTGCTGACGCCCGCCCGCTCAGCGATGTCGTCCATGGCCGCCGCGTGGTACCCCTGGGCGACGAAGACCTCCTGGGCCGCGCCCAGAAGTTGATTGCGTCGGGCACGGCGCGGCAGGCGTGTGCCCCGCGGGCGTGCCGCCTCTGTCTGCTCGATGGCTGTCACGCCGCCTCCCAAAGTCGTCCTTGTGCTGCGGTGTGCGCCGCGCCGCCATCGTACTTTTCGGTAACTGTGATGTGGGCGGTGCGAGCGCAGAATTTCACGGACTGGATGCCCTCGACAGTCACCGGCAGCCGTGCGTAGCAGGACAAACACGGGCAGCTCCGTCCTTGTCGTCCTTGCCGTTCTTGCCGGGCCGGCGGGGGCGGCTGCTCCTGATCAGCGGTAGTCGTCCTCGTCGATTGACACCACGCGGGCCTGTTCGGCCAGATCGGCCTCGTTGGCGGCGTTCGGGTCGGCGTCCTTGAGCGACTCGTCCCGCTGCGGCGAGAGGTCGGTGTGCTGCTCCGCGGAGTCGGCCTCCGGGGTCTCCGGGCTGCTCTCCTCGTCCTCGGTCTCCTCGGCCGCGAAGGTGTCGGGGTCGCTGGGGTCGACGGTCATGTGGACTCCTCGGCTCTCTTCCCTGGGGGCTTGCCGTGACTCTGTTTCCCTGGGGCTTGCCGTCATGCCTTGCGAGCCTCTTGGTCCTCTTCCGGTCCTCTTCCCTTTGAGCCTAGGGAAGACCCGCACCGGCCGCTACGCGATCTGTACGGGATCTGTGATGCCGAACACGCGATCCCACGCGTGATCGTCTCGTAACATTGCCCGCATGTCTTCGACCGAGTTGCCGGACGTACTGGCCGCCGTCGCCGCCCCCAAGCCGGGCGCCGTCGCCGTCGCCGAGGGCGAGCGGCTCGACTCGGTCGCCCTTCCCGGGCTCACTCTGAACGTGCGCTCGCGCCCGTCGGCCCGCTCCGGCCTGCCGCCCGCGCTGTACGTGCACGGGCTCGGCGGGTCCTCGCAGAACTGGTCGGCGCTGATGCCGCTGCTCGAGGACGTCGTGGACTGCGCGGCGCTCGACCTGCCGGGCTTCGGCGACTCGCCGCCGCCGGACGACGGCAACTATTCGGTGACCGGGCACGCGCGCGCGGTCATCCGTTATCTGGACGCCAGCGGGCGCGGCCCCGTGCATCTGGTGGCCAATTCGCTGGGCGGCGCCGTGTCGACGCGCGTCGCCGCGGCACGGCCGGACCTGGTGCGCACGCTCACGCTGATCTCGCCCGCCCTGCCCGAGCTGCGGGTGCAGCCCACGGCGGTGCCCACGGGGCTGCTCGCGGTGCCCGGCGTCACGCGCCTGTTCACCCGGCTCACCAGGGAGTGGACGGCCGAGCAGCGGGTCCGCGGAGTGCTCGGTCTCTGTTACGGCGATCCGGCGCGGGTCACCCCCCAGGGCTTCGGCGCCGCGGTGCGGGAGATGGAGCGGCGGCTCGCGCTGCCGTATTTCTGGGACGCGATGACGCGCACGGCGCGCGGCATCGTGAACGCGTACACGCTGGGCGGTCAGCACGGTCTGTGGCGGCAGGCGGAGCGGGTGCTCGCGCCGACGCTGCTCGTGTACGGCAGCCGGGACCAGCTCGTGTCGTACCGCATGGCGCGCAAGGCGTCGGCCGCCTTCCGCGACTCGCGGCTGCTCACGCTGCCGGACGCGGGGCACGTGGCGATGATGGAGTATCCGGAGACGGTCGCCGCCGCGATCCGTGAACTGCTCGCCGAGACGGGCGAGTTGGTCGCGACCGATGCCGGGACCGATGCCGTGGCTGATACCGATGAGGTGGCAGGCCCGGACGAGTTGAGTGATCCGCGTGGGGTGCGCGATCGTGGCGGTGTGAGTGACCACCACGATTCGGGTTCGAGGAGCTGAGGCGCCGCGTGGGACGTCATAGCCGCCGGGGCCCGGCCGACACCTCGGACACCGCAAGTACCTCCGGCATACAGCAGGCCGGTGCCGCGAAGGCGCAGCCCAAGGGCGGCGCAGTCGGCCCCGGCCGACGCAGGCGCGGCGAGGCGGGGCAGGACGGCACGCCCGCCCACGGCGTCCCGCAGGCGACCCCGCCGGGCGGGGTGCCGCAGCAGACGCCGCCGCACGGCGTTCCGCAGAACACGCCGCCGCACGGCTTCCCGCAACAGACGCCACCGCACGGGGTGCCCCAGCACACGCCCCCGCATGGCGTCCCGCAGCAGACTCCGCCGCATGGCGTCCCGCAGCAGACTCCGCCGCACGGCATTCCGCAGCACACCCCGCCGCACGGCTTCCCCCAGCACACCCCGCCGCACGGGGTGCCTCAGCAGACTCCGCCGCACGGCGTCCCGCGGCACGACCCGCACGTCCGCGGTGGTCACCCCGAGCAGCGGGAGGCCGGGGGCGGCTGGGGTGAGGTCGGGGGTGCGGCCGGCGGGCCCCGGATGGGGGCCGGGTACGGCGTCGTGCCGCCGCGGCAGCGCGGTCCCGTGGTCCCCGGGCCCCGGCGGGAGTACGTCGACGCGTTCGGCGACGACGTCGACGCCGGCGACGGTCTCGACCACCTCGACGACGCGGACGTCTTCGCCGCCGGCGCGGGCACCGCCCGGCGCACGCCCCCGCACGACCCGTACGAATCCGTGACGACCTGGGACACGGACGGGCCCGGCGACGGTGGCGACGGCACCGACGACGCCGAGGACGACGGGCCGTACGACGACGACGGTCACCCCGACACCCGCACCGACCAGGGCCGAGAGAAGAACCGCGGCCGCACCGTCACCGGCATCGCCGCGGCCGCCGTCACCACCGTCCTCGCCGTCGTCGTGGCCGGTCAGGTCGCCGACGGCGCCAAGGACGACGGCCCGCGCACGCGCGCCGCGGAGAAGGGCGACAACCGCGACGGCCAGGACTCCGAGGCGTCCCGCTCGGACAAGCGCCCCACGCCGTCCGACCCCGCGCCCGCGGCCCCGGCGACGTACGACGAGAAAATGGGCAAGAAGTACCCGCTGGACGCGAAACTCACCGCGGCCGGGAAATTCGACGTGATCCGCGGATTCGACAAGGCGCCCGGCAAGGGGCGGAAGTTCCGCTACCGCGTCGACGTGGAGAAGGGCATGGGCCTGGACGGGACACTGTTCGCGCAGGCCGTGCAGAAAACCCTGAACGACGACCGGAGTTGGGCACACGGCGGCGGCCGGACCTTCGAGCGGATCTCCTCCGGAAAGCCCGATTTCGTCATTACGCTGGCCAGCCCGGGAACCACCGCGAAATGGTGCGCGAAATCCGGTCTCGACACCTGGGAACAGAATGTGTCGTGCGATTCGGCCGCCACGGACCGCGTGATGATCAATGCCTACCGGTGGGCGCAGGGCGCCAAGACCTACGGCGACCGGATACACCCGTACCGGCAGATGCTGATCAACCACGAGGTCGGCCACCGGCTCGGCTACGGCCACGTCGACTGCCGCCGCGACGGCGAACTCGCGCCGGTCATGCAGCAGCAGACCAAGTTCCTCGACCACGACGGCATCCGCTGCAAGGCCAACCCCTGGGCGTTCCCCGAGAGTTGAGCCGGTCCCGCCACCGGTACGGGGGACGAACCGGGCCTCGCGTTGACATTCCGCGCGGCATCGTCCATATTTCTCCGCATGTCGATCCGTCACGCCTCCGCGAGCGCCGCCCTTGAGCTGGCGCTGTTCGGCGTGACCGCGCTCTGCGTGGCCGACATTCACTGTCGCTGACGCCCGCCCCCGGCGAGTGCGTCGCGTTTGCTTCCTTTTTCCTCTGCTCTGCCGTATTTCTCCCTGCCGTGTGCCTGAACCGCCTTCGCGCGGTGCGCACGGCATGGCGCGGCAGTTCTGAAACCGCACTCGGTGTGCCTCGCCCTGGGTGGGCTCTCGCGAATCCCTGATTCCTTCTTTTTCGCTTTCCGAGAGGCACTCCGATGCGTCTGCGTCGTCAGAAGTCCGTCATATCTCGCCGCGTGGCAGCGGCATCCGCCAGCCTGGTCGTCCTGGCCTCGGGCGCCGCCGCCTGCGCGGGCCCCAAGGACAGCAACGACGCGGGCGGCGGCGACGGCAAGCCGCGGCAGGGCGGCACCCTCACCGTCCTCAACCGCGACCCGCAGAGCGACTTCGACCCGGCGCGCCTGTACACCTCCGGCGGCGGCAACCTGCCGAGCCTCGTCTTCCGCACCCTGACCACCCGCAACCGCGAGGACGGCGCCGAGGGCGCGAAGGTCGTCCCCGACCTCGCCGAGAGCCTCGGCAAGCCGAGCAAGAACGCCACGGTGTGGACGTACACCCTCAAGAAGGGCCTCAAGTTCGAGGACGGCTCGCCGGTCACGACCAAGGACATCAAGTACGGCATCGAGCGCTCCTTCGCCGCCGAACTCTCCGGCGGCGCGCCCTTCTTGAGGGACTGGCTGATCGGCGGCGACGAGTACCAGGGCCCCTACAAGGACAAGAAGGGCCTCGAGTCCGTCGAGACGCCCGACGACCGGACCATCGTCTTCCGTCTGAACAAGCCCGTCGGTGACTTCGACTACGTGGCCACGCAGACGTCCTTCGCGCCCGTCCCGAAGGCCAAGGACAAGGGCACCAAGTACGAGGAGCACCCGGTCTCGACCGGCCCCTACAAGGTCGTCAAGAACTCGGGCGACGGCGAGCGGCTGCAGTTCGAGCGCAATCCGCACTGGTCCGCCGACACCGACGCCGAGCGCAAGGCCTACCCCGACAAGATCGACGTACGCTCCGGCCTCAACTCGTCCGTCGTCAACCAGCGGCTCTCCGCGGGGCAGGGCGCCGACGCCGCCGCCGTCACCACCGACACCAACCTCGGGCCCGCCGAACTCGCCAAGGTCAGCGGCGACAAGAAGCTCGCCGCGCAGGTCGGCACCGGCCACTTCGGCTACACCAATTACCTCGCCTTCAACCCGAAGGTGAAGCCGTTCGACGACCCGAAGGTCCGCCAGGCCATCGCCTACGCCGTCGACCGCACCTCCGTCGTCAACGCCGCCGGCGGCTCCTCGCTCGCCGAGCCCGCCACCACCTTCCTGCCGAACCAGAAGTCCTTCGGCTACACGAAGTTCGACCACTTCCCGGCGGGCGCCTCCGGCAGCCCGAAGAAGGCCAAGGAGCTCCTGAAGGCCGCCGGCCACAAGGACGGCCTGACCATCACGCTCACCCATTCCAACGCCAAGAACTTCGAGACCAGCCCCGAGATCGCCACCGCTCTCCAGGACGCCCTGAAGAAGGCCGGCATCACCGTCAAGCTCCAGGGCCTCGAGGACAACGACTACGAAGACAAGGTCCACGACGCCAAGGACGAGCCCGGCCTGTTCCTCGCCCACTGGGGCGCCGACTGGCCCTCCGGCGGCCCGTTCCTGTCGCCGATCTTCGACGGCCGCCAGATTGTCAATGATGGATACAACTTCAACTCCAGCTTCCACAATGACAAGTCGGTCAATGCCGAGATTGACGCAATCAACGAGTTGACCGATCACGACGCGGCCGCCAAGAGGTGGGGCGCTCTTGACAAGAAGATCGGCGCCCAGGCCCTGAACGTGCCGCTGTTCCACCCGGTCTACAAGCGCCTGTACGGCAAGGACGTCAAGAACGTCGTGATCAGTGACTGGACGGGCGTCCTCGACGTCTCCCAGGTCGCGGTCAAGTAGGGCCGGTCAGGTCAACCGTCATGAGTGAGGCCCTGTTGGCCTCGGAGATTCCGGGGGCGGGTGCCACCACGGCGCCCGTCCCCGCCTCCGGAGCCCGTCAGTTCTGGCGGCGGCTGCGCACGCAGCGCGCCGCCCTCGTCGCGGCGGCGGTCGTCGCCCTGCTCGTCCTGGTCGCGCTCGCCGCGCCCCTGCTCACCGCCCTGGAGGGCCAGGACCCCACCTCGTACCACCCCGGACTCATCGACTCCGCCCGCGGCGGTGTGCCCGTCGGGCCGCTCGGCGGGATGAGCGCCGAGCACTGGCTCGGCGTCGAGCCGCAGACCGGCCGCGACCTGTTCGCGCGGCTCGTCTACGGAGCGCGCGTTTCCCTGGGCGTCGCCCTCGCGGCCACGCTGATGCAGATCGTGATCGGCGTCGCCGTCGGGCTCGCCAGCGGGCTCGGCGGGCGCCGGCTCGACCAGACGCTCAGCCGCGCCACGGACGTCATGGTGGCGCTGCCCCTGATGGTGCTCGCCCTCGCGCTGCTCGCCGTCGTGCCGAGCGGCTTTCCGCGACCGGTGCTCGTCGCCCTGGTCGTCGGGTTCGTGGGCTGGGGCGGCGTGGCCAAGGTCGTGCGCGCCGGGACCATCTCGCTGAAGTCGCTCGACCACGTGGCGGCGGCCCGGCTCAGCGGCTGGGGCGCGGTGCGGATCGCACGCCGCGAGCTGCTGCCCGCGCTCGCCGCGCCCGTCATCACGTACGCCGCGCTGCTCGTCCCCACGAACATCACCGTCGAGGCGGCCCTGTCCTTCCTCGGCGTCGGCGTCAAGCCGCCCACCGCGTCCTGGGGACAGATGCTCACGTCGGCCGACGTCTGGTACCAGGCGGCCCCGCAGTACCTGCTGCTGCCCGCCGCCGCGCTGTTCGTGACCGTGCTCGCGCTGACCGTCCTCGGCGACGGGGTGCGCACGGCGCTCGACCCGCGCGCGGCCTCGCGGCTGCGCGTCGGTACCGGCCGGAGGCGCGTTGGCACCGACCGGAAGCGTGTCGGTACCGGCCGGAAGCGGGAGGACGGCTCATGACCGCGTCCACCGCGTCCACCTCTGTGGCCACCAAGTCCCGGGGGCTCACCGCCGGGTTCGGCGGCCTGCTCGGCGGCGGCTTCACCGGGTTCGTCGTACGCCGGGCCCTCGGCGCCGTCGTCACGCTCTTCGTGCTGTCCGTCGTCATCTACGCCGTCTTCTACGTGGCGCCCGGCGACGTCGCCCAGATCACCTGCGGCCCGCGCTGCTCGCCCGCCCAAGTGCAGCAGGTCTCCGAGCAGTTGCGCCTCGACGACCCCCTGTACACGCGCTACCTGGACTTCCTGCGCGGCATTTTCGTCGGCCAGGACTACTCGACGGGCACGAGCGTGCTGCACTGCGACGCCCCCTGCCTCGGCCTGTCGTACCAGACCGACCAGCAGGTCACCGAGCTGATCCTGAACAAGGTGCCGGTCACCGGATCGCTCGCGATCGGCGCGATGGTGCTGTGGCTGATCCTCGGCGTCGGCACCGGCGTGCTCTCCGCCTGGCGCCGCGGCCGCGCGACCGAGCGGATCCTGACCGCCGTCACCCTCGCGGGCACGGCCACGCCCGTGTTCGTCATCGGCCTGCTCCTGATGATCCTCATCTGCGGCCAGCTGCAGTGGCTGCCGTTCCCGCAGTACGTGCCGTTCACCGAGGACCCGCAGCAGTGGGCGTGGAACCTGCTGCTTCCCTGGGTGTCCCTCGCGCTCATCGAAGCCGCCAAGTACGCCCGCCTGACCCGCTCCTCGATGCTGGAGACGCTCGCCGAGGACCACGTGCGCACCTTCCGCGCGTACGGCATCGGCGAGCGGTCCGTCGTCGGCAAGCACGCCCTGCGCGGCGCGCTCGCCCCCGTGATCGCGCTCAGCGCCAACGACTTCGGGTCGATGTTCGGCGGCGCCCTGCTCACCGAGACGCTGTTCGGGCTGCCCGGGCTCGGGCGCGAACTCGTGCAGGCGGTCCGGGTCGTCGACCTGCCGGTGGTCGTCGGCATGGTGCTCGTCACCGGCTTCTTCGTGGTCCTCGCCAACGCCGTCGCGGATGTGCTGTACG
Source organism: Streptomyces sp. Y309 (assembly GCF_056712025.1). Classification (NCBI taxonomy): domain Bacteria; kingdom Bacillati; phylum Actinomycetota; class Actinomycetes; order Kitasatosporales; family Streptomycetaceae; genus Streptomyces; species Streptomyces sp. Y309. Next base: position 3,275,888 of record NZ_CM160048.1, on the reverse strand, counting down.
CGGTGGCCGACCGACGGGTGGTGCTGTCATGAGTCTTGTCCAGGTCGAGGACCTCGGCGTCGAGTTCGGCGCCGTGCGCGCAGTGGACGCGGTGTCCTTCACGCTGGAGCGCGGCGGGGCCCTCGGCCTCGTCGGCGAGTCAGGATCAGGCAAGTCGACCGTCGCGTCCGCGCTGCTCGGGCTCCACCGGGGCACGGGCGCGCGCGTGACGGGCTCCGTACGGGTCGGCGGCACCGACGTCGGCGCGGCCACGGACGCCGAACTGCGGCGGCTGCGCGGCCCGGTCGCCGCGATGGTCTTCCAGGACCCGCTGTCCTCGCTCGACCCGTACTACGCGGTGGGCGACCAGATCGCCGAGGTGTACCGCGCCCACTCCGGCGCCTCGCGGCGGGCGGCACGCGCGCGTGCCGTCGACGTGCTGGACCGGGTCGGCATCGCGGACGCCGCGCGGCGCGCGCGGTCCCGGCCGCACGAGTTCAGCGGCGGCATGCGCCAGCGCGCCCTGATCGCCATGGCCCTCGCCTGCGAGCCGGAGCTGATCGTCGCCGACGAGCCGACGACCGCCCTGGACGTGACCGTGCAGGCGCAGATCCTCGACCTGCTGCACGCGCTGCGCGAGGAGACCGGCATGGGCCTGCTCCTGGTCACCCACGACGTGGGCGTGGCCGCCGAGAGCGTGGACGACGTGCTCGTCATGCGCGGCGGGCGCGTGCTGGAGCGCGGCGCCGTGGCCCAGGTGCTCGGGGCGCCCCAGGAGGCGTACACCAAGGACCTGCTGGGCGCCGTGCCGCGGGTGGACGCGGCCCGTGAAAGCCGCCCCGCGGACACCGGCGCCGAGGCCGACGTGGTGGTCGAGGCCGAAGGGCTGCGGCGCGAGTTCGGGCGCGGCAGGCGGGCCTTCGCCGCTGTCGACGGGGTGTCGCTCAGCGTGCGGCGCGGCGAGACGCTCGGCATCGTCGGCGAGAGCGGCAGCGGCAAGACCACCCTCGGCCGGATGCTCGTCGGGCTCCTGGAGCCGACGGCCGGGCTGCTCCGCCACGGGGGTGTGGAGAAGTCCGGCAAGGGGGTCGTGCCGGGGGTGCAGATGGTGTTCCAGGACCCCGTCTCGTCGCTCAACCCGCGGCGTTCGGTGGGGGAGTCGATCGCCGATCCGCTGCGCGCGCGGGGCGACCGCGACGAGGACGCGATCCGCGCCCGCGTACGAAACCTCATGGAGCGCGTCCGCCTCGACCCGGCGTACTACGGCCGCTACCCGCACGAGTTCAGCGGCGGCCAGCGCCAGCGCGTGGGCATCGCACGGGCGCTAGCCGCCGAGCCCCGCCTGATCGTCTGCGACGAACCGGTCTCCGCCCTGGACGTCACCACACAGGCGCAGGTCACGGCCCTGCTGGCCGAGCTGCAGCGGGAGCTGGGGCTCGCGCTGGTCTTCGTCGCGCACGATCTGGCGGTGGTACGCCAGGTCAGCGACCGGGTCGCGGTGATGCGGCGCGGGCGGATCGTCGAGCACGGAACCGTGGACGAGGTGTACGGCTCTCCCCAGGACCCGTACACACGGCAGCTGCTCGCGGCCGTGCCCGCGCTGGACCCGGCGGCCGCGGCGGAGCGGCGTGCGGCGCGGCGAGGTGCGGCGGGCGCGGCGGGCGCGACTGGAGCGGAGGGCGCGGCGGGCGCGGGGGGTGCTGCGGGCAAGGAACTGGCCGCAGCGTGACCCTGCGTCACAGTGTGCGCACCCTCTTGGGGTGATATGCGGCATTCATTGGGCTATCGGCCTGACCTGAGCCTTCCATAGCGCGACGGAACGCGACCGGCGCGGGAAAGTTACGGCTCTTCACCCCTTCTGGTGGCGCGATGGACAACCGTCCGTCGCGCCACCGGCATGTCCGCATACGTTCGTCCCGCTGCGAGCCGTCGGTCCAACGGCGGCTCCCCATATGGGAGATCGGGGGTGCACGCGTGCGCATTGGACTGCTTACGGAGGGTGGTTATCCGTATGTGGGCGGTGAGGCCAGGCTCTGGTGCGACCGGCTCGTGCGCGGGCTCGGGCAGCACGAGTTCGACGTGTACGCGCTGAGCCGGAGCGAGCGGCAGGAGGCGCGGGGCTGGGTGGAGCTCCCCGCGCAGGTGCGGCGGGTGCGGAGCGCTCCGCTGTGGGGGCCGGGTGACGGCGCCCGGCTCGGCCTCGGCCGACGGGTGCGACGCAGGTTCGCCGAGGGCTTCGGCGAGTTGGCAGGGGCCGTATGCGCTGGAGCGGACGACTCCGGCCAGTTGGCGGACCGTTTCGGCAGCGCTCTGTACGGGCTCGCCGAACTCGCCCGCGAGTCTGGTGGGTCGGGTGGGTCGGGTGGCCTGGCCGGCGCCCTGCGCTCCGAAGCCGCCGTGCGCGCCCTTGAGAGCGCCTGCCGCGCGCCGGGCGCACCGCGGGCCGCGCGCGCCGCCCGGGTGCCGGATCTGTTGGCCGTCGCGGGTGAGTGGGAGCGCGTGCTGCGCCCGCTGTCCCTGGACTGGTACGGGGACGACGAGCTGGGCGCGGTCGACCTCTGCCACGCCACGGCGGGCGGCGGCGCCGCGCTGCCGGGACTCCTCGCCAAGCACTTCGCGGGGGTTCCGCTGCTGGTCACCGAGTACGGGGTGCAGTTGCGGGCGCATTATCTGGCGGGTGCGGGTGCGGGTGCGGGTGCGGGTGCGAGGGCCGGTGCCGGTGCCGGTGCGCGTGCGGCTGCGGGAACTGGGGGCAGTGGTGAGCCGGGGCTCGGCGCGCCCGCGCGGGCGCTGCTCGCCGCCTTCCACGGCCGGCTCGCCGCCGAGGTGTACCGCCAGGCCGCCGTCGTCACCCCCGGCAACGCGCACGCGCGCCGCTGGCAGGAACGGTGCGGCGCCGACCGCGCGAAGCTGCGCACGGTCTACCCGGGCCTGCCCGCGGGCCGCTTCGGCGAGGTCGGCGAGCGCGAGGACGCGGGGGAGCCGGAGACCCTGATCTGGGTCGGCCGGGTCGAGCCCGCGAAGGACCTGATCTCACTCCTGCACGCCTTCGCGGAGGTCCGCAAGGCAGAGCCCAAGGCGCGCCTGCGCATCGTCGGCGCGCTCGCGGACGGCCCGGAGGAGGCGGCGTACCTCGACCACTGCCGCGCGCTCGCCGCACAGCTCTTCCCCGACGAGGCGGACGGCGCGCACGCCGTCGGCGCCAACCCGGTGTCCTTCGAGGAGGTCGGCGGCCCGGAGGTGCCCGACCTCCCGGACGCGTATGCCGCGGGCGGCGTGGTCGTCCTGTCCAGCGTCGTCGAGGGCTTTCCGATCAGCCTGATCGAAGCGATGCTCTGCGGCCGCGCGACCGTCTCGACGGACGTCGGCGCGGTGGTGGAAGTCATCGGCGGCACCGGCCTCGTGGTCCCGCCGCGCAATCCGCGGGCGCTCGCGCAGGCGTGCGTGGCGCTCCTGCGCGACCCCGAGCGCCGCGCGCGCCTGGGGGCGGCGGCACGGGCACGAGCGCTCGAACTCTTCACGGTCGAGCAGAACATTGCAGCATTTAACGGCATTTACCTGGAGATCGTCTCGCACTGCCCGGTCCCGCGGGAGGCCGTGAACGAGGCGGGCGAGCCGGTGCCGTTCGCCCACCCCGCCGAGGCGTATGTGCCGGGTCGGTGGGCGGCGCGGGGCGGGACGGGTGCTGGTGGAGGTGTGTCCGGCGGCGGGGTGTTCGGGACGTCCGGGGCACTTGGAGCACTTGGAGCACCTGGGGTGTCTGGTGCAGACGATGCGTCCGATACGGCCGGTGCGGGCGGTGTGGTCGGGGCCGCCGGTGCGCCTACGTCCGCGCCCGCGCCGAGCTGGGCGGCCGCCGCGCGCCAACAGAGCGGTGTACGGCCCGGGTTGGGTCTTGGGCTGAGGGAGGCGTTGTCATGACGGGCTGGCCGGAACGCTCGGTGGACGTGCCGCGGGCGCCCGGGGGCGCGGGGGGCTGGGACGCGCGGTCGGAGGAGTTGGTGGCTGGGGCTGGACCCGGCGACGGGGCTGGGGCTGAGGTTGGCGTCGGTGCCGGGGCGGACGCCGGAGTCGGGCATGCCGGAGCGGGCGCCCCGGTCGACGGCGCCGCTGCGGAATCGGTAACTCCGCCACGTACCCCCGAAGTTGCCCCCGAACGTACCGCCGCCCCCGCACCCCCCCGCCGCGGCCCCGCCGACCCGGTGAAGGCGCTCATGCACCGCCACCGCGACCTCTGCGAGCGCGCCGTCGACCCGCTGGAGATCGCGGCGGGCCTGGAGGCGCACGGAGTCACCGACCGGACGGCCGCGCGGTTCCGGCACCGCGACGTGTTCGCGCTCGCGGAGGAGATGTACGCGCGCGTGCCGCAGGACAGCGCGGAGTGGGACGCCCTGGCCGACACCGCGGGCGATGTCCGGGGCGAGACCGGAACGGGAGTCCCGCCCGGCTGGGCGGTGCTGGCCCTGCTGCCGGGCGCCGTCTGCGCCCTTGCCGTCGCGGGGCTCGGCCTGGTCGACGGCCCCGCGCGCCTCGCGGTGGGCCTCGGTGGCGCGCTCGCCGTGGCGGCGGCCGGATGGGTCGCTCTGCGGTACGGCCCGCTGCGCGCCGCGTGCCCGGCCGGCCGCGCCACCGGCGCCTGGGTGTGCTGGCTGCTGGCGTACGCCCTGCTCGGCGACGGGCTGCTGCGGGCCGCCGCCCCGGGCGGAGCGGACGGGTCGGGCGGGCCCTGGGCGCCGTCCGCCGCGGCGGCCCTCGTCCTCGCGGGCGCCGTCGCGCCCGGCGTGTGGTGCGCCCGGCTGTTCGCGGTGCGGGCGGACGGCAGGCTCGGCGCCAGCCGGGGACTCGCCGAATTCGCCGCCTCCGTAAGGCCGTTGCTGATCGCCGTGTTCGCGCTCTTCCTGTGCGCGGTCGGCGCGCTGTTCGCCGGAGCGGGCGCCCTGCCGGTGCCCGGACCGGACGCGCCCCTCACGCTGACCGGCGCGGGCGCGCTGGCCGCGCTCCTGTGGCTCGGCAGGATGCTCCGGACCCACGGCTCCCGCCGCGCCCCTGCCCTCGTCTACGCGACGGTCGGCGCGACCCAGGCCGCCGCGGTGGCCCTGGTGTTCGCGGGGCGCCTGCCGGGGTGCGGATTCCTCGCGGCGCCGGTCGAACGCCTGGTCGCGGCGAGCGGCACCGGCGCCGTGGCCGTCCTCGCCTGCGCCGCCGGGGCCGCGGTGCTGCTCGCCCGCGCGATCCGGGTCCTCGGCCGGGCCTCCGCACACGCCCTGAGCCGGGCCTCCGCACATTCCGCGGGCCGGGCCTCCGCACACGCGACCGCGGGTGGTGCGCGGTGAGCGCGTTACCCCCGCCCCGTCGCCCCGGTGCGCTCTGCCACCCCGGAGCGCACCGCCGCACGGGAGCGTGCCGTCACCTCGGCGCACCCCCCGACACCGTCCCGCGCCCCTGTCCACACAGGGGCGCCACGCGCGGCCGCAGCACCGGCCCGCCCCCGGGCCCCGCGCCCCGCTCCCAGACCACGCCCCAGACCACCAGTGCCCTGAGCCCTGAACTCGGCAACACCGTGAATCGGCAACACCGGAATCGGCAACACCGTGAATCGGCAACACCCTGAAGGAGAAGCCCAGATGATCACCCCCACCTTCCGAGCGTCCGTCCCGGGAGTCGCCCGATGAGGGTGCTGCTGATCGGAGCCAACGGATACCTCGGCCGCTTCGTGGCCGACCGGCTGCTCGCCGACCCGGCCGTGCAGCTCACCGCGCTCGGCCGGGGCGACGACTCGGACGTGCGGTTCGACCTCGCGAGCGGCAGCCCCGGCGCGCTCACCCGCTTCCTGGACGCCGTGCACCCGGGCGTCGTCATCAACTGCGCGGGCGCCACCCGCGGCGGCGCCCGCGAGCTGACCCGGCACAACACCGTCGCCGTCGCGACCATCTGCGAGGCCCTGCGCCGCAGCGGCTGCGGCGCCCGCCTGGTGCAGCTCGGCTGCGGCGCCGAGTACGGACCGAGCCAGCCCGGCTCGTCGACGGCCGAGGACGCCGTGCCCCGCCCCGGCGGGCCGTACGGCGTCAGCAAGCTCGCCGCCACCGAACTCGTCCTCGGCTCCGGCCTCGACGCCGTCGTCCTGCGGGTGTTCTCGCCCGCGGGCCCCGGCACCCCCGCCGGCTCGCCGCTCGGCCGGCTCGCCGAGGCCATGCGGCGCGCCATGCAGTCCGGCGACGGCGAGCTCAAGCTCGGCGGACTCGGCGTCCAGCGGGACTTCATCGACGTACGCGACATCGCGCGCGCCGTGCACGCCGCCTCGCTCTCCGCGGCCCAGGGCATCGTCAACATCGGCTCCGGGCGCGCCGTGCGGCTGCGGGACGCGGCGGCCGTGCTCGCGCGCGTCGCGGGCTACGGCGGCGCGCTGCACGAGCTCGACCAGCCGCCGCTCCGGCCGGCCATCGGCCACCCCCGCGCCGATCCGGAGCACGCGGGACCGACCGCGTACCCCTACCCCGACGGCTGCGGAAGCTGGCAGCAGGCCGACGTGCGCACCGCGCGCGACCGGCTCGGCTGGCGGCCCCGCATCAACCTCGAAGAGTCCCTGGCCGACATCTGGATGGAGGCGGCATGCCGCATCTGAGCAGCACGGCCACGGGCGTCGCCCAGACCGACGTACGCGTCGGATTCGGCGTCCCCGGCTTCGCCCACCCCCTGCTCGCCCCCTCCGAATGGAACGAACTCGCCCGCCCCGGCACCCCTTTGCACTGGGTTGTCCTGAATGTCGACAACGGCCCGGGCGACCGGCCCGACCCGCACTGCCTCGACGCCGCCGGACGGCTGCGGAACGCCGGGGTCCGGGTCCTCGGGCACCTCGATGTGACGTACGGCGCCCGCGGCTTCGGCGAGCTGGTCTCCGACGCCCACCGCTACCTCGACTGGTATCTGGTGGACGGCTTCTTCCTCGGCCGCTGCCCGACCGAACGCGCGGCCCTCCCGGAGGTCGCGCGCACGGTGACCACCCTGCGCGCCCTGCTCCGGGCCGGGGCCGACGACGGGCACATCGTGTTCGGGCACGGCACGCACCCGTACCCCGGATACGCCGACGCCGCCGACCAGTTGGTGACCTTCGCCGGGCCCTGGAGCGACTACCGCTGGTCGCAGGTCGCCGAGTGGACCGCCGACCACCCGCCCGAGCGCTTCTGCCACCTCGTCCACGGCATGCCCCTCGGTCACCTCGACGAGGCACTGCGCGTCGCCCGCTGGCAGGGGGCCTCGACGATCTACTTCACCGACCGCACCGACGCGGGCCGGGCCGCCGCCCCCTGGGAGGCCCTGCCCGGTTACTGGGACGAAATCGTCTCGCGTATCGGACCAGGTGTCTCGGAATGAAGATGGCCGTGGCAGTGTTACGAAGAGAACAAACGTCCCCCGGACCCGGCCGCGCCGGGCCCGGGGGACCCCGATCGCACTTCCGACCAACGGAGTCCCCGTGTCGCTGCCACCCCTGGTCGAGCCAGCATCCGAGCTCACCGTCGACGAGGTTCGCAGGTACTCCCGCCACCTGATCATCCCCGATGTCGGGATGGACGGGCAGAAGCGGCTGAAGAACGCCAAGGTGCTCTGTGTGGGCGCCGGCGGCCTCGGGTCACCGGCGCTGATGTACCTCGCGGCGGCGGGCGTCGGCACCCTCGGCATCGTGGAGTTCGACGAGGTCGACGAGTCGAACCTGCAGCGCCAGATCATCCACAGCCAGGCCGACATCGGCCGCTCCAAGGCGGAGTCCGCGAAGGACTCGGTGCTCGGCATCAATCCGTACGTGAACGTGGTCCTGCACGAAGAGCGGCTCGAGGCCGAGAACGTGATGGACATCTTCGGTCAGTACGACCTGATCGTCGACGGCACCGACAACTTCGCCACGCGTTACCTGGTCAACGACGCGTGCGTGCTCCTGAACAAGCCCTACGTATGGGGCTCGATCTACCGCTTCGACGGCCAGGCCTCGGTGTTCTGGTCCGAGCACGGGCCGTGCTACCGCTGCCTGTACCCGGAGCCCCCGCCGCCCGGCATGGTCCCGTCCTGCGCCGAGGGCGGCGTCCTCGGCGTCCTGTGCGCGTCGATCGGCTCCATCCAGGTCAACGAGGCCATCAAGCTCCTCGCCGGCATCGGCGAGCCGCTCGTCGGCCGCCTGATGATCTACGACGCCCTGGAGATGCAGTACCGCCAGGTCAAGGTCCGCAAGGACCCGAACTGCGCGGTCTGCGGCGAGAACCCCACCGTCACCGAGCTCATCGACTACGAGGCCTTCTGCGGCGTCGTCTCCGAAGAGGCCCAGGAGGCGGCGGCCGGTTCGACGATCACTCCCAAGCAGCTCAAGGAGTGGATCGACGCCGACGAGAAGATCGAGATCATCGACGTCCGCGAGCCGAACGAGTACGAGATCGTCTCCATCCCGGGCGCCAAGCTGATCCCGAAGAACGAGTTCCTCATGGGCACCGCCCTGGAGACGCTCCCGCAGGACAAGAAGATCGTCCTGCATTGCAAGACGGGTGTCCGCAGTGCGGAAGTCCTCGCCGTGCTCAAGTCCGCGGGCTTCGCGGACGCGGTGCACGTGGGCGGCGGCGTGATCGGGTGGGTCCACCAGGTCGAGCCGGAGAAGCCGGTCTACTAGGCGCGGTTTTCCCCCGGGCCCCGCTCACTCCGGTGGGCGGGGCCTTCGGCTGTCCGGGCCCGCGCGCCTGCCCACGCCGGGACCGCGCGTGACCACGCAGAGCCCGGGCGCGCCCGAACCGCGGGCCGCCCGATGCTCAGGACTCGCAGACCTTGCCGTCGTCCGGGACCTTGCCGTCCAGCATGTAGTCGTTGATCGTGCCGTCCACGCAGTCGCTGCCGTTGCCGTACGCCCCGTGGCCCTCGCCCTTCCACGTCAGGTGGACGCCGACGCCCTTGCCCAGCTCGTCCGCCATCTTCCGGGCGCCCTCGTACGGCGTGGCCGGGTCGCCGGTGTTGCCGACGACGAGGACGGGGGCGGCACCGGGGGCGCTCACCTCGGGGCTGTCGTGCAGCCCGGCCACCGGCCAGTCGTGGCACCAGCCCGCCGTGTCCCAGCCCATGAACGTGCCGAACAGCGGGGATATCTCGCGGAATCGGCCGAGCTCCGCCTTGGCCTGCTCGGGCGTCGGCCGCTCCTTGCCGTCACGGCAGGAGATCGCGCGCTGCGAGTGGCTCTGGGTGCTGTAACGCCCGGACGCGTCCCGTTCGTTGTACGCGTCGGCCAGTTGCAGCAGGGCCGTGCCGTCGCCCTTCTCCGCCTCTGCCAGGGCGTTGGTCAGGGCGGGCCAGGTCTGCTTGCTGTACAGCGTGACCGTTATGCCGGTCGTCGCGAGCGCCTCGCTCAGCTTGCGGCCCGGCGTGTCCGTGCGCAGTGGCTTGGCGTCGATGCGGCGCAGCAGGTCGACGATCTTCTTGGTGCCCGCCTTCGGGTCCTGGCCGTTGGCCTTCAGGTAGTTGTCGAGGGCGCGCTGGAAGCCCCGCGCCTGGTTCTCGGCGTGGCCCACCGTGCCCGACGTCGGGTCCACCACCGCGTCGAGCGTGAGGCGGCCGACCTTCTTGGGGAACAAGTGGGCGTACGTACCGCCGAGTTCGGTGCCGTACGAGATGCCGAAGTAGTGCAGCTTCTCGTCGCCGAGGACCTGGCGCAGCACGTCCATGTCGCGGGCGGCCTCGGCCGTCGAGACGTGCGGGAGCAGCTTCTTGGCGGCGCGCGCGCAGCCGGCGCCGAAGTCCGCGGCGTCCTCGAAGTACGCCTTTTCCTCGGCCGGGGTGTCCGGGGTGAGGTCGGTGTTCTCCGCGGCCTGGGTCTCCTTGTCGCTGCGGCAGCGCACGCCCTCGCTGGCAGCGACCCCGCGCGGGTCGAAGCTCACCAGGTCGTACCGCTCGCGCAGTTTGCCGTACGAGTCTCCGAAGGAGGGCAGCATGGAGACGCCGGAGCCGCCCGGGCCGCCGAAGTTGAACAGGAGCGAGCCGATGCGGTCGCCCTTGCCGGTGGACTTCGCGCGTATCAGCGCGATGCCGATCGTCTCGCCGTCCGGCTTCTCGTAGTCGAGCGGGACCTTCAGCGTCGTGCACTGCCACTCGTCGCCCGGCGCCGGTTCGCTGCCGGAGGCCTCGCAGCGGCCCCAGTCGAGCTTCTGCGTGGTGACGGAGGCGGGCAGCGTGGAGGAGGGGTCGGGCTTCGGCGCCGGATCGGCTCCCGTGGGCGCGGGCCGCTTCCCGTCGGCCCGGTCGTCCTTGTCGTCGGACGAGCCACCGCATCCCACGGCGAGCCCGGCCACCAGAACCCCTGCGGCGGCCAGAGCTGCTGACCGTACGAAACGCGGCATGACGCTTCCCCCCTCGGAAGACAGTCAGGCCATAGTAGGCACGGCCACTGACAAGTGGATCTGGCGGGCGGCCGATCAGTCACGGCGGGCGCCCGATCCGGAACGGCCGGTGCGCGATCAGGTACAGATGGTGCCCGCCTTGGGCACCGTGCCTTCCAGCAGATAGCCGTCCACGGCACCCCGCACACACTTGTTCTTGCTGTCGTACGCCCCGTGCCCCTGGCCCTTGTACGTCAGCTCGACGCCGACGCCCTCGCCGAGGGCGGCCGCCATCTTGCGCGCGCCCTCGTACGGCGTGGCCGGGTCGCCGGTGTTGCCGATGACGAGGACGGGCGCGGCGCCCGGAGCGCTCACGTCCGGGTGGTCCGCGGCGCCGTCGACCGCCCAGTCGGTGCAGTTGACCATGCCCCACGCCAGATAGTCGCCGAACAGCGGCGAGGCCTTGCGGAACTCGGGCAGCTTCGACTCGACGTCGTCGGGCGTGTAACGCGGCTTGTCGTCGGCGCAGTTGATGGCGACGTTGGCCGCCTGGATGTTGCTGTACTCGCCGTCCTCGTTGCGGCCGTTCATCGAGTCGGACAGGACCATCAGGATCTTGCCGTCGCCGTCGTAGGCGTCTTCGAGGCCCTGGGTGAGGTAGGGCCAGAAGTCCTTGGAGTACAGGGCCTGCGCGATGCCGTTCGTCGCCGCCGTCTGCGTCAGCTCGCGCGGCGGCAGCGCGGGCAGCGGCTTGCTGTCGAGGTCCTTCAGGAGCTGCGCGATGCGGTCCTTGACGTCCTGCTCACTGTTCCCCACGGGGCAGTCCTCGGCCCGCGAAGTGCAGTCCTTGGCGAAGTTGTCGAGCGCGAGCTGGAAGCCCTCGGCCTGCCCGAGCGAGCCCTGCTCGGGGGTCTGGGTGGGGTCGACGACCGCGTCGAAGACCGCGCGGCCCACGTTCTTGGGGAACAAGTGGGCGTACACGCCGCCGAGTTCGGTGCCGTACGAGATGCCGAAGTAGTGCAGCTTGTCGTCACCGAGCACCTGCCGCATCAGGTCCATGTCGCGGGCCGCGTCCGTGGTGCGCACATGGGGGAGCACCTTCTTGGAGTTCTTCTCGCACTCCCCGTTGAACGTCGTGACGTTGTCGATGAGCTTCGTCCGCTCGGCGTCGTCGTCGGGCGTCGCGTCCTGCTGGAAGTACTCGTCGAGTCCCTCGGTGTCCTCGCACGTGACGCCCTCGCTGCGGCCGACGCCGCGCGGGTCGAAGCTCACCAGGTCGTAGCGGGTGCGCAGCGTCGCGTAGTCCGAGCCGAAGGCGGGCAGCGTGGTGATGCCCGAGCCGCCGGGACCGCCGAAGTTGAAGACGAGGGAGCCGATGCGCTTGTTCTCGTCGCCGCTGGCCTTCGCGCGGATCAGGGCGATGTCCACGGTGTCGCCCTTGGGCTCGTCCCAGTCGAGCGGCGCCTTCATGGTGGCGCACTGCCACTCCGCGCCGCCGGGCAGCGGTGAGGGCGCCTCGCCGCCGCCCTCCGCCGCGGCCGGGGCCGGGCAGTCCTTCCAGCTCAGCTTCTGGTCCGGCGACGCGTCGTCCGAGGAGTCGGAGCCCCCGCACGCCGTGAGCGCGGCGGTCAGCAGGACGGCGGTGGCGGACAGGGCCTTGACGCGCGGCGGGAGCTTGGGCATGGCTCCATCCTGCGGCGGAGTCCGTCAAGGCGCCCCTACAACAGCCCCTTACGGGTGAGGTGGTTGAAGAACAGCCATCCGGGGAGCACCGGCAGCCACAGCGTGAGCAGCCGGTAGAGCAGCACCGCCGGCGCCGCCACGTCCTTCGGTACGCCCACCGCGATCAGGCCGACCGTCAGCGTCGCCTCGACCGCGCCGACCCCGCCGGGCGTGGGCGCCGCCGAGCCCAGCGCGTTGCCCGCGAGGAAGACCACCGCGACGCTGGCGAGGCTCAGCGTGCCCATCTCCTCGCTCGCGAAGGCCCGCACCGAGGCGTCCAGGCACAGCACGAACAGGAACGTCAGGAGCAGCATGCCGCCGATGCCGGTGAGCAGCTTCTGCGGGCGCTGCAGGACGTCGAGCATGCGCGGCACGACACCGGCGAACAGCGACCGCACACGCGTGACGACGAATTTCCGCAGGAACGGGATCGCGGTCACCACGAGGACGAGGACCGCGACGGTCAGCAGGCCCGCGATCACCGTACGGGACGGCGTCAGGGTCGGCGTCTTCTGCGTGCCGGTCACATACCCGAAGATCAGCAGCAGCAGGATGTGCGAGCCGAGGCCGAAGAGCTGGGAGGCACCGACGCTCGCCACCGCGAGCCCCGAGCGCACCCCCGAGCGCTGCAGGAAGCGCGTGTTCAGCGCCACGCCGCCCACCGCGGCGGGGGCCACGAGCTTCACGAACGACCCGGCGACCTGCGCCGACACCGCTCGCAGGAACGGCACCCGCTCCGGCACGAAGCCCAGCAGGCTCATCGCGGCGGCGAAGTAGCTCAGCGCCGAGAACGCCACGGCCGCGGCGACCCAGCCCCACTCGGCCTCTCCGACGATGGTGCCGAAGTCGACGTGCGTGAGCTGCGACAGCAGGAAGTACGCGCCGACGGCGCCGGCGATGAAGCTGATCAGTGTGCGCGGCCTGATGCGTTCCAGCTGTGCCGGTTCCACGGGGGCCGTCGGCCGGATCAGCAGCACCTGGTGGCGGATCTGGGTGAGCAGGTCCTCCTCGCGTGCCTGTTCCAGGGCTTCGTCTATGGCCTGTTTCTCGGCCTGCTTCCGTGGCTTCTCCACGCGCGCGGCCTTGCGGGAGGCGGCCGCGTCCGTCTCTTCGGAGACGTCGTCGCCCTCTTCGCGCGTGAGCCTGGCCTTGCGGGACGCCTCGAGGACGGCCTCGCGCTCCTGCTCGGCGCGCTCCCGGGCCCGCTTGCGCAGCGTCCCGCGCGTGGAGCGGGTCAGCGCGATCGGCTGGAGAAGCGGCAGACAGTCCGCCACGGCGTCCGGGCCGAGGACGTCGACGGCCGTGGCGACCGCGCGCTCGGCGCCGACGCGCAGCCCGAAGGCGGTCAGGAGCTGGGCGATGTCCATGCGCAGGACGAGGTCACCGGCCGCGATCTCGCCGCCGCGCAGATCGGTCAGGATGACCGTGCCGGAACGATCCACCAGGATCGCGTCACCGGCCAGCCTGCGATGTGCGATGCGGCGCGACTGCAGCGCCTTGACCTGGCGCCAGGTGTCGCGGAGGAGGTCGTCGGTGAGGGCCGCGTCCGGCAGCGAGTCCAGGGAGCGGCCGCCCGTGTGCTCGTACACGAGGATCACGGCGTCCGGGCCGAGCTCGGAGGTGGCGATCAGCTTGGGCGCGTTGGCGCCCGCCGCGATCGCCGCGTACGCGAGCAGGGCCTCCTGCTCCAGGGCCTGGCGCAGCGACTGGAGGCTGCGGCGCTGGGTGATGCCGCGCAGCGTGAGCCGGCGCCACACGCGGTAGAAGAAGCCCTGCGCCTGTTGCTCGCGGTCGATGACCGTGACGTCCAGGGGTGGGCCGTCCTCCAGCGTCACGAAGTAGCGCCGGCCGCGGTTGTCCTGGTCGGAGGCGTCGCCGGACTCCTCGCGGGCCGCGCCCACCGGGCGGAAGCCGACGTGCCTGAGGCCCGTGAGCAGCGTCTGGCCGGTGGGCTGCACATTGGGCGAGCCGACCGCGTACAGCGTGCCGTACGCCACGCTCCAGCCGATGAGCACCGTCAGGATGATCGAGAACGGTGTCGTGTTGCCCGAGACGAGCATCGTGAAGGCTTCGAGCAGCAGCACCACGAGCAGGACGACGCGCCAGCGGGGTCTGCGGGACATGCCCACGGCCGTCATGTACGCGATGACCGGCGCGAGGTAGCCGTGCACCGGGTCCGTGAGGGAGTTGATGTCCCCCGGTGAGGGCTGGGTGAGCGCGTCCTGGATGGACTCCGGGGCGGCCTTGGCCACCCACAGGTCGGTGGCCAGCGTCACGCCGTGCGCGAGGACGGCCGCGAGGACGCCGTCGGCGATGCGCAGCCCGTCCCGCTTGATCAGGCGCTCGATGGCGAACGCCACGGGGACGAGCAGCACGCCGATGCTCGCGGTGAGCCCCGCCAGCTTCATCAGCAGGTCCGGGGGTTCGCCCGTGCCCGCGTTGATGTCCTGCTCCAGGCCCGACGTCGTGCCGTGCGCGAACGCGGAGATCGCGAGCAGCACGGCGATCGCCAGGATGCCGACGAGCAGCCGCATGAGGTCGGAGGGGCGGTGCACGCGCGCGGGGAGGAGGGGTTCGTCGCCCTCCACGCGCTCGGAGTGCGCGTCTTCGTCGGCGCAGTCGGGGAGGTGGGCGGAGTCCCGTGGTGCCGGGTCCTGTGGTGCCGGGTCCTGTGGTGCCGGGTCCTGTGGTGCCGGGTCCTGTGGTGCCGGGTCCTGTGGTGCGGGGTGGTCGGCGTTCGAGCCGGGGTGTTCCCCGTCCGTGTCGGGGCGATCCCGATCCGGATTGGGGCGATCCCGATCCCGATCGGGGCGTTCCTTTTCCGGATCCGAGTGGTCCTCGTCCGGGCGGCGGTGGTTTCCGGCCATTTCCGATCGCTTCGGCCGGTCGTCGCGGGACGTGCTGTGGGACGTGTCGTGAGACCTGTCGTGGGACCCGCCGTCGGTCTCGTCGGACTTCAGGACGTGCTCACCGGTGTCCGGGCGTGCCGTGTCCGCAGGGGTGCCTGCCGTCTTGTCGGAATGCACGCCCTGCTGCTCCGTCGCCTCTTCTTGATCTCGTATCACCAGTCACCGCCCGCACGATGGTGGCATGCCCCGCTGACAACGGGGGGCATCAGGGGGCAATCCGGGGGCGCGAAACGGTCACGATTTGCCACTTCGGCCCCTGTTGCCTGCACTGTCGCACGCTCTGTCGCGCAGCCGTCACCGTGTCGGTGCCATGCGGCAGGATGGTCCGGATGAGCGAGGAGAGCCGATCGGAAGCGGAGCTGTCGGGGTACGAAGCGGAGCTGCCGGAGTACGCGGAGCGGGTCCTGGATGTGGCGGAACGAATCCCTCCGGGTCGCGTGATGACGTACGGAGACATCGCGGAGTGGCTGGAGGAGGGCGGCCCGCGCCAGGTCGGCCGCGTGATGGCGCTCTACGGAGGCGCGGTGCCGTGGTGGCGCGTGGTGCGCTCGGACGGCGTGCTGCTGCCGGGCCACGAACTGCGCGCGCTGGCGGCCTACCGCGCGGAGGGCACCCCGCTGCGGGAGGTGGGCCGCGCGGCCGAGCGGAGCATGCCGCGCCTGGACATGCGCAGGGCGCGCTGGGACGGCGGCACGGCGGACGTGGCTCCGGAGCCTCACACCTGACAGCTTCCGCCATGCACGGGACCGGCGGCGGACCGGTGGCCCGTCCGGGGGAAGCCACGCGCCCCGCGCGTTCGCTGGCGTAGCGTCGACAGCACGCATTTCACACTCACCCCGCAGCTGTCGCGCAGCCGCACCTCGACCAGTACACCCACCAGGACCGGCGATCCACGTGAGCTCCACTTCATCCGTCCGGCACGCCCGGCACCCGTCGCACCCTCAGGTACGACAGGGGAACTCGGGCGCCTATCGACTGGTGCGTACCCCGCCGGTCCCTGCGGATCCCCCTCACCTGGACGCACGCCAGCGCGCCGTGGTTGACCATGCCGGCGGTCCGATGCTCGTTCTCGCAGGTCCGGGCACCGGCAAGACCACCACCCTGGTGGAGGCGGTGGCCGCGCGGGTGGCCAAGGGGACCGATCCCGAGCGCGTCCTGGTGCTCACGTTCAGCCGCAGGGCCGCCGTCGAGCTGCGGGACCGGATGGCGCACCGCATAGGCGCCGCCGACGCCCCGCAGGCGACCACGTTCCACTCGTTCTGCTACGCCCTCGTCCGCGCCCACCAGGACGCCGACCTCTTCGTGGAACCCCTCCGGCTGCTGTCGGGACCCGAGCAGGACGTGGCGGTACGCGAGCTCCTCGCCGGCCAGACCGACCTCGCGCGGGAGGGCCTCGCGCGGGTGCGCTGGCCGGACGAGCTGCGCGCCTGCCTCACCACGCGCGGCTTCGCCGACGAGGTGCGCGCCGTGCTCGCGCGTAGCCGCGAACTGGGCCTCGGCCCGGCGGCCCTGGACGCCTTCGCCCGGCGCGGCGGCCGCCCCGACTGGCGCGCCGCGGCGGCGTTCCTCGCCGAGTACCTCGACGTGCTCGACATGCAAGGAGTGCTCGACTACGCGGAGCTGGTGCACCGCGCGGTGCTGCTCGCCCGCCGCCCCGAGGTCGCCCGCGCGCTGGCGGCCCAGTACGACGCGGTGTTCGTCGACGAGTACCAGGACACGGATCCTTCGCAGGTGCGCCTGCTGCACGCGCTCGCGGGCGGCGGCCGCGACCTCGTCGCCTTCGGAGACCCCGATCAGTCGATCTACGCCTTCCGTGGCGCCGACGTGAACGGCATCCTCCAGTTCCCGGCGGACTTCCCGCGCGCGGACGGCACGCCCGCTCCGGTCGAGGTCCTGACAACGTCCCGGAGGTCCGGGGCGCGGCTCCTTGCGGCCACCCGCCTGATCACCGCGCGCATGCCGCTCACCCGGCTGCCCGCGGAGAAGGTGCGCGCCCACCGGGAACTGACGGCCGCCAGGGACGGCGGCCGCGTCGACGTCCGTACGTACCCCACGGCCGGCACGGAGCTCGACAACATCGCGGACATCCTGCGCCGCGCCCACCTGGAGGACGGCATCCCCTGGAGCGAGATGGCCGTCCTCGTCCGCGCGGGCACCCGCACCATCCCGTCCGTCCGCCGCAGCCTCACCGCGGCGGGCGTCCCCCTGGACATAGACGGCGACGACATCCCCCTGCGCCACGAGCCCGCGGTGACGGCCCTGCTGACGGCCCTGCGGGCGGTGGCGAGGGCGGAGTCGGGGGAGGGGGCGGAGTCGGGGGAGGGGGTGCCGGACGAGTCGGGGGAGCGGGACGGGTCGGCGGCGCCGGTCGAGCTGGTCGAGCTGGACGAGCTGGACGAGCTGGACGAGCCGGAGTCTGCGGCGCCGGACAAGCTGGAGTCCGCGGAATCGGCGTCCCCGGAGGCGGCGTCCAGCGAACCGTCGCCCCCGGAGCCGTCGTCCGACGACTCGCGCGAGGCCGCGCCCACCACTCCCGCCTGGCTCGACACCGAGACCGCCCTCACGCTCCTCACCTCGCCCCTGGCGAGCATGGACGCCGCCGACCTGCGGCGCCTCGGCCGGGCCCTGCGGGAGGAGGAGCGGGCCGGGGGCAACCATCTGCCGCCGTCTTCGGACGAGTTGCTGGCCCGCGTGCTCGCCGAGCCGGAGCGGCTGACCGCGCACGACCCCTCGTACGCGAAGGGCGCCCAGCGCCTCGGCGAACTGCTGAGCCGGGCCAGGAAGCGCCTCGCGGGCGGCGGGACCGCCGAGCAGGCGCTGTGGGACCTGTGGGACGGCACGCCGTGGCCGCGCCGCCTGGAGCGCACCGCGCGGCGCGGCGGCGCGGCGGGCCGCAACGCGGACCGCGACCTCGACGCGGTCTGCGCCCTGTTCGCCACCGCGGCCCGCGCCGAGGAACGCACCGGCGGCCGTGGCGCCCTCAACTTCCTCGACGAGATCGAGGCGCAGGACATCGCCGCGGACACGCTCACGCGCCGCGCCGTGCGCCCCGACGCCGTACGCCTGATGACGGCACACCGCTCCAAGGGCCTCGAATGGCGGCTCGTGGTGGTCGCGGGCGTCCAGGAAGGCCTCTGGCCGGACCTGCGCCGCCGCGGCTCGCTCCTGGAGGCCGACCGCATCGGACGCGACGGCATCGCCGAACCCCTCACCCCGGGAGCACTCCTCTCCGAAGAGCGCCGTTTGTTCTACGTCGCCGCCACGCGCGCGCGAGAACGCCTCGTCGTGACCGCCGTCAAGGCGCCCGCCGACGACGGTGACCAGCCCTCCCGCTTCCTCACCGAACTCGGCGTCGAGCCGAAGGACGTGACCGGCCGCCCGCGCCGCCCGCTGTCCGTCGCCGCGCTCGTCGCGGAGCTGCGGGCCACTACCGTCGACCCGCACGCCTCGGACGCCCTGCGCGAAGCCGCCGCACAGCGTCTGGCCCGCCTGGCCGCGCTCGACGACGCCGACGGGCGTCCGCTCGTCCCGTCCGCGCACCCGCACCGCTGGTGGGGCATGTTCGAGCCGACGGCGAGCGCGGTGCCCCTGAGGGACCGCGACAAGCCGGTCGTCCTCTCGGGAAGCGCGCTCGACCAGCTCGCCAACACCTGTGCTCTGCAGTGGTTCCTGGGCCGCGAGGTGAAGGCCGACGCGCCCGCGACCGCGGCCCAGGGCTTCGGCAACGTCGTGCACGTCCTGGCCGACGAGGTCGCCTCCGGGCGCACGCCCGCCGACCTCGACGTCCTCATGGAGCGCCTCGACTCCGTCTGGGACGCCCTCGCCTTCGACGCCCCCTGGAAGTCGGAACAGGAGAAGGAGCACGCGCGCGTGGCGCTCGAACGCTTCCTCCAGTGGCACGTCAGCGGCGCCCACGCGGGCCGCGCCCCGGTCGCCAGTGAGCACGGCTTCGACGTGACGCTCGAAGCGGGTCCCTACGAAGTGCGTGTACGCGGCTCCATGGACCGCGTCGAGCGGGACGGCGAAGGCCGTGCCTACGTAGTGGACTTCAAGACCGGCAAGCAGGCCCCGAGCGCCGCCGACGTCGCCCGCCACCCGCAACTGGCCGTCTACCAGCTCGCGTTGCGCGAGGGCGCTGCCGACGACGTCTTCGAAGGCGTACGCCCCGACGTGGGCGGCGCGGAACTGGTCCAGCTGCGCCAGGGCGCCGCCAAGAAGGACGGCGGTGACGCGCTGCCCAAGGTCCAGGCCCAGGAGCCGCTCGCCGGTGACTGGGTCGGGGACCTCCTCGCCACCGCCGCGGGCAAGGTCCTCGACGAACGCTTCACACCCGCGACGGGCCAGCACTGCACGCACTGCGCGTTCCGCGCGTCGTGCAGCGCCCGCCCGGAGGGCCGCCACGTCGTGGACTGACCCACGCCCCACCGCCACCACCGGTGGCCAACGTCACGTCCCGTCACCTGCGCCCATAGCACTCTCACAGGCCATCTAAGGTCGCGGTAAACCTGAAGTCTTTCCAAGGAGAAACACACATGGCAGCCAACCGGAAGCTCCTGGCCGCGGCAGCCGCCTGCGCCGCCGCCGTCATCGGCATCACGGGCTGCAGCAGCGACGACGGCGACAAGGACCCCTTCAAGGGCATGAGCGCCGACAAGATCGCCAAGAAGGCTTCAACCGCCTCCAAGAACGCGGGCTCCTTCACGATGAAGAGCGAGGTCAAGGAGGGCGGCGGGCGGACCACCGGCGAGTTCGCCGTCGCCAAGGGCGGCGACTGCAAGGCCACGATCGAGTCGCCCAAGAACGGCCACTCCGAGATGCTCACCGTAGGCAAGTCCTCGTACATGAAGGCCGACGAGAAGTACTGGAAGGCGACCGCCGGCTCCACGATCGCCGGGCGCGTCAAGGGGCGTTGGGTGAAGGCGCCCTCCCAGGGGCAGAGCGCCTGCAACCTCGGCGACATGTTCCAGAGCAACAAGCTCAAGGGCCTCAAGCGTGAGAAGGACGCCGAGGTCGACGGCAAGAAGGCCGCCGTCCTCGTCAAGAAGAAGGGCGACGAGACCACCACCTTCTACGTCGCCATGGAGGGCAAGCCCTACTTCCTGAAGGTCACCAACGACGGTGACGACAAGGGCACGGCGACCTTCAGCGGCTACGGCGAGCCCGTCGACGTCAAGGCCCCGTCGTCCGGCGAGGTCGTCGACCAGAAGGAGCTGGCGGGCCTCTGATCCGCCCCGTTCCCGCGACGGCGGTCACCGGCACGGGCGGCGGCGACGGACGAACCCGTCCCGCCCCGGCTGTCAGTGGCCGCCGCTAGCCTCTCTGACGTGTCTCCTCGCCTCACCGACCCCGAGCAGCTCAAAGAGCTCCTCGGCATCCCCTTCACCCCGGAGCAGACGGCCTGCATCACCGCGCCGCCCGCCCCGCAGGTGATCGTGGCCGGAGCCGGGTCGGGGAAGACGACGGTGATGGCCGCGCGCGTGGTGTGGCTGGTCGGCACCGGCCAGGTCGCCCCCGAGCAGGTGCTCGGCCTGACGTTCACGAACAAGGCGGCGGGCGAGCTCGCCGAGCGGGTGCGCAAGGCCCTGATCAGGGCGGGCGTCACCGACCCGGACGCGGTGGACCCGGACAACCCGCCGGGCGAGCCGGTCATCTCCACGTACCACGCCTTCGCGGGCCGCCTCCTCACCGACCACGGCCTGCGCATCGGCCTGGAGCCCACCGCCCGCCTCCTCGCCGACGCCACCCGCTTCCAGCTCGCCGCCCGCGTGCTGCGCGAGGCCCCCGGCCCGTATCCCGCGCTGACCCGCTCCTTCCCGGACCTCGTCAGCGACCTGCTGGCCCTCGACAGCGAGCTCGCCGAGCACCTGGTGGCCCCCGCGACCCTGCGGGCGTACGACACGGAACTGCTGCGCACGCTGGCCGCCGCGAAGCTCACCAACGCCGACCTGCGCAAGGTCCCCGAGGCGGCGGCCGCCCGCACCGAGCTCACCGGCCTCGTCGAGCGGTACAGAGACGCCAAGCGCGCCCGCGACCTCCTCGACTTCGGCGACCAGATCGCCCACTCCGCGACCCTCGCGCGCACCCGCGCGGAGGTCGGCGGCATCCTGCGCGAGGAGTTCCGCGTCGTCCTGCTCGACGAGTACCAGGACACGTCGGTGGCCCAACGCGTCCTGTTGTCCGGCCTGTTCGGCGGCGGCACCGGCCACCCGGTGACCGCCGTCGGCGACCCCTGCCAGGCGATCTACGGCTGGCGCGGCGCCTCCGTCGCCAACCTCGACGACTTCCCCGACCACTTCGCGCATGCCGACGGCCGCCCCGCCACGCGCCACGCCCTCAGCGAGAACCGCCGCAGCGGCGGCCGCCTCCTCGACCTCGCCAACGGCCTCGCCGAGCCCCTGCGCGCCCTGCACGCGGGCGTGGAGGCCCTGCGGCCCGCCCCGGGCGCCGAGCGCGACGGCAGCGTGCGCTGCGCGCTGCTGCGCACCCACGGCGAGGAGATCGCCTGGATCGCCGACTCCATCGCCCACCTCGTGGCCACCGGCAAGGCCCCCGGCGAGATCGCGGTCCTGTGCCGCACGGCCACCGACTTCGCGGAGATCCAGGGCGCGCTCGTCGCCCGCGACGTGCCCGTCGAGGTCGTCGGCCTGTCCGGCCTGCTGCACCTGCCGGAGGTCGCCGACCTCGTGGCTGTCTGCGAAGTCCTCCAGGACCCGGGCGCCAACGCCTCCCTGGTGCGCCTCCTGACCGGCCCGCGCTGGCGCGTCGGCCCGCGCGACCTCGCCCTCCTGGGCCGCCGCGCCCGCCTCCTCGTGCGGCACGGGCACAGCGCGCCCGACGACCCCGACCGGCGGCTCGCCGAGGCCGTCGAGGGCGTCGACCCGTCCGAGGTGATATCGCTCGCGGACGCGCTCGACACGTTCCTGGAGACGCCTTCCGACGCCTCCGGAGACGACGGTCTGCCGTTCTCCGCCGAGGCGCGGGTCCGGTTCGCGCGCCTCGCTACCGAACTGCGCGACCTGCGGCGCTCGCTGGCCGACCCGCTGATGGACGTCCTGCACCGGGTGCTCGCCGTCACCGGCCTGGAGGTCGAGCTCTCCGCGTCCCCGCACGCCCTGGCCGCCCGCCGCCGCGAGACCCTGTCGAACTTCCTCGACGTCGCCGCCTCCTTCGCCGCCAACGACCCCTCGGCCTCGCTGCTCGCCTTCCTCGGCTTCCTGCGCACCGCCGCGCAGTACGAGAAGGGCCTCGACAACGCCCTGCCCGGCGGCGAGAACACCGTCAAGGTGCTCACGGCCCACCGGTCCAAGGGCCTGGAGTGGGACGTCGTCGCCGTGCCCGGCCTGGTCACCGGCACGTTCCCGAGCACCCAGGGCCGCGAGAAGTGGACGGCCCAGGCCAAGGTCGTCCCGCACGCCCTGCGCGGCGACGCCGACACCCTGCCCGACATCGACACGTGGGACGCCAAGGGCATGAAGGCCTTCCACGCGGACATGAAGGACCACCAGCACACGGAGGAACTCCGCCTCGGGTACGTCGCGTTCACCCGCCCCCGCAGCCTCCTGCTCGGCTCGGGCCACTGGTGGGGCCCCACCCAGAAGAAGCCGCGCGGCCCCTCCGACTTCTTGCGGGCCCTGTACGACCACTGCGCGGCCGGCCACGGCGAGATCGAGGCCTGGGCGGCCGAGCCCGCGGAGGACGAGGAGAACCCGGCGCTGCACGAGAAGACGGCCGACCAGGTCTGGCCGCTCCCGCTCGACGCCGCGTCCCTGGCCCGCCGCCGCGCCGCCGCGGACACCGTTCTCGCCCACCTGGACCGCCTGGCGGCGGACGACGCCCGCTCCCACGAAGAGGCCCACCCCGCCGCCGGTGCCGCCACGCCCGCGTACGCAGCCGAACCCCCGGAGTACGCGACGGACCCGGACTGGCCGCCGCCCCCGGACGACGAGGCTCTCGCCGAAGAGGGTGTCTACGGAGAAGACGTCTACGCAACAGACGTCCACGAAGAGGGCGTCTACGAAGAAGGCGTCTACGAGGGAGACATCTACGAAGACGTCCAACCCTCGGAGGGCGCCGACCCCACGGCGTGGGATTCCTGGACCGCCCGGGAAAGCCCGACGCGGCACGCGCGCGTGCCGCACACGAGGCCCCACCTCACCCCGGAGGAGATCCGCACCCTCACCTCCTGGGACCGTGATCTGGACGCCCTCACCGGCGAGCTCCTGCGCGCCCGCGAGAGCGTCCGGGACGTCCCCCTGCCGGCCACGATCACCGCCTCCCAGGTGCTGCGGCTTGCCAGCGACCCGGACGGGCTCGCGCAGGAGCTGGCGCGGCCCATGCCCCGCCCGCCGCAGCCCGCGGCCCGCCGCGGCACCCGCTTCCACGCCTGGGTCGAGGCGCGCTTCGAAGAGCTGCGGCTGCCCATGCTCGGCCCGGACGAGCTGCCCGGCGGCGGCCCCGGGGAGGCGGAGATCGCCGACGAACGCGACCTGGAAGAGCTCAAGGAAGCCTTCGAGCGCACCGAGTACGCCCACCGCACGCCCTACCGCGTCGAGGCCCCCTTCCAGCTCGCCATCGCGGGCCGCGTCATCCGCGGCCGCATGGACGCCGTCTACAAGTACGGCGACGGCGACGACACCACGTACGAAATCGTCGACTGGAAGACCAGCCGCACCCAGAACGCCGATCCCCTCCAGCTCGCCGTCTACCGCCTCGCCTGGGCCGATCAGCACGGTGTCCCGCCGGAGTCGGTGCGGGCCGCCTTCCTCTACGTACGCAGTGGCGAGACCGTCCGCCCCGCGGACCTGCCGGGCCGGGCCGAGCTGGAGCGGATTCTGCTGGGGGAGGACGGAGAGAACGGGGAGGACGGGCAAGAGGCCTCCTCGGACACGGCAGCCGGGGCGGGCGCGGGCGGCACGGGCGCCGCGGCGCCGGGCGGGCAGCGGGCCGACCGGCCGCCCGACCGGACCGCTCCCGCGGGCCGATAGGCTCGTGACCATGAGCAAGCCCGTCAGCAGCGCTGCCAGTGCAGTCAGCGCCAGCAGCGCCGCCACTGCAGTCGACGCCGTGCGCGCGTACATCGGCGACCATCGCGCCGCCTTCCTCGACGACCTCGCCGAGTGGCTGCGCATCCCGTCCGTGTCGGCGCAGCCCGACCACGCCGCCGACGTGCGCCGCAGCGCCGACTGGCTCGCCGCGCGGCTCACGGCGACCGGTTTCCCGACGGCGGAAGTGTGGGAGACGGCCGGCGCCCCCGCCGTCTTCGCCGAGTGGCCCTCCGGCGACCCGGACGCGCCCACCGTCCTCGTCTACGGCCACCACGACGTGCAGCCCGCCGCCCTAGAGGACGGCTGGGACACCGACCCCTTCGAGCCGGTCGTCCGCGACAACCGCCTCTACGCGCGCGGGGCCGCCGACGACAAGGGCCAGGTCTTCTTCCACACGCTCGGCGTCCGCGCCCACCTCGCCGCCACCGGCCGCGGCGCCCCCGCCGTGAACCTGAAGCTGCTCATCGAGGGCGAGGAGGAGTCCGGCTCCCCGAACTTCCGCGCCCTGATCGAGGAGCGCCGCGAGCGCATCGCCGCCGATGCGGTGATCGTCTCCGACACCGGCATGTGGTCCAAGGACACCCCCACGGTGTGCACGGGCATGCGGGGCCTCGCCGAGTGCGAGATCGAGCTGTACGGCCCGGACCAGGACATCCACTCCGGCTCCTTCGGCGGCGCCGTGCCCAACCCGGCGACGGCCGCCGCCCGGCTGGTCGCCGCGCTGCACGACGAGCACGCGCGCGTAGCGATACCGGGCTTCTACGAAGGCATCGTCGAACTCACCGACCGCGAGCGCGAGCTCTTCGCCGAGCTGCCGTTCGACGAGGCCGAGTGGCTGCGTACGGCCAAGTCGCACGCCGCCCACGGAGAGGCCGGACACACCACTCTGGAGCGCATCTGGGCCCGCCCGACCGCCGAGGTCAACGGCATCGGCGGCGGCTACCAGGGCGCCGGCGGCAAGACGATCATCCCGTCGAGCGCGCTCCTGAAGCTGTCCTTCCGGCTGGTCGCGGGCCAGGACCCGCACCGCGTCGAGAAGGCCGTCCGCGCGTGGGTGGCCGATCAGTTGCCCACCGGGATCCGGCACACGATCGCCTTCAGCGGCGCGACGCGTCCCTGTCTGACGCCGCTGGACCACCCGGCCCTGCAGTCCGTCGCCCGCGCCATGGGCCGCGCCTTCGAGCAGGACATCCGCTTCACGCGCGAGGGCGGCTCGGGACCGGCGGCCGACCTCCAGGACGTCCTGGAGGCGCCGGTGCTCTTCCTCGGCATCTCCATTCCCTCGGACGGCTGGCACGCGCCGAACGAGAAGGTCGAGCTCGACCTGCTCCTCAAGGGCGTCGAAACCAGCGCCTACCTGTGGGGCGACCTCGCGGAACACTGGCGCGGCGCCCCCTGAGCCGGCGAACCGCGTCGCCCGCCGCGATGCACACTGAACAGATCCGCTCGCTGAACCACCCATTCCACCGGGGGAGTTGGAAGCACCAGTGACCACCTGGACCGACCGCGCCGCTGACCGTCCGATCTCGCTCACCGCGCCGAGCGGCATCGACCGCGCGGCCCACCACCGTCTCGACGAGGCCTGGCTCGCCGCCGCGTGGAGCCACCCGTCGACACGGGTCTTCGTGGTCTCCGGCGGCCAGGTGCTCATCGACGAGACCCCCGAGGGCCACACCGAACTCGTGATGACTCCGTCGTTCGAGGCGCCCCTCACCGAAGCCCACCGCTACTTCCTGGGGACCGACGAGGACGGCGTGAGCTACTTCGCGCTCCAGAAGGACTCGCTGCCCGGCCGCATGGACGCGTCCGCGCGCGCGGCCGGCCTGCGCGAGGCGGGCCTGCTGCTGTCCCCGCGCGACGCGGGCCTGATGGTGCACGCGGTGGCTCTGGAGAACTGGCAGCGGATGCACCGCTTCTGCTCGCGCTGCGGCGAGCGCACCGTCATCGCGGCCGCGGGCCACATCCGCCGCTGCCAGGCCTGCGGTGCCGAGCACTACCCGCGCACCGACCCGGCCGTGATCATGCTGGTGACGGACGACGAGGACCGCGCGCTCCTCGGCCGCCAGGTGCACTGGCCCGAAGGCCGCTTCTCGACGCTCGCGGGCTTCGTGGAGCCGGGCGAGTCGATCGAGCAGTCCGTACGCCGCGAGGTCTTCGAAGAGGCGGGCGTCACGGTCGGCGACGTCGAGTACGTCGCGAGCCAGCCGTGGCCGTTCCCCTCCAGCCTGATGCTGGGCTTCATGGCCCGCGCGACCTCTTCGGAGATCAACGTCGACGGCGAGGAGATCCACGAGGCGCGCTGGTTCTCCCGCGACGACCTGCGGGCCGCCTTCGAGTCCGGGGAGGTCCTGCCTCCCTACGGGATCTCGATTGCGGCCCGCTTGATCGAGCTCTGGTACGGCAAGCCTCTGCCGAAGCCCGGAACGGTCGGCTAGCCGGTCAGGCGGCCAGCTTCTGCTTCACCTGGGCCAGCGAGGGGTTGGTCAGCGTCGAACCGTCGGGGAAGAGAACGGTGGGAACCGTCTGGTTGCCGCCGTTCGCCTTCTCCACGAAGGCCGCGGAGTCCGGGTCGTGCTCGATGTTGATCTCGTTGTACGCGATCCCCTCGCGGTCCATCTGGCCCTTCAGCCTGCGGCAGTAGCCGCACCACGTGGTGCTGTACATCGTCACAGTGCCCGGCATGTCTCTCGTGCTCCTTAAGGCTCGGGTGGCGTCATCGCACTTCGGGTGCGTCGTCGCACTGTCTCGAACGTACGTGACCCGGTCACCATTCCCGCATTAGTACGACTGCAGGCGCCTCCCTGTGGACAACCGGCTCTGCGGCCCCTCGGGACCTGGCAGCATGGCGGGGTGACAGCAGCAACGCCTTCCACCCTCTTCCCGCGGGACTCCGGCGGCTCTCAGTGCTCGGCTCCGCCGAGCGGGGCCGACGCGGTGCTCGACGGGCTCGACCCGGAGCAGCGCGAGGTCGCCACCGCCCTGCACGGGCCAGTGTGCGTGCTCGCGGGCGCCGGCACGGGCAAGACCCGCGCCATCACCCACCGCATCGCGTACGGGGTGCGTGCGGGCATCCTCCAGCCCACCAGTGTGCTCGCCGTCACGTTCACCAACCGCGCGGCCGGCGAGATGCGCGGCCGCCTGCGCCAGCTCGGCGCCACCGGCGTCCAGGCGCGCACGTTCCACTCCGCCGCCCTGCGCCAGCTCCAGTACTTCTGGCCGAAGGCGGTCGGCGGCCCGCTGCCGCGCCTCGTCGAGCGCAAGGTCCAGCTCGTCGCCGAGGCCGCGGCCGCCTGCCGCATCCGCCTGGACCGC
The DNA here is from genome assembly GCF_056712025.1 of Streptomyces sp. Y309. Classification (NCBI taxonomy): domain Bacteria; kingdom Bacillati; phylum Actinomycetota; class Actinomycetes; order Kitasatosporales; family Streptomycetaceae; genus Streptomyces; species Streptomyces sp. Y309. Next base: position 3,248,582 of record NZ_CM160048.1, on the reverse strand, counting down.
AACGAACTGCGGGACGTGACCGGCGAGATCGAATGGTCCAAGGTCACCCAGACCGTCCCCGCGGACTACGCAGCGGCGGCCGCCAAGTCCGGCCGCGACATCCCCCGCGCCGCCGCCGAGATCTCCCAGCTGTACGCGGCGTACGAGGACATCAAGCGCGACCGCACCGTCATCGACTTCGAAGACGTCCTGCTCCTGGCCGTCGGCATCCTCCAGGACCGCCACGACATCGCCGACCAGGTCCGCTCCCAGTACCAGCACTTCGTGGTCGACGAGTACCAGGACGTGAGCCCCCTCCAGCAGCGCCTCCTGGAGCTGTGGCTGGGCGACCGCGACAACCTCTGCGTCGTCGGCGACGCCAGCCAGACCATCTACTCCTTCACCGGCGCCACCCCCGACCACCTGCTGAACTTCCGCACCCGCCACCCGGGCGCGACGGTCGTGAAGCTCGTCAGGGACTACCGCTCGACCCCCCAGGTCGTCCACCTCGCCAACGGCCTGCTCGCCCAGGCCAGTGGCCGCGCCGCCGACCACCGCCTCGAACTGGTCTCCCAGCGCGAGCGCGGCACCGACCCCGTCTACACGGAGTACGCGGACGAGCCCGCCGAAGCCGAAGGCGCCGCCCGCCGCATCCGCGCCCTGATGGCCGACGGCGTCCCCGCAGGCGAGATCGCGGTCCTGTTCCGCACGAATTCGCAGTCGGAGATCTACGAACAGGCCCTGGCCGACGCCGGCATCCCCTACCAGCTGCGTGGCGCCGAGCGCTTCTTCGAGCGCACGGAGGTCCGCGAGGCGGGCGCCGCCCTGCGCGGCGCCGCCCGCTTCGGATCCAACGACGCCCTCCTGGACGACGTGGTGGACCTGCCCTCGCAGGTGCGTGCCGTCCTTTCCACCAAGGGCTGGACGACACAGCCCCCCGCGGGCTCCGGGGCGGTGCGGGACCGCTGGGAGTCCCTGGCCGCCCTGGTGCGCCTCGCCGAGGACTTCGCCGCCGCCAGGCCCGAGGCCACGCTCGCCGACCTGGTGGCCGAGCTGGACGAGCGCGCCGCCGTCCAGCACGCGCCCACCGTCCAGGGCGTCACCCTCGCCTCCCTGCACGCCGCGAAGGGCCTGGAGTGGGACGCCGTCTTCCTGGTCGGCCTCGCCGAGGGCATGATGCCGATCACGTACGCCAAGACCGACGAACAGGTCGAGGAGGAGCGCAGGCTCCTCTATGTGGGCGTGACCCGCGCCCGCGTCCACCTGTCCCTGTCCTGGGCCCTCTCCCGATCCCCGGGCGGCCGCCCCAACCGCCGCCCCAGCCGTTTCCTGGACGGACTGCGCCCCGGCTCGGGCACGGCGTCCGGGGGGCGCGCGGCGGGCGGGCCCGGCGGCATCGAGCGGGGCACCGGCGGCGGCACCGAGCCCGGCGCCCCCCGGAGCCGACGCCGCGGCAGCCGCGCCCCGGCCCGCTGCCGCGTCTGCGGCCGCACCCTCACCGAGGCCGGTGAGATGAAGCTCATGCGCTGCGAGGACTGCCCGTCGGACATGGACGAAGGGCTCTACGAACGGCTGCGGGACTGGCGCTCCGGCCAGGCCCAGCGCCTCGGGCAGCCCGCGTTCTGCGTCTTCACGGACAAAACCTTGATCGCCATCGCCGAGGCCGCACCCGAGGAAGAGGGCGATCTGGCCCGGATCCCCGGGGTCGGCATGCGCAAGCTCAACCGGTTCGGTGCCGATGTCCTCGCCATCTGTGCAGGTCAGGAGCTTGGCGGAGCCGACGAGGCGAACTGATTCAAACTCGTCGAAAAAATAGTTTGCGCATGCGCCAGCAATCCCCATAGGTTCTTAAGCACGGGAACGGCGGCTTCACCGAAGCCCTGGTCCCGTGCTGTACTTGTCAGTCCGCAGGATCGGTTCCGGCCGATCCCCCAGACGCCGAGAGGAGGCGAATTCCAGTGATCAGCATCAAGAAGAGCTTCATCAGCACCGCCAAAATGACCGATCGCTCGGTCGTCGCTTCCTGCCTGCTCGGCTTCTCGAACCTGGGCACCGGTCTGTCCGTCGGCACCGCCGCTCCTTCTGTCGGTAATGCCGCCGTGCGTCCGGCGTCCGCCTCCCTGCCTCTCTCGGGTCTCCAGATCCGTGAGGGCAATGAGCGACCGACCAAGGCACCGGAAGCAGTAGCGACGGCACAGGCGCACGCCTATGCCTTCGCGGCAGCCGGTGCCGGATTCCGGAAGCAGACGACGCAGCACCACACGATGTGGGCCTTCCGTGGGCTCGAACCCTGGAGTGATCCAGCCTGATCTTCGATCAGGCCGGCGCCTTCAGGGCCGCGGAACCCCACCCGGGATCCGCGGCCCTTCTGTTTGCCCCGAAGCGGGGAGACGGAGCGAAGGGGCCGAGCAAGACCCGGTACCAGCCGCCAGCCGGCCGACCAGGCCGGAACGACCAGACGAGGAAGACACCACCGTGCAACTCGAAGCGCACGCCCCGTCCGTACCGCCTTCAGACCCGCTCCCCCCGCCCGTTCCCACGGAGGACCCGACCTTGACTCCCCTGACCGCGCTCACCGCGCTCGACGACGCCATCGAGAACCTCGGCGTACCCGTCCCCTGCCGTGCCTACGACCCGGAGGTCTTCTTCGCCGAGTCGCCGGCGGACGTCGAGTACGCCAAGTCCCTCTGCCGTACCTGCCCGTTGATGGAGGCCTGCCTGGCCGGCGCCAAGGAGCGGCGTGAGCCGTGGGGCGTCTGGGGCGGCGAACTGTTCGTCCAGGGCGTGGTCGTGGCCCGCAAGCGGCCGCGTGGCCGCCCGCGGAAGAACCCGGTAGTGGCATGAGCACCGCCGGCACGATCGATCGCCCCCTGACGCACGACCCCAAGAAGCAGGCCCCGATGAAGGCACCCACCAGCGAGCCCAGCGGCTCCGCCACCCCAGACTTCTTCACCACCGGCGCGACCGGGTCGCGCCAGAACAGGACCCGCGAAATGCAACTCATCCCAGAAGCCCTGGCTCGTGCGCATATGCACGAACGCATGCGTGAGGCCGACGAGCACCGTCCGGCCGCCCGCCTGATCGCGGCCCGCCGCATGCAGCGCCGCGCCGAGCGCGCGTCCCTGCGTGCCCGGCGCGCGCTCGCAATGGCGGTCATGCAGTAGGCACGCGGCAACCGCGAGACGCACTGCACACGCACATCACGGAAGCTCCCGTCGAGCTTCACTCGCAGTAGCCCGCGGGGGCCGGTCCGAACGGACCGGCCCCCGCGGTGCGTTGTGCTCACCGATCCTTCGGCGGCGGCGATAAGGTCGCCGGGTGGACCAGCAGCCTCCTGAACCTGCGGACGCCGAGAACCTCGTTTGCGCCAGCTGCGGCAAGGTCGCCGAAGGCCGGCCCCCGACCTGGATCTGCTCCGTCGAGAACGGCGTCCGGCACTACTTCTGCGACGCCTGCGCCCGGGACAACATCCGAGCGATCGAAGGCCGCCTCGACTCCTCCTGGTGGTGACCGGCCTCGCCGCCGGGCAGGCGCACCCTCACGCCTCGACCGCCGCTTCCTCCAGGTCGCCCTCTTCCTCGATCGCGTCCTCCATCTCCTCGATCTCCTCCGGCACGAACCCCGGCAGCCACTCCTCCAGTTCCTCACGCATACGCACCGTCGCGCCCAGCTGACACAGGACGCCGATGGTGCTCAGCGTGACGCGGTGGATCAGGAGATACGACGGGGGCAGGTTCAGACGCTTGCCCAACTGGTAGGCGGGGGAGCGGGGGTCGGCCACGCGCGCCGCCTGGCTGCGCATCCAGCCGCGGGTGAAGGTGAACTCGTCGGCCACGGCCGGCTCGATGATCGGCAGCAGATAGTCGAGGACGGCCTCCGGCTCCAGGTCGACCGTCTCCTTGACGAAACCCTCCTCGCACAACATCTCGTACACCGCGTCGGCCTCGCCCTCGACGGTCATCCGCAGCGAGTCGCCGATCGTCGGGGGCAGCCCGCCGGGCAGCCGGTCCACCGTGCCGAAGTCCAGGACGCCGAGCCGCCATGATCCCTTGTCGCCGGGGAGCAGGCGGAAGTTCCCCGGATGGGGGTCGGCGTGCAGCAGACCCGTGCGGGCCGGGCCGGAGAAGAGGAAGCGGGTGAGGAGCTGTCCGGCACGGTCACGCTGCTCCTGCGTCCCCTCCGTGATCACCTCCGACAGCGGCACCCCGTCCATCCACTCCGTCACCAGGACCTGCTCGCTCTGGTGGACCACGTCCGGCACCACGACATCCGGGTCCTCCGCGAACTCCTCGGCGTGGGCGTGCTGGGCCTGTGCCTCCAGGGCGTAGTCCAGCTCCTCGGAGACGCGGTCGCGCAGCTCGGCGATGAGCGGCTTGATGTCCATGCCCGGGATCAGCGGCCCGAGGACCCGCGCGAAGCGGCTCAGTTGATTCAGATCCGAGAGCAGCGCCTCGCCCGCGCCCGGATACTGCACCTTCACCGCGACGTCGCGCCCGTCCTCCCACACCGCCCGGTGCACCTGGCCGATCGAGGCCGCCGCCGCGGGCTTGTCCTCGAACTCCAGGAAGAGCTCGCGCCAGTTCGAGCCGAGCCGCTCCTCCAGCACCGCGTGCACGGTGCGGGTCGGCATCGGCGGTGCCGCCTCCTGAAGCTTCGTCAACGCCGCGCGGTAGGGCCCCGCGACCTCTTCCGGCAGGGCCGACTCGAAGACCGAGAGGGCCTGGCCGAACTTCATGGCGCCGCCCTTCAGCTCACCGAGCACCTTGAACAGCTGCTCCGCCGTGCGCTGTTGCAGCTCACGGCCGACGAGCTCCGCCGACTTCCCGCCGATGCGTTTGCCGAGCCCCCAGGTCGCGCGGCCGGCGAAGCCGAGCGGCAGCGCGGCCAGTTTGGCGGTACGGGTTACCGCCTTCCGGGGAAGATCAGACATGCGCCCCTCCAAATCCCAGACAGCCGCGCCCTTTCAGGCGGTTACCCGGCCATTGTGTCGTGCGGCTCTCGATCCACGGAGGTGCGCTCCCCTTTAACTTGCTCACTCGCCCCACAGGGGCAGGAGGCGTGCGCCCGCTCACGTCGGCGGTGCCAGGTCAGACCGGGAGCCGGGACCTTCCACCGGACACCCGCGAGAGTCGGCTCCGCCCCGTCCAGAAAGGCCAGGGCGTGCGCCGCGGCCAGCCCGGCCACCGTGGTGGCGAGAGCCAGGTCACAGGCCGGAACCTGATGGCGACGGCCCGAGCGCCACTGGGCCAGCATGCGCGGCCACGCGGCGTCCGCGTCCGCGCGGTCCAGGGCGAGGCACCCGGCGCAGGCGGTCGCGCCCGGCAGCACCAACGGGCCGAGCACCCCTGTGCCCTCGATCACACCCGCGTACAGATGCGGAGTCCCTGCCGCGATGAGGGGCTCGGCGGCGAGCGGGTCGGGAGCGAAGGCGTCCAGGCCGTCGCGCGGGGCGAGGACGATCAGGGACAGCGGGCGCTCGCCGTCGCTCCTGTCCTCGGGGTGACGCGGCGGGCGGCCCGGTGCCGCGCGGCGCACGGCCGTTCTCGCGGCGGCGTCCCTGCGCTGCCCGACCGATTCGGGCGGCAGCCCGCCCGGGGCGACGTCCCACGGCTCGACGCAGCCCCCGTCCATCACCTCGACCTGGCCGACGCCCGCGCCGGACAGGACCGAGGCGACGACCGCTCCCACCCGGCCCGTGCCCTGGACGCGCACGCGGGTGGCCCGGCGCGCGGCCAGCTTGCGGATGCCCTGGTTCGGCTCCGGGGTGATGGCCGACAGCGCGGCGAGGTCCGGGCGCAGCCGGTCCATGACTTCCGTGCGGGAACGCAGGGCGTCGGCCGCCGGGCCTCCGCCCGTCGCGTCGTCGAGGAGTCCGGCCCGGGCCAGCCGGTGCAGGAGCCGGTCCACGTGGCCGTCGGGCAGGCCCATCCGCTGCCCTTCCTCGCGCAGCAGCGGCAGCCCGCGGGTGCCGTCGAGGAGGGTGAGGAAGCTGCCTGTCGCCGTGTCGACCGGCTCCAGGACCCGGGCGTGCGCCCGCGTCACCCCGAATTGGACGGTGTTCAGATTGCGCCAGCCCCGGCGCAGCGCAGGCTTCAGGATCGGATGCATGGTCGGCCCCCCGTTTCGTGTCCGCGCTGCCAGAATGCCCGCCCGTCCGGGGGTGTGCGCGCGGTTGTCCACAGGCGGCGAATACTTGTCGTACTAATCAAGCGCATGGGGAGTGGATCGGGACCCAACCGTCCCGGAGGCGGGACTTCCCCCACGCCAAGCGGGTAACGTCGAGGCGTGCCCGCCGACCCACTGCACCGCGCCACAGGACCACAGCGCAGCGCGACCAGCCCGCCGTCACCCGGCTCGGCGGCGAGCGCGGTCGAGGTGCGAAGGAGCGCCCGCCGCCGCAGAACGGTCTCGGCGTACCGGGAGGGCGACCGCACCGTCGTCCTGATCCCGGCCCGCATGTCCGAGGCGGAGGAACAGCGCTGGGTGAACGTGATGCTGGACAAGTTGGCGGCACAAGAGAGCAAACGCGTTCTGGGCGACAGCGAACTCGCCGAGCGGGCCCAGCGGCTGTCCGAGCAGTTCTTCGACGGCCGGGCGCGGCCCACATCCGTTCGCTGGGTTACGAACCAGAACACCCGGTGGGGCTCGTGCACGCCGTCGGAGGGCAGCATCCGGCTCTCGCACCGGCTGCAGGGCATGCCGGAGTACGTCGTGGACTACGTCCTGCTGCATGAGCTCGCGCACCTCCTCGTGCCCGGGCACGGGCCGAGGTTCTGGCGCCTCCTCGAGGCGTATCCGCGTACCGAGCGGGCTCGCGGCTACCTCGAAGGCGTGGTCGCGGCGGACCGGCTGCCGCATCTGCCGGCCGCCCGGGAGGAATGAGAGGCGCCTGGTGCGCGCGTTGTGTACCGGGTCTGTACCGACTTGGTTCGTTGTCGGACTGAGCGGTTAGCCTGGCGCGACGCATTCACATTCGGGATGGGGGACGGTCGTTACGTATGGCCAGGGAATTCCAACGCGGCCACAAGGCCAAGATCAGTGACCTCACCGCGGGCACCGATCTGTACGTAGGGGTGCACATCGCTGCCCCCGGGGTGAGCTTCGACATCAGCTGCTTCGGCCTCGACGGGAGCGAGCGGCTCTCGGACGACCGTTACTTCATCTTCTTCAACCAGCCGAAGTCTCCGGAGGAGTCGCTTCAGCTCCTGGGCGCGCAGGCCGGCGACCACGAGTCGTTCCGCGTCACGCTGGACCGTATTCCGCCGCAGATCCAGAAGCTGTCGTTCACCGCGTCGATCGACGGCGCCGGGCAGATGTCGCAGATCTCCTCCGGCTACATCCGGATCGTGGCCGGCGGCGAGGAAGTGGCCCGCTACTCCTTCTCCGGCGCGGAGTTCTCTACCGAGCGCGCCCTGATGCTGGGCGACTTCTACCTGAAGGACGTGTGGCGCTTCGCCGCCGTCGGGCAGGGCTTCGACGGCGGGCTCGACGCGCTGATCAGGAACTTCGGCGGGGAGGTCGCCGAGGAGGAGCCCGCGGCCCCGGAGCCCCAGGCCGCCCCCGGTTTCGCGCCGCCCGCCGCCGGTGCCGCGGCACCGCCCGCGTTCGGCGCGCCCGCGGCCCCGGCCACGCCGTCCCCGGCTCCCGCCCCGGATCCCGCGCCCGCACAGCATTTCGCGCCCCCCGCGGGCGCCACCCCGCCGCCCGCCCCGGCCCCCGCCGACCCCTCGGTGCACGCCGCGCAGACCATCGTCGCGCCGATCAACCAGCCGGGCGGAGCCGTGCCGCCGCCGTCGGCCCCGACGCCGTACGGCCAGCCGGGCGCGCAGCCTCCGGGCCAGCACGGCCAGCCGGGCCAACAGCCCCCGCAGCAGCCGCAGTTCGGCCAGACCCCGCCCGCGCCGCCGGGCTACGGCCAGCAGCCGTCCGCACCCCCGCCGCCCGGCTACGGCCAGCCCACCGCACCGCCCCCGCCGGGCTACGACCAGCAGCAGCCCTCGGCACCCCCGCCCCCCGGTTACGGCCAGCAGGCCGCCGCGCCCGCGCCGCCCGGCTACGGCCAGCAGCCCCAGGCCCCGGCCCCGGGGCAGATCCCGGGCCAGGCGCAGGCCCCGTTCGCCGCGGGTGCCGCGGGCGGAGTCCCGCAGGCCGCCCCGCAGGGCGCCGGTGTCGCCGCCGCGCTCCAGAAGTACCGCGAGGCGGCCACGGGCCAGCGCTGGACGCAGCAGAACGAGAAGCTGGTCCGCGTCGACCTGGGCGTCGGCGACCAGCCCGTGCTCGCCCGCCAGGGCAGCATGGTGCTGTACCAGGGCAAGGTCGAGTTCGGCTACAAGGGCGCGGGCTTCCAGGGCCGCATCGTGGGCAACGCGACCGGCCAGGAGATGCAGCTCATGCGCTGCTCCGGACGCGGCCAGGTCTTCCTCGCCGAGGAGGGCACGCACCTGCACCCCATCGAGCTCCAGGGGGACGCGATCTGCGTCTCCGCCGAGAACGTCCTCGCCTTCGACGAGTCCCTCCAGCACGAGGTGCGCCGCATCGAGGGCCATGGGATTCCCGGTGGCGCGCTGTTCGTCATGCAGTTCCAGGGGAGCGGCACGGTCGTCGTGAAGACGCACGGCACGCCTGTCGTGCTGCCGGTCACGCCGACGACCTTCGCCGACTGCCACGCCGTGGTGGCGTGGTCGGCGGCCGCTCAGGCGATCGTGTCCAGCCAGGTCAGGCTGCGCGGCAACGCCTCCGCGGGCTCCACGGGGGAGAGCGTGAACCTCCAGTTCCGTGGCGCGCCCGGCAATTTCATCGTCGTCCAGCCGTTCGAGGTCTGAGGGAGCCCGTCATGAACCAGCAGCTTGCGGGCTTTGCCCCGGCACCCGTCGCCGCCCGCATGGAGAACCACGGCCACCACATGGTCAAGGTCGCCATGCAGACCGGGAACGACCTCCTCGCGCGCGTGGGGTCGATGGTCGCCTACGAAGGCTTCGTGCAGTATGAGCCGAACCCGCCCGCCGTCCGCCAGATCGCGCGCGACTGGATCACCGGCGAGGGTGCGCCCTTGATGAAGTGCTCCGGAGACGGCCTGCTCTATCTCGCGGACTACGGAGCGGACGTCGTCGTCATCAACCTGGCGGGCGACTCGCTCTCCGTGAACGGCACCAACCTGCTCGCCTTCGACGCGAGCCTCCAGTGGGGCGTCGAGCGGGTCAAGGGCCTGGCGAAGTTCGCCGGACAGGGCCTGTGGAACATCAAGGTCTCCGGTCAGGGCTGGGTGGCGCTGACCTCGCGCGGGACGCCGATCGTCGTCGACTGCGGCCGCGGCGAGGACGAGACGTACGTGGACCCGGACGCGCTGATCGCCTGGTCGCCGAACCTGAAGGTCAAGGGCAAGCGCAGCTTCAGGGCCGGCTCCCTGATCGGGCGCGGCAGCGGCGAGGCCTACCAGATGGGCTTCTCCGGAGAGGGCATCGTTGTCGTACAGCCCAGTGAGGACAGCACCGACCGCCTCCGGATCCGGAGCTGAGGGGGAGCAACACACCATGCAGAGCCCGCTTTTCGCGCACACCGAGCAACAGACCCAGGAGCGCTACACCGTCCAGAACCCGCAGCTCCTGCGGGTCGCCCTCGAAGGCCACGACGACGTGCTCGCCCGCAAGGGCGCCATGGTCGCCTACCAGGGCCTCGTGGAGTTCGACGCCGAGTATCAGAACCGGGGCCAGCAGCGCGCCCGCGCGCGCACCGGCGAGGGCCTGGACCTGATGCGCTGCCACGGGCAGGGCACCGTCTACTTCGCGAACCTCGCGCAGTACATCCACCTGGTGGACGTGGAGCAGGACGGCCTGACGGTGGACAGTTCATACGTTCTCGCGATGGACTCGTCCCTGACCCACCAGGTCATCGCCGTGGACAGCCAGTACGGCATCTCCGGCTCCGGCAAGTACCAGCTCAACATCACCGGGCGGGGCAAGGTCGCCCTGATGACGTCGGGCCAGCCGCTGATGCTCCAGGTCACCCCGGACCGGTACGTCAACGCCGACGCCGACGCGATCGTCGCCTGGTCCAACGGCCTGCGGGTGCAGATGCAGGCCCAGACGCACTCCTCGGGCGTGTGGCGGCGCCGTGGGAACACCGGCGAGGGCTGGGAGCTCAGCTTCATGGGGCAGGGCTACGCCCTCGTCCAGCCGAGCGAGATGCTGCCGCCCCAGCACGCCACCATCGGCCAGGGGGCGCGCGCCCAGTTCGGCATGGGGCAGCAGGGGGCCCGCGGGCAGAACCAGGGCAACGTCTGGAACTGATCCTCCAGTGACATGCGTAAGGGGCGGTCACCATGGCGACCGCCCCTTACGCATGCCTCATGGGCGGGTCACAGCCGGGCGCGAGTGGCCCGTACCAGGCGGACGACGGACTCGTCCGCGACGTCCGCCACCTCGTCGTACGCGAACCAGCGCAGGTCCAACGATTCTTCGCTGATCGACTCGACCGCGTCGGCCGGGGCGAGCGCGGCGTACTGCACGTCCAAGTGCTGGGTGCACGGCCCCGGGATCGGGTGCCGGTCCAGGCGGACCGGTCCGCCGGGCAGCAGCGACAGGCCCGGGACGCCCGACTCCTCGGTGGCCTCGCGCAGCGCGGCGGCGGCCAGGGAGGCGTCGCCCGGCTCGCAGTGGCCGCCCATCTGAAGCCACATCCGCAGCTTCTTGTGGAGCGTGAGCAGCACGCGCCCGCGCGACGGGTCGACGACCAGGGCGCTGGCGGTCACGTGGCCGTCCGTGCAGGCCTTCCACATGCCGTCGTCGGGGTGTGCGGACAGGTGGTCCAGGTAGTACTGGCGCAGCTCTTCCTGGTTCTCGTAGGCCTTCAGTACGAGAACGGCGTCGTCGTGCAGGCTCACTTGCCGTCGTCGTCCTTGCCGTCGTCCTTGCTGTCGTCGGCAGCGGCGTCGTCGCCCTTGGACAGGTCCGGCTTGCCCGCCGCGCCGCTGTCCGCGGCCTCGCCGAGCATCTTGTCCAGCTCGGAGAAGTCGAGCTGCTCGCGGTGCACGAAGCCGTCCGGGTCGTCCAGGTCGGACGCCGTGGGGAGCATGTCCGGGTGGGCCCACAGGCCGTCGCGGCCGTCCACGCCGCGCGCGTCCGTGAGCGAGGCCCACAGGCGCGAGGCGTCCCGCAGCCGGCGCGGGCGCAGCTCAAGGCCGATGAGGGTGGCGAAGGTCTGCTCGGCGGGGCCGCCGGTGGCGCGGCGCCTGCGCAGCGTCTCGCGCAGCGCGTCGGCGGACGCCAGGCGCGGCTTGGCCGCCGCGTGCACGACCGCGTCCACCCAGCCCTCGACGAGGGCCAGAGCGGTCTCCAGGCGCGCGAGGGCGGCCTTCTGCTCGGCCGTGTCCTCGGGCTGGAACATGCCCTGCTGGAGTGCTTCCTGAAGCTGCTCCGGGTTCTGCGGGTCGAACTGGCCGACGACGTCCTCCAGCTTGGAGGTGTCGACCTTGATTCCGCGGGCGTACCCCTCGACGGCGCCGAACAGATGCGAGCGCAGCCACGGCACGTGGGCGAAGAGCCGCTGGTGGGCGGCCTCGCGCAGCGCCAGATACAGGCGCACCTCCTCCATGGGGACGCTCAGGTCCTTGCCGAAGGCCTCCACGTTCACCGGGAGGAGCGCGGCCTTGCCGGCGGGGCCGAGGGGCAGGCCGATGTCCGTGGAACCGACGACCTCGCCCGCGAGGACACCGACGGCCTGGCCGATCTGCTGGCCGAACATCGCGCCGCCCATGGAGCGCATCATGCCGATCAGCGGGCCCGCCATGGCCTGCATCTCCTCGGGCAGGACGTCGCCCATGGCCAGGCCGACGCGCTCGGCGACCGGGTCGACCAGCTCCTTCCAGGCCGGGAGGGTCGCCTCGACCCACTCCGCGCGGCTCCAGGCGACCGCGCTGCCGGAGCCGGACGGCAGGGACGTCGCGTCGTCCAGCCACAGGTCCGCCAGGCGCACGGCCTCCTCGACCGACGTGCGCTCGGCGGGGCCGACGCTCGCGTCCTTGGTGCCGTCCGCCGTGCCCTGGGAGACGGTCTGGCGGGCGATGTCCTTGGCCATGTCCCAGTTCACCGGGCCGCCCTCGTACGACAGCATCTGGCCGAGTTGCTGGAAGGCGGCTCCCAGGTCGTTCGGGTTCATCGACCCGAACATGGCGGCGAAGGGATTGTCGCCGCCGGCGCCCCCGGCCCCCAGGGGCCCGAAACCGAACGGGTTGGCAGGGCCACCGGAACCCTGTCCCCCTCCGGGGGTGTCCTTCTTCTTGCCCTCGTCGCCGTTCTCCGGCTCCTCCGGCGGAAGGCCGAATCCGAATGGGGTGTCACTCACGGGATTCCTCGGCTCGTTGGGCCACCGGATCTCGGTCCGGTGGCGATTGCCCGACAACACCACCCAGCGTAGACACCGCGGCCGGTTCGGGCCTCGGTGCTTCGCCGCCTCGGGGGCTGCGGCAGGATGGATGCCACCTGGTACGTACGCGTCAGTTCGCGCATGTACTGAAGACAACCGCTGGAGACGCCCGGTGAGTTCCCCAGATCCACAGGTTCGCGCAGCGCGAAACCCTTCAGACCCAAAGCCGACCGACACCGCCGGAGAGCCGGACTCCGTCCGAGCGGGGGAGCCGCCCCCCTTGGTGGTTCCCCTGCGCGACGGCTCCTCGTCCGCGGGCCTGCGCGGCCTCGTCGTCGCCGTCACCGGCGCGGCGGCGGGCGTGGGCGCGCAGCTCACCGAGCGCCTGGCCGCCTCGGAGGCGATCAAGCAGGTCGTGGCCATCGACGAACGGCGCGGCGACTGCGCGCAGGCGCAGTGGCACATCCTGGACGTCCGGGACCCGGCGATCGCGGAGAAGCTGCGCGGTGTGGACGTCGTGGTGCACCTGGCGCTCGACCTCGACCTGGAGACCGACGCCGCGGCCCGTACGGCGTACAACGTGCGCGGCACCCAGACCGTCCTGACGGCGGCCGCCGCCGCGGGCGTGCACCGTGTCGTGCTGTGCACGTCGGCGATGGTCTACGGAGCCCTGTCCGACAACGAACTGCCCCTCTCCGAAGACGCCGAATTGCGGGCGACGGCGGAGGCGACGGGCGTCGGCGACCTCCTGGAGATCGAACGCCTTGCCCGGCGCGCCCCGCGCGCGCATCCCGGTCTGAACGTCACCGTGGTGCGGCCCGCGATCCTGGTGGGCGGCACGGACACCGCGCTGACCAGGTACTTCGAGTCTCCGCGGCTCCTAGTGGTGGCGGGGTCGCGGCCCGTGTGGCAGTTCTGCCATGTCGACGATCTGTGCAGCGCGCTGGAGTACGCCGTCGTGGAGAAGGTCGACGGGGAGCTGGCCGTCGGCTGCGACGGGTGGCTGGAGCAGGAGGAGGTCGAGGAGCTGAGCGGGATCCGGCGCATGGAGCTGCCGTCCACCGTCGCTCTCGGCGCGGCGGCCCGGCTCCACCGGATCGGGCTCACGCCGTCCCCGGCGGGGGACCTCGCGTACACGATGTATCCCTGGGTCGTCAGCGTCAGCCGGCTGCACGACGCGGGGTGGCGGCCGCAGTGGACCAACGAGGAAGTGCTCGCGGAACTGCTCGAAGAGGTCGCGGGGCGGCGCACCGTGGTCGGGCGGCGGCTCGGGCGCAAGGACGCGACTGCTGCGGGTGCCGCGGGGGCGACGGTGGCTCTGTTGGGTACGGCTGCGTTGGTGCGGCGGGCGCGGAAGGCTCGGCGGCGGTTGTAGCCCCCGGGGCCGGGGGGCCGCCATGCCGCCCCGTGTCCGGCACCGGGGCTGGCGTCCGGACATAAGGTGCCCGGCACCGGTGTGCTGTGCCCACCCGTTCCGCCCTGCGGAACGATTGCCCACAGCGGCAGCGGCGGCGGCAGCGGCAGGCGGCGGCGGCAGGCGGCAGCGGCGGCGGCAGGCGGCGGCAGTGGTGGGCTGTAGGGAGGTCCAAAGCTTGTGCGTGTGGGCCTGGTGAAAACGCTATTCCTGGATGTCAGTGGTGTGCGGCACGATGGCTGCATGGGACGTAATCCGATGGACCACCCCGGTGAGCAGGCCGCTGCCGAGCCGATTCGGCTGCTCGCGATCCGTGACACCCCGCTCTCGCTCGACGAGGTCTTCAAGGCCGTCGGGGACGACTCCGCGGGGGGCACGGCGCTGTTCGTCGGGACGGTGCGCGATCACGACGGAGGCGCGGACGTCGACGAGCTCGGGTACTCGAGCCATCCCAGCGCCGAGGCGGAGCTGCGGCGCGTGGCGGAGAAGGTCGTCGCCGAGTTCCCGGTGCGTGCCCTCGCCGCGGTGCACCGGGTCGGTGACCTCTCCGTGGGCGACCTCGCGGTCGTCGTCGCGGTGTCCTGCCCGCACCGGGCCGAGGCCTTCGCGGCCTGCCGCAAGCTGATCGACGACCTCAAGCACGAGGTGCCCATCTGGAAGCACCAGCGGTTTTCCGATGGCCAAGAAGAGTGGGTCGGCGCATAGCGCCGTCGTTGCTCCACAGGGCTCCGGTTGCGTAACCCGACCCCTGCCGTGAGCGTTGACGGAGCAGCGGGTTAATCTGCTGATCAGTCAGTTGTGGTCGCTCATGCGGGTCGGGAGGTCGACATGGCGTCACTCGCCTGGTTGCTGATTCCGCTTCTGGCGGCGATCGGTGCGGGTCTGTGGGCAGGCTGGGCCAACCGGAACCGCAAGAGCGGCAGGACCGGTGACAACACCGAGCTGCACGGCTACGCCGCGTTCCGCGAGGCGATGGAGAAGTCCCACTCGGGCTCCGACACCCCTGCCTGATCCCGTAAGGGCTCCACACACGGGATCCCCGTACGGACTCCGCGTACCGAATCCCGTACGGACGCCCCAGGGATGCACCCACAGGACCGTCCCGTACTGTCGTTCCATGCCACGCCGCACTGCGACGATGCTCGCCTCCACCCTGATGCTGATCGCGCTGCTCTGCGCCGGAGTGCTCATCAAAGTGCCGTATTCGGAGATGTCCCCGGGGCCGACGGTGAACACCCTGGGCGACCACGACGGCGAGCCGGTGCTGCAGATCTCGGGCCGCAAGACGTACGCCACGAGCGGCCACCTGAACATGACGACGGTCAGGGTGACCAGCGCCGACTACAAGATGAACCTCGCGGAGGCCGTGTACGGCTGGGTGGCGCACGACAACATCGTCGTCCCGCACGACACCTTGTACCCGGACGGCAAGACCGAGCAGCAGTCCACGCAGGAGAACGCCGAGGAGTTCAGCCAGTCCCAGGAGAGCGCGAAGGTCGCCGCCCTGAAGGAACTGGACATCCCCGTGAAGTCCCAGGTGGTCGTCTCCACCGTCTTCAAGGACAGTCCGGCCGAGGGCCGGCTGCACGCGGGCGACGTCATCAAGAGCGTCGACGGCACCGCCGTGAAGCAGTTCACGGACGTCGCCAAGCTGGTCACGAAGCACAAGCCCGGTGAGCGGGTGGTGTTCGGCATCGTCCCCGTCAAGGAGGCGGCCGCCGCCGAGAAGGCGGGCAAGGAGCCGACCGCGTCCGAGGAAGTGAAGATCACCACGGAGAAGGCCGAGGACGACGGCCGCGCGGTGGTCGGCATCAAGGCCGGGACCGACCACACCTTCCCGTTCACCATCGACATCAAGCTCGCCGACGTGGGCGGGCCCAGCGCGGGGCTGATGTTCGCCCTCGGCATCGTCGACAAGCTCACGCCGGGCGACCTCACCGGCGGCAAGTTCGTCGCCGGCACCGGCACCATCGACGACGCCGGCAAGGTCGGCGCGATCGGCGGCATCGAGATGAAGACCGTCGGCGCGCGCGACAAGGGCGCCGAGTACTTCCTGACGCCGAAGGACAACTGCGCGGCCGCCGCGAGCGATGTCCCCGACGGGCTCACGCTGGTCAAGGTGGACACCATCGACGACGCCGTGAAGTCGCTCAAGGCGATCAACAAGGGCGACACCGCCGACCTGCCGAAGTGCACCACCAAGGGCTGACGGAACGACGGTGGCCGGGGCGGCGGACGACGCCGGCCCCGGCCACATAGGACACGAAAACCTACTCCGCGAAGGTTGCCGCCAACGCCTCCGCGAGGCCCGGCACCAGATCCGAGCCGGTGAGGACATCCGTCGCGGAGTCCTTCTCGCGCAGCCGCAGCGCCGATTCGCGGGCGCCGTCGCGCAGCACCGCGACCGTCATGCGGACCTCCTGACGGTCAGGGTGCTCGGCCACCCACTTGGCGAGCTGCTTCTCGCTCATGCCCTCCGGAACGGAGGCTTCAGCCGAGGGCGGAAGCATCATGCGCTCCACGCTCAGGGCGCAGCCCGCGACCGAGTCGGGCCAGGCGATGGTGCCGAGGAACTCGTCGAGCGGAGCGCCCGCGGGCAGCTCGTCCTGCTCGATGGGGGTGAGCGGCCCGGCGGACGGGTCGTCGGACAGACCGAGGCGGGCCGCCAGGGTCGGCTCCTGTGCGCGCAGTTGGGCGGTGTCGACAAGCGCGAAGAGGCGGGCGGGCTGATCCCAGCCGAGCGACGCGACATACTCGTCGATTTCGAGCACTGCGCGGGTGAGGGGGCTCGCGGCCATCGGTGGGCCGGAGGAGGAAACGTTGGGCATGCCCAATATCCTGCCTCGTTCAGACCCGGGAACGGGAACTGAGTAAAGCGTCGGTAAGTTGCATGAGTGGGCTCTACGATCGCGGGGCCTGTTTCAGCCAGCAGCACGACCACAGCCAACAGCCACAGCTACAGCGAACTTCGAGGTGCGCACCTTGGCTTTCCAGATGCCGGACCGCGGCGGAGGCCCGACGGGGCCACGGATCAGAGTGGGCCGACCGTCCCGTCGCGTCCGGACCCTGCTCATGACGCTGGGCGTCCTGGCCGTTCTGGCCATGGCGTTCGTCATGTTCGCGGGATTCTGGACGGACTGGCTCTGGTACCGCTCGGTCGGCTACTCATCCGTCTTCACGACGACCTTGTGGACCAAGATCGGCCTGTTCTTCGTCTTCGGGTTGCTCATGGCGGCCGCGATCGGCGTGAACATCTGGCTGGCGCACCGGCTGCGCCCGCCGCTGAGCGCCATGTCGATGGAGCAGCAGAGCCTCGACCGCTATCGCATGGCGATCGCGCCCTACAAGAAGTGGCTGCTGATCGGCATCACGGCCCTCGTCGGCCTGATCGCGGGCGCCTCCGCCTCGGGCCAGTGGCGCACGTGGCTGATGTGGGTCAACGGCGTCCCCTTCAACCAGAAGGACCCCCAGTTCCATCTGGACGTGTCCTTCTACGCCTTCGACCTGCCCTGGTACCGCTTCCTGCTGGGCTTCGGCTTCGCCGCCACGGTGCTCTCGGTGATCGCCGCCGCCCTGACCCACTATCTGTACGGCGGCCTGCGCATCACCAGCCCCGGCGGGCGGGCCACGGCCGCGGCCACCGGCCATCTCTCGGTGCTCATCGGCATCTTCGTCGCCCTCAAGGCGGTCGCGTACTGGCTCGACCGGTACGGCCTCGCGGTGAAGTCCAGTGACTTCAAGGCCACGGGCAACTGGACGGGCCTGCGCTATGTGGACGCCAACGCCTATCTGCCGGCGAAGACCATCCTGTTCTGCATCGCGGTGATCTGCGCGCTGCTGTTCTTCGCGACGCTGTGGCGGCGCACCTGGCAGCTGCCGGTCATCGGCTTCGGCCTGATGGTGCTCTCCGCGATCCTCATCGGCGGGCTGTACCCGGCCATCGTGCAGAAGTTCCAGGTCCAGCCGAACGAGCAGGCCAAGGAGTCTCCGTACGTCGAGAAGAACCTCGAGGCGACCCGCAAGGCGTACGGCATCGGCGGCACGAACGTCACGGAGTACCCCGGCGTCAGCAAGACCACCGACAAGACGAAGCTGCGCGACGACGTGGCGGGCGCCGCGAGCCTGCGCCTGCTCGACCCGAACATCGTCTCGCCGACGTTCCAGCAGCTGCAGCAGATGAAGAACTACTACGGCTTCCCGTCGAACCTGGACGTCGACCGGTACAAGACCAAGGACGGCAAGGAGCAGGACACCGTCATCGGCCTGCGCGAGCTGAACCTGGACGGCATCCCGAAGAACAACTGGATCAACGACCACTTCCGCTACACCCACGGGTACGGAGTGGTCGCGGCCAAGGGCACCGAGGCCGACGAACAGGGACGGCCGAAGTTCACCGAGTCCGATCTGCCGTCCAAGGGCAGCCTGGGCCAGTACCAGCAGCGGATCTACTACGGCGAGAAGACCACGCAGTACTCCATCGTCGGCGGTCCCCAGAAGGAGATCGACTACTCCGACGACGACGGCGAGAAGACGACCAGCTACAAGGGCAAGAGCGGCGTCAACCTCTCCAACCCGCTGAACAGGGCGGCGTACGCGGTGTCGTTCGGCGAGCCGCAGATGCTCTACTCCGGAGCGATCGGCGAGGGCTCGCGGATTCTGTACAACCGCACGCCGAAGGAGCGCGTCGAAGCGGTCGCCCCCTGGCTGACGATTGACGGCGACGCCTATCCGGCGGTCGTCGGCAAGAAGATCCAGTGGATCGTCGACGCGTACACCACGACGAACGGCTATCCGTACGCCTCGCGGACCACGCTGGGCGACACCACGGCCGACTCGCTGACCGCGAGGAACAACCAGCGCGCGGTGGTGGCCCAGCAGAACCAGGTCAACTACATCCGCAACTCGGTGAAGGCGACCGTCGACGCGTACACCGGCGAAGTCAAGTTGTACGAGTGGGACACCAAGGACCCCGTCCTCAAGACGTGGCGCAAGGCGTTCCCGGGCACCGTCAAGGCCAAGAGCGAGATCTCCCAGGACCTGATGGACCACCTGCGCTATCCGCAGGACCTGTTCAAGGTGCAGCGCGAACTGCTGACCCGCTACCACGTGAAGGACGCCGAGACGTTCCTCAGCGGCAGCGAGGTGTGGCAGGTGCCGGACGACCCGACGAACCAGACGTCGAGCGCCGTCCCGCCGTACTACCTGAGCATGAAGATGCCCGGCCAGAAACAGCAGGACTTCTCGCTGACGACGTCCTTCAATCCCAACGGCCGGGACAACCTCAGTGCCTTCATGTCGGTCAACGCGGAGCCGGGGACCGATGACTACGGCAAGATCAGAATCCTGAAGATGCCGTCGAGTACGACGGTCGACGGACCCAAACAGGTCCAGAGCAAGTTCAACTCCAACGAAGCGATCGCGGAACAGATCAGACTTCTCAAGGGCGGCGACTCCGAAGTCGACTACGGAAATCTGCTGACGGTGCCGTTGGACGGAGGCCTGCTCTATGTGGAGCCCGTCTACGTGAAGGGCGGCGGGCTGAAGTACCCGCTCCTGAAGAAGGTCCTCGTCACCTACGGCAGCAAGATCGCCTTCGAGGACACCTTGGACAAGGCGCTCAACGTGGTCTTCGGTACGGAGGACAAGACGCCCGTCGAGCCACCGGACGAAGGCGAGAAGCCCGACAAGGAGAAGCCACCGGCTACTGGCGACTCCGACAATCCTGAGCTCCAGAAGGCCATCGACGACGCCCAGAAGGCGATCGACGAAGGCAAGGAGGCGCTCAAGCGGGACGACTGGGAGGCCTACGGCAAGGCCCAGGACAAGCTCCAGGACGCCCTGCAGCGGGCGGAGGACGCCCAGACCAAGCCGTCGGGAGGCGGCGACGGGAAGGGGACGGACAAGAAGCCGGACCAGGGGCCGGACAAAGAGCCGGACAAGGGCGGCGACAGCGGCTAGTCCGCCGCCGGCCCGCCGGTAGCGCGCGGACAGCGCGCGGGAGCCACCTCGCGCCGTGGTACGGTTGCAACACAACGGCGCGGGGTGGAGCAGCTCGGTAGCTCGCTGGGCTCATAACCCAGAGGTCGCAGGTTCAAATCCTGTCCCCGCTACTGCAAGACGAAGGCCCGGATCCTCCAGAGGATCCGGGCCTTCGTCATGTCCCGGCGTCATGGTCCGGCCCGCGCCACGCCGGGTCTATACCGAAGGCCCATGCCAGTGGTGTGGGGTTCGTGCGAAGAGTGGTCCGAGCGGGGGGAGTTGAGCAAAGCTGTGTTTCACTTATCTCTCTGTGGGCAAGTCGACAAAACGCTGTAGTGACCTCACTGGCTGCGGTATACCAGGTGTACCCAGGTTGCAGGTGGTGCGACGATGGACGTTATGGGGGACAAGGCAACGCTGTTGGAGACGGGGCGGTTTGCGCAGCCGGCCGACCGGGAGGATCCCGGGGCGGCCGCTGAGGAGATGCGGCACCGGCTCGCGGCCGAGGCCGGAGACGTGGACGCGATGAGCGTTCTCGGCAGCCTGCTGCTGCGCCGCGGCGATCTCGACGGTGCCGAATCCTTGCTGCGCGGCGCGACCGCGGCCGGTGACCGCGCCGCCGCCAACAACCTCGGCGTCCTCCTGCACCAGCGTGGATATGTCGACGAAGCGGCCGGGTGGTGGCGCATCGCCGCCGTCGCCGGTTCCGCCGCTGCCGCGCACGCGCTCGGACGGCACCACCGCGAGCGCGGCGACGAGCCCGCCGCCGAGTACTGGCTCCGGCAGTCCGCCGAGCAGGGCCACACCCTGGGGGCGTACGCCCTCGCCGACCTCCTGGAGCACCGCGGCGACGTCGGCGCCGAGCGCTGGATGCGCACGGCGGCCGAGCGCGGCCACCGCGAGGCGGCGTACCGCCTGGCGCGGGCGCTGGACAAGCGTGCGGAGCGGGAGGGTCCGGGAGAGGACGGCGCACGGCGCGGGGCGGGCGAGCGCTCCGGTGGTCCCGGGCGTCCCGGCGCGGGTGCGCGGTTCGGCGCAGCGAAGGCAGGTGTCGTACGCCCCGGCGAAGGGGCGCGCCCCAACGGCGCGCGCCCCGGAAGCGCCACGCGCTCCGGTGCCGCGCGCTCTGACAACGGACGCGGAGACGGTGCCCGGACGGGCGGCGGCGCGGATGCCAAGCGCGCCGACGGCGGGCTCTCGCTCACCGACGAGGCCGAGCAGTGGTACCGCCAGGCGGCCGCGCGCGGTCACCGCCGTGCGGCGCTGCACCTCGGCGCGATCCTGGAGCGGCGCGGCGAGCTGAAGGAGGCCGGCCGCTGGTATCTGACGTCCGCCAAGGACGGCGAGGCGCGGGCCGCGTGCGCGCTCGGCTTCCTGCTGCGCGACGCGGGCGACGAGGACAACGCCGCCGTGTGGTGGCTCAAGGCCGCCAAGGATGGCGACGGGAACGCCGCGAACGCGCTGGGCGCGCTGCACGCCGAGCGCGGCGAGACCCAGACCGCCGAGCGCTGGTACCGCGCGGCGATGGACGCGGGCGACAACAACGGGGCGTACAACCTCGGCCTGCTCTGCGCCGAGCAGAAGCGCACCGCGCAGGCCGACCAGTGGTACCGCCGCGCCGCCTACGCCGGGCACCGCGAGGCCGCCAACGCGCTCGCCGTGCTGCTGCTCCAGGGCGGCGACGCGGCCGGCGCCGAGCCGTGGTTCTCCAAGGCCGCGGAGGCGGGCAGCGTGGACGCGGCGTTCAACCTCGGCATTCTGTACGCCGGCCGGGGCGACGACGCCGCGGCTCTCAAGTGGTACGAGCGGGCCGCCGCGGCCGGGCACACCCAGGCCGCGCTCCAGGTCGGCACGGCACGGCTGCGCGACGGCGACGAGCGAGCCGCCGAGCGGCACCTGCGGTGCGCGGCGGGGGGCGGCAGCGCGGAGGCGGCGTACCGCCTCGGGACCGTGCTCGACGCCCGGCGCCCGCCCGCCGGACCGCCCGCGCTGGGCGAGCCCGCGGCGCAGAAGACCGAGTGCGAGGAGTGGTACGAGCGCGCCGCCGAGCAGGGGCACCGGCGCGCCCAGGTCCGCGTCGGGATGCTCGCCGCGGGGCGGGGGGACGTGGTCGAGGCCGCGCGCTGGTACCGGCTCGCGGCGGAGGCCGGGAGCCGGAACGGGGCGTTCAACCTCGGGTTGCTCCTCGCCCGGGAGGGCAGTGAGCCCGAGGCCGCGCTGTGGTGGACCCGGGCCGCCGACGCGGGGCACGGGCGGGCCGCGCTGCGGCTCGCGCTGCTCTATGCGCGGCGGGGGCAGCTTGCCGAGGGGCAGCGGTGGGCGTCCCGTGCCGTTGAGCTCGGGCCTGCGGAGGTTGCCGAGCGGGCGGCGCGGTTGCGCGAGGCGCTGCGGCAGGAGCTTACGGCTTAGCGGGTGCCGTCGGCCTTGGGGTGCCCGGCGCCGGGGGTGCCGCAGGGAGAGTGCGCAGCCCGGCGCCGCGGGGTCCCGCTGTGCCCACCCTCCCCCAAGCTCTCGGCTTCGCTCGAGCAGGGAGGTACCCCCCTCGCCCTCTGGGCGGACCAGCTGCCCACAGCGGGGGCGGGAGGGCGGGTCAGCTGCCCACAGCGGGGCGCGAGGCGGCTCGGCTACTCGCAGCGGAGGGCGGCGTCTAAGGGATTTGCGCTGGTCGTGGGCTTGACGTAGTGTTGGGTTCATCGACGCGGGGTGGAGCAGCTCGGTAGCTCGCTGGGCTCATAACCCAGAGGTCGCAGGTTCAAATCCTGTCCCCGCTACTGATGAAGAAGACTGAGGGCCGGGTCCACATGGACCCGGCCCTCAGTCGTCTGTGCCGTCGGCGGTCACGGAACGCCCGAAGGGCCCGGCACCTCACAGTGCCGGGCCCTTCATACGTTCAAAGCGTCAGAGCATCGCTACGCGCTCGCGGAGCAGTTCGGGCACAGGCCCCGATACGTGACCTCCACGTCCGAGATCGTGAAGCCGAAGCGCTCGGAGTCGGGGAGCGCGGACAGCGGGTTGCCCGTGGGGTGCACGTCGCGGATGGCGCCGCAGCGGGCGCACACCAGGTGCTGGTGCGGCCGGTGCGCGTTCGGGTCGTACCGCTTGGCTCGGCGGTCCGTCGAGACCTCGAGGACCTCGCCGAGCGTGACCAGCTCGCCCAGGGTGTTGTAGACGGTCGCCCGGGAGATCTCCGGCAGCTTCGCGACCGCGCGGGCGTGCACCTCGTCGGCCGTCAGATGCACGTGCTCTCCGTCGAGGACCTCGGCCACGACGCGCCGCTGCGCGGTCATGCGCCAACCGCGTCCGCGCAGTCGTTCCAACAGGTCACTCATAAAGCCAGCCTAACAGGCGAGGGACCTAGGTCCCGAACGGGTGTGACTTTGGATGCTTACTTGACTTAGACAAAGTCTATCGTAGGATCGAGTTCGGCATACGCCAAGGGACAGGACTTGCACGAAATGACGCAGGAGGCGCACGTGACGCAGGGACCGCTCACCACGGAGGCCGGCGCGCCGGTCGCGGACAACCAGAACAGCGAGACCGCGGGCGTCGGCGGCCCCATGCTGATCCAGGACCAGCTGCTCCTGGAGAAGCTCGCGCACTTCAACCGGGAGCGCATCCCGGAGCGCATCGTGCACGCACGCGGCGCGGGCGCCTACGGCACCTTCACGGTGACCGCCGACGTCACCAAGTACACGCGGGCCAAGTTCCTCTCCGAGGTCGGCAAGCAGACCGAGACCTTCCTCCGCTTCTCCACGGTGGCCGGCAACCTCGGCGCGGCCGACGCGGTCCGTGACCCGCGCGGCTTCTCGCTGAAGTTCTACACCGAGGAGGGCAATTACGACCTCGTCGGCAACAACACCCCGGTGTTCTTCATCAAGGACGCCATCAAGTTCCCGGACTTCATCCACACCCAGAAGCGCGACCCGTACACGGGCTCCCAGGAGGCCGACAACGTCTGGGACTTCTGGGGCCTCAGCCCGGAGGCCACGCATCAGGTGACGTGGCTGTTCGGCGACCGCGGCATCCCCGCGTCGTACCGCCACATGAACGGATACGGCTCGCACACGTTCCAGTGGAACAACGAGGCGGGCGAGGCCTTCTGGGTCAAGTACCACTTCAAGACGGACCAGGGGATCAAGAACCTGACCGCCCAGGAGGCGGAGGTCCTCGCGGGCAAGGACCCCGACTCGCACCAGCGCGACCTGCGCGAGGCCATCGAGCGCGGCGAGTTCCCGTCCTGGACCGTGCAGGTGCAGATCATGCCGGCGGCCGAGGCGGCGGAGTACCGCTTCAACCCGTTCGACCTCACCAAGGTGTGGCCGCACGAGGACTACCCGCCGATCGAGATCGGCAAGCTGGAGCTCAACCGCAACCCGGAGAACATCTTCGCCGAGGTCGAGCAGTCGATCTTCTCGCCCGCGCACTTCGTCCCCGGCATCGGCCCGTCCCCGGACAAGATGCTCCAGGGCCGCCTCTTCGCGTACGGCGACGCCCACCGGTATCGCGTCGGCATCAACGCCGACCACCTCCCGGTGAACCGCCCGCACGCCACCGAGGCGCGCACGCACTCCCGCGACGGCTTCCTGTACGACGGCCGCCACAAGGGCGCGAAGAACTACGAGCCGAACTCCTTCGGCGGCCCGTTCCAGACGGACCGGCCGCTGTGGGCCTCGATCGCGGTCACCGGTGGCACCGGCAACCACGCGGCCGTGAACCACGCGGAGGACGACGACTTCGTGCAGGCCGGAAACCTGTACCGGCTGATGTCCGAGGACGAGAAGGCCCGTCTGATCGAGAACCTCGCGGGCAACATCGCGGGCGTCTCCCGTGACGACATCGCCGAGCGCGCCATCAACAACTTCCGCCAGGCGGACGACGACTTCGGCAAGCGGCTGGAGGCCGCGGTCCAGGCCCTACGCGGCTAAGACCCCCTTTTGCGCCTAAACCGGCGCCGCTCTCGCGGACCTGGTTGCTCGGCGTGGGGGTTGCTCAATTGATGGTTCCTGTTTCGTGCGGCGCCTGTGCGGATGTTGTCCGCGCAGGCGCCGTGTGCTCAGGCCACCGTCGCCGCCTGCCGCCGCACCGGCGCCCAGCAGCGGATGATGTCGCGTACGGAGACGATGCCCGCCGGCTCGTCGCCGTCGAGCACGATGAGGTGCCGGAAACCGCCGTGCGCCATCGCGTCCGCGGCGTCCTCCAGGGTCCAGGTCGGCGCCGCGAAGACGACGTCCGTCGTCGTGTGCGTGCCCGCCGTCTCGTGGTCCGGGTCCTGGCCGAGGCCGAGGGAGTCGAGGACGTCGCGTTCGGTCAGGATGCCGAGGCCGTAGGTGTCGGGGTCGAGGACGACGGCCGCGCCGACGCGGCGGGCCGCCATGAGGCGGGCCGCTTGGCGCAGGGTGTGGGCGGGGCCGATGGTGAGGACCACAGTGCTCATGGCGTCGCGGACGAGCATGGGCTGGAGCCACCT
Organism: Streptomyces sp. Y309; assembly: GCF_056712025.1. Taxonomy (NCBI): domain Bacteria; kingdom Bacillati; phylum Actinomycetota; class Actinomycetes; order Kitasatosporales; family Streptomycetaceae; genus Streptomyces; species Streptomyces sp. Y309. The sequence continues at coordinate 3,223,383 of NZ_CM160048.1, read as the reverse complement.
CCTTGGTGAATCCGTGGTTCGTACGATGCCGAAGGATTGCCTCCGCTTCATTGCGGAGGCAGGGATCTCTGGTATCGGTTAGAGAACGGGTTCACAAGTTCACAAGTGGGGGGACTCTCAGAGTCGCAGGCACACCGGGTGCCAACAAGAGGGCGTACGGGGTCAGTTCGCCGGATGCCGGAAGCGCGGCCGCACGCCGCGCGGATTCACGTCAGTAGCGCTGGTTGAGATAGCCGAGCAGCTCGCCGTGGAGCAGGCCGTTCGAGGCCACCGCGTTGCCGCTGTGCGGGCCCGGGGTGCCGTCGAGGCCGGTGAAGCGGCCGCCCGCCTCCGTCACGACGATCGCGGTGGCCGCCATGTCCCACAGCGACAGCTCCGGCTCCGCGCAGATGTCGACGGAGCCCTCGGCGACCATCATGTACGGCCAGAAGTCGCCGTAGGCGCGGGTGCGCCAGACCGCGCGGGTGAGGTCCATGAAGCCGTCCAGGCGCCCCTGGTCCTCCCAGCCGGTCAGCGAGGAGTACGCGAACGAGGCGTCCTGGAGCCGCGCGACCTTCGAGACGTGCAGCCGCGTCGCGGACGACAGGCTGCGGCCCGTGTACGCGCCGCCGCCCTTGGCGGCCCACCAGCGGCGGCCGAGCGCGGGCGCGGAGACGACGCCGACGACCGGCTGATAGCCCCCCTCGCCCGCCTCCATGAGGGAGATCAGCGTGGCCCAGACGGGCACGCCGCGTACGTAGTTCTTGGTGCCGTCGATCGGGTCGACGACCCAGCGGCGCGGGCCCGTGCCCTCGATGCCGTACTCCTCGCCGAGGATCGCGTCGCGCGGCCGTGCCCGCTGCAGCTGGCCGCGGATCAGCTCCTCGGCGGCCTTGTCGGCCTCGCTCACCGGCGTCATGTCCGGCTTGGTCTCGACCTTGAGATCGAGGGCCTTGAACCGGTCCATCGTCGCGGCGTCGGCGGCGTCCGCGAGGACGTGGGCGAGGCGCAGATCATCGTGGTAGTCGGGCATGGGTGAACAGTATCGATCTCGTTTCGCACGGGCCACAGCGCGTATCGGGCGGCGCCCGCCGGAACCCTTGACAGTGCCCGTGGGCGCGTCAACTCTGACGAGCATGACCGCACGGGCCGACCGGGCCCTGGGCAGCGGGAGGCGACGATGCCTGCAGCGCGGGAGTCACTGCTCGACGCGGCCTACACCGCGCTCGCCCGCCGGCCGTGGGCCGGGGTGCGCATGGTTGACGTGGCGGCCGTCGCCGGGGTGTCCCGGCAGACCCTCTACAACGAGTTCGGCAGCAAGGACGGCCTCGCGCGGGCGCTGCTGCGGCGCGAGACGGACACGTATCTGCGCGGCGTCGAGCGGGCGCTGGCGCAGGCCCGCGACCCCGTCGACCGGCTCGCCGCGGTGAGCGCGTGGACGATCGGCGCCGCGCGGGACAACGTCCTGGTGCGCGCGGTGCTCACCGGCTTCTGGAGCGAGCGGCTGCCGGCGCCGAGCCGGGCGGCCGTGTCCAGCTCCCCGGTCCCCGCCCAGCGCCGCGCGGACGCGGGCGTGCCCACACCCGCCGAACTCCTCACCCAGGTCAGGGACCGCGCGATGGCCGCCCTGGTGGAGCGGGGCCGCCCGTCCGAGACGGAGGACCTGGCGCGGGCCTGCGAGAGCGCGGTGCGCCTCGCGCTGTCGTACGTGGTGGCTCCGGCGGGGCGGGAGGAGGACCCGGCGCGGCTGGTGCGGCGGGTGATCGCGGGGGCGGTGGGACGTTGAGGCACCCGCCTCAGTGCGCCGACCCCGAGAGCTGGAGGCCGATGACGCCGACGATCACCAGCGTGATGGACACGATCTTCAGCGTGGACACCAGATCACCGAGGAAGATCATGCCGTAGATCGCCGTGCCCGCCGCGCCGATGCCGGTCCAGACCGCGTACGCGGGCCCCACGTCGAGCTTCTTCAGGGCAAGCGTCAACAGGCCGAAGCTGCCCAGGGCGAAGGACGCGAACGCGATGGTCGGCCAGAGCCGGGTGAACCCGTGGGACAACTTCAGGCAGACCGCGAAGCCCGTCTCGAGGATCCCGGCGACGATGACCAGCAGCCACGCCATGGTTGTGCCTCCCACGTCCGTACGTTCCGTGACCGCTTCACCAAAGCTTGATTCAATCTTGGTGCGATTATGCCCTTACCGGAGCGGGGGGTACGTAAACAACGCGGAGTTGACGGGGATCAGTCGCCCTCGCGCTGCTCCCGCGTCGCCAGCAGCCGCCGCAGCGAATACAGCCGCGCCGGATCCGCGTGCCCCTCGGCCACCCACGCGTCGAGCGCGCAGTCCGCCTCGTCGTGGCTGCACGCGCGCGGGCAGTTCTCCGTGCCGGGCTCCAGGTCGGGGAAGGCGTGGATGACGCGCGACGGGTCGACGTGGTGCAGGCCGAAGGAGCGCACGCCCGGGGTGTCGACCACCCAGCCCTCGTCGTCCGGCAGCGGCAGCGCGAGCGCGGAGGTGGTGGTGTGCCGGCCGCGGCCGGTCACCGCGTTCACCAGGCCGGTGCTGCGCCGCCGGTCCGCCGGGACCAGGGCGTTCACCAGAGTCGTCTTGCCGACGCCGGAGTGGCCGACGAACGCCGTGATCTTTCCGGCGAGTTCGGCGCGTACGCGGTCGGCCGCGTCGCCGTTCTCCAGCTCGTCGCGGCTGGTGACGACGTAGGGGATGTCCAAGTCGCCGTACAGCTCGAGGAGTTTGTCCGGCGGGGCCAGGTCCGACTTGGTCAGGACGAGCAGCGGGGAGAGCCCGCCGTCGTACGCCGCGACCAGGCAGCGGTCGATCATGCGGGGGCGCGGCTCGGGGTCGGCGAGGGCGGTGACGATGGCGAGCTGGTCGGCGTTGGCGACGACCACGCGCTCGTACGGATCGTCGTCGTCGGCGGTGCGGCGCAGCACGGAGGCGCGCTCGCCGATGCGGACGATGCGCGCGAGCGTGTCCTTCTTGCCGGACAGGTCGCCGACGATGTCGACGCGGTCACCGACCACGGCGGCCTTGCGGCCAAGCTCACGGGCCTTCATCGCCATGATGACGCGGTCCTCGACGAGGCAGGTCAGCCGGCCGCGGTCGACGGTGAGGACCATGCCCTCGGCGGCGTCCTCGTGCTTGGGGCGGATGTGCGTGCGCGGGCGGTTGCCCTTGCGGTTGGGGCGGACGCGGATGTCGTCCTCGTCCGGGTTCTTGCCGTAGCGGCGCATGGTCGTGATCGCCCGTCAGTTCCCGAGCATCCCGGCCCACAGTTCGGGGAAGTCGGGCAGCGTCTTGGCGGTCGTCGCGACGTTCTCGATCCGCACGCCGGGCACCGCGAGGCCGATGATGGCGCCGGCGGTGGCCATGCGGTGGTCGTCGTACGTGTGGAAGACGCCGCCGTGCAGCGGGCGCGGGCGGATGTGCAGGCCGTCGGCGGTCTCGGTGACGTCGCCGCCCAGCTCGTTGATCTCCTTGGTGAGTGCGGCCAGGCGGTCCGTCTCGTGCAGCCGCAGGTGGGCGACGCCGCGCAGGGTGGAGGGCGAGTCGGCGAGGGCCGCGACGGCGGCGATGCCCGGGGTGAGCTCGCCGACCTCGCTGAGATCGACGTCGATGCCGTGCACCGAGCCGGAGCCGGTGAACGTCAGGCCCTGCTCGGTCAGCTCGCAGGAGCCGCCCATCTCGGTGAAGATCTGGCGCAGCGCGTCGCCGGGCTGCGTGGTGCGCGCGGGCCAGTCGGGGATGGTGACGCGGCCGCCGGTGATCAGGGCCGCCGCGAGGAACGGCTGGGCGTTGGACAGGTCCGGCTCGACCGTCAGATCGCGGCCGAGCAGGGCGCCGGGCGTGACCCGCCAGACGTTCGGCTCGCCGCCCGCCTCGGGGGTGTCGACCTGCGCGCCGGCCGCGCGCAGCATGTCGACGGTCATGCGGATGTGCGGCATGGAGGGCAGGGCGCTGCCCACGTGCCGTACCTCCACGCCCTGGTTGAAGCGCGGGGCCGACAGCAGCAGCGCGCTCACGAACTGGGAGGACGAGGAGGCGTCGATCTCGACCCGGCCGCCGTCCAGGGCGCCCCCGCCGTGCACGGTCAGGGGCAGCGCGCCGCGCGCGTCGTCGTCGATGCGGGCGCCGAGGGCGCGCAGCGCGTCGATCACGCCGTGCAGCGGGCGTTCGTACGAACGGGGGTCGCCGTCGAAGCGGATCGGGCCGTCGGCGAGCGCGGCGACCGGCGGCAGGAAGCGCATGACCGTGCCCGCGTTGCCGACGTCGACCGTGGCGGGGCCGCGCAGGCCGGAGGGGATCACGCGCCAGGCCTCGCCGGAGCCGTCCTGGCCGCCCGCGACGGCGGAGCTGGACGAGACGGTCTCCTCGATGCCGACGCCCATGGCGCGCAGCGCGGCGGCCATCAGGAGGGTGTCGCGCGAGCGCAGCGGGCGGCGCAGCCAGCCCGGCTCGTGGGCGAGCGCCGCGAGCACCAGGCCACGGTTGGTGACCGACTTCGAGCCCGGGACGTGGACCGTCGCGGTGACGGCTCCGCTCGCGTGCGGGGCTGGCCAGAGGGCGGTGTGTGTCGGGTTCACGGTCATGCCCACACTTTAGTGGCTGCCGCCGACGGCAGATCTTGATCAAATGTGGCGAAACTCAGGCGAAACAGAGAACTGGTACGGAGCGGGGGCTGCTACGGGGCTGCCAAGGGGCTGACGCGGGGTGGCCGTGAGGTGACGGCCCGGTAATCATCTGCACCGTCACACCGCCTGCCCCGTCACCATCTGCCCCCTCACACCGTGAGCAGCCAGCGGCCGCCGCCTATGAGCGAGCACAGCGACACGGCGTGGAACAGGAACAGCCACATCCCGGCCGGAACGTGCGTCAGCCGCGACAACTGGTCCGCGTCGGAATCCCCGGCCCCGCCGTGCCTGCGCTTGGCCTGCAGCTCGAAGGCGGGACGTACGCCGCCGAGGAGCAGGAACCAGACCGCGGCGTACGCGAAGGCCGCCTGCACGTCGGTGTTCGCGAGCCAGGAGACGCCCAGGAACACCCCACCCGAGACGATCACGGTCAGCGCGCCGTACGCGTTGCGGATCATCACCAGCATCGCGACCAGCAGGGCGGTGGCGATCCACAGCAGCGCCGTGATGCGGCCCTCGCCGAGCAGCGCGGCGCCGCCGAGGCCGAGCAGCGGGGGCGCGGTGTAGCCCGCGGCGGCGGTGAGGATCATGCCGAGGCCGGTGGGCCTGCCGCGGCTGACGGTCAGGCCGCTGGTGTCGGAGTGCAGGCGGATCCCGTCCAGGCGGCGCCCGGTGAGCAGGGCCACCAGGCCGTGGCCGCCCTCGTGGGCGATGGTGACGGCGTTGCGGGCGACGCGCCAGGGGCCGTGCGGGACGACGACGGCGAGCGCGACGACCCCTGCGGCGATCACCAGCCACTGCTCGGGCGCGGACTGCGTACCCGTGAGGCGGTCCCAGAGGTCGCTTGCGCTGGCGGAAGCGGAGGTGTGCATTGCTCGGTTGGCTCCCTGTCGTCGGCCGCGGCATGGCAGTGTGGCACGTATGTGCGGACGGTATGCATCGAGTCGTAGACCAGAGGATCTCGCAGGAATCTTTGAGATCGAGAAGTGGGAGCCGGAAGAGGCTCTGGAGCCCGACTACAACGTCGCTCCCACGAAAGAGGTCTACGCCGTCCTCGACCGTCCTCTGAGAGACGCCGAGGACCGTCGTCCGGTTCGCCAGCTCCGCAAGCTGAAGTGGGGACTCGTCCCGTCCTGGGCGAAGACGCCGGAGGGCGGCGCGCGGATGATCAACGCGCGCGCCGAGACGGTGCACGAGAAGCCCTCCTACCGCCGGGCCTTCGCCGCACGCCGGTGCGTGCTGCCCGCGGACGGCTATTACGAGTGGGTGACCGGGCAGGCCGAGCGGGACCTGGAGGTCGAGGGCAAGAAGAAGCGGCCCCGCAAGCAGCCGTACTTCGTGACGCCCGCCGACGGGTCGGTGTTCGCCATGGCCGGGCTCTACGAGTTCTGGCGGGACAAGACGCTCCCCGACGAGCACCCCCTGGCGTGGTGGGTGACGTGCTCCGTGATCACCACGGAGGCGGAGACGACGCCGCTGGCCGTCGCCCCCGAGGAAGGCCCGAAGGCGCTCGCGGACATCCACCCGCGCATGCCGCTGATGCTGACGCCCGACCGCTGGGACGCCTGGCTCGACCCCGCCCGCACGGACGTGGACGACCTGCGGTCCCTCCTGGAGCCGCCCCCGGCCGGGCTCATGCGCGCCTACCCCGTGACCACGGCGGTGAGCAACGTACGGAACAACGGGCCGGAGCTGCTGAAGGAGCTGGAGGGTCCGGAAGAGGGCACACTCTTCTGACGTGACCAAGAGCAAGCCCCTTGAGACAACCGAGACCGTCGAGGCAACCGGGACCGTCAAGACAACCGGGACCATCGAGACGGTCGAGACCGGCGCCGGTGAGGCGCGGATCACCTGGTACGCGGCCAAGGACGCCCGGCTCGTCCTCGCCGTCAGCCACGGTGCCGGCGGCGGGATCGAGGCCAGGGACATCCAGGCCCTCGCCGCCACGCTGCCCGCGCACGGCGTGACCGTCGCCCTCGTCGAGCAGCCGTGGCGCGTCGCGGGCAAGAAGGTGGCGCCCGCGCCCAAGACCCTCGACGTCGGCTGGCGCGGGGTGTGGCCCGCGCTCACCGAGCCTGGCCTGCCCGTGATCGCGGGCGGCCGCAGCGCCGGGGCGCGGGTCGCCTGCCGCACCGCGGGCGAGCTGGGCGCCGCCGCCGTGCTCGCGCTCAGCTTCCCGCTGCACCCGCCCGGCAAGCCGGAGAAGTCCCGCGCCGACGAGCTCCTCGGCGCCGGGGTGCCCACCCTCGTCGTACAGGGCGGCCACGACCCCTTCGGCAGGCCCGCCGAATTCCCGGACGGGAAGAAGGGCAAGAACAAGAACGGCAAGAACAAGAACGAGAACTCGTACGACCTCGTGGAGATCCCTTTCGCTGATCACGGCCTCGCCGTACCGAAGAAAGCGGATATCTCACAGGACGACGCGGTGAAACTCGTCACGGACGCCGTCGTCGCCTGGACGGCGGGAATGGTGCGGCGGTGACCGCTGTTGTGCGGAACAGACCACAGACGCTGTTCGTACGAGAGGAAGTCCGCCGCATGGGTTCGACCATCTGCCCGAACCGCTCCAGCGCCTCTGACCTGGAGTGGAGCGTGCTGAGCGCGCCCAAGGCCGCCCCTATTCGAGCGGCGCGCGGTGCGGGTCGTCGTCTATCCTCCGATTCGAGTGGAGTCGGCATCGGTTCCACCACGTCGTTGTCGGAGGAGGTGGGTCCGGTCGCTGGGACCGACGCAGGGACCGAGCACGGCCAGGCCGAGCAGTCCGGGCAGCCCGAGAGGTCCGAGGAGACGGCCGCACAGCGCACGGCCCGCTTCGAGCGGGACGCGCTGACGTTCCTCGACCAGATGTACTCGGCGGCGCTGCGCATGACGCGCAATCCGGCGGACGCGGAGGACCTGGTGCAGGAGACCTACGCCAAGGCGTACGCGTCGTTCCACCAGTTCCGTGAGGGCACCAACCTCAAGGCGTGGCTGTACCGCATTCTCACGAACACGTTCATCAACTCGTACCGCAAGAAGCAGCGCGAGCCCCAGCGCAGCGCCGCCGAGGAGATCGAGGACTGGCAGCTCGCGCGTGCCGAGTCGCACATGTCCACCGGACTGCGCTCGGCCGAGTCGCAGGCGCTCGACCACCTGCCTGACTCGGACGTGAAGAACGCGCTGCAGGCGATCCCGGAGGAATTCCGCATCGCCGTCTATCTCGCGGACGTAGAGGGCTTTGCGTACAAGGAGATCGCCGACATCATGGGTACACCCATCGGTACGGTGATGTCCCGTCTTCACCGCGGCCGCCGCCAACTCCGCGGCATGCTCGAGGACTACGCGCGCGACCGCGGTCTGGTCCCGGCCGGTGCCGGAGAGTCGACGAACGAAGCGAAAGGCTCGGGCTCATGAGCTGCGGAGAGCCGCACGAGACTGATTGCAGTGAAGTCCTGGACCATCTCTATGAGTTCCTGGACCACGAGATGCCGGACAGTGACTGCACCAAGTTCGAGACGCACTTCGAGGAGTGCTCTCCGTGCCTGGAGAAGTACGGCCTCGAGCAGGCGGTCAAGAAGCTGGTGAAGCGCTGCTGCGGCCATGACGACGTGCCCGCCGACCTGCGCGCCAAGGTCATGGGCCGGATCGACCTGATCCGCTCCGGCCAGGCCGTGCCCGACACGGACCTGACGGCGGCGCCGGCGGACGGCACGGCAGCCGAGGCCTGACCCGGGCCTCTGGGCCCCGTCGGCCTGCACGCTGCCCGGCCCCTCCGGCCGGTTTCGGTCGGCCGTCGTTCGTTTCTCTTGTTTCTTTCGCCGTTTCTCACTCGAAGGTGCTAATTCGCGGCTGCGAGCCGTGGCGTGCCCGACCCCCGTTCTAGTCTCCGGACCTGAATCGGGGAGGAGGTGGCCATGCGCTCGGTGCCCGCACGGGCCCGGGGGTACGTCCTGTGCGCCGCCCTCGGCGGCGTCGCCTGCGTCGTGCCCGCGCTCCGCCCCGACACCCGCTGGTCCGTCCTCGCGCTGCTCGCCGCCCTGTACGCCGGGGGCGAGCACGCGGTGCGGCGCGACGTCGCCGCCCGCACCTTCTTCCCCGTGCTGCTCGCCGGGGTCTTCCTGCTGCCGCCCGCCGCGGCCGCGCTCGTCGCCGTCCCCGGCGCGCTGTGCGCCCCCGTCGAGCGGCAGCCGCGCGTCCTGCGCCGGGTCTGGCGATCCGCGCAGCTCGCCCTGGCCGCCTGGGCCGCCGGACACGCGTATGCCGTGTTCGGCGGGCCCGTCGCGGCCTCGGCGCCCGATTTCCCGTACGTGCTGCTGCCCGCCGCGGCCGCCGTGCTGGCCTTCGCCGGGGCGCTGACCCTCCTCGACGGCGGGATCCTCGTGACGGCGGAGCGGGTGCCCGCGCGCGCGGCCTGGCGCGGGCTGCTGCTCCGGTCGCTCGCGCCCGTCGCCGTGCACGGGCTCGCCGGGCTGATGATGGCCGTGCTCTGGTCCAGCCCCTACGGCCCGCCCGCCGCGCTCCTCGTCCTGCTCCCGATGGGCGTCTCCTGCTGGGTGTTCGCGCAGTACCACCGCGAGCGCTCCGCCCACCAGGCCACCATCCGCGCGCTCGTGCAGGCCGTCGACCTCAAGGACCGCTACACCCGCGGCCACAGCGAGCGGGTCGGCCGCGCCTCCGTGCTGATCGCGCGCGAACTCGGCATGGACGACGAACGCGTGGAAGTGCTGCGCTTCGCCGGGATCCTGCACGACGTCGGCAAACTCGGCGTCCCCACCCGGCTGTTGCGCAAGGACGGCCCACTGACCGCACAGGAGCGCCGGGTGATCGAGCTGCACCCCGAGTACGGACACGAGATGGTCCGCGGCATCGGCTTCCTCGGCGAGGCGCGGGCGGCGATCCTGCACCACCACGAACGCATCGACGGCAGCGGCTACCCCTACGGCCTGACGGGCACTCAAATCCCGGAATCCGCGCGGGTGGTGGCCGTCGCCGACGCGTTCGACGCCATGACGTCCACCCGCTCCTACCGCCGCGCCCGCCCCGTCCCGGCCGCCGTGGCCGAACTGGAGCGCTGCGCCGGGGTGCAGTTCGACGCGGCGATGGTGGGGGCGCTGGTGCGGGCGCTCGACCGGCACGGGTGGGACTCGGAGGTCACGGCCGGGGGCGTGGTGCGTTCCGCCGAGGAGCCGGTCGTCGCGCCGGTCGGCGGCCCGGTCGTCGCGCCGGTCAGCGGCCCGGACGGTGGCCCGGTCGGCGGGGCCCCGGCCGGGAGTCCCGAAGCCGTGGCCGACGCCCCCGCGACGTACCGCCCCGCCCGACGGTGACCCCACGCCCCGGCGGGCCCCCGTCCGCGGTCGTGCCGGCCCTGGTGCGGGCCGCCGCCACCCTCCTCGCCGCCGGTGCGCTCGGCGCGACCCTGTGGCGCGGGGCCGAGGAGCCGGGCATCGCGCTGGCCTTCGGGGTGCTCATAGCCGTGGGCGAGCTGGCGCGGTGGGGGAGCGGCGGGCAGCGCGAGCCCGCGCCGCTGGGCTCCGCGGGCGCCCTCGCCTACGCCCTGCTCGGCGAGTGCGGCGGGCAGCCCACCCATCACGGCGTCCTCCAGGTCGTCGCCGTCGTGGTCGCGGCCGGTCTGGTCGGGGCCGTGCCGCACGTGGCGGTCGGCCGCGGCCCCTGCCTCGACCACCTGGCCCGCCGGGTGCTCGCCGTCGGCTTCGCCGCGCTGTGCTTCCAACCCCTCTACAACTCCGGGCAGTTGGCGGCGCTCACCGGGCACGGGCCCGCGTACGCCGTCGTCATCGTGACGCTCCTCGCGCTCACCGCGCTGTGCGACGCCGTGCTCGCCGCCGCCATGGCGCACGCCCGGTCGGGGTGGCCGTTCGGGCCGCTGCTGCGCGAGGAGCTGCGGGGCATGTCCGGCATCGGGTCCGCCGTGTGCGCGACGGGGGCCGTGATGGCGCTCGCCGTCGCCGTGGCCGGGCTGTGGGCGCTGCCCGTCTTCAGTCTGCCGCTGCTCCTCACCCAACTGGCCTTCCGCCGGTACGCGGCCGTACGGACCACCTACCGCCAGACGATCGCCTCCCTCGCCCGCGCCACCGAGATCGCCGGCTACACCCCGGCCGGCCACGCCCGCCGCGTCGCCGACCTCAGCCGCGCCGTGGGCCGCGACCTCGGCCTCTCCGGCCCTGACCTGGGCGTTCTCGAGTACGCCGCCCTGATGCACGACATCGGCCAGCTCTCCCTCGTCGACCCCGTCCCCGCCGGCGCCACCGCCGCCCTGCCGGAGGCCGAGCGGCGCCGCATCGCCCTGCTCGGCGGGGCCGTCGTACGCCAGACAGGCGTCGCCGCGGACGTTGCGCTCGTCGTGGAGCGCCAGGCCGATCCGTACCGCGAGCAGCCGCTCACCGCGCGCATCGTGCGGGTCGCGAACGCATACGACGAGATGGCCAGGGAACAAGGGCCCCAAGGGCCCCTCACCGCCCTGGAGCGGCTTCGCCTGGCCACCGGCCGCGACTACGAGCCGGAGGTCGTCGAGGCACTCGCGCGGGTGCTCGCGCGGGGCAGGGGGCGGCCCGGCGAACGGCGGGGCGCGGGAGGACCCTCCGAGGGCCCCGCCACGGGCCCCTCCGAGGCCGTCCGCAAGGGTCCCGCGGGGGAGCGCGGGTGACCGCGCCGCGGTGTGCCCACAACGCGGTCTGACCCTGCGCTCACCTGGGTAACCCATGGGTAATGAGCGGCCGTCCGACGGTCCGTGGTTGGATGCGAAGGAAGCGCGAAAGCGCGACAGCACGGCAGCGGGGAAACCCCGACAAGAGCTGGCAGGCGGGAATCGTGAGGATCTTCGGCAAGGGACGGCACCGGCCCTCCGCCTCCTGGCGGCAGGCCACCGACCGGGCGTTCACGCTCATCGGCGACGGCCGCTACGAGGACGCGGGCGCGCTCCTGACACGCGCCGCCGATCTCGAACCCTGGCTGTCCGAGTCCTGGTTCAACCTCGCGCTCCTGCACAAGTTCCGGCACGACTGGGAGCAGGCGCGGGCCGCGGGCCTGCGGGCCGTGGCGCTGCTCGACCGCTCCCAGGGCGCCCCGGACTGGTGGAACGTGGGCATCGCGGCGACCGCCCTGCAGGACTGGCCGCTCGCCCGCCGCGCCTGGCAGGCGTACGGCCTGAAGGTGCCCGGCGGGGTCGCCGCCACCGGTGAGCCCATGGGCATGGAGCTGGGCAGCGCGGCCGTGCGGCTCTCGCCGGAGGGCGAGGCGGAGGTCGTGTGGGGCCGGCGCCTCGACCCGGCCCGGATAGAGGTGCTCTCCATCCCGCTGCCGTCCTCCGGGCGGCGCTGGGGCGAGGTCGTCCTGCACGACGGGGTGCCGCACGGCGAGCGGACCACGGCCGCCGGGCACGCGTACCCCGTCTTCGACGAGATCGAGCTGTGGGCGCCCTCGCCGGTGCCCACGTGGGTGGTGCTGCTCGAGGCCGCCACCGAGGAGGACCGGGACGCGCTGGAGCGGCTCGCCGCCGACGCGGGGTTCGCCGCCGAGGACTGGTCGTCGTCCGTGCGGCTGCTGTGCCGGATGTGCTCGGAGTCGCGGATGCCGAGCGATGAGGGGGACGGGGAGCACCTGGACCCCCACGACCACAGTGAGCCCGGGCATCCTGGGCCCCTGGGCCACCGGAGCCCCGGGGCGCTGTGGGTTCCCGAGCGGGAGTGCGGGATCGCCGCCCCTGCGGGGCTGGTGCGTGGGCTCCTCGACGGGTGGGTTGCCGACAGCCCGGACTCCAGGGACTGGCGGGACCTGGAAGAGGTCTGCTAGCGCAGGGCTGGACTGTCTGTCTGCGGGCGCGTTGGTGGCTGTCGCGCTGCGCGCTCGTCCTCAGTCGCCGGACGGGCTTTTCCCCACCCGCCCGCCCTTTCCATGTCTCGAGCGCTCGTCCGCCCCCGGAAGGGGCGGGTGGGCGGGGGAGAGAGAGCCCGTCCGGCGACTGAGGACGCCGTACCCTGTATGGGCACGACAGGCAGCGGTTCCCAGGAAGAAGGCATACGGCGGACATGGCGCAGGACACTGAGCAGCAGCGGCCGGGCGGAGTGCTCCCGGTCGACGACGAGGGCTTCGTCATCGACACGGAGGACTGCGAGGAGCGCGAGACGGCCTACCGCGAGCGCGGCACGTCCCGGCCGATCACGGTCGTCGGCAACCCGGTCCTGCACAAGGAGTGCAAGGACGTCACCGCCTTCGACGACGATCTCGCGAAGCTGGTCGACGACATGTTCGCCAGCCAGCGCACCGCGCAGGGCGTGGGCGTGGCCGCCAACCAGGTCGGCGTCGACCTGAAGGTCTTCGTGTACGACTGCATGGACGACGACGGCGTCCGGCACGTGGGCGTGGTCTGCAACCCCGTGCTCCAGGAGCTGCCCGCCGACCAGCGCCGCCTGGACGACTCGGGCGAGGGCTGCCTCTCCGTGCCCACCGCCTACGCCGAGCTGGCCCGCCCCGACTACGCGGTCGTCACCGGCCAGGACGAGAAGGGCAACCCGATCAAGGTGCGCGGCAAGGGCTACTTCGCCCGCTGCCTCCAGCACGAGACGGACCACCTGTACGGGTACCTGTACATCGACCGCCTCTCCAAGCGCGAGCGCAAGGACGCGCTGCGGCAGATGGAAGAGGGCACCCCGCGCTATCCCGTGGTGCCGAACGACTGATCTGCGCCACGGTTGAGGCGCGCGGGAAGCACGTGACAGCAGCAGCGGCCCCTGGTCGGGGAACACCCCCCTGACCAGGGGCCGTTGTTATACCCGCTCAGAACAGGACAGGACTAGCCCACGATCAGCCGCTGGTGATCCATATTCGGTCACGTAAGGGGATGTTCTCGGCACGCTGGGGTAGTGAATGGCGCAAATCTGTTCCCTGAACGGTCAGTTGTGGTGCTGAATAGAAAGCGCGGGGATACGCAACGGCGCGCGCCCGGCACGGCGGGAGGGGCGTGGGTCCTCAGGCGGTCGAGAGGGGTTTGTTCGTGCCTGCTTCCTCACACAGCACTTCACAGTCGGACCGGACGACAGCGGTACCGGCAGGGCTTCCGGCATATGCAGCGGAACGCGTACCGCGGCAACGCCGGAAGCCGACCGGGCCGTTGCGCCCGGCCCTTCGAACGCGGGCGGTATCCGTACCGCCCGCTCTGGCCCTTCCGGTGGTGGAGTCGGAGTTTCCCCGTCATCTGCATCCGTATTGGCCAAAGCTTCAGGAGAACTCACGGGCATGGCTCCTGGAAAAGCGGCTCATGCCCCCCGACAAGGTCGCGGCATATGCCGACAGCCTTTGCTACACCGACCTGGTCGCCGGCTACTACATCGGCGCCCCGGATGAACTGCTCGACGCCATCGCGGACTTGAGCTCCTGGTTCTTCGGCTGGGACGACCGGCACGACCGGGACGCGGTGCACGGCAGGACGGTGCAGTGGCGGCGGCTGTGCCAGGGCCTGCACGCGACCTTGGACCACCCGCGGCAGCAACTGGGCCACCGGGACCCACTGGTCGCGGCCTTCGCGGACTGTGTCATCAGGCTCTACGCGCACCTCGGGCCACGGTGGAACGCGCGCTTCGCCCGGCACTTCCACCCGGTGATCGACGCGTACGACCACGAGTTCGGCAACCGGCGCACCGGGACCGTCCCGGGCGTCGAGGCCTATGTGGAACTGCGCCGGCTCACCTTCGCGCACTGGATCTGGATCGATCTGCTCGAACCCACCGCACGGTGGGAATTGCCGGAGGCCGTACGGAAACATCCGGCTTATCGTGCGGCGGCGCTCGCGACACAGGATTTTTCCGCCTGGTACAACGACCTCTGCTCCCTTCCCAAGGAGCTTGCCGGCGACGAGGTGCACAACCTCGGAATATCTCTCATTCAGCACGAGGGAATGTCGCTGGAACAGGCGGTGGCGGAAGTTCATCGACGCGTGAGTGACTGCGTCGGAGATTTTCTCGCGGTGGAGCCCGATGTTCTCCGACTGGCCGATGTATGGGCGGACGGAACGGCTGAGGGAATGAAAGTCAGCGCCGCGCTGCAATCCTGTGTGTTCAACATGCGGAACTGGTTCAGTTCCGTGTACTGGTTCCATCACGAATCCGGCAGGTATCGCGTCGACAGTTGGGTCGACCGGACTCATCCCCCGTATGTCTCCGACGTCGTCGCCCCCGAATTCCCCGGCATCGAACTGGCAGGAAACAATCCCTCTGGTGGTGAAGAATGACCGTCGAATCAGCAGCGTCCGCGATACCCGCACCCGCAGCTCCCGAACGGCTCCGCATTCCGCCCGTGGTCCAGGGCGGAGCACCACTTCTCGGCCACGCATGGAACCTGGTGCGCGATCCGCTCGGATTCCTGGCGGACCTGCGCGACCACGGTGATCTCGTCCGGATCAGGCTCGGGCCCAAGACCGCGTACGCGGTGTGCGCGCCGCGACTCGTCGGCGAGATGCTGAAGAGCACCGACTTCGTCGTCGGCGGCCCGCTCTGGGACACCCTGGAGGTCCTGCTCGGCAAGGGCGTTGCGACCAGCAACGGCCCGCTGCACCGGCGCCAGCGCCGCATGATGCAGCCCGCCTTCCGGCCCGAGCGCATCGCCGACTACGCCCGCGTGATGGAGGAGGAGGCACAGGCGACCGCGGCCCGCTGGGACCACGGCAGCACGGTGGACGTCAGCGCGGAGATGTTCCGCACCGCGGTGCGGATCGTGTCCCGCTCACTCCTGGAAGTCGAGTCGATCGGTGAGAAGGCGGACCGCATCAGCGATTCGCTGCACACCGTCTTCGAAGGCCTCTACCGCCGGATGGTGCTCTCCGTCGGCCCGCTCTACCGCGTGCCGACCCCCGCCAACCGGCGCTTCGAACGCGCACTGGCCGATCTGCACGCGCTCGTCGACGAGATCATCGCCGAACGCCGCGCCTGCGGGAGCGGCCGGGAAGAGGACCTGCTTGCCGTATTGCTCCGGGCGCGCGACGAATCGGGGCAGCCGCTGGCCGATCAGGAGATCCACGACCACGTCGTCTCGCTGGTGGTGGCGGGAGCCGAGAATGTGGCGTCCACGCTGGCATGGACGTTCCATCTGCTGACCGAACACCCGGAGCAGGAAAGGCGGTTGGTTGAAGAGGTAAATTCCGTGACGCGAGGGCGTCCGGTCGCCTTCGCCGATCTCAAGGAGCTGCCGCATACACGCAATGTCGTCACGGAGGCGATGCGTATACGCCCGGCCGCGTGGATTTTCACGCGCCGCGCGGTGGCCGAGACCAGTCTCGGCGGCTATCGCATTCCGGCCGACACGGACATCGTGTACAGCGTGTACGCGATGCAACGCGATCCGCGTTCGTTCGAGCGGCATCTGGAGTTCGACCCGGACCGGTGGAATCCGGAACGCGCCGCGAGCGTACCGGAGTTCGCGATGATGCCGTTCAGTGTCGGCAACCGTAAGTGCCCCGGCGATCACTTCAGTCTGGCCGAACTCACCATCATCCTGGCCACCGTGTCGCCGAAGTGGCGCCTGTCCCGGGTCGAGCGGACCGACACGGGCACCAAGGTCGGCATCACGCTGCACCCGAAGAAGCTGGTCCTGCGGGCGAAGCGACGCTGACCCCGCGCGCCCGGTGCCGGCTCCCGCCCGTTCAGGCGGCCGAGTCGGCGCCGGGCCCGCGGAACGTGCGCCGATAGGCGTTCGGCGTGGTCCCGAGGGCGCGTACGAACTGATGGCGCAGCGCGGCCGCGGTCCCGAAGCCGGCGCGGCCCGCGATCGCGTCCACCGTCTCGTCCGTCGCCTCCAGCAACTCCTGGGCACGGAGCAGGCGTTGGCGCAGCAGCCAGCGGTACGGCGTCGTGCCCGTCTCCTGCTGGAAGCGGCGGGCGAAGGTGCGCGGCGACATATGGGCGCGGGCGGCGAGCTGGTCGACGGCCTGCTCCTGGTCGAGGTGGCGCTCCATCCACGTGAGCACCTCACCGACGGTGTCGCACCGGGTGCGGGGCAGCGGCCGCTCGATGTACTGGGCCTGGCCGCCGTCGCGGTGCGGCGGCACGATCATCCGGCGCGCGATGGCGTTGGCGACCTCCATGCCGTTCTCCCTGCGGACGAGGTGCAGGCAGGCGTCGATGCCCGCGGCGGTGCCCGCGGAGGTGATGACCGGGTCCTCGTCGACGTACAGCACGTCCGGTTCGACGATCGCGCGCGGATGGCGCCGCATCAGCTCCTCGGCGTGCCGCCAGTGCACCGCGCACCGCCGCCCGTCGAGCAGCCCGGCCGCGGCGAGCACGAAGGCGCCGGTGCAGACGCTGAGCACGCGGGTGCCCCGGTCGGCGGCGCGGCACAGGGCGTCGAGCAGCTCGGGCGGAAACTCCCGGGTCACGTACGAGTCGCCGGCCGGGACGGTGATGAGGTCGGCCTCTTCGAGCCGCTCCAGGCCGTGCGAGGTGGTGATCGAGTACCCGGCGTGGGTGGAGAGCACCGGGCCCTCGGCCGAGGCGACCGCGAAGTCGTACACCGGCAGCCCCTCGTCGCTGCGGTCGAGGCCGAACACCTCGGACACGACGCCGAGTTCGAAGGGGTGCACGCCGTCGAGCACGACGGCGGCCACGTTGTTCAACATGGGCCCAGTGTGCCGTGCGACTGGCAGGAAATCGAGGGTGTGCGGCAGTCCTGCCACTGACGTACGCGGACGGCCGCCGCGAGAGTGGACGTCATGAACGCACATGACGTACTCAACACGGCGGCCGTCCTCGGAGTCTTCCTGCTCATGGCGCTGCCGTCACTGATCGGCCACGCACACGACCGGCGGATCGCCCGCCAGCTGCGCGAGGCCGAGCGCGGGCAGGGCCCGGAGCCACGGCAGGGCCCGCAGCCGGGGCGGGCCCCCGTGGCTCAGAACTCGTCGTCGAACGAGACCGACCCCTCCACGGCGACCTGGTACGCCGACGGGCGCCGCTCGAAGAAGTTGGTCAGCTCCTGCACGCCCTGAAGCTCCATGAACGAGAAGGGGTTCTCGGAGCCGTAGACCGGCGCGAAGCCCAGGCGCTGGAGGCGCTGGTCGGCGACGCACTGCAGGTACTCGCGCATCGACTCGGTGTTCATGCCGGGCAGGCCGTCACCGCACAGGTCGCGCGCGAACTGCAGCTCGGCGTCGACCGCCTCCTTCAGCATGTCGGTGACCTGCTGCTGGAGCGCGTCGTCGAAGAGCTCCGGCTCCTCCTTGCGCACGGTGTCGACGACGTCGAAGGCGAAGCTCATGTGCATCGTCTCGTCGCGGAACACCCAGTTGGTGCCGGTCGCCAGGCCGTGCAGCAGGCCGCGGCTGCGGAACCAGTACACGTACGCGAACGCACCGTAGAAGAACAGGCCCTCGATGCACGCCGCGAAGCAGATCAGGTTCAGCAGGAAGCGGCGCCGGTCGGCCTGGGTCTCCAGGCGGTCCAGCTTCTCCACCGAGTCCATCCAGCGGAAGCAGAACTCGGCCTTCTCCCGGATGGACGGGATGTTCTCCACCGCCGCGAAGGCCGCGTTGCGGTCCTCCGGGTCGGGCAGATAGGTGTCGAGCAGCGTCAGATAGAACTGGACGTGCACGGCCTCCTCGAAGAGCTGCCGGCTCAGATACAGCCGCGCCTCGGGGGAGTTGATGTGCTTGTACAGGGTGAGGACGAGGTTGTTCGACACGATCGAGTCGCCGGTCGCGAAGAACGCGACCAGGCGGCCGATCAGGTGCTGCTCCTCGGGCGAGAGCTTGGCCAGGTCGGTGACGTCCGAGTGGAGGTCGACCTCCTCGACGGTCCAGGTGTTCTTGATCGCGTCGCGGTAGCGCTCGTAGAAGTCCGGGTAGCGCATGGGGCGCAGCGTGAGCTCGAAGCCCGGGTCGAGCAGGTTCTTCTCACCCTGGGTGGTGACGGTGTGGGCGGCGGACTGGGACATTACTGGCAGGCCTCGCAGGACTCGGGGTTTTCCAGGGAGCAGGCGATCGCGTCGGGGTCGGTCACCTGCTGGGGGACGGGGGCGGGCGTGGGGGCGGCGGCACCGGCACTCGAACCGCCCGCCGCGCGGGCGATGCGCGTCGCCGGGCGCGAGCGCAGGTAGTACGTGGTCTTCAGGCCGCGCTGCCAGGCGTAGGCGTACATCGAGGAGAGCTTGCCGATGGTCGGCGTCTCCAGGAACAGGTTCAGGGACTGCGCCTGGTCCAGGAACGGCGTACGGTCGGCGGCCATGTCGATGAGCCCGCGCTGCGGGATCTCCCAGGCCGTGCGGTACAGCTCGCGCACGTCCGCGGGGACCCAGGTGAAGCCCTGCACCGAGCCGTTGGCCTCGCGCAGCGCCTCACGGGTCTGCGCGTCCCACACGCCGAGCCGCTTCAGCTCGTCCACCAGGTACGAGTTGACCTGGAGGAACTCGCCGGACAGCGTCTCGCGCTTGAAGAGGTTGGAGACCTGCGGCTCGATGCACTCGTACACGCCCGCGATGGACGCGATGGTGGCCGTCGGCGCGATGGCGAGAAGCAGCGAGTTGCGCATGCCCGTCTTCGCGATCCGCGCCCGCAGCGCCGCCCACCGCTCGGGCGGGGCGAGCTCGACACCGTAGTGGTCGGGGTGCAGCACGCCGCGCGCGGTGCGGGTCTTCTCCCAGGCGGGGAGCGGGCCGTTGCGCTCGGCGAGGTCGGCGGACGCCTCGTACGCGGCGAGCATGACGCGCTCGGCGATGCGCGTGGACAGGGCGCGCGCCTCGGGCGCGTCGAAGGGCAGCTTGAGCTGGAAGAAGACGTCCTGGAGGCCCATCGCGCCCAGGCCCACGGGGCGCCACCTGCTGTTCGACCGCCCGGCCTGCTCGGTCGGGTAGAAGTTGATGTCCACGACGCGGTCGAGGAACGTGACGGCCGTGCGCACGGTGGCGTCGAGCCGCTCCCAGTCGATGTCGCCGCGCTCCGTGTCGACGAACGCGCCGAGGTTCACCGACCCCAGGTTGCACACGGCCGTCTCGCCGTCGTCCGTGACCTCCAGGATCTCCGTGCAGAGGTTGGAGGAGTGGACGGTGTGGCCGGGCTCGGCGGTCTGGTTGGCCGTGCGGTTGGCGGTGTCCTTGAAGGTCATCCAGCCGTTGCCGGTCTGCGCGAGGGTGCGCATCATGCGGCCGTACAGCTCACGGGCGGGGATGGTCTTCTGCGCGAGACCGGCCGCCTCCGCCTTCTTGTACGCGGCGTCGAACTCCTCGCCCCACAGGTCGACGAGCTCGGGCACGTCGGCGGGGGAGAACAGCGACCACGGCTTGTCGGCGGCCACGCGGCGCATGAACTCGTCCGGGATCCAGTGCGCCAGGTTCAGGTTGTGGGTGCGCCGGGCGTCCTCGCCGGTGTTGTCCCGCAGCTCCAGGAACTCCTCGATGTCGGAGTGCCAGGTCTCCAGGTAGACGGCGGCGGCGCCCTTGCGGCGGCCGCCCTGGTTCACGGCGGCGACGGAGGCGTCAAGCGTCTTCAGGAACGGCACGATGCCGTTGGAGTGCCCGTTGGTGCCGCGGATCAGCGAGCCGCGCGAGCGGATGCGGGAGTACGAGAGCCCGATGCCGCCGGCGTGCTTGGAGAGCCGGGCGACCTGGTGGTACCGGTCGTAGATGGAGTCCAGCTCGTCCAGCGGCGAGTCCAGGAGGTAGCACGAGGACATCTGCGGGTGCCGGGTACCGGAGTTGAAGAGCGTGGGCGAGGACGGCAGGTAGTCGAGGCGGCTCATCAGGCGGTAGAGCGCGGCGACCTCGTCGAGCGCCCGCTCGCCCGCTTCCGCTGAGTCAAACGCGGTGTCCTCGGCGAGACCGGCGGCCACGCGCAGCATGAAGTGCTGCGGCGTCTCGACGACCTTGCGGGTGATGGGGTGCCGCAGCAGATAGCGGCTGTGCAGCGTGCGCAGGCCGAAGTACTCGAAGCGGCGGTCGGCGCCGTCGGCGAGCGCGGCGTCCACGAGACCGTCGAGGCGGGCGGCGTGCTGCACCGTGAACTCGGCGGTGCGGTCGGCGATCAGGCCCTCGCGGTGGCCGACGGCGACCGACTCGGAGAACGACGTGACGCCTTGTGAGGCGGCTTCCTCACGAATGCCGATGGTCAGCAGCCGGGCGGCGAGCCGGGAGTAGGCGGGGTCCTCGGAGATGAGTCCGGCGGCCGCCTCCGTCGCGAGCTCCCGCAGTTCGGCCTCGTCCGCCTTCGCCGAGCGGCCGCGCAGCGCGGCGGCGGCGACGCGGCCGGGGTCGGCGTCAGGGAGGTCGGCGGTGAGGTCGGTCAGGGTGCGCAGCAGCGCGGTGCCTGGACCGTCGGTGGTCGGCGCGGCCTGCTCGGCCGCTGCCTGCTGGCCGGCCTGCGCCGGCTGCTGCTGGGCCTGCGCTGACGCGGGTTCGGCGGGCGCGATGGTCACGTGGTGCTCTCCCTCGCTCGGCTCTGGGCCTTCGGGGGAGCGGCGCGGCGCGGCTGCGCCCGCGCAGGGGCGATCCGCGTCCACCAACCCATTCCGCGAGGCCCGGACGTCTCGGCACCCGGACCGGACGATCCGGGTACGCCGTCGGCAGGTCGTCGGACTCACTGGCACAGCGTGTGGCGCGGGCGCCCAAATGCGTACCAGTACACCGTTGCGGGACAGTTCCGGACTTGCACCGGATTCCCCTGCGGCGACAGCGAGCACGAGCATACATCTTGTGTCCGACGATGCGAGCAGGCCCACATGTTGTGTCGGCCGCGGACACGACAACGGGCCGCCGATTCATCGGCGGCCCGTTGTCACCGTACAAGGCCTAGTGGCCGGAAGCTGCCCCGACCTTCGGTGGTTCGGCCGCCACGCCCTTGTCTCCGGCGTCGGCGGTGTAGTCCTCCGGGGACGTCTCGTCGATGCCGTCGGGGGCCTTGAGGGCCCTCAGGACGAAGGTGAGGACGACGGTCACGACGACGTTCAGGACGAAGGCCGTCAGGCCGATGTAGCCGATCTCACCGATGCCCGGGATCTCCTTGGACGAGCCGCCGAAGTGCTTCTGCGTCGGCGAGGCGACTCCGTACGCCGCGACCGTGCCGTAGACCATGCCGACCGCCCAGCCCGCGAGCAGCGCCCACCGGTGGAACCAGCGCGTGAACAGGCCGCCGACCAGCGCGGGCATGGTCTGCAGGATCCAGATGCCGCCGAGGAGCTGGAAGTTGATGGCGACCGTCTTGTCCATGGTGAGCACGAAGGCGAGCGCGCCCACCTTCACCAGCAGCGAGACCAGCTTGGAGACCTTGGTCTCCTGCTCGGGTGTCGCGTCCGGTTTGAGGAAGTCCTTGTAGATGTTGCGGGTGAAGAGATTCGCGGCCGCGATGGACATGATGGCCGCGGGCACGAGCGCGCCGATGCCGATCGCCGCGAACGCGACGCCCGTGAACCAGTCCGGGAACATGTCCTCGAAGAGCTGCGGAATCGCCAACTGCCCGTTCTCGACCTTGACTCCGGCCGCGATCGCCATGAACCCGAGCAGCGCGAGCAGGCCGAGCATCAGCGAGTACAGCGGCAGGATGGTGGTGTTGCGGCGGATCACGTCGCGGCTGCGCGAGGACAGCGTCGCGGTGATCGAGTGCGGGTACATGAACAGCGCGAGCGCGGAGCCGAGCGCGAGCGTCGCGTACGTCCAGGTCCCCGCGTCGCCGGGCACGAGCGCGCCGACGGGTTTGCCGGTGGCCTCGTTCGTCGCGGAGAACTTCTCGTTCGCCGCGTGGAAGATCTCGTCGAAGCCGCCGAGCTTGATCGGGATGTAGATGATGGCCACCGCGATCACGATGTAGATCAGGGTGTCCTTCACGAATGCGATCAGCGCGGGGGCCCGCAGTCCGGAGGAGTACGTGTACGCGGCGAGCACGCCGAAGGCGATGAGCAGCGGCAGGTCCTTGATGAACCAGTTGGTGTCCTCGCCGCCGCCGACGCCCATCACGTCAAGCACGGCCTGGATGCCGACCAGTTGGAGCGCGATGTACGGCATGGTCGCGAGGATGCCGGTGACGGCCACCGCGAGGGACAGGCCCTTGGAGCCGAAGCGGCCGCGGACGAAGTCCGAGGTGGTGACGTACCCGTGCTTGTGCGAGACGGACCACAGGCGGGGCAGGAAGGTGAAGATCAGCGGGTAGACGAGGATGGTGTACGGCACGGCGAAGAAGCCGGCCGCGCCCGCCGCGTAGATCGCCGCCGGGACGGCCACGAAGGTGTAAGCGGTGTAGAGGTCGCCGCCGAGCAGGAACCAGGTCACCCAGGTCCCGAACGACCGGCCGCCCAGGCCCCATTCGTCGAGGCTCTGGTCGTTCTCGGCCCGGCGCCAGCGGGACGCCAGGAAGCCCATGACGGTGACCGCGAGGAAGAAGAAGATGAAGACGGCGAGCGCGACGCCGTTGACGCCGTCGTTCACCGGGACGCACCTTCCTTGAGGGCCTTGGCGGCCTCTGCGGTCTTGCGGGCGCGCTGGTCACGCTGCCACAGCTTGTACGCGATCATCGTGAGCGCGGTCGATATCAGCACCCACAGCATCTGGTACCAGTAGAAGAACGGGATGCCGATGAAGGCCGGGTCGGCCTTGGCGTAGGAACTCACCCAGAGCATCGCCACGAAGGGCGCCACGAGGCAGAGGGCGATGACCACGCGGACCGGTGTGACCACCGGTTGACTCACTTCAGGCGCAACCGGCACTTCAGGCGCATCTGACATACCGCGGCTCCGTTCCCTCGCTTATCCCGTGCTTAACGTGCGGGAAATCTAAGCGACGGTCTCGCGGTACGGAACCCCTGTCCGTATAACGGACGGGTACCGGAACTGTGGTCGTGCCTGCTCAGCGGCGGCTCAGCAGCAGCGGAAGCCCTGCCGGGGGTCCGACTCCTGCCGGTCCGTCCGCATGTGCTCGAACGCGCGGCGGCTGAGCACGGCGGCCCCGGGGTGCTCCTTGCGCGCATGGGCCACGTACCGCTCGTACGCCGACTCGTCCGTCAACTCCCTTACGTACCAACGCATCCAGCGCCCCGCGCGCAGCAGCCTGCTCATCATGACGAGTCCCGAGGGGCGGCGGGAGCGGAGGGGGCGGCGGGAGCGGCCGACGCGGCGGCCAGCTCCGCCTTCTCCTCCTTGGTCGGGAACAGCCCGGCGGGCGCCACCGTCTGCGACTCCACGAACGGCGCCTCGCTCAGCTTCGACGACAGCGGATCGCGGATGTGGCGGAGGCAGATGCGGAGCGCGTCCACGACGACGATCACGATGAGGAGCGCGAGGGCGGCCGAAAGGACGCCGTCCACCGTGGAGTTGGTGACGACGGTGTGCATGTCGTCCATCGACTTGGCCGGCGCGAGGATCCTGCCGTCGTCGATGGCGTCCTGGTAGATCGAGCGCTGCTTGAAGAAGCCGACGCGCGGGTCGCTGGAGAACACCTTCTGCCAGCTCGCGGTGAGCGTGACCGTGGCGTCCCAGGCGAGCGGAATCCCGGTGATCCAGGCCCACTTGAGCCGCCCGGACTTCACGAGCAGCGTCGTGCAGACGGCGAGCGCGACGGCCGCGAGCAGCTGGTTGGCGATGCCGAAGATGGGGAAGAGCTGGTTGATGCCGCCGAGCGGCTCGTGCACGCCGACCCACAGGAAGTAGCCCCACAGGCCGGTCACGGCCGCGCTGGTCAGGACGAGCCCGGGCTTCCAGCTGATGTTCTTGAAGGGCTTGTAGACGTTGCCCAGCATGTCCTGGAGCATGAAGCGGCCCACGCGGGTGCCCGCGTCGAGCGCGGTGAGGATGAACAGCGCCTCGAACATGATCGCGAAGTGGTACCAGAAGGCGCGCAGCGAGCCGCCCGTGACCTTGGAGAAGATCTCCGAGACGCCGATCGCGAGGGTGGGCGCGCCGCCCGTGCGCGAGAGCAGCGAACTCTCCTCCACGTTCTTGGCGGCCTGCGCCAAGTCCTCGGGGGAGATGGTGTATCCGAAGCCCGCGACGGCCTTCGACGCCTCCTGGACGGTGTCGCCGACGACGCCCGCGGGCGCGTTCATCGCGAAGTAGAGCCCCGGGTCGATGATGGACGCCGCCACCAGGGCCATGATCGCCACGGCCGACTCCATCAGCATGGAGCCGTAGCCGATCATCCGGACCTGCGTCTCCTTCTGGATCATCTTCGGTGTCGTGCCGGAGGAGATCAGCGAGTGGAATCCGGAGAGCGCGCCGCACGCGATGGTGATGAACACGAAGGGGAAGAGCGAGCCCGCGAAGACCGGCCCGTCGCCGCGCGAGGCGAAGTCGGTGACCGGGTCCATCTTGAGCGTCGGCAGCGCGATGACGACGCCGAGTGCGAGCAGCGCGATGGTGCCGATCTTCATGAAGGTCGACAGATAGTCGCGCGGCGCGAGCAGCATCCACACCGGCAGGATCGAGGCGATGAAGCCGTACGCCACCAGCCAGATCACCAGCGTCGACGGCGCGAGCGTGAACGCCTCCGCCCACGACGACTCGGCCACCCAGCGGCCCGCGATCAGCGCGAGCAGCAGCAGCGCGACGCCGATGAGCGAGACCTCGCTGACCCGGCCCGGCCGCAGGATCCGCAGATAGAACCCCATGAACAGGGCGATCGGGATCGTCATCGCGATGGAGAAGGTGCCCCACGGCGACTCGGCGAGCGCGTTCACGATGACGAGCGCGAGCACGCCGAGCAGGATGATCATGATGGCGAAGGCGGCGAGCAGCGCCGCGGCCCCGCCGAAAGGACCGATCTCGTCCCGCGCCATCTGCCCGAGGGAGCGGCCGTCACGGCGGGTGGAGAAGAACAGGACCACCATGTCCTGCACGGCGCCCGCGAAGATCACGCCCGCGATGATCCAGATCGTGCCGGGCAGATATCCCATCTGGGCGGCGAGCACCGGTCCGACCAGCGGCCCGGCGCCCGCGATGGCCGCGAAGTGGTGGCCGAGCAGCACGCGCCGGTCGGTCGGGTGGTAGTCGATGCCGTTGTCGAGGCGTTCGGCGGGGGTGGCCCGGCGCTTGTCGACCTTCAGGACCTTGTACGCGATGAACTTCGCGTAGAAGCGGTAGGCGATGGCGTACGAGCCGAGGGCGGCGGCCACCATCCAGGCGGCGGACACCTCCTCGTCCCGGGAGAGCGCGAGTACGGTCCAGCCAGCGGCACCCACCAGAGCCACGACTGTCCAGAGAGCGATGCTCTTGGGGTTCGCTGTGCGCACGGGGCCGTCCTCCCGTTCACGTATCTGCGGTGACGGGAGGACCGTAGGCCAGGAAAGTGATCTGCGCCATGGGGCGGACGGGACTGCGTCTGTACGAGGGGTGGGCGGCTCTTCGCCGGGGCGTCCCGCGGTCGTTCCGCGGTCGTTCCGCGCCGGGTTACTCCTGGGGGCGCTTGAGCCGGGCCACGAACTTGTACCGGTCGCCCCGGTACACCGACCGCACCCACTCCACCGGCTGGCCCGAGCCGTCCAGCGAGTGCCGCGACAGCATCAGCATGGGCAGGCCGACGTCGGTGCCGAGCAGTCCGGCCTCGCGCGGGGTGGCGAGCGAGGTCTCGATGGTCTCCTCGGCCTCCGCGAGGTGCACGTCGTACACCTCCGCGAGCGCGGTGTAGAGCGAGGTGTACTTGACCAGGGAGCGGCGCAGCGCGGGGAAGCGCTTGGCGGACAGGTGCGTGGTCTCGATGGCCATCGGCTCGCCGCTGGCCAGGCGCAGCCGCTCGATGCGCAGGACGCGGCCGCCGGTGGCGATGTCGAGGAGGCCGGCGAGGGTGTCGTCGGCGGTGATGTAGCCGATGTCCAGGAGCTGGGAGGTCGGCTCCAGGCCCTGGGCCTTCATGTCCTCGGTGTACGAGGTGAGTTGGAGGGCCTGGGAGACCTTCGGCTTGGCCACGAACGTGCCCTTGCCCTGGATCCGCTCCAGGCGGCCCTCGACGACCAGCTCCTGGAGGGCCTGGCGGACCGTCGTGCGGGAGGTGTCGAACTCGGCGGCGAGGGTGCGCTCGGGCGGGACCGGGGTGCCCGGCGGCAGGGTCTCGGTCATGTCGAGCAAGTGCCGCTTCAGGCGGTAGTACTTGGGCACGCGGGCCGGGCGGACCGACTTGCCGGGGCCCGAGCCGTCCGCCGTGGTGGCGGCCGCGGTGCTCGTGGACGCCGCCGGCGACGCTGCCGCCGTCGCCGCCGTGCCCGCGGACGCCGTCGCGGACGTCCCCGCCGATGCCGTCGCGGACGTGGCCGTCCCGGCCTGGGTACTGCCCGCCTCTGTGCCCATGCTCCGCCTTCCCGGCTCCTGTGCTGCTGTTGTCACCGGCTCCTGTGCTGTGGTCACCGGGTCCTCCGTCTGTCGCGGCTCACATCGTGGCACGGTCCGGGGCGAGGGGCGCCCCCCTGCTCGCGCGAAGGTCACGCGTGTGCTCGCGTGAGCGCTCACGTGGGCCGCGGTCGAGGCCGCCGACGAGGCCGCGATCTCGGGGGAATCCGATGGCCCGGTGGAGGCTCGTACCCCCTCAGGTGTCGGTCCGATAACGGACCCGACTGCCCTTCTTATACACCCTTGACACCCCTATAGGTCTAGGCCAAGCTCCCCGTACTGGTCTACACCATTAAAGACCAGGTCCAGTCCCACGGGCAGTACTTTCGGTCCTCTTGGTCGCTGCGGGTGGGGGGTTGGCTGGCATCCAAAGGAGGATGACTGTGAAGCGCAAGCTCATAGCGGCTATCGGTGTCGCGGGCATGTTGGTCTCGGTCGCGGCCTGTGGCGGCGACGACAAGGACGGCAAGAAGTCCGGGGCGGACGGCTTCAAGGGCGAGACGCTGACGCTCTGGGCGATGGACGGCTCCACGCCGGACGCCTGGACCAAGGACGTCAAGGCGGCCTTCGAGAAGAAGACCGGCGCCAAGCTGAAGCTCGAGGTGCAGCAGTGGAACGGCATCCAGCAGAAGCTGACGGCCGCCCTCTCCGAGGAGAACCCGCCGGACGTCTTCGAGATCGGCAACACGCAGACTCCCGCGTACGCCAAGACCGGCGGCCTCGCCGATCTGAGCGACCTCAAGGAGTCCGTCGGCGCCGACTGGACCGAGTCGATCAACAAGTCCTCGGTCGTGGACGGCAAGCAGTACGCCGCCCCGTGGTTCGTGCTCAACCGCGTCGTGATCTACAACAAGAAGGTCTGGGCCGACGCCGGCATCAAGGAACTGCCCAAGACCCGCGACGACTTCTACGCCGCCCTGAAGAAGATCGACGACAAGACCGACGCCGAGCCGATCTACCTGCCGGGCCAGAACTGGTACCACTTCGTCGGCCTGACCATCGGTGAGGGCGCCGAGCTCGTCAAGAAGGACGGCGACAAGTACGTCTCCAACCTCGCCGACCCGAAGGTCACCAAGGCGATGGAGACGTACCAGAAGTTCCAGAAGCTCTCCAAGGCGCCGAAGAACAAGGACGAGGCCACGCCGCAGCAGGCCGAGGTCTTCGCCAAGGGCAAGACCGGCGCGTTCATCGGCATGAGCTGGGAGGCCGCGACCGCGATCAAGGCCAACAAGAAGATCGAGAAGGACATCGGCTACTTCACGATCCCGGGCGCCACGGCCGCCAAGCCGGAGGGCGTGTTCCTGGGCGGCTCGAACCTCGCCGTCGCCGCGACCAGCGAGAAGCAGGAGCTCGCCAAGGAGTTCCTGAAGATCGCGCTGTCCGACAAGTACGAGGGCGCGCTCGCCAAGGAGAGCGGCGTCATCCCGAACAAGAAGGCCCTGGAGACCAACCTCAAGGGCAACGCGGCCGCCGAGGCCATGGCCCCGGCCACCGCCGGCGGCGGCACCACCCCGCTGATCCCGGAGTGGGCGGCCGTGGAGAACCCGCCGAACCCGATCAAGAACTACATGACCGCGGTCCTGAACGGCGATTCGCCCGCCGACGCCGCCAAGAAGGTCGAGGGCGAGCTCAACGAGCGCCTGGCCAAGAAGCAGTAAGGACGCGTCCCGCCGGGGCGGCGGACCACGGTGGCCCGACCCCCGTGGCACCACGGTGACCTGACTCCCGTGGTGCCACGGTCACCCGACCCCGTGGTGCCCGCCGCCCCGGCACCCGTGCGTCGCGTGCAGCCCACGGGACGCGCGTCGCGTGATGCCCACGAGAGAGATGGCGAGCATGACCGTACAGAAGACCGAACGGCCGCCCTCAGGCCCGACGGATGTTCTGAAATCGGACGGCGGGCAGCCGAAGGACCCACGGAAGGCCTGGTACCGGGCCACGGCGCTGACGCCGTATCTGCTGCTGCTCCCCGCGATCGCCGGCACGCTGCTGCTGCTCGGCTGGCCGCTGGTCAACAACGGCCTGATCTCGTTCCAGAACCTCAATATGAGGCAGTTCATCCTGCACCTCACCGAGTGGAACGGGATCGACAACTACAAGGACGTCCTCGGCGACGAGGAGTTCTGGCGGGTCACCGGGCGGTCCATCGCCTTCACCGCCATCAACGTCGTCCTCATCATGGTGATCGGCACCCTCGTCGGCCTGCTGCTCGCCCGGCTCGGCAAGAAGATGCGGCTGCTGCTGCTCTTCGGCCTCGTGCTCGCCTGGGCGATGCCGATCATCGCCTCGACGACCGTCTACCAGTGGCTGTTCGCCCAGCGCTTCGGCGTCGTCAACTGGGTCCTGGCCAAGCTCGGCTGGAGCTCGATGGCCGAGTACGACTGGATGGGCGGCCAGTACTCCACCTTCTTCGTCATCATCACGCTGATCGTCTGGCAGTCCGTCCCGTTCGTGGCGATCAACCTGTACGCCGCGACGACGACGATCCCCAAGGAGCTCTACGAGGCCGCGGCGCTGGACGGCGCGGGCGCGTGGAAGGCGTTCACGAACGTGACGATGCCGTACCTGAAGCCCTTCCTCTTCGCGACCACGTTCCTGGAAGTCATCTGGGTCTTCAAGGCGTTCCCGCAGGTCTTCGCGATCAATGAGGGCGGCCCGGACCGGCTCACCGAGATCCTGCCCGTCTACGCCTACATCGAGGGCTTCGGCAACCAGCACTACGGCATGGGCGCGGCCATCTCGCTGCTCACCATCCTGATCCTGCTGTCGCTGTCCTTCTACTACCTGCGTCTGGTGCTCAAGCAAGAGGAGGACGAGCTGTGAACCGCTCGTGGTTCGGCCGTGCCTGGCCCAATGTCGTCGCCGTCCTCCTGTTCATCGGCTTCGTCTTCCCCGTCTACTGGATGTTCGCCACGGCCTTCAAGCCGACCGGCGACATCATCAGCGAAGACCCCGTCTGGATCCCGTTCAACGCGACGTTCGAGCACTTCAAGACCGCCGCCGACGCGGACCACTTCTGGACGATGGTCATGAACTCCGTGACCGTCACCGTCCTCGCCGTGGTGTTCGCGCTGATCGTCGGTCTCGCCTCGGCGTTCGCCCTGGCCCGGATGCGGTTCAAGGGGCGGCGCGGCTTCATCGTCGGCTTCATGATCGCGCAGATGGCGCCGTGGGAAGTCATGACCATCGCCATCTACATGCTCGTGCGCGACGCGGACATGCTGAACAGCCTGGTCCCGCTGACGCTCTTCTACACGATCATGATCCTGCCGCTGACGCTGCTCACGCTGCGCGGCTTCGTCGCGGCCGTGCCGCGCGAGCTGGAGGAGGCGGCCATGGTCGACGGCTGCTCCCGCATGCAGGCCTTCCGCCGCGTCATCCTGCCGCTGCTCGCGCCCGGCCTGATGGCGTCCTCGCTCTTCGGCTTCATCACCGCCTGGAACGAGTTCGCGCTCGTCCTCGTGATCAACAAGGAGGCCGAGGCGAAGACGCTGCCGGTGTGGCTGTCCGGCTTCCAGACCGTCTACGGCGACGACTGGGGCGCCACGATGGCGGCGTCCTCGATGTTCGCCATTCCGATCCTGGTCCTCTTCGTCTTCCTCCAGCGCAGGGCTGTCGCCGGGCTGACCGATGGCGCTGTGAAGGGATAACGCACCATGTCTTCTGCTTCTTCAGCATCCTCCGCGGGTTCTTCTGGTTCCATGACCTCCGGTGGCTCCGGCTCCCGTGTGCCGGACAGCCTCACGCGGGACGCGCTGACCGTCCTGCAGCCCGGCTTCGGCGGCACCACCGCGCCCGACTGGCTGCTGCGCCGCATCGGCGAAGGCCTCGCCTCCGTGGGCCTGTTCGGCCGCAACATCCAGACGCCCGAGCAAGTCGCCGCGCTCACCGCCCAGTTGCGGGCCGAACGCGAGGACATCGTCGTCGCCATCGACGAGGAGAGCGGCGACGTCACCCGCCTAGAGGTGCGCACCGGCTCGTCCTTCCCCGGCAACCACGCGCTCGGTGCCGTGGACGACGCGGACCTGACCCGCGGCGTCGCCGCCGAGCTCGGCCGCCGCCTCGCCGAGTGCGGCGTGACCTTCAACTGGGCGCCGTCCGCCGACGTCAACTCCGACCCCGGCAACCCCGTCATCGGCGTACGCTCCTTCGGCGCCGCCCCGGACCTCGTGGCCCGGCACACCGCCGCCTACATCGAGGGCATGCAGTCCGCTGGCGTCGCCGCCTGCGCCAAGCACTTCCCCGGCCACGGCGACACCGCGGTCGACTCGCACCACGCGGTGCCGGGCATCGACGTCGACGCGGACGTGCTCGCCGCCCGCGAACTCGTCCCCTTCCGCGCCGCGATCGCCGCCGGCACCCGCGCGGTGATGAGCGCCCACATCAGCGTCCCGGCCCTGGACCCGGACCACCCGGGCACCCTGTCCCGCCGCATCCTCACCGACCTGCTCCGCGGCGAACTCGGCTTCGACGGCCTCATCGTCACCGACGGCATCGAGATGCGCGCGATCTCCGGTACGTACGGCATCGAGCGCGGCACCGTCCTCGCCGTCGCCGCGGGCTGCGACGCGATCTGCGTGGGCGGCGGCCTGCACGACGAACTCACGGTGCTGCGGCTGCGCGACGCCCTGGTCGCCGCGGTGCGCGCGGGCGAACTCCCGGAGGAGCGGCTCGCCGACGCCGCAGCCCGGGTGCGCGCGCTCGCCGACTGGGCCTCGGCCTCGCGTGCGGCCGGCGGTCCGGCAGCCGGGGCCGACCCCGAGATCGGCCTGCGCGCGGCCCGCCGCGCCCTGACGGTCACCCACACCGAGACCTACGCGGGCCCGCTCACCGACGCCCCCTATGTCGCCGCCTTCACCCCCGTGGCCAACATCGCCGTCGGCGACGAGACCCCGTGGGGCGTAGCCGCCGAGCTGAAGCGTCGGCTCCCCGGCACGGAGACCGGCTCCTTCAGCGGTGACCGGGCGGGCGCCGAGGCCCTGGCCGCCGCGGGCGACCGGCGCATCGTCGCCGTGGTCCGCGACGCCCACCGCCACCCGTGGATGGCGGCCGCCGTGGACCACCTCCTCACCGCCCGCCCCGACACCGTCGTCGTCGAGATGGGCGTCCCCCAGGCCAAGCCGTCCGGCGCCCTGCACATAGCCACACACGGCGCCGCCCGAGTCTGCGGCCAGGCAGCAGCAGAGGTCCTGACGGGCACGTGATGTCCCCCGGTGGTTTGCGGGCGGTCGTTTGATGTCTGCCGGTGGTTTGCGGGCAGTCGTTTGATGTCCCCCGGTGGTTTGTGGGCAGTCGTTCCGCAGGGCGGAACGGGTGGGCACAAACCACCCCCCGGCCCGAGCCCGAAAACAGGGCGGGGCACCAGCATGCAGACGGCGCCGGACGCCCCCGCCAAGGGGGCGCCCGGCGCCGTCTCCGCACCCTGCCGGAGGCTAAAGCCCCTGCCACGCCGGCTTATTGGCGAACGTATGCCGGAAATAATCCGCAAGCTTCAGCTTGGACGCGGCAGCCTCGTCCACAACGACCGTCGCATGCGGATGCAACTGCAGCGCGGACGCGGGCACCACGGAAGCCACCGGCCCCTCGACCGTCGCCGCCACGGCATCCGCCTTGCCCTCACCCGTCGCGAGCAGCACCAGGTGCCGCGCCTCCAGGATCGTGCCGATGCCCTGCGTGATGACGTGGTGCGGGACCTGGTCGATGTCGCCCTCGAAGAACCGCGCGTTGTCCACCCGCGTCTGCTCCGTCAGCGTCTTGATGCGCGTCCGCGAGGCCAGCGAAGAGCAGGGCTCGTTGAACCCGATGTGCCCGTCCGTACCGATCCCCAGCAGCTGCAGGTCGACCCCGCCCGCCTCCGCCAGCGCCCGGTCGTACGCCTCACACGCACCCTGCACGTCCTCCGCGCTGCCGTCCGGCCCCATGAACGCCGACTCGCTCAGCCCGAGCGGCTCCACGACCTCACGCAGCACCACCGAGCGGTACGACTCCGGGTGCCCGGCCGGCAGCCCCACATACTCGTCGAGCTGGCAGATCCGCGCCCGCGCCGCATCGACCTCACCCGCGCGCACCTTCGCCGCCAGCGCCTCGTAGATGGGCAGCGGAGTCGAGCCGGTGGCGACACCGAGCAGGGCGTCGGGCTTGCGGCGCACCAGGGCGGCCATGGCCTCCGCGATGAGCGCGCCGCCTGCCTTGGCGTCCGGGACGATGACAACTTCCACGCTGGGCCTGCCGATCTGGAGTAGGACTGGATGAGGGGGACGAGCGCAGAACGCCCGGCTACAAGTGTGGTATAGACCAATCTAGCAGAGCCACCCCGCCCTCACGCAGGGGTCGCCCAGCCCCGCGCACCCGGCACCGCCCGTTCCCCGCCAATACGCCGCAAGGCCCCCGGCACGCATTGCCCGCTCGTCGAGCCCGACACCCGAACATGCTGCCGGAAGCCGGAAGCCGGAAGCCGGAAGCCGGAAGCCGGAAGCCGGAAGCCGGAAGCCGGAAGCCGGAAGCCGGAAGCCGGAAGCCGGAAGCCGACGCCGAACGCGAGGCGCGCCCCCGATGCCTGAGGCCGCAGGCACGAGGTCCGACGCCGAGGCACGACGTCCAAGGGAGCCCAGCCCCATGCCCAAGGCGCGGTGCCCCATGCCCAAGGCACGCTGCTCGACGCCCAACATGTGCTGCCCGACGCCCAAGGGCACGCGGGCGACGCCCAAGCCGCCCCGCCCGACGCCCAAGGCACGCTCCCCGGCCCCCCAAGGCGTGCTGCCCCCGTAACCGAGGCGTGCTGCACCCCGTACCCGAGGCGTGCTGCCCGGCGCCCCCCAGCTGTGCTGCCCGACGCCCAAGGCACGCTTCCCGACGCCCAAGACGCCCCGCCCCACGCTCAA
The DNA here is from genome assembly GCF_056712025.1 of Streptomyces sp. Y309. Taxonomy (NCBI): domain Bacteria; kingdom Bacillati; phylum Actinomycetota; class Actinomycetes; order Kitasatosporales; family Streptomycetaceae; genus Streptomyces; species Streptomyces sp. Y309. Next base: position 3,189,604 of record NZ_CM160048.1, on the reverse strand, counting down.
AGCGTGCGGCCCAACGTCCCTTCCCCAGGCGGGCTGCCCCACGCTCAAGGTGTGCTGCCCAACGTCCCCCCCCGGCGGGCTGCCCAACGTCCCCCCAGGCGGGCTGCCCCACGCAAAGCGTGCTCCCGCAGCCCCAGCCTCACCCCGCCCCGCTCAAGGCCCCCGGCCAGAAACAAGCGCTCCCGGCCAGTAGCAAGCAGAGTGGGAGGCATGACTGTGACGTCGTCCTCCACGTACAGCGAGCAGCCCGGCCGCATCATGGCCCGCGAGATGTCCGAACAGCCCGAGGTCCTGCGTCGGCTCCTCGACACCGGTGCCCCGAAGATCCGCGAGACCGCCGCCCAGGTCGCCGCGCAACGCCCCCGCTTCGTCCTGCTCACCGCCCGCGGCACCTCCGACCACGCCGCCCTCTACGCCAAATACCTCCTCGAAGTCCGTCTCGGCCTGCCCTGCGGCCTGACCTCCATGTCCACGACCACGGCCTACGGAGCCAGGCCCGACCTCCGGGACGTCCTGGTCATCACCGTGAGCCAGTCCGGCGGCTCACCGGACCTCGTCGCCTCCACCCAGGCGGCCCGCGAGGCCGGCGCCATCACGCTCGCCGTGACCAACAACCCCGACTCCCCGCTGGCCGCCGTCTCCGAGCACCACATCGACATCCTCGCGGGCCCGGAGAAGGCTCTGCCGGCCACGAAGACCTACACGGCGTCCCTGCTTGCCCTCTATCTCTTCATCGAGGGGCTGCGCGACGGCGACGGCGCCCCGGCCCGCCCCCTGCCCGATCTCGCCGCCGATCTCCTGGCCCGGCAGCAGGAGGTCCGGACGCTCGCCGCCCGCTACCGCTTCGCCGAACGCATGGTGATCACCTCCCGCGGCTACGGCTATCCCACCGCCAAGGAAGCCGCCCTGAAGTTGATGGAGACCAGCTACATCCCCGCCCTCGCCTACTCCGGCGCCGATCTGCTGCACGGCCCCCTCGCCATGGTCGACAACATTTCCCCGGTCATCGCCGTCGTGCCGGACGGCAGGGGAGGAGAGGCGCTCCAGCCCGTCCTCGACCGGCTGCGCGGCCGCGGCGCCGACTTGGTGGTCATCGGCCCGAAGGCCCAGGTCGAGCAGGCCTCCGCCGGGTTCGTCCTGCCGACGGAGGACGTGCCCGAGGAGGTCCAGCCCATCTTGGAGATCATCCCCCTCCAACTCCTCGCCTACGAGGTCACGATCGCCCGCGGCCAGGACCCGGACGCACCGAGGGCCCTGGCCAAGGTGACCGAAACGAGGTGAGCCCACCCGTGTGCCGCCCCGGGCTCGGCCGCCGGACCCGGGGCGGGCGCCTGCGTGCGGCTGGGCCCCTGGGCCGGAGGCCGGCGCGCCCTCGCCCCCGGCCTCGCGTCAGCGAACTCCCTGTCCCGAGTCGGAACCCTCCGGCCTCACGCCAGCGACCCTCCCGTCGCGTCGATCCACTGCCCCGTCACCCACCGTCCGTCCGGTGAGGCGAGGAACGCGACCACGTCGGCTATGTCCTGCGCCGTCCCGACCCTGCCGAGTGCCGACATCGCCGCCGCACCCGCCCACGCGTCCTTGTTCTCCTCGCCGCGCAGCCAGGCGGCGTTGACGTCCGTGTCCACGATGCCCGGGGCCACCGCGTTGACCGTGATGCCGCGGGGCCCCAGCACCTTCGACAGGTTCCGCGTGAAGACGTCCAGGGCGCCCTTCGTCATGGCGTACGTCATGATGTCCGGCAGCACCGCCGCGTGCGAGACGCCCGACGAGATGTTGATGACGCGGCCGCCGTCCCGCAGCCGCTCGGTGCCGAGCCGGGTCACGAAGAACGGCGCCTTGGCGTTCACCGCGAACAGCCGGTCGTACTCCGCTTCGTCCGTGTCCGCGAAGGGGCGCGACGTGCCGATGCCGGCGTTGTTCACCAGGATGTCCAGGCCGTCCGCGTGTGTGTCGAACGCCTCCCACAGCGCCGCCGCGTCACCCGGCACGCCCAGCTCCGCGCCGATCGCGAACGCGGAGCCGCCCGCCCGCTCGATCGCCGCCACCGTCTCCTTCGCGGCCGCCTCATTGCTGCCGTAATGCACGCCGACCCGCGCGCCGTCCCGTCCCAGTCGCTCGGCGATGCCCCGCCCGATGCCCCGGCTGCCGCCCGTGACCAGCGCGGTCCTACCGGCCAGCCGCCCACCGACCACCTCGGCCTGCGAGGCTGCCCTCGCATTCGGCTCGGCCGTCTTCTCCGTCAGCGCACCCATGATCAGGCGCCCCCCAACTTTCTCTAGCGGTCGCTACACAAAAAACCGTACCCCACCGCGCCCCGCTTTTCTAGCGCCCGCTATAAAATTTCCTCATGGCGACGAAACAGCGAGGCAGGCCCCGCTCCTTCGACCGCGAGACGGCCCTGGAGAAGGCCCTGCGCCAGTTCTGGGAGCACGGGTACGAGGCGACGACCGTCTCCGACCTCACCCGCGAGATGGGCATCGGCGCCCCGAGCCTGTATGCGGCCTTCGGTGACAAGCGGACGCTCTTCGGCGAAGTCCTGGTGCGCTACGCGGGCTCGTACGGAGCCTTCGGCGGCCGCGCCCTTGCCGAGGAGCCGACGGCGCGTGCCGCGATGGAGCGCGTCCTGCGCGAGGCGGCCGCCGTCTTCACCGAGCCGGGCCACCCGCATGGCTGCCTCGTCATCCACGCGGCGACCAACTGCACCACCCCGGAGGTCGAGCAGACCCTGCGCGAGCAGCGCAACGCGAACATCGCGACCTTCGCGTCCCGGATCCAGCAGGGCATCGCCGCCGGTGAGCTGCCCGAGGGCACGGACGCCGCCGACCTCGCCCGCTATGTCGGAGCCGTCTTCCAGGGGCTGTCCCAGCAGTCCCGCGACGGCGCCACCAGGGAGGACCTGGAGGCCGTGGTCGACCTCGCGATGCGGGCCTGGCCGGAGAGCTGAGCAGGGAAGGAGGGGCGGCGGGGCTCGCCCCTCCCGGGGCTGGAGGAAGATCCGGGAACAAACCCCGCTCCGCGCATAGACACAGGAGAATGGTCTAGTCCACAATGCGGGAGTAAAGCCCCGCTCTTCCCGCACAGAAGAGCGGACCGAGGAGCCGGCGCTCTCTGCCCTGACCGCGTCGGACCTTCCCGGAATCGGCTGCCGGTACCGCACATTCTGGCTGCCGATGCACCTGAAGGGCTGCGGTGTTGGGGCCGGGTTGAGGGTCCCGCCCCGGCGCCGCGGCCCGTCGGGAAGAGCGCCAGGTACGCTCGCAGACGTGCCCTCCATGAACGACCTCGTACGCCAGCACACCGCCCTCGGCGACTCCGATCTCGAGTGGCTGCATCTGCTGGTCTCGGAGTGGCAGCTCCTCTCCGACCTCTCCTTCGCCGACCTCGTGCTGTGGGTGCCCACGCGCGACGGCACGCGCTACGTCTCCGTGGCGCAGATGCGGCCCAACACGGGCCCGACCTCCTACCAGGACGACATGGTCGGACACCTCGTCCCGCGCGGCCGCCGTCCACTGCTCGACGCGGCCCTCGACGAGGGGCGCATCGTGCGCGAGGGCGATCCGGAGTGGCGCGAAGAGGTCCCCGTGCGCGTCGAGTCCATTCCCGTACGCAGGGAGGGGCGTGTTCTCGGAGTCATCGCCCGCAACACCAACCTCCTCACGGTGCGCACCCCTTCGCGCCTCGAACTCACCTATCTGCAGTCGGCGTCCGACCTGGCGCAGATGATCGCCGCGGGCTCGTTCCCCTTCGAGGGCCAGCAGGTCGACATGGACGCATCCCCGCGCGTGGGCGACGGCCTGCTGCGCCTGGACGCGGACGGCGTCGTCCAGTACGCCTCGCCGAACGCCCTGTCCGCGTACCACCGCCTCGGACTCGCCGCCGACCTGGTGGGACACCACCTGGGCAAGGCCACCGCCGAACTGGCCCCGTCCCGGGGGCCGGTGGACGAGGCGCTGACCAAGCTCGCCAGCGGCTGGGCGCCCCGCGAGTTCGAGATCGAGGGCGGTGACGGAGTGATCCAGTTGCGCGCCATCCCGCTCAAACCCAAGGGCCCGCGCATCGGTTCGCTCGTCCTGCTGCGCGACGTCACCGAACTGCGTCGCCGCGAGCGGGAGTTGATCACGAAGGACGCCACCATCCGGGAGATCCACCACCGGGTGAAGAACAACTTGCAGACGGTAGCGGCGCTGCTGCGGCTGCAGGCCCGCCGCATCGACTCCGTCTCCGGCCGCGAGGCACTGGAGGAGGCGGTGCGCCGCGTGGGCTCCATCGCCATCGTCCACGAGACGCTCTCCCAGAACCTGGACGAGCGCGTGGAGTTCGACGAGATCGCCGACCGCGTCCTCGCCATGGTCGCGGAGATCTCGCCCGGTACGGTGACGGGCCGGCGCACCGGTCGCTTCGGCATCCTCGACGCGGAGGTCGCGACGCCGCTGTCGATGGTCCTCACGGAGATCCTGCAGAACGCCCTGGAGCACGGCTTCGCCCAGGGGGACACGGGCAGTGTCGAGGTCTCCGCCGTCCGCGGCGGCACCGCCAAGGAGTCCCGGCTCCTGATCACGGTCCAGGACGACGGCGTCGGCCTGCCCGCCGACTTCGACCCGCACCGCTCGGGCAATCTGGGCCTGCAGATCGTACGCACCCTCGTCGAGGGCGAGCTGGGCGGCACGTTCGACATGGTCCCCGCCCCGGAGCGCGGCACGCGCGTGGTCCTCGACATCCCGGTGCGCGCCGACAAGTGACGCCCGGGTGCGCGCGGTGCGCGGGTGCGCACAGCAAGAAGCCCCGGACCTGGTCGGTCCGGGGCTTCTTGCTCACGTTGCGATGCGCACCGGGGGTACTGCGCGGCTGCGGCTCGGGGGCGGGGGTTGCGTACGCGCTGTCTACGGAGTAATGCCGTCAGGCACACGCGCCGCCGGGCTCGGGCTCGTAAGGGGCGTGGGCGTCAGGCGCTGGCCTGGCGCGCCCGGTTGCGGGCGGCGCGGCGCTTCATCGCGCGGCGCTCGTCCTCGCTGAGGCCACCCCAGACGCCGGAGTCCTGGCCGGACTCGAGCGCCCACTGCAGGCACTGCTCCATGACGGGGCAGCGACGGCAGACGGCCTTGGCTTCCTCGATCTGCAGCAGCGCAGGACCGGTGTTGCCGATGGGGAAGAACAGCTCGGGGTCTTCCTCGCGGCAAACGGCGTTGTGACGCCAGTCCATGGCTGCTACCTCTCCTTGGTCTTACATGAAGATTGCTTGTGAATGTGAACGCTTTCACGAATCCCCCCGCGCGGGAAGGGCCGACTCCCAGTTGCCTGGTGTGGACCTTGTGGTGAGGAGGGGTTCTGGCGAGCTGTAGAGGCCGGTGTTGCGGGCCGTCCCGATCGCCATGTAGAGATTCGCAAACCTCGGCGGCGGATACAACCCCTTCCGGAAAGTTTTTTTTGATTCCTCGGTGTCGACTGAGTCACAGCCGTACTTCCATGGGGTGGAGCCTGGCCTAAACGTTCGAGTGAAAGGACTTTAGGCCCTTCCACTCACACAATCACACGCAGTGCACGGCGTACGCCTGTGAACGTCACGCTCGTCCGCAGCCCCAGGTGGTCACCGTCCATCTGGAGGGGCAGGGGCACCTTCGAATGCAAGGTGAAGTCCGTCAGGTCGTGCAGCGACACGGCGTTCTTGCCGTGGGGCCCGCGTTCGGGCGTCGACCGCAGCAACTGGGTGCCGTATCGGGCCACCGCAGCAGTCGACAGACGCTTGAGTCCGAGCACGTCGAGACCCGTCTCGAAGGACGCCTTCGGAGACGCGTACAAGGGGCGATTGCCCAGGTAGGACCATGGGGAGGTGTTGCACACTATGGACATCACGAGGTCGGTCACCGGCTCCTCGCCGGCCCGCTCCAGCGTGATCGAACCGTGCCGCCGGTCGCCCTCGCCGAGGAACTGGCGTACCACCTGACGCACATAAAGAGCGTGCGTCGAGCGCTTGCCGCGCTCCCGGTGCTGTTCGACCCGGCCGACCACACCCGCGTCGAAACCAAGCCCGGCCGCGAAGGTGAACCAGCGCGGCGGCACCGCCTCGTCGTCGGTACCCGGGGTGCCCGAGACCCGGCCGAGGCTCACTGTGCGTCCGCTTCCCTCACGCAGCGCGTCCAGAAGGGCACCGGTCGCCTCCACGGCGTCGTTCGGTAGTCCAAGGGCGCGCGCGAAGACATTCGTCGAGCCCCCGGGGACGACGGCGAGGCGGGGCAGGTTCTCCGGAGAGGGGCCGTTGTGCAGCAGACCGTTGACGACTTCGTTGACGGTGCCGTCGCCGCCGAGGGCAACGACAAGCTCGATGTCCTCGCTCTCCGCGGCCTGCCGGCCGAGGTCGCGGGCGTGACCGCGGTACTCCGTAGTGACCGCTTCCAGCTTCATCTCGCTCGCGAGGGCATGGATCAGTACGTCACGCGTGCGCGCACTGGTAGTGGTAGCCGCCGGGTTGATCACGAGAAGTGCACGCATGCGCAGCAGACTACCTAGCGGTCTTTACCTCGCCCAGACCGAGGTCACGACCTGGACCCGACCGAGGCCGTGTCCGGACCGCACCGACGTGCCGGGGCGCGGACGTCCGGGGCTACCCTCGATGCGTGAGTACTGAGCCGAAGACCACCCCAGAAGCCCCCGAGTCGGGACCCCGCCCCGGGCGCCTCACGGCCGCCGCGGCGCTTGCCGGTCTTGAGGGCCTGGCCCTCGTCGTCGGCGGTGTCTACATGCTCGTGATGGGGCTCGCCGGCGACCCCGACAACCCTCGGCAGGCGACGACCGGCGGCGTCACGCTGATCGTCCTCGCGCTGCTGCCGCTGCTCGCCGCGCGCGGTCTGCTCCGGCTGCGCCGCTGGGCCCGCGGCCCCGCGATCATCACGCAGATCATGGCGCTGCCCGTGGCCTGGCAGCTGCTGCAGGCGGACAGCGCGATGATCCCCGGAGGCATCGCGCTCGCCGCGGCCGCGGTCGCGACGCTCGTCCTCCTGGTCAATCCCGCCGCCACCGAGGCACTCGGCATCGGCGGCCCCGGCAACGTACAAGAGGGCGGCAAGTAGCAGCACAGCGGCACCTGGCAGCACGAAGGGCGGCGAGCGCTGTGCTCGCCGCCCTTCGTGCTGCCGCTCCCGCCGGTCAGGCGGTCAGGTCTCAGGCGGTCGGGTTTTCTTCCGGTCGGTCAGGGTTTCTCCCGTCCGGGAGGTCCGCTCACTCCTCCACGAGGAGCTTCTCGCGCAGTTGCGCCAGCGTGCGCGCGAGGAGCCGGGAGACATGCATCTGGGAGATGCCGACCTCCTGGGCGATCTGCGACTGGGTCATGTTTCCGAAGAACCGCAGCAGCAGGATGCGCTTCTCGCGCGGCGGCAGGTCCTCCAGGAGCGGTTTGAGGGACTCGCGGTATTCCACGCCCTCCAGGGCCTCGTCCTCGGCGCCGAGGGTGTCGGCGACGGCCGGTGACTCGTCGTCGGTGTCCGGGACGTCGAGCGACAGTGTGGAGTAGGCGTTCGCCGACTCCAGGCCCTCCAGGACCTCCTCTTCGGAGATCGCCAGTTTCTGCGCCAGCTCGTGCACGGTCGGGGAGCGGCCGTGGAGCTGGGAGAGCTCGGCCGTCGCCGTCGTCAGGGCCAGCCGCAGTTCCTGCAGGCGCCGGGGCACGCGCACGGCCCAGCCCTTGTCGCGGAAGTGGCGTTTGATCTCGCCGACGACTGTCGGGGTCGCGTACGTGGAGAACTCCACGCCGCGGTCCGGGTCGAAGCGGTCCACCGATTTGATCAGGCCGATCGTGGCGACCTGGGTCAGGTCGTCCAGCGGCTCGCCGCGGTTGCGGAAGCGGCGGGCCAGGTGCTCCACGAGCGGCAGGTGCATGCGGACGAGCTGATTGCGCAGCTCCGCGTACTCGGGGCTGCCGTCCTTCAGTGAGCGCAGCTCGACGAACATCGCTCGCGCGCCGCTGCGGTCCTGTGGATCGTGCCGGCTGTGCTGCTCGTGCTCGCTCATCGTCCCGCCCGTCACCAGCCGCCGCCCTTCTGGGGACCCGCCCCCAGTGCTGGACGCCCGGGGGGACCCCCTGCGTGCGGCGCCTACTTGGTCCTGTCGTCCGCCCGGGCCGGACGGCTCGTCGATCCCGTCCCCGGCGGTCGGCTCTGCCTGCTCTGGCACTGTGGCCGTGTCGGCCGCCGTCGGCGGACCCGGCTGTTCCGGATCCTGTGGGTGCGGCCTCGCCTGCTGTTCGGGGATGCCTCCGGGGGCAGACCCCGGCTCCACCGGACCGCGCCCCGTGGCCGGACGTGTGCCGCCCCTGCCGCGGGCGGGCAGACCGTGTGTGCCACGTGTTCCGCGCTCTTCGTCCCGCACGGGCCCGTCCCCGTCCCTCACGCCGGCCCGGGTCCCGCGCCGCGCTGTTTGTAGAGGCTGATCGAAACGGTTTTGTCGTCTGCGACCGAGGAGTCGACCTTGCCCGCGAGGGCCGACAGCACAGTCCAGGCGAAGGTGTCACGCTCCGGGGCGCGGCCGTCGGTGGTGGGTGCCGAGACGGTCACCTCGAGGGAGTCGTCGACGAGCCGGAAGACGCAGCTGAGCACGGAGCCGGGCACGGCCTGCTGGAGCAGGATCGCGCAGGCCTCGTCGACAGCGATGCGGAGGTCCTCGATCTCGTCCAGGGTGAAGTCCAAGCGCGCCGCGAGGCCGGCCGTGGCCGTACGCAGCACCGACAGGTAGGCACCCGCAGCCGGAAGGCGGACCTCCACGAAGTCCTGATTCCCGGGCTCGCCTGCGATCTGGGACACCCTCACCTCCAAGGTGGTACAAGCACTTTCGGGGCTCCGGCCGTCGCACCGCGGCGGTCCGGACTGCGTCACACGGGTGACGCACCACGTTTCCAGCGGTGACGCTACCGCGCTGCTCAGTTCCGTGTCCCGGGGACCCCATCCCGTTGCTGTCACTCATAGTAAGCCTACGGGTACGGACAGTGGCTAGGGTTTCGCGGGCTCAATTGGAAAGAACGAGCGTCGGGTTGACGTACCCAGGCCTCAGACGATCGAACCGTCGACAAAGCACCAACGCCACTTCTCGCCCGGCTCGAAGGTCCGCATCACCGGATGCCCGGTTTCTTTGAAGTGTGCCGTCGCGTGCCGGAAGGGCGAGGAGTCGCAGCAGCCCACGTGCCCGCAGACCAGACACAGCCGCAGTTGCACGGGGTGGCTGCCGGCGGCGAGGCACTCCGGGCAGGTGTCGCTCAGAGGCGTCGGCTCGGGGTGGGGCAGCGCGCTGACGTGCGAGCACTCGTTCATGATGGCCAGGTTACGACGGGAGAGCGGACGGCGGAGGGCCTGGCCGATGGACGTACTGCCCCTGGTGGCGCTGATCGCGGCGAGTGCCGCGATCGCCGGCGCCGCGCGCCGCACCCCGGTGCCCGCCCCGCTGCTCCTGGTCGGCGTGGGCCTGATCGCCGCGTACGTTCCGGGGGTGCCGGAGTACCACCTCGACCCGCATGTGGTGCTGCCGCTGATCCTGCCGCCGCTGCTGCACACGGCCGCCCTGGAGAGCTCGTATCTGGACCTGCGGGCCAATGTCCGGCCCGTCGCGCTCCTGTCGGTCGGTTACGTTCTGTTCGCAACGCTCGTCGTCGGCTGGCTCGCGTATCTGCTGATCCCCGATCTCCCGCTGACCGCCGCGCTCGTCCTCGGGGCGGTGATCGCGCCGCCGGACGCCGTCGCCGCCACCGCCATCGCGCGCCGCGTGGGACTGCCCGCGCGCATCACCACCATCCTCCAGGGGGAGTCCCTGGTGAACGACGCGACCGCGATCACCGCCTACAAGGTGGCGCTCGCGGCGGCCGTCGGCGAGGGCGCGAGCTGGGCGGGCGGCATCCAGGAGTTCCTGGTGGCGGCGGTCGGCGGCGTCGGCGTGGGGCTGCTCCTGATGGTGCCGATCCACTGGCTGCGCACCCACCTGAAGGAATCACTGCTCCAGAACACGCTGTCGCTGCTCATTCCCTTCGTCGCGTACGCCGCCGCGGAGCAGGTGCACGCCTCCGGAGTGCTCGCCGTGGTCGTGGTGGCCCTCTACTTGGGGCACCGTTCCTGGCAGGTCGACTTCGAGACGCGGCTCCAGGAGGCCGCGGTGTGGAAGGTCGTCGGCTTCCTCCTGGAGTCGGCGGTGTTCGCCCTCATCGGTCTGCAGCTGCCGGTCGTCCTCGGGGAGCTCGGCGAGTACAGCGTGGGGCAGGCCGTCTGGTACGCCGTCGCGGTCTTCGTGTGCGTCGTGGCGGTGCGGTTCGTGTGGTCGTATCCGGCGACGTATCTGCCGCGCGTGCTGTCCGCGCGGATCCGGGAGCGCGAGAGCGACATGGACTGGCGGCGGCCGCTGATCGTGAGCTGGGCCGGGATGCGGGGCGTGGTGTCGCTGGCCATCGCGTTCTCCATCCCGCTGGTGACGGATCACGACGAGCCGTTCCCGGCCCGCAACCTGGTGCTCTTCCTGACCTTCACGACGGTCATCGGGACGCTGGTGGTGCAGGGGCTCTCGCTGCCGTGGCTGATCCGGGTCCTGAAGCTGCCCGGGCGGGACGCGCAGCAGCAGACGCTGGCCGAGGCGCAGGCGCAGAACGCCGCCTCGCAGGCCGCGGAGGCCCGGATGCGGGAGCTCATGGAGGACGAGCGCAACAGCCTGCCAGGGCCGCTCCAGGACCGTCTGCGCACGGTTCTCGAGCGGCGCCGCAACTCCGTGTGGGAGCGGCTCGGCCAGCCCAACCCCATCACGGGTGAATCCGCGGACGACACCTACCGCAGGCTCGCGCGCGAGGCGATCGCCGCGGAGCGCGAGGTGTTCGTGCGCATGCGGGACGAGCGGCGCATCGACGACGAGCTGCTGCGGACGCTGCTGCGGAAGCTGGACCTGGAGGAGGCCGCGGCCTACCGGGAGGTCGAGGAGTGAGGCGCGGGTGACGCGGGCGGCGTGCCCGTGATGACGGCTGTGACCGTCGTCCCCGGGGCGAACGTGCCCTCTTCGGAGAGTGCAGTCAGCGCGAACAGGAGCTTGGCCACGTAGACGCGCTCCACGGGGAGGCCGTGCCGGTCCTCGAAGTCGTCGGCGAAGGCAATGAGTTCGCCGGTGGTGCGGGCGTAGCCGCCGCAGTGGAAGCGCTCGTCGAGGGTCCAGTTGGCGCCGGGGGCACCGAAGGCGGCGCGCTGGAGGCCCTGTATCTCGGGGCCGAGGAAGCCGCCCTTGAGGACGGGTATGCCGAGCGCGCGCTGGCCGGGGGAGAGGCCCGCGGCCAGGCCCGCGAGGGTCCCCCCGGTGCCGCAGGCGACGGCGGCGACGTCCGTGTGCCCCCGCAGTTCCTCGCCGAGAGCCGTGCAGCCCTGGACGGCGAGGGCGTTGCTGCCGCCTTCGGGGATGACGTACGCGTCCTGCGTGGCCGTCGTGCGCCGGAGTTCCGCCAAGACAGCGGGGTCCCGCTTCTGCCGGTACGTCGATCTGTCGACGAAGTGCAGCCGCATGCCGTCGGCCGCGCACTGCGCGAGGGACGGGTTCAGGGGACGGCCGGCCAGTTCGTCGCCGCGCACGACGCCGACGGTGGCGAAGCCCAGCAGGCGGCCCGCCGCCGCCGTGGCCCGCAGGTGGTTGGAGTAGACACCGCCGAACGTCAGCAGGGTGCTGTGGCCCGCCGCCCTCGCCTCGTCCAGGTTGAGGACGAGCTTGCGGTACTTGTTGCCGGGCAGGTCCGGGTGTATCCGGTCGTCGCGCTTGAGGAGCAGTCGGACGCCGCGGGCCTCGAAACGGGGGTCCGCGACCGGCTGGAGCGGGGTGGGGAGCCGGGGGTGGAGTGCGGAGGTGGGCGGGGTGGCGGGCACCCCGCCATTCTCCCCCTTGCCGGGACGGGGGGACGGGCTACTTCAGGCGCTCGTGGATGCGGTCCCGCATCGCGGCCATCGTGAACCCCTCGGGGTCGATCTTGCCGGGCTGCCATTCCAGGTGGCCGATGACCGAGCGGGCCGTCCAGCCGTGGTGGCGGCAGACGGCGGCCGAGACCTTCTCGATGGCCTCCAGCTGGGCCTCGGGCCAGGGGTCCTCGCCGTCGCCCAGGTTCTCGCACTCGAAGCCGTAGAAGTGGCGGTTGCCGTCGGTGTTCAGCTCGTTGTCCGGAGGGAGGGCCTTCTCCGCGATGACGGCCCGCAGGACGTCGTCGTCGCCGAGCCCCGCGTGATTGGCGCGGCCGTAGCCGACGAGGTGGACGCGGCCGTCCTTGGTGATGACGCCGTGGCAGAGCGGGCCGGGCAGCGCGGCGTGACCGTCGCGGCACAGGTCGACCGTCTCCTCGGTGCCGGAGGTGACCGTGTGGTGGACCATCACGCCGTGCACAGGGCCCCACGGGCCCACGTGGTTGCGGTTGTGCTCACGCCAGTTGCCGACCTCGACGATCGTGGCACCTTCGTCCTGCAGCGCGTCCAGGAATCTGTTCGCGGACATGGGTGAGGCCATGGCCGCCTCCTTTGCGGGCGCGACGGTCGCCGGTCGCGGACCGCCTCGTACGCAGCTTGTACCGGAACTGCCGGTGCCCGAACCATTTGTTCGGGCACCGTGCGAGTCGATCCGGTCAGCGAAAGGCTGGTCAGGCGGCGGCGCGGGCCCCGCGGCGCGCGGGTGTCAGCCGCGCAGGAAGCCGTCGCCGTGCGTCGCGATGTGTGCCTCGAGGGCGGAGAGTGCCTGCTGGGTGGCGTCCGCAGTGCCGCTGCCGCGCCGCTCCGCGTAATACGCCGCGCCGAGCTGCTTGAGCAGGTCGTTGCCCGCCCGCTGCGCCTGCACGTCGTCCAGCTTCTGCTTGCCCTGGTTGAGACCCGACTGCACCTGTTCTCTGGCGCGGTCCAGGAAGCCTGCCATGTCGCTTCTCCTGACGAATGTGGTGCGGATGGTGCTTGCGCTGCGCTCGTCCTGTTGAACGAGTGCATGGATCTTGGAGTTCCCCTCGGGCCCGCCGCCGTATCCGGCCCGCGCCCGCGTCAGCCGGTCGGCCCGCACCCCACTGGTTGGCCGGAATCATTCGGATCGGCGGCCGGTATTCCGCGTTCCGCTCCGCGTGGCCCGCCGTCCGCGGCGGCCTTGGACGAACGTACGAAGGATCCGGCCAGGTGGACGGCAACGTGCCCCGTCCGCCGAGATCCATTCCCGCTCATATGTGTAATGGCGCCCGCACTCACCGTGCTGGAAGGCTTGCGAGTCGCAGGTCAGCGCATGATCGGGAGGCGTTTCCATGTCGGTAGGCGAAGAGATCCGTTCGGAGCAGGACAGGCCGCAGAAGAGTCTCGGCACATCCGCTGCGCGGAATCTGGCCACCACCACCAAGTCCGCGCCGCAGATGCAGGAGATCAGCTCCCGCTGGCTGCTGCGGATGCTGCCCTGGGTGCAGGTGCAGGGCGGTACGTATCGCGTGAACCGCAGGACGAGCTATTCGGTCGGTGACGGCCGTGTCACGTTCGTCAAGACCGGGGACCGCGTCGAGGTGATCCCGGCCGAGCTGGGCGAACTGCCGGTCCTGCGGGACTTCGAGGACCAGGAGGTGCTCACGGAGCTGGCCCGTCGCTGCCAGCAGCGGGAGTTCGAGGCCGGCGGGGTCCTCACGTCGTTCGGCAACCAGGCGGACGAGGTGTTCCTGCTCGCCCACGGCAGGGCCGAGAAGATCGGCACCGGTCCGTACGGCGACGACACCGTCCTAGGGACACTCGCCGACGGGGCGTACTTCGGCGAGCAGGCCCTCATCGACCCGGAGACCATCTGGGAGTACACGGTCCGCGCGGTGACGGCCTGCACGGTCCTCACCCTCCCCCGCCAGGACCTGGAACAGGTCGCGGAGCGCTCCGAGTCCCTGCGCGCCCACCTCGACCGGCTGCGCTCCATCCCCGCCCAGCGCACCAACACCTACGGAGAGGCGCCCATCGACCTCTCCGCGGGCCACGTAGGGGAAGCCGTCCTCCCCGGCACGTACGTCGACTACGAGTCCCGGCCGCGCGAGTACGAACTGAGCGTCGCCCAGACCGTGCTGCGCATCCACACGCGCGTGGCCGACCTCTACAACCAGCCGATGAACCAGACCGAGCAGCAACTGCGGCTCACCGTCGAGGCGTTGAAGGAACGCCAAGAGGACGAGCTCATCAACAACCGCGAGTTCGGACTCCTCAACAACTGCGAGTACGACCAGCGCCTGCAGCCGCACGACGGCGTGCCCAGCCCGGACGACATGGACGAACTGCTCAGCCGCCGGCGCGCATCGAAGCTGTTCCTCGCTCACCCGCGCGCGATCGCCGCGTTCGGCCGCGAGTGCAACAAGCGCGGGCTCGTCCCGGAGTCCATCGACGTGGCCGGGAACCGCATCCCCACCTGGCGCGGTGTGCCGATCTTCCCGTGCAACAAGATCCCGGTGACCGAGGAGCGGACCACCTCGATCATCTGCATGCGTACGGGCGAGGAGGACCAGGGCGTCATCGGACTGCACCAGGCGGGCATCCCGGACGAGATCGAGCCCAGCCTGTCCGTGCGCTTCATGGGCATCAGCGAGCAGGCGATCATCTCGTACCTGGTGTCGACGTACTACTCCGCGGCCATCCTGGTGCCGGACGCGCTCGGCATCCTGGAGAACGTCGAGATCGGCCGGTGGAGGTGAGGCGACACCCTGTTGCGGCGGGCGGCGGGCCGCCGTCCGTGTCGGTGGGAGCGGCGAGGGGTAGACCCCTGGCATACGCGCCCGCAGGCCCAGGATCCGCCACCGCCCGCCGCCCCGCCGGAGTGAGTCCATGACGGACACCACGGACATGACGGAACGCGCGCCGCGACCCCGGGGGCACGGTCCCGGGGAACCCCGGGGACTCCCTCCCGGGGAGGGGTACGAGGCCGCGGAGATCCTGGCGTCGGCGCGGTTGTGCGTCGACCCGGAGCTGCGCGCGGCCATCGAGTCGCTTCCCGGTTCGATGCGCCGTGTCGCGCTGTACCACTTCGGGTGGGAACACGCCGACGGGACGCCCGCGGCCGGGAACGCGGGCAAGGCCATCAGGCCCGCCCTCGTCCTGGCCGCCGTGCGGGCCCTAGGCGGGGACCCGCTGAGCGCGGTCAGGGCGGCCGCGGCCGTGGAGCTGACGCACAACTTCACACTGCTGCACGACGACGTCATGGACCGCGACGCGACGCGCAGGCACCGGCCCACCGCCTGGACCGTGTTCGGTGACGCCGACGCGATCCTCGCCGGTGACACGCTGCAGGCACTGGCGCAGCGGCTGCTCGCCGAGGACTCCCACCCGGGGGCCCCGGCGGCGGCCGCCCGGCTTGCCGCCTGCGTCGTCGAGCTCTGCGCGGGGCAGCACGCGGACTGCGCCCTGGAGAGCCGGGCGCCGGACGAGGTCTCGCTGACGGAGTGCCTCGCCATGGCCGAGGCCAAGACGGGTGCGCTGCTCGGGTGCGCCTGCGCGATCGGGGCGGTCTACGCGGGGGCGGGGGCCGACACGGCGGAGGCGCTGGACGGGTTCGGCCGGCAGGCCGGGCTCGCCTTCCAGCTCATCGACGACGTGATCGGCATCTGGGGGGATCCCGCGCGTACGGGCAAGCCCGCGCGCGCGGACCTCGCCGCACGCAAGAAGTCCCTGCCGGTGGTCGCCGCACTGGCCTCCGGCACGCCCGAGGGGGAGGAACTCGCCAGGCTGTACGGGCGAGAGACGGTCGAGGGGGCCGAGGGGGATCTGGAGCGGATGGCCCGTGCCGTGGAGCGGGCCGGAGGTCGGGACTGGGCGCAGCTCCACGCGGCGGACCGGATGTCCCGGGCACTCGGGGAACTCGCCCGCGCGGTGCCCGACCCGGACCGGGCGGGGGGCCTGCTGGCGCTCGCGGAGTTCGTCACCCGGAGGGCGCATTGACCGGGGCGGAGGCTGCGAGCGCCCTGGGAGGGGCGGAGAACGGAGGTTCTGTTGAAAGGGGGAGGGCTAAGGGGGGCTAGAGGGGCTGAGGGGAGGCAGCGGATGGAGGTGCTGTCGAAGGGGGAGCCTGTTGAGGGGCGCCGGGGCCGAGGGCCCGTCGGCCGGGGGGCGGGGTGGGGAACCCGTGGGTCGGAGGGCTAACAGGGCGGAGGCCTCTTGACGCCGGGAGCTGGTCACTGGCCGGCGGCTGGGGGCGAGGGGGCTGAGCGAGGAGGGGGAGGCGACCGACGCACGGGCCCCGCGTCACCGGGAAATTGGTGTCGCGGGGCCCGTCGTCGCGTACGAAATGCTCACTTAGGCTGCAAGCGGCAGATCCGGGGCGGGAGTTGAGGGCCGACGAGGCGGAGGGGAGAAGCCGTGGGTGTGGCGATCCGGAGGGCCGGTGAGGGCGACCGGGCGGACGCGATCAGGCTGCTCAACGAGGCGTTCATGGGGGACCCGGTGAGCAGCTGGGTGTTCCCGGACGAGGAGCGGCGGCGGAGCAGGCACGGCGCGCTGATGGACGCCTTCCTGGGGCTCGCCTTCGCGGAGGGGCACGTGGACATCGCCGAGGACGGCTCCGCCGTCGCGCTGTGGTGGTCGGTGCCCGCGGGGCCGGCGCACAAGGGAGCCGCCGACGGGCCCGCGCAACTGCGGCAGGCCGTCGACCCGGACAACGAACGGGTCGAGGTGATCGGCCGGTTGACGTCCGAGATCCATCCGACCGACCGGCCGCACCAGTACCTCCACATGATCGCCGTGAGGCCGGAGCGGCAGGGGGAGGGCGTCGGCACGGCACTCGTCGGCTCGGTGCTCGAGCGGTGCGACCGCGACGGCCTGCACGCCTACCTGGAGGCGAGCAGCGCGCGCAGCCGGGAGCTCTATCTGCGGCTCGGCTTCGCCGACCTGGGCAACGCCTTCGACCTGCCGGACGGGCCGCGGATGTGGCCCATGTGGCGGGAGCCGCGGGGGTTGTCGTGACGTGGGACCTGTGACGCGGAGCTGGACGTAGAGCTTCAGATCGGCCTCGGACCGGGTGACCCGGCCTCCGGGGCCGATTTTTCTGGGCCGGTTCGAGAAAGAGGGTTGAAACCACTGCGGTTGAAGCACTATAAATGCAGTTGTTCGAGATCGGGTTGCCCAAGAGAGTCGGGTGGCCCAAGCGAAGGTCACCCGACCTTCGACTCCCTCTGTCTTCTGCGGAAAGAGATTCAGCTTGCGAAAGCTCACCTACTTCGTCGCCGTGTCGATCGACGGGTTCATCGGTGACCCGAGCGGTGACGCCAACTCCTTCATGTCGTTTGTGAACGACGAGTTCCTGGAGTTCCTCAAAACGGAGTACCCGGAGACCGTCTCCGCCGCCGGACGCCGCATCCTCGGCTTCGACGACGTACCGAACGAGAAGTTCGACACCGTCATCCAGGGCATGGGCAGCTATCAGCTCGGCCTGGACGAGAACATGCCGAGCCCGTACGGGCACATGCGGGAGTACGTCGCCTCGCGCAGCCTCGGCAAGTCCCCCGACCCGAACGTCGAGATCATCGCCGACGACCTGATCGGCAAGGTCCGCGAGCTCAAGGCCGAGGACAGCGAGCTCGGCGTCTGGCTGTGCGGCGGCGCGCGGATCGCCGGCCAGCTCTTCGACGAGGTCGACGAGCTCGTCCTCAAGACCTACCCGGTGCTGCTCGGCTCGGGCATGCCCATGTTCGAGGGCGTCGAGTCCGCGGTCAGCGAGTTCGAGCTGACCTCGTCCAGGGTCTTCGGCAACGGAGTCGTCGTCCGTACGTATGCGCGGAAGCGCGAGAAGGAGTGACCGCTGGACTGTCCGACCTCCGGAAAACGCCATATCCTGGGGTTATGGGCAGCGACGGACGCCGGTCCGGCCCCCGCCCGCAGAGCGAGCCCGTGTGCGAGCACTGCGGACGGCCAGTCGGCACGGCCATCAAGCGGCGCAAGGTGCTCGGGGCGTACGTCCCCGTGTGGGGCCCCGGCCCTTGCCACAACCCGGAGTGCGACGCGTACGTCTCCGGTGAGCCGGACGAGAAGTCGCGGGCGGGCCGCGGCCACAAGGGCAAGTACAAGCGCGGACACCTGTCGAGACGTGACTCCGAGCCGGGGCCCCGGGTCTCTCCCGGGGACCCCAAGGTCGACCCCGGCGACCTCAAGGGTGCCCCCGAGACCGGACCCAGGATCGACCTGACGGCCGGGGCCGAGGTGGACCCGAAGGCCGCGTCCAAGCGCGAGGACACCGGGGCGTGAGCCGCGCGGGCCCCGCGCGCGGGGCGTGACGGCGGCCCCCGGCCCCTGAATCCCCGCCTCGCCCGCCGACTGTCAGTGGGCGCGGTTACGCTCGCATGCATGAAGCTGAAGTGGGGGAAACGAAGCGGGTGTTGGGCTGCCGCTGTGGTGGCTGTCGTGGGGGTCGTGGCGCTCGCGGGCTGTGGGGCCGAACAGGGCGAGAGCGGACGGAGCATGGCGCGCGGCTCGGGTGTGCCCGAGGTCGACGACGAGAAAGACCTGCCCGAACTGCCCTTGGACCGCTATGAGTTCAGCAGTCGTGACTACGACCGCC
Source organism: Streptomyces sp. Y309 (assembly GCF_056712025.1). Classification (NCBI taxonomy): domain Bacteria; kingdom Bacillati; phylum Actinomycetota; class Actinomycetes; order Kitasatosporales; family Streptomycetaceae; genus Streptomyces; species Streptomyces sp. Y309. Next base: position 3,171,091 of record NZ_CM160048.1, on the reverse strand, counting down.
AGGAACAGGCGGCCGACCGCTTCACCCAGCGGTGCATGAAGTCCCACGGCTTCCCCGATTTCCCCCGGCAGTGGCGCGAGCAGGACTTCGACATGGCCAACTCCCGGACAGCGGTGCTCGTGTCCACGACGCTGTACGGCTCCCTCGACCTCGACGACGCCCGCCGCCACGGCTACGGGATCGACCGCGACGCCCTCAAGAAGTACGAGAAGGAGCACGAGCGCAAGGGGCGCCTGGTCACCAAGGACGAGTACGAGACGCTGCACGGCGCCGAGGGCTTCGGGCGCGGGGTGCCCGAGGGCGGCTGCGCCCAGGCCGGGGCGCGGCGGGTGCGGGCGGACGTCAAGGACGACACCCGCATGACGCGGTACGTCGTCGGCCGCCGCGCGGCGCTCGACAAGGCCGTCGCCAAGGACCCGCGGATGCGGCGTGCCCTGGACGAGTGGGCGGACTGCGTCGCCGACAAGGGCTTCAAGCGGTATGCGAGCCCGGAGGCCGCCTTCCGCGACAAGGCATGGGGGAGGGGCGACGACGGCGACACCAAGCGCACGCCGCGCGAGCGGGACACAGCCGTCGCGGACATCGAGTGCAAGCGCGAGCACAACACCGCCGGGGTGTGGTGGACCGTCGCGGCCGAGCTGCAGCGGCGCGACATAGCCCGCCACCGGTCCGCGTACGAGGCGGTGCGCGCGGACCAGGAGCGGATACGGGCGACCGTGCGGGGCGTGCTCGGAGGCGGTGCTTGAGCCCGGTCGGCAGCGCGTCCCGGTCGGCAGCGCGTCCTGGCCGACAGCGCGTCCCGGCCCCGGCTCCCGTTCGACGCCGGGCTGAGACGCCGAGCCGAGACGCCGAGCCGAGACGCAGGGGCGAGCGGGCGGGCCGAGACGCCGGGTCTAGGAGGGCACCGCTGCCGCACCGGGGCGGCACCGGCACCGCCCCCACCCCGTGTCCCCCGCCCTCACCAGGTCTGCCCGCCGGGCTGCCTGGTCGTCGCGTTGATGCGGTTGAAGAGGTTGGTGATGCCGATCCACAGGACGATGGACGCGAGTTGCATGTCGTCGAAGTGTTCGGTGGCCGCCTCCCAGATGTGGTCCGGGACCGGGTCGGAGGAGTCTGCGAGGCGGGTCGCCGACTCCGCGAGGGCGAGGGCGGCGCGTTCGGCGTCGGAGAAGCAGGTCGCCTCGCGCCACGCGGCGACCGCGAACAGGCGCTCGTCGGTCTCGCCCTGCTCCTTCGCCTTCACGGCACCGCCGATCACGCAGTAGCTGCAGCCGTTGATCTGGCTGGCCCGCAGGTGGACGAGGTGCATGACCTCCTGCGGGACACCGCCCTGGTTCGCGGCCTTGACCAGGTCGTGGATGGCGGGGGTGGCGCCCGGCAGGAGCTGGGCCGGGTTCTTCATGCGTGCGTTCATGACGTTGGCCTCCATGTCGCGCTCCTCCATGTCACAGTCCTCAATGCCGGACCTCCATGTCGGATCGAAGTCACATCGATATCCACGGCACCGTCGCGGTGCTTCGTGATCTGCTTGTCCGCATCAGCCGTGCCGGCCTGCGGCGCGCCGCCCTCGCGGGGCGCGTCACTGCTATGACGGATCGCGACGAAGGAATGTGACGTGGACGGAAGAGAACTTCTGGCGGAGCGGTTCGAGGAGCACAGGCCCCGTCTGAAGGCCGTCGCCTACCGCATGCTCGGCTCCCTGAGCGAGGCCGAGGACGCCGTCCAGGAGACCTGGCTGAAGCTCAGCCGCTCCGACGGCGAGGGCGTGGAGAATCTGGGCGGCTGGCTCACGACGGTCGTGGGCCGGGTCTGCCTCGACCTGCTGCGGACGCGCAAGCAGCGCGGCGAACAGCCCCTGGACGTCCAGGGATCCGACCCGCACGTGCCCGGCATCCACGTGCCCGACCCGCAGATCGGCTCGCTGCCGGGCGGCCGGGAAGCCGTCGACCCCGAGCAGGAGGCCCTGCTCACGGACTCGGTGGGCCTCGCGCTCCTCGTCGTCCTGGACACGCTGAGCCCCGCCGAACGCCTCGCGTTCGTGCTGCACGACATGTTCGCCGTGCCGTTCGAGGACATCGCGACCATCGTCGAGCGGGCCCCGGCCGCCACCCGGCAGCTCGCCAGCCGCGCCCGCCGCCGGGTGCGCGACGCGGCCCCCGAGCCGGACCCGGACCGCAGGCGCCACCGCGAGGTCGTCAAGGCATTCCTCGCGGCGGCCCGTGGCGGCGACTTCGACGCGCTGCTCGAACTGCTCGACCCGGACGTGGTGCTGCGGGCCGACGGCGGCGAGATCGCCGGGCTGTCCCGGCTGGTGCGCGGCGCGACGGCCGTGGTCGCCGGGGCGCGCTCGTTCGCCACGCTGGCCGGTTCCACGTACTTGGCGATGGTCAACGGCAAGGTGGGCCAGATCAGCGTGCACAACGGAAAGGCCTTCTCCGTCGGCGAGTTCACCGTCCGGGAGGGCCGGATCGTCGAGATCAACATCCTGGCCGACCGGGAGCGGCTGGAGGCGCTGCTCGACGAGCGCACTCTCGCCGAGGTGATCGCCGACGCCGACTGAATCGCGGAGCCGACCGCCGGCGTCGGCTGGAGTCGGGAAGCCGACCGCCGGCGCTGGCTGTCCCGCCGACGTGACCGGCGACGCCGGCAGACTCACCCCAGCCGCCTCACCTCACCTCCCTCACCCCCGTCCGCCGCGTGACCCGCTGCACGTACTCCTTCCGGTCGAGCGGATTGTGGTCCGTGCGCGGGCGCTCCGGCGGCGGCCCGGTCACCGGCGCATAGTGGTCGAAGGCGGACTCCAACTCGCCCTCGCCGCGTGTGAGTCCGGGCAGCGCCTGCTCCAGGTCGTGCACGCGCGCGGCGGGGATCACACCGTCGACGACGTACGCGGACCCGTGCGCCGCAGGTGTGTGCGGCACCGCGCGCAGCCGCCCCAGCGCGGGCAGCAGCGTGCCGAACACATCGGCGGGCACGGTGAGCCGGAACCGGTGCATCGGCTCGTGCACGCGGGTGCCCGCCCGCCGCAGCGCGTCCATCAGGACCAGCGGCGTGAGCTGCCGGAAGTCCCCGGCCGTGCTCGACATGCTCTTGTCGAAGACGGCGTGCGCGTGGCTCTGCCGCGGCCAGTACCCGGAGTGCGTCATCGTGACCAGGCAGTCCGGCACCTCCCACCCGTACAGCCCTTGCAGCAGCGTCTCCTTGACCGTCTCCTCGACGGCCTTGAAGAACGCGTACGGCATCGAGCCGAGCTCCACTCCGAGCCGGAACCGCACGCCCGCCCCGGCCGGCGCGGGCTCCACGCGCAGCCCCACCGTGGCGAGGAACGGGTTGGGGTCGGTGTCGATGATCTCCACGTGCGCCCCGGTCCCGACGACCCGCTCCACGCAGATCGTCGTGGTCTCGCGGAAATCGACACCGACGCCGAACTCGTCCGCGAGCGTGGCCTCGATGACCTCCTTCTGGACCTCGCCGTACAGCGACACGGAGATCTCCTGCCGGAGCGTGTCCTGGCGCAGGTCGATCAGCGGGTCCTGCTCCGCGAGCTGGGTCAGCGCGGCGTGCAGGGCAGCACGGTCGGCGGCGCGGCGGGGCACGACGACGGTTTCGAGGGTCGGCGGCGCGAAGTGGTGTGCCGCCGCGTGCCGTTCGGGTACGTCACGCGCGTCGCCGAGCACGTCCCCGATCCGTACGCCGGTGAGCCCCCACAGCTTCGCGATCTGCCCGGCGGCGACCGCGTCGCGCCGCACGGCCACGCCCCGCTCGAAGACGCTGACGGCGGTCACCTTGCCGTCCTCCGGGTGCCCGGCGAGCGGCACCCGGTCGCGTACCCGCACGGTGCCCGAGAACATCCGGACGTACGCCACCTTCTCGCCCGCGGGTCCGCGCTCGACCTTGAAGACGGTCCCCGCGACGGGCCCGTCCGCGGCACCGGCCGCCGCGGGCAGCAGCTCCTTGACGGCGTCGGTCAGCGCCTCCAGGCCGGTGCCGGTCATCGCCGAGCCGAAGAACACCGGGTGGACCCGGGCCTGCCCGGTCTGCCGCGTCAGTACGTCACGCAGCCCGCCGAAGGCCAGGGCGGCGGTGTCCTCCTCGACGTACGCGGACAGCAGCGCGTCGTCGTGCTCGGCGAGGAGCTCGGTCAGGCGGGTAGTGAAGCGGGGGTCGTCGGCGGCGTACGGGACGTAGCGCGCCGCGTGGGTGCCAGGGGCGCGGACCGTGCCCATGGGAGCCACGGCGGGCGTCAGCCTCGTGCGCAGCTCGGCGAGTACGCGCTCGGGGTCGGCGCCCCGGCGGTCCACTTTGTTGACGAACACGAGCGTGGGGATGGCGAGCCGGCGCAGCGTACGCATCAGGACGCGGGTCTGCGCCTGGACGCCCTCGACGGCTGACACGACGAGCACGGCACCGTCGAGCACACTCAGGACCCGCTCCACCTCGGCGATGAAGTCGGGGTGGCCGGGGGTGTCGATGAGGTTGACGGTGACGTCGTCGATCGCGAAGGAGACGACCGCGGACTTGATGGTGATGCCGCGCTGCCGCTCCAGGGCGAGGGAGTCGGTCTGGGTGCTGCCGTCGTCGACGCTGCCGATCTCGTCGATGACACCGGCGGCGTGCAGCAGCCGCTCGGTCAGGCTGGTCTTTCCGGCGTCTACGTGCGCCAGGATGCCCAGGTTAAGGGTGTGTTGGTGCTTCTGGTTCTGCTGATGCGGGTGCGATTGCACTAGGCGTCATGTCCTCGTATTGGGGGGCGATTCCTTCCTGGTGGGACATGGACGTCTGGCGCATCTGGGGCTCCTGGTTTCCGTCGACTAGGCGGTTTGGTGACGCGGCAACTGCAGCAGGAGCGCCGGGCGCAGGCAACCGATTTAGCGTCCGGCCGTCCTGGTGGCGTGACATACGACCGCACCCGGCCCCTCGGGCCCGCCGTTTTCGGCGGCACCAGGGGACCGGGTGCGGTCGGGTGGGCGCGGCGCCCGGGCTTGAGCCCGGGACCGGGCCCGGATCAGGCCTTCTTGGTCTCCCAGAAGATCCGGTCGATCTCGGCGATCAGCTCGAGCGCCTTCTCACCGGTCTTCGGGTCAGTCGAACCCTTCGCGGCCGAGAGGGCCTTGAGGGTGTCGTTGACCAGCGTGTGCAGCTCCGGGTACTTCTCGAAGTGCGGGGGCTTGAAGTAGTCGCTCCAGAGCACCGACACGTGGTGCTTGGCGAGCTCGGCGCGCTGCTCCTTGATGACGGTGGCGCGGGCCTGGAAGTGCGGGTCGTCGTTCGCGGCCATCTTTTCCTGGACGGCCTTGACCGACTCCGCCTCGATGCGGGCCTGGGCCGGGTCGTACACGCCGCAGGGCAGGTCGCAGTGCGCGCTGGCCTTCACCTTGGGGGCAAACAGGCGGGAGAGCATTGAGCTGTCCTTCCTCGTGATCGTCTTCTCAGGTGGGACATTACTCCGTGAGAGACGTGATTTCGCGAGTGCCCCCATGGGCTTAGGACAAAAGTCCAGGGTCACACTGAAGACGGTGGAGGATGGGACCGGGAGGCCGGTGGAGGATTGTCCGGGAGGTTGTCTGATGCCGGAGACGACGGCAGACGGGCGGGAGACACGCGTGCCGTTCCAGTTGATCGAGGTCGACGGGCCGTCCATGGTGCCGACGCTGAATCCGGGGGACTGGATGCTGGTGCGGCACGGCGCCCGGGTGCGTCCGGGTGACGTGGTGATTCTGCGTCATCCGCTGCAGCAGGACCTGCTGGTGGTCAAGCGCGCCGTCGAGCGGCGCGAGGGAGGCTGGTGGGTGCTCGGCGACAACCCGTACAACGCGGGGGGCGACAGCACGGTGTACGGGGTCGTCCCGGAGGAGCTGGTCCTGGCGCGGGTGCGCGCGCGGTTCCGGCCGCTGGGCCGATTCCGCCAGGAGCGTGCGGCGCAGGGGCGGCGTCAGCTCTCGCTCGCCGCGCTGGTCTCCTGGACCTTCTTGGCCGTGCGCCCGGTGCTCGCCGACCGCTCGCTCTCCAGGCGCTTGCGCGCGCGGTAGGCCGCGACGTTCGCACGCGTCGCGCAGCGGTCCGAGCAGTAGCGCCGGGAGCGGTTGGTCGAGGTGTCCAGATAGGCGTTGCGGCACGGCGCCGCCTCGCACAGGCCCAGCCGGTCCACGCCGTACTCGGTGAGGTGGAAGGCGAGGCCCATCGCGGCGATCGCCGCGTACCCCGCGGTGGCGTTCGACGGGTGGTCGGCGAGGTGCATGTGCCACAGGGGGCGGCCGTCGTCGTCCCGATAGTCGTGGCCGGAGATCTGCGGGCTCACCGGGAACTCCAGGAGCAGGGAGTTCAGCAGGTCCACGGCCAGGGTCTCGTCGCCGCCGTCGGCCGCCTCGAAGACCGACCGCAGCCGCCCCCGCACCGAGCGGAAGCGCGTCACGTCCGAGTCCGTGGCGCGACGGGCGGCCTGCTGGTTCGCACCGAACAGCTCGCGGACCGCGTCGACGGAGGTCAGCGAGTCCTTGTTGCGAGCCGGCTCCTCGGTGTTGACCAGGCGTACGGCGTAGTCCGAGTAATAGGCCAGTTCCACTTGTAGTCCTTACCGGGGCGGGCTATCTTCGTCTGCGTGCGAGGTAACGGTCGCATTTCATTTGCGGGTGTTACTCGGCGAGATTAGTCGAGCGTAGTACGGGACGGAGGTCTTCCGGTGACGGAAACGGCTAGCGGTACGGGGTTCGGAACCGACTGGCGTGCCTGGCAGGAGAGTTGGGACCGGCAGCAGGAGTGGTACCTGCCGGACCGCGAGGAGCGGTTCCGCGTCATGCTCGACATGGTCGAGGCCCTCGTCGGCCCCGAGCCGCGCGTCCTCGACCTCGCGTGCGGTACGGGAAGTATTACGGACAGACTCCTCAAAAGGTTCCCGAAGGCCGTCAGCACCGGCGTCGACCTCGACCCGGCACTGCTCGCCATCGCCGAGGGCACCTTCGCCGGGGACGACCGCGTCACCTTCGTGACCGCGGACCTGAAGGACCCGGACTGGACCTCCCAGCTGCCCCACGACTCGTACGACGCCGTCCTCACCGCGACCGCCCTGCACTGGCTGTTCAGCGAACCCCTCGCCGCGCTCTACCACCAGCTCGCCGGGATCGTGGCCGACGGCGGCGTCTTCATGAACGCCGACCACATGCCGGATCCGGCCACCCCGCGCATCAACGCCGCCGACCGCGACTTCCGGCACGCCCGCCAGGAGGCCGCCAAGAACTCCGGCGCCCTGGACTGGGCCGACTGGTGGGCACTCGCCGCCAAGGACCCCGTGCTCGCCGAACCCACCGCCAAGCGGTTCGAGATCTACGGAGAGCACGCCGACGGCGACACCCCGCCCCCGGAGTGGCACGTCCGCACCCTGCGCGAGGCGGGCTTCGCCGAGGCCCGCACGGTCTGGGCGTCCCCGTCGGACGCCCTGGTCCTAGGCCTCAAGTAGGGACTTCTAGGGACTTCGACAGCACGGCAATCCCTGCAACGCACCTACGTAGAGGGGCGGTACGGATCACCGATCCGTACCGCCCCTCTACGTAGACATCGATTTACCGCACCTGCGCTCTACAGGACCTTCGACAGGAACGACTTCGTCCGCTCGTGCGACGGGTTCGTCAGTACGTCGCGCGGGTGGCCGGATTCGACCACTACACCTTCGTCCATGAACACCAGGCTGTCGCCGACCTCGCGCGCGAAGCCCATCTCGTGCGTGACGACGATCATCGTCATGCCGGACTCGGCGAGGTCGCGCATGACGTCGAGCACGTCACCGACCAGCTCCGGGTCGAGCGCGGACGTCGGCTCGTCGAACAGCATCAGCTTCGGGTCCATCGCGAGGGCCCGGGCGATCGCCACGCGCTGCTGCTGGCCGCCGGAGAGCTGCGAGGGGTAGTTCTTCGCCTTGTCGGCGAGACCGACCCGCTCCAGGAGCTGGCCCGCGCGCTCCCGCGCCTCCGCCTTGGACTGGCCCTTGACCTGGACCGGCGCCTCCATGACGTTCTCCAGTGCCGTCATGTGCGGGAAGAGGTTGAAGCGCTGGAAGACCATGCCGATGTCCCGGCGCTTCATGGCGACTTCGCTGTCCTTCAGCTCGTACAGCTTGTCGCCCTTCTGCCGGTAGCCGACCAGCTCCCCGTCGACGTACAACCGCCCGGCGTTGATCTTCTCCAGGTGGTTGATGCAGCGCAGGAACGTCGACTTGCCGGAGCCGGACGGGCCGATGAGGCAGAACACCTCGCCGGACGCGACCTCCAGGTCGATGCCCTTCAGGACCTCGACGTGACCGAACGACTTGTGGACGCCCTCGGCCTTCACCATGGCGGTCATCGGATGCCTCCCCCACGGTTGCTGAGCGACAGCATGTTGGCCTTGATCTTCTGCCAAGGCGTGTCCGGCAGGGCGCGCGAGGAGCCGCGCGCGTAGTAGCGCTCCAGGTAGAACTGACCGACGCTGAGGATCGACGTCATGATCAGGTACCAGGTGGCGGCCAGGAGCAGCGCCTCCACCGTCGCGCCGGACGAGGTCCCGATGTCCTGGGCGTACCTCAGGAGCTCGTAGTACTGGACGGCCGCGACCAGCGACGTCGTCTTGAGCATGTTGATGACTTCGTTGCCCGTCGGCGGCACGATCACGCGCATGGCCTGCGGGATGACGATGCGGCGCAGCGTCTTGCCGTGGCTCATGCCGAGCGCCTGCGAGGCCTCCGTCTGGCCCTCGTCGACCGAGAGCAGGCCCGCACGGCAGATCTCCGCCATGTACGCGGCCTCGTTCAGGCCGAGACCGAGCAGCGCCGTCAGGAACGGCGTCATGAAGTCCGACCACTCGTCCTTGTAGATCGGACCGAGGTTGATGTACTCGAAGACGAAGCCGAGGTTGAACCAGATGAAGAGCTGGACCAGGACCGGCGTACCGCGGAAGAACCAGATGTAGAACCACGCGATCGACGAGGTCACCGGGTTCTTCGACAGCCGCATGACCGACAGCGTGATGCCGCCGACCACGCCGATGAGCATCGACAGGACCGTCAGGATCAGCGTCTCGCGGACGCCCTTCATGATGCGGTCGTCGAAGAAGTTGTCCGGGATCGCGTCCCAGTTGATGTCGCCATTGGCGAACGCGAGGACGATCGCGCCGAGCACGCCGATGGCGAGGACGGCCGCGATGTACCGGCCGAAGTGGCGCACCGGGATCGCTCTGATCGCCTCGGGGGCGGAGCGCGGCGGCTCATCCTTGGGCGCGGAGTCGCCCGACTTGCTGATGTCCGTTGTCACGGGTGTGGCCTTTCAGCGACGAGATGACGAGACGCGGTCACTTGCCGCCGTTGATCTTGGCTTCCTTGACTGCGCCGGCGTCGACGCCCCACTCCTTGATGATCTTCTCGTACTGACCGTTCGCGATGATCGCGTCCAGCGCCATCTTGATCGCGTCACGCAGCTTGGGGTTGTTCTTGGAGACCGCGATGCCGTACGGAGCGGCCTCGACCTGGTCGCCGACGAGCTGGAAGTCCTTGCCGCCGCCCGAGGTCTTCACCGCGTACGCCGCGACCGGGAAGTCCGAGGAGCCCGCGTCCGCGCCGCCGGAGCGCAGCCGGGTCTGGGCCTGCTGGTCGTTGTCGAAGGACTCGATCGCGATCTTCTTGCCGCCCTTGCACTTCTTCGACTCGGCCTTGGCCATGTCGTGCGAGACGGTGCCGCGCTGCACCACGATCTTCTTGCCGCAGAGGTCGGACCAGGTCTTGATGCCCTGGTCGTCGCCCTTCTTGGTGTAGATCGAGACGCCCGCGGTGAAGTAGTCGACGAAGTCGACGCCGGTACCGACCTTCTTGCCGGTCTCCTCGTCGATGCCTTCCTGACGGTTCTTGGTGTCCGTCATGGCCGACATGGCGATGTCGTAGCGCTTGGAGCGCAGACCGCCGAGGAGGGTGTCGAAGGTGCCGTTGTCGAACTCGAACCGGACGCCGAGCTGCTTGCCGAGCGCGTCGGCGATGTCCGGGTCGATGCCGACCGTCTTGCCGTCCTTGTCCTTGAATTCGACCGGCGGGTAGGCGATGTCGGAGCCGACCTTGATGACACCCTTGTTGCGGATGTTTGCGGGCAGCTCGTCGGAGAGCGGAGCACTGACGACCTTGTCGCCGCCGTCCTCCTTCTTGTCCGTCTGGTCGCCGCAGCCGGTGAGCAGCAGCGTGCCCGCGACCGCGATCGCGCCGACAGCGACGATCCGGGACTTCGCGGACTTCGCGGCGGTCGTGCGACAAATGGTGCCTGCGGTCATAGGAGTCCTCCGGCGGATGGGGGAGTAGCCATGCGGTGGTCGTGCACACACCTTCGGGTGTCGCGACCTCGTGTGATGAGGCATCTTGCCATTCGGACGGCCCGATTCTGGGGGCTGGAGATGTCAAAATCGGATAACGGGCGATCCCTAAACCCCAACAGGCCGGTGCGTGCCGGTCATTGGCGCACCGGGGCGAACAATCTCCAACCACTCAATAACCACCCAATCTCGCGATACGGACCGGCGGGATGGAGTTTTCCCAATAATACGGACATTTTGCCCTGGAGGTCTACTAGATACTTGCTGTTCACATCGGTCTGACACAGATATGGCTCGTCGGCGGTCGGGGGCATCCGGTAGAAAAGACGGTTACACCCCTCATCCGGGGCTCAGGGCACGTGTGCGGCGTGCCCGCGCGTTCGTACGTACCTCCCGTACCGCTTCGCCGACAGGCGGAGAGCCAACGGCCGACAGGCCCGCGGCTTCAGCACGGACGCGGTGCCCGCCCCACTTCTGCACCAGGAAGTGGTTCACCCTCAACCATGAAGACTTAAGGGGTCAGACACAGTGGCAGCGGAGATCGTCAATCCTCGCAGCGACAGCAGCGGCAGCCGTGGTGCGAGCGGCAGCACAGCCGGTCACGAAGGCGCGGAGGAGCCCTTCGATCCGGCGTTCGCGCTCCATCGCGGCGGCAAGATGGCCGTCCAGGCGACCGTTCCGGTGCGCGACAAGGACGACCTGTCCCTGGCGTACACGCCGGGCGTCGCGAAGGTGTGCAGCGCCATCGCCGAGCAGCCCGAGCTCGTCCACGACTACACGTGGAAGTCGAGCGTCGTCGCCGTCGTCACCGACGGCACCGCCGTGCTCGGCCTCGGCGACATCGGCCCGGAGGCCTCGCTCCCCGTGATGGAGGGCAAGGCCATCCTGTTCAAGCAGTTCGGCGGGGTCGACGCGGTGCCCATCGCGCTCGCCACGACCGATGTCGACGAGATCATCGACACCGTGGTGCGGCTCGCGCCGTCGTTCGGTGGGGTGAACCTCGAGGACATCTCCGCGCCGCGCTGCTTCGAGATCGAGCGGCGGCTCCAGGAGCGGCTCGACATCCCGGTCTTCCATGACGACCAGCACGGCACGGCCGTCGTGACGCTGGCCGCGCTGCGCAACGCCGCGCGGCTGACCGGGCGCACCCTGGGCGACCTGCGGGCCGTCATCTCCGGCGCGGGCGCCGCGGGCGTGGCCATCGCGAAGTTCCTGCTCGAGGCGGGGCTCGGCGATGTCGCGGTCGCGGACCGCAAGGGCGTCGTGTCCAGGGACCGGGACGACCTCACGCCGGTCAAGCGGGAGCTCGCGGAGCTCACCAACAAGGCCGGGCTCAGCGGCTCGCTCGAATCCGCCCTGGCCGGCGCGGACGTCTTCATCGGCGTCTCCGGCGGTACGGTGCCCGAGCCGGCGGTCGCCTCGATGGCGCCGAACTCGTTCGTGTTCGCCATGGCCAACCCGAACCCCGAGGTACACCCCGACATCGCCCACAAGTACGCCGCCGTGGTGGCGACCGGGCGCTCGGACTACCCGAACCAGATCAACAACGTGCTCGCGTTCCCCGGGATCTTCGCGGGGGCGCTGCAGGTGCGGGCCTCTCGGATCACCGAGGGCATGAAGATCGCCGCGGCCGACGCGCTGGCGGATGTCGTCGGGGACGAGCTGTCCGCCGACTACGTGATTCCGTCGCCGTTCGACGAGCGGGTCGCTCCGGCCGTCACGGCGGCTGTTGCGGCGGCCGCTCGGGCGGAGGGTGTGGCTCGCCGTTAGGCGTGCGGGCCCCGTTGCCTTGGGTGGCGGGGCCTTGCCTTTCTCCGGGGTGCCTCGCCGTCGGCGTCTGCGCGCCGGTGGTCTTCTTCTTTTCCCACCCGCCCGCCCGTTTCTGGTTGTCCGCGGGGTGACCGTCTCCGGCGGGGGTGCCTCGCCGTCGGCGTCTGCTGCTCTGCTGCTGTGGGTGGGCTGGCCTCCGCTGTGGCGCTGCTGTGCGGCGGTGCCGTGGGGGGTGCGGTGGGCATGGCTGCCTGGGGGCCCTGCGACAGGTGCCGGTGCCGACGGCGATTGGGTTGTGGGGCCGGGGCGCCGGGCCGGGACGCGGTGCGGGTCACACGCGTGGGGCGTTCCGGAGGCCCTGGGGCCAGGCATATCGTCGGCGCCATGTTCGCTGCCTACGCCGCCCGAATCGACCCCGACCAACCCCTCACCGGCCTGGAACTGGGTGACCGCCCGGCCCCCGACCCCCGCCCCGGCTGGTCGACCGTGAACGTCAAGGCCGCCTCCCTCAACCACCACGACCTCTGGTCCCTGCGCGGAGTCGGCCTCGACGAGGACAAGCTCCCGATGATCCTCGGCTGCGACGCGGCCGGCGTCGACGCGGACGGCAACGAAGTCGTCCTGCACTCCGTCATCGGCCAGACCGGCCACGGCGTCGGTCCGCACGAGCGCCGCTCCATCCTCACGGAGAAGTACCAGGGCACCTTCGCCGAACAGGTCGCCGTCCCCACCTGGAACATCCTCCCCAAGCCCCGGGAACTGTCCTTCGCCGAGGCCGCCTGCCTGCCCACGGCCTGGCTCACCGCGTACCGCATGCTCTTCACCAACGCCGGCGTACGCCCCGGGGACTCCGTCCTCGTCCAGGGCGCCGGCGGCGGCGTCGCCACCGCCGCGATCGTGCTCGGCAAGGCCGCGGGCCTGAAGGTCTTCGCCACCAGCCGCGACGAGGCCAAGCGCAAGCGGGCCCGCGAACTGGGCGCGGTGGAGGCCCTGCCGTCCGGAGCGCGGCTGCCCCAGCGGGTCGACGCCGTCATCGAGACCGTCGGCGCCGCCACCTGGTCCCACTCGATCAAGTCGCTCCGGCCCGGCGGCACCCTCGTCATCTCCGGCGCCACCAGCGGCGACCGCCCCTCCCACGCCGAGCTGACCCGCGTCTACTTCCTGGAACTGAAGATCGTCGGCTCCACCATGGGCTCCAAGGACGAGTTGGAGGACCTGCTGTCGTTCTGCGCCGCCACCGGTGTACGGCCCGTCATCGACGAAGTGCTCCCGCTGGACCGCGCCCGCGAGGGCTTCGAACGTCTGGAGGCGGGCGGCCAGTTCGGCAAGATCGTGCTGACGGTCTGATCTGGGCCTGACCCGTCTGGCCTGCCTGCTCAAGGTTTCCGCGTCTCTGTCGGCACCTCCCGCATGTCAACCGTGGTTGACGTGCGGGAGGTGTCAACGTACGTTGACAAGTATGACCGAAGCAACGGATCTCGCCGAGCGCGCGGGCGACCGCGATCCACGAGTCGGGCTGCGAGCCGTCACCGCGCTGCGGCGCCTGGTGGAGCAGCTCGAGGCCGTGCAGGTGCGCAGCGCACGCCAGCAGGGCTGGTCGTGGCAGGAGATCGCCGGGGAACTCGGCGTGAGCAGGCAGGCAGTGCACAAGAAGTACGGGAGGCAGTGATGTTCGAACGGTTCACCAGAGGTGCCCGGGATGTGGTCACGGGCGCCGTCGAGCAGTCCGAACGGGCGGGCGCCGACTCCATCGACGACGGGCATCTCCTGCTCGCGCTCCTCGACCGGCAGGGCACCCGCGCCTCCTTCGCCCTCGCCGCACTCGGCGCCGACCGGCGGCGCGAGGACATCACCCGGGCGCTGGCCGAGGCCCGGCGCCGGGGCGGGCTCACCCAGGCGGAGACCGAGGCCCTCGCCGGGCTCGGCATCGACGTCGAGGAAATCGTCTCCCGCGTCGAACAGGCCCATGGCGCCGGGGCGCTGGCGGGCGCGGGCGCCGGGCACGGACGCAAGAGCCTCGGTGCCTGGATCGGGCACCGCAGCTTCACCCCGGACGCCAAGGACATCCTGCAGCGGGCCCTGCGCATCGCCACGGCCCGCCGCGACCGCAGCATCGGCGACGAACACATCCTTCTCGCCCTGACGACCCGCCCCGGCGTGACGGCGGAGGTCCTGGCGGACCACGGTGTGACGCGGATGACGGTCGAACGCGTCCTGTACCAGGCCTAGGGGCCGGGCCGCGGTGGGCCGCGGTGGGGGTGGGCCGGCCCGGGGCGGGGGCCGGCCCGGTTGGCCGACCGCTGGTGGCGTGTGCCCTCTCCCTGCTCCGGTCGGCCGTCCGGCCCGTCGGTCGACCAGCGGTGGCGTGTGCCTCCTCCGCGCTCCGGTCGGCCGAACGGCCAACGGCGACCGGTGCGGGGAAGGGGGTGGTGGCGGTCGGCGGTGGTGGTCGGCGGTGGTGGCGGGTGTGCCGCCGGGCCAGGGGCCAGGGGTGCCCCAGGGGTGCCCAGTGTCAGGACTTGGAGGTCTCCTCCGGGGGCTCGGGAGTCTCGGGTGTCTGCGGGGCCTTGGGGGCCTTGGGGGACTGCAGCTTTACGCCGATGTGAGCTGCCGCCTCCGAGAGGTGGCGGCGGACGTCGCGGAGCTGGTCCTCGGACACCCCGTGGTCGCGCGCCGCGTCGCGAATGTCGTCGCGGAAGCGGTCCAGGAGGCGGTCCAGGTCGCGCGCGGGCTCGCCGGTGGACTCCTCGTGCGCCCAGTCCGGGACGTACTCGACGGGCACCTCGTCCCGCTCGGCCGTGAACACGGGCCCCGGCCCGGACGTGTCGTCCCTCGACGCCTCGTCCTTCGACGTCTTCGACGCCTTGTCCGATGTACCGAAACCCCAGTCCCCCACGAAGTCCTTCCCGAACTCCTTCCCGAAGTCGCCGAACTCCTTCGCGAGCTCGGTCAGGCCTTCACGGACGCCCGTCGGCCAGTCGCCCCGCGCGAAGTGGTCCTGCACCTGGTCCTGCACCTTCTTGGCCATGCGCTGCAACTCCTCCTGGGCCTGTGCCCACGCCTCCTCCTGCGCGTCCTTCGCCTGCCTGCGCGCCCGCTGGGCCTCCTCGCGGGCGCGGCGACTCTCGTCCTTCGCCCGCCGCGCCTGCTCCTTCCACTCCTGCCGGGCGCGCCGGAACTCCTCCTTCGCCAGCTGCCATCCGTCGCTGCCGGTCCAGGAGCTGTCGAAGAAGTCGGAGGGGTTCGGGAAGCCCGCGCCGGACGTGCTGCCGGCGCGCGCCTCCTGCGCTGCCGCCCGCATCTCCCGGCGCAGCTCACCCGCCGCACCCTGCACGCCCTCCCGGATCTCGGCGGCGAGCTCCGCCACCGACTCGCGGATCTCCAGCTCCAGGTCGGCCAGCTCGCCGCTGCGGTCGGCCAGTTCGGCGCGGCCCGCGTCGGTGATGGCGTACACCTTCCGGCCGCCTTCGGTGGTGTGGGTGACCAGGCCCTCCGTCTCCAGCTTGGCCAGGCGCGGATACACGGTGCCCGCCGAGGGGGCGTACAGACCCTGGAAGCGCTCCTCGAGGAGGCGGATCACCTCATAGCCGTGGCGCGGGGCCTCGTCCAGGAGCTTGAGCAGATACAGGCGCAGGCGGCCGTGGGCGAACACGGGAGGCATCTCAGAGCACCTTCTTGTCGGTCGGGCCGTCGGCGGCGTCCGCCTTCGGGGCGTCGGTGGGGGCGTCCGCGTCCGGGACGCCGGTCATGGCGACAGCCGGAGGGGTCGGGGTCGGGGGCAGGGAGTCCGCGGGCGGTGCGTCCCTCAGGGGCTCGTCCGCCCCGTGCAGATCTTCCTCCATGGAGGGCCTGCGCAGGAGCGCGATCGAGCCGGAGACCGTCCTCGCCCGAAGCTGGCCGCTGCCCGAACCGAGCGTGCCGGTCAGCTTCTTCGCGCCCCAATTGCCGCTCACCCGGAGGTCGTCGAAATCGCTGGAGACCGAGCCGCTCGTGGTGTTCGCCGACACCTGTGCGTGGGCCGGGTGGGGGAAGCGGACCGCGATCTCGCCCGAGATGCTCGTGAGCCCGATGTCGGCCGGGCCGACGGCCGGGTCCAGGTCCACGATCATCGAGCCGCTCATCGACTCGGCCCGAACGGACGGCCCGGAGCCCTCGAAGACCGTCAGGTCGCCGGAGACGGAGTCGAAGCGGAGGTCGCCGGTGACACGCTGGGCCGCGACGTTGCCGGAGAACGTCTTGGCCCGGACCAGGCCCGTGAGGCCCACGAGCGTCGTGTCGCCCGTCACGCCCCGCACCTCGGCGCCGCCCTCGATCCCGGAGATCACGGCCCCCGCCCGGATGACGCCCACCTCGACGCGGGTCCCGGCCGGCACGGCCAGCGAGACCACTGCGTTGCGGCGGGTGCCCGTGGGGTCCAGCCATTCCAGGAGGCCCTGCCATGGCAGGTCGTCGTACGCCACGGACAGGGTGCCGTCGTGCTGTGCCACGGTGAGGGGAGGGCCCGAAATCTCGGAGACCTCCAGCCTTGCCGCGTCCTCGTCTGTGCCTACGACGTTCACCGTGCCGTTCACCACGCGGACGCGCAGTGTCCTCACGGGCTCGTCGAACGTCAGCTTCCTGGGCTCGGCGACGGACCACTCTGGCATGGTGGCGGACCTCCTTGAGCGGGACGGACGCGACGCGCCATATCGCGTCTGTGCAACACACGATATATCGCGGATACGGAAAGTCAAGACCTATCTCTTCTCCGCGTTCCCCGCTGTCGGCCGCACTCTCTGTTCTGGGCCAAAGGGCATGAATTGTCCTAGCGTGGAGCCATGCCCTCCGAGCCGTGGCCTCCCTCCCGGCCCTCCGAGCCGTCCGAACCGGCCGACTCGGTCGGTGGACCTGTCGGCGCGCTGCTGCTCTGCCGGGCCGGGGCGGGCTCCGTCGAGGCGGTCGCGCAGCTCCTGCGTGAGCGGATGCTGCTCGCACCCGCGGGCGACGAGTGGAGCGTGCTCGTACCCGAGGGCAAGCCGTGGCTGCACGGCGGCGAGCCGGTCGACCGGGTGCTCACCGGCTGGGCCACCGCCCTCGCCGTCGGCTCGTCGTGGCCGGTGCTCGCGCTGTGGTGGGACGCCGACCGTGCCGGCTACACGCTCGCGGCGGGCTTCCGGCGGACGGTCGGGTACGTGTGGCTGGCGAACGGGACCCCGGTCGGCGAGGACGAGGCGATGCGGACGTTCGCCGCCCGCCTCGGCCTGGACCCGGTGCTCGACATGCAGGCCCTGGACGCGCTGACCCGGCCCGACTCGGGGGCCGACGCGCGGGCCCGTATGCGAGGGCTCCTCGCGGTCCTCACCCGGGCGGGCGTCGACCTGCCTCCCGGCCTGCGGCCCGGCGAACCGGCCGACCGGCTGCGGGAGGCGGCCCAGGTGTGGGACGGCGTGCGCCAGGTCGAGTGGCCCGGCTGGCGGGACGCGGTCCGCGCGGAGCTCGACGCCGTGGAACACGGCCCCCTGGCCCGGGCCCTGTCCGGCGCTCAGCTCGCGGCCGGGATCCCGCTCCTGCTCTGGTCCCTGCGCCACCGAGGCCGCGGCTGGGCGGTGGCGGGAGCCGTGCTGGTGGTGCACGGGGCGCTGGGGCTGGCCCGCGAGCGCGGAAGGGTGCGGGGCGAGGCGGCCGACCGCGCGTGAGGCGGTCCCTCGCGCACGGTGGCCGAATCGGCCACGACTAACCCGACTGAATGGCTCAGCGAGCCTTGGTCGCGTCCAGGATCAGCCCGAGCAGCCGCTCCGCCTGCTCCGGATCGTCCGGTGACTCCTGCTTGTGCGTCGTGGACAGGGCGATCCCGACGACCAGTTGGAGCAGGTCGGCGGGGGCGAGGTCGCGGCGGGCGGCGCCGGCGTCCTGGGCCCGGGTGAGCAGCGCGGTCACCGCGTCGAGGATGCGCTGGTGGCAGTCGGTGCCGAGGGCGCCCGTCGCCTCCATCTGCTCCAGCATCAGCGCGCCGCCAAGACCCTGGTTCACGCGCGCGTGGTCGAGGAAGGCGCGCAGCCACTCCGCCAGGCCGTCGCCCGCCGAATCCGCCGACAGCAGGTCCCGCGCGTGGGCGCACAGCGTGTCGATGCGGTCCTTCAGGACGGCCGCGAGCAGTTCCGGGCGGCCGGAGAAGTTCCGGTAGAGCGTGCCCGGGCCCACTCCCGCTCGGCGGGCGATCTCGTTCAATGACGCCTCGGGGCCCGCCTCCGCGAAGGCCTCCCGGGCGGCGGCGACGATGCGTTCGCGGTTGCGGACGGCGTCGGCCCGCGCGGGGCGGCCGACGGCCGCGGTCCGCCCTTCGGGCTGTAGCTGTGGCTGTGGTTCGGCTTGCGGCTGGTTCATCTCTGCGTTCCCGGAGTCTTGGGTTCCCGAGGGGGCGGGCGAGGTCGGGTTCGGGTTCGGGTTCGGGTTTCGGAGAGGGCTGGCTGTGCGGAGAAGTTCTCCGTATCGTACTCCGCAGGTATCCGGAGAGCTTCTCCGGTAATTAAGGAGGGGTGGGGAGCATGAGTGACCTCCAGCGAGCCGGTGGGCTCGGGCGTGCCGGGATCTGGACCTTCGCCTTCGAGAGGCATCCCGCGGGCCGGGTGCGCGAAGCCGCCGCGGAAATTGAGGAGTTGGGGTACGGGGCCATCTGGTACGGAGAGGCGTTCGGGCGGGACACGTTCGGGCAGGCGTGGCTGCTGCTGTCCGCCACGCGGCGGCTCGTCGTCGCGTCCGGCATAGCCAACATCGCCTACCGCGAACCGCTCGCAACGGCGAACGCCGAGCGGACGCTGGGAGAGGCGTTCCCAGGGCGCTACGTCCTGGGGCTCGGCGGACACCGCGTCGACGACACCGTCATGGAGGTGGACGGCTATCCGGTGCCCGCGCGCGGGAGGGCGGTCGCGACCATGCGGGGCTATCTGGACGCCATGGACGCGGCGCCCGCGCACGGCCCTGTGCCGGACCCCGCACCGCGCCGGGTCCTGGCCGCCCTCGGGCCGAAGATGCTCGGTCTCGCCGCCGAGCGCGCCTGGGGCGCGCATCCCTACTTCGTCCCCGTGGAGCACACCGCGCGGGCGCGGGACATTCTGGGGCCGGATGCGTTCCTGGGGGTCGAGCAGGCCGTCGTACTCGACCGGGACCGCGCGCGGGCACGCGAGGTGGCCACGGAGCATGTCGCCGGGTACCTGAGGGCACCGCACCAGGTCGCGAGCCTGCGCCGGCTCGGCTTCAGCGAGGAGGACACGAGTGGGGCGCCCAGCAGCCGCCTCGTGGACGCGATCGTCGCCTACGGAGACGTCGACGTACTCCACGCGCGCGTGGCGGAGCACCTCGCGGCCGGAGCGGACCACGTCTGCGTACAGGTGCTGACGGCGGATCCCGCCGAGCTGCCGATGCGGCAGTGGCGGGAGCTGGCGCCGGCACTCACCGCCTGACCGGCGCCCGCCCCGTCGGGGTCCCGGGCCCGTCGGGGTGCCTCGGCCCGTCGGGGTGCTCCCCGCCCGGCCAGCGTGCTCGCCGCCCACCCGGGCCCGTGAGGAGCAGCCCTACGCCCCCGTGAGGCGCACGCAGGGCCCCACCGCCCTACCCCAGCCCTCGCCGCTCCACCCGCATCCCGAACAACTCCGCCCACTCCCTGGCCCCGAGGTCCTTCGGCAGGCGCGCGGTGCCGCCTCCGCACCGCCGCGCCCACTCCTGGATACGGCGCCGGGGCAGGTCGGGGGCCGCCGCGGCGACGATCTCGCGGAGCCCTCGGCCCCGGCCGGTGAACACCCGGCGGACGAACTCCTGGTACTCCTGCCGTCGCGCGTCCGCCACCAGCGGCCGCTCCCGGCGGGTGATCGTCAGCAGGCCGCCGTCGACGTTCGGGCGCGGCCGGAACGCCGTCGCGGGAACGCGGCCTTCGAGGCCGAACTCGTACCAGGGCCACCACTGGGCCGTCATGAGTGTCGCCCCGCCGACCCCGGCACGGCGGCGCGCGACCTCCCACTGCACGAGCAGGACGGCGTCGGTCCAGGCCGGTGAGCGCAGGATGCGGCGCAGCATCGGGGTCGTCTCGTGGAAGGGCAGGTTGCCGACCAGGACGTGCGGTGCGGCGGGGGCCCGGAACCGCAGGAAGTCGGCGGTGACGATCGTCGTCGAGGGGCTGGTGCGCCGCCGCAGCCGTTCGGCCCTGCGGTGGTCGATCTCGATGCCCGTCAGGCGTCGGCCGAGCCTCTCCAGGGGGAGGGTCAGCGCGCCGTCTCCGGTGCCGATCTCGACGATCGGGCCGTGGGTGCGGTCCACGAGGTCGACGAAGGTGCTGATGGTGCTGCGGTCGGTGAGGAAGTTCTGGCCGAACTCATGGCGGCCATGGGCTTGCGTGCGCACAGGATCTCCGCGGCTTCGAGGTAAGCCGGGCAGCACGAAGTGCCGCTCGGCGCTTACGCGTTGAAGCGGCGGGGCGTTCATGAGTGAAGTGAGGCCGGCCCGCCGCTAGGCGCGGCGGGTCCTCGTGACAGCGGCGGCCGCGGAGGCAGACATGCGAGGCAGCGTAGGCGAAGGCCGGGTCTCCCCGGCAAGTGATTTTTCCGCGGACATGCGGGCACCTGCGCACCCGGGCATCCCGGCACCGGGGCGTCCGGCAGCCGGGCGCAGTCGGGGCATCCGGGCGCCGGAAACAGCCGGGAAGGGCATCCAGGGCATCCGCAGGCAGAAGCCGCTCACCAGGTGCTCGTCAGGCCCAAGTGCTCTGCACCCGAGTCCAGGAACCGGAGTTCCCCCTACCGGCATCCCCCGGAGGAGCCGATTACTCGTCCTCGTCCTCGTCGTCGAGCCGCGCCAGCCACGTGGCGAGGCGCTCGACCGGGACCTCGAAGTCCGGGTTGAGGTCCACGAAGGTGCGGAGCTGCTCGGCGAGCCACTCGAAGGTGACCTCTTCCTCGCCGCGCCGCTTCTCCAGCTCCTCGATGCCACGGTCGGTGAAGTACAACTCTTGCTCCTGGTGGGGCGGGACCCGGGCCGGCGGCCGGGGCGGTTTGCGTTCCGTTTCATCGTACGGCCGTACGCCGGAGGGCCCGGCCCCCAAGTCCCGTACCAGGACTCGGGGCCGGGCCCACCCGACGTACCGAACTGTGCGAACCGCCGCGGACTAGGCCTCGAAGACCTCGCGCAGCAGCTGCTCCTGCTCCTGCTCGTGGCGCTTCTTGGAGCCGACCGCCGGGGAAGAGCCGTGCGGGCGCGAGATGCGCCGCAGCCGCTCGCCGTGCGGGATGTCGGCGCCGACCGCCAGGTCCAGGTGGTCGATCAGGTTGAGGGCGATGAAGGGCCACGCGCCCTGGTTCGCCGGCTCCTCCTGGGCCCACAGGTACTTCTCGGCGTTCGGGAACTTGGCGATCTCCGCCTGGAGCTCGGCACCCGGCAGCGGGTACAGCCGCTCGATGCGGATGATCGCCGTGTCCTTGATACCGCGCTTCTGCCGCTCGGCCTCCAGCTCGTAGTAGAGCTTGCCCGCGCAGAAGACGACCTTGCGGACCGCGTTCGGGTCCACCGAGTCGTCGCCGATGACGGGACGGAAGCCGCCCGTGGTGAACTCCTCCGTCTTGGAGGCCGCGGCCTTCAGGCGCAGCATCCACTTCGGCGTGAAGACCACCAGCGGCTTGTGGTGCGGGTTGTGCACCTGCCACCGCAGGAGGTGGAAGTAGTTCGACGGGAGGGTCGGCATCGCGACCGTCATGTTGTTCTGCGCGCAGAGCTGCAGGAAGCGCTCCGGGCGGGCCGACGAGTGGTCGGGGCCCTGGCCTTCGTAGCCGTGCGGCAGGAGCAGGGTGACGCCGGACGTCTGGCCCCACTTCTGCTCGGCCGACGAGATGAACTCGTCCACGACCGTCTGCGCGCCGTTGACGAAGTCGCCGAACTGCGCCTCCCACATCACGAGGGACTCGGGACGCGCCAGGGAGTAGCCGTACTCGAAGCCCATGGCCGCGTACTCGGAGAGCAGCGAGTCGTAGGCATTGAAGCGGGCCTGGTCTTCGGAGAGGTACAGCAGCGGCGTGTAGTCGTCGCCCGTGTTGCGGTCGATGAGGACCGCGTGGCGCTGGCCGAACGTGCCGCGGCGGGAGTCCTGGCCCGCCAGGCGCACCGGGGTGCCCTCCAGGAGGAGGGAGCCGATGGCGAGGGTCTCGCCCATGCCCCAGTCGATCGTGCCGTCCTCGACCATGGCCGCGCGGCGCTGCAGCTGCGGCAGCAGGCGCGGGTGCACGGTGACGTGGTCGGGGATGTTGACCTGGGACTCGGCGATCCGCTTGACGACTTCCTGGCTGATCGCCGTGCTGACGGTCACCGGGAACTCGGGCTGCGGCTCGGGAACCTCGGCCGGAGCGGGGTGGGAGGTGGCCTCACGGACCTCCGTGAAGACCTTCTCGAGCTGGCCCTGGTAGTCCTGGAGGGCCTGCTCGGCCTCTTCCAGGGTGATGTCGCCGCGGCCGATCAGGGACTCGGTGTAGAGCTTGCGGACCGAGCGCTTCTTGTCGATCAGGTCGTACATCAGCGGCTGCGTGAACGCCGGGTTGTCGGACTCGTTGTGTCCGCGGCGGCGGTAGCAGATCAGGTCGATGACGACGTCCTTGTTGAACGCCTGGCGGAACTCGAAGGCGAGCCGCGCGACACGGACGACGGCCTCGGGGTCGTCGCCGTTCACGTGGAAGATCGGCGCCTCGATCATCCGGGCCACGTCCGTGGAGTACATCGACGAACGCGAGGACTCCGGAGCGGCCGTGAAGCCGACCTGGTTGTTGATGACGATGTGGACCGTGCCGCCCGTGCGGTAGCCGCGCAGCTGCGACATGTTGAGCGTCTCGGCCACCACGCCCTGGCCCGCGAAGGCCGCGTCACCGTGCAGGGCGACCGGCAGGACCGTGAAGTCCGTGCCCCCCTTGTTGATGATGTCCTGCTTGGCGCGGACGACGCCCTCCAGGACGGGGTCCACCGCCTCCAGGTGGGAGGGGTTGGCGGTGAGCGAGACCTTGATCTGCTCGCCGTCCAGACCGGTGAAGGTGCCCTCGGCGCCCAGGTGGTACTTGACGTCTCCGGAGCCGTGCATCGACTTCGGGTCGAGGTTGCCCTCGAACTCGCGGAAGATCTGCGCGTACGACTTGCCCACGATGTTCGCGAGGACGTTCAGGCGGCCGCGGTGGGCCATGCCGATGACGACCTCGTCCAGGCGCGACTCGGCCGCGCTGTCGATGACCGCGTCCAGGAGCGGGATGACGGACTCGCCGCCCTCCAGGGAGAAGCGCTTCTGGCCGACGTACTTCGTCTGCAGGAAGGTCTCGAAGGCCTCGGCGGCGTTCAGCCGGCGCAGGATGCGCAGCTGCTCCTCGCGCTCCGGCTTGGAGGCGTGCTGGCGCTCGATGCGGTCCTGCAGCCACTTGCGCTGCTTCGGGTCCTGGATGTGCATGAACTCGACGCCGGTGGTGCGGCAGTACGAGTCGCGCAGGACGCCGAGGACGTCGCGCAGCTTCATCATCGACTTGCCGGCGAAGCCGCCGACGGCGAACTCGCGCTCCAGGTCCCAGAGCGTCAGCCCGTGCTCGGTGATGTCCAGGTCCGGGTGCTTGCGCTGCTTGTACTCCAGCGGGTCCGTGTCGGCCATGACGTGGCCGCGGACGCGGTAGGAGTGGATCAGCTCGAAGACACGGGCGGCCTTGGTGACGTCGTCGTCGTGGCTGGCGTCGATGTCCTTGAGCCAGCGGACCGGCTCGTAGGGGATGCGCAGGGCTTCGAAGATCTCGTCGAAGAAGCCGTTCTCCCCGAGGAGGAGGTTCGCGACGATGCGCAGGAACTCGCCGGACGCCGCACCCTGGATCACGCGGTGGTCGTACGTCGAGGTCAGCGTCATGACCTTGGAGATGCCCAGCTTGTTCAGGGTGTCCTGGGAGGTGCCCTGGAACTCCGCCGGGTAGTCCATCGAGCCGACGCCCATGATGACCGACTGGCCGGGCATCAGGCGCGGCACGGAGTGGACCGTGCCGAGGCCGCCGGGGTTGGTCAGGGAGACCGTGACGCCCGTGAAGTCGTCCATCGTGAGCTTGTTGTCACGGGCGCGGCGGACGATGTCCTCGTAGGCCTGCCAGAACTCGAAGAAGTTCAGGGTCTCGGCCTTCTTGATGCCCGCTACAACCAGTTGGCGGTCGCCATTGGGCTTCACCAGGTCGATGGCCAGGCCGAAGTTGATGTGCTCCGGCTTGACGAGGGTGGGCTTGCCGTCCTTCTCCGCGTAGGAGTAGTTCATCGACGGCATGGCCTTGATCGCCTGCACCATCGCGTACCCGATGAGGTGCGTGAAGGAGATCTTCCCGCCGCGGGCACGCTTCAGGTGGTTGTTGATGACGATGCGGTTGTCGAACAGCAGCTTCACCGGGACGGCGCGCACGGACGTGGCCGTGGGCAGCTCCAGGGAGGCGTTCATGTTCTTCGCCACGGCCGCGGAGGGGCCGCGCAGCGGGACGTACTCGGGCCCCGCCGTCTCCTTGGCGGGCTCCGCCTTCGCGGGCGCGGCCTTGGCGGCTGCGGGCTTCGCGGTGGCGGGCTTGGCGGCGGGGGCCGGGGCCTTCGTGGCGGGCGCGGCGGCGGCCGCGGGCTTCGCCGGAGCTGGCTGCGCGGCGGCCGGGGCGGGGGACGTGGTGGACGCGGCCCCCGCGGCCGCGTCACCCGCCGGCATGGCCGGGGCGGAGGCTACGCCTGCGCCTACTCCCGGCTTGTAGTCGGCGAAGAAGTCCCACCAGGCACGGTCGACCGAATTCGGGTCCTGGAGGTACTGCTGATAGATCTCGTCGACGAGCCACTCATTGGGACCGAACGCGGCAGCAGGGTTCTTGCCCTGCGCTTCTTGGTCGGTCGTGGTGCTCGAGTTACTGGGGGACTGTGGCGACACGGCGGCAACCGCCCTCTTCCGCTTCACAAGGTGATGGACAGCGGAAATAAAGGCTACGCCTCCATCGGCGCACAGTGCAGACCGGGCCGGTCATCCGTCGCGTAAGTCACACTGGAAAGCTGGTTTCGGCGCTGTAAATGGCGGGAAACAAGCGAAGTTTGCCTACGACAGTGCACCGCGTGAGGCCCTGGTGGGGACGTCTGTGCACCTCTGTGCACGTCCTGCGCACCCCCTGGGTGCGTCGACACGCGGCTGCGGCCCGTCCGACGCGTCGTGCGCGCGCCCGGAGAGCGCTTCCACTTCGAACCTTACGTCAACTTCAGGCTTCGGGCAGGCCCGGAAGGGTGACCTGAATTCGGCAGCCCCGAGCCGATTCGGCCACGCCGATGTGCCCGCCGTGCAGATCGACGGCCCAGCGCGCGATCGCGAGGCCGAGCCCCGTGCCGCCGTCGCTGCCGGGCGGTGCGCCGGCGTGCGCGCCGCGGTTGAACCGCTCGAAGACGCGGTGCCACTCCGACTCCGGAATGCCGGGGCCCTCGTCGAGGACCTCCAGGTCCAGGGACTCGGGATACAGGCCGCGCCGGGCACGCACCGTCACGCGGCCGTGCGGCGGGCTGTGCTTGACCGCGTTGTCGATGAGGTTGGCGACGACCTGGTGCAGGCGCTCGGCGTCCGCGTGCGCCGTCAGCTCCGGAGGGGAGACGTCCAGGTGCAGATGGACGTCCGTACGCGTATGACTGCCGGAGCCCGACGGCACCCCCTTGCGCGCGGAAGCCACCATGTTGGCCTCCTTCAGGACGCCCGACAGATAGGGCCACACTTCGAAGCGGCGCGCTTTGAGGGGGACGACCCCGTTGTCGAGGCGGGACAGGTCGAGCAGGGTCTCCACCAGACGGCCCAGGCGCTCGGTCTGCTTCAGGGCCGTACGCATCGTCTCCGGGTCGGCCGCCGAGACGCCGTCGACGACGTTCTCCAGGACGGCGCGCAGCGCGGCGATGGGGGTGCGCAGCTCGTGCGAGACGTTGGCGACCAGCTCCTTGCGCTGCTGGTCCTGCGCCTCCAGGTCGTCGGCCATGCGGTTGATCGTCATGGCCACGTCGCCCAGCTCGTCGCGGCGGTCGGCACCGCGCACGCGGCGCGTGTAGTCGCCGTGCGAGACCGCGCGGGCCACCGAGTTCATCTCGTCCAGCGGCGCCGTGAGGCTGTGGGCCACGAACTGCGTGATCAACAGGGTGGCGATCACGGAGAAGACGGTGATGAAGCGGAGCTCGGTCTCCGTCTCCATGGCCACCATCAGCAGCCCCGTGGTGATGAACACGGAGACGACGACCAGGGTGCCGAGCTTCGTCTTGATGGAGAACGGCCTGAGGCCCGCGAAGGGCCCGTTGAGGCCGATGCCACCGCCCCGGTCGCAGCGCCAGTTCCGGGCCCGGTCCCGCGCGAGCTCCGCCGTGCCGCCCGGCGTGCCGTGGGCACTGCCCGGCGTGCCGCTCAGGGCGCCGCGAGCCGTGCCGTCGGCGGCGCCGGGGTCCGCCGTCATGGCGTCGGGGTCTCCAGGGCGTACCCGACCCCGTGGACCGTACGGATGCGCTCCGCTCCGATCTTGCGGCGCAGCGCCTTGATGTGGCTGTCGACGGTGCGGGTGCCGGACGCGTCGGCCCAGTCCCACACCTCGGCGAGGAGCTGCTCGCGCGAGAGCACCGCGCGCGGGGTGTTCGCCAGGCACACCAGGAGGTCGAACTCCGTGGGTGTCAGGTGTACGTCCTCGCTGCGCACCCGCACGCGCCGCTGCGCGTGGTCGATCTCCAGCTCGCCCAGGCGCAGGATGCCGCTGCGCGGCGTCGTGGCCGCGAGCGCGGCCCGCTCGACCCGGCGCAGCAGCACGTGCACGCGCGCGGCGAGCTCGCGCATCGAGAACGGCTTGGTCATGTAGTCGTCGGCGCCGACGCCGAGCCCGACCAGCATGTCCGTCTCGTCGTCCCGCGCGGTGAGCATCAGCACCGGCACCGGCCGCTGGGCCTGCACGCGACGGCAGACCTCCAGGCCGTCGAAGCCCGGCAGCATGATGTCGAGGATCAGCAGATCCGGCTGCCAGGCCTGTGCGGTGTCCACCGCTGCCGGGCCGTCCGCCGCTGTTTGCACGACGAAACCCTCGGCGCGCAACCGGGCGGCGATGGCGTCGACGATCGTCGGGTCGTCCTCGACCACCAGAACCCGGCGCTGGGCGCCCGGCATCGCTGCCGTGGCGCTGTTGTGGGAGGTGTGTGTCTGCTCCATCGCCCCGCCCCTGACGTGATCGCTTGGTGTCCGGTCAGCAGAGTACGGGGCGTGAAGGCCCCTCGGCTACGCAGCCCTTGCCGCGAGATGAACCACGTCCGGTACGCCCCGGGCAACGGGGATCTCTTCCGTACGTACCTGTTGGAACCCGGCATTCCGTAGAGCGGAGTCGAAAGCGGGTGACGGCTGCGCGGACCACACCGCGAGAACACCGCCGGGGTTCAGACGGGCCTGGCAGGCGGCGAGGCCGGTGGGGGAGTAGAGGCTCTCGTTGTCCTCTGTGACGGTCCAGTCGGGGCCGTTGTCGATGTCGAGACACAGGGCGTCGTACGTGGCCGGTGAGCCGTTGGCGCCTGCGAATGAGCCGTTGACATATGCGACCAGGTCGGTGTGCAGGATCTCGGTGCGCGGGTCCGCGAGCGCCTCCCGGGACAGTTCCGAGAGCGGCCCGTCGAGGTGCCAGTCGATGATGGCCTGCTCGCGCTCGACCACGGTGATGCGGCCCCAGCGGGGGTCGGCGGCCGCGTGGGCTAGGGAGAAGCCGACGCCCAGGCCGCCGATGAGGGCGCTCGGCCGCGGCCGCCCATCGAGGGCGTCGTACGCCGCGTCGATCAGGAGCCGCTCCGAGCGGCCGTCCGAGGTGTCCATCAGGAACATGCCGTTGGCAATGATCTGCAGCAGGTCTCCGTGGCGCCGCAGGACGACTTCGCCGTAGGGGCCTTCGCGCCGGTCGAGAACCACGGGGGGATCAGGTCGGTACGGGGTGTGCATCTGCCCATCTTCCTGCCGAATGGGGTGGGTGTGGGGAGTACGGGGGTGCGGTTCTGCGGGACGCCGGGGAATGGTGTGGGGTTGCTGTGAGTTCCTGTGAATCGCGCCTCACGTGGCGTCGGTCATAGACAGCGCGGGAACGATCGGTGAAGCGTGATCCGTGATCTATCCGTGATGGAAGGTCCGTGAAGCCGTGATGGAGGGAGCACCGCAGCGTGAACCGGTCTGGGCGGGTTTCTGGCGGAGCGGGTTCTGGCGGGGGCGCCGCCGCGGGGGTGGGGGGTTCGCCCGGGGGTGTGGGCGCGGTGGCCGGTGAGCCCGGGCTTGTGGTGCGCGATGTCGTGCCCGGTGGGCCGGGGCCTGTGGCGCATGAAGTCGTGGTCGGCGAGTCGGGGGTTTTGACGCTTGACGCGGTGCCCAGTCAGGCCGGCAGGCGGGCGCCGGGTGCGCCCGAGGTTGTGGCTCGGCGTGGGGGTGCCGTCGAGGGGCCGCTCGTGGTCGAGAAGTCGCTCGCCGAGGTCGCTTACGGCGGGGCTGTGGCGGGTGGGGCCGCTGGTGGTGCGTTTGTGGCGGGTGGGGCTGGTCGTGACGAGGCTGTGGTGGGCGGGCCCGGTGTCCGTGGTGTGCGGAGGCCCGGTGTCCGTGGTGCGCGGACGCGGGTGCCGGCCGGACTGCGAGGGCTGCGGCCCTGGCGGCTGCTGCCCTCGCCGACCGGAACGCCCTTCACCTTCGGGTACGCCCTCGTCCTTCTCCTGACCTCGCTCCTCACCGAGTACGCGGACCCCTCCCTCATCTCCTCGCTGCACCAGGGTTCGAGCACGGACGTGGCGCACCTCGCGGACCGTCCGGTGTTCGTCCTCGTCGCGAGTGCGCTGTGGATCGCGGGCGGCATCACGTCGCCGTACGCCATCGGGTTCCTGCTGGTCCTCACCGCTCTGGAACGCCGCGTCGGCGGGCTGCGTACGGCGGGTGTGTTCCTGCTGGGACACGTGGTCGCCACGCTGGCCACCGAGGTGCCGGTCGGGCTCTCGGTGCTGGCCGGCCATCTGCCCGGGAGTTCCCTGCACCGCCTCGACTACGGCATCAGCTTCGGCGTCGCCGCGAGCGTCGGCGCGCTCGCCGGGATGCTGACGCCTTGGCTGCGCTGGGCCGTCCTCGCGGGGTTCGGCTGGATGCTCGTCACGGATCTCGTCGCCTTCACCGACCCGATGACCAACTGGGGTCATCTGCTGGCGCTGGTTGTCGGCGTCGCGACATGGCCGCTGCTGCGGCGCCGGGGGTCGGGCGCGTCCGCGTAGGCCGTGGGCTCGGGCTTCCCGCCCTGCCGTGAGGCCGGTTTCGGCGGAATCGCAGGCTCCGGATAAAACCCTTGCGACGCAAGGTACTTGGCGACTATCTTGTACCGCATGACAAAGGAACTGGCCGCGACGCACGACCAGCGGCGCAGTCAGTTGCTGCGCGGGGTGCTCGATCTGTGCCTGCTCGCGCTCATCGGCGAACGGCCTCGGTATGGCTACGAGTTCGTGGAGGCCCTCACCGAGAGCGGCCTGGACCTGGTGAGCGAGGGCAGCATCTACCCCTTGCTCGCCCGCATGGAGCGAGCCGGGCTGGTCGATTCCTACCGCGCTCCGTCCGTGGCGGGCGGAGCGCCGCGCAAGTACTACCGCCTCACCGACGCGGGCGCGGCCGAGCTGGCCGCGGGCCGCGCCACCTGGAGCACCTTCACGGTGGCGGTCTCCAGGACCTTGCAGGGGGAGGGCGACGGGCGGGGCGGGCAGGACGAGGACAAGGGACAAGAAGGACGCGCGAGACAGCGACACGGGGGACGCACGACATGACGCACCAGACGACCAGCGAGACACCGACCGGCGAGAACGCGATCGATGAGGCCACGGCCCGCGATAGCGGGGTCGACGCGACGGCAACGGTTGGGAAGGAGGCCGAAGGGAACGCGGCCGACGCGGCGGAACGCGTCCGCGTCCTGGCGGTCTGCCGGAGCAACTGGGAGTACAGAGGCATCGACGACGCCTCCACACGCGAGATGCTGGCCGAGCTCTCCGCGCACCTGGAGGAGGCCGCGGCCGCGGGCCGCTCGGCGCGGGACGTGGTCGGTGCGGACGCGAAGGCGTTCGCCGCGGCCTGGGCCCGGGCGCGCACACCCCTGCACCGGCGGGTGCTGCGGATGGCGGCGCTGACCCCGTTCGTCCTCGGCTCGCTGCTGCTCCTCACGCACCTTCTGGACCGGACGCTCACGCTGTCCGTCGAGGCACCACGCATAGCTTTCTACGCAGTGATACTGGCGGGCACAGTCGCCCTGGAGACAAGGCGTGGCTCCCTCGGCTTCAAAGGGTGGCTGCTCGTCGGCCTCATAGGAGTGGCCTTCGCCCAGCTCACCTCCTGGCTCGCCAGCGACGACACGCTCTTCCGCCTGCCGCTGTGGGGGACCGTGCTCCTGATGCTGCCCGGACTGCCGTACGCGTACATGGACACCCGCGCGAGAAAGACAGCGGAAGCCGACGCCGCGTAAGTCACCAGCGCCCAGCGGGTCGGTGGCCGCCGAGTGAGCCGCGAGCGGCTGGTGGGCCACGACCCCGGCGGGCCACGACCCCGGCGGGCCGCGAGCCTCAGCGGGCCGCGAGCGCCCAGCGGGCTACGAGCCCGAGCGGGACGCAAGCGTTCAGCGGGCTACGAGCCCGAGCGGGCCGGCGGCTCAGGCTCCCTCCTCTTCCCCTTCTTCCTCTTCCTCCGCCGACTTCCGTCGTGCGCTCGTCAGCCCAGCGACCACCCGCCAGCCCAACGACTCGTACAGGGCCCGCCCTTCCGGAGTCCCGCCCAGGACGCCGAGTTCCGCGCCCTGCTCGACGGCCGCGACCGTGAGCGTGCGCATGACGAGGCTGCCCAGGCCCTTGCGGCGGTGCTGCGGGGAAGTCTCGATCTGGTCGGCGACCGCAGTGCGGCCGGTCGGCGCGATCTGGCCGCGGGCTGCCCAGGTGCCGTCGGCGGCGGTGACCATCGTGCGGATGACGCCGCCACGCGACCAGGTGCGCAGCCGGTAGCCGTCGGGGGCGGCCAGGCGGTGCGGGGCGACGGGGGTGAGAGGCGCGGTCATCAGGTAGCCGGGCTCCGGGTCCAGCCACCACTCGGGGCCGAGCCACGGCGCGACACGGTCCGGGTGATCGAAGACCTTCAGCCACACATCCGCTCCGGTCACCGACGCGGCGACCTTGCGTACGTCGGCCTCCTGGACGCCCGCGCCGGTGGCACCGAGGACATGCCGCGTCGGGTGCTTGGCCTGGCCGACGTCGATGGTGAAGCCCCAGGGCTCCACCACCGGCGGGGCGGCGCCGCGCGAGACGACCCAGCCGTCGACCCAGGCCCGCACGGCCTCGCTGTCCGCGATCGGGGCGTCCTCTGTGCTGTGCATGGGGGCAACCCTTCAGATTCAGATCCAGATTCCGATGATGACGGGGTATGTAATGACTGCTTCTGGTGGGTGAACCTTACGTTTGAGGATTTCCGGGGCGACAGAGGTGATCGCTGACAGCGAACAAGCCCGAGGAACATTCGGAGGCTCACAAGCATTGAGTCGGTATAGCTCAACTTGAATGCCGAAGGGGAGATCATGGCTGCTGAGTCCACGGGGTACACACCGCTCGCTCTGCCCGTGCTGCCGCTCGACGACGAGGTCGTGCTGCCCGGCATGGTGGTGCCGTTCGACCTGTCCGATGCCGATGTACGCGCCGCGGTGGAGGCCGCCCAGGCCGCTGCCCGGTCCAGTGGAAGCAGCAGCAAGCCAAAGGTGCTGCTTGTTCCGCGGATCGACGGGACGTATGCGGGCATGGGCGTGCTCGGCACCGTCGAGCAGGTCGGCCGGCTGGCGGACGGAGACCCGGGGGCGCTGATCCGCGCTCGTGGCCGGGTGCGCATCGGCGCGGGCACGACCGGGCCCGGCGCGGCTCTGTGGGTGGAGGGCACCCGGGTCGAGGAGACCGTGCCCGAGCCGCTGCCCGGCGCCACCGCCGAGCTGGTCAAGGAGTACAAGGCGCTGGCCACGAGCTGGCTGAAGAAGCGCGGCGCGTGGCAGGTCGTCGACCGCGTGCAGCAGATCGACGACGTCTCCGCGCTCGCGGACAACTCCGGGTACTCGCCGTTCCTCACCTCCGAGCAGAAGATCCAGCTCCTGGAGACCGAGGACCCGACGGCGCGCCTGAAGCTGGCCACCGAGCAGCTGCGGGAGCACCTGGCCGAGCAGGACGTGGCCGAGTCCATCGCCAAGGACGTGCAGGAGGGAGTCGACAAGCAGCAGCGCGAGTTCCTGCTGCGGCGCCAGCTGGAAGCGGTGCGCAAGGAGCTGCGCGAGCTCAACGGCAAGGACGGCGAGGAGGAGTCCGACGACTACCGCGCCCGGGTGGAGGCCGCCGACCTGCCGGAGAACGTGCGGGAAGCGGCCCTGAAGGAAGTAGAGAAGCTGGAGCGCGCGAGCGACCAGTCGCCCGAGGGCTCCTGGATCCGCACCTGGCTCGACACGGTGCTCGAACTGCCGTGGAACGAGCGAACCGATGACAGTGCTTCCGCGTACGACATCAAGGGCGCCCAGGAGATCCTCGACGCCGAGCACGCGGGCCTGCAGGACGTGAAGGAGCGCATCACCGAGTATCTGGCGGTGCGCAAGCGGCGCGCGGACCGCGGCATGGGTGTCGTGGGCGGACGGCGCGGCGGCGCGGTGCTCGCTCTGGTCGGCCCGCCCGGTGTCGGCAAGACCTCGCTCGGGGAGTCCGTGGCGCACGCCATGGGGCGCAAGTTCGTGCGGGTCGCGCTCGGCGGTGTGCGGGACGAGGCGGAGATCCGCGGCCACCGGCGTACGTACGTGGGTGCCCTGCCCGGGCGCATCGTGCGGGCGATCAAGGAGGCGGGTTCCATGAACCCCGTCGTCCTGCTCGACGAGATCGACAAGGTGGGCTCGGACTTCCGGGGCGACCCGGCGGCCGCGCTGCTCGAAGTGCTCGACCCGGCGCAGAACCACACCTTCCGCGACCACTACCTGGAAGTCGAACTCGACCTGAGCGACGTGGTGTTCCTGGCGACGGCCAACGTGCTCGAGGCCATTCCGGAGGCGCTGCTCGACCGCATGGAGCTGGTCAGGCTCGACGGGTACACGGAGGACGAGAAGATCGTCATCGCCCGTGACCACCTGCTGCCGCGCCAGTTGGAGCGGGCCGGGCTCGGCGACGGCGAGGTGACGATCGACGAGGGCGCGCTGCGCAAGCTGGCGGGGGAGTACACCCGCGAGGCGGGCGTGCGCAACCTGGAGCGGTCCGTGGCGCGGTTGCTGCGCAAGGTCGCGGCCCAGCACGAACTGGGCGAGCGCGAGCTGCCGTTCACGGTCGCCGAGGGCGATCTGCGCGGCCTGATCGGGCGGCCGCACCACGTCCCGGAGTCCGCGCAGGACCCGGCCGAGCGGCGCACCGCGGTGCCCGGTGTGGCCACGGGGCTCGCGGTCACCGGAGCGGGCGGCGACGTGCTGTTCGTCGAGGCCTCGCTGGCCGACCCCGAGACGGGGGCGTCGGGCCTGACGCTCACCGGCCAGCTCGGTGACGTCATGAAGGAGTCCGCGCAGATCGCGCTCTCCTTCCTGCGCTCGCACGGCGCCGAATTGGAGCTGCCGGTCGGCGACTTGAAGGACCGGGGCGCGCACATCCACTTCCCGGCGGGTGCGGTGCCCAAGGACGGCCCGAGCGCGGGCGTCACGATGACGACGGCGCTCGCGTCGCTGCTCAGCGGCCGACTGGTGCGCACGGACGTGGCGATGACCGGTGAGGTGTCGCTGACTGGGCGGGTGCTGCCCATCGGCGGTGTGAAGCAGAAGCTGCTCGCCGCGCACCGCGCGGGCATCACCACCGTGGTCATACCCAAGCGGAACGAGCCGGACCTGGACGACGTCCCGGCCGAGGTCCTGGAGAAGCTGGACGTGCACGCGGTGACGGACGTCCGGCAGGTCCTGGAGCTGGCGCTCACGCCGGCGTCGGCGGCGGCCGAGGTGCAGGTTCCGGCGGCGGCGTGACGAAGGTTCCCGCCGCGGCGTGACGGGCGCGGCGGGGAAGTGAAGGCCCGGGATCCGCAGGGATCCCGGGCCTTGCCGCGCTCAGGGCCTGTCGGCCGGGCGTTCAGCCGTTGGCCGGGGGCCTGTCGGTCGGGGCCCGTCGGCCGGGCGTTCAGCTGTTGGCCGGGGCCCGTCGGCCGGTGCTCAGCCGTTGGCCAGGGCCTGCAGTCGGTCGTAGGCGCCGTTGAACTTGTTGTGGTCCCCGACGATCGGGCCGGACGACGTGTACTGCCACATGGTGTGGAAGCCCCAGCCGGCCGGGAGTTCACCGGGGCTGGTGTTGTAGCGCGCGATCCACAGCGGGTTGGCGGACCCGAAGCCGCCGTAGTTGCCCGTGCACTGCTTCCACCAGCTGGTGGCCGTGTAGATCACCGCGTCGCGCCCGGTGCGCGCCTTGTAGGTGTTCAGGAAGTCGCGGATCCAGCTGACCATCGCGCTCTGCGACTTGCCGAAGCAGGCGGCGCCGTACGGGTTCCACTCGATGTCGAGGGCGCCCGGCAGGGTCTTGCCATCGCGCGACCAGCCGCCGCCGTTGCTCGCGAAGTAGTTGGCCTGGGTGGCGCCGCTGGAGGTGTCCGGCGTGGCGAAGTGGTAGGCGCCACGGATCATGCCGATGTTGTACGAGCCGTTGTACTGCTGCGCGAAGTAGGGGTTCTTGTACGAGGTGGACTCCGTCGCCTTGACGTAGGCCCACTTCACGCCGCTGTTCCACAGGGCCGACCAATTGACGTTGCCCTGGTGGCTGCTGACATCGACGCCCTCGGTCTGGACGGCGTCGCCGCCGCTCGGCCGGCCGCCCTCGCCGTCGTGCTCGACGACGCCCATGCCCATGCGGGCGGAGCCGCGCGGCGGTACGTCACTGTCACCGTCGGCCGCCTGTGCGGCGCCGGGCAGGGTGATCAGGAGGGACAGGGCGGAGAGGACGGCGAGGAGAATGCCGGCCGCGGGGTGTCCGCGACGGGCCGTACCGGGTCTGTGCACGGGCATGGCGTGCCTCCGAAAGGCCTCGTGGAGTTCGTACGCCGACGCGCCGCGCCGTACGTGTGGCTCACGGTTTCCCACGTCGCGGGGCGGGCGCGCGGTGCGTACGGGACTCGGTGGGGGGACCTGTCGACATGTCGCTGGTGTGAACATGTCACTAAAGACGCTACGCACGTAGACCGCGCAGGGGAAGAGGTGCTGATGCCCGCCGTTGGTCTACGCCTGCGAAATACTGGGCGAGCTGCGGCGATGGCCGCGGTTGGCGGAAACTTTCAGGATCGGGAAAGTGTGGCATGGGTGCTGAGATGCGCGAGGGCGCGGCCCGCGGTGAGGGGGCCGGGGTGGCCCCCGGCGAGGGTGCCGGGGTGGCCCCCGGTGAGGGGTCCGGGGCGGGCCCGGCTGGGGGCGGCGGTGTGGATCAGGAATTCCTTGCCCTGGAGCGGGAATTGACGCTGCTGCTGCGCCGGGCGCGGGCGTCCTCCGGGGAGATGGCCCGGCAGGTGCATCCGGAGTTGGAGCCGGCCGCGTATGGGCTGCTCGCGTTTCTCGACGAGTCGGGGCCTCGGCGGGCCACCGATCTCGCCGCGTTCATCGGGGTGGGCAAGGCCACGATGAGCAGGCAGCTGCGGGCTCTGGAGGAGTTGGGCCTTGTCGCGCGTGAGCCAGACCCCGCCGATGGCAGGGCCTGGCTCGTGCGGCTTACGGCCGAAGGCCGGGAGCGGTTTCGTACGGTGCGCCGCGCGCGGCGTGGACGGTATGTTCGGCAGCTTGCCGGGTGGGACCGGGGGGAAGTTGCCGAGCTTGCTCGGCTGCTGGGGAAGCTCAACTCTGGGGCTGAGTCCTAGCTGGGGTTGTGTCCTGGCTGGGGCTGCGTCCTAGCTGGGGTTGTGTCCTGGCCCCGCCGCTTCGCGGCGGGAGATCTCCCACCCGCTCCACCCGTTTACCCCGCGCCGGACAGTGGACGTTGCGCCCGGTGCGTCCGCGTTCATGTTTTCCCTGCGCTGCCGGTCGTCTCGGGGAATTACTTCTCCCCGAACACCACCGCCAGCGGCTGTGGTGTCTTGTAGACCGTCGACGGTTCCGTCACGTGGTCCGCGCCCAGGTAGAGGCGGTTGCCGGCGTACAGGGTGCGGCGGTCCGACTCGAAGCGGGCCTCCATCTCGTAGCTGTCGGCCGGGTTCTGGAGGACCCTCGTCTGCTTGAGCGTGGCGGGGTCGACCTTGTGGACCGCGCCGCCCTCCTCACGGGCGATGTTCGCCTCCTCGTACGCGATGACCTTGCCGGAGTCGTCGAGGCCGATCGGCATCAGACGGCCCGAGTCCGAACCCGGGGCGCGGCGCAGCTGCTTGCCGGTCTTCAGGTCGAAGGACACCAGGTCGTTCTTGGCCTCGGACGAGCTGCTCGCCGGGTCGGACGTGCCCAGGTACAGCGCGTTCTTCTCCTTGCTGACCGCGAGCTGCGCACAGCCCGTGACCTCGGTGGCCGGGCACTCGGCCTCGTACTTGCCGTGCTTGCCGCCGCCCACCGGGATCGTGCTGAGCTCCTTGCCCTGCGCGGCGCTGTCGTCGACCGTGATGAACCGCGAGATCCCGGAGCCGCCCTGCGACTTGCCGTCGTCGGCGGCGAGCACCAGCGGGTCGACGGCGGCGACATGGACGTACTCGGTGCCCTGCGGCAGTTTGTACGTCGACTTCGCCGTGCGCGTCTTCGGGTCGACCGTCTCGACCTGGAGCTTGGGGTTGTCGGTGTCGCCGCAGTCGCGGACCGCGATCAGCTTGGTCTCGTCGCCCGCGTAGCCGACGGTGTCGCAGGTCTCGTCGGACGGCTTCCACAGGGGCGTGCCGTCCAGCTTCCAGCCCGCGTTGGCGCTGGTGCCCGCGGCGGCGACCGTGCCGCCGCCGACGGTGACCTCGTCGAACATCTGGGCGCTGCCGTATTCGTCCACGGCCTGCTTGTGCCAGAGCAGCTTTCCCTTGTTGATGTCGACGACGCCGACCTCGGTGCAGACCGACGGGTCCTTCTTGTCGTCCTGGTAGACGACCGCGACCTTTCCGTCCTTGGTGGGCGTCTGGGACGACCAGCAGACCTCGCCGGTCAGCGGGACCTCCCACTCGGCCTTTCCGCCGGCCAGCGGATAGCCGGATATCTTCTTGAGCCCGGCCTTGACGAAATTCTTGTCCGTCGTCCACATGCCCATGGCCCCGGCCATTTCGCTGACCTTCGGCTGTGTCACCTTGGCGAGCACCTTCGCCTCGGCCGCGGCCGACCCCGAATCGCCCTCCTTGCTCCCGCCGTCGTCGTCGTCCGAACCACAGCCGCTGAGCACCAGCGCGGCCGCGAGTACCGAACCCGCGATGACCGCCATGCGCTGGGACATTCAATTCTCCTTCGTGCGCGGGCACATGACCGGATGTGGTCATGCGTTCCCCTCGGTCGCTGATCCTTCCCTGTTGTCGAATGGAATTTCAACAGGCAATTCCTGATCTCTACTTCAGTTGAAATGTTCCGGAGATCAGTTCGGTCAGGATCGCGGGACCCAGGATCGCGGGAATGGAGAATTGAATTGTTTTTCGTTATGTCCCGGTCGGCGGGTGCCGAAACGCGTGCGGCGCCATGACTCCGGGCGCGTGCGGCGCCGCGACTCCGCGCGCCCGCGGAGCTGCAACTGCTACAACTCCGCGTACACCACCGCCGCGTCGTCGTGCCGCTTGCCGCGCGGGAACGACGTGCCGTCGGGGTCCGCCCGCTCCAACTCCCGTACGCGGTCCACCAGTCCCTGGGGGC
The DNA here is from genome assembly GCF_056712025.1 of Streptomyces sp. Y309. Lineage (NCBI taxonomy): Bacteria > Bacillati > Actinomycetota > Actinomycetes > Kitasatosporales > Streptomycetaceae > Streptomyces > Streptomyces sp. Y309. Next base: position 3,133,175 of record NZ_CM160048.1, on the reverse strand, counting down.
CGATCTTGCGCAGCAGCGCGAAGCAGTCCGCCCAGTCGCCCTCGCGGAACGTCTCGACCCAGCGCCCCACGCCGTCCGTGAAGGCCGCGAGCGCGGTGACGGCGGAGCGGGGGTGCGCGCCGGTGATCGCGAGCGCGGCCACCTCGGGGTCCGCCGCCGCCGTGAAGAAGCCGCCCTCGGCGTTCCGCAGCGCCTCGACCGCCGCCGCGTACCGGCGGCCCTCGGCCTGCCGTTCGGCCGAGCCGCGCGGCAGCGCCCGTACGGCGTCGCGCAGCTCCCCGATCGCGGGCGGGAGCTGGTCCAGGCGCGGGTCGAGGATCGCCTCCACCCCGCCGTCGGGACCGGCCACGAGCAGCGCCGAGTCCGACAGGACGAGGTGCTCGACGCGCTCCGCGTCCCACCGCGCGAGCACCACCGTTGCCTGAGGCGTGCGCGGGTGAGAAAGGTCACAGGTGTCACGGTGGGTGTCCGCGGTGCGTGAGATGGCCGCCGCGAGAATCTCAGGCAGCGTCATATCCCGCCGTGAAACGGACAGTTCACCCAGTGCGCCGCCGAGCCGGGCGGTGAACCAGGGGACGGAATGCAGACACCCGACGTCGCCGGACGGGGGTGTCACGCCGTCCAGGAGCACCAGTGATCCGCCCTGTCCGGACGCGGGGAGCGCCACCGACGCGTAGTCCTCGTTGGGGCGGTCCGGGTCGCCGGGCTCGGTGGCCAGTTCGATGCGCATCCGCTCAGTCTGCACGAGGCCTTCACGGGTTCCCCCGAAGACCCGTGCGTGCCGGAGTGCGGGAGGACACGCGCAGGCCGGGCGTCGGATTTCGGCCGGAATGATCGACTCCGGCGAGGGTGTGGCGGCGCATCCTGCCAAAGCAGCCCACAGACGTCCAACCGGAACACCGCGTGCGGCCCTCACGACACACAGGGTGACTTGCTCACCAACTCCCTGTCGATGTTCACTCCTTCAGGTGGCCAGGCAGGCGATGCGCGACTGCCGCGTACCGGCACTGGAATCGTCTGCGAAGTTCGGGATCCGGGCCGGGCGCGCTCGCGTTGACGGATCGTCACCCGGGCCCCAGGGCAGACGAAAAACAGGAATGCGAGCACCGGTGCAAGAGATGCGGCCTCGGCGCGAAGGCAGGCAGAAGGCCCCGGAAGGGGACCCGCCGGGCGCGACCACTCCCGCCGAGCGGGCGTCCGCCACCGCGGAGGGCACGCCCGAGTCCGGCACGGGCGGACCGACGGCCACCTCGGGCTCCCCGGCGGACCCCTCGACCGGCCCGGCGGCCACTTCCACCGCCCCGACGGCGACCTCGGCCTCCCCGACGGGCCCTTCGGCCTCCCCGACGAGCCCCTCGGCCGCCCCGGCGGACCCCTCGGCCCCCGCCGCACCCACACCCACCCCCGCACCCCCCAAACCCCCCAAAGCCCGCGTCCGCAACCGCCTCATAACGGCCGTCGCGGTCGTCGCCGCGGCCGTCGCCGGGGCAGGGGCACCCGTGATCGTCGGCGCCTCGGGGCAACTCAACGACTCGCAGAGCCTGGTGACGCTCTCCGAGCTCACCCAGCAGGCGATCACCCTCAGTCACTCGCTGGCCGACGAGCGCGACGAGGTCACCGCGTACATCGCCGCCGGACGCCCCGACGGCAAGGGCCTCTCCGAGAGCCGCAGCGCCCGCGTGGACCGCCGCATCGAGGAACTGCGCGAGGCCGCCGCCGACGCCAGCACCAACACCTCCGTCACCGCGGACCTGCGCCGCGACCTCGACCGCCTCCCGGCCGTGCGCAGGGCCGCCCTCACCGGCAAGACCGGCGCGCTGGACGCCCACAAGGCGTACGCGAAGGCCATCACCGAACTGCACGGCCTGACCCGCGAGCTGGCCGAGAGACTCCCGCCGCGCGCGGGCTCCGGGGGCCACGCCCTGGCCGATCTCGACCACGCCGTCGACCAGGCCGGCGCCGCGCGCGGCCTGCTCCTCGCCGCGCTCGCCGTGCCCCGCCCCGCGCCGACCGGCACCACCGTCGACCCCGTCACCGGCCTGCCGACCGCCCCAGGATCCACCGGAACCGGCTCCGGCACCGGCGACAGCGAGGAGGACGGCCGCCGCGACGGCCTCAGCGCCGCCGCCCAGCAGGCCCACGTGCGGGAGCTGGCCGCGCTCGCCGACTTCCTGGACACCGCGCCCGCCAAGACCCGCGCCACGTACGAATCGACCGTCACCGGCAACGGCGTGACGACCGCCGAGCAGTACCTGGCCCGCCTCACCGACGAGCCCAGGCTCTCCGCCGCCGACCGGCGCCTGGACCGGAAGAAGCTCGACAGCGCGCTCTCCGCCCGCGTCGAGGCGATGCGCGGCGCCGAGAACGCCCTCGCCGCCGCCCGCACCGAGAGCCTCGGCGAGCTGCGCGACGACGACGTCACCGCGCTGGAGATCCGCATCGCGCTCGTCGGCGTGCTGCTGCTCGTCGCGGTCGGCGTGTGCATGGGCACGGCCCGCTCGCTGACCCGGCCGCTCGCCGCGCTGCGCCTCGGCGCGGCGCGGGTCGCGGCCGCGCCCGGCACCGAGGAGCCGGTGCGCTTCACCGGCCGCGACGACGAGTTCGCGGCGGTCGTCCGGTCCGTCAACGCGCTGCACGGCCACGCCGTCGCCCTCCAGGAACGCCTCACCACCCTGGAGGCCGACCGCAAGCACCTGATCGGCAAGCGGCAGGCGATGGCCGACGCTCGCCAGGCCATGGCCGACGAGCGCGACGCGCTGCGCGCCGAGCTCGCCGAGGCGTCCGTCCACTTGGAGCGGGTGCGGCGCAGCATCCACGGCACCTTCGTGAACCTCGCGCTGCGCACGCTCGGCCTCGTCGAGCGGCAGCTCGCCGTCATCGAGGGCCTGGAGGAGCGCGAGCAGGACCCCGACCGGCTCGCCACCCTCTTCAAGCTCGACCACCTCGCCACCGTCACCCGCCGCCACAGCGAGAACCTCCTGGTCCTCGCGGGCGCCGAGCACGGCCACCAGCACGCCGGCGCGGTGCCGCTCGTCGACGTCGTACGCGCCGCCGTCAGCGAGATCGAGCGGTACGAGCGGGTCGCCATCGCCACGCTGCCGCCGCACGCGCACATCGCGGGGTTCGCGGCCGACGACATCAGCCACCTGGTGGCCGAACTCCTGGAGAACGCGACGTCGTTCTCGCCGCCGGACGCCGCCGTCGAGGTGTCCGGCTGGCTCCTGGAGAACGGCGAGGTGATGCTCTCCGTGCAGGACGAGGGCATCGGCGTCGGCGCGGAGCGCCTGGAGGAACTCAACGCGCGGCTCGCGGAGTTCTCCGCCGACGACGTGTACGACCAGGAGGGCGGCGACGGGCTCGGGCTCGGCCTGTACGTGGTGGCGCGGCTCGCCGCGCGGCACGGGGCGCGGGTGCGGCTGCGCGAGCAGAAGCAGGGCGGCGTCGCGGCGGTCGTCGTGCTGCCCGGCGGCATCCTCGCCGACCCGCCCGCGCCGGGGGCACCCGGGACGGTGCCCGCCGCGCGCACCGACGCGCCGCCGGTGCACCTGCCCGGCTCGGAGGCCGAGGCCAACTCCAATGTCCTGCCGCCCCGTTCGGGCGAGCGGGACCCCCTGATCGCCGCCGCGGAGACGACACTCGAACTCCTGGCACCGCCCGTCCCGGCCGACCACCCGGACGAGGCGGAGCCGCACGCGCGGCCGGACGACGAGGTCCGGCCGGAGCAGGAGGCGCGCCCCAGGCCGGACGCGCAGTCCCCGACGGAGCCCGACGCCGCGCTCGCGGCGGAGGAAATGCCGGAGGGCGCGGAGCCGCTGCCGCTGCCGCGGGGCGGCGCCGGTACGGGGGTCGGGGCCGGGGCCGAGCCCGAAGCCCTGCCCGACGCCGAAGTCCTGTCGGACGCCGAAGTCCTGTCGGACACCGAGACCCCGTCGGCCACCGAGGCCAACGAGGCTCCCGAGGCCGACAAGGCTCCCCAGGCCCCCGCGTTCACCGCCAAGGGGCTCCCCAAGCGGACCCCGAAGATCAGCGCGGCCGCCGGGAGCGCCGCGCCGAAACCGCGGGCCGCCGTGGACGCCGAGGAACTGCGCCGCAGGCTCGGCGGGTTCCAGCAGGGGGCCAACAGCGGCCGCCGCGCCGTGGCGGCGGAACTGGCCGAGACGGCCGGGCCCACGCAGGCCACCGGCACGGGCGAAGGCCACCGTGCCGCAGATGTTCCGGGGGACCCAGTCGAGGAGGCAAGCAGTTGACTGCGCCCATGCGCACACCCGGTTCTTCCGCCGAGCCCGCGAAACCCGCCGCGGCAGCAGAGGCCGCCGCGGAGCCCGACACGGCCGCCGTGCCCGGCCCCCGCCCCCCGTCGCCGACGGAGTCCGGCGAGCCCCTCGCGTACGGACTCAGCAGCGAGGCCAGGAACCTCCACTGGCTGCTGACGAACCTGGTCGACGAGGTCCCCGGAATCCTCTCGGTCGCCGTCGTCTCGTCCGACGGGCTCCTGCTGCTCTCCTCCGACCCGGCGCGCAACGCCGAGCGCCGCCCCGCCACGAGCCCCACCGGGCCCAGGGGGTCGAGCGCCGACCTGGCCACGATCGTGTCGGGGCTCGGCAGCCTCACCGTCGGCGCGGCCCGGCTGATGGACGGCGGTCCGGTCAAGCAGACCGTCGTCGCCATGGCCGAGGGCAGCCTCTTCGTGATGGCGATCAGCGACGGCTCGCTGCTCGGTGTGCACGCGACGCCCGACTGCGACATGACGGTCGTCGCGTACCACATGGCGCTGTTCGTCGGCCGCGCCGGACACGTCCTGACCCCCGAACTCCGCAGCGAGCTGCGCCAGTCGTTGGAGGACGCGTGATGAGCGGCGCGCCCGAGGGCCCCGAACGCAAACCGCCCGCGGCCAAGCTCCCGGAGCACAAGCTGCGCCCGCCCAAGCTGCCCGTGCGCGGCGGCGACCGGAAGCCCGCGCGCGTACGCCCGTACTCGCTGACCGGCGGCCGCACCCGCTTCGGCCACGTCCTGCTCGTCGAGACGTTCGTGGCCGCCAACCCCGCCCTCGACGCGCCCGAGGAGCGGCGGGAGCTCGCGCAGGGCGACCCGCTGAGCTCGCGGGTGATGCCGGAGATGCGGGCCATCGTCGAGATCTGCCGCCGGATGCGTACGGTCGCCGAGATCTCCGCGCTCCTGAAGATGCCGCTCGGCGTGGTCCGCGTGCTGCTCAGTGACCTCGCCGACCAGGGAAAGATCCGCGTGTACGGAACGGGCCACGGCCCCGGGCAGCCGAACCGCGCACTGCTCGAAAGGGTGCTGAGTGGACTCCGCCGTCTCTGACTCCGCGACTGCCGGCCTCGACTCCGCGACTGCCGGCCCCGACGCCACCACCGCCGGTCCTTACGCCGGTAGCGCCGATACGTTCGAACTCCTCGAGGACGAGGAGCAGTTGCGGTCCTGGCAGACCGACCGCACGCGCGCGCCCATCGCCACGAAGATCGTCGTCGCGGGCGGCTTCGGCGTGGGCAAGACGACGCTCGTGACCGCCGTCTCCGAGATCACGCCCCTCCAGACGGAGGCGCTGATGACGCAGGCCAGCGCGGACACGGACGACCTGAGCGCGACCCCGGGCAAGACCACGACCACGGTCGCCATGGACTTCGGCCGCATCACGCTGGACGACGACCTGGTGCTCTACCTCTTCGGCACACCGGGCCAGCAGCGCTTCTGGTTCATGTGGGACGACCTCGTACGCGGCGCGATCGGCGCCGTCGTGCTCGCCGACACCCGCCGCCTCACCGACTGCTTCCCGGCGCTCGACTACTTCGAGAGCTGCGGAATTCCGTACATCGTGGCCGTCAATCACTTCGAGGGCACCGAGTGGTACGAGGCGGAGGACGTCCGCGAGGCGCTGACCGTACCCGCGCACATCCCCGTCCTGATCATGGACGCGCGGCAGCGGATCTCGGCGATCGAGTCGCTGCTCGCACTGGTGGGCCACGCGCTGGACGTCACCCCCGAGTAGCCCTGAAGAGAAGGATCTGTAGCACCATGCGCAAGATACTCATCGTCGGAGCCGGTCAGTCCGGCCTCCAGATCGCTCTCGGACTCCAGTCGCAGGGGTACGAGGTCACGCTGATGTCCAACCGCACGGCGGACGAGATCCGGGCCGGCCGGGTCATGTCGACGCAGTGCATGTTCCACACGGCACTCCAGCACGAGCGCGACCTGGGCCTGAACTTCTGGGAGTCGCAGGCCCCGAGGATCGAGGGCGTGGGGGTCTCGGTCGCCGGACCCGAATCGGCTCGCGTCATCGACTGGGTGGGCAGGCTCGACGGCTACGCGCAGTCGGTCGACCAGCGGGTGAAGATGGCCGGCTGGATGGAGACGTTCGCGCAGCGCGGCGGGCAGCTCGTCATACACGGCGCGGCGGTCTCGGACCTGGACTACTTCTCCCGTACGTACGACCTCGTCCTGGTGTCCGCGGGCAAGGGCGAGCTGGTGTCGATGTTCGAGCGGGACGCCGCGCGCTCGCCGTTCGACGCGCCGCAGCGGGCGCTCGCCGTGGCGTACGTCCACGGGCTCGGGCCGCGCCCCGAGCACCCCGAATTCGACGCGGTGCGCTGCAACTTGGTGCCGGGTGTCGGCGAACTCTTCGTCATGCCGACGTTCACCACTTCCGGCCGGGCCGACATCCTCTTCTGGGAGGGCATTCCCGGTGGGCCGCTCGACGTCTTCCGGGGCGTGAAGGATCCCGGTGAGCATCTCGCCCTGACCCTCGAACTCCTGGAGAAGTTCCTGCCCTGGGAGTACGCCCGCGCCACCAAGGTCGAACTCACCGACGCCGGGGGTACGTTGGCCGGGCGGTACGCGCCCACCGTGCGCAAGCCCGTCGGGCGGTTGCCCGGCGGGGGGCTCGTCCTCGGCGTCGGCGACGTCGTCGTCGCCAACGACCCGATCACCGGGCAGGGGTCCAACTCCGCCTCCAAGTGCGCGGCTTCGTACCTCTCCTCGATCGTCGCCCACGGGGACCGGCCGTTCGACGAGGCGTGGATGCAGGCCGCCTTCGACCGGTACTGGGCCACTGCTCAGCACGTCACCAAGTGGACCAACGCGATGCTGCTGCCGCCGCCGGAGCACGTCCTCAACCTCCTCGGCGCCGCAGGCGACCTCCAGCCCGTCGCCGACCGCTTCGCCAACGGGTTCAACGATCCCGGGGACTTCGAGAACTACTTCTACGACGCGGAGCCGGCGAACGGTTATGTGGCGGAGGTCGCTGCTGCGTAGCCCCCAATCCCGCCCCTTCCCGTAACCAGGGGCTGCCGCCCCCTGGACCCCCGCTATCGCCGCTTCGCGGCTCGTCCTCAAACGCCGGACGGGCTGAGAATGTGCGGCTGAGTTCTAGCCCCTCCGGCGTTTGAGGAGCGGGGGTCTGGGGGCAGAGCCCCCGGTTTCGGGAAGGGGCGGGACTGGGGCGCCCCCGCGAGGGCTCAACCCGCCCACCCCCGGTCCGCCCCCTTCGTTGCCCCCGACGGCAACCGCGGCGGGCGGTAGTCGGGGACGGGAGTGGCCCGCGGGTCGGGGCGGACCGCGCCGAGGACGGGGTTCGCGGCGAGGGGGGAGACCTTGACCCGGGCCCCGGGCCGAGGCGCGTGGACGACCTTGCCGCGGCCGAGGTAGAGGGCGACGTGCGTGGCTTTGGGGAAGTAGACGACCAGGTCACCGGGCCGAAGCTGCCGCAGGGAAACCCGCGGCAACCGCTTCCACTGCTCCTGACTGGTCCGAGGAATCCCCCGCCCGGCGGCCCCCCAGGCCCGCTGGGTGAGCCCGGAACAGTCGAAGGCGGCGGGCCCCTCGGCCCCCCACTCGTACGGCTTCCCGATCTGCGCGACGGCGTACCGCAGGGCCCGCTCCCCCCGCGCGGACGGCGCCCGCCCGGGAGCGGCGGGCGCCCCGAGCGCCCCGGAGGCGACAAGCCTGCGCTGCGCGCTCGCGGCGCCGGACTCCTCCGCCCGCCCCAGCGCGGCCACCTGTTCGGCGGAGAGCGAGGCGAGCAGCTCCTCGACCTCCCGCAGCCGCGCACGCACGGTGTCCCGTGCCTTCTTCTGCCGCTGGGCGAGCGACACCTGCTCGGCCAGGGCGCGCCGCGCCGCCCCGGCGAGGCCGTCGGCCTTCTTCTCGTCCTCGACGAGGCGGGTGACGGCGGCGGCCCGCTCGGCGGCGGCGCGGCCGATGACGTGGCGCTGGTCGAGGGCGCCCCGCGGGTCGCGGGCGAGGAGGAGGCGTACGTAGGAGGAGATCTCCATGGTGCCGGTCTGGTACTGCTGGCGGGCGAGGCGGCCCGCGGCGCCCTTGCCGTCGTGGGCGGAGGCCCGGGCCTCCGCCAGGCCGCGGTTGAGGCCGTCGACCCGGCGGCGCTGGTCCTTCAGCTTCTCCTCGGTGGCGTTGTACGTCTCCGTGGACTCCTCGGCCTGCCGGTACAGCCGCTGAAGATCCGTCAGGAGCCGGGCCACGGGGCGTTCGCCGGGGCCGGGTACCGCATGGGCCGCGGACGCGGGGAACGGGGTCAGGGGAGCCAGGGGCGCGGCCGTGACCAGCGCGGAGAGCGCCGATCCGGTGCACACCCAGCGCAGCAACCTTCCTGACACGTCATCACCTCCCGGTGCGGGGCGGTCCTTCCGCCGCGCACCGCGAGCTTCGGGCGCCTGCGCGCGGGCCGCCCGTCGGGGGCGGGCGCCCGGCGCAATGAGGTCACTCGTCCAGGTCTCCCCGGCGCGGCAGGTTGCGCCCGCCGTCCCGGTCTTCCCGCTCCGCCGACGCGTCGGCATCGGTACCGGCCGCCCGCCCGGGGTCCGGCTTCGACCACGGCCACTTCAGGTTCCGGAAGCCGCCCTCGTCCCCGCGGCCCCCGGCGACGTACTCGTACTTCCAGCCGGGGTGCAGCCCGAACCGCCGCGCGGTGCCCGCAGGCACCCGCCGGTACACGAGGACCGTGGGCTCGCCGCCCGCGTCGTCCGGGACCGGGACGCGGTAGACCTTCGGCGGGTGGCCGGTCGGGCCGAGCAGGACCGGGAGCACGCGGCCGTCGAGGGGGCCGCCCACGAAGGGGGTGTCTTCACTCTTCACGGCACCAGTGTCACCCCGTCCGCACGGCACCGGCGTCACCCGGCCCACCCGGTGCCGTCAGAGCAGATGCCCCGCCTCCGCCACCACCGGAAGCACCCGCCGGGCCAGCTCGCCCACCGGTCCTTCCGCGCTCTCCAGGGCCAGGGCGCGGCGGACCACGGCGGCGGTCTGCGGGTCGCGGCCCGCGGTGGCCGCGATCTGGGCCACGAACTGCTCGACCAGCCAGTCGCGCAGCTCGTCCAGCGGCGGCTGTTTGTCCTCGTCGAGCCAGATCAGGGAGGCGGCCTCGACCGCGGTGATCCACATCCGGACGGTCATCCGCAGCCGCGGCCCCGGCGGCTCGGGCAGTTCCATGTGGGCGAGGATGTGCGCGGCGGCCGAGCGGCGCACCCCGTCGACGATGGCGGTGGTGCGCGAGGTCTCGACGACGCTGCCGCCCTGGAGCAGCGCGCTGAATCCGGCGTCGTGCTGGTCGACGAAGGCGAGGTAGCGGTCGATGGCGCGGCCCAGGCGCCGGGTCAGCGGGCCGTCCTGCGGTTCGGCGAAGCACTGTTCCAGTTCGGTGGCCGCCGTGCGCAGCGCGGCTTCGTACAACTGCTGCTTGCCGCCGGGGAAGTAGCGGTACACCAGGGGTCGGGACACCCCGGCGGCCTCCGCGACGTCGTCGAGCGAGACCTCGTCGGGCGCGCGGTGCGCGAAGAGGTTGAGGGCGGCGTCGAGGAGCTGGCTCTTGCGCTCCTCGACGCTGAGGCGCCGGTACGCGCGGGTGGGGCCGACGGCTGAGGTCATGTCCCGCAGCGTAACCGTGTTTTCGTACGAAGAGTCGGTCCGGGAACCCGCGCCTGCGTCGACGGCCCGCCTATGCCAGCAGCCCCGACGACTTCCAGAGCCTGCGCCCGACCCCGCGCATCACCCCGATGTCGTCCAGGAAGTCCGTGAGGCGCTTGGCGCCGGTCTGCATGACCTCCCGGCGGTGGCCGCTCGCCTTGACCTGGGCCAGGGCCTCGCGGCGGTCGAGGCCGACGTCCGTGTAGACCTTCGGGTTGACGAAGGCGATGGAGAAGACGCGGGCCGCCTCGCCGCTGCTGACGCGGGTCAGTTCGCGCTCCCAGCGCGGCGCGGTCACCATCTGGCGGCGCAACTCCTCGCGGGCGTACCGCACATGGCGGGCCTCCTCCACGACGTGGATGCGGGTCACACCGCGCACGATGGTCTGCACGCGCTCGTCGGGGAACGTCAGGCGCTGCATCCAGTCGAGGATCTCCTCGCCGAGGAGGGTGCAGGCGAAGGAGCCGGGGGTGGTGGAGACGGTCTTGAGGACGCGGGCGAGGTTGTGGTTGAGCTTCGTGACGGGGTACGTGGGCGCCCCGCCCTTCTGGATCATGCGGGCGAACATCATGGAGTGGCGGCACTCGTCGGCGATCTCCGTGAGGGCGTACCGCACATGTGCGCTGGTCACGGACTTGTCGTAGATGTGCCGCACGAGGAGCTGCATGAGGATGATCTCGAACCAGATGCCGAGCGAGGCGAGCGAGGCCGCCTCGTGCCGGGCGAGGTCCATGCGCTGTTCCTCGGACATCCGGCGCCACAGCGGGGTGTCGTAGAGCGAGACGAGCTCCGGCGGCCAGAACCACTTGCCGTCCTCGACGGGCGCGTCCCAGTCGAGCTCCTTGTCCGGGTCGAAGGAGTGCCTGGCGGAGGACTCGAGCAGTCGCAGAGCCACCTGTTCCCGGTCCTTGAGCAGGCCGAGCGCGTCCCGGAGACCTGAGAGCCCGGTGTCTTCGGTCACGGTCGTCATGGTGTCTCCTGGCTTCTGAACAGGTTACCGGCGGTCACCTCTTATGAGACTGCTTGTCAGCAAGACCGTCAATCCCTTGCGCACGACTTGTTGACCCGGCATCTACCACCGTGTGAGCCTGCCAAGGAGCCACCCCTGTGCGGCGGTTGCGCGGCAGCGGGGGCCGCCGAGACTCGCGAGGAGCCGTCAGTGTCTACGCGCGATCTGTACGTCAAGGCCGGGTACGAGCAGGGCGCCACCGCCCAGGGCGACCCCGCCCAGGACCCCCTCGCCTGGCAGGTGCCCGCGACCGGCGCCGCCCGCTTCAGCTGGGAGTACGACGAGGGCCGCGAGCGCCTCCTGAACCTCTACCAAAAGGGCAAGGACAAGCAGTGGGACGGGTCCAAGCGCATCGACTGGGACCTGGAGGTCGATCCGCTCGACCCGCTCGGCACCCCCGACGAGGCGATGTCGATCTACGGCACCCGGCACTGGGACCGGATGTCCGCGGCCGAGCGCGGTGAACTGCGCAAGCACTACGCCTCCTGGCAGTTCAGCCAGTTCCTGCACGGCGAGCAGGGCGCGATGGTGTGCGCGGCGCGCATCGTGGAGTCGGTGCCGGACCTGGACGCGAAGTTCTACTCCGCGACCCAGACCATGGACGAGGCCCGGCACGCGGAGATCTACGGCCGCTTCCTGCACGACAAGATCGGCATGCTCTACCCGGTCAACGACAACCTTCAGTCGCTGCTCGGCGACACCCTGCGCGACTCCCGCTGGGACATGCCGTACCTGGGCATGCAGGTCCTCATCGAGGGCCTCGCCCTTGCCGCCTTCGGCATGATCCGCGACACCACCGACAAGCCGCTGCCCAAGCAGATCCTCGCGTACGTCATGCAGGACGAGGCCCGGCACGTGGCCTTCGGGCGGATGGCGCTGCGCGACTACTACAAGCAGCTCACCGACGCCGAGCTGCGCGAGCGCGAGGAATTCGTCATCGACGGCTGCTACTTGATGCGCGACCGGCTGCGCGGCGTGGAGGTCCTCACGAACTTCGGCATCCCGCTGCAGGAGGCCGAGGAGTGCAGCGAGAGCTCCGAATACCTCCAGCTCTTCCGGCAGTTGCTGTTCAGCCGCATCGTGCCGTGCGTCAAGGACATCGGCCTGTGGGGCAAGCGGCTCCAGCAGGCGTACGTCGACATGGGCGTGTTCGAGATGGGCGACTCCAACCTCGATCTGCTGATGGCGCAGGACGAGGAGATCGCGGAGAAGCTGGACGCCGAGCGCTTCGCCGCGGAGGAGCGGGAGCGGGTCGCGGAGGTCTCCGAGGCGATCGCCTCCGGCGGGGCCGACGCTTAAGTTCCCGGCTGCGCCGTGGTGTTCGCCCCGTCCACCGCTTCGCTGGATGTGCCGCGGTGGGCCGTCGGTTGTCTGCGGCTCCATCGTGGCTGGTCGCTCCCCCAAGTTCTCGGCTTCGCTCGAACAGGGGGGACCCCCTTCGCGGCGGAGACGCATATCGATACAGCCCCGCGCCCCTTCGAGGCGCGGCCGAACCGCAGCGACAGCGGCGCCGTACGCCTCAGCGCAGCGCCGCCTCCATCACCGCCTTCGCGATCGGGGCCGCGCTGCCCCCGCCGCTGATGTCCTGGCGGTCCGCCGCGGCGTCCTCCACGACGACGGCGACCGCCACGGACGCCTCCGCGTCGCCGGGCTTCTGGGCCCAGGCGATGAACCAGGCGTACGGGGTGCCCGTGTTGCCGATGCCGTGCTGGGCGGTGCCGGTCTTGCCGCCGACGGTCACGCCGTCGATCGCCGCGTTGGTGCCGGTGCCCTTCTCGACGACGTCCGTCATCAGCTCGCGCAACTGCACGGCCGTGCCCGGGTTCATGGCCTGCCGGAGGGTCTCGGTGCCGCTCGACGCGACGGTGTCGCCGTCGTCGGTCGTCGTCCGGTCCACCAGGTGCGGCGCCTTGACCGAGCCGCCGCCCGCCACGGCCGCCGAGACCATCGCCATCTGCAGCGGCGTGGCACGCGTGTCGTACTGGCCGATGGCGGACAGGGCGAGCTGGGCGTCGTCCATGGAGGTGTCGAAGGTGCTGGTGGCCACCGGCGAGGGGACCTTCAGGCCGGGGGTGTCGAAGCCGAACTTCTTCGCGGTGCCTGCGAGGGCGCGCTGGCCCGTGTCGACGCCGAGCTTGGCGAAGACGGTGTTGCAGGACCATTGGAAGGCGTACCGCAGGCTGGCGTCCGCGCAGCCCTCGACCTCGTTGGCCAGGCTCGTCGAGGTGCCGGGCAGGGTGTAGGGATCCGGGGACTTCGTCGGCGCGTCCAAGTCGTCGATCTCGCCCGCGTCGAGCGCGGCGGCCGCCGTCACCACCTTGAACGTGGACCCCGGCGGATAGGTCCGGCTGAGCGCGCGGTTGAGCATCGGTTTGTCGGGGTCGGCGTTCAGGTCGGCCCAGGCATCGGTCACGGCGGTGCCGGTGCCGGAGAGGCGTTCGGGGTCGTACGAGGGCGTGGAGACCAGGGCCAGGATCTCGCCGGTGGCCGGGTCCAGCGCGGCCACGGCGCCCTTCTTGCCGCCGAGCCCGGTGTAGGCGGCCTGCTGCACGGCCGCCTTGATGGTGGTGACGACCTCGCCGCCCGGGTTCTGGGTGCGGGTGACGTCGTTCCACAGGGGCAGCGGCGCGAGCATGGGGTCGGTGCCGGAGAGGACGTCGTCCTCGGCGTGCTCCAGGAAGGTGGTGCCGTACACCTGCGAGGCGAAGCCGGTCACCGGGGCGTACAACGGCCCGTTGCGGTACGTCCGTTCGTAGCGGAGCTGCTCGCCCGTGTCCCGGGAGCCGGTGACGGCCCGGCCGTCCACCAGGATGTCGCCGCGCGGCTGGTCGAAGCGGGTGATGGCTTGGCGGCGGTTGGCGGGATTGTCGTCGTACGTCCCGGAGTCGACGACCTGGACGCGGGTCGCGTTGACGAGCAGCGCCACGAGGAGCAGCGCGCAGAACGCGGCGGCCCGGCGGATGTACTTGGTCACGCCCGCTCCTGGGGAAGAGGCTGGGCCGGAAGAGGCTGAGCGCGCGCCGAATCGCTGACCCGGATGAGCAGCGCCACGATGATCCAGTTGGTCACGACGGACGAACCGCCCTGCGCCAGGAACGGCATGGCCATCCCGGTCAGCGGGATCAGCCCCGTCACCCCGCCCGCGATCACGAACACCTGGAGCGCCACGATCGACGCGAGCCCGATCGCGAGCAGCCGCCCGAACGGGTCGCGCAGGGCGAGCCCGGCCCGGTAGCCGCGCTCCACAAGCAGCGCGTACAGCAGGAAGATCGCGGCAATGCCGGTGAGCCCCAGCTCCTCCCCGGCCGTCGCCAGGATGAAGTCCGACTTGGCGGCGAAGCCGATGAGGATGGAGTGCCCGTCCCCGAGCCCGGTGCCGAGCAGCCCGCCGGCCGCGAAAGCGAAGAGCGACTGGGCGAGCTGGTTCGGCCCCTCGCCCGCGTCGATGGACGCGAACGGGTGCAGCCAGTCCTGGACCCGGCTGTGCACGTGCGGCTCCAGCGAACCGACCGCGAACGCCCCGACCGCCGCGAGCAGCAGCCCGACGGCGATCCAGCCGGTGCGCCCGGTGGCGACGTACAGCAGGATCACGAAGAGGCCGAAGAACAGCAGCGACGTGCCGAGATCGCGCTCCAGGACCAGCACGCCGACGCTCAGCAGCCAGATCGCCACGATCGGCCCGAGCACCCGGCCGGTGGGCAGTTGCAGCCGCTTGAACTTCCACACCGTGCGGCCCGTGTACGCGAGCGCGTTGCGGTTGGCCGCGAGGTAGCTGGCGAAGAAGACCGCGAGCAGGATCTTCGCGAACTCGCCGGGCTGGATGGAGAATCCGCCGATCCGGATCCAGATGCGGGCGCCGTTCACCGCGGGGAAGAAGATCGGCACGATCATCAGGACGAGCGCCGTGACCACGGACAGATACGCGTACCGCTGGAGCATGCGGTGGTCGCGCAGGAAGAGCACCACGGCGATGAAGAGGGCGACGCCGACCGTCGACCAGACGAGCTGGGTGGGTGCCGCGTGGTCGCCGGGCGTCTCCAGGTCGAGCCGGTAGATCAGCACCAGGCCGAGGCCGTTGAGCAGCACGGCGATGGGAAGGAGCAGCGGGTCGGCGTACGGGGCGCGCAGCCGGACCGCCAGATGGGCGAGGAGCGCGAGCACCCCGAGCCCGGCGCCGTAACCGGCGGCGCCGGGCGGGACGGAGCCGTTGCGCGCCAGGCCCACGTCGCAGTAGCCGTACACCGAAAGCAGGACGGCGACGACGAGCAGCGTGAGCTCGGTGCCACGGCGCCGGGGGACGCGGACAGCGGGGACGGTGGCGGGCTCCGCTGCTGTTCCGGTCATGCCCGGAACGTAGCAAGCGGCGGGCCTAATGTCCGGTTATGTCGCCGCCGCCCGCGGTGAGGTGTCAACACCAGCGTGGCGCGGGGCCGATGTTGTCGATGTAGTGCGCGGCGCCCCACGCCCAGGTGCCGTCGGTGAGCAGATACCAGCGGTCGTTGTGGTGCACGTGCTGGCCGCGCGCCTTGCAGTAGATGTGCACGATCGCGCCGTACGGCTCACTGCGGATGACCGCGCTGCCCCGCGTCGGCGAGTCCCGCAACAGGAGCCCGCCCTTGGCGATGACGCGGCCCTTGTAGAGGGGCGGATTGTTGTTCGCGTCGTCCGCGAGGGCCGCGTTGTCCGCGACGGCCGCGGGGGCGGCGGTCAGTACGGTGGCGGCGGCGAGGGCGCCGCCGGCGACAAGTATCGAGAGGCGGGCGGCGACGGAGGGGCGGGGGCGAAGGGCCATGGGAGCCTCCTGGGCAGAGCCGAGTGGAAACGTA
Organism: Streptomyces sp. Y309; assembly: GCF_056712025.1. NCBI lineage: Bacteria > Bacillati > Actinomycetota > Actinomycetes > Kitasatosporales > Streptomycetaceae > Streptomyces > Streptomyces sp. Y309. Next base: position 3,117,404 of record NZ_CM160048.1, on the reverse strand, counting down.
CGGCCGTCAAAGGCCGTAATTCACACTAAAAGTGACGACGCGTGGAGGCGCGGGCAATTAGCCCGTCGAGGGGGTCCCACCCTGCTCCTGTGGAGCTTGGGGGAGAGTGAGGACGGCCACCGCCCCGGTGCCGTCGGCCGAGTTGGTGAACTCGAGGCGGGCCCCCAGCACCTGGGCCTGCCCCAGGGCGATGGTCAGCCCCAGGCCGTGGCCCTTGGTCGTCCCCTCCGTGCGGAACCGCTGCGGCCCGTGCTCCACCAGGTAGTCGGGGAAGCCGGGGCCGTGGTCCCGCACGGTGAGCACGGGCCCGTCCACGGTCAAGGACACCGGCGGAGCCCCGTGCTTGAGGGCGTTCGCGACGAGGTTCCCGAGCACCCGCTCGAGGCGCCGCCCGTCCGTGTCCACCACGATGTCCCGTACGATCCGCAGCTCCACGTCGCCCCCGGAAGCCCGTACGACGCGCTCGGCCAGTGGAGCGAGGCGGACCGCGTCGAGGTCGACGCGCTCGCTGCGCGAGTCGAGGCGGGAGATCTCCAGGAGGTCCTCGGTGAGGGTGCGCAGCGCGGCCACCCGGTCCCGGACCAGCTCGGTGGGGCGGCCCGGCGGCAGCAGTTCGGCGGCGGCGTGCAGCCCGGTCAGCGGCGTCCGCAGCTCGTGCGCGACGTCGGCGGTGAACCGCTGCTCGCTCAGGAGCTTGCTCTGCAGCGACGAGGCCATGGTGTCCAGGGCGCCGGACACGGTGGCCACCTCGTCCTGGTGGCGGTCGGAGTCCCGGGTGCGCGGGTCGTTCACGCGGGCGTCGAGGTCACCGGCGCTGATGCGGCGCGCGACCCGGGCCGTCAGGTGCAGGCGCCGGGTCACGCGCGTCACCGCGAACGAGCCGACGAGCAGCGTCGCCCCGATGGCGAGCGCCGACGAGCCGAGGATCGCGCGGTCGAGCCCTTCGATGGTGCGGGCGCCCTGCGCGTAGTCGACCTGGACGGCGATGGCGCGCCCGCCGTCCGCGGGCCCCGCCGCCCACACCGTGGGCCGCTCGTCGTGGTCGCCGACCATGGTGCCGCGCTCCCCGCCGACGGCGAGGTCACGCAGCGCCTCGGGCAGGTTCTGCGGGTCGATGCTCGCGCCGGGGTCGAGCCTGCCGCCCGCCTCGTACTGCTTGGTGGCGTCGTCGAGCCGGGTCAGGGCGCGGTCGCGGGCCTGGCCCACGGTCTGGTTGGTCACCGCGACGTGCACGAGTACGCCGAGCAGCGCCGCGAGCGCGCAGCACATCACGGTGATGAACACCGCGGCCTTCCAGGTCAGCGTCGCGGTCCAGGCGGGCAGGCGCAGCGGCAGCCGCGGGCGGCGGGGAGCCGCGCCGGTGCCCGTCATGAGCCCTCGCCGGTGGAGCCGCCGGAGCCGCCGGAGCCCGCAGAGTCCCCGGAGTCCCCGCCGTCCACGGACTCCTCGGAGCTCGGCCGCGCGCCCGGGCTCGGGCCCTCCAGGCGGGGGCCCTCGGTCGGCTGGGGCAGCGGGCTGCGGCCGCCCTTGGGCCGGGGCGCGTCCGAGGAACGCAGGAACTCGTCGCGCGTCGGCAGCATCGCGCGCTGGTGCCGGTCCCAGGACCAGGCCGTGCGGTACTCGTAGCCCGGGATGTCGGAGACCGCGCGCAGCACCAGATCGCGCCCGGCGAGCTCGATGCCGAGCACCGCGTCGGACGTGCCCATGATCTGGGTCAGATGCCCCTTCTCCATCGCGTAGACGCGGATGGCCAGCTGCTCCTCGGGCATGCGGATGCCGATGACCACGTCGTCCTTGCCGTCACCGGTGAAATCGCGGTAGTACGCCTTGAGGACGGGACACTCCTTGGCGTCGTTCTTCTTGCCGCAGTTCTTCAGGTCGTCCGCGGTCTCCTTGTAGAGCGCGGAGGGTCCTGAGTAGTCGTCGGGGTGTGCGGCGGCCTGCGCCCGCACGATGTCGACCGGATTCACCTTGCGCAGGTCGCCTCCGGGTACCGGCACGCCCTTGACCTCCTCGGTGTCCGCCGTCCCGTAGTCACCGAGCGGCGAGGACGCGGGCGGCAGGTCCGGCCACAACCGGGTGGGGCCGACCGCTGTCGGCGTCGAGCCCGCGCTCCGCAGGTCGCCCGGGTCGCCGCAGCCCGCGGCGAGCGCGGCCGCGGACAGCGCGAAGACGGCCGTGGCGAGCGCGCGGCGCCCGCGGGGGCCGCGCCCTCGCGAGCTGCGGCTGCGGTTCAACTGCACTCCTGCTTGCGATGGCCGGTGGGTACGCGAGCCCGGCCCCGGCAGGCCCGGGGACGTACTCAGCGCACGAGGTCGGCATAGAGAATGATGTTGTCGGTCCGGTGACCGTCCTTGATCGGGCCGCCGCAGGTCAGCAGACGCAGCTCCGGCCGGTCGGTCGCCCCGTACACCTTATGGGTTGGAAAGTCTTCCTTGCCGACCTGCTGGACCTCACGGACCTCGAACGTCGCCGTGGCACCGTCCGCACGCGGCACCATGATCTTGTCGCCGACCTGGACCTTCGCGACGTTCCGCAGCAGCGCCGGGCCGTTCGCCGTGTCGTAGTGCGCGACCAGGACGGCCGCACCCTTCTGGCCGGGCGTGACACCGCCGGTCCACCAGCCGGGCACCTCGCCCTTGGAAGGGGGCGGCACCTCCAGCTCGCCGTCCGCGCCGATGCCGAGGTCCAGCATCTCCTTGGCGTCCACACCCGCGGCCGGGATCCGCAGACCGGTCGGCCGGGACTCCTTCAGCGGCAGCGGCGCCTGCTTGGCCTGCCGGGTCGCGGCGTTCTTGACGGTGACGTCGGGCGCGGGGCCGCCGGAGCCGCCGCCCTGCCCGCAGGCGATGAGGCCGAGCCCGACGGCGGCGGTGAGGGCCGCGGCGGCGGCGAGGCGCCTGGCGGGGGCGCCTTTCCGGGCGGGGGCGCCTTGGGGGGAGCGGGGCTGCTGCTCGGCTTCGGGGGTGGTGGGGGTGGTCACGGTGGCTCCTTGGGGCCGTGCGAGCGGGTGGATTCCTGTTCAGCCGTCGGTGCGGCGGCGGTTGCTCGCGGTGCGTTCCTTGCGCTCGGCGGCGATCGTGGACACGTACGAAGCTAGGTGTCCGCCATTGCGGCAATTCGGCGAGTTTGTAACAGGGCGCCATAGCTGTGTGGGCGGTGCCGTTACGGGACGGGTGGTGACATGGCGTACAGACCTCGCCCGGGGTGGCGCACGCGGGGCGAATTGGCATCAACTTCCGTGGGGCGCCGTCAGGTTCTTGCCCGAGGAGCGTCCGGGCTGCTCCCATGGTCATGGGGTGATGGGGCATGAGCGGACTGCGCGTCGTACCGGCATGGAGGCACGGTCAGGAGCGGCTCTACGTCTGCCGACCGGACGGCAGGAACGTGGCCTGGTACGACAGGGACACCGCCCGGGTGAACCTGCTGAGCGCCGACCGCGAGGCCGACGTGCTGCACGTCCTGGCCCCGTTCCTGACAGGGAACGTCTCGGTGGGGCCGCCGCCCGTGCCGACGCCGGCCGAGCTGGCCCGGCTCACGCTGCACCCGGACGACGACCTCGCGCCGAACCGGCCCGGCGAGGCGCTGCGCATAGCCATCGACCGCGATCCGCCGCCCCCGCGCAGGCTGCGGTCCGATCCGCGGTCCCGGGCGCTCGCGGCGGAGACCGCCGTCGGGGACGCCCTTGACGGCCTCGACGCGGGCGGCTGGCGCGCCCTGCACTCGATCGGCCTCCCGGGCGGCGCGCGGATCCACCACCTCCTGATCGGGCCCGGCGGACTGTTCTGCGTACGTTCCGTGCCCGCGCGCAGGCAGCGGGTGCGGGTGGCCGACCCGATGGTGGCGGTGGGGCGGGGGCGGGCCGTGCCGCTGCTGCGGGACCTGCGGGCGGACGCCGGGCGGGCGTCGTTCGCGCTGACGGCGGAGGTGCGGGCGGTGCTGGTGCCCGTGGGGGCGGTGGACGTGGACGTCGCGGCGCCGCCGCGGGAGGTTCGCGTGCTCCTCGAGCACGATCTGGCCGGTCTGGCCCGGGCGGGCGGGGTCCTCAAGCCGGCCGACGTCGAGGCCCTCCACGCCCTGGCCCGCGACCGCCACACCTGGCACCGCATCTGACCCCGCCGCTCCGCGGGCGGACATCTCCCGCCCGCCCGCCCGTTTCCAGTTGACCGCAGGGTGGACGTCTCCGGCGGGGGTGCTGCGCCGTTGGCGGCTGCCGCTGCGGTGCGCCGCAGTGTCCCGCTGCCGCTGTGGGCAATCGTCCCGCAGGGCGGGTCCCGACCCTAACGGCAGCCCACGCCGACGGTGCCGTCCAAGTCGGCGGTCACCCCGAAGGGGGTAGCACCCCGCCCCGCCCGGACTCCAGCAACGGCCCCAGCAAATCCCCGTACCGCTCCAACCGACCGCCCACCTCGGGCGCGAGGAACACCAGCAGCCCAGCCTCCCGCCGCGCCGCGCACGCGGACACCTCGTCCCACGACACCGGCGTGGACACCGTGGGCTCGGCCCGCGCCCGCAACGTGTACGGCGTGGCCGTCGTCTTCGCGGCAGCGTTCTGGCTGAAGTCGACGAACACCTTCCCGGGCCGCAGGCTCCGCGTCATCCGATGCACCACAAGCCCGGGCAGCGCCCGCTCCGCCTCCACGGCAAGCCCCTTCGCGTACGCGGTGACCTCCGCACTCGGAGCCGGCCGCAACGGCACCAGAATGTGCAGCCCCTTGCTGCCGGACGTCTTGACGTACACCTCGAACCCGTCGCCCATCAGCCGCTCCCGCAGCCACAGAGCCGCCTCGCACGCCTCCACGACACCCGCCGGCGGCCCCGGGTCGAGGTCGAGCACGAGCCGGTCGGCGAGCCCGGGCGCGTCCGCCAGCCACTGCGGCGTATGGAACTCCGTGACCAGGTTAGCCGCCCACATCAGCGTGGGCAGGTCCTGCACGAGGATCTGCCGCGAGACCCCGTCCGACCGCCGCACCTCGGCCGTCCGCACCCAGGCGGGCGTACCCGGCGGCACGTTCTTGGCGAAGAAGCGCTCCCCCTCGGGCCCGTCCGGGAAGCGCAGGAAGGAGACGGGGCGGTCGCGGAGGTGGGGGAGCAGCGCCTCGGCGGCGGTGGCGTAGTAGTGCAGCACCTCGCCCTTAGTGAAGCCGCTCGCCGGATACAGCACCTTGTCCAGGTTGCTGAGCGCGATCCTTCGCCCCTCCACCTCGGTGATAGGCGACATACGATGAGAATCGCACAAAACCGGAGAATCGCACCAAGACGTAACAAAAGACGCCACAGACCACAGCGACGCCACTGAGACGCCACAAAGACGTGCCGAAAGGTCCTCCACATGCGGTCCATATGGAACGGCGCCATCTCCTTCGGCCTGGTCAGCATCCCGATCAAGCTCGTGAACGCCACGGAGAACCACTCGATCTCCTTCCGCCAGGTCCACTCGGAGGACGGCGGCCGCATCCGCTACCGCAAGGTGTGCGAGCTGGAGGACCGCGAGGTCCCGACCGCCGAGATCGGCAAGGGGTACGAGGACGCCGACGGCTCGGTCATCCCGATCACGGACGACGACCTGGCCTCCCTGCCGATCCCGACCGCGAAGACCATCGAGATCGTCGCGTTCGTCCCGGCCGACCGCATCGACCCCCTCCAGATGGGCACCGCGTACTACCTGTCCGCCAATGGAGTACCGGCCGCCAAGCCCTACACCCTGCTCCGCGAGGCGCTGAAGCGCAGCCAGAAGGTGGCCGTCGCCAAGTTCGCACTGCGCGGCCGCGAACGGCTCGGCATGCTCCGGGTCGTCGACGACGTGATCGCCATGCACGGCCTGCTGTGGCCGGACGAAATCCGCGCCACCGAAGGCGTCGCGCCGGAGAGCGACGTGAAGATCCGCGAGGCCGAACTGGACCTGGCGGACGCCCTGATGGACACCCTCGGCGAGGTCGACCTGGACTCGCTGCACGACGACTACCGCGAAGCCGTCGAGGAGATGATCGCCGCGAAGGTCGAGGGCGGCGAGACCGCCGCCCCGGCACCCGCGGCCGAGGAGGGCGGCGGCAAGGTCATCGACCTGATGGCCGCCCTGGAGAGCAGCGTCCGGGCCGCCCGTTCGCCGCGCGGCAAGGGGTCCGGCGCCGCGGCGGACGAGGGCAAGGACGCCGAGGTCACCGCACTCCGGTCCCGCCGCTCCGGCACCGCGAAGACCCCGGCCCGCAAGTCGGCCCCGGCGGCTCCCAAGCAGGTGGGCGGCAAGAAGTCGACGGCCACGAAGTCGAAGACGGCCGCGAAGTCCACGTCCGCAGCCCCGAAGAAGAGCACAGCGAAGAAGAAGACGGCCTCCTCCTCCAGCACCTCCGCCACCGCGAAGTCCGCGGCGAAGAAGAGCACTTCGAAGAAGACGGCGACGGCGAAGAAGACGACGCCGAGGAAGAGGGCGACGGCGTAAGCGCCCCGTAGGGGCGCGGGGCTGTGTCGATGTGCGGCTCCGCCGCGTGGGCGCGACCAGCCACAACAAAGCCGCAGCCGCATCTGCCGAGTATCTGAGCAGACGCGTCTGCGGCTTTTCGCGCGCTGAGCGCGCAGTTCCCCGCGCCCCTACGGGGCGCACCACCCCGCCCGCGGGATCACCCCACCCCGCCTGCGGGGTGACCCCGCCGACCCGCGGGGTCACCCCCCGCGCCCACCCCTCCGTCTCGGCGACGTCCCGGCACTTCATCACCCACAACTGCCCGTCCCTGTTGGGCAGTACGTTGGCGATGAAGTCGAGCTGCGGATGGCGGGTCTGGGTGGTGAAGACGAGGGTGCCGCCCGGCGCGAGCAGCCCCCGCAGCCGCTCGATCGAGGCCCGGATCGCGTCGTCGTCGAGCAGCAGCTCGTAGAGCCCGGACACGACGACGACGTCCGGCGCGCCCGCCTCCGGCGCCTTGGGGTCGAGGGCGTCCCCGGCCTCGTACGAGATGTTGCTGATCCCGCGCGCCCGCGCGAGCCGCTCGCCCTGCCGCAGCCCGGCCTCCGCCAGGTCCCGGCACAGCACCCGCACCCGGCCGGGCCCGTACTCGGCGGCCAGGTCCTGGAGGTAGCGGCCGGGCCCGGCGGCGACGTCGAGCACGGCGACCTCGCGGCCGGGCCGCCGGCCGAGCTGCTCGCGCAGGACGTCCTGGAGGAGCGCGCGCCGGGCGCGGATGGCGCGCCAGCCGACGGCGTTCAGATAGCCGCGGTCGACGAGGCGGCCGACGCCGAGGACGCCGTGCGCGCGGTTCACGTACACGTAGTCGAGCATCGTGCCGCTGTCGAAGCCGTACCGGTAGCCGATCCGGATGCCCCGCGAGGCCCGCCCGACCGTGCCCAACAGGCCCCGCAACACTGCCCACTTGAGGTTCCGCAGAGATTTCGTCATGTACGCCAGCGTCGCCGCGGGCGGGGGAGGGGGCATCCGTACGGATACTCGGGCGGGGTGAGTGACGCGGCTGAGTACGGGGCGGCCACCGCCCCACGTACGGCGCCGCGGACAGGGACGGCGGCCCGCCGACCCGCGGTTATCGTGGCTGCGTGTCCAAGCGCCAGACCCAGATCCTCGAAGCCGCCACCCGTCTCATCGCCCGCAGCGGGGTGCGCGGCCTGCGGGTGGAGGAGCTGGCGGCCGAGGCGTCCGTCTCGACCGGCCTCATCTACTACCACTTCGGCGACCGCGCCGGCCTCATGCGCCGCACCCTCGCCTTCATCAACGACCGCGCCGAGCGCTACACGGAACCCACCGCGACCCCCGCCGCCGACCCCCGCGCCCACCTGGAGCAGATGCTGCTCCTGGAGCTGCAGGACGACCCCGAGGTGGTGGAGAACAGCACCGCGTGGGGCGAGTTCCAGGCGAGCGCCAAGTTCGACCCCGAGCTGCGGGAGCAGCTGAGCCGGGCGACGGCCGAGTGGGTCGAGTACGCCGCCGAGCTGATCCGCGAGGCGCAGGACGCGGGCACGGTACGCGACGACGTGGCCGCCCCCGCCGCGGCGGAACGCCTGACGGCCCTGGTAGAGGGCCTGAGCGGCCGCTGGCTCGCGGGCTCGATGGAGCTGGAGCGGGCGCGGGGGCTGCTGGGGGAGGCGTTCGCGCTGGAGCTGGGAGAGCGCTAGCCCGGCCTCCGGACTCTCCGTACGACCCTCCGGACTCTCCGTACGACCCTCCGGCCTGCTCCGTACGACATGGATCCGAGCACCGTACGCTGCCGGTGAAAACTTGACTGAAATTTCAGTCAGGGCCAGAGTGGATGACGCACCCCTACGCCCGCTGCCCGGAGGTACGTACCCGTGAACGAGTCGCCCCGCCCCACCCGCCGAGGAGTCCTCAGGGTCACCGGCGCGGGCACGGCCGCCCTCGCCCTGGGCGGCGCCCTGACCGCCACGACCACGGCCTGCCAGGCGGAGGCGAGCGCTCCGGCGAACGCGGCGCGGAGCACCCGCCGGCGCTGGACGGTCCCGGCCGACGAGGCCCCGCACCGGCGCACCTGGATGTCCTGGCCGACCAGTGACGCCGTCTGGGGCGACCACCTGGCGGGCGTGCAACGCGACATCGCGCTGCTCGCCCGCACCGTGGCGGCGTACGAACCCGTGGTCATGTGCGCGCCGGACCGGCGGGAGGCGGCGCGGGCGCGGGCCCGGTGCGGCCCGAAGGTGACCGTGCTCGACTCCATCCCCACCGACGACCTGTGGATGCGGGACACCTGCGCGGTGTTCCGGCGGGACGGGGCGGGCGGGGTGGACGCGGTCGGCCTGGGCTTCAACGGCTGGGGCGGCAAGCAGCGGCACCGCAGGGACGCCCAAGTGGCGCGCCGGGTGGCCGAGTTCACGCGGCGCGACTTCACGCGGGCCGGGTTCGTGGGCGAGGGCGGCGGCATCGAGACCGACGGCGCGGGCACGGTGATGGCGACGGAGAGCAGCCTCGTCAATTCCAACCGCAACCCCGGGAAGACCCGGGACCGGATCGAGGCGGAGGTGCTGCGGGCGTACGGCGCCCGGAAGATGATCTGGGCCCCCGGCATCAAGGGCGAGGACATCACCGACGACCACATCGACGCCACGTCGCGCTTCGTGCGCCCCGGCGTGGTGATGGTGCAGGTACCGTCCGCGGACCGTACGGACATCTGGGCGCGGGACGCCCGCGAGCAGCTCGCGATCCTGTCCCGCGCGACGGACGCGCGCGGCCGCCGCCTGCGTGTCATCAAGGTCGAGGGCCCGACCGAGATCCGCTCGACGGCGCCGACCTTCCTCGACTCGTACCTCAACTTCCATGTGGTGAACGGCGCGGTGATCACGGCCCAGTTCGGCGACAGGAGGACGGACGAGGGCGCCCGCAGGGCACTGGCCGGCACCTTCCCGGACCGAGAGGTGATCCAACTGGACGTGGACCGCCTGATGGCGGGCGGCGGCGGCATCCACTGCGCGACGATGCAGGAGCCGAAGGCGTAGGGGGAACTGGCAGGAGAAGCGGTAGCCGGGAAGGCCACCGGGCCAGGCCCCCCACAACCCTCCTGACCTGCCACATACTTGCTAGGTTGCGATTGCCAGATGAGTGAGCGAGTGATCGACCGGCTCACGCACCCCGCCCCGCCCCGCAGGAGGCCCCCGTGTCAGGCTCCGACCCCAAGCTCGACTCGTCCGCCGAGATACGCGCACGGATCGACACGAGCAAGCCGCACTCGGCGCGCTTCTGGAACTACTTCGTGGGCGGCAAGGACAACTACGAGAAGGACCGCGAGCTCGGCGACCAGATCAAGGAGATCTTCCCGGGCCTGGTGGACGTCGCCCGCACGAGCCGGCACTTCCTGGGCCGCGCGGTCCGCCACCTGGCAGGGGAACAGGGCATCCGCCAGTTCCTGGACATCGGCACGGGCCTGCCGACGGCCGACAACACTCACGAGGTCGCGCAGCGCGTCGCGCCCGAGTCCCGCATCGTGTACGTGGACAACGACCCGCTGGTCCTGGCCCACGCCCGCGCCCTCCTGACGAGCACGCCCGAGGGCGTCACGTCGTACATCGACGCGAACATGTACGAGCCGGAGGCGATCCTGGCGAAGGCGGGCGAGACCCTGGACCTGACCCGCCCCGTGGCCCTGATGATCCTCAACACCCTCGGCCACGTGTCCTCGTACGAGCAAGCACGAGACCTCGTCGACCGCCTCATGGCGGGCCTGCCGTCCGGCAGCCACCTGGTGATCAGCGACTCCACGTCGACGAGCGAGGGCATGATCGCGGCGTCGGCGGCGTACAACAAGAGCGGGGCGATCCCGTACTACGTCCGCAGCGTCGAGGACATCACCGGCTTCTTCGACGGCCTCACCCTCACCGCCCCCGGCGTGACCCCGGTCACCCACTGGCGCCCCGAGCCCACGACGGACACGACGACAGCGGTCGACGCCTACGCGGGCGTCGCCCGCAAGCCGTAACCTTCGCCCCCGCAAGCGTCCGGGGTGCCCCGCGAAGCCCCCGGACGCTGCACGAATACCGGTTCCTGACGACCCCCACGAAGCTGGTAGTGTTCTACCCGTCGCCGCCACAAACGGCCGACACGCCCCCGTAGCTCAGGGGATAGAGCAACGGCCTCCGGAGCCGTGTGCGCAGGTTCGAATCCTGCCGGGGGCACCCTTCATGAGGTGCCCGAGACCCCGTCAGCAGCGGAGACGCTGAGGTCGGGGTCTTCGCGTGTGTGCGGGTAGGAGAAGAGTGGCGTACTGGTCTACGCCAAGCCGCCCAGCCCCAGTATTCTCATGCGTGGCCAGCGGCACACCCTTCCCCCCACCCAGGTTGCGTGCTGGCGCGGGCGATGCCCTTACAACACAACACTGCCCCCAAGCAGCTGGGTGACTTCCCCCATTCGCCGCCTCCAGGAGGATCACGGTGAAAGTTCGCACCAGAAGCTCGGCGATCATTGGCACCATCGGCAGCATCTGTCTCGCTGCGTCCCTCGCCCTGGGCACGGCCGCCTTAGGCACCGCGTCCGCCGACGAGCCCGCTGCCTCCCCGCGGCAGGCCGCGAAGGCCGCGCTCACCAAGGTGGCCGCCGCCAAGAACCCTTCCGCCGCCGCCGCGGGGCCGGGGGGCACGGTCTGGATAGCCGAACGCGCGGGCACCGTACGGGTCCTGGACGACACGGGACTCGGCGCACCCGTCCTCGACATATCCGGCCAGACCACCACCGACGGTGAACGCGGCCTGCTGGGCGTCGCGTTCGACAAGAATTTCGCGCACTTCTACATCTCGTTCACGAACCGCCAAGGCACCAGCACCATCGACGAGTTCGCCGTGAAGGGCGGCAAGCCCCAGCCCAGCACCCGGCGCACCATCCTCACCCAGACGCAGCCGTACTCGAACCACAACGGCGGCGACATCAGGTTCGGCCCCGACGGCTACCTCTACATCGCGTTCGGCGACGGCGGCTCCGGCGGCGACCCGCACGGCAACGGGCAGAAACTCGACACACTGCTCGGCAAGCTGCTGCGGATCGACCCGAGCAAGCCGAGCGCCGGCAAGCCCTACGCCATCCCGCCCGGCAACCCGTTCGTGACGGACCCCAGGGCCAAGGACGAGATCTGGGCGTACGGGCTGCGCAACCCGTGGCGGTTCTCCTTCGACTCGGGCACGGGCGACCTGCTCATCGGCGACGTCGGTCAGAACGCCTGGGAGGAGATCGACTGGGCCCCCGCAGCCAGCAAGGGCGGCGAGAACTACGGCTGGTCCCAGATGGAGGGCAACCATCCCTTCCGCGGCGGCACCGAGCCCGCGAACCACGTGCCGCCGGTCCACGAGTACGACCGGTCCGGCCTGGGCTGCTCCGTCACCGGCGGATACGTCTACCGCGGCGCGGCGATCCCGGACCTCAAGGGGCAGTACGTGTACAGCGACTACTGCGACGGCACCCTCCGTACCCTGAAGATCGAGAACGGCAAGGTGACCGACAAGGGCGACCTCGGCGTCAACGGCGGCGAAGTCGTCTCGTTCGCCCAGGACGGCGAGGGGGAGCTGTACGTCCTCGACATCGGCGGCAGTGTTTATCGGATCGATCCGGCGTGACGGGCGTGACGGGCGTGACAGTTCTTCTTTCGTCCGGCACTCCTTCGTCCACGTGACAGTCCATCTTTCGTTCACGTGACACGGGCCCCGGCCTCAGTGAAGACACGCTGCGGCCGGGGCCTTCGCGTGGGCCGGTACGGCCCGGTCAGAGCCACGCGTCGGGCAAGGCCGCGCCCGTCGCCCGCAGGTGGCGCAGCGCCGCCGCGAAGGAATGGCAGTCGAAGAGCGCCGAATGCTCCCCGCCCGACGACGCCGTCGAGACCGGCTCGGGCAGGCCGAGCACCTGCCACAGGCGGCCCACGTTGGCCGCCGCCGTGGCGGGGGCGACCGTGTTCAGCCACGGGCGGACATTGAGGAAGCCGGCGGTCAGGAAGCTGCCCTTGACTTCCTCTCCGCGCGCGCGTGCCCAGCCCAGGTTCTCCCCGAGTACGACCATGTCGTTGCCGTACGAGAGCACGGACTGCCCTTCGCAGAACGCCAGGAAGTCGGCCAGGGCCTCGGCCGGCGGCAGCCCGTCCCGGTCCACCGACTCCTGGTCGATGCCGGTGAGTTCGGTGAAGTACGTCGACAGGCTCGGGTTCATCACCGGGCGGACCAGCGTCTCGTACTCCTCGACGACCGAGTAGACGGCCCCGTCGGCTCCGTCGGCCGCTCCGGCCCCGTCGCCCGCCTCGGCGCGCAGCCGCAGCGCCCCGATCTGGACGATCTCCCGGAACTGCCCCGGTGCCGACCAGTTCTGTTCCAGCGCGTCCGGCCAGGTCGTGAACTCGAGGTCGAAAACAACAAAGGTCGTCATGACGGCCTTCTCCTTGCCTGGGGAGGCGGAGCCTACCCCGCCCGGGCGGCCTGTCGCGGCTCCCCCGCAAGTGGCAGAAGTCGGCAAAACCCGGACGCGATGGCGGGTGCCGACCTACTCTCGAGTTGTGCCAGGCGTGTCCGGCCGTGTGCTTGTTGTGGACGACAACAAGGTCATCCGGCAACTGATCAGGGTCAATCTCGAGCTGGAGGGCTTCGAGGTCGTGACCGCGGCCGATGGTGCCGAGTGTCTGGATGTCGTCCATCAGGTCCGGCCCGACGTCGTGACGCTCGACGTCGTGATGCCGCGGCTCGACGGCCTCCGGACGGCCGCCCGGCTGCGCGCCGATCCGCGCACGCGAGGTCTGCCGCTCGTGATCGTCAGCGCCTGTACGCAGTACGAGGTGGAGGCGGGCATCGAGGTCGGGGTCGACGCGTTCCTGGCGAAGCCGTTCGAGCCCTCGGAACTCCTGGGCATCGTGCGCCAGTTGGTCGACCGGGGCGGCCCCGGACCCCTGGACCGCACCCCGGACCCGTCCACGGTCCCGGGCTGCTCCTAGCCCGCGGTCAGGCCGCGGCCAGCCCGCGCACGCCGTGCCGCCCAAGGCGCCCCCGCCAGGAACCCGTCAGAAACCCCCGAGCACCCCACCCCCCACCTCCCATACCCTTGACCCGTGACTCCCGAAGAGCTCTCCCGTACCGTCCTGCGTGCCATGCGGCGCGCAGTGGACGCCGGAGAGCTCGCCGCCACCGTCCCGGACCGCGCCCACATCGAGCGCCCCGGCCCCGGCGGCACGGGTGACTACGCCACGAACCTCGCCCTCCGCGTCGCCCGCGAGGCGTCCGCACCCCCGCGCCGCGTCGCCCAGACCCTCTCGGCCCGCCTCGCCGCGGAACCCGGCATCGCCCGCGCCGACGTCACCGGGCCGGGCTTCCTCAACATCACGCTGGACGGCGACAGCGCCCCCCGCCTCGTACAGAAGATCCTGGAGCAGGGCGGGCGCTACGGCCACATCACCCCGGACACCGGCGCCCTCGCCCAGCTGCACACCCCGCACGACCTGCGCGCCCTCGTCGTCGCCGACGCCGCGCGCCGCATCCTGCGCTCCCAGGGCGTCCTCGTCCGCGTGACCAGCGACGAGGCCCCCGCCCCCGAGTGGGTCCAGGTCCTGGGCGTACGGGTGGACGGGCACGGGCACCCGGCCGCCCCCCTCAGTCCCCCGACCACCCTCCGCCCCGTCCCGGCCCCCCGCACCCCCGACCCGCTCCGCCTCGGCCGCGACGCCGCCCGCTGGGCCCTGCTGCACCCGGCGCCCCACGACCGCCCCCGCACCGGCGACGACGACCACCTCGCCCAGCGCGAGTCGAACCCCCTGTTCCGGGTCCGGTACGCACACGCCCGCACCCGGGCGCTCACCCGGAACGCGGCCGACCTGGGCTTCTCCGCGGCCCCAGGCGAGGCCGACGCACCCGGTTCCGCGTACGACGCAGGCGCGCAAGGCCTCACCGACGCGGCATCGCAAGGCCTCACCGACGCGGCACCGCACAACCCCGCGGACGCGGCATCGCACGACCCCGCGGACGCGGCGGCGCACAGCCTCCTGACCGCCCTGGGCGACTACCCCACCGTCCTGGCGGCCGCCGCCCGCCACCACGCCCCGGACCGCCTCACCCGGCACCTCGTCCGGACCGCCGACGCCTTCCTCGCGCAGGCGGGCACCGTGCTGCCGCTCGGCGACGAGAAACCCTCGGCCGCCCACCGCGCCCGGCTCGCGCTCGCCGAAGCCGCCGGGACGGTGCTCGCCGGCGGCCTGTCCCTGCTCGGCATCAGCGCGCCCGAATATCTGTGAGACGAGAAGAGTCAGACGAGTCATGAGCCGTTCCGCCCACCCCGCAGGCCCCCGCCACGCAGACGTCGTTCCCGAGGGTCACTACTCCGCGCCGCCCGCCGACCTCAACGCCCTCGACCCCAAGGTCTGGTCCCAGACCGTCACCCGCACCGCCGACGGCACCGTCACCGTCGGCGGCATCGAGGTGACCCGGCTCGCCGAGGAGTTCGGCACGCCCGCGTACTTCCTCGACGAGGACGACTTCCGCGCCCGCTGCCGGGCCTGGCGCGACGCCTTCGGGGCGGACGCCGACGTCTTCTACGCGGGCAAGGCCTTCCTGTCCCGCGCCGTCGTGCGGTGGCTGCACGAGGAGGGGCTCAACCTCGACGTGTGCTCCGGCGGCGAGCTGACCACCGCGCTCGACGCCGGCATGCCCGCCGAGCGCATCGCCTTCCACGGCAACAACAAGACCCCCGAGGAGATCGAGCGCGCCGTCGCCGCCGGCGTCGGCCACATCGTGCTCGACTCCTTCCAGGAGATCGTGCGCGTCGCCCACATCGCCGACCGGCTCGGCACGCGCCAGCGCGTACAGATCCGCGTGACCGTCGGCGTCGAGGCCCACACCCACGAGTTCATCGCCACCGCCCACGAGGACCAGAAGTTCGGCATCGCGCTCGCCGGGGGAGAGGCCGCCGAGGCCGTGCGGCGCGCGCTCAAGCTCGACGGCCTGGAGCTCGTCGGCATCCACAGCCACATCGGCTCGCAGATCTTCGACACCGCCGGATTCGAGGTGGCGGCCCGGCGCGTGGTGTCGCTGCTCGCCGAGATCCGCGACGAGCACGGCGTCGAACTGCCCGAGATCGACCTCGGCGGCGGCCTCGGCATCGCGTACACCTCGGACGACGACCCCGCCGAGCCGCACGACATCGCCGCGTCGCTGCGCGAGATCGTCACGCGCGAGTGCGCGGGCGCGAAGCTGCGCACGCCCCGTATCTCCGTCGAGCCGGGCCGCGCCATCGTCGGCCCGACCGCCTTCACGCTGTACGAGGTCGGCACCATCAAGCCGCTGGAAGGGCTGCGGACGTACGTCTCCGTGGACGGCGGCATGTCGGACAACATCCGGACGGCTCTGTACGACGCCGAGTACAGCGTCGCCCTCGTGTCCCGCTCGTCCGACGCGGAGCCGATGCTGGCGCGCGTGGTCGGCAAGCACTGCGAGAGCGGCGACATCGTCGTGCGCGACGCCTTCCTGCCCGCCGACCTCGCCCCCGGTGACCTGATCGCCGTGCCCGCGACCGGCGCGTACTGCCGGTCCATGGCGAGCAACTACAACCACGCGCTGCGGCCGCCGGTCGTGGCGGTGAAGGACGGCGCGGGCCGCGTCATCGTGCGGCGCGAGACGGAGGAGGACCTGCTCCGCCTCGACGTGGGCTGACACGGCCCAGTAAGACGTGGGCTGGACACGGCTCCGCAAGACGTGGGCCGACACTGCCCCGCAAGCAGCCGGTTCGTGAAACCGGCAACACCTGGTTCGTGAAATAGATGTCTCACGATCCGGACTTTGGTCAGAAACACCGTATGGGTGGGTGAGACTGGTCCCACCGTAGTTGGAGAAGGAAACGAGGTCGGATGATGCGTACGCGTCCGCTGAAGGTGGCGCTGCTGGGCTGTGGGGTTGTCGGCTCAGAGGTGGCGCGCATCATGACGACGCACGCCGACGACCTCACAGCGAGGATCGGCGCCCCGGTGGAGCTCGCCGGGGTCGCCGTCCGCCGCCCCTCCAAGGTGCGCGCGGGCATCGACCCGGAGCTGGTCACCACCGACGCGACCGCGCTCGTCAAACGCGGCGACATCGACGTCGTCGTCGAGGTCATCGGCGGCATCGAGCCCGCCCGCGCCCTCATCACCACCGCCTTCGAGCACGGCGCGTCCGTGGTCTCCGCGAACAAGGCGCTGATCGCCCAGGACGGCGCGGCGCTGCACGCCACGGCCGAGCAGCACGGGCGTGATCTTTATTACGAGGCGGCGGTCGCCGGAGCGATTCCGCTGATCAGGCCGCTGCGCGAGTCCCTCGCCGGCGACAAGGTCAATCGCGTCCTCGGCATCGTGAACGGCACGACGAACTTCATCCTCGACAAGATGGACTCGACGGGCGCCGGCTATCAGGAGGCCCTCGACGAGGCCACCGCCCTCGGGTACGCCGAGGCGGACCCGACCGCCGACGTCGAGGGCTTCGACGCCGCCGCCAAGGCCGCGATCCTCGCCGGCATCGCCTTCCACACCCGGGTGCGCCTCGACGACGTCTACCGCGAGGGCATGACCGAGGTCACCGCCGCCGACTTCGCGTCCGCGAAGCGCATGGGCTGCACCATCAAGCTCCTCGCCATCTGCGAGCGGGCCGCCGACGGCGGGTCCGTCACCGCCCGCGTGCACCCCGCGATGATTCCGCTCAGCCACCCGCTGGCATCGGTCCGCGAGGCGTACAACGCCGTCTTCGTGGAGGCCGAGGCCGCAGGACAGCTCATGTTCTACGGCCCCGGAGCGGGCGGCGCGCCCACCGCCTCCGCCGTCCTCGGCGACCTCGTCGCGGTCTGCCGCAACAAGCTCGGCGAGGCCACCGGGCCCGGCGACTCCGCGTACACCCAGCTGCCCGTGAGCCCCATGGGCGAGGTCGTCACGCGGTACCACATCAGCCTCGACGTGGCCGACAAACCGGGCGTGCTCGCCCAGGTCGCGACGGTCTTCGCCGAGCACGGCGTATCGATCGATACGGTCCGTCAGACGGGCAAGGACGGCGAGGCCTCCCTCGTCGTCGTCACCCACCGCGCGCCCGACGCCGCCCTCAGCGGCACCGTCGAAGCGTTGCGCCGACTCGACACCGTGCGTGGTGTCGCCAGCATCATGCGGGTTGAAGGGGAGTAAGCAGCAATGACCCACCAGTGGCGCGGAATCATCGAGGAGTACCGGGACCGCCTTCCCGTCTCCCCCACCACGCCGGTCGTGACGCTCCGCGAGGGCGGCACGCCGCTCGTGCCCGCGCAGGTGCTCTCCGAGCGCACCGGCTGCGAGGTCCACCTCAAGGTCGAGGGCGCCAACCCGACGGGGTCCTTCAAGGACCGCGGCATGACCATGGCGATCACCAAGGCCAAGGAGGAGGGCGCGAAGGCCGTCATCTGCGCCTCCACCGGCAACACGTCGGCCTCCGCGGCGGCCTACGCCGTCCGCGCGGGCATGGTCTGCGCCGTGCTCGTCCCGCAGGGCAAGATCGCCCTCGGCAAGATGGGCCAGGCGCTCGTCTACGGCTCGAAGATCCTCCAGGTCGACGGGAACTTCGACGACTGCCTGAACCTCGCGCGCGGGCTCTCCGAGAACTACCCGGTGGCGCTGGTCAATTCGGTCAACCCGTTCCGCATCGAGGGCCAGAAGACGGCCTCCTTCGAGATCGTGGACGCCCTCGGTGACGCGCCCGACATCCACGTCCTGCCGGTCGGTAACGCGGGCAACATCACGGCCTACTGGAAGGGCTACAAGGAGTACGCGGCCGACTCGGTGTCGACGCGCGCTCCGCGCATGTGGGGCTTCCAGGCCTCCGGTTCGGCGCCGATCGTGCGCGGCGAGGTCGTCAAGGACCCCTCGACGATCGCCACCGCGATTCGCATCGGCAACCCCGCGTCGTGGCAGCACGCGCTCGCCGCGCGCGACGAGTCGGGCGGCTTCATCGACGAGGTGACGGACCGTGAGATCCTGCGCGCCTACAAGCTGTTGGCGTCCCAGGAGGGTGTCTTCGTCGAGCCCGCGTCCGCCGCGTCCGTGGCCGGCCTGCTGAAGGCCGCCGAGCAGGGCAAGGTCGACAAGGGCCAGCGGATCGTCTGCACCGTCACGGGCAACGGCCTCAAGGACCCGGACTGGGCCGTCGCGGGCGCCCCGCAGCCGGTCACGGTCCCGGTCGACGCCGCCGCCGCGGCGGAGCGCCTCGGCCTGGCGTAACGCGCAAACCTCTCAACTCCCCACAGGGGGTGCACAGGGGGCTCGCGACACGCATCGTGCGCCTCCTGTGCGCCCTATGTCGCCACAGAACCTTCCTTCGATAGGCTGTAGGCAACCCACCCCGCATATGCCGCCGCGTATGCCGCGGTGCCGCCCGCAGAGGCGGCCCCAGGGTGCTGCCGTTTCTCGTCGGTCGTGTGCTGGTCGAGGCGGCAAGTCCTCCACAAATCGCAGCTCAAGGAGAGTCATCGAGCGATGGCCGGTCCCGCGTTCCGCGCCGCCGCCGTCAGGGTGCGCGTGCCTGCCACCAGCGCAAACCTCGGTCCGGGCTTCGACGCCCTGGGCCTCGCGCTGGGGCTCTACGACGACGTGGTGGTCCGCGTCGCCGACTCCGGCCTGGGCATCGACATCGCCGGCGAGGGCAGCGAGACCCTGCCGCGCGACGAGTCGCACCTGCTCGTCCGCTCGCTGAGGACCGCCTTCGACCTGCTCGGCGGACAGCCGCGCGGCCTGGAAATCGTCTGCGCCAACCGCATCCCGCACGGCCGCGGCCTCGGCTCCTCGTCCGCCGCCATCTGCGCCGGCATCGTCGCCGCCCGCGCGGTGACCATAGGCGGCGACAGCAAGCTCGACGACGCCGCGCTCCTGGAGCTGGCCACCGAGATCGAGGGCCACCCCGACAACGTCGCGGCCTGCCTGCTCGGCGGCTTCACGCTGTCCTGGATGGACGGCTCCGCCGCGCGCGCCATCAGGATGGACCCGGCGGATTCCATCGTTCCGGTGGTCTTCGTCCCCGGAAAACCCATGCTCACCGAAACCGCCCGCGGACTGCTCCCGCGCACCGTCCCGCACGTGGACGCGGCCACCAACGCGGGCCGGGCGGCCCTGCTCGTCGAGGCCCTGACCAGGCGCCCCGAGCTGCTGCTGCCCGCCACCGAGGACCGCCTGCACCAGGACTACCGCGCCCCGGCCATGCCGGAGAGCGCCGCCCTGGTGGAGCGGCTGCGCGCCGACGGCGTGCCCGCGGTGATCTCCGGCGCGGGGCCCACGGTCCTCGCGCTGGCCGAAGACAGTGCGGCCGACAAGGTCGCACGACTGGCGGGGGAGGGCTGGGCGGCCAATCGCCTGGCGCTCGACGCCACCGGAGCGAGCGTGCTGCCGCTTGCGCCCTGACGCGGGAGCGGCACGCACGCGGTGTCCGGATTTGGAGAGGGGGAATGTTTGTTGGATCCGGTAGTGTTAATCTCAAGTCTGCACCCGACCTCACCATGGCGAGGTGCTTTGTGTCCCCGTCCGGGACATCCATCCTTCCGGGAGCCTCCAAAACTGCTCTGTGCCCCGCACTGAGCGGTGTCGAGCACGCTCCGGAACCGGCGTGACCCAGCCGAGTGACCACCGCACCTCAGTGGCCGGGCACAGGGAAACGCCACATCTGTGAATTCTTCCGCCGCGTTGGCGGACCACCGCCCCGGCACGGTCCACACACCAAGGACCGCCGGACAGCACAACCGGTCGCCGAGCCAGACAGGCCGACGTCCGCTCCAGGGAAGGACCCTTCGTGAGCGACACCACCGATCTGATGGGCGTGACTGCCGACACGCCCGCCACGGACGCCTCTGCGGCGCCTGCCACCGGTGCTTCGGCCGGGTCCCGGCGGCGCCGCGGCACCGGCCTCGAGGGCATGGTGCTGGCGGAACTGCAGCAGGTCGCATCGGGCCTTGGAATCAAGGGCACCGCGCGGATGCGCAAGAGCCAGCTGATCGAGGTCATCAAGGAGGCGCAGGCCGCAGGCGGCGCCCCGGCGAAGAGCGCCCCGGCCGCGGCGTCCTCCGGGGACACCGAGACCAAGCCGAAGCGCCGCGCCACCTCCAAGGCGCGCACCGGCGAGGCGCCCGCCAAGGCCACCGCGGCCAAGACCGACGAGGCCGCCGCGGAGCAGCCGAAGGCCGCCCAGCAGCAGATCGACATCCCCGGCCAGCCCGCGAGCGACGACAAGTCCGCGAGCGGCCGCGGCCGCCGCCGCGTCACCGCCGAGGCCGGCAGCCCCGAGACCGTGACCGCCGAGGCCAAGGGCCAGGGCGAGGCGAAGGCCGAGGCCGGCGCCGTCAAGACGGAGACCGAGGCGAAGACCGACCGGGCCGACCGGGCCGACCGTGGCGAGGCCGGCGACGGCGAGGGCCGTCAGGGCCGCCGCGACCGCCAGGGCCGCGGCCGGGACCGCGACCGCCGCGGCAATAAGGGCGACGACCAGCAGGGCGGCCGTCAGGACCGCCAGGACCGTCAGGACCGCAAGGAGCAGGGCGGCGGCCGGCAGGACCGCAAGGAGCGCGACAACGGCCCGCAGGACGACTTCGACGACGAGGGCGGCGGCCGCCGCGGCCGTCGTGGGCGCTACCGCGACCGCCGTGGCCGCCGTGGCCGCGACGACTTCGCGGGCGAGCCGCAGCTCTCCGAGGACGACGTCCTGATCCCGGTCGCGGGCATCCTGGACATTCTCGACAACTACGCGTTCATCCGTACGTCGGGCTACCTCCCGGGTCCGAACGACGTGTACGTCTCGCTGGCCCAGGTCCGCAAGAACGGCCTGCGCAAGGGCGACCACGTCACCGGCGCGGTGCGCCAGCCCAAGGATGGCGAGCGCCGCGAGAAGTTCAACGCGCTCGTGCGCCTGGACTCCGTGAACGGCATGGCGCCCGAATCCGGGCGCGGGCGGCCGGAGTTCAACAAGCTGACGCCCCTTTACCCGCAGGACCGGCTCCGCCTGGAGACCGACCCGGGCGTCCTGACGACCCGCATCATCGACCTCGTCGCGCCCATCGGCAAGGGCCAGCGCGGTCTGATCGTGGCCCCGCCGAAGACCGGCAAGACCATGATCATGCAGGCGATCGCCAACGCGATCACGCACAACAACCCCGAGTGCCACCTGATGGTCGTCCTGGTCGACGAGCGTCCGGAAGAGGTCACCGACATGCAGCGGTCGGTCAAGGGCGAGGTCATCTCCTCGACCTTCGACCGCCCGGCCGAGGACCACACCACGGTCGCCGAGCTCGCCATCGAGCGCGCCAAGCGCCTGGTGGAGCTGGGCCACGACGTGGTCGTCCTGCTCGACTCCATCACGCGTCTGGGCCGCGCCTACAACCTGGCGGCGCCGGCCTCCGGCCGCATCCTCTCAGGTGGTGTCGACTCGACCGCGCTGTACCCGCCCAAGCGCTTCTTCGGCGCCGCGCGCAACATCGAGGACGGCGGCTCGCTGACCATCATGGCCACCGCGCTCGTCGACACCGGCTCCCGCATGGACGAGGTGATCTTCGAGGAGTTCAAGGGCACCGGCAACCTCGAGCTCAAGCTGGACCGCAAGCTCTCCGACAAGCGGATCTTCCCGGCGGTGGACGTGGACTCGTCCAGCACCCGCAAGGAAGAGATCCTGCTCGGCAGCGACGAGCTCGCGATCACCTGGAAGCTGCGCCGCGTGCTGCACGCGCTCGACCAGCAGCAGGCCATCGAGCTCCTCCTGGACAAGATGAAGCAGACGAAGTCGAACGCCGAGTTCCTGCTCCAGATCCAGAAGACGACGCCGACGCCGGGCAACGGCAACGACTGACCTGGCGCCTGCGCCTTGAGCAGGGTTACCGGAAGGGGCCGGTCCCGTCACATGACGGGACCGGCCCCTTCCGTATGCCGTGGGATGCGGGCAGGTACCCGAGGTGCCGGGTCGGCCGGGAATGACCTTGCCCACACGGATAAGAGATTCTTACCGTCACTGGCGGTAGCGCCATCGGGCACGAAAGTGCAGGTGGGGGGCCAAAAGTACTAGACGATCCGCACGCTGCGTGAGCGTCGGACCCCAGGGCGCACACAGGGCGCTATGCAACCCTTCTTTCGGTTTTCACGTCTGACAAGTGACGAAAAGCCGAGCCTGACCCTGAAAGCAGGGGGTAACCGACCGACGAGGACTGAGGAGCGCATGACCGACGAGAGCAGCCCCGCCGACGCGAAGCCGAAGCACCGCGGCAAGCGCGGCCGCCGTCGCAAGCCGCGCAGCAAGCGCAAGAAGGCGCTCGTCATCACGGCGTGGTCCGCCGCGGCCGTGGTCGTCCTCGGGGGCACCGGCCTCGGCTACGTGTACTTCAAGCTCAACGGCAACATCCACGGCGTCGACATCAACGCCGCGCTCGGCACGGACCGCCCGGACAACATCGACAACGGCTCGCAGGACATCCTCGTCCTCGGCTCCGACTCGCGGTCCGGCAAGAACGCCAAGTACGGCAAGGACGAGGGCGCCGCCCGCTCCGACACGGCGATGATCGTGCACGTGTACAAGGGCCACAAGAAGGCGAGCATCGTCTCCATACCCCGGGACACCCTCATCACCCGGCCCGAGTGCCAGGCCAAGGACGACGACAGCAAGACGGACCCGGGCGGGCAGCGCCAGATGTTCAACACGGCGTACGAGGTCGGCGGCCCGGCCTGCGCCGTGAAGACCGTCGAGAAGATGTCCGGCATCCGCATGGACCACTACATCGAGGTCGACTTCACGGGCTTCAAGAAGCTCATCGACACCCTCGGCGGCGTGGACATCACCACCAAGCAGCCGATCAAGGACAAGGACAGCCACCTGGACCTGCCCGCGGGCGCGCACAAGCTCAACGGCGAGCAGTCCCTCGGCCTGGTCCGCACCCGGCACGGCGTCGGCGACGGCAGCGACCTCGGCCGCATCCAGCTCCAGCAGGCCTTCATCAAGGCCCTGATGAACCAGGTCAAGGACATCAACCTCTTCGGCAACCCGAAGAAGCTCTACGACCTCGCGGACTCCGCCACCAGCGCCATCACCACCGACTCCGACCTGGACACGGTCAAGGACCTCGCCGGCTTCGCCAATGGCCTCAAGGGCATCGGCTCGGGCGACATGAAGATGGTCACGCTGCCCGTCCAGTACGACCCGGCCGACCGCAACCGCGTCATTCCCCTCGAAGAGGCCGACCAGCAGGTCTGGGACGCCCTCAAGGCCGACAAGCCCATCCCGAAGTCCGCCACGGACAAGTCCGCGGGCGACCAGGGCGACGCGGGCAAGGTCGTCACCAGCGACTGACCCTTCCGACGGCGACCGCCCCCCGGGGTGCGGGCCGACCGACCCCGCCGGGGCCGGGCCGGGAATACTTCCGGCCCGACCCCGGTTTGGGCAGATGCGACCGGTCCTGGCAGACTGGTACGTCGGCCCCGGTTCACGCACCCGCATCCCGCGCGTGCGACCCGGCGCCCTCCCGAAACTAGGAGACACCTTGAAGCGCGACATCCACCCCGAGTACGTCGAGACGCAGGTCAGCTGCACCTGTGGCGCGTCGTTCACCACCCGTAGCACGATCCAGAGCGGCTCCATCCGCGCCGAGGTCTGCTCCGAGTGCCACCCGTTCTACACGGGCAAGCAGAAGATCCTCGACACCGGTGGCCGTGTGGCCCGCTTCGAGGCCCGCTTCGGCAAGGCTGCCGGCTCCGCCAACAAGTAGCGAGCCACCTGCGCCGGTCTCCGGCCGCCCCGCACCGGGCGGCCGGGACCGGCGTTTGCCGTCCCGCAGCCCTTCACGCATCACGCAGAAACCAGGAGCCCGAAGATGTTCGAGGCGGTCGAGGAACTGATCGGCGAGCACGCCGATCTGGAGAAGAAGCTCGCCGACCCGTCGGTCCACGCCGACCAGGCCAACGCGCGCAAGCTCAACAAGCGCTACGCCGAGCTGACCCCGATCGTCGCGACGTACCGCACCTGGAAGCAGCTCGGTGACGACATCGAGACCGCGCGCGAGTTCGCCGTCGACGACCCGGACTTCGCCGCCGAGGTCAAGGAGCTGACCGAGCAGCGCGACGAGGTCACCGAGAAGCTGCGCCTGCTGCTCGTGCCGCGCGACCCGAGCGACGACAAGGACGTCATCCTCGAGGTCAAGGCGGGCGCGGGCGGCGACGAGTCGGCGCTGTTCGCCGGCGACCTGCTGCGCATGTACCTGCGGTACGCCGAGCGCGTCGGCTGGAAGACCGAGATCATCGACGCCACCGAGTCCGAGCTCGGCGGCTACAAGGACGTCCAGGTCGCGGTGAAGACCAAGGGCGGCCAGGGCGCCACCGAGCCCGGCCAGGGCGTGTGGGCACGGCTGAAGTACGAGGGCGGCGTGCACCGCGTGCAGCGCGTGCCGTCGACCGAGTCGCAGGGCCGCATCCACACCTCCGCGGCCGGTGTGCTCGTCACGCCCGAGGCCGAGGAGGTCGACGTCGAGATCCACGCGAACGACCTGCGCATCGACGTCTACCGCTCCTCCGGGCCCGGCGGCCAGTCCGTCAACACCACCGACTCCGCCGTGCGCATCACGCACATCCCCACCGGAGTCGTGGCCTCCTGCCAGAACGAGAAGAGCCAGCTCCAGAACAAGGAGCAGGCGATGCGTATCCTGCGCTCCAGGCTTCTCGCCGCGGCACAGGAGGAGGCGGAGAAGGAGGCGGCGGACGCCCGTCGCAGCCAGGTCCGCACCGTCGACCGCTCCGAGAAGATCCGTACGTACAACTTCCCGGAAAACCGCATCTCCGACCACCGCGTCGGCTTCAAGGCGTACAACTTGGACCAGGTGCTCGACGGCGATCTCGACGCCGTCATCCAGGCCTGCGTCGACGCGGACTCCGCCGCGAAGCTCGCCGCCGCGTAAGCCCGACCCGAGCCCGCCCGCGTACGCCGTCGCCCGCCCCGCTCACATGCCCCCCGGAGGACCAGCGTGAACCTGCTGCTCGCGGAAGTGGCCCAGGCCACCCAGCGGCTGGCCGACGCCGGCGTGCCCTCGCCGCGCAACGACGCGGAGGAGCTCGCCGCCTTCGTGCACGGCGTGAAGCGGGGCGAGCTGCACTCCGTCAAGGACACGGACTTCGACGCCCGCTACTGGGAGGCGATCGCGCGCCGCGAGGCCCGCGAGCCGCTCCAGCACATCACCGGCCGGGCCTTCTTCCGCTATCTGGAACTCCAGGTCGGCCCCGGCGTCTTCGTGCCGCGCCCCGAGACCGAGTCGGTCGTCGGCTGGGCCATAGACGCGGTCCGCGCGATGGACGTCGTCGAGCCGCTGATCGTCGACCTGTGCACCGGCTCGGGGGCCATCGCGCTCGCCATGGCCCAGGAGGTGCCGCGCTCGCGCGTGCACGCCGTGGAGCTGTCCGCCGACGCGATGCAGTGGACGCGCAAGAACGTCGAGGGCTCCCGGGTCGACCTCCGTCAGGGTGACGCGCGCGACGCGTTCCCCGACCTCGACGGCCAGGTCGACCTCGTCATCTCCAACCCCCCGTACATCCCTTTGACGGAATGGGAGTACGTTGCGCCGGAGGCCCGCGACTACGATCCCGAACTCGCCCTGTTCTCCGGCGAGGACGGCCTCGACCTGATCCGCGGCATCGAGCGCACCGCGCACCGGCTGCTGCGGCCGGGCGGTGTCGTCGTCGTGGAACACGCGGACACGCAGGGCGGCCAAGTGCCGTGGATCTTCACCGAGGAGCGGGGCTGGGCGGACGCCGCCGACCACCCCGACCTGAACAACCGGCCGCGGTTCGCGACCGCCCGCAAGGCGCTGCCGTGACGACGGCCGCGACGCAGAATACGCAGAATACGCAGAGTACGCAGAACGTGATGTGCGTCCACGAGACGTACGTGTGCGAGGAGGCCCGCTAGATGGCACGGCGATACGACACCAACGACGCGACCGACCGTACGACCGGTCTGCGCGAGGCCGCGTCCGCCGTCCGCCGTGGCGAACTGGTCGTGCTGCCCACCGACACCGTGTACGGGGTCGGCGCCGACGCGTTCAGCCCCGAGGCGGTCGCCGACCTGCTCGACGCCAAGGGCCGCGGCCGCTCCATGCCGACGCCCGTCCTCATCGGCTCCCCGAACACCCTGCACGGCCTCGTCACGGACTTCTCCGAGTCCGCCTGGGAGCTCGTCGACGCCTTCTGGCCGGGGGCCCTCACGCTGGTCGCCCGGCAGCAGCCGTCGCTCCAGTGGGACCTCGGCGACACCCGCGGCACGGTCGCCATCCGGATGCCGCTGCACCCCGTCGCGATCGAGCTGCTCACCGACGTCGGCCCGATGGCCGTGTCCTCCGCCAACCTCACCGGGCACCCGGCGCCGGAGGACTGCGACGCCGCCCAGGAGATGCTCGGCGACTCCATCTCCGTGTACCTGGACGGCGGCCCCACGCCCGGCATCGTGCCGTCCTCCATCGTGGACGTGACCGGCAAGGTGCCCGTCCTGCTGCGCGCGGGGGCGCTCGACGCGGACGAGCTCCGCAAGGTCGTACCCGACCTCGAGGTGGCCAATTGAGGGCCCCTGAGACGGGGCGTGGCATAGCGGGCCGCACCGAGCACTCGGTGGGCTTCGGCTCCCTCGGGGCCGCGGGCACACCCGGCGGCTTCCGCATCCTCCACGTCAGCACCGGCAACGTGTGCCGCTCGCCGATCACCGAGCGGCTGACCCGGCATGCCCTCGCCGACCGGCTCGGCGATCCCCTCACCGGGGGGCTCATCGTGGAGAGCGCGGGCACGTGGGGGCACGAAGGCGCGCCCATGGAGACCAACGCCGAGACCGTCCTCGCGGACTTCGGCGCCGATGCCTCCGGTTTCGTCGGGCGTGAGCTCCTCGACGACCACGTCATCCGGGCCGACCTCGTGCTCACCGCCACCCGGGACCACCGGGCCCAGGTCATCTCCATGGGGCACTCCGCCGGCCTGCGCACCTTCACTCTGAAGGAGTTCACCCGGCTCGTGCGGGCCATAGATCCGGCCACTCTGCCGGACCCCGACGGCGCCGACGGCATCGTCGAGCGGGCCCGCGCGCTCGTCCGGGCCGCCGCCGCGCTGCGCGGCTGGCTCCTCGCCCCCTCCGCCGAGGCCGACGAGGTCTACGACCCCTACGGCGCCCCGCTCCCCTTCTTCCGCTCCGTCGGCGGCGAGATCCAGCAGGCGCTGGAGCCGGTGGTGACGGCCTTGACGGGGGTACCGGCGGCACGGGCGTAGGTGCCCTCGCGGGGGCGCCCCAGTCCCGCCCCTTCACCGTAACCAGGAGGCTGCCGCCCCCTGGACCCCCGCTGATCGCCGCTCCGCGGCTCGTCCTCAAACGCCGGACGGGCTGGGAGGGGTGGGGGCGCGGGTGGGTGGGACAGACACCCGCTATCGCCGGTCTGCGGCTCGTCCTCAAACGCCGGACGGGCTGGGAGGGGTGGGGGTCGCGGGTGGGTGGGCCAGGCCCCCGCCGATCGCCGCTTCGCGGCTCGTCCTCAATCGCCGGGCGGGCTGAAATTCCGCCGCGCGGGCTGAAACCTCGCCGGCTGTTCCGGCGGGTAGTAAGGGCGGGTGGGTGGGGGATATAGCCCCTCCGGCGTTTGAGGAGCGGGGGTCTGGGGGGGCAGAGCCCCCAGTTTCGGGACCTCGCGGCAGCGTCCATCGCGCACCCCCGCGCCCCCGGGCCTACATTGGAGGAATGACGACGGCCGGTCTGGAGCCCGCCGCTGCGGCGGCGTACGCCGTGTTGCGCAGACAGGATCCGGAGCTCGCGGAAGTGGTCCTCGGCGAGCTCGACCGCCAGTCGACGACGTTGCAGCTGATCGCCGCGGAGAACTTCACGTCCCAGGCCGTCCTGACGGCCCTGGGCTCCCCGCTGGCGAACAAGTACGCGGAGGGCTACCCGGGCGCCCGCCACCACGGCGGCTGCGAACTCGTGGACGTCGCGGAACGCATCGCCACGGACCGCGCGAAAGCGCTCTTCGGCGCCGACCACGCGAACGTACAGTCGCATTCCGGCTCCTCGGCCGTGCTGGCGGCATACGCGGCCCTGCTGCGCCCGGGAGACACGGTCCTGGCGATGGGCCTGCCCTACGGCGGCCACCTCACGCACGGCTCACCCGCGAACTTCTCCGGGCGGTGGTTCGACTTCGTCGGGTACGGCCTCGACCCGGAAAGTGGCTTGATCGATTACGACCAGGTCCGCGCCCTGGCCCGTACCCACCGCCCGAAGGCGATCGTCTGCGGCTCCATCGCCTACCCGCGGCACATCGACTACGCGGCGTTCCGCGACGTGGCGGACGACGTGGGGGCCTGTCTCATCGCGGACGCAGCCCACCCCATCGGCCTGGTCGCGGGCGGCGCGGCGCCCAGCCCGGTGCCGTACGCGGACGTCGTGTGCGCCACCACCCACAAGGTGCTGCGCGGCCCGCGCGGCGGCATGATCCTGTGCCGGGGCGACCTGGCGGAGCGGGTCGACCGGGCGGTGTTCCCGTTCACCCAGGGCGGCGCCCAAATGCACACGATCGCCGCCAAGGCGGTCGCGTTCGGCGAGGCGGCGACCCCGGCCTTCACCGCGTACGCCCATCAAGTCGTCGCGAACGCAAGGGTGTTGGCGGCCGCCCTCGCCGCCGAGGGCTTCGGCGTGAGCACCGGCGGCACGGACACCCACCTCATCCTCGCCGACCCCGCCCCGCAGGGCGTGGAGGCCCACGTGGCCCGCGGCCGCCTCGCCGCGGCCGGCCTGGTGCTCGACACCTGCGCGCTGCCGCACGGCGACAGCCGCGGCCTCCGGTTCGGCACGGCCGCCGTCACCACGCAGGGCATGCGCGAGAGTGAAATGGCGCGGATCGCCGCGCTGTTCGCGGGGGCCGTCCGAGAGGAGGACAACGTCAGGGACGAGGTGCGGGAGCTGGCTGGCCGGTTTCCGCCGTATCCGGCCTCGGGAACGGCGGCCACGGGGTCCCGCTAGCGGACGTGTGCGAGGACGTGTGCAACGATCCTCGCTACCCATGCGTCCCCAACCTTATGCGCGCGAAGCTAGGGTGTGGTGCTGAGATGGCCAGCGATACCTGTGGGGAAGCCCGTGCGTGAATATCTGCTGACGCTCTGCATCACGGCCGCGGTGACGTATCTGCTGACCGGCCCGGTGCGGAAGTTCGCGATCGTGGCCGGCGCCATGCCGGAGATCCGCGCGCGCGACGTACACCGGGAGCCGACGCCCCGGCTCGGCGGTATCGCGATGTTCTTCGGGCTGTGCGCGGGGCTCCTGGTCGCCGACCACCTGCCGAACCTCAATGAGGTCTTCACGAAGTCGAACGAGCCGCGCGCGCTGCTCTCGGGCGCCGCGCTGATCTGGATCATCGGCGTCCTCGACGACAAGTTCGAGATCGACGCGCTGATCAAGCTCGGCGGCCAGATGATCGCCGCGGGCGTCATGGTCATGCAGGGCCTGACGATCCTGTGGCTGCCCATCCCGGGCGCGGGGACGGTGTCCCTGACCCAGTGGCAGGGCACGCTCCTCACGGTCGCCCTCGTGGTCATCACCATCAACGCCGTGAACTTCGTCGACGGCCTCGACGGTCTCGCCGCGGGCATGGTGTGCATCGCCGCCGCGGCGTTCTTCATGTACGCCTACCGGATCTGGTACGGGTACGGGATCGAGGCCGCCGCCCCCGCCACGCTCTTCGCCGCCATCCTGATGGGCATGTGCCTGGGCTTCCTGCCGCACAACATGCATCCGGCCAGGATCTTCATGGGCGACTCGGGGTCGATGCTGATCGGGCTCGTGCTGGCCGCCGGCGCCATCTCCATCACCGGCCAGGTCGACCCGGACGCGATGAAGCTGAACCTCGGCGGCACGCGCGATGCCACGCACGCGATGCTCCCCGTCTTCATCCCGCTGCTGATGCCGCTGACGATCATCGCGATCCCGTTCGCGGACCTGGTGCTCGCCATCGTGCGCCGCACCTGGAAGGGCCAGTCGCCGTTCGCCGCCGACCGCGGCCACCTGCACCACCGACTCCTGGAGGTCGGCCACTCGCACAGCCGCGCCGTCCTGATCATGTACTTCTGGTCGGCCCTCATCGCCTTCGGCACCGTCGCGTACTCGGTGCACTCCACGAACATGTGGATCCTGCTCCTGATCGTCGCCCTCAGCGCGGTCGGCCTCGCCCTGCTCCTGCTGCCGCGCTTCACCCCGCACACCCCCGGCTGGGCGGAGAGCTTCGTGCCGCCGCGGTACCGGCGCAGCAGGCGGGCGGCGCTCGCGGGGGAGACGGCGGCCACCGGATCCGCGTACGGGACGGGGGAGGCCCGACCCGGGACCGCCGCTACCGGTACGGCTGAGACGGGCGAGGACGCCTCGGACGCCGACGAGGACGGGGAGCCCCGTCGGCCCGTGGGCGTCGGCGTCAACGGTGCCACGGCGCTGGGCACCCGCCCGCGCTTCCTGGACCGGCGCAAGGCGGGTTCGCCGCGATGACGCGCGGGCGGCCAAACCGGCCCATTACCAGACAACTTGCTCGCCTGCGTGCACAGACGCGCGCGTTACTTCTCATGTGTGACGGCGAGCACACTCGGCAGGTAAAGACCTCATCAAATAGTTTGTGATACCGTTCACGAAACCC
The DNA here is from genome assembly GCF_056712025.1 of Streptomyces sp. Y309. Lineage (NCBI taxonomy): Bacteria > Bacillati > Actinomycetota > Actinomycetes > Kitasatosporales > Streptomycetaceae > Streptomyces > Streptomyces sp. Y309. The sequence goes on along the minus strand of NZ_CM160048.1, from coordinate 3,086,320 downwards.
GGCAACAGAGCCGAAGGACCGTAGTGCGACGGTCTCTTGGCCCGAGGACCCCACTCGGCCCGGGTCTACGCTCGTCCATGACGACACCCTGCCCCCATCAGTAAGCGGAGCTGCCGCCATGCCGTCCCAAGACACCCGGAATCTCCTGCAATCCGCCGTGCCCACAGCAGTGGTCGGCGCGATCGTCGCCGCCGTCAGCGGTGTCGTCGCCGGTGGCAAGGGAGCGCTCGGCGCGGGCATCGGCACGCTGGTGGTCATCGCCTTCATGGGGCTTGGCCTGTACGTCCTGCAGCGGACGGCAAAATCGCTTCCGCAGTTGTTCCAGGCGATGGGGCTCATGCTCTACGTCGCCCAGCTTCTGCTGCTTCTCGTCTTCGTGGGCCTGTTCAAGGACACTGACCTCTTCAACCCGAAGACCTTCGCGCTCGCGCTCGTGATCGCCACCGTCGCGTGGATGGGATCGCAGGCTCGTGCTCACATGAAGGCCAAGATCTTTTACGTCGACCCGGAACCCGAACCTTCCTCCGCCCGCTCCTCCGAGAAGAGTGAGAAGACGGAGAAGTCGGGGTCCTCGACGTGAGAGGTAGGGCCGGGATAAATGCACGTTCGAGATGCTGCTATCGTCCGGTGCCAACTGCGGCACTGCAGGCGCGGGCATCTGAGCTGACGCCTGCACCATCGCGAGGCTCGATGCCTGAACGCCGCTCACACTTCCGAAACACCAGTCCGGTGCCGACCCGCGGCTGCGCGCCGCGCCGACACGACAACGAGGTTGCCGTACCTATGCGTCACGCCGAAGGAGCCCGCGGTGAGTGCTGACCAAACTGAGCTCGCCTTTGACTGGAGCTGTCGGATCATGTCCGACAACGGCTGTGGCTTCCCGGCTCCGGGCCTGCACTCGTTCCTCTTCAAGCCGATCTTCGAGGTCGGTGGGTTCGAGTTCAACAAGGTGATGCTGCTCGCCCTGATCACGACGCTGGTCGTCATCACTTTCTTCTACGCCGCCTTTGGCAAGGCCAAGGTCGTCCCGGGCAAGCTCCAGATGATCGGTGAGGCGGGCTACGACTTCGTACGCCGCGGCATCGTGTACGAGACGCTCGGCAAGAAGGAGGGCGAGAAGTACGTCCCCCTCATGGTCTCGATGTTCTTCTTCATCTGGATCATGAACATCTGGTCCGTGATTCCGCTGGCCCAGTTCCCGGTCTCGTCGGTGATCGCATACCCGATCATCCTCGCGCTGATCACCTACCTGATCTGGGTGCCGCTGACCTTCAAGCGCCACGGCTTCGCCGGTGGCTGGAAGAACATCACCGGCTACGACAACTCGCTCGGCGGGATCAAGTGGCTGGTCTCGTTCATCGAGTTCTTCTCGAACCTGCTGGTGCGCCCGTTCACGCACGCGGTGCGACTCTTCGCCAACATGTTCGCCGGTCACCTGATGCTGGTGATGTTCACCGTCGCCTCCTGGTACCTGCTGAACAGCTGGATGATTCCGGCCGCGGGCGTCTCCTTCGTCATGACCATGGTCATGGTCCTCTTCGAACTTTTCGTGCAGGCGGTTCAGGCGTACGTCTTCGTGCTCCTTGCCTGCACGTACATTCAGGGCGCTCTCGCCGAGCACCACTGAGTCAACCTCTGGCCCCCAAGCCCCCAGATCGTCCGGTGGCCAACCCCCACCGGCCCATGAAAGAGAAGGAAGTAACGGCATGTCCGCGACCCTCGAACTCGCCGCTGGCGTCTCCGGCTCCCTCGGTTCCATCGGCTACGGCCTCGCGGCCATCGGTCCTGGCATCGGCGTCGGCATCGTCTTCGGTAACGGCACCCAGGCCCTGGCCCGTCAGCCCGAGGCCGCCGGCCTGATCCGCGCCAACCAGATTCTGGGCTTCGCCTTCTGTGAGGCGCTCGCCCTCATCGGCATCGTTATGCCGTTCGTGTTCGGTAAGTAATCACTGCTTGCTGACACTTTTCGACGAAAGGCACTGATGTGATCGCCAACCTGGTTCAGCTGGCGGCCGAGGAGGAGCAGAATCCGCTCGTCCCGCCGGGTCCCGAGCTGCTTGTCGGCGCCATCGCCTTCGCCATCGTTTTCTTCTTCTTCTGGAAGAAGCTCCTCCCGAACATCAACAAGGTTCTGGAAGAGCGCCGGGAGGCGATCGAAGGCGGTATCGAGAAGGCCGAGGCCGCTCAGACCGAGGCCCAGAGCGTTCTTGAGCAGTACAAGGCTCAGCTCGCCGAGGCCCGGCACGAGGCCGCGCGTCTGCGCCAGGAGGCGCAGGAGCAGGGCGCCACGCTCATCGCCGAGATGCGGGCCGAGGGCCAGCGGCAGCGCGAGGAGATCGTCGCCGCCGGTCACGCCCAGATCGAGGCCGACCGCAAGGCCGCCGCGCAGGCGCTGCGCCAGGACGTGGGCCAGCTGGCCACCGAACTGGCCGGCAAGCTCGTCGGTGAGTCGCTCGAGGAGCACGCCCGCCAGAGCCGCACGATCGACCGCTTCCTCGACGAGCTCGACGCGAAGGCCGAGGCGACTCGATGACAGCGCATGGAGCCAGCCGCGAGGCCCTGGCCGCCGCGCGCGAGCGTCTCGACGCGCTGACCGACAACACCACGGTCGACGCGAAGCAGCTGGCCGACGAGCTGGCCTCGGTCACCGCGCTGCTCGACCGCGAGGTCTCACTGCGTCGGGTCCTGACCGACCCGGCGCAGCCCGGAGAGGCCAAGGCCGAGCTGGCCGGACGGCTGCTCGGCGGCAAGGTCGGCGGCGAGGCCGCGGACCTGGTGGCCGGCATGGTGCGCTCCCGCTGGTCGCAGTCGCGCGACCTGGTGGACGCCCTGGAGGAGCTGACCGACCTCGCCGACCTGACCGCCGCGCAGCGGTCGGGCGCGCTGGACACGGTCGAGGACGAGCTCTTCCGGTTCGGCCGGATCGTCGCGTCCAGCACCGAGCTGCGGGCGGCGCTCACCGACCGCGGCGCGACCACCGCCGCCAAGAGCGGGCTGGTCAGCGGCCTGCTCGGCGGGCGTGCGGACGCCGCCACGGAGCGGCTGGTCGACCGTCTTGTGACCGCGCCCCGTGGACGTAGCCTGGAAGCGGGACTCGAGTCCCTCTCCAAGCTGGCCGCGGACCGCCGGGAGCGCATGGTCGCCGTCGTCACCTCGGCTGTTCCGCTGTCGGACCAGCAGAAGCAACGGCTCGGCGCGGCGCTCGCGAAGATCTACGGGCGCGAGATGCACCTGAACCTCGACGTGGACCCCGAGGTCCTCGGCGGGATCCGGGTGCAGGTGGGCGACGAGGTCATCAACGGCTCCATCGCGGACCGCATCGAGGACGCGCACCGCCGTATGGCGGGCTAGTAACTCAACAAGCAAGACCAACGGCCCGAGTTGGGCCGTGCAGAGGATGCAAAGTTTCTGGGGGGAGCCCCCAGATCCCCCAAAGAAACTTCGGGCCCAACAAGGAGAGCAGGGAACCCAGATGGCGGAGCTCACGATCCGGCCGGAGGAGATCCGGGACGCGCTGGAGAACTTTGTCCAGGCGTACAAGCCGGACGCGGCCTCGCGCGAGGAGGTCGGTACGGTCACCCTGGCCGGCGATGGCATCGCGAAGGTCGAGGGCCTGCCCTCGGCCATGGCCAACGAACTGCTGAAGTTCGAGGACGGGACCCTTGGTCTCGCGCTGAACCTGGAAGAGCGCGAGATCGGTTCGATCATCCTCGGTGAGTTCAGCGGCATCGAGGAGGGCCAGTCGGTGCAGCGCACCGGCGAGGTCCTGTCGGTCGCGGTGGGCGAGGGCTACCTCGGCCGCGTCGTCGACCCGCTCGGCAACCCGATCGACGGCCTCGGCGAGATCGAGACGTCCGGCCGCCGCGCCCTTGAGCTGCAGGCTCCGGGCGTCATGGCCCGTAAGTCGGTGCACGAGCCGATGGAGACGGGCTACAAGGCCGTCGACGCCATGACCCCGATCGGCCGTGGCCAGCGTCAGCTGATCATTGGTGACCGCCAGACCGGCAAGACCGCCCTGGCCGTCGACACGATCATCAACCAGCGCGACAACTGGCGCTCCGGCGACGTGAAGAAGCAGGTCCGCTGCGTCTACGTCGCCATCGGTCAGAAGGGCTCGACCATCGCCTCCGTGCGTGGTGCCCTCGAAGAGGCCGGCGCCCTGGAGTACACGACCATCGTCGCCGCCCCGGCGTCCGACCCGGCCGGCTTCAAGTACCTGGCGCCGTACACCGGCTCGGCCATCGGCCAGCAGTGGATGTACGAGGGCAAGCACGTCCTCATCATCTTCGACGACCTCTCGAAGCAGGCCGACGCCTACCGCGCCGTGTCCCTGCTGCTCCGCCGCCCGCCGGGGCGCGAGGCCTACCCCGGCGACGTCTTCTACCTGCACTCCCGTCTGCTGGAGCGCTGCGCGAAGCTCTCCGACGACATGGGCGCGGGCTCGATGACCGGTCTGCCGATCGTCGAGACGAAGGCCAACGACGTCTCGGCGTTCATCCCGACCAACGTCATCTCCATCACCGACGGCCAGTGCTTCCTGGAGTCGGACCTGTTCAACGCCGGTCAGCGCCCCGCGCTGAACGTCGGTATCTCCGTGTCCCGAGTCGGTGGTTCCGCTCAGCACAAGGCGATGAAGCAGGTCTCCGGCCGACTGCGCGTGGACCTCGCCCAGTTCCGTGAGCTGGAGGCGTTCGCCGCCTTCGGTTCCGACCTGGACGCCGCGTCGAAGTCGCAGCTGGAGCGCGGCCAGCGCATGGTCGAGCTGCTGAAGCAGGCCCAGTACCAGCCGATGCCGACCGAGGACCAGGTCGTCTCCGTGTGGGCCGGCACCACCGGCAAGATGGACGACGTACCGGTCGCCGACATCCGCCGCTTCGAGCGCGAGCTGCTCGACTACCTGCACCGCAAGGAGCAGGGCCTGATGACCTCCATCAAGGAGGGCGGCAAGATGTCGGACGACACGCTCGTCGCCGTCGCGGACGCCATCGCGGACTTCAAGAAGCAGTTCGAGACCTCGGACGGGAAGCTTCTCGGCGAGGACGCTCCGGCTGCTCCCGGCAAGTGACGACGGAAGGGACCTGACTCATGGGAGCCCAGCTCCGGGTCTATAAGCGTCGCATCAAATCCGTCACCGCGACCAAGAAGATCACCAAGGCGATGGAGATGATCGCCGCCTCGCGCGTCGTCAAGGCGCAGCGCAAGGTGGCGGCCTCCACGCCGTACGCGACCGAGCTCACCCGCGCGGTCACGGCGGTGGGCACCGGCTCGAACACCCAGCACCCGCTGACGACGGAGGCGGAGACGGCGACGCGAGCCGCCGTGCTGCTCCTGACCAGCGACCGCGGTCTGGCCGGCGCCTTCAACTCCAACGCCATCAAGGCCGCGGAGCAGCTCACCGCCCGCCTCCAGGCCGAGGGCAAGGAGGTCGACACGTACATCGTCGGCCGCCGCGGTGTCGCCCACTACAACTTCCGCGAGCGCAAGATCGCGAAGCAGTGGAGCGGCTTCACCGACCAGCCCGAGTACGCGGACGCCAAGGCGGTCGCGGGACCGCTGATCGAGGCCATCGAGAAGGACACGGCCGAGGGCGGCGTGGATGAACTCCACATCGTCTACACCGAGTTCGTCTCGATGATGACGCAGTCGGCCGTCGACGGCCGACTGCTGCCGCTCAGCCTCGAAGAGGTGGCGGAGGAGTCCGCGGTGAAGAAGGACGAGATCCTTCCGCTGTACGACTTCGAGCCGTCGGCGGAGGACGTCCTCGACGCCCTGCTGCCGCGCTACGTCGAGAGCCGTATCTACAACGCGCTGCTCCAGTCGGCTGCCTCCAAGCACGCCGCCACGCGCCGCGCGATGAAGTCGGCGACCGACAACGCCGGGGACCTGATCAACAATCTGTCCCGGCTTGCCAACGCGGCCCGCCAGGCCGAAATCACCCAGGAAATCAGCGAGATCGTCGGTGGCGCGAGCGCCCTTGCCGACGCGACCGCGGGGAGTGACAAGTAATGACGACCACTGTTGAGACGGCCGTTGCCACGGGCCGCGTCGCCCGGGTCATCGGCCCGGTCGTCGACGTGGAGTTCCCCGTCGACGCGATGCCGGAGATCTACAACGCCCTGCACGTCGAGGTCGCCGACCCGGCGCAGGACGGCGCGAAGAAGACGCTGACGCTCGAGGTCGCCCAGCACCTCGGCGACGGCCTCGTCCGCACCATCTCCATGCAGCCCACCGACGGCCTGGTCCGCCAGGCCCCGGTGACCGACACCGGCGACGGCATCACCGTCCCGGTCGGCGATTTCACCAAGGGCAAGGTGTTCAACACCCTCGGTGAGGTCCTGAACGTCGACGAGACCTACGAGGGCGAGCGCTGGTCCATCCACCGCAAGGCCCCGAACTTCGACGAGCTCGAGTCGAAGACCGAGATGTTCGAGACCGGCGTCAAGTGCATCGACCTTCTCACCCCGTACGTCAAGGGTGGAAAGATCGGTCTGTTCGGCGGTGCCGGCGTCGGCAAGACGGTGCTCATCCAGGAGATGATCTACCGCGTCGCCAACAACCACGACGGTGTCTCCGTGTTCGCCGGTGTCGGCGAGCGCACCCGTGAGGGCAACGACCTCATCGAGGAGATGTCGGAGTCGGGCGTCATCGACAAGACCGCCCTTGTCTTCGGCCAGATGGACGAGCCCCCGGGCACCCGTCTGCGCGTGGCCCTGGCCGGTCTGACCATGGCGGAGTACTTCCGCGATGTGCAGAAGCAGGACGTGCTGTTCTTCATCGACAACATCTTCCGCTTCACGCAGGCCGGTTCCGAGGTCTCGACCCTGCTGGGTCGCATGCCCTCGGCCGTGGGTTACCAGCCGAACCTGGCCGACGAGATGGGTCTCCTCCAGGAGCGCATCACCTCGACCCGTGGTCACTCGATCACCTCGATGCAGGCGATCTACGTCCCCGCGGACGACCTGACCGACCCGGCCCCGGCCACCACGTTCGCCCACCTCGACGCGACGACGGTGCTGTCCCGTCCGATCTCCGAGAAGGGCATCTACCCGGCGATCGACCCGCTGGACTCCACGTCCCGCATCCTGGACCCGCGCTACATCGCGCAGGACCACTACGACTGCGCCATGCGCGTCAAGGGGATCCTGCAGAAGTACAAGGACCTCCAGGACATCATCGCCATCCTCGGCATCGACGAGCTCGGCGAGGAGGACAAGCTGGTCGTCTCCCGCGCCCGTCGCGTGGAGCGCTTCCTGTCGCAGAACACGCACGTCGCCAAGCAGTTCACCGGCGTCGACGGTTCGGACGTCCCGCTGGACGAGTCGGTCGCGGCCTTCAACGCGATCTGCGACGGCGAGTACGACCACTTCCCCGAGCAGGCGTTCTTCATGTGCGGTGGCCTGGAGGACCTCAAGGCCAACGCGAAGGAACTCGGCGTTTCCTGAGTCTCATGACTCCTGGAGAGGGGCGGGTGCACCCCTTCACGGGGACCGCGTTCCCGCCCCTCCCCATACGCCCACTAGAATTTGACCCAACACCCGGCTGAACCGCCGGGTGGTGACCCGAGGAGCCACCCTTGGCTGCTGAGCTGCATGTCGAGCTGGTCGCCGCGGACCGCAGTGTCTGGTCCGGCGAGGCCACCCTGGTCGTCGCGCGCACCACGTCCGGCGACATCGGCGTCATGCCCGGTCACCAGCCGCTGCTCGGTGTGCTGGAGTCGGGCCCGGTGACCATCCGTACCAGCGACGGCGGGACCGTCGTCGCCGCGGTGCACGGCGGATTCATCTCGTTCGCCGACAACAAGCTGTCGCTGCTCGCCGAGATCGCCGAGCTCTCGGACGAGATCGACATCCAGCGTGCGGAGCGGGCGCTCGAGCGTGCCAAGTCGGAGGCCGACGCCTCCGCCGAGCGGCGCGCCGACGTCCGACTGCGGGCGGTGGCGGTGCGCTGACCCCCAGCGCGCGGCGTAACGTGACTCAGCCGCGGCCAGGTCCGGAGCTCTCCGGACGTGGTCGCGGCTGAGGCAATGCGGATGCAGTTTCGGGAGCGGTTGTTCGGTCCGTGTCAGAAGTCTTGTTTGAGACTGTGGTGAGACGAGGAGGTCGGTGCCGATGATCCTCGTTCTGGTCGTGTGCGGACTTGTGTTGATCGCGCTGGTGTTGCTGGGGCTCTTCGTCTTCGGACTGCGCCGCCGGCTCATCCAGCGGTCCGGCGGCACCTTCGACTGCAGCCTGCGGTGGAACGCGCCCGATCCCGCGGAGGCGTCCGACACCTCCGGCAAGGGGTGGGGCTATGGCGTGGCCCGCTACAACGGGGATCGGGTCGAGTGGTTCCGTGTGTTCTCGTACGCTCCTCGGCCTCGGCGGGTCCTTGAGCGTGCGTCCATCGAGGTCGTCGACCGTCGGGCCCCCGACGGGGAGGAAGAGCTGGCGCTTCTTTCCGATGCCGTTGTGCTGGGCTGTTTGCACCGTGGGGTGCGGTTGGAACTCGCCATGAGCGAGGATGCGCTCACCGGGTTTCTGGCTTGGCTGGAGGCTGCGCCTCCTGGTCAGCGGGTCAACGTCGCGTAGCGTTTGGGCGGTTTCTTAGGGGGCTGCGCCCCTCTCCCCGCTTTTTTGGCCCTTCGGGCCTCGTCCTCAAACGCCGGACGGGCTTTAGTCGCCTGCCTTGACCAGGGCTGACTCGTACGCCGCTATCACCGCCTGGGCGCGGTCGCGTACGCCCAGTTTGGCGAAGACCGCTGTGACGTGGTTCTTCACCGTGGAGGGGCTGATGCGCAGGGCCTCGGCTATCTCTGTGTTGTCGTAGCCCCTGGCGATGAGGGCCCAGACGTCCGTCTCGCGGGACGTGAGGTCCGGGCGGACGCGTGGGGGTGGGGGCGCGGGCGTGGTGACGTACGCGGAGATGAGGCGGGTGAGGAGGCGGGGGGCCACTGCCGCCTCGCCCGCGTTGACGGTGTGGACCGCCGCCACCAGTTCCTCAGGTGAGACGTCCTTGGGCAGGAAGCCCGCGGCGCCCGCGCGCAGCGCGCCGACGACGTACTCGTCCATGTCGAACGTGCTCAGCGCCAGGACCCGGCACTCGGGGAGTCCGGCGGTGAGTTCCGCCGTCGCGCCGACGCCGTCGAGGTGCGGCATGCGGATGTCCATGAGGACCACGTCGGGGCGCAGCCGCCGGGCCAGGTCGACGGCTGCGCGGCCGTCCCCGGCCTCGCCGACGACCGTCACGCCGGGGTCGGCGTGGAAGATGAGCGCGAGGCCGCGCCGGACCAGGGGCTGGTCGTCGGCGATGAGGACGGTCAGGGGAGTGGGTGGCGTGGTCACCGGGTCGCCGCTTTCTCGTGGGGCGCGGGGGCGTCGTCGAAGGCCGAGGGTACGTCGGCGGGCACGGGCAGGGTCGCGAGGATCCGGAAGCCGCCTTCGGGGCGGGTGCCCGTCTCCAGGGTGCCGCCGTGCAGGGCCACGCGTTCCCGCATGCCGACGAGGCCGTGTCCCGGCCCGCCCTTGCGTGCGCTGCCGCCGCTGCCGGCGCCGTCATTGCGCACCTCGACGGTGAGCAGGCCGGGGCCGTAGTCCAGCCGTACGGTCGCGTGGGCGCCGCGCGCGTGCTTGCGGACGTTGGTGAGGGCCTCCTGGACGATCCGGAACACGGTGAGACCCAGGGTGGGCGCCAGCTCCTGGCGTGCGCCCTCGACGAGCAGCTCCGTGTCGACGCCCGCCCGGCACGAGTCCGCGACCACCCGCGGCAGGTCGTCCACGCCCGGCTGGGGTGCGGCCGGACCGCCCTCGGTGTCGTCGTCCGCGCGCAGCACGTCGAGGAGCTGGCGCATCTCGCCGAGCGCGAGCCGGCCGGAGTCCTCCAGGGACTTCAGGGCGTCCCGGGCCAGGTCGGCGTCGTGGTGGAGCACGCGCCGGGCACCGCCCGCCATCAGCTGCATGGCGGTGATGTGGTGGGCGACGACGTCGTGCAGTTCGCGGGCGATACGGCGGCGCTCGGCGGCCACCGCGTGGTCGGCGAGCAGCTTGCGGTGGGCGGCGTCCTGCCGCTGCCACCGCCGCGCGGCGCAGCCCACGGCGAGCGCTATGCAGACGCCCACCACGTCCGCGAAGATCGCCCGCGCCAGCTCCTCGTGTTCGCCGAGGCCGGGCACCTGGAGGCCGGCGAGGGCCACCACCGCCGCGGCGCCGGTGACGCGGGCGCTGCGCAGCCGGGCCACCGAGTACAGGGCGACCACCAGGGAGATGGGCAGGCCGTAGGGGACCGAGGTGAACGGGGTGAGCACGGCCTGTGCCGCGAGGACGGCGACGAGGACGGCCACGGGGAAGCGCCGGTGCCAGAGCAGCGGAGTCGTGGGCAGCAGGTGCAGCGCGAGGACGCCCGGGCTCCAGGACGTGCCCCCGGGCTCGATGCTCAGGGCATAGCCGGTGACCTCGATCACCAGGGCGCCGAGGGCCACCAGGACGTCCTGGCGGTTCGGCCGGAGGTCTCCGGGGCGAGGCGTGCCGGCTTCTTCCTCGGTGTCCCCGGTCCGGGGCGGTCGGCTGCGTGCGGGCATGCCGTCGTTCTCCTTACGCGCGGGTCCGTGATCCATTCAAGGCCGGGGGCGGGGCAGCGGCGTCCTCCCCCGGGTGGAGTTCGCGTCTGGGAGCTGGGTCCTGGTCGCGGTGGCTGCCACGGCCCTGGTCCCGGGGCGGGTTCGTCGTCGCGGGCGACGAGTCGGCGGGGGTGCCGGTGATCTTCTGGAGGGGCCCGGCGGGACCGGGCCGCCCGCCCCACCGCCGGAGGAACCGTGATCAGATCACTCACCGCCCTGACCACCCGCCACGCCTGGAAATTCATCCTGCTCTGGACGGTGGTCGCCCTCGCCCTGTCCATGGTCGGCCAGGCCAAGATGCACAGTGTCACCCAGCCCGACGTCGGCAGCTTCCTGCCCAAGTCGTACGACTCGGCGGCGGCCCTGCAGATCGCCGAGGACGAGTTCGGCGCGAAGCCCGACGACAACGCCGTCACCCTGCTCGTCGGCCGCGAGGACGGGAAGAAGCTCACCGGCGGCGACCGGCGGCACATCGACAGGATCGCCTCCGGTCTCGGTGAGCGGCGCCTGAAGATGGCCAATCCCGACGGTACCCCCTCGTTCCTGCTGACGGACCACTCCCAGACCCCGGTCGTGAAGTCCGGTGCGGCCGCGCCCGACGGCACGTTCCGGCTCCTGTCCGTCTCGCTCGACGGCAACATGAACGACCCGGCGCTGCAGGACCTCTACCGGGACTTCCGCGACCGCGCCGAGGACGAGTTCGGCCGGGCGGACCTGCGCACGGGCTTCACCGGCGGCATCGCGGACCTCGCCGACACCACGGAGGCCCAGGAGGACACCGAGAAGCTGGTCGCGATCCTGACCTTCGGGCTCATCGTGCTCCTGAACGTCCTGGCCTTCCGCAGCTTCCTCGCCGCGATCCTGCCGCTGCTCGCGGTCGTCCTCGTCGGCGGCGCCGCGACCGGCGCGGTGGTCGGCACGGCACTGCTCTTCGACTTCAAGCTCGACCCGTCGACACCGTCCCTGATCACCGTGGTCCTGCTCGGCATCGGCATCGACTACTTCCTGTTCATGCTGTTCCGGTTCCGCGAGTTGATGCGCGAGCACCCGAACCCGAAGAAGAACGCCCGCGGCGTCGCGGCGGAGTGCGCGGGCCGGGTCGGGGCGGCGATCACCTCGGCCGCGCTCACCATCGTGGCCGCCTTCGCCACCCTGGGGATCGCGAGCTTCGGGCAGTTCCAGGTGCTCGGCCCGGCCATCGCGGTGTGCGTCCTGGTGATGCTCGTCGCCAGCCTCACCTTCATGCCGGCGCTCCTCGCGGTGTCCGGGCGCGGCATGTTCTGGCCGTCCCGGGCGCTGCGCCGGGAGCCGCGCGCCGGGCTGAGCGCGCGGCTCGGGGAGCGCGTGGCGCGTCGTCCGTTCCTCTTCGTGGCCGCCAGCGTGGGGCTCCTCTGCGCGCTGAGCGCCGGCGTCCTCGGCATGCGGATGGACTACGGCACGGACGCGGGGCCGGACGACACACCCGCGGCGGTGACGGCGAAGGAGATATCCCGCGCGCTGCCCGGCGGGGTGGCGAGCCCGCACACGGTGTACGTCGCGGCGGCCGACGGCAAGGGGGCCGCCAAGGGCGATGGGCGCGACGTACGGCTCGATCCCTCGGCCCTCAAGGGGCTGACCAAGGAGCTGAAGGCGGTCGAGGGCGTCGGCCGGGTGGCGCGGCCCGTGCTCAACGAGCGGCACACGGCCGCCAGGGTGGACTTCTATCTGGACGTCGACGTGCAGTCGCAGCGGGCCCGTGACCTGGTGTCCGACGAGGTGCGGCCCGTCGTCGAGAAGCAGGCGCCGCCCGGGACCGAGGCCCATGTGACCGGCCAGGCCGCGATCTTCTCGGATGTGTCCGAGGCGGTGTCGAAGGACCTCAAGGTGGTCTTCCCCGTGGCCGCCGCGCTGATCGCGCTGATCCTGGTGGCCCTGCTGCGCAGCCTGCTCGCGCCGATGGTCCTCATGCTCGCCATCGGGCTCGGCTTCACGGCGACGCTCGGGTCCGGTGTGCTCGTGTTCCAGCACATCCTCGGCCGGCCGGGGGTGTCGTTCACGCTGCCGCTCGTGCTCTTCCTGTTCGTCGTCGCCCTCGGCACCGACTACAACATCCTGATCAGCGACCGCATCCGGGAGGAGATGGGCCGGCCGGGCTCGGCCCGCCAGGCGGTGGCCGCCGCTGTCCGGCACACGGCTCCGGCCATCGTCACCGCCGGGATCGTGCTCGCTGGTTCCTTCGCGAGCCTCGCCGTGAACCCGTCCCCGGGCACCCAGGAGATCGGCCTCGTCACCGCGCTCGGCATCGGCCTGTCCTCGCTGGTCCTCTCGATCATGCTGGTGCCCGCGGTGGTGGCGATGCTCGGCCGGGCGACCTGGTGGCCGTCGAAGTCGGGCCGCGCGCCCGGTGGCCACGGCGGCGAACACCGCGCGCCCCGGACTCCCGAGTACGCGCCGTACGCACCGCATGAGCCCTCCGCGTGGAAGCGGCCGCACGCGTCGGAGCCGCTCCGCCGCTGACGGCCCGCCACGAAGAAGCCGGGAAGAAGCCGGGGAGACAGAAGAAGCCGCGGAGACAGAAGAAGCCGGGGAGACAGGGGGCGTTCCTGTCTCCCCGGCTTCGTTCAGGGGGAGGTGTGGCCTGGGCCTACTTCAGGCCGTCGTTGATGGCGCTCACCAGCTCACCGTTCGCGGTGTCGCCGCTGAACTCCCAGAAGAAGGCGCCGCCGAGGCCCTGCTCCTTCGCCCAGGCCATCTTGGCGCGGATGGTCGCCGGGGTGTCGTACGACCACCAGTTGCTGCCGCAGTGCGCGTACGCGGTACCCGCGACCGTGCCGTTGGACGGGCAGGAGTTCTTCAGGATCTTGTAGTCCTCGATGCCCGCCTCGTACGTGCCCGGCGCGGCGCCGGTAGCCGTGCCGCCCGGTTCCTTCTGGGTGACACCCGTCCAGCCGCGGCCGTAGAAGCCGATGCCGAGCAGGAGCTTCTTGGCCGGTACGCCCTTGGCCTTCAGCTTGTTGATGGCCGCCGCGGAGTTGAAGCCGCCCTTGGGGATGCCCGGGTAGTCGGTGAGCGGCGAGTGCGGCGCCGTCGGGCCCTTGGCGTCCCAGGCGCCGAAGAAGTCGTACGTCATCACGTTGTACCAGTCGGTGTACTGCGCGGCGCCGCCGTAGTCGGCGGAGTCGATCTTGCCGCCGGGGGAGGCGTCGGCGGTGATGGCGGCGGTGACGAGGTTGTCGGCGCCGAACCTGTTCCGGAACGCCTGCGTCATCGTCTTCATCACGGCCGGGCCGCTGGTGTCACAGCTCAGGCCGCAGGCGTTGGGGTACTCCCAGTCCAGGTCGATGCCGTCGAAGACGTCGGCCCAGCGCGGGTCCTCGACCAGCTTGTAGCAGGAGTCCGCGAACGCCGCCGGGTTCTTCATGGCGTCGGTGAAGCCGCCGGACCAGGTCCAGCCGCCGAACGACCAGAGGACCTTGATGTGCGGGTACTTGGCCTTCAGCTTGCGGAGCTGGTTGAAGTTGCCGCGCAGCGGCTGGTCCCAGGTGTCGGCGACGCCGTCGACGGACTGGTCGGCGGTGTACGCCTTGTCGTAGTCGGCGTAGGCGTCACCGATGGTGCACTTGCCGCCCTGGACGTTGCCGAACGCGTAGTTGATGTGCGTGATCTTCTCGGCGGAGCCGGAGGAGACGATGTTCTTGACGTGGTAATTGCGCTGGTAGACGCCCCAGTTGGTGAAGTATCCGAGCTTCACCTTGTCGCCGGGTCCCGGGCCCGGGTCGCCGCCCGTGGTGCGCACCTTCACCGAGCCGCTGGCGGGCCCGGTCTGGTCGGCGGTGTCACGGGCCTGGACGCTGTACGAGTAGTCGGTGCCCGCGGTGAGCCCGGAGTCGGCGTACGACGTGCCGGTCACCGTCGCGACCTTGGCGCCGTCGCGCAGGACGTCGTAGTTCTTGATGCCCTTGTCGTCCGTGGCGGCCTTCCAGTCCAGCTTCACCGAGGTGTCGGTGATGCCGGACGCGGTCGGGGTGCCGGGGGCGGAGGGCGCGCTGTCGCCGGGCTGGCCGCCGCCGTCACAACTCTCGCCGTTGAGCAGGCAGTTGGACGGGGAGCCGGGGCCCGAGCCGTTGAAGCCGAAGGAGACGGTGGCCCCGGGGGCGAGCGAGCCGTTCCAGCCGAGGTTCTTCGCGGTCCACTTGTCGCCCGAGTTGGTGACGGTCGCGTCCCAGGCCGACGTCACCTTGGTGCCGGCGGGGAAGTCCCACGCGACGGTCCAGGAGCTGAGTGCGGTGGTGCCGGTGTTCTTGATCGTCCACTTGCCCTCGAAGCCGGTGCCCCAGTCCTGGGTCTTGGCGTACGTGGCGGTGGCCGTGGCGGCGGCCTTCGCGGCCTGCGGTGCGGCGTCCGGGGCCGCCTCTGCGTTGCCTCCGAGGGCCACCAGAGTGGCGAACGGGAGCAGCAAGGTCGTGAGTCCCGCGATGATCCGGTGTCTGGATCGGTGTCTGACGCGCAAGGTGTGCTCCTCGGGTGAGTTCCGGGGGTGGGGGTTGGAACCCTGCGACGCCCGTGAGCACGGAGTGTGTGTCCTGTGCCTGACATGTGCCCACCGCAGTGCGGTGAGAATAGAAAGGTCTGGACCAGGGGTCAAGGGTCTGAACCAATGCCCGAAGAGCGGGAGTTGGCCGGACAAGGGTGGAAATAGCCCGTCCGGCGCTTGAGGACGAGGCCGTCAGGCCGATCGGCGGTCAGCCCGACCGCGGGACAGGTCAGACCCCCAGCTCCTGGGCGAGCACCGCCGCCTGAACTCTGCTGCGCAGCTCCAACTTGCCCAGCAGGCGGCTCACATGGGTCTTCACCGTGGCTTCCGCCATATCCAAGCGCCCCGCGATCTCCGCGTTGGAGAGGCCTTCGCCCAGACAGGAGAGGACTTCGCGCTCACGCCGAGTGAGAGTGTCGAGCACCGCCGGATCCACGGTGCTGCCCTCGCGCGGCGTACGGCGCGGCGTGGCGAACTCCGCGATCAGCCGGCGGGTGACGGCAGGCGCGATCAGCCCCTCGCCGCGCGCGACCGTGCGCACCGCCTCCAGCAGATCCCGCGCCTCCGTGTTCTTCAGCAGGAACCCGGACGCGCCCGCGCGCAGCGCCCCGAAGACGTACTCGTCCAGGTCGAACGTGGTCAGCACGAGCACGTCCGCGAGCCGCTCGGCCACCACCTGGCGGGTCGCCGAGACGCCGTCGAGGCGCGGCATCTGTACGTCCATGAGGACCAGGTCGGGCCGCAGCTCCCGGGCGAGGGCCACCGCCTGTTCGCCGTCCGCGGCCTCCCCGACGACCTCCATGTCGGGCGCGCTGCGCAGGATCAGGACCAGGCCCGCCCGCACGGCGGACTGGTCCTCGGCGACGAGCACGCGGATCATTCGGGAACTCCTTGGTCCTTGGGGTCTACGGGCAGGCGGGCCTCGACCCGCCAGACTTTCGCGCCGGGCACGTCCGGATGCGCCTCGGGGCCGGACTCGAAGGTGCCGCCGAGCAGCCCGGCCCGCTCCTCCATGCCGACGAGCCCGGCCCCGGACCCCGGCGCCCGCGGCCCGCGCACCTCCCCGTACGGGCTGGTCACGCGCACGCGCAGCGCACCCGGCTGCTGGGCCAGGAACACGGTGACCAGGCCGGGCGCCGCGTGCTTGAGGGCGTTGGTGAGGGACTCCTGGACGATGCGGTACGCGGCCAGCTCGACCGGCGCGGGCAGGGGGGCGTCGTCCGGGGCGCGGGTGTCGTCGAGGCGGACGTCCAGGCCGTTGGTCCGGGCGTTCTCGAGGAGGGAGCCGAGGCCGTCGAGGGTGGGCGCGGCGGCCGGTTCCAGGTCGCCGCTGGAGTCGCGCAGGATGCCGATGAGGCGGCGCATCTCGTCCAGGCCCGCGACGCTGTTCTCACGGATGACGGTGAGCGCGTCCTTGGTCGTCCGCGGGTCGTCCAGGGACAGCGCGGCCGTGGAGTGGATGGCGATCGCCGACAGGTGGTTGGCGACCATGTCGTGCAGCTCGCGGGCCATCCGCGCGCGCTCGGCGGTGACGGCCTGGGTGCGGTCCATCTCGGCGAGCAGGGCGGTCTGCTCGGCGCGCAGCCGAGCCAGGTCCGCGGCCTCCCGGTGGCTGCGGACGAGGACGCCCGTGGTCGCGGGTGCGAACGACACCAGGGCGACGAGGGCGCCGATGAGGATGGCCTCCGGCTCCCGGAACCAGGCCAGGAAGCCGACGGTGACCGCCACCGTGATCAGCCCCGTGGCGACGGGGATGCGCCGGGCCGCGGCGGGCGTGCCGAACACCACGGCGGCGTACACGAGATCCGTGAACATCACGATCGTCGCCAGATTCCCCGCCGTGAACTGGTCGGCGACCAGCGTGAAGGTGCCCGCGACCAGCGCGAACTGCGGCGCCGTACGGCGGGTCAGCTCCAGGCCCGCCATGACGCACAGCGGCAGCAGCGACCAGCCTTGGCCGAGCGGCCGGTCCTGCTGCATGGGAAGGCCGAGTCCCCACAGCGCGACACCGCTGAGCAGGCTGACCACACAGATGCGTACGTCGACGACGTCCGGGCGGCGGGCGAGCGGCAGGCGCATGACTCCATCCAACACGGCGGGCGGCGCCCGGGCCTCCCTATGCCGGGTGAAGCCCGAGTACATCGAAGTATGCAGCCGCACTTCGTCACTGGCGACGATGATCCGCGCGCCCCCGGCCGGGAGCCTGGAGAAGTGACCGAGAAAACCAGCGAGGCCGGGAGGAACGAGCCGTGATCGTCACCCTGATCATCATCTGCGAGGTGGGCTTCTGGGTGCTCCTGGCCGCGGGCCTCGCCACCCGCTATCTGCTGAAGATGCCGCGCCTCGGCGCCGCGATCCTGCTCCTGGAACCGCTGCTCGAGCTGGTTCTGCTGGTCGTCACCGCCCTCGACCTCAAGAACGGCGCCGACCCGAGCTGGAAGCACGGCCTCGCCGCCGTGTACATCGGATACACCGTCGGCCACGGCCACCGCACCATCAAGTGGCTCGACGGCCACGCGGCCCACCGCTTCCACGGCACGCCGGTGCCGCGCCGGCCGCGCTACGGCTG
Organism: Streptomyces sp. Y309; assembly: GCF_056712025.1. NCBI lineage: Bacteria > Bacillati > Actinomycetota > Actinomycetes > Kitasatosporales > Streptomycetaceae > Streptomyces > Streptomyces sp. Y309. The sequence continues at coordinate 3,068,647 of NZ_CM160048.1, read as the reverse complement.
GGCCCGCGCCCGGCACGAGGGCAAGACGTGGCTCGGCACGGTCGTCGCGGCGGCGGTCGCCACCGGTCTGCTGCTGCTCGCCATGTGGTACGTCGACGACCCGAGCCGCACGTCGTCCCTGGAGTCCTGGATGCACACTGCATGGCGCGCGGCCGGCATCCACGGCCTGGTCGCGCTGAGCTACGCCCTGTTCCCGAAGAAGGGCCCGGCCGGGGGCACGGGGGAGCGGGACGAGCGGCCGCACGACCTCACCAAGGTCTAGCGACAGCGTCAGCGTTCCCCGCCCGGCACCCACAGCACGTCGCCGACCTCCTTGTTCGCCGTCCTCGCCAGGATGAACAGGAGGTCGGAGAGGCGGTTGAGGTAGGTCGCGGTGAGCGGGTTCATCGTCTCGCCGTGCGCCTCCAGGGCCGCCCACGTCGAGCGCTCGGCCCGCCGCACCACCGTGCACGCCTGGTGCAGGAGCGCCGCGCCCGGTGTGCCGCCCGGCAGGATGAAGCTGCGCAGCTTCTCCAGGTCCTCGTTGAAGCGGTCGCAGTCCGCCTCCAGCTTGTCGACGTAGGACTGCTCGACGCGCAGCGGCGGGTACTTCGGGTCCTCGACGACCGGCGTGCACAGGTCCGCGCCCACGTCGAAGAGGTCGTTCTGGACCCGGGTGAGGACCTTCACGACCTCCGCGCCGAGGCCGCCGAGCGCGATGGCCGTGCCGATGGCGGCGTTGGCCTCGTTGGCGTCCGCGTACGCGGCGATCCTGAGGTCGGTCTTGGCGGTCCGGCTCATGTCGCCGAGGGCCGTGGCGCCCTGGTCGCCGGTCCGTGTGTAGATGCGCGTCAGATTGACCATGCGGCCAGCGTAGTGAGCGCCTCCGACGCCCGCGAAGGCACTCTTGGACTTCCCTGTCGGGGCCGCCCCTTACGGGGCTACCGGGACCGTCAGGTCCCGCCGTCCCCGTGAGCCCGGGTGCCGAGGGCCACGGCGAGCACCGTGAAGCCCACGGCCACCAAGGCCCCGTACAGCATCGACGCAGTCGCGTACTCACCGACGTACGCGTCGCGCACCGCGTCCACGAGATAGCGGAACGGCATGAAGTGCGAGAGCACGTCGAGCCAGCCGGGCGCGAGCGCCATCGGCAGCATCAGGCCGGACAGCAGCATGGACGGCATGGCGAGCGCGTTGACCATCGGGCCGAACGACTGCGGGGCGGCGACCTTCAGCGCGAGCGCGTACGACAGCGAGGCGAGCGCGCAGGTCAGCAGGGCCACGAAGGCGAAGCCGAGCAGGATCCCGGCGAGCGGCGCGCGCAGCCCCATCACCAGCGCGGCGAGCACGAGCAGCACCGACTGGAAGACGAACAGCGCGGCGTCCCGCAGCAGCCGCCCGAGCAGCAGCGCGAGCCGGCTCACCGGCGTCACGCGCAGCCGCTCCACCACGCCCCAGTTGTTCTCCAGGATGAGCGCGAAGCCGCTGAACGAGGCGCCGAACAGGCTGAGTTGGAGCAGCAGGCCGGGCACCAGGATCTGCCAGGAGTCGCCGCGCGAGCCCAGCGGCATGTCGGTGAGCAGCGGCCCGAAGAAGAGCAGGTAGAGCAGCGGCATCAGGGCGCCGAAGAGCATCTGGAACTTCGAGCGCAGGGTCTGGCGGGCGTAGCGCCGGAACAGCAGCGCGGTGTCGTGGAACAGCATGGCGGTGTCCTGGTGTCTGTTTCTGTCTTTGGCGGGCTGGTCGCTAGACGGCGACGGGAGTGGCGTCGACGGGGGCCGGGGCGCGCCCGGTGATGGCGAGGAAGGCGTCCTGAAGCGAGGCATCGGGCGATCCCGCGTAGCGCTCCTTGAGCGCGGCCGGGGTGCCTTCGGCGGCGACCACACCCTTGTCCACGACGACGATCCGGTCCGCGAGCGCGTCCGCCTCGTCCAGGTAGTGGGTGGTGAGGAAGACGGTCGTGCCGTGCGTGTCGCGCAGCTCCCGCACCAACTGCCACAGGTCGGCGCGGCTGGCCGGGTCGAGCCCGGTCGTCGGCTCGTCCAGGAAGAGCAGTTCGGGGCGGTGGGTGAGGCCGAGGGCGATGTCGAGCCTGCGCCGCTGGCCGCCGGAGAGGGCGGCGGTCCTGCGGTCGAGCAGCTCGGTGAGGCCGAGGTCCGCCGCCAACTCGGCGGCGCGGGCGGTCGCTTCGGCCTTCGTCAGGCCGTAGAGCCGCCCCTGGAGGACGAGTTCGTCGCGCACGGTCTCCTGCGGGTCGACGCCGCCGGACTGGGCGACGTACCCGATCTTCTTCCGTACGGCGGCGGGGTTCCGGCGCAGGTCGACGCCCGCGACGGTGGCGGCGCCGCCGGTGGGCGCGAGCAGGGTGGTGAGCATCCGCAGCGTGGTGGTCTTGCCCGCGCCGTTGGGGCCCAGGAAGCCGAGGATCTCGCCGGGGGCGACGGTGAGGTCGATGCCGCGCACGGCTTCGACGGGGCCCGCTTTCGTGGAGAACGTCTTGGCCAGTCCGGCCGTGCTGATGATTGCCATGGAGACCACAAAAACAGAGACTCTTAAATTTTGCAATGTGCCCAAGTTTTCATCGAGCCCAGCAAAGTTACGATGAGGGCATGGCTGACGGACAGGGAGAGCGGCGTCATGGCTGAGGGGCTCAGGGAGCGCAAGAAGCGGCAGACCAAGCAGCGCATCTCCGACATCGCGACCGGGCTCTTCCTGGAGCACGGCTTCGTGACGGTGACCGTCGCGGAGGTCGCCGACGCCGCGGACGTGTCGGTCAACACCGTCTACAACTACTTCCCGGCCAAGGAGGACCTGTTCCTCGACCGCGGCGAGGAGGTCGTCGACCGGCTCTCCCGGTGGGTGCGCGGGCGGCCGGTGGGGGAGTCGTGCGCCGACGCGGTCCTGCGCGAGCTGCGCGCCCAGGTCGAGGGCGTCTCGCCGGCCGTCGGGCTCTTCGACGGGTACGCCGACTTCATGAAGGTCATCACCGAGTCGACGGCGCTGCGCTCGCGCCTGTGGGCCATCCAGCAGGAGAGCCTGAAGGACCTGGCGGCCACGCTGCGCGACGAGGCGGGCCCCGTCCCCGGCCGGCTTCCCGAACTCGTCGCGGGACAGCTCCACTGGCTGAACGCCACCGTCTTCGGCGTGATCGGCGAGGAGATGAGCAAGCGCCGCCCCATCGACGAGGTCTCCCGCGAGGCCCTCGTCCTCATCGACGAGATGGAGGACCTCCTCGGCGAGAAGGTCCTCAACTACGGGATCCGCACGGCCACATGACGCCCTGACGGCCCCCGCCGGACCCCTGTCGCGCCCCTGCCCGTGTGATGTCCGTCAAATGGGACGTGGCGTGCGTCTCTTCACCGCCCCACGGCCGCTCACGGGCGCTAATGTCCGCTCAAGAGCGAAACGTAAACAGCGTGTAAGAGCTCAGTCGTACGCAGGTAAGGGGAGTCGTAACGTGGCACGGAAGCTCGCCGTCATCGGAGCCGGACTCATGGGGTCCGGCATCGCCCAGGTCTCCGCCCAGGCGGGCTGGGACGTCGTCCTACGCGACGTCACCGACGAGGCGCTGACCCGCGGCACCGACGGCATCAAGGCCTCGTACGAGAAGTTCGTCGGCAAGGGCAAGCTCGACGCCGCCGACGCGGAAGCCGCCCTCGGCCGCATCACCACCACCACCGACCTGGACGCCGCCGCCGACGCGGACGTCGTCGTCGAGGCCGTCTTCGAGAAGCTCGAGGTCAAGCACGAGATCTTCCGGACGCTCGACAAGCTCGTGCGCGACGAGACGGTGCTCGCCTCCAACACCTCCGCCATCCCGATCACCAAGATCGCGGCCGTGACGGAGCGGCCGGAGCGCGTCGTCGGCGCCCACTTCTTCTCGCCGGTCCCGATGATGCAGCTCTGCGAACTGGTCCGCGGCCACAAGACGAGCGACGAAACCCTCGCCGCCACCCGCGAGTTCGCCGAGTCCGTCGGCAAGACCTGCATCGTCGTCAACCGCGACGTCGCGGGCTTCGTCACCACCCGCCTCATCTCGGCGCTCGTCGTCGAGGCGGCCAAGCTGTACGAGTCGGGCGTCGCCAGCGCCGAGGACATCGACATCGCCTGCAAGCTCGGCTTCGGCCACGCCATGGGCCCGCTCGCGACCGCCGACCTCACCGGCGTCGACATCCTGCTGCACGCCACCGAGAACATCTACACCGAGTCCCAGGACGAGAAGTTCGCCCCTCCGGAGCTGATGCGCCGGATGGTTGACGCCGGTGACATCGGACGCAAGAGCGGGCAGGGCTTCTACAAGCACTGACGCCTCATACCGACACCTGTGCGCTCCCGGGATCACCCCTCGGGGTGAATTCGGTATCGGTTCGCTTACAGACGGCAACTTCCGTACCCGAGCGGCCGTCAGTTGCTGTGACATACACAGACGCCTCGCGGCACAGGCGTCACATACGACACCGCACTCTTGGGGAGCGCATATGCACATCAGGGGCGACCAGGCCCAGCTGGTCGTCGGGGGACGCCTCGACGTACGCAGCGCGGCGGACGCCCGTACGGTCCTGCACTCGGCCGTCGACGACGGCGCCGGCGACCTGGTGCTCGACCTGTCCGAACTCGACTCGTGGGACGCCACGGGACTCGGCGTCATCATGGGCGCGCACCGCCGCGCAGGACGATGCGGGCGCCGGCTCGTGCTGCGCGGTGTGCCCCCGCAGATGCAGCGACTCCTCGTCGCCACCCGGCTGCACCGCATCCTCGCCATCGAAGGCGGCATCGGGGTCGAATCGCTCCCGCGCGTGTAACGCGCACAATCCTCACGAGACTGTGACGTCTCGGGCTGGGCGGTACCCCGCCCTCCGCATAGATACTGAGGACGGTTTAGGGTTCGGTCGCCTGCCGATGGACGAACCCGCACGGGGGGCACCGGACCAGAAGCGACAGCGCGGTGTGCCCAAGGCCGGAGGGGGCTTCGCACACACGACGCATCTGGGGGGCTAGGACGATGGACCCGATGAACACGGGACCGGAAGAGTACGGCCACGACGGTGACGGCCGCGAAGACGCGAGCCCCGGCCGCGAAGGCATCGACGACGACAGCGCGGCGCGCGCGTCCGGCGAGGCGTACGAAGCACGCCCGCCGCAGGACGCCCCGCCGGGTCCGCCGGGTCCACAGGGCCCGCCGGGCCCGAGCACCCCGGCCACGGCCGACTTCGGGCCGCCCGCGGTCGCCCGCACCGTCCAAGTGGTGTCCGGCGACTTCCTGCTCACCGTGAACCCCGTCGACGGCAGCGAGATAGAACCCTGCCCGCCGGGAGAGCAGCCCGGACGCCCGCGCAAGCACACCGCCGCCGAGCGCGACGAACGCCGCCGCGCCGCGCTGCCGCCCGTGCCGCCGGGACCCGCCCTGCCGCGGCTGCCCCTGCTCGAACGGCAGGAGGAACGCGAACGCCTGGTGCGGCTGCTCGCGCGCGGGCGCTCCGTGCGCCTCACCGGCCCTGCCGGAGCCGGCCGCACCGCGCTGCTCGCCGCCGTCGCCGAGGACTGCGCGGACCTCGCCCCCGACGGCGTGGTCCGCCTCAGCGGCTACCACCGCACGGTGAACGACCTGCTGTACGACCTCTTCGCCACCGTCTACGACGCGCCGCTGCACCGCCCCGACGGGACCCTGCTGCGCGAACTGCTCCGCGACGTCGGCGCCGTCGTCGTCCTCGACGACCTGGAGTTCGGCGGCGCCGCCCTCGAAGAGCTCCTGGACGCCACACCCGAGTGCGCCTTCCTCGTGTCCGCGACGCCCGACGTCGCCGCCCCGGCGCCCGAGTCCCACCTCGAAGAGGTCTTCCTCGGCGGGCTCGGCCGCGGCGGCGGCCTGGAACTCCTGGAGCGCGTCGTCGGCCGCGTCCTGACCGACGACGAGGCCAACTGGGCCGGCGACCTCTGGTTCGAGTCCGAGGGACTGCCGCTGCGCTTCGTCCAGGCCGGCGCCCTGCTGCGGCAACGCGACCAGCTGCGGGCCGACCCGACGGCCTTCGACGCGTACGGAAACTACGACGGCTCCGGCGCCGCCCCCTACGACGCCCCGTTCGACGCGGGCGACGGACACGACGTACCGCTGCCGTCCCTCGCCGACGGCGCCGCGCCCGCGGCCCTGCTCGCCTCCCGGCTGAGCGCGTCCGCGCGCGCCGCGCTCCGCTTCGCCGTGGCGCTCGGCGGCGAACTGCCGCACCCGGCCCACCTGCCCGCGCTCGTCGGCGACACCCACGCCGACGCGGCGCTCGCGGAACTGGTCGACTGCGCCCTGGTCACCCCGGTCGGCGGGCACTACCGGCTCGCGGCCGGGGTGCGGACCCAGCTCGAGAGCGCCGGGTACGCCGACGACGCCGCCGCGAACGCCCAGTCCGCCGCCCAGCACTACGCCTGGTGGTCCGGGCACCCCTCGGTGGGCCCCGAACGGGTCGCCGCCGAGGCCGACGCGGTCCTCGCGGCGCTCGCCGCGCTGATCAACGGGCCGGGCGTCGGGGCCGACAGCGGCGCCGCCGAGCCGTCCGCCGCGGTGCTGCTCGCCCGCAACGTCGCGCCCGCCTTCGCCGGCGGACTGCACTGGGGCGCCTGGGAGCGGGCCCTGCGGTCCGGCCAGGAGGCCTCGCGCACCTCCGGCGAGGTCGCCGAAGAGGCCTATTTCCACCACGAGTTGGGCATCCTCGCGCTCTGCGTGGGCCGTCTCGACCGGGCCCGCGCCGAACTGGAGGCGTCCATCGGGCTGCGCGGCGCGCTCGCCGACAAGCGCGGCATGATCGCCGGGCGCAGGGCCCTCGCCCTGGTCGCCGACCGCTCGGGCGGCGTGCTGCCCGGCGGCGGCCAGGCCACGGCAGGCGAAGAGGTGCCCGACGCCCGCTACGAGGAATCGGCGTCGCCGCCCGGCGGAGTCCCCGCGGCTTTCGCGGGCGCCGCGCTGCCCGCCCCGCCGCCCGAGCCCGACACCCTCGTGACCCAGCAGGCCGGCCCCGCCGGGGCCGCGTCCGGCGCGGGCGCGGCGCCCGCGCCCAACCGCCGCTCCATCGTGCGGGGCACGCGGCGCAATCTGGCCGCGGCCGGGGCGGGCGCGGTGCTCGTCGCGGTCCTCGGCACCGTGGTGACGCTCGGCGCGACCTCCGACAAGGACGAGGGCCCGCCCGACCGGGTGCGCACCGACCAGTCGGCGAGCACGGACGACGAGGGCGGCGGCCTCGACGCCGACAAGCCGAGCAAGGACTCCACGTCCCGCCCGACCGACCCGGGCAAGGACGGCGTGCCCGGCACCTCGGACGACCCGACGCCCAGCACCGGCGGCACGCCCTCGCAGAGCGACGACGACGACCCGAAGGACCCGTCCGACAAGCCCAGCGGCAAGCCGTCGGACAAGCCGAGCGACAAGCCGACCAAGCCCACGGACGGGCCCACCAAGCCGACGGACAAGCCGACCAAGCCCACGAAGCCGCCCACGACGCCACCGACGACCCCGCCCACCACTCCGCCGACGACGCCGCCGACCACCCCGCCGACGACGCCGTCCTCACCGGATACGTCCAACTCGGCCGGCGGCCCGCCGGCGTCGAGCCCGGCGAGCAGCGCCTCGGCGACGAGTGACACGTCCGGTTCGCCGAGCGGATCCGGCCCGGGACCGTCCACGATGATCTGACGCGACGTACGCGGGCGGTCCGACGCGACGTACCCGTCGTCCGTGGTCGTAGGTCGTCGTACGTCCAAGAGGTGCCGCGCCTACGCGAAAGGGGCCGGATCCCTACGGGAATCCGGCCCCTTTCCCTACGTGCGTCGGGACGGTCCGCTCAGAACAGGCGGAGCTTGTCGTCCTCGATGCCGCGCAGCGCGTCGTAGTCGAGGACCGCGCAGCCGATGCCGCGGTCCGTGGCGAGCACCCGTGCCTGCGGCTTGATCTCCTGGGCGGCGAAGATGCCCTTGACCGGCGCCAGGTGCGGGTCGCGGTTCAACAGTTCCAGGTAGCGGGTCAGTTGCTCGACGCCGTCGATCTCGCCGCGGCGCTTGATCTCGACCGCGACGGTCTGCCCGTCGGCGTCGCGACAGAGGATGTCGACCGGGCCGATCGCCGTCATGTATTCGCGGCGGATCAGTGAGTAGCCCTCGCCGAGGGTCTCGATCCGGTCGGCGAGCAACTCCTGAAGGTGTGCTTCCACGCCGTCCTTGATGAGGCCCGGGTCCACGCCCAGTTCGTGCGAGGAGTCGTGGAGGACTTCCTCCATGGTGATGATGAGCTTCTCGCCCGCCTTGTTGATGACGGTCCACACTCCGGTGTCGTCGCCCGCGCCCTCCTTCAGGGTGCACGGCGGCGACATCCAGTTGAGGGGCTTGTAGGCCCGGTCGTCAGCGTGAATGGAGACGCTGCCGTCCGCCTTGACGAGGATCAGGCGGGGGGCCGACGGGAGATGGGCGGTGAGCCGGCCCGCGTAGTCCACGGAGCAGCGGGCGATGACGAGACGCATGGTCGGCAACGCTACTCGACGCGGGGTGGTCCAGCGAATTCCGTGGGCCCGGGACGGCTCCGGAGGCTTTGTGGGCCGCACCACTTGTCCAGCGATGAGCCCGTTCGATCCTGGCCGGTTATGCGCCCAATCTCCTGGTGCCCGCCCGGGCCGTTGCCTACCGTATAAGCAGGAGGTCGTCGCACGTGCACGCTGCGTATGCGAGCTCCTTCCCTGTCCGTAAGCCCCTGCTCCCTGGGGGTGCGAGAGGAGAACCCATGTCGCTCGACGTCTCACCGGCACTGTTGGAACAGGCCGAGCGAGGCGAGGTCGACGAAGCAGCTTTCGTCGACTGCGTCCGGACCTCCCTGCCTTACGCGTGGGAGATGATCAGCTCCCTGGTGGCCCAGTTGAAGGTCGACGGTGGAGAGTTCGCCGACAACCAGACGCCGCCGCCGGACGAGCAGGCGCGTGGCCAGCTGCTGCGCGCGCTCGCGAGTGACGCGATTCGCGGCGCCCTGCAGCGCCACTTCGGGGTCCGTTTGGCGTTCCAGAACTGCCACCGTGTGGCGGTGTTCCCGTTGGACGGCTCCGCGGACGACAGGCTGGCCAAGTTCACTTCCATCCGTGGCCAGTTGCTGAACCAGTCGCCCGAACTACGGGACTGCTGACGCCAGTTGCTGCCGCTCCGTGCGCGGGAGGTGTTTCAGTACCGGAGCGGCAGCTGGCGTGGGCGCCTTGTGCGGGTGCCCCCGGGGTGGGGGGTGCCTCTCTCGTTGGTCTGCCGGTTTGTGGGGGCTGGGCGCGCAGTTCCCCGCGCCCCTTCACGGCGCCCCTTCACGGCGCCCCTTCGGGGCGTCTGTTCGGGGCGCCGCTTCCTAGGTCAGCTGTGGGAGGACCTCTGTGCCCAGGCGGCGTACGTTGTCCTCTGTTGTTGCCAGGTCGCCTGAGCCCTCCACCAGTAGGGCGAAGCGTGTGATGCCTGTGCGTTCTGATGTTGCCGACAGGCGGTCCACGCATACCTGGGGTGTCCCCACGGGGTGGATGCCGCAGAGCAGTTCTGTGTATCCCAGCGGGTCGCGCATGGCGCGCACGCGGCCGTCCACGGTGACGTGCGCGTCCAGGCCGTACCGCAGCCAGCCCGGCATGGCCTTGGTGAGGGTTTCGGCCGCCTCCACGCGGCGGTCGGCGATCTGCACGACTCCCGCCGAGACGTGCGCGGCCTGCGCCACCTCGTCCGGCGTGCGCCCGGCCGCGCGCGCGTGCCTGCTCCACAACGCCACCATTTCGGCCTTCTCCTCGTCGCCCACGTGCATGCCGAGCAGCATCGGCAGACCGCGGGCGGCGGCGAGCCGGACGCTCGACGGCGAGGTGCACGCCACGACCACCTCGGGGCCGGAGGGCGGCGCGGGCCGCTCCGGCGCGGACTGCTCCGGCGGGGCGGGCAGGTCCGGGAACGGGCCCTGCGACTCCGGCGGCGCCGACAGCGCCTCCTGCGGGCGCGGCACGACCGCCACGTCACGGAAGGCGAACCGCCCGCCGGGCCCGGCCACCCGCGGCGCCCCGCTGAGCCAGCGCAGCAGCAGGTCGAGCGATTCCGGGAACCCCTTCTCGTACGCCTCGATGCCCGCGCCGAATACCTCCAGGTCCACCCAGGGCCCGCCGCGCCCCACGCCCAGCGAGAAGCGGCCGCCCGAGGTGAGGTGCAGCAGCGCGGCCTGCTCGCCGAGTGCCACCGGGTGGGCGGTGGGCAGTACGCTCACGGCGGTGCCGACGCGGATGCGGCGGGTGCGCCCGAGCAGCAGGGCCGCGAGCGTGATCGCGGAAGGACAGGTGCCGTACGGCACGAAGTGGTGCTCCGCGAGCCAGGCGGAGTCGAGCCCCGCCTCCTCGGCCACTTCCACCGAACGCACCGCGCGGTGCAGTGCTTCCCCATGGCCCTGGCCCGGGAACTGGGCGGCCAGCACAAAACTTCCTAAGCGCATCGAACTTCCTGCCTCCTTGGCACCGACGCAGGCACTCCCCTACCGGCAACAACGCATGACAAGTGCCAAGGGCACGGCTTGGCATGCAGATTGGCAGATTTTCTGCTCGGGGCAGGGGGGATCTGTGGGGGTTGGTGAAGGACGTCTACCCCTCTGTACGGTGCGTAGGCTGGGCGTACGTCTGCCCACTGTCCCACCGCCTGCCACCCAGTCCTCGTGAGGTGTCCTGTGTCGCCGCGTCGTAACCGCCCCAAGGGCGCCGGAGATCCCAGGCCGGGCCAAGGTCCCCAGGAGGCGGAGCCGCCCGGCCGCTACGGCGGCTTCCAGCGTGCCGAGAGCTGGCAGGGCGAGGAGTGGAGCGTGCGGCACGTGGCGGGCGCGAGCGCGAACGGCAAGACCTACCGCTGCCCGGGCTGCGACCAGGAGATCCCCTCCCGGTTCGCGCACGTGGTCGCCTGGCCCGAGCACTCGGGCGTGGACGAGCGCAGACACTGGCACACGGCGTGCTGGAACGCGAAGGACCGCCGCACCACGCGGGTGCAGCGGTCTCGTAACGCGCCGAGGTATTAGCCCCCGGCGCCCGCCGGGGTACTGGCCCCGGCGGGCTGTTCGTGCTCAGACGTCGCGCTTCTCCAGGAGCGCGAAGGCGCCGACGACGGCGGCGGCCGTGACGACGACGAGCAGCACCAGCTGTCCCGAGCCGCTGCTGCTGTCGGGGCCGTCGATCTGGAAGACCGCGGCGAGCGAGTTGATCGCGTTGTAGTCGGCCATCTTCTCGCCGAGCTTCTGGGTGCTCTCCCAGATGCCCAGGAACCCGGGCAGGATCGCCGGTACGAGAACCACGCCGAGCATCGTCGTGATGGCGCCCGCGGAGTGGCGCAGCATGGAGCCGACGGCGAGCGCGAGCACGCCGAGCAGCGAGACGTACAGGGCGCCCTTGAGGACCGTGCCGCCCCACGGGATGTCGCCCGCCTCCGGGCCGCTGTGCGCGCCCGACGCCATCAGGCCCACCAGGAGGATCGAGCCCGCGGACGCGACGAAGGCGACCACGAAGAAGATCAGGGCCTTCGCCGCCAGGACGCGGTGGCGCTGCGGCGAGGCGGTGAAGGTGGTGCGGATCATGCCGGTGCCGTACTCGGACGACGTCACCAGGACGCCCAGCGTGATCAGGCAGATCTGGCCGAGCATCAGGCCGAAGAACGCCGGGACGGTGAACGGCACGTCCTGGTAGTCGTCGGCCTGCGTGTTCGCGACCGCGAGCAGGCCGATGCCGATGACCAGGATCAGGAAGATGCTCAGCGTCCACACCGTGGAGCGGACCGACTTGATCTTCGTCCACTCGGAGGCGAGGGCGTGCCCGAGGTTGGTCTTCTTGATCGGGATCGGCGAGGTGTAGGCGTTGCTCATCGCCTGCTGCCAGGCCGACGGCGGGGCCGGGGCGGCGGGCGCGGGCGGCGGGGCGGGCACCATGGCTGGCGGGCCCTGCGGGGCGGCCATGGCGCCCGCGTAGGCCTGCTGGGGCTGCTGGGCGGGGGCCTGGGGCTGCTGGGGCTGCGCCTGCGGCTGCTGCGGAGTCGGAGGCGTGGTCATCGGGATTCCTCGTTGTCGGTGGCGCGCTTGGTCATCTCGGGGGCGGGGGCGGGGGCACCGGCCGGGGGCTGGGGGGCCGCGGCGTACGGGTTCGCGTCGCCGGGGGCCGCGCCGGGCGCGCCCTGCGGCATCGCGAAGGGCTGACCGCCCTGCTGGGGCGGCGGCGGGGCGTACCAGCCGTGCTGGCCCTGGCCGGGCACGGGAAGCTGCGGCTGCGGCATCGCGCCGGGCGGGAGCTGCTCCTGCAGGCCCGCGCGCTGGTCGATCGTCGAGCGGTAGTCGACGGCGCCCTGCGTCATGCGCATGTACGCCTCTTCCAGCGAGGCCTGGTGCGGCGAGAGCTCCCACAGGCGGACGTCCGCGCCGTGCGCGAGGTCGCTGATGCGGGGCAGCGGCAGGCCGGTGACGCGCAGCGCGCCGTCCTGCTCGGGCAGCACCTGGCCGCCGGCCTCGGTGAGCGCGGCGGTCAGCTTCTCGCGCTGCTGCGGGTCGGTGTCCGGGGTGCGCACCCGGGCGAAATCGGCGGAGTTCGCCGAGATGAAGTCCGTGACGCTCATGTCGGCGAGCAGCTGCCCGCGGCCGATGACGATGAGGTGCTCGGCGGTGAGGGCCATCTCGCTCATCAGGTGCGAGGAGACGAAGACGGTGCGCCCCTCCGCCGCGAGGGACTTCATCAGGTTGCGCACCCAGAGGATGCCCTCGGGGTCGAGGCCGTTGACCGGCTCGTCGAAGAGCAGCACCTGGGGGTCGCCCAGCAGCGCCGCGGCGATGCCGAGCCGCTGGCCCATGCCGAGCGAGAAGCCCTTGGAGCGCTTCCTCGCCACCTCCTGGAGGCCGACGACACCGAGCACCTCGTCCACGCGCCGGGCCGGGATGCCGGAGAGCTGGGCGAGGCACAGCAGGTGGTTGCGGGCGTGCCGGCCGCCGTGCACCGCCTTGGCGTCGAGCAGCGCGCCGACCTGGCGGGGCGCGTTCGGCAGCTTTCGGTACGGGTAGCCGCCGATCGTCACCTGCCCCTGCGAGGGCGCGTCGAGCCCGAGGATCATGCGCATCGTCGTGGACTTGCCGGACCCGTTGGGGCCGAGGAAGCCGGTCACGGTGCCGGGCCGCACCTGGAAGGAAAGGTTGTACACGGCTGTCTTGGCGCCGTAGCGCTTCGTCAGGCCGACTGCCTCGATCATTCTCCGCACCCATCGAATGGTTCAGGACGTCGGGGCACACGCCCCCGTAAGGGTTAGGAGGATATCTGTGAACTGACGGTTCCAGCCAAGAGCGGGTAAAACCTCGCCCTTCGGCTAAGCATCTCGCTTCTTTAGTAGTACGTAACCGCCGATCAGTGCCGCCACCGTCCAGGCCGCCATGATGCCGAGGCCGCCCCACGGGCCGTACGGAGTGGCGTCGTCGAACGGCTTCTTGACCTGCATGATCTTGCTGCCGGCCTGGTCGGGCAGGTAGCGGCCGACCTTCTTCGTGGCCCCGACATTGCCCAGGATGTTGGAGATCAGGAAGAAGAACGGCATCAGGATGCCGAGCGAGAGCATCGGGCTGCGCAGCATCGCGGCGACGCCCATCGAGAACATGGCGATGAGCGTCATGTAGAGCCCGCCGCCGATGACCGCCCGCAGCACGCCCGGGTCGCCGATCTGCGCCTTGTACTCGCCGAGCATCGCCTGGCCGAGGAAGAACGCGGCGAAGCTGGTGGCGAGGCCGACCACGAGCGCGAGCACCGTGGCGACCGCGACCTTGCTGAACAGGAAGGTGGCGCGCTGCGGGACGGCCGCGAGCGAGGTGCGGATCATGCCGGTGCTGTACTCGTTCGAGACCACCAGGACACCGAAGACGATCATCGCGAGCTGCCCGAGGGACATCCCGGCGAAGCTGATGAACGTCGGGTCGAAGGTGATCTTGTCCTCGCGGCTGAGGTTGTCGTAGTCGTTCTTCGACAGGATGCTGATCAGCATGCCGAGGGCGATCGTGACGACGACGGCGAGGCCGAGCGTCCACACCGTCGAGGAGACCGAGCGGATCTTGGTCCACTCCGACTTCAGTACCTGCGTCGCGGCCATGGGTCACTTCCCCTTCCGCGGCTGCTGCCAGCCGGATCCCCAGCCCTGACCTGGAGCCTGTCCCGGCGCCTGGCCGGGCGCCTGGCCAGGCGTCTGTCCCGGGGGCGGCCCGCCGGCCGGTGCCCCACCGGCTGCCGCGTCGCCGGGGCCCTGGTGGTCCGCGTGCGCGTGGTACTCCACCGACTCCGCCGTGAGCTGCATGAAGGCTTCCTCCAACGACGCCTGCTGTGGGCTGAGTTCATGCAGGACTAGCTGGTGCTGCGCGGCGAGCTCACCGAGCTGCTCCGGCCCGGTGCCGTCCACTTCGAGCGTGCCGCCCGCCGCCTCGACGGCGGTGATCCCGGCCTGGTGCAGCACGTCGAGCAGCCGCTCGCGCTGCGGGGAGCGCAGCCGGACGTAGGACCGCGAGTTCTGCCGGATGAAGTCCGCCATGGAGGTGTCGGCGAGGAGGCGGCCCTGGCCGATGACGACGAGGTGGTCGGCGGTGAGGGCCATCTCGCTCATCAGGTGCGAGGAGACGAAGACCGTACGGCCCTGGGAGGCGAGGGATTTCATCAGGTTCCGGATCCAGTGGATGCCCTCGGGGTCGAGGCCGTTGACCGGCTCGTCGAACATCAGGATCTCGGGGTCACCGAGCAGCGCGCCCGCGATGCCCAGGCGTTGGCCCATGCCGAGCGAGAACCCCTTCGCCTTCTTCTTGGCGACCGGCGTCAGACCCACGGTGTCCAGGACCTCGTGCACCCGCGCGCGCGGAATGCCGTTGGACTGCGCGAGGCACAGCAGGTGGTTGAAGGCGCTGCGGCCGCCGTGCATGGCCTTGGCGTCCAGGAGCGCGCCGATGTACTTCAGCGGATCCTTCAGCTGCGCGTAGTGCTTGCCGTCGATGCGCACATCGCCCGCGGTCGGGTTGTCGAGACCGAGCAGCATCCGCATCGTCGTCGACTTGCCGGCGCCGTTCGGCCCGAGGAAGCCCGTGACGATGCCCGGGTGGACGGTGAAGGTGAGGTTGTTGACGGCGACCTTCTCGCCGTACCGCTTGGTCAGCCCCTCGAGCTCGATCATGCGCACACGCTAAAACGGGACGAAGCCCCCTGCCACTTGGCGTGACAGGGGGCTTCGGTGCGTTCACCCCGTGCTGATGTGCTCCGCCTCAGCGGCTCTGCTGTGCCGGAACCCCCCGCGAGATCGGCTCGTCCTCGGCGGGCGTGCCCGCGGCGGCGACGGCCGCGCCGGTGAGCGTCGCGAGCATCTCGCGGACGTTCGTGAGCTGCGCGTTGATCGAGTCGCGGCGGTTGGTGAGGGCCGCGAGCTCGCGCTCCGACTCGCTGCGGATGCGGTCCGCCTTGGCGTTGGCGTCGGCGACGATGTCCTCGGCCTGGCGCTGTGCGGTCTCGACGGTCTGGCGGGCGCGGCGCTCGGCGTCCGTGCGCAGCTTCTCCGCCTCCAGGCGGAGCTGCTCCGCGCGGTGCTCGATCTCCGCGAGGCGCTTCTCGGCCTTGGCCTGACGGGACGCCAGGTCGCGCTCGGACTGCTCGCGGCGCTTGGCGAGGTTCGTCTCGAAGTCGGCGGCGGCCTGGGCGGCCTTCGCGCGGGTCTCCTCGAAGAGGGCGTCCGCCTCCTCGCGCTTGGACTGCGCGTCCTTCTGCGCCTCGGCACGCAGCGCGTTCGCCTCGCCCTTGGCCTTCTCGACGATGCGGACGCCCTCGTCCTCGGCCTTGGACTTGCGCTCGGCGGCGAACGACTCGGCGTCGTTGCGCACCTGCTGGGCGGCGGACTCGGCGAGCTCACGGTGCTGCTCAGCCGCGCGCCGCGCCTCCTCGCGCAGGTCCTTCGCCTCCTCCTCGGCGAGGCGGAGGATCTTCTCGACGCGGGCACCGAGACCGGCGTACGACGGCTCGGCGTCGGCGACCTGGGCCTGGGCGTTCTGCGTCTCGAGGTGGAGCTCCTCGATGCGCTTTTCCAGAGCAGTGATTCGAGTGAGAGCGGAGTCACGGTCGGAGACGAGCTTGGAGATACGTTCGTCCACCTGAGCGCGGTCGTACCCACGCCGCACAAGCTCGAAGCCGTAGGGGGAAGTGTCGCTCATGGGGTTCCTGTCGAATGAGACCGGGTGAGGTGATAGAGGGAATCCTAGGGGGCGTTGCGGCGTGTCATCGAGCGTATGCCCGTTTGATCTGGAGAATGACACCCCTTTTGAGTGGCTAACCGGCAGACTGCTTGCCAGCGACAGTGCCGAAGGTCCTTGCCGAGCACGGAACTGGCCCTGTGGCTAGCCTTCTGACGGCTTGCCACCCGAACGGGTCGCGCCGGCCGCTGCCCCCGCCTTGACGCCGCCGTCCTTGCCGCCGCTCTGCGGGGCCTCAAAGGATTCCAACGCCTCGAGCACGTCCTGGACACGGGAAATCTCCGCATTGATGTCCGCGCGGCGCCGGACGAGGATCTCCAGCTCCCGCTTGCCCTCGTCGACCACGCGCTCGGCCTCGGCCTGTGCCTCGCTCTTGATCCGCTCGGCCTCGCGCACCAGCTCGGCCTTCTTCGTCTCGGCCTCCTTGAGCAGGCCCTCGGCCTTCTTCACTGCGGAGATCCGCACCGAGCTGGCCTCCGAATCGGCCTCCGCGCGCAGCTCCTTGGCCTTCGCCTCGGCCTCGGCCAGCTGCTCCTCGGCGGCCTTCACCAGCGCGTCGCAGCGCTCGCCCGCGGTCTTCATCGCCTCCGCCGACTCGCGCCGGGCGCGCTCGTGCAGCTCCTCGATCTCGGTGGTGATGCGCTCGCGGTGCTCCTCGGACCGCTCCCTTATCGCGGTGGCGTCCCGGCGCGCGCCGACGAGCAGTTCGTCCGCGTCCGTACGCGCCTTCTCCACCAGCGAGTTGCCCTCCACGGTGGCTTCGGCGACCAGGCGCTCGGCCTCCGTGCGGGCCGCTCCGACCATCGTGTCGGCCTGCGCCTCCGCGTCCGTCGTCGCCTTGAGGGCCTTCTCCTGGGCGTCCGTGGTGAGCTTCTCGGCCTCGGCCGCGGCCTCCGTGATGAGCTTGTCGACCTGCTCCGCGGCCTCCGTGCGGCGCTTGTTGGCCTCCTTGCGGGCCTCGTCGAGGGTGCGCTCGGCCTCCTCGCGCGCCTGCGCCCCGACCCGCTCCGCCTCGGCGTCGGCCTCCTCCTTGAGGCGCGCGGACTCGGCGCGGACGCGCTCGGCGTGCTGCTGTGCCGAGCCGACGTTCTCCGCCGCCTCCGCGCGCAGCCGCTCGGCGTCGCCCGACGCGTCCGCGATCAGCTTCTCGGCCTTCGCCACCGACTCGGCACGCAGCCGCTCGGCCTCGGCCGCGGTGTCGGCCTTGAGCCGGTCGGTCTCGGTGACCGTCTCCGTGAGTGAGCCGCTCGGCCTCGCTGCGGGCCTCGCCGATCAGGTGTCGGCCTGGGCCCGCCGCGTCGTTGCGGATGCGGTTGGCGTCCTCGCCGGAGCGTCGGCGCGGGTGCGCGCGGCGTCCTGCTCGGCCGACGCGATGGTGTCCAGACGCCTCCGTGCGCACCCGCTGGGCGTGCTCGGACGCGTCCGAACGCATCCGCTCGGACTCCGTGATGGCCTCCGCGACCGTGCGCTCCGCGAGCGACTTGGCGGCCTCCGCCTCCTGCGCGGCTTCGCTGCGGGTGCGGCTCGCGTCCTCGCTCGCCCGCTCCCGCTCGGCGTACGCGTCGGCGCGGACGCGGTCCGCCTCCTCCTGCGCCTCCTGCTTGGTGCGCTCCGCGGCGTGCTCGGCCGCCGACCGCAGGCCCGCGATCTCCTCCTGCGCCTGCTCCTGCAGACCCGCCACCGAGTCCCGGACCGACTGGGCCTTCTGCTCGGCCGCCGAGACCATCTCGGTGGCTCGCGCCTCGGCCTCCTCGACCAGGCGGACCGCCTCGGCCTGCGCCTCCTCGACGCGTTTGCGCGCCGAGGCGAGCAGTTCCTCGCTCTGCTCGCGCGCCCGCTCCCGCTCCTGGTCGGCCTCCGCACGCGCCGCGCCAAGCGTCTCCTCGGCCTCGCGGCGGCGGCGTACGGCCTCCTCCTGCGCGGCCGACAGGGCCTCGGCGGCCTCGGCGGCGACCCGCTCGGCGGCCGCGGCGGCCTCCGCGCGCACCCGGTCCGCGGACTCCTGCGCCTCGTTCTTCAGCCGCTCCGCCTCGGCGGCGGCCTCCGAGCGCAGCCGCACCGCGACGGCCTCGCCCTCGGCGCGCGACTCCGAGGCGTCCGACGCGGCCTCGGTACGCAGCCGCTCGGCCTCCGTCTCCGCCTGCGACTGGAGCGTACGAATCCGCTCGGCGGCCTCCGAGCGCAGCCGCTCCGTCTCCTCGGTGGCCTCCCGGCGCAGCCGCTCGGCCTCCTCGCGCGCGTCGGTCAGCGCCTGCTCGGCGGCGGCCAGGCGCTCCTCGGCCTCCGTGTGCAGCCGGGTCAGCTCGGCGTCGGCCTCGGACCTGCGCGCCGCCACGGCACGCTCGGTCTCCTCGCGCAGCGCCTGCGCGGCCGTCTCGGCCTCGGACTTGACCGTGTCGGCCTGCTCGGCGGCCTCCGTGCGGTGCCGCTCGGTCTCCTCGCGGGTGCGCTCCAGGGTCTCCTCGGCCTGCTTGCGCAGGGACGTGGCCCGCTCGATGGCCTCCGTGCGGACCCGCTCGGCCTCGGTGGTCGCGGCCTGCCGGGCCTCCTCCGCGTCGGCCTTCGCCTTGCCGAGCAGCTCCTCGGCGGAGCGCGCCGCCTCCTCGATCTGCTGGACGGCCTCGCGCCGCGCCTCGCCGCGGATCTTCTCGCCCTCGGCGACCGCGTCGGCCCGCAGCTGCTCGGCCTCGCCGCGCAGCCGGCGCGCCTCCTCCTGCAGCTCGACCGTCTTGGCGCGGTACTCCTTGGTGTCGTCCTTCGCCGCGCCCTTGAGCTGCTCGGCGATGTCGTGCGCCTCGCTGCGCAGCCGGTCCGCCTCGGCCTCCGCCTCGGCGCGGACCCGCTCGGCCTCCTCGGCGGCGGCGCGCGTGGTCGCCTTCGCCTCCTCGGACGCCTTGTCCAGGACCTCCTCGGCGGTCCGCGCGGCCTTCGCGATCTCCGAGGCGGTCTCCTCGGCGGTGATCGAGCGGGCCTTCTCGGCGGCCTCCGCGATCAGCTTCTCGGCCTCGTCCCGGGCGTCCTGGAGCTTCTGCTCGGCCGCCTCCTTCGCGGCCTCGGCCTCCTTGGTCGCCTCACCGACGAGCCGGGCCACCTGCTCCTTGGCCGTACGGGTGCGCTGCTCGCCCGCCGCCTCGGCGGACGCCAGCTGCTTGGCCGCGGCCTCCTTGGCGTCGGCGACGACCTTGTCGGCCTCCGCGCGCGCCTCGCGCAGCGCCGCCTCGGCCTCCGCCATGCGCTGCTCGGCGCCGCGGCTCAGCTCGGCGGCCTGGCGGCGGGCCTGGTCGGACTCGGTCGCGGTGGACGAGCGCAGCGCCTCGGCGTGGTCCGTGGCCTCCTGGGCCTGGGTGGAGGCGGCGTTCAGCAGGCGCTCGGCGTCGGTGCGGGCCCGGCGCAGGATCGCTTCGGCTTCGGCGCGGGCGCTCTCGGCGTCGGCGGACAGCCGCTGGCGGGCCTGCTCGGCGACGCGCTCGGCCTCCGTACGCGCGGCGGCGAGGGCCTGGTCGGCCTCGGCACGCGACTCATCGAGCAGTCGGCGGGCCTGCTGCTCGGTGCGGGCGCGCAGCTGCTCGGCCCACGCGACGTTCTCGTTGACGTGCGACTCGACGGTCTGGCGGCGCTCGTTCAGCTCCTGGTCGAGCTGCTGGCGCCGGGACACGGCCTCCGCGTGCAGCTCGGACTGCAGCCGGGCCTGTTGCTCGGCGTGCTCCTGCAGGATGCGCTGGGTCTGGGCGCGCGCCTCGCGCAGCTCGCGCTCGGCGTCGGCGCGCAACTGCTCGGCCTGGACCTGGGCGTTCCGCAGCAACTGCTCGGCCTGATAGCCGATGTCCGCGCTGTCGTAGGCAGGGCGGTTCGCGAGGTTGCGGCGCGCCTCGTGCAGCTTGGCGCGCAACACCTCGACCTGGTAGCCGAGGTCCTCGGCGTGCTGGACGGCCTTCTCCCGCTCGGTCTTCAGCCGGTCCATCTCGGCCTCGAACCGCGTGAGATGGTCGGCCTCAGCCGGTCGCCGGCTGTCCTGGCTCTCGTAGCCCCGCACTGCGCGGTCCCATCCGTCCCCTGGTCGCAAGTCTCTTCGTGCGAACCCCGTCCGTCCTCACCGCACGGGGCCCCCGGGGAATGGTGTCAGATCAACAGCGGAGCTCGGGCTGCTGCCCCGATGCTCGTCCCCCGAAACCCGGACCCCGGCAAGCGACCGCCCAAGGTTCGGACGGCCGCCCCCAACCCTACCGGCCCGGATATGTGGGGGTCAGTGCTCCGGCTGTTCGGCGGGCGCGGAAGTGACGAGTTCGGTGAGGACGCCGTGACAGTCCTTGGGGTGCAGGAAGGTGATGCGGGACCCCATGGACCCGATGCGCGGCTGCTCGTACAGCACCCGCACGCCCTTGTCCTTGATGGCCGCGGCGTCCCCGTCGACGTCCGCCGTGCCGAAGGCGATGTGGTGCACGCCCTCCCCGTTCTTGGCCAGCCATTTCCCCACGGCGGAGTCCTCCCGCGTGGGCTCCAGGAGCTGGAGGTAGGAGGCGCCGCCGTCGGACGTCTCGTTGATCTTCAGCATGGCCTCGCGCACGCCCTGTTCTTCGTTGACCTCGGTGTGGAACACCTCGAAGCCGTATGTAGCACGATAGAAGTCGACGGTCTCGTCGAGATTTCGGCAGGCGATCCCAATGTGATCGATTCGCGTCAGCATGCCTCAAGTGCAGCGCCCCCGACCGTGATTACGCAACGTGCGCGCGATCACACCGGCTGCCCGGTGACGGGCGCCGTACCGCTCAGTACATTCGAGTAAACCCTCGTTCACTCTCCTCAGCTTCCCAGCTGGAAGGGGCCGTGCCACATGTCTGGAACGACCGGAACCACCTCAGTGATCGTCGCGGGCGCGCGCACGCCCATGGGGCGTCTGCTCGGCTCACTCAAGTCCTTCTCGGGTGCGGACCTCGGCGGCTTCGCGATCAAGGCCGCGCTCGACCGGGCGGGCATCGGCGGCGACCAGGTGCAGTACGTGATCATGGGGCAGGTGCTGCAGGCCGGGGCGGGGCAGATCCCGGCGCGCCAGGCCGCCGTCAAGGCGGGCATCCCGATGAGCGTGCCCGCGCTCACCGTAAACAAGGTGTGCCTGTCCGGCCTCGACGCGATCGCGCTCGCCGACCAGCTCATCCGCGCGGGCGAGTTCGACATCGTGGTCGCGGGCGGCCAGGAGTCCATGACCAACGCCCCGCACCTGCTCCCCAAGTCCCGCGAGGGCTACAAGTACGGCGCGATCGAGATGCTCGACGCGATGGCGCACGACGGCCTCACCGACCCCTTCGAGAACATCGCCATGGGCGAGTCCACGGAGAAGCACAACACCCGCCTCGGCATCGCCCGCCCCGAGCAGGACGAGATCGGCGCCCTGTCCCACCAGCGCGCGGCCGCCGCCCAGAAGAACGGCACCTTTGACGCCGAGATCACGCCCGTCGAGGTCCCGCAGCGCAAGGGCGAGCCCGTGCTCGTCTCCCGCGACGAGGGCATCCGCGCCGAGACGACCGCCGAGTCCCTCGGCAAGCTGCGCCCGGCGTTCGCCAAGGACGGCACGATCACGGCGGGCACGGCCTCGCAGATCTCCGACGGTGCGGCCGCCGTGGTCGTGATGAGCAAGGCCAAGGCCGAGGAGCTCGGTCTCGCCTGGATCGCGGAGATCGGCGCGCACGGCAACGTCGCGGGCCCCGACAACTCCCTGCAGTCGCAGCCGTCGAACGCGATCCAGCACGCCCTGAAGAAGGAGGGCCTCGGCGTCGAGGACCTCGACCTCATCGAGATCAACGAGGCCTTCGCCGCGGTCGCCGTCCAGTCAATGAAGGACCTCGGGGTGTCCACGGAAAAGGTGAACGTCAACGGCGGTGCCATCGCCCTGGGTCACCCGATCGGGATGTCCGGCGCGCGGCTCGTACTGCACCTGGCGCTGGAGCTGAAGCGGCGCGGCGGCGGCGTGGGCGCGGCGGCGCTGTGCGGCGGCGGCGGTCAGGGCGACGCGCTCATCCTGAAGGTGGCGAAGGGCTGACACCGGCCTGCCGGTGCCGCTGACGCTTGCTCGTATACGTACGTACGGAACGGAGCCGCAATGCAGGACGTCCCCTCCCTGGTCGAGCAGGCCCGCGAGGGCAGGCCGCGGGCCGTGGCCCGGCTCATCTCCCTGGTCGAGGGGGCGTCGCCGCAGCTCCGCGAGGTGATGGCCGCGCTGGCCCCGCTGGCCGGGCACGCGTACGTCGTCGGGCTCACGGGCTCGCCCGGCGTCGGCAAGTCGACGTCGACGTCGGCGCTGGTGAGCGCGTACCGGCGGGCCGGGAAGCGGGTCGGCGTCCTCGCCGTCGACCCGTCCTCGCCGTTCTCCGGCGGCGCGCTGCTCGGCGACCGCGTCCGGATGTCGGAGCACGCCTCCGACCCCGGCGTCTACATCCGCTCCATGGCGACCCGCGGCCACCTGGGCGGGCTCGCCTGGGCCGCGCCGCAGGCCATCCGCGTGCTGGACGCGGCCGGCTGCGACGTGATCATCGTGGAGACCGTGGGCGTCGGGCAGTCCGAGGTGGAGATCGCCTCGCAGGCCGACACCTCGGTGGTGCTGCTCGCGCCCGGCATGGGCGACGGCATCCAGGCGGCGAAGGCCGGCATCCTCGAGATCGGCGATGTGTACGTCGTCAACAAGGCCGACCGGGACGGGGCCGACGCCACCGCCCGCGAGCTGAACCACATGCTCGGGCTCGGGGAGTCCCGGTCCCCTGGGGACTGGCGGCCGCCCATCGTCAAGACCGTCGCCGCGCGCGGCGAGGGGACCGACGAGCTCGTCGAGGCGCTGGAGAAGCACCGGGCGTGGATGGAGGAGCGGGGGGTTCTCGCCTCGCGGCGGGTCTCCCGGGCGGCGGGCGAGGTCGAGGCCATCGCCGTCACCCGCCTCCGCGAGCGGATCGCGGACCTCCACGGGGACGTGCGGTTGGGCGCTCTTGCCGAGCGCATTGTTGCCGGGGAGCTTGATCCTTACGCGGCGGCGGATTCGCTGGTGGAGGGCTTGACGTCGTCTTAGGCGGGGCCCGGGGGGCGGGCGGGGTTGCCGTTGGCATGACGGGCACCCTCGGCCTGGGCTGCCTTGAGGGTCGGGATCCGCCCTGTGGGCGGCCCAGCCGCCCACAGTGGGAACGAACACCGGCCGCAGACGCCAAGTGGCCCCCGCCACCGAGGGTGGCGAGGGCTTGGCTGATGGTCACGTCCGGGGGCGCCCCGCCCGCCCCCGCCGCACCTCTCGGTGCTGAGTAAACGGGTGGGCGGGTGGGAGAGCATCCGCCGCGAAGCGGCGGGATCAGTCGTCGGTGCGGTCGACGGTGACCTTGCCGGTGTTCAGGTCGACGTTCCAGTGGCCCTCGGCACCATCGGCCGACGTGGTCTCGACGTCCCAGGCGCCCACGCCAGAACCGTCATCGTCGACGTCCACGGAGGTCACCGCACCCTTGCCGGAGGCAGCCTCGGCCGCGTCGACGGCGGACACCGACGCACCCTTGACCGCCGACGCGACCCGCGAGTCCTCCGCGGCGTCGTCGCCGTCGTCGTCCCGCTCGACGTGCGAGCCGAGCACCTTGCCCGTGCCCGGGTCGATCTCGACGCTGTGCCAGGTGCGCCCGTCCTTGCCCAGGACGTCCACGTCCCAGATCAGGCCGCCGTTGTCGTCGTCGAGGTCGGCGGAGACCGCGGTCCCGGGTGTGGACTTCAGCGCGGCGGCGATCGCCTCGGCGGCGCTCACCTTGGCGCCCTTCACCTCGGCGGCGTTCTCCGCCTTGTCGCCCTGGGCCTCGCGGGCATCCTCGCGGGCGTCGTCCCGGGCCTCGCGGTCGTCGTCGTGGGCGTCGTCCTGGTCGTCACGGTCGTCGTCGTGGGCGTCGTCCCGCTCGTCGTAGCCGCGGTCGCCGCGGTCGTCGTCCTTCAGCTGCACGCTGGACTTGCCGGCCGCGGACGGCTCGTCGTCGCCGCCCAGCGCGAAGGCCGTCGCCGTTCCGCCGGAGACGAGCGCCGCGGCGGCGATGGTGGCGATGACGATGTTGCGCTTCATGAGGGTTCCTCCCGAGTGGTTGGCCCCGTTGGCGGGGCCGTCCGTTCCGACGAGAACCAATCTGGCCGAGCGAAGCTGAAGGCCCCCTGAAGGAGCCTGAAGAACTCTTCAGGTTCGCTCGGGCATCCTGGGCGCATGCGCCTGTTGATCGTGGAAGACGAGAAGCGACTGGCCTTGTCCCTGGCCAAGGGCCTGATGGCCGAGGGCTACGCCGTCGACGTCGTCCACGACGGCGTGGACGGCCTGCACCGCGCCACCGAGGGCGCGTACGACCTGGTCATCCTGGACATCATGCTCCCGGGCATGAACGGCTACCGCGTCTGCTCGACGCTGCGCGCCGCAGGACACGACGTACCGATCCTGATGCTCACCGCCAAGGACGGCGAGTACGACGAGGCCGAAGGCCTCGACACCGGCGCCGACGACTACCTCACCAAGCCCTTCTCGTACGTCGTCCTCGTCGCCCGCGTGAAGGCCCTGCTGCGCCGCCGCGCCGCGTCCCCGTCGCCCGTCTACACCCTGGGCAACCTGAAGATCGACACCGCCGCCCGCCGCGTGTTCCGCACCACGGGAGGCGAGGGCGACACGGGCGAGACTGAAATCACCCTCACCGCCAAGGAGTTCGCGGTCCTGGAGCAGCTGGTCCTGCGCGTGGGCCAGGTGGTGTCCAAGGCCGACATCCTGGAGCACGTCTGGGACTTCGCGTACGAGGGCGATCCCAACATCGTCGAGGTGTATGTGAGCGCGCTGCGCCGCAAGCTCGGCGCCCCGCTCATCAAGACGGTCCGCGGCGCCGGTTACCGCCTGGAGGCCCCCCGATGAGAAGGCTGTTCGGCTCCGTGCGCGCCCGCGCCACCGTGGGCGCGACCCTCGTCGTGGCGCTCGCGCTGGTCGCCGCAGGTGCCGCCGTGCTGCTCTCGCTGCGCGGCAGCCTCATCGACCAGGCCGACGCCCAGGCCGAGTCGGCCGCCCGCAAGGTGGCCGCGCAGCTCGCCGCCAATGTCGCGTACGACAAGCTGGATCTTCCCGACGACGAGGACAGCCCCGTCCAGGTCGTGGACGAGAAGGGCCGCCTTGTCGCGGCGAGCGACGACCTGGAGCGGGTGACGGGTACGGGAGTGAGTGACGTACGCCCCGATCCGGGCCCGCGGACGCCCGAGCCGACCTCGAAGCCCACGCCTGAGCCCACGGGGAAGCCCACCCCCACGGACACGGGCAACGACGCCGACGACAGCGACGACGAGGGCGACGAGAGCGACACGGAGAGCGACAAGAAGGAAGCCGCCGAGGACCGCAAGGAAGCCGCAGAGGACGCCGCGGACGCCGCCGACGACGCCTCCGACGACGACGGCGACTCCCTCAAGCCCGGCGACATCTCCGACGAGACCCGCATCGGCGAGGGCTCCGCACGGGTCGACGGCGACACCCAGGACTACCGCTTCGCCGGGGTGCGCGTGGACACCGGGTCGAAGGGTGAGCTGACCGTTCACGCGGGCGCCCCGCTGACCGCCGAACAGAGCGCCGTCACCACGGCGTTGACGGCGATGCTGATCGGCTTCCCGGTCCTGCTCGCCGTGATCGCGGGCGTCACCTGGCTGGTGACGCGCCGCGCGCTGCGGCCCGTCGACGCGATTCGCGCCGAGATGGCCGAGATCACCGCCTCGGAGGACCTGGCCCGCCGGGTGCCCGAGCCGGACACGCACGACGAGATCGCGCGCCTGGCCCGGACCACGAACGAGACCCTGGCCGCCCTGCAGACGTCCGTGGAGCGCCAGCGCCGCTTCGTCGCCGACGCCTCGCACGAACTGCGCAGCCCCATCGCGTCCCTGCGCACCCAGCTCGAAGTGGGCGCCGCGCACCCGGATCTGCTGGATGTGCCCGGCGCCGTCGAGGACACCGTGCGGCTCCAGGAGCTGGCCGCCGACCTGCTGCTGCTCGCCCGCCTTGACGCCGGGGAGAAGCCGGGCCAGGGACGCGTGGATCTCGCGGCCCTGGCCCGGGAGGAGCTGTCGCAGCGCGTGGGGGACCGGGTGGCCGTCACCACGAGCCTGGACAGCGTCGAAGTGGCCGGTTCTCGCGGTCAGTTGGCGCGGGTGCTCGGCAATCTGGTGACCAACGCGCAGCGGCACACCCGGTCCCGGGTCACGGTCACCACCCGCGCCGACGGGGCGTGGGCGGTCCTTGAGGTGGCCGACGACGGCGACGGGGTGCTGCCGGAGGAGCGGGAGCGGATCTTCGAGCGGTTCGTACGCCTCGACGACGCGCGCACCCGCGACGACGGAGGCGCGGGCCTCGGCCTCGCCATCGCCCGCGACGTCGCCACCCGCCACAACGGCACCCTCACGGTCACGGAGTCCCCTGAGGGAGGTGCCCTGTTCATCCTGCGCCTGCCGCGAGGAGAGGCAGACGGTACGGAAGCGCCCCAAAGGGGCGCGGGGAACTGCGCGACCAGCCACTGACGGCCCGCAGCGCAGACACGGCCCTACCCGCGAGGCACTTAAGGGGCAGGGGGCGCCCCGCCCCGGACCCGGCTACGGCACAGCGCCAGCGTCGGTCACGGCTTGCCGCGCAACCCGCGCAAGTGCTCCGCGATCGGCGTGAGCGCCTTGTGCAGATCGCTGAGCGCTTCCGGTGAGATCAGGTCGACGAAGTGCTGACGCACGGATGCCACGTGGTGCGGCGCGACGCGCTTCATGGTCTCCATGCCCTCGTCGGTCAGTACGGTGAACAGTCCGCGGCGGTCGGACTCGCAGTTCTCCCGGCGGACCAGGCCCGCGTTCTCCATGCGGGTGATCTGGTGGGAGAGCCGGCTCTTGGACTGCAGGGTGGCGGCCGCGAGATCGCTCATGCGCATCCGGTGGTCCTCGGACTCGGAGAGATGCACGAGGATGTCGTAGTCGTTCATGGTGAGGTTGAACGGTTGGAGATCCTTCTCGAGCTGATACGTCAGCATCCTGTTGACCTCTACGTGGGTACGCCAGGCGCACTGTTCGTCGTCGGTCAGCCACTGCGGGGCCGTCTCGGTCTCCATGGAATCGATTCTACCTAAGAAGTTGAATGGTGAACGAGTGTCGGGGTGTGACGCGTCTCGCACCCCCCGGATTTCGAGGGGTACAGGCGTTCGCCGTCACACTCCGCAGACTACCGCTCACAGGCCGAAGCGACGCTGGAGGTCCCCTAGTTGTCCGGGAAGGCGCGGTCCCTGCGGCTGCTGTCCACGTTGGCCATGTTGCCCTCGCTGTCCCGATGCGGGCTGAGCCCCCTGGCCGCCCTGCCCTCCCGGCACACCGGCCTGCTGCGGCACCGCGCCCGTCGCCGTCTCCGCCATCAGTGCCTCCGAGGACTGCAGCAGCACCGTGCCCGCGCCCACGAACTCGAACTGGTGCTCCTCGCCGGACGTGCCGCCGATCCCGGTGAGGGCGCGGAGGCCGCCGATCACACCGGTCATGTACTGGTGGTCGTAGTGATGGCAGGGGGAGGGGCAGTCCGCCCAGCCGACGAGGGCCTGCGGATCCACCCGGATCGGCGGCTCCATGAAGACCACCGGACCGCTCGACACCGCCACGAATGTGCCGGTCCCGATGAGAGTGAGGAAACCCGGGACGATGGACTGCTTCAGCGCGAGAGTTGGCTGAAAAGCGAGGAGGTTGCCCGCGCGGATGGTGAGGTTGCCGTCCTCGAGGTCGTAGGAGTTCACGTCGAAGGCGCGGTCGGCGAGCAGCATCTTGCCCTGGCCCTCGGCCACCACCCAGTCGCTCGCGTGCAGCGGGGAGTGGAAGGACGTGCGCACGAGGCGGTCGAGGCGGCCGTGTCCGATGCCGTTGAAGTCGATGCGCCCGTAGTAGGCGATCATCTTGCCCTTCTGCAGGAACCACTGGCCGCCCGTCAGCTCCACACAGAAGGTGTACGCGTTGACGTTGTCGTCGCTCGGGAGTGTCATCGGGTCGAAGATCACGGGTGTGCTCACAGCTTCTCCTCCGATGCCTGGACGAACACCACGCCATTGCCGCTGAACTCGAGCTGGAACGCCTCGCCCGAGCCCCGGCCCACCATGTCGCGCCAGCCGAGCGCCGTGGACAGCTTGTTGCGCACGTCCCCGTGGTGCGCCACGTACGACTGGGGGTCGACGTGCACCGGGCGCTGGGGGGTGATCGGCAGCTCGACCACGCCGCCGTGGGCCATCACGGCGACCGCGCCGTGGCCCTTGAGCGTCGTCGTGAACAGGCCCTGGCCCGACACCTGGCCGCGCACCATGCCCATCACGCCGCCCTGCGAGCCGAGGAACATCGTGCCCTGCTGGAGGGTGCCGTCGAAGGCGAGCAGGCGGTCCGCCTCCACGTACATGGTGTCGCCGGTCAGGCTGATCACGTGGACGTGGTGACCGCCGTGCCCGAACATCACCGTGCCGTTGCCCTCCACCGTCATCAGCGGGACGGATTCGTTGGCGACCCGGCGGCCGATCATGGCCATCAGGCCGCCCTGGCCGCCGGTGACGTTGGGAGTGAAGGAGACATCCCCCTTGTAGGCCAGCATGGCGCCGCGCTGGCTGAACATCTTGGTGCCGGGCTGGACGGTCGCCTCGACCATCTTCGCGTTGACCTCACGGAACGGCATGTCACACGTCTCCCGCGATCGTGTTGCGCTCACTGGCCTGGACATAGACGAGGCCTTCGCCCTCGAAGCGGATCTGGAAGGCCTCGCCGCCGCCCTCGCCCATGAACGTGCGGAAGGTGACGCCTGACTGGAAGCTCTGCTTCAGACTGCCCTGGTGCGCGACATACGCGCCGGGGTCGACGTGGAGGGGATTCTGCTTCGTCACGCGCAGGATCACCGCCGGGCCGTCCGAGATCAGCGCCGCCTGGCCCGTGCCCTCGACCGTGGTGGTGAAGATGCCGTTGCCCTGGGCCGCGCCGCGCAGGCCTGTGAACGTCGTGCCCGTGCGCAGGCTTCCCTCCGTGCACAGGAGGTTGTCGGCCTCCACGTGGAGCTTCTCGCCCTGCAGGCCCACCAGGCTGATCTCCGTCGCCTGGTCGGCGAACCAGCAGGTGCCGTGTCCCCTCACCTCCATCACCGTCATCTGTTCGTTGGTGAGCCGGCGTGTGACCATGCCGCGGATGCCTTCGCCGCCCCCGGTCAACTTCTTGAAGTTCATCGTGCCGTCATAGGCGACCATCGAGCCGTTCTTCGCTTTGACCGTGTCGCCGGTCATGTCGACGGCGAGCATTCTGCTGCCCTGCAATCGGAACGTAGCCACGAGAGCGAAGGTAGCCGCAGCGCGGTGGCGGAGGACAGGGCACCGGACCCTGAGCGAACCCTGGAAACTCCCTGATGCCACAATGGGGGACGCTTGTGCATCCATTCACAAGATCGACGTCGACCCCGCCCCCGAAGGTGACCCGTGGACATCAAGACCGCTTCCGCTCTCCGCCGCCTCCGTCTGGTCTCGGTTCCCGAGGCCGTGTCCTTCCTGCTGCTCATCGTCTGCTCGGTGCTGAAGCGGACCACGGACTTCAACGCCGTGCCGGTGATGGGCATGATCCACGGCCTGCTCTTCGTCCTGTACGTCCTGTTCTGGCTCGACGCCTGGAACCGCACCAAGTGGGACGCGAAGACCGGCATCCTCTACTTCGTGCTCTCCGTCCTGCCCACCGGCGGCTTCTTCGCCGACCGCAAGCTGAAGCGTGAGACCGAGGCCGCGCTGATGGCCTCCCGCGCCCGCCGCGAGGGAGTCGTGAACGCATGATCGTCGCCTTCTCCGTGACGCCGCTCGGCGTCGGCGAGGACGTGGGGGAGTACGTCGCCGACGCCGTCCGTGTCGTCCGCGAGTCGGGTCTGCCCAACCGGACCGACGCGATGTTCACCTCCGTCGAGGGCGAGTGGGACGAGGTGATGGACGTCGTCAAGCGCGCCGTCGCCGCGGTCGAGGCGCGGGCGCCGCGCGTCTCCGTCGTCCTCAAGGCCGACATCCGCCCGGGCGTGACGGATGGACTGACGTCCAAGGTCGAGACGGTGGAGCAGCACCTGTCCCAGGGCGCGGTGGAGTAGCACCTGTCCCAGGGCTGAGACCGCCTTCTTCGAAGCCCCCGCCGGGGAAACCCGGCGGGGGCTTTCGCGTGCCCCGACGCTGCCCACCGCCCGTCCCGCCGACCGGACTTGAGCGACTGCTCAAATACGCTGTACGTTACGTCGCAGCGGTTTTGAGCAGTCGCTCAAAACGTGTCCATGAGCTTGCTGATGTGGGGGTTCTGCCATGAGGCAGTACGGGAGTCCGCCGGGTCTGTACGTCGAGGCGCTGATCCGCGCCGACCTCGACGAGCTGTGGATGCGCACGCAGGAACCCGGGTGCCACCAGCGCTGGGACCTGCGCTTCACGGAGATCGACTACCTGCCGGCCGTCTCCGGGGAGCCGCAGAGCTTCCGGTACGCGACGCGTGTGCTGCCCTTCCTGGCCATCGCCGGGACCGGGATCAGCGCCGGCGAGAAGCGCCGCCCCGACGGCACCCGGACCTCCGCGCTCCGGTTCGCCTCGCCACACCCGCTCTCGCTGCTCGCCGAGGGCAGCGGCTACTGGCGTTACGTACCGACGGGCGACGGCGTCCGCTTCCTCACCGGCTACGACTACCGGCCGCGCTGGGGGCGCTTCGGGGCGCTCGCCGACCGGGCCGTGCTGCGGCCGCTGATGGGCTGGGCGACGGCGTGGTCCTTCGACCGGCTGCGGCTGTGGCTGGAGCGCGGGATCACCCCCGAGCGGGGGCTCCTCCACGGCGTCGGCGAGGCCGTGGCGCGCACCCTGTGCGCCGCCGCGGCGTGGGCGTTCGCCGGGCCGGTGGCCGCCCTGGCCGTCGCCGTGCTCGCGCTCGCCGTGCCGCCGCTGCCGACGACTCCGGCGGCGCGGCGCTGTCTGCGCACGCCCCCGGGGCGGGCGCGTGCGCCGCGCCTCTTGGCGACCCTGACCGCGCCCGAGGGCGGGACCGCCCACCGGCCGACCCTCAAGGAGCACCAAGCATGACCTCGCCCTCTTCGTCTCCCCCTTGTTCGATCTTCCGCACGGTCCTCGGCGACGACTTCGAGCGGCTGCACCCGGCGCTCCAACGGCGTTTCTCCGTCGGACTCGGCAGTGGCGAGGCGTGCTTCGGGCGGGGCGTGATGGACCGGATCTGGCACGGGCGCAGCTTCGTGAAACCGTTCCTCGCCGTCGGCACGACCCGCAACATCCTCGTTCCGCGCGCGGGCCGGAACGTCCCCTTCACCATCGAGAACGTGCCGTACGCCGACTCGTTCGGCCGTGAGACGGTGACCTTCGTGCGTACCTTCCACCTGCCCGGCCGGGCCCGGCGCTTCGACGCCCAGATGGTGCTCGGCCCCCGGGGCGACCGCGTGCTCGACTACCTGGGCACCCATCAGCACCTCGCGAGCGACCTGCACTTCTCGGCGCGGCCCGACGGTTCGCTGGTCATCCGGTCCGGGACGCACCGGTTCCGGGAGGGCCCGGTGGACGTGCGGGTGCCGGATGTGATCGGGGGAGACGCGGAGGTACGCGAGTCGTATGACGACCGCTCCGGGCGCTTCCGCATCCAAGTGCGGGTCACGAACCGGTACTTCGGGCCGCTCTTCGGGTACGAGGGGTCGTTCACGGCGACGTACCGCGATGTGCGCGAGTGCGGGGTGCGGGACGGGTTGCGGCCTGTGCGCGAGGAGGTGCGCGCGTGACTCCGCAGGCGCGGGCGCGCGCCCAGACGCGCGAGAAGCTGCTCGACGGGGCCATTCGTACGCTTGTCGAGCAGGGGATCGCCAAGACGTCGGCGCGGAGCGTGGCGGCGGCCGCCGGGGTGAACCAGGCGCTCGTCTTCTACCACTTCGGGTCGGTCGACGAACTCCTCTCCGAGGCATGCCGGTACGCGACCGAGCAGCGGGTCGACCGCTACCGGGAGCGGCTTGCCTCGATCTCCTCGCTCGGTGAACTGCTGGCCTTCGGGCGGGAGATGCACGAGGAGGAGCGGGATGCGGGGCATGTCGCGGTGCTCGCGCAGCTGCTCGCGGGCGCGCAGACGCAGCCGCGGCTTGCCGCCGCGACGGCGGCGGGGCTTTCCCTGTGGGTCGTCGAGGTCGAGAAGGTCCTGGTGCGGGTGCTTTCCGCCACGCCCCTAGGTGAGTTCGCCGACCCGGTCGGACTCGCGCGGGCCGTCGCCGCGGCGTTCGTCGGGATCGAGCTGTACGAAGGGGTGGACCGGGACGGGGCGGGGCGGGCGCTGGACGCCCTGGAACAACTGTCCGCCGTGGCCGCCGCCCTGGACGACCTGGGCCCCGTCG
The DNA here is from genome assembly GCF_056712025.1 of Streptomyces sp. Y309. NCBI lineage: Bacteria > Bacillati > Actinomycetota > Actinomycetes > Kitasatosporales > Streptomycetaceae > Streptomyces > Streptomyces sp. Y309. The sequence continues at coordinate 3,036,050 of NZ_CM160048.1, read as the reverse complement.
CCCAACGCGCAGTCCGCCACCGCCTGCGCCGGGCTGCGCGGGGCTGACCTGGGCTGGTCCGAGGCGCGGCACCCCCGCCCCGCGGACGGGGGTGCCGCGCCCGGACTGACGCCGTCGGCCTGGGCTGCCTTAAGGGTCGGGAGCCGCCCCTGGCGGCCCAGCTGCCCACAGCGGGAACGGGAGGGGGCGGCTGCCCACAGCGGGAACGGGAGTTGTGTGTGTGGGGGGGCAACCGCCTGCGGCGGGAATGGGGGTGGGTCAGCTGTCCACGGCGGGGACCGGAGCGGGAGTGGTGCGGCTGCCCATGGCGGGAGCGGTGGGCGGGTCAGTTGCCTGCGGCGGGAGCGGGGCGGCTGGCCACGGCATGAGTGGCGCGCGGGCCGGCTGCCCACAGCAGGAGTGCGGGGTGGGGCAGTTGCCAGTGGCGGGAGCGGTGGACGGACCAGTTGCTCACGGCAGGAGTGGGCGGGTCGACTGCCCCGCGGCGGGTGGGGCGCTTGGCCGTGGTGGGAGCGGGTGAGTGGTTCGCGGCGGAGGAAGAAGGAGCCCTCAGCGGCGGGAGGGGGAGCCCCAGTAATGGGGGCCGCAGCAGTGGGAGCGGGAGGGGGAGCCCCAGCAGTGGGAGCTCAGCAGTGGGAGTGGGAGCCGTCGGCAGGTGGGCGGGTGTGGGAGTCGTCGGCAGGTGGAGAGGAATCTGGTGGCCGCAGACGCCGAACGAGCCCTGCCACCGAGGCCCGCCCAGGTGCAGGGTCCCTCTTGTCCGACGGAACGCCGAACGCCCCCGCCGCACAGGTTGTGCCAGTAAACGGGAAGGGGGTCCCCCCTGCTCTTTAAGAGCTTGGGGGAGGGTGGGAGATCCGCCGCGGAGCGGCGGAGAGGGGCGGTGCCCCCGGTGTGGCAGGAGGCCGCGGGAGGGGGAACCCCGCCCGCCCCCGGCCACGCCCCCGTACAGCGATCCGCAGGATAAAACCGCTCGCACGGACGCGTCCGGTTCGACACGCCGGGATAACTCCACTTTTGTGGACATATCGGCTTGTTCGATCACCTGGAGGGCGCTGTGCGGCCGGAGGGCTACGACTACGACACCCACAGCCGGCTCGCCGGACCGCTCACCGAGCCGGACGGCCCGGACGGCCCGGGCGGCGGCCCCGGCGGCTACCGGGTGCGGTACCGACCACTCCTCGCCCGCGAGCCCCACCGAATACGCGCCGTCCTGCTGATGACGCTGGCCCCCATCCTGACCGGCGCCCTGCTCGTGTACCTCGTCTGGCCCACCCACTGGACGGAACGTGAGGGCGGCGACCGCTGGCTGATCGGCCTCGACGTCACGATGCTCCTGGCCATCGGCCTGATCGAAGTGTTCATGCTGGTCAACGTCGTGTCGATCGCGCACGCCACGATGGTCGCCCGCGACCCCGTCCCGGTCGTGCCCGAGCCCGGCACCCGCGTCGCCTTCCTGACGACGTACGTCCCTGGCAAGGAACCCCTCGCCATGGTCCGCGCCACCCTTCAGGGCGCCGTAGGGATACACCACCCGGGCCCGCTGGACGTCTGGCTGCTCGACGAGGGCGACGACGAGGACGCCAAGGCGCTCTGCCACGAGCTCGGCGTACACCACTTCACCCGCCTCGGCGTCCCGGAGTGGAACCGCGAGCAGGGCCCGCACAAGACCCGCACCAAGCACGGCAATTACAACGCCTGGCTCGCCATGCACGGCGACGACTACGACTTCTTCGCCTCCGTGGACACCGACCACGTGCCGCTGCCGAACTTCCTGGAGCGGATGATGGGCTTCTTCCGGGACCCGGACGTCGCCTTCGTCGTCGGCCCCCAGGTGTACGGCAACTACACCTCACCGGTCACCAAGGCCGCCGAGTCCCAGCAGTTCCTCTTCCACGCGCTGATCCAGCGGGCGGGCAACCGCTACCGGGCGCCCATGTTCGTCGGCACCAACAACGTCGTACGCATCGAAGCTCTGCGCCAGATAGGCGGGCTGCACGACTCCATCACCGAGGACATGGCCACCGGCTTCGAGCTGCACCGGCACAAGAACCCGCGCACCGGCCGGCACTGGCGCTCCGTGTACACCCCGGACGTGCTGGCCGTCGGCGAGGGCCCGGCCTCCTGGACGGACTTCTTCACGCAGCAGATGCGCTGGTCGCGCGGCACCTACGAGACGCTCTTCAAGCAGTACTGGAGGGCGCCGTTCAGCATGCCGCCCGGCCGCCTCTTCTCGTACACACTGATGCTCGTCTACTACCCGATGACGGCCGTCAACTGGCTGCTCGGCATTCTGAGCTGCGTGCTCTTCCTGTGGTTCGGGGCGTCCGGCACCCAGGTCGCCGCCTCCGTGTGGCTGATGCTCTACAGCGACGCCGCCGCCCTGCAGATCGGCCTGTACCTGTGGAACCGGCGCCACAACGTCTCGCCGCACGAACCCGAGGGCTCCGGCGGGCTTGCGGGGATGGCCATGTCCGCACTCTCCGCTCCCATTTACGCCAAGTCGCTCGGCGCCGCCGTGCTGCGCCGCCCGAGCCGCTTCGTCGTCACGCCCAAGGGCGGCGGTGTCACCGTCGACCGGCTGCTGACCTTCCGCATCCATCTGTTCTGGGCGGTGGTCCTCGCCAGTTCGCTCGTCGCGTCGTTCGTGCTCGGCCACACGCATGTGGCGATGCGGACCTGGGCGTCACTCGCCCTGGCCATATCGCTGGCGCCGGTCGCGGTGTGGGGCTTCACCGAGCTGAAGGAGCGCCGGACGCGCAAGGTGCGCGCGGCGGCCCGGCAGCGGCTCAGGGCGCGCGCCGCGGACGCCGAAGGCGAGCCGGAGCCCGCCTTCGCCACCGGCACGACGACTGGAGGTAACTGACGCCATGGCCTACCGGTTCCCCGAACTCTCCAAGCGCTCCAAGAAGATCGCCTTCGGCGTGGGCGCGGGCGCTGTGCTCATCGGCCTCAACGCCCCCGCCGCCGTCTCCTTCGCCGAGGAGAAGTACTACGAGTACAAGATCGCGCAGCCCGGCTACAAGAAGAAGTACGGCTCGTGGCAGCAGGTCGGCATCCCGAAGGAGTACCGCACCAACGCCATCCACGCGGCCCTGCTGCACACCGGCAAGGTGCTGATCGTCGCCGGGTCCGGGAACGAGCAGAAGAAATTCGACGCCGGTTCCTTCGACACCGTGCTGTGGGACCCGGAGAACAACACCTTCAAGAAGATCCCCACCCCCGAGGACTTCTTCTGCTCCGGCCACGCCCAGCTCCCCGACGGCCGCCTCCTGGTGGCCGGCGGCACCGCCCGCTACGAACTCCTCGACGGCGAGGTGGAGCGGGCCGGCGGCGGCATGCGGGTCAAGAACGAGAACCCCGACGCGCCCGTCGTCCTGAAGAAGGGCACCAGGTTCCGCTCGCCCTCCGGCATCGAGTACGTCAGCAAGTTCGACGTGAAGGTCCCCAAGGCCCTGCGGGACTACGAGATCAAGTACTCCAAGGCCGGCGCGATGCAGCCCTGGAAGACGAAGGTCGTCGCGAGCGAGGCGCGGGTCTTCGTGGAGGCGCTCCAGGACGGCGAGGAGTCGGTGACGGAGGAGTCCGCGCAGTACGAGATCGAGGGCCTGAAGGGCAAGGAGGCCGACAACACGTACGGCATCGCCGAGAAGCTCACCATGGACAAGCAGGACTTCCAGGGCATCAAGGCCGCGTACGAGTTCGACCCCGAGGCGGAGAAGTACGTCGCCGTGGAGCCGATGAAGAAGGCCCGCTGGTACCCGACGCTGGTCGGCCTGGAGGACGGCCGGGTGCTCGCCGTGTCCGGGCTCGACGACGTGGGTGTCGTCGACCCCGGCGACAACGAGATCTACGACCCGAAGACCAAGAAGTGGACCGACGGGCCCAAGCGGTACTTCCCCACCTACCCGGCGCTCTTCCTCACCAAGGGCGGCAAGCTCTTCTACCCCGCGTCCAACGCCGGTTACGGCCCCGCCACCAAGGGCCGTGCGCCGGGCCTGTGGGACCCGAAGACCAACAAGTTCGAGAAGGTGCCCGGGCTCGCGGACCTCGACCAGACGGAGACGTCCGCGTCGGTCCTGCTGCCGCCCGCCCAGGACCAGAAGGTGATGATCCTCGGCGGGGGCGGGGTCGGCGAGTCCAAGAAGTCCACCCGGCGCACCGCCGTGATCGACCTGCGGCAGGACAACCCGGCCTTCAAGACCGGGCCCCAACTGCCGCAGGGCACCCGCTACTTGAACAGCGTCATCATGCCGGACGACACGGTGTTCACCACCAACGGCTCGTCCGACTACCGCGGCCGCAGCGGCAGCAACATCCTCAAGGCCCAGTTCTACGACCCGCGGGCGAACGCCGGCCAGGGTGCCTTCCGCAACGCCGCATCGCCCCGCGTCGGCCGCAACTACCACTCCGAGGCGCTGCTCCTGCCCGACGGGCGCGTCGCCACCTTCGGCTCCGACCCGCTCTTCGACAACGAACAGAACACCAAGCTCGGCCACTTCGAGCAGCGCATGGAGGTCTACACCCCGCCCTCCCTGCACAAGGCGGGCAAGGACCGCCCCGTGCTCGGCGTCGGCCCCGAGCAGCTGCCCGCCGACGGCCGCGCGACGTTCCGCACCGAGCACCCCGAGAAGCTGGTCTCGGCCCGGCTGATGCGGCCGAGCGCCGTCACACACACCACGGACGTGGAGCAGCGGTCCATCGCGCTCGGGCTCACCAAGGGGCCGGGCTCGGTGACCGTGCAGGTGCCGCGCGAGGACACGGCGCTGGTGCCGCCCGGCTGGTACATGCTGTTCGTGACGGACACGGACGGGGCCTCGTCCAAGGCGAAGTGGGTGCACGTCAAGTAACGTGCGGGGACGCTCACTCCGCCGCGACGAACGCCCCGTGCGTCAGCACCGGCACCACCGCGCACGCGTCCAGCTCCGTCGCGATCTCCACGTCCTCCGCGTAGCCGCCGTCGGCCAGCTCGCGGCCGGAGGAGCAGGACGCGACGGCCTCCCCCACGTCCACGGCCGCGACGAAGGCCGACGCGGCCGCGGCCGCCTCCGGGGACAGCTCCGTGCCGCCGCGGGCGCGCAGCGCGGCGATCACGGCCCCCGCGCCGAGCAGGTCCTCCAGGGCGGGCCGCAGGGTACCGTCGGGCCAGCGCTCGCCCGCCGCGATCACGCCGACGGGGTGCTCGGGGGTGCCGTGCCCCCGGCCGGTGAGCCACTTGCCCACGGCGGTGGCGTTGCGCAGCGACCCGACCGCGACGGCCACGTCGCCCGCCGCCGCGGCGATCGTCGAGCCGTTGGGCGAGGGCAGCACCAGGCGCGGGGCGAGCGGGGCGCGCCGCAGCGCGGCCGGGGACAGCGACCAGGGGCTGGCATCGGTGACCGCGCGCCGCCCCACCGCGAGCCGGGCGTCCATCTGGCGGGCGAACGCCGTGGCGCTCTCGTCGCGCCACGGATACGGAAAGACCCGGGAACCGGACTCCACGGCGACGGACACCGACGTGGAGAACGACAGCACGTCGACGATCACCAGGCTGGCGACGCCGGGCGCCAGCCGTTTCGCTCCGGACGTGCCCCATTCGAACCGCACGCCGTAGCCCGCCTGAGAGAAGTCTTCGCGCCCCATGCGCCCTCAGGCTGCCAGCAACCGCGGGGCTTTGGCCAGCTCGGTCAAAGGCCTTTCAGCCCCCGAGAGTTGACCTCCACACACCGTCCACTCGATCATCAGACCGGCTACGCCTTCGCGTTGCGCACGAGCCCGAGCGCGTAGTCCGGCCACCACTGGCCCGCGGCCGGTCCGCCGCGGCACGGGCCGTCCGAGTCGCCGGGCCGCTTGATCCACAGATAGGCGTCGAGCAGCGGGTCGCCGGTGCGGTCGGTGGGCAGGGTGCCGAGGCCACGACCCGGCGGGTTGCACCAGGCGTCCTGCCGGTCGCCGGCGAGCGGGCCCTTGCCGTTGCGGCTGCTGTCCATGACGAAGTGCTTGCCGCCGACGGTGGCGGAGACCTTGCGGCCGTACGCCTTGACGGTCTCGTCGCTCTGGAAGTTGGAGACGTTGAGCGAGAAGCCGTCGGCCCGTGCGACGCCCGCCCGCTGCAGCGGCAGGGTGAGCTGGTACGGGTCGTTGATCCAGCCGGGGTTGCCCGCGTCCAGGTAGACCTTGACGTTCGGCTGCCGCTTGAGCCGCTCGATCGCCTCCGACAGGAGCTCGTAGCGCTCCTCGTGGTACTGGGCGGGGGTGCAGCCGTCCACGATGTGCGGGATCGCGTCCGGCTCCAGGATGACCAGGGCCTTGCTGTTCCCGATGGTGTCGGCGAACGTGCCGAGCCACTGCCGGTAGTACGCCGCGTCGTGCGCGCCGCCCGCCGAGTGCTGGCCGCAGTCGCGGTGCGGGATGTTGTAGGCGACGAGCACCGCGGTGCGGCCCTCGTCCGCCGCGCCCGCGGTGGCCTTCTCGATGTCCGGCGCCGGGTCGTCCCCGGCCGGCCACACCGCCATCGGCTGGTCGGCGATGGTCTTGAGCGCTTCGGCGTCCTGGGTGCGGCCCTCCTGCTGCCACTCCCTGACCTGGCGTGCCGCCTCGCTCTGCGGGTCGACCCAGAAGCGGTGCTGGGTCGACTGCGCGGCCTTGGGGCTCGCGGCGGAAGACCTCTCGGCCTTCTTCTCCTTCTCCTTGCCCGGTCCCGAACCGGACCCGGACGAGCACCCCGCCGTGAGCGCTAGGGCCGCGGCGGCCGTGAGTGCCGTGAACGTTCGGAGCAGCCGGTGCATCCAGACCCCTTGGGCGACGGTGACGGGCAGGCGAGTTGTGCCGCAATCGTGACATAAGGGATCTATCGCCCGCGTGTGCGACACCGCCGGGTGGCCGTGTCGGTCGCCCGTACTGGGTGCCCGCGGTACGTCGTCCGTGCCCGGTGTCTGCGCTCAGTCGCCCGTCGCGAGGGCGACGCCCAGCGGGGTGCGCTCGTACAGGACCTGGTGCCCGTATCGCCGGGAGGTGAGCAGGCCCGCGTCGCGCAGCGCCTGCAGATGGGCCGAGACCGAGGACGGGGCCAGGGCCAGGCGGTCGGCGAGTGCCGAGGTGCCTGCGGGCTCGGCCAGGGCGGCCAGGACGGCGGCGCGGTTCCGGCCGAGGAGCCGGGCGAGGGCGTCGGGGGCGCGGTCCGCGGGGGCGGACCACAGGCCGGCGAGGCCGCGCGCGGGGTAGACCAGGGTCGGCTGCCAGGGCGGGTCGTAGCCGCTGATCACGTCGGGCCAGCTGAAGACGCTGGGCATGAGGACCAGGCCGCGTCCGTCCAGGTGCCGCACGTGCCGGCCGCGCCACTGTGCCGTGAGCGTCCCGGAGTCCCAGGCAAGACGGCGGTCCAGCTCCGGCAGCAGGGCGCCGAGGCCGACCTCGGCGAGCCGCCGCGAGTGGTACGTCACATCCGCTTCGAGCAGGGCGCGCAGGCGGGGCCAGTACGGCTCGACCAGGGCGTGCCAGGCGGCTTCCATGGCGTCCGCCAACTCGCCCACCGCGCACGCCGGTTCGGCGAGGAGCCGGCGTCCGGTCGCGCTTTCGGCGGCGCCCGGCGTCTCGGCGAGGGCCCGCGCCATGTCGTCCCTGGCGGCCTCCGGGTCGGCCGCGCGTACCGCCGCGATCTCCTCCTCGAAGCTCGCCGCGGGGCCCAGCGGCGGCGGCCCCAGGAAGTCCGGGCTGTGCCCCCGCGACGGCATGAGCAGCCACACGGCTTCCAGGTCGAGCCGCGCCCCCGCCTCCCGGACCCCGCGCAGCCACCGCGGGTGATACCCGTGCCGCTCGGGCCGCTTCAGCGTCCGCACCGCCTCCTGCGTCTCCCACAACGGCGACACCGCGAACCGGCACCGCAGCAGATCGCCTTCACCGAAGTGCAGTTGAAAGGGCACGCCGACGTCCTCCCTTCGGCCTTCCGCCTTCGGTCTTCCGCCTTCCGCCTTCGGCCGACCACGTGACGCGACCGCGACCTGCCCGTGGATTCGGCCACAGCCGAAACTTTAGGAGCGGCTGCGGGGTGCCGCCAGGGTGTCGCCATGACTGAGGGGCGAATGAGCGGGGCTGGGGCGGAGGGTGTGCCGGGGGTGCCGGGAGCACTGGGGTTGCCGGAAGCGGCGGAGGCGCGGGGCGCGGCGGGTGGGACGTCGACAGTGGCCGGGGCGGTGACGTCGGCCGGGGCGCCGGGCTCGGGCGCGCTGGGAGAGGTGGACGTGGACGCGGTGGGTTTGGACGACGCGTCCGCCACTCGTGGGAGCGGGGCGGCGGCCGGGGGGTATCGGCGGGTCTTCGGGGTGCCGGAGTTCCGGGTCGTGTTCGTCGCGCACGCGTTGTCGTTGCTCGGGGTCGTCGTCAGTGAGATCGCGCTGACCGTGCTCGTGTACGACCTGACCGGGTCGCCGCTGCTCAGCGCGCTGGCCTTCGCGCTGGGGATGCTGCCGTACCTCGTCGGCGGGACGCTGTTCGCCGGGATCGCCGACCGGTACCCGCCGCGCCGGGTCCTCGTCACCTGCGATCTGCTGTGCGCCGGGTGCGCGGTGCTGATGGCGCTGCCCGCGACGCCCGTCGCCGGGCTGCTCGCGCTGCGCTGCCTGATCGCCGCCGTCTCACCGGTCTTCAACGGCACCCGGATGGCGACCCTCACCGACGTCCTGGGCGACGGGGACCTGTTCGTGCTCGGGCGCTCCCTGCTGCGGATGGTGTCGCAGAGCGCCGTCCTCGTCGGCTTCGGGCTCGGCGGCGTCCTGCTCACCGTCGTCCCGCCGCGCGGGGCGCTGGTCATCACGGTCGTGACGTTCGCGGCCTCCGCGCTGCTGCTGCGCTGCGGCACGAAGCGGCGGCCCGCGCGGGGGAGCGGCCTAGGGAGCGGGAAGGGGAGCGGGGAGGGCGGCGGCGAGGGGGCCGCGCTCATGCGGTACTCGCTCGCGGGCGCCCGCGAAGTCCTCGGCCACCGCCGGATCCGCGCGCTGCTGCTCCTGCTCTGGGCGCCCCCGATGTTCGCCGTCGCCCCGGAGGCACTGGCCGCCCCGTACGCCGAGCAGATCGGCGTCGGCTCCGCCGGGGTCGGCCTGCTGATGTGCGTGATGCCCGTGGGCACCATCGCGGGCGAGGTGTACGCCGGGTCCGCGCTCACGGCCGCGGCCCGCGCCCGCATCGTGCTGCCGCTGGCCGCGACCACCCTGCTCCCGCTGGTCGCGTACGCCTTCACGCCCGGCCTGGCCTGGGCCCTGCCCGCGCTGCTGCTCGCCGGCGCCGGATCGGCGTACACCCTCGGCCTCGACCGCTGGTTCGTCGACTCCGTGCCGCCGGAGCTGCGCGGCCGCGCCATGACCGTGCACACGGCGGGCCTGATGACGCTTCAGGGGGCGGGCATGGCGCTCGCGGGGCTTGCGGCGGAGTTCTTCGCGGTGAGCACGGTCGTGGCGGCCGCCGGGGTGCTCGGTACGGTGTGCTGCCTGGTCCTGGCCCGGGAGGTCCGTATCACCGGGCGGGACGGTGGCGGCGTACGCGCTGCCGAATCGTGAGACTGGGGCTGACCGGTATGTGACCGACGGCTAAGGTCGACGCTGTGCCGAAGCCGCTCAGTCTCCCCTTCGATCCCATCGCCCGCGCCGACGAACTCTGGAAGCAGCGCTGGGGGTCCGTGCCCGCGATGGGTGCCATCACCTCGATCATGCGCGCGCACCAGATCCTGCTCGCCGAGGTCGACGCGGTCGTCAAGCCGTACGGGCTGACTTTCGCGCGGTACGAGGCGTTGGTGCTGTTGTCCTTCTCCAAGGCGGGGGAGTTGCCGATGTCCAAGATCGGCGAGCGGCTCATGGTGCACCCCACCTCCGTCACGAACACGGTGGACCGCCTGGTCAAGTCCGGCCTGGTCGACAAGCGGCCGAACCCGAACGACGGGCGGGGCACGCTTGCCTCCATCACGGAGAAGGGCCGCGAGGTCGTCGAGGAGGCGACGCGGGAGCTGATGGCGATGGACTTCGGCCTCGGCGTCTACGACGCGGAACAGTGCGGGGACATTTTTGCGATGTTGCGGCCGTTGCGGGTGGCCGCGCAGGACTTCGAGGACTAGCTAGCCCTACGGCGCCGCTGATCGGCCCTCCGGGCCTCGTCCTCAAACGCCGGACAGGCTTTTTCCCCACCCACCCGCCCTCACCACCTACCGGAACAGCCCGCCCCCACCCACCCGCCCAGACGACCAGCGGGAACACCCCTTCCACGGCCACCGCCCCTTAACTGCCTGCGGGAGCGGCCCGTCCCCACCCGCCCGCCCTGACGACCTGCGGGAGCAGCTTCTCGACGGCCGCCAGCCCTTACTGCCTGCGGGAGCAGCCCGTCCCCACTCGCTGGCCCTTGCTGCCTGCGGGAGCAGCCCGTCCCCGCCCACCGGCCCTTGCTGCCTGCGGGAGCAGCCCCTCCCCACCCGCCGACCCTTGCTGCCTGCGGGAGCAGCCCCTCCCCGCCCACCGGCCCTCACTGCCTGCCGGAACAGCCCTTCCCCGCCTACCCTTGCTGCCTGCGGGAGCGGCCCTTCCCACCCGCCCGCCCTTACGACCTGCGGGAGCAGCCCTTCCACGGCCACCGGCCCTTGCTGCCTGCCGGAACAGCCCCGGCGACCATCCCCACTCACCACCCGCCGGAACCGCCCCCGCGACCATCCGCCCTCACCACCCGCCGGAACAGCCCCTGTGGCCGCCCACCCTCACCCCGTGCCGGAGCAATTCCCACGGCGGCCCGCCCTCGCTGCCCGCCGACACCGCCCCCACGGGCACCTGCCCTCACCACCACCCGCCGGAACAGCCCCCGCGGTCGCCCGCCCCCACCACCTGCCGGTGCAGCCCGCGGCCGCCCGCCCCCCCGCTGCCTGCTCGCACTGCCCCGCCGCCCCCCCGCCCGAAGGGCGAAAAGGGCGGGTGGGTGGGGAAACGAGCCCGTCCGGCGTTTGAGGACGAGCGCGCAGCGCGATGACGGGGCGGGTGGGCGGGGAAAACGGGTCGGCGGGAGAAATGGGGCGCCGAAAGATCGCAAAAGGGAGCGGGCTACGCTCGTAGCCATGAAACGCAGCGTGCTGACCCGCTACCGGGTAATGGCCTACGTCACCGCCGTCATGTTGTTGATCCTGTGCGCCTGCATGGTGGTCAAGTACGGCTTCGACAAGGGCGAGGGCCTGACGCTCGCGGTCTCCCAGATCCACGGCGTCCTCTTCATCATCTACCTGGTCTTCGCCTTCGACCTCGGCTCCAAGGCGAAGTGGCCGTTCGGCAAGCTGCTGTGGGTGCTGGTCTCCGGCACCATCCCGACGGCCGCGTTCTTCGTCGAGCGCAAGGTCGTACGCGAGGTCGAGCCGATGATCACCGACGCGTCCGCGGTCACGGCCAAGGCGTAGCGGTCACGGCCAAGGGCACAGCGTCCGCCGCCCCGGCGATTCCCCGCCACGGACGACCCGTGGCGGTCAGCCATCGACATTTGCTAGGACGTCCAAGTAAATTGGCGGTATGGACGCTGACGCCATCGAGGAGGGCCGCCGTCGCTGGCAGGCCCGGTACGACGCCGCGAAGACGCGGGACGCCGATTTCAGTACGCTCTCCGGCGACCCGGTCGAGCCTGTCTACGGGCCCCGGCCCGGGGACACCTATGAGGGGTTCGAGCGGATCGGATGGCCCGGCGAATATCCCTACACCCGTGGTCTGTACGCCACGGGCTATCGGGGACGTACGTGGACGATCCGCCAGTTCGCGGGCTTCGGCAACGCCGAGCAGACGAACGAGCGGTACAAGATGATCCTGGCCAACGGCGGCGGCGGCCTCTCCGTGGCCTTCGACATGCCGACCCTCATGGGCCGCGACTCCGACGACCCGCGCTCGCTCGGCGAGGTCGGCCACTGCGGCGTCGCCATCGACTCCGCCGCCGACATGGAGGTCCTGTTCAAGGACATCCCGCTCGGCGACGTCACGACGTCGATGACGATCAGCGGACCCGCCGTCCCGGTCTTCTGCATGTACCTCGTCGCCGCCGAACGGCAGGGCGTCGACCCGGCCGTCCTGAACGGCACGCTCCAGACCGACATCTTCAAGGAGTACATCGCCCAGAAGGAGTGGCTCTTCGAACCCGAGCCCCACCTGCGGCTCATCGGCGACCTGATGGAGCACTGCGCGCGCGAGATCCCGGCGTACAAGCCCCTCTCGGTCTCCGGCTACCACATCCGCGAGGCCGGGGCGACGGCCGCGCAGGAGCTGGCGTACACGCTCGCGGACGGGTTCGGGTACGTGGAGCTGGGGCTCAGCCGCGGCCTCGACGTCGACGTCTTCGCCCCCGGTCTCTCCTTCTTCTTCGACGCCCACGTCGACTTCTTCGAAGAGATCGCCAAGTTCCGCGCGGCCCGGCGGATCTGGGCCCGCTGGCTGCGCGACGAGTACGACGCCAAGACCGACAAGGCCCAGTGGCTGCGCTTCCACACGCAGACCGCCGGCGTCTCGCTGACCGCGCAGCAGCCGTACAACAACGTGGTCCGCACGGCCGTGGAGGCCCTCGCGGCCGTCCTCGGCGGCACCAACTCCCTCCACACCAACGCCCTCGACGAGACCCTCGCCCTGCCGAGCGAGCAGGCCGCCGAGATCGCGCTGCGTACGCAGCAGGTGCTCATGGAGGAGACCGGCGTCGCCAACGTCGCCGACCCGCTCGGCGGTTCCTGGTACGTCGAGCAGCTCACCGACCGCATCGAGGCCGACGCCGAGAAGATCTTCGAGCAGATCAAGGAGCGGGGCCGGCGGGCGCACCCCGACGGGCAGCACCCCATCGGGCCCATCACCTCCGGCATCCTGCGCGGCATCGAGGACGGCTGGTTCACCGGCGAGATCGCCGAGTCCGCCTTCCAGTACCAGCGCGCCCTGGAGAAGGGCGACAAGCGAGTCGTCGGCGTCAACGTCCACCATGGCTCCGTGACCGGTGACCTGGAGATCCTTCGGGTCAGCCATGAGGTCGAGCGGGACCAGGTGGAGGTGCTCGGCGGGCGGAAGTCCTCGCGGGACGAGGCGCGGGTGCGGGCTTCTCTGGACGCGATGCTTGCCGCTGCGCGGGGCGGGGACAACATGATCGCCCCCATGCTGGAGGCGGTCCGCGCGGAGGCGACGCTCGGGGAGATCTGTGGGGTGCTGCGGGACGAGTGGGGGGTGTACACGGAGCCGGCGGGGTTCTAGCCCTGCCGGGCGGCTCCCCAATCCCGCCCCTTCCCGTAACCAGGGGGCTCCGCCCCCTGGACCCCCGTATCGCCGCTTCGCGGCTCGTCCTCAAACGCCGGACGGGCTATCTCCAGCCCCTCCGGCGTTTGAGGAGCGGGGGTCCGGGGGCAGAGCCCCCGGTTTCGGGAAGGGGCGGGACTGGGGCAGGCTCAGCGCAGCGTCAGTCTGAACATCGCGCCCCCGCCCGGCGCATGCTCCGCCGACAGTTCCGCCCCGTGCGCCCGCGCGATCTGGCGGGCCATGGCCAGGCCGAGGCCCGAGCCGGGCAGGGAGCGGGCCTTTTCCGCGCGGTAGAAGCGGTCGAAGACGTGGGGGAGGTCTTCGGGGGAGATGCCGGGGCCGTGGTGGTCACGGACCGTCAGGGAGGCGGGGGACAGGGCGACTTCGACCACACCGCCCGGTGGGCTGAACTTCGCGGCGTTGTCGAGGAGGTTGGTGAGGAGCCGGGCGAGGCGGGCGGGCACGCCGGGGAGAGTGAGGTCGGTGGCGTCCGGTGAGGTGTCGAGTACAAATACGACTCCGGGCCAGTGCTCCCGTGCCGCGTCCACGACGTGTTCCACGAGCGGCGCCAGCGCCACATCCTCCACCAGCGGCTGCGGCTCCTCGTCCCGGGCCAGCTCGATCAGGTCGTTCACCAGGCCGGTGACCTCCCGCAGCTGCCGGGCGAGCGCCCCGGACGCCCGGTCCCGCTGCGCCTTGTTCAACAGGTCGGCACGGGCGAGGAGTTCGGCGTTGGTGCGCAGCGCGGTGAGCGGCGTACGCAGTTCGTGCGAGGCGTCGGCTACGAGGCGGCGGCGTGCGGCGACGGACTCCTCCAGCTCGCCGAGCATGGTGTTGAAGGCGGTGGCGAGCCGCGTCACCTCGTCCTCGCCGCCCTTCCGGCTGAAGCGCCCGAAGCGGCCGAACTTCCGGGCTCGCCCGGCCCGTTCCGGCGGCCCGGGCGGCAGCTCGATGCGGTGCCGGGCGTCCCGCGTCGCCGCGATCCGCTCCGCCGTCGCGGTGAGCCGCGCGACCGGCGCGAGCCCGGTCCGGGACACCCAGTAGCCGCCGAGCGCGGAGAGCAGCACACCCGCCCCGCCGACCACGGCCAGGATCGCGGCGGTCTGCCGCACCCCGCGCTCGGCGATGTCGGCCCGCAGCGCGACCTGCACGGCCATGCCCTTGCCGTAGGGGGTGGTGAGCATCCGCGCCGGCTTGCCGTTGGGGAGGGTGAAACTCGTGTAGTAGGGGGCCAGTTCGCCGGTGGCGACCTGGCGGGTCGCGCGGGTCACGGGCAGCAGGTACGGCTTCTTCGGGTCGTCCGCCGCGTCCGCCGGGACGATCTGCGAGCAGGCGGGCGCGCCGAGGAAGCGGCACTCGCCGGTGAGCACGCCGTAGTTCTGCTCGTAGTGGTGCTGCTGGGCGACCAGGGTCGCGGTCTGGGCGAGGTTCTGGTCGAGCTGCTGGTAGAGCTTGTAGCGGATCACGAAGAAGGACGCGGCGCACACGCAGATCGCGACAAGCGCCACCGCGGCGGACGCGGCCACCGCGAGCCGCGTCCGCAGCGGACGGCGCCGCCGCCAGCGCGCCCCGAGCCCGCGGTGGGCACGGCGGGCGCTCACGGCGAGCCGAACCGGTAGCCGACGCCGTGCACGGTGTGCACGAGCCGCGCCTCGCCGCCGGACTCCAGCTTGCGGCGCAGATAACCGACGTACACCGCAAGGGAGTTGGAGTCCGGGCCGAAGTCGCGCCCCCACACCGACTCATGGATCAGCTCGCGCGGGAGGACCTGGCCGGCGTTGCGCAGGAGCAGTTCGAGGAGGGTCGCCTCGGTGCGGCTGAACTCGATGCGCCGCCCGTCGCGCACGCCGGTGCGGGTGCGTACGTCGAGGGTCAGATCGCCGTACGAGAGGTCGTCGCCGTCGCGGCCGGGCCCGGCCGCGTCCGGGGCGGCGCGGCGCAGCAGCGCGCGGACCCGGGCCACCAGCTCGTCCAGGGCGAAGGGCTTGACGAGGTAGTCGTCGGCTCCCGCGTCCAGGCCGTCGACGCGGTCGCTCACCGAGTCCAGGGCCGTCAGGACGAGCACCGGCGTGCGGTCGCCCGCCGCGCGCAGCCTGCGGCACACCGCCAGGCCGTCCATCACCGGCATCATCACGTCCAGGACCAGCAGGTCCGGCTCCCAGCGGGCCACCGCGGTCAGCGCGCGGTGGCCGTCGGCGGCCCCGCGCACGTGGTGCCCCTCGACGGTCAGCGCGTCCTCCACGGCGGCGCGCACCTCCGGGTCGTCGTCGACGACGAGGACCTTGGCCGCGGGCGTCATGCGGCGCCGCCCGCGCCCGGAGCCCCGGACCTCGTACGCCGCGTATGCCGCGTACATCTCGTGGGGCTCGTACTCCTCATGCGGCGCGTACGCCTCGTACGGCTCGTCGGCCTCGTACCGCTCGTGAACCAGCTCATGAACCAAAGGTGCCAAATGCGGCTCTTAAAACCCTCTTAGGACGGGTCGCGAGGCTCCGGTGCCATGAGAACTCCCGTCACCTCCGCCACGGCCCACCCCGCGGCGACCCACACGAACAGGCCGCTGTCCGTCGTGATCGGCGCGGGCGGCACCGGCGGCCACATCTATCCGGGCCTCGCCCTCGCCGACGCGCTGCGCCGGGCCGTGCCGGACGCGGTGATCTCCTTCGTGGGCACCGAGCGCGGCCTGGAGACCCGGCTCATTCCCGAGGCCGGCTACCGGCTGCACACCGTCGACATGATCCCCTTCGACCCCTCGCTCGGCGCCCGCCGCTATCTGCTGCCCGCGGCCCTGCTGAAGTCCGGCGCCCAGTGCCGGGCCATCCTGCGGGACCAAGGCGCGCAGGTCGTCGTCGGCATGGGCGGCTACCCGAGCGCGCCCGTGATCGTCGGCGCGCGCATGGCCGGACTGCCCAGCCTCATCCACGAGTCCAACGCCGTGCCCGGCCGCGCCAACCGCTTCGCCGCCCGGCTCACCCCGCACATCGCCGTCGCCTTCGACCGCAGCCGGGCCCACCTGCCGGGCGGCGACCGCGCCACCACCACCGGCATGCCCATCGCCGCCGCCCTCGCCTCCCTCGACCGGGCCGCGCTGCGCGCCGAGGCCCGGCGTGCCCTCGGCGTGCCCGACGGGGCGCGGCTGCTGCTCTTCAACGGCGGCAGCCTGGGCGCGGCCCGCCTCACGGAGGCGGCGGTCGGGCTCGCCGCCCGCTGGCGGTGGCGGGGCGACGTATCGCTGCTGATCAAGACAGGTCCGGCGGCGCTCGACGAGACGCGGCGGCGGCTCGCGCAGGAGGGCGGGGAAGCGGTCGCGCGGGCCGTGCCGTACCTGGACCGGATGGACCTCGCCTACGCCGCCGCCGACCTCGTCGTCTGCCGCGCGGGCTCGGCCACCGTCGCCGAGCTCGCCGCGACCGGCGTGCCCGCCGTCCTCGTGCCCTACCCGCACGCCCCCGGCGACCACCAGACCCACAACGCGCGGGTCCTCTCCGACGCCGGCGCGGGGCTGCTGCTGCCCGACGCCGAGACCACCGCCGACCGGCTCGCGGCCCTCGTCGAACCGCTGCTCGCCGAACCGGCCCGGCTCGCCGCCATGAGCGGCGCCGCGGATCCCGGGCCGCACGCCCGGGCCGCCGACCTGCTCGCCGAGCGGGTCCTGCACCTCACCACCCAGCAGACCGATCACCTGGAGTACGCCGCATGAACGCCCTTTCCTGGCACGACCGCACCGTCCTCGTCACCGGCGCCGAGGGCTTCATCGGCTCGACGCTCGTCGACCTGCTCCTGGAGCGGGGCGCGAAGGTCCGTGCCTTCGTGCACTACAAGCCGTACGGCGACAAGGGGCACCTCGCGCATCTCGCCGGGGACCCGCGGGTCGAGTTCCTCGCCGGGGACGTCCGCGACGCCGGGCGCGTGATGGACGCCGTCGCCGGGTGCGACACCGTCTTCCACCTCGCCGCGCTCATCGGGATCCCGTACTCGTACGACTCTCCCGGCGCGTACGTGCAGACCAACGTCGTCGGTACGGAGAACGTCGCCGAGGCCTGCCGGCGGCACTCCGTACGTCGACTTGTCCACACCTCGACCAGTGAGGTGTACGGGACCGCGCTCACCGCGCCCATCTCCGAGAGCCATCCGCTGCAGCCGCAGTCGCCGTACTCCGCCTCGAAGATCGGCGCCGACATGACGGTGCTGTCGCACTGGCACGCCTTCGAGCTGCCGGTGGCCGTGGTGCGGCCCTTCAACACCTACGGTCCGCGGCAGTCCGCCCGCGCCGTGATCCCCACCATCCTCGCCCAACTGCACGCCGGGGCGCGGGAGATCAGGCTCGGGTCGCTGACGCCCACGCGGGACTTCACGTACGTGACGGACACGGCGCGCGGGTTCCTCGCGGTGGCCGAGTGCGATGCCGCTGTCGGGCAGGTGGTGAACCTCGGCGTGGGCCGGGAGATCTCCATCGGGGAGCTGGCTCGGGAGTTGATCTCCGCTAGTGGGCGGGAGGCTGTTGTGGTGGCCGATCCCGCGCGGATGCGGCCTGCTGGGAGCGAGGTGGAGCGGCTCGTGTCGGACAACTCCCTGGCCCGGGAGTTGTCCGGCTGGGAGCCGGTCGTTCCGCTCCGCGAGGGGCTTGCCCGTACGTCGGCGTGGGTCGCCGAGAACCTGTCCCTCTTCGCTGCGCATACGTACCAGGTCTGAGGGTTCTTCTTCGTCTCTTTCGGCTGCGGGTGCTGTCCTTGCCCGCCGCTTCGCGGCGGATCGTTCCCACCCACCCACCCGTTGCGGTCCGTTGCCCGGTGCCGGTTCAGACACACCTCCCGGCCGCCTCGCCCCCCGGGTTCCCCGGCCCCGGTCACCCCGGCGTGCCGGGGAGCGGCGGCGGGGGCGGCCGTCGTTCACCGGGCGTCCGACCGCAATCGGTGGGCGGGTGGGAAATATCCGTTCGCGGTGGGGGATTGTGGGCGGTCACTGGGGGGTCCCCGGTCCCGGGCACCCCGGCGTGCCGGTCACCAGTGCCGGGGCAGCCGGCCTGAACCGGCACCCGCGCAACGGACCGCAACGGGTGGGCGGGTGGGAGAAAATCGCCTACCCCGCCCCAGGCCCCCGGCCAGAAGCCGCTGCGGACAGGCCCCCCAGGATCAGCAGCGTGAAGCGGCGGGCCCACTCCGTGTCCACCGGTTCCGCGCTGACCAGGGCGCGGTGCACCACGGCGCCGGCAATCACGTCGAAGATGAGGTCCGCGGTGGCCGCGGCGGTGGCCGCGTCGGGCTCGACGGGGAGTTCGCCGCGGGCCTGGGCGCGTGCCCGGCCGGTGAGGACGAGCCGCTTCTGGCGGTCGACGATGGACGCGCGGATGCGTTCGCGCAGCGGCTCGTCGGTCGTGGACTCGGCGACGACGGCCATCAGCGCGGTCTTCGTCTCGGGTCGGCCGAGGAGCGCGGCGAACCGCAGCACCACGCCCTCGATGTCCGCGGCCAGGCTGCCGCTGTCCGGCAGTTCGAGCTCGTCGAAAAGCTCGGCCACGGCGTCCACCACCAGCTCGCTCTTGCCCGCCCACCGCCGGTAGAGGGTGGTTTTGGCCACCCCCGCCCGCGTGGCCACGTCGCCCAGGGTCAGCTTGGTCCAGCCGAGGTCGACCAGGGCCTGCCTGGTCGCCTCGAGGATGGCGGTGTCCGCCTCGGCGCTGCGCGGTCGTCCTCCGGCGCGCGTCGGCGGTGTGCTGCGGCTCTGCATCCCGCGACCATACCGGCGAGTATCCGCGCCCTGGCCAGCGCCGAGTGAGGCAGATCACGTGACGCCCGCTGCCGCGCCCCGCGTCCGCCAGTTACGCTACGGGCCGTAGCGAAAGCTGCGTACGGACGTACGAGTCAGACACCGCCCCAGGGGCGGCAACCACGGCGCGGGGTGGGGACCCCGCGCGACGCACGGTCCTCCTCGGGACCTGCGGTGACGAAGGAACCGGGTTCGTCCGGCGGCCCCGCAATCCGGCGGGGGGCACGGACAGGCGCGGTTCCCGCGCGGCTTGGGGGAGGATGTACTCATGCAGCCACGGAACATGTCCATGAGCGGAGTCGTCGACCTCGCCGCGGTGAAGGCGGCCCAGGAGGCCAAGGCGAAGGCGGAGCAGGCGCGCGCCGAAGCGGCCAAGGGCGGCGGGGGCGCCGGGTCCGCGGTGTCTCCCGCGAGTCTCGTCATCGACGTCGACGAGGCGGGCTTCGAGCGTGATGTCCTGCAGCGCTCCACCGAAGTGCCCGTCGTCATCGACTTCTGGGCCGAGTGGTGCGAGCCGTGCAAGCAGCTCAGCCCGCTCCTGGAGCGCCTGACCCGCGAGTACAACGGCCGCTTCGTGCTCGCGAAGATCGACGTCGACGCGAACCAGATGCTGATGCAGCAGTTCGGGGTGCAGGGCATCCCGGCGGTCTTCGCGGTGGTGGCCGGGCAGGCTCTGCCGCTCTTCCAGGGCGCGGCCCCCGAGGCCCAGATCCGCCAGACCCTGGACCAGCTCATCCAGGTCGGCGAGGAGCGCTTCGGCCTCACGGGTCTCGTCGTCGACGCGGATGCCCAGGGCGAGGAGCAGCCGGAGGCGCCCGCAGCCCCGGCCGGTCCGTACGACGCGCTGCTCGAAGCGGCCGTCCG
This sequence comes from Streptomyces sp. Y309, assembly GCF_056712025.1. Lineage (NCBI taxonomy): Bacteria > Bacillati > Actinomycetota > Actinomycetes > Kitasatosporales > Streptomycetaceae > Streptomyces > Streptomyces sp. Y309. The sequence continues at coordinate 3,016,173 of NZ_CM160048.1, read as the reverse complement.
GGCCCTGGACGCGGGCGACTTGGGCGGCGCGATCCAGGCGTACAAGAACGTGCTGAGCGACGACCCCGGCAACACCGAGGCCAAGCTCGGCCTCGCCCAGGCCGAACTGCTCCAGCGCGTGCAGAACCTGGACCCCGCCGCCGTACGCAAGGACGCCGCCGAGAAGCCCGGCGATGTCGGGGCGCAGATCGCCGCCGCCGATCTCGACCTGGTCGGCGGCCATGTCGAGGACGCCTTCGCTCGTCTCATCGACACGGTCAAGCGCACCGCGGGCGACGACCGGGACGCCGCCCGGGTGCGGCTTCTCGAACTCTTCGAGGTGGTCGGCGCGGACGACCCGCGGGTGACCGCGGCGCGCACGGCGCTGGCGAGGGTGCTCTTCTGACGTGCCGTCGGGGCGCGTCGCCCCGCCCCGGCGTTCTGCCGGATTTGCCCCGCGCCGGACGCTGACCAGTCGCTAAGCGTCCGGGGGCGTGGGGCTCAAGTGAAAAGTCTGTCAAGGCGGTGCCACAGTGGCCGCGTTTACCAAATCTTGGTAAACGCGGCCACTGTTACTTGGAGTAAGGCGCGACAGTCGATCTGTCCGACTCTGTTCCTCAATCAACCGTTCTAGTCCGCCTGTTGACAACACCGTCTGTCGCGGGCCGATGCCGGGCGGTGCCGGGCCAGTTATCCGGCCGTTACCAGTGAGTAACGACCCCCCTTGTGCGGGCGTCGAGAATGCACCACGATCGGCCACGCTCGGTCCATTGCCCGCAGCCCGAAAGCCAATCGGGAGACGGGATTTCTGGGTCCCCACCGGGCAGGCCGGCGGCACCGTCGCCGGTCTGGGACAGGGGGGTCTCTGCCGGTCCCGGCAGGGCCTGTCCAGCAAGGTTGTGCGTGATGCGTCAGGCGCGACCAGTGGTTGTCGCTCGGGGGTGATCGCCGGTGATCGAGGCGCACAACGCGTCCGCTGTTCGCACAGGCGCTCTCCTTACCGAGGACGTAGCACTTCTCCCATCCCCGCCCGGCCGAGAGCCCGAGAGGGAGCGGCAAGGGCCGGAGATGTACGTCCGAGAAGGAGGAAAGTCATGGAGTCCGTGGCTCGTGGCGGAACCAGATGGAAGCGGTTCGCCGTGGTCATGGTGCCGAGCGTCGCGGCGACTGCCGCGATAGGCGTGGCCCTCTCGCAGGGTGCGCTCGCGGCATCGTTCAGTGTGTCGGGTCAGCAGTTCAAGGTGACCGCAAAGCAGCTCGACGGTACGGGATTCGTCCAGTACGGGGCTATGGACAGCGGCAAGTCGGGCAACCACCCGGTCGCCGTGGTCGGCATGGATTCGGCGAAGATCACCAATCTGTGCCAGTCCGTGGTCGTGCCGGTCCCGGTCTTCGGTGACATCTCGATGGTGCTCAAGGCCGGTGGCAAGGGCAGCCCGAGGGTCGAGGCGAAGAAGCTCTACATCGACGCCGACGACCTGCGCGCCAACGCGACGTTCACCAACGTCGACATCGGTGTCTCGGTCGACCGCACGACGAAGGGCCCGGGTCCGGCCAAGGGCGACAAGTACGTCCCGGACTCGTTCGCGCAGCAGGCCGACAAGGTCCGCTTCACCGACGTCAAGCAGCGCGCGTGGGCGACCACGGCCGGCACCTTCAAGCTCTCCGGCCTCGGTATGTCGGTCAAGAAGGGCAAGCACGAGTGCTACTGAGGCAGTAGCGGCCTCGGTCACCTCGATCTCATCCGCTTCGTATCCACCGAGGCCGTCGTTGAGGCCGCACTTGAGGCCATTGCTGTCCTAAGCCGCACTTGTTGCGCTGAACGGCCGGGCGCGGGGGCGCCAACCGTCTTCAACCAGCCGTCCCCGTGCCCGAATCCGCACACACAGAACCAAACGCCATACCCGAGGAGCTGTACGACATGAGCGCCGAAGCGCAAGTGGGCCTTGGTCACAAGCTGGGCCGGGTGCGCCTTCGTTTCCGGGGGTGGCGCGGTCAGCGCCCGTTCTGGGGTGGCCTGCTGACTCTGCTCGGCGGCATCCCGATCATGTACTTCCCGTACGCGAACCTCACGCTCGGCACGATGACCATCCGGATGGCGACCACCGCCGGAGCCGGATCGCTGATCATCGGCGTGCTGCTTGTCGTGCTCGGCCTGACCATGTGGTTCCAGCCGCAGTCCCGCGTGTTCGCGGGTGTCGCGGCGATTCTGCTCGCCCTGGTCTCCCTGGTGGTGTCCAACTTCGGCGGCTTCGTCATGGGCTTCCTGCTCGCCCTCATCGGCGGTGCGCTCGGCGTCTCCTGGATGCCGACGAAGCCCGAGAAGCGGTCGAAGCGGCGCGAGAAGGCGCCGGACGCCGGAGACCTCGACGACGGGGCACCGGAGCCCGCGGCCGCGGGGGCCGCGAACGGGGCCACGCCGGCGGCGGGCGGTGCGATCGATGACTTGTCAGGATCGAGCCCGACGAACGGGACGAACGGGAGGCACCGTGCCGGCTGACGAGGTGCGCCGCGGGACTGATGCGGCCACGTCCCGCGCGAGAACGGGGCCGCGGCACGCGGCCCCGAAGAAGCCGCTGCTGACCCGGCTGCAGCTGCCCGCGGGCAAGGCGATAGCCATCGCGGCCATGCCCACCGCCGTACTCATGGGCATGGGCCTCACGCCCCAGCTCGCGCAGGCGAAGCCGGGCGTCCCCAAGAACCCCTTCCGGGACGGCCCTTGCGTCACCGCGCCGGACGAGCAGTCCACGGAGGCGGAGCAGAAGGCCAAGGACAAGGACGCGAAGGAGGCCGAGGAGAAGGCCGAGGCCGCGCGCAAGAAGGCCGACGAGGCCAAGAAGAAGGCCGAGGCCAAGGACGAGGCCAAGGACGGCAAGTCCGGGTCCGGGTCCACCCCGTCCGGGTCCGCCGGTGACGACGACGCCGACGGCACCGACGGCAAGGACGGAGCCGACGACGGCACGTCCGGGTCCACTCCGTCCGGCGACGCGGACAACAACGACTCCGGCGGCGACGAGGGCTCGGCGGAGGAGCCCGCCAAGCCCAAGAACCCGCTGGACCCGCTGGGAGTCGGCGACGCCCTCAAGGACATCCTCACGCCCGACGAGAAGGAGGCGGCCGAGAAGGAGCAGGCCGACCCGAAGCCGTCGGACTCCGCGGACGCCCAGGACGACACGGACTCCGACGCCAAGGCCGACGAGGACACCAAGGACTCCGACCAGGCCACCAAGCCCGTCGAGGACACCCTCGGCAAGGCGAAGGACGGTCTCAAGGACGGCCTGAAGGACACGGCGGACAAGGCCGAGGACGGCGTCAAGGACACCGTCGAGAAGGCCGAGGAAGCCGCGGAGAAGGCCGAGAAGGAAGCGGAGAAGGCCAAGGACAAGGCCGACCCCGACTCCGACGAGGCCAAGGACCCGATGGCGCCGGACGAGAACGGCAAGAAGCCGTTCCCGTGCGTGGTGGAGAAGAAGGTCGACGGCGACGACGAGCAGTCGCCCGCGCCGATCCCGAACCAGCCGTGGCACCTGGAGGCCAGCTCCCTGCTCCTCAAGGGCGCGGACTACAAGGGCGTCGTGAACCTGAAGATGCCCAACGGCCAGACCAAGCAGGCGCTGAAGTACGTCATCAGCGGCGGCACGGACATCGGCGACCTGCACCAGATCGTCGACGGACCGGGCGGCAAGAAGTACCACGTCCAGGCCGCCAAGGGCTCCACGTCCACGATCCGCAACGGCGACACGACGATGTACACGGAGCGGATCTCCGGCAATCTCTTCGGCCTGATCCCGATCACGTTCGACCCGGAGCACCCGCCACCGCTCAACCTGCCGCTGATCTACTTCACGAACGTGAAGGTCCAGCAGGCGGGCCAGTTCGGCGGCGAACTCACCGTCCCCGGCCTGCACCAGTCGATCACCGACTGAGCCCGAAGCCCGTTCCGGGAGCCGCAAGACACTGAGGGCGCCCCCTGCAACAGGGGGCGCCCTCAGTGTCGTACGGAGCCGGGGACCGAACCGGATCAGTCGCGGTCGCCGCCGCCCAGGTGGTGGACCCGGACCATGTTGGTGGTGCCGGGGATGCCGGGGGGCGAGCCCGCGGTGATGACCATCGTGTCGCCGTCGTTGTAGCGCTGGAGCCTGAGGACCTCGGCGTCGACCAGCTCGACCATGGCGTCCGTGTTGTCCACGTGCGGCACGACGTAGGTCTCCACGCCCCAGCTCAGGGCGAGTTGGTTGCGGGTGCTCGCGTCCGTGGTGAAGGCCAGGATCGGCTGCGCCGCGCGGTAGCGGGAAAGACGGCGGGCCGTGTCGCCGGACTTGGTGAAGGCGACAAGGGCCTTGCCGTCGAGGAAGTCGGCGATCTCGCAGGCCGCGCGGGCCACCGAACCGCCCTGCGTGCGCGGCTTCTTGCCGGGCACCAGCGGCTGCAGGCCCTTGGAGAGCAGCTCGCCCTCGGCGGCGGTGACGATCTTCGACATGGTCTTGACCGTCTCGATGGGGTACGCGCCCACGCTCGACTCGGCCGACAGCATCACCGCGTCCGCGCCGTCCAGGATCGCGTTGGCGACGTCGGACGCCTCGGCGCGCGTGGGGCGGGAGTTGGTGATCATCGACTCCATCATCTGGGTCGCGACGATCACCGGCTTGGCGTTGCGGCGGCACATCTCCACGAGGCGCTTCTGCACCATCGGGACCTTCTCGAGGGGATACTCGACGGCCAGGTCGCCGCGGGCGACCATCACGCCGTCGAAGGCCGCCACGACGGCCTCCATGTTCGCCACCGCCTGCGGCTTCTCCACCTTGGCGATAACGGGGACGCGGCGGCCCTCCTCGTCCATCACCTTGTGGACGTCCTTGACGTCGTTCGCGTCCCGCACGAAGGACAGCGCCACCAGGTCGCAGCCCATCTTCAGCGCGAAGCGCAGGTCCTCGATGTCCTTCTCGGACAGGGCGGGGACGTTCACGGCCGCGCCGGGCAGGTTGATGCCCTTGTGGTCCGAGATGACGCCGCCCTCGATGACGATCGTCTTGACGCGCGGGCCCTCGACCTCGGTGACCTTCAGCTCGACGTTGCCGTCGTTGATGAGGACCGGGTCGCCCTTGGTCACGTCGCCGGGCAGGCCCTTGTAGGTGGTGCCGCAGATCGACTTGTCGCCGGGCACGTCCTCGGTGGTGATGGTGAACTCGTCACCGCGCACCAGCTCGACGGGCCCCTCGGCGAAGGTCTCCAGACGGATCTTCGGGCCCTGCAGGTCGGCGAGGACACCGACCGCGCGGCCCGTGCGCTCCGCCGCGGCCCGGACGCGGTCGTACCGGCCCTGGTGCTCGGCGTGCGTGCCGTGGCTGAAGTTGAAGCGGGCCACATTCATGCCGGCCTCGATCAGCGAGACGAGCTGCTCTTCGGTGTCGACGGCGGGGCCCAGCGTGCAGACGATTTTGGAACGGCGCATGGGGGCGATCCTATCGGTTTGTTTCGCTACGGAATATTCCGTCTGGTGGAATCTACAAATGGGCGAGCCGGCGCTCAGCTGTTCTTTCCGGCCAGTGCATAAGTCTGCGTCGCGATTTCCAGTTCTTCGTCGGTCGGCACGACGGCGACCTTGACCCGTGCGTACTCCGGCGAGATCAGCCGCGGCTCGTCGCTTCGTACGCCGTTGAGCCCGCCGTCGACCGCGAGGCCCAGCTCCTCCAGGCCCGCCACGGCGGCCTCGCGCACCGGCGCCGCGTTCTCGCCGACGCCCGCCGTGAAGGCGATGGCGTCCACCCGGCCGAGCACCGCGTAGTAGGCGCCGATGTACTTCTTCAGGCGGTGAATGTAGATGTCGAAGGCCAGTTGTGCCTGTGCGTCGCCTTCGTCGATCCGGCGGCGGATCTCCCGCATGTCGTTGTCGCCGCAGAGGCCGACAAGGCCGCTCTTTTTGTTGAGAAGCGTGTCGATCTCGTCGATGGAAAGGCCGCCGACGCGCGCCAGATGGAAGATGACGGCCGGATCCAGGTCTCCCGACCGCGTACCCATCACGAGCCCCTCCAAAGGCGTCAGCCCCATGGAAGTGTCCACGCACTTGCCGCCCCGCACGGCGGAGGCCGACGCCCCGTTGCCGAGGTGCAGCACGATGACGTTCACGTCCTCGGGCGCCTTGCCGAGCAGCTTCGCGGTCGCCCGCGACACGTACGCGTGCGAGGTGCCGTGGAAGCCGTACCGCCGCACGCGGTGCTCGTCGGCGGTGGCCACGTCGATCGCGTAGCGCGCGGCCGCCTCCGGCATCGTCGTGTGGAAGGCGGTGTCGAAGACGGCGACCTGGGGCAGGTCGGGCCGCAGCGCCTGAGCCGTACGGATGCCGGTCAGGTTGGCCGGGTTGTGCAGCGGGGCCACCGGGATGAGCCGCTCGATCTCGGCGAGCACGGCGTCGTCGATGACGGTCGGCTCGGTGAAGTGCTTGCCACCGTGCACGACGCGGTGGCCGATCGCGGCCAGCTCCGGCGAGTCCAGGCCGAGCCCGTCGGCGGCCAGCTCCTCGGCGACGGCCTTCAGCGCGGCCTCGTGGTCGGCGATCGGGCCGGTGCGCTCGCGCTCGGCGCCGCCGCCCGTCAGCGGGGTGTGCTTGATCCGGGAGGTCTCCTCGCCGATGCGCTCGACGAGGCCCATCGCGAGGCGGCTGCTGTCCGCCATGTCCAGCAGTTGGTACTTCACCGACGAGGAGCCGGAGTTGAGGACGAGGACACGGGTCGAGCTCACGAGGTGGGGGCCTTCTCGGTGGGGGACTGGGACTGGATCGCCGTGATGGCGACCGTGTTGACGATGTCCTGGACGAGCGCGCCGCGGGACAGGTCGTTCACGGGCTTGCGCAGGCCCTGCAGGACCGGGCCGACGGCGATCGCGCCGGCCGAGCGCTGCACGGCCTTGTAGGTGTTGTTGCCGGTGTTCAGGTCCGGGAAGATCAGCACGCTGGCCTGGCCCGCGACGTCGGAGCCCGGCAGCTTGGTGGCCGCGACGGACGGCTCGACCGCGGCGTCGTACTGGATCGGGCCCTCGATCTTCAGGTCCGGGCGCTGGGTGCGGACCAGCTCGGTGGCCTCGCGGACCTTGTCGACGTCGGCGCCCGAGCCGGACGTACCGGTCGAGTACGACAGCATCGCGATGCGCGGCTCGACGCCGAACTGCCCGGCCGTGGCGGCCGACTGGACGGCGATGTCCGCGAGCTGCTCGGCGTTCGGGTCCGGGTTGACCGCGCAGTCGCCGTACACGAGGACCTTGTCGGCCAGGCACATGAAGAAGACGGACGACACGATCGACGCGTCCGGCTTCGTCTTGATGATCTCGAAGGCGGGGCGGATGGTGGCGGCGGTGGAGTGCACCGAGCCCGACACCATGCCGTCGGCCAGGCCGCGCTGCACCATCAGCGTGCCGAAGTAGTTCACGTCCGCCACCACGTCGTACGCCAGCTCCACCGTCACGCCCTTGTGGGCGCGCAGGCGCGCGTACTCCTCGGCGAAGCCCTGGCGCAGCTCGGAGACGGCCGGGTCGACGATCTGCGAGTCCGCGAGGTCGACGCCGAGGTCGGCGGCCTTCTTGCGGATGGTCTCCGCCGGGCCGAGCAGCGTCAGGTCGCACACGCCGCGGCGCAGCAGCACGTCGGCGGCGCGCAGGACGCGCTCCTCGGTGCCTTCGGGCAGCACGACGCGGCGGCGGTCGGCGCGGGCCCGCTCCAGGAGCTTGTGCTCGAACATCATCGGCGTGAGCCGGTCGCTGCCGGAGACCGAGAGGCGCTTGAGGAGGTCGGCGGTGTCCGTGTACCGCTCGAAGAGGCCGAGCGCGGTCTCCGCCTTGCGCGGCGTCGCCGCGTTCAGCTTGCCCTCCAGGGCGAAGAGCTCCTGAGCCGTCGGGAAGGAGCCGCCGGCCACGGCGACCACGGGCGTGCCGGGCGCGAGCCGGTCGGCCAGGCGCAGGATCTCCGGGCCCGGCTGCTCGTTCAGGGTCAGCAGGATGCCCGCGAGGGGCGGGGTGCCGGCGCTGTGCGCGGCCAGCGCGCCCACGACCAGGTCGGCGCGGTCGCCGGGGGTCACGACCATGCAGCCCGGGGTCAGGGCGTTCAGGAAGTTCGGCAGCATGGCGCCGCCGAAGACGAAGTCGAGGGCGTCGCGGGCCAGGCCCGAGTCGTCGCCGAGCAGCACCTTGCCGCCGAGGGCGTGCGTGATCTGCGCGACGGTCGGCGCGGACAGGGCGGCCTCGTCGGGGAGCACGTAGCAGGGCACCGGGAGGCGGGCCGCCAGGCGCTCGTGTATCGCGTCGCGGTCGGCCGGGGCCACGCGGTTGGTGACCATCGCGAGGACGTCGCAGCCGAGGGACTCGTACGCGCGGAAGGCGTTGCGGGTCTCGGCGCGCACCGACTCGGCGGTCTGGTTCTTGCCGCCGACCACGGGCAGCACCAAGGCGCCGAACTCGTTCGCGAGCCGGGCGTTCAGCGACAGCTCGTCCGGGAGCTGGGTGGCGGCGAAGTCGGTGCCGAGGACCAGGACCACGTCGTACTCGCGCGCGACGGCGTGAAAACGGTCGACGAGCTGGGAGACCAGCTCGTCGGTGCCCTTCTCGGCCTGCAGCGCGGACGCCTCGTGGTAGTCCATGCCGTACACGGACGCCGGGTCCTGCGCGAGTCGGTAGCGGGCGCGCAGCAGCTCGAAGAGGCGGTCGGGTCCGTCGTGGACGAGCGGACGGAAGACGCCCACGCGGTCGACCTGACGGGTCAGGAGCTCCATGACTCCCAGCTCGACGACCTGGCGGCCGTCGCCCCGGTCGATCCCGGTCACGTACACGCTGCGCGTCACGCGTGCTCTCCGTTTCTACGTCTCTACGTCGCTGATGGTGGCTGCCCGCGGGGCAGGGCATCGCCGCAGGTGACGGCACCGGCATGGCCGGAAAAACACCCGATATTGTTGGCTGTGCCCTCTTGACAATACCTCTGCGGCTGGCTACGTCGCAGGCCGGACGAAAGACGGCGGCCCTCCCGGGGCCGTGGAACAATCGGATCGGCTCACAAGGAACAGCAGCGAGCAGGAGACTCAGCGCGATGCGTATCGGAATTCTCACCGCGGGCGGCGACTGCCCGGGCCTCAACGCAGTGATCCGGTCGGTCGTGCACCGAGCGGTCACGAACTACGGCGACGAGGTCATCGGCTTCGAGGACGGGTACGCGGGCCTGCTCGACGGCCGCTACCGCACCCTGGACCTGAACGCGGTCAGCGGCATCCTGGCCCGCGGCGGAACGATCCTCGGCTCGTCCCGCCTGGAGCGCGCCCGCTTCCGCGCGGCCTGCGACAACGCCAAGGAACTGATCGAGAAGAGCGGCTTCGACGCGCTCATCCCGATCGGCGGCGAGGGCACACTGACGGCGGCGAAGATGCTGTCGGACGCGGGCGTCCCGGTCGTCGGCGTCCCGAAGACCATCGACAACGACATCTCGTCCACGGACCGCACCTTCGGCTTCGACACGGCCGTCGGCGTCGCCACCGAGGCGATGGACCGCCTGAAGACCACCGCCGAGTCCCACCAGCGCGTCATGGTCGTCGAGGTCATGGGCCGGCACGCCGGCTGGATCGCCCTGGAGTCCGGCATGGCCGGCGGCGCCCACGCCATCTGCCTGCCCGAGCGGCCCTTCGACCCGGCCGACCTGGTCAAGCTGGTCGAGGAGCGGTTCGCGCGCGGCAAGAAGTTCGCCGTCATCTGCGTCGCCGAGGGCGCGCACCCCGCCGAGGGCACCATGAACTACGGCGTGGGCGCCATCGACCAGTTCGGCCACGAGCGCTTCCAGGGCATCGGCACGGCCCTCGCCTTCGAGCTGGAGAGCCGCCTCGGCAAGGAGGCCAAGCCGGTCATCCTCGGCCACGTCCAGCGCGGGGGCACGCCGACGGCGTACGACCGGGTCCTCGCCACCCGCTTCGGCTGGCACGCCGTGGAGGCCGCGCACCGCGGGGACTTCGGCAACATGACGGCGCTGCGGGGCACGGACGTCGTGATGGTGCCGCTGGCGGAGGCGGTCACCGAGCTGAAGACGGTCCCGAAGGACCGGATGGACGAAGCGGAGTCGGTCTTCTAGAACCCGATCGTCTTCTAGAACCCGATCAGGGCCGGGCCGTCAGCCCGTGAGGTCCGGCACCGTCGGCCAGAAGTGGTCCAGGATGCGGTCCAGGAAGTCGCGGCCCGCGTGCCCCGACGCGTCCGCGCTCGCGCCGCCGCCCCAGCTCAGGGTGCGCACCATGCGTGCCTGGTACTCGTCGTGCAGCTTGCGCAGCGGGCCCTCGATGTCCCGTTTCTCCACGGCGAGGAGCTTGCTGACCGGGCGTACGTAGCCCTGCCAGCGGGTCGTCACCGCGCTGCGCAGGAGTTCGGCGAGATCGTCCGCGCGGCCCGTCACCGTGACGAAGTCGGGCAGGGGCAGGCGGAGCGTGCGCGCCAGGGCCGCGGACTGGCGGTCGGTGCCGCGCCACTCGTTGGTCTCCTCCATGCGCAGATACGCCTGGATCTCCACGCCCGCCCCGCGCGCCACGTCCTCCGGGGCGAGGCCGCGGGCCAGGCGGTGCTCGCGCAGCGTCGTGGCGGCGCCCATGAGCTCGCCCGGCGAGCACCACAACGTCGCGGCGAGCGCGGCCAGTTCGGCGGACGTCGGCGACGCGAGACCGCGCTCCCACGCCATGATGTGGTCCGGAGTGATGTGGGCGAGCCCGTAGCTCGCCCGCATTCCGTACGCGACGTGGCCCGGCGCCATCCCCAGTGCTTCACGGAGACGGCGCGCTGCGGGGAAGTTGAACGGAGGCGTGGGCTGGCTCGGTTGCACGGGCACACGGTATGGGCACGCGGCGGCGGCGACTACGGTTTGTTCACACAGGGTTGCAGCTCGTACGAAGCTACGGCTGGCGGGGCGCCCTCTGCGTGCTTCTGTACGCCCTGTCGGCGGGGCGCCCTCTGCCTGGGTCCGCGCCTATCGCGCTGCGCGCTCGTCCTCAATCGCCGGACGGGCTTTCGCACCCCGCACCGCCCCGCGCGGATCAGCCCTTGACCGCCCCGCCCAGCGCGAACCCCCCGCCCAGCCGCCGCGCGATCAGCACGTACAAAAGGATCACCGGCGTCGAGTAGATCATCGAGAACGCCGCCAACTGCCCGTACACGATGGCGCCCTTGCTGCCGAAGAAGTCGTTGATGCTCACCGCCGCCGGCATCTGGTCGGGGGACAGGAGCAGCATGAAGGGGACGAAGAAGTTGCCCCACATCATGACGAAGGAGAAGACCGTCACGACGGCCACGCCCGGGCCCATCAGGGGAAGGACGATGCGGATCAGGGACTGGAAGGACGAGGCGCCGTCCGTCCAGGCGGCCTCCTCCAGTTCCTTGGGGACGCCGTCCATGAAGTTCTTCATCAGCCAGATGGCGAACGGGAGTTGGGAGGCGGCGAAGAAGAAGATCGTGCCCTGCATCGTGTCGATGAGGTCGACGCGCACGAACAGCGCGTACACCGGAACCATGATCGCCGTGATGGGCAGGCTGGTCGCGAACAGGATCGTGAGCATGAACGGGCGGTTCAGGCGGGACTTGTAGCGGGAGAGCGGATACGCCGCGAGGGCCGCGCCCACCACGGTCAGCAGGGTGCCGCCGCCGCACAGCAGCAGACTGTTGAGCATCGGCGTGAACGCGATCTCGTCGGTCAGGACCGCGTCGAAGTTGTCGAGCGTGAAGCCGTCCGGAGCCTTCACGCTCACGTCGGCCTTGGGGTCGATGGCGGACAGGAGCACCCAGGCGAGCGGCACCGCGAAGGCCGCGGCGACCGCGAGCAGGCCGATGTCCGCGGCCAGTTTGCGGCTTCTCGTACGGCGAGCGGACGACACTCAGACCTCCGTGCGCAGCAGGCGCATGTAGACGAGCGAGAACAGGGATCCGACCAGGAGCAGGAGCAGGGCCACCGCCGTGCCGTAGCCGATCATGCTCTTCTGGAAGGCCTGTTCGTACATGAACAGAGGGAGGGTCTGGCTGCGATTGCCCGGGCCGCCGCGCGTCATCACCCAGATCAGGCCGAAGACCGACAGGGTCTGGAGGGTGTTGAGCATCAGGTTGGTGCCGATGGAGCGGCGGATCATCGGGAGCGTGATGTGCCACATGCGGCGCCAGCCGCTCGCGCCGTCCACCTCGGCGGCCTCGGTGATCTCCTTGGGGATCTCGTTCAGGGCGGCGGAGTACACCAGCATCGAGAAGGCGGTGCCGCGCCACACGTTCGCGAACGACACCGCGAGGATCGGCAGCGTGTACAGCCAGTTCTGGGACGGCAGTTGGAGGAAGTCCAGGACCTCGTTGAGGGTGCCGTCGCGGCGGAAGAAGGCGTACAGCAGGAAGCCCGCCACCACCTCCGGGATCACCCACGCCGCGACCACGACGGCGCCCGTGATCGTCCGGACCGGCTTCGACGCGCGCTGCATCAGGCTCGCCAGGGCCAGGCCCAGCGTGTTCTGCCCGACGATCGACGACAGGAACGTGAAGACGAGCGTCAGCCAGACCGCGTTGATGAAGTCCTCGTCGCCGAAGGCCGTACGGAAGTTCTCGAAGCCCACGAAGGACTCGTGCGCCTGGCCGGTCAACTGGAGGTCGGTGAAGGCGATGTACGCGCAGTAGCCGATCGGGCCCGCGAGGAAGAGGAGCATCAGGACGACGGCGGGCGACACCGGCAGGGCCCGGGCCAGCGAGCGGGCGAGCCGCCGGTGGCCCGGGGGCCTTCGTGGGCCTGGCTCCGTCCGGCCCGCTGAACGAGCCGACGGAGCCTTCACTTCTCGATCACCTTGCCGTCGGTGGCCGACTTGACCTCGTCGTCATAGCCGCCCGCCGCCTTGTCCACCGAGCCGTCCCCCGTCGTGACCTGCTCCATCGCCTCCTGCATCGCCGTGGAGACCTTCGGGTACGCGGGGTAGGCGGGGCGGTAGTGCGTCGAGGCGACCAGGTCGGTGAAGAACTTGATGCCGGGCTGCGCCTTCACGTACTCCGGGTCCTTGGCGACGTCCTCGCGCACCGAGATGCCGGAGTTGGCGACGTACCACTTCTTCGCGTTCTCCTTCGTCTGCATCGTCTCGATGAACTTGAACGCCAGGTCGGGGTTGCCCGCCTTCGACGGGATGGCCCAGGTCCAGCCGCCGGACATGCTCACCTTGCCGGGCGCCTGTCCGTGCTGCGTGGGCATCGCGGCGAGCCCCAACTCCTTCGGCCACTCGGGCCATTCGTGCCCCGAGCCCGGCAGCCAGTCCTGCGGCAGCCAGGACCCGTCGAGGTTGATGCCGAGCTTGCCCTTGGGCATGAAGTCGCCGCGCACCCGCGTGGCCATGTTCGGGTCCAGGGCGTCCTCGACGTCCGGGCCGAGCTTCTCCTTGTAGACGGTCTCCACGAACTTCAGGGAGTCCTTGAAGCCCTGGCTGCCCACCACCCACTTCTTCGCCTTCGGGTCGTACAGCGGGTTCTCGCCCGTGCCGTACAGCAGCATCTCCAGGCCCTGCATGGCCGAGGTCTCACCGCCCGGCTTGCCCGTGTAGACGTTCAGCGGGACGACGCCCGGCACCTTCTTCTTGATGGTGCGGGCCGCCTCCAGAAGGTCGTCCCAGTTCTTCGGCTGCCAGTCCTGCGGCAGGCCCGCCTTCTTGAAGATGTCCCGGTCGAACCACAGCCCGCGCGTGTCCGTGCCGTCCGGCACGCCGTACGTCTTGCCGTCCTCCGCCTTCGAAGCCGCCTTGGCCGTGCCGATGAACTTCGGCCACTCCTTCCACTTGTTCAGATAGGGGTCGAGCGGCTTCAAGTACCCGCTGGTGATGTCGGAGTTGATGAGGAAGGTGTCCTCGTAGACCAGGTCCGGCGCGGTCTTCGGGGAGCGCAGCATCTGCTGCACCTTCGTGTAGTACTCCGCGTCCGGTGCCTTGATCGGCACCAGCTTCACCTTCTTGCCGGGATTCGCCTTCTCGAACTGCTTCTTCATCGACTCCAGGTAGTTGTCCATGACCCTGATCTGGTTGTCCATGGACTGCTTGTACGACACCTTCACGGTGTCCGGGTCGTCACCGGAGCCGCCGCCGCACGCGGTGAGAGCGGAGGCGGCGAGCACGGCTGCCAGGAGCAGAGGGGCGGGAGCGGTGGGGCGCACGGGGCACGACCTCCTACGGTCCGACGCGGCTGCGCCACCGCATGCGGCGGCTGCCGGTGCGGTGAACGTAAGCGCGCGCTCGGACCAAGGTCAATGCCCTTGCAACGGCTCGCGTCGGCTAGGCCGGCGGCAGCCAGCGGTAGATCAGTTCCGGGCGGCCCACGTGGCCGTACTGCGGGCTGCGGGCCGCGTGGCCCGTGGTCACCAGGTGCTCCAGGTAGCGGCGGGCCGTGATCCGGGACAGGCCCGTGGTGTCCGCCGTCGCCGCGGCGGTGAGGCCGTCGGGCGCGGCGTCCTGGAGCGTGCGGGTCACCCGCTCCAGGGTGGGGCCGCTGAGCCCTTTGGGCAGGGCGGCGGGGGCGGGGGAGCGGAGGGTGGCCAGGGCGCGGTCGACCTCGTCCTGGCCCGCCGCCTCGCCCGCGGCGGTGCGGAATTCCGCGTAGCGGGTGAGGCGGTCGCGGAGCGTCGCGAAGGTGAAGGGTTTCAGTACGTACTGGACCACGCCGAGGGAGACGCCCTCGCGGACCACCGCCAGGTCGCGGGCCGACGTCACCGCGATGACGTCCGCGCGGTGGCCCGCGGCGCGCAGGGTGCGGGCCAGGGCCAGGCCGTGGCCGTCGGGGAGGTTCAGGTCCAGGAGGATCAGGTCGACGGGGGTTCTGTCCAGGGCGCGGCGGGCTTCCGCGGCGGTGTGAGCCGTGGCTGTCGCCTCGAAGCCGGGGACTCTGTTGACGTAGAGGACGTGGGCGTCCGCGGCAACGGGGTCGTCTTCGACGACCAGGACCTTGATGTTTGCCTTGGTCATCTGCCGGCCCCATCTTCTGTACGGACGCCCACGGCCGGTACGGCTTCCAGGGGCAGGTTCGCCGTGAACTCTGCCCCGCCCCCCGCCGGTTCCGTCAAGGTCAAGGTGCCCCCGTGCCGCGTCACCGTCTGGTGGACCAGGGAGAGGCCGAGGCCGCGGCCCGAGGGGGCCTTGGTGCTCCAGCCGTGCTGGAAGACCGACTCGCGTTGGGCGGGGTCCACGCCCGGGCCGGTGTCCGTGACGCGCAGGAGCAGGCCGCCGGACTCCGCGCGGGCCGTCACCGTGACCCGGGCCGCCGGGGAGCCCTGGGCGGCGTCCACGGCGTTGTCGACGAGGTTGCCGAGGATGGTGACCAGGTCGCGCGGCGGCAGGCCGGCGGGCAGCATGCCGTCGTCGATGCTGGTGTCGGCGGAGACGACCAGCTCCACGCCGTGCTCGTTGGCCTGGGCGGCCTTGCCGAGGAGCAGGGCGGCGAGGACGGGTTCGTTGACGGCGGCGACGACCCGGTCGGTCAGGGCCTGCGCCAGCTCCAGCTCGGCGGTGGCGAACTCCACCGCCTCGTCCGCGCGGCCGAGCTCGATCAGGGAGACGACGGTGTGCAGCCGGTTCGCGGCCTCGTGGGCCTGCGAGCGCAGCGCCCGGGTGAAGCCGCGCTCGGAGTTCAACTCGCCTGCCAGGGACTGGAGTTCGGTGTGGTCGCGCAGGGTGACGACGGTGCCCTTGCGGTCGCCGCCGGACACCGGCGAGGTGTTCACGACGAGCACGCGGTCGGCCGTCAGATGCACCTCGTCCACCCGCGGCTCGGCGTCGAGCAGCGCGCCGGTGAGCGGCGCGGGCAGCCCGAGGTCGGTGACGTACCGGCCGACGACGCCCTCGGGCACGCCGAGCAGCTCGCGCGCGCCGTCGTTGATGAGCGCGACGCGCCGCCGCCCGTCCAGCATGAGCAGCCCCTCGCGCACGGCGTGCAGCGCGGCCTCGTGGTAGTCGTGCATGCGGCTCAGCTCGGCGGCGTTCATGCCGTGCGTGCTGCGGCGGAGCCGGGCGTTGATCACGTACGTACCCACGGCGCCGAGCACGAGGGCGCCCGCCGCGACGCCGAGCAGCGCCACGAGCTGGCCGCGCGCCTTCTCGCTGATCGCGTCGATGGTGATGCCGGCGCTGACCAGGCCGACGATGCGGCCGTTCTCGCCGCGCCGGTCGTCCCCGCCGTCGAAGACGGGCGTGACCACGCGCACGGACGGGCCGAGGGTGCCGGTGTAGATCTCGGTGAAGGTCCGGCCGCGCAGGGCCTCCGCGGTGTGGCCGAGGAAGCGCTCGCCGATGCGGTCCGGGTCGGGGTGGGTCCAGCGGATGCCGCGCGGATCCATGATCGTCACGAAGGCGACGCCGGTGTGCCGCTGCACGTCGGACGCGTACGGCTGAAGACTGCGGGACGGATCGTCACCGCGGATCGCCTCCCGCACCGAGGGCGCGTCCGCCACCGCGCGGGCCGCCGCCGTGGCCTGGCGGCGCGCGGCCTCCTCCGCCTGATGCCGGTCGCTCAGGTACGTGAACAGGGCGCAGCACGCGACCACGACCGCCACCAGGACCACCTGCATCGCGAAGAGCTGACCGGCGAGGCTGCGGGGGCCGCGGGGTCGGCGGGGCGGGCGGGGGGCCTGGGGCATGGTCCCAGTCTGCCGTTACGTCCGTGTGCGAACTCAATGAACGTAAGGGTGACCGCTATCACAGGCCGGGAGATAGTCACCCGGAATCGCCAGGACGTGAGCCGCACGACTAGCGAGACGCACACGCCAGACGCAGACGCCAGTCGTACGCAGGTACGTAGCCCAAGGAGGCACCCGTGGCACAGGGACAGACGGCGGCCGACGCCGCCGGTACGGGCACACCGCCCGCGAAGCGGGACCGGACCCATTACCTCTACATCGCCGTCATCGTCGCCGTACTGATCGGCATCGCCGTCGGCTTCGCCGCGCCGGACTTCGCCAAGGAGCTCAAGCCGATCGGCACCGGCTTCGTGAACCTGATCAAGATGATGATCTCGCCGATCATCTTCTGCACGATCGTGCTCGGTGTGGGCTCCGTGCGGCAGGCCGCGAAGGTCGGCAAGGTCGGCGGGCTCGCGCTCGCCTACTTCATGGCGATGTCGGTGGTCGCCCTCGCCATCGGCCTGATCGTCGGCAACATCCTGCACCCGGGTTCCGGGATGGACCTGACCGAGTCCGCGAAGGGCGCGGGCCACGACGCCGCCGAAGAGGCGGACAAGGGCCTCGTCGACTTCACACTCGGCATCATCCCGAAGACGCTCGTCTCCGCCTTCACCACGGGCGAGGTCCTCCAGACCCTCCTCGTCGCGCTGCTCGTCGGCTTCGCCCTCCAGGCCATGGGCAAGACGGGCGAGCCGGTGCTCCGCGGGGTGCAGCACATCCAGCGGCTGGTCTTCCGCGTGCTCGGCATGATCATGTGGGCGGCGCCGCTCGGCGCGTTCGGCGCGATGGCGGCCGTGATCGGCGAGACCGGTACGGACGCCCTGAAGGCCCTCGCCACCATCATGATCGGCTTCTACGTCACCTGTGCCCTGTTCATCCTGGTGGTGCTCGGCACGCTGCTGCGCCTGGCGACCGGAGTGAACCTCTTCAAGCTGCTCAAGTACCTGGGCCGCGAGTTCCTGCTCATCGTGTCCACGTCCTCGTCGGAGTCGGCGCTGCCGCGCCTCATCGCGAAGATGGAGCACCTGGGCGTGAGCCGCCCCGTCGTCGGCATCACCGTGCCGACCGGCTACTCCTTCAACCTCGACGGCACGATGATCTACCTGACGATGGCGTCCCTGTTCATCGCGGACGCGATGGACCAGCCGCTGGGTGTCGGCGAGCAGATCTCCCTGCTCCTCTTCATGATGATCGCGTCCAAGGGCGCGGCGGGCGTCTCCGGCTCGGGCATCGCGGTCCTCGCCAGCGGCCTCCAGTCGCACAAGCCCGCCCTGGTCGACGGCGTCGGCCTGATCATCGGCGTCGACCGCTTCATGAGCGAGGCGCGGGCGCTGACGAACTTCGCGGGTAACGCGGTGGCGACGCTCCTGATCGGTACGTGGACCAAGGAGGTCGACCGCGAACGCGTCGCCCTCGTGCTCGACGGGAAGCTGCCGTTCGACGAGCGGACGCTGCTGGACGATGACTCTGCGTCTGAGCCGGTGCGTGTGCCGGGCTCCGACGGGGAGCCGGTGGTGCTGGAGAAGGAACCGGCGAAGGTGTAGTCGCCTGGCCCCTGGCCCCGGCCCGGAGGGGCCGGGGCCAGGTTTCAGAATCGCTCGACCTCTTCGCCGTCCGGGACCTTGTAGCAACCGGACACGAGGTCCAGGGTCAGCTTCGGAGGGTCGTTCTTCGCCATTTTGATGATCTTTACGCTGACCTTCTTCTTGTCGTTGTCGGCGGTCAGGGTGATGCTTTTGTTCTTGCTGTTGTTCGGCCCGTATTCGACGATCTCCCACCCGTGCTTCGGTAGTTCCCTCTTGAGTCGCTTCATCGCTTCGTCGAGGTCGCTCGCCGAGGCAGGGGTGAAGCTCCATGGATGGAAGATGCGGAAGTGTGTCTTCGTGTCCTTGCCCGAGCAGTCCATGACGCCCGGGAAGTTCTCTGACGCCTTTCCTTTCACGCCGATCAGGTCGTAGATGCCGCTGGAGATTCTTTCCATCCTGTCGGCGGCGTCACGCGAGGTGCTTGTGCCTGCGGACGGGACGCCAGAGCTTTTGTCGTCAGTCATGCTGCATCCGGTCAGAGTCGTGAGTACAAGGGGTACGGCGAGCACGAAGGCGCGCGTTCTGGTCTTCACGTTTGGTTCTCCTATTTCGAACGCTTCACTTCGTCACTCGTCAATGGGTTGGGCGGCGGCTTCAAGTCCACTTCATCACCCTTGCCTGCCACCACCAGCGCCTGATTCAGCAGACTTGTCGACCCCTCATCCCAGTAGCCGCTGTGGCCTTGGGTGTCCGTGGTCATCTGGTTGGCTCCGAATCCCGGATCGCTGGGAATGATGAAGCCGTCCCCACCGTGTCCATAGCGGCCGACGTCTGGAACCACGTCTCCCTCGGCTTCCTCGTTCCACACATGCCCCTTGGGGACGTCCATCTCATCGGCGCCCGACACTTTGACGCCGGGGCTGCCTGCGAAGATGACGTCATCGGCGTTGAGATGTCCCGTCTGGGCCGCCGCACCGACAAGGGTCGTTCCGTACGAATGGGAGAACACGGTGCGGTGCGGTGCTGTATCGCCGGTGTGTGATTCCTCAAGGCCGTCCAAGAAGCGGTTGAACGCCGGTGCGCCGTCGTAGGCGTAGTGCTCGAATGGTGCGTCCTTGGCGACGGAGTCAGGTGCGTCGTACCCGAGCCAGGTGATGGTGGAAACGGACTCGCCATCGGCTTTGCCGTTGGCTGATTTCCACACACTGGCCGCACGGTTGATGTCCCCCTCGACCTTCCCGAGCTCCGCTGTCGTGCCCGGCACATAGACCGCCTGATGGTCCGCAGTATCCGGATTTCCGTTGGCGACGATCGCGCGGCCGTCCCCATCGGTGCTGAAGCCCAGTAGGTACGCCTCAGGCAGTCCTTTCGTGCCGGTCTCGTCGAAGCGATTCTGGATGGCGTCCATGCCGTCGATGGGTTTGTGGGCGCTCTTCCGGGCCTCGTCCCATTCCTTCCATGCCACGCTATCGACTTTGACGCCCTTCATGATGGTCCCGGTCATGGGGTTGATGTAGTCCGTGTACCGCGGGGGCTCCGGATTCCTCCTCAGCCACGTGTCGTATTCGACCTGCGCGACACCACGTGCCTCGGCGAGAACCATCCGGTTCGCCTCGTCCCGGACCGTGGACGGCAGGCCGTCCAGGTTGCCCACGGAATCCGGCCGCATGGAGATCCACGCCGCCCGGTCGTCGGCGTCGAGGCCCTTCCACCACTCCGCGTTGGCTTTTGGGTCGCCCTTCTTGGGCGGCTGCGGAAGCGAGTCGAGGTACTCCTTGCCCGCCGCCTTCACACCCTTCGTGTCCGATGACACGTCGGCCCAGTCGCGGTCGCTGACGGTCAGGTCGTCGTCGGCCTTCAGTGCCCGCAGCTTCGGGGCCCACTTCGTGTCGGCCTCGGTCGCCTCCTTGAGGGCCGTGGCGATCATGTCCGCGCAGTCCTGGGCGAGTCGGGCCTTGGGGTTGGGGTTGAAGTTGGCGGCCTGACGGCCGACGGCGGAGGCGGTGTCGTCCGTCAGGCCGGTGGCCGTGCCGCCCTCAGGGGTCTTGCCGTCCTTGCTCTTCTCGCCGCCCGGCGGATAGCTGACCGAGCCGTCGGCGTGCACGGTGAGGCCTGCGGCCTTGGCGTCCGCCAGGGCTGCGTCGAGTCTCTTCTTCGCCGCTTCCATCTCGTACGAGAAGGCTTCAAGGGCCGCACTGACGAGACCGCACTCGGTCTGGACGTAGTGGAAGTTCTTCCCCAGCTCCGTCAGTTGGCCGACCGCTGCTGTCGCGGCCTTGCCCCTCAACGACTTCCGCATGGCTACGGCGATCTGAGTCGTGATGCGGTCATGGGCCGCATTCGCCATGTCGGATGTGCGGCGGTATCCGTCGGCCGCCTCCGCGTACTCGTTCGGCTTGAGGGCCTTGAGCGTCGCAAGATCCATGGCTTCCGACTACCGCCCCTTGCCTTGTCCGCCGATCGCGGGAGTGTCGCCGTACGCCACCTTCAAGTTGCCGATCTCGGCCATGATCGCTTCGTCGGTCTTCAGCTGGTCGCTGCCGACCTTTTCCAGCAGACCCGCGAGCTTTCCGCAGCGGCGGCTCACACTTTTGACGTAGCGCTCCCAGGAGTCGTGAACTTCCTTCTGGGCAGCGGCAGTTCGGCAGCCTGTGTCCGCCCCCAGGCCGTTCTGGCCGTCGGAGAGCTTTCCCAGCGCCTTGTCGATGCTCTCGCGGAACGAGCGGACATCGTGGCCGGCCTTGGACCACGCCGCTTTGCTCGACACCAAGTCGCCGAAGCCACCGCCCGATTCGGACGGGACCTTGTTCAGTTGCATCCGTTCGCTGTGCCGCGCGGCAGCCTCGGTCTTGAGCTGCTCCCACTCCTCCCACGCCATGCGGGCCCCTCCCCGTTCATGTGCCAACGCAACCTTGTGGTGATCGACATGTACGGTACGGCGTCGGGCACTTGGGCCCGATCTGTTTCAGTCACCAAGGCCTCTGAGTACGCGTACTCAGAGGCCGTAGAGGTCGTTTCCTCCCGTTGTTCTGTCCCGTGATGCCGAGGGCGGCGGCGTGCTCGACGAAGTGCTTGCGGTAGCTGCTGCCCAGCTCGCTCCAGCGATGTCCGCTCGCCGCGAGTGCGGTGGCACGCAGCACGAAGTCCTTCGCGCGGGCACTTTCCCGCTCCGTCGCACCCCAGTCGAACTCCGCCAGGTCGAACCCGACGGCACCGCGCCCCATGAGTGGCTGCCGCCGGAGAAGATGTTGCTCGCCGACCTATGATGCGATCCCGGCCCTCCACCTGCTTGGAGAAGACGCATGACGGATGCGAGCACCGGCAAAGTGGTCGTGAACAGGGTGATGTCCCTCGATGGGTTCATCGCCGGTCCCGGCCACACGATGGACTGGATCTTCGAGCACATGACGTCGGCGACGTTCCCGGAGGTCATGGCGGCCACGGGCGCCATGCTCATCGGCCGGGGCACGTACGAGGTCGGCAAGCGCATGTCCGACGAGAACACCGACTACGACGGCGGGGCGCAGTTCGTCCTCACCCACCGCCCGCCCGACGAGCCGGACCCCAACGTCACCTTCCTCACCTGCGACATCGAGGAAGCCGTGGCCACGGCACGCCGCGCCGCCGGCGACAAGAACCTGGAGATCCTCGGCGCCGACGTGGCCGCCCAGTGCCTGCAGCGCGGCCTCGTCGACGAGATCCTGGTGTACGTGCTGCCGGTGCTGCTCGGCGACGGCGTCCGCTTCGCGCCGCCGGGCCTCGACCGGATCGACCTGGAACCGTTCAGCAACGTCCAGTCGGGCGGGGTCACCATGCTGCGCTTCCACGTGCGCAAGTAGGCACGGTCGCAACTACTGGCCTGCTGTCATGGCCCCCATCCCGTGGGGCAGGTTCCCCACAGATCCCGTACTGGCCGGTGCGGACACGGTTGCCGCCTGGACCTGCACCAGCAGCGGGAACACGACCATCGCGAGTGCGGCCGCACCCAGCACCAGCGACGCCGTACCCCGCACCTGCGGCCGCGCCGCCCCCCGTGCCCCCGGCCCGGCCATCTGCTCAACGGTCATGCTCGCAGGCTAGGCAGCCGGTCCCGCGCACCGCCTGGGCACGCGTACCCAGATCCTCCCGAGTAGCCTGCAGCCGGCGTAGGCGGGGCCCACGTCGGAAAGCTGTACTGGTAGCTGGTGGTGATCAGGCAAAGTGACACCTACTCAGTGACTGACGTCAGCCGAAAGCGCTGATCACCGTCTCGGGGCTGTCGCGCTTGGTGTAGAGATTCCAGGCGGTGGCGGCGATGTCGTCCGGGTCGAGGGTCGCGTTGCCCACGTCGCCGAAGCGCTGCGGCTGGGACGTCACCATCCGGTGGATGTCGCCGCGTTCGATGAGGCCGCCGATGACGAGGGCCCCGGCGTAGATCCCCTGCTCGGCCAGTCCGGCGTTGAGGGTCAGGGCGTAGTTGCGCAGGGCTGCCGACGAGACCGCCAGGTTGCCCAGGGCGGGCATCGGCCTGACGGCGCTCAGGCCGCCCGCGAACAGCAGCCCGCCGGTGCCGCGCTCCACCATGCCGGGCAGCACCTTGCCGACCACGTCGACGGCCGGATAGACCCAGCTCATGGCCTCCCTGACGCTCGCGGTGTCCGTCTCGGCGATCGGCTTGGGATGCGCGTTGGGATCGGTCGAGCCGGGGCCGTAGTAGACGACGTCGATGCTTCCGAACCGTTCGGCGACGGTGTCGAGGACGGAGAGGATCCGGTCGCGGTCGCGCACGTCGGCGACGAACGCTTCGGCTTCGATGCCGGCCGCGGCCAGGGACGCGACGTACGCGGCATGCCTGGTGGCGGTTCGCGACACCAGGGCCACGGCGTATCCCTCGCGTCCGAAACGATGCGCGATGGACATGCCCAGGCCGGGCCCGGCTCCGATGACGACGGCGGTCCTGCGCGTGGGTGCGGACATGGCGGTGCCTTTCGTGGGAGGGGTTGAGTTGCTGCGGGGGAGAGAGCGGTCGCTGATTGCCGCTCGTTCCGTCACGCTAACGTCGTAACCGGACCCCCCTTTCCGCTTTACGGCGAAGTGAGAGACATGCCTGCACAGCCCTCTCGGAAGCCACGTCAACCCGCCCCTTCCGCAGGGCACTTCCGTCCGGCGGCGGGCCTGCGCGCCGACGCCCGGCGCAACCGCGACCGCATCCTCGAAGCCGCCCGTGAGGCGTTCGCCGTGCACGGGATCGACGTGCCCGTGACCACGATCGCCCGCCGTGCCGGTGTCGGCGCGGCGACCCTCTACCGGCACTTCCCCACCCGCGCGACGCTCGTCACCGCGGCCTTCGCCGAACAGCTCGCCCGCTGCGCCGCGGTGGTCGACGAGGCGAGCCGGGATCCCGACCCCTGGCGCGGCTTCTGCTCCGTCATCGACCACGTGTGCACCGCGCAGACCGTGGACCGGGGGTTCGCGGAGGCGTTCCTCACCCGGTTCCCCGATGCCGTCGACCATGAGCGCGAGCGTGCGCGCGCGGATCGGGTCCTCGCCGGGCTGATCCAACGCGCCCAGGACGCAGGGAAGTTGCGCCGTGACTTCCATGTGACGGACATGAGGCTCGTGCTCCTGGCGAACAGTGCCGTCGTCGCCGCGTCACCGGGGGGCTCACCGGCCGCGTCGCGCCGCCTCCTCGCCTACCTCCTGCAGTCCTTCCGGGCGGAACACGCCCAACCACTGCCGCCCCTCGGCATGCTTTGAGCCAGGGAGGCAGGGCGCTGCCGGTGGTCTCCGGTGGGTGTTCGGGGGCGGGGTCGCGGTCCTGGTTGCCGGGTGCGGCTGGGCCGCCGTGACCGTACGGCGGGGCGCGCTCGAACCGCAGGACATGGCCGGTGTGCTCGGGCTGCCGCTCGGTGTGCTCGGCATTCTCGTCGGCGCCGCGATCAGCCTCCGCGCGTTCCGGCTCCAGCAGGGGACCGACGCCCGCGCCGCCGCGCTCGACCAACTCGCCCGCGCCGTCCAGGACGTGGAGGTCGCCGAGCGCACCCACATGCTGGGCACCGGCGCGCACCTCATCGACCTTCCTGTCGACGTGACTCCGCGACAGGGCGGCGCCGAGCCGCCCGGACGGCAGCGGCTCTCCGACGTGGCGGACCGGTACTCCGCCGCGCCCGGCCGACTCGTCGTGACCGGTGCTCCCGGCGCCGGGAAGACGGTCTTCGCGGTGCACCTCGTCGTGCGGCTGCTCGACGCCCGCGCGGCGACGGACCCGGTGCCGGTCCGCCTCGCCATCCGCGACCTGCCTCCGGCACGCACCCGCCGCCGCTGTGGCGGGGCGCCTTGTCGTGCCTGTACTGGACGGCCTGGACGAGATGGACCCCGACGAGGCGGGGGCTGAGCCGGGGCGCGCGAGCCGGGCCCTCGCCGAACTCAACGCCTACCAGTCCGTGGGCGGCAGCGCGCCCCTCGTCCTGACCTGCCGGGGGAGGAGGTACGAGGAACTGTCCGCGTCCCACGCGTGGTTGCGTGAGGCGACGCTCCTGTGCGTCGGCGCCGTCGATGCCGAGCAGGCCCGCCGGTACGTCAACCTCCGCTCCGACGGGCGGACTTCCTCAATGGACGCGGTCGTCGACGCCATGCGGGACGGCGCGGCGGACGGGGCCATGGCCGAGGCACTCAGTTCACCGTTCTACCTGGGGCTCGCGTTCGCCGTGTACGGGGAGTCGGCGGGCGCGGTGCCGCCCACGGGCTGTGCTTCTGCCGCCGAGATTCGTGAGCGGCTGCTCGCCGGTTACGTTCCGGCGGCGACGCGGGCCGCCAACGCGGCGGTGCGGCGGGCTCGGGCGAGCCTGAAGTGGCCTCGCCGTCGCACTCACCGCCCTCGCCGCCCTCGGCCGCATGCCCCCGCGCCCCGGTGCCTTCCTCGCCTGGGCGTACCACGCGGGTCTGCTCCGCGTGGTGGGCGGCGAGTACCGGTTCCGGCACCGGGAGCTGCAGGAGTGGCTGGCCCGCGGCCCCGGCTAGGGCGTGTCTGTCGAATCGGGCGTCTCATCAGCGGTCTATCGAGTCCGGCAGCCACACGTCGTCCGGGGTGCGCGGCCCTGAGGTACGCAGATGGTCGCGTAGCGCGGTCAGCACGGGGTGCTGGTCTCCGGTGCGGGACAACAGCACGTGCGTGTACACCGGGGTCGGGTTGTGCAACGGGATGCGCCGCAGGTCGTGGGTCTGGGGCCACAGGTACCGGTCCCCACTGCCGACGAGGGTGGCCAGCGAGGCCGAGTCTGCCAGCGCGTCCATCAGGGCCTCGTCACCGAAGTTGGGGCCGAGCGCGTCGATGCTCAGACCAAAGGCCTCGGACAGCGCCTGGTAGAACGCTGCCCACTCCGTGCCTGGTCTGATTCCGGGGATCCAGATGCGGTGGCCGGCCAGGTCCGCAGGCCTGACCCAAGGTGCGTTCGCCAAGGGGTGGCCGGGCCCGACCAGGAGCTCCAGGGGTGCGTCCAGGAGTCGTTCGGCGCTGATCCCGGCTGGGACCTGGTCTACCGGCAGGGCGCGGAAGGACGCGTCGACGGTTCCTTCGAGCACCGCCTGGGCAGCCTGGGCGGCGTTTTCGTTGCTCAGTGTGACCGTGTCCAGGTTCATCTCGGGGTGTGAGCGGTAGAACCGGTAGACGGCCTGGGCCGGTGCGATGCGCCGGTGGAGGACGTCGACGCGCAAGGGCCGGCTGCCGGGGCGCACGGCCTGCTCGGCCTGCTCGAGGGCTGCGAGGACCTTCTTGGCGTGGGGCAGGAAGACCTGCCCGTCCAGGCTCAGCCGGGAGCCTCGTGAGGTTCGCACCAGGAGCGTGACCTTGAGGTGTCTCTCAAGGGTCGCGATCCGCTTGGAGACCGCCTGCTGGCTGATCCCGAGCTCGTCCGCTGCTGCCTGGAACTGGCCGGTCTCGGCGACGGCCACGAACGTCCGCAGGGCTTCAGCATCCACACCTTCAGCCTACTTCCACAACGATCGGTTGTCTCTGGTGGGTCTGCGGTTGTTTGATCGCCTGCCCTCCGGGGTGGTGGAATCGTCGTATGCCTACCCGCACAGAGCAGGTCATGTATGTCCAGACGCCCGAGTTCGCGCGCCATGCGGAGCGAATCGTAGAGGTGACCGACGCGACGTCTCGACTGAACGTGCTGCCGTTCAGCGACAGCAAAGGCCGTACTGAACTACTTTCCGTTGTGTTCGGTGGCCCGCTCCCGGAGTCGGTGACGATCTACCCGCCGTTCTTCACCGAGCACGGGCTGAACACGACGTTCGGGGAGAACGTCTTCGTCAACCAGGGATGCACGTTCATGGACAAGGGCGGGATCCGCATCGGCGACGGTGTCATGATCGCCCCGAAGGTCAGCCTCATCACCGGGGGGCACCCTCTGCCGCCCGCCGAGCGTCGCGAGTACCTCTCCTTCGCCCCGATCGTCATCGAAGACGACGTCTGGATCGGGACGTCTGCCGTGATCCTGCAGGGAGTGACCATCGGTGCTGGTGCGGTGGTCGCTGCCGGTGCGGTGGTCAGTCGTGATGTTCCTGCCCGCACCCTGGTAGCGGGAGTCCCCGCCCGGGTGGTCAAGACGATCGACTGAGCCCGGCCGGGCCACCGGCCCGGGGTGAGCAGCACGTCTGCGGTCTGATTTCGATGCCCTGTCATGCCCTGTCATGCCCTGTCATGCCCGGCAGGGCCGACCTCTGGCCCTCGTCGTGACACCCGGGCAGGCACACGACGGACACGCCCTAGCGGAGCCCGGCGAGGAATGCCTTCCAGGCGGGCAGGCCGAGGGCAAGGGCGGGGCCTTGGGGGTTCTTGGAGTCACGTATGCCGATGCTTCCTGTGGGGTGCGGGGTGAGGTCGGCGACCTCGACGCAGTTGTTCCCCGTGCCGCCGCTGTACGACGACTTGAACCAGGCGTTCTCGGGAGCGAGTTCACGTGCGGTCCGGCAATGCGTGCTCATCGGCCTACAGCTCTCTGTCTAGTTGGTTCACGAAGTCGGCGGTGTCTTCCGGCGGCAAGGCCGAGGCGACCATGGCGTCGAACCGACGGGTGAAGCGGTCCACCTCGCGGGGCTTGTCCGAGGTGGAGACGGCTCCCCACGCGTTGTCGATCTGAACTCGCGGGGGCAGCTGGTCGCCGAGCTGGAGGAGGGCGAAGTCGCTCGCAGACCGGTAGCCCGTACGGAACGGCAGCACTTGAATCGTGACATGGGTCCAAGCTGCCAGCTCAGCGATTTTCGCGTACTGCTCACGCATCACGTCGGCGCCCCCGACTGGATACCTCAGGGCCGCCTCGCCCAGGATGACGTGGAGCCGGACCGGGTTCTCGCGTGTGAGGATCTCCTGACGCTTCATACGCAAGGCCACGCTGTTCCGGATGAGTTCGGACGTGGTCTCCTCGATCGGCTTCTCCACTTCGTGGATCGCGCGGGCGTACCTCTCCGTCTGGAGGAGGCCGTACACCAGCGTGGGGTGGTACGCCTTCATGCTGCGAGCCTCGGGTTCCAGGCCGACGAAGCCCGGCATTCCAGCGGGCATGAGCCCGCGATACTGGGTCAGCCAGTCCTGTGTCGACGACTCACGGTTGAGGTTGATCAGGGCCTCGATGACGTCCTCGTCAGTGACCCCGTACTTGTCCAGGAGCTTCCGTAGGTCCCCGACGTTGCGGAAGTTCAGGTCACCGTTCTCGATACGTTGCAGGGATGCCTCGGAGATCCGTAGGCCCTGGGCCGCCTGCTTGCGGGTGAAGCCGCCTCCTCGATCTCCCAATCCACAGCTCTCCCTCAACTGCCTGAGCTGTAGGCCCAGTTCGATCCGCTGAACGGTGCGCCCGCGCTTCGCTGCCATGTGCATCACCTGTGCGCTGTTGTACGTGTCACTTGGCCCCGTCCGCCGAGTGTGGCACCGCGTATGCGCATCGCGCAGCCGCTTGCGCAGAACCAGGCATAGTCCACTTCTCAACTCACTGATTAATCAGGCGACATTCGATTGAAGTCGAACGGGCAGGCCCGCAACCGTAGTTGCATGACCAACCCAACCGCACCCCCCTCCCCAGCCCTCCCCACCCACGACTGGTCCACCAGCTACCCCATGACCAGCGCGGCAGCGCGCCTCGCGCGCCTGCACACGCGCCGCAGGCTGACCTCCTGGCAGTGGCAGGGCGACATCGACGACGCCGTACTCGTCGTCTCCGAGCTCGTCGCGAACGCCGCGCGGCACGGCAAGGTGGCGGGCCACCACCTGTGGCTGCGGCTCGCCGTCGTGGAGGACGGCGGTCTCATCGTCGACGTGTCGGACCCGAATCCCGCGTTTCCCGGGTTCGGGTCCCGGGCGGCGGCGTCCGGGGCGTCGCTCGGGGAGGATGGGCGGGGGCTGCTGGTCGTACGCGAACTCGCTCACGAAGTGGGCTGGTTCCTGCGCCCGGAGCAGGGTAAGACGGTCCGCGCCCGGATCTCCCGCGGGGATGCTTGAGGGTGGCGGCCCGAGATCAGACGACGAGGAGCGTGCACACCGTGGACCAGGAGAACGTGGACCAGGAGAACGTGAGCGCCACCCTGACGGTCGGCGTGCCCGCCGAGAGGGTGTTCGCGGTGTTGGCGGACCCGACGACCCACGCCGCGATCGACGGCACCGGCTGGGTCTCGGAAGCTGTCGACCGGGCGCCGCTGACCGAGGCGGGGCAGATCTTCCGGATGGACATGTATCACCCCGACCATCCGAACGGTCAGTACCAGGTGGCCAACAAGGTCAACGTGATGGACCCGCCGCGCGCCATCGGCTGGCTGACGGGAGAGGAGAAGGAGGACGGCCACCTGGAGTTCGGCGGCTGGACCTGGCGTTACGACCTCGCGCCGCTCGGCCCGTCCGAGACCAGCGTCACGCTCACCTACGACTGGTCGGCGGTGCCGCAGTTCATCCGGGAGTACCTCCACTTCCCGCCGTTCGGCCCTGAGCACCTCACCAACTCGCTGCACCACCTGGCCGAGCTTGTCGGCTAGGCCGTGTCCGCCCGCAGCAGCGCCGCGCCGAGCGGCGTCAGCGCGTGCCGCACCGCGTTGCTCTGCCGGACGCTGGAGACCAGGCCCGCGCCGCGCAGCACGGCGGCGTGCTCGCTGGTCGAGGAGAGCGAGACGCCGGCCCGGCGCGCCAGTTCGGTGGTGGTGGGGTCGCCCCCGAGGGCCTGGAGCACCGAGGCCTTCCACTCCGGCCGCCCCCGCCGGCGGCGTGAGGAATTCCGGGAAGTACCCGCGTCGCGGTACGACCGGCAGGAGCGCATCTCGAGCGGCCCCTGACCGGGGCAGCGCCGACCGCACGACAAGGTCAGGCAGAGAGCGTACGCGGCACGGCGTCGACCTCGGTCAGTGAGCCGTCACGCACGTCGTAGACGAGTCCGCGGACCCGGTCGGTGTGCAGGAGGAACGGGGCGTGCCGCACCCTGGCCACCGAGGTTCGCACGCTGGCCTCGACGTCCCGGAAGCTCTCCACCGACCAGGTGGGCCGCAGGCCCGTGTCATTCTCCAGTTCGTCCTTGAACTCGTCTTCGGTGAAGGTCGCCAGGCCGCACTGTGTGTGCTGCATGACGACGACCTCACGGGTGTGCAGCTTGCGTTGGCTGATGGAGAGCGAGCGGATGATGTCGTCGGTCACGACACCTCCGGCATTGCGCAGGATGTGCGCTTCGCCGTGCTTCAGGCCGAAGACATCGAACACCTTGATGCGGGCATCCATGCAGGTCACGATCGTCAGGTGCAGGCTGGGCACTGGCGTGTCGATGGTCGGCGCACCCCGCAGCGGCAAGTCGGCGTTGCGCTGCAGCAGTTCGTCAATGGCGGTCATGGCCCTCTTCCGGCTTCCGGTGGCAGATGGTCACGGCTGCGTCCCCGCGGCGCTGGATCTTCCCTGGGTTCGTTTGCCTTCCCTTTAATCAAAACCTCCCTGAGCCCTCTTGGGCAAGGGCGCAAGGGGGTCGCACAGCGCCGGAGGCTGCGCTCGAAGGCTGGGAGCAAGCTCCTTCGATCGCAGCAAACCTCCAGGTCACAGCGGTTGCAGGCGCCATGGAGCACCGGGATCGACCGTTGGCAGCACAAGCCGACAGCACAAGAGGGATCTCACATAGTGATGTTTGGTCTTGTCTTTAGCCAATCCATACGGCATCTTTACGGGTCGGTGCGCCGGGAAGTCTGGTCGGCAACTCGGCCCCCGTGGGCCGAGTTCAGTCTGCTGTCGACTGTCGACCGAAATGGGTGCCGATGCTCCAGCGCATCACCAGGGAAGTCCTGTCCGGCCTGACCGTTGCCATCGTGGCATTGCCCTTGGCCATAGCCTTCGGCATCACCGCGACCGGGACGTCCGAGGGTGCGCTCGTCGGACTGTACGGCGCGATCTTCGCAGGATTCTTCGCGGCCCTGTTCGGCGGTACGCCCGGTCAAGTGACCGGCCCCACGGGCCCCATCACCGTCGTCGCCACCGGAGTCATCGCCGAGCACGGACTCGAGGGAGCGTTCCTGGCGTTCATCATGGCCGGTGCGCTCCAGGTCCTGTTCGGCCTGTGCAAGCTCGGCTCACTCATACGCTTCATCCCGCACCCTGTGGTGTCGGGCTTCATGGGCGGGATCGCGCTGATCATCATCCTGGGCGAGCTGGACCAGGTGCAGAGCAGTTTCCTGGTGGTCGCGGCCACGGTGCTGCTCATGCTCGGGGCCGCGCGAGTGATCAAGGTGATACCGGCGAGCCTGATCGCGCTCGTGATCATGACCGTGCTCCTGCGGTTCGCGGACCCGCTGCTTCAGGACGTGCGCGTCGGACCGGTCCCGCTCAACACGGCGATCGACTACATAGGCCGGATTCCGGAGGCCATACCCTCGATCACCGTCCCCGACGTCGGCGGGTCGCAGCTCCTCACCCTCCTGCTGCCCGCACTCAGCATCGCGCTGCTCGGCTCCATCGACTCGCTGCTGACCTCGGTCGTCATGGACAACATCACCGGCACCCGGCACCGGAGCAACAAGGAACTGATCGGCCAGGGCATCGGCAACGCCGCCTCCGGGCTGTTCGGCGGCCTGGCCAGTGCCGGTGCGACCGTCCGGTCCGTGGTCAACATCCGAAGCGGCGGCCGCACCGCACTGTCCGCGGCCACGCACAGCGTCATTCTCCTTGCCGTCGTGATCGGCCTCGGGACCGTCGTGCAGTACATCCCCCTCGCGGTCCTTTCAGGAATCCTGATCCTGACCGCGATCGGCATGTTCGACTGGGAGAGCCTGCGGCAGGCGCACGTCACCCCGAGGGGCGACGTCGCCGTGATGTTCGTGACGATGATCGTCACTGTCCTCGTCGACCTGACCGTGGCGGTCGCCGCCGGCGTCCTCCTGGCGCTCCTCGTGCATGCCGTGCAGTCGCGCCGGGGCAAGGCCTCGGTCGTTCCCGACGACGCCGACGGCTACCGCATCGAGGGACCGCTGTCGTTCCTCTCCGTCGACCGGGTCTTCACCACACTGCGCGACGACCGGACGAATGTGTCACTGAGCCTGAAGGACGTGAACTACATCGACATGTCCGGGGCGAAGGCGCTGCTGACCTTCATCGACCACTCGCACGACTCCGGCGTCGAACTCGGCCTCAAGGATCTGCCACCGCATGTCGAGGACAGGCTGATCGCCCTCGCGAACGACGAACAGCGCGACAAGCTCAAGGCCGTCGTCGAGAACGCCGAGGGAAGTCCGTCGCGCGTTCCGTAGGCGCCGCCGACAGGAGAAGCGAGCCGGGGCCCTGCCGGGCGATCCCCGCTACGTGCGCTCGGCGGCGACCTCCGCCACCAGGGCGGCGGCCTCGGTGGTGGGCATCCCCGCCGCGCACAGGAACGTGATCGCGGCGGACCGGCCCGCCTCCTCCGATTCCAGGACGCCGTCGTTCACGGCCTCCATCAGGCCGAACATGATGTTCTCCAGGACGTAGACGAGGGCGGGCGCGGGCAGCGGTGAGGTGAACCTGCCTTCGTCCAGGCCGCGTTGGAGCATCTCGATGCCCCGCGCGTGCACGGGCGCAAGGCGTTCGCGGATGCCCTCCATCGTGACGGCGCGCTGCGCGAGCGAGAGCAGCAGGCGGTAGCGGCCGGTGACGTGCCAGACGCCGAGCATCGCGCCGGCCACGGCCCGCGGCGGGTCCTCGACGCCCTCGTAGGCCGCGGCGTGCGCGGCCGCCACCGCCGCGACGGCCTCGTCGAGGATCGCGCCCACCAGCGCCTCGCGGCTCGGGAAGTGGCCGTACACGGTCCGGCGTACGACACCCGCGGCGCGCGCGATCTGGTCCATCGACGCGTCCGGGTCCCGCGTCAGCTCGGTGAAGGCGACGTCGAGGATGCGGCGGCGGTTGGCGTCGGCGCGGGTCGTTGCGGCGGTCGCGGGTGCGGGGGTGCCGGAGGCGGAAGGCGGGGGCGCGGCGGTCGCGGGCGGCGGCGTCGGCTTCGTACGGCTCATGAGGGCATTCTGCCGCGCGCACCCGTGCTTGCACATCGATGTGCAACGAGGCCGGTCGTCGCGTACATTGCACAGTGCTGTGCAAGTTGCACGCGGCTGTGCAAGATCGCGTACGTCCCGTACGGGGCGGATTCCGAGGGGTGGACCCGATGCCTTTGCTGATCAAGGAGCCGGTCGAGCGGATGGACCGGCCCTATGCCCGCCGGTGGTGGGCGCTGGCCGTGCTGTGCCTGAGCCTGCTGATCGCCGTCATGGCGAACACGGCGCTCACCGTGGCGGCCCCCGACATGACCCGCGACCTCGACCTCTCCAGCTCCGACCTGCAGTGGGTCATCGACGCGTACACCGTCCCGTACGCCGCGCTGATGCTGCTGCTCGGCGCGATCGGCGACAAGTACAGCCGTCGTGGGGCGCTCGTGCTCGGGCTCGTCGTGCTCAGCGTCGGTGCGGGGGCCGGGGCGCTATCCGACAGCTCGACGGCCGTCATCGTCTCGCGCGCGGTGATGGGCGTGGGCGCGGCGATGATCATGCCCGCGACGCTCTCGCTGCTCGCCGCGACCTTCCCGCGCGCGGAGCGGGCCAAGGCGATCACGCTGTGGGCGGCGACGTCCGGCATCGCGATCGCGGCGGGACCGCTGATCGCGGGCGCGCTCCTGGAGGACTACGGCTGGGCGTCGACGTTCCTCATCGACATCCCCGTGGCGGTGCTCGCGATCGTCGGCGCCTTCGTCCTCGTACCGCCGTCGAAGGCGGCCGATCCGGGCCGGATCGACTACGTGGGCGGGCTGCTGTCCGTCGTCTGGGTCGGCGCGCTGATCTACATGATCATTGAGGGGCCGGGCTTCGGCTGGGGCGCGAGTGCGGTGACCGCGGCGGTGATCGCGGGCGTGGGCCTCGTGCTGTTTGTCGTCTGGGAGCTGCGGCACCCGCGCCCCGTCCTGGACGTACGGAAGTTCACCCAGCGCGGCTTCTCCGGCTCGAACCTCGCCGTGGCGCTGTTCTTCGTGGCCGTCTTCGGCGCCTTCTACTACCTGACGCAGCACCTCCAGTTCGTGTTGGAGTACGACCCGTTGGAGACGGGCGTGCGGATGCTGCCGCTGGCCGGGGCGGTGTTCGTCGGTTCGGCGCTCACCGGTGTGCTCACGCCGCGGCTCGGTGCGAAGGTCATGGTGACGGCGGGCATGGTGGGCGGCACGACCGCGCTGGCGCTGCTCACGCAGACGTCCGCGGAGTCCACGTACACGGACTTCGTCGCCCCTCTCGCCATCCTCGGCCTGTCCCTCGGCTTCGCCGTCTCGCCGTGCACGGACGCGATCATGGGGGCGTTCCCCGAGTCGGAGCTGGGCGTCGGCGGCGCCGTCAACGACACCTCCCTCGAACTCGGCGGCTCCCTCGGTATCGCGGTCCTCGGCTCGATCCTGGCGAGTTCGTACTCTTCCGGCCTCGCGGACGAGACGGCGGGCAGCAAGCTCCCGGCCGCCGCCCTGGAACAGGCCCAGGACTCCGTCGGCGCGGGCGGCGGCGTCGCCCAGGCCATCGCCGCCCAGGCCCGCCAGCTGGCCGAACGCGCCGCCGCCCCCGGCACCACCCCCCAGAAGGCCGCCGAACTGAAGGCCCAGGCGAGCGAACTGGCCCAGGGCGCTGAACAGATGAAGCACGCGGTCGGCACGTCCTTCTCGGACGCGGTGTCCCACACGAGCCTCGTCGGAGCACTGATCCTCGGGATGGGGACGGTGGCGGTGGCACTGCTGCTGCCGCGCAAGGACCACACGAAGGCGGGCCTGGGCTCGGGCTCGGAGGCGGCCGAGTCCTCTGGGTCCTCTGGGTCCTCTGGGGCCTCCGCGTCCGCCCCGGCGAAGGAGCCGGTGAAGCAGGTCAATTAGGGCCGACGGCGTCCTTCTGTTCGTGAACACAGGTCGTGAACAGCGAGCCGAGGCCGTACCGGGCGGACAGCCGAGGCCATACGGGGCGGACAAGTGACGCCCGCCGCGGCCACCCCGCCCCCGTGCCTGGCCTGTGGGCTCACGGACGGCTCCGTGCCCCTGCCGGGCGGGCCCGTGCTGCGCACCGCGCACTGGAGCGTCGAGCACTGCGTGGGCCCGCTGGGCGTCGGCACGTTCGTCGTCAAGCCGCTGCGGCACGTGACCGGCGTGCACGAACTGTCCGCGGACGAGGCGGCGGGACTCGGGCCCCTGCTCACGCGGGTGGCCGACGCCGTGCGCGCGGTCGTCGACGACTGCGAGCAGGTGTACGTCTGTCTGTGGTCGCACGCGGGGCGGGCCCCCGGACACATCCATTTCGTGATCCAGCCCGCCCGCACGCGCGACCTCGACCGGCATGCCGCGCACGGCCCCGCGCTCCAGGCGGCGATGTTCGCCGAGGGCACGGGGCCGGACGCGGACGCGGTGGCCGAGGTCTGTGGGCGGATGCGCCGGGAGCTCGGGCGCAGTGAGGCGCCCGGGCCTCACGGACCGTAGATCAATGTCCACTGCTGGTTCGGCAGGCCCTGGTTGTCGTTCGTCACGACCGGGGACTCGTTCGCGCCGCCCCAGCCGCGGTCGGGTTCCAGGACGCGGCCGTAGAGGTTCGTGATCGGGGCGGGGTCGGCCGAGTGGGCCGGGTGGACGTACCAGAGCTGGTCCACGTCGGTGAAGCTTCGGTCGCAGTCCGACAGCCAGGTCGCCCAGCCGCTCGGGCCCTGCGCGTAGCCCGCCAGGCAGCGGCCGTCCCTGCGGGTCACCATGTGGTACCGGCCGCGGCCGTCCGGGATCAGGTCCCAGAGTTGGTACGCCTCCGAGGTGCAGTTCCACACCCGCATCCGGTCGTCACCGGCCGGCATGCCCATGCAGCGGCCCACGCCCTGGTTTCTGACCTGGAACGGGCCGACCGCCGGTGCCGCGGGAGGCGGAGCGAGCACTGTCGGCGGTGCGTCCGGCGCGGCCGGTGCGGCCGCCGCCAGGGGCGCGGGCAGTGCGGATGCCGCCAGGGCCGCGACGGCCGCCAGGGTCACGGGCAGCGCCCGACGCTTGCGTGGAGATGTTCGAGGTGGCGGAGATGTCATTGGGTCCCCCCTGAGTGGTCCGGGCCGTGAGCATCGTTCCGCGACGTCATGGCACGGGTGATGGCCGGGTGCCATGCTCTCCGGGGCGGGGCCGTTCCAGACGGGAGTTCGGCTTCAAACACTCCGTTCGGGTGCTTCGGGAGCCGCCGGTGTGATCTGGCTCAGCACGCACTCCCAGCGGCCGGAACGTCGTACGAAGACGTCCGTCGTCCATTCGTCCGCGTCGTAGCGCCGCCCCTGGTAATGGGCGGTGTTCGTCACCCGGGCCGTGAACAGGGCGGTGTCGCCGTGGACGCGGATGCGGGGCGGGCCCACCCGGTCCATGGCGGAGTGCGTGAGGTCAGCGGACGCGACCACCGACAGGAATTCGGCCCTGGGGGAGATGCCCGACTCGGACACCATCACCCATTCGTCCGCCATGAAGCCGGCGATCCGGTCGGCGTCGTTCGCCACGATCGCCGCCGCCCACTCCTCGGCGACGGCGGTCAGTTCGGCGTGCGTGTGGGCGTCGTCGGTGGCGTTCACCGTTCCAACGTAGCCGCGGGGTGCGGCTACCGCGCGGCAGCCGACCCGTACGGGATGCGTACGACCGACTGGTTGCCGGTGCCCACCGTGCTGGTGCCGTTGCCGATGGCGTTCCAGACCTCGACCCGGACCGTGCCGCCCGCCATCGTGCCGTGCGTGCCCGACGCCGACTTCAGGCCCCTGGCCTGCGTGTAGTGCTCGTATCCCGGCACGGGGTCGGTGGCGAAGTACTGGTACGTCTCCGTGCGCTCCCACGAGCCGTCGCCCGTGCGGTCGTAACTCACCCTCACCTGCTGCCCGTTGGCCACCGACGTGCCCGCGTCGACCAGCAGGTCGAACTCCGTCGAGCCGCCGTTGTACGTGCCGTCGACGCCGGTCGCCGTGAACGTCTGCGGACTGTGCGGCGTGCCGTCGTGGTTGGCGCCGCCCGCGGAGGCGAGCGTGGTGGCCGCCGCGGCGCCCGCGGACGGGCCGAGCGTGCCGCCCTGGCGCAGGTGCAGCGACGACGGCGTGCCGGGCCCCGGGTCGCCGCCCCCGCCGCCCCGCGTCCACACCGCCACGTAGTCGACGGCCATCGCCCGCCCGGGCACGGTGGCCGGGACCGGCGTGGCCCGCCCGGCGACCCCGTCCGGGAACGCTCCGCCCATCGCCACGTTCAGGAGGATGAAGTAGCCCGCGTGGCTGGTCATGTTGTTCCACGCCTCGGCGCCCACCCGGTTCTGGTCGACGCTGTGGTACAGCTGCCCGTCGACGTACCAGCGCAGGACGTTGGGGCTCGCCGCCCGGTCCCATTCGAAGCGGTACGTGTGGAAGGCGGACTGGCACGAGGCGCCCGGGCAGGCGCGGCTCGCGCCGATGCCGTTGGTCTCGTTGCACGGACCGCCCGGGTTCACGCCGCAATGCAGCACGCCCCACACGGAGTTGATGCCGTTGACGTTCTCCATGACGTCGAACTCGCCGATGCCCGGCCAGTTCCAGTAGTTGCCGCGGTAGGGCGCGCCGAGCGCCCAGAAGGCCGGCCAGTAGCCGAGCGCCTGCTCGCCGGTGACGTTCGGCATCTGGATGCGGCCCTCGATGGCGAGGGTGCCGCCCGCCGGGGCCTTGAAGTCGGCGCGCTTGGTCTCGACGCGCGCCGAGGTCCAGTTGCCCGCGCCGTCCCGCAGGGGCGTGATGCGCAGGTTCCCGTTGCCGTCGAGGCTCAGGTTGTCGGGGGACGACGTGTAGTTCTGGATCTCGCCGGTGCCCCAGTTCGCGGGCCCGCCGGGGTAGTTGTGGCCGGTGTCGATCTGCCAGTTCGCGGCGGAGGGCAGCGAGCGGGCCGGGCCGTTGAAGTCGTCGCTCCACTGCAGGGTCCAGCCGGGGGCAGGGGGTACGTCGCCCTGGGCCTCGCCGGGCGTCATCAGGGCGGCCGTCAGGCCGACGGCGGCGAGTCCGGCGAGGAGGGTGCGGCGTCTGGGGGTGGTGTGGGTGCTGCGGGTGGTGGTGCTCATGGTGCACCTCCGTGCAGGGGGCGGGATGGCGGGGGTCAATCTCTGAGAGCGCTCTCAGGGTTTTGTAGTTGTGGACGGGGCGACCGTCAATGGCTAGGCGCCGTCAACTTCCCGAAGGGAGCGGGGAGTTCACCGCAAGCCGTCCGGGAGGATGCCCCGAGTCGTCCCGGGCGCCGGCAATACAGTTGCACCGCACCCCCGCCCCCACCCACGCTGAGAGGCCGGAACCGCCGGAGCCGCCCGACCAGCGGCAGCCCTACGGAGAGTGGACGACCATGGACGAGGGGGACAAGGTGACGGAGATCGTGGCGGGACGCCCGTCCGACGACGGAGGCCCCGGCCTCGAGCGCGTGAGCCAGCTGTTCGAGGACTTCCTGGAGGCGGTCGCGCGCCCACCCCGGGGCGACGGCCCGGACCGGGACCTCACCGAGCGCCTGCGCGAGCACCTCGGCATGGAGCCCGGCGACGCCCCCGTGGTCAAGGCCACGTACGCGGCGTACGACCACCCGAACGTCCACCTCGCTCTGGAGCGCTGGTTCACCGCGGAATCCCGCTCGTACGAACTGGTCGGCATGACGGGCTCCGACCACCGCAATCACTACGCGCTCTCGGAGATCATCGAATCCGCCGACCGCTACGACAAGTTCGTGATCGGCGCCGTCGACTACACCCACCTGCCGATCTCGCCGGACGACGAACTCGCCTGCGTGTCCTTCGGGTTCTAC
This sequence comes from Streptomyces sp. Y309, assembly GCF_056712025.1. Taxonomy (NCBI): domain Bacteria; kingdom Bacillati; phylum Actinomycetota; class Actinomycetes; order Kitasatosporales; family Streptomycetaceae; genus Streptomyces; species Streptomyces sp. Y309. The sequence continues at coordinate 2,977,717 of NZ_CM160048.1, read as the reverse complement.
CTCGGCACGGAGCGCACCCCCGACGGCGGCGAGGAGCGCTGCGTGGTCCTGCTGCGCGGCCCGAACGAGGACTACGGCCGCGAGAAGGTCCAGGTCGAGGTGCTCGCCGCGACCCGTGACACCGCCCGGCGGGTGCTCGGCGGCGTCGACGCGTTCCTGGGCGAGCACAACATCTACCGCGGCCAGGTCCTGTCCTTCGAGGGCGCCGCCTTCGGCGAGGGGCTCGGCCCGTTCCGCTTCCACCGCCGCCCCGGCCTCACCCGCGAAGGCATCGTGCTCCCCGACGGACTGCTCGACCGGGTGGAGCGGCAGGTCGTCGGCGTCGCCCGGCAGCGCGAGCGGCTGCGCGCGGCGGGCCAGCACCTGCGCCGCGGACTGCTCCTGTACGGCCCGCCCGGCACCGGCAAGACGCACACCGTCCGCTACCTCCTCTCGGACCTGCCGGACTTCACCGTCGTCCTGCTGTCCGGCACGACCATCGGCGCCATCGGCCCGGCCTGCGCCCTCGCCCGCATGCTCCAGCCCGCCCTCGTCGTCCTGGAGGACTGCGACCTCATCGCGGAGTCGCGGGACTTCGGCGGCGGCGAACAGCCCCTGCTCTTCCAGGTGTTGAACGAGATGGACGGCCTCGGCGACGACGCCGACGTGGCCTTCCTGCTCACCACCAACCGCGCCGACCTCCTGGAGCCCGCCCTGGCCCAGCGCCCCGGCCGCGTCGACCTCGCCGTCGAGATCCCGCTGCCCGACGCCGCGGGGCGGCGCCGCCTCCTCGCTCTGTACGGCGGCGGGCTCGGCCTCGGCGAGGAGGTCACGGAGGAGATCGTCGAGCGCACGGAGGGGACGACGGCGTCGTTCGCGAAGGAGCTGGTGCGGCGCGCGGTCCTCATCGCCGCCGAACGCGACGCGGACACCGCCGCCCAGGACCTCCGCGAGGCCGTCGACGAACTCCTCTCGGACCGCGACCAGTTGACGCGGCGGCTGCTCGGGGTGCGGGGGGAGGACGAGGACCCGGACGAGCTGGGGGACGAGTTCGACGACGAGGATGACGACGGCGACGATGACGACGGTGGCGGTGGTGGCCGAGGCGGTCGGCCCCGCCGCCCGGGCCCGGGTCGCCTCGGTGAGAACGGCGGCGGGTTCTTCACGTCGGCGTCGTACCGTCCGCTGCGGTGAGGTGACGTAGACGTATACGGGAAAGCGACCGCTATGGGGTGTCCTGCCGCAGCAGGCGCGCGATCGCCGGGATCGGGAACAGGAGCAGCGCCAGGTTCGGGATCCACCACGTCGGGGACCAGTCGCCGCGCAGCGCCCAGAAGACGACCGCCTGCAGGCCGGCCGTACTGGTGAGGGTGAGGGAGACCAGCATGAGGGGGCGCCAGGCGATCCGGCGCGGGCGGGCGTCGCAGCGCTCCCGGCGGCACAGGTACAGGGACGTGAGTCCGGTCGCGCTCGCGGCGACGTCCAGCGGCAGGAACGAGTAGTTCCAGTCGCTCATCACCGGGTCGCCGTAGTCCTTGTACGCGTACTCGGCGGGGATCAGGCCGAGCAACGCGGCGCTCCAGTACGCGAGGAAGCCGAGGTCGGTGACCAGCATGGCGACCTTGACGGAGGTGAGCCCGGGGGCGGACGGCTCGTCGGCGCGGGGCTTCGGCGGTGCCTGGACCATCAGTGCTCCAGGCCCCCGCCGACGTACATGACCGCCACGCCCGCGACGATGAGCAGCGCGCCCGCGACCGTCGCGAGCCGGACGTTCTCGTCGAAGAGGAGCACGCCGCCGGCCAGCGCGCCGACCGTGCCGAGGCCGGACCACACCGCGTACACGGGCCCGACGTGCAGGGTCTTCAGGGCCTGCGCGAGCAGCACGAACGCGGCGGCGTAGCCCAGGACGACCAGGATGCTGGGGCCGAGGCGGGTCAGGCCGTGGGAGGCGCGCAGCGAGAGCGTGGCGGCGATCTCGGAGACGATGGCGCCGGCCACCAGGACGATGCCCATCAGGCCGACTCCTTCGAGTTCGAGTGCTCGGTCAAGTCATTGACCAGGCGCCGTAGTTGGACGTGCTGGTCGCCCTTGGGGTCGGCGAGGCCGAGGAGGCGGGCGGTCCACCAGCCGTCGACGGCCATGCGGACGAGGGTGGCGACGCCGGGCGGCAGGCCGTCCCGCTCCAGGCGTTCCTGCCAGGTGCGGTACCGCACCTGGAGGATGTCGAGCACCTCCGGGCCGTTGGCCGCCGCGAGGAGGGCGACGGGGACCGAGTCGGAGGGGGCGGACTCGCCCTCGGGGGCCTCGGGCGGGATGGAGGCGTCGAGCCAGGCGCGGGCATAGGAGCCCGGTGGCGCGTCCGGTCCCGGCAGCACCGCCTCGAAGCGGTCCGCCAGGCGCTCGACGACGCCCTGCACGAGGGCCTGTTTGGTCGGGAAGTGGTAGAGCAGGCCGCCCTTGCTCACGCCGGCCTCGGCCGCCACCGCGTCCAGGCGGATGGCGTCGACGCCCTGCTTGACCAGGAGTCTCTCGGCCGCGTTCAGGAGCCGGTTGCGCACGCTTCACACCGTCTTTCGGTCGTCGCCGCTCTTGTTTTCCTGATCTCCGTCGATCTGCGATCTGCGATCTTCACCGCAATTGATCTTTGTCGTCGATCTCGTCGATCTAATTGATCTATATCGTTTCGGAGTTTCCGACCGTCTGGACGGTCGAATGCAGGCTAGCATGGGTCATGACGAGGTGCGATGAGCATTCCCGGGGGGTGCCGTGGAAGCGGAAGGGTTAATTCTGCATTTCACCGCACGGGTTACGTCAAGAGATTGGTTGACGCTTTCGTCGAAAGTTGTCTAAAGTCGCTGCCTGGCTGATTCGTTCGACGAATCCCTAGCCAGGACTGATCATCAATCGGGGGCTGCATGTTCGAGTCATCTGCGTATTAACTCTCTGTGTTCGCCGGACGGCGGGCCCTGCGCGCCCGTTGCCCGCGGGCTTCAAGCTGCCCGCAGGGCCCGGAATCTGCCCAGGTCAAAGGCGACCTTTCCGTGTCCGTGGCGGCAGCCGCGGATTCTCCACCGGTTCGCTCCCATGCTCCGGACGTGCCCTCTGGTGGCGCTTGCGCCTGCCCGTTCCCAGGGGAATCCGGCAGCATGCAAAGTCCTGTGCGCATCCCTGAATCCCGGGCTGCTCGAACGCGCCCATTTCTTTACGGGAAGCGCCTGAATTCACAGAGGGAAATAAATGTTCAATGCATCGGAACCGCCCGACCTCTTTTCTCGCTTCGCGGGCTATACCGCGGCATCCGACCTGATGAAGGCCGGTCTCTACCCCTACTTCCTGCCCCTCGCCGGGCAGGAGGGCACGACCGTACGCAGGAGCGGACGGGAACTGATCATGTGCGGCTCGAACAACTACCTGGGCCTCACGTCGGACCCGCGCGTCCACGCCGCCGCCCGCGGTGCCCTGGAGCGGTACGGCAGCTCGAGCACCGGCTCCCGCTTCCTGAACGGCAACACCGATCTGCACGAGGAACTGGAGGCCGAGCTCGCCGACTTCCTCGGCAAGCCCGCCGCCCTGGTCCTGTCCACCGGCTACCAGGCCAACCTCGGCGCCCTCGCCGGACTCCTCACGCCCCGCGACTACGCGGTCGTCGACCGGGACGCGCACGCCTCCCTCGTCGACGGGGTCCGGCTCAGCGGCGCCAAGCTGCGCAGGTTCCCGCACAACGACGCCGAGGGCCTGCGGCAGACCCTGGAGCAACTGCCCGACGACGCCGCCCGGCTCGTGATCGTCGACGGCGTCTACTCGATGGAGGGGGACATCTGCGACCTGCCGGCCATCACCGCGGTCTGCGCCCGGTACGGCGCCCGGCTGCTCGTCGACGACGCGCACGGCCTCGGCGTCCTCGCGGGCGGGCGCGGCACCGCCGCCCACTTCGGCCTCACCGACCGGGTCGACCTGATCACCGTCACCTTCAGCAAGTCCCTCGCCTCGCTCGGCGGCGCGGTCGCCGGCAGCGAGGAGGCCATCCACTACCTCAAGCACAAGGCCCGCAGCCTGATGTTCAGCGCCTCCATGACCCCGGCCAGCACGGCCACGGCGCTCACCGCCCTGCGCATCCTGCGCGCCGAACCGCACCTCACCACCGACGTGCGGGCCAAGGCCGACCGGGTGCGGCGCGGGCTCGCCGAAGCGGGCGTCGGCACCGGCGAGAGCACCACCCCGATCATTCCCGTCCCGGTGCCCGACGCCGAGGGCACCCTCGCCATCTGGGAACGCCTGATCCGCGCGGGCGTCTACGTCAACCCGGTCCTGCCGCCCGCCGCCTCGCCCCGGCTGCGCACCAGCTACATGGCCACCCACACCCACGACCAGCTCGACCGCGTCGTCGAAGTGCTCGGCGCGGAACCGGAGTTGCGGCGCGCCGCCGAGAGCGCCGCCGGGCGGGTCGCCTCGTCGGCGAGTGCGGCATGAACCTCTCGGCCGCCGGGGGGCGTCCCGGTCGTCCGGGCCGTCCGGGCCGTGTGGGGCACGTCGGCGTCGCCCGGCCCGCGGACGCCGACGCCGCGGGCCCGGCGCTCGCCCTCGTGGCGACGGCGGGCGCGGCCGGGGTGTCCGCCGTGGCCTGCCTCGCCCCGGCGGGCGGGCCCGACGTGCCCCGGCCGACCCTGCTCGGCTGGGGCCTCTCGCTCGCCGCGGGCGCGGTTCTCGCGCGCCGCGGCGTCCGTGGGCGGCGCGGCGGTGACCCCCGCCCCGAGGTCGCCGCCGCGCTGCTCGTTCTCGGTACGGCGCTGCTGTGCAGCGGTGCCGTGGGCGTGGTCGCGGTGGGTGTGGTGGCGCTGTGCGGCTGCGCAGGCGCCGCCGGGTTTACCACGGCGCGCTTTCTGGACGGGCGGTGCCCGTGGGCCAGTTCGGCGTCGGCCCTCGCCCTGGCCGTGGTGGCCTTCGCGGCGGGTGGTCTCGCCGCCGGGTGCTGGCTCCCGCAGGCCCGGGGGGCGGCTGGCGCCTTGGCCTGCGCGGTGGGGCTGCTGCAGCTTGCCCGTGTGACACGCACGGGGGCTTCGCCCCCTGGCCCTCCTTCATCGCCGCTTCGCGGCTCGTCCTCAAACGCCGGACGGGCTATTACTCGCCGCCCGGACGCAGTTCGGCGCGCGCCGGCCACCGACCCCACCGACCACTGACCTGTGACCCGCGATCACCCAAGGAGCCGCACATGTCCCGTGTACGCCTTGCCGCCCGTGCCCTGCGTCTCGCGCTCAATCGGGCGCACGCCGATCCTACGGCGGACTACGACGCGGCCAGTTCCGACTACGACACGTTCTTCAGCCCCGTCATGGGAGGCCACTCCACCACCGCTCTCGACGAAGTGCCCATCGCGCCCGGTGACAGCGTCGTCGAACTCGCCTGTGGTACCGGACACTTGACGGCGGAGATCATCCGGCGGCTCGACGGCCGGGGCACCGTGCGGGCCGTCGACAAGTCGCCCGGCATGCTCGACGTCGCCAAGAAGAAGGTGCACGCGCTGACCGAGGGCACGCCCGGGCTCGGCGTCGAGTTGTCCGTGGGGGACATGGACTCCTTCGTCCGCGGTCTGCCCGACCAGAGCGCCGACCTGGTCGTGGTCGGCTGGGCGATCTGCTACACCAAGCCGACCAAGCTGCTCGCGGAGATCGGGCGGGTGCTGCGGCCCGGCGGCCGCGTCATGGTCATCGAGACCCGGGCCGACGCCCACCAGGCGCTCACCGAGGGCCTGGAGAAGGTCTTCGCCGACGACCCCTCGCTGCTCACCAGCCTCATCAGGGTGTCGCTGCCGAAGAACGCGGCCGCCGTGGCCCGGTGGTTCACCAAGGCGGGGCTGACCGTCACGGGTCAGCGGGACGGCGCCCAGGTCATCCCCGCCCACACCCCGGCCGCGGTCCTGGAGTGGGTGCAGCGCTCCGGCGCCGCCGCGGGCTTCAAGACCGCCGTGGACAACGAGCGGGAGCAGCTCGTCCTGGACCGCGTCGAGGCGGGCCTCGCCGAACTCCTGCGGAAGAAGGGCACGTTGGAGATCCAGCACACCTTCGTCGTGGTCACCGGCGCCAAGCCCGTCGCGCCCCGCGCCCGGCACGGGGCCCGGACCGGCGAGGAGGCCGGCGTCGCATGACGAACCCGACCAGGGCCGCCGACCCGCCCGCGCCGACGCCACCGCCGGGGGACGGCTCCCGGGTGCCGCCCGGCGCGGCGCGCGGCGCCGTCCAGCGGGCGCTGCACCGCTTCGCGGAGAGACTCGCCAAGCGGCCCAAGACCGTGATCCTGGCGTGGGCGGTGCTCATCGCGGTGTGCACGCCGTACGCCATGGGGCTCGACGACGCCCTCACCGACCAGGGCGCCTCCAAGGTCGTACCCGGCACCAGCAGCGCCCGCGCCGACGAGCTGACGAAGAAGGCCTTCCCGCACCGCTCCGAGCGGGAGGTGACCGTCGTCGTCGAGGCGCCCGACGTGCGCGACGGCGAAGTGCGGGCTCTCTTCGCCCAGTTGGACACCCGGCTCGCGAAGCTGCGCGGCACCGGCGAGGTCGAGCGCACCTCGTCCGCGTACACGCTGTATCGCGACACGACGGCCGCCTTCCTCACCGGCGTGCGCGACCGTGCCCGGGACGCGGCGGACGACCCCGCCGGGCGGCGCGCCTTCGTCGACCGCGAGGCCGACGCGGGCCGCGTCCCCGCCGCGCTCGCCGCGGCCGCCCGCGAGGCCGCCGCCGCACCCGACGCGGCGGCCGTGCCCCGCGTCGCCGGGAAGTTCGCGGCGGCCACCGACTGGCGCGGCTTCCCGCTGCCCGTGCCGGGCGACGCCGTGGCGCGGCTGATCTCCGACGACGGCAAAGCGGCACTGGCGTCCGTCAGTTACACGGACAAGGCCGGGGCCGACCCGGACGTGGAGTGGCTGCGCGACACCGCCCGCGAACTGCTCGCCGACAGCGGCGCCGCCAAGGACGCCCAAGTGCACGTCACCGGCGAGCTCGCGCTCATCCACGACACGTACGAGAAGGCCGAGGCCGACAACTCGCTGATGGAGTCGGTGGCGTACGTCATCATCTTCGTCATCCTGCTGGTGTTCTTCCGCGCCCTGGTCCCCGCGATCCTCACGCTGGCCGTCATCGGCCTGTCCATGAACGTCAGCCAGGCGGCCCTGCACGCCCTCGGCGAACAGGTGACGCTCACTCAGTTCACCGTCACCATCATGCAGTTCGTGATGCTCGGCGCAGGCGTCGACTACAGCATGCTGCTGTCCTCGCGCTACCGGCAGGAACGCGTCGCCGGGCGCTCTCCGCGGGAAGCGGCGGTGCAGGCCACCGTGCACGCGGGCGAGAGCATGCTGCTCGCCGCGGGCGCGGTGGCCCTCGCCTTCGGCGCGACCCTGCTCTCGCCCGTGGACTGGATCCCGCCGCTCGGCTACGGCGGCCTCATCGGCATCCCCATCGTGCTCGCCGCCGCGCTCACCCTCACGCCCTGCCTGCTCGTGCTGCTCGGCGACCGTTTCTTCGCGGTGGGCCGCGCACCCCTGTCCGACATGGAGCACACCGGCGCGATGGGCAAACACCTGCGCCGCACCGCGGAGTTCGCGCGCCGCCGCAAGGGGCGGATCGTGGTGGCGTTCCTCGCCGCGACCATCCCCTTCGCGCTGCTCGTCGCGGGCAACCGCTCGACGTCCGACCCCGTCGCGCTGAGCCCCGCGACCGACTCCCGCGACGGCTTCGCGACCGTCGCGGAGCAGTGGGGCGACGCCGCCGTCATGCCGACGATCGCCGTCGGCCGCGCGGACCCCGGCGTCGTACGCGACGGCGAACTGACCCCCGAGGGACGGCAGGCGGTCGCCCGGCTCACCGAGCGCCTCAACGCTGTCCCGGGCGTCGCGTCCGTCGACTCCGCCACCCACCCCTTCGGCACACGCTGGTCCGACGGACAGCTCGCGGACGCGGGCCGCCCCCTCCTCGACGACTACGTCTCCCGCGACGGCACCCTGCGCTTCGTCGTCGCCCTCGACGACGACCCGTACGCGGAGGAGGCCGCCGCCACGGTCGGCCGCCTCGAACGCGTCGCCGACCAACAGGGCGGCGGCGTCGCCGAGTTGGAGATCGGCGGCACCACCCAGGTCGACCAGCAGTACGGCGACGCGCTCAGCTCCAGCTTCTGGCAGATGGTCGCCCTCGTCAGCGTCGGCGTCTTCGTGATGCTGATGTTCACGCTGCGCTCGCTGCTCGTACCGCTGCGCCTCATCGCCACCATCATGCTCAGCAACGTCTGGGCCGTCGGCCTCACCGTGCTGATCTTCCACCACTGGCGCGGCGAGGCGATCATCGACGATCTGCCGATCTTCCTCACCGTCCTGATGATGGGGCTCGGCATGGACTACGAGATCTTCCTCGTCACCCGCGTCCGCGACCTGCTCCGCAGCGGTCTGTCGCAGGAGGAAGCCACGATACGGGCCGTCGTCGACACCGGACGCGTCATCAACGCCGCGGGCCTGGTCATGGCGGGCAGCCTCGGCACGATGGCGCTGTCGTCCACGCTGATGCTCCAGGAGTACGGCGCCGGGCTCGGCCTCGCCGTGCTGCTCGACGCGACCGTCATCCGCATGCTCTTCGTCCCGGCCACCCTGCTGCTCCTGCGCAAGTACAACTGGTGGCTGCCCAGCCTCGGCGTGCGCCGGCGCCGCCTCGACAAGGTGCCCGCGGGGTGACGCGCATGACGCTGCACACGCCCGACCGGGCCGGCGCGGCCACGCCCGGGACCGGCGCCCTGGGCCGACTGCGGGCGCACCACGCCGCGTTCCCGGTGACGTCCGCGGCCGCGCTGTTCGCCGTGCTCGCCGCGGTCCGCGTCGCCGGGGCCTTCACCTTCCCGGTCATGGTCCTGTCCGTGGCGCTGAGCGCGGCCGTGCTCCTCGTCCTGCCGCGCGCCGACTGGGCCGGGGCCGGGGTGTGCCGCTCCGCGCTGCTGCCCGCCGTCCTCGGCACGGCCCTGGTGGCCGTCGTGTACGGCCAGACGTTCCTCGCCACCCGCGACGCGTTCGGCGACGGCGACGACAACTGGACCACGTGGATGCCCCGGCTCTTCGAAGGCACGGTGCCGGGCGCGCCCTGGGCCGACGTGGTGGCGATGGTCCTCGCCCTCGGCGTGCTCGTGCCGCTGGTCGAGGAGGTCTGCTACCGCGGCGTCCTGTACCGCGCCGTCGAGGTCCGCTGGGGCGGCTACGCCGCCGTGGTGACCACGGCGGCCGGCTGGGCCGCGGTGCACGTCGGCGACTACGGCCTGCACCCCTTCAACCTGAAGGTGCTCTGCGGGCTGCTGCCGTCGGTGTTCCTGATGGGCCTCGCCCTCGGCGTCTGCCGCGCCGTCACCGGCTCCGCCCTCGCCTGCGCCGCCGCGCAGGGCGTCTGCAATCTGCTGCTGCTCGGGGCGGCGGCCGCCTGGCTGTGACCGCCCTGAATCTCTCCATCGAGCACAGATATTGAACTGCCCACAGATATGAACTGCCCACAGACAGGGACCAGTTGATGCCACGACGCCTGTTCACCTCCGAGTCCGTCACCGAAGGACACCCCGACAAGATCGCCGACCGGATCAGCGACACGGTGCTCGACGCCCTGCTGAGCGTCGACCCCACGGCCCGCGTGGCCGTGGAGACCATGATCACCACGGGTCTCGTGCACCTCGCGGGCGAGGTCACCACCACCGCGTACGTCCCCGTCGCCCAACTCGTCCGCGACGCCATAGTGGAGATCGGCTACGACTCCTCGGCGAAGGGGTTCGACGGCGCCTCCTGCGGGGTCTCGCTGTCGATCGGCGCCCAGTCGCCCGACATCGCCCAGGGCGTGGACACCGGCGGCGCGGGCGACCAGGGGATGATGTTCGGGTACGCCACCGACGAGACGCCGTCGCTGATGCCGCTGCCGATCCAGCTCGCGCACCGCCTCGCCCGGCGCCTCACCGAGGTCCGCAAGAACGGTTCCGTCCCGTATCTGCGCCCGGACGGCAAGACCCAGGTGACCATCGAGTACGAGGGCAGCCGCCCGGTGCGGCTGGACACCGTCGTCGTCTCCTCCCAGCACGCGGCCCACATCGACCTCGACGCGCTGCTGCTCCCCGACATCCGCAAGTTCGTCGTGGACCACGTCCTGGAGGAACTGCGCGAGGAGGGCACCGCGTTGGGCACCGAGGGCTACCGGCTCCTGGTGAACCCGACGGGCCGGTTCGAGATCGGCGGCCCGATGGGCGACGCTGGCCTCACCGGCCGGAAGATCATCATCGACACGTACGGCGGTATGGCGCGCCACGGCGGCGGCGCCTTCTCCGGCAAGGACCCCTCCAAGGTGGACCGTTCGGCGGCGTACGCGATGCGCTGGGTGGCCAAGAACGTGGTCGCGGCGGGCCTCGCGCGGCGCTGCGAGGCGCAGGTCGCGTACGCCATCGGGCGGGCCGAGCCGGTCGGCCTGTTCGTGGAGACCTTCGGCACCGCGACGGTGTCCCAGGCGCGCATCGAGCAGGCCATCACGGATGTGTTCGACCTGCGCCCGGCCGCGCTCATCCGGGACCTGGACCTGCTGCGGCCGGTCTACGCGCAGACCTCGGCGTACGGACACTTCGGCCGTGAACTGCCGGAGTTCACCTGGGAACGCACGGACCGGGCGGACGCGTTGCGCGCGGTGGCGGGGGCCTGAGGTGGCGTCCGGGCCGGGCGCGCGGATCGCCGTCACCGGGTCCATCGCGGCCGACCACCTCCTCACCTACCCGGGCCGGTTCACCGAGCAGCTCGTCCCGGAACAGCTCGACCGGGTCTCCCTCTCCTTCCTCGCCGACGACCTGGAGGTGCGGCACGGCGGCGTGGCCGCCAACATCGCCTTCGGGCTCGGCCGGCTCGGGCTGCGGCCGCTCCTGGTGGGCGCCGCCGGTCGGGACTTCGCCGAGCACGCGGCCCGGCTGCGCGCGGCGGGCGTCGACACCCGGGGCGTCCACGTCAGCGAGCGCCGCCACACCGCGCGCTTCATCTGCACCACCGACCGCGACCAGAACCAGATCGCCACCTTCTACGCCGGGGCGATGGCCGAGGCGGGCACCATCGACCTGGCCGCCCTCGCCCCGCGCGCGGGCGGCTTCCGGCTGGTCCACGTCGGCGCGGACGACCCCCGGGCGATGCTCCGCCACACGGCGACCTGCAAGGCCCTGGGCGTCCCGTTCGCGGCGGACCCCTCCCAGCAGCTCGCCCGGCTCGACCCGGAACAGACCCGCCAACTCGTCGACGGCGCAAGCCTGTTGTTCACCAACGCCTACGAGGCGGGCCTGCTGCGCAAACACACCGGCTGGACCGAGCACGAGGTCCTCGCCCGCGTCGGCTCCTGGATCACCACGCTCGGGGCGGACGGCGTGACCATCGCCCGCGCGGGCCACGCGCCACTGCGGCTGCTCGCCGTGCCCGCGCGCAGAATCGCCGACCCGACGGGCGCGGGCGACGCCTTCCGCGCCGGCTACCTCGCGGGCGTCGCCCGGGGCTGGCCGGCCGAGCGCTCGGCACGGCTCGGCTGCGCGCTGGCCGCGCTGGCGCTGGAGACGGTGGGCACGCAGGAGTACGACCCCTCGCGCGTGCGCGAGCCCGCCGCTTCCTTACCTTTTGGTGAGTACCTCACAAAATAGTCGGTACTTGTGGCTGGGGATGTGCCGATCAACGATGAAGCCATGGCAACTACGAACCCCACGAACCCCATTTCTGTGTCCACTGCTGCGTTCACCCCCACCCCTGTCACCGTCATCGGCCTCGGCGCCATGGGCCGGGCCCTCGCGGGGGCCTTCCTCAAGGCCGGTCATCCGACGGCCATTTGGAACCGTTCGGCGGGCAAGGGCGAGGACCTGGTCGCCCAGGGCGCCACGCGCGCCGCGACCCCGGCGGAGGCGGTGCGCGCCGGTGAGGTCGTGGTCGTGTGCGTCGTCGACTACGACGCCTCCCAGTCGGTCCTGGAGCCGCTCGCCGCCGACCTCGCCGGGCGCGTGCTCGTGAACGTCACCTCGGACTCCCCGGAGCGCGCCCGCGAGGCGGCCGAGTGGGCGGCCGGGCACGGGATCGCGTACCTCGACGGCGCCGTCATGATTCCTACCATGATGGTGGGCACCCCGGAGGCGCTGCTCTTCTACTCCGGTGACAAGGCCGCGTACGACCAGCACGAGGAGCTGCTGAAGTCCCTCGGCGGGCAGTCCGCGTACGTCGGCGCGGACCACGGCCTCGCCGCCGTCTACGACCTGTCCATGCTCGACTTCTTCTGGACGTCGATGTCCGGCCTGGTGCACGGGTACGCGCTCGCCGCCAAGGACGGTGTTCCGGCCGCGTCGATCGCCCCGTTCCTGAAGGCCCACATCTCGCTTCTCGCCCTGCTCGTCGACGAGACCGCCAAGGACGTGGACGCGGGGGAGTACCCGGGCGCCGAGGCGAACCTCGCCACGGAGGTGCAGGGCATCGAGCACATCCTGCACGTCGCCGAGCGCCGCGGCCTGGACGTCTCCGTGCTGCGGAGCGTGCGGGACGTGGCTCAGCGGGCGGTGGACCTGGGGCACGGGGCGGACAGCTGGTCGGCCACGGTGGAGGGCGTCCGCAAAACCACCTGATCCAGAAAACCGCCTGACCCGGACAGGAACTGTCCTGGACTCGGCCCTGGCGTTGACGCCGACGTCAAGGATTACCGTCGCGGTATGCGAATCGGCGAGCTCGCGCGGCGCGTGGGGACGACCACGCGGACGCTGCGCTACTACGAGTCGCGCGGGCTGCTGCCCGCGCGGCGCGACGGCAACGGCTATCGCACGTACGGCGAGGACGACGTGCGGCTGCTGGAGCAGATCAGGACCTTGCAGGACTTCGGGTTCGAGCTGGAGGAGACCCGGCCGTTCGTGGAGTGTCTGCGGTCCGGGCATCCGGCCGGCGACTCGTGCCCGGCGTCCGTCGCCGTCTACCGCCGCAAGCTCGGTGAACTCGACGCGCTGATCGGCGAGTTGAGCGCCGTGCGGGCGCAGGTCGGCGCGCAGTTGGCGCGGGCCGAGGAGGCGATGGCGGGGCTCGCCGCCGACGCGGGAGCGGCTCCGGGTGGTCCGGAGCCGCGGTGCGAACTGAGGGGTACGGGATGAGCGTGGTGAAGGCGGACGGGCTCGGCGAGGTGACCGACGGGGACTTCGGGTTCGAGGTCCTGGGGGTGGACCGGCCGGTCCTGGTGCAGTTCACGGCGGAGTGGTGCGGGCCGTGCCGGCAGCTCACGCCGGTCCTCGGCGAGATCGCCCGGGAGGAGGCGGAGCGCCTGAAGGTGGTGCAGCTCGACGTGGACCGGAACCCGGAGACCACGGTGGCGTACGGAGTCTTGTCGACGCCGACGCTGATGGTGTTCCGCGACGGGGAGCCGGTGTGGCAGAGCGTGGGCGCGCGGGCGAAGCGGCGGTTGCTCGCGGACCTGGAGGGCGCCGGCGTGCTGTAGCCAGTGCATGAGAAAAGCCCCGGAGGAATTGACGTCCGGGGCTTTTCTCTGCGTATATTGGATTCTTTCGCGAAGCCCTGCCTTGACGCGCAAAGGGGCAACGCGAGAATCTGTATAAGAGCACTGTAACTGGCGAGGGGCTGAATTGTCAACCGAGGAATTGCGGGAAGAGCAGCAATTCGTCTCCGGGCTGTATGCGCGCCTCGACGCGCTGCGCGAGGAGGCCGAGTCCGCCGTGCAGGCGTCATTGGCGCAGGTGGGCAACGGGCTGCAGGCGCGCATGGAGCGCGATGTCATGGTGGCCGAGCAGTCCGGGGTGCTCGCCGCCCTGGACGCGGGCGAGAACGGTCTCTGTTTCGGGCGGCTCGAATTCCGCGACGGACGGGATCACCACATCGGGCGGATCGGAATCCGCGCGTCGGACACCGAGCGCACTCCGCTGGTGATCGATTGGCGTGCGGAGGTGGCGCGGCCCTTCTATCTCGCGACGGGGCACACCCCGATGGGGCTGCGCAGGCGTCGGCACATCACCACCGAGGGCCGCGAGGTCACGGCCCTGCACGACGAGATCCTGGACCTCACCGACACCACCCGCACCGGCCATGAGGCGGCGGACGCCGACGAGGTGCTGCTGGCGGCGCTCGACTCCGCGCGCACCGGCCGCATGCACGACATCGTGCAGACCATCCAGGCCGAGCAGGACCGCATCATCCGCGCCCCGCACCAGGGCGTGCTGGTCGTCGAGGGCGGTCCGGGCACCGGCAAGACGGTCGTGGCGCTGCACCGCGCCGCGTTCCTGCTGTACGCGCACCGGGAGCTGCTCGCCAAGCGGGCCGTCCTGGTCGTGGGCCCGAACCCGGCCTTCCTCGGCTACATCGGCGAGGTGCTGCCCGCGCTCGGCGAGACCGGTGTGCTGCTCGCGACGCTCGGCGAGCTGTTCCCCGGCGTCACGGCCACCGGCACCGACACGCCCGCCGCGGCCGAGGTGAAGGGCCGTGCCGAGATGGCCGACGTGCTCGCGCTCGCGCTGCGGGACCGGCAGGAACTGCCGGAGCCCGGCGCGCCGTTGATCATCGAGCACGACGACGGCGACCTGATCCTGGACTGGGAGATCGCGTACGAGGCGCGGGCCGCCGCCCGCGAGGCCGATCTGCCGCACAACCTCGCGCGGCCGACGTTCGCCTTCCACGTCATCGACGCGCTCACCCGGCAGTTGGCCGAGCGCATCGGCCACGATCCGTACGGCGGGCCCAACTTCCTCGGGCCCGACGACATCGCCCAGCTCGGCAAGGGCGTCGCCGTCAGCGCCGAGGTGCACGCCGCGCTGGAGGAGCTGTGGCCCACGCTCACGCCGGAGCGGTTCGTCACGGAGTACCTGGCCGAGCCCGTGCACCTGTCGGACGAGGACGCCGCCCTGGTCCGCCGCGCCCCGGGCGCCGCGTGGACGCCGGCCGACATCCCGCTGCTCGACGAGGCCGCCGAGCTGCTCGGCAAGGACGACAGTGCGGCGCGCGCTCGCGCGGAGGCGGAGCGGCAGCGGGCGGTCGCGTACGCGCAGGGCGTGCTGGACGTCTCGTACGCCTCCCGCACCTACGAGTTCGAGGACAAGGACGACGAAGACGCCGAGGTGCTCCTCGCGCACGACATCATCGACGCCGAGCGGATGGCCGAGCGCCAGGAGGAGGCCGATCACCGCAGCGCCGCCGAGCGGGCCGCGGCCGACCGGACCTGGGCGTTCGGGCACATCATCGTCGACGAGGCGCAGGAGATGTCCGCGATGGCGTGGCGGCTGCTGATGCGGCGGTGTCCGACGCGGTCGATGACGCTCGTCGGGGACCCGGCGCAGACCGCCGAGTCCGGTGGGGTCGGCTCGTGGCGGGACATCCTCGCGCCGTACGTCGAGGACCGCTGGGAGTACGCGCGCCTCGGCGTCAACTACCGCACGCCCGCGGAGATCATGGACGTCGCGGCGGAGGTGCCGCGGGCCGCGGGGGTTGTCGGCTTTCAGCCGCCGTCTTCCGTCCGGTCCACCGGGGTGCGGCCGTGGGCGCGGCGCGTCGACGATCTCGCGGCGGCTGTGGCGGACGCGGTGGCCGAGGAGGCGGCCGCCGTGGGGCGGCTCGCCGTGATCGCTCCGCGCGAGCTGCACGGAACCCTGGCCGGGAAGCTGCCGGACGTCTCGCCCGGCGCCTCGCCCGACCTGACGCGCCCCGTCGTCCTCATCGACCCCCGCCAGGCCAAGGGCCTCGAGTTCGACACGGTCCTGGTGGTGGAACCCGCGCTGTACGGCACGAGCGACTTGTACGTAGCCCTGACCCGAGCCACGCAACGCCTGGGCATCCTCTACGCCGACGCCCTGCCCCCGGCGCTCAGCGCTTCGCTGGATGTGCGGTGTTGATCCTGCGGGCGGGTGGGGGCTGATCGCGCCCCGCGGCGGAGCCGCATGTCGATGCAGCCCCGCGCCCCTTCGGGGCGCGGTACCGCACCGCTAGGCCGGGCGCAGCCACACCGTGGCGAGTGGGGGGAGCGTGAGGCGCAGGGAGGCGCCTCGGCCGTGCGCGGGGACGGCGTCCGGCTTGAGGACGCCGGGGTTGCGCACGTCACCCCCGCCGTACGAGGCGGCATCCGTGTTGAGGACCTCCTGCCACGCGGCGTACTCGTCCGGCACCCCCAGCCGGTAATCGCGCCGCACCACGGGCGAGAAGTGGGACACGGCAAGCAGCGGCGAGCCCTCCGCGTCGTACCGCAGGAAGGCGAACACATTGTCCTCGGCGGCATCCCCGTCGACCCACGCGAACCCACCGGGATCGGTGTCCCGCTGCCAGAGGGCGGGCACCGACCGGTAGGTGGCGTTGAGGTCGCGCACGAGGTCCCGGACCCCGCGGTGGTCGGCCTCGGCCCCGTACGCGGGGTCGAGCAGCCACCAGTCGGGCCCGTGCCCCTCGGCCCACTCCGCGCCCTGCGCGAACTCCTGCCCCATGAAGAGGAGTTGCTTGCCGGGGTGGGCCCACATGAAGCCCAGGTAGGCGCGGTGGCTGGCGCGCTGCTGCCACCAGTCGCCGGGCATCTTCGAGACCAGCGCCCCCTTGCCGTGCACGACCTCGTCGTGGGAGATCGGCAGGACATAGTTCTCGCTGTAGGCGTACACCATCGAGAACGTCATCTCGTGGTGGTGGTACTTGCGGTGCACCGGTTCCTTGGTCATATAGCCCAGCGAGTCGTGCATCCAGCCCATGTTCCACTTCAGCCCGAAGCCGAGCCCCCCGCGTGCTGGACTCCCTTTGGCGCCGGGCCCGGTGTGGTGGGTGGCGCGGGTGACGCCGTCCCACGCGGTCGACTCCTCGGCGATGGTGACGACTCCGGGGCAGCGCCGGTAGACGGTCGCGTTCATCTCCTGGAGGAACGCCACCGCGTCCAGGTTCTCCCGGCCGCCGAGCTCGTTCGGCGTCCACTCGCCGTGCTCGCGGGAGTAGTCGAGGTAGAGCATGGAGGCGACGGCGTCGACACGCAGCCCGTCGAGGTGGAATTCCTCGCACCAGTAAGTGGCGTTGGCAACAAGGAAGTTGCGTACTTCATTCCGCCCGTAGTCGAACTCCAGGGTGCCCCAGTCGGGGTGCGCGGCCCGCGCCGGGTCCTCGTGCTCGTACAGCGTCCGCCCGTCGAACTCGGCGAGCGCCCAGTCGTCGCGCGGGAAGTGCGCGGGCACCCAGTCCATGAGGACGCCGATGCCCGCCTGGTGCAGGGCGTCGACGAGGTATTTGAAGTCGTCGGGGGTGCCGAGGCGGGCGGTGGGTGCGTAGAAGCCGGTGACCTGGTAGCCCCAGGAGCCGCCGAAGGGGTGCTCGGCGACGGGCATCAGCTCCACGTGCGTGAAGCCCAAGTCGGCCACGTACGCCGGTAGTTGGTCGGCGAGTTGGCAGTACGTGAGGCCCGGCCGCCACGACGCGAGGTGCACCTCGTACACGGAGAAGGGCGCCTCGTGCACGGGGACGTCACCACGCTGCCGCATCCACTCCTCGTCCCCCCACTCGTGGTGCGAGGCGTCGATCACGGAGGAGTTGGCGGGCGGCGCCTCGGTGCGGCGCGCCAGCGGGTCCGCGCGGAACGTCATGCCGCCGTCCGGCCGGGTGATCTGGAACTTGTACAGCTCGCCCGCGCCGAGCCCCGGCACGAACAGCTCCCACACGCCGGTGCCGCCGAGCGACCGCATCGGGAAGCCGATCCCGTCCCAGTAGTTGAAGTCCCCGACGACGCGCACGCCCTGGGCGTTGGGCGCCCACACCGTGAAGCGGGTGCCGTCGACGCCCTGGTGCGTCATCGTCCGGGCGCCGAGAGCCTCCCACAGCCGCTCGTGCCGGCCCTCGCCGATCAGATGCAGATCGAACTCGCCGACGGCGGGCAGGAACCCGTACGCGTCCGGGATCTCCAACTCCGTCTCGTCGTACGTGATGTGCAGCTGGTAGTCGTCCGGGACGGCGCGCAGCGGCACCACCGCCGAGAAGAACCCTTCGCCGTCGTCGAGGAGTTCGGCCCGCAGCTCGCCCGCGACGACGGCCACGGCACGCGCGTACGGGCGCAGCGCGCGGAAGACGGTGCCGTCCGGGGTGAGATGCGCCCCGAGCACGGAGTGCGGGTCGTGATGGGTCCCGGCGAGCAGCCGCGCACGGTCCGCCTCCGGCACGGGGGAGCGGGGCGAGGACGCCGCCCGCCCGGGATTCGCCCCGGCCGCGGCGGCGGAGGCCGACCGGGCCTTCGGCACGGCGGCGGCAGCGGTCTTCCCGGAGCCGGTCTTCCCGGAAGCGGTCTTCCCTGCGGCGGCCGTCTTCTTCTGGGCCGCCTTGGCGGTCTTGGCGGTCTTCGTGGACTTCGTGTTCTTGGCGGCCCGCGCAGGCTTCGAGGTCTTCGCGCTTCGCGCGCCCCCCGCCGACCTGGCGGTCTTCGCGGCCTTGGCCGTCTTGGCCTTCGCGGGGTCCGGCTGCGGGGGCGTGACCTCGGGTTGGGGCTCGTCCGACGGGGTGCGGGAGGTGGGGCGGCGGGTCACGGGGGAGGCCTCCTGTCAGGGGGTCGGGGCGATCAGAGGGAGGCGTCGGTCGCCAGCTGGTCGAGGGCGGCCAGCGGCACCGGGAGCCACTCGGGGCGGTGGCGGGCCTCGTACACGGCTTCGTAGACGGCCTTGTCCGTCTCGTGGGCGCGCAGGAGGACCGGGGACGTACGGGGGTCGTGGCCGTCGACGTCGGCGTAGCCGGAGCAGTAGGCGGCGCGGCACGCGTCGGCCCACTCGGGGGACCACCGGGACGGGGCCGGGGTCTCTCCTGGCCGGGCGGCGGGGCCGGGAGCCTGGGGGACGCTGCGGGCGGCGTAGTCGAAGGAACGGAGCATGCCCGCTATGTCGCGTGCGGGCGGCTGCGGCATGCGGCGTTCCGCCAGGGGCCGCGCGGGCTCGCCCTCGAAGTCTATGAGGGTCCACTCGCCGGAGGGCGCGCGCAGGCACTGGCCCAGGTGCAGATCGCCGTGCACGCGCTGCGCCGTCAGCGTGGCACCGCCCTCGGCGGCCAGGTCGGCGAGCGCCGCGTAGGCGGTGCGCAGCGCGGGCTCGTACGGACGCAGCGCGGGAACGGCCCGCGCCGCGGCCTCCAGGCGCTCCGTCATGCCGCGTGCAAGCAGCTCCACCTGCGCGCGGCCGAGCGTCACCGTAGGCAGCGCCGCCGCGAGGGCCGCGTGCACCTCGGCGGTGGCCCGGCCGAGGGCCCGCGCCTCACCGCTGAAGTCCTCACCCTTGGCGAGGACTTGGAGCGCGAGCTCCCACCCGTCCGTCGCCCCCGGCACGTACGGCTGGAGCACCCCGAGCACCAGCGGCTCGTCGGGGCCGTCGGCCGTCATCCACGCGGCGGGCGGCGGCACCCGGCGGCAGTCCTGCGGGGCCAGGGCGAGCGGCAGCTCCAGGTCGGGGTTGACGCCGGGCACCACCCGCCGGAACAGCTTCAGGATGAACGCGTCGCCGTACACGAGCGAGGAGTTGGACTGCTCCGCGCCGAGCGCGCGCGGCGCGAGACCGGACGGGATGTCGGTCCCCGGGGGTCCGTCGGCGCGCGCGAACCGCAGCACGCCGAGCCGCCCCGGCACCCGCAGCCGCTCCAGGAGCAGCGCGGCGAGGCGCGGGTCGTGCAGCGCCTCGTACACCGTCCGCCCGGCCAGCGCGCCGTCGGTCACGTGGCCGATCAGCGCGGGCGCGAGCCGGGGCGGGAGTTCGGTGCGTACGCCGATCAGCAACTGGTAGCAGTCGGCGGGGAGTTCGGGTTCGGGCGTCGCCGGGACCGGGGGCGGCAGTGGCTGGCGGACGCGGATGAGCAGATGCAGCAGCCCCGGCTCGGCGCCGGGCGGCAGCAGCTCGGTCGCCGCCACCAGGTCGAAGCCCGTGACCGGGCGCCCCTTGCCCGCGAACCACCGCTGTCGCGGCAGCCAGCCGCGCAGCAGCGGATCGAGGGACGCGAGGAGCGCGCCGGCGTTGGCACTGGGGCGGGTGGCGGCTTCCGACATGATGTCCCGTCCTTTCCGCACCGCGGACAAGTCAGGTACCGAGGGAGGTGCCGGGCAGGTGATGTGCCGAACTGAGCGAGTGCCCCCGTAACGGCGACCTTACGCCGAGTCGTCGCGCAGCCGGAACCAGTAGAACCCGTGCCCTGCGAGGGTCAGCAGATACGGCAGTTCACCGATGGCCGGAAAGCGCACGCCACCGATCAGCTCCACGGGGTGGCGGCCGTTGAAGGCCTGCAGGTCGAGTTCGGTGGGCTGGGCGAAGCGGGAGAAGTTGTGCACGCACAGGACCAGGTCGTCGCCGCCGGGTTCGCCGTCCTGGCTCGTGGAGGGTGCCTCGCGGAGGAAGGCGAGGACGGCGGGGTTGGAGGAGGGGAGTTCGGTGTAGGAGCCGAGGCCGAAGGCGGGGTTCTGCTTGCGGATCTCGATCATCCGGCGGGTCCAGTGGAGCAGGGAGGAGGGGCTGCTCATGGAGGCCTCGACGTTGGTGACCTGGTAGCCGTAGACGGGGTCCATGATCGTGGGGAGGTAGAGGCGGCCCGGGTCGCAGGAGGAGAAGCCCGCGTTGCGGTCGGGGGTCCACTGCATGGGGGTGCGTACGGCGTCGCGGTCGCCGAGCCAGATGTTGTCGCCCATGCCGATCTCGTCGCCGTAGTAGAGGATCGGCGAGCCCGGGAGGGAGAGCAGCAGGGCGGTGAAGAGTTCGATCTGGTTGCGGTCGTTGTCGAGCAGGGGGGCCAGCCGCCGCCGGATGCCGATATTGGCGCGCATACGCGGGTCTTTGGCGTACTCCGCGTACATGTAGTCGCGTTCTTCGTCGGTGACCATCTCCAGGGTGAGCTCGTCGTGGTTGCGCAGGAAGATGCCCCACTGGCAGCCGGAGGGGATGGCGGGGGTCTTGGCGAGGATCTCGGAGACGGGGTAGCGGGATTCGCGGCGGACGGCCATGAAGATGCGGGGCATGACGGGGAAGTGGAAGGCCATGTGGCATTCGTCGCCGCCGTCGGCGAAGTCGCCGAAATAGTCGACGACGTCCTCGGGCCACTGGTTGGCCTCGGCGAGGAGCACGGTGTCGGGGTAGTGCGCGTCGATCTCCGCCCGCACCCGCTTCAGGAGCTCATGGGTGCGCGGCAGGTTCTCGCAGTTGGTGCCCTCTTCCGCGTAGAGGTAAGGGACCGCGTCGAGGCGGAAGCCGTCGATGCCCAGGTCGAGCCAGAACCGCAGCGCCGAGACGATCTCTTCCTGGACCGCCGGGTTCTCGAAGTTGAGGTCGGGCTGGTGGGAGAAGAAGCGGTGCCAGTAGTACTGCTTGCGGACGGGGTCGAAGGTCCAGTTGGAGGCTTCGGTGTCGACGAAGATGATGCGGGCGTCGCTGTATTGCTTGTCGTCGTCGGCCCATACGTAGTAGTCGCCGTAGGGGCCGTGGGGGTCGGCGCGCGATGCCTGGAACCAGGGGTGCTGGTCGCTGGTGTGGTTCATGACGAAGTCGATGATCACGCGCATGCCGCGCTGGTGCGCGGAGTCGACGAATTCCACGAAGTCGGCGAGGTCGCCGAACTCGGGCAGCACGGCGGTGTAGTCGGAGACGTCGTAGCCGCCGTCGCGCAGCGGGGATTTGAAGAAGGGCGGCAGCCACAGGCAGTCCACGCCGAGCCATTGCAGGTAGTCCAGTTTGGCGGTCAGGCCCTTGAGGTCGCCGATGCCGTCGCCGTTGCTGTCCTGGAAGGAACGCACCAGGACTTCGTAGAACACGGCGCGTTTGAACCAGTCGGGGTCGCGGTCCCGGGCGGGGGTGTCTTCGAAGGTGTCCTGGACGGGCTCGTTGAAGATCATGGTGTGGGTGACCCTCCGATCAGCGGTGAGGACGGTCGCAGGACCAGCACGTGCGCGGGCGCCCGGCCCGGATCGAGGCGCACGTAGTTGGACCTGCCCCAGTGATAGGTCTCGCCGGTCAGCTCGTCACGCACCGGCACGGACTCGTGCGGGTCGAGCCCGAGCTGTGGCATGTTCAACGAGACGGTGGCTTCCTGGGTGTGGTGGGGGTCGAGGTTCACGACCACCAGAACCGTGTTCGAACCGCCGGTGTCCGCCGCCGACTTGGAGTAGGCGATCACCGAGTCGTTGTCGGTGTCGTGGAAGTGCAGGTCACGCAGTCCGGCGAGGGCGGGGTTGGCGCGCCTGATCCGGTTGAGCGCGGTGATCAGGGGCGCGATCGTCCGTCCTGCGCGCTCGGCCGCGGCCCAGTCGCGCGGGCGCAGTTGGTACTTCTCCGAGTCCAGGTACTCCTCGCTGCCGGGCCGTGCCGGGGTGTTCTCGCACAGCTCGAAACCGCTGTAGACGCCCCAGGTGGGCGAGAGCGTCGCGGCGAGCACTGCGCGTGCCGCGAACGCGGGCCGACCGCCGTGCTGGAGGTAGGCGTGCAGGATGTCGGGCGTGTTCACGAAGAAGTTGGGCCGCAGGTAGTGCGCCGTCTCGGTGGACAACTCCCGTAGGTAGTCGGTGAGTTCGTCCTTCGTGTTGCGCCACGTGAAGTACGTGTACGACTGGTGGAAGCCGATCGCCGCGAGGGTGCGCAGCATCGCGGGGCGGGTGAAGGCCTCCGCGAGGAACAGCACGTCCGGGTCGGTGCGGTGGATGTCGGCGAGGACCTCCTCCCAGAAGGCGACGGGTTTGGTGTGGGGGTTGTCGACGCGGAAGACGCGCACGCCGTGGCCCATCCAGAACCGCAGCAGCCGGATCGTCTCGGCCACCAGACCCGGCAGGTCCCGGTCGAAGGCCAGGGGGTAGATGTCCTGGTACTTCTTCGGCGGGTTCTCGGCGTACGCGATGGAGCCGTCCGCCCGGTGGGCGAACCAGTCGGGATGCTTGTCCACCCATGGGTGGTCCGGGGAGCACTGGAGGGCGAAGTCCAGGGCCACCTCCATGCCCAGGCGTTCCGCCTCGCGCACGAACGCGTCGAAGTCCTCCAGCGTGCCCAGGTCGGGGTGCACGGCGTCGTGGCCGCCCTCGGGCGAGCCGATCGCCCACGGCACGCCCACGTCGTGCGGCCCCGCCGACAGGGCGTTGTTGGGACCCTTGCGGAAGGTGGTGCCGATGGGATGGATCGGCGGCAGATACACGACGTCGAAGCCCATGTCCGCGATCGCGGGCAGCCGTTTCGCGGCCGTGCGGAACGTGCCGGAGATTGGCGGCGCGCCCTCGCGCACCAGCGCGCCCTCCGACCGCGGAAAGAACTCGTACCAGGACCCGAACAGCGCCCGCCTGCGGTCCACCCGCAGGGGGAACTCCTCGGTGGAGGTGAGCAGTTCGCGCAGCGGGTGCCGGGCGAGGACGGCGTCCACCTCGGGGGTGAGGGCGGCGGCGAGCCGGGCCGCGGGCGGGCGGGAGAGGTCGCGCAGGGCCGCGGCGGCGGCAAGCAGGACGTCGGCGGCGGGGGCGGGGGCCGGGGTTCCCGGCACATGCGTGGCGGCGCGGCTTCCGGGCACTTCCGTGGCGGCGCGGCTTCCCGGTACCTCCGCGGTGGCTTGGCTCGCGGCGATCTCCGCGGCGGCCCGTTCGTGCAGGCGGGCGCCCTCCTCCAGGACGAGATCGGTGTCGATGCCCGCCGGTATCTTGATGCCCGCGTGGTGCCGCCAGGTCGACACCGGGTCGCCCCACGCCTCCACGGCGAAGGTCCAGTCGCCCTCCCGGTCCGGGGTGACCCGCGCGCCCCACCGGTCGGTGCCCGGGGCCAGCTCGCGCATCGGGGTCCAGGGGCCGACGCGTCCCTCGGGGTCGCGCAGCACGACGTTCCCGGCGACCGCGTCGTGCCCCTCGCGGAAGAGGGTCGCGGTGACCTCGAACGTCTCGCCGACGACGGCCTTGGCGGGTTTGCGGCCGCCGTGCACGACCGGCCCGACGTCGAGGACGGGGATGCGCCCGGTGAGGGCTCTGGGCGCCTGGGGCACCTGGGGCGCCCCGGACGCTCGAGGCGCCGGGGGCGCCGGGGGCGCCGGGGGCGCAGGGGACGCCGGGGGCGTCCTACGGGGTTGGGGCATGACCGCTCCTGTTCCGCGTACGAGTGGGCGGAGATGGGCTGTGGAGGGGTTCCGCGGCGCACACGCACGAGGCCCACGAGCACCGTCGCGGGCGTGTGCGTGTGCGTACCGGAGGAGCCTTCCCACGCTCCTCGGGTGGGCAATCCGGCGCTTTGTTAACTACTCGCGCGTAACGGTCAGCACAAGACCGATCACGTGGAAAGCGCGACAAGACATGCGCGGACCGGCCCCGCCCGGATGGACGGAACCGGTCCACAACCGGCGAGCCACGGCCGGTAGTTGCCACCTAGAGGCCGTCCACCTGCACCAACTTGTCGGGTGAGCCGGAACCGGCACCGGACACCCGTCCCGTCACCGCCCGCCCGGTGAGCGCCTTGGCGACCCCGGCCGGCTTCGCCGAGGGAGGCCCGGAGAGATACAGCGCGGCCGCGCCCGCGACGTGCGGTGCCGCCATCGACGTACCCGACGAGAGGGCGGCGGCGCCGTCGTTCCTGATCGACGCGGACCTGATCGAGACGCCGGGTGCGAACAGGTCGAGTGCGGTGCCCCAGTTGGAGAACGGGGCGCGGGCGTCGCGGCGGTCGGTGGCGCCGACCGTGATGGCCTGTTCGACGCGGGCCGGCGAGGACAGGCTCGCGCGGTCCCCTTCGTTGCCCGCCGCGACCGTGTACGTCACGCCGGACGCTATGGAGGCCCGCACGGCCGCGTCGAGCTGCGCGTTGGGCGGGCCGCCGAGGCTCAGGTTGGCGACCGCGGGTTTCTTCGCGTGCCGGGTCACCCAGTCGATGCCCGCGAGGACCTGCGCGGTGGTGCCCGCGCCCTCGTCGTCGAGGACCCGCACGGCCACGATCTTCGCCTTCTTCGCGACGCCGTACTTGGTGCCCGCGACGGTCGCGGCGACATGCGTGCCGTGGCCGTGGCCGTCCTGTGCCACGCCGTCGTTCTGCACGAAGTCCCGGCCGGACCTGGCGCGTCCGCCGAAGTCCCGGTGCGAGGTGCGCACGCCGGTGTCGATGACGTACACCGTGACGCCCGCGCCCGCCCGCCGCGGCGCGGTGTACGACCTGTCGAGCGGCAGCCGCTTCTGGTCGACGCGGTCGAGGCCCCAGGACGGCGGATTCTGCTGCCGCGCGCCGGTCTGTACCTGCTGCACCCGCGCGCCCGTCCGCACCTGCGCGTCCGGGACCACCCCGGCGACCGCCGGGTCGGCGGCGAGCCGGCGTGCCTGGCCCGCGTCGGCCCGCACGGCATAGCCGTTGAGGGCGGCACTGTACGTGCGGTCGATGCTCGCCCCGTACGTCCGGGCGAGGTCCCGGCCCGCGGCGGACGCGGCCTTCGTGCCGGGCGCGAGGGTCACGATGTAGCCGATCCGGGGGCCTGCGTCGGCGGGGGGCGCGGCGTGCGCGGGCGCCGGGACGGCCGACAGCGCCGCCGCCGTGACGAACGCCGCCGCAACTCCCGTGAGGCGTAAGTGTCTTGTGCGTGGTCCAGTCATGTGCCGGATTCCCTCCCCTGAGTACCCCGAGCGTCTCGTGCGGGGGTCACCACGACAAGACCAGACAAGCCAGTCCCAGGCGGTGGAAGCGGCCATACCGTCGCGAATCATGGTCAACTCGCCCCAACTCCAAGGCAGAGCTTGGGTGTATGCCAGCAAATCCTAGGATTGACTTGGGTTTTCGCGGTGCCCGATGATCCAGTCAGGGCCCAGGGCGGCAACCCGCACCGGACCCCCGCCGCAGTCCGGACTCCGGCGGGGGCGAGGGCGGGTGCCGACCCACCGCCCTGTCGCCCCACCGCCCCGTTGTCCCCGTCGTCCCCGTTCCCCGTCGGGGACGACGTCCGAAGACCGCCAGCGGGGCGTGGCGGGTCCGGTGACCCTGTGAGCCATGACGATCTTGCCTACGCCTACGCCTACGCCTACGCCCTCGCTCACGCCCCCGCACCCGACCGGCCCGCGCGCCGTGCTCACCGCCATGTACGCCGCCGAGGCCCGCTACCTCGCGGCGGGCGGCCCCGGCCGCGCCTCGTTCGACCTGCTCGCGCCCTACTTCGCCCCGGACGTCGTCCTGCACCAGGCCGACGCCCTGCCGTACGGCGGGACGTGGCGCGGGCACGACGGCATGGAGCGGTTCTTCCTCGCGATGAGCGCCGCCTGGGCGGAGTTCGAGATCGGGGAACAGCGGTTCCTCGTGGGCGGGGGCCCGGATGCGGACGGCGGGACCGTCGTCGTACGGAGCGAGATCCGGGCCCGGGCACGGGCGACCGGGCGGGAGCTCGCCTTCCCGATCCTGCAGACCGTGACGGTCGCGGACGGCCGGATCACGGAGGTGTGGCCGTTCTACTGGGACACGGCGGCGATCGCGGCGGCGTGCGGGGAGGAGCACGTCGGGGCGTAGCGGGGGTGGTGGCCGGGGGTGGCCGGCGGTGGTCGTTCCGCGTTGACAGGGCGCGGGAACGGCGTCTGTAATGGGCGCGTGCCGCGTGGCACCGGCCAGAGAGCAGTGGGCAGGCCGGTGACCGGGCGAGCGCCTTCACCAAGGGACATGACCTTGCGTACTCACTTCACCTCGCCGTGCCGCGGCGCCACGCCTCTGACGTGACCGCGCCCGCGCGCCGGGCCACTCCGGCCTGAGCGCGACCGCACCCCGAGCCACCCTTCCTTCGCGGGCCTCCGTGCCGCGCCCCCTCCAGCCTTCGCACCCTGGGGGCGTAGCCCGCCGCGCCCGCACCACACCTGTCTGGAGTGCCTCTTCCGCATGCCCACGCCCACATCCGAACCCGCACAGCAGACCCCCCGAGAGATCCACACCCTCGCCGACAAACTCCTCGAAGTGCACGACTGGCTGCGCGGCGAGCTGGTCCACCTGCGCGCCGACGCCGCCGCGCACCTCGCCGAACGCGCCGCCCACCAGGGGCCGGGGCAGCCGCCCGCTCCGGGGCTCGGCCTGCAGATCCGGCAGCGCTGCCTGGAGTTCTGCGACGCGCTCACCTTCCACCACACCAGCGAGGACGACCACGTCTTCCCCGGCGTCGCGCAGTACCACCCGCAGCTGCGGCCCACCCTGGAGCGGCTCGGCGCGGAACACCGTGCCATCGCCCGGATCAAGGAGAGCCTGGTCGCCCTGCTCGCGGACCTCGCGACGGCCGACCCCGGCGTGTTCCTCGCGGAGTTCGACCGCATGGCGGGAGAGCTGACGGCACACCTGGAGTACGAGGAGGCCTGGCTGGTCCCGGTCCTCGCCGATGTGCCGTTCCCGCCGCCGGGACCATCAGCCTGACGAGCTGTCGGGCTCCCTGTGAAGCGAGTAGTCTGCCGGGGCGTTTCGTGAGGTGACGGCCGTACGGCCGGCCCGGCGCACACGGCTGCGAGCACAGGAAAACAGAGGGACGGGGCGGGATGATCGGTCAGTTGAGGGAATCGTCCCCGCGCCGGACAGGGCCGTACGAGACCATAGCCCGGCTCGGCGCGGGCGGCATGGGCGAGGTGTTTCTCGCCGTCCCGCAGCGGGCGGCCGGTGCGGGACCGCAGGGGGCGGCCGGTGCGCCGGCGGGCTCGTACGACCCGCGGGAGCTCGTCGCCGTCAAGGCCGTCCGCAACGACATCGCGGGCGAACCCGCCTTCCGGGCCCGCTTCCGCCGGGAGATCGCCGTCGCCCGCTCCGTCACCAGCCCGTACGTCGCGCGACTCGTCGCCGGTGACGCCGACGCCGAACAGCCGTGGCTCGCCACGGAGTACGTGCCCGGTCCCACCCTCGCCGAAGCGGTGCGGCGGCACGGCCCGCTGCCCGCCGCCTGGGTCGCCGCGCTCGGCACCGCCATGGCGGAGGCGCTCGCCGCCGTGCACGCCGCCGGGGCCCTGCACCGCGACCTGAAGCCCGCCAACGTCCTCATCGGCCCCGACGGGCCGAAGCTCATCGACTTCGGCGTCGCGCGCACCCCCGGCGCCACCACGATGACCTCCACCGGGCTGCTTGTCGGCACCCCCGGCTTCATGTCGCCCGAGCACGTCGCGGGCGGACGGCACGTGGTGGCGGCGTCCGACGTCTTCTGCCTCGCCTCCGTGCTCGCGTACGCGGCCACGGGGCACGACCCGTTCGGCGACGGGCCCGTGGCCGCCGTCCTGTACCGGGTGTCCCGCGCCGAGGCCGAACTCGACGGCGTACCGGAGGAGTTGCGGGACGTCCTCGCCGCGTGCCTGGTTGTCGACGCGGCGGCACGCCCCGAGCCGGAGGAACTCGCCGAGCGCCTCAGGGCCCTGCGCGGCGGGGGCGGCGGTGACTTCGGGTGGCCCGCCCCCGTCCTGGAGGCCATCGGCGAGGTGCGGCGCGACGTCGAGCAACTGTGCGCCGCCGGGCGGCCGTTGCTTCCCCTGCCCGCGCAGCCCGCCGTACCACCTGGGCAGATCCCCACCCCCACCGCGTTCAACGCCCCCACCGCGCCCGGCACACCGCCGCCCTCGTCGCCTCACGATCTGCCCACCATGGGCGCGGCCTCGCCCTCCGTCGCCACCCTCCCCGCCGCCCCCGCCCCCCGGCGCCGCCGCACCGCGCTCGCCGTCATCGCCGCCGTCGCCGTGGCCGGAGGCGCCGTGGGCGCCCTGCTCGCGCTGCTCGGGCCGGACTCCGGCGACGACGGGGGAGGCAAGGGCGACACGGCGCGCCCCGGCGCCACCCCGTCCAGCCCGCTGTCGCCCGTCCAACTCGTCGCGTCCGCGGGCGTGGACGCGAAGGGAACCGACGACCGCAGCGGCCTCGTCCCGCAGTTCGCGGAGCAGCGGCCCAAGGGCTGGAAGCCGTGGCGCGGCGCCTTCTCGCACGCGCCGATGAACTGCGCCGCAGACACCCGCGCCGTCGTCTGCCTGCTCACCAACGGCACGTACGAGGCCCTCGGCGCCGCCGACGGCAAGCGCCTGTGGGCCTCCGACGGCCGCACCGGCGCCGACGGCGACACCGGCGGCGAGGCGTACATCAGCCCCTCCGGGAAGCTGTTCGTACCCGGCGACAGCCTGGCGCCGGTCGTGCGCGGCGGCACCGCCGTCATCGCCCACAAGGGGCGCCTTCAGGTGCGCGACTCGCGGAGCGGCGACGTGCGGTGGTCCGCGAGCCCGCCGGACGGCCGCTTCTTCACGCGCGCCCTGATCGGCGACGGCCTGCTGCTCGTCGCCGCCGAGGCCAAGCCCTCCGGCAGCGGCGGCTTCCGCGGGGCGGAGCTCATCGCGTACCCCCTCAAGGGCGGAGCCCCCCGCTGGACGGCGCCGCTGAGCACCGAGGACCTGGCGGGCGCCGAGCAGAACGGCCAGTACGGCGCCGAAGTCGTCCGGCACGGGCGGGTCTACACCGACGCCAAGGAGGGCCTCGTCGCCCTGGACGTCAATACCGGCGCGCGTGTGGGCGAGGCGTACGACGACGCGCAGTGCCGCTCGGTAATGGCCGTCGGCGCGCAGATCGTGTGCCCGTCCGTGCTCACCGGCAGGTCCGGCCTCGGTGACGCCACCGACGATCCGCAGACCCGTGTGACCCGGCTCAACGCCAAGACCTTCGCCGTCGAGGGCGCCTTCGGCCTGAAGACGCCGCCGGTCGAGGCGGACGGGACGGTGGCGCCGGACGTCGTCGTCAGCGCGGTCGGCCCCGAGAACGCGGCCGCGTACGACGTCCAGCGTCGCCAACTCGTCGTCGCCGAGTCGAAAAAGGGGCGGATCACGCGCAAGGAGCCGATGTCCGTCGTCGACGACCAGATCGAGCGCAGCGTGTCCTCGCCGCCGCTGCTCATCGGCGACCGGGCCCTGTCCGCCGACAACACCACCCTGCGCACGGTGCCGCTCAAGGCGTCCGGCGAGGTGCGGTCCCTGCGGGTGCCGGGCGCGCCGGGCAACCGCGCGCCGAAGCAGGGGGACGACCTCGGCACCGTCATCGCCGACCACCTGCGGCCGCCGATGGTCCTTCCGCTGGGCGGTGTCGCGACGATCGTCTACGACCAGGGGACGGTCGTGTCCGTACGCATCCCCTCGTGAACTCCGTACTCATCTCCTCCTGAACCCGCCCCTCTCGCACTGCCGTTGCCCCCCCACACCTGGAGACCCCTTGCTCGAACCGCTCAGCGGGCCGCCGCGCCGCGTCGGCCCCTACCGTCTGCTCGCCCGCGTCGGCGCGGGCGGCATGGGGGAGGTCTTCCTCGCGCGGCCCGAGGCGCGGGCCGGGACGGGGCCCAGGGCGCGGTCCGATGCGCGGGCCGTGCCGGGCGCGCCGCTCGTCGCCGTGAAGACCGTGCGGCCCGACCTCGACATCGACCACGAGTTCCGGGTCCGCTTCCGCCGGGAGATAGCCGCCGCACGGGCGGTGTCCGGGCCCGGCACCGCGGCGCTCCTCGACGGTGACGCGGACGCCGAGGTGCCGTGGCTCGCCACCGAGTACGTGGCCGGGCCCGCGCTCGGGCAGACCGTGCGGCGATGCGGGCCGCTGCCCGGCGCCGCGGTGCGCGGTATCGGTGCCCGGCTCGCGCACGCGCTCGGCGCCGTGCACCTCGCGCAGGTCCTGCACCGCGACCTCAAGCCCGGCAACGTCCTGCTCACACCGGACGGGCCGAAGCTCATCGACTTCGGCATCGCGCAGGCCTTCGACGCGACGGCCCTCACCACGGCGGGCATGCTCGTGGGCACGCCCGGCTTCATGGCGCCCGAACAACTCCTCGGCAGCCACGCCGTGGTGCCCGCGTCCGACGTGTTCGCGCTCGGTTCGGTGCTCGCGTACGCGGCGAGCGGGCGCGGCCCCTTCGACGACCAGGAGCTCGCCTCCGTCATCTTCCGCATCACGCAGGGCGACGCGGACCTGTCCGGGGTGCCGGAGGACGACGGGCTGCGGGAGACCGTGGCGGCCTGCCTGGCGCCCGCGCCGGACGACCGGCCGACGGCGGCGGAGCTCGCGGGGCGGCTCGAAGGGACCGGGGCCGCGAGGGCGGCAGGGGTGCCCTGGCCCGCCGAGGTCCTGTCCCTCTTCGCCGAGCACCGCGAGGCCGTGGAACGGTGCGAACGGGGCGCCGTCGCGGAGGGGTTGGCGGAGGCGCACACCGTCACCGGGGGAGCGCCGCGCCTGCCGACGCCGCCTCCTCCGGCTCCGCTCGCCACCACTGCGGAGGCACCGGCCCCGGCCGCGCGCCGCCGCTGGCCCTGGATCACCGCCGCCGCGCTCGCCGTCGCCGCCGTGACCGTCGCCGCCGTGCTGCTGCCGGGCGACGGCGGTGCCGGCGGCTCGGCGGGCGGCGCGAACGGAGCCGGTTCCTCCGGCAGCGACGGCGGCGCGGGCAAGGGCGGCGACAAGACCGCGAGCGGCCCGCGCGTCGTCACCCAGTACGGCAGCGCCCTCCTCTCCGGCGACCAGGGCCCCGAGGCCACCCGCGCCGCCGCCCGCCCCAAGGGCTGGAAGCCCTGGTCGGTGCCCCGGCCCAAGGGCCTGGACGCCCAGGGCGACGGCTGCGTCCTGGCCAACGACACGCTGGTGTGCCGCGACGGCAAGGGCGCGGCCGCCGCCTTCGACGCGGCGAGCGGCCGCCACAAGTGGACGACGCGCGGCTTCAGCGGCGCCGAGGTCGGCCTGACCGGCCTGCACACGGTGGCGCCCGAGGCCGCCGCAGACGGCCGCGCCGTCTTCGTACCGAGCGAACTCGGCGTCACCAAGGTCGACGTGGCCACCGGCACCGAGCGCTGGCGCAAGCGGGCGGAGGGGAACTCCGGGGTGCTCGCCATGGCGTACGCGAAGGGCGTGGTGTACGTCGCCGAGTTCCGCTTCGGCGGCTACGGCCCCGACGGCCCGCCCGCGAGCACCGTCATCCGCGCCCGCTCCGCCGCCGACGGCCGCGAGCTGTGGCACTCGAAGGAACTGCCCAAGACGTCCAGGTCCCTCGCCGTGCACGGCGGGCGGGTGTTCACCGCTCTGGAGAAGGGCGCCGTCGTCCGCCTGGACGCCAAGACCGGCGCCGTCGTCCGCACCGCCCAAGTCCCCTGCGGCCAGCTGCTGCTGCGCAACCCGTCCGCGCTGGTGTGCTGGAGCGACGGGCGCGCGGGCCTGCGCGAGCTCGACCCGGACACCCTGCGGACCCGGCGCGTCCTCGCCCCCGACGCGGAGCCCGCCGGGCCCCGGCCCGTGGTCGGCGCGGCGGGCGTCCTCGTCGTGGCGACCAGCAACGACGACCCCACCGTCGACCACCACCTGAGCGGCTACGACTGGCGCACCGGCAAACGCCTCTGGCGCTACGGCGCCCCCACGGGGCTCAACACCCTCGCCCTCGCGGACGACCGGGTGCTGTCCACGGGTGACGCCGAGATGCGCGGCCTGCGCCTCGACGGAGACGTCGACACCCTGCGCAGCAAGAACGTCCCGAGGGGCGACGCCAGCGGCGTGGACTCAGGCTTCGCCCGCTTCAGCCAGCCGCTGTACGCCGGCGGTGCCGTCTTCACGACGGTCGACGGGAAGGTGATCTCCGGGCACGCGCCCTGACGGGGCGGGCTTCAGCACGCGCCCTGACCGGGTGGAGCACGCGCCCTGACCGGGCGGGGGTCGACGCCCGTGCCCCCAGGGCGCGTCGCGCGCGCCGTGGTGGCGGGGCGGCGCGACCCCCTACCGTCGAGCCGACACGTCCGTCCTCCGACAGAGGTGCCCCGTGAAAGCCATCCGCCGATTCACCGTACGTCCCGTGCTCCCCGCCCCCCTCGGCCCGCTCGCCGAGCTCGCCCGCAATCTGCGCTGGTCCTGGCACGCCGGGACCCGCGATCTGTTCCGCGACGTCGACCCGGTGCTGTGGCGGGCCTCGGGCGGCGACCCCGTGCGGCTGCTCGGCTCCGTGCCGCCCGCGCGGCTCGCCGAGCTCGCCGCCGACGACGGTTTCCTGCGGCGGCTCGGCGAGGCCGCCGACGATCTGCGCGAGTACGTCACCGGGGTGCGCTGGTACCAGGAGCGGCAGGCCGAGGCCGACGGCGAACTGCCCGCCGCCATCGCCTACTTCTCGCCCGAGTTCGGTGTCACCGCCGCCCTGCCGCAGTACTCCGGCGGGCTCGGCATCCTCGCCGGCGACCATCTGAAGGCGGCCAGCGACCTCGGCGTACCCCTCATCGGCGTCGGACTGCTCTACCGGCACGGCTACTTCCGGCAGTCCCTGACCCGCGACGGCTGGCAGCAGGAGCACTACCCCGTGCTCGACCCCAACGAGCTGCCCCTGTCACTGCTGCGCGAGGCCGACGGCACCCCCGCCCAGGTGCGGCTCGCCCTGCCCGGCGGCCGGGCCCTCGCCGCGCACGTCTGGCAGGCGCAGGTCGGCCGCGTACCGCTGCTTCTGCTCGACTCGGACGTCGAGGAGAACGACCCCGGCGCACGCGAGGTGACCGACCGGCTCTACGGCGGCGGCAGCGAGCACCGGCTGCTCCAGGAGATGCTGCTCGGCATCGGCGGCGTACGGGCCGTGCGCACGTACTGCCGCCTCACCGGGCACGCCGAACCCGAGGTCTTCCACACCAACGAGGGCCACGCCGGGTTCCTGGGCCTCGAGCGCATCCACGAACTCGTCGGCGACGGACTCGACTTCGACGCCGCCCTGGAGTCCGTGCGCGGCGGCACCGTCTTCACCACCCACACCCCCGTGCCCGCGGGCATCGACCGCTTCGACCGCGAACTGGTCGCCCACCACTTCGGCCCGGCCGCCGAACTGCCGGACATCGACGCGGAGTTGGTCCTTCGCCTCGGCATGGAGACCTATCCGGGCGGCGAGCCGAACCTCTTCAACATGGCCGTCATGGGCCTCAGGCTCGGGCGCCGCGCCAACGGCGTGTCCACGCTGCACGGCAAGGTCAGCCGGGAGATGTTCCAGGGCCTGTGGCCGGGATTCGACCCCGAGGAGGTGCCCATCACCTCCGTCACCAACGGCGTGCACGCGCC
The DNA here is from genome assembly GCF_056712025.1 of Streptomyces sp. Y309. Lineage (NCBI taxonomy): Bacteria > Bacillati > Actinomycetota > Actinomycetes > Kitasatosporales > Streptomycetaceae > Streptomyces > Streptomyces sp. Y309. The sequence goes on along the minus strand of NZ_CM160048.1, from coordinate 2,943,761 downwards.
CACCTGGGTCGCCCCCGAGGTGATCCGCCTCGGCGCCCGGCAGATCGGCCAGGAGCGCACCGACCGCGCGCTGTCCGTCGGCGGCTCCGAGCGCTGGGACGCCGTCGCCGACATCCAGGACGGCGACATCTGGCTGTTGCGCCGCGAACTGCGCGCCCAGCTCGTCGACGAGGTGCGGCGGCGGCTGCACGTGTCGTGGCGGCAGCGTGGCGCCGCCACCGCCGAACTCGGCTGGATCGACGAGGTCCTCGACCCCGACGTCCTCACCATCGGCTTCGCCCGCCGCGTCCCCTCGTACAAACGACTGACGCTGATGCTGCGCGACCAGGACCGGCTGATGGAGCTGCTCACCCACCCCGAGCGGCCCGTGCAGATCGTCGTCGCGGGCAAGGCGCACCCCGCCGACGACGGCGGCAAGCGCCTCATCCAGGACCTGGTGCGCTTCACCGACGACCCGCGCGTGCGCCACCGCATCGTGTTCCTGCCGGACTACGGCATGGCGATGGCGCAGAAGCTGTACGCGGGCTGCGACGTGTGGCTGAACAATCCGCTGCGGCCGCTGGAGGCGTGCGGCACCTCCGGCATGAAGGCCGCGCTCAACGGCTGCCTCAACCTGTCCGTCCTGGACGGCTGGTGGGACGAATGGTTCGAGCCCGACTTCGGCTGGGCCATCCCCACGGCCGACGGCGCCGCCACCGACGACCACCGCCGCGACGACCTCGAAGCCGCGGCGCTGTACGACCTCCTGGAGCGCCGCGTCACACCCCGCTTCTACGAGCACGGGCCCGGCGGCCTGCCCGACCGCTGGATCGAGATGGTCCGCAGGACCCTCACCCGGCTCGGCCCGAAGGTCCTCGCGGGCCGCATGGTGCGCGAGTACGTGGAGCGCCTGTACGTCCCCGCGGCGCGCGCCCACCGCATGCTCGCGCCGGACGCCGCCGCTGGGCTCGCCGCCTGGAAGTCCCGGGTCCGCGCGGCCTGGCCGGGCGTCGCCGTCGATCACGTGGAGGCCTCCGCCGTCGGCACCACCGCCGAACTCGGCGCCACCCTCGCCCTCCGGGTCCGCGTCCAGCTCGGCGAACTGACCCCCGACGACGTCGAGGTCCAGGCCATCGCGGGCCGCGTAGACCCGGAGGACCACATCGCCGACGCCACCCCGGTCCCCCTGAAGCCCGCGAGCACCCCCGACACGGAGGGCCGCCTCCTGTACGAGGGCCCCCTGACCCTGGACCGCACAGGCCCGTTCGGCTACACGGTCCGCATCCTCCCGTCCCATCGACTGCTCGCCGACGGTGCGGAACTGGGCTTGGTGGCAGTGCCTTCGGAGGCGACGGGGGAGGCGGCGGGGGTACTGATGAGGTAGGCGGGATGCGTCCGGTAAGGGAATGCGCGCGGTAAAGGGATGTGCGCGGCAAGGGAATGCGCGCGGCAAGGGAGCTTCCCTAAGGGGCGCGGGGAACTGCGCGACCAGCCCCCACCACCCCGCAGACGAAACAGAACATGGTGCGGGCGGCATCCGAGGGTTCGTTCCCCCGGATGCCGCCCGGCTTTAGAGGCCCAGGGGCCCGGTTACTTAACGTTCACCCCGGCCCACGCGGCCGCGACAGCCTTCTGCTCCGCAGAGTCAGCCCCATAAAGGTCACCGGCAGCCTTCACGGTGTCCTTGCGCGCCTGCGCGTAATCCGTAGTGGTGGTGAAGTACGCGGTGAGGGCCTTGAACCAGATCTTCTCGGCCTTCTCGCGCCCAATCCCCTCGACCTTGGCCCCGTCCTTGGTCGGGCTGTCGTACTTGACGCCGTTGATCTCCTTCGCGCCGCTGCCCTCGCTGAGCAGGTAGAAGAAGTGGTTGGCGATGCCGGACGAGTAGTGGACGTCCACGTTGCCGGCGTTGGAGTCCCAGTAGTCCAGCGAGTTGCCGTCCTTGGAGGGCTTGTCCATGTACCGCAGCGGGGAGCCGTCGCCGTTGATGTCGATCTTCTCGCCGATGAGGTAGTCGCCCTTGTCCTGGGCGTTGTCCGCCTTGAACTCGACGGCCGCGGCGAAGATGTCGCTGGTCGCCTCGTTCAGGCCGCCGGACTCTCCGCTGTACTCCATGTTGCCGGTGGCCGAGGTGACGCCGTGGGTCATCTCGTGGGCGGCCACGTCGATGGAGGTGAGCGGCTTCGCGTTGCCCTCGCCGTCGCCGTACGTCATGCAGAAGCAGGAGTCCTGCCAGAACGCGTTGACGTAGTTGTTGCCGTAGTGCACGCGGGACGTGGCGCCCTTGCCGTCGCCCTTGATGCCGCTGCGGCCGTGCACGTTCTTGTAGTAGTCCCAGGTGAGACCGGCGCCGTAGGCGGCGTCGACGCCCGCGGTCTGGGTGTCGGCCGGCTTGCCCGTGCCCCAGGTGTCGTCCGCGTCGGTGAAGATCTTGCCGCCGCCCGAGCCGTGGTTCAGGTCGTACGTCTTGTGGTTCCCGCGCCCGCCGTCGGTCAGCTCGAAGCCGCTGCCCTTCTTGGTGGAGCCCACCTCGACGTCGCCGCTGTACTGGCTGTGGCCCTTGCCGTTCTCGACGGCCTGGTACTGGAACAGCTTCTTGCCGGTGGCCGCGTCCGTGATGACGTGCAGCTCGCTCGGCGTGCCGTCCTTCTGAGTGCCGGTGACGACGGTCTCGAAGGCCAGCGTGGGCTTGCCCTGCGCGGCCCAGACGACCTTGCGGGGCGCGTTGGCGTCGGCCTTCTTCGTCTCGCCGGTCTTCGCCGCCGTCGACTCGGCGGACTTCGCGACCGCCTTCGGCGCGAGCTTCGCGCTCGTGGACGCCACCTTCACGGACGCCTTCGTGGCCTTGCTGACGCTCTTGACCGCGCCGTTCTTGGCGGTGTGCACGACCAAGTCGCCGCCCAGGACGGGCAGTCCGGCGTAGGTGCGCTCGTAGCGGGTGTGCGTGGTGCCGTCGCGGTCCTTGACGACGTCCCTGACGATCAGCTTCTCCTTGGCGCCGAGGCCGATCTTCTCGGCGGTGGCCGCCGTCTTCGTCTCCGCGTCCTGGATGAGGCCCGCGCGGACGGAGGCGGAGAGCTGCATGGGCGAGGCGGACGGGGTGTCGGCCTTGGTGTTGCTGACGTCCTGCTGTGCGGACGCGCCGGTGGAAAGACCGGCCGTGAGCAGCGCTCCGGCGGCGACAGCGGTGGCGATGGCCAGGGTGGAGCGCTTCCTCGATATGTGGGGGGTCACGCAGGCTCCTTGTGTGGGGGAGCCCGGGTGGCATGGGGGACCACCCGGGCCGGAAGTGCTGTGCGGTGTTCGTGTGCCGTGCGTGGGAAGCGTGCCATTTGGGCCAGGTACATGTCAGGACCTTGATTGAATGTTGGCCAAATTACGTTCGTTGGCCGATGGTCAAGGTCCGTAATGCGAACGGTGGGTGAACAGGGGTGTCGCTCCGGGGAGTTGGTGCCGCCGGACGGTCGGGGCGACGCCCCCGTACGGTGCCTTCGCTACGGCCGGGAACCGACGTTGACCGCCGCCCACGCGTTGGCCACCGCGGCGTACTCGGCACTGCCCGTGCCGCCGTACAGCTCGCTCGCGGCCGCGAGGGTGCCGGTGCGCGCCGCCGCGTAGTTGGTGGTCGTGTTGAACTTCGTCGTGAGCGCGCGGAACCAGATCTTGGCGGCCTTGTCAATGCCGATTCCGGTCACGGGCTTGTTGTCGTACGTCGGCGAGTCGTAGGAGACGCCGTTCACGACCTTCTTCCCGCTGCCCTCGCTGAGCAGATAGAAGAAGTGGTTGGCGATGCCCGAGGAGTAGTGCACGTCGACGTTGCCGGCGTTGCTGCTCCAGTAGTCCAGGGACCTGCCGTCCTTGCTCGGCTTGTCCATGTAGCGCAGCGGGGTGCCGTTGCCGCGGATGTCGATCTTCTCGCCGACGAGGTAGTCGCCGACGTCCGAGGCGTTCTTGGCGTTGAACTCGACCGCGGCGGCGAAGATGTCGCTGGTCGCCTCGTTCAGGCCGCCGGGCTCGCGGCTGTACTGCATGTTGCCGGTCGCGGACGTGACGCCGTGGGTCATCTCGTGCGCGGCCACGTCGATGGACGTGAGCGGCTTGACGTTGCCCGCGCCGTCGCCGTACGTCATGCAGAAGCAGCCGTTCGACCAGAACGCGTTGGAGTAGTTGTTGCCGTAGTGCACGCGGGAGCTCGCGCCGACCCCGTCGTTGCGGATGCCGTTGCGGCCGTGCACGCCCTTGTAGTAGTCCCACGTGAGGGCCGCGCCGTAGTGCGCGTCGGCGCCCGCGGTCTCCATGTTGGTCGGCTGGCCGTTGCCCCACACGTCGTCCGGGCCGCTGAACAGGGTGCCGGTGCCGGACGTGGCGCGGTTGAGGTTGTACGTGCGGTGGTTGCCGCGCTGGGTGTCGGACAGCGTGTACTGCGAGCCCGACTGGGCGGTGCCCAGGGTGACTTGGCCGCTGTACATCGTGTTTCCGGTGCCGTTGTGCACGGCCTGCCACTGCCGCAGCTTCTTGCCGGTGGCGGCGTCCGTGATGACATGCAGCTCGTTCGGCGTGCCGTCGTTCTGGAGGCCGCCGACCACGGTCTCGTACGCGAGGACGGGCGCGCCGCCCTTGGTGTCGACCAACCAGACGACCTTGCGCGGCTCCTGCGAGGCCTTCGTCTTCGTGGACTTCTCGGCCTTCGCGGCGCCGAGCGCCTGCTTCTCGGCCGCGGCGGGCTTGACGTCGGCGCCGGTGTCGATGCCCGTCAGGCGGGCCTTGGAGGCGCGGTTGACGTCCGTGACCTTGCCTGCCTTGTCGGTGGCGACCACCATGTCGCCGCCGAGCACGGGGAGTCCGGCGTAGGTGCGCTCGTAGCGGGTGTGCGTGGTGCCGTCACGGTCCTTGATCACATCGCGGACGACGAGCTTCTCCTTGGCGCCGAGGCCGAGGGTGTCGGCGGTGGCGGCCTTGCTCGCGTCCGCCTCGCGTATCAGCTCGGCGCGCTGCGACGGGGAGAGCTTCATGGGCAGGGCGCCGGCGTCGGCCTTGGTGCCGGTGGACGGCCCGTCGGCGGTGGCGGTGCCCGCCTGCACGGCCATGCCCAACAGGGCGGCGACGGCGGTGAAGGTGCCGATGGCGGTGGCCCGCCTGCGGGCGGTACGTCTGCGGGGTGTGGGGGAGTTGCTGCTCAACACGGACTCCTTCTGCGCGACCGCTGATCGAGCGGCCAGGGGGCAACCGGACGGCGGTGACCGTCCGGGGCGGAGCAGGGCAGTACGTGGTGCCGTGAGCCGCGGGCGCGCGAGCGCGCGTGCGACTGGTGAGGGGAAGAGTGCCATTCGAGACAGGGACATGTCAGGTGAGTAAACCCACATTGGCTGGATTACGTTCGGTGCCCGAATTTTTGTGTCCGATATGCGGGGTCTCGCGGGGGTGCGGTTTCTCGCGGGGCGCGGTGGGGCGGGGGCCTGGGGCGAGCCACCCTATGGGGGCTGCGCCCCCGCTCCCCCTGCCTTTTCGGGCCTTCGGCCCTCGTCCTCAAACGCCGGACGGGCTTCATCCCCCGCCCGCACCCGCGCCCCTGGACGCTTCCGGGGCCGGCTGCAGTGGGCCGATGCGGATGACTGCGTACGTTTCGCCGGGGCCCGGCGGGCGGGTCCAGGAGCGGGTGGTGAAGGTGTGCAGGCGGCCGTGGGTGAGCGCGGAGCGCGGCAGGGACACCCCGAACTCGGCGGCGACGGCCGCCAAGGCGGCGGCTGCGCCGGGCTGTTCGGGTTCGGGCCGTTCGGCTGCGGGGCCGAAGAAGCGGTCGGGGTCCAGGGATGCCGGGATGTGCCCGGTGCGGTCGACCTGGTCGCCCTGGACCGTGAACGCGTACAGCTCCTCGCCGTGTTCCGCGACGGAGAGGTGGAAGAGGGCCCCGGACGTGTACGTGCGGTCGGGCTCCGCCCACACGACCACCGCTCGGCCGTCCCGGGACGCGGCGGCGGCCGGGGACGTGAACCGGGGCGCGTAGAACGGGCTCGGGTCCCCGTCGAAGGCGAAGCTCCAGCCGGGCCCGGCCCTGCCGACGGCGGCCAGCGCCTTGTCGTCGTAGGGCGAACTCTCCCCGCTGTTGCACAGTTTGGACCGCGCCTCCCACCGGGTCATCGGCTCGTGCAACGCGGTGCCCTCGTCCTCTCCGACGAGCGCGGGCAGTTCGGGCGGCTGCACGCCCTCGACGAGGACGAAGCGGTACGCCCGGTCGTTGCCGTTCCCCTCCTCCTGCGCCAGCCAGGCAAGGCCTCCCGGTTCCTGGTCGGCCACCGCGCGCGGAGCGCCGGCCGCCTCCGCGGCGGCGGTGCCCCTCGGGGTGGCCAGCAGGGCCCGGCCCCGCTCCGGCGTGAGCAGTGGCCCGAGGAGTGGGTCGGCCAGCAGGGCTATCGGGGCCAAGTGGTCGGGCCCCAGCGGCCGCCACCGCGGCAGGGCGGCGAGCAGGGTCCGCCAGGCCGCGTCGTGCTCACCCCAGCGCGCCTGGTCCCGCGCGGTCTCGACGGCCGCGCCGAACGGTCCCTCCGGTTCGTACTGGAACGTCCCCGCCTGTGCCTGCCGGGCCGCCTCCTTCGCCGCCGGTTTCAGTTCGGCCCCGACGTAGTGCCTGGTCCAGGAGTCGTCGTGCGGTCTGCCCCGGGGGCCCATGGCCGCGAGGACGGGCAGCACCTCTGGGGCGTACGCGGGATCATTCGTGAGCGCCCTGAGCCCCGACGGCGACTGGTCCCCCTGACAGAGAGCCAACTGGGCGCGCAGCGCCGCGGCCCGGGGCCGCCCGAAGGCCACCGCCTCCTCGAATACCTCGGCTGCCCGCTCGAACTCCCCGGCCAGCGCCGCCTGCCGGGCCTCGTCGACGGCCGTGTCCAGTGCCTCGGTCGTGGCATTGGCGAATTCCGGCCCCTCGTCGCGCCCCGCCGCCAGACTGTGGAACTCCCGATACGCGTCCTGCATGAACTCCCAGAAGGACGCGAACCGTTCGGGCGGTGCGGCCCTCCAGTGGGCCCATGTGTACACGGCCCATTCGCCGTGCTCGTCCACGTCCCCGGGATCCATCAGCACATACATGCAGTCGGAGTCGACGTCGAGCTGGAGCGCCCGGCTCCACATGGTGACCTCCCGGATCTCCTCCGGCGAGGCGTCCTCCTCCAGATACTCCTGGAACTCGGCGCCGATGCCCGACGCGTCCTCGTGCCAGTGGGCGTGCTCCGTGCCCGCGAGCAGATAGACGAACCCGCCCGCGTGCCGCCACCCGTCGGTGACCTCAAGGAAGGACCGGTACGACGGCGGGAGGTGACGGCCGAGACGTTCCTCGAACGCGGCGATCCGCTCGGGCGTCGCGGTCGCGAACCCGAGCCAGCGGGCGTGCAGCGCCTCCTCGTCGCCGTCGAGGCCCTCCTCGTCGGGATCCTGCGCGCCGGACCACTCCTCGCTCCACCGCGCCAGGAACTCCCGCCAGCCGAACTCCGGTCCGGCCCCCGTGCTCGCGTTCGTCTCAGTCATACGGCGATGGTGCCAGCCGCCACTGACAATGACCGCTGACCTGCGAGGACGTGGACCAGCGGGCCGCCGCTACGGCGTTCCGCCGCTCACCACGCTGTCCCGCCAGGCCCGGTGCAGCTCCGCGAACGGGCCCGTTCCCGCGATGAGTTCGGCCGGGCTGCCGTCCTCGACGATCCGCCCGTGTTCCATCACGAGCACCCGGTCGGCGATCTCCACCGTCGACAGGCGGTGGGCGATCACGACGGCGGTGCGACCGCGAAGCACCGTGTCCATCGCCCGCTGCACGGCCCGCTCGCCGGGGATGTCCAGCGAGCTGGTGGCCTCGTCGAGGATCAGCACGGCGGGATCGGCAAGCAACGCCCGGGCGAACGCGACCAGTTGGCGCTGACCTGCCGAGATGCGGCCGCCGCGCTTGCGTACGTCGGTGTCGTAGCCGTCGGGCAGGGACGTGATGAAGTCGTGGGCACCGATGGCCTTCGCGGCGCGTTCGACGTCCTCGCGGGTGGCGTCCGGGCGGCCGATCGCGATGTTCTCGGCGACCGTCCCGGAGAACAGGAACGCCTCCTGCGTCACCATCACGACACCCCGCCGCAGCTCGGCGTTGGCGAGGTCGCGCAGGTCGACGCCGTCGAGGAGGACCCGGCCGTCGGTCGGGTCGTAGAAGCGGGCGAGCAGCTTCGCGAGGGTCGACTTGCCGGCGCCCGTGGAGCCGACGACGGCGACGGTCTGCCCGGCCGGGAGCGTCAGGTCGAAGCGCGGCAGGACCTCCCCGCCCGTGCGGTACGCGAAGCGCACACCGTCGAACTCCACGGTGCGGCCGGGATGTTCGGAGGCGCGCTCGGGCAGCGGCTTCCCGGCGCCGGGCGCGGGCTCCGGGACGGACGGCGTCTGCGCGAGCAGCCCCGCGATCTTCTCCAGGGACGCCGCCGCTGACTGGGCCGAGTTGAGGAACATGCCGAGCCGGTCGATCGGGTCGTACAGCCGGCGCAGATACAGCACGGCCGCGGCGAGCACACCGAGCGCGAGGGTGTCCTGCGCGACGCGGTACGCGCCCCACAGCACGATCCCCGCGACGGCCGTGTTCGCGACGAGCCGCGAGCCCACCACGTACCGCGCCATTTCGAGCAGCGCGTCGCCGTTGGTGCGCTCGTGCCGGTGGTTGAGCGCGGCGAACTGCGCCTCGTTGGCCCGCTCGCGGCGGAACGCGCGCACCGGACGGATGCCGTTCATCGTCTCCGTGAACTTCACGATGACGGCGGCGATGGCGGTGGACCGCGCGCGGTAGACCTTCCCCGCGCGGCGCTGGTACAGCCGTATGAGCAGGTACAGCGGCACGAACGACAGGACCGCGACGGCGCCGAGGCCCAGGTCCAGCCAGAGCAGCATCAGGGAGATGGAGACGAACGACAGGATGACGGTGAGCAGTTCCTGAAGGCCTTCGTCGAGCAGTTCCCGCAGGGACTCCACGTCCGTGGTGGCACGGGAGATCAGCCGTCCCGACGTGTACCGCTCGTGGAAGTCCACGCTCAGCGCCTGCGCGTGCCGGAAGATGCGGCCGCGCAGGTCGAGGAGCACGTCCTGGTTGACGCGGGCGGACGCCACGATGAAGGCGTACTGGAAGGCGCCCGCTGCCGCCGCGCACGCCAGGTAGGCCACGCCGACCGCGATCAGCGGGCCGTTGTCGTCCGCGCGGAAGGCGGGTACGGCACGGTCGATGGCGTACGCGACGAGCAGCGGCCCGGCCTGGATGACGGCCTGCTGCACCAGGAGCAGCACGGCGGCCACGGCCACGCGGGCGCGCCGGGGCGCGAGCAGCGAACGCAGCAGGGCGCGGGTGGCGCCCGGGGGAGCGGGCAGGGTGTCCTGGTCGAAGGCGGCGTCCAGGGCGGCCGTGGAGGGGGCGGGGGTCCCTGAGCGTTCGTCCGCCGCCCCGGGCCCGGCCTTCTCCCCGGCCTTCTTCCCGTCCTTCTTCCCGTCCTTGTCGTTGACCGTGGTCACCTGTCCGTCCCCCCAGACATCAGCCATGCGTACTCGGCGTTCTGCCGCAGCAGTTCCTGGTGCGTGCCCACGGCCGTGACGCGCCCGCCGGACAGCAGCGCGACCCGGTCCGCGAGGAGCACCGTCGACGGGCGGTGCGCCACGACCAGCGCCGTGGTGTCCTTCAGGACCCGCCGTAGCGCCGCCTCCACCAGTGCCTCGGTGTGTACGTCGAGCGCGGACAGCGGGTCGTCGAGGACGAGGAACCGGGGGCGGCCCACCACCGCGCGGGCCAGCGCGAGCCGCTGCCGCTGTCCGCCCGACAGGCTCAGCCCCTGCTCGCCGACCTGCGTGTCCGCCCCCTGCGGCAGGCTGTGCACGAACTCGGCCTGCGCCACCGCGAGGGCCCGCTCCAGCGCTCCGTCGGCCGCGCTCCCGCCGGCGCCCATCAGGACGTTCTCGCCCACGGAGGCGGAGAACAGGGTCGGTTCCTCGAAGGCCATGGACACCAGCGCGCGCACGCGTGCGCGTGCCATCGCCGCGATGTCCTCGCCGTCGAGCGTGATGCGGCCGCCGGTCACCTCGTGCAGGCGGGGTACGAGGGCGGTCAGCGTGGTCTTGCCGCTGCCGGTGGCGCCGACGAGCGCCACGGTCTCGCCGGTGCGGATGTGCAGGTCGATCCGCTCCAGGACGGGCGGGGCGTCGTCCGGCGCGTCCGGGTAGCGGAACTCGACGGCGTCGAAACGGATGCCGTCGGCGGAGGCGAGGGCGAGGGCGGGGTCGGGGGCGGGGATGGGGACCGGGGCGGAAGCAGGAGCCGCGGGCACGCCGGGTTTTCGGGGCGCCGGGACGGGTACGGGGGCGGCCGCGGCGCCCGCCGTGCGCGGCGCCGGGACGGGGGCACCCGTGGTCTCACCGACCGCGCCGGGCCCCGACCCCGACGCGGTCTTCGCCTTCGTCTCCGTCTCCGGCTCCGCGTCCAGCACCTCGAAGTACCGCTCCGTCGCCGTCGCCGCCTCCTGGCTCATCGCCAGCAGGAAGCCGATCGACTCCACCGGCCAGCGCAGCGCGAGCGCCGTCGACAGGAACGCCACCAGCGTGCCCGTCGAGAGCCCGCCGTCGGCCACCTGCACCGAGCCGAGGACGAGCGCCGCCCCGATCGCCAGCTCCGGCAGCGTCATGATGACGCCGTAGATCGCGGCGAGCAGCCGGGCCTTGACCAGCTCCGTGCCGCGCAGCGTGCGCGACAGCTCGCGGAAGGCGCGCGCCTGACTGCGGTGCCGCCCGAAGCCCTTGATGATCCGGATGCCGAGCACGCTCTCCTCGACGACGGTCGTCAGGTCGCCCACCTGGTCCTGCGCGCGCCGCGCCACGGCGGCGTACCGCCCCTCGAAGTACGCGAGGAAGGCCACCATCGGCAGCACGGGGGCGAGCAGCACCAGGCCGAGCGTCCACTCCTGGGCGAGCAGAATGGCCATGCCGACGGCGATCGTCGCGCCGTTGACCACCAGGAACGTCAGCGGGAACGCGAGGAACATGCGCAGCAGCATCAGGTCCGTCGTGCCGCGCGAGAGCAACTGGCCGGACGCCCACCGGTCGTGGAACGCGACGGGCAGGCGCTGGAGATGGCGGAACAGGTCCGCCCGCATCGCCGCCTCCACGCTCGCGAGCGGCCGCGCCACCAGCCAGCGCCGGAAGCCGAAAAGGAGTGCCTCCGCGATGCCGAGCACCAGCAGGAGCAGCGCGCCGAGCCAGACGCCCCCGGTGTCCCGGTCGGCCACAGGACCGTCCACCATCCACTTCAGGACGAGCGGGAACACCAGACCCGTGCACGACGCCACGACGGCGACAAATGCCGCGCTGAACAGGCGTATTCGGACGGGGCGCACATAGGGCCACAGTCGGCTGAGCGTCCGGACGGCGGACCGGCCGCCGGGTTCCTTGGCAGGTGCATGAATCGTCGGCATCAGGGGCGAGCCTACGTTTCACCACTGACAGAGCCCACCGAGTTTTGGACCGGCCGGGGTCGGCCGCTGGTCCTAGGACGCGTGCCGGGTGGCCCGCCGGATCGCGGCCGGGGTGGCCGGCGGATTGCCGCCGAGGTGGTCGGCGGATTGCGGCCGGAGTGGCCGCCGGATCACCCACCGAGTCGCGCCCGCACCGGCCGTGACCTGGGAGGTCGTAGGGGTCCATCAACCGATCGGAGGATGCCGGGCGGAGCGGGATGGCCGATGTGGGGGAGGGGCCTCGGCGGCGAGGCTTGTCGCATGCCTCCTCCTCTCATCGAAGTCAGGGACCTGCGCAAGGTCTATGGCGGCCGAGCCGCCGTCGACGGCGTCTCCTTCGCCGTCGAGCAGGGCGAGATCTTCGGCGTCCTGGGTCCGAACGGCGCGGGCAAGACGACCACCGTCGAATGCGTAGAGGGCCTGCGCGTGCCCGACGCGGGCGCGGTGCGCGTCGCCGGTCTCGACCCGGTCGCGGACCACATGCGCGTCACGCGTGTCCTCGGCGCGCAGCTCCAGGAGAGCGAGCTCCAGCCGAAGCTCACGGTCCGCGAGGCCCTGGAGTTGTACGCCGCGTTCTATGCCACCCCGGCCGACTGGCGCCCCCTGGCCGAGCGGCTCGGTCTCACGGACAAGTTGACCACCCGCTTCGCCAAGCTCTCCGGCGGCCAGAAGCAGCGCCTGTTCATCGCGCTCGCGCTGATCGGCAACCCCCGCGTGGTCGTGCTCGACGAATTGACCACCGGCCTGGACCCGCGGGCGCGCCGCGACACCTGGCGCCTCATCGAGGACGTGCGGGACAGCGGGGTCACGATCCTGCTCGTCACCCACTTCATGGAGGAGGCCCAGCGGCTGTGCGACCGCATCGCGGTGATCGACCGGGGCCGGGTGGCCGCCCTCGACACCCCCGCCGGCCTCATCGGCCGCACCGCGAGCTCCACGGTCATCTCCTTCACGCCGTCCGTGCCGCTGGCCCCCGCCGACCTGGCCGCGCTGCCCCGGGTCGCCTCCGCCACGGAGAAGGACGGCCGCGTCACCCTCAACGGCACGGACGCCACGGTCGACGCGCTCCTCACCTTCCTGGCCCGCCACCACATCACGGCCCACCAACTCCGCGTCACCGACGCCACGCTGGACGACGCGTTCCTGGACCTCACGGACAGCCGCACCGACGGCGCCGACCGGCACCCGCCCACCGCCCGCCCCGGACACCACGGAGCCCCGGCATGACCACCGCAGCCCCCCTCTCCGACGCCACCCATGGCACCCACACCACCCGCGCCGTCCGCGCCGTCTTCAAGGCCGAGCTGCGCCTGTTCCGGCGTGAACCGGGCTCCTTGTTCTGGGTCATGGTCTTCCCCACGCTGCTCCTCGTGATCCTGGGTTCGATCCCGTCGTTCCGCGAGGCGCAGGACGACCTGGGCGGCATCCGGCTCGTCGACGCCTATGTCCCCGTGACGGTGCTGCTCGCCATGATCATGTCCGGGCTTCAGGCGATGCCGCCCGTCGTCACGGGGTATCGCGAGCGCGGCATCCTGCGCCGCATGTCAGCCACCCCCGTGCGCCCCTCCGCCGTGCTCGGCGCGCAGATGGGGCTGCACGGAGCCGCCGCCCTCGGCTCCGCGCTGCTCTCCCTCGCGGTCGGCCGGATCGCCTTCGACGTGCCCCTGCCCCGCCAGGGCGTCGGGTACGCGGTCGCCCTGCTGCTCGCCATAGCCTCCGCGCTGGCGCTCGGCGCCCTGGTCTCGGCGCTCGCGCGGACCTCCAAGGCGGCCACCGCGGTCGGCTCCGCGGTGTTCTTCCCGATGATGTTCAGCGCCGGGGTCTGGCTGCCGGTGCGGGCGATGCCGGACGCGCTCGCCCATGTCGTCGAGGCCCTCCCGTTCGGCGCCGCCGCCGAGGCGCTGAACCAGGCGGCCGCGGGCGACTGGCCCGGCCCCGTCCACCTCGGCGTCCTCGTCCTGTGGACGGCCGCCCTCACCACGGCCGCGGCCCGGTGGTTCCGGTGGGAGTGACGGCGGGCGCGCCGGGTGCCCCTGCGCTTCGATCCCGAACGAGGGACGGGCAGGTCACCGGCGGCAGCCTCCAGGAAACTGGAGTCATGACCCCCACGTCCCCGGCGGCCGCGATGCCTCCCACGTCCCCCGCATCCGCCACGTCCCCCACGGCCCTGGTGGACGAGCGCTGGGAGCTGTTCCACCGGTGGGGCCCGCTCACCCTGCTCGCCTTCTCCACCCTGCTCGCCGCCGCCACCGCCGAGACCGTGGGCATGGGGCGCGGTGAGTGGGGCGCGGCCGCCGGGCTCGTCGCCGCCGCCGTCCTGCTCCAGGTCTGGTGGACCCTCGCCGCCCGCACCCGGCCCGGACCCTCCCGCGCGGGCACCGCGTACTACTTCCTCCGCTGGGCCTTCGCCTTCACGCTGTCCTGGCTGAACCCGTTCTTCGTGTTCTACGCCGTCACCGGGTACTTCGGCTCCGAGCGCCTCCTCGCCCGCCGCCTGGTCCCCGTCGGCCTGTTCGCCACCGCCGTCGTGATGGCGGGCGGCCAGTCGGGCGGGCTCCCGCCGCGCGGAACGGGTGCCTGGATGCTGTTCGGCGCGATGCTCGCCGCCAACGTCGGGCTGCTCGCCGTCTTCTCCCACATCGCTCACAAGGAAGAGGAGCGCACCCGGTTCCAGGAACAGACCATCGACCAGCTCGAAGCCACCAACGCCGCCCTCCAGCAGGCCCTCGACGAGAACGCCGCGCTGCACGCCCAACTCCTCGTCCAGGCCCGCGAAGCGGGCGTCGCCGACGAGCGCAGACGCCTCGCCGCCGAGATCCACGACACCATCGCGCAAGGCCTCGCGGGCATCATCGCCCAGCTTCAGGTCGTCGCGAACAGCCCGGACGAGCGCCTCGCCCGCGAGCACCTCGACCGCGCCGCCGCCCTCGCCCGGCACAGCCTCGGCGAAGCCCGCCGCTCCGTGCACAACCTCGCCCCGGTCGCCCTGGAGCACGACGCGCTGCCCCGGGCGCTGGGCAAGACGGTCACCGCGTGGGGCGAGCGCACGGGCGTGCGCGCCGAGTTCACCCTCACCGGCGCCGCCGAACCCCTGCACGACGAGGTCGAGGCGACCCTGCTGCGGATCGTCGAGGAAGCCCTGTCCAACGCCGCCCGGCACGCCGCCCCCACCCGCCTCGGCGTCACCCTGTCGTACATGGCGGACGAGGTCGCCCTGGACGTCCGCGACGACGGCCGCGGCTTCGACCCGCTCGCGGCGCCCGCCCGCACCCGCTCCGGCGGCTTCGGCCTGGCCGGCATGCGTGCCCGCGCCGAGCGCATCGCGGGCACCCTCACCGTGGAGTCGGAGCCCGGCGGCGGCACGGCCATATCGGCGCGCGTACCGTTGGTGGGCGATGAACGCTGATGTGATCACCCTCGTCGTCGCGGACGACCACCCCGTGGTGCGCGACGGCCTGCGCGGCATGTTCGAGTCCGCGCCGGGCTTCGCCGTCCTCGGTGAGGCGGCCGACGGCGTCCGGGCCGTCGAGCTGGTCGCCCGGCTCGACCCGGACGTCGTCCTCATGGACCTGCGGATGCCCGGCGGCGGCGGAGTGGACGCCATCGCCGAGCTCACCCGGCGCGGCGCCCGCACCCGCGTCCTGGTGCTCACCACGTACGACACGGACACCGACACGCTCCCCGCCATCGAGGCGGGCGCGACGGGCTATCTGCTGAAGGACGCCCCGCGCGACGAGCTGTTCACCGCAGTCCGCGCCGCCGCCGAAGGCCGCACGGTGCTGTCACCGGCGATCGCGTCCCGCCTGGTGAAACGCGTACGTGCCCCCGGCGACGAGCCGCTGAGCTCCCGCGAACGGGAAGTGCTCGCACTCGTCGCCAAGGGCACGTCCAACCGCGACATCGCCAAGGAGCTCTTCATCAGCGAAGCCACGGTCAAGACCCATCTCACCCATATCTACGGCAAGTTGGGCGCCAAGGACCGTGCCGCGGCCGTCGCGGCGGCGTACGGCCGCGGCATCCTCGGCTGACGTCGGGGCCACGTCGGCCGAGGCCGGAATCCGGTCCTCGCGGCCGCGACTCCCCCCGGAATCACGGCCTCCCGGCCCTGGGTCCGCACCCGCGCCCCACCAGCGCGGATGAGCAGCGGGCCCGCCGTGGGTCCACAGCGGGCCCGAGTGGATCGGAACAGCCTGGATCAGACCTGGATCAGACCTGCTCCCACAGCGCGGGCGTGCCCGGCGGCTCCCAGCCCGGCTGCGCCTGGTGCGGCTGGAGGCAGCGGTAGGTCACGCCGTTGTAGGTGACCGTGTCACCGGCCGCGTAGACGGAGCCCGCCGCCCAGGTGCCGCTCGGGTCACCGGGGCCGGGACCGGGGTCCTCGCCGCCGATGGTCTTCAGCGTGAGCTGGAACTGCTGGAGAAGCGGGTTGATCGGCTGGTGGAACGTGGTCCCGCCGGTGCGGCAGTTGCCCGAGCCGCCCGAGGTGACGCCCTGCGCCTGGCTGCCCGAGATGTACGAGCCGCCGGAGTCACCGGGCTCCGCGCACACGGTCGTGCGCGTCACGCCGTTGATGGTGCCCTCGGGGTAGGTGACGCTGGTGTTGTGCTGCGAGATCGTGCCGCAGTGCCACCCGGTGGTCGACCCGGAGCGGCAGATCGAGCCGCCCACCGGCGACTGCGTCGAACCGGCGACGCTCACGCGCTGCCCGCCGGAGCCCTTGACGTACGGAGTGGCCGTCCACTGCGCGTTCGTGGCCACCCACGCCATGTCCCGGCCCGGGAAGATCGAACCGCGGAACGTGCCCTGGGCCTGCTGGTTGACGCCACGCGTCGTCGTGCCCACACGCCCGCAGTGACCCGCCGTGGCGAAGCCCTGCGTCGCGCCCTGCGTGACGGAGAAGCCCACCGAGCAGCGGCCGCCGCTGCCCATGTAGTACGCCTCGCCGCCCACGATGTCGTAGAAGGAGCGCGGCCGGTCGGCGGTCTTCTTGATCTGTACGAGGCCGGAGTCCACGCCCGCCTCGGCCACCAGCGCCTTGGCGGCGGAGGCCTTGACGGCGTTCACCACGACCGCGTTGGACTTCACGTCGACGTACCACACGGGCGCGTCGGCCGTCCGGGTGCTCTTCGCGGCCCGGTCCAGCTTGGCCTTGGCGGCGTCCAGTTGGCCGACGGAGTGACGTACCACCAGGGCGCGGGCGCCCTCGGCCTCGATGGCCGCGACGTCCCGGGCGTCGGTGGTGGCGACCGTGAGCGTGGCCGAGGTGGCGCCGCCCACCCAGGCGCCCGCGAAGTCCCGGCCGAGCGCGGCCTGCAGGGACCCGGCGGTGGCCCCCGCCTCCGCCTCGTTGACCAGGCGTTCCTTGGCCTGCCCCGCGGTGAGCCCGAGGTCGCGCTGCATGGCCTTGAGGACGCCGGGTGACGTCTTCGCCACGGCTGCGGTGGCCGCGGCGTCGTGCGGTGTGGGGGACGGGGAGTCGGACTGGGCGGCCGCCGAGCCGGGCATCCCGGCCAGCACGAGCGCACCGGCGGCGGCGAGCGCGGCACCCGCCGCCTGGACGCGGCGGAGACTACAACGGTGTGGAGGTGGAGTCGGGGAGGCATGTCTGTGCTGCTGCATGGGGGTCTCTCCTCGGTGTGGACGGGGAGCGGCGGACCCGTGAACGCGGGGAAGCCGGATCCGCTCGTTCTCCGGTCGACCACACCGTAGAAGCGTCAACAGGGGCTCAGTAGATGCTAGTTGCCCCCCTACGTCGACGTTATGGAAGCACCCCCCGGCGAAGCCAGCCAGGCCGAGTAACTCTCACTGCGAGCAGCAGCCGCAGCATGCGCAGCCCGAGCATGCGCAAGCACAGCGGCCGCAGTGTCATGCGCGTACGTCTCCGGATGCCACCCCAACAAATGCCGCCAGTAGAGCGGCGCCCCGGCCAGCGGCCGGGTAACGATCCCCTCCGTGGGCGGAAACGTGGCCCGGCACAACCCCACCGCCCGCCCCACCTGCACCAGATGAACGCACGACGAGGTGTCGGTCTCGTACACCGAAGAGGGAGTGAACCCCGCCCGCGCGCACGCAGCCGTAAAGCAGTCCCCGAAACACCCGTCCCCCGGCACATCGGTCCACGCCTCCCCAGCCAGCTCGCCGAGCTCGACCTCCGCGGCCCCGGCCAGCGGATGCCCGGTGGCCAGCATGACGAACACGGGATCGCGCGCCACCTCCCGCCACACCAGCCGCTCGCTCTCGGGCGGTGTACTCGCCCCGCACGTACCGATGAGCGCGAAGTCGAGCCGCACGTCCGCGACCTGCGCGGCGATGTCGCGCTCGGACCAGGAGGTGTACGTCGACACGGACTGGTCGGGGTGCGCGGCGGCGAGCCGGTCCACCAGACCGCCGAGCAGCGGCCCGTGCGTCCCGCCGAGCCGGAACCCGCGCCGGTCCTGCCACACCCGCGAGAACCGCTCGGCCTCCTCCTGGAGCCCGCTGACCGCCGGCAGCACGATGCGCGCCCGCGCGAGCACGAACTCACCGAGGGCGGTGGCCCGCACGCCGAACCGCCCGCGCTCGAACAGCTCGCCGCCCAGGGCCCGTTCGATCCGTTTCAACTGCGCGCTGAGCGCGGGCTGCGCGAGTCCGAGCGCGGTCGCCGCCTTGGTGAGGCTGCCCGCGTCGGCGATCGCCCGGATCGTCTTCAGGTGCCGCAACTCCAGGTCCATGCGGCGAGCTTCGTCCGCCCCCGGGTCGGGTGCAATACCTTGGTACGGACCTGAATGCCCGTCACGTCCGACCTCTCCCCGACGTTCTGCACCCCGGCATCGCGCTTGCGCGCTCGTCCTCAAGCTCCCCCAAGCTCTTAAGGAGCAGGGAGGGACCCCCTCGACGGGCTATTCACGACCGCCCGCAGCAGCAACGCCGATCGCGCGGTGACCGTCACCGCCGCCCCCGCTGCGAGCAGCGTCCCCGGGGCCTCCTCCTGCTCCTCCAGGCAGGTGTCCACAAGCACTTCGTAGGCCGCGGCCCACGGCGGCCCCGGGAGGACGAAGTCCACCGGCCGGTCCGCCGCGTGCAGCACGGCGAGAAAGCTGTCGTCGGTCACCGGCGCCCCGCGCGCGTCCCGCCCCGGTATGTCGCGCCCGGACAGATACATGCCGAGCGTCGCCGCGGGCGCGTACCAGTCGGCCTCCGTCATCTCCGTGCCGCGCGCCGTGAACCACGCCAGGTCCCGCAGCCCGTCCGCCGAGTGGGCCCGCCCGGAGAAGAAGGCGCGCCGCCGCAGCACCGGATGCCGGTGCCGCAACGCGATCAGCCGGGCGGTGAGCCCGAACAGCGCCCGCCACCCCGGCTCGTCCAGCGACTTCCAGTCCACCCAGCTCACTTCGTTGTCCTGGCAGTACGCGTTGTTGCTGCCGCGCTGCGTGCGCCCCATCTCGTCCCCGGCGACGAGCATCGGCACGCCGGTCGAGAGCAGCAGCGTGGTCATCAGGTTCCGCAGTTGCCGCCGACGCAGGGCCCGCACGCCGGGGTCGGCGGTCTCGCCCTCGACGCCGCAGTTCCAGGACCGGTTGTCGTCCGAACCGTCCCTGTTGCCCTCGCCGTTGGCCTCGTTGCGCTTCCTCTCGTACGTCACCAGGTCGCGCAGCGTGAAGCCGTCGTGGGCCGTCACGAAGTTCACCGACGCGTACGGCCGCCGCCCGCCCCACGCGTACAGGTCGCTCGACCCCGAAAGCCGGTAGCCGAGGTCCCGCACGTCCGGCAGCGCGCCCCGCCAGAAGTCCCGCACCGCGCCTCTGTAACGGTCGTTCCACTCCGTCCAGAGAGGTGGGAACGCCCCCACCTGATAGCCGCCCGACCCGACGTCCCACGGCTCGGCGATCAGCTTCACGCGCCGCAGCACCGGGTCCTGCGCGATGACCGCGAGGAACGGCGAGAGCATGTCGACGTCGTGGAAGGACCGCGCGAGCGCCGCCGCCAGGTCGAAGCGGAAGCCGTCGACGCCCATCTCCGTCACCCAGTACCGCAGCGAGTCGGTGATCAGGCGCAGCACCTGCGGCTGGACGACGTGCAGGGTGTTCCCGCAGCCCGTGTAGTCGGCGTACCGCCGCGCGTCGTCCTGCAGCCGGTAGTAGCCGCGGTTGTCGATGCCCTTCAGGGACAGCATCGGCCCCAGCTCGCCCGCCTCGGCGGTGTGGTTGTAGACCACGTCCAGGATCACCTCGATCCCCGCCTCGTGCAGCGCCCGCACCATCCGCCGGAACTCGCCGACCTGCTGCCCGCGGGTGCCGGACGCGGCGTACGCGGCGTGCGGCGCGAAGTACCCGATGGAGTTGTACCCCCAGTAGTTGCGCAGACCGCGCCGCAGCAGATGGTCCTCGTGCGCGAACTGGTGCACCGGGAGCAGCTCGACGGCCGTCACACCGAGGCGTACGAGATGCTCGACGGCCGCCGGGTGCGCCAACCCGGCGTACGTGCCGCGCAGTTGGGGCGGGACATCGGGGTGCCGCATGGTGAAGCCGCGTACATGCACTTCGTAGATGACCGAATCCGCCCAGGGCGTCTTCGGGCGCCGGTCGTCGCACCACTCGTCGTCCGGCGCGTCGTCGTGGACGACGACGCCCTTGGGTACGTACGGAGCCGAGTCCCGGTCGTCGCGCACGGTGTCCGCGACCTGCTGCTGCGGCCAGTCCCTGACATGGCCGTAGACCTCCGGCGGCAGCGCGCCGTAGTCGTTGCCCGCGCCCGCGTCGACCGCGCGGGCGTACGGGTCGAGCAGCAGCTTCGCCGGATTGAAGCGGGCGCCGGTCCACGGGTCCCAGCGGCCGTGCACCCGGAAGCCGTACCGCTGCCCCGGCAGGACGCCCGGCACGAAGCCGTGCCAGATCTCGTGCGTCAGCTCGGTCAGCGGACACCGGGTCTCGACGAGCCGCCCACCGGCGCCGTCCGGGCCGACCCCGCCGTCCGGGCCGACCCCGCCATCCGGGCCGTCCGCGCTGACCCCGCCGTCCACGTCCACCCTGCCGTCCCCGCCGTCCGCATGGTCCTCCTCGTCGAAAAGGCACAGCTCGACGGCCTCCGCCCCGCCCGCCCACAGCGCGAAATTCGTGCCCGCGACCCCGTCGGGCCCCACCCGGAACCGGGCGCCGAGCGGCGTCGGCGCCCCCGGCCACACGGTCCGCGACGGCGCCTGCCGCGCCCGCGCGCCGCGCCCGCCGTTCTGCCCGGCGGTGGCGGAGTCGTCGTCGGGCCGGGCCCGGCCCACCGCCCGCGCCCGCTGGACCGCCGCCTCCTCCTGCTCGGCTGCGCTCGACACCTGCTCGCCTCCCGCGGCTCGGGCCGTGGACGCGCGTGCCCGGGGTGTGCGGCGTCCCGGCCGCGGCTGCCCGCACGGCGTCCTTCTGTCTGTTCTGCCCACCCGGTGCGTCGCACTCACGTTTCCCCGGGCGGGCACGGTCGTTGGGACCCACGTGAGACAGGCAACGAGGCGCGCTCGGCGCGCAGGAGCCGCGCTGGCCGCAGCGGTGGCGTGGGCAGGACTGGTGCTCGGGGCCACGGGCTGCTCCGGCTCGGAGTTCGACGGGATGCTCGGCAAGCCGCCGAGGCCCGCCGAGGCGATCCGGGTCACGCCCGGCGACGGCGACAAGAACGTGCGCCGCGACGAGCGGCTCGAAGTGCGGGTGCCGGACGGGCGCCTGGAGTCCGTGCGGGTCGTGCGGTCCCAGGACGCGCAGGAGACCGACGTGCCGGGGCGCGTCGTCGAGGACGGCACGACCTGGCGCCCGCTCGACGGCGGGCCGCTCGCGCTCGCCGCCAAGTACACGGTGGACGCGGTCGCGCTCGACGGCCACGGCCGCCGCGTCGCGCGGCACACGACGTTCACCACGTTCGTGCCCGACGAGCGCTTCATCGGATACGTCTCGCCGGAGAACCGCGCCACGGTCGGCACCGGCATGATCGTCTCCCTGGAGTTCAACCGCGAGGTCGTCAACCGCGCGGCCGTCCAGCGCGCCGTCCGCGTGCGGGCCGAGCCGGCCGTGGAGATCCGGCCGCACTGGTTCGGCGGCACCCGCCTGGACTTCCGCCCCGAGAAGTACTGGAAGCCCGGCACCAAGGTCACCGTCGACCTGGACCTGCGCGACGTGAAGGCCGCGCCCGGCGTCTACGGCCTCCAGGACAAGACGTTCGCCTTCACCATCGGCCGCAGCCAGGTCAGCCTGGTCGACGCGAAGGAGCACACCATGGAGGTACGCCGCGACGGCGAGCTGATCTCCATGGTCCCGATCACCGCGGGCGCCCCGAAGACCACCACGTACAACGGAAAGATGGTCGTCACCGAGATGCTCGAGGTGACCCGCATGAACAGCCGCACCGTCGGCTTCGGCGGCGAGTACGACATCCCGGACGTGCCGCACGCGATGCGCCTGACCACCTCCGGCACCTTCCTGCACGGCAACTACTGGGCGCCGGACGCGCCCGGCAACACCAATGTCAGCCACGGCTGCGTGGGCCTGCGCGACGTGAAGGGCGGCAGCCCGAAGACCCCGGCGGGCTGGTTCTTCGACCGCACGCTCATCGGCGACGTCGTCGAGGTCGTCAACAGCGACGACAAGAAAGTGGCTCCCGACAACGGCCTCGGTGGCTGGAACATGGACTGGGAGGAATGGAAGACGGGAAAGAAGAAGGCGGGAAAGAAAGCCGCAGAAAGGGCGAAGGGCGACAAGAAGTCCCGCTCCGGCCGGCCCTGAGGGCCACCGGCCCGTGCCATGAGCACAGTTGGGACTGAACGGTGACATTGGCGGGGAGTCATCGCTTCGAGCCTTGTGGTTATCTAGCGCAGTGCGCGAGTCGGCTTGTTTTCGACCACCGCGCCGGGGCATTGGAGTGCGGGCCTGATTCGGGCCGTGCGAGGGGAGAAGAAACGTGAACGGGCGACCGATATCGGGGGCGTCGGCCCACGCGCGAAAGCGCGGGCGGCGGCGGGGCGCCAACACACTGTTCGCGGCGGCGTCGGGGGCGACGCTGCTGCTCGTGACCGCGTGCGGGGGTGGCGGCTCGGACTCCGGCGACGGCGGTGACGGCAAGGGCGGGGCTGCCGCCGACAAGCCCTCGCAGGCCGTCGTCACCATAGCGCCGAAGGACGGCGCGGACGCCGTGGCCACCAGCGGGGCGCTGAAGATATCCGCCGCCAAGGGCAAGCTGTCCGAGGTGACGGTCAAGGACCCCAAGGGCAGGGCGATCCCCGGGAAGATCACGTCCGGTGGCGCGAAATGGGCGCCCGAGCGGCACCTCGCCGCCGGCACCAAGTACAAGGTGCACGCGATCGCCAAGGACTCCGAGGGGCGCACGTCCGCGAAGGACTCGACGTTCACGACCCTGGTGCCGAAGAACACCTTCCTCGGCCAGTTCACGCCCGAGGACGGCACGAAGGTCGGCGTCGGAATGCCGTTCTCGGTGCACTTCACGCGCGGCATCACCGCGCCGGGCGCGGTCGAGAAGGCCATCGAGATCAAGACCGAGCCGTCCGTGCCCGTCGAGGGCCACTGGTTCGGCAACGACCGCCTGGACTTCCGCCCGGAGAAGTACTGGAAGCCCGGCACCAAGGTCACCGTGAAGATGAACCTCGACGGCGTCGAGGGCCGCCCGGGTGTCTACGGCAAGCAGTCCAAGACCATCGCCTTCGAGATCGGCCGCAGCCAGGTCTCCACGGTCGACGTGAAGACCAAGAAGATGACGGTCGAGCGCGACGGCAAGGTCCTCAAGAAGATCCCCGTCACCACCGGCAAGCCCGGCTACGAGACGTGGAACGGCCAGATGGTCATCAGCGAGCGCCTCAAGGTGACCCGCATGAACGGCGAGACCGTGGGCTACGGCGGCGAGTACGACATCAAGGACGTGCCGCACGCCCAGCGCCTGTCCACGTCCGGCACGTTCATCCACGGCAACTACTGGGGCGGCGGCGCGTTCGGCAACTACAACGCCTCGCACGGCTGCATCGGCCTGCGGGACGTGCGCGGCGGCTACGACAAGAAGGTGCCGGCCGCCTGGTTCTTCGACAACTCGATGGTCGGCGACGTCGTCGTGGTGAAGAACTCGAACGACAAGAAGATCGCCCCGGACAACGGCTACAACGGCTGGAACATGTCCTGGGAGAAGTGGAAGGCGTAGCCCTTCCCCACGGGAAGGCCCAGCCCTTCCCCACGCGCGTGCGGGGCACGGCTAACGTGCCCCGCATGACAACTGTGCATCTCGAAGTCGCGGACGGCGTCGGCACGATCCGCCTGGACCGCCCGCCCATGAACGCCCTGGACATCGAGCTCCAGGACCGCCTCAAGGACCTCGCGGCGGAGGTGACCGCACGCGACGACGTGCGCGCCGTCGTCCTCTACGGCGGCGAGAAGGTGTTCGCCGCGGGCGCGGACATCAAGGAAATGCAGGACATGGACCACACGGCCATGATCCTGCGGTCCCGGGCCCTGCAGGACTCCTTCACCGCGATCGCCCGCATCCCCAAGCCGGTCGTCGCCGCCGTCACCGGCTACGCGCTCGGCGGCGGCTGCGAACTGGCCCTGTGCGCCGACGTCCGGATCGCCGCCGACAACGCCAAGCTCGGCCAGCCCGAGATCCTGCTCGGCCTGATCCCGGGCGCGGGCGGCACCCAGCGGCTGCCGCGCCTGATCGGCCCGTCCAAGGCGAAGGACCTCATCTTCACCGGTCGCATGGTCAAGGCCGACGAGGCGCTCGACATCGGCCTGGTGGACCGCGTCGTGCCCGCCGCCGAGGTGTACGAGCAGGCGCACGCGTGGGCCGCCAAGCTGGCCAAGGGCCCGGCGCTCGCGCTGCGGGCCGCGAAGGAGGCCGTGGACGCGGGCCTGGAGGCGGACATCGACACCGGCCTCGCCGTGGAACGCACATGGTTCGCGGGCCTGTTCGCCACCGAGGACCGCGAACGGGGCATGCGCAGCTTCGTCGAGGAGGGCCCCGGCAAGGCGAAGTTCCTCTGAGAACAGGCCAGTTGAAGGCTCGTCAGCCAAAGTGTCCCCCGAAGGGGCGGATTATGACAGCCTTAAGCCAACCTTAAGGAAGTTCGCTTCCGGGCGCTCCGTGATCATTCATGAGCAAGAAGCCAGCGCAGGTGGGAGCGGGTGTGACGGAGGCTGAACTGCCTTAGGCATATGCCTGGACGGCCCTCCGGAATGGAAGCTTCCGGGGGGCTTATTCCGTCGGAACGGCCCCAACCCCGTCTCGGGACGGCCATGATGGGGGGCATGGCGGGGCAGGAGGGTTTCGAACAGCCACGGAAGCACGCGGGTGCGACCGCGGCGCGCTGGACTCCGGCGGTGGAGGACGAACACGCCCTGAAGGCACTGGAGTTGTTCGGCAACCCGATCGACGCCGAGGTCCCGCTGCCCTCGCGCCCCGAGTCCGCGGCCATCGCCCGCCGGCTCGCTCAAGTGGTGGTCCTGCGGCACTGGGGCCTGACGCCCAAGCTCACCGAGGACGTCGTGCTCCTGGTCTCCGAGCTCGTCGGCAACGCCGTGCGGCACACGGGCGCCCGGGTCTTCGGCCTGCGCACGCTGCGGCGGCGCGGCTGGATCCGGGTCGAGGTGCGCGACCCCTCGCGCGGACTGCCGTGCCTGATGCCCGTCCACGAGCTGGACATCAGCGGCCGCGGCCTCTTCCTCGTCGACAAGCTCGCCGACCGCTGGGGCGTGGACCTGCTGCCGCGGGGCAAGACGACGTGGTTCGAGATGCGGGTCACCGAGCGCTAGCGCCGCCCCGGACGCGCGAAAGCCCCCGGGGCCGTGGGTGCGGCGCTGTCGGGGGCCTTCGAGCGGGACCGTGAACGTATGGGGTGAGTTCACGGCCGCGAAAGGCGACGTAGCTCGGGTCAATGAGAGTCGCTGTGCCCGACTATGGCAGATGGGAGCCACTGATCCAAAAGTCCCAACTCGGGCATATCGGATCAGAACGGCACAGTTTAGAGGTGAATCCTTGGTGAGATAGAGCACCTGCCTTGTAAACGATGGCTAAACGCCAGCTGTGTGAGCCGATGGACAGGGCTCATGAGGCTCGCTTGGTCCAGGCCAGCGACCCGCAAACGTCCTGAATCAGGTCAATCAGCTGCTTTCACCCTCAGTCCCCATTAAATGGTCCCCGTGACTGAGCGCGCAGACGGGACCGACCGCCGCCGACTACTGCGTACGTCGGCGGGCATGGCCCTCGCGGGCGCACTCGCCGCCGGCTGCGGCACGGCGCGGAAGCGCACGGAGCCCCGGCCCACCGGATCGCCGCCGCACCCCGGCCCCGCCCCCGGCCCCCGCGGCTTCCCCGGCCTGCCCGTCCAGATCACCCGCAGCCCCCGCGGCCGCCCCGAGGTCGCCCTCACCTTCCACGGCCAGGGCGACCCCAGGACCGCCCACGCCCTGCTCGCCGAGGCCGAACGCGCGGGCGCCCGCGTGACCGTCCTCGCCGTCGGCACCTGGCTCGACGCCCACCCCCGCATCGCCCGCCGCATTCTCGACGGCGGCCACGACCTCGGCAACCACACCCTCAACCACCGCGACATCAACGCGCTGTCCGAACAGGCGGCGTACGCCGAGATCACCGGTTGCGCGGACCGGCTGCGCCGCCTCACCGGCGGCATCGGCAACTGGTTCCGGCCCTCGCGGGCCCGCCGGGCCACCCCGCTCGTCGCCCGCCTCGCGCGCCGCGCCGGCTACCCGCACGTCCTGTCGTACGACGTCGACTCCCTGGACTTCACCTCGCCCGGCGCCCCGGCCGTCGCCCGCACCCTCGCCGCCGAGGTCCGCGCGGGCTCCGTGGTGAGCCTGCACTTCGGGTACGCGGACACGGTCGCCGCGCTCCCCGCCGTCCTCGATGACCTGCACCGCCGCGGCCTGCGCGCGGTCACGACCACGGAGCTGCTGACCTGATGCCCACTCGTACCCGTACCCCCCTGACCCTGACCAGGCGGACCGGCGTGCTGCTCGCCGCCGGTGCCGCCGTCGCCGCCGCGCTCGCCGGCTGCGGCACCGAGCAGGGCGACCGCCAGAACAAGGCCCTGACCACCAAGGTCCCGCCGGAGCCCGCCAAACCCAAGGCGGTGGACGGGCTGCCCGGCATGCCGCCCGTCCTCGACCCCAAGGACGTCTACGCCGCCGACCGCCCGGGCAAGCTCTCCCCGGTGGTCAAGGACTTCCCCTCCCGGGTCTACGTCCCCAACACCAACTCCAACACGGTGTCGGTCATCGACCCCAAGACGTACGAAGTCGTCGACACGATCCGCGTCGGCGTCCAGCCGCAGCACGTCGTGCCCTCCTGGGACATGAAGACGCTCTGGGTCAACAACAACCGCGGCCACACGCTCACGCCCATCGACCCGAAGACCGGCAAGGCGGGCAAGCCGGTCGAGGTGCACGACCCGTACAACCTCTACTTCACGCCCAACGGCAAATACGCCGTCGTCATGGCCTCGCTCGACCGCGAGCTGGTCTTCCGCGACCCGCACACCATGAAGCGCCTCAAGACGGAGCCGGTGAGCTGCTACGGCGTCAACCACGCCGACTTCTCCCTGGACGGCCGCTACTTCATCGTCTCCTGCGAGTTCTCCGGCGAACTCCTCAAGGTCGACACCGAGAAGATGAAGGTCGTCGGCCAGCAGAAGCTGCCCTTCAAGGGCGCCATGCCGCAGGACGTCAAGATGTCCCCGGACGGCAAGCGGTTCTACGTCGCCGACATGATGGCCGACGGCATGTGGGTCCTGGACGGCGACACCTTCTCCAAGCCCAAGCTGCTGCCCACGGGCAAGGGCTGCCATGGTCTGTACGTCAGCCGGGACTCGCGCGAGATGTACGTCTCCAACCGCGGCGAGGGCTCGGTGTCCGTCTTCGACTTCACCAGGAACAAGCTCACCAAGAAGTGGCACCTCCCCGACGGCGGCAGCCCCGACATGGGCGGCGTCTCCGCGGACGGCAAGGTCCTCTGGCTCTCCGGCCGCTACGACTCCGAGGTGTACGCCATCGACACCCGCACCGGCGTCCAACTCGCCCGCATCCCGGTGGGCGGCGGCCCCCACGGCCTCGCGGTGTACCCCCAGCCGGGCCGCTACTCGCTGGGGCACACGGGCATCTTCCGCTAGCGGGCCGGGGCCCCACCGGGCGAAGAACCCGGGGCCCCACCGAGCGAAGAACCCGGGGCCCTACCGGGCGAAGAACAGAGCCTCGGCCCCAACGGGCCGATAGCCGGCGGCCTGGAACGCCCGCACACTGCGGGCGTTCCCCGCCGCCTGCTGCGCCCACACCACGTCCCCGGCGGGGACCAGATGCCGCGCCGCCGTCGCAAGGGCCCGGCCGAGCCCCCGGTGCCGGGCACCCTCCTCGACCTCGACGGCCGTCTCCCAACGCCCCGCGACACCGCGCCCGATGACCAGCACACCGCCGTCCGCCGCGGCCCACACCCGCACGTCGTCGCGCCGCTTGCGGGCCCGTGCCACCCGCGGATGGTCGGGGTCGTCCAGCTCCCGCAGGCCGAGCGCGGCGTCCGGCGGGCCGGGCAGTGCGGCGGCGACCGTCAGCAGGTCCGTGGTGTCGGTGGACCTGCCCGTCCGCTCCTGGAACGCGGCGAGGAACCGCGGGCTCATCGTGGCGGCCAGCGGATCGCAGTCGACGGCGGCCAGCGCGGAGCGCACCCACCGCGGGTCCTCGTCCGTGAAGATCACGGAGTGTGCCGTGAACGCGAGCACCCCGGCGTCGCGGTGGCTCGGCTGCGGCACGACCGTCGTCCCGCCGTCCGCGGGCGGGAAGTCGCCGAGCCCCGCCGCGGCGAGGATGTCCGCGAGCGCCGACGATGCGCTGGCCATGGCTGTACTCCTTGCGATCGGCTCGGGGAACGGCCGTTACCCTAACCCCCGTCAGTACTGCACAAAGAAGGGGCGGACCCGGTGGCGGACATCGAAGAGGCACGTAAGGCGTTCGATCGGTTCGACGCGGACAGCGACGGATTCATCACGGCTGCGGAGTACAAGACGGCCATGGCGCAGATGGGGGACTGGAACGTCACCGAGTCGGTCGCCGAGGCCATCATCAAGTCCAAGGACGCGAACGGCGACAAGCTGCTCTCCTTCGACGAGTTCTGGGCCAGCCTGAACAAGTAGCGCCCGTGCGCGAACACGAAGGGGCCGCCCCCGGTACACGGGGTGCGGCCCCTTCGCATGCGTTCAGCCGCGCGCGGCGGCCCGCACCGTCCAGCGCCCGCCGTGCCGCTCCACCTGTACCGGGTGGTCGAAGCACGCGCCGACCGGGCCGGTGGTGAGGACGTCGGCGGCGGGCCCGGAAGCCAGGGCGCGGCCCGCGCGCAGCAGCAGCGCGTGCGTGGTGCCTGCGGGCAGCTCCTCCAGGTGGTGGGTGACCAGGACCGTGGCGAGGTCGGGGTGCGCGGCGCGCAGCGCGTCCAGGCTGTCCAGGAGCCGCTCGCGGCCCGGCAGGTCGAGGCCGGTGGCGGGCTCGTCGAGGAGCAGCAGCCGCGGGTCGGGCATCAGCGCCCGGGCGATCAGCGTCCGGCCGCGCTCGCCCTGCGACAGCGTGGGCCAGCGCGCGTCGGCACGCGTGGCCAGGCCCATGGTGGCGATCAGGTGCTCGGCCCGCTCCCGCTGCGCCTCGGTCGGTAGCCGGTGCGGCACCCGCGCCACGCTGTTCGTCAGCCCGGTGAGCACGACCTCGCGCACGGGCAGCGGGGAGCGGAGCGGGTGGCGGGGGTCGACATGGCCCAGGTACGCCCGCAGTTCCCGCAGGTCGACGGTGCCCAGGCGGCGGCCGAGCACCTCCACCGTGCCGTGCGTCGGGTGCGTGAGCGCGCCGAGCAGGCTCAGGAGCGTCGACTTTCCCGCCCCGTTGGCGCCGAGCAGCGCCCAGTGCTCGCCGGGCCGGACGGTGAGCGAGACGTCGTCGAGGATGCGCCGGCCGTCGCGGACGACGGTGACGGAGGCGGCGTGGAGGACGGGGGTGGTGTCGGGACCCGAGGCGGTGCTTTGCGCGGAAGCGACTCCTGGCCCGGACGTGGCGCCGGTGGCGGGCGTGGGGCGCGGGGTGTCCGTCGCGGTGCGGGGCGGCGCCGTCACACCGTCACCCCCGCCCGGTTCACCGCGGACACCACCGCCTGCACCGACGCCGTGAGCAGCGAGGTGTCCACGCCCACCCCCCAGACGCGGGCGCCGTCGGCCCCGCCGACCCGGCACAGCGCGTACGCCGCCGCCTCGCTCGTGCCGCCCGAGGTGACCGCGTGCTCGCTGTAGTCCAGGATGTCGACGGCGACCCCGGCGGCCGCGAGGGCGTCCACGAAGGCGGACAGCGGGCCGTTGCCGAAACCCTCGAAGTCCCCTGCGCGGTCGCCCACTTGGAGGGTGCACACGCAGCGGTGCGCGCCGTCCGGGGCGGTGTCCGCGGCCCAGGACAGCAGGGCGAGACCGCCGCCCGAGCCCGGCCTGCCCGGCACCAGATACGTCGTACGGAACAGCTCGTACAGCTCGTCCGGGCACGCCTCGCCGCCGCTGTCGTCGGTGGCCTCCTGCACCGTGCGGGAGAAGTCGGCGCGCAGCTCGGCGGGCAGGTCGAGCCCGTGGTGCGTGCGCAGCAGATACGCCGTGCCGCCCTTGCCGGACTGGGAGTTGACGCGGATCACGGCCTCGTACGAACGCCCGATGTCGGCCGGGTCGAGCGGCAGGTAGGGCACGTTCCAGGGCGCTTCGCGCGGCTCGACGCCCAGCTCGGCGGCCTGCTTGGCGTGGTGGGCCAGGCCCTTGGCGATGGCGTCCTGGTGGGTGCCGGAGAACGCGGTGTGCACCAGGTCGCCCGCGTACGGGTGGCGCGGGTGCACCGGCAGCCGGTTGCAGTGCTCGACGACCTCGCGGACCGCGTCGATGTCGGAGAAGTCCAGCATCGGGTCCACGCCCTGCGCGTACAAATTCAGCGCGAGCGTGACCAGGTCGACGTTGCCCGTGCGCTCGCCGTTGCCGAACAGGCAGCCCTCGACGCGCTGCGCGCCCGCGAGCACCGCGAGTTCGGCGCAGGCGACGCCGGTGCCGCGGTCGTTGTGCGGGTGCACGGACAGGATGACGGAGTCGCGCCGGGCCAGGTTGCGGTGCATGTACTCGATCTGGTCGGCGTACACGTTCGGCGTGGCGATCTCGACGGTCGCCGGGAGGTTGTGCGTCACCGGGCGGTCCGGGCTCGCGTCCCACAACTCGGTGAGCCCGTCGCAGAGTTCGAGTACGAAGTCGGGCTCGGTGAGGTTGAAGGTCTCGGGCGCGAACTGGAACCGGATGTGGGACTCGGGGCGGGCGTCGGCCAGGCGGGCCATGTGCGCGGCGGCCTCCTCGAGGGTGGCGCGCACGGCGGCCCGGTCGCGGCCGAGCACGACGTCGCGCCAGACCGGCGAGGTCGGTATGTACAGGTGCACCACCGCGCGCGGCAGGCCGTCGATCGACTCGAAGGTGCGGTCGATGAGGTCGGCCCGCGCCGGGGTGAACACGACGGGCGTGACGTCGTCCGGCACGGCGCCGGAGCGGACCAGCTCGACGAGGTGGCGTACGAAGTCGAAGTCCGTGCGGCTCGCCGAGGGATAGCCGACCTCGATCTCCTTGAAGCCCATGGACACCAGCAGGTCGAAGAAGCGGCGCTTGCGCGCGGTGTCCATCGGCTCGGCGAGGGCCTGATTGCCGTCGCGCAGGTCGACGGGGACCCACAGCGGGGCGCTCTCGATCCGCGCGGACGGCCAACTGCGGTCGGACGCGAGGACGGTGACCCGGTCTTCGTAGGGCCGGTAGCGGTGGAAGGGCATCGTGCTGGGGCGCTGCGGGTTCCAGATCATGTACGGCACCCTAAGCACACCTCAGGTCCTCAGACAAGTACTCCTCAGACAAGTACACTCTGCGTACGCAGGTAATGCAGTAGTGCATACGCATCCGACGCCCGCAGACAGACAGGTGACCCCTCGCATGCCGCTCGGCTCCCTCCGCCCCAGCCCTCTGGTCGAACAGGCCACGGAGCGGCTGCGCGCACAGATCACCGACGGTCACTGGCCGGTCGGCAGCAAGCTCCCCGGCGAGACGACCCTCGCCAAGGAGCTCGGCGTCGGCCGCTCCACGGTCCGCGAGGCCCTGCGCGCCCTCGCCGGGGCGGGCCTGGTGCAGGCACGGCAGGGCGCCGGGGTCTTCGTCACCGCCACGGAGCCGGCCGAGGACTGGCCGGCCCGGCTGCGCAAGGCGGCGATCGGCGATGTGTACGAGGTGCGGATGCTGGTCGAGGTGCAGGCGGCGCGGCTCGCGGCGGCCCGCCGCACCCCCGAGGACATCCGCGCCATGCACGCCGCGCTCACCGCCCGCAGAGCCGCCGCCCCCGCCGCCGGTGCCGCCTTCATCGACGCCGACATCGCCCTGCACGCGTCCGTCGTGGCCGCCGCGCACAACCCCGTCCTGACCGACCTGTTCGGCGAGTTCGTGCCAGCCCTGCGCGAGGGCCTGGTCGCCCTGCTCGACCTGATCGACATCCACCGGGAGGAGTCCGACCACGGCGACGCGGCCCACGAGGCCCTGGTCCGGGCGGTCGAGGCGGGGGACCCGGAGGAGGCCGAGCGGGTGGCGCTCGTCGAACTGGAGGAGACGTTCGGGAGGTTGAAGGGTAGAGGGGGAGCATGAAGATGATGTAGAGGGAGAGCATGAAGGTGATCACGGCACCCCGAACGGCCCTCACGCGACGCGGATTCCTGGGAGCGGCCGCGCTGTTGCCGCTGGCCGGCTGCGCGCAGGACAAGGAGCCGGAGGCGGCCCGACCGGCCCGCCGAACCAAGTCCCCTTCTCCCTCTCCCTCAGCTTCCGCGGGGAGGGGGAAGCGCCACCCGCAACTGGCGGAGCTGGAGCGGAGGTTCGACGCGCGCCTCGGCGTGTACGCCCTCGACACCGCCACCGGCCACACCATCGCCCACCGTGCCGACGAACGCTTCGCGTTCTGCTCCGCGTTCAAGGCGCTCGCGGC
This sequence comes from Streptomyces sp. Y309, assembly GCF_056712025.1. Classification (NCBI taxonomy): domain Bacteria; kingdom Bacillati; phylum Actinomycetota; class Actinomycetes; order Kitasatosporales; family Streptomycetaceae; genus Streptomyces; species Streptomyces sp. Y309. The sequence continues at coordinate 2,911,267 of NZ_CM160048.1, read as the reverse complement.
GGCGGCGGTCCTGGACGGCAACCCGCTGTCCCACCTGGACGACCGCGTCAGGTACGGCAAGGCCGACCTGATGAAGCACGCCCCGATCACCTCCCGCCACGTCGACAACGGAATGACGATCCGTCAACTCTGCGACGCCGCAATCCGGTACAGCGACGGCACCGCCGGGAATCTGCTGCTCCGCGACATCGGCGGCCCCGACCGGCTCACGGCGTACGCCCGCGAGCTCGGCGACAACGTCACGCGGATGGACCGGTTCGAACCGGCGATCACCGAAGCCACGCCCGGAGACCCGCGCGACACCAGCTCGCCCCGCGCCTTCGGCACCAGCTTCCGCGAGATCGTGCTGGGCGACGCCCTGCCGAAGCCCAAGCGCGCCTTCCTCCGCGACCTCCTCGAACGCAACGCCACCGCCGCCGGGGCCGGCCGGATCCGGGCCGGCCTGCGGCGCGACTGGACCGTCGCCGACAAGACCGGGACCGGCGACTACGGCACCCTCAACGACATCGCCGTCGTGTGGCCCCCGAAGGGCCCGCCCCTGCTGATCGCGATCATGTCCAGCAAGGCGGAGCGGGACGCCCCGTACGACGAGGCGCTCCTCGCGGAGGCGGCGGCGTACGTGGCGGCCACGCTGCCCCCAAAACGCTGAGTCTGCTGACGCCGCTAGGCGGCCCGGGTGCGCCGGTACCGGCCTGGTGGCACCCCGTACGCCCGCTTGAAGGCCTTGGCGAAGGCGAACTCCGAGGTGTAGCCCGCGCGTTGGGCGAGGACGCGCAGCGGGGTGTCCTCCTCGCGCAGCAGGCGGCCCGCGGTCGTCATGCGCCACCACGTCAGGTACGCGAGCGGGGGCGAGCCCACCGTCGCGGTGAAGCGGCGCGCGAACGGGGCCCGGGACAGTCCGCCGAGCGCGGCAAGCTCCGCCACCGTCCAGGGGCGCGCGGGGTCGGCGTGCATCGCGCGCAGCGCCGCCGCCACCGCCGGGTCGGCGAGGGCCGCGGACCAGCCCGTGGGGTGGTCGGTGGCGGCGTCGTCGTGCTTGCGCAGCCACCAGGCGCGCAGGATGTAGAGCAGGAGCGTGTCGAGGAGGGCGGAGACGATCGTGTCCGAGCCGGGCTGCGGGTTCTCCAGCTCGGCGCCGAGCAGCTCCACGGCGGCGCGCACCGAGCCGTGCGCGCCGACGCGGGCGGGCAGGTGGACGACGTCGGGCAGGTCGGACAGGAGCGGGTGGGCGCAGGAGCGGTCGATGCGGTAGGCGCCGCACAGGAGGACCGCGGAGGGGCCCTCGCCCGTGACCGACGCGGGGCGGCGGGGCGGGGCCTCGGGCCAGGTGCCGTCCGGGTTCAGGCTGAACCGCTCCAGCTCCACGCCGGGCTCGCTCACCAGCGCGTGCCCGAAGCCGTGCGCGAGGAACACCACGTCGCCGGGCCCGAGCGCCACGGGCTCCGCGGCCGCCCGCCCGTCGCCCGCGCGATCGGCGATCAGCCAGGCCGACCCCTGGAGCAGCACATGGAACCCGGCACCCTCGTGCGTCCCGAAGTGCACGCCCCAGGGCGCGTACTTGTCGCGGATCGCGGAGTGCGGCAGCCCCAGCCGCATGGCGGCGATCGCGTCGCTGAGTACGTCCATGCCTGAACGGTAGCGCGTGGGACCGGCAGCGAGACGCACGGACAGAAAACCAAGACAAGCAGGCATGGTTCGTCTCGCAGCCCGTACATAGCGTGGCAGCCATGACTTCAACATCAACTTCAACTGCTGCCCGTGCCGTGCTCTTTGACGAAGTCGGCGGACCCGAGGTCCTGAAGGTGCGAGACGTGGAACTCGCCGCCCCGGCACCCGGCGAAGTCCTCATCAGGGTCGAGGCGCTCGGCCTCAACCGCGCCGACGCCCTCTTCCGCTCGGGGACCTACTACTACCCGGCCACCCTGCCCGCCTCCCGCAACGGCTACGAGGCCGCGGGTGTGATCGAGTCGGTGGGCGACGGCGTGACGGCGTTCGCGCCCGGCGACACCGTGCTGACCACCGGCAACTTCGAACTGAGCGCCCACGGCGTGTACGCGGACCGCGTCGTGCTGCCGCAGGAAGCGGTCGCCCGGCGCCCCGCCGACGTGGACGCGGTCACGGCGGCCGCCGTCTGGCTCACGTACACCACCGCCTACGGCGCCCTGCACCTGCGCGCGGGGATGCGCCCCGGCGACCACGTCCTTATCACCGGCGCGTCCAGCGGGGTCGGCACGGCCGCCCTCCAGGTCGTACGCCGCGCGGGCGCGATCCCGATCGCCACCACCCGTACCGAGGACAAGCGGCGCCAACTCCTCGACCTCGGCGCCGAGCACGTCGTCGTCACCGGCACCGAAGACGTGGCGAAGGAGACGAAGCGGCTCACCGACGGCCGGGGCGCCGACATCGTCCTGGACGCCATCGGCGGCCCCGCCTTCCAGACCCTCGGCGAGGCCGCGGCGCAGGACGCCACGTACGTCCTCTACGGCTGGCTCGACGGCCGTCCCACGACCGTCCCGATGACCTGGCCCGTCACCGTCCACGGCTACAACAACGGCATCGTCACCGACACCGCCGACGCCCGCCGCCGCGCCACCGCCTACCTCAACTCGGGCCTGGCGAACGGCACCCTGCGCCCCGAGATCGCCGAAATCTTCGACGGCCTGGACCGCATGCCGGACGCCCACCGCCTCATGGAGACGAACACCCACATCGGGAAGATCGTGGTGCGGCCGTAGGCCGGGCGCCCGCGGCGGCGCGCGGAGCGGGCGGCGCGAGCGGGGCAGGGCCGGGCTACGGCGTGGCCCAGTCCCGCATCGCGTCCTCGCTCGCGAAATCCGCCACGTTCTTGTCGATGGGCGTCGACGTGTACTGGTGGATGCGCCACTTGGCCTGGATGCGGGGCTTGCCCGCCGTCACGTAGTCGGCGATCCAGAGGCCGTCGCCCGCGTAGGACGTTGTGTCCCTATTGAGCCAAAAGTCCCGATTGCAGTACAGCATCACTCTGTGGTTCGGGCGCAGCCGCTTCACCTCCCGGATGAAACGATCCTTCTCCGCGTTCGTCGCCGCCGTGTGGTCGCCCGTCCACTCCCAGTCCACGGCGAGGAAGTCCCCTGCTCTCTCGGGGGCCTTGCTCACGAAGTACTCGGCCTGGGCGGTGAGGTTGCCCGGCCACAGGAAGTGGTAGAAGCCGACGACGCAGCCGCCGTCGCGGGCGAGTTTTGTCTGGGCGGTGAGGCGGGGGTTGATGTACGAGCGGCCTTCCGTCGCCTTGATGATGACGAAGGAGAGGCCGTCGGTGTTGAAGGACGACTGGTAGGAGCTGACGTCGATGCCGCGCAGCATGGGGGGCCTCCAGGGGTGGGGGGAGTGCGCCTGCGCCGGGTGTGTGGGGCGTTCGCGCCCGGCGCGTGGTGGGTGAACAGTCAAAAGTTGACTGTTACTTGACCGTTCCCCGTGAGGGGCCGCTTCCACCCTCGTACTGGCGTTCCCGGCGTCCGTATGTGTATCTGTACGTGCGCGCGTGCGCATCCGTATCTCTACGTGGTGTGCATCCGTATGTGCACGCGCATCCTGCCAGCCCCACCCGACGACTCACGGATACGGGACCCCCACATGCCCCTGACCCGCCGCGCCTTCCTCGGCTCCGCCGCCGCAGCGACGGCCTCCGCCGCCCTTCTCGCCCCGCCCGCCAGGGCCACGGCCGGGACCAGCGTCGGCCGCGCCCGCCGCGTCCTCGGCGTACAGAACTGGATGGCGGGCATCGATTCCTCAACCCCCTTGCAGCGCCTGACGATTCCCGGCACGCACGACTCCGGCGCCCGTTTCGGCGGCTGGTGGGTGGAGTGCCAGAACACCACGCTGCATCAGCAACTCGCCTCCGGCATACGGTTCCTGGACATCCGGTGCCGGGTGTTCGAGGGGTCCTTCACCATCCACCACGGCGCGTTCTACCAGCACCTGAACTTCGACGACGTCCTCGGCGCCTGCCGGGACTACCTGCGCGGCCAGTCCACGGAGACCGTGCTGATGCGGGTCAAGCAGGAGTACTCGGAGGAGAGTGACGCGGCGTTCCGGGCCGTCTTCGACGACTATCTGGACCGGCGCGGCTGGCGCTCCCTCTTCCACATCGGCGACGCCTGGCCGCGCCTCGGCGACGTACGCGGGAAGGTCGTGCTCATCGCCGACAACGGCGGGCTGCCCGGCGGCATCCGGTGGGGCGACGGGAACGTCTTCGACATCCAGGACGACTGGAATGCCGCGCCCGGCGCCAAGTACCCGAAGATCGAGGCCCACTTCAGGAAGGCCGCGGGCCAACCCGGCAAGCAGTACGTCAACTTCGTGAGCACGGCGGCCGGGCTGCCGCCGCGCTGGAACTCCGACGACCTCAACCCGAAGACGCACTCCCTCCTGGAGAGCGCGGAGGGACGCGGCTGGCGCGGGCTCGGGATCGTACCGATGGATTACCCCAATACCCGCGCCGGTCTGGTGGAGTCACTGATCGCCCACAACTAGGCAGCCGTCCGGCGGGCGGCGCGGCTCAGCACTCGATGATGTTCACGGCGAGCCCGCCGCGCGCCGTCTCCTTGTACTTGACGCTCATGTCGGCGCCGGTCTCCTTCATGGTCTTGATGACCTTGTCGAGGGACACCTTGTGGCTGCCGTCGCCGCGCATCGCCATCTTCGCGGCGGTCACGGCCTTCACGGCGGCCATGCCGTTGCGCTCGATGCAGGGGATCTGGACGAGGCCGCCGACCGGGTCGCAGGTGAGGCCGAGGTTGTGCTCCATGCCGATCTCGGCGGCGTTCTCGACCTGCTCGGGGGAGCCGCCGAGGACCTCGGCGAAGGCGCCCGCGGCCATCGAGCAGGCGGAGCCGACCTCGCCCTGGCAGCCGACCTCGGCGCCGGAGATGGAGGCGTTCTCCTTGAAGAGCATGCCGATCGCGCCCGCGGCGAGCAGGAAGCGGACGACGCCCTCGTCATCGGCGCCGGGCACGAAGTTCATGTAGTAGTGCAGGACGGCCGGGATGATGCCCGCCGCGCCGTTCGTCGGCGCGGTCACGACGCGGCCGCCGGCGGCGTTCTCCTCGTTCACCGCCATCGCGTAGAGCGTGATCCACTCCATGGCGCGGGCCTGCGGGTCGCCCTCGGCGCGCAGCTGGCGGGCGGAGTTCGCGGCGCGGCGGCGGACCTTGAGGCCGCCGGGCAGGATGCCCTCGCGGGACATGCCGCGGGACACGCAGGACTGCATCACCCGCCAGATGTCCAGGAGGCCCTCGCGGATCTCCGCCTCCGTGCGCCAGGCCTTCTCGTTCTCCAGCATCAGGGCGGAGATGGACAGGCCGGTCTCGGCGGACAGGCGCAGCAGCTCGTCGCCGGTGCGGAAGGGGTACTTCAGGACCGTGTCGTCGGGGACGATCGGGTTCTGGCCCTCCGCGCCCTCTTGGTTGAGGACGGTCTCGTCGACGACGAAGCCGCCGCCCACGGAGTAGTACGTCTTCTCCAGGATGAGCGCGCCCTCGGCGTCGTACGCGAAGACGGTCATGCCGTTGGCGTGGTACGGCAGGGTCTTGCGGCGGTGCAGGACGAGGTCGTCGTCGAAGGCGAAGGGGATGTCGTGCACGCCGAGGACGTTCAGGCGGCCGGAGGACTTGATCTCCGCCACGCGGTCGTCGGCGGACTCGACGTCCACCGTGCGCGGGGACTCGCCCTCCAGGCCGAGCAGGACGGCCTTGGGGGTGCCGTGGCCGTGGCCGGTGGCGCCGAGGGAGCCGTACAGCTCCGCCCGTATCGAGGCGGTGTGGGCCAGCAGGCCCTCGTTCTTCAGGCGGCGGGCGAACAGGCGGGCGGCGCGCATCGGGCCGACCGTGTGGGAGCTGGACGGGCCGATGCCGATCGAGAACAGGTCGAAGACCGAGATGGCCACGGGAGAACTCCAATGATGGGTGGTAGACGCCGTTGTCTGCCGGTCGTGCGGGGGACAGCAAGCGGTGCGGTGGGGCAAGCGGTGCTTTCGGGGCACGTGGTGCGGGGCACCGCGCGCACTGTCCTCATGTCCAGTGTGCGCGGTGCCCCGGAAGTCCGTACCAACGAGGTACCAAACTAAAGCGTACGAAACTACTTCAGTCCGGGGTACAGCGGGTGCTTCGCGGCCAGAGCGGACACGCGGGCCTTGAGGGACTCGGCGTCGAAGCCGGGCTTGAGGGCCTCGGCGATGATGTCCGCGACCTCACGGAAGTCCTCGGCCGTAAAGCCGCGGGTGGCGAGGGCCGGGGTGCCGATGCGCAGGCCGGAGGTGACCATCGGCGGGCGCGGGTCGTTCGGGATGGCGTTGCGGTTGACCGTGATGCCGACCTCGTGGAGGCGGTCCTCGGCCTGCTGTCCGTCCAGCTCGCTGTGGCGCAGGTCGACCAGGACCAGGTGCACGTCCGTACCGCCGGACAGGACGGAGACGCCGTGCTCCTTGACGTCGTCCTGCACCAGGCGCTCGGCCAGGATGCGGGCGCCGTCGAGGGTGCGCTGCTGGCGCTCCTTGAAGTCGTCCGAGGCGGCGACCTTGAAGGAGACGGCCTTGGCCGCGATCACGTGCTCGAGCGGGCCGCCCTGCTGACCGGGGAAGACCGCCGAGTTGATCTTCTTGGCGAGCTCCTGGGTGGACAGGATGACGCCGCCGCGCGGGCCGCCGAGGGTCTTGTGCGTGGTGGTGGTGACCACGTGGGCGTGCGGGACGGGGGAGGGGTGCAGGCCCGCGGCCACCAGGCCCGCGAAGTGCGCCATGTCCACCATCAGGTACGCGCCGACCTCGTCGGCGACGCGCCGGAAGGCGGCGAAGTCGAGCTGGCGCGGGTACGCCGACCAGCCCGCGACGATCAGCTTCGGCTTGGCCTCCTTGGCGAGGCGCTCGACCTCGGCCATGTCGACCTGGCCGGTCTCGTCGTCCACGTGGTAGGCGACCACGTTGTAGAGCTTGCCGGAGAAGTTGATCTTCATGCCGTGGGTCAGGTGCCCGCCGTGCGCGAGGTTCAGACCCATGATCGTGTCGCCCGGCTTGAGCAGCGCGAACATCGCGGCCGCGTTGGCCTGCGCGCCCGAGTGCGGCTGGACGTTGGCGTGCTCGGCGCCGAAGAGCTCCTTGACGCGGTCGATCGCGATCTGCTCGACCACGTCGACGTGCTCGCAGCCGCCGTAGTAGCGGCGGCCGGGGTAGCCCTCGGCGTACTTGTTGGTGAGGACCGAGCCCTGGGCCTCCATGACGGCGACCGGAGCGAAGTTCTCCGAGGCGATCATCTCGAGGGTGGACTGCTGGCGGTCGAGCTCGGCGTCGACGGCGGCGGCGACGTCCGGGTCGAGCTCGTGGAGAGGGGTGTTCAGAAGCGACATCGGAAGATCAGTCCTTACGCCGTGGTCAGCTGCCTGCGAAGTCGGTGTACTCGTCGGCGGAGAGCAGGTCGCCCGGCTCGTCCGCGACGCGCACCTTGAACAGCCAGCCGCCCGTGAAGGGGGCCGAGTTCACCAGGGACGGGTCGTCCACGACGTCCTGGTTGGCCTCGACGACCTCGCCGGAGACGGGGGAGTAGAGGTCGGACACCGACTTGGTCGACTCCAGCTCGCCGCAGGTCTCGCCCGCGGTGACCGTGGCGCCGACGTCCGGGAGGTCGGCGTAGACGACGTCACCGAGCGCGTTGGCCGCGTACTCCGTGATGCCGACGGTCGCCACACCGTCCTCGGTGGCCGACAGCCACTCGTGCTCCTTGCTGTAACGCAGCTGCTGGGGGTTGCTCATGGCCTGAATTCTCCTGTACGCGGGCGTGTGCTGATGCACGTGGGTCTTACGGACTGAGACGGACTGAGACGGACGCGTGACACCGCGGGAGCCGGTGGGACGCACGGGGCGTCCGCGGCACGCGCGGAAGCGTTACTTCTCGCGACTTCTCGCGATTTCTGACGCGTTATTTCTGGCGCTTGTAGAACGGCAGCGCGACGACTTCGTACGGCTCGTGCGTGCCGCGGATGTCCACGCCCACGCCCGGCGTGCCGGGGGCGGCGTGCGCCGCGTCCACGTAGGCCATCGCGATCGGCTTGCCGAGGGTCGGGGACGGCGCGCCGGAGGTGACCTCGCCGATGACCTCGCCGTCGGCGACCACGCTCATGCCCGCGCGCGGGACCCGGCGGCCCTCGGCGACCAGGCCGACGAGCTTGCGCGGGGGAGCGGCCTCGGCGCGCTCGGCGGCGGCGCGCAGCGCCTCGGCGCCCACGAAGTCGTCCGCGTGCGACGTCTTGTCAAACTTGACGACCCGTCCCAGACCGGCGTCGAAAGGCGTCAGGTCCGTCGTCAGCTCGTGCCCGTACAGCGGCATGCCCGCCTCCAGGCGCAGCGTGTCGCGGCAGGACAGGCCGCACGGGATCAGGCCCGCCGGGGCGCCCGCCTCGGTCAGCGCCCGCCACAGCTTCTCGGCGTGCTCGGGGGCCACGAACAGCTCGAAGCCGTCCTCGCCGGTGTAGCCCGTGCGGGCGATCAGGGCGGGCACGTCCGCGACGGTGCCGGGCAGGCCCGCGTAGTACTTCAGGCCGTCCAGGTCGGCGTCCGTGACGGACTTGAGGATGCCGGGGGACTCGGGGCCCTGCACGGCGATCAGCGCGTACGCGTCCCGGTCGTCCCGCACCCGGGCGTCGAAGCCGGCGGCGCGCTCGGTGAGGGCGTCGAGGACGACCTGGGCGTTGCCGGCGTTGGCGACGACCATGAACTCCTGGTCCTGGAGCCGGTAGACGATCAGGTCGTCGAGGATGCCGCCGTCCGCCCGGCAGATCATGGTGTAGCGGGCGCGGCCGGCGCCGACGGAGCCGATGTTGCCGACGAGCGCGTAGTTGAGCAGGTCCACGGCCTCGGGGCCGGTGACGGTGATCTCGCCCATGTGGGAGAGGTCGAAGAGGCCGGCGCGGGTGCGGACCGCGTTGTGCTCGTCGCGCTCGCTGCCGTACCGCAGCGGCATGTCCCAGCCCGCGAAGTCGGTCATGGTGGCGCCCAGCGAACGATGCAAAGCATCGAGGGCGGTGTGGCGTGGGGTGTGGCTCATCAGTACTGACTCCCGGGCATGGCATGACGGGCGAGGTCGATCCTCCCCATCTGTCATAAACCTGAGAGGTTCACCACGTCCCGTACGTATGACGGGTCATGACTTGCACCTTGGGTGGAGCCGTCCCGTTGACCGGGGGAGTGGCCCGCTTTTCAGATGTGCCTCGCCCGCGCGGTACGGGGCCTGAGAGATTCAAGGGAGGAACTTGCTCCTTCGGCGCCCCAGGACGAGTGTCGTGTCCCTGGGAACTCTCCCGCGCGGATTCAAGCGGCCGGTATGGAGTTGGCGCGCTCATCATTGCACGCGCCCCCGCTTCACAACAGCCGCAACCCGATGCGCCGGTTCGGGGAACAGCCCGGGCCTTGGCGCCCTTGTACAGCATTACCTTCTCTTTACACTCGACGGAGAAGTACTGGGGATGAGTGACGTGACCAGCATGGGGAGGCCGATCACGGTGCGCAGGAGCGGTGCTGGTGCGACCACCACGGGGGTGGCGCTGCCCGAGGGCGGTGTCGTGCTGCCGGGCAGCGGCGTCGGTGTCGCGCTGCCGTCGCAGTCCGGCGCCCCCTCGCGGGAGAGCCTCGGGTTCTTCCCGCGGGCCGTCGTGCGCGACCTCCGGGAGCGGGCGGGGCGCGGGCCGCGGCGCCTGGTGTTCGCCGCGAGCGACGTCGTGGTCGTCTCCGGGCTGCCCGGCAGCGGCAAGTCCACGCTGATGCGGCGCGCCGTGGCGGGCCCGCGCGTGGACTCCCAGGACACCCGCGACCGCTGGGCGGCCCGCATGCCCCGGCTGCTTCCGTACGCGCTCTACCGCCCCCTGGTCCGCCTCGCGCACTACGCGGGCCTGCGCCGGGCGCTGCGCTCCGGCGCCGGCGTCGTCGTGCACGACTGCGGTACGCAGCCGTGGGTGCGCCGCTGGCTGGCCCGCGCCGCCGTCCGGCGCGGGGCGACGCTGCATCTGCTGCTGCTCGACGTGCCGGTCGAGGTGGCCCTGGACGGCCAGCGGGCGCGCGGGCGCGGAGTGTCGCGGTACGCCTTCGCGCGGCACCGCAGGACGGTCGGCCACCTGGTCCGCTCCGCCGAGCGCGGGGAGCTGCCGCGGGGCTGCGGCTCGGCGGTGCTGCTCGACCGGGAGGCGGCGGGGGTGTTGGGGGAGATCGGGTTCGGGGCGGACGTGTAGGTCTGTTCGGCGGGAGTTGTCAGCCCGTCCGGCGTTTGAGGACGAGCCGCGAAGCGGCGATAAGCAGGGGTCCAGGGGGCGGCAGCCCCCTGGTTACGGGAAGGGGTGGGCCTGGGGCGCCCCGCGAGGGCCCGGCGTTAGGGTCGGCCCCGGAAGCGCGCGAGGCAGGCACAAGGCAGAACGGCACGCGCAGGGCAGAGCAAGGGTTGGGACAGATGGACTTTCCGGGGGACTTTCCGGCGCACGCGCATCCCGACGGGGGATGGCCGGCCAACGAGCTGGAGGAGGTGCTCGCGGCCTCGCTCGGGGCGCCACCGTCCGACGCGGTGGGCGCCCGCATGGTCGAGACGCTGGGCCGCAGCCACGTCTGGGTGCCCCTGCCCGGAGGCGGCGGCCCCGAGAGCGCGACCCTCGACCTGCCGACGCTGGAGATCGACGGTCAGGCGTACGTCCCCGTCTTCACCTCCGAGCAGCAGTTCCAGCAGGCCACGGGCGGCCGGATGAACTGCACGGTGGCGCCGGCCGTGGAGTTCGCGCGCGGTCTGCCGCCGCAGCTCGGGATCGCCCTGAACCCCGAGGGCACCGTCGCCGTGCCGCTGCCGCCGCCGGCCGTCGCCGCGCTGTGCCGCGTGGGGCGCACCGAGCTGGACGGTCCCGCGAGCGGGGGGCGGGTGCGGCTGTTCGAGCCGGACTGGAAGGAGGACCCGGTGGACTTCCTGTCCGCCGCGTCCCGGGAGTTCGAGGCGGCGGGTGTCGTGCTCACCGCGCGCCGCTGCCTGGCCGCCGTCGAGGACGACGCGCCCTCCCTCTTCGTCGGCGTCGAACTGACCTCCTGGGAGGGCGACGCCCGCGACGCCCCCATGCAGGCCCTGGGCCGCGCCCTCACCCGGTTCCCCGTCCCCTGGCCGGTCAACCTGGTCCTCCTGGACGTCGCCCAGGACCCGGTGGCCGACTGGATGAGGGAGCGGACGCGGCCGTTCTTCTCGGTTCGGTAGGTGACTGCGTCCGCGGCTGCCGTTCCTGGCCGGGGGCCTGAGGTCGGTGCCCGCGTCCGTTCGCACCGTGCGGTGGTCGCTGTCCTCGCGTTGTGCTTCGTCCGCGGCTGGGTGGGTGGTGCGCCGCGCTGCGCGCGGCGTTTTCTCCCACCCGCCCACCCGTGACTGTGGGCCGCAGGGTGGGCCCGGGGGCCGGATTCCGGTGGACGCGTCCGTTCGCGCCGCGCGGTGGTCGCTGTCCTCGCGTTGTGCTTCGTCCGCGGCTGGGTGGGTGGTGCGCCGCGCTGCGCGCGGCGTTTTCTCCCACCCGCCCACCCGTGACTGTGGGCCGCAGGGTGGGCCGGGGGCCGCAGCCCGGTGGACGCGTCCGTTCGCGCCGCGTGGTGGTTCCCCCCCCACAGGGCCAAGGTCCAGCCCCGGCGGTGCGGCGGGGCCGACAGTAACGGGTGGGTGGGTGGGAGAACGCCGCCGCGCAGCGGTGGCGGCGGTTGCCGCTACGGTGCGCCAGGGCCGAGCCCCGATCAAGGCGCCCCCGCCAGAAGTAAGCTGGGAACCCGACTCGGTCGACACGGCCGTGCGGGCAGGTCGGGTACGTCGGGTACGTCGCGAAGGGGCGGTTACGGGTGAGTGCGTCGGGCACGGCCGCAGCGGGACAGGTCGAGCACATGCTGCGCCAGGTGACGCCCGGGCGCTATGACGCGTACGAGGCGCTCCTGCACGCCCTCGCCGACGGCCGCGTCTGGATGCTGCTCTGGCACGGCCAGGCGGGCTCCCCCGACGCGCAGTACGGCAACATGGAGGTCGACGGCCTCGGTTACGCCCCCTGCGTGACCTCCGCCCAGGAGCTCGCGGCCAGCGGCTGGAACCGCGGGTACGAAGTGATCGGCGGCGTCGACGCGGCCCGCGCCCTGTACCCGGACCACTACGGCCTGTGGTTGAACCCGCACGCCCCGGGCGGCGGCGTCGGCATCCCCTGGCTCGACCTGCGCCGCATCGCGAGCGGCCTCGACCTGCAGCCCGCGGGCCCGCTGCGGCTGACCGACCCGGCCATCGAACTCCCGCAGTTCTACGCCCTGTTGACGCAGAACGCGCACCGCACCCCGGCGGTCCGCTCGCTGCGCCGCGCCTGGGTCCAGCCCGCCCTCGGCGCCCCGTACCTGGCCATCGGCCTGGACGTGTACGACACCTCGCCCGGGTCGGTCGACACGGTCCGCGCGATGATGCAGCAGTCCATCGGCGCCGTCCCCGAGGGCCTGCCGGTCTCGACCGTCGCGATGTCCGACCCGCACGACCCGGTCGCGATGTGGCTGCGCGCCAACGCCCGCCCGTTCTACGACCGCGACCCGCAGGCGGCCCCGGCCCCCGCCGCAGGCGGATACGGCTATCCCGCGTCGTACTGAAGAAAACCGCCGTAAAACCCGCGAAAACCCCGAAACTTCCACCACCTCGATCCGGACATCATCCGGCCGCAGGCCGAAAACCGACGACCGCCATCGGCCTGAACAGCGCCGACGTGCGCGATGTCCGCTAACGGGGCCGGAGCGACGTTATGGGCTCCTGTGGCGCCTTGGACCCCAACTGCCCCGTGTTCGCCCGGCGTTCAGTCACGTCCGGATAACGGAACACCTCGATCAGCATCACGGTTGCGCATCCATTCCCCGACAAGTCTGGTAACAGATCGCGGCCCCGTTGAAGACTCCCGCTCACAAGGGGCCTTCGCCCCTGTGTACGACGGACTGATCACGTCGCTACAGCGGCAAGTGCGGGCCGGTCACCGCCGGTTGAGAGGGGTCCCTGCCACGATGACGGCGCCATTGCATGACACACCTGCGGACGCGAAACCCACTGAGGACGTCGCTCCCGCAGGCGGTGCAGGGGTGAAGAAGGTCGAGGGGCGGTCCCTCAAGCAGATCGCCTGGAACCGGCTGAAGCGGGACAAGGTCGCGCTGGCCGGTGGCATCACCGTGCTGGTCCTGGTCCTGGTCGCCGTCTTCGCGCCCCTGATCGTCAGCGTCCTCGGCCATCCGCCGAACGACTTCCACCAGGACAAGCTGGACCCGCTGACCAACCTGCCCACGGGCTCGCTCGGCGGCGTCAGCGGCGACTTCCTGTTCGGCGTCGAGCCCAACAAGGGCCGCGACGTATTCAGCCGGATCGTCTACGGCGCACGCATCTCACTGCTCGTGGCCTTCCTCGCCGCCATCGTCGCCGTGGTCCTCGGCACGCTCTTCGGGATCATCGCCGGCTACTTCGGCGGCTGGGTCGACGCCCTGATCAGCCGCGTGATGGACGTGCTGCTCTCGTTCCCGCAGCTGCTCTTCATCATCTCCCTGATCTCGGTGCTCCCCGACGACCTGATGGGCCTGGAAGGGACGAGCGTGCGCGTCGCGATCCTCGTCCTTGTGATCGGCTTCTTCGGCTGGCCGTACATCGGACGCATCGTGCGCGGCCAGACGCTCTCGCTCCGCGAGCGCGAGTACGTCGAGGCGGCCAAGAGCCTCGGCGGCGGCCGGCGCCACATCCTCTTCCGCGAGCTGCTGCCCAACCTGGTCGCCCCCATCACCGTCTACGCGACGCTGATGATCCCGACGAACATCCTCACGGAGGCCGCTCTCAGCTTCCTCGGCGCGGGCGTCAAGCCGCCGACCGCCTCCTGGGGAGGCATGCTGCGCGACGCCCTCGAAACGTACGAGCACGACCCGATGTTCATGGTCTTCCCGGGTGTGACGATCTTCATCACGGTGCTCGCCTTCAACCTCTTCGGGGACGGTCTGCGCGACGCGCTCGACCCCAAGGGAACCCGCTAGCAGTCCAACTGACTTGCCCCTGCCGCTGGTCAGGTGGCTCATTCCATGGTTCTCGGCAGCGATAGGCCAGGGACCGCGAATCTCGGAGGTTGCGAGAAAATGCCCAGAGTTTCCCCGAAACGACGGCTCACCGCTGGTGCGGCCCTCGTCGTCGCGGCACTGGTCACCACCACGGCGTGCGGCGGTGGCGACGACGACAACGGCGGCGGGAAGGGCGCGGGTTACAACGCCGCCCTGAACAAGGTCGCCAACCCGTCCAAGAAGGCCGGCGGCACGCTGCGCATGGTCGGCAAGCAGGACCTCGACTCGACCGACCCGCAGCGTGCCTACTACGGCATGTCCTGGGACTTCATGCGCTTCTACACCCGGCAGCTGGTGTCGTACGACACCAAGCCGGGCAAGGAGGGCACGAAGCTGGTCCCGGACCTCGCCGAGTCCACCGCGGACATCTCGAAGGACGGCAAGACCTACACGTACAAGCTGCGTGACGGCGTCACCTGGGAGGACGGTTCGCCGCTGACCTCCAAGGACGTCAAGTACGGCATCGAGCGCCTGTGGGCGACCGACACCATCACCGGTGGTCCTGGCTACATCCGCCAGACGCTCGACCCCAAGGGTGAGTACAAGGGTCCGTACAAGGACACGTCCAAGGACAAGCTGGGTCTGAAGGCGATCGAGACGCCCGACGACAAGACCATCGTCTTCAAGCTGCCCAAGCGCAACGGTGACTTCGAGCAGTTCCTGGCGATGCCGGCCGGCTCCCCGGTGAAGGCGGCCAAGGACACCAAGGCCAAGTACACCTCGCGGCCGTTCTCCTCGGGCCCGTACAAGTTCCAGTCGTACAAGCCCGGCAAGAAGATCGTCCTGGTCCGCAACGACAAGTGGAAGAAGGACTCGGACCCGATCCGCCCGGCCCTGCCGGACAAGATCGACGTGACGATCTCCGCCAACCTGGAGGAGAACGACAAGCGCCTGATGGACGGCGACTACGACGTCGACCTCAACGGCACGGGCATGACCCAGTCCGGCCGTGTCACCGCGGTGCAGAAGCACAAGGCGAACGTCGACAACATGCACACGTCCTTCGTGCGCTATGTCGCACTGATCCACACGGCCAAGCCGTTCGACAACGTGCACTGCCGCAAGGCCGTCTTCTACGGCACGGACTTCGCGGGCCTGCAGCAGACCCGCGGCGGCAAGCTCGCGGCCGGTGACATCGCCAACAGCACCCTGCCGAAGGCGGTCCCGGGCTCCAGCGACTACGACCCGTACGGAGTCCTTGAGCGCAAGGGCAAGCCGGACATCGCCAAGGCCAAGGACGAGCTGAAGCAGTGCGGCAAGCCGAACGGCTTCAGCGCCAAGATCACCGCGCGCAACAACAACCCGGGTGAGGTCGACACGGCCGAGGCCCTGCAGGCGCAGCTCAAGAAGGTCGGCATCAACGTCTCCGTCGAGCAGCTCGACGGCGCCGACTCCGCCAGCATCACCGGTTCGCCGTCCGTCGTGCAGAAGCGCGGCTACAGCATGCAGATGAGCGGCTGGGGCCCGGACTTCCCGACCGGCCAGGGCTACGCGCAGCCGCTGTTCGACAGCCGCTTCCTGAACGAGAACGGCAACTACAACGAGTCCCAGATCAAGGACAAGAAGATCGACGCCATGTTCGACGAGGCGATCGCCCAGACCGACCTGACCAAGGCCGCGGAGATCTACAAGAAGATCGACAAGCGCATCCTCGACCAGGCCGACTGGATGCCGTTCCTGTACGAGAAGAACATCACCTGGCGCGGCGAGCGGCTGACGAACGCCTACATGTCCGACGCCTACAACGGCCGGTACGACTACGTCTCGCTCGGCGTCAACGACAAGAAGTAACGCCGGAGAGCCGCCGCGGCGGGCGTGAATCCCGCCGCGGCGACCGTACTACTCGACCGACCGCCACACCGCCGCCGCATCCCGCCAGTCCGAAGGGCAGGTGATGGCCCCGGGCGGTGGCTCCCCGGCCCCTCACAAGGGGGCCGGGGAGCCACCGCCGGGCCGCGCACAGTGCTTGCTTATCTCATCCGGCGCCTGATCGCCGTCATCATCATGGTGCTGGTCGTACTGCTCGCGACCTTCACCGTCTTCTACATGCTGCCCAAGTGGGCGGGACAGGACATCGCCGTCCTCTTCGCAGGGAAGCAGGCCGGAGCCGAGCAGCTCGAAGGCATCCGCACCAAACTCGGCCTCGACGACCCGCTGATCATCCAGTTCTGGGACTTCATCAAGGGCATCCCGATGGGCCGGGACTACGCCAACGGCAGTGACGTCACGCACTGCCCGGCGCCCTGCTTCGGCTATTCCTTCCGCACCGAGGCCCCCGTCTGGGAGACCCTCAAGGACGCCCTGCCCGTGACCGGCGCGCTCGCCGCCGGCGCCTGTGTGCTGTGGCTGGGTGCCGGTGTCCTCACCGGTGTGGTCTCCGCGCTCAAGCGGGGCACGGTCTGGGACCGCGCCGCGATGACGACCGCCCTCGGCGGCGTCTCGCTCCCCGTCTTCTTCACCGGCATGATCGCGATGGGCATCTTCGTCCACAACCTGGGCTGGGTGGAGATCGCCGACAGCCTCAGTACGGACGACTCCATCGACGTCTGGTTCCAGACGCTGATCCTGCCGTGGATCGTCCTCGCCTTCCTGAACGCCGCGATGTACGCCCGTCTCACCCGCGCCACCATGCTGGAAGTGCTCGGCGAGGACTACATCCGCACCGCGCGCGCCAAGGGCCTCGGCGAGCCCGCCGTCATCCGCAGACACGCACTGCGCTCCGCGATGACGCCGATCCTCACCGTCTTCGGACTCGACCTCGGCGTGCTCATGGGCGGCGCCGTGCTCACCGAGTCCACCTTCAACCTTCCGGGCCTCGGCCTCGAAGCGGTCAGGGCCATCAGCAGCAAGGACCTGCCCGTGATCCTCGGCGTCACCCTGTGCGCGGCCCTCGCGATCGCCGTCGCCAACCTCGTCGTGGACCTTCTGTACGCCGTCATCGACCCGCGAGTGAGGCTGGGATGACCGAACTGTCCAAGAGCGGAGCCGCTCCCGAGAGCACCTCGGTCGCCAAATCCGGCGCGGCCGTCGGCGAAGTGGTCTCCGGCTCGCCCGCTCCCACCGCCTTCCTCGAGGTGCGCGACCTCAAGGTGCACTTCCCGACCGACGACGGCCTGGTCAAGTCCGTCGACGGGCTCTCCTTCCAGCTGGAGAAGGGCCGCACCCTCGGCATCGTCGGCGAGTCCGGCTCCGGCAAGTCCGTCACCTCGCTCGGCATCCTCGGCCTGCATACGGCCGGGCAATACGGCCGTCGCAAGCCGCAGCTCTCCGGCGAGATCTGGCTGAACGGCACCGAACTGCTCAGCGCCCCGGCGGACGAGGTGCGCAAGCTGCGCGGCCGCGAGATGGCGATGATCTTCCAGGACCCGCTGTCCGCGCTGCACCCGTACTACTCCATCGGCAAGCAGATCGTCGAGGCGTACCGGGTCCACCACGACGTCGACAAGAAGGTCGCGCGCAAGCGGGCCATCGACATGCTCGACCGCGTGGGCATCCCGCAGCCGGACAAGCGCGTCGACGCCTACCCGCACGAGTTCTCCGGCGGCATGCGGCAGCGCGCGATGATCGCCATGGCGCTCGTCAACAACCCGGAACTCCTCATCGCGGACGAGCCCACGACGGCGCTCGACGTGACGGTGCAGGCGCAGATCCTGGACCTGATCCGCGATCTGCAGAAGGAGTTCGGCTCCGCGGTCATCATGATCACCCACGATCTGGGCGTGGTGGCCGAGATGGCCGACGACCTGCTCGTGATGTACGGCGGCCGGTGCGTCGAGCGCGGCTCCGCGCAGCAGGTGTTCTACGAGCCCCAGCACCCCTACACCTGGGGCCTGCTCGGCTCGATGCCGCGCATCGACCGCGAGGAGACCGAGCGCCTCGTACCGGTCAAGGGCTCCCCGCCCAGCCTCATCAACCTGCCGAGCGGCTGCGCCTTCAACCCGCGCTGCCCGCACGCCGACGTGCCCAAGGACCAGATCACGCGCACCGAGCGCCCCGAGCTGCGCGAGGTCGGCTCCGGGCACTACTCGGCCTGCCACATGTCGCGCGAGGAGCGCACCAAGATCTGGACCGAAGAGATTGCGCCGAAGCTGTGAAGGACCAGGACATGACCATCCCCCCGCAGGCGAAACCCGCCCCGGACGCCGAGCGGGACGTGCTGCTCAAGGTCGACGGCCTGGTGAAGCACTTCCCCATCAAGAAGGGGCTGCTCCAGCGGCAGGTCGCGGCCGTCCAGGCCGTCGACGGGCTGAGCTTCGACGTGCGCTCCGGTGAGACGCTCGGCGTCGTCGGCGAGTCCGGCTGCGGCAAGTCGACGATGGGGCGGCTCATCACCCGGCTGCTCGAACCGACCAGCGGGCGCGTGGAGTTCGAGGGCGTGGACATCACGCACCTGGGCACGGCGAAGATGCGGCCGCTGCGCCGCGACGTCCAGATGATCTTCCAGGACCCGTACTCGTCGCTGAACCCCCGGCACACCATCGGCACGATTGTCGGCGCGCCCTTCAAGCTCCAGGGCGTCAGCCCCGAGGGCGGCGTCAAGAAGACCGTCCAGGGGATGCTGGAGCGGGTCGGCCTCAGCCCCGAGCACTACAACCGCTATCCGCACGAGTTCTCCGGCGGCCAGCGCCAGCGCATCGGCATCGCGCGGGCGCTCGCCCTCCAGCCGAAGCTGGTCGTCGCCGACGAGCCGGTGTCCGCCCTGGACGTGTCCATCCAGGCCCAGGTGGTCAACCTCCTCGACGACCTCCAGGACGAGCTCGGGCTCACGTACGTGATCATCGCGCACGACCTGTCGGTCATCCGGCACGTGTCCGACCGCATCGCGGTGATGTACCTCGGCAAGATCGTCGAACTCGCGGACCGCAAGGACCTGTACACCAGGCCCATGCATCCGTACACCAAGGCGCTGCTGTCCGCGGTGCCGGTGCCGGACCCCAAGCGGCGCGGGGTCAAGAGCGAGCGCATCCTGCTGCGCGGGGACGTGCCCTCGCCCATCGACCCGCCGAGCGGGTGCCGCTTCCACACGCGGTGCTGGAAGGCGACGGAGATCTGCGCGGTCAAGGAGCCTCCGCTCCTCGCCCTCGAAACCGCCCACCAGGTGGCCTGCCACCACCCCGAGAACGCCTCCGACCAGGCCCCCGAGGACACGAAGCTCCTCCAGGTGGCCAGGGAGGCGATCGATGTGGTGTCGGTGAGCACCGTGGCGGATGCGGAGGCCGCTGCCGCGGAGGGTACGGGAGGTGGGGGCGCCGCCGAGTCGCCGGCGCCGGCGTCGGCCGCGTCCGCGGAGGAGTCCGCTGCCGCGGGGGAGGCCGCGTCTCCGGGGGAGGCCGCTGCTGCGGAGGAGCCTGCTTCGGAGGCTGAGGCCGCCGAGGCGGAGAAGCCCGCGTCTCCGGAGGAGTCCGCTCCTGCGGAGGAGCCTGCGTCCGCGGAGGAGTCCGCTGCCGCGGAGGTGTCTGCTCCGGAGGCTGAGGCCGCCGAGGCGGAGGAGCCTGCGGTGGCGGACGGGCCCGCCGAGCCTCAGGTGGACGCCGAGCCGCGAGCGGACGCCGAGCTGCAGAAGGACGCCGAGCCGGGGGAGGACGTGGGTCCGGAACAGGGCACGGGTTCGAAGAAGGGCGCGGGGTTGAAGAAGGGCTCGGGCACGACCGACTGAGCGTGCTTTTGGTGCCGGAGGCCGCCGCACCGCAGATCGGCCTCCGGCCTCGTCCTCAATCGCCGGACGGGCTTTCCCCCACCCACCCGTCCGCCCTTACGGCTGGCGGCGCGTTCCTCTGCCGACCCCCGGCATGTGCCGGGGTTCCCCGCCCCCCGGGGCTTTTGCCGCTCGCGGCGCGTTTCCTGCCCGGGGTGGTCAGGGGCTGGGGCGGGAGGGGTGGCTTTCGGTTGGGGGACAATGGTGCGTGCTTCAGGAACTGTTCAGCCCGGGGGTCCAGCACGCACTGGACATCGTCGGCATCTTCGTCTTCGCGATATCCGGCGCCCTCCTCGCCGTACGCAAGAACTTCGACGTCTTCGGCATCGCCGTACTCGCCGAGGTCACGGCCCTCGGCGGCGGCCTCTTCCGCGACCTGGTGATCGGCGCGGTCCCCCCGGCCGCCTTCACCGATCTCGGCTACTTCCTCACGCCGCTGCTCGCCGCACTCCTCGTGTTCTTCCTGCACCCCCAGGTCGAACGCACCCAGTTCGCGGTGAACGTCTTCGACGCGGCCGGCCTCGGCCTGTTCTGCGTCACGGGCACCACGAAGGCGTACGACTACGGGCTCGGCCTCACCGCGTCCGCCACCCTGGGCCTGGCCACGGCGGTCGGCGGCGGCGTCCTGCGCGACATCGTCGCCAACGAGGTGCCGTCCCTGGTCCGCTGGGACCGTGACCTGTACGCGGTCCCCGCCGTCGTGGGCGCCACGATCGTCGCCCTGTGCATCCGCTTCGACGCCCTGAACGGGTTCACGACGGCGTTCGCCATCGTCACCGCGTTCGTGCTGCGGCTGCTCGCGATGCATTACCACTGGCGGGCGCCGCGCGCCTGGAACCGCCGCTCGTCGGCCGCCGAGGAGTCGGTCTGACCCGGGCAGGGCAGGCGGGCGGCCCGTCCTCTCCCCCGAGGGAGGACGGGCCGCCCGCTGTCGTGTCACCCGGGTCACCGGGATCACCCGGGTCACCGGAGGCCACCCGGGTCACCGCAGGGCCGGTCGGTCACCGGCAGCTGGGGCTGTTGCGGATGTTGATGGCGTACGGCTTCCAGCCAGGATTGACGTAGCCGGTCTTGCGCGGCTTGAGGCAGGCCGACTTCCGCTGGCCGCTCGTGTGCACGAAGTAGAGCTTGGCTCCGTCGTCACGGCGGGAGTTGGTGATGACCTTGGCCTGCTTGGCCCGCGGACCGAGGTTCTGGTAGCCCATGTCCTTGTACTTCGCGAGCAGGGTGTTGCCCTTGTAGAAGCAGACGGACGGCCAGGGGCAGCCGGGCCGCCGCGCGTCGGCGGACTGCTGGGTGCCCTGGTCCGTGACGGCCATGGTGGCCTGCGGTGCCCGCTGGGCGGCGGACCCCTGGGAGGCGAAGGCGGTGGGCGCCACGCCCGAGGCCATCAGGCCGCCGCCGAGAGCCAGGGCCGCCGTGCCGATTGCTGCGCGCTTACCGATGATCATGTGGCTTCGTCCCTTCCTGTGTGGTGGGGCGGCGTGGGGTGGACCACGCCGCCCGTTGTGCGTCACCGACTGTGCGCCGGGCCGCGGCACGGCGGACAGGGGAAGCCGCGAAGTGGCGGGTTCGCGGGAGGCCCGGGCCTCTGACCTGCGGGGGCGCCGTGTCCCATGCCGTCGTCGTGGGACGGCGGGACGGCCCTCGGACCCCGACGCGGCTTGTCGACCATGGCGCGTGTTGAACGGTGGCCGGGGAAAGGCTGGAACCGGACCCCGCGCCCTTGCCATCCTTCGGGGGAAGGGCGTACGGCCTGCCGCCACACGGCGGGAGGCACTCGTCGCCTCGGGGGATCTCGAACGCGTCAGGGGTGGAGCATGTCGCGTTGGAAGGAGCTGCCCGCCTCCCTGGACCGGCGTGTGTGGCAACTCGTCGTACAGATGCGGGCGTTGAAGGACCACAGCGGGCTCAGCCAGTCCGCTCTCGCAGCCAAGACCTCCTACAGCGGCTCGTCCTGGGCGCGCTATCTCAACGGCAAGGCGCTACCGCCGCGCGAGGCCGTCGAGGAGCTGGCCCGGACGTGCGGGGCGGACCCCGGCCGGCTGCTCGCGCTGCGGGACGTGGCGGCGGAGGCGTGGGGGAGCGAGGGCCCGGAGGGGGCCATGGGGAGTGAGGCGAGCGAAGGTGGTGAGGGGGCGGACGGAGGCCGCGACGGTCCGCCGCGCCGCCCCGGGGGCCCGCGCCGCCGTCGCCTCCTGGTCGGCGTGGTCTGCGCCGCCCTGCTCGCCGCCGTCACGAGCCTGCTGATCGGCCGCCCGTGGGACGGCGACGGCTCCTCGTCCGAGGGCCGCCCGGACCGGCAGGAGCAGACGTCGCAGCAGGGGCAGCCGGGAGAGCAGCGGGGCGTGTTCGTCTTCCGGCCCGGCAAGAGCCACCGTTGCGACATCGGCCGCAAGGACGGCGCCCTGTACGCCGGTTACAGCCTCAGCACCGAGGTGCTGCTCGACACCAACAGCACGAGCTGGGACGTCGTGGAGGCCCAGTGCCTGCTGCGCCACCACGGCCACGACCCGGGCACGGTCGACGGCGCGTACGGCGAGCGGACCAAGAGCGCGGCCCGGAGCTTCCAGAAGACCCAGCACCTGGCGCCCGACGGGATCGTGGGCCCGGACACGTGGGGGGCGCTGCGACGGTGAAGGCGCACAAGGAACACGTCATGAGCGGGCACAAGGAACACGCCGTGAGCGGGGCGGACGCCGAAACGCCTCTCGAATGCGCCCGTCTCGCCGCCGAGTTGCGCGAGGTGAAGGAGCGCGCGGGCCTGAGCCTGGCCGCGCTCGCGCGGCACACGCCGTACAGCAAGTCCTCCTGGGACCGCTATCTCAACGGCAAGCAGCAGCCGCCGAAACAGGCGGTGGAGTCGCTGTGCGAGGTGGCGCGGGAGCCCTCGGGGCGGCTGCTCGCGCTGTGGGGGCTCGCGGACCCCGTGTGGAGCGGCCGGGCGCGGTCGACTCGGGCCGCGGTGCCCGCGCCGCGTCCGTCCGCCGCCACCGTCACGGCCGGGCATCGGGTCCGGCGCGGGCGGCGGGCGGCGCTGGTGGGCGGCGTGGTGGCGGCCGCCGTCGGCGCCGTGACGCTGGCGGTGGTCCTGTCGACGGGCGCCGCGTCGGGAGGCTCGGGAGGGCCGGTACGTGACGAGGCCGACGGGCGGCCCTTGGCGCCTCCGGCGCAGTTCGAGCCGGGGTGCCGTGCGCGGTCCTGCGAGGGCAAGAACCCCAAGGAGATGGGGTGCGGCAGGCAGGGCATGGTCGTCTCGCCACTGATGCGGACGGCCCCCGGCGGGCAGCGCGTCGAGATCCGGTACAGCGAGCGGTGCGGGGCGGTCTGGGCGCGCGGCATGAACCTGCGGGCGGGCGACCGCATCGAGCTGTCCCAGCCGGGCGCGCGCACCAAGCGGGCCCTCGCGCGGAACTCCGACGACTACATCGCGACCCCGATGACGGCGGCCCGCGACGCCCGCAGGGCCGAGGTCTGCCTCGATCCGGCGGCGGGCGGTGACGGGGGGCGTGTGTGCTTCGGCCCGTGAAAAAAGCTACCGCTCAGTAGTTTCATGTTGTACGTTGCTGGCATGGTGGAAACATCTGAGGCGCCGGTAGCGCGCGCGGCGGTGGGGGACAGCGAGTTCGACCGCGACACGGCGGTCACCGAGCGGGAGCCGGGCGTCTACGACACCGACCTCTCCGCGGGCTGGACCATCGTCAACGCCGTCAACGGCGGCTATCTCCTCGCGGTCGTCGGCCGCGCCCTCGCGCACGCGCTGCCGCATCCCGACCCGTTCACGGTCTCCGCGCACTATCTGACGGCGTCCGCGCCGGGGCCCGCCGTCGTCCGCACCCAGACCGTGCGGACCGGGCGCGGGCTCTCCACCGGGCAGGCCTCGCTCGTACAGTTCGGGGCCGACGGCAGTGAGGTCGAGCGGCTGCGGGTGCTTGCTTCGTACGGGGATCTCGGGGCGTTGCCCGACGATGTGCGTACGTCGGCCGTGCCGCCGGTGCTGCCGCCCGTCGAGGAGTGCTTCGGGGCCGACGACGCGCCGGCCGAGCAGCGCGCCGTGCCAGGGTCGTCCGCGATCGCCGACCGGCTGTGGCTGAAGCTGGATCCCGCGACGCTGGGGTGGGCGTTGGGGGCGCCGTCCGGCAAGGGGGAGATGCGGGGGTGGTTCGGGCTCGCCGACGGGCGCCCCGCCGACCCGCTGTCGCTGTTGCTCGCCGTGGACGCGTTGCCGCCGACGGCGTTCGAGCTCGGGCTCAAGGGGTGGGTGCCCACCGTCGAACTCACCGTCCACGTCCGTGCCCGGCCCGTGCCCGGGCCCCTCCGCGTCGCCATCTCCACCCGCAACCTGGCCGGTGGCTATCTGGAGGAGGACGCCGAAGTCTGGGACTCCGCCGACCGCCTGGTCGCCCAGTCCCGCCAACTGGCCCGAGTCCGCCTCCCCTGACCGTCATGTACGGGGAGGGGCAGGCCTGGCCCCGTGTCCAAGGCGCCCCGCCAGAAACCCGTCAACCCGTAAGGCACACCCCCGCATAAGACACCCCTCCCACCACGACCCACGCGCACAGTCCCACAAGGCCCACCCGGCCCCCGGTGCGTACCAGTGACCGGAGGTCCACCGCGCTGCCGAGGCCGAACAGTGCCGCGGCGAGGAGGAGTTCCTGGGCGACTCCGGCCGCGTCGAGGGCCGAGTCGGGCAGCCACCCCGTGCTGCGTACCGCCACCATCCCCACGAATCCCGCGACGAACAGCGGCACCAGGGGCGGCCGTCGCCCACCCGCGCCGTCCACCGCCCCCGGGGCGTCCGCGGCGCGTGCCCGTGCCGCCATCGCCACCCCCGCCACCAGCGGAGCCAGCATCGCCACCCGCATCAGCTTGACGAGCACGCCCTCCCCGAGGGCGTCACCCCCGGCGGTCTGCGCGGTCGCGACCACCTGCCCCACGTCGTGCACGCTCGCCCCGACCCACCGCCCGAACTCCGCGTCGCTCAGCCCCAACGGCCCCTGGAGCAGCGGCAGTACGGCGATCGCGAGCGTCCCGCAGAGCGTCACGACAGCCACCGAAGCGGCCGTGTCCCGCTCCTCGCTGCGCGACACGTCGCTCACGGCGCCGATCGCCGACGCCCCGCAGATCGAGTAGCCGGTGGCGATGAGCAGGGGCTGGTCACCGGGCAGCCCCAGCTTCCGGCCGAGCCACCACGTACCGAAGAACGTCGCCGCGACCACGACGAGCACCATCGCGACGGTCTCCCAGCCGACCCCCAGCACATCGCGCAGGCTGAGCTTCAGGCCCAGCAGCACCACACCCACCCGCATCAGCCGTTTCGCGGCGAAGGTGAGTCCGGGGCGGGCCCAGCCGCGTACCCACACCCGCGAACCGGGCACCTGCGCGGCCGCCAGACCGAGGACGATGGCGACCGTCAGCATCGGTATGCCGGGCACCAGGCGGTGGGTCAGCCAGGCGAGGGCGACGCCCGTCGCCGCGAGGGCTAGGCCGGGCCAGGGGCCCGAAGTGGCCGCGCGCCACCGCGAGAGCGGGCGCGCACGCGGTGCCGGTGCCGGTTTCGGCGGGCGCTGTCCGAGCAGCGCCATCAGCGGTCGGCCGGCAGGTCGTACACGCGCCGCACGCTGCTGCCGAGCCGCGAGATGTCCGCGCCGTAGACGTGCAGGGATATCGCCCGCCCGGCACCCGCGTTCCACACGCGGTGGATGTCACCGGGCGGCGCGAAACCGCACACCGCGCCCTTCGGGTTCACCACGTCCTCCGTGGCGACGAGGTGCGCCGCGGTGCCGGGCCCCGCGGCCGGCACGAGCCGGTAGCGCCGTTCGTGCTCCTCGCCCTCGTGCACGCCGGTCACACACCACGACACGTGGTCGTGCACCGACGTGCGCTGGCCGGGCAGCCACACCAGAGCGACGACGGAGAAGCTGCCGTCGCTCTCGGCGTGCAGCAGGTGCTGGCGGTAGCGGTCCGGATCGCCCTCGCACTGCTCGGGGGTGAGCAGGTCGGCGGCGCCGAGGTGGGGCGCGAGGCGCTCGCCGACCAGGTACGCGGTCAGGTCCGGCGGCAGGCCGCGGCCGACGGCCTCGCGGATGTCGGAGACGAGCGCGTCGAGGCGCTCCGTCGTGCGGGTGCGGGTGTGCGCGGTGGGGGTGGTCATACGGGCAGGGTCGGCCCGCACCATCCATCACGTCCAACGACAGTTTCTTGGCGGAACCTCAAAGCTTGCTTATGGATGGGGTGGAGAACTTACCTGTTGAGACTAGATAGAGCGTTCTAGCAACCCACCCGGTTCGCCGCCACGGCCTTCAACTCGTCGAGCACGAGCGCCGTGGCCGGAATGCGCAGATGCTCCCGCAGGACGTACGCGGACACCTGCCGCCGCGACGCCGGGTCCAGCGGGCGGCCGGTGACGGAGCGGTGGCACAGGAAGTTCAGGACGAGGCCCGGCATCATCGCGATGCCGAGTCCCTCCGAGACGAGGCTCTGTATGACGAGGTTGTCGTCGGTGGTGAAGGCGATGTCCGGCGCGAAGCCCTGCTCGGCGCACTCGTGCAGGAAGTTGGCCCGGCAGCGCAGGCACCCGGCGATCCAGCGCTCCTCGGACAGATCGGCGAGCCGCACCGAGCGGCGCCGCGCCATGGGGTGCCGGGTGGGCATCAGGACCGTCAACTGGTCCTCCATCAGCGGTACTTCGACGACCTCGTCCGGCACGTCTTCGCGCAGGCCGGGATAGGTGAACGCGAGCGTGACGTCGGCGTCGCCGTGCACCAGGCGCCGCAGCGACTCCGGCGGCTCGTACTCCTGCAGCTCGACGCGGATGCCGCGGTGGCCGCGGGCCAGGCGGGCCAGGGCCTCGGGGATCAGGGTGGCGGTGGCGCTCGGGAACGCGCACAGTCTGACCCGGCCGGTGCGCAGCCGCGTGATCGCGTTCATCTGCTGCTGCGCCGCGTCGATGTTGCCGAGGATCACCCCGGCGTGCCGGGACAGCGCCTCGCCCGCCTCCGTGAGCCGCATCCGGCGGCCGACGCGGGTGAACAGGACCGTGCCCACGGACCGTTCGAGCGCCTTCATCTGCTGGGTGATCGCGGGCTGCGTATAGCCGAGCGAGCGGGCCGCGGCGGAATACGAACCGGTGCGGACCACTTCGTGGAAGGACCTGATGTGCCGGGAGTCGAACACGTCCGAATCATAAGCAGAATTTGGGAACAGGTGACGGGGCTTTTCCGCCGCTTCTGGATCGGGCGCTTCTGGATCGGGCGCTTCTGGATCGGGCGCTTCTGGACCGGGCGCTTCTGGATCAGGCGCGGCGACGGTGGCCGCGGGTGTCCGGGGCCCGGGGTGGCCGCGGCGTGCCCGGGGCCCGGCCTGCGCGATCCTTGACCGTGTGAAGTCCGACCGGCTGCTCTCCATCCTCCTGCTGCTCCAGACCCGCGGGACGGTGCCCGCGCACGAACTCGCCGAGCGCCTCGAGGTGTCCGTACGCACCATCTACCGCGACGTCGACGCGCTCTCCGCGTCCGGTGTCCCGGTGTACGCCGAGCGCGGCCGGCACGGCGGCATCGCGCTGCTGCCGGGCTACCGCACGGACGTCACGGGGCTGACCGCCGACGAGTCGCGCGCCCTGTTCGTCCTCGCCGCGCAGGGCGCGCACGCCGCGCTCGGCCTGGACGCGGCCATCGGCTCGGCCCTGCGCAAGGTGATGGCGGCGCTGCCCGCACCGCACCGGCCCGCCGCCGAACTGACCAGCCGCCGGATCCTCGTCGACGCCACGCGGTGGACGCGCGGACCGGGCGACGGGCTGCCGGTGGACCACCTGGGCACGCTCCAGGACGCCGTCTTCGCCGACCGGCGGCTGTGCGTCGGCTATGTGCACAGCGGCGCGGAGGACCCGGACGAGCCGGTGACCTACCTCCTCGATCCGTACGGCCTCGTCTCCAAGGCGGGTGTCTGGTATCTCGTGGCCGACCGGGACGGGGAGCCGCGGCTGTTCCGCGCCGACCGGGTGCGCTCGGCGCGCGTCACGGACGAGCCCGTGCGGCGCAGGCCGGGCGTCGAACTCGCCGATGTCTGGCAGGTGCTGAAGCGGCGGGTGGAGCGGCGCACCGGCGGCATCGAGGTCACCGCGCGGGTGCGCCGCGACCGCTACGGGCGCTTCCTTCGACTGCACGGGGGCGCGCTCACCGAGGTGGTCGCCGAGGATGAGGGGGATGAGGGGGACGTAGGGACCGGGGGCAAGGGGGAGTGGATCACTGTGCGCATGGTGTGCGAGGAGACGCGCGCGGCCCGCGTGCTGCTCGCGTTCTCCGACGCCGTCGAGGTGCTTTCGCCGCCGGAGGTGCGCGAAGAGATGGCGCGGGCCGCCGCGGCGGTCAGTGCGCTGTACGAGGGCCCGCAATGAGGAAACGGCCGAGCTCCGCCGTGAGTTCCGCCGGCGCGTCCTCCTGTACGAGATGTCCGGCGCCCTCGATCAGGCGCAGCTCGGCGCCCGGGATCAGCTCGGCGAGTTCGTGGCCGCGCGCCACCGGGATCCAGGTGTCCTCGGTGCCCCAGCAGATGAGGACGGGCAGCGCCAACTCGCCGTACCTGCCCTGGATCTCGTCCGTGAAGCGCTGGTCGTTCTGCTCGATCTGCCGGTAGAAGGCCGGCCGGCCCGCCTCGGTGCACCAGGGCGCCACGAGCCGGTCGAGGACGGCCGGGTGCAGTCCGCGGTGGCTCGCCGAGCCGACGTACTCACGCACCAGCGCCTCGTGCAGCGCGGCCGGGAGCTGCGCGAACACCTCCGCGTGCGCGCCGAGCAGCCGGTACGTGGGCGAGCCCCACGGCGCGAGCGCCACCGGGTCGACGACGGCGAGGCGGGCATAGCGCGCTCCGTGCAGCAGGTGGGCCCGCAGCGCCACGCAGCCCCCGAAGTCGTGCGCCACGACCGCCGGGAGGTCCCGCCCGTCCCGCCCGTCCTGCCCGTCCAGGCCCCAGTGCGCGAGCAGTTCCGTGAGCACGCGGGCGTGCGCGGCGAGCGTCACGTCCTGCCCGTCCCGCATCTCGGAGGCGCCGTACCCCGGCAAGTCCCATACGTACACGCGGTGTTCCCGCGACAGCGCCCTGGCGACGCCCCGCCAGACGTACGACGAGAACGGGGTGCCGTGGACCAGGACGACCGGGGGCGCCCCGGCGGGCCCGAGGGCGGCCCAGCGGACGGTGCCGGAGGAGGAGGTGAAGGTCTCGTCGAGGGGCCAGTCGTCGGGTGTGGTGGTCTCATCGCGTGTGGTCGTCATGACCGACAAGGCTAGTTGCCCCTTACCGGCGCGTCGAGCCAGTGCAGGCGGCCGAGGCTCACCAGGCGGAGTTGCCTGCGGGCCGTGTCCGTCACCGGGCCCTCGTCGTCGGTCTCCAGGAGCGCGGACGCGGTCATCACCATGTGGTCCACGTACATCCGCGCGAGCATCAGCAGGTCCTCCTCGCTCCAGCCCGCCGCCTCCGGCTCCATGGCGAACTGCGCCGCCACTTCCTCGGCGAACAGCGTCAGTTGCGCGCCTATGGCCTCGCGCACCCGCTTCACGCCGCCGTGCTGCTCGCGCGCGATGAAGCGGGCGTGGGCCGGGTGGGCGCGCACATAGGCGGCGATCAGGTCAACGGCGGCCGCGATGCGCTCCTCGCCGTCGCCGGTCGCCGCGAGCGTGGCGACGAGCGTCGCGTGCAGGCTGCCCAGGGCCTCCTCGACGAGGGCCACGCCCAGGTCGGCGGTGTCACGGAAGTGCCGGTAGAAGGCGGTGGGGGCCACCCCCACGGCGCGGGTCACCTCGCGCAGGCCGAGGCTGGACAGGCTCTGCTCCTCCAGCAGGCGCAGCGCCGCGTCGAGGAGCGCCTGCCGGGTCTTCTGCTTCTGCGCCTGCCGGGCGCCCCGGGCCGGGCCGTCGAGGGTGTGACTCATGCCATGCAGTTAACAACTGTTCTCCGAGATGTGAAAGCCGGGGAGCGAGTAGACTCTCCAGTCAGTGAACAGTTGTAACCACAAGCGTTCACCGAAGAGAGGTGGATCTCCCATGCTGTTCCTCGTCGCCGCACTCCTGCTGCTCGGCGTCGCCATGGGCACCGTGGCGCACGCCCCGCTGCCCGTCACGCTCGTCATGGCCACCGCCATCGGCCTGTGGCTGCTGGTGTTCGCGGTGCGCGAGCGGCACGCGCGCCACCGCTGACGGCGCCACCGATTCCGTACGGCCGCCAGATTCCGTACGAGATCTGGGATCCGTGCGAGACCTCGGATTCCGTACGACATCCGACCACCCTGAGGAGTCGCACCATGGAACTCACCGCACAGGCACCGGCCGACCGCCACGCGGCGCACCGTCCCGTCGGCCGTCGGGACACCGACGGCATGGCCGTGGCCTCCTTCGTCCTCGGTCTGCTCGGGCTGCTCGTCCTGAACATCGTGCTCGGCCCCGTCGCCATCGCCCTCGCGTCCGTCGCGCTGTGGCGCGGCACCGCCCGCCGAGGCCGTGCGCTGCTCGGACTCGGGCTCGGCGTGGCCGACCTCGTCCTCCTCGGCGTACTGATGTCCCTGAACGACACGGTGTCCTGGAGCTTCGCGGGCTGACCGGCGCCGACGGGCCCCCGCGGGGTCCGGCCGCGCACACGCGGCTCGTAGAATCGTGCGCACCATGGCCTACCTCGACCACGCCGCGACCACTCCGATGCTTCCGGAGGCGATCTCGGCGATGACCGCCCAGCTCGCCGTCACCGGCAACGCCTCCTCACTGCACGCGGCGGGGCGCCGGGCGCGGCGCACCGTCGAGGAGGCACGCGAGACACTGGCCGAGTCGCTCGGCGCGCGCCCCAGCGAGGTCGTCTTCACCTCCGGCGGCACCGAGGCCGACAACCTCGCCGTGAAGGGCCTCTATTGGGCGCGACGCTCCGGCAAGGACGGCGGCCCGCCCCGAACCCGCGTCCTGGCGAGCCCCGTCGAGCACCACGCCGTCCTCGACGCCGTGGACTGGCTCGGTGAGCACGAGGGCGCCACCGTCGAGTACCTCCCCGTGGACGCGCACGGCCGCGTGCACCCCGAAGCGCTGCGCGAGGCCATCGCCCGCGACCCCGACGACGTCGCCCTCGCGACCGTCATGTGGGCCAACAACGAGATCGGCACCCTCCAGCCGGTGCGCGAACTGGCCGACGTCTGCGCCGAGTTCGACGTGCCGCTGCACGCCGACGCCGTGCAGGCCTTCGGGCAGGTGCCCGTCGACTTCGGTGCCTCCGGGCTCGCCGCGATGACCGTCTCCGGGCACAAGATCGGCGGCCCCTACGGCATCGGCGCGCTGCTGCTCGGCCGCGCCCAGAGCCCCGTGCCCGTGCTGCACGGCGGCGGGCAGGAGCGGCACGTGCGCTCCGGCACGCTCGACGTGCCCGCGGTCGCCGCGTTCGCTGTGGCCGGGCGGCTCGCCGCCGAGCGCCGCGAGTGGTTCGCCCGCGAGATCGGCGCGCTGCGCGACGAACTGGTCGCGGCCGTCCGCGCGGCCGTCCCCGACGCCATCCTCGGCGGCGACCCCGCCCCCGGGGGCCGACTGCCCGCCAACGCCCACTTCACCTTCCCCGGCTGCGAGGGCGACTCGCTCCTGCTGCTCCTGGACGCGCAGGGCATCGAGTGCTCGACCGGCTCCGCCTGCACCGCGGGCGTCGCCCAGCCCAGCCACGTCCTCCTCGCCACCGGCACCGACCCCGACCTGGCCCGCGGCACCCTCCGCTTCTCGCTGGGCCACACGTCGACGCGAGCGGACGTGGAGGCGGTGGCGGGGGCGATCGGCCCGGCGGTGGAACGGGCACGGACGGCAGGCCTGAGCTGAGGGAATTCAGCCGGGAGCTCCCACCGGGCCACCCCCGGCGCGGTTCCCACTAGGCAGGCGTGCCCGCCCGGGCAGGCCTGTCCCGCTCCCGCCGCACAAGCCGCAAATACCGCTCCCAGTCCCAGTGCGGCCCAGGATCGGTGTGATCCGTACCCTCCACCTCCACATGCCCGATGACATGCTCCCGGTCCACCGGAATGTCGTACCGCCCACAGATCCCCGCCGTGAGCCGCGCCGAAGCCGCGTACATCGCGTCCGTGAACGACGACTTCTCGTCCACGAACCCTTCGTGCTCGATGCCCACGCTGCGCTCGTTCATGGACCTGTTGCCCGCGTGGAAGGCCACGTCGAGCTCGCGGATCATCTGCGCGACGTGCCCGTCCTTGCGGACGACATAGTGCGCCGCCGCCCCGTGCCCTGGGTCCTTGAAGACCTTCAGGGCGGTCGCGTACCCACCCTGGACGACGTGGATGACGACGCGGTCGATGTCGTAGTCCGAGGGGCGGTCGGCCCGCCGCCAGTTCGCACTGGACGCCGCTATCCACTGCGCGCCCCGGGCGTCGACCTCGCCCTCCCTGCGCTTCTTGACGACGCCGGGGAACCGCCACCACAGGCGGCCCAGCTCGTCGCGGGCGAGCACGGCCGCGCCGACGCCGGCGGCCGCACCGCCGAGCAGCAGCGCGCGCCGCGTGGGCCCGCGCCGCCGCGTGGGCTCCGCGCCCGCCCCGCTGCCGCCGGACCCGGGATTCCCGGCCTGCCCGGGGCGCCCGGTCTCCTCGGCCCGCCCGGCCTTCTCGGTGTGCTCCGCGTTCTCGTCCCCCATGTGATCCTCAACGCATACTCACGGGCAGTGGGTTCCCACGGACCCGTACCCTGTTAGGGCTATGACTTCGCAGATCTCCTCGGCCCAGCCGCGCACCAGCCGTCCGCTCCGCGTCCTCGCCGCCATGTCCGGTGGCGTGGACTCCGCCGTCGCCGCTGCCCGGGCCGCCGAAGCCGGGCACGACGTGACCGGTGTGCACCTGGCGCTCTCCGCGAACCCGCAGTCGTTCCGCACGGGCGCGCGCGGGTGCTGCACCATCGAGGACTCGCGCGACGCGCGGCGCGCGGCGGACGTCATCGGCATCCCGTTCTACGTGTGGGACCTCGCCGAGCGTTTCCGGGAGGACGTGGTCGAGGACTTCGTCGCCGAGTACGAGGCGGGGCGCACCCCGAACCCGTGCCTGCGCTGCAACGAGAAGATCAAGTTCGCCGCGCTCCTGGACAAGGCCCTCGCCCTCGGTTTCGACGCGGTCTGCACCGGCCACTACGCGCAGGTCGTGGTGAACGACGACGGCACGCGCGAGCTGCACCGCGCCTCGGACATGGCCAAGGACCAGAGTTACGTCCTCGGGGTCCTGGACGACCGGCAGCTCGCGCACGCGCTGTTCCCGCTCGGCGACACGGTCACCACGAAGGACGAGATCCGCGCGGAGGCCGAGCGCCGCGGGCTCGCCGTCGCCAAGAAGCCCGACAGCCACGACATCTGCTTCATCGCGGACGGCGACACCCAGGGCTTCCTCGCCTCCCGCCTGGGCAGGGCGGAGGGCGACATCGTCGACGCCGAGGGCAACAAGCTGGGCACCCACGAGGGGGCGTACGGCTTCACCATCGGCCAGCGCAAGGGCCTGCGCATCGGCACCCCCGCCCCCGACGGCAAGCCCCGCTACGTCCTGGACATCTCCCCGGTGAACAACACCGTGACGGTCGGCTCCGCCGCCGACCTGGACGTCACGGCCCTGACGGCCATCAAGCCCCGCTGGTGCGGCGCGGCCCCCTCCGGGTCCGGCTCGTACACCGCCCAGCTCCGCGCCCACGGCGGCGAGACGCCGGTCACGGCGGAGCTGGTGGACGGCGAGCTGCGGGTCTCCTTCGCGGAGGCGGTACGGGGGGTCGCCCCAGGCCAGGCGATCGTCCTGTACGACGGCACGCGGGTGGTGGGCTCGGCGACAATCGCCACAACGGAGCGGGCTACCGCACTGGCCTGAGCGGGTTCTAGCCCGTCGAGGGGGTCCCCCCTGCTCCTTAAGAGCTTGGGGGAGATTGAGGACGAGCCGCGAAGCGGCGATGCGGGGGAAAGGGACGCAGCCCCATACGCATCACGTCACGGTGAGGACCAGCTTCCCCGCGGTGCGGGACAGTTCGCCCACGGCGTGTGCTTCGGCCGCCCGCGCCAGCGGAAACGTCCGGGCGACCTCGGCGCGCAGCCGCCCCTCCGCCACGAGGCGGGCGATCTCCAGCATGCCGTGCCGGTCCGGCTCCACGACCGTCCAGCCGGTGTGCACGCCGAGCGCGGCGGCCCGCGCGGCGTCCGGGAGCCCGCCCGGGTCGGGCAGCGTGACCAGGTGGCCGCCGGGACGGAGGACCGCCAGGGAGCGGGTGCCGTACTCGCCGCCCACCCCGTCGAGCACCACGTCCACGTCCCGTACCGCCTCCGCGAAGTCCACCTCCGTGTAGTCGATCAGCTCGTCCGCGCCCAGGCTCCGCAGGAAGTCGTGCTTGTCGGCGCGCGCCGTGCCGATGACGTACGCGCCGTGCGCCTTGGCGATCTGCACCGCGAGGTGGCCGACGCCGCCGGCGGCCGCGTGGATCAGCACGCGCTGACCGGCGCGCAACCCGGCCGTCTCGATCAGGCCCTGCCAGGCGGTGAGCGCGGCCAGGGGCAGCGCGGCCGCCCCGACGTGGTCGATGTTCGCGGGCTTGCGGGCGAAGCGCCGCGCGGGAGCGGTGACGTACTCGGCGTAGCCGCCCGCCTGCTCCGGGAAGCGCGGCATGCCGAACACCTCGTCACCGGGGGCGAAGAGGGTCACTCCGGGACCGACGGCCTCGACCGTGCCGGACACGTCGTACCCGAGGATCGGGGTGTCGCCCCACGTCCCGAACTCGCCCGCGGCGCGCGTCTTCCAGTCGACCGGATTCACCCCGGCCGCATGCACCTTGACCAGGATCTCGGTGAGGCCGGGCTCGGGACGGTCCACCTCGACGGGGACCAGGACGTCGGGGGCACCCCACGCGCGCGGGCTGACGGCGCGCATGGTGACGGCGGTGGCTGCGGGCGTGGTCGCCGGCGTGCTCGTGGTCGCGGACGTGGTCGTACGGGAGCTCATGGATCTTGTTCCTCTCTGGTGAGCGGTCACCAGAGTGCGACCGGGAGGCCGACGGCGGTGCTGGCAGTTTGGCCATCATGTGACAGGATCTGGCCATGACCTCCGGCAGCGCGCACCGCGTCGTCGTCCTCGCCCTGGACGGCGTGTACCCCTTCGAACTGGGCATCCCTTCGCGCGTGTTCGGCAACGCCGAGGACGCGGCGGGACAGGCGCTGTACGACGTCGTGGTGTGCACGGCGGACGGCCGCCCCGTACGGACCGACGCGGGCTTCTCCGTGACCGCCGAGCACGGCCCGGAGGCCTTGGAGACGGCGGACACGGTGGTGATCCCGCCCGCGGGCCCCTGCGGCACGGCGACCGCCGTCGACGGGCTGAAGGGGCCGGTCGGCGCCGCCCTCGCGCGGGTGCGTCCGGGCGCGCGCCTGGTGTCGTTCTGCAGCGCCTCGTTCGTCCTGGCGGCGGCCGGTCTCCTCGACGGGCGGCCCGCGACGACGCACTGGCAGGTCGCCGAACAGTTCCGGCGCGCGTTCCCGAGGGTGCGGCTCGACGAGGACGTCCTCTTCGTGGACGACGGCGACATCCTCACGTCGGCGGGCGTCGCCGCGGGCGTCGACCTGTGCCTGCATCTCGTACGCCGCGACCACGGGAGCGCCGTCGCCAACCACGTCGCGCGCCGCTGCGTCGTACCGCCCTGGCGCGACGGCGGCCAGGCGCAGTACATCGAACGGCCCGTCCCGGAGCCGACGCTCGCCACGACGGCGGCCACGCGCGCGTGGGCCCTCGAACGGCTCCAGGAGCCGCTGACGCTCGGCGAGTTGGCGGAGCACGCGCGCATGAGCCTGCGCACCTTCACGCGCCGCTTCCGCGACGAGGCGGGCACCACGCCGGGCCGCTGGCTCACCGCCCAGCGCCTCGAACTGGCCCGCAACCTCCTGGAGACCAGCGACCTGCCCATCGACCTGGTGGCCCACCGCGCGGGCTTCGGCACCGCCAACTCGCTGCGCCAGCACATGCGTTCCGTCCTGGGCGTGTCACCGGCCGCCTACCGCAGGACGTTCACGGCGACGGCCGCTTAGGCCTCTGGGGCCTCTCAGGCCTCCGGAACCTCCTCCACTTCGTAGAAGCAGAAGTGGTCCTTGATGGCGGCCACTTCGGGCTTCGGCTCCGGGTACGCCCACACGGTGTCCGCGGCGTCCGGCAGCGACCAGTAGGACGCCGTCCCCTTGAAGGGGCAGTACGTGTGCGTCTCGGACGGCGTCAGCAGGTCCGTACGCACGTCCTCCGGAGGCAGGTAGTAGCGCACCGGGTAGCCCGTCTCGCGCAGCAGCAACGGCCGCCTGCTCTCGGCCACCACCTGCCCGCCGTGCGCCACGCGCACGTGCCGGGTGCCCTGCTCGACGGTGATGCGGTGTCCTTGGTGTCCTTCGTGTCCCTGACGTACTTCGGGGTGTCCCTCGGTCACGATGCCGCCCTCCTGTAGTGGCTCTCTCTGGTGCAGCGCGTTCCGGCGAACTCTTCTTCCCGAGATGTCAGAGGCGGGGTGTCAGAGGCGGAACGTACCGTGGAGCCCATGAATATCTGCGTCTTCCTCTCCGCCGCCGACCTGCCCGAGACCTACACCCGCCCCGCCCGCGAATTCGCCGAGCTGCTCGGCAAGGGCGGGCACACGCTGGTGTGAGTGGGGTCTCCCCTGCTCTTTAAGAGCTTGGGGAAGGTTCGGACGTGGGCCTGATGAAGGTCGTGGCGGACGGCGTGCAGGAGGCCGGCGGCCGCCTCATGGGCGTCTCGGTCGACTTCCTCGCCGCGAAGGCCCGGCCGGGCGTGGACGACATGGTGATCGCCAAGGACCTCGCCGAGCGCAAGGCGCTGCTCCTGGAGAAGGCCGACGCCGTCGTCATCATGGTCGGCGGCACGGGCACCCTCGACGAGGCCACCGAGATCCTGGAGCTGAAGAAGCACGGCAGGACCACCAAGCCCGTGGTGCTGCTCAACTCGGCCGGGTTCTACGACGGGTTGAAGGAGCAGTTCCGCCGCATGAAGGACGAGGGCTTCCTGCCGGTGCCGCTGACCGACCTGGTCTTCTTCGCGGAGGAGCCGGTGGGCGCCCTTGCCTATCTGGAGGAGGCCATGGGCACGCGCTGACCGGCCGCCCGGGCGACGGGTGACAGGGGACGGCTGGTCGTCGGCCCCGTGCGGCCGGAATGCGACCATGGGCGCATGGCAACTCATGTGATCACCGGGGCGGGCTCCGGCATCGGCGCGGCCGTCGCCCGCCGTCTCCACGCGCGCGGGGACACCCTCGTGCTGCACGCGCGCGACGCGGGACGCGCCAAGGAGCTCGCCGCCGAGTACCCGGGCGCGAACACCCTCGTCGGCGACCTGAACGACCCGGACAAGCTCTCCTGGGCCTTCTCGCACCAGACGCTCCCGGACCGCGTGGACTCGCTGCTGCACATCGCGGGCGTCGTCGACCTCGGCCCCGTCGGCGAGCTCACCCCGAAGTCCTGGCGCCACCAGCTCAACGTCAACCTGATCGCGCCCGCCGAGCTGACCCGGCACTTCCTGCCCCAACTCCGCGTCGCCCAGGGCCACGTGATCTTCGTGAACTCCGGCGCGGGCCTTCGCGCGAGCGCCGACTGGTCCGCGTACGCCGCCTCCAAGCACGGCCTGAAGGCCCTCGCGGACTCCCTGCGCAACGAGGAGCACGGCAACGGCGTGCGCGTCACCTCCGTCTACCCCGGCCGCACGGCGAGCCCCATGCAGGCCAAGGTCCACCAGCAGGAGGGCAAGGAGTACGACGCCGCGCAGTGGATCGACCCCGAGTCGGTGGCCACGACCATCCTGATGGCCCTCGACCTGCCGCGCGACGCCGAGGTCAACGACCTGACGGTGCGGCCGGGACGGTGAACACGGCGGTGAGCACGGCAGAGAGCACGATGCAGTGGGGCGGCGCCACCGGCGTCGGATCGATGCCGGGAGGCGACGCCCGCGAGACCGCGAAGACGGTCACCGGCACCTTCGAAGGAGCGGCGGGGTCCGCCGCGGGCCCCGGGCAGGGCATGCCGTACCTGGCCGAGCTGCCCGCGCGCGGCCCCGGCGCCGACATGATCGGCCGCACCGCCGGGATGCTCGTCGAGCTGTACGCGCGCGTGGAGCCCAGCGGCTGGCGCATCGGCGACCGGCCCGGCCGCGACACGCGCCGCGCGGCGTCCTGGCTCGGCGAGGACCTGGACGCCCTGGAGGAGTTCACCCAGGGGTACGAGGGCCCGCTGAAGGTCCAGGCCGTCGGGCCCTGGACGCTCGCCGCCGCCCTGGAACTGCGGAACGGCGAGGCCGCGCTCTCCGACCTCGGTGCCTGCCGGGACCTGGCCGGATCCCTCGCGGAAGGCCTGCGGGCCCACCTCGCGGAGGTCCGCAGGCGGGTGCCGGGCGCCACGCCCGTGCTCCAGCTCGACGAGCCGTCGCTCACCGCCGTGCTCCGCGGGCAGATCAAGACCGCCAGCCAGTACCGCACCCACCGTGCCGTGGACCGTCAGGTCGTCGAGAGCGCGCTGCGCGACGTCATGGCCGTCCACGACGGCCCCGTCGCCGTGCACTCCTGCGCGCCCGACGTGCCGTTCGCGCTGCTGCGCCGGGCGGGCGCCGACGCCGTGTCGTTCGACTTCGCGCTGCTCACCGAGCGTGATGACGAGGTACTCGGCGAGGCCGTCGAAGCCGGCACGAAGCTGTTCGCCGGTGTCGTGCCGGGCACGGACGGACCATTGTCAGACCCTGCCGGTAGCGTCATGGGTGTCAGGACGCTGTGGCGCAGGCTGGGGCTGAATCCGGGGTCGCTCGCGGAGGCGGTCACGGTCACGCCGTCGTGCGGTCTCGCGGGCGCTTCGCCCGCGTATGCCCGCGCGGCGCTCGCCCACTGCGTCCGGGCGGCGAGATCACTCGCGGACAACCCTGAGTAACTGGGTCTGAAGGTAACGGGAGGACGAGACGGTGGCTGTCGAACAGGAAGGCACGGTGCCCGCCGAGGCACGCGACGAGCACGCCCAGCTCGCCGAACAGATCGAGGAGCACCGCTTCCGGTACTACGTGAAGGACCAGCCGGTCGTCAGCGACGCCGAGTTCGACAAGCTGCTGCGCTCGCTGGAAGCCCTGGAGGAGCGGCATCCGGAGCTGCGCACCCCGGACTCGCCGACCCAGAAGGTCGCCGGTTCGTACGAGACGGACTTCGCCTCCGTCGAGCACCGCGAGCGCATGATGTCGCTCGACAACGCCTTCGACGACGAGGAGCTGGCCGCCTGGGCCGACCGCGTCGCCAAGGAGGTCGGCACCAGCGACCACCACTTCCTGTGCGAGCTGAAGATCGACGGCCTCGCGGTCAACCTGACGTACGAGAACGGCAGGCTGACCCGCGCCGCGACCCGCGGCGACGGCCGCACGGGCGAGGACATCACGCCCAACGTCCGCACGATCGCGGACATCCCCGAGCGCCTGCACGGCGACCGCATCCCCGCCCTCGTCGAGATCCGCGGCGAGGTCTTCTTCCCCATGGAGAAGTTCGAGGAGCTGAACGCCCGCCTGGTGGAGGCCGGCGACAAGCCCTTCGCCAACCCGCGCAACGCCGCGGCGGGCTCCCTGCGCCAGAAGGACCCGCGCATCACCGCGACCCGCCCGCTGCACATGGTGGTGCACGGCATCGGCGCCCGCGAGGGCTTCGACATCGACTGCCTCTCCCACGCCTACGCGCTGCTGCGCGAATGGGGCCTGCCCACGACCACGCACAGCAAGGTCGTCCAGGGCCTCGACGACGTCCGCGAGTTCATCGCGTACTACGGCGAGCACCGCCACTCCGTGGAGCACGAGATCGACGGCGTCGTCGTCAAGCTCGACGAGATCCCGCTCCAGGGCCGCCTCGGCTCCACCTCGCGCGCCCCGCGCTGGGCCATCGCCTGGAAGTACGCGCCGGAGGAGGTCAACACCAAGCTCGTCGACATCAGAGTCGGCGTCGGCCGCACCGGCCGCGTCACGCCGTACGCGGTGGTGGAGCCCGTCACCGTCGCGGGCTCGGAGGTCGAGTTCGCCACGCTGCACAACCAGGAAGTGGTCAAGGCCAAGGGCGTCTTCATCGGTGACACGGTGGTCCTGCGCAAGGCGGGCGACGTCATCCCGGAGATCCTCGGCCCTGTCGTCGACCTGCGCGACGGCAGTGAGCGCGAGTTCGTGATGCCCGCCGAGTGCCCTGAGTGCGGCACCACCCTGCGGGCCATGAAGGAGGGCGACATCGACCTCCGCTGCCCGAACGGGCAGACCTGCCCCGCCCAGTTGCGCGAGCGCCTGTTCTACCTCGCGGGCCGCAAGTGCCTGGACATCGAGAACTTCGGCTATGTCGCCGCGGCCGCGCTGACCAGGCCGTTGGAGCCCGCCGAGCCCCCGATCCTCGACGAGGGCGACATCTTCGACCTGAAGGTCGAGGAGCTGCTGCCCATCAAGTCGTACGTCCTCGACCAGGACTCGGGCCTGCCCAAGCGGGACCCGAAGACCGGCGAGGAGAAGGTCGTGACCTTCTTCGCCAACCAGAAGGGCGAGCCGAAGAAGAACACCCTCGCCATGCTGGAGAACATCGCAGCGGCCAAGGAGCGCCCGCTGGCCCGCGTCATCACCGGCCTGTCCATCCGGCACGTGGGCCCGGTCGCCGCCGAGGCGCTGGCCCGCGAGTTCCGCTCCATCGACCGCATCGAGCAGGCGACGGAGGAGGAGCTCGCCGCCGTCGAGGGCGTCGGCCCGACCATCGCCGCGTCCCTCAAGCAGTGGTTCGCCGAGGACTGGCACCGCGAGATCCTGCGCAAGTGGCGGGCCGCCGGAGTGCGCATGGAGGAGGTCGGCGGCGGAGAGGCCGAGGGCCCGCGCCCCCTGGAAGGCCTCACCGTCGTCGTCACGGGCACGCTCCAGAACTACACGCGAGATGGCGCGAAAGAGGCGCTGCAGAGCCGCGGAGCGAAAGTCACCGGTTCCGTTTCAAAGAAGACCGGATTCGTCGTAGTGGGCGACAACCCCGGTTCGAAGTACGACAAGGCCATGCAAGTGAAGGTTCCCGTTCTCGATGAGGACGGCTTCGCGGTCCTGCTCGAACAAGGGGCGGACGCCGCGCGGGAAGTCGCACTTCCGACCGAAGAATAGCGGTTGAAGGCCACCCGTTCAGCGCATATCAGATGCATACGGGTGGCCGGGTCGCATTCGGGCAACCGTAGACGACCGCTGCCCGTGGAAGCCTTCTGCGGCCTACTGTTGAGGTGTGCGCCTGCCGTGCCCCGCTGCGGATGGGGTAGCCCCCGCTCACCGAGAGCCGGGGGAAGGGTTTCAGACGCGGCTGTCCAGGGATCTTCAAGTCCGCGTGGCTCCGCGTGGCGTGGGCACCGCCGGCTGTGAGAGGGACGGGAATGGAACCGACCGAGAGCGTCGCCCCGGACTCATGGCTGCGGTCGCTCCTGCGGCGCACGCTCGGCGCCCGGCGCGGCCGCGCGCACGGCACGGGCGCCGCCCGGAGCGACACCGCCGCGTGGCCCGGCGGGACCCCCGAGTTCCGTCCCCGTGAGCGGGCCTGGACCGTGCCCGGCGGCGCCGACGCGGTCGCGGTGCCCAGCTGGGCGGACGTTTCCGGCCCCGATCCCGCCCCGCAGGAGGAAGCAACACCCATACGGGGTAGGGCAATTGGTGAGGGACCGGAGCCGGGCGGACAGGTCGTGCCCGTGCGGGGAACCGGCGGTCACCGAGCGGTGGTCCCGGCGGAGGCTGGCGTGACGGCGAGTGCCGAAGGTGAGCGGCGGGGCGCGGGTGGACACGGCGCGCCCTGGACCGGCGCGGAAGAGACGGGCATCGCGGCGGACGCCACCCCGCCCGCGACCGCACCAGCCGTGCGCGGCACGGCAGTTGACGGCACGGCGGGCCCCGGACTCGCCGGCGCGGGCTCCCCGGCTGTTCCGGGTGGAGTCCGCGGTGGGGCGGCGGCGCCCGCCCTCCGGGGAGCCGTCACCGGCTCCGCGGGCGGCGGGGAGTCCTCCGCGGGCAGGGGTTCGGTGACCGGCTCCGGGGGAGGTGGGGACGCCGCGGGCGTGCGGGGTGCGGTGGCCGGCGTCGGCGGGGACGCCCCGGCCGGCCGAGGCGGTGGGCGGGCCGGGACGGACGCCGCGGCGGGTGAGGGCGGCGGGGCGCAGCGGCGCGGGCTGTGGCGCGGAGGCGGCGGACGCGGGACGGACGCCCGGGGCGCCGACGCGCGAGGGGCGGACGTGCGGGGCCAGGGACTTGACGGGGCCGGG
Source organism: Streptomyces sp. Y309 (assembly GCF_056712025.1). Classification (NCBI taxonomy): domain Bacteria; kingdom Bacillati; phylum Actinomycetota; class Actinomycetes; order Kitasatosporales; family Streptomycetaceae; genus Streptomyces; species Streptomyces sp. Y309. The sequence goes on along the minus strand of NZ_CM160048.1, from coordinate 2,869,157 downwards.
GTGGACGGGGCCGATGACGAGGCCGGGCGCGGGAGCTGGCAGCTGCTGCCCGCGGCCGTCGTCGCCGCGGCCGCCGTCGTCCTCGGCACCGGCTTCTTCCACGCCTTCACCGGCGGCCACCCGCTCTTCCCGTCCGGCACGGTCGGCTGGTCCCTCGCGGTCCTGACCGGCCTCATCGTCGGTCACCTCGTCGCGCTCGGCCGCGACCGCTGGTGGGGCGGCACGGGCTCCGGCGGCGCGCTGACCGTCGCCGTCCTGCTGCTGTACGGCTGGATGCCCGCGGGCATGGTCAGCCTCACCGTCGTCGTCCTCGTCGGCGTCGCCCGCCGCCACCGCTGGCGACAGGGCGTCCTGCACGGCGCCGTGGACATCCTCGGCATCGGCGCCGGCGCCCTCGCGATGGCCGCGTTCGGCACCGCACCCTCCGCCGACACCCCCTGGAACCCGGAGAGCTGGGACCTCTACACGGCGCCCGAGGTGGCCCTCGTAGCCGTCGCCTATCTCGCCGTCACCCGCGTCCTGCTCTGGTACGTGCACGCCCCGCGCACCGGCGCGCTGCCCACCGTCACCCGCACCGCCCTGGTCCGGCAGGGCCTGCTCGGCGTGGCCCTGCTCGGCATCGCCCCGCTGATCTGCGTCGTCGCGATGTCGCTGCCGCTGCTCCTGCCCCTGTTCACGATCCCGCTCGTCGCCCTGGACTCCACGCTGTGGATCGCGCGGGCCAGAGCCGAGGAGCAGCTCCGCGACCCGCTGACCGGGCTGCCCAACCGGCAGTGGCTCCTGGAGCGGACCTGGACGGCCCTGGACGACGCGGAGCGCATCGGCGCGCGCTCCGCCCTGATGCTGTTCGACATGGACCGTTTCCGTTCGGTCAACGACACCCTCGGCCATCTCGCCGGTGACCGGCTGCTCCTGCAGATCGCCGACCGGCTGCGGCTCGCGCTGCCGCGCGGCGCGGAGGCGGCCCGGCTCGGCGGCGACGAGTTCGCGGTGCTGCTGCCGGTCGCCGACTCCACGACGTCCGCCACGCGCGTCGCCCGCTCCCTGGTCGCCGCCCTCGGCTCCCCCCTGGACCTGGACGGCCTCACCCTCGTCCTCGAGGCCAGCGCGGGCCTCGCCGTCTTCCCCGATCACGCGCTCGACGCGGAAGGGCTCCTGCGCCGCGCCGACGTGGCGATGTACCAGGCCAAGCGGGACCGCACGGGCGTGGAGGTGTACGAGTCCAAGCGGGACTCCAACACCCCCGACCGGCTCGGCCTCCTGGGCGACCTGCGCCGCGCCCTGGACGCGGGCGACGTGGAGCTGCACTACCAGCCGAAGGTCCGCTTCGACGGCCAGGTGGCCGGCCTGGAGGCGCTGGTGCGCTGGGTGCACCCCGAGCGCGGCAAGGTGCCGCCGGACGAGTTCATCGCCATCGCCGAGTCGTCCGGCCTCATGCCGCACCTGACGGAGTACGTCCTGGAGTCCGCCCTCGCCCAGGTGGCGCGGTGGCGCAAGCAGGGCCTGAACGTCCCGGTCGCGGTGAACGTGTCGCCGCGCGACGTGCACACCCCCGGCTTCGCGGGCGCCGTCGCCGCGCGCCTGGCCCGCCACGGAGTGCCCGCCGGGGCGCTTCAGTTGGAGATAACGGAACACGTGCTCCTGGAGGACCCGCAGCGCGCCGCCGACACCCTCGCCGGGCTCACCGGGCACGGCGTGAAGATGTCCCTCGACGACTTCGGCACCGGCTACTCCTCGCTGGTGCACCTGCGCCGCCTGCCCGTCAGCGAGCTGAAGATCGACCGGTCGTTCGTGGCCCGGCTCGCCGTCGACAACGAGGACGCCGAGATCGTGCGCTGCACGGTCGACCTCGCGCACTCCCTCGGCCTGCTCGTCGTCGCCGAGGGCGTCGAGGACGACGAGACCTGGGAGCGCCTGCGCGACCTGGGCTGCGACGCCGTCCAGGGCTGGCTGGTCGCCGCCGCGATGCCGCCGAGCGAGACGACGGCGTGGTTGCGTACGCGCGGTGAGCGCGGGTGGCACCGGCAGGTGGACCCGCCGGATGCCTCCGCCCCCGCTGCGCCGGACGCGGCTCCGACGCCGCCCACCCGGGCGGTGCCGTAGCCGTCGGGGGTCCGCTGGATCTGCCGCGCCGGTCGTTTTGCTTCTGCGGCTCCGTCGTGGCTGGTCGCGCAGTTCCCCGCGCCCCTTCGGGGCGCGACCTCGTCGTCGGCCTGCACCTCAGGTGCCGAAGTTGTCGATACGGATCGGCCACGTCGCGAACAGCGCGAACAGGCCACCCACCGTGGCTGAACGGCCCCGGAGAGAAGTCGGGCGCGGGCAGCTCGGCCCGCCCCATAGGATTGGGGGCGAAACCATCACACTCACCCCTGAGGATCGCTGCATGCCTGGCATCACGCGCGAGGAGGTCGCCCACCTCGCCCGCCTAGCACGTCTGGAGCTGAAGGACGAAGAGCTCGACCACTTCGCCGGACAGCTCGACGACATCATCGGCGCGGTCGCACGCGTCTCGGAGGTCGCCGACCAAGACGTACCGCCGACCTCCCACCCGCTGCCGCTGACGAACGTCATGCGCGCGGACGAGGTCCGTCCGTCGCTCACCCCCGAGCAGGCGCTCTCCGGAGCCCCGGCACAGGAGCAGCAGCGTTTCAAGGTGCCGCAGATCCTGGGGGAGGACTAACAAGTCATGACGGACAGCAACATCATCAAGCTCGGCGCAGCCGACATCGCCGCGAAGATCGCCGCCGGTGAGCTCACCGCCGTCGAGGTCACCGAGGCCCACCTGGCCCGGATCGACGCCGTGGACGAGAAGGTGCACGCCTTCCTGCACATCGACCGCGAGGGCGCGCTCGCGCAGGCCCGCGCCGTCGACGAGAAGCGCGCGCGGGGCGAGAAGCTCGGCCCGCTCGCCGGTGTCCCGCTCGCCCTGAAGGACATCTTCACCACCGAGGGCGTGCCGACCACGGTCGGCTCCAAGATCCTCGAAGGCTGGATCCCGCCGTACGACGCGACGGTCACCAAGCGCCTCAAGGCCGCCGACGTCGTCATCCTCGGCAAGACCAACATGGACGAGTTCGCCATGGGGTCCTCCACCGAGAACAGCGCGTACGGCCCGACCGGCAACCCCTGGGACCTGACCAGGATCCCTGGCGGCTCCGGCGGCGGCTCGTCCGCCGCCCTCGCCTCGTACGAGGCCCCGCTCGCCCTCGGCACCGACACCGGCGGCTCCATCCGCCAGCCCGCGGCCGTCACCGGCACGGTCGGCGTCAAGCCGACGTACGGCGGCGTCTCGCGGTACGGCATGGTGGCCTTCTCGTCCTCCCTGGACCAGGGCGGCCCCTGCGCCCGCACGGTCCTGGACGCGGCCCTGCTGCACGAGGCCATCGCCGGGCACGACCCGCTCGACTCCACGTCCATCGACGCCCCGGTCCCGCCGGTCGTCGAGGCCGCCCGCAACGGCAGCGTCCGGGGCATGCGCGTCGGCGTCGTCAAGCAGTTCCGCGGCGAGGGCTACCAGGCGGGTGTCGTGCAGCGCTTCGACGAGTCCGTCGAGCTGCTCAAGGAGCTCGGGGCGGAGATCGTCGAGCTGGACTGCCCGTCCTTCGACCTCGGCCTGTCGGCGTACTACCTGATCGCGCCGTCCGAGTGCTCCTCGAACCTGGCCCGCTTCGACGCCATGCGCTACGGCCTGCGCGTCGGCGACGACGGCACGAAGTCCGCCGAGGACGTCACCGCGCTCACCCGCGAGGCCGGCTTCGGCGACGAGGTCAAGCGCCGCGTGATGCTCGGTACGTACGCACTCAGCTCCGGCTACTACGACGCGTACTACGGCAGCGCCCAGAAGGTCCGCACGCTCATCACCCGCGACTTCGAGAAGGCCTTCGAGCAGGTGGACGTGATCGTCTCCCCGACGACGCCCACCACCGCCTTCCCGATCGGCGAGCGCGCCGACGACCCGATGGCCATGTACCTGGCCGACCTGTGCACCATCCCGACCAACCTGGCGGGCAACGCCGCCATGTCGCTGCCCTGCGGCCTCGCGCCGGAGGACGGCCTGCCGGTCGGGCTCCAGATCATCGCTCCCGCCATGAAGGACGACCGCCTTTACAAGGTGGGCGCCGCCGTCGAGGCCGCCTTCGTGGAAAAGTGGGGTCACCCGCTGTTGGAGGAGGCACCGTCGCTGTGAGCAGCAAGACACTGAGCAAGGCCAAGGGCTTCAAGAAGTCCAAGACCGGCACGTATCTGTCCATCGGCACCACCGCGTTCGGCGCGCTCAGCACGATCAAGCAGGTCAAGAAGGCCCGTGCCGAGCACGACACGCTCAAGCTCGTCGACGCGGTCGTCTCCGCCGCCGCCATCGTCACGGGCATCGCTCTGCTGGTGCGCGAGCTGAAGCGCATCGGCGACGACGACGTTCTGCTCGGCTGAGAGGGAAGTTCCAACACCGTGACTGTCACAACCCCCGAGCTGGTGCCGTACGAGGCCGCTCTCGCGACGTACGACCCGGTCATGGGCCTCGAGGTCCATGTCGAGCTCGGCACGAAGACGAAGATGTTCTGCGGCTGCTCGACCGCGCTCGGCGCGGACGCCAACACGCAGACCTGCCCCACCTGTCTCGGCCTGCCCGGCGCCCTGCCGGTCGTCAACGAGATCGCCGTGGAGTCCGCCGTCAAGATCGGTCTCGCGCTGCACTGCGAGATCGCCGAGTGGTGCCGCTTCGCCCGGAAGAACTACTTCTATCCGGACATGCCGAAGAACTTCCAGACCTCTCAGTACGACGAGCCGATCGCCTTCAACGGCTATCTGGACGTCCAGCTGGAGGACGGCGAGGTCTTCCGCGTGGAGATCGAGCGCGCCCACATGGAGGAGGACACCGGCAAGTCGACGCACGTCGGTGGCGCCACCGGCCGCATCCACGGCGCCTCGCACTCCCTGCTCGACTACAACCGCGCGGGCATCCCGCTCATCGAGATCGTCACCAAGCCGATCGTCGGTGCCGGGGAGCGCGCCCCTGAGGTCGCCAAGGCGTACGTCGCCGAGCTGCGCGAGCTCATCAAGGCGCTCGACGTGTCCGAGGCCCGGATGGAGCAGGGCCAGATGCGCTGCGACGTGAACCTCTCGCTGCGCCCCAAGGGCCAGGAGAAGTTCGGCACCCGCTCCGAGACGAAGAACGTCAACTCGCTGCGCTCCGTGGAGCGGGCCGCCCGCTTCGAGATCCAGCGCCACGCGGCCGTCCTCGGCGCCGGCGGGAAGATCGTCCAGGAGACCCGGCACTTCCACGAGGAGGACGGCTCCACGACGCCCGGCCGGGTCAAGGAGGAGGCGGAGGACTACCGCTACTTCCCCGAGCCCGACCTGGTGCCGGTCGCCCCGACCCGCGAGTGGGTCGAGGCACTGCGCGCGCAGCTGCCCGAGCTGCCGCTGGCCCAGCGCAACCGGCTGCGCGAGGAGTGGGGCGTCTCCGCCCACGACATGCAGTCGATCCTCAACGCCGGTGCGATCGGCCCGATCGTCGCCACCATCGACGCGGGCGCGGACGCGGTCTCCGCCCGCAAGTGGTGGATGGGCGAGCTGGCCCGCAACGCCAACGAGCAGGGCGTGGACCTCGGTTCGCTGCCGATCACGCCGGAGCAGGTGGCGCGCGTCTCGGCGCTCGTCGCCGCCGGTGAGCTGAACGACAAGCTGGCCCGCCAGGTCATCGATGGCGTCCTCAAGGGCGAGGGCACGCCCGACGAGGTCGTCGAGAAGCGCGGCCTGAAGGTCGTCTCGGACGAGGGCGCGCTGACCGCCGCCGTCGAGGAGGCCATCGCCGGCAACCCGGCCATCGCGGACAAGATCCGCGGCGGCAAGGTGGCGGCGGCCGGCGCCCTGGTCGGCGCGGTCATGAAGGCCACCCGCGGCCAGGCCGACGCGGCCCGCGTCAAGGAGCTGATCCTGGAGCAGTTGGGCGTCGAGGGCTGACGCCGAGCCTTCCCCGTACGCGAAAGGGGGCGCCGCATCCATCGGGTGCGGCGCCCCCTTCCGCATGCCGGGGACGTTCACGCCGACTTCCGCCGTCGGTCTTCCCAGTGCAACCGGCAGTCACTACCGTCCCAGCTCAACAGACCAATGGGTCACCGTTGAACCATTGGGCGTCGACTGGAGGTTGGGCGTGGCGGAGATATCGCGCAGGCGGCTGATGGCTGTGGGCGGGGGCGCCCTCGGGGCCGCCGCGGTGGGGTCCTTCCTGCCGCCCGCACTTACGGAGGCCCTGGCCAAGGAGCCGCCGAAGGGCGGGCTCGACGCGATCGAGCACGTGGTGATCCTGATGCAGGAGAACCGGTCCTTCGACCACTACTTCGGGACCCTGCGCGGCGTCCGCGGCTTCTCGGACCGCAACGCGATCCAACTGCCCGGCGGCAAGAGCGTGTTCGAGCAGCCCGGCGGGCCGGGCACCGTCCTGCCGTTCCCGGTGCGCGAGGCCGCCGCGGCGCAGCAGAAGGACCTGCAGTACATCGGCGCGCTCGACCACTCCTGGCGCGGCGGCGCCAAGGCCTGGCGCGACGGCTGGATGGACGGCTGGATCACCGCGAAGACCGCGGCCACCATGGCGTACTACACGCGCGAGGACATCCCGCTGCACTACGAACTCGCCGACACCTTCACCGTCTGCGACGCCTACCACTCCTCCATCCACACCTCCACCAGCCCCAACCGCAACCACCTGTGGAGCGGCAGGACGGGCTTCGAGGCGGACGGCAGGCGCGCCGTGGAGAACGACGCGTACGACGAGGGCAAGCACCCCGGCTACGACTGGGGGACGTACGCCGAGCGCCTGGAGAAGGCGGGCGTGAGCTGGCAGACGTACACGGAGTGGGAGAACTTCACCGACAACCAGATCGAGTTCTTCACCACTTTCAAGGCGATCGCGCGCAAGGTCCTCGCCAAGACCGGCGACACGTATCTGGAGGCCTTCTACGCCAAGGTCCGGGACGCCAAGGACGAGGCCGCGCGGGCCAGGCTGCTCGCCGCGCTCGACGACGGCGTCAAGACGCTGACCAAGCGGGAGCGGTCGCTGTTCGAGCGGGGGCTTCGCCGGGTGCCGACCGGCAAGCTGGCCGAGACGTTCGCCGCCGACGTCGCGGACGGCAGGCTGGCCAAGGTCAGCTATCTGGTGCCGTCCGCTCTGGACTCCGAGCACCCCTCGGTCTCCTCGCCGGTGCACAGCGCCACCATCGTCTACAAGGTCCTGGACGCGCTCGCCTCGCATCCCGAGGTGTGGCGGCGTACCGCCGTCTTCATCAACTACGACGAGAACGACGGCTTCTTCGATCACGTGCCGCCGCCCGTGCCCCCGACCGACCACCAGGAAGAGCGCTGGCAGGGGCTGCCCACGGGGCTCGGGGCGCGCGTGCCGATGCTCGTCGTGTCGCCGTGGACCGTCGGCGGCTATGTGTGCTCGGAGATCTTCGACCACACCTCCGTCGTGCGCTTCCTGGAGAGGTGGACGGGCGTGCGCGAGCCCAACATCGGCGCCTGGCGCCGCACGGTCACGGGCGATCTCACCGGCGCCTTCGACTTCCACCGCGGCCACCGCCAGCCGGAGGTGGAACAGCCCGGCACCATCCCGGTGTTCAGCGGCCGCTGGCAGCCGAAGCCGCCGGAGAAGCAGTCGATGCCCGAGCAGGAGCCGGGCGTGCGCCGGGCGCGCCCGGTGCCCTACCAGCCGGATGCCGACCTCAGGCGCACCAAGGACGGCACCCTGAAGGTGCGGCTGCGCAACGGCGGCCGGCGCAGCGCGCACTTCGCGCTGTACCCGTACGCGGCGGAGTTCCCCGTTCCGCAGCACCAGGACGTGCCGCACGACGGCGGCTGGATCCTGCCCGAGCAGAGTGACGCGTATCACTTCACCGTCACCGGGCCGAACGGATTCCGCCGCGAATTCGTAGGACAGAGGGAAGGCGCGGCCGCCCTCTCCTCGGCGATCACCCGGCGCGAGATCCATCTGACGCTGGCCAACCGGGGCAAGGGGCACCTCGTCTTCACGGTCAGGCCGCTCGGATACGTGGAGGAAGCCGACGTCCGGCGGCGCACCCGCACGGTTCGGATCAAGGCAGGAAGCAGCCGCACCATCGCCTGGCAGACGGGCGACGAGCGCGGCTGGTACGACATCGAGGTCACCGCCGAGGGCGACAAGGCCTTCCGGCGGCGCCTGATGGGGCACATCGAGAACGGGCGCGCGAGCGTCTCGGGCTGACCCCCCGGGGCGGGCCGCGAGCCGCCCCGGGGAGCTTGTGATCTTGTGAGTAAGGCCACGAAACGGACTAAGGATCTCCAGGGGGTGTCAGAGTGACGGGCATGGGTCATGTCGTCGCATAAGCAATGATCATGATCCATTTCCCCCGCACGTATTCCTCATGTGTTCTTTACGGGTCACTCCGACGCTTCCCGGCTGTTCCCGCTGAAGATCCGCGAATCCTCCAGGGAGCCAGTCCGTGGCAGCACTCGCCCGGTGGTGCGTCAGGCACCGCCTAGTCGCCGTACTGCTCTGGCTCCTCGCACTCGGCGGCACGGCGGCCGCGGCCGCCGCGGTCGGCTCCGCGTACTCGAACAACTACGAAGTGCCGGGCACCGAGGCCGACCGCGCGACCAAGCTCCTGGGCGAGGGCTTCCCCGAGCTCGGCGGCGACAGCGACACCGTCGTCTGGCACACCGGCACGGACCAGAAGGTCCGCTCCGCCGCCGTCGAGCAGACGATGACCGAGACCCTCGACCGCATCGCGGACCTGCCGGGGATCGCGTCCGTCACCAGTCCGTACACCGACCCGGGCGCCGCGCAGATCAGCGAGGACGGCCGCACCGCGTACGCGACCGTCACCTTCCGTGAGCAGAGCGACTCCCTCGACCAGGCCCAGGCCCAGGCCGTCGTCGACACCGCGAAGGCCGCCGAGACCGACGGCCTCGACGTCGAGCTCGGCGGCAGCGCGATCGGGCTCACGGAGTCCAAGAGCGCCAAGACCGCCGAGATCGTCGGCGTGGCCGTCGCCGCCGTCGTCCTCTTCCTGGCCTTCGGCTCGCTGGCCGCCTCGCTCCTTCCCATCGCCACGGCGGTCGTCTCCGTCGGCACGGCGTACGCGGGCATCGTGCTGCTCGGCCACTTCATGACCGTCGCGGACTTCGCGCCCATGCTCGGCACCCTCATCGGGCTCGGCGTCGGCATCGACTACGCGCTGTTCATCGTGACCCGGCACCGCAAGGGCCTCAAACGCGGCCTGCCCGTGGCCGAGGCCGCCGAGCGGGCCGTCGCCACCACCGGCCGCGCCGTCGTGTTCGCGGGCGCCACCGTCTGCATCGCCCTGCTCGGCATGCTCATCCTGCGCCTGAGTTTCCTCAACGGCGTCGCCATCGCCGCGTCGCTCACCGTGATCCTGACGGTCGCCGCGTCCGTGACCCTGCTCCCCGCGCTGCTCTCCTTCATCGGGCCGCGCGCCCTCAGCCGCCGCGAACGCCGCAAGCTGGCCGAGAGCGGGCCCGCGCCCGAGGTGCCGACCGGGCTCGCCGCCCGCTGGTCCGCGTTCGTCGAACGGCACCCGAAGCTGCTCGGCGGCGTGGCCGTGGCCGTGATCGCGCTGCTCGCCATCCCCACCCTCTCGCTGCACCTCGGCACCTCCGACCAGGGCAACAACCCGGCCACCAGCACCACCCGGCAGGCCTACGACCTGCTGGCCGACGGCTTCGGCCCCGGCGTGAACGGCCCCCTCACCCTCGTCACCGAGGTCAACGGCGCCCCCGACCGGCTCGCCCTCGACAACCTCGGCTCCACCCTGAAGTCGACGCCGGGCGTCGCTTCCGTGAGCCCGGTGACGTACGACGACAGCGGGGCCGCCGCCTTCCTCACCGTCGTGCCGGACTCCGCCCCGCAGTCGCAGGCGACCAGCGCCCTGGTTGACCGGCTGCGCGCCGACGTGCTCCCCAGAGCCGAGACCGGCACCTCCCTCGACCTGCACGTCGGCGGCGTGACGGCCGGCTACGACGACTTCTCCGAGATCATCGTCAGCAAGCTGCCGCTGTTCGTGGGCGTCGTGATCGGCCTGGGCTGCGTCCTGCTGCTGCTCGCGTTCCGCTCGGTCGGGATACCGCTCAAGGCCGCCGTGATGAACGTGGCGGCCGTGGCGGCGGCGTTCGGCGTGGTGGTGGCGGTGTTCCAGTGGGGCTGGGGGAGCGAGCTGATGGGCCTGGGACGGGCGGGGCCGATCGAGCCCTTCCTCCCGGTCATCATGGTCTCCGTCCTCTTCGGCCTCTCCATGGACTACCAGGTGTTCCTGGTCAGCAGGATGTACGAGGAGTGGCTGGAGACCGGGGACAACCGTGTCGCCGTCCGCGTGGGCCTCGCCGAGACCAGCCGCGTGATCAACTCCGCTGCCGTGATCATGATTTCGGTCTTCCTGGCGTTCGTGCTCAGCGGGGACCGGGTGATCGCGATGTTCGGCATCGCGCTCGCCGCGGCCGTCGCGCTCGACGCGTTCGTGCTGCGTACGCTGCTCGTCCCCGCGCTGATGCACATGCTCGGCGGCGCCAACTGGTGGCTGCCGAAACGCCTGGACCGCTGGCTGCCGCGGATCAGTATTGAGGTGCCCGAATCGCGGACACGTGCGACGATCCCCGGACAGCGTGCCGGGGAGGACGCCCCGCTCGCGCTGAACGACCGGTGACGAAGGGCCGGGCGGGCGGATGTCGCGCGCCCGGCCGGAGCGTGTGAGGAGCGGCGGGGATGTTCGCGATATCCGTGGGGGAAGGGGCCGAGCTGCGGCCCATCGAGCCGTGGCAGGCCGAGGAGCTGCTGGCCCATGTGGAGCGGGCGCGCGAGTACGCGGGCCCCTGGGTGCCGTTCACGGTGAAGGTCAAGGACGTGGAGTCGGCGCGGGCGCACCTCCAGCACTTCGCCGAGCGGCAGGCCGCCGACACCGGGCGGCTGTACGGGATCTGGCTCGACGGGACGCTCGTCGGCGGCGTGCTCTTCCGGATCTTCGACACGCAGGTCGAGTCGTGCGAGGTCGGCGTGTGGCTGGAGCCGTCCGCAGCGGGGCGCGGGCTGATCACCAACGCGGCGCGCGTCATCATCGACTGGGCGGTCGACCAGCGCGGCATGCACCGCGTGGAGTGGCTGGTGTCCTCGCTCAACGAACGCAGCAAGAAGGCGGCGAAGCGGCTCGGTTTCGTGCGGGACGGGGTGCTGCGGGAGTCCTTCCCCTGGCAGGGGATACGGCACGACATGGAGGTGTGGTCGGTGCTCGCGCCGGAGTGGCGGGATGCGCGGGCGGCGCGTGCGGCCTAGGGCGTGTCCGATGGGTCCCGTCGGCGTCGCGGCGCCTGGCACGCGCGTCTGCCGCGTTGTCGTCGGTTGCCGACGCTCCGCGTCGACGCCCTCCTCCGCCTTGCAGCCACACGCACCAGACACCGCTCGGCCCCACGAACACGCACCCGGAACACAGCCGACCGGACCCATCGGACACGCCCTAGGGCGGCGGGCGCTGACCGGCGCGACCGGTGGCGCGGGCGCACGGCGTTAAGGGGACTCTCAGAATGGGGCCGTCGCGGTAAGAGAGTTCTCAGACTCCGTCCGTACGGTGCGGGGCATGGGAACCAAGGCAGTTGACGAGTCCGCAGAGACCGCCGAGACCGTGGAGGCCACGGAGGCCGAGAAGGCCCCGGTGACCGGGAAGACCACGGAGACCGAGGAGGCCGTCGAGTCCGCCGGGGCCGACGGCGCTCTGGACGACGAGGACTTCGAGCAGGACGACGACGGTGAGGCCGAGGCGGCGACCGGCAAGGCCGCCGCCTCCGCCGGGGTCGGCCAGGGCGCCGGTGCCGTCGTCGCCGCCGCGCTCGGCGTCGTCGGGCTCTCCGGCGGCTGGCTCGGCACCGTCGCGTCGGCACGCGAGTCGCTCATCGGCCAGCTCAAGACGTCGCAGAGCGCCGGCGTGGCCGAGCAGGTCCAGCAGGTGTACGGCGACTCCTGGAAGACGACGGCGCTGGTCGGCGGCCTGTTCGCGCTCGCCGCGCTGGTGGCCGGTGTCGCCGTGCTGCTGCGCCCGGCGTTCGGCGACCCGGGGCGCGTACAGGCGCCGTGGATCAAGTCGGTGGCGTGGGCCGGTGTCGCGCTCGGCGTGATCGGGCTCGTACTGGCGATCGCGAAGTACACGGACCTGCTGCTGGGCCTCCCGTCGACGAGTTGATCATGTGCCGGTATGGGGGAAGAGCCCCGTCTAAGGCCCCACCCCCGCCCTAAGGCCCCCACCACCCCCAAGATGCGGCACTCTCCCGATGTGCCGCACCCCCCTGGCGAACGACAGTGGACCCATCGCCGAAAGCGATGACGGAACACACCACTGAGAAGCCAGGAGAACGACATGTTCGAGTACGAACTGCACCAGCTGCGGACCGCCGAGCTCGCGCAGGCGGCCGAGCGGCACAGCCTCGTCCGTGAGGCCCGCCGGGCCCGCAAGGCCCTCCGGAAGCGCGGCCACGCAACCGAGGGGCGGGTGACACCGGCACGCGCCACGGACCACTTCACACGCGCCGCGTGACGGGGCGGGCATGCCGCCCCCGCGTACGCCACCCGACGCCACCCCGGTTTCGCCCACCGGGAAACGCCCTGCCCCAAAGCCCCAGGTCTGTGCCATGCTCACGCCCGTGGAGACCAGGTCAGTCAGCCCGGTGTTCGTCGGCCGGGCCGACGAACTGGGCGCACTCAACGACGCGCTCGCCCGCGCCGCCGCCCCCACGGCGGGGCCGGTGGGCGAGCCGCAGGCGCTGCTGCTCGGCGGGGAGGCGGGCGTCGGCAAGACGCGCCTCCTGGAGGAGTTCGCGGCCGGAGCCTGCGCGCGCGGCGCCGTCGTCGCGGTCGGCGGCTGCGTGGAGATCGGCGCGGACGGGCTGCCCTTCGCGCCGTTCTCGACGGCCCTGCGCACGCTGCGCCAGAAACTGCCCGCCGAATTCGCCGCCGCGGCGGCCGGCCAGGAGGAGGAGCTGGCGCGGCTGCTGCCCGAGCTGTGCGACGCCGCGCCCCTGCCGGGCAGCGCCGGACGGCACGGCGAGGAGGCCATGGCCCGGCTCTTCGAGCTGACCGCACGCCTCCTGGAGGCCATCGCCGCCGAGCGCACCGTCGTCCTCGCCCTGGAGGACCTGCACTGGGCCGACGCCTCCACCCGCCACCTCCTGTCGTACCTCTTCCGCACGCTGCGCCACGGCCGCCTCGTCGTCCTCGCCAGCTACCGCGCCGACGACATCCACCGCCGCCACCCGCTGCGCCCCCTGCTCGCCGAACTCGACCGGCTGCGTACGGTCCGCCGCGTCGAGGTGCGCCGCTTCACCCGCGACGAGGTCGGACGCCAGATGGCCGGGATCCTCGCCGCCGAGCCCGAGCCGAAGCTGGTCGACGACGTCTTCGAGCGGTCCGACGGCAACGCCTTCTTCGTCGAGGAACTGGCCGTCGCCTCGCACGGCAGCAGTTGCGCGAACCTCACCGACTCGCTGCGCGACCTGCTCCTCGTACGCGTCGAGGAACTGCCCGAGGACGCCCAGCGGGTGGCGCGGATCGTCGCGGAGGGCGGCTCGACCGTCGAGTACGACCTGCTCGCCGAGGTCGCAGGACTCTCCGAGGACGACCTGATCGACGCGCTGCGGGCCGCGGTCGGCGCCAACATCCTGATCCCCTCGCCCGGCGGCGACGGTTACCGCTTCCGGCACTCCCTGGTGCGCGAGGCCGTCGGCGACGACCTGCTGCCCGGCGAGCGCTCCCGCATCAACCGCCGCTTCGCCACCGCCCTTGAGGCCGACCCGTCGCTGGTCGCCGCCGACCAGCGCGCCACCCGCCTGGCCAGCTACTGGTACCACGCCCACGACGCCGCCAAGGCTCTGCCCGCCGTCCTCAACGCCTCCGTCGAGGCCCGCCGCCGGCACGCCTACTCCGAGCAACTGCGGCTCCTGGAGCGGGCGATGGAACTCTGGGACGAGGCCCCGGACGACGTCCGCGTCCGCCTGCGCCCCGTCGACTACACCGAGGTCTACCCGCCCTGCGGCTGCGACCCCGAGACCACCCCGCTGCGCTATCTCGACCTGATGGCCGAGGCCGCCGTCGCGGGCCGGCTGTGCGGCGAGCGCGAACGCGCCCTGAAGATCACCAAGCGGGCGCTGCGGCTCCTGGAGGAGGAGCCGGAGCCGGACGCGCTGCGCGCCGCGTGGTTCTGGGTGCAGCGCTCCCGGCTCGTGCAGACCCTCGCCCGCGGCGACGGCTGGAAGGAACTCGCCACCGCCCAGGACCTCGTCCGCGGCCATCCGCCGTCGGTCGTGCACGCCGAGGTGCTCGCCATGGTCGCCGGCTGGTCCATGCTGCACGAGCCGGGCCCCGAGGCCTTCGCCGCCGCCGAACAGGCCGTGGAGTACGCCCGCATGGTCGGCGCCCGCGACATCGAGCTGACCGCCCGCCTCACGCTCGGCGGCCTGATGGTCGACGCGGGCGAGATCGACGCCGGGTTCGCCGAGCTGTTCGCCGTCCGCGACCAGGTGCTCGCGAGCGGCAGCGTCGGCCCGATCGGCCGCACCTACATCAACCTGCCGTCCGTCCTCGAGGGCGTCGGCCGCTCCCGCGAGGCCGTCGAACTCCTCGACGAGGGCATCGGCCTCGCCCAGCGGTACGGCCTGGTCGAGTCCGAGCACTGGATGTGGGTCAACCACTCCGAGTCGCTCTACGGCCTCGGCCGCTGGCAGGAGGCCGCCGAATCGGCCCGCCGCGCGGGCCTGAGCGCCAAGCCGCGCGGCGGCGCCTGCCTGCGCCTCGCCCACCTGGCGCTCGCCCGCGGCGACATCGCCGAGGCCGCCCGCCAACTCGCCGACGCCCGCAAGCACTTCGGCACCCATGACCCGATGCCGCAGAACTCCCTTCCGCAAGCCCGCGTCGCCGTCGGCGTCGCCGCGGGCGAGGGCCGCATCCTCGACGCCCGCGCCGAGCTGGAACAGGCCGTCGCCACCGGCTTCCCGCCCGGCACCCAGCGGTACGGCTGGCCGCTGCTCCTCGCCGCCGCCACCGCCGAGGCCGACGCCCGCGGCCTGCCCGTCGCCGCGCCGGGCCGCACCGAAACCCTCCACCTCATCCGCACCACCGCCAAGGGCATGCCCGCCAACGTCCCGGTCTGGCAGGCGTACGAACTCTGGGTCCGCGCCGAACTCCGGCGCGCCGAGGGCCGCGCCACCCCCGACGACTGGCTGGCCGCCCTCACCGCCGTCGCCCCGCTGGAGCGCCCCTACGACCTCGCCCGCGTGCGCCACCGCCTCGCCGAGTCCCTGCTCACGGCCAACACCGCGACCGGCGGCGCCGCCGACCGCGACCGGGCCGCCGAACTGCTCCGCCAGGCCGGTGCCGTCGCCGAGCACCTGGGCGCCCGCCCCCTCGCCGACGCCGCCGACCGGCTCGCCCAGCGTGCCCGGCTCTCCCTCACCGGCGCGGCCCCGGCCGCGCCCGCCGACCCCGCCGAGGCCCTCGGCCTGACCTCCCGCGAACGCGACGTCCTGCGCCTGGTCACCGCCGGCCGCACCAACCGCCAGATCGCCGAGGAACTCTTCATCGCCCCGAAGACGGCGAGCGTCCACGTCTCCAACATCCTCGGCAAGCTCGGCGTCGCGGGTCGCGGCGAGGCGGCGGCGCTGGCCCACCGGCTCCAGCTGTTCCCGGCCGCACCGGAGGAGGCGACGGGCCCGCCCCGGTAGGCCCGCGTCCCGGCCCCCGGGGAATGCCCGCGTCCTCGCTTACGCTGGACAGAGGACCACCCGTCCGGTCCCTGGAGGCGCAGTGTTCAACGTGTTCGAGCAACTCTTCGCCCCGGGGCGCAAGCACACGGACGACGAGAACAAGCGTCTTGAGCTGTCCCGGGTCGACGTGGACGACGGAGACCCCGGGCGCGGGCCGATCGATCTGTCCTCCGGCACGGTCGTCGTCCGGGTGCCGAAGCAGGCCGACACGGATCCCGAGGACCGCACAGCACCCGAGGACCGCACGGATCCCGGGGACCGTGCTGACCGCGGGGGCGAGGCCGACGACTCCGTGGAGTCCGCGGACGCCGAGCGCCGTGCCGACTCCGGTGACGCGGCCCGCGACTGACCGTCGCCGCTCTTTCACCTGGCCCGCTACTTCACCTGCACCGCCACTGCTCCCGCATCGCTACTTCACCCGCACCTCCAGGATCTTGTCGTCGCCCTTCTCCGGTGTGCCCCGGGAGTCCGTCTCGCTCGTCACGAGCCACAGCTTGTCGCCGCCCGCCGCGACCACGGTGCGCAGTCGGCCGTGCTTCTCCGTGAGGAACGCCTCCGTCTTCGGCTCGCCGTCCACGCCCCGCACCGGGATCCGCCACAGCCGCTCGCCGCGCAGGCCCGCCATCCAGACCGAGCCCTGCGCGTAGGCCACACCGCTCGGGGAGCCCTCGGACGTCTTCCACTCGGCCACCGGCGCGTGGAAGCCCTTGCCGTCCCCGTCGCCCTTGCCCTCGACCTCCGGCCAGCCGTAGTTGTCGCCGGCCTTGATCTCGTTCAGCTCGTCCCAGGTGTCCTGGCCGAACTCCGAGGCCCACAGGCGCTTGTCCTCGTCCCAGTCCAGGCCCTGGACATTGCGGTGGCCGTACGAATACACGGGGGAGTCGAACGGGTTGCCCGGGGCCGGTTCGCCGTCCGGGGTCAGGCGGAGGATCTTGCCGCCGAGGGACTTCTTGTCCTGGGCGAGATCCTTCTCGCCGGTCTCTCCCGTGCCCGCGTACAACATCTTGTCCGGGCCGAAGGCGATCCGGCCGCCGTTGTGGATCACGCCCTTCGGGATGCCCTTGAACACCGTGTCGGGCGCGCCCAGTTGCCGGCCCGACGGCTTCTTCTCGTCGTACAGCATGCGGGCGATGCGGTTGTCGGACTCGGTGGTGAAATACGCGTACACCTGGTGGTCGGATGCGTACGTCGGAGAGAGGGCGAGGCCCATCAGGCCGCCCTCGCCCGCGGGGGCGACCCCGGGCACCTTGCCGACCTCCGTCTTCTTGCCGGACTCACCGTCGACCCGGGTGATCGTGCCCTCGTCGCGCGAGGACACGAGCAGGTCGCCGCCGGGCAGCGGGGCGAGGCCCCAGGGGGACTTCAGGTCCGTCGCGAGCGTCTTGGTGACCTCGGCGGAGCCCTTCTCCGGCGGGGGCGCGGGGCCGTCGCCCGATGGGGACGCGCCCGTCTCGGCGGGGCTCGACTCGGCGCTCTTGCCGCCTCCCGGGTCGCCGTCGTCGTCGGACGAGCATCCGGTCGCGAGCAGCAGCGCGGCAGCGGCCAACATGGCCGTAACAGCGGAACGTTGGGCAGACAGCACGATCAGGGTCCCTTCGACGCGGCGCTTCTACTGTTCATACACCGCAGCTGCCCCGCAGGTTCCCTTCCACCGCGCGCCAATTCCGATCAGTCTGGCTGGGGCCTGGGGCCTGGGGCCTGGGGCCTGGGGCCGCTCGGCCGACGAGGACGGTCGGTACCTCCGCCGACTGGGGCAGGTCAGTCCCACGACCCCTGCGCCGGCGGCAGCGCCGCGATGTCCGCCAAGTCCTGGCGCGTCAGGCGCACCCCCGCCGCCCCCGCGTTCTCCCGCGCCCAGCGGTCCCGCTTGGCGCCGGGTACCGGCACCACCTGCGGTCCCTGCGCGAGCACCCAGGCGAGGGCCACCTGCGCGGGCGTCGCGCCGTGCCGCTCGGCGACCCGGCGCAGGCCCACCACCAGCGGCTGGTTGGCGGCCATCATCTCGGCGGTGAAGCGGGGGTGGCGGGCCCGCACGTCGTCCGGCTCGAAACCCTGGCCGGGCGTCAGCGTGCCGGTGAGGAAACCGTTCCCCAGCGGCATCGCAGCGAGCAGCCCCACCCCGCGCGCCGCGCACCACGGCAAAAGCGACTCCAGTGCCTCCGGCGACCACACCGACAGCTCGGCCTGCACCGCCGTCACCGGGAAGACCTGCTGGACCCGCTCCAACTGCCGGATCGTGGCGTCGTGCAGCCCCGCGCCCGCCCCCGCCCTGCGGCGCGCCCGCGCCCCCACCGCGCACAGCCCGAGCGCCCGCACCTTGCCCGCCGTCACCAGCTCGGCCATCGCGCCCCACGTCTCCTCGACGGGCACTTCGGGGTCCGCGCGGTGCAGCTGGTAGAGGTCGATGGTGTCCGTCTGCAGGCGCCGCAGCGACGCGTCGCAGGCCCGCTTCACATAGCCGGGGCGGCCGTTGGCGACGATGTGCTGCTCGCCGACGAGCAGCCCGCACTTCGTCGACACGAAGGCCTCCGCGCGCCGCTCCTTGAGCACCCGGCCGATCAGCAGCTCGTTGGTGAACGGCCCGTACATGTCGGCCGTGTCGAGGAGCGACGAACCCTGGTCGAGCGCCGCGTGCACGGTCCGCAGCGAGTCCTCCCCCCGCTGCCGCGAGCCGGTGTACGCCCAGCTCATCGGCATGCAGCCGAGTCCGACGGCGCCCACTGCGAGCGCCCCGGCGCCGATCGTCCTGCGCTCCACCTGGCCGTACCCTCCCCTGTCCGGTGATCTTCGTCCCGGCGGCCCCCAACGTAACCTCTGCGCCCGGGCGCGGCGCGTGCGGCCTGTGCGCATTAGCCTCCTGACCATGACAACCGACGTATGGCTGCCAGTGGAAGCGTCCGAGATGGAGGGGCTGCCGGCGCCCTCCGAAGGAGGTCTCACGTACCGATACTGGAATGGCGGGGACTATCCCGCCGACCCCGCCGACTGCGTCTTCTACGCGGTTCCCTACATGATCGATCCCGACATCTGCGCGCGCCCGCTGGCCGCGATGACGTCGCTGCGCGTCGTGCAGACCCTGACGGCGGGGGTCGACCACGTGCTCCCCGCGGTCGAGCGGCTCCCTCCGGGTGTTCAGCTGTGCAACGCGCGCGGGGTGCACGAGGCCAGCACGGCCGAGCTCGCGCTGACGCTGACCCTCGCCTCTTTGCGGGGCATTCCGCGTTTCGTGGAGGGGCAGCGGGTGCAGGAGTGGCGGCAGGGGTTCAATCCGGCGCTCGCCGACAAGTCCGTCCTCATCGTTGGGTACGGATCGATCGGTTCCGCGATCGAGGACCGGCTCGCGGGTTTTGAGTGTGCGCGGGTGGCGCGCGTCGCGCGCTCCGAGCGCACTACGGAGCGCGGTCTTGTGCATCCGCTCTCCGAACTGCCTCGACTGCTCCCCGACGCCGATGTCGTGATCCTCTCCACGCCGCTCACCGCCGGCACGCGCGGCCTGGTGAACGCCGAGTTCCTGGCGCGCATGAAGGACGGCGCGCTGCTGGTGAACGTGGCCCGCGGGCCCGTCGTCGACACCAAGGCGCTCCTGGCCGAGCTCGAGAGCGGCCGCCTCACCGCGGCCCTGGATGTCACCGACCCGGAGCCGCTGCCCGCCGGCCACCCGCTGTGGCAGGCCCCCGGCGTGCTCATCAGCCCGCACGTGGGCGGTCCGACGTCCGCGTTCCGGCCCCGCGCCAAGCGCCTGCTGTCGGGTCAGGTGAACCGTTACGCCGCCGGGGAGCCGCTCGCCAACGTCGTCCTGACGACGTCCTAGCCCGAGGGGCGCGGAAGCGGGGAGCCCCGTTCTGCGCACGCTCCGCAGCCGCCCGCGTGCGCCGCGTGTCCGCATTGACGCTGGCAGTCACGGAGAGTAGAGCGACCCTGTCCCTGAGTGACGAGACTGGTGTATCGTCCCGACTGGGGATGCGCCGCGCACCGTTCGGCGCCGGGGATGTGAGCAACAGGACTGCGAGGGGGGCGACGGGCGATGCACGGCCTATGGGCGAACGATCCGACGCGGCGGGACCACCGCCGGCGACTCTCACGCACACCAGCCCGCAGACGCCGGCACGATGCCAGGCGCCACCGACTCATGTGCCGGTCCGGCCGGCACCGTCCGGTGACCCACGCGCGGCGGAGGCCCACACCGCTCCGCCCCCTGACGACCGCCGCCCCACCGACACCCACGCGACGCCTCCTACCACACCGCCTCCGGCCGCACCGCCCGCAGGCGCACCGCCCGGTGACGGCCCGGTCGGCGACGTACGCGTCGGCGACACACGCGCAGTCGGCGACGCACCCGTCCCGGCCCCGCCCGAAGCACTTGCCGGGCAACCACGCGCCGGGAGGCCGCCCGTCGGGAACCCATCCGCCGGTCAACCGCGCATCGGCAACCCGCACGTGGGGCAGCCGACCGCCGGGCAACCGATTGCCGGGAAGCCGCCCGTCGGGAATCCACCCGCCGGACAGCCGCCCGTCGGGAAGCCGACCGCCGGGCAACCGAATGCCGGGCAACCACTCGCTGGGAACCCGCCCGTCGGCAAGCCGCTCGTCGGAAACCTGTTCGCAGGGAAGCTGTCCGCAGGAAACCCGCTCGCCGGGAAGCTGCCCGTCAGGCAGCCGAATGCCGGGATGCCGTCCGCCGGGCAGCCGAAAGCCGGGATGCCGCCCGTCGGGAACCCGTCTGCAGGGAAGCCGCCCGCCGGGAAACTGCCCCTCGGGAACCCGCCCGCTGGACAACCGAATGCCGGGAACCCGCCCGTCGGGCAACCGCCCGTCGGACAACCGCCCGTCGGGCAACCCCCCGTCGGACAACCGCCCGTCGGGCAACCCCCCGTCGGACAACCGCCCGTCGGGCAACCCCCCGCCGGACAGCCGCCCGTCGGGAACCCGCTCGCGGGGCAGCCAGCCTCCGGGCAACCCCCCGCCGGACACCCGCCCCTCGGGACCCCGTTCACGGGGCGGTGGCCCGCCGGGCAACTCTCGCCCAGCATGCCCGCGTTCGCAGCCGTCCCGTGTCACCCCGCCACCCACCCACCCGTCGTGTACGAGCCCGTCGCGTCCGGAGTTTTGCCGGGCGGCGTCGTCGCGTTCGGGCGCGCCGTGTGTGAGCCCGTCGCGTCCGAACTCGTCGTGTATGAGCCCGATCCGCATGAACCGAACCCGCACCAGCTTGCCGCGTACGACGCCCTCGTGCGCGCATCCACGCCGGACGGCCCGGCGGATCAGCGACTTCCGTGCCGTGAGCCCGTCGTGCCGCGGCCCCGCGGCGGGTGGCTGCCGCGCGGGCGCGACCCCCGGGGTCCGCGGTCGTGGCGTCCCTTGCCGGGGCGCCGCCGCACGGAGCGGGGCGAGCCGGTGAGCGGGCAGTCGGCCTCCGCCACCGTCCTGGAGGGCAGGATCGGGGCGTCCGTGCCGCCGCCGGGCACGCCGACGGCCCGGCGCCCGGCCTCCGGCGGCGGCGCCGGACTGCTCTCCCAGGTCGTCCTGCTGCTGGTCTGCGGGGGATACGCGACCGGGTCCGCGCTGGGCTGGGGATCGGGCCGACTCGCCCTGATCATGGGCGACTTCGGCCTGAGCGCCGCCGCCGCAGCAGCCGCCGTGTCCTGCTTCCGGTACTCCCGCACCCGCCGCAGCCGCTTTCGACCCGCATGGCTGCTCTTCGCGCTCTCCTCCGCGATGGCGGCCTGCGGCAACGGCGTCTGGGGCTGGTACGAGGTCGTCCTGCAGGTGCCCGTGCCGGACCGGGGCATCGCGGACCTGTTCTTCCTGTGCTTCGCGCCACCCGCCATCATCGGGCTCCTCGTGCTCGCCAAGCGGCCGGTCACCAGGGCCGGCTGGGTGTGCCTCGCGCTCGACGCCTGGCTCATCGGCGGCTCACTGCTCACGCTGTCGTGGAGCCTCGCCCTCGCGCACAACGCGCAGTTCGAGGGCCCCAGTGTCGCGCACGCCGCGCTGTCGCTCGCGTATCCGCTGCTGGACATCGCGCTCGTCAGCATGGTCCTCGCGCTGCACTTCAGAAGGTCCTCGGCCAACCGCACGGCCGTGAACACCGCGATCGGCGCCCTCGCCCTCACGGTGATGTGCGACGCGCTGTTCACCTCGCCGCTGCTGCACGCCAGTTACCGCTCGGGGCAGCTCCTCGACGCGGGCTGGTTCGCCGGCTCGCTGCTCCTCGCGTACGCCCCATGGGCCGCGCCCTGGCACGCGCGCGCCGACGAGCTCCCGGCGTCCGCGTCGTACCGGGCGTACGGCAGGGCCCGGTTCACCGACGTACGCGGCCGCGAGCACGACGACCGCGACGCCCGGCCGGGCGAGCGCGGCGACAACCGCGGGAGGTACGCCACCACCCGCCCCATCGCCGGATCGCTCGCCGCCCTCACGCCCTACCTGGCCGCCGCCGTCTGCACACTGGGGATCCTCTACAACGTCCTCAACGGCAGAAGCGTCGACGAGGTGGTGCTCTTCACCGCGGGCACAGTCGTCCTCGCTCTCGTCGTGCGCCAGGGCATCATGCTGCTCGACAACATCACGCTCACCCAGGAACTGGCCCAGAAGGAGAACCACTTCAGGTCCCTCGTGCAGGGATCGAGCGACGTCATCATGATCGCCGCGCCGAGCGGCATCCTGCGGTACGTCAGCCCGGCCGCCGCCGGTGTCTACGGCCGCGAGGCCGACGAACTCGTCGGCTCCGAACTGGCCACGCTCATCCACCCGGAGGACCTCGGCCGCGTCGTCCACGAAGTGCGCCGCTTCCTCGCCGCCAACCCCGTGGAGGAGCCGACCACCCGCATCGAGTGCCGCTTCAAGTCCGGCTGCGGCGAGTGGCTGAACGTGGAGTCCACCGTCAACCGTCACCACGGCGGCCTCATCTTCAACAGCCGTGACGTCACCGAACGCGTGCGACTGCAGGCGCAGTTGCAGCACAACGCCGAGCACGATCCACTCACCGACCTGCCCAACCGGGCACTCTTCACCCGCCGAGTCGCCGCCGCGCTCGGCGGTCGCAGAGTCACCGACCGGGGCACCGCAGTCCTCTTCATCGACCTCGACGGATTCAAGGCCGTCAACGACACGATCGGGCACCAGGCGGGCGACGCGCTGCTCGTGCAGGCCGCACAGCGGCTCCAGGAGGCGGTCCGCACCTCGGACACCGCGTCACGGCTCGGCGGCGACGAATTCGCCGCCCTGATCGTCGGCGACGGCACCCGGGACCAGACCGCGCGCGAGAAGCACATCTTCGAGCTCGCCGACCGGCTGAGAATCCGGCTCTCCCAGCCCTACGACATCGACGGCAACGATGTCCGGGTCGCCGCGTCCATCGGCGTCGCCTTCGCCGAACCGGGCGTCGGCGCGGGCGAGTTGCTGCGCAACGCCGACCTCGCGATGTACCGCGCCAAGGCCGCGGGCAAGGGCCGCGTCGAGCTGTACGCACCCCAGATGCAGGCCGACGTGGCGCGTAAGGCCGAGCTGGCCACGCGGCTGCGCAGCGCCCTGCACGACGGCGAGTTCGTGCTGCTGCACCAGCCCGTGGTGTCCCTGGAGACCGGCCGCATCACCTCCGTCGCCGCCCAGGCGCGCTGGCGCTCGGCCCAGGGCATCCTCTTCACGCCCGCCGAGTTCCTGCGCACCGCCGACGGCGGCGACCGCGCCGCCGAGCTCGGCCGCTGGCTCCTCGAAGAAGCCGTGGAGCACGCCGCCGAGCGCGCCCAGACCGGCCACGCGGTGCCCGTCTGCGTGCGCGTCAGCGCACGCCGCCTGGTGGACCGCTCCATGCCGCTCGGCTCCGTCGAGGCGCTCCTCACCCGGCACGGGCTGCCGTCCGGTGGACTCGTGGTCGAGCTCGCGGACAGCGACCCTCGCGTTTCCCTCGACGACCTGGAGCGCCGCCTGGCTGCTTTGCGCCGCCTCGGCGTCCGCGTCGCGCTCGACGGGTTCGGCAGCGGCAGCGCGGCCATCACCGCACTGCGCCGGCTCCCCCTCGACGTACTGAAACTGGACCGCGGGCTCGTCGAGGGCGTCGTGGAGTCCGCGCGGCTGCACAAGATCACCGCCGGGCTGCTCCGGATCGCGGGCGACCTCGGCCTGTGCTCCGTCGCCGAGGGCGTGGACCTTCCCGAGCAGGTCATCGCCCTGCGCGCGATGGGCTGCACGCACGGGCAGGGCATGGCCTTCTCCGGCCCGCTCGACGAATACCGGCTGCGCCGGGCCCTCGCGGCCGGGGAGTATCCCGTGCCGGGCGCCCCCGTCGAGCCGGTGTGCGTGGGCGGCCCGACGGCCGAGCCCGCTGTCTACGGAGAGGGCGCGCCGGCCTTCAAAGCCGCGTCGGCGGCGTACGGCGAGGCCGCGACGCCGTTCGGCGGCCCCACCACGCCCTTCGGTGGAACGGGTGCGTACGCGGCTGGATCCGCCCCCTACGGCCGCTCACATAATGAGACGCCCGTCCCACCTACTTGACAGTCGTAGCACGCCAGGGGGAGGGTCAGAGCCATGCGCACCCGAATTCTCGTACTTGGAAAGCGCGTCGGCTGAAGCTGGGACGCCCCGGTCCGGACACCGGAGACCCAGCGACCGCACCCGGCGCGCTCCCCTCGCTTGCCTCACGGCACGAGGGGTTTTTTGTTGCACTGGCACCGGCCAAACCCAGGCAAAACCCCAGCGACACCCCGCAGAATCCTCAGCAGAAACCCTCAGCTTCGAGAAGAGAATGCCGATGACCGAGCAGGCCACCGGGGCCCATCCGCAGCCGCGGCCCCGATCCTCAGGACCGCAGACCGTCTCCGTCGAGAACGTCACGGGCGCGCAGTCGCTGATCCGTTCTCTCGAAGAAGTCGGGGCCGACACGGTATTCGGCATTCCCGGAGGCGCGATCCTCCCCGCGTACGACCCGATGATGGACTCCACCCGGGTGCGCCACATCCTGGTCCGGCACGAGCAGGGCGCCGGCCACGCGGCCACCGGATACGCGCAGGCCACCGGCAAGGTCGGCGTCTGCATGGCGACCAGCGGCCCCGGCGCCACCAACCTGGTCACGCCCATCGCGGACGCCCACATGGACTCCGTCCCGCTCGTCGCGATCACCGGCCAGGTGGCCTCCAAGGCGATCGGCACGGACGCCTTCCAGGAGGCGGACATCGTCGGCATCACGATGCCGATCACCAAGCACAACTTCCTGGTCACCAAGGCCGAGGACATCCCGCGCACCATCGCGGAGGCCTTCCACATCGCCGCCACGGGCCGCCCGGGCCCGGTCCTGGTCGACATCGCCAAGGACGCCCTGCAGGCGCGCACCACGTTCAGCTGGCCGCCGCAGCAGGAGCTGCCCGGCTACCGCCCGGTGACCAAGCCGCACGCCAAGCAGATCCGCGAGGCCGCGAAGCTGATCAACGCCGCGAAGCGGCCGGTCCTCTACGTCGGCGGCGGCGTCCTCAAGGCTCACGCCACCGCCGAGCTGAAGGTCCTCGCCGAGCTCACCGGCGCGCCCGTCACCACCACCCTCATGGCACTGGGCGCCTTCCCCGACAGCCACCCGCTGCACGTGGGAATGCCGGGCATGCACGGAGCGGTCACCGCCGTCACCGCGCTGCAGAAGGCCGACCTGATCGTCGCCCTCGGAGCCCGCTTCGACGACCGCGTCACCGGCAAGCTGGACAGCTTCGCCCCGTACGCCAAGGTCGTGCACGCCGACATCGACCCCGCCGAGATCGGCAAGAACCGCGCCGCCGACGTCCCGATCGTCGGCGACGCCCGCGAGGTCATCGCCGACCTCGTCCAGGCCATCCAGGCCGAGCACACCGCCGGCCACGTCGGCGACTACACCGCCTGGTGGGCCGACCTCAACCGGTGGCGCGAGACGTACCCGCTCGGCTACGACCACCCCGACAACGGCCAGCTGTCCCCGCAGCAGGTCATCGAGCGCATCGGCCAACTCGCGCCGGAGGGCACGATCTTCGCGGCGGGCGTCGGCCAGCACCAGATGTGGGCCGCCCACTTCATCCAGTACGAGCAGCCCGCGACCTGGCTCAACTCCGGCGGCGCCGGGACGATGGGCTACGCGGTGCCGGCCGCGATGGGCGCGAAGGCCGGACAGCCCGAGCGCACGGTGTGGGCGATCGACGGCGACGGCTGCTTCCAGATGACCAATCAGGAGCTGACCACCTGCGCCCTGAACAACATCCCGGTCAAGGTCGCCATCATCAACAACGGCGCCCTCGGGATGGTCCGCCAGTGGCAGGCGCTGTTCTACAACCAGCGTTACTCGAACACGGTCCTGCACTCCGGCCCCGAGGCCGACGGTAAGCAGCCCAGCGCGGGCACCCGCATCCCGGACTTCGTCAAGCTGTCCGAGGCGATGGGCTGCCACGCGATCCGCTGCGAGGACCCCGCCGACCTCGACAAGGTGATCGAGGAGGCCAACTCCATCAACGACCGGCCCGTCGTCATCGACTTCATCGTCCACGAGGACGCGCAGGTCTGGCCCATGGTCGCCGCCGGCACCTCCAACGACGAGGTCATGGCAGCGCGGGGCGTGCGCCCCGACTTCGGCGACAACGAAGACGACTGAGAGCCCAGGAGAGGTACCACCCGCCATGACTCCCATGTCCAAGCACACGCTCTCGGTCCTCGTCGAGAACACCCCCGGCATCCTGGCCAGGATCGCCGCACTCTTCTCCCGCCGCGGCTTCAACATCGACTCGCTCGCCGTCGGCGTCACCGAGCACCCCGACATCTCCCGCATCACCATCGTCGTGAATGTCGAGGACCTGCCGCTCGAACAGGTCACCAAGCAGCTCAACAAGCTGGTCAACGTCCTGAAGATCGTCGAACTCGAGCCGGGCTCGGCCGTCCAGCGCGAGCTCGTCCTCGCGAAGGTCCGCGCCGACAACGAGACCCGCTCGCAGATCGTCGAGATCGTCCAGCTGTTCCGCGCCAAGACCGTGGACGTCTCCCCGGAGGCCGTCACCATCGAGGCCACCGGCAGCAGCGACAAGCTGGAAGCCATGCTCAAGATGCTCGAACCCTTCGGCATCAAGGAGCTGGTGCAGTCCGGCACCATCGCCATCGGCCGCGGCTCGCGCTCCATCACGGACCGCAGTCTGCGCGCGCTCGACCGGTCCGCGTAGCCGCGCTCGAGCGCCGCGCGCGAGACTGACCCCGTGCGCGGGAGCCTGCGCGAGATCCCGTGCGCGGCAGCCTGCGCGAGATCCTGTGCGCGGGAGACCGCATCGCTCCCGCGCGCCGGGCGTTGGTTCCGGATGGCGAGACCCGACAACTTCCCTCACCCAGCCCGCCGTACGGTGGGACGCAACACCAGCACACATAGGAGATTTCCAGTGGCCGAGCTGTTCTACGACGCCGACGCCGACCTGTCCATCATCCAGGGCCGCAAGGTCGCGGTCATCGGTTACGGCAGCCAGGGTCACGCCCACGCCCTCTCGCTGCGCGACTCCGGTGTGGACGTGCGGGTCGGCCTGCACGAGGGCTCCAAGTCCAAGGCGAAGGCCGAGGAGCAGGGCCTGCGCGTGGTCACGCCCGCGGAGGCCGCCAAGGAAGCCGACGTCATCATGGTCCTGGTGCCGGACCCGATCCAGGCCCAGGTGTACGAGGAGTCCATCAAGGACAACCTGAAGGACGGCGACGCGCTGTTCTTCGGCCACGGCCTGAACATCCGCTTCGGCTTCATCAAGGCCCCCGAGGGCGTCGACGTCTGCATGGTCGCTCCGAAGGGCCCGGGCCACCTGGTCCGCCGCCAGTACGAGGAGGGCCGCGGCGTCCCGTGCATCGCGGCCGTCGAACAGGACGCCACGGGCAAGGGCTTCGAGCTCGCCCTGTCCTACGCCAAGGGCATCGGCGGCACCCGCGCGGGCGTCATCAAGACGACCTTCACCGAGGAGACCGAGACCGACCTCTTCGGCGAGCAGGCCGTCCTCTGCGGCGGTACGGCCGCGCTGGTGAAGGCCGGCTTCGAGACCCTGGTTGAGGCGGGCTACCAGCCGGAGATCGCGTACTTCGAGTGCCTGCACGAGCTGAAGCTCATCGTCGACCTCATGTACGAGGGCGGCCTGGAGAAGATGCGCTGGTCGGTCTCCGAGACCGCCGAGTGGGGCGACTACGTGACGGGCCCGCGCATCATCACCGACGCCACCAAGGCCGAGATGAAGAAGGTCCTCGCCGAGATCCAGGACGGCACGTTCGCCAAGAACTGGATGGCCGAGTACCACGGCGGCCTGAAGAAGTACAACGAGTACAAGCAGCAGGACGCCGAGTCCCTGCTGGAGACCACCGGCAAGGAGCTGCGCAAGCTCATGTCCTGGGTGGACGAGGAGGCGTAAGCCGTGCGGCGCGGGTACGGTGCCGGTCCCTCGGGGGCCGTACCCGCGCCGTTGTCCTGCGTACCGCCTCGGGGCTCCGCCCCGGACCCCGCTCCTCAAACGCCGGAGGGGCTGGATCTTCCACGTGCGGGTGATCCTTCCGGGTAGCCGCGAGAAGGCCCTCGGCGCGCCACTACACTGCAAACCACATTCGCGTCAGGCCCACAGCGTCGTGCGTCTTCCACGCGGCTAGCACCCTCCACCGCCTGCGGCCGTCGGGACGGCCGTCCGCATTGGACTTGTGAGGACTCACGTGAGCACTGCTGCCAACGGCAAACCGGTCGTACTCATCGCTGAAGAGCTGTCGCCCGCCACCGTCGACGCCCTGGGCCCGGACTTCGAGATCCGGCACTGCAACGGCGCGGACCGCGCCGATCTGCTGCCCGCTGTCGCCGGTGCCGACGCGATCCTGGTCCGCTCCGCGACCAAGGTCGACGCCGAGGCGATCGCCGCCGCGCCCAAGCTGAAGGTCGTCGCCCGCGCGGGCGTCGGTCTGGACAACGTCGACGTCTCCGCCGCCACCAAGGCCGGCGTGATGGTCGTCAACGCCCCGACGTCGAACATCGTCACCGCCGCCGAGCTCGCCTGCGGCCTGATCGTCGCCACCGCGCGCAACATCCCGCAGGCGAACACGGCCCTGAAGAACGGCGAGTGGAAGCGCTCCAAGTACACCGGCGTGGAGCTCGCCGAGAAGACGCTCGGCGTCGTCGGCCTCGGCCGCATCGGCGCGCTCGTCGCGCAGCGCATGTCGGCCTTCGGCATGAAGGTCGTGGCGTACGACCCGTATGTGCAGCCCGCGCGCGCCGCGCAGATGGGCGTGAAGGTCCTCTCGCTGGACGAGCTCCTCGAAGTCTCCGACTTCATCACCGTGCACCTGCCGAAGACCCCCGAGACCCTCGGGCTCATCGGCGACGAGGCGCTGCACAAGGTCAAGCCGTCCGTGCGCATCGTCAACGCCGCGCGCGGCGGCATCGTCGACGAGGAGGCGCTGTTCTCGGCGCTCAAGGAGGGCCGCGTCGCGGGCGCCGGCCTCGACGTGTACGCGAAGGAGCCCTGCACCGACTCGCCGCTCTTCGAGCTGGACCAGGTCGTGTGCACCCCGCACCTCGGTGCCTCCACCGACGAGGCTCAGGAGAAGGCGGGCATCTCCGTCGCCAAGTCGGTGCGCCTCGCGCTCGCCGGTGAGCTGGTGCCGGACGCGGTGAACGTCCAGGGCGGTGTCATCGCCGAGGACGTGCGCCCCGGGCTTCCGCTGGCCGAGAAGCTCGGCCGGATCTTCACCGCCCTCGCGGGCGAGGTCGCCGCCCGGCTCGACGTCGAGGTGTACGGCGAGATCACCCAGCACGACGTGAAGGTGCTCGAACTGTCCGCCCTGAAGGGCGTGTTCGAGGACGTCGTCGACGAGACCGTCAGCTACGTCAACGCCCCCCTGTTCGCGCAGGAGCGCGGGGTCGAGGTGCGGCTCACCACGTCGTCCGAGTCGCCCGACCACCGCAACGTGGTCACCGTGCGCGGCACGCTCGGCGACGGCGAGGAGATCGCCGTGTCCGGCACGCTGGCCGGTCCCAAGAACCACCAGAAGATCGTGGCCGTCGGTGAGTACGACGTCGATCTGGCGCTCGCCGACCACATGGTCGTGCTGCGGTACGAGGACCGGCCCGGTGTCGTCGGCACCGTGGGGCGCGTCCTGGGCGAGGCCGGGATCAACATCGCCGGGATGCAGGTTGCCCGGGCCGACGTCGGGGGCGAGGCGCTCGCCGTCCTCACCGTCGACGACACGGTCCCGCAGCCGGTCCTCGCCGAGCTCTCCGAGGAGATCGGCGCGGTCTCGGTGCGCTCCGTGAACCTGACGGACTAGGGGACTAGGGGGGCGGGGCCGGGCCCTCGCGGGGCGCCCCAGGCCCGCCCCTTTCCCGCTGCATCGATTAGCGGCTCCGCCGCGGGCAGGGGCGCTGCGCCCCCTGGACCCCAGCCGGGGTGGGGGTCCAGGGCGGGTGGGACAGACCCCCGCCGATCGCCGCTCCGCGGCTTGTCCTCAAGCGCCGGACGGGCTTTCCCCCACCCACCCCACTCCGCCCGAAGGGCGAAAAAGGGCGGGCGGGTGGGAAATAGCCCGTCCGGCGCTTGAGGACGAGCGCGTCAGCGCGATGAGAGGGCGGGCGGGTGGGGGACATCAGCCTCTCCGGCGTTTGAGGAGCGGGGGGCCGGGGGCGGAGCCCCCTGGGCTCGGAGGGCCCACGCCGCCAGCCCGGCTGCGGCAAGCAGCACCCCCGCCCCCGCCAGCGCAGCGGCATGCATGCCGCCGGTGAAAGCCGAACGCGCAGCCGCGGCAAGGGCATCGGACGCCGGCGCCGGCAGGCGACCCGCGGCGGCCAGCGCGCCGCCGAGGGTCTCGCGGGCCTCGTCCGGCGCCCCGCCGGGCATCTCGTGCCGGTACACCGCCGTCCCGATCGACCCGAGGACGGCCATCCCGAGCGCCCCGCCGAACTCCTGGCCGGTCTCCAGGAGCGAGGACGCCGCCCCGGCCTTCTCCGCGGGCGCCGACCCGAGCGCCAGATCGGTGAGCTGCGAGCCGACCACCACCGCCCCGCACGCGAGCACCCCCGCCCCCGCGAGCACCGTCCACAGCGCGTCGGTGTCCGCGAGCAGCAGCAGCCCGTACCCGCACGCGGCGACCGCGAAGCCGCCCGCGACCACATACGCCCGGTCCGTGCCCCGCCGCACCAGCGCCGTCGCGACCGGCGCCGCGCAGCCGATGAGGACCGACGGCAGCAGCGCCCAGAGCGCCGCCTCCATCGCGCTCTTGCCGAGCACGGACTGCAGATACTGCGTCGTGAAATACGCCGAACCCATCATCGCGAAGGACGAGACGAGGTTCAGGACCACCGCGGGACCGAAGCCGCGCGACCCGCGGAACAGGGCGGGGGAGATCAGCGGGGACGCGGCGGTGCGCTGGCGGCGTACGAAGAGGGCCGCGAAGACGAGGCCCACGGCGACCGACACGACGTACTCCACACGCACGCCCTCGGCGGGCATCTCCTTCAGGCCGTACACGACCGGAAGCACCGCGGCCATCGAAAGCGGCACGCTCAGCAGGTCGAAGCGGCCGGGGCGCGGGTCCTTGGACTCCGGGATGAGGACCGGCGCGAGCAGCAGGAGCAGCGCCATCGCGGGCAGGTTGACCAGGAACACCGAGCCCCACCAGAAGAACTCGACGAGCAGCCCGCTGAGCACCGAGCCGAGCGCGACGCCCGCGACCATCACGCCGGACCAGATGCCGATCGCCTGCGCGCGCTGCCCGGCGTCGCGGAACAGGGTGCGGACCAGCGCGAGCGTGGACGGCATCAGGGTGGCGCCGCCGATGCCGAGGACGGCGCGGGCGGCGATGAGGAGTTCGGCGCTGTCGGCGTAGGCGGCGGTGAGGGAGGCCGCGCCGAAGGCCGCCGCGCCGAACAGCAGCAGCCGGCGGCGGCCCACGCGGTCGCCGAGCGAGCCCATGGTCATGAGCAGTCCGGCGAGCACGAAGGCGTAGATGTCGAAGATCCACAGTTGCTGGGTGCCGGTCGGCTCCAGGTCCGCGTTGATCGCGGGGATCGCGAAGTAGAGGACCGAGACGTCCATCGAGACGAGCAGCAGCGGGAGCATCAGGACGGCGAGGGCCGTCCACTCCCTGTGGCCCGCACGGGCGGGCATCGGATTCGTAGCCATGCCCAGGAACTGTACGGACGTATAAAACAATTGTCTAGGACGAGTGTATAGGACGAGCGTCTGGATCGTGGGTAGAGTTGCCGCATGGGACACCGTGAGGATCTGCTGGAAGGCGCCAAGCGCTGCCTGCTGGAGAAGGGGTTCGTGCGCACGACGGCGCGCGACATCGTCAAGGAGTCGGGCACGAATCTCGCGTCCATCGGCTACCACTACGGCTCGAAGGACGCCCTGCTCGCGCAGGCCTACATCGCGCTCATCGAGTCGATCGGCGACGCCTTCGGCCCGGTGGGCGGCGCCGGTGCGGCGCCGGGGGGCTCCCTGGAGCGGTTCCAGGAGGTGTGGGGGAACGTCATCCGTACGTTTCCCGAGGCGCGCGGGGTGTGGGTGCTCAGCCTGGAGTTCGTCACCCACGGCGACCGGCTGCCCGGAGTGCGCGAACTCGTCGCCAAGGCACAGCGGGAGGGGCGCGCGGGCCTCGCCGCGGTGTTGCTCGACGTCGACGAGGACACGCTGGGCGACGAGGTCCTCGACGCGGAGGGGCGGCTCTACACGACGCTGCTCAACGGGCTGATGGTGCAGTGGCTCTTCGACCCGGAGTCGGCGACCGACGCCACGCAGTTGACGGAGGGGCTGCGGCGGGTGATGGAGCGGGCGGGACAGCAGGAACGGGCCGCGGCACCTGCTCGCCCCCTACAGGCGTGACGCCTTAAGGATCATGTGCAGCAGCAGCCGGTCCTCGCCCTCGTCCAGGTCCAGCTTCGTGAGCTGTTCCACGCGCGAGAGGCGGTAGTAGAGGGTCTGGCGGTGGATGCCCAGCTCGGCCGCCGCGCGGCCCGCCTGGCCCGCGCGGTCGAGGAACACCTCGGCGGTGCGGGCGAGTTCGCGGTGGGCGGGGGAGAGCAGTTCGCGGGCCACCGCGTCGTGCGCCGCGTCCGGGGGCAGCGCCGTGAGCAGCCGGTAGGGGCCGATGTCCGACCAGCGCGAGAGCGGCGCGAACCGCGGCTCCGCGAGCGCCGCCCGCGCCGCAGCCGTCGCCTCCCCCCAGGCCGCCCCCAGGTCGTCGAGCCCGCGCCGCGCCCCCGCCACCCCGGCCGCGGCGCCCTTGCCCGCCGCCTCGACCAGGCGGGACGCCACCGTCAGCGCCGGTGTCAGGACGTCCGCCGAGCGCAGCCGCACCAGGACCGCGAGCGACTGGCCGACCGTTCCCCACGGCACGGAGCACAGCGCGGTCGCCCCCGGCACCGTCCGCACCGCGGGCACGTCGTCCGGGTCGGCGGCGGGACCGCCCGTCCTGCCCGAGGGAGGCCGGGAGCTGGGGGAGCGCCAGGGCGCCACGCACACCACCGCGTGCAGCCCGTCGCCGCGCGGGCCGAGCGCCGTGCGCAGCGCCGCCACCGTCATGTCGCGCTGCCAGCCGCGCTCCGCCGTCAGGGCCGCCCGGAACTCCCGGGTCAGGTCGGCGCCGGCCTGCGCCTCGTCCGCGAGCAGCGCGCCGATCCGCGCGGCCACCTCCATCGCGGCGGTGAGCTGCGCGTCCGTGGGCCCCGGCTCGTCGTCGAGCAGCCAGACGTACCCCAGGGCGAACCCCCGGTGGCGTACCGGAAGACAGACCCGGCCGCGGTGCACGCCCGCCTCCGGGGTCGGCGGGATGCGGACCGGGCGCGTCGCGCGCGTGATACCGAAGCTCTCGAACCAGGCGCGGACCTGGGCCGTGGAGCGCCGGGTGAGGATCGAGCGGGTCCTGACCGGGTCGAGGTCCGGGGTGTCCAGGCCGTCGCCGCCGTCGTGCGCGCCGAAGGCGATCAGCTCGAAGTCGCGGTTCTCCAGGGTCGCGGGCGCGCCGAGCAGGGCCGAGATCTCGTCGACCAGTTCCTGGTAGTCGCCCTTCACCCGCCGCCGCCCTCCGCTCGCGCCATCGCCGTACGAAGCCCATTCTCACGCAGTTCCGGCCGCCCCTCATACATATGTCTGAGATCCAGCCCACGGATGCGTGACAGGTGTCGATGGCTCAGGATCCGAGCGATCCTTAAGTTTCACGGTGGTTCTCCGTGCCGTACCGGTTCTGTCGCAAAAATGTCCGGTGCGGCACTCGCTCGTACTCCCGTGGAGGTGCCCCGTGCTGGGTCCCGTGATCCTTGCCGCGTCGCGCAGTGACAAGATGCGCCGTTTTGTGTCGGCGGCGCCGGGCACCAAGCAGGTAGTGGACCGGTTCATCGCCGGTGAGAGCGTCGACCAGGTGATCCCCGTGATCATGGATTCCATCGACAAGGGGCTCGAAGTCACGCTCGACGTCGTCGGCGAGGACATCACGACCCCCGAGCAGGCCACCGTCGCCCGCGATGCCTATCTGGAGCTCGTCGAGCGCCTGAAGGACCTCGGGCTCGGCGAGAAGGCCGAGATGTCCGTGAAGCTGTCCATGTTCGGGCAGGCGCTGGAGGGCGGCCACGAGCTGGCCCTCGCGAATGTCCGCCCCGTCGTCGAGGCCGCCGCCGCGATCGGCACCACGGTTACGCTGGACGCGGAGGACCACACCACCCTCGACTCGATGTTCGCCATCCACGAGGAGCTGCGGAAGGACTTCCCGCAGACGGGCTGCGTGATCCAGGCCTATCTCTTCCGCACCGAGGACGACGCCCGCCGCCTGGCCGCGAACGGCAGCCGCGTACGCATCGTGAAGGGCGCCTACAAGGAGCCCGCCTCCGTCGCGTACCAGGACAAGGCCGAGACCGACAAGGCGTACGTCCGTATCCTGAAAATTCTGATGGAGGGCTCGGGGTACCCGATGATCGGGTCCCACGACCCGCGGCTCATCGCCATCACCCAGGAGCTCGCGCGCCGCGCCGGGCGCAAACTGGATGAGTACGAATTCCAGATGCTGTACGGCATCCGCAGCGACGAGCACCTGCGGCTCGCCGCCGAAGGCCACCGGATGCGCGTGTACACCGCCTATGGCACCGACTGGTACGGCTATTTCATGCGCCGTCTCGCGGAGAAGCCGGCGAACCTGCTCTTCTTCGGCCGGTCGATCCTCACCAAGGGCTGAGCCGGCCCCCGGCCGCCAGATTTCCCCCGCACAAAGGAGTTACGGAACTCATGGACGCTGTGACCCAGGTCCCCGCCCCGGTCAACGAGCCGGTCCACGGCTACGCCCCCGGCTCCCCGGAACGCATCCGGCTCGAGGCCAAGCTCAAGGAGCTGTCCGAGAACCCGATCGAGCTGCCGATGACGATCGGCGGCGTGCAGCGCCTCGGCGGCGGCGAGCCGTTCCAGGTCGTGCAGCCGCACAACCACAAGGCGGTCATCGGCAACGGCCGCCACGCGACCCAGCAGGACGCCCAGGACGCCGTCGACGCCGCGCTCGCCGCCGCGCCGGCCTGGCGCGCGATGTCCTTCGACGACCGCGCCGCGATCATCCTGCGCGCCGCCGAGCTGCTGTCCACGACGTGGCGCGAGACGCTGGCCGCCTCCACCATGCTCGGCCAGTCCAAGACCGCCCAGCAGGCCGAGATCGACACGCCCTGCGAGCTGATCGACTTCTGGCGCTTCAACGTGAAGTACGCCCGTGACCTGCTCGCCGAGCAGCCCCCGGCGAACTCCACGGGCGTCTGGAACCGCCTGGACCACCGCCCGCTCGAGGGCTTCGTCTACGCGATCACGCCGTTCAACTTCACCGCCATCGCCGGCAACCTGCCGACCGCGCCCGCGCTCATGGGCAACGTCGTCGTGTGGAAGCCGTCCCCGACGCAGACCCACGCCGCCGTGCTGCTCATGCAGCTCCTGGAGGAGGCCGGTCTGCCCAAGGGCGTCATCAACCTCGTCACCGGTGACGGCATCGAGGTCTCCAAGGTCGCGCTGCACCACCGCGACCTGGCGGGCATCCACTTCACGGGCTCGACGAAGACCTTCCAGTACCTGTGGAAGACCGTCGGCGAGAACATCGAGAAGTACCGCTCGTACCCGCGTCTGGTCGGCGAGACCGGCGGCAAGGACTTCGTCGTCGCCCACCCGAGCGCCGACCGCGCCATCCTGAAGACCGCGCTGACCCGCGGCTCCTTCGAGTTCCAGGGCCAGAAGTGCTCCGCCACCTCGCGGGCGTACGTCCCGGCCTCCATCTGGAACTCCGGCTTCAAGGAGGAGTTCGCGGCGGAGGTCGACGGCATCAAGATGGGTGACGTCACCGACCTGTCGAACTTCATCGGCGCCGTCATCGACGAGCGTGCCTTCGCCAAGAACAAGGCCGCCATCGACCGCGCCACGTCCGACGACTCCTGCACGATCGTCGCGGGCGGCACGTACGACGACTCCGTCGGCTACTTCGTGCGCCCGACCGTCGTCGAGTGCTCCGACCCGGCCAACGAGGTCTTCACCACCGAGTACTTCGGCCCGTTCCTCGCCGTGCACGTCTACGAGGACGACAAGTACGAGGAGATGCTGACCCAGATGGAGTCGGTGTCGGACTACGCGCTCACCGGCTCGGTCATCGCCAACGACCGTGCCGCGGCCGCGTACACGATGGAGAAGCTCCGCTACGCCGCGGGCAACTTCTACATCAACGACAAGTCCACCGGCGCCGTCGTCGGCCAGCAGCCCTTCGGCGGCGGCCGCTCCTCCGGCACCAACGACAAGGCGGGCGCCCCGCAGAACCTGATGCGCTGGACCCTGACCCGCGCCATCAAGGAGACGCTGGTCCCGCCGACCGACTACTCCTACCCGCACATGGGCTGACACCCCCACGGGGGATCACACCCCCTTGAACCCCGCCCCCGGCTTGGGCCCCACCCCGGCCGGGGGCGGTGTGTTGTCCGGTGACCCTGTCCAGCGTTGTCCGTGTCATCCGGTGACCCTCTTCAAGAAGCCGTCGATCAGGCCCGCGATCTGCTCCGCGTGCGTCTCCAGGGCGAAGTGGCCCGTCGGCAGCAGATGCACCTCCGTCTCCGGCAGGTCGCGCTGGAAGGCGAGCGCCCCGGCGGGCACGAAGATCTCGTCGTGGGCGCCCCACACCGCGAGCACGGGAACCTGGCTCTCGCGGAAGTAGGCCTGGAAGTCCGGGTAGAGCTCGATGTTGCTGCCGTAGTCGCCGATGAGGGCGAGCTGGATCTCGTCCTGTCCCTCGCGTGCCATCAGGGCCGTGTCGTGGTCCCAGGCGTCCGGGCTGACCAGGCTCGGGTCCGGGACGCCGTGCGTGTACTGCCACTTGATGCCTTCGGGGGAGCGGATCGCGTGGACGGCCGCGGCCGTCTCCTCGCCCGGATCCGCGATGTACGCGAAGACCGGCGCCCAGGCCTCCTTGCCGAGCCCCTCCTCGTACGCGTTGCCGTTCTGCGTGACGATCGCCGTGACCCGGTCCGGGTGGGCGAGCGCGAGGCGCAGGCCGATCGGGGCGCCGTAGTCCTGCACGTACAGCGCGAACCGGTCCAGGCCGATCGCCTCCGTGAACTCGGCCGTCACGACGGCGAGTTCGGCGAAGGTGTACGGGAAGTCCGCGGCCGACGGCGTCGCCGAGCGGCCGAAGCCCAGGTGGTCGGGGGCGATGAGGCGGTAGCGGTGGGCGAGCCGCGGCAGCAGGTCGCGGAACATGTGCGAGCTGGTCGGGAAGCCGTGCAGGAGCAGCAGGGCGGGGGCGTCGGCGGGGCCCGCCTCGAGGTAGAAGATCTCGTGGCCGCGGACGGTGGCGGAGCGGTGGCGGACCTGGGTGCTACTCATCTCTTCTAACCCCTCATTGCCGTTTAGGTGGTTGGCGATGGGGTGATTCGAGCACGCCTCCAGCTAACCAGTCAAGTGTCTTTTACTGGTTAGCTGGAGGGGGTTCAGGTCCGGTGCGTGCGGCTACACCTCCACGAGGACCTGGTCCAGGGACTTCCGTACGAGGTCGGGGACCTGGCAGTCCGGGGCCGGATAGCCGACCGGGATCACGGCGAACGCCTTCTCGTTCTCCGGGCGGCCGAGCACCTCGGACAGGAACCGCATCGGGCTCGGCGTGTGCACCAGCGCGGCGAGTCCGGACAGATGCAGGGCGGAGAGCAGCATGCCGACGGCGATGCCGACGGACTCGTCGACGTAGTAGTGCTTGTGCTTCGTGCCGTCCTCGCCCAGCCAGTAGCGCTGCTGGAAGACGACGATCAGCGCGGGGGCGTCCGTCAGATGCGGCTTCACCTCGTCCGTGCCGAGCGGGCGCAGGGCGGCCAGCCACTCCTCGCCGAGCCGTCCGTCGTACGAGATCTGCTCCTCGTGCTCGGCCGCCTCGCGAATCCGGCGGCGCACCTCCGGGTCCTGCACCAGGACGAACGTCCACGGCTGCTGGTGTGCGCCCGAAGGCGCGGTCGCCGCGCAGGCGATGGCGTCCCGCACCACCTGCGGCGGCACGGGATCCGCCGCGAACTGCCGCACCGTGCGCCGCTCCCGCATCCGCTCCCTCAACTCGGCGGCGTGGGCGAGGGATTCGGCCACGGGCATGCGGGCGGGACGGTACGGAACGGAGCGGTAGGGCTGCCCGTGGATGGGTGTCCAGTGCTCGTCGTGGTGTCCGGTCTCCGGCTTGCTCTGTTCGGTATCAGACATGTTCCGAGTGTGCCGCGCGGTGCCGACGGCGGACAGGGGGCGGACAGGGCGGCCACCGGAATTCGCCGGGTGCGACGGTGACCGTCAGCTCCAGCCCGCCACGATCAGGGTCAGGCCGACCGTGAAACCGGCGGTCAGGAGGGCCAGGTAGAGGCCGTAGAAGCGGCGCAGCCGGTGGGCGAGGAAGCCGAAGGCACCGCAGGCCAGGCCCACGGTGAGGGTGCGGGAGCCGCGGGCGGCGGCCGACTGGGCGAGCCAGTCGGGGGCGGGCACGTCGGCGTGGCCCGCGCCCGCCGCGTACACCTTGAAGGGGATGCCGTTCCACGGCTGGTGGCGGACCGCCGACGCGGATTGGGTCGTCAGCTGCTGGTGTGCCTCCGCTCGCATGCGGTCGGTGGTGAGCGGGTGCGGCAAGTCCGTGCCGGATGCCGCAAGTTGGAGGGCCAGTACGCCGCCCGCGAGGGTGCCCGCCAGGGCCGTCAGGGACAGCTTCAGGGCGCGGCGCGGCACCGCGACGCACGCGATCGCCAGGAGCAGTTCCGGCATCAGCGGCCAGCTCAGGGCCTCCGCGAAGGCCCAGGCGAAGGCCAGCGGCAGGCCCCAGCGGGAGGTGAGCGTCCGGGCGATCCGCTTGCGGGTGCGGGAGTCCTTCAGGGGTTCCTCGGTGGTACGGCGGTGCAGGGCCGCCACCGCGTCGCGGGCCTCCTCGGGGGTCGCCGTCGGCGGGAGCGGGGTGCCGATGCGTACGCGGACCAGGGACGGGCGCAGTGGGCCGTGCTTCGGGAGCAGGCGGTCCGTTCCCGCGATGCCCACGGGGACGACGGGTACGCCCGCCCGCCGGGCCAGGACCAGGGCGCCCTTGTGGAACGCGCCCAGCTCGCCCTGCCTGGCGCGGGTGCCCTCCGGGAACAGGACCACGGCGCGGCCCGCGCGCAGGGCGTCCGTCTTGGACAGGAGGTCGTCCATGCCGCCGCCTGTGCGGCGTACCGGGAAGCCTGCTGCCAGGCGGGAGCAGACGCGGCTTCGCCAGGGGGAGGCGAACCAGTAGTCCGCCGCCGCGGCGATGGTGGGGGCGTGGTGGGCGTCCAGGGCCGCGAGGAGGGCCGCCGTGTCGGCGTGCGAGGTGTGGTTGGCCACGACCACGCAGCCTCCCGGGGGGAGGTGGCCTCTGCGGGAGACACCTCCGGTGAGGGTCAGGAGGGTCCACCAGAGGGCTCGGCGTAGCGCTGCGCTGTGCTTTCCCCAGTCCCGCCCCTTCCCGTAACCAGGGGCTGCCGCCCCTGGACCCCGCTGGGTGGGTGTCCCGTTCGGGTGGGACAGGCCCCCGCCGATCGCCGCTCCGCGGCTCGTCCTCGAACGCCGGACGGGCTGAATCGTCACAGCGTCACCGCCGTCGTCACCAGCAGGGCCAGGAGCAATGAGTCGATGCGGTCCAGCAAGCCGCCGAAGCCCGGGAGCCAGGTGCCCGCGTCCTTTACGCCCGCCTCCCGTTTCACCATGGACTCCAGGAGGTCGCCGAGTACGCAGCCGGACAGGACCGCTGCCCAGAGGAGTGGGGTGAAGGCGCCAACGGACGCCAGGGCGGCGGCTGTTGCTGCTGCCGCGCCGAGTACGCCCGCCCATGTCTTGTTGGGGGACAGGGAAGAGAGGGGGCGGGACAGGAGCCCGCGGCGGCCCAGGGCCGTGCCGCCGCACCATGCGCCCACGTCGCCGAACGCCACCGCCACGCCCACCGCGACCGCCGTGTCGCCCAGCAGGACCAGGCCCGTCAGGGACACGGGGATCCACAGCAGGCCGAAGAGGGTGCGGCAGGCGCGGGTGAAGCCGTGGGCCGTGTCGCCGGAGAGCAGCGGGGGCAGCACCGCCAGGACCAGGAGTGCCCCGGCCGTCCGTACGTCGAGTGCGTCCGGCGCGCCCCACGCCGCCGCCGGGAGCAGCACCGCCGCCGCCCACAGCACCGCGCGCTCGCCGCGCGGCAGGGCCGCCATGCGCGCGTACTCACCGACGGCGATCGCCCCGAGCCCGGCCGCCAGCACGAACGCGCCCGCCGGACCCGCCCAGAACGCGCCGAGGAACAACGGCGCGGCCAGCGCCCACGTCCGCCACCGCCTGCGCAACTCCG
The DNA here is from genome assembly GCF_056712025.1 of Streptomyces sp. Y309. Lineage (NCBI taxonomy): Bacteria > Bacillati > Actinomycetota > Actinomycetes > Kitasatosporales > Streptomycetaceae > Streptomyces > Streptomyces sp. Y309. The sequence continues at coordinate 2,828,576 of NZ_CM160048.1, read as the reverse complement.
CCCGCATCCGCACCCGCGCGGGCAACGCGGCCACGGCCACCCCACCGGCACCGAGCACCCCCGCCACGACGGGCACGGCCCGCGCGGCCGCCTCGCCCGCGAGCATCGCGACGCTCATCGGATCCCCAGCTCCCCTTGTTCGCTCCGTGAGTTGGCGCCCAGCTCCCGCCACAGCCGCCCGCACCGCGTCACCGTCGTCAGCGCCGAGCCCGCCGCCAGCGCCACGAGGACCGGCGTCCACCAGCCGGTGGCCGCTGCCACGATCACCAGGGCGCAGCGTTCCGTCTTGCCCACGGGGCCGCCGTTCAGGCGTCCCGCGCCCGCCGCCGCGCCCGCCAGGGAGACCCAGGACGGGAGCGTCGCCGCCAGGGCCGCCGTGGCCACCAGCCACAGGGGGGCCAGCGGCAAGAAGCCGGCGAGCATCACCAAGTCGGCGGCCCGGTCGCCCAGTTCGTTGAGCAGGGCGCCGCGTCGTGTCGTGCGGCCGGTGTCGCGGGCCAGGGCGCCGTCGAGGTTCGCGCACGCCAGGCGCGCGGCCAGCAGCACCGCCACCGGGATTGCGGCGAGCGGCGCCGGCAGCCACGCGAGGGCCGCCGCCGAGCCCGCCGCGCACACCACACCCGCCGCCGTCAGCGCGTCCGGCGACACCTCGCGGCGGGCCAGCGCGCCGCGCACGCCCGACAGCTTCCGGGCGTACCAGGGCTTCAGGGCGTACAGGCCCAGGCCGGGGGAGGACCCGGTGGGCCCGGGCCCGGCGGACCCCGTGGACCCGGTCGGCCCGGAAGAGGCAGAGGAACCGTTCATGCCGTCGACTCTGCCGCCGGGCGGGGCGCCGGATAATCGGGGTGCGTACTCAAATGGAGCCTGAGTACGGTGAGCCCGTGACCACCCCTCGTACCCCCGACATCCCTCGTACCCCCGAAGGGACCGTGCTGCGTACGGCCCACACCGCCGACGCCACCCCCGCCGAACTCGGCGCCGCCCGCGCGCTCATGGACCTCGCCTTCGACGGCGACTTCAGCGACGAGGACTGGACGCACGGCCTCGGCGGCATGCACGCCTTCGTCCACGATCGCGAGGGCACGCTGCTGGCCCACGGCTCCGTCGTCCAGCGCCGCGTCCTGCACAACGGCCGTTCGCTGCGCGCCGGTTACGTCGAGGCCGTCGCCGTGCGCCCCGACCGGCAGCGGCAGGGGCTCGGCGGGCAGGTCATGGGCGCGCTGGAGGGGATCGTCGAGCGGGCCTACGACCTGGGTGCCCTCTCGCCGTCCACCGAGGGCGAGAAGCTGTACCGCGCGCACGGCTGGGTGACCTGGACCGGAGGCGTCGGCACGCTCGGCCCCAACGGCGTCGAGCACATGCCGGACGAGGACCCGCCGATGCTGTGGAACTCCGGGCTTGACCCCGCGCACCCTCTGTTCATCGACTGGCGGGACGGGGACGTCTTCTAAGCGCTCCGCCGCGGGGCAGTCATAGGCCGTCGATCATCTGCGGCTCCATCGTGGCTGGTCGCGCAGTTCCCCGCGCCCCTTCAGGGCGCGGCCGAACCGCAGCGGACTTCACCAGCCCTGCTCAGGCGTCGGCCCCGGCCGCCCGCACGATCATCTTCCCCACGTTCCGCCCCCGCAGCATCCCCAGGAACGCGTCCACGATCCGGTCGAACCCGTCCACGACCGTCTCGTCGAGCCCGATCCGGCCGCTCTGCAGATGCGGCACGACGTACTCGTACAACTCCTCCTGAAGATCACGGTAGTTGCGCACGTGGAAGCCCTCCATGCGCAGGCTCTTCTCGACGATCTCGGTGAGGTTGCGGGGCGCGGACAGGGGCTGCGGGTCGTTGTACTGGGCGACGGTGCCGACGCGGACGATGCGTCCGAACTCCCGCAGGCTCTCGATGGCCGCCTCCAGTTGCTCGCCGCCCACGTTGTCGACGTACACGTCCACGCCGTCGGGGGCGGTCTTCGCGAGCAGGTCCGCGGCCGGTCCGGCGTGGTAGTCGAAGGCGTCGTCGTAGCCGACGTGGTCCTTCAGGTAGGCGACCTTCGCCGCCGATCCCGCGCTGCCCACGATCCGGCGCGCGCCCATGACGCGGGCGAGCCGCCCCGTCGCCGTACCCACGCCGCCCGCCGCCGCGGAGACGAACAGGTCCTCGCCCTCGCGCAGCTTCGCGACGCGGGTCAGGCCCACGTACGCGGTCAGGCCCGTGCCGCCGAGGATGCTCATGTACGCCGACAGCGGCACCCCGTCGAAGCGCGGCAGCCGGCGCACCTCCTCGGGCGTCACCACCGCGTGCGTGCGCCAGCCCTGCCGGTGGAAGACGATCTCGCCCTCGGCCAGCTCGGGCGTCCGGGACGCGGTCACGCGGCCGATGGTGCGGCCTTCGAGCGGGGCGTTCAGCGCGAACTCGCCGTCCATCATTTCGCGGTGATAGGGGTCGACGGACCAGTACAGGTTCTCCACCAGCGCCGTGCCGGGCGCGGGCTCGGGCACCGCCGACTCCACGAACGCGAAGTCCGCGGGGGTGGGGAAGCCGTGGGGGCGGGCGGTCTGGTGGACGGTGAGGGCGCGGGCGCCGGCGAAATCGTTCATGGCGCAGACCGTAGGCGGGGAATGCGGGGGCGCGGCAGAGGGTTCGGCTCATGGAACGCGCCGAACCATGAGCGCTCCTCATACGACGAGGTGGGAACCGGTGACCGAGCACGACCTGGCCCCGCACGAACTGCGGGTCGTCGTCGCCGTCGAGCATGCCCGCAGCTTCTCCGGCGCCGCCCGGGAGCTGGACCTGACCCAGTCCGCGGTCTCGCACTCGGTGCGCGGCACGGAGCGGAAGCTCGGCGCGGTGCTCTTCGAGCGCGGCCGCGCGGGCGCCACGCCCACGCCCGCGGGCGAGCGCGCCGTCGCCCACGCGCGGCGCGTGCTGCGGCTCCTGGAGATCCTCGCCGCCGAGACACGCGGGGCCGCCGACGGCGCCGCGGGTCCGGGGGCGGCCACCCTCACCGGCCCGCTGCGCATCGCCGCCTTCCGCAGTGCGGCCCTGCACCTGCTGCCGCCCGCGCTCGCCGGCCTGCGGGCCCGCCACCCCGGCATCGAGCCCGAGGTCCGTGTCGTACGCGAACTGGGCCGCGGCACCGCGGGCGAGGTTGCCGACGGGCGCGCGGACATCGCGATCGCGACCATCGGCACCACGTCGCCGATCCCGCGCGGACTGGTCGGCGGCGTGCTCCTCGAGGAGCCGTACTCCTTCGTGCACCCGGCGGGCCACCCCGACCCGCGCTCCCTGCCGCTCGCCGACTGGGCCGAGAACTGCACCTCGTACACCCGCGACTGGTGGTCGCGCCAGGACTGGATCCCCAGGGCCAACACGCAGACCGAGGACGACGGGGCGGTGCTCGCGATGGTGAGCGCCGGGCACGCCATGGCGATCATGCCCGCCCTGTCCCTGACCGGAGCGCCGCCCACGGTCCGGGTCAGCGACCTCGGGCCGGACCGCCCGACCCGCTCCGTGGGCTATGTCACCACGCCTGAGCAGGCAGGATCGCTGGCCGTACGGGCCCTCATCCGGGAGTTGCGGGCGCTTCGGGGCCGGCCGGAAACGGAAGCAGGGTCGGCCGCTCCAGTGAGAGTCGTCTCAGATAGTAGGAAGTCCGACTAACCGTAGAGACAAGTGGCCGAAGCTGTCTTAGCTTTGTAGGAGCCGAACGTCTCGCTCGATCAAGCGAAGGCGGCCGCGAGCCGGGCCCGTGCAGGCGAACCCTGCGGCCCACGCTCCCCGCCTCTTCCGGCGTCTCGTAACCCCCTCTCCGCGCACAGCTCCGCGTGCGCGGATCAGCACTCCCGGATGCCCGATCGAAGGAGTCGATGTCCCATGGCCGAGACGACCGCCCGCCGAGTCCGCCACATCGTCCGTCCCACCGAGTCCGAGCGCAAGAACGCTGCCGCCGCCCTCCAGCGGGCCCTCGACCGCAGGGACAACGGCGGCGAGACGGGGCACTGAGCCCCGCCCGCCGGTCGTCCGCCACCGCGCTGCTTCCGGCGTTCCCCGTGCCGGTCCGTTACTTCCGGCGCTCGATCTCGAAGTGGTCGACGCGCTCGCCGCTCTCGGCGAGCGCCGAGACCGTGAGCTTCGGACGCGCTCCGGTCGTCACCTCGACCGCGAGGAACGAGAAGCCGGTGTAGCGCACCCGTGACCACTCCACGGTGTCCGGGTCGGGCAGGCGCAGCTTGGTCCAGTGGAACGTGAGGATCGTCCCCTCGTCGTTCTCGTGGCCCTCGTAGCTGTCGCCGACCCCGACCGGGAAGCTGTACAGGTCCTTGCCGGCGCCGCCCGCGGTGACGTACACGATGCCGTCGCGCGTCGGATCGGTCGACGCGCCGACCGGCACCGGCTTGCCGACCTCGCCGTTCTTGATGGCGTCGGTGCGCTCGTACACATGGTTGTGGCCGTTGATCACCAGGTCCACCTGGTGCTTGGCGAACAGCGGCAGCCAGGCGTCGCGCACGCCGCCGTCGGAGCCGTGCGTCGCCGTCGAGTACGTGCAGTGGTGGAAGAACACGACGACGAAGTCGACGTCCTCGTCGGCGCGCAGTGCGCCGAGGCGCTTGTCGAGCCAGGCGGTCTGTTTGCCGTCCGTGTAGCCCTTGTTCGCGGGTATCTCGTACGAGACGTCGTTCGCGTCCAGGGCGACGACGCCGACGTTGCCGTAGCGGAACGAGTAGACGCCCGGCGCGCCCTTGGGGTCGAAGCCGTTCTCGGGCAGCGACCAGCGCGCGGACTGGCCGCCGTAGCCGTTGGGCGAGTACCACGCCTCCATGTCGTGGTTGCCGGTCGTCACCATCCACGGCACGGACTTCGCCACCGACTCGGTCTGCGCGAGGAACTGGTCCCACACGCGCGCGTCGTAGGTGTCGCCCTCCTTGCCGTGCCCGGTGGTGTCCGCGTAGCAGATGTCGCCCGCGTGCAGATGGAAGGCGGGGTTCTGGCCGAGGATCAACTGGTCGTTGGCCAGCGCCTCGTAGCTCACGCCCTGGTCCCCGAAGGCCGTGAAGACGAACTTCTCCGGCCGCGCGGGGGCCGTACGGAACGAGCCGATCGTGGACATCCGCTCCGGCGACGCCGGGTCGAAGCCGTCGTGGCCGACGCCGTAGTAGTACGTCGTGCCGGGCTTCAGGCCGTCGAGCGCCGCGTGCAGGTAGTACTGCTCGACCTTCGGGAGCTTCTTCGACAGGGACGGCGTGTGCAGGTCGCGCACCTCCGCCTCGATCTTCTGGCTCAGCTCCCACGGCTTCGGACCCACGCGTACGTAAGGGGACTTGACCGCGAACGGCACCTGCCAGGAGATCCGCATCTGGGTCTTCGGGTCGGCCCCGAAGGCGAGATGGCGGCCGAACGGCGCGACGAGCTTGCCGTCGACCTTCACCGGTCCGGGCGGGGCCGCGAGCGGGGAGGTGGCGCTGGGGCGCTCGGCGTACGCGCTGCCCGAGCTGCCCGCGAGCAGACCTATGCCGCCCGCGACGCCCGCCGTGGCGAACGAACTCGCCAGCACCTTGCGCCGGGAGAGCCTGCTGCGGAGGTATTCGTGCTGCTCCGGCATGCTCATGGTCTTCGCGAGCTGCTCGGGTATGCCGAGGTTGGGGGTCTCCATGACGAGGGAACTTCCCAGTAACTTCCAACTCGCGCCAGACGTGGGAGTGAAGAGAGGGTGTCCATGTGGTGGCGCCCCCGTGGGGCCCCGCGAGGCGGACCTGGGCTGTCCGTATGGTGGACGGCGCATGTCATTGGATGGGACGAGGAGTACCGTGCCGGTATGTCTCGCAGCATCAATCTCGCAGTGATCCCCGGAGATGGGATCGGCCAGGAAGTCGTGGCCCAGGGACTCAAGGTCCTCAACGCCGTTCTCCCGCAGGATGTGAAGCTGGAGACCAAGGAGTACGACTTCGGGGCCCGCCGCTATCACGCCACCGGTGAGACCCTCACCGACGCCGACCTCGCGGCCCTCAAGAAGCACGACGCGATCCTGCTCGGCGCCATCGGCGACCCCTCGGTCCCCTCCGGCGTCCTGGAGCGCGGCTTCCTGCTCAAGCTCCGCTTCGCCTTCGACCACCACGTCAACCTGCGCCCCTCGCGGCTGCTTCCGGGCGTGGCCACGCCGCTCGCGGGCCAGCCCGAGATCGACTTCGTCGTCGTCCGCGAAGGCACCGAGGGCCCCTACACCGGCAACGGCGGCACGATCCGCAAGGGCACCCCGCACGAGGTCGCCACCGAGGTCTCCGTGAACACGGCCTTCGGTGTGGAGCGCGTCGTCCGCGACGCCTTCGCCCGCGCGCAGGCCCGCCCGCGCAAGAAGCTGACGCTGGTCCACAAGAACAACGTGCTCGCGTACGCGGGCCACCTCTGGACGAACGTCTTCAACAAGGTGGCCGAGGAGTTCCCCGAGGTCACCACCGACTACATCCACGTCGACGCGGCCACGATCTACCTGGTCACCGACCCCGGCCGGTTCGACGTGATCGTCACCGACAACCTCTTCGGCGACATCATCACCGACCTCGCCGCGGCCGTCTCCGGCGGCATCGGCGTCGCGGCCTCCGGGAACATCAACCCGAGCCGCGAGTTCCCGTCGATGTTCGAGCCCGTGCACGGCTCGGCGCCCGACATCGCGGGCCAGGCCAAGGCCGACCCGACGGCGACCGTGCTGTCCGTCGCCCTCCTCCTGCGCCACCTCGGCTACGACAACGAGGCGATCCGTGTCGAGGAGGCCGTCTCCGCCGACCTCGGCGGGCGCGGCGACACCCCTCGTACCACCGACGAGATCGGCGACGCGCTCGCCGTACGAGTAGCGGGCTGATCCGCCGGTCACTGCTCCGTCACAGCAAGGGCGTGTCCGATGGGTCCGGTCGGCTGTGTTCCGGGTGCGTGTTTTGTGGGGTCGAGCGGTGTCTGGTGCGTGTGGCTGCAAGGCGGAGGAGGGCGTCGACGCGGAGCGTCGGCAACCGACGACAACGCCGCAGACGCGCGTGCCAGGCGCCGCGACGCCGACGGGACCCATCGGACACGCCCTGGCCGCCGGGTCGCACCAGCACCCGGCGGCTTCTCGTTTGCGGCCACCGGGTGTCACCATCGAACCCAGGGCCGCCCTGACCGCTGTTTCGTCCATGCCGTGCCACGAGCGATAATCGAACGTGGGACCGCGTTACGGCGACGTGCCCGGACGCCGCGAGGGATGCGGGCGTACGGGCCCGTGGGTGGTCCGTCACACACAAACCGGTGAAGGACACGCAACCATGACGACGCCCACGATCGAGCTCAAGCCCTCCTCGACCCCGGTCTCCGCCGCGGAGCGCGAGGCGGTCCTGGCCAGCCCCGGGTTCGGCCGCCACTTCACCGATCACATGGTGACCATCCGCTGGACGGAGGGCCGCGGCTGGCACGACGGCCAGCTCGTGCCGTACGGCCCGCTCTCCCTCGACCCGGCGACCACCGTCCTGCACTACGCCCAGGAGATCTTCGAGGGCCTGAAGGCCTACCGCCAGCCCGACGGCTCCGTCGCCCTGTTCCGCCCCGAGGCCAACGCCCGGCGCTTCCAGTCCTCCGCGCGCCGCATGGCCATGCCGGAGCTGCCCGTCGAGACCTTCATCGAGGCCTGTGACGCCCTCGTGCGGCAGGACATCGACTGGGTGCCCGCGCACGGCGGCGAGGAGTCGCTCTACCTGCGCCCGTTCATGATCGCCACGGAGGTCGGGCTCGGCGTCAAGCCCGCCAACGAGTACCTCTTCGCCGTCATCGCCTCGCCCGCCGGCGCGTACTTCCCCGGCGGCGTCAAGCCCGTCTCCATCTGGCTCTCCGAGGACCGCGTGCGCGCCGTCCCCGGCGGCATGGGCGACGCCAAGACCGGCGGCAACTACGCCGCGTCCCTGCTCGCCCAGGCCGAGGCCGCCGAGAAGGGCTGCGACCAGGTCGCCTACCTCGACGCCGTCGAGCACAAGTGGGTCGAGGAACTGGGCGGCATGAACCTGTACTTCGTGTACGGCGACAAGATCGTGACCCCCGAGCTGACCGGCTCGCTGCTCGCGGGCATCACCCGGGACTCGCTCCTCACCGTCGCCCGCGACCTCGGCTACACCTCCGAGGAGGGCCGCGTCTCCATCGAGCAGTGGCAGGCCGACAGCGCGAACGGCACGCTCACGGAGGTCTTCGCCTGCGGCACCGCCGCCGTCATCACGCCGGTCGGCACGGTCAAGTCCGCCCGCGGCGAGTGGGTGCAGAGCGGCGGCAGCCCCGGCGAGGTGACCATGAAGCTGCGGGACGCGCTGCTCGATGTCCAGCGGGGTGTCGCGGCCGACCCGCACGGGTGGATGCACCGCCTGGGCTGAGCCCTTCCCTGATCGTCCGTCCGTGAAGGCCGGGCCCGGCAACTGCTGCCGGGCCCGGCCTTCATGCGCTCTCAGGGTGACCTGGGGTGCGCGGTGAGCGTCAGGCTTTCGGGTACGGCCGCGCACGCCCGGCGGAACGCGGCGGCGAGACCGGCCCGCGAGGGCGCGGCGGCGCCGGTCGTCCAGACGTCGAGGCCGCGGTGCCAGGCGGCCACGAGCAGGTCGACGGCCAGGTGCGCGCGCAGCCGGTCCGGGTCGGGCGGGGTGTCGCCGAGGTCGAAGCGGCGTACGACGATGTCCAGGGCGGCGCGGCCGGTGCGGTCGCAGAAGGCGAGGCCGTGCGCGTCCATCGACGGATTGTCCGCGGCGAGGCGGCGGTTGAGCAGCACGCGGTGCGCCCATTCCTCGCCGGGCATCCGGTCGAGCGCGCCGAGCAGGGTGTCGCGCAGCAGTTCGTGCAGCGGGCGGCTGTCCGGCCGCACCTCGCCCAGTTCGTCGAGGAACACCGTCCACAGGTCGTGGAGCGGTGCCATCGCCACGTCCTCCTTGCTGGTGAACGTGCGGAAGAAGGTCCGCTTGGACACCTCCACGGCGTCGCAGAGCTCGTCGAGCGTGACGCCGTCGAAGCCGCGCTCCGTGAACAGGTCGAGGGCGGTGTCGACCAGGGCCTGCCGGGTGCGGAGCTTCTTGCGTTCGCGCAGGGGGAGCTGGGCGGGGGCGCGTGCGGGGTCCATGCCGGGAGTGTAGCTCGGTAGCCAATGCCACTTGAGGGCTAATGCCACTCAGTGGCAGTATGGCGGAGGTAGGTCGGCCCGCGGCGCCATGTGCTGCGTGCCGCTTGCGTTGTGGTGCCGCGGTGCCGCGGTGTCGTGGTGCCGCGGTGTCGTGGTGCCGCGGTGTCGTGGTGCCGCGGTGTCGTGGTGCCGCGGTGTCGTGGTGCCGCGGTGTCGTGGTGCCGCGGTGTCGTGGTGCCGCGGTGTCGTGGTGTGGCTGCGTCGCGATGCCGCCGTGTCGCTGCGTTGCGGTGCCGCTTCGTGCTGCGTGCCGCTCCGTTGCCGGGCTCCGTTCTGCCCGGGGTGGCCTCCCTGTCCTTCGTGCCTTGTGAAAGGTGACTTCGTCATGCGTGCTCTCCTCGTCGACCCCTCCGCCCCCGCCGGGCTCCGTCTCGGCTCCGCGCCCGACCCCGAACCCGCCCCGCACCAGGCGCTCGTCCGGGTCACCGCGACCTCCCTCAACTACGGCGAGGTCGCGAGCGTCGTGCCGGGCGCCGCGCCGGGCACCGTGCTCGGCTGGGACGCCGCCGGATACGTCGAGCGCGCCGCCGCCGACGGCTCCGGGCCCGCGGCCGGCACCCCCGTGGTGACCCTCGGCGAGGCCGGCGGGTGGGCCGAACTCCGCGCCGTGGACACGCGGTTCATGGGCGTGGTGCCGGAGGGGGCCGACCTCGGAGCCATCAGTACGATCCCGGTCGCCGGGGCGAGCGCGCTGCGCGCCCTGCACCGGGTCGGGCCCCTGCTCGGGCGGCGGGTCCTGGTCACCGGGGCGACGGGTGGGGTCGGGCGGTATGCCGTGCAGCTCGCGCGGCGGGCCGGCGCGTACGTCGTGGCCGCGACCGGGGATCCGGACGGGCGGGGGGAGTTGCTGCGGGGGCTCGGCGCGCACGCGGTCGTCGGTGACCCCGCCGAGGCCGAGGGGTCCCTGGACGGGGTCGTGGATCTCGTCGGTGGGCGGCAACTGGTCGCCGCGTACGAGAAGTTGGGGGCGGGCGGGGTGTTGGTCTCCGTGGGGCACTCGGGTGGGGACGACGAGCACTTTCCGCATGGGGTGCTGTACGGGGACCAGGGGCGGCACGACCGGGCGGTCGTGAGCTTCTATCTGCTGGGGTGTGATGCGCTTGCGCGGGATCTGGAGTGGCTGGCCGGGGAGGTTGCCGCGGGGCGGCTTGATGCGGGGGAGACGTGGCGGGGGGCGTGGGGCGACGCCGGGGTGGCGGTGGAGGCGCTGCGGGGGCGGCGGTTGCATGGGAAGGCGGTGCTGGAGGTGGGGTGAGGCGGGTTCCCTGCGGGGCTTTCCCCAGTCCCACCCCTTCCCGCTGCATCGATTAGCGGCTCTGCCGCGGGCGGGGGCTCCGCCCCCGGACCCCCGGGGTGGGTGTCCCGGGTGGGTGGGACGACCCCCGCCGATCGCCGCTCCGCGGCTCGTCCTCAATCGCCGGACGGGCTAAAACCTTGCCGCACCGGCGAAGTATTCAGCCCCTCCGGCGTTTGAGGAGCGGGGTCTGGGGCGGAGCCCCAGTTACGGGAAGGGGCGGGGTTGGGGTACATCGCGTAAGCGACACCCCCAACCACCCCCGACAGCAGAAAGCTGCAGTCCACCCCGCCCGTCAGGGAGAGCAGCGGCCCCTCGTACAAGGGGAGGGAGACCGCGAGGAGGCCGACGCCCGCGCCGAGGGCCCAGGCCGCCGTGGCCCACGGGTTCCAGCCACCCCGGTACCAGTAACTCCCGCCCCGCGCACGGCGGTTGAAGACCTGGAGGGCGTCGGCGTCGTACACGCCACGGCAGCGTACGAAGCCCATGAGCGTGATCACGGCCCACGGCGTCCCGATGGCCGTGAGCAGCAGCACGAAGGACGTCATCGCGTCCTGCGCCGCCCAGGCGAAGTGCCCCACGAACACGCACCCGGTGGCGACCACGGCCACCGCGTACGTGGCTCGCGCCCGCGACGCCCGCGGCACGATCGCGTCGAGGTCGAGCCCCATGGAGTACAGCATCAGCCCGGCATTGCCGACGGACCCGGCGGACGCGGCGAGCAGCAGCGGGAGCAGATACCAGCCGGGCGCCGCCGCGACCAGCGGTTCGGCGTAGTCGAGCGCGGCCCCGGCGGCGTACGCGGTGAACGTACCGAAGAGCTGCGGCACGAGGAGTCCCGCCGTCAGGCCCACGCAGGTGGCCCGCAGGACGCGGCGGGGCGAGTGCCGCGCGGGGGAGACATAGCGGGTGTAGTCGCCGAGCAGGGTGATGAAGGCGATGGGGCCGGAGAGGCCCGCGGCGACCAGGGCGAGCAGCCACGTCGGCCAGAACGAGCCGAGCGCGTAGCCGCCCGCGTCGGGCAGCGCGGTGGTGGTGAAGTCGGGCGCGTACGCCACCACGCCGAGGACGAGCAGCGCGGTCATGCCGACCGCGAGGATCCGCGAGAGGCGCAGGAGCACCCCGTAGCCGTACACCGCCCCGCCCACCGTCGCCGCCGCGAGCGCCGCGTAGACCAGGCCGTAGGAGAGGCCGTCCGCGGGCAGGCCGACCAGGCGGTGCAGGGTGCCGACCATCACGTCACCGCCGATCCAGATGGTCAGCGCGGTGTAGCCGAGGGAGAGGAGCAGTCCGACGACCGAGCCGACGAGGCGGCCGCGGACGCCGAACTGCGCGCCGGACGAGGTCGAGAGGTTGGTGCCGGTGCGCAAGGAGACCAGGGCGAGCGGCGCGGTCAGGGCCGTGCCGATCAGGGTGCCCGCCACCACCGAGGTCACCGACTCCCACCAGTTCAGGCCGAACGACACCGGCAGCCAGCCGAAGACGATCACCCCGAGGCAGAGGTTGGAGCCGAGGAGGATCGAGACCACGTCCCGGGGGCCGCTGGTGCGTTCCTCTTCGGGGATGGTGTCGACTCCGCGCTGTTCTATCGGCATGAGGGTGCCCTCTCCCAAGTGTTTGAGTGCCGTTCAATGTGGAGCACGTCATGCTCGGCCGTCAATGGTTCCGTGCTGGGTAATCTATGTTTAGAGTGATGCTCTAACTGTGTGGTCCGGAATGCTTGCTTCCGAGGCCGGCGAACCCGATGGATACGAGGTGGCGGCGTGCGACTGACCCCCACGGAACGCGACCGGCTGCTGCTCTTCGGGGCGGCCGAGCTGGCCAGGGCCCGCAGGGCGCGCGGCCTCCGGCTGAACGTCCCGGAGGCGACCGCCCTGATCGCCGACACGGTGTGCGAGGCCGCCCGCGACGGGGCGCGGCTCGCCGAGGCCATCGAGCGGGCGCGCTCGGTGCTCGGCCCCGACGACGTGCTGCCGGGCGTCGCGGACGTCGTCACCGAGGTGCACGTGGAGGCCGTCTTCGACGACGGGTCGCGGCTCGCCGTGGTCGCCGACCCGGTGGGCGGTGGCTCGCTCGGCCCGGACGCGCCCGGCGCGCTGCGGCCCGCGCCGCCCACGCCGGAGCGGGAGCCGGTCGTCACGGTGTCCGTGCGCAACACGGCCACCGTGCCCGTCAGCGTGACCTCGCATTTCCACTTCTTCGAGGCCAACCCGCGGCTCGACTTCGACCGTGCCGCCGCCTACGGCATGCGGCTCGCCGTCCCCGCGGGCTCCTCCGTGCGGTTCGGGCCCGGCGAGCGCGTCGAGGCCGGGCTCGTGCCCATCGGAGGCGCGCGCGTCGCCATCGGATTCGCCGGTCTGGTCGACGGGCCGCTGGACGCGCCCGGCGCCAAGCGGGAGGCGCTGCGGCGCGCGGCCGCCTGCGGCTACCTGGGGGCGAGCGCCCCGTGGACCGAGACCTCCGAGGAGGGCGAGTGATGGACCCCTACGAGTACGCCTCCGTGCACGGCCCCCGCGCCGGCGACCGCGTCGTCCTCGGCGACTCCGGTCTCGTCGTGCGCGTCGAGTCCGACGCGCAGCGGCACGGCGACGAGTTCCTCGCCGGATTCGGCAAGACCGCCCGCGACGGCCTGCACCTGAAGGCCGCCGCAGTCCGCGAGACCTGTGACGTCGTGATCAGCAACGTCGTCGTCATCGACGCCGCGCAGGGGATCCGGAAGGTGTCGATCGGGATCCGGGAAGGGCGGATCGCCGCCATCGGGCGGGCCGGGAATCCGGACACCCTCGACGGCGTCGACGTGGTCGTCGGGACCGGGACGTCCATCGTCTCCGGCGAAGGCCTCATCGCGACCGCCGGGGCCGTGGACACCCACGTCCACCTGTTGTCGCCGCGCGTCATGGAGGCCTCGCTCGCCTCCGGCGTCACCACGGTCATCGGCCAGGAGTTCGGGCCGGTGTGGGGCGTCGGCGTCAACTCGCCGTGGGCGCTGAAGCACGCGTTCGGCGCCTTCGACGCCTGGCCCGTCAACATCGGCTTCCTCGGCCGCGGTTCGTCGTCCGACCCGGCGCCGCTGGTCGAGGCGCTCGCCGAGGGCGGGGCGTCCGGCTTCAAGGTGCACGAGGACATGGGCGCCCACACCCGCGCCCTGGACACGGCGCTGCGCGTCGCCGAGGAGCACGACGTCCAAGTCGCCCTGCACAGCGACGGGTTGAACGAGTGTCTGTCGGTCGAGGACACCCTGGGCGTCCTCGACGGCCGGACCATCCACGCCTTCCACATCGAGGGCTGCGGCGGCGGCCACGTACCGAACGTCCTGAAGATGGCGGGCGTCCCCAACGTCATCGGGTCGTCCACCAACCCCACGCTGCCCTTCGGCCGGGACGCCGTCGCCGAGCACTACGGCATGATCGTGTCGGTCCATGACCTGAAGACCGACCTGCCCGGTGACGCCGCCATGGCGCGGGACCGGATACGCGCCGGGACCATGGGCGCCGAGGACGTCCTTCACGACCTCGGCGCCATCGGGATCACGTCCTCCGACGCGCAGGGCATGGGGCGCGCGGGCGAGACCGTGCGGCGCACCTTCGCCATGGCCGGGAAGATGAAGGCCGAGCTCGGCCCGGCGGCGGGCGACGGCCCGCACGACGACAACGGCCGCGTCCTGCGGTACGTCGCCAAGCTGACGATCAACCCCGCGCTCGCCCACGGCCTCGCCCACGAGGTCGGCTCCATCGAGGTCGGCAAGCTCGCCGACATCGTGCTGTGGCGGCCCGAATTCTTCGGCGCCAAGCCGCAGTTGGTGCTGAAGTCCGGCTTCCCCGCGTACGGCGTCGTCGGCGACCCGAACGCCGCCACCGACACCTGCGAACCCCTCGTGCTCGGGCCGCAGTTCGGCGCGTACGGCGCGACGCCCGCCGACATCTCGGTGGCGTTCGTCGCGCGCGCCGCCGTCGAGCAGGGCCGCGACGCGATGCCCACGCGGCGGCGCCGGGTCGCCGTCCGGGGCACCCGCGGCATCGGCCCCGCCGACCTGCGCCTGAACTCCCGCACCGGCACCGTCGACGTCGACCAGCGCTCCGGCCTGGTCACCCTGGACGGCGAGCCGCTGCGCTCCGACCCCGCCGACTCCGTCTCCCTCAACCGCCTGTACTTCCTGTGAGGACCGCACCCATGACCTTCCGCATGCCCGCCGAGTGGGAGCCGCACGAGCGCACCTGGATGGCGTGGCCGGGGCCGAACCCCACCTTCAGCACCGAGGAGGAGCTCGGCGAGGCCCGCGGCGCCTGGGCCGCCGTGGCCCGTGCCGTGCGCCGCTTCGAGCCGGTGACGGTGATCGCGGGCCCCGGCCAGAGCGCGTCCGCCCGCGCGCTGCTCGGCGACGGCGTCGACCTCGTCGAGCGCGAACTGGACGACGCGTGGATGCGCGACATCGGCCCCACCTTCGTCCGCGACGGCGACCGACTGGCCGCCGTGGACTGGGTGTTCAACGGCTGGGGCGCCCAGGAGTGGGCACGCTGGGAGCACGACGCGAAGATCGCCCGCCATGTCGCGGACCTCGCGGGCGCCCCCGTGCACTCCTCGCCCCTGGTCAACGAGGGCGGCGGCATCCACGTCGACGGCGAGGGCACCGTCCTGCTCACCGAGACCGTGCAGCTCGGCCCCGAGCGCAACCCGGGCTGGACCAGGGAGCGGGTCGAGGCCGAGATCCACGCCCGGCTCGGCACCCGCAAGGCCCTCTGGCTGCCCCGCGGACTGACCGCCGACTACCCCGGGCACGGCTTCGGCACCCTCGGCCACGTCGACATCGTCGCCGCCTTCGCCGCGCCGGGCGTCGTCCTCGTGCACTCGCAAGCGGACCCCGCCCACCCGGACTTCGAGGTCAGCCGCGAGGTCGTCGGCGTACTCAAGGGGCAGACGGACGCCCGCGGCCGCACTCTGGAGATCGTCGAGGTGCCCGCGCCCACCGCCCTCGCCGACGACGACGGCTGGGTCGACCACTCGTACATCAACCACTACCTGTGCAACGGCGGCGTCGTGCTCTGCTCCTTCGACGACCCGCACGACGAGCTGGCCGCGGGCATCTTCCGGCGGCTGTTCCCGCGCCGGACCGTGACACTCGTCGACGCCCGTACGATCTTTGCCGGGGGTGGTGGCATCCACTGCATCACCCAACAACAGCCGAGGATCTAGCAGCCGGAGTACGACGTGGCCGAAGCGCGCGCCCAGCGCAGCGCACGCAAGAACGCGCCCCCGCGAGAGGACGTCCTCGCGACGGCCATGGAGATGATCGCCGAGCGCGGCCTGGAACAGCTCACCATGGCCGCGCTCGGCCGCGAGGTGGGCATGAGCAGTGGCCACCTCCTCTACTACTTCGGCTCCAAGGACGAGCTGCTTCTGCGCACCCTGGAGTGGAGCGAGGGGCGGCTCGGCGCCGAGCGCGGCCGGCTGCTCGCCCGGCCGGAACCGGCGCGCGCCCGCCTGGAGGCGTACGTCGATCTCTACGTCCCCGACGGGCACCGCGACCCGCACTGGATCCTCTGGCTCGAGGTCTGGAACCGCTCCCTGAACGCCGACGAGCAGGGCCGCGACCGGCAGGCCGCCATCGAGGGCGCCTGGCACCGTGACCTGGTGGCGCTGCTCGCCGAGGGCGTCTCGCGCGGCGAGTTCCGGGCCGTGGACGCCGACCGGTTCGCGGCCCGGCTGCGGGCGCTGCTCGACGGCTTCTCCATCCATGTGGCGATCGGCCTGCGCGGCACGGGACGGGACCAAGTCCTCGCGCACGCACGGGAATTCCTGGACGAAGCGCTCGGTATGGACGCGTAGGGCGCCGTCCAGGTTGTACGCAATTCTGCGGATTGCGTGGCTGCTCCGGGTGCGCTTGTATCCGCAAGGGCCTTCGGTGCCGGACCGGAGGCCGGGCGGTCCTTGGGGGGATTCATGGTCACTGTCAGACGCGTGCCGTTAAGCGCCTTGCTGGCAACGGCGATTGGGCTCACCGCGCTACCGGCCGCGGCCCACGCCGCCGAGGCGTCCTCCGCTCCGTCCGCGCGGCCGGCGCCCCGCGTCGAGCGGGTCAGCGTCGCTGCCGACGGCACCGAGGCCAACGGCGCCTCGGGCGCCGCGACGGTCACGACGGACGGCGGCCACACCGCCTTCAGCAGCGTCGCCACCAACCTCACGCCCGACACCGCGCCACGGCCGCAGAGTTCCGCGCACGTCCGCGACGGCCGCTCCGGCGCGGTCGGCGCCAAGGGCCGCACCGTCGTCTACTCCTCGGCGGAGACGGACGTGGTGCCCGGCGACACGAACGGCGTGACCGACGTCTTCCAGTGGACCCGCCGATGACCCGGATCCGAAGCCGGGCATGGACCTGGCAGCGGGTCCTGGCCTCAAGGGCCGTCACCGCCAAGGGGCGCGCCGTCGCCTTCGACTCGGCCTCACCCGATCTGGTGAGCGGGGACAGCAACGGGGAGCCGGACGTCTTCCTGCTGACAGTGGAGAACGGGCAGTAACGGCAAGCACGATCACGTAGTACGCACAGGCACGCAGCACTCACCATCACCGCAGTACGTACCATCACGCAGCACACACCACCACGGGGGAACCACCCATGCGCCTCACCACCCGCGCGGTCCTGACCACCGCGCTCGTCACCGCCGTCACGGGAGCCGTGCTCCCGGCCGCGGCGGCCGCCGGCACCCGCGCCCCCGCTCCCCGCACGGAGCGGGTGAGCGTCGCCGCCGACGGCACCCAGGCCGACGGTCCTTCCGACGCCACGGACATCAGCGCCGACGGCCGCTACGTGGTGTTCGCGTCCGAGGCCGGCAACCTGGTGCCCGGCGACACCAACGACCGCGCCGACATCTACCTGCGCGACCTGCGCACCAAGAAGGTGGAGCGCGTCAGCCTCCAGGACTCCGGCGCGCAGTACACCTCGCACGCGGGCGACCCGTCGATCAGCGCGGACGGGCGGTACGTCACGTACTCCGCGCAGGTCGACGAGGAGGACGGCGGCCTGTACAGCGGCACGTTCCTGAAGGACCGCAAGACCGGCCGCACCGAGATCGTCAGCCTCTCCGACGACGACAAACCGGTCTTCGGGGACTACGTCGTCGGCGCCGAAGTGAGCGCCGACGGCCGCTATGTCGCCTTCGTGTCCGCCCTGAAGGACCACGGCGACGGCGGCGACGACGGCATGTGGACCGGCATCTACCTGCGCGACCGCAAGGAGGGCAGCACCCGCCTGGTCAGCGAGACCGTCACCGGCCACCCCACCTGGATCGTCGGCGGGCTCTCCCTGAGCCCCGACGGCCGCCACGTCGGCTACAGCCTCGGCCAGGTCCGGCCGGGCCTCGGCGGCCGGACGTACACGTACGACGCGACGACCGGAAAGTCGAAGCGGATCGACCTCTCGCCCAGCGGCGCGGACCTGCGCATCGGCGTGCCCTCGCTGAGCAAGGACGGGCGGTACGCGGCCTTCGAGACCGCCGAGGCCATGGTGCCCGCCGACACCAACGGCAAGAGCGACATCTACCGCCTCGACACCCGCACCGGCGCCCTCAAGAAGGTCACCCAGGAAGCGGGCGGCGGCCAGACCGACGACGACTCCTACCAGGCCGACATCACCCCCGACGGCCGCCACGTCGCCTTCATCTCCTCGGCGTCGGGCCTCACCGCGGGCGACCCCGCCAAGGGCCCGCTGTACGTACGCGACCTGAAGACCGGCGAGACCCGGCGCGTCAACGTGCCCCAGGACGGCGGCGAGAGCGAGGACCAGGGCTGGCCGGCCTACGCCCTGAGCGCGCACGCCAAGACGTTCACGTTCACGTCGGACGCGGCGAACCTGGTCCCGGGCGACACGAACGAGGCGCGGGACGTCTTCGTACGCCACCACGCGAGCTGAAACGAACGTTCTATCCAGCCGCAAGGTGACCGGACCGCCATGGCGACGCGACCGCATGGCGACCGACCGCATGCTGAGACGGGGAGGCGGGTGCCACCAAAGCTGTGGCACCCTGCCGTCCATGCTCGTGTTCGCCATGATTATTGGCAGCAAGCGCGCCGGTCCGCAGTGACCGCCCCGTACCCATCACGTACAGGCGGACACCGTCGTCCTCGACCCGCGCGCAGACCTCTCGCACCCGCGAGGGGTCTTTTCGTTTTCCGGCCCATCCGCAGCCGGAAACGGAGCGCGAGGGATCATGGAGGTGGTGGAGCCGGTCATTCCGGTAGACCGACATCCGACACAGGAGCCAGACAGCATGACGGAAACCAGCAGGCCCGAGGATTCCTCACCTGTGCCCGACGATTCCTTCCGCTCCTTCCGCGTGGACGATTCCTTCCACGTGTTCGACACCACGCTGCGCGACGGCGCGCAGCGCGAGGGCATCAACCTGACCGTCGCGGACAAGCTGGCCATCGCCCGGCACCTGGACGACTTCGGCGTGGGCTTCATCGAAGGCGGCTGGCCCGGCGCCAACCCGCGCGACACCGAGTTCTTCGCCCGCGCGCAGGCCGAGATCACGTTCAAGAACGCCCAGCTCGTCGCGTTCGGCGCCACCCGCCGCCCCGGCGCCAAGGCCGCCGACGACCCGCAGGTCAACGCGCTGCTCGCAGCCGGCGCTCCGGTGATCACGCTGGTCGCCAAGTCGCACGACCGGCACGTCGAGCTGGCCCTGCGCACCACGCTCGACGAGAACGTGGAGATGGTCCGCGACACCGTCTCCTACCTGCGCTCGCAGGGCCGCCGCGTCTTCGTCGACTGCGAGCACTTCTTCGACGGCTACCGCGCGAACCCCGAGTACGCCAAGGCGGTCGTGCGGGCGGCGGCCGACGCGGGCGCGGACGTCGTCGTGCTCTGCGACACCAACGGCGGCATGCTCCCCGCCCAGGTCCAGGCCGTCGTCGCCACCGTCGCCGCCGACACCGGCGCCCGGCTCGGCATCCACGCCCAGGACGACACGGGCTGCGCGGTCGCCAACACCCTCGCGGCCGTCGACGCGGGCGCGACGCACGTGCAGTGCACGGCCAACGGCTACGGCGAACGCGTCGGCAACGCCAACCTGTTCCCCGTCGTCGCCGCCCTGGAGCTGAAGTACGGCAAGCGGGTCCTGCCCGACGGCGCGCTGCGCGAGACGACCCGGGTCTCGCACGCCATCGCCGAGGTCGTGAACCTCACCCCGGCCACGCACCAGCCCTACGTCGGCGTCTCCGCGTTCGCCCACAAGGCGGGCCTGCACGCCTCCGCGATCAAGGTCGACCCGGACCTGTACCAGCACATCGACCCCGAACTCGTCGGCAACCGCATCCGCATGCTGGTCTCCGACATGGCCGGCCGCGCCTCCATCGAGCTCAAGGGCAAGGAGCTCGGCGTCGACCTCGGCGGCGACCGCGAGCTCGTCGGCCGGGTCGTGGAGCGGGTCAAGGAGCGCGAGCTCAAGGGCTACACGTACGAGGCCGCCGACGCGTCCTTCGAGCTGCTCCTGCGGGAGGAGGCCGAGGGGCGCTCGCGGCGCTACTTCCGCACCGAGTCCTGGCGCGCCATCACCGAGGACCGCCCCGACGGCTCGCACGCCAACGAGGCCACGGTGAAGGTGTGGGCCAAGGGCGAGCGGATCGTGGCGACGGCGGAGGGCAACGGCCCGGTCAACGCCCTCGACCGGGCGCTGCGCGTGGGCCTGGAGCGGATCTACCCGCAGCTCGCCAAACTGGAGCTGGTGGACTACAAGGTCCGCATCCTGGAAGGCAAGCACGGCACGTCCTCCACGACCCGGGTGCTGATCTCCACGACGGACGGCGACGGCGAGTGGTCCACGGTCGGCGTCGCGGACAACGTCATCGCCGCGTCGTGGCAGGCCCTGGAGGACGCGGTCACCTACGGCCTGCTGCGCGCCGGGGTGGAGCCCGCCGAATAGCCCGGCCCTCAGGTCAAGGCGCGAGTTGGCCGCCGGCCCGAGGACGGGCGGATCGCTTCCGGCGGCGACCGCGGGGAACGTTTCGGCCGCGGAGGAGTTAGCGTGAAGTATGAGGCCCACCAGGCAGGCGGCGTCCCGGCTGACCCTGATCCTGTCCGGACTGCTCCTGGCCCTCGGCGCCACGCTCACGGCGGCGCCCGGAGCCCAGGCGGCGACGGACGTCCAGGCAGTGGCCGACGCCTTGAAGAAGAACCCGGTGTACGTCGACGACGCGGCGTCCGCACAGCTCTCCGCGGCCGACGCGGACGCCCTCGCCGACAAGATCAAGAAGGCCGACAAGCCCGTGTTCGTGGCGGTCCTTCCCGCCTCGTTCCCCGGCCAGGACGACCTCTTCCGTGACCTGCGCACCGCGACCGGCGTCACCGGCGTGTACGCGATCCGCCTGGGCGACCAGTTCGACGCCAGGGCCGACGGCTCCGTGCTCTCCAACAACGCCGTCCGGAACCTCTCCTCGCTGGTCCAGGGCGAGGACGCGAAGTCCCAGCTCAACGACTTCGTCGACCAGGCGCTCCCGCAGACCTCGGGGTCGGCCCCCGCCTCCTGGGGCGGCTCGGCCGGCGATGACGGCGGGGTGCCCGTCGGCGCGCTGATCGGGCTCGGCGCGGTGGTCGTCGCGGGCGGCGCGGGCGCCTACGCGATCGCACGCACCAAGCGCCGCAAGCGCGAGGAGGAGCAGCGCGCGGCCCTGGAGAAGCTGCGCGTCGTGGTCGACGAGGACATCACCGCCTTCGGCGAGGAGCTGGACCGGCTCGACTTCCACCCGGCGGAGGCCGGCGCGGACGACGCCATGCGCGCGGACTACGAACGCTCCCTCGATGCCTACGAGAAGGCGAAGTCCTTCATGGCATCGGCGGAGCGGCCCGAGCAGGTGCGGGCCGTCACGCAGGCCTTGGAGGACGGACGGTTCTCGCTGACGCTGCTCGAAGCGCGCCGCGAGGGGCGCCCGCTGCCCGAGCGCCGCGCCCCCTGCTTCTTCGACCCGCGGCACGGCCCTTCCGTGAAGGACGCGGAGTGGACGCCCGCCGGGGGCACGACCCGCGAGGTGCCGGTGTGCTCGGCGGACGCGGTGCGTCTTGCCGACGGCGACGACCCGATGGCCCGCACCGTCCTCACCGACTCCGGCGAACGACGGCCCTACTGGGAGGCCGGTCCCGCCTACGGCCCCTGGGCGGGCGGCTACTTCGGCGGCGGCATGCTGCCGGGCCTCCTCGTCGGGACGATGCTCGGCACGATGATGGCGAGCCCCGCGTATGCCGCCGGTTACGGCTCCGGGTACGGGGACTTCGGCGCCGGCGCCGGTTACGAGGGCGGCGACGTGTCCGGGGCGGACTTCTCCTCCGGGGACTTCGGAGGCGGGGACTTCGGCGGCGGCGGGTTCGGGGGCGGAGGGGACTTCGGGGGCGGGTTCTAGACGGGCCGTGACGGGTGCTGGACGGTGCCGTGACGGGTTCTGGACGGGGCCGTTCAGGCCACCGGTGGCCTGCGGGCCGGGAGTTCCCAGTGGCCCGAGTGGCCCGGCGGCAGTCCCAAGTCGTCGCGTACGGCCGCGTAGTAGCCCTGCCGGGCGGCCCGCTGACGGGCGAGGAGGTCCGCCCACGCCTGTGGGTCGTGCGTGCCCGCGCGCAGGAAGCGTTCCATCTCGATCACCACGACGACCCAGACCCGCGCCTTGTCCACCACCGATACCGCGCCGAGCAGCAGCAGCGCCTCCCCGGCGGGGTCGCGCGCGTCGGCGGCCGCGGCCAGCTGCGGCTCGGCGTCCGCGGCGGACAGGGGGTGGGGATGCGGGTCGTTGCCCTGGTCGGCGGCGATCCGGTACGTCAGGGTGACGGTCTGCTTGAGCACCCGCGCGTACTCGGTGTAGACGGCGAGCCGCCGTTCCTCCCAGCGGGCCTCGCGCTCCTGGCGGAAGCGCACGCGCTCGCCGCGCATGACGGCGACGTACGACCCCATGGCACCGATGACCACGCCTATGAGGGCAGGCAGTTGCGACACGAACTCGGACACCGCCGCACGGTACCCGACCGAGTCAGGAGGCGCTCTTGATCGCCGAGATGTCGAAGGTGAGCTTGATCTTGTCGGAGACGAGGACGCCGCCGGTCTCCAGCGCCGCGTTCCACGTCACGCCCCACTCCGAGCGCAGGATCTCCGCCTTGCCCTCGAAGCCGACGCGCTCGTTGCCGAACGGGTCCTTCGCGGCACCGTTGAACTCCAGGTCGATGGTGAGCGGCTTGGTGGTGCCGAGGATCGTCAAGTCACCGGTGATGCGGTAGTCGTCGCCGCCGAGCGCCTCGGCCTTGGTGGAGCGGAAGGTCATCTGCGGGAACTCGTCGGTCTTGAAGAAGTCCGCGCTCTTGAGGTGGGCGTCGCGGTCCGCGTTGCCGGTGTCGATGCTGTCCATCGTGACGTCGAGCGAGGCCGACGACGCGGACGGGTCGGCGCCGTCCAGATGCAGGGTGCCGGAGAACTCCTTGAAGGAGCCCTTGACGTTGGTGACCATCGCGTGCCGCGCCACGAAGCCGATCGTGGTGTGCGCGGGGTCGAGCGTGTACTCACCGGTCAGCGCGGCGAGCTCCGGGCCGGCCTCGGGGGCTGCGGCGGTGGTGTCGTCCTTGCGGCTGAAGATTCCCATGATCTGCTCCTGACTGGTCGACGACTCCTGGCTGCTCGAAGTCGAGAGTGGTTTATGGTTCAACGAAATCGACTCTAACGCCGCTCCGTTCAATCTTCAACATAAAGCGAGGCGTGTCGAGACGATTACGCGTCGCGTGTGAACGGGTGGGGCCATATGGGGCAGTTCCGGCCGTCTCGTCACCGTGGCCGGGTGGCACCATGTGTGGCGCCACCGTGCATGCGGCGGGCGTCGGAGAAGGGGGCGTTTCGGCGATTCTGGATCGTCAAGAACTTGCAATGGCGCCATTGTGGTGCCATAGTGATGCCATGAACCTCACGCCGTATGTCGACCAACTCCGGCAGGAGCTCGCGGTCGCCGCAGAGGCCGGTGGTGACGACGCTCGTGCGATCGCCGAGCGCCTGGTCGCTCCGCTCGAGTCGGCCACCCGGCTCACCATGCTGAATGTGCTGTCCGCGGCCATGGACGAGATTACTCGAGACCTGGCCCCCGGCTCCGTCGACGTGCGCCTGCGTGGGGGAGACCCGGACTTCGTGGTGACGCCCCCGCCGACCGCCGAGGGCTTCGACGCACCGCCCATGGACATGCACCCGCCCCGGCCCGCACCCGCCCCCGCGTCCGTGCCGGAGCCGGACGAGGGCGGCACGGCCCGGATCAACCTCCGGCTGCCGATGTACCTCAAGATCCAGGCCGAGGAGGCCGCGGCCGCCGAGAGCCTGTCGGTCAACGCCTGGCTGGTCCGCACCGTCGCCGACGCCCTCAAGCAGGGCGACGCGAGCCGGCAGCCCGCCTCCCTCAGCTCCCAGGGCGCCGGGACGAGCTACACGGGATGGGCGCGTTAGCGACCCCCCGGCCCGCCGGGCCCCCTCCGGCCAGGCACGGCCCGGGCGCGATCCGGACGACCCCATCAGGATGAGAGGACTGCCCCATGCCAACCTTCGACACCCCCAAGCCGATCCACGCGACGGTGAGCGTCGAGCTGGGCGCACTGCGGGTCACCGCGTCCGACCGCGCCGACACCGTCGTCGACGTGCGCCCCACCACCCCGTCGCGCCAGGCCGACGTGCGGGCCGCCGAGCAGACCCGGGTCGAGTACGCGAGCGGGCGGCTCCTGGTGAAGGTGCCCAAGGAGCGCAAGCTGTTCGGCAAGGGCCCGTCCGTCGACGTGGAGATCGAGCTGCCGGAAGGCTCCCAGCTCCAAGTCACCGTCGCCATGGCCGATTTCACCGCGGTCGGCCGCCTCGCGGACTGCGAGGTCAAGAGTTCGTACGGGGACATCCGGCTCGAGTGGGCGGGCGCGGCCACGCTGCGCACCGGGTACGGCCAGGTCCTGGCCGACCGGGTGGAGGGCGCGGCCGACGTCACCACCTCGTCCGGCGAGGTGCGGCTCGGCACGGTCGGCGGCACCGCCGTGATCAAGAACTCCAACGGCTCGATCGAGGTCGACGAGGTCACCGGCGAGCTGCGCGTGAAGGCGTCCAACGGCCTCGTCACCGTCGGCCGCGCGCACTCCGACATCAACGTCAAGTCGGCCAACGGTGCCATCCGCGTCGGTGAGGTCACGCGCGGCAGCGTCGTCCTGGAGACCGGCACGGGCGCGCTCGACATCGGCGTCCGCGAGGGCACCGCCGCGTGGCTCGACGTGCGGACCAAGGTGGGCGCCGTACGGCAGTCCCTCGGCTCCTCCGAGGGGCCCGGCGACTCCGGGGAGAAGGTGCAGGTGCGCGGGCGCACCGGGGGCGGGGACATCGTCATCCACCGGGCGTGAGGGGCTGTTCCCGGGGTGCAGGCCGCCGCGATGGCCGGATCGCGGTGGGCGTGAGGCGGGCCGCGGCGGGGATGCCGCGGGTGGCGTGGCAGGGGAACCGAAGACGCCGTGAGGCCGCCGGGACGCCCCCGCGAGCGCCGCTTCCGGGGATCCCACCGGTTGTCGGGCTCCGCCAATTCAGTGACCCGTCAGCCCGTACCGGTATCCTCCGTCGGCCGCGCCGGCACCCGGACGAGGGCGCCTGCCCGGCCGGGCGTCCTGCGGTGACCGTCGCCGTACGCGAGCTGCGACGGTGCGAGGCCGAGGGCGACGCCCGCCCGGGCCATGAATGTGAGCCGGGTCTCATCCCGGCCGCTTGTGGAATCCCTACAGCGGAATGGGCCCCTGAGCAGTCACTTTGGCTGCACTCCACAAGGCTTCTGTCCGGGGGTGCCAGGAAAACCGTCCGGAGACTGTGCAGAGTCGACGGTCCGTTTTCCCTCGGGTCCTTCGTAAGGTCGAGAGCATGACCGTTTTGGACGAAGCTGGATCTTCGGCGGGGGAGCCCACCGACGCACGGGGCCGAGTGGCCGAATTGGCCGAGATCCGTGCGCAGGCGCTGGCGGGACCCAGTGAGAAGGCGACCGAGGCCCAGCATGCCAAGGGCAAGCTGACGGCGCGGGAGCGGATCGGGCTCCTCCTCGACGAGGGGTCGTTCCAGGAGGTCGAGCAGCTGCGCCGGCACCGGGCGACCGGCTTCGGCCTGGAGGCCAAGAAGCCTTACACGGACGGTGTGATCACCGGCTGGGGCACCGTCGAGGGCCGCACGGTCTTCGTGTACGCCCACGACTTCCGGATCTTCGGAGGCGCCCTCGGCGAGGCGCACGCCACGAAGATCCACAAGATCATGGACATGGCTATCGCGGCCGGTGCGCCGCTGGTCTCCCTCAACGACGGCGCGGGCGCCCGTATCCAGGAGGGCGTCTCCGCCCTGGCCGGCTACGGCGGCATCTTCCAGCGCAACACCAGGGCGTCCGGCGTCATCCCGCAGATCAGCGTCATGCTCGGCCCGTGCGCGGGCGGCGCGGCCTACAGCCCCGCGCTGACCGACTTCGTGTTCATGGTCCGCGACACCTCGCAGATGTTCATCACCGGACCGGACGTGGTCCGCGCGGTGACCGGCGAGGAGATCTCCCAGAACGGCCTGGGCGGCGCGGACGTGCACGCCGAGACGTCGGGCGTCTGCCACTTCGCGTACGACGACGAGGAGACCTGCCTCGCCGAAGTCCGCTACCTCCTCGCGATGCTCCCGCAGAACAACCGCGAGAACCCGCCGGTGGCCGCCTCCGACGACCCCGTCGAGCGCCGCAGCGACGTCCTCCTCGACCTGGTCCCGGCGGACGGCAACCGGCCGTACGACATGGCGAAGGTCATCGAGGAACTCGTCGACGACGGCGACTACTTGGAGGTCCACGAGCGCTGGGCGCGCAACATCATCTGCGCCCTGGCCCGCCTGGACGGCCAGGTCGTCGGCATCGTCGCCAACCAGCCGCAGTCCCTCGCGGGCGTGCTGGACATCGAGGCCTCCGAGAAGGCGGCCCGCTTCGTCCAGATGTGCGACGCCTTCAACATCCCGATCGTGACCCTCCTCGACGTCCCGGGCTTCCTGCCCGGCGTCGACCAGGAGCACGGCGGCATCATCCGCCACGGCGCCAAGCTGCTGTACGCCTACTGCAACGCGACCGTGCCCCGCATCTCCCTCATCCTGCGCAAGGCCTACGGCGGCGCCTACATCGTCATGGACAGCCAGTCCATCGGCGCGGACCTCACGTACGCCTGGCCGACGAACGAGATCGCCGTCATGGGCGCAGAGGGCGCGGCCAACGTCATCTTCCGCCGCCAGATCGCCTCCGCCGAGGACCCCGAGGCCATGCGCGCCCGCATGGTCAAGGAGTACAAGGCCGAGCTGATGCACCCGTACTACGCCGCCGAGCGCGGCCTCGTGGACGACGTGATCGACCCGGCCGAGACCCGCGCCGTGCTGATCAGCTCCCTGGCCATGCTGCGCAACAAGCACGCCGACCTGCCCTCGCGCAAGCACGGAAACCCGCCGCAGTAGCGGCGCCGCCCCCGAACTGCTCTGTTCCGTTTGCGTCCCGCCTGCAGTACCCACAAGGAGAACGCTGCACATGACTGCTCCCGACATCCGCGTCGAGAAGGGCCACGCCGAGCCCGAGGAGGTCGCGGCCATCACCGCCATCCTCCTCGCCCGCGCCGCCGCCCAGCCGGCCGCCCCCGTCCGCCGAGGCCGCGACAAGGCCGGCTGGCGCCGCCTGGAGCGCACCCCGGGCTTCCGGGCGCCGCACAGCTGGCAGGGCTAGCCACACCCGGCCCTGAAACACGTCTGGGCCCCGTACTCCGCGGAGTACGGGGCCCTCGTGCGTGCCGCGGCTTCTGAGCCGCAGGCGCGAGCGGGCGGGCCGGAGCCCGCCCGCCCGGAAGAACAGACCTACCGGAGGCGGGCCATCAGCGCATGCTCGACCAGCGTGATCAGCGCGCTCTTGGCGTCGGCCCGGTGGCGGGCGTCCGTGGTGATGATGGGGGTGTCCGGGCCGATCTGCAGCGCCTCGCGGACCTCGTCGGGCGTGTACGGCTGGTGGCCGTCGAAGCCGTTGAGGGCGATGACGAAGGGCAGGCCCGAGTTCTCGAAGTAATCGACGGCGGGGAAGCAGTCGGCGAGCCGCCTCGTGTCGACCAGGACGACCGCGCCGATGGCGCCACGGACCAGGTCGTCCCACATGAACCAGAACCGGTCCTGGCCGGGCGTGCCGAACAGGTACAGGATCAGGTCCTGGTCCAGGGTGATGCGGCCGAAGTCCATGGCGACGGTGGTCGTCGTCTTGTCTCCGGTGTGGGTGAGGTCGTCGATGCCCGCGGAAGCGGAGGTCATCACGGCCTCGGTGCGCAGCGGGTTGATCTCAGAGACCGCCCCGACGAACGTGGTCTTGCCCACGCCGAAGCCGCCCGCCACCACGATTTTCGCGCTGGTGGTGGAGCGGGCTGTTGCTCCGCCGCTAGAGCTTGCGAAGTCCACTGAGCACCCTTTCGAGCAGTGTCACGTCTGGCTGACCGCCGGCGGACTCGTCGCCGCCGGGCTGATGGATGGCGACAAGACCGGCCTCCGCCAGGTCGGCGACGAGAATCCGGGCAACGCCGAGGGGGATGGAGAGCAGGGCCGAGATCTCGGCCACCGATTTGATCTCGCGGCACAGGTTGCAGATGCGCTGGTGTTCCGGCAACTGCCCCTGCAGTTGATGCGGTTGTGCGGTGGTGTGCACCAGCGCCTCGATGGCGAGCTGGTAGCGGGGCCTGGTGCGGCCGCCCGTCATCGCGTACGGACGCACCAGGGGGTTGGACGCGGCCGGTGCGGGCGCCGGCTCCGGGGAGCGGCGCTGCGGCTGCACGGGCTGGATCCGGGGTGCGTACGGCTGGTCGTACGGGCTCGGTCCCGGCGCCTGGGGGCCCGGCTGCCGGTACGGCGGCTGACGGCGGTGGCTGGGCGCGGAGGGGAAGTTGTACCGGTTCTGCGAACCGTCACCCTGGCCCTGGCCGTGGCCGGAAGGCCAGTTGGCCGAAGACGAACCGTCTGGGGGTGTTGCAGCCACGTACTCCTCCTCCGAAACTGTGCTCGGCACCATCACTGTGGAGCCGCGTCCCGAAACCTTACGGTGCCGGGACGCGAATACGCACCGTCTGTCTGTCAGTTGAGCAGGCTCCCCTGAAGCTCCGCGCGCAGGTCCGGAGTGAGGACGGTGCCCGCACGGTCGACGAGAAGTGCCATCTCGTACCCAATGAGACCGATGTCCGCCTCTGGGTGGGCGAGTACGGCGAGGGACGAACCGTCGGAGATGGACATGATGAAGAGAAATCCTCGCTCCATCTCCACAACGGTCTGGGTCACCGATCCGCCCTCGAAGATCCGGGAGGCCCCGGCCGTGAGGGAGGTCAGACCCGACGCGACGGCCGCGAGCTGATCGGCTCGGTCGCGCGGGAAACCTTCGGACATCGCCAGAAGGAGTCCGTCGGCGGAGACCACCACGGTGTGGGACACCCCGGGGGTGTTGTCCACGAAGTTGGTGATCAACCAGTTCAGGTTCTGCGCCGCCTGGCTCATCGGGCTCACACTAACGCTCCTGGTTGTAGGTGCTATCAGGGCTGAAGCCCTGGCCATTCGTGTCACTGCCCGCGCTGCGGCCCCGCTGGACGCCGCGGCGCAGGTTGCTCAGCCTGCCCCGTACCTCGTCGGGGTCGCGGGAGACCTGGGGGCCGCCCTGCGGGGTCTGTTCCGCGGTGCCCTCGACCAGGTTGGCCTTGGGCACCCGACGCGGCAGCCCGGACGAGGTGACCCCGCCCGCCTTGGGCTCCCGCAACTGCTCGGCACGCTGCCAGCGGTCGTCGTTGGCCGTACGCCAGCCGGAGCCCTGCCGCTCGCCGTCCTGGGCCTCGCCCTGCGGGCCCTCGTGGCTCTCGCCGTTCGGGCTCTGCTGACGCGGCGCGGCGGGGGCGCTCCCGTTGCCGTTCACGGCGGCGCTGCCACGGCGCGGGAGGCCCGCGTCGGTCAGCTCGTGAGCGGCTCCCGACGGAGCCGACGGGGCCGGTGAGGCGGGTCCCGGACGGTCGAAGCCTACGCGCTCGGCCTCGCCCGCGTCAGTCGCCGGAGCGGATTCCGCTTCGGGAGCGTACTCGTCCTGGTACCCGTCCTGGTAACCGTCCCGCAAGGGCCAGTCGTCCTGGTGGGACCGCTCCGGATAGGCGGCGAAGGGCTCCTGGCCACCGCCCGTACGGGCGTCGTGGCCGGCGTGGCTGTCCTCCGATTGACCGGGGTACGCAGCGTCCTGGTAGCCGTCCTGCGTCGTGTAGTACGGCTCGTCGTACGCCTGCCCGCCCTGGTCGTAGGTCGGCTGCTGGTCGTAGCCGCCCTGGCCCTGGTCGTAACCGGACGCCTGCTGCCCGTCGTACGCGGCCTGCGCCGGGTCGTACGCCGCGTGCTGGTCGTCGTAACCGCCCTGCTCGCCGTAAGGCGCGTGCTGGGCGTGCTGGTCCTCGTAAGCGCCCTGCTGCTCCTGATACGCGCCCTGAGGGCCGTCGAAGGCGCCCTGCGGGTCCGCGTAGCCGGACGGCTGCTCGTAGGCCTCCTGCGCGCCGCCCTGGACCTCGTCGCGGAACAGCGGGCGCTCCGCCCCGGCCGGCTGGCCGGTCTGGGCCTGCGCCTCCAGCGCGGCCCGGCGCTCCTCGCGCATCAACGAGCGGCCCACCGGGTCGAGTTGGCCGCCGGCGTCCTGGCCGTCGCCCTGGTAGCGGCTGTCGTCGAAGCCCAGCTCGGCGGCCGTGCGCAGCGGCTCGGCCTCGCGGACCTGCTGCTCCGGGATGATCGAGGAGACCGTGAACTCGGAGTCGTGCGGCTGCTGTTCGCCGCCGCCACCGTGCGTGATGTTGTCCGGCAGCATGACCAGCGAGGTGGTGCCCGCCTGCTCGCCCGAGGGGCGGAGCTGGACGCGGATGCCGTGCCGGTCGGAGAGGCGGCCGACCACGAACAGGCCCATGCGCTGGGAGATCGCGGCGTCCACGGTCGGCGGGTTGGCGAGCCGGTGGTTGATGTCCGCGAAGTCCTCGGCCGTCAGGCCGATGCCCTTGTCGTGGATCTCGACCATCACGCGGCCGTCCGGGAGCCGGGTCGCGGTGACCTTGACCTTGGTCTGCGGCGAGGAGAACGTCGTGGCGTTCTCCAGGAGCTCGGCGAGCAGGTGCACGAGGTCGGTCACGGCGAGGCCGTGGATCTCGGCCTCGGGGACGCCCGACAGCTCGATGCGCTCGTACTGCTCCACCTCGGAGGAGGCGGCGCGCAGCACGTCGACGAGCGGCACCGGCTGGTCCCAGCGGCGGCCGGGCTCCTCGCCGGAGAGCACCAGGAGGTTCTCGCCGTTGCGGCGCATACGGGTCGCCAGGTGGTCCAGGCGGAAGAGGGACTCCAGCTGGTCCGGGTCGGCCTCGTTGTTCTCCAGGTCGGTGATGAGGGTCAGCTGGCCCTCGATCAGCGACTGGTTGCGGCGCGAGAGGTTGGTGAAGATCGCGTTGATGTTGCCGCGCAGCAGGGCCTGCTCGGCGGCGAGCCGGACGGCCTCGCGGTGCACCTGGTCGAAGGCGCGGGCGACCTCGCCGATCTCGTCCGTGGAGGTGATCGGGATGGGCTGCACGCGGGTGTCCACGCGGCCCGGGTCGGTGCGCGAGAGCTGGTCGACGAGCATCGGCAGGCGCTGCTCGGCGATGCCGAAGGCGGCGGTGCGCAGGCGCTGCATCGAGCGGCTCATCTGGCGGGCCATGAGGCCGGCCAGGATGAAGGCGGCGAGCAGGGCGACCACGACGATCGCGCCGGTGATGAACGCGTCGGTCTTGGCGTCGTCGGCGATGCCGGACGCCTCGTTCACGGCCTTGTCCGCCAGATCCGACTCGATGCCGCGGTACATGTCGAACTTGGCGCTCGTCAGGGCCCACAGAGCCGGGGCGGTGACGCCCTTGCCCGCCAGCTCCACGCGGGCGCTGGGCTGCGTGGAGGTCAGCCCGGCGATGAGGCCGACGGCCTTCTCGCCGGGCGGCATCGGGACGTACTTCTCGCCCTTGGCGCGGGCGGCGGCAGCGGCCTCCTCGGCCTGCTTCGCGCCCCCGGCCTTGAGCTTCTTGTTCGCGTCCGCGAGCTTGCGGACGTCCTGGGGGGTGCCGCCGCCGGTGTACTCCTGGATGGCGATGTTCTCCAGGTACGCGTACGAGGAGAAGGCGAGGCGCTGCCGGGACAGGTCGGTCTGGGTCGGGCCCGGGTCCACCAGGATGTGCGTGCCGATGGAGCGCTGCAGGGAGAGCGCGGCCTTGGCGAGCGAGACGGCGTAGACGGTGCGTCCGTAGGACGTGATGTTGCCGGTGCCGAGGCCGAGTTCGTTGGCGAACTCCATCAGCGGGTGCTGGATGCCGACGTAGCCCTCTTCGGTCTCGACGCCGGGAAGCTTCTTGGTGTACGCGGCCGCGCGCAGGCCCTCCAGCTTCGGCTCGACCTTGCGGAAGCCGTCCAGGCGGCGCTTGAGGCCCTCCTTCTGCGGCATGTCCTCGGCGGCGTCGTCGAACGCGGCGGCGGCCGCGTCGGTGGCCTTGCGGGCCTTGACCACGGCCGGGTCGTTCTTCTTGCCCTTGAGCAGCGGCGCGGCGGAGACGTCGCGCTCCTCGATCAGGCGGTTGCCGTAGTCGAGGGAGGCGCGCACCAGGCGGGCGGTGGCCTCGGCGTCGCGGGCCTGGTCCCAGGTGTCGATGGCGCCCTTGACCTGGAAGCCGCCCATGACCAGGCCGACCAGGACGGGTATGAGGAGGATCGCGTTCAGACGCGTGGGCACACGCCAGTTTCTGGGCGACATCCGACCGCCGGAGGCGGCCTGCGGCTCGCTGCCCGGTACGTCCGCGGACGGCGCTGCAGCGCGCGGCGGCGGGGTGAAGTTGCCCCGCGTGTCCCGGTCCGGGGATGCGGGGCTCGTCTTGCTTCGCCTCACTCGACCAACAACCTCTCGGCGGCGGCTCCTGCGCTGGTGCCGCTGTCGTCTCCAAAGGCCCGTGCTACTGGGCAGTTCAGCGCATTCCAGCACGTCAGGCAGTGCTCTTCCAAACAGTAGGAAAGAACAGTTCCGCGTGGTGTAAGCCTCAGATAAATCGGTCATAAAGAGCGAGCCCCGCCAAAAGGCGGGGCTCTTGTGAGCACAGCGACACCGGCCGACCGCGATGTGTCGCGGGGCCGGTGCAATTCTCTGTCGAAACGTTATGAACACGGCAGCCGTCCGTGTCAAAGGACACAGATCGTTCCGTGCGCTCTACGACAACTTCCGTATGGTCCCGCCTACTTGAGTCGTGCCATAAGTGCGTGCTCGACCAGCGTGATCAGGCCACTCTTTGCGTCCGCACGGTGCCGGGCGTCGGTGGTGATGATGGGCGTGCCGGGGCCGATCTGGAGCGCCTCGCGGACCTCGTCGGGCGTGTACGGCTGGTGGCCGTCGAAGCCGTTGAGGGCGATGACGAAGGGCAGTCCGGAGTTCTCGAAGTAGTCGACCGCCGGGAAACAGTCGGCGAGGCGCCGGGTGTCGACGAGCACGACCGCGCCGATCGCACCGCGCACCAGGTCGTCCCACATGAACCAGAACCGGTCCTGTCCCGGCGTGCCGAACAGGTAGAGGATCAGGTCCTGGTCGAGCGTGATACGGCCGAAATCCATCGCCACCGTCGTGGTGGTCTTGTCACCGGTGTGCGTGAGGTCGTCGATGCCCGCGGACGCGGACGTCATCACGGCCTCGGTGCGCAGCGGGTTGATCTCGGAGACCGCGCCGACGAACGTGGTCTTGCCGACGCCGAAGCCGCCCGCCACCACGATCTTGGCGGACGTGGTGGACCGGCCCGCGGAGCCGGAGCCCGCGAAGCCGCCCCCGTCAGAGCTTGCGAAGTCCACTGAGCACCCTTTCGAGCAGTGTCACGTCGGGCTGGCCGCCGGCGTTCTCGTCGCCGCCGGGCTGGTGGATGGCGACGAGCCCGGCCTCGGCCAGGTCGGCGACGAGGATGCGGGCCACCCCGAGGGGCATCGAGAGCAGCGCCGAGACCTCGGCCACCGACTTGACCTCACGGCACAGGTGGCAGATCCGCTGGTGCTCCGGGAGCAGCCCCATGAGCTGGGCGGGGTCGGCCGTCGTGCTGACCAGCGCCTCTATCGCGAGCTGGTAGCGGGGCCGGGTCCGGCCACCGGTCATCGCGTACGGGCGGACCAGCGGCTGGTCGCCCTCAACTCCGTACCCGGAATGGGAAGCACCGTACGGGTCGTGAGAGGCGGTGGGCGGGTTCATGGATCCTCCGGGCGGGACAGCAGTTGTCTGCGTTCCGTCTGACAGAGCCGGGTGGGGGCATGACTGGCGGCCGGACGGTGGTCGGGACGTTCGGTCGGTTCGCTCGGACGGTGGGGCGGCCGAGAGGGGCGGGGCGGCCCGGGGGCCGCGCTAGTGGAGCAGGCTGCCCTGCAGTTCCGCGCGCAGGTCCGGGGTGAGGACGGTGCCCGCACGGTCGACGAGGAGGGCCATCTCGTAGCCGACGAGGCCGATGTCGCACTCCGGGTGCGCGAGCACCGCGAGCGACGAGCCGTCCGAGACGGACATGATGAACAGGAAGCCGCGCTCCATCTCCACCACGGTCTGCGTGACCGCGCCGCCCTCGAAGATCCGGGAGGCCCCGGCCGTGAGGGAGGTCAATCCGGAGGCGACGGCCGCGAGCTGGTCGGCTCGGTCGCGCGGGAAGCCCTCGGACATCGCGAGAAGCAGGCCGTCGGCGGAGACCACGACCGTGTGGGACACCCCAGGGGTGTTGTCCACGAAGTTGGTGATCAACCAGTTCAGGTTCTGTGCCGCCTGGCTCATCGGACTCAACTAACGCTCCTGCTGGTGAGTGGGGAAACTGCCGGTCTGGCCGGTACCGGCCTGGCGACCCTGCTGGATGCCCCGACGGAGATTGGTCAGCCGGCCGCGCACTTCCTCGGGCGCGCGCGACACCTGCGGACCCTGGCTGTCCTGCGCCTGCTGCGCGGTGCCCGCCACGAGGTTCGCCCGGGGCACGCGGCGCGGCAGCCCGGAGGTGGTGACGCCGCCCGCGGAGGGCTGCCGGACGCGCTCGGCCTGGCGGCCCAGTTCGTCGTTCGGCGTCGTGCGCCAAGCGGTGTTGCTGGTGGTGCTGTTGGTGTTGTTCGCGTGGGTGCCGCCCGCCGGGGTGCCGCCCGCCGGGGTGCTGCCCGCCGGGGTGCCGCCCGTGCGCTGCGGCAGCGGCGGGGTGGCGGGGCCGCCCGGCCGGCCCTGCGCGGAGCCGGGGCGCTGCGGAAGCTGCTGGTCGCGCTGGGGGAGCGGCTGCTGGGGGGCGTCGGGCCGGGGGGCCTGCTCCGGACGGCGGCCGGGCTCGGCGCCGTTGCCGCGCTGCGGGGCCTGGGGCTGCTGCGGCTGCTGGTGCCGGCGGGGCTGCGGGCGCGGGGGCAGCCCCGGGTGCCGCTGCTCGGTCTGCCGGTTCCGCTCGGCCTGCTGCTGCGCCTGCGCCTGCTGGGCCTGGGCCTGGGCCTGGCGCTCCTCCTGCGCCTGCCGCTCCTGCTCGGCCTGCTGCTGCGCCTGCTGGGAGAACCAGTTGGTCTCCAGCGTGTCGTACAGCGGCGTACGGCCGTCCAGCGGGCCGGACGCGGGCGGCAGGGCCTCGGGCTCGCCCTGCTGCGGGGCCTCCGGCGCCTGCGGCTGCTGCGGGAGCTGGGCCTGCGGGCGCTCCGGGGCGGGCTGCTGCCGGCCCTGGGACCCGGGGGTCCCGGGCTGCTGCGGGGCGCCCTGGCCGCGGTCGCCGCGCTGGCCCTGACCCGGGCCTTGGCCGCGGCGCGGCGCGGGCGGACGCGGCACGGTGAACTCGCCGGTGCCGTGCGGCGCCTGGCCGCTCTGCGGGGTGCCCTGGGAAGGGCCGCCGAAGACGTCGGAGCGGACGAACTCGCCGGTGTTCTGTACGCCCGGGGACTGCGAGGCGCCGCTCTGTGCGCCGTCCTGGCCGGACGTGCCCGGGGGCGGGCCGTCGAAGTCGGGCCGGTCGAACTGCGCGGTGGAGCCGGGGCCCTGCCGGTCCTCGGCGAGGCCCGCGGGGGTCGCGAACTGGCCGGTGGACTCGGGCTCCTCGTGGCCGCGCGGGGTGTCGAACGGCTCCCGCGAGACCTGCGGCTGCGCGTTCTCGTCGCTCCAACTGGGCGTACGAGGCTGCTGGTTGCCGCTGCCGCCCGGCAGCTCGGCGCGCGGTCCGCCACGGGGCGGGAGCTGCGGCCTGCGGC
Organism: Streptomyces sp. Y309; assembly: GCF_056712025.1. Taxonomy (NCBI): domain Bacteria; kingdom Bacillati; phylum Actinomycetota; class Actinomycetes; order Kitasatosporales; family Streptomycetaceae; genus Streptomyces; species Streptomyces sp. Y309. The sequence continues at coordinate 2,792,856 of NZ_CM160048.1, read as the reverse complement.
CCTGGTCGGAACCGGAACCGGAGCCGGCGCCGGAACCCGCGCCCGGACCCGCGTCGTTCGTACGCTGCTGGGGCACCGGAGGCTGCGGCATGCCGGCGGCGGGGCGGCTGCCCTGGGAGAAGCCGGGGCGCGGGGACTGCGGGTTCTGGGGGAGCTGCGGTGCCTGCGGACGGCGGCCACCGGATCCACCGGCGAGCCCCGCGGGACCACCGGAACCGGCACCCGCGCCCCCGCCGGGCCCGGACGCACCGGCCCCCGCGAGACCACCCGGCGCCACCGGCGACCCGGCCGACGGCGAGCCCGCCGACGGCCCCTGGGCCCCGCCGCGCGCGGGCAGCGCGGCCCGCGGGCCGGAACCGGCCCCCACCTGACCGCGCTGCGTCCCGGCGCCGGGACCGACCTGACCGCCACGCGCACGTGCGGCACCGCCGAGTCCGGCGGCCACACCGCCGCCGCGCCGCGCGGCCGCGGCACCCGCGGCGGCCTGCGCCGCGGCGGGACCGCCGGTCGGGGCGGGCGCGCCCGGCTTGCTCGGGGCCTTCTTGCCGCCCTGGGCGACGTCGACGGGCAGCATGACGAGCGCGGTCGTGCCGCCGGAGTCGGAGGGGCGGAGCTGGATGCGGATGCCGTGGCGCTGCGAGAGGCGGCCGACCACGAACAGACCCATGCGGCGGGAGACCGAGACGTCCACGGTGGGCGGCGACGCAAGCCGCTCGTTGATCGCGGCGAGGTCCTCGGGGGAGAGGCCGATGCCGGTGTCGTGGATCTCGATGAGCACGCGGCCGTCGGGCAGCGCGTGACCGGTCACCTTGACCTTGGTCTGCGGCGAGGAGAACGATGTCGCGTTCTCCAGCAGCTCGGCGAGCAGGTGCACGAGGTCGTTGACGACGCGTCCGGCGACCTCGGTGGAGGGCACGGCCGACAGCTCGATGCGCTCGTACTGCTCCACCTCGGAGGCGGCGGCGCGGAGCACGTCGACGAGGGGCACGGGCCGGGTCCAGCGGCGGCCGGGCTCCTCACCGGCGAGCACGAGGAGGTTCTCGCCGTTACGGCGCATGCGGGTCGCGAGGTGGTCGAGCTTGAACAGCGAGGAGAGCTGGTCGGGGTCGGCCTCGCGGGACTCCAACTCGGAGATGAGGGAGAGCTGGCGCTGGATGAGGCCCTGGGAGCGGCGCGAGAGGTTGGTGAACATCGCGTTGACGTTGCCCCGCAGGAGGGCCTGCTCGGCGGCGAGGCGGACGGCCTCGCGGTGCACGTCGTCGAAGGCCGCGGCCACCTGGCCGATCTCGTCCCGGGAGTGCACACCGACGGACTCCACGGACGTGTCGACGTCCTGCGGGTCGGACTCGGAGAGCTGCTTGACCAGCTCGGGCAGGCGGTCCTGGGCGACCTTGGTGGCGGTGTCCTGGAGGCGCCGCAGCGAGCGGATCATGGACCGGGCCACGACGAAGGCGCCGACGAGCGAGACACCGAGCACGAGCAGGATGAGCGCACCGTTGAGGATCGCCTGCTGCTCGGACTCGTTCCTGAGCGAACGGGCCTTCTGCTCCATCTCGTCGAGCAGCGTCAGCTCGATCTTCGACATCTCCGAGATCTTGGTGGAGTCGGCGTCCACCCAGTCCTTGTAGGAGCGCTTGCCGCGGAGCTTGATGCCGCCTTCCTGCTCCAGAACGCGCTTGGCGTAGGAGTTGGCGGCCTCGATGGAGGCGTTGCCCTCGCTGATGGGCTTCAGGAGCTTCTCGGGGTCACCGTTGTAGATCCGGTTGAAGGACTGGAGCTCCGAGCCCTCCTTGTCCAGCGCGGAGAACGCGTACCGGCGGTCGGTCTCGGAGAGCTTGCCGAACTCGCGGTTGTTCGCGGGCAGCGCAGCCGCGATGACGGCGCGCTGCACCGAGGCGTACTCCTTGGCGGAGGAGAACGCGGCCAGCGCACGCGTGCGCTGGATCATGTCCGGGTTGCTGGTCGCCTGCGCCATGTCCTCGGAGAGCGCGAGGAGCTGCTCGATGAGCTGGCTGTAGGCGTCGACCGTCTGCGAGACCGACTTGGTGTCGGTGTACGCGTTCCGGCGGACGTCGTTGATCTTCTGGAGCTGCTGGGTGATCTGGATGGTGCTCTGCCGGACACCCAGCAGGCCCTTGTCGCTGTCGCTGTCGTCGAGCTGCTGCGTACCCCGCAGGAAGTTCTTGTAGGCCCGGTCCGTCTTGTCCCGGGAGCCCTTGACGACGAAGTCCGTGTCCTTCGCGCCGTGCGCGAGCGGGCCCGCCGACTGGTCGCGCTCCTCCTGGAGCGCCGCGGCCAGCTCGGTGGCCTGCTTGGTCATGTCGGTGAGCAGCTTCATGTTGTCGAGCTGCTCGATCTCGTCCATCGACGAGTTGATGCGCAGGGCGCCCAGTGAGGTCGCCGCGATGACGGGGAGCGCGAGGAGCGAGACCAGACGGGTGGAGATGCGCCAGTTGCGCAGGGCTATTCGGGAGCCGGGACCCGGGGGTGTCTTGGAGCCCTTGGGCAGCGCTCCGCCCGCGGCCGGGCCGGAGCCCGCCGCGCCCGTGCGGCCGGCACCCGCGCCGCCGTCACCGGACGGCACCTGTCCGGGGTTCTGGGCGTGCTGGGCCGAGGAGCCGCGGTCACCTCCGCCGCGCTCGGGCTCCGCCGAAGCTTCCCCTCGGCCGCGGCCGGCCTGGGGAGACCCCTTGCCATCCCTCTTGAAACGTCCCTGCACTAGCGTCGCAACCTCTGGACCAGGCGTCCTGCCGCGTGGACGGCGGGACGGTGTCGGCGTCTCGGGGCGCGAGGCGCCCCTTGGTGGTCGTGAGACCGGCGCTGCTCCCCCTTCCCGCCGCCACTCGGCGCTGCGTTGCGCCCCTGTGCGCCGGTTCGATCCCGCGGCGGTCCCGGGAATTCCAGCACAGTGCAGGATCTCCAACAAGGCCCGTGGGCCAGGCCATGAACTCCGTGACAGCACGTGATTGGCGCGTTACGAGACGTAGAAAGTGAAGTCGCCCATAACGGACTTTCTCGTACGAGATCCTCGCGCACAGCGGGTGTCCCAGTCTTCATGATCAGGAGCGGAATGGGGCCTTCAGGTGGGCAATGTCCGTTTTCAATGGGCGGACCACCAGCCGGAATTGACCGTTTTGCCCACTCCTCAGTGAGCAAACTCACATGAAGATCATGGCCTCTTCTGGACTTTGCCTGGGAATTGCATGTTTAGCCTGACGCTTTACAGGGATGGCGAAACCGACAACCGGCGTCCACCGAGCGACGCCCCAACCGACAGGGTCCGAACGGCAGATGAAGTCCACGTTGATGTTCCGCAACATAGCCAACCCCCGCCGCACCACCCTCGCGCACCTCGAGGACGCCGACGACGTGCAGCCCGCGGCCGAGCAGCCGGAGCACCCCGTAGAACTGCCGACCCAGACGGCGAACCCGCGCCGCACGACCCTGATGGACGTCCCCGTAGGGGAATAGCCCGTCGGCGGACGTCATTGCTCGGCGAGCAGAAAATAGCCCGTCCGGCGATTGAGGACGAGCCGCGAAGCGGCGATCAGGGGGAGAGGGGCGAAGCCCCATAGACTGGGGCACCCACCTCCACCCACAAACGCAAGGGGCCCCGTTGCGCATCGCCAGATTCTCCATCGACGGCAATGTCGCCTTCGGCGCAGTCGAGGGCGAAGCTCCCCCCGGAAGCACCGAGGGGCTCGTCCTCGACATCATCAAGGGCATCCCGTTCGCGGACTTCGAGCTCTCCGGCACCAAGGTCCCGCTGAGCAAGGTCCGCCTGCTGCCCCCCGTACTGCCGAACAAGGTCGTGGCCATCGGCCGCAACTACGCGGAGCACGCGGCGGAGCTCGGCAACGAGATCCCCGACGCCCCGGTGGCCTTCTTCAAGCCGTCCACCTCCGTGACCGGCCCCGGCGACCCCATCGAGTACCCCTCCTTCTCCGAGGAGGTGCACCACGAGGCGGAGCTGGCCGTGGTCATCGGCCGGATGTGCCGCGAGGTCCCGCGCGAGCGCGTGGCCGACGTCATCCTCGGCTACACCTGCGCCAACGACGTCACCGCGCGCGACGTACAGAAGCGCGAGAAGCAGTGGGCACGCGCCAAGGGCTTCGACTCCTCGTGCCCGCTCGGCCCCTGGGTGGAGACCGACATCGACCTGGCCCGCGCCGCCGACCTCACCATCCAGTGCACGGTCAACGGCGAACAGCGCCAGCTCGGCCGCACCGCGGACATGATCCGTCCCATCGAGGACCTCATCGTCCACATCAGCGAGGCCATGACGCTGCTCCCCGGCGACGTCGTCCTCACGGGCACCCCGGCAGGGGTCGGCCCCCTCAACGTCGGCGACGAGGTCGCCGTCACCATCGAAGGCATCGGCACTCTCACCAACAAGGTGATCAAGCGTGGCTAACGCGACGAACGTACGCGTACGTTTCTGTCCCTCCCCGACCGGCAACCCGCACGTGGGCCTGGTCCGCACCGCCCTGTTCAACTGGGCCTACGCCCGGCACCACGGCGGCACCCTGGTCTTCCGCATCGAGGACACCGACGCGGCCCGTGACTCCGAGGAGTCCTACGAGCAGCTCCTGGACTCGATGCGCTGGCTGGGCTTCGACTGGGACGAGGGCCCCGAGGTCGGCGGCCCGCACGCGCCGTACCGGCAGTCGCAGCGCATGGACCTCTACAAGGAGGTCGCCGACAAGCTCCTCGCCGCCGGCCACGCGTACTACTGCTACTGCTCCACCGAGGAGCTGGACGCCCGCCGCGAGGCCGCCCGCGCCGCCGGCAAGCCGTCCGGCTACGACGGCCACTGCCGCGAGCTGACCGCCGAGCGCAAGGCCGCGTACGTCGCCGACGGCCGCACCCCCATCGTCCGCTTCCGCATGCCCGACGAGGCGATCACCTTCACGGACCTGGTCCGCGGCGAGATCACCTACCTGCCGGAGAACGTGCCGGACTACGGCATCGTCCGCGCGAACGGCGCCCCGCTCTACACGCTGGTCAACCCGGTCGACGACGCCCTGATGGAGATCACCCACGTCCTGCGCGGCGAGGACCTGCTCTCCTCCACCCCGCGCCAGATCGCGCTCTACAAGGCGCTGATCGAGCTGGGCGTCGCCAAGGAGATCCCCGCCTTCGGCCACCTGCCGTACGTGATGGGCGAGGGCAACAAGAAGCTCTCCAAGCGCGACCCGCAGTCCTCCCTCAACCTCTACAGGGAGCGCGGTTTCCTCCCCGAGGGCCTGCTCAACTACCTCTCGCTGCTCGGCTGGTCCCTCTCCGCCGACCAGGACATCTTCACGACGGACGAGATGGTCGCGGCCTTCGACGTGGCCGACGTGAACCCCAACCCGGCGCGCTTCGACCTCAAGAAGTGCGAGGCCATCAACGCCGACCACATCCGCCTGCTCGACGTGAAGGACTTCGCCGAGCGCTGCGCCCCCTGGCTCAAGGCCCCCTTCGCCCCCTGGGCGCCGGAGGACTTCGACCAGGACAAGTGGGACGCGATCGCCCCGCACGCCCAGACCCGCCTCAAGGTCCTCTCCGAGATCACCGACAACGTGGACTTCCTGTTCCTGCCGGAGCCGGTCTTCGACGAGGCGTCCTGGACGAAGGCGATGAAGGAGGGCTCGGACGCGTTGCTGCGCACGGCCCGCGAGAAGCTGGACGCGGCCGACTGGTCCTCGGCGGAGTCCCTGAAGGAGGCCGTCCTGGCCGCCGGCGAGGCCCACGGCCTCAAGCTCGGCAAGGCCCAGGCCCCCGTCCGCGTCGCCGTCACCGGCCGCACGGTCGGCCTGCCCCTCTTCGAGTCCCTGGAGATCCTGGGCAAGGAGACGACGCTGGCCCGCGTGGACGCGGCGCTGGCGAAGCTCGCCGCCCAGTAGTCACGTACGTACGTCACGTACGCAGGCGCATACGTCACATACGAAGGGCCCGGAAGCCGTCACGGCACCCGGGCCCTTCGCGTACGTTCGAAGCATGCCGATCAACGCCGTGCCGAACAGTGCTGTGCCGACCAACGCCGTGCCGATCAAAGCCGTCGTCTGGGACATCGACACTGCATTCTTCGGGGGATAACCCCCGAACCCCCAGCCGGGAAGGCACGCGCCGCTTACTGTCGTCCTCATGGCGATCAAAGCCGTCGTCTGGGACATCGACACTGCATTCTTCGGGGGATGACCCCCGAACCCCCAGCCGGGAAGGCGCGCGCCGCTTACTGTCGTCCTCATGCCGATCAAAGCCGTCGTCTGGGACATCGACACTGCATTCTTCGGGGGATGACCCCCGAACCCCCAGCCGGGAAGGCGCGCGCCGCTTACTGTCGTCCTCATGGCGATCAGAGCCGTCGTCTGGGACATCGACGACACGATCTTCGACTACGCGCGCGCGGACACCGCGGGCATGCGCGCCCACCTCACCGCGGAAGGCCTCCTGGCCAGGTACGGCACGGCCGCCGAGGCCCTCGCGCTGTGGAAGGAGACCACCGACCGCCACTGGGCCCGCTTCGGCGCCGGCGAGGTCGACTTCGAGTCCCAGCGCCGCGACCGCGTCCGCGACTTCCTGGGCGCCGCACTCGACGACACCGAGGCCGACGCCTGGTTCGCGCGCTACCTCACCCACTACGAAGCCGCCTGGACCCTCTTCCCGGACACCGTCCCCGCCCTCGACGCCCTCGCCGACGGCTACCGGCACGCCGTCCTCTCCAACTCCGCCCAGAGTGTCCAGGACCACAAGCTCCGCGTCCTCGGCGTGCGCGACCGCTTCGAGGCCGTCCTGTGCGCCGCCGAGCTCGGCGTCTCCAAGCCCGCGGCCGAGGCCTTCCACGCCGTATGCGACGAGCTCGGCCTCGCGCCCGCGGAGATCGCGTACGTCGGCGACCAGCCGGAGATCGACGCCCGCGGCGCCCGCGACGCGGGCCTGCTCGGCATCTGGCTCGACCGCAACGGCTCGGCGCAGGAAGGCCCGTCGGGCGTCCACCGCATCGCCGGTCTCACCGAGCTTCCCGCGCTGTTGTCGGCCGATACCCGTTTTGGAGCGCCGTCCACCTTCGGGTAATGTTCTTCCTGCGCCGCCCGAGAGGGGCCGAAAGGTCCGGCCGGGAAGCGCAAAGTCAAACAAAGCCCCCACAGGGGGTTGCGCTTTGATGGCCTATGGTGTAATTGGCAGCACGACTGATTCTGGTTCAGTTAGTCTAGGTTCGAGTCCTGGTAGGCCAGCTCGCAGAGCTCATCTGCAACCGCGGTTGTCGTTCAAGAGTGACAGCATCCGCAAAGCCCCCGTTGTGTAGCGGCCTAGCACGCTGCCCTCTCAAGGCAGTAGCGCCGGTTCGAATCCGGTCGGGGGTACAGATCCTTCCCGCGAGGACAGTACGGGTCGCACCCACTGACCACGATGCAGGATCGCTAGAGCCCCCGTTGTGTAGCGGCCTAGCACGCCGCCCTCTCAAGGCGGTAGCGCCGGTTCGAATCCGGTCGGGGGTACTGTGGTCTGGTCTAGACCACCAGTGGGCTATGGTGTAATTGGCAACACGAAGGTTTCTGGTTCCTTTGTTCTAGGTTCGAGTCCTGGTAGCCCAGCGCAGTAACGGCAGTACCAGCAGGCCCCCGTTGTGTAGCGGCCTAGCACGCCGCCCTCTCAAGGCGGTAGCGCCGGTTCGAATCCGGTCGGGGGTACGCGAGACAAGGGGCCTTCCCGCAAGGGAGGGCCCCTTCGTCGTCACTCCCCGGCGCCCCGCCCGAAGCGGCGGTTGGACTCCTCCGCCTGCGCGATGCGGCGCAGCGCCAGCAGCACCGGTTCGTAGAGCACGGTCAGTGCGACCGCCGCCTCCAGCTGCTCGTCCGGCGAGTCGTACCGCTCGAGCAAGTCCAGGTCCGCGGCGGCCAGTTGACGTCCCGCCCGCGCATAGGGCGCCAAGTCCTCGACGGCGCACGGATATCCGAGCCGGGAGAGCGTGCCCACCGCGGTCACCAGCATCCGGTACGCCGGAGCGTCGGCCCCGTACCCCCTCGCGTACTCCCAGTCGACCCCTTCGAGGAGTGCGTCGACGGTGCGCCGCGCGGCCGCCGTGTCCGCGCCGTCTCCGCGGCCCCCGTCTCCGGGGGTGGCCTCGGGGCCGTGGGGGAGTGCCCAGACCGCCACTCCCAGGCGGGAGTTGTGGTCCAGGGAGTCGTCCTCCAGGGCGGCGAGCACCTCCCGGGCCGACGCGATCGGCACCCGGCCCACCTGGATCAGCGCCCGCACGAAGCGCAGTCGCTGCAGGTGCTTCTCGTCGTACTCGGCCTGTGTCGCCGTCACGCGGCGGCCCGGCGGGAGCAGGCCCTCGCGCAGGTAGTACTTGATCGTGGCCGTCGAGACCCCGCTGCGCGTACTGAGCTCCGCCAGTCTCATCGGCCCGCTTCCCCTCTTGCGCATCCACTTGGTGAGTGACACTATCCAATCATGGATAGCGAAGCTATCCAACACGGCGAAGGGGGAATCATCGTGAGCAGCAAGCCGATCGAAGGGCGCATGACCGCCGACGCGCGGGGCGGCGTCACCGTCTTCACCATCGGGATGCGCATCAACAACTTCCGTGCCCTGCGCAGCTGGTGGCCCGTCTTCCGGGCGATGCCGCGGATGCTCAAGGAGCTGTCCAAGGACCGGGAGCTCGGGATGCTGGGCCATCAGTTGCTGTTCGGCGGCCCACGGCTGCTGTACGTGGTCCAGTACTGGGAGTCGCCGGAGAAGCTGCTCGCCTACGCGTCCGCTCAGGGCATGGAGCACCGGCCCGCCTGGGCCGCCTTCAACCGCCGGATGCGGGAGGGCAAGGGCAAGGTCGGCTTCTGGCACGAGACGTACGTCGTGCCGGCCGGCGCCCATGAGGCGGTGTACGTCAACATGCCGCAGTTCGGCCTGGCCAAGGCCACGGGCGTGGTGCCGGTCGGCCGCAGGGGAGACAGGGCCGCCGACCGCCTCGAGGCGGTCTGAGGAGGGCCTGGGGAACTGGCGGGGGATATGGGAGCGGGGATATGGGAGCGGGGGGATATGAGAAGCGCCCGAGGGGCCGCCGCGGCGTTGAGGCGGCCCCTCGGGCGTTCCGTGCGCTGGCTGCGCGTCGTGCGGGGGTCAGCCCCCCGTGCGGCGCAGGGCCTCGGAGAGGCGGCCGGCGGCGTCGATGACCGCCTGGGCGTGCATCCGGCCCGGGTGGCGCGTCAGGCGCTCGATCGGTCCGGACACCGAGACGGCCGCCACCACGCGGTTCGACGGGCCGCGCACCGGCGCCGACACCGACGCCACCCCCGGCTCGCGCTCACCGATCGACTGCGCCCAGCCGCGGCGGCGCACACCCGACAGCGCCGTCGCCGTGAAGCGCGCGCCCTGCAGGCCGCGGTGCAGCCGCTCGGGCTCCTCCCAGGCCATCAGGATCTGCGCGGACGAACCCGCCTTCATGGTGAGCGTCGAACCGACCGGAACCGTGTCCCGCAGGCCCGAGAGCCGCTCGGCGGCGGCCACACAGATGCGCATGTCGCCCTGCCGGCGATAGAGCTGCGCGCTCTCGCCCGTCACGTCCCGCAGATGGGTGAGCACCGGCCCCGCCGTCGCCAGCAGGCGGTCCTCGCCCGCCGCCGCGGCCAGCTCGGCCAGGCGCGGGCCCAGAATGAACCGGCCCTGCATGTCCCGCGCCACCATCCGGTGGTGCTCCAGAGCCACGGCCAGACGATGGGCCGTGGGTCGTGCCAGCCCGGTGGCCGCGACCAACCCGGCAAGGGTGGCGGGACCGGACTCCAGAGCGCTCAGGACAAGGGCTGCCTTGTCGAGAACGCCTACGCCGCTAGAGTTGTCCATGCAACGATACTCGCGTCTCACTCTGTGAAACGCAAGTTCAAAAAATCCGGGAACCCGCCACTCTGTAGGAGCGGTCCGCGGACCAACGGGCACGCGGCCGACGTTCCGGTGCGGAAGTCACGAGGGGGACGGCGTCGGCGAACTGAATTCTCTAGTTGGGCCGGCGCGCGACGCCGGTCGGAGGGAAAGCGATGGGTAGGACTCTCGCGGAGAAGGTCTGGGACGACCACGTCGTCCGGCGCGCCGAAGGCGAGCCCGACCTCCTCTTCATCGATCTGCACCTGCTGCACGAGGTGACCAGCCCCCAGGCGTTCGACGGCCTCCGGCAGGCGGGCCGGCCGGTGCGGCGCCTCGATCTCACCATCGCCACCGAGGATCACAACACCCCGACCCTCGACATCGACAAGCCCATCGCCGACCCGGTCTCCCGGGCCCAGCTCGAGACGCTGCGCAAGAACTGCGCCGAGTTCGGCGTCCGGCTGCACCCGCTGGGCGACGTCGAGCAGGGCGTCGTCCACGTCGTGGGACCGCAGCTGGGACTGACCCAGCCGGGCACCACGGTGGTGTGCGGCGACTCCCACACCTCCACGCACGGCGCCTTCGGCGCGCTGGCCTTCGGCATTGGCACCTCGCAGGTCGAGCACGTGCTCGCCACCCAGACGCTGCCCCTGGCCCGCCCGAAGACCATGGCCATCACCGTCGACGGCGAACTGCCCGAGGACGTCACCGCCAAGGACCTGATCCTGGCCATCATCGCCAGGATCGGCACCGGCGGCGGCCAGGGCTACATCCTGGAATACCGCGGCCCGGCCATCGAGAAGCTCTCGATGGAGGCCCGCATGACCATCTGCAACATGTCCATCGAGGCCGGCGCCCGCGCGGGCATGATCGCCCCGGACGAGACGACCTTCGCGTACATCAAGGACCGCGCGCACGCCCCGCAGGGCGCGGACTGGGACGAGGCCGTCGCGTACTGGAAGACGCTGCGCACCGACGACGACGCCGTCTTCGACGCCGAGGTCTACATCGACGCCACCGCCCTTGCGCCGTTCGTCACCTGGGGCACCAACCCGGGCCAGGGCCTGCCCCTGTCGGCCGACGTCCCCGACCCGGCTTCGTACGAGGACGCTTCGGAGCGGCTCGCCGCCGAAAAGGCTCTGGAATACATGGGGTTGAGCGCCGGACAGCGGCTGCGCGACATCAAGGTGGACACCGTCTTCGTAGGCTCGTGCACCAACGGCCGTATCGAAGACCTGCGATCGGCCGCCGCCGTGCTCGAGGGACGCAAAGTCGCCGACGGCGTACGGATGCTGGTGGTGCCCGGCTCGGTGCGGGTCGCCCTGCAGGCCGTCGAGGAGGGCCTGGACAAGGTGTTCACCGCCGCGGGCGCCGAATGGCGGCACGCGGGTTGCTCGATGTGCCTGGGCATGAACCCCGACCAACTGGCCCCCGGCGAGCGTTCCGCGTCCACCTCCAACCGCAACTTCGAGGGCCGCCAGGGCAAGGGCGGGCGCACCCATCTGGTCTCGCCGCAGGTCGCCGCCGCCACCGCGGTCACCGGCCGGCTCTCCTCGCCCGCCGACCTCGCCGACGCCCCCACCACCGCCGGAGTCTGATCAGCCATGGAAGCCTTCACCACGCACACCGGCCGGGCCGTCCCGCTGCGCCGCAGCAACGTGGACACCGACCAGATCATCCCCGCCCACTGGCTGAAGAAGGTCACCCGGGACGGCTTCGAGGACGGGCTCTTCGAGGCCTGGCGCAAGGACGCCGACTTCGTGCTCAACAAGCCGGAACGGCAGGGCGCCACGGTGCTTGTCGCCGGACCCGACTTCGGCACCGGCTCCTCCCGTGAGCACGCCGTCTGGGCGCTGCAGAACTACGGCTTCAAGGCCGTCGTCTCCTCCCGCTTCGCCGACATCTTCCGCGGCAACTCGCTCAAGAACGGCCTGCTCACGGTGGTTCTGGAGCAGTCCACCGTGGACGAGCTGTGGGCCCTGACAGAGGCCGACCCGCAGGTCGAGATCACCGTCGACCTGCACGAACGCCAAGTCCGCGCCCCAGGCGTGACGGCCGGGTTCGAGCTGGACGAGAACGCCCGCTGGCGGCTTCTGAACGGCCTGGACGACATCAGCATCACGCTCCAGAACGAGCAGGACATCGCGGCGTACGAGGCCCGCCGCCCGGCCCACAAGCCGCGCACCGTGCAGGCCGCCTGAGACGCCGCACCGGGGTGGCCGGAACCGGCCCTCTCAGCACCCCTTGGCCGACCGGTTCCAGGACCGTCCGGCACCCGATGTACCCCCATCCGTGGACGGTTGGGGGTACATCTGTGTCCGGCCCCCATATGCCCCGCGATGACCTGAACGGGTGGTCTCAACTGCCTTGATCCGAAGGGGAGAAGAGGCCGGAAATCCCCTTGCACGCAGCGGGTGCGGGTATCCTCGGATGGGCGCCGGAGGAGGGTAGTTACCCCCTGCGGAGGCGACAACTCGCCCCAGATGGCACAATCGGTGCATGGGACGCGACGACCAACTCGAGCTCTACGGACTCGTGGCGGACCAGTTGAAGGAAGCGCACTCCCGGGTGCGCGCACTGCAAGTCCCGGAGGGCGTACGGATGGCGCTGACCCGGAAGCTGCTGGTCATTACGGCCGCGGCCAAACACGATCTCGCCGATGCGGCAAGGCGTCTGGAGCGATTGATGGCGTACCTCGACGAGGTCGACGAGGGCCGAATCCCTGAAGACGGCTGAGCGGCAGGCCTCAACGGGTCGTCCGCGCCCCAACGGGCCTTCGAGGAACTCCTCGAGAGTCCAGGTCGTTGCGGCACAAGGGTGATTAGCCCGTTTCGTGTTTGATTTGCGGTATATATCTGCCTAACGTGCGAAAAAGCCGGAGTATTTCGCTCCCGGCTATGTCTCCGAAGGGGAAGACGTGAACAAGGCGCAGCTCGTAGAAGCGATTGCCGACAAGGTCGGTGGCCGTCAGCAGGCCGCCGACGCCGTGGACGCGGTTCTGGACGCCATCGTCCGTGCCGTCGTCAGCGGGGACCGTGTTTCGGTCACCGGCTTCGGCTCGTTCGAGAAGGTCGACCGTCCGGCCCGGTACGCCCGCAACCCGCAGACGGGGGAGCGCGTTCGGGTCAAGAAGACCTCGGTGCCCCGCTTCCGCGCGGGTCAGGGCTTCAAGGACCTGGTGAGCGGCTCGAAGAAGCTCCCGAAGAACGACGTCGCGGTCAAGAAGGCGCCCAAGGGCAGCCTGTCGGGTGGCACTTCCACCCGTTCGACCGTCAAGAAGGCCGCGGCCAAGAAGGCCACGACCGCCAAGAAGGCGACGGCGAAGAAGACCACCGCCAAGAAGGCCACGGCCAAGAAGACCACCGCCAAGAAGACCACCGCCAAGAAGGCGCCCGCCAAGAAGGCGGCGAAGGCGGCCACGGCCAAGAAGACCACGGCCAAGAAGGCGACGGCGAAGAAGACCACCGCCAAGAAGACCACCGCCAAGAAGGCGGCGGCCAAGAAGGCTCCGGCCAAGAAGGCCACGGCCAAGAAGGCGCCCGCCAAGAAGTCCACGGCGCGCAAGACCACCGCCAAGAAGGCCACCGCCCGCAAGAAGTAAGGGCACAGGGGCACTCACGCGCCGGGCCGGACTCCCCGAGGGGAGTCCGGCCCGCGGCGCGTTTCGGGGCCTTGCCGGGGCCCGCCCGGCCAGCCGTGGCGGCGCTAGAACGTCTGCAGGGTGACCAGCGTGATGCGGCGCTCCTCGCCCTCGCCGGCCGTCTCGAGGCGTACGCGCTGGCCGGGCCTGAGGAGGCGGAGGCCGCCCGCGTCGAAGGCCGGGGCGTCGAAGGGGACGGGGGTGCCGTCGTCGAGGAGGACGCTGCCGGTGCGGGTATCGGGGTCGTACGTGTACGCGGTGGCCTGCATGGGGGAAGCGTACTCAGTCACGGGATCGGCGGCCCGGGCTCAGTCCGGGATCAGCAGTCCGGCGGCCGCGGTGGCCGTGTGCGGGCCCACGCCGAGGGCCAGCGCGGCGCGCAGGTCGTCGCCGGTGTCCACGTCCTGGCGTACGGAACCGACGTCACCGACGCCCAGTTCCGTCGCGCCGGAGCCCCGGTGGCGGGCGCGCGAGCCCGTGCCGAATTGGGGACGCAATTCCGTGCCGGGGGCCGCGGAGAGCAGGGTCGTGCCGATTTCGGCGGCATCCGGGAGAAAAGCCCGGGGAAATTGGGCGGCGGCATCGAGGACCCGGGCCAATTCGCGGGACCGCAGCGCGGGCAGGTCGGCGTTGAGGGCCGCCACGGGCGCCCGGGGGCGCCTGGCGCGCACATGGTCCGCCGCGTGCGCCAGAGCGGCGTTCAGCCCGTCCCCGGGGGCGTCCGGGACGACGCGGGCGCCGAGCGCGGCCAGTTCGCGGCCCGCCCGGGCGTCGTCCGTGACGACCACCACATCCCGTACCGACGGGCAGCCCACCGCCGCGGCCACCGTGTCCTGCGCGAACGCCAGGGCCAGCGCGGGCCGCAGGCCGTCGCCGGCGGCGGGCGCGAGGCGGCTCTTGGCCCGCTCCAGGGGCTTGAGCGGTATCACCAGGGTCCACTGCACGCCGGGGCTCCGTCCTTCGGTGCGGCCCATTGTGACCTGCGGGAAGGGAGCGGCGGGGGGCCGGGGTGCGGGGGCGGGCGCCGGTGCGGCGCGCGGGTCCGCGGCGGGGCGGGGCACGCAGGGGAGTGCAGGGGGGCGGGCGGACGGGTGGGCGTACGGTGTTCTCGACAGGACGGCAGCCTGGGGCGACACTTGTGCGGCCGACCAGGCTCATGGAGGAAGGTGTCCGAGTGTCCCGCCGCAGAATCGGCTTCTGGTACCGCCTGGCGGCGGTCATCGCTAAACCGCCGCTGTTGGTTCTGATCAAGCGGGACTGGCGGGGAATGGAGAACATTCCGGCCGACGGCGGTTTTATCACCGCCGTGAACCACAATTCACATCTCGACCCGCTCGCGTACGCCCACTTTCAGTACAACACCGGTCGGGTTCCGCGTTTCCTCGCCAAGCACGGGCTCTTCAAGAAGGGCTTCGTCGGGGCCTTCATGCGGGGCACCGGGCAGATCCCGGTCTACCGCGAGACCACCAACGCGCTGAGCGCCTTCCGGGCCGCCATCGAGGCCGTCGAGCGCGGCGAATGCGTCGCGTTCTACCCCGAGGGCACCCTCACCCGCGACCCCGACCTGTGGCCCATGACGGCCAAGACGGGCGTCGCGCGCGTCGCGCTGCAGACCAAGTGCCCGGTCGTGCCCGTCGCCCAGTGGGGCGCCAACCACGTGCTCGCGCCGTACGCGAAGAAGCCCGAGCTCCTGCCCCGCAAGACGCACCACGTGCTCGTCGGCGAGCCGGTGGACCTGCGGCGCTTCTACGACAAGGAGATGACCCCGGACCTCCTGAAGGAGGCCACCGAGGTCATCATGGCGGCCATCACCGAGCTGCTCGAGGAACTGCGCGGCGAGAAGGCCCCGCAGAAGCGTTACGACCCGCGTGAGGTCCGGCTCGCGCAGCGCCTCAAGGCCAAGGAGACCGGTGCCGCACCGGCCGCCGAAGGCGTCAGCAGCCGTACGGAGCAAGGCAGTTCGGAGGAGAGCAAGTGACCCGATCCCTGAAGGCCGCCGTCTTCGGAACCGGCTCGTGGGGGACGGCCTTCGGCATGGTCCTGGCCGACGCCGGCTGCGACGTCACGCTGTGGGGCCGCCGCGCCGAACTCGCCGAAGCGGTCAACTCCACCCGCACCAACCCGGACTATCTGCCGGGCGTCGAACTCCCGCGGAACCTGCGCGCGACCACCGACCCCGCAGCGGCCGCGGACGGCGCCGACTTCACCGTGCTCGCCGTGCCCTCGCAGACGCTGCGCGGCAACCTCGCCGCGTGGGCGCCGCTGCTCGCCCCCGACACGGTGCTCGTCTCGCTGATGAAGGGCGTCGAGCTCGGCTCCGCCATGCGCATGAGCGAGGTCATCGAGGACGTCACCAAGGCCCCGGCCGAGCGCATCGCCGTCGTCACGGGCCCGAACCTGGCCCGCGAGATCGCCGCCCGCCAGCCCGCCGCCGCCGTGGTCGCCTGCCGCGAGGAATCGGTTGCGCAGCGCCTGCAGGCCGCCTGCCACACCCCGTACTTCCGCCCGTACACCAACACCGACGTGGTCGGCTGCGAACTGGGCGGCGCCGTCAAGAACGTCATCGGACTCGCCGTCGGCATCGCGGACGGCATGGGGCTCGGCGACAACGCCAAGGGCTCGCTCATCACGCGCGGACTCGCCGAGACCACCCGGCTCGGCCTCGCCATGGGCGCGGACCCGCTGACGTTCTCGGGTCTCGCGGGCCTCGGCGACCTGGTGGCCACCTGCTCGTCGCCGCTCTCGCGCAACCACACCTTCGGCACCAACCTCGGCAAGGGCATGACCCTGCAGGAGACCATCGCGGTCACCAAGCAGACCGCGGAGGGCGTCAAGTCCTGTGAGTCCGTGCTGGATCTGGCCCGCAGGCACGGCGTCGACATGCCGATCACCGAGACGGTCGTGGGCATCGTGCACGAGGGCACGCCGCCGGTGGTCGCGCTCAAGGAGCTGATGTCGCGCAGCGCCAAGCCGGAACGGCGCTGAGCCCTCCGGCGGCGCCGCCGACCCGCCGGTCGTGGCGGGACACCGGCGGGACACTGGACCAGTCCGGTCCAGCGGGTACGCTCAACGCGATATGAGCAGCGAGAACCTCCCCCAGAGCCCTGAGCAGAGCCCCGCGCCGGGTTCCGAGCAGCCACTCCGCAAGCCGCGTGTGGCCGTCGTGTTCGGCGGCCGCAGCTCGGAGCACGGCATCTCCGTGGTCACCGCCGGTGCCGTGCTGGGCGCCATCGACCGCGACAAGTACGACGTGCTGCCCATCGGCATCACGACGGACGGGCGCTGGGCCCTGACGGCCGACGAGCCGGAACGGATGGCCATCACCGACCGCAAGGTCCCGAGCGTCGCGGAGCTCGCCGAGTCCCGCGCCGGCGGCGTCGTCCTGCCCCTCGCCCCGGGCGACCGCGAGGTCGTCCACAGCGAGCCCGGCGCCGTGCCCAAGGCGCTCGGCGAGGTCGACGTGGTCTTCCCGATGCTGCACGGCCCGTACGGCGAGGACGGCACCCTCCAGGGGCTCCTGGAGCTGTCCGGCGTGCCGTATGTGGGCGCGGGCGTGCTCGCCTCGGCCGTCGGCCAGGACAAGGAGTACATGAAGCGGGTCTTCACCTCCTTCGGGCTGCCCGTCGGCCCGTACCTGGTGATCCGGCCGCGTGAGTGGCAGCGCGAGGAGAAGAAGGCCCGCCAGCGCATCGCGGACTTCGCGGGCGAGCACGGCTGGCCGCTGTTCATCAAGCCCGCGCGCGCGGGCTCGTCGATCGGCATCACGAAGGTCGACTCCTTCGACGGCCTCGACGAGGCCATCGCCGAGGCCCAGCGGCACGACCCGAAGATCATCGTCGAGGCGCTGCTCCGGGGCCGCGAGATCGAGTGCGGTGTCCTGGAGTTCGAGGACGGCCCCCGGGCCAGCGTGCCCGCCGAGATCCCGCCGGTGCAGGCGCACGACTACTACGACTTCGAGGCGAAGTACATCGACTCGACGCCCGGTCTGGTGCCCGCACCGCTGACGCCCGAGGAGACCGCCGAGGTGCAGCGGCTCGCGGTCGAGGCCTTCGAGGCGGCGTCCTGCGAGGGGCTGGTGCGCGCGGACTTCTTCCTCACCGAGGACGGCCGGTTCGTCATCAACGAGATCAACACCATGCCGGGCTTCACGCCGATCTCCATGTACCCGCAGATGTGGGAGAAGAGCGGCGTGAGCTACCCGGAGCTGGTGGACCGCCTCATCCAGGCGGCGCTCAGCCGGTCCACCGGGCTGCGCTAGCCAACGGCCCGCGCGGGGATGCGACGGCCCGCCGCACGGTCAGGCGACACCCTTGGGGATGGTCTTCTTGATGGGGGCGGCGAAGTCCGTGAGCGGGCCCAGGCCGTCCCCCGTCCGCTCCTTCGGCAGGGTCACCTCTACGTAGGCGAGGCGCAGCCCGGTGGTGAAGACGTACGAGCCGTCGTCGCGCTTCTGCAGCAGCCAGGCGACGCCGTTCACCTTCACGCCGTCCGACTTGGCCACGTCGGGGTCGAGCATCTCCGGGGGCCGCTCCACGCCGCAGCGCAGTATGATCGCCGGGTCTCCCCACCCGGCGGTCAGGTCGGACTTGGGCCCGGGGTCGGTGCGCCCGAGCCCGTCGACCTTCTCCGGGAGCTGCTTGTGCAGATCACGGCAGAGTCCCGCGGCCTTCGCGCTCGGGGACGGAACCACGACCGACGTCTCGTCGTCCGTTGATGAGCAGGCCGCTGTCGCGATCAGGAGTGCGAAAGCGGATGTGCCTGTGAGACAGCGGCGCCGGAGACGGGGGAAGTTCACCGGGCCAGGGTAGACGGGGGCTACAAGTGCACGACCGGGCAGGTCAGGGTTCTGGTGATGCCATCCACTTGCTGGACCTTGGCGACCACCATGCGGCCGAGTTCGTCGACCGTGTCCGCCTGCGCGCGCACGATGACATCGTAGGGACCGGTCACGTCCTCGGCCTGGATCACTCCCGGGATCTTGCCGATCAGCTCGGCGACGGTCGACGCCTTGCCGACCTCGGTCTGGATCAGGATGTACGCCTGTACCACGGAACCTCCAGGGCGGCCACGAGGATCATGTGGGGAGAAGGGACGCCACGGTACCGCGTCGCCGCTCGCCACGGGGAGACCTGGGGGAGCTGTGGCGCGCACATCACGGCGTACGGGCAGAGAGACGGACAACAGAGGTTGACGGTCACGTCGACCGTACCGACGACAGGGACGGCTCGCGACCGCAAGCGGACCGCGGCGACCGTGGCAGAAGGAGCAGCACGCGCATGAAGGGCACCGTCGGCGAGTTGGGCGAGTTCGGGCTCATCAGGGAGCTCACCTCGCGGCTCACCTCCACTCCGGCCGTACGCCTCGGCCCCGGCGACGACGCCGCGGTCGTGGCCGCTCCGGACCGCAGGGTCGTGGCCAGCACCGACATCCTCCTGGAGGGCCGGCACTTCCGCCGCGACTGGTCCACGGCCTACGACGTCGGCCGCAAGGCCGCCGCCCAGAACCTCGCCGACATCGCGGCGATGGGCGCGGTGCCCACCGCCATCCTGCTCGGGCTCGTCGTGCCCGCCGAACTCCCCGCGAGCTGGCCCATCGAGCTCATGGACGGGCTGCGGGACGAGTGCCAGGTCGCGGGCGCGGCCGTGGTCGGCGGCGATGTCGTACGCGGCGACACCATCACCGTCTCGATCACCGCGCTCGGCGACCTGCGCAACCACGAGCCCGTCACGCGCGCGGGCGCCCAGCCCGGGGACGTCGTCGCCGTCACCGGCTGGCTCGGCTGGTCCGCCGCCGGGCACGCGGTGCTCTCGCGCGGCTTCCGCTCGCCGCGCGCCTTCGTGGAGGCCCACCGCAGGCCCGAGCCGCCGTACCACGCGGGCCCCGCGGCCGCCGGGCTCGGCGCGACCTCCATGACGGACGTGAGCGACGGCCTGATCGCCGACCTCGGCCACATCGCCGAGGCCAGCAAGGTGCGCATCGACATCCGCTCCGGAGACGTGGACGTGCCCTCGCAGATGAACGACATCGGGCAGGCCGTCGGCGTCGACCCGCTGCAGTGGGTGCTCAACGGCGGCGAGGACCACGCGATCGTGGCGACGTTCCCGGTCGACGTGAAGCTGCCCGCGCGCTGGAAGGTCATCGGAGAGGTCCTCAACCCCTCGGCGCAGCCGCAGGTCACGGTCGACGGCGCGCCCTGGAGCAGCACGGGCTGGGACCACTTCGGCGAGAACGGGGGCGGCGAGTGACCGCGCCGCCGCGGGTGCTCACCGTCGCCGGTTCCGACTCCGGTGGCGGCGCCGGCATCCAGGCCGACCTGAAGACGATGCTCGCCCTCGGCACGCACGGCATGAGCGTCATCACGGCCGTCACCGCGCAGAACTCCCTGGGCGTGCAGGGCGCTTGGGAGCTGCCGGTGGACGCGGTGCGGGCGCAGTACCGCAGTGTCGTCGACGACATCGGCGTACAGGCCGTGAAGACCGGCATGCTCGCGTCGGCCGAACTCGTCGAGGCGGTCGCCGACTTGCTCGCCGGCACGGACGCGCCCGCGGTCGTCGACCCGGTCGGCGTCTCCAAGCACGGCGACTCGCTGCTCGCGGCGTCCGCGCTGGACTCGGTGCGCACGAAACTGCTGCCGGTCGCCACGGTCGCGACGCCCAATCTCGACGAGGTCGCCCAACTCACCGGCGTCGAGGTCGAGTCGGAGGACGGCATGCGGCGCGCGGCGGCCGCCGTCCTCGCGTATGGACCCACGTGGGTGCTCGTCAAGGGCGGCCATCTCAGCGGCGACGCCGTGGACCTGCTCACCGACGGCTCCGAAGAGCACTGGCTGCGCGCCCCGCGCCACGACAACCGGCACACGCACGGCACCGGCTGCACCCTCGCCAGCGCCGTCGCGGCGCAGCTCGCGAAGGGGCAGACCGTGCCGCAGGCCGTGGCGGCCGCCAAGGAGTACGTCACCGGGGCGATCGCCGCCGGGTTCGCACTCGGCGGCGGGATCGGGCCCGTGGATCACGGCTGGCGGTTCAGGGAGGCGTAGTCCTCCGACAGCTGCCGGGCGTAGTCCTTGAGCGTGAGGTTGCTCGCGGCCTTCTCCGTCAGCCTCTTGAAGAAGCCCGCCAGGAAGCGGGAGCTGAGCATGCGGTACGCCCGGTCGCGGCTGCGGATCTTCTTGTCCGTGGGCGGTGCGAGGAAGGGCCCCGCGTTGCCCGACGTCTTCTGGCAGCCCTTGGCGTAGTCGCGGATCTCCGCTTCGTACGCGGCGAAGGCGACCCGGTGATCGCCCCGCGAGGCCGCCAGCTCGCCCGCCAGGACGTACGCGGACACCAGTGCCGTGCCCGTCCCGATGCCGCCCATCGTGGCGCCGTACCCGGCGTCCCCGAGCAGGACCACACGGCCCTGTGAGAGCCGGTCGACGTGGATCTGCGCGATGGCGTCGAAGTAGAGGTCCTCGGCGCGCTCAAGGCCCTCCAGGGCCGCTGCGGCATGCTTCCAGGCCATGCCCGCGAACCGCTCGGCGAGGATCTTCTTCTGCTGCTCCGGGTCGTGCCGGTCGTAGGCGAGCCGCTCGGACCTGAAGACCAGGCCGACGCCTGCCCGCTCCGGGTCGCCGTCATAGTTGTTGATCATGACGGTGCGGCCGGGCTCGCTGTAGATGCGGGCGGTGTGGTCGAGGCCGAGGTGGTTGCGGACGTCGAAGCCCGCCACGTAGTAGCCCAGAAACCGCAGGTACCGCGACTCGTCGCCGAACACCAGACGGCGGGTGTGGGAGTGCAGCCCGTCGGCACCCACGACGAGGTCGAAGCGGCGCGGAGCACCGTGGTCGAAGGTCACGTCGACGCCTTCGGAGTCCTCGGTCAGCGAGGCGACGGAGTCTCCGAAGACGTACTCCACGCGGTCTTTGGTGCGCTCATGGAGGATCTTGGAGAGATCGCCGCGGAAGATCTCCACATCACCGCTCATCAGGAACGCGGGCAGATCCACCCGCTCCTTGTCGTCGGCCTCGACGATGGTCTGGCGGCCCATGTGCGTCTGGCGCCGGTGGACCTCGTCCCAGATGCCCATGCGGCGCAGCACGGTGCGGTGGACGTCGCCGCGGAAGTCCACGGCGAAGCCGCCCTCGCGCAGGGCGGGCGCCTTCTCCACGACGGTGACCCGGGCGCCGTACCGGGACAGCCACAGGGCGAGCGCGGGTCCGGCGACGCTGGCGCCGGAGATGAGGACGTCGAGGTGGGCCAAGGGCTTGGGGTGCTGCGGTGTGTTCGTCATGCCCCGAGCTTCGGCCGGGGTGCTTACCGGGGGCGTACCGTCGGCTGACGGCGGCTTACCGGGCGGGCTGACCGCGGGTGCCCTCAGTCGCGCCCCACCACCGTCGCCCCTTCCCCGCGGCCCGCCTCGAAGGCCTTCTCGTACGCCGCCGGGCCCAGCCGCGCGCGAGCCGCCTCCTGGACCGGTACGACGTCGGGGTGGCCCTCGACCAGCGTGCCCCGGATGCCCGCCGCGGCGCCCAGAAGCCGGGCGGCGTCCCGGGGGAGCGGCGCGGCGGCCGCCAACGCCTCCGCGACCTCGGCCAGTTCGCCCACGCCCGGGGCGTCGACGGCGAGCACGCGGGCCTGCTCGAACCAGTCGGCGGCCTCCTCCGGGCGGGACTCGGCGAGCGCGGTGCGGCCGAGGCCGATGAAGACGCGCGCGGTCTCCGCCACGCTGAACCAGTTGGCGGCGCACGCCTGGAGCGCCTCTTCGTAGTAGGCACGCGCGCGTGCCGTGTCGCCGCGCAGCCGGGCCACATCCCCCAGGCCGCGCCGCGCCGTCGCCACCTTGTCGCGCACGCCCACGGTGCGGGCCCGCTCCTCCGCCTGCCGGAAGTGGTCCGCCGCGTCCTCCAGGGCGCCGCCGTGCAGCAGGACCGTGGCGCGCTGGTGCAGCAGGTCGCCGGTCTCCTCCGGGGCGCCCAGTTCGACGACGTGGGCGAGGCCCTCGTCCAGGAGCGCCAGGGCGCGGGCCCGGTCCCCGCGCCAGTCGGCGAACATCGCCAGCGGGTCCAGGCAGTTGGCCATGCCCCAGCGGTCGCCGTTCTCCCGGAAGGCCGCGAGCGCCCGCGCGAAGGCCGCCTCGGCGTCCCGAGGCCGCCCGGCGAACAGCTCCTGGAAGCCCCGCCCGAGGTCCAGCAGAGCGCGCCCCCACGGGTGGTCGCCGACCTGTTCGCGCACCCGCTCCTCCATGGCCCGCTGCGGCCCGCCCACCAGCGACCACAGCACGATCAGGAACGGCAGCCGCAACGGCCCCTCCAGGGACGCCAGCAGGGCGTCGGCGCGCGCGAGGCGCTCCGGCTCGGCGGGGTCGTCGCCGTCGCCCACGATCGTGTTGACCAGGCACAGGACGTACTCCTCGGCGAGCCCCTCCGGAGGCCGTGGTCCGACGGCCGCCAGCAGGCCCGAGGCGAGCGAGGCGCGCTCTCCGTAGTGGCCGCGCAGCCGCCAGTACCAGGACAGGGCGGCCAACATGCGCAGGCCCGCGTGCGGGTCGGCGCGCGCCAGGTGGCGCAGGGCGGCGTCCAGGTTGCCGTGGTCGGCGGCGAGCCGGTCGAGCCAGGGGAGCTGCTCGGCGCCGTGCAGCCGCGGTGCGCCCCGCTCGGCGAGGCGCAGGAAGTGCGAGGCGTGCGCGGCGCGCAGCCTGTCCTCGTCGCCCGCCTCGGCGAGCCGACGGGCGCAGAAGGCGCGGATGGTCTCCAGCATCCGGTACCGGCCGCCCGCCGCCTCGACGAACGACTTCTCCGCGAGCGAGGCCAGCAGGTCCTCCGGGTACGGGAGTTCGCAGACCGCCTCGACGGCGTCGAGCGTCGCCCCGGCGGGGAACACGGTCAGCCGCGCGGCCAGCTCCCGCTCCTCGTCGTCGAGCAGGTCCCAGCTCCACTCGACGACGGCGTGCAGGGTGCGGTGCCGCGGGGCCTTCGTGCGGTCGCCGCGCGACAGGAGCCGGAACCGGTCGTCGAGCCGCGCGGCCAGCTCGTCGAGCGTGAGGGTGCGCAGCCGTGCGGCGGCCAGCTCGATGGCCAGCGGCAGCCCGTCGAGCGCGGCGCACAGGGACCGGACGAGCCCGTCCCGAACCGGCTCCTGGCCGCCCTCCCCACCCGTCCGTGGCTCCCGGTCGCCGTCCCCGCCCCTCCGGGCCGCGAAGTCCGGGCGTACGGCCGCCGCGCGGTCCAGGAAAAGCTGGTCGGCGGGCCCGGCGGAGAGCGGCGGCACCGGGCACAGCACCTCCCCGGTGATGCCGAGCGCCTCCCGGCTGGTGGCGAGGACGCGGACACCGGGGCAGGCGCCGAGCAGCAGCCCGGCGACCCGCGCCGCGTCGTCGACCACGTGCTCGCAGTTGTCGAGCACGAGCAGCAGCTCCCGCCCCTCCAGTGCGGCAAGGAGCCGCTCGGTGGCGTCACCCCCGCGCGCGTGGAACCCGTCGCGTACGCCCAGGGCGCCGAGGATCGCGTACGTCACCCGCTCCCCGTCGGCCAGCGGCGCCAGCTCCACGAAGCACACGCTCTCGGAGCCGCCGCCCCGCGCCCCCTCGGCCCGCCCGCTCTCCCGCTCCCGCGCGGCCTCCAGGGCGAGCCGGGTCTTGCCGGTGCCGCCCGGGCCGGTGAGCGTCACCAGGCGGGCGTCGTCGAGGAGGGCGTGGAGGCGGGCCAGCTCCGCCGCGCGGCCGATCAGCGGGGTGAGTGGCGCGGGGACGGCAGGCGCGCGGGCCGGCTCGGCGCCGCGCAGCAGCTCCAGGTGGAGCGCGGCGAGCTCCGCCGACGGATCGGCGCCCAGCTCCCGCGCGAGGACGCCGCGCGCCTCGTCGAACACCGCGAGGGCCTCCGCGGACCGCCCGGCGGCGTGCAGCGCCCGCATCAGCTGCCCGTACAGCCGCTCGCTCAGCGGGTGGGTGGTGATCAGCTCTCGCAGCTCCGGTACGAGGCCGGGGCCGCCGCCGGTCGCCAGGTCGGCGTCCACGCGGTCCTGCACGGCGGCGAGCCGGAGCTCGTCGAGCCGGGTGCCGGGAGCGTGCGTACCGGGCAGGTCGGCGAGCGCGGGCCCGCGCCACAGGCCGAGCGCCTCTTTGAGGAGGGCGGCGGCCCGGGCGTGGTCTCCGGAGGACAGCGCTCGGCGGCCTTCGCGGGCCAGGTGTTCGAAGAGGTGGGCGTCGACGTCGTCGGGGGAGACGGCGAGGCGGTAGCCCGTGGCGGTGGTCTCGATGTCCACGCCCAGGCGCTTCCGCAGCCGGGACACCTGGGACTGCAGCGCGTTCGCGGCGCCGGCGGGCGGCCGCTCCCCGTACAGCCCGTCGGTCAGGCGCTCGGCGGAGACGCTCCGGCCGGCGTCCAGCAGGAGCAGGGTGAGCAGGGCCCGGGGGCGGGGGCCGCCGGGGTCGACGGGGGAGCCGTCGGGGGTGCGGACGTCGAGGGGCCCGAGGATGCCGAAGCGCATCCGCCAGATTCTGGCAGGCGCGCAGATTCTGGCGGACGCAGATTGTGGCGGGGCGGCCGCGCGGGCGTACGAAAAAGCCGGCCCTCCCGAAGGGGGACCGGCTTTTCAGCAACCGGCTAGGTGGCTGCGCAATGGGGTATCCCCTGCTCATTAAGAGCTTGGGGAAGCGTTAGCGCGAGACCTTGCCGGCCTTGATGCACGAGGTGCAGGCGTTGAGGCGCTTCGGCGTCCCGCCGACCACGGCACGCACGCGCTGGATGTTCGGGTTCCAGCGACGGGGCGTACGGCGGTGCGAGTGCGAGATGTTGTTGCCGAAGCCCGGCCCCTTGCCGCAGACGTCGCAGTTGGCAGCCACGGGTCACTCCAAAGACTTCAGATGCACTTACGGTTAAACCCGGCATGCCGGGATCAGTGCAATGATCGGAGTGGCGTTGCCAGGAGGAATGGCCCGATGCGTATCGGGCAACCGGAGCAGCATACAACGACTGCTTCGGTACAACGAAACTACCATGTCTCGCCCCTGCCCCGCCCCGGCCTCCCCTCCGTCCCAGGTCTACGCTGCGTCCCATCCCGCGACGCACGACGGAGGCGTCCCGTACGCACGACGGAGACGTCCCGTGACGCTCCTAGGAGGCGACAGTTGCCGCAGAACCTCGACGCTGTCGCAGTCCGCGCCTGGAGCGCACTCGCGCTGGACGCGCTGGGGCAGGCCCGCGAGGAGATCGACGCGATCAACGTCTATCCGGTCGCGGACGGGGACACCGGGACCAACCTCTACCTGACGATGGAGTCGGCGTCCCAGGCGGTCGACGCGGTCTTCACGGGCCTCGATCCGGCCAGGCCGGCGCTCGCCGAGGCGGTGCGCGCGATGGCGCACGGCGCGCTGATCGGGGCCCGCGGCAACTCCGGGACGATCCTGGCGCAGTTGCTGCGGGGGATGGCGCAGGTGCTTGCGGCGGAGAGCGACGGTGACACACCTCACGCGGACGGCGCGCGCCTCGCGCTCGCGCTGGGCCGCGCGTCCCGGTCCGCGTACCGGGCGGTGGCGCACCCCGTGGAGGGCACGGTCCTGACGGTCGCCAAGGCCGCCGCCGAAGCCGCCGATGCCACGGTGAGGGCCCCGCGGGACGGCACCTCGCCGGACTGTGTCGCGGTGGCACGCGCGGCGTACGAAGGCGCCTGCACGGCGCTGGACGCGACTCCGGGTCAGCTCGCGGTGCTCGGACGCGCGGGCGTGGTGGACGCCGGCGGACGGGGCCTCGTGGCGGTTCTCGGCGCACTGGTGGGGGCGCTTTCAGGGGAGACGGTGCGGCCGCGTGGGGCGGCGGGCGGCGGCCACGCGCGCGTGGAGGCTGCCGAGCGGGTGCAGCCGGGCCGCGCCCAGCCGGGCCCGGGGCACGCGCCCCGGGGGAGCCTGGCGGTGCCCACCGATCCCGCCGAACCGACCGAACCTGCGACGCCCGTCGCGCCTGCCACGTGCGCCGACCTCGCCCCTGACGGGGCGGGCCCCGCCTTCGAAGTGATCTACCTCCTGGAAGCCGACGACGCGGCCGTCGACCGGCTGCGGGCACGCCTTGACGCGCTCGGTGACTCGCTCGTGGTCGTCGGGGGCGACGGCCTGTGGAACGTCCACGTCCATGTGGACGACGCGGGCGCGGCCGTGGAGGCGGGCGTCGAGGCGGGCCGGCCGTACCGCATCCGGATCACCCACTTCGGTCTCGGTGACGCCCACACCGTACGGACGCAGGCGCCGCCCCGGGAGCGCGCCCAGCGCGGCATCGTCGCCGTCGTGCCGGGTGACGGCCTCGCCGCCCTGTACGCCGAGGCCGGGGCCACCACGGTGCCCGCGCGCGCGGGCGAGCCGCCCGCCAGTGGCGAGCTGGTCGAGGCGATCCGGCGGGCCCACGCGCGCGAGGTGGTGCTGCTGCCCAACGACGCCGAGCTGCGCCACACCGCGGCGGCCGCCGCCGAACAGGCCCGCTCCGAAGGCGTACGGGTCGCGCTGATCCCCACCCGCTCCGCGGTCCAGGGCATCGCCGCGCTCGCCGTGCACGAGCCCGACCGCCGCTTCGACGAGGACGTCGTCGTCATGACCTCGGCCGCCGGGGCGACCCGTTACGCCGAACTGGCCGTCGCCGAGCGGCAGTCGTGGACGACGGCGGGGATCTGCCAGGCCGGGGACGTGCTCGGCCTGATCGACGGCGACGTGGCGGTGATCGGTCCGGAGGTCGGGCCCACCGCGGCGGCCGTACTCGACCGGATGTTGGCGGCGGGCGGCGAGATGGTCACGTTGGTCCTCGGTGATGAGGTGTCCGATGCGGTGGCCGAGGAGCTGGAGAAACACGTACGCGACGGCCATCTGGCCGTAGACACGGTGCTGTATCGGGGCGGGCCCCAGTCGGCGCTGCTCCTCATCGGCGTGGAGTGACTTCCCCACCCACCCGCCCTCCACCGCGCTGCGCGCTCGTCCTCAATCGCCGGACGGGCTCTTTCCCCCACCCACCCGCCCTCTCCTGGGGCTCCGCCCCAGACCCCACTCCTCAAACGCCGGAGGGGCTATCTTCCCCCGCCCACCCACCCCACTCCCTCCGAAGAACGAGCTCCCGCCCGCCCTCCCACTCCACCCCAAGGGCGAATCCCGCCGGCCCCCCGCTCCGCCCGAAGGACGAACGCCGGCCTCCCGCTCCGCCCGAAAGGCGAAGCCCCACCCATCACCCGCTCCGCTGGACGAAACCCCGCCCGCCCTCCGCTCCGCCCGAAGGACGAAAACCCCACTCGCCCCCCCTCGGCCCGAAGGCCGAACTCCCGCCCGCCCCCCTCGGCTCGAAGGACGAACGCCGGCCTCCCGCTCCGCCCCAAGGACGAAACCCGTTGGCTCCCGGCTCCGTTCGAAGGACGAACGCTCGCCTCCCGCTCCGCCCGAAGGGGCGAAGTCCCGCCCACCACCCGCCCCGCCCGAAGGGCGAAACCCCGCCAGCCCTCCTGCTCCGCCCGAAGGACGAACTCCCGCCCGCCCTCCTGCTCCGCCCGAAGGGCGAAATCCCACCTGCCCCCACCCCGCCCGAAGGGCGGAAAGGGCGGGTGGGTGGGGAATAGCCCGTCCGGCGATTGAGGACGAGGCCGTTCAGGCCGATCGGGGGCCGGGGGCGGAGCCCCCTCCCCACGCGGCGGAGCCGCAAATTGATACCGCCCGGAAGGGGTGGCCGTGCGCGGAGCGCGCTGATGGGTGCAGTGGGGGAAGGTCCAGCAGGGCCCACCGCCTCCCCACATTTCCCGGCCCCTGCCCCCAATTGTCAGTGCCGTGGTGTGCAATGGATCTCGTGCACGCGCTCCAGGAACCATTGAAGAACGCGCTCGGCCAGGCCACCGCGAAGGTGATGGCCGAGCACCTCGGCCTGCACACGGTCGGAGACCTGCTGCACCACTACCCCCGGCGGTATGCCGAGAGAGGCGAGCTGACCCGCCTCTCGGACCTCCCGCTGGACGAGCACGTCACGGTCGTGGCCCAGGTCGCGACGGCCCGCGTCCTGCGGTTCGGCGGCGGCAGCGGCCAGCGGCTCGAAGTCACCATCACGGACGGCAGCGGCCAGCTCCAGCTGGTGTTCTTCGGCCGGGGCATCCACAAGCCGCACAAGGACCTGCTGCCGGGCACGCGCGCGATGTTCGCGGGCAAGGTGTCGGTCTTCAACCGCAAGATGCAGCTGGCCCACCCGGCGTACGAACTGCTGCGCGGCGACGGCGACTCGGCCGCCGAGACGGTGGACTCCTGGGCCGGAGCCCTCATCCCGATCTATCCGGCCACCGCCAAGCTGGAGTCCTGGAAGATCGCCAAGTCCGTGGACGCGGTGCTGCCGAGCGCCCAGGAGGCTCTGGACCCGCTGCCGCCGTCCCTGCGTGAGGGCCGCGGCCTGATCCCGCTCCCCGAAGCCCTCCTGAAGATCCACCGGCCGCATGCGAAGGCGGACATCGCGACCGCCCGCGACCGCCTGAAGTGGGACGAGGCGTTCGTGCTCCAGGTCGCCCTGGCCCGGCGCCGGTTCGCGGACGCGCACCTGCCGGCGGTGGCCCGCACCTCGCGCGCGGGCGGCCTGCTCGACGCCTTCGACGCCAAGCTGCCCTTCACGCTCACGGACGGCCAGCGCGCGGTCTCCAAGGAGATCTTCGACGACCTGGCCACCGAGCACCCCATGCACCGCCTCCTGCAGGGCGAGGTCGGCTCCGGCAAGACGATGGTGGCGCTGCGCGCCATGCTCGCCGTGGTGGACGCGGGCGGGCAGGCCGCAATGCTCGCGCCGACGGAAGTCCTGGCCCAGCAGCACCATCGGTCGATCACGGAGATGATGGGCGAGCTGGCGGAAGGGGGCATGCTCGGCGGCTCCGAGCATGCCACCAAGGTCACGCTGCTCACCGGCTCCATGGGCACGGCGGCCCGCCGCCAGGCCCTCCTCGACCTGGCCACAGGCGAGGCCGGCATCGTCATCGGGACGCACGCCCTGATCGAGGACAAGGTCCAGTTCCACGACCTGGGCCTGGTCGTGGTCGACGAACAGCACCGCTTCGGCGTCGAGCAGCGCGACGCCCTGCGCGGCAAGGGCAAGCAGCCGCCGCACCTGCTGGTCATGACGGCCACCCCCATTCCGCGCACGGTCGCGATGACGGTCTTCGGCGACCTGGAGACCTCCGTCCTGGACCAGCTCCCGGCCGGCCGCTCGCCGATCTCCACGCACGTCGTCCCCGCCCAGGACAAGCCGCACTTCCTCGCCCGCGCGTGGGAGCGCGTGCGCGAAGAGGTGGAGAACGGCCACCAGGCGTATGTGGTCTGCCCCCGCATCGGGGACGACGCGGAGGAGGAGCCCAAGAAGGCCAAGAAGAAGTCCCCGGAGGACGAGGCCGAGAAGCGCCCCCCGCTCGCCGTCCTCGACGTCGCCGAGGAGCTGACCCACGGCCCGTTGCGGGGCCTCGGCGTCGAGGTCCTGCACGGCCGCATGCAGCCGGACGACAAGGACGCGGTGATGCGCCGCTTCGCCGCCGGCGAGACGCACGTCCTGGTCGCCACGACGGTGATCGAGGTCGGGGTGAACGTCCCGAACGCCACCGTCATGGTGATCATGGACGCCGACCGCTTCGGCGTCTCGCAGCTCCACCAGCTCCGCGGCCGCGTCGGCCGCGGCTCCGCGGCCGGCCTGTGCCTGCTGGTCACCGACATGCCGGAGGCGACCCCCGCCCGCGCCCGGCTCGGCGCCGTGGCCGCCACCCTCGACGGCTTCGAGCTCTCCCGCATCGACCTGGAGCAGCGCCGCGAGGGCGACGTGCTCGGCCAGGCCCAGTCCGGCGTGCGCTCCTCGCTGCGCATGCTCACCGTCATCGACGACGAGGAGATCATCGCCGCGGCCCGCGAGGAGGCGACCGCAGTGGTCTCCCGCGACCCGGACCTGGAGCACCTCCCCGAACTGCGCACGGCCCTGGACGCCCTCCTGGACGAGGAACGCGAGCAGTACCTGGACAAGGGCTGAACTGCGGCCCCCGCAGCGGGAACGAACGCGGCCCCCGCCAGCGGCCCCCGCCAGCGGCCCCCGCAGAGGGATGCACGCCCCCCGCAGCAGGGCCGACCAAGAGCCACCCGCAGCAGAGCCGGGCGACGGCATCCGCACCACCGCCGAGGCGGGCCGACAAGGGCCGAAGCCGGTGGACGCCATATCGTGAAGGGAAGCCACCCTCAGCCCAAAGGACCCAGATGACCCGCGTGATCGCCGGCGTGGCCGGCGGACGCCGCCTCGCCGTCCCGCCGGGGAACAGCACCCGGCCCACCTCGGACCGCGCCCGCGAAGGCCTGTTCTCCACCTGGCAGGCCGTCCAGGGCACGCTCGCCGGCGCCCGCGTCCTCGACCTGTACGCGGGCTCCGGCGCCGTCGGCCTGGAGGCCCTGTCCCGCGGCGCGGCGCACGCCCTGCTCGTCGAGGCCGACGCCCGCGCGGCGCGCACCATCCGCGAGAACATCAAGGCGCTCGGCCTGCCCGGCGCCGAGGCCAGGGCGGGCAAAGCGGCCCAGATCATTCGCGAGTCAACCCCTGCCGCCCCCTATGACCTGGTGTTTCTCGACCCCCCTTACGCCGTCGGCGATGACGATCTTCGGGAGATCCTGCTCACACTCCGCTCGGGAGGCTGGCTCACGGACGACGCACTCGTCACCGTTGAACGCAGTACGAGAGGCGGAGAATTCGGCTGGCCGGACGGCTTCGAGGCACTGAGGTCCCGTCGCTACGGCGAAGGCACGTTTTGGTACGGTCGCGCCGCCTCTTCGTACAAACAGCCGGAAAGCTCGGCGTACGAAGAACGCGACAGCTCTTCGGACGAAGAGCACGAAGAGCCTGAGATCGCGCCATGACCCGACCGGAGAGCGAGGGACTTCCGTTGCGCCGCGCCGTCTGTCCGGGGTCGTTCGACCCCATCACCAATGGACACCTCGACATCATCGCCCGCGCCTCCAAGCTGTACGACGTCGTGCACGTCGCGGTGATGATCAACAAGTCCAAGCAGGGCCTGTTCGAGATCGAGGAGCGGATCGAGCTGATCCGCCAGGTCACCACCGAGTTCGGCAACGTGGAAGTCGAGTCGTTCCAGGGCCTGTTGGTCGACTTCTGCAAGGAGCGCGACATTCCGGCCATCGTCAAGGGCCTGCGCGCGGTCAGCGACTTCGACTACGAACTGCAGATGGCCCAGATGAACAACGGCCTCTCGGGCGTCGAGACCCTGTTCGTGCCCACCAACCCCACCTACAGCTTCCTGTCCTCCTCACTGGTCAAGGAGGTCGCGACCTGGGGCGGCGACATCGCGCACCTGGTTCCCCCGGTCGTGCTCGAAGCCCTCAACAAGCGCCTCGCGAAGGGCTGAGCAAGGGCTACAGTCGTCCCGTCCGTCTCCCAACAAGCTGTAGAGAGTGGCGAGCCCGCGGTGGACGTGCAGAAGAAGATCGACGAGATCGTCGAGACGGTCGGCAGCGCCAAGTCCATGCCCATGTCCGCCTCGTGCGTGGTCAACCGCGCCGCCCTCCTCGCCATGCTCGAAGAGGTGCGCCAGGCCCTGCCCGGCTCGCTCGCCCAGGCCCAGGAGCTGATCGGCGGCCGGGAGCAGCTGGTCGAGCAGGCCCGCCAGGAGGCCGAGCGGATCATCGAGGGCGCGCACGCCGAGCGCGGCTCGCTGATCTCCGACACGGAGGTCGCGCGCCGCTCCCAGGCCGAGGCGGACCGCATCCTCGCCGAGGCCCGCAAGGAGGCCGCCGAGGTCCGCGCCGACGCCGACGACTACGTGGACAGCAAGCTCGCCAACTTCGAGGTCGTCCTCACCAAGACGCTCGGCTCCGTCGGCCGCGGCCGCGAGAAGCTCCTCGGCACCGGCCCCGGCGTGGACGAGCAGGGGTACGAGGACGAGGACGCCCCCGAGCGCAGCCACGACCCCGAGACCCTGCGCCGCAACGCCGACGCCTACGTGGACGTGAAGCTCGGCGCCTTCGAGGCCGTGCTCGCCAAGACCCTGGAGGCCGTCGGCCGCGGCCGCCAGACCCTGCACGGCCGCGCCCCCGCCGACGAACTGAGCGAGCTCGGCGCGCAGACCAGGGAACACACCTCGGACGCCGACTACCTCGCGGACCTCGCCGAGACCCCCGAGCGCCCGCAGCCGCAGAGCCCCCCGCCGATCCCCGCCCAGCAGCCGTACACACCCCCGCGCCCGCAGACCGAGCCGGACCCGTACGCGTACCAGCAGCAGGACCAGTACGGAGGGGGCACCCAGGACCCCTACGCCCAGGGCGCGGACCAGTACGGCGGCCAGACCCCGTACGGCGGGCCCGATCCGTACGCCTATCAGCAGCCCTACGGCCAGCAGGATCCGTACGCGTACCAGCAGGACCCCTACGCGTACCAGCAGCAGGGCTACGACCCGAACCAGCCGCCGGCCCCCCAGCAGGAGCCGCAGCACCAGGGCTACGGCCAGCAGAGCCCCGCGCCCGCCGTGCTCGACGAGACCAGCCTCTTCGACACCCAGATGATCAGCGCGGAGCAACTGCGGCAGTACGAGCAGGGCCGTTAAGCAGCCCTGGTGAAGTCGGCTGCGGTTCGGCTGCGCCCTGAAGGGGCGCGGGGAACTGCGCGACCAGCCACTGACGGCCCGCAGGTTCGCACCGCACATCCAGCGAAGCGCTTAGCCCCGATTGGGCCGTGAGCGAAAGGTCCAGTATCCTGGCTCTTCGGTCGCGCGTATGTCCGCGATCCGGGCTGCCCGTTCCCACCGCAGATCTGCGGCACCGGCGCGGCGGTCCGCTTGCCAAACTCCCAGGATTCGAAAGCAGGAAAACCCCTGAGCACGCGCCTCGACCACCGGAACCCGCTTGTGTTCGACACACACGAGCTGGGTCGGCGTCCTGGTGCCATGCAGCGGGTGACCCGCACGATCGACGCCCCCGGTTCGCCGGCTCCGTTCGGCGTCGAAGGGGTCATCGGGGTGCCGGAAGGCGCTCCGGTCGAGCTGGAGATCCGGCTGGAGTCGGTCATGGAAGGGGTGCTTGTCACAGGCACCGCCCGTGCATCGGCCGAGGGGGAGTGCGTAAGGTGTCTGGAGCCGCTGGAGCTCGCGCTCGCAGCGGACTTCCAGGAGATGTTCTCGTACCCTGACGCCGACGACCGGGGCCGCGCAGCGGAACCGGCCGACGACGCCGAGGAAGACGAGGACAGGCTCTTCCTCGAGGACGGCATGTTCGACCTCGAGCCGGTGCTGCGTGATGCGGTGGTGCTCGCACTGCCGATGCAGCCGGTGTGCCAGGAAGACTGTCAGGGCCTGTGCTCCGAGTGCGGAGTGCGGCTCGCGGACGACCCGGACCACCACCATGATGCCGTCGACATCCGTTGGGCGGCACTGCAAGGACTCGCTGGCACCATCCAGGACGGCGAGAAGGACGAGATGAGCGGCGGCGCGCCTCGATCAGCGCACGCCGACGAGAAGCAGGAGAAGTAGCCGTGGCTGTTCCGAAGCGGAAGATGTCGCGCAGCAACACGCGCCACCGCCGGTCGCAGTGGAAGGCTGCGGTCCCCACCCTGGTTGCGTGCGAGCGCTGCCACGAGCCCAAGCTGCAGCACATCGCGTGCCCCGCTTGCGGCACCTACAACAAGCGCCAGGTCCTCGAGGTCTGAGCGGCTGGTGAGAGGCGCTGTGTCTAGCCCAAAGAAGGCGGAAGACGCCAAGATGGCAGACAGCAACAACGCGGCCTCGTCCCACACGCTTCTGGAAGGGCGGCTCGGGTATCAGCTCGAGTCCGCCCTTCTGGTGCGTGCGCTCACCCACCGTTCGTACGCGTACGAGAACGGCGGCCTGCCCACGAACGAGCGGCTGGAGTTCCTCGGGGACTCCGTGCTCGGCCTCGTGGTCACGGACACGCTGTACCGCACCCACCCCGACCTGCCCGAAGGCCAACTGGCCAAGCTGCGGGCCGCGGTGGTCAACTCGCGTGCGCTTGCGGAGGTGGGCCGCGGGCTCGACCTCGGCTCCTTCATCCGGCTCGGCCGGGGCGAAGAGGGCACGGGCGGCCGGGACAAGGCGTCCATCCTCGCCGACACCCTGGAAGCGGTGATCGGCGCGGTCTATCTGGACCGGGGTCTGGAAGCGGCGAGCGAGCTGGTGCACCGGCTCTTCGACCCGCTCATCGAGAAATCCTCGAACCTCGGCGCGGGCCTGGACTGGAAGACCAGCCTCCAGGAGCTCACCGCGACGGAGAACCTCGGCGTGCCCGAGTATCTCGTCACGGAGAGCGGCCCGGACCACGAGAAGACCTTTACTGCTGCCGCCCGCGTCGGAGGCGTCTCGTACGGCACCGGCACCGGCCGCAGCAAAAAGGAAGCGGAGCAGCAGGCCGCGGAGTCCGCGTGGCGTGCCATCCGCTCCGCGGCGGATGAGCGGGCCGCGGCAGCGGCGGCTGCCTCTGCGGTTTCTGAGGCCGAGGGTGCCCCTGAGGCTCCCTCTGCCCCGGATGCCGCGTCTGCCTGACGGCACGTTTTCCTGGGCGCCCGTCGCGGTCGGTTCTATCGGCTGCGGCGGGTGCCCTGGTTTCTCTTTCCGTCGCTTCGCGGCGGAGTTCCCACCGCCCGCCCTTAATCGGCCTTGCGGCCTCGTCCTCAAACGCCGGACGGGCTTTTCCCAGGTTCCCCGGAGGAGACATGCCCGAGCTGCCCGAGGTCGAGGTCGTCCGGCGTGGGCTCGAACGCTGGGTCGGCGGTCGGACTGTGGCCGACGTGCAGGTGCTGCACCCGCGCGCCGTCCGGCGCCATCTCGCGGGCGCCGACGACTTCGCACACCGGCTCAAGGGCCACGCCTTCGGCGCGCCCATGCGCCGCGGCAAGTACCTGTGGCTGCCGGTGGCGGACACCGGCACGTCCGTGCTCGCCCACCTCGGCATGAGCGGCCAGCTCCTCGTCAAGACCCAACAGGCCCCGGACGAGAAGCACTTGAGGATCCGGGTGCGCTTCGAGGACGCGGCCGGCGGCGCCGCGCCCGGCACCGAGCTGCGCTTCGTCGACCAGCGGACCTTCGGCGGGCTCTCGCTGCACGACAACACCCCGGACGGCCTGCCGGACGTCATCGCGCACATCGCCCGCGACCCGCTCGACCCGCTCTTCGACGACGAGGCCTTCCACCAGGCCCTGCGCCGCAGCCGCACCACCATCAAGCGCGCACTGCTCAACCAGTCCCTCATCAGCGGCGTCGGCAACATCTACGCCGACGAGGCGCTGTGGCGCGCCCGGCTGCACTACGAGCGCCCGACGGCCACCTTCACCCGCCCCCGAACGACCCAACTCCTCGGCCACGTACGGGACGTGATGAACGCCGCCCTCTCCGTCGGCGGCACCAGCTTCGACAGCCTCTACGTCAACGTGAACGGCGAGTCGGGGTACTTCGACCGGTCCCTGGACGCCTACGGGCGTGAGGACGAGCCCTGCCGGCGCTGCGGCACCCCCATGCGGCGGCGCCCCTGGATGAACCGCTCCAGCTACTTCTGCCCGCGCTGTCAGCGCCCGCCGAGGGCGTCGTAACGCTGCTGGGCCGCCTTCACCTCGTCCTGGCTGCCCTCCACGAAGTGGATGAGTGCCAGCAGGCGCTCGGCGATCTGCTCTCCCAGCGGGGTCAGCCGGTAGTCCACGCGCGGCGGATTGGTCGGCTGCGCGTCACGGTGCACCAGGCCGTCGCGCTCCAGCGCGTGCAGCGTCTGCGACAGCATCTTCTCGCTCACGCCGTCGACCCGGCGGCGCAGCTCGTTGAACCGGAACGTGCCGTCGTGCAGCGCCCCGAGCGTCAGCGCGCCCCATCGCCCGGTGACGTGCTCCAGCGTGGACCGCGACGGGCAGCTGCGCGCGAACACGTTGTACGCCAGCTCCGCCTCCTCGGCTTCGGAGGCGTTCTCGGTGCGTGCGAGGGAGTCCATGAGGACAGCGTACTCTCCCGCAGCGCTAACCATCGGGTTGCACTAACCAGAAGTTAGTGCTTTCCTTTTGTCATCGCTGAGGGCCGGTCCTACCGGTCCGCCTTCGGCCGGTTCCGCGCTGCCCCGTCCCCTCCGTCCAAGGAGTACGTCCACCATGCCCAGCCCCGTCGTCGCCATCGCCTACCACTCCGGATTCGGCCACACCACCGTCGTCGCGGAAGCCGTCCGCACCGGTGCCGAGGAAGCCGGTGCCAGTACGCACCTGATCAAGGTCGACGAGATCACCGAAGCCGAGTGGGAGCTGCTCGACGCGGCGGACGCCATCGTCTTCGGCTCGCCCACCTACATGGGCACCGCCTCGGGCGCCTTCCACGTCTTCGCGGAGGCCACGTCGAAGCGCTGGTTCACCCGTGCCTGGCAGGACAAGCTCGCCGCGGGCTTCACCAACTCCGCGTCCAAGAGCGGTGACAAGCTGCACACCCTGCAGTACTTCCAGACGCTGGCCGCCCAGCAGGGCATGCACTGGGTCAGCCTCGGCCTGCTCCCCGGCTGGAACTCCAGCGAGGCCTCCGAGAACGACCTCAACCGCCTCGGCTTCTTCTCCGGCGCTGCCGCCCAGACCAACTCCGACGAGGGCCCGGAGGCCGTGCACAAGGCGGACATCGCCACGGCCGAACACCTCGGCCGCCGCGTCACCGAGACCGCGCGCGTCGTCGCGGCCGGCCGGGCCGCCGTCGCGGCCTGAGCCCGGACGGGGAGTCAGCGGCCTGAGCCCGGCCGGGAGTCAGCGGCTCAGAAGCCGAAGTCCTGCGTCCACCACGGGCCGCCCGGCGCGAAGTGCGCGCCGACGCCCAGGGTCTGGTAGTCGCAGTTGAGGATGTTCGCGCGGTGGCCGGGGCTGCTCATCCAGGCGTCCATGACGGACTGGGCGTTGGCCTGGCCACGGGCGATGTTCTCGCCGCCGAGGTCTGTGATGCCGACCTTCTCGGCACGGTCCCACGGCGTCGCGCCGTCCGGGTCGGTGTGCGCGAAGAAGCCGCGCTTGGCCATGTCGTCGCTGAAGTCCCCGGCCAGCGCGGCGAGTCCGGCGTCGGCACGGACCGGGCGGCAGCCCGCCTTGGCCCGCTCCTGGTTGACCAGCGAGAGCACCTCGGCCTCGGCCGCGTTCTCGCCGTCGGCGGGCGTCTCGGCAGGGGGCTGCGGCTTCGGCTTCTCGGTCGCCGTACGACTCGGGGTGGGCGTCGGCTTCTTCTCGCCCGCGCCCTTGTCCCCGCTGTCGGCGTCGCCCGGGTTTCCGGGCTTCTCCGTGTTCCCGTCGCGCCCGCCGCTCCCGGCCTTGTCGCCGGTGCCCGTGCCGGACTGCGGCTTCGACGGCGTGGGCGAGGGCTTGTCGGACGGTTTCGCCGAGGGCTTGCCGCTCGACTCGGAGGGCGTCGGGGCCGGGGCCGGGGCGTCGGCGCGGCCGGTGCCGCGGCTGGGCGTGGCCCGGTCGCGGTCGGCGCTGCCTTCGTCGCCGCCCTGGACGTCGAGCCCGGACGGGGAGCCGGCCGTGCGGATGGCGCCGGGTTCGTTGCCGCCGCCCAGCGAGTAGTTGTCACCGCCGGGCACCAGGCCGGAGGCGACCGCGACAGCGCCCATCGCCACGGCCGCGGACACCCCGAGCAGCCCGGTGCGCACGGGCGTGGAGGCGCGGCGCCCGCGCCGGTGCGACGTCGCACGCCGCGGCTCGGAGCGGTCGGAGGGGTACGTGACGTATACGTCGAGCCCCTGGGTTCCGTCGTACGCGTCGGGGTGGCCCTCGTGCGCGTCGGGAGCCGTGGAATGATCGGCGCGGCCGGTGGCGGCGCGGCCGCCGCCGGAGCGTCGGTGGCGTCCCATCTTCTGGCCTTTCGTCCAGACGCCCGGTGTCGGCCCCGGCGTCGTCCTGACGGTCAACGTGACTCACCCATACGGGTGAGGCTCGTCGAGTCGCGACTGTACGCGATGGCGCAAGGGGGCGAAGTGCTCCCTGGGCAATTGGCCGGTTAGCGTGCACCTTATGAACGAAGAAGTCCGGCTCACCGCCTGGGTGCGCGGCCGTGTACAGGGCGTGGGATTCCGCTGGTTCACGCGGGCCAAGGCGCTGGAGATCGGAGACGTGAGTGGCTTTGCTCTCAATCTCGACGACGGCCGCGTGCAGGTCGTCGCCGAGGGCCCGCGCGCGAGCTGCCGGCAGCTCCTCGACTGGCTGCGCGAGGGCGACACACCCGGCCGCGTCGACGGTGTGACTGAGATCTGGGACACGCCCCGCGGCGGCTACGACTCGTTCGCGATTCGCTGATCCGGCACCGCTCCGCGGACCCCCGCCGGGCGGGGGCGGGTGTGGCTGCGGCACCCGCCCGGGGCAGGAAAGGCCTGGTGGTTGCCAAGAAGCACTTGCCGTGGCAGGCTCCGCGAGTAACGATGATCTATACGCCCCCAGGGCCCCGCCGCCGAGGCAGCGCCGCAGGTTTCACCGCCGCGCGCCCCCGGGCCGCTCGCCAATACGGGGCGTGATCGTGTTGACCGTCAAACTTTTTGGTGAGACTCTGGAAGCCCCGCGCACCTTAGCTGTTTGGCATGTGAGAACGGCCAAGTAACACCCAGCAAGAACAGAAGAGTGCCAAGCACCGCGGGTGCGATTCCCTCACGACCCACACCGATTCGGTCGGTCACTCAGTGTGGAGGACCATCCATCATGGCAAAGGCGCTTCTCGGTTACGTCGGCGGCAGCGACCCGCGACTCCTCGCCGAGATGCGACGGCTCCAGCAGCGCGTCCAGGACCTGGAATCCGAGCTCGTCAGGATCCAGGCCGAGAACGACGCGCTGGCGGCTGCCGCTTCTCACGACTCGCTCCTCGAGAGCATCGACGTACCCCAGGCGGAGCCTGCGCTCACCTGACCCACGCACACCCCGAGCCCGGCAACGGACCGTCCTGCCACGCGTGGGCAGGCTTGCCCGTGATAAGCCGCTGAACAGAGAGATCTGCTTGATCGAATAGATCCGCGAGATCCGCAAGGGACGCTTCGGCGTCCCTTCTTTCTTTCCGCTCCCCGTGCCCGTGCGGGCCTTACACCTGATGTGCCCTGCACCTTCCTCCGTGAAACTGCTCGCACGTTCCTCGGTGAACTCCCGGCGAAAGGTAGAGTCACGCGGCGTGCACCTCAAGGCCCTGACACTGCGTGGTTTCAAATCCTTCGCGTCGGCCACGACGCTGAAGTTCGAGCCGGGCATCACCTGCGTCGTCGGACCGAACGGCTCCGGCAAGTCCAATGTCGTGGACGCGCTGAGCTGGGTCATGGGCGAACAGGGCGCCAAGTCGCTGCGCGGCGGCAAGATGGAGGACGTCATCTTCGCCGGGACGACCGGCCGGCCCCCGCTCGGCCGCGCCGAGGTCTCCCTCACCATCGACAATTCCGACGGTGCCCTGCCGATCGAGTACGCCGAAGTGACCATCACGCGGATCATGTTCCGCAATGGCGGCAGCGAATACCAGATCAATGGTGATACGTGTCGGCTGCTCGACATCCAGGAACTCCTCTCCGACTCCGGCATCGGCCGTGAGATGCACGTCATCGTCGGCCAGGGCCAGCTCGACTCCGTCCTGCACGCCGACCCGATGGGCCGCCGCGCCTTCATCGAGGAGGCCGCGGGCGTCCTCAAGCACCGCAAGCGCAAGGAGAAGGCGCTGCGGAAGCTCGACGCGATGCAGGCCAACCTCGCCCGCGTCCAGGACCTCACGGACGAACTGCGCCGCCAGCTCAAGCCGCTCGGCCGACAGGCCGCCGTCGCCCGGCGTGCCGCCGTCATCCAGGCCGACCTGCGCGACGCCCGCCTCAGGCTGCTCGCCGACGACCTCGTACGGATGCGTCAGGCCCTGAACGCGGAAGTCGCCGACGAGGCCGCGCTCAAGGCGCGCAAGGAGGCCGCCGAGGCCGAGCTGAAGACGGCGCTCCAGCGCGAGGCGGCCCTGGAGGACGAGGTGCGGCGGCTCAGCCCACGCCTGCAGCGGGCCCAGCAGACCTGGTACGAGCTGTCGCAGCTCGCCGAGCGGGTGCGCGGCACGATCTCGCTCGCCGACGCCCGGGTGCAGAGCGCGCGCTCGGCGCCCGCCGAGGAGCGGCGCGGGCGCGACCCCGAGGACATGGAGCGGGAGGCCGCGCGCATCCGCGAACAGGAGGCCGAGCTCGAAGCCGCCCTCGAAGCCGCGCAGCACGCCCTCGACGACACCGTCGCCCACCGCGCCGACCTGGAGCGCGAACTGGCCGCCGAGGAGCGGCGCCTGAAGGAAGTGGCCCGGGCCATCGCCGACCGCCGCGAAGGCCTCGCGCGGCTCGGCGGGCAGGTCAACGCGGCCCGCTCACGGGCCGCCTCCGCGCAGGCCGAGATCGACCGGCTCGCCGTCGCCCGCGACGAGGCGCAGGAGCGCGCGGTCACCGCGCAGGAGGAGTACGAACAGCTCAAGGCGGAGGTCGACGGCCTGGACGCGGGCGACGCGGAGCTCGGGGAGCGGCACGAAGAGGCCCGCCGGGCCCTCGCGGACGCCGAAGCCGAGCTGACCGCCGCGCGCGAGGCGGCCACCGCGGCCGAGCGGAAGCGGGCCGCCGTCGCCGCCCGGCACGACGCCCTCGCCCTCGGACTGCGCCGCAAGGACGGCTCCGGCGCGCTCCTCGCCGCCAAGGACCGGCTCACCGGACTGCTCGGCCCCGCCGCCGAACTCCTCTCCGTGGCACCGGGATTCGAGGTGCCGGTGGCGGCGGCGTTCGGCGCGGCGGCCGACGCCATCGCCGTGTCCACGCCCGCATCCGCCGCAGAAGCGATCCGCCTGCTGCGCAAGCAGGACGCGGGCCGGGCCGCACTGATGCTGGCGGGGGCTGACGGGGGCGGGGACCTCGGCGACGTACCACCGGATTCGCGTGGTGACGGGCCCCCGCGTGCCGCCGAACTCGTACGTGGACCGGTCGAGTTGATGCCCGCCGTGCGGCGGCTGCTGCGTGGCGTCGTCGTGGTCGGGACATTGGAGGACGCCGAGGATCTGGTGTACGCGCACCCGGAGCTGACGGCGGTCACCGCCGAGGGCGATCTGCTCGGGGCGCACTTCGCGCAGGGCGGGTCCGCGGGTGCGCCCAGCCTCCTCGAAGTGCAGGCCTCCGTCGACGAGGCGGCGGCCGAGCTCGCCGAACTCGGTGTGCACTGCGAGGAGTTGGCCGTGGCGCAGGAGCGGGCCGGGGAGCGGCGCAAGGAGTGTGCCGCGCTCGTCGAGGAGCTGGGGGAGCGGCGGCGCGCCGCCGACCGGGAGAAGTCGTCCGTCGCGCAGCGGCTCGGCTCGCTCGCGGGGCAGGCGCGTGGCGCCGCCGGTGAGGCCGAGCGGTCCGCCGCCGCTGCCGCCAAGGCCCAGGACGCCCTGGAGAAGGCCCAGTTGGAGGTCGAGGAGCTGGCCGAGCGGCTCGCCGTGGCCGAGGAGGCGCCCGCCGAGGAGGAGCCCGACACCGGCGCCCGCGACCGGCTCGCCGCCGACGGTGCCAACGCCCGCCAGACCGAGATGGAGGCCCGGCTCCAGGTGCGTACGCACGAGGAGCGGGTGAAGGGGCTCGCCGGGCGTGCCGACTCCCTCGACCGCGCCGCCCGCGCCGAACGCGAGGCACGCGCGCGTGCCGAACAGCGCAGGGCCCGGCTTCGCCACGAGGCCGCCGTCGCCGAGGCCGTGGCCTCCGGGGCCCGCCAGCTCCTCGCCCACGTCGAGGTCTCCCTCGTACGGGCGGAGCACGAGCGGGTGGCCGCCGAGCGGGCCAAGGAGGTGCGTGAGCGGGAGCTGGTCGCCGAGCGGAACCAGGGGCGCGATCTCAAGGCGGAGCTGGACAAGCTGACGGATTCGGTCCACCGGGGCGAGGTACTCGGCGCGGAGAAGCGGCTGCGGATCGAGCAGCTGGAGACCAAGGCGCTGGAGGAACTCGGTGTGGAACCCGCGGGGCTCGTCTCCGAATACGGGCCCGACCAGCTCGTGCCGCCCTCGCCCCCCGCCGAGGGCGAGGAACTGCCCGAAGACCCTGAACACCCGCGCAACAAGCCGGTGCCCTACGTCCGCGGTGAGCAGGAGAAGCGCCTCAAGTCAGCCGAACGGGCGTACCAGCAGCTCGGGAAGGTCAATCCGCTGGCGCTGGAGGAGTTCGCCGCTCTGGAGGAACGTCACAAGTTCCTCAGCGAGCAGCTGGAGGACCTGAAGAAGACGCGGGCGGACCTCCTCCAGGTGGTGAAGGAGGTCGACGAGCGCGTCGAGCAGGTCTTCACCGAGGCGTACCGGGACACGGCGCGGGAGTTCGAAGGGGTCTTCAGCAGGCTCTTCCCGGGTGGTGAGGGACGGCTGATCCTGACCGATCCCGACAACATGCTCACCACGGGCGTCGACGTCGAGGCCCGGCCGCCCGGCAAGAAGGTCAAGCGGCTCTCGCTGCTGTCCGGCGGCGAGCGGTCGCTGAC
This sequence comes from Streptomyces sp. Y309, assembly GCF_056712025.1. Classification (NCBI taxonomy): domain Bacteria; kingdom Bacillati; phylum Actinomycetota; class Actinomycetes; order Kitasatosporales; family Streptomycetaceae; genus Streptomyces; species Streptomyces sp. Y309. The sequence continues at coordinate 2,749,951 of NZ_CM160048.1, read as the reverse complement.
GGCCGTGGCGCTGCTCGTGTCGATCTTCAAGGCGCGGCCCAGCCCGTTCTATGTGATGGACGAGGTCGAGGCGGCGCTCGACGACACCAACCTGCAGCGGCTCATCCGGATCATGCAGGAGCTGCAGGAGGCCTCGCAGCTCATCGTGATCACGCACCAGAAGCGGACGATGGAGGTCGCGGACGCGCTGTACGGCGTGTCCATGCAGGGCGACGGCGTCTCCAAGGTGATCAGCCAGCGGCTCCGCTAAAGCGCATCGCCGGATGTGCGGTGTTGATCCCGCGGGCCGGTGGGGGCTTGTCGCGCCCCGCGGCGGAGCCGCATGTCGATACAGCCCCGCGCCCCTGACGGGGCGCTTCGTACCGTAGCGGGCTTCGCTCCGCCCGGTTCACTCATCCGGCTCACCCTGTGTTCAGATCTTGAACGCAGGGTGACTCCTTACGGTCTCCAAATTCACAGTTAACGAGCTATTGACTTCGCAACTTGAAGGCATAGTCTCTGCAACGTTGCTTTTACCTTCAGGTGGTGGGCGGCGTGAAGTTGTGCGCCACTTGAAGGGCTCTCACCCCCACCCCCGGCAACGCAGCCGGTGGCCCGAGGAGTTCACGTGACCAGCACAGTGCAGCCGCCGCAGCCCGGGGCCAGGGAGGCCCGCCCGGACCATCTCGGCCATGTCATCTTCATCACGGCGGCCGCCGCCATGGGCGGATTCCTGTTCGGCTACGACAGCTCGGTGATCAACGGCGCGACCGTCGCGATCCAGCACCGGTTCGACGTCGACGCCAACACGCTGGGCTGGATCATCGCCACCGCCCTCCTCGGCTGCGCCGTGGGTGCCGCCATCGCGGGGCGCATCGCCGACCGCATCGGTCGCATCCGGGTCATGCAGGTCGCCTCGTTCCTGTTCGCGATCAGCGCCGTCGGCTCCGCGTTGCCGTTCGCCGCGTGGGACCTGACCATGTGGCGCTTCATCGGCGGCCTCGGCATCGGCATGGCCTCGGTGATCGGCCCGGCGTACATCGCCGAGGTCGCGCCGCCCGCCTACCGCGGCCGCCTGGCCTCCTTCCAGCAGGCCGCCATCGTCGTCGGCATCGCCGTCTCCCAGCTGGTCAACTGGGGCATCCTGAACATGGCGGACGGCGACCAGCGCGGCAAGCTGGCCGGCCTGGAGGCCTGGCAGTGGATGCTCGGCGTCATGGTCGTCCCGGCCGTCCTCTACGGCCTGCTGTCCTTCGCGATCCCCGAGTCCCCGCGCTTCCTGATCTCCGTGGGCCGCGAGGCCGAGGCCAAGAAGGTGCTCACCGAGGTCGAGGGCACGGCGGTCGACGTGGACGCGCGCGCCGCCGAGATCGAGCTGGCCATGCGCCGCGAGCACAAGTCGACGTTCAGCGACCTGCTGGGCGGCAGGTTCGGTTTCCTGCCGATCGTCTGGATCGGCATCTTCCTGTCGATCTTCCAGCAGCTCGTCGGCATCAACGTGATCTTCTACTACTCGAACCAGCTCTGGCAGTCGATCGGCCACGACCCGAGCAGCTCGTTCCTGTACTCCTTCGAGACGTCGATCGTGAACATCGTCGGCACGGTCATCGCGATGATCTTCGTCGACCGGATCGGCCGCAGGCCGCTCGCCCTGATCGGCTCGACCGGCATGGCCCTCGCCCTGTTCACCATGGCCTGGGCGTTCTCGTACCGCAGCGGATCCGGTGACGACGTCTCGCTGCCGCACGGCCAGGGCCTGGTCGCGATCATCGCCGCCAACGCCTTCGTGCTCTTCTTCGCGCTCTCCTGGGGCGTGGTGGTCTGGGTCCTGCTCGGCGAGATCTTCCCGAACCGGATCCGCGCCGCGGCGCTCGGCGTGGCCGCCTCCGCGCAGTGGCTCGCCAACTTCGCGATCACCAAGACCTTCCCGAGCATGTCGGAGTGGAGCCTGACCGGCTCGTACATCATCTACGGCGCCTTCGCCGCGATCTCGATCCCCTTCGTCGCCAAATTCGTCAAGGAGACGAAGGGCAAGACCCTGGAGGAGATGGGCTAAACCCCCCGCTGCCCCTCTCCTCTTGAGGAAGGCTGCCCCGGCTCGAGGACCGCAAGGTCAGTCCTTGAGCCGGGGCAGTACGTTTTCGCCGAACAGGTGCAGGCTCCGCCACCCCTCGTCGACCGGCATCCCGCCGACGAGCGGATGCAGGATGAGGTTGGCCCCGCCCTCCGCGAGGGCCACGCACGCGTCGGGCGTCAGGACGCGGTAGACGCCTTCGGCGCGCAGCCCCTCGACCGTGGTGGCGGCCGAGCGAACCGCCGAGCGGATGTCCTTGGACTGCCAGGAGGCATAGGTGCGCGCCTCGTGCAGGAAGTGCTCGCCGTGCTCGGCCCAGGTGCGGTCGGGGTCTTCGGAGAGGTGCAGGAGCGGGGTCTCGGCGGCGGGCATCATCGTCCAGCCCTCGGTGCCGTACTCGGCGCGCTTCTCGTCGTAGTACGTCTCCAGCTCCGGCAGATGCGCGCTCGGGAAGAACGGCAGGCCGAACCGGGCCGCGCGGCGGGCCGCCGCCCGTGAGGAGCCGCCGACCAGGAGCAGCGGGTGCGGCCGGGTGTGCGGGCGCGGGGTGACGCGCACGGTGCGGCCGCGGTGGCTGAACTCCTCACCGGTCCAGGCCTTGAGGAGGGTGTCGAGGAGCTCGTCCTGGAGCTTCCCGCGCCGCTTCCACTCGACTCCGAAGGCCGCGTACTCCTCGGGCCGGTAGCCGATGCCCGCGACCGTGACGAGCCGGCCGCCGCTCAGTAGGTCGAGTACGGCGATGTCCTCGGCCAGGCGCAGCGGATCGTGCAGCGGCCCGATGACCGCCGAGACGGTCACCGCGATCCTCCGCGTCGCCCCGAACACCGCGCCGGCGAAGGCGAACGGCGAGGGCAGCCAGTTGTTGGCGGCGCCGTGGTGCTCCTCGGTCTGGATCGTGGACACGCCGCGGTCGTCGGCGTACGCGGCCATCTCCAGGGCGGCCCGGTAGCGGGCGCTGAGGGTGTCGGGCGTGGCCGCGGGATCGACGAGATTGAAACGTACGACTGTGACGGGCATGGAGACGTCCCCCTTCACCGGGACGGTGAGCCGCGGGCAGCGGACCGGGTGCGGCGAAGGGGGACGTTAGCTGACGCTGCGTCAGATGACCAGGGGCGGGCGGCGGTCGGGGGCGCTCACGCCTTGGCGGGGGCGGGCTCGACGCCGGAGACCGGCTCCGTCGCCTCGGCCGTCGGGGCGGTCTCGGGGAGCGGCTGCCGCGGCAGGACCGCGTACAGCACGCCCGCGACCAGGATCGTGACGAGCCAGCCGAGGCCGTTGCGGCCGATCCAGGACGTGGCGAGCGGGCCGCTGAACCAGTCGACCTTGGTGAAGAGCAGGCCCACGACGAGCGCGGTGGCCCAGGCCGTCATGGCCTGCCAGGCGAAGCCCGCCTTGTACCAGTACGCACTGGTGCGCTTGGTGTCCATCAGGGCTTCGCCGTCGTACGTCTTCCTGCGGAACATGTCGACGCCGAAGACGCCGATCCAGGCGGAGAAGGCGACCGCGAGCAGCGTGAGGAAGGAGATGAAGGAGCCCATGAAGCTGGTGGCCACGACCATCAGGAGATAGCCGAAGATCAGGCTGATGATCGCGTTCACGCTGACCGCCCACGCGCGCGGGACCTTGATGCCGAGGGTCATGGCGGTGAAGCCCGCCGAGTACATCGACATCGAGTTGATCAGGAGCATGCCGATCAGGGCCATGATCAGGTACGGCACGGCGATCCAGGTCGGCAGCAGGTCGCCGAGGAAGGCGACCGGGTCCTGCGCCGAGGACAGGCTCGGCGTGGAGACCGCCATGACGGCGCCCATCAGGACCATGGGGACCACGACGATGGCGGCACCGCCGACGGCGTGGCCGACCAGCGGCTTGCTCGCGGCCGTGCGCGGCAGATAGCGGGTGAAGTCCGGCCCGGTGGGCACCCAGCTGATGCCGCCCGCGGCGATCGTGCCGATGCCCGCGATCATCATCGCGGTGGAGCCCGCGGGCTGGTCGAAGACCTTGGACCAGTCGGTGTCCGTCAGGAGATAGACCAGGACGAGGATGCTGAACGCGCCGAACAGATACGTCGACCACTGGCTGCACACGTGCAGGACCTTGCGGCCGAGGCCCGAGATGAGGAACGTGGCGGCGACGAAGAGGAGCAGCGTGACGACCTTCAGGGCCGTGTTCGCCTTCACGCCGAAGCAGATGTCCAGGACCGTGAGGATCGCGTACGCACCCGTGACCGCGTTGATCGTCTCCCAGCCCCAGCGGGCGACCCAGATCAGCGAGCCGGGGAAGAGGTTGCCGCGCTGGCCGAAGACCGCGCGCGAGAGCGTCATGCCCGGCGAACCGCCGCGCTTGCCCGCGATGGAGACGAGGCCCACCAGGCCGTAGCTCAGCACGGGAGAGACGAGGGCGACGATCAGGACCTGCCAGAAGTTCAGGCCGTTCGAGACGATCAGGCCCGCGCCCATCGTCAGGAGCAGAACGCTGATGTTGGCGGCCACCCACGTGGGGAACAGCTCACGGGTCCTGCCGTGGCGCTCGGAGTCCGGCACGGGCTCCAACCCGCGGGTCTCCAGGGCGCCTTCGTGTTCGGCCGTTTCGGCGGTGGTGCTCATGAGGGGTGGTTCCGTGCCTCTCGCTCGGCTTGCGTCGACGTCGTCGCCGGCCGGTGGGGGAGTTCGCTGGTGACCAGCTGATGAATGGCTGGGTGAGCAGCTGATGAATCTGTGGTGGGACTCTACGCGCGTTGACGCAGCCTCTTCCATCGTACTTTAGTCCGAGTAATGGCGGCTAGTGGCCTATGTCCTTTGGAGGAAAGCACAAGGGCGGTGCCCGAAGGGCCCATGACTGATACTGGGTGGGTTATGGAAATCGTCATCCTTGCTGTAGTCATCGCCGTGGTCGTGGTCGGTGCGATCGGCGGGCTCGTCGTCGGCAGCCGCAAGAAGAAGCGGCTGCCCGAGGCGAAGGCCCCCGCCACCCCGCCCACCATCACCGCCCCGCCGGCCGAGCCGCACGTCGGCGACGAGGCCGAGACGCCGCGCGACGAGGCGCGCCGCACGATCGAGGAAGTCGATCTGCCGGTCGCCGAGCCGTCGGCGTCCGCGCCCGTCGTCACGGAGGAGCCGCCCGCGGCGCCCCCGGCCCCCGAGATCGAGACCCCCGAGCCCACCGCGGGCCGCATGGTGCGCCTGCGCGCCCGCCTCTCGCGCTCCCAGAACGCCCTCGGCAAGGGCCTGCTCACGCTCCTGTCGCGCGAGCACCTGGACGAGGACACCTGGGAGGAGATCGAGGACACGCTCCTCACCGCCGACGTCGGCGTCGCCCCCACCCAGGAGCTGGTCGAGCGGCTGCGCGAGCGGGTGCGGGTGCTCGGCACGCGCACGCCCGACGAGCTGCGCACCCTGCTGCGCGAGGAGCTCCTGCACCTCGTCGGCACCGACTTCGACCGCGCCGTGAAGACGGAGTCCGGCCTGGAGACCCCGGGCATCGTGATGGTCGTCGGCGTGAACGGCACCGGCAAGACCACCACCACCGGCAAGCTCGCCCGCGTCCTGGTGGCCGACGGCCGCTCGGTCGTCCTCGGCGCCGCCGACACCTTCCGCGCCGCCGCCGCCGATCAGCTGCAGACCTGGGGCGAGCGCGTCGGCGCCCGCACGGTCCGCGGGCCCGAGGGCGGCGACCCGGCGTCGATCGCCTTCGACGCGGTCAAGGAGGGCATCACCGAGGGCGCCGACGTCGTCCTCATCGACACCGCGGGCCGCCTGCACACCAAGACCGGCCTGATGGACGAGCTCGGCAAGGTCAAGCGCGTCGTGGAGAAGCACGCGCCGCTGGACGAGGTCCTGCTCGTCCTGGACGCCACGACCGGCCAGAACGGCCTGGTGCAGGCCCGCGTCTTCGCCGAGGTCGTCGACATCACGGGCATCGTCCTCACCAAGCTCGACGGCACCGCCAAGGGCGGCATCGTGGTCGCGGTCCAGCGCGAGCTGGGCGTGCCGGTCAAGCTCGTGGGGCTCGGCGAGGGAGCGGATGATCTCGCGCCGTTCGAGCCCGAGGCGTTCGTGGACGCGCTGATCGGCGACTGACTGTTCCCCTGGTCGGGGACTTCTTCGCGACCCGGCACCGCAACCATTGATTGAGATACCACGACGGTGATCAGCCAGCTCCGCGAGAGCGGCGGCGGTTTAGCCGCAAAGAAGGGCCCCGCCCCGGGGTGCAGCCGGGAGCGGGGCTCTTCCGTATGCGGCTCCGCATGCGGCCTCCCGCGCGCGGGTGGTGCGCCCGCGCGGCCGGAGCGCTACGCGGGTGACCGGTGCGCCACGTACGCCAGGGTGCCGAGGACGAGGCGGGCGTGCGGCGGGCCCGTCACGGAGTCCGGGTCGGGGGAGCGCAGCCAGCGCACCGGGCCGAGGCCGCCGCGGTCGGACGGCGGCGCGGTGATGTGCGTGCCGGGGCCCAGGCCGTGCAGGTCGAGGGCGGCGTCGTCCCAGCCCATGCGGTAGAGGAGCTGGGGGAGCTCGGCGGCGGCGCCGGGGGCGACGAAGAAGTGCGTGCGGCCGTCCGGCGTGGCCGCCACCGGGCCGAGCGGCAGGCCCATCCGTTCGAGCCGCACCAGCGCGCGGCGCCCCGCGGTCTCGGCCACCTCGATGACGTCGAAGGCCCGGCCGACGGGCAGCATCACCGCCGCGCCGGGGAACTGCGCCCAGGCCTCGGTCACTTCGTCGAGCGTGGCACCCGCGGGCACCTCCGGGGCGAAGTCCAGCGGGTGGGCGCCGGGAGCCGGGCAGTCGGCCCGGCCGCAGGAGCAGCGGCCGTCCTGGGCGCGGGCGCCGGGCACCGCGGCCCAGCCCCACAGTCCCGTGTACTCGGCCACGGCTGTGCACTCCGACGCGCTCGCGCGACAGCGCCGACGGGACGCGGATCGCGACTCCCTCGGCTCTTTCGCCTCCTTGTTCACGCGCGCCTCTTTGGCTTCGCCCGTTCCGCCCGTTCCGCCGTCCTTGGTGGTCCCGCCCTCTTGGATGCCGCCTTCTTTGGCGCTGCCCTCTTTGGTGCTGTCTTCTCTGGTCCCGCCCTCTTTGGTTCCCCGCGCCCCGCCGTCTGTTTCCTTCGTTCCCCGGACACCGGCCCGGGGCTCTTTGGTCCCCCGGATGCCGCCGATCGTGAAGCCCATGCCCCCTCCAACGGGTCGTGTGTGCGGTGGTTACGTGACGGAATCGGATCGTGACTCTCTGCCCTGAAGCGCGTTGTGCACGTCTCAAGCCGACTGTCGCCGACTTTCGCCGTCTTCCGCCGTCAGGAGATGCCGGCGCCCGGAGGCATTACGGGTGGTGCACTCCGTGGCCCGCGCCCCTGTGTGCTTCACTCCGCCCACTTTTGGTTGGTCGCGGTTGTCCTGTGTCAAGTGAATCGCGTGCTGCGGGCCGGGAGTTCATTCGAAGGGGTGGCGAATGGTGGCGTTTCTGTGTTCTCCCTCGCCGGAGGGGTGATCGTAGGATTACTTTCAGTACACGACCCGGAGGCTCGCGCACCCGTGGGTATGCCGGAGGCAAGTCGGTTTCCCGTTCGAAGGGTGACATTCTCCGGACGGAGCGCCGCAACACGCGGCATTCTGTTAGGGCTTGACGTGGACCGCGAACAAGTGGCTTGAGGGATGGGGGCGTTCCAGTGGGCGGCAGTAGCGGAAGCGGTGTGAACGCTGAGAAGCGCCCCAATGAGATGCTCGGTTCCTGGTTCGTGCGCAGCGGCTGGTCGAAGGGCGAGCTGGCGCGCCAAGTGAACCGCAGGGCACGCCAGTTGGGCGCGCACCACATCTCCACCGACACCTCACGCGTCCGCCGCTGGCTGGACGGCGAGAACCCACGCGAGCCCATCCCGCGCATCCTCTCCGAGCTCTTCTCCGAGCGCTTCGGCTGCGTCGTCGCCGTCGAGGACCTCGGCCTGCGCGCCGCCCACCGCTCCCCGTCCGTCTCCGGCGTCGACCTGCCCTGGACGGGCCCCCAGACGGTCGCGCTCATCAGCGAGTTCAGCCGCAGCGACCTGATGCTCGCGCGGCGCGGCTTCCTCGGCACCTCGCTCGCCCTCTCCGCGGGCCCCGCCCTCATCGAGCCCATGCAGCGCTGGCTCGTGCCCGGGCCCTCCGCGCCGGTGGTCACCGAGCCCGAGCCGCAGCAGCTCGCCCCGCGCCGCCCCGGCCGCCTCTCCAAACCCGAGCTGGAGCTCCTGGAGTCCACGACGGTGATGTTCCGCCAGTGGGACGCCCAGTGCGGCGGCGGACTGCGCCGCAAGGCCGTCGTCGGCCAGCTCCACGAGGTGACCGACCTGCTCCAGGAGCCCCAGCCCGAAGCCACCGCGAAGCGCCTGTTCAAGGTCGCCGGCGAACTGGCCGAACTGGCCGGCTGGATGAGCTACGACGTAGGCCTCCAGCCCACCGCCCAGAAGTACTTCGTGCTCGCCCTGCACGCCGCCAAAGAGGCCGGCGAGAAGCCCCTCGGTTCGTACGTCCTGTCCAGCATGAGCCGCCAGATGATCCACCTCGGCCGCCCCGACGACGCCCTCGAACTGATCCACCTCGCGCAGTACGGCAGCCGTGACTGCTCAAGCCCGCGCACCCAGTCGATGCTGTATGCGATGGAGGCCCGGGCCTACGCGGGCATGGGCCAGCCCGGCCGCTGCAAGCGGGCCGTCCGCATGGCCGAGGACACCTTCGCCGACGCGGACGACTGGGACGAGCCCGAGCCCGACTGGATCCGCTTCTTCTCCGAAGCCGAGCTGAACGGCGAGAACGCCCACTCCTACCGCGATCTGGCCTACGTGGCCGGTCGTAGCCCCACGTATGCCTCGCTGGCCGAGCCCGTCATGGGCCGCGCCGTCGAGCTCTTCGGCAAGGACCCCGAGCACCAGCGTTCGTACGCACTGAACCTGATCGGCATGGCCACCGTCCACCTGCTCCAGAACGAGCCCGAGCAGAGCACGGTGCTCGCCGGCGAGGCCCTGGACATCGCCAAGAAGGTGCGCTCCGAGCGGGTCAACACCCGCCTGCGCAAGACCGTCGACAACGCCCTGCGCGACTTCGGAGACGTCGCGGCAGTGGTCCGGCTGACCGACCAGCTCGCCGTCGACATGCCGGAAACCGCGGAGGCCGTCTGAGGTTCCCCGCGCGCCGCGGACTGCCCCGGCGGCAGACCGCGCACCCGCCCCGGCCGCGGCCGGCCCATCCCGACAGCCCGACTCGGCTCCCCCCACGCCAGGTCATCCGGATGGCCACCGCGGCCGGTTTGCTTCTTTTCGCGCCTGAACCGGCGCCGCTCTCGCGGAGGTGGCTGATCGCCGTTGGGGTTGCTCAATTGATGGCTGGGGATTCGGGAGGGTATGTCTCCCGGGTTCCGGGTGACGCGCGGTTCATCCACGCGTAACACGCACGACCTCTTCGTCACTGCCGCGAAACATCGAGCGGCACTGGCCGAAACCGCGCTGCGCCAACCTCGTGCCGCATAACCGGCCCACCGTCCTCGCACCGCAGAGGCTGATGCCCGCACGGGCCGTATCCGACGACGAGGAGACGCCGATGCCCCCAGGCATCACGCTTGCCGCAGACACCCCGCAGTGGTCTGCCGCCAACACCGGGTTCATGCTGATCTGTTCCGCCCTGGTGATGCTCATGACGCCGGGTCTCGCCTTCTTCTACGGAGGCATGGTCCGCGTCAAGAGCACCCTGAACATGCTGATGATGAGCTTCATCAGCCTGGGCATCGTCACCATCCTGTGGGTGCTCTACGGCTTCTCCGTCGCCTTCGGCACCGACCACGGCAGCCTCTTCGGCTGGGAGAGCGATTACGTCGGCCTCGGCGGAATCGGCCTCAACCAGCTGTGGGACGGGTACACGATCCCGGTCTACGTCTTCGCCGTGTTCCAGCTGATGTTCGCGATCATCACGCCCGCGCTGATCAGCGGCGCGCTCGCGGACCGCGTCAAGTTCACCGCGTGGGCCCTGTTCGTCGCGCTCTGGGCGACGATTGTGTACTTCCCGGTCGCGCACTGGGTGTGGGGGACCGGCGGCTGGGCCTTCGAGCTCGGCGTGATCGACTTCGCCGGCGGAACGGCCGTGCACATCAACGCCGGTGCCGCCGCCCTCGGCGTGATCCTGGTCATCGGCAAGCGCGTCGGCTTCAAGAAGGACCCGATGCGCCCGCACAGCCTGCCCCTGGTGATGCTCGGCGCCGGTCTGCTGTGGTTCGGCTGGTTCGGATTCAACGCCGGCTCCTGGCTCGGCAACGACGACGGCGTCGGCGCGCTGATGTTCATCAACACACAGATCGCCACGGCCGCCGCGATGCTCGCCTGGCTCGCGTACGAGAAGATCCGGCACGGCGCGTTCACCACCCTCGGTGCCGCCTCCGGCGCGGTCGCGGGCCTCGTCGCCATCACCCCGTCCGGCGGCTCCTGCTCGCCGCTCGGCGCGATCGCCATCGGCGCCGTCGCCGGTCTGCTGTGCGCCCTGGCCGTCGGCCTGAAGTTCAAGTTCGGCTACGACGACTCCCTCGACGTGGTCGGCGTCCACCTGGTCGGCGGTGTCGTCGGTTCGCTCCTCGTCGGCCTCTTCGCCACCGGCGGCGGCCAGTCGAAGGCGCAGGGCCTCTTCTACGGTGGTGGCCTGGAGCAGTTGGGCAAGCAGGCAGCCGGCGTCGGCGCCGTCTTCGGGTACTCCCTCGTCGCCTCCGCCGTGCTCGCCTTCCTGATCGACAAGACGATCGGGATGCGGGTCGACGAGGACGAGGAGGTCGGCGGCATCGACCAGGTCCAGCACGCCGAGACCGCGTACGACTTCAGCGGCGCGGGCGGCGGCTCCGCACCGCGCACCGCCACCGCGGTGCCGGGCCCGGTCCAGGAGAGTGCCCAGTCGGCGCAGAAGAACAAGAAGGTGGACGCATGAAGCTCATCACCGCGGTCGTCAAGCCGCACCGGCTCGACGAGATCAAGGAAGCCCTCCAGGCCTTCGGGGTGCACGGCCTGACCGTCACCGAGGCCAGCGGCTACGGCCGGCAGCGCGGTCACACCGAGGTCTACCGCGGCGCCGAGTACACCGTCGATCTCGTACCGAAGATCCGCATCGAGGTGCTCGTCGAGGACGACGACGCCGAGCAGCTCGTGGAAGTCGTCGTCAAGGCGGCCCGCACCGGCAAGATCGGTGACGGCAAGGTGTGGAGCGTCCCGGTCGACACGGCGGTCCGGGTACGGACCGGTGAGCGCGGGCCGGACGCCCTGTAACGCGCATGCTGTGCGTGGCGTACGCGCCGTAGTCCCACAGAGAACAGGAGCCGCCGGGTGACGAGCGTGGAAGTACGGAACGAGACGGAAGACTCCGGACCCAGCGGCTACGCGGCGGCCCGGCTGCGCCTCCTGCAGGAGGAGGCGCGGTCCGGGCCGCCGCGCCGTTCGGCCCTGGCCGAGCTCACGGACGGCTGGCTGAGCGGCCTCTTCGGCGCCGGCGTCGCCGACCTGGGCGCCGGACCCGGCGAGCTGCGCGGCGTCTCGCTGATCGCCGTCGGCGGCTACGGACGCGGCGAACTCTCCCCGCGCAGCGACCTCGACCTGCTCCTGCTCCACGACGGCGGCGCCGACCCCGGCGCCATCGCCTCCCTCGCCGACCGCATCTGGTACCCCGTCTGGGACCTCGGCCTCGCGCTCGACCACTCCGTACGCACCCCGGGCGAGGCCCGCAAGACGGCGGCCGACGATCTGAAGGTCCAGCTCGGGCTGCTCGACGCGCGGCACGTCGCCGGTGATCTGGGGCTCACCGCCGGGCTGCGCACCACCGTCCTCGCCGACTGGCGCAACCAGGCGCCCAAGCGGCTGCCCGAGCTGCGCGAGCTGTGCGAGGAACGGGCCGCGCGCCAGGGCGAGTTGAGCCACCTCCTCGAACCCGACCTGAAGGAGGCGCGGGGCGGCCTGCGGGACGCCACCGCGCTGCGGGCCGTCGCCGCCTCCTGGCTCGCGGACGCGCCCCGCGAGGGCCTGGCCGAGGCCCGCCGCGCCCTGCTCGACGTACGCGACGCACTGCACCTGACCACCGGGCGCGCCACCGACCGGCTCTCCCTCCAGGAACAGGACCAGGTCGCCGCCGAACTCGGCCTGCTCGACGCCGACACCCTGCTCCGGCAGGTGTACGAGGCGGCCCGCACCGTCGCGTACGCGGGCGACGTGACCTGGCGCGAGGTCGGGCGCGTGCTGCGGGCGCGGCGGGCCCGGCCGCGGCTGCGGGGGCTGCTCGGCGGCGGCAGGGGCGCGGTGACCGCCGCCGAGCGGTCGCCGCTGGCCGAGGGCGTCGTGGAGCAGGACGGCGAGGTCGTGCTCGCGCGGGCCGCCCGGCCCGAGCGCGATCCCGTGCTGCCGCTGCGGGCCGCCGCTGCCGCCGCGCAGGCCGGTCTTCCGCTGTCCCTGCACGCCGTGCGCCGGATGGCGGCCGCCGCCGGGCCGCTGCCCACGCCCTGGCCCGCCGAGGCGCGGGAGCAACTGGTCACGCTGCTCGGCGCCGGCCGTCCCACCGTGCCGGTCTGGGAGGCCCTGGAGGCCGAGGGCCTCATCACGCGGCTGCTGCCCGACTGGGAGCGGGTGCGGTGCCGCCCCCAGCGCAACGCCGTGCACACCTGGACCGTCGACCGGCACCTCGTCGAGACCGCCGTGCGGGCCGCCGAGCTGACGCGGCGCGTCGGCCGTCCTGACCTGCTCCTCGTCGCCGCCCTGCTGCACGACATCGGCAAGGGGTGGCCCGGCGACCACTCCGTCGCCGGCGAGATCATCGCCCGGGACGTGGCCGCGCGCGTGGGCTTCGACCGCGCGGACGTCGCGGTCCTCGCCTGTCTCGTACGCCACCATCTGCTGCTGATCGAGACCGCCACGCGGCGTGACCTCGACGACCCCGCCACCGTGAAGTCCGTCGCCGAGGCCGTCGGCTCGACCGGCACCCTGGAGCTGCTGCACGCCCTCACGGAGGCCGACGCGCTGGCCACCGGGCCCGCGGCGTGGTCGTCGTGGCGGGGGTCGCTGGTCGCGGACCTGGTGAAGCGGGTCGCGGCCGTGCTGGACGGGGACGCGGGGTCCGGCGGGGACGCCCTGGAGGAGCGGGACGGGCCCGCGTCGGCGGAGCACGAGCGGCTCGCGGTGGAGGCGGTGCGGACGGGGGCGCCGGTTCTGGGGCTGCGGGCGGAGTCCGGTGGGGCCGGGGGGTCGGCCGGTGGGGCCGAGGGCGCGGCCGGTGGGGCCGAGGGGTCGATTGGTGGGGCCGAAGCGCCCGGGTCCGGCGGGGCCGCGGGGTCCGTCGCCGGGGCCGAGCAGTCCGAGCCGCTCGGTGTGGAGCTGCTCGTCGCCGTGCCCGAGCAGGACGGAGTGCTGCCCGCCGTCGCCGGGGTGCTCGCCCTGCACCGGCTTGCCGTGCGGACCGCGGAGCTGCGGGCGGTGGAGCTGCCCGAGGGGATGCCCGGCTCCGTGCTGTTGCTGCAGTGGCGGGTCGCCGCCGAGTACGGGTCCCTGCCGCAGGCCGCGCGGTTGCGGGCCGATCTGGTGCGGGCGCTCGACGGGTCCCTCGACATCGCCGCCCGGCTCGCCGAGCGGGACGCCGCCTACCCGCGGCGGCGTGGGACGGTGGCGCCGCCGCCCCGGGTGACCGTGGCATCGGCGGGGTCGCGGCGGGCGACGGTGATCGAGGTGCGGGCCCAGGACGCTCCGGGGCTGCTGCACCGGATCGGGCGGGCGCTGGAGGCGGCCGGGGTGCGGGTGCGGAGTGCGCACGTGTCCACTTTGGGGGCAAATGCCGTGGACGCCTTCTATGTGACGGGGGCGGACGGTGCGCCGCTGGCAGGCGAGCGGGCGGCCGGGGTGGTCCGGGGGGTGGAGGCGGCGTTGCGGGAGTGAGGGCTTCGGCGGCTCCTTCGCTCGGGCCGGGCTCACGGCGCCGTGGCGTACGGGCGCCGTGGCCTGCCGAGGCCAGGTGGGGACGGAGGGCGCCCATGCCGGCGCGAGGCAGATACCCTGGAGGGCGACCCGTCCGCCCGCCCCCGATCCCGAGGATTCGCGACCGCCGTGTTCGACACTCTTTCCGATCGCCTCGCAGCGACATTCAAGAATCTCCGCGGCAAGGGTCGCCTCAGCGAGGCGGACATCGACGCCACGGCGCGCGAGATCCGTATCGCCCTGCTGGAAGCGGACGTCGCCCTCCCCGTGGTGCGCGCGTTCATCAAGCAGGTCAAGGAGCGGGCGACCGGCGTCGAGGTCTCCGCGGCGCTCAACCCCGCCCAGCAGGTCATCAAGATCGTCAATGAGGAGCTCATCGGCATCCTCGGCGGCGAGACGCGCCGCCTGCGCTTCGCCAAGCAGCCGCCGACGGTCATCATGCTGGCCGGTCTGCAGGGTGCCGGTAAGACCACCCTCGCCGGCAAGCTCGGCCGCTGGCTGAAGGCCCAGGGGCACTCGCCGCTGCTCGTGGCCTGTGACCTGCAGCGCCCCAACGCCGTGAACCAGCTCTCGGTCGTCGCCGAGCGCGCGGGCGTCGGGATCTACGCCCCGCAGCCGGGCAACGGCGTCGGCGACCCGGTGCAGGTCGCCAAGGACTCGGTCGAGTACGCCCGTACCAAGCAGTTCGACGTCGTCGTCGTCGACACCGCGGGCCGCCTCGGCATCGACCAGGAGCTGATGCAGCAGGCCGCGGACATCCGCGATGCCGTCAGCCCGGACGAGGTCCTGTTCGTCGTCGACGCGATGATCGGTCAGGACGCCGTGAACACGGCGGAGGCCTTCCGCGACGGCGTCGGCTTCGACGGCGTCGTGCTCTCCAAGCTCGACGGCGACGCCCGCGGTGGTGCCGCGCTGTCCATCGCGCACGTCACCGGCCGCCAGATCATGTTCGCCTCCAACGGCGAGAAGCTGGACGACTTCGACGCGTTCCATCCGGACCGCATGGCGTCCCGCATCCTCGGCATGGGCGACATGCTCACGCTCATCGAGAAGGCCGAGCAGACCTTCACGCAGCAAGAGGCCGAGAAGATGGCCTCCAAGCTGGCGAGCAGCAAGGGCGGCAAGGACTTCACGCTCGACGACTTCCTGGCCCAGATGGAGCAGGTCAGGAAGATGGGCAGCATCAGCAAGCTGCTCGGGATGCTGCCCGGTATGGGGCAGATCAAGGACCAGATCAACAACCTGGACGAGCGGGACGTCGACCGGACCGCCGCCATCATCAAGTCGATGACTCCCGCGGAGCGGCAGGAGCCGACCCTCATCAACGGCTCTCGGCGGGCGCGTATCGCCAAGGGTTCCGGTGTCGAGGTCAGCGCCGTGAAGAACCTGGTCGAGCGGTTCTTCGAGGCCCGGAAGATGATGTCCCGCATGGCCCAGGGCGGCGGCATGCCGGGGATGCCCGGGATGCCGGGCACGGGCGGTGGCCCCGGCCGGCAGAAGAAGAAGCAGAAGCAGGCCAAGGGCAAGCAGCGCTCCGGCAACCCGCTGAAGCGCAAGCAGCAGGAGGAAGAGGCCGCCGCGCGGCGTGCCGCGGCCGAGGATGCCGCGGCGGGTGGCGCGTTCGGGCTCCCGGCCGGTCAGGACGCCAAGGACTTCGAGCTGCCGGACGAGTTCAAGAAGTTCATGGGCTGAGTACGGTTCGAACGTCTCGTACGTCGCCTGGGGCGCCCCGCTGACCGGTGGGGCGCCCCAGGCGTATGTGGGGGGCCTGGGGTCCCTGAGGGTCTCTGGCAGCGGGTGCCGGTGGGCTTTTTGTGTCGTAGCGTCCGCATATGAGCAACCCGGTGCCGCCGCGTCAGAAGCCCGAGCAGCCGTGGCGCTCCGAAGGCGCTCCGGAGCCCGCGCCCACGCCGCCGCCGAGGCGGAAGCCGCCGGGTGGCTGGGTCGGGCTGATCCTCACGGCACTGGTCGTCTTCCTCGTCGCCAACCTCGTTCTTTCCTTCTTCAACGACGGCGACGAGCCGACCATCTCGTACACCGAATTCAGCAAGCAGGTCGACTCCGGAAACGTCTCGAAGATCTACTCCAAGGGCGACGCGATTCAGGGGCAGCTCAAGAAGGAGCAGAAGGATCCGGACGGGGGCGACAAATACACCAAATTCAAGACGCAGCGGCCCGCTTTCGCCGATGACAAGCTCTGGGGCGACCTGACGAAGAACGGTGTCACGGTCACCGCGGAGCCGGTGGTGCAGCAGCGCAGCTTCCTCTCCAACCTGCTGATCTCGCTCGCTCCCATGCTTCTGCTGGTGGTGCTGTGGATCTTCATCGCGCGGCGCATGGCTTCGGGGATGGGTGGTGCGGGCGGCATGCTCGGGCGCAAGCAGCCGCCGAAGCCCGTCGAGCTGGAGCCGGGCAAGAAGCGGACGACCTTCGAGGACGTCGCCGGTATCGACGAGGTCGAGGGCGAGCTGAACGACGTCGTGGATTTCCTGAAGAATCCCGACGCCTATTGGGAGATGGGGGCGCGGATGCCCGGCGGTGTGCTGCTCGCCGGGCCGCCCGGAACAGGAAAGACCTTGCTCGCGCGGGCCGTCGCCGGTGAGGCCGGGGTGCCTTTCTTCTCGGCTTCCGCCTCGGAATTCATCGAGATGATCGTGGGTGTGGGGGCGTCGCGGGTGCGTGAGCTCTTCGCGGAGGCGCGGAAAGTCGCGCCGTCCATCATTTTCATCGACGAGATCGACACCATCGGGCGGGCGCGGGGCGGCGGCAGCGGGATGGGCGGGCACGACGAGCGCGAGCAGACCCTCAACCAGATCCTCACCGAGATGGATGGTTTCTCCGGCTCGGAAGGTGTCATCGTCATCGCGGCCACCAACCGCGCCGACATCCTCGATCCCGCCCTGACCCGGCCCGGCCGCTTCGACCGGGTCGTGAGCGTGTCCCCGCCCGACCGCGGCGGACGCGAGGCCATCCTCAAGATCCACACCCGGGCCATCCCGCTCGCCGACGGCGTCGACCTGGCCCAGGTCGCCCGCACGACCCCGGGGATGACCGGCGCCGACCTCGCCAACCTGGCCAACGAGGCCGCCCTGCTCGCCGTGAAGCGCAAGCAGAAGAAGGTGACCCAGTCCGACCTCTCCGAGGCCCTGGAGAAGGTGCAGCTCGGCGCCGAGCGGCCCCTGGTGATGCCCGAGGAGGAGCGCCGCCGCACCGCCCACCACGAGAGCGGCCACGCGCTGCTGGGCATGCTGCAACCAGGCGCCGACCCCGTCCGCAAGATCACCATCGTGCCGCGCGGACGCGCCCTCGGCGTCACCCTGTCGACCCCGGACGCCGACAGGTACGCGTACACGGAGGAGTATCTGCGCGGCCGCATCATCGGCGCCCTCGGCGGCATGGCAGCCGAACACGTCGTCTACGGAGTCATCACGACCGGCTCCGAGAACGACCTGGAGCAGGTCACCAACATCGCGCGCGGCATGGTCGCCCGCTGGGGCATGAGCGAGCGCGTCGGCCGCCTCTCGGCCCTGCCGAACGAAGCCCAACAGCCCTACGGCCTCGCCGCCGCGCCGGGCACCCTAGACACCATCGACCACGAGATGCGCCGGATCGTGGACGAGTGCTACGAAAGCGCCTGCCGCCAACTCCGCGACCACCGCGACCAGTTGGACGCCCTGGCCACGGCCCTCCTGCAAAACGAGACCCTGGAGGAGGCCGACGCCTACCGGGTGGCCGGCATCCCCCGCCTCATGAAGGAGACGTGAGGGCCGCGGGGGCGCCCTACGGAGTGCGCGCGATCAAGTAGCGGAACACGTTGGGCATCCACACCGTGCCGTCGTGGCGTTGGTGTGGGTGCAGGGCCTCTGTCAGTTCCTTGTCGACCTGTGCCTGGTCCGTCGCGCCGACTGCGGCGTCGAACAGGCCCGTGGAGAGCAGGCCGCGTACGGCGCTGTCCATGTCGGCGTAGCCGAAGGGGCATGCCACGCGGCCCGAGCCGTCCGGCTTGAGGCCCGCGCGGTGGGCGACCTCCTCCAGGTCGTCCCGGCACGCGGCACGCCAACTGCGGGTGCTGCGCAGCGGATCGGCGAGCTTCGTGGCGACCCGGAGCACCGAGGACGTCGTGCAGCGCTCCGGTGGGCCCCAGCCGGCCAGGACCACGGGCGCGCCCCGCTCGGCGAGCGGCGACGCCGTCTCCAGGAGTGCCGACAGGCCCTCGGCGTCGCCCGCCACGCACCCGATCGGCTGGAAAGCGGTCACCACGGTGTACGGGGGAGTCTCCGGGTCGGCGGCCCTCTCGGGCGGGCCCTCCACCAGCCGGGTGCCGGGCCGCACGGGCGCTCCGGCGGACGCGTCGGGCGCGAGGCGTTCACGGGCGAGCGCCAGGCGTTCGGGCGCCGAGGGCTCGACGCCGGTCACCGAGGCCCCGCGCGAGGCGGCCATCAGCAGGGCGAGCCCGGACCCGCAGCCCAGGTCGAGCAGGCGCGTGCCGCGGCCCACCTCCAGCCGTTCGTAGACCGCTTCATAGAGCGGGACCAGCATCCTCTCCTGGATCTCCGCCCAGTCACGCGCGCGTGCGCACCGGTCCACACGTGGGGGAGCACCCGCGCGCGGGAGGTGTGAGTGCACGAGCGTAGGTGTCATCGAAAGCGCCCCAATCCGCCGAGAGTTGTCGAGCTGATTCCTACGGGTTCATCCGCCCCCACGACGTGCCTTCACACTTCCCCCGTATGCCAGGGAACTCCGCATCCGTCGTTGCGTCCAGGGGTTGTGGCGCAATGCTTGCGTGCCACCGTCGTGCGCCCCCTGGGACCGTAAATTTCCGGCCCTTCAGGCGGCTCGGACGTACCATGCGCGCCATGGCAAAGGCACCCGTACTCACGCCCCGCGCGGACGATTTCCCCCGCTGGTACCAGGACCTGATCACCAAGGCCGAGCTGGCCGACAACGGCCCGGTGCGCGGCACCATGGTGATCCGGCCGTACGGCTACGGCCTGTGGGAGCGGATGCAGCAGGACATGGACGCGCGCATCAAGGAGACGGGCACCCAGAACGCGTACTTCCCGCTCTTCATCCCGCAGTCGTACCTCACGCGCGAGGCGGAGCACGTCGAGGGCTTCGCCCCCGAGCTGGCCGTCGTCACCCACGGCGGCGGCAAGGAGCTGGAGGAGCCGGTCGTGGTCCGGCCCACTTCGGAGACCATCGTCAACGAGTACTTCTCCAAGTGGGTGCAGAGCTACCGCGATCTGCCGCTGCTGATCAACCAGTGGGCCAACGTGGTCCGTTGGGAGCTGCGGCCGAGGCTGTTCCTGCGCACGTCGGAGTTCCTGTGGCAGGAGGGCCACACGGCGCACGCGACGTACGAGGAGGCGCGCGACTTCGCCGCCCGCGTCCACCGGCACGTCTACGGAGACTTCATGCGGGACTTCCTCGCCATGGACTTCGTGCTCGGCCGCAAGACCGCGGCCGAGCGCTTCGCGGGCGCCGTCAACACCCTCACGCTCGAAGGCATGATGGGCGACGGCAAGGCCCTCCAGCTCGGCACCAGCCATGAGCTGGGGCAGAACTTCGCCCGGGCCTTCCACACCCAGTACCTGTCCAAGGACGGCACCCAGGAACTGGTCTGGCAGACCTCCTGGGGAGCCACGACGCGCCTCGTCGGCGCCCTGGTGATGATGCACGGCGACGACCACGGCCTGCGCGTCCCGCCGCGCCTCGCCCCCGTGCAGGCCGTCGTCCTCGCGGTCAAGGACGACGACGCCGTGCTCGCCGAGGTGCGCGAGATCGGCGAGCGGCTGACGGCGGCCGGCGTGCGCGTCCAGGTCGACGACCGCACGGAGACCCCCTTCGGGCGCCGCGCCGTCGACTGGGAGCTCAAGGGCGTCCCCGTACGCGTCGAGATCGGCCCGCGCGACCTGGCGAACGGCACCGCGATGCTCGTACGCCGCATCGCCGGCGGCAAGCAGCCCGTCGCCCTCGACGCCCTCACCACACTGGTGCCCACCGTCCTCGAAGAGGACCAGGAGCTGCTGCTCACCCAGGCCCGCGACCGCCGTGAATCCCGCACGAGCGACGTGACCAGCGCGGACGAGGCCGTCGAAGCCGCCGCCGCGGGTGGCTGGGCACGCCTGCCCTGGGCCGCGCTCGGCCCCGCGGGCGAGGCGAAGCTGGCCGAGCACGGAGTGACCGTACGGTGTCTGGTCGCGGAGGACGGGGCGGTGCCGGACGCCGATGACGCACCCGGTAACGTCGCTGTCGTGGCACGCGCCTACTGAGACCCGGGATTCCGGTCTCGGTCGCCTTGACAGGGCACTGATAGGGCGCTGGGGCGCCTTCACGAGGTGACGGCCGGTGTTCTCCGCAACACAGGCCCCGGCGTACGGAGTTGACCCAAGCGCCGGGGCGTACGCGCCGCTACGTACACGCTTGGTACGAGCTGCGAGGCTTCTCCGCAGATCAGCGCACCCGCCCTCGTCCGGACGCATCAACGGCAACTGACGGGTAAGTGCAAATTATTTGAGATGCCCCGGAATGGAACCCGGAGGCACCCCGGCTCGTTGTCACGACGTGAGCACGACACCACCTGTTCTCGCCGCAGAGCTGGCACAGGCGTGGGCCGACATTCAGCGGCACCACTCCGAGCTGCCGGACCTAGCCGCGCCCGAATCCCTGATCGGAGAGTCGTCGTCCGCCTGCGGCGCCGAGCTCTCCTTCGAGCGACTGCTCCACGAAGCAGTCCATGGCATCGCCGCCGCCCGCGGCGTGCGCGACACCTCACGCGCGGGCCGCTATCACAACCGCAGATTCCTCGCGATCGCCGAGGAGCTGGGCCTGGACCACCCGGAAGAGCCACATCCGAGCAGCGGCTTCTCCCTGGTCACGCTCAACCCCGAGGCGAAGAAGCGCTATCGCCCGACCATCGAGCGGCTGCAGCGCGCCCTGAAGGCGCACACGGCCGCCACCACGGCGGACACCTCACGCACCTTCCGCGGCCCGGCCGCCCGGCACGGCTCCTCCGGCGGCGGCGTGCGCGTGAAGGCGGTCTGCGACTGCGGGCGCAACGTCCGCGTCGTGCCGTCGGTGCTCGCCCAGGCGCCCATCATGTGCGGCGGCTGCGGCAAGCCCTTCCGGATCCCGGAAGTGGTCGGCGTGGGCGCGGGGTGACCCCTGCGCAGGGGGTGGTCTCTGTCCCTTGCCTTCCGAATCGGCCTTCGG
Organism: Streptomyces sp. Y309; assembly: GCF_056712025.1. Lineage (NCBI taxonomy): Bacteria > Bacillati > Actinomycetota > Actinomycetes > Kitasatosporales > Streptomycetaceae > Streptomyces > Streptomyces sp. Y309. Next base: position 2,728,743 of record NZ_CM160048.1, on the reverse strand, counting down.
CCTCGTCCTCAAGCGCCGGACAGGCTATTTCCAGCCTGTCGAGGGGGTACCCCCTGCTCCTTAAGAGCTTGGGGGAGCTTGAGGACGAGCGCGCCAGCGCGATGAGGGGTCGGGCCCGGGCCGGTGGAGGGCACGGTCGGCTGAGGGCGCCCACGCCAGGGTGTGGCACAATGGCTAGCTGTACTCGACAGTCGCACAGGACCCCTCTCTCCTCCGGCTGACGCGTCCATCGGGCACCTCGAGTACCGCAACCCCACGCGGCATCCCGCTGTGCCCAACCACGTCAAAACCAGGAGAACCCACTCCCGTGGCAGTCAAGATCAAGCTGAAGCGTCTGGGCAAGATCCGTTCGCCTCACTACCGCATCGTCGTCGCCGACTCCCGTACCCGCCGTGACGGCCGGGCCATCGAGGAGATCGGTCTGTACCACCCGGTGCAGAACCCCTCGCGCATCGAGGTCAACTCGGAGCGTGCGCAGTACTGGCTGTCCGTCGGCGCCCAGCCGACCGAGCCGGTCCTCGCGATCCTGAAGCTCACCGGTGACTGGCAGAAGCACAAGGGCCTGCCGGCCCCGGCGCCGCTGCTGCAGCCGGAGCCGAAGGCGGACCACCGCGCCCTCTTCGAGGCCGTGGCCAAGGACGTCGACGGCGAGCCCAAGGGCGAGGCCATCACCCAGAAGAAGAAGGCCGAGAAGAAGGACGAGGCCCCGGCCGAGTCCGCGGCCGAGTCGACCGAGGCCTGAGCATGCTCGAGGAGGCTCTCGAGCACCTCGTGAAGGGCATCGTCGACAATCCCGACGACGTGCAGGTCGCTTCGCGCAACCTGCGCCGCGGGCGCGTCCTTGAAGTCCGGGTCCACCCGGACGACCTCGGCAAGGTGATCGGCCGCAACGGCCGCACCGCACGCGCACTGCGGACGGTCGTGGGTGCCATCGGCGGCCGCGGTGTCCGCGTCGACCTCGTCGACGTCGACCAGGTTCGCTGAACCACACGTAGCACCGGCTCGGGCCGGGGAGGGCTCCAGAGCCGTCCCCGGCCCGCAGTCGTATCGCCAGGCATCACCAGGTATCACCAGGCGTCACCCAGGCGGAGACGCCACAGTCCACCAGGCCCACAGTCCACCAGGCAGACACACCACAGTGTCGACAGGAGAGACAGCACAGTGCAGCTCGTAGTCGCGCGGATCGGCCGCGCCCACGGCATCAAGGGCGAGGTCACCGTCGAGGTGCGCACCGACGAGCCGGAGCTCCGGCTCGCCCCCGGCGCCGTGCTCGCCACCGACCCCGCGGGCGTGGGGCCGCTGACCATCGAGACCGGCCGCGTGCACAGCGGACGGCTGCTGCTGCGCTTCGCGGGCGTACGCGACCGCACGGGCGCCGAGGCGCTGCGCAACACGCTGCTGATCGCCGAGGTCGACCCGGAGGAGCTCCCGGAGGACCCGGACGAGTTCTACGACCACCAGCTGATGGACCTCGACGTGGTCACCAAGGACGGCGCCGAGGTCGGCCGGATCACCGAGATCTCCCACCTGCCCTCGCAGGACCTGTTCATCGTGGAGCGCCCCGACGGCAGCGAGGTGATGATCCCGTTCGTCGAGGAGATCGTCACCGAGATCGACCTGGAGGAGCAGCGGGCCGTCATCGACCCGCCGCCCGGTCTTATCGACGACCGCGCGGAGATCGCGTCCGCGCGTGACGCCGAGGCGGCCCCGGAGGACCAGGCGTAATGCGGCTCGACGTCGTCACGATCTTTCCCGAGTACCTGGAACCCCTGAACGTCTCCCTCGTGGGCAAGGCACGCGCGCGTGGGCAGCTCGACGTCAACGTGCACGACCTCAGGGAGTGGACGTACGACCGGCACAACACGGTCGACGACACCCCGTACGGCGGCGGCCCGGGCATGGTCATGAAGACCGAGCCCTGGGGCGCCGCCCTCGACGACGTGCTCGCCGAAGGATACGAGGCAGGGGCTCACGGGCCCGTCCTCGTCGTCCCCACGCCCAGCGGGCGCCCCTTCACCCAGGAACTCGCCGTCGAGCTCTCCGAGCGCCCCTGGCTGGTCTTCACTCCCGCGCGCTACGAGGGCATCGACCGCCGCGTCATCGACGAGTACGCGACCCGGATGCCCGTCTACGAGGTCTCCATCGGCGACTACGTCCTCGCGGGCGGCGAGGCCGCCGTGCTGGTCGTCACGGAGGCCGTGGCCCGGCTCCTGCCCGGTGTCCTGGGCAACGCCGAGTCCCACCGCGACGACTCCTTCGCGCCCGGAGCCATGGCCAATCTCCTCGAAGGACCCGTCTACACCAAGCCCCCGGAGTGGCGCGGTCACGGCATTCCGGATGTCCTGATCAGCGGCCACCACGGCAAGATCGCCCGCTGGCGGCGGGACGAGGCGCTGCGGCGCACCACCCGCAACAGGCCCGATCTCATTGAGCGTTGCGACCCCGCGGCCTTCGACAAGAAGGACCGCGAGATGCTCTCGATCCTGGGGTGGCGGCCGGGGCCCGACGGCCGATTTGGGCGAGACCCCGAGGCCGTGGAAGAATAGACCGCTGCTGTACGTCCAGCTTGCGCCCCTGCCACAGGGGGAACGACGCCCGCCCGACGCGATCAGCTACCGAAACCTCATCACCACGTTCCGCTGATGACCTGTGGCATCAGCGAAGAAAGCAGACGATCATGTCTCACCTGCTCGACTCCGTCGACTCCGCGTCGCTGCGCAGCGACATCCCGGCCTTCCGCCCGGGTGACACCGTCAACGTCCACGTCCGCGTCATCGAGGGCAACCGCTCCCGTGTGCAGCAGTTCAAGGGCGTAGTCATCCGCCGCCAGGGCGCCGGTGTCCGCGAGACCTTCACGGTCCGCAAGGTCTCGTTCTCCGTCGGCGTCGAGCGCACCTTCCCGGTGCACACCCCGATCGTCGAGAAGATCGAGCTCGTCACCAAGGGTGACGTCCGCCGCGCAAAGCTGTACTACCTGCGCGACCTGCGCGGCAAGGCCGCGAAGATCAAGGAGAAGCGCGAGAGCTGAGCTCGCGCACGGCCCTCGGGTCGAGCTCACGCGCGGGTCCACAGCGGGGCCGGATAGCATCTGGCCCCGATGGACACCGAAGCACAGCACACGGAGCGCGACCGCTCCTCCCCCTCCTCCGAGTCCGGACCCGCTGCCGCGGACGCACCGGACACGGAGGGCACGGAGGAGCGGTCGCGCTCCGTTTTCGCGTCCTTCGTGGCCTGGATTCCCGGCGGCCGGCTCACCCTGACCGCCCTCCTGTGCATGGCCGTCCTGCTCCTGCTCAGCACCTTCGTGGTGCAGCCGTACGCGATCCCCAGCGGCTCCATGGAGCCCGCGTTCCGGCCCGGGGACCGCGTACTCGTCAACAAGTTGGCGTACCGTTTCGGTTCCGGCCCACAGCGCGGTGACGCGGTCGTCTTCGACGGCAGCGGCTACTTCGGAGACTCCGATTACGTGAAGCGGGTCGCGGGCGTGGGGGGCGACCGGGTGGTCTGCTGCGACAAACGGGGGAGGATCAAGGTGAACGGCGAACCCGTCGACGAGCCGTATCTGTTCCCCGGGGACGCCCCCTCCACGGTGCCGTTCGACGTCGTCGTGCCCGACGACACCCTCTTCCTGCTCGGCGACCACCGCAGCGACTCCAGCGACTCCCGCGACCACCTGGGGTCTCCCGGCGGCGGCATGATCCCCGTCGACTCCGTCATCGGCAGGGCCGACTGGATCGCCTGGCCGCTCGGCCGCTGGACCTCCCTGAAGCGCCCCGACGCCTACGCGCGCGTGCCGGCACCCGGCGGCGCACATGGGTAATCGCGGCCGCGCGAAGGCCACCCACGCCGCCGACACCCGGCTGCCCACCGGAACGCGTCCCACCACCGGCCCCGTGCTTCCCGGCCGGGCCGAGCGCCGCAAGCTCGCGAAGAAGGTCAAGCGCCGCAGGCGCCGCTCCGCGATCAAGGAGATACCACTCCTCATAGGCGTCGCCCTGCTGATCGCCCTCGTCCTGAAGACCTTCCTGGTGCAGGCCTTCGTGATCCCCTCGGGCTCCATGGAGCAGACGATCCGCATCGGCGACCGCGTCCTGGTCGACAAGCTCACCCCGTGGTTCGGCAGCAAGCCCGAGCGCGGGGACGTCGTCGTCTTCAAGGACCCCGGGAACTGGCTGGAGGAGGAGCGCGGCAAGAAGAAGGACGACCCCGTCGTCGTCAAGCAGATCAAGCAGGGCCTGACCTTCATCGGGCTGCTCCCGTCCGACGACGAGCGCGACCTGATCAAGCGCGTCGTGGGCGTCGGCGGCGACACCGTGAAGTGCTGTGACAAGAACGACAAGGTCACCGTCAACGGCGTACCGCTCGACGAGCCGTACATCCACCCCGGGGACAAGCCCTCCCAGTTCGAGTTCGAGGTGAAGGTCCCCAAGGGACGGCTGTTCGTCATGGGCGACCACCGCTCGGATTCCGCCGACTCCCGGTTCCACCGGAACGAGAAGTTCAGCGGCACCGTCTCGGAGGACGAGGTGGTGGGCCGCGCGCTCGTCATCGCCTGGCCGCTCGGCCACTGGCGCAAACTGGAAGAGCCCGACACGTACGCGTCCGTGCCCGACGCGCCCGCCGGGTCGGACACTGCCACAGGAGCGTCGCATAGGGTGGCCCCCGGCGATCGCAACGGAATTACCGGCCTCCCGACCCCTGCGGAACTCCCGCTCGTTATGGGAGTGGTGGGCCTGCGTCGCGCACGGGGCAGGCAGTGGTACGGACTGAGGAGTGGATGTGGGGGATGTGGCGGTCGGCGCACGATCCGGACACGAGGGGCCCGAGGAGCAGCCTGGGCACTCCGCAGAGCCGGCACCCGCACCCGCGGCGGACGGGATGAGCACCGGCCCTGACACCGCGGCCCCCGGCCCGGCGGCCCCCGGCGAGACCGGCGTCCCGGGCCCACAGGGCGAGCTGCCGAAGCCGGCGAAGGACAAGAAGAAGCCCAAGTCCTTCTGGAAGGAGCTGCCGCTCCTCATCGGCATCGCGCTGATCCTCGCCCTGGTCATCAAGACCTTCCTGGTCCAGGCGTTCTCGATCCCGTCGGACTCGATGCAGAACACGCTGCAGCAGGGCGACCGGGTGCTTGTCGACAAACTGACCCCGTGGTTCGGCTCCGAGCCCGAGCGCGGCGAGGTCGTGGTCTTCAGGGACCCGGGCCACTGGCTGGACGGCGAGCCCACTCCTGACCCGAACGCGGTGCAGAAGGTCCTCGGCTGGATCGGCCTGATGCCGTCCGCCGACGAGAAGGACCTCATCAAGCGCGTCATCGCCGTCGGCGGCGACACCGTGGAGTGCAAGGGCACCGGCCCCGTGAAGGTCAACGGCAAGGCGCTGAACGAGAAGAACTACGTCTTCGAGGGCAACACCCCCTGCACGGTCGACGACCAGGGCGGCCAGTTCAAGGTCACGGTTCCCAAGGGCAAAATCTGGGTCATGGGTGACCACCGGCAGAACTCCCTGGACTCCCGGTATCACCAGAACCAGCCGGGCGGCGGCGCCGTCCCCGTCGACAACGTCGTGGGCCGCGCCTTCGTGATCGCCTGGCCCCCCACCCGCTGGGGAACGCTCCCGGTCCCGGACACCTTCGACCAGCCCGGCATCGGCCAGGCGATGAGCGCGGCCCCGGCCGCCCTCGGCCTCGCGGGCGCCGTGCCGATCGTGCTGTGGCGCCGTCGACGGGCGGCCGCACGCCAGGATTCCGGCCGCGGCACCAGGGTTTCTGGCGGAGGTACCGCCGGGTAGTCTGCCGTCCCAGATCACCGATCTTCCACGGCCCCCGTCCCGGACGACGGCGCGCGTCACTGTCGTACGCCGCTCGCATACTCGGTACGAGGGGCCGCGGGGTCGTCTCCGAGCCGGGGGAGCACTGGGATGAGCACGACACGTCGTACGGACGAGGGCCACGGACGGCTCGGCAGCACGCTGTCGGGCATCGCCGTGGCCCTCGGCTGTGTCCTCTTCCTCGGCGGCTTCGTCTGGGGCGCCTTCGTCTACCAGCCGTACACCGTCCCCACGGGCTCGATGACGCCCACCATCGGGGCGGGCGACCGGGTCCTCGCCCAGCGCATCGACGGCGACGACGTGCGCCGCGGCGACGTCGTCGTCTTCCGGCAGCGGACCTGGGGCGACCTGCCGATGGTCAAGCGCGTCGTCGGCGTCGGCGGAGACAAGGTCGCCTGCTGCACCGACGGCAAGTTGACCGTCAACGGCAAGCAGATCGACGAACCGTATCTCCCCAAGGGAGGAGGGGCCGCGGCGACCGGGATACCGGAGACGACCGTGCCCAAGGGCCGGCTGTTCCTGCTCGGCGACGAGCGCAGCGGCTCGATGGACTCCAGCGTGCATCTGGAGGACGCCGACCACGGCACGGTGCCGCGCAGCGCGGTGAAGGGCCGCGTCGACGCCGTGGCCTGGCCGCTGGACGGCATGCTCGACCGCACCACCGCCTTCGACGACCTGCCCGGCGGCACGTCCGCCCCGGGGCCGCTGCGGTGGCAGCTCACCGCGGTGGTGGTGGGCGCGGTGCTGGTCCTCGGGGGTGCCGCGTACGGCCCGATCGCCAAGCGGGCACGGCGGCGCGCCGGGCAGCCCGGAGGCGCGGGCGGCGCGGGCGGCGGGGGCGGCAGGGCCGGTGGGACCACGGAGGCTGCCGGTGTCGGCTGAGGACATGACGGGAACCGCCGGGTCCGGGGCCGGTGCGGTGGCCGGACGGCCGCTGCGGAAGGTGGCGCGCGTCGTGCTGCTGGACGAGCGGGACCGGATCCTGCTGCTGCACGGCCATGAGCCGGGCGACCCGGCGGACGACTGGTGGTTCACTCCGGGCGGTGGCCTGGAGGGTGACGAGACGCGTGCGCAGGCCGCGCTGCGGGAGCTCGCCGAGGAGACCGGAATCACAGAGGTCGAACTGGGCCCCGTCCTGTGGCGCCGGGTGTGCTCCTTCCCCTTCGCCGGGGAGCGCTGGGACCAGGACGAGTGGTACTACCTGGCCCGAACCGCGCAGACGGCGACGCGTGCGACGGGCCTGACCGACCTGGAGCGGCGCAGCGTCGCCGGAGCACGCTGGTGGACGTGCCGGGAACTCGCCCAGGCACATGAGACGGTGTATCCGACCAGACTCGCCGAGCTGCTGCGCACGCTGCTCGACGAGGGTCCCCCGAGCGCGCCCCAGACCCTCGACACGGAAATCGTGTAGGGGCTCCCGGGGCTGGCGCACAATAGGGGGACGCACGGCTGAAGGGGAACATGCCATGAGCGCCGAGGACCTCGAGAAGTACGAGACCGAGATGGAGCTGAAGCTCTACCGGGAGTACCGAGACGTCGTCGGTCTGTTCAAATACGTGATCGAGACCGAGCGGCGCTTCTACCTCACCAACGACTACGAGATGCAGGTGCACTCGGTCCAGGGTGAGGTGTTCTTCGAGGTGTCGATGGCGGACGCCTGGGTGTGGGACATGTACCGGCCGGCGCGGTTCGTCAAGCAGGTACGGGTACTCACGTTCAAGGACGTGAACATCGAAGAGCTCAACAAGAGCGATTTGGAGCTGCCGGGCGGCTGAGCTTCCCCGTTCGGGGGACAGGGTTGTCCACAACCCGCCAGTAGCGCACCAAGATCCAATAGCTGGGGCCCGCCGCGTGACCGTGGGTGTCGGAGGTGGTGCCGACATGAACGCACAGGGTGCACTCGGCAAGTACGGCGAGGAGCTGGCCGCACGGCGGCTGGCCGAAGCCGGGATGACGGTCCTGGACCGCAATTGGCGCGGCGGCAGGACGGGCGAGATCGACATCGTCGCCCGTGACGGTGACGCCCTGGTCGTCTGCGAGGTGAAGACCCGCAGGGAGGCGTCCTTCCAGCATCCGATGGCGGCGATCACGCCCGTCAAGGCCCAGCGATTGCGCGGCCTCGCCGAGCGCTGGCTCCAGGAACACGGCGGGGCGCCGCCGGGCGGCGTGCGCATCGATCTGGTGGGCGTCGTCGTGCCCGAGCGCGGCGCGCCCGTGGTCGAGCACGCGCGGGGGGTGGCCTGATGGCCTTCGCGCGTACGTGCTCGGTGGCTCTGGTCGGCGTCGACGGCGTCGTCGTCGAGGTGCAGGCCGATCTGGAACCGGGCGTCGCGGCGTTCACGCTGGTGGGGCTGCCCGACAAGAGCCTCACGGAAAGCCGCGACCGGGTCAGGGCGGCGGTGGTCAACTCCGGTGGCGAGTGGCCGCAGAAGAAGCTCACGGTCGGCCTGAGCCCCGCGTCCGTGCCGAAGGGCGGCAGCGGTTTCGACCTGGCCGTGGCCTGCGCGGTCCTCGGTGCCGCGGAGCGGATCGACCCCCGTGTCCTCGCCGACATCGTGATGATCGGCGAACTGGGGCTCGACGGCCGGGTGCGGCCGGTGCGCGGCGTGCTGCCCGCCGTCCTCGCGGCGGCGGACGCCGGCTATGAGCAGGTGGTCGTGCCGGAGTGCACGGCGGCGGAGGCCGCACTGGTGCCCGGGGTGTCCGTCCTCGGTGTGCGCAGCCTCCGGCAGCTCATCGCGGTCCTCACCGACGAACCGGTCCCGGAGGAGGATCCGGCCGAGGCCGGCCGCCCGGACCCGCTGATGGCGGGCCTGAACCTGCCCGGTGCGGGGCTCGGCACCGGCATGAGCGGCTTCGGGACCTCGGAGCACGACCAGCAGCAGGACCTGGCGGACGTGGTCGGCCAGGCCTCGGCGCGCACGGCGATGGAGGTGGCGGCCGCAGGTGGACACCATGTGTTCCTGCAAGGGCCGCCGGGCGCCGGCAAGACCATGCTCGCCGAGCGGATGCCGGCCATCATGCCCCGGCTGTCCAGGGCGGAGTCCCTGGAGGTGACGGCCGTCCACTCGGTCGCGGGCATGCTGCCGCCCGGCAACCCGCTGGTGGACATCCCGCCGTTCTGTGCGCCGCACCACTCGGCGACCATGCAGTCGCTCGTGGGCGGCGGCAAGGGGATCGCCCGGCCCGGGGCGGTCTCCCTCGCTCATCGAGGGGTGCTCTTTCTCGACGAGGCGCCGGAGTTCAGCAGCCACGCGCTGGACGCCCTGCGCCAGCCGCTGGAATCGGGGTATGTCGTGATCGCCCGCAGCGCCGGCGTGGTGCGGCTGCCCTCGCGGTTCTTGATGCTGCTCGCGGCGAACCCCTGCCCGTGCGGACGCTTCAGCGTGACGGGCGACAGCTGCGACTGCTCCCCGAGCACCATCCGCCGCTACCAGGCCAGGCTCTCCGGCCCCCTCCTCGACCGGGTGGACCTCAGGGTCCATGTGGAGGCCGTCACCCGCTCCGAACTGACGGCGCAGGGGGCGCGGGGAGAGTCCACACAGGTCGTGGCCGACCGCGTACGCGCCGCCCGGGAGCGCGCGGCCACCCGCCTCGCGGGCACCCCCTGGCGCACCAACAGCGAGGTGCCGGGCCATGAGCTGCGCACCCGGTGGCACGCCGTCCCCGGGTCCATGGCCGAGGCCGAACACGGCCTGGAGCGCGGCCTCCTCACGGCCCGCGGCCTCGACCGGGTGCTGCGGGTGGCGTGGACCGTGGCCGACCTGACGGGCCACGACCGCCCGGACGCGGGAGACGTGGCGCTGGCGCTCCAACTGCGCACCGGGGTGCCGCGCGGGCTGCCCATGGTGGTGGGGGCGCGGACGTGAGCGGGGAAGGGGAGGACGTGACCGGGGAGGGCGCGGACGCGAGCGGGGAAGGGGAGCGGGGTCCGGCCCCACCCCCACCCCCACCCTCACTCCTCGACGAGGACCGCCTCGCCCGCGTCGCGCTGACGCGGGTGCTGGAGCCCGGGGACGCCGTGGGCGGGCGGTGGCTGCGCGAGTGGGGGGCCGTCGAGGTGCTGCGGCGGCTGGTCGGGGGGCATGGGCAGGGCGACGGCGAGGAGCGGCTGCCGGGGGTCACGGCGAAGCGGTGGGAGGGCTTGCGGGCCCGGACCGGGCGGGTGCGGGCGGTGCGGGATCTGGAGACGGCCGGGGCGGTCGGGGCGCGGTTCGTGGTGCCCGGGGATGCCGAGTGGCCGGTGCAGTTGGACGACCTGGGGGACGCGCGGCCCGTCGGGCTGTGGGTGCGGGGGCGGCCGTCCCTGCGGATCTGGGCGCTGCGGTCGGTGGCGGTCGTGGGGGCCCGGGCCTGCACGGAGTACGGGGCGCACATGGCGGCTAGTCTCGGCGCGGGGCTGGCGGAGCGCGGGTGGGTGGTGATGTCCGGCGGGGCGTACGGCGTGGACGGCGCCGCGCACCGGGGTGCCCTCGGCGCGGGCGGCGCCACCGTGGCGGTGCTCGCGTGCGGGGTCGACCGGCCCTATCCCCGGGGGCACGCACAGTTGATCGGCCGGATCGCGGAACAGGGGCTCGTGGTGGGGGAGTTGCCGCCGGGCGACCACCCGACGCCGAGCAGATTCATCCTGCGGAACCGCGTGATCGCGGCGCTCACCCGCGGCACCGTCGTCGTGGAGGCTGCCTACCGCAGCGGCGCCCTGGTCACGGCGCGCTGCGCCCAGGACCTGGGGAGGCACACGATGGGGGTGCCCGGGCCCGCCACCAGCGGATTGTCGGCGGGGGTGCACGAACTGCTGCGCGGGGACGGGGTGCTGGTCAGCGACGCCGCCGAAATCGTGGAGCTGGTCGGGGACATGGGGGAGCTGGCGCCGCCGCGGCGCGGCCCGGTGGTGCCGCGCGATCTGCTGCACCCCGGCGCGGCCCGGGTGCTGGCCGCCCTGCCGGCGCACGGGAGCACCGGGACGCGGGACATCGCACGGGGGGCGGGCACCAGCGTGGACGACGCCGTCGCCCGGCTGTACGAACTTCGCTCGCTCGGCTTCGTCGAACGACACGGCGACGGCTGGCAGTTGACACGCCAGGCGATTCTCTCGCTCCTTCCGAGTGGAGGTGAGGCGTGACGGTGAGTGTTGCGCCGGACGGATGAACCCCGACGGCCTTGGGAATTCGTGCAGTTGGCGCGGCCCGTCCGTCACGCAGCGCGACGAAAGTGATCCCGTGGAGCGTCAAGCGGAACGTATCTGCGTACGCGCGATCCCATAGTCTTCGCACTCTGCGACACTTCAGTCACGCTACGCTCACAATGGATCCGGTGCGGACAAGCCATCAGACGGACGACCTCATTCACTTCGCACACACTCCCAAGCGCACTGATTCCGGCAACTTTCCCCAGTTCACGGCAGAACGGCTCAAGGCGACGCATGCCCCAGCACACCTCAGGGTCCGACCGGGCGGCAGTTCCCCCAGCCGCCCGAAGCGGCGAGCGGGAGCGGCCACCCGCTCCCACGTCGCTGGACGAGCTGTGGCGGTCGTACAAGACGACGGGCGACGGGCGGCTGCGCGAGCAGTTGATCCTGCACTACTCGCCGCTCGTGAAGTACGTCGCGGGTCGCGTGAGCGTCGGCCTGCCGCCCAACGTCGAGCAGGCGGACTTCGTGTCGTCCGGGGTCTTCGGGCTCATCGACGCGATCGAGAAGTTCGACATCGAGCGCTCGATCAAGTTCGAGACGTACGCGATCACGCGGATCCGGGGCGCGATGATCGACGAGTTGCGGGCGCTGGACTGGATCCCCCGGTCCGTGCGGCAGAAGGCGCGCAACGTGGAGCGGGCGTACGCCACGCTGGAGGCGCGGCTGCGGCGCACCCCGTCCGAGGGCGAGGTCGCCGCCGAGATGGGCATCCCGGTGGAGGAACTGCACGCGGTCTTCAGCCAGTTGTCGCTGGCGAACGTCGTCGCCCTGGAGGAGCTGCTGCATGTCGGCGGTGAGGGCGACCGGCTGAGCCTGATGGACACCCTCGAGGACACCGCGGCCGACAATCCCGTCGAGGTCGCCGAGGACCGTGAGCTGCGGCGGCTCCTCGCGCGGGCGATCAATACGCTGCCGGAGCGGGAGAAGACCGTCGTCACGCTGTACTACTACGAGGGCCTCACGCTCGCCGAGATCGGCAACGTGCTCGGGGTGACGGAGAGTCGCGTGAGCCAGATCCACACGAAGTCGGTGCTGCAGTTGCGGGCGAAGCTGGCCAGTTTTGGTCGGTGAGGGTGCCGGTGCGCGGGTGAATCGTCCCTGCCTCCGGCCGCGCCCTGTGCCCCGGCGCTGCCGCTGCCAGGAGGAATGCCTGCCTGGCGGGCTCCCCTGGCGGGCGCCTCGTCCGTAAAGTGGAGCCGTGCCAAGGATTCGAGCGGCCTCTGTGGCCGAGCACCGGTCGATGCAGCGCGGCGCCCTGCTGGACGCAGCGCGATCCCTGCTGTCCGAAGGCGGTACGGAGGCGCTGACGTTCCCGGCCCTCGCCGAGCGCACGGGACTCGCGCGCTCGTCCGTCTATGAATACTTCCGCTCGCGCGCGGCCGTCGTGGAAGAGCTGTGCGAGGTCGACTTCCCCGTCTGGGCGGCGGAGGTCTCGGCGGCCATGGAAGCGGCGGACTCGCCCGAGGCGCAGGTCGAGGCGTACGTGCGGCGGCAGCTCGCGCTGGTCGGGGACCGGCGGCACCGGGCCGTGGTGGCGATCTCGGCGAGCGAGCTGGACGCGGGGGCGCGGGAGAAGATCCGGGCCGCGCACGGTGGTCTTGTGGCCATGATCGTGGAGGCGCTCGGGGCGCTGGGGCATCAGGAGCCGCGGCTCGCCGCGATGCTGTTGCAGGGGATCGTGGACGCCGCGGTCCGGCGGATCGAGCTGGGGGTGGCCGAGGAGCCCGAGGCCATTACGGAGGCTGCCGTGGCCATGGCTCTGCGGGGCGTGCGCGGCTAGGTCTGGCCGGGGGCCTGGGGTGGGTGTCGGGCGCCCGGGGGCGACTTTGGTCGGCGTTGGCATCAGGGTGCCCGGAACCGGGGGCTGTGCCCACCCGTGCCGCCCTGCGGCACGACTGCCCACAGCCGGGAAGGCGCACTCTGCAGCACGTGCCCACAGCGGGAGCGGGAGTGGGAGTGGGGGGTGCGGCACGACTGCCCACAGCCGGGACGGGAGCGAACTCTGTGGCACGTTTGCCTACAGACGGTTGGTCGTCAGAGGCAGCAGGCGGGACGGGGCTCGGCCCAGGAGCCACGGTGGGAGCAGGGTCAACGGGTTCAGGTAGGTGTCCTCCCGGAGGAGGCCCCAGTGCACGCATGCCGTGGGGCAGTGGAAGCGGGCCGTTGGCTCGACCGTGCCGAGGGGGTCGCCCGTGGCCACCTCCGCGCCCTTCCTGACCGTGGGCCGCACCGGCTCGTAGGTCGTGCGCAGGGGCGGGTCCCCCGTGCGTGCCAGCTCCACCGAGACCACCCCGCGGCCCGCCACCCGCCCCGCGAAGGACACCCGCCCCGGGGCGACCGCGCGGACCGGGGAGCCCGGCGGCGCGGCCAGGTCCACGCCCCGGTGACCCGCGCCGTACTCCGTGGCCGGCGGCTCCCATCCCCGTACCACCCACGGACGCGCCGCCACCGGCCAAACGCCGCCGACGACCGGAACCGGACCCCGGGCCGCCGCGGCCGCCGCGCCCGGTGGCGGCTCCGGTGCCTGCGCGCGGCTCGCAGGCGCAGCCGGCCCCGGTCCCGCCGCCCGCACGGACCCGCAGACCAGCGCCAGCAGCACCAGGACCCACACCGCCACATTCGTCGCGCCCCGCACCCGGGGCAGTCGCTCACACGTCATGCCAGAACGGTCCCGCCCGGCGCCGATCCGCGGGGATCATGGCCGGGAACGGTGGACTACCAGCCGGTTGTGGACAGCGCCGTCACCCGGCGCCCCGCGGGTCCCGTACACTTCATGTGGCGATCCGGGTCACCGGGTCGACTTCGCACGCCCCGACATCAGGCTCTCGCAGCCGATGGTGTCAGCGCCTTTCGGTCCCGTACGCGAGTACGTGGCACGGCGCGCGCCGGGCGTCAGGACATAACCGAGAAAACCAAGGAGTACGGCCATGGCCGTCGTCACGATGCGGGAGCTGCTGGAAAGCGGCGTCCACTTCGGTCACCAGACCCGCCGTTGGAACCCGAAGATGAAGCGCTTCATCTTCACGGAGCGCAACGGCATCTACATCATCGACCTGCTCCAGTCGCTGTCGTACATCGACCGCGCCTACGAGTTCGTCAAGGAGACCGTCGCCCACGGCGGCACGGTCATGTTCGTCGGTACGAAGAAGCAGGCGCAGGAGGCCATCGCCGAGCAGGCGACCCGCGTCGGCATGCCGTACGTCAACCAGCGCTGGCTGGGCGGCATGCTCACGAACTTCTCGACCGTCTACAAGCGTCTGCAGCGCCTCAAGGAGCTCGAGCAGATCGACTTCGAGGACGTGGCCGCCTCCGGCCTCACCAAGAAGGAGCTGCTCGTCCTCTCCCGCGAGAAGGCCAAGCTGGAGAAGACCCTCGGCGGTATCCGCGAGATGTCCAAGGTGCCCAGCGCCGTCTGGATCGTGGACACCAAGAAGGAGCACATCGCCGTCGGCGAGGCGCGCAAGCTCAACATCCCGGTCGTCGCGATCCTCGACACCAACTGCGACCCCGACGAGGTCGACTACAAGATCCCGGGCAACGACGACGCGATCCGCTCCGTCACCCTGCTCACCCGCGTGATCGCCGACGCCGTCGCCGAGGGCCTCATCGCCCGCTCCGGCGTCGCCACCGGTGACTCGAAGCCGGGCGAGAAGGCCGCGGGCGAGCCGCTCGCCGAGTGGGAGCGCGACCTGCTCGAGGGCGAGAAGAAGGCCGACGAGACCCCCGAGGCCCCGAAGGCCGACGAGGCCCCCAAGGCTGACGAGGCCCCCAAGGCTGACGAGGCTCCGAAGGCCGACGAGGCCCCGAAGGCCGACGAGAAGCCGGCCGACGAGACCCCCGAGGCTCCGGCCGCGGACGCCGAGCAGGCCTGACGGTTGAGCTTGGGCAGCATCGGCTGCTGACGGCGGGGGCCCGTGCCACAAGCACGGCCCCCGCCGTTCACCCGTAGATCTTCGACTTCGAGAAAGACTTTCGAGAATCATGGCGAACTACACCGCCGCTGACGTCAAGAAGCTCCGTGAGCTCACGGGCGCCGGCATGATGGACTGCAAGAAGGCGCTCGACGAGGCCGACGGCAACGTCGACAAGGCCGTCGAGGCCCTGCGCATCAAGGGCCAGAAGGGCGTCGCCAAGCGCGAGGGCCGCTCCGCCGAGAACGGCGCCGTCGTCTCCCTGATCGCCGACGACAACTCCACCGGCGTCATCGTCGAGCTCAAGTGCGAGACCGACTTCGTCGCCAAGGGCGAGAAGTTCCAGTCCGTCGCGAACGCACTGGCCGCCCACGTCGCCAAGACCAGCCCGGCCGACGTCGAGGCGCTGCTCGCGTCCGAGATCGAGCCCGGCAAGACGGTCCAGGCGTTCGTCGACGAGGCCAACGCCAACCTCGGCGAGAAGATCGTCCTGGACCGCTTCGCGCAGTTCTCCGACGGCTACGTCTTCGCGTACATGCACCGCACGATGCCCGACCTGCCCCCGCAGATCGGTGTCCTCGTCGAGCTGGACAAGGAGAACGCCGAGGTCGCCAAGGGCGTCGCCCAGCACATCGCCGCCTTCGCGCCGAAGTACCTCTCCAAGGAGGACGTGCCGGCCGAGGTCGTCGAGGCCGAGCGTCGTGTCGCCGAGGAGACCACCCGCGCCGAGGGCAAGCCCGAGGCCGCCCTGCCGAAGATCGTCGAGGGTCGCCTCAACGGCTTCTTCAAGGACGCCACCCTCCTGGGCCAGCCGTACGCCCTCGACAACAAGAAGTCCGTCGAGAAGGTCCTCCAGGAGGCCGGTGTCACCCTGAAGCGCTTCTCGCGCATCAAGGTCGGCATCTGAGTCCGTACCACGATCGACGCTAGACCCCGCTAGGGTCTAGCGCGGTCGCCCGCGTACGCAGCGGCGTACGTGACGGGCGTGACGGCGTATCCGAGGGGAACCCGGAAGGACGGGACCCTCGCACGCGACGGACGACCGCAAGATCTGACGAGGAGGCCATTGCCGCGCATGGGAGAACACCACCCCACCGGCAATGGCCTCTTCGTATGTGCACCACAAGGAGAACTCCATGACCAAGGCCGACACCAAGAGTGACGACGGCAAAGTAGCCGGGCGCTTCCTGCTGAAGCTGTCCGGCGAGGCGTTCGCCGGAGGCGGCGGACTCGGCGTCGACCCCGATGTGGTGCACAAAATCGCCCGCGAGATCGCGGCCGTCGTGCGTGACGGCGCGCAGATCGCCGTCGTCATCGGCGGCGGCAACTTCTTCCGCGGCGCCGAACTCCAGCAGCGCGGCATGGACCGGGCCCGCTCCGACTACATGGGCATGCTCGGCACGGTGATGAACTGCCTGGCGCTGCAGGACTTCCTGGAGAAGGAAGGCATCGGCTGCCGCGTGCAGACCGCCATCACCATGGGGCAGGTCGCGGAGCCGTACATCCCGCTGCGCGCCGTGCGCCACCTGGAGAAGGGCCGCGTCGTCATCTTCGGCGCCGGTATGGGCATGCCGTACTTCTCCACCGACACCACCGCCGCCCAGCGGGCCCTGGAGATCGACGCCGAAGCCCTGCTCATGGGCAAGAACGGCGTCGACGGGGTCTACGACTCGGACCCCAAGACCAACCCGGACGCGGTGAAGTTCGACTCCCTCGGGTACGGCGAGGTCATCACCCGCGACCTGAAGGTCGCCGATGCCACCGCCGTCACCCTGTGCCGGGACAACAAGCTGCCCATCCTCGTCTTCGAACTGCTCGCCGAGGGCAATATCGCGCGGGCCGTCAAGGGTGAGAAGATCGGCACACTCGTGGGCGACCAGGACTCCCGGGCCTGAGCCGAGTACGTCCCTCGTCGGGGTCGACGACGCCGTCGGCCGACCTCATCGAGGGGATGGACAAAGCCCTGCCGGTCGGACACCGTGCAGGAAAGAGACGCGACGCAGCCGGCCGATTCATGGAAGCCGGGCCTACTCAAGACACGCAGGAGCAAGTGGTGATCGAAGAGACCCTCCTCGAGGCCGAGGAGAAGATGGAGAAGGCCGTCGTGGTCGCCAAGGAGGACTTCGCCGCGATCCGTACGGGCCGTGCCCACCCGGCGATGTTCAACAAAATCGTGGCCGACTACTACGGCGCGCTGACGCCGATCAACCAGCTCGCCTCGTTCTCGGTGCCCGAGCCGCGCATGGCCGTGGTGACCCCGTTCGACAAGACCGCACTGCGCAACATCGAGCAGGCGATCCGCGACTCGGACCTGGGCGTCAACCCGAGCAACGACGGAAACATCATCCGGGTGACGTTCCCCGAGCTCACCGAGGAGCGCCGCCGCGAGTACATCAAGGTCGCCAAGACCAAGGGCGAGGACTCGAAGGTCTCGATCCGTTCGATCCGTCGCAAGGCCAAGGACGCCTTCGACAAGGCGATCAAGGACGGCGACATCGGCGAGGACGAGGGCCGCCGCGCCGAGAAGGACCTCGAAGACCTCACGTCGAAGTACGTTGCTCAGGTGGACGAGCTGCTCAAGCACAAGGAAGCCGAGCTGCTCGAGGTCTGATCGAGTCCGCTCGACGTCCATCTAGGTCTGAGGAATCCGAACTCCGTGAACGACACTTCCTGGGGGGCGCCGTCCAGAGCCGGGTACTGGGGGGCACCCGGCCAGGGACCGGTCCAGGGTGCTGCCCCGGCGGGTCCCGCATACGATGCGCAGCATGCACTGACTCCTTCAGAGACGCAGCCCATGCCCATCGTTCCCGACGCAAGCGTGAGCGGCGGACACCAGGACGACGACCGGGGGGCTGCTCAGCCGAGCGGCCCCCTGTTCCGTGACGAGACGCCGCCCGCGCCGCCCCCCGCACCCCCCGCGCAGAAGCCGCAGGAGCCCATGACCGGCGCACCACAGCCCGCCCCAGCCCCGCAGAAGAAGAGCGCGGGCCGTGACCTCGGGGCGGCCATAGGGGTCGGCGTGGGGCTCGGCGCGGTGATCCTCGCGTCGCTCTTCATCAAGAAGGCGGTCTTCGTCGGCGTCATAGCGGTCGCCGTGGTGGTCGGCCTCTGGGAGCTGACCTCGCGCCTCGAAGAGCGCAAGGGCATCAGGGCGCCGCTCGTGCCGCTCGCCGTGGGCGGCGCCGCGATGGTCGTCGCCGGGTACGTCCGCGGGGCCGAGGGCGCCTGGGTGGCGATGGCGCTGACCGCTCTCGCGGTGCTCGTCTGGCGCATGACCGAGCCTCCCGAGGGCTATCTGAAGGACGTCACCGCGGGTGTCTTCGCGGCGTTCTACGTCCCCTTCCTCGCGACGTTCGTGGCGCTGATGCTGACCGCGGACGACGGTCCCTGGCGGGTGTTCGTCTTCCTGCTGCTCACCGTGGTCAGCGACACTGGTGCGTACGCGATCGGCTGGCGCTTCGGCAAGCACAAGCTGGCGCCGCGCATCAGCCCCGGGAAGACCAGGGAAGGGCTGCTCGGCGCGGTCTCCTTCGCGATGGCGGCGGGCGCGCTGTGCATGCACTTCCTGATCGACGACGGCATCTGGTGGCAGGGCCTGCTCATCGGCCTCGCGGTCGCGGCGAGCGCGACGCTCGGCGACCTCGGCGAGTCGATGATCAAGCGTGACCTCGGCATCAAGGACATGGGCACGCTGCTGCCGGGCCACGGCGGCATCATGGACCGGCTGGACTCCTTGCTGCCGACGGCGCCGGTGGTGTGGTTGTTGTTTGTGGCGTTCGTGGGTACTGGCTGATCTCGCTGTTTGAGTGGGTGCGTGTTGTGCGGTGGTGTCGCCGGGCTCTGGTGTCGAGGGTGGCATGGGCACGCTGCTGCCTGGCCACGGCGCCACGCGGCGGAGCCGCATGTCGATACAGCATGGACCGGCTGGACTCCTTGCTGCCGACGGCGCCGGTGGTGTGGTTGTTGTTTGTGGCGTTCGTCGGCACCGGCTGAGCCGCTGGGCTTGGTTGGGGCGGTTGACCTGCGGTTTTGTGTACGAGGGGTCCGTTATCCACAGGGTGGCGGGCCTCTCTCGTATGTCTGCGACACTTGAAGGACCATGCCCAAGCCCGGAGAACTCACGTTTGTCGCGCCCCGCGGAGCCAAGAAGCCGCCGCGGCACCTCGCCGACCTCACGCCCGCCGAGCGGAAGGAAGCCGTCGCCGCCACCGGCGAGAAGCCGTTCCGCGCCAAGCAGCTCTCGCAGCACTACTTCGCCCGGTATGCCCACCAGCCCGAGCAGTGGACGGACATCCCGGCCGGTGCGCGCGGCAAGCTCCAGGAGGCGCTGCTTCCGGAGCTGATGTCGGTGGTGCGGCACATCAGCTGTGACGACGACACCACCCGCAAGACCCTGTGGCGGCTGTTCGACGGCACGCTGGTGGAGTCCGTGCTGATGCGCTATCCGGACCGGGTCACCATGTGCATCAGCTCCCAGGCGGGATGCGGCATGAACTGCCCGTTCTGCGCGACGGGCCAGGCGGGCCTGGACCGGAACCTGTCCACCGCTGAGATCGTGCACCAGATCGTCGACGGCATGCGGGCTCTCAGGGACGGCGAGATCCCGGGCGGAGCGGCCCGGCTGTCCAACATCGTCTTCATGGGCATGGGCGAGCCGCTCGCCAACTACAACCGCGTGGTCGGTGCCATCCGTCGGCTGACCGACCCCGAGCCCGACGGACTCGGCCTCTCGCAGCGCGGCATCACCGTGTCCACCGTCGGCCTGGTGCCCGCCATCCACCGGTTCGCGGACGAGGGCTTCAAGTGCCGCCTCGCCATCTCGCTGCACGCGCCCGACGACGAGCTGCGCGACACCCTCGTCCCGGTCAACACCCGCTGGAAGGTCCGCGAGGTCATGGACGCCGGCTGGGAGTACGCGGCCAAGTCCGGCCGCCGCCTCTCCATCGAGTACGCGCTGATCCGGGACATCAACGACCAGGCATGGCGCGGCGACCGGCTCGGGCGGCTGCTCAAGGGCAAGCCGGTGCACGTCAACCTCATCCCGCTGAACCCGACACCCGGCTCGAAGTGGACGGCGTCGCGGCCCGAGGACGAGAAGGCCTTCGTCGAGGCGATCGCCGCCCACGGCGTGCCGGTCACCATCCGTGACACCCGTGGCCAGGAGATCGACGGGGCGTGCGGCCAGCTCGCGGCGGCCGAGAGGTAGTCTTGCGGGCGTAACCACATCTGCATATTCCGACAGGGGAGCGCCACAGCGCTGAGAGTGCGGTATCGGCCGCAGACCCTCTGAACCTCGCCCAGGTCATTCTGGGTAGGAAGTTCGGTCGCTACTCAAGCTGTTGCGCCCTGCCCGGGACACCGATCCGACGGTCCCGGGCAGGGCCGCGTCTCTTCCTGGTCACTCCAGGAGGATGTTTTTCGTGAGCACCATCAAGAGGGCGTCGGTGAAGAGGGCGTCCGTCACGGCGGCCGCCGTGGGCCTCGGGCTCGTCGTGGTCACCGCGTGCGGCTCCGACAACGGGTCGAAGGCGTCGGACGCCAAGTCCGTGACCCTCGTGACGCACGACTCCTTCAACGTCTCCAAGGGCGTGTTGAAGGCCTTCGAGGAGACCTTCGGCTACAAGGTCCGTGTTCTTGAGGACGGCGACGCCGGGCAGGCCGTGAACAAGGCGATCCTGTCCAAGGGCAACCCGCAGGGCGACGTGTTCTTCGGCGTCGACAACACCCTGCTCTCCCGGGCGGTCGACAACGGCGTCTTCGAGTCGTACGAGGCCAAGGGCCTGGACCAGGTCCTGCCGCAGTACCGGCCCGCCGGGGGCGAGAAGGGCGTCACGCCCATCGACTCCGGCGACATCTGCGTGAACTACGACAAGAAGTACTTCGCCGACAAGAAGCTGGCGCCGCCGCAGTCCTTCGACGACCTGATCAAGCCCCGGTACAAGAACCTCCTCGTCACCGAGAACGCCTCGACCTCCTCTCCGGGCCTCGGCTTCGTGCTCGGCACGGCCGCGAAGTACGGCGACGACGGCTGGCAGGGCTACTGGAAGAAGCTGAAGGCCAACGGCGTCAAGGTCGTCGACGGCTGGGAGCAGGCCTACAACGAGGAGTTCTCCGGCTCGGCCGGCGGCAAGAAGGCCAAGGGCGACCGGCCGCTCGTCGTGTCGTACGCCTCGTCGCCGCCGGTCGAGGTGCTCTACGCCGAGCCGCAGCCCAAGCAGGCCCCGACGGGCGTCGCCACCGGCACCTGCTTCCGGCAGATCGAGTACGCCGGCCTGCTGAAGGGCGCGAAGAACGAGAAGGGCGGCAAGGCGCTCCTCGACTTCATGATCAGTAAGAAGTTCCAGGACGACATGCCGCTGAAGATGTTCGTGAACCCGGTGCGCGAGGGAGCGCAGACGCCCGAGCTGTTCCGGAAGTTCGGCGTGACGGTCGACAAGCCGCAGACGATGGCCCCGAAGAAGATCGCCGACAACCGTGAGCAGTGGGTCAAGTCATGGACCTCGCTCGTTCTGAAGTAGCCGAGCCCCGCTCCGGGAAGGCCCCTGAGGGACGTACGGGACGTAGTGACCGCGGGGGCCGTGCCCGGCGGGACCGGCGCGGGAGCGCGGCGCGGCTCGGACTCATGGTCCTGCCCGTCGCGTTCTTCGCCGTCTTCTTCGCCTACCCGGTCGCCGCGATCGTCGGGCGCGGCCTGAAGGCGGACGGGAGCTGGCAGTTCGGCCGGATCGGCGAGGTGGTCGGCCAGTCGGACGTCCAGCAGGTCCTGTGGTTCACCACCTGGCAGGCGCTCGCCTCGACGGCGCTCACGCTGCTGATCGGGCTGCCCGGCGCGTATGTCTTCGCGCGCTTCGATTTCAGGGGCAAGCAGGTGCTGCGGGCGGTCGTCACCGTGCCGTTCGTGCTGCCGACCGTCGTCGTCGGCACGGCCTTCCTCGCCCTCATCGGGCGCGGCGGGCTCTTCGACGAGCTGTGGGGCGTACGCCTGGACACGACGGTGTGGGCGATCCTGCTCGCGCACGTCTTCTTCAACTACGCCGTCGTCGTGCGCACCGTCGGCGGGCTCTGGTCAGGGCTCGACCCGCGCCAGGAGGAGGCCGCGCGGATGCTCGGCGCCTCCCGGCTCACCGCCTGGCGGACGGTCACGCTGCCCGCGCTCGCACCTGCCGTCGCGGCGGCCGCGCTGATGGTCTTCCTGTTCACGTTCACGTCGTTCGGCGTCGTACAGATCCTCGGCGGCCCGGCGTACTCGACGCTCGAAGTCGAGATCTACCGGCAGACCGCCCAGCTCCTGGACCTGCCGACGGCCGCCGTCCTCACGCTCGTGCAGTTCGCGGCGGTCGGCGGGGTGCTCGCCGTGCACGCCTGGACGGTGCGCCGGCGCGAGAGCGCGCTGAAGCTGGTGGACGCGTCGGCGACGGTGCGGCGGCCGCGCGGGGCCGGGCAGTGGAGCCTGCTCGGCTTCGTGCTCCTGACCGTCGCGCTGCTGATCCTGCTGCCGCTCGGCGTGCTGGTGCAGCGCTCGTTCGACGGGCCCGGCGGCTACGGATTCCGCTACTACGAGACGCTGCGCTCGACCGACGGCGGGGCGTTCCTCGTCCCGGCCGTCGACGCGATCGGGAACTCGCTCCAGTACGCGGTCGTGGCCACCGCCATCGCCGTGGTGATCGGCGGGCTCGCGGCGGCCGCGCTGACCCGGCGCGCGGGACGGCTCGTGCGCGGGTTCGACGCGCTCCTCATGCTGCCGCTCGGCGTGTCCGCGGTGACCGTCGGCTTCGGCTTCCTGATCGCCCTGGACGAGCCGCCGCTCGACCTGCGGGCGTCCTGGATCCTGGTGCCGCTGGCCCAGGCGCTGGTGGGCGTCCCCTTCGTCGTCCGCACGATGCTGCCCGTCCTGCGCGCGGTCGACGGACGGCTGCGCGAGGCGGCGGCGGTGCTCGGCGCCTCGCCGCTGCGGGCCTGGCGCGAGGTCGACTTCCCGCTGGTCCGGCGGGCGCTGCTGATCGCGGCGGGCTTCGCCTTCGCGGTGTCGCTCGGCGAGTTCGGCGCGACGGTGTTCATCGCCCGGCCGGACAACCCCACCCTGCCGGTCGCGGTGGCGCGGCTGCTCGGCCGCGCCGGGGACCTCAACTACGGGCAGGCAATGGCCCTTTCGACGATTCTGATGGTGGTGTGCGCGGTGTCGCTGTTGCTCCTGGAGCGGTTGCGTACGGAACGTACGACGGGAGAGTTCTGATGACTGCCGCGCAGGACGCCGCGCCGGGCGCCGGGCAGGCCGGGGCGCTGCTGCGTCTTGAGGACGTGACGGTACGGTTCGGGGCCCGCGCCGCCCTCGACTCTGTGGGCCTCGATGTCACCGAGCACGAGATCGTGTGCGTGCTCGGGCCGAGCGGCAGCGGCAAGTCGACGCTGCTGCGGGCCGTCGCCGGGCTGCAGGGGCTCGACGGCGGGCGGATCGTGCTCGGCGGGCGCGACCAGGTCGGGGTGCCCGCGCACAAGCGGGGCGTCGGCCTGATGTTCCAGGACCATCAGCTCTTCCCGCAGCGGGACGTGGCGGGCAACGTCGCCTTCGGGCTGCGGATGCACGGCGCCGCGCGCGCCGAACAGTCCCTGCGGGTCGCCGAGTTGCTCGACCTGGTGGGGCTGCCGGGCGCGCAGAAGCGGGCCGTGTCCTCGCTGTCGGGCGGGGAGCAGCAGCGGGTCGCGCTCGCCCGGGCGCTCGCGCCGCGGCCGCGGCTGCTGATGCTCGACGAGCCCCTGGGCCAGCTCGATCGCTCACTGCGGGAACGCCTCGTCGTCGAACTGCGGGAACTCTTCGACGAGTTGGGTACGACGGTGCTCGCGGTCACGCACGACCAGGGCGAGGCGTTCGCGCTCGCGGACCGGGTCGTGGTGATGCGGGACGGGCGGATCGCCCAGTCCGGTACGCCCCTTGAGGTGTGGCGGAACCCGGCCGACGAGTTCGTCGCGCGCTTCCTCGGCTTCGACAACGTGGTCGACGCGACCGTCACCGGCGAGGCCGCGGACACGGTGTGGGGCAAGATCCCGGTGCCGGACGGGACCCGGCAGGGGGCCTGCCGGCTGCTCGTGCGGCCCGCCGGGGTGCGGCTCGTGGGGTCGTGGGAGGGGCTCGCGTGCGTGGTGACGGCGCGTACGTTCCGGGGCACGCATGTCGCCGTGCGCCTGGAGCCGCAGGGCGGGCCGAAGCTCGAGGCGGCGTGCGCGCTGCGGGACGCGCCCGCTGTGGGGGAGACGGTGGGGGTCGCGTTCGACTCGGGTGACGTGGTGGTGCTCGGCTGAGGGGCCTCCGGGCGGTGGCGGCGGAATCCCGGCTGCCGTGGCAGGGGGTGTCGACCTATGGTTCGGCCATGACGAGACTTGGATACGACCGGTACCGCGAAGAAGTCGCCCGGCAGCTCGGGCTGTTCAGGGAGACCCTGACAGGGGCCGACCTGACGGTCACCGTGCCGACCTGTCCCGAATGGACCCTCGGGCAGCTCGCCCGGCACACCGGCGGTGCCGTGCGGTGGGTCGAGGCGCATGTGCGGACGCGGGCGGAGGCGAACATCCCCGAGTCGGATGTCCCGGGCATCGAGGGGCCCGGCGACGACGATCCCGCCGGGCTCGACGCGTGGCTCGCCGAGACGGCGGAGCTGATGGACGCGGCCCTGCGGGGTGCCTCCGGCGAGACGGCCGTGTGGACGTGGGCCGCGGAGCACACCGCCGAGTTCTGGGCTCGGCGGATGACGCACGAGGTGGCCGTGCATCGGGCCGACGCGGCGATCGCCGCGGGGGTTCCGTACGAGGTGGCGCCCGAGGTTGCCGCTGACGCGATCGACGAGTGGCTGGAGATCGTGCAGTACGTGCAGCGGAACAACTTGGCGGACAACGCGGGCGAGTTGCGTGGGGGTGGGCGGAGCATTCATCTCCACTCCGTGGATGCGGGGGCCGCGGTGGATGCGGAGTGGGTGGTGGAGTTGGCCGAGGAGGGGGTCGTGTGGCGGCGGGGGCACGAGAAGGCCGACGTCGCCCTTCGCGGGCCGCTTACGGAGGTTCTGCTGGCGTTTTATCGGCGGCGGGGGTTGGACTCCGGGCGGGTTGAGGTGCTCGGGGATCGGGAGCTGTTGGAGTTCTGGCTGGAGCGGGCGTCGTTTGGGTGACTGTCGGCCGTAAAGGCGACGTCGGACTGGGCTGCCTTGAGGGTCGGGAGCCGCCCCTGGCGGCCCAGCTGCCCACAGCGCGAAGCAGACAGCTCATGCGGTCCAGCAGCCCACAGCAGGTGGCGGCACGAACCGGGCTGCCCGCAGCGGGGGTGGGCGGAGGGTGGGTGGGCTGCCCGCCGTGCGTGGGGCTACGCCGGACTGCCCAGCTCCGCCAAAGCCGTTGCTGCCTCGCTTACGTCTCCCACCAGCGCGATGCGTGCCCCCATCGGGCGGTTGGTCGCCAGGGACTGGAGGAGGGGCCAGGCAGGGAGGTGGTCGGTCCAGTGGTGGGTGTTCACCAGGACCATGGGGGTGGGGGTGCCGCGGGACTCGTAGTAGTTGGGGGTCGCGTTGTCGAAGATCTCCTGGACGGTGCCCGCGGCACCCGGCAGGAACACGACGCCCGCGTTGGACCGGGCGAGCAGCCCGTCCTCGCGGGTGGCGTTGGCGAAGTATTTGGCCAGGTGCGCGGCGAACGCGTTCGGCGGTTCGTGGCCGTAGAACCACGTGGGGATGCCGACGGACGGACCGCCGGACGGCCACCGCTCGCGCACCGCGAACGCGGCCCGCGCCCACTCGGTCACCGACGGCGTGAACGAGGGCGCCTTGGCGAGGACGACCAGCGCCTCGTCGAGCATCTCGTCGTCGTACGCGGCGGCGTACGCCCCCAGGTTCGCCGCCTCCATGGCCCCGGGACCGCCCCCGGTCGCCACCGTGAACCCTGCGCGCGCGAGCTGCCGCCCGAGCCGCGCCGCACCCGCGTACTCCTCCGTGCCCCGCGCCATCGCGTGACCGCCCATGACGCCCACCACCCGCGCCCCGGCCAGGAGTTCGTCGAGCGCGTCGGAGATGGAGTCGTCGTGCACCGCGCGCAGCATCGACGCGAAGACGTCGCCGTCGGCCTTGGTCTGCTGGAACCACGCGTAGGCGCGGGCGTCCGGTGTCGCCTCGTACCCGCCGTCCTCCAGCCCCGCGAACAGGTCGCCGGGCGTGTAGAGGAGCGCGCGGTAGGGGTCGAACGGCAGGCCCGGGACGGGCGGGAAGACCAGGGCGCCGGAGGCCCGGACGCGGGCGGCGGCGTCCTCCGCCATCGGGCAGCCGAGGAACACGGCGTCCGTGGTGTCCGCGGTGAGCAGCGCGGCCGTACGGCCCGTCAGGTCGACGGCCTGGACGCGGTATCCGGCGAGCGAGCCGCGTACCGCCATCACCTCGTCGAACTCGGCGAGCGACTCGATCTCGCGGTCCTTGGTCCCGCGGTCGCCGGGCTGCTGGGCGGATGCTTCGGAGGGCAGCATCCGCCCATGCTATGCACCCCTGGGACGTGCCTGACGCTCAGCCCTCGACCTGGGCCGGGTCCATCCAGATGATCTCCCAGGTGTGGCCGTCCAGGTCGTCGAAGGCGCGGCCGTACATGAAGCCGTAGTCCTGGACCTTGCCGACGGTGCCGCCCGCCGCGACCGCCTTGTCGACCAGCTCGTCCACCGCGGTGCGGCTCTCGGCGCTGAGGCCGATCAGTGCCTCGCTTGTCTTGGTGGCGTCCGCGATCTCCTTGGTGGTGAACTGCTGGTAGTGCGACTTGCTGAGCATCATCGCGACGATCGTGTCGCTGATCGTGACGCAGGCACAGTCCTCCGTGGAGAACTGCTTGTTGATCGAGTAACCGAGCTCGGTGAAGAACTTCCGCGAGGCCTCGACGTCGTTCACGGCCAGGTTCACGAAGATCATCTGCTGGTACATGTGTGTCTCCCGTGGGGTGCGTGTGTCGTGCGTAAACGTCTGTGTGCGTCTTACGCAGGATTAGACGGCCCCTCGGACCGGAACTCATCGGCCGCGGCGAAGTTTTTTCCGTACGAGTTTCCGTACGGGCTTTGGCGCGGGTTTCCGTACGAGCCTTCGTCGGCGTGCTGTCGGTGTGCCGTCAGCGCGTCAGCGGCATCGCGGCGAGCTCCGCCACCACCCACGTGACGGGCCCGAACACCGCGAACAGCGCCCCCGCGCGCAGCGCCACGCAGCTCCGCAGCAGCGCCGCGGGCGCGCCGAGCCGCAGCAGCGCCGCCGTGGTGTCGGCGCGCGCGTGCTTGGCCTCGACGGCGGCCGTGGCCAGGGTCAGCAGGGCGCAGCCCGCGACGAGCAGAGCGCCGAGCGTGGTCAGCGGGCCGATGTCCGAGCCGCGGCTGCCGGCGTCGGCATACAGCGTGCTCGCCGTGTACGCGCCCGACGCCACCGCGCACACCACACCGAGGGGCCGCCCGATCCGCCGCGCCTCCTGCTGGAGCACGCGCCCCGCGAGCAGCCGCAGCGCTCCCGGCCGCACCGCCTGCAGCAGCCGTCCGCACAGATGGGTGAGCGCGGGCCCGGCGAGGGCGAGGCCGAGGGCGGTGAGCCCCCAGCCGGCCAGGGCGCCGACGGGGCTGCCGGCGAGCCCGCCGGGCATGCGCGGGCCCGAGCCGTTGTCGACCCCGCTCGCGTACGTCTCGGCGGCGAGCCCGGCCGCGAGCAGTGCGACGCCCCAGGGCAGGCCGCCCGGCGCGGCGGCCGGGGGCGTGGGGTCGTCGGGGTCGGGCGCGGCACCGGGCTTGGCGGGGCGCGGGCGCAGTACGACGGCGACGGCGACGGACGCGGCGAGCGGCACGAGCGCGAGCAGTGTCAGCGCGGCGGCGAGCGGCAACGGCCGGTCCGCGGCGAGCAGTTCGGCCGCCGCGCCGTCGAACGGCAGGCCCGACAGGTCGCCGCGCAGGTGCAGGAAGAGCAGCAGCGCCACCATGGAGCCGAGCGTGCAGGCCACGGCCGTGGTCATGGCGGCGATGACCATGAGCTGTCCGGGGCCGAGCCCGATGGCCGCGAGTCCGGGGCGCGGCTTGGTGCCGGGGTCGGTGCGGGCCACGGCGACCGCGAAGTAGACGGTGGCGGCGATGGGGGCGGCGCACCAGGCGAGCCGGAGCACGGAACCGGTGGAGGCCGGGTGGCTCATCGCGTACGCCAGGGTGCACAGGAGCAGGAAGCCGGTGCCGGCCGACGCGGCGGCGACAAGGAGCCTGCGCAGCTGGACCAGGGGGCGGGAGCCGCGGGCTAGACGGAGAGCGAGCACGCGGCCCGGCCTTCCGCGTCGGAGCCGCCGGGGCCGCCGGAGCCGGTGGTGGTACCGGTGCCAGTGGTGCCCTCGGAGCCGGTGGTGGCGCCAGTGCTGTCAGAGCCTCTGGACCCGTCCGACCCCCCGGGCTCTCTGTGCCCTCTGGACTCTCTGGCCCCTCCCGTCCCTCCAGCTCCTCCAGACCCCCCTGAACCGCCGTGCCCCGCAGCACCGCTCGAGCCCTCTGCCGCCCCCGGGCGGATCAGGTCGTCGCCCGGCAGGTGCACCGTGTGCACGCGCCGCCCGTCCAGCAGCGTCACCGCGCGGTCGGCGAGCGAGGCGACCTCCGCGTCGTGGGTGGCGAGGACGACGGTGATGTCGTGCGAGCGGGCCGCCGTCGTCAGCGTACGAAGGACGTGTGCGCGGTCGGCGCGGTGCAGCGGCGCGGTGGGCTCGTCGGCGAAGAGGACGGTCGGCGTGCAGGCCAGGGCGCGGGCGATGGCGACGCGCTGGCGCTCGGCCTGGGTGAGGGCGCCCGGCCGCTTGCGGGCGCAGTCGCCGATGTCGAGGCGCTCCAGCCACTCGTGGGCGGCGACGCGGGCGAGGCGGCGGGCGCCGCCGCGCAGCATCAGGCCGAGCGCGGCGTTCTCCCAGGCGTTCAGCTCCGGTACAAGCCGGGGCCGGGGGTCGATCCAGCCGAAGCGGTCGCGGCGCAGGCGCTCGCGCACCAGCGGGCCCATGGTGTGCACGGGCGTGGAGTTGAACCACACCTCGCCCTGGTGGGGCAGCAGCTGGCCCGAAAGACAGCGCAGCAGCGTGGTCTTGCCGCTGCCGCGCGGGCCGCCGACGGCGAGGATCTCGCGCTCGCGGACACCGAGCGAGACACCGGTGAGTGCGGGGGAGCCGTTGAGTGTGACGTGCAGGGCTCGCGCCCACAGCACGTCGTTGTCCGGCGGGGCCACCATGGCGTACACCTCGGTTCAGATCAGATTGCCTCCCCCGTACGGGGGAACGAAGGCTGGGCCGATCGGTCACTGGGCACGCTAGGGATTCGGCGCCGGGCGCCGGACAAGGACGCGGCCCGGGTCCGCCCATCTCACTCGGATGGGCGCACCCGGGCCGGGTACGGCGGTGACACACCTGGCCGTGTACGGCGATCGCGTACGGGCCGGGGCGCGGATCAGATCTTGGTCCAGGCCTCCGTCAGGACCTGCCGCACGATGCCCTCGATCTCGTCGAACGTCGACTGGTCCGAGACCAGCGGCGGCGAGAGCTGGATGACCGGGTCGCCGCGGTCGTCGGCGCGGCAGTACAGGCCGTACTCGAAGAGCTTCTTGGAGACGAAGCCGTAGAGCACGCGCTCCGACTCCTCGTCCGTGAAGGACTCCTTGGTGGCCTTGTCCTTGACGAGCTCGATGCCGTAGAAGAAGCCGTTGCCGCGGACGTCGCCGACTATCGGCAGGTCGTGCAGCTTCTGCAGGGTGGTCAGGAACGCGGACTCGTTGTCGAGCACGTGCTGGTTGAGGCCCTCGCGCTCGAAGATGTCGAGGTTGGCGAGGCCGACGGCGGCCGAGACCGGGTGGCCGCCGAAGGTGTAGCCGTGCAGGAAGGTGTTGTCGCCCTTGTAGAACGGCTCGGCGATGCGGTCCGAGATGATCGCGGCGCCGATCGGGGAGTAGCCCGAGGTCATGCCCTTGGCGCAGGTGATGATGTCGGGGACGTAGCCGAACTTGTCGCAGGCGAACATCGTGCCGAGGCGGCCGAAGGCGCAGATGACCTCGTCGGAGACGAGCAGCACGTCGTACTTGTCGCAGATCTCGCGGACCCGCTGGAAGTACCCGGGCGGGGGCGGGAAGCAGCCGCCCGCGTTCTGCACGGGCTCCAGGAAGACGGCGGCGACCGTCTCGGGGCCCTCGAAGAGGATCTCCTGTTCGATCTGGTCGGCGGCCCAGCGGCCGAAGGCCTCGGGGTCGTCGCCGTGGATCGGGGCGCGGTAGATGTTGGTGTTCGGGACCTTGTGGGCGCCCGGCACGAGCGGCTCGAACGGGGCCTTCAGGGCGGGGAGTCCGGTGATGGACAGGGCGCCCTGGGGGGTGCCGTGGTAGGCGACCGCGCGCGAGATGACCTTGTACTTCGTGTGGTTGCCGGTGAGCTTGTGGTACTGCTTCGCCAGCTTCCAGGCGGTCTCGACGGCCTCGCCGCCGCCGGTGGTGAAGAAGACCTTGTTCAGATCGCCCGGCGCGTACTGGGCGAGACGTTCCGCCAGTTCGACGGCCTTGGGGTGGGCGTACGACCAGATGGGGAAGAAGGCGAGGTCGGCGGCCTGCTTGGCGGCGACATCGGCGAGCTCCTGGCGGCCGTGTCCTGCCTGGACCACGAACAGGCCCGCGAGACCGTCGAGGTACTTCTTGCCCTTGTCGTCGTAGATGTAGGTCCCTTCGCCACGCACGATGGTGGGAACGGGCGCGTTCTCGTACGCCGACATGCGGGTGAAGTGCATCCACAGGTGGTCGTACGCGGTTCGGCTGAGGTCCTTGGTGCTCACGGCTATCGGGTTCCCCACATGTAGGTCTGCTTCTTGAGCTTGAGGTAGACGAAGCTCTCGGTGGAGCGCACGCCGGGGAGCGCGCGGATCCGTTTGTTGATGACTTCGAGCAGGTGGTCGTCGTCCTCGCAGACGATCTCCACCAGGAGGTCGTGCGAGCCCGCGGTCATCACCACGTACTCCGCCTCCGGCATGGCGGCCACGGCGTCCGCGACCGGGTCCACGTCACCCTCGACGTCGATGCCGACCATCGCCTGGCGCCGGAAGCCCACGGTGAGCGGGTCCGTGACCGCGACGATCTGCATCACGCCCTGGTCGAGCAGCTTCTGCACCCGCTGCCGCACGGCCGCTTCGGAGAGGCCGACGGCCTTGCCGATCGCCGCGTACGGACGGCGGCCGTCCTCCTGGAGCTGCTCGATGATCGCCAGGGAGACGGCGTCGATCGAGGGATTCGTCCCGCCGCGGGAGCTGCTGGGGTCTGCGCTACGACTTGCCACGGCTTCACTGTGCACGACGTCTCGTCTGTTCCGCAAGGCATCAGCGATGAATTTCGTTGTACGAGATGTCTTGGTGCACGGATTTCGCAGTTCTGGGCGGCTGGGTATGTTGAAAGCGTCGGTATAGCGACTAGGGTGGGTGTCTCATCCACTGGACAGGAGGGCTTGGCAGTGACCACCGAGCTGCGCCGTCTGCGCAACTACATCAACGGAGAATTCCGGGACGCGGCCGACGGACGGACCACCGAGGTGATCAATCCGGCGACCGGCGAGGCGTATGCCGTGGCACCGCTGTCGGGCCAGGCCGACGTCGACGCGGCCATGAAGGCCGCGGCCGACGCGTTCCCGGCCTGGCGCGACCTGGTGCCCGCCGAGCGGCAGAAGTACCTCCTCAAGATCGCCGACGCGTTCGAGGAGCGTGCCGAGGAACTCATCGCGGCCGAGGTCGAGAACACGGGCAAGCCGATCGGGCTCACGCGGTCCGAGGAGATCCCGCCCATGGTCGACCAGATCCGCTTCTTCGCGGGCGCGGCCCGGATGCTCGAAGGCCGCGCCGCCGGTGAGTACATGGAGGGTCTGACCTCCATCGTCCGGCGTGAGCCGATCGGTGTCTGCGCGCAGGTCGCCCCGTGGAACTACCCCATGATGATGGGCGTATGGAAGTTCGCCCCGGCCCTCGCCGCGGGCAACACCGTCGTCCTGAAGCCGTCGGACACGACGCCCGCGTCGACCGTCCTGATGGCCGAGATCATCGGCTCCATCGTGCCCGCGGGCGTCTTCAACGTCATCTGCGGCGACCGTGACACGGGCCGCGCGATGGTCGAGCACCCGACGCCCGCGATGGCCTCCATCACCGGCTCCGTGCGGGCCGGCATGCAGGTCGCCGAGTCCGCGTCCAAGGACCTCAAGCGGGTGCACCTGGAGCTCGGCGGCAAGGCGCCCGTCGTGGTCTTCGAGGACACGGACATCGCCAAGGCCGTCGAGGACATCTCGGTCGCGGGCTTCTTCAACGCGGGCCAGGACTGTACGGCGGCGACGCGCGTGCTCGTGCACGAGGCCATCCACGACGAGTTCGTGACGGCGCTCGCCAAGGCCGCCGCCGACACCAAGACCGGCCTGCCGGACGACGAGGACGTGCTGTTCGGTCCGCTCAACAACGCCAACCAGCTCGCGCAGGTCTCCGGCTTCATCGAGCGGCTGCCCGCGCACGCCAAGGTCGAGGCGGGCGGCCAGCGGGTCGGCGAGAAGGGCTACTTCTACGCGCCGACCGTCGTCTCCGGGCTCAAGCAGGACGACGAGATCATTCAGAAGGAGGTCTTCGGCCCGGTCATCACCGTGCAGTCCTTCACGGAGGAGGCCCAGGCCATCGAGTACGCGAACGGCGTGGAGTACGCCCTCGCCTCCTCGGTGTGGACCAAGGACCACGCCCGCGCGATGCGGCTGTCCAAGGCCCTCGACTTCGGCTGCGTGTGGATCAACACCCACATCCCGCTGGTCGCGGAGATGCCGCACGGCGGCTTCAAGAAGTCCGGCTACGGCAAGGACCTCTCGTCGTACGGCTTCGACGACTACACGCGCATCAAGCACGTGATGACGTCGCTCGGTTGAGAGTTCCGGCGGGGCGCCTAATTCGGGTGCTGTGATTGCCGCCCCCGCGTACCGTTGCGTACGCGGGGGCGGCTCCCGTCGTGTGCTTCCTTCTTCCTTCTTCTGCAAAAAGATCCGTAGCGCACGCACTCTCCGCCCCCGCTTCGCTGCTTCATGGGGGATGGGACGACCGACCGATGACCGCCGATGACCTCGCGGCGCTGCTGCTGCGCCGCCGCCAGAGTGTGTACGTCGCCGGGGCCGCCGAAGGCGCCGGGGAGCCCGGGGACGCCGGTGCGGTGGACGTGCGGGCCGCGGTCGTCGTCCTCGAAGCCGAACTCGCCGACCGCGGGCATCTGTTGACCACCCCGCTGCGCCGCGCGCTCACGGCCCTGCCCGCCGTCGAGCTCGCCGTCACCGGCATGCGGCTGCTCGCGGACGTCGACGCCCTGATGGGCTCCGACCGCACGCACGCGCCGCTGTTCGCGCGCTTCCCGGACGTGGTGCCGTACCAGCACGCCCGCGACCGGTACACCACCGTCGTCCTCGACCACCTCGCCGCCCAGCCGCACCAGCCCTGCATGGCCTGCGGCCTGCCCGGGCGCCGCGTCCGGGCGCTCGCGCCGTGCGCGCACCTGCTCTGCGAGGGCTGCGTGGCGACCATCGAGGGGTGCTGCGAGCTGTGCTGCGTCTGGTACGCCTGCCCGGTCTGCGACAGCCGTTACGACACCGACGGGCCGACCGACCCGTGGATCGACCCCGTGACCTGGAGCCCCGCCGCCCCGCCCGGTGACGGCGGCGCCGTGCTGCGCGCGCTGGGCCTGGGCGCGCCCGACGACGCGGCCACGGAACTCGCGGCGCTGCTGGCCCGCCGTACGCCGCTGAACCCGCAGGACCACGACGACTTGGTGCTGCTGCTCGGGCGGGTCCATGCGCGCGGGGCGGGGGTGGACTCGGCGCCCGGCGCCGGGGGCGGCGGCTTTGAATGGCTTCCGGACGAGATTCCCCTGCGCGAGAGCAAGGCCCTGGCCCTCGCGCCCTTCCTGGACGACCCGGCGGCGCGGCCGCTCGTCGCCCGGTACGCGGACACGGCCACCGATGTGCTGCGGCTCCTTGTCGTACGTTCCGGTGGCGACCCCGACCTGCTCGCACTGCCGAAGCTGTGCGGGCTTTCCCGCCCGGTGCGGCGCGAACTGCTCGCTCTGCTGGGCACGTTCGACCTGCGGCACCTGTGCGAGGACTTCGCCCGGTACCCGGGTGCCTGGAAGCGCGTCGGTGAGATCCTGCACCCCTTCGAGCGGGCCGAGCGGCACGCGCGCGTGGCGCTCGCGTTCGCCGTGCTGCGCGGCACCCGTCTCGACGACCCGGCGCTCACGGACGTACTCCTCACGGAGGCCGCCCGCCACGAGGACATCCGCCTGGACGGGGACCGTCTGCGGCACACCGGCTGGCAGAGCCGTGTCGAGGCCGCCCTTGCCCGCTGGGACACCACGGCCGCCGCCGCGCTGCTGCGCGCCCGCCCCGGCGAACTGCTGCGCCGTCTCGACGTGTTGCTGGCCCGCTCGGGCGAGACCACGCTGCCCGAGCCGGTGGCCGAGGCGCTGGCCGACGCTCTGCCCCGGGCGGGGGTGGGGGCGCTGCTCGGCGCTTACGGCCGCATGAAGGTGCGCGCCCGCCCCGGCGGCCGCCGCGTCTTCTTCCCCCGCGGCCGCGTCACCAAGGCCTACGCCGTCGACGACCACCGGCCGCCGCTGCCGCCCCGCGTGGCGTCGAGGGCCGCGGAACTCATCGAGGCGGAGGCGGTGCGGCGGCTGGCGGTGGGCCCTGCCGGGGGCTTCCCCAATCCCGCCCCTTCCCGTAACCAGGGGGCTCTGCCCCCTGGACCCCCGTATCGCCGCTCCGCGGCTCGTCCTCAAACGCCGGACGGGCTAAAACCTTGCCGCACCGGTGAGGGTGGCGTGCCGTACGACGTCGCCGTGCTCGATGCCGGGCTCGGGGATCTGCCCGTGCCGTTTGCCGAGCGGGCCTCCGCCGTCTCGCTCGTCTCCGTGCCGCGTGGCAGCTCGCTGGCCATGCCCGGGGAGACCGAGCACGTTCGGCTCTTCCTGCACTGGCTGCAGCCGAAGGGCGTGCGGGTCGACCTCGATCTGTCCGTCGCGCTGTACGACGACGCGTGGCGGTTCGTCGGGCTGTGCGACTACACCCAGCTCGAGTACGCGGGCCGTGCCGCCCTGCACTCGGGGGACCTGACCTCGGCG
Organism: Streptomyces sp. Y309; assembly: GCF_056712025.1. Lineage (NCBI taxonomy): Bacteria > Bacillati > Actinomycetota > Actinomycetes > Kitasatosporales > Streptomycetaceae > Streptomyces > Streptomyces sp. Y309. Next base: position 2,693,659 of record NZ_CM160048.1, on the reverse strand, counting down.
CCCGCCCCGCACGGCGCCACCGAGTACCTCGACCTGGACCTGCCGCGGCTCGCCAAGGCGGGGGTGCGCTTCGTCGTGCCCGCCGTCCTGTCGTACAACGACGTGCCCTTCGATCAACTCCCGGACGCCTTCGCCGGGTTCATGGCCGTGCCGGGGGAGCGTAAGGACCGGGCCGTCTTCGACCCGCGCACCGTCCGGCAGCGCTTCGACCTCGCGGGCGACGCCGCGCTGCGCGTACCGATGATCGTGGACCTGCGCTCGCGCCGCGCCTGGTGGGCGGACCTCACGCTCGCCACCGGCGAGGGCACCCACGACGTCTGGCGCTACCGCTCGGTGCTCGGCCGCGCAGGCCACGACCTGGTCGACACCTTCGAGCCCGGCGGCCGCGCCACGCTCTGGGACCTGGCCTGCTGGACGGCGGCCGCGCGCACCGACGGCGACGTGCTGGTGCGCGGGCGCGGCCACGTCCTGTGGGGCTACCGCCGCGAGCCCGACGAGCCGCGCGCCGACTTCGCTGTCCGTATCAGGGACGCTTGGGAGCCCGATGTGCTGTGTGCGGAGCCGGAGTTGGCGGGCCGGTGTGCCTTCGTGGCCCTCGTGCACGGCGATCTGGCCGGGGTGGAGCACGCCGCGTCCGGCACGGCGTACCGGCTCTTCCCCGGGCCGCTCGACGAGGCGCCGCTGACGCGCGTGACGGCGTCGGACCTGGCGGGGGCGCTGGCGCCGGAACGCTGAGGCGGCGGAAGCGCCGGACTGCGCGGACTGCGGAGGCGGCGTCGCCCCCGCCCCGACAGCATGTCGCCCCGCGCCGCCCCCGCCCCGACGCACCGTCCATTGCCCGGCCCCCACGCGCGCGTGCATGCTGCCGAGGTGCGAGCGAACCCGAGAGCCCCGAGAGCAGTGCGAGCGAACCCCACGGCCTCCGCCCCCATGTCCCGCCGGTCCCTGCTGCGTGCCCTCGGCGGCGGTGCCACCGCCGCCGGGGTGGCCGCGCTCGCCAGCGGCTGCGGGGTGCCCGCCGCGTACATCGCACCGGACGAACGCGCCGCCGCCGACCGCTCGCGCACCGACCGGAAGCTGGCCTTCGCCAACTGGCCGCTCTACATAGACACCGACGACAAGAACAAGACGAAGCGGCCCACGCTCGACGCCTTCGAGAAGCGCACCGGCATCGACGTGCGCTACACGGAGGAGATCAACGACAACGACGAGTTCTTCGGCAAGATCAGCCCGTCCCTGATGAACCATCAGGAGACCGGCCGCGACCTCATCGTCATCAGCGACTGGATGTGCGCCCGCTTCGTCCGCCTCGGTTGGGTCCAGGAGATGGACCGCGCCCGCCAGCCGAACGTCACCGAGCACCTCGACCCGCTGCTGCGCTCGCCCCACTTCGACCGGGGCCGCAAGTTCACCGTCCCCTGGCAGTCGGGGATCACCGGCATCGCGTACAACAAGAAGCGGCTCGGCCGCGAGATCAAGCACGTTTCGGACCTGTGGGCGGACGACCTCAAGGGCCGCGTCACCCTGCTGTCCGGCCTCGACGAGGCCTTCGGGCTGCTGATGCAGGGCGACGGCGTCGACATCACCCAGTGGACGGCGGACGACTTCCACCGGATGTGCGACCGGGTCGAGAAGCTCGTCGACAGCCACCACATCCGCCGCTTCACCGGCAACGACTACATCAAGGACCTCTCCAGCGGCGACGTACTCGCCTGCCAGGCCTACAGCGGCGACGTCATCCAGCTCCAGGCCGACGACCCGGACATCGAGTTCGTCGTCCCTGAGGAGGGCGCCGAGCTGTGGGCCGAGTCCCTGATGATCCCCAACCTCGCCCGCCACAAGGCCAACGCCGAGCGCCTGATCGACTACTACTATGAGCCCGAGGTCGCCGCCGAGCTGGCCGCCTGGGTCAACTACGTCTGCCCCGTGCCCGCCGCCCGCGACATCCTCGCCTCCAACAAGGACAAGGAACTGGCGGCGCTCGCCGAGGACCCGCTGATCTTCCCGGACGACGCGATGCGCAAGCGGCTCGTGATCGCGCGGGACATCACCTCCAAGGAGCGCACGGAGTTCGCGAAGCGGTGGAACTCCCTGGCGGGGTTGTAGCTCCGCGGCCGGGCTGTAGTTCCGTGGCCGGGCTGCGGCACGGCGGTCACTGTGGAGGCGGCGCGGCCACGACCTCCCACGCCGCCATCGCCCGGTCCACCGTCTTGTCCAGGTCCGCGCGGCTCGCCCCGTCGCGGGCCCGCAACGACATGCCCTGGATGACGGTGGTGTAGAAGGCGGCCATCGCCTCCGTGTCCGTGCCGGCGGGGAGTTCGCCCTCCTCGACGCCCTGCTCCAGGCGGCGGGCCATCATGTCGGCGCCCGCCTGCCGCCAGGTCGCGAGGTATTCCTGGGCGGGCGCGTTCGCGGGGGAGCAGTTGGTCGCGGCCAGCACGATCATGCAGCCGCTCGGGCTGCCCCGGTCGGCGTACGCACTTGCGTTGTAGCGCAGCACGGCCTCCACCGCGGCCCGCGCGGAGGGGAGTTCGGTCAGCGCGCGGGCCATGGGCGCGCCCTCCGTGGCGTCGTACAGCGCGACGGCCTCCCGGAACAGCTTCTCCTTGGAGCCGAACGCGGCGTACAGGCTGGGCGAGGCGATGCCCATCGCTGAGGTGAGGTCCGTCATCGACGTGGCCTCGTACCCCTGCTTCCAGAACACCTCCATGGCCCGGCGCAGCGCCGTGTCCCGGTCGAACGCCCGGGGCCGACCGCGTGTGGCCACGGCTCCCACCTCCTCGTCCCGTGCCCGACGAATTTCTGTAGTGACCGACAAATATAGGCCTTGACGTGAGGATGCGCCTGTGTGAATGTTTCTGTGCCGATCGACACAGAAGTCGGCGGGACTGACGTACGCGAGAGATTTGAGGCTGGGGATGACGGACCTCCTGGGCAAGGCAGCGCTGGTGACCGGCGGCAGCAGGGGAATCGGGGCGGCGATCGTGCGGCGCCTGGCGCGGGACGGGGCCGATGTGGCGTTCACCTATGTGAGCCCGGCCGGGAAGGCGAAGGCCCAGGCCGTCGTCGCCGAGGTGGAGGCCGCGGGCCGGCGGGCGGTTGCCATCGAGGCGGACGCGGCGGACGCGGGCGCGGTGCGGGACGCCGTGGAGCGCACGGCCGCCGAGCTGGGCGGCCTGGACATTCTGGTCAACAACGCGGGCGTGTTCCCGTCAGGACCCATCGAGGAGGTCACGCAGGAGGAGCTGGACCGCGTCCTCGCCATTCACGCCCGCGCCGCGTTCGTGGGTGCCCAGGCCGCGTCGGCGCACCTGCCGGAGGGCGGCCGCATCGTGAGCATCGGCAGCAACCTCGCGCTGCGGGCGCCGTTCCCCGGCATCGTCCTGTACTCGATGAGCAAGTCCGCGCTGAGCGGCTTCACCAAGGCCCTCGCCCGCGAGTTCGGCCCCCGCGGCATCACCGTCAACGCCGTGCACCCGGGCTCGACGGACACGGACATGAACCCGGCCGACGGCGGCTCGGCGGACTTCCAGCGCGGCCTCTCCGCTCTCGGCCACTACTCGCACGCGGACGACATCGCCGCGACGGTGGCCCACCTGGTGGGGCCGGGCGGGCGCACCGTCACGGGGACGGAGATCACGGTGGACGCCGGGACCAACGCGTAGGCCGCGCCGCCCGCGGCCGGATGACCGCCGGCCCGCAAAGGCTCCGGCCCGCGAAGGCTCCGGCCCGCGGGCGGGCGGTCAGCCGCCGACCTTGAGCGCCGCCGCGACGATGCGCTGGATCACCGCGTTCATGTCCTCGCCCTTGGCGTCGGTGGAGTTGACGGAGTAGACGAGGACGGTGTCCAGGTTCCGGCTGGCGGCCATGATCGAGCTGTAGCCGTGCCGGCTGCCGGTCTTGAGCCAGACGACCCGGCCGTCGGGCGCGGCGTGCCGCTGCAGCCCCGCGCTCATCGTGGCGCCCTCGATGCCGGACGGCACCGTGAACATCTCCTCCAGCTGCGGCTTCGGCACGATCCTGCCCCTGAACAGCGCGATGGTCAGCCGCTCCAGGTCGGCTGTCGTGGAGATCATGTCGCCGCCCGCGAAGCGGTCCCGCTGGTTCCACTCGGTGACGTCGACCAGCCGCGTCCCGCCGCCGGGCTCCCGCACGGCCTGGTAGCCGCGGTTGTGCGGGCCGTGGATGCGCGGATCCGTGCCGGGGAAGGAGGAGTGCCGCATGCCCGCGCGCTTCAGGACGCGCCGGGTGGCCTCGCTCTCGTACGTGTGCCCCGTGACCTTCTCGATCAGCAGCCCGAGAAGCGTGTAGTTGATGCCCAGGTACTCCTGCTTGACGCCCGGGGCGTACGCGGGTCCCTTCGCGATCGACGTGGCGGCGACCTCCTGCGGGGTGAGCGTCTCGAAGCGGTGCGCGTACAGCTCCGCGAAGGTCTCGCCGGTGGCGCGGCCCGGCCGCAACCCGCTGGTGTGGTTGAGGAGTTGGCGTACGGAGACGGGCTTCCGGAAGGCGTCCGCGTTCGGCGCGAAGAGGTCCGGCAGGTAGCGCTGCACGGGTGCGCCGAGGTCGACCTCGCCCTCGGCGGCGAGCTGCAGCACGACGGCCGCCGTCACCACCTTCGTGGTGGACCCGGCCCGGAACCGCCCGTCCGGATCGGCGGCGCGCCCCGACACCACATCCCGCACGCCCGAACTGCCCCGCCACTTCCCGTTGTTGCCGCCGACCCGCACCAGGGCGGCGGTCGCCTCGGCGTCCGGAAGCCCCGCGATCGCGGCCCGCAGGGCCTTGGCGTCGGGGCCCGGGGTGCGGGTGGCGACGGCCGGGGGCGCGTCGGCGAGGGCGGGCGCCGTGGCGGCGGCGGTGATGCCGAGGGCCAGGGCGGTGGCGAGCGCGGCGGAGGTGCTGGAACGTCTGCGCATGGGCTGCTCCGGGGAAGGGGTGAGTGTCTGGTGTAGACCTCATCCTTCGGGAGGCGCGCGCGGGGTGGATCGTCACTGAGGAGGGGGGCCGACCCGGGGGTTCGCTCCGGGGTGACCTCTGTCCTTCTCGGGGGAGTTGACGGGGAAGTCCCCTAAGGGGCGTCGGCGCTGTCCTGCGCCGCCAGGACCTCGTCCCCGTGCTCGTAGGCCCAGGCGGCGAGCGTCTCGATCGGCGCGATCAGCGCCCGGCCGAGCGCGGTGAGCCCGTACTCGACGCGGGGTGGCGACTCGGCGTACGCGTGCCGGATCACCAGGCCGTGGTACTCCAGGCGGCGCAGCGTCTCCGTCAGGATCTTGGGGCTGATGCCGCCGATGCGCCCCCGCAGTTCGCGGGGGCGCATCGGGCCGTGCCGCAGCGCCCAGAGCGCGACGGGGTTCCAGGTGTTGGCGAGCAGGTCGAAGGCGAGGCGGGCCCGGCAGTCGGCCAGCAGGTCGGTCGGTTCGTGAGACGTCACAGCCCCATGGTGCCCCGAGACTTACCGATCGGTGCCCGAGCGCCTTTCTACTGTCGTTCCGTACCGGCCGCCGGGGCCGGACGACCGACAGGAACGGCAGGAACACGCATGCGTATAGGGGTACTTGGAACCGGGGACATGGCCGCCGCCCTGGGCGGTGAGGGGGTACCCCCTGCTCATTAAGAGCTTGGGGGAGGGTCCGCGCGGGGCACGAGGTGTTCGTCGGCGGGCGGGACGAGGGCCGTGCGGCGGCGCTCGCCGGGCGGATCGGCGCGGCGGGCCACGGCTCGCTGCGCGCGGCGGCCGACTTCGGGGACGGCGCGGTGCTCTCCGCGCTGCCGTACGAGGCCGGGGCCGACGTGGTCCGCGGGCTCGAAGCCGCCCTGCGCGGGCGGGTGTTGGTGGACTGCGGCAATCCGGTGGGGGCGGGCTTCGCGCTGCTGACGGAGGGCGGTCCTTCCGCCGCCGAACGGCTCGCCGCCGCCGCGCCCGGCGCCCGCGTGGTGAAGGCGTTCAACCTGTGCCACGAGAGCGTGTGGCGCCTCGCGCCGCCCGTGTTCGGCGGGCGGCCGCTCGCGGTGCCGGTGTGCGGCGACGACGAGGACGCGCTGGACGTCGTACGCGAACTGGTGCGGGACATCGGCTGCGAGCCGTACGACGCGGGCGGGCTCGGCCGGGCCGGCCTGGTGGAGGCGACGGCCGCGCTGCTGATCGGGCTGTGGGTGGGCGCGGGCGTGGACGCGCAGGCGATCGTGCCGCCGGTCGGCCTGGTGACGGGGGAGTCGGACTAACGGGGGGCGGACCAGGCGGGGCCGGGGCTTACGGTTTGCGGCCCACCGCACCGAACTGGGGGACCGGGGCCGCCTCCGGGAAGCGCCAGCGGGAGCAGGACTCGACGCCCGGCTCCAGGAGTTCCATGCCCTCCAGGAAGGACAGGAACTCCGCGCGGGTGCGGCCGGTGATCGGGGGCGTCGCGTTGGCGTTCCAGAAGTCCATGGCCGGCTGATTGCCAGCGCCGCCGACGTCGGCGTCCAGGGTGGGGTGGGTCAGGACCAGGTAACTGCCGCACGGCACCGCGTCCATGAGGGTCCGTACGATCCCTCGGCACTCCTCGGTGTCCGGGATGAAGTTCAGGATGCCGAGCAGCATCACGGCGACCGGGCGCGTGAAGTCGAGCGTCTCGGCGGCGGTCTCTATGATCCGCCGCGCGTTGCGGGCATCCTCGTCGATGTACGTGGTCACGCCCTCCGGCGAGCTGGTGAGCAGCGCGTGCGCGTGGGCCAGGACGATCGGGTCGTTGTCGACGTACACGACGCGGGCCTCGGGCGCGAGGCGCTGCGCCACCTCGTGGGTGTTGTCGCCCGTGGGCAGGCCGGTGCCGATGTCCAGCAACTGACGGATGCCCGCGTCGCCCACCAAGTGGGACACCGCCCGGCCGAGGAACGCCCGGTCCGCGCGGGCCACTTCGCCGATGCCGGGGAACATCTCGACGACCTGCTCGCCGACCGCGCGGTCCACCGGGTAGTTGTCCTTGCCGCCCAGCCAGTAGTTCCACACGCGGGCGTTGTGCGCCACGTCGGTGCGAATGCGGCCGGTACTTCTGTTGGTGCCGTCGCTCGTGCCGTCGCTCGTGCCGTCGCTCGTGCCGTCGCTCGTGCCGTCGCTCGTGCCGTCGCTCGTGCCGTCGTACGTGTCCCGTGCGTTCGCCGCGCCTGCTTCGTCTGCTGCGTTCTGTGCGCTCACCCGTGAGGTTCCTTCCCCGTCTGCTGACCCTGCCGCCGGGGCCGTCGGGACAGCTCGGCGGCGAGTGCGTCCACGCGGTTGGTGGTGATCGAGTCCACCCCGTGGGAGATGAGCTTACGCATGGTCCGGCGGGTGTCGGCGGTCCATGCGGAGATCAGCAGCCCATCGGCGTGCACCCGGTCGGCCAGCTCCCGACTCACCAGGCCGAAGCGGTAGTTGAGCCAGCGCGGGGCGATCGCGGCGAGTAGCGCCGGGCGGGGCGGGGCGAGGGATTTCCAGGTGAGGGAGATCTCCGCGGCCGGGTCCGCGGCGCGCACGGCAAGCATCGCTTCGGGGCCCGCGCAGTAGTACGTCCGGTCGGCGGCCCCGCAGTCGGCGACGACGCCGACGATCGTGCGTACGGCCGCGGGGGTGGCCCCCGGCAGGTCCACGAGGACGCGGTGTCCCGCCGTTTCCTTGAGGGCCGCTTCGAGGGTGGGCACGCCGCCGCCGGTCAGCCCGTGCACCTCGTCCGCGGACAGCGCGGCGAGCGGCCGCTCGTGCTCCCAGAGCCGGTCGAGGCTCGCGTCGTGCAGCAGCACGGGTACGTCGTCACGGGTCAGGCGGACGTCGATCTCCACCGCGTCCGCGCCCCGGTCGAGCGCCGAGCGCAGGGAGGGGAGGGTGTTCTCGCGGACGCGGTAGGGGTCGCCTCGGTGGGCCACGGCGGTCACGGTGCGCATGGGCCCATTGTGGCCGGAGGCGGCCCGGAGGTGCTGCTTCCGGGCCGCCTCCGGGTCAGGGGGCTTGTGCCGTCTCCGTCAGGAGGCCAGCCAGTTCTCCGTGTACGAGTCGATCTCCGCCTTGATCCGCTCCTTGCCGGCCGCGTCCAGGAAGGACACCTCGACGGCGTTCTTCGCGAGGTCGGCGATGCCGCGCTCGTCGAGGGCGAGGAGGCGGGCGGCGACGGCGTACTCGTTGTTGAGGTCCGTGCCGAACATCGGCGGGTCGTCGGAGTTGATCGTGACGGTGACGCCCGCGTCCACGAACTGCTTGATCGGGTGCTCGTCGAGGGTCCTGACCGCGCGGGTGGCGATGTTGGAGGTGGGGCAGACCTCCAGGGGGATGCCGTGCTCCGCGAGGTGGGCGAGGAGCTCGGGGTCCTGGGCGGAACTGGTGCCGTGCCCGATGCGCTCGGCGCGCAGATGCGTGAGCGCGTCCCAGACCGTCTCCGGGCCGGTGGTCTCGCCCGCGTGCGGCACCGAGTGCAGGCCGGCGGCGATGGCGCGGTCGAAGTACGGCTTGAACTGCGGGCGGGGTACGCCGATTTCGGGGCCGCCGAGGCCGAAGGACACCAGGCCCTCCGGGCGGATGCCGTCCGTCGTGGCCAGCCGCACCGTCTCCTCGGCCGCGTCCAGGCCCGCCTCGCCGGGGACGTCGAAGCACCAGCGCAGGACGATGCCGAGCTCGGACTCGGCGGTCTTGCGGGCGTCCTCGATGGCGGCCATGAAGGCGCGCTCCTCGATGCCTCGGCGGGTGGAGGAGAACGGGGTGAGCGTGAGCTCGGCGTAGCGGACGTTCTGGCGGGCCAGTTCGCGGGCCACCTCGAAGGTGAGGAGGTGGACGTCGTCCGGGGTGCGGATCAGGTCGACCACGGAGAGGTAGACCTGGATGAAGTGGGCGAAGTCCGTGAACGTGAAGTAGTCCGCCAGCGCCTCTATGTCCGTGGGGACCTTGGAGTCGGGGTGGCGGGCGGCCAGGGCCGAGACGATGCGGGGGGAGGCTGAGCCGACGTGGTGGACGTGGAGTTCGGCCTTGGGCAGGCCTGCGATGAACGTGGGCGTCTGCGCCTGGGCGGCGGGGGTTGTGCGGTGGTCGGTCATGGGTTCCTCCCCGGGAACACGGTGTGATCGGCTGATCGGGTGGCCCCCGCGGGGGCCGAGGATCATCGTAGGACGCGCCCCTCCGGGGGGTTCCTGGGCACCCCACACATTGCCGGTGACCGTTGGCCTGAGGCGCACCCCTCCCCACGCCGTATCGGCACCGCCGACCTGGGCTGTGCCCACCCGTGCCGCCCCTGGCGGCCCAGCTGCCCACAGCGCGGAACGGAGGGTGCGGGGTCGGCGCAGCTGTCCATAGCAGGGAACGGAGGGTGCGGGGTCGGGCCAGCTGTCCACGGCTGGGAACGGGGGGTGCGGGGTCGGGTCAGTTGTCCACGGCTGGGAACGGGGGGTGCGGGGTCGGGTCAGTTGTCCACGGCTGGGAGCGGGGGGTGCGGGGGCGGGCCAGGCGCTCAGGGCCGGGAGCGGTGCGAGTGGAGCGTCCGCAGCAGGCGCAGGCAGTGGCGCGAGTGCTCCGTATGCGCCACGTACCCACCCACCCACCCAGTCCGTCGACGCCGGACAAGCTCAAGTGGCACCGGAAGCTCGGCCTGCCTGGTGCGTTCGGGCAGCGGGCGGCTCGGCTGCGGCCCGAAGCCCGTTGTGCCAGTAAACGGGCGGGCGGGTGGGAGATTTCCGCCGCGGAGCGGCGGGCCAGGACAGAACCGTCAGCGCAACCGCTCCCGCGCAGCCATGAGCGCGAACCCCAAGAGGTTCAGCCCCCGCCACCCCGCGGGATCCCCGACGCGCGGATCGTCGGCGGCGAGACCGACCCCCCACACGGGGTCGACGGGGCTCGCCTCGACCAGCACCCGCTCCCCCGTACCGACGAGGTAGGCAAGAAGCGCCTCGTCCGAGGAGAACTTCCGCACTGAGCCCTCGACGACGACACGGAACCGCTCCCGCGCCCACACACCCTCATCGAAGCCCCGCACAAGGCGCCCCGCCCGCTTCGCCTCGGCGGGCGTCCGCGCCGAAAGCACCGCCCGCTCGGCCTCCGCGTCCCCGAAGAGGCGGGCCTTCTCGGCCATCATCCAGTGCTCGGCCGTGGCATACACGACGCCGTCGGAGGTGAACGGCGAGGGCCACCACTGGCTGAAACAGCTCGCCCCGAGCGTGCCGTCACGGCGCGGGGCGTGCCCCCAGAAGTACAGATACTTCAGCCGCCGCCCCGCCCGCACCGCGGACACCAATGACTCCACCGAGCGAATCCCCGCCGTGTCCGCCTCCGCGGTCCCCACCTCGTCGTTCATGCACGCCACCCTGGCACGCACCACTGACACTCCGTCCCCCAATTTCAAGGCCGACTCGACACCTGGTCGACAGATTCCGTCGCGTAACCAAAAGGCAACAACGGAATCACTTGCTGGACCATCGACCCCCTGTCAGGATCGGCACTCAAATCGATCTGGAACTACGCCGGCCCTCTCGGGACGGGGCGGCCGGCGGAGGAGAGCGTCATGCACACATTCCAGGCGCGGGACCGTTTCGCGGACGGCGCCCAGTACATCGCGGGACGCCTCACCCAGGGCACCTCGGGACGCACCCACGCGGTGGTGGATCCGGCCACGGGCGACGAGGTCCTCACCTACGAGCTCGCGGGCCCGAAGGACGTGGACGCCGCCGTCGCCGCCGCCGCGTGCGCGTACGACGGCTGGTCGGCCGCGAGCCCCGGTGAGCGCTCCGACGCCATGCACCGCTTCGCCGCGGAGCTCTCCGCCCGCGCCGAGGACCTCGCGCAGGCGGAGTCCCTGCAGTGCGGCAAGCCGATCAAGCTGAGCCGCGAGTTCGACGTGCCGGGGACCGTCGACAACACCGCCTTCTTCGCGGGCGCGGCCCGCCACCTCCAGGGCCAGTCCGCGGGGGAGTACGACGGCGGCGACCACACCTCGTACGTACGCCGCGAACCCATCGGCGTCGTCGGCTCCATCGCGCCCTGGAACTACCCGCTCCAGATGGCCGCCTGGAAGGTGCTCCCGGCCATCGCGGCCGGCAACACCATCGTCCTGAAGCCGTCCGAGCTGACGCCGTTCACCTCGCTGATGTTCGCGCAGGCCGCCACCGCGGCCGGGATCCCCGACGGCGTCGTCAACATCGTCACGGGGGCGGGCCGGGACGCCGGTGAGCACCTCGTCGGGCACCCCGATGTCGTCATGACCTCCTTCACCGGGTCCACCGGAGTGGGCAAGCGCGTCGCCGAGGTCGCCACCGCCACCGTCAAGCGGCTCCACCTGGAACTCGGCGGCAAGGCGCCCTTCGTCGTGTTCGACGACGCCGACCTGGAGGCCGCCGTGCACGGCGCCGTCGCGGGCGCCCTGATCAACACCGGCCAGGACTGCACGGCCGCCACGCGCGCGTACGTACAGCGCCCCCTGTACGACGCCTTCGTGGCGGGCGTCGCCGACCTCATGGCGACCGTGCGGCTCGGCGACCCCTTCGACCCGGCCACCGACCTGGGCCCACTCATCTCGCACGCGCACCGCGACCGCGTCGCCGCCTTCGTCGACCGGGCCCGCTCCTACGCGCGCGTGATCACCGGCGGCGAGGCGCCCGACCACCCCGGGGCGTTCTACCGGCCCACCCTCATCGCGGACGCCGCGCAGGACAGCGAGGCCGTGCAGGCGGAGATCTTCGGCCCCGTCCTCGTCGTGCTGCCCTTCGACTCCGACACCGAGGGCATCCGGCTCGCCAACGACACCCCCTACGGGCTCGCCGCCTCCGCCTGGACGCGGGATGTCTTCCGCGCCAACCGCGCGACCCGCGAGATCAAGGCCGGCTGCGTGTGGGTCAACGACCACATCCCGATCCTCAGCGAGATGCCGCATGGCGGATACAAGGCGTCCGGCTACGGCAAGGACATGTCCGCCTACTCCTTCGAGGAGTACACCCAGATCAAGCACGTCATGTTCGACAACACCGCGGTGGCGAGGAAGGACTGGCACCGCACGATCTTCGGGGACCGATAGCCGGACCGTGGAAACCGTGGACAACACGGAAGCGGGCGCCGCGTGACCGGCGGCACCCGCCCCTCCACCCTCCCGAAAGGGCAGAAAAGCGCATGGAGCAGTACGAGCCCGACAGCCTCTCCCCGGCCCAACTGGCCGCCATGCACCGCAGTCTGAGGAGCGGCCGGGCCGCGCTCACCCGCCGTTCGCTGCTGCGCGCCTCCGGCGGCGGCGTGCTCGCCGCGGGCGGGCTCGGCGCCCTGAGCGCGTGCGGCATCCCCGCGGCGGGCAAGGGCGAGGGCGGCATCGCCGCCGACGACCGCTCGGACAAGGAGAAGCGCGTCAACTTCTCCAACTGGACCGAGTACATGGACGTCGACAAGAAGGAGCGGCGCCCGACCCTCGACGCGTTCACCGCGCGCACCGGGATCAAGGTCAAGTACACCGAGGACATCAACGACAACAACGAGTTCTTCGGGAAGATCAAACCCCAGCTCGCCGCCGGGCAGGACACCGGCCGCGACCTGATCTGCGTCACGGACTGGCTCGCCGCCCGCCTGATCCGCTTCGGCTGGGTGCAGAAGCTCGACCCGGCCCAGCTGCCGCACGCCTACGCCAACCTGTCCGCCCAGTTCCGCTCGCCCGACTGGGACCCCGGGCGCGCCTACTCGTACCCCTGGACCGGCATCTCCACCGTCATCGCGTACAACAAGAAGGCGACCGACGGCGAGAAGATCACCTCGGTGTCGCAGCTCCTGGACGAGCCGAAGCTCAAGGGGCGGGTGGGGTTCCTGTCCGAGATGCGCGACTCCATGGGGATGGTGCTGCTCGACCTCGGCAAGGACCCCGCGAAGTTCTCCGACGACGACTTCGACGCGGCCGTCGCGCGGCTGCAGAAGGCCGTCGACAAGAAGCAGATCCGCCGCTTCACCGGCAACGACTACACCGCCGACCTCGACAAGGGCGACCTCGCCGCGTGCGTGGCCTGGGCCGGGGACGTCGTCCAGCTCAAACTCTCCAACCCCGACATCGAGTTCGCCATCCCGGACAGCGGCTACCTGACCTCGACGGACAACCTGCTGGTCCCCAACAAGGCGCGCCACAAGCGCAACGCCGAGCGGCTCATCGACTACTACTACGAGCCCGGGCCCGCGGCCCGCCTCGCCGCCTACATCAACTATGTGTGCCCCGTGGACGGCGTCCGCGACGAGCTGGCGAAGATCGACCCCGAGGCGGCGGACAACCCGCTGATCATCCCCGACAAGGCCATGGCCGCGAAGTCCCACGCGTTCCGCTCCCTCAGCCCGAAGGAAGAGGCCGCGTACGAGGGGAAGTTCGCGAAGCTCACCGGTTCCTGACGCCCGCCCTGCCCACAGCGGTACACCTCGACCTCCTCTGGACGCCAACATGACGACTGCTACAGAAAACGGCGGCGACGTACGCCTCAGCGGCATCAGCAAGACCTACGGCTCCTTCACCGCCGTGCACCCGCTCGATCTCACCGTGCCCCAGGGCTCCTTCTTCGCCCTGCTCGGCGCCTCCGGCTGCGGCAAGACCACCACGCTGCGCATGATCGCCGGCCTGGAGGAGCCCAGCAGCGGCACCGTGTGCCTCGGCGAACAGGACGTCACCGCGCTGCCGCCGTACAAGCGGCCGGTGAACACGGTCTTCCAGTCGTACGCGCTCTTCCCGCACCTCGACATCTTCGAGAACGTCGCCTTCGGCCTGCGCCGGCGCGGCATCAAGTCGGTGAAGAAGCAGGTCGGCGAGATGCTCGACCTCGTACAGCTCGGCGAGCAGGCCCGCAAGAAGCCGCACCAGCTCTCCGGCGGCCAGCAGCAGCGCGTCGCCGTGGCCCGCGCGCTCATCAACCACCCCAAGGTGCTCCTCCTCGACGAGCCGCTCGGCGCCCTCGACCTCAAGCTGCGCCGCCAGATGCAGCTCGAGCTCAAGCGCATCCAGACCGAGGTCGGCATCACCTTCGTGCACGTCACGCACGACCAGGAGGAGGCCATGACGATGGCCGACACCGTGGCTGTGATGAACGGCGGCCGCGTCGAGCAGCAGGGCGCCCCCGCCGACCTCTACGAGAACCCGCGCACCACGTTCGTCGCCAACTTCCTCGGCACGTCGAACTTCATAGCGGCCGAGGTGGCGGAGGTGAGCGGCGACGACATCGTCCTCAAGGCGGGCGGCGGGAAGCTGACGCTGCCCAAGGCGCGATGTACGGCGCCCGCCACCACCGGCGGCACGGTGCTCGTCGGCGTACGCCCGGAGAAGATCTCGCTCACGCACGCCGACGACGCGGGCGCGATTCCCGACGGCCGCAACCGCATCACCGGCCGCATCGCCGACTCCAGCTTCATCGGCGTCTCCACGCAGTACGTCGTCAACAGCCCCGTCTGCGACGCCTTCGAGGTGTACGCGCAGAACATCGAGCGCGACCCCCGCCTCGTCCCGGGCGCGGACGTCGTCCTGCACTGGAACCCGGCGCACACCTTCGGCCTGGACGCCGACCAGGACGCCGAAGCGGGCGTCGAGAAGGTCGAGGAGGACGCGTGACCGCTCCCGCCAAGGCGCCGGCCCCCGCCGACGAGGCCCCGCCCCCGGCGCGCCCGCCCCGCAAGCGCGGCCGGCTCGTCCCCTACTGGCTGCTGCTTCCCGGCATCCTCTGGCTCGTCGTCTTCTTCGCGCTGCCGCTGGTCTACCAGGCGTCGACGTCCGTGCAGACCGGCTCCCTCGAAGAGGGCTACAAGGTCACCTGGCACTTCGCGACCTACTGGGACGCGCTCGGCGACTACTGGCCGCAGTTCCTGCGCTCGGTCCTGTACGCGGGCGCCGCTACGGTCCTGTGCCTGCTGCTCGGCTACCCGCTGGCCTACCTCATCGCGTTCCGCGCGGGCCGCTGGCGCAATCTGATCCTGGTCCTCGTCATCGCGCCGTTCTTCACCAGCTTCCTCATCCGCACGCTGGCGTGGAAGACGATCCTCGCCGACGGCGGCCCGGTCGTCGGCGCCCTGAACAGCCTGCACCTCCTGGACGTCACCAACTGGCTCGGCGCCACCGACGGCGACCGCGTCCTCGCCACCCCGCTCGCGGTCATCTGCGGACTGACGTACAACTTCCTGCCGTTCATGATCCTGCCGCTCTACACCTCCCTGGAGCGCATCGACAGCCGCCTGCACGAGGCCGCGGGCGACCTCTACGCCCGGCCCTCCACCACCTTCCGCAAGGTGACGTTCCCGCTGTCCATGCCGGGTGTCGTCTCCGGCACGCTGCTCACCTTCATCCCGGCGGCTGGCGACTACGTCAACGCCGACCTGCTCGGCTCCACCGACACGCGCATGGTCGGCAACGTCATCCAGACGCAGTTCCTGCGGATCCTGGATTACCCGACGGCCGCCGCGCTGTCCTTCATCCTGATGGCCGCGATCCTGTTCATGGTGACCTTCTACATCCGCAAGTCGGGGACGGAGGATCTCGTCTGATGGCTGCTCTCTCTCCGATCTCGGCATTCTTCCGCTGGCTGCGCCGGAATCTCGTCGTCCTCGCCGGGCTCGTCACGCTCGCCTATCTCCTGCTCCCCAATGTC
This sequence comes from Streptomyces sp. Y309, assembly GCF_056712025.1. NCBI lineage: Bacteria > Bacillati > Actinomycetota > Actinomycetes > Kitasatosporales > Streptomycetaceae > Streptomyces > Streptomyces sp. Y309. The sequence goes on along the minus strand of NZ_CM160048.1, from coordinate 2,678,086 downwards.
GTCGTCACGGTCTTCTCCTTCAACAAGCCGAAGGGCCGTTTCAATTACTCCTGGCAGGAGTTCTCGACGGACGCCTGGAAAGATCCCTGCGGCGTCGCCGACATGTGCGGCTCGCTGTCGCTGAGCCTGCAGATCGCGTTCTGGGCGACGCTCGGCGCGACCGTGCTCGGCACGATGATCGCCTTCGCGCTGGTGCGCTACCGCTTCCGGGCGCGCGGCGCCGTCAACTCGCTGATCTTCCTGCCGATGGCGATGCCCGAGGTGGTCATGGCCGCCTCGCTGCTCACGCTGTTCCTCAACATGGGCGCGCAGCTGGGCTTCTGGACCGTCCTCATCGCGCACATCATGTTCTGCCTGAGCTTCGTCGTGACGGCGGTGAAGGCGCGCGTGATGTCCATGGACCCGCGCCTGGAACAGGCCGCCCAGGACCTCTACGCCGGTCCGGTGCAGACGTTCCTGCGGGTCACCCTGCCGATCGCGGCGCCCGGCATCGCGGCGGGCGCGCTGCTCGCCTTCGCGCTGTCCTTCGACGATTTCATCATCACGAACTTCAACGCGGGATCGACTGTGACGTTCCCCATGTTCGTCTGGGGATCCGCGCAGCGGGGTACGCCCGTTCAAATCAATGTGATCGGTACGGCGATGTTCCTCGTCGCCGTCGTTCTCGTACTCGCAGGAATGCTCGTCGGAAAGCGCCGCGCCAAGAAATCTCTGTAAGAGCTCTGAAGGAGTTGGAAATCATGGCCCCTGGCGCCATGACCCGCCGCTGGACCAAGTCCCTCTCCGAAGTCAAGCCGGTCTCGTTCTGGCTCGACGACCCCGGCAAGCCCGACCCCGAACCCGCCCTCGTCGGCGACGAGCACTGCGACCTGCTCGTCGTCGGCGGCGGCTACAGCGGCCTGTGGACCGCCCTGATCGCCAAGGAACGCGACCCCGGCCGTGACGTCGTCCTCGTCGAGGGCCGCGAGATCGGCTGGGCCGCCTCCGGCCGCAACGGCGGCTTCTGTGCCGCCTCCCTCACCCACGGCGTGCCCAACGGCCTGGCCCGCTGGCCGAACGAGATCGCACGGCTGGAGGAGCTCGGCGCCCGCAACCTCGACGGGATCGAGGCCGCCGTCGCCCGCTATGGCATCGACTGCGACTTCGAGCGCACCGGCGAGATCGACGTCGCCACCCAGCCCCACCAACTCGCCGAACTGCACGAGATGTACGAGGAGATGGCCGCCCTCGGCCTCACGGGCGGCACCGAACTGCTCGACGAGGACGAGCTGCGCAAGCAGGTGAACTCGCCCACGTTCCTCGGCGGCTTCTACGACCGCGACGGCGTCGCCATGCTGCACCCGGCGAAGCTCGCCTGGGGCCTCAAGCGCGCCTGCCGCGACCTCGGCGTGCGCGTCTACGAACACACCCCGGCCCTCCGACTCGCCGCGCCCGGCGCCGGCATGGCGATCCGCACGCCCTACGGCCGGGTCTTCGCCCGCCAGGTCGCGCTCGGCACGAACGTCTTCCCGTCCCTGGTCAAGCGCGTGCGCCCGTACACGGTCCCGGTGTACGACTACGCGCTCATGACCGAGCCCCTCAAGCCGGACCAGCTCGCCGCCATCGGCTGGCAGAACCGCCAGGGCCTCGGCGACGCGGCCAACCAGTTCCACTACTTCCGGCTCTCGGCGGACAACCGCATCCTGTGGGGCGGGTACGACGCGATCTACCCCTTCGGCGGCAAGGTGCGCGCCGAGTACGACCACCGCCCGGAGACGTACGCCAAGCTCGCCGGGCACTTCTTCACCTGCTTCCCGCAGTTGGAAGGGCTGCGCTTCACGCACGCGTGGGGCGGCGCGATCGACACGTGCTCGCGCTTCTCGGCGTTCTTCGGTACGGCGTACGGGGATCGGGTCGCGTACGCCGCCGGGTACACGGGCCTCGGTGTCGGGGCCACCCGGTTCGGCGCCGACGTGATGCTGGACCTGCTCGCGGGGGAGCGCACGGAGCGCACGGAGCTGGAGATGGTCCGCTCCAAGCCGCTCCCGTTCCCGCCCGAACCGTTCGCCTGGGCCGGTGTGACGCTCACCAAGTGGGGGCTCGCGCGGGCCGACGAGAACGGCGGCCGGCGGAATGTCTGGCTGCGGGCGATGGACAGGATGGGACTCGGCTTCGACAGCTGACGCGGCAGTCGCGGCGGTGGAGGCGGCCGCCCGCGACGGACGCGACCTGTGCAGCGGCGGCATAGTCCACCGGCGTACGCCCGTTCCGCGGCGTGACCCGCTTCACTACCACGCAGTAGCCGAACCCGCGTAATGCTCGCCCCCAAGGCGCCTCTCCCTCGTGACACGCGTATCCGCGACACACGAGAGGAAGGTTGTGCCATGACGGGCTCGGGGCCTAAATCGGCGGTTGAGTGGTTGGTGTCCGTGGCGCCGGATCCGGAGGCCTGCCGCTGGGAGTGGGAGCACAACCCCCTGGGGGTCACCCTGCTCCCCGCGGGCCGGCTCTGGGACGTGCTCATCCTGCCCGGCGAGCTGGGCTACCCGACGCTGGACGTGCTGACCCGGGTGGTGGACCGGCCGGGTCCGGTGCTCGCCGACTTCGGCGACTCCCGGATGGGGTTCTTCGTGCCCGCGGGGACGGCCGCGCGGTGGGTGGGGACGGGGGTGCGCGGCGCGGGCCGCGGCACCTGGATCGTCGTGCCCTTCCCCGGGCGGTCCACCGGCGGGGTGCGCTGGCTGATCCCGCCCGACGGATCCGGCACGCTCGTCGACCCCGCCCTGCTGGAACTCGCGATGCACGAGGCGGCGGCGTCCCTCGCGCGGGACGAGGGCGAGGGCGCCGAGGGCACCGGGAGCGGTGCGGACCCCGGAAGCGGAGAGGAGTGAGCGGCGTGCCGTCACGGGCCCTCCGTGACGGAAGGCGGTGCTGCCCGAAACCTTGACAACCGCATTGGTCTGGACCATCTTGAGCGCGTCCCGCTCGAACACCTCCCCAATCCCCCCACCGCCGGAGGCAGTTGTGGACCGCTCACGATTCGGCTCAGCCCTGCGCAGACCCCGACTTCTCACCGCGGCGGCGGCTCTCGCGCTCGCGGCGTCCGGCCTGTTCGCCGCGCCCGGCGCGGCGGATCCGCGGCCCGAGGACGCCCCGGCCCGTGCCGAGGCGCTGCCCGCGCACGCTCTCGTCGGCTATCTGCACGCGAGCTTCGCCAACGGCTCCGGCTACACGCGCCTGGCCGACGTCCCCGCGAGCTGGGACGTCATCGACCTGGCCTTCGGCGAGCCCACCTCCGCCACGTCCGGCGACATCCGCTTCAGCCTCTGCCCGAAAGCCGAGTGCCCGAACGTCGAGACCAAGGACGAGTTCAAGGCCGCCGTCAAGGCCAAGCAGGCCCAGGGCAAGAAGGTCCTCATCTCCATCGGCGGCCAGAACGGACAGGTGCAGCTCACCACCACGCAGGCCCGCGACACGTTCGTCTCGTCGGCCTCCGCGATCATCGACGAGTACGGCCTCGACGGCCTCGACATCGACTTCGAGGGCCACTCGCTCTCGCTGAACGCCAACGACACCGACTTCAAGAACCCCACGACCCCGGTGATCGTGAACCTGATATCCGCCGTGAAGTCCCTCAAGGCCAAGTACGGCTCCGGCTTCACGCTCACCATGGCCCCGGAGACGTTCTTCGTGCAGCTGGGCTACCAGCACTACGGCCCCGGCCAGTGGGGCGCCGACCCGCGCGCGGGCGCCTACCTCCCGGTCATCCACGCCCTGCGCGACGACCTCACCCTGCTGCACGTCCAGGACTACAACTCGGGCCCGATCATGGGCCTGGACAACCAGTACCACCAGATGGGCGGCGCCGACTTCCACATCGCCATGACCGACATGCTGCTCGCCGGCTTCCCGGTCAAGGGCAACACCGCCAACGTCTTCCCGCCGCTGCCCCCGGAGAAGATCGCCATCGGCATGCCCGCCTCGGTGAACGCGGGCAACGGCCACGTCTCCACGGGCGAGGTCAACAAGGCCCTGGACTGCCTGACCAAGAACACCAACTGCGGCTCCTACAAGCCCCACGGCAAGTGGCCCGCCCTGAAGGGCCTGATGACCTGGTCCATCAACTGGGACCGCTTCAACAACTGGGAGTTCTCGAAGAACTTCGACGCCTACTTCGGCTAGCCGACGGCTACGCGTGGGGTCAGGCCAGCACCTGGTCCCACACCCGCCCCAGCGCCTCCGCCCGCCCCGGCCCGCCCAACTCCCGCAGCACGCCCGGCAGATCCAGCGGCAGCGACCGCACCCGGGCCGACGTCGCGCCGTCCCACCGCCGCACGGCGACGCTCTCCCGGGGCGCCGCGGGCCCGCCGGGGTGGACGAGCACACACGTCGGCATGCGGTCCTCCGGCTGCCGGGCGAGCGCGTGCGCGTAGAGGAAGGCCTGGTACAGGTCGGCGGTGCTCAGCTTCCCGCCGCGCGCGCCGGCGGCGTACAGCTTGTACTTGACGTCCACCGGCAGGCGCACGGCCGCGCCCGTGATCATCACGTCCGGGCGGACCTCGCTGTAGGGCGACCCGGTGCGCTCGTCGTGCAGGACGCCGCGCTGCCGGGACTGGTCCTGGACGGCATACCCGGTGCCCGCCGCCGCGTCCGTGAGCAGCCGGGTCGTGAAGGACTCGAAGAGGGCGTTCATGTCGACGAGGAACGCGCGCGAGGCCAGCGGCCCGGTGGCGAACAGGTCCCCGATGCCGCCGCCGGTGAGCAGCAGCGCGGCCCAGCGGTGCGCGGCGCGGTAGCGCACGTTGTGCCGGTGGTGGTCGAGCCCGGCGAGCGCCGTCCGCACGTCGCCGAGCGGCCCCGGCGCGAGGTGCGCGAACTGCGCCGCCGCGCGCCGCGCCCTGGCCCGCACGGCCGGGGCGCGGGTCGTGCGGGCGGCGAGGTCGGTGGCGGCCGCGCACAGGCGGTTGTCGAGGATGTCCGCGTCGTGCTCGTCGAAACGGCAGGCGAGCCGGTCCAGCCGCCCGTAGTGGCGCAGCACTTGACGGTCCACGAGGAGCCGTCCGCGTACCGAGGGCAGGTCCTCCTCGAACGTCACATAGTCGCGGCGCACGCCGTGTGCGAGCAGCCGCTCGGCGTGCTCGGTGACGAGCAGCGCCACCAGGTCCCGCAGATTCGGGGCGCCCACGGCGGCCGTGCGGAGCGCGTCCAGCGGCGGGCAGGTGCCGTCGGCGGCGTACGTGAGCATCCGCAGGACGTCCAGGTCCTCGCCCAGGTGCTTGGGCCGGACGCGGATCTCGCAGGCGTCGAGCTGGATGACCCCGACGTGCTGGTACGCCGTCAACTCCAGGCGCCCGCCCGCGAGTTCGCGCACGGAGAGCCGGTCGGCGAGCGCGGTGGTGGCGCACAGACGGCGGTCGGCGGCGCTGAGCTCGACCCCGTCGACGACCGCGGTGCCGTACTCCCGCACGGCCACCACGGGTCTGTGCGCGCTGCCCGATGGGTGCGGCACGCTACTGCGACCCGCCCTTGACCTGGAGCTCCGTGTACAGCGCCGCGACCAGGCCCTCGTCGCTCAGATCCCGCAGGGTGTGCGTGCCGGAGTCGACGAGATCGTCGCCCAGGAAGGCCGCGAGGAGGGTGTAGTCGTCGTACGCGTACTCCTGGAGCAGCGGCAGGATCTCGCTGCGGACGATCGCGGCCAGCTCGGCGGCGGAGTCGACGGGCGCGCCGCCCGGCAGGAAGAAGGCGTGCCCGATCTGCTTCTCGCGGTCCAGGTGGGTGCGGATGCGCTGGTTGAGGGCGTCGAGCAGGTCCGCCAGATGGAGCTGCTCGACGTGGCAGCCCTGCAACGGCCCCGAGTCCGGGAGGAGTTCGAGGAAGGCGAAGCGGCGGCGGATGGCCGCGTCCAGGGCGCGGATGGAGCGGTCGGCGGTGTTCATGGTGCCGATGACGTACACGTTCGGCGGGATCGTGAAGCGTTCCTGGCTGAGCGGCAGCGTGACGGAGCGGCCCCGCTTGTCCTTCTCCAGGAGGGTCACCAACTCGCCGAGAATCTTGGGCAGATGGCCCCGGTTCAGCTCGTCCACGACGACCAGGTGGGGGTGGCCCGGGTCGGCCGCGGCGGCCGCGCACACGCGCTTGAACACGCCGTCGGTGAGGCCCAGGGCGAGCCCGCCCGCGTGGCCGTCGATGCCGCCCGCCCGCACCGGCCGGTAGCCCTCGACGAAGTCCTCGTACCCGTAGCTCGGATGGAACGTCACGGTCGTCAGACGCCCGGCGGCCGTGAGCGCGTCGAGCGCCGCGCCGAAGGCCGGTGTGCCCGGCTCGGCGTACGCGTCCACGTCCGGCAGGCCGGACAGCTCGCCCAGCCACCGCACCGCGAAGCGCAGGGCGGTGTATGTCTTGCCGGTGCCGGGCGGGCCGAACAGGACGGCCTGGCCGCGCCGGTCGAGGGCGTCGGCGACGGTCCGCAGCTCGGCGTCCAGAGGCTGCGGCGCGACGGCCGCCGCGGCCTCCGGCAGGGCGTCCGCCCCCGCCTCGTCCCGGTCCGCCCGCGGTCCCGCGGTCCTGGCGCGCCGGATCTTCGTCCACAGCGCGGCCGGCACGTCCTTGACGGTGACGGTCGCCCAGGACCGCTCCGGCTCGTCCAGGCGTGTGGCGTACCGGTCGTCCCAGTCGACACCGACGGTGTGCCGGTGATCGTCGAGGTCCGCGCGCCACACATAGCCCTCGTCCGTCACCCGGCCCACGCTCAGCACCTGGCTGGCGCCGGTGTTGGCGACGACGAGGTCGCCGGGGCGCAGGCTCAGGAGCTTCCACACCTCGTTGGCCTTCGCGGAGATCTTCGGCCGGTGGCCGTTGTAGCGCTCGGTGTACGCCGCCGTGAACGCGGCCGCGAACTCGTCCTTGTCCGCGTACGCCCGCAGGTCGCCGACCTCGTCCCAGCCGACGGCGATGTAGCCGCCCGCGCGGCACGCCTCCCACAGGCTCCCGTCCCGGCCCGCGGCGATTTTGACGATCTGCTGGGTGCGGTGCGGGTCGGCCCACCAGAACAGGAACGTCACGACCTCGTCGTACGACCAGCCCGCGAAGCGCTCGTCGGCGTCGATGACGTCCTTGAGCCGGGCCTGCAGCGCGAACCTCTCCAGCTTCGGCACGGGCTCGCCGGTCAGGCGTTGGACGAGGTGCGGCACCCAGCCCTGCGCGTAGAGGGCGAGGGCCGCCTCGGGCGCGTACACGCGCAGCGTCTTGGCGACAAGCGCCGGACCCGAGCGGATCGCGTCGATCGCGTCGATGTCGGCCATCCGGCCCTCGCGGGCGGCCGTGACCGCCTCGACGATGCCGGCGCGCACCTGCTCCCAGGCCTCCTCGGCGCTCGCGTACCGCGAGTCGTGCCACCAACTGCCGTCCTGGTTCCGCCAGTAGATGAGGTGCTTGCGCGCGGAGCCGCCCGCGATGGAGCCGAGCGCGTTCGTGCCGAACTCCACCAGGTAGCAGTACGGCTTGGTCTGCGCGCTGTCGCCGAGCCCGAGCGCGAACCGCTCCAGCGGCAGCGTCGGCCAGTCCTCCCAGGGGAAGGCCCGGCGGATCTCCTCGGCCTGGGCGGCCATCTCGGCGAGCAGCGGCGCGTGCCGCTTCCGGTCGAAGGCGGCGATAGCCTCGTCCAGGGGCCAGGGCCGCAGCGTCTCGGCCTGGGTGGGCGAGACGGGCATGAGCACGCACTCGCACACCCCTGTGATCGGTTGCCCCTTGCCGCCGGTGAGGGCGATGGACTTGGCGAACGCGGCGCGGCCCGCGGTGTCCTGGGAGGGCGCGGAGTCGATGAGGCGGCGCCACAGCAGGCCGTCGGGGTCGGGGAAGTGGGGCAGCGTCCCGGAGTCGGTGAGGTAGCGGCAGGCCGGGTTGTGGTGGATCATGCGGCCGTGGACCGGCAGGAGTACGTGGCCGGGGGAGCGGGTGAGGGCGTAGTCCCCGCGCTCGTAGGTGACGGCCACCCGGTCCGGCTCGTCGGCCATGCGTTCCCCCTTGTCCGTGATCCCGCGATCACTCCTCGGTCGGCTCCCGACCGTATCGCGCGCGGGCGAGCACCATGACAGGGAGCAGGATTCCGCCCAGGCACCAGCTCCCGAGGACGTCCAGCGGCCAGTGGTAGCCGCTGCGGACCAGGCCGAGGCCCACGCCGACGTTCAACAGGGCGCAGCCGATGACCAGTTCACGGCGGGCGTAGGTGCCGGTCAGCAGGGGGAGCAGGAGGAGGGCGGCCGCGCCGTAGGCGATCGTGGCAGTGGCCGTGTGGCCCGAGGGGTAGTAGCCGCTGCCGTCCGTGCCGGGCGGACCCGGGCGGTCGACGGCCAGTTTCAGAGGGACCACGAGGACCGGGACGGCCACCATCGCGAGGACCGCGGTCAGGGGCGGCAGCCACCAGCGGAAGGCGCCGGCGCGGCGGGCCCGCCAGGCGGTGTACGCGACGACCAGGGCGAGCACCGGCACCGCGACCGTCATGTTGCCCAGGTCCGCGAGGAGTTCGGCGGCGGCTTCGGGCAGGCGGCTGTCGGTGAGGGCGCGGCCGGCGCGTTCGTCGAGGTGGCGCAGCGGGCTGTCGACGGCCGCCTGCCAGGTGCACAGCGCGAAGAGGAGGACGCTGCCGAGCAGCAGCCAGGTGGTCGGCATGAGCCAAGTGGTCGGCCGCCTCGGAACAGGGGGGGTAGTTCCGAGGCGGCCGATATGACCGGGCTGCCGCGCGCCCCGGGGGGTTTGGGGCGGGCGGCCATCCGATCGGTGAGGAGTTCCGGAGCCATTGGCTCCAGGTGTGTGCGCGAAGGCACGTCCAGGGCGGGGCTGGGGAGGCTCCGACCCGGTGTCGCCCACGGTCTCCCGTGAGCGGGGTGTTTCTCTCATCTGCAGAAACCGTACGTCAGGAGTTGAAGGGCCAACAGCCGGAACGGCATGCCGTCATGGGGCTCCCACACGTTCTTCACAGGCCCTGACCGTCACCCCAGGTCATGGCTTCCACACCGCGTGAGGTCCGCACACGTCAGGAGCTTGATCCCCGCTCCAATGGTCCAGACAGGCCGGGTACGCGGGGGACGTACCCGGCGGAATCCGGCAGGACCGGCGGCGGGACCCGGCGGGACCGGCAGCGGGACCGGCAGGATTCCGCCAGGCTTGGATCAGATCTCGCCGAACGCGGCCTCGATGATGTCCAGGCCCTCGTTCAGGAGCTCCTCGCCGATGACCAGCGGCGGCAGGAAGCGCAGCACGTTGCCGTAGGTGCCACAGGTCAGGACCAGCAGTCCCTGGGCGTGGCAGGCCTTGGCGAGCGCGCCGGTCGCCGCCGGGTTCGGCTCCTTCGTGGCGCGGTCCTTGACCAGCTCGATCGCGATCATCGCGCCGCGGCCGCGGATGTCGCCGACGATGTCGTACTTCTCGGCGATCGCCGCCAGGCGGGCCTTCATGACGGACTCGATGTTCTTCGCCCTGGCGTTGAGGTCGAGCTCCTTCATGGTCTCGATGGCGCCGAGCGCGCCGGCGCAGGCCACCGGGTTGCCGCCGTAGGTGCCGCCCAGGCCGCCCGCGTGCGCGGCGTCCATGATCTCGGCGCGGCCGGTGACGGCGGCGAGCGGCAGGCCGCCCGCGATGCCCTTGGCCGTCGTGATCAGGTCCGGGACGATGCCCTCGTCCTCGCAGGCGAACCACTGGCCGGTGCGGCAGAAGCCGGACTGGATCTCGTCCGCGACGAAGACGATGCCGTTGTCCTTGGCGAACTTCACGATCTGAGGCAGGAAGCCCTTCGCGGGCTCGATGAAGCCGCCCTCGCCGAGCACCGGCTCGATGATGATCGCGGCGACGTTGTCGGCGCCGACCTGCTTGCTGATCATGTCGATGGCCTGGGCGGCGGCCTCGGGTCCGGCGTTCTCGGCGCCGGTCGGCCAGCGGTAGCCGTACGCCACCGGGACGCGGTAGACCTCGGGCGCGAACGGGCCGAAGCCGTGCTTGTACGGCATGTTCTTCGCCGTCAGCGCCATCGTGAGGTTGGTGCGGCCGTGGTAGCCGTGGTCGAAGACCACGACGGCCTGCCGCTTGGTGTACGCGCGAGCGATCTTGACGGCGTTCTCGACGGCCTCGGCGCCGCTGTTGAACAGCGCGGACTTCTTGGCGTGGTCGCCCGGCGTCAGCTCGGCGAGCGCCTCGGCGACGGCCACGTAGCCCTCGTACGGAGTGACCATGAAACAGGTGTGGGTGAAGTCCTGCAGCTGGGCGGAGGCCCGGCGCACGACGGCCTCGGCGGAGGCGCCGACGCTCGTCACCGCGATGCCGGAGCCGAAGTCGATCAGACGGTTGCCGTCGACGTCCTCGATGATGCCGCCGCCGGCGCGGGCCGCGAAGACGGGCAGCACGGAGCCCACGCCGCCGGCGACCGCGGCGGTACGGCGGGCCTGCAGCTCCTGGGACTTCGGCCCGGGGATGGCGGTGACGACGCGGCGCTCCTGCGGAAGGTCGGTCATGAGGGCTCCTGGGGGTGGTTCGTGCGGACGCGTGCGACGCGCGCCTTCTCCGACGCTCGTTTCGGACGCTTCTGGCTTTTCTCCGCAGGTTAGGGGCGGGGAAGGGGGGCGGGCATGCTCCACGGGGGAGATGTTGCGCGTGGCGGTTGTCCGGAGTGGACATACCGGTGAACAGGGGCGTGTCACGGCCGCTCGCCGGGCGGGGGCACGCGGGCCGCGTGGCGCGTTCGGCGTGCACGCGGCACAACTGCGGGGCGCGGGCACTAGATTGAGCCGCGAACCACTGGACAGGGCAGGTCAGGGGGCAAGGGCCATGACTTCCGACGGCAGGCACGACGCACGCGGGACGCACGCCGCACCGGTGCCGCGTCAGGCGCCGCCGCCTGGCGGCTCCGCCGAGGGTGCGCAGTCGGTGTCCCTGCCGCCGCGCCCGGCGCGGGCGCCCGGCGCGGCGCCCGGCACCGACGGCGAATCGTTCCTCGCCTGGCTGCGCACCCCGCGCCCGCAGGCGGCGCCCGGCGTCTGGCGCTTCGGGCACACCCCGCGGCCCGAGCAGGAGCCGGAAGTCGTGCCCACCCGGCAACTGCTGACCGGCGCCCTGATCGCGTTCCTGGTGGGCTGGCTGATCTGGTCGCTGCTCAACAACGGATACCTCGGCAGCTGGTGGATCGTCCCCCTTGAGCTCTTTACGCCGGATTCCTGGCGCACCAGCGAGAGCCAGATCGTCAACCTCGTAGTGTGGGACGGGTACACCCTCCTGATCGTGCTCGCCATCATGATCGGCGCAGGCCGGATCGGCCGTTGGGACGAGGTCTGGCGCCGCTTCGTCGCACCGCGACTGCGTCGTCCGGAGCGTGCGGAGCCGCAGCCCGTTCCCGAAGCCGACCCCGCCGAGTGGCCCAAGCTCCGCGCCGGTGGCGCGGGCGCCGCCGCCGACCGGCTCGCCGCCGATGCCCGTGCCGGGCTGATGCGCGACATCGACGTCGCCCGCATCGCCCGCGCCTGGCGCTCCGTCCGCTCCGGCAACAGCCCGCTCGCCGCCTTCACCGACGCCGTCGTCCGCGACGGCGCCGCCGCCTGCCCGCATCCCTCGGGCGCCCGCGACCTGCCCCAGCGGGGCGCGACGCACGACCTGGCCACCGCGCAGGTCCGGCTCGGCACGACCGTGGACGATCCGCGCAACCCCTACGCCTACCGGGGCACGGGCCTCGCGCTCGGACCCGAGCTGATCGGCACCTCGCTGCTCGCGGTCGGGCCCGCCGGGTCCGGCAAGACCGGCACGGTGGTGTGGCCGCTCGCCGAGGCGCTGTGCCTGCAGGCCCTCGCCGGGCGCGCCGCGGTCGTCGTGGTGGGCGCGGCGGGCGCGGGCCTCGGACCCGGCGACGACTACGACGTGGTGGTGCGCGTCGGGCACCCGGACTCCGTGTACGACCTCGACCTCTACGGCGGCACGACCGACCCCGACGAGGCCGCTGCCGTGCTCGCCGAGGCCCTCGTCGGCGACCTCGTCGACCCGCACCCCGGCGCCGACAGCCGCCGCTCGACGACCGTCCTCGCCCAGCTCCTCGGCCCGTTCCACGCGGTCAACGGCCGCTTCCCCTCCGTACCGGAACTGCGCGCCCTGCTCGACGGCGTGCCCGGACCGCTCGGCGAGCTCCGCAAGGCACTCCAGGAGGCGGGGCAGGAGGCCATGCTGCGCGAACTCGACGCCCGCGAGCGGCAGTTGGGCCACCCGGGGGACCCGGGCGCGGTCCTCGCCGACCGCATCGCGCTGCTCGACCGGCCCGCGTTCGCCGCGTTCTTCGACACCTCGGGCCAGTCCACGCCGTTCTCGCTGCGCGCCCTCGACCACCCCGTGCGCGTCCGCATCGACCTGCCCGAACGCGGGCACGCGGACGCCTCCCGGATCCTGGCGCGCCTCGTGCTCGCGCAGTTCACCGCGTCGGCCGCCGCGCGCGAGGACCGCTCCCTGTTCGCCTGCCTGGTCCTCGACGACGCCACCGGCACGGTGACCCCAGAGGCGGTCCGCCGCATCCAGCGCCTGCGGTCCGCGAACGCGGGGGTCGTGATGACGCTGCGTACGCTCGACGACGCGCCGCGGCCGCTGCGTACGCCCCTGCTGGGCGCCGTCGGCTGCCGCATGGCCCTGTCCGGGCTCACCCCGTGGGACGGCCAGGACTTCGCGGAGGTCTGGGGCAAGGAGTGGACGGAGGCACGGGACGTCACCGACCGCCAGATCATCGCCGAGACCCCGGCCGGCAAGGCCGTGCACATCCTGCGCCGCGTGATCACCGGCCGCGCGCCCACCGCCCGCGCGGTGACCGTCCGCCAGGTCGAGCGGGAGCGCTGGTCGGCCTCCGAACTGGCGCACGCGGTGCCGCCGGGGCACGCGGTCCTTTCGCTGACGGATGTGCGGGGGGAGCACGCGCCGCCGCTGTTGGTGGATCTGCGGGGCTGAGCCGAGGCGGCGTGAGCCAAGAGGGGCGTGAGCCGAGGGGGCGTGAGCCAAGGGGCGCGAGGACGCCGCGAGCGCGCCCACGGCGTGCGTTAAAGGCTGCCGTCCATACTCTGCAAGCTGCCCGTGGCGACCGTACGGTGAGGCAGAATTGACGGTAGCCGTCATACGCGGCGGCCAAAAGATCACGTAAGTCCGCCCGCGCTCCGCCCCTCCGGTCCTCGCCGACCGGACTCCGCCGTACCCGGCGTACTCCGCCGCCGTCACGACCTGAAGGTCCCATGCCGCCCACGCTCGCCTCGCTCGTCCACCACTCCGCGCTCAAGCTCACCGTGCGCGCGGGCGAGGACCGCCTGGACGTCCCCGTGCGCTGGGCCCACGTCAGCGAGCTCGCCGACCCCGTGCCGTACATGGAGGGCGGCGAGCTGCTCCTGATCACCGCGCTGCGGCTGGACGTGGAGGACCCGGAGGCGATGCGGCGCTATGTGAAGCGGCTCGTCGGCGCGGGCGTCGTCGGGCTCGGCTTCGCGGTCGGCGTGAACTACCCGGACATCCCGGAGGCGCTGGTCGAGGCGGCGCGGGCGGAGGGGCTTCCGCTCCTGGAGGTGCCGCGCCGCACGCCCTTCCTCGCCATCAGCAAGGCCGTGTCCGCGGCGATCGCCGCCGACCAGTACCGCGCGGTGACCGCGGGCTTCGCCGCCCAGCGCGAGCTCACCAAGCAGGCACTCGGCGACGGCGCGCAGGGGCTGCTCGGCGCGCTCGCCGCCCAGGTCGACGGCTGGGCCGCGCTGTACGACGCCTCGGGCGCCCTCGTCGCCACGGCGCCCGAGTGGGCCGCCCGCCGCGCCGCCCGGCTCACCGCCGACGTCGAGCGGCTGCGGGACCGCCCCGCGCCCTCCAGCCTCGTCGTGGCCGGCGCCGACGACCGGGTCGAGCTGCACACCCTCGGCACCGGGCGGCGGCCGCGCGCCGCGCTCGCCGTCGGCACGGCCTCGACCCTCGGCACCGCCGAGCGGTACGCGGTGCACTCCGCGATCGCCCTGCTCACCCTCACCACCGAACGGTCGCGCTCGCTGCAGGCCGCGGAGGCGCGGATCGGCTCCGCCGTCCTGCGGATGCTGCTCGCCGGGGAGCCGGACCACGCCCGGGCCGTCGCCGGTGATCTGTACGGCGGGCTGCTCGACGCCCCGTTCCGCCTGGTCGTCGCGGAGTCGGCGGGCCCGGCGGAGGCCGCGGGCGAAGGGGCCGGGGCGGCCGAGGGCACCTGGTCGGCGGGGCTCGTCGACGCCGTCGAGTCGGCCGCGGCGCGCTTCGGCGAGGCGCTGCTCGTCGTGCCCTACGGCGAGCGGCTCGTGCTGCTCGTCGCGGACGGGGGCGCGGCGCAGCTGGCCGCCGTGGAGTACGCCGCGTACGTCGACGCCGGGCGGGCCGAGGGCCGTGAGCAGGCCGAGGACCCCGGGCCGCTCATGGGGCTCTCCGCCCCCGCCGGGCCCATCGCCGCCGCCCCCGCCTACAAGCAGGCCGAGCAGGCGCTGTCCGTGGCGCGGCGGCGCGGGCGGTGCCTCGTGGAGCACGAGGAGCTGGCCGCCGGGTCCGTTCTGCCGCTGCTCGCGGACGACGCGGTGCGGGCCTTCGCGGACGGGTTGTTGCGCGCCCTTCGCGAGCACGACGCCACCGGACGCGGGGACCTCGTCGCCTCGCTGCGGGCGTGGCTCTCGCGGCACGGGCAGTGGGACGCCGCTGCCGCGGACCTCGGCGTGCACCGCCACACCCTCCGCTACCGCATGCGCCGCGTCGAGGAAATCCTCGGCCGCTCCTTGGACGACCCGGACGTCCGCATGGAGCTGTGGCTGGCCCTGAAGACGACGTCGACACCGACGGACTGAGGGCGGGGCCCTCGCGGGTGCGCCCCAGCCCCGCCCCTTCCCGTAACCAGGGGGCTGCCGCCCCCTGGACCCCCGCCATCGGCCTGAACGGCCTCGTCCTCAAACGCCGGACGGGCTAGGGGGTGTCCGGGGCGCAGCCCTAGGAAGGGCGGGTGGGTGGGGGGAAAAAGCCCGTCCGGCGTTTGAGGACGAGCCGCGGAGCGGCGAAAAGGGGGGAAAGGGGCGCAGCCCCATCAGGTGGCGCCCTGACATTCCGGTGCGCCGGGGGTGCCCAGTACGCCGACTCGGACAACCCACCGCAGAAACCTCCACCCCTACGGTGGACCCCGTACATCCGTAAGAAGAACGAACCTCCGCGGAAGGGCCGGGATTCTCATGACTTCCATCCACGCCTTCTGGCTCGCCGGTCGCCAGACCACCGGTGAGACCACGCTCGACGTCACCTCGCCCTGGGACGGGCGCCTCGTCGGCAAGGCGGCCGTGCCCACCGACGCCCAGGTGGAGGAGGCCGTCGCCGCCGCCCACGCCGTGCGCGACGAGTTCGCCGCGACCCCGGCGCACGTCCGCGCCGCCGCCCTCGACCACGTGAGCCGCAGGCTCGTCGAGCGCACCGAGGAGATCGCGCAGCTCATCTCCGCCGAGAACGGCAAGCCGATCAAGTGGGCGCGCGGCGAGGTCGGCCGCGCCGTCTCGGTGTTCCGCTTCGCCGCGGAGGAGGCCCGCCGCTTCAACGGCGGCGAGTCCCAGCGCCTGGACACCGACGCCGGCGGCCAGGGCCGGCTCGCCTTCACGCGCCGCTTCCCCAAGGGCGTCGTCCTCGGCATCGCGCCGTTCAACTTCCCGCTGAACCTGTGCGCCCACAAGATCGCCCCGGCCATCGCCGTCGGCACGCCGATCATCCTCAAGCCCGCCCCGGCGACCCCGCTGTCCGGGCTCCTCATCGGCGAGCTGCTCGCGGAGACCGACCTCCCGGCCGGGTCGTGGTCGGTGCTGCCCGTCGCCAACGACAAGATGCCCGCGCTGGTCCAGGACGAGCGTCTGCCGGTCGTCTCCTTCACCGGCTCCGAGAAGGTCGGCTACGCGATCATGGACTCGGTGCCGCGCAAGCACTGCACCCTGGAGCTGGGCGGCAACGGCGCCGCCGTCGTCCTCGGCGACTTCTCCTCCGAGGCCGACCTCGACTGGGTCGCCGCGCGCGTCGCGACCTTCTCCAACTACCAGGGCGGCCAGTCCTGCATCTCCGTGCAGCGGGTCATCGCCGACGCGTCCGTGTACGACCGGCTCGTACCGAAGATCGTCAAGGCGGTCGAGGGCCAGGTCACCGGTGACCCCTCCGACCCGAAGACCGACGTCGGCCCGCTCGTCAGCGAGGACGCGGCCAAGCGGGTGGAGTCCTGGGTCGACGAGGCCGTGCGGGCCGGCGCCCAGCTCCTCACCGGCGGCAAGCGCGACGGCGCCGCGTACGCGCCGACCGTTCTCACCGACGTGCCCGCCGACACCACCCTCGCCTGCGAGGAGGTCTTCGGCCCGGTCATGACGGTGACGAAGGTCGACGGCGAGCAGGCCGCGTACGACGCCGTCAACGACTCCAAGTACGGCCTCCAGGCAGGCGTGTTCACCCACGACCTGCAGACCGCCTTCCGCGCCCACCGCGCCCTCGAGGTCGGCGGCGTCGTCATCGGCGACGCGCCCTCCTACCGCGCCGACCAGATGCCGTACGGCGGCGTGAAGCAGTCCGGCGTCGGCCGCGAGGGCGTCCGCTTCGCCATGGACGACTACACGTACGAGCGCGTCATGGTCCTCACGGGCCTGGAGCTGTAACAGCACCACCCGACGTCGAACGGCCGGAGCCCGCTGTGCGGGGGCTCCGGCCGTTTCGCATGCCCCCGTCTCACGGGCCGCCGCGGCGCCACGAGGCACATGACAACTGCGCGAAGGCTGGTGACAATGCCCGGAATCGGGTACCAACGATCCAGTAGCACCGGTGAGTAACCATCCGGTCCATCCGGTCCCATGATCCCGACTCGCGGCGAGGTGAGCCTCTTGTCCGCACCACACTCCACACAGCCCACAGTTTCCGAACGCGAGGCCCGGCAGGTCGCCGAGGCCGCCCGCGAGCAGGACTGGCGCAAGCCCAGCTTCGCCAAGGAGCTGTTCCTCGGGCGCTTCCGGCTCGACCTGATCCACCCGCACCCGCTGCCCGCCGGCGACGCCGCCCAGCGCGGCGAGGAGTTCCTGGCCAAGCTGCGCGACTTCTGCGAGACGAAGATCGACTCGGCGCGCATCGAACGCGAGGCCCTGATCCCCGACGAGGTGATCAACGGCCTCAAGGAACTCGGCGCGCTCGGCATGAAGATCGACACCAAGTACGGCGGGCTCGGCCTCACGCAGGTGTACTACAACAAGGCGCTCGCGCTCGTCGGCTCCGCCAACCCGGCGCTCGGCGCGCTGCTCTCCGCCCATCAGTCGATCGGCGTACCGCAGCCGTTGAAGCTGTTCGGCACCCAGGAGCAGAAGGACGCCTTCCTGCCGCGCTGCGCCCGCACGGACATCTCCGCGTTCCTGCTCACCGAGCCGGACGTCGGCTCCGACCCGGCCCGCCTCGCGACGGCGGCCGTGCCGGACGGCGACGACTACGTCCTGGACGGCGTGAAGCTGTGGACCACCAACGGGGTGGTCGCCGACCTGCTCGTGGTCATGGCGCGGGTGCCGAAGTCGGAGGGCCACAAGGGCGGCATCACCGCCTTCGTCGTCGAGGCCGCCTCCGAGGGCGTCACCGTGGAGAACCGCAACGCCTTCATGGGCCTGCGCGGCCTGGAGAACGGCGTGACCCGCTTCCACCGGGTGCGCGTCCCGGCCGCCAACCGCATCGGCCCCGAGGGCGCGGGCCTGAAGATCGCGCTCACCACCCTCAACACCGGGCGGCTCTCGCTGCCCGCGATGTGCGTCGGCGCGGGCAAGTGGTGCCTGAAGATCGCCCGCGAGTGGTCGAGCGCGCGCGAGCAGTGGGGCAAGCCCGTCGCGTACCACGAGGCGGTCGGCGCGAAGATCTCCTTCATCGCGGCGACGACCTTCGCCTTGGAGGCGGTCCTCGATCTCTCCTCCCAGATGGCCGACGAGGACCGCAACGACATCCGCATCGAGGCCGCCCTCGCCAAGCTGTACGGCTCCGAGATGGCCTGGCTGATGGCCGACGAGCTCGTACAGATCCGCGGCGGCCGCGGCTTCGAGACCGCCGAATCGCTCGCCGCGCGCGGCGAACGCGCCGTCCCCGCCGAGCAGGTCCTGCGCGACCTGCGCATCAACCGCATCTTCGAGGGCTCGACGGAGATCATGCACCTGCTGATCGCCCGCGAGGCCGTCGACGCGCACCTGAAGGTCGCGGGGGACCTGATCGACCCGGAGAAGACCCTCTCCGACAAGGCCAGGGCCAGCGCCGCCGCGGGCGCCTTCTACGCCCGCTGGCTGCCCAAGCTCGTCGCCGGCCCGGGTCAACTCCCGCGTTCGTACGCCGACTTCAACCCGCCGGGCCACCCGGACCTGTCGGCTCATCTGCGGTACGCCGAGCGCGCGGCGCGCAAGCTGGCCCGCTCCACGTTCTACGCGATGTCGCGCTGGCAGGGCCGGATGGAGACCAAGCAGGGCTTCCTCGGCCGGATCGTCGACATCGGGGCGGAACTGTTCGCGATGAGCGCGGCCTGCGTACGCGCCGAACTCCTGCGCTCCACCGAGGAGTACGGCCGCGAGGCCTACCAGCTCGCCGACGCCTTCTGCCGCCAGTCCCGCATCCGCGTCGACGAACTCTTCGGCCGCCTGTGGACCAACACCGACGACCTGGACCGCAAGGTCGTCAAGGGCGTCCTGTCGGGCACGTACACCTGGCTGGAACAGGGTGTCGTCGACCCGAGCGGGGACGGTCCATGGATCGCGGACGCGACACCGGGCCCGGCGCGACGGGAGAACGTACACCGCCCGATCCGCTGACACCGCTATTGAGCCCGTCCGGCGTTTGAGGACGAGCCGCGAAGCGGCGATCGGCGGGGGCCTGTCCCACCCACCCGCGACCCCCACCCTTCTAGCCCGTCCGGCGATTGAGGACGAGGCGCGAAGCGCGATCGGCGGGGGCCTGTCCCACCCACCCGCGACCCCCACCCTTCTAGCCCGTCCGGCGATTGAGGACGAGGCGCGAAGCGCCGATAAGGGGGCCAGGGGGGCGAAGCCCCCTTGGTTCGGGAAGGGGCGGGCCTGGGGCGCCCCGCGAGGGTTCGGGGCACAGGCCCGAGAGGCGCTGTCGGATCCTGGGGTGCCAGCGGCCACAATGGAGGGATGAGCGAAAGCCCCGCACCCCTCGCCGACCCGCACCTCGTCTTCGACCCCGTCGCGACAGACGCCCCGCGGGACCTCGTCGTCCTCGGCTCGACGGGCTCGATCGGCACGCAGGCCGTCGACCTCGTCCTGCGCAACCCCGACCGCTTCCGCGTCACGGCCCTGTCCGCCGCGGGCGGCCGCCCGGCGCTGCTCGCCGAGCAGGCCAGGCGGCTGCGGGTGCGGACCGTCGCGGTGGCCCGCGAGGACGTCGTACCGGCGCTGCGCGAGGCGCTGCGGGAGGAGTACGGGGCGGGGGAGCCGCTGCCGGAGATCCTCGCGGGCCCGGACGCGGCCACCCAGGTCGCCGCGTCGCCGTGCCACACCGTCCTCAACGGCATCACCGGCTCCATCGGCCTGGCCCCCACGCTGGCCGCCCTGGAGGCGGGCCGCACGCTCGCGCTCGCCAACAAGGAGTCGCTGATCGTCGGCGGCCCGCTGGTCAAGGCGCTGGCCAAGCCCGGCCAGATCATCCCGGTCGACTCCGAGCACGCCGCGCTCTTCCAGGCACTCGCCTCCGGCACCCGCGCCGACGTCCGCAAGCTGGTCGTCACCGCGTCCGGCGGCCCGTTCCGCGGCCGGACGAAGGCCGACCTGGCCGACGTCACGCCCAAGGACGCGCTCGCGCACCCGACCTGGGCGATGGGCCCCGTCATCACCGTCAACTCCGCGACCCTCGTCAACAAGGGCCTGGAGGTGATCGAGGCCCACCTGCTCTACGACATCCCCTTCGACCGCATCGAGGTCGTCGTCCATCCGCAGTCGTACGTGCACTCCATGGTCGAGTTCACCGACGGCTCCACGCTCGCCCAGGCGACCCCGCCGGACATGCGCGGCCCCATCGCCATCGGCATCGGCTGGCCCGAGCGGGTGCCCGACGCGGCGCCCGCGTTCGACTGGTCCAAGGCCTCGACCTGGGAGTTCTTCCCCCTCGACACCGAGGCGTTCCCCTCGGTCGGGCTCGCCCGGCACGTCGGGGAGCTCGCGGGCACGGCCCCGGCGGTGTTCAATGCGGCCAACGAGGAATGCGTGGACGCCTTCCTGGCGGGCGCGCTGCCCTTCAACGGCATCATGGAGACCGTGACCCAGGTCGTCGCCGAACACGGCACACCGCGCGCGGGAACCTCGCTCACCGTGGCGGACGTCCTCGAAGCGGAGACCTGGGCGCGCGCCCGGGCCCGTGAACTGACGGCCACGACCACCTCGTCGGCGACGGCGGCGACGAGGAACCAGACGACCGCGGAGGCTCGTGCATGACGACCTTGATGATGATCCTCGGCATAGTCGTCTTCGTGATCGGGCTGCTGTTCTCGATCGCCTGGCACGAGCTGGGCCACCTGTCGACCGCGAAGATGTTCGGCATCCGCGTGCCCCAGTACATGGTCGGCTTCGGCCCGACCCTGTTCTCGCGCAAGAAGGGCGACACCGAGTACGGCGTCAAGGCCATCCCGCTCGGCGGCTACATCCGCATGATCGGCATGTTCCCGCCGGGCCCGGACGGAAAAATAGAGGCACGCTCCACGTCGCCCTGGCGCGGCATGATCGAGGACGCGCGCTCCGCCGCCTTCGAGGAGCTCAAGCCGGGCGACGAGACCCGCCTGTTCTACACGCGCAAGCCCTGGAAGCGCGTGATCGTGATGTTCGCCGGGCCGTTCATGAACCTGATCCTGGCCGTCGTGATCTTCCTCGGCGTGATGATGACCTTCGGCATCAGTACGCAGACGACGTCGGTCGGCAAGGTCTCCGACTGCGTGATCGAGGCGAGCCAGAACCGCAACACCTGCGCGAAGGGCGACAAGCCCGCGCCCGCCAAGGCCGCGGGCCTGAAGGCCGGCGACAAGATCGTCGCCTTCCAGGGCAAGGACGTCGGCGACTGGTCGGTCCTGCAGTCGAAGATCCGCGAGACCATCGGCCCCGCCACGATCACCGTGGAGCGCGACGGCAAGCGCGTCGACCTGCACGCGAACCTGATCAAGAACCAGGTCAGCAAGACCGACGGCGACGGCGGCTATGTGGAGGGCAAGTACGTCTACGCCGGCTTCCTCGGCTTCACGCCCGCCTCCGGCATCGTCCAGCAGTCCTTCGGCGAGTCCGTGGACCGCATGGGCAACATGATGGAGAACGGCGTCGAGTCCATCGTGGCGCTGCCCTCGAAGATCCCCGACCTGTGGAACGCGGCCTTCGGCGACGGCGAGCGCAAGCAGGACTCGCCCATGGGCGTCGTCGGCGCGGCCCGCGTCGGCGGTGAGGTGTTCACCCTGGACATCCCGCCGCAGAACCAGGTCGCGATGATGCTGTTCCTGCTCGCCGGGTTCAATCTCTCGTTGTTCCTGTTCAACATGTTGCCGCTGCTGCCGCTGGACGGCGGGCACATCGCGGGTGCACTGTGGGAGTCGCTGCGCCGCAACGCGGCGAAGGTGCTCCGGCGGCCGGACCCCGGCCCCTTCGACGTGGCGAAGCTGATGCCCGTCGCCTATGTCGTCGCCGGGATCTTCATCTGCTTCACCATCCTGGTGCTCATCGCGGATGTGGTTAACCCGGTGAGAATTTCCTAGTCACGTGATGTTTGCGGCGGTCGGGCACCCTGTGTGGCCGACCGCCCGCGTATGTGCGGGCCCGCCCACCAATGGGTGGACATCGGGGCGTGATGTGCTTGCTTCCGGTGGGTTGCCGTAATCTCGAACCCGCGAATGAGCGATGTACTAGCGAAGCCGCGAAGCCCGGTGCCCGCCGAACTCGGGACCTTGATCCACACCTTGGGGATGCACGCCAGATGACTGCCGTTTCTCTCGGAATCCCGTCCGTACCGACCAAGCTCGCCGACCGCAGGGTCAGCCGCAAGATCCAGGTCGGTTCGGTGGCTGTCGGCGGGGATGCGCCGGTGTCGGTGCAGTCGATGACGACGACGCGTACGTCGGACATCGGGGCGACGTTGCAGCAGATCGCGGAGTTGACGGCGTCGGGCTGTCAGATCGTGCGGGTGGCGTGTCCGACGCAGGATGATGCGGATGCGTTGGCGACGATTGCGCGGAAGTCGCAGATTCCGGTGATCGCGGATATTCACTTCCAGCCGAAGTATGTGTTCGCGGCGATCGATGCCGGGTGTGCGGCGGTGCGGGTGAATCCGGGCAACATCAAGCAGTTCGACGACAAGGTGAAGGAGATCGCGCGGGCGGCCTCGGAGGCGGGGACGCCGATCCGGATCGGGGTGAACGCGGGGTCGCTGGATCAGCGGCTGCTGGCGAAGTACGGCAAGGCGACGCCGGAGGCCCTGGTCGAGTCGGCCCTCTGGGAAGCCTCACTCTTCGAGGAGCATGGTTTCCGGGACATCAAGATCTCGGTGAAGCACAACGACCCGGTGGTGATGGTCAATGCCTACCGGCAGCTGGCGGCCGCGTGCGATTACCCGCTGCACCTGGGGGTGACGGAGGCCGGTCCGGCGTTCCAGGGCACCATCAAGTCCGCGGTGGCCTTCGGTGCGCTGCTGAGTGAGGGCATCGGGGACACGATCCGGGTGTCGCTGTCGGCTCCGCCGGCGGAGGAGGTCAAGGTCGGTATCCAGATCCTGGAGTCGCTGAATCTGCGCCAGCGCCGTCTGGAGATCGTGTCGTGTCCGTCGTGCGGGCGGGCGCAGGTGGATGTGTACAAGCTGGCGGATGAGGTGACGGCGGGCCTGGAGGGCATGGAGGTGCCGTTGCGGGTGGCCGTGATGGGGTGTGTGGTGAACGGGCCGGGTGAGGCGCGTGAGGCTGATCTGGGTGTCGCGTCCGGCAACGGCAAGGGGCAGATCTTCGTCAAGGGTGAGGTGATCAAGACGGTGCCCGAGTCGAAGATCGTGGAGACCCTGATCGACGAGGCGATGAAGATCGCCGAACAGATGGAGAAGGACGGCGTGATGTCGGGCGAGCCCGAGGTCACGATCAGCTAGTTCTGGCCCCTGGGCCTTGGGCGGGGGTTCGGCTTTCCCGCCGTGGGGGTGCCGCCGCTGGCGCGGCGGGTTTTTCTCCCACCCGCCCACCCATCCCTGACCGCGGGGCGCGGGGTGGGCCAAGGGTGGGTGGCGTACGCCGGGTCCCACGGCTGCGGCTCGTCAGGTTTTCTCCCACCCGCCCACCCATCCTCTGACCCTGGGGCGTGAGGTGGGCCAAG
Organism: Streptomyces sp. Y309; assembly: GCF_056712025.1. Classification (NCBI taxonomy): domain Bacteria; kingdom Bacillati; phylum Actinomycetota; class Actinomycetes; order Kitasatosporales; family Streptomycetaceae; genus Streptomyces; species Streptomyces sp. Y309. Next base: position 2,654,747 of record NZ_CM160048.1, on the reverse strand, counting down.
GGTGGGCGACGTGCGCCGGGGAGCCTGCGGCTTCGGTTCGGGGTTTTTCTCCCACCCGCCCACCCATCCCTGACCGTGGGACGTGGGGTGGGCCAAAGGTGGGTGGCGTTCTCCGGTTCTGCGGCTCCGGGCTCGGCCGTCCCGGCGCGCCTAGGCCTCTTCCGGGTCCCGCAGTTCCCCGGCCTGGGGGCTGCCTGGGCGTGCCTCGTGTCCCACAGGTCCCCGGCCCGGGGGCTGCCTGGGCGTCCCTCGGGGTTCACAGTTCTCCGGCCCCGGGGCTATCTAGGCGTCCCCTCCTGCGGGTCCAACAGTTCGTTGGCCGACCGTTGCCCTGGGGTTCCGCCGGGGCCGACAGTCACGGGTGGGTGGGTGGGAGAAGCCGCCGCGCAGCGGCGGCACAGTTGCCGCCCCCGGCGACCCGCACAACACCTTGACAGCTCCGATGTATCGCAGGACCTTGTTCGGGCACCCGCCCCAAAGGGCGTACCCCGCACTGTTTCATCCGATGACTGGGTCGATGGAACCGAGGTCCACGTATGACCGCCACCCCCCGCGCCCGCCGCCACAGACTCTGGGCCTTATGGGTCGCAACCCTGTCCCTGCTCCTCGCCGGCACCGGCGCCGCCACCGGCGCCGCCACCGGTGCCCACACCGGCGCCGGCACCGGAGTCAGCACAGGCACCGCCGCCCAACGCACGCAGCTACCCCCCGCCCCACCCCGCCAAGCCATGCTCAAGAACGCCACCGCCGGACTCTTCCTGCACTGGGGCATGTTCACCAGCCCCAAGCACTACGACTGCGCGGCATGGGAGAAGGCCGTCACCGACGGCGGCTGGACCCCCGACTACTGGGTCGACGAGGCCAAGAAGCTCAAGGCGAGCTACATCGTCCTCGCCACCTTCCACTCCCGGCTCGGCTACGCCCGCCCCTGGCCCTCGAAGATCCCCGGCACCTGCGCCACGAAGCGCGACTTCCTCGGCGAACTCGTCAAGGCGGGCGAGGCCAAGGGCGTCAAGACGATCCTCTACATGACCGACGACCCCAAGTGGCACGACGAACAGGGCGTCGAGACCCTCGACTCGGCCGCCTACTCCGCCCACAAGGGCCGCGACATCGACCTCACGCAGCGCCCAGGCTTCGGCGAGTTCTCGTACGACAACTTCTTCGAGGTCATGGACAACTACCCCAAGCTGTCCGGCTTCTGGATCGACAACGACAACGAGTACTGGGAGCAGCACAAGCTCTACGAGCAGATCCGCGAGCAGCGCCCCGACATGACGCTCAGCAACAACAACGAGGACACCGCGATCATGGACATGGTGTCCCACGAGCAGAAGACCGGCATGACCCCGCCCTACGACCAGCCCTCGGCCGTCTGGACGCCCATGCCGCGCCTGACCGAGTCCTGCTACAAGGTGCCGAGCACCGGCGCCTGGTGGTACGACGGCCAGGACCGCCCGGTCGACACCGGCCTCAACGTCGGCCGGTACGTGGCCAATTCGGGTACGTCCATCAAGTCCCTGATGGACCTCCAGGCCATGGTCGACGGCCGGTTCCCGCCCCAGCAGCAGAAGTTCACCGACTTCATGAAGGACTACCTGCCGCCCATTTGGGAGTCCCTGCACGGCGTCGAAGGCGGCGGCTACATGTACGGCGGGATGCAGCCCGGCGCCTGGAACGACGGCGCGTACGGCTACGTCACCATCAGCCGCGCCAAGCCCACCACGCAGTACGTCCACGTCACCACCCGGCCCGCCACCGGCGACCGGGTCCGGCTGCGCGACAACGGCCACCGCGTCAAGAAGATCACCGACCTGCGCACAGGCAAGCCCCTGCCGTTCTCCCAGGGCGACGGCCGCCTCACCATCCGGTCCGTCAAGAACTGGGACGCGTACGACACCGTCTTCAAGGTCGAGACCACCGGCGGGCGTGAGGGCTTCTACCCCACCGGGTCCGTCAAGGCGAGCGAACCCGCCCTCACCGACGGCGACTTCACCACGTACACCGACAACAAGGGCAAGCTGCCCGCCTCGTACACGCTCGACCTCGGCAGCCGGAAGAAGGCCACCCACCTCGGCATCAACCAGCGCGAGTGGTCGCCCACCCACAACCGCTCGACCTTCGGCAGGCCGGAGGACTCCGCGCGCGTCAAGGACTACACGGTGTCCGTGAGCGACGACGGGAAACGGTGGCGGCAGCTCGCAGACGGTACAGCCGGGGTCCTGGAGAGCGCCCGCGGCATCCGCTTCATTGACCTCGGCGACCGCCTCAGGACCCGCTACTTGAAGCTCGACGTGGCCACCACCTGGGCCGCGGCCGACGCCCCGAACTTCCACCGCCAACTCAAGATCGACGAGATCCAGGTCGGCCACGGCCACGTGTCCCGCCGCTGACCGGCCGCCGCGGCCGCCCGGTGGCCCACCGCGACCGGGCGGCATCGCGGAACCTCGCCAGGTACAGTGCGGAGATCAGCAGACCGTATGGTGAGGCCCCCGCACGTGTTGACCCAGACCACCACCAGGGTCCTCGATCCGAGTGACCTGGACGCAGCGCTCGCCGTGCTCGACCGCGAGCCGGTCGCGAACGCCTTCGTCACGGCCCGGGTGCGCGTCGCGGGCCTCGACCCGTGGCGGCTCGGCGGCGAGCTGTGGGGCTGGTACGAGGACGGCATGCTCGAGTCCCTCTGCTACGCGGGCGCCAACCTCGTCCCGATCTGCGCCACCCCGCGCGCCGTCCGCGGCTTCGCCGACCGCGCCCGCAGAGCCGGCCGCCGCTGCTCCTCCATCGTCGGCCCCGCCGAGCCGACCGCCCTCCTGTGGCGGCTGCTCGAACCGTCCTGGGGCCCGGCCCGCGAGGTCCGCGGCCAGCAGCCGCTGATGGTCACCGACCGGCTGCCCGACGACATCACGCCCGATCCGTACGTCCGCCGCGTCCGCAAGGACGAGATGGAGACGATCATGCCGGCGTGCGTGGCCATGTTCACCGAGGAGGTCGGCGTCTCGCCGCTGGCCGGCGACGGCGGGCTCCTCTACCAGGCGCGGGTCGCCGAACTCGTCGGCGCCGGGCGCTCCTTCGCCCGCCTCGACGCCGACGGCCGCGTCGTCTTCAAGGCCGAGATCGGCGCCGCCACGGACCGGGCCTGCCAGGTCCAGGGCGTGTGGGTGGCGCCCGAGTACCGGGGGCAGGGGCTCGCCGCCCCCGGCATGGCGGCCGTCCTGCGCTACGCCCTCGCGGACGTCGCGCCGGTCGTCAGCCTGTACGTCAACGACTTCAACACGGCGGCACGGGCCACCTACCGGCGGGTGGGCTTCAAGGAGGTCGGCGCTTTCATGAGCGTCCTGTTCTGACGGGTGCCGCTCCTGTTCCGGCCGCCGCCGCTTCGGCGCGCGTCTTGATCCAGTCCCTCGCGCCCGCCCGCCGCGTCCGCTCCGTACTGCCCGCGACGTGCTCCGAAGTAGGGTTCGCGCATGACTGACGACGTCGTGATCGGGCCGCTCGACCTGGCCGGGCGCGTGGACGACGCGCTGCGCGTGCAGGCCCTCGCCTTCGGGCTCAGCGACGACGAGATCGCCGTGCGCCGCCAGATCGTCCTGCGGCACCTCACCCACCCCGGCGCGCGGGCGCTCGGCGCGACCACCCGCGACGGGCGGCTCGTCGGCTTCGTCTACGGCATGCCCAACGACCGCGGGCACTGGTGGTCCACGGTCGTCGAGCCCTATCTGCGCGGCTGGGGCCTGGACGGCTGGCTCGACGACTCCTTCGTGATCACCGAGCTGCACGTGCGGCCCGGCTACCAGAACCGCGGCATCGGCCGCGCCCTCATCACCACCATCACGGACACCGCGGCCGAGCCCCGCTCGATCCTCTCCGCCATCGACACCGAGAGCCCCGCCCGCGCCCTGTACCGCTCCCTCGGCTACATCGACCTGGCCCGCGGCGTCCTCTTCCCGAGCGCCCCCAAGCCGTACGCCGTGATGGGCGCCCCGCTGCCGCTCAGGCGGCCCGGTGGCTGAATCGATTTCCACGTGCGTGCGTGCCCCGGCTAACCTGCGGCCATCACACTTTCGTAGCAGCAGGGGTTAAAGCCCGTCCGGCGTTTGAGGACGAGGCCGAAGGCCGATGCACGGCACGAGACGCCCCCGTCAGGAAGACGCAGGAGATCACCATGGCCCAGGTCCAGCGCATGTCCCGTTTGATGGTCAAGACACTGCGCGACGACCCGGCGGACGCGGAGACGCTCAACCACAAGCTGCTCGTCCGCGCCGGTTACGTACGCCGCACCGCCGCGGGCATCTGGACCTGGCTGCCGCTCGGCAAGAAGGTCTACGAGAACGTCGCCCGTGTCGTCCGCGAGGAGATGGACGCCATCGGCGGCCAGGAGGTCCTGCTCCCGGCCCTGCTGCCCAAGGAGCCCTACGAGGCCAGTGGGCGCTACGAGGAGTACGGCGACCTGCTGTTCCGCCTGAAGGACCGCAAGGGCTCCGACTACGTCCTCGGCCCCACCCACGAGGAGATCTTCACCCAGGTCGTCAAGGACCAGTGCTCGTCCTACAAGGACCTGCCGGTGATCCTCTACCAGATCCAGACCAAGTACCGCGACGAGGCCCGCCCGCGCGCCGGTGTGCTGCGCGGCCGCGAGTTCCAGATGAAGGACTCGTACTCCTTCGACACCTCCGACGAGGGTCTTGCCGAGGCGTACGCCCTGCACCGCGGCGCCTACCAGCGCATCTTCGAGCGCCTCGGCCTGGACTATCGCATCGTCTCCGCCGTGTCCGGGGCCATGGGCGGCTCGGCGTCCGAGGAGTTCCTGGCGCCGGCGCCCGCGGGCGAGGACACCTTCGTGGACTGCCCGGAGTGCGAGTACGCCGCCAACACCGAGGCCGTGACCTTCGCCCTGAAGCCGGTGTCCGTCGATGATCACTCCGCGGTGGAGGAGCTGGACACCCCCGACACCCCCACCATCGAGACCCTCGCCGAGCACCTGGGCGTCCCGGCCTCCGCCACCCTCAAGAACCTCCTCGTCAAGGTCGACGGCGAGATCGTCGCCGTGGGCGTGCCCGGAGACCGCGAGGTCGACCTCGGCAAGCTCGCCGAGCACCTCGCGCCCGCCACGGTCGAACTGGTCACCGCCGAGGACTTCGTGGGCCGCGACGACCTCGTCCGCGGCTATGTCGGCCCGCAGGGCCTGGAGAAGGTCCGCTACATCGCCGACCCGCGCGTCGCCCCCGGCACCTCCTGGATCACCGGCGCCAACAAGGCCGACACGCACGCGCGCAACGTCGTCTGCGGCCGCGACTTCGAGGTCGACGACTACCTGGACGTCGTCGTGGTCGAGGCCGGCGACCCCTGCCCCGCCTGCGGCGCCGGCCTGAAGCTGGACCGCGCGATCGAGATCGGCCACATCTTCCAGCTCGGCCGCAAGTACGCCGACACCTTCCAGCTCGACGTCCTCGGCCAGAACGGCAAGCCCGTCCGCGTCACCATGGGCTCGTACGGCATCGGGGTCTCCCGCGCCGTCGCCGCCCTGGTGGAGCAGTCCGCCGACGAGCAGGGGCTGTGCTGGCCCGCCGAGGTCGCTCCGGCCGACGTGCACGTCGTCGCCGCGGGCAAGGCCGTGCAGACCGAGCTGGCGCTCGACGTCGCCGAGAAGTTGAACGCCGCGGGTGTGCGGGTGCTCGTCGACGACCGGGCCGGGGTCTCGCCCGGCGTCAAGTTCACCGACGCCGAGCTGATCGGTGTCCCGAAGATCCTCGTCGCGGGGCGGCGCTCCGCCGAAGGGGTCTTGGAGCTCAAGGACCGGCGCACGGGTGCCCGCGAGGAACTCCCGGCAGCGGAAGCAATCGCCCGCCTGTCGGCGTAGGGGACCCGGCTGGGAGCTCCCCAGTCCCGCCCCTTCCCGTACCAGAGGGCTGCCGCCCCCTGGACCCCCGCTGATCGCCGCTTCGCGGCTCGTCCTCAATCGCCGGACGGGCTAAGACTTAGCCGCACAATTTCAGCCCCTCCGGCGTTTGAGGAGCGGGGTCTGGGGCGGAGCCCCAGTTTCGGGAAGGGGCGGGCCTGGGGCGTCCCACGCGGGCCTACAGCCAGCCCGCGAACTCAAGGAGCAGCTCCGCGTCCTGGGGCCGCCCCACGCGCAGGGCCCGTACTCCGGACTCCACGGCCCGGAACAACGTCCACCCCCGCAACCGCTCCTGATCCACCTCCAGCGCCTCGGCAAGCCGCTTCACGCGCCGCCGCGCAACCCCCGCCCCCGACGGCGAAGCGATCAGATCCTCCACCCGGTCCCGCACGAGCCGCGCCAGATCGAAGGCGCACTCACCCACCACCGGATCGGGCCCCACGGCCAGCCACGGCATCCGTTCCCCGGCGAGCACCTTGCTCTGCCGGAACGTCCCGTGCAGCAAGGCCTCCGCCCCCTCGGGCACGGAAGCAAGGAGTTCCTCGCGCGCGGCGAGCGCGGCCGCCACGAGGGGCTCGGCATCCGGGTCGGGGCGGTCCGCCATCGCCTCGGCCTGCCGCCCCGTCCGCTCCGCCACGGTCTCGAAGCGGTGCCCCGCGGGCGGCGGCACCCACAGCCGCCGCAGCGTCCCCGCCGCCTCCAGCATCGACTTGGCCTCGGGCAACGACCGCACGGACACATCGCGCTGCAACCGCTCGATCAGCAGCGCGCCATCGGCGGACGAGCCGGAAGCGTCGCCCTCCGTCGCGTCCAGCAGCCGCGCGGCACCAAGGCCGCCCCAGTGCCCGAGCGCGGCCCGCTCGCTGTCCGGCCGCGACCGCGGCGGCACCAGCTTGAGCACCGCGGGCGTACCCTCCCGCGTCCGCACGAGCACGACGAGGCTGCTGCGCCCGCCGGGCACCTGCACCCGCTCGACCGTCAGCTCCCGCCGCGCCACGGCCTCCTGGGCAAGATCGGGCAGACGGTGCAGCCAGTCGTCGGTGGCGGCGTCGCGCGGCGTCTCGCCGAGCGCACGGACGAGGCGCGGCGGCGGTTCGAAAGCCATGCGCGAGGTGTTCCCTTCCCGGCCGCCCGAAGGCGTTCGTGTCCCTACTGCCCGAAGGCATGCGTACGTACGTGATGGCGTGTTCACGCCTGGGGCGTGTTCACGCCTGGGGCGTGCTCACCCCTGCCGTGGGCCGCGCGGTCACTCCCGCGGCGCCCCGGTCCCCGAGCCGCCGCCGGACCCGGCGGACCGCTCCGCGAGCCCAGGGAAGGCTACGCTCCCGCCGCGCCACCGCGCCGCCCGCACCGCCGCCTCCCGCAGCGACTCGGCCGCCGCCCCGCGCCGCGCCCCGACGGCCGCCCGCACCAGGTCGGAGTAGACCCCGGCGACCCGTTCCTCCAGCTCCGCCGCGAGCCGCACGGCCGCCGCCGAGTCCGGCACCGGGAACGGCAGCGCGTACGCGGCCGCCGAGGGCTCCGGCTCGCCGCCGGCCTCGCGCACCGCGCGCCGCAGCTCGTCCCGGCGCGCGCGATGCGCGTCGTAGGCCGTGCGGGCCTCCGCCCGGCGCGCGTCACCGACCCGGCCGCCCACGACCCCGTAGCCGTACACGGCCGCGTGCTCGGCCCGCAGCGCCGCCTGCAGCGCCTTCAGCTCGTCCTTCGAGTCGTCCGAGCCGCCCTTCGGGTCGTCCTGCGACCCGCGCACGGCGGCGGCCGCGGCCGCCTGAGCCCGTGTGCTCGGTGTCCTCACTTGTCGTCCTCCGTCAGCAGGTAGGCGTGCGCGGCACCCGCCGCCGCGACCGACGCGAACAGCCGGGCGAGTTCGGCGGGCGCGTCGAGGAGTTCCTTGCCGCGCCGCCCGGCCAGCTCCCGCTCGGCCGCCGCCAGGGACCGCAGGGCGCCCTTCGGGTCGTCCGGGACGGAGATGGGAGCGGGCGGCCGGGAAGGTCCGGGGGACTGGGGGGACCGGGGAGACGCCGTCGCGCGGTCCTCGCCGAACGCCTTCTCGTGCCGCGCCACCTCCGCGCGCAGCGGCCGCAGCCGGTCCGCGAGCGGGGCGTGGGCCGCGAGCACGGCGTCGTACTGCCGCAGCAGCCCGGCGCTGTCCCGCGCCGCACGCGCGCGCAGCCTGTCGGCGGCGGACGGGCGTCCGTCGCCGCTGTCGCCGGAGCAGCCGACGAGCAGCGTGGTGCCGGCCGCGCCGGCGGCCCCGGTCAGCAGGCTCCTTCGGCGCGGCCCCGGGCGGGACCACGAAGGGGTGAGATACGACGGCACGGCAGACGTCCTCGGAAAGGTTGGCCGCGAGGGCACGAAGGGCGGGGGCGAGAGGGAGGGCGGGGCACTCGGACGGCGGGCGGGGGTGGGCGCGGGCCCGGTGATCACCGTACCTGCGCCCTGTCCTCGTACGTGCGATCGGCTCGTAACCGGATCGTGCCCGGTCCTGTCCGCGTCGCACCGGGCGTGCGGAGCGGCCCGTGGTGGACGGCAACACCCTCCGGGACCGGATACCCTTTGACCTGACACACGACGATCCCACAACAGCACACGCGGCCGAGGAGTCACCCGGATGAGCACCACCCAGAGCGAGAGGCTGCGAGAACTGCTGGAACCGCTCGTACGCTCCCAGGGCCTGGATCTCGAAGAGATCGCAGTGGACTCGGTCGGGCGCAAGCGTGTGCTGCGCGTGGTCGTAGACTCCGACACCGGCGCCGATCTGGACGCCATCGCCGATGTGAGCCGCGCGCTCTCGGCCGCCCTCGACGAGACGGACGCCATGGGCCAGGGGGAGTACACCCTGGAGGTCGGCACCCCCGGCGCCGAGCGCGCCCTCACCGAGCACCGCCACTACGTGCGCGCCACGGACCGTCTGGTGAAGTTCCAGCTCACCGATGGCGACGAGCTCGTCGCCCGGATCCTGGCCGTGGACGAGGACGGCCTCGACCTCGAAGTGCCCGGAGTGAAGGGCCGCAAGGCCACCGCCCGCAGGCTCGCCTTCGCCGACATCGCCAAGGCGCGGGTCCAGGTCGAGTTCGGTCGTAAGGGCGGCGACGGCGGCAGTGACACCGGCAATGACAACGACAACAAGGACATGAAGGAAGAGGAGGAGGCGTAGCCGTGGACATCGACATGAGTGCCCTGCGGGGTCTGGTACGGGAGAAGGAGATCTCCTTCGACCTGCTGGTCGAGGCGATCGAGTCGGCCCTCCTCATCGCCTACCACCGCACCGAAGGAAGCTTCCGTCGCGCCCGCGTGAAGCTGGACCGCGACAGCGGCCATGTGACGGTGTGGGCGACGGAGGACCCGGCGGACCTCGAAGAGGGCCAGGAGCCCAAGGAGTTCGACGACACCCCGTCCGACTTCGGCCGGATCGCCGCCACCACCGCCAAGCAGGTCATCCTGCAGCGGCTGCGCGACGCCGAGGACGACGCGACCCTCGGCGAGTACGCGGGCCGTGAGGGCGACATCGTCACCGGTGTCGTCCAGCAGGGCCGCGACCCGAAGAACGTCCTGGTCGACATCGGCAAGCTGGAGGCCATCCTGCCGGTGCAGGAGCAGGTGCCGGGCGAGGAGTACCCGCACGGCATGCGCCTTCGCTCGTACGTCGTCCGGGTGGCGAAGGGCGTCCGCGGCCCCTCCGTGACGCTGTCGCGCACGCACCCGAACCTGGTGAAGAAGCTCTTCGCGCTCGAGGTGCCGGAGATCGCCGACGGGTCCGTCGAGATCTCCGCCATCGCCCGCGAGGCCGGGCACCGCACCAAGATCGCGGTCCGCTCGACCCGCTCCGGCCTCAACGCCAAGGGCGCCTGCATCGGCCCGATGGGCAGCCGTGTGCGCAACGTCATGGGCGAGCTCAACGGCGAGAAGATCGACATCGTGGACTGGTCGGACGACCCGGGCGAGATGGTGGCCCACGCGCTGTCCCCGGCCCGCGTCAGCAAGGTCGAGATCGTCGACCTGGCCGCCCGCTCCGCCCGCGTGACCGTGCCCGACTACCAGCTTTCGCTGGCGATCGGCAAGGAGGGCCAGAACGCCCGCCTCGCCGCCCGGCTCACCGGCTGGCGGATCGACATCCGGCCGGACACCGAGCAGCCCGATCAGTCCGAGCATGGCTCTGGAGCCTGATCTCGTACTGATCAAGACAACAACCGTTCGATTTTTGCCCCAAAGGGGTGAGGTCGGTACGGGGAGGTAGACTTAAGCGTGTCTGGCCGGACGCATGCCCGCGCATGCCCTGAGCGCACGTGTGTGGGGTGCCGGGAGCGAGCGGCCAAGAGTGAGCTGCTGCGCATCGTGGCGGTCGAGGGCGTCTGCGTCCCCGACTCAAGCGGTACGCTGCCCGGCCGGGGTGCGTATGTACACCCCGCCCTGGTCTGTCTTGACCTGGCGCTCCGCCGCCGGGCGTTCCCACGGGCCTTCCGGGTCCAGGGGCCGCTCGACACCGCGGCACTGCGCGGGAATGTCGAGGCAGCCGAGACCGTTGCCCAGCAGGCAACACCGTAAAACGTGCCGCACGGAACCCCGTGCGGTCCTGGTACCTCGCGAGTTGGAAGTAGGTCGAGATTGCGATGAGCACTCGATGAGTACGCGATGAGTACGCCCATGAAGTAGCGACGGTCCGGCGTAACCCGGACCTAAAAGGAGCGAAGTGGCTAAGGTCCGGGTATACGAACTCGCCAAGGAGTTCGGCGTGGAGAGCAAGGTCGTCATGGCCAAGCTCCAAGAACTCGGTGAATTCGTACGTTCGGCGTCCTCGACGATCGAGGCGCCGGTAGTACGTAAACTGACTGACGCATTGAATCAGGGCGGTGGCAACGGCAAGTCCGGCGCCGCCAAGCCCGGCGCGCCGCGCAAGCAGGCCGCCCCCAAGCCGGCGACCCCGTCGGCCCCCTCTCCCGCGCAGGCCGCCCGTCCGGGTCCGGCCGCGCCCAAGCCCCCGGCGGCCAAGCCCGCCGCCGCGGCCGACAAGCCCGCGGCCGCTCCGGCCGCCCCCGGCCCGCGTCCGGGTCCCAAGCCGCCGACGCCCAAGCCGGCGCCGGCCGCTCCGGCTGCCCCTGCCGCGCCGGTCACCCCGGCTCCGGCCGCCCCGGAGTTCACCGCTCCGCCGGCCGCGCCGGCTGCCCCGGCCGCCTCCTCGGCGCCGGCGGGCCCCCGTCCGGGCGCTCGCCCGGGTGCCCCGAAGCCCGCGGGCCGTCCGGCCCCCGGCCAGGGCGGTCAGGGTCAGGGCGGTCGTGGCGACCGCGGTGACCGCGGCGACCGTCAGGGTGCTCCGCGCCCCGGCGGCCAGGGTGGCGCCCCGCGTCCGGGCGGCCGTCCGGCCGGTCCGCGTCCGGGTAACAACCCCTTCACCTCTGGTGGCTCCACCGGCATGGCGCGCCCGCAGGCGCCCCGTCCGGGCGGTGCCCCGCGTCCCGGTGGTCCCGGTGGCGCTCCCGGCGGCCCGCGTCCGCAGGGCGGTCAGGGCGGCGGCCAGGGTGGTCCGCGTCCGCAGGGCCAGGGCGGCGCACGTCCGTCCCCGGCCGGCATGCCGCGCCCGCAGGCGCCGCGTCCGGGCGGTGCCCCCGGCGGCAACCGTCCGAACCCGGGCATGATGCCGCAGCGTCCCGCTGCCGGCCCGCGTCCCGGTGGTGGCCCCGGCGGTGGCCGTGGTCCCGGTGGCGGCGGTCGTCCCGGTGGCGGCGGTGGCGGCGGTGGCCGTCCCGGCTTCGCCGGTCGTCCCGGTGGTCCGGGTGGCGGCGGCGGTGGGTTCGCCGGCCGTCCCGGTGGTCCGGGCGGTGGCGGCGGTGCCGGTCGTCCCGGTGGTGGCGGCGGCTTCGGCGGTCGTCCCGGCTTCGGTGGCCGTCCGGGTGGTCCCGGTGGCCGTGGTGGCACGCAGGGCGCCTTCGGCCGTCCCGGCGGTCCCGCGCGTCGCGGTCGCAAGTCGAAGCGGCAGAGGCGCCAGGAGTACGAGGCCATGCAGGCCCCGTCGGTCGGCGGTGTGATGCTGCCTCGCGGCAACGGCGAGACCGTTCGCCTGTCGCGCGGTGCCTCCCTCACTGACTTCGCCGAGAAGATCAACGCCAACCCGGCGTCACTCGTCGCGGTGATGATGAACCTCGGCGAGATGGTCACGGCCACGCAGTCCGTCTCCGACGAGACGCTGCAGCTCCTCGGCGACGAGATGAACTACACGGTTCAGATCGTCAGCCCCGAGGAGGAGGACCGCGAGCTGCTCGAGTCGTTCTCCATCGAGTTCGGTGAGGACGAGGGCGGCGAAGAGGCGCTCATGTCCCGTCCGCCGGTCGTGACCGTCATGGGTCACGTCGACCACGGAAAGACCCGACTCCTCGACGCGATCCGCAAGACCAACGTGGTCGCGGGCGAGGCCGGTGGCATCACCCAGCACATCGGTGCCTACCAGGTCGCGACCGAGGTCAACGGCGAGGACCGCGCGATCACCTTCATCGACACCCCGGGCCACGAGGCGTTCACCGCCATGCGTGCCCGTGGTGCGAAGTCGACCGACATCGCGATCCTCGTGGTGGCGGCCAACGACGGTGTGATGCCCCAGACGATCGAGGCGCTGAACCACGCCAAGGCGGCCGACGTGCCGATCGTGGTCGCGGTCAACAAGATCGACGTCGAGGGCGCGGACCCGACCAAGGTGCGCGGTCAGCTCACCGAGTTCGGCCTGGTGGCCGAGGAGTACGGCGGCGACACGATGTTCGTCGACATCTCCGCCCGCCAGGGCACCAACATCGAGCAGCTGCTCGAGGCCGTCGTCCTCACCGCCGACGCCTCGCTCGACCTGCGGGCCAACCCCGACCAGGACGCGCAGGGCATCGCGATCGAGGCCCACCTGGACAAGGGCCGCGGCGCCGTCGCGACCGTCCTGGTCCAGCGCGGCACGCTGCGCGTCGGTGACACGATGGTCGCCGGCGACGCGTACGGCCGAGTCCGCGCGATGCTCGACGACAAGGGCGAGAACGTGGAAGAGGCGGGTCCGTCGACCCCGGTCCTCGTCCTCGGTCTCACCAACGTCCCGGGCGCGGGCGACAACTTCCTGGTCGTCGACGAGGACCGTACGGCCCGTCAGATCGCCGAGAAGCGTGCCGCCCGTGAGCGCAACGCCGCGTTCGCCAAGCGCGTCCGCCGCGTCTCGCTCGAGGACCTGGACAAGGTGCTCAAGGCCGGCGAGATCCAGCAGCTCAACCTCATCATCAAGGGTGACGCTTCTGGTTCCGTCGAGGCCCTGGAGTCCTCCCTGCTCCAGCTCGACGTGGGCGAGGAGGTCGACATCCGCGTGCTGCACCGCGGCGTGGGTGCGGTCACCGAGTCGGACATCGACCTGGCCATGGGCTCCGACGCCATCGTCATCGGCTTCAACGTCCGCGCGGCCGGACGTGCCGCGCAGATGGCGGAGCGCGAGGGCGTCGACGTCCGCTACTACTCGGTGATCTACCAGGCCATCGAGGAGATCGAGGCGGCCCTCAAGGGCATGCTCAAGCCGGAGTACGAAGAGGTCGAGCTCGGCACGGCGGAGATCCGCGAGGTCTTCCGCTCGTCCAAGCTGGGCAACATCGCGGGTGTGCTCATCCGCTCCGGCGAGGTCAAGCGGAACACCAAGGCCCGGCTGCTGCGCGATGGCAAGGTCATCGCGGAGAACCTCAACATCGAGGGACTGCGTCGCTTCAAGGACGACGTCACCGAGATCCGCGAAGGGTTCGAGGGTGGTATCAACCTCGGCAACTTCAACGACATCAAGGTCGACGACGTCATTGCTACGTACGAGATGCGCGAGAAGCCGCGGGCATAGCGTGAACGGGTCCGGGGGTTGCCCGGGGGTTCTCCCCCTGGGCAACCCCCGGCTTGTATGGGGGCTGCGCCCCCTTTCCCCCGCCTTTTCGGCGCTCCGCGCCTCGTCCTCAAACGCCGGACGGGCTTTTCCCCACCCGCCCGCCCTTTTTCGCCCTTCGGGCGTGATGGGGTGGGTGGGCGGGGAAATCCAGCCCCTCCGGCGTTTGAGGAGCGGGGTCCGGGGCGGAGCCCCGGGTACGGGACGGGTAGGGGCGGCGGGGGCGAAACTCCGTCGAGGGGATCCGGTCCCACGTTGTACGGTTCAGGTGATCCTGCCAACCGTGCGCAGGGCGCGATCCCGCACCGGCGGGTTATCCGGGACACACATGTATGTGGGGACTCTGTCCTTCGACCTGCTCCTCGGCGACGTACATTCGCTGAAGGAGAAACGCTCCCTCGTCCGCCCCATCGTGGCGGAACTCCAGCGGAAGTACGCGGTGAGCGTGGCGGAGGTCGGCCACCAGGACCTGCACCGCAGGAGCGAGATCGGCCTGGCGCTGGTCTCCGGGGACGCGGGGCACATCACGGACGTACTGGACCGGTGCGAACGGCTCGTCGCCGCCCGGCCCGAGGTGGAGCTGCTGTCGGTACGGCGGCGGTTCCACGGCAACGACGACGACTGAACGACTTGAACGATCTGAACGACCAGCGACGAGCAAGGCACAGAAGGAGACGGAGCAGTGGCCGACAACGCGCGGGCGAAGAGGCTGGCGGACCTCATCCGAGAGGTGGTGGCCCAGAAGCTGCAGCGCGGGATCAAGGACCCGCGGCTCGGCTCGCATGTCACCATCACGGACACCCGGGTCACGGGTGACCTGCGGGAGGCGACCGTCTTCTACACGGTCTACGGGGACGACGAGGAGCGCGCGGCCGCGGCCGCGGGCCTGGAGAGCGCCAAGGGAGTGCTCCGCTCCGAGGTCGGCCGCGCGGCGGGCGTGAAGTTCACGCCGACGCTGACGTTCGTGGCGGACGCCCTCCCGGACACCGCCAAGGCCATCGAGGACCTCCTCGACCGGGCGCGCGCCTCGGACGCGAAGGTCCGCGAGGCCTCCGCGGGCGCCGAGTTCGCGGGCGGCGCGGACCCGTACCGCAAGCCGGAAGAGGACGCCGAAGAGGCGGACGACAGCGCCGGCAGCACCGGCGCGGCGGCCGACAAGGACGGCGACGCCTCGTAATGACCAAGCGCAGTACTGGAACGACGCCGGACGGCCTTGTCATCGTCGACAAGCCGTCCGGCTTCACTTCGCACGACGTGGTCGCCAAGATGCGGGGCATCGCGAAGACCCGCCGCGTCGGCCACGCCGGCACCCTCGACCCGATGGCGACGGGCGTCCTCGTCCTCGGCGTCGAGCGCGCCACGAAGCTGCTCGGCCATCTGGCGCTGACCGAGAAGGAGTATCTCGGCACGATCCGCCTCGGCCAGTCCACCGTCACGGACGACGCCGAGGGCGAGATCACGGCGTCCACGGACGCCTCCGGCATCAAGCGCGACGCCATCGACGCGGGCATCGCCGAGCTGTCCGGCGCGATCATGCAGGTCCCGTCGAAGGTCAGCGCGATCAAGATCGACGGCAAGCGTTCGTACGCGCGAGCGCGCCAGGGCGAGGACTTCGAGATCCCCGCCCGCCCGGTGACGGTCTCGTCCTTCCAGGTGTACGACATACGGGACGCGGTCGCCGAGGACGGCACCCCCGTCCTGGACCTGGTCGTGTCCGTCGTCTGCTCCTCGGGTACGTACATCCGGGCCCTGGCCCGCGACCTCGGCGCCGGGCTCGGCGTCGGCGGCCACCTCACGGCGCTGCGCCGCACCCGCGTCGGGCCCTACAAGCTGGATTCCGCGAAGACCCTCGACCAGCTCCAGGAGGAGCTGACGGTGATGCCGGTCGCCGAGGCGGCCGCCGCGGCCTTCCCGCGCTGGGACGTGGACGAGCGGCGGGCGCGGCTGCTCGCCAACGGCGTGCGGATCGAGATGCCGGAGGAGTACGCGGGCGCCGGTCCCGTCGCCGTCTTCGGGCCCGCGGGTGAATTCCTGGTCCTGGCCGAGGAGTTGAAGGGCAAGGCCAAGAGCCTCGCCGTGTTCTCCTGACGCCGGCTCCGCGTTACGTCGGCGTTCCTCTGGCACCGGCTCCGGCCGGTCCCCTTGTTGTGGAGCTCGGCCCCCCTTGTTGTGGAGCGGCGCACCCTCGTCCGCCGCTCCACAGTCCCCCCCTGCGGTCCCCCCTCATGAAGGTGTATCCACCGCCACCCGCCGATTCACCCCTATGGGCAGGCGCTCGGAGTGAACCGAGGGAGCGGAAGGGGGCGCGTTCGGCTCGCGTTCTGTCCGGCTGATCATCTCCGGCCTACGGTCGGAAGTACGGGGCGCGGCTGGGAGGTTCGAGCATGGCGGGACGGGGCCCGCGGGTACGGGGCGGCGGGGAGCGGGCCCGGGGCCGGAGTGACCGGATCCACCGGAGCGAACACCGGGGTGCTCCGCGCAGCGAGTGGACGGTGGGCCAGGACGCGTGGCGGGAGCCCGAGTGGTCCCTGGTGCGGATCTGCGACCTGGCAGGCCGCCCGCGCGGCCACGGCTTCGCCGCCGACGAGCACGGCACCGTGATCACCAGCCACGAGGCGGTCGACGGCCTCGCCAGGATAGTGCTGCACGCGCCGGGCGAGCGCACCTGCGTCGTCACCGACGACGCCGTCACCGCGCTGCCGGAGTGCGACCTCGCCCTCGTCCGCACCGAAGGCCTCGGTCTGCGCCCCCTGCCCGTGACCGTGCGCGACACGGTCGCCGTGGGTTCGTACGTACGCATCGCCGCGGGCGGCTGGCGGCAGGCCCGGGTACTCGACTCGGCCGCCGTGACGTACACCGCGACGGACCGCTTCCACCTGCTCGACGCCGCCATGGAGCTGGCCATCGGCACCGACGGCGCGGACGCGCTGCGGCTCGGCGGCGGCGCCGCGGGCGGGCCCGTCGTCGACGCCGCCTCCGGCGCCGTCCTCGCCGTCCTGGCCACCGCCCTGCAGGCCCCGCACCGTGCCGCCGGATTCGCCGTGCCGCTGCGGGCCGCGGCCGCCGCCGACCCCGGCGGGCCGCTCGCCGTCCTCCTCGCCCACAACGCGGCCACCGTGCCCGGCTACGGCCGCGATCTGAACCTCGCGGGCGCGCTGCACCTCACGGCCACCTCGACCGGCTCCGACGGCCCGCGCCCGACCCGCCCCGAACCGGTCGAACGGCCCACCACGGAAAGGGAGTTCACGCAGTTCACCGCCGCCGGACCGGCCCGCGTGCTCGGCCTCGTCGGCGACCCCGGCACCGGCCGCACGACCGAACTCGCCGCGCTCGCCGGACGCCGCGCCCGGGGCGCCGAACCCGCCCCCACCGTGTGGCTGCGCGGCGCCGACCTGCGGGACGAGGACACCTCCGTGGCCGACGCGGTGGGCCGCGCCCTGGAGCGGGCCGGCCGCATCCTCGCCGCGTCGGACGCGGTGACGGGCGGCGACGACGGGCTCGGGGACATCTCGGCGGGCCGCGTCGCCCGGCTCGTGCGGGACGCGGGCCGGCCCCTGCTGCTCCTGCTCGACGGCCCCGAGGAGATGCCGCCCGTGCTCGCGCACCGCCTCGCCGAGTGGAGCACCGGGACGGCAGGCTGGCTGCGGGACACCGGGACACGGCTCGTCGTGGCCTGCCGCGCGGAGTACTGGGAGCAGGCCGGCACGCACTTCCCCGGGGACCTGCTGCACACCCCGGGCATCGGCGAGCGACCCGACGAATGCCTGCGCGCGCAGCTCCCCGGCTGCCTGCGCCTCGGCGAGCTGCCCGAGCCGCAGGCGCGGCGGGCGCGGGAGCGGTTCGGCATCGAGGACGGTGTCCTCTCCGACGCCGACGCCCGCCATCCGCTGACGCTGCGGTTGCTCTCGGAGGTGGCCGCGGCGCTGCCGGGCGAACCCGTCGGCCGGCCCTCCCGCGCGGACGTGTTCGCCGCCTACCTCGACCTGCTCGCCCTGCGCGTCGCCGTCCGCCTCGCCGCCGACAGCGGGCTGCGCGGGACCGCCGTGCGGCGGCTCGCGGCGAAGGTGTCGGGGCAGGTGCACGAGGCGGCCCGGCGGTGCCTGGGCCCCGGGCAGGGACAGCTCGACCGGGCCTCCTTCGAGGAGGTGTTCCCCTGGGGAGCCCTGCCGGGCAAGGGGTTCGACGGCTGCACCGGCTGGGCGTCCGCGGTGCTCACCGAGGGCCTCCTCGTCCCGGCCGGCGCCGGATACCGCTTCGCCCACGAAGAGGTCGCCGACTGGATCCAGGGCCTCCACCTGGACGTGGACGGCGCCCTGACGTCCCTGGTCCTGCGGTACGCCGAGCCGGACGCCCTGTCGCCCGCGGCGCGGTCACTGCCGGTCCCACGCCACCGCGTCGGACCGGTGCTGCAGGCCCTGCTGCAGCTGGAACGGCAACGGGGGGCCAGCGAACTCGCTGGCCGGTTGGGGGAGTTGGCGCGGGCGCTGGAGGTGCTCGGCCGCCTTGGGGGGCGCGGGTCGGGGCCGGACGGCTCGGGTGGCGTCTCGGGGGGTTCCGGTGCGGGCCCGGAGGGGGTGGCTGTTCGGTCGGGGGCGGAGGTGTCGGGCTGTGGCCTGGTGGGGGATGTGGGGGCAGAGGCAGGGGTTGGGGGCCTCGGCGGCGACTTGGAGGAGGTCGGGCCCGGGCTCGGTGAGTTTGGGGACGCGTGGTGGTGGGCTCGGCATTTGTTGCGGGAGGTGTTGCTTCGGGTGGGTGATGCCACTCCGTACGTCGACGTGCTTCAACAGGTCGCCGCCCAGGGGCAGTTCGGGCCCGAGTTCTGGTTCGCGCTGCGGCTGCCGGAGGCCGCACGGTTCGAGCTGCTGCGGGCCGTCGTGGTGCACGACGGCCCGCCCGGCACCGGGCGCCGCTGCCTGGACGCCGTCGCGGAGCGGCTCGCCGCCGACCCCGCCGCCGTACAGCACCACCTCACCCGCTGGTTCGCCGACGAGAGTCCGCTGCGTGCCGCCCCCGAGGCGACCGTCGCCTCCGCCGCCCAGGCCCTCCTCCACACCCACCGGCACCGCGCAGTCGACGACCTCACCGAAGCCCTCGTCGACTGCGCCAATCCGCGCGCCGACGAACTGCTCGGCGCGCTCGCCGAGGACGAGCCGTCCGCGCTCTGCCGCGCCGTCGACCGCTGGGCCCACGACGCCCGCCCCGCCCGCCGCGTCGCCGCCGCCGCGCACGCCCCGCGCGCCGCCCGGCACGCCACCGGCGACGCCGACCGCGAACTCCTGCGGTACGCGGCCGAGGCCCTCCTCGCCCGCCCCGCCGACGACGCCCTGCACGGCAACGCCCTCGCCCTCCTCGTCCGCGAGCCCCGCACCCGCGCCCGCCACCTGACGCGGGCCCTCGAACACTTCGCGGCCGGCGACCCCGGCCTGCCCGCGAGCGCCCTCGCCGCAGCCCTGACCACCCACCCCGAGACGGTGCTCGCCGCCTTCCGCTCCCGCCTGCGCACCCGGAGCACCGGCACCGCCGAGGTCCTGCGCGGCCTCCCGGACGTGCCGACGCCCGACCTCGCGCGGCGCGTGGCGGAGCTCGTACAGGAGCGGGCGGAGCAGTGCCCGCGGGCCGCGGCCGACGCGGCGGCGTATGCGGATCTGCGCCTCGAACAGGGGCCGGGCGTGCGCGCCGAGCTGTTCCCGCTGGTCGCGAGGCTGCTGCGGAGCCGCAGCGCGGACGTGCGGGCCGCGCTCGCGCCCGTGCTCACCGCACCCGGCACCCCCGTGTCGCGCCCGCTGCGGACCGAACTGCTCGACCTGATGCTCGCGGGCGAGCGGGAGCCCGCCGTCTTCGAGGCCGTGCTGCGCGCGGTCGGCGGCCGGGGCGGCGGCGCCGAGCGCGACCGCGAGCTGGTGCGCCGCACCGCGCTGCTGCTCGGCCGCACCCCGGAGGGCGCGACCCGCTCCGACCGCACCCTGGTCGACCTGGCGCGGCGTGTGCCCGGCTTCGCCCGGCGCCTCACCGGCTGGCTCCGCGAGGCCCCGCAGGACTGGGCCGCGCTCGTCGGCCCGAGCGCCCGGCGCACGATCGAGCAGCTCACCGGGGCGGTGCCCGTGTCGGCGTGAGCTCCGCCACCCCGGCCGATGCGGGCGACATTCTGTCGGCATGGCAGTCTTAGACCTGCGCAATCGGCAACGGGACGTACAGACGTACGGGCGTACGGATACATTCACGGGTTCGGCGAGGAGCGAAAACAGTGCAGCGCTGGCGTGGCTTGGAGGACATCCCCCAGGACTGGGGGCGCAGCGTCGTCACCATTGGTTCCTACGACGGCGTGCACCGCGGTCACCAGCTCATCATCGGCCGCGCGGTGGCCCACGCCCGAGAGCTGGGCGTGCCCGCCGTGGTCGTCACCTTCGACCCGCACCCGAGCGAGGTCGTGCGGCCCGGCAGCCACCCGCCGCTGCTCGCCCCGCACCACCGGCGCGCCGAACTGATGGCGGACCTCGGCGTGGACGCCGTCCTCGTGCTGCCCTTCACGACCGAGTTCTCGAAGCTGTCGCCCGCCGACTTCGTGGTCAAGGTCCTGGTCGACAAGCTGCACGCCAAGGCGGTCGTCGAGGGCCCCAACTTCCGCTTCGGCCACCGCGCCGCGGGCAACGTCGAGGTCCTCGCCGAACTCGGCCGGACCTACGACTACGAGGTCGAGGTCATCGACCTCTACGTGAGCGGCACGGCGGGCGGCGGCCTGCCCTTCTCGTCCACGCTCACCCGCCGCCTCGTCGCCGAGGGCGACGTCGCGGGCGCCAACGAGATCCTGGGCCGCCCGCACCGCGTGGAGGGCGTCGTCGTCCGCGGCGCCCAGCGCGGCCGCGAGCTGGGCTTCCCCACGGCCAACGTGGAGACCCTGCCGCACACCGCGATCCCCGCCGACGGCGTCTACGCCGGCTGGCTGCACGCGAACGGCGAGGCGATGCCCGCGGCGATCTCCGTCGGCACGAACCCCCAGTTCGACGGCACCGAGCGCACCGTCGAGGCCTACGCGATCGACCGCGTCGGCCTCGACCTGTACGGCCTGCACGTCGCCGTGGACTTCCTCGCCTTCGTGCGCGGCCAGGCGAAGTTCGACTCGATCGACGAACTCTTGGTCGCGATCGCGGACGACGTGAAGAAGTCGCGGGAGCTGGTCGAGGCGGCCGACAGCCGGTGAATTTCAGCCCGTCGAGGGGGTCCCTCCCTGCTCTTTAAGAGCTTGGGGGAGTTTGAGGACGAGCCCGAAGGGCGATCAGCGGCGCGCCGACCGCAAGGTCAACCCCGAACGGCCGCCCAGTGACAGGCAACCTGCGTCCCCCCAGCGCCGGACAGCACCGGCAAGTCCTTCGTACGGCAGTCCTGCGCCACCCCGGCGCGCTCCGCCTCGCCGCTCGCGAGGATCTGACACCGCGCGTGGAACCGGCAGCCGGACGGCACCCGGGACGGGTCCGGCGGCTCCCCGGTGAGCACCACCGGGTCCCCCGGCGCCTCGGGCAGGACGGACAACAGCGCCTGGGTGTACGGATGCTGAGGTGCCGTGAGGACGTCCTCGACCGCCCCGGTCTCCACGATGCGGCCCAGGTACATCACCGCGACGCGGTCCGCGATGTTCCAGGCAAGACCCAGGTCGTGGGTCACGACGAGGGCGGACAGGCCGAGTTCCTCGCGCAGCCGCAACAGCAGCGCGAGGATCTCCCCCCGCACGGACGCGTCCAGCGAGGCCACCGGCTCGTCCGCGACGATCAGCTCCGGCTCGAGCACCAGCGCGCCCGCGATGACCACCCGCTGGCGCTGCCCGCCGGACAGCTCGTGCGGGTAGCGCAGGAAGAACCGCTCCGGCGGCCGCAGTCCGGCCCGGGACAGCGCCTCGCCGACGGCCGCCCGCTCGTCACCCCCGTACCCATGGATGCGCAGCCCCTCGGCCACGGCCTCGTACACCGTGTGCCGCGGGTTGAGCGAGCCGCTCGGGTCCTGGAGCACGAGCTGGACGCGCTTGCGGTAGGCCTTCAGGGCGCGGCTGCGGTACTCCAGCGGCTTGCCGTCGAAGGCGACCCGGCCGGAGGTGGGCGCGACGAGCCCGAGCAGGGAGCGCGCGAGCGTGGTCTTGCCGCAGCCGGACTCGCCGACGAGCGCGACGATCTCGCCGCGCCGGATGTCGAGGTCCACGCCGTCCACCGCGCGCGCCGGGTCGGCGCCCCGGCGCCCGGGGAAGGTGATGTGCAGGTCGGAGGCCGTGAGCAGCGGCGCGGAGTCCGCCGGCGGCTTCGCCGGTTCGAGGGTCGTCTCGGTGGTCATGCGCTTCTCCTCGGGGCCGGGGGACCGGGTCGGCGGATCACGGTGTACGCCGGGTGGTGCGCGGCGCGGGCCGGGCGCCGGTCGGCGTACGCGGGGCACGCCACTCCGCGCACACCCGGACGCGGCCGGGTGCCTGCGGCGGCGCGGACAGCCGCACGCGGCGGCCGGGCGCCCGTCACGACGCGCCCTCCACCGACGACGCCGACGCCGACGGCTCCGGCACCTGCGCGCCCACATGGACGCACGCCGCCCGGTGCACCGGCCCCGCCGCCCGCAGCGACTGGTCCTCCGTCGCGCACGCGTCGAGGGCCACCGGACAGCGGGGGTGGAACGTGCAGCCGGACGGCAGCGCCGAGGGGTCCGGCGGATCGCCGGGAAGCCCGCGCGGCGCGAACCGCGAGGACGGGTCCCCGATGCGCGGGAACGCGGCCGACAGCGCCTTGCCGTACGGGTGATGAGCCCGCTCGTACACGTCCTGAGCCGGACCCTCCTCGACGACCCGGCCCGCGTACATCACCGCGAGCCGGTCGCAGGTGTCGGACAGGACCGCCAGGTCGTGGCTGATCATGATCAGGCCGAGGTCCTGCTCGGCCACGAGCTGCTCGATGAGGCGCAGGATCTGCGCCTGGATCATGACGTCGAGGGCGGTCGTCGGCTCGTCGGCGATGATCAGGCGCGGATCGCAGGCGAGGGCCATCGCGATCATCACGCGCTGCCGCTGCCCGCCGGAGAGCTCGTGGGGATAGGCGTCCGCGCGGGCGCCCGGCAGACCCACGTGTTCGAGCAGCTCACGGGCCTTCTTCTTGGCGCCCGCGGGGGTCGCCTTCTTGTGCAGCAGGATGGGCTCGGCGATCTGGTCGCCGATGCGGTGCACCGCGTTCAGGGAGTGCATCGCGCCCTGGAACACGATGGACGCGCCCGCCCAACGGACCGCGCGCACCCGCCCCCACTTCATGGCGAGCACGTCCTCGCCGTCCAGCAGGATCTCGCCGGTCACCTTCGTCCCGGCGGGCAGCAGCCGCAGCAGCGCCAGGGCCAGCGTGGACTTCCCGCAGCCCGACTCGCCGGCCACGCCCAGCTTCTGCCCGGCGTCCACGGCGAGGTCGACACCGCGGACGGCGGCGGCCCCGGAGGCGTACGTCACGTGCAGATTCCGTACGTCGAGCAGGCGCCCCGCGGCCTCGGGTGCGGTGGTGGTCGTCACGGTCGTCTCGGTGGTCAACGGGACACTCCCAGCCTGGGGTTGAGCACGGACTCCACGGCCCGCCCGCACAGCGTGAACGCGAGCGCGACCACGGCGATCGCGATGCCGGGCGGCGCCAGGTACCACCAGTCGCCCGCGCTGACCGCGCCCGCCTCGCGGGCGTCCTGGAGGAGGCCGCCCCAGGACACGACCGTCGGGTCGCCGAGACCGAGGAAGGCCAGCGTCGCCTCGGTGAGGATCGCGCTGGAGATGACGAGCGTGGTCTGCGCGAGGACCAGCGGCATGACGTTCGGCAGCACGTGCCGGGCCATGATGTGGCCGTGGCCGCCGCCGAGCGCCTGCGCCCGCTCGATGTACGGGCGGGACTCCACGGCGAGGGTCTGCGCGCGCACCAGGCGGGCCGTCGTCGGCCACGTCGTCACGCCGATCGCCAGGATGATCGTCCAGATGGAACGGTCCATCACCGACGCCAGCGCGATCGCGAGGACCAGCGTCGGCATCACCAGGAACCAGTCGGTGACCCGCATGATGACGGTCGCGTACCAGCCCCTGAAGTGGCCCGCCGTGATCCCCACGACCGTGCCGATGGCCACGGACAGGAACGCCGCGAGCAGCCCGACGGTCAGGGAGATCCGCGCGCCCCACACCAGCAGCGCGAGCAGATCGCGCCCGAACTGGTCGGTGCCAAGCGGGAATTCGCCGCTCGGCGACTGCATGGCCTCGCCCGGCGCCTCCGTCACGCTCTGCGCGTCGGCGCCGACGAGCAGCGGCGCGAACACCGCGGCCAGGGTGATGAGGACCAGCGCGGCGAGCCCGAAGAGCCCGGCCCGGTGCGTGCGGTACTCCCGCCAGAAGCGGGCCGCGGAGTGCCGCCTGCGCGTCCAGGCGAGGGCGCGCGGGCTCCTCGCCTCCTTCGGGGGCTGTGTCTTTTGCGTCTCTTGTGTCTCTTGCGTCTCTCGCGTGCCCTCCGGCTCCTGCGGCGCGGGAACGGAGGCTGTCTCGGACGTCATCGGCCCACCCTGGGATCGAGCAGCGGATAGATCACGTCGGCAACCGTGTTCATCAGGATCACCGCCGTCGCGAAGACGAAGAACAGGCCCTGCACCAGCGGCAGGTCCGGCACGCTCAGCGCCTGGTAGAAGAGCCCGCCGAGCCCCGGCCAGGAGAAGACGGTCTCGACGAGGATCGCGCCCGCGACCACCGTTCCGAGATTCACGAACATCAGCGTCACCGTCGGAAGCAGCGCGTTCGGCACGGCGTGCCGCCGCCGCACCAGGTCGTCCCGCAGTCCCTTGGCCCGGGCCGTCGTCAGATAGTCGCTGCCCATCTCGTCGAGGAGGGACGACCGCATGACGAGCAGCGTCTGCGCGTACCCCACGGCCACGAGCGTCAGCACCGGCAGGACCATGTGGTGGGCCACGTCGACGACGTACGCGAAGCCGCTCTCGTCCCCGCTCTCCATGCCGCCCGTCGGGAACATCCCGGGCAGCGGCCCCACCCCCACGGAGAAGGTGATGATGAGCAGCAGCCCGAGCCAGAACGACGGCACCGAGTACAGGGTCAGCGCGAGCCCGGTGTGGAAGCGGTCGCCGATGCGGCCGTTGCGCCAGGCCGTGCGCGTGCCCAGCCAGATACCGATGAGCGTATAGAGGACGTACGCCGTGCCGGTGAGCCACAGCGTCGGGCCGATCGCTTCCGTGATCTTGTCCATGACGGGCGTGTGGAACTGGTACGAGGTGCCGAAGTCCCCCGTCAGGACGTTGCCGCAGTAGTCCGTGAACTGCTGCCACACCGGGTCGTCCAGGCCGAACTCCGCGCGCATGGCGTCGAGTTGCTCGCTCGACACGCGGCGCCCGCCCGTCATCTGCTTCACCGGGTCGCCCGGGATCAGCCGGAACAGGAAGAAGCTCGTGACGAGCACGGCGAACATCGAGACGAGCGCGCCGCCGAGCTTGCCCGCGACGTACTGGAGATAGGCGGTCGTGTTGCGCGCCCGGGGGCCGCGGCCCCGCGGACCGGCCTGGTCGGCCGGTCCGCCGGGAGCCGCGCCCTTGCGTTCGGCTTCGGCTTCGGCGGCGAGGATCGCTGCCGGATTGCTGTCTGCCGGGGTCATGCGTGACTCACGGTCTTGTGGGGCGCCCCCGGGTGGGGCGTCCGCGGGCGGGGCGTCCTCTGATGGGTCATCCGCTGGTGTTCCATGCGTTACTCGCGGTCCTCTGCGGTCGAACGGCGGCGCAGGGCGATCAGGGCTCCGCCGCCGGCGAGCACCACCGCGGCGACGGCGATACCGATGATGACACCGGTCGAGCTGCCACCATCGGAAGAACTCTTCCCACTCGCCGGTACCGCCGACCACCAACTCCAATAGCCGTCCTGTCCGTAGATGTTGCCCGCGGCCGACGGCATGGTGGTGAGCGACTTGATCTGGTCCGTGCGGTAGGCCTCCACGGCGTTCGGGTACGCGATGACGTTCATGTAGCCCGAGTCGTACAGCCACGACTCCATCTGCTTGACGATCTCGGCGCGCTTGGCCGGGTCGTACTCGGCGAGCTGCTTCTCGTACAGCTCGTCGTACTTCTTGTCGCAGATGAAATTGTCCGTCGCGGCGCTCTCCTTGGCCTTCTCGGGCAGCGCGGCGCAGGTGTGGATGCCGAGGACGAAGTCGGGGTCGGGGTTGACGGACCAGCCGTCGAAGGCGAGGTCGTACTCACCCGCGTACCAGGGCACGGACACGTCGTCGAGGCAGTTCACCTTGAGCCCGATGCCGAGGTCGCCCCACCACTCCTTCAGATACTTCCCCACGGCTTTGTCGTTCGGGTCGGTGGCATGACACAGAATCCGGAAGTCGAGCGGCTTTCCGTCTTTCCCGACCCGCTTTCCGCCCTTCTTTTTGTACCCGGCCTCGTCGAGGAGCCGCGCCGCCCGCTTCGGGTCGTACGTCAGCTGCTGGTCGGCGGACGGCTTCCAGGAGTACTCGGAAAAGCGCGGCGGAATGTACCCGGCACCCTCCACCGCGTTCCCCTGGAACACCTTGTCGACGATGGTCTTCCTGTCGACGGAGAGGAAGAGGGCCTGGCGGACGCGCTTGTCGAGCAGGGCGGGGTGGCCGTCGCCGAACTTCTTGCCATCCCGGGTGCGGGCCCCCGGGTTGGTGGCGATGGCGAAGAACCGGCGGCCAGGGCCGTTGTTCACCTTGATGTCCGACTCGCCCTTGAGGCCGTTCGCCTGAGCGGGCGTCAGCGCGGGCTGGCCCGCGACGAAGGACACCTCGCCCTTCCTGAGCGCCGCGACCGCGGCGTCCTGGTCCTTGTACGTCTTGAAGACCAGCTCGTCGAACTTCGGCGCGCCGCGCCAGAAATTCTTGTTGGCCTTCAGCTTCACGTACTGATCGACCTTGAAGTCGCTGAGAATGAACGGACCGTTCCCGACGACCGGGAAATCCTTGTCGTTGTTGAACTTGGAGATGTCGTCGACCTTCTCCCAGACATGCTTGGGAACGATCGGGACGTCCAGCGCCGCCATGGTCGACTGCGGCTTCTTCAGCTCGATGACGAGCTTGGTGGGGGAGGGGGCCGTCACCTTCTTGAAATTGGTGACGAAGTTGGAGTTCGCGGAGGCGGTGCCCTCCTTGGACATGATCTTGTTGAACGTCCAGGCGGCGTCCTCCGCCGTGGCCTTCTTCCCGTCCGACCACTTGGAATTCGACCGGATGGTGTACGTCCACGTGAGCTTGTCCGCCGACGGCTCCCACTTGGTGGCGAACGCCGGGACCGCGTGGTTGTCCTTGACGTCGTAGTTCGTGAGGTACTCGTACGTCAGCCGGTGGATGCTGGTGCTGAGCAGGCGCTGCGCGATGAACGGGCTGAGCGAGTCGACGCTTTGCGCCACCGCGACGGTGAGGGTCTTCTTCCCGTCGTCCTTGGCCTGGGCCGGCCGGGCCTCGGCCTGCTGCGGCGCCGGGTTGAGCGGGGTCGCAAGGCCTGCGGTGAGGGTGAAGGCGGCGGCCGCGGCGGCGGCGAGGAGGCCGCGGGGGCGGCGGGGGCGGCTCGTGCGCCGGGCGCGCGGGGTGTTGGGGGCGCGACGGGGCTGCCCCGTTTCCCCTCCCGGGGCCGCTGATGATGACCGTGTTCTGCCGTGCTGATCTTGTGTGTCCATGGATCGGTGACCTCGCGTCATCGCTTGCGCAGAGATGGCTGGTTACGGCTACGTGATCAAGGAACGTCGGTTGGTTGATGTGTGTGTATCAGCGCCGGTCATCGCGCGTCAACGGCCGGTGAACCCCATGTGGCCTGCGGAAATAACGAGTTGACCGGGATTTCATCCGCATTGGTCAAGACCACTGACGCCGCGCTGGTCGGGGGGTGGCAGTTGGTGGGGGGCAGGGTTTCCGCTGGCGGGGGCTGTGACCCCTCCCCCGCTGTGGGCAGTCGTGCCGCAGGGCGGCACGGGTGGGCACAGCCCCAGGCCGACGGTGCCGATATGTAGGGGGGCGAGCAACGCCAAGGGCCCGCACCCCCGGAGGCGGTGCGGGCCCTAACGGCTGACGGCAGTCCTACTGCTGCGGCGGCTGGACAGGAGCCTGCGGCGGCTGAGCCGGAGCCTCCGGCGCCCCACCGCCCTGCGGCACGCCCTGCCCCGGCACGGGGTAGCCGTACCCCCCGCCGGAGGACGACTGCGCCTGCCCAGGCCCGGACGCCTGCCACCCCTGCCCCCCGCCGGAAGGCGCAGGCGGCACAACCCCACCCGGCCCACCAGGCCCACCCGGGGCCCCCGCCCCGTACACCTGCCCCCCACCCGGGGCATACCCCTGCCCCGGCATCGGCGGAGCCACCCGAGGCGGCGGGTTACCGTCCGAAGTCCACAGCCCTTGAGCCTGCTGCGCCCGCACAAAGTCCTCGGCCACCATCGCCGAAAGATTGAAGTACGCCTCCCGCACCTTCGGCCGCATCATGTCCAGATTGACCTCGGCCCCGGCGGCCAGATGCTCGTCGAAGGGCACGACCACCACCCCCCGGCACCGCGTCTCGAAGTGCGACACTATGTCGTCCACCTTGATCATCTTCCCGGTCTCGCGCACTCCGGAGATAACGGTGATGGACCGCGACACAAGGTCCGCGTACCCGTGCGCGGACAGCCAGTCCAGCGTCGTGGACGCGCTGCTCGCCCCGTCCACGGACGGCGTGGAGATGATGATCAACTGGTCGGCGAGGTCGAGCACCCCGCGCATCGCGCTGTAGAGCAGCCCGGTCCCGGAGTCGGTCAGGATGATCGGGTACTGCTTGCCGAGTACGTCGATCGCGCGCCGGTAGTCCTCGTCGTTGAACGTCGTGGACACGGCCGGGTCGACGTCGTTGGCGATGATCTCGAGCCCGGACGGCGCCTGCGAGGTGAAGCGCCGGATGTCCATGTACGAGTTGAGGTACGGAATCGCCTGCACCAGGTCGCGGATGGTCGCGCCGGTCTCACGCCGCACGCGTCGCCCGAGCGTACCGGCGTCCGGGTTGGCGTCGATGGCGAGGATCTTGTCCTGCCGCTCGCTGGCGAGCGTCGAGCCGAGCGCGGTGGTCGTGGTCGTCTTGCCGACGCCGCCCTTGAGCGAGATGACGGCGATCCGGTAGCAGGACAGGACAGGCGTACGGATCAGCTCCAGCTTCCGCTGCCGCTCGGCCTCCTCCTTCTTGCCCCCGATCTTGAACCGCGAGCCGCCGGCCGGCCGGTTGCTCTTCGCCTTCTGCTTCTTGTTGTTGAGCAGCCGGTCGGAGGACAGCTCGACGGCGGCGGTGTACCCGAGGGGCGCGCCCGGGTTGGTCCGCTCCCGCTGATCGTGCTGCACGGGCTGCGGCCAGGCGGCTCCCGCACGGGGGTCGACGGGCGGCGCCGCTTGACCGGCGGCCTGCCCCTGCGGGTACGGCTGCTGCTGCCCCTGCGGGTACGGCTGCTGTCCCTGCGGGTGCTGCTGGGTCGGGGGCTGGGGCTGGCCCTGCGGGGGGCCTTGCTGGGCGGGCGGCAGGGGCTGGCCCGGCTGGGCTGCGGGCAGGGGCTGGTCCTGCGGCTGAGCGGGCTGCACAGGCTGCGTGGGCGGCAACGGCTGCTGGCCCTGGGGCTGCGGGAACGGCCCCTGCTGGAAGGGCTGTTGGGGCTGCGGCTGTGCGGGCTGCGGCTGGTACGCCCCCGGGAACTGGCCCGGCACCTGCGGCTGCTGCCCCTGGCCGTACTGCGCCTGGTGCGGCAACTGAGGCTGGGCCTGCGGTTGGGGTTGCGCTTGGGGCTGGGCCTGAGGTTGTGCGGCTTGCTGCGGCGGTACGGGGGCGGAGGGCTGGGGGGCCTGCTGCGCGTCGGCGGCCGGGGCCGGGGCCGGGGCTGGAGCTGGGGCCTGAGCCGGAGGCATGGCTTGCGGCTGCTGCTGAGCCTGGGGGAACCCGTAACTGCCCTGCGGGGCCGGGGAGTCGGGCGCACCCGAAGCAGCGGTCGGGCCGGGGGCGGGGAAGCCGTACCCGCTCTGTGGGGGAGCGGAGGTCTCGGCGGCCGGGGCGGGCGCGGGCGGCTGCGCGGTGGGCGCGGACCAGGCCTGCGGCGCCGGCGGCTGCGGGGCCGGGTCCTGTGCTGCCGGGGCCTGCGTGGTCGGCACGGGCCACTGCGGGGCGGAGGTCGGCGCGGCAGGCTGGAACGCGGGCGGCAGCGGCGGAAGCCCGCTTTCCGGCGCGGGCGGCGGCGGGGTCCACGCGGGCGGAACGGAGTCCTGTACGTCATCGACGCGGGCGGCACCGTCGGGCTCGGGCTCGGGCTCAGGCTTGACCTCGGACTTGGCCTCGGCATCAGCATCAGCCTCGGGCTCCGACGTCACGTCAGGGACGGAGTCCTGAGGCACAGCATCCTGAGGCGAGGCATCGCCATCGCCGACCTGGCTGGCTGCCTCAGACGCAGACTCGCCCTCACCATCCTCCGCGGCGTCGACGAGTGAACCGGCGTCTGCTTCACCAGCATCATCGCCATCCGCGTCAGCACCGACAGGGACCTCTGCAGCAGCTGCAGCAGCATCCTCGGCAGCCGCACCGTCGGCGGACGAGCCGTCGGCGGACGAGCCGTCGGCGGACGAGCCGTCGGCGTCCTCGCCTCCCGCGGTCTCGCTCGCACCAACCTCGTCGTCGGCCGCGTCACGCTCACCGGCCGCGTCACGCTCGGCCATCTCACGCCGCAGGGCGGCGGGGGAGAAGCGCATGGTGGCGCCACTCTCGAGGTCACCACCCCCCAGGCTCTCGGCGACGGGGGCGTCCTCGCCCTCACCGCTCCCGTCCCCCACATCACGTACCGGAACAGAGGAAGCGACCCCCGCGACGGCACCGTTCCAGTCCGCCGCACCACCGGAAGCGGGCGGCGTCAGGGGCGCGGGCGGCGCGAGCTGGAACCCGCTGCCGACGGGAAGCTTGGGCACGGCGACGGCCGAAACACCGGAAGAAGCATCCGCCCCCGAAGAAGCATCCGAACCGGAAGAGGCCTCGAACTCCCCGGACTCCCCGGACTCCGCGGAACCGGCCGGAGCCGGAGCCGGAGCCGAGCCGGAGGTGGAAGCAGCAGCCGCCTCGGAGCCGGAAGAAGAACCCGAAGAAGAACCGGACGAAGAACCGGACGAAGAACCGGACGAAGAACCGGAAGAAGCAGAGGAGGCGGGCGCCGCGGAGGGCGTCTCCCCCGCACTGCCGGACGCGTTCTGCGTGTACCAGGCGGGAGGGGCGTAGTCGATGGTGAACTCGCCCGTCGTCTCGGCAGCGGACTCCGCGTCGGACTGATCGTCGACGGGTGTGTCCCAGCCGCCGCGGATCTTGTCCCGATCGCTGTTCACAATGCCTCCTGGTGTGGTCGAGCACGCTCGTGCCGTGGTGGGGGGCGACCGTTCCTGTCGTCCGATCCGCCTGGCTCTCCCCGTGTGCGGGACGCGCACACCCCCCTCGCGGGTTCTGACATCGCGCCCTGTCCCAGCCTAATCACCAAAAGCACGAGCACGGCAGGCCAGTCCACCCCACGTTCGCAGTCCCGTACGCCACCCTCCACTCAACCCCGGCCAGCCCGCCCCAATCCCCCTGAAGCCATCAAGTCACCCCTTATCCACCCCAAAACCCCACAAGCGCACCCGCCCCGAATCCCGGCCCGACTGAGAACCGCACCCACCCCACGCATCAATCCATCCGCCGAGCCGTCCCCAACAACCCGTTCTCCGCGTCGGTGGCCCGAGTCATCACGTACTGCCGGTCGCGCTCGGCGCACCACAGCGTCACGCCGTCGGCGAGCGTCGGCAGGGACTCCACGTCCGCGCGGGGCAGCCCGAGGAGCCTGCCGACCTGGGCCGCCTCATCGGGCGAGACCCGCTGCACCCCCACGAGCCGCGCCTGCCGGACGAGCCGGGGGGCCACGGGACTCAGATACGGCAAGAGCGTCAGCACGGACTGCCAGGGCCCGGACACGACGCGCCCCCGAGGCGGCCGCATCCCACAGTCCCGCACCACCAACACCGGGCTCCCGGCCGAAGCCCCCTGCGCCGGCACCCGCCCCACGTCGTGCACGGACATCCCGCTCGGCCCGACCCCGAGCGCCTGCACGAGCTGCGCCCATGCCGTCGCACGCCCGGTCTCCACGGCCACGCGGGCGCCGGTGGCCGCCGCCCGCAGGGCGATCACCTGCGCGGTCCAGAGCCCGCCGATGAGCAGCACGTCATAGGGGGTGGGCCGGTTGAACCCGAGGACCGCGGGTTGGTCCTGCGCGTCCACGCCGACGACCACACCGTCGTCCCCTATGGGCAGGGCGAGCGCGTCCACTTGCCCGGCTGCCAGGGCGTGTTGACCGTGGCGCGGCCCGAGCAGCCCGAACCCTCCGCGCACGACGGCCCGCAGCCTGGCGCCCGCCGACGGCGGCGGAGGCGTGGGGCTCGATGCGGAGCCGGGGGTGGTCGATGTCGTGGCCATCAGCGAGTTCCCCCGAGCGGCAGAGTGGCGAGCATGCCGGGCAGCTGTTCACGGTCGAGCCGCACGAGCCCGGCTCCTGACTGCCGGGCGCCCTGCTCCAACGCGTGCCGAGCCGCCTCCAGTTCGGGGTCGCTGCGCCCCGTCACACGTACGTGGCCCCGTATCGAGACCTCCCGCTGTCCGTCGCGTCTCAACGTGAGGCTGAAGGTGGTCGCGAGAGTCGGAACGGCGGTGAGGAAGGTGACGAGCTGAGGCAGCGTCACGCCGGTCGCGCCGCCCAACTGCGGCCAGCGCCGTACCCAGTAGGTCGTGTGCCGGCGGTTGTCGCAGCGCCATGCGCGCGCGGACTCCTCCGTACGCCGCTGCGGCACTTCGTCGCGGCCGGACTGTGCCGTCACCAGTGGATTGGCGCAGGCCGAGGTCGCGATCGCGGCGGCCAGTTCCTCCTCGCTCAGGGCCGACGCCCGAAAGCCCTGGCCCGCAAGCCGACTTGCCAGATGGTCCACGGCGCGCATGACGCACTTCTGCGCTCCGGCGAGCCCGCCGCCACGCGCCTCCACGGCCTCGGGGCAGAGCTCCGGGGCGAACTTCAAGGCGATCCACGTGATACGCACCGCAGGCGCACCCGTCTGCGCTTGCAGGGGTGCGTAGTTGCTGACGGCCACGGACTGCTGGGGGAGGTGAAGTGCGGGCGCGGGCTGAGTGTGCAGCACGATCTGTGCCGACTCCAGCCGGATCCCGTCCACTTCGAGGGTGTCCCGCACCAGGCCCAGGGGCAGAGGTCGGCGGCTGTGCTCGACGCGCAAGGCGGTGCCGTCCGACTCGATCTGCAGCACGGCGGACAGGAAGGTCCCGTCGCCCACCATGCCCACTTCGCGCCGGTCCCGACCGCGATGGGTGTACGTCCGCAGGGACGGGTCGCACTCGAGAGCCGGAGCGAATGCGGGGTCCGTCCCCGCTGGTATCGGAGACTCGGCCGCGCGTCGGCCGCGATCCCTCAATGCTCGTGAGGTACCGAGGAGTTCGGGCAGCGAGCGCCCGTGGCGGCGTACGACAGCGAGCAGCACAAGAACTGCCGCGACGCCCGCCGCGAGCCCCATGGCCGACGGGCCGCCCACGACCCAGCCGGTCACCAGCAGAGCGGCCGCGACCTCCACGAAGACCAGCCGTTGCAAGCGAAACGGCCCTAACCGCGCCGATGGCGGGCGGAGGCGCAGGACGACGGCTCGCCCGGACTGCGGCGCATCCGGGGCGACGGCCCCGGGAGACCCTTGAACTCCGGGTCCCGACCGCCCCCGTACCCGCGTCCGTGTGCCGGAAACCATGAGCCCACCCCCGGTTGAATCTCCCGAATTGCCCTGGTGCACAGGGCACTTGAAACCCCGAAACCTAACCCACCCCACACGCGCGATTACACAACAGGCATAGTAGAGGCTCGGTCTGACAACTGAGGGGTGGGGGCCGAGCACCCCCCAGCGACGACAGGGGGAAGCAGCCGCACATGGCATCACGCCGCGACGAACTCAACGCCTACACCTTCGCGAAGCGCCGCGCGCTCGCCGCCTTCATCCAGCCCTCGCCCTCGGGCTCGGAGGAGAGCGCCCCACGCCCCCTGCGCGCGGTGGTGCCCGGCCTGATCGTCGGGGTGGTCGTCCTCGCGGTCTTCGGCGCGTGGGGAATGTTGAAGCCCGCGGCCAAGCCGGGCTGGGACAAGCCCAAGGAACACGTGATCATCGCGAGCAAGTCCACCACCCGCTACGTCATCCTCAACACCGACGGCAAACGCCAGCTGCACCCGGTCCTCAACATGGCGTCGGCGAAGCTCCTCCTCGACGCCGGCAAGGGCGATGTCATCAAGGTCGACGAGTCCGTCCTCGACAACGGCAAGCTCCCGCACGGCGCCACGATCGGTATCCCCTACGCCCCCGACCGCCTGCCCTCCGCCTCCGAGGCCGGCGCCGCCAAGCGCTGGGCGGTGTGCGAGCGCCCCGTCCAGGGCGGCCGCGCCATCCAGAAGGCGGCGTTCGTGCTGGCGGCACGCGAGCGGGACAGGACCGACGGCAGTGAACGGCTGCGGGGTGGGGAGCTGTTGTATGTGGTGGGGCCTGACAAGGCCCGGTATGTGGTCGATGCGCGCGGGAACGCGTACCGGATCTCCGCGGAGAACGAGCTGCTCCTGCGTACGGTCGTGGGCTCCACCCGTCAGCCGCAGCGCGTGTCCAGGGAGTGGCTCGCGACCCTGCGGTTCGGCGACCGGATCGTCTTCCCCGATGTGGACGGCGTCCCAGGGGCCGATGCCAAGGTCGAGGGTCTCCAGGACCGGGCGGCCGACAGGGTGGGCATGGTTCTCCGGGCGCGGGACGGGGACACCTGGCGGTACTACGTCGTCCTGCCCGGACGCGTGGCACCCGTCTCCGACTTCACCGCGCACTTGCTCCTCAGCAGCGACGAGCTGAAAGGTGTGGGGCAGGGGGGCAACGCCCGCGACATCAGCGCCGCCGACATCAGGCCCGACTCCGAGGAGTTCGGCGCGGAGCACACGTGGCCGACCGAGCGGCCGAGGACGCCCCGCGAGGCCTCCACCGCGCCCGACAGCCGCAACACCGTCTGCAACGTCCTACGCCACGTCGACGACGACGGCTCCACCACGCTGAGCACGTGGACGGGCCCGGACTTCCCGGCACCCCTCCCCACCGGCTCGTCCAGCGCGTACGTCACGCCCGGATCGGGCCAGCTCTACCGGCAGTTCACCGGTACGGACACGAAGTCGGGCGGAGTCTTCCTGGTCACGGACACGGGCCTGCGGTATGCGATGCAGTCCAACAGCGACAGTGCCACGGACGACGCGGGCATCGGCACCTCCAAGAAGCAGCGCAAGCAGCGGAAGCGGCAGGAACAGCAGGACCAGGAGGCCCAGCAGGCCCAGACCCGCCTCGGCTACGGCGACGCGGAGGTGGGCCGGGTGCCCGCGGCGTGGGCCAAGTTCCTCCCCACGGGCCCCCGCCTGTCGACGGCGGCGGCACGGCAGCCGCAGGGTTCTTGAGGGCTTGAGGGAGTCCCACGATGTCGTACACATCTCCGGCCCGCTGTCCTCGCACCCACTCATGGGCGCGGACGGCGGCGACGATGGCCGCCGCCCTGGTTGTCATCGCGACGACCGTGACGACCGCGACTCCCGCTGCCGCGGAGCCGTTCTCCCCGGACCAGTGCGAGTTCCCGTCCAAGAAGTACGCGGGCCGACCGTGGTCGCTGCAGCGCGTCCTCCTCGACGAGCTCTGGCGTCAGTCCACGGGCAAGGGCATGCGAGTGGCGGTGATCGACACCGGCGTGGACATCAAGAACCCGCAGCTCAAGCATGCGGTGGACGCGTCCAGCGGTGGCAACTTTCTCGCCAAGAACCTCAAGGACGAGAACGGCAACAAGCTGGATCGGGGCAAGCCGAACGGCACCACGGACACGGTCGGCCACGGCACGCGTGTAGCGGGCATCATCGCGGCGCGCCCCGCCAAGGGCACGGGCTTCGTGGGGCTGGCCCCCGGGGCGACGATCATCCCCATCAAACAGAACGACGCGGAGGGCCACGGAACGACAGAAACCCTCGCGCAATCCATCGACCACGCGGTCAAAGAGGGCGCCGATGTCATCAACATCTCGCAGGACACGGCGAACGCGGTGAAGCCCGCTCCGCGGCTCCAAGAGGCAGTGAACAAGGCGCTCGACAAGAACCGCGTGATCGTCGCCTCGGCGGGCAACGACGGCCTGGGCGGCAACGTCAAGCGGACGTACCCCGCTTCGTACGAGGGCGTCCTCGCGGTCGCGGCATCGGACCGCAACAACGAACGGGCCCCCTTCTCCCAGTCGGGCAAGTTCGTGGACGTGGCGGCTCCCGGCGTGGACATGATCTCGACCGTCCCGGGGGACGGGCACTGCTCAGACAACGGCACCAGCTTCGCGGCCCCGTACGTCGCCGGCCTCGCGGCCCTCATCAAGGCCAAGCACCCCAACTGGACGGCCCGCCAGATCACCGCCCAGATCGAGCAGACCGCCGAACGCTCCATCGCGGGCCACGACCGCCTGGTCGGCTGGGGCGTGGTCGACCCGGTCCGCGCCCTCACGGAGGACGACCACCCGATCGAGCGACCGACGTCCCGCGAAGGCGTCGTACGCGGCAAGGCCCCGAGCGCCGCCGAGCTACACCTCGGCGAAACCGCAGAGGAACGAACGGCCCGCCTCTCCACGTACGTGGCCGTGGGGGCGCTGGTTGTGGTGGTGGGGCTTGGTGGGGTGGGGGTTACTTTGCGGGATGCGCGGAGGCGGCGGCAGGGCGGTTGACGACGGGCGTGCCGGCCCCTTTACGGCTTGGGGTGACAGGCCTTCGACTGTTCGACTTGTTTGGTGTAGGCCTTGATGAGTTTCCCCATGGTGCGGGAGTCTTCACGGTCGCGTGTGAACGATTGAATGATGGTGAACAAGCGCTGATCGGGGTGCGCCGGGTCGGCACAGTCATTGGTTCTGCCGGCTGCCCCCACGCCTGCGTACAGATACTTC
This sequence comes from Streptomyces sp. Y309, assembly GCF_056712025.1. Classification (NCBI taxonomy): domain Bacteria; kingdom Bacillati; phylum Actinomycetota; class Actinomycetes; order Kitasatosporales; family Streptomycetaceae; genus Streptomyces; species Streptomyces sp. Y309. The sequence continues at coordinate 2,617,947 of NZ_CM160048.1, read as the reverse complement.
TCATTCTCTGTCACGTGGTCAGGATCCCGTCGGACAGAAGATGGGGCCGCGAAGAGAAGGTCCTCTCTTTCTGAGATCCATTCCTGGTCGGCGAACATCGCTACCTTGCTTTTGTCCACGATTACGGTACATCGCTCGGTCCCCGCGTTGGGGAACGATCGCTGCGCGGATACCTGGTCTCCCGGCGGCAGGAACGGCGACAGCAGGTCCGAGTTCACGTCGACGCCGCACAAAGAGTCCGGGGCCGCGTAGTTTCTTTCCTCCTTGTCCCCGTCTTTCGAACATCCTGCCAGCGCAGCTACCAGGGCTGTCGCGGCCCCCCAGATAAGGGTTCGCTGGAAACGGCCTGAGAATCTAACCCGGTCGTGACGCAGGCTCAAAAGAGAAATCCTCTCTCTGCAGGGGGCGATTCTAGATATCCGTCTTAAGGTCCGGAGCCATGGCGTTCACGCTCGACTCCGACAGCATGAATCCGCGTCTCGCAGCCCCGCGTGACCATTCTCCGGCATCGGGGAGGTCAGTCCTGCGGTGCTCCTTTGCTGCTCGCTCTGCAGCTGTCTCGACATACTGGGCGCTTTCCTTCATGCCTGCATCCCAGCTCTCGCCCATGATGAGCCCGGCATCCCCTTTGGCCTTTCCTTCCGCGTTCTTGAACAAATCCTCAAGAACTGCACTGGTTACCGTCTCCGCCACTCCGCCGACCACCGCCCCGCCGACCGGGCTGGCGATATAGGCGGTGCCTACGCCAATACCAGTACCGATGCCGCCTGAGATCCCGTCCTTCCACCGCGCCACGGACTCCTCATAAGCCTTGTCCTTTTCCGCAGCTTCCCCTGCGACCGCCTCCGCCCGCCCCTGCGCAAGGGTCCCGGCCACTTCGCCGGACCCATTGGCCACGTTCTCGACGACGAACTGCGGATTCTGTGCATAACGCTGGTCCGCCGGAAGCGCGGGGTCGAGGTGGTGGGCCATGAGCTGCGCCATGTACGACTTCTGGCCCACTTCAACTGCCGCGTAGCCCTCGGGATGCTGGCCCACGGTGAAGAGGAAACGGGTCACGTCGCGATGCTGGAAGTCCGCCGGTTCGCCGACGATCGGGAAGAGCCGGTCCGTATCCCCGTCCGAATCATTCGTCATCGAGCGGTTCATGTCGTGCAGGTACTCGGAAGCCATCTGTCCGAAGCTGTCTGCCATGTAGGGATGTTCGGTGAGGAGCGTGTTGTTCCGGGAAACGGAGGAGACGACGCTCTCCATGAGCCGGGCCTGTTCCGCGGTGTGGGGCGGGGTGTCGGCCGTGGGAAGTTCACCCGCCGGGTGACCGGTCGTGCCCGCCTCGAGTGCCAGCGCCAGGTTGTTCCGCCCGGTGTTGCTGGGCTCGCCGTCGGGGCTTTCCTCGGCAGGCCAGTCCCGCTTTTCAAACAGGTACTGAAAGTTCGAGACCTCTGTGTCCTGCCCATCTCCCTTCGACGTGAAAGTGCCGTTGAGGAAAGGCGTCGCCGCACCGGGACTGTTCGACAAGCCCTTGAGGAAACCCGTCATAGGGTCCCAGCCCGTATCGCTGCCGGTTCGGTTGAGGTACGGCGAGTTGGGGGTGCTCCGCCACGCCCCACGCTCGCCGTTGTCGGTCAGCCGCTTCTCGGTCTCCATGAGTGCGTTGCCGTAATTGTTCAGGAAGCTGTCGTCGTAGTCGCCCCACCGCATGAGGTTGCTCATGACCTGGAACCCGAGGGGGCCGCTGTTGGTGCGGACGGGCTGGCCGCCCTGGTCCACCATCTGTCGCGTCCAGTCCACCATCCCCGCAGAATCACTCTGCGTGGCGGACGCGAGAGTAAGGCTCAGATACTTCTGCAGGTCGCCGAACTTGCCCTGGCGGTGGTCGTTCAAGTCCGGGTTGGTTCCGGGCTCATTGACGCCGGCCCAGAACTCCAGCGTCCCCTTCGCCCCGAGTCTCGTGGCAAAGCGCTCCGAGAAGAGCGGATCGTGCGCGTACGCCTTCAACCCGCCATGCAACTTGTCGAACTCTCGGACCGACAGATCCTGCGGATCCTTCTTGGCCAGCTTCGACAGTTCGTCGGCCTTCTCCACGGCGGCGACCGCACTGTCCCGGTCCTTGTACTTCGCCTCGGAGAAGCCGTGCGTACTCTGGTCGGCGATCGCCTTGAGGACCTTGCCGGCCGAAGTGTCGCTCTCGGTGGCGTCATCGAGGATCCGCTGGATCTCGTCACGCAGCGCGGTCACATCACCCTCGCTGTGGTCGGGGAGGTCGGTTCCCTTCCCCGCGCGATCGGGGTGGATGTTCATTCGTACGGTGAAGCCCCCGCCGCTCGTCGGGATGACCGTCAGATTCTTCTTCAGGCCCCGTTCGATGGCGTCGTTGAGCTGACGATGGTGGCGCTTCAGCTCGTCCCGAGTGTCCAGCAGAATCCTGTGAATGGACTTGGCCTGCGTGTGAGCGTCCTGGAACTCTCCGGCGGTCTTGCCGATGAACTCCTTTGAGACAGTGGCGTTGACGCCCGCCCAACTCGCCCTGTTTGCGGCGCCCCGAAGCCCTTTGTCGGCGTCCCTCTTCAACTCTTCCAAGCTGTCCACCAAGGTCGACCAGTCGTCGACAGCGTCATCCAACGCCGCGAATTTGGCGAATCGGAGCGCGTCGAGATCCATCAGTCGTCCTTCTTCTCGCTCGGCGGCGGCAGATACACGGGGTTCTTCTCGCCGGGCTTACCGACCCGCTCGTCGAAGCCGGCGTCAAGGACGTCGATGCGGCTCAACTGCCGTCGGATGTAGTGCTCGTCGCCCTGGTGCAGCTTCTTCGTGACGCGCATGTGGTTGGAGATGTGAGCGCACGCGTCTGTGAGCGACTTGAGCTGCTCCTCCCAGCGCTTCGCGACGTGCTGGAGCCCGCCCCCGAGCGCGAAGCCCTGCTGCGCAAGGTCTCCCGCGGCCTTGCGGCTGCTGGGGATGGCGACACGCGCCTTGTCGCTCAGTCGGTCGAAGAGTCCGAAGGCATGCTCACCGATCTTCGCCAGATCGGCTTGGGAAACCGCCAGGTCGCCGTACGCCGACGGCGTCGCTCCGGGGCCACCTCCCATGCCGGGCTCAACTTGGTTGAGTTGCATGCGCGTTGACTGCCGCTCCGCCGCCTGCGCCTTGAGCTGCTCCCACTCTTCCCACGCCACGGTCGCGTGCCACCCCCGTACGTACCGGTTGCTTCCAACGACTGACAGCTTTGCTGCTCAACGTAGCAACTCGCTCGTCATGCCGCCGAGTTGTCTGATTCACGACACCTCCGCGGAGGGGCTCCCGGCCTCTGGGCCAGGCTCTATACGTGTGTGCGAATAGAGCGCGATCATCCGAATGCGTGTCATGGCCAGTTTGCAACTGCCGTGGCGCAAAGGTCGGTTGGATGTGACTCTGAGTGTGGCTAGAGTGACGAGCGTGCGATGGGCGAGTGGCGGGTGGTCAAGGCCCGATGCGATCGCACTTTGAGGCCAACGGGGAACGATGGGGGCATCGTGCGTGAGGATGGCTACATGAGTTCCGCGCCGCCGTCGGCGGGCGCGGATCTCAAGCGTGGGTTAGAGGCGTTGAAGAAGTTCCGGCGCCGCATCGACGCGCTCCTCACCGAGTTCGAGGGATCGGACGGCGGTACGTCCAAGGTCCGCGACCAGAAGATCGCCCGCGCCTCTTTCAGCGGCGAGGCGGCCCCGTTCCCTGAGGCCGACGGCCTCTACTCGCAGTACGACCGGGTGCACGAGCGGCTCACCTCACTCTCGAAGATGCTCGGTGACCAGATCGAAGCCATGGGGATCGCCGTGCATGGCGCGGATGTCGGCTTCGACAACCTTGAGGACGAGTTGCGGCAGCGGTTTTGGGCGATTCAGGCCCAGGTTTGCCGTCCTCAGGCAGCGGACGGGCGTGCGTCCGGCGGAAGGGCCGACGAGCGAGGCGGTCACGGCAGCGACAAGTCGGAATATGGGTGGTAGCGGTGAGCTTCGACGGACATCGCCTCAACGACATGGTCGACATGGTCGAGAGTTCGAACCCCGCCGACCTGGAGAGCGCGGGCCAGGCACTAAAGAAGGCGCGCGACGCGATCGCGGCGGCGGCCGGCGAACTCGGCGAGCACATCGACCGCGTCGACTGGGAGGGTGAAGCCGGGCGCGCGTTCCGCAAGTGGGGCAAGCAACTCGTCAAGGACACACACAAGCTCTCTGACTTCGCTGAGGTCGCCAGCGCGCAGATCGCGTCGGCTGGCGCGGGGTTGGCGTCCGTGCGCAGTTCCATGCCGCCGCGTGACACGCGTACCGACCCCAAGGCCGTGGAGGACATTCCATCGCCCAAAAGGGTGGACGGAAACGCGGACTACGAAGCCGCCGTGAAGGCCGAGAAGCACCGGCAAGAGGCGATCAATCAGATGAACCGGTTGGCGTCGTTCTATCGGGTGTCTCAGGACGAGATGGCGGGGCAGGAGCCGCCCACGTTTTCGGCAATGCCGAATGTGGGGATGCCTAGGCCGGACAAGGGACGTCTCGGTGCTGGCGAGACGGGGAGTGCCGTGCCTCCTGCTACTTCCGTCGGTGACACTCCGGTGGGGCCTCGCCGTTCCACCGACTTCGGGATGTCGGGCCCCGAGGGGGCGGGCGATTCCGTCCCACCTCGCAGCGAAGGGACCAGTCCGACGCCGTCTGCTGATCGGCCTGCCGGTACTGTCCCTGACAGTCCCACCGGAACGGTCCCTGACCGTGCGGTCCCTGATCGCACGACGATCGACAGCGTCGGAACGTTGCCCCCGCCGACCAGTAACCCGGGCCCTGGTCCTCTGCCTCCATCTCCAGGTCCGACGGGCCTTGGGGGACCGCCGCCTCCTCCGATCGGGCCTCTTCCGGTCGTTGGCCCTACCCCGCCTGCGCCCGGTCGTGGCGGAGACGTGAAGCCGACGATGCCCGCGCCCGGACGAGTGGTCCCGGGGCACCCTGGAAGGGTGCCTGAGGGGCCAGGGCGTGGCCCCTCAGGCCCGGTAGGGCGTGCGCCGGCGGCAGAAGGAAGAGGCGTCAGCGGCCCGACGGCGCCCGTGCAGCCCCCCGTTGGACGCGGCATCACTGGCGGAACGGCACAGCCAGGCAACGTGCCGATCAGCCGCCCCGGGGCTCAGGGCACCACAGGCGCCCCGCGCGCCAACGGCATCGTAGGAGGGCGGCCCACGGAAGGCTTTGGCCAGGCGCGAGCAGGGGCGGGTCCCGTCGGACAGCGCGGAGTCATGGGAGCGGCGCCCCACGGAACGGGTGGGAGGGGACAGATGCCCCGGCGGCCCGTCAGCAACCCTGATGGCGTGGTTGGGACCCCCAAGGAGCGTACGTCCGTGGTGGGCGGCCGCAGGAGCGGATTCACCGTGGGTGGCACGGGACTCGTACGTGGTCCTGTGGGCAACCGTCGGCGCTCTGAACAGCAAGAGGATGAGGTCTCGCAACAGCCCGACTACGTGGTCGAGGACGAAGAGACGCATCTGCCTGGAGGGCGGCGCCATGTGCCGCCAGTGATCGACTGATGGCGAGTGAGGACGTGCTGGGCGTGGATTCAGGGGTTGGCCGAGATGGCGGAAGGTCCGCGCTCTTGTCGGGCCGCGCAGGGAGACGTGTCGCCTCCGCAGGCTCGGCGGTAAGTGCTTTCATCGCGATGTCTGTGGGGCTGGCACCGAGCGCGGTCGGCGCCGACGTTGAGTCGAAGCAGTGGTATTTGAAGGCGATGCGCGCCGACGCCATGTGGAGGACCAGCACTGGCCAGGGAATCAAGATCGCGGTTGTCGACAGCGGTGTCGCGGAAACGCCCTCTCTTGAAGGGCGGGTGCTGTCTGGTGAAGACGTGACGGGTCTGAAGGGCGGGGCGAGAGACGACTACGACGGTCACGGAACCACGATGGCGGAGTTGATTGTGGGCTCCGGCCGAGGTGGAGGGCTCAAGGGTTTGGCACCCGGAGCCGAAGTCATCGCCTTTCGCACCAGCCTGGACGGTGTCAACGGTAAGAAGGGGAGTGACAGCGCCGAAGCGATTCGGGCTGCTGCAGACAGCGATGCGCAGATCATCAGCATGTCCATCGGCTCTGACTTCATGTACCCAGATGAGAAGGACGCGGTGGATTATGCCTTCTCGAAAGGGAAGCTGATGTTCGCGGGTGTCGGAAATGATGCGGAGAAGAAGAACTTCGTCGGATACCCCGCGGCATACCGAAATGTCGTCGGAGTCTCCGCCGCCGACAAGACCGGCAAGGTCGCGCGCTTCTCAGAGTTCGGCGACTACGTGGATCTAGCGGCGCCGGGCCTGGACATCCCTGAATGGTGCGATGCGACCTTCCGTTCGTACTGCGACAACGGACGGGGAACCAGTGCTGCCACCGCCCTCGCCTCCGCCTCCGCCGCCCTCATCTGGTCCAAGCACCCCGACTGGACGGCCAACCAAGTCCTCCGCGTCCTGATCGACACCGCAAGTCGCAGCTGGCCGAAGGACAAGCCCAGCGACTACCTGGGCTACGGACTGGTTCGCCCGTCCTGGCACCTGGTGAAGGGCAAGGGGAAACCTGGCCCTGCGGGCGTTGACCCCCTCACGAACGAGAAGACCCCCGTCGCGGGAAGCTCGCCTTCCTCGTCCTCGAAAGAGTCTTCGGCGCCGACGTCACAACCTTCCAAAGGCGCTGCGGGGGGCGAGGCTGCGGCGTCAGTGTCCAGCTCGAAGTCCGAGGACAACGACAGCCAGTTGTGGATCGTTGTCGGAGCTGTCGCTGCTGCCGCGGTCATCGGTGGTGGAGCCTTCGCCGTGGTCCGAAATCGGCGTAGCGCCTGAGCAGTTCAGGCACGCGCAGCACAGACTCAGTGATCGCCCCGACAGCTCATGCTAAGGAGAACCCGCTCATGGCCGACGGCCGGAAGCTAAATGACAAAGAGGTCGCGCTCCTTGAGAAGGAGATCGTCGACAAGTACGACTCGGTCCAGAAGCAGCTCAGGCGTTTGCAGGGGACGCTTGACACCATGGAAGCCAATTGGCGCGGCATCGGTGCGCACGCCTTCGACAAGAAGCAGACCGAGATCAACCAGCACATGCAGGCGATTGGCCGGATCCTCGTGGACTTCCTGGACGGCATCAGCGCCAACCGCAAGGACAAGGACCGGCTTGAGGACGAGATCCGCGCGACCATGAACAGTATCGACGTGGACTACGGCGGCAAAAACTCGGCCATCAGCAGCTACTGAGCTGAGCCGTTCTCCGGGCCGTCGTGATCCGGCCGAAACCACCAGGGGATGGGACAAGCATGGCAAGCGGCAACAACTTCGATGAACTCGCAGTCAAATACGGTGGACTTGACGCCATTACCACCGAACTTGGCATTCAGGCCAAGCAGTTGGAGTCCGACCTCGCTGACATCAAGCGAGCCGTGGCCAAGGTCGCCGAAGGATGGGAAGGCGAAGCCCACCAGTCGTACCTCCTGAAGCAGAAGGAGTGGGACAAGCACGCCTCGGCGATCCACACGGCCCTCACGCAGATCGGCCAGAAGGTCGGCCAAGCGGGCGGTGATTACCGGGGTGGCGACCTGAAGGGGGCCAGCTACTTCCAGTGAGGTCGAGTGACAGTATCGGGGTGGGCGCGCGCGGGAGGTGCCCACCCCGGTACTGTTGCGTTGGCATAGCGAGGCACGGGCTGAGCCGAGCGCTTACGGCAGCTGGCCCTGGGCCAGCGGCCCCGTGAATTCAGGGTCACCACCCTTCTCCGTGGCGCCCCGGTCTATCGCGAGAACATGCGCATCCAGTAGATGATTTTCGTCATGCGGAGATCAGTGAGAAACATCTGGTAGCCATCGCCCTCCAGTTTCACGCTGACCATGTTGAGTGCGTCTTCAGGGTATTCGTCGAGGAGTGACACGAGTGCTGCAGTTTCTGTCTGTAGAGTGGACCCGCTCTCGGTTCTCTTGAGCCGACGGCGGTACGTATGCAACAGGCTGAGCCGTGAGACTTCTCCTGCCTCAATGGAGGTGATACCCGACATCGTTTCGATCAGCTCCCGCGGGCACCTGCCATCGTCTGCTGCCGCAGTGACGAGTTCCTTTACTTTATGCTGATCCATGGTCCTCCGTTGATGCTGACTTCCGCTCCCTTGACAGGTCCCCGAATGAGGACTTCTCCCTCATCGTAAGGGAATGAAACACCGGGCACTCGGGAATATGTCGGGCCGTCCGCGTTAGGTATCCTCAATACGATTCCAGGCCCATTTCCTCTGTAACTCTCCTCCAACGCCATGTCCTCGTAGTAGGTCGTCCATGAGGTGAAGATACTGTCTGTCCGGCCGCCCACGTGGGCTTGCGGATCAGAGTGCCCGCCAAGTGGTTCAGCCACCCCGCGTTGAGCGTCTTCATGCATTTTGATCCATTGCGCAGGGCTGCGTTCATCGGCATGACCGATACCCCGGTAGAGGTATGGCTCTTCGTCGGGATCCCAACTCCCGCCGTTCTCGCACTCATCGGGAGTAAGCCCGAGCACGTCTGCCCAGGCGTGTGGATTGGTTACGTAGGTCGCGGGGTTTGGCGCTGGAGTCAATCCGAGAGGGTCGGGGCTAACGTACCGAGCCGTTTCAGGGTCATAGTGCCGGAAGTAGTTGTAATGCAGCCCCGTCTCCGGGTCGAAGTACTGCCCCGGAAACCGCAGCGGCGTGTAAGCCGAACTGCCCGCCGCCCAAGCCGTCGTCCCCCACAGCGTGCCCCGGCTCCGCCACGCGATCTCGCCCTGCTCGTCCACGAGTTCACTCGGCGTCCCGATCAGGTCCGTGACGATCGCGAAGAAGCGGGAGTCGATCTCGGCCTGTGGTGCGTCCAGCGCACCAGGTGCGTCAGCAGGATCGGCGGCTGTTATGCGTTCCGTCTGGGCAATAGGGCGCAGCCCCTGGTGGTCCCACGTCAGCGTGACCGGATGGGGCAACTCGGGGCTGCTCGTCGTCTGTTCGCACAGCGTCGTCCCGTCCCACGTGAAGTCCACCCGTTCGGTGACCTTGACCGTCGAACCGTCCTGCGCCATGCGGAGCTTGGCCGTGCGGCGGCCCAGAGGGTCGTACGTATACCGCCACACCGTCCCATCCGGCGTGACCGTCGACGTCAGGCGGTCCTCCGCGTCCCACGTGTAGCGCCACGTGTCCGGCTTGCGGGACAGGCGGGGCTTCTGGCGGAGGGTGACGCGGCCGAGGGCGTCGTGTTCGTAGCGGACCGTGCCGGCCCGCGTGATCCTCGTGCCCGTGTAGGCGCGGGCGCCCGTCGCCTCATGGCCCGGGTGCGACAAAGGCCAGTTCGCCGTCGTCTGGTTGCCCGCCTCGTCGTACGCGTACGTCTCCGTCCAGTTCGCCGCGTGCACCGCGGTGACGCGGCCCGCCGCGTCCAGGTCGAAGCGGCGGGCGCCGTTCAGCTGGTCGTCGATGCCGATGAGGTTGCCGTCCGCGCGGTAGGCGTACGCGCGGTGCTGGATCGAGTGGCCGTCGGCCGCGGTGACCGACTGGGCGGTCAGGCGGCCCAGGTCGTCGAAGGCATTGGTGAAAGTGACGGACTCGCCTATGTGGCGGGTGAGTTCGCTCCCTGCCGCGTCGTACGTGAAGTCGATGGCGCGGCCCGACACCAGAAGCTGCGTGCGGCGGCCCGCCGCGTCGTACGTCCACGTGCTCGTCGCCCCGGAGGGCGTGGTGCGACCCGTACGGCGCCCCAAGGCGTCGTACACGTACGTGACCTTGCGGCCGTCGACCGACTCCGACCGCAGTCTGCCGAAGCGGTCGCGGAGCAGGACCAGCGTCGTGTCGTCCGGCCCCGTGGCCTGGGCCAACTGGTCCGTCAGGTCGTACGCGAAACTCGTGACCCGGCCGTCGGCGTCCTTGCGCGTCACCTGGCCCAGGGCGTTGCGCTCGAAGCTCACCGTCTGGCCGAGCGCGTTCGTGCGGGAGCGCAGGCCGCCCGCCGCGTCATGGTCGTACGTCAGTGTGCGGCCGTCGAAGTCCGTCTCCGATATCAGGCGGCCCGCCCCGTCGTACGCGTAACTCCACGTCAGGCCCTGAGGGTTGGTGACCTGCGTGAGGCGGAGTTCAGCGTCGTGTGTGAACTCGTAGCGCACTCCGTCCGGGCCCGTGCGGGCGGTCAGCAGGTCGAAGTGGGTGTACTCGTACGTGGAGACGGCGCCCAGGGCGTCCACATGCGTGGTGCAGTTGCCCTCGCCGTCGTACGTCCAGGACTCCGCCGTCCCGTCCGGCGCCACCCGCCGGGCGAGGTGCCCCTCCACCGTCCACTCCAGGCGCGTCGTCGCGCCCAACGCGTCCACGGCAGCGATCGGCCTGCCGAAGGCGTCGCGCTCGTAGCGGGTCACCGCGCCGAGCGGGTCGACCGTCTCCAGCGGGAGCCCGGCCCGGTCGCAGCAGACCGTCGTCGTGTTCCCGAGGGGGTCGGTCACGGACGTGAGGCGGCCCGCCTCGTCGTACGTGAAGTCAGTGGTCATGCCGGACGGGCCGGTCGACGAGGTGCGATTGCCTCGCTCGTCGTACGTGTGGCGCCAGACCTGGCCGTCCGGGGTCACCACGCGGGTCGGCAGGCCCAGTTCGTTGTACTCCGCCTTCGCCTCACGGCCGTCGGGGCGTACGAGTGCGAGGAGGTTGCCCGCCTCGTCGTAGCGGAACGATGTGGTGTGGCCCAGCGGATTCGTACGGGACAGCAGGCGGTTGAAGCGGTCCCGTTCGTAGCGCGTGACCGCGCCTAGCGGGTCGACCTCGGCCACCACCTGCCACGCTTCGTTGATCAGGAAGCGGCGGGTGTGGCCCGCGCCCGTCGTGGTGGTCGTCGTCCGCAGGCCGGTCGCCGGGTCCGGCTCCTCGTAGGTGAGGCGCAGGCTCATGTGGCCCTCGGCGCCGCCCTCGGCCACGCACCGGTCCTGGTCGTCGTACGCGTACGTGTAGCCGCGCCCGTTGGTGTCCGTCCACGAAGTGACCCGGCCCGCCTCGTCGTATGTGAAGCGGAGCGGCAGGCCCGAGGAGTTGACGACCTCCGTCAGATCTCCGTCGGTGTAGCCGTAGCGCACCAGCTCCTGGTCCGTGCCGTCGGGGACCGCCCCCACAAGGTGCAGGGCGGTGACGCGGCCGGATTCGGTGGTGAGGCGGACGTGGTAGCCCCCGCTGTGCACGACGGACAGCGGGGCGCCCTCGGCGTCGTATTCGAAGGTGATCCAGTTGCCGTTGCGGTCGTCGATCTGCTCCAGGACGGCCAGGTCGTCGCCGCGGTCGGCGAAGTGCCACACCCGCAGAGTGGCCGGATCGGTGATCGTGTAGCCGCCGTCCACGCGGTCAAGGGGCCGGCGCGGACCGTGGCTCGGCAGGGTCGGGAGGCCCGGGGCGGGGTGCGGGTAGGGGAGCAGCAGGCCGTCCTCGGTGACGAAGACGACGCCCTCGGAGTCGATCTCCAGGCGCTGGTCGACCGTGGACGACCAGGACGGGCCGAACCAGCGGCCCAGCGTGTAGCCGGATTCGACCCGCCGCTTGAAGGCGAGGGGGAGTGTGCCGGGCAAGGTGACGTCGGTCTGCGGCAGGTACATCTTGCCGGTCGCGAGGTCGATGGGGTCCGTGCCCCGGCTCTCCACGCCCTCCTGGCGTGCCCGCTGCGCAGGGTCGTCGCCGACGGCATCGCGTGCCCCACCCCGCCCGGCCGACTCCGCCGCGTCCCCCATCCCTCGCCTGGCGCCGGCTCTGACACCGCCCCGCGCGAGTCCCGCCCCCTTGGTTCCGATCGCCTCCGGTAACAGCCTCCCCCCGAACTCGGACGGGTCCTTCTTGAAGGTTTCGTACATGTCCTTCGCCGTGCGGTCCGGGTGCGTCGTCGCGGAGACGAGCCCGGCCAGCGTCGTCTGCACGTTCTGCGCGTGCTCGGCGGGGTGCGTGATGTTGTACGGGTCGAGCGGGTTGAGGCCGCGTGCGGTGTTGACCAGGCCGGCGGTTCCCTTCAGGACGCCGCCCGAGACGTGAGTGAGCTCTAGGCCCGTCCCTTTGATGACGTCGACGCCGTTGGACTTCAGCCGGGCCAGCGGCGGCGGTTCCGCGGGGGCGTGCGTGAGGGCGGCCTTGACCACGGCCGCCGCGACGCGGCCCGCCTCGTCGCGCTGGCGGCGCGCCTCGGCGAGGATCTCGTGGGCGCGCTCCATGTCGGCCTTGCCCGGGTCCTTGAAGGGCTCCGGGCGGGGGCCGGGGTCCTTGTCCAGCATGATCGCCGCGTTGTACGTCTGGACACGCTTGTTGTACGCCTCCACCGCACGGTCGGAGGTGTGCTTGCCCTTCTTGTACAGGTCGACGGCGTCCTGCGCCTGCCCCTGCGCCCACTTGACCGTGTCCGCGTACGTCGACAGGGCCTGCCCGGCCTGCTCGCAGGCGTCCGCCGCGTGCGCCCACTTGGTGGGGTGCACGGCGAACTTCTCACGGAAAGTGTCGGCCGCCTCGCCCCGCCAGTGGGAGGAGTCGAGGCTGCGCATGCCGCCACCGACCTTGTCGAAGGCCTTGGCGAAGTCCTTCAGATGCCCGGCGCTCCGGCGGATCGCGCCGGGGTTGCCGTGGACCAGCTCGTCGGCCTCCTCGGTCTCGCCCAGCTGCTGCTCGTCGACGTCGGCGCCGAGGCCGGAGGCGAGGCCGTCGGTGTAGTCCTCGACCGCGTCCGCGGCGCCGTGCGCGCCGACGAAGTCGAGGCCGTCGCCGAGTTGGCCGCCGCCCCACTCGATGCCTTCGCCCGCGTACCTCTTCGCCGTGTCCCAGCCGTCCTCCAGCTTCCCCAGGCCGGAGTTGACGCCTTCCCCCACGGCGTCCTTCGCGTCGCCGAGGCCGTCCTTCGCGATGTCCAGGCCTTTGTCGAAGGCGCCGCCGATGCTGTCGCCGATGGCCATCAGTCCGTACCGCCGCCGCCCTGCCGGTCCTGGTCCTGGTCCTGGTTCTGGTTCTGGTTCTGGTCCTGGTTCTGGTGACGGGCGGCATCTTCGGCCCGTTGCTCGGGCGAGGGACCGAACGTTTCGTCCAGCTCGGCCTCGTACTCCTCGTCGCTCATGCCTGTCACGGCCTGCGGCGCGTCTCCGAGCAGCGGCGAGGTCGCCCCGTCCCGGGCCGCGTCCTTCCAGCCCTGCGCGATGTTGTCCTTGGCGTCCTTGAAGGAATCCGCGCTGTAGTCCGGATCGGAGAACGGGCGCTGCTCGGCCAGCTCCCCCCAGCTCTTTTGCGTGATCTCGTCCTCGGTGGCGTAGGGGCTGCCCCCGGGGTTCGCCGCGTTCACGACGATCTTGAGCGAGCCCTCCACGTACTTCTCCGTCTCGTGGAACGTCCCCGCGGAAAGCCCCACCCCCTGCGCGAACTTGTTCCCCTCGTTGACGAGGGACCGCACCCCCCACTCCCAGCGCTCGCAGAACGTCTTGAAGTCGGCGGTCAGGCCGCCGTGCCCCATCTCGAGTCCCGTCAGGGCGATGTCACCGAAGCCGCGCCCGGCACCGGCCTCGCCCACCATGCCGAGTTCCTTGAGCTCGTCGAGCGCCAGGGTGATGCCCTGGGCTATCTGCTTCAGGCCGCTTGTCTGCAGGTCCGGTAAACCCTGGCTCACTGCGCTTCCTCCCCGTCGTCCCCGTTCGCGTCCACGGCCGCCGCATCCGGCACGATGCCCAGGACCGGCGGAAACAGCACCTCGTGCCCCTCGCTGCCCACGTCGAGCGCCACGCCGCACGGCACGCCCGCCGCCGGAACCACGGCATCCAACAGACGGGCACCCAGGAGGCGTTGATAGTTCCAGGCGCGTGCCGTCTCGCCCCGCGCCAGCGCGAAGCGGGCCAGGGCCGCCTCATCCGAGAACGCGTACAGCCACCGCAGGCCGTCGCGATCCGACACGAGAGGGGAGCCGTCCGCGCCCAGCGGCAGCAGCACCGCCGTGCGCCGGAATTCACCGAGCAGTACGGCGAACTCCCGGCGTATTCGGGCAGCGGCAGCGGCAGCAACGTCGACATCCGGTGCCGGAGGCCCGGGCGCCAGGGGCGGGGGCGAGGGCGCCGGGGACGCGGCCTCCGATGCCGCCCGTACCGGCACCGTCATGTCCGCCAGATCCGCCAGCCGCGACCGCCGCACCGGCCTCGCGGCTGTGCCGGCTGTGCCGGCTATGTCCTCCTCATCACCGCCCATGAGCGGCCCCCCCACCTCCCGGACCGGCGGCGCCTCCGCCGGCCCTACTCCGCCGCCGTACCGCCATTCCGCGGCGACGGCTCCAGGTCGAACTCCCCGTCTCGTGCCCCGAGTACGAACGCCGTCCACTCCGCCTCGGTGTAGCGCAGCACCGTCTCCGGTTCGAGGGAGGAGCGCATGGCGACGGCGCCGCCGGGCAGGTACGCGATCTCGACGCGCTCCTCGTGTGTCTCGGTGCCCGGCGCGCTGTGCCACTCGACGCCGGAGATGTCGAGCGCGTACAGCTCGTCCTTCTCCCGCTCCTTGCGCGCCTTGACGTCCTGCTCCGACTCCTGGTTCCGGCCCTGCTCCTGCGTCTCGTGCTGTGCCTCGGCCATGGTGAAGCGGCCCCTTCCCGACGTACGACGTACGGACGAACTGTGCGCACACCTTACTTCGCGCTCTGTTACTCAGGGCCGCCCCGCGACAACTCACGGGCCGCCCCGCGAACAACTCACGGCCGCTCCGCGACACCTCACGGCCGCCCCGCGACCAACCCCGTCTGGACCAGCGGCTTCCCGCGCTTGCGTGAGACGAAGATGCCCCGCCCCACCGGCATCGGCCGAGGTCGCACCCCGCCGAGGACGTCGCCCTCGCCCGGATCGCCCGCCATGACGACACCCTGCGCCCCGAGTTCGAGCATGCGCTGCATGAAGGGTTCGTACGCCGCCCGGCTCGCGCCCGCGGTCGAGCGCGCGACGATGAAGCGGACGCCCACGTCCCGGGCGAAGGGGAGCAGCTCGGCGAGTTTGGCGAGCGGGTTGCCGCTGGACGTCGAGACGAGGTCGTAGTCGTCCACGATCACGAACACGGTGGGGCCCGACCACCAGGTGCGGTCGCGCAGTTGCTGCGCGGTGACGTCGGCGGTGGGAGTGCGGCGCCGCATCAGGTCGGCCAGGGCGTCGACGTGATGGTCCATGGCGTTTGACATCGGGACGTACTCCGCCAGGTGCGAGGCCGGGGTGACGTCCAGGAGCGAGCGGCGGTTGTCGACCACGAAGAGCTTGCAGGTGTCGCCGCTGTAGCGCTCCGTCAGGCGCTGGGTGAGCAGGTGCAGCAGGTTCGACTTGCCCGTCTCGCTCTCGCCGAAGACCAGGAAGAACGGGTCCTGCTCGAAGTCGACGAAGACGGGCGCCAGATTGGTCTCGTCGAGGGCGAAGGACACGCCCCGGTCGGGGAACGCGTGCCCCGGAGGCAGCTGTTCCGCGGGGAGTTCGCGGGGGAGCAGCCGGACCTGGGGCGCCGCGGGCCGCGTCCAGTGGCGGGAGACCTCGGTGGCGAGCGCGGCCGTCGCCTCGGCGAGGTCCGCGTCCGACGAGACGCCGTCGATACGCGGGACGGCCGCCATGAAGTGCTGCTTCTGCGGCGACTGGCCACGGCCGGGCACGCCCGCGGGCACGTTCGCGGCCACCTTGCGGTCGAACTCGGAGTCCATCGTGTCGCCGAGCCGCAGCTCCAGGCGGTTCACCAGGTGGTCCTTGAGGTTCGCGCGGACCTCCATCGACCGGGACGCGGCGAGGATCAGGTGGATGCCGTAGCCGAGGCCACGGCCCGCGATGTCGAGGACGTGCTCCTCCAACGCCTCGTACTCCGAGCGGAAGTTGCCCCACCCGTCGATCACCAGGAAGACGTCGCCCCACGGCTGGTCCGTGACGGCGATGTCGCCGCGTGCCCGGCGTGCCCGGAAATCGGCGATCGACGCGATGCCCGCCGTACGGAAGTACTCCTCGCGGCGCGACAGGACGCCGTACACCTCGGCGACCGTCCGTCGCACCCGCTCCGGGTCCAGGCGGGACGCGACCCCGCCGACGTGCGGCAGGCCCGCGACCGCCGCCATGCCGCCACCGCCGAAGTCGAGGCCGTAGAACTGCACTTCGTGCGGGGTGTGGGTGAGTGCGAAGGACGCGATCAGGGAGCGCAGCAGTGTCGACTTGCCGGACTGCGGGCCGCCCAGGATCTGCAGATGGCCCGCCGCGCCCGCGAAGTCGCACCAGAGCGGGTCGCGGCGCTGCTCGTACGGCTTGTCGACCAGGCCGAGCGGTACGACGAGGCGGCCCGCGCCCTCGTAGCCGGGCTGGGTGAGACCGCGCCCCGGCACGGCCGTGAGCCCCGGAAGGAGCGCGTCAAGCGAGGGCGGGCTGTCCAGCGGCGGCAGCCACACCTGGTGCGCGGCCGGCCCGCGGGCCTCGATGCGGCCCACGATCACGTCGAGCACCGTGTCGGCCAGCGCGTCGTCGGCGTCCGGGGCCGCGGCGGCCCGCGGATCGGGCACCGCGGCCGGCGCGTACCGCACCGGCACCTCGGCCGCGGTGAACAGCACCGGCCGCCGGTCCACCGGCAGCGGCGCGCCGAGTGCGGCGGCCTGCGCCGAACCGGATCGGTACGCTCCGGACACGTACGCGGCCTTGAAGCGCACCATTTCGTCCGTGCCGAACTTGAGATAGCCGGATCCGGGGACGTTCGGCAGGTGGTAGGCGTCGGCCACGCCCAGCGCCGCGCGCGACTCCGCCACGGAGAACGTGCGCAGGCCCACGCGGTACGAGAGGTACGTCTCCAGGCCGCGCAGCCGCCCCTCCTCCAGGCGCTGCGAAGCGAGCAGCAGATGCACGCCGAGCGAGCGGCCGATGCGGCCGATCTGCACGAACATGTCGATGAAATCGGGCTTGGCGGTGAGGAGTTCGCTGAACTCGTCGATGACCAGGACGAGGGAGGGGATCGGTGTCAGGGGCGCGCCCGCCGCCCGCGCCTTCTCGTAGTCGTGGATGTTTGCGTAGTTGCCCGCGTCGCGCAGCAGCTCCTGGCGGCGGTTGAGCTCGCCGCGGATGGAGTCGCCCATGCGGTCCACGAGCGCCAGATCGTCCGCGAGGTTGGTGATCATCGCGGCGACGTGCGGCAGTTGCGCCATGCCCGCGAAGGTCGCGCCGCCCTTGAAGTCGGCCAGGACGAAGTTCAGCGTCTCCGAGGAGTGGGTGACGGCGAGGCCGAGGACGAGGGTGCGCAGCAGCTCCGACTTGCCGGAACCCGTCGCTCCGACACACAGCCCGTGCGGGCCCATGCCCTCCTGGGCCGCCTCCTTGAGGTCGAGCATCACCGGGCGGCCGTCCTCGCCCACGCCGATCGGGACGCGCAGCCGCTCGGCGAGGGAGCGGGGCCGCCAGGTGCGGGCCGTGTCCACCGACGCGGCGTCGCCGAGGCCCAGCAGGTCGGTGAAGTCCAGGTTGGCGAGCAGCGGCTGGTCGTCGTCACCGCCCGACGCGATGCGCAGCGGGGCGAGCTGCCGGGCAAGGGCCTCGGCGGCTTCGTACGAGAGCGTGTCGGGAGTGCCCTCGTACACCAGGCCGTGTCCGGACTCCATGCGCAGCGCCTTCGGCCGTACGACGATCGACAGGTCGCCGCGCCCGCCCGTCAGCTCGCCCGGCACGACCTCGACGACCGTGACGCCCTGGAGCCCCTCGGCGGTGGCGAGGGCGGAGTCCGGGGAGAGCGTGACGCCGTCGAGGACGACGACGAGGTGCGGCTCGTCCGGCACCGGTGTGCCGGCCGGCTGGAAGCGCGGGCGGCCGGAGAGGCGGGCGGCGAGGAGCCGCTCGAGCTCCCGCGGATCGTTGCTGATCAGGCGGCGCGAGCCCGCGCCGTCCGTCGCGTCGGACGCCTGGCAGTGCGGGAGCCACTTCGTCCACTCCCACTGGGCGGCCGCGTCCTGGCCGGCCGCGATGGCGACGACCAGGTCCTGGGGCGAGTGCAGGGAGACGAGCGAGGCCGTCAGGGCGCGCGCCGTGGTCCGGACCGCCTCCGGCTCACCGCTGACCGTCAGGTGGTAGAAGGCCCGCAAGGACACGGCCATCGGCAGGTCCTCCACCGTGGTGTGCGCGGCGAGGAAGCGCTGCATCGCTCCGGCGGTCAGCGGTTCGAGGTCGTCGACCGGGGCCGTCTCCGGCGCGCGCAACGGTGTGGCGAGCGCCTGCGGACCGAGGCCCACGCGCACCTGCCCGAAGTCCGGGTCGCCCGGCCGCCGTTCCCACACGCGGCTGCCCTCGGCGACGAGCGCCCACAGCTGCTCGGGCGAAGGGTGGAGGTAGTACTGGGCGTCCCGCTGCGCCCGCGCCGCGATGACGGCGGCACGTCGTGTTTGCGCCAGGTACCGAAGATAGTCGCGACGCAAATCGGCCAACTGGCCCTGGGTGCCGCGGCGGTGACGAATGAGCATCGCCACGGCCATCGCGATCGTCGACGCGATCATCACCATGCCCATGATCCTCATGAACGGATGCGCCGTGGGCATGAAGAAGAACACCACGGAGCCGCCCATGCCCAGCATCGGCAACAATTGCATGAGCGCGCCCTCTTGCTGCCCGCGCGGCAGCTCGGGAGGGGGTTGCAGAACGGCCTCTGCCGTGGGCACCTCGGACGGCAGAGCCCGCGGCGGTCGCTTGACGATGATGTGGCTCACTGCCCACCAATTCCCTTGCCGGAGTGCGGAATTGCCCCTTTGACCTTGCGAGGGCGAATGTCGGCCGACTCGCGATCCTACTGACACACGTCGTCGCGTGGGGCGATAGGGTTCCTCTGGTTCGCGTGAGCATCTGCGAACTGAGCGAATAAATCCGGCCGTTCACGGTGGTCTTGGTGACGGGGATGTTCGGGTTTCGGCCAGGGTGGTCGGCCGGGGTGACGCTCTGCGCGGTTGGGTGCGTGCGCGGGGGCCGACGGTTGACCGAGGGCATGAGGAGAACAGCGGGTGAGCGTGACAACTTCTGCGGCCGCCGCCGGGGCCAACGGGCCGGGGCAGACACCCGGCAGCCGCGGCCCGGCGGCCGGCGGACCGGCCACGGCGTCCACCAGGACCGTCGCCGGACTCGGCTTCTGCCGCGTCACCATCGTCGCCCCCGACAGCCGCATCGACGTCGCGCTGCCCGACGACGTCCCCGTCGCCGACCTCTACCCGGAGATCCTGCGCCTGTCGCGGCAGAGCCCCGCCGAAGGCGCCCCGGTCGGATACCACCTCGTACGCCGGGACGGCGCGGTCCTCGACAGCGCGCGCTCCTTCGCGGCCCAGCGCATCCTCGACGGTGAACTCCTCACGCTGCGGCCCTTCTCCGCGTCGCTGCCCCCGGCCGTCTTCGACGACGTGTCCGACGCCATCGCCTCCGCGGTCACGCGCGACCGCTCCCTGTGGAACGCCGAGCTGACCCGCCTCGCGGGCCTGACCGGCGGCGCCGTGCTGCCGTTCCTCCTCGCCTTCGCGACCTGGACCGCGGCCCCCCGGCACGACACGCACGGCCTCCCCGGCATCCTCGCCGCCGTCGCCGGCCTGCTCCTTGTCACCCTCGCCGGCGTCCGGGCCCGGATCTACGACGACCGGGCCGCGTCCGTCGCGCTCGGCCTCGGCGCGCTGCCGAACATGGCGGTCGCGGGCTCGGGGCTGCTTCCGCCGGCCGACGGGCAGGGGATCGGCAAGCTCCAGTTCCTGCTCGCCTGCGCGGCCGTACTGATCGCGTCGGTGGTGCTCGTCCTGGTGTCGCCGCGGGCGGACGGCCCGTTCGTGGCGTGCGCCTTCGCCGCCGCCGTGGGGCTCCTCGCCGCGTTCACGGCGAGCCTCAATGAGCTGACACCGGCCGAGACGGCTGCGCTCTGCGCCCCGTTCGCCGTCGGCGCGCTCGCCTTCCTGCCGGGCCTGTCCATGCGCTTCGCCCGGCTGCCCATCGGCTACGAGCCGCCGCACGCCTCGCGCCGGACGTACGACCCCGACCCCGACCCCGCGCCCCAGGACCCGGTCGACGGCGAACGCGTCGCCGCCCAGGCCCGGCGCGGCCACGAACTGCTCATCGGCCTCGTCGGCGGCTGCGCCCTGGTGTCCGTCGGCGCCGCGGCGGTCCTCGGCTTCTCGGACGACGTGTGGGCCCGGCTCCTCGCCCTCGCCACCGGCATCGCCATGCTGATGCGGGCCCAGCTCTTCCGCTACACCGCCCAGGTCGCGGCCGCTCTGGCGGCGGGCCTGGCGTGCCTGCTCCTGCTCGGCGTAGGCCTCTGCCTGAACCCGCCGGAGAGCCTGATGCGCGACGCCCTCAACGGCGACACCGCGGCACTCGACGTACGCACCATCTGGCTCGTCGCCGCCATCGCGGCCACCACCGCCCTCACCACGGCCATCGGCCTGATCACCGCCCGCAGCGGCGTGACACCCTTCTGGGGCCGCTTCCTGGAGATCGCGGAGGTCTTCGTCCTCCTGACCTTGGTGCCGCTGACACTGGCGGTCTTCGACGTGTACGCATCAGCCCGCGCGCTGACAAGCTGACGTGAGAGGGCAGGAGCGGGGCCCGGGAGGGCCCCTGCCCTCAGCCTGGTACTCTGTGTAACGCCCGCATGTCTGCGCACCCCCAAGGCCCCCGGCCAGGGAAAGCGCGGCGGGATCCCGCCTCCCGAGTCAAGGAAGCTCCCCTGAGAAGAAGACCAGGGGCACTCGAAGGCACCAAAGACATCACAAGGAGTACGCGTGTCGCTCGACGCCGCTACGAAGAAGCAGATCATGACCGAGTTCGGCACCAAGGAGGGCGACACCGGCTCCCCCGAGGTCCAGGTCGCGCTGCTCTCCCGCCGCATCTCGGACCTGACCGAGCACCTGAAGACGCACAAGCACGACCACCACTCCCGTCGTGGTCTGCTGATCCTCGTCGGCCAGCGCCGCCGTCTGCTGCAGTACCTGGCCAAGAAGGACATCCAGCGCTTCCGTGCCCTGGTTGACCGGCTCGGCATCCGCCGCGGCGCGGCGGGCGCCAAGTAAGACGCCGTGAAGGGAGCGGTTCCCACTCGAAGCACTCGAAGGGGGCCGCTCCCTTTGCTGTACGTGCGCGGTGTCACCGGCCCTTTGTAGTCTGGTGACATCCGGCACACCACCGGAAGCGGGCACGAGCCCGCGATCACAACCCCATAGGAGAGGCGCATCCAGCCGCCGCCGGTCCTCGGTAGTGGCCCCCGGGATACGAAAAAGACGAACCCCGGGTGCTTCGATCGAAGACCGGCCCGCACACACGGCGCGCTTCTCCACACCACCCAAGGCCACACGGGCCGACGGTGGAACCTCCCCGGCCATACGGGCGGGGGACCCTCAGGCCACACGGGCCCGGGGAAACTCCCAGGCCACACGGGCCCGGGGGCGAAGACAAACGTAGGAGAACCGCTAGTGGAGAACGAGACCCACTACGCCGAGGCCGTCATCGACAACGGCACCTTCGGCACCCGCACCATCCGCTTCGAGACGGGCCGCCTGGCCCGTCAGGCCGCCGGCTCCGCCGTGGCCTACCTGGACGACGACACCATGGTGCTGTCGGCCACCACCGCTTCCAAGAAGCCCAAGGACCAGCTCGACTTCTTCCCCCTGACGGTGGACGTCGAGGAGCGGATGTACGCCGCCGGCAAGATCCCCGGCAGCTTCTTCCGTCGTGAGGGCCGGCCCTCCGAGGACGCGATCCTCACCTGCCGCCTGATCGACCGCCCGCTGCGCCCGTCCTTCAAGAAGGGCCTGCGCAACGAGATCCAGGTCGTCGAGACGATCATGGCGCTCAACCCCGACCACCTGTACGACGTGGTCGCGATCAACGCCGCCTCCTGCTCCACGCAGCTCGCGGGCCTGCCCTTCTCGGGCCCGATCGGCGGCACCCGCGTGGCGCTCATCAAGGGCCAGTGGGTCGCCTTCCCGACGCACACCGAGCTCGAGGACGCCGTCTTCGACATGGTCGTCGCCGGTCGCGTCCTCGAGGACGGCGACGTCGCGATCATGATGGTCGAGGCCGAGGCCACCGAGAAGACCATCCAGCTGGTCAAGGGCGGCGCCGACGCCCCGACCGAGGAGATCGTCGCCGCCGGTCTCGAGGCCGCGAAGCCCTTCATCAAGGTCCTCTGCAAGGCCCAGTCGGACCTCGCCGCCAAGGCTGCCAAGCCGGTCGGCGAGTTCCCGATCTTCCTCGACTACGAGGACGACGTGCTGGAGGCCCTCACCGCCGCCGTCAAGCCCGAGCTCGCGCAGGCGCTCACCATCGCCGGCAAGCAGGAGCGCGAGACCGAGCTGGACCGCGTCAAGGCGCTGGCCGGCGAGAAGCTCCTCCCGGAGTTCGAGGGCCGAGAGAAGGAGATCTCCGCGGCCTACCGCTCGCTGACCAAGGCCCTGGTCCGTGAGCGCGTCATCAAGGAGAAGAAGCGGATCGACGGTCGCGGCGTGACCGACATCCGTACGCTCGCCGCCGAGGTCGAGGCCATCCCGCGCGTGCACGGCTCCGCGCTGTTCGAGCGCGGCGAGACCCAGATCCTGGGTGTCACCACGCTGAACATGCTCCGCATGGAGCAGCAGCTCGACACGCTGTCCCCGGTGACGCGCAAGCGCTACATGCACAACTACAACTTCCCGCCGTACTCCACCGGCGAGACCGGCCGCGTCGGCTCCCCGAAGCGCCGCGAGATCGGCCACGGCGCCCTCGCCGAGCGCGCGCTCGTGCCGGTGCTGCCGACGCGCGAGGAGTTCCCGTACGCCATCCGTCAGGTGTCCGAGGCCCTCGGCTCCAACGGCTCGACGTCCATGGGCTCCGTCTGCGCCTCCACCATGTCGCTGCTGAACGCCGGTGTGCCCCTGAAGGCCGCCGTCGCCGGTATCGCCATGGGCCTGATCTCCCAGGAGATCGAGGGCGAGACGCACTACGTCACCCTCACCGACATCCTCGGTGCGGAGGACGCCTTCGGTGACATGGACTTCAAGGTCGCCGGCACCAAGGAGTTCGTGACCGCCCTCCAGCTCGACACCAAGCTGGACGGCATCCCGGCCTCCGTCCTGGCCGCCGCCCTGAAGCAGGCCCGCGACGCCCGCCTCCACATCCTCGACGTGATGATGGAAGCGATCGACGTCCCGGACGAGATGTCCCCGAACGCCCCGCGGATCATCACCGTCAAGATCCCCGTGGACAAGATCGGTGAGGTCATCGGCCCCAAGGGCAAGATGATCAACCAGATCCAGGAGGACACCGGCGCCGACATCACGATCGAGGACGACGGCACCATCTACATCGGTGCCGCCGACGGCCCGGCCGCCGAGGCCGCCCGCGCCACGATCAACGGCATCGCCAACCCGACCATGCCGGAGGTCGGCGAGCGCTACCTGGGCACGGTCGTCAAGACGACCACCTTCGGCGCGTTCGTGTCGCTGCTCCCGGGCAAGGACGGTCTGCTGCACATCTCGCAGATCCGCAAGCTCGCCGGCGGCAAGCGCGTGGAGAACGTCGAGGACGTCCTCGGTGTGGGCCAGAAGGTCCAGGTCGAGATCGCCGAGATCGACTCCCGCGGCAAGCTCTCCCTCATCCCCGTGGTCGAGGGCGAGGACGCCGAGGAGAACGCCGACGCGAAGGCCGACGACGCAAAGGACGACGCTGCCAAGTGACGTCCCGTAGCTCCAAGGCGACGGCCCGCACCTCTTCGGAGGCGCGGGCCGTCGCCCGTACCCAAACCCTCATCAAGGGCGAGAACGGCATCGGCACGGTCCGCAAGACCACCCTCCCCGGGTGCCTGCGCATCGTCACCGAGACCCTGCCCTCCGTCCGCTCGGCGACCTTCGGCATCTGGGCCCACGTGGGCTCACGGGACGAGACCCCGTCCCTGAACGGGGCGACGCACTACCTGGAGCACCTGCTCTTCAAGGGCACCTCCCGGCGCAGCGCCCTGGACATCTCCTCCGCCATCGACGCCGTCGGCGGCGAGATGAACGCGTTCACGGCCAAGGAGTACACGTGCTACTACGCGCGCGTGCTCGACACCGACCTGCCCCTCGCGATCGACGTCGTCTGTGACATGCTCACCGGCTCGCTCATCGAGCAGGAGGACGTCGACGCGGAGCGCGGCGTCATCCTCGAAGAGATCGCGATGACGGAGGACGACCCGGGCGACTGCGTGCACGACCTGTTCGCGCACACGCTGCTCGGCGACACCCCGCTGGGCCGCCCGGTCCTCGGCACCGTCGACACCGTCAACGCCCTCACCGCCGAGCGCATACGCCGCTTCTACAAGAAGCACTACGACCCGACCCACCTCGTCGTCGCCGCGGCCGGCAACATCGACCACCAGAAGGTCGTCCGCCAGGTCCGCGCCGCCTTCGAGAAGGCCGGCGCACTGCACCGCACGGACGCCGCGCCGCTCACGCCCCGCACGGGCTCGCGCCGCCTGACCACGTCCGGCCGCGTCGAGCTCGTCGACCGCAAGACCGAGCAGGCCCACGTCATCCTCGGCATGCCGGGCCTCGCCCGCACCGACGAGCGCCGCTGGGCCCTCGGCGTCCTGAACACCGCGCTCGGCGGCGGCATGTCGTCGCGCCTGTTCCAGGAAGTGCGCGAGAAGCGCGGGCTGGCGTACAGCGTGTACTCGTACACCTCCGGATTCGCCGACACCGGCCTCTTCGGTGTGTACGCGGGCTGCCGCCCGAGCCAGGTGCACGACGTCCTGAAGATCTGCCGCGACGAGCTGGACCACGTCGCCCGGCACGGCCTCACGGACGACGAGATCGCCCGCGCCATCGGCCAGCTCGCGGGCTCCACCGTCCTCGGCCTCGAGGACACCGGCGCGCTGATGAACCGCATCGGCAAGAGCGAGCTGTGCTGGGGCGAGCAGATGTCGGTCGACGACATGCTCGCCAAGATCACGGCGGTCACGCCGGACGAGGTGCGCGAAGTGGCCCGGGACGTCCTGAGCCGGCGCCCCTCGCTCTCCGCGATCGGCCCGCTCCAGGACAAGCAGGCGGCGCGCCTGCACGACGCGGTCGCCTAGCGGCGCCCGGCTGCGCCGCCCGACCGAGGGCCCAACTCCGCCCAACTCCCGTAAGGAATGAAGGACATGAGCAAGCTGCGCGTGGCGGTCATCGGCGCCAAGGGCCGGATCGGCTCCGAGGCGGTGCGGGCCGTCGAGGCCGCCGACGACATGGAGCTGGTCGCCGCTCTCGGGCGGGGCGACGGCCTGGAGACGCTGGCCGAGTCCGGCGCCCAGGTCGCGGTGGAGCTGACCACCCCGTCGTCGGTGATGGACAACCTCGACTTCTGCGTACGTCACGGCATCCACGCCGTCGTCGGTACGACGGGGTGGACCGACGAGCGCCTCGCGCAGCTCCGCACCTGGCTGGCCGCGTCACCGGAGACCGGCGTGCTCATCGCGCCGAACTTCTCCATCGGCGCCGTCCTGACGATGAAGTTCGCGCAGATCGCCGCGCCGTACTTCGAGTCGGTCGAGGTCGTCGAGCTGCACCACCCGAACAAGGCCGACGCCCCCAGCGGCACCGCCACCCGCACCGCCCAGCTCATCGCCGCTGCCCGCGAGCAGGCGGGCAGCGCCCCGCAGCCGGACGCGACCGAGACGGCGCTCGACGGCGCCCGCGGCGCCAACGTCGACGGCGTCCCCGTGCACGCCGTGCGCCTGCGCGGCCTCCTGGCCCACCAGGAGGTGCTGCTCGGCGGCGAGGGCGAGACCCTCACCGTCCGGCACGACTCGCTGCACCACAGCAGCTTCATGCCGGGCATCCTGCTCGGCGCGCGCCGGGTGGTGTCCACGCCGGGTCTGACCTTCGGCCTGGAACACTTCCTGGACCTCGGCTGACCGGGCCTCGGCCGATCCGGAAAAGAAACCCCATGCGAGCGAAGATCACCTACGCCGTCACGGCTGCCGTCCTGGTCGTCTATTTCGTCCTGGTCGGCAGCCGCGGCGTGCTCCTGATACAGCACGGCACCGTCCTCACCGTCACCTTCGGCGTCGCGGTGCTGATCCTGCCGGTCATCGGCGTCTGGTTCCTGTGGCAGAACACGCGGTTCGTGCGGCGCGCGAACCGCCTGGCCGCCGAGCTGGAGGCCGAAGGCGGCCTGCCCGTCGACGAGTTGAAGCGCACGCCCAGCGGCCGCATCGACCGAGACTCGGCCGACGAGGTCTTCGCCCGGCGCAAGGCGGAGACGGAGGACACCCCCGACGACTGGCGCTGCTGGTTCCGCCTGGCCGTCGCCTACCACGACGCCCGGGACACGCCCCGGGCCCGCAAGGCCATGCAGAGGGCGATCGCGCTGCACGAGGGCAGGGCGCTGAACGTGTAGCGGAGGCTTGACGGCCGCTGGGGCGGCACCGCGGTCAGGCCGTTCGCGTACGCGCGCGCGGTCAGGCCGTACGCGCGGTCAGGCCGTGCGCCGGTACTCGTCCGCCCACACCTCGATGGTGTCGGCCGCCCGGTCGAAGGCCGTCCGCCGCGCCAGGAAGTCCGCGTTCCGGTCGGTCAGGAGCAGCCGCTGCTCGCTCGTGGCCCGGTCATTGCGTACGAGGACCAGGGCCTGCCCCTGCACGGTGCGGGGCAGCCCGAGCCACCGCACCGGCTGCTGGGCCGTACGCACCGAGGCGACCTGTGCCCACGGCACCGTGTGCGTGGTCAGGAAGGCCACCCGGCGCAGCCCCTGCGCGCTCACCCAGGTGCCCATGCGCAGCAGCCGCAGGGCGGCGGCGATGACGAGGACGGCCAGGCCCGCACAGGCCGCGGCACCCGGCAGGGCACCGGCGGCGGCGATGATCACGGCGGCCACGAGGACGTACGAGGCGAGGAGCAGCAGCACGGCCGCGGCGGCTACGCGCCAGGGGCCCGGGCGGTACGGCCGACGCCAGCGGTCGCGGTCCTCGAAGGGCAGCGCGGCGTCGTCGGCCGGGTCGTCGAAAGCGCGGTCCGCGGTCAGGAAAGGCAGGGGCACGGCTGATCCTCACTCAATCCACGCATGGGCTGTGCCCGGTGAGGTTATCGAGCCGTGCTCCCTGCTACCACCCATGGGGGGCCAAGGGGGCTACCGCCCGGCCAGGACCGCCGGCGGCCCTCAGCGCCCGTCGGACGCCTCGGACTGCTGGGTCTTCGCGGGCGACTGGTCGGCCGACATCGCGGGCATCCCGAAGAGCAGGGAGCCCACCAGGCCGGCCACCACGGTGAGGCCGATGAGCGTCCGGCCCACGATCTGGCCGGCCGTGGCGCGCTCACGGGGTGGGGGAGTGACGTTGCTGCGGAACTTGTCGGCTTCGGCGATGAAGGCGAAGGGAACGGGCTCTCGCCGACGGAACATGGGGCGCGCTTCTCCTCACGGGACTCGAACGGAACTCTGTTGACTAGACAGACGCACGAAACGACCAAAAGGTGCCCGGTTTCGGCAAATTCGCCGAAGATTGTCAGGACGGGTCACCGGACGGCCGATTGTCAGTGCCTGGCCATAGAGTGGGCGCCGCCCGCAGACGCACATGGGCTGCCCGAAGATGCACATGGAAGGACCCCGCCAGTGAGCGAGACCCCAGCCGAAGACCTCAAGCCCAGCTTCCGCAGCGATGTGACGGTCGAGCTGGTCAAGCACGCCGCGACCGACCAGGACGTCCTGTGGGCGGCGCGGGTCTCGACCGCGGGCGAGCAGTCCCTGGACGAGCTGAAGAAGGACCCGGAGCGCTCCAAGGGCCTGATCAACTACTTGATGCGGGACCGCCACGGCAGCCCCTTCGAGCACAACTCGATGACGTTCTTCATCAGCGCCCCGATCTTCGTCTTCCGCGAGTTCATGCGCCACCGCGTCGGCTGGTCGTACAACGAGGAATCGGGCAGGTACAGGGAGCTCCAGCCCGTCTTCTACGTCCCGGACGAGTCCCGCAAGCTCGTCCAGGAAGGCCGCCCGGGGAAGTACGTCTTCGTCGAGGGCACCCAGGCCCAGCAGGAGCTGACGGGCCGCGTGATGGAGGACTCGTACCGCCAGGCGTACGAGGCGTATCAGGAGATGCTGGCCGCGGGCGTGGCCCGCGAAGTGGCCCGCGCGGTCCTGCCGGTGGGCCTGTTCTCGTCGATGTACGCGACGTGCAACGCCCGCTCCCTGATGCACTTCCTCGGCCTGCGCACGCAGCACGAGCTCGCCAAGGTCCCGTCCTTCCCGCAGCGGGAGATCGAGATGGTCGGCGAGAAGATGGAGCAGGAGTGGGCCAGGCTCATGCCGCTCACGCACGCGGCCTTCAACACCAACGGCCGCGTCGCTCCCTGACCCCGGGGGGCGTGCGACCGCGCACGGCACCGTCGTCGCGCCCCAGGACGCGCGGACGCGCGGCTCCTTGAGGCACTGATGTGCGGATGAGCCGAGCGAAGTGTCCGTATTGCGGCATTTCTAGAAGTTCATCTAGCCTGATCAAACGGACCCGGCACTGCTTGAACCCCCGAGCAGGCAGTGCCGGGCTCCTCCCTCGTCAGGCCCTGTGCGTCACCCGAGGGGCGACCCCGCACTGAGCAGCGAGTAGCGTGTTACCCATGGCTCCGACCTCCACTCCGCAGACCCCCTTCGGGCGGGTCCTCACCGCCATGGTCACGCCCTTCACGGCGGACGGCGCACTCGACATCGACGGCGCGCAGCAGCTCGCCGCCCACCTGGTGGACGCAGGCAACGACGGCCTGATCGTCAACGGCACCACCGGCGAGTCCCCGACCACCAGCGACGCGGAGAAAACCGAGCTTGTACGAGCCGTAGTGGACGCCGTCGGAGGCCGCGCCCACATCGTGGCCGGCGTCGGCACGAACGACACCCGGCACAGCATCGAGCTCGCCCGCGCCGCCGAACGAGCCGGCGCACACGGCCTGCTCACCGTCACGCCGTACTACAACAAGCCCCCGCAGGAAGGCCTCTTCCGGCACTTCACCGCGATCGCCGACGCCACCGAGCTGCCGGTGATGCTGTACGACATCCCGGGCCGCAGCGGCGTACCGATCAACACCGAAACGATCGTGCGCCTCGCCGAGCACCCGCGTATCGTCGCCAACAAGGACGCCAAGGGTGACCTGGGCCGCGCCAGCTGGGCCATCGCCCGCTCCGGCCTCGCCTGGTACTCCGGCGACGACATGCTCAACCTGCCGCTGCTCTCGGTCGGCGCGTGCGGCTTCGTCTCCGTCGTCAGCCATGTCGTCACGCCCGAGCTGCGCGCGATGCTCGAGGCGCACGCCAACGGCGACGTACAGAAGGCGACCGAGATCCACCAGAAGCTGCTCCCGGTCTTCACGGGCATGTTCCGTACGCAGGGTGTGATCACCACCAAGGCGGCACTCGCCCTGCAGGGCCGCCCCGGCGGACCGCTGCGCCTGCCGCTGGTCGAGCTCTCCCCCGAGGAGACCGCTCAGCTCAAGATCGATCTTGCCGCCGGCGGGGTACAGCTGTAAACCACAGACTTCACAACTGAATAGGCAATATCGCAGGCCACATGCCTGCACCCAGACAACTGCTACTGCACGAACGTCATGCGCGCCACGTGCCCCGGAGGTACGTGGCGCGCGTGGTGAGGAGAGTCTTTTGAGTCATCCGCATCCTGAACTCGGCGCCCCGCCGAAGCTCCCGAAGGGCGGCCTGCGGGTCACCCCGCTCGGCGGCCTCGGCGAGATCGGCCGCAACATGACCGTCTTCGAGTACGACGGGCGTCTCCTGATCGTCGACTGCGGAGTGCTCTTCCCCGAGGAGGAGCAGCCCGGAATCGACCTGATCCTGCCGGACTTCACGTCCATCCGGGACCGCCTCGACGACATCGAGGGCATCGTCCTCACGCACGGCCACGAGGACCACATCGGTGGCGTCCCCTATCTCCTGCGCGAGAAGCCGGACATCCCGCTGATCGGCTCCAAGCTGACCCTCGCCCTGATCGAGGCCAAGCTCCAGGAGCACCGCATCCGGCCCTACACGCTCGAGGTCGCCGAGGGCCACCGCGAGCGCGTCGGCCCCTTCGACTGCGAGTTCGTCGCGGTCAACCACTCCATCCCGGACGCGCTCGCGGTCGCCATCCGCACGCCCGCGGGCATGGTGGTGCACACCGGCGACTTCAAGATGGACCAGCTCCCGCTGGACCGCCGCCTCACCGACCTGCACGCCTTCGCGCGCCTGAGCGAGGAGGGCATCGACCTTCTTCTCTCCGACTCGACGAACGCCGAGGTCCCGGGCTTCGTCCCGCCGGAGCGCGACATCTCGAACGTGCTCCGCCAGGTCTTCGCGGGCGCCCGCAAGCGGATCATCGTGGCCAGCTTCGCCAGCCATGTGCACCGCATCCAGCAGATCCTCGACGCGGCGCACGAGTACGGCCGCCGGGTCGCCTTCGTCGGCCGCTCGATGGTCCGCAACATGGGCATCGCCCGTGACCTCGGCTATCTGAAGGTCCCGCCGGGCCTCGTCGTCGACG
>NZ_CM160048.1:0-2582500 GCF_056712025.1 Streptomyces sp. Y309 | reverse complement strand
TCTAGCGAGTTTCATGGCGGCCCGTACCCTAAACCGACTCAGGTGGTCAGGTAGAGAATACCGAGGCGTTCGGGTGAACTATGGTTAAGGAACTCGGCAAAATGCCCCCGTAACTTCGGGAGAAGGGGGGCCACACCTGGTGATCCGTTTTACACGGTGAGCTGGGGGTGGCCGCAGAGACCAGCGAGAAGCGACTGTTTACTAAAAACACAGGTCCGTGCGAAGCCGTAAGGCGATGTATACGGACTGACGCCTGCCCGGTGCTGGAACGTTAAGGGGACCGGTTAGTGCGCTTTCGGGCGTGCGAAGCTGAGAACTTAAGCGCCAGTAAACGGCGGTGGTAACTATAACCATCCTAAGGTAGCGAAATTCCTTGTCGGGTAAGTTCCGACCTGCACGAATGGCGTAACGACTTCTCGACTGTCTCAACCATAGGCCCGGTGAAATTGCACTACGAGTAAAGATGCTCGTTTCGCGCAGCAGGACGGAAAGACCCCGGGACCTTTACTACAGTTTGATATTGGTGTTCGGTTCGGCTTGTGTAGGATAGCTGGGAGACTGTGAAGCATGCACGCCAGTGTGTGTGGAGTCGTCGTTGAAATACCAGTCTGGTCGTGCTGGATGTCTAACCTGGGTCCGTGATCCGGATCAGGGACAGTGTCTGATGGGTAGTTTAACTGGGGCGGTTGCCTCCCAAAGGGTAACGGAGGCGCCCAAAGGTTCCCTCAGCCTGGTTGGTAATCAGGTGTTGAGTGTAAGTGCACAAGGGAGCTTGACTGTGAGACTGACGGGTCGAGCAGGGACGAAAGTCGGGACTAGTGATCCGGCGGTGGCTTGTGGAAGCGCCGTCGCTCAACGGATAAAAGGTACCCCGGGGATAACAGGCTGATCTTCCCCAAGAGTCCATATCGACGGGATGGTTTGGCACCTCGATGTCGGCTCGTCGCATCCTGGGGCTGGAGTCGGTCCCAAGGGTTGGGCTGTTCGCCCATTAAAGCGGTACGCGAGCTGGGTTTAGAACGTCGTGAGACAGTTCGGTCCCTATCCGCTGTGCGCGTAGGAGTCTTGAGAAGGGCTGTCCCTAGTACGAGAGGACCGGGACGGACGAACCTCTGGTGTGCCAGTTGTCCTGCCAAGGGCATGGCTGGTTGGCTACGTTCGGAAAGGATAACCGCTGAAAGCATCTAAGCGGGAAGCCTGCTTCGAGATGAGGACTCCCACCCCCTTTGAGGGGTTAAGGCTCCCAGTAGACGACTGGGTTGATAGGCCAGATATGGAAGCCCGGCAACGGGTGGAGTTGACTGGTACTAATAGGCCGAGGGCTTGTCCTCAGTTGCTCGCGTCCACTGTGTTGGTTCTGAAACCACGAACAACCCCATGCCCGGGGCCACCGGGTGTGGTGCGGTAGTTGAGAGTTTCATAGTGTTTCGGTGGTCATAGCGTGAGGGAAACGCCCGGTTACATTCCGAACCCGGAAGCTAAGCCTTACAGCGCCGATGGTACTGCAGGGGGGACCCTGTGGGAGAGTAGGACGCCGCCGAACTAAATGTAGAAGAGCTGGTCCCCGAACTTCGGTTCGAGGACCAGCTCTTTTTTGTTGTGCGTCACTCGTTGTTCACGTTGCGCGACCAACATCCGCGACATGGGGACACTTGCAATGCTGCGAGCCGCCGGAGTCGGGAGCGGTGACGAGGTCATCGTGCCCGCGTACGGGAACGCCGAAGTCGCCGAGGACGTCGTGCTCGCGGGCGCCATGCCCGTGTTCGCGGACATCGACCCGCTGACGTACTGCCTCAGCCCCGCGGCCGTCGACGCGGTCGTCACCGCCCGCACCGCCGCCGTGGCCGTCGTACACCGCTTCGGGAACCACGCGGACCTCGCCGGTCTGCGCGGTGTCGCGCAGCGGCACGGGCTCCTCGTCCTGGAGCAGGGCGAGTTGGACGCACCATGTGACGGGCTCCCGCAGCGGCGGGCGTATGCCGCCTATCTGAACGGGCGGCTGACCGGAGTGATAACGCCGGCCGAGCACGCCCCGCACAGCCACCAGTACGTCGTACGAGTGCCCGGCAACGGGCGGCCGGACCGCGACGCGTTCGCACGGGCCATACGGGCCAGGGGAGTTGACTGCCACGTACCCGTGAAGACGCCGCTGCACCGCACGCCGAAGTTCTGGCGCGACATAGAACTGCCCGAGACCGAGCGGGCCGCCGACGAGACCCTGGCGCTTCCCGTGGACGCCTCGCAGTCCCGGCGGGAACTGCAGCGGATCGTATCGGCGTGCAATGCGCTCGGAGGGCTTCTTCAACCCGCCTTCTGAGGGTTCAAGGAGGGCGGTTCGGGACCGCGCCATGTTCGGGTATGATCTATTCCGTTGCCGCGCGGGAAACCGCGCAGGGAGCAACTGGCCCCTATAGCTCAGTCGGTAGAGCGTCTCCATGGTAAGGAGAAGGTCAGCGGTTCGATTCCGCTTGGGGGCTCTGCGAAGAAAAAGAAGGCCATCGTCCTGGGGACGGTGGCCTTCTTTGTTGTCCGCCCCGGAAAGGGCGTGGATTCAGTGGATTCAGCGGACTCAGTCGTCGAGGCCCGGGACGCGCATCGCCAGGATCGCCATGTCGTCCGACGGGGCGTCCGTCGCGAAGCGCTCCACCGCGCGCATGATGCGCGCCGCCACCGCGCCCGCCGTGAGGCCCGTGCACGTGGTGAGGACGTCGGCAAGGCCGTCGTCGCCCAGCATGCGCGTGCCCTCGCGGCGCTCCGTGACGCCGTCCGTGACGCACAGCAGGACGTCGCCCGGGTCGAGGGTCACCGTCTGCTCGTACAGCTCCAGGTCGTCCATGACGCCGAGCAGCGGCTGCGGCTCCGCGTACGGCTCGACCGTGCCGTCCTGGCGCAGGCGCAGCGGCAGCGGATGGCCGGCGCAGACGATCTTGAGGACCGCCGAGCCGTCCTCCTGGGGCCACAACTCGCCGTAGAGGAGGGTCAGGAAGCGGCTGCGGGCGCCCTCGTCGAGGATCGCCGCGTTGAGGCGCTCCAGGACCGCGGGGCCGCCGAAGCCCTCGCGGGCCAGCAGGCGCAGCGCGTGCCGGGCCAGGCCCGTGACCGCGGCTGCCTCTGGGCCCGTGCCGCACACGTCGCCGATCGCGAAGCCGTACGCGCCGTCGCGGATCGGGAAGAGGTCGTAGAAGTCGCCGCCCACCTCGTTGCCCTCGCCGGCCGCGCGGTAGATGACCTCGACCTCGACGCCCGGGACCTGGGGCAGGCCGGGCGGCAGGAGGCTGCGCTGGAGGGACTGGCTGATCGCCATGCGCTCCGAGTACAGACGGGCGTTGTCCAGGGCCAGGGCGGCCCTGCGGGAGAGGTCCTCGGCCAGCTCCAGGATCTCCTGGCGGAAGTGCTCGTCGGAGGGCTTGCCGAGGACGAGCATGCCGATGACGCGGTTGCGGGCCACCAGGGGCAGGACGACCGTCTCGCCGCCCACCGCGGAGGCCGTGGACAGCGTCGTGCCGATGCCCGAGCCGACCGTCATCGGTTCGCCGAGGCCCAGGTTGCGCATCGACGTACGCAAGGCGGCCTGGTGCGCTGCTTCGGAGGGGGCGGTCCAGACGCGGGCGCCCGGGGTCGGGACCGGGTCCGGCGGGTCGACCTTCATGAGGAGGGCCTTCAGGCCGTCGATGCGCTCCTCGTCCTCGTGCAGGACGTACGAGAGGTACGGCTCCGAGGCCTGGTCGGCGATCGTGTAGACGGCGCACCAGGTGGCGAGCGTGGGGACCGTCATCTGGGCCATGAGGGCCAGGGTCTGGTCGCGGTCGAGGGTGCCGGCGAGCAGGTCGGAGGCCTCCACGAGGAAGGACAGGGAGCCGCGGCGCAGGCGCTCCAGCTCGCCGAGGCGGGCCGACTCGACGGCGAGGGCGATGCGGTCGGCGGCGAACTGCAGCCGCAGGGCCTCTTCGTTCGAGTACCGGTCGGGGGACTCGGCGGCGACTCCCAGGGAGCCCGTGAGGCGGCCCTCGACCTTCAGCGGGACCGTGACGACCGAGCGCATGCCGGTGCCGTTGAGGAGCGGCACGGCGCCCGGGACGACCGTGAGGTCCTCGTGGACGGCGGGCATCCGCGCGGAGCCGTACCGGCCGGGGCCGGCCTCCACGGGGACGCGGGCGAAGCGCTGGCGGGCGGAGGGGAGTCCGGTGGAGGCCCGTACTTCCAGTTCCGTCTCGTCGTCCGTGGCCAGGAGCAGGAAGGCCGCGTCGCCGTCGAGCATGTCCCGGGCCCGCTCGACCGTGCGCTGGAGGAGGCCGTCCAGGTCGTCGGGGGCGGGGGAGCCGATGAAGACTTCGAAGGGGTCGGCGGTGTGCGGCTCGCTGAGCGTGCCGGACTCGGGGGCCGGGCCGCGCAGCGGGGTCTGGAGGACGGCGCGCTCGTCGTCACGTACGAGAAGGCAGACCGTGGAGGGCTCGCCGTCGGTGTCGCGGACGCGCAGGTGCGAGGCGTAGACAGGGGTGACGCGGCCGTCCGCGTCCCGGATGCCGTAGCTGCCCTCCCAGCGGGAGAGCTGGAGGGCGTCGGCGATGCCGGTGCTGGTGCCGGGGGTGTGCGGCCAGGCGGCGAAGTCGGTGAGGGGCTTGCCGGTGACCTGCTCGGCGACGTACCCGAAAAGTTCCTCGGCGTCTTCGTTCCACGCGGAGATGGCGCCGGTGCGGTCGATCTGGACGACGGCGACGCGGACGCGGCCGTCGGTGATCGGGAGCAGGTCGGCCGGGAGGGTGGGGCCGGCGGCCCGGGTGCCCACGGGGCGGTCGGGCAGGTCGAGTTGGAACCAGACCTGCTTGTGCGTCGAGGTGTAGTCGACGCCCCAGCGGGTGGCGAGGGCGGCGCAGAGCTGGAGGCCGCGGCCGCCCTCGCGGTCGGGGCTGCCCATGGTCGCGGGGGAGCTCTGGAGGGGGATCTCGCGCTCGGGATAGTGGTCGGAGACCTCGATGCGGACGGCGTCCTCGCTGCGCAGGCACAGGACGTCGGCGGCGGTGCCCGCGTGCACGACGGCGTTCGTGACGAGTTCACTGGTCAGCACGACCGCGTCGTCGACGACGTCCGAGAAGCCCCACCCCTGGAGGGTGTCCCTGACGAACGAACGGGCCGTCGCGACGGAACGCCCCACGGGTTCGAAAGTCGCAGCCGCGCGCGCGGTGATCACAGAACTCCTCGTTCGTCGTCCCCCGGGAATCTGCCGTTGTCCCCCGGGAATCTGCAGTCCCATGGTGCGGCCGCCCCTCCGATGCCCGCTGTTATGTGTGCCACCGCCCTGGCCGGGCAGGACCGGGGTGGTTGGACAGCCGGATGCCAGGTTACTTACCTTCGCCGTCCATGCTGATGCCGGTCGCCAGTCTTTCCGCCCGGAGGGTGTGCGGACGGTGTGCGAAGCTGCCGAACTGTTATGGCCTGGTTCGGCCATGGTGAAACACTGGACAGGCTTCAGATGAAGCCCCAGCAGTACGGTCGACCCTTGCGGGAGGGACACAGTGGAGTCTGGCGCTGCGACGCGGGCCGCTAAGACGCGCGCGAAAGACGGACGGTCCCTGAACAGTCAGCGCAAGCCGCGCAACGGGACGACGGCCACGGTGGACGCCGCGGCCCTGAACAGGCTGCTGACCGCCCTGGTGGCGATGCGGGACGGCAATTTCCGCAAGCGCCTGACGGTGTCGGGCGACGACGTGATGTCGGAGATCGCTGCCGTCTTCAACGAGGTAGCTGACCGTAACCTGCATCTCACCGGTGAGTTGTCGCGGGTGCGGCGCACGGTCGGGCGTGAGGGAAAGCTCACAGAGCGGCTGCAGGGCGGGGCCATGGAGGGCTCCTGGGCGGCGGCGATCGACGCCTCCAACGCCCTCGTGGAGGATCTCGTACGGCCCGTCTCCGAGGTCGGCCGGGTGCTGTCCGCGGTCGCGGAGGGCGACCTGGAACAGCGCATGGAGCTGCGCGCGCAGGCGGACGAGGGCAACGGCCATCCGCTGCGCGGTGAGTTCCTGAAGGTCGGGCGCACGGTCAACAACCTGGTCGACCAGCTGTCGACGTTCACCGACGAGGTCACGCGGGTGGCCAGTGAGGTGGGCACGGAGGGCAAGCTGGGCGGCCAGGCCCGGTTGCGCGGTATGTCCGGTTCGTGGAAGGACCTCACGGATTCGGTCAACACCATGGCGTACCGGCTGACGGCGCAGGTGCGCGACATCGCGCTGGTGACGACCGCGGTCGCGAAGGGTGACCTGTCGCGCAAGGTCACGGTGCATGTGGCCGGCGAGATGCTGGAGCTGAAGAACACCGTCAACACCATGGTGGATCAGCTCTCCTCGTTCTCCTCCGAGGTGACCCGGGTCGCGCGCGAGGTCGGCACGGAGGGCGAGCTCGGCGGGCAGGCGCAGGTGCCGGGTGTCGCGGGCGTGTGGAAGGACCTCACCGACTCGGTGAACCTGATGGCGGGCAACCTGACCGCGCAGGTGCGGGGCATCGCCCAGGTCACGACGGCCGTCGCGAACGGCGATCTGTCGCAGAAGGTGCGGGTGAGCGCGCGCGGCGAGGTGGCCCAGCTCGCCGAGACCATCAACCAGATGACGGAGACGCTGCGTACGTTCGCGGACGAGGTCACGCGCGTCGCCAACGAGGTCGGCGCCGAGGGACAGCTCGGCGGGCAGGCCAACGTGCCGGGCGCTGCGGGCACTTGGAAGGACCTGACCGACTCCGTCAACACGGTCTTCCGGAACCTGACGACTCAGGTGCGGGACATCGCGCAGGTGACGACGGCGGTGGCGAACGGCGACCTGTCGCAGAAGGTCACCGTCGATGTCGCGGGCGAGATGCTGGAGTTGAAGAACACCGTCAACACGATGGTGGACCAGCTCTCCTCCTTCGGCGCCGAAGTGACGCGCGTGGCACGGGAGGTGGGCGTCGAGGGCGAGCTCGGCGGGCAGGCGCAGGTGCCGGGCGCGGCGGGGACGTGGAAGGACCTCACGGACTCGGTCAACACCGCCTTCCGCAACCTCACCGGGCAGGTGCGCAACATCGCGCAGGTGACGACGGCGGTGGCTAACGGCGACCTGTCCCAGAAGGTCACGGTCGACGTCTCCGGAGAGATGCTTCAGCTGAAGAACACCGTGAACACCATGGTGGACCAGCTGTCGTCGTTCGCCGATCAGGTCACGCGGATGGCGCGGGACGTGGGCACGGAGGGGCGCCTCGGCGGCCAGGCGCGCGTGGACGGCGTGAGCGGTACGTGGAAGGAGCTCACGGACTCCGTCAACTTCATGGCGGGGAACCTGACTTCGCAGGTACGTCAGATCGCCCAGGTGACGACGGCGGTGGCCCGCGGCGACCTGTCGCAGAAGATCGACGTCGACGCGCGCGGGGAGATCCTGGAGCTGAAGAACACCATCAACACGATGGTCGACCAGCTCTCCGCGTTCGCCGACCAGGTGACGCGCGTGGCGCGCGAGGTGGGCACGGAGGGACGGCTCGGCGGCCAGGCGCAGGTGCCCGGTGTCGCCGGTGTGTGGCGCGACCTCACGGACTCCGTGAACGGCATGGCAGGCAACCTCACCGCGCAGGTGCGCAACATCGCGCAGGTCGCGACGGCGGTCGCGCGCGGTGACCTGTCGCAGAAGATCGACGTGGACGCCCGGGGCGAGATCCTGGAGCTGAAGAACACCCTCAACACGATGGTGGATCAGCTCTCGGCCTTCGCCGAGCAGGTGACGCGGGTGGCCCGCGAGGTGGGTACGGACGGCATCCTCGGCGGGCAGGCCGAGGTGCAGGGTGTGTCGGGTACGTGGAAGGACCTGACGCAGTCCGTGAACGGCATGGCCAACAACCTCACCCTCCAGGTGCGCAACATCGCCGAGGTCACCACGGCCGTGGCCATGGGCGACCTCTCCAAGAAGATCACCGTCGACGCGAAGGGCGAGATCCTCGAGCTCGTCACGACGGTGAACACGATGGTCGACCAGCTGTCGTCGTTCGCGGAGCAGGTCACGCGCGTGGCCCGTGAGGTGGGCACGGAGGGCAAGCTGGGCGGTCAGGCGCGGGTGGTCGGCGTCACGGGCATCTGGAAGGACCTCAGCGACAACGTCAACCTGATGGCCAACAACCTGACCATGCAGGTGCGCAACATCTCGCAGGTCGCCGCGGCCGTCGCCAACGGCGACCTCACGAAGACGGTGACGATCGAGGCGCGCGGCGAGGTCGCGCAGCTCGCGGACACCTTCAACACCATGGTGAAGACGCTCAGTTCGTTCGCCGACCAGGTCACCAAGGTGGCCCGTGAGGTGGGCACGGACGGCATCCTCGGCGGCCAGGCCCGCGTCCCGGGGGTGTCCGGTACGTGGAAGGACCTCACCGAGTCCGTGAACGGGATGGCGTCCAACCTGACCGGTCAGGTGCGCAACATCGCGATGGTCACCACGGCCATCGCCAAGGGCGATCTCACCAAGAAGATCGACATCGACGCGCGCGGCGAGATCCTGGAGCTCAAGACCACCATCAACACGATGGTGGACCAGCTCTCGTCGTTCGCCGAGCAGGTCACCCGTGTCGCCCGCGAGGTGGGCACCGAGGGCCAGCTGGGCGGCCAGGCGCGGGTGCGGGACGTCGACGGCACCTGGCGCGACCTGACCGAGTCGGTGAACGAGATGGCCGGGAATCTCACCCGGCAGGTGCGCGCGATCGCGGCGGTCGCCACGGCGGTGACCCGCGGCGACCTCAACCTGAAGATCGACGTGGACGCGGCGGGCGAGATCCAGGTCCTCCAGGACAACATCAACACGATGATCGCGAACCTCCGCGACACCACCCTCGCCAACAAGGAACAGGACTGGCTCAAGGGCAACCTGGCGCGGATCTCCGGCCTGATGCAGGGCCGCCGCGACCTGGAGGACGTCGCCTCGCTGATCATGAGCGAGCTGACGCCGGTCGTCTCGGCGCAGCACGGCGCGTTCTTCCTGGCCATGCCCACCGACGACGCGCAGGACCTGAGCGGTGACGAGGACGCGTACGAGCTGCGCATGCTCGGCAGCTACGGCTATTCGATGGGATCGATGCCGACGTCCTTCCGCCCCGGTGAGACGCTGATCGGGACGGCCGCCAAGGAGCGGCGCACGATCCTCGTGGAGAACGCGCCGTCCGGCTATCTGCGGATCGCCTCCGGGCTCGGCGAGGCGCCCCCGGCGCAGGTCATCGTGTTGCCGGTGCTTTTCGAAGGCAAGGTGCTCGGCGTCATCGAGCTGGCGTCGTTCCAGCCGTTCACGCAGATCCAGAAGGACTTCCTCAGCCAGATCGCCGAGATGATCGCGACGAGCGTCAACACCATCAGCGTCAACACGAAGACGGAGATCCTGCTCAAGCAGTCGCAGGAGCTCACCGAGCAACTGCGCGAGCGCTCCGAGGAGTTGGAGAATCGGCAGAAGGCGCTGCAGGAGTCCAACGCCGAACTGGAGGACAAGGCCGCGCTGCTCGCCCAGCAGAACCGCGACATCGAGGTCAAGAACACCGAGATCGAAGAGGCCCGCCAGGTCCTCGAAGAGCGCGCCGAACAGCTCGCGGTCTCGATGCGCTACAAGTCCGAGTTCCTTGCGAACATGTCGCACGAGCTGCGTACGCCGCTCAACTCGCTGCTGATCCTGGCCAAGTTGCTCGCCGACAACGCCGACGCGAACCTCACGCCCAAGCAGGTCGAGTTCGCCGAGACGATCCACGGCGCGGGCTCGGACCTGCTCCAGCTCATCAACGACATCCTCGACCTGTCGAAGGTCGAGGCGGGCAAGATGGATGTCAGCCCGACCCGCATCGCACTCGTCCAACTCGTCGACTACGTAGAGGCCACTTTCCGTCCGCTGACCGCGGAGAAGGGGCTCGACTTCTCCGTACGCGTGTCGCCGGAGCTCCCCGCGACGCTGCACACGGACGAACAGCGCCTCCTTCAGGTGCTGCGCAACCTGCTGGCCAACGCGGTGAAGTTCACCGACTCCGGAGCGGTGGAGCTGGTCATCCGGCTCGCCAACAACGACGTGCCGAACGAGATCCGCGAGCAGCTCCTCGAAGCCGGTTCCCTGCGGGACGCGGACGCCGATCTGATCGCGTTCTCCGTGGCCGACACGGGCATCGGCATCGCCGCCAGCAAGATGCGGGTGATCTTCGAGGCCTTCAAGCAGGCCGACGGCACCACCAGCCGCAAGTACGGCGGCACGGGCCTCGGGCTTTCGATCAGCCGGGAGATCGCGCGGCTGCTCGGCGGTGAGATCCACGCGGCGAGCGAACCGGGCCGCGGCTCCACCTTCACGCTGTATTTGCCGCTGCACCCCAGCGAACTGCCGCCGCAGGGCTACACCCAGCTCCCGCCGCCGCCCGCGACGCCCGAACTGATCGCCCTGGAGTCCCTGGATTCCCCGGCGTCCTCGGAGGACGGTGAGGGGCCCGAGCCCCAGGCACCGGACGCGCCCGCCGCCATGCCCCCGCAGGCGCAGCCCGGCCCCGCCGCGCTGTTCCGGCGCCGCCGCCGGTCCGCGCCGCCCGCCGGGGAGCCGGCGCGCGGCCTTCCGGGGCAGTCCGGGGGCGGGACCGCGGGGACGCCGGAGCGGTGGCAGGACGGCGCGGGGCAGGAGGCGCCGGCCCCGCGCGTGCGGTTGCAGTTCGACGGCGAGAAGGTGCTCATCGTCGACGACGACATCCGTAATGTGTTCGCGCTCACCAGCGTCCTGGAGCAGCACGGCCTCTCCGTGCTGTACGCGGAGAACGGCCGAGAAGGTATCGAAGTCCTGGAACAGCACGACGACGTGACGGTCGTGCTGATGGACATCATGATGCCGGAGATGGACGGCTACGCGACGACGACGGCGATCCGCAGGATGCCGCAGTTCGCCGGGCTGCCGATCATCGCGCTCACCGCCAAGGCCATGAAGGGCGACCGGGAGAAGGCCATCGACTCCGGAGCGTCGGACTACGTGACCAAGCCGGTCGATCCCGATCACCTGTTGTCGGTGATGGAGCAGTGGATGCACGGGGAGTGACGCGGCGGCGCGCGGACTACGGAAGAAGCCGCACCATTACGCGGAGTTGCTGACAGAGTGTGGCCGACGTCGTGTAGAACCGCGGTATTCGGGGAACCTTCTGGTCCGCCGCGGCGTTTCTGCTACGTGCACAGTGACATCGCGGTGACAGGGTGTGGCGACAGGCGGGGTGCGGCTACCATGACCGGCACAAGGACGGACGGCGCAAGGGAGCCGTCCTCTGGGGCGGCGCCCGGTGTACCGCCGGGGCGAGGAGGGCGGGCCATGGTGCAGAAGGCCAAGATCCTCCTGGTCGATGACCGGCCGGAGAATCTGCTGGCGCTGGAGGCCATCCTCTCTGCGCTCGATCAGACGCTGGTGCGGGCATCGTCCGGGGAGGAAGCGCTCAAAGCGCTGCTGACGG
Organism: Streptomyces sp. Y309; assembly: GCF_056712025.1. Lineage (NCBI taxonomy): Bacteria > Bacillati > Actinomycetota > Actinomycetes > Kitasatosporales > Streptomycetaceae > Streptomyces > Streptomyces sp. Y309. Next base: position 2,571,055 of record NZ_CM160048.1, on the reverse strand, counting down.
ACGACTTCGCGGTCATTCTGCTGGACGTCCAGATGCCGGGGATGGACGGCTTCGAGACCGCGGCGCACATCAAGCGGCGGGAGCGGACCCGGGACATCCCGATCATCTTCCTCACCGCCATCAACCACGGACCGCACCACACCTTCCGTGGGTACGCGGCGGGCGCCGTGGACTACATCTCCAAGCCCTTCGACCCGTGGGTGCTGCGCGCCAAGGTCTCGGTGTTCGTCGAGCTGTACATGAAGAACTGCCAACTGCGTGAGCAGGCCGCGCTGCTGCGCCTCCAGCTGGAGGGCGGCGCCAAGGCCGCGGCCGCGGACACCAAGGAGCCGGCCGGGCTGCTCGCCGAGTTGTCCGCGCGTCTCGCGGCCGTCGAGGAGCAGGCCGAGGCGCTCTCCAAGCAGCTCGACGACGACTCCGCGGACGCGGCCGCCGTCGCCACGGCAGCCCATCTCGAACGCAAACTGACCGGTTTGCGCAGGGCTCTTGACGCTCTGGAGCCAGGCACGGGCAGCGGCGCGGCTTCGGTGCCGTCACAGAACTGACGCGAGCCACGGCCCGTACGCCGCGCTGAGTGCGGAAGCAGCAATGCGCTGACTGCGGAAGCGATGATTCGCCGAGTGCGGAAGCGACAATTCCGTGCGTCCGCGCGGTGAACGGAAGCGTAGGTTCCGTACGTCCGCTGTGAGCACCCGTCAGTTCGCCTCCTCGACAAGGGCGACACAGACGGGTGAAGCAGTAGGCACACGTGTCCACCGTCGTCTCCCCCGGTAACCTCACACCCATGGCCTCACGTCAGCCCGCAGCCAAGAAGACGCCCGCGAAGAAGGCGGCCGCGCCGACCAAGGCTCCGGCGAAGAAGGCCGCCGCCAAGAAAGCGCCCGCGAAGAAGTCCGCGGCGAAGAAGGCGCCCGCCAAGAAGGCCGCGGCCAAGAAGCCCGCCCCGAAGCCGGCGCCCAATCCGACCAACGGTCTCTACCGCGTCGTGCGCGCCATCTGGCTCGGCATCGCGCACGCGGTGGGAGCGATGTTCCGGGGAGTGGGGCGCGGCGCCAAGGGACTCGACCCCGCGCACCGCAAGGACGGGCTCGCGCTGCTGCTGCTCGGCCTCGCCCTCATCGTCGCCGCGGGCACCTGGTCCAACCTGCGCGGCCCCGTGGGCGACCTGGTCGAGATGCTGGTGACCGGCGCCTTCGGGCGGCTCGACCTGCTCGTGCCGATACTGCTCGCGGCCATCGCCGTGCGGCTCATCCGGCACCCCGAGAAGATCGACGCGAACGGCCGCATCGTGATCGGCCTGTCCGCGCTCGTCATCGGCGTGCTCGGCCAGGTGCACATCGCGTGCGGCTCGCCCGCGCGCGCGGACGGCATGCAGGCGATAAGGGACGCGGGCGGGCTCATCGGCTGGGGCGCGTCCACGCCGCTGAACAAGGCGCTGGGCGAGGTCCTCGCCGTACCGCTGCTGGTGCTCCTGACGGTCTTCGGGCTGCTCGTCGTCACGGCCACGCCCGTCAACGCCATTCCGCAGCGGCTGCGGCAGCTCGGCGTGCGGCTCGGGATCCTCGAGGGGGAGCCCGCCGTGGGGGAGGCGGGCGCGTACGGGGAGCACGGCGAGTACATCGAGTACGCCGACCACTCCGATGACGACGAGCGGTACGACGAGCAGTGGCGCGAGGCCCTGCCCGGCCGCTCCCGGGGCCGCAGGAAGCCCGCAGGCGGCCCGCAGGAGCCCTCGCCGGACCAGGCGGAGGAGGCGGCCCTCTCCAAGCGGCGCAGGCCGCGTCGCGCCTCCGCGCAGCCCGACCTGGACCGGCCCATGGACGCGGTGGACGTCGCCGCCGCCGCGGCCGCGGCGCTCGACGGGGCCGTGATGCACGGCATGCCGCCCTCCGCCCTGGTGGCCGACCTCACGCAGGGCGTCTCCGTGGACCGCGACGAGCAGGAGCGGTCCTCGCCGGTGCCGCCCGCCCGCGCGACCGGAGCCCCGGTGGTCGGCCGGAAGAACCCGCCCAAGGAGCCCGCGGGCACCGGCGTCCCCGACCTGACCAAGGCGGCCCCCGACGCGCCCCGCGACCTGCCCCCGCGCGCGGAGCAACTGCAGCTCTCCGGAGACATCACCTACGCGCTGCCCTCGCTCGACCTCCTGGAGCGCGGCGGCCCCGGCAAGGCCCGCAGCGCGGCCAACGACGCGGTCGTCGACTCGCTCTCGAACGTCTTCACCGAGTTCAAGGTCGACGCCGTCGTCACCGGCTTCACGCGCGGGCCGACGGTCACGCGCTACGAGATCGAGCTCGGCCCCGCCGTGAAGGTCGAAAAGATCACGGCCCTCGCCAAGAACATCGCGTACGCCGTCGCCTCCCCGGACGTGCGGATCATCTCGCCCATCCCCGGCAAGTCCGCGGTCGGCATCGAGATCCCGAACACCGACCGCGAGATGGTCAAGGTCGGCGACGTGCTGCGGCTCGCGGACGCCGCCGAGGACGAGCACCCGATGCTGGTCGCGCTCGGCAAGGACGTCGAGGGCGGCTACGTGATGGCCAACATGGCGAAGATGCCGCACATCCTCGTCGCCGGAGCCACCGGTTCCGGTAAGTCGTCGTGCATCAACTGTCTGATCACGTCGATCATGGTGCGGGCCACCCCCGAGGACGTCCGCATGGTCCTCGTCGACCCCAAGCGCGTCGAGCTCACCGCGTACGAGGGCATTCCGCACCTGATCACGCCGATCATCACCAACCCCAAGCGCGCGGCCGAGGCCCTCCAGTGGGTCGTACGCGAGATGGACCTGCGCTACGACGACCTCGCGGCATTCGGGTTCCGGCACATCGACGACTTCAACGAGGCCGTGCGCGCGGGCAAGGTCAGCGCCCCCGAGGGCAGCGAGCGGGAGCTGCAGCCGTACCCGTACCTGCTGGTCATCGTCGACGAGCTGGCCGACCTGATGATGGTCGCGCCGCGCGACGTCGAGGACTCGATCGTGCGCATCACGCAGCTCGCGCGCGCCGCCGGCATCCACCTGGTGCTCGCCACCCAGCGGCCGTCCGTGGACGTCGTGACCGGCCTGATCAAGGCAAACGTTCCGTCGCGGCTCGCCTTCGCGACCTCCTCGCTCGCCGACAGCCGCGTCATCCTCGACCAGCCGGGCGCCGAGAAGCTGATCGGCAAGGGCGACGGCCTGTTCCTGCCGATGGGCGCCAACAAGCCCATCCGCATGCAGGGCGCCTTCGTGACCGAGGACGAGGTCGCCGCGGTCGTCCAGCACTGCAAGGACCAGATGGCGCCCGTCTTCCGCGACGACGTCACCGTGGCCACCAAGCAGAAGAAGGAGATCGACGAGGACATCGGCGACGACCTCGACCTGCTGTGCCAGGCGGCCGAGCTGGTCGTCTCCACCCAGTTCGGGTCGACGTCGATGCTCCAGCGCAAGCTGCGGGTCGGCTTCGCCAAGGCGGGCCGCCTCATGGACCTCATGGAGTCGCGGAACATCGTCGGCCCGAGCGAGGGTTCGAAGGCACGTGACGTTCTTGTGAAACCCGATGAGCTGGATGGCGTGCTCGCCGTGATCCGCGGGGAGGCTGACTGACGGAGCGGTTAACCCGTACGGAGCCTGGTCACCCGTACGGGGAGCGGCTCACCCCTTCGAGGGTGGAAGCAACCGTTTCTCTTCGTCTCACGTCAAGTTGAGGGGAAGAGCAGGAGCATGCCCCACCATCAGGATGTCCGGCCATTCTGATGGCGTACAAAGTCCGTCCGCCCGGTTGCCCCACCCTTTCTCGGCCCCCCTAGACTGAATGTCCGGCAGGTGGCTACACGCTCGAAAGGCGCACCCGTGTCCATCGGCAACTCCCCTGAAGACGACCACCCTTCAGACGACCGCCCCGCAGAGGACAGCCCCGCAGCCGACCGGCCCGCGGAAGACCGCCCCTCGGTCGGCCAGGTCCTGCGGCAGGCACGTGTCGACGCGGGACTGACGGTCGACGAGATCAGTACGTCCACCCGGGTGCGCATCCCGGTCGTGCACGCGATCGAGCAGGACGACTTCTCGCGCTGCGGCGGCGATGTGTACGCGCGCGGGCACATCCGTACGCTCGCGCGGGCCGTCGGCATCGACCCCGCCCCGCTGATCGCGCAGTACGACGAGGCGCACGGCGGCAGGCCGCCCGCGCCCACCCCGGCCGCCCCGCTGTTCGAGGCCGAGCGGATCCGGTCCGACCCGCGCCGGCCGAACTGGACCGCCGCCATGGTGGCCGCCATCGTCGCCGTCATCGCCTTCGTCGGGTACACCGCGTTCAGCGGCGACGACGACGGCGACGGCGGCCAGCAGGTCGCCGAGGGCTCCACGCCCAGCAAGCCCGCCCCGAAGCCCACCGGCAGCAAGCCCGCCGATCCCAAGCCGGACCCCTCGGACAGCGCGATCGCCGGGATGCCGCAGGACAAGGTGACCGTGAAGGTCGACGCGGCCGACGGCCGCAGCTGGATCTCGGTGAAGGACCACAACGGCCGGCTGCTCTACGACGGGCTGCTCAAGCAGGGCGAGACCAAGACCTTCCAGGACAAGAAGAAGATCGATCTCGTGCTCGGCGACGCCGGGGCCATCCGGCTCTTCGTCAACGGCAAGCAGGTCGACAACGAATTCGAACCGGGCCAGGTCGAGCGCCTCTCGTACACGAAGGGTGACCCGGAAGTCGGCTGACCTGCCCCGTCCCGAGCGCCCGTCGCGAGCACCAGGAACCCTGGCGGCGGGCGCCGACGCATGGACGAAGTAGTCTTGAGTCCATGCCCGAACGCCGCACCGTCGCCCTTGTCACGCTTGGCTGCGCCCGTAACGAAGTGGACTCGGAGGAGCTCGCAGGCCGCTTGGAGGCGGACGGCTGGGACCTCGTGGAGGACGCCGAGAACGCGGACGTCGCAGTCGTCAACACGTGCGGCTTCGTCGAAGCCGCCAAGAAGGACTCCGTAGACGCCCTGCTCGAAGCCAATGACCTCAAGGGGCACGGCAGAACCCAGGCCGTCGTGGCCGTCGGCTGCATGGCCGAGCGGTACGGCAAGGAGCTCGCCGAGGCGCTGCCCGAAGCCGATGGCGTCCTCGGCTTCGACGACTACTCCGACATCTCCGACCGCCTGCAGACCATCCTCAACGGCGGCATCCACGCCTCGCACACCCCGCGCGACCGCCGCAAGCTGCTCCCGATCAGCCCCGCGGAGCGCCAGGAAGCGGGCACGGACGTCTCCCTGCCGGGCCACGCACCCGTCGACCTGCCCGAGGGCGTCGCGCCCGCCTCCGGGCCGCGTGCGCCCCTGCGCCGCCGCCTGGGGAGCAACCCGGTCGCCTCGGTGAAGCTCGCCTCCGGCTGCGACCGCCGGTGCTCCTTCTGCGCCATCCCGTCCTTCCGCGGCTCGTTCATCTCGCGCCGCCCCTCGGACGTGCTCGGCGAGACGCGCTGGCTGGCCGAGCAGGGCGTCAAGGAGATCATGCTGGTCTCCGAGAACAACACCTCGTACGGCAAGGATCTCGGCGACATCCGCCTCCTGGAGACGCTGCTGCCCGAGCTGGCCGCCGTCGACGGCATCGAGCGCGTCCGGGTCAGCTACCTGCAGCCCGCCGAGATGCGCCCCGGGCTCATCGACGTCCTGACGTCCACGGAGAAGATCGCGCCCTACTTCGACCTGTCCTTCCAGCACTCCGCGCCCGGCGTGCTGCGCGCGATGCGGCGCTTCGGAGACACCGACCGCTTCCTGGAGCTGCTCGACACCATCCGGGAGAAGGCCCCGCAGGCCGGCGTGCGGTCCAACTTCATCGTCGGCTTCCCCGGCGAGAGCGAGGCCGACGTGGCCGAGCTGGAGCGGTTCCTCACGGGTGCGCGGCTCGACGCCATCGGCGTCTTCGGGTACTCCGACGAGGAGGGCACCGAAGCGGCGACGTACGACCACAAGCTCGACCAGGACGTCGTCGACGAGCGGCTCGCGCGGGTCTCGCGGCTCGCGGAGGAGCTGACCTCGCAGCGCGCCGAGGAGCGCGTCGGCGAGCGCCTCGAGGTGCTGATCGAGTCCGTGGACGACGAGGACGGCGCCGTGGGGCGTGCCGCGCACCAGGCGCCCGAGACGGACGGCCAGATCCGCTTCGCGGACGCGACGGCTGGGGAGGCCTTGCGTGTCGGCCGTATGGTCGTGGCAAAGGTGATCGGCACGGAAGGCGTGGATCTGGTGGCTGAGCAGTGCGAGCTCCTGGGAGCCGGGCCCGGTGGCGCCGGGTCCGAGGGCCCTGCCGCGGGCCGGTCCCAGGGCGCCGCGGAAGGGGTGGGCAGATGACCCAAGTCCCGGCATCCGCGGCGGGCGGCTCCGGCGCGCACGGCGCGACGCCGGTGCGCGGCGGAAAGCTGGGCGCCGCGGCGGTCGACCAGGCCAGTCTGTGGAACGTCGCGAATCTGCTGACCATGGTCCGGCTGCTGCTCGTGCCCGGCTTTGTGATGCTGCTGCTCGGGAACGGCGGATACGACCCGGCCTGGCGCTCCTTCGCCTGGGCCGCCTTCGCCATCGCCATGATCACCGATCTCTTCGACGGTCATCTGGCCCGCACGTACAACCTGGTCACGGACTTCGGGAAGATCGCCGACCCCATCGCCGACAAGGCGATCATGGGCTCCGCGCTGATCTGTCTGTCCTGGCTGGGCGACCTGCCGTGGTGGGTGACGGGCGTGATCCTCGGGCGCGAGCTCGGGATCACGCTGCTGCGCTTCTGGGTGATCCGCTACGGCGTGATCCCGGCCAGCCGCGGCGGCAAGATGAAGACGCTGGCGCAGGGCACAGCCGTCGGGATGTACGTCCTGGCGCTGACCGGACCGCTGGCGACGCTGCGGTTCTGGGTGATGGCGGTCGCGGTCGTCCTCACCGTCGTGACCGGGCTCGACTATGTGAAGCAGGCCATCGTGCTGCGGCGGCAGGGGAGGGCGGAGTCCGGGTCGCCCGAGGCCGCCGAGGAGGCCGAGCCGGGGTCGGCCCAGGAGGCCGCGAAGTGACGTGCCCCGAGCCGTCGTCGCCGGTGGGCGCGGAGGTTCCGCCGTCCGCGGTGGGCGCGGAGGCCGTGGCTGCCGTCGGGGACGCCGCCGAGGCGGCGGCCGAGGTGCTGCGGCTGCTGGCCGGGCGCGGGGAGACGCTGGGCGTCGCCGAGTCGCTCACCGGGGGCCTGGTGGCCGCCGAGGTGACGTCGGTGCCGGGTGCCTCGCGGGTCTTCCGGGGCTCCGTGACGGCGTACGCGACGGAGCTGAAGCAGCAGGTCCTGGGGGTCGACGGCGCGCTGCTCGCCGCCCGCGGGGCTGTGGACGCCGACGTCGCACTGCAGATGGCCGCCGGGGTGCGCGGGCTGCTCGGGGCGGACTGGGGGCTGGCGACGACGGGCGTCGCGGGCCCCGATCCGCAGGACGGCAAGCCCGTCGGAACGGTGTTCCTGGCGGTCGTGGGCCCGGGTTCCCCGCTTCGCTCTGAGGGGAATGTGGCCGCACTGAGGTTGAACGGAAACCGTACGGAAATCCGTAGAGAGAGTGTACGCAGTGTGCTGGGGCTGCTCCTTCGGCAGCTCTCCGGCGAACGCGCCGGGAATGGGCGGGCACAGGATACGGAACAGAACGGGGGGACTTGATGTTTGCAGCCCTGAGTGAACACGACATCGCTCCCCGCACGGCCGCCGCGCAAGGCGGTACGGTGGGGCGTGAAGGATGCGGCTACGCGGTCCGAGGAGGGAGCCACCGATGATTCTGCTCCGTCGCCTGCTGGGTGACGTGCTGCGTCGGCAGCGCCAGCGCCAGGGCCGTACTCTGCGCGAAGTCTCCTCGTCCGCCCGAGTCTCACTCGGCTATCTCTCCGAGGTGGAGCGGGGGCAGAAGGAGGCATCCTCCGAGCTGCTTTCCGCGATCTGCGACGCGCTTGACGTACGGATGTCCGAGCTCATGCGGGAAGTGAGCGACGAGCTCTCGCTCGCCGAGCTGGCCGAGTCGGCAACAGTCACGGAGCCGGTGCGCGCACCGGTACGTCCGATGCTCAATTCCGTCTCGGTGACCGGCGTGCCACCGGAACGGGTGACCATCAAGGCGCCTGCGGAGGCGGTCGACGTCGTCGCCGCCTGACGTCAGGCACGCACGCGCACAGAAGCCCCGGCCGGGTCATCGGCCGGGGCTTTCTGCTTGCGCCGGGGCCTTTTGCTTGCAGTTTGCTGGGGGCGGCGTCGAGTCGGGGGCGGGTGCGGCGTAGTGCTGGGGATGCGGGTGCGGCGTAGTGCCGGGGTGGGCGGGGCGGCGTCGAGCCGGGGGCGCGGGTGCGGCGTCGTGCCGGGTGCGGCGTCCGAAGTGGCCGCAATCACATGCTTGCGCGATGGTTGGTGGTGGTTTTGGACGACTCTGACTGACAGCCGAGACGCGGAGGAACCGATGTACGTCGTGAAGAGCCCGTTGCCCGACGCCGATCTGAAGACGGTGTCCGAGGCCCTTCAGGGGGCCCTCGTGGACCTCGTCGACCTGTCCCTGGTGGCCAAGCAGATCCACTGGAACGTGGTCGGCCCGCGCTTCCGCTCCGTGCACCTCCAGCTCGACGAGGTCGTGGACACCGCCCGGCAGCATTCCGACACCGTCGCCGAGCGCGCCTCGACCCTCGGCGTCTCGCCCGACGGGCGGGCCGGGACGGTGGCGTCGAGCAGCGGCATCGGCAAGATCGCCGAGGGCTGGGTCAAGGACACGGACGCCGTGGGCGCGCTTGTGGACGCGCTCGGCGCGGTGATCACGCGGATGCGGGCGCGGGTGGAGGCGACCGGCGAGCCCGATCCGGTGAGCCAGGACATCTTCATCCAGATCACGGCTGACCTGGAGAAGCATCACTGGATGTTCCAGGCCGAGAACGGGTAGGGCTGGCCGGGGGCCTTGTGCGGGGCCCCGGGCCCGGGGGGCGGTTGGCCTGGGCCCTTGGCAGGCCGCCTTGACGGGCTCCTTGGCAGGTCCCCTTGGTGTGGGCCCCCTTGGGCCTCCTTGGTGGGCCTCCTTGGTGGGCTCCCTCGACGGGCGCCCGGGGGCAGGCAGCGGGGGAGACTCGGAAGGCTCGCGTCCAGGTCGGGTGGTGGGTGGCGGGCTCCTGGGGTGTGGCCGTGCGGTCGGTCCGGCTCCTGGCGGGAGGTGACAGCCGTGGCGCGGCGCATGCTGCGGTGGGGGCTTGCGCTGGGGCTTGCCGCGCTGTGGTGGTGGGCCGTCTTCCGGCTCGCGCTCGCGCCCGACGCGGGGGTGCTGGAGGGGGCTGTGGCGGCCGGCGGGTGGGGCCTGAGCCTGCTTCCGGTGCACTGCGTGCCGAAGGCGCGGGCTGTGGGGGCGGGGCGGCGGGGGCGGGCGCGTGGGGGTGCGCGGGGGAGTGGCGCGGGGCGGGAGTAGGGCGCGGTGCGAGATGGGAGCAGGGACGTCAGGGGGCGGGGCGAGGTTGTGCCCGAGGCCGAAGTGGGGGCTTGCTTGGGTTACCAAGGCATTGCTACGCCGCCGTTCGGGCGGAGGATCTGGCCCGTCGTGAATGAGGACGCGTCCGACGCCAGGTGCAGGACGACGTGCGCGACGTCCTCGGGTTCGCCGACCCTGCCGAGGGGTGACCTGCGGGCCAGCGCGGCCTCGGCGGCCGCCTGGGCCTCCTCCTCGTGGCGATGCGTCATCGGCGTACGCGTCCACCCCGGCGCCACGGCGTTGACACGGATGCCGTGCGCGCCGACCTCCGTCGCCAGTGTCTTCGTCAACTGCACGACGGCCGCCTTCGCGGAGGCGTAGCAGAGCAGGCCCGGGTGGCTGGTGTCGACGGCGCTCGACGCCATCGTCACGATGCTGCCGCCCGTGCCCGCGTCGATCATCGCGCGGGCCGCCGCCTGGCACGCGTACAGCACTCCCTTGAAGTTCACGCCCAGAACCCGATCGAGGTCCTCGTCGCGGGTCTCCAGGACCGGGCTGCTGTGCATGATCCCGGCGATGGCCGCCATGACGTCGAGACGGCCCGCCGTCCCGGCCGCCTCGGCCACGGCTTGGTCGACCTGCGCCTTGTCGGCGACATCAAGGGGGTACGGGTACGCGGCGCCGCCGTCCGCCTTGATGCGGGTGGCCGTCTCCTTGAGGCCCTGGGCGTCGCGGTCGGCGCAGTGCACGGCCGCACCCGCCTCGGCTAGGAGTACGGCGGTGGCGCGGCCGATTCCGCTGGCGGCGCCCGTGACGAACGCGGTGCGGTCGGTGAGGTCGTACGCCTTGATGGGCATGGCGGGACCGTACGGCGGAATCTGACGGGTCGTCAACTAGTGTGCGCCGTCGTGATTGTGGGTGGATTGTGGGGAGGTGGGGTGCCGTGTCTTCAGGGGGCGGGCCCTGTTCTTCAGGGGGTGGGCCCCTGTTCTTCAGGGAGTGGGGCCCTGTTGGCAGGTCGGGCACCAGTACGTGGGGCGACTGCGTGCGCCGTCGCCCTGTTCCGCCGAGCGCAGCGACGTGCCGCAGCGCAGGCAGGGGCGCGGTGCGCGGCCGTACACGTACAGGCGCTGTCCGGGGCGGGTGCTGCCCGTCGTCGTGCGGGCCGGGCGGTCGCGGTTGGCTTCCAGGAGCTTCTTCGCGAGCGCCGGGATGCGGGCGGCCGTCTCCTCGGGGAGCTCGCCGACCGGGAGCCAGGGGGTGGCGCCGAGCAGGAAGCACAGCTCGCTCTTGTAGATGTTGCCGATGCCCGCGAGGTTGCGCTGGTCGAGGAGTGCCTCGCCCAGCGGGCGTTCCGGGGTCGCGCGGAGGTTGCGCAGCGCCTGCTCCGGGTCCCAGTCGGGGCCCAGCAGGTCCGGGCCCAGGTGGCCCACCGCGCGGTGTTCGTCGGTGGTGCGGAGCAGCTCCAGGACCGGCAGGCGGTAGCCGACCGCTGTGTGGCCGGCGGTGGCGAGGACGGCCCGGATCTGGTGGGCGGGGCCGCCGCGCCAGCGCTCCTTCGGGGCGTACACCCGCCAGGAGCCGTCCATGCCCAGGTGCGAGTGGAGGGTGAGGCCGCCTTCCACGCGGGTGAGGAGGTGCTTGCCGCGCGGGGTCACGTCCAGGACGGTGCGGTCGGTGAGATCGGCTGTGGCGTGGCGGGGGACGCGGAGGTCGGACCGGGTGAGGGGGTGACCTGCGAGGGCCGCGTGCAGGCGGCGGGCCGTTTGGTGGACGGTGTCTCCTTCGGGCATGGGGCCTAGCGTTGCACTTTTGCTGGCGGGGGCGCCTTGGGCGGGTTGGGTGCCTTGGGCGGGTTGGGTGGCTGGGTTGCTGGCCCGGCCTTTGTCCGTCCTCCGGTGGGGTGCGCTGCTTGCCCGTTCCTCCGGTGGGGGTGCGCTGCTTGTCCGTCCCCCCGGTGGGGGTTGCGCCGCCTTCGGTTCGGTTGTGGGGCGGGGCCGCGGCGGTATGTCCGTGCTCGCGCCTGGGGCGCCGGATGCTGGTCCGGTGTCGTACGGCGTGCGCACCCGAGCTGCGCGCGGACATACCGCCACGTCCCCTCCGGTCCGTTGGCGGCCGTCCGGTCGGTGGGGGTCTTGGTGTCTGTTCCTCGCCGGTGAGGGTCAGGGGCGGAAGGTTGGGGGCGTAGGTGCGTGTTGTACGGCGTGCGCATCCGTGCCGCGCGTGGACGTACCGCCGCGTCCCCTCCGGTCTGTTGGCGGCTGTCCGGTCGGTGGGGGTCTTGGTGGCTGTCCGGCAGGTGGGCGCGGTGGGGGGGCTTGGTGGCTGTCCGGGGTGGGTCAGGGGCGGAGGCGTAGGCCGCGTGGGGTGGCGTGGAAGCCGTTGTGTTCCAGGAGCGGGGCGAAGGGGGAGGTCAGGGCGGGGGAGCCGTTGATCCGTTCCACGGTGACCGTGCCCAGGGCGCCCGCCTTGGCCGCGGAGGCCAGCGCCGCGGCGGCGGCTGGGAGGCGCGGGTCCTCCGAGGAGTGTGCGTCGCCGGGCGCCGCGGACCAGGCCAGCAGCGACTTCCCGCCGCGCTCCATGTACAGCGTCAGCTCGCCGGCGACGAGGACGACCAGCGAGCCCGCCTTGCGGCCCGGCTTGTGGCCGGCCTCGGTGGGCGGCTCGGGCCACGGCAGCGCGGCCCCGTACGCGTTGGCGGGGTCGGCGGCGGCCAGCACGACGGTCTGGGCGTCGGACAGCCGGGAACCGTCCCCGCGCTCACGGGCGTTGGCCCCGGCCCGCAGCCGGTCCACCGCACCGTCCATCGCGAACTGCGCGGCCCCGAGGCCCTCCACCACATAGCCCCGCCGTGCCTGGCCGTTGTCCTCGAAGGCCGACAGGACGCGGTACGCAGCCGAGAAGCCACCCTCGACTCCTTCTGCCGCGACCGCTCCGCGTGTCACCACGCCGTGCCGGTCGAGGAGCGTGCGGGCCAGGGCGTGGGCCCGCAGCGTCGGGTCGGGCTCGCGGGCGGGCAGCAGCGACCACCGGCCCGCGACCGTGGGCGGGCCGGTGCGCGAGACGGGGCGGGCCGCGGCCGTGAGCGAGCCGTACCGCCCGCGCGGGATGCTGCGCTTGGCCCGGTGGGCGGTGGAACCGGCGGTGCGGCCCGAACCCAGGAGGGAGCGCATCGGGGCGAGCGTGTCGTTGGTGAGGCGGCCGGACCACGCCAGGTCCCAGACGGCATCCGCCAGTTGTGGATCGGAGACGTCCGGATGCGTGGTGGCGCGGATCTGATCGGCGATCTGCCGGAAGAACAAGCCGTAGCCCCCGGAGAGGGTGTCCAGAACGGACTGGTGGAGCGCGGTGAGCTCCAAAGGGTGCGGCGGCGGGAGGAGGAGCGGAGCCGCGTCCGCCAGATACAGGCTGATCCAGCCGTCCTTGCCGGGCAGGGCTCCGGCGCCCGCCCAGACGACCTCTCCGGCCGCCGTGAGCTCGTCGAGCATCGCGGGGGTGTAGCCGGTGACCCGGGAGGGCAGGACGAGCTTCTCCAGGGCGGACGCCGGGACCGACGCGCCTTGGAGCTGCTCGACGGCGCGCACCAGGCCGTCGATTCCGCGCAGGCCGTGCCCGCTCAAGTGCTGCCACTGCGGCAGGAATTGGGCGAGTGCGGCCGGTGGCACCGGTTCCAGTTCGTGTCGCAGGGCGGCCAGCGAGCGGCGGCGCAGACGGCGCAGGACGGTGGCGTCGCACCACTCCTGGCCGATCCCCGCCGGGTGGAACTCTCCCTGTACGACACGGCCGTTCGCCGCGAGGCGGTGCAGCGCCCCGTCCGTGACCGCTGTCCCCAGGCCGAAGCGGGCGGCGGCCGTGGCGGAGGTGAACGGGCCGTGGGTGCGGGCGTAGCGCGCGAGGAGGTCGCCCAAGGGGTCCTTGACGGGCTCGGTGAAGGCCTCCGGGACACCGACCGGCAGCGCCGTGCCGAGCGCGTCCCGCAGGCGGCCGGCGTCCTCGATCGCCGCCCAGTGATCCGCTCCGGCGATGCGGACGCGGAGGGCACGGCGGGCACCGGCCAGCTCTCCGGCCCACTCGGGCTCCGCGCCGCGCTCGGCCAGCTCGGCGTCCGTGAGCGGACCGAGGAGGCGCAGCAGGTCGGCCACGCCTTCGATGTCCTTGGCGCGGCGGTCCTCCGTGAGCCACTGGAGCTCCTGCTCCAGGGTGGCGAGGACGTCGGCGTCGAGCAGCTCGCGCAGCTCGGCCTGGCCCAGCAGTTCGGCGAGGAGGCGGGAGTCCAGGGACAGGGCGGCGGCGCGGCGCTCGGCGAGCGGTGAGTCACCCTCGTACAGGAACTGCGCCACGTACCCGAACAGGAGGGAGCGGGCGAAGGGCGACGGCTCCGGGGTGGTGACCTCGACGAGGCGGACGCGGCGGGACTCGATGTCGCCCATCAGCTCGGTCAGGCCCGGTACGTCGAAGACGTCCTGGAGGCACTCCCTGACCGCCTCCAGGACGATCGGGAAAGAGCCGAACTCGCTGGTGACTTCGAGGAGCTGGGCGGCACGCTGGCGCTGCTGCCACAGGGGCGTGCGCTTGCCGGGGCTGCGGCGCGGCAGCAGCAGGGCGCGCGCCGCGCACTCGCGGAAGCGGGACGCGAACAGCGCCGAGCCACCCACCTGGTCGGTGACGATCTGGCGGACCTCGCCCTTGTCGAAGGCCACGTCGCCCGCGCCCACGGGGGCCTGCTCGGGATCGAAGGCCGAGTCCACCGTGACGTCCACCGGCTCCTGGTCGAGCAGGTCGAGGCCCATCAAATCGGCGTCCGGCAGGCGCAGCACGATGCCGTCGTCGGCGTGCATCACCTGGGCGTCCATGCCGTACCGCTCGGTGAGGCGGGCGCCGAGTGCCAGCGCCCAGGGGGCGTGCACCTGGGCGCCGAACGGGGAGTGCACCACGACGCGCCAGTCGCCCAGCTCGTCCCGGAAGCGCTCGACCACGATCGTGCGGTCGTCCGGGATGTGGCCGCAGGCCTCCCGCTGCTCGGTGAGGTACGTCAGGACGTTGTCCGCGGCCCAGGTGTCGAGGCCCGCGGCGAGCAGGCGTCCGCGCGCGTCGTCCGCGGGCAGCGAGCCGATCTCCCGGAGGAACGCGCCCAGGGCGCGGCCCAGCTCGAGGGGGCGGCCGAGCTGGTCGCCCTTCCAGAACGGCAGCCTTCCGGGGACGCCGGGCGCGGGCGAGACCAGGACGCGGTCGCGGGTGATGTCCTCGATGCGCCAGGAACTCGTGCCGAGTGTGAAGACGTCACCCACGCGGGATTCGTAGACCATCTCCTCGTCGAGCTCGCCGACGCGGCCGCCGCCCTTCTTCGGGTCCGCGCCCGCGAGGAAGACGCCGAACAGGCCGCGGTCCGGAATCGTGCCCCCCGACGTGACCGCCAGGCGCTGCGCCCCCGGCCGCCCGGTCACCGTGCCCGCGACGCGGTCCCACACCACGCGCGGGCGCAGCTCCGCGAAGGCGTCGGACGGATAGCGGCCGGCCAGCATGTCCAGGACGGACGTGAACGCCGACTCCGGGAGCGACGCGAACGGTGCGGCGCGGCGGACCACGGCCAGCAGGTCGTCCACCTGCCATGTGTCGAGGGCCACCATGGCGACGAGCTGCTGGGCCAGCACGTCCAAGGGGTTCGCCGGGACGCGCAGGGACTCGATGGAGCCCGTGCGCATCCGCTCCGTCACGACGGCGGCCTGGACCAGATCGCCGCGGTACTTCGGGAAGACGACTCCCGTGGAGACCGCGCCCACTTGGTGTCCCGCGCGGCCCACCCGCTGCAGTCCGGAGGCCACGGAGGGGGGCGATTCGACCTGCACCACCAGGTCCACCGCGCCCATGTCGATGCCCAGCTCCAGGCTGGACGTGGCGACCACGGCGGGCAGCCGGCCCGCCTTCAGGTCCTCCTCGACCTGGGCGCGCTGCTCCTTGGAGACCGAGCCGTGGTGCGCGCGGGCGAGGATCGGCGGTGCGCCCTTGGCGGCGCCCGACTCCGCCATCAGCTCGGCCGGTGTGTGGTCCTCCGGGAGGGCCTCGCCCGTCGCGCGCTCGTACGCGATCTCGTTGAGCCGGTTGCACAGGCGCTCCGCCAGGCGGCGGGAGTTGGCGAAGACGATCGTCGAGCGGTGTGCCTGCACGAGGTCGGTGATGCGCTCCTCGACATGCGGCCAGATCGAGGGGCGCTCCGCGTTCTCGTCGGAGTCGGTCGCCGGTGAGCCGCCCAGCTCGCCGAGATCCTCGACCGGGACGACCACGGAGAGGTCGAATTCCTTGCCCGCGGCGGGCTGGACGATCTCCACCCGCCGCTGCGGCGAGAGATAGCGCGCCACCTCGTCCACCGGGCGGACCGTCGCCGACAGACCGATGCGGCGCGCGGGGCGCTTCAGGAGCGTGTCGAGCCGCTCCAGGGACAGTGCCAGATGGGCGCCGCGCTTGGTGCCCGCGACGGCGTGCACCTCGTCCACGATCACCGTCTCGATGCCCGTCAGGGCGTCCCGTGCGGCGGACGTGAGCATCAGGAACAGCGACTCGGGTGTCGTGATCAGGATGTCGGGCGGGCGGGTGGACAGGGCGCGGCGCTCGGCCGCGGGGGTGTCACCGGAGCGGATGCCCACCCGCACCTCGGGCTCGGGCAGGCCCAGGCGCACGGACTCCTGGCGGATGCCGGTGAGCGGGCTGCGCAGATTGCGCTCCACGTCGACCGCGAGGGCCTTCAGGGGTGAGACATACAGCACCCGGCAGCGCTTCTTGGGGTCGGCCGGGGGCGGGGTCGAAGCCAGCTGGTCCAGGGCGGCGAGGAAGGCGGCCAGGGTCTTGCCGGAGCCCGTCGGGGCGACCACCAGCACGTCCGAACCCTCCCCGATCGCCTGCCACGCCCCGGCCTGGGCGGACGTGGGCGCGGAGAAGGCCCCCGTGAACCAGCCGCGGGTCGCGGGGGAGAAGCCGTCGAGGACAGCGCGGGGGCTGCGGGCGGACCTGACCATGACCCCATCGTGCACCCCGCCACTGACAATGCCCTCCGACCTGCGAAAAAGGGCTTGCGCCCGGGGCGCAGAATGGGGATATGGCAGGTTCGGCGGAGCAGGCGCGGCACTGGACGTACGCGGAGCTGCCCGGCGTTGACCTGCTGCGGGCGCGCTACGTCCACAAGACCTTCGCGCGCCACACCCACGAGCACTTCGTGATGGCGGCGATCCTCCAGGGCGTCGACGTCTTCCGGCACAGCGGCGCCGACCGGCACGCGGGGCCCGGCAGCCTCGCCCTCATCAACCCCGACACCCCGCACACCGGCCGCGCCGGAGCCCCCGAGGGCTGGCTGTACGGAGCGGTCTACCCGGCCCCGGACGTGGTCGCCGCCATCGCCGCGGAGACGACCACCTTGCGGGGGACGCCGGGCTTCGTCCTGCCGGTGCTCGACGACCCGTACGCCGTGGCCCTGGTCCACCGGGTGCTGCGGGCTGCCGAGGAGGGCAACGCGCTCGCCGCCGACACGTTCCTGCGGGTGGCCGTCACCCGGCTGCTGCGGCTGAACGGCGGCAACCTGCCGCAGCGCGGTGTGCGCTCGGCGGGCGCGGGGGTCGCCGCACGCGCGCGTGCCGTCCTGGAGGAGCGGCTCGCCGACCCGCCGAGCCTGGAGCGGCTCGCGGCCGGTCTCGGCGTGAGCTCCTTCGCCCTGCTGCGCGCCTTCCGTGACGCGTACGGCATGCCGCCGCACGCCTGGCTCACCGACGCGCGCGTGCGGCGTGCCCGGCATCTCCTGGACGCCGGTACCACGCCCGCCGAGGCGGCCGTCGCCGTCGGTTTCACCGACCAGCCGCACCTGAACCGGCACTTCGCGCGGATCGTCGGGGTGCCTCCGGGCGCCTATCAGCGGGAGCGCAAGAACGTACAAGACCGCCCGGACCCCCTCCTCGTAGCGTCCACGGCGTGGCAGAGCGAACATCATCCGCAGACATATCCGGGTGCCGGACCGGCGCCCCTGAAGCTCCCGATCGTGGGGACGGCGCCGGGGCCGAGCGCACCGGTGGACCTCTAGGAGGGCACGCATCGGCACACGAGGACGGCGGGCGGGCCGTCGACGCCGTTGATGTCGTCGGCTGCCCCGACTCCTCCGACGTCACGGGTTGCGCCGATTCCGCCGACGCCGCAGGCCGTCCCGATTCCGCCGTGGTCCGTGACGCCCTCGGCGTCGGAATCGCCGTCGGGCTCTCCGGCTTCGCCTTCGGGGTCACCTCGGCCGGCAGCGGCCTCACCGTGCCGCAGACCTGTGCGCTGAGCCTGCTGGCCTTCACCGGTGCTTCCCAGTTCGCTCTGGTGGGCGCGCTCGCGGGTGGCGGGAATCCGCTCACGGCTGCAGTGGGAGCCATCTTCCTGAGCATGCGCAACGCCTTCTACGGGCTGCGGCTCTCCCAACTGCTCGCCCTCCCGCGCGCGATGCGCCCCCTTGCCGCCCATTTCGTGATCGACGAGACGACGGCCGTCTCCCTGGCGCAGTCAGGGCGACGGGCCGTCCGCATCGGTTTCGCCGTCACCGGAATCAGCCTGTACCTCCTGTGGTGCCTCACCACTTTCCTGGGCGCGCTCGGTGCCGAGGCGATCGGCGACACCGACACCTGGGGGCTCGACGCCGCGGGCCCCGCCGTGTTCCTCGCGCTGCTCGCCCCGATGGTGCGCACCTCCACGGAGCGCGCGGTCGCCGTGATCGCTGTCCTTCTGGGCCTCGGACTGCTTTCGGTGCTGCCCCAGGGAGTGCCGGTTCTCGCCGCTGCGCTGGCCGTTCCGATGGTCCTCTACGGAGTGGGCCGCAAAGCCTCCGCATCCCGCGCGGACGACACGAAGCCCAACAGCACGCAAGGGAAAGACCGTTGAACATCTGGACCGCCATCGCCGTGACCGCCGTCGGCTGCTACGCCGTCAAGCTGGCGGGCCTCCTCGTGCCCGTGGGCACCCTGGAGCGGCCGCTCGTCAAGCGGATGGCCGCGCTGCTGCCGGTGGCGCTGCTGGCCGCTCTCACGGCCCAGCAGACCTTCGCCGACGGCCGGGCCCTCGTGCTCGACGCCAAGGCGGCGGGACTCGCCGCGGCCGCCGTGGCGCTGCTGCTGCGCGCGCCCTTCCTCCTCGTCATCGCGGCGGCCGTGCTCGTCACGGCGGGGGTGCGGGCCATGGCGGGCTGACGGGCGGCCGGGACGGCGGGTCTCATCCGGTGGCCCACGGGCTCGTACGGACGGCCGCGGGCGGCCTCGGCCTCAGCCGATACGCCGCCCGTACGCCCGCAGCGTGCGCAGCGCCTCGATCGTGACCATCGGGCGGGACTCCAGGGCCGTACCCGGAGCCCACTTTCGCCACCGGATCGGCCAACCGCCGTCTTCTTGTTGCTCGTTCAGCAGGAAGTCCAGGGAGCGTGCCATCTCGTCGTCCGTGAACCACGCGCGGGCGAGCGATTCGGGTGCCTTCGCGAAGTCGTGCGGGAAGTGGTGCTCGCCCGGGCCGTACCCCGGAGGAACCGGGTTGGCGTCGGCATGCTCGGGGTCGAGGACCACCAGGCGCTGTTCGCGTACGAGGCGGCCGAGCCGGTCGGCGGCCGCCTCCGCGCGCGGGCGGTCGGGCGCCCCGTCCAGGAAGGCGACGGCCGCCATGATCTCGTACGGATGCGACTTCTCCAGGGATTCCACGCTCTGCCAGCAGAAGTCGGTGGCGCGGAACAGCCAGGCGTGCCACACCTCGTTGCGGTGCAGCAGGCCCACCACGGGCCCGGTGGCGAGCAGTTCGCTCGGCGGGTCGTCCACCACGGGGACGAACGGCGCCGAGGGGTAGCCGCGTTGGCTGGGATGGATCGCCGGCAGCGCGCCGTCGGGCGTCGACACCGCGGTCAGATAGCGGCACACGCGCTCCACGCGCATGCCGCCGCAGCGGCGGATGGTGTCCAGGACGCGCAGTGCGTGCGCGGTGTGCAGCGGCTGGCTCACGGGGCCGCGCAGATCGGGCTCCAGCGCGTGGCCGTATCCGCCGTCCTCGTTGGCGTACGCGGACAGCGCGGTCTCCACGGCATCGGCGTTCCAGGAACCGCCGTCCAGGAAGTGGTACGCGAACCGTCGCTGTTCGAGAACGCGCGCGGTGAGCCAGACGAACTGCTCGGCGCGAGCGAGCGGGGAGGAAGCGGCGTGCGGAGACGCTCCGTTTTCGGCCATGTTCCGAAGGTAGGGCGGAACGCGGCGTCGGCAAGCCCTCCGGGCCGGGCTGCACTCTCAGGGGCGCGATACTGAAGGCATGCGGTTGACGGTCTTCTGGCAGCGGATGGCGGCCCACTTCGGTGCGGGGTACGCCGACACCTTCGCGCGCGATCATGTGATGACGGAGCTCGGCGGGCGCACGGTCCATCAGGCGCTGGACGCGGGCTGGGAGGCGAAGGACGTCTGGCGGGTGGTGTGCTCGGCCATGGACGTACCGGCCGAAAAGCGCTGACGCCGGTTCCCGTATGCGCTCTCCACGCGCGCGGAAAGCGCTTCCCGTGTGCTTCCCGTGTGTGCTGGGCCGCTAAATCCGGGGGCGGCAGCTGAATGCCGGTGGCGTGGGCGAGACTGTCACGGTGGCACCCACAGACGAGACCGCACAGATCACGCCAGAGGCAGCACCGCTCGGCACCACCCCGCCCGCCCAGGCCCCCGCCGGGGCGGAGCAGGCGCGTGGCGTCGGCATGCCGCGCTGGCTGCCGCGTGCCATGGTGCTCGCGCTCGCTCTGGTCGCCTGCTTCCAGCTCGGCAGCTGGGCCTTCCATCAGCTCACCGGGCTGTTGATCAACGTTCTGATCGCGTTCTTCCTCGCCCTCGCCGTCGAGCCGGCCGTGAGCTGGATGGCGGCGCGCGGGCTGCGCCGCGGCCTGGCCACGGCCGTCGTCTTCCTGGGCGTCGTGGTCGCGAGCGCGGGCTTCGTCACGATGATGGGGTCCATGCTCGCCGGCCAGATCGTCGACATGGTCGAGGACTTCCCGGACTACCTGGACAAGGTCATCCGCTGGATCAACCAGACCTTCGACACGGACCTGTCCCGGGTCGAGGTCCAGGACAGCCTGATCCACTCCGACTGGCTGCGGAAGTACGTGCAGAACAGCGCCAGCGGCGTCCTGGACGTCTCGGCGCAGGTGCTCGGCGGCCTGTTCCAGCTCCTGACGATCCTGCTGTTCTCGTTCTACTTCGCCGCCGACGGACCGCGGCTGCGGCGCGCGCTGTGCTCCGTGCTGCCGCCCGCCAAGCAGGCCGAGGTGCTGCGCGCCTGGGAGATCGCGGTCAACAAGACCGGCGGCTATCTCTACTCCCGCGGCCTGATGGCGCTGATCTCCGGGATAGCGCACTACATCCTGCTGCAGGTCCTCGAGGTGCCCTACGCCCCCGTGCTCGCGGTCTGGGTCGGCCTGGTCTCGCAGTTCATCCCGACGATCGGCACGTACCTGGCGGGCGCCCTGCCGATGCTGATCGCCTTCACCGTGGACCCCTGGTACACGCTGTGGGTGCTGATCTTCGTCGTGATCTACCAGCAGTTCGAGAACTATGTCCTGCAGCCCAAGCTCACCGCCAAGAGCGTGGACATCCACCCGGCGGTCGCCTTCGGGTCGGTCGTCGCGGGCACGGCGCTGCTCGGCGCGGTCGGCGCCCTGATCGCCATCCCGGCGGTCGCGACGCTGCAGGCCTTCCTGGGGGCGTACGTGAAGCGGTACGACGTGATGGACGACCCCCGCGTCCACGGGCACCACCGCCGCGGCGGATCGCCCCTCCTCGCGCGCGTGCGGCGCGCGCTGATGGGGCAGGACGAGGCGGGCGACGACCGCCCGGTCTGAGCCCCAGGTCCAGGGCTTTTGGGTCGGGTCCTTCCCCGTAGCCGACGGAAGGAGTGACCTGTGATGCTCATGCGCACCGACCCGTTCGGCGAGTTCGACCGTCTCGCCCAGCAGGTCCTGGGCAGCAACGCCCGGCCTGCCGCGATGCCGATGGACGCCCACCGCGACGGCGACGACTTCGTAGTGCACTTCGATCTGCCCGGAATCGATCCCGAGAACGTCGACCTGAACGTCGAGCGCAACGTGTTCACCGTGCACGCCGAGCGCCGCTCGCCCGCCCCTGAGGGCGCCGAGCTGGTCGCGGCCGAGTGCCCCACAGGCACGTTCTCCCGCAGTTGTTCCTCGGTGACACGCTCGACACCGACCGTGTCGACGCCTCGTACGACTCGGGCGTGCTGACGCTGCGCATTCCCGTCGCCGAGCAGGCGAAGCCGAGCAAGATCCAGATCTCGGGTGGCGGCAAGCGCAAGCAGATCAGCGGCTGACGCCGCTCGCCACAGTCGCGCGCCCTCGTCCAGAGCTGCGCGACCGTGGCGCCTCGCCCCGAGGGCGCTCCTTGGGGCGCGCCCAGGAAACTCTTCGGGCGGGCATGTGGTGGGGGACGAGCGCGTCGACCTGGCGCGGAGCCTGCCGGACGAGGCCGCGCGGTCCTCACGGACCAGATCCCGGTGACCCGGCCCCTGGACGCCGCCGAGTTCGTCGAGAGCGTTGCCGCCCGCATCGAGGGAGCCACGCCGGCCCGGGTGCGCCCTGTTGTTCGGTCGGGCGCAACTGAGGCCCGCGGCCTGAGGCGCGTCCGCGGGGCCCTGGCGGGGTGCCCCGCGGAGTCCGGCACGCGCATCTGCGGCGTGGTCGTCGGTTGCCGACGCTCTCCTCCGCCTGGCGGCGTCGCCGCGTGGTGCGCTTGACAGTAAAATCGAACATCCATTCATATGGGGGTTCCGGCGGCGCTGTTCCGGGGGTTCACGGGGGGATCCCCGGGCCTGCGCCGGTGGATTGCGGCGGGCGGAGAGCCCGAGTTATCCACAGGCGGGGCGGGCGTCGGGGCGCATTGTCAGTGGCAGGCGTTAGCGTCTTTGACGTGAAGCGATCGACTCAAGCAAACCGGGTGGAACCCATGGCAGGAACCGACCGCGAGAAGGCGCTCGACGCCGCGCTCGCACAGATTGAACGGCAATTCGGCAAGGGCGCAGTGATGCGCATGGGCGAGCGGCCGAACGAGCCCATCGAGGTCATCCCCACCGGGTCGACCGCACTCGACGTCGCGCTCGGCGTCGGCGGCATCCCGCGCGGCCGCGTCGTCGAGGTGTACGGCCCGGAGTCATCCGGCAAGACGACCCTGACCCTGCACGCCGTGGCCAACGCGCAGAAGGCCGGCGGCGCCGTCGCCTTCGTGGACGCGGAGCACGCCCTCGATCCGGAGTACGCGAAGAAGCTCGGCGTCGACATCGACAACCTCATCCTGTCCCAGCCGGACAACGGCGAGCAGGCGCTGGAGATCGTCGACATGCTGGTGCGCTCCGGCGCCCTCGACCTGATCGTCATCGACTCCGTCGCGGCCCTGGTGCCGCGCGCGGAGATCGAGGGTGAGATGGGTGACTCGCACGTGGGTCTCCAGGCCCGCCTGATGAGCCAGGCCCTGCGGAAGATCACCAGCGCGCTCAACCAGTCCAAGACCACCGCGATCTTCATCAACCAGCTCCGCGAGAAGATCGGCGTGATGTTCGGCTCGCCGGAGACCACGACCGGTGGCCGGGCACTGAAGTTCTACGCCTCGGTGCGCATGGACATCCGCCGCATCGAGACCCTGAAGGACGGCACGGACGCGGTCGGCAACCGCACCCGCGTCAAGGTCGTCAAGAACAAGGTCGCGCCGCCCTTCAAGCAGGCCGAGTTCGACATTCTCTACGGCCAGGGCATCAGCCGCGAGGGCGGCCTGATCGACATGGGCGTGGAGCACGGCTTCGTCCGCAAGGCCGGCGCCTGGTACACGTACGAGGGCGACCAGCTCGGCCAGGGCAAGGAGAACGCCCGCAACTTCCTCAAGGACAACCCCGACCTCGCCAACGAGATCGAGAAGAAGATCAAGGAGAAGCTGGGCGTCGGCGTGCGCCCGGAGACCCCGGCGGCGGAGCCGGGCGCGGATGCCGCGGTCGCGGCCGCCCCCGCCGCGGACGACGCGGCCAAGACGGTGCCCGCCCCCGCGGCCGCCAAGGCCACCAAGTCCAAGGCCGCGGCGGCCAAGAGCTAGACCGTGACGCGACGAACCGACTGGGCGGACCACGCCGGCTCCACGGGGCGAAGCCGCTCCACTGCCGTGGGCCCGGACGCCTTCGGCCCGGATGTCTTCGGCCTCGACGGCCTCGCCCAGGACGACGCCGACCCGGAGGCCCCGGGCGTCGACGAGGGCGGTGGCCCGCGGGGTGGCGGCCGTGGCGGCAGGAGCGGCAAAAGCGGCCGTCGGCGGCGCGGCGGCTCCGGCGGCTCCGGCGGCTTCGGCAGCCAACAGGACCGCGGTTCCCCGTCCTCGTCGAGGGCCGAGGACGGGGAACCGCCCACGGGGGACACAAGAGACACGGGGGACCCGGCCGAGCGGGCGCGGGCGATCTGCCTGCGCCTGCTCACCGGGACACCGCGCACGCGCAAGCAGCTGGCCGACGCACTGCGCAAGCGGGAGATCCCCGAGGACGTGGCGGAAGAAGTGCTGTCCCGCTTCGAAGAGGTCGGCCTGATCAACGACGAGGCCTTCGCGGACGCCTGGGTCGAGTCCCGGCACCACGGCCGGGGCCTGGCCAGGCGGGCGCTCGCGCGGGAGCTGCGCACGAAGGGCGTGGACTCGGCGGTGATCGACGAGGCCGTCGGGCAGCTGGACTCGGAGCAGGAAGAGGCCACCGCCCGCGAGCTGGTCGCCCGCAAGCTCCGCTCCACCCGCGGCCTCGACCGCGACAAGAGGCTGCGCCGCCTCGCGGGCATGCTCGCCCGCAAGGGGTACGCGGAGGGCATGGCGCTCAGAGTGGTGCGGCAGGCGCTGGAGGAAGAGGGGGAGGACACGGAAGAGCTGGGGTACGAGGGCTTCTGAGCCAGGCCCCCTCGGGGCCTGGGGGGTAGGGGTAGCCCCACCCTGAAGATGCCTGGTCGCCGCAGTGCACAGAACCCTGTGCACAGACGACTGTGTACGCATGGCTCAGGAAGAGAGCACGACCGACGACGGTGTCGTGACCGGTGCGGGCGGTGCGCCCACGAAGGGCGCCACCGCGGGCGGTGCCACCACGAGAGTCGCCACCCCGGGCGGTGGCCCCACGAAGGGTGTCACCACGGGTGATGCACCCATGGGCGGCGCCCCATCGGATGAGGTGGGTGCGCGCGGCGGTGCCCCCGCGAGCGGTGACCTCCCGCCCGCGCCCCAGGAGTTGACCGACCTCCGCGCTCTGAAGGCGCTCGCGCAGCCGCGGCGGCAGCAGATGCTGCAGCACCTCACCGTGCACGGGCCCGCCACTTCCGCGACGCTGGCGCGCGCCCTCGGGCTGAACACCGGAGCCACCAGCTACCACCTCCGCGAGCTCGCCCGATACGGCTTCGTCGAGGAGGCCCAGGTCTCCGGATGCGGCCGTGAGCGCTGGTGGCGACTGATCCCGGGGGATCGGCGTTTCCCGCCCCGCAGTCGGCAGAGCGCCGAAATGCGGCTAGTCATGGACGAGTTGCACCACCACGCGTACGCCGCCGACCTCGAACTCTTCGAGCAGCTCCAGCGGGAGACCGGCGGCGCCGAGGCGGGCGAATGGGCCGACGCCTTCCCGTACTCGCGCGGCACGATGCGGCTGACCGTGACCGAACTCCGGGAGTTCTTCGAGGAGTACATCGCGCTCCTCAACCGCTACAAGCGCTCCGACGCCGACACCCCGCCCGGCGCGCGCACGGTACTCACCCGCTTCCTGGCCTTCCCGACCCCGACCCCGGCCCCGGCGCCCGACGAGGCCGCCGCAGACAACAGAAGAGAGACCGAGTCGTCATGATGCTGCGCTACGCACTGCAGACAATCCGGGACCGCAAGGGCGGCTTCCTGGGCGCCTTCGTCGCGTTGATGTGCGCCGCCGCGCTCATCACGGCCTGCGGCACGCTCCTGGATACGGGCCTGCGCGGCACCATCCGCACCGAGCGCTATGCGGCCGCACCCGTGATCGTCTCCGGGGACCAGAACGTTCACCAGACGACGGTCAAGCACAAGAAGGGCAAGACCAAGGTCAAGCACAAGGCCAAGCCGATCGCCGAGCGGGCCTGGCTGCCGAGCGGCATCACGCAACGCCTCGAGGACGTTCAAGGAGTCGGCGAGGTCGTACCCGAACTCACCTTCCTGGCACAGCCGGTGACGCCTGCCGGGGCGGTGGACGCGAGCCGCCCCTCGTACGGACATGCCTGGACGTCTGCCGCTCTCACGCCCTTCCGGCTCGCCGACGGCCGGGCCCCGCGCGCCGCCGCCGACCTCGTCATCGACCGCGGCCTCGCCGACCGCGCCGGCCTCGAGCCCGGCGACCGGCTCACCGTGCAGTCGACGCAGGCCCCGCGCACGTACCGCGTGACGGGCATCGCCGTCCCCGGCCGGGGCGCCGGAAGCGGCGGCGCCCTCGCGCACCAGACCTCACTCTTCTTCTCCGCCGAGGAGGCCGAGCGCCTCGCCGCCCACCCGGGCAAGGTCACCGCCGTGGGCGTCGTGCCGGCCAAGGGAGTGTCCGCATCCGAGCTCAAGACGGCGGTCAAGAAGGAGCTCTCCGGGACGACGGCTCAGGTCAGCACCGGTGGCGACCGTGGACCGGTGGAGTTCCTCGACGCCGCGGGCGCCCGGGTGAAGCTCGTCAGCATCGGCGGCGCGATGGGCGGCACCTCGCTGCTCGTGGCCGTCCTCGTGGTCGTCGGCACCTTCGCGCTCTCCGTCCAGCAGCGCCACCGCGAACTGGCCCTGCTGCGCGCCATCGCCGCGAGTCCGAAGCAGATCCGCAAGCTGCTCGGCCGTGAGGCTCTCATCGTCGGAGCGGTCGCGGGCGTGCTCGGCGCGCTCGCCGGGATCCCGCTCGGGGCGCTGCTGTACGACGCGTTCGTGGACCGTGGCGCCGTCCCCGCGACGCTCGACCGCGTCGTCGGTGTCTTCCCGCCGCTCGCCGCCGTCGCCGCGACACTCCTGGGCGCCTGGGCCGCCGCCCGCCTCTCGGCACGCCGCATCGCGCGGATCCGTCCGGGTGAGGCCCTCGCGGAGGCGCGCGTGGAGCCCGCCCGGCCCAGCTGGGCCCGGATCGGCGCCGGCCTCGTCCTGCTCGCCGGAGGCGTCGTCCTCGTCGCCGTCCTCAGCATCCTGCGCACCGAACCCGCATCAACTCCCGTCACCTTCCTGACCGTTGTCGTCCTCGCCACCTCCGTTTCCCTGCTCGGGCCGCTCATCGTCAAGGCGACCGCCGCCCTGCTCGCCCGTCCGCTGCGGCTGTCCGGCCCCGGCGGCCGCCTCGCGCACGCCAACCTGCGCGGCAACGCCGCCCGGATGGCCGCCGTCGTCACCCCCCTCGTCCTGCTCATCGGCATGACCTGCACCGTTCTCTTCGTCCAGCCCACGCTCGGCGCCGCGGCCCGCGCCCAGGCACACGACGGTGTCCGCGCGGACTGGACCGTGGGCGCGCAGGGCCCCGGCGTGCCGGGGCAGGCCGCGCGGCAGCTCCGGACCGCCGAAGGCGTCGACGCCGTCACCGAAGTCGTCCGCACGTCCGTGCGCGTCGGCCTCGACAAATACCCCGCGCAGGGCGTGACCCCCGCCGGACTCAGCCACACCTGGGACCCGGACGTCACAGCGGGCTCGCTGACGTCCTTCGGCGCGGGCGACGTCGCCGTCAGTGAAGTCGCCGCCGACCAGCTCCACTTGAAGCCGGGAAGCAGCCTCAAGCTCACGCTCGGCGACGGCACCCCGACGACCCTCCAGGTCACCGCCGTCTACGCGCGCGGGCTCGGCTTCGGGGACCTGACCATGGCGCACGACCTGGTAGCCCGCCACGTCGACAACCCGCTCGCTGCCACGGTCCTCGTCAAGACCGACCGTACGAAGGATCAACTCTCGGCCGCCCTCGAGAAGTTCCCGAACGTACGCGTTCTGTCACCCTCCGCTGTCGGCACCCTCCAAGCCGAGCGCGGGCAGGAGAACGCCGAAGTGAACTACGTGGCCATGGGCCTGATCCTGGCCTTCACCGCGATCGCCGTCGTCAACACGCTCGCCATGTCGGTCTCCGAACGCGTCCGGGAGTTCGCGCTGCTGCGCCTCGCGGGTGCCACTCGCCGGCAGATCCTGCGCATGCTGCGCACCGAGGTGCTGGCCGTTCTGCTCCTCGCGACGGCCCTCGGCAGCGGCATCGCGCTCGCCGTCCTGACCGGCTTCAGCATCGGTATGACCGGCGCCGCGGCACCGGCGGTCCTGCCCCTCGTGTACGCGGCCGTGGTCGCCGTCGCGGGACTGCTCGCCCTGACGGCGACGGCCATCCCGGGCCGGGCCGCCCTCAAGCCGCGGCCCGTCACCGTCGCGACGGCCAGGGAGTAAGGCGTCGTATGCACGCCGTAAGGGGCAGCCCACCATTGTGGGCTGCCCCTTACCGCGCGCTTCCCCGACTACCCATGCCTCCCGCACAAGCGCCTACGCGCGCGTGCCCCTCACCCGGCCTCGGACGGCCCCGGCCCTCGCCCCTGCACCGGCAGCCCCGCCGCCTTCCACGCCTGGAACCCGCCGACGAGGTCCGTCGCGTGCCGCAGCCCCAACTGCCGCAAGGAGGCCGCCGCGAGGCTCGACGCGTAGCCCTCGTTGCAGAACACCACGACCCGCAGCTCATGGCTGACCGCCTCGGGTGCGCGATGGCTGCCCTGGGGGTCGAGGCGCCACTCCAGTTCGTTGCGCTCGACGACGAGGGCGCCCGGGATCAGGCCGTCCCGTTCGCGCAGCGCCGCGTACCGCGTGTCGACGAGCAGCCCGCCCGATCCAGCAATGTCGTACGCCTGCTCCGGAGTGACCCGGTCGAGTCCGCGCCGCACCCGTTCCAGCAACTCGTCGATCCCTACGGGGGATTGGGGTGCACCGGAGGCGTGCGCCGTCGCGGGCACGCCGGGGACGCCGTTCAGCTCCAGGCCCGCGCTCACTGCCAGTCCTCCGGACGCTCGACGTGTTCGAGGCGCAGTACGGCGCCCGTGCGGCTGTAGCGGCGGATCCGCGGCAGCGGCGGGTAGTAGGCGTGTACGGAGACGGCGTGTTCGGTCGTGGACTCGTTGAGCACCTCGTGCACGTGGTTGCGGCCGAACGCCCGGCCCTGGCCCGTGGCGAGGCGGCGTTCGCGGTCGACGCCTTCGGTGAGTTCCAGGGTCTTCCAGCCGTCGGTGGGCAGGCGGGCGGCGAGGGAGTTCTCCTTGAGGGCGCCCGCGGCGGCGATGAAGGCGCCCACGGACTCGGCGTGGTCGTGCCAGCCGGTGCCGGTGCCCGGTGGCCAGCCGATCAGCCAGGCCTCGCTGCCGTGCGGACCTTCGAGGCGCACCCAGGTGCGGCCCTCCGGATCAAGCGGCAGTGAGGTGATGAGGTCGGAGTCGGCCGCGGCACGGCGCACGAAGTCGAGCAGATCGGCGGAGGTGGGGGCAGGGCCCGGGGCCGGTACGGACTCGGAAGCCGCGGTGGAGGCAGGGGTGGCGCCCGGTACGGAGGCAGAGGCCGGTACGGAGGCAGACATGAGGGCCGTCCTGTGAGTTCGCGAGAGTGCGCGCCGAGGCACGGCGCGCGCAGAAAGGGGGAGGTGGCGAATTCAGCAAGACGGCCGACACACGCAGCCCGCGTAGCGGACGAGGTCCATGTGGACCCTCCGCCACAGGCGAACAGCGGTGTCGGTCATGGTCCGGAGTAGACCACGGAGCCGGGAGACGGTCAACTCATGTTCATCATCCGGTCGGTCGGTCGCTCCCGGGTGGGACAGCGGGTGTTTCAGAGCTACCTTTTCCGCTGGTCAGAGCGGTGTTCGGGGCGGTGTTCGCGGCAGTGCCCGGAGTGGTGTCGGGAGCGCTGGACGGCGCCCGGGGCGTGGCCCCGGGCGCGGAACCGAGATCCGCGCCGGACCCCACGCCCCCGGCACCGCTCCCGGAATCGCCCTCGCGGCCGCGCGCACGCCGCCGCCTCTCCGCCGCCACACCCAGCGCCGCCTCCGCGGCCGCGTACAGCTCGGCCGGACGCACCCCGCCGAGCGCGGTGACCAGATGGCCGTCGGGACGTACGAGAAGGACCGTGTGCGCCGCCGCGCCCGGGTAGGCCTCCGCGACGAGGAGTTCGGCGGGATGCGGGAGCGCGGTGACCGCGGCGGCGAGCCGGGGCATGATCCCCGCCGTCACCCAGTGCCGCCGCTCCCACACGACGGTGCCGGGCGCCACCAGCACGACGAGCAGCCGGCCGCGGCCGAGCCGGTCCCGGAGCCGTACGAACGTACCGTCCGGCGCCGTCACGCCCACGTCGGTGACCGGGCCGCCCGGCGCCGTGCCTACCGCCACCACGGAGTCCGAACTCTGCGGAGCCAGCGGCGAGTCGGCGTACCTCCCCGGCGCGCCCAACTGCCCGCTTCCTACATGGCCGTCCGTGAGCAGCGCGTCCTGGCTGCGCGCCGCGCCCGGGACGTACGCGCGCAGGCCCTTGCCGCCGCGCAGCACCGGCAGCACCTGGTCGGCGGCGCGCAGCCGCGTGGCGACCACGGCGCGCCGCTCGGCCTGATAGCTGTCGAGCAGCGCGGGGCGCGGGCCGTGGTGCCAGGCGAGCGCCAGCTTCCAGGCGAGGTTGTCCGCGTCGCGCAGTCCCTCGTCGAGGCCCTGGGTGCCCAGCGCACCGAGCAGGTGCGCGGCGTCCCCGGCGAGGAAGGCGCGGCCGATCCGCCACCGGCGGGCGAGGCGGTGGTGGACCGTGTGCACGCCGGTGTCCAGCAGTTCGTACGACGGTGTGGCGCCGCCGCACCAGCCGGCGAGCGTCTCGCGGATGCGGGCCACGAGGGCGTCGGGCGTCACCAGCTCGCCGCGCGGCGGCAGGAGCCAGTCGATCCGCCAGACGCCGTCGGCCAGCGGACGTCCCGTCACCTCGGCGCCGCCGCCGGGCCAAGGAGGGCTCCGATGCAACAACGCCTTACCGGCCCACGGAAGTTCCGTACGCAGCGCGGCGACCGCGTGCCGCTCCACGGCCGTGCGCCCCGGGAAGCGGACGTCGAGCAGCTTGCGCACGGTCGAGCGGGGGCCGTCGCAGCCCACCAGGTAACTGCCCCGCCACCAGGTGTCCTTCGGCCCGCGCGTGTGGGCGGTGAGCCCGGAGGCGTCCTGCTCCAGGGCGTCGAGCTTGCTCTCGGCCGCGAGCTCGACGAGGTGTTCGCCGGCGATGGCGTCACGCAGCGCGCCGGTCAGCACGTGCTGGGGTACGTGCAGAGGTGAGGGCAGCTCGTCACTGAACGTGAGCTCACGCATCATCTGCTTGCGGCGCATCGAACGCCAGCCGGTCCAGCGCGCACCGGTGTCCGCGTCGCCGAACGAGCGCCCGGCGAGCCGTTCGACGAGGCCCGCGGTGTCGTCGCGCAGGACGGCGGTCCGCGCGGGCCGCTGCTCGTCCTTGCCGGGCCCTTCGTCGAGGACGACGGTAGGGACGGAGTGACGCGCGAGGGACAGGGCGAGCGTGAGACCGACGGGACCCGCGCCGACGACGATCACCGGGTCCACGGCGCGCGGCCTCCTGCCAGGACTGTCCGCGAGTGCTGGACGTACGTACAGGAATTGGCAGTTGGAGCCCGGTGCACGATCACAGAACGTATGCAACAGACTGCGTGGCAGCCCGTCAAGCCGGACGCTGGGGGACAGAACCCCTTGTGCTGTGCAGAGGAGGGAAAGCGTATTGGCCCGCCGAATTCTCGACGGGCCAATACAGGTGGTGTCTTACGCGCGCGTACTCACCGCATGCTCACTTGGTCTCCGGAGCCGTGTCGACGATCTCCACCACCGCGGCGGGCTCGGCCGCGACGGCCACCTTGATGCCCGTCTTCGCGCGGCGGCCGCGCCGCTCGATCCAGGTGGCGAGCGCGGAAAGAATCATGCAGAGCGAAATGTAGATGACACCGAAGACGGTGACCGTCTGCACGAACGGATAGACGCCGTTGACCGGAGTGTTGTTGGCGATGAGCCGGGCGGACTGCAGCAGCTCGGGGTAGAGGATCATGAACCCGAGGGAGGTGTCCTTCAGCGTCACCACGAGCTGGCTGATGATCGACGGCATCATCGACCGGATGGCCTGCGGGAACAGCACCGTGGCCATGACCTGCGTCTTGCGCAGGCCGAGCGCGTACGCGGCCTCCTTCTGGCCCGTGGGCACGGCGTTGATGCCGGCGCGGAGCACCTCGGCCTGCACACACCCGTTGTAGATCGTCAGGCCGAGCACCAGCGCCCAGAACGGCGTCATGTCGCCGACGAGGCCGACCCAGAACGCGAAGATCGTGATGAGCAGCGGAATCGACCGGAAGAGGTCGATGAAGCCGACCGCGAGCCACCGCACGGGACGGTGGTCGGAGAGCCGCGCCACGCACAGCACCACGGCGAGCACCAGCGAGAGGACACCGGCGAGGGCGAACACCTTGAGGGTGGCGACCAGCGAATCCAGAATGTTCTGCCGGATTCCGGAGTAATTGAAGATGTCCCACAGATCCGGGTCGAACTCGCCCTTGTCGTTCAGGCGCAGAATGATCCAGACAATGCCGCCGATGACGGCGAGGCTGCCGATGACGGTGTAGATGATGTTGCGGACGCGGGCCTTGGGGCCCGGGGCGTCGAAGAGGACGTTCGCACTCATCGGGCGACCTCCAAACGGTGCTCCAGGACCCGGAAAAGACCATTGATGGCGTACGTGATGATCAGGTAGGCGAGGGTGATCCAGATAAAGATCATCACGATGTCGTAGCCGTCGTTGCTCAGAGTCTTCGAGACATTGAACAGATCGGTGTTGTCGAAGGCGCCCGCGATGGCCGTGTTCTTGGTCAGGGCGATGAAGATGCTGGAGAGCGGCGGCACCACGTTCCGCGTGGCCTGCGGCAGTACGACGAGCCGCATGCTCTGCGTGAATGTGAGGCCGATGGCCCGCGCCGCCTCCGCCTGGCCGAGCGGCACCGTGTTGATGCCGGAGCGCACCGCCTCGGCGACGAACGCGGAGGTGTAGAAACCGCACGCGGCCACGGCGAGTACGAAGGAGTCCAGGTCCGGGTAGAGGACCTTCGGCACGATGAAGAACGCCACCAGGAACAGCAGCGTCAGCGGGGTGTTCCGCAGCAGGGTGACCCAGGCGGTCCCGAATATGCGCAGTGGCAGCACCGGCGAGACACGGCACCCGGCGATGATGACGCCGACCACGATCGCGACCAGCGCACTGACGACAGTCAGCTTGACAGTGCCGAAAAACCCTTCGCGGAAGAGCGACAGGTTGTCGAGCAATACATCCATGAATTCTCCGCGAGGTGTTCGCGACGGGTCGCAGGGGGTTCACGACAGGCCCAGGCCGTCGACGTCGGCGGGCAGCAGGTCTTCGCGACGGGTCCGACAGCGATTCCGGCATCGGCTCCGGCGATTCCGGCATCGGCTCTTACGGGGAACGTCCCGCTCCGGGGCGCGCGTCGGCGCGCGCGGAGCGGGACGTCCGGGACTACTTCGGGTCGGTGAAGGCCGGCGGCTCCTTGTACTCGGAGCCGGAGATGCCGATGGTGGCGTCGAACGCCTTCTTGTAGTCGCCGTTCTCCTGGTGCGCCTTGATGGCGTCCGCGACGGCCTTCTGCAGGGCGGCGTCACCCTTCTTCAGGCCGACGCCGTACGGCTCGTCCGAGAAGGGCTTGCCGACGACCTTGAGCTTGCCCTTGTTCTGCGCGGCGTAGCCCATCAGGATCGCGTCGTCCGTGGTGACCGCGTCGACCTGGTTGTTCAGCATCTGGGCGACGCACTCCGAGTACTTGGAGAGCTCGGTCACCTTGGCGCCGTACTTCGGCTTCTTGATGTTCTGCAGCGGCGTGGAGCCGACGATGGAGCAGACCTTCTTGCCGCGGACGGTCTCCGGGCCCTTGATGTCCTTCTCGTCCTTGCGGACGAGCAGCGAGGCACCGGCGTGGAAGTACGGCCCGGCGAAGTCGATCTGCTTCTTGCGCTCGTCGTTGATCGTGTACGTGCCGATCATGAGGTCGACGTCGCCCTTGGAGACCGCGGTCTCGCGGGCGCCGGAGTCGACCGTCTTCCACTCGATCTGCTTCGGGGAGAAGCCGAGGTCGGCGGCGACCATCTTGGCGATCTCGATGTCGAAGCCCGAGCGCTCCTTCGTGGACTGGTCCTCGAAGCCCAGGTACGGCTGGTCGGCCTTGGCGCCGATGACGAGCTTGCCGCGCTTCTTGGCCGCCTTGAAGACCGAGGAGTCGACGGTCACGTCCTTCTTGACCGTGTAGCTGAGGTCCTTGCCGCCGGACTTGGCCGGGCCCTCCGGCTTGTCGCCGGCGGATCCGTCCTTGCCGCCGCAGGCGGTGGCGGTCAGCGACAGCGCAGCGATGGCCGCTGCGACGGCAGCGGACTTACGGAGCTTCATGAGTGAACATCCTTTGTTTTGGCTGGCGTTGAGACGGCGTGAAGCCTCAGTGTTTAAGGATCTTCGACAGGAAGTCCTTGGCCCGGTCGCTGCGCGGGTTGCTGAAGAACTGGTCCGGCACCGCCTCTTCGACGATCCGGCCGTCCGCCATGAAGACGACGCGATTGGCCGCCGACCGGGCGAAGCCCATCTCGTGCGTGACGACCACCATGGTCATGCCGTCGCGGGCGAGCTGCTGCATGACCTCGAGAACCTCATTGATCATCTCGGGGTCGAGCGCCGACGTGGGCTCGTCGAACAGCATCACCTTGGGGCCCATCGCCAACGCGCGGGCGATCGCGACGCGTTGCTGCTGACCGCCGGAGAGCTGCGCCGGGTACTTGTCGGCCTGCGAGGCGACGCCCACCCGGTCGAGCAAGCCGCGCGCCTTCTCCTCCGCCTCCGCCTTGGCTGTCCTGCGCACCTTGACCTGGCCCAGCATCACGTTCTCGAGCACGGTCTTGTGCGCGAAAAGGTTGAACGACTGGAAAACCATGCCCACGTCCGCGCGGAGCCTGGCGAGCTCCTTGCCCTCCTCGGGCAGCGGCTTGCCGTCGATCGAGATCGCTCCCGAATCGATGGTCTCCAGGCGGTTGATGGTGCGGCACAGCGTCGACTTGCCCGACCCGGAGGGGCCGATCACGACGACGACCTCGCCACGGGCGATGGTCAGGTCGATGTCCTGGAGGACGTGCAGGGCGCCGAAGTGCTTGTTGACAGCCTTCAGCACGACAAGGTCGTCCGCCGCGGGCTTGGCGTCCTTGGTCACCGATACTTCGGTCACGGCTTGTTGCTCCATCCTCCTCGGGTTGGGAGGACAGTAGTAACCCGGTGCGACCAGCGTCATTACATCTGAGGGGAAATTGAGCATAACGATCCGGCCGCAACCGGACACTCCGTGTGAAGAGGGCGCCCCGGCCGCGTACCGGGTGCATAACGGAACGTGTCCGTGACCCGAAGGGTCTTGACGCGGTCCTTATCCATCGGCGTGGATGCCATGGTGCGCACGGGCGCGTCCGCACACCGCTGAAAATCCGCGCGTACGCGCGCGTGCCGGGCGGCCGCGAACACGTGCGAAGCACGGTTTGAGCGGGAACGAAACGACCGATGAACCACTGGGGAACCGATGGGCTGGAGGGGGACCGCATGAGACTGCTGCTCGTCGAGGATGACAACCACGTGGCCGCCGCCCTGTCCGCGGTCCTGGCCCGGCACGGCTTCGCCGTCACCCACGCCCGCAGCGGCGAGGAGGCACTCCAGGCCCTGCTGCCCTGCGAAGCGGCCCCCTTCGGAGTCGTGCTCCTCGACCTCGGCCTGCCCGACCAGGACGGCTACGAGGTCTGCGGGAAGATCCGCAAGCGCACGTCGACCCCGGTCATCATGGTCACCGCCCGCGCCGACGTACGCTCCCGCATCCACGGCCTGAACCTCGGAGCCGACGACTACGTAGTGAAGCCGTACGACACCGGGGAGCTCATCGCCCGCATCCACGCGGTCATCCGGCGTCCCTCCGCCGACGCGGCCCAGGCGCCCGCCGACACCGAGCTGCGGCTCGGCGGCGTCCGCATCGAACTGCCCACCCGCCAGGTCAGCGTGGACGGCGCCGTGGTCCAGCTCACCCGCAAGGAGTTCGACCTGCTCGCGCTCCTCGCCCAGCGGCCCGGGGTGGTCTTCCGCCGGGAGCAGATCATCAGTGAGGTGTGGCGCACCAGCTGGGAGGGCACGGGGCGCACGCTGGAGGTGCATGTGGCGTCCCTGCGCGCCAAGCTGCACATGCCCGCCCTGATCGAGACCGTGCGCGGAGTCGGCTACCGACTCGTCGCCCCGGCGTCGTAGCGGGCACAGGTGCGCGCCCGCCTCCTGCCGCTCCTCATCGTCCTGATGGCCGGCGTGCTGCTGGCCCTGGGCTTCCCGCTCGCCGTCAGCGTGGCGTCGGCACAGCAGCAGAAGGTGGTCGTCGACCGCATCGACGACACGGCGCGCTTCGCCTCGCTCGCGCAGTTCGTCACCCAGCGTCCCTCGGGCTCCCGCGTGCGCGACAAGGACGAGCGGCGCGAGACCCTCCAGAAGGAACTCGACTACTACCACGAGGTGTACGGCATCAAGGCGGGCGTGTTCTTCCGCGACCGCTTCCCCATGGCGCACGCCCCCAGCGACTGGTTCCTGCCCACCGGCGGCGACGGAGTGGGCGGTGCCTTCGAAGAGGCCCTGCGCTCCCGGGGCAGCCACGACCCGCCCCAGGTGTGGCCCTGGGAGGAGGGCGGGCGGATCGTCGTCGCCTCACCGGTGATCCGCGACGGCGACGTCGTGGCGGTCGTCGTCACCGACTCGCCGACCGGCCGCATGCGCGCGAAGACCCTGCACGGCTGGCTGCTCATCGGCGCGGGCGAGTCCGCCGCGATGCTCCTCGCCGTCGGTGCCGCGCTGCGCCTCACCGGCTGGGTCCTGCGCCCCGTACGGGTCCTGGACGCCACCACCCACGACATCGCCACCGGACGCCTGGCCTCGCGGGTCGCGGCCGCCGGCGGACCGCCGGAACTCAGACGCCTGGCCCGGTCGTTCAACGAGATGGCCGACAACGTCGAAGACGTCCTCGAGCAGCAGCGCGCCTTCGTCGCCGACGCCTCGCACCAACTGCGCAATCCGCTGTCCGCCCTGCTGCTCCGCATCGAGCTCCTGGCCCTCGAACTGCCCGAGGGGAACGAGGAGATCGCCTCGGTGCGCACCGAAGGCAAGCGCCTCGCGCAGGTCCTCGACGACCTGCTCGACCTGGCGCTCGCGGAACACGCGGCGGCGGATCTCCAGCTCACCGACATCGGTGAGCTGGCGGCCGAGCGCGTCGCCGCCTGGCGGCCGCTCGCCGACGAGCGGGGCGTGCGGCTCGCCGGGCAGTGCCCGGCGACCACCGGCTGGGCCGACCCGATCGCTCTGTCCAGCGCGCTGGACGCGGTGATCGACAATGCCTTGAAGTTCACACCGGAGGGAGAGGAAGTACGGGTGCGGGTCGCCTCCGCCGACTCGACCACCACCGTCGTGATCACCGATGGCGGCCCCGGCCTCACGGACGACGAACTGTCCCGCGTCGGCGACCGCTTCTGGCGCAGCAACCGCCACCAGAACGTCAAGGGATCCGGCCTCGGCCTGTCGATCTCACGGGCGCTG
Source organism: Streptomyces sp. Y309 (assembly GCF_056712025.1). NCBI lineage: Bacteria > Bacillati > Actinomycetota > Actinomycetes > Kitasatosporales > Streptomycetaceae > Streptomyces > Streptomyces sp. Y309. The sequence goes on along the minus strand of NZ_CM160048.1, from coordinate 2,533,968 downwards.
CTCGCGGCGGGCGGCGGCACCATGGCGTACGAGCGCCATGAACCGCACGGCCTGAAGGTGACGGTCGGCATCCCGCGGCAGGCGCCTGTGGGGCAGGAGGCGGCCAAGCGGTGACCGTCCGGGCCGGGTGCAGCGGTCGTCCTGGAAGCCGCCGAGCGGTGCCTCAGGGCTTGACCGAGCGGTAGTAGCGCCGCGCGCCCTCGTGCAGGGCGAGCGGGTCGGTGTACAGGGCCGTGCGCAGGTCCACGAGTTGGGCCGCGTGCACGCGCAGGCCGATGTGGTCCCGGCTGTCGATCACCGTCCGGGTCAGGCCCTCGGTGAGCTCCGGGTCGGCGCGGTCGGTGGTCACCAGGAGGTTCGCCACGGCCAGTGTCGGGACGGCTGCGTTCTGCTGGGCCTGCGGGTAGGCGTCGGCGGGCATGACGGCAGCGCGGTAGTAGCGGGAGGCGCCGCCCAGCTTGTGCAGCGCGTTGACCAGGTCGCCCAGCGGTACGAGACGGATGGCGAAGCCCTCGGACAGCTCGCGCACGGAACTCGTGGGCAGCCCGCCCGACCAGAAGAACGCGTCGATCTCGCCGCGCCGCAGCAGTTCGGGTGCGGTGTCTATGCCTGCGGGCAGCGCTGTGAGGTCCTTGTCCAGGCGCAGACCGGCGGCCTTGAGCACCCGGTCCGCGATCAGCCGCACGCCCGAGCGCGGCTGCCCCACGGCGACGCGCTTGTCGCGCAGGTCCCGCGCCGCATGGATCCCGGAGGAGCGGCGCACGACGAGCTGCACATAGTCGTCGTACAGCCGCGCGCAGCCCCGCAGCCGGTCCGCGCCCGGCCGGCCGTCGAGGCGGTATTTCTCGACGGCGTCGGCCGCCGCGATGGTGAATTCGGCCCGCCCCGTGGCCACCCGTTCGACGTTCTGCTGCGACCCCTGGCTATTGATCAGCTCGATGTCGAGGTCCGGCATGTCCTTGGCCGCGGCGTTGCGCAGCAGCTTGCCGTACGTCTCGTAGACGGCGCCCTTCACACCCGTACTGAAGGTCATCTGTCCCTTGGGCGAGCTCTCGCCCACCGGGAGCAGCCACCACAGGAGCAGCCCGCACACCACGAAGGCGGCGGCCGAGCCCTGCAGGGCCCGGCGCCGGCTGAGGTGGGGCAGGGCCGCGAACATGGGCGCGATCCTGCCACCTCGCGCGGCGTGCTGGCCAGGGCCGGCTCCGGCGCCGGCGGCGTCAGCTCCCGCGGGCGTGGTCGGCGAGGACCTCGCGGATCACGTGGCGCGCGTTGGCGGCGATCAAGGGGTTCGTCACGGTGTAGTACGGCAGCTGGATGAGCGCCATGGAAAGCGCCCAGCCGCGCCCGCGCGCCCAGGTCGCCTCGTCGGCGCCCGTACGGGCGCGGAACTCCTCGCGTACGTCGGCGGGGAGGAGGTTCCACGCGGCGATCAGGTCGCAGGCGGGGTCGCCGACACCGGCGGTCCCGAAGTCGATCACCGCGCTGAGACGGCCGTCGCGGACCAGGAGGTTGCCCGGCATGAGGTCGGAGTGGACCCAGACGGGCGGACCGTCCCAGGCGGGGGCGCGCAGGGCCGACTCCCAGGCCGCCGTCGCGGCGTCCAGGTCGAAGGCGACGTCGAGGCCCCGCAGCTCGGCGATCGCGGCCCGCGTCTCGGCGTCGTCCGCCGCCAGCGGGCCGCCGCGGTAGGCGGGCGGCGCGTCCGCGGTGTCGGCGCGGCGCAGCGCGGTGACGAACGCGGCCAGGTCCGCGGCCAGCGGGCCCGGTGCGGTGAGGTCCCCGGCGACCGGGTTCTCGCCGTCGAGCCAGCGGTGGACCGACCAGGTCCAGGGGTATCCCTCGCCGGGCTCACCACGGCCGAGCACGGCCGGCACGGCCACCGGGAGCTGCGGCGCGAGCCACGGCAGCCAGCGGCTCTCCACGGCCACGTCGTCGGCGCCCCCGGGGATGCGGGGGAGACGCACCGACATGTCGTCCCCGAGCCGGAACACCGCGTTCACGGTGCCGGGGGAAGGAAACCGCTCGACCGGCAGCTCGGCCCATTGCGGGAACTGCGCGGCGAGCAGGTCGCGTACGAGCGGTACGTCGATGTCCGGCTCGTCGGCATGCAACTTGCCGTGCGGCTTGCCGTGCGGGAGGGAGTCGTTCGAGGACTGCATGCGCGCATTGTTGATCGTGGCGGGGGTGCTGGGGAAGCGAATTCCTGGTGGCGGGGGCGCGCGCGTTCCGGTTCGGTGGCGGCCGACGGTGGCCTGTGGGGCTATGGCTATGGGCGGCCGACGGCACGCAGGAGCAGGTCGTGCAGAGTGTCCTGCTCCTGCGGGGTCAGCGGCGCGAGCGGCGACTCGTCGGACAGCAGGGCCATGAGGCGCTCGCGCAGCGCGGTGCCCTCCGGTGTGAGGACGAGCTGCTTCGCGCGGCGGTCGCTCGGGTGCGGACGGCGCTCGACAAGACCCTGCTCCTCCAGGCGGTCCGAGACGAACGTGGCGTTGGACGGCTCGCAGCTCATGCGCTCCGCCAGTTCGCGCAGCGTCAGCGGCCCGGTGAGCTCGCGCAGCGCGACGGCCTGTGGGGCGGTGAGGCCCAGGGTGGTGGCGCGGTCGCGTACGTGGGAGTCGATCCGGCGGGCCAGGCTGCCCACGAGGCCGCAGACGCGGCGGTCGGCGGCGGCTTGGAGCTCGGCGGCGTCCTGCGCGTCCCGCTGCGTCTGCGAGTGCGCCTGCGGCTGCCGCGGCGGCTGCCCGTCCCTGCCCGATGTCGTCATGTGGCCCAGCTTACGTAATCGCATCGAGCTGTAATAGTTGCAGCTCGAATGATTACAGCTCTAACGTTATGGCGTCGGCCGGGAGCTGTCTCTTCGGTTCGGACAGCCCTGCCCGGCCGCTCATTCCGTGCTGCCCGGCGCCTGCCCGGCAGCAGTCGGCCACCATCGGCCACCATTACTAGGGAGTGTCATGACCAGTTCGGACGCCAGGTTCCGCCGCCCTGCCCGTACCCGCACCATCCGCCTGGGCGACCTGCGGGTCAGCTACCTGGCGGACGGAGCGGTGGGCCTGAAGCCGCGCGGGTGGCTGCCCGCGACGACCGCCGACGACTGGGTGACGTACGCGGACCATCTCGACGAGCGCGGACACCTGGTGGCGAGCGTCGGCGGCCTGCTCGTGGAGCACGGCGACCGGGCCCTGCTGATCGACACCGGCTTCGGTCCTCAGACCTTCCCGGACGACCCCGCCAACGAGCGCATCGGCGCGCTCCAGAGCGGCCAACTCCTGGACAGCCTGCGCCAGGTGGGCCGCCGCCCGGAGGACATCGAGGCGGTCGCGATCACGCATCTGCACGGCGACCACCTCGGGTGGGCCATGCGCCCCGCGCCCGGCGGGACCCGGCCGCCGTTCGCGCACGCGCCCCACTTCGTCGGCGCGCCGGAGTGGGAGCAGCGCCACCTGGCCGCCGCACACGGGGCGCCGGCGGAGAAGCTGGCCGTCTTCGCCGGGCAGGTCCACACGGTCACCGACAGAGAGGAGATCTTCCCGGGCGTACGCGCCCTCATGACACCCGGCCACACGCCGGGGCATCTGGTCTTCGAGATCACGTCGGACGGCGAGCGGCTCCTCGCCTTCGGCGACGCACTGCACACCCCCGTCCAGGTCGCCCACCCCGAGTGGTCTGCGGGGGTCGACGAGGACGCCGTCCTGTCTGCCGAGCAGCGCCACCGTCTCGTCGACGAGCTGGGCAAGCCGGGCACGCTGGGCTTCGGCATCCACTTCGCGGACGTGGTGTTCGGCCGGGCGGAACAGGGCGCCGAGGGGCGTGCGGTGTGGGTTCCGCTGCCGTGATCCGGGCTCAGCGCTTGCGGGCCACCCCGCCGAACATGGCCACCTCGTCCGGCTCGGTGTCGCCCGTCTCTTCCGGGCGCCACCGCGAGCAGGACACCACGCCCGGCTCCAGCAGTTCGAGGCCGTCGAAGAAACGGGCGACCTGCTCGGGGGTACGTTGCGTCAGCTTCGGGGTGCCGTGCTCGTTCCAGAAGGCCACCGCCGCGTCCACGTCGGGCATCGCCGGGCTGGTGATGGTGTGCGAGAGCACCAGGTGGCTCCCGGAGGGCAGCGCGTCCATGAGGCGGCGTACGAGACCGTATGCCTCCTGGTCGTCCTCGATGAAAATCACCACCCCCAGGAGCATCAACGCGACCGGGCGGCTGAAGTCCAGCGTCTGGGAGGCGTGTTCGAGGACGGACTCGACGTCGCGCATGTCGGCGTCCAGGTAGTCCGTCCGCCCTTCGGGGGAGCTGGTCAGGAGCGCCCGCGCGTGGGTGAGGACCAGCGGATCGTTGTCTACGTAGACGATGCGTGACTCCGGAGCGATCCGTTGGGCCACCTCGTGGGTGTTGTCCGCGGTCGGCAGCCCGGTGCCGATGTCGAGGAACTGGCGTACGCCGCGGTCGGCCACCAAATGCCGTACCGCGCGGCCGAGGAACAGCCGGTCCGCGCGCGCGTAGTCGCCGATTCCCGGGTGCAGGCCGCGGATGGCGTCGCCCGCCTCGCGGTCGACCGCGTAGTTGTCCTTGCCGCCGAGCCAGTAGTTCCAGATGCGGGCCGTGTGCGGCTGCGCGGTGTTGATGCGGTTCCGCACGGCGTCGGCCGCGTCCTGCGGAGAGGGCTCCTGCGGCGCCTGCGGGGAAGGGCTCGCGGTCACGTGATCGCCTCCTGGCGTGACGTGCTGACGTGGTGGTCTGTGACGGTGGTGGCGTGGCGTGCGTGTGCGGCCGACCACGTGCCAACAGGCAATCTAGTCGCGGAACTTGCGCGCCGCGCACACGGGCTGTGCCAGGGAAGCCGGAAACGTGCGCCAGGAAGACCGCGAACGCCTGTGTGAGGGGGTGCGGCGCTCAGCGGAGGCGTCGGGTCCTGTGGGCCTGGACGCTGATCCGTACGTCCGTCTCCAGGGTGCGCGGCGCCGCAGCCGCGCGTGCCTCCGCGACGGCCTGCCGGGCCAGTTGATGCAGGGCGGCCCGCGGTGAGCCGTCGGGGGTCAGGACGAGGGTGATGCGGGCCCGCAGTCTGCGGGGGCGGCCGAGGAGGCGTACGTGGGCGCGGGCCACGCCGTCGACCGCCCGCACGCGCTCGGCCATTGCCGCGGCCAGGGCCGGGCCCGCGAGGGTCACACCAGGGCGCCCCAGGGGGAGTACGCGCAGGCGCCCCGCCCGGACCTCCAGGACGGCCCAGCACAGGGCCAGCAGCAGGACGAGGGCCAGGGCCGCGATCACGACGGGCGGCCACCAGCCGTGGTCGCGCCAGCGCCCGAGCGTGTCCTCGTCCAGCCACACACGGTCGGCCCTCAACCGCGGCCAGCCGGCCGGCAGCCGGTCGTGCACGGGGTCCGTCGTCGTGGCCAGCGCGGCGCCCGCGCCCAGGAGGACCGCCGCGGCGCAGAGCAGCGTCGCGCGATTGAGGCCCTGACGCAGTGCGCTCATGGGGTCGCCTCGCCAGGGGGTGACGCCTTGCTGGGCTCTGCTGTCTCGTCGGGAGCTGCCGCTGCCCCTGGACCCGCTGGCGCCTCGCGACCTGCCGTCGGCCCAGGACCGGCTGCGGCCTCTGGACCGGTCGTCGGTTCAGTCCCTGCCTCCGGTTCAGTCCCCGCCGTCGGCTCAGCCGGCGGCGGGGCCGGTGCGCGCCACGACGGCTCCGTACGCAGTCGGATCCGCAACCGTGGCGGCCTGGCGAGACCGCACTCCGCCATCGCCGCCTCGGCCGCCCCGCGGACCTCCTCGCGGGCCGTGACGGGGTCGCCGAACTCCAGCCCCGCACGCACCCGCGCCCGGCGGCGGCCGACGCGGACGCGGACCCGCCCGACGCCGGGCACCTCCGCCACGGCATCCCGCAACAGGGCGGCAGCCGCGCCGCGTTCGAGGACCGCGCGCACGCCGGACAGCGGCGGTGCCATCGGCAGACCGCGCCGCTGCCCCGGCGTGATCGCCAGGACCAGCAGCCACACACCGAGGGCGAGCACAGCGGCCGCAGCCGTGAAGTTCAGCGCCGAACCTCCCTCCGGGCCGTGCGAGGCGAGCCAGTCCACGAGCCGCACCCGCCACCGCGCGGGCGGCTGCTCCGCCGCGTGCACCGCCACCACGTCGTACAGCAGGACTCCGGAGGCGACGGCCGCGGCCAAGACCAACACCGCCACAGGAAGGCGGCGTTCGGACCACTGCCGGCGACCGCCGCGCGCAACCGTCGCCTCCGTAGGCATCGCCTTAGGGCCCGAGCTGCCCGAACTGTTCGCGGTGTCCGCGTCGTTCGAGCTGTCCCATCGGGCGAAGCCGTCCCAGCGGGCCGAGCCGTCCGGGCCGTGCCCACTTGCCCCGTCGTCGCCTGTGCCACGCCCCTCCGTAGGCAGCTCCTGGACGGTCAGCTCCCGCACGTGGACCCGCGCCGGGTCCACGGAGAGCCCGGTCAGCCGGGCGGTGCGTTCGGTGACGTGCGACCGCACCCTCTCGCCGGTGTCGTCCAGGACACCCGGGTAGGGCACGGCCACGGTGACGCCCACCCGGGCCCGGCGACCGCGCACGGTTGCCGAGCCCCGGCTGACCCTGACCTCACCGGTCCCCAGTGCCTCCGTAGCGGCACGTTCCGCGATGCGGCGCACCGCTCGCTCCGCGATGGTGGTCGCACCGCGATCCGCGGCGGGGGTGTTCATCGCCGCTCCCGGTCACGACGGTCACGGCTGCCACGACCGTCGCGACCGTCAGGGCCGGAAAGGAACTCGCGGATGCCGATGCCGTCGTCCACGAGGCGTCCCAGTACGAAGCCGACCGCGCCGAGCGCGGCGACCAGCAGGAAGGCTCCGAAGCCGCCGAACCATCCGGCGAATCCCAGTGCCATGCCCGCCAACAGGCCCACCAGGGCTTTGTTCACCACTCACCTCACACCGCAGAGGGGACATCTCGCGAAGGACAGCCGCAGGAGGCGGCACAGGGGCCTGCTGCCTACTCCACGCGCGTCTCGGCGGTGGTGTCCCGGTCGTCGTCGGGCAGATGCACGTCGTTGATGGCGACGTTGACCTCGACGACCTCCAGGCCGGTGATGCGTTCCACGGCCGCGATGACGTTCTCGCGCACGTCGTGGGCGACGTCCGTGATGGGCACGCCGTACTCGACGACGATGTCGAGGTCGATCGCCGTCTGCCGCTCGCCGACCTCGACCTTCACGCCCCGGCCCACGTTCGGGCGCCCGCCGGGGACACGGTCGCGGACGGCGCCGATGGTGCGGGAGAGGCCGCCGCCCATGTCGTGCACACCGGGGATCTCGCGTGCCGCCATGCCGGCGATCTTGACGACCACGACGTCCGCGATCGAGGTCTTGCCGCGCGTCGCCGGTGGCTCGCCGGGGCCGGTGCGGCCCGTGAGGGTGGTGGCTCCCTCCGCGCTCCGCGAGCCGCCGGAGAGGTCCTTCTCGGTGCTGGGTGTGGCCGACTTCGAAGTGAGCTCTTGTGTCGCCATATCGGCATCTCCTGCTCGTCTAGGTGTCGTTCTAGGCGTCGTTCTCGTTTGTCGTTTCTAGGAGTCGTTCTCGGTGTCGCCTCGTGTCGCCTCGTGTCGCCTCGTTGTCGTCCCGTTGCCGTCTCGTTCGAGTCGAGTCGCTGCTCTGTGCGTGCTGATCGCGTGTTGATGCTGATGCTCTGTGCGCGCGTTGATGGTCGGTGCGTGCCCTGTACGCGTCGCGCTCACCCTCACTGACACGGGTGCCCCGGATCCGTTACGCGCCTCTCGGGAATTTCTTCCGTCGGCGGGTACCGTGCCTGCGCCGCGTAACGCGGGCGGCTTGTCGTGTGTCGTAAGTGCACGACCGAAGCGAGAGGAGCCGCGTGTGCCCGGGGAACGGGGCAGAGCGCCGGAGGAGACGGATGCACCGCTGCCGCATGAGGACGCCTTGCTGGCGGTGCGCGCGGCCGAGGGCGACGACGAGGCCTTCGAGGCGCTCGTGCACCGCCACGCGCCCGTTCTGCTGCGCCTCGCCACACGGCTGCTCGGCAGCCCCACAGAAGCCGAGGACGCCGTGCAGGAGGCCTTCGTGAGCGCCTGGCGCAAGCTCCCGGAGTTCCGCGGAGACGCCCGGTTCGGCACCTGGATGCACCGGATCGTCACCAACCGGTGCCTCAACGTGCTGCGTTCGCGGCAGCCCGTGGCCGCCCTGGACAGCGTTCCGGAACCGCAGGCCCCCGAGCACCAGGTGTCCCCGCCCCGGGCGGCGGAGGCCCACGCGGCCGTCCGGGACCTGTCGCGGGCGATAGAGGGGCTCTCACCGGAGCAGCGGGTGTGCTGGGTCCTGCGGGAACTCGACGGCGTGGCCTACGAATCCATCGCCGAGACGGTCGGCATCAGCCAGGAGGCGGTCCGCGGCCGCGTCTTCAGGGCCCGGCGCTATCTGACGGAGGCGATGGCCGGATGGCGATGAACGAAGACGGCACACCGGACGGGACGGCGTTCGACGGCGTGCCCGAGGAAGAGACCCTGCCCTGCGGCCGGGAACTCGCACAGGTCTGGGAGCGCGCGGAGACGGACGAGCCGGACTCGCACACGGCGGACTGCCCGCACTGCGCCGAGGCGCTGCGGGCGCTGCGCACCCTGGAGGGTGTCGTCGCGCGGGCACGCGAGGACGAGCCCGAGGAGCGGCAGTGGGACACCGCCGCGCTCGCCGGCCGCGTCATGGACGTGGTGCGGCTCGAACTCCGGCCGGGGCGCACGCTCGCGCTGGGCGAGGCCGACGAGGACGCCTGGATCGTGGAGGCGGCGGCCGCGCGGACGTTCCGGGCGGCGGTGGACGCCCTGCCGGGGGTCCGCGCGGGCAGTTGCCGCATCGAGACCACGCCCATGAACACGGCCACCGCCTCCACTCCGCCCGCGGGGCGACTGCCGCGCGGGCCGGCGAGGGTACGTATCGAGGTACAGGTCGGACTCTCCTGGAACCTGCACCTGGTCGCGGACGAGGTGCGCGCACGGATCGTCGAGGCGGCGGACGGCGAGTTGGGCCTGCGGGTCGCGGCGGTCGACGTGGTGGTCGCCGACCTCCTCGACGAAGGCGGTGTCCTCGACGAGGCCGACCCGCACGGTGAAGGGGGGCGGCGATGACGGAACAGCAGACTCCGCGCGCTCTCGCGGACCTGGTCGGCGCCGCCGTCCTCGCCACCCGCGGAGTGGCCTTCCTCCGCCCCGGCCTCGCCGAGCTCCTGCGCTCCTCGGTGGGCCTGGGAGCGGGCCGGGGCACGTCCGGGGCCGCCGGGGCGTCCGGGGTGCGCGTACAGCGCCGGAAGGGCTCTCCCGGACTGGACATCGAGGTCTACGTAGTGCTCAACCGGGGACATCGCGCCCTGGACGTGACCCGCGCGGTGCGCGCGGCGGTCGTGGAGGCCCTGGCAGGGACGGCGGGAGCGCCGGGAGACGAGGCCGCCGCGCAGGTCAGGGTGACGGTGACCGGGGTCGTCTAGGCGGGGCGACGGTGGTCGTCCAGGCGGGATGACCGAGGTCCCCCAGGGGGCGGGGGCGCACCGCCGCCACCCCCTTACCCTTGAGGGATGACCATCAGCAGTGTCCGGACCGGAGCAGTGGACGAAGTGGCCGTTACGCGAAGCTACGAGATCCGCACCTATGGGTGCCAGATGAACGTCCACGACTCCGAACGGCTCTCCGGCCTCCTGGAGGACGCCGGTTACGTGCGCGCCCCGGAGGGCTCCGACGGCGACGCGGACGTGGTGGTCTTCAACACGTGCGCGGTCCGCGAGAACGCCGACAACCGCCTGTACGGCAATCTCGGCCGCCTCGCCCCCAAGAAGACCCAGCGCCCCGGCATGCAGATCGCCGTCGGCGGCTGCCTGGCCCAGAAGGACCGCGACACCATCGTCAAGAAGGCGCCCTGGGTGGACGTCGTCTTCGGTACGCACAACATCGGCAAGCTGCCGGTCCTCCTGGAGCGCGCCCGCGTACAGGAAGAGGCGCAGGTCGAGATCGCCGAGTCCCTGGAGGCGTTCCCGTCGACCCTGCCCACGCGCCGCGAGAGCGCGTACGCGGCGTGGGTGTCGATCTCCGTGGGGTGCAACAACACCTGCACGTTCTGCATCGTGCCCGCCCTGCGCGGCAAGGAGAAGGACCGCAGGACCGGCGACATCCTCGCCGAGATCGAGGCGCTCGTCGGCGAGGGCGTCTCGGAGATCACCCTGCTCGGGCAGAACGTGAACGCGTACGGCTCCGACATCGGCGACCGCGAGGCCTTCAGCAAGCTGCTGCGCGCCTGCGGGCAGATCGAGGGCCTGGAGCGGGTGCGCTTCACCTCGCCGCACCCGCGCGACTTCACGGACGACGTGATCGCCGCGATGGCCGAGACGCCGAACGTGATGCCCCAGCTGCACATGCCGCTGCAGTCCGGCTCGGACCCCGTCCTGAAGGCGATGCGCCGCTCCTACCGCCAAGAGCGCTACCTGGGGATCATCGAGAAGGTGCGCGCCGCCATCCCGCACGCGGCCATCACCACGGACATCATCGTGGGCTTCCCCGGAGAGACCGAGGAGGACTTCGAGCAGACCCTGCACGTGGTCCGCGAGGCCCGCTTCGCGCAGGCCTTCACCTTCCAGTACTCCAAGCGCCCCGGGACGCCCGCCGCCGAGATGGACGACCAGATCCCCAAGGAGGTCGTACAGGCGCGCTACGAGCGTCTCGTGGCCCTCCAGGAGGAGATCTCCTGGTCCGAGAACAAGAAGCAGGTCGGCCGCACCCTGGAGCTGATGGTCGCCGAGGGCGAGGGCCGCAAGGACGGCGCCACCCACCGCCTGTCCGGCCGCGCCCCCGACAACCGCCTGGTCCACTTCACCAAGCCCGACACCGAGGTGCGCCCCGGTGACGTGGTGACGGTCGAGATCACGTACGCGGCCCCGCACCACCTGCTCGCCGAGGGCGCCGTGCTCGGTGTACGGCGCACGCGCGCGGGCGACGCCTGGGATAAGCGCAACGCGGCCGAGGCCGCGAAGCCGGCCGGCGTGCTGCTCGGCCTGCCCAAGGTGGGCGTGCCGGAGCCGCTGCCGGCGGCGACGGGCAGCGGGTGCGGCTGCGACTGAGGGTCACTGAGCACCTCCGAGCACGCCGAAGGCGGTGTCTACGGAGGCGCGCGTTACGCTGCGGATCATGCTTGTCGCCGCAGCCGTCTGCCCCTGTCCGCCCCTGCTCGTCCCCGAGGTCGCCGCAGGTGCGGCGCCGGAACTGGACGCCGCGCGGGCCGCGTGCACGGACGCCATCGGGGTGCTCGCCGCATCCCGGCCCGACCGCCTCGTCGTCGTGGGCCCCGCGGGGCAGAGCGGCCGCGGACCGCATCCCCAGGGGGCCCGCGGTTCGTTCCGGGGCTTCGGCGTGGACCTCGGCGTGCGCCTGGGAGACGCGTCCGACGAAGACTCGGGGCAGGCGTCGGAGCGTGAGCTTCCGGTGTCGTTGGCCGTCGCCGGATGGCTGCTCGGACGTACGGAGTGGTCGGCCGCTCCGGTCGAGGGCCTCGGCGTGGGGGAACCTCTCGAGGCCGAGCGGTGTATCCAGGTCGGAGGGGAGATCGCCGCGCGGGCGGACAGGGTGGCGCTGCTCGTGATGGGCGACGCCAGCGCGTGCCGCACGCTCAAGGCGCCCGGCTATCTGGACGAGCGGGCGGCGGGGTTCGACGCGGACGTGGCGCGGGCGCTGGCCGCGGCGGACGTGGCGGCGCTCAAGGTGCTGGACGCGGAGCTCGCACAGGAGCTCAAGGCGGCTGGACGCGCGCCCTGGCAGGTGCTCGCGGGCGCGGCGGACGGCGCGGACCTGAGCGGCGAGCTGCTCTTCGACGAGGCGCCGTACGGCGTTGGCTATCTGGTGGCGGCCTGGTCGTAGGCGCGCTCGTGCCGTAGGCAGGATGGCCTCGGTGGTCCCGGCTCCTGGCGCTCACGGCTCGCGCTCACGGCTCGTGGCGCTCCCGGCTCCCGGCGTCCCCAGCTCGTGGCGTTCCCACCTCCTGGCGCACAGGCCACGCGAAAGCCGCCCGCCCGCAGACAAGCCGACGGCCGTGAAGCCAGGAGCGCTTCACGGCCGTTCGCCGGTTGTTCAGGTGTGTTCAGGAAGCCGAAGGGGGCGACGGGGGAGACGGGGGAGAGGCATTGCCCGGGGGAGTGGAACTGCCCCCCGCGTCCTTGCCGCCTTCCGTTCCGGCGAGGCGGTCCACGGCGTGTTTCGCCTTGCCCGTCCCCGTCTGGATCTTGTCGCTGTACTTGCCCTTGGTCCTCCTGTCGACCACCTTGGCGGCCTTGTCCAGGCCCTGGTCGATCTTGTCCCCGTGCTGCTGCGCGAGGTGCGCGACCTTGCCCTTGGCAGGGGCGAGTCTGTCCTTCAGACGGTTCAGGAAGCCCATGAGTTCACCTTCCCTCGCCGGGGCGTCACTTACGGGCGCTCTCACCGGCCTCGTTGTCGGCCGCCTCCTGCGCGGACTGCTGCTTGGGGATCTCGACATTGTCCGCGCTGTCCGTGCTGTCGGCGTTCTCCGCGCTCTTGGCGGTCTCCGCGTCGGCGGCGGTGTCGGCCGTGTCCGCCTTCTCCGCCTTCTCCGCCTTCTCTGCGGCAGCCGCCTCGGCAGATTCCGGCGCCTCGTCCTCGTCCGCGCCGTCGCTCTTCGCCTCGGACTTGGCCTCGTCCTCCGCCGCGGCCCCGCCGTCGGCCTTGGAGGACTCCTCGGCCGACTCGGGCTCGGCCGTCAGGGTGTCGGCCGACGCTTCGGTGGCCGACGCCTCCTCCGCGTCCTTGGCCTTCCGGCGGAACCGTGCAAAAACGCCCATATCTACTCCATACGTTACTCGTGTGGGCGAAATCCCGCGCCGCCCGGTGCGTCCGATTGCGTCGCCCGGGTCACCGGTCCTCGAAACCGGCGGCCGGAACCTCGCAACAGGCAACGACCTCAAAGCCGTGCCGTCACGTCGCTCGTTCGGGCACTTGCCGCGCGGTTTGCGAGACTAGGGCGGTGAGAAGTGCAGCTCCCGCCCCGCGGGTCATCGCCGTCGTCGGGCCGACCGCCGCCGGAAAGTCCGATCTAGGTGTTTTCCTCGCCCAGCGTCTCGGCGGCGAAGTCGTCAACGCCGACTCGATGCAGCTCTATCGGGGGATGGACATCGGCACCGCCAAGCTGACGCCCGCCGAGCGCGACGGCGTACCGCATCACCTCCTCGACATCTGGGACGTGACGGAGGCGGCGAGCGTCGCCGAGTACCAGAAGCTCGCCCGCGCGGAGATCGACCGGCTCCTCGGGGAGGGCCGCTGGCCGATCCTGGTCGGCGGCTCCGGTCTGTACGTACGCGGGGCCGTCGATCACCTGGAGTTCCCCGGCACCGACCCCGCCGTACGCGCCCGCCTGGAGGAGGAGCTCGAGCTGCGCGGCCCGGGCGTGCTGCACGCGCGCCTCGCCGCCGCCGACCCCGACGCGGGCCGCGCGATCCTGCCCAGCAACGGGCGCCGGATCGTCCGCGCCCTGGAGGTCATCGAGATCACGGGCAAGCCGTTCACGGCCAATCTCCCCCGTCATGAGTCCGTGTACGACACCTTGCAGATCGGCGTCGACGTGGCCAGGCCGGAGCTCGACCAGCGCATCGCCACGCGCGTGGACCGCATGTGGGAGGCCGGGCTCGTCGACGAGGTGCGCGCGCTGGAGGCGCGCGGCCTGCGGGAGGGGCGCACGGCATCGCGCGCGCTCGGCTACCAGCAGGTGCTCGCGGCGCTCGCCGGAGAGTGCACAGAGGACGAGGCGCGCACCGAGACCGTGCGCGCCACCAAGCGCTTCGCGCGCCGTCAGGACTCGTGGTTCCGCCGGGATCCGCGCGTGCACTGGCTGAGCGGTGCCGCCGCCGACCACGGGGAACTCCCCGGGAGCGCGCTGACGTTGGTCGAACGAGCGGTCACAGCCTGATCACGTGATGGCATCGGGACGCTCCGCCGGTCATCCGGGTACCTGACGGCGTGCCATCATCGACCATCGATCGACCAGTGGAGTCCGGAGTGGGAGGGCGCGTGGCGATGGAGGCCGGCCCTCGAGACACCGCACATGACGGCGAGCAGCACACCGCGCGCGACGGTGCGCGGCTCAGCCCGGACGGACCGGACAGCCCCGGGGCCACCGCGGGCGGTGTGACCGACGACGGCCCCACCGAGGAGGAGCTGGCGACGGAGCCGGAGGTCGAGGTCGAGCTGCGGCCGCAGCGCAGGCTCCGCATCTGGCAGCTCGCGCCGATCGTGATCCTCGCCGCCGTCGGCTCCTTGATGTTCGCCTTCCCGCTGGCCTTCGAGTTCGGCGACGGCGGCGCGGTCGTCGCCATGCTGGGGCTGCTCATCAGCTCCTGCGCCGCGGGCTGGGGCATGATGGCCGCCCGCCGCGTCGGGCACACCTGGCCGGGGCTGCCGGAGCGCGGCTCCGGGCGGCGGCCGGACTGGCGGGTCGTCTCGGCGTACACGCTGATCGTCGCGACCGTGGCGGTGCTCGCCGTCTGGCGCGTGGCCCGCCTCCGCTGACGGCCCTCGCGGACCGTCCCGCGGACGGCGCCGTCCAGGTGTCGTACCCACCCCGTACGATCGAGGAATGAGCACGCGCACGCGGATCGCCTTCCTCAAGGGGCACGGGACCGAGAACGACTTCGTGATCGTCCCCGATGCCGACAACACCATTGAGCTGTCCCCGGCCGAGGTGGCCGCCCTGTGCGACCGCCGCGCGGGCATCGGCGGCGACGGCCTGCTGCACGTCGTGCGCTCGGCCGCGCACCCGGACGCGCGGCACCTGGCCGACGAGGCCGAGTGGTTCATGGACTACCGCAACGGCGACGGCTCGATCGCCGAGATGTGCGGCAATGGCGTCCGCGTCTTCGCCCGCTACCTCCAGCGCGCCGGGCTCGCCGGCGAGGGCGACCTGGCCGTCGCGACCCGCGGCGGCGTGAAGCGCGCGCACATCGCCAAGTCCGCCACCGCTGACACCACCGACGGCGACATCACGCTGTCCATGGGCAAGGCGGTGCTCCCCGAAGGCGACGTCACGGTCTCCGTGGGCGACCGCAAGTGGCCCGCGCGCAACGTGAACATGGGCAACCCGCACGCCGTCGCCTTCGTGGCCGACCTGGCGCACGCGGGCGACCTCCTGGCCCCGCCCCCGTTCAGCCCGGCGACGGCCTACCCGGACGGCGTGAACGTGGAGTTCGTGGCCGACCGCGGCCCGCGCCACGTCGCCATGCGCGTGCACGAGCGCGGCGCCGGCGAGACCCGCTCGTGCGGCACGGGCGCGTGCGCGGTGGCCGTCGCGGCGGCGCGCAGGGACGGCCTGGACCCGGCCGTGACCGGCACCCCGGTGACGTACACCGTCGACGTTCTCGGCGGCCGCCTGATCGTCACCGAGGCGCCCGACGGAGAGATCGAGATGACGGGCCCCGCGGTGATCGTCGCCGAGGGCGAGATCGACACCGACTGGCTGGCGTCGGCGGTGACGGCCTGAGTGCCGAGCTCGGCCGGGCGCCGCACACCGGCCGCACGACGCACACCGGCCGCACGGCGCACAGGGGTGTCCGGGCCGCGCGCCCGGCCTCGTCCGCGCGCCGGGGTCGAAACCCCGCTCGCCCCAGTCGAAACGACACTCCACAGAACTGTCGCTCGAATGGGTGATCCGTTTCACGCTCGGCGAGAGCGGGTCAGCACCGCGTGATGGGCTCGATAGCATCAAGCACCGGCCCGGACGGAGCAGGCTGCCGTCCGCTCACCGCCGGTCGGAGCTGCCGGAGGTGCCCATGAGTGCGGAGGCGACGAATCCCGCGACGCCCGGCCCCACGACGCCCCCGGGCCAGCGAAAGCGCGCCCGTTCCCGCCTTGACCTGCGCCGACTCGGCCGTGCCGCGCTGCTCGGACCGGCCGGCCGCGGCCGCCTCCCGGACGCCATCGGCCATGTGGCCGAGACCCACCGCGGCCACCACCCGGACGCCGACCTCGAGCCCCTGCGCCGCGCCTACGTCCTCGCCGAGTCCTCGCACCGCGGTCAGATGCGCAAGAGCGGTGAGCCGTACATCACACACCCGCTCGCCGTCACCCTGATCCTGGCCCAACTGGGCGCGGAGACCACGACCTTGACCGCGTCCCTGCTCCACGACACCGTCGAGGACACGGACGTGACGCTCGATCAGGTGCGCGCGGAGTTCGGCGACGACGTCTGCTACCTGGTCGACGGCGTCACCAAGCTGGAAAAGGTGGACTACGGAGCCGCCGCCGAGCCCGAGACCTTCCGCAAGATGCTGGTCGCCACCGGCAATGACGTACGCGTCATGGCGATCAAACTCGCCGACCGGCTGCACAACATGCGCACGCTCGGGGTGATGCGCCCCGAGAAGCAGGCGCGGATCGCGAAGGTCACGCGCGACGTCCTCATCCCGCTCGCCGAACGGCTCGGCGTGCAGGCCCTGAAGACCGAGCTCGAAGACCTCGTCTTCGCGATCCTCCACCCACAGGAGTGCGCCGAGGTCAGGGAGCTGATCGCGGCGAAGGCGCGGGCCGGCACCGACCCGCTCGCGGACATCTCCGAAGAGGTGCGCGGCGTGCTGCGCGACGCGGGCATCGCGGCCGAAGTCCTCATCAGGCCGCGCCACTTCGTGTCCGTGCACCGGGTGCACCGCAAGCGCGGCGAGCTGCGCCCGGCCGACTTCGGGCGCCTCCTGGTGCTCGTGAACGAGGACGCCGACTGCTACGGAGTGCTCGGCGAGCTGCACACGTGCTTCACGCCGGTCGTCTCGGAGTTCAAGGACTTCATCGCCGTACCGAAGTTCAACCTGTACCAGTCGCTCCACACGGCCGTGGCCCGTCCCGACGGCGAAGTGGCCGAAGTCCTCATCCGCACCCACCAGATGCACCAGGTCGCCGAAGCGGGCGTCATCGCCCTGCGCAACCCCTACGCCGCGCCCCCCGAGGAGCAGCCGGCCGACGGCGAGCGCGCCGACCCCACCCGCCCCGGCTGGCTCTCCCGCCTCCTCGACTGGCAGCAGGCCGCGCCCGACCCCGACACCTTCTGGTCGACGCTGCGCGAAGACCTCGCCCAGGACCGCGAGATCGCCGTCTACCGCCCCGACGGCGCCACGCTCGGCCTGCCCGCGGGCGCGAGCTGCGTGGACGCCGCCTACGCGCAGTACGGCGAAGACGCCCACGCCTGCATCGGCGCCCGCGTCAACGGCCGCCTGGCGACGCTCAGCACGGTCCTGCGGGACGGCGACACCGTGCAGCTCCTCATGGGCCAGGACCCGGCCTCCGGGCCCTCGCACGACTGGCTCGACCAGGCGCGCACGCCCGCCGCGCGGATCGCCATCCGGCGCTGGCTCAACACCCACCCCGCGCCCGCGGCCGGGGCGCCCGCACCGGCCGCCCCGCCCCCCGCACCGGTGACGGTGCCCGCGGCCACCCCGAAGCCGCAGGTCGCCGCGGCGCTGCGCCCCGCGGGGGCGGACGTCGTGGCCGACCGCGAGGGCGCCACGGTGCGGCTCGCGGGCTGCTGCACGCCGGTGCCGCCCGACGAGATCACCGGCTTCGCGGTGCGCGGCGGTGTCGTCACCGTGCACCGGATCGCGTGTACGGCGGTGGAGCGCATGACGGAAGTGGGCCGCCCGGAGGTCGGCGTGCGCTGGGGGGACACTGCCGAGTGCCGGGTCACCCTGGTCGCCGAGTCGTTCGGCCGGGCGCACCTCCTCGCCGACCTCACCGAAGCCATCGCCCTGGAAGGCGCGGCCATCATCTCGGCGACCGTCGAACCACCGAGCCAGCAGCGCGTACGCCACACGTACACGCTCCAACTCCCCGACGCCGCACACCTCCCCGGCCTGATGCGCGCGATGCGCAACGTCCCGGGTGTGTACGACGTGAGCCGCGCACAGCACCGGGCGGCAGCGGCGCCGTAATGTCACTCTCCGTAGAGCCCTAACGGCACTCTCCGTAGAGGTGTGCTCCGCTGTGGCGGTACTCGTTCGGGTGGGCCCGGTGCGTGCCGTCCCGGCCTGGCAGGCACACGCTGGTAGCGGTAGTTCATGCTCCTCACCCCTCGCACCAAGGCGTCCCGGCCGAAAACCGTCCGCATCGCGGTCGCCGTCCTCGCCACCGCCACCTCCGCCGCCCTGCTCGCCGCGAGCGCCCCGCAGCCCGCCGCCCCGCTCGGCATCGGCGACCGGCTCTTCCCGCACCTGGGAAATCCCGGCTACGACGTGACCTCGTACGACATCGCCTTCACTTACCGCGGGGACAACAGCAAGCCCCTGGACGCGGTCACGAAGATCGACGCCCGTGTGACGGCCCCGCTGGAGCGCGTCAACCTGGACTTCACCCACGGCAAGGTCCGCTCCGTCGACGTGAACGGCGCCCGTGCCGACTTCGCCACCGCCGGCGAGGACCTCGTCGTCACGCCCCACGCGCGCGTGCACCCCGGTGAGCGGCTGCGGATCACCGTGCGGCACACCAGCGACCCGGTGTCCGGCAAGGAGGACGGCGGCTGGGTGCGCACCGCCGACGGGCTCGCGATGGCCAACCAGGCCGACGCGGCACACCGCGTGTTCCCGTGCAACGACCACCCCGCCGACAAGGCGCAGTTCACCTTCCGCGTCACCGCCCCGAAGGGCCTCACCGCCGTCGCCAACGGCCTGCCGGTGGCCAAGACGCGCCGCGCGGACACCACGACCTGGGCGTACCGCACCCGGCACCCGATGGCGACCGAGCTCGCCCAGGTGTCCATCGGCCGCTCCACCGTGCTGCACCGCACCGGCCCGTACCGACTGCCCGTACGCGACGTGGTGCCCACGAAGGACCGCAAGAAGCTGGAGCCCTGGCTCAAGAAGACACCCGGCCAGATCGCTTGGATGGAGGACAAGATCGGCCGGTATCCGTTCGAGACCTACGGACTGCTCGTCGCCGACGCCCGGACCGGTTTCGAGCTGGAGACACAGACGCTGTCGCTCTTCGAGAAGGAGCTGTTCACGCGTCCGGAGTTCCCCAAGTGGTACGTCGAATCGATCATGGTGCACGAGCTGTCGCACCAGTGGTTCGGCGACAGCGTGAGCCCGCGCACCTGGTCCGACCTCTGGCTGAACGAGGGGCACGCCACCTGGTACGAGGCCCTGTACGCGGAAGAGAAGGCGCGCCAGCCGATCGAGAAGCGTATGCGCTACGCCTACCGGCTCTCGGACCGCTGGCGTGCGGCGGGCGGGCCGCCGGCCGCGCCCAAGGGGCCCCGGCCGGGGCAGAAGATCAGCATCTTCAGGCCGGTCGTGTACGACGGCAGCGCGCTCGTGCTGTACGCCCTGCGGCAGGAGATCGGCAAGCCCTCCTTCGAGGCCGTGGAGCGCGCCTGGGTCCACACCTACCGCGACGCGAACGCGACGACCGCCGACTTCGTGCGCCTCGCCTCCGACATCTCCGGACGCGACCTGGACGGATTCTTCGACGCCTGGCTGTACGGCAAGAAGACGCCGCCCATGCCGGGGCACCCGGACTGGACGACGACGCCACCGGACGCGAAGGGGGCACCTGCCAAGAAGTAGCGCACGGCAGCCGTCCGGCAAGAAGGCGCACGGCGGCCGTCCGGCAGGAAAAGTCGGATGACGAGACGGGCCGTCCCGTGCGACCATCTTCAGGTCGACGGCGCGGCCCGTCCGGGACATCCCCTCGGGGACATCTCAGGGGCGGTTTCGGCTGGTCCGGGGAATCTCCGGGTGGGCGTGAGCGTTGTCGGACATGACGGGCGGCGCTGTGGCACACACGGTGCGACAGGGCGGCAGACGCTCCCAGGCGCTCTCCGTATCGGATTTCCATCGACGTAAAGGACCCAATGACCTCCTCTTCTTCCCCTTCCCAGGACGCACAGAGCTTCGCGCAGAACTACCCCGAAGGTCTTCGGGCCGATGCCCTGATGGAAGAGGACGTCGCCTGGAGCCACGAGATCGACGGAGAGCGGGACGGCGAACAGCTCGACCGCTCCGAGCGCGCGGCCCTGCGCCGCGTCGCCGGCCTCTCCACCGAGCTCGAGGACGTCACCGAGGTCGAGTATCGACAGCTCCGCCTGGAGCGTGTCGTGCTCGTCGGTGTCTGGACCTCCGGGACGGTCGACGACGCGGAGAACTCCCTCGCCGAGCTGGCCGCCCTCGCGGAGACCGCGGGCGCGCTCGTCCTCGACGGCGTCATCCAGCGCCGCGACAAGCCGGACCCGGCGACGTACATCGGCTCCGGAAAGGCCCTGGAGCTGCGCGACATCGTGCTCGAGACCGGAGCGGACACCGTCGTGTGCGACGGTGAGCTCAGCCCCGGCCAGCTCATCCACCTCGAAGACGTCGTCAAGGTCAAGGTGGTCGACCGGACCGCCCTGATCCTCGACATCTTCGCCCAGCACGCCAAGTCCCGAGAGGGCAAGGCGCAGGTCGCCCTCGCGCAGATGCAGTACATGCTGCCGAGGCTCCGCGGCTGGGGTCAGTCGCTCTCCCGTCAGATGGGTGGCGGCGGGGGTGGCGGCATGGCCACCCGTGGTCCCGGTGAGACCAAGATCGAGACGGACCGGCGACGGATCCGCGAGAAGATGGCGAAGATGCGCCGGGAGATCGCGGAGATGAAGACGGGCCGCGAGATCAAGCGCCAGGAGCGCAAGCGCAACAAGGTGCCTTCGGTCGCCATCGCCGGTTACACCAACGCGGGCAAGTCCTCCTTGCTCAACCGCCTCACGGGCGCGGGCGTGCTGGTGGAGAACGCACTGTTCGCCACCCTCGACCCGACGGTCCGCAGGGCGGAGACGCCCAGCGGTCGGCTGTACACGCTGGCGGACACGGTCGGCTTCGTCCGGCACCTGCCGCACCACCTCGTGGAGGCGTTCCGCTCCACCATGGAGGAGGTCGGCGAGTCCGACCTGATCCTGCACGTGGTGGACGGCTCGCACCCCGCGCCGGAGGAGCAGCTCGCCGCCGTGCGCGAGGTCGTCCGCGACGTCGGCGCGACGGACGTGCCGGAGATCGTGGTGATCAACAAGGCGGACGCGGCCGACCCGCTGGTCGTCCAGCGGCTGCTGCGCACGCAGAAGCACGCGATCGCCGTGTCCGCGCGCACCGGCGCCGGCATCGAGGAGCTGCTCGGGCTCATCGACGCCGAACTGCCGCGGCCCGCGGTCGAGATCGAGGCCCTCGTGCCGTACACCCACGGCCAGCTCGTCTCGCGCACGCACGCCGACGGTGAGGTGCTCTCCGAGGAGCACACCGCCGAGGGCACCCTGCTCAAGGCCCGGGTGCACGAGGAACTCGCGGCGGAGCTCACGCCGTTCGTTCCGGCGGCGCGCTGACGTTCGCACTCGGCGGTAGCAGCTTGCTCGGCGCCTAGGCACAAGGCGGAGGCCCCGCCCCCTCGCAGGGGGCGGGGCCTCCGTCGTACCGGACCGGAGAGGGGTGCGGGCCACGCGGCCCGCACCGCCTCACTGATCCGCGAGGATCACTGAGAGCCGTACTTCTCGCTCATCATGTCGAAGACCTGCTTCGCCCCGGTGCCGAGCTGCGGGCCCGCCAGCCAGGTGTTCTGCGCAGGGCCGATCGAGGTGTTGGAGACGAGCTTGGTCTTGTCACCCACGACCCGGAACCAGCCGCCGCCCGACGAACCGCCGGTCATGGTGCAGCCGATGCGGTACATCGTCGGCGTCGCCGGATCCAGCGACAGACGTCCCGGCTTGTCGATGCACTTGTGCATGATCAGGCCGTTGTAGGGCGGCGCGGCCGGGTAGCCCCAGGCACCCATGGAGCCGACGCTCTGCGCCGACGGAGTCGAGAAGTCGACATCCAGCGCGTTGCCGACGGTCTCCTCCAGGGACTTGGAGCCCTCCTGCGGCTTCACGTGCATCACGGCGTAGTCGTACGGAGCACCCGCGCCGCCCGAAGCGGCACCCTGGTCGATCCACTCGCCGGACGTCGAGACCCAGTCCGCCCACCACTGGCCGTACGGGGCGACCTCCTGCGGCGCCGCGTTGCTCAGCGCCGCCTCGGACTTGCCCAGGTCGTTGTACGAGGGCACGAAGGTGATGTTGCGGTACCAGCCGCCCTCCGCGCCGGCGTGCACACAGTGCCCCGCCGTCCACACGAGGTTGGACTTGCCCGGGTTGCGCGGGTCCTTCACGACCGTGCCGGAGCAGACCATCGACCCCTTGGGGGAGTCGAAGAAGATCTTGCCGACCGGGGCGGCGTTGTCGTGGTACGGCGTCTTCTCGGGCTTGGCCTTGACCGGCGACGGCTCGGGATCGGTCGCGCCCTGGCCGGCGCTGGCGTCCTTCGCCGCGATCGTCTTGTTCGGGTCCTTGGCCTTCTGCATCCGCTCGGGCTTCCAGAGCCCGTCGATGACCGGGTTGACGAAGTCCTTGGCCTCGCGCAGCCAGTCGTCCTTGTTCCAGTTCTTCCAGGCGCCGTCCTTCCACTTGTCCGGATCGATGCCGTGCTCCTTGAGCCGGTCGGTGATGTCACCCGGCAGACCGGCGCCCGAGTCGGAACCCTTGTCCGCCTCCTGCGACGCGCCGGTGTCCGGCTTGTCCCTGGCCTTGTCGTCGCTGGGCCCGCAGGCCGTGGCGGTGAGCGCCAGAGCCGCGGCGAGCCCGGTGGCGGCGAGCGCGGCACGACGGCCGCGGCTGCGCGCGAAGGGCGCACGAATGGAACGCATGGAGCTGTAACCCCCGTAGGAACGTGTGATTGCCATGTGCGTGTCAGGCGTGAGCGTGGCATCCGCCACCTGGGCCGACGCGACACCCCACTATGCCTGTGGAATTGGGGACGAACAGCGGCGAGATCGTGAAAGTTTCGCCGCCCCCCGTCCGCGGGCGGTGAGTTCGCCCACCCGCGGGCGAACTCACCGCGCAGTGCGGTCGCCGACGCCGCCTAGCGGCCGGCGAACTTCTTGCTGACCGCGTCGTAGATGCCCTTGGCCTCGTCACCGAGGCGCGGACCGGCGAGCCAGCCCGCCGTCACCGGGCCGATGGACGTGTTGGACACCAGCGCGGGCTTGCCGTCCTGGCCCTGCGCGACCCAGCCGCCACCGGACGAACCGCCGGTCATGGTGCAGCCGATGCGGTACATCGTCGGGTCGGGCTTGCTGAGCGAAAGGCGGCCCGGCTTGTCCGCGCACTGGAACTGCTTCTGGCCGTCGAACGGCGGCGCCGCCGGATATCCGGTCGCCGTCATGTCCTTGATGTCCGCGACCGCCGGAGCGTCGAAGTCGACGGGCAGCGCCGTGCCGACCGTCTCCTCGAGGGACTTGCCCTCACTGCCCTTCTCCGGCGTCACATGGATCACCGCGAAGTCGTACGGAGCGCCCTTGCCGCCGGTCGGGCCGCCCTGCTCGATCCACTGGTCGGACGTCTGCGCCCAGTCGCCCCACCAGACGCCGTACGGAGCGACCTCTTCCTTGGGCGCGCCCTGCAGGTCCGCGGTGTCCTTGCCGCTGTCGTTGTACGACGGGGCGAAGGCGATGTTCCGGTACCAGCCGCCCTTGGCGCCCGCGTGGACGCAGTGGCCCGCGGTCCACACCATGTTGGACTTGCCCGGGTTCTTCGGGTCCTTCACGACGGTGGCCGAGCAGACCATCGAGCCCTCGGGGCCGTCGAAGAAGAGCTTCCCGGCCGCGGGCACCTGGTCGTGGTACGGCGTCTTCACGCCTGCCGCCTCGACCGGCTTCGGCGTCGGGTCCGTCACGCCCTGGTCGCCGGAGATGTCACTTTCGTCGACACCGCGGTCCGGGTTCTTGTCGGCGTCCCGCATGCGGTCCGGGTCCCACAGGTCCTCGATGATCGGGTTGACGAAGTCGCCCGCCTCGCGCAGCCAGTCGTCCTTGTCCCAGTTCTTCCAGGCGCCGTCCTTCCACTTGTCCAGGTCGATGCCGTGCTCCTTGAGCCGGTCCTGGATGTCGCCGGGAATCTGGATCTTGTCGTCGCCGCTGTCCCCGCCGTTGTCGCCGGGCTGCGACGCGGACGAGTCGTCCGTGTTGTCGCCGCCCGGGCCACAGGCTGTCGCGGTCAGGACGAGTGCCGCGCCAAGCGCGACGGCGGCCGCCACGGGGGTCCTGCCGCGCGCGCTCCTCCCACGACGAGAGGTGAAGAGCGGACGTATGGGTCGCATGGTGAGAATCCCCCTGGGCCTCGAAATCGTTCCAAATGCCGTACATCGCGGTGCCGTACGTCCTGCATCGCGGTGCCGTACGTCCTTGCCGTACGGCGTCGGCCATCGTGGCGCTCCCGATGCGGGGCGCCCGGATGCCCGTGTTGCCGGGCCCCGGTCGCTCGTGGTGCTGAACGCCCTGGCCCCCGCGGTGCCGGAACACCTTGGTGCTGATGAACGGCACCCCACACTATGCCGGTGCCGTTGGGGACGGCCGACGGAACGGCAACGGTTCCGTCACGGCAAGGATCTTCCGTTCCGCGAGGTCCTCCCGTCCACGCGAGGAGATCTTCCTTCCACCCGTGATCCCGCGCACGCGCCGTCGTTGGTACGTACGGGGGACACGCGGTCCGCGTTCAGCCCCCGCGCCAACTCGCCCGCGCGCCCGCCCGGACGCGGTGGGCCCGCCAAGTCCCAGCGGGAGGACCAACAGCCGTGGCCGTGACCGAGCCTGCTCCCGCGGTGGTGCCCGCGACGCACGAAGCCGCCGGGATCCTGCGCCGCCAGTCGGCACGCGAGTCCGCGGCGCGCACCTACGCCCGCGCCCTGCCGATCGTGCCGGTCCGCGCGCGCGGGATGACGATCGAGGGCGCCGACGGACAGCGCTACCTGGACTGTCTCTCCGGCGCGGGCACCCTCGCCCTCGGCCACAACCACCCCGTCGTGCTCGAATCCATCCGCACCGTCCTCGACTCCGGTGCCCCGCTGCACGTCCTCGACCTGGCCACGCCCGTCAAGGACGCCTTCACCACCGAGCTGTTCCGCACGCTTCCGCCCGCCCTCGCCGACCGCGCGCGCATCCAGTTCTGCGGCCCCGCGGGCACCGACGCGGTGGAGGCGGCGCTGAAGCTGGCCCGCACGGCCACGGGGCGCGAAGGCCTGCTCGCCTTCACCGGCGCCTACCACGGCATGACCGCGGGGGCGCTCGAAGCATCCGGCGGCGCACGGGACGTACGCGTGGCGCGGCTGCCCTATCCGCAGGACTACCGCTGTCCCTTCGGTATCGGCGGCCCGCACGGGGCCGAACTCGCCGCCCGCTGGACCGAGAACCTCCTCGACGACACCAAGTCCGGTGTCCCCGCGCCCGCCGCCATGATCCTCGAACCCGTCCAGGGCGAGGGCGGCGTCCTGCCCGCCCCCGACGCCTGGCTGCGCCGGATGCGCGAGATCACCGCGGCGCGCGGAATCCCCCTCATCGCCGACGAGGTGCAGACCGGCGTCGGCCGGACCGGCGCCTTCTGGGCCGTCGAGCACAGCGGCATCGTCCCCGACGTCCTCGTCCTGTCCAAGGCGATCGGCGGCAGCCTGCCGCTCGCCGTCGTGGTCTACCGCGACGACCTCGACGTCTGGCCTCCTGGCGCCCACGCCGGCACCTTCCGTGGCAACCAGCTCGCGATGGCCGCCGGCGCGGCGACCCTCGCGTACGTACGTGAGAACCGCCTCGCCGAGCGCGCCGCGGCCCTCGGCAGCCGCATGCTCGCAGGGCTGCACTCCCTCGCCGCCGACCACACCTGCGTCGGCGAGGTCCGTGGCCTCGGCCTAATGCTGGGCGTGGAGCTGGTGGACCCCGAAGGAGGGCAACCGTGGAAACCGGAGCAACCAGGTCAATCTGGTCAACTGGGTCAACCCGCGGTCGGCGCAGGGGAGTCGGGCGCCGCCCACCAGCGCCCGCACACGCGCCAGCTCGCGCACCCGCATCAGCATCCGCTCCCGCATGAGCACCCGCTCCCGCGCCAGCGCGGCCAGCAAATGCACCACCAGCCGCACCACGAGCCGTACGACCTTCCCGACACCCGCCCCCACCCGGCAGCCCCCGAACTGGCCGCCGCCGTACAGCGCGAGTGCCTGCGCCGCGGGCTCATCGTCGAACTCGGAGGACGGCACTCCAGTGTCGTACGCCTCCTGCCTCCCCTCACCATCACCGACGAACAGGCGACCGCGGTCCTCGACCGTCTCGCCGACGCGCTCGGCGCGGCAGAGCGCTCCCACCGCCGCGCCGACGACACCCGACTCTCTTCGGACCACCTATGACCAGCCCCCTTCCCGTCCCCTGACCCTCGCGGTCACGGGCCGATCCGGTGACGGGCGGCCGCACTTCACGGTCACCGCCATCGCCTCCGGATCGGACCGGCGACCGATTCACCCGTCTCATCCCGCCTCTCCCTGCCTCATCTCGTCGCACCTCGTCGCACCTCGTCTCATCTCGTTTCGTCCCGTCCCCGTCAGCCGCCGCCCGTCGCCACACGGAGCCCGATCACCCAACAAGGAACTCTCTTGAACCCCACCCCCGCATCCGACGGACGTCCCCAACCGCAGCCATCGGGAGCGTGCGGCACGCAGTCCCCGCGGACCCCGCAGACAGCGGAGGCCGGTACGGTCCCCCGGCAGAAGGGCAGGGCCCACGACACCGAGCGGCTGCTCCACGGCACCGCCGACCTCCTCGACCACCCCGACCCGCACATGGCGGCACAGGCCGCGGCCGTCGAGAACCTGCTGCGCTGCTGGGTGCGTGAGAACGACATCGCCGCGCCGGACCACGGCACCCTGCGCCTCCCCCTCGAAGCCAGCGGCACCGCGCTCCTCGCGCCCGTGGACTACTGGTCCCCGACCGGCTGGCACCGCTTCGGCCTCCCCTGGCTCGAGGACGGCCCGACGACCGCGCCCCCGGTGGACGCCGTCACCGTCGCCGCCCTCCTCAGCCGCGAAACTGCCCGGGCAGGCGGGACGAGTGGTGCGGTTGGGATGAGCGGTGGGATCGGCACGAACGGTGTGATGGGGGCGGTCGGGACGATCGAGGAGCCCACTGCAGCGCACACCGACGAGGCCCTCGGCGAGCGGGGCGAGCGAGGTGAGCGCGGCACGCAGGGCACGCAGGGCACGCAGGGCAGTCGGCCCACGCAGCCCCAACAGCCCGAGTTGAGCGACCAACCCGAGTTGAGCGGCCAACCCGAGCCGAGCGGCCAACCCGAGCCGAGCGGCCAACCCGAGCCGAGCGGCCAACCCGAGTCGAGCGACCAACCCGACCAACCCAAGCACGCGAAGCCGACGCACCCCCCGACGCCGTCCCCCATCCCAGCCGACCCGAGTGAAGCCCCCGACGGCGCCGACCTGGTCGCCCGCGTCGCCGACTCCGTCCGCCGCACGGCCGACTTCATCGCCGACCGCAGGAACAACCCGGGGGACACCCCCGACCTCTTCCTCGCCGCCGAACAGTCCCTGCTCCTCGGCCATCCGATGCACCCGACCCCGAAGAGCCGCGAAGGCCTCTCCGCCACCGAATCCCGGCTCTACTCCCCGGAGTTGCGCGGCGCTTTCCCGCTGCACTGGCTCGCCGTCGACCGCTCGGTGCTCGCCATGGACTCGGCCTGGACCGAGCGCGGCCGCAGCGTTCCGGCGGACCAGCTCACCGCCCGCCTCGCGGGGCCCGAGCTGCCGCTGCCGGACGGCCACACGGCGCTGCCCGCGCATCCGTGGCAGATCCGCGAACTCCGCCACCGCCCCGACACCGCCGCCCTCCTGGACGCCGGACTCCTCAAGGACCTCGGCCCGCACGGCGACCCCTGGCACCCCACCTCCTCCGTACGCACCCTCTACCGGTCGGGCGCCCCGGCCATGCTGAAGCTGTCCCTCGCCCTGCGCATCACCAACTCCCGTCGTGAGAACCTCCGCAAGGAACTCCACCGCGGCGTCGAGGTGCACCGGCTGCTGCGCAGCGGCCTCGGCGAACAGTGGCAGGCGGCCCACCCCGCGTTCGACGTGATCCGTGACCCGGCCTGGCTCGCCGTCACCGGAGCCGACGGCGAAGCGGTCGCCGGATTCGACGTCATGATCCGGCACAACCCGTTCCGCCCCGACGACGACGCCACCTGCATCGCCGGTCTCGTGTCGCCCAGGCCGACCGCACAGCCCACCGGCCAGGACCGGCCGCCGATGCACTCCCGGCTCGCCGCGATCATCACGCGGCTCGCCGGCCACACGGGCCGCCCACGAGGGGCCGTCGCCACGGAGTGGTTCCTGCGCTACCTCCAGCACGTCGTACGCCCCGTGCTCTGGCTCGACTCCGAAGCAGGCGTCGCCCTGGAGGCCCACCAGCAGAACACTCTGCTGCTGCTCGACCCCGACGGCTGGCCCACCGGCGGCCGCTACCGCGACAACCAGGGCTACTACTTCCGCGAGTCCCGCCGCACCGAGCTGGAGCAGCGGCTGCCCGGCATCGGCGAGCACAGCGAGACCTTCGTCTCCGACGAGGTGACCGACGAGCGCTTCGCCTACTACCTCGGCATCAACAACGTCCTCGGCCTCATCGGCGCCCTGGGCGCCGAACGCCTCGCCGACGAGAGGCTGTTGCTCGCCGCGTTCCGCCGCTTCCTCACCGACGCCGCCTCCGGACCCGGCCGGCTCCGCACCCCGCTGCCCGCCCTGCTGCTCGACTCGCCCGTGCTGCGCTGCAAGGCCAATCTCCTGACGCGGCTGCACGGCCTCGACGAACTCGTCGGACCCGTCGACACCCAATCCGTCTACGTCACCATCTCGAATCCCCTCCACGCGTGACTCTCTCGACCCCGCCCGACCGGCTGACCCTCCACGCCCCGGCCGGGACGCCCCGGCCCGCACGCGCGCTCTCCTCGTCGGCGCAGACCACCGTGTTTGCGCCACCGACGACGGCGCCCCCTTTCCCCGCCGATGACCACGCCCGCTTCCTGATGACCATGACCCCTTCCTGAGGACCAGGCCCCACCACTGCCGAATCCCCCTCCGAGAGGAGCGACGCCGTGCCTCCCACCGACGCGAGCACCGACGCGGGAACCGAGCCCGCCACCGCGGGCGTCCCGGACTGCGAAGACACCCTCGACCTGCGACTGCCCGACGAACTCGTCGCGCTGATCGCCGACTGCGGCGGACGCACGGCACCCCTCACCTCCGAAGGCTCGGCGAGCGCGGACCGCCCGGCGGCAAGCGAGGCCGACCCGGCACACGGAGACCTGCTCGACCACGTCGCCGCCTGGGGCCCGGCCACCACGGACGCCGGCGTCTTCCAGCTCGTCCCCGTGCGCCTCGACCGGGACCTCGCGCTCATCAGCCGGTGGATGAACGACCCCGCCGTGGCGGCCTTCTGGGAGCTGGCGGGACCCCCGTCCGTCACGGAGGCCCACCTGCGGCTCCAGCTCGACGGCGACGGACGCAGCGTTCCCTGCCTCGGCGTCCTGGCCGGCACACCGATGAGCTACTGGGAGATCTACCGCGCCGACCTCGACCCGCTGGCGCGCCACTACCCCGCACGCCCCCACGACACCGGAATCCACCTCCTCGTCGGCGGAGTCGCCGACCGAGGCCGAGGCCTCGGCAGCACCTTGCTGCGAGCCGTGGCCGATCTCGTACTCGACCATCGTCCTTCCTGCGCACGCGTCGTCGCCGAACCAGACCTGCGCAACACCCCCTCCGTCTCCGCCTTTCTGAGCGGCGGCTTCCGCTTCGCCGCCGAGATGGACCTTCCCGACAAGCGCGCGGCGCTCATGATCCGCGACCGGACCCTGCGCACCGTGCTGTGAACCGCCCGGCCCGTCACCCTCCGACCCGCTCACTTCTGATACACCGCTCGACCCGATCCGGTTCCCTCCCCGAGGAGTCCCCGTGCCGAATCTTTCCGATCCCGCGACACCCCAGACAGCCCAGACAGCCCAGACAGCACTGACGCCCCAGACAGACCTACCGCCTCAGACGACCTCGACATCTCAAATTCCTCAGGCACCTCAGACGTCCCAGGCACCTCAGGCACCTCAGTCGCCGCACGGCGAGGCCGCCCTCTACGACCCGCCCGAGCTGACCCGGGAGCGCTGGGAGGAGGCCGGGCGCCGGCTCCTCGCCAAGATCGTCGGCGAGTTCGCGTACGAAGAAATCGTCAGGCCGGTCCCCGCGGGGCAGGGGGGCGGCGCGGAAAGCAGCGAAAACGGGGCCGGAACCGGGGCCAGGGACACGTACTCCCTCCTCCTCGACGAGCCCGCCGCCGACGGTGAGCCCCGCCCCCGCCTCACCTTCCGCGCCCGCCGTGGCGCCTACGGCAGTTGGCGCGTGGACCCGGCGAGCCTGACCCTCACCGAAGGCACCGGCAGCCCGCGCCGCCTGACCGATCCGCTGGGCTTCCTCACGGCCGCGCGCCGCACCCTGGATCTCGACGGCGCCACGCTCGGTCACCTCATCCGCGAGCTGACCGTCACCCTCAGCGCCGACACCCGCCTCGACCACGGCGCGCTGACCGCTGAGCAACTTGCCGACGTGGGCTACGCGGAGCTCGAAGGCCACCAGACCGGCCACCCCTGGCTCGTCCTCAACAAAGGGCGCATCGGATTCTCCGCGACCGACGCGCGGCGCTGGGCCCCAGAGGCCCGCAGCAGCGCGCCCCTCCCATGGATCGCGGTGCACACCAGCATCGCCACCTACCGGGGCGTGCCGGGCCTGTGCACCGCCGACGAGCTCTACGCACGCGAACTGGAGCCCGCCACCAGGGAGTCCTACGCGGCCATACTTCGCGCGCGCGGTCTCGACCCCCGGGAGTACCTCTATCTGCCGGTGCACCCCTGGCAGTGGGACGACATCGTGCTGCCCCTCTTCGCCCCTTCCGTCGCCGCCGGGACGATCGTCCCGCTGCCCTCCGACGGCGACCTGCGCCTGCCCCAGCAGTCCATCCGGACCTTCCTGAACACCACACGCCCCGACCGCCACACGGTCAAACTGCCGCTGTCGGTCCTCAACACCCTGGTATGGCGCGGCCTGCCCACCGAGCGGACGGTCGCTGCCTCGGCCGTCACCTCCTGGGTGCACGCCCTGCGCGACGGCGACCCCTTCCTGCGGGACGAGTGCCGGGTGATCCTCCTTGGAGAGGTCGCCTCCGTGGCGGTCGAGCACCCCGTGTACGACTCGCTCCCGGAGGTTCCGTACCAGTACAAGGAGCTGTTGGGCGCGATCTGGCGCGAGCCCCTCACGCGCTATCTCGCGCCGGGGGAGCGCGCCCGTACTCTCGCCGCGCTGCTGCACACCGATCCGCAGGGGCGCGCGTTCGTCGCGGAGCTCGTGAGCCGCTCCGGGCTCACACCCACGGAATGGCTGACGCACCTGTTCGCCGCCCTGCTGCCGCCCCTGCTGCAGTTCCTCTACCGGTACGGAACGGTGTTCTCGCCGCACGGGGAGAACACCATCGTCGTCTTCGACGACAAGGATGTGCCCGTCCGCCTTGCGGTCAAGGACTTCGTGGACGACGTCAACGTCAGTGCGGAACCGGTGCCGGAGCACGCCTCCATGCCCGACAACGTACGCGAGATCCTGCTCACCGAGCCGCCGGCCTTCCTGACCCAGTTCATTCACGCCGGGCTCTTCGTAGGAGTCTTCCGCTATCTGGCGCCGCTGTGCGAGGAACAACTGGGCGTCCCGGAGACCGACTTCTGGTCCCTCGTCCGGGCCGAGATCCTGCGCCACCAGGCCCGCGCTCCCGAGCTGAAGGAGCGCTACGAAATGTTCGACCTGCTGACACCACGTATCGAGCGCCTGTGTCTGAACCGCAACCGGCTCCACCTCGACGGCTACCGCGACCGCTCCGAGCGCCCGCACGCCGCCGTCCACGGGACCGTGCCCAACCCCCTCCACCCGTCTTGATCGCGATGTCGGCGAGCTCGACGGTGTGGGCGGTGTTGGCGGGGTTGTCAGTGGGGCACCGTAGGCTGGTCGAGCTATGACGAAGCCCTCCCTCCCCGAGCTCCTGCACGCCGCTGTCGCCGCTGTCGGCGGCACCGAGCGCCCCGGCCAGGTGACCATGGCCGAGACCGTCGCCGAGGCGATCGACGACGGTTCCCACCTGCTCGTCCAGGCCGGCACCGGCACCGGCAAGTCCCTCGGCTATCTGGTGCCCGCGCTCGCGCACGGGGAGCGGGTCGTCGTCGCGACGGCCACGCTTGCGCTGCAGCGCCAGCTCGTCGAGCGCGACCTGCCGCGGACGGTGGACGCGCTGCACCCGCTGCTGCGCCGCCGCCCCGAATTCGCCATGCTCAAGGGCAGATCGAACTACTTGTGCCTGCACCGCCTCCACGAAGGCATGCCGCAGGACGAGGAAGAGGGCCTGTTCGACCAGTTCGAGGCCGCGGCGCCCACCAGCAAGCTGGGCCGGGACCTGCTGCGCATGCGGGACTGGGCGGACGAGACGGAGACCGGCGACCGCGACGACCTCACCCCGGGCGTCTCCGACCGCGCCTGGGCGCAGGTGTCCGTCTCCTCCAGGGAGTGCCTCGGCGCCTCGAAGTGCGCGTACGGCCAGGAGTGCTTCGCCGAGCTGGCCCGGGAGCGGGCGAAGCTCTCCGAGGTCGTCGTCACCAATCACGCACTGCTCGCGATCGACGCCATCGAAGGCGCCCCCGTCCTGCCCCAGCACGAGGTGCTGATCGTGGACGAGGCGCACGAGCTGGTGTCCCGCGTCACCGGAGTCGCCACCGGTGAGCTCACTCCGGGGCAGGTCAACCGCGCGGTGCGGCGCGCGGCGAAGCTGGTCAACGAGAAGGCCGCAGATCAGCTCCAGACGGCCTCGGAGGGCTTCGAGCGGTTGATGGAGTTGGCGCTGCCGGGGCGCCTCGAAGAGATCCCCGAGGACCTCGGCTATGCCCTGATGGCCCTGCGTGACGCCGCGCGCACGGTCATTTCGGCGCTCGGCTCCACCCGCGACAAGTCCGTCCAGGACGAGGACGCGGTCCGCAAGCAGGCCTTGGCCTCCGTGGAGTCGATCCACGACGTCGCGGAGCGCATCACCAACGGCTCCGAGTACGACGTCGTCTGGTACGAACGCCACGACCGCTTCGGCGCCTCCCTGCGGGTGGCTCCCATGTCGGTGTCGGGTCTGCTCCGCGAGAAGCTGTTCACGGACCGCTCCGTGGTCCTCACGTCCGCCACACTCAAGATCGGCGGCGACTTCAACGGCGTCGGAGCGTCGCTGGGCCTCGCCCCGGAGGGCACCCGGTCCGAGGAGGACACGCCGGTCTGGAAGGGCCTCGACGTCGGCTCGCCCTTCGACTACCGCAAGCAGGGCATCCTGTACGTCGCGCAGCACCTGGCGCGTCCGGGGCGTGAGGGCACGCGCGCGGACATGCTGGACGAGCTCGCCGAGCTGATCGAGGCGGCGGGCGGGCGGACGCTCGGACTGTTCTCCTCGATGCGGGCGGCGCAGTCCGCCGCCGAGGAGCTGCGGGGCCGGCTCGACATGCCGATCCTGCTGCAGGGCGAGGAGACGCTCGGCGAGCTGATCAAGGGGTTCGCGGCCGACGCGCAGACGTGTCTGTTCGGCACGCTCTCGCTCTGGCAGGGCGTCGACGTACCGGGCGCGAACTGCCAGCTTGTGATCATGGACAAGATCCCGTTCCCGCGCCCGGACGACCCGCTGATGAGCGCCCGGCAGAAGGCCGTGGACGAGGCGGGCGGGAATGGCTTCATGGCGGTCGCGGCGACGCATGCGGCGCTGCTGATGGCGCAGGGGGCCGGTCGGCTCGTCCGCGCGTCGGGGGACCGCGGTGTGGTGGCGATCCTGGACCCGCGGCTGGCCACCGCGCGCTACGGGAGCTATCTGCGGGCTTCGCTGCCGGACTTCTGGTACACCACGGACCGTAATCAGGTGCGCCGCTCCCTGGCGGCGATCGACGCGGTGGCGAATGCGGCCGAGGCGGCGGGGGAGGCTGCTGCCCTTGAGGCAAGCGCGGAGGCTGTGGAGGCGGCGGAGGCGTAGCCGCTCGCCCCTGCTGGGCGGCGGCCTCTCGCCGGGCCCTTGCGGGCCTCTCCAGGCCGCGGCCGCCCCGACACGGCTTGCGACGGGGCACGGCCACGGCTTGCGAGAGGGACGCGGCCACGGCTCGCGAGGGGGCCACGGCATGCGACGAGCCCCGGAACCGGCGCAGAGGTCCCGGGGCCCGGTCAGGGGCGGAGGCTCACACGCGACGCAGGACCGCGACCACCTTGCCGAGGATGGTCGCCTCGTCGCCGGGGATCGGCTGGTACGCGGAGTTGTGCGGCAGGAGCCAGACGTGCCCGTCCTCGCGCTTGAAGCGCTTGACGGTGGCCTCGCCGTCGAGCATGGCGGCGACGATGTCGCCGTTCTCGGCGACGGGCTGACGGCGGACCGTGACCCAGTCCCCGTCGCAGATGGCGGCTTCGATCATGGAGTCGCCGACGACCTTCAGGACGAAGAGCTCACCGTCGCCGACGAGCTGCCGGGGGAGGGGGAAGACGTCCTCGACGGACTCCTCGGCGAGGATCGGACCGCCCGCCGCGATGCGGCCGACCAGCGGGACGTACGAAGCGGCGGGCTTGCCCGTGGTGTCGGTGGCCTGGGTGTTCGGCTGGTCGGAGCCACGGACCTCGTACGCCCGGGGGCGGTGCGGGTCGCGGCGCAGGAAGCCCTTGCGCTCCAGAGCCATGAGCTGATGCGCCACCGAGGAGGTGCTGGAGAGGCCGACTGCCTGACCGATTTCGCGCATCGACGGCGGGTAACCCCGCCGCTGCACCGAGTCCCTGATGACCTCGATCACCCGGCGTTGGCGATCGGTGAGTCCCGAGCTGTCGGCGCGGATTCCTGGAGGTCGGCCCGGCAGGGAGCGCGTGGGCTTGGGCCCCTCCTGGTTCGTGGCTGCGTCATTCATGGCATGCACCGGCTCGAATCGGCTCTGGGAGCGGTCCTGGGCAGTGATGGTGGCGCTGTCTGCGGTGGTGGTCACGTCGGTCGGCCCCTCTCGAGATGTTCTCCCTAGTTAGCCAACGGTAGTTGCTTTCGAAAGGTTGCGCCAAACACACGTTCGAGTGAAAAATCGTAGATTGCCTGACGCGATCATGTGTCTGGGTGTATGGCTAACGCGCGGACCGAAAGAAAATTCGGTTCATTACGGTACGCTTCACCGCCGGAGCCGTGGCCCTGCCGGGTGCGCCCCCATAGTGCCATTCGGTGCTCCGTCAACCGGGCACCGGGCCCTCCCGGGCGATGTCGGCGCCCGGTGCGTGTGTCCGCGCGCCTGGCGCGCGCCGGGACGTGCGAGGGGCATGTGCCGCGACACGCGGTGGCTCCCGACGCGACACGCGATGGTGCCGAAATTTACGGCAAACCCCAGATCTAGTGGTTGGATTGCAGCCGCAGCCCAGAAGTTGTGGTCCCCGGTCTTTCGGGTCCGCGGGCATCGCCTATGCTGGGGGCTGCTTCGAGGGCCCCGAGGGGCCGTTGAGGTCTTTGAGTCGTGTCGTGAAGGAGGGTTGGGAGTTCCATGCACTGCCCCTTCTGCAGGCACCCCGACAGCCGCGTAGTCGACAGCCGCACCACTGATGACGGCACGTCGATCCGCAGGCGCCGTCAGTGTCCGGACTGCACGCGTCGTTTCACGACCGTGGAGACCTGCTCGCTGATGGTGGTCAAGCGCAGCGGCGTCACCGAGCCCTTCAGCCGCACCAAGGTCATCAATGGCGTCCGCAAGGCATGCCAGGGGCGGCCCGTGACCGAGGACGCGCTCGCCGCGCTCGGCCAGCGGGTCGAGGAAGCGGTCCGGGCCACCGGAAGTGCCGAACTGACCACCCACGACGTGGGACTGGCCATACTCGGCCCGCTGCAGGAACTCGACCTCGTCGCCTATCTGCGCTTCGCGTCCGTGTACCGGGCGTTCGACTCGCTCGAGGACTTCGAGACCGCCATCCAAGAGCTGCGAGGGCGGCGCGACGCCGCGCCGGACGGCTCCGGTGCGGAGCGGACCGCGACCGGCCGCGGGCCCGGTGGGACTGCCGAAGTCCCGCAGCCTGCCACCGCCGCCGACTGACCGGATCCCGGATCACGGTCCGGCGGCGAACCAGACCCGTCGTGGGTCGCCCGTAGGGGTGCCCGCGACACAAGACACACACCGTGCTGCGGGAAGAACGCGGCACTTCAGGGCGTTTTAGCCTGATACAGGGAGGCGGCATGACCGAGACGACGAGCGGCCCCGCACGAGGTTCCCGCGCCAAGGGAGCCAAGGGCGGTAAGGGCCTGCGCATGGAGCGCATTCACACGACCCCCGGCGTGCATCCGTACGACGAGGTGGTCTGGGAGCGCCGCGACGTCGTCATGACCAACTGGCGCGACGGCTCGGTCAACTTCGAGCAGCGTGGCGTCGAGTTCCCCGACTTCTGGTCGGTGAACGCGGTCAACATCGTCACGAGCAAGTATTTCCGCGGCGCGGTCGGCACCCCCCAGCGCGAGGTGAGCCTCAAGCAGCTCATCGACCGCATCGTGAAGACGTACCGGAAGGCCGGCGAGGACTACAAGTACTTCGCCTCGCCTGCCGACGCCGAGATCTTCGAGCACGAGCTGGCGTATGCCCTCCTGCACCAGATCTTCAGCTTCAACAGTCCGGTGTGGTTCAACGTCGGCACGCCCCAGCCGCAGCAGGTCTCCGCCTGCTTCATCCTGTCCGTCGACGACTCCATGGAGTCGATCCTCGACTGGTACAAGGAAGAGGGCATGATCTTCAAGGGCGGCTCCGGCGCCGGCCTGAACCTCTCCCGCATCCGTTCCTCCAAGGAACTGCTGTCCTCCGGAGGCAACGCGTCCGGCCCGGTCTCCTTCATGCGGGGTGCCGACGCCTCCGCAGGAACGATCAAGTCGGGCGGCGCCACGCGCCGCGCGGCCAAGATGGTCATCCTCGACGTCGACCACCCCGACATCGAGGGCTTCATCGAGACCAAGGTCAAGGAAGAGGAGAAGATCCGCGCGCTGCGCGACGCGGGCTTCGACATGGACCTGGGCGGCGACGACATCACGTCCGTCCAGTACCAGAACGCCAACAACTCGGTCCGTGTGAACGACGAGTTCATGAAGGCGGTCGAGAACGGCGACAAGTTCGGCCTGCGCGCCCGCATGACCGGTGACGTCATCGAAGAGGTCGACGCCAAGTCCCTCTTCCGCAAGATGGCCGAGGCCGCCTGGGCCTGCGCCGACCCCGGCATCCAGTACGACGACACCATCAACGCCTGGCACACCTGCCCGGAGTCCGGCCGTATCAACGGCTCGAACCCCTGCAGCGAGTACATGCACCTGGACAACACGTCCTGCAACCTCGCCTCGCTGAACCTGATGAAGTTCCTCAAGGACGACGGCAAGGGCAACCAGTCCTTCGACTCCGAGCGCTTCGCCAAGGTCGTAGAGCTGGTCATCACGGCGATGGACATCTCCATCTGCTTCGCGGACTTCCCGACGCAGAAGATCGGCGAGAACACCCGCGCCTTCCGCCAGCTCGGCATCGGCTACGCCAACCTGGGCGCCCTCCTGATGGCGACCGGCCACGCGTACGACTCCGACGGCGGCCGTTCCCTCGCCGGCGCCATCACGTCGCTGATGACCGGCACCTCGTACAAGCGCTCCGCGGAGCTCGCCGCGGTCGTCGGTCCGTACGACGGCTACGCCCGCAACGCCACGCCGCACCAGCGCGTCATGAAGCAGCACGCCGACGCCAACGCCGCGGCCGTCCGCATGGACGACCTGGACACGCCGATCTGGGCCGCCGCCACGGAGTCCTGGCAGGACGTCCTGCGGCTCGGCGAGAAGAACGGTTTCCGTAACTCGCAGGCCTCGGTCATCGCGCCCACCGGCACCATCGGTCTGGCGATGTCCTGCGACACCACCGGTCTCGAGCCCGACCTCGCGCTGGTCAAGTTCAAGAAGCTGGTCGGCGGCGGCTCGATGCAGATCGTCAACGGCACCGTCCCGCAGGCCCTGCGCCGCCTGGGCTACCAGGAGGAGCAGATCGAGGCGATCGTCGCCCACATCGCCGAGCACGGCAATGTGATCGACGCCCCGGGTCTGAAGACCGCGCACTACGAGGTCTTCGACTGCGCCATGGGCGAGCGCTCCATCTCCGCGATGGGCCACGTCCGGATGATGGCCGCCATCCAGCCGTGGATCTCCGGCGCGCTCTCCAAGACGGTCAACCTCCCGGAGACCGCCACCGTCGAGGACGTCGAAGAGGTCTACTTCGAGGCCTGGAAGATGGGCGTCAAGGCGCTCGCCATCTACCGCGACAACTGCAAGGTCGGCCAGCCCCTCTCCGCCAAGAAGAAGGAGGCGGAGAAGGCCGAGATCACCGAGAAGGCCGAGGACACGATCCGTACGGCGGTCGAGAAGGTCGTCGAGTACCGCCCGGTCCGCAAGCGTCTCCCCAAGGGCCGTCCCGGCATCACCACGTCCTTCACGGTCGGCGGCGCCGAGGGCTACATGACCGCCAACTCCTACCCGGACGACGGTCTGGGCGAGGTCTTCCTGAAGATGTCCAAGCAGGGCTCGACCCTCGCGGGCATGATGGACGCCTTCTCCATCGCCGTCTCCGTCGGTCTGCAGTACGGCGTGCCCCTGGAGACGTACGTCTCCAAGTTCACGAACATGCGCTTCGAGCCGGCCGGCATGACGGACGACCCGGACGTGCGGATGGCGCAGTCGATCGTCGACTACATCTTCCGCCGCCTGGCGCTGGACTTCCTGCCCTTCGAGACCCGCTCCGCGCTCGGCATCCACTCCGCCGAGGAGCGTCAGCGTCACCTGGAGACCGGTTCGTACGAGCCGTCTGACGAGGACGTGGACGTGGAGGGCCTGGCCCAGTCCGCCCCGCGGCAGACGGAGTCCCTGAAGGCGGTCGCCACGCCGAAGCCGGAGGCCGAGGAGGCCGCTCCGCAGCAGGCGCACACCAGCGCCGAGCTCGTCGAGATGCAGCTCGGCATCCAGGCCGACGCGCCGCTGTGCTTCTCCTGCGGCACGAAGATGCAGCGCGCGGGCTCGTGCTACATCTGCGAGGGCTGCGGCTCCACCAGCGGCTGCAGCTGAGCGTCTGACGCCATGAGGTAGGTGAGGGGCGGCGGGGCCGGGACGGCCCCGCCGCCCCTCACCGTTTGCTACCGGGGGAGCTCAGCGCGCGGTGCCCATCTCGGCGGCGAAGGCCACCAGGTCGGTGTCGAAGCCGCGGAGCAGCTCGCGGAACGTCCAATTCCCGGCCTCGTCCCGGGAGAACTCGCCGACCACCGCGGCCGTGCATCCGGCGACCTCCGCGAAGTCGTGCTCCGCGAGGTCGGTGTACCCCTCCCGGATGCGCACCGAGGTGTTCGCGACCTCGCCGAAGACCCGTCCCTCCGGAGGCTGCTGGATGGCCACCCCGACCAGCACGCGCGTGTACCGCTCGGCGAGCCGCTCCAGCTCCAGGACCATGACCTCGTCGTAGCCGAACCCCTGGCCCGTCCTGCTGTCCCGGCTGAGCGTGATGGTGCCGTCGGGGGAGCGGCTGTCGAAGTGCACGAGGTAGGCAGGCCGGCCCTGGGGGTCGTCGGCGGTGTACGTCGCCGCCACTATGTCGAGATCGTGGGGCGATGCCCCCATGGGGCTCGGGTCCCACTTCAGCCCCACCTCGACCTTCTTGAGCCCCTTCCTGATGTTGCTCACCGAACTCCCCCTCGTGCTTTGTACGTTGTCATTCTCTGTGCATCGCCTCTGCGCATCGTCAGCGCTACGACCACGCTAAGGCCTGCCGCTGACATCGGTGCCGCGAACCCTGTGGATCGGGTGCGGTACGGGCGCGTCGGCGCCGGTCGACGCCATTCCGGTTTGCGTGCCGCGCCGTGGCGGCGATCATTGGCCCATGACATGGAACGGGGAAGAACTCGACGTCGAGGCCTACTTGGCGCGAATCGGATACGAGGGTGAGGCGAAGCCCGACCTGGAGACGCTGCGCGCGCTCCACCGGGCGCATGTGGCTTCGATCCCCTTCGAGAACCTGGAGATCATGCTCGGCCGCCCGGTCCTCCTGGACCTGGCCGCGCTCCAGGACAAGATGGTCCGCCGCCGGCGCGGGGGTTACTGCTACGAGCAGAACCTCCTGTTCGCCGCGGCTCTGGAACGTATCGGCTTCCCCGTAAGGGGACTTGGCGCCCGCGTCAGGGCGGGCGCGTCCGCCACGCGTCCGGTGACGCACATGCTCCTGAGGGTCGAGGCGGACGGCGAACAGTGGCACTGCGACGTCGGCTTCGGTGGGGACGGGCTGCTCGAACCCGTCCCGATGCGGGAAGGTGCCGACGTACAAGTCGATGTACGACAAGGAGAGTGGCGGTTCGCCATCGAAGGCGAGGCGGACGGAGTGCGGGTGCTGCGCACCGAGCGTGCCGACAGCTGGTTCGACCTCTACGCCTATACGACGACCCGGTGCCTGCCCGTCGACTACGTAGTGATGAACCACTACACCTCAACTCACCCCAGATCCCCCTTCATCCGGCGTCCGGTGCTGCAGCGGGCCGCTCCCGATGTGCGCCGGCGGCTGATCGGCGCGGAACTGACCCGCACGCGCCCCGACGGTTCGACGGACGAACGCGATGTACCTGTGGGCGAGTTGCGGGACACGCTCGTGCGGGAGTTCGGCGTCGAGCTCGATGACGACGACTTCGCCGAGCTGATCCGGGTGCACTACCCCGGCGCGTGACCCGGGCCACGCGCCGCGCCGTACGATGGCGCGGTGCTGGTCAAGTGGATTCGCTGCACCGTGGTGGACCGCCGGGGTTTCGAGCGGGCGCAGCGAAAGTGGGCGGGGCTTCTGGGGGAGCCGGGGTTCCGGGGACAGGGCGGAGGGTGGAGCCGTGGCCGGTCGGACGTGGCCCATGTCTTCGCGTTCTGGGAAAGCCGCGCCTTCTACGACTCCTTCATGGCCCGCTCGCACGACCGGCTCGCCGCGGCGCAGGTGGGCACCTACAAGAACCTCCAGGCCAAGCTCTTCGACCACCGCTTCGACGTCAAGACGGGATTCGAGCCGCGCTTCACGGACGCGGACGTCGTGCGGGTGGCGCACTGCCGCGTCCATGAGGCGCGGGTCGAGAACTTCGCGCTGATGCAGGAGAAGGTCTGGAACCCCGCGATGGCGGGCTCGCCCGGCATGGTGCGCGGGCTCTTCGGGGAGGCCCCCGGGCACGAATTCCTGGTCCTCTCGATGTGGCAGTCCGCCGCCGAGCACGGGAAGTACCGCGTGGAACGGATCGAACGGCTCGCGCTGCGCGCGCAGACGGAGGCGGACGTGGCGGCGCTCACCGGGGACGTTGTGCAGTTAGAGCCGACGTGGACGGTCTGAGGTGCGGGTCCTCTCGGCTGGCTTTCTGGCCGCTGACCGCTGGCCTCCGTCCTTTGGCTTCCGTCCTTTGGCTTCCGTCCTCTGGTCCCGCTGACTGCTGCCTCCCGCCGCATGGGCCCGGCTCCTCGCGCATGACCTCCTGGTCAGCGCACGGTGACTGATCAGCGCCCGGTGAAGGTCGCCGCGTGCCGACCTGTCGACCGGCTGATCAGCGCTCCCTGAACGCCCCGGCGTGCGCGGCGGCGAGCACCATGGCCGCGGATTGATCGGCGAGTGCCGCGTCGACCGGCTCACGCGTGATGAACAGGCGCAGCATCAGCGGTGCGGAGACGGCGCGGACCAGCGCCGCCGCGTCGGTGTCCCGCTCCGCCTCGCCCCGCTCCACGGCCCGCGCCACCACCGCCTCGCAGCGTGCGAACCGCTCGGCGTAGAAGGTGTGCAGGGCGTCGGCCGCCCGCGGGGACTGGAACGAGGCGGCGATGAACGCCGTCGGCGCGGCGGCCTTCGACTCGTCGGCGAACGTGTCCACGACTTCACGTGCGAGCGCCCGCAGATCGCCTTCCAGGCTGCCGGTGTCCGGCGGCGTCCAGGTGTCCTCGCCCGCAAGGTCGAGCGCGTCGGCCACCAGGCCCTCCAGGCCGCCCCAGCGCCGGTACAGAGTGGTCTTGTGCACGCCCGAGTGTTCGGCGACGTACTCGATGGTCAGGCCCGGGTAGCCGTGATCGCTCAGGCCGCTCAGGACGGCGTCGCGGACGGCTGCCCGGGTGCGGGCGGTGCGGCCGCCGGGGCGGCGGGTGCCCGGGGCCGGATCCTGGCCGGCGTGAACGGCCTTGTCAGCCTTGCCGGCCTTGTCCGTCATCTCGGTCCTTCGATATTTCGATCCATCAGCCTGTCCCATCGCCTCATCCGCCCCGTCGCCTGGCGCTGCCGCCTCATCCACCTCATCGCCTGGCCTGGCCGCCTCTTCGCCCATCAAATCCACCGGTTCTGGCTGCGCCGGACCCCTGCCGCACCCTCAATCGCTACAGCTGTTGCGTTAGTGCGGGTGACTGTGCCACACTCATCGTAATGCGACAAGCGTTGCGTTTGCTCGTCGATGCGGGGAATCGATGTGCGGAAGTGGCATGTACGGAATCGGGGGTGCCCATGCCTACTCAAATCTCGGTACGTGGCGTGACGAAGGCGCGTGGTGAGCGCCTCCTGTTCGACGACGTCTCCTTCACCGTCCGCCCGGGCGAGCGCGTCGGGGTCGTGGGGGAGAACGGCGCTGGGAAGTCGACGCTCCTGCATCTTCTGACCGGGCGCGATCGGCCGGATGCCGGTGAGGTGGTCACCGTCGCGGAGGAAGGCGTCGGGTTCCTCGCGCAGACGCCGCAGTTGTCGGCGGACCGCAGTGTGGGCGACGCCATCGACGCGGCTCTTTCCGAACTGCGTTCCATGGAGCGGCAGTTGCGGGAGCTGGAGGCAGGCCTCGGCACGGCATCCGAGTCGGCGCTGAGTGAATACGGCGACCTGCTCACGGCCTTCGAACTGCGCGGTGGGTATGAGGCGGACGCGCGCGTCGACAAGGCCATGAACGGTCTCGGGCTCACGCACTTGGACCGCGCGCGCGTGCTCGGCAGTCTGTCCGGGGGCGAGCAGGCACGCCTCGGCTTGGCCTGCCTGATCGCCGCGTCCCCGGAAGTGATGTTCCTGGACGAGCCGACCAACCATCTCGACGAGGACGCGCTCGACTGGCTGGAGACCGCGCTGCTGGCCCACCCCGGCACGGTCGTCGCGGTCTCGCACGACCGGACCGTCCTCGACCGCGTGGCCACCGCGATCCTCGAGGTCGACGAAGCCCGCCGCACGGTCGTGCGGTACGGGGACGGCTATCAAGGCCTGCTCGCCGAGCGCGCGGCGGCCCGGCAGCGCTGGGAGCAGGCCTACGCGGAATGGCGCGAGGAGACACGGCGGC
This sequence comes from Streptomyces sp. Y309, assembly GCF_056712025.1. Classification (NCBI taxonomy): domain Bacteria; kingdom Bacillati; phylum Actinomycetota; class Actinomycetes; order Kitasatosporales; family Streptomycetaceae; genus Streptomyces; species Streptomyces sp. Y309. The sequence continues at coordinate 2,490,678 of NZ_CM160048.1, read as the reverse complement.
TCGAGGAGTTCTCGGCGACCACGGCCCACGCGGTGGCCGGTGGCCGGGGCATGAAGGACAACAACAAAATGGCGTACGACCGCGCGGGAGGCCGGGTCCAGGCCTCGGTCGCCGGCCGCGTGCGCAACGCGCAGGAGAGGTTGCGCAGACTGCGCGACCACCCCGTGCCCAAGCCGCCGGAGCCGCTGCGCTTCGCCGCCCGGCCGTTGGCCGCAGCCACCGAGGGAGATCTGGTGGCGCTGCGGGACGTGCGGGTGGGGGACCGGCTGCGCGTCGAGGAGCTGACGGTGTCGGCGGGCGAGCGGCTCCTCGTCCACGGCGGCAACGGCGCGGGCAAGTCCACCCTGCTGCGCACCATGGCGGGCGTGGTCGAACCGGACGAGGGCTCGGTCGTCCGCCGGGGCCGCATCGGGTATCTCGCGCAGGAGATACCGGTACGACGCCCCGCCGAGCGCGTGCTCGCGGCGTTCGGGAAGGGCTTGCCGCTCACCGAGGACGAACAGGCCGAACTGCTGCTCTCCTACGGCCTGTTCCACTCCCGGGACCTGTCTGTGCCCGTCGGCTCCCTCTCCGCCGGGCAGCGCAGAAGACTCGCCCTGGCACGGCTGCTCGCCAGACCCGCGGACCTGCTCCTGCTCGACGAGCCGGCCAACCACCTGGCGCTCGCCCTCGTGGAGGAACTGGAGGAAGCCCTCGACCGGTGGACGGGCGCCCTCGTGGTCGTCTCCCACGACCGGCTCCTGCGCAGCCGCTTCACCGGGCACATACGCCGGATGGAGTCCGGCCGGCTACCCGGCTGAGCCGCTCGGCGAGGAGCCGATCTAGGGTCGACCCATGGCACGACCGCGGCGCATCGTTCTCGTCCGGCACGGCGAGTCGGCAGGCAACGCCGACGACACCGTGTACGAACGCGAGCCCGACCACGCCCTGGCACTCACCGACACGGGCCGGCGCCAGGCCGAGGAGACCGGGAAAGAGATGCGGGAGCTGTTCGGCCGGGAGCGGGTGAGCGTGTACGTCTCGCCGTACCGCCGCACTCACGAGACCTTCCAGGCACTGCGGCTCGACCCCGAGCTGGTGCGGGTGCGGGAGGAGCCGCGGCTGCGGGAGCAGGACTGGGGGAACTGGCAGGACAGGGACGACGTCAGGCTGCAGAAGGCCTACCGCGACGCCTACGGCCACTTCTTCTACCGCTTCGCCCAGGGCGAGTCGGGTGCCGACGTCTACGACCGCGTCGGTGCCTTCCTGGAAAGCCTCTACCGCAGCTTCGAGGCTCCCGATCATCCGCCGAACGTCCTGCTCGTCACGCACGGGCTGACCATGAGGCTGTTCTGCATGCGCTGGTTCCACTGGTCGGTGGCGGAGTTCGAGTCGCTGTCCAACCCGGGCAACGGCGAGTCGAGGACGCTGCTGCTCGGCGAGGACGGCAAGTACACACTCGACCGGCCGTTCGGACGGTGGAAGTAAACTTTCCGTGCTTTTGGCCGCCTCGGGGTCAGACGGCAATGGGGCCCTAAGCTCCAGCGGCGGTTTGAGCGCTGGCGTGAGCCGGAGCCGTACGGCATCACCGGATAGAGTGACAGGGCGATGACCGCTGACCTCTCTCCCGACCGGCGCCTTGACCGCGCCCTCGCCAGCCTGCGTGGTCTTGCGGTGGGAGACGCGCTGGGTTCCCAGTTCTTCACGCCCGCGCACTACCCGCTGCTCAAGCGGCGCGAGCTGCCCGACGGCCCCTGGCCCTGGACCGACGACACCGAGATGGCCTGCTCCGTCCTGTCCGTCCTCGCCGCCCACGGCAGGATCGACCAGGACGCCCTGGCCCGCTCCTTCGCCGAGCACCACCATGCCGACCGGGGCTACGGCCCCGCCGTGAACCAACTGCTCGGCCGGATCCGCGACGGCGGGGACTGGCGGGAGCTGGCCTCCGCCCTGTTCAAGGGGCAGGGGTCCTGGGGGAACGGCGCGTCCATGCGGATCGCTCCGCTCGGCGCCTGGTACGCCGACGACCCGGAGCAGGCGACCCACCAGGCGGAGATCTCGGCCTACCCGACGCACCAGCATCGTGAGGCCGTCGTGGGTGCCATGGCGGTGGCCGCGGCGGCGGCGCTGGCGGCCGGCGCCACGGGGCCGCCGGCTCCCAAGGCGCTGCTCGACGGGGTGATCGACCTGGTGCCCCGCAGTGCCGTGGGCGCCGGGCTGCGGCGGGCGCGGGACATGCTCGACTACGACGACGCCGGGACGGTGGCCGCCGTGCTGGGGTGCGGGCGTCGTACCACGGCGCACGACACCGTGCCGTTCGCGCTGTGGTCGGCGGCTCGCGCACTGGGTGCGTACGAACGGGCCTTCTGGGACACCGTGCGGGTGGGCGGGGACATGGACACCACCTGCGCGATCGTGGGCGGAGTCGTGGCCGCCGGTGCCGAGGGGGCGCCGCCGGCCGCCTGGCTGGAGCGGACCGAGGCGCTGCCCGACTGGGTGCCGGTCACCACGGTCTGAGCGGCCTGAACGGGGCGTGAGCGCGAGCCTGCGTGGGCGTGCCCCTGAGCGTTGGTGACGGTGGCCGTGTGTGTGCCGGGCCGGTCTCGCCGTCGCGGGCGGCCCGGCACACACACCTCCCCCGTCAGCCCCCCGCAGGACCCGCCGCGCTCGCCGTACCGGCGAGGGCGTCCAGGTCGCTCTTGCGCACGCGGATCACAAGGACCGCGATGATCAGGGCGAGTACGGCCATGGCGACGGCCGGTATGAAGGCCGTGGAGATGCCCGTGGAGAGCACCTCGTGGCCCCAGGGGGCCGGCAGTTCGCCGGACTTGGCGAAGGCGGCCTTCTCCTGCGGGGAGGAGTTGGCCATGAAGTCCGGGACCTGTTCCTTGGCCTCGTCCCGGCTCGCCGTACCGAAGACCGTCGTCAGGATGGACAGGCCGAGCGACCCGCCCACCTGCTGTGTCGCGTTGAGCAGCCCCGACGCGGCACCCGCCTCGTGCACGGCGACGCCGGACACCGCGGTGAGCGTCAGCGTCACGAAGTTCAGACCCATGCCGAAGCCGAACAGCAGCATCGGGCCCAGCACCCCGCTCACGTACGAACTGTCCGGGGTGATGAACGTCTGCCAGCCGAGGCCCAGGGCGACGATGGCGGAGCCGGTCACCATGAAGGGCTTGGGGCCGAGGACCGGCAGGAACCGCTGCGACAGACCCGCGCCGATCACGATCGCGACCGTGACGGGCAGGAAGGCGAGACCGGCCTCGATGGGGGTGTAGCTCAACACGTTCTGGACGAAGAGCACGATGAAGAAGAACATGCCGAACATGGCCGCGGCCAGGCTGAGCATGATCACGTACGTACCCGACCGGTTGCGGTCGGCGAACATCTTCAGGGGCGTGATCGGTTCCTTGGCCCGGCTCTCGATGAGGACGAAGGCCGCGAGCAGCACGACCGCCGCGCCGAACGAGCCGAGGGTGAGGCCGTCGCGCCAGCCGTCCTCGGAGGCTCTGATGAAGCCGTAGACCAGCGAGGCCATGCCGGCCGTCGACGTCAGCGCGCCCACGAAGTCGAAGCGGCCCGGATGGCGTTCGGACTCGCTGATGTAGAGCGGGGTGAGGAAGGCGATCAGCACGCCGATGGGTACGTTGACGAACAGCACCCAGCGCCAGTCCAGCCACTCGGTGAGCATGCCGCCCGCCAGCAGGCCTATCGCGCCGCCGCCCGCGGAGACGGCCGCGAAGACACCGAACGCGCGGTTCCGCTCGGGTCCCTCGGGGAACGTCGTCGTGATCAGGGCCAGCGACGTCGGTGACGCGATCGCGCCACCGACACCTTGGAGGGCGCGCGCCGCCAGCAACTGCCAGGGCTCCTGGGCGAATCCGCCGAGCAGGGAGGCGAGCGTGAAGAGCAGGATGCCGAACATGAAGACCCGGCGGCGGCCCAGGATGTCACCGGCGCGGCCGCCGAGGAGCAGCAGGCCGCCGAAGGTGAGCGTGTACGCACTCACGACCCAAGTGAGGTCCGTCGTGGAGAACTTGAGCGCGTCCTGAATGTGCGGGAGCGCGATGTTCACAATCGTCGCGTCCAGTACCACCATGAGTTGGCAGGCGGCGATGATGGTGAGCGCCACACCGGGGCGCCCTTCCCGTCGGGCCGCGCCAGGCTTTTGATCTTGAGTTAATTGAGAGGTTGTCACTATGGGTCCCCCACAAGTGCGTTAGTGAACGCAGACGTTCACTGTCGCGCTTACGGTAGTGAAACCCTGACAGTGAACGCAAGCGTTCACTGAGGGCTACCTTGATTGCTCAACGGAGATGTGCAGATGGTTACTTCGCGTTGGACGTCCGCCTCCGCTCAGGCGGTCGCCTCGCGCCGTCGAGGCCCCGTGCTGGAGCGCGCGATCCTCGAGTCCGCGCTGGAACAACTCAGTACGGTCGGCTGGAGCGGACTGACGATGGAGGGCGTGGCCGCGGGCGCGCAGACGGGAAAGGCGGCGGTCTATCGCCGCTGGCCGTCGAAGGAGGACCTCGTCGTCAATGCCCTGCAGGCCGGGCTGCCCAAGGTCGACGACGTGCCGGACTGCGGAAGCGTCCGGGAGGACCTGCTGCAATTGTGCCGCCAGATGCGCGCGGCCATGACGTCGCGGCCCGGCTATGCGCTGATGGCCGTTCTTCACGAGTGCGACACGGCAACTGCCGAGCGGTTCCATGGCGTGATCGTCGAGGGGGTCATCGAACCGAGTGTGGAACTCATCAGACAGGTCATGCGGCGTGGAATGGAGCGCGGGGAGGTGCGTTCCGGAGCGACCGACCAGTACGTCTGCAATGTGATTCCGGCGATGATGATGTATCGCTCCAAGGTGTGCGGGAGCGAATGGCCGGACGAGGAATTCGTCAGCCTCATCGACCAGGTCATGATGCCGCTGCTGCGCCCGTGAGGCGTGCCCCGAGCGGTGTGCCCGTCGCTTCGACGGGGCGGCCGGGCGTGTGGGTGGGGAGTGTGGCGTGCGCCCGGCCGGGACTCGGCGAACCGGGGTGTCGCGAGCGGTCGTCGGCGGCGTACGCTGGTGACGCCATGCCGTACGAACCACCCACCCACAGCGTCGAGCGCTCCCTTCGCGCCACCACCGGAGCGAAGATCGTCGCCGGTGTCGACGAAGTCGGACGCGGAGCGTGGGCGGGACCGGTCACCGTGTGTGCGGCGGTGACGGGGCTGCGCAGGGCGCCCGAGGGGCTCACCGACTCCAAGCTGATCACTCCCAAGCGGCGTGCCGAGCTCGCCGAGGAGTTGGAGGGCTGGGTGACGGCGCACGCTCTGGGGCACGCCTCGCACGAGGAGATCGACGACCTGGGCATGACAGCCGCGCTGCGGCTGGCCGCCTGCCGTGCGCTCGAGGCCCTGCCGGTCCGTCCGGAAGCGGTCATTCTCGACGGGAAGCACAACTATCTCGGGGCGCCCTGGCGGGTTCGTACGGTCATCAAGGGCGATCAGTCCTGCGTGGCCGTCGCCGCGGCGTCGGTGATCGCCAAGGTTCGGCGCGACAAAATGATGGCCGAACTGGGCATCGAACATGCAGACTTCGGTTTTGCGGCCAACGCCGGTTATCCGTCGCCGGTGCACAAGGCCGCGCTGGCGGAACAGGGACCCACTCCCTACCACCGGCTCACGTGGGCGTATCTTGATGCGCTGCCCCAGTGGCGGCACCTCAAGAAGGCCCGCACCTGGGCGGAGGAAAACGTTCCGGAAATCGAGGGCCAGCTCGGCTTTGACTTCTGATGTTTTCCGCAGTTCAGGTCGCACTCATGTGCCACCCGCCGACGCGTGTCGCGTCGGCGTTTGATAGACAACAACGCATGCCTCTCATTCCCGAGGAGCCTCAGATTCACGAGAGTGCCCAGGGTCCCCGCGCCACGCCGGCCTCCGGCCGTAACGCGCCGACCCCCCGCCCTGTACCCGGTCCGCGTCCCGCGGCTCCGTCGCGACCCGGCCGTCCGGGTCCCGCGCGGCCGATGCCGTCCGCGCAGCGCGCGACGCGCGAACCGGCCGTCAAGCCCGGGCCCAGCGCCCAGGCCGCCAAGCCGGAGCCGACGGCTCCGGCTGTCCCCGAAGCTTCCACCACCGGCGCTTCCGCCGCGGTCCCGCAGATCCAGCTGATCCCGGCCTCCGTCGAGGGCGCGCTGGACGCCGCCGAGGAAGCCGTCGACCTGCTGCTCGACTCGGGCCGCGCCCCCGGCGACGTCCTGGTGATCACCACCGGCGAACTCCACCCGTGGGCCACGCACGAGCTGTCCTTCGGCGAGGACGCCTACTGGGCTCAGCACGACGCGGGCGACGACGTCTTCTACGCCGACGCCGCCGCTCTGCCCCGTGCCGCCGCCCGCCCCGTGGTCGTCGTGGCCCTGAACGGCGGCAGCGAGGAGGCCGCCGTGGCGGCCCTGCCGACGGCGCTCACCCGGGCCGGAGCCCTGCTGGTCGTCTGCGGCGATCCGCAGCGGATCAACGCGATGCTGGGCGCGGGCGTCTGACGCCTGTGCCCGGCGGGCCCGCCGCGGCGCCGATGTGTCGCGGCGCCACGCGCCACCCCGCGCTCGCCGCGGGCGGGTGCGAGGCGCTCCGGCCGTGAGGTGCGGGCGCCCGCGCGACGGTGCCTTGCTTGCGCGTGTGACGCATGAGGCTGGTGTGGCGCATGGTGCTGATGCGCTGCATGAGGTTGATGCGGCCGACGCGGGCAACGCCGTTGGCGTGCTCGGTGCTCGGTGCTCGGTGCTCGGTGCTCGGTGCTCGTGCTCCGTGCTTCGGCGTGCTGCTCGGTGCTTCGTGCGCTCGGCGCGCCGTACCTGGTGCCCGGCTCCGTCCCTGATGTCCGGCGTACGGAGTTGTCCGGCGTACGGAGTCGTGCGGCGTGCGGAGTCGGGGCAGCGAGCAGAGACGCGACGTATCCGGAACAGACGCGACGTATCAGCGAGCAGAGACGCGACGTAACAACTCCGATGCCGCGCCGCCCGTCCGCGGTGGCGGAGGCGGATCGGCCGCGGAGAGGTCCTCGGCGTGCGAAGCGGAGCTCGGCCGACGGCCCCCGCGCCCCTCGCCGAGCACCTGCCAGCCCTCCCGGGTCAGAGTGATGTACGCCCCGCAGCGCAGCCCGTGCAGCGTGCACGCGTCCCGCAGCCCCCACATCCACGCGCCGTCCTCCTGGGTCCAACCCCCGTCCCCGTCACGGCAGTAGAGCAGCACCGCCGTACGCACCGGGGTGCGGCGGCGCAGGTCGTGCGGGATGACCCGGCGCAACTGCGCGAGCAGGGCGTTGCGGAACACCCAGCCGTCGGCCACGGTCGACCGGCGCGCGAACGAGGCGGACGCCCTGACCCGCTCCTCCTGGTCGAGGACCGCCACGACCGCCGTGGCGGGAGTGGGCCGGTGCCGGGCGTGCAGACCGCTGACGATCTCGCGGGGGCTGCGCAGCAGCGGGATCTCGGCGGCCGACCACTCGGCGGGCTCCAGCATGCGGGTGAGCGGCTGACCGGAATCCGGTATCGCCGCGACGGACGAGGGATCCGGCGGCGGCGCTGCGGCGGACGGAGGGAATCCGAAGGTCACGATCCTCCCTTCGGCTACACGCCCCCGCAGAGGGCGGCGTCGGACTGGGCGCACCGCGGCACAGCCCAACCGGACCACGGGAGCCGCGCGGGAGCGCTTCCAATTCTTCCCGTCGTCCCGGCTTGCGGCAACGAGCAATTGAAGCTGTCGCCCTGTATCCGGCGATACGTCTCGCATATCCCTGCCCAGCGGGCACCTCGCCCAAGCCCGCTTCCCAACCGCACGGCCGGGACCAGCGGTAACACTCCCTCGGGTGGGCGGGTTCGCCGATTGTCAGTGCCATCGGGTTGCATGGGGGCATGGACGATCTGGAGCTGCGCACCGAAGCCGACGCGATCCTCGCCGAGCTGGTCGGTGATCCGGGGGGTGCGGCGCGGCTGCGGGAGGACCAGTGGCAGGCGGTGGCGGCCCTGGTCATGGAGCGGCGGCGGGCGCTGGTGGTGCAGCGGACGGGGTGGGGCAAGTCGGCGGTGTACTTCGTCGCGACCGCGCTGCTGCGCCGGCGCGGTTCGGGCCCGACGGTGATCGTCTCGCCGCTGCTCGCGCTGATGCGGAACCAGGTGGAGGCGGCGGAGCGGGCGGGCATCCGCGCGCGCACCATCAACTCGGCCAACCCGGAGGAGTGGGACGCCATCTACGAGGAGGTGGAGCGCGGCGGGACCGACGTTCTCCTCGTGAGTCCGGAGCGGCTCAACTCGGTGGACTTCCGCGAGCAGTTGCTGCCCAAGCTCGCGGCCACGACCGGTCTCCTCGTCGTCGACGAGGCGCACTGCATCTCCGACTGGGGGCACGACTTCCGCCCCGACTACCGGCGGCTGCGGGCGATGCTCGCCGACCTCGCTCCCGGCGTGCCGGTGCTCGCCACGACGGCGACGGCGAACGCGCGGGTGACGGCGGATGTGGCCGAGCAGTTGGGCACCGGCGCCGGAGAGGCGCTGGTGCTGCGGGGCCCGCTGGACCGGGAGAGCCTGCGCCTCGGTGTGGTCCGGCTGCCCGACGCCGCGCACCGCCTCGCGTGGCTCGCGGAGCATCTGGACGAGCTGCAGGGCTCGGGGATCATCTACACGCTGACGGTGGCCGCGGCCGAGGAGGCCACCGCCTATCTGCGCCAGCGCGGCTTCCGCGTGGCCTCCTACACCGGGCGCACGGAGAACGCCGACCGGCTGCAGGCCGAGGAGGACCTGCTCGCCAACCGGGTCAAGGCGCTGGTCGCGACGTCCGCGCTCGGCATGGGCTTCGACAAGCCGGACCTCGGCTTCGTCATCCACCTGGGTTCGCCGTCCTCGCCGATCGCCTACTACCAGCAGGTGGGCCGCGCCGGGCGCGGCGTGGAGCACGCCGACGTGGTGCTGCTGCCCGGCAAGGAGGACGAGGCGATCTGGCGCTACTTCGCCGATACGGCCTTCCCGCCCGAGACACAGGTCCGCCAGACGCTCGCGGCCCTGGCGGACGCCGGGCGGCCGCTGTCCGTGCCCGCGCTGGAGGCGGCGGTGGACCTCCGGCGCAGCCGCCTGGAGACGATGCTGAAGGTGCTGGACGTCGACGGCGCGGTCAAGCGGGTCAAGGGCGGCTGGGAGAACACCGGGCAGCCATGGGTGTACGACGCGGAGCGGTACGCGTGGGTGGCGCGGCAGCGGTCCGCCGAGCAGCAGGCCATGCGCGACTACGTGAGCACGGACCGGTGCCGGATGGAGTTCCTGCGCCGGCAGCTCGACGACGAGGGGGCGGTGCCGTGCGGCCGCTGCGACAACTGCGCGGGCGCCTGGGTCGAATCGTCCGTTTCGGAGCAGACACTGACGGCGGCGGCGAAGGAACTGGACCGTCCGGGGGTGGAGATCGAACCGCGCCGGATGTGGCCCACGGGCATGCCCGCCCTGGGCATCGACCTCAAGGGGCGCATCCCGGCCAAGGAGCAGTGCTCCACCGGGCGTGCCCTGGGACGGCTCTCGGACATCGGCTGGGGCAACCGGCTGCGTCCGCTCCTCGCCGAGAACGCGCCGGACGGCCCGGTCCCCGACGAAGTGCTGCGGGCCGCGGTGGCGGTCCTCGCCGACTGGGCGCGCTCGCCCGGGGGGTGGGCGTCGAACGCCCCGGACGCCGCCGCCCGGCCGGTGGGGGTCGTCGCCGTGCCGTCCCTGGCCCGCCCGCAACTGGTCGGTTCCCTCGCCCAGGGAATCGCGACCGTCGGCCGCCTCCCCTTCCTGGGGACGATGACGTACACCGGGCCGAACGGCGCGCACGCGGCACGCCGCAGCAACTCCGCCCAGCGCCTCAGGGTGCTGTCCGGCGCCTTCGCCGTCTCCGACGAGCTGGCCGCCGCGCTCGCCGGTGCCGCCGGTCCGGTTCTGCTCGTGGACGACTACATGGACTCCGGGTGGACGCTCGCGGTTGCCGCGCGGCTGCTGCGGCGGGCAGGCGCCGACGGGGTTCTTCCGTTGGTGCTCGCGGCGGCCGGCTGAGCTTCGCCGCGTAGCGCGGGCCGAGCTTTCCCGCGAAGCGGACGCTGAGCCTCTCCGCGCGGCGGGCGCCGAGTTTCCCCACGTAAGGGGCCCTTCCGCAGGTGAGGGGCCCCGCTCAGCCGTGCCCACTCACTGGTGGAAACCGACGGCCGCGCCCAAATGCCCGGCGCAGCCGCCAGCCTGACGTGGTGTCACATGTCACGCAGTCATGCAGCGCATAGCCCCCTTGCATATCTTCTCCTCTTTTAGTTAGGTTAGCCTTACTTAACCAAGCGAGGGGGGAAGCGTGTTTGCCCGGGATGAGGGGGGCTCGGGCGCGGGCTCGGGCTCGGTCGCGCTGGTCACCGGGGCGGCCAGCGGAATCGGCGCCGCCGTGGTGGACGGACTGGTCCGGGAGGGCGCCACCGTCGCCGCCGTCGACATCGACGCGGACGGTCTGGCGGAACTCGCGGAGCGCTCGAAGGGGCACGTCGTCCCCTTCACCGCCGACGTGACGGACGCCGCCGCGATCGCCGACGTCGTCGACCGGGCCGAGCGCGACATCGGGCCGATCGGCGTCGGTGTGTCCGTGGCGGGCATCCTGCGGCCGGGACCGCTGTGCGAGACCACCGACGAGGACTGGGCGGACACCTTCTCCGTCAACACCACGGGTGTGTTCGTCGTCCTGCGCGAACTGGCCCGCCGGATGGTGCCGCGAGGGAGCGGCTCCCTGGTGACGGTCGCCTCCAACGCCGCGGGCGTACCCCGCACGGGCATGGGCGCGTACGCCGCGTCCAAGGCCGCGGCCGCCATGCTCACCCACTGCCTCGGGCTCGAAGTGGCCCGCCACGGCATCCGGTGCAACGTGGTCTCGCCCGGCTCGACCGACACCCCGATGCAGCGTCAGCTGTGGACGGACGAGACGGAAGGGGCCGACCTCGCGCGGGTGATCGCGGGCGCCCCCGAACAGTTCCGGGTGGGCATTCCCCTCGGCCGCATCGCCGATCCCGCCGACATCGCGGACGCCGTGCTCTTCCTGGTCTCCGACCGGGCCCGGCACATCACCATGCAGAACCTGTACGTCGACGGCGGCGCGACCCTGCGCGCCTGACCCCGCGCACCCGAGCCGCCCGACCGCGCGCGGCCGAAATCCGACGGCCGCCCCGCCCGAGCCGCGGCCTCGCACCCGAGCCGCGACCCCGCGGCTGAGATGTGACCCCGCGCCCGAGCGGCAGCCCCGCGCCCGAGCCGCGACCCCGCGCCCGAGACCCGAACGCGCGCCTGAGAAAGGAACTTCTGACGTGTCCATACCCGCACTGGTGCGCCCGAGACCCGTGCACCGGGCGGCCGACCTGCTGGCTGCCTACCTGCCCGGCTCGTTCTACTTCTCCTCGCCCCGGGGCACGCTGCTCGCCGACGGCGTACACGCCCGGGTCCGGGCCACGGGCGGGGCGCAGGCCCTGGCCGCGGCCCAGGCGCTCGACGCGGCCGCCGCGGCGGGCGTGCCCGAGCCCGTCGTCGCCGGGGCGGTCGGATTCCACCCGGCGGCGGAGACCGGCCTGGTGGTGCCCTCAGTGGTACGCCGCGCCGACGCCCCCGCGGGCGTGCGGGCCCCCGACGCGGAGACCGGGACGGCGTGGACGGTCACACCGCGCCCCGAGCCCGCCCGCTACGCCGAAAGCGTCCGCCGTGCACTGGAGTTGATCGGCCGCGGCGACCTGAGCAAGGTCGTGCTGGCCCGCGGCCTGGAGCTGACCGCGGACACCCCGGTGTGGGTACCGGCGCTGCTCGCGCGCCTGGTGCGGGCGGACCCGGCCGCGTACGCCTTCGCCGTCGACGTCACCGCGCCCGGCGACCCCGCCCCGCGCACCCTGGTCGGAGCCAGCCCCGAACTCCTCGTGTCCCGGCGCGGTGCGACCGTGGTGGCCAACCCCCTCGCAGGCTCGGCCCCCCGGTCGGGCGACGAGACCGTCGACCGCGAACGGATCGCGCGGTTGCGCGACTCGGCCAAGGACCTCGGCGAACACGCCCACACCGCCGCCCAAGTGGCCGACGTGCTCGGCAAGTTCTGCGTCGACCTGGAGGTGCCCGCGCGGCCCGAGGTGATCGGCACGCCGACGATGTGGCACCTGTCCACCCGGATCACCGGACGCCTCGCGGACCCGGCCGACCCCGCCCGCTCGGCCCTCGGCCTCGCCGAGGCGCTGCACCCGACCCCCGCGGTGTGCGGGGTGCCCCGGGCCGGGGCGCGCGAGGCCATCGCGGACCTCGAACCGGAGGACCGCGGCTACTACGCGGGCATGGTCGGCTGGACCGGCCTCGACGGCGACGGCGAGTGGGCGGTGACGATCCGCAGCGCCGAGGTGTGCGACCGGGCGGTGCGCCTGTTCGCCGGGGCCGGGATCGTCGCGGGCTCCGACCCCGACGCCGAACTGGCCGAGACCGGCGCGAAGTTCCGTACGCTGCTGCGTGCCCTCGGCGTGGAGGACGTGGCGTGAGCGCGAAGCACGGCGTCCACGACCACGGCGTCCAGAACCACGGCGTCCACAATCACGACGTCCACAATCACGACGTCCTGAACCAGGGCGTCCACGTGCCCTGGCCGCCCGAGGTCGCCGCGCGCTACCGCGCCGCGGGCCACTGGCGCGGGCAGACCTTCGGGGCGCTGCTCACGTCGCTCGCCGCCGCGTACGCCGACCGGACCGCCGTCGTCGGCAGGGACACTCGGGGGACCGACACCCGGTGGACCTTCGCCCAACTCGACGAGCGGGCACACCGGATCGCGGCGGGCCTCGTCGGCTCCGGGCTCGCGCCCGGCGACCGGGTCGTGCTGCAACTGCCCAACATCCCCGAGTTCCTGCCGGTGGTCTTCGGGATGTGGCGCGCGGGCGTCCTGCCGGTGTTCGCCCTGCCCGCGCACCGGCACAGCGAGCTGCGGCACTTCGCCCGGCACAGCGAGGCCGCCGCGATCATCACCGTGGGCGAGCACGAGCGGCACGACCACGCCGCGACCGCCCGCGCCGTCGCGGCCGAAGTGAACTCCGTACGACAGGTGCTCGTGGTGGGGTCGGAGGAGTTCGACGGCCTCGCCGCGACGGCGCCGCGTGAGCTGGCCGACCCCGACCCGGAGGGCGTGGCGTTCCTGCAACTCTCCGGCGGGAGCACCGGGTTGCCGAAGCTGATCCCGCGCACCCACGACGACTACCTCTACAGCGTCCGGGAGAGCGCCCGGATCTGCGGGCTGCGCCCGGACAGCGTCTACCTGGCCACGCTGCCCGTGTCGCACAACTACCCGCTCAGCTCGCCGGGCGTCCTCGGCGCGCTGCACGCGGGCGCCGCCACGGTCATGGCGCCGCGCCCTGACGCGGACACCGCGTTCCGGCTGATCGAGGCCGAACGCGTCACGATCACCGGGGTGGTGCCGCCGTTGGCCGCCGCGTGGGTGCAGGCAGCGGCCCGTACCGACCGTGATCTCTCCTCGCTGGAGGTCCTGCTGGTCGGCGGCGCCAAGTGCGGGCGCGAGCTGGCCGAACGGATCGGCCCCGCCCTAGGCTGCACGCTGCAGCAGGTGTTCGGGATGGCCGAGGGCCTGGTCTGCTACACCCGCCTCGACGACCCCGAGGAGGTCGTGCTCGGCACGCAGGGCCGCCCCATCTCGCCCGACGACGAGATCCGTGTCGTCGACCCGGACACCGGCGCCGACGTGGCGCCGGGGGAGACCGGTGCCCTGCTGACCCGCGGCCCCTACACGATCCGCGGCTATTACCGGGCCGAGGAGCACAACGCCACCGCGTTCACCCCGGACGGCTTCTACCGCACCGGCGACTTGGTGCGCCGGGCGCCCGGCGGGCAGTTGGAGGTCGTCGGCCGGGCCAAGGAGCAGATCAACCGGGGCGGCGAGAAGGTCGCGGCCGAGGAGGTCGAGAACCACCTGATGGCCCATCAAGGTGTGCTCGACGCCGCCGTCGTCGCGGTGCCGGACCCCTACCTGGGCGAGCGGACCTGCGCCTACGTCGTGCCCGCCGCGGGCGCCTCGCCCACCGGCCCCGAACTGCGCAAGTTCGTGCGCGAACGCGGGGTCGCCGCGTTCAAGGTGCCGGACCTCGTCGAGGTCGTCGAGCAGTTCCCGGTGACCGGCGTCGGCAAGACCAGCAAGCGCGAGCTGAGGGCGGCCCTGGCCGCGCTCGCTCGGAAGGAGCGATGAGCGTGTCCTTGCCCGAGATCCCGCCCTATCCGCTGCCCGCGGCCGCCGAGTTGCCCGCGGGGCGGGTGGACTGGCGGCCCGATCCGGCCCGCGCGGCCCTGCTGGTCCACGACATGCAGCGGTACTTCCTCGCGCCGTACGCGGGGGCGCCGGTGCCCGAGGCGAGCGCGAACATCGCGCGCCTCGCCGCGGCCGCCCGCGAGCGGGGCATCCCGGTGTTCTACACCGCGCAGCCCGGCAGGCAGGATCCCGAAGACCGCGGGCTGCTCACCGAGTTCTGGGGCGACGGCATCGGCGCGGTGATCGACGCCGACCCGAAGGCCGCGGACATCGTCGACGCGCTCGCCCCGGCCGCGGCCGACACCGTGCTCGTCAAGTGGCGCTACAGCGCGTTCCAACGCAGCACGTTCGCCGAGCAGTTGGCCGCGCTCGGCCGCGACCAGCTCCTGATCACCGGCGTGTACGCGCACATCGGCCTCCAGGCCACCGCCGTCGAGGCGTTCATGCGCGACGTACAGGCGTTCCTGGTCGCCGACGCGGTCGCCGACTTCTCCCGCGAACGCCACGACCAGGCATGTGCGTACGTCGCCCAGCGCTGCGGCGTCGTGACCACCACCGCCGACGCGCTCACCGCGCTGACCGCGCCCACTCCCGCAGGAGCCGTCCGATGAGCCAGATGAACCAGGTGGACCAGGTGGACCAGATGGACCAGACCCTGTCGCCCGAGCGCGTCCGCGCCGACGTCGCGGAGCTGCTCGGCTGCGATCCCGCCGAGATCGCGCCCGAGGACAACCTCTTCGACCTCGGCCTGGACTCCGTACGGATCATGACGCTGGTCGAGCGCTGGCGAGCCGCGGGGGCGGCCGCCCTGGAGTTCCCCGACCTGGCCGAGCAGCCCGAACTGGCCCACTGGACCGCGCTGTTGACCGGAGGCACCGCATGAGCCTGGTCGACCACCGGCACCGGCACCTGGAGCGGATCGCCGAGGTCCGCGCGGGCCGCCACGCCGAGAAGGTGGGCTACCCGATCCGCATCCGGGAGACCGAGGTCGTACGCACCGTCATGGTCGGCGCCGGACTGCTGCGGGTGACCCTGGGCGGGCCCGGAACCGAGGGGTTCGAGGCGCACGCGCCGGACGAGCACGTGAAACTGATCTTCCCCGAGCCCGACGGCTCGCTGCGGCTGCCCGAGCCGAACGGGACGATGCTGCGCTGGCCGCGCCCCGCGGGCACCTCGCGCGAGTACACCGTGCGCCGCTACGACCCCGTGACGGCCGAGATCGACATCGACTTCGCCCTGCACGACGGCGGCCTCGCCTCCGACTGGGCGCGTGCGGTCGAGCCGGGCGCCGTCGTGCACGTCGCGGGGCCGCCCGGCGGTCTCGTCGTCCCGCACGCCTACGACCGCTACGTGCTCGCGGGTGACATCACGGCCCTTCCCGCGATCGCCCGCCGGCTGGAGGAACTGCCCAGGAGCGCCAAGGGCTGGGCGTTCGTCGAAGTCGCCGACGCGGCCGAGGAGATCGAGCTGTCCGCGCCCGACGGCGTCGAAGTGCGCTGGCTGCACCGCGGCGACCGCCCGGCCGGCACCGGCGACGAGCTGGCCCGCGCCGTGATGGCGGTGACCGTGCCCGAGAACGAGCGGGTGTACGTGTGGGCCGCGGGCGAGGCGGGCCAGATCAAGCCGCTGCGCCGCTGGGTCCGCGACGACCTGCGGCTCGAGAAGGCCGACCACGACATCACCGGCTACTGGAAGCGCGGCGTCGCCGACTTCGACGAGGACCACTGACCCAGACGGGGACCCCTGACCCACCGGCCGGACGGCCGTACCCGAACAACCCCGAACAACGCCGTACCTGAACAACCCTGAACAACAAGGAGCATTCACATGTCCGTACGCAGATCCTCGGGCCTCGTCGGCGCCGTGGCGCTGGCCCTGGCCCTGACCGGATGCGGGTCGTCCGACGGCAAGTCGGACTCCGCCGGGAAGGGGGGCGGGACCCGGGTGTTCGCCGCGGACAACGGCAAGATCAAGATCCCGGCCGACCCGAAGCGCGTGGTGGCCACCGGCTACGCCGTGCCCGCCATGATCGAGGCGCACGCGCCGCTGGTCGGGATCTCGTCGTGGAAGCGCGGCGAGCCGATGATGGGCAAGAAGGACCTCGCCACGTACAAGAAACTCCCCAAGGTGGCGGGCGAGCAGGCGACGGAGACCAACTACGAGGCCGTCGCCGAGGCCGAGCCCGACCTGATCGTCATCGGCGTGCCCGCCCCGGTGCTCGGCGACATCGACGTCAAGCGGCTGGAGTCCATCGCCCCGGTCGTCGCGATCGGCCCGACCGTGCCGTCCGCGTGGCGGCAGCTCTCCCGCAAGCAGGCCGACGCCGCGGGCGCGCTCAAGCAGTTCGACTCCGTCAAGAGCACGTACGAGGCCAAGGCCGCCAAGCTGGCCAAGAAGTACAAGGACGTGCTGCCCCAGATCAAGATGGGCCACGTCGGCGCGTACGGAGAGAGCGCCAAGGGCACCTTCCAGCGCGAGTTCGGCCGTTCCTGGGGCACCAACATCGCCGAGGACGTCGGCGCGAAGTACTACGGCAAGGTCAAGAAGAAGGGCCCCGGCTCGCGCGCGGTCAGCGAGTACCCCTCCCTCGAAGAGCTCCCGGAGTCGCTCGGCAAGGCCGAGGCCATCACGTACTCGGTCAACGCCGACGGCAGCGTCCCCGAGCCGGTGAAGTACGTCATGGACTCGAAGCTGTGGAAGAACCTGCCCGCCGTGAAGGCCGGGAAGACCTTCCCGATCCGCTACACCGAGGCCGCGACCTACGGGCAGGCCATGCAGACGCTGGACGCGATCGACAAGTCGTTCGCGCCGCTCCTGAAGCGGTGACCGTCGCAGGCCGCACGTGCGAGGCGGCGGGAAGGGGGCGGGCCGTGCCGCGGGCCGGCCTGCTCGTCGGCGGCCTCGTGCTGCTCGCGGCGGTCGCCGTGGTCAGCGTCGGCGTCGGCGCCCGCTCGATCTCGCCGGCCGAGGTCGTGCGCGCCCTGCTGGACTACCGGGGCACCGACGACCACGTGATCGTGCGCGACGTCCGGGCGCCCCGCGCGCTCCTCGCCGTCGCGGTGGGCGCCGCCCTCGCGGTGGCGGGCGCGCTGATCCAGACGCTGGCCCGCAACCCGCTGGCCGAGCCCGGCATCCTCGGGGTCACCGCGGGCGCCGGATTCGCCGTCACCCTCGGCTCGGGGCTCGGCTTCGCCGCCGGGCAGGCCGGCCAACTCGGCTGCGCGATCACCGGATCGGTGCTCGCGGCACTCCTCGTCACCGCGGTCGGACGCCGCTCCCCGCTGCGCCTCGTGCTCACCGGCGTGGCCCTGACCGCGGTGCTCAGCGGCGTCGCGCTGGGCATGCGGCTGATGCTCCCCGACACGTTCGACGCGTACCGGTTCTGGTCGGTCGGCTCCCTCGCCGCCCGCGAACAGGCGCCCCTGGCTTGGCCGTTGACGGCGATCGGGGTGTCCCTGGTCGGCGCGCTGCTGCTGAGCCGGGCGCTCAACGCCCTGGCCCTCGGCGAGAGCGTGGCGCACACCCTGGGTGCGCGCGTGGGCCGGGTGCGGGCCCTGGCGCTCGTACTGATCACCGTGCTCAGCGGGGCGGCGACGGCTGTGGCCGGGCCGATCCTGTTTGTCGGCCTGATCGTGCCGCACCTGGTCCGCAGGCCCGCGGCGGGCTCGGTGCCGTGGCTGATTCTCTACACGATGGTGCTCGGCCCGATCCTGCTGCTCGTCGCCGACATGGGATCGCGCGTGCTGCTGCCCACCGGCGAGGTGCCGGTGGCCGTCGTCACCGCGTTCCTCGGCGGCCCCATGCTGATCTGGGCCGTCCGCCGCTACGGGGCGGGGTCGCTGTGAGTGCACTCGGAATCGCCGGATGGCGGGTCGAGCGCCGCACGGTGGTGCTCGTCGCCGTACTGGTCACCCTGATGCTCGGCCTGGGGCTGACCGGGCTGTGCTACGGCACGTCCTGGTCCACGCCCCGCGAGGTGTTCGCCGTGCTCAGCGGGGCGGAGCCCTCCGTGGTGATCTGGGACTGGCGGATGCCGCGGGTGCTCGCCGCCCTCGTCTTCGGCGCCGCGCTCGGCGTGTCCGGGGCCCTCTTCCAGAACCTCACCCGCAACCCGATGGGCAGCCCGGACGTGATCGGCCTCGACGCGGGCGCGTACACCGGCGCCCTCGTCGCGATCACCGTCCTCTCGGGCGCGTCCGCGCAACTGGCCGTCGGCTCGGTGCTCGGCGGGCTCGTCGTCGCGGCCGTCATCTACCTCCTCTCGTACGACCGGGGCTTCTCCGGGCTGCGCCTCGTGGTGATCGGCATCGCGGTCAACGCGATGGTGACGGCGCTCAATTCGTGGATCGTGCTGCGCGCCGACCTGGAGGTGGCGATCGCCGCGGTCGGCTGGAACGCGGGCTCGCTCAACGGCGTCGGCTGGGACGACCTGGGGATCCCGTTCGCGGTGATCGCCGGGCTGCTCGCCCTGATGGCGACGCGGGCGCACGCCATGCACCAGGCGGCGCTCGGCGACGCGGTCGCGGTGACCACCGGGGTCGGGCTCGACCGGCTGCGGCTCCTCATGGTCCTCGTCGGCGTCGGCTGTACGGCGACGGTGACGGCGGTGGCCGGGCCGATCGCGTTCATCGCGCTCGCCGCACCGCAGATCGGCCGCCGGCTCGCGGGCGCGGCCGGAGTGCCGCTGCTCCCGGCCGCGCTGACCGGGGCGGTGCTGCTCCAGGGCGCCGACCTGATCGCGCAGATGCTCCTTGCGCCCGTCGCGCTGCCCGTCGGCGTGGTGAGCACCGCGATCGGCGGCTGCTACCTGATCTGGCTGTTGACCAAGGAGGTGGGGCGCGCGTGACCGCACGCCTGACCGCGCGGGAGATCACCCTGCGCTACGGAGACCGGGTGGTGTCCACGCGGCTGAGCCTCGACGTCCCCGACGGCGCGTTCACCGCCATCGTGGGCCCCAACGGGTGCGGGAAGTCGACCCTGTTGCGCGCGTTCGTCCGGCTGCTTCGCCCCGACGGCGGGCACGTGGAGTTCGACGGCCGCGAGGTCGGCGGCTACCCGGCCAAGGCCTTGGCCAAGCAACTCGGCTTCCTGCCGCAGGACCCGCAGGCCCCCGACGACATCAAGGTCCGCCAACTGGTGGGCCGGGGACGGTTCCCGTACCAGTCGCTCCTCGCCCTGTGGTCGAAGGAGGACGAGGAGGCCGTCACCGGGGCGATGGCCGCCGCCGGCGTCACCGACCTCGCCGACCGGCCGGTGCAGGAACTGTCCGGCGGGCAGCGGCAGCGGGTGTGGATGGCCATGGTGCTCGCCCAGGAGACGCCCTACCTGCTGCTCGACGAACCGACGTCCTTCCTGGACATCACCCACCAGTACCAACTGCTCGGCCTGCTTGCCCGCTTGCGCGACCAGGGCCGCACGGTCATCGCCGTCCTGCACGACATCAACCAGGCGTGCCGGTTCGCCGACCACCTGGTCGCCATGAAGGACGGCCGCGTGGCCGCCGAGGGCGACCCCACGGACATCGTGGACGCCGCGCTGATCAAGGACGTCTTCGACCTGCCGAGCGTCATCGTCCCCGACCCGGTGACGGACACGCCGATGGTCGTCCCCACCCTGCAAGGAGAATGAGTTGAGCACCGCAAGCGTGCCCTCGGCCGACCGGCCGTCGGAGGGCCTTCTCGCCCTGACCAGCGCCCAGTTGGGCATCTGGAACGCGCAGCGCCTCGAACCGGACTCGCCGTATTACGTGGTCGGCGACGTGGTGGAGATATCCGGAGCCGGAGCCGGATCTGGGGCTGGGGCTGCCGTGCCGGTCGACGTCGACGCGCTGGTCGAGGCGGTCCGGGCGACCACCGAGGAGGCCGAGACCCTGCGGCTGCGGGTGTACGACACCCCGGACGGGCCACGCCAGGAGGTCGGCGACGAACCGGTCGAGCCGCCCCGGGTGGTCGACGTCAGCGGCGAGGCCGACCCCGTGGCCGCGGCGAACGCGCTCGTCGACGCCGAGCGGGCGCGGGCGGGCGAGACCTGTCGGGGCATGGTGGAACGAACGCTCTACTCACGCACCGTCATCCGCCTCTCCGAGCACGAGGTCTGGTACACGCAGCTCGGCCACCACCTGGTCTTCGACGGCTACACCGCCGCGATGCTCGCCCGCCGCACCGCCGCCCGCTACACCGCCCTGGTGCGCGGGACCGAGCCGCGGCCCTCGGCCTTCGGCGCCTTCGCCGACCTCGTCGCCGCCGACCGGGACTACCGGGACAGCGACCGGTTCGCCGAGGACCGCGCGTACTGGGTGGAGCGGTTCACCCCTCTGCCTGACGTCGGCGATGTCGACACTGCCGCAGGTCCGCCCGACCGCACCCTCACCGCCCGCACCGTCCTGCCGCCCGAAGAGCTGGCCCGGCTGCGCGAGTTCGCCGACCGGGAGGGCGTCACCTGGGGCGAAGCCCTCATCGCCGGTTACGCCGCGTTCCTGCACCGCGTCCTCGGCCGCACCGACGTGGTGTTCGCGCTGCCGCTGATGTGCCGGACGGGCGCGACCGAACTGCGTACGCCCGCCATGGCGGTCAACGTGCTGCCCCTGCGGGTGACCGTGCGCGGCGGCGACGGCCTCGGAGAGCTGAGCCGGCGGGTCGCCGCCGCGATGAAGGAGATGCGCGACCACCAGCGGTACCGGGGCGAGGACCTGCCGCGCGATCTGGGCGTGCCCGGCGCGGGCGCCCTGCTGCACGGACGCGGGATCAACCTCAAGGCGTTCGACCTCGCGATGGACTTCGCCGGGGCCACCGGCGTGATGCGCAACGTCGCGGGCGGACCGCCGGAGGACATGGGCCTGAGCGTCCTGCCGACCCGCGACGGCGGACTCCTCCTCGGCTTCGAGGTCGACGCCCGGACCAACGACCAGGCCATGGTCGACACCAAGCTCGCCGGCCTCCGGGCCCTGCTGTCCGGACTCACCGACGGCCTGCCCGTGGGACAGATCGCCCTGGCCGACGACGTGCCGCGGCTCCTCGCGGACTGGGCACCGCCCGCCGTGCCCGGCACGCCCGTGGACGTACCGACCGCCTTCGACGCAATGGTCGCCGCCGACCCCGGGCACACCGCCCTCGTGTGCGGCGGCGACCGGCTCTCCGCCGTGGACCTGGCGGCCCGGGTGCACCGCCTCGCCCGTGCGCTGCGGGCCCGGGGGATCGGGCCCGACGACGTCGTGGCCCTGGCGCTGCCGCGCTCCGCCGACTCGGTGGTCGCCCTCCTCGCGGTCATGGACGCGGGGGCCGCGTTCCTGCCCCTGGACGCGGCGCATCCGGCGGAGCGGCTGCGCGAGTTGATCGACGACACCCACCCGGCGCTGGTGCTGACCGACGGCACCCTCTCCGGGCCGGTCCGCACCGACGGCGTGGTCGATGGCCTGCCGTGGGCCACCCTCCTCGACGAGGCCGCCGCACTGTCCGGCGCACCGCTGGCAGCCGACGAACTGGCCGCGCCCCGCCACCCCGAGCACCTCGCCTACGTCATCCACACCTCCGGATCGACCGGCCGCCCCAAGGGTGTGCTCGGCCGGGTCGGCGGTCTTGCCGCGCTCCTGCACCACCAGCGCTCCACGGTCGTCGCGGAGGTCGAGGGGGCCACGGGCAGACGGCTGCGCGCCGCCCACACCTACTCGTTCGCCTTCGACTCCGCCTTCGAGCACCTGGTGTGGCTGCTGTGCGGGCACGAACTCCACGTGTACGACGCCGAGACCACCCGCGACGCCGACGCCCTGCTCGCCGCGTACGCCCGCGACGGCATCGACATCATCGACACCACGCCGTCGATGGCCGCGCCCCTGATCGACGGCGGCCTCCTCGACCGGCGGCCCGCGCGCCCCGCCCTTCTCGTACTCGGCGGCGAGGCCACCCCGCCCGCGCTGTGGCGGCGGATCGCCGCGGCGGGGATCGCCGCGCGCAACATGTACGGGCCCACCGAGGCGACCGTGACCAGCACCACCGGGCGCGTCGAAGGCGACGAGCCGACGATCGGCCACCCGCTCGCGGGCACCCGGATCTACTTGCTGGACAACGCGCTGCAGCCGGTGCCGCACGGCACGGCGGGCGAGCTGTACCTGGCCGGGCCGCAGCTGGCCCGTGGCTACTTCGGCAGGCCCGGGGCGAGCGCCGAGCGCTTCGTCGCCGACCCGTTCGGCGCGCAGGGGGAGCGGATGTACCGCACCGGCGACCTGGGCCGGTGGGTGCCCGGACGCGGCCTGGAGTACCTGGGCCGCGGCGACGGGCAGGTCAAGATCCGCGGCCACCGGGTGGAGACCGGCGAGGTCGAGGCCGCGCTCGGCGCGGTGCCCGGCGTCACCGCGGCGGCCGCCGTGGTGCGCTCGTCCCGGCTGGTCGGCTACGTCGTGTCCACCTCGGTCAGCGGGGACGCCGTACGCGCCCACCTCGCCGAGCGGCTGCCCGAGCACATGGTGCCCGCGGCCGTGGTGGTCCTCGACGCGCTGCCGGTGACGCCCAACGGCAAGCTCGACCGCGCCGCCCTGCCCGCGCCCGCTTCGTCCGGCGGCGGCCGGGGCGGCCGGGAGCCGGGCACCGACCGGGAGCGGCTGCTGTGTGCCGTCCTCGCCGAGGTGTTCGAGGTCGAACGGGTCGGTGTGGACGACGACTTCTTCGCCCTCGGCGGCGACAGCATCACAGCGATCACCGTCAGCAGCAGGCTGCGGGCCAAGGGCGTCGAACTGCGGCCACGGGACCTCCTCGCCCGCCGCAGCTTCGCCGCCCTGGCCGCCTCCGCCGACGTGGTGGAGGAAGTCGCCCAACCCGTGGACGATCCGACCGGGCCCGTGCCCGCCCCGCCGATCGTGCGCGGCCTGCTCGACCCGCACCCGGACGTGGACACCGTCGCCGGATACGCCCAGTGGACCGCCCTGCGCGTCGATGAACTCGCCCACGCCGACCTCGTCGCGGGCGTGCAGACCGTGCTCGACCACCACGACGCTCTGCGGCTGCGGGCGGACGACGGCGTGCTGGAGGTGCTTCCGGCCGGAGACGTACGGGCCGTCGTCAACGAGATCCACGGCGAGGACGTGACCGCCCTCGCCACGCGCCTCGCGGGGGAACTCGACCCACGCTCGGGCGACTTGCTGCGAGCCGCACTGCTCCGTACCGGCGACGGCACGGCCGACCGGCTCGTCATCGTCGTACACCATCTCGCCATGGACGGCGTGTCCTGGCGCGTCCTGCTGCCCGACCTGCACACGGCCTGTACGGGCGGCGCCCTCGACCCGGTCGGCACGTCCTGGCGGCGGCACGCGACGCTCCTCGCCGAGCAGGGGGCGTCCGGCGCGCGCAGGGGCGAACTCGACCACTGGCGCGCCGCGTTGGACTCCGCGTCCCGCCTGGGCGCCCGCCCCCTCGACCAGGCGCGGGACACCGTGTCTACCGCCCACCGCTCGGTCACCGTGGCCTCGCCCGAGGTCACCGAGGCACTGTTGACCACCCTGCCTGCGGCCTACCGCGCCGGCGTCGACGAAGTCCTGCTCGCCGCGCTCGTCCTCACCCTGCGCGAGTGGGGCGTGAGCGGCGACGCGGTGACCGTCACGATGGAGGGGCACGGCCGCGAACACCTCGATCTGGCCCGTACGGTCGGCTGGTTCACCAGCGAGTACCCGGTCCGCGTACCCGCCATCGGCGACGTGGGCGGGGTGCTGCGCGCGGCCAAGGAAGCCCGGCGCGGCGTCCCCGACGGTGGCGTCGGCTACGGCGTGCTGCGCTCCCTCGACCCGGTGGCGGGCCCCGAGCTGGCGGCCACCCCGCCGCCGGACGTGCTCCTGAACTACCTGGGCCGGTTCGCCGCGCTGTCCGGGACCGGGTGGCGGCTGCCGGAGCGGGACGCCTTCGCGGTGATCGAGCCCGAAGGCAAGGCCCTGGAGCAGGTGTTGGCCCTCAACTGCTTCGTCCACGAGGAGGGCGCGCCCCGGCTCGCCGTCGAGTGGACGGCCGCGACCGAGGTGCTCGGCGCCGATGCCGTGACGGCCCTGCAGACGGCCTGGGCGGCGGCGCTGGACGCGCTGGCCGAGCACGCCCGCCACACCCCCGGCGGGCTCACCCCCTCCGACCTGCCGCTGGTCGACCTCGACCAGGACGGGATCGACGCCCTGGAACGCACGGGCCGCATCGCCGACGTCCTCCCCGCCACCCCGCTCCAGGTCGGCCTCTCCTTCCACACCCTGGTCCGCGACGACCGGGACACCGACGTGTACGTCGTCCAGGCCGTGACCACCCTCGTCGGGGAGCTCGACCCGGACCGGATGGCCGAGGCGGCCCGCGAACTGCTGCGCCGCCACCCGGCGTTGCGCGTGTACCTGGGAACGGCCGGGGACGAGGTCGTGCAGGTGATCCCCGCGGACGTGACTCTGGACTGGCGGCAGGACGACCGGTTCGAGGAGGCTGTACGTACCGAGCTGGAACGAACGTTCTATCCAGCGCGGCCACCGTTGATCCGCTTCCTGCTGTCCCGCGTCGGCCCGGCCGAGCACAAGCTGGTGATCACCAATCACCACGCCCTGCTCGACGGCTGGTCGATGCCTCTGGTCGGCCGCACCCTGCTCGCGATCTACGCCGAGCTGGGCGGCGGACCGGCCGCGCCCGTCGCCCCGCCCCTGTCGGAGTACTTCCGCTGGCTGGCGGGCCGGGACCACAAGGTGTCCGTCGCCGCGTGGCAGCAGGCGCTGGCCGGCGTGGACGACGCGACGCGGCTCGCACCCGCGAGCGTCGGCACCGGCGTCGAGCGGCCCGGCCGCGTGAGCGTCGGCCTCGGCCAGGAGTTCAGCGACCGGCTGCGCGCCTTCGCCCGCGAGCAGGGCGTCACCCTGACCACGGTGCTCCAGACGGCCTGGGGCCTGCTGCTCGGCAGGCTCACCGGGCGCCGCGACGTCGTGTTCGGCTGCCCGGTGTCCGGGCGGCCCGCCGAGGTCGACGGCGTCGAGTCGATGATCGGCCAGCTCGGCACCACCATCCCCGTACGCGTCCGGCACACCCAGGACCGGACCGCGCGGGACCTGATGGCGGACGTACACGCGGAGAGCGTGGCGCTCGCCGAGCACCACCACGTCGGCCTGCCCGCGATCCAGCGCGCGGTGGGCATCGGTGAGCTGTTCGACACGATGCTGGTGATGGAGAACTTCCCGCTGTCCAGCCGGAAGCGCACCCCGCTCGCCCCCGGACTCGACCTGGCCGGCGTGGACATCACCGACGCCACGCACTACGCGCTGACCGTCATCGTGATCCCCGACGACGAGATCACCATCGGCCTCGGCTATCAGCCGAGCGCCTTCGCCGAGGCGACCGTACGCGACTACGGCCGCTGGCTGCGCAACCTGCTGCGGGAGATCGTCGACGACCCGGCACGGCCCGTGATCCGGCTGCCCGCGCTCGATCCCGACGAGCGGGAGCGGATGCTGCGCACCGGCACCGAGATCGTCCCCGCCAAGGAACGCGGCCACTGGCTGGAGGAGTTCGCCGCCTGGGTGCGCCGCAAGCCCGACGCGGAGGCCCTGGTCTGCCGCGATCGCAGCCTCAGCTACGCCGAGTTGGACCGGCAGGCCAACCGGCTCGCCCACGCGCTCATCG
Organism: Streptomyces sp. Y309; assembly: GCF_056712025.1. Classification (NCBI taxonomy): domain Bacteria; kingdom Bacillati; phylum Actinomycetota; class Actinomycetes; order Kitasatosporales; family Streptomycetaceae; genus Streptomyces; species Streptomyces sp. Y309. The sequence goes on along the minus strand of NZ_CM160048.1, from coordinate 2,464,780 downwards.
AGCGCGGCGTACGGCCCCAGGACCCGGTCGCCGTCCTGCTCGGGCGCGACATCGAGATGACGGTGGCCCTGTTCGGCGTGGCCAAGGCGGGCGCGGTGTACGTACCGCTGGACCCGGGCTATCCGGCGGAGCGGCTCGCGTACATGATCGACGACATCGCCCCGGCCGCCGCCGTGACGACCGGAGGCGACGTGCCCACCGACCGTGACATCCCGGTCCTGCGCCTCGACGACCCGGCCACCCTCGCGTCCGCGCCCGACACCGATCCGGCCGAGGCCCGCGCCCGACTCACCGACGACGCGCTCGCGTACGTCATCTACACCTCCGGAACCACCGGGCGCCCCAAGGGAGTCGGTGTCACCCACCGCGGTGTGCCCGACCTGATCGCGCTCCAGGAGGAGGTCGTCGGCGTCACCGAGCACGACCGCTATCTGCACTTCGCGTCGACGAGCTTCGACGTCGCGTTCTGGCAGACCATGGTGCCGCTGCTGTCCGGCGGCACGTCCGTGATCGCACCCGAGGAAGTGCGCGTACCCGGCGACGAACTCCTCGACTACATCGCCGAGCACCGGGTGACCGGAGTGAACCTGCTGCCGTCGTTCCTGGCCGCCATGCCGGACGACCGCACGGTCCCCGCCGACGTGTTCTTCGTCGTCGGCGCCGAGCGCCTCGACCCCGCGCTGGCGCGTCGCTGGGGCGCGGGCCGCAAGGCGCTGTTCAACGCCTACGGTCCCACCGAGGTCACCATCAACTCCGTGACCTGGCAGTACGATCCGGACGACCCCGGTCCGCTGCCGATCGGCCGCCCCGACCCGGGCGTCCGCGCCTACGTCCTCGACTCCGGGCTCCAGCCCGTCGGCGTCGGCGTCACGGGCGAGCTGTACCTCGGCGGGCCCAGCCTGGCCCGCGGCTACCTCGGCCGCCCCGCCCTGACCGCGTCGGCGTTCGTCGCCGACCCGTACGGCGCGCCGGGGACGCGGATGTACCGCGCGGGCGACCTGGTGCGGTGGCGGCCGGACGGGCAGCTGGTGTTCCTCGGCCGCGTCGACCACCAGGTCAAGATCCGCGGCTTCCGCGTCGAACTGGGCGAGATCGAGGCCACGTTGAGCCGCCACGCCGACGTGCGGGCCAGCGCGGTGATCGTGCGTGACGGCGGGCTCGTCGGCTACGTCATTCCGACCGACGGCGCCGATCTGGACACCGCGCGGATACGTGCGTACGTGGCCGGGGAACTGCCCGACCACATGGTGCCGACGGCACTCGTACCGATCGAGCGGCTGCCGCTGAGCCCCAGCGGCAAGCTCGACGCCGCCGCGCTCCCCGCCCCCGAGACCGCGGCCGCCGTGCGGCGCGAGCCCGCCACCGAGGCCGAGGCAGTCCTGCTCGGCGTGTTCCAGGATGTCCTGAGCCGCGACGACATCGGCCCCGACGACGACTTCTTCGCCATCGGCGGCGACAGCATCGTGTCGCTGCAAGTCGTGTCGCGGGCCCGGCGCCGGGGGCTCGGCCTGACCGCACGCGACGTGTTCGAGGGCGAGACGGTCGCGGGGATCGCGGCGCGGGCCCGCGCCCTGGACGGCGGTGCGGCTCCCGCGGTCGGCGACGCGCCGCTGACGCCGGTCATGCGGGACCTGCTGCGCCGTGCCGGTACCGCCGCGGACGGGTTCTGCCAGTGGGTGGAGATCTGTGTGCCGCCGGGCGGCGACGAGGCGAGCCGGCGGGGCGTGCTGGACGCGGTGCTCGCCCGGCACGACGTGCTGCGGGCCCGCCTGGTCGGCGATGTGCTGCGTGTTCGGCCGGTCGGCGCGGTGACCGGGGCCGAGGTGCTCACGTGCGTACGAGCGACAAAGGCCGACGACCTGCGTGCCCTGGTCGACTCCCAAGTCGCCGCCGCCCGCGAGTCGATGGACCCGCGAACCGGTCCGCTGCTGCGCGCGGTGTGGGTGGACGCCGGGCCCGACCGGCCGGGCAGGCTCGTCCTCATCGCCCACCACCTGGTCGTCGACGGCGTGTCCTGGCGCGTCCTGCTCGACGACGTACAACACGCCTACTCCGGCGGGGTGTTGACCCAGCACGGTCAGTCGTTCCTCGGCTGGGCGCGCTCGCTGCGCGACGCCGACCGCCGGGCCGAACTGCCGCACTGGCAACGGATGACCGCCACCACCGCCACCCCGGCGCTCACCCGGCCCCTCGACCCCGCCAGGGACACGGTAGCCACCGCCGCGCACCACGAGATCCGGCTCGACGCCGAGACGACCCGCGCCCTGATCACGACCTTGCCCGCCGCCCACCGCACCACGCCGGACGCCGTCCTGCTCACGGCGCTCGCCCAAGCGGTACGGGACTGGCGCGGAACGCCGGAACTCCTGGTCGCGCTGGAGAGCCACGGCCGCCCCACGCGGGTCGACCTGTCCCAGACCGTCGGCTGGTTCACTGCCGTCCACCCCGTACGCCTCGACGCGAGCGACGGCGTGAAGGCGGTCGGGGAGCGGCTGCGCGCCCAGGGCGACGGCCTCGGCCACGGCATCCTCACCGCGCAGGGTCTGCTGGACCCCGTACAGCCGGAGGTCGCCTGGAACTACCTCGGCCGATTCCCCGGCGCCCCCGCCGAGGAGACGCCGTGGCAGACACCCCCGGACGCCGACCCGCTCGGCTCCGGCGGCACCGACGCGCTGCCCCTGCCGCACAGCCTGATGGTCAACGCCCTGGTGCGCGACGACGCGCTCGGGGTCCGGATCACCTGGCCGGGCGCGCTGTTCACCGCCGCCGAGATCGAGGACCTGGCCGGGCACCTGCGGACCGCGCTCGTGCGCACCGCGGCCGCACCGGAGATCAGCGCGCTCGACGGCTCTCGCCCGGTCGCCGAGGTGCAGCCGCTCACCCCGCTCCAGGAGGTGATGCTGCGGCACTCACGCACCGAGCGCCCCGACCCGTACACCGTGCAGTCGGCGTTCTCCCTCGCCGGTCCGCTCGACGTCGACGCCCTGCGCGCCGCGGGCGCCGACCTGCTGGCCCGGCACCCGAACCTGGGCGCCGTGTTCCCCGCGTTTCCCGCCGGCCTGGCGGTGATCCCCGAGTCGCCCCGGCCGGAGTTCCGCGTGTCCGACGGGCCGGTGGCCGAGGTGCTCGCGGCCGACCTGGCCGAGCCGTTCGACCTCGTCGAGGGCCCGCTCGTCCGCCTGACCGTGATCCGTCGCGGCGCCGAGCTCGCCGACCTGGTCCTGACCAGCCATCACGTGCTCTCCGACGGCTGGTCGGCCCCGCGCATCCTCACCGAACTGTTCGCGCTGTACGCCGCGCGGGTGCGGGACGAGGAAGCGGACCTGCCCGCTCCGGTGCCGTTCGGCGACTACCTGCGCTGGCGGGCGGACCACGAGCCTGATCTCGGGGTCTGGGCCGCGGAGTTGGCGGGGCTGGCCGAGGGGGAGTACCTGCTCGGCAGTGGACTGGGCGAGGGTGAACCGGTCGGCGCCGGACCGGTCGGCGGTGAACCGGTCGGCGGTGAACGGGGCAATGGCGAGCCCGGTCCGGCGTGGCAGGAGCCCGCGGTCATCGAGTTCGACGCGCCACTGGTGGCGGAGCTGACCGACCTCGCCGCACGGCGCGGTCTGACGCTCAACACGCTGGTGCAGGGCGCGTGGGCGGTGCTGCTCGCGCGGCGCTCCGGCCGGGCGGACGTCTGCTTCGGCGCCATGGTCGCCTGCCGTCCTCCGGAGCTGGAGGGCGTCGAGGAGATCATCGGGCTCCTGGCCAACACCGTTCCCGTACGCGTACGAATCGGCGGCGGCACATTCGCCGAGACGCTCGCCGACCTGCAGGCCCGGCAGCGGGCGCTGGTCGAGCACCAGCACGTCGCCCTGCCCGACCTGGAGCAACTCACCGGGCGACGCAGGCTGTTCGACAGCCTCGTGGTGTTCGAGAACTACCCGGTCGACCCGGACCGCCTCCGCGAACCCGCCCCCGGGCTCACGGTCGTCGGAACCCGCTTCCGCGAGGCCACCCACCACCCGGTGACCCTGACGGTCATGCCGGACGGCGACGACGGCTGGACCGGTGTGCTCGCCCACCGGGCCGGGGTGGACGTCGCCGGTCTCGCCGAGGAACTGCTCGACCTGCTGCGCGAGGTGGGCAGTCACCTCGACGAGAACGTACTCGACCTCGCGAAGAAGCCCCAGGAGAGCGGATGAAGAAAACGGAATCCGCGCCCCCGGCCCCCGAACGGGTCGACGGACACCTGCTCCGGATCGCGTTCATCCTGGTCCTCGGCACCTTCATGGCCACGGTGGACGCGACGATCGTCAGCGTCGGCATCGACACCCTGGCAGATGACTTCGGCGCCGGTGTCACCGAGATCCAGTGGGTCTCCACCGCGTACCTGCTGGCCGTCGTCGCCGCCGTGCCCGCGTCCGGCTGGCTGGCCGACCGGTTCGGCGGCAGGCGTACCTGGCTCGCCGCCGTGGGGGTCTTCCTGCTCGGCTCGCTGCTGTGCGCGCTGGCCTGGTCGGCGACCAGCCTGATCGTGTTCCGGGTGATCCAGGGCCTGGGCGGCGGGCTGTTGCCCGCGACCGGGCAGGCACTCCTCGCCCGTGTCGCGGGACCGGGCCGCACCGGCCGGGTGATCAGCGTCGTGGCGGTCGTCCCGCTGCTGTCTCCCGTACTCGGCCCGCTGGTCGGCGGCTCCATCCTCGGGGTGGCGTCGTGGCCGTGGCTGTTCCTGGTCAACCTGCCGATCGGGGTGGTGGCGGTGCTGCTGGCGCGTCGGTACGTGCCCGAGGTGCCGCCGGCGTCGCGGCGGATGCCGTTCGACCTGCGGGGGGCGGCGCTGCTCTCACCCGGGCTTGCCGTGCTGGTGTTCGGCCTGACCGAGGTCTCCCGCGGCCGCACCCTTCCGGCGGTGGCCGGAGTGGCGGCGGGCCTGGTGATGCTGGCCGCGTTCACCGTGCACGGGCTGCGGACGAGCCGCGCACCGCTGGTCGACCCCCGCCTCTTCGCCCGGCCGCCGTTCGGCGCCGCGGCGCTCGCGCTGCTGGTCCTGGGTGCGTCGGTGTTCGGCACGATGTTCCTGCTGCCGCTGTACTTCCAGGCGGGCCGCGGCCTTTCGGCGTGGGAGGCCGGACTGCTGCTGGCGCCGCAGGGGCTGGGCGCGGCGGCCGGGTCGGTCCTCGTCAACCGCACCATCGACAAGGTCGCGCCGCGGACCCTGGTGGTCACGGGCATCGCGCTCATCGTCGCGGGCACGGTCCCGTTCACCCAGCTCGGCCACGAGCCACCGGACGTCGTGATCGCCGCGGCGCTCGCGGTCCGCGGGGTCGGGATGGCCATGATCGGCGCGCCCGTCATGAACATCGTCTACAGCCGCATCGAGCGCGCACACCTCCCGCGCGCCTCGGGCGCGCTGAACCTGCTCAACACCGTCGGCGGCTCGGTCGGCACCGCGGCCCTCGCCGTGGTCCTGCAGGACCGGCTGGCCGCCCGAGGCCCGGACATCTCCTGGGCGTTCGCCGACACCTTCTGGTGGGTGCTCGGTTTCTGCCTGCTGGCCGCCGCCGGCGCCACGAGGCTGCCCCGAACTCACGTCAGGAAGCCATGACGCACCCCCTGCCCACCCCACCCGCCGCCACCACGCTCACCCCAGCACCCGCCTCGCTCAACGCCACCGCACCCCAGACAGCCCCCGCCCGGTCCACGGCCCGAGCGCCCCTGCCTCTGCCCCTGCCCGCGCCCGTGCCCGCGCCTGCCGGGTCCGACGCCGCTGCGCCCCCGGTGGCGCCCGCCCAGGCCGACGCCGCTGCGCTCCAGTCGGCGCCCGCCCAGGGCGACCTCCCTGTGCGCCAGTCCGCGCCCGCACCGGTCGAGTCGGCCGTCGGGCCGGTGCCTTCACCGACGGACCTCGTCACGGTTGAGCCAGTGGTGGCCGCACTGGAGGACCTCGCTGCACCTCAACCTGCGTACGCGCCCGCAGAGTTGACCACGACCGAGTCGGCGCTGGCGGCGGGCGAGCCAGCGACAGTCGAGCCAGCGACGGGCGAGCTTGCGACGGGCGAGCTCGCGATGGTCACGTCGGTGCCGACACCGGCCGACCTCGCCACGGCCCAGCCCGGGACCGGACCGGCGGACCTGCCTGTGGCCCAGCCCGGCCCCACACCGGCCGAGTCGGCCACGGTGGGGCCGGTGACCGTATCGACGGATCTCGTCAGGGACGAGCCGGTGACCGCACCGGCGGATCTGCCTGCGGCTCAACCCGCGCCCGCACCGGCCGAGTCGGCCACGCCGGAGCCGGCCACGGCGGACACGGTCACGCCGGACACGGTCACACCGGAATCTGTGCCTGCACCGGCGGATCGTGCTGCGGACCATCCCCCGTACGCAACGGTCGAGCAGGCGACGGTCGAGTCGGCATCGGCACCGGCCGACCTCGCTGGTGCCCAGCCCGTGCACGCACAAGCCGAGTTGGCCACGATCGGGCCCGTGCCGACGTCGGCGGATGTCGCCACGGCCCAGCCCACGGCCGCACCGGCGTATCCGGCTACGACCCACCTCCTGCCGTCCCCGGCGGACCTCGCCGTATCCCACCCCGTGCCGTCCCCGGCGGACCTCGCCGTATCCCACCCCGTGCCGTCCCCGGCGGACCTCGCCGTATCCCACCCCGTGCCGTCCCCGGCGGACCTCGCCGTATCCCACCCCGTGCCGTCCCCGGCGGACCTCGCCGTATCCCACCCCCTGCCCTCACCGGCGGACCTCGCCGCAGCCCACCCCCTGCCTCAGGCGACCGCCGAGACCATCGCCCGGCACCGCGACACCGTCGCCGCCGTCCTCGCCCGCCGGGACCCCCGCCTGCTCGTGGTCGTCGGCCCCTGCTCGGTGCACGACACCTCTGCCGCCCTGGAGTACGCGGACCTGCTGGCCACCGCCGCCCGGCGCCTCGCCGACGACCTGGTCGTCGTCCTGCGCGCCTATCTGGAAAAGCCCCGCACCATCACCGGCTGGACCGGCCTGCTCACGGCGCCCACGCTCGACGGCAAGGGCGACCTGGCCACGGGCCTGAGACTCGGCCGGTCCTTCCTGACCGAGGCGGCCGCCACGGGCCTGCCCCTGGCGTACGAGTTCGTGGACCCCGCCCTCGCCCCGTACGTGGCCGACACCGTGTCGTGGGCCGCCATCGGCGCCCGCACCGTCGCCAGCCAGCCCCACCGCCACCTGGCCTCCTGGCTCCCCATGCCGGTCGGCATGAAGAACTGCGTCTCCGGCAGCCTGGACACCGCGATCGCCGCCATCCAGGCCGCCGCCCACGCGCACACCCTCCCCGCCGTGTCCTCCGACGGCCGCCTCACCACCGTCCAGAGCACGGGGAACCCCGACACTCACTTGGTCCTCCGGGGCGGCCCGACCCCCAACTACGACAGAGCGAGCATCGCGCAGGCCCGCTCGGCCCTCGCCGCAGCCGACCTGCCCCAGCGCATCGTCGTCGACGCCTCCCACGGCAACAGCGGCAAGGACCACAACCGCCAACCGGCCGTCGTCGCCGACCTGGCCCAGCAGATCACCGACGGCGAACACTCCCTGGCCGGCGTCGTGATCGAGTCCTACCTGTCCGACGGCAGACAGGACTCCGAGACAGCACACCCCCGCCCCGACCTCAGCGTCACCGACGCCTGCCTCGGCTGGTCCCGCACGGCCCCACTGCTCGACGCCCTCGCCCTGGCCTCCCACCGCCGAAACCACCGGAGCCACCTCGGCGGATGAGTCCCGACTCCATGGCGCGGCGGGCGGCCCCGACGCACGTCACAGCCGCCCGCCGCGGAGCCCAGTTGAGTGCGCGAACGTGGCCCGCCCCACCCCGCCGCCGAGGCCGAGTCGTCCATCTGCTCCGGGAGCGCCGCCCGAACCGTCTCGACCAGATGAGAACCCTGATCCTTCCGCGGTACGTGAATGACGTCCCGGGCCGTGGTACCCCCGCCGCGGGTGTGGTCACTGTCGCGGGGTTGGGACGTCTCGTACCAGATCGTGGCTGGCGTCAGCGGCATGGCGTCGAGCAGCGAGACGATGGCCGGCCGGGACGCCGGATCGCCGACGGCGAGAAGCCGGGAGGGCAGCGGATCCGGCACGCTGAACTCCGAGCCCTGCACCGTCGCCTCGATGGTGTCACCGGGACGCGCGGCGCGGGCCCAGTCGCTCGCACGGCCGGAGTGCAGGGCGAAGTCCATGCCGTGTCCCACGGAGCCCCCTACGGATTCGTGATGACGAGGTAAACCACCGGCCACCGCCCGGCATTGGCCACCGCCCGGCCGCAGGCCACCGGCCACCGGTCTCCGGTCACCCCTCACCGTTCACCAGGCAGACGCCCCCACCCGGTGACGGCTCATGAGCGCGGTGACGGATGGTGGTGGAGATGAGCCGTCGCGGCGGGCGTCACGAGAAGTCGGCAGATCCGATCGCCGGCTTCCGCCGCGTCCCTGGCCGGCTCCGGGAACAGTAGCCGCAAGTCGCAATGGCCGCTGGGGTATTCGTGGCGCAGCGTGATGCCGTGCCGGTCCAGGGCCAGGGGCACGGCCCGTATGAAGCCGTGCGGTACGCGAGGTCGGGAGAGGGCGACCAGCCCGGCCACCATGTCCTCGTGCGCGTCGGCGAGATGCGTCAGCATCGCCGCCTCCTCGACCGCGAGCGGATCGGGGGCGGCCAGGGTCATCTCGTCGAGCCCCACCTCCACTGTCCCGGCCGGAGTGCGCAAGGTGACGCGTGCGGTGTCGAGTGCCAGGGCAGTGGCAGTGGCAGCGGCGGTGGCGTCCCCGTGCCTGTCCGGCGCCAGCCACCCCGACACCGTGACGCCGGCCCTGACGCGGGAGCGGACGGCGGTCGGCGCAATGTCCGTGAACTCCAGCAGGGCGGCGAGACTGCCGCGCGGCGCCTGCGCCACCTGGGCGGCAAGAGGACTGCCGGCCTGCGGGTGCAGGGTGATCCGTCCCCTCGGGCTCACGGAGTGCATACCGATGAGGTCGTACTCCTGGCCGTCCGTGGTGAGCGACAAGGACTCGGCGCCGGCGATGACGGAGCGGACCCGCTCCGCCGCGGTCGGCTCGCCAGGCTCACCCGGTTCGGTCGGCGTTGTCTCGGCTACGGTGCTCAACGGGCCTCCATGCGGTAGAGGTTGAATCGGTACCCCTCCATCTGGCGCCGGCGCAGGGTGCCCACGATCGGGGGTGCTCGGGTCGTCGCACCGCCAACGCATGCGCGCGGCGACCTGGCTGAGGGGTGCCGAGCTCGGGACGGCGTTTCTCTGCCATGGACCACAACCCTCTTAAGTAAGGTAAGGCTAACCTTACTTAGTTGGGTGTGTCCATGCGAGGTCTCCGCGATCCGCGGCTGTTCGTTCGTCATGGCTCCATGCAACCCGATGGGTCTGACATCCGGCGGACGAGCCCGCCAAGCTGTGGACAACCCTTGGCGTGCCCCTGATCATGGTTATCCACAGGCTCAACCGGAGTGGGCGATTCCGGTGCAGAGTCGGCGCATGACGAATCACAGCGAATCAGCCGACCCGCTCGACGGGCCCGCGGTCACCTTGCGTACTCCCGCCGAACTCGCCGACGCCTTGCCGTACTTGCTCGGGTTCAGGCCCGAGAACAGCGTCGTCCTCATCGCCCTGCACGGCCCGCGCGGCCGCTTCGGCGGGCGGGTGCGCCTCGGCATTCCGCAGCGCGCGGAGGACTGGCCGGCCGTCGCGGAGCAACTGGCCCAGTGCCTGGTGAGCGGCTGCGAGCGGCGCGAGGCCCGGCCGGACGGCGTCGTGGCCTTCCTCTGCCAGGAGCCGGGAGGGTCCGCGGGGGACACCTCCGGGCTCTCCGGGCGGCAGGTCATGGAGCGCCTCAGGCCGCTGGCCCAGGCACTCCGCACCGCCTGCGGCGGCCTCGACGTCCCGGTCCTGGAGGCCGTATGCGTCTCGGAGGGGCGCTTCTGGACGTACTGCTGCCCAGATCAGCGGTGCTGTCCGGCGGACGGCACCCCGCTGCCTCCCGCGGGCACGTCGGTCCTCGCGGCAGCCACTGCGTACGCGGGCCGTCAAGTGGGCCCGGACCAGGGAAAGTTGCGGGCACGGCTCACGCCATGGCGAACCGCTGCCGCGGCGGCCCAGGAGAGCGCGCTGCACGCCGCCGCGATCGCGCTCGTGCCCAGGATCCTGGACGCGGGCGGTCATGACGGAGTCGCCGACGAGACGCTCGGCCTCGCCCGCCGTCTGATGGCCCGCCTGGACGCGGCACCCCCGAAGCCGGACCCGCTGGACGCGGACCTCCAGGACGACGAGTTGCTGGCTCACGACGAGGCCGCCGCAGTGATCCTCGGTCTCCAGGACCGCACGACGCGGGACCGGGCGGCGGAGTGGATGGAGGGGCCGGAAGCGAAGTCGGCGCTCCGGCTCTGGCGGGCACTCGCCCGCCGCTGCGTCGGCCCCTTCCACGAGCACGCGGCAGCGCCCCTGACGCTGGCCGGCTGGGTCGCCTGGTCGCTCGGCGACCTCATCGAGGGTCAGGAGGCGCTCACCATGGCGCTGATCGCCGATCCGCACTACACCTTCGCTCTGCTGCTCCACCCCGTATGCAGCGCGGACGACGATCCGGAACCGATCCGCCGCATCCTGCGCGGCGAGCGGACCCAGCGGGGGCGGAACGAGACCGAAGAAACCGAAGAAAGCGAAGAGACCGAAGAAGCCGAAGGGACCGAAGAAGCCGAAGGGACCGAAGAAGTTGAAGAAGCCGAAGAACTGGACGGCCTCGTAGTCGAAGGCACTTCATCGGCCGAAGAAGCCCCCGAACTCCAAGGCGCCGTCGACCACTTGAGTTCCACCTTCCCCACGCCACCCACGACTCCCACGCCCACGGCCCCCTCCGCCCCCACCGGCTCCGGAGTCGGTGTCGGTGCGGGTGCCGGTGCCCCGGCAGGGGCCGAGGCCAGGACCGACGCGGGCGTCGGCGCCACGTCCCGCGGTCCCCGCCGCCGCTCCCGCTCCGCCACCCGCGCGACGCGCCCGAGCGGGGGATCAGGCACGGGACCGCGGAACCGACGGCCCGCCGTCAGGCGAGACACGAGGCACGGCCGGTGAGCACAGGGGCGGAACGGCAAGTGGCGGAACGGCAAGTGAATGCAAGGGCGCGGAGCCGTCCGCCACGGCCGATCCTCGCGGTGGCTGCGGTGGCTGCGGTGGCTGCGGTGGCTGCGGTGGCTGCGGTGGCCGCGGCGGCTGTGGCGGTCGCGGCGGCCACCGCGGTCGGGGCAGTCGCCGCCGCGGCGCACCGCCGTCTGGGGGGCTTCCTGAGGCGGGTGCGTGACTTGGAGCGGCCCGCGTCCGTTCACCTGAGTGGCGGTACCCGCGTCCGGGTCGCGCCGCTGCACCGCGACCGAGTCTCCGCAGCGCAGACAACGCAGAAGAGGCTGCCCCATGCACGTTCCCGCCCCGTCTCCTGTCTCCAGTCGGTCCGATGTCGTCGGCATGCCCAAGAGATCCGAAGGCGGGCAGGCCGACCGGCCGCGCCTGCCCGCCCCGGCCTCCCGGCGCGCGCCCGCCGGGCAGGCCCTCGCACCCGTGGCACGCCGCCCCGGCGCGCTGCCGCCCACGCATGCCTCGCTGGTCTGCGTGGCCCTGCCCGCGCTGGCCGTCTCCACGGACCAGGGGCAGCTCAACGGCCGTGGCCTGGAAGGCTTCTACCGCTCGGGCCGACGCATGCTGTCGCGCTGCCAGGTCCGCGTGGCCGGGCGGGAGCCGATCGCAGTGCAGGCCCGGATGCTCTCGGCCGACAGCGCCCGCTTCGTGGCCACCGTGCTTCCCTCGACCGAGGGCGGACCCGACCCGGACGTCGTCGTGGAGCGGATCCGGCACGCCGACGGCACGGAGAGGATCACGCTGCACAGCGCGGCCAGCCGCCCCCTCCGGCTGCCCGTCGAGGTGTCGCTCGGCACGGACCTGGCGGAACTGGGCGCGGTCGCCTCCGGCACAGCCGGCCCGGAACTGCCCGCCAGCGTCCACGACTCCGGCATGCGCTGGTCCTCGGGCAAGGGCCACTGCGTGGTCACCGCCGTCCCGGCGCCCAAGGACGCCCTGGCCTCCGCCGGGCTGCTGCGCTGGGAAGTGCAGCTTCCGCCCGGCGGCAGCCAGAGTGTGGAACTGCGCGTCCGCCCCGATGGCGGCGGTCCGGTGCGAGCGGTGGGCCACGGGGCGAGCAGCCCGTTGGCCTCGGCCGGGGCAGTGGGCGACGACCCGACGGTCCAGCGGCTCCTGGAGACGTCCGTGGCGGACCTGCGGGCGCTGCTGCTGCGCGATCCAGCACATCCCGCCGATGTGTACGTGGCCGCCGGGGCACCCTGGCGCTGCGGCCTCGCACCCGCCGAAGCACTCACGGCCGCCCGGATGACCCTGCCGCTGGGCACCAGGCTCGCCGTGGGCACGCTGCGCACCCTCGCCCGCAGTCAGCTCACGAAGCCGGGGCCGCGGTCAGGCATGATCCCCGGGCCGATGCGGGCGGCGGGACCCCTTCTGCCCCCTGGATGCACAGGCGTCGAAGCCACCCTCCTGTTCCCGGTGCTCCTTGCCGAAGCCTGGCGCTGGGGCACCCCGGAAGCGGACATGGAGGAACTGCTGCCCGCTGCGGAGCGGTGCCTGCGGTGGCTCCTCGACGCCCTCGGCGACAGCACATTCCTCCCGGACCCCCACCCCGGCGGGCCCGCCCGCTGCGAGACCCAGGCCCACGCACACCGAGCGGCGCTGCTCGGCGCCGACCTCCTGGACGCCCACGGGCGTGCGGGCGGCGCCGATCTGCGGAACTGGGCGGAGCGGCTGCGTGGCCGGTTCCGGGAGGAATTCTGGGTGGCGGACCGGGCCGGCGGCCGACCGGCGGCGGCACGACTGGCCGACGGCCGACCCGTTCCGTGCCTCACCGGGAGCGCGGCCCACCTCCTGGACACCGGACTGCTCGGCGCCGGGGCGCTCGCCCCCGGCCTCCTCGACAAGGTGCAGACGGAACAGGTCGCCAGGCTGCTCGGTGGCCCCACCATGGACTCGGGCTGGGGGCTGCGCAGCCTGGGCGCGAAAGAGGCCGCGTACAACGCGTTCGGACACCGGAGCGGCGCGGTCAGACTGCACGAGACGGCCGTCGCCGTGACGGGCCTGGCCGCCGCCGGCTACGAAAAAGAGGCCGGCTCGCTGCTGCGCGGAGTGCTCGCCGCGGCCGAGGCCTTCGGCCACCGACTGCCCGAGATGTACGCGGGCGAACAGCGCGCGGCCGGGGGCGCGCCCCTGCCGCACCCCGCGGCCTGCCGCCCGGCGGCCGTGAGCGCGGCGGCCGGGGTGCAGCTCCTGACCCTGCTCGCCGGTATCCGCCCGGACGCGCCGGCCGGCACGGTGACGCTGAGTCCCGTCCGCAGCGCGCCCCTGGGCGAGCTCGGTCTTACGGCACTCAGGGTCGCGGGAGCCCCGTTCTCCGTACGGGTGAGCAGGCTCGGCCTCGCCATGGTCGAGGAGGCCGCCGACGGACTGCAGTTGGGGGTATGAGGGCGCTGGACGGAGGGGCGGAGGACACGGCGGGCCGGACGGGCGGGCCGCGGGATCCGAGCCGGAAGCAGATGACGTAAGAGGTGTTTATCGTCAGGCAGACGACTATGATCGCGGCATGTCGCCCTACGACCCGTCGGCCTTCCCGCCCTTCGCAGTCACCGTCGATCTGGTCGTGCTGACCGTGCGCCGCCACGCGCTGTGCGCGCTGGCCGTACGGCGCGGCGAGCCGCCGTTCCAGGGGCGTTGGGCACTGCCCGGCGGATTCGTGAAGATCGACGAGGACCTGTCGGCCGCGGCGGCACGGGAACTGGTCGAGGAGACCGGCCTGTGTGCCCATGATCCGGACAGCCCGGTTCAGGCCAACGGGGCACATCTGGAGCAGCTGGCGACGTACGGCGACCCCAAGCGTGATCCACGGATGCGGGTGGTCAGCGTCGCTCACCTCGCCCTCGCGCCCGACCTGCCCGCGCCCCGCGCGGGCGGTGACGCCCACAGCGCGCGCTGGGCGCCGGTCGACGCCCTGCTCACCCAGGGCGGGTACGGCCGCGAGGGCGAACAGGCGGCTCCCCTGGCGTTCGACCACGCGCAGATCCTCGCGGACGGGGTGGAACGCGCCCGTTCGAAGATCGAGTATTCCTCCCTGGCCACGGCGTTCTGCCCACCCGAGTTCACGGTCGGTGAGCTGCGACGGGTGTACGAAGCGGTGTGGGGAGTCGCCCTCGACCCGCGCAACTTCCACCGCAAGGTGACAGGCACACCGGGCTTCCTCGTCCCCACGGGCGGCACGACGACCCGCCAGGGCGGCCGCCCGGCTCAGCTCTTCCGTGCGGGCGGCGCGACGCTCCTCAACCCGCCCATGCTGCGGCCGGACGTCTGAGCGCAGGCCCCGAGCACGCGCGGCCGCACGTCGTCTGACGCAGCGGCTCGCGTGAAGTCGCCCTGAGCGAAAAGCCAGAAATGTCGCGTTATCTTGCTGCGGTACCCACGGGGTTCGTCCGTCCCCGATCCGGCGGACTCGCCCCGGCCGCCGAGCGGTCGCACATCCCGCGAGAGAAGCGATGATCCAGGCCATCGGACTGACCAGCAATCCCCGCCAGGAGCTCCCGCCCGCCGTCGACGACGTGTCCTTCGAGGCGCGCACGGGCCGTGTCACCGCACTGCTCGGCGCACCGGAAGCGGGCAAGACGACGGCGCTCAGACTGATGCTCGAACTCCAACAGGGCCGTGGAATCACCTACTTCAGGGGCCGCCCGCTGCACCGCATCGCCCACCCTTCCCGGGAAGTGGGTGTGCTGCTCGGCGAAGTCCCCGGCCATCCGGCCCGCACGGTGCGGGGTCACTTGCGGATGCTCTGCGCCGCGGTGGGGGTGCCCGTTCTGCGCGCCGACGACGTGCTGGAAGCCGTGGGACTCGTCGGCCTGCGCGAGCAGCGGCTCGGCACGCTCTCGCGCGGCATGGACCGCAGGCTCGGTCTGGCCTGCGCCCTGCTCGCCAATCCGCACACGCTCGTCCTGGACGGTCCCGCCGATGGCCTGTCCGCCCGGGAAAGCGGATGGCTGCACGGATTTCTGCGGACGCACGCGGCCCAGGGCGGCACTGTTCTGTACTCCACCCACGACCCCAAGGAGGCCGCGCGGACCGCCGACCGGGTCGTCACGCTCGACGCCGGCCGGCTCGTCGCCGACCAGGACGCGGCGGAGTTCGCCCGCACCCGGCTGCGCCCCCGGGTCGCCGTGCGCACCCCGTACGCCGCGCGCCTCGCCGCCCTCCTCACCAAGGAGGCGCGCTCACGCCGCTGGACCGTCGAGGTGGTGAAGGAGGACGGCAACAGGCTCTCGGTGTACGGCAGCACGTGCGCGGATGTGGGGGAGACCGCGTTCCGGCACGGCATCCTCGTCCATCAACTCGCCGATGAAATCGGGGACGCCGGGCCACCCACTGCTGCGGAACGGCAGGCCTCTCCCACGCCTGAGCCCGCCCCGGCACCCGCCGAGCCGCGCGCCCCCAAGGCGCCGCCCGAGAACCCCGCGCCGGAGCGTGCGCCGAGCGCGACCACGGAGAAGGCCCAGCCCCGATCCCCCCTGCCACCCCCCATCACTGTCCGCACCGTCCGCAGCCCTCTGCGCCCCTTGCGCTATGAACTGCGCCGCGCCACCGGAATCGGCACCGGATACCTCACGGTGGCCGCCGTCCTCGCCCTTTCCGCCGTCATGGGTGTCTTCCTCGCCCGGACCGGCCACACGCCACAGCCCCGCCTGCTCGCCGCCTGGCCCACCGAACTTCCCCTGCCGCCCGCGGCCCTCGGCGCGGGACTTCTCGGCGCTTTCGCCTTCGGTGAGGAGTTCCGCCATCCCGCCCTCGCCGCGGACCGCGGAACCGTCCCGCGTCGGCTGGGTCTCCTCGCCGCGAAGCTCGCGGTCGCCGCGGCCTCGGCCCTGCTCCTGGCCGTGCTCACCGTGGGATGCGACGCCGCGCTGCTCCATCTCGTATACGGACCGGAGCTCACCGAAGTTCCCGCCGACTGGCTTTCCCTGAGCGCGAGTTGGATCACTCTGATGACCGGCTGTGCCTGGGCCGGGGTGCTGGCCGCGGGCGTGTTCCGCTCCACGACCGCGGGCCTCGCCGCCGTCCTCGCCGTGCCGATCGTCGTCGTACCCCTCGTACAAAAGGCGCTGGAAGGGCCGTCTGTGCGATCGGCGGCCGGTCTGCCGGGGCGGTTGCGCGATCTCGCCCTGGTGCAATGGCCCTTCGGAGTCGAGCGGTATCTGGCCGGGGGCGTCCGCATGGTGGCTCAACCCGTGGGCAGCGCACTGACGTTGTCGGTCACCGCTCTGCTCTGCGCTTATCTGCTCACCGCCGTGCGTGGTAGGGCTCGCTGACGGCTATCTGCTGCCTTTCGTTCCCGCGTTGCGCGCAACTCTCCGGGGAGCGGCCATTTCTTTCCGATAACGCGTCAAGTGGAGCGAGGTAAGCGATCACCCTTTCGTGTGCTTTTCACCAAAGACCTCAAGGGACTTGGGAGCCACGCCGACAACTGATCCGTGAGTACCCTTGCGCACACCATGATGACCGCCGCCCGCTCCGCAGACTCCGGCCTCGCCGGTCCGGCGGGCGAACTCGACCGCTACCCCTACGCGGAGGCACCCGGTACCGACCGTGTGGCCTCGCCCGCGTGGGACGGTGCCGACCAGGACCTGGGCCGCGTGGGCCGGCGAGCCGCCGGCAGCCGCGGCCGCGGACTCCACGGCCAACTCGTCCAGCAGCTGGGCCAGATGATCGTCTCCGGTGACCTGGGGGCCGACCGCCCCCTCGTCCCGGAGGAGATCGGCCAGCGGTTCGAGGTCTCCCGCACCGTCGTCCGCGAATCGCTGCGTGTGCTGGAGGCCAAAGGCCTCGTCAGCGCCCGCCCCAACGTCGGCACGCGGGTGCGCCCCGTCAGCGACTGGAACCTGCTCGACCCGGACATCATCGAATGGCGGGCGTTCGGCCCGCAGCGCGACGACCAGCGGCGCGAACTCAGCGAGCTGCGCTGGACGATCGAGCCGCTGGCCGCCCGCCTCGCCGCGGGGCACGGCCGCGAGGAGGTCCAGCAGCGGCTCTCCGACATGGTCGAGATCATGGGCCACGCGCTGGCCCAGGGCGACTCGATCACCTTCTCCCGCGCGGACGCCGAGTTCCACTCGCTGCTCATCCAGGTCGCCGGCAACCGCATGCTGGAGCACCTGTCCGGCATCGTCTCGGCCGCGCTCCAGGTCTCCGGGGGCCCCGTCGCCGGCTGTGACCGCCCGACGGAGGCCTCCCTCGTGCACCACTCCCGGATCCTCGACGCCCTCGCCGCGGGCGACGGGGCGGGCGCCGAGGCGGCCATGCGCCAGCTCCTCACCGTCCACCCGGAGGTGGAGCGCGTCGTGCCCGCCCCCCGCGAGCACTGACCGCCTCCCGCGTCAGCACGGCAGCCCGTGCACGCCGCGCAGCATCGTTTCGCTGCTCCGACCGCCGCTTCGACATCCATTGACGCCCGGCCGTGTCGCCGGACTCCCGCGCCCCCTCGGGGGCAGGGCGGGTCCGGCGACACGGACGCGGGGGTTCCGGTGACGGCGTACGCGGAGGACGATGCTCCGGTGGCGACATCGCGTACGCCGCCGCATGCTGACGCACGCCGACGTGTACATCCGACTGGTTGATGATGGAACTCTCGTGGCTTCTGACCGTATCTAGCTGCTTTTGAGCGCTTACGGGGTGTGACTCGGGCCACGTAGATTGGGCGTAACGCTCCTACGGACAGCGCGATGACCTAAGAGGTGATAGCCGAGGAGGGAATACAGCCGTCGTTCACGGCGCTGTGCGAGCTCCACGGTCCCGCCCGCGCCGTCGGCACAATCCCCAGCCGTCGGTCGTCGGCTCCGGTCCACAGTGGACGGGGCCGGAAGCCGTTTTCCAACGTTCCGAGAGGTTGTTCGTGTCGGCCAGCACATCCCGTACGCTCCCGCCGGAGATCGCCGAATCCGTCTCTGTCATGGCGCTCATCGAGCGGGGAAAGGCTGATGGGCAGATCGCCGGCGACGACGTTCGTCGTGCCTTCGAAGCTGACCAGATCCCGGCCACTCAGTGGAAGAACGTTCTGCGCAGCCTCAACCAGATCCTCGAGGAAGAGGGTGTGACGCTGATGGTCAGTGCCGCGGAGCCGAAGCGCCCCCGCAAGAGCGTCGCAGCGAAGAGCCCGGCCAAGCGCACCGCGACCAAGACGGTCGCGGCCAAGACCGCCACGGCGAAGCCGGCCACCGCCGCGGCCGCGCCCGAGACACCGGTCGCCGCCGAAGCCGTCGCCGAGGACGGCACGGCCGCCAAGAAGACCGCTGCCAAGAAGACGACGGCCAAGAAGGCCGTCGCGAAGAAGACCGCCGCCAAGAAGACGACGGCCAAGAAGACCGCCTCCAAGAAGGAAGCCGGTGAGCTCCTGGACGAGGAGGTCACCGAGGAGACCCCCGCAGCCGGCAAGCCCGGCGAGGGCGAGCCCGCGGAGGAGGGCGCGCAGGGCTTCGTGCTCTCCGACGAGGACGAGGACGACGCGCCCGCACAGCAGGTCGCCGCCGCCGGCGCCACCGCCGACCCGGTCAAGGACTACCTGAAGCAGATCGGCAAGGTCCCCCTGCTCAACGCCGAGCAGGAGGTCGAGCTCGCCAAGCGCATCGAGGCGGGCCTGTTCGCCGAGGACAAGCTGGCCAACGCCGACAAGCTCGCGCCGAAGCTCAAGCGCGAGCTGGAGATCATCGCCGAGGACGGCCGCCGCGCCAAGAACCACCTCCTGGAGGCCAACCTCCGCCTGGTGGTCTCCCTGGCCAAGCGCTACACCGGCCGCGGCATGCTCTTCCTGGACCTCATCCAGGAAGGCAACCTCGGTCTGATCCGCGCGGTCGAGAAGTTCGACTACACCAAGGGCTACAAGTTCTCCACGTACGCCACCTGGTGGATCCGTCAGGCCATCACCCGCGCCATGGCCGACCAGGCCCGCACCATCCGCATCCCGGTGCACATGGTCGAGGTCATCAACAAGCTCGCGCGCGTGCAGCGCCAGATGCTCCAGGACCTGGGCCGCGAGCCCACCCCGGAGGAGCTGGCCAAGGAACTCGACATGACCCCGGAGAAGGTCATCGAGGTCCAGAAGTACGGTCGCGAGCCCATCTCCCTGCACACGCCGCTGGGCGAGGACGGCGACAGCGAGTTCGGTGACCTCATCGAGGACTCCGAAGCCGTCGTCCCGGCCGACGCGGTCAGCTTCACGCTGCTCCAGGAGCAGCTCCACTCCGTGCTCGACACCCTGTCCGAGCGCGAGGCGGGCGTCGTCTCCATGCGGTTCGGTCTCACCGACGGTCAGCCGAAGACCCTCGACGAGATCGGCAAGGTCTATGGAGTGACGCGAGAGCGCATCCGTCAGATCGAGTCGAAGACGATGTCGAAGCTGCGGCACCCGTCGCGCTCGCAGGTCCTGCGCGACTACCTGGACTGAGCCGGAGCCGGATCCCCGGCATCCGTCGACAGAGCACCACAGAAAGGCCCGGAGCCCCGTACAGGAGGCTCCGGGCCTTCTCTCTGCCCGCGTGGCGCGCGTGCGGGGTGCGGGGCGGTGATTGACTCTGGGTGTGCGATTGCAACCCAGAGTGAGGAGATCGCATGCGTCCTCCCATCGTCCGAACGCTGGCGCACGCGCTGGTCCTGGGGGCCGCGGCAGCGGTGCTGCCCCTGGCCTCTCCGGCCCCCGCGGCGGCCGACAGCGTCGTCATCGGAGGCAGGCCGGTGCGGGTGGCCGACAGTCCGTGGGCGGTGGCTCTCGCCAGCCGTGACCGGTTCGGGGGTACGCGGTCCGGCCAGTTCTGCGGCGGCGTCGTGATCGCCCGCTCGACGGTCCTGACCGCCGCGCACTGCATGCGCGAGGAAGTCCTCGGCGTGCCGCTCGGCCGGGTGCGGGACCTGAAGGTCATCGCCGGCCGAGAGGACCTGGCCACGAACGCGGGCAGAGAGATCTCCGTACGTCGCGTACGGGTCAATCCGAAGTACGACGCCCACACCAACGCCGGCGACTACGCGGTGCTGACGCTGTCGGAGCCCCTGCCGGAGGCCTACACGATCCAGCCGGCGGGCGCCGGTGACGCGGCGTACGAGCCCGGCACGGGCGCCGCCGTGTACGGCTGGGGCGACACCACCGGACGCGGTGACTACGCGCGGACGCTGCACGCCGCGGATGTGACGGTGCTGGCGGACAAGGTGTGCGAGGAGGCGTACCCGGGCAGTGCCGACGGGACGTACACGCCCGCTTCCATGGTGTGCGCGGGCGAACTGAAGGGTGGCAGGGACGCCTGCCAGGGCGACAGTGGAGGCCCGCTGGTCGCCCGGGGGCGGCTCATCGGCCTGGTGTCGTGGGGAGACGGCTGCGGCCGAGCGGGCAGCCCTGGGGTGTACACACGGGTCTCGGACGTCGTGCGGGGGAAGAACCGGCACGCCTGAGCGACCGGACGGTGCGAACGAGAGCGGGCGGCTGTCCCTGGGGTGCAGGGGCAGCCGCCCGGTCGCCGGTCTGGTGGTCCGGCGCTCGCTCGTCGTGGTGTGAGGCTTCAGTCCTCTTCGGATGCGCTCGCCGGCGCGGCGGTCAGGCGCTCCGTCTCATCCTGTATCTCAGCGGCGATCTTCTTGAGTTCCGGCTCGAACTTGCGACCGTGGTGGGCGCAGAAGAGCAGTTCACCGCCGCTCAACAGGACGACACGAAGGTACGCCTGGGCGCCGCAGCGGTCGCAGCGGTCAGCGGCCGTCAGGGGGCTCGCGGGGGTCAGAACAGTAGTCACGTCGCCTCTTCTCTAGCTCGACGAGCTGTCGTACCAGGGTCAACATCCAACCAGGCCGAAAACGTTCCCGCTCGTGGCTTTTCCTCGAATTTTTCTTTCGGGGTGGCTGTCTGCTGCCGGTTGGCGGCGAATGTGCCGTATTGCGTCTCTTACGTGTCGTACGGTTTCGCGCTGTCTGTCAGGTCAGGTCCTCGCCGGCTGGCTTGCCGGTTGTTCATGAGGACGTGCCCGGAGCCTAAATGGTTCATGCCTGGAAGGGAACGTGACGTGTGCTTCACTCCATCGAGGGATCGAACACGCGTACGTTTCTGGTTTAGTCTGGGCCGAGACGAGGGTGGCGTGACAACGGCTCTACCAGGCCTCGGTACCCTCTGACGGGCAGCAGAAGCCAGGTCCTTACCCCAAAGGGCCACCCTTGAAATTCAGCGAGGAGCGAACCGCGTGACCGCCGAGACGTCCGTGCCGTCCACAGCGTTGCTGACCGGAGCAGACCGTGACGGTTCCAACTACACCGCGCGGCACCTGCTCGTCCTGGAGGGACTCGAGGCCGTCCGCAAGCGTCCGGGCATGTACATCGGGTCGACGGACAGCCGTGGCCTGATGCACTGCCTCTGGGAGATCATCGACAACTCCGTCGATGAGGCCCTGGGCGGGTACTGCGACCACATCGAGGTCATCCTCCACGACGACGCCTCCGTAGAGGTCCGTGACAACGGCCGGGGCATCCCGGTCGACGTCGAGCCGAAGACCGGGCTCTCCGGAGTCGAGGTCGTCATGACCAAGCTGCACGCGGGCGGCAAGTTCGGCGGCGGCTCGTACGCCGCCTCCGGCGGCCTCCACGGCGTGGGCGCCTCGGTGGTGAACGCCCTGTCGGCCCGCCTGGACGTCGAGGTGGACCGCGCCGGGCACACGCACGCCATCAGCTTCCGCCGTGGCGTCCCCGGAGCCTTCGCGAAGACCGGGCCGGACGCGCCGTTCGACCCTGCGGCACGGCTGAGCAAGGTCAAGAAGATCCCCAAGAGCCGCAGCGGCACCCGCGTGCGGTACTGGGCCGACCGCCAGATCTTCCTCAAGGACGCCAAGCTCAGCCTGGAGAACCTGCACCAGCGCGCCCGCCAGACCGCCTTCCTCGTGCCCGGACTGACCATCGTCGTGCGCGACGAGTTCGGCCTCGGCGAGGGCGGCACGAAGGGCGAGGAATCCTTCCGCTTCGACGGCGGCATCAGCGAATTCTGCGAGTATCTCGCGCAGGACAAGGCCGTCTGCGACGTCCTCCGCTTCTCCGGCCAGGGCAGCTTCAAGGAGACGGTGCCGGTCCTCGACGAGCACGGCCAGATGACGCCCACCGAGGTCACGCGTGAGCTCGGCGTCGACGTCGCGCTGCGCTGGGGCACGGGGTACGACACGGCGGTCAGGTCCTTCGTCAACATCATCGCCACCCCCAAGGGCGGCACGCACGTGGCCGGCTTCGAGCGGTCGCTCACGAAGACGATGAACGAGGCGCTGCGCGCGCAGAAGGTCCTCCGCGTCGCCGAGGACGACGTCGTCAAGGACGACGCCCTGGAGGGCCTGACGGCCGTCGTCACCGTGCGCCTCGCGGAGCCGCAGTTCGAGGGCCAGACCAAGGAAGTGCTCGGTACGTCGGCGGCGAACCGCATCGTCGCCAACGTCATCGCCAAGGAGCTCAAGGCGTTCCTGACCTCCACCAAGCGGGACGCCAAGGCACAGGCCCGCGCCGTCATGGAGAAGGTCGTCGCCGCGGCCCGCACGCGCATCGCCGCCCGCCAGCACAAGGACGCCCAGCGCCGCAAGACCGCGCTGGAGTCCTCCTCGCTGCCGGCGAAGCTCGCCGACTGCCGCAGCGACGACGTGGACCGCAGCGAGCTCTTCATCGTCGAGGGAGACTCCGCGCTCGGCACCGCCAAGCTCGCCAGGAACTCCGAGTTCCAGGCGCTCCTGCCGATCCGCGGCAAGATCCTCAACGTCCAGAAGGCCTCGGTCTCGGACATGCTCAAGAACGCCGAGTGCGGCGCGATCATCCAGGTCATAGGAGCCGGGTCCGGCCGGACCTTCGACATCGACGCGGCACGCTACGGCAAGATCATTCTGCTGGTCGACGCAGATGTCGACGGCGCGCACATCCGCATCCTGCTGCTGACGCTGTTCCAGCGCTACATGCGGCCCATGGTCGAGGCGGGCCGCGTGTTCGCCGCCGTGCCGCCGCTGCACCGAATCGAACTGATCCAGCCCAAGAAGGGCCAGGAGAAGTACATCTACACGTACTCGGACCGCGAACTGCGCGACACCCTGCTCGAGTTCGAACGCAAGGGCGTGCGCTACAAGGACTCGATCCAGCGGTACAAGGGCCTGGGCGAGATGGACGCCGACCAGCTGGCCGAGACGACGATGGACCCGCGCTATCGCACCCTGCGCCGGATCAACATCTCCGACCTCGAATCCGCGGAGCAGGTCTTCGATCTGCTGATGGGCAACGAGGTCGCGCCGCGCAAGGAGTTCATCACGAGCTCGGCGGCGACGCTGGACCGCTCGCGCATCGACGCGTGAGGCCGCTGCCGAGCGAGTGAGGGACCGGCCCCTGCACGAGTCGTCGCAGGGGCCGTCCGGATGCCCGCGAACGGCACGCCGTGGGCCGACTCCACCTGCGGGTGGAGACACTCGGTCCACCCGTGATCCACCCCTGCTCCGATCCTCTGACCAGGCCGGTTCCGTAGCGTCGAAGGCGTCGTACTTCGTCGTCCGCGCACGCCATCGGAGGCTGTGATGCCCGGGTTCGCCAACGCGTTGCTGATCCTCGCCGCAGTCGCTCTTGTCGTCGTGCGCCAGACGCGGCCCCAGCGCATGACGGGTTCCAAGCGCTGGTGGCTGGTGCCGGCGGTGCTTGCGTATGTCGCTCTGAGAGACTCCGGCCTCGTCGACAGCCACCACGAGATCGGTTCGATCGCGCTGCTCGCCTGCGAGGTCCTCGTGGGGCTCCTGATGGGCGCCGCCTGGGCCCGGACCAGTCGCGTCTGGACCGAGCAGGACGGCTCGGTGTGGACCCGCGGCACCAAAGCCACCGCGGCCGTGTGGGGCCTGGGCATAGCCGCCCGGCTCGAGCTCATGGGCATAGGCCTGCTCATCGCATCCACCAGGGCACCGGAGCGCTGCTGCTCGCCCTCGCGGCGTCACTGCTGGTCCGCGCGGGCCTCCTGGAGCTGCGCGCCCAGACTCTGCGCCCGGCGCCGGCACTCGCGGGCGGCATACGGTGACGAGGTGCCCGCGACGGCCCGGGCCGACCGGAAAGGGGCCTGCGTGACGTGTGACACCTGGCTGCGCTGGCCCTCGCGGGAGGCCCTGGCGAGCGAGAAGATGACGCGCCCCCGGCGGCTGCTGAGCTGGCTCGTGCGGGCGGTGTTCATCGGCCTGCTGCTCTGGAGCACCCTCTTCCGAGGAGGGCTCCCGGGCTGGGGGGTCGCTCTGGGGCTGGTCCTGATCGTCATCTGTGCGGCAGCTCTCGCGGCATACTTCCGGGTGACGCTGGAGCAGCGGCTATGGCCGTCGCTGGCGTCGTTGGCTCTCGTCCTGGTAGTGGGTTTCGTGGCCCATGGGACCGGGTTCGACCTGCCCGCCGCAGTGCTCTGGTGTGCCGGTGCCATCATGGCGCTGGAGCGGCTGCCCATGGTCGCGGCTGTGATCGCCGCCACGACGGCACTCATGGCCTTCGCCCTGGTGAACGAGGATCCCTGGCCGACGACAGCGGCCGTCACCGGCGGGCTCGCCCTCGCCGGGTACGTGCTGCGGCTGGACGCGGAAGCCCGGGGCAACGCTCAGCGACTGCTCACGCAGGAGCGTGCGGCACGGGCCGCCGAGGCCGAGTCGGCCGCGCTGGACGAGCGGGCCCGGATCGCCCGGGAGATCCACGACGTGCTGGCGCACAGCCTGTCCGCTCAGCTCGTCCACCTCGAGGCGGCCCGGCTGCTGATCGAGGGCGGCGGCGACCGTGAGCAGATCCTCGGACGGGTGGTGGCGGCACGGTCCATGGCCTCGGAAGGGCTGGCCGAGACTCGGCAGGCACTGTCCGCGCTGCGCGGGGAGATGACGCCGGTCGAGGACTTCCTGCGGGAGCTGGTCGCGTCGGACGGAGCCTCGGTCGCCGTCGCGGGGGAGCGGAGGGCACTGAGCGCGGAGGCGTCCCAGGCGGTGCGCAGAGTGGCACAGGAGGCGCTGACGAATGTGCGCAAGCACGCGCGGGGGGCCAAGGTGACGGTGTTCTTCGAGTACGGGGAGGGGGAAGTGACGCTGGACGTGCGGGACTCGGGCGGGGCGGCGGGCGAACTCGCCGCCTCCGGAGCCGGGTACGGTCTGCTGGGGATGCGGGAGCGCGCCGAACTGCTGGGCGGCTCGCTGGACGCGGGACCGGAGGAGGAAGGCTTCGTGGTGCGGCTGAAGGTGCCGGGATGACGGTGGACGACGGGCATCACAGCGGCAGGGCGCCCGCGCGCGTGGTCGTGATCGACGATCAGACCGTGGTGCGTGAGGGGATCGTGATGCTCCTGGGGCTGCTGCCGGGCATCGAGGTCGTCGGTTCCGGGGGTGACGGCGAGGAGGCGGTGCGGCTCGTCGCCGAACTCGCGCCGGATGTGGTCCTGATGGACCTGCGGATGCCGCGCTGCGACGGGGCGGAGGCCACGCGACGCATTCGCGCGGAGTATCCCGGCACGCAGGTCGTGGTGCTCACGACGTACGCCGACGACGAGTCGCTGTTTCCCGCGCTGAGGGCGGGGGCGCGGGGGTACCTCACCAAGGACGCCGGCGGCGACGAGATCGTGCGAGCCGTCCAGGACGTGCTCTCGGGGGAGGCGGGACTCTCGCCGAAGATCCAACGGCGCCTGCTCGAGCGGCTGTCGGAGCCGGAACCGGCCGCGTGCACGGCGGAGCCGCCCGACGGGCTGACCGTGCGGGAGACGGAGGTGGTGAGCCTGATCGCGGAGGGGATGACGAACCAGGAGATCGCGCGGGCGCTGCATGTCTCCACCGCCACGGTGAAGACCCACATCAACAACCTCTTCGCCAAGGCGGGCCTCAAGGACCGCGCGCAGGCGGTGCGTTACGCCTACCGGCACGGTCTCGCGCAGCCGCCGGGGAGAAAGCGCGGGTGACGGCGTCCTTCACCTGATGGGGTGAAGAGCGGGGAGAGGCGAGTCAGGGATCTTCCCGATCTGCCCATCCTTGGGCACGCGGCCGGATGAGGCCGCGGACAAGGAGAGTTCGGTGGAGAAGCACGACGGCCGCGATGCCGGGCAGATCCGGACCCGTGATCTGAAGGATCCGTGGTACGACGAGCTGGCCTCCGGATGGGGCGAGCTGGACGGCACGGGCACACCGACGACGCCCGCCGTCCCCGCGCCGGCCACCGCGCCGGAGCGGACCGCGAGCGCGGCCGACATCTATCTGGAAGTGCAGGCGAGCGCCGCCTTCCAGGAAGTGCGCCGCAGGTACCGAAGGTTCGTGCTCCCTGGGGCTGCCGCCTTCTTCACCTGGTACGTCGCGTACGTCGTGACTGCGACGGCGGCGCCCGGGCTGATGGCACGTCCGGTCAGCGGAGCGGTGAATGTCGCAATGGTCGCGGGGCTCGCCCAGTTCGCCACAACGTTTCTGCTGACCTGGGCGTATGCGCGGCACGCCCGGTTGCGGCGGGATCGGGCGGCGCTCGATCTGCGGTGGGCGGTCTTCGAGCAGAAGCGGGAACAGCAGAAGCGGGAACAGGAGCTCAACCAGCGGGAACGGGAGCTGAAGCAGGGGGCCGAGCGGTGACGGGGGACCACCAGACCCTGGCGCTGGTCCTGTTCGGCGTGTTCGTGGCGGTCACGCTCGCGATCACGACGTATGTGAGCCGCCACCGGCACGGTTCGGCGGAGGAGTTCTACGCGGGCGGGCGGCTGTTCTCGCCCATGGAGAATGGTTTTGCCATCGCGGGCGACTACATGTCGGCCGCCTCGTTCCTCGGCATCGCCGGGCTGATCGCGCTCTACGGCTACGACGGCCTGCTCTACTCGGTGGGCTTCCTCGTGGCGTGGCTCGTCGTGCTGTTCCTGGTGGCCGAACTGGTGCGCAACTGCGGCCGGTTCACGCTCGCCGACGTGGTCGCGGCACGGATGCGTGAGCGCCCGGTGCGGATCGCCGCGGGAACTTCCTCGGTGACCGTGTCCGTTCTCTATCTGGTGGCGCAGATGGTGGGGGCGGGCTCACTCGTCGCGTTGCTGCTGGGCGGGACGAGCGAGGCGGCGCAGGCGTGGACGGTGATCGGCGTCGGCGCGCTCATGGTCATCTATGTGTCGTTGGGAGGGATGCGGGCCACCACGTGGATCCAGATCGTCAAGGCGGTCCTGCTGATGGGCGGGGCCATCGCGCTGACGGTCCTGGTGCTGCTGCGATTCCACGGCGACTTCGACCAGCTGCTGCGCACGGCTGCCGACCGCAGCGGGCACGGCGGACAGTTCCTGGCGCCCGGGCTGAAGTACGGCGGGGACTGGACCGCGCGGTTCGACTTCATCAGCCTCGGCCTCGCGCTGGTGCTCGGCACGGCCGGACTGCCGCACATCCTGTCGCGCTTCTACACCGTGCCCACCGCACGTGCCGCCCGCCGCTCGGTCGTCTGGTCCATCGGCCTCATCGGCAGCTTCTACCTGATGACGATCGTGCTCGGCTTCGGTGCGGCAGCCGTCGTCGGGACCGACGCGGTCCGTGGCTCGAACGCCGCGGGGAACACGGCGGTTCCGCTGCTCGCGCTCGATCTGGGCGGCGGCGCGGATTCCACTGGCGGAACGGTTCTCTTCGCCGTCGTGGCCGCCGTCGCGTTCGCCACGATCCTCGCCGTGGTCGCCGGGATCACGCTCGCGTCCTCCGCGTCCGTGGCCCACGACCTCTATGCCACGCTGCGGCGCAAGCACGCGAAGCAGCGCAGCGAGGTCGCCGTGGCGCGGGTCGCGGCGGCGGGAATCGGCGTGGTCGCGATCGGGCTCGGCCTGGTCGCCCGGGACCTCAACGTCGCGTTCCTGGTGGGCCTCGCCTTCGCGGTCGCCGCGTCCGCCAACCTTCCGGTGCTGCTCTACTCCCTGTTCTGGCGGCGGTTCACCACCCGCGGCGCCGTCTGGTCGGTGTACGGCGGGCTGCTGCCCGCGCTGGTGCTCGTGGCGCTGTCGCCCGTGGTCTCCGGCAGCGCGGGCGCGCTCTTCCCCGGCGTGGACTTCCAGTACTTCCCGCTGGAGAACCCCGGGCTCGTCTCGATCCCGCTGGGCTTCCTCGCCGGATGGCTGGGCACGGTCACCTCACCGGACAGCGCGGACGAGGCCAAGCACGCGGAGACAGAGGTGCGGTCGCTCACCGGAGCGGGCGCGGCGTAGCCGGTCATAAGGCTGATCAGAGGGCGGACGTCCACTCGTAGCGGTGCTCGGGGCGGCCCGTGTCGCCGTACTTCAGGCTCAGCCGCACCCGGCCCGTGCGCTCCAGCAGCTTCAGATAGCGCTGTGCGGTCTGCCGGCTCAGCCTGGTGAGCTCCGCCAACTCCTGGGCGGAGATCGGCCCTTCAGCGGCCATCAGCGCCCTGCGGACCAGCTCCGCGGTCGTGGGGGAGTGCCCCTTCGGCAGCTCCGGCGCCGGCGTGGCCGAGAGGGCGCCGAAGATGCGGTCGACCTCGGCCTGCTCGGCCTCACCGCCACCGTCGAGGGTGCGGCGCAGCGTCGCGTACGCGTCGAGCTTGGCGCGAAGTCCCGCGTACGAGAAGGGTTTGACCAGGTACTGCAGCGCGCCGTGGCGCATCGCGGCCTGCACCGTGGCGACATCGCGCGCCGCCGTCACCATGATCACGTCGGTCTGGTGGCCGCGTTCGCGCAGGGAGCGGACCACGGCGAGGCCGGTCTCGTCCGGCAGATAGTGGTCGAGCAGCACCAGATCGACCGTCAGTTCCTCGACGAGCCGCAGCGCCTCGGCGGCGTTGTGCGCGCGCCCGGTCACCCGGAAGCCGGGGACCTTCTCCACGTAGGCCGCGTTGACGTCCGCCACGCGTGTGTCGTCGTCCACGACCAGTACTTCGATCATCGTGTCTCCTTCGTGGCGACGGGTCGGGGCTCCGCGAGCCCTTCGGGCAGTACGACGGTGAACTCGGCGCCGCCGTCGGGCGCCGCGCCGACGTCCACGTTGCCGCCCTGCCGCTCGGCGAGCCTGCGCACCAGGGCGAGCCCGATGCCGCGCTTCCCGTGGGCCGGCGGCTCCTTGGTGGTCCAGCCCTCCGTGAAGACCGACTCACGCCGATCCGCCGGCACACCGGGGCCCGTATCGCGTACCCGCAAGACAACCGTGCGTCCCTCTGGGCCCGCGGTTCGCAAAGCGACCTCTACGCGCGCGTGCCCGCTGCCCACAGCTCCGTTGCGCAAGCCCGTCGCGGCGTCCAGCGCGTTGTCGACGAGGTTGCCGACGATCGTGACGAGACCGCCGGGGTCGACGAGCCGGTCGGGCAGAGCGGTGTCTTCGGAGACGGTCAGGGTCACACCTCGCTCCGCGGCGACGGTGGCCTTGCCGACCAGCAGGGCCGACAGGAGTGGATCGTGGATCTTCTCCGTGATCTGCTCGGCGGTCACCCGGTGGGCGCCCGCCACTTCGCCGACGAACTCCGCCGCCTCCTCGTACATCTCCAGTTCGAGCAGGCCGAGCAGCGTGTGCATGCGGTTGGCGTGCTCGTGGTCCTGGGCGCGCAGGGCGTCGATGAGGCCGCGCGTGGAGTCGAGTTCGCGGCCGAGCTGTTCCAGTTCGGTGCGGTCGCGGAGGGTGGCGACGGCGCCGCCGTCGTCGGTGGGCATGCGGTTGGCGACCAGGACGCGTTGGCCGCGTACGGTCAGCAGGTCCGTGCCGGTGACGCGGCCCGAAAGGACGTCGGCGGTGCGGCCTTCGCCGAGCGCGGCCTCCAAGGGCTGCCCGATCGCCTCCGTGCCGAGGCCCAGGAGCCGCTGCGCCTCGTCATTGAGCAGCCGTATCCGGCCGCCGCGGTCCAGGGCGACGACGCCCTCACGGATGCCGTGCAGCATCGCCTCGCGCTCCGCGAGCAGCGCCGAGATGTCGGAGAACGCGAGGTCCCGCGTCTGGCGGTGCACCCTGCGGGAGATCAAGTAGGCGGCGAGCGCGCCGACGGCGAGTGCCCCGCCCGCGTATGCGAACAGGCTCGGGATCGTGTGGATCAGCCGGGCGCGCACGCTGTCGTACTCGATGCCTACGGAGACGGCGCCCACGATCGTGCCGCCCGCGTCCCGCAACGGCACCTTCCCGCGCGCGGAGCGGCCGAGCGTGCCGTTGTCGATCTCCATGACGTCGCGGCCCGCGAGCGCGTCGCTGGGGTCGGTCGAGACGACCCTGCCGACCTCGTCTCGGTCGGTGTGCGACCAGCGCACACCCTTCTTGTTCATGATCACGACGTACTCGGCGCCGCTCGCCTTGCGGATCCGCTCCGCCGCAGACTGCACCGGACCGTCGGGCGTCGGGCGCGAGGAGCTCAGGTCCTCTGCGATCCGGGGCTGGGCCGCCGTCGTCTGCGCGATGGCGAGGGCCCGGCGCATCGCCTGGTCGTCGAGCTGGTCGCTGAGCGGCGCGAGGAAGAGCCCGGTGGCGAGCACGGCTACCCCGGCGGCGATCGCCACCTGCATCAGCAGCACCTGCGAGAAGACGCGCCGCGGCAGGCCGAGGCGCAGACGTCGGACAGGGGGAGCGGGGCTCATGTGTACGAACGGTACGGCGCTGGGCGGGCTACTCCGAAGTCAGTGTGGCGCGTATCTCCTGGTGGGCGGTACTTCCTGGGTGCGGGTGCGGTCGCCGCTGCCGGTGTCGGCCGGCGCAGCCCTACGCGATCTCCCGCACCGCCATCACGTCCATCCGCGCCGGTGACGCCAGAGCCGCCCCGCAGCTCTCCGGACGCGGCGGCAGCGCAGCACCCTGCGCGACGGTGACGCGCCAGCGGCGGCCGTCGGTGTGGGCGACCGTCACCTCCCAGCGCGGAGCGGCGCCCGTCGTGCGTACGACGCTCAGCGCGCCCGCGGTGTCCTCCCGCGCGGCCGCGCGCACCGCCAGCTCGGCGGCTTGTCCGGGGCGCTCCCAGGCGGAGCTGCCCCGGCACCCTTCGGTGACGACACGCCCTTCCCGCACCCCCTCGAGGATCTCCTTGACGGCGGGCGAGGCCATGCGGCCGTACGCGTAGCCGTGCGGCAGGACGAGCAGCGTGGGGGAGAAGCGATGACCACCCAGATGAGTGACTTCCCAGACGCCTCCCTCTCCGGAGGCGACCACTTCGCCGGCGAGCGGCCGGCCGAGCAGGGCACAGCAGCGGTCGCGTTTGCCGTTGGTGCACACGAGCGCGAGCGGATCCCCGGTGTGCGGAATGCCGAAGCCGCCGTGGTCGCCCGCGCCGAGCGCCGGGAAGTCCAGGTCCAGCAACTCCCGCGGATCGTCGACCACGTGGGAGCGCAGCCAGGCGTTTCCGGGGAGGGTGTGGGCGACGTACACCCGGTGCCGCGCGGGTGTGTGGCGGTCGGCGTGGCGCCCCGGGCGCCGGATGAGCGCGATCCGTACGCCGGTCGCCTCCACGGCCTGCTCCAGGGCGCGGCCCACAACCGGATCCAGATGGCTCGATGTGAGCGCCTTGGCGCCCCAGGGGCCGGGCTGTTCCAGGAGCAGCCAAGTCCTGGCGGTGGCCGCGGTGCCCGCGAGAGGTTCGTCCAGATCCCGCGAGGCGGTCGCGCACGTACTCACGGAGGCGAGCCTAACCTGCCCCCGGCCTGGCCGGTTTCATGCGCCGGGCAGCGGCTGGGGCGGCCGCACCCCGGTGTACTGCCCGACGGGACGCATCCGCATCGGCCGCTCCCCGTACTCCTCCAGCGCATGCGCGATCCAGCCGGCGGTGCGTGCCACGGCGAACACCGTCTCGCCCGCCTCCGCAGCCATGCCGGACGAGACGGTGAGGACGGCCAGGGCGAGGTCGACGTTGGCGTGCAGGTCGGTGTGGCGAGCCGTGGTGGCCACCACGTCGCGGGCCGCGGCCAGCGCCGGGCCAGCCTTCGGCATCGTCTCCAGGAGGCCGAACAGCGCCCGCGCGCGGGGGTCCTCGCCCGGGTAGAGGCGGTGGCCGAGTCCCGGGACGCGGCGGCCCGCGCGCAGTTCGCCCGCGACGACCGGTGCCGCCGTGCCGCGGTCCAGGACCTCCAGGAGCATGCGGTGGGCAAGCCCGCTGGCAGCCCCGTGTAGCGGGCCCTCCAGGACGCCGAGGCCCGCCGACACGGCCGCGTACGGATGGGCGCGTGCCGACGCCGCGACGCGGACCGCCAGCGTGGACGCCGCCAGGTCGTGGTCGACGAGCAGCGCCAGCGCGGTGTCCAGGGCGTGCAGGGAGGCCTCGTCGGGCTTGCGGCCGCTCAGTCGCCCCCAGAGGCGACCGGCGAGGGGGTCCCCGTCCCGGTGCGACGGCATGACGGGCGGGAGCGCGGCCACGAGCGTCGGGATCAGCGAGCGGGCCGTGCCGATGACGGCCTCTTCGGAGAGGTCGAAGCGGAGCGGGTCCGCGGCCGCCGCGGCGATGGCCGCCACCCGCAGCTGGTCGGTGGGGCCGCAGTGCTCCGGCAGGGCGCGCACGGCCAGGCGCGCCGCTCCGGCCGGCTCCGGAGGCGGGGTGAAGTGGATGCCGGGGCGCAGGACGCCGGTCCACAGCCACTCGGCCACCTCTTCGTAGGAGTGGCGCAGGGCCAGTTCAGCCGCGTCCACGCCACGGAAGTAGTAGCGGTCCTTGTCGATCAGCGTGATGCGCGTGCGCACGGACAGCTCGTTGGCGCCGGTCGCGGCCGCGGGTTCGCGCCTGTTCCTGCGTGCCAGTGCCTGGACTTCCTTGGGGTCGAAGGTGCTGCCGCGCGCTCCGGGGCCGCGGCGGCTGCTGAGCTGGCCGCGGCTCACGTACGCGTACACGGTCTCCGGCTTCACGCCGAGCACTTCCGCCGCCTCCTTGGTGCTGAGGCGGCGGTCTTCGCGGGCGGACGCGCCGTGGCCCGCTTCTTGATCCGTCATGGGCGTCACCGTATCCACCTCCCGACATCTGAATGGGAGCATTGATTCAATCAATATTGACAGAGATTCAGTCAAGCATGGACAGTCGAATCAAGTCCAGGGAGGAAGTCGAGGAACAACATGCCGATCAATGGCTCCGCCGCCGCCCCCACCGCCCCCGTCGAGGTCCCACGCGGACTCGCGGGTGTCGTCGTCACCGAGACCGAACTGGGTGACGTCAGGGGGCGCGAGGGCTTCTACCACTACCGCCAGTACTCCGCCGTGGAGCTCGCGCAGACCCGCAGCTTCGAGGACGTCTGGCACCTGATGTTCCACGGGGAACTGCCGGACGCCGCACAGCGAGCCGCCTTCACCCGGCAGACGGCCGCCCTGCGGCACCTGCCCGAGGAGGTGCGCGCGGCGCTGCCCGGCATCGCCCGCGCCAGCGCGCTGTCGGGCCCGCTCGCCGGGCTGCGCTCGGCGCTGTCGCTCTTCGGCGCCGCCAAGGGCTTCCGGCCGGTGTACGACATAGACGGCGACCGGCGCCGCGCCGACGCGCTGGCCGCGTCCGCCGTCGTACCGACGCTGCTCACCGCGCTGTACCGGCTCGGCCAAGGGCTGGAACCCGTGGAGCCGCGCGACGACCTCCCGTACGCCGCCAACTACCTCTACATGCTCACGGGTTCGCAGCCGGACGCCGACCGGGCCAGGGCGGTCGAGCAATACTTGATCTCAACCATTGACCACGGTTTCAACGCGTCCACCTTCACGGCCCGGGTCATCACCTCGACCGGCGCGGATGTCGCCGCCTGCCTCGTGGGTGCGGTGGGCGCGCTGTCCGGCCCCCTGCACGGCGGCGCCCCGAGCCGGGCCCTCGACACGCTCGACGCCATCGGCACGCCCGACCGCATCGACCCCTGGATCCGTGAACGTGTCCTCGCGGGGGAGCGCATCATGGGCTTCGGGCACCCCGTTTACCGCACCGAGGACCCCCGCTCACGCATGCTCCGCGGGATCGCGCAGGGGTTCGGCGGCGAGCTGGTGGAGTTCGCGGTCGAGGTGGAGCGGCAGGTCGAGGCGATCCTCGCGGAGCTCAAGCCCGGCCGCGAACTCCACACGAACGTGGAGTTCTACGCGGGCGTGGTCATGGAGCTGTGCGGGCTGCCGCGCGAGATGTTCACGCCGACCTTCGCGTCGGCACGCGTGGTCGGCTGGGGCGCCAACATCCTGGAACAGGCGGACGACTCGAAGATCATCCGCCCGGCGGCGCGGTATGTGGGGCCGGTGCCGCCGGTTCCGGTGCCTGCGTCGGCGGTGCCCGCGTCGGAGGAGCCCGCGGTCTGAGGCGCGGAATCTGCAGGCTGAGACGCGCAATCTGCGGGCTGAAACGGCTGTGAGGCCCGGCGCCGGTCGGGCGCGGGCCTCACAGGAAGCGAAGTCGGTGGGGGCGGGCGAAGGAGTTCGTCTTCCGGAGGTGGGCCTCAACGGGGTGGCCGGAGGACCTCGACGGAGAGGGCGTGGTGAGCGCCGTCGTCACTTCGCGCCGCGGATCAGCTGTTGGGAATGTCGGCTTTCGCGCGGACGAGTGTCTCGCGGCTGACGATCACGATGCGTTCGTGGTCGGCGCGTGCGGCGTCCGGGGGCAGCTCGCCGTCGAGCGCCGCTGTGGCCTCTGTCCCGATGACTGCGAAGTCGCCGCTGCTGAGTTCGAAGATGTCGGGGCAGGTATCGCCGGCGAGGCTGCCACGTTCCCGTGGTGACGCACCGATGCGGCGCACGATCTTCAAGTGGATCCCGGTCCTTGAGGAGTGAACGGTCATGGGTAGGTGGACAGTCAGGAAGTGATGGTGATGTGTGATGGGGGTGTGGGGAGAGGGGGAGTGTCGGCCGGACAGAAGCCGGCCGCCGTCCCGTGACGCGGACATGCGTCAGCGCCCGCCATCCGGAAAACGGACGACGGGGCGGGGATAGATTAGCCCCTCCTTATCGCGTCTCGGTCACGGGCTGCTCCAACTGGACCTATTCAGGCGGAGGTTCACCGACGACCCACCACTCGTCGGAGTCGGCCTCGTCCAGGTCGCGGATGATGGTGTCCGTCATCCGGCCCACCCGGGCCTCGTCCGACGCATCCTGCAGACTGGCGCGCTGGTGGCGGGTGGCGTGCCAGTACTGCCGGAAGACGGGGTTGGTGCAGATCCAGCGCAGGTGGCCGTGGAGTTCCTCCCAGGTGACGACGCCGCTGCGGTAGGCCAGGAGCGCGTTCGTGTAGAGCGCGTTGGCGAAGAGGAACTGGCGGCGCTGAGTGGGCGACTCCGCTTCCGCGATGCTGTAGACCGCCGCGAGGTCCGGGTCCTCGATCGCCTTGCGGAGCAGATAGAGCTGGAGTTCCTGCTGCTCCGCCATCATGGCGCGGCGCCACTCCGCGCGCTCCGCGCGGTCCGCCTGGGCACGCCGTTCGTTGTATGTGCGCTGCTGGGCGGCCAGGAGCACGAGACACCCGGCGGCGAAGGCGAGCCCCGCTCCGGCCGCGGAGCGGAGCTCCCCTGTCCATGCTTTCCGTGTGGTCATGTCAACCCCCGAATCAGGCGACCGTCCGCCGGTCGTCGGGTACGGGGCGACAGGACGCGGACCGGCGAGCGATGGGCGGCGCTTGCCGTCTCCCAGGGTGCCGAGCGGCTCTGATCGGCCGGGAGGCGGAGAGGAGGCGCACGGAAGGAAACGGTGCCCACATATCCCTGCGCCGTGCCCAATGTGTGCCCCGCGAGCGCCGCTAACAATCGTTCACCAACCGGCGCGTCTACGCGCACATATCCTGGAGCGGTCTTCAATCGTCGTACACCTTCGTCGCCGCGATGTGTACGCGTCTTGAGCGACTTGATCCAGCTTGATGTGAGTTGACGCGAGGGGCCGCACGTGCGTGAGCAGCAGATTCCGGTTGTCGTACTCACCGGGTTCCTCGGCTCCGGGAAGACGACCCTCTTGAACCATCTGCTCCACCGCAGCGGCGGCAGCAGGATCGGTGCGATCGTCAACGACTTCGGGTCCATCGAGATCGACGCGATGGCCGTCGCCGGAGCACTCGGCGACTCCACCGTCTCACTCGGCAACGGCTGCCTCTGCTGCGCCGTGGACGCCAGTGAGCTCGACGAGTACCTGGACCGGCTCGCCCGCCCGTCCGCCCGTATCGACGTCATCGTCATCGAGGCGAGCGGGCTCGCCGAGCCGCAGGAACTCATGCGCATGGTGCTCGCCAGCGAGAACCCCCACATCGTGTACGGCGGCCTGGTGGAGGTCGTCGACGCCGCCGAGTTCGACGCCACCCGTGAGCGGCACCCGGAGGTCGACCGGCATCTGGGCATCGCCGACCTGGTCGTCGTCAACAAGGCCGACCGCGTGGGCGACGCCAAGCGGGAGCGGATCCTCGCCGAGGTCCACCGCCTCACCGACCGCGCGGCCGTCGTCCCCGCCTCGTACGGACGCGTCGACGTGGAGCTCCTCCTCGACCGCAAGCCCGTCGAGGAGCGCGTGGGGCAGCTCTCCTTCGACGACCTGCACGACCACGGGGGCGGGCCCGACGGCGGGCCTTGCGCGGAGGGTGCCCCTGACGCGGAGAGCAGTGCCCCTGATGCCGATGGGCACGACGGCTCCTGCGGCTGCGACAGCCCCGGCCACACCCACCTGCACGTCGGCTACGAAAGTCTCGCCTTCACCTCCGACGCGCCCCTCAACCCGCGCCGCCTGATCGCGTTCCTCGACAGCAGGCCCGAGGGGCTGTACCGCATCAAGGGGTACGTCGACTTCGGCGCCGCCGACGCCCGCAACCGGTACGCCGTGCACTCCGTGGGGCGGTTCCTGCGCTTCTATCCCGAGCCGTGGGAGCCCGGTGAGAAGCGGCTCACCCAGCTCGTCCTCATCGGCTCCGGCATAGACGTCGCCGCGCTGCACGAGCAGCTGACGATGTGCCGGGAGAACGGCGAGGACGCCCCGCACACCGACGAGTTCGGCATGTGGGGCGTCCTGCGCTACGTACAGGAGCCGGAATCGGAGCCGGAGGCGGCGCCGGCCTCCGACCCTTCCCCCGAAACGGGCTGAGCCGCCGAGCCTCGCCGGCTACGCCGGCCCGGCCACCGCCACCACCGGCTTCGCCAGCGACACCCCGGAGCCGTCCCGGCGCGGGTCGGGCTCGGGCAGCTCGGCCGGCATGCCGTTGCGCTGGGCCGCGCGCGGGGGCGTCGGGCCCGCCCAGGCGAAGCTCAGGCAGTCCTCGCCCTTCAGGAGCCGCTGGCAGCGCACGCCGCCCGTGGCGCGCCCCTTGCGCGGATACTGGTCGAACGGCGTGACCTTGGCCGTCGTCTGCACCGAGTCGTCGAGCGTGCCGCGCGAGCCCGCGACCGTGAAGACCACGGCGTCCACCGCGGGGTCGACCGCCGTGAAGGAGATGACCTTCGCGCCGTCGGTGAGCTTGATGCCCGCCATGCCGCCCGCCGGACGCCCCTGCGGGCGGACCTGCCCCGCGGGATAGCGCAGCAGTTGCGCGTCGTCCGTGATGAAGACCAGGTCCTCCTCACCCGTGCGCAGCTCGACCGCGCCGACGATGCGGTCGCCGTCCTTGAGGGTGATGACTTCCAGCTCGTCCTTGTTCGTGGGGTAGTCGGGAACGACGCGCTTGACGACGCCCTGCTCGGTGCCGAGTGCCAGGCCGGGCGAGGACTCGTCGAGCGTCATCAGGCAGATCAGCTTCTCGTCCGCCTCCAGGGAGAGCAGTTCGGCGACCGGGGCTCCTCCGGAGAGGTTGGGCGCCGACGCCGTGTCCGGGAGCTGCGGCAGGTCCACTACGGAGAGCCGCAGCAGCCGGCCTTCGGACGTCACGGCACCCACCTCGCCGCGCGCCGTCGCGGGCACCGCGGAGACGATCACGTCGTGCTTGACGCGCTTGCCGTCGCTCTCGCCGAACGGCTCGCCGTTGGCCGTACGCGCCAGCAGGCCCGTCGACGACAGGAGCACCCGGCACGGGTCGTCCGCCACCTGCAGCGGCACCGTGGCGGCGGGCGCGCCGCCCGACTCCAGCAGCACCGTGCGCCGGTCCGTGCCGAACTTCTTGGCCACGGCCGCCAGTTCGGAGGAGACCAGCTTGCGCAGCTCCGCGTCCGACTCCAGGATCCGCGTCAGCTCGTCGATCTCCGCGTTCAGCCTGTCGCGCTCGGACTCCAGCTCGATGCGGTCGTACTTGGTGAGGCGGCGCAGCGGGGTGTCCAGGATGTACTGCGTCTGGATCTCGCTGAGCGAGAAGCGCTCCATCAGGCGCTCCTTGGCCTGCGCGGAGTTCTCGCTGGAGCGGATGAGGCGGATGACCTCGTCGATGTCCAGAAGGGCGACGAGCAGGCCCTCCACCAGGTGCAGCCGGTCGAGCTTCTTGCTGCGGCGGAACTCGCTGCGGCGCCGCACCACGTCGAAGCGGTGGTCGAGATAGACCTCGAGGAGCTCCTTGAGGCCGAGCGTCAGGGGCTGGCCGTCCACCAGCGCGACGTTGTTGATGCCGAAGGACTCCTCCATCGGCGTCAGCTTGTAGAGCTGCTCCAGGACGGCCTCCGGGACGAAGCCGTTCTTGATCTCGATGACCAGGCGCAGGCCGTGCGCGCGGTCCGTGAGGTCCTTGACGTCGGCGATTCCCTGGAGCTTCTTCGAACCGACCAGGTCCTTGATCTTGGCGATGACCTTCTCGGGGCCGACGGTGAAGGGCAGTTCGGTGACGACCAGGCCCTTGCGGCGCGGGGTCACGGACTCCACGGAGACCGTCGCGCGGATCTTGAAGGTGCCGCGCCCCGATTCGTACGCGTCCTTGATGCCGGACAGGCCCACGATCCGGCCGCCCGTGGGCAGGTCCGGGCCGGGGATGAATCGCATCAGCGTCTCGAGGTCGGCGCCGGGGTGCTTGATCAGGTGCCGGGCGGCGGCGATGACCTCGCCGAGGTTGTGCGGCGCCATGTTCGTCGCCATGCCTACGGCGATGCCGGAGGCGCCGTTCACCAGGAGGTTCGGATACGCCGCCGGGAGGGCGACGGGCTCCCTCTCCTGGCCGTCGTAGTTCGGCTCGAAGTCGACCGTGTTCTCGTCGATCGACTCCGTCATCAGGGACGTCGCGTCCGCCATGCGGCATTCGGTGTACCGCATGGCGGCCGGCGGGTCGTCGTTGCCCAGGGAGCCGAAGTTGCCGTGGCCGTCGACCAGCGGCAGGCGCATCGAGAAGGGCTGTGCCATGCGCACCAGGGCGTCATAGATCGACGCGTCGCCGTGAGGGTGCAGCTTTCCCATCACTTCGCCGACGACTCGGGCACATTTGACGTACCCGCGCTCGGGGCGCAGGCCCATCTCGTTCATCTGGTAGACGATGCGGCGGTGCACCGGTTTCAGGCCGTCCCGGGCGTCGGGCAGGGCGCGGGAGTAGATGACCGAATAGGCGTACTCGAGGAAGGAGCCCTGCATCTCGTCGACGACGTCGATGTCGAGGATCTTCTCCTCGAACGAGTCGTCGGGCGGCGGGGTCTTCGTGCTGCGGCGGGCCATCGCTGCTGCGGCTCCTTCACCAACAAGTGCGGGATCTGACGCCGACCATTGTGGACTGTCCCACTGACAACCCCGACCACGACCCGGTGGTGGGCGGGCTTCAACCGGGCTTCAACCGCACGCCGACCGCGTGTCGGCCGTGCGTCAACCCGGCAGCACACCGGCACCACCATGATCGGCAGACCGGCACCACCATGATCACGACCCGCCGCGCCGGGCGGCCGGAGCCCAGCCTCCCCGGCCGATCACGCCGAGGGCGAAATTCGACTACGCGGAGGGCGGACCGGGAACTTCGCCAGGTGTCCGCGGCCTTGCTTACAGTGGCAGGACTGGCAGCGGCAGGACTGGCAGCACTTATCGAGGATTTCGCGATCGAAGGGACGTACATGCCCATGGGTCACACGGCCACAGCCGAGGCCGGCTCCGGCGGCCTGACAGCGACCGAGCACCGGCTGGCCAATGGCCTGCGCGTGGTGCTCTCCGAGGACCACCTGACCCCGGTCGCCGCGGTCTGCCTCTGGTACGACGTCGGCTCGCGCCACGAGGTCAAGGGCCGTACGGGCCTGGCGCACCTCTTCGAGCACCTGATGTTCCAGGGGTCGAAGCAGGTGCCCGGCAACGGTCACTTCGAACTGGTGCAGGGCGCCGGTGGCTCGCTGAACGGCACCACCAGCTTCGAGCGCACCAACTATTTCGAGACGATGCCCACCCACCAGGTCGAGCTCGCCCTCTGGCTGGAGGCAGACCGCATGGGCTCGCTCCTGTCGGCGCTCGACGAGGAGTCGATGGAAAACCAGCGGGACGTCGTCAAGAACGAACGCCGCCAGCGCTACGACAACGTTCCGTACGGAACGGCCTTCGAGAAGCTGACCGCCCTCTCCTACCCCGAGGGCCACCCGTACCACCACACGCCGATCGGCTCCATGGCCGACCTGGACGCGGCCACCCTCGAGGACGCGCGCGCCTTCTTCCGTACGTACTACGCGCCGAACAACGCCGTCCTCTCGGTCGTCGGCGACATCGACCCCGAGCAGACGCTCGCCTGGATCGAGAAGTACTTCGGCTCCATCCCCTCGCACGACGGCAAGCAGCCCCCGCGCGACGGCTCGCTGCCCGAGCGCATCGGCGAGGAGCTGCGCGAGGTCGTCGAGGAGGAGGTCCCCGCGCGCGCCCTGATGGCCGCCTACCGCCTCCCGGAGGACGGCACGCGCGCGTGCGACGCGGCCGACCTGGCGCTCACGGTCCTCGGCAGCGGCGAGTCCTCGCGCCTGTACAACCGTCTCGTACGCCGTGACCGCACCGCCGTGACGGCCGGGTTCGGCCTGCTGCGGCTCGCGGGCGCGCCCTCCCTCGGCTGGCTGGACGTGAAGACGTCCGGCGACGTGGAGGTCCCCGTCATCGAGGCAGCCGTCGACGAGGAGCTCGCCCGGTTCGCCGAAGAGGGCCCCACTCCGGAGGAAATGGAGCGCGCCCAGGCACAGTTGGAGCGCGAGTGGCTCGACCGTCTCGGCACGGTCGCGGGCCGCGCCGACGAACTGTGCCGCTTCGCCGTCCTGTTCGGCGACGCCCAGCTCGCCCTGACGGCCGTCCAGCGCGTCCTCGACATCACCGCCGAGGAGGTCCAGGAGATCGCCAAGGCCCGCCTGCGCCCGGACAACCGCGCGGTGCTCGTGTACGAACCCATCAGCTCCGAAGACGCCGCCGGCGCTGCCGAGGACGACCAGGACGACGAGGAGGCGGCGAAGTGACCGAGGCCGCAACGATGCAGTTCCACCCGCAGCCCCAGGCGGGCGTCGCCAGGCCCTGGGCCTTCCCGGCCCCCGAGCGCGGCGCGCTCGACAACGGCCTGACGGTGCTGCGCTGCGACCGCCCGGGCCAGCAGCTCGTCGCCGTGGAGATCCACCTCGACGCGCCCCTGGACGCCGAGCCGCAGGGCCTGGACGGCGTGGCCACGATCATGGCGAGGGCCTTCTCCGAAGGCACCGACAAGCACTCCGCGGAGGAGTTCGCCGCCGAGCTGGACCGCTGCGGCGCCACGCTCGACGCGCACGCGGACCACCCGGGCGTACGGGTCTCCCTCGAGGTGCCCGTCTCCCGCCTGCCCAAGGCGCTCGGCCTGCTCGCCGACGCCCTGCGCGCGCCCGCCTTCGCCGACAGCGAGGTCGAGCGCCTCGTACGCAACCGCCTGGACGAGATTCCGCACGAGACCGCCAACCCGGCGCGGCGCGCCGCCAAGGAGCTCTCCAAGCAGCTCTTCCCGGCGTCCTCGCGCATGTCGCGCCCGCGCCAGGGCACGGAGGAGACGGTCGCGGCCATCGACTCCGCGGCCGTGCGCGCCTTCTACGAGAAGCATGTCCGCCCCGCCGCGGCCACCGCCGTCGTGGTCGGCGACCTCACCGGCACCGACCTGGACACCGTCCTCGCGGACACCCTCGGCGCCTGGACCGGCGGCGCGGCCGAGCCCCGGCCGATGCCTCCGGTGACCGCCGACGACAGGGGCCGCGTGGTCATCGTGGACCGCCCCGGTGCCGTACAGACACAGCTCCTCATCGGCCGCGTCGGCCCGGACCGGCACGACCGCGTGTGGGCCGCGCAGGTCCTCGGCACGTACTGCCTGGGCGGCACCCTCACCTCCCGCCTGGACCGTGTCCTGCGCGAGGAGAAGGGCTACACCTACGGAGTGCGTGCCTTCAGCCAGGTCCTGCGCTCCGCCCCGGACGGCACGGGCGCCGCGATGCTCGCCATCAGCGGCTCCGTGGACACCCCGAACACGGGCCCGGCCCTGGAGGACCTGTGGAAGGTCCTGCGCACGCTCGCCGCGGAGGGTCTCACGGACCCCGAGCGCGACGTCGCCGTGCAGAACCTCGTCGGGGTCGCTCCGCTGAAGTACGAGACCGCGGCCGCCGTCGCCGCCACCCTCGCCGACCAGGTCGAGCAGAACCTGCCGGACGACTTCCAGGCGCGCCTGTACCGCCAGTTGGCGGAGACGGGCACCGTGGAGGCCACCGCGGCCGTCGTGAACGCCTTCCCGGACGACCGGCTCGTGACGGTCCTCGTGGGTGACGCCGCACAGATCGAGGAGCCCGTCAAGGCGCTCGGCATCGGTGAAGTGACGGTGGTCACCGGCTGATTGCGGACTGGCAGCGGTGAACCTGTAGCGCAAAGCTGGACATAGCGTCACCAACGCCCCGTACGAACAAGGACCCCAGTGGCTCAAGAAGCCGCTGGGGTCCCTGCATGCCGCCATATGTCCGAATTGGCACGGAGGTTGGTCGTCTGCCCTGTGGCGTGCGCTACAAAAGCCCTGATCCGTTTGTCGATTGAAAGATGAGGCGTTTAGCGTCGGTCCGGCTGTCCGTCAGGCACCACGCCGCGTCCGCGGCACCGGACAGTCATCGCCGAGTCC
Source organism: Streptomyces sp. Y309 (assembly GCF_056712025.1). Classification (NCBI taxonomy): domain Bacteria; kingdom Bacillati; phylum Actinomycetota; class Actinomycetes; order Kitasatosporales; family Streptomycetaceae; genus Streptomyces; species Streptomyces sp. Y309. The sequence goes on along the minus strand of NZ_CM160048.1, from coordinate 2,421,861 downwards.
CCGTACGGCGCGAGCCAGGGGAGCCGGGGACCCACACGTCCCTGGGGTGAATCGGACCCCTTGCCGCGAGGCGAGGAGCCCGTAGGAGACCTTCCTGCTCCGAACCCGTCAGCTAACCCGGTAGGCGAGAAGGAAGGAAAGGATCAGCCGCTTCATGGCGTTCACCCGCCCCACCGGCAAGCATCGCCGTCCGAGCCGCCTGACGCGTACGACCGCCAGTGCCGCGGGCGTCGCCGCGCTCACCACCACCGGCGTCATCTCGGGCCTGGCCGCCCCGGCGCTCGCCGCCGAAGGCTCCTCCGCCGACTACGCGCACACCGGCCTCACCCAGTCCATCTCCATCGGCGACTCCCTGGCCGACGAGATCGACGCCCAGGCCGCCGCCCAGAAGCAGGCCGCCGACGAAGCCGCCGCCAAGGCGAAGGCTGAAGCCGAGGCGAAGGCCAAGGCCGCGGAGGCCAAGCGCAAGGCCGCCGAGGCCAAGCGGAAGGCCGAGGCGAAGGCCAAGGCCGAGGCGCGGGCGAAGGCCGAGAAGGAGCGCGAGGCCAAGGAGCGCGCCGCCCGCGAGGCCGAGCGCAAGCGCCTGGGCTCGTACGTCGCGCCGATCGCCGGCAGCTATGTCTCCACCGGCTACAAGACCGGCGGCGCCATGTGGTCCTCCGGCAGCCACACCGGCGTCGACTTCCACGCCGCGTCCGGCACCCAGGTCCAGGCCGTCGCCGCCGGCACCGTCGTCGAGGCCGGCTGGGGCGGCGCCTACGGCAACAACGTCGTGATCCGCCACAACGACGGCACGTACACGCAGTATGGCCACATGTCGTCCCTGAGCGTCACGGTCGGCCAGACGGTCACCCCCGGCCAGCAGATCGGCCTCTCCGGCTCGACCGGCAACTCCAGCGGCCCGCACCTGCACTTCGAGGCCCGCACCGGCCCCGACTACGGCTCGGACATCGACCCCGTGGCGTACCTGCGCTCGCACGGCGTCAACGTCTGAAGCGACCGAAGCGACTGACGCCACGGAGTCCCGAGGTCAGGACCTCCGCGGCCAGAACCCCGGCTTCACGAAAGCCCCGGCTCACCCGAGCCGGGGTTTTCCGCGTATGCATGCCTTTTTGGCCAAAAGATATCCATGGATTCCGGCCCCCCGTCGGAAAATGCGGCCCCTTGCAATAGAGTCCATGTCGACAGGGTCCAGAGGGAGTCCATGGGTTCCGCACGGAGTCCATGGAGTCGTTGCAGGAGCGCCATTCGACGCGTCGGCCGACGCGCCGACCGACGCGTTTCGCGGGCATTAAAGCGGAGGTCCGTCATGCGCATTCCCGCGCACTCGGTATGCACAGCCATCCGGGACGACATCGTCTCCGGTGTCTACGAACGCGGCACGCGCCTCACCGAGGAACTGCTCGCGCGCCGCTACGGAGTCTCCCGCGTGCCCGTGCGCGAGGCCCTGCGCACCCTGGAGGCCGAGGGCTTCGTCGTCACCCGCAGGCACGCCGGCGCGTGCGTCGCCGAGCCCTCCGAGCAGGACGCCGCCGACCTCCTCGAGATCCGCGCGCTCCTGGAGCCGCTGGCCGCCGCGCGCGCCGCACAGCGCCGCACCGACGCCCACCTGAAGGTCCTGCGCGGCCTCGTCCGGCTCGGCCAGGAGCGCTCCCGGCGCGGCGGCGCCGAAGACCTGCGCTCGCTCGACGGCTGGTTCCACGAGACGCTCACCCAGGCCTCCGCCAGCCCCGGCCTGATCACCCTGCTCACCCAGCTGCGGCACAAGATCGCCTGGATGTACGTCACCGAGCCGCAGGCCGCGCCCGCGGAGACCTGGGCCGAGCGGGCCGCCGTCGTCGACGCCGTCGCCCGCGGCGACGCGGAGCGGGCCCGCGCGCTCACGATGCTGCACACCGAACGCGCGGCCGCCGCGCACCGGCCGCGAGTCGGCTCCCGCGCCGGGCGGGTGAGGGATTCGCAACATGCCGTAAACACGGTGAGCGCCCGGAATTAACGGCGGCGCCGTATACAAAGAAGGACGCGCTCGCGAGCAATAGCCTTTTGCTGCCCGAATTCCGTCCCCGGATATGCAGTCCTCGGCTGCGGGCCGGATATGCGCCGGATATGCGCCGGATATACGCCGGGTATGCGTCGGATACGCAAAGGGCCCGCCCTGGATTATGGGCGGGCCCTTCACGTTTATGCGGGCGGTGTTCTCCGAGTGCGGAGCACCGTCACCGATCACACAGTCTCGGGAAGCTCCTCGAGCCCCTCGGCGACCAGCTTCGCCAGACGGTCGAGGGCGACGTCCGCACCCTCGGCGTCCGAAGCGAGCACGATCTCCTCGCCGCCCTGCGCACCCAGACCGAGCACCGCGAGCATCGAGGCGGCGTTGACCGGGTTGCCGCCGGCCTTGGCGATCGTCACGGGGACGCCCGCGGCCGTGGCCGCACGGACGAAGATGGAGGCGGGCCGGGCGTGGAGGCCCTCGGCCCAGCCGACGTTGACGCGGCGCTCAGCCATGTGTTGCTGCCCTTCCAGGTGTCTCACACTTGTCTAGACCACTATCTCATGCCGACCCGGGTGCTCCCGTCGGACGATCGCAGGGCCGTCTCCAGACGATCGCATGGGCTGCCTGCAGACGATCGCAGGGGCCCGCCTGCGGACGCCTGCCTGCGGACGATCGTAGGGTCGCACGGCGGACGGACGTCCCGCGCCCGATCGCCGTGCGACCCCTCCCACATTGCCCCGGCCCAGGCGGCGCCGCGACCCGTACCCTGGCCCCATGCAGACCCCGCCGGACCGGCACCCCTACCCCTCCCACTGGGAGGCCGACGTGGTGCTGCGCGACGGGGGAACGGCCCGGATCAGGCCCATCACAGCCGCAGACGCCGACCGCCTGGTCAGCTTCTTCGAGCAGGTCTCGGACGAGTCGAAGTACTACCGCTTCTTCGCGCCGTACCCCCGCCTGTCCGCCAAGGACGTCCACCGCTTCACCCACCACGACCACGTCGACCGCGTGGGCCTCGCGGTCACCGTGGGCGGCGAGTTCATCGCCACCGTGCGCTACGACCGCATCGACGCCCAGGGCCGCCCCGCCTCGGCGCCCGCGGACGAGGCCGAGGTCGCCTTCCTCGTCCAGGACGCCCACCAAGGCCGCGGCGTCGCCTCCGCGCTGCTCGAACACATCGCGGCCGTCGCTCGTGAACGCGGCATCCGCCGCTTCGCCGCCGAGGTCCTGCCCGCCAACACCAAGATGGTGAAGGTCTTCACGGACGCCGGCTATCAGCAGCAGCGCAGCTTCGAGGACGGCGTCGTACGCCTCGAACTCGACCTCGAACCCACCGACCGCTCCCTCGCCGTCCAGCGCGCCCGCGAACAGCGCGCCGAGGCCCGCTCCGTGCAGCGCCTGCTCGCGCCCGGCTCGGTCGCCGTCATCGGCGCCGGCCGCTCCCCGGACGGCGTCGGCCGCGGCATCCTGCGCAACGTGCTCGGCGCGGGCTTCACCGGCCGTCTGTACGCCGTGAACAGCACCCTCCCCGAAGGCACCGCCGAGGTCGACGGCGTGCCCGCCCACCGCTCCGTGCGCGACATCGCCGAACCGGTCGACCTCGCCGTCGTCGCCGTACCGGCCGAGCGCGTCCCGCAGGCCGTCACCGACTGCGGCGAACACGGCGTACAAGGACTCGTGGTGATCTCCGCCGGATACGCCGAGAGCGGACCCGAGGGACGCGCACGGCAGCGCGAACTCGTCCGCCAGGCACGCTCGTACGGCATGCGGATCATCGGCCCCAACGCCTTCGGAGTCATCAACACCTCTCCGGAGGTGCGCCTGAACGCCTCCCTCGCGCCCGAGCTGCCGCCCGCCGGACGCCTCGGCCTGTTCACCCAGTCCGGCGCCATCGGCATCGCGCTCCTGTCCCGCCTGCACCGGCGCGGCCGCGGCCTGTGGGGCCTGTCCACCTGCGTCAGCGCGGGCAACCGCGCGGACGTCTCCGGCAACGACGTGCTCCAGTACTGGTACGACGACCCGGACACCGACGTCGCCCTCATGTACCTCGAATCCATCGGCAACCCGCGCAAGTTCACCCGCCTCGCCCGCCGCACCGCCGCCGTGAAGCCCCTGGTCGTCGTCCAGGGCGCCCGGCACACCGGCATCGCGCCGACCGGCCACGCGGGCGCCGCCACCCGCCTCCCGCACGCCACCGTGTCGGACCTGCTGCGCCAGGCCGGGGTGATCCGCGTGGACACGGTGACCGAGCTGGTCGACGCCGGACTGCTGCTCGCCGGGCAGCCGCTGCCCGCCGGACCGCGCGTCGCCATCCTCGGCAACTCCGAGTCCCTCGGCCTGCTCACGTACGACGCCTGCGTCGCCGAAGGCCTGCGGCCGCTGCCGCCCCGCGACCTGACCACCGCCGCGTCCCCGGACGACTTCCGCGCCGCCCTCACCACGGCGCTGGCCGACGACGGATGCGACGCCGTCGTCGTCACCGTGATCCCGTCCCTCGGCGAGTCCACCCGCCAGGGAGAGGACAAGTCCCTGGCCGCGGCCCTCCGCACCGCCGCCGCGAGCCGCCCGGCCAAGCCGGTCACCGTCGTGCACGTGGAGCTGGGCGGCCTCGCCGAAGCGCTGTCCGCCGCGGCGAGCACGGGGCCGACGCGGAAGCCCCCGGTGAGGGAGCCCGAGCCCTCGGCGCGGGAGTCTTCGGTACGGGAGCCCGAGCCCTCGGCACAGGAGGCTCCGGTACGGGAGCCCGAGCCTCCGACAGCACAGGCACCCCACCCCCCGACATCGCCGGAACAGCCCCCCGCACCCCCGGAAACACCCCCCGCACCCCCGGAAACACCCCCCGACCCCCCGCCCCACCACCGCATCCCCGCCTACCCCGCCGCCGAACGAGCCGTCCGCGCCCTCGCCGAAGCCGTCAAGTACGCCCAGTGGCGCCGTGACGTCGCCGACCCCGGCAAGGTGCCCGAGTACGACGACATCGACGAGCAGGGCGCGGGCGACCTCATCGAGCACCTCCTCGCCAAGGCCGACGACGCCCGCGGCCTCACCCTGGAGCCGGACGACGCCCGCCACCTGCTCGGGCGGTACGGCATCGGCGTACGCCAGGCCCTGCCCGCCCCCGACGCCGACACCGCCGCGCGCGCCGCACGCGAGGCCGGCTACCCCGTCGCCCTCAAGACCACCGCCCCCCACCTGCGCCACCGCCCCGACCTCGGCGGCGTCCGCCTCGACCTCGCCGACGAGGAGCAACTGCGGCACGCCTACCGGGAACTGACCCACACCCTCGGCAGGCCCGCCGAGCTGCGCCCGGTCGTGCAGGCCATGGTGGCCCGCGGCGTGGACACCGTCGTGCGCGCCGGACATGACCCGGTGGCGGGCGCCGTGCTCTCCTTCGGCCTCGCGGGCGCGGCATCCGAGCTCCTCGGGGACACCGCCCACCGGCTGATTCCGGTCACCGACCGCGAGGCGGGAAACCTGGTCCGGTCGATCCGGACGGCCCCCCTCCTGTTCGGCTGGCGCGGCTCGGCCCCCGTGGACACCCCCGCCCTCGAAGAGCTCCTCATGCGCCTGTCGCGGCTCGTCGACGACCACCCCGAGGTGGTCACCGTCGCACTGGAGCCGGTCGTCGTCGCCCAGGAGGGACTGTCCGTCCTCAGCGCCGTCGTCCGCCTCGCCCCGCCGCCCGCCCGCGACGACATGGGCCCACGCACCCTGCCCGCGTACTGAACCGTTGCCCACGCGCGCGTGGCGACCGGCTGCCGTGCCGCCCGCCGAGGGGCGCCCCGTCCGCGCACCGGGACGGCGCACACCGGGCGCTCAGGCGCCCACTGGCACCTTGGCCCAGGCACCGGGTCGTAGGATGGGCGGCATGGCAAAGACCGGTACGACGACCCAGGGGCTGCGCGCGGCGATCGAGCGCAGCGGCTACTACCCGGCCCTCGTGGCCGAGGCGGTGGAGGCCGCGATCGGCGGCGAGACCATCGGGTCGTACCTGGTCCACCAGGAGACCACGTTCGACGCGAACGAGGTGCGCCGTCACGTGACGGTCCTCGTCCTCACGGACACCCGCTTCATCGTCAGCCACACCGACGAGCAGGCGGCCGACTCCACCTCCCCGACGCCGTACGCGACCACTTCCACGGAGTCCGTGAAGATCGGCCGGATCTCGTCGGTCGTCGTCAGCCGCGTCGTCGCCAACCCGGAGAAGTACGTTCCGGGGTCCCTGCCCCGCGAAGTCGTCCTGACCATCGGCTGGGGCGCCGTCGCCCGCATCGACCTGGAGCCCGCCGCCTGCGGTGACCCCAACTGCGAGGCCGACCACGGCTACACGGGCAGCTCCACGGCCGACGACCTCAGCCTGCGCGTCAGCGAGGCCGGCGACGGCCCCGACGCGGTCCGCCAGACCCTCGCCTTCGCACAGGCGCTCTCCGAGGCCACCGCGGCCGGCACGGACACCGGCCGCTGATGTCCCACCCGTCTCCCGCCACCGCCCCTGACGGAGGGCGCTCCGGGCCCGCCCCTGCCTCCGCCGCCTGGGACGACATCCAGCCCCTCGCCCTCGACACCGCCCCCCGGCCCGAGTACGGCGCGGGCTCGCTCGCGGACCTGCTGCCCACGCTGGTCGCCCACCAGGACGTCGACGGCTTCGCACCGGTCATCCCCGAGCTCGCCGCCGCCGACCGGAACTGCGTCTTCCTCATCGACGGGCTCGGCTGGGAGCAACTGCGCGCCCACCCCGCCGAAGCGCCCTTCCTGACCTCGCTCCTGGCCTCCTCGCGCGGCGGCACCGGCCGCCCCCTCACCGCGGGCTTCCCCGCCACCACCGCGACGTCCCTGGCCTCTGTCGGTACCGGCCTGCCGCCCGGCGCCCACGGCCTGCCCGGCTACACCGTCCGCGACCCCGCCAGCGGCGCGCTGATGAACCAGCTTCGCTGGCGGCCCTGGACCGACCCGCACGCCTGGCAGCCGTACCCGACGATCTTCCAGCGCGCCCACGACGCGGGCATCCACACCGCCCAGGTCTCCTCACCGACCTTCGAGCACACCCCGCTCACCAAGGTCGCCCTCAGCGGCGGCACCTTCCGCGGCCGCCTCTCCGGCGAGGACCGCATGGACCTGGCCGCCGAACAGCTTGCCGCCGCCGACCGCTCCCTGGTCTACACGTACTACGCCGAAGTCGACGGCAAGGGCCACCGCTTCGGCGTCGATTCCGACGCCTGGCGCGGCCAGCTCATGTACGTCGACCGCCTCGCGCAGCGCCTCGCCGAACAGCTCCCGCCGCGCAGCGCCCTCTACGTCACCGCCGACCACGGCATGATCGACATCCCGTTCGACGACGCGTCGCGCATCGACTTCGACGAGGACTGGGAGCTGAGCGCCGGCGTCGCCCTGCTCGGCGGCGAGGGCCGCGCCCGGCACGTCTACGCCGTGCCCGGTGCCGAGGCCGACGTCCTCACCGTCTGGCGCGAAGTGCTCGGCGAGCAGTTCTGGGTCGCCTCCCGCGAGGAGGCGATCGCGGCCGGGTGGTTCGGTCCCCGGATCGACGAGCGCGTCCACGGACGCATCGGCGACGTCGTGGCCGCCGCCCATGACGACGTCCTCATCATCGCCTCCCAGAAGGAGCCCAAGGAGTCCCTGATGGTCGGCAACCACGGCTCCATGACCCCCGCCGAACAACTCGTGCCGCTCCTGGAAGTACGCTCCTAGCTGCTTCTTGGGTGCTCCTTGACGCGTACGTCGGCGCTGCCCGACGTCGACGTCACCGACGGCACCCCGCCCCGTACGCCGCCGCGTACCTCTCGTACGACTCCGCTCCCCGACCGAAAGGCGCTCAACCTCCCATGCCTGAGCTGGTGTTCTTCTCCGGAACGATGGACTGCGGGAAGAGCACCCTCGCGCTGCAGATCGAGCACAACCGCTCGGCGCGCGGCCTGCAGGGCATGATCTTCGCGCGCAACGACCGCGCGGGCGCGGGGAAGCTCTCCTCACGGCTCGGCCTGGTCACCGAGGCCATCGAGGTCGCCGACGACCTCGACATGTACGCCTACCTCGTCGACCACCTCTCGCGCGGCTCCCGCGCCGACTACGTGATCGCCGACGAGGCCCAGTTCCTCGCCCCCGAGCAGATCGACCAACTGGCCCGCGTCGTCGACGACCTGGGCCTGGACGTCTTCGCGTTCGGCATCACCACCGACTTCCGCTCCAAGCTGTTCCCCGGCTCGCAGCGCCTGGTCGAACTCGCCGACCGCGTCGAGGTCCTCCAGGTCGAGGCCCTGTGCTGGTGCGGCGCCCGCGCCACGCACAACGCCCGCACCATCGGCGGCGAGATGGTCGTCGAGGGTGCCCAGGTCGTTGTCGGCGACGTCAACCAGGCGCCCGACGAAGTGGGTTACGAGGTGCTGTGCCGCCGCCATCACCGGCGCCGCATGACGGCGGCCTCCGCGCACGCGGGCGCGCTGTCTCCCGACGTCCTGCCGGTCGACACCTTGGAGCGCTCCTAGCCACCCGGCCGCTTCCACCGGGCCTCTTCGGGGCCCGGGGCCCTTGTGGCCGGGCGCCGCGGTCACTTCCCGCAGGGCCGCTCCGAGCGGATCAGCGTGAACACCGCGCCCTCCGGGTCGGCCACCGTCGCGACCCGCCCGTGCGCACCGGCCCGTGCCGGCTCGACGACATGGCCCCCCAGCTCGAACACCCGCTCCACCGCCGCGTCCACGTCGGCGGCCTCGAAGTACGTCATCCAGTGCGCGCCCCGGTCGCGCGGCAGCGCCTGGCCGACGCCGTGCAGCGACGCCACCGGGCGGCCCTCCAGGGACAGGGTGAGGCAGTCCACGTTGCTGTCGGCGGCCTTCTTTTCGGTGTAGCCGAACAGCGTCTGGTAGAACTTCGCGACCTCCGCCGTCTCCCGCGTCAGCAACTCGTTCCAGGTCGGCGTGCCCGGCACGCCCTCGACCGCCGCGCCCAGATGCGCCGCGGCCTGCCAGATGCCGAACACCGCGCCCGCCGGGTCCGACGCGATCGCCATCCGCCCGGCCTCGCCCGCGTCCAGCGGCCCCACCCCGACCGTGCCGCCGCAGTGCCGCACCGTCTCGGCCGTCTCGTCGGCGTCGTCCGACGCCAGGTAGGGGGTCCAGGCGATGGGAAGGTGGCGGTCGCTCGGCAGCTGTCCGATTCCCGCCACCTCGCAACCGTCGAGCAGGGCCCGCGCGTAGGGGCCGAGCTGCTGGGGCCCGGGCTGATACGTCCAGCCGAACAGCGCTGTGTAGAACTCCTGGGTCGCGGCCAGGTCGTGCGCCATCAGGCTCACCCAGCAGGGCGTGCCGGGTGTGCGCCGCGCGCTCTGGGCGCGCCGGTCGTCCGGCCACCGTGCCTCGGTCATCGTCACTCTCTCCTCGGGCCCTCGTGACTTCGACAGCCCGGCGATGACGTACTACGACCGACAGAGTCCGAGATGCGGCATCCGTTGTCTGTCAGCTGTCATCCGTCGTCGCCCAGCCGTTGCCACTCCGCTTCGATTCCGCTTCGGTTCCTCGTCCGAACGCGCGTACCTTCGCCGCGCGTATGCCCGTCCGTGCAGATGCTCGCACCACCCGTCGCCCGGCGCTCCCCGGCCGCGCCGAGCTCGCGGGCATCCTCGCGGAGGATGCCCGGTTTGCCATTTCTCATCCGTTAACACGCGATTGCCGGGTTGTGTCCATCTGCGGTACGCGGCGTGCCCGTTTCCGTACGCCGCGTGTCCGGGCGGGTCCGGCCGAGCAGGCTATCCGGAGCGGGGCGCGGCGGCCACCCCGTACGCAAGGATGGTGGCCATGAATGCCATCATCTCCGCATCCGAACTCGCGAGCGAGCTGGCGGGCGAGAATCCGCCAGTGCTGCTCGACGTCCGCTGGCAGCTGAGCGTGGCCAAGGCGGCCGGCGAGCCGCCCTTCGACGGCCGGGCCGCCTACGCAGCAGGGCACCTGCCGGGAGCCGTGTTCGTCGACCTCGACGCCGATCTCGCGGGACCCGCGGGCGCCGCGGGGCGGCATCCGCTTCCGGATGTCGACCACTTCGGCGCGGTCATGCGGGCGGCCGGGGTCTGTGCCGACCGGCCGGTCGTCGTGTACGACGGCGGGCAGGGCTGGGCGGCCGCGCGCGCCTGGTGGCTGCTGCGCTGGACGGGCCACCCGGCGGTGCGGGTCCTCGACGGTGGGCTCGCCGCGTGGACGGGGGAGCTGGAGTCCGGCGAGGTGACCGCGGCGGCCGAGGGGACCTTCGTGCCCGTGCCGGGTGCCGCGGATCTCCTTGACGCGGACGGCGCGGCGGCCCTGGCCCGCTCGGGCCTGCTCCTGGACGCGCGCGCCGCCGAGCGCTACCGGGGCGACGTCGAGCCGATCGACCGCGTCGGCGGTCACATCCCGGGCGCGGTCTCGGCGCCCACCACGGAGAACGTCGCCGACGACGGCCGCTTCCGGCCCGCCGAGGAGCTGGCGGCCCGCTTCAAGTCCCTCGGGGCGTCCGGCACTTCGCAGGTCGGCGTGTACTGCGGCTCGGGGGTCTCCGCCGCCCACGAGGTCCTGGCGCTCGCGGTGGCGGGGATTCCGGCGGCGCTGTACGTCGGGTCGTGGTCGGAGTGGTCGTCGGATCCGGCGCGACCGGTGGCCACGGGGGCGGAGCCGCAGTAGCGCGCTCGGTCACGGGCGGAGCCGCAGTAGTGCCCCCTCGGTCACGGGTGGAGTCGCAGTAGCGCCCTCGGGCGTGGACTGCGGTCCCACTGGGCTGTTGTGGGCGACGAGTGAAGGGCCTGTACGCATTCCGCGTACAGGCCCTTCACCAGATTCTCGCCTCGCCCGATGGAGTGCGCCGGGCGCTTGTTTCGCTTGCCGGGCGCCTACTCCTGCTTCTTGCGCCGGGTGCCGAACACGATCTCGTCCCAGCTCGGGACGGCCGCGCGGCGGCCGGGGCGGACCCCGTCGGCCTCGGCCTGGCGGTCGGTGGAGCCGACGAGGCGGTCGCGGTGGCTGGCCACGGCGCGCGGCATCAGGACGTCCGCGTAGGCGGAGCCTGCCGAGGCGGCGGTCGCCGGGGGTTCCTCGGCCTCCGGCTCCTGCTCGGGCTCCTCCTGTGCGGACGGCAGTTCGGCGGGTGTCGTGGCGGGGCGTTCCGGGACGACCATGTCGCCGCGGAAGCTCGGGACGGCCTCCAGGAGGCTGGTGAGCGAGTCGCGTTCCTGCTCGGCGACGGCGGCGGGCGCCGCGGGCTCCTGCTCGGGCTCCGACGCCGGGGCGCCGGGGCGCTCCGGGGCGCGGTCGAGCGGCCGGTCCCGGGGGAGCCGTGCGATGCGCGGCACGAACGGGAAGCTGGGCTCGGGCGCCGCGATGTCGTCGGTCTCGCCGATCAGGGCACGGGCCTCGTCGTCGACGGCCTGGACGAGCCGCCGCGGCGGGTCGTACGTCCAGCTCGCGGAGTGCGGTTCGGTCGCGACGCTGTAGACGAGCAGGACTTCCCAGGTGCCGTCGTCGCGGCGCCAGGAGTCCCACTGGACCGTCTCCTTGTCGGCGCCGCGCAGCAGCAGCCGCTCCTGGACGGCCTCGCCCAGCTGGGGTCCGGTGTTCTCGCCGGGGCGGCGCACGGGGGTCTTCCGGGCCCGCTCGGCCATGAAGGCGCGCTCGGCGAGCACGGGGCCCTCGAAGCGGCGGACCCGGTCGACGGGGATGCCGGCGAGCGAGGCGACCTCTTCCGCACTGGCACCAGCGCGTATACGTGCCTGGATGTCACGGGGGCGGAGGTGGCTCTCCACCTCGATCTCGATCTGTCCGAGCCGCGGCCGGTCGCCGCGCACGGCGGCGCGCAGCCGTTCGTCGATCGGAAGCGTGTACTCCGTGCTGTCCGCAGCCTTCAGCACCAGCCGTGTGCCGTCGTTGCTGACGGCCACGACACGCAGTTCGGGCATGGGGACCTCCCGGGTGGTGCCTGCCGACGTCACGTGCGTCGCTGCTTCCGCTAGTCGAGTGTGGCCTGCCCGGGTGCAGCCTGCCACAACCTTGCCGAGTTGCCCGGCGTGTCGGGCATGGGCCCTGGAACGCCGTTATGGCACGGTTACCTATTCGCAACGCTAAGTGACCAATCTCGTCACCCTGTGCAGCGGGCCCCTCCCGGCGGTCCTGGCTGGTCCCGGGCACCCTGGCTGGAGACCGGACCCAGGGCTCGCAACACTACTCCATTCGGGCCACCCGGGTGGACCGGCGCGCCGCCGAACTTCTCACGGGTGAAGGGAGTTGGCGTCAGCCGGTGACGCAAGATCCCTGCTCAGGAGTGGCGTCCTTCACGAAAGAGCCAGAACCGGAACTATTCGCTTCGGACATACGTCCCTTTCTCACGTACCTCGCGTAGCTCATACGTGAACGCGTAAGTCATGCGTGAAGTCGAGAAAGGCAGGCAAGGTCCGCAGATGCGTGAAAAGCCGGAAACCGGCGAGGAGTCGAAGGATGCGACGGAGGGTGAGCCGGAGAAGAAGCGGTTCGATCTGAGTGTGCCGCAGGTGGCGGGGAGCGCCGTGGCCGCCGTCGTGGCCGCGAAGCTCGCGTCCTCCTTCGGTGTCTACGGAACGATCCTCGGCGCCGGTGTGGTGAGCGGCATCGCCACCTGCGGCGGCACGGTCTTCCAGCACTTCTTCTCGCGTACCGGCGAGCAGATACGCGACGTGGCCGTGCAGGCCAAACCGAAGGGCCAGCAGGTCCCGGCGACACAAGCGACGCCTGTGCCGGGGACGTTCAGGTCGACGGCGTACTCCGGCGGCACGGGGGCGTACCCGGATGCGCGGTCCGCCGCCGGGCACGCCACGGGGACGGGCCCGGTCACGACGACGTGGGGGAGGACGGCCATGGACGCCGACCCCACGACCGCGTTGCCGACGGCCGACCAGACCAGGGCGCTGCCGACGGTCGACCCGGCCGACCCGACCACGGCGCTCCCGGCAGTGGGTACCGACCCCGACCAGACCCGGATGCTCGGGTCCGTCGACGCCACGCAGTTCCTGCCGCGCGACCATGGGACGGGCGACCAGGAGACCCGCGTCCTGGGCCAGGCCGGACCCGCGGCAATCGGCGCCCCAGTGGCCCCCGCCGAACCCCCGTTTCCCTCGGACGAGTTCTCCGAAGGCACCACCCACCGCACGCGCGTGCGGAGCTGGAAGCGGCCGTTGGTCGCCGCGGCGCTGGTCTTCGGGGTCTCCCTCGCCGGCATCACCACGTACGAGCTGGTGAGCGGCAAGAGCTTCAGCGGTGACGACAAGGGCACGTCGGTCGTCGACGTCTTCAGGGGCAGCAACTCCTCGTCCACGTCGCACGACCAGCCGCCCGCCGACGACTCCGACCAGCCGTCGGACGACGGCACCTCCGGCACGGACGACGGTTCGCAGCAGGACGGCGGTACGTCCAACGACCCGTCGGGCAAGCCCTCGCCAGGCGACGACACCGGCTCGGGCACCGGCTCCGGGAAGGACTCCGGCAAGGAGGAGGGCGGAGACTCCGGCAGCGGCACCGACAAGGGCGACGGCGGCGACTCGGGCGACGACGGATCGAAGACCGACCCGACCCCCACGCCGACACCGACCCCGACTCCCACGCCGACCCCGTCGAACGGCGGCGGCAGCGGTACGGGCAACGGGAACGTCCAGGAGCAGCAGCAGACGCCGGAGCAGTGACCTGTAGCAGTGACCCGGACCAATGGTCCGGAGCGGTGCCCCAGAGCAGCGATATCCGGCGTCCGCGCGGTGTCAGGCGCCGAGCACCCGCCGCAGATAGGGGTTGCCGAACAGGCGGTCCGGGTCGAGCCGGTCCCGCAGGGCGGTGAACTCGGCGAAGCGCGGATAGGCCTTGGCCAGGTACGCGGCGTCGCGGGTGTGGAGCTTGCCCCAATGGGGCCGCCCTTCGTGGGCGGTGAAGATCTGCTCCGCGGCGCTGAAGTACCTGCGGAACGGCGTGCCCTTGTACAGGTGGACGGCGATGTACGCGCTCTCGCGGCCCGAGGCCGTCGAGAGCGTGATGTCGTCCGCGGGCGCCGTGCGGACCTCCACGGGGAAGCTGACGCGCAGCGGTGACCGCTCGATCATCGACTTCAGTTCGCGCAGCGTCTCGACCAGGGCCTCGCGCGGGACGGCGTACTCCATCTCCACGAAGCGCACCCGGCGCGGGCTGGTGAAGACCTTGTAGGGGATGTCCGTGTAGGTGCGGGCGGACAGGGCCTTGCTGGAGATCTTCGCGATGGCGGGGATGGTGGCGGGCACGGCCCGGCCGAGCGAATTGACCACCTGGAAGAGGCCGTTGGAGAGGAGTTCGTCCTCTACGAAGGCGCTGATCGCGCTCGGGGGAGCGGCGGGGCCGACGCTGCGGTTGTTGCGCTTGGTGTTGCAGTTGCCGGTGTGCGGGAACCAGTAGAACTCGAAGTGTTCGTTCTCGGTGACGAGCTGGTCGAACTCGGCGGTGACCTGGTCGAAGGTCATCGGTTCCTCGCGGGCCCTGAGGAAGAAAATGGGCTCTACGGAGAACGTGACCGCGCTGATGACGCCGAGTGCGCCGAGCCCGATCCGGGCGGCGGCGAAGACGTCGGGATGCTCGTCCTTGGAGCAGGTCACGACGCGGCCGTCGGCGGTGACCAGCTCAAGTGCCGTGATCTGCGCGGCGATCGACGCCGAGTCGCGGCCCGTGCCGTGCGTCCCGGTGCTGACGGCTCCGGAGACCGTCTGCTCCATGATGTCGCCCATGTTCGTCAGCGACAGGCCCTCGCGGGCGAGGGCGGCGTTCAGACGCTTGAGCGGAGTGCCCGCCTCCACGGTCACGGCGCCGGCCGCGCGGTCGATCTTCCGGATACCGGTGAGGAGGTCGGGCCGCACCAGGAGGCCGTCGGTCGCGGCGGCCGCCGTGAAGGAGTGACCGGCGCCGACGGGCTTGACGGTCAGGCCGTCCTCCTTGGCGCGGCGGACGGCGGCGGCGAGTTCGTCCACCGAGGCGGGCGTGGCCTCGCGCGCGGGGCGCACGGCGACCGTGCCGGCCCAGTTACGCCAGGTCGCCGGCCTCTTCCCGCCGCTCGCTCGCGTTCCCGCCGGCGTCCCCGCTCCCGTTCCCCTGCCCGTTCCCGTGCTCATGGGTTCCTCCCCGTCGCGGAACCGGCCGCTGCAGCCGGCGATACCCCAGGAATCCCACCATCACCGCGACGGCCCCGGACACCCCCGGGACCGCGTACCCCGCGCGCGGCCCCCAGGCGTCGATGACCCAGCCGGCCGCCGAGGAGCCGAGCGCCACACCGACGGCGAGTCCCGTGCTGGTCCAGGTCATGCCCTCGGTGAGCTTCGCGCGTGGTACGTGCTGTTCGACGAGGGCCATCGTCGTGATCATCGTCGGCGCGATGGACAGGCCCGCGACGAAGAGCGCCGCGGCCAGAAACGGAAGGTTCCCGACCAGTTGAAGCGGGATCATACTCACGGCCATCGCGCAGACCCCCAGCAGCCAGCGGCGGGCGGGCGCCCCCTTGAAGTGCAGCAGCCCGAAGCCGACCCCCGCCGCGCACGAGCCGAGCGCGTAGACGGCGAGCACCAGGCTCGCGGCGCCCTTGTGGCCCTCTTCCTCGGCGAAGGCCACCGTGACGACGTCGACGGCGCCGAAGATCGCGCCGGTCGCGACGAACGTGGCGACGAGCACCTGCAGTCCGCCGGACCGCAACGCCGAGCCCCCGGTGTGGTGTTCGCGCGGATGCGGCACCGGCTCGGTGGCACGCTGCGAAGTCAGCCAGAAGACGCCCACGGCGAGAAAACAGCCCGCAAGGAGAGGCCCGGCTTCGGGGAACCACACCGTGGACAGGCCGATCGAGATGATCGGTCCGAAGATGAAGCAGATCTCGTCCACGACGGACTCGAAGGAGTACGCCGTGTGCAGCTGCCGAGTGTCGCGGTAGAGGGCCGCCCAGCGGGCGCGGACCATCGAGCCCACGCTCGGTACGCAGCCGACGAACGCGGCGCAGACGAACAGCGTCCAGTCCGGCGCCTCGAACTTCGCGGCGAGCAGCAGCCCCGTCACCGCGACCAGGGACACCAGCGTCGCGGGCCGGAGCACCCGCCGCTGCCCGTGCCGGTCCACGAGCCGGGAGATCTGCGGGCCGATCGCCGCGGCGGACAACGCGACGGTGGCCGACAGCGCGCCGGCGAGGCCGTACCGCCCGGTGAGCTGGGAGACCATCGTCACGATGCCGATGCCCATCATCGACAGCGGCATCCGCCCGAGGAAGCCCGCGACGGAGAACCCCTTGGAGCCTGGGGCGGCGAATATGGCGCGGTAGGGGCTCGGCACGTGGGACTCCGCGGGGGCGCCGGAGCGCTCGGCCAGCGGGCTCCGGTAAGGCGTGAAGATGGCCGATACAGCTTACGGGCCAGAGGGACCGAAGCGCACTGGTGTTTTTCGTGCGGCCGTACGGCGGTTGCACGGCAGCCGACAGCCAGCCGGCGGGCGGCAGTCGGCGGAAGGCGGTTTCCCCGCTGTCAGTGGCGGGTGGCAGGATCAAAGACATGTCCGAAGCGCTGGATCCCACTCCGTACGACGCCCTGCTGCTGCTCTCGTTCGGCGGCCCCGAAGGACCGGACGACGTCGTCCCGTTCCTGGAGAACGTGACGCGTGGCCGCGGCATCCCCAAGGAGCGCCTGAAGGAGGTGGGGCAGCACTACTTCCTCTTCGGCGGCGTGAGCCCCATCAACGACCAGAACCGCACCCTCCTGGACGCCCTGCGCAAGGACTTCGCGGAGCACGGCCTGGACCTGCCGGTGTACTGGGGCAATCGCAACTGGACGCCGTATCTGACGGACACCCTGCGCGATCTTGTCCGGGACGGCCGCCGCCGCGTCCTCGTCCTCGCCACCAGCGCGTACGCGTCGTACTCGGGCTGCAGGCAGTACCGCGAAGACCTCGCGGGCGCCCTCGCCACGCTCCGCGAGGAGGGCCTCGAACTGCCGCGCGTGGACAAGCTGCGGCACTACTTCAACCACCCCGGCTTCGTGCGCCCCGTGATCGACGGCGTCCTGAAGTCCCTGGCCGACCTCCCCGAAGAAGTGCGTGACGGCGCCCACCTGGCCTTCACGACGCACTCCATCCCCACCGCCGCGGCCGACACCTCCGGCCGGGTCGAGGACCACGGCGACGGCGGCGCCTATGTGAAGCAGCACCTGGACGTGGCCCGCCTCGTCGCCGACGCGGTGCGCGAGGAGACCGGCGCCGACCACCCCTGGCAGCTCGTCTACCAATCGCGCAGCGGCGCCCCGCACATCCCCTGGCTGGAGCCCGACATCTGCGACCACCTGGAGGAGCGGCACGCGGCCGGTGCCCCGGCCGTCGTCATGGTCCCGATCGGCTTCGTCTCGGACCACATGGAGGTGCTGTACGACCTCGACACCGAGGCCACGGCGAAGGCGGCGGAGCTGGGTCTGCCCGTGCGCCGTTCGGCCACCGTCGGCGCCGACCCGCGGTTCGCCGCCGCGGTCCGCGAGCTCGCCGTGGAGCGCGCCGCCGCCGAGAGCGGGCGCGCGGTGACGCCGTGCGCCCTGGGCGCGCTCGGCCCGAGCCACGACCTGTGCCCGGTGGGCTGCTGCCCGGCCCGCACCCCGAAGCCCGCGGCCGCGGGCGCCGACAGCCCGTACGTCTAGCGCGCGGCCCCCGCCCGCACCGAGGAGCACCGTGACCGACCCCGCCCTGCAGGACCGGCTCAAGGCCGAACTGCTCGCTGTCGCCCTGGAAGCCGCGAGCCGCGCCGGTGAGCTGCTGCGCGACGGCCGCCCGGCCGACCTCGGCGTCGCCGCGACCAAGAGCAGCGCCGTCGACGTCGTCACCGAGATGGACATCGCCTCCGAGAAGCTGATCGCGGACTTCTTCGCCGACCGCAGGCCCGGCGACGGCGTGCTCGGCGAGGAGGGCGCGAGCTCCGAGGGCACCAGCGGCGTCCAGTGGGTCATCGACCCCATCGACGGCACCGTGAACTACCTGTACGGCCGCCCGGACTGGGCGGTGTCGATCGCCGCCCGCAAGGACGGCGAGACCCTCGTCGGCGTCGTGCACGCGCCCGTGCGCGGCGAGACCTTCCGCGCGGTCCTCGGCCAGGGCGCGTACGTCGGCGACCGGCCCGCCCGGGTCCGCCCGGCGCCGCCGTTCGAGCAGGCGCTCATCGGCACCGGCTTCGGGTACGTCGCCGAGCGGCGGGCCCACCAGGCCGAGATCGCCCGGCACCTGCTGCCGCGCGTGCGGGACATCCGGCGCGGCGGCTCCGCGGCCATCGACCTGTGCGACGTGGCGGCGGGCCGCCTGGACGCGTACTACGAACGAGGCCTGAATCCCTGGGACTTCGCGGCCGGCGACCTCGTCGCCCGGGAGGCGGGCGCCCGCACCGGCGGCCGCCCCGGAGAGCCCCTCTCGGGCGAGCTGACGGTGGCGGGCCCGCCCGGCCTCTTCGAGCCGCTCCAGACGCTCCTCGACGACCTCGGCGCCTGGCACGACTGACCGGGAGCGCCGCGCCCGCACACGACGGGCTCCGCGCCCGCACACGACGGGCTCCCCGCCCGCACACGACGGGCTCCGCGCCCGCACACAGGGCCTGCACAGGGTCCGCACACGACAGAGCCCCGGCACCTCCTGGCGAGGTACCGGGGCCCTGCTGTGTCCAGATCCGCAGATCTGTCCAGACCGGACCGGACGCTGGAGACGTCCTGGTCAGGGGATGTCAGGAGGTCGGGGCTGCGACCTCCACGCCGTGCTCGGCCGCCAGGCGGTGAAGGTCTTCCAGCTCGGCCAGTTCGACCTCGGCAAGGAAGTCGTCACCTGTCTCGCGGGCCCGCGTGAGGTCGGACTCCGTGGCCTTTATGCGCTGCAGGAGACCTGCGGTGAATGCGTCCATGGTTGCGCCCCCTCGGCTGGGTCGTGGGTCGATGGCACGGGGGTGTGCCGTGGAGAAGGGGCGATCACGTCCGACGCCCGCTGCGTGAAGCAGGTCGTGGCGTGCCACATACGAAGCGTGATCGCGGGTGTAAGGCCGTCCTCCCCGCACCCTCTTCCACGGAAACCTCAACCGGACGAGAAAATCCCGCATTCCCGGGGCCCGGACCGCCTTACAGCCGGTTTATGGCCGAAAGGGGCAGGATGGAGGTCTCACTCCACGTAAAGATCTGCCCTGCCGCGACCGCGCGCGGGGCACAGAGGAAGGACAAACGACGTGCGCGTACTCGTCGTCGAGGACGAGCAACTGCTCGCCGATGCGGTGGCCACCGGACTGCGCCGGGAGGCCATGGCCGTCGACGTCGTGTACGACGGCGCGGCTGCCCTGGAGCGTATCGGGGTGAACGACTACGACGTGGTCGTCCTGGACCGCGACCTGCCCGTCGTCCACGGCGACGACGTCTGCCGCAAGATCGTCGAGCTCGGCATGCCGACCCGCGTCCTGATGCTCACCGCGTCCGGCGACGTCAGCGACCGCGTCGAGGGCCTGGAGATCGGCGCGGACGACTATCTCCCCAAGCCGTTCGCGTTCAGCGAGCTCACGGCCCGCGTGCGCGCCCTCGGGCGGCGCACCAGCGTGCCGCTGCCGCCCGTCCTGGAGCGCGCCGGCATCAAGCTCGACCCGAACCGCCGCGAGGTGTTCCGGGACGGCAAGGAGATCCAGCTCGCGCCCAAGGAGTTCGCGGTCCTGGAGGTGCTGCTGCGCAGCGAGGGCGCGGTGGTCTCCGCCGAGCAGCTCCTGGAGAAGGCCTGGGACGAGAACACGGACCCGTTCACGAACGTCGTCCGCGTGACCGTCATGACCCTGCGCCGCAAGCTCGGCGAGCCCGCCGTCATCGTGACCGTGCCGGGCTCCGGCTATCGGATCTGATCCGGTGGCCGCGACGCCGGCGCCCCCCACGGCGCCCCCGAAGCCGACGTGGGACCCGAGGAAGGTCGAGGCGCCCTTCCCGTGGCTGCGCCCCACCATCCGCATAAGGCTCACGCTGCTGTACGGCGGCATGTTCCTGATCGCGGGCATCCTGCTGCTCTCGATCATCTATCTGCTGGCCGCACAGGCGCTGAACGTGGGCAACGAACTGCCCTTCAAGATCGTCTCCGGCAAGGTGACCAGCGAGTCCTGCAACCTGCCCCAGTCGGCCTCGCCGAACGAGTTCAACCAGGCGATCAACGACTGCGTGAGCCAGCAGCGCCAGCACGCCCTGGACAACCTGCTCAGCCGCTCCCTGCTGGCCCTGCTCGGCCTCGCCGTCATCGCCTTCGCCTTCGGGTACGCGATGGCGGGCCGCGTCCTGTCCCCGCTCGGCCGCATCACGCGCACGGCCCGCAGGGTGGCCGGCACGGACCTGAGCCGCCGCATCGAACTGGACGGCCCCGACGACGAGTTGAAGGAGCTGTCGGACACCTTCGACGAGATGCTGGACCGCCTGGAGCGCGCCTTCACCGCCCAGCAGCGCTTTGTCGGCAACGCCTCGCACGAACTGCGCACCCCGCTCGCGATCAACCGCACGCTCCTCGAAGTGCACCTGTCCGACCCCGGCGCCCCCGTGGAGCTGCAGCAGCTCGGCAAGACGCTGCTCGCCACCAACGAGCGCAGCGAGCAGCTCGTGGAGGGCCTGCTGCTGCTCGCCCGCAGCGACAACCAGCTCGTCGAGCGCAAGCCCGTCGACCTCGCCGAGGTCGCCAACCGCGCGGTGGACCAGGCGCGGGCGGAGGCCGAGGAGAAGGGCGTCGAGATCCGCGGCGAGCGGGGCCTGGTGGTCGTCCAGGGCAACGGCGTCCTCCTGGAGCGCATCGCGCTGAACCTGGTGCAGAACGCGGTTCGCTACAACGTGAAGAGTGAAGAGGGGCAGGGCGAAGCCCTTCAGAACAAGGGCGGTGGCGGGAGACGGGAGGGCGGCTGGGTCGAGGTCACCACGGAGGCCCAGCACGGCCAGGCCGTCCTCGTGGTGACCAACACCGGACCCGTCGTGCCCGCGTACGAGATCGACAACCTCTTCGAGCCCTTCCGCAGGCTCCGCACGGAGCGCACCGGCAGCGACAAGGGTGTGGGACTCGGCCTGTCCATCGCCCGGTCGGTGGCGCGCGCCCACGGGGGCCGTATCATCGCGGAGCCGCGCGAGGGGGGTGGGCTCGTGATGCGAGTCACCCTGCCGATCTGAGATGCTGCCGCGGAAGCGCCAGGATGTTCGCTTTGCGCGGAATTTTCGGGACCTGTTCTCCGAAGATTCCTGTGTGATCGATCACAGAGGCGATTTTTCGGCCATCTACTCTCCGTGACCATCGAAGTCGCCGGAAAGCCGGGAAAATCCGGGTTTTCGGGGGTCTTGATCACGGGAAGTACACGGGGTGGCGCCCGTGAAGTGCGACATTCGGACCGTGTACGGTCCCGATCGCCATCCAAACCGATCACCTCTTCAGGGGTGCGGTTGGGTGTCGATTGAGTAACAGACCTTGATGTGAGGCAAAATCTCCGCCTCAGGTCGGGCACAAGTCCGGCCTCTCACGCGTTACGTGCGCTGAGACACCGCAGACACCCAGAGGGGGAGAGCGACATGGCAACGGACTACGACACCCCACGCAAGACCGATGACGACCTCAACGAGGACAGCATCGAGGAACTCAAGGCGAGGCGGAACGACAAGTCGACCTCGACCGTCGACGTCGACGAGTTCGAGGCCGCCGAGGGCCTCGAGCTCCCCGGCGCCGACCTGTCCAACGAGGAGCTCGCCGTGCGCGTGCTCCCCAAGCAGCAGGACGAGTTCACCTGCATGAGCTGCTTCCTGGTGCACCACCGCAGCCAGCTGGCCAGGGAGAAGAACGGCCAGCCCATCTGCCGCGACTGCGACTGAGCAGGGTCGGCCGTGACAGGCTCGACCCCGCCCAGGAAGCACCGCTTCCAGGACCAGGAAGCGGACGCTGACGTGCCCGAGCGCGCGTCGGACGACGAGCGGGGCCCTGAGGCCTCGCTCGAGTCGGCCGGCGCGGCAGAGCGGGGCGACGGCGCCGCGGGGGCGCACAAGGCCGCCGAGGCGGCGTTCGCGGCGGTCCCCGCGCTGGTGCACGGTTCCGCACCTGCCGTGCCTCAGACGTCCGCTCTCGAAGCGGCGGACGCCCTGCGGTACGGGGACGGCACGGCGGCGGAAGACCAGGGCCCCTCGACCAGGGGCCGTCGGTTCACCGCCGTCACGAACGGATTGAAGAACGGGGCGCGCCGCGGTGGGCGCGGCGCCAAGGCGGGTATCGGCTATCTCGCCGACAGAATCATCGAGAACGCACCGCGGGTGCCCGTCCGCGATCTGGCGACCCTCCGCAAGCAGTTCCCGGGCCTCGGCCCCGAGCAGCTCGCGGACAAGCTCATCGCGGGCGCGGCCAACGCGTCCTCCACGGTGGGCGCCGGAGTCGGCGCGGCGGCGATGCTGCCCGTGCCGCCCGCGATGCCCGCCGAGCTCGCCGCCGAGATCACCGGCGTCGCGGCCATAGAGCTGAAGCTGATCGCCGAGCTGCACGAGGTCTACGGGCGACGGCCCGAGGGCAACCTCAAGGAGCGCAGCACGGCCTATCTGCGCGCCTGGACCGACGAGCGCGGTATCGACGTGGTCAAGCCCGCGTCGATCAACGCGGCCCTCGGCAGCCAGATGAAACGGGAACTGCGGCAGCAGATCATGAAGCGCATGGTGCGGAATCTGCCGAACCTGCTGCCCTTCATGGTGGGCGCGGCCGTCGGCGCCGTGATGAACCGCCGGGACACCAAGAAGCTCGCCGAGCGGGTGCGGGGCGACTTGCGTCGGGCTCAGGTGCCGTGGGATGCGCTCGTCGGCCTGCCTCCGCTGGAGGCGCCCGTCGACCCGCTGCATCTGGGGCAGCGGCAGCCCAAGGAGCTCGGGGGCTAGGTTCTTCGCCTGCGGCGAGGGCCGGCCATGAGGCAACTCTGGTCGGTTTGGCACCGCCGGGCTGCGGCGTTGGGGCCGAGCGCCGTTGCGGCGGGAAATGATCTCGGCTCCGCCGTCGAGGGACGCGATCGCGGCTCTGCCGCCGAGGGACGCAGGGCGTTACGCCCGCCGAGGGCCTCGGGGGAGCTACGCCGCGCGCACCGCGTTCAGCGCCGCCGCAAGGGCCTCGGGGTTCCGGGTCGACACGTACACGTACGGAGTGGGGTCCTCGGGATCCGTGACCTCCACCCGCAGGGCCGTCGGGATGTAGCTGCGCAGCACCATGAACGCGCGCGGGTCCGCCTTGTGGGTGCGCCAGGCGCGGGCCTCGGTCTCGTCCAGGGGCTCGGCCTCGCCCAGGGCCGTCACCGGGATCTTCGCGTCGCCGGCGACCAGGGAGCCCGCCACGACGCGGATCCGCACCGAGCCGTACGCGCTGGTGAGGACCGCCGCGAACGCCGTCCCGCCGACCAGGCCGCCCAGGAACGGCAGCGTGCCGAACGGGAGCATCGTCAGGCCCGCCGCGACGCCGACGAGGACCGAGACGAGCCACCACGAACGGGGCGCGGTCAGGCGTTCTTCGTAAGGCTGCATGAACCCAAGCTTGGCATGGTGCGCGACGGCCGCTGACGCGGAGGTAAGGTCTGCGCCTGTGAGTGGTACATCAGCAGCTCTGACGCCTCCGGCGGACGCCATACCGCCCGTCCGCCACCCGGACGCGCCCGCGCCCGGCGAGCTCATCGGCGCGCACTACGAACACTGCTTCGGATGCGGGGCGGGACAGACCCACGGGCTGCACCTGGAGGCGCGGGCCGGCGAAGGCGTCGCCATCACCGCCGAGTTCACCGTGCGCGAGGCGCACCAGGGCGCTCCGGGCCTCGCCCACGGCGGCGTGCTGGCCAGCGCGCTGGACGAGACGCTCGGCTCCCTGAACTGGCTGCTGCGGGTGATCGCGGTGACCGGCCGGCTCGAGACGGACTTCGCGCGGCCGGTTCCGGTCGGCACCGTCCTCTTCCTGGAGGCCGAGGTGACCGCCGTGGCCGGCCGGAAGATCTACTCCACCGCCACCGGGCGCATCGGCGGACCCGACGGTCCCGTCGCCGTGCGTGCCGACGCCCTCTTCATCGAGGTCAAGGTGGACCACTTCATCGACAACGGCCGCCCGCAGGAGATCCGTGCGGCCATGAACGACCCGGACCAGATCCGGCGCGCCCGCGCCTTCGAGGTGAACCCGTGACCCACCCTGCCCCTCTGGACGTGCTGATCCGGCGCGTCGACCCCGACGTACCGCTGCCGACGTACGCGCAACCCGGCGATGCCGGTGCCGATGTGCGGACGACCGAAGCCTGCGAGCTCGCGCCCGGTGAACGGGCGGTGCTGCCGACCGGGGTTTCCATCGCGCTGCCCGAGGGGTACGCGGCCTTCGTGCACCCCCGGTCGGGCCTCGCCGCCCGCTGCGGTGTCGCCATGGTGAATGCCCCGGGGACGATTGATGCCGGGTACCGTGGGGAGATCAAGGTGATCGTGGTGAATCTCGACCCGCGCGAGAGCGTGCGGTTCGAGCGCTTCGACCGGATTGCCCAACTGGTTGTCCAACAGGTCGAGAAGGTGCGCTTCCAGGAGGTGGCGGAGCTTCCCGGCTCGGTGCGGGCCGAGGGGGGATTCGGGTCCACCGGAGGCCATGCCGCCGTGGGCGTCAGCGCGGGTCAACAAACGGGTGGGAATCGATACGCGTCGGTCGTATCCGACCGGGAAGGACAGTGACGTGTTCGGACGTCGCAAGAAGAGCAGTGCCGCCGAGGACGCGGCGGGCGAGGCCGAGCAGGTCGTCGACGGCACCGGGAACGAGGACGGCGAAGAGGCCGAGCCGCAGCGGGTGAGGCTGGAGCCGGAGCCGCGCCCCGATGGTCCCTGGGATGTCTCCGAGGTGCCGGGCGATCCCGGCGAGGGCCGGGTGGACCTGGGCGGCCTCTTCGTGCCGGGCGTGGAGGGCATGGAGCTGCGGGTCGAGGTCGCCGGCGACGCGATCGTCGCGGCCACCGTCGTGCTCCAGGACAGCGCCATCCAGCTCCAGGGCTTCGCCGCCCCCAAGCGCGAGGGCATCTGGGGCGAGGTCCGCGAGGAGATCGCCTCCGGCATCACGCAGCAGGGCGGTGTCATCGACGAGGTCGAGGGCCCGCTCGGCTGGGAGCTGCGGGCGCAGGTGCCGGTGCAGCTTCCGGACGGCACAGGTGGCTTCCAGGTGGTCAGGTTCGTGGGCGTGGACGGTCCGCGGTGGTTCCTGCGCGGCGTGATCTCCGGCCAGGGGGCCGTGCAGCCGCAGGCGGCTGGCCTGCTCGAGCAGATCTTCCGGGACACGGTCGTGGTCCGCGGCGAGGGCCCGATGGCTCCGCGCGACCCGATCGTGCTGAAGCTGCCCGACGACGCCCAGATGGTGCCCGAGGGCGTCCAGCAGGAGGACCAGGAGACCTCCCGGTTCTCCGGTAGCATGGGCCAGCTCGCGCGCGGGCCGGAAATCACCGAAGTGCGCTGACATTCCGGCCGCGGCCGGGTCCGGCCGGGCCGCCCGAGAGGCGCCCGATCGATGGGCCGAGCCGGGCGAATAAGTTGCAGGCCGATGGGCCGCACTCCCTTATGGGGGGTGCGGCCCATCCGTGTTTTCCCAGGTTGAAACGGGGCGCGTAAGAGAGTCGTCAACGCGGCGCCAAAGCCCGTATGGGAGGCGTCAACGGCGATCGAAACCCGCCGGCGAAGCGGTTTCCTCAACACGTCAGTAATTCCGAATCTCATCTAGGAGCACACGATGGCCGACGTGGCCTTCGTCGTCACCACGATCGCGGTCTTCGCGTTGGTGGCACTCGTCGCCAAGGGGGTGGCGAAGCTGTGACCGCCGAAAACATCGTCGGCCTCGTCGTGGCCGTCGCCCTGCTGGGCTATCTCGTCCTCGCCCTTGTGTTCCCGGAGAGGTTCTGAGTCAAGAAATGAGTCCCGTCCTCGCTGGTGTGCTCCAGCTGCTCGCGCTCATCGCCGCGCTGGCCCTCGCATACCGTCCGCTCGGCGACTACATGGCCAAGGTCTACTCCTCCGACAAGCATCTGCGCGTCGAGAAGTGGATCTACAAGGGCATTGGTGCCAACCCCAACACCGAGATGCGCTGGCCCGCCTATCTGCGCGGCGTCCTCGCGTTCTCCGCGGTCGGCGTGCTGTTCCTGTACCTGCTGCAGCGGCTGCAGGGCTCGCTGCCGGGCTCGCTCGGCTTCAAGGCCATCGACCCGGACCAGGCGTTCAACACCGCCGCCTCGTTCACCGCCAACACCAACTGGCAGTCGTACTCCGGCGAGCAGGCCATGGGCCACGTCGTGCAGACCGGCGGCCTCGCGGTGCAGAACTTCGTCTCGGCCGCCGTCGGCATCGCCGTCGCCGTGGCGCTGGTGCGCGGCTTCGCGCGCTCGCGCACCGGTGAACTCGGCAACTTCTGGGCCGACCTGGTGCGTGGTGTCGTACGCATTCTGATCCCGCTCTCGGTCATCGGCGCGATCGTGCTTGTCGCCTGTGGCGCGATCCAGAACTTCTCCGGCATCCACGGGGTCGGTCAGTTCATGGGCGGCGAGCAGCAGTGGAACGGCGGCGCGGTCGCCTCCCAGGAAGTCATCAAGGAGCTGGGCACGAACGGTGGCGGTTACTTCAACGCCAACTCCGCCCACCCCTTCGAGAACCCGAATCCGATCTCGAACCTTTTTGAGATCTTCCTGATCCTGGTGATCCCGTTCGCCCTGACGCGGACGTTCGGCAAGATGGTCGGCTCGGTCAAGCAGGGCTACGCGATCCTCGCCACGATGGCGACGATCTGGCTCGGCTTCATTGCGTTGATGATGTGGACCGAGTTCCACCACGGCGGCCCGGCGTTCGACCTGGCCGGCGGCGCCATGGAGGGCAAGGAGACCCGCTTCGGCATCGGCGGCTCCGCGATCTTCTCGGTGTCCACCACGCTCACCTCGACCGGCGCGGTGAACTCCTTCCACTCCTCCAACACCGGCTTCGGCGGCGGCATCAACCTCCTGGGCATGCAGCTCGGCGAGATCGCGCCCGGTGGTGTCGGTTCCGGTCTCTACGGCATGCTCATCATGGCGATCATCGCGGTGTTCATCGCGGGTCTCATGGTCGGCCGTACGCCGGAGTACCTGGGCAAGAAGATCGGCACCCGTGAGATCAAGCTCGCGGCCTGCTACATCCTCGTCACGCCCGCGCTCGTCCTCGGCTTCACCGGCGCCTCGATGGCGATGGACACGCCGAAGAACTCGATGACCAACAGCGGCGCCCACGGATTCTCCGAGATCCTCTACGCCTTCACCTCCGGCGCCAACAACAACGGCTCGGCCTTCGCGGGTCTGAACGCGGACACGCAGTGGTTCAACACCACGATCGGTCTCGCGATGCTGCTCGGCCGGTTCCTGCCGATGGTGTTCGTCCTCGCGCTCGCCGGTTCGCTGGCCGAGCAGAAGCCGATCCCGGCCACGGCGGGCACCCTCCGTACCGAGAAGCCGCTGTTCACGGGCCTGCTGGTCGGCACCATCATGATCATTACCGGTCTGACGTACTTCCCGGCGCTCGCGCTCGGGCCCCTCGCAGAGGGTCTCGCGTCATGACCACCGACACCAGGAAGCAAGAGGAGCCCGGCTCCATGTCCACCGCTACTCCCACGCGTGCGCCGCACCAGGATGTGCCCACCGGGCACAAGCCCGAGGACGGCAAGGTCGGCGGCGGTCTGTTCGACCCCAAGCAGCTGCTGAAGTCGTTCCCGGACGCCATCAGGAAGCTCGACCCGCGGGTGATGATCAAGTCCCCCGTGATGTTCGTGGTCCTGATCGGCTCGGTGCTCACCACCGTGCTGGCCGTCAAGGACCCGGGCGACTGGTTCGGCTGGGCGATCGCCGCGTGGCTGTGGCTGACCACCATCTTCGCGAACCTCGCGGAGGCGGTGGCCGAGGGCCGCGGCAAGGCCCAGGCCGACACGCTGCGCAAGGCCAAGACGGACACGGTCGCGCGCCGGCTCTCCGCCGACGGCAGGACCGAGGAGCAGGTGCCCGGCACCGAACTCAAGATCGGTGACCTGGTCGTCTGCGAGGCGGGCGACGTGATCCCGGGCGACGGCGACGTCGTCGAGGGGGTCGCGAGCGTCGACGAGTCGGCGATCACCGGTGAGTCCGCGCCGGTCATCCGTGAGTCCGGCGGCGACCGCTCGGCCGTCACCGGCGGTACGAAGGTCCTCTCCGACCGCGTCGTCATCAAGATCACGACGAAGCCCGGCGAGACCTTCATCGACCGGATGATCAACCTGGTCGAGGGCGCGGCCCGGCAGAAGACGCCCAACGAGATCGCGCTGAACATCCTGCTCGCCTCGCTGACCATCGTCTTCCTGCTCGCGGTCGTCACGCTGCAGCCGTTCGCGGTGTACGCGGGCGCCGAGCAGTCCATGATCGTACTGGCCGCCCTGCTGGTCTGTCTGATCCCGACGACCATCGGCGCGCTGCTCTCCGCGATCGGCATCGCGGGCATGGACCGCCTGGTGCAGCGCAACGTCCTCGCGATGTCCGGCCGTGCGGTGGAAGCCGCCGGTGACGTCTCGACGCTGCTGCTCGACAAGACCGGCACCATCACGCTCGGCAACCGCCAGGCCGCCGAGTTCGTGCCGGTGCGCGGCACCACCGAGGCCGAGGTGGCGGACGCCGCCCAGCTGTCCTCGCTGGCCGACGAGACGCCCGAGGGCCGCTCGATCGTCGTCCTCGCCAAGGAGAAGTACGGCCTGCGCGAGCGCCACCAGGGCGAGCTGACCGGCGCCGAGTGGGTCGCCTTCACTGCCCAGACCCGCATGTCGGGTGTGGACGTGGACGGCCGCAAGGTGCGCAAGGGCGCGACCGGTTCGGTCGTCGCCTGGGTCGAGGAGCGCGGCGGCACCGTCACGCCCGAGGCCCAGGAGCTCACCGACAAGATCTCGCAGGCGGGCGGCACGCCGCTGCTCGTCGCCCTGGAGGACACCGACGGCGCCCGCGTCCTGGGCGTCATCCACCTCAAGGACGTCGTCAAGGAGGGCATGCGGGAGCGGTTCGACGAGCTGCGCCGCATGGGCATCAAGACCGTCATGATCACGGGTGACAACCCGCTGACGGCCAAGGCGATCGCCGACGAGGCGGGCGTGGACGACTTCCTCGCGGAGGCCACGCCCGAGGACAAGATGGCGCTCATCAAGCGCGAGCAGGCCGGCGGCAAGCTCGTCGCGATGACGGGTGACGGCACCAACGACGCCCCCGCGCTCGCGCAGGCCGACGTCGGCGTGGCCATGAACACCGGCACCTCGGCCGCCAAGGAGGCCGGGAACATGGTGGACCTGGACTCCAACCCGACCAAGCTCATCGAGATCGTGGAGATCGGCAAACAGTTGCTGATCACCCGTGGCGCCCTGACGACCTTCTCGATCGCCAACGACGTCGCGAAGTACTTCGCGATCATCCCGGCGATGTTCGCGGTGGTCTACCCGGGCCTGGACAAGCTCAACATCATGGACCTGTCCAGCCCCAAGTCGGCGATCCTGTCGGCCGTCATCTTCAACGCCCTGATCATCGTGGCCCTGGTGCCGCTTGCCCTGAAGGGCGTGCAGTACCGGCCGATGAGCGCGGACCGGATGCTGCGGCGCAACATCGGGATCTACGGCCTGGGCGGGCTCGTCGCCCCGTTCATCGGCATCAAGATCATCGACCTGCTCATCTCCCTGATCCCCGGTATTGGGTGACCTGAAATGAACAACTCCGTAGGAAACACCGCCAGGTTGCTCGGGGCCGGACTGCGGGCCCTGCTCGTACTCACCGTGATCTGCGGCGTGATCTACCCGCTCGCCGTGACCGGTGTCGCCCAGGCCCTGTTCAACAACAAGGCCAACGGCTCCGAGATCAAGGACGGCGGCAAGGTCGTCGGCTCCGAGCTCATCGGGCAGCGGTACGACCTGCCGCTGAAGAAGGGCCAGGAGACC
The DNA here is from genome assembly GCF_056712025.1 of Streptomyces sp. Y309. Taxonomy (NCBI): domain Bacteria; kingdom Bacillati; phylum Actinomycetota; class Actinomycetes; order Kitasatosporales; family Streptomycetaceae; genus Streptomyces; species Streptomyces sp. Y309. The sequence goes on along the minus strand of NZ_CM160048.1, from coordinate 2,391,912 downwards.
CCGGAGCCGGACCTGAAGTGGTTCCAGCCCCGGCCGTCCAACGGGCTCGGCACGAACAGCGTGAACACGCAGTACAAGCTGATCCTCTCGGGCGCGACCAACCTCGCGGGCGACTCCGGCTCCATGAAGAAGGGCGACACGGAGGTCTGCGACCCCAAGGCCGAGGAAGGCCTGTGTGCCCAGGTCAGGGCCGCGCGGGACGCCGTCATCAAGGACAACTCGACGGCGGACCACAAGGTCAGGCCCTCGGACATCCCGGCGGAGGCCGTGACGTCCTCGGGCTCGGGCCTCGACCCGCACATCTCCCCGAAGTACGCCGACCTCCAGGTCCACCGCATCGCGGAGAAGAACGGCCTGGACGTCAAGCAGGTGGAGAAGCTGGTCGACGACCACACCGACGGCCGCATCCTCGGCTTCATGGGGGAGCCCCGGGTGAACGTCCTCAAGCTCAACATCGCGCTGAAGCACCTGGTGGCGGAGAAGGGCTGACCTTCCTCTCCCGACTGCCTCACGGCCCGCGGTGATCCGTTCCCCGGATCACCGCGGGCCTTTTTCGGCCGGGTCGGCAGAGCGGGCTTCATGCCCGGGCCGAAATCCCGGCCGCGCCGACCCGGCCGAAATACCCGCTCTGCCGCCCGGCCGAAAATCGTGTGTCGTGCCCCACGCGGGACGCAAGGGGACGCAAGGGAAGGCATCAGGGTTGCGTCAAGGAGCTCCAGGAAGGTCGGGCTCATCCGTTTTGCCGTAAATATTGGCCGTAAGGTCGACGCTGCGTACACAGCAGTTTCAGGAAGACAATGGGGCCATGGCACGCGGCAAGCTTCGGATCTACCTCGGTGCGGCACCGGGCGTCGGCAAGACATACGCCATGCTCGCCGAGTCGCACCGTCGTATCGAGCGTGGCACCGACTGCGTCGTGGCCTTCGTGGAGCACCACAACCGCCCCCGCACGGAAGTGATGCTGCACGGCCTGGAGCAGGTCGCCCGCAAGGAGCTCGAATACCGCGGCTCGCTGTTCACGGAGATGGACGTCGACGCCGTCCTGCGCCGCGCCCCCGCCGTCGCGCTCGTCGACGAGCTGGCGCACACCAACGTGCCCGGCTCGCGCAACGCCAAGCGCTGGCAGGACGTCGAGGAACTGCTCGAAGCGGGCATCGACGTCATATCCACCGTCAACATCCAGCACCTCGAGTCGCTGGGCGACGTGGTCGAGTCCATAACCGGCGTCCGGCAGCGCGAGACGGTGCCGGACGAGGTGGTGCGCCGCGCGGACCAGATCGAGCTGGTCGACATGTCGCCGCAGGCGCTGCGCCGCCGGATGGCGCACGGCAACGTCTACAAGGCCGACAAGGTCGACGCGGCCCTGTCGAACTACTTCCGCCCCGGCAACCTCACGGCACTGCGCGAGCTGGCGCTGCTGTGGGTGGCCGACCGGGTCGACGAATATCTTCAGCAGTACCGGGGCGAGCACAACATCCGCTCCACCTGGCAGGCCCGCGAACGCATCGTCGTCGGCCTCACCGGCGGCCCCGAGGGCCGCACCCTCATCCGCCGCGCCGCCCGCATGGCCGCCAAGGGCTCCGGCAGCGAGATCCTCGCCGTCTACATCGCCCGCAGCGACGGCCTCACCGCGGCCTCGCCGAAGGAACTCGCCGTCCAGCGCACCCTCGTAGAGGATCTTGGCGGAACCTTCCATCACGTCATAGGCGACGACATTCCGGCGGCCCTGCTCGAATTCGCGCGGGGCGTCAACGCCACCCAGATCGTCCTCGGCTCCTCGCGCCGCAAGGCCTGGCAGTACATCTTCGGACCCGGCGTCGGCGCGACCGTCGCCCGCGAGTCCGGGCCCGACCTCGACGTCCACATCGTCACGCACAGTGAGGTCGCCAAGGGGCGCGGACTGCCGGTGGCGCGCGGCGCGCGGCTCGGCCGCTCCCGGATCATCTGGGGCTGGCTGGTCGGTGTCGGCGGCCCCGCGCTGCTCACGCTGCTGCTCACGCACATCGACGCGGACCTCGGTCTCGCGAACGACATGCTGCTGTTCCTGACGCTGACCGTGGCGGCGGCCCTGCTCGGCGGCATGCTGCCTGCGCTCGCGTCCGCGGCGTTCGGCTCGCTGCTGCTCAACTACTACTTCACGCCGCCGGTGCACCTGTGGACGATCTCCGACAACAGGAACATCGTGGCGATCGCGGTCTTCGTGTCCGTCGCGGTGTCCGTCGCCTCCGTCGTGGACCTGGCCGCCCGCCGGACCCACCAGGCCGCGCGGCTGCGCGCCGAGTCGGAGATCCTCTCGCACCTCGCGGGCAGCGTCCTGCGCGGCGAGAACAGCCTGGAGTCCCTCCTGGAGACGGTCCGCGAGACCTTCGCCATGGAGGCCGTGGCCCTGCTGGAACGCGAGAGCGACGTGACGCCGTGGACCTGCGCGGGCAGCGTCGGCCACCGCGCGCACGTCGGCCGCCCCGAGGATGCCGACGTGGACGTGCCGGTCGGCGACCACATGGCGCTCGCCTTGACCGGCCGCGTGCTGCCCGCCGAGGACCGCCGTGTGCTCGCCGCGTTCGCCGCGCAGGCCGCCGTGGTCCTGGACCGCCAGCGGCTGCAGTCCCAGGCGGCGGAGGCCCGCACCCTCGCCGAGGGCAACCGCATCCGCACCGCCCTGCTGGCCGCCGTCAGCCACGACCTGCGCACCCCGCTCGCCGGCATCAAGGCCGCCGTGTCCTCGCTGCGCTCGGAGGACGTGGAGTGGTCCGAGGAGGACCAGGCGGAGCTCCTCGAAGGCATCGAGGCCGGCGCCGACCGCCTCGACCACCTGGTGGGCAACCTGCTGGACATGTCACGCCTGCAGACCGGCACGGTCACCCCGCTGATCCGCGAGATCGACCTCGACGAGGTGGTGCCGATGGCGCTCGGCGGCGTCCCCGACGGCAGCGTGGACCTCGACATCCCGGAGGCCCTGCCGATGGTCGCCGTCGACAAGGGCCTCCTGGAGCGCGCCGTCGCCAACATCGTGGAGAACGCCGTCAAGTACGCGCCCGAGGATGAACCCGTCTTCGTTTCGGCCAGTGCACTCGGCGACCGCGTTGAACTGAGGGTGGTCGACCGGGGGCCGGGCGTCCCGGATGACGCCAAGGACCGCATCTTCGAGCCGTTCCAGCGCTACGGTGACGCTCCACGCGGAAGCGGCGTCGGCCTCGGCCTGGCCGTCGCCCGCGGCTTCGTGGAATCCATGGGAGGAACCCTCACCGCGGAGGACACACCCGGTGGCGGCCTCACGATGGTGCTCACCCTGAAGGCGGCGGGCGGCCGGCGGCCCGTCGTGCCCGACCTCTCCGCCCAGATGACCTCGTGACCGCCACCACCGGCCGCGCACGTGGCACGGAAAGCCGCATGAGCGGCGCTGACAAGCCCGAAAGGCAGGTAGGAATGACCCGGGTGCTCGTGGTCGACGACGAGCCGCAGATCGTACGCGCCCTCGTGATCAATCTGAAGGCGCGCAAGTACGACGTGGACGCGGCACCGGACGGCGCCACCGCCCTCCAGCTCGCCGCCGCCCGCCACCCCGACGTGATCGTGCTCGACCTCGGTCTGCCCGACATGGACGGCGTGGAGGTGATCAAGGGGCTGCGCGGCTGGACGCGCGTGCCCATCCTGGTCCTCTCGGCCCGGCACAGCTCGGACGAGAAGGTCGAGGCCCTGGACGCCGGCGCCGACGACTATGTGACCAAGCCCTTCGGCATGGACGAACTCCTCGCCCGGCTGCGCGCCGCCGTGCGCCGCGCGGAGCCCACCGGGGCCGGCGAGGACGACGTGATGGTGGACACCGAGGACTTCACGGTCGACCTGGCCGCGAAGAAGGTCAACCGCAACGGCCGCGACGTACGCCTGACCCCCACGGAGTGGCATCTCCTGGAGGTCCTGGTGCGCAACGCGGGCCGTCTCGTCAGCCAGAAGCAGCTCCTGCAGGAGGTGTGGGGCCCCTCCTACGGCACCGAGACGAACTACCTGCGCGTCTACATGGCACAGCTGCGCCGCAAGCTGGAGGCGGATCCGGCGCATCCGCGGCACTTCATCACGGAGCCGGGGATGGGGTATCGCTTCGAGCGGTAGTCAGGCAGCGGCCGGGGGGCCGGTTCGAGCGGTGGCGAGCGGGCATATGCACAGGTGAGCTCAGCCATTGTGGGGGTGTCGGTGCCCACCGGTACGCTTCGGGTATGAGTGCTGTTCCTGGATCCGGCAAGCCGGCCGGCCGCTTCCGGCGCATGCTCGACCGGCTGTCGTCCTCCCAGCAGGACCTGGAGTCGCAGGAGCTGCGCGAGGACGCCGAGACGGCCGGGTGTACGCGCATCGGCGACTGCCACGACCGCCAGATAGTCACGGTTACTGGTACGTTGCGCACGGTCACCCTGCGGCCACGTGCCGGTGTCCCGGCCCTGGAGGCGGAGCTGTTCGACGGCTCCGCCGCGCTCGACGTCGTATGGCTCGGCAGGCGCTCCATCGTGGGCATCGAGCCGGGGCGCCGCCTGATCGCGTCGGGCCGGATCTCCATAGACCGAGGCCGCAGAGTGCTCTTCAACCCCAAGTACGAACTCAGACCGCTCGGACGGGAGTAGCCGGTGACGTCAGTCGACAAGCCGACCGACCAGACCGTGGGGGAGCACCCCCACGGCACGGACACCAAGGCTCTGACGCAGGCCGCGCTCTTCGACGCCTTCGGCGGCATCCGGGGCACGGTCGAGACGATGGTGCCCGGCCTGCTGTTCGTGCTGATCTACACGATCAACAAGGACCTGCACCTGTCGGCGATCGCGGCCCTGGCCGTCGCGGTGGTCCTGGTCGTGGTCCGCCTGGTCCGCCGGGACACCGTGAAGCACGCCTTCAGCGGCGTCTTCGGCGTCGCGTTCGGCGTGGCCTTCGCGATGTTCACGGGCAACGCCAAGGACTTCTACCTGCCCGGCATGATCTACGGCACCGGCCTCGGCGCGGCCTTCTTCCTCTCCGCGCTCGTGGGCTATCCGCTGCTCGGCCTGCTCCTCGGCCCGGTGTTCCGCGAGAACCTCTCCTGGCGCACCCGCAACCCCGGCCGCAAAAAGGCGTACACGAAGGCGTCCCTGGCCTGGGGCCTGATCTTCCTCGCCAAGTACGCCATCCTCTTCCCCCTGTACTGGTGGGCGGACACCGAGCAGCTCGGCTGGGTCCTGATCGCCCTCAAGCTGCCGCCGATGGTCCTCGCGGTGTACTTCACCTGGGTCTTCCTGGCCAAGGCCCCGCCGCCGATCGACGTCTTCGCGGAGATGGAGGCGGAGGAGAAGGCGGAGGCCGAACGGAGGGCGGCTGCGGGCGGGACGAATTGAGCTGGTCCGGCGATTGAGGGCGGGGGACCTGCGTTTCTCTGGCTGCGGAGGGTGCACGTCAGGCCGGGTACTCCGCGTCCACGTTCGGCGATCACGGCGAGGGCCAGGCCGTCACCGCGACGGAGATCAAGGTCCGTGAGCGGCGCTCCGACATCACGCACTCACGCAAGAGCCTCTACTACGACCTCGCGATCGCCAGGGCGAGTGCCGCGCAGCTCGCCGTGGAGGCCGGACCGCTGTTCGGCGTACGGGGCTTGGACCTGACCCCGCCGAAGGTCGAGTTCCAGGACAGCGTGTCCGAGCCCGACGAACTCTAGGTCCGGCGGGCTCTACCGGTGGCTGCGGGGCGCCAGGATTGCCGCCACGACAGCCACGCACGCGGCCGCGACGGCCGCGATCGCCGATGCCTGCTCCGGCCCCAACTCGCCGGACAGGACCATCACGCTGAGCACGACCGCCGTGGCAACAACGGCACCCACAATGAGCCGCCGAAAGGAACGCTGCTCCGTACGGACGCCCTCAGGTGGGCTCGAAGCGTCCTCAGGATTACGCTGGTTCATGGGAAAACGGTCCTCTCTGACGGGACGACCACCCCGCGGCCTCCTGTTGCGAGCAGGGGGCCGCAGCCATGTCAACTGGCTGCGGCTCAGGGCCATTTGAGTGATCCGGGATTTCAAGGGTGCACCCGAGAGTTCTCTCAGGCAAACCCACGCGCCCCGCCTTACGCCGAATGGTGGGGCACCGAGGCTCGCCGGATTGCAGCAGGTCAGAGGGGGTGAAATGCCCGTTTCGCCTGCGGTGACGGAAGGTCTCGCTCGTGAAGTGAGGGCGCCGTACGCCGCGCCCTCGTCGAGGCGTACCCCCGCGGCCGCCAAGTGGCCGTCGCCGAGTTGGGCGCGCTCGGCATCGGCCGGGAGGTGACGGCACGCGCGACGCTGCCCGGTGCACCCGCCGTGGACCGGCTGGCCGCGTCGATGGCGCAGGACACCCGCCCGCTCTGCGAGCAGCGGGAGGGCGAAGTCCTCACCCTGGGGCCGGAGTCGGGCCCACGCGCAGTGCGGGGCCCGCACGCGATCCAGCCGACGCGGCTCCTTGCTGCCACGCGGACGGTCGTCGTGCACGTCGCCGGAAGCCTCGTCGAGGCGAGGGTGGCGGGCCTGTTCCACCCGAACTGTCGCCACAGCCTCAGCGCGTGCCTGCCCGGCGTGACGACGCGCCCGCAGGCGCCCCCCCCGCACCCGCAGGGTGCCACGTACGAGGACACCCAGCGTCAGCGCTACCTGGATGGAGCGGCAGGTGCAAGCCTGGAGCGCCGTAGCGCAGCGGCCATGGACGACCTGCGCGCCGCCGGGCGAACGCCCGCGTTCGCGACTGTCAGGCCCGCATCCGTGACCTCACGGACGCCAGGGCCTCGCCCGGAAGCGGCAGCGCGAGCAGGCCGGAAGCGCTCGTCAGCTGCTGTTCTCGTGAGTACCGGGCTGGATGATCTCGTCCAGTACCAGGCGCACGGCTTCGAATGCACGGGACCTGATGGTCAGCCCCAGTGCCTCAGTTTCATCGATCGCCGCCCTCGCTGCCGCGTCCAGGTGCTGTTCCTCAAGCGCAGCCCATTCGCGTGCAGTCCGGATACGTCGCAGAAGTTCGTCAGCATCCACCGCATCTGCCATGCGCGGACCCTACTTCTCGGCTGCCGCACGGCGTCGGAGAAACCCGAAAAGGGAGAGATGACCGATGCCCCACCCCCTTTCGGCCAGGGTCTACGCGACGCAGGCGCAGCACGAGGCGTACACCGGACAAGACGGCCCCGGCGGACATCGCTGCCCGGCTCGGTCGCGCCTCACGGTTCCTCGACTCGGAGGTGTGCCGATTGTGCTGGTACAGGGATGCCGTCATCCAGCATGAGCGGCTCGACTTCCACCGCCCGGTCCCGGGGGCGCCGCGCGAAGTACCTGGAGAGCGCGATGAATGATGAGCGCGAGATCATGCTGAGGCTGATGGCGGTTCCACTCCGTCGCTGGCGGTGCCCCTCCCTCGACCTGCAGCTTGCCGCGATACACCGGTCGATACTCGACCGAATCAAGCCGTTCCCATTGATCATCAAGAGGCGGCAGCTTTTCGGTGTCGGGTTCCAGGAGAAGGGTTACCGGCGCATAGTGCCAATGCGCCTCACTGCGAATCGTGACCATCCCAGGCACGAGAAGAACTTTCTCGGTCACGCAGGTGGGGGCGCCCGGAAGTTCCGGGCGCCCCCACCTGCGTAAAGCCCACGGCTAGTTACGTGCGGACAGCAAGTCCTCCAGCTGCTCCTCCCGCGCCTGCGCGGCCACGAAGAGCAGTTCGTCCCCCGCTTCGAGCGAGTCGTCCGGCGTCGGTGCGAGGACGCGTGTGCCGCGGATGATGGTGACCAGTGAGGTGTCCTCGGGCCACTGGACGTCGCCGACGCGGGTGCCCGCGAGGGTGGACTCCGGGGGCAGTGTCAGCTCGACGAGGTTCGCGTCGCCGTGGCTGAAGCGCAGCAGCCGGACCAGGTCGCCGACGCTCACCGCCTCCTCGACGAGTGCGGACATCAGGCGCGGCGTGGACACGGCGACGTCGACGCCCCAGGACTCGTTGAAGAGCCACTCGTTCTTGGGGTTGTTGACGCGGGCGACGACCCGCGGGACGCCGTACTCGGTCTTCGCGAGGAGGGAGACGACGAGGTTGACCTTGTCGTCTCCGGTGGCCGCGATGACCACGTTGCAGCGCTGGAGCGCCGCCTCGTCCAGGGACGTGATCTCGCAGGCGTCGGCGAGCAGCCACTCGGCCTGCGGGACGCGCTCGACGGAGATGGCCGTCGGCGCCTTGTCGACGAGAAGGACCTCGTGGCCGTTCTCCAGGAGCTCACCGGCGATGGAACGGCCCACCGCGCCCGCTCCGGCAATGGCGACCCTCATCAGTGACCGCCCTCCTCGGGGCCTTCGGCGAAGGCCGCCTCGACCTTCTCGACCTCGTCGGTGCGCATCATCACGTGCACCAGATCGCCTTCCTGGAGCACCGTCTGCGACGTCGGCAGGACCGCCTCGCCGAGCCGGGTGAGGAACGCGACGCGCACGCCCGTCTCCTCCTGCAGGCGGCTGATCTTCTGGCCGATCCAGGAGGCCGACGCGTGCACCTCGGCGAGCTGCACGCCGCCGGTGGGGTCGCGCCACAGCGGCTCGGCCCCGGAGGGGAGCAGCCTGCGCAGCATCTGGTCGGCGGTCCAGCGGACCGTGGCGACCGTGGGGATGCCCAGGCGCTGGTAGACCTCGGCGCGGCGCGGGTCGTAGATACGGGCCGCGACGTTCTCGATCCCGAACATCTCGCGGGCCACGCGGGCGGCGATGATGTTCGAGTTGTCGCCGCTGGAGACGGCGGCGAAGGCGCCGGCGTCCTCGATGCCGGCCTCGCGCAGGGTGTCCTGGTCGAAGCCGACGCCGGTCACGCGGCGGCCGCCGAACCCGGAGCCCAGACGGCGGAATGCGGTGGGGTCCTGGTCGACGACGGCGACCGTGTGCCCCTGTTGTTCCAGGGTCTGCGCGAGAGCCGAACCGACTCTCCCGCAGCCCATGATGACGATGTGCACGTCGTTACCCCGCGCTCCTCATGGCCCTCGTGACCTGCGTAAATGCCCTACTCATGACTCTCGCCCTCGGCTGCTGCCCGTCATTGCTCGAGTCCACGTTAACGGCTGCGCCGCCATGGTCAGAGGTCGCCGCTGCGTTCACTCGACGGCACGGAGCATGCTCTCCATCGACTGGACGCGGATGTTCAGCTCGGTGAGCTGGGTGCGGATGGCTTCCTGCTGGGCCGTGGTCGAGTCCAGCGCCTTGCGGTAACCCTCCATCGCCTCCGCGTACTCCCGATCGCGCTCGCGGCTGCGCTGCGTCTGGAATCTGGCCACCGCGACGATTGCGCCGGCAAGGATCAGGAAGAAAGCGATCGGGATGATCGCGTCGCTCATTGGGGCGTCCCCTTTGGTGAGTGCTTTCCGGCTTCGCCCGACCCGTCCCGCTGGGCGTCCGCCCTGTCGAGGCGGGCAGCCGTGAGAATCGTATCGACGTTCAACTGCACGTCAAAGGGCGCGAGTTCGAAGTACTTGAGGGCCTTGCCGTCGTCGGAGAGCTCGAGTCGGCCGATCACCAGGCCGGCCTTCTCCAGGCGTTCCAGATGCATGTAGAGCAAGGGCCGGGAGACGCCGAGGCGCCGGGCGAGTTCACTGACGTACAAGGTCCCGGTGGCCAGCTCCTTGATGATCCGCAGGCGCTGCGCGTGACCGACGGCCGCCAGGAAGGCCAGCAGCTCCTCGCTGTTCATGGCCTGCATGGCCCGCCTTCGCGCCGTCCCGAAACCTGTCAGCCAAGGCTTACGCATGGCTTGAACCACTGTCAAACCCTGTGTCCACCGGATCTCCCCTTCCTCCCACCGGACTCTCCTCTTCCCCGCTTCGACACCTGACAGTTGACGCCTTCGACCTTCACCTGTCAGTCTCAACTTACACATGAAGGTAGGAGGGTCGCTGTGGCAGCGAGAGGGCCGGACATGAGGCGCGGCACGAGGCGGTCGATGACGGTGCGGGTGGCGCGGTGGAGCGCGCTGCACCCGGGGCGGGCGATCGCCGGCTGGTTCGTGTTCGTGGTGCTGTGCCTGGGGGCGGGCATCACGGCCGGGATGAATCAGGCGGCGTCGGAGGACTTCCGCGTCGGCGAGGCCGGGCGCGCGGAGGCCCTGGCCGCCGAGGGCGACCTGCAGATCAAGCCGCTGGAGCAGATCCTGATCAGCGCCGAGCCGGGGCGGCGCCTCGACGAACGCGCCGCCGACGCGGCCGTCGCGGACGTCACCCGGCGCATGAAGGCGCTGCCCGAGGTGGCCGAGGTGGAGGCGCCGGTCCGCTCCAAGGACGGCAGGGTCGTCCGCGTTCCGGTGACTCTCAAGGGCCCGGAGCAGGAGGGCAAGAAGAACGTCGTCCCGCTCCGGGCCGAGACCGAGAAGGTGCAGAAGGCCCACCCGGACATCCGGGTGGAGGAGACCGGCGCCGCGTCCGTGAGCAAGGGCGTCAACGACCAGCGCGGCAAGGACCTCGCGTTCTCCGAGATGATCACGCTGCCGGTCACGCTGATCACGCTGGCCCTGGTGTTCGGCTCGGTCCTGATGGTCGGCGTGCCGCTGCTGCTCGCCGTCACCTCGATCATGGCCACCATGGGCCTGGCGATGCTCGCCTCGCACCTGCTGCCCGACACCGGCGTCGGGATGAACATGATCCTGCTCATCGGCATGGCCGTCGGCGTCGACTACACGCTCTTCTACCTCAAGCGTGAGCGGGAGGAGCGGGCCCGCGCGGGCGGCAGGCTCTCCTCGGAGGCGCTGGTGGAGGCCGCCGCCGCGACGGCGGGCCGCGCGATCGTGATCTCCGGCCTCGCCGTGATCGTCTCCACCGCCGCGCTCTACCTGGCCGGGGACGTCATCTTCGACTCACTGGCCACCGGCACCATCCTCGTCGTGGCCGTCGCCGTGGTCAGCTCGGTCACCGTGCTTCCCGCGATGCTCGTCAAGCTCGGCCGGCGCGCGGAGCGGCGGGCCGAGAAGCGCCGGGCGCAGGGCAAGACCGTGCAGGCCGACGTCGAGAAGCCGCCGGGCCGGGTGTGGAACGCGCTGCTCACGCCCGCCCGCAAGCACCCCGTGGCCACCCTGTGCGTGTCGGTCCTCGTCATGCTGGGCCTCGCGCTGCCCGCCGCCACCATCAAGCTCAAGGACCCCGCCCGGGACAGCTTCTCCCGCGAGATCCCCGCCATGCAGGACTACGACCGGATGCTTGCCGCCTTCCCCGACCTGCGCATCCGCTACCAGGTCGTGGCGAGCTCCGAGCCCGGGGAGCAGGACCGGGTCGTGGGCGCGCTGCGCGCACTCGACCGCAGGGCCGCGGCCGACCCGCTGCTCGCCCGCCACGACCGGCCGGTGATCAAGACCTCCGACGACGGCCGCGTCAGCACCCTGGAGCTCGGCTCCCGCCACGCCACGTACTCCGACGAGGCCGTCGACGCCCTCGACCACATCCGCGACGACTATCTGCCCGCCACCGTCGGCAGGCTCGACGGCGTCGAGACGGGGGTCAGCGGTGACGTGCCGCGCGGCGTGGACTACGTGCAGCACCAGAGCGAGAAGCTGCCGCTGGTGCTCGGGCTGCTGCTCCTGATGACGTTCGCGATGACGGTGTACGCGTTCCGCTCGGTCGTCCTCGGACTGCTCGGCATCGGCCTCAACCTGCTGTCGGCCGCCTCCGCGCTGGGGCTGCTCGTGCTCGTCTTCCAGGGCCAGTGGGCCGAGGACCTGCTGTCCTTCGTCTCCCTGCACGGCATCTCCTCGCGCGTGCCGCTGTTCCTCTTCGTGATCCTCTTCGGGCTCTCGATGGACTACCAGGTGTTCGTCGTCAGCCGGATCCGCGAGGCCGCGCTGAACGGGGTGCCCACGCGGCAGGCCGTGATCGACGGGATCGCGGCGTCCGCCAAGGTCGTCACGAGCGCGGCGATCGTCATGGTCACCGTCTTCGCGAGCTTCGTGATGCTGCACATCCTGGAGATGAAGCAGATGGGCTTCGTCCTCGCGGTGGCCGTCCTGCTCGACGCCTTCGTGATCCGCGTCATGATCCTGCCGGCGGCGCTGCTGCTGCTCGGCCGGGCGACGTGGTGGCCGTCCAAGGCGGTGCGGCGGGCGGAGGAGCGGATCGCTCGCGGGGGCGCGGTGGGGACGGGCGCCGCAGCCGACGTCGACGCCGGGGCCCGGGCCGGGGAGACGCTGGGCGCGGGGCGCTGAGCTGGTCAGCCGATGAGTGAACGGGTGGCCCGGGGCCTAGGCCCCGGGCCACCCGCTGCCGTTGCCCGCCCGGCCCGCGGCCGTTGCCCGCCTGCCCGCTGTCGCCTCCCGCCCGGCCACCCGCCGTCGCCCCGTCGGCGACGCGGCCGTGCGCGCATCCGGCCACCCGCTGTCGCCCGCCGAACACCCGCCGTCCCCCATGGCTGGTATCCCGTGGCACTTGGGGGTGCTGGGTGGGCGGCATCTTGATGCAACGCTTACGATCCTCTGCGTGTCCAAACTGACCGACGTGCCCAAACGCATCCTCATCGGGCGCGCACTGCGCAGCGACCGGCTCGGAGAAACGCTCCTGCCGAAGCGCATCGCCCTCCCCGTGTTCGCGTCCGACCCGCTGTCCTCCGTCGCGTACGCCCCCGGCGAGGTGCTGCTCGTCCTGTCCATCGCGGGCGTGTCGGCGTACCACTTCAGCCCCTGGATCGCGGTCGCGGTCGTCGTGCTGATGTTCACCGTCGTCGCGTCCTACCGCCAGAACGTGCGCGCGTACCCGAGCGGCGGCGGCGACTACGAGGTCGCCAACACCAACCTCGGGCCCAAGGCCGGTCTGACCGTCGCGAGCGCGCTGCTCGTCGACTACGTCCTGACCGTGGCCGTGTCGATCTCCTCGGGCATCGAGAACCTGGGCTCCGCCGTCCCGTTCGTCGTCGAGCACAAGGTGCTGTGCGCGGTCGCGGTCATCCTGCTCCTGACGCTGATGAACCTGCGCGGCGTGAAGGAGTCCGGCAAGCTCTTCGCGATTCCGACGTACGTCTTCGTGGCCGGCGTCTTCATCATGATCGCGTGGGGCGCCTTCCGGGGCTTCGTCCTCGACGACACCATGAAGGCCCCGACCGCGGACTACGAGATCAAGGCCGAGCACGAGGGCATCGCGGGTTTCGCGCTGGTCTTCCTGCTGCTGCGCGCCTTCTCCTCCGGCTGTGCCGCGCTCACCGGCGTCGAGGCGATCAGCAACGGCGTCCCGGCCTTCCGCAAGCCGAAGTCCAAGAACGCCGCGACGACGCTCGCGATGATGGGCCTGCTCGCCGTCACCATGTTCTGCGGCATCATCGGCCTCGCCCTCGCGACCAACGTCCACATGGCCGAGAACCCGGCGAAGGATCTCCTGGACAACGGCGCCGCGCTCGGCGCCGACTACGTCCAGAACCCGGTGATCTCCCAGGTCGCCGAGGCGGTCTTCGGCGACGGCAGCTTCTTCTTCATCCTGCTCGCCGCGGCCACCGCGCTGGTCCTCTTCCTCGCCGCCAACACCGCGTACAACGGCTTCCCGCTGCTCGGCTCGATCCTCGCGCAGGACCGCTACCTGCCGCGCCAGCTGCACACGCGCGGCGACCGCCTCGCGTTCTCCAACGGCATCGTGCTCCTCGCGGGTGCCGCGGCGCTGCTCGTCTGGATCTACGGCGCGGACTCGACCCGCCTGATCCAGCTCTACATCGTCGGCGTCTTCGTCTCCTTCACGCTCAGCCAGATCGGCATGGTCCGGCACTGGAACCGCCACCTGGCCACGGAGCGCGACCCGGCGAAGCGGCGCCACATGGTCCGCTCCCGCGCGATCAACACCTTCGGCGCCTTCTTCACCGGCCTGGTCCTCATCGTCGTACTCGTCACGAAGTTCACGCACGGCGCGTGGGTGGCCCTGCTCGGCATGGTCATCTTCTACGCGACGATGAGCGCGATCCGCCGCCACTACGACCGGGTCTCCGAGGAGATCGCGGCGCCCGAGGGCCCGTCCGACGACAGCGTCCGCCCCTCCCGCGTGCACTCCATCGTCCTGGTCTCCAAGATCCACAAGCCGACGCTGCGGGCGCTCGCGTACGCCAAGCTGATGCGCACGGACACCCTGGAGGCGCTGAGCGTCAACGTCGACGCGGCCGAGACCAAGGCCCTGCGCGACGAGTGGGAGCGGCGCAACATCGGCGTGCCGCTGAAGGTCCTCGACTCGCCCTACCGCGAGGTCACGCGCCCGGTCATCGAGTACGTCAAGTCGCTGCGCCGGGAGAGCCCGCGCGACGCGGTCAGCGTGATCATCCCCGAGTACGTGGTGGGCCACTGGTACGAGCACCTGCTGCACAACCAGAGCGCGCTGCGGTTGAAGGGGAGGCTGTTGTTCACCCCGGGCGTGATGGTCACGTCCGTCCCCTACCAGCTCGAGTCCTCCGAGGCCGCGAAGCGGCGGGCGCGCAGGCGCCAGGAGTGGAACGCGCCGGGGTCGGTGCGGCGGGGGCCGGTGGAGAAGAGGGCGAAGGAGAGCAGCAAGAAGGGGTGACGCCGGGGTGGGCGCGGCGCGTGTGGTGCCGTCCCCGACGGGCTCTGGCGGCCGAGTGGGCGCCGCGCACGTAGACTGGTCGGCTGGCGTCCGGCGGCTCTCGCTCTCCCGGCCGCCGACCCCCGTTTTTCCCCTTACGTTGTGGAGTCACCCCGCCATGCAGGCTGAACCGAAGAACTCGCTGGTGGGCCAGGAGTACGAGGTCGAGGTCGGACCGGTCGCGCACGGCGGCCACTGCGTCGCCCGCACGGAGGAGGGACAGGTCCTCTTCGTACGGCACGCGCTGCCCGGCGAGCGGGTCGTGGCGCGGGTGACCGAGGGCGACGAGGCCTCGCGCTTCCTGCGTGCCGACGCGGTGACGGTTCTCGACGCGTCCAAGGACCGCGTCGAGGCCCCGTGCCCGTACGCCGGACCGGGCCGCTGCGGCGGCTGCGACTGGCAGCACGCGAAGCCGGGGGCGCAGCGCCGCCTCAAGGGCGAGGTGATCGCCGAGCAGCTGAAGCGGCTGGCCGGGCTCACGCCCGAGGAGGCCGGCTGGGACGGCACGGTGATGCCGGCGGAGGGCGACAAGCTGCCCGCCGGTGAGGTGCCGGCGTGGCGGACCCGCGTGCAGTACGCGGTGGACCCGGACTCCGGCAGGGCGGGCCTGCGCCGCCACCGCTCGCACGAGGTGGAGCCGATCGACCACTGCATGATCGCGGCGGAGGGCGTCACCGAGCTGGGCATCGAGCGGCGCGACTGGTCGGGCATGGAGTCGGTGGAGGCGATCGCGGCGACGGGTTCGCAGGACCGCCAGGTGATCCTGACTCCCCGTCCCGGGGCGCGCCTGCCCCTGGTCGAACTCGACAAGCCGGTCTCCGTCCTCCGCGTGGAGGAGAAGGACGGCGGCGTGCACCGCGTCCACGGCCGCCCCTTCGTGCGCGAACGGGCCGACGGCCGTACGTACCGCGTCGGCAACGGCGGCTTCTGGCAGGTGCATCCGAAGGCGGCGGACACGCTGGTGACGGCGGTCATGCAGGGCCTGCTGCCGCGCAAGGGCGAGACCGCCCTCGATCTCTACTGCGGGGTCGGCCTGTTCGCGGGAGCGATCGCGGACCGGATCGGTGAGGAGGGCGCCGTCCTCGGCATCGAGTCCGGCAAGCGGGCCGTGGAGGACGCCCGCCACAACCTCGCCGCGTTCGACCGCGTCCGCATCGAACAGGGCAAGGTCGAGTCGGTCCTCCCACGCACCGGCATCACCGAGGCCGACCTCATCGTCCTGGACCCGCCCCGCGCGGGCGCGGGCAAGTCGACGGTGCGCCTCCTGACGGACCTGGGCGCGCGCCGCATCGCGTACGTGGCCTGCGACCCGGCGGCGCTGGCACGGGACTTGGGGTATTTCCGGGAGGGCGGGTACCGGGTGCGGATGCTTCGGGCGTTTGATTTGTTCCCTATGACTCATCATGTGGAGTGTGTGGCGGTGCTTGAGCCTGCCGCCAAGGGTGCCTGACCTGCGGTTTTCGTAGGCTGCACAGGTGTGGCATGTGATCGACTTGTTTCCCGGCGTGCATAGCGTGGAGCCTGTCGTGTGACGGATGCGAGCCTCTGACCTGCGGATCTGTGGAGGTCATGCCGGATGCAGGGTTCGTGGGCCCGATCATCGCGCGAGGGAGAGAGAAGTCGTTTCGACGCTCATCCGACGCTGCTTCTGACGATGTGTCATGCCTGTCGGCCTGCTGCTCATGCTCTGGAGTCCTCGTTCTCGACTCGTCGCGCGTCTCCGAGACTGGAGCTACGACAGCCTTGCCTTCGATCCCCGGTGGGCATACGGAGGTCTTCCTCCGCGTGCGGAACTCGAACCCTGTGCCACAACCGGCGCTGAGGTTTCTCCTCAGGGCACCACGGGGTGACGGACCGGGTGGGGTGTGGAGAAGCAGGGCCGTGCGGCCTCGTGGCTGATGCCACGGGGCCGCACGGTGGTGGGGGACACGAGACCCTCTTCATTCCTTGTCAGAAGCCGGCGTGCGGGCCGTCCGCGCCCAGTTCCAGGTCCACGCTGTACAGCGGACGGTCCTCGATCCCTAGGGCGCGCATCAGCTCTTTGGTCGAAATCCTGTACCTCCCTCCGACGCGGAGGACGGGGCAGGGGAACTCGTCCTCGCGGATCAGCCGGTACGCGGTCGTCGAGCCGATCCCGAGCGCTCGGGCCGCTGTCCGCAGGTCCACTGCGACGGGCAGGTCGAACAGCTCGGTGAAACTGAGTCGCCCCTCTGCCGGGTCCTTCATGCTCGCCTCCCCGCAGGGCGGACTGGCCGGGTGCCCACGCGGCGCCCGGACCGGCGCTTCTTCCGGGGGCCGTGGTGCGTCGAACGGTCCCACGTCCCACCGTCGGTGTCGGCGAAGGCGCCCTTGCGCAGATGCTCCGGGCGCACCCGGAAGCGCAGCGGGGCGCACAGCCCGTCCGGGCCGTCCGGACGGTCGACCCGCACGTCCAGGCCCTCCTCAGCCGGAGCGTCCGCCTCCCCGTCGGACGCGGTGAGCGCGCGATCTTGGGCGATGCGCTCGACCTGGGAGGAGGGGGTCTCCCGCAGGCCCTCGCGGGCGAAGCGCCACGCCCTGGTGCGCGCTGCGTGGATCAAGGAGGAGTCGTATAGGCGGCTCGCGGCGTCCGGGGCCGCCAGCTCCTCCAGGAGGGCCAGGACCATCTCGGCCTCCACGTCCGACCGATCGGCACGCAGGCGCGTGCAGACGCGGTGGACCGTCCCGGTCAGCCGGGGCAGGGCCAGCCAGATCACCAGGAGCCTCCCGATACCGTGTGGAGTGAGGTCACTCAGCGCGGTGCTGAGTACCTCCATCCAGACCGCAGCGGCGAACTGCGGGTCGGAGCCCGGCCCGTAGAGGGCCTCGTGCGTCTCGGCAGCGGTCAGCCGGACCGGCTCCGCCCCCTCGGTGTCCGTGGGAACGGTCACGAGGACCGCGTCGCCGACCCGGGGGTCGTCGAAGTGCCGCCTCACTGAAGCGAACGTACTGCTATATGGCAGATACATCAGGAAATATCCTCTCTATAGGCTGAGGGTGCTGAGGGTGCTGGACGGGCTGAAGTCCTGTGAGGTGGTCACATCGCCCCAGATGCGGGGAGAACGGGAAGAAGCCCCAGGCGCCCCAACTTGATGCGTACGTATGCAGCGTTGGTCTTGTGGACCGGGAATCGCTGCCTTCGACCACGAGCGTGTGGCAGGTGCGGAAAGGCCGCGAGCTCGCCGATCGGCGGAGTTCGGAGGGGTGGGGCCGAGGGGGGTGCCCGCCCGGGACGGGCACCCACCCGGCTGTGGGGTTCAGGCGGTCTCGGAGGGCGAGGCGTCCGGCGCCTCGGTGTGCGGGGTCGCCGGCGTGGTGCCCTCGGTCTGGCTGCCCGCCCGCCGCCGGCGGGTCGGCGGCCAGTCGGGGGACTGGCGCAGGCGGCTCGCTCGACGGTTTCGCTGACGGTTGTTCATAGGGCTTGTGGTTCCTCCCTATTGGGTCGATGGACGACTGCGCGACGCCGTCTCGCGCTTCTGCGAGCGGCTGGTGTCATCGTGCCGGGGACGGGAGGAGGCCGCAGAGCGGAAACTGAGGGATAACGGAGACCCGGGGGCGTGAAGGAGCGAGCGCGTGTGAAGCGGTGCACCGCAGCGCACAGATGAAGGGGGCGCCGCCAAAGGGCCGGACCACTGCTTCCGCTGCGGAGAAGGGGAGGGCGATGGAGGGGCACGTACTGGGCCCAGTCGAAGCCGAAGGGGACGGTGGCGGAAGGGTCTTCGGAGGTTCAAAGCCGGCCGCACTGTTCGCACTTCTGGTGACATCACCGGGTTACCGGTGCACCAGGAAGGAGATCGCCAAAGTCCTCTGGGGCGGCCACGAGAACGCTAGCGACCTGGTGAACCGTGCCATTTCCGACCTACGGAAGCAATTGGGGCCGGTGGTCGTGCCCCATGGCGGCAAGTCGGGCTACTGCACGCTCCGCCTGCCGGAGGACAGCGTCGACCTGCTCCGCTTCCGCGACCGGGTGGCGAGAGCCAGGGAGCTGAGCCCTCCGGAGCGGTTCGAGCAACTCGGGGCGGCCCTGCAGGGGTGGGACGGCGGCGAACCCCTGCGCGGACCGACGGAGAGGGGCTTCCAGCTGCGCCGGGAGGAACTGCGGGCCGAGTTGATGGCCGCCGTATGCGCCCGGCTGGACGCTGCCTACAGGTCCAGGGAGGAGAAATGGCTCCGCGAGGAGACGGAGAAATGGTTCGAGCGCACACCGGAACTGCCCCAGGTCTTAGGGTTCTACCTGCTTGCCCACGACGACCTGCCGGAGCATCGGCGTGAACGGCTCATCGAGGAGTGGACGAAGCGCAACGGAAAGCCGGACGCCGACTTGCAGAGCGCCATCGACCAGGTCCGGGGAGTTGCACACCGGTCGGCCGGGACGCTCCTGCCGCCCTTACCGGACCAATTGCCCGGCAGCAGACGCAGGCCGGTCGGGCAGGACGAACTGATCCGCGGCCTCGTCGAGGCCGTGTGCGTGGAACAGGACGCCGGCAACCTGGCGTTGGTCCTCATCAGTGGCATGGCGGGTG
The DNA here is from genome assembly GCF_056712025.1 of Streptomyces sp. Y309. Lineage (NCBI taxonomy): Bacteria > Bacillati > Actinomycetota > Actinomycetes > Kitasatosporales > Streptomycetaceae > Streptomyces > Streptomyces sp. Y309. The sequence continues at coordinate 2,372,833 of NZ_CM160048.1, read as the reverse complement.
TCGGGAAGAGCACGGTGGCCCACCACCTCGCCCGTGGGCTGCGGGAGCGGTTCCCCGACGGTGTGCTCTATGCCGGACTGAACGGGTTCGCCGACGGAGACGTGCGGCCCGCTGAACCGGACGAGGTCCTGAACGGGTTCCTGGCCGCGCTACCGCCCTACACCACGGTGACCGGACCGGAGAGCAAGAGCAATGCGTTGCGGTCGGCACTGGCCCACCGCTCCATACTCATGGTCCTCGACGATGCGCTCAATGCCAAGCAGGTGCTGCCGCTGCTTCCCGGAGACGGCACCTGCGCCGTGATAATCACCAGCCGCAACGACCTCTTGCGCCTCCAGTCCGACAGAAAGGTGCTGTTTCGCAAGATGGAGCCGCTGCAAGAGGCGGACGCTCTGGAGGTACTCCAGGAGAACGTGGCAGCCGAGGATCGGGCGAAGTGCGCTCAGGGCTTCAGTGATCTGGTCCGTCTCTGCGGCCGACTGCCGCTGGCCCTCGCCGTGGTGGCCCGGCTCCTGGAAGGCGGTGCGCGTCCGCTACGTACCATCCTCGCCCTCGTGCGGGAGATGGAGGAGGAACGGGCGAAGCTGGACACCCTGCACCTGCCGGAACACGAACTGTCGGTCCGTGTCGCGCTGAACTGCTCCGTGCGCGTGCTCGGCGAGGAGGGCCAGCTTCTGCTGTGGCAGCTCGCCGTTCACCCCGGACCCAGCGCCTCCTGGGAGGCGGTGATGGACCTCGGGAGGGCGGCGGGCGAAGCGGCGCGCACCGACCGGGCCCTGGTGGAGCTAGTGGCGGCGAACCTGGTGGAGCACCAGGGGGACCGCTACGGATTGCACGACCTCGTGCGGGCTTTTGCCCGCCAGCACATGCAGCCAGGGCCGGACGGAGAGACGGCGAACATTGAGCGGGCGACCGTACGGCAAGTGCTGGAACACCAACTGCACAACGTCCGCGCCTGCGACCGGGTGCTCGACCACGAGCGCACCCTGCCCATCGGCGAGCCTGACAGGGTCACGGTCACCGATCCCGCGGAACCGGGGCAGGCGATGGCGTTCCTGGACGAGGAGTATGCAACCGTCCAGCGAGGCATCCGATTAGCCATCTGCCAGGGCATCAAACGGTACGAATGGCTGCTGCCGCTGGCGCTGGTCACTTATCAGTGGCGCCGCCACCTCCTCGACGACGCGTTGAGGAACCTCGGGTACGCCGTGGACGCAGCGGAATCCGCCGCCGCTCCGGTGGACTGCGCCATGGTCCATCGGATGCTGGCAGGGACACAGTGGCGGCTCGGCAGGTACGACGCGGCCGTGGGTCACTTGCGCCGGGCCGTCCGGCTCAGCGAGGAGGACGACACCGAGCAAGGCCGGCTGAGTCTGGCCCGGTCGTTGCACCGGCTCGGGATCACCCTACGCAAGCAGGGCGACCGGACGAGAGCGGAGGAAACGCTGCGCCGGGCGCTGAAGTTGTGCCGGGAGGTGTCCGACCCGGTCGGAGAGGCGGCCGCCTTGAATGCCCTCGGCGCGCTTCACCACGACCGGGGTGAGCACGAGCAGGCGCTCCGCCGATGCGCCGACGCCCTATGTGCGGTGGAGCGCACAGGGGAGCGCAGCGGCCTGGCCGACGTGTTGTTCACCCTGGCCAAGGTGCACCTGGCCCGCTCCGAGCGGGACGAGGCCATCGTCCTGTACCAGCGGGCCTGCGACATTTACCGCGAACAGGAGAACTGGCCCAACGAGGACAAGGCGCGGCGGCTCTTCGTGGAGGTCCTGGTGTCCGCCGGAAAGACCGAAAAGGCGGTATTGGAGCTGGAGAGAGTCATCGTGCTACGCGAGCTGATGGGCGGCGCAGATCCGCGTGAGATCCGAGAGCTGCTGGAAGGATTGAGGTGATCCGCCTCGCCGGCGACAGTCGGGTCACCGTCACAGTCGGGGCAGATGCGTGCGGTAGTACTCGGTCGGGTCAGGGTGCAGCCGCTTGGACGGTCGCCGTGAGCCCAGCCGGGGCAGGTGCTGCCGGAGCCTGTCGAACACCTCACGGACATCCGCCGGGCGCTTCTCCGCCTCCCACCGGACCATCCACAGCGCGAGGAAGGCGAACTCCGGGGGGAGTTTGGCGAGTAGGTCGGCTGGCAGTACAGGACTGCCCGGTTCCGCCCGCTCCTCCAATCCGCCGTAGGGCAGACGCATCACGGTCATCTCCAGCAGAATGCAGCCGAGCCCGAAGATGTCCGCCCGCTGCGTCAGACCTGAGGGGCATGCGTCGGACTGCTCGGGGGAGGCCCAGCCACGCGTACCGCGCTCATAGAGCGTTGGCTTGCCCGCCATGATGGCGTGGCCCATGTCGATGAGACGGAGACGGCCGTCCGGTTGCACGATGACATTCTCGGGTTTGAGATCGCAGTGCACCAGATTCCGCTTGTGAACTTCCCACAGAATTTCACACAGCTGGCCGATGACGGACGCAACGGTCCCGGGATGCCTGACGGGCCGGGCGGCCAACAGGGCGTTCTGCAGTTGGCGTCCCTCGACGAATTCCATGACCAGGCATCGGCGCCCGCGGTGCGCCCCGGTGGCGATGATTTCAGGAATCGCCTTAATTCCCGTCAGCATCATCATTCGGGAACCCTCTTCGAGAAGGTTCCTTCCGGCCGAGCGGAAAACGCTCTCGGGGCCGAGGTCCCGGGCCTTCTGGAGCTTCAGCGCCACCCTCTCCCCGCTCCTGCGGTCGCGGCCGAGGAAAAGGTCGCCCTGGCCGCCGTCACCGACCATGTCCAGCACTTCGTAGCGCTTCTCCACATCGCCGATCTCCTCGATCTCCCTCATGGCCACCCGTCTTTCCCCAGTTCAGAAATGGAGCAGGAAATGTCACAGCCATGGCTGCCCCCCGACGGGGTGACCCGCACCTCCGAAGTCATCACGGTATCCGCTGGAATGTTCAAGGGACTAGAATTCCGGTGCCCCGCCGCTGACGCCCTCAAGACTCGCGGCTACCACCACACCGCCGACCCAGTACCGCGCCGTCGTGAGCGGTTGGAGCACTTTGCTCTCGGCCCCTTCATGGCCGCCTGCGACGCCCGCTTCCGGCCCTCCGGCAGCCCGCCCCGGACACGTACCGCGCCCTTGCACGACGGCCTGAGGACCTGGTCGGACCATGGTGTGAAGGCGTACGAAGCGGCCTTCCCCGCCGACCCGGAACGCACTCTGAACGAGGTCCCCGAGCCGTGGACGTACCGCTACCGGCTGTCCGGCCCTGACCCGCGGAACGCCCAGGAGTACCGCTTCACCGTGTGGGGCCGCTGCCTGGCCTCCGCCGACGGCGCCTACCGTGAACTCCGTCTCCCCGTGCACCGCCTGAACCGGGACCTGCCGCCCGACGGGTTCACCGCCGCCGTCGCCCTGGTGCTGGCCGAGGGCACCCCCGGGCCGCCGCCGGAGCACGTACGGATCGTGGAGTTCGCGCTGTTCGACGGCCGTACGCGGGAGCTCTTCGCCGGCAGCCGGGCGCAGGCGCTCGCCCGGTACCGCGAGCACGGCCCCGACGCCCTGGCCGGCGTACTGGACGGACGGGAATACCGCCCCGGTTCCGCCTGCGGCGGATGCGCCTACCTGTCGGTCTGCCCGGCCCTGCGTGCGGCGCCCGGACTGCTGGGCATCGAGGCACCGGACCGGCCCCGCCGCACCTGGTCGGTGACCAACGGACGCAACTACCGGGCCTGCCCGGCGCGCGACCACATGCGCCGGCTGCACCTGCCCACGGCGGACTCCGTCGAGCGTGAGGTGACGGCCGAGCGCGGCCGGGCCCTGCACGCTTACCTCGCCGACCGGCACGGTCACGGATCGCCACGACCGTGCACGGTCGAGGTCCCCGAGGAGTGGGTGCCGGACGGATTTGACCTGCCCGACCACGAACGCACGCTCGGCGTACTCCTGTTACGGCGGCACGCCGCGGTCTGTCCGCTGCGGTGCGTCGGGGACGGGACGGACGTGCGGACCGAACCCCGGGTGGTGCGACACGACACCGCCGCCGACGTGGTGGTGATCGCCGCACCCGACCTGCTCTACCGGGACGCCGACTCATGGGTATGGCGTGAGACCAAGACCTCCGCCACCGACCGGCGGTCCAACCGCCCCCTGCTGGAGCTCTACCCCCAACTGGCCCTGGCGGTCATGCTGATCGCCCGCGGTGACCTGGGCGGCGCTCCGTCCCGTGCCCGGGTCGAGCTGGAGGTGCTGCGCCCCAGCGGTGCCGACCTGGAGATCATCGACCCCTTCGCCTCAGCCAACCGGACCGTGGCGGAGGGAGTCCTGCGGGCGATGGTGGCCGACTGGCACGGGGACGACCGCTACGCGGCCGTGCCCGGACGCTCCTGCGAGCGGTGCGAAGTGGCCCGCTGGTGCTCAGCGTCGCCCGCCACCGAGGCCGCGGCATGAGGGCGGGGGCGGCCCGCCGGGCCGACTGGCCGGACTCCGGGGAGGAGTCCGAGGGCGTGGGCAGCGAACTCTTCCGCGAGCTCGCCCGCATGGTGGCGGCCCTCGCCGAGGTCCAGGGACTCCGCTCGTTCGCCCTGCCCTATCCCGTCCTCGCCCAGCGTGTGCTGGACCACACGGTGATGCACTGCCTAGACGTCGGGGAGACACCGCCGAGGAGCCTTCCGGAGCTGTGGGAGTGGTGCCGGACCAGGCCGGCGGGCGATCCGCTCTTTGCGGTTCCCGTCTCCCTGGTCACCCCGGGCGCGACGCTGGTGCACCCAGTTGGCCGGATGCCGACCCGGTCGTGCCTCGAAGTCGCCTCGCATGGGCCGAACGGGGGCGTTGCGGCACACGCCCGGGCGCTTCTGGGCGACCTGGAAGCGCGGTGCGGAACGGGCGAGCGCTACCGGCAGTGCCGGAGGTTCCTGGCCCGCCACCCGGTGGTCCACCAGCAGGACCGCTTCGGGCCCGGCTGGAGCAAGGCCGTGTGGAGCCGCGTCAAGGACCTCTACAGGCCGCTGCCCGAATCCCTGCTCGTCGACGGCGACTTCTTGCGCTGCCCCTCGTGCGGGCTCCCCGCGCTGCCCCGGGACGGGGCCGTGCCCGTACCCGGGTCGTCCGCCACCGACGCGGACATCTGGTGCGAAGGGGAGGAATGCCCGCGCGACTGCCCTCTGGAACTGATCCGCGAGCCGGAACAGGCGTGGATCCTGCGGCGTTCGCTGCGGACGTTCCTCGCACTGCCGCACCGGACTGAAGAGGCCGCCCTGGAGGCGCTGGATCGTGCCGGGATCGACCACGAGGCCCTGTCGGGGCCTCTGTCCGCCTACCGGCTGAGGGACACCGGTCCCGGAGTCGTGGACATCCAGGTGCACGACCGCCTGCAGCCGGCCCTCCTTGCTGCACATCTCACTGACAGCGCACCTCTCGCGGACCGCACCTTCGTCGTGGTCCCTGACGCGCTCGCCGGGCGGGACGGCTACCGGGAGGCCTTCACCGACGCCCTTCCCGCGCTCCTGCGAGACCGGCTGGTGCTCACCACACCCGTGGACCTCGTGCCGGACCTGGGACGGGCAAGGAGAGAGGAGAAGGAGAATGCGTAGCATCACCCCGCCGCTGACCGACGTACTCCGCGCACTCCAGGCGTTCCTGGGGGCGTCCGTTCCCAAGCCCGCCCTGGAAGCGCTGTGCCAGGTGGAACTCGGCCTGTACCTCCAGCAGAAGCTGATGCCGGGCAGCCCAGCGGGCAGCGCCTGGGTACTGTTCAGCGGATACGGGTTCGCCGAGGCATACGGAGCGCCGCTGCCACCGGACACCGGGCGGACGTTGCGTGTTGCCCGGTACTCGCTGTGGACACTGCGCAGGGGCCGTACCTGGCGCGAGGCGCTGGAGAGCTACCAGCTGTTCGACCCCAGGGTGCGCGGCTACGACGTACCGGACACCGAGTCGCCCGCCAACCGCCGCGAACTCTCCGTCGCCAGCGACCGCTTCGCCGTCTACGAGCAACTGCTGCGTGTCGCCCCGCCGCTCGCGGGCCAACGCATGCCGGTCGCGGGCCAGGGACCGCACGCCTTCCCTGTCAGCCGCACCCTGGCCGTCGTCGACCTGCCGGCCGTACCCCGCACCCCCCTCGTCGCCCACGACATGGACCTGGAACCGGCCGGTGGCGGAGAGCCGCTGGTCTTCACCAGGAAGAGTCTGGAGCGCACCGCGGCGGAGATGGACGCCACGCACGCCCGCGTCGGCGAGGGAAGGCCGCCGCGCTGGCTGGAGCGGCTGCGGGCCTTCGACCTGTCCACCAAGAAGAACGGCACGTTCCACAAGGCCGGCAAGGACGAGGACTTCACGTTCACGGTCGACGGGATCCAGCACCTGCTTGGCATCGTCGGCACGGGCAAGAGCACGCTGCGCGACATCGTCGCCGTCCATCTCGCCAAGCTCGGCAAGCGCACCACCATCGTGGTCACCGACGTCGCGGAGGTGCTGAAGCTCGTCCAGCTCTACAGTCTGTACACCGACGGCGCCGCCGCACCTGTGCTCGGCTCCTCCGGCCGGGAGCGGCACGCCCAGCGGCTGCACCGCCGGCTGGCGGGCCGGGGCGAGCACCGGCTGCTCGCCCACGACGACCCCGCCTTCTCCTACCTCGGGACCTCCTGCGTGCTCAACGTCAGGCGGCAGGACGCCACTTCGTCCACCGAGCCGCTCGCCTTCGGCGAGGCACCCTGCTCCCGGCTCCGGCCACCGTCGGATCCACGGCGCGACAAGGGCGGCGGACGTGCCTCCGTATGGCAGAAGAGGGCGACGAGCTGCCCGTACTGGTCCGCCTGCCCCCGGCACCACGGAGCCCGCACCCTGGTCGGCGCCCTGATCTGGGTGGCCACTCCGGCCGGACTGATCGACGCCTCACCGCCCCGCCCCCAGAACGGCGAGCGTATCCGCTACCTCGAACTCGCCTGCCGCCGCAGCGACCTCGTGATCATCGACGAGGCCGACCGTGTGCAGATGAAGCTCGACCAGACCTTCGCACCCGCCGTCGTCCTCGCCAGCGACGAGGACAAGGGTCTCATCGACCAGCTGAGCCGGCACAAGATCCGGGAACTCGCGGCGAGCGGGCGCACCCAGCTCTCCGAACGGGACGTGGAGACCTTCGCCGCCGCCCTCAACACCGCCGGATCGGCCACCGACCGGCTGTACGCGATGCTCGTCGCCGGGTACGAGCTGCGCAACTGGGTGCGGACGGGCTACTTCAGCGCCTGGACGCTCCAGCTCGGACTGCTCGACGAACGCTACGAACTCCTCGACGGCAGCGGGCCGGAACCCCAGAACCACGCCCTCAGACAGGCCCTCGGCAAGCTTCTCGACGCCTTCCGCGACGACCCCTTCGGCGACCGCCGCCGCAGGACGGAGGAGGACTTCAGCAGGCTGACCGCCCTCCTCAACGAACTGCTCCACACCGGCAATCCGGAGAACACCCGCCGCCACCTGACCGAGGTCATGGACGAGGTCTTCCACATCGACCCGCAGTACATGGCCGCCCGGAAGCAGAAGTACAAGGAGGAGTACGACGAGTGGCAGCGCGAGGAGGAGGAACGGCAGACGAAGCGCGGGCGCCGCCGGAAGCTCAAGCCACCGCCCCAGACCCCCGAGCAGTGGCGGCAGAAGCTCGCCGAACGTTTCGAGTTCACGCTGCTGCTCAGCGCCCTAGAACCCCGGCTCGCCATGATCAACGCCATGTGGCCCCGGGTCGAGGCCGCCCTCAGCCTGGGCTACAACACGATGTATCGTCGGCCGCTCGACTACGGCCCGATGGTGCCCGAGGCCCCGATGGGCAACGTGCTCGGCTTCCAGTTCCGGGTCCCGGGCGAGGACGAGGGCGGAGTCCGTAGCGGCGAGCTGACCTTCTTCCGCTGCAGCGGCGTCGGACGTGAGCTGCTGCGCGCCATGCCCCACCTCGCCTCCGTCGAGGGCAGGCCCGGCGCCCATCTGCTGCTCATGTCTGGCAGCAGCTGGGCGGGGGCGTCCAGCCGCTACCACGTCTGTGTCCCGGTCGGTGTGATCATCGAGCCGCCGACCGAGGTGACCGAACGTATCGCGGACGAGAGCCTGATGCGCTTCGAGTTCATCGACGACGGCGACGAGAAGCTGCGCCTGTCGGGAACCCACCCGGACGACCGTCCCGAGAAGCTGCGCCGTATTGCCACCTGTCTCGGCGCGGGGGAGTACGACGCTCCCGAAGGAGGTCCGCTGGAGCGTGAGTTACTTTCCCTTCGTCCAGGGAAGCGCGACCAGATCCTCCTGCTGGTCGGCAGCTACGCCGAGGCGCGCATCGTGGCCGACACCCTGCACAACCTCAACTCCCGCTGGCGGGACAGCGTGCTGTGCCTGGTCTCGGACGACGAGGAGATCGCTCCGGAGAACGAGGCGCCGTCCGCCTACCGTGCCCGGTCACTGCGCCGGGGCGACGTCGAGCACCTGAAGGACCTCGACGCGAACATCCTCGTGGCGCCCCTGCTGGCCGTGGAGCGGGGCCACAACATCCTCAACGACGACGACGAGGCGGCCATCGGCACGGTCTACTTCCTGGCGCGGCCCAACCCGCACCCCGAGGACCTGTCCCTGGCCGTCCATGCCGTCAACGACTGGATCGTCCGCGCCGTCACCGGCGGTGACTTCGACACCTGGGCACGGGGACAGGCCACCGTTGAGGATTTTGCCGACGAGGTCCGCCGCCTCGCCCGTTCGCGTTGGTACCAGGTGCTCGCCCGCTCGATGGCGTGGAGCCACCTCGGCGACGAGGCGCGGGAGCAGGTCACTTGGGACATGCTCGTCCTGATGTGGCAGGTGATCGGGCGGCTGGTGCGCGGCGGCGTACCGGCACGGGTGGTCTTCGTCGACGCGGCCTTCGCCCCGAACCGCGGGGCCGTACCACCGCGAACCGACACCCCCGCGTCCAGCCTGCTGCACAGCGTGCTCGACGTGCTGGACCCGTACTTCAACGGCGACACGAAGAGCGCGGAGGAGCAGTTCATCGCCCGCGCCCTGTACGAGCCGCTCCGGCGCATGCTCACGCGCTTGCTCGCCCCTGCTCCCGCCCCGGACCACCCATAGACGCCGAACTCCAGCTTCCAGGAGGCAATTTCGTGTATCACACCATTCGCGTCGCGGCCTACGAACCCGACCCGCTCCATGAATCGTGGCGGGAGGAGATGAGGGTGCTGCGGCTCGGCGAGGAGCTGCATACCGAGCTCACCAGGATGCACGCCGAGGCCGACAAGGACTCCGTCCGCCCTGACCGGCTCCCCGTACGCAGGCTCAACTCCCTGCTCCAGGCGATGGCCCCCGGTGTCATCGCGACCGGCCGCAACGCCGGAACGGACGGCCGTCTGCCGTGGCTCTACGCGCGGGAAGCCGTTCCGCCTGAGGTGCTGGCCCCGGTGATCGGCACCTGGGCGGCGGGCACGTACCGGGAGGAGGACGACACCGAAGGCGCCGACCTGGAGGAGAGGTTCCGCTCCGACGACCCGGCCGAGGCCGTTCAGCTGCCACATTGGGAGGCTGAGTCGGTCGACCTCGCCGAGACCGTGATCTCGGCGGGCGGAACAGCCGAACCCGCCGCACGGCTCTACAGTCTGCTGCCTGAGTGGGTCGCCTTCCGACTGGCCGCCAGGACGTTCCGCACCGGGGGCACCATACTCCACTTCCGCGTCGAGAGTTCGGGCAACGGTGCGCGACTTGTCTCCTGGCCGCCCCAGCGGTACGAGCGGCGAGGGCAGGCCTGGTACTACTCGGCCTGCCTCAACATCACCGTCCACACCGTGCCCTTCGCCCCACAGTTTCGCGTCCATGTGTCCACTCAGGTACGCCGGTGGACCACCCGGCTTGACGTACGCCCTCACCAGCTCGGCGGCACGACGGTCCTGCTCGACGCCCCGCTGCCGTGGCCGGAAGGGCCGGACCGGGGCTACCGGTTGATGGCGAATACCCTCGGCTACGACCGGCGGCTGAAGGAACTGGCCTGGCGCCACCACAGCCCCGCGCCCCTCGTGCCCGAACTGGACATCGTACGCAACTACCCTGAGCCTGCTGAGCTCTTCACCCATCCGGAACGCTGGATCAACGGGTCCGGGGACGTGGCCGCCGGCATCGTCTACCACCCTTCGATCGGCCCGCACGAGGTCGGACCCGGGCTGATGCCACAGGAGCGGGCGGATCTGGACGCCTGGGTCGAGGAAGGGTTGCGCCCCATGCTGACCCGGGTCCCCGACCTCACGCGGGTCACCCGGAGTAACAGCCCCTCACTGCTGCCTCGTTCGGGTGTCGGACGTGGTCCGGGCGTCCGGGACGCGCAGTTGGCCTTGCAGCGGCGGGCGGCGCTGGCACGCGCACTGAACGGCCGTCCCCTGGAGATCGACGTCTTCTGGCAGTCCCCGGAAACCCGTGCGGCACTGCTCGCGGAACTGCCGAAGCTCATCGGCTTCCCTCCCGGGGAGAGAGTGGTGCCGGCCGACGACGACACCTGGCGGTGGCGGGGCGAGGGGATCGAGATCCGGGTACGAGCCCGGCCCGCGGGGCCCCTGGCCGACGCCATGCCGATTTCCCGCAAACGCAGGCGTCCCAGGGCCGTCCGGCTGGCCGAAGCCATCGAAGAGCGCTGCCGACTCGTGGCCGACCGGGTGGTCCTGCGGCCCGAGGGGACCGGAGTCGTGATCACGGAGATCGCCGATAAGGAGCGCTTCGCCGCCGTGCCGGACTCCGACCCCAAGCACGCGCTGCGCATCGCCTGGGCGCGGCAGGGCTGGCTGAGCCAGTTCGTCAACCTGCCCGACAGCACCGACAGCACCGACAGCGGCCTGGAGCACCGGGCCAAGTGGACCTGGCTGGACGCCTTCCGGCAGCTCGGCGCGATCAGCCCGCCCGCCCACCGGGTAGGAGCCGGAGTTCCCGGCGACCTTCAGTACGTGGCGCTCTGGCTCGTACGCCACACCAGGAAGGGGCCCACCCGGTGCCCCGTCCGCCGACTGGTCGCGGTGCGGGTCCGCCCCGGGGACGGACCGGGCGTCATCGAGGGGTGGGACGCCCAGCGCGCCGAATGGGTGCCGTACCCGAAGCTGTTGCTGCTGCTCTCCCAGGCAGTGGAACCCGTGGCGGGGGAGGGGGCGGATACGGAAGGCCCTGGCAATGGCGCGACCTCCCGGGGAGGGCTCCGGCCCGCTGCCCGCCCGGGTGTGGAGCAGCGCAGGCAGCAGGAGACTGAGCGGCAGATTCGCGCGCTGCTCTTCCAGCTCCGCGACCGCCCGACGCTCCTGCTGGCGGACGCCGGCAATCTGCGCCAGTGCTGGCCCGGCCTGCGCAACGGCGAACTGGACCGCGACATGCTTGGCTTCGGCACCGAACCCGCCCAGCGCCACACGCTCTACGGCGACGACCTGCGGGTGGTGCTCGTACGGGATACCAACGGACGGGAGGAAGTGGCGGAGTGGTACGCCCACGACGCAAAGGGCAGAGTCGGCTTCGCCGAGGGCGTGTGGGGGACGGCGGAGACGGAGAGCCGTGTCTTCGCGAGTACGGCCTCGAAGCCGCACACGGTGGCGAAACTGCCGAAGGGACTCATGAAGCTGGCGCCCACGGCACAGGGCAGGACAGCACCCGGGAAGACCGCCTGGAACCCCGGGCAGCTGGAGATCACCGTGCTCGGCTGCCTGTCGGAGAAGGCGCTGGCGGACTCGGGGCGTGACGGGGGCCTGCCTGACCGGCCGGCGGAGTGGGCGACGCTCACGCACCAGCTGCGCTACCACGACGACTACCCGCCGCTTGCCCGGCCCCTTCCGCTGCACCTGGCGCGTCTCGCCGGTGAGTACGTGCTTCCGGTGGCCGGAACGAAGGAGGAGGGGAGCACGTCATCCGCTCCATGAGCGAGGCGCCGCCTGCATGGGGCGTCCCAACGAACGACGCGGAAAGACGCGCACAGCATCGGATGCCGCCGCGACCTCGCGGAGCAAATTGGCCTGCGGCGCACACACTGAGTACTTCACCAATGGCGCTCCACTCGAGGGGTGCGGACTGATCGCCAACATAGAGGGACAGGCTCGCGGGCGAGACTCATTGGTCCCTCGTGTGGCGATTCTTGAGCCTGCTGAGAAGGGCCGCTGACCTGCGGTTTCGACTGGTGTGCATTAGGGACGCCCGTTCTGGCTCGGGCGCGGATGCCGGCCGGCTGCCGTTCGGCTTCCAGTACGTCGCGATCGACTGCGGTCGGCGGGGCGTTGATGGTGTGGGAGAGAAGGCAGTCGCGGGAGTGGCCCCGCGTGCCGTGGGCCTGTCCCGTCGACGGAACATTTGCTCCTTGAGGTGGAGATCCTTCCGGTCTGCCGGAACTGTTTGGTTCAGGTCAATTGCAGGGATTTCCCACAGAAGGTGCGGGGAGCCGCACAATGCTAGGAGGGCGCCGTCGCGGTGGCGGCGACGGGTGAAGGGAGGGGCGGCGATGCCGTCATCGGACTTACGTGAGAGGTGTGGGGGATACGAGGGGCGCCGGTTGTGTTCTCGCGTCTGTTGATCAAACTGGAGCAACCCCGGGAAGGCGAGGAGGGCTTCGCGCTCGCTCGGGGCGGGCAGTTCACGTTGATGCCCGTGACAGTGACGGCACACTCGCGGCGTTGCCTGCTGCGGCGGCGCATCGACGCCTTCATCCAACGTCACCTGGCCGACCCGGCGTTGTCACCGACGTCGATCGCCGAGGCCCACCACATCTCCGTGCGCTACCTGTACCAGGTGTTCGACACCCACGGCATGGCCGTCGCGGCCTGGATCAGATACTGCCGCCTGGAGCGCTGCCGGCGTGATCTGGCGGACCTGCGGCTGCGGGCCCGGTCCATCGGCGCGATCGCGGCCATGTGGGGCTTCTCGGACGCGGCCCACTTCAGTCGGGCCTTCCGGACCGCGTACGGCATGTCGCCGCGCGAATACCGCAGGCGGAGGCTCGTTCAGGACTGAGCTCCGGTCGCCGGCGCCCCGCCCACGGCGAGCAGATACAGGGCCTGGGACTCCCCTCTGGGCGCCACACCGAGAACGCCGTTGACGACGTCGTCGACGAAGCCGGTCACCCCGCAGGTGCGCAACTGCCGGGCCGCCGCGACGAGTTGGAGGTTCTGCGCGATGTGCCCGGCCTCCATGAGCGCGATCCGGTACCCGCGCTCCAGATACTTCGCCTGGACCCGTCGGAACGAGGCGGCGAGGAGTACGACGACGGCCGCGTCGTCGAGCACGCTCCCGTGGGCCGAGTGCGCCGACAGCGCCTCCCCGGCGTCGGCCGGGCGGCCCGTGCCGACGAGGGCGTGCGCGAGCGGGTCGTAGCGGTACAGCCCGCGCGGAATTCCCGAGACCCGGCGCGCGTACGCGTACACGTCCACGGGGTACAGCGCCCCGCCCGACGGAGCGGCCCGCAGCGGGACACTGCCGCCGTCGGTGGTGGCGGCCCAGCCGGTGACGCCCGAGGAGTAGTGCAGCAGGGCGGACAGCTCGTCCACGGTCAGGACCCGGGGACCGAAGCGGCGGCGCGACCGGCGCCGGGTGATCGCCTCCTCCAGGGCCAGGGAGCGGTCCGCGCGGACGTCCGGCAGGGGGTGCGCCGTGCCGGGCACTTCTGTGGCCCGGCCGGCGGAGGCGGTTGCGCTGTCGCAGGGGGGCGGGGCGGGCTCGGTCGCGTACGCGCTGTTGATCGCGTCCCGCTCCCTGAAGTGTTCGTGCAACTTGCTGTTCTCGTGCAGAATCCGGGACAGCCGGGGCAGGGGCGGCGCCCCGGCGGGGACCGGAGTGCCGCACCATCGGCAGTCCGGATCCCTCGGGACGCGCCACGACTCCCTGACGGCCCTGCCGTTCGCGCGCACGCGCAGACTCAGCACGCGCCCCCACATCGACCGGTCGGGGCTTCCCGCCAGGCCGTGCCGCAGCGTCCCGAAGGCCTCGCTCAGGGCCAGCGCCGCCAGTTCGTCGGGCTTGGCCGGACCGTCGTCCGAGGCCGCGGCCCGCACGCGCGCGCCGCGCCCCGGAACTGCCGGGGGGTGACGCACCCCGTCGAGCCGGAAGCCGTCGGCGGCGGGGAGCAGGTCCGGGGCGAAGCAGCCGAGGCAGGGCGTCGAGGGCGGCCTCATCCAGGGACCGACGTATGCCGTCCAGGGGTCGGTGACGACGCAGGGAACCAGCAGGGATCCCGAGGTGAGCACGGCCTCGTTCAGCGCGCCGCGCAGCCGCACCGCTTCCAGCGTGTCGTCCGCGTCCAGCACGGCGACGACACAGGCGGTCCGGCCGGCCGCCGCGAGGTCGGCGAGTCGGTCACGCAGAGCCCCCACGGTCGGCTCGACCGGGCAGCGAGCGCCGGCGAAGTACTCGGGCCGCGAACCCTTCGGCACGGCCGAGCGCCGTGGGTCGAAACCGACGAGGGCGAACGCGGCCCTGGTCATGCGGCTTCCTCCTTCTCTCCGTTCGTCTTCTTCTCTTCGTTCGTCTTCTTCTCTTTGTTCGTCTTCTTCTCTTTGGCTGCCTTGTCGTTGTCCGCCGTGGCGTCGCGGTGGAGCTGTCGCGTGTACGCGACCAGGAACGCGTCACGGCAGCGCGCGAGATCGTCGACCGTGCAGTCGAGCACCGGCCGGGCGAGATCGGCGGGCCGCGCGCTGAACCCGTTGAGCCGCGACAGGAGCGGCACCCACGCCCGCCGGGGCGGATGATCCAGTACGGAGACGAACTCGTCGAGGACGGCGAGGCGCCCCTCGGCCAGCACGGTGCGCAGTTCGGCGGGGCCAAGATTCCGTACGATCGCGGCGGCGCGGGGCCCGATGTCCGCGCGGAAGGCGGCGGGGCCCACGGCCGGCTGCGTGACACAGGCGACGTAGCGACGGCTCCGCCAGGGAAAGTCGAACAGCTTCAGGCTGTACACCGGCCGCGGCCCCTCCCGCAGCTGACGGAACAGCGCGGAGCGGTACGCGGACAGTCCGGCGAGCAGCACCGACAGCGCGCTCCAGTACTGGTCCAACGGGCCGCCGCACAGGAACAGTTCGGGCTCCTGCCCGCCGGTCCTGCGGCGTACCGCCGCGAGCGCCTCGGCGTACTCCTGGTGCTCGTCCGTCCCTCCGTCGCGCGTGGCCCCGGCCACGGAGCGGTCGGGTGGCGAGGGCGGGGGAGTCGCGGGGTCCAGGAGTTCCGAGAGGCGCGACGACACGAAGGGCTGCCGGATCAGCGTCGGCCGCGGCTGCGTACGCCGCCACTCCTCCCGGAACCGTTCGAGCGACGCCGGGAGCCGCCCCGCGCTGCGCAGGGGCTCCGGCAGGATCGCGTCCTCGACGGCGAGCACCCGCTGCTCCTGGGCGAAGTCGGCCGGTGAGGTGTCGGCCAGTTCGACGAGCCGGTCCACGTCGAGACCGGTCCGCCCGGCCGGGGACAGCAGGAACCGTACGGTGATCACGTCTTTGCGCAGGTGACCGGTGAGGACGCTGAGCCCGGGCAGGCGGCCGAGTTGTCGCCCCAGCAAGTGCTCGGCAAGGTGGGCCAGCGGGAAGACGGGGCGCCAATCGGGATGGCGCGGGGTGTGCAGGGTCAGGGTCGTCCGCTCCAGGCCGCGCAGCTCCGCCGCGCCGGCGCGCGTGAGGTCCATCGCGCCGTCACCCACGCTCCGCCGTCGCCACGGCATCCGGTGCCGCGGCGGCGGCCACGCGCGCCGATTCCAGCAGGGCGAGAGCCGCCAGCATGGTGCTGTGCCGGGCCTGGCGTGCGTCGATCCGCGGATGGTTCCAGTCGCCCTCGGGACGTTGCAGACGGCGCAGCGTCGCGACGAGCCGGTGGAAGTCCTCGTCCCGCGCTCCGCACAGCGACAGGCACAGCGCCGACTCGGCGCACAGATCCGCCCACCCGTACCGCTCGAACGTCGGCGCGTGCGTCCGCAGGAAGTCCAGATTCCGCCGCAGCGGCCGGGGATCCACCGCGGTCCGGTGGAAGGTGCCGAACGCGAACAGCACCGCGTGGGTGTGGAAGTACGCCTGGGTCAGCAGCCGTTCGGGGCCGGTGAGTCCCGCCGCCGCCTCGTCGTCGGTGACCGGCACCGGCAGGGCGCGCGCCATGGCGTGTTCGCCCAGCTCGTCGAGGTTGTGGGCCAGGCACAGGGCGTACAGCGGCGGCAGGCGGTCCGCGGCGGGCAGCGAGCGCGCGCAAGCCTCCAGGGTGTGGCCGACGAACCCCTCGGCGACGGCCTCGCCCGGACGTCGGACGCGGAGCAGGTGGGCGAGCATGGCGGCACCCAGGAGGTCGGCGCTCTCGGCGTCGGCCCCCTCTCCGTCGGCACCCCCCGCGTCGGCACCCCCGGCGTCGGCCCCCTGTGCGACCGCGTCCCCGACGTCCCGTAAGGCGTCCGCCGGCAGCGCGCAGGCCTCGTCCAGGAGTACGTCGAGCCGGTCCCGCCACCCCCGCGTGTCGTCGGGGCACAGCGCGGCGAAGCGCACGAGCAGCATCTCGTAGAACCACGCCTCGTCCGCCAACGGCAGGAGCGGGAGCGGGCCGTCGTCGGTCCGGCCGACGACACGAGGGTGCCGCAGCGAACGCAGCGAACGCAGCGCCGCCGAGGCGGCCGCCAGGTCCCTCGCCCCGGGCAGACGGTCGGCAGCGGGATCGCGCAACGTCATGACGAGGCCCCATTGGAGGCGCCCAGGTCGGACACGCGGACGATGCCGTTGACGAGCATGCGGTCCTCGCCGTCGGTGGCTCCGATCACCCACTCGCCCGGCAGCAGCTCGGGGTTGTCCTCCAGCGGCAGGTCGGAGACGACGACCGGCGCGGCGGGCGCCGCTTCGAACCGGCGCACCTCCTGAATGCCCACGGTGTTGTAGCCGACCTTCACGACGGTCGGGCCGGTCAGCTTCTCGAGCCCGAGGACAAGACGCAGCACACGGCGGCCCTGCTCGTCGACCGCCTCGCCCAGGTCGGCCTGCCCCAGGGACAGTGGCGAGGTGAACTTGTCGGGGAACACCGGTACGTACGGCCGCACTTCGCCGCGCCGGTTGTAGGTCAGCACCGAGGAGTACAGCATGTAGCCCTCGTCGTCGTGCACGGCGACGTTCACGTAGCTCTTGGCGCCGTCCTTCAGCGCGACGAGGGTTTCGGTCGTTCCGCCGGGCGCCTCCGGGCGGAGCACCAGGCCCGACTCCCGCACCTCGTTCAGGAGCGGGAAGCTGTAGGTGTGCTTGACCGCGAAAGGCTTGGTCAGGCCCTCGAGGCGGGTGGTGCACCGCAGTTCCACCACTCCGGGCGACGCGAGGCGCCCCGAGTGACTGCAGTGCACGGCCGCCGTGCGGGAAGCCAGCGTGGGGCTGATGACGTAGCGCGCCATGGCCTGCTCGAGCGACCGCCCGGCGAACTCCTCCTTGCGCATCAGTCCCGCGACCAGCCTGGTCGTCGCCTGCCTCATGGTGACTCCTCTCGTTGCCCGGCGGATTCCGGTCGCAGGGGGACCACCCGCAGCCTTGTTCCGGGGCTGGGGCGCAGAATGATGCCGACGTCGGCCGTGGGCGGGCCGCCGACGGGTTCGAGCCGGAAACCCTGGAGCACCCGAGTGAGGACGACACCCGCGGTGACCTGCGCCAGCGACCGGCCGGGGCAGGACCGGCGGCCGCCGCCGAAGGGGAAGTACGCGTACCTGGGCGCCCCGGCCGCGGCGCCGTCGAGCCACCGGTCCGGGAGGAACTCGTCGGGCCGCGGGAACCACCGCGCGGAGCGCTGGATGGCGCCCGGCGAGGCGAGCAGCACGGCTCCCGCGGGCAGTCGTACACCGGAGAGTTCACAGGCCCGCCCCGTGGCCCGCATGATCGTCCACGCCGGGGGACGCAGCCGCAGCGCTTCCGTGAACACCGCCTGGAGCAGGGGCATCCCGGCCAGGTCGCCCGGGCCCGGGGCCCGGCCGCCGACTGTCGCCTCGATCTCGATACGCACGCGGCGGGTGACGTCCGCGTCGCGGCTGAGCAGCAGCAGTGACCAGGCCAGCGCGGTGGCCGTCGACTCGTGCCCGGCGATGAGGTGCGCCAGGACCTCGTCGCAGACCTGGTCGGGGGTCAGCGGCTCCGCGGCGCGTCCGTCCCCCGGCGTGGTGTCGGGCGGCGCCGTGAGCAGCCCGATGAGGTCGTCACCGCCCGCGTGCGCGGCCACCAGACGGAGCACCGCGGCGCGCAACTCCCCGGCGGCGTGGGCGAAGGCACGCTCGGTGCGCGCGCTCGGCTCCGCGTCGGCCGGTGCGGACTCCAGGGCGTGGATGCACTCCATCACCGTCCGCAGATGATGTCCGAAGGCGCGCAGGTCGAAGCCGTCGTCGGTGCCGCACAGGTGCCGCAGGACCGCGGCGAGGGTCAGGGTGCGCATCTCCTCGTGGATGTCGAGGGTGCGGGAGTTGACGCTGGCGTCGGGGGTGCGGGAGTCGACGCTGGTGTCGGGGGTGTCGGAGTCCACGCCGGTGTCGGGGGTGCTGGCGGCGCCGGCGGCGCCGGCGGTGCCGTGTGTATCCGCCGTGCTGGTGCCCGCCCAGTTCCGCAGCCGCTCGTCCGTGACCTCGGCGACGACGCGCGCGGCGCGCCGCACGTACCGGGCCCCCGTGATCCGCATGCTTCTGCGCCGCGACCGGGCCCAGGTGGGCCCTTCGCTGGTCAGTACGTTCTCGCCGAGGACCTGCTTCCACCGCTCCATCTTCGGCTTGAAGAACGCGGCGTCGTGATCCGTGAGTACGATGTCCACGGCGTCCGGGTCGCTCACGACGAGGCAGGCGCCCGGACCGGTGTCCAGCCGGGCCAGCCGGTGCGCGCTCTCCTCGGCCGAGCGGCGCAGCAGGTCCAGCGGCTGCCGGCGCAACTCCTCCAAGTGCCCGCCCGGGACCGGGACTTCGCCCGCCTCGGGGCTCACCAGGGGTATGGCCCTCCAGCTCACCGGGCAACCTCCTCGCGTCATCGGGGCACCTCCTCGCGGCCGCGGGTCAGGGCAACGGATGGGGGAACGGGTGCGGGTCGGGCACGTCGCCGGTGAGCGCCCCGACGGCCCTGGCGCGCGCGGGGGCCAGGTTGCGGAAGCGATGCGCGCCTTCGAGGCTGTACAGGCCGGGCACGACGACCCGCCGGACGGCACAGTCGGCGGCGCGCAGCACGTCGGCGCTCATGTCGACCGCGTACGCCCGGTGGCCGCGCCGGAGCAGCGCCGCGAGGGTCGCGTCGAGGTCCAGCGGCACGGTATCGAGGCCCTGCGTTGCGTCGAGGTCCACCGCTGCGTCGAGGCCCGGCGTCGTGTCTTGGCGTTCCGCCACGGTGACCGAGTCGCCCCGCACGTTCAGGAACTCCGGGCGAGCCGTGAGGCAGGCGTCCAGCTGATCGGGGAACAGCGAGTAGAAGGCGGCGCCGTGCTCGAAGGAGCGCACCTCGGCGAAGTCTCCGCCGAAGACCCAGTCCGCCTGGGTCGCGCACAAGTGCCGGACGTACGGCACGCCTTGGAGCGCTTCGAGGAAGGCCTTGCGCAGGGCGGCGTCCAGGCTGCCGCGGCAGGCGGAGCCGACGGCGAGGAGCGGCCCGGCCGCGTCCCGCACCCGCAGGATCACCAGGCAGACGGGAATGCCGAGGTCGGAGGTGATGTCGAAGGCGTCGACGGTGTAGCGGTCGTCGAGTTCGGCGGCGTCGGCCAGTTGACGGCAGAGCCCGGCGCCCGCGTCGATCCTGCGCACGGGCAACTGCCAGTGCCAGGCGAGCACCAGGGCGTCGCGTTCGATCACTTCCCACAGGGCGGAACGGGTGGCGTTCCGTGTCCCGAACCCGAAGGCGAGACCGGTGGTGACAGCCGGCAGCATCCCGGGCTCCGCCCTGGACCTGAGGTAGGGGAAACAGACGGCCGGCCCGGGCAGCCAGACGCCGTCCCCGGTGTGCAGGTCCTCGCCCGGGTACCACCGCAGTTCGCTGCCGTCGGTCAACGGCTGGAAGGGGAAGCCCGGTTCGGTGAACTGCTCGGCCGCGAACGGCGTCCACGCGCCCGGATGGACGCGCTCGCCGGGATCGTCGGCCCAACTGCCCCTACGGCAGGGCGCGGTCCTGCTGTACTTGATGGCGTAGTAGCGCTCAAGCCCCTCGGCGGCCGCGGCGATCCAGCTGTCGGCGGGCCGGAACCCGGCGCCCGCGCACTTCGTGTACCGGCCGAAGCGCCCCAGCTCCGCCACCGCAGGCCCCGGCAGACAGGTGTGGCTGTACACAGCCGGGTCCCCCGGCCTGCGGCGGACCCGGGGGACCGCCGCGAACACCTGCTCCTGGCGGATGATCCGGTCGAGCAGAGGGTGCGCCTCGGGCAGCGGCGACCTGGTCGCGCGGCCCGAGGCGCGGGCCGCTCCCGGCGGAGTCTCCTGGCGGGGGTCCCGCTGTACGGCTTCCGGCGACGAACTCCCCGTCATGAAGGACTCCTTGTCATGGGTGCGGCGTGGTGCTGCGCTATTGCTCAGGACTTACGGGGCATGCCGTTCGTACGGCAGCGCCCGCTCCGCCTCACTCGTCGGCGGCGACGTCCAGGTCGTCCTCTTCCACCTCGAGGGAGCAGCAGGAGGATCCGACGATGAATCCGACCTCGATGTCGACTTCCTCGATCTCAGCGGTCATGATGTTCTCCGACATTTTCTTCTCCCATTCCCCGGCCCCTCGTCGGAGCCGGTGACTTTGCGTCAGCCGGACACGTCGTCCGGCCTTGGGGAATTTCCTCGGAAAGTGCCCGGCTGAATGCGCCGGACAGCAGTTCCGAGATCGCCCCGTCCATGTGCCGGATGAGATCGGCGGGCAGAAAGCGCCCGCCGTCGCCGTCCAGCCGGACGGCCGGGGCCCGCCAGTGGTCGACGGTGAGGAGCCGCGTCCTGAGCCGCTCCAGGAAGACCGCGGACCACGACGGAGCTGCGATACCGAAGGAGAGCGAGACGGATGCCGCCTCCTGGTGCGCCTCGGTTCCGTGCCAGTGGCCGCGCGGCAGCAACAGGCTGTCCCCCGGCCCCAGATCGACGGTGTCGCACCGCTCGGGCGCTCCGGCGCCCGGCGCTTCAGGGCGGTAGTAGCGCGCCAACTCGGTGGACACGGGGCCGCCCGCCGCGTAGTTGGCCGTCGGATAGCGCACCCCGGTGTTGGCGCCGAGACGCCACCGCTTGACCCCGGTGACCTGCACGATCACGACGTCCTTGTCGTCGAAGTGCAGGGGCAGGCCACTGCCCGGAGGCGAGACGAAGGCGGAGCAGCCGCAGAACCGCCGCGGTACGCCCAGGGCGCGGGCCAGCGCGTCGAGCAGGGCGTCGGCCGCCGGGCACACCCGGTCGAACTCCTCCAGGTTCACCGACACGCCGTCGTCGAAGAAGGCGCCTCCCTGCCGGCCGTCGACGACGATGTCGGCCCGGTACCGGCCCGGCGAGCGGGTCAGATGCAGCCGTACGCCGTGCGGATGGCCGCGCACGAGAGCGCGGGCGTCGCGGGCGAAGACGGCGGAGTCCCGAAGTCCGTCAAACATTGACGGTTCACCATTGTCCGCGAGCCGAAGCCCCTCCCGCACCGCCCTCCTGACTTCCGTGGCACCGGCCCCGGGAAAGAGGGCCGAAAGTATCTCTTCCTGGTGCGTCAGCTCCGTCGTCCCCACGCTTCTCCGCCGTTCTGACAGCTTCTCCGGTATCTGCTTCTCCGGTATCTGCTCAGGAGCGTGCCGTACGGTGCGGCGGGAGGTCTTTGACGGAGCGTGCGCAGCAGTTGTCTGTTTCTGCACAGCCACTTGAAATGCGGGAGACGGACGAATGCGTACGAGAAAGAGGGCTCCGGCGGGCGGGAAAGCCGTGCCTGCGGCTGAGCATGACGGTGAGGGTGGCCCCCGCGGCCAGGGCGGCGGCGATGGCGGGCAGCCAGTCGATGCCCAGGAGCGACAGGATCTGTCCGCCGCCCCCCGACCCGGCGAAGATGCCGAGGTTGAAGGCGAGGATGAACAGGGCCGACGCGGCGGTCCGGGTGGCGGGTGCGGCCTTCAGGGCCGCGGACTGCAGGAGGGTGGGCAGGGCCGCGTAGCCGAGGCCGAGGGTGATGGTCAGGGCCACTGTCAGGGCGGGGGCTCCGTCGACCGCGGCCAGGCCGGCCATCGACAGCGTCACCAGGCCGGTGGCCCCCAATATCGCCCCGCGCGGCCGCTTGTCGACCAGGACCCCGGCCGCCCACACGCCGGCGATGCCCGCGACGCCGAAGGCGAACAGGACGCCGCTGACGCCGTTCTCGGGGATGCCGCGGTTCTCCAGGTAGGGCGCGATGTAGGTGTAGAAGACGAAGTGCGCCAGCATGATCAGGGTGGTGGTCAGGACGATGGCCTTGATGCCCGGGGTCCGGAACGCCGTGCCGACGCCGACCCTGCCGGACTTGACGCCCTCCATCTGTGGCAGCAGCGTCGCCGCCGCCACGACCACGAGCACCGAGACGACGCCCATGGCGAGGAACGAGATCCGCCAGCCCAGGGCGTTGCCGATCGCGGTGCCCAGCGGTACGCC
Organism: Streptomyces sp. Y309; assembly: GCF_056712025.1. Lineage (NCBI taxonomy): Bacteria > Bacillati > Actinomycetota > Actinomycetes > Kitasatosporales > Streptomycetaceae > Streptomyces > Streptomyces sp. Y309. Next base: position 2,350,318 of record NZ_CM160048.1, on the reverse strand, counting down.
CAGGGTCAGCGCGGCCGAGTTGCCCGCGAAGACCGCGGCCACCGCACGGCCCGTCCTGTGCGGGGGCACCAGGCGAGTGGCGTACGCGGCCATCATCGACCACAGCACGCCGTGCACGGCGGCCGCGACGAGGCGGGCCGCCACCGCCACGGCGTAGTTGGGCGCGCAGGCCAGCAGCAGATTGCTCGCCGCGAACACCGCCATGATCGCCACGAACAGGTGGCGGCGCGGCCAGTGCGAGGTCCAGGCGGTCAGCGGCAGCGTCACGGCCAGGGTGACGAGGGCGTAGAGCGAGACCAGTTGACCGATCATCGACCGGGAGACGTCCATGCTCTCGCTCATCTGCGGCAGCAGCCCCATCGGGAGCGTCTCGGTGGTGATGGTCAGGAAGGCCCCGGCGAACAGGGTGATCAGACTGGCCGTCGCCCTGCCGGAAGGCGGCGCACCCTTGGTCGTATCAGTCATGATCAGGACGCTAAAGTCTGCCATCGATGTCAAGGTCAAGCCGACTGGCCATGAGGTGTGCCACGTGAAGATCGGAGAGCTCTCCCGCCGTACGGGTGTGAGCACGCGGCTGCTGCGCTACTACGAGCAGCAGGACCTCCTCCACCCGCGGCGGGAGCCCAACGGCTACCGCAGCTATCCGGACGGCTCGGAGGAGCGCGTGACGCAGATCCGCGACCTCCTCAAGGCGGGCCTCTCGACCCAGGCCATCCGCGAGTTCGTCCCCTGCTTCGTCGGCACGGGCGAGGCCATGCGCCCGATGGTCCACCCCACTCTGGCCGCCAACCTCGCCCGCGAACTCGCCGAGATCCAGCAGCGGATCGACGCGCTCGTACGCAATCGGGACGCGATCCGCGCGTACGTCGAGGCCGCCGCCGTGGGGGAGACGGTGACCGCCGCGGACGTGCGGATTCCGTGCGCGGCGCCTGCGCCCACGGCTGCGGGCACGGGCGGTACCGGCACGGCCTGACCCTTGCTCCGCGGCGGAGGGGGTCGCCGCCGTGGGTGCAGTGGCGACCCCCTTCTGGGTTCCGGCTGGGTCCGGTCTTTCAGGGTGTGCCGGTTCAGGCGGCGGCGAGTGCCTCGATCAGGGTGGCGCGGGCCCGTGCCACCCGTGAGCGGACGGTGCCGACGGGGCAGCCGATCGCGGCCGCCGCCTCCGCGTAGGGCTGCTGGAGGAGCTGGGTCAGGACGAATGCCTCGCGTCGTTCGGCCGGTATGGCGTCCAGCAGTTCGGCCAGCGCGATGCCGTCGTCGAAGCCCGGCAGGCCGCGTGGCTGGGCCTGTTCGGCGGCGGCCTGCCAGTCGTCGCGGTCCGAGAGGCGGGGCCGCGCCGCCGCGTGCCGCAGGCTGTCCACGACGGTGCGCCGCGCGATCGACAGCAGCCAGGTACGCGCCGACGAGCGCCCCTCGAAACGGTGCAGGCTGCCGAGCGCCCGCAGGAATGTGTCCTGCGCGAGGTCGTCGGCGGCCTGCGGGTCCGCGCTGAGGTGCGCGACGTACCGCAGGACGTCCCGGTGCAGGGCGCGCACGAACCGCTCGACGGCCTCGGGGTCGCCGTCACGGGCGGCGAGGGCGAGCCGTGTGACGGGTTCGTCGGCGGCGTCGGTGCGGCGGGTGCGGCGGGTGGTGGGCGTCGAGGTCGCGGTGGGGCTCGTGGTTGCCACGGGTGGCTGGGGGGTCGGTTTTTGGGCAGGGGGTGTCGTCAGGGCAGGAGTCATCGCCTGATGTCCTTCTGGAATCCGGAGTTCGGGATCCGGCCGCGCGCGTGGCGGGGCCGGTGATGGGTGTCGTGGACCCGGTGGCGTGCGAGACACGGTGCGGGCCGCTGCCCGACGTGCTCGGTACGGCTACGGCTACGGCTATGGCTACGGGGCGCGCCGCGACGCGGGCGCGGGCCGGGTGGCGCCGTACCGGGCCGCAGCGGGCCGTGCCATGCGTGGTGCGTGGCCGTGGCGGGTCGGGGAGAACCTGCTGTCAGATGACAGCGATCCCGAGGGGCGGACCCCTGGACGTGATGGCGTGTACGAGAAGCAGGCGCCGCGCGTTGCGGGCACCGAAGTCGCGGCGCGGGCGCAGCCGCGGCCGGTGCGGGGGCGGCGGCAGCCGCAGCGCGAGCCGCAGCGGCGCGACGATCCAGCCCGCGACGGCCCGGCCCACGCGGAACGCGGCACGTTCGCCGTACGCGAGCCACAGCCCGCACAGGAGCGCGGCCAGCAGGTGCGCCGCGAGCATGCCGAGCGGCGACATGCCGCCCATGTCGTGCCCGGAGTGCATGCCGTCCATGCCGCCCGTGCCATGCACGCCGCTCATGTCGGCCGCGCCAGTCATGTCATGGGTGCCTGTGCCTGTGCCTGTGACGTGCTCCTGCATGCCCATCGAGTGATGGGTGTGCCCGGGCGGCGGCCCGTTCAGGCGGTCGGCGAGGCCCGCGTCGGTCACGGCGCGCACCGCGTCCGCTTCCGGCATCGGTGCCGAACCGCCCGCCCCGCACAGCAGATGGCGGGCCCACTGCTGGGCGAGCGAGGCGCCCCCGCCCGTCGACGCGTGGGCCGCGGCCTGCGCGAACGAGAACCAGGCGTGCAGGGCTGTCTGGGCCACGACGCACGCGGCGGTGACCGTGAGGACGCCGCGCTCGCGGTCGGCGAGGAGCCAGGCACCCGCGAAGGCGGCGGCGCCCGAGCCGGGCAGCGCCCACCAGGGCAGCGGGGCTGACGACATGAGGGCGTGGCCGGTGGCCGCGAGCAGCACACAGGCGGCTGCGAACACCGCAGCCCGTACCGCGCGACAGCTTCGGCCCCCAGTCATGGCGGCCTCATCTTTGCATCCGCCTCGCGGCGCCGACGGGCGGGTCCGGAATGTTCCGCGGGGGCCAGGTGGTGTGGCCCGGGTCACGGCGCGGGCCGGGAACTCGGGCGGGGGCGGATCCGACTCGTACGTCGTGTAGGGCGTGGGGAACTTGCCAGGGAGTGGCCGAGTGGGAACTGAGGACGCGGGGCGCGGGTCGGTGGGGCGTACGCCCGCGGGAGGTGAACCCACGGAACGTACTCCGCAGTTGCCGGGAGCGCCGGAGGCACCAGGAGTGCTGGAAGCGCTGGAAGCGCTGGAAGCGCCGGAAGCGCCGGAAGCGCCGGGAGCGCCGGGAGCGCCGGAAGCCTCGGAAGCTCCTGGAGTGCCGGAAGCGCGCAATCCGCCCAAAGCACCCGAACCCCCCGAACTGCCCGAGCCCAAGGTCGTGCCGCGCCCCGTCCCCACCGCCCTCCTCACCTGCGCGATGGCCTTCTCCATGCTCCAGCTCTTCCTCATCGGCGCGCTCGGCCCGCGCCTCGTGGACGAGTTGGACTTCTCACCCACGGTGCTCGGCCTGACGACGACGATCGGGTTCGGTACGGCCGCCGTCCTGTCGCCCGCGGGCGGCCGGATCGTCGACCGGGTGGGCCCGCGCCGCGCCCTGGCCGCACTGCTCCTCCTCTCGGCCGCGGCGCTCGCGCTGATCGGCGCGGCCCCCGGGGCGGGCTTCCTGCTGGCGGCCGTCGCCCTGGGCGGGCTGCCGCAGGCCCTCGCCAACCCGGCGACGAACAAGGCGATCCTGGCCGCCGTGGCACCCGCGCGACGGGGCGCGGTGACGGGCATGAAGCAGTCCGGGGTCCAACTGGGCGCGTTCGCCGCGGGCCTGCCCCTCGCGGCGCTCGCCGGGTGGCTCGGCTGGCGCGGCGCGGTGTGGACGGCGGCGGGCGCCGCCGTCGTGACGGCGGTGTGGGCGCTGCGGGCGCTGCCCGCGGACCCGCCCGCGCGGACCGCCGCGCCGCGCGCCTCGCTGGTGCCGCGCGGCGCCATTGCCTGGCTCGCGGTGTTCTCGCTGCTGCTCGGCTGCGGCATCGCGTCCGTCAACACCTACTTGGCGCTGTACGGGGTGCGGCGCCTCGACATGGGGCCTGGAGCGGCGGGCGCGCTGGTGGCCGTTCTTGGCGTGGCCGGGGTGGTGGGCCGGGTGGCCTGGTCCAGGGCGGCGCGGCCCGGGCGCGCGGAGTGGCTGCCGGGGTGGCTCGCGGCGGGTGCGGTCGGCGCGGCGGCGCTGCTGGCCGGGGCGGCGGTGGTGGGCCCGCTGGTGTGGGTGGCCGCGGTGGCCGTGGGCGTGTTCGCGGTGTCGGCCAACGCGGTCTCCATGGTCCTGGTCATGCAGCGTGCCGCGCCGGGCCGCGCGGGCCAGGACTCGGCCCTCGTCGCGGCGGGCTTCTTCGCGGGCTTCGCCCTCGGCCCGCCGCTCTTCGGCCTCCTCGCGGCGGCGGACCGCTACGGGTGGGGCTGGGCGCTGGTGGCGACGGAGTTCGCGGCGGCCTGCGGGGTGGCACTGATGTGGGCGGTACGGGAGCGGCGCGGGGGAGCGGGCGGTGGGGAGGGGGAGGGGTGACGGACGTGTACGTACCCAGCCCTGCGGGCGACTGGGCCGGGCCCGCCCTGGAGGCCGTACTGGGGAGAGTTGCCGTGACCCTGGACGAGGTCGGCGCCCGTTTCCCGCTGTCCGCCGACCCCGGCACCGGGACGTGGACGACGACGCGACGCGGGTCCTGGACGGGCGGCTTCTGGGCGGGACTGCTGTGGCTGCGCGCGCGGCACACGGGCGAGGCGGCGGACCGCGCGGCGGCCGAGGCGTGCACCGCGCGACTGGCCGACTGGGCCGATGCGGACACCGCGACGCGCGGCCTGATCCTCTGGTACGGCACGGCGCTCACCCTCGACACCACGCCCGCCTCCGACGCGGCGTCCGCCTCCGGCTCCGCGGCTGCCTCCGGCGCGGCGTCCGTCCCCGGCTCGGCGCTTGCCTCCGGCTCGGTGGTCGCCTCCGGCGCGGTGCTCGCCTCCGGGGCCTCGCCCGCTTCCGGCTCGGCGGCTGCCCCTGGCTCGGTGCTCGTCCCCGGCTCCGCGCCTGCCTCCGGCTCCGCGGCTGCCTCCGGCGCGGCGTCCGTCCCTGGCTCGGTGCTTGCCTCCGGCTCGGTGGTCGCCCCTGGCTCGGTGCTTGCCTCCGGCTCGGCAGTCGTCCCCGGCTCCGCGCTTGCCTCCGGCTCGGCGCCCGCCCCTGGCACTGCGCCCGCCCTCGGCTCCCCCCTCGCCCCCGACCCGGCACCCGCCACCCCCCTCCGCGCCCACGCCGCCCGTGCCTGCCTAGCCGCGTTCGACCCCGAACTCGGCCTGGTCCCCTGGGGTTCGGCGTTCGGCGGTTCCCGGCTGCTCGCTCGTGCGGACGCGGTGCCGGGGCTGGTGCCGCTGCTCGCCTCGGCGGGCCCGTACGGCAGGGAGGCGGCGGCGTCGCACCTGCGCCGTCACCTGGAACTGTGCGCCGGGGCCGCGCCCCGCCTCGCCCCCGCCTGGGAGTACGCCCCCGGCACCGGCTGGCGCCCGCTCGCCGAACCGGCGCCCGGCTGGAGCCGTGGCCGTGCCTGGCTCCTGCTCGCCGTCGCGGACGCGCTCGTACGACCCGACGGCGCCGTCGGACACCCCGACCACCTGCGAACGGTGGCCACACGCCTGGGAGCGCCGCTCACCGGGCGGCGGCCCGCGGAGGACGAGGCGCCGGTCCCGTACGCCGACGGCGGGCATTCGGCCCCGTACGCCACCGACACCGCACCACCCCTGATCCCATCCGCCGACGAAGACCGCCCCGACGGCCCCCTGGACACCTCCGCCGCCGCCATCACCGCCGTCGCCCTGCTCAAACTCGCCGCCCTGCCCGGCGCCGAGGCCTGCGCCCGCCGCGCGGAGGCGATCCTGCGCCGCCTGATCAGCGCGCACCTGAGCGGCACCGCAACCGGAACCTGCACCACCCCCACCCGCCCCGCCGGCATGCTCCTCGACGGCTGCCACGACGCCCCGGCCGGAACAGCCGTCCAACACGAACTGATCTGGGGCGACTTCTTCCTGGCCCTCGGCCTCGCCGCCCTGACGGGCGCCGTGGACCTCCGCGACGTATGACCCGCTACGCGTACCCGCGCAGCACCCGCCGCGCCACCGACGTGATGTGCGACTCGTCCGGCCCGTCGAGGATCCGCGCCGCGCGCCCGGTGCGCAGGAGCGCGGGCAGTGGTGTGTCCGGGCCGAGCCCGGCCGCGCCGTGGACCTGAATCGCCGCGTCCACGACCTGCTGGAGCGTGCGCGCGGCCGCGACCTTGGCGAGGCCCACCTCGACGTGCGCGTCCTCGCCCGCGGTGAGCCGCGCCACCGCCTCGTGCACCAGCGGACGCGTCGTACGCAGCGCGAGCAGCGACTCGAAGACGTGGCGCTGGACGAGCTGGTGGGCGGAGAGCGGGCCGCGCGAGCCCGTGCGGGTGACGGCGCGGGCGGCCATCAGGTCGAAGGCCCGCTGGGCCTGCCCGAGCCAGCGCAGACAGCGCAGCGTACGGCCGAGCTGCAGCCGTTCCCCGGCGACGGCGAGGGCGGCACCGCGTGCGCCGACGAGATGGTCGGCGGGCACGCGCACGCCGTCGAACGCGATCTCCCACTGCCCGCCCGCGCCCAGGACGGGCAGTTCGCGTACGAGGCGGAAGCCGGGCGAGTCGGTGGGCACCAGGAAGAGGGACAGGCCGTCGCGGTCGGGCGGCGCGCCGTCGGTGCGGGCGAGCACGGTGACGAGGTCGGCGCCGCCCGCGCCCGAGGTGAACCACTTGCGGCCGGTGAGCCGCCAACTCCCGTCCGGTTCACGGGTGGCGCGGGTGGCGGTCAGGAAGGGATCGGTGCCGGGTACGTCGGGTTCGGTCATGGCGTAACAGGTGCGGAGGTCGCCCGCGACGAGGCCGGTGAGGTACGCCTCGCGGACGCGCGCGGTGCCGTGCCGGCGCAGCATCAGTACGTCGAGCAGGGGCGCGGAGCCGAGGGCGGCGGGCCCGTGGTCGCTGGCGCCCTCGGCCTCGGCGAACGCCGCGTACCGCTCCAGGTCGAGCCCCTGTCCGCCCAGTTCGGCGGGGAGCGGCAGCGCCCACAGTCCCTCCCGCCGCGCCCGCTCCTGCACGTCCCGCAGTACGGCGTCGGCCCGCGGGCCGCCCGCGTCCAGCAGGTCCTCGTGGGGCACGACGTGCTCGGCCACGAAGGCGGCGACCCGGCCGGGGAGGTCCGCGGGCACCTGGCCCGCGCCGTCGCCCGACGGCGCCACCCTCCCCGACGGCGCCGTCACCGCACTCCCCGGTCGCGCCCTCTCCCTGTGCCGCTCGGTCAGCTCCGCCATCGCTTCCTCCAGTTCACCGGGAACCCGCGGGCCCGGGCGCCCGACTGTCTCTCCAGGGAACTGGTCGGCTGCCGACGGCCTCGGGTTCCCGCGTTCGGAACGACCCCGGCGGGGCCCCGCCCCGCGCCGGGAGAGGAGACACGACCGACATGACGTCACCACCCCTCACCACCGCACAGACTGCCGCCACCGCCCGGCCCCTGGAGGCGCTCCGCTGCGACATCGGCGGACCGCCCGAGCTGACGCGGGTCGCCGCCGGACATCTGCGCCTGCTGGGCGCCGAGATCCACGGGACGCCGACCGGCGACGACACCGCCGGCGCCCGCGTCGCCCTCTCCGGGGCCGGGTTCGGCCTGGTGACGGCCGACGTGCTCTGGGCGGATGTGGTGGGGGAGGGGCCGGTAGAAGAGGAGGCCGCCGTCTTCCACGACGAACCCGCCGTCCTCCACGACGAACCCACCGTCCAAGCCGCCACCGGCATCATGGCCGTACACGGGCGCCGTGACGGCGCACCCAGCGGGCTCGGTGCCGACTACGCCGCCACCGCCGCGGGCGTCCTTGCCGTCCAGGGCCTGCTGGCCCAGCTCCTCGCCCGGGCGCGCGGCGGCGAGGCGTGCGCGGCGGGCCGCGTGCGGACGAGTGCGGCGCGCGCGGGGCTGCTCGCCGTGTCCCAGTACTTCGCCGCGACCGGCGCCGACGAGGGCGAGGCCGCCGAACTCGCCCCGGGCGGGCCGCCGTTCACCTCCGCCGACGGCATCCTCTTCGAACTGGAGACCCTCGACCCCGGTGCCTGGGCCGCGTTCTGGCGCGCCCTCGACGCCCCGGCCGAGGCGATACGCGGCGGCTGGCGCCCCTTCCAGTTCCGGTACGCCACCGCCTGCGCCCCCTTCCCCGACGCCCTGCACGCCACGGCCCGCGGTCACCGGTGGGCACGTGTCCAGGAGGCCGCCGCCGAGTCCGGCGCCGAGGTGTGCGCCCTGCGGACCCTCGCCGGCCGCGCCGCCGAGTACGACGGCGCGGCCCCCTGGTCCCTGGCCCGGCTCGGCCCGGCCGCCCCGGCGGGGGAGCGGGTGCGCCGACTCCCCACCCCCGCACTCCCGTTGGCCGGGCTCACCGTCGTGGAGGCGGGCCGCCGCATCCAGGCCCCGCTGGCCGCCCACCTGCTGCGCCTCCTCGGCGCCGACGTCGTCCGCGTCGAGCCGCCGGGCGGCGACCCGCTGCGCGGCATGCCGCCCGCCTGCGGCGGGGTCTCGGCCCGCTGGCTGGCCCTGAACCGCGGTAAGCGCGCCGTCGAGGCGGACATCAAGTCGCCCTCCGGGCGCCGCCGCGTGCGCGAACTCGTCGCCGACGCGGACGTGTTCCTGCACAACTGGGCCCCCGGCAAGGCGGCCGGGCTCGGCCTGGACGCCGCCGACCTCGCCGCCGTCAACCCCGGCCTCGTGTACGCGTACACGAGCGGCTGGGCCGACCGGCTCGACGACGCCCCCATGGGCACGGACTTCATGGTCCAGGCCCGCACGGCCGTCGGCGCGGCGGTACGCCCGGCCGACGAGGCGCCCGCGCCGTCCCTGATGACCCTCCTCGACGTGCTCGGCGGCCTCCTCGGCGCGGAAGCCGTCCTCGCCGGACTGCTCCTGCGCGAGCGCGACGGTGGCCTCGGCGTGCGCGTGGACTCCTCCCTCCTCGGCGCCGCCGACACCCTCGTCGCCCCCGCCCTGCGCCGCGCCGCCCGGGGCGCCGAACCCCGGCCGCCCGCCGGTTTCCGCCGCCCCCTGCGCACCGCCGACGGCTGGCTCGCCCCGACCGACACGTGCGCGGCCGCCGCGGCGGCGTACGACCTGAGCGCGCTGCCCACACCGGAGGCGCTCACCCTGCTCCGCTCCCACGGCCTGACGGCGACTCCGGTCACCACGGACCTGGCCTCCCTGCACACCGACCCACGGTTCGCCACCACGATCGGCCGGGACACCCACGGCGCGCCCATGGTCCCGAACCCATGGACCTTCACGTGAGCCCCGCCACCGCACGTTGACCGGGCGCACCCGACGCCCTGGCCGACCGGCCTTCTCGGTACGCCCGGTCCCCGCGGTACGCCTGGAGCCCACGGCAGGGCGGGGCCCTGGGCCTGCTGAATGTTCGGGGTCCGGATCTTCGGGCCCGGCCCGCGGGTTCCGGGCCTTCGGGTTCCGGGCCTCGGGCCACCGGTCCCGGCCTCCGGAACCCCGGTCTCCGGAACTCCGGTCTCCCGGCCTCTCGGTTTCCGGGCACCCGCCCGAGCCCATCCTCCGGCGCCCGCACCGCACGCCGCGGCGCCCGGGATTCGGCAGCCCTCCGGGCTCGTCTTCGGCCCCTCGCCCCCCTCTCACCCCCATCACCTTCAGGAGCCCTCATGCCCCTCCCCCTGAACGACCTGCTCCCCACCTCCCTCCGCCGCTCCTGGGCGGTCGACGGGACCTGTCCCGATCTCGACCTCTACAGCCTGTTCCGGGCGCGGCAGATCAGCGATCTGCACCGCACCGCCGTCATCGACGCCAAGGGCGCGCTCTGCTACACGGCCCTCGACCGCAAGGTCCGATGTCTGGCCGTCGGGCTCAGACAGCTCGGCATCGGGGCCGGCGACGTCGTCGGCGTACAACTGCCCAACAGCCGGAACGCCGTGATCGCCGACCTCGCGCTCGCCGCGATCGGCGCGGTCGCCCTGCCCTTCCCCGTGGGCCGGGGCGCCGCCGAGGCCACGAGCCTGCTGCGCCGCGCGGAAGCCGTGGCCGTCATCGCCGCCACGGAACACCGCGGCGCCCGCCCCGCGGCGACGCTCACGGCGGCGTCGGTGGCCTCAGCGAACTCGGTGGCGGCAACGGCGTCGTCGACCGCGACCGGACCCGCCGCGACGACGCCGTCCCTCCGGCACGTCATAGCCGTGGGCCCAGGGCCCGCCCCCGAAGGCGCCGTCCCCTTCGGGGAGTTGCTGCGCCGCAGCGACCCCTCGGAGTTCGTCGCCGCGCGCCCCGACCCCGACGGCCCCGCCCGCATCCTCGTGTCCTCCGGCTCCGAGGCCGAGCCGAAGATGGTCGCGTACTCCCACAACGCCCTGGCCGGCGGCCGCGGCAACTTCTTCGCCTCGCTCATGCCGGACCCGGCGACCCCGCCGCGCTGCCTCTTCCTCGTGCCGCTCGCGTCCGCCTTCGGGTCCAACGGCACGGCCGTCACCCTCGCCCGGCACGGCGGCACCCTCGTCCTCCTCGACCACTTCACGCCTGAGGCCGCGATCGCCGCGATCCGGGAGCACGAACCCACCCACGTCCTCGGCGTCCCCACCATGGCCCGGATGATCCTCGACCGCCTGGAGCAGGAACAGGAACAGGAACAGGAGCAGGAACAGGACGGGGGACCGGGCCGGGGACTGGACCGGGGAGGCGCGGGGAAGCTGCCCGCGCCGGCCGCTCTCGTCCTCGGCGGCTCGCCCCTCGACGCCACCACCGCCGCCGAGGCGCGCCACGCCTTCGGCTGCCCCGTCGTGAACCTCTACGGTTCGGCGGACGGCGTCAACTGCCATACGGGCCTTGCCAATCGGCCGGACCCGGAGGGCGCCGACAGCCACGGCATCGTCGCGGGCCGCCCCGACCCCCGCGTCGCGGACATCCGCGTGGCCGACCCCACCACCCACGCGCCCGTGCCGGACGGCACCGTCGGCGAGATCGTCGCGCGCGGTCCGATGACCCCGCTCTGCTACGTCGGCGCCCCCGAACTGGACGCCCGCTACCGCACCCCCGACGGCTGGGTCCGCACCGGCGATCTGGGGCGCCTCGACGAGGACGGCGTCCTGCACGTCGTCGGCCGCCTCAAGGACGTGGTGATCCGCGGCGGCGCCAACATCAGCCCCGCGGAGGTCGAACGGGAGCTGAACGCCCATCCGCTGGTACGCGACGTGGTGTGCGTCGGCGTACCGGACCCCGTGATGGGGGAGCGGCTCGCGGCCTGCGTCGTGCCGGCCTCCCGCGCGGCCGACTCCGCCGCGCCCACCCTGGACGACCTGGCCCGGCACCTCACCGCACGCGGCCTCGACCGCGCCAAGCACCCCGAACGGCTGCTGCTCGTCGCGGAGTTGCCGCTGACCCCGGCGGGCAAGCCGGACCGCGCGGGCCTGCGGGAGCGGGCGGCACGCGCCTGACCGAAGCCTCCCCGGGCCGACGTGGGCCTGCTTGGGCCTGCGTCGGGGCCCGGGGAAGCCTTCAGCCCCCTGCGGCCTCAGGCCCCCTTCATCGCCTTCTTCAACTGCGCCGCCGCCTCCCGGTACACCGGCAGCAGTTCCAGGTCCTTCCCCGGATAGTTGACGATCTCCACCTGCTCGGCGCCGGAGTCGGGCAGCACCTTCCCGGTGGACATGTGCGCGTTGTCCAGGACGAACGCGGGCTTCTTCGCGGAAAGCCCGGCGAGCTGGGAGGCGGTCACGGCCTCCGGTCCGTACGTTCCGACGGTCCGCGCTCCGGCCATGCGCGCCGACCACGTGGTGAACACCTGGCTGACGACGGCCGGGCTTTTGCCGCCGGGCCAGGACGCCTTGAGGTCCTTGGCGAGCCGGGCGTACTCGCGGTCGAAGGTCTTGGTCCAGCGCGCGGCCGCGGCCTTGGTGCCGAACAGGCCACCCAGCCGGGCCACTTCGCCGCGCACCTTCCCGGCGTCGTTGTCGAGGTTCACCTTCACCAGTTCGGCGTCGGAGCCCGCCGCGTCCTTGATCTTGTCGGCGTACGGCTCGAACGGCGCGTACAGCACGAAGTCGGCCTTCGCGACGGCCGCGAGGTCGGACGGCTTGGGGTCGTAGTCGGGGGCGTGGTGCGTGGACGGCGGGACCAGGACGGTGACGTCCTCGGCGCCCGCGGCCTTGGCGAACGCGCCCTCCCACGTGGTGGTCGCGACGACGACGGGCCCGCCCTTCTTGCCGCCGGAGCCATTGCCGGAGCCGTTGCCGGAACCGCCGGAAGCGGCGTCGTCACCGCAGCCGGCGGCCGTCAGGGCGAGCGCGGCGCTCAGCGCGACGAGGGGGGCGCGGCGGCGGATGCGGGAGGTGGACATGAGGTGACGCTCCGTTCGGGGATGAGATGGACGGCGAGGACGACGGCCCCCGCGGTCAGGACGAGGACCGGGCCGGGCGGCCAGTCCAGCCAGAGGGCGATGAGGAAGCCCGTGACGTTGACGGCGACGCCGATGGCCACGGCCCACAGCGCGATGGTGGTGAGCCGCTTGCCGATGCGGCGCGCGGCGAGCGCGGGCAGCAGGGTGAGCGCGTCCACGAGCAGCGCCCCGGTCAGCTTGATCGCGCCGGCCACGGCGACGGCGACCAGGACGAGCAGGACGACCGTGAGCGGGCCGACGCGTACGCCCGAGCACTCGGCGAGTTCACGGTCGTACAGGAGCAGCGCGAGGTCGCGGCGCCGCCACCAGAACAGCGCCGGGACGACGGCGGCGAGCACCCCGACCACGACGAGGTCCGCGCTTCCGACGGACAGGATCGACCCCCACAACAGCGCGAACGCGCCGGAAGCGTTGACCCCGGAGACGGAGAGCACGAGCAGGGCCGCCGCGATGGCCATGCTCATCAGGAGCCCCATCGCCCCGGAGAGCCCGGCCGGTGTCCCGGCCAGCGGCGCGACCCCGGCCCCCGCGAGCGCGCACGCCACCAGGGCGCACAGCATCGGGTCCAGGCCGGTGAGCAGGCCCACCGCGATGCCGAGCAGCGCGACATGCATCATCGCGAACCGCACCGGCATGATGTCGAGCCCCACGATCACGACCCCGACGATCGGCAGGCCCACGGCCGCGAGCAGCAGCGCGAACCCGGCGCGCTGCACGGGGACGAGCTGGAGCATGAGGCCGAGGTCGGCGGTGGCGAGAAGGGTCATCGCCGCACCCCCGGGGCTCCGCCCCGGACCCCGCTCCTCAAACGCCGGAGGGGCTGAATTCTCGCGGGAGCCAGGAGGCCCCGGCAGGGCCTCACCGCGCCACCTCCCGCAGCCGCCCCGCAGCCATGTCCAGCACGCGGTCGCAGCGTTCGGCAAGGGCACGGTCATGGGTGACGACCACCAACGTGACCGGCAGAGCCATGAGCGCCGCGGCAGCCTCCTCCTGCCCCGCGAAGTCGAGCGCGGCAGTGGGTTCGTCGGCGAGCAGCACCCCGGCCCCGGCGGCCACGCAGCCGATGGCACGGGCCAGGTACATCCGCTGCAACTGGCCCCCGGACAGCGTGTCCAGCGGCTGGTGCCGCAGCGCGCCCACGCCCAGCGCGCGGGCCGCCTCCGCCGCCTGCCCGGGCGCGCCCCCGGAGTCCAGCAACTCGCCCGCGAGCAGCGGGAACCGGCCGGCCGCCGGCTTCTGCGGCACCCACGCGCAGGCGCGCCGCCGCCAGGCCCGGTCCGCCGCGGACGCGGTGCCGCGGCCGCCGACGAGGATGGTGCCCACCGTGTGCCGGTGCAGCCCGAGGACGGCCCGCAGCAGCGTGGACTTGCCGGAACCGTTCGTGCCGGTCAGCGCCACACGTTCGCCCGCGGCGACCTCCAGGTCCACCCCGTCGACGGCGACCACGCGCCCGTGCCCGCAGGTCACGCCCCGCATGTGTACGTCCAGACCACCCATCCGCAGCCCGCGCCCCTTCCCGGCCTCCCGGCCTCTGCCTTGTGCGGCAGTAGTCGGACGGACGGCGCGGGAAGTTCCCGTACGCGGACAACGGATCCGTACGCACGCGACGTATCCGTACGCACGCGACGGATCCCATCCCCGCGCCACGCGGACGCGGCTCAGCTCCCCGGCCTGACCACCTCCGCCCGCACCGCCACCTCACCGGCGTGCCGGAAGCGCAGCACGAAGGGCACCTCGTCGCCGAGCCGCAGCGGCCGTGTGGGCCGCAGCATCACGTCCAGGCCCTCGGGCGTCATCCGCACCACGGACCGTGCGGGCACGGCCGCCGAGTCCACCATCCGCATCGACTCGACGTTCCCGGGCCGCTCCACGGTCCGGCTGAGCATGACGTCGTCGGCGGCGGGCGAGCCGACGGACAGCAACTCGTCGCCGGACTCCCCGCTGTTGGTGATGCGGAAGAACGCCGCGGTCTCCGCCTTGCCGCCGTACGCGAGGAACACCCGCCCGTCCCCGACGGCTATCCGCGCGGGCCCGCCCGCGGCCCCCGCGGCGACCCAGGCCGAAAGCCCGCACAGCGCCAGCGCGCAGGCGAGGACGGGCGCCAGCACACCGGGCAAAGCGGCACGCACGCGCGCGTGCAGAGCGGCGCCACGCACGCGCGCGTGCAGAGTGGTCCCGCCACCTACCTCGTTCACCTCACGACTACGCACCGAAGGACCCCCCTCGCGCACCGCGAGCCCGCGCCGCACCCCGACCCCGCGCCGCACTCCGCGGCACGGGCTCCCACGTACGCAGCCGCAGGCTGTTCCCGACCACCAGCAGCGAACTCAAGGACATCGCGACCGCCGCCGTCATCGGGCCGAGGCGGCCGACGGCGGCGAGCGGCACGGCGAGGGCGTTGTAGCCGAACGCCCAGACCAGGTTGGCGCGGATGGTGGCCAGGGTGCGGCGGGCGAGGCGTACGGCGACGGCGGCCGCGCCGATGTCCCCGGCGACCAGCGTCACGTCAGCCGCCCCGATCGCCGCGTCGCTGCCGCAGCCCATGGCGATGCCCAGGTCGGCGCGGGCGAGCGCCGCCGCGTCGTTCACGCCGTCGCCGAGCACCGCGACCCGGCGCCCCTCGCCCCGCAGCCGCCCGACCAACTCGGCCTTGTCCTCGGGGGTGCAGCCCGCGTACACCTCGCCGATCCCCAGCTCGGCGGCCACCGCGCGGGCGACCGCGGGCCGGTCCCCGGTGGCGAGGACCGGCTCCACGCCGAGCCGCCGCAGCCGGTCGACGGCGCGATAGCTCCCGGCCCGCAGCACGTCCCCCACGGCCACGACCGCCTCGACGGCGCCGTCGACCCGCACGAGGACGACGGTCCGCGCGGCCGCCTCGGCGTCGGCGAGCGCGCGGGCGAGCGCGTCGGGCAGCGCGGGCGGCTCCGCGCCCGGCGAGCACACCTCCACCTCGCGCCCCTCGACCACACCCCGCACCCCCTGCCCCGGCGTCGCGCGGAACTCCGTGACCCGCGGCAACCCCTTCTCCGGGAGCTCCTTTTGGGCGTACGAGGAGATGGCGCGTCCCAGCGGATGCTCCGAGCCCCGCTCCACCGCCCCGGCGAGCCGCAGCGCCGCCTCGCGGCCGAGTCCGCCTGGTGCGGCGGTCACTTCGGTGACGGTCATGTGGCCCGTCGTCAGCGTGCCGGTCTTGTCGAGGACGACCGTGTCGACGTGCCGCAGCGTCTCCAGGGCGCGCGGTCCGCCGACGAGTACGCCGAGCTGGGCGCCGCGGCCGGTGGCGGCGAGCAGCGCGGTGGGCGTGGCGAGCCCGAGGGCGCACGGGCAGGCGACGACCAGGACCGCCACGGCCGCCGTTACCGCGCCCTCAGGGTCGGCCCCGGCGCCCAGCCAGAACCCGAGGACGGTGACGGCGAGCGTCAGGACCACGGGGACGAACACACCGGCCGCGGCGTCCGCGAGCCGCTGGGCGCGCGCCTTCCCCGCCTGGGCATCCGTCACCATCCTTGTGATGCGGGCGAGTTGGGTGTCGGCGCCGACCGCCGTCGCACGCACCACAAGGAGCCCGCTCGCGTTGACGGAACCGCCGACGACCTCCTGGCCGGGGCCCGCCTCCACGGGCTCGCTCTCGCCGGTCACCAGCGACAGATCGAGCGCGGAGTTCCCGGACACCACCACACCGTCGGTCGCCACCCGCTCCCCGGGCCGCACCATGAACTCCTGCCCCACCCGCAACTGCCCCGCCGGCACCCGCCGCTCGCCGCCGCCCGCGTCCCGTACCGCGACATCCTTGACGGCGAGGGAGGCGAGCGACCGCAGCGCCGCACCGGTGCCGTGCCGCGCCCGCGACTCCAGGAAGCGCCCCGCGAGCACGGACAGCGGCACGCCGACCGCCGCTTCCAGATACACGTGGTGCGCGCCGCCGCCCGCCGACGGCAGCACCTCGAACGGCATCCGCATCCCGGGCTCGCCCGCCCCGCCGAGGAACAGCGCGTACGCCGACCAGGAGAAGGAGGCGGCCACCCCGAGCGACACCAGCGTGTCCATGGTCGCGGCGGCGTGCCGCAGCCCGGCGAGCGCCCGCCGGTGGAAGGGCCACGCGCCCCACACCGCCACCGGCGCCGTCAGCACGAAGCAGAGCCACTGCCAGTTGCGGAACTGCCAGGCGGGCACCATCGACAGGACGAGCACGGGCAGCGAGAGCAGCGCGGTGACCAGCAGCCGCCGACGCTCGGCGCGGGCGCTCTCGTCGCCGCCCGCCGTTTCCGCTGCGGGCTCTGCTTCTGCCGCGGGTTCTGGATCCGGCGGCGGGGGCAGTTCGGCGGTGTATCCGGCTCGTACGACGACGGCGACGAGCTCGTCCGCCGCGGTGCCCACAGGGTGGCGCACCCGGGCCCGCCCGGTGGCGAGGTTCACCGTCGCGGTGACGCCGTCCAGCCTGCCCAGTTTCTTCTCGACCCGGTTCACACAGGCCGCGCAGGTCATGCCGCCGACGATCAGGTCGGTGGATTGGTCGCCCACTAGCCGTGACCCCCGTGGCCTCCGTGCGAACCGCCCCCCGAGCCGCCACCCGTGCCCGAGTCCGAGTCCGGAGTCGAGGACCGCATCCCCGGCGCCACGGGCCCCACGGACGAGCCGACTTGGTAGGCGACGGCGAAGACGACGACGAGGAGCACGAGGAAACCGAGCAGCGCGGGCGGCGGCCGCCACGCCCCGCCCGTACTTCTCTGCGTACGCGAAGAACTCGGCGTACCCGAAAGGGATGAACGCTCGTCTGGCATCGACGCTCCCGTGACTGATCCGGCGGCGCGGGCAGCGGACACCCGGCACCGGTCAGGTGGTCGCGCGCGGCGGCCGGGGAGTTCCCGGCGGGTGTGAGACATCCCATCCGGCCGTGTCGTGGTTGGGCCGATCGGGTGAGTTGCGCAAGAATTGCCCGGTGCAGAAGTTGAGGACGAGCCAGGACGGGGTTGCTCTGTGACCAGCCACGAAGCCACCGACGAACAGTGGGAAGGGCTCGCCCAGGTCGTGCCGCTGCGCGGCCGCAACGAATGGCCGTCCTGGCCCGGGCACCGCGCGCTGCCCGACGCCGAGACGGAGGCGCGGCGGCGGTTCGTCGTGACGCGCGTGAACATCTTCGCGGACGCCCGCGAGGTCGCCGAGAACCTGATGTCGCAGACCCCGGTCCTGCTCGACCTGTCCGGCGCCGAGACCGAAGTCGCCAAGCGGGTCCTGGACTTCAGCAGCGGCGTGGTCTTCGGCCTCGGCTGCGGGATGCACCGCGTGGAGAAGAACGTCTTCCTGCTCTCGCCGCCGGACACGGAGGTCCAGGGCCTGGTGGAGGCGGCGACGGGCATCTAGTGCCTCCGTCGTGCCCTGGGGCATGCGTGCCCTGAGAGACCGGCCCGGCCCGTCGGACGGGTCGTATCCCAACTCCCCGCCCCGCGCCGCGCATTGATCCGCCGTCCCCCGATCGTGCGAAGGTCGCCGGGGCAAAACGGTTCGGCTGATCCACTGACCCATAGCTTCCGGTCATGACTGTGCACTCCCGCCGGACGCTCGCGCAGAATCCGCTGTCCCGGGCCAAGCCGCGCGTCACCGAACTGCGCCTTTCCGCCTTCGCGGGGCATCGTGGTGCCGCCTTCCCGCTCGGCCCGCTCACCCTCTTCGCGGGCCCGAGCGGCAGCGGCAAGACGAGCGCGCTGCGGGCGTACGAGGCGCTGGCGCTGCTCGGCGCGGGAGCCGAGCTGATCGACGTGTTCCCGCAGCCGACCCGCTGCGTGCCCGAGCGCGCGCGGGCCGACGGGCAGGCGCGCCGCGGCTTCCGCATCGGCTGCACGGTCGACGGCCCCGCCGGGCCCGTCCGGCTCGACGTCGCCGTACAGGCCGAGCCGGAACTGCGCATCGCGGGCGAGCGGTTGACGCGCGACGGTCTCACCCTGCTGGAGACCGCGCTTCGCGACCCCGGGCGGCGCGCCGTGCAGGCCTCCTGGCACACCGCGGGCGCCGCGCCCGTGACCCGCGCGCCGCTGCCCGACGACCGGCTCGGCACGGCGCTGCTTCCGCTGCGCGTCGCGGGCAAGACCGACGGGCAGCGCCTGGTGCTCGCCGCCGCCGAACAGGTCGTCGTCGCCCTGCGGTCGGTGTTCGCCTGCGACCCGCGGCCCGGGCGCATGCGCGAGCCGGTGCCACCCGGCCTGGTCGGCGCGGGCCGCCTCCTCGGCGGCTGCGACAACCTCGCCGAGGTGCTGTGGCGCACCCGCGCCGAGTGCGGCAACCGCCACTCCCAGCTCGTGACCGCGCTGCGCGCCGGCTGCTCCGGGCCGGTCGCCGACGTGCTCGCCGAGGAGACGCGGGACGGCGCCGTGCGCGCACTGCTCGACCGCGGCGACGGGGTGCGCACCAGCGTCGGCCGCCTCGGCGACGGCGAGCTGCGCTATCTCGCGCTCGCCCTGGTGCTGCTCACCGGGCCGCGGGTCCTTGAAGTCGACCCGGTGGCGGAGGTCCCGGAGGCCTACCAGAGCCTCACGGTCCTCGCCGACGGCTTCGACCGCTGCCTCGACCACCGCCAGAAGCGGGCGCTCGCGGATCTCGCGGCACGCATGTGCGCGCGCGGGCACCTGCGCCTGATCGGCGCCGTGGCCGACGCGACGTGGGCCGCGACGGCGGACGGCGTGACGGTGGTGGACCTGGGCAGGCCGGGTGGTACGCGGGAGGCGCCGGTGTGCCGCTGATGGGATGTGGCCGGTGTGCCGCTGACGGGATGTAGTTGACTGGGGCCGTGACAGATCATGACGTAGCGGGACTGCAGCGCAGGCTGGCCGAGTTCGCGGCCGCGCGGCACTGGGAGCCCTTCCACACGCCCAAGAACCTCGCCGCCGCGCTCAGCGTGGAGGCCTCCGAACTCGTGGAGATCTTCCAGTGGCTGACGCCGGAGGAGTCGGCGCGGGTGATGGACGACGCGGACTCCGCGCACCGCGTCACGGACGAGGTCGCCGATGTCCTCGCCTATCTGCTGCAGTTCTGCGAAGTGCTCGGCATCGACCCGCTCGAGGCCCTCGCGGCGAAGATCGACAGGAACGAGCACCGCTTTCCGGCGCCGTAGTGCGCGCCGCGTCGGCCCGGCTCGGGCGGCGCGGAACCGGCGCACGGCCCACCCGCCCCGTAAGTCCGCGGGCGTAACCGCCCGTTGGACATGCCGAAAGCCCCCCAAAGACACCTCGTCGTCACTCTCCGGAGTGGATGCATTGTCCACTGGCGAATTTTTGTCCACAGATTTCAGGCTTCCTCTGGCTTTTCGTCCTGAAGGCGCTCACTGTGGGTAGTGGACAAGGGAGTTCGGGTGAACGTGCCGTGTGTGGGTGCGGGATGAATGGGGACGGCGCATGGATGCGATGCGGCTCATCGAGGCGAGCAGGTGCGCCCTGGCGCGGAGTCAGGAGCCCGCGGCCATCGTGGCGGAGGTGTGGCAGTCCCAGGCGCTGGCGCAGGCGATCGGCAGCCGTCTCGCGGTCACGGGCCCACCGGAGTTACGGGGCGAGGCGCTGGGCCTGAGCGAGCTGAGCGGCCGGGGCTGCGCCGTCCTGAGCCCCCCGCAGTCCGCGACGGAGGAGATACGCGCGGCGGCCCTCACCGAGATAGGCGACGCCCACGACACCCTGCTCGGCCTCGGCGCCCTCCTGGGCGAAGTGGGCATAGCCCTGGTCACGGTGGCCATGGGCGCCGACGGCGAGGGGATGTACTGGCAGTGCATGGAGGCCATCGACGCCGCCGACGAGTCCAGAGACCGCGTCCTGGAAATGCTCCGCAGACTGGCGGCACGTTCTGGCAGGGGCGCCTTGGACGGGGGGAGGGGGGACTGTGTTGCGGAGGGGAGGTCGCCCTCTTGCTGAGGGGGCCGGGGACTGCCGGGGGGCGTTGAGTGTGCAACCGTGCTCCCGCTGTGGGCAGCTGGGCCGCCAGGGGCGGCACGGGTGGGCACAGCCCCAGGCCGACGGGGCGCCGGGGTGCGGCGTCAGATGGCTCCCCCGGCCGCCGGGCGGGCCTCGACGGCCGGGGCGGGGGCGTCGTGTCGGGCGGCGCCCCCGGCGCCGGGGGCGGGCCTCGGCGGCGGGGGCGGCGGCCCGGTGACGCGCCGGGTTCGTGCCGTCAGGCGCGGTCCGGCTCTTCGCTTGTGGGCGGGCGGGCGGTGGACTGCTGGAGGTCGGCGTCCAGTTGGGTCAGATCCGCGTTGAGCGCGGCCATCAGCTCCTCCATCTGCTGCAGCAGACCCTTGGGCGGGCCCGGCTGCTCGGCCGGTGCGTGCGCGCGAGCCTGCTCGGGCACGACCTCGTCGCGGTGCTGATCCGACGCGAACGGGTCGTGCGCCTGCTCGGGCACGGCTTCCTGGGACATGACGGCCTCCTCGGCCCGCGCCCCGCCGGACCGGGGGACGCGCCCCGGCCGGGCAAGGCAGTTGGTGCAAGGGACGCCCCGGCAGCGGCCGCCGGCGCGGGTGCCGGGCGGTCCGGCTCCGCCGAGCCAACGATCACCCGAGCGGCACAGTCACTGGGGCGGGCCCGCCCCGGCCGCCGGGTTGACGGATTTCACCCGACCGGGGCGACGGCGGACCGGCGGGACCGGGAAGGTTGACGCGCGTTCGAGCGTGCAGGATGGAGGCATGGATCTACGCATCTTCACCGAGCCCCAGCAGGGGGCCACTTACGACACGCTGCTCACGGTCGCCAAGGCCACCGAGGACCTGGGCTTCGACGCCTTCTTCCGTTCCGACCACTATCTGCGCATGGGATCGGTCGACGGCCTGCCGGGACCCACGGACGCCTGGATCACGCTGGCGGGCCTCGCCCGGGAGACGAAGCGGATCCGGCTCGGCACGCTGATGACGGCCGGCACGTTCCGGCTGCCGGGCGTGCTCGCCATCCAGGTGGCGCAGGTCGACCAGATGTCGGGCGGCCGGGTCGAACTGGGCCTGGGCGCGGGCTGGTTCGAGGAGGAGCACAAGGCGTACGGCATCCCGTTCCCGAAGGAGAAGTTCGCGCGCCTGGAGGAGCAGCTCGCGATCGTCACCGGCCTGTGGGCGACGGAGCCGGGCCGCACGTTCTCCTACGACGGCGCGTACTACCAGCTCACCGACTCGCCCGCGCTGCCCAAGCCGGCGCAGGCCAAGGTGCCGGTGCTGATCGGCGGCCACGGCGCGACGCGGACACCGCGCCTGGCGGCGCAGTTCGCGGACGAGTTCAACATCCCGTTCGCGTCGGTGGAGGACAGCGAGCGGCAGTTCGGCCGGGTGCGGGCCGCCGCCGAGCAGGCCGGCCGCAAGCCCGACGACCTGGTGTACTCCAGCGCGCTGGTGGCCTGCGTCGGCAAGGACGACGCCGAGGTGGCCCGCCGCGCGGCGGCCATCGGCCGTGAGGTGGACGAGCTGAAGGCCAACGGCCTCGCGGGTTCCCCCGCCGAGGTCGTCGACAAGATCGGCCGGTACGCGGAGATCGGCGCGAGCCGCGTCTACCTCCAGTGCCTGGACCTGGCCGACCTGGACCACCTGGAACTGATCTCGGCACAGGTGCAGTCGCAACTTCCGTAGCGACACGGGCGCTTCAGCGGCGGCACGGACGCCTTCGTAGCGGCACGGCACTTCCGTGACCGCACGGCGCGAGGGCCCGCCGACGCATCGGCGGGCCCTCGCACGCGGTGCCGCTAGCCGCGGCCCTGGGTGTCCTGGGCGACGATGAAGTACTTGCCGCACTCGCCCCCGAACCGCCACGTGCCGCGGCCCACCCACGCGCCGTAGATGGTCTTGCCGTTGCTGCAGTCGGTGACGGCACGGGCCTGACCGCTCTTCACGGTGCAGGTCGCGCTCCACCAGTTGACCTTCTGCTTCCAGTTGCCGCAGCTGTAGTTGCCGGCGGCGGACGCAGGGGTGGCGGTGGCGAGGCCGCCGACGAGGAATGCGGCGGCGACGGATGTGGTTGCGGCACGGCGCAACATGGTGAGCTTCAAGGAACTCTCCCCCGGGATGCCCTGTCGGGCGAACGATACGGTCGCGAACACGGCGAGGCGTGTTCATGATCATTCTAGGGCAGGGACGGGTTGGGCCGAGCCGGGCCCGGGGGGGGCAGGCATCAGATGCGAGGGACGGCGGCGTCAGCCCCGGGCGGTGAGCCGGACCTCGACCAGCAGTTCGCGGAAGGCCAGTCGAGGAGTGCCGATCATGGTGCTTGCCACCTGTGGGTCCGGCCGGCCGTAGGCCTCCTTGCGCACCGGTCCCGCCGCGGCGTCGGCCGCGTCGACATCGACGGCGTAGATGACCTCTTCGACGACGTCGTCCAGAGAAGCACCGAAACGCCGGAGCAGTTCCGCCGCGTTGGCATAGCACTGCCGCAACTGCTCGCCCGTGTTGCCGAAATCGGTGACCAGTCCGGCCTCATCGACCGGAGCGGGGGCGACGATTTCGGTGCCGTCGTGTGCCACCTGGCCGGAGAGATGGATGGAATTGCCGTGCTTGACGGCTTGAACGTACCCGTAACCTGATTCCCACGGGACTCCGAAGCTTTCTGTGCGGATTTCCGCCTTCTGCTGTGCGTTGCTCATGCAACGACGGTAGGGGGCCAGGACGGAGGCGGACCAGATGCGGCCGTGCCACGTGCGGCAAGGATCGTGCCAGAGCGAGGGGGCGCCAGTGGGATCCAAGGGCGGCGAGACGGTGGTGGCGATCCTTGCGGTGCCGGGTGCGTATGCGCTGGACATCAGCATCGCGGAGCATGTGTTCGGCCGGCATCCCGGATATCGCGTCGTGGTGTGGGGGAAACACGATCTCGGCCCGGCCGACGTCGAGAGCGCCGATATCGTCGTGGTTCCGGGTTACGAGGATCCGCATCTTCCCGTTCCGGAGGAATATCTCAAGGCGCTGCGCCGCGCCGCGGACCGGGGAACCCGTTTCGTCGCCATCTGCACGGGCGTCTTCGCGCTCGCGGACGCCGGATTGATGAAAGGGAAGGCGGCCACGGCGCATTGGCGCCACACCGATCGACTCCGGGACATGTATCCCGAAGTCGACGTCGTCGAGAATCGACTGTTCGTCGAAGACGGAGCCATTCTCACGTCTGCGGGCGGCGGCGCGGGAATCGACGCGTGTCTCCATGTCGTCCAGACCGATTTCGGGACCACCGTCGCGGACCGTGTGGCGAAGGACGTCGTCTTCCATTCCGCCCGCGGTGCGAACGAGCCGCAGTACGTGGAGGTGCCCGCGCCCGCTCGCGACAGCCTGCGGGCCACGCGGGAATGGGTGATCGACAACCTCGGGTCGTCGATCACCGTGCAGCGGATGGCGGACCACAGCCTGCTGTCCCGCAGAACCTTCAACCGGCGCTTCGCGCGGGAGACGGGAATGCCGCCCATGCGGTGGGTCGCCGCGCAGCGGATTCTTCGCGCGCGCCGGCTCCTCGAGACCTCCGACTGGTCCGTCGAGAGAATCGCGGGAGAGACGGGGTTCGGCACGGCCGCGAATTTCCGGACGCTCTTCCGCAGAGAGGTGGGCGTGACCCCCACCGCCTACCGCACGTCCTTCCGCCCGGCGCCCGGGCCGGGCGGAAAATCTTGAGCCCTTCCGGCCCGTTCGCTGTACGTTTGTGCAGGTGCGCCGGGGGAGAAGGCGTTGCGCGGCGAGAGGGCCGCGCCGCGGCGCACGCGACAGATACGGGGGTTGAGAAAGGGCCGGGAGCCGCCAAGGCTGGTGCGTGCTCCGCCCTCGGCGCGGTCCGCCACCTCCGGCGCCTGTGCACGCGCTGTGCACCGCGATGGACCGCCCTGGAAGTATCCGCAGCCCAGATTGCGTTTCGAGGCATACCCAGTGTTCCTGACGATCACCACCACCGGCACCCCAGAGCGCCCCGCGACCGACCTCGGGTTCCTGCTGCACAAGCATCCCGGCAAGGCGCAGGCGTTCTCCACGTCCTACGGGCAGGCGCACGTCTTCTACCCGGAGGCGACCGACGCGCGCTGCACGGCCGCGCTGCTGCTCGAAGTGGACCCCGTGGCGCTGGTGCGGCGGGGCAAGGGCCGCGGCGGCGCCCCGGACGCGGCCCTCGCGCAGTACGTGAACGACCGGCCGTACGCCGCGTCCTCGCTGCTCGCCGTCGCCCTGAGCGGGGTGTTCTCCAGCGCGCTGCGCGGCGTCTGCAAGGCCCTGCCCGAGCGCGCGGGGCAGCCGCTGCCGCTGCGCGTCGAGGTGCCCGCGCTGCCCGCCCGCGGCGGCCCCGACCTGGTGCGGGCGCTGTTCGAGCCGCTGGGCTGGACGGTCACGGCCGAGCCGGTGCCGCTCGACGAGCGCTTCCCGGAGTGGGGCGACTCGCGGTACGTACGCCTCGTACTCGACGTACCGGACGGCAGGCTGACCCTCGGCGAGGCGCTGCGGCACCTGTATGTGCTGCTTCCGGTGCTCGACGACGCCAAGCACTACTGGGTCTCGGCCGACGAGGTCGACAAGCTGCTGCGGGCCGGTGCGGGCTGGCTCGCGGACCACCCCGAGCAGAAGCTGATCACCAGCCGCTATCTGGCGCGGCGCTGGTCGCTGACGCGCGAGGCCATGGAGCGGCTCGAACTGGTACGGCTCGCGGACGCCGACGACACGGCGGTCGAGGACATCGACAACGCCGTGGCCGACGACGGTCCCGAGGAGGAGCAGGACAGCAAGCCGGTCTCGCTCGCCGTGCAGCGCCGCGAGGCGATCCTCGCCGCCCTCGGCGCGGCGGGTGCCGCCCGCGTGCTCGATCTGGGCTGCGGCCAGGGCCAGTTGGTGCAGGCGCTGCTCAAGGACACGCGGTACACGGAGATCGTGGGTGTCGACGTGTCGATGCGCGCGCTCACCGTCGCCGCGCGCCGGCTGAAGCTGGAGCGCATGGGCGAGCGCCAGGCGGAGCGCGTGTCGCTCTTCCAGGGCTCGCTCGCGTACACCGACAAGCGGCTCAAAGGGTACGACGCCGCGGTGCTCAGCGAGGTCGTCGAGCACGTCGACCCGGAGCGGCTGCCCGCGCTCGAGTACGCGGTGTTCGGCTCGGCGCGCCCCCGCACCGTGCTCGTGACCACGCCGAACGTCGAGTACAACGTCCGCTGGGAATCGCTCCCGGCCGGACACGTCCGGCACGGCGACCACCGCTTCGAGTGGAACCGCGCGGAGTTCCGGGCCTGGGCCGACGGGGTCGCCCGGCAGCACGGGTACAGCGTCGAGTTCGTGCCCGTGGGACCCGACGACCCCGAGGTGGGGCCGCCGACACAGATGGCGGTGTTCACCCAGACCCAGACCGACCGGAGCACCAAGGAGGCGAAGGCCGCATGACCGACAACACCACCGGCACCGGCAGCACCACCACCGGCCGCTCCCTCGCCGTCACAGACCTCTCCCTCGTCGTCCTCGTCGGCGCCTCCGGAGCGGGCAAGTCCACTTTCGCGCGGCGCCACTTCAAGCCCACCGAAGTGCTGTCCAGCGACTTCTGCCGCGGCCTCGTCGCCGACGACGAGAACGACCAGGGCGCGAGCCGCGACGCCTTCGACGTGCTGCACTACATCGCGGGCAAGCGCCTCGCCGCGGGCCGCCGCACCGTCGTCGACGCGACCAGCGTGCAGTCCGACAGCCGCAAGCAGCTCATCGAGCTGGCGCGGCGGCACGACGTGCTGCCCATCGCCATCGTCCTCGACGTGCCCGAGGAGGTCTGCGCCGAGCGGAACGCCGCGCGCGCCGACCGGGCCGGGATGCCGCGCCGCGTCATCCAGCGCCACCAGCGCGAACTGCGGCGCTCGCTCAAGCACCTGGAGCGCGAAGGGTTCCGCAAGGTGCACGTCCTGCGGGGCGTCGAGGAGATCGAGAGCGCGCGCGTCGTCACCGAGAAGCGCTTCAACGACCTCACCCACCTCACCGGCCCCTTCGACATCATCGGCGACATCCACGGCTGCGCCAGCGAGCTGGAGACCCTGCTCGGCAAGCTCGGATACGTCGACGGCGCGCACCCCGAGGGCCGCACCGCCGTGTTCGTCGGCGACCTCGTCGACCGCGGCCCGGACAGCCCCGGCGTGCTCCGCCGCGTCATGAGCATGGTCGCCGACGGCACCGCCCTGTGCGTACCGGGCAACCACGAGAACAAGCTCGGCCGCCACCTCAAGGGCCGCGGCGTCCAGCTCACCCACGGCCTGGCCGAGACCGTCGCGCAGTTCGAGGCGGAGGACGCCCGGGACCCGGACTTCCGGGAGCGGGTGCGGGAGTTCGTGGACGGGCTCGTCAGCCACTACGTCCTCGACGGCGGCCGGCTCGTCGTGTGCCACGCGGGCCTGCCCGAGAAGTACCACGGCCGCACCTCGGGCCGGGTGCGCTCGCACGCGCTGTACGGCGACACCACCGGCGAGACCGACGAGTTCGGCCTGCCCGTGCGCTACCCGTGGGCGGAGGACTACCGCGGCAAGGCCGCCGTGGTCTACGGCCACACCCCGGTCCCGACGGCGACCTGGCTGAACAACACCATCTGCCTGGACACCGGCGCGGTCTTCGGCGGGAAGCTCACCGCGCTGCGCTGGCCGGAGCGCGAGCTCGTCGACGTACCGGCGGAGCGCGTCTGGTACGAAGCGGCGAAGCCGCTGCGCACGGAGGCGCCCGGCGGGCACGACGGCCGGCCGCTCGACCTCGGTGACGTGCACGGCCGCCGCGTGGTGGAGACCCGGCACGCCGGGCGCGTGACGGTCCGCGAGGAGAACGCGGCCGCCGCGCTCGAAGTGATGAGCCGCTTCGCGGGCGACCCGCGCCTGCTGCCGTACCTGCCGCCGACGATGGCGCCCACCGCCACCTCGCGGCGCGAGGGCTACTTGGAGCACCCGCTGGAGGCCTTCGAGCAGTACGCGGCCGACGGCGTCGCACGCGTCGTGTGCGAGGAGAAGCACATGGGGTCGCGTGCGGTGGCCCTGGTGTGCCGGAACGCGGACGTGGCGCGCGAGCGGTTCGGCGTGAACGGGCCGACGGGCGCGCTCTACACCCGTACCGGCCGCCCCTTTCTCGACGACCACGGCCGCACCGAGCAGGTGCTCGGCCGGGTGCGGGACGCCGCCGACGCGGCCGGGCTGTGGGAGGAGCTGGCCACCGACTGGCTGCTGCTCGACGCCGAGCTGCTGCCCTGGTCCCTGAAGGCGTCGGGGCTGCTGCGCACGCAGTACGCCGCCGTGGGCGCCGCGTCCGGCGCGGTCTTCCCGGGCGCCCTGAACGCCCTGGAGGCGGCCGCCGCCCGCGGCATCGACGTCGACGGCCTGCTCGGCAAGCAGCGCGAACGCGCCGCCGACGCCGCCGCGTTCACCGACGCCTACCGCCGCTACTGCTGGCCGACGGACGGCCTGGACGGTGTGCACCTCGCGCCGTTCCAGCTCCTCGCCGTCCAGGGCAGAAGCCTCGCCGCGCTGCCGCACGACCGGCAACTGGCCCTGATCGACCGCATGGTGGAACACGACACCACCGGCCTGCTGCGCACCACGCGACGCCTGTACGTCGACACCGGCGACGAGGAGTCGGTGCGCGCGGGCGTCGACTGGTGGCTGGAGATGACCGGCCGCGGCGGCGAGGGCATGGTCGTCAAGCCGGTCGAGGCCCTGGTGCGCGACGGCAAGGGGCGCCTGGTGCAGCCCGGCATCAAGTGCCGCGGCCGCGAGTACCTGCGGATCATCTACGGCCCGGAGTACACCCGCCCGGAGAACCTGGACAAGCTGCGCGGCCGCTTCCTCGGCCACAAGCGCTCGCTCGCCATCCGTGAGTACGCGCTCGGCCTGGAGGCGCTCGACCGGCTCGCGGACGGCGAGCCGCTGTGGCGGGTCCACGAGGCGGTGTTCGCGGTGCTCGCGCTGGAGTCGGAACCGGTGGATCCGCGTCTTTGAGGCGCGTACGGCGTGTTCCGGGCGTCCCTGTCCTGCCTGGCGGGACGCCCGGAACCGCCTGGCGGGGCGCTCAAAACGCATCGTTGGGCGCGTGACGCGGCCCCCGTGGGGTGAGGATGGAGACATGGGATTCAATGTCGACTCCGAGGCCGGGCGGCTGCGCCGCGTCATCCTGCACCGCCCCGATCTGGAGCTGAAGCGGCTCACGCCCACCAACAAGGACGCGTTGCTCTTCGACGACGTCCTCTGGGTGCGGCGGGCAAGACAGGAGCACGACGGCTTCGCCGACGTGCTGCGCGACCGCGGGGTGACGGTCCACCTCTTCGGTGATCTGCTCGCCGAGGCGCTGGACGTGCCGGCGGCCCGGCTGCTCGTCCTGGACCGCGTCTTCGACGAGAAGGAGTACGGCCCGCTCGCCACCGACCACCTGCGTGCCTCCTTCGATCCGCTGCCGTCGGCGGAGCTCGCCGACGCGCTGATCGGCGGCATGACGAAGCGGGAGTATCTGGACCGGCATCCGGAGCCGACGTCCGTGCGCTTCCACTGCATGGACATGGACGACTTCCTGCTCGGCCCGCTGCCCAACCACCTCTTCACGCGCGACACGTCCGCCTGGATCTACGACGGCGTGTCCATCAACGCGATGCGCTGGCCGGCCCGGCAGCGCGAGACCGTCCACTTCGAGGCGATCTACCAGCACCACCCGCTCTTCCACGGCCAGGGCTTCCACCTCTGGTCGCAGGGCCAGACCGACTACCCCTCCACCATCGAGGGCGGCGACGTCCTGGTCATCGGCAACGGCGCGGTGCTGATCGGCATGAGCGAGCGCACCACTCCGCAGGCCGTCGAGATGCTCGCGCACAAGCTGTTCGCCGCCGGTTCTGCGACCTCGATCGTGGCGCTCGACATGCCCAAGCGCCGCGCCTTCATGCACCTGGACACGGTCATGACGATGGTCGACGGCGATACGTTCACGCAGTACGCCGGCCTCGGCATGCTCCGCTCGTACACCATCGAACCGGGCGTCGACGAGCGCGAGTTGAAGGTCACCGACCACCCGCCGGAGCACATGCACCGCGCCATCGCCGCGGCCCTCGGCCTCGGCGGCATCCGGGTCCTCACGGCCACCCAGGACGTGCACGCCGCCGAGCGCGAGCAGTGGGACGACGGCTGCAACGTGCTCGCGGTCGAGCCGGGCGTGGTCGTGGCGTACGAGCGGAACGCGACCACCAACACCTATCTGCGCAAGCAGGGCATCGAGGTGATAGAGATCCCCGGCAGCGAGCTGGGCCGGGGCCGGGGCGGCCCGCGGTGCATGAGCTGTCCCGTGGAGCGGGATCTGATCGCTTAGAGGGTCCGGGGACGAGGGCACGGGGGGCCTGCATATAAATGTGAGAGGTCGTATAGACTTTCAAGGGTTCCCTGCCCCGCCTTGACGCATTACCCCCAGGAGCGCCCCATGGCGACACTCACGACCGACCTCACCGGCCGCCACTTCCTCAAGGAGCTGGACTTCACCGCCGACGAGTTCCGCGGTCTGCTCGCCCTGGCCGCGGACCTGAAGGCGGACAAGCGGGCCGGGACCGAGACCCGCCGCCTGACCGGCAGGAACATCGCGCTGATCTTCGAGAAGGCGTCGACCCGCACCCGCTGCGCCTTCGAGGTCGCCGCCGCCGACCAGGGCGCCACCACGACGTACATCGACCCCTCGGGCTCGCACATCGGCAAGAAGGAATCGGCACGGGACACCGCCCGCGTCCTCGGCCGGATGTTCGACGCGATCCAGTTCCGCGGGGACGCGCAGGAGACCGTCGAGACACTGGCCGCCCACGCGGGCGTGCCCGTGTACAACGGCCTGACCGACGACTGGCACCCCACGCAGATGCTCGCCGACGTCCTCACGATGACCGAGCACTGCGCCAAGCCGCTGGAGCGGATCGCGTTCGCCTACCTCGGCGACGCCCGCCTCAACATGGGCAACTCCTACCTGGTCACGGGCGCGCTGCTCGGCATGGACGTGCGCATCGTGGCGCCCCGCGCGTATTGGCCCGCCGAGGCGGTCGTGGCCCGCGCGCGGGCGCTCGCCGAGACGAGCGGGGCGCGGATCACCCTCACCGAGGACGTCGCCGAGGGCGTCGCGGGCGCCGACTTCGTCGCCACCGACGTCTGGGTGTCGATGGGGGAGCCCGCCGAGGTCTGGGACGAGCGCGTCACGGCCCTCGCTCCGTACGCGGTGACGATGGACGTCCTGCGCGCCACCGGCAACGCCGACATCAAGTTCCTGCACTGCCTGCCGGCCTTCCACGACCTGGGCACGGAGGTCGGCCGCGAGGTGTGCGAGCGCCACGGGCTGACCTCGCTGGAGGTCACCGACGAGGTCTTCGAGTCGGCGCACTCCGTCGTCTTCGACGAGGCGGAGAACCGGATGCACACGATCAAGGCCGTCCTCGTGGCGACACTCGCCTGAGCCGCGGGGCTCTCAGCGCTCGGCCGGCGCCGAGAGCGTGAACCAGACCGCCTTGCCGGTGTCGGTGGGGCGGTGGCCGCAGGCCGAGCTGAGCGTGCGGATGAGGAGCAGGCCGCGCCCGTGCTCCTGCCAGGGGTCGGGCTCGTCGTCCGCCGCCGGGGCGGTCAGGTCGAACGGCGGGACGGGGCTCGAGTCGCGCACCTCGACCTGGCAGAGCGTCGGCAGCAGCTCTATGACCAGCTCTATCGGGTCGTGCCCCGCCGTGTGCTCGACGGCGTTGGCCACCAGCTCGGCCGTGAGCAGCTCCGCGGTGTCGGTGTCCGCGGTGGAGCCGATGTCGGTGAGCGCCGTGCGGACCAGGGCGCGCGCGATGGGCACGGCTGCCACGGTGTGCGGCAGCGCGATGCGCCACGAGGCGGGAGAGTGAGGTTCGGGCAAGGTCGGCGGCAAGGTGGGTCCGTTCGGCGAGCAGGTGGTCCCTGTGCGGTCCTGCTTTCAACCGTACGAATCCTAAGCGGAGTGCCGACAGAGCCGTCCGTCGGGCGGTTTGGCGACCCATGCTGGGAAATTCCGGGACGTATGCCACTGGAGTGTACGGCCGGGTGGCCCCCGTGACGTAGGCGTATCGCGTACTCGTGACGACGGTCATGGATGAGTGATAATTTCGAGGAGGAGCGAGGAGCCGGGCCGAGCCGACGGAAGCGACGGACGCTGACGGAAAGCGACGGACGCCGACGGAAGCCGGCGCCTCTCCGCCCCGCCGCACGGTCTGTGCCCCACGAGGCCCGCGAGGCCCCGCCGCCCCCGCCCGAGGAGGCCGCACGTCATGAGTCCCTTCACCGGCTCCACCGCCCGCACCCCCGAGTGGCGGCACCTGCGCCTCAGCGTCGACGACGGCGTCGCCACCGTCACGCTGGCCCGCCCAGAGAAACTGAACGCGCTCACCTTCGGCGCCTACGCCGACCTGCGCGACCTGCTCGCCGAGCTGTCCCGGGAGCGGTCTGTGCGGGCGCTCGTGCTCGGCGGCGAGGGGCGCGGCTTCTGCTCCGGCGGCGATGTGGACGAGATCATCGGCGCGACGCTCGCCATGGACACGGCGCAGCTCCTCGACTTCAACCGCATGACCGGCCAGGTGGTGCGGGCCCTGCGCGAGTGTCCGTTCCCGGTGGTGGCCGCGTTGCACGGCGTGGCCGCGGGCGCGGGCGCGGTGCTCGCCCTGGCGGCGGACTTCCGGGTCGCGGACCCGTCGGCGCGGTTCGCGTTCCTGTTCACGAAGGTGGGGCTCTCGGGCGGTGACATGGGCGCGGCGTATCTGCTGCCGCGCGTCGTCGGGCTCGGCCACGCCACGCGGCTGCTGATGCTGGGCGAGCCGGTGCGCGCGCCCGAGGCCGAGCGGATCGGCCTGCTCAGCGAGCTCACGGACGAGGGCAAGGCCCCCGAGGCCGCCGAGGCCCTGGCCCGCCGCCTGGCCCAGGGCCCGGCCCTCGCGTACGCCCAGACGAAGGCGCTGCTCACCGCCGAGCTGGACATGCCGCTCGCGGCGGCCGTCGAGATGGACGCGGCGACGCAGGCGCTGCTGATGAACGGCGAGGACTACGCGGAGTTCCACGCCGCGTTCACCGCCAAGCGCCCGCCGAAGTGGCGGGGGCGGTGACGATGCGGGGGACACAGTCGGGGGCCGGACAGGCGGGCGTCGAGCGGCCGGGCGGGGCGCACCGGATCGCCGTCGTCGGCGGCGGCCCCGGCGGGCTGTACGCCGCGGCGCTGCTGAAGCGGCTCGACCCGGGCCGTGAGGTCACCGTCTGGGAGCGCAACGCCCCCGACGACACCTTCGGCTTCGGCGTGGTCCTCTCCGACGAGACCCTCGGCGGCATCGAGCACGCCGACCCCGCCGTGTACGCGGCGCTGCAGGCGGAGTTCGTCCGCTGGGACGACATCGACATCGTGCACCGCGGCACCCGGCACACCTCCGGCGGCCACGGCTTCGCCGCCCTGAGCCGCAAACGCCTGCTCGCGGTGCTGCACGAGCGGTGCCGCGGCCTCAGCGTCGACCTCCGCTTCCGTACGGAGGCGCCGCCCGCCGCCGAACTGGCCGCCGCGTACGACCTGGTGATCGCCGCGGACGGCGTGCACAGCCTCACCCGCGAGGCGCGCGCCGACATCTTCCGCCCCACCCTCACCACCCACCGCTGCCGCTACATCTGGCTCGCCGCCGACTTCGCCTTCGACGCCTTCCGCTTCGAGATCGCCGAGACCGAGCACGGCGTGATGCAGCTGCACGGCTACCCGTACCGGGCGGCGACGGCGACGGGGCCTGGGGCCGACCCCGGCGCGTCCACCGTCATCGTCGAGATGCGCGAAGAGGTGTGGCGGGCGGCCGGGTTCGCGGACGCCGAGATCCCCGAGTCCGTCGAGCGCTGCGCCAAGCTCTTCGCGGACACGCTCGGCGGCCGCCCCCTGCACGGCAACAACTCCTCGTGGCTCACCTTCCGCACGGTCGTCAACGAGCACTGGTCAGACGGCAATACCGTCCTGCTCGGCGACGCCGCCCACACCGCGCACTTCTCCATCGGCTCCGGCACCAAGCTCGCCGTCGAGGACGCCCTCGCGCTCGCCGCGAACCTCCAGGAGCAGCCGGACATCCCCGCCGCCCTCGCCGCGTACGAGACCGAGCGGCGCCCCGTCGTGGAGTCCACGCAGCGCGCCGCGCGGGCCAGCCTGCAGTGGTTCGAGGAACTGCCGATGTACCTCGACCAGCCGCCCCGGCAGTTCGCGTTCAACCTGCTCACCCGCAGCCGCCGCGTCACGCACGACAACCTGCGGCTGCGCGACGCCCACTTCACGGAGGCCGTGGAGCGGGACTTCGGCTGCCCGCCCGGTACGCCGCCGATGTTCACGCCGTTCCGCCTGGGCGACCTCGAGCTGCGCAACCGTGTCGTCGTGTCCCCCATGGACATGTACTCCGCCGTGGACGGCGTGCCCGGCGACTTCCACCTCGTCCACCTGGGCGCGCGGGCGCTCGGCGGGGCGGGCCTCATCATGACCGAGATGGTGTGCGTGAGCGAACGCGGCCGCATCACGCCGGGCTGCGCCGGGCTCTACACCGACGAGCAGGCCGACGCCTGGACCCGCGTCGTCGACTTCGCCCACACCCAGGCCCCCGGCACGGCGCTCGGCGTCCAGCTCGGCCACTCCGGCCGCAAGGGCTCCACCAAACTCATGTGGGACGGCATCGACGAGCCCCTGCCCTCCGGCAACTGGCCCCTCGTCTCCCCGTCCCCGCTCCCGTACGCCCCCGCGAGCCAGACCCCGCACGCCTTGGACGCCGCCGGACTCGCCGCCGTCCGCGAGGAGTTCGTCGCCGCCGCCCGGCGTGCCGCCCGCTGCGGCTTCGACCTCCTCGAACTGCACTGCGCACACGGCTACTTGCTCTCCAGCTTCCTCTCCCCGCTCACCAACCACCGCACCGACGCGTACGGCGGCCCGCCCGCCGCCCGGCTCCGCTTCCCCCTCGAAGTCTTCGACGCCGTACGGGAGGTGTGGCCCGCCACCCGCCCCATGACCGTCCGCATCTCCGCCACCGACTGGGCCGAGGGCGGGACCACCGCCGAGGACGCCGTCGCCGTGGCCCAGGCGTTCGCCGCCCACGGCGCCGACGCCATCGACGTCTCCACCGGCCAGGTGGTCCCCGACGAACGCCCCGCCTACGGCCGCTCCTACCAGACCCCCTTCGCCGACCGCATCCGCAACGAGACCGGCGTCCCCGTCATAGCCGTGGGCGCCATCTCGTCGTGGGACGACGTCAATTCGCTGCTGCTGGCGGGCCGCACCGACCTCTGCGCCCTGGCCCGCCCCCACCTCTACGACCCCCACTGGACGCTGCACGCGGCGGCCGAGCAGGGGTATGCGGGGCCGGGGGTGGAGTGGCCCCTCCAGTACCGGGCGGGGAGCCGGCGCCCGCAGACGGGACGCACGGACGCGGCGAAGCCGCGGCTGTCGTTGACCTGAGAGGGAGCGCGACACATCGTGCGAGCCACGCCGCCAGGCCACACGGTGGCTCTCTCCCGGCAGCGCTGAAGCCCCGCCAGAACGCATCTGACGGGGCTTCAATTCGGCTGCTTCCATGCGGCACAGCAGTTGTGGTCTCGGACAGCGAGGCTACGCCTCACCCTCCAGCCAACGCGCGAATGGTGCGGCCTCAGACAGCTCGGAGTTGATCGCCTTCAATCTTGCGACGCTCGCGCACGCC
Organism: Streptomyces sp. Y309; assembly: GCF_056712025.1. Classification (NCBI taxonomy): domain Bacteria; kingdom Bacillati; phylum Actinomycetota; class Actinomycetes; order Kitasatosporales; family Streptomycetaceae; genus Streptomyces; species Streptomyces sp. Y309. The sequence goes on along the minus strand of NZ_CM160048.1, from coordinate 2,315,353 downwards.
CGTCAGAAGCGACGGAAGTTGCTCCATGAAGGCGGACAAGTCATAGGCAACATCGAGCGGCCACTCATCGCTGCCGAAGCCACTCATGTGGAAGCTGTTCCCCCCCGGTACCAGATAGGGCGCTGCACGCCTCCGTGACCAGGGTGTCGTAAACATCGTCCCCTTCTTGGCTCACTGGGGCAGGACTCGTGGCGCCGGAGGGTGCAGTGGGATGGAATGAAACGGAGAAGACCATCTCCCTACCCTCCTACTTCGGGCCATTGGTCGGGAATCCAGTCTTTTATATCCCTTTCGGGTTCGGGACGACGCCTGGCCCAACTGCGCGGCGGTGGACTCGGATCCGGGAGCTGCCAGTACGGCATCGCCAACATCGGCTTCGCCGCCGGCGCCGTCTCCGAAGCCGTTACTCACTCTCGCTACGACGTGCGATCAGGGAGTGCTGCGATCTCCTGCGGCTTGATGCCACACGTTTTCAAACTCTGCGCTTTCGATGAGCGACGGGGAAAATTCCTCCTGACCGGAAATCTCCTCCAGGTCCGGAAGTGCGTCCTCGCCGAGCATGGTCGTACCCGAAGATACTTCGCGATCCGCGAAGTCGCGACGCCCATCTCGATAGACCTCCACCTTGCGGATTTCGTAGCCCGCATCATCGATCTCGCTGTACAGCTCAATCGGTTCATCAGGCAGGTCGTGGTGCCACAGCACCTTGAGGTATCGCATGCTCAGTTCTTTCCGTGGCTGACTATTCGGCCGTTCAGGTCCAGTGACCCCTGGTTGGGGATGACGTAGACGTTGTCCCGCCCCTTGATGGGGTTCAAGCCTCTGGTGTCGATTTCGACGTAATTAGTGAATCGTCGTCCGGAGAATGGATGCCCGAGGAAGCACCGCGACAACTGTGCGCATGTCTTGGTGCCAGGAGCGATGTCAGACAGGTACTGCCCATCACCGTAGCGCGCATCCTTCGGGCTCGCCGCCTTAGTTGAAGCATTCAACTGCTTGCTCCCTACGATGCCATTCATGCCTGCTTCATCGGTGTAATGAATCAGAGTCTTTGGAAGGGAAGCTTCCGCACCCTCTTTGGCGAGGACCCCCTTCCCGATGCCACCAAGGCCACCTGCCTCGACTGTGCCAGTCCGTATTCGGCACGTCATCTCGCGTGGCGGACAGGGTTCTGCATCACTGCCCTTGAGCTTCCTCCAGGCTCCGCTCCAGTCTGCCTTGACTGCATCGACGAGAGGTCCATCTGGATAGGTGAACCTGAAGGTACGTGCGGGGCCTGTGCAACTGCGTCCACCAGTCGTGGATCCGCACACTGCGTCGAGAGGCTGCGGCTGCTCGAGCGCCTTGGCGCAAGCGCCGTCACACCTGCTGGACTCGGGGGACTTGAGGCGGACCGTCTCGTCGTAGGAGTCGTAGTGCTTGGATTCCCACGGGTACTTCTGCGCCCAAGTTTGCCCCGTGGCGAAATTGGGTGATGCGTGCGACTCCTTGAAGGACGCCTCTCCATTGCAAGATTTACCACGCTTGCACATGAAGGCTTTGAGACCTGTGGGGTCGCTGAAGGTGACCGGACTGTTGTTGCCGTAGGCGTAGCCGTTTATCTGTTGTGGGTCCGTCAGGTCCATGATCGGGTCGACGGAGATGAAGCGGCCTGTCGCCGGGTCGTACTCGCGGGCGCCGAGATGGGTCAGGCCGGTGGAGGCCGTGTCGTCGGTGCCGCCGACGAAGGTCTTGGTGCCGGGCCAGGACTTGGGAGTCTCGCTGCGGGGCCCGCCGAAGGGCAGGGTGCGTCGCTGGGCGAGCTTCAGGTCGGCTGCGGCGACCGAGAGCCGGCCGGTGCCCTGGTGGTCGGCGGTGATGAAGGAGACGGAGCCGTCGTCTTCGGCGACGGCCTCGTGGCCGCCGCCGAGTGGCGTGTAGCGGGTGGCCTTGGCCTTGGTGGCGCCCTTGGGCAGGGTGACTTCGGTGTGACCGAGGTAGAGGGTGGTCTCCGTGGGGGTGCGTGCTATGAGGCGGTTGCCCTCGGTGTCGTAGAGGTACTCGGTGACCTTGGTCTTCTTCGCGTCCTTCCTGTTCTTCGTTCCCTCGACGGGCTCGGTGACCTTGGCCAGGTGGCCTTCCGCGTCCCACTCCAGCGACTGGGTGGTGCCGCGCAGCGTCCGGCTGGTGGTGTTTCCGGTCGCGTCGTAGGCGTAGGAGTCCTTGGTCGTGGTCCCGCCGGGCAGTTGCGAGGTGACGGAAGTCAGCGTGTGCGGCTGCGCGGTGCCGGGCTTGGGGTATTCGTAGCTGCGCTTGGTGTCCATGGCCTTGTCGCCGACGGCACCGCTGGTGTCGTGGAGGGTTTCGTCGAGGCGGTTGCCCACCTTGTCGTAGGTGTAGGAGTGCCAGTACGGGGCCGGGCCGCCGACCTTGTCACCCGCCGGGGTGCCGGCGCAGGTCTTGTCGCCCTGCGTCCAGGCCTCGGTGAGGCGGCGGAGGTAGTCGTAGTTGAAGCACTGGGTGTCGGTTCCGGTGCGGGAGACGTCCGAGACGGACAGGACGTTGCCGGCCTGGTCGTAGCGGTAGGTGTCGTGCTGGTCGACGCCGGGCTGGTCCTCGCGGTCGACGCGGGAGGTGGCCAGGCGCTGGGTGCCCCACTCGTAGGTGTTGGTGGCCCAGGTCTTCTTTCCGTCGGTGCCACCCAGCGTGTACTGGAGCGGCTTGCCCGTCAGCGAGTAGCTGGTGTCGGCCTTGAAACCGTCGCCCAGGACAGACTGGGGGCGCAGCGTTTCCTTGTCGTAGGAGGTCGAATAGCCGCCGCCGGGCAGGGAGCCCGCCGCCGAGTAGCTCACGCCGCCGACCAGCCCGGAGGGCAGGTACCGGGTGCCGCTCTGGTATGTGCCGGCCAGGGCGCCTTCCTTCTCCGGGATCACCAGGGCGGTCTTCATGGGCCGGTAGAGCCGGTCGAACATGGTGACCTTGCTGGTGTACGCGGCGCCGTCCACATAGCGGGTGGACTCGGCCAGCCGGCCCTTGGCGCCCGCGACGGTGTCGTAGATCCACTTCGCGCGCAGGTCCCCGGTGGGGCTCTTCTCCCGGAGCTCGGTGCGGCGGCCCAGGTTGTCGTACACGTTGGCCAGCACCGTGCCGCGGGCGTCCTCGGTGGTGGTCGGCTTCCCGCGGTCGTCGTACGAGGTACGGGTGATCCCCTTGTCGGGGTCGCTCGTCTTGGTCTGGCGGCCCATCTGGTCGTACTCGTAAGCCCAGGTGTTGCCGGCCGGGTCGGTGACGTGGGCCAGCTCGCCGCGCGGGGTGTACGTGTACTTCGTGGTGTCGTAGGGCGCGTCGGCGCTGCGGCTGTGGTGCTGGCGCAGCTCGCTGGTGCGCTGACGGGCGTCGGTCAGCGTGGTTGTGGCGGTGCCGCCCTCGGGCGGGATGACCGTGGTGCGGTCGCCGCCATAGCGGGTCTTGGTGGTGGCCAGGACCTTGCCGCCGTCACCGTTTCCGGCGATCTGTGATTCCTCGACCGGGCGGCCAAGACCGTCGTAGGCGGTGCGCGTCTGGGACTCCACGCTCAGGGCGTTGTCCGGTTTGAAGAGGCTGCGGTTGGGCGCCCCCTCGGTGTAGTAGGGAGCGAAGGTCTTGGCCGCGAGCCCGCGTTCGTCGTAGAAGACGTCCGTGAGCAGGCGGCCGCCGTCGGGGCCGACCGCCTGGGTCTGCCGCTCACGCAGGAAGCCGTCGTAGAGCGTGAACGAGGGGATCTGGCCGCCGTTGTTGTTCAGCGTCTGAGTGCGTACCGCGACCGGCTTGCGCTCATCCACGAAGTAGGTGAACTCGAAGCTGGGCACCTGAGTGGTCCTGCGGTCCGGCAGCCACACCTTGTGCGAGCGGCCGAGCGCGTCGTACGCGAAGTCGGTGCGCTTGTCGTTGGTGTCGACCTTCGCCTTCGGCTGGCCGCGCAGCGGCTCCAGTTCCGTGACGGTGGTCATCGCCGAGTTGAGGTCGGCGGCCTTCGTCGGCGGCGACGTTTCTGTGACCTTGGTGGGGAAGCCGGTGGCCGGTGTGTAGGCCGTGGTGGTCGTACGGCCGTCCTTGCGCAGGGTGCGCACCGGGTCGCTGCTGCCGGTGACCGTGACGTCGGCCGTCAGGTCGGTGGCCGTGAGCTGACGGCCGTAGCCGTCGAAGGTGGCGCCGGACTCCAGGTAGGTGGCCTTGGTGCCGTCGTGCTTCTTCAGCGTGGCCGTCGCGGTCGCGTCGCCCTTGGTGGGAGCCTCCCCGTAGGCGCCGCCGTCGTAGGCGGTGCGCACGTCCGAGATCACGGCCTTGGCGCGGTCGGGTGTGTCGGTGCACCGGCCCGTCACCGTCTCTTGGCGCGCGGGCAGCGTGAGGAGGTTCTTGTCGGTGTTGGTGGCATACGTGGTGCGGGTGCACTGGTTGTCGGACGCCGTGCTGCTGTCACCGCGGTCGTCGACCTGAACCGGGCGTCCCGCGACGGTGTCGTACTCCGTCGAGGCGGAGGTGGTGCGCCAGCCCTTGCCCGCGCCGTCGTCCAGTGACGTCCAGGTCTTGGTGTGCGCGGTGCCGGTGAAGTTGGCGGTCACCGTGCCCCAGTCGCGGACCTTCTTCGCGGTCTGGCGGTGCCAGGGGCGCTCGACCGTCTTGGACAGCACCTTGCCGCCCGGACCGGAGTAGGTGACGGTCTTGTACGGGAAGCCGGCCGCGGACTCGTGGTCGGTGATCGCCTCGCCCTCACCGTCGCCGAGGGGGACGCTGACGGACTTGGTGCCGCCGGACGGATCCCTGCGGTCGCCGTCCATGCCGCGCAGGAAGTACGTGTCTGCCTGCGTCTTCAGGGCCGCGTCGCCGCCCTGGCCACCGGTCTTGACGCGCACGTGGCCGTAGCCCCGCCACTGCGACCAGGTCTTGAACTTCTTCTTCGTCAGGCCGTCGTCATCGTCGAAGTGCCAGGCGGCATCGCCCAGGTAGTCGTACCGGGTGACTGCGTCGGGCGCACCACCGGTGCGGTCCGTGGTGGTCGTGGAGGTGACGACGTACTTGTTGAACCACTGCTTCTCGGGGTCGTCCTCGGAGTCCCCGCCGATGTACTGGGGGAAGCAGCGGGTGGTGTTCGTCTGCGGGGTGGGAAGCGCGTCCCACTTGCACACCGGGGCCGAGTAGTTGACGTCGACCTGTCCGCCGGACTCGTCGGCGATCGTGGACAGCCGGGATTTGATGAACGGCGCGTAGCCGTCGCCGACCTTGTCCAGGCGGTTTTCCAGCTGGGTGTAGGCGAAGGTGGTCTTCGGCAGCGTCACGGCCGGCTCGGCGGTGTGGCCGGTGCGCTCCACGGAATCCAGCAGGAGCTGGTAGTCGACGTCCGCCTTGCCCCAGCGGTGCGCGAGCTTGAAGGAGTCGACCTTGCTGTAGGTGTCGCCGTCAAGGATCTGGGTGGTGACGCCGGTCAGGCGCTTGCGCGTCCAGAAGGAGGGGGCGAGGCGGCCCTTGTCACACTTGCTGCCTGCCTTGCAGTTCAGGTCCCACGGGGTGTCGTACCAGTAGAAGGCGTCCTTCTCGATGTCCTTGCAGTCCGTCTTGCCGTCCGCGATGCAGCGCTCGGCGGTGGTGAAGCCGACCTTCGCCAGCGGCTTGCCGCCGTACATGGAGGAGGACTTCAGGCCGTACTCGATCCGGTCGAGCGAGCCGCCGCGCGTGTAGGAGGTGTCGTCCTCGGCCTTGAGGTTGCGGCCGTAGGAGTTCTTCTCCTGGTCGTAGTAGTACGCCATCGCGTTGCCGCGGGGGTCGACGACGTAGTCGAGATTCCAGCGCCAGGCCTGCCGGCACCAGGATTCGGCGAAGGAGTCCTTGTGACAGGGCTCGCCGCTGTTGTTGCCGAACACCGGAACGGTCCAGGTGGAGTTGGTGGTCGGCTTGCCGGCCTTCCACCCGGGCAGGCGGTGATAGCCGAAGTAGTAGCGCACGCCCTCGGGGTCGGTCAGGCGCCAGTACTCGCCGTTGTCGTCGCCGTTGCCGCGATTGGTGGAGGCCAGTCGCGCGATCCTGGTGCCGTCGTCCTGCTTGAGCTTGAACTCGTCGTTCTTGCCAGTCGAGACGAGTTCACCGCCCTTGCCGTTGAATGTGAGGAACGCGTTGTCGTAGTCCCAGCACTGGTCGCCGGGCTTGTTCCCGTCGGCGTTCTTCTCGCCGTCGTCGGCACATGACTTGTATCGGCGCTCGATGAATCCGGACCACAGGTCGAAGCCGTCGCCGACCCAGGACGACTGGTTGTTCGTGCTGCCCGTCTGGCCGTCGATGCCGCTGGAGGAGTACGAAAGACCCACCTCGGGCTTCAGGCCGCCCGGCACTTCGGGCACCGGCATGTCGTACGACCAGTTGAAGTCGCCGGTGTTGAGGTTGGTGTCCCACGTGGCTGATGGGGACAGCGAAGTCGCCTTGTAGTCGCTGTTCTCGCTCTTGTCCTCGGCCACGGCGGCAAGGACCGTAGGACCCGACGCCCGGACCTTCACCGAGGCCGCCGTCAGCGTCTGCTTTTCGGTGTCATTGACCGTTTTCACGGGCTGTGCCGTCCGGCAGCGTTGCTTGGCAGGAGTGTCCAGGGCGCAGGCAGGGAGTTCGACGAGGGTGAGGCGAGAGGCATACCCGCCGCCGAAGGCCTGGGCGAAGCTGGAGTAGTCGAGCTTGGCCTGGACCGTCCCGGGCTTGTCGCGCTGCTCGTCTCCCGATTCCAGGGTGAACAGCGGGCCCTTGACGCCTGCTTGCTCGGCGGCTCTGCGACTCAGCACCCGCGCCTCGACCGCGCCCGCCGCCGGCGTCGGAGACGCCTTCGTCGTGCGGGCCTTGCCTCGGGTCGGGGCCGCCTTCGGCGCTCCGAGGGCAAGCGGCAGCCCCATTGCCCTGACCGGGCTCGCGGCGGCCTCGCGCTTCGTTTCGGGGACGGTGACCACGGCCGATCCGGCCTTCGGCCACTGCGTCTTGGGCCGTTGCGTGGGAGTCTTCGGCCCCTGGGACATTTTGCGCGGCCGGAGTTTCGCACCGTCGCGCCCCTCGATCGGCTTCTCCGCCGACGGAAGCCCAGGCCGGCCCCGCCCATTGGCGCTCGCCTCTGGTGCCAGCACCGCCTGGAGCAGCGTGCCCACCATCACGGTGGACACGGCCAGGGCGACCCTCCGCCGCAGCGCGAGGCCGCGGGGCGGTCTTGCTATGCCATTCATGTGTGCTTCAGATCTCTGCTAGGCCGCCGTTCGGCGGCATGACGGACTGCACCGCGCAGCATGAACTGCCGCGTGGCCTGCTGAATTGAAATGAAGAGCGGAGATCGGGTGGACCCCGGCACGCCAGGGCCCACCCGGATGTGCGGTCAGTCCGCGGGGACGTCGGTCGGCACGTCGAACCACTGCCCGGCGAGCCATTCGATCTGGCCGTCGGACAGGGCCCCCTGGAAGGTCCACACGTCGTCGACGGCGCCGGGGAAGTACGCACCCCACGTGCCGTCGTTCTTCGCGCGCCCCACCTGCAGCGACTTGGTCGCCTTGAAGGCCAGCGTGTCCTCCGACCAGGAGATGAGGTCCTGGCAGCCGGATTCGTCGGACTCACCGTCGCCGTCGGCATCGCCGCAGGCGACCTCCTGCAGCGCCCCGTTCACGTACAGGCGGGCCTGCTTGGCGAATCCGTCGTAGACGACCGCCAGGTGATTCCACTCCCGCGCATCGATGAACTCGGTGTTGGCGACGCTCTCAACCGAGGCGTCGGTGCCGTCCTTGTCCGGCACCGCCAGCTCCCAACGCCCCAGGCCCTCGGGGTCCTTCGGGTCGGGAACGAAGCTCACGGTGAACGCGCTCTGCCGACTGCCTTCCGCGCTGACCAGCGCGATCTCCCGCTTCGGCAGCGCGGCGGCCTTGGCCCAGGCGGTCACGGTGTAGCTGGCGCCGGTATCCACCGGCACACCGCTCGTGGACGCGTACCCGCTGGTGCCGTTCAGCTCCAGCCCACCTGCGTCGACCATGCTCTCGCCCGCCTTGGCGCCGCCGTAGAGGTTCATCGGCCGCTCTTCGTCGGAGGAGTCCGGGGTGGTGGCCGGACTCGTACCGGTGACACTCTCGAAGTTCCAGCGCCCCTTCACCAGCGGACGCTGCTTGAACATCTGCCGGACTTCGTCGGCCGAGACCGGCCGGTCCAGCAGGCGCACATCATCGATGGTTCCGGGGAAGTGGTTCTTGACCTGGCCGTCGTAGGAACCGGCGCCGATGTACATGGACTGGTCGGCATAGAACGCCCCGGCCAGCTTGGTCGTGCCGGCTTCGGCTCCGTTGACGTACAGAGTCAGGGTGTTGGCGACCGTGTCGTGCACGCCCACCAGGTGCGCCCATTCACCGACGTGCGCGGTGTCCCCTTCGGGTTGCGTGGCGCGGATGGGTTTGGCGTCGGCGGCATCGGCGGAGTACTGGTTGACCGCCCACCGGTTGTAGGCGGAGGAGTAGTACAGCTCGAATCCGGGAGCCTTCTTGCCGGCCTGGGCAGTAATGATCGCCGCGCCACCCGGCTTCTTGCTGAGCTTGGCCCAGGCCGAGACGGTGAAGCTGCGGGAGGTGTTCACGTGTGGGCCGCTGCTCTTGCCGATCCTGGCGTAGCCGTCGCTGCCGTTGAACCTGGCCGCCTTGCCGGCCACGCCGCGCGCACCGGTGGCGACGCCGCCCTGGTAGATCGCGGGCAGGACGCCGCCGTGCCCGGCGATCTCCTTCGCGTCGGCGGGCTCGTCCAGGTCGAAGACCGCGACCGCGGGACGGCCCGGGTCACCCGCGCTCTCGTGTGCGCGCAGCTTGTCGACCTCGTCCTGGGCGAGCGGCTTGTCGAAGAACTGCACTTCGTCGATCGCGCCCGGGAAGAAGGACGCGGGTGCACCGTTGTAGGAGCCTGCCCCCAACTGGAGCCCCCGACGGGCCTCCCACGGATCGGCGTACGTCGTCTGGCCGACGCGTTTGCCGTTGACGTACAGCTCCAGGACGTCACGCACGGAGTCGTAGGAGCCCACCAGGTGTGTCCACTTGTCCGTGCTCACGCCGCCGGGCTTGTCCGCCATGACCCGGGCGATGCCAGCGTCCTTGGTGTCGGACTTGTACTGGTTGAAGGCCCACCGGTCGTACGTCTTGGTGTAGTACAGCTCGAAGCCGGGGCTGTGGTTGCCCGGCTGCGTCGCGATCACCGCCGCGCCATCGGGCATCTTCGAGAGCTTTGCCCAGGCCGAGACAGCGAATCCGCGGCTGGTGTCCACCACCGGAAGGTCGCTCGACGCATAGGCGTCGGTGCCGTTGAACGACAGCGCTGATCCGCGCACACCCGATGCGCCCGACGTGACACCGCCGTGCAGGCGCGCGGTGCGTGACGGCGTCGACCCCTTGGCTTCCCTCTCCCCCTTCGGCTCGTCCAACTGCCAGGTAGCGCACTCGGGTTGACCGGCCCGGACCCGGTACTGGTACGTACGAATCTCGCTGCCGTTGCCCGCCGAGTCGAAGGCCTGCGCGGTGACGAAGTTCAGGCCCGGCTTGGCGGGCAGCACATCCACGCTCCTCGCGCCGCCGCCTGACGTGAACACCTTGTTCTTGGAGCTGGGGTCGCCATTGATGCCGTACCGGTAGGACGTGACGTCCTTGTCGGCGGCCTTCAGCGCGAACGAACCGTACTTGCCCACCCCGTCGAACCAGGGGTCATCCGGATTCTCGGGGTCGGAAGCCGGATACTCACCCGAGGAGATCGCCGGAGCCTTGGGAGCCTTGGTGTCGTACACGAAATAGCAGCCGGTGGGGTCCCCGGCATACGACCACGGCGAGTACTGCGCGCCGTCGTAGGACCGCACATACCAGTGCACGGTCTTGTTCGCCGGGATCGACTTGGGCAGGCTGAGGGAGAAGTCCGAGCCGGATTTCTTCGCCGAGGTCCGCGCGGGCTTCCAGCGGGCGATCGTCCCCTTGCCGTCACCCGCGTCCCACTTGGCTTGGAACTGCACCGACACGCTGTCCCTGTCGGGGTCGGTGACGTTGGACGCGTAGATCTTGCCCAGCGTGCGCACCCGCGCCTCGGCGCTCGGTTTCTTGCAGACCCCGCCGTACTCCATCGTCAGCTGGGACATCTTCACCTGCGTCGGCGGACGGTTGTACTTCACCCGCAGGAACGCCTTGTCCGAGAAGCGCTTCCAGCCGTACGCATCCGACTCACTCCCGGCCCGCAGGCCGAACGTCATCGTCGACGCCTTGCTGCCGGCAGCGGACTGAACGGCCGACTTGACCGAGAACTCGGCATCCTTGGCCGCACAGCCCTCGAAGCCATGAGCGAACGACTTGGACGCCAGCTTCTTCTTCCAGAACCCGGAGGCGTTCTGCGAGTTCCATGTCGTCGACGAGGAGATGTCCTTGGTCTGCCACAACTCCACGGACCGGTCGGCGCAGGATGCCGACCAGGTGTTCTTCACCACGAACTCGGCCGACAGGATCGACTTGCCGGCGAACTTCGACACGGGGATGCGGTAGAAGAGCCGCTTGGTGTCGTGCGGCTTGCAGTAGTACCAGTTGCAGTAGCCCAGGCCTGCGGTCTTCTCACCGTTGAACTTCCACTGCGGAGACGCCGCCCAGTACTTCGAGGCCATCGTCCAGGCGGACGCCCGCGGCGAGTACCACTGCGGGTCGATGAAGACCGGGTACTGCGTGTCCTTGCCCTTGAGTATCTCTTCGTCAGGGGTCAGTACCAGCTCCTCGCCCCCATCGGGGACTTCCACGCCGACGGGTGCGAGCTTGCCGGACTCGGCGGGTGCGGGCTCCTCACCGCCGGTTTCCTGCCGGACCAGTGGTGCTGTTCGGGTACGCGGTGACGACGCGCCTCGGGGGTTTTCGGCGCTGTCGCCGGACCCGGTGCTGGAGTCCCACATCATCGGTGCCGGCGCCGCGAACACCGCTCCCTCGGCACCGTGATCGGTCGCCTTGACACCGCCTTCAGCGGTCTCCTTCACGTCCATGCCGTCGGCCGCCAGCTTCAGCCGCAGCCGCTTGAGCTCCGAACTGGCCGCGGCATCGGCAGACTTGACGACAAGCAGCTGGGTGAAGCCGTCCTCCTGCGCCCCCATCCGCAGGTCCACATCCGGAAGCACCTCGGAGTACGTGGCGGTGGCGCCTTCCAGCGTCGGTGACGGCGGTTTGCCGGGCCAGGACAACGCCAGCTCCCGGCCGGCCTTCGTCATCCGCACCAGCGGGGTCTCGCTGCCGCCGCCGGAGAACTCGAGCCCCACCGTCGTCACCTTCGCCGACACGTTGCCGTCGGCGGACTTCACCAGCTCGGTGTCGATCGGCTTCCATTCCTTGCCCAGCCGGGCACGTACCGGACGCAGGTACTCTCGAGCCTCCAGATTGCCGTCCGGGGTGGCATAGACGTCGCTCGACTCGCCACGTCGCGACGTCACTTCAACCGGCTTGCCGGTGCGGCGGGCCTCCTGCAGAGCGGTGTCCGTGCTCGCTTCGCCCACGGTCGTGCCGTGTTCCGCAGCCGTTCTCGCCGCAGTGCCCGGAGGGTTCACCCCCGCCTCTGCGGGGGGTGCGACACCCACCAGAACCGCCGTGCTCGTCAACGCCGCCAGCGTTCCCATGAAACCGCGCGAACGCGCGCGTATCCGCATACCCCGCCCCACCTGCCGTAAAGATGAAGATTCCCTTAGAGAAAGAACCAAAGCGGGACTCTATGGAGCCACAACGGCAAGATCGACCAGGCAATTTGGATCTTCAGTGCCAAATCTCCCCCAGTCGCTGTTGTGCTCATCACGGTTGCCCTGGGGGTGAAACGGCTTCATAACGGTCAAGCGGTCACGAACTCGGCCCCCGCCTCCCTGAGCCGTTCGTCCAACCCCCGGAACACCTCCGCCGCCCGCCCCCCGGGCCACCCCTCCGGCAGCAGCGCCGGCGGCAGGCCGGGGTCGGCGTAGGGGAGGCGGCGCCAGGAGTCCAGGGCCAGGAGGTAGTCGCGGTAGGCCTCTTCGGGTGGGGTGTCGTGGCGGGACTGCCAGGACCGAAGGACCGGCTCGTGGCGGTCGAGGAACGTCTCGTGCTGCTTGGCGAGGGAGGAGAGGTCCCACCAGCGGGACACCGCCTCGGCCGTCGGGGTGAAGCCGAGGTGTTCGCCGCGGAACAGGTCGACGTAGGTGGTGAGGTGCAGTCGGGCGAGCGTGTGCCGGGTCTCCTCGTAGAGGTGGGCGGGGGCGATCCACACGCCGGGGGCCGCCGTGCCGAAGCCGAGGCCCGCGAGCCGTGAGCGCAGCACGTGGCGCTTGCTGCGCTCGGCCTCCGGCACGGAGAAGACGGCGAGTACCCAGCCGGCCTCACCCGCGGCGCCGCCCGCGCCCTCGCCCGCGGCCTCGCGGCGGTCGGCCCACGGCCCGTAGATGCGCCGGTCGCCGTCCTCCAGGAGCTGGCGGGCGTCGGGGGAGAGGGCGTACCCGGCGGCCCCCGTCGCCGTGCGCGCGGGCAGCAGCAGGCCGCGCCGCTTCAGCCGCGACACCGACGACCGCACGGACGGCGCGTCGACGCCCACCGGCGCGAGGAGCCGGACCAGTTCGGCGACGGCGACAGGACCGGGCGTCGCCCGTCCGTACGCGCCGTAGAACGTGACGATCAGGGACCTTGGAGTGTGCTGCTCGGACACGTGATCACTCTAGGCCCCGGGCGCGGGACCCGGCTCCCGCAGCCGGAACCGCTGGAGCTTCCCGGTTGCCGTCCTGGGCAGCGCCTCCAGGAACACCACCTCGCGCGGACACTTGTAGGGCACCAGCTCCGCCTTGACGAACGCGCGCAGTCGCTCGGCGTCCGCCGCCGCGCCCGCGCGCAGCACCACGTACGCCACGACGACCTGCCCGCGCTGCTCGTCCGGGCGGCCCACGACCGCCGTCTCCACCACGTCCGGATGGCGCAGCAGTGCCTCCTCGACCTCCGGGCCCGCGATGTTGAACCCGGCGGAAATGATCATGTCGTCCGCGCGGGCGACGTACCGGAAGTAGCCGTCGGCGTCGCGGATGTAGGTGTCGCCCGTGACGTTCCAGCCGTGCCGGACGTACTCCCGCTGTCGGGGGTCGGCGAGGTAGCGGCAGCCGACCGGGCCGCGCACCGCGAGCAGCCCGGGCTCGCCGTCCGGCACGGGCGCGCCCGAGTCGTCGACCACGCGCGCGTGCCACCCGGGCACGGGCACCCCGGTGGTGCCGGGGCGGATCGCGTCGTCGGCGGCGGAGATGAAGATGTGCAGGAGTTCCGTCGCGCCGATGCCGTTGATGATGCGCAGTCCCGTGCGCTCGTGCCAGGCCTGCCAGGTCGCGGCGGGCAGGTTCTCGCCCGCGGAGACGCAGCGGCGGAGGGTGGAGATGTCGTACGAGGGAGAGGGCGGCGCGGGCGCTGCCGGTGGGTCCGCCAGTGCGTCCAGCATCGCCCGGTACGCCGTCGGCGCCGTGAACAGCACGCTCACGCCGTGCTCGGCGATCGCGGGGAGCAGCTGCTTCGGGCCCGCCTGTTCGAGGAGCACGGACGACGCCCCGACGCGCAGCGGGAAGATCACCAGGCCGCCCAGGCCGAACGTGAAGCCCAGCGGGGGACTGCCCGCGAACACGTCGTCCGGGCGGGCCTTGAGGACATGGCGGGCGAAGGTGTCGGCGATGGCGAGCACGTCCCGGTGGAAGTGCATGCAGCCCTTCGGACGCCCCGTCGTGCCCGAGGTGAAGGCGATCAGCGCGACGTCGTCGGCGGCCGTGTCCACGGCTTCGTACGCGTCTGGAGGGCGGGCCGTCACGCGGGCCAGCAGGTCGTCGGGGCCCTCGCCGCCGTACGTCGTCACGCGCAGGCCCGGCACCCCGGCCTTGATCAGGTCGTCGACCGCGCGGGCGTCGCACAGCGCGTGCGACACCTGCGCGATCTCGCAGATCGTGGCCAGCTCCTGGGTGCGCTGCTGGGCCAGGACGGTCACCGCGACCGCGCCCGCCTTCATCACCGCGAGCCAGCAGGCCGCGAGCCACGGCGAGGTGGCGCCGCGCAGCAGCACGCGGTTGCCGGGCACCACGCCGAGCTCGTCGGTCAGGACGTGCGCGATCCTGTCGACATGGTTCTGGAGCCGGCCGTACGTCCAGACGGTGCCGTCACCCGCGCGGAACGCCGGGCGGTCCGCGCCGTACCGCTCCGCCGACCTGTCGAGCAGTTCGGTGCCGCAGTTGAGGCGGTCCGGATAGTGCAGCTCGGGCCGGTCACGCACCAGCGCGGGCCACTGCTCGCGGGGCGGAAGGTGGTCGCGCGCGAAGGTGTCGACGTGACCTGTGAGCTCCATGGTGCTTCGCCCCCTTGCCGGTCGGGCGTAGTGATGAGCCAGCCAGACGAGCGTATCGTGATGGTGACGACAGTCAACGGTGCGCGATAAACCTGCCGGGGCCGCGCGCGAGAGGAGAAGCCCGGGATGACCGCATTCTCGCTCAATCCGGAACAAACCGCCCGGTGTGCCCGGCTGCGGGAGCTGGCCGCCGAGCGGCTGCGACCACTTGTCGACGCCCACGCCCATGCCCACGCGAACGGTGTCGATCGCGACGCGCAGGGCCAGGAGGGGCGCGTCAACCGCCCGCTCACCGAGGCCCTCGGCGAACTCGGCCTCCTGGAGGGCCTGTTCACCTCCGGCGCCCTCGACCTGTGCCTGATGCGCGAGTCCCTCGCCCGCGTCTGCACGGAGGCCGAGACCGCGCTCGCCCTGCAAGGGCTCGGCGCGCACCCCGTGCACGCGTACGGCACCCTGGAGCAGCGCGAGCACTGGCTGCCGCCCACGCGCGCGGGCCGGGCGATCGCCGCCTTCGCCCTCTCCGAGCCGGGCGCGGGATCGGACGCGGCCGCCCTCGCCCTGCGCGCCGAGCCCGACGGTTCCGCCGGCTGGCGCCTGACGGGCGAGAAGTCCTGGATCTCGAACGCGCCGGAGGCCGACTTCTACACGGTGTTCGCCCGTACGTCCCCGGACGCGGGCGCCCGCGGCGTGACCGCCTTCCTGGTCCCCGCCGACCGCCCGGGCCTGACCGGCGCCCCGCTCGCGATGCTGTCCCCGCACCCGATCGGCACGCTCGCCTTCGACGGGGTGCGGGTGTCCGACGCCGATGTGCTCGGCGACGTGGACCACGGCTTCCGCGTCGCCATGACGACCCTGAACCGGTTCCGCCCGAGCGTCGGCGCCTTCGCCGTCGGCATGGCCCAGGCGGCCCTGGACGCCACCCTCGCGCACACCGCGGACCGGGACGCGTTCGGCGGCAAGCTGAAGGACCTTCAGGCGGTGTCCCACCAGGTGGCCGAGATGGCGACGCGCACGGAGGCGGCGCGCCTGCTGGTGTACGCGGCGGCCGCGGCGTACGACCGGGGCGAGCCGGACATCGCGGGGCGGGCCGCGATGGCGAAGCTGTTCGCCACGGAGACCGCCCAGTTCGTCGTCGACACCGCCGTCCAACTGCACGGCGCCCGCGCGCTCCAGCGGGGCCACCTCCTGGAGCACCTGTACCGCGAGGTGCGGGCGCCGCGCATCTACGAAGGCGCGAGCGAGGTCCAACGGGCGGTCATCGCCAAGGAGTTGTACGCCAAGGAGTCCGCATGAGCCTCGACCGCCTGAACCCCGCCGACCTCTCCCCGCCCACCGGCTTCAGCCACGCCGTCGTCGCCACCGGCAGCCGCCTCGTCTTCCTCGCGGGCCAGACCGCCCTGGACACCGAAGGCAAGGTCACCGGCGCCACCCTGCCGGAGCAGTTCGAGAAGGCGCTGACCAACCTCCTCGCGGCCCTGCGCGCCGCGGGCGGCACTCCCGCGGACCTCGCCCGCGTCACCGTCTACGCCACCGACGTCGCCGACTACCGCGCCCACGCCCGCGAACTCGGCCGCATCTGGAAGGAGTTGGCGGGCCGCGACTACCCCGCGATGGCGGTGATCGGCGCCGTGCGGCTCTGGGACGAGGAGTGCCTGGTGGAGCTGGACGGGGTTGCGGTCCTCGACTGACGGCGGCATAGCATCGCTGTCAGCGCAAGCCGACAGCAGGCCGATCCGGGAGCGAACTTCATGCCGCAGACCGAACTCAGCGTGGGACCCGTCGCGTACGAGGACACCGGAGGGGACGGCGTGCCCGTGGTGTTCGTGCACGGGCCCGCGCAGGACGGCACGGTCTGGCGGCACGTGGTGGACCAACTCGGCGCCGGCTTCCGCTGCCTGGTGCCCACCCTCCCGTACGGCAGCCACCGCGTCCCGCTGCGGCCCGGCGCCGTGCTCACGCCGCGCACGATGGCCCTGCTCATCGGGGAGTTCGCGGACGTCCTGAAGCTGGGGGACGACGCGGTGTTCGTGGAGAACGACGGCGGGCGCCTGCAGCAGCTCGTCGCCGAGCGGCCCGAGCGCGTGGGGCGGCTTGTGATCGCGGGCTGCGAGGCCTTCGACAACTACCCGCCGGGCGCGGGCGGCAAGCTGCTCGACGTGGCGTCGCGGGTTCCCGGCGGCCTCTCGCTGCTCGCGCACGTTCTCGCCGTCCGCCCGCTGCGGCGCGTGCCCGGCACCGGCTATGCCGTCATGGCCCACCGGCCCGTGCCGCATGAACTGATCGACCGCTGGGTCGAGCCGCTGCGCAAGGACCCCCGCGCGCGGGGGGTGTTGCTCCGCTATCTGCGTTCCGTCCGCAGGTCGGAGATGATGGAGGCGGTCGACGGTCTGCGTGCCTACGATCGTCCCGCCCTGGTCGTCTGGGGCAGACAGGACCGCATGATGCCGCCCGAACACGGGCGCAGGCTGGCCGAGTTGCTGCCCCACGGGCGTCTGGTGGAGCTGGACGCCTGCGGCACGCTGATTCCCCTCGACCGGCCGGACGGCCTGGCGGCGGCGCTCCGCGAGTTCGTGGGCACCGGCTGACCATGGGGCTTCGCCCCTTTCCCCCTTTTTTCGGCCCTCCGGGCCTCGTCCTCAAACGCCGGACGGGCTTTCTCCCACCCACCCGCCCCAACTTGCCCTGCGGGACGTAGTCGGCACATCAGCCACACATTTCAGCCACCCGCGCAGCCCGCCCGCCCCTTCCAGCCCGTCCGGCGATTGAGGACGAGGCCGTTCAGGCCGATACGGGGGTCCAGGGGGCGGAGCCCCCTGGTTACGGTGAAGGGGCGGGACTGGGGCGCCCCCGCGAGGGCACCCCCTCACACCGAGCAGCCCTAGATGTCCCGGAACGTCTCGATCTGGGCGCCCACGGAGTTCAGGCGCTCCGCCAGGTCCTCGTACCCGCGGTTGATGACGTACACATTGCGGAGCACGGACGTGCCCTCCGCGGCCATCATCGCGAGCAGGACCACCACGGCGGGGCGCAGCGCGGGCGGGCACATCATCTCGGCGGCGCGCCAGCGCGTCGGGCCCTCGACCAGGACGCGGTGCGGGTCGAGGAGTTGGAGGCGGCCGCCGAGGCGGTTGAGGTCCGTGAGGTAGATCGCGCGGTTGTCGTAGACCCAGTCGTGGATGAGGGTCTTGCCCTGGGCGGACGCGGCGATGGCCGCGAAGAACGGGACGTTGTCGATGTTGAGGCCGGGGAACGGCATCGGGTGGATCTTGTCGATGGGCGCCTCCAGCTTGGAGGGCCGGACGGTGAGGTCCACCAGACGCGTACGGCCGTTGTCGGCGAAGTACTCCGGCGTACGGTCGTGGTCGAGGCCCATCTCCTCCAGGACCGCGAGCTCGATCTCCAGGAACTCGATCGGCACCCGCTTCACGGTCAGTTCGGACTCGGTGACGACGGCGGCGGCCAGCAGGCTCATCGCCTCGACCGGGTCCTCGGACGGGGAGTAGTCCACGTCGACGTCGATGGTCGGCACGCCGTGCACGGTCAGGGTCGTCGTGCCGATGCCCTCGACCTTGACGCCGAGCGCCTCCAGGAAGAAGCACAGGTCCTGGACCATGTAGTTGGAGGAGGCGTTGCGGATGACCGTGGTGCCGGCGCTGCGGGCGGCGGCGAGGAGCGCGTTCTCCGTCACCGTGTCGCCGCGCTCGGTCAGGACGATCGGGCGGTCGGGCGTGACGTCGCGGGCGACCTCCGCGTGGTAAAGACCCTCGGTCGCGGCGATGTCCAGGCCGAAGCGGCGCAGCGCGATCATGTGTGGCTCGATCGTGCGGGTGCCGAGGTCGCAGCCGCCGGCGTAGGGCAGCCGGAAGTGGTCCATGCGGTGCAGGAGCGGGCCGAGGAACATGATGATCGAGCGGGTGCGGCGGGCCGCCTCCGCGTCGATCGCGTCCATGTCGAGTTGCGCGGGCGGCACGATCTCCAGGTCGACGCCGTCGTTGATCCAACGGGTGCGTACGCCGATGGAGTTGAGGACCTCCAGGAGGCGGTAGACCTCCTCGATGCGGGCGACGCGGCGCAGCACCGTGCGGCCCTTGTTGAGCAGGGACGCGCAGAGCAGCGCCACGCACGCGTTCTTGCTCGTCTTCACGTCGATGGAGCCCGAGAGCCGGCGCCCGCCGACCACCCGCAGATGCATCGGTCCCGCATAGCCGAGCGAGACGATCTCGCTGTCGAGCGCCTCGCCGATGCGGGCGATCATCTCAAGGCTGATGTTCTGGTTGCCGCGCTCGATGCGATTGACGGCGCTCTGGCTGGTGTTGAGCGCCTCGGCGAGCCCGGACTGGGTCCAGCCACGGTGCTGCCGGGCGTCACGGATGAGCTTGCCGATGCGTACGAGGTAGTCGTCTGCCATGCGACGCAGGCTATCTCAGATATGAGATGAAGTGCGCGCCGGGGTAGGCCATTGGTGGAGTGACCGGTTCCGAACGGCGCACGGGGCTCCGCATGAGCCCGCGGGAGCCGCCTCCCATCCGGGAGTTGGGCCGGACGGGCGGCCGGGGGCCGACCGCACCGCAGAGCCGGGCGCACCCGCCAGGGTCAGCCGCGCCCGTACGGTCACCCGCATCCGCCAGGGTCAGCCGCGCCCGTACGGTCACCCGCATCCGCCAGGGTCACCCGCACCGGCACGTCACCCGTGGCCGGCCCGCCGCCCGCGTCACCCGGGCGGCGGCCGCGCGCCCCGACGGCGCATCGCCGTCGTGTACCACTCTGCCTCCGCTGAGCGTGAGGCGCACCTCGACGCCGCTGATCTCGGCCACCGGACACCGCGTCACATCGCGGTCGAGCAGCACCAGATCCGCCTGCTTGCCGCGTTCGACGGTCCCGGTGAGGTGGGCCGCGCGCAGCTGCCGCGCGGTGCCGAGGGTGTGCGTGAGCAGCGACGACGTCCGGCTGATGCCCTCCTTGGCGCGGTAGAGGTCGCCGTCTCCTTCGGCGTCCGTGCCGCGCCGGTCGACGGCGGTGCGCACCTGGTTCCACACCTGGAGGGGGTCGACGGGCCAGTCGGAGCCACCGGAGAGGCGTGCGCCGTGCGACTGAAGGCTGCGCGCCGGGTACAGCCATCGGTGCCGCGCCGTGCCGAGGTACGGAAGCAGCGAGTCCATCGTCCAGGCGTTCCGCGTCGCCCATTGCAGTTGCATACAGGCAGTGACGCCGAGTTCGGCGAACCGGGGCAGATCGGCGGGGTCGACGAGCTGGAGGTGCGCGATGGTGTTGCGGACGTCACGGCGGCCGGTGCGGCGCAGCGCGTACGCGTATCCGTCGAGGGCGGTGCGCACGGCCCGGTCGCCGATGGCGTGCGCGTGCAGCTGCCAGCCTTCGGCGTTGAAGGCGGCGGTGAGCCGCCCGAAGTCGGCGGCCGACACATACAGGTCACCCCGGTGGTCGGTGGGCCTGCCGTCTTTGTCCAGATAGGGCGTGAGCAGTGCGGCGGTCTGTGCCGGATATTCGATGACGCCGTCGAGGAAGACCTTGACGGTGCCGAACCGGAGCCCGCGCACACCGTCGAAGTCGTCGCGCAGCTTCTTCGCGTACGCGACCGAGGCGCGCGGGTCCTTGGCCTGTTCGGAGCTGAGCCGGAGCGCGGGCACGACGCGCTGAGGGAGCTTCCCCGCCGCGGCGAGCGCCCGGTACAGCGCCAGCTCGTCCTCGCCCACCACCGCTTCCATGAAGGTGGTGATCCCCGACGCCGCCGCCTCGGCGAACACCTTGGCGGCCGCGGCCACGAGCTCGCTCTCGCCGGGCTCGGGGATGTGCCGGGACACCAGGGGTTGCGCGTCGTCCTTGAGCACGCCGGTCGGCTTGCCGTCCGCGCCCTTGACTATCTTGCCGCCGACGGGGTCCGGGGTCGCGGCGGTGATGTCCGCGATGTCCAGTGCGCGCTGATTGACCCACATGTTGTGGCCGTCGCCGCCGCGCAGCGCGATGGGGCGGCGGGTGGGCAGGGCGTCGAGCATCGAGTGGTGCGGGGCGGTGCCGCGCGGAAGCAGTCCCACCGGATTCCAGTCCTCCACGACGAGCCAGCCGTCGGGCTCGTCGCCGGAGGTGTCCTTGAGGAACCCGGTGAGGGTCTTCTGCAACTCCTCGACGCTGTGCTCGGCCCCGTCGAGCGACGGCCTGAGCGATCGGGTGGCGGCGTCCGTCGGGTGGGCGTGCCCGTCGTGGATCCCGCTGAGCAGGCTGCCGCCGCACCCGTCGACGACCTCGGTGTCCCGTCCGGCGAACCGCCGCACCTCGGCGTCCGACCCGACGGCGAGGATCCGCCCGTCCCGCCCGACGGCGACCGCCCGCGCGGGCCCGGAGCCGCGCACACCGGTGAACACCCGGGCGTTGTGCACGACGAGCGCGGCACTGTGGCGGGGTCCGCGCGCGGCCGACGCGGCGGCGGGGGCGCCGGTGGCGGCGACGAGTCCGGTGGCGCCGACGGCACCGGCGGCGGCGAGCAGGCTGCGCCGGGCGACGGACGAGGACGGCGGCTTCGGCGCGGGCGGTGCGGACGGCTCGGCAGGCATGGTCACTCCAAGGCGCAGGCGTCGGCTGGGTCGTGACCGCACATTCCGTGAGTAACCCGTTAACCAGAACCCGTCCCGGACAACGAAATCCGCACGCCCGCGTCCGCGAAGTCAGGCGGCAAGGCCCGCTTCCCCGTATCCGCACCCCGGCTTCCGCGTCCGCGAAGTCCGGGCCCGCCCGCGTCCGCGAAGTCCGCACCCACATCCGTCTCCCCGAGCCCGTCTCCCCGAACCCGCCTCCCCGAACCCGAACACCCGCTCCCGCTGCCGCGGCATCCGCACGCCCCCTTCCACCCCCGCCCCCCGTCCGTACGATGTCCGCGTGCCGGACAGCGGACCGACTCTCGCCGACATCGCGCGCGCCGCCGAGGTGTCGACCGCGACCGTCTCGCACGCGCTCAACGGCACCGGGCGCCTGTCCGACGCGACCCGGCGCCGCGTCCGCGCGACCGCGACCGCCCTCGGCTACGGCGCCCCGCGCACGGGGCCGCGCACCCGCACGCTCGGCATCGCCGTCACCACCTTCCCCGGCCCCTGGAACTACACCGAGATCGCCTACTTCTCACGCGTCGTCACCGCGGCCACCGCCGCCGCCCACACGCACGGCTACGCGCTCACCACGCTGCCCGCCGACCGCGTCGCCGACGCCGACTGGCACACGCTCGCCGTCGACGGCATGCTCATCGTCGACAGCCCGCCGGGCGACCCGATGGCACGGGCCCTGCGCGCCCGCGGCATCCCGCTCGTCTTCGACGGCGCCCCCGGCGACGTACGCGAGGGCGACCACTGGATCGACAACGACCACACCGCCACCACCCGCGAGGTCCTCGACCACCTCACGGCCGCCGGCGCCCGCCGCATCGCCCTGCAGTCGGGCAGCGGCGCCGAGACGTACGCGCGCGTGGTGACGGAGACGTACGAGGAGTGGTGCGCGGAACGCGGTGTCGCGGCGCGCGCCGTGCCGTTCGACGCGGCCGACACCGAAGGCCGGGCCTTCGACGCCCTGCTCACGGACACCGGCACGGGCACCGGCACCGGCACGGACACCGGCACCGGCACCGGCACGGGCGCCGGAACAACCGACCGCACCAGCACCGGCGCCGGAACCGCCCGCGCCGGAACCGCCCGCGCCGACGCCGTCTACGCCGCCTACGACCCGGGCGGCCGCCAGCTCCTCGCGGCGGCGCGCCGCCACGGGCTGCGGGTCCCCGAGGATCTGCTCCTGGTGTGCGCGAGCGAGGATCCCGGGTACGCGGACACCGAACCGCCCGTGACCACGGTGAGCCTCAACCCGGAACTCACGGCCCGCGCGGCCGTGGACCGCCTGGTCGCCCTGGTCGAGGGCGCGCGCCCGCCGGCGCCGGGACCGACCGTGGTCCCGGCGGCACTCCGGGTGCGGACCTCGTCCCGCGGCAGGGCACAGCGGGGCGCGCCTCGTCGCGACGGCGGGTGATGTACTAGAGTTATCTCGACATCGAGATATCTGCCGAGGCGTGCCGTAGCCGCACGCATCGCCGGTCCTGGCGGTAAGGGTTACCTAACTAAGCCTTACCTTAGCGGATGGGCGAGAAGTTGTGGCGGCAGGATGCGGTGGACTGCGCACAAATATGAAGGAGACTGTCGTGTCGGCGAACAGCTTCGACGCCCGCAGCACGCTGCGCGTGGGCGACGAGTCGTACGAGATCTTCAAGCTGGACAAGGTCGAGGGCTCCGCTCGCCTTCCCTACAGCCTGAAGGTGCTCCTGGAGAACCTGCTCCGCACCGAGGACGGCGCGAACATCACCGCCGACCACATCCGCGCGCTCGGCGGCTGGGACTCCCAGGCGCAGCCGAGCCAGGAAATCCAGTTCACGCCGGCCCGCGTGATCATGCAGGACTTCACGGGTGTCCCGTGTGTCGTGGACCTCGCCACCATGCGTGAGGCCGTGAAGGAGCTCGGCGGCGACCCCGCCAAGATCAACCCGCTGGCCCCGGCCGAGCTGGTCATCGACCACTCCGTCATCGCCGACAAGTTCGGCACGGCCGAGGCCTTCGGCCAGAACGTGGAGCTGGAGTACGGCCGCAACCGGGAGCGCTACCAGTTCCTGCGCTGGGGCCAGACCGCGTTCGACGAGTTCAAGGTCGTCCCGCCGGGCACCGGCATCGTCCACCAGGTGAACATCGAGCACCTGGCCCGCACGGTCATGGTCCGGGGCGGCCAGGCCTACCCGGACACCCTGGTCGGCACCGACTCGCACACCACGATGGTCAACGGCCTCGGTGTGCTCGGCTGGGGCGTCGGCGGCATCGAGGCCGAGGCCGCGATGCTCGGCCAGCCGGTCTCGATGCTCATCCCGCGCGTCGTCGGCTTCAAGCTGACCGGCGAGCTGAAGCCGGGCACGACCGCCACGGACCTCGTCCTCACGATCACCGAGATGCTGCGCAAGCACGGCGTCGTCGGCAAGTTCGTCGAGTTCTACGGCGAGGGTGTGGCCGCGACGTCGCTGGCCAACCGCGCCACCATCGGCAACATGTCGCCGGAGTTCGGCTCCACCGCAGCGATCTTCCCGATCGACGACGAGACCATCAAGTACCTGAAGCTGACGGGCCGCGACGCCCAGCAGCTCGCGCTCGTCGAGGCGTACGCCAAGGAGCAGGGCCTCTGGCTGGACCCGGCCGCCGAGCCGGACTTCTCCGAGAAGCTGGAGCTGGACCTCTCCACGGTCGTCCCGTCGATCGCCGGTCCGAAGCGCCCGCAGGACCGCATCGTCCTCGCGAACGCCGCCGAGCAGTTCAAGCAGGACGTCCGCAACTACGTCGACAGCGTGGACGAGGCGGGCCAGGAGTCCTTCCCGGCCTCCGACGCCCCGGCCGTCGCGCCGAACGGCACCCCGTCCAACCCGGTCCTCGTGACCGCCCCCGACGGCTCGACGTACGAGATCGACCACGGTGCGGTGACGGTCGCGGCCATCACCTCCTGCACCAACACCTCGAACCCGTACGTGATGGTCGCCGCCGCGCTCGTCGCGAAGAAGGCCGTCGAGAAGGGCCTGACCCGCAAGCCGTGGGTGAAGACGACCCTCGCCCCGGGCTCCAAGGTCGTCACCGACTACTTCGACAAGGCGGGGCTGACCCCCTACCTCGACAAGGTCGGCTTCAACCTCGTCGGCTACGGCTGCACCACCTGCATCGGCAACTCCGGCCCGCTGCCGGAGGAGGTCTCCAAGGCCGTCAACGACCACGACCTCGCGGTCACGTCGGTCCTCTCCGGCAACCGGAACTTCGAGGGCCGCATCAACCCCGACGTCAAGATGAACTACCTGGCGTCCCCGCCGCTGGTCGTCGCGTACGCCCTCGCGGGTTCGATGAAGGTCAACATCACCGAGGACGCCCTGGGCACCGACCAGGACGGCAACCCGGTCTACCTCAAGGACATCTGGCCGAGCGAGGCCGAGGTCAACGACGTCGTGGCCAACGCCATCGGCGAGGACATGTTCAACAAGTCCTACCAGGACGTCTTCGCGGGCGACGCCCAGTGGCAGGCCCTGTCGATCCCGACCGGCAACACCTTCGAGTGGGACTCCGAGTCCACCTACGTCCGCAAGCCCCCGTACTTCGAGGGCATGCAGATGGACCCGGCCCCGGTCTCCGACATCGCGGGCGCCCGCGTGCTCGCCAAGCTCGGCGACTCGGTCACCACCGACCACATCTCCCCGGCCGGTGCCATCAAGGCCGACACCCCGGCCGGCCAGTACCTCACGGAGCACGGCGTGGCCCGCCGCGACTTCAACAGCTACGGCTCGCGCCGCGGCAACCACGAGGTCATGATCCGCGGCACGTTCGCCAACATCCGCCTGCGCAACCAGATCGCGCCGGGCACGGAGGGCGGCTACACCCGCGACTTCACCCAGGCCGACGCGCCCGTGTCGTTCATCTACGACGCCTCCCGCAACTACATCGACCAGGGCATCCCGCTGGTCGTGCTCGCGGGCAAGGAGTACGGCTCCGGCTCGTCCCGCGACTGGGCCGCCAAGGGCACCGCGCTCCTCGGCGTCAAGGCCGTCATCGCCGAGTCGTACGAGCGCATCCACCGCTCGAACCTCATCGGCATGGGCGTCCTGCCGCTCCAGTTCCCGGAGGGCGCCTCGGCGGAGTCCCTCGGCCTGACCGGCGAGGAGACCTTCTCCTTCACCGGCGTCGAGGAGCTGAACAACGGCACCACGCCGCGCACGGTCAAGGTCACCACCGACACCGGTGTGGAGTTCGACGCGGTCGTCCGCATCGACACCCCCGGTGAGGCGGACTACTACCGCAACGGCGGCATCATGCAGTACGTGCTGCGCTCGCTGATCCGCAAGTAGGCGATCCGCATGTAGGCGGCTGCACGCACGAGTTGAGGGCCGCACCCCGGGGCGAGGGGTGCGGCCCTCGTTCATTGGGCCCCGTCAGCTCAAGGGGAGGCTCTTGACGGCCGACAGGATCGGGATGAGGACGTAGTCGCCGTTGCCGGGACCGCAGACGGGCCTGGTGTCGGCGGTGTTGGAGACGTTCGTCCCGGTCGAGTACCGGGTGTCGGGAGCCGTCACCACGCTCGTGAGGTGGCTCTTGTGCCGCTCCGAGTAGTACACGCACTGGTGCAGGTTGAGGTGGCGGCCCGCGTTCAGGTCCAGGGCCTTGGCGCCCGAGAGCCCCGGGTTGGGTACGTGACTGCCGTTGCCGGGGCCGCAGGTCGGGCTGGTCTCAGGGGTGTTGGAGACCTTGGTGCCGGTGGAGTAGCGGCCGTCGCCGCTCGGCGTCACCAGTGTGGTGAAGCGGTCGGTGCTCGCGCTCCGGTAGTAGTCGCACTGCTGGAGGTTGAGGTAGCGCCCCGCGGCGAGGTTCAGCGCCTTGACGCCGTGCAGGAGCGGGACGGGCTTGTGATTGTCGTTGCCGGGGCCGCAGTCGGCTCTGGTGTCGGCGGTGCTGGAGCGCTTCGTGCCGGTGGAGTACCGGCCGTCGGCGCTCGGGGTCACGAACGTGCTGAAGTGGTCGTCGAGGGAGCTCGCGTAGTACGAGCACTGGTGCAGGTTCAGATAGCCGGTGGCGGCGGGCGCCGCCTCCGGGCCCTTCGCCGGTCCCGGCGTCGCCGCCGAGGCCGGTGCGGCCGTGCCCATGAAGGCGCAGGCGCCGACCGCTCCGGCGAGCACCGGCCGCCATACGCGTCTGGCCGTCCATCGCGTCATTTCCGTGGTCCTCCCGCTCTTGCCTGTGCTGTGCATGCCGCAAAGCTCGCAGGAGCGGGAGGTCCACAGGTATCCCGAGATCTGGGGATTGACCGCTGTCGCTCAGGCCTTGGGCCAGCCGCCGTACGGGACCGTGATCAGTTCCATGGCGTGACCCGCCGGGTCCAGGAAGTACACGCCCCGGCCGCCGTCGTTGCGGTTGATCTCGCCGGGGTGCGTCTGCTGCGGGTCGGCCCAGTGCTGCAGGCCGCGCGCCTTGATCTTCTCGTACGCCGCGCCGAACTCGTCCTCGGAGACGAGGAACGCGTAGTGCTGCGGCGTGATCTTGTCCGCAGGGATGGTGGCGAAGTCGAGCGTGACGTCATTGCTCAGGGCCACCGCGATGAACGGGCCCCACTCGCCTGCGATGTCGAGGTCCAGCAATTCCGCGAAGAACTCGGCGGACTCCCGGTTGTCCCGGGCGTGGACGATCGTGTGATTGAGCTGTACTGCCAAGGAATGCCTCCGTGGGCATCTCCCGCACCTCCATGCCTCACCCAGTCGGTGACCGGCACGCGATGCTGGCGTGGATCTTAGGAAGGCGGGCGGCGCGCTGTCCAGCCGTCGGCGGCCGGCGCTGTTCGGCGCTGTTCGGCGCTATTCGGCGCGGACCAGGTCGAGCAGGCCGGGGAAGCGCGCGTCGAGTTCCTTGCCGCGCAGGACCGCGGTCCGGCTGTTGCCGTGGTCGACCATGCGGAGCAGACCTGCCTCGCGCATCACCTTGAAGTGGTGCGACGTCGTCGACTTCGACACTGGCAACTGGAAGGAGGCGCAGGTGCGTTCGGTGCCGTCGGGCTCGCGCAGGAACTCGGCGATCACGCCGAAGCGGAGCGGGTCGGCGAGGGCGTGCAGGACCGTGCGCAGATCCATCTCGGCGGGCAGTGGGTGCCCTTCGTCGTCCGGCACGGGACGCTCCTCCCAGTAGGTACAGCCATGAGGTTCGACATAGGTTCGACTTGCATCGTACCTCTAGTGCGTGCCAGGGTCGGATCAGGTTCGATTCAAGTCGAACCTAACGTGCGACCAATCAGCAGCCTGTCTCCTCCCTGGGGGTTCCTTCGTCATGCCCGAATCGCCGACGCTGTCCGCGACTGCCGTGTCGGACCCTGCGGTGGCTTCCGCGCGGAAGCCGCCGCTCGCGCCGCTCGCCGCGATCCTGCTCGCCGTCTTCGTCGTCCCGATGTCCATCTCGGGGACGGCGGTCGCCCTGCCCGGCATCGGCGCCGACACCGATGCCGGAACCGCCCCACTCCAGTGGGTGGTGAACGCCTTCAACGTCGCCTTCGCCTGCTTCACGCTCGTCTGGGGCTCCGTCGCCGACGTCGTCGGCCGGGTCAGGGCCTTCGCCGCCGGGGCCGCCGTCTACGCCGTCGCCTCGCTCGCCAGCGCGCTCGCCTCCGACGTGCTCCTGCTGGACGCGGCCCGTGCTCTCGCGGGCGTCGGCGGCGCGGCGATCTTCTCGTGCGGCTCCGCCATCCTGTCGACGGTGTACGAAGGCCCGGCGCGGGCCAAGGCGTTCGCGCTCTTCGGCACCGTGGCGGGCGTGGGCATCGCGGTCGGGCCCTCGCTCTCCGGGGCGATGCTCCAGACCGTCAGCTGGCGCTGGGTGTTCGCGCTGCACGCCGTGGCGCTCGCCGTCGTCCTGCTCGCCGTGCCGGTCATCGCGCGGGCGGTGCCGCCGACGCCCCGGACCGGCGCGACGATCGACGTCCCCGGCGCGGCGGTCTTCGTCGTCGCCATGGTGCTGCTCACCACCGCCATCGTGCAGGGTTCCCAGTGGGGTTGGGGGAGCGCGGGCGTGCTCGGGCTCTTCGCGGGGGCGGTCGTGGCGCTTGCCGTCTTCGGCTCCGTGGAGAAGCGGCGCGAGCACCCTCTCCTCGACCTGGGCCTGCTGCGCAACCGGCGCTTCCTCGCGCTGTGCCTGGTCCCGGTCGCCGGATCGTTCGGCTTCGTCACGATGCTCACGTACCTGCCGAGCTACCTGACGGAGGTGACCGGGCGCGGCACCGGCGCGGCGGGCCTCCTCATGGTGCTGCTCACCGCGCCGATGCTGGTCTTCCCGCTGCTCGCGGCCAAGTTGGTGGCCCGCGGTGTCTCCGCGCTCACCATCATCTACGTCAGCCTGGGCGCCCTGGTCGTCGGCGACGCCGCCCTGACGGTCTTCGGTCCCGACGTGTCCGTGGCCGTCGTCGCCCTGCCGATGATCGTCACCGGGGCGGGCATGGCGCTCGCCGCGGGCCTCGTCGACGGCCAGGCCCTGGCTCTGGTCGACCCCGCCAAGGCGGGCATGGCGGCGGGCTTCCTCAACACGCTGCGGCTCGGCAGCGAGGCGGTCGCGGTGGCGCTGTACGGCTCGGTCCTCACGACGCTCACCGCGTCACGGTCGTACGACTCCGCGTTCCATCTGGTGCTGTGGGGGTTGGCGGGCATCTGCTTGGTGCTGGGCCTTGTCGTTCTCGCGCTGATGGGCGGCCGGCGCGGCGCCAAGTCGGGCGCCGCATGAGCGGCACGGCTCCCAGGGGTACATGGTGGCTCTCCGCACGCCTACGGCCCAAGCCGGATTCCCCGGGCCTCGGCTATGGCGTTCACCGCTTCCACGTGCCAGCCGTAGGAGTGCGTCCTCCTGCGGCAGTACGCCAGCACGTGCTCGTGCGCCTCATCGGTGCCGATCTTCAACAGGGCGCGTACGGCGGCCTCCTGGGCGCCGAACCACGCGTCGGGGCCGAGGAGCGACGTCAGGGGAGTGAGGCACTCAGGTGTGCCGCGCTCGGTCAGCGCGAGGGACGCGACCTCCTGCGCCGGGCGTGACGGGGCGAGCCGCCCCGCGCCGGCCGCGACGTGCCTGGCGGCGCCCGGCGGGGGCGGTGCCGCGGCGAGCCGGATCAGGACGGCGGTCGCCTCGGCTTCGGGGCGGGCGGCGAGCGCCGCGACGAGCCGGTCGGCCAGATCCTCGCCCAGGTGGCCCACGTTCTCGGAGAGTGCGACGAGGACGGGCAGGGCGGGGGTGCCGATTCGGCTCAGGGCTTGCAGGGCGGCGCGGGCGAGGTCGGGGTCGGTGCTGCGCGGTTCGGTGGGGGTGACGCTGTCGCGCGGTTCGGTGCTGTACGTGACGAACTCCCCGAGCGTCCGGGCCGCCTCCGCCACGGGGAACGCGCCCAGAGCTGTCACCGCCCGCGCCCGTACCGCCTCGTGTGGCGAGCGCGCGCAGGCGAGCACCACCGGCAGGGTGTCCGGGGCGCCGATCAGACCGAGGGCGCGCACGGCGCGGGCGCGCACGGTGCCGGGTTGCTCCTCGTCCTCAGCGAGGGCCGCGAGGGGGCCAGTGGCGTCCGTGTGCCGCAGGGCGCCGAGCGCGTCCACTGCGGCTGTGCGCACCGCAATCGGGGCAGTGTCGTCTGCGACGACGGTCACTAGCGCCGGGGCGGCACTCGTGTGTCCGATGCCCCCCAACGCCCGTGCCGCACCGCGCCGTTGGGACACTGTCCGGTCCGCGCCGGTGAGCAGTGCCAGGACTTCCCGGAGCGGCGGATCGGGGAGGCGGGCGACGAGGTCCGCGGCGGCGTCGCTGATGTGCTCGTCGCTGAGCGCCGCCAGCAGGGCCTCGCGCGCCTCGGCGCCCGCGTACGCGGACAGGGCTTGGGCGGCCGCCCGCCGCACGGCGGGTGTCGCCGACTCACGCAGGTGGTGCCGGAGCAGGAGGTGGTACTCGCTGGTGCTCGGCGCGTCGAAGAGGTCGGGCTCTTCGGCTATGCGGGCGCAGACGGCGGCCACGGCGTGGGGCGGGGCCTCGGGGCGGTCCGGGGAGTGAGACGCCGTGCGGAGCACCTCCCACAGGTGGGCCCGCCCGTCCTCCGTCCTGGAGAGCAGAGCCGTCGCCAGGCGGGCCGTCTCGGGGTCCGGGTCGCGCTGCGGGGCGTGCAGCAGGGTTTCGGCGTGCGGCCACACATGCGCGGACGGCCAGTCGATGTCGGGCAGTGCGTGCAGCGCCGTTACGGCGGCCCGGCGCAAGTGATGGTCAGGGGCGGGGCTGTGCGCGAGGACGAGGAGGGCGGAGGTCGCGCGCGGATCCCCGATCGCGCCGAGCGTCCGCAGCACGCGTTCCGCACGCCCGGGCAGGTACTCCCAGAGTGCGGCGAGGAGCGGAGTCACGGCCTCCGGCGCGCGCAGTGCGGCCAGCGCGTCGAGCACCCGGACCGTCCAGTATCCGCGGCCGGTCGCTAACTGGTCGCACAGATCGACGAGTCCACGCACGACCTCTGGTCCACCGATGGCGACCAGGGCGTCGACCACGGGCTCGTCCAGTTGCTCGCGACTGTGACGCGACTCGGCCAGCATCCGCAGCAGCTCGGGAACCGCGCGGTGCTCCCGCAGATTCCCCAGGGCCCTGGCGGCCTGCCACCGCGGCCCGCGCCGCAGGCAGGCGAACAGCGTCTCGACGGCTTCCGGCGAACCCGTGCTGCCGCCCAGCAATTCGGTGGCGCTCAGGCGGACATCAAGAACCTCCGACCGCGTGGCCCGGCACAGACCCGCGACATCGCCATCCATGCGCATCCGCACCAGATCGGCGATCGACGACGCCTGCTCCACTCAGGCCTCCCCGTCCTCGGGCACCCGGTCCGACATCGCCACGTACAGCGGTGTCCCGATGACGATCGTCAGCTCCCGCCCGCTCCTCTGTGTCACGGTGCCGCGCATCAACTGCCGTGCCAGGAACTCGCAGTACATCGGCGGTACCGTCAACGACTCGGCGACGCGGAGCACGTCGTGCGTCACGCTCTCTCGATCCGGCATCGCGAACTGCGAGCGAACGTTGAACTGGCGCTCCCACTCGGGCGGGATGTCCTGAAGGAGCCGGAAAATCGACGGCAGCCCCGAGAAGCCGACCTTGTGCATGTCGGGTGCCGCCTCGTAGCCGATCAGGTGGTGCGCCGACCCGATGAGCGCGACGACGGTGTCCCCGTCGCGGCCCGTCATCAACGTCGGGCTGTTCGCGTCGCCGCCGTACCCCGCGATCCGCAGCCCCAGATCCCCCCGGAACCAGGCCGTGGGCTCCGACATCCAGCTGACGTCGAACTCCCGGTCCAGGTAGGCCTCCACGAGGTCGAGCCGGTCGTACGTACTCGTGTCGGCACGCGGCGACTGCACGGCGACGCTGAGCACCTTCAGGTCGACCTTCGCCTCGACGGCGAGCCGCCGCAGGAGCTTCGGCGGGATCTGCCCGTACAGCATGTCCACCTTGGCGGTGGAGACGTAGATGTAGTACCGCACGCGCGGCTGTCAGGCCCGGGGCCGCTGCGGGAGGGCCAGGAAGGCGGCCCAGGTGGCGGGGGCGACGGTGAGGAGGGGGCCGTCGGGGTGCTTGGAGTCGCGGATGTGGATGATGGTCTGGCGGGTGGCTATTTCGAGGCAGGCGCCGCCTTCACCACTGCTGTAGCTGGACTTGAACCACTCAAGCGCGGTGCTGCTGCTCATTGCTCTCCTAGCAACCGGTCCAACAGGGCCCTGGTGTCCTCGGAGTTGAGGGCCTGTGTCCGCAGCATCGCATATTTCTGGGTAAGGATCGCCACCTCGTCGAGATCGGCGATCAGGTGGCTGCCGCGCTGGGTCTCGGTGTAGGCAAGTCGCTGGTGCTCGGGCGTCTCCAGCAGAATGAACGGGCCTTCGAGCCCAGCGTGGGCGGCGCGCCCCAACGGCAGGATCTGCAAGGAGAGGCCGGGGAGTTCGGCGTACTCACGCAGATGGCGCACCTGCTCGGTGAACACCTTCTGCCCGCCCAGCCGATCGTGCAGGGCCGCCTCCCAAATCACGAAACTGGCCATCGGCGGCTGCTTGCGGTGCAGGATGTCCCGCCGCTCGATGCGCCTCGCGACGAGTTGCTCGATCTCGTCCTCGTCGTACACAGGTACACGACTACGGAATACCGCCCGCGCGTAGCCCTCCGTCTGGAGAAGGCCTGGCACCAGCAAGCTCTCGTACCAGGAGATCGAAAGAGCCTCCATCTCCCGATCCAGGTACTCCTCGGCGAACCGAGGAACCAGGTCGACCTCAGGCATGTTGTCGACCGCAGTCTCCAACGTCCGGTTGGTTCCCAGGAATGCGTCGAGCTGCACCGCCAGATCCATCTTCAGCGGGCGCCGCCCCTGCTCGATGGAGGCGATGTGATCCTCGCTGAGGACGAAGTGGTCGGCCAGCGACCGCTGTGTGTACCCAGCCACCTCGCGGTGGACGGCAAGCAGCGCCCCCACCATCTTCATCGCCGATGCGTTGCGTCGTGACCGCCGCCGTGAGCCGCTCATGCGGGTACAACTCCCACCAAATGCCGGGCCTTTACCGGTGCGAGGTCGTACAGCCAATCTGTACGACCTCACTGACTGCACCATGATGGCCACACGCTGTGACTCTGGTCACGTGAACGACGAAACTCCCCCCACGCCCCTGCGTGAACGCTTCTACCGACGTGAACGCCAGTCGATCCCCGCGGCCCGCGCGTTCGCGCGCGACGCGCTCGCCGAGTGGGAGGTGGGCGACCGCGAAGGTGACATCGCCCTCTGCGTAAGCGAGTTGACGACCAACGCCCTGCTGCACGGCGTCCCGCCGGGACGCGGATTCCTCCTGCGCCTTGTGCGGGACGGCACCGTCGTACGCGTAGAGGTGCACGACAGTGGAGACGGCAGGCCCCGACTCGTCGACGAAGGCGATGCCGACGAGTCGGGGCGCGGCCTGCGACTGGTGGCGGCTCTGGCCGACAAGTGGGGGGTGGCGGAGCGCGACCCCGGCAAGATCGTGTGGTGCGAGTTCGGCTGACCCCGGCGGCAGCCGCCCTCACCCCCGGACGGGCTCCCGCGCCGGTTCGGCCGCAGCGGGCCCAGGGGCCAGCTTCTCTCCCTCGATGTCCACATGTGGCAGGACCCGGTCCAGCCACCGCGGCAGCCACCACGCCCCGTTCCCGACCAGGGCGAGCACCGCGGGTACGAAGGTCATGCGGATCACGAACG
This sequence comes from Streptomyces sp. Y309, assembly GCF_056712025.1. Taxonomy (NCBI): domain Bacteria; kingdom Bacillati; phylum Actinomycetota; class Actinomycetes; order Kitasatosporales; family Streptomycetaceae; genus Streptomyces; species Streptomyces sp. Y309. The sequence continues at coordinate 2,282,221 of NZ_CM160048.1, read as the reverse complement.
CGTCGATGAGGACGCCGAAGGCCAGGGCGAAGGCGATGGGTTTGACGATGGCGTCGTCCATGGAGACGAAGCTTGCGAAGACCGCGAACATGATCAGGGCCGCCGCCGTGACCACGCGGGCCGCGTGCCGTGCGCCGAGCCGTACGGCGTCGCGGGCCCGGCCGGTGCGGGTGTACTCCTCGCGGACGCTGGAGACGAGGAACACCTCGTAGTCCATGGCGAGTCCGAAGAGGACGGCCATCAGGATGATGGGCAGGAAGCTGACGACCGGGCCGGTACGGGCGACGCCCAACTGGTCGGCGAGCCAGCCCCATTGGAAGACCGCGGCCACCGCGCCGAAGGACGCGGCCACGGACAGGAGGAAGCCTACGGTCGCCTTCACTGGTACGACGAGGCTGCGGAAGACCAGGAGAAGGAGGAGCAGGCAGAGGCCTACTACCACTACCGCGAACGGCAGCAGTGAGTCGCCGAGGCGGTCGGAGACGTCGACGCCGACCGCGGTGCTCCCGGTCACGGAGACCGTCGCGCCGGTCAGCGCGTGCAGGTCGGGGGCGCGGTCGCGGAGCCGGTGGACGAGGTCCTTGGTGGCCTCGTCGTCGGGGCCGGTCTCCGGTACGACCTGGATGATCGAGCCGGTGGACCCCTTGGCGGCCTTGGGCGGGGAGACCGCAGCCACTCCCGGTTCCTTCTTCAACGAGGCGGCGATCCGCGTCGCCGCCTCGCGGCCCTGCGGCGACGCCGCGTCCTTGCCGGGGGTCTGGGCGAGCACCAGGAGGGGGCCGTTGAAGCCGGGCCCGAAGGCCTCGCTGACGGTGTCGTACGTCTGGCGTTGTGAACTGCCGGACGGCGCCGAGCCGTTGTCGGGCAGGGCCAGGCGCAGATCCTTGGCGGGTACGGCCACCGCGGCGAGGGCCGCCACGGTCGCGACGACGGTGAGCAGCGGCCTGCGCGTGGCGACGCGGACCCAGCGCTCGCCCCAAGTGGGCGCGGAATCCTCCTCGTTGGCGCGGCGGGCGGCGCGGGAGCCGGGCCGTGGCGCGAGGCGCGTACCGGCGAAGCCGAGGAGGGCGGGCAGCAGCGTGACGGCCACGAGAACGGCGACCAGGACGGTGGCCGCCGCGCTCAGGCCCATGACCGTCAGGAACGGGATGCGGACCACGGCGAGTCCGGCCAGGGCGATGACGACGGTGAGCCCGGCGAAGACGACGGCGCTGCCGGAGGTGCCGTTGGCGCGGGCGGCCGACTCCTCGGGGTCCATGCCGTGGGCCAGTTGGGAGCGGTGGCGGGAGAGGATGAACAGGGCGTAGTCGATGCCCACCGCGAGGCCGAGCATCAGGGCGAGGGTGACCGCGGTCGACGAGATGCCGACGGCGCCGGTCACCGCGAGCAGCCCGCACAGCCCGACCGCGACCCCGACGAGCGCCGAGAGCAAGGGCATTCCGGCCGCGAGCAGCGAGCCGAAGGTGAGGGCGAGGACGGCGAGCGCGACGACGGCGCCGACCGCCTCCTTGGCGCTGACGGAGACGCCGCCGCTGCCGTAGGCGTTGCCGCCGACCGACACGTCGAGACCGGCTTCGGAGGCCTGGTCCGCGGCCTTCTCCAGGGCGGGTAGCGCGTCGGAGTCCAGCGCGGAGCGGTCGACCGTGTACTGGGCCTGGGCCAGGGCGGTGCGGCCGTCCCGGGAAACGGTGCCCGCGGCGGCCGGGCTCACCACGGCGGTGACTTGGGGCGCGCGCCCGACCTCGGCGAGGGTGCGGGTGACGACGGCGGCGTACGGGGCGTCGGTGACCTTCTTGCCCTCGGGGGCGGTGAAGACAAGCTGCGCGCTGGTGCCGGCGGCCGCGGGGAACTCCTCGGCCATCGTGTCCAGGGCCCGCTGGGACTCCGATCCGGGGATGGAGAACTCGTCGTCGAGCCCGCTGCCGAAGGCGGTGAGGCAGGCGATTGCGGCCGCGAGCACGGCAAGCCAGAGGGACAGGACGAGGCGGCGGCGTCGGAAGGCGGTGCGGCCGAGCCGGGCGAGCAGAGAGGCCATGGCGCTCCTAGGGCTCCTGGGCGGAACAGTGCTGGTCGGCGCCGGTCCGGTACGGGCGTCGGACCGGTCCGACAAAGTGTCATGACTGACAGATTTTCCAGAGTAGCGGAAGTGTCAGGGGTGACACTTTGCGGAAGCGTGTGCCAGACTGCCGCTGTGAGCACGGTCGGACGGCGGGAGCAGCACAAGGAGCGCACGCGCAAGGCGCTCCAGGAGGCTGCCCTGCGGCTGTTCGAGGAGCACGGCTTCGAGGGGACCACCGTGCGCGACATCGCGACGGCCGCCGGTGTCACGGAGCGCACGTTCTTCCGTTATTACCCGTCCAAGGAAGACCTGGTTCTCGGCGAAGTCCTCGAAATCATTCCGCCGCTGTGCAGACATATCGTCGAACGCCCCATGGGTGAGCCGCCGTTCACCGCGGTCCTGAATGCCTTGTTCGCCTTCGCCGATACGCGCGTGACGACCCTCGGCATTCTGTTCAGTGACGAGCCCGCGCGCTTCTTCACCAATCCCCGCCCCACCCGCTCCGTGCTTTTCGAGATCGAGGACGGCGTCGCCGACGCGCTGCGTCAGCGCATTGCGGCCGACGGCCCCGGCCGCGACGGCGAAGCGCAGGGCGCGGCCGAGCTGCGCTCGTCCGTGCACGCCAGGGCCGCCGTCGCCGCGCTGCGCAGCGCCCTCCTCGCGCACTCGGCGCTCCCCGAGGAGAGACGCACGGCCGGGGAGATCGACCGGCTTCTGCGCGAGGCGTTCGCCGCCCTCGGAAACGGCGACTGTCGCTAGCACGCGCCCGCTCGCAAGCGCCCCGTACTCGCGGCGAACAAAGGCCCGTACCCGCGGCGGGTAAACGCCCGTGCGCGCGGTCGAGCGCGCTTCTCCTGTGAATTCCGAGCGGTGAATTACAGCCCTCGCATGGAGTTCATCAAGAAGACACTTTCAACGCACAACCAGTTGTTAGCCTACCCGTCAGTAGCAGTCGGCTGCATCTCCTGCATCGCCTACAACGTAGGGGGAAGTACGTCATGACCACCCAAAACCCTGCCGCCGAGGTGAGTTCAGCTCAGCGCGATTTCCGCAGTTATGTCGAAACGATCCTCGACGTGCTCGCGGACGACCCCGCACGGTCCCTCATCACCACCGCCGACGGCCGCCACATCACCGCCGGGGCGTTCCGCGACAGCATCTTCCGCATGGCCCGCGAGCTGGCCGACCGCGGCATCGGGCGCGGCACCACCGTGTCGCTGCTGTCCCGGAACCGGCCCGAGGTCCTCGCCGCGCGGTACGCCGCCAACCTGCTCGGCGCCCGCCTCGTCTTCCTCTACGACGGCATGGCGCCCGGCACCCTCGCCCACGTCGCGGAGAGCGTCGACACGGAACTGCTCCTGCTCGACCCCGATCTCGCGGAAGCCGCCGAGAGCCTCCTCTCCCACACCCGGCCCCCACACGTGCTCTCCCTCGGCGAAAGCCCGTACGGCGACGACCTGTTGGCGCTCTCCGCCCGCAGGGACGCCGACCCCGTGCCGAGCGCGGCCCGCCCCGACGACGACTGGTGCATACGCCACACCGGCGGAACCACCGGCGTCCCCAAGGGAGTTCGCATGGCGCACGGCCCCTACAAGGACGTGCTCGCCTTCGGCTCCGTCTTCGCGGGGGAACCGCCCCGCTTCCTGGCGGCCACCACCCTCGCCCACGTCGCGGGCAACATCGCCGACGCCACCTTCATGGCCGGGGGCTCCGTGGTCCTCCAGCACTCCTTCGACGCGGCCGAGGTCCTCGCCGCCGTCGCGCGCGAGCGGATCACCCACCTGTGGCTGCTGCCCCCGCTGCTGTACCGCCTGCTCGACCACCCCGCCCTGAGCGGCACCGACCTGAGCAGCGTCCGGCGGATCTCCTACGGCGGGTGCGCCGCTTCGCCGACGCGGCTGCGCCAGGCCCACGAGGTCTTCGGCCCCGTCCTGTTCGGCGGGTACGGCCAGTCCGAGGTCGGCCACGTCACGGTCATCGGCCCGGACGACCACAAGGACATGCCCCAGGAAGGGCAGGCCACCGTCGGCCGGGTGATCCCCGGCATCGAGGTCACCATCCACGGCGAGGACGGAACTCCCCTGCCCGTGGGGCAGATCGGCGAGATCCGGGTCCGCTCCGGGCAGGCCATGACCGGCTACTGGAAGCAGCCGGAGCTCACCGCCGAGGTGCTGCGCGACGGGTGGATCCACACCGGCGACATGGGCCACCTCGACGAGGAGGGCTTCCTCTACATCGCCGACCGGCTCAAGGACATGATCATCGTGGTGGGCGGCCACGTCTACACGCATGAGCTGGAGGACCTGCTGCACACCCACCCGGGCGTCGCCCACTGCGCGGTGTTCGGGGCGCGCGGCGCGGACGCGGGCGAAGAGGTGCACGTCGCGGCCGTCCCCGCGGCGGGGCAGGAGATCGGCCTGGACGAGCTGCGGGACTTCGTCACCCGGCACAAGGGTGCCATGTACGCGCCGGCGCGCCTGCATCTGCTCACGGAGATCCCGCTGACCCCCGTGGGCAAGCCCGACAAGAAGCAGATCCGGGCGACGCTCGGCGCCTGACCGGGCGGGCCCCTGCCGGACGGACGGCGGCCCGCACCCCCCGCCCCACGGGACGGGAACGTGCGGGCCGCCGCGCACCGCGTCAGCGCAGGAGCTCCACCTCCGACAGCGCCGCCCGGCCACCCGTGAACACCAGGCGGTACTTCACGTACGCACCGGGCTTGCTCACCGTGAACGGCCGGGTCTGCCGGTCCCAGGCGAAGGACTGGCCCGAGCGCTTGTCGACGGTCGACCACTTCTCGCCGTCGCGCGAGCCCTGGAGGACCCAGCCGCGCGGAGCCTTGGACCTGTCCGCCGACGTGAGGGTGTACTGGACAGCTTCTGTCCTGGATACCACCGGCAACACAACGGACGCAGCGTTCGCGTACGTCGACGACGAGTTGTCGAAGAGCTCGCCCTCCACCTTGAGGACGTCCTTACGCGGCGACGGCACCTTGTCGTCGTCCGTGACGGACACCGGCTGGGATCCGGGGCCCGCGCCCCAAGCGGACGGCTTCGGGCCCATGTCGAACTCAAGCACCCCGCCGCGCGCGATGGCGCTGTGCGGCAGCGCAGTCGAGTTCCACCGCTTCCCGTTCACCTTCAGCCCCTGCACGTACACGTTCTTCGCGCTGTTCTTCGGGGCCTTCACCACCAGGTCCCGGCCGTTGTCCAGGTGCACCGTCATCTTCGTGAACTGCGGGGAGCCGATCGCGTACTCGCCGCTGCCCATGACCAGCGGATAGAAGCCGAGCGCCGAGAACAGATACCAGGCCGACTGCTCGCCGTTGTCCTCGTCGCCGTGGTAGCCCTGCCCGATCTCGCTGCCGGTGTACAGGCGGGACAGCACCTCGCGGACCTTCTCCTGCGTCTTCCAGGGCTGCCCGGCCGCGTCGTACATGTACGCGGCGTGGTGGGCGACCTGGTTGGAGTGCCCGTACATGCCCATGCGTACGTCACGGGCCTCCGTCATCTCGTGGATGACGCCGCCGTACGAACCGGCGAACTCGGGCGAGGCGGTCTCCGGGGTGGCGAAGTAGGTGTCGAGCTTCTTCGCGAGCCCCTTGCGGCCGCCGTACAGGTTGGCGAGACCGCGCGAGTCCTGCGGTGCGGTGAAGGCGTACCCCCACGCGTTGGTCTCGGTGTAGTCGTAACCCCACACGCGCGGGTCGAACTTGTCCGACGGGACGCGCCAGTCGCCCTTCTTGTCCTTGCCCTGGAAGAACCCGGCCTTGGAGTCGAAGAGGTGCACGTAGTCGCGGGCGCGGTTGAGGAAGTACGAGGACTCCTCCTTGTAGCGCTTCTCGCCCGTCTTCTTGTAGAGCGCCTGGCCCATCTTCGCGATGCCGTAGTCGTTGAGGTAGCCCTCGAGCGCCCACGACAGGCCCTCGTGCGTCTCGCTGCTGGTGTAGCCGAGGAACGGCGAGGTGGCCATGCCCTTGCGGCCGTATCCCGGCTTGTCCGGCGCGACCGTCGCGTTCTTCACCGCCGCGTCGTACGCCGCCTTCGCGTCGAAGCCGCCGACGCCCTTCACGTACGCGTCCGCGAACGCCACGTCGGAGGACGTGCCGGTCATCAGGTCCGCGTAGCCGGGCGAGGACCAGCGCGACGTCCAGCCACCGTCCTTGTAGTGCTGCACGAAGCCGTCGACCAGCTCGCCCGCCTTCTTCGGGGTGAACAGCGAGTAGGCGGGCCACGTCGTGCGATACGTGTCCCAGAAGCCGTTGTTGACGTACGGCTTGCCCTCGACGATCTTCGCGCCGGTGTGGGTGGGCGTGTCGGGGCCGGTCTGCGGCGAGAACGGCGACGCGTACTTGTGCTTCGAACCAACCTTCTCGAAACCGGAGTTGGGGTAGAGGTACAGGCGGTACATGCTGGAGTAGAGCGTGGTCAGCTGGCCCTCGCTCGCGCCCTCCACCTCGACGCGGCCGAGCAGGTCGTCCCACTGGTCCTGCGCCCGGTCCTTGACGCGGCCGAAGGACGTGCCCGCCGGGATCTCCTCGTCCAGGTTGGCCTTCGCCTGGTCGACGCTGATCAGTGAGGTCGCCAGGCGCAGCGTGACACTGCGGTCCGCGCCCGCCTTGAAGCGCAGATAGCCGGTGACGTCACCGCCACCGCCGCCGTCCAGCTTGCCGCCGCCGGTGACGGGCGCGTCGAAGGTGCCGTACACGAACAGGCGCGTGGCACCCGTCGACAGGCCCGACTTCACGTCCGAGTAGCCGGTGACGATGCCCTTGTCCTTGTCGAGGGTGAGGCCCGCCTTGTCGGAGACGTTGTCGAAGATGATGCTCGCGTCGTCACCGGGATAGGTGAACCTGAGCATCGCCGCGTGGTCGGTCGGCGTCATCTCGGCCTTCAGGCCGTTCTCGAACGTCACGCCGTAGTAGTGCGGCTTCGCCGTCTCCTTCTCGTGCCGGAACGGCAGCGCCCGCTCGGTGCGCGACGCGTCCGGGGTGTCCTTCGCCGCCGACGGCATCACCTGGAAGGTCTGCCGGTCGCCCATCCACGGGCTCGGCTCGTGGCTTGCGCTGAACGCCTGCACGGTCGGCAGGTTGTCGTCGTTGTTGCCGCGCGCGTAGTCGTACAGCCAGCTCAGGGAGCCCGCGTTGGTCACCGGCGTCCAGAAGTTGAAGCCGTGCGGGACGGCCGTCGCCGGGAAGGTGTTGCCGCGCGAGAAGCCGCCGCTGGAGTTCGTGCCGCGGGTGGTCGACGCGTAGTCGGAGGGGCGCGCCTTGGGCTCGGCGGGCGGGGTCTCCTTCAGCGACACGTCGTCCAGCCAGCCCCGGAACTTCGCGGGCCCCTTGGGGGAGTCGTAGCCGAGCAGGATCCGGTCCACCGTCTTCCCGGCGGCGACGTCGCCGATCCGCCCGACCACGTTGTTCCACTGGTTGACGTACAGCACCTTCGCGTCGCCCTGCCCGCGCGGGGTCAGTGGGAAGCCATGCTGGTCGGTGGCCTTGAGGTCACTCAGATAGGTGCCGTCCGTGAAGGCCAGGTCCACGGCGACATTCGTGGCGTCGTAGTCCAGATCGCCGTCCGCCATGGACGGGAACACGCGGTACGACAGCTCGGTGTCGCGCCGCACGTCGACATTCACGTCGAAGACCTTGTTGTACGAGAACCCGCGCCGGTCGGCCGTGTGCGTGCCCGCGTACCGCAGCGCCTGCTTGCCGGTGAACCCGGCGCGGGCCTTGGCGGTCGGGGAGCCCGCGGGGCCGCGGTCGATCAGGCTCAGCATGTCCTCGGGCGGGGCCGGGGTGTCGCTGCCGCCGACGGAGAGCTGCACGTCGGCGAGTTGCAGGGCGTCGCCCGCGCCGCTGTTGGCGGTGATGTCCAGGCGGAAGTGGGAGTAGGCGGCGGCGTTCTCGAACTCGTACTTCTTCGTCTGGAACCGGCCGTCGAACTTCTCGCCCTTGCGGCTGTCGAGGTCCTTCCACTCCTTGCCGTCCGTCGAGCCCTGGAGCGTGAAGTCCTTCGGGTCGCGCTCGGCGTGGTCGTTGGCGGAGGTGAGCGCGTACGTCACCACCTTGGCGGGCTCGTCGAGTTCGAACTCCACCCAGCCGGTGGGCTTGAAGGTGAGCCACTTCGTCGACTTCTCGCCGTCGACGAGGTTCTCCTTGGTCTCGCCGCCCCCGCTGTTCTCACCGCTCGCCCGCACGTCCACGACGTGGTCGTTCACGCTGCCCGGAATCCCGGAACTGAAGCCGCCGTTGACCCCGCCGGCCCTCTTCTTGCCGTCGGGTCCGGACTCGACCGTGTTCAGCCAGTCGGGCTGCACGTCGTCCTTCTCGAACGAGGAACCGAACTCCCGCTCCGCGCGCGGCGCCTGCTCCGCCCGCTCCGGCCCGGCCACGGCGACGCCCTGCGAGGCGCCGAGCACCGCGAGAGCGGTGAGGCCGACGACGGCCCGGGTGCGGCGCCCGCTTCCCCCACGGCGTCTGTGTCGAGGTCTGTGTCCCATCCCCTGAAGCCCCTCCCTGCGAGTGCCGGACAACGTTGTCACATGTCTGCGCAAGGTCCAGTAGGGCGTCAAGTGATGAGTGGTGTCAAGGGTGTTGCAGGGCCCCGGACGGTCGTCCTGGGGCCCTGGTGGCCGGGCGGAGCACCTGGCGTCGGTCAGCCCGAGCGCCCGGCCAGATCCGCGAACAGGGCGACCGTGCGCGCCCGGTCCGCGGGGGAACCCTCGGGGAACAGGATCAGTTCGGTCGCGCCCGCCTCGGCGTAGCGGCGCATGGCCGCTTCGACGGCCGCCTCGTCGCCCGCGACGAGTGTGTCCTCGGGGCCGCCGAGGCCCTGCCGCTCCAGCGTCCCGCGGTAACTGGGCAGCGCGTTGGCGGTGCCGTACGTGGCCGCGACGTCGTCACGTACGCCGTCGGGGTCGGCGGTGACGGAGGCCATCACGCCGACGGCGATGCGCGGGGGCGCGGGCCTGCCCGCGGCTCCGGCCGTGACGCCCGGGACCACGTAGTCGGCGAGGAGGCGCGGTCCGGTCCAGATGGTGAGCACGCCGTCGGCACGTTCACCGGCGAGGGCGAGCATCTTGGGGCCGTGGGCGGCGAGCAGGACGGGTGGCGCCTGCACGCCGGGCGCGGCCACGCCCCCGACCGCCGTGACCGTCTCGCCGCGCACCTCGGCGTCCGCGCCGCGCAGCACGGGGTCGAGGACGTCGAGATACTCCCGCACCCGGCGCAGCGGGCGGTCCCACGGCAGGCCGAACCGCCCCTCCACCAGGGTCGCGTGGCTCGGGCCGACGCCTAGCGTCAGCCGCCCGCCCACCGCGGCCTGCGCCGTCAGGGCCTGGGCGGCGAGCGTGAAGGGGTGCCGCGGGAACAGCGGGACGACGCCGGTGCCGAGCCCGATGCCCGGGGCGCGCTCTCCCAGCGCCGCGAAGAGCGTCAACGGGTCCCAGCCGACGCTCTCGTTCAGCCAGGCCCGCGCGAAGCCGTCCGCGGCCGCGCGCTCCACGGCGTCGAGGATGTCCGGGACGGGGTTGGTGCCGTCGATCCACAGTCCGAGTTCCATGGGTCCAGTCCAACGCGCGGGATCACCCGGAACAATGGGCAACTACGCTGCCCAGCAATAAGTAATCGTGATGGAGGGGAGCGGGAGGGGAACGGCACCATGGAGATCCGGCAGCTCCGCTGCTTCGTGGCCGTGGCCGAGGAACTGCACTTCGCCCGCGCCGCCGCCCGGCTCGGTGTCGCCCAGCCCGCCGTGAGCCAGCAACTCTCCCGCCTGGAGCGGGAGTTGGGGCTACGGCTGCTGATCCGTTCGCCGCGCCGGGTCGCCCTCACCGTGGACGGGACCCGGCTGCTCGCCGAGGCGCGGGCCGCGCTCGCCGCGGTCGACCGGGTCCGGGACGTCGCCGAGGAGCTGACCAGGGGCGGGTCCGGCACGCTCCGCATCGGGACGAGCCCCGGCCTGGGGCGGCGGCTGGCCCACGGGATGGCGGCGCTGCGGGAGCTCGCGCCCGACGTGGAACTGGTCCTGGTCGACGGCCCGGCGCGGGACCACCTGGCCGCCGTCGCCTCGGGTGAGCTGCACGCGGCGCTCGTCCGCGCCGCGCCGCCCGGCACCGGTGTGCACGCGGCGCGCCTCGGCGAGGACCCGCTCTCCGCCGTGCTGCCCCGTACGCACCTCGCCGCCGCGGAACCGGCCGTCCAGGTCCGCCAACTCACCGACCTGCGGCTGCGGTTGCCCCCGCGGGACGGCGACCCGGTGCTGCACGACACGGTGCTGGCCCGGTGCGCCGACGAGGAGGCGGCCGTCACCCGCGGCCGCGACGTCACCTCGGTGGACGACGCCGTCCTGGAGATCGGCGCCGGAACCCCCGCGTGGACCGTGGTGCACGGCGACCGGTTCGTCGTCGACCTGTGCGCGAGCGAGACGTACCGGGGTCCCGTGGCCGCGGTACGCCCCTTCGACCCGCCACTGGGCGTCCCTGTCCGTCTGCTGCTGCCGACCGCGTGGACGCCCAAGTGCCGTGACGCGATGGTGGACGCCTTCCGCTGAGCCGTTCGCCGGGCCTTTACGAAGCGCCCGGTTTCCCCGTCGAGTTCGGTCGCCTCGACGGGTTCGGAGAAAGCCGGATTCGCTTCCGCATTGGTACGGACTTTTCTTGCACACAGGTGGTCGTCACACGTGTCTGCGGGCGCGTCTCAGCGCGCGTCTCCGGGAGGTCTCAACTCGGAAAAGCCTGCAGCCCAAACCTGCATTCGATCTTGCTACGCCGACTGTGAGTGGACTATACCTGTCGGCGTCCGCACTGCCCCGGATCGACCAGCCGCGGCGGCCGTCCCACCGGCGGCGGACACATCCCGCACATCCCGCACCATCGCACGACCCCAGCTTCACAACTCCGCGGTGCCGGGGAGGTTCCGGTTCACCGCCTGAGTCCTGGAAGAAGGCGAGGACTTGAGCATGGGATCCACCCCTGGGACCTCCGGCAGGCCCACCGCCGGCGGCGTCGGCCGCCGCGATCTGATCAAGCGCGCGGCCGCGCTCGGCATCATCTCCGTACCGACGATGAGCTTCCTGTCGGCGTGCGCCTCCGGCGGCGGCGGTGACGACGACAAGGCCAAGACGGTCAAGAAGACGAAGGACAACCCCTTCGGCGTCGCCAAGGACAACGACCTCGACGTCTTCATCTTCAAGGGCGGCTACGGCGACGCCTACGCCAAGGTGTGGGAGGCGTCGTTCGAGAAGAAGTACGGCGGCGAGGTCTCGCACAGCGGCGAGCAGGACGTCACCGGAAAGCTCCAGCCCCGCTTCAACAAGGGCAACCCGCCGGACGTCGTCGACGACTCCGGCTCCAAGAAGATGAAGCTGGACACCCTGCACAAGGAAGGCCATCTCACCGACCTCACCCAGCTGCTCGACGCCCCGTCCATCGACGACCCGAGCAAGAAGATCCGCGAGATCATGCTGCCCGGCACCATCGAGCAGGGCACCTTCGGCGGCAAGTTCCACGCGCTGTTCTATGTGTACGCGACCTGGGGCCTCTGGTACTCCAACAAGCTGTTCAAGAAGCACGGTTGGAAGGTGCCGAAGACCTGGGACGAGCTCCTGGACATCATGAAGGACGCCAAGTCCAAGGGCATCGGCGGCCTCGCCCACCAGGGCAAGTACCCGTACTACATGAACATCGTGATCATGGACCTGATCGCCAAGACCGGCGGCATGGACGCCGTGAAGGCGATCGACAACCTCGACAAGAAGGCCTTCGTCGGCAACCCGGCCGCCGAGCGGGCCATCGAGGCGGTGTACGAGATCGTGGAGAAGGGCCTGCTGATGCCGGGCACCAACTCCCTGGAGCACACCGAGGCCCAGACCAAGTGGAACGAGTACAAGGCGGTCTTCATCCCCTCCGGCTCCTGGCTGGAGAACGAGCAGGCCAAGCAGACGCCCGCCGACTTCGAGATGACGTTCCTGCCGCTGCCGCTGCTGCCCGGCTCCAAGATGAAGCTGCACGCCCTGCGCACCGGCGCCGACGAGCCCTTCATCGTGCCGTCCAAGGCGAAGAACGTGCAGGGCGGCCTCGAGTTCCTGCGCCGCATGCTGTCCAAGGAAGGCGCCACCGCCTTTGCCAAGGAGGCCAGTTCGCTGTCCGTGCTCGGCCCGGAGTACGTCGACGAGAGCGTGCAGCTGCGCCCCGGCATCAAGACGGCGCTCGCCGCGGTCGACGCCTGCCCGGTGAAGGAGCGCTTCAACTTCCGCTACTCGGAGTGGTACGGCGAGCTGGACGTCGCGATCCAGAACGCCACCGGTGAGCTGATGGCCAAGCGCATCACGCCCAAGAAGTGGCTCGAGCGCTGCCAGGCAGCCGTCGACAAGGAAGCCGCGAAGAACCCGGACACGAAGCGGAAGTAGTCGTCGCGGACGTAGTCGTCGTCAACCGCCGGCCGGGGCCGGGCGGCACGGCCGGGCCGGGCGCCGCCCGCGCCCCGGCCGGCGGTGCGGCGCCGCACCGGGACGGCCAGGGCAAGGCCAGGAGCAGGATGTCATGCATCGGAAAAAGTACCCGTTCATCGCGGGATTTCTCATTCTTCCCGTCGGGCTCTATGTATTGCTGGTGATCTGGCCCTACATCCAGACCATCAGCTACTCCTTCACCGACTGGAGCGGCGCCTCCCAGAACTTCAATTTCGTCGGCTTCGACAACTACACGGAACTGGCGAAGGACGACGTCTTCGTCAAGGCGCTGCAGCACAATGCCCTGCTGCTCGTTCTGGTGCCGACCCTGACGATTCTGCTCTCGCTGTTCTTCGCCTTCATGGTGAATGTGGGCGGCCGTGGCGGAGCCGGCGGAGTGTCGGGCGTCAAGGGCTCCGGCTTCTACCGCATCATCTTCTTCTTCCCGCAGGTCCTTTCCATCGCCATCCTCGCCATCCTCTTCAAGGCGGTCTACCGCGGCGACGACTCGGGCCTCATCAACGGCTCTCTCCAGGCGGTCGGCCTCGGCGACAAGAGCAGCCCCACCGAGTGGCTCAACGACCCCGACCTGGTGCTGTGGTGCATCATCTTCGTGATGGTCTGGGCCGGCGCGGGCTTCTACATGGTGCTGTTCTCGGCTGCCATGCAGTCCATCCCCAAGGACATCTACGAGGCGGCGCTGCTCGACGGCGCCGGGCGGGTCCAGACCTTCTTCCGGGTCACGCTGCCGCTGCTCTGGGAGACCATCCAGACGGCCTGGGTGTTCCTCGCGATTCTCTCCATGGACGCGTTCCTGCTCATCTCCACGCTCACGTCGCAGGACTTCGGCGGTGGCCCCGACCACAGCAGCGAGGTCATCTCGACGTACCTGATGCGCAACTTCCAGACGTACAGCAAGAGCGGATACGCCTGCGCCATGGGTGTGGTGATGCTGCTGCTCACCCTGATCGTGTCCATCGTCACGCTGCGGCTCAGCCGCCGTGACCGCATCGAGTACTGAGGGAGGCGCGAGCGATGACGGCTCCCGCGACTCAACCGCCGGTCACCAAGGTCAAGGTGCCGCGCCAGCGCGGCGGCGGGCGCGGCCCCGGCAAGGACGGCATGGAGGGCAGGACCCTCAACGCCTTCTCGCACGGCTTCCTGGTGCTGTGGGCGGTCATGATCGTCCTGCCGCTGATCTGGATCCTGCTCGGCAACTTCAAGACCGACTCCCAGATCAAGTCCAGCGCCTGGACCTGGCCCACCGAGTGGACCCTCGACGCCTTCCAGCGCGGCTGGGAGAAGGGCGTCGGCGACTACCTGCTCAACACCCTGATCGTGATGGTCGTCTCGGTGCCGCTCACCATGCTGCTCGGCGCCATGGCGGCCTACGTGCTGGCCCGCTACGACTTCGTCGGCAACCGGTTCGTGTACTACTTCTTCGTGGCCGGCTCGATGTTCCCGGTGTTCCTGGCGCTCGTGCCGCTGTACTTCATGGTCGACCGGCTCGGCATGCTCAACACGTACCAAGGACTGATCCTGGTGTACGTCGCGTACTCGCTGCCGTTCACCGTGTTCTATCTGCACTCGTTCTTCCGCACCCTGCCCACGGCCGTGCACGAGGCGGCGGTGATCGACGGCGCCTCGCACACCCGGGTGTTCTTCCAGATCATGGTGCCGATGGCGAAACCCGGGCTGATCAGCGTCGGGATCTTCAACGTCCTCGGGCAGTGGAACCAGTACATCCTGCCGCTGACCCTGATGCAGAAGCAGAGCGGCGGCGACGAGGACCGCTCGATGCTCGCCCAGGGCCTGGTCAGCCTGATGAACCAGGGCAACTACGAGACCGACCTGCCCGCCCTGTACGCGGGCATGACCATCTCCATGATCCCGGTCCTTGTGGTGTACCTCTCCTTCCAGCGTCAGGTGCAGTCGGGCCTCACGGCGGCCACGATCAAGTAACGGCGGCCACGGTCGGTCAAGTGACGGCGGCCACGATCAAGTAGTCGAACGCGATCATGCAGGCGGAGCGCCCCGTACGCGGGGCGTTTCGTGTGCCTGGAGTGGCCGACTGGATTTTCGTCAAGGACTTGACTGCGGTAACACCTTCAGCGGAGCTTGGAGTTCACAACTTGTACGGGCGGCGAAGGTGCCGTCCGCCATAGGCGGGAGTGGATGAGTCGATGGAGACTCCGGGGTCGCAGTCGTCACTGCACCGAGCAAATCTCGAGCGGGTCGTGCGCGCGGTGCGGCTGGCGGGATCGCTCACGCAGGCGGAGATCGCCAGGACGACGGGCCTGTCCGCCGCGACGGTGTCCAACATCGTCCGCGAGCTGAAGGACGGCGGCACCGTCGAGGTCACGCCCACGTCGGCGGGCGGCCGCCGGGCCCGCAGCGTCTCCCTGAGCGGCGACGCCGGCATGGTCATCGGCATCGACTTCGGCCACACCCACCTGCGCGTCGCGCTCGGCAACCTCGCCCACAAGGTGCTCGCCGAGGAGTCCGAGCCGCTGGACGTGGACGCCTCCGCCGCGCAGGGCTTCGACCGGGCCGAGCGGCTCGTCGGCAAGCTGATCGAGGCGACCGGCGTGGACCGCTCCAAGGTCGCGGGCGTCGGCCTCGGCGTGCCCGGCCCCATCGACGTGGAGTCCGGCACCCTCGGCTCCACCGCGATCCTGCCCGGCTGGGCGGGCACCAGGCCCGCCGAGGAGCTCAAGGAACGGCTCGGGGTGCCCGTGCACGTCGACAACGACGCCAACCTGGGCGCGCTCGGCGAGCTGGTCTGGGGGAGCGGCCGGGGCGTCAAGGACCTCGCGTACATCAAGGTCGCGAGCGGTGTCGGCGCCGGCCTGGTGATCAGCGGCCGGATCTACCGGGGGCCCGGCGGCACCGCCGGAGAAATCGGGCACATCACCCTGGACGAGTCCGGCCCCGTCTGCCGCTGCGGCAACCGCGGCTGCCTGGAGACCTTCGCCGCCGCCCGGTACGTCCTGCCCCTGCTCCAGTCCAGCCACGGCAGCGATCTGACCATGGAGCGCGTGGTGGCCCTGGCCCGCGAGGGGGACCCCGGCTGCCGCCGGGTGATCGCCGACGTGGGTCGGCACATCGGCAGCGGTGTCGCGAACCTGTGCAACCTGCTGAACCCGAGCAGGGTCGTCCTGGGGGGCGCCCTGGCGGAGGCCGGGGAGCTGGTCCTCGCGCCCATCCGGGAGTCGGTGGGGCGGTACGCCATCCCCAGCGCCGCGCGCCAACTGTCCGTACTTCCCGGGGCACTTGGCTCGCGCGCGGAGGTCCTCGGGGCGCTCGCCCTCGCGCTCAGCGAGATGGGGGATTCAACCCTTTTGGACGGGAGCCTGACGGCCGCGGCACCTGCCTTCACTTAGATAACGCATGGCACCGTTGTCATCTCGTTAAGGATTTACTCCTTGACGCGTGTCGGGTGGCCGAGTTGACTTCGAGCCACCTCGGCCGCAACGACGCGGCCACGTCAGGGAGGCACCCCCAAATGAACAGAATGACGCGCCGCGTCGGCATAGGCACCGTCACCGTTTCCCTCGCGCTGGCCTTGGCCGCATGCGGTGAGGCCGGTGACGGCGACGACAAGGGCAGTGGCGGCGACGGCAAGACCATCGGTCTGCTGCTGCCGGAGAACAAGACCACGCGTTACGAGACCTTCGACCGCCCCATCATGGAGGCGAAGATCAAGTCGCTGTGCAGCGACTGCGAGGTCAAGTACAACAACGCCGCGCAGGACATCGAGACCCAGAAGAAGCAGTTCGACGCCCTGATCACGCAGGGCGTCAAGGTGATCATCCTGGACGCGGTGGACTACAAGTCCACCAAGGGCTGGGTCGAGCGCGCCGACAAGCAGGGCGTCCAGGTCGTGGCGTACGACCGCCTCGCCGAGGGCCCGCTGGCCGCGTACGTGAGCTACGACAACGAGAAGATCGGTCGGCTCCAGGGCGGCGCCCTGGTCAAGGCGCTCGGCTCGGACGCCAAGAACGCCAACGTCGTCATGATCAACGGCTCGCCGACCGACCCGAACGCCCCGTTCTTCAAGAAGGGCGCCCACTCGGTGCTCGACAAGAACGTGAAGAAGATCGCCTACGAGCAGGACATCCCGGACTGGTCCCCGGACGAGGCCAACAAGAAGATGGCCACCGCCATCGACAAGCTCGGCAAGGACGGCATCGACGGCGTCTACTCCGCCAACGACGGCATGGCCGGCGGCATCATCACCGCCCTCAAGCAGCGCGGCATCGACGTTCCGGTGGGCGGTCAGGACGCCGAACTGGCCGGTGTGCAGCGCCTGTTGAGCGGTGACCAGGCCTTCACGATCTACAAGCAGATCAAGCCGGAGGCCGAGACCACCGCCGAGATCGCGGTGCGGCTGCTCAAGGAAAAGAAGATCGACGACCTCACGGACCGCAAGGTCAACTCGCTGAGCGGCGACTTCAAGGACATCCCCGCCAAGCTCTACGACGCGCAGGCGATCACCAAGGACGAGGTGGCCGACACCATCGTCAAGGACAAGGTGTACAAGGCCGGCGAGATCTGCACGAAGCAGTTCAAGAAGGCCTGCGACGAGGCCGGGATCAAGTAACTCCCGGTCAGGTCACGGGTGTTGACGCGGCCCACGGGCCGCGAGACACCTTCCCCAGCGGTCCGGTGCCCGCCCGCTTCATCCCGCCCCGCAGCCGGAGGGCGGGCACCGGGCACCTTGTTCCTTGTGCTGCCCCGGCACTGCCCGTGGCAGCACAGCACCATCCCCGCCGGTCAGGCGGCGAAGGAGATGATTCACGTGTCCGCTACGCCCGTGCTGGCGTTGCGCGGGGTCTCCAAGCGGTTCGGCGCCGTCCAGGCGCTCACGGACGTAGACCTCGAGATCCACACCGGTGAGGTGGTCGCCCTGGTCGGCGACAACGGCGCCGGCAAGTCCACGCTCGTCAAGACCATTTCCGGGGTCCACCCCATCGATGAGGGCGCCATCGAGTGGGAGGGCCGTACGGTCCGCATCGGCCGCCCGCACGACGCCCAGGACCTCGGCGTCGCCACCGTCTACCAGGACCTCGCGCTCTGCGACAACCTCGACGTCGTCGCCAATCTGTTCCTCGGCAGCGAGCTGAAGAGCGCCACCGTCCTGGACGAGATCAGGATGGAGAAGCGCGCCCGGGAGCTCCTGGACACCCTGTCCATCCGCATCCCGAGCGTCCGCATCCCCGTCGCCGCCCTCTCCGGCGGCCAGCGGCAGGTCGTCGCCATCGCCCGCGCGCTGGTCGGCGACCCCAAGGTCGTCATCCTCGACGAGCCCACCGCCGCCCTCGGCGTCGAGCAGACCGCGCAGGTCCTCGACCTCGTGGAGCGGCTGCGCGAGCGCGGCCACGGCGTGATCCTCATCAGCCACAACATGGCCGACGTGCAGGCCGTCGCCGACCGGGTCGCGGTGCTCCGCCTGGGCCGCAACAACGGCGTCTTCACGGTCGCCGAGACCACCCCCGAAGAAGTCATCGCCGCCATCACGGGCGCCACGGACAACGCCGTGACCCGCCGCAGGGCGCGCACGGCCACGGCACCGAAGGAGGACGCGAAGTGAGCGACCTCGCCAAGACCCCCGACACCCAGGCCCAGGCGGCCACGGGCGGCACCGTGGACGCCGAGCCGTCCGCGACCCCCGGCGCGGTCGTCGACCCCCGCCTCCTCGTGCGCGAGCAGGGCTTCGCCGGCTACTGGACGGAGTTCGTCCGCAAGGTGCGCGGCGGTGAGCTCGGCTCGCTGCCCGTCGTCGTCGGCCTGATCGTCATCGCGCTGGTCTTCCAGCTGCAGAACGACAAGTTCCTGTCCGCGAGCAGCCTCGCCAACATCGCGGTGTTCACCTCCGGCGTCGGCATCATGTCCGTCGGCATCGTCTTCGTGCTGTTGCTCGGCGAGATCGACCTGTCCGTCGGCTCCGTCGCCGGTACGGGCGCCGCCATCTGGGCGGTCCTGAGCGTCACCCACGGGTGGGGCGACTGGCTGTCGGTGTTCGTGGCGGTCGCCGCGGGACTGGTGATCGGCGCCCTGCACGGCTTCTTCTTCGCCAAGATCGGCGTACCGGCCTTCGTGGTCACCCTGGCGGGCTTCCTCGGCTGGAGCGGTCTGCAGATCTGGCTGATGGGCGACGAGGGCAGCATCAACACGCCCACCGGCTCGGTCGTGGAGGACCTCACCACCCACTTCTTCGCCGACAAGGCCGCCGCGTACGGCCTCGCCCTGGTCGCCGTGCTCGCCTACGCGGGCTCCCAGCTCCTGGACTCCCGGCGCCGCAAGGGCGCGGGGCTGCCCTCGCGGCCGCTCAGTGAGATCCTGCTGCGCACCGGCGTCCTGGCGGTCCTCGCCTTCGTCGTGGCGTACTTCCTGAACGAGCCCGAGGGCGCCCGCGGCCTGCCGCTGGCCCTGGTGCTCTTCCTGGCCGTGCTCGTCATCGCCGACTTCGTGGCCCGCCGCACCACCTTCGGCCGCCAGGTCTTCGCGGTCGGCGGCAACGCGGAGGCCGCGCGGCGCGCGGGCATCAACGTGGACCGGATCCGGATCACCGTGTTCGCGATCTCCGGCATGCTCGCCGCCTTCGGCGGGCTCTTCATCGCGAGCCTGTCCGGCGGCGCGACCAAGAGCCTCGGCAGCGGCAACACCCTGATGATCGTGATCGCGGCGGCCGTGATCGGCGGCACCAGCCTCTTCGGCGGCCGCGGCAAGATCTGGTCCGCGATGCTCGGCATGCTGGTGATCCAGTCGATCCAGCAGGGCCTGAACCTGCAGGGCATGCCCAGCGAGATCCAGTACATGATCACCGGCGCGGTGCTGCTCGCCGCCGTCGTGATCGACTCGGTCTCCCGCCGGACCCAGAAGTCCGCAGGCCGCGCCTGATCCCGCGGCCCCGTGCCCGGTACCGGTCCTTCCGGTACCGGGCACAGCCTTGCCACCAGATGGGAACATCCGTTCCCGTGCGACCCCCGGCGCCCCGGGCCCCGCCCGGTCGTACCAGTCGATTTACAGCCGATCGCGTGACGTACGACTCCCGGCCCGGACGCCGCCGTCAGCGGCGGAACATTAGACTCGACTGGCCCGGCAATGCTCGAACAGCGCTACACGCTCTACTGCAAGGAGGCACGGGTGCCGCTGCTGACCCGCATCACGGGACCGCGCGATCTGGACCCGCTCGGCCCGGAACAGCTCACCGAGCTGGCGAACGAGATCCGCGGCTTCCTCGTCGACGCAGTCTCCAAGACCGGCGGCCACCTCGGCCCCAACCTCGGCGTCGTCGAGCTGACCATCGCCCTGCACCGCGTCTTCGACTCCCCGAAGGACAAGGTCCTCTGGGACACCGGCCACCAGGCCTACGTGCACAAGCTGCTCACCGGCCGCCAGGACTTCTCCAAGCTGCGCGGCAAGGGCGGCCTGTCGGGCTACCCCGCGCGCGCCGAGTCCGACCACGACGTGATCGAGAACAGCCACGCCTCCACGGTCCTCGGCTGGGCGGACGGCCTCGCCAAGGCCAACGAGGTGCGCGGCAAGGACGACCACGTCGTCGCCGTCATCGGTGACGGAGCGCTCACCGGCGGCATGGCCTGGGAGGCCCTGAACAACATCGCGGCCGCCAAGGACCGCCCGCTCGTCATCGTCGTCAACGACAACGAGCGGTCGTACGCCCCCACGATCGGCGGCCTCGCCAACCACCTCGCGACCCTGCGCACCACCGACGGATACGAGCGCTTCCTGGCCCGCGGCAAGGACCTCCTGGGGCGCACACCGGTCGTCGGCAAGCCGCTGTACGAGACGCTGCACGGCGCCAAGAAGGGCCTGAAGGACTTCATCGCCCCGCAGGGCATGTTCGAGGACCTCGGCCTGAAGTACGTCGGCCCGATCGACGGCCACGACATGGAGGCCCTGGAGTCCGCCCTGCAGCGCGCCAAGCGCTTCCGCGGCCCGGTCATCGTGCACTGCCTCACCGAGAAGGGCCGCGGCTACCAGCCCGCCGAGGAGGACGAGGCCGACCACTTCCACGGCATCGGCCCGATCCACCCCGACACCGGCCTGCCCATCGCCGCCGGCGGCATGGACTGGACGTCGGTCTTCGGCGAGGAAATGGTCAAGCTCGGCCGCGAGCGCGAGGACATCGTCGCGATCACCGCCGCGATGCTCCAGCCGGTCGGCCTGAAGAAGTTCGCCGAGGAGTTCCCCGACCGGGTCTACGACGTCGGCATCGCCGAGCAGCACGCCGCGGTGAGCGCCGCGGGCCTCGCCACCGGCGGCCTGCACCCCGTCTTCGCCGTGTACGCGACCTTCCTCAACCGCGCCTTCGACCAGCTCCTGATGGACGTGGCCCTGCACAAGTGCGGCGTCACCTTCGTCCTGGACCGGGCCGGGGTCACCGGCTCGGACGGCGCCTCGCACAACGGCATGTGGGACATGTCGATCCTGCAGTGCGTGCCCACCCTGCGGATCGCCGCGCCGCGCGACGCCGACCAGGTCCGCGCTCAGCTGCGCGAGGCCGTCGAGGTCGACGACGCCCCGACCGTCGTGCGCTACTCCAAGGGCGCCGTCGGCCCCGCGGTCAAGGCCGTCGGCACGGTCGGCGGCATGGACGTGCTGCGCAAGGCCCACACCGGCCGGCCGGACGTCCTGCTCGTCTCCGTCGGCGCCCTCGCCCCGATGTGCCTGGAGATCGCCGCCCTGCTCGACAAGCAGGGCATCTCCACGACCGTCGTCGACCCCCGCTGGGTCAAGCCGGTCGACGAGGCGATGGCTCCGCTCGCCGAGCAGCACCGCGTCGTGGTGACCGTCGAGGACAACTCCCGTGCCGGCGGCGTCGGTTCGGCCGTCGCCCAGGCCCTGCGGGACGCGGGCGTGGACGTGCCGCTGCGCGACTTCGGCATCCCGCCGCGCTTCCTCGACCACGCCTCCCGCAAGGAGGTCATGGCGGAGATCGGCCTCACGGCCCCGGACATCGCCCGCCAGGTGACCGGTCTGGTCGCGAAGTTGGACGGCCGCTTCGAACGCGCCGCGACGGCCGTGGACTCCGTGGAGCCCGCGCGCGACTGAGGCAACAGCCGATGTCTCCGGATGGGCCGGTTTCACCACCCTTCACGGTGGTGAAACCGGCCCATTTGCGTGAATCCACCCGCGTCGGGGCATAAGCACTGCGCCCCCTCTCGATCATGTCGAGGACGACAAGCGTGGGAGGTACGCCGTGAGCAGCACCCTCTTCCGGACGAAGAAGGTCGAGCAGTCCATCCTCGACACCGAGGAGCCAGAGCACGCGCTCAAGAAATCCCTGTCCGCTCTGGATCTGACGGTCTTCGGCGTCGGTGTCATCATCGGCACCGGCATCTTCGTCCTCACCGGCACAGTCGCCAAGAACAACGCGGGCCCCTCCGTCGCCCTGGCCTTCGTGGTGGCGGGCGTCGTCTGCGCCCTCGCCGCCCTCTGCTACGCCGAGTTCGCCTCCACGCTCCCGGTGGCGGGATCGGCGTACACCTTCTCGTACGCCTCCCTCGGCGAACTGCCCGCCTGGATCATCGGCTGGGACCTCGTCCTGGAGTTCGCGCTCGGCACGGCGGTGGTCGCCGTCGGCTGGTCGGGGTACGTCGCCTCGCTGCTGGACAACGCGGGCTGGCATCTGCCCGAGGCGCTCAGCAGCAGGGACGCCGCCGACGGCTTCGGCTTCGACATCCTCGCCGCCGCCCTGGTCCTGTTGCTCACCGCCATCCTCGTCCTCGGCATGAAGCTCTCCGCGCGCATCACTTCCCTCGTCGTCGCCATCAAGGTGACCGTCGTCCTCGTCGTGATCGTCGCGGGCGCCTTCTTCATCAAGGGCGACAACTACGACCCGTTCATCCCGAAGTCCCAGGAGGTGGAGGCGGGCGCCAGCCTGGACTCCCCGCTGATCCAGCTGATGTTCGGCTGGGCCCCGGGCAACTTCGGCGTGATGGGCATCTTCACCGCCGCCTCCGTCGTCTTCTTCGCCTTCATCGGCTTCGACGTCGTGGCCACGGCGGCGGAGGAGACCAAGAACCCGCAGCGGGACATGCCGCGCGGCATCCTCGGCTCGCTGCTCATCTGCACCACGCTCTACGTGGCCGTGTCGATCGTCGTCACCGGCATGCAGCACTACAGCGAACTCTCCGTGGACGCCCCGCTCGCCGACGCGTTCAAGGCCACCGGCCACCCCTGGTACGCGGGCTTCATCAGCTTCGGCGCCGCCGTCGGCCTGACCACGGTCTGTATGATCCTGCTGCTCGGCCAGACCCGGGTGTTCTTCGCGATGAGCCGCGACGGACTGCTCCCGCGCTTCTTCTCCCGCGTGCACCCGCGCTTCAAGACCCCGCACCGGCCGACCATCCTGCTCGGCGTGATCATCGCGGTCCTGGCCGGCTTCACCCCGCTGAGCGAACTCGCGGAGCTGGTGAACATCGGCACCCTGTTCGCCTTCGTGATCGTCGCGGTCGGCGTGGTCGTCCTCCGCAGGACCCGGCCCGACCTGCACCGCTCCTTCCGCACTCCGTGGGTGCCCGTCCTGCCGATCCTGTCCGTCGGTGCCTCGCTGTGGCTGATGCTCAACCTGCCCGCCGAGACCTGGGTCCGCTTCGGCGCCTGGATGGCCGTCGGCGTCGTCGTCTACTTCCTCTACAGCCGCTCGCACAGCCGCCTCGGGCGGCACGAGGAGACGACGGTGGGTCAGGTCCTGCGCCCGCCGGGCCGCGACAGCGAGTAGTCGAGCCATCAAGCACTTCGGCCCCGTATGTTCCGTTTCGACGCGAACTGCGGGGCCGGATAGCGTGCTGGCCATGCTCGTCGAGCCCGTCGCGCCCCTCGCGTCACCACGCTCCGTATCCGCCGCGGCCGCCCCCGGATACTGGCCCCGGCTGCTTCCCGCGCTCGCCGTGCTGGCCTGCGCCACCCGCCTGCCCTCGTTCGTACGCCCGCTGTGGAACCCCGACGAGGGCTATCTCGCCGTCCAGGCCCGCCTGTTGGGACACGGCGGTGAGCTGTACGAGACGGTGGTCGACCGCAAGCCGCCGCTGGTGCCCTGGCTGTACCAGGCGGCCTTCGCGGTCTGCGGGGACGAGTCGCTGACGGGCGCCCGGGTCCTGGCCGTCGGCGCGCAGGTCCTCACGGCGGCCCTGCTCGCCTCGCTGGCCCGGCGCCGCTGGGGCGACGGCGCGGGCCGCACGGCCGGTGTCCTGTACCTCCTCGCCTCCGTCGGGCTCAACCCCGAGGACGCCCAGGCCGCCACCTTCGAGGTCTTCATGCTGCCGTGCACGGCCGCCGCCATGTGGGCCGCGGACCGGCGCCGTTGGGGCCTCGCGGGGGCGGCGGTGGCATGCGCGTTCCTGGCCAAGCAGACCGGGGGAGCGGTGCTGGTGCCGGTGGTGTGGCTGCTGTGGCGGGCTGGCGGCGACGGGCGGTGCGGGGGCGCGCGGTGCTCCGGTGGGCGGTGGGGGGACGTGCTGCGTCTTGTGGCCGGGGTGGTCGGGCCCGTCCTCGCGGCCGCCGCGCTCACGGATCCGGCGGGCTTCGTGTTCTGGACCCTCACCGGGTCGGGCGCGTACGTGTCCTTCACCGGCTCCGAACTCCACGTGCTCTTCCGCGGGTTGGCGAACACCGCCCTCCTCGGCGTGGCCTGCGCGGGGATCCTGCCGCCGGTCGTGCGGGTGCTGCGGCTCGCCCGGACCGGCGCGGCGGACCTGTGGCTGTGGCTGTGCGCCTCGGCGGCCGCGGTCGCGCTCGGCTTCCACTTCTTCGGCCACTACTTCCTGCAACTCACGCCGCCGCTCGCCCTGTTGGGCACGGCCGCGCTGCAGATCCTGCCCGCCGAGCGGACGGCGAAGGCGGTCCTCGCCTCCGCCTGCGCCTGCTCGCTGTTCGTGGCCTGGGGCCTGCTCGCGCCGCGCCCCGAGCTGGCCCACGCCCAGCGCCTCGCCGACGCCGTCCGGACCCGTACGGAGCCCGGCGACCGCGTCCTGTTCTGGGGCATGCACCCCGAGACGTACTGGTTCGCCGACCGCACCCCCGCCACCCGCTACCTGACCGCCGGGCTCCTGACGAACTACAGCGGCGGCCGCAACGGCCCCCGCGTGGGCGAGCGGTACGCCGTGGACGGCGCCTGGGACGTCTTCCGCGCCGAACTGGCGGCCCGCCCGCCCGCGGTCGTCGTCGACGACTCCCGCGGCAAGCCGTACGGACCCGAGCGGATCCCGGGCTTCCGCCGGGTGCTGAGCGGCGGGGGGTACGAGGCGGTGGGGTCGGTGGGCGGGGCGGTGGTGTACGTGAAGGGAGAGGGGTAGCGGCAGGGGCGGGCAGGGCGTACGGGAGGGGTGTACGCGCCCTCCGGGGCCCGGGGCCCGGAGCCCGGGGCGCCTACATGCGGCGCCAGTCCCGCGTGACCGTCGTCATCGCCGCCACCGCCGCCTTCATGTGCTGCCGCCGGTCACGGATCTTGGGGGCGAACTCGACGTGCAGGAACTCCGTGTCCTGCGCGGTGGCGTTGCGGCCCTGGACGTTCTTGCGGCCTTCGAGGGGGCAGGACCGGGCCCAGGCGCGGCACACGTCGTAGCCGCGCCGGCGCAGCGCGTCCGCGAGGTCGCGGCCCTCCCGCACGGCCTCCCGGCCCTTGCCCGTGGAAGCGACCACGTCATGCCTGGGCGCGGAGCCGTCCGCCATGCCGTGCACCTGGATGCCGGGCACGCCCCGCTTCGCCAACTCGTCGCAGATGGCGTGGAACACGCTCTTCCGGCGGTGCGCCACGTCCGCCTCGTCGCCGCGCCCCGCTTTGCGATGTGCCCCCGCAATGACCATGACGCCGCCGGAGGAGCGGCTGAGCAGCGCGGCCCCGAGCCGCTCGGTGTTGCGGTCGGCGACCGGGTGCGGCACCTGCACGGACCAGCGGATCGGGGAGTCGAGGTCCACATAGACACGGCCCCAGCCGCGCGGCGCCGCGGCGTCCTCGGAGCGGTCGGACACCTCGGCGTAGCGCCGCCCGGTGCCCGAGTCGGTGACCGTGCGCACCTGGAAGTCGACGTCCGCCAGGCGGCGTTCGGCCCGGGAGCGGTGGCGGTCCAGGAGCAGGCCCACGCCGTCGGCGACGGTGCGCCGCTCGGAGCGCGAGGGGCGGCGATAGCCGCTGTCCTCGGAGAAGCCCGCGGTGTATCCGGTGACCAGTTCCTCCAGGCCGGCCGACCGGTCGCCCGACGAGGACGGCGGGCGGTCGTCGTCGGGCGGCGAGGTGCACTGGGTGAGGCTCAGCACGCCCGCCGTGACGACGGCGAGTGCCGTGAGCCGCTTGGGCCGCCGCACGCCAAGCACCCTGCGTCGCTTTGCGATTGTTATCGACCGAATTGGAGGGAGAGTCATGGTTGTATAAAGATAGCCCCGTGATGACACGTCCTTCTCGCAGGCTCATAGCGGCCTGCGCCGCCTCGCTCGCCCTGCTCGCAGGCGCCACCGCCTGCGGCCCGTTCGGCGACGACGGCGAGGCCGCCGACGACGGCGGCCCCACCTTCACCGTCGCCGCCGCCGGCGACATCCTCATCCATCCCGAACTCACCGAGCAGGCGCGCAAGGACGCGAAGGCGACCGGCAAGGGTGAGCAGGGGATCGACTTCGGCCCGATGATGGCCGGCATCAAGCCGGTGATCAGCAAGGCCGACCTCGGGATCTGCCACTTCGAGCCGGTGGTCGGCGCGCCGGGCGGGCCGTTCCAGGGCTTCCCCGACTTCATCGTGCCGCCGCAGATCACCACAGCGATCAAGGGTGTCGGCTACGACCAGTGCTCCAGCGTCTCGAACCACGCCCTCGACCACGGCCCCGCCGGTGTCACCCGCACCCTCGACGCCCTCGACAAGGCGGGGCTGCGCCACACCGGAACGGCACGTAACAAGGCAGAGGCAGACAAACCACTCATCACCAATGTGAAGGGCGTCAAGGTCGCCCAAATCGCCTTCACCTTGGGCTTCAACGGGCGCCAAGTCCCCAAGGACAAGCCCTGGCTCGCCAACCTCACCGACTTCGACGCGATCGCCGCCGCCGAGAAGAAGGCCCGCGCCGCGGGCGCCGACGTCGTGATCCTGAGCATCCACTGGGGCAAGGAGCACCAGCCCAACGCCGCCGCCCAACAGGTCGAACTCGGCCGCCGGATCGCCAAGGAGACCGGCATCAACCTCGTGATCGGCCACCACGCCCACGTCGTGCAGCCGATGGAGAAGGTCGACGGCACCTGGATCGCGTACGGACTCGGCAACCAGATCGCCCGGCACGACAGGCCCAGCGGACTGACCGAGGAGGGCGTCATCGGCTGGTTCGAGTTCCACAAGCGCGGCGGAAAGTGGGACGTCGACGCCAAGTACGTGCCCACGTTCACGGAAATTCCGCCGGAGCCGGAGGAGGACGGCGCCGCCCTGCCCAAGGGCGCGGTCAAGAACCACCGGCTGCTCGACGTGGCCACCGCGCTGCGCACCGGCGACGGCCTCACCGATCAGCAGCGCTCCCGCTACCGCCTCGCCTTCGAGCGCACCGAGGGCACCCTGCTCAACCGCGGCGCGAGCAAGGACGGCCTCGAGCCCCTGGAGAAGCTGCCGGACTGAGAACCGCCGCCGGACCGAGAACTGTTGGCCGGGGCGAGAACGCCTGGAGAACTCCAGGTGGCGCATTCATGGCCCTCGCGAGGTCCACGAAAAGGATCTTTGACGTAGCTCACATCCGGCTGCTTTCGTACATCCTTCCGGGCCCGTCATGGGTCATGACCTTCCAGATCGCACCCGTGTGCCCGCTCGTGCCGGGGGTGCGTCACCCCTGCCCGCAGCACCGCCCACGTCATTCCCGCGTCATTCCCGTGTCACCACGCGTGTCACGCCAGGAGAGGAGCACCCCCTTGGCCGCTTCGACCACGAAGCGGCGGCACAAGGTCCGCCGAAGGACCGACATGTCACTCATCGGAGGCATCCGGCCCCCGATCGCCGTGCTGTCGGTCCTGCTCCTTGCCCTGGCGGGCGTCACCGCCCTCACCCTCGGCCGCGTCGGCCAGGAAGCCGTCCCCAAGGCGGTCAAGTCGTCCCAGCAGCACTTCGCCGAGGACGGCGCCATCGCCCTGCGCGCCTCCATCGACGAGAGCGTCACCGACCTCACCCGGACCGCCGACCTGTTCAACGCGGCCGACCCGGTGCCCGCCGACGCCGTACTCGACAAGATCGGCAGCGTCTACCAGAAGTGGATGGGCACCGCCGTCGTCGAGATCCGCTCGGGCAAGCTCATGGCCGCCCGCGGTGAGAACGTCCCGCTGGCCGCGATCGACCGCTCGAAGCTGAGCGGCGACCACGGGCTCGACCCGCGCATGGTGCGCCTGGAGAACGGCGAGACCCGTCTCCTCGCGTTCTCCGTGCTCGCCTGGAAGGGCCAGCCGCAGCAGCTCCTTGTCGCCTCCAGCAGCCTGCGCTTCCCCGGCATCAGCCTCGGCAACTTCCGCTCCATCGCCGTCGTCGGCGACGACGGCAAGGTGCTGAGCACCGACGGCATCCCCGAGCCGGAGCAGGTCAGCACCGAGGAGGAGCGCGCGGAGATCAAGGCCTCCAACGCGCAGCTCAAGGCCTTCGCCGAGACCGCCGCGAAGAAGTCCCGCAGCCACCCGCTGCTGTCCAAGGAGCCCGGCTCCGGCGGCTATCTCGGCGTCAGCGGCCATCTGATCGGCGACCGTCACCTCGGTGAGCGGTCCGTCGCCGGCTATGCCTCGCTCGCCGCCCCCGAGGCCGGCGAGTCCACCGTGGCCACCCGGCTCGGCCTCAGCGTCGTCGCCATGGTCCCGGTCGCCGAGGACCCCGAGCGGAGCACCAGTTCCGCCTTCGGTCTGCTCGCCGCGGGCGCGCTGCTGCTCATCGGCGGCGTGACCGTCTTCCTGCTCCTGCGCACCGTGCAGCGCCCGCTGATCCGGCTGTTCCTGGAGAGCCGCAGGCTCACCCGCGGCGACCTCAGCAGGCCGGTGTCCGTGCCCAAGTACGGCGAGGCCGCCCGCATCGGCGCCGCCCTGGAGCGACTGCGCCGCCAACTGGTCGGCGAACCCGCCGCGAAGGCCAGGCCCGCCGGGCGCCGGAAGCTCGGCATCCGGACCCTGGTCGCGGTCGCCGGTGTGCTGCTGCTCGCCTGGTCGGCGCCGCTGTTGCTGCTGCTCAACCGCGCGGGCGACACCGTCCAGGTGCCGCAGCAGATGGTCAACGACCAGCGTGAGCGCACCGACACGCTCTCCGACCGGGTCCGCCGCGCCCTCAACGAGGGCCACGCCGACCTCACCTCGGTCGCCTCCCTCATGGGCGCCAAGACCGAGGCCTCGGACATGAACAAGGTCCTCAAGAGCACCCTGAACCAGCACTCGCGCTACCGCTCGCTGTACGTCCTCGACAACGACGGCAAGGTCCTCGCCGAGGCTGGCGGCGACCCGCGCGCCGCCGGCGACGAGCCGTCCGACCAGCCGGTCCGCGTGATCGACGAGGACGGCAAGGAGCCGGTGATCATCGGCACCGCCGAGGTGCCGGGCCGCCAAGGGGCCGCCGTGGTGGGCGAGTTCCGCATCGAGTTCCTCAACTCCATGCTCAAGCGCCCCGGCCTCGGCGAGGTCCGGGTCGTCGACAAGGACCGCAAGATCATCGGTGGCAACACCGGCTACCGCGAGTTCCAGGGGCTGCCGAGCGGCCGCCTCGACGGGCTCGTCGAGGGCACCGGCCAGAAGGTCGGCGGCAAGCCGCGGCCCAGCGGCGTGCTGTACCGCGACGGCGACGACATCCAGATCGCGGCCGCCGCCCCGTTCGCCGGCGGCGGCGCGGCCGAGAAGCTCGGCTGGTCCGTGGTGAGCTGGCAGCCCGCCTCCGCGCTCGCCATCCCCGAATACACCCTGCAGAACCGCACGGTCCTCGCGGGCATGCTCGGCATCACGGCGGCCGCGGCCTGCCTCGGCTGGCTGCACATCGTCGTGGTCCGGCCGCTGCGCAAGCTCGCCGACCAGGCGGAGGCGCTGGCCGACGGCGACCGCAAGACCGTCCTGTACCCGGTCCACCACGACGAGGTCGGCGCCGTCACCCGCAGCCTCGAACTGATCAGGCAGCAGCTGCCGTCCGGCGCGCAGCGCAAGCGGGACGGCGCGAGCGCCGGTCTCGCCGGAAGGAACTGAACCGCCGTGCTCTTCCTCTACACCGTCCTGGTGGTGTGCTGCGCCGTCCTGCTGGTCGCGGGCGTGATCGAGCAGCGGCGGCACTTCACCAACCTGGAACACATACCGTCGCGGGTGCTGGTCAACGGCATCCGCGGCAAGAGCTCCATCACCCGCCTGTGCGCGGGCGCGCTGCGCGGCGGCGATCTGACCACGGTCGCCAAGACCACCGGCACCGCCGCCCGGTTCATCCACCCGGACGCCACCGAGGAGCCGGTCTACCGCAAGTTCGGCATCGCCAACGTCGTCGAGCAGATCGGCATCGTGCGGCGCGCGGCGGCGTACAACCCGGACGCCCTGGTCATCGAGTGCATGGCGGTCATGCCGGCGCTCCAGGAGATCAACCAGTCCAAGCTGATCCGCTCCACCATCGGCGTGCTCTGCAACGTCCGTGAGGACCACCTCGCCGAGATGGGGCCCACCCTCGACGACGTCGCGCGCTCGCTGTCCCGCTCCATGCCGGAGAACGGCATCTGCGTGACCGCCGAGAAGGACCGCTTCGCGATCCTCAAGGAGGAGGCCGACGCGCGGAACTGCGAGCTGATCTACGCCGACCCCGAGACGGTGACCGACGACGAGCTGCGCGGCTTCAGCTGGTTCACCTTCAAGGAGAACGTGGCGATCGCGCTGAAGGTCGCCGAACTCCTCGGCGTCGGCCGCGAGGTCGCCCTCCAGGGCATGTACGACGCGCCGCCGGACCCCGGTGTCCTCTCCGTCGAGCGGTACGTCACCGAGGAGGGCAAGAAGCTCCGCTTCGCCAACGTCTTCGCGGCCAACGACCCCGAGTCGACGCTGATGAACATCAACCAGCTCCTCGACCTCGGCGCCATCCACCGCCCGCTGAACGTCGTCATCAACTGCCGCCCCGACCGCGTCGAGCGCAACGGCCAGATGGGCGAGATCATCCCGGACCTGCAGCCGGACAAGGTCTTCGTCATCGGCCACCCCGCCAAGTCCGCCATCGACGCCATCCCCGCGGACTGGCGCTCGCGCGCCGTGGACCTCGGCGGCGACCGGCGCGACCCCGAGGAGTTCATGGGCCAGCTGCTCGGGCAGCTGGGCGCGGACTCCTCGCTCGTCGCCATCGGCAACATCCACGGCCAGGGCGAGGTGCTCCTGGAGCACCTCGCCGAACTGCCCGCCGACGAGAGCGAGGACCCCGCGGCCGCGACCGCCCCGGCCGGGGCCACGCCCGCCGAGACGACGGGCGGCCACCACCTGTACGAACCGCACATCGACCCCTACCAGCACTATCCGGAGGCGTACGAGACGCGGTACACGCAGACGGGATCGCTCCAGGTGGTCCCGGCGCCGCAGGTGCCGGTGCAGCACTACCCGGCGTACGACGGCCATGCCGCTCAGGATCCGTACGCGGCGCAGGGTGCGTACCAGGGCCAGGGTTCGTACGTCGCCCAGGATCCGTACGCGGCTCAGGATCCGTACGTCGCTCAGGATTCGTACGCGGTACAGCAGGAGTCGGCCTACGGGGCGCAGGCTCCATACGACGCGTACGCCCAGCAGCACCAGCACCAGCACCAGCACCAGCCCCAGACCCCGCCCCAACCCCCCGCCCCCCGCGGCCTGTTCGAGCCGCGCGTCCCGCCCGCCCCGCCCGCCGCGGATGAAACCCAGCAGTGGCACAGCCCAGGAGAGCAGCGTTGATCCCGTCCGTCCTCACCCCCGAGATCGCCGCGGTCGGCATCGCGCTCGGGCTGCTGTTCTCGCTCGTCTGCTATCTGACGACGAACCTGTCGCCCGGCGGCATGATCACGCCGGGCTGGCTCGCGCTGACCCTCGTCGAGGACCTCCAGCGCGCCGCCATGGTGGTCGGCGTCACCGTCCTGACGTACGTCTGCACGCTGTTGATGCAGCGCTTCGTCATCCTCTACGGCAAGCGCCTGTTCGCCGCGGTCGTGCTGACCGGTGTGGTGCTGCAGGCCACCGTGATGATCGTGCTCTCGCTCGAGTTCCCGCTGATGTACAGCAACCAGACCCTCGGCTTCATCGTGCCGGGCCTGATCGCCTACCAGCTGGTGCGTCAGCCCAAGGGCCCCACCCTGCTCGCCACGGGCTCGGTGACCCTCATGGCCTATGTCGTCCTCACGGCCGGGATCCTCCTCGGCTTCATGCCGTCCGCCTGAATCCGGAGTCACTCATGCCGCCCAAGAAGAAACGCCCCGCAGTCCACGCCGTCACCGTCCTCGCCCTGCTCGCGGGCAGCACCTACCTGACCGTCGAACTGCGCAAGGACGAGCAGGACAAGGCGCCCAAGGTGCAGGCCGTCACCGACACCCCCGACCTGACCAACGGCACCGGGCAGGCCGACGGGAAGCAGAAGTGGGAGCGGCTGCGCAATCCCGACCGCTCCGTGCTGCGCACCGAGGACGGCAAGGTCCTCGCCACCTTCACGGACGGCGCCCGCACCGCGACCCTCTCCGGGCCGAGCCGCACCTTCGCCGAGCCCACCACCACCAAGTCCAAGGTCGTCACCGACAACTGGGTGCGGCTGATGCCGGAGATCTGGCGCAAGGGCGCGGAGAAGGAGAAGTGGTTCAAGGACTGGTTCAAGGAGTTCGCCGGCAGCGAGGAGGACGACATCTTCGCGATGGCGTTCCAGTACGTGGAGGGGGCGCCGGTCAAGAAGGACGACGAAGGCATCTCCTACGCCGGTGACGCCAGCTTCGGGCCGCTGAATCCCCATGGCAGCGAGGGCAACGACCTGCGCGAGGAGCAGTCCGACTTCTACGACTACCTCGGCATTCCGTACACCTTCCGGGACGGTACGACGATGCAGCCCGAGACGAAGCGGGCGCGGGCCATCGACTGCTCCGGCTTCATCCGGACCGTGTTCGGGTACCGGGCCCGCTATCCGCTGATGGCCTCCGACGTCGCCGGGGACGGGCTGCCCCGTACTGCCAACGGCATGGCCCGGGGCAAGGTGGGGACCCCCGTCATTCCCCTGAAGGGCGTGGGTGCCACCGACCGGCCGAAGACCATCGACGTCGTTCAGCCCGGTGACCTGGTCTTCTTCAAGCTCGACGCGCGTACGAAGCAGCGGCTCGACCATGTGGGGATTTTCCTCGGGCATGACGCCGAGGGGCACAAGATCTTCATCTCCAGCCGTGAGGAGGTCAACGGGCCCACGATTGGGGACAAGGGCGGTACGTCCCGCCTGGACGGGAACGGGTACTACGCCTCGGCGTTGCGCAGCGCGAAGCGGCTTTAGCCTGCGGCTCGGTGGGGGGATGATCCTGTCCCGCCGCTCCGCGGCGGAAATCTCCCACCCGCCCGCCCGTTTCCAGCACACCGGCAGGCTCGGGCCGCAAACGTGGGCACCGCCCACTCGCTGCCCGGGCAGTCCGAAATTCCGGTGCCACAGCGGCTAGTTCAGCGTCCGACCGCTGTGGGGGGGGCGGGCGTCCCCCGGCCCGGTCGCTTCCGCTCCCGCTTCCGCTCCCGCTTCCGCTCCCGCTTCCGCTCCCGCTTCCGCTCCCGCTTCCGCTCCCGCTTCCGCTCCCGCTTCCGCTCCCGCTTCCGCTCCCGCTCCCGCTTCTGCTTCCGCTGTGAGCAGCTTGGCTGGGCGGGGCCCCGGTCCCGCTTCCGCTTCCGCTCCCTGCTGTGGGCAGCTGGGCCGCCAGGGGCGGCACGGGTGGGCACAGCCCAGGTCGACGGTGCCCGTTACGACGGCCTCGCACCGGCCCGGTGCAAGGGTGCGGTCAGGGCTGCCTAGCCCCGGACTGCCCGGGGGCCCACGTACTGGGCGCCCAATACGGACACGCGGCGGCGCAGCTCGCGGTCGGCGGTGACGACTACGCAGGGGCCGGGCACCTCGGCGACGAGCTCCACGATGCGGTCGTCGCCGCTGGCGGGGGCGGAGTCGACTCGTACGCCGGGGACGGAGTCGACGCCCCGAGCCTCGCCCTCGACGACGAGGACCACGTCGAGGGGCCCGGGGAGATCGGGGAGCCCGCCCGCGGCGAGCGGCACGAGATGGTCCCGGAGCCGCTCCGCGGCACCCCGCCGGTCCCGCCACCACCCGTCCGGCACCGAGCCCACGACATTCGCGGCGTCCACGACGAGGGTCACAGTCTGCATACGGCCAAGCCTCGCACGCCCGGGTGCACCCACCCCCACCTCGCCCATTAGAGTTGCCAGGACCGACGTCCCACATCCCGGAAGCCCCGGAACCGCCGCATGCCCCCAGCCCCCACCTCTCCGACCGTGAACGGCGACTGGCTCATACGCGCACGCGACGGCAGGCTCGCCGTCTACGCCTGCGAGAGCGACGCCGTGGTGTGCCGCACGCAGCGGCGCCCGGGCGGCCCCTGGACGGAACCCCGCCCCGTCGGGGGCGACCAGCGCGTCCACCCGGTCCTCGCCGTCGGCCAGGGCACCGACGCGTACGCCCACCTGGTGTCGTGGCGCCCCACCGTCCCCGGCGAGTCCGGCCTGGTGCACTCCACCCACTTCCAGCCGCACCTCACCGCCCTCGACTGGAACCCCCTCGGCCACCCCAACAAGAAGGGCGACCGCACCGGCCTCCCGGCCGTGACCGTCGACGCCCAGGGCCGCGCCCACGTCTTCGTGCCCAACCGGGGCGGCGGCGTCAGCATGCGGGGCCAGAAGGAGAAGGGCGGCTGGGGCCCCTGGCGCGATCTCAAGGGCACCGGCGTGCGCGGCCCCCTCGCCGTGGCGACGGCCGAGTCCGGCCTGGTCACGGCGTACGCGACGACACCGGACGGCATCCTGCGCTGGCGCCAGGCCTCGCCCGGCGCCATCCCCGCCCTGGACGAGGCGCCCCTCGCGGTGAAGGCCCGCCCCGGCACCCTGCGCGCCCTCGCCACCTCCGCCGAACACCTCACCCTCTTCTTCACGGACGAGGCCGGCGAGCTGTGCGCGTGGAGGGGGACGGCGGACGACGAGCCTGTGCGCGTCCTGACGGCAGCGGGCCCTGGACCGGTCTCGGCGGTCCGCTGCGAACTCGACGGCCACGACTGCACGTTGCTCGCCCAGCGCGCCGACAGCGGCCGCGTCGCCTTCGCCGCCTACCCCACCGAGCTGGAGTCGGCCGGCGCCTGGTGGACCGAGTCGGGCCCCGCCCTGCCGGTGGACGCCCGCGTCGCCCTCGCCGAGGACGCGGCCGGCCGGGTCGTCGCGGCGACCTTCGTGCCCGGCACGGGCGCACTCCGTCTGACCCACCGCAAGGACGAACCGGGCCTCGCTCTCAAGGCCTGGGAGCAGGCGGCCTCCGTATAGCCGACGGTTTTCCGTATGGCCGACGGCAGTCCGGCCCCCGCACATGCCGGTGCCCGGCACGCCACGCGGCGTACCGGGCACCTTCAGCGCTCGGCCCGGCTAGGCGGGCACGCTCGCGATCCCCTGCTCCAGGAACCGCTTGCCGTTGACGCGCTCGCTGACGCCCTCGCGGTCCAGGTACGGCGTGATGCCGCCCAGGTGGAAGGGCCAGCCCGCGCCGGTGATCAGGCACAGGTCGATGTCCTGCGCCTCGGCGACGACGCCCTCGTCGAGCATGAGCCCGATCTCCTGGGCGACGGCGTCGAGCACGCGGGCGCGCACCTGCTCCTCGGTGAGCACCGAGTCGCCCTGCTTCAGCAGCGCGGCGACCTCCGGGTCCAGCTCCGGCTTGCCGCTGTCGTACACGTAGAAGCCGCGCTTGCCCGCCTCGACGACGGCCTTCAGGTTCGGCGACACCGTGAAGCGGTCCGGGAAGGCCCGGTTGAGGGTCTCCGAGACGTGCAGGCCGATGGCCGGGCCGACCAGCTCGAGCAGCACCAGCGGCGACATCGGCAGGCCGAGCGGCTCGACGGCCTTCTCGGCCACCGCCACCGGCGTGCCCTCGTCGATGACGTTCTGGATCTCGCCCATGAAGCGGGTGAGGATGCGGTTCACGACGAACGCCGGGGCGTCCTTCACCAGGACCGCGGTCTTCTTCAGCTTCTTGGCGACACCGAAGGCCGTGGCCAGGGAGGCGTCGTCGGTCCGCTCGCCGCGCACGATCTCCAGGAGCGGCAGGATCGCGACCGGGTTGAAGAAGTGGAAGCCGACGACCCGCTCCGGATGCTTCAGCTTCGAGGCCATCTCCGTCACGGAGAGGGAGGAGGTGTTCGTCGCCAGGATCGCGTGCGCGGGGGCCACGGCCTCCACCTCCGCGAACACCTGCTGCTTGACGCCGATCTCCTCGAACACGGCCTCAATGATGAAGTCCGCGTCGGAGAAGCCCTCCGCCTTGTCCAGGACACCGGTGACCAGGGCCTTCAGGCGGTTCGCCTTGTCCTGGTTGATGCGGCCCTTGCCGAGCAGCTTGTCGATCTCGGCGTGGACGTAGCCCACACCCTTGTCGACGCGCTCCTGGTCGATGTCGGTCAGCACGACCGGCACCTCCAGACGGCGCAGGAAGAGCAGCGCGAGCTGCGAGGCCATCAGACCGGCGCCCACGACGCCGACCTTGGTGACCGGCCGCGCCAGATTCTTGTCCGGCGCGCCCGCCGGGCGCTTGCCGCGCTTCTGCACGAGGTTGAACGCGTAGATGCCGCTGCGCAGTTCGCCGCCCATGATGAGGTCCGCGAGCGCCGTGTCCTCGGCGTCGAAGCCCTTCTGTACGTCGCCGTCCTTGGCGGCGGCGACGATCTCCAGGGCGCGGTACGCGGCCGGGGCGGCGCCGTGCACCTTGGAGTCCGCGATGGCACGGCCGCGGGCGACCGCCGCGTCCCAGGCCTCGCCGCGGTCGATCTCGGGCCGCTCCACCTTGACGGTGCCGTTGAGGACAGAAGCCGTCCAGATCAGCGACTGCTCCAGGAAGTCCGCACCCTCGAACAGCGCGTCCGCGATGCCGAGTTCGAAGACCTGCTTGCCCTTGAGCTGCTTGTTCTGGTTCAGCGAGTTCTCGATGATGACCGAAACCGCTCGGTCCGCGCCGATCAGATTCGGCAGCAGCGTGCAGCCGCCCCAGCCCGGCACGAGCCCCAGGAAGACCTCGGGCAGCGAGAACGCGGGCAGCGCCTTGGAGACGGTGCGGTACGCGCAGTGCAGGCCGACCTCGACGCCACCGCCCATGGCGGCGCCGTTGTAGTACGCGAACGTCGGCACGGCGAGCCCGGAGAGCCGCTTGAAGACGTCGTGGCCGCCCTTGCCGATGGCGAGCGCGTCCTCGTGCCGCTTGAGGATCTCGACGCCCTTGAGGTCCGCGCCGACGGCGAAGATGAACGGCTTGCCGGTGATGCCGACGCCGACGATGGTGCCCTCGGCGGCCTCCTTCTCGACCTGGTCGATCGCGGCGTTCAGGTTCGCAAGGGAGCCAGGGCCGAAGGTGGTCGGCTTGGTGTGGTCGAAGCCGTTGTCGAGGGTGATGAGGGCGAACCGGCCCGCGCCCGCGGGCAGGTCGAGGTGACGTACGTGAGCCTGCGTCACGACCTCGTCCGGGAACAGCTCGGCCGCACCCTTCAACAGCTCAGTGGTGGTGCTCACTTGTTGCCTCCGGCGTCCTTGTGGTGCGGGTTCTCCCAGATGACCGTGGCGCCCATGCCGAAGCCGACGCACATGGTGGTCAGGCCGTAGCGGACCTCCGGCTGCTCCTCGAACTGCCGCGCCAGCTGCGTCATCAGGCGGACACCGGAGGAGGCCAGCGGGTGGCCGAAGGCGATGGCGCCGCCGTACTGGTTGACGCGGGCGTCGTCGTCGGCGATGCCGTAGTGCTTCAGGAAGGCGAGCACCTGCACGGCGAAGGCCTCGTTGATCTCGAACAGGCCGATGTCGGAGATGGACAGGCCCGCCTGGGCGAGCGCCTTCTCCGTGGCCGGGATGGGGCCGTAGCCCATGACCTCCGGCTCGACTCCCGCGAAGGAGTAGGCGACCAGCCGCATCTTGACCGGAAGCCCGTTCTCGCGGGCGAAGTCCTCGGAGGCGATGATCGAGGCGGTGGCGCCGTCGTTGAGGCCCGCCGCGTTGCCCGCGGTGACGCGTCCGTGCGTACGGAACGGCGTCTTCAGGCCTGCGAGGTTCTCCAGGGTGGTCCCCGGCCGCATGGGCTCGTCCTGGGTGGCCAGACCCCAACCGGTCTCGCCCGCCTCTTCGTTGGTGCGGCGTACGGAGATCGGCACCAGGTCCTGCTGGATCTTGCCGTTGGCGTACGCCTTGGCGGCCTTCTCCTGCGAGCGCACGGCGTACTCGTCGGCGCGGCGCTTGGTGATGGAGGGGTAGCGGTCGTGCAGGTTCTCGGCGGTCATGCCCATGAACAGGGCGGACTCGTCGACGAGCTTCTCGCTCACGAACCGGGGGTTGGGGTCGACGCCCTCGCCCATCGGGTGGCGGCCCATGTGCTCGACGCCACCGGCGATCACGGCGTCGTACGCGCCGAAGGCGATGGAGCCCGCGGTCGTGGTGACGGCCGTCAGGGCGCCCGCGCACATGCGGTCGACCGAGTAGCCCGGCACCGACTGCGGCAGCCCGGCCAGGATGCCGGCCGTGCGGCCGATGGTGAGCCCCTGGTCGCCGATCTGCGTGGTCGCCGCGACGGCGACCTCGTCGATCTTGGCCGGGTCCAGGGCCGGGTTGCGGCGCAGTAGCTCCCGGATCGCCTTGACGATCATGTCGTCGGCGCGGGTCTCGTGGTAGATGCCCTTCGGACCCGCCTTGCCGAACGGGGTGCGGACGCCGTCGACGAAGACGACGTCCCTGACGGTACGAGGCACGATGGCTCTCCTCCAGGGTGCGGTGCGCCTGCGGCGCGCTTCCTCGGTCCATGCTACTTATCAGTAACTAGCTGGCCAAGGGTGGGTCTGGGGAGGCACACATCACATGCGGTGCGCACTCTGCGGGACATGCGGTGCGCACGCCGGGGTCTGCCGCCGCCGGTCTGCCCCCGTCGTCCCAGTCGCACCGCCGCGACGATGCCGCGTGGCCGCCGCCCGTGAGGTCCCCGCAGGCCGGGGCCTGCAACCGCCCCGCCGCTCCGCGGCGGTTTTCCCACCCACCCGCCCGTGACCGCTGTCCCAGTCGCACCGCCCCTGCGGCGTGCTGCCTGGCCGCCGCCCGTGGGGTCCCCGCAGGCCGGGGGCTGCAACGGCCCCGCCGCTCCGCGGCGGTGACTGTCGTGCCAGTCGCACCGCCGCTGCCGCATGCCGCCTCCCCGCCGCTCGCGAGGTGCCCGTACGGCGAGGGCCGCGACCGCTCCGCCGCGCGGGCTCCCACCCGCCCGCCTGTGGCTGTGGTCCCGGTCGCACCCCCGGCCTGCCACCGCCCCACCGCACACGCGGGTGCGGTGGCACCGCCGTCACCCGGGACTACGGCCCCTGCCGCCGTACGCGACCGCCTGTCCCGGCCCGCACCCGCGTCCCACAGTGACGGGTGGGCGGGTGGGAAGGCCGCCGCGGAGCGGCGGGGTAAGGCGCCCCACCGCGGCGCGGAGGTGCCCTCGGCCGCGGTGCGGCCCCCGTGCGTTACGGGGCCGGTGTCGCCAGTGCCCTGGTGAGGGCCGGGGTTACCTGGGTGATTTGCCAGGGGCGGGCGCCGTGGGTGGTGAGGGCGGCGGCCACGGACTCGGGGGTGAGATCCGTGGGCGGCTCCCAGCACACGCGGCGGACGGTGTCCGGCGTGATCAGGTTCTCCTGGGGCATGTTCAGGCGCTCGGCGAGCGCCGACACCGCGGCGCGCGCCGCGGACAGCCGCGCCGCCGCGGCGGGATCGCGGTCCGCCCAGGAGCGCGGCGGCGGCGGCCCCGCCACCGCCTGCCCGGGCTGCGGCAGCTCCGCGTCCGGCAGCGCCTTGGCGCGGTCGACGGCGGCCTGCCACTGCTCGAGCTGGCGCCGCCCCATCCGGTGCCCGAACCCGGGCAGCGCGGTGAGCGCGTGCACGTTCGCGGGCACCGCGAGCGCCGCCTCCACGATGGCCCCGTCACTGAGCACCTTGCCGGGCGAGACGTCACGGCGCTGCGCGATCCGGTCCCGGGTCGTCCACAGCTCCCGTACGACCGCCATCTGCCGCCGGCGCCGCACCTTGTGCATGCCGGACGTACGCCGCCAGGGATCCTTGCGGGGCGGCGCGGGCGGCGCCGAGGCGATAGCGTCGAACTCCTCGCGGGCCCACTCCAGCTTCCCCTGCCGGTCCAGCTCCTTCTCCAGGGCGTCGCGCAGATCGACGAGAAGCTCGACGTCGAGCGCCGCGTACCGCAGCCAGGGCTCGGGGAGCGGTCGCGTCGACCAGTCGACGGCGGAGTGGCCCTTCTCCAGTACGTAGCCAAGAACGCTCTCGACCATCGCGCCAAGGCCGACCCGGGGGAACCCGGCGAGGCGCCCGGCCAGCTCCGTGTCGAAGACGGCGGACGGAACCATGCCTATTTCCCGCAGGCACGGCAGGTCCTGGGTCGCGGCGTGCAGCACCCACTCGGTGCCGGCCAGCGCCTCGCCGAGCCCGGACAGGTCGGGGCAGGCGACGGGGTCGACGAGCGCGGTGCCCGCGCCCTCGCGGCGGAGCTGGACCAGGTACGCGCGCTGGCCGTAGCGGTACCCGGAGGCCCGCTCGGCGTCCACGGCCACCGGTCCCGTACCGGTGGCAAATGCCGCGATGACCTGCGCAAGCGCTTCCTGGTCGGAGACGACCGGCGGAATGCCGTCACGCGGTTCGAGGAGAGGGGTGGGTGTCCCTTCGACGGAGACGCCTGTGACGCCTTCGTCCGGAGGAGCGCCTCCGGTGGTTCGCAGTGAGCTGTCTGCTGCGGTCTCTTGGGCGTCGGTCACCTGTCAAGGGTATCTGTGAACGCACGGCGCCCGTCGACGGAACGTTACGTCGACGGGCGGCCAGGGGGTGTAAATCGGTCAGTGGATGATTCCCGTGCGCAGGGCCACCGCCACCATTCCCGCCCGGTCGCCGGTACCGAGCTTGCGGGCGATGCGGGCGAGATGGCTCTTGACGGTCAGCGCGGACAGGCCCATCGAGACGCCGATGGCCTTGTTGGACTGCCCCTCGGCGACCAGGCGGAGCACCTCCACCTCGCGTCCCGACAGCTCGCGGTAGCCGCCCGGGTGGCTCGGGGTGCCCGGCGGACGCCGGTGCATACGGGCGGCGGCGGAGCCGATGGGGGCGGCGCCGGGTCGGGTGGGGAGCCCCACGTTCGTACGGGTGCCGGTGACGACGTAGCCCTTGACGCCGCCCGCGAGGGCGTTGCGCACGGCGCCGATGTCGTCGGCGGCGGAGAGCGCGAGTCCGTTGGGCCAGCCCGCGGCACGGGTCTCGGACAGGAGGGTCAGGCCGGAGCCGTCGGGAAGGTGGACGTCCGCGACGCAGATGTCGCGGGGGTTGCCGATGCGGGGACGAGCCTCAGCGATGGACGAGGCCTCGATGACGTCACGTACACCGAGCGCCCACAGGTGGCGGGTCACGGTGGAGCGGACGCGGGGGTCGGCCACGACGACCATGGCGGTCGGCTTGTTCGGGCGGTAGGCGACCAGGCTTGCGGGCTGCTCGAGGAGAACGGACACCAGGCCTCCTGGGGTGGCGGGACGGGGCCGGCTCGGGGATGAAGCCGGGACGAACCGTGCGTTTCAAGGTCACAGACCTCTTCGGCACCAACAGCACCCGCCTTTAGGGGATGATCACGATTTGGTGAGTAACAATTCGGGCGATTCGGACGCGTGATCGATCATCCGACGATCAACCGTTCTCACCAGGTGTGTTGCCCCCACGAACCGCGCCGCGCCCCCGGCGGCGTCAACGCCGGGGGTCACCGCCGCGCACCGCCGTCACGTGGAGCGCGGCCCCCGCCGCTGCGGCAGCGACACCACTGAGCCGTCCGCCGCCGCGGCCGGCGGCAGCCCCGCGACCTGGCACAGCAGGTCGCACCAGGCCGCCAGGTGCGCCCCGGCGTCCGGCACGCCGCCGACCGACTCGCGCGGCGTCCAGGACGCCCGGATCTCGATCTGCGAGGCGGGCGGGCGCTCCGCGAGCCCGCCGAAGTAGTGCGAACCCGCCCGTGTCACGGTCCCGCTCGGCTCGCCGCACGCCAGGCCGCGGGCCTGCAGCGCACCGGTCAGCCAGGACCAGCACACCTCGGGCAGCAGCGGGTCCGCCGCCATCTCCGGCTCCAGCTCCGCCCGCACCAGCGTCACCAGGCGGAAGGAGCCCTTCCAGGCCTCGTGCCCGGCCGGGTCGTGCAGCAGCACGAGCCTGCCGTCCGCCAGGTCCTCGTCGCCGTCGACGACGGCCGCCTCCAGTGCGTACGCGTACGGAGCGAGCCGCTTCGGCGGCGGGGTCGGATCCACCTCGATCTGCGGCCGCAGCCGTGCCCCGCGCAGCGCCTCGACCGCAGCGCGAAACGGCGGCGGACCGGCGTCCGCCACCACCCCCTGTGCGCCGTCCATCTCGCCAGCGCCGTCCGACCGTTGTCCCTGAGCCGCAGCCATGCGGGGAAGATTAAGGGGAATGGCGCCTCCGTGCAGGGAGGCGCCCCTCTCGGGGCGCGCGTTCGCTCTCCGCTTGACCCCGCGACGGGGGTGTTTGATCCCGCGGGCGGGGGCGCCGTGTGATCGCGCTCCGCGCTCGTCCTCAATCGCCGGACGGGCTCGAATGTGTCTGCCGGTGGTCTGTCTTCTGCGGGTGTCGTGTGTGTGATCGCGCTGCGCGCTCGTCCTCAATCGCCGGACGGGCTCGATACATCCCCGGCGCCGGACGGGCTCGATACATCCCCGGCGCCGGACGGGCTCGATACATCCCTGGCGCCGGACGGGCTCAATACCTCCCCGGCAGGGGACGAATCGGCAACCCGTCCCCGGCGTTCCGGTCCGTTTCGGGCGTGCGAAACTTTGGGGGTGAGTGTCAATGACGAGGCCACCGGCCGGCAGAACGCAGCTACGTATGACTCCGCATTTCTGAAGGCGTGCCGGCGGGAGCCCGTGCCGCATACGCCGGTCTGGTTCATGCGGCAGGCCGGGCGCTCACTGCCCGAGTACCGCAAGGCGCGCGAGGGCACGGCCATGCTGGAGTCCTGCATGATGCCGGAGCTGGTCACGGAGATCACGCTGCAGCCGGTGCGCCGGCACGGCGTGGACGCCGCGATCTACTTCAGCGACATCGTCGTACCGCTCAAGGCCATCGGCGTCGACCTCGACATCAAGCCGGGCGTCGGGCCCGTCGTGGAGCAGCCGATCCGCTCGCGCGCGGACCTCGCGCGGCTGCGGGACCTCACGCCCGAGGACGTCTCGTACGTCACCGAGGCCATCGGGATGCTCACCCGCGAACTGGGCGAGACGCCGCTCATCGGATTCGCCGGAGCGCCATTCACCCTCGCGAGCTACCTCGTCGAGGGCGGTCCGAGCCGCAACCACGAGCACACCAAGGCCATGATGTACGGCGACCCGCAGCTGTGGGCCGACCTGCTCGACCGGCTCGCCGAGATCACCGGCGCCTTCCTGAAGGTGCAGATCGAGGCGGGCGCGAGCGCCGTGCAGCTCTTCGACTCCTGGGTGGGCGCGCTGGCCCCCGCCGACTACCGGCGCTCCGTGCTGCCCGCGTCCGCCAAGGTCTTCGAGGCCGTGGCCGGGTACGGCGTGCCGCGCATCCACTTCGGCGTCGGCACCGGCGAGCTGCTCGGGCTGCTCGGCGAGGCCGGTGCCGACGTGGTCGGCGTGGACTGGCGGGTGCCGCTGGACGAGGCCGCCCGGCGCGTCGGGCCCGGCAAGGCGCTCCAGGGCAACCTGGACCCGGCCGTTCTCTTCGCCTCGCGCGAGGCCGTCGAGGCGAAGGCCGACGAGGTGCTCGCCGCGGCCGCCGGCCTTGAGGGGCATGTCTTCAACCTCGGTCACGGCGTGCTGCCCACCACCGACCCCGAGGCGCTGACCCGGCTCGTGGAGTACGTCCACGCGCGTACGGCTTCCTGAGGCGGCCTCGGCAGAGGGTTCGGCGACGGCCGCTCCCACCCGCCCCCCGACGGGTGGGAGTCCGGCCGCGCCGGCCCGGCCGCCTGTCGCAGTGTGTGTCCGTGCCGCTCTGCCGCGTCACATAGTGCGTCCCCGCTGTGGGGGCTGTGCCGATTCCGTGAGAAGTGGCGGAAAAGTGCGGGTGCCGGGCTCGTTCCGCTTTCGGCGGTGGACCGGACCGATGGGGGTCAGGCCCCGCCTGCCCGCACCGCCGTCACCGCCTTGCGGGCCGCCACCAGGACCGGGTCCCAGACGGGGGAGAACGGCGGGGCGTAGCCGAGGTCCAGGGCCGTCATCTGCTCGACCGTCATGCGTGCCGTGAGCGCGACGGCCGCGACGTCGACCCGCTTGCCCGCGCCCTCGCGGCCCACGATCTGGGTGCCGAGCAGGCGGCCCGTGCGGCGCTCGGCGAGCATCTTCACCGTCATCAGGGCGGCCCCGGGGTAGTACCCGGCGCGGCTCGTGGACTCGATGGTCACCGTCACGTACTGCAGGCCCGCCTCCCGCGCGTCCTTCTCGCGCAGGCCCGTACGCGCGATCTCCAGGTCGCAGACCTTGCTCACCGCGGTGCCGACGACACCGGGGAACGTCGCGTACCCGCCGCCCACGTTCGAGCCGATGACCTGCCCGTGCTTGTTGGCGTGCGTGCCGAGCGCGATGTGCCGCTCGCGGCCGGAGACCAGGTCGAGGACCTCCACGCAGTCGCCGCCCGCCCAGATCGCCCCGTCCGCGACCGGCCCGCGCACCCGCATCCCGAGGTCGGTGAGCAGCCCGCCGTGCCTCCCGAGCGGCAGCCCCGCGGCGCGGGCGAGGCCCGTCTCGGGGCGTACGCCGATCCCCAGGATCACCACGTCGGCCGGGAACTCGCGGTCGTCGGTGGCCACGGCGCGGGCCCGTCCGTCGTCG
Organism: Streptomyces sp. Y309; assembly: GCF_056712025.1. Taxonomy (NCBI): domain Bacteria; kingdom Bacillati; phylum Actinomycetota; class Actinomycetes; order Kitasatosporales; family Streptomycetaceae; genus Streptomyces; species Streptomyces sp. Y309. The sequence continues at coordinate 2,237,656 of NZ_CM160048.1, read as the reverse complement.
CCGGTGAGGATCTTGGTGACCTCGGCGTTGTTCACCATCGCGATGCCCATGCCCGTCATCGCCTCGTGCACGAGGCGGCCCATGTCCGGGTCGAGCGTGGACATGGGCTCCTGGCCGCGGTTGACGACCGTGACCTCGTAGCCGCGGTGGAGCAGTGCCTCGGCCATCTCGACGCCGATGTAGCCCGCGCCGATGACGACGGCGCGGCGGCCCTTCGTCCGCGTGAGCGTGTCGAGCAGCGCCTGGCCGTCGTCCAGGGTCTGCACGCCGTGCACGCCCGGCGCGTCGATGCCCGGCAGGTCCGGGCGCAGCGGCCGGGCGCCGGTGGCGATCACGAGCTTGTCGTACGCGGTCCACTCCTCGGTGCCCGAGGCGAGGTCCCGCGAGCGCACCCGCCGCTCGCGCGGGTCGATCTCGACGACTTCCGTACGCATCCGCACATCGATGGCGCGTTCCCGGTGCTCCTCGGGAGACCGCGCGATCAGGTCGTCCCGCTCCTCGACGTCGCCGCCCACCCAGTACGGGATGCCGCACGCCGAGAAGGAGGTGAAGTGGCCGCGCTCGAAGGCGACGATCTCCAGTTCCCCGGGCTTCTTCAGCCTGCGCGCCTGTGACGCGGCCGACATGCCGGCCGCGTCCCCTCCGATGACCACCAGTCGTTCACTCATGCGGACACGCTACGGGGCGGGGGCAGTTCGGGGTCCCGGTGCCGCCCCCGGCACGGCACCGGGACCCGGTCCTGCCGCCGCCCGGCTCACGAGCCGTCCGGCTCCTTCGGGTCGCCCGGAGTGACGGCGGCCGCCCCGGCCGCGGGCACCGCCACCGCCCGCCGGGCCATCCGCGGCCGCACCACCCGCAGCCACGCAAGCACCAGCAGCGCCGCGACCGCCGCGAACGGCAGGACCGCCGCGAGCGCGACCGTCACCCACCGCAGCGCCGTCACGAACGCGTCCCAGCCGCCGGACAGCGCGTCCGCGAACGCCGGGTCGTCGTCACCGCCTTCGCCCGCCGCGGCCGGCGGCGACTCGGTGAGCGTGAGCGTGATGGTGGCCATCGTCGTCCGGTCCTTGAGCGAGGACTGCTGGGCGAGCAGCGACTCCAGGTCCGCCTGACGGCTGCTCAACTCGCCCTCCAGGGACACGATGTCGCCGATCTTCGTGGCCCTGTCCATCAGCGCCCGCACCCGCGCCACGCTCGCCCGCTGCGTCTTGATCCGGCTCTCGACGTCCACGACCTGCTCGGTGACGTCCTCGGCCTTGGCGGTGCGGCTGATGAGCCGGCCCGTGCCCGCCAGGTCGGACAGCACCTGCCCGTAGCGGTCCTGCGGGACGCGCAGCACGACGCGGGAGCGGTCGTGGCCGCGCCGGTCGCGGTCGGTGGACTCGTCGCCGACCAGGCCGCCCGCGCCCTCGGCCGTCGTGCGCGCCCGCTCCAGGGCCTTCGGTACGTCCTTGACGCGCACCGTCAGCCACGCGGTGCGGATGATGTGGGTGTCCGTGGGGCGCACCGGCCCGCCCGGCTTGCGGGACTTGCCCTTCTCGGGGGTCCTGCTGTCGGCCTGGGCGCCGCCCGCGGCCTTGTCGGCCCGCCCGCCGCCCTCGTCGAGTTCGGCGCTGTCGCTCCCGGCCTCAGGACCGGCTGCCGCTTTCTTGCCGTCACCGGCACCGCTGTCGCCGTCGTCGCCGCCCGCGCCGCATCCGGCGAGCGCGAGCGCTGCGGTGAGCAGCAGGGCGGCGAGCGCGGTGAGCGGCGCGCGCTGCCGGGCGCGCCCGTGCCGTGCGCCCGTACCGCCTGGCCCTGACGTGCTGCTGGACGCGTGCATCGGCGTACCCCCGAGAGTCGTGGTGAGTGTGCTCCTACGACGCCGGGACCGGGCCGGATGTTCGGTGCCGGTGGTCCCGATGCGGTCCCGGCACGGTCACGGAGGGGACTCGTCCGGAGGGCGCGCGGGGCGTCGGGGCGGGTCTGAGACAGTGGGGATATGCGCGCAGCGGACACACGTACGGGTACGGACACCAGCACTGACGCGGACGCGGACGCGGGCACGGGCGGCGCGGGCCTCGGGCACGTCGTCGTCATCGGCGGCGGCATCGCGGGGCTCGCCGCCGCGCACCGACTGCTCGGCGCCGGAGCGCGCGTCACCGTCCTGGAGGCCTCCGACCGGCTCGGGGGGAAGCTGCGTGCCGGTGAGATCGCGGGGCTGCGCGTCGACCTCGGTGCCGAGTCGATGCTCGCCCGCCGGCCGGAGGCCGTCGCCCTCGCCCGTGAGGTGGGCCTCGCCGGCCGGTTGCAGCCGCCCGCCACCGCGAGTGCCGCGATCTGGACGCGGGGTGCGTTGCGGCCCATGCCCAAGGGGCACGTCATGGGTGTGCCCGGTGACGCTTCCGCCCTCGCCGGGGTCCTCTCCGAGGAGGGGCTGCGCCGCGTCGAGCGGGACCGGGAGCTGCCGCCCACCGAGGTGGGCGAGGACGTCGCGGTCGGGGAGTTCGTCGCGCGGCGGCTCGGGCGTGAGGTGGTCGACCGCATGGTGGAGCCGTTGCTCGGCGGGGTGTACGCGGGGGACGCCTATCGGATCTCCATGCGATCCGCGGTGCCGCAGCTCTTCGAGGTCGCCCGGTCTTACGGTTCCCTCACGGAGGGGGTGCGGGCGCTGCAGGCGCGGGCCTCGCAGAATGTGGCCGCCGGGCCCGTCTTCATGGGCATCGAGGGCGGGGTCGGCCAACTGCCGTTGGCGGTGGCCGAGTCGGTACGTGCCCGGGGCGGGACCATCCTTACGGGGACGCCTGTTACCGAACTGCGGCGGTACCGTCCTGACGCCGATTTCACGGTCCCGTCGGACAGGGGCTGTGCCCACCCGTCCCGCCCTGCGGGACGATTGCCCACAGCGGGAGACGCAGCGGCACCGGCTGCAGCGGCACGGGCCGCGGGAGCGGCCGCGCCGCTGGCGCGGGGTTCCCGTTGGCGCGTTGTTGCCGGCCGGCAGGTCTTCGACGCCGATGCCGTCGTAGTCGCTCTGCCCGCCGCTCCCGCGGCCCGGCTCCTCGCAGGGGAAGCCCCTGGTGCCGCGGCCGAGCTGCGGGGCGTCGAGTATGCCTCGATGGCGCTGATCACTCTGGCCTATCGCCGGGCCGACGTGGGGGCGCTGCCCGACGGCAGTGGGTTTCTCGTGCCGCCCGTGGACGGGCGCACCATCAAGGCGTCCACGTTCGCGAGCCAGAAGTGGGGGTGGATCGCGGAGCAGGACCCGGAGCTGTTCGTGCTGCGCACCTCCGTGGGTCGGTACGGCGACGAGAAGGACCTGGGCCGCCCGGACGGCGAGCTGGTCGACATCTCGCGGCGGGACCTGCGCGCGGCCACCGGCCTGGACGCCGCCTCCGTCGCCTCGGCCGTCACCCGCTGGGACGGCGGCCTGCCCCAGTACCCCGTCGGGCACCACGCGCGCGTGGCCCGCGTCCGCGAGCACGTGGGGCGGGTGGCGGGTCTCGCGGTGTGCGGGGCGGCGTACGACGGAGTGGGCATCCCAGCCTGCATCGCGAGTGCGTACGCGGCCGTCGACCAGCTCACCGGCGACCTTTCCGGGGTTCGCGAGCTCACCGCCCACCCGGTGCAGAGCCTCCACGGCGGCGCGGGAGAATGAAGACATGAGTGACGACGCCCCCGCCAAGATCCCGAACGCCGGCAAGAAGGCCAAGGACCTCAACGAGGTCATCCGCTACACGCTGTGGTCCGTCTTCAAGCTGCGCGACGTCCTGCCCGAGGACCGCACCGGGTACGCGGAAGAGGTCCAGGAGCTGTTCGACAAGCTCGCCGCCCGGGACATCACCGTCCGCGGCACCTACGACGTGTCCGGCCTGCGCGCCGACGCCGACATCATGATCTGGTGGCACGCCGAGACCGCCGACGAGCTGCAGGAGGCGTACAACCTCTTCCGCCGCACGAAGCTCGGCCGCGCCCTGGAGCCGGTCTGGTCGAACATGGCGCTGCACCGCCCCGCCGAGTTCAACAAGGCGCACATCCCGGCGTTCCTCGCCGACGAGACGCCCCGCAACTACGTGAGCGTCTACCCCTTCGTGCGTTCCTACGACTGGTACCTGCTGCCCGACGAGGACCGCCGCCGCATGCTCGCCGACCACGGCAAGATGGCCCGCGGCTACCCCGACGTGCGCGCCAACACGGTCGCCTCGTTCTCCCTCGGCGACTACGAATGGCTGCTCGCCTTCGAGGCGGACGAGCTGTACCGCATCGTCGACCTGATGCGGCACCTGCGCGCCTCCGAGGCCCGCATGCACGTCCGCGAGGAGGTGCCGTTCTACACCGGCCGCCGCAAGTCCGTCGCGGACCTGGTGGCCGGCCTGGCCTGAGCCGTAATTCGGTTGCCGCGCCCGCCCCGCGGGGGTTTCATCGAGAGGTCGAACCTCTGAAGTCAGAGGTCGCGTCCTTCGTTCGAACCCCCAGACGGAAAGCCGGTGTTGTATGCCCAGGGCCCTGCGGAATCTCTCGAGCTCACCCCATTCCGCATCCCTCAGGAGTTCTCTCTCCCATGTCACGCAACACCTCTCGGCGGGCGCGGACTGAAGCCCGCGCTCAGTCCTTCCGCTGCCTCCAGTGCGGCCTCGACGTATCGATGACCGCACCCGGCACCGACCACCGCAACCACTGCCCGAACTGCCTGTGGAGCCGTCACCTCGACGACACCCCCGGCGACCGGGCGGCGGACTGCGGCGCCCGGATGGAACCCCTCGCCATATCCGTACGCGGAGACGGCGAGTGGGTCCTCGTCCACCGCTGCACCCACTGCGGCGTCCTTCATGCCAATCGCACCGCGGGCGACGACAACGCCCTGCCGTTGACCCGGCTCGCCGTGCGCCCGCTGGCGCAGCCGCCGTTCCCGCTGGAGCGGCTCAGCGCGCTGTAGCGCGCTAGCGCACGTGCGGCACGGCGGTCGCGCGCCGCACCGACAGCGGTTCCGGCTCCCGGTGCGGCGCGCACTCCGCGCGGCGCACCGGGAGCCTGCCCTCCAGGAGATAAGCGTCCAGGTGGCCGTTGACGCAGGCGTTCGGGCCGCCGCCGATGCCGTGCGTGCCCGCGGCCTTCTCCGTCACCAGGACCGACCCGGCGAGCCTGCCGTGCAGCTCCAGGGCGCCCTCGTACGGCGTCGCCGCGTCCCGCTCGGCGGCCAGGATCAGGGTCGGCGGCAGGGCGCCCCGGGCGGTGCGCACGTCGACGGGCCGCTGCCGCGGCGCGGTCCAGTACGCGCACGGCAGGTTCATCCAGGCGTTGTCCCAGGTCTCGAACGGCGCGACGCGCGCGAGCCGGGAGTTGTCCCGGTCCCAGGTGCGGAAGTCCGTGGGCCAGGGGGCGTCGTTGCACTGGACGGCGGTGTAGACGGCGTTGCCGTTCTCCTCCTCGGCGGCCGCCTCCGGCTGCGGCGCGGCCTGCTCCACCAGCGGCTTCGGGTTGCCCTTCAGGAACTGCGACAGGGCCGTCGCCCGCATCGGCCAGTAGTCGTCGTAGTACGTCGCCTTCAGGATCGCCGACTGCAGCTGCGCCGTGCCGACCTTGCCGCCCGCGGGCCGGTGCGTGAGCTCCGCGCGGATCCTGTCGTACGCACGCGAGACCTCCCCGGGTGTCGCGCCCAGGCCGTACGTCTTGTGGTGCTTGGCGACCCAGCCGCGGAAGTCCGCCCAGCGCCGCTCGAACGCGAAGGACTGGTCGAGGTTGTTGGCGTACCAGACCCCGTCCGGCGCCGGATTGACCGCTGAGTCGAAGACCATGCGGCGTACGTGCGAGGGGAACAGCGTCGCGTAGACGGCGCCGAAGTACGTGCCGTACGAGGCGCCCATGAACGTCAGCTTGCGCTCGCCGAGGGCGGCGCGCAGCACGTCCAGGTCGCGGGCGTTGTTGAGGGTGGTGTAGTGGCGCAGGTCCGGACCCGCGTGCCGGGCGCAGCCGCGCGCGTACGCCTGCGCCTGCGCGACGCGCTCCGCCTTGTACGAGGCGTCGGGCAGCGTCGGGGAGTGCGTGGGGGCCTTGGTGAACTGCTTCGGGTCCTGGCAGGTGAGCGGCGCGGAGCGGCCGACACCGCGCGGGGCGTAGCCGACGAGGTCGTACGCCGCCGCGACGCGCCGCCACTCCGGCATCGGGCCGACCATCGGGAAGTACATCCCGGACGCCCCCGGCCCGCCCGGGTTGAAGACGAGCGCCCCCTGCCGCGCCACCTTCTTGCCGCCCGCCTCGCGCGTGGCCGCGACGCGGCTGACGGTCAGCCGGATCTGTTTGCCGTCGGGGTGGGCGTAGTCGAGGGGGACGGTGACCGTGCCGCACTTCACGGACGGCGGCAGGCTCTCCGTCTCGGGGCAGGGGGCGAAGCGGATGCCGGTGGTCTGGGCGCGCTGGGCGGCGAGGGCGGTGCCGAGGGCTTCGGGGGTGGGGGCGGCGGCGCCCGCGGGCGCGACGGCGAGGGCGGAAAGGACGAGGGATCCGACGGTTCCGGCGGCTCCGTACCGGGCGGCGGCTGCTGAGGCTCTGGGTCTCATCGCTGTTCTGGGTCCCTTTCGCGTGCGCACGGCTCAGGCCAAGCGGGTCCAGCGAGGTGCGTAAATCACACAAATCGCAATGAAAGGGATACTCAGTTCGAAGATCGGCAAAGTAAAGGACCGGCCCGCCGGTGTCGGATCAATGACCCCCTTGGCGCTCACGGAGGCCGTGGTGCGGCTCAGTGACCCCGTTGGTGCGACTCGCGGTAGCCGTCGAGGTTCGGGTCCCGGTGCGAGAGCGCGGCGCGCAGGGCCGGGTCGTCGAGGGCGCGGAGTCCGCGTACGGCCACCGAGGTGAGGTCGTCGCGGGAGGGCAGCGCGCCGAGCAGCCGCTGGCCCGCCGGGGAGGCCCAGCGCGTGGTCGGCACCTCGAACCGGGCGATGGCCAGACAGCTCACCGTGAGGAAGAACGGCAGCGCGAACCACACCGCGACCGGCAACTGCCCCTCGCCGCCCCTGCTTCCCTGCCCCGGAAGCAGCGTCGCGCACACCCCCAGCGCCACCACCGCGACCGCGGCCGCCCGCACCTGCCGGGCCGCGCCCGCGATCCCCGACCACGCCCCGTCCGGCACGGCGAGCCCCGCCGCCACCAGGCGGTCCGCCAGCGCCCGCACACAGTCCCCGGCCGCCGCGGCCCGGCGCACCGGCGCTATCCGCGACTGCCCCGCGGGCCCGATCGCGCCGAGCACCGAACGCTCCATGTCGTCCCCGGCCACCGGGTCCACCACGGTCGCCCACCCGGTGTGCGCGAGCAGCAGCCGCCGTCCCCGCGCCATCGACAGCAGCGCCACGTCCGCGACCCGCCCCGGCCCGCCGGACAGGAACGCCGCCTCGTAGAGCGTGAGTTGCCGTGCCTGGTGTTGTCCCCTCGCCTCACTGGCCGCGGCGTGCATCGCGGCCAGGCACAGCCGCCCGCAGGACAGCACGGCGAGAGCACAGGCGAGCAGCAGCAGCGGTACCCAGAACATGCCGGTTTTCTATGTGAAGGCGGTGTGACCGCGCCACAGGGATTTCACGATGTGGACGGGGGCCGGGAGACGGCCGGGGGCAGGGAGAACGTGGGCGTGGGAGATACCGGGAACACCGGGGGTGCCGTCGGCGGGGAGTCCTGCGGGCCGGGAGGGGCGGGGGAGCGGGCCGGGGGCGGGGGAGTGGCGGCGTCGCGGGCCATGCCGTCGAAGTCGACCAAGCCGGTGGCCTCCAGGACCTGGATGTGGTCGAGGACCGTGGTGTTCGCGTCATCGGCGAGGGCGCGGACGAGGGAGTTGCGGGTGGTGGCGCGGACCTCGGCGACGAGCGGGAAGACCTTGCCGTGGGCGCGCCGCAGGATGTTCGCGAACCTCGCGTCGTACGCGGTGCCGCGCGCCGCGCTCAGCTCGTCCAGCCAGCGGCGCTGCTGGGCGTTCGGCTGGCTGGGCAGTTCCAGGCGCAGCGCGGCGGCGACCTCGCGCACCCGCGCGTCGAGGAAGGTGTGCCCCTCGACCAGGTGCTTGCCCGCCGTGTGCACGGCCCGCGTGGTGCCGCGCTCCCCGGCCTGCTGGCCCGCCGGCAGCTCCCACAGGCCCGCGAGGCGCACCTTGGTGATGAAGTCGCGGTCGAGCGCGGACAGCGGCCCGAACCGGGTCGACACGCTCTGCGCGGTGAGCGCGTCGAGGCCGGTGCCGGAGCGGTCCTCGTACGACCAGACCGGGTAGATCAGCGCGGCCAGGGTGGCGAGGAGCCCCGTCACGACGAGACCGCTGCCACTGATGATTCGGGATCGCATCGCGCCTCCTGTCGCGCCACCGCACGCTAGTGCGCGGCACGACAGGGACGCGGGCTTACCGGGCCGAGTACGTCAACGTCTGTACGGAACCGACGGGGCCGCTTACGTCGCCGGGGCGGGGTCGGCGTCCACACCCGCGTGGTCGGGTGTCCGCCGCCGCGCGCGGCGCAGCGCGAGGCGTGCCGTCCGCGCCCGCAGCCAGCGCGTGAGGGGCCTGCCGTCGAGCGGCGCCGGGCCCGAGCGCTCCAGCCACCAGGCCGTCAGCCCGCCGCGCGCCTCGGGGTCCTCGGGCCGCCCGGCGAGCAGCAGGTGCTCGACGAAGTCCAGCGCGTCCCGGCGGTAGCCGGCCGTCATGGGGCGGGAGCGGGCGTAGTCGAGGAACGCGGGGCGGTAGCCGTCGCCGAGGACCTCCGGGAGCTCCGGGGCGACCTTCGCGACGACGTCCGCCCGCTTGGCGGCCAGCGCCCGGCTCTGCACCCGCAGCCGCGCCCCGTCGAAGCCCTCGGGCGCGGGGGTCCCGGCGACGAGGGCGGAGAGGAGGGCGGCCTGGGAGAGGGCGACGCGCTGGCGGGCCTCGGGGGTGGCGGGGGCCTCGGAGGCCGCCTCGGAGGCCCTGGGTGCGGAGGCCCTGGGCGAGGCCGACGCCACCGTCTCCCTGATCGCGTCCAACTCCCGCTCCAGCGCGCTCTCTTCGGGGAAGTTCTCGTCCCGCTCCAGGAGCACGCCCGGCGGCCGGGTGCGGGCGGAGAGGTCGGCGAGGATGTCCAGGACGGGGCGCGGCACGGGGTGGGCGTGGCTGTCGTGCCAGACGCCGTCCCGCTCGAAGCCGCCCGCCACGTGGACGTACGCGATGGCCTCGACCGGCAGTTCGTCCAGCGCGCGGGCCGGGTCCTCGCCCCGGTTGACGTGGTTGGTGTGCAGGTTGGCGACGTCGATGAGCAGTCGTACGCCGGTCCGCTCCACCAGCTCGTACAGGAACTGCCCCTCCGTCAGCTCCTCGCCGGGCCAGGAGATGAGCGCGGCGATGTTCTCGACGGCCAGCGGCACCGGCAGCGCGTCCTGCGCGATGCGGATGTTCTCGCACAGCACGGCGAGCGCGTCGCGGGTGCGCGGCACCGGAAGGAGGTGCCCGGCTTCAAGGAGCTGCGATGCGGTGAGCGCGCCGCCCGCCCGTACGAAGGCGATGTGCTCGGTGACGAGCGGCGAGCCGAGCGCCTCGGCCCGCTCGGCCAGCGCGGTCAGCCGGGCCCCGTCCGGGCGTTCGGCGCCGCCGAGCCCCAGCGAGACGCCGTGCGGCACCACCGTCACGCCGCGCTCGCGCAGCCGCGTCAGCGAGTCAGGGAGGTGTCCCGGGCAGACGTTCTCCGCGACGGCCTCGACCCAGTCGATGCCGGGCATGCGCTCCACGGCGTCCGCGATCTCCGGCCGCCAGCCGATCCCCGTGCCGAGCTGTGCCGCCGTCCCCCGCGGCTCCGTACGCGCTTCAGTACGCGCTTCAGTCTCCCGTGCCGTAGTCCCTTGTGCGGTGGTCCCCCGTGCGGTCATGTCCCGTCCCCCTGCTTGCCGTCGGTGCCGTCCTGGCCGTGTGTGACGTCCTTGTCGCCGGCCCTCCCTGTCGTTGCACGTACGGGGAGTCATGACCGCGCGAGGCCGGGACGAACCCCCTGATCAGCGGGTTCAGAGCTACATTTGAGGTTCGGGACGGTCCGTGTTGACGGTGCCGGGCGGGCCGGGGGAGGGCCGTGAGGTGCCCGAGACGTCGCCCGTGGGTCCGGCGGGGTCCGGCTGCGGGGGCGCGTCGCCGTCGGGCGGCGGGGGGCCGGTCGGGCTGGCGGTCGCGTTCCCGGCGGAGTCGTTCGCGATGGCGTCGAAGTCGACGAATCCGGTGCCTTCGAGCATGGTGATGTGGTCCAGGACGGTCTGGTTGGCGTCGGACGCCAGTTGCCGCACGAGCGAGTTGCGGGTGGTGTCCCGCACCTGGGCGATGAGGGCGAAGACCTTGCCGTGCGAGACGCGCAGCAGATTCGCGAACTTGCGCTGGTACGTCTCGCCGCTCGCCTCCGTCAACTCCCGCAGCCAGCCCTGCTGCTGGTCGTTCGGCTGGTTCGGCAGCTCGACGCCGAGCTGCGCTGCGACGCCGCGCACCCGCTGGTCGAGGTCGGTGTGGCCGACGATGAGATGGTCGCCCGCGTCCTTGATGGCCTTGCTCGGCGCGCGCTCCACGGCCTGCTGCCCCGCGGGTATCTCCCACAGCCCGGCGAGCCGCACCTTCACGAGGAAGTCCCGGTCGGTGGCGGACAGCGGCCCCCAACGCGTGGCCACGCTCCCGGCGTTGAGGTTCGCCTCGCCCGTGCCGGAGCGGTCGGCGTAGGACCACACCGGGAAGGCGAGGGCGCCGACGGTGACGACAAGTGCCGCGATGATCAGGGCCGTGCCGTTGATACGCCCCATGTGCCTGATGCGCTGCAAAGTGCCTCCCGAGCCGCAACCCGGCCGTGGGCCGAGCCACTTGGTGGTACGGGAAGGTACGGGAGGGGTGGGGGTGATGTTCAGCGGCGTGAAGGTTCTGTGACCGGGGTCACGTGGCGGGGAGGGGTGCGGGCGGGGCGCCCGGGGCAGTCGGGATGGTCGGGGCCTCGGCACTGTCAGTGGTCTCTACTAGGGTCCGAAGGACACGAACGCAAGCGGCACCGCGGGGACGGGCCGCGCGCACGGGGGCGTGAGGAGCGTGACGGTGCGCGGGGGAGCCCGGACCGGGGTGGTGCACACGGGGAATTGGAGGGGCCATGGCGTCCGAGGAGCCGATCGACCTGATCCGCCTGGAGGGCGAGGACAACAGCGTGATCGTCAGGATCACCGGAAAGCGCCCCGCGCCGGGGCGTTCCGGCGCCGACGAACTGGTCGGCGAGATCCTCGTCGACACCGCCTTCGTCCGGGGATCCCTCGCCACGTCGGTGTCCCCGGAGGACCTGACCGAGTGGCGCGAGACCCTCGACACCCTGGACGGCGGTGACGACACCACCTGGCGCGAGGGCCGCCGAGTCCCGGAGCTGTCCGTCGAGCTGGACCCGGACGGCGAGCACGCCCACGTCACGGTCGCGGACCACACCATGTCCCTGACGACGGTGACGGCGACCGTCCTGCTCACGGACGAGTGGTTCGACGAGGCGTACGACAGGCTGGACGCGACGTTGCGGGTGTGGCCGATGGAGGGGGCGCTGCGGTCGTGACGCCGGGCCTCCCGGCGCGCACCCCGTGACGGTCAGAACTCCACGCCCGGGACGGTCTAGTACTCCAGCTCAGGGCGCAGGCGCAGCGGGCCGCCGACGGCGTGCAGGTGCCGCAGGACCTGGGCGTAGGAGTTGAAGAGCCCGGTCTCGTGGTAGGCGATGCCGTGCCGGGCGCAGAACGCGCGCACCAGTTCCTGGGAATGGCGCAGGCTGGGCCGCGGCATGGAGGGGAACAGGTGGTGTTCGATCTGGTAGTTGAGCCCGCCGAGCGCGAAGTCGGTGAACCGGTTGCCGCGGATGTTGCGCGACGTCAGGACCTGCCGACGCAGGAAGTCGATCTTGTCGTCCTTGGCGAAGATGGGCATGCCCTTGTGGTTGGGGGCGAACGAGCACCCCATGTACAGCCCGAAGAGACCCTGGTGCACAGCGAGGAAGCACACGGCCTGGAGGGGGGTCAGGACCAGGAACAGGGCGGCGAGATAGCCGCCGAGATGCGCCGTGAGCAGGGCCACCTCGGCCGGCCTGGCCGCCCGCGAGGCCGTGGTTCCGGTGCGCTCGAGCAGCGCCCGTACGCCCGCGACGTGCAGGGCGAGTCCTTCCAGGAGCAGCATCGGGAAGAACAGCCAGGCCTGGTGGCGGGCCAGCCAGGCATGCGGTCCGCGGCGGACGCGGGCGTGGTCCTCGGTGAAGGCGATCGCGCCGTCGGCGATGTCGGGGTCGCGGTCGACTTGGTTGGGGTGCGAGTGGTGCCGGTTGTGCTTGGAGATCCACCAGCCGTAGCTGAGGCCGATCAGCAGGTCGGCGTGCACGCGGCCGAGCAGATTGTTGACGCGCTTGGAGGCCGCGATCTGGTGGTGTCCGGCGTCGTGCCCGATGAAGCCGGTCTGGGTGAACATCACCGCGAGGAAGGCGGCGGTCAGCAGGTTCCACCACGACTGCCCGATCAGGGCGAAGGCGGTCCATCCGGCGGCCAGCAGGAGCAGGTTCGTCCCGACCTTGACGGAGTAGTAGACCGGCCGCCGCTTCAGCAGTCCGCGCTGCCTCACTTCACGGGACAGCGCGGCGTACTCGCTGCCCCGGGCGGCGGGCGGGGGTTTGGTCATTTCGGCGTGGTCCGCGGGACCGGCGCCGCGATAGCTGACGTCAGTGGTCACAGTGTTCCTCTCGGCGTGCACGGGCGCCGCCTCCGGCGTGCGGGCGGGCGCCGGAAGCGCCGACCCGTTCGGAGGCAGCGCGAAGCAGACCCACGGCGCGGGCCTGCCTCGGAGCGGTGGTCCTCAGAGCGCGCTGACCTGGTCGGCCTGCATACCCTTGGGGCCCTGGCTGGCGGTGAATTCCACCCGCTGGTTCTCCTCCAGGGAGCGGAAGCCGCCCGCGTCGATCGCCGAGTGGTGGACGAAGACGTCGGCGCCGCCCCCGTCAGGGGCGATGAAGCCAAAACCCTTCTCCGGGTTGAACCACTTCACGGTTCCTTGAGTCATGTGATGTCTCCTTCGAGATGGCGAATAGATCGGAGAACGCGCACTCGCGCGGCCCCGGGCTGCCGGCCGCCAGCCGCCGAAGAAGACCCCCGAAAAACGGCAAAGCACCCGCTGTCAGAACTCCACGGGCGCTTCCACGTTCGCAAACTTCAACTACAACCACTCTCTACAACGTCCCGGACGCCGAGAACGTTCCCGACCGCTCGGGGAAGATGCGGGCGACATCCGCACGGAGCGACGCAGGTTCCGCGCGGGGCGGCGGCAGGATCCGCGCGGGGCGGCGACAGGGGGCCGGAAGGGTCGGCTGCAGGGGTCCGGAAGGGAGTACGGTTGCGGCACACCGAGCGCACCTCGCATGCCGTCGTCCGTGTCGGCGCCGCCCTCGGGGAACGGCAGGGCCATGTATTCACAGGACTCGATCTCCGGCCGCCGCCGCGGCCGCACCGAACCGACCGCCGAGATGCTCTCCGGATTGGAGTGCCTCATCTGCGGCACCGACTTCCGGACCGCGCCGGCCCCGGAGGCAGTGGTGGTCTCCCACCGCGACGACAGGCCACTGCTCGCCTGCCGCGGGACATGCGCACGCATGGCGAGCGGGGCGGTCGACGGTCTGGACGAGACGCCGCTGCCGCTGGCCGAGCGCGTACGCAGGCATGAGGCCGACGACGCCTGACCGGGAGTATCCCGTCAGCTCCTGACCTGGAGCGACCCGGCAGCCAACTCTCTTCCGAGTGGCTCCGAACGGCGTGGTCCTACAAGGCGCCGACGCGCCCGTGGCCCTCGACCGCGACCGTAAGACCGGGGGCGATCTCCGTGAAGCCCGCGTCCCTGACCAACGGCAGGCCGCTGGTGGTCAGTTCGGGCCAGCGGGACGCGGGGGCGGTACGGACGGACAGGGGGAAGCCGGCGTCGCGCCAGGCCTTGCGGTCCGGGGCCGACAGGTCCCACCAGGCGAGCTGGGCCCCGTGGCCCGCCTGGGCCATCGCCTTGCCCGCCGACATGGTGATGCCGGGGTTCAGCCAGAGGACCGGCGCGGACGGGTCCGGGTCCTGCGGGGGCTCCGGGTCGTCCAGGTCCGTGCCCGAGACCTGGAGGCGGGCCAGGTCCTTGGGCCAGCCGTCCAGTGGGACGGGTGGGTAGACGCGGACCTCGGCCGCCTTGCCCGTCACCGTGATGCCCGGCAGCGCCTCCGCGCGACGCCACTCCGCGCCGCGCGCCCTGCGCACCACCTTGCGGATACGGGCGTCCTGCCAGTCCCGCATCGCCTGCGCCCATTCTCCGTCCCCGAGCGCCCGCTCGTCACTGAGGATCGCCAGGACCGCGCGGGCTGCCGTCTCCAGCGCGTCCGTACGGGCCGGGGGCGCGGCGCGCTCGATCCGGGCCACGAGGGGGAGGACGAACTGCGGGGCCTCGTCGCGTGCGGTGGGGTCGGGGCGGAAGGGGCTGTTCGCGCGGTCGTCCGCGGAGGCCTCCGGCCGGGGGTCGTTGCTGGTCACCCGTCCAGTCTGCCAGGGCGGTGATCCAGACCCCGGGCCGGTCGCGTGCGTGCGGTGCGCGAGGATGAGGCGCATGCGCGGGGACAGTGAGTACGTGGTGCGGCTCGACGGGGCCGGGCGGCGGTACGGGATGCGTGGGCCGTGGGTGCTGCGCGGGGTCCGGCTCGACGTGCGGGCCGGCACCCTGGTACGGGTCGTGGGCCCCAACGGCACCGGCAAGTCGACGCTTCTGCGGCTGCTCGCCCGCATCGACGCCCCCTCCGAGGGCCGCGTCACCGGCCGCCCCCGCACCGCCTACGTCCCCGAACGCTTCCCCGCCGCCCTGCCGTTCACCGCCGTCGGCTACCTCACGCACATGGGCCGCGTGCACGGCCTGACCGGCGGCGCGGCGGCCCGGCGCGCCGAGGAATGGCTCGCGCGGTTCGGCGCGGAAGGCCATGCCGGTACGCCGATGCCGGAGCTCTCCAAGGGGAGCAGCCAGAAGGTCGCCGTCGCCCAGGCCCTCCTCGCCGACCCCGAGTTGCTCGTCCTCGACGAGGCCTGGACCGGCCTGGACGCGGCGGCCCGCGACATCCTCGACCGCGCCGTCGCCGAACGCACGGCGGCCGGCGCGGCCGTCGTGTTCGTCGACCACGACCTCCGCCGCCTCGCGGGGCACGCCGACGCGACGTACGCGATCGCGGGTTCCTCGGTCAACCGGGTGGAGGGGGAAGGGAGTTCGGAGGGCTCGGCTGCTGGTGCGGGGAGTTCTGCGGCCGCGGTGGGTGGGGGTGGGCCCGTCGTCGTCATCGACGTACGGGGAGCGCGTGGGGCCGCGCCGCCTGTGCTGCCGGAGACGGTGGTCCGGGCCGGAGGGACCGTCCGGCCCGGTGCGGGCGGGGCGGACGAGGTGGCCGGTGCGACGGGCGTGCAGGGCCTGGACGGCACGGTCCGGCTCGTCGTCGCCGAGGTTCATTCCGATCTGGTCCTGCGCGAGTTGCTCACGGCGAGCCCGCCGTGGCATGTGGTCGCGGTGCGCCCCGGGGGCTTGCCGGTCGCCAGGCACGAGGGGCCTGCCGCGCCCCGGGCTGGGGCCGCGTCCGCGAACGAGGCCGAGAACGAGGACGTACGCCGGTGACCGCTCTGTTGCGCTATCAGTCCGCCCTGCTGCTGCGCTCCCAGCGCTGGCTCGCACCGGCCGTCCTGTACGCGGCGTTCCTCGCCGTCGGCGTGCAGTCCGGGCAGCCCGTGCTCGACTCGCTCGCGTACGCGGCCGCCGCGCTGCTGCCCGTATCCGCCTGGCTGGTACGCATCTGCGTCACCAACGAGCCGCCCGCGGCGCGCAGTTGCACCGCCGCGGCGGCGAGGCCGCGCCGGGCGCACCTCGCCTGCCTCCTCACGGCCTTCCTGGCCGCGACCCTGCTCGGCCTGGCCGCCGTCGCGGTCGTGGCGGGCATCAGCGACGCCGCCAGTACGGATCACCAGACTGCCGTGGCGCGGGCCCCCGCGGCGGGCGCCGGAGTCCTCGCGATGCTCGTCAGCACCCTGCTCGGGACGGCCGTCGGTGCCCTGACCACGTGGCCGCTGCTGCGCTCGCCCGGACGGGCCGTACCGGCGCTCCTGCTCGCCGCGGTGCTCGCGCTGGTGACGGCCGGCTCCCCGGCCCGCGCGGCCCTGACCGAGCTGATCGACGGCTCGCGGGACGGCGTGGTTCCGGTGCCGCTGGGCGCGGTGGCCGGGGCGGTTGCCGCCGCGGTGCTCGCGGTGGCGGTGTCGTGCGGGGTCTGCTCGCGGCGCGGGTGAGGGACGGCTGCGCCTGGCCGGGGCGTCGGGCAGGCCCTAAGCGGTCCCGGTGAAGTCGGCTGCGGTTCGGTGGCGCCCCTGAAGGGGCGCGGGGCCCTGACACATGCGGCTCCGCCGCGCGGGCGCGACCAGCCACGACGCACCCGCGGGCTCGCGACGGCATGGTGTGACACATCCAGCGGAGCGCTCAGTGCCCTGGTTCCGGGCGGCCGCGGGCTGCTAGGGCGTGTCCGATGGGTCCGGTCGGCCATGTTCGGGGTGCCTGTTCGTGGGGCCGAGCGGTGTCTGGTGCGTGCGGCTGCAAGGCGGAGGAGGGCGTCGACGCGGAGCGTCGGCAACCGACGACAACGCGGCAGACGTGCGTGCCAGGCGCCGCGACGCCGACAGGACCCATCGGACACGCCCTAGGGCCGGTCGGGGGTGCCGCTGGGGTCTGCCGGGCGCGCGGGCCGGGGCGTGCGGGCGGCGGCGATCTGCTCCGAGACCCGCACGAAGCGGAACCCGCGCTCGCGCAGCTTCGGGACGATCGTCCGTACGGCCCGCTCCGTCGCCGGGGCCGCGCTGCGGGTGCAGTGCAGCACGACCACCGAACCAGGCCGCACCCCGTGGAGCACCTGCCGCGCCACCGCATCCGGGTCCGTCGCGAACGCGTCGCCGCCCACCACGTCCCACTGCACGGCCGTCACGCCGACCGGGGCGAGCGCGCGCAGCGCCCGCTCGTCATAACAGCCGCCCGGGAAGCGGAAGTACGGCAGTGGGCGCTCGACGCCCGCCTTGCGGAAGGCCGCGAAGGCGCGTTCCACGTCCGTGCGCATGGCGTGCGCGGGGACGGTGGGCAGGCCGTAGCAGTCCCCGGTGAAGGCGTAGTGGCTGTACGAGTGGTTGGCCACCTCGAAGAGGGGGTCGCCGCCGATCGCCCTGGCCTGGGCCGGGTACTCCTCCGCCCAGCGGCCCGTCATGAAGAACGTCGACGGGACCTTGAGGCGGCGCAGGGTGTCGACCAGGGCGGGGTTGTCGAAGCGTTCGCCCGCGGCGGCGCGGGGGCCCTGGTCCGCCGTCATGTCGGCGTCGAAGGTGAGGGCCACGGTGGGGGCGGCCGCGTGGGTTCGGGTGCGGGGGGCGTTCTTGAAGACCGGGGTCCGGCCCTGAGGGCCCGGGGCCAGGGTGGGCGGGGTCTGCTTCTTGGCCGGGGGTGTGGCCGGGGCCGCCGGGGGGCGGGGGGTCTCGGGTGCGGAGCAGGCCGTGAGAGGGAGGGTGGCGGTGGCCAGGGTGGCGAGGGCGGTCCGGATGCGGGCGCGAGTGATCACTCCGTGACGATAACCGTACAAATCGGGCCGGTGGGGCAGGCGGAGCGGAGGTTGACCCTGCCGGGTGCGTGTTCCGTGCGGGTGGGGCAGCAGCCCCCGCCGATCGGCCTTCGGCCTCGTCCTCAATCTCCCCCAAGCTCTTAAGGGGCAGGGGCCCCCTCGGGAGCAGGGGGGACCCCCTCGACGGGCTGACACCTGTTCAGGCGAGGGCGGCCGCCAGGCAGGCGAAGGCGGCGATGATGACGGCGACGCGGGCGTAGTGCCAGCGGTCCCACCGCTGCAGCTGCTCCTTCCAGTCGGCCGGCCGGTTGTCGACGGTCCACGTCTTGACCCGGTTGTTGATCGGGACGAGCAGCAGGAGCGACATGATCACGCTGAGGATCAGCAGCGCGCCGGCGGTGACGACGAGGCCGGTGCCGTCGTGGTCCCATCCGGCGACGGCCCAGATGGCGACAAGGGCGAGCGAGCCGAAGTACCAGAACGGCATCACGGCGCCGCCTACTCGGGCCCCGTGGGTGCGGGCGCGCAGGCCGTTGTCGCCGGGGAGCGCGTTGAGGATCGGGTTGCTGAAGAAGGGGACGGAGAACTCCACCCCCACCATCACGCCGACGACCACGATGGTGACGACCTCGAGAGCATTGAGCATGATGACCCCTCCTGGGATCTAGCGCTGCTAGAAGATGAGGCAACGCTAGTGCTACTGCCGCTCGAATGTCTAGCGGTGCTAGGATCGAATCATGTCGGTACAGGAACGCAAGGAGCGCGAACGGGCGGTCCGCGAGCGCCTCATCGTGGCGACGGCCCGCGAACTCGCCGACCAGCAGGGCTGGGACGCGGTCACCACCCGTCGGCTCGCCGAGCGCATCGAATACAGCCAGCCCGTCCTCTACAGCCACTTCCGCGGCAAGCGCGAGATCATCGGCGCCGTCGCCCTGCAGGGCGCTTCGGAGATGGCCGTGGCGATGCGGGCCGCGACCGCCGCCGCCGACGGCCCCCGCGCCCGGGTCGCTGCCCTCGCCCGTGCCTACCTCGCCTTCGCCGAACGCCATCCGGCGGTCTACGACGCCCTGTTCCAGCTCGACGGCGGCCTGGCGTACGCGCAGGAGGACACCCCCGAGCCGTTGAAGGACGCCTTCGCCGCGCTGCTGGAGTGCCTCAGCGAGGTCGCCGGGGACGGCGTGCACCCGGAGCTGTTCACCGAGACGTTCTGGGCGTCCCTGCACGGACTGGCCACCCTGACCCGAGCGGGACGGCTCCCGCCGGAGGACACCGAGCGGAGGACGGAGCTGCTGGTGGACCGGCTCGCCGTGCTCTGACGCGGCGTACGGCCGGGACCCGATACGCGCCCTTGGTGCGCGCGCCAGAAGGGCGGGAAGTCCGGGTTTGCCAGGGGGCAGCGGCTGTGGAATCGTCCTGGGGCGATTCCCGGTCGCTCCGTGGCCCCGGGCCCCACGCACCCGCGACCACGAGGAGTTGACGACCCGTCGATGTCCGACACCCCTGAGCCCGACACCCCCGAGCCCTACGTCCCTGAGCCCGGCACCCCTGACATCACCTGGACCGAGGCCGTCCGGACGAAGCCCGGGCCGGACGGTGACGGCGGCGAAAGCGGCGACAGCACCCTCACCTTCACCGCCCACTGGCACTCCGAAAGCGGACTCCCCGCCCCTCGCCGCGTCACCGTCGCCGACGACCGGATGAAGGCCGACGTCGCCTACCGCCTGGTCTGCGAGGGCACCGCGCTGCTCTGGCGCGGGGACTACCAGGGCGCCCGCCAGCTGCTGCGCGCCCTGGGCCGTCGCCTGGACCGGCTCGCGCCGAAGCCGGGCGCCACCCCGGCCGACACCTTCCACCGGCACCGGCAGGCCCGCGGCCACCGCGCCCGCGTGCTCGGGATGCTGCTCGTCGTGCTCGAGGACGACCACGGCCTCGCGCTGCGCCGCGCCCCCGACGTCCGGACGGCCTGCACGGAGGCCTACGGCCCGCCCCGGCGACGTACCGTCGTGTCGCTGCGCGAACTCCTCGGCGTGATCGGCGCCCACGAGTGGCGCAGGAAGGGCGTGCCGATCCCGGCGATCGACGGCCGCATCCACCCGCACTACGGCGTGTTCTCCCCGATCAGGGGCGAGTACGTCGACCTCGTCGCCGCCGCCCCGCTGCCCGCCGCCGCCCACCGCGCCCCGGTCACCGCCTTCGACCTCGGCACCGGCACCGGCGTCCTCGCCGCCGTCCTCGCCCACCGGGGCCTCGACCGGATCGTCGCCACCGACAGCAGCCCCCGCGCGCTCGCGTGCGCGCGGGACAACGTCGAGCGGCTGGGGATCGGGGACCGGGTCGAGGTCACCGACAGCGGCGACCTCTACCCACCCGGCCGGGCCGCACTCGTAGTGTGCAATCCGCCGTGGCTCCCGGCCCGGCCCACCTCCGCCGTCGAACAGGGCGTGTACGACCCGGGGGGCGCGATGCTGCGCGCCTTCCTCGACGGGCTCGCCGACCACCTGGAACCGGGCGGCGAGGGCTGGCTGATCCTCTCCGACCTCGCCGAACACCTCGGCCTGCGGACCCGGGACGAACTCGCCGCCGCCATCGAGGCGGCCGGGCTGCGCGTGGTCGACCGCCTCGACGCCAAGCCCCGCCACCCCCGCGCGAGCGACACCACCGACCCCCTGCACACCGCCCGCGCCGCCGAGCTCACCTCCCTGTGGCGGCTCGCCCCGGCCGGCTGAGTCCACCGGGCCGGGGCGGGCGGCGGCGCGCCGGCGCTATCTGTGCCAGGGCCCCGTCACGGCGAACGTCGTCCCCGGCGTGTAGCAGTTCACGTACATCGTGTCGTGGTCGGGGGAGAAGGTGACGCCCGCGAACTCGCCCCACTCGGGCTCGGTCGGGGTGCCCGTATTTTGGGCGTTGCGCGCCATCGCGTACACCTCGCCGCCGCGCGTCACGCCGTACACGTGCTGCGTGCCGCCGCCGTCCTCGCACACCATCAGGCCGCCGCTCGGTGCGAGGCAGATGTTGTCCGGGGACTCGCCGGGGAGCTGGATGTCGGTGTCGGGGCCGAACACGATCACGAGGGTGAGGCGGCGGCGTGCGGGGTCGTAGCGCCAGACCTGGCCGTAGTGGTCGGCGGCCGAGCCCTCCGCGCTGCGCGCGTAGCTGGAGACGAAGTACACGCAGCGGCCGCCCCAGTAGCAGCCCTCCAGCTTCTGGGCGTGTGTGCTGCCCTTCGGGCCGAAGTCCTGGTGGCGGATGGGGGTCTGGGCGGCGAGCGGGTCGGGTACGTCGGCCCACTCGACGCCTTCGAAGGTGGTGCCGGGCTCCTGTATGGCGGACAGGTCCGGCACGCCGGGCACCCGCATCGCCTGGAGCCTGCCGCCCGCGCGCAGTGAACTCCGGCCGCCCTCCGGCTTGTTCGGCAGGAAGCGGTAGAACAGGCCGAAGGGTTTCTGGAAGGCGTCCTCGGTCTCGTAGATCACGCCGCGCCACGGGTCGACGGCGACCGCCTCGTGCTGGAAGCGGCCCATGGCGGTCAGCGGCACGGCTCCCGAGCGCCGCGGATCCACCGGGTCGACCTCGAAGACGAAGCCGTGGTCCTTCGTGTAGCCGTTCGTGCCGGCCTTGTCCTCGGCCTCCTCGCAGGTCAGCCAGGTGCCCCAAGGAGTCGGGCCGCCCGCGCAGTTGACGGCCGTGCCGGCGATCGCGACGCGCTCGTCGACCACCCGGCCGCGCCGGTCCAGCGCGAGCGCCGTACAGCCGCCCTTCGCCGCAGGGTCGTACGTCAGGCCCTTGACGGTGGGCACGCCGAGCTTCGCGGAGGCGCGGTTCTCGTGGTTGCGGACGAGGTGAACTCCGCCGCGCCGGCCCCGGAACGCGGCCATCCCGTCGTGGTTGCCCGGGACCTTGCCCTCGCCCGAGCGCAGGTCCTCGCCCTCGCGGGAGAGCACCTGGTAGCGGAATCCTTTCGGCAGGTCGAGCAGGCCGTCCGGGTCGGGCAGGAGAGGGCCGTAGCCCGTGCGGCCCTGGGTGGCCGCGGTCGCGGTGCCCGCGAAGAGCTCCGACAGGGCACCGGTGAAGGCGATGGACGCCCCCAATGCTCCGGTGCGGGCGAGTACTTGGCGTCTGGTCGCGGACAGCTCGGTGTCTGACATGGGGGCAACCTCCTGCTGGCGGACAGGAAACATGACCCGCCTGTGTGTACCACGCACACCCCGTGCGCACGAGGGGTTGGACGAGTACACGATCAGTTTGGACGGGTACGCGATCAGTGGGCGCCGCCGCGGCGGACCGCTCGGCCGACTCAGCCGGTCACGAGCCCCTTCGCGTCCCGGGCCAGCGCCGTCAGGCGCGAGATCGCCCGGAAGTACTTCTTCCGGTAGCCGCCGTTCAGCATCTCCTCGCTGAAGAGCTGGTCGAACGGGACGCCGGAGGCGAGGACGGGGACCTCGCGGTCGTAGAGGCGGTCGGCGAGGACGACCAGGCGCAGCGCCGTCGACTGGTCGGGCACGGGCATGACGTCCGTGAGGCAGACGGCCCTGAGGCCGTCGGTCAGGGCGCCGTACCGGCTCGGGTGCACCCGCGCGAGGTGGTCGAGCAGGTGCGGGAAGTCGTCGAGGCTCGCGCCGTCGGTCGCGTACGCCGCCTTGGTGACCTGCTCGTCGGAGTACGGCGCGGGGGCCTCGGGCAGGCCGCGGTGGCGGTAGTCCTCGCCGTCGATGCGCAACGCCTTGAAGTGGGCCGACAGGCCCTGGATCTCGCGCAGGAAGTCGGCGGCGGCGAACCGGCCCTCGCCGAGCTTGCCCGGCAGCGTGTTGGAGGTCGCCGCGAGCGCGACGCCCGCGTCGACCAGCTTGCCGAGCAGCGTCGACACCAGGACGGTGTCGCCCGGGTCGTCCAGCTCGAACTCGTCGATGCACAGCAGGCGGTGACCGCTGAGCGTACGCACCGTCTGCTGGAAGCCGAGCGCCCCGACGAGGTTGGTCAGCTCCACGAACGTGCCGAAGGCCTTGAGCGCGGGCTCGGCCGGGGTGGCGTGCCACAGCGAGGCCAGGAGGTGGGTCTTGCCGACGCCGTAGCCACCGTCCAGGTAGACGCCGCGCGGCCCGGCCGGAACGGGCTGCTTCGCGCGGGCGAACCACCGCCGTTTGCCCGCTCCAGTCGCGTGCGCCCCGCCGAGCCCGGCCGCGAAGGTGCTGAGGACGCGTACGGCCTCGCTCTGGCTGGGCTGCCCCGGGTCCGGGATGTACGTGTCGAAGCGGGCCGTGCTGAACCGCGGCGGCGGCACCATCTCGGCGACGAGACGGTCCGCGGGCACCTGCGGCTCGCGGGCGCTCAGGGATACGGGGGCCGCTTCGGATATGGGGCTCTGCCCGGCGGCGGGGGAGGTGGCTGACACGGTTCTCCACTCTAGGGCGTGTCCGATGGGTCCCGTCGGCGTCGCGGCGCCTGGCACGTGCGTCTGCGGCGTTGTCGTCGGTTGCCGACGTTCCCCAAGCTCTCGACTGCGCTCGAGCAGGGGAGGCCCCACTGCGTCGACGCCCTCCTCCGCCTTGCAGCCACACGCACCAGACACCGCTCGACCCCACAAACACGCACCCGGAACACAGCCGACCGGACCCATCGGACACGCCCTTGAGCCGTCCCGGCGCCGTGTAAGACTGCGCGGCATGCGACGCCTGTTCCCTGTGACCGACCACACAGCCGCGCCGACCTCGGCGAAGACCGCCCCGGATGAGGTGGACGGGGACCGCGAGTGGACCCTGGACGAGCTCGCCGACGCGTACGCGTACCCCGCCGGGCCCCCCGACCCCTCCGGGACCGGTGCCTGGCTGCGCGCCAACATGGTCTCGACACTCGACGGCGCCGCCCAGCACGACGGCCGCTCCCAGCCCATCTCCAACGCCACCGACATGCGGATCTTCGGTACGTTGCGGGGGCTCGCGGACGCCGTCGTGGTCGGTGCCGAAACGGTACGCCAGGAGGGCTACCGGCCGGCCCGCGCCCGGGACGCCTTCGCGGCCCGCAGGGCGGCGGCGGGCCAGCCCCCGGCGCCCGCGATCGTGGTGGTCAGCGCGAGCCTCGACCTGGACTTCTCGCTGCCCCTGTTCGCCGCCCCGCTCACGCCCACGTACGTGGTGACCGGCGCCGCCGCGCCCTCCGACCGGATGGCCGCGGCGCGCGAGGCGGGCGCGGAGGTCTTGACCGCGGGCGAGGGCGCGGGCGCCGATCCCGAGCGGGTGGTGCGGGCGCTGGCCGGGCGCGGCCTGACCCGGCTGCTCACCGAGGGCGGGCCGCGGATGCTCGGCCAGTTCGTGGCGGCGGGCGCGCTGGACGAGCTGTGCCTGACGGTGTCGCCGATGCTGACCGCGGGCGGGGCGCAGCGCATCGCTGGCGGGCCCGGCCTCGCGGTGCCCGAGCGATTCGTACTGGCGTCCGTGCTGGAGGAGGCCGGGTTCCTGTTCACCCGGTACCGGCGGGACAGCTGAACCGGTACCGGCGGGACAACTGAATCGGCGGTCTTCTGACAATCGGCGGAATATGCCGTTCCGTTTCGCTTTCGCGGGGCACACTAAATCTCGCAACCCCCGCTCCGGCGGGGGGCAGGATGGTTTCCGCAGGGGGCCGGACGCACGGTCCGCGGAGGCCCATGGAGGCCCACGGAGGAAGAGGACGCCTGTCGTGTTCACAAGCGTATTGATGATCGAGAAGGCCCTGACGTCCGCCGACGTGGAGTTCGTCACCACCTTGCACGGCGACGAGCCGGTCACCTTCCATGTGCTTCTGCAGCCCCGCGGCGACCAGGCGGACCGTCTGCTGCGGGCGATCGACGACGTCGCGCTCGGTGAGCTGGACGAGGCCGTGCGCGAGGGCGAGGTGCCCGAGGGCGAGGAGGCGGTGGAGCCCGCCGAGCGGGCCCTTCAGGTGTCCCTCGTGGCACTGCGGGCCACCGGCAGCTCGGCCGAGGGCCGCCTCGTCAAGGCGCATCCGCTGGACGTGCTCCAGGAGGTGGTCGACGAAATGGTGGCCGACGAGGTCATCGTGCTCACCGAGCCGCACCTGGTGGAGGAGTTCTTCCACCGCGACTGGGCCTCGCGGGCCCGGCACAAGGTGGGCGTACCGGTCCTGAAGCTGTTCGCCCACAGTGAGTGACGTAGGCACTGGGCCGTGCCCGGAGACTGGGTCCCGTCGATCGCGCTGCGCGCTCGTCCTCAAGCGCCGGACGGGCTATTTCCAGCCCGTCCGGGCGCTGGAGGACCAGGCCGCAGGCCGATCGGCCCGAGGCAGCGGGGCCCAGTAGGCTGGCCCCGCGTACCTACCGCCCCACCCTTCGGAGAGAATTCGATGCCCACCGCCATGGACCGACCGCACTTCATCGGCATCGGCGGCGCCGGAATGTCGGGCATCGCGAAGATCCTCGCCCAGCGCGGCGCGAAGGTCGCGGGCAGCGACGCCAAGGACTCCGCCACCGCCGACGCCCTGCGGGCCCTCGGCGCCCGCGTCCACGTCGGGCACGCGGCCGCGCACCTGGCCGACGACGCGACCTGCGTCGTCGTCTCCTCCGCGATCCGCGCCGACAACCCGGAGCTGGCCCGCGCCACGGAGCTCGGCATCCCGGTGGTGCACCGCTCGGACGCGCTCGCCTCCCTCATGGACGGCCTGCGCCCGATCGCCGTCGCCGGCACCCACGGCAAGACCACCACGACGTCGATGCTCGCGGTCAGCCTGGCCTCGCTCGGCCTGAGTCCTTCGTACGCGATCGGCGGCGACCTGGACGTGCCGGGCTCCAACGCCGACCACGGCAGCGGCGAGATCTTCGTGGCGGAGGCCGACGAAAGCGACCGCAGCTTCCACAAGTACGCGCCCGAGGTCGCCATCGTCCTCAACGTGGAGCTGGACCACCACGCCAACTACGCGTCGATGGACGAGATCTACGAGTCCTTCGAGACCTTCGCCGACAAGATCGTCCCCGGCGGGACGCTGGTGATCGCGGCGGACCACGAGGGCGCCCGCGAACTCACGCGGCGGATCGCGAAGCGCAGGCCCGAGCTGCGCGTGGTCACGTACGGCGAGTCCGCCGACGCCGACGTACAGATCACCGGTGTGACCCCGCAGGGCCTCAAGAGCGACGTCACCGCCGTCCTCGACGGCACCGAGCTGCGCTTCGCCGTCTCCGTGCCCGGCAGGCACTACGCGCACAACGCGGTCGCCGCGCTGGCCGCGGGCGTGGCCCTCGGCATCCCGGCCGCCGAGCTCGCCCCCGCGCTGGCCTCGTACACCGGCGTGAAGCGCCGCCTGCAGCTCAAGGGCGAGGCGGCCGGCGTACAGGTCGTCGACTCCTACGCGCACCACCCGACGGAGATGACCGCCGACCTGGAGGCCATGCGCGGCGCCGCGGCCGACGACGCCCGGCTGCTCGTGCTCTTCCAGCCCCACCTGTTCTCCCGCACCCAGGAGCTGGGCACGGAGATGGGCCAGGCCCTGGCGCTCGCCGACGCCTCCGTGGTCCTCGGCATCTACCCCGCCCGCGAGGACCCGATCCCCGGCGTGACCAGCGACCTCATCATCGACGCCGCCCGCGCGGCGGGCGCCGACGTGCGGGGCGCCGCCGACAAGGACACGGCCCCCGCGGTGATCGCGGGAATGGCGCGGCCCGGTGATCTCGTTCTCACCATGGGAGCGGGCGACGTCACCGACCTCGGCCCGTCGATCCTGGCCGAGCTGTCGAAGTGAGCCGGACCGCCGAGGCGGACCGGACTCCCGAAGACCTCCCGAAGAAGGGGATGCGACCCATGTCGTACGACGTCGAGAAGCCCGACGAGCAGTGGCGCGCGGAGCTGACCCCCGCCGAGTACCAGGTCCTCCGCCAGGCCGGCACGGAGCCCGCGTTCCGCGGTGAGTACACCGACACCACGACCAAGGGCGTCTACTCCTGCCGCGCCTGCGGCGCGGAGCTCTTCACCTCCAACGAGAAGTTCGAGTCGCACTGCGGCTGGCCGAGCTTCTACGACCCGAAGGACTCCGACGCCGTCGAACTGATCGAGGACCGCTCCCACGGCATGGTCCGCACCGAGGTCCGCTGCGCCCGCTGCGGCTCGCACCTCGGCCACGTCTTCGAGGGCGAGGGCTACGCGACGCCGACGGACCAGCGGTACTGCATCAACTCGATCTCGCTGCGGCTGGCCGCCGACGAGGGCTGACTGCTCCCCGAGTAGCGTGAGGGCATGTCGACTGCGGGGCCCCGAGGGCCGGTTGGAGTGATATGTCCCGGCTGCCGCGGCACGGATGTGGTCGCGGTGCGGGAGGCGGTCAGCGGTAAGGGCGCCTTCCGCAAGGAGTTGTCGACACGGCTGGCCAAGGGGCCGGAGAAGGCCGGGGACGGCCTGCTGCACTTCGCCGAGGGCATGGTGCTCGTCGGCCTCTCGCTCGCCTGGGCCTACATGGGCGTGGACCAAGGGAAGCCGCTGTACATCGGCGGCGGGCTCGTGCTTGCTGTGGCCCTGTTCATCGGGACGCTCGTCGTGGTGCGCGGCGACGGGCGGGAGAAGGCCGCGGAGCGGGCCGGCGCGGGGCGCGCCGACGTCTTCTGGCTGCCCGCCCACTACTGCCCCGGGTGCGAGTCCGTCTTCTGCCCCCAAGGGGCGCCGTGGCAGGGCCTGTTGACCCCGGAGCAGTTCAAGAAGCTGGTGTGGACCGAGGCCGGTTACGCCGATCAGCTCGCGCCGGGGGACAAGGCGAAGGATGTGGAGGTGCCGCCGGGGACGGTGGGGCGGTAGGCGCATGGGTGCGGGACGGGGGGCGCGTTATGGGTGTGTGTTCGAGCGCCGGTCGTACGCTTCTGTGCGCCCTGTGGTGAATGACGAATATCGTCTTCCGCTTCCGTGTTCAGGTCGCTAATGTGTGCGCACCTCGGGGGCACCTGTTCGTTCAAGAAGCAGAAAGACGGAGAGACGCGTGAACAAGGCACGACGCACGACCGGTCCCACCGCTCCCGCTCCCCGGCCCGGCGAAGAGGGGATCTTCATGTGGTGGTGGCGGGGTCTCTAGGCACCCCGGGCTCGGCGAGGGCCAGCCGGAGATCCCGGGCCCGCCCCGCGCAGCCGAGCCGCCCGTACAACTCCAGCGCGTCCTCCGCGAACACCCTCGCGGAGGACGCGTCTTGTGTGTGCCGGGCCGTGCGCGCCAGACCGTCCAGGGCCCGGGCCGCGCCGAGCGGGCTGCCCACCTCGCGGGCGATGCGCAGCGCCTCGCGGTGGGTGTCGAGCGCCGCCTCGTACCGGCCGAGCAGGCGCAGCGCCGTGCCGGTGCCGAGGAGCGCGGCCTGGAGGTCGAAGGGACTGCCGATGCTGCGGGCGATGCGTTCGGCCTCCGCGAAGTGCCACAGTGCCTCGCCGGGACGGCTGTTGGCGGCGTACGCCGAGCCGAGGCTGATGAGGGTGTCCGACTCGCCGCGTGAGTCCGACGCGGCGCGGTAGCTGGTGAGGGCGCGGCGGAAGTAGGTGAGCGCCTGCTCCAGTTGGCCGGTGTCCTGGCAGACGTTGCCCAGGTTCGCGAGCAGGTTCGCGCGCTCCTGGCGGCCGCCGACACGCTGTGCCAGGCGCAGCGAACGCTCGAAGTGGGCGCGGGCCTCCTCGGGCCGGCCGTCGATGCGGTGCACTTCGCCCACGTTGTTGAGGGCGCGCAACTGGCCGTACGAGTAGCCCGTGCCCTCGTGGATGCGCAGCATGGTGCGGAACTGCTCCAGGGCCTCCCGGTGGCGGCCCGCCGCGTGCAGCGCCACCCCCATCATGTTGGCCACATCGGCCTGGCCGTAGGGGTCCTCGACCCGGCGGTACAGCGTGTGCGCCGCCCGCAGCACCCGCAGGCACGTGCTGCCCTGGCCCGCCGCGAAGTGGGCCCGGCCGGACTGCAGGAGGGCGTCGGCCCGGCCGCGTACGTCGTTCAACTCCTGAAAGAGGAAGTGCGCCTCGGTCGCCCGGTGCAGGGCCTTGCCGTGGTCCTTCTGCGTGAGGACGTCGGCGTGCTCGACCAGGGCGCGGGCCAGGGCCACCCGGTCGTCGCGGGTGCGCGCCGCGGACACCGCCGCCTCGAAGAGCTCCGCGGCCAGGTCCCAAGTGCCCCACAGCCGCAGTGACTTGGCGAGGATGTGCGGGAACAGCACCGCGTGCTCCGGTGACTCCGCCGCGGCCGTGCGCGCGAGAGCCAGGAGGTTGCCGCGCTCCACGCTCAGCCAGGCCGCCGCCTCGTCCGCGTCGCCGAAGTCCGGGGCGTACGGGCAGGCGAGGCGGGGGCCGGGCGGCAGGATGCGGCGGTGCGGGTCGGTGCGGACGGCCGCGCGGTACGCCGCGGTGAGATAGCAGTTGAGCAGCCGTGCGAGGGCCGCGCGCCGGGCCGGGTGCGGCTCGTCGCGGGCGCACATGCGCAGGCCGAAGGCGCGGGTGAGGTCGTGCAGGCGGTAGCGGTCGGTCACGGGCTCCTCGACGAGGTTGCGGTCGAGGAGCTGGCCGAGGGTCTTGCGGGTGTGGGCCTCGTGGTCCGCTTTCCGGTTCGGCTCGTCCGCCGCTTCCTGGTCCGGTGCGTCCGCCGCCAGGGCCGTCGCCGCGCGCAGCGTGATGTCCGGGCCGGGGTGCAGTGCCAGGCGGCGCAGCAACTGGGCTGCCTGCGGGGGCAGTTCGGTGTACGAGAGGGAGAAGGCGGAGGCCACCGCGTCGCTGTCGAATTCGTCGAGCGGGTCGGCCGCCTGGACCAGGCGGTCCGTGAGGTGGTCCAGGCTCCAGGAGTCGCGGTGCCGGAACTGGCTCGCGAGGAGTTGCAGCGCGAGCGGGTGGCGGCCGCAGGCGGCCACGGTACGGGTGAGCGCCGAGGTGTCGGCGGGCAGACGGCCGGGCCCGGCGACACGTGTGAACAGCGCGGCGGCCTCCGTGGTGGACAGCACCTCCAGGTACAGCGGGGTCGCGCCGGAAAGCCCGGTGAGCCGGTTCCGGCTCGTGACGATGGCACGGCAGGACGCGGCGCCGGGCAGCAGCGGGCGCACCTGTTCGGCGTCGCGGGCGTTGTCGAGGACCACGAGCACGCGGCGCCGCGCCGTCCACTCGCGCCAGCGCGTCACGCGTGCGTCCAGCGAACCGGGCAGCTCGCCGGTCACCCCGGCGGCGTGCAGCAGCACGGCGAGCGCCTCGGCGGGGTCGTACGGGGGCAGCGGGCCGTATCCGCGCAGGTCGACGTAGAACTGGCCGTCCGGGCAGGCATCGCCCAGGCGGTGTGCGGCGTGCAGGGCGAGCGCGGTCTTACCGACACCGGGCATGCCGTGGACGAGGGTGAGGGGGAGTGCGCTCGACGGGGGTGCCGCCGCCTTGCCGGACTCGCCCAGGAGGATGCGCAGTTCACTCGCCCGACCGGTGAAGTCCCCCGTGTCGCGGGGCAAGTTGGAGAGCGGCTCCTCGTCCCGGGGGACGTCGTCGGGTGGGCCCGCGGCCGTCGCCGCCGAGGGCTGCGGGGTTCCCGGCGGCGACGCGGCCGTCCCGTCGCCCTCCCACGCCGCCGTCCGCATCAGCGTGCGGTCCTGTCCGAGGATGCGCTGGTGGAGTTCCTGGAGCTCCGTGCCGGGCTCGATGCCCTGGCCCTCGTGGAGGCGGGCGCGGGTGGCGCGGTAGAGGCCGAGGGCCTCGTCGTCGCGGCCGGAGCGGTACAGGGCCAGCATCAGGGCGGCGATCACCCGCTGGGCCAGGGGGTTCTGGGCGGCCAGTTCGTGCAGCTCGCCGATCAGGTCGGCGTGCCGGCCGAGCTCCAGCTCGAGGCGGATCCGCTCCTCGCGCACATGGCGGTGTTCCTCCAGGAGCCGGGCGCGGGCCGACCGCGCCCAGGCGCCGGTGAACTCCGTCAACGGCTCGCCGCGCCACAGCGATTCGGCGGTGCGGAGCAGCTCGACGGCCCGCTGCCGGTCGCCCCGCCGGGCGGCGGCCGCGGCGTCGGCGCGCAGCCTGCCGTAGCGCAGCAGGTCGACGGCGTCGGGGGCGACCCGCAGGCGGTACAGGCGCGGGGCGTATCGCTCCAGGCGGGCCTGTTCGCCGGCCGCGCGGCTCAGCCGGGAGCGCAGCCGCGACAGATAGCTCTGCAGGGTGTCCTGGGCCGTGCGGGGCGGCTCGTCGTCCCAGACGCGGTCCATGAGGGTGTCCAGGGAGACCGGCTCGCCGCGGGCGTGCACCAGGACGGCCAGCACGCAGCGCTCCTTCGGTGACCCGAGTTCGTACCGCCGGCCGTCCTCCCAGAGTTCGAGAGGCCCCAAAGCCAGTAAGTCCACCATCACCCCCGCTGGGTGCGCTGCCCGGCGGGTGCACCGCGCCGCCGCCGTCGGCAGCCCCGCACATCCGTGCGGAACTCTGCTCAAGTTGTCGGCGTGTCGGGGGGAGCGGACAGGGGCGCACGGGTGCGTGCCGGGCGCATGGAGTGGATCCATGGCCAAGACTTTCCCCGTCGGCCTCGCGGAAGCCCAACTACCGCCCTCTCAAAGGTAGTTGGCGGCCACGGCGCGCGCGCCGGTGTGAGCCGGAGCGAAGGCGTATGCCCTCGTCAGTCGGCACTCGGAGTGCAGGATTCCTGCAACCCGGCCATCCAGGTCCCCGGGGCACGCTGCCGGCGTCCCACTCGATACGAGTCGATGCGACTCGATACGACGGAGAGAACCGGGGGAAGAGAGTGATGAGCGTGACCATGCTGGAGGCGCACGGGCATCCGGTGCCCGTGCGTCCGGACGTCGAGCGCTGGGCCACCCGGCCCGTGCGCAGGCGCGTGCTCGCCGTGGTGCACACGGTGACGTCGGGGCGGCGGCTCCTCGACGCGGTGCGACTGCTCGAGGGCGACTGGCGGGTGCAGGTGTTCTTCACCGCGGCGCCCGACGTGTTCAGCGGCGGAGTGGCCGAGTTCCTCGACGAGCTCAAGGTCCTGGTGCTGCCCTGGAGCCAGGCGGTGCAGACCGTCTTCGACCTCGCCCTCGCGGC
Organism: Streptomyces sp. Y309; assembly: GCF_056712025.1. NCBI lineage: Bacteria > Bacillati > Actinomycetota > Actinomycetes > Kitasatosporales > Streptomycetaceae > Streptomyces > Streptomyces sp. Y309. The sequence continues at coordinate 2,206,071 of NZ_CM160048.1, read as the reverse complement.
GGGCCACGGCGGGCTGCACGAGCTGCACGCCCCGGTGGTCGTGCTGCCGCACGGCGCCGGGCACAACAAGATCGTGCGGGCCCGGCGGGGCGGGGCCGTCGCCGCGCGGGGCGTGTACGGGCTGAGCAGGCAGCGGCTCGTGCGCGACGGGTCGGTGGTCCCCGAGGCGATCGTCCTCGCGCACCGCGAGGAGCTGGCGCGGCTCGGCCGCGAGTGCCCGGAGGCGCTGCCGGTCGCCGAAGTCGTCGGCGACCCCTGCTTCGACCGGGTCGCCGCGAGCAGGCCCGCGCGGGCCCTGTACCGGCAGGCCCTGCGGACCCGGGCCGGGCAGCGGCTCGTCCTCGTCTGCTCCACCTGGGGGCCCGGCTCGCTGCTCGGCAGCGGCGGGCAGGAGCTGATCGACCGGATGGTGGCCGAACTGCCGCCCGAGGACTACCGGGTGGCCATGCTGCTGCATCCGCACGTGTGGCACACCCACAGCGAGTGGCAGGTGCGCGGCTGGTTCGCGGGGCTCGGGCGCGGCGGGCTCGCCGTCGTCAGCCACCGCGCCGACTGGGTCGGGGCGCTCGTCGCCGCCGACTTCGTCGTGGGCGACCACGGATCCGTCTCGCTGTACGGCGCCATGACGGGCAAGCCGGTGCTGCTGGCCTGTCTGCCGGACGGCGATGTGGATCCGGGGTCCCCGCTGGCCGAACTCGGCTCGTTCGCACCGCGGTTGCACGGGTCGAGGCCGGTGCGGCGCCAGCTCGCGCGGGCCGCCGCGACGTACCGGGCCGACCTGCACGAGCGCGTCGCCGCCCGCATCACCTCCGAGCCCGGGCGGTTCGCCCGGAAGATGCGGGCGCTGCTCTACCGCAAGCTGCGGCTGCGGGCCCCTGGCGCCCCGCCGGCCACGGAACCGGCGCGGCTGCCGCGCCTCCTGGAGTACGACGAGCCGGGCAGCGTCGTGTCATGACGGTGACGGGGGTCGTGGCTACGGAGCTGACGGGGCCGACGGGGACGACGGCGATCGTGACGGCGACGCGGGAGTCGCGGGGCGTGGAACGGGTGCGGGTGGTGCTGCGCGGCCACGGCGACACGGGCTTCGTGGACGAGCACGTGCGGGTGGCGCTGCCCGTCGCCGGTGCCTGGGCGCGGCTCGGTGACGTGCTCCACGTGGAGTCCGCCGCACCGTGGCACGCGGCGCGGCTCGCCGTGCGGCACCCGGGCGCACTGGTGGTGGCCGCCCACCACGGCGGAGTGTGCCGCCTCCGGCTCGGTCCACGGGGAACGGGCCTGGTCCTGCGGGCTGTTGGGGGCGTACGTGGCGTACGGGGCGTACTGGGCGTACGGGATACGCGGCCGGAGGTGCCGTGGCCCGTGTGGGCGTCCCTGGCGCACACGTTCCTTGCGGCGGGGCTGCCGCCGCGGGAGCTGGCGGACGTGCGGGTGAGGACCGGGGCGGGGGTGGTGGCCGACGCGGGGCTGCGGGTGGGGCGGTAGGCGGCTCTGCCGTCCGAGCCACGCCGTCCGAGCGATGCCGTCCGGGCGGCGTGGCTCGCGCCGCGTGGGGCACCGTTCATGCGTCCGGCGGCGCGTCCGAGACATCCGACACGTCCGACACGTCCGACACGTCCGACACGTCCGCGGCGTCCGAGGAGTCCGCGGCCAAGGCCTCCCACCGCCCCTGAGCCGCCCGCGCGTCCGGCGACGTGGTGCGGCCCGCCGTGCCGTACAGCGTGAGCGCCTCGTGGTACTGCTCGCGGGCCCGGGCCGGGGCGCCGCGGTGTTCGGAGAGTTCCGCCAGGGCGTGCAGGGCGCGGGCCGTCTCGTACGCGGCCGACATCGCGCGCAGGGCGGCGAGCGCCGGTGTCAACTCGGCCTCGGCCAGGTCGGGTTCGCCGCGGGCGAGGTGGGCGCGGCCGAGCAGGACGGCCGCGCGGGCCGCGTTGTACGTGTCGTCCGCCGCGCGCAGCGTCGTGTGCGCGGCGGACGCGTGCCGGGCCGCTTCGGCGGGGCGGCCCCGGGTGAGGGCCACGTCGGCGAGGTTGAGGCGGGCCAGGCCGCCCGCGCGGACGTCGCCGACGCCGGGCAGCGCCTCCGCCGCCCGCGTGAAGTACTGGGCGGCCTCGTCGAGGCGGCCCAGGCGCTGGTGGGCGAGGCCACGGTAGTTGAGCGTGCGGGCGTGGCCGAGCGCGTTGCCGTCGGCGCGGAACTGGCGGGCCGCGCGCTCGAACATCTCCAGGGCGCGCTCGTGGCGGCCCATGCCGAGCTCGCCGACGCCGCCGGAGGTCAGCATCCGGCACTGTGCCGCCGTGTCGCCCAGGTCCTCGGCGGCGCCAAGACCCTCCTGGTGCGCGGCTTGCCACTCCTCGTAGAACTTGCGGCGCAGGAACAGCGGCCACAGCGCGTCGGCGAGCTGCCAGCCCACCGTCGGGAAGGCGGTGCGGGCCAGGCGGATCACCGCCATGAGGTTGGGCAGTTCGCGCTCCTGCCAGTCGAGGGCCGCCTCCGTGCCGTCGCCGAAGTCCTCCGTGAGCACAGGGCCCGCGCCGTGGTCGCGGGCCATCGTGCGGTGCTGCGGGTCGACGATCCGCTCGGCCTCGGTCGCCGTGGCGAGATAGTGGTCGGCGATCCGCCGCAGCGCCGCCGCGCGCGCCCACGGCGACTCGTCCTGCGCGGCCTTCGCCGCCGCGTGCAGCCGCACGAGATCGTGGAAGCGGTGCCGGTCCTCATCGGCGTCGGTGAGCAGGTTCGCGTCGTGGAGCAGATCGAGCAGGGCGAGCGCGCGGGGCGCGTGGGGCGAGCCGGCCGCCGGGGTCCCGGCACGGGCGCCCGGACCGTCGCCACGCCCCGGTTCCGCCAGCACCGCGACGGCCACCGCGTCGCCGAACTCCGTGCCCGGATGCAGGCCCAGGAGGCGGTACAGGCGTGCCGCGTCCGGGGGGAGTTCCTGGTACGTCAGGTCCAGTGCCGCGCGCACATTGTGGTCGCCGTCGATCGCCAGTTCCTCCAGCCGGTCGTGCTCCTCGGTGAGGGCCCGGACCATGGTGGTGATGCCGCGCCGCGGCCGGGCCGCGAGCCGGGCCCCGGCCACCCGCACCGCGAGCGGCAGACCGGCGCACAACTCGACCAGGGCGCGGGCCTGTTCGGGCTGGTCGGCCACGCGGTCGTCGGAGAGCGTGGCGGCAAGGAGTTCCACGGCCTCGTCCACGCCGAGCGGCTCCAACTGCACCGAGTGGCAGCCGTCGACGGTCAGGCCGGGCATCCGCCAGCGGCTGGTCACGGCGGTGACGCTGCGGCCGCCCGGCAGCAGCGGCCGGACCTGCGCGGCGGACGCGGCGTCGTCGAGCAGCACGACAAGACGCAGGCCCGCCGTCAACGAGCGGTACAGCGCGGCCCGTTCGGCGAGCCCCGCGGGAACCTGCGCGGCCGGGACGCCGAGGGCCCGCAGGAACCGGCCGATGACCTCGCCGGGGTCGGCGGGACCGCCCGGCGACTGGGCGCCCAGGTCCGCGTACAGCTGGCCGTCGGGGAACTGCGGGCGCAGCGCGTGCAGCCACGCCAGCGTGAGCGCCGTCTTGCCGACGCCGCCGAGGCCGCTGACCGCGACCAGGGTGTGGCCCCCGTGACCGGCTCCCCGCTGCCGCTGGCGTTCGAGCAGGCGGAGTTCGGCCGTGCGGTCGGTGATGCGGGCCGCGGGCGGCAGCTGCCACGGTGGGTGGGGCGGCGGCGGTACGGCGGCTGAAGGTGACTGGAAGTGGATGCCGCCGTACACGGTCTGGGCCTGGACCGCCGGACCGTGTACCGTCCCGCTCAGCTCGTTGTGGCCGCCCTGCTCCTGCCCCCGCACCGAGCACCCCCTCCGCCCGCGGGCCGGCTCCCCGCGAACCGTCCCCCTGTCAGGCCATCCTTTCCGTACAGGCGTCCGGTATCCGCGATGAGGCGAGGGCCACGGCGGAGGCGGCCGAAAGCAGCCACAGGCCCCAAGCAGTCACAAGCCCCCCAGCCTCAGCAGCCGCACGTCCCCCGGCCCGGCCGCGCGTCTCAGTCGCGGAAGGCCACCCGCAGCCAAGGACTGTCCGGATCCGTCGTCAACGCCCGGTGCGCCCGCAGCACCGACGTGTACCAGGTCCCGAACTCCTCCTCGTCGAAGTGCAGACAGCGGCCCAGGACGTAGCCCGCGGAGAACTCCTCCCAGGTGGCGTACGCCGACTGCGCCTCGTGCGCGGCGCGTTCGAGGGCGGCGACCAGTTCGGCGTGTGTCGCGTAGCGGGCGCCGCGGCCCCAGCGGGCCATCTTCGAGGCGCGGCCGATGTCCCAGGCCGCGACGGTGCGGACGTGGCCGTCGGGCGGCAGCAGGCCGTCGGCGCGGAACCGCGCCTCGTACCGCAGGACCCTGCCGACGAGATCACGCAGCGCGGCGACGAACTGGTCGAGCTCCGGGTCGTCACCCGGGCGGTGCGGGGTTCCGGGGCCGCCGGTCTCCACGACGCGGTTGCGCAGCGTCACCTCGACGCACCGGCGCCACAGCTCCGGGTCCACGGGCGTGCCCTGCTCGGCGGCGACCGCGGTGCGGGCACCGAGGACGAAGTCCCAGTACCAGGGGGTGACTTCACGGTCGAGGAGGCGTTCCTGCACGCCCAGCCACTCCTCGCGGTCGCGCACGCCCCACCACTCCTCCAGACGCGCCACCTCGTTGCTGTAGCCCGCGCCGTGCCAGTCGAGGGTGTTCCAGGGCGCGCCGTTGGCGAAGCAGAGGTGGGCGCCGCAGGCGAGGCCCCGCAGGACCTGGCCGTCCGGCGCGCCGGTGCGGCGGGTGTCGACGCGGTCGTCGAGGCGCCCTTCGCGGTGGTGCTCGTCGTGCAGGTCGGCCCAGACCTCCCGCTCCTCGTCCGTGGTGAGGTAGTACTGCTCGCACGGCGTCTGGGTGTTGACCACCAGCACGTCGATGTCGTCCGGCCACGCGTGCGCCAGGGTGCCCAGCGTCACGTACTCGTACACGACGTCCGGATGCGGGCGCGGCAGGAGACCGGCCGTGTACACCTGCGCCACCCGGCGGCCGTCGGGAACGTCGATGCTGAACAGGGGCGGGGCGTCCGGTGACGCGGCGAAGTCCGTGAGCGGCACGGGGCGGTAGACGCCCTCCACGGCGAGGGCCCGCAGATAGCCGTAGCCGTCGTCCGCCTCGACCAGCTCGTACAGGTGCTGCTCAAGGTCGGCGGGCGCCTGCCAGCGGGTGCCGTCCTGCGGCGCCGGGACGACCGGGAACACGTCGTCGTGGTAGTCGTCTTCGGCTGCCGCGTGCATGGTCCCGCTTCTCGCTTCCGTGTTCGGGATGATCTTTCCCGAACGGTATCCGACGCGTATCCGACGCGGTTCCCGGAGCCGCCCCTGCGGCTGCTCAGTCCACCACCCGCAGGGGCAGCGTCTTCAAGCCGTTGATGAAGTGCGAGACCAGGCGGCGCGGTGGCGCGGCCAGGTGGAGGGCGTTCGTGGCGCTCACCAACTCCTCGTAAAGCACCGCCAGTTGGAGCCGGGCGAAGTGCGCGCCGAGGCACACGTGCGGGCCGCCGCCGAACGACACGTGCGGGTTCGGGTCGCGGGTCAGGTCGAGGCGGCCGGGTTCGGCGAACGCCCGCTCGTCGCGGTTGGCCGCCGCGTGGAACACGACCACCTTGTCGCCGCGCCGGATCCGCCGCCCGGCGAGCTCCGTGTCCCGGGCCGCCGTGCGCCGGAAGCTCAGCACCGGCGGGTGCCAGCGCAACAGCTCCTCCACCGCCATGGCCACCGGGGCCGTCCCGTCCCGCAGCCTGCGCAGCTCACCCGGGTGTCCGGCCAGCGCGAGCACGCCGCCGGGCGCCGCGCTGCGCACCGTGTCGTTGCCCGCGACCGTCAGCAGGAAGAAGAACATCTCCAGCTCGTCGGTGGTGAGTTCGGGCGTGCCGGCGAGGGTCGTGAGGATGTCGTCGCCGGGGTGGCGCCGCTTGTGCGCGGCGAGTTCGGCGGCGTACGCGAACATGTCCGCGAGCATCGCCGGGGACCGCGGGTTCACCGGCCGCCCGTCGGGGCCGAGCACCGGCTCGCCCGCCTCGTCCGGGTCCTGATAGCCGATCACGCGCTGCGTCCAGTGCAGCAGCAGGCCGCGGTCGCTCTTCGGTACGCCGAGCAGGTCCGCGAGATTCAGGAGCGCGTAGTCGTCGGTGACCGCGGCGACGAGATCGCAGGTGCCGTCCCCGGCACGCGCCTCGTCGACCGCCCCGGCCAGCAGCGCACGGGCGCGCTCGCGCGCCACCGCCTCGAAGCGGGCGACGCGGCGCGGCGTGAACGCGCGGCTCACCAGGGTGCGCAGCCTGCCGTGCCAAGGGGGGTCCTGATTGAGCATCATGCGGCGGATGAACGGCAGGTCCGCCGGGTCCGGGTCGCGGATCTGGGTGGCGCCGAGGTACGAGGAGTACGTCCCCGGGTCCTTGAGCACGGCCGTGACGTCCGCGTGCCGGGTGACCGCCCAGAACCCCGGCCCGGCGGGCCAGCCGAGCACCGCGGGCTCCTCCTGCCGGGCCACGGGGTGGTGGTCGCGCAGGGTGCGGTAGCGGTCGTACGGGACGTCGTGGGCGTACAGGCGGGGGTCGAAGACGTCGGGGATGCCGGGGGCGTCAGGAGTGCCGGGGTTGCCGGGGCCGTCGGGGAGGGGGTGTCGGGGTGCGGTCATGCGCCCGCGGCCGGGGGCGGTGTCTCCGCCGGATCCGCCGCTTCCGCCGTCCCGGCCGCCCCGTCGTCCGCCCGCAGGAAGTCCTCCACCGCGCGCACCAGGTCCAGCGGCGTCTCGTCCATCGCGTAGTGGCCCGCGCCCGGCAGCTCCACCAGCTCGCCGCGCGTGAACCACGTCAGCCACGTCTCCCGCATGAGGTCTGCCGACAGGGCCGGGTCGAGCGCGCCGACGACGGCGAGCGCGGGCACCTGGCAGCCCTCGATCCCGCTGTGGAAGTCCTCGCCCGCCCAGGAGTCGAGCCAGGCGCGGAACGCCTTGGCGTCGCTGCACGCGAAGGAGCGCGCGACCATGCGGGCGAGCCACGCGGCGGGGCGCGACCCGCCCGTCGTCAGGTCGATGATCGCGCGCCGGTTCTCCGCCCGGTGCTCGGCGGACGCGAACAGCTCCCACTGCTCGGGCGGCAGCGGAAGCCCGGACGCAGGCACCGGCGAGACGCCCACCAGCCGCCGCACCCGGCGCGGGGCGAGCGCCACCACGCGCTGCGCCACGCTGCCGCCCATCGAGTGCCCGACGAGCGAGAACCGCTCCCAGCCGAGCCGGTCGGCCAGGTCCAGTACGTCCGCCGCGCCTTCGCCGGTGGTGTACGAGCCGACGGCGTCCCTGGCCTCGCCGTACCCGCGCAGGTCCACCAGGGCGTACTGGAAGGCGTCCCGGTCGAGGTCGGCGCGCACCGGCGCGTACGCCGAGCGGTCCGCGAACCAGCCGTGCACGGCGATCACTTTGTGAGGGCCGTCGCCGAGGAGCTCATGGGGAAGGATGAAGGTGGTCACGACGGTCACGATGGCCGCGGGAAAGAGGTCGCGCAAGAGTGCGGGGCTCGCCGTAGGCGGGCTGCGGGGGGTGAAGCCCCCGGTGAACGGGGCAAGTTGAGTGACTGCCTGCGGGCGGCCGCCGCGGATGGTCACAATGTGGCATGGCCATCCGCCACCTCAGCTACCGGCTCGACGAAGAGCCGCTCACCGGGGCCGTCCGCCTGGTCCCCGTCCCTGCTCCTGCTCCTGTCCACACCCGCACGAGGCTCCCTTCTGACGACTCGCCCGACGCAGCCCCCGACGCCCCTTCGGATCCCGTGGCTGCCGAGCCCGGCCGTGCGGCGGAGGTCGCCGAGTGGGTGGAGCTGGCCGTCGGGGCCGGGTGCGGGCCGGTCGGCGGCGGGTTCGGCCGCGAGGCGCGGTTCAGCTTCAGCAGGCTGCCGGACGGCGCCAGCCTGCTGTGCCGCACCGCCGACGCCGGCCGCCACGTCCGGGCCATCCACCTCACCAGGCCCGAGGCGGACCTGTTCGTCGAGGAGTGGCCGGTCACCCTGCTCGCGGCCGAGGTGGTCCGTGACGCCGACACCGGGGGCGGCCCGGGTGCCGAACTCCCGGGCTCCGGGGGCCCCTTCGGCCGCGAGGAGCTGGTCGCCTTCGCCCGCGCGCACGAGCCGCGCGTCGCGCCCTTCCTCGCCGACGTGCGCCGCCTCTTCGACGACCCGGCGGGGCGGCAGCTCGTCGTCGCCGAGGAGAGCCCGGACGCCGTCGCGCGCTGGATCGCGCTCGCCTGCGCCTCGCTGCCGCCCGCGTACGTCCCCTCGCTGACGTTCACCACCCGGGCCGCCGACCCCGGCCGGGCCCCGCAGCACATCGTCGGCATCGGGCCCGACGCGGCCTTCGACCGGTTCGACGTCACCGTGCTCGAACACCTCTACCGTGTCCACGACGGCCTCGACGGCCCCGGCAGCCCGCCCCGCGCCGACACCTGGGCCACGTGGACGGCCCGGCTGTGGACCGCGGGAGTGCCGGTGCCCCGGGCGGGGGACGGCGGGGCGGAGGGCGGCGGCGAACACGGGCCCGAGGGCGACCCGTTTGCGCCGGGCCCCCTCGTACCGGCGCTGCTGCACGCGGGCCTCCTCTCCGGCGGCGAGGTGGCCGGGCTGCCCGGCGAGCAGGCGAGGGAAGCCGTGGACGCGCTGGTCGCGACGGTCTGGACGGTCGCGTCGGTACCGGCGGGCGGCGGCGACCCGCTGGCCGGACTCACCGCCCTCTGCCGCGACATCGCCTCGCACGCCCCGGCCGTCGCCGCGCCCCTCGCGCTCGCTCTGGCCCGGCACCGGCTCGGTGCGGCCGACCCGCAGGAGATGGCCGCTGAACTGGCGGCCGTGTGCGCCGAGTTGCCGCTCGGCGTGGACGCCGCACGGGCGCTGCGGGCCGAGTACGGCGGCGACGTCGACGAGGAGCTGCGCCGGGCCCTGCGGGAGCCCATGGAGGCCTGGGTGGAACCGCTGCGGCTCGCGGCCGCGGTCGGCGCCGACGAAGGGCGCGGGCTCGACACGGCGATGAACCGGCTGTCCCGCGCCCTGCGCGACCCCGACGGCGTCACCCGCGCACGGGCCGTACGCGTCCTCGACGAAGTAGGCGACGCCTCGCTGACCCGCCGCGTCCTGAAGCTGCTCGGCGGCGACGGCGGCCTCGGCCGGCTCAACCTGCTGCGGGAACTCGCCGCCTCCGCGCAGGGCGACTGGCTGCGCGGCCAGCTCGACGAGAACTCCCCGCTGCCGCTGCGCCTCGCCGAGGCGACGGCCCGCTGGGGCGGACCCGGCAACGGGCTGCGCGGCGTCGCGCTGTTCGCCAAGCTCACCGAGGTCCTGCAAGGACGCCGGGTGACCGACGCGGCGACGCTGGCGCAGATGTGGCGGCTCGTCTGGCCCGGGAGCGCGCCCGAACCCGCGGAACTGCCCTGGGTGGCCCGCACCTGCACGGTGCGCCTGCTCATCGAGGCGGGCCTCGGACGGCACATGCGCGCCCTGGTGACGGAGCCCGAGCGGGTCGACCGGGAGACCGTCGCGTTCGCCCGCGACATGCTCCACGACCGCCTGAACCGGCGCGAGCGCGCCACCGCGCAACTGCTCGTCCTCGCCCAGGAACTCGCCGACCACCGCCTCTCCGTCCGCCAGGAGACGCACAAGCTCCAGGCCCTCCACGTCGACGCCGCGCCCCTCGGCCACACCGTGCGCCACGGCGTCGGCGCGCTCGTCGCGCGCGCCCTCGTCCACGCCGACGCCGACCAGCTCGCCCGCCAGCCCGTGTTCGGCCACCTCATCTCCGCCGGACCCGAACTGCTCGTGCCCTACCGTCAGTTGATGCTCGACGAGGCCAAGCAGGACCAGCTCGCGCGCGAACTGCCGGTCCGGCCCCACGAGATCGGCGCGTACTACTTCCTGTGGCGGCCCCTGACGCGCTCCGGCGTCAGCCACGACTGGCGGCGCGTCTCCGAGGAACTGCTCCGGGAGATCCTCGGGCCCGTCGTGACCGGTCTCGACGAGCGGGCGCTGAGCGACGTCGCCACCGCCATCGTCAACCTCCAGGGCGAGGACCGCCTCAAGGAGTGGAACGCCTGGCGCGACAGCCTCCGCGAAGGGTAGGCCGCCGCCCGCCACACGTCGTACCGAAGACACCACGCACACAGCACCGACCTGATCCACCTGGAGAGGACCAGCGTGAGCCGAACCAAACGCACCAGCGACACCAGCGTGACCGCCGACAACATTCCCGGCGGCGCCATGGCGAGCCGCCCCGTGCACTTCATCTGGATGCTCGACTGCTCGGGTTCCATGAGCGTGAACGGCAAGATCGGGCAGCTCAACTTCGCCATCCGCGAGGCCATCCCGGAGATGCAGCAGGCCGCCGACGCCAACCCCGCGGCCTCGCTGCTCGTGCGTGCCATCTCGTTCGCGAGCGGCGCGAGCTGGCACGTCGGCGAGCCGACCCCGGTCGACAGCTTCTCCTGGGAGGACGTGCACACGTACGGCGGCACGGACATGGGCGCCGCCTTCAAGCTCGTGGCCGGGGCCCTGGAGACGCCGCCGATGCCCCAGCGCGCGCTGCCCCCGGTGCTCGCGCTCGCCTCCGACGGCCAGCCCACCGACGACTGGCGCGCGGGTCTGCGCGCCATCGACAGCACGCCATGGGGCAAGCGCGCCGTGCGCGTCGCCGTCGCCATCGGGGACGACGCGGACAAGAGCATGCTCAAGGAGTTCCTCGCCAACCCCGAACTGGAGCCGCTGCAGGCCAAGAACCCGCGGCAGCTCGCCGCCGCCATCCGCTGGATGTCCACGGCGGTCGTCAAGGACGCCTCGACCCCCAAGGTCGAGGACGCCAAGCCCGCCGCACCGGTGGGCCCGCCGCTGACCAAGGACGGAGACGACGAGATCTGGTGACCGCGGTCCGCGAGACGCCCACCCCGACGGGCGACTGGGAACTGCTGCGCGGCGCCGTCAAGGGCGTCGGCAAGAGATACAGCCAGGACCACTGCGCCGCCAAGGCCACCGCGGGCGGCCGCGCCGTCGTCCTCGCCGTCGCCGACGGCCACGGCTCCGCCGCGCACTTCCGCAGCGACCTCGGCGCCCGCTGGGCCGTCGAGGAGTTCACGGCCTGCGCGGAGGTGTTCGCGCACGAGGCGGTGCGGGTCGGCGCGGACGCGGCGGCCTGGCCGGGACTGCGCGCCGAGGCCCGCCTGCTGCCGCAGGCCGTCGGCCACCGCTGGCACCGCCGTGCCCTGCTGCACGACGCCAACGCGCCCGCGCACGGCGCCTCACCGGCCCGCCGCGCCGCGGCCCGCGCACGCCTCGCCAAGGAGGGGGCCCGGGGCACCTGGGACCTCGCCGCGTACGGCAGCACGCTGATCGGCGCCGTCCTGACCCGGCAGATGCTGCTGTGCTGGCAGTTGGGCGACGGCGACATCGTCCTCATCGACGACGGCGGCACCCCGCGCACCCCGCTGTCCACCGGCCCGGACATGGGCGACGAGACCGACTCGCTGTGCGAGCCGGAGCCCTGGCGCAAGACCCGCACCTACTGGCAGCCCGTCACCGGCGGCCCGCCGCCGGCCGTGCTGCTGTCCACCGACGGCCTCTCGAAGAGCTTCGCCGACCACCAGGGCTTCCTGGACTTCGCCACCGGCGTGCGCGAACGCGCCGCCGGGCAGGGCGTGGCCGCCGTGCAGGAGCAGCTGGGCGACTGGCTGGCGCGCGCGGCGAAGTACTCGGGGGACGACACCACACTCGTGGCGGCCTTCGCGGCCGCGCCCACGACAGGGCAGGACGACGCGCCCGCGACGGCGCCGGACGGGGCGCCCCCGACCGGGCAGGAAGGAACGACATCGGCATGAGGGAAGGAACGGGGACCGCATGAGCAACGGCATGCTCGCGAGCGGGAAGAAACTGGTGACCGAGGCGGGGGAGCGGGTCACGGTCGGCGAACTCTTCGGGTCCGGCGGCCAGGGCGAGGTGTACCGCGTCGCCACGCCCCGCGGCGACCGCGCCGTGAAGTGGTACTACCCGCAGCTGGCCGACGCCCGCCAGCGGCACATCCTCGAAGGGCTCATCGAGAAGGGCTGGGACGACGACCGCTTCCTGTGGCCCGAGTCCATCGTCATGGACCCCGACGGCAAGGAGCCCGGCTTCGGCTACCTGATGGACGTACGCCCCGCGCGCTTCCAGGACCTGCCCGCGCTGTTCCGGCGCGATCCGTCCGTCAAGGACGCGACGATGCGCACGCTGGTGACGGTCGCCCTGCACACCGTCGAGGCCTACCGCGCGCTGCACTCCAAGGGCATCGCCTACCGCGACATCAACTGGGGCAACATCTTCTTCGACCCGCGCACCGGCGACGTCCTCGTCTGCGACAACGACAACGCGGTCGTGGAGGGCGGCACCGCGGGCGTCGCCGGGACCATGGACTTCATGGCGCCGGAGCTGGTGCGCGGCGACAAGGGCGCGCAGCCCGGTACCCAGACCGACCTGCACTCGCTGGCCGTGCTGCTCTTCCTGCTCCTGATGAACGAGCACCCGTTCAACGGGGCGCTCGCCATGCGGATCCACTGCATGGGCGAGGCCGCCAAGCGTAAGCTGTACGGCACCGACCCGGTGTTCGTGTACGACCCGGCGGACACCCGCAACCGCCCCGTCGCCGGCGAGCAGCCGACCGTCATCGCCACCTGGGCGGCGCTGCCGCGGATCCTGCGGGACCTGTTCGTGCAGACGTTCACCGACGGCCTCAAGGTCCCCGCGAAGCGGGTGCGCGAGACGCAGTGGCGGGACGCGCTCAGCCAGGTCCTCGACGCCATCACCCAGTGCCGCCGGTGCGGCAAGCAGAACCTGACGCAGCCCGACGGCGCCCCGCCGGACTGCTGGAAGTGCGGCACGCCCCTCCAGCTCCCGCCGCGCCTGGAACTGGTCACCGCCACCGGCACCACCCTGCGCACCCGGCGCGGCATCCGCCTCGACCCGAGCGCCCGCGTCTACGCCCACCACCTGGACGGCGACCCCGACCGGCACGACTTCCGCGCCGTCGTCGGCGAGGTCACCGAACACCCCAAGCAGCGCGGCCGGTACGGCCTCACCAACCGCACCCAGACCGTGTGGACGGTGCGCAAGGAGGACGGCTCCGTACGGGAGATCGAGCCGGGCCGCACCATCGCCCTGCAGTCCGGCCTGCTCCTGGAGTTCGGGGGCGGGGTGGAGGCGGAGGTCAAGGAGTAGCGCCCCGTAGGGGCGCGGGGAACTGCGCGACCAGCCCCCACCGGCCCGCAGGATCAACACCGCACAGCCAGCGAAGCGCTCAGCGCTGCAGCCACCGGCGCCACCGGCGCCACCACGGCTCCGGGCCGCGCGGGGGCGCCGGTGGCGGGGCGGCGGGCAGTTCAGCGCGCGCGGGCGGGGCCGGGACGGCCAGCGCGTCCGGGCGGGTCAGCGGGGTGACGGTTAGAGCGCACGCAGTGTCCCGCACCGGCACCTCGACGGCGCCGCCGCCCGCGCGATGCGTGCTGCGCGGCACGCGGTGGTCCCCGCCGCGCGTGCCGTCGTTCCAGGAGACGAGTACAAGCACGGCGGGCTCGGGCCAGGTGAACCGCACCAGAGCGCGCTCGGCAGACAGCCGACGTACCGTCAAGTCCCGTACACGATCCGGGCTTTCGACGACGACGCTCGCCCCGGCCACCGCGCGGTCGCCGAGCACGCTCACCGCGGTCATCCGCATCCGCCCCGACGGCGGCACGGGCACTTCGAGTTGCTGGGCCGGTGCTTCCCGCCACCGCAGGCGCGGCGCCTCCGCCCGCAGGTCCGGCGCGTCCCCGCCCGCCGTGCGGCCGGCGGCGAGGCGGGCGAAGCGCTCCGACACGTCCGTGCCCGCCGCGACCGGCCCCTCCGGCCACGGCAGCAGCGTGCTGTGCCCGCGCCGCGGCGGGTGCCACCGGAGCAGCACGCGGTCCCCGGCCTCGCCCACGCGCTCGGCGGTCAGCTCCTCGACCGGCGTCGGCCACCGCTCGGCACGGGCGGTCACCCGGACCCCGGGCGACCAGGCGACACTGCCGCCCGGGCCCGGATAGCCGCAGCTCACCTCGTACGTGTACGACCCCGGGTCCAGCGCGGGGTCCACCGCCCCGTCGGACGTACAGAGCACATACATCGGCCCGTGGGCCGCGCCGACGTCCGGCTTGCCGTAGCGCAGCACCTGGACCTCGACGGCCGCCGGGTGCGGCCGCCAGCGCAGCCGGAGGCCGCCCGGCGCGGGCACGGCCGTGAGGTCCGTGACGTCCGGGGCGACGACCACGGGCGCGGTGACGCGCGGCACCCCGGCGACGCGGTCGCCGCGCCACGGCAGCACGGCGTAGCGCAGGGCGCGGCCCAGCGGCGCGTCCGGGTCGTGGACCGTCAACTCCCGTGGCTGTGGGTCGACTTCGGTGATCTCCGCGATCTCGGTGGCGGTCTCCGGGGCCTCGTCGTCGAAGCGCAGGACGGTGTACGTCACCGGGGCCGGACGGGGGCGCGGTACGCGGGCCGTCCGCCAGGTCAGGCCGACGTGGCGGTCGTCCGTCGTCACCGTGACGGCGGCCTCCGCGGGTGCGGACGGCTCGTCGGCCAGCGAGGTGGCCGCCCGCAGTAGGCCCGCCCGCAGTTCCGGCGCGTCCGTGGCCTGCCGCAGCGCGCCCAGCCACGCGGTGGCCGCGGCCCGCGGCTCGCCGCCCTCGTGCGACCGGCGGGCCGCGTACGCGAGGAACCGCACCTTCGCGGAGCGGGCCCGCAGCGCGCGGAGCAGGGCGGCCAGGACGTGGTCGTCCGGCGCGGCCGGCAGCAGGTCCGCGAGGCGCTCGGCCCGGCGCAGCCGGGAGCCCGGCCAGACGTCGTTGAGCTCCTCGGCCGCGCGGCGCCGCTCCCCGTCGGCCGGGAACACGGCGTCGACGGCGGCGGCCAGGAGGCGGGCCTCGCTGCGGTGCACCCCGAGCGCGGCGACGTCGTCGGCGGTGGTCGCCGTGCCCTTCCCGGTGCCGCGTCCGTCCGTGCCGCCGTCCTTGAGCAGGCAGCACAGCTCCCACAGGACCACCCGCCGCAGGCCCATCGGGTCGTCGCGTGCCAGCGTCTCCAGGGTGTCCGTGACGGCCGCCGCCGTGAGGGCCCGCGGGTCGGCCGACGCCTGCCAGGCGTCCCGCGCCCGCCGCACGAACGGCACGTCCACGCGCTGCCAGAGACCGCCGCGCCCCGGGAACCACAGGCCGTCCAGGACCCGGAAACCGTCGTCCGTCTCCGCCTTCGGCAGCGTGCCGAAGACACCGCCCGCGGCCCGCTGCCGCCCCGGCTCGCGCAACAGCTCGGCCGCGTGCCGAAAACCCAAGTCCCGGATGGCGGTACGGAGTTGGGCGTAGCCCCGCATGCCGGGGAACTGCGGCAGGACGGGCAACGGGGGCGGGGTGCCGCTGCCCGTCGCCCGCACGCCGGGCCGCCAGGTCGTCGCCACCCGTCAGCCTCCCGGCTCCGTGAAGAAGTACACCCGGACCACCGCCGTCGACGGCGCGTTGCTCAGGTCGTGGAAGTCGTCCGTCGCCGTCTTCTTGGTGAACATCTCCGGACGGCCCTCGCCGAGCAGTGAGTTGACGCGGTGCGCGTACACCGTGCCGTTCCGGCCGCCGCCGAAGGTCAGCACGAGCGCCGCCGTGCGGCCGCGCCACTTCTTGGTGGACCGGCCGATCTGGTCCGCGAGGGCGCCCTTGTCCGTTCCCTTCACCTTGAACTCCTCCGGCCTGCGCTCCACCGAACGCGGGCCCGTGGGCTTGGGTTTCGGCTTCGGCTTCGAGGAGGCGTCCGCGCTCTTCGACGGCTTCGGGCGCGCCGCCAGAGGGTCGGGCCGGTCGGCCATCGACACCAGGGCGAGGACGAGCAGCAGGTCCGCGAACAGCCACCCCGCGAGGACGACGCCCGCGACCCGGCCCCCGCCACGGCCGCGCCGCCGCGGTCGGCTCACGCGTCACCTCCGGACCGCGGGGGAGCGGAGGGGCGCCGGGGCGGTGGGCGCAGGGCGCGCGTGCGGGGCGACGAGACGTCGGAGGCGGGGTCGGAGCCTGGGTTGGGCCCTGGGGTGGCGGCCCCGGGGGCCTGCCCGGCGCCCGGCCCGTCGTTGGTCCCGGCGCCCGGCCCGTCGTTGGTCCCGGCGTCGGGACCGTCGTTGGGGCCGGCGTCGGATCCGCCGTCGCGCTCGGCGCTCGGCCCGGTGCCGGGCCCGGCGTGGTCCTGCGGGACGGCGTCCGTCGGCTCGTTGTCGGCCTCGCGGCCGGGGCTCTCGGCCCGGGGCCCGGGTAAGGGGGCGCCGTTGGTGCCGCCGCCGGAGCTCGGCAGCGGGGTCCCGTACGGTTCCGTGGCCTGCGTCTCGTACTCCGCGGCGCCCGGCGCCTGTGTGCCGTACTCCGCGCCCCTGGGCGCCCGCGTGCCGTACTCCGTAGCGTCCGGCGCCCGCGTCCCGTACCCCGACGAGCTCTGCACCCGCGTGCCGTAAGTGTCGGCCGACGTGCCGTACGCCGACGTCGAGGCGCCGTGCGCGGCAGTGGACGCCGACGCGCCGTACGCGGGCTCCGTCGCCCCGTACGGATCCGTGCTCCCCGTCGCCCCGTACGGATCCGCGCCGCCCGACGCCCCGTAGGGCTGCGAGCCGCCCCGCGCCCCGTAAGGATCCGCCCCCGGCGCCCCCGCGCCGAGCCCGTTCGCCGCCGGACGCGGGGCGCCGTTGTGCCCGGGCGCCCCCGCCAGCGACCGTACGCCCGACTCCACGCGGGCCGCCGCGTCCTGCCAGTGGGCCGCGGCGGCGTCCCAGCGTTCCGTGGCCTCGCGCATGCCGTCGACCGCGTCCGTGGTGCGGCCGGTGCTGGCGACCAGGGCCTGCGAGGCCTGTTCGGTGGCGCGGGCCACCGACTCCGACTTGACGACCAGTTGGTGCAGCGCGTCGGCGATGACCTGGGTCGTGGAGGCGTACGCGGTGCTCGCGTGGGCCGTCGCCTGCCGGCTGTCGCGCACCGCGGACTCGATGCGGTCCGCCGCCCCGCTGAGCTTCGGCAGCTCCGTGGTGAGCCGGGCCGTGGCGTCCCGCAGGGACGTCGTCGCGCCCGTCACGGCCTTGGCCGTGTCGCTCAGAGCCGTGTGGTTCTTGTCCGCCTTGGTGGCGAGGGAGTTCATCTTCGTGGCGGCCTTGGTGAGTTCGGCCGCGAACTGCTTGGGGGACACGTTGCGGTGCGGGGCGAGGAGCATCTGCAGCCGGGTGAGCACGGAGGCGAGCTGGGCGAGCAGCCGCTCCCGCTCGGCCTCCTGGTCGGCCTCCTCCTTGTCGGCGCGCCAGCGCACGCGCGCGTGCACCACGGAGAGGAGCACCAGGAGGGCGATGAGGACCACCGCGGTCAGCGCCACGTTCTCGAAGCGGCCGAGCGGCGACAGGTGGCCGCCGAATCCGGACTGCCACAGCTGGAGGAAGGGGCGCGTCGCCTCCTTGCGGTCGTCCTTCGCGAGTTCGCCGTACGCGCGCACGGCGTCCCGCAGGCCGAACCAGGTGATGAGCAGCGGGATGAAGACGAGGACGCCGAGCGCCGCCTCCAGCAGGCCGTCGCGGCGCGCCGAGGGCCGGGTGTCGGACGTGGTGACGCTCTCCGGGCGTACGTAGGCGTGCACGAGGTCCAGTTCGGCCCACCGGTCCAGGCGCTTGCTGTGCGTCAAGTCGTCGGTGAGCGTGTTGAGTTCGGCGGCGCGCGGGGCGAGCGCGGGCCGTCCCGCGAGGTCCTGCAGCCGCTTGATGAGATCCTGTTTGTCGAGTAGTTCCGCGGGCGTCAAACGCGTACTCCCTGTCTCGTCTGTCACGCCTGTGCCGGACCGCCCAGGAGGGCCTCGTCAGTCGAGGACGTCCCCTCTGCCGCGCCGGTTCCTGCCGTCGCGGCCGAGCCGGCGCGACAGCGCCTCGGCTCCGGGGTGTTCAGGGTCCCATGTGAGGCACTTGCCAAGGGCCTCAATCGCCTCATCCCGCGCACCGATCCGGTGCAGTTCCTCGGCGTGCCGGAAGGTGCGGCGCGCGAGCAGGCCCCGCACCCGCTCGTTCGTCGGGTCGTGGCCGTACGCGCACCGCAGCCACCGCTCGGCGTCGGCGAAGTGGCCGGGCGCCATGTCGGCCATCGCGGCCGCGCAGTGCACGTCGATCATCGCGTCGAGGACGTCGGCGCGGTGCGTGTGCGGCGTCGCTTCCTGCCAGGCCGAGTGGGCGGCCTGGACGGCGTGTTCGTATTGGCCGCGCTCCAACAGGACGCGGGCACGGGCGAGTTGACGCGAGGCATGGTGGCTCACCCCATCTCCCTCACCCGAGGAGGTTCCGGTGCCGTCGGACGTCGTACCCGGGTCCGCCCCCGCACCGGACGACACCGCCCCGTCCGCCGGAGCGCCCGCACCCGCGTCCGCCCCAAGCCCCGCCAGCAGCTCCCGTGCCTCCGCCACGATGTCCCGCAGCAGCGCCACCGCCTCCTGCCTGCGCCCCTGCCCGGCGAGCTCCCGGGCCTGGGCGACGTCGCGGCGCCGTGGGTCCGGCGGGTCCTCGGACGGGAAGAGGGTCGCCGTGAGGGCGGGCGCGTCGGCGAGGGTGTCGCGGTGCGGGTCGGCCGGCTCCAGGAGGCCCTCCTCCAGGGCGGCCGCGCCGGACGACCCGGACGAGGACGCGCCGCCGCCCCCGAGACGTACCGCGTGCTTGAGGGCCCCGAGGGCAAGCAGCTCCGGCGGGCCGTGCGCCGTGTGCCGGCCGAGCCCCGCCACGCCCGCGCGCACCTGCTCCATCCGCGTGCCGCCGCCGACCAACAGCAGGGTGTCCACGTCCGCGCGGGCCACCGCGGCCTCGTCGAGCAGCGCGTGCGCGCGCCGCACGGTGCGGTGGACGTGGGGCTCCAGGAACGCGTCCATGTTCGGCCGGGTGACGCCCATGCGCAGCGCGGGCCCGGCACCGAGGTCGAGGGTGAGCGCCGCGAAGTCCGTGGCGGCGGAGCCGTCGGTGCCGCCGCCGTCCTGCGGGCCGCTCAACGCCTGGCGCGCCGCCTGCGCCCGCTCCCGATGCCCGAGCCACACCTCGGCCGGGGCGCCCGTCACGGACGCGGGCCCGCGGTGCGCCCGCAGCAGCCGCACCGCCGACGCGAGCACCGCCTCGTCGAAGGCGCGGCCCCCGGAGGTCGTCGCGCCGTCGTAGCCGAGGGCGCGGCAGTGCCCGCGCACGCCGCGTACCAGGCCGAGTTCGAACCCGTCGTACCCCATCCCGTACACCAGGAACGTCCCGCTGTCCCGGTCGGTCGTGTGCCCCATGACCGCGGCCATCGAGTCGCTGATGAGCCGCACGGGCGCGAGCCCGGCCTCCCGCGCGGCGTCCCGCAGGGCCTGCCGCTGCGCCGAGAGGAAGGACGCGGGCACGCTGATGACGGTCTGCGCGACGAACGCCGACGCCCGCTCCTCGACGCGCTCCCGCAGCGCCCGCAGCATCCGCGTCACCACCGTGTCCGCGTCCGCCGTGCCGTCCCGCCACGGCACCGAACGCTCCCCGGCGAGCAGGGACTTCAGGCTCGGGAACGCCACCGGAAGCACCCCCGCCCCGGCGGGCGCGCACACCAGCCACGGCCACCCGGCCGTGGGCATGTCGAGCCGCCGCACCTGCTCCCCGGGCCCGGCGTACAGCGCCCGCACCCCCGTGGCGCCGAAGTCCACGCCGAGGCTGACGCGGCCCGTCGCGGCCCTGGCTGCCGTCATCCGCCGGCCGTGTCGTCGGGGACCTGGAGGATGCCTCCGTAGTCCTTCTTGCTGGGCAGCGTCGGCACCGCGCGCTCCGAATAGGCGACGGCGATCATGCTGCGCAGGTTCTTGGCCTGCTCGGCGGTCTGGATCCGGTTGCCCTGCCGGTGGGCCGCCTTGACCTGCTCGACGGCGTCACTGATGGCCTTGACGGTCTCCAACGGCGCCCCGTCCGAGGCCAGTTCGGCCTGCCGGAACTGGCTGGCCAGCCCGCACTGGTGGTACATGTCGTCGAGCAGCAGCTCGGTGAGGCGCTTGTACTCGCCGCTGTCGCCCATCTCCACGGCCCGCTGCGCCTGCCCGATGTCGCGGCGCACCTTCATCTCCTGCGTCTGCTCGATGTACGCGCCGTACTGCTTCAGGAACCGCTGGGCCTCCCGCACGGCGAGCCCCAGCTCCTCGCGCAGCACCGCGCTGTCCACCTCCTGCTCGGTCTCGGGCGGCGGAGTGCGGGGCTTCTCCCGCTTCGGTGTGTCCTCCAGGACCATGTCGGTGCCGCGCACGCTGATCCGTACGGTGATGATGCGGTCCGCCGAGTAGTTGAACGACACGTCCACATGGCAGTTGATCTCGATCTCCTGCGGCAGCTCGAACTCCACCACGCCCTGCTCGTGGTTCTCGCTCGCCACATGGCTGTCGCCCTCGTACACCGGCACCCGGATCAGCCGGCTGTCCGTCGCGTGGAACGTGCGCTGGCGCGGCTCGGGCAGCGGATAGGGCGAGCCCGCCGGGATGATCTCGACGAACACGTCGCGCTGCGCGCCCTTGACCGCGGCGATGCCCATCGCCATGGGCGTCGACTCGAACAGTCCCGTCGACCCCACCGGCCGCCCGTTGACCAGGCTCTGCCCGCAGTCCGCGCACGTCTCGGCGGTGTACTCGTTGGCCTTGAAGCACTCCGGGGCCGGGCACTCCACGCCGTCGAGGGTCTGCGCGAGCACGCCCGCGCCATACGCCACGCACTCCATCGGATTGATGTTGCGGCGCACCTTGCCGGAGCCGAAGAACGCCTCCACCGCCTCGTACACCGGCCGGGTCAGCGTGCCGCCGCCGACGAGCAGCACGTCGGAGATGTCGTCGGGCGTCAGCTCGAAGCCGGACAGGGTCTCCTTGACCAGGTCCATGGTGCGGGCCACCAGCGGCGCGATCATCTGCTGGAACTCGTCGCGGGTGAGCGCCATCTCGACGTCGACGATGCCCTCGGGCCCGCGGTACGCGGCCGGGATCACGATGTACGTCTCCGGCAGCTCGTTCAGCTCCCGCTTGGCCGCCTCGGCCGCCTTCTTCGCCTGGAACAGGAACTCCTTGTCGCCGGACGGGTCGACGCCCCGCTCCGCGCGCATCCAGGCGATGATCCGCTCCACGATCGCCAGGTCGAAGTCGTCCCCGCCCAGCCAGATGTCGCCCGCCGAGCGAAGCACCTGGAACTGGCTGTGCCCCTCGCGGTCCTTGACCGTGTTCAGGACGGAGATGTCGAAGGTGCCGCCGCCCAGGTCGAAGACCAGGACGCGGCTGCGCGCGCCGTCCGGCTTGTGCAGGCCGAAGGCCACCGCGGCGGCCGTCGGCTCGTCGATGATCTTCTTCACCACCAGGCCCGCGCGCTCCGCGGCCTCCCGCGTCGCCGCCCGCTGCGCGTCGCGGAAGTACGCGGGCACCGTGATCACCGCGTGCGTCACCTGCTCGCCGAGGGTGCGCGCCGCGTCCCGCACCAGCTTGTCGAGGATGACGCTGGAGATCTCCGCGGGCGTACGGGTGCGGCCGCCGAGCGTCACGTGCGCGCGCGGGTCGTCGTCGGGGCCCGGCACGATCTCGTAGCTGAGCCGGTCGCGGGCCTCGGCCACCGACGTGTCCGCGAAGTCGCGGCCCATCAGGCGCTTCACGGACACGATGGTGTCCTTGGGCTGGCGCACCGCCCAGTTGAGGGCGTCCTCGCCGACGATCGTCTGCTCCTTGCCGTCGCGCCGCACCAGGCCGACGACGGACGGCGTCAGGCGGTCGCCCTTGCTGTTGGTGAGGACCGCGATGTCGTCGCGGTGCGGATCGTGGGCGGCGACGGCGCTGTTCGTGGTGCCGAGGTCGATCCCGATGGCCTTCATCCGTGCGTGGTCCCTTCCTGGGTTCGCGGGCTCGTCCCGTCGGTGTGTGTCGTCCGGCTCGTCGAGGGCCCCTCCCCGGCGCCGCCGGCCGCGGCGACCACGACCCGGGCGGCGCGCAGCACGCGTCCCCGGTATCGATACCCGCGCCGCACCACCTCAAGGACCTCGTCCTCGCCCGCCCCGTGCGGTGCGGCGCGCACCTGTACGACGTGGTGCGTGGCCGGGTTCGCGCGCTCCCCGACGCGCCCGAGCAGCTCCAGGCCCTCGCCGGTGACGGCCGACTCCAGCTGCCGCGCGACGAGTTGGACGCTGCGGTGGTACGCGGCCGGGTCCGAGCCGGGACCGTCGGCCAGCAGCCGCCCGCAGGCGTCCAGCGTGTCCGCGCACACCAGGAGCAGCCGCTCGGTGTGCGCGCGGTGCGCGGCGTCGCGGGCGGCAAGCGCCTTGGAGCCCTCGTACGCGGCGAGGGCGGCGGCCGCGTACGGGTCCGGCGGGTCCATCGGGTTCATGGGCACTCCCTGTCAGACGTCGAAGCGGACGAGGTCGGCGATGAGGCGGGCGGCGGCTTCGTCGGACAGCGGTTCCCCGGCACTCGGCTCGGGGAGCCGGAGCTCACGGTCGGTCTCCTCGACGGCGCCCGGGAGTTCGGCGGCGAGGTCCACGTCGTACAGGAACAGGTCGACGAGCAACCGGCCCCGGACCGTGCGCAGTTCGTCCCACGCCGTCTGCGCCGCCGGGGTCATCAGGCGCCGGGCGAGCAGCTCGAACGGCACGTCCCGCATGTCGGCGTGCGAGGTCCACGGGGTCACGCCGGCCTCGGCGAGGGCGTCGTACGGGCCCGGGGCGCTCTCGGGGTCCTTGATCACTTAAGGGGAGCCTCCTTCGGTGGTGAGGGCCGTGAGCCAGCGGCTCACCGCGTCCAGCAGCGCGCTGCGCACCCGGCCGTCCATCACGTCGGCGCGGGTGGCGCGGATCAGGTGGTGCAGGGCCTTGCGGACGTCGCCGCCGGCGAGTTCGGCCTCCGCGCGGTCGGTCAGCTCGGCGGCCCAGGACGCCAGGTCGTTCTCGTCGGGCGGCGGCTCCGCGCCGTCGCTGCGCATCAGGGCGCCCATGCCCACGACGCCCAGGTCGGTGGCGAGCAGCCGGTCCAGCTCCTCCAGGCACTCGCCGAGGGTCTCGCGGTAGTTGTGGGTGAGGGCCTGGCCGAGGCCCACGTCGAGGAGGCCGAGGGCCTCGTGCAACAGGCGGAGCCGGGCCGGGAGTTCGTCGGTGCGGGCGTCGAGGGTGAAGACGAGGGCGCGGGCGAGGTTGTCGCGGGCGTGGTTGGACGCGGGGTTGAGGTCGAGGGCGCGGCGCAGGTCGGCCTCCGCGCCGTAGACGTCCGAGCGCATGCCGTGCTTCGTGCGGGTGTAGCCGCGCCACACGCCGCGCATCGAATACAGCGACGAGAGGCGTCCGTCGAGCTGGTCGCGCACCTCGCGCTCCAGCGGGTGCAGCACCGGCGGCACCGCCTCGACGAGCGCGATCGCCTCGTCCAGGACGTCGCCGCGGCGCGCCCGGTCCTCGTCGAGCAGGGCTTCCACGCGGCCGAGCACGGTCCGTACGAGTGCCTTCTTCGCGCGGGCCGTCATCCCCGCGCGGCGCGCGACCGTCACCAGGCGTTCCCACTGTTCGAGGGCCCGGCCGAGCCCGTCCGCGCCGTCGGCGAGCGCCGTGCGGGACAGCTCCAGGCGCACCCGGACGGCGAGTTCCACCCCGTCCTGGAGCAGCCGCGCGTGCCGGTGCGGCAGATGGACGTACGCCGGATTGCGGCGCAGGAAGTCCTGGCAGTGCGCGCAGGCGTCGAGATGCCGGCGCGGGTCGGGGGCGGCGGCCGGGCCCGCGCAGTCCTCGGGCAGCGTCGTCAGCGTCGGGAAGGCGGGCAGGGCGCGCAGCGCGGGCTCGAACTTGTGCACCGCGCACAGCACGAGCCCGCGCGCCAGCTCCGAGAACGCCCAGCGCAGCTCGCGCACCGCGTACTCGCCCGGGTCCTTGCCGTCCTTGGCCGCCGCGTCCAGGTCCGCGGCCAGCTCGGCGAGCGGCAGTTGGAGGTCGAGGAGGCGGACGTAGCGGGGCCCGCAGGCGAGGGCGGTGCGGGCGCCCGGCACGCCGGGGAGCCCGCCGACGTCCTTCAGGACCCGCGCGCCCGCCAGCTCGGACTCGAGAAGCTCCGCCAACTCCTCGTAATGGGCAGCCTGTTGGGGGCGGTCCTGCTCGGTGTGGCGCTGTTCGTACGCCGAGAGCAGCCCGAACAGATGACGGCTCAGCTCCCAGCGCAGCCGGGTCATGTCCTCGTGGGTCAGCTCCCGTTCGTAGCAGGCGGCCCGCTCGGCGCGCCAGCCGTCCCAGTACACGTCGTCGCTCAGCAGCGTGGCCCAGTGGGCGAGCGCCGACTCCCAGGTGCGCACGGCGTGTTCCCAGGCTCCGCTGTGCTCCAGCTCCTGCGCCTGCCACAGCCGGGCCACGGCGAGGCCGTGCGCGACCGCCATGTCGCCCGGCGCGGCGGCCAGGCGCCGCTCCCATTCGGCGGCGGCCGCGTCCCGGCCCCGCGCGAGCAGGAGCAGCAGCGGCGCGTCGTCCGGGAAGCGCTCGCACAGCACGTCCACGAACCCCGGTCCGGCGTGCTCGTCGTCCGGCGAGAGCCCGGCCAGCTCGGCGCGCAGCCCGTCCGGGTCGTGCCAGCGGTACAGCAGCGCGTCCACCTGCAGCCGCCTGCCCGGCAGCCGCAGCCGGTCCCAGGCGACGCGCTCGGACCACGACATGCGGCCGCGTTCCAGGAGCGTGTACGAGGCGTCGCTGACGGCGGCCATGGACACGCCCGGATGCACACCCGCCGCGCGCAGCGCCCGATAGGGGTACGTCTCGTCGCGCAGCGCGAACGGGTCGGCGGCCAGCGGGGCGTGGGTGGGGCCGTCGGCCCAGGGGAGCAGGTCGACGAGGCGGCGCAGCCGCCGGCTCCGTACGTCGGCCCGGTCGAGCCGCCCGGCGGCCCGCTCGTACGCGCCGATCGCGTCCGCCCACCGGCCCTCCGCCTCCAGCAATCGGCCCTCCGCGTACGCCAGATGGGCGTCGGAGTCCCCGTGTCCCGGGCACGCGCGGAACGCCTCCGCCGCCCGCCGCCACTCCTGGTGCGCGTCGGCCAGGCGGCCGCGGGCGTACGCCGCGACGGCGGGCGCGTCCCGGTACGTCCCCAGCACCCCGGCCGCCGCCACGACGGCCGCCCACTCGCCGTCGGCCTCGGCGGCCCGCAGCCGCGCGTACCGCCCGCGCACGGCGCAGTCGCCCTCCCCTCCCTTGTCTGCGAGGGCGTCGTACGCCTCGGCCACGTCCCGCCACTCCCGCGCCGTCCCCGCGACGCCCGCCTCGGCGACCCGGGCCCGCGCGTACCGCCGCCGCAGGGTCACGTCGGCCCACTCGTCGGGCAGCACGAGGTACACGCGCAGGGCGTCGTCCCACCGGGAGGCGAGTTCGTGGGTGCGGGCGAGGGCGTAGAGGTGGAGGTGGAGGGGTTCGGTGGCGGTCGGGGCGAGACGGGGTGTGCTGGTGCCGACGGAGACGGGCGTCGGGGTGCCGGTGCCGACGGGGGTGGGCGTCGGGGTGGCGGGGCGCGGGGGCGGGGCGGTGCCGCCGGTGAACGCGCGGGCGTAGACGGCGCAGGCCGCCGCCCAGTCGCCCCTGGCCTCCGCGCGGCGGCCCTCCGCCTTGCGGCGCAACGGGGCGACGGTGCCGTCGCGGGCCGAGTCGGGGAGGTCGGCCAGGAGCCCGGAGGCGGCGGCCCAGTCCCCGCGCCCGTCGGCGGCGGAGCGGGCCCGGGCGTAGAGCCGCCGCACCTTCACCTCCCCGCCGGCGTGCTCGTCCGGCAGCCCCCCGAACCCGTCGATGACGCCTTCCCAGTCGCCGCGCGCGTCGGCGAACATGCCCTGCGAGTAGAGGAGTTGCACGGGCACGTCCGCGAACTTCGCGGGCAGCGCGGCGAGGTGCGCCACCGCGCCGCCCCAGTCCCACTGCTCCTGACACAGGCGCGCCTGCGCGTAGGCCCAGTGGAGGGTGATGTCGCCGTAAGGGTCGCGGGGGGCGAGGGCGGAGGCGCGGGGCGCCACGGGGGCTGTGCGGGGCGGCACGACGGCTTGCTCTGAACGGGGGGCCGTCTGGCCGCGTTCTGCGGGGTTCCCTTCCGGTCCCGCCGCGCCGGGCTCCGGCGGGTGGACGCCCGGGTCCGCTCGGCCTGTGCCCGCAGGGGCTTCACCCGGCCTGCGCGCCCCGCCCGTACCGCCCCGTTCTGTTGTGTTCGCGTCCGGTCCCGTTCGGGCCTGTCCCGGGGAGTGGTGGTGGGGGCTTGCTCCGTCTTGCTCTGGCGCGTTCCGGTCTGTGCCGGTCCGGGTCTGTCCCGGTGAGTCGTTGCGGGGGTCCGCTGCGACCTGTGGTGCCGTGTTTCCGTCCGGTCCCGCCGCGCCGGGCTCCGGTGCGTCGACGTCCGGGCCCGCTCGGCCCGTGCCTGCGGGGACACCGCCCGCCTCGCGCGCCCCGCCCGCACCGCCGTGCCCGTTTGCGGCGGTGCCGCCGTCGGCCACCGCCTCGCGGCATGCCCCGAACGCGGTGACCGCCGTGGCCCAGTCGCCCTCGTCCGTCGCCGCCCGGCCGCGCGCGTAGGCGTACCGCAGGGCCGCGTCCGAGATGTCCGCGTACGTTGCCCGCGTGGTCGCCGCGTCCGCGCACTCGCCGAACGCCGCCATCGCCCCCCGCCAGTCGTTGGCGTTCTCCGCGACCCGGCCCCTGACGTACGCCGCCCGTGCGGTCAGCGCCGGGTCCCCGGGGCGCAGGGTCACGGCCTCGGCGTAGGCGTCGGCCGCGGTGGTCCAGTCGGCCTCGTGGTGGGCGTGGGTGGCCGTGGCGAGGGTGGTGGTGAGGCGGAGTTCGGCGCGGGCCGCGGTCAGGCGGGCGTGGACGGCGGGGGAGTCGGGGGTCGCGGCGACGAGCTGTTCGTACAGGGCGACCGCGGTGGGCCAGTCGGCGGCGGCCTCCGCGGCATGGGCCCGTTCGGCCAGCTCGGCGGCGCGCCGCAGCCGGTCGACGCGGTCGACGAGCGCGGCGGGCAGCGGGTGCGCGGGCAGCGCCTCGCGGACCGCTTCGAGCGCGGCCGCCGCATCGGCGGCTGCGGTACCCGACACGGCGGCACCGGCTTCCCTCGGCGGCGCCGCGTCGGCTGCCGCCGGGCGGGCTGATGCCGACCCCGGCACCGGCGCCGCTGAACGGGCTGCTGCTGAGGCCGAGGCCGACGCTGCCGTATGGGCTGCCGTGTCGGTCGCTGCCGTATGGGGTGCCGCCGAACCGGGTGCCGCTGGGTGTGTCGCTGGTCCTGGCGCCGTTGCGGGGGCCGCCGTTGAACCAGGCGCTGTTGCGCGTGCTGGTGCCGAACCGGGCGGCGTTGCAGGGGCTGCCCCCGTATCTGACGCTGCCGTGTCGGTCGCTGCCGTATGGGGTGCCGCCGAACCGGGTGCCGCCGGGTGGGTCGCTGGTCCTGGCGCCGTTGCGGGGGCCGCCGTTGAACCAGGCGCTGTTGCGCGTGCTGGTGCCGAACCGGGCGCCGTTGCAGGGGATGCCCCCGTATCTGACGCTGCCGTGTCGGTCGCCGCCGCATGCGCTGCCGCCGACCCCGGCGCCGCGGTATCCGCTGCCAGCCCTGGCGTCGCCGTACCGCTCGCCAGCCCTGGCATCGTCGTATCGGCCGCCAGCCCTGGCGCCGCCGCCCCCGGCGCAGCCGCAGCGGCCACTCCCGATTCGCTCCCCGCCGTCCCCGGCGCCCTCGCGGCCACCGCCGTGTCGGGCACCGCTGCCCCCGGCGGCCCCACGTCCACCCCCGCTTCGGCCTCCGCCGCCCCCGGCGCCCGCGCCCCCGCGGCCACCGCCGCGTCGCTCACCGGCGCCCTCGCGGCCAGCACCTCGCACAGGTGAGCCACCTTCGGCCAGGCCAGTTCGAAGGCCGCCTCCTCGCGCAGTTGGCGCTGCTCGTCCTCGTACAACTGCGTGGACGTCCGCAGGATCTGCTGCACCTGCGGCCACCCCCCGCGGTCCCGCTCGAAGCGTGCCGCTTCGATCAGCGTCGCCGTGCCGACGTGACCCACGGGGCTGCGGTACGCGGTCAGCGCGTCGGCGCCCGCCCGCAGCGGGTCGGCCACCGTGCCGTCGTCGTCGCGTACCTCCCGGGCCTTGAACAGCCACCCGTGCCGGTACCCCTCGTGCAGGAACAGCGCGGGCGTCGCCCACTCCACGGCGGTGTGCCGGGGCAGATGGGAGATGCGGCGGCGCGCGGCGGCCAGGGACTCGTCGATGGTGCGGTTCGCCGCGAGCCCCTTCAGGAGCTCGGGGCTGAAGCGGCCCGCCGACACGTCGCTGACCCGCCCCCGCATCGCCACCACAGCGGGCACACCCCCGCCGATCAGCGCCTGCGCGAGCCCCGAGAACGGCTCGGCGTGCACGCCGTCCGGCCCCGAACTGTCCGCCCCGGAACAGAGGTTGAGCACGGCGAGCCGCAGCCGCGGCGCCTTGAGGAGGATGCCGCTGAGCAGATCGGCGGGCACCGGGTCCACGCCGCCGCCCTCCGTCTCCAGCTGTACGACTCCTTTGCCGAGGTCTTCGTCGTACGCCCCGTGGGCGATGAGCAGCACGACCGTCGGCAGGTCGCCGTGCGCGCCGAGCGCCGACTCCAGACGTTCGCGCGTGGCCCGCTCGACGACCGTGGTGCGCACGGCCACCTCGGGCAACTCCTGGCGCAGGGCGGCCAGTTCGGCGTCCACGCGGAGCGTGCGGCCTGCCCCCGGGGGCGAGGCGCAGGCGACGAGGAGGCGGATCAGGCTCGGCTCGTCCGCCGGGTCCGGCAGGCGGCGGCCGAGGGGCCCGCCGGGCAGTGAGCGGGCCAGGGAGTAGCCGGGGCCGAGCGCGAGCGACTGCTGGGGCAGCCCGGCGGGCGCGCACAGCGCTTCGAGCGGCAGCTCCCGCAGGCTCGGCGGCAGGTCGAAGCGGAGCCGCAGGCCGCGCGGGGGACGCAGCCGCTGGGCGCGGTCGAGGGCGCCGGCCAGGCAGCCCCCGGCGTCGCCGAAGAGCAGCCCGTACACATCCCGCCCGAGGTCCCGCAGCTGCTCGGCCGTGTGCCGCTCGCCCATCGGCGCGTGCCCGAGGTCGGCGGCGACGAGCCGGTCCCAGCGGGCGCGGAACGCCGCGGGTTCGCCGTCCACGGCGATCACACCGAGCGAGCAGACGGGACCGCTGACCGCCACGAGGCAGCGGGACCCGCCGATGGGGCGCACCCGGATGCGCAGCTCCTCGTACTGCAGCACGGCCGCCGCTCACCTCCCGCTCTCGTCGAACTGCCCGCGTACGAAGTCGAGTTCTGCCTGGGCCCGGTCGAGTTCCTCCATGAGTTCGGGATCGTCGGGAAAGTGCGCGAGCGCGGCGGTCAGCCGCTCGGTGGCCTCCTCCAGGGTGCTGCGCGCGCCGGACAGGCTGCCCGAGCCCCAGCGCCGCAGGGCGAGGACGCGCAGCACGATACCGAGGCTGAGCTGGGCGCGCCGCAGCCGCGGACTGAGCGCCACGGAGCGCCGCAGGTCCGCCGCGGACGCGTCCAGGTCGGCGTCCTCGCGGTTGGCCTCGCCGATGCCGCGGTCGGCGAGCACGCGGGCCAACTGCCCGTCCAGACGGGGCCGTTCGTTGGCGCCGATGACGGAGCGGGCCGTCTCCAGGGTGGTCACGGCCCGGTTCAGGCGCCCCGCGCGGTACGCCTCCTTGGCGGCGGCGAGCGCGAGCCCGACGATGTCCGCCTGGGTGTGCCGGTAGCGCTGCAGGCGTCTGCTGTGTACGAGGGCGCGACGCCAGCACGCGGCCGCCGCGTCGAAGTCGGGGCGGGCCGCGGCGAGTTGGTCCCTGCCGAGGGTGACACGGGCGTGCAGCGCCAGCTTGCGGGCGTCCCGAACGAGCCGCCGACGGCGATCGGGGAGCCCCGCGTAACCGGGATTCAACTCGTCGAAACGGGAACACCCCGGCTCACACACGGCTTCACGGACCAGGACGCCTCCGGGCACTGGCCCCGCCCCCACCACACCCGCCACGCCTACGACCGCACCTGCCGCCCCCTCGCTCACCGGGCCCTCGACGACCGGGCCCGCGCCTGCCGCGCCTCCAGCGCCCACCGCGCGTGCGGGCGTCACACCCGCTCGCGCCGTGTCCGCTGCGCCCTCGCCAGCCATCCCCGCGACGCCCGCGCCCGTGCCTGCCGCGTCTGCCGCGCGTGCGTCCGCCACGCCCGCTCCCGCCGGGCCTGCTGCGCCCGCGTCCGCCGCTCCCTCGCTCGCCGTGCCCGGGAGGTCCGCGCTCCCTCCGGCCACGTCCGTCGCGCCCTCGTCCGTCACGCCCCGGCCCGCTGTGCCCGTCGCGCCTGCGTCCGCCATGCGCGCTCCCGCCGGACCTGCTGCGCCCGTGCCCGCCGCTCCGTCGCTCGCTCCCGCCGCGCCCGTGTCCGTCGCGCCCGCTCCCGCCGGATCCGGCGCGTCCCGGCTCCCCGCGCGGCCCCGCGCGCGGCAGTCGCGGCAGCGCAGTTCGGTGAGGGCGGCGAGCGCGTCGCCGGGCAGCCCCGCGCTCAACTGCAGCTGTGCGAAGCCGAGTTCAGAGAAGGCGGGGACGAGTCGGTGGCGCTCGGGGTCGGTGGTGGCGGCGAACGCGCCGAACGCGCGGACCTCGTCGAGCGCGGCGATTCGCAGGGGCCCGCAGCGCAGCGGTTCGCCCCACTCGCCCGGAAACCCGCCCGCCTCGGCGAGGACCCGCGCCGCGTCGGCCTCGCGCCGGAGCAGCATCTCGGGCGCGACCCGGCTGCCGCCCCCGACACCCGTTCCCCCGTCGCCCGCGCCACCGCTGCCCTCTCCGGCGGCCTCCTCCCCGCCCGCCCCCGCTCCGGGCAGCCGCCGCGCCACCGCCTCCCTCAACCCCGTCCGCAGATCCGGCACCAGCTCGGCCCCCACCGTCACGCCGTACCTTCGCCCGGCCCCGCGCCGGACCCGCTCCCAGAAGAGGTCGTCGTACAGCAGCGCACCCCAGGCGGCGACGGCTCGCTCGCAGGGTGGGGGCGGCTGCCGCGAGGGGACTTCGGGGTCCAGGGAGTGGGGCGTCGGTGCGGTGAGGAGGGTGATCGCGAGTGCGTGGGTGACGCGGTGGTCGGCGGGGTCGCGCCGGGAGGCCGCGTCCAGCAGGTCGACGGCGAGGTCGCGCCGCCCGCCCACGGCCAGCGCGATGCCGTACAGCGCCGGGAAGCTCCCGGGCGCCCGCTCGAGCTCCCACGCGGCGCCCAACAGCCGCGCGGCCCGCGCCCAGTCGGCCCCGACGCCGTCACCGAGCGCGGTGAGCCCCGCCTTGCGCAGCAGGGCACCCACGCGACGTATACCGCACCCGGGTGCGGCCACGCCCGCGCCCTCCGCCGGGGCCACGCGGCCCTCCGCCGAGTCCACCCCCAGAACCGCCGCCACCCACCGCCCCTCGTCGTCCAGCACCCCACCCCGCGCCGCCGCGCGCAGGTCCGCCCGGGCCTGCTCCCACCGCCCCGACTTGGCGCGTACGTAACCACGTTGGACAACAGCACGCGGATGCGGGTCCGCGCACGCGAGGGAGCGGGTGAAGTGGTCCTCGGCCGCGGCGAGTTCGCCCTGGTGGGCCAGGGCGCAGCCGAGCCAGTACAGGGGAGCGGAGTCGTCGGGCGCCGCCTCCCGGGCGTGCCGGAACTCCGTGCGGGCGCCGTCGGCATCCCCGTCGGCCAGGCGTACGCGGCCGAGCCCCACGCGGGCGCGTACCACGACGTCCGGGGCGGGAGCGAGCGACAGGGCGCGCCGGAAGCACCGCTCGGCGCCGCCCCGGTCCCCGCGCCCGAGGCCCGACTCGCCCTCGGCGCACGCCGTCTCCGCGTCGGCGAGTGCCGACTCCGCTCGTGGCCCCACGTCTCACAAGCCCCCGATCAGCGGCCGCCGACGGGCCGTCAGCCCGCGCCCCCGGGCCGGTCGGCGGCCACCCTCGCCTCGTCCAACTCCGAGCGCCAGCGGCCCAGTCGGCGATCGTAGTGCAGCGGCCCCACCCGGAACTCCGTCAGGTCGAGGCCCAGCAACTGCTCATACGCCTCGGCGGGCAGCTCCGGTTCCAGCACCACGCTGAGCCCGCTCCGGTCGTCCTGGAGCACCAGCGGACGCGCCGTCCCGCCGGCGTCGGCACGGCTCGCCCCGCGCCGCACCACGCCCTTGAACGAAACGTACGCGTCCCGCACCGCCTCCGCGCCCAGGCCGCTGAGGAAGGCCTGGAGCGGCA
This sequence comes from Streptomyces sp. Y309, assembly GCF_056712025.1. NCBI lineage: Bacteria > Bacillati > Actinomycetota > Actinomycetes > Kitasatosporales > Streptomycetaceae > Streptomyces > Streptomyces sp. Y309. The sequence continues at coordinate 2,173,751 of NZ_CM160048.1, read as the reverse complement.
GCGAGGCGAGCACCAGCCAGGGGAGGTCGGCCGCGCCGCGGTGACCGGCGGCGCGGCGCACGCGGGCGGTGCGGACGCCGAGCCCGTCGAGCGCCGCGACCAGATCCTGCCCGAGGGCGTCGGGGGCCTCCTCGTCGAGCAGCAGCTCCGCGCGCAGCGGCAGGGCGTCGGGCAGGGCGTCGGACATGGGGGCGGGTTCTCCTTCCGGCGGCGGACGCGGGCTCGGGCCCGGGGTGGCGGCGGGCCCGGACCCGGGACCCGCAGCCTAGGGGCGCCGCCCGCCCCCGCACCGGGAAACCCGGATCTCTCACCCGCACCAGCGGTACGTATGCGCGATTTTTCCGGAATACGGGATTCATGGAACTTTCGGGATAGCCCACGGGTCTTCTCAAGTGAAGGATGAAGCTGAATCAGACCGGAACACGGGGGTGTTCAACCTTGACCGACATCCACACCGACACCGGACTCCTCGCCGAGCCCGAGACGGAAGCCCTCACCGGAGACATCGGAGACACCGAAGATACCGAAGACACCGGAGACCGCCTCGAAACCCGCGAACTCGTCCCGTTCGCCGCGCCGTTAGTCGTCCCGCCCGTCCTCCGCCCCGCCGGAGGCGACGTGCGCGAGGAGACGGAGATCGCCGTCCGGCCCGCCTGGGTGCGCCTGCACCCGCAGCTTCCGCCGACCCTGATGTGGGGGTACGACGGGTGCGTGCCGGGCCCCACCATCGAGGTGCGGCGCGGCGAGCGCGTGCGGATCGCGTGGACCAACCGCGTGCCCAAGGAGAGCGAGTTCCCGGTCACGGCCGTCGAGGCGCCGGGCTCCACGCCGCCGCCGAGCACCCGCCCGGGCCGCGAAGGCGTCGAGCCGAACAAGGACGTGGCGGCCCTGCCCGCCTGGACGGTGACACATCTGCACGGCGCACAGACCGGCGGCGGCAACGACGGCTGGGCGGACAACGCGGTCGGCTTCGGCGACGCCCAGCTCTCGGAGTATCCGAACGACCACCAGGCGGTCCAGTGGTGGTATCACGACCACGCCATGAACATCACCCGGTGGAACGTGTACGCGGGGCTGTACGGCACGTATCTCGTCCGTGACGACGAGGAGGACGCGCTCCAACTCCCCTCCGGCAAGCGGGAGATCCCGCTCCTGCTCGCCGACCGGAATCTGGACACCGACGAGGACGGCCGCCTCACCGGCCGCCTCCTGCACAAGACCACGATCGTCGACCCGAAGAACCCGGAGACGGGCAAGCCGGTCTCGCTGCCCTTCACCGGCCCGTACACCACGGTCAACGGCCGCATCTGGCCGTACGCGGAAGTGGCCCCGGGCTGGTACCGCTTCCGCCTGGTCAACGCCTCCAACGCGCGGACGTACGACCTCGTCCTCGTCGACGAGGACAACGAACCCGTGCCGGGTGTGCTGCACCAGATCGGCAGCGACGGCGGCCTGCTGCCCCGGCCCGTGCCCGTCGACTTCGACGCGGCCCTGCCCACCCTCACCGTCGCGCCCGCCGAGCGCTTCGACCTGCTCGTGGACTTCCGTACGCTCGCGGGCAAGCGGCTCCGCCTGGTCAACAAGGGCCCGAACGCGGCGCCCGGCGTGCCCGACCCGGCGGGCGACGTGCGCTATCCGCACGTCATGGAGTTCCGCGTCGGCAAGGGCGACGGCGCCCGGGAGACCTTCCGGCTGCCGGAGGTCCTGTCCGGCTCCTTCCGGCCCATCGGGCACGGCGTCCCGCACGGCCACCGCCTCGTCGTGCTCACCCCGCCCGCCACCAAGGGCGGCGGCGGGCACCCGGAGATGTGGGAGATGGTGGAGGTGAAGGACCCGGGCTCCATCCGGGTCCCCACCGACGGCATCATCCAACTGCGCGGCCCGGACGGCGCCACGAAGACGTACCGCAGGATCGCCCGCACGTTCAACGACGGCCTCGGCTTCACCATCGGCGAGGGCGCGTACGAACAGTGGAGCTTCCTCAACCTCGCGGTGAACCCGAACGTGACCCACCCGATGCACATCCACCTGGCCGACTTCCAGCTCCTCGGCCGTGACACGTACGACGCCTCGGGCTTCGACGTGACCGTCGGCGGCACCCGCGCGCCCATCGCCCACGACCCGGCCACGCCGATTCCCCTCGCGCCCAACGAGCGCGGCTGGAAAGACGTGTTCCGGGTGCCGGGCGGGCAGATGCTGCGCGTCATCGGCAGGTTCGACGGGGCGTACGGCCGCTTCATGTACCACTGCCATCTCCTGGAGCACGAGGACATGGGGATGATGCGGCCGTTCGTCGTGATGCCCAAGGAGGCGCTGAAGTTCGACCACGGCGGCGGGCACGGAGGCCACGACGGCGGCCACGACGGCGGTCACTGAACTGGCGACCGGCACGACCGGGCGGCCGACCGCGGCGACCAGGGCGTGCGGGCTCAGGCGGCCCGTGCTCCCGCCGTCGCGTGTGCCACGGCCGCCCGGGCGAGCGCCCGCACGATCGGGTGCGGGCGCGAGCCGTCGCCCGACAGCTCCGGCTGGAAGAGGGTGGCCAGGAAGAAGGGGTGGCCGGGGAGTTCGGCGACGCGCGGCCGGCCCTGCTCGTCGGTGCCGGTGAGGCGCAGGCCGTGGGCCTGCAGGGTGGCCAGATGGCCGGTGTCGCCCGGGGCGTACGCGCAGTGGTAGCGCTCCAGGGTGCGGTCGGCGCCGAGCACCGACTCGGCGAGCGAGCCCGGCGTCAGCGTCACGGTGCCCTCGTGGCCGACCAGCGAGCAGGCGAGCCGCTCGATGAGCAGGTCGTCGGCGTCCGGGTCGTTCTCGCCGTGCGCGACCGACGTCAGCCCGCAGACGTTCCGCGCGAACTCCAGGAGCGCGTGCTGGAATCCGCCGCACGTGCCGAGGAACGGGATGCTCTCCTCGCGGGCCGTGCGGACCGCGGCCAGCGCGCCCGCCTCGCTGCGGTACGGGCTGCCCGGCAGCACCCACACCGCGTCGAAGCCGCGCACCGCGCCCGGCTCCTCGGCGTCGGGCGTCGGTATCCAGTACGCGTCCAGGACGAGGCCGTCGCGCTCGGCCAGCGCTTCCAGGAGGAGCGGGATCCGGGTGTGCGAGGTGACGTTGGGGGACCGGTCGCCGACCAGGGCGATGCGGGCGACGGGGGCCGAGGGTTCGTCGTGGGCCCGGGGTCGGGCCTGGGTCCGGGACGGGATGAGGGACTGGATTCGGGAAGGGGATTCGCTCATGACCGCCATCCTCGGCGGGCCTCCCCGTTCACGTCCAACGATGAAATCTGCACCCTCGATAAGCAACGCTGATGCTCGTAGGTGATGCTGCTCCGCATGGACCCGCACCTCCTGCGTACGTACGTCACCGTGGCCCGCCTCGCCTCGTTCTCCGCCGCCGCGCGCGAGCTCGGCTACACGCAGTCCGCCGTGTCCCAGCACATCGCCGCCCTGGAGCAGGACCTCGGCACCCCGCTCCTGGGCCGCCGCCCCGTCGCGCCCACCCGCGCGGGCGAGCGGCTCCTGGAGCACGCGGGCCCGCTGCTGCTGCGGCTCGACGCGGCGCGCGCCGAGGTCGCGGCCCTGGCGGGCGCGGCCGACGAAGGCCTCACGCTCGCCGCCGCGCCGACGGCACTGACGCCCCGTACGCTGCGCGCGCTCCCGCCGACCGGCGTCACCCTGCGCGTGCTGCCCCGCGCGGACGTCCCCGAAGCCGTCGCGACGGGCGCCGCCCACCTGGGACTCGTCGACGGACTCGCCGCGCCCAACGACCCGCTGCGCCTCGCCGACGTGGCACCGCTCACCACCCGCGGCGCGGGCCAGGAACCGGTCCGCGTCCTGCTGCCCGCCGGACACCCGCTCGCCCGCCGCACCGGCCTGCGCCTGGGCGACCTCGCCGACGCCCGCTGGCTGGACGCGCCCGGCGCGGGCCTGCCCCTGCACCAGCTCCGGGCCGCCCACGGCACCGGCGGCTTCCGCCCCGCGCTGCGCTACGAAGGCACCGACGTACGCACCCTCACCGCCCTCGCCGCGGCCGGCCACGGCCTCGTCCTGCTCCCGGAGTCGGCCGCCGCCGCGCCCGGCACCGTCGCCGTCCCGCTCACCGAGCCCCGGGTCGTCCACCGCACCGAACTCGTGCACGCCGGCGCGCTCCGCGGTGCCGCGGCCGCGTGGGCCGCACGCCTGGACGTCACCCGTTCGTGAATCGTCGCGCGGGGTCACGCCGGGTAGGGCTGTGGCCGGAGGCGAGCCATGGAACAGACCGCGTTGCGTCCGAAGCCCCTGCCGGGACACGAGTCGGGTCCCGGCCGTACACCCGCCAAAGACCCCCGACGACCGCACGCCGCGCACCGCCGCGGCAGGCGGCTGATCACCCTCCTCCTCGGCCTGCTCTGCGCGACGGTCCTGGTGCTCTCGGGCGTGGGCCTCGGCACTGTGGGCGCCACCGTCATCGGCATGAGCAAGCTCGCGGAGATGCAGCGGCAGGCGGGCGAGCAGGGGGCGCCCCCGCCGGGCGGTCAGGCGCCCGGGCAGGCGCCGCCGGGAGCGGCGAAGGAGCCCGGCAAGGGCCCGGGCGCGGCTCCCGGCGCGGGGCAGCCGGACCAGCAGACGTCCGCAGGCCAGGGCTTCGCGGGCGTCGGGCCGCGGTCCGCCCCGCGTCCCGCTCTCGGCGTCGAGGCCGTCGACGCCCCTCGCGGGGGCGGCGCCCTGGTCGTCGGGGTGCACCAGCCGGGCCCCGGCCACGCGGCGGGACTCGTCCGCGGCGACGTGCTCGTCGCGTTCGGCGACACCCGGGTGCGCTCGGCGGGCGACCTGGCGAAGGCGGTGGCGGCCGCCCGGCCGGGCAGGAACGTCACTCTGACGGTCCGTCACGAGAGTGGTGCGCGGCAGGTGCTGTCGGCACGGCCGGGTCTCGCCACGTGACCGTGCGGGGGTCTTGCCAGGTGACCGTACGCGGACCTCGCCACGTGACCGTACGCACGGCCCATGCGGGGCCCGCGCCGCACCGGACCCCTCACACCACCCTGAAGTGCGTCGTCAACCGCCGCTCGTCGTCCAGGACATGGAAGGCGAGGCCGACGGGCGCGTCCAGGTCGACCAGGCCCTCGCCCTCCCAGGGCAGCCGCAGCGTCGACACCACGCCCGGCCCGACGATCAGCGGCCGCCCGGCGAACATGGTCGCCGCCGGGGTGTGCGCGTGCCCGATGATCAGACCCACGATCTCCGGGTGCCGCTCGACCAGGTCGGCCAGCGGACGGGGCTGCCGCAACCGCCAGGTGTCCAGGCGCGGGTGGTGCATCCGGACGGGGTGGTGGTGGAAGGACAGGAGCACCGGCGTCGTGCCGCCGAGCGCGGCGAGCCGGTTCTCCGTCCAGGCGTACGTCTCCTCGTCGAGGAGCCCCTCGTCGCTGCCCGGCAGGCTGGAGTCCAGCATCAGGATCTCGGTGCCGCCGACGCGGTGGCCGCGGTTCACCGGCGCGCCGGAAGGAGAGTCCTCGCCGAGCAGCGCCGTGCGGTAGGGGCCGCGCGCGTCGTGGTTGCCGGGGCAGGTCAGGACCGGCCAGGGCGCGTCGGTGAACAGGACGCGCGTGGCCTCCTTGTACTCGGCCTCCGCGCCGTGGTCGGCGATGTCACCGGTCACCAGGAGCGCGTCCAACGGCCCGGGCAGCGCCCGCAGATGGTCCATGACGCGCTCGGCCCGCTCCGTCGCCCGCGCCGTCCCGTCCAGGTGAAGGTCACTGATCTGCGCCAGTACCAGCATGTCGTACGCCCCTCCGCACCGAAGTGATCTAATGGCTGAGGGGAAGCCAAGCATTAGTTGGACGGGTGGCGGAACGGCCAATCGCACACCGGTGGCATCCGCGCCCGGGCGCCGTGGAACGCGCGCCACGGCCCCGCGCCACCGGATCCACCGGGATACTCACTCGCGGGGCCCGGGTCCGCCGGGCAGGATGCTGGGGGAGATGCCACAGCCAGCCCAGGAGGCCCGATGACCGTCACGCCCGCCCCGTTCACCGCCGACGACTACAGCGCCCGCATGGACCGTGCCGCGCGCGCCGCGGCCGACGCGGGCCTCGCGGGCGTGCTCGTGGCGCCCGGGCCCGACCTGGTGTGGCTCACCGGCTACCACGTGCCCGCCGACACCGAGCGGCTCACCCTGCTCGTCATCGCCCCGGGACAGGACCCGGTCCTTGTCGTGCCCAAGCTGGAGGCGCCCGACGCCGAGCGCGCGGCGGGCGCGCCCGCGCTGACCCTGCGGGACTGGACGGACGGCATGGACCCCTACGGCGTGACCGCGCCCCTGCTGGACGCGCGCGGCCGCTTCGGGGTGAGCGACAACGCCTGGGCGCTGCATCTGCTCGGCCTCCAGCGGCAGTTGCCCGACAGCTCCTACAGCGCCCTCACCGACGCCCTGCCGATGCTGCGCGCCGTCAAGGACGCCGCCGAACTGGAGCGGCTCGCCGCGGCCGGTGCCGCCGCCGACGCGACGTACGAGGAGATCCGGAAGGTGCCCTTCGCGGGCCGCAAGGAGACCGACGTCGCCGCCGATCTCGCGGACCTGCTGCGGCAGTTCGGGCACGAGCAGGTGGACTTCACGGTCGTCGGCTCGGGACCCAACGGCGCCAGCCCGCACCACGAGGCCGGCGACCGCGTCATCGAGCGGGGCGACATGGTGGTCCTCGACTTCGGCGGCCTCAAGCACGGCTACGGCTCGGACACCTCCCGCACCGTGCACGTCGGCGAGCCCGCCGCCGAGGAGCAGCGCGTCCACGACGTGGTGCGCGAGGCCCAGGACGCCGCCTGCCGCGCGGTCCGGCCCGGCATCGCCTGCCAGGAGGTCGACCGGGCGGCACGCGCGGTGATCACCGAGGCCGGGTACGGCGAGTACTTCATCCACCGCACCGGCCACGGCATCGGCGTCACCACGCACGAGCCGCCCTACATGATCGAGGGCGAACAGCAGCCGCTCGTACCGGGCATGTGCTTCTCCGTGGAGCCCGGCATCTATCTGCCGGGCCGCTTCGGCGTACGCATCGAGGACATCGTCACGGTCACCGAGGACGGCGGCCGGCGGCTCAACACCACCGCGCGCGAGCTGGCGATCGTCGACTGAGGCCGCCGCCCCTGGTGGGCCGCCGGTCAGCCGTGCGGCCGCTCCTCCGTGAAGTGCGCCAGCAGGTCGTACGGATACGGCAGCGGCCGCGCGCTCGCCTCCGTCAGACGGCCCTGCTGCTCCGTGGTCAGCTCCCAGCCCGCCGCGCCCAGGTTGTCGGTGAGCTGTTCCACGGAGCGCGCGCCCACGATCGGCGCGGTCACGCCCGGCCGCTGGAGCAGCCAGCGCAGCGCCACCTGCGCGGGCGTGCGGCCGGTCTCCTCGGCGACGGCGGTCACGGCGTCCACCACCCGCCAGGTCTCCTCGGTGGCGCGCTCCTGCCAGTCCCCGGCGCCCCGCGCCCCCGCGGGCGGCGCGTCCATGTCGCGCCGGAACTTCCCCGAGAGCCAGCCCGCCTGGAGCGGGCTGTACGGAATGACGCCGACGCCCTCGGCGGCGCTGAGCGGCAGCAGCTCCCACTCGGCCTCGCGCGCGAGGAGGTTGTAGCGGGGCTGGAGGCAGACGTACGGCTCCCAGCCGCGGGTGCGGGCCAGGTCGAGGGCCTTCTGGAGCTGGGCCGGGGAGACGTTGCTGGTGCCGAGGTAGCGGACCTTGCCCGCGCGCACCAGGCCGTCCAGCGTGGACAGGGTCTCCTCCAGCGGCGTGCGGGCGTCCCACACGTGCGTCTGGTAGAGGTCGATGTGGTCCGTGCCCAGGCGGCGCAGGCTCGCGTCGACCGCCGACAGGATGTGCTTGCGGCTCAGGCCGCGCGCGTTGGGGCTCTCGCCCGTCGGCAGGAACACCTTCGTGGCGATCACGAGGTCGTCGCGGCGGCGGCTCTTGAGCCAGCGGCCGAGCACCTCCTCCGACGCGCCGCCGCCGTACACGTCGGCCGTGTCGACGAACGTGCCGCCCGCCGCCACGAAGGCGTCCAGCATGCGGTGCGCCGTCGCCTCGTCCGCGCCGCCCTCGCCGCCGCCGAACATCATGGCGCCGAAGCACAGCTCACTCACCCGCAGCCCGGTCCCGCCCAAGTACCGCTGTTCCATGGGATCTCCTCACGTGTCCCGGCGCACGGTAAAGGCTGAAGTGCCCTTGAGGTCAAGGGTCTGCGTGACACGACAAGACCAAGGGCCCGCACGACGACGCCAAGGGCCTACGCCAGGGCCAGCACCGCGCACGACTCGCCCGGCAGCCGCAGCACCCCGTCCGCCCCCGGCGGTTCCACCGGCTCCCACGCGGCGAGCACGCGCGCGTGCGCCGCGCCCAGCGGGACCTCGGCCACCTCGCCCGACAGGTTCACGGCGATCCGCAGGTCCCCGCGCCGCACCGCGAGCCAGCGCGCCGCCTCGTCGTACGCGACGCGCACCGCCGCCAGATCGGGGTCGGTGAGGTCCGCGCGGGCGTGGCGCAGCGCGATCAGGTCGCGGTACCAGGCGAGCACGCGCGCGTGCGGCTCACGTTCCGGCTCCGACCAGTCGAGGCAGGAGCGCTCGCGGGTCGCCGGGTCCTGCGGATCAGGGATCTGTTCCTCCGCCCAGCCGTGCGCGGCGAACTCCCTCCGTCTGCCCCGGCGTACGGCCTCCGCGAGCTCCGGGTCGGTGTGGTCGGTGAAGAACTGCCACGGCGTGCGGGCCGCCCACTCCTCGCCCATGAACAGCATCGGCGTGAACGGCCCGGTGAGCGTGAGCGCGGCCCCGCACGCGAGCAGCCCCGGCGACAGGGTCGCGGAGAGCCGGTCGCCCTGCGCGCGGTTGCCGATCTGGTCGTGTGTCTGCGCGTAGCCGAGCAGGCGGTACGCGGGCGTGCGGGCGCGGTCGACCGGGCGCCCGTGGCCGCGGCCGCGGAAGCTCGAGAACGTACCGTCGTGGAAGAAGCCGCGCGTCAGGGTCTTGGCGAGCGCCGCGAGGGGCGCGGCCGCGAAGTCCGCGTAGTAGCCCTGGGACTCGCCGGTGAGCGCGGTGTGCAGGGCGTGGTGGAAGTCGTCGTTCCACTGCGCGTGCAGGCCGAATCCGCCGTCCGCGCGCGGGGTGATGAGACGCGGGTCGTTGAGGTCGGACTCGGCGATCAGGGCGAGCGGCCTGTCGGTCTCGGCCGACAACTCGTCCACGGCGGCGGCCAGTTCCTCCAGGAAGTGCCGCGCGCGCGTGTCCCGCAGCGCGTGCACGGCGTCCAGCCGGAGCCCGTCGATGCGGTAGTCCCGCAGCCAGCTGAGCGCGCTGCCCACCAGATACGCGCGCACCTCGTCCGAGCCGGGCGCGTCCAGGTTCACGGCGGCGCCCCACGGCGTGTGGTGCGTGTCCGTGAAGTAGGGCCCGAACGCGGGCAGATGGTTGCCGGACGGGCCGAGGTGGTTGTGCACCACGTCGAGGACGACGCCGAGACCGTGCCCGTGCGCCGCGTCGACGAACCGTTTCAGCGCCTCCGGGCCGCCGTACGGCTCGTGCACGGCCCACAGCGACACGCCCTCGTACCCCCAGCCGTGCCGCCCGGGGAAGGGGCACAGGGGCATCAACTCGATGTGGGTGACGCCGAGTTCGGCGAGATGTCCGAGGTGCCCGGCGGCCGCGTCCAGGGTGCCTTCCGGGGTGTACGTGCCCACGTGCAGCTCATAGAGCACGGCGTCCCGCAGCCCGCGCCCGGCCCACGGCACCCGCCACGCGTACCGCCCGTGGTCCACGACCGCGCTCAGCCCGTCGGGGCCGTCCGGCTGCCGCGGCGAGCGCGGGTCGGGCAGCGCGGGGCCGCCGTCCACCGAGAAGCCGTAGCGCGTGCCGTCGCCTGCCGCCGCTTCCACCGCCCACCACTCGGGGCGTACCGCGTCCCGCGCCAGCGCGTGCGTGGTGCGGCCCGCCCCCTCCTCCAGGACCAGCTCCACCCGCTCGGCGCGCGGCGCCCACACTTCGAACCTCACCGGCAGCCCTTCGTCCGTCGTTGTAGCCGATTTCGCGCACCTCGGCGCCGACCGCCTCCACGCTACTCTCCGTGATCGCTCGACCGCCTGTCCTGCGGGGCGCTCGGGGCGCGGGCGGAGGATGATGGTGCGGGGGAGGCGGGGACGACGGAGCCGAGGGGCAACTTCAGGACGGTACGGCGATGAAGAGCCATGGAACAACCGCAAACGGGGTCGTGGAGAGCCGCTCGGTGTTCGGCGCGCCCTGCTGGGTCAGCCTGTCCACGCGTGATCTGCCGGCCGCACAGGACTTCTACCACGCCGTACTCGGGTGGGAGTGGCGGGTGGGCAAACTGGGTGACCAGTACAGATTCGCGAGTGTGAACGGAGTGCCGGTCGCCGGGGTGGCCGCCGTGGAGGCCATGGGGCACATGGCCGTCGCGTGGACGCCGTTCTTCGCCGTGTGCAGCGCCGACGAGACCGTGTCCCGCAGCCAGGAGCGCGGCGGGACCACCGCCGTCGGGCCGATCTCGTTCCCGCCGGGGCGCGGGGCGCTCCTCGCCGACCGCGACGGAGCGGTCTTCGGCGTCTGGGAGGGCGAGCTGGTGGCCGGCTGGGAGGAGTGGCGCCGCGCGGCACCCGTCTTCGTACGGCTGGTCACCCGGCACGCCTTCGAGGCCGCCATCTTCTACGGCGAGGTGCTCGGCTGGGAGTCCGGGGAGTCGGGGTGCTGCGAAGTCGACTACGAGAACGACGAGGTCGTGCTGCGCAGCAGGGGCGACGTCGTGGCTCGCATCCATTCGGGCGCCGTGGAGTCGGCGCCCGACCCCGCGATCAGGCCGCGCTGGCAGATCCACTTCGCGGTCGCCGACGTGGCGGCCTGCGTCCGGGCCGCGCGGGCCCACGGGGGCAGCGCCTGGTACGCCGGCGACGGCACGCAGGAGGCGGTCCTGAGCGATCCCGACGGGGCGCGCTTCTTCGTGAGTCCGCAGCCCGCGGCGTGAGGCACCGGCCTGCGGTGTGACGTGCCGGTCCTCGGTATGAGTCGCCCTGCCCGCCGTGTGAGGCGCCCCGCCCACGCGCGCGAATGTCACCGTGCGTAGTCGTCAGGAGCCGCCGGATCCCTTCTTCTCGTACGCTGAAGGAGGGACGCAGCCCCGAATGTCTTCGTCGCTCGCCGCCGTTTTGGGGGAGACATGAACGCACCACGCCCGTCGATCGACGAGTCGTACTGGATGGCGACCACACCCGCGACCCATTATCCGGCCCCGGACGCGGACCTGACCGCGGACGTCGCGGTCGTCGGCGGCGGCATCGCGGGCCTGTGCACCGCGTGGGACCTGGTCCGCGCCGGCCTCGACGTCGTCGTCCTGGAGGCGGACCGGATCGCCGCCGGCGTGAGCGGATACACCACGGCCAAGATGACCGCCGCGCACGGCCTCAGGTACGCGCGCCTGGAGGCGGAGCGGGGCGCCGACGACGCCGGTCTGTACGCGCTCTCGCAAGCGGAAGCGGTGGAGCGGACCGCGACCCTGTGCGCCGAACTCGACATCGACGCCGACTTGGAACGCGCCCCCGCCCTCACCTACCTGCGGGACCCCGGACGCGTCGACGAGCTGAAGCGGGAGGCGGCGGCGGCGCGCCGGGCCGGACTCGACGCCTCCTTCGTGACCGACACCGACCTGCCCTTCGCCGTCGCGGGCGCGGTCCGCGTCGAGGACCAACTCCAGTTCCACCCGCGGAAGTTCCTCCTGGCCCTGGCCGAACACCTCACCGGCGCCGGGGGCCGGGTCTTCGAGCGCGCCCGCGTCACCGGCCTGCACGACGGCGGCCACCGCTGCCGTCTGACCACCGAGAACGGCGCCACCGTCGAGGCACGCGACGCGGTCATCGCCACGCACTACCCCGTCTTCGACCACAGCCTGCTCTTCACGCTGCTCAAGCCCCGGCGGGAGCTGGTGATCGCGGCCCCGGTGCCGTCGGACGCGGCCCCCACCGGCATGTACATCACGCCGGAGGACAGGGTGCGTTCACTGCGCAGCGCCCCCTACGACGAAGGGCGCCGGCTGCTCGTCGTCACCGGCGAATCGTTCGAACCGGGCGCGGGCGACGTACAGGGCCGGTTCGCCCGCCTCGCGGACTGGGCGCGCGCGAACCTGCCGCACTTCGCCGAGGCCGACATCGGCTACCGCTGGGCGGCGCAGGACAACGACTCGATCGACCAGCTGCCCTACGTGGGCCACGCCCACCCCGGCACCCAGCACGTCTACGTCGCCACCGGCTTCGGCGGCTGGGGCATGAGCAACGGCGTCATGGCCGGCGGCCTGCTCACCGCCCACATCGCCGGCGGACCTCGCCCCGCCTGGACCGAGCTGTACGACCCGCGCCGACTGCCACCGGCCCGTGACGCGGGCCGGCTCGCCGCCCAACAGGCGGCTGTGGCCAAGCACTTCGTCGGCGACCGCCTGCACACCAGCCACGTCGACTCGGTGACCGACATCCCGCCCGGCAGCGGCGCCGTCGTCCGCCTGGACGGCCGGCGGTGCGCGGTCCACCGCGACGAGTCGGGACACGTCAGCGCACTCTCCGCGCGCTGTACGCACCTCGGCTGCCTGGTGCACTTCAACAACGCCGAACAGACCTGGGAATGCCCCTGCCACGGCTCCCGCTTCGCCACGGACGGCTCGGTCCTGCACGGCCCGGCCACCCGCCCCCTGGCACCACGTGAGATCCCGCAGCCCCCGGAGCCCCATGAGCCTCCGGACACCTCCAAGTCCCCACAGCCACCGGGCTAGCCCGCAGCCCCCGCCCTAGCCCGCCGCCCGGTCCAGGCAGTCCTGCGCCAGCTGCTTGTCGAGGGCGGCCCGGACGAGCGCCGCGGCCAGCACACTGGGCCGTGCGTTCCCCGAGAGTCGCGTCAGCGCGGACGCGTCCCGCGGCAGACCGAGGCGCTCCGCTCCCTGCAGCACCTTGGCGTCGAGGTATGGGCGGTATTCGGGCCACACGTCCTGCACTTCGCGCAGGAAGATGTCCGCGCCGGTGGGGCCGAGGCCCGGCACCTGACGCAGCAGCCGTTTCAGGACCTTCGCGTCGCCGTCGGCCTCCTCCCGGGGCCTGCGCAGGTCGCCGCGCCATTCGTCGAGCACGAGCCGGGCGCCGTCACCGAGTTGGGTCGACGTCCGTTCGTCGTAGCGCCGGTAGCCGCCGCGTCCCAGCGCGTCGACCCGCTGCTGCCAGGTGGCGTCGGCCATGTCCTGTGGGCCGCGCATCCCGGCCTCGTACAGCTCGCGGGTGCTTGCCACCGCCGCGGACGCCCGGATGCGGGCGCTGAGCAGGCACGACAGGACGAGCGTGCGGTAGAGCGGCTGGGGGGTGTCGGCCAACTTGATGCCCGCCTCCGCCGCGTACGTCTGCCCCGCGGTCCTGAGCAGCTCGCGCATCACGGCTTTCTGGTCGGCCATGGCTTCCTCTCCTCGGTGGTCGCGGTCATGTCGGTGGTCGCGGTCGTGGTCGAGGGCGTCGTCCGGGCGGGGCGGGACAGCAGGAGCAGGCTGTGCGGTCCGAGAGGGACGTCGCTGTCCGCCTTGTGTTCCGTCTCGTCCGCGAGGCCCCGTGGGTCCGTGGTGTCGATCCGGGTGGTCCAGCGCTCCCCGTACGTGCCGTCGGGCAGGTGGAAGACCACCGTTTCACGGAAGCTGTTCAGCAGCAGCAGGAAGGAGTCGTCCACCACGGCCCTGCCGTGGAAGTCGGGTTCCGCGATGGCGTCGCCGTTGAGGAAGACGCCGACGGCGTGGCCGTCGGGCCGCAGCCAGTCCGCGTCCGTCATCTCGCGGGCGTCGGGCCGCAGCCACACCAGGTCGGGCAGCGGCTGGCTCTCGTGCGTCGGGGTCTCGCCGCGGAAGAAGCGGCGTCTGCGCAGCACCGGGTGCGCGGCGCGCAGCGCGATGGCGCGCCGGGTGAAGTCGACGAGATCGCGCCGCTCCTCGTCGAGGTCCCAGTCGATCCAGGAGATCTCGCTGTCCTGGCAGTAGGCGTTGTTGTTGCCGTGCTGCGTGCGCCCCAGCTCGTCGCCGTGCGCGAGCATCGGGATGCCCTGCGACAGCATGAGGGTGGCGAGGAAGTTGCGCTGCTGGCGCCCGCGGAGATCGAGGACCCGCTGGTCGGCGGTGGGGCCCTCCACGCCGCAGTTCCACGAGCGGTTGTCGTTCTCGCCGTCCTGGTTGCCCTCGCCGTTGGCCTCGTTGTGCTTCGTCTCGTAACTCACGAGGTCGCGCAGCGTGAAGCCGTCGTGGGCGGTGACGAAGTTGACGCTGGCGCGCGGCCGGCGGCGATCGTGCTGGTAGAGGTCGGACGACCCGGTGAGCCGGGAGGCGAACTCGGCGAGCGAGTGCTCCTGGCCGCGCCAGAAGTCCCGTACGGAATCCCGGTACTTGCCGTTCCACTCCGACCACAGCGGCGGGAAGTTGCCGACCTGATAGCCCCCGTCGCCGACGTCCCACGGCTCGGCGATGAGTTTGACGCGGCCGACCACCGGGTCCTGCTGGACCAGGTCGAAGAACGCCGAGAGCCGGTCCACGTCGTGGAACTGGCGCGCGAGCGTGGCCGCCAGGTCGAAGCGGAAGCCGTCGACGTGCATGTCGGTGACCCAGTACCGCAGCGAGTCCATGACCAGTTGCAGCACGTTGGGGTGGCGCATCAGCAGGCTGTTGCCGGTGCCCGTGGTGTCGAAGTATCGGGCGGGATCGTCCTCGTCCAGGCGGTAGTACGAGGCGTTGTCGATGCCGCGGAAGGCGAGGGTGGGGCCGTGCTCGTTGCCCTCCGCCGTGTGGTTGTAGACCACGTCCAGGATCACTTCGAGCCCGGCCGCGTGCAGCGCCTTCACCATCGACTTGAACTCGGTGACCTGCTCGCCGCGGCCGCCGTGCGCCGCGTAGGCGTTGTGCGGGGCGAAGAAGCCGATGGAGGTGTAGCCCCAGTAGTTGGACAGGCCGCGGTCGCGCAGGAAGCCGTCCTGTACGAACTGGTGCACCGGCATCAGTTCGACGGCGGTCACGCCGAGCGAGGTGAGGTGGTCGAGGACCGGCTCGGTCGCCAGGCCCGCGTATGTGCCCCGCAGCTCCGGCGGGACCTCCGGGTGCCCGCGGGTCAGGCCCCGCACGTGCGCCTCGTAGATGACGGTCTCGGCGTACGGCCGCCGGGGCGGCAGGTCGCCCTCCCAGGGGAAGGACGGGTCGGTCACCACCGAGAGCAGGGTGTGCGCGGCGCTGTCGGCCGGTTCGGGCCCCCGCGCCGCCCGCTCGAACAGCGACGGGTCGTCGACCCAGTTGTCGGGGTGCCCCTCGATCGCCCTGGCGTAGGGGTCGAGCAGCAGCTTGGCGGGGTTGCACCGGTGGCCCCCGGCGGGGTCCCAGGGGCCGTGCACCCGGTAGCCGTAGCGCTGCCCCGGGCCGACACCCGGCAGGTAGCAGTGCCAGACGGAGCCGTCGACCTCGGAGAGGGGGACGCTCCGGTGCCTGCCGTCGTCGTGCATGAGGACGAGGTCGACGCGCTCGGCGACCTCGCTGAACAGGGCGAAGTTCGTTCCCTCACCGTCGAATGTGGCGCCCAGGGGGGACGGGCTTCCGGTCCAGGTGCGCACGCGACTGCCTCCGTACGGATGGGGCGGGGGCCTTGGTGGGCCACGGTCGACACGGCCCGGCGCTCTCACGTCGGCGCCATCGGCCGTGTCGCTCGACCTCGCGTCGCCGTCAGCGCGTGTCCGTCGACGCGACCAGGGCGGCGGCGCCGGTCGACGCGGCCGCGTCGACCGAGGCGGCCAGCACGGCCGCGCTCTCCTCGCGCGGCACCCGCTTCGCCTCGCGCAGGCTGGGCGCGGGCGTCGTGGGGGCCAGCCGCGCGTACTCGGGGGCCCGGGCACGGCACGAGAACCAGATGATCTTGCCGTCGGTTCCCGGGCAGCTTCCCCAACCGTCGCTCAGCGCGGCGATCTGCGCCAGGCAGCCCTGCGGCTCGTAGTGCCGGCGGGGCACGTCGCGGTCGTTGTCCGACACGGCGGTGATGAGGTGCTGCCCGTTCCACCACATCTCGACGGAGGTCTTCTTGTCCGTGCCGTGCTCCTCGATGGCGCGGAGCAGCACGCAGGTGCAGTGGCAGACGTGTTCGACGAGAATCCCCAGCCCCCAGTGCCGCAGATGCGCGGCCAGAATGCGCCTGACCTGCTCGATCCTCTCCGGCGTGATGTCCACGTCGAGGTGGTAGTAGCAGGGGATCGCGGGGTTCATTGCTCTCGGCTCCTCTCGGCGAGGCTCCCGCTCCTCCCGGCCCCACGGGCCGGACCCCGAACACGAAGCGTGAGCGTTGATCGCTCCTGAGTAAGTAACAGAGTGAAAGCACTACTCCATTCGCGCAACACGAGAGGCCGAAGCCCTGGTCGCGCCAGGTGGAGCCAGGTCGTTGAAAGCCCAACAGGACGCTGCGTGGTCGACCGTGCACCATGAGTCGGGAAGGTCGACCAGCGTTTGAGGCGTCGGTTCGGCCGAGCGCGCAGAGGTTTCGCACCACCCGGGTGCGCCGCGCGCTTCCGGAAGAACGAGAAGGTGACCAGCGTGGTGCTGTTGCCTGCAAAATCCGAGGTCGCCCGGCAGCTGGACCAATACCGGGCCTGGGAACGGCAGTTGGTCGCCGACCCCGCCGACCAGGTCGTACGCACGCACTTCGAGAACGCCGCGTACACCCTGTGCGTGCTGATGGGCGAGTGCACGCCGCGGGCCGCCGCCGACGCGGCCGAGCGCTACCTGCGCCCGCGCACCACCCGCAGGCCGCGGCCCGCCCCACGCCCTTCGCGGCCGACCCGCGACCCCCAGGGCCACTGAGCGGGACGCGACTCCCGCCGGAGTCCCGCCCACCCGAAAGCGGTGGAGGAGAGACCGATGACCTCAGCTACGGAGACGGGCTCCGACACTGGCCCGATACCCGGCCTGCCCGGCACACCCGGCGCACCCAGCCTGCCCGGCGTACCCGGCATCCCCGTCCTGGACGTCTGCCCGGTCGTCGACCGCGGCCGGCGCCCGGCGAAGGCGGTTCCCGGCGAGACCTTCCAGGTCACGGCCACGGTCTTCGGCGAGGGGCACGGGGCGGTCGGCGCCAACGTCGTGCTGCTCGGCCCCGGCGGCCGGGGCGGGCCGTGGACGCCGATGCGTGAGCTGTCGCCGGGGAGCGACCGGTGGGGCGCCCCGGTCACGCCGGACGCGGAGGGGCGCTGGACGTACGCCGTGGAGGCCTGGGCGGACCCCGTGACGGAGTGGCGCCGCGCCGCCGAGATCAAGATTCCGGCCGGCCTGGACACGGGACTGATGCTCGAGGAGGGCGGGCTGCTCTACGAGCGCGCGGCATCCGCTGCGCCGGACGGAGCGGCACGGCAGATCCTGCGGGCGGCCGCGGAGGCGCTGCAGGACGAGCTGAGGTCCCCGGCCGCCCGGCTTGCGGCCGCGCTGACGCCCGAGGTGGACGCGGTGCTCGCGCGGTACCCCCTGCGCGAGCGGGTCTCGCGCTCGGACGCCTTCCCGCTGCTCGTGGAGCGCAGGCGGGCGCTGTTCGGGTCCTGGTACGAGTTCTTTCCGCGGTCGGAGGGCGCGGTGGTGCGCGAGGGCGCGCCGCCGGTCTCCGGCACGTTCCGCACGGCGGCCAGGCGGCTGCCTGCGATCGCGGACATGGGCTTCGACGTCGTGTATCTGCCGCCGATCCATCCCATCGGCACGACCTTCCGCAAGGGTCCCAACAACGCCCTGTCGGCGGGGCCGCACGACGTGGGCGTGCCGTGGGCGATCGGCTCGCCCGAGGGCGGCCACGACGCCGTGCACCCCGACCTGGGCACGCTGGAGGACTTCGACGCGTTCGTGCGCGAGGCGGAGCGCCTGGGCATGGAGGTGGCCCTGGACTTCGCCCTCCAGTGCTCCCCGGACCACCCGTGGGTGGACAAGCATCCGGACTGGTTCGCGCACCGGGCGGACGGCTCGATTGCGTACGCGGAGAACCCGCCGAAGAAGTACCAGGACATCTACCCCCTGGCCTTCGACCGGGACCTGCCGGGTCTGGTGGCGGAGACGATCCGGCTGCTGCGGTTCTGGATGGGCCACGGCGTGCGCGTCTTCCGCGTCGACAACCCCCACACCAAACCCGTCGCCTTCTGGGACCGGGTGATCGCGGAGGTCACCGCGGCCGACCCGAACGTACTCTTCCTGGCCGAGGCCTTCACCAGGCCCCCGATCATGCGAGCCCTGGCCCAAGCCGGATTCCAGCAGTCGTACACGTACTTCACCTGGCGCAACACCAAGGATGAACTCACCGACTATCTACGGGAGTTGTCCACCGAGACAGCGCACTACCTCCGCCCCAACCTGTTCGTGAACACGCCGGACATCCTGTCCGGATACCTCCAGGAGGGCGGGCGACCGGCGTTCGCGGTGCGTGCCGTGCTCGCCGCCACCCTCGCGCCGAGCTGGGGCATGTACGCCGGGTTCGAGCTGTGCGAGAACACCCCGGTCGGCGCGGGCAGCGAGGAGTACCTGGACTCGGAGAAGTACCAACTGCGCCCGCGCGACTGGGCGGCTGCCGAGCGCGAGGGCCGCACCCTCGCGCCGCTCATCACCAAGCTCAACGGGATCAGGCGCGGCCACCGGGCCCTTCAGCAGCTCAGGAACCTGCGCTTCCACCACGCCGACAACGACGAGGTCGTCGTCTACAGCAAGCGCGCGGGCCGGGACACGGTCCTGGTGGTCGTGAACCTCGATCCGCACCACGTCCAAGAGGCCACGGTGACCTTGGACATGGAGCGGCTCGGGCTCGGCCCGCACGAGTCGGTGCCGGTGCGAGATGAGCTGACCGGCGAGACCTATCACTGGGGCAGGTCCAACTACGTGCGCCTCGATCCGGGCCGGGCGCCCGCGCACGTGCTGGTCCTGCGACCGTCCTCACCGCTGATCGGAGGGTCACCCACACCATGATCTTCAACGAGCCCGTCCAGGACACCTTCGAGGACACCCCCGCCCGGGACCGCGACCCCGACTGGTTCAAACGCGCCGTCTTCTACGAAGTCCTGGTGCGTTCCTTCCAGGACAGCAACGGCGACGGCATCGGCGACCTCAAGGGCCTGACCGCCAAACTGGACTACCTGCAATGGCTCGGCGTGGACTGCCTGTGGCTGCCGCCCTTCTTCAAATCCCCGCTGCGCGACGGCGGCTACGACGTGTCCGACTACACCGCCGTGCTGCCCGAGTTCGGCGACCTCGCCGACTTCGTGGAGTTCGTCGACTCCGCGCACCAGCGCGGCATGCGCGTGATCATCGACTTCGTCATGAACCACACCAGCGACCAGCACCCCTGGTTCCAGGCATCGCGCGCCGACCCCCACGGCCCCTACGGCGACTACTACGTATGGGCCGACGACGACAAGCAATACAGCGACGCCCGCATCATCTTCGTCGACACCGAAGCCTCCAACTGGACCTTCGACCCCGTCCGCAAGCAGTACTACTGGCACCGCTTCTTCTCCCACCAGCCGGATCTGAATTACGAGAACCCGGCGGTCCAGGAAGAAGTCCTTGCCGCTCTGCGGTTCTGGCTGGACCTGGGCGTCGACGGTTACCGCCTGGACGCCGTGCCGTATCTGTACGCGGAGGAGGGCACGAACTGCGAGAACCTCCCGGCCTCGCACGCTTTTCTCAAGCGGGTGCGGGCGGAGGTCGACGCGCACTATCCCGATACCGTGCTCCTGGCGGAAGCCAATCAATGGCCCGAGGACGTCGTCGACTATTTCGGCGACTTCGCCGAGGGTGGCGATGAATGCCACATGGCCTTCCACTTCCCTGTCATGCCTCGCATCTTCATGGCCGTGAGGCGGGAGTCGCGCTACCCGGTCTCGGAAGTCCTCGCCAAGACCCCGGCCATTCCGTCGGGCTGCCAGTGGGGCATCTTCCTGCGCAATCACGACGAGCTCACCCTGGAGATGGTCACCGACGAAGAACGCGACTACATGTACGCGGAGTACGCCAAGGACCCGCGCATGCGCGCCAACATCGGCATCCGCCGCCGCCTGGCGTCGTTGTTGGACAACGACCGCAAGCAGATCGAACTCTTCACCGCCCTGCTGCTCTCCCTGCCGGGCTCGCCGATCCTCTACTACGGCGACGAGATCGGCATGGGCGACAACATCTGGCTCGGCGACCGCGACGCCGTACGCACCCCCATGCAATGGACCCCCGACCGCAACGCGGGCTTCTCCTCCTGCGACCCGGGCCGCCTCTACCTGCCCGTCATCATGGACCCGGTCTACGGCTACCAGGTCACCAACGTAGAGGCCTCCATGTCCTCGCCGTCGTCCTTGCTGCACTGGACCCGGCGGATGATCGAGATCCGCAAGCAGAACCCCGCCTTCGGCCTCGGCTCCTACACCGAACTCCCCTCCTCCAACCCCGCCGTACTCGCCTTCCTCCGCGAACTCGGCGACGACCTGGTCCTGTGCGTCCACAACTTCTCCCGCTTCGCCCAGCCCACCGAACTCGACCTCCGCACCTTCAACGGCCGCCACCCCGTCGAACTCATCGGCGGCGTCCGCTTCCCCGCCATCGGCGAACTGCCCTACCTGCTGACCCTCGCGGGCCACGGCTTCTACTGGTTCCGGCTGCGCGACGACCTCCGTCCGCGCCGCCCGGCCCTCCCCGCGCCCCTGTGAAGGAATGTGTCGCATGAAGGGATGTGTCGCATGCTGAAGACCGCACCTCATCCGCAGGGCAGCCTCAGCCCTCCACTGCTGCTGACGTCCCTGTCCGGGCTGCTGCGGGAGTGGCTGCCGCAGCAGCGCTGGTTCGCGGGCAAGGGCTGGCCGCTCACCGAGTTGTCCGTGGTGTCGATGACCGAGCTGCACCCGGGATGCCTGCACCTGCTGCTGCGCACCGGGCACGCAGGATCGCCCGAGCACTGCTACCAGCTGATCCTCGGCGTGCGCGAGGAACTCCCGGCCCGGCTCCACCACGCCGCGATCGGCCGGCCCAGCGGGGGCCCGCTCGCGGGACTCAGCGTGTACGACGCCCTCCGGGACCCCCGCTCCGCGGGGCTGCTCCTGGAACGCCTCCGGGTCCCCGGCGCGGCCGGACCGCTGCGCTTCGCGCGCGACGCGCGGACCGTGGTGCCCGCCGGGCTCGCGCCCCGGCTCCTCGACGGCGAGCAGTCCAACACCTCGCTGGTGTACGGGGATTCCTTCATCCTGAAGCTGTTCCGCCGCATCCAGTACGGCACCAACCCGGACCTGGAGGTCCCGCGGGCCCTGGCCGGCGAGGGCTGCGCCCGCGTCCCCGCCCCCGTGGCCTGGTTCTGGACCACCGAACCGCACGGGACGACACTCGGCGTGCTCCAGCCGTTCCTGCGCGAGGCGACGGACGGCTGGACCCTGGCGCTGCGATCCCTCGCCACGGGCGAGGACTTCACCGACGAGTCGTACGAACTGGGGCGCGCCACCGCCGAAGTGCACGTGGCGCTGGCCCAGGTCTTCGCGCCGGGCCCGCCGGACCGGCGCGGCGACGGCCGGCTCGCCGCCGCGATGACCGGCCGCCTGGAGGCCGCGGCCCGGCAGGTACCGGCGCTCGTTCCGTACGTGTCCCGGCTGCGGGCCGCGTACGACGCCGTCGCGGTGAACGGCCTGGACCGGCCCGCCCAGCGCATCCACGGCGACCTGCACCTGGGCCAGGTCCTTCGGGCCGGGGACCAGTGGTTCGTCATCGACTTCGAGGGCGAACCGGCCCGCCCGCTCGCCGAACGGCGCCGGGTCCAGGCCCCCGTGCGCGATGTCGCGGGCATGCTCCGCTCCTTCGACTACGCGGCGCACGCCCGGCGCCCCTGGCGGCCCGAGTGGGCGCTGCACTGCCGGGACGCCTACTGCGCGGGCTACGCCGCCGAGGCGGCGTGGGACCCGCGCGAGGAGGCCGCGCTCCTGCGCGCCCACGAGACGGACCGCGCCGTGTACGAGGCGCTGTACGAGGCCAGACACCGGCCCGACTGGCTGCCCGTGCCGATGGCGGCGATCGCCCGCCTCGCGGCGGGCCCCTGAGCGGCCGAGACGGACTCCACTCCCCGCTTCACCCCCCATCCGGCCCGTCCGGCCCACCCGGCCAGAGGAGAGCTGAATTTCGTGGTCACCGTCGATACGTCCGCTCTTGATCCCGCGGCCACCCTCCGCAGCCCCCCTCTTGGCGCGGAGGACCGGCGGCGCCTCCTGTCGGGCACGCACCACGACCCGCACGCCCTGCTCGGCGCGCATCCGGTGCCCGGCGGTGTGGCGTTCCTGGTCCTGCGCCCGTACGCGCAGGCCGTGACGCTCGTCGTCGAAGGACGGGACGTGCGCCTCGACGACGTGGGGGACGGCTTGTTCGCGGGCGTGCTGCCGCTCGCGTCGGTCCCCGCGTACACACTGCGCGTGACCTACGACGGCCGGGACACCGAACTCCAGGACCCCTACCGCTTCCTGCCCGCCCTGGGCGAACTCGACCTGCACCTGATCGGCGAGGGACGGCACGAGGAGCTGTGGACGGCGCTGGGGGCCCACCCGATGACCCACCAGGGCGTCGACGGCACACGCTTCACGGTGTGGGCGCCCAACGCCAGGGGTGTCCGGGTGTGCGGCGACTTCTGCCACTGGGACGGGGCCGCCTACCCCATGCGGTCCCTGGGGTCGACCGGGGTCTGGGAGCTGTTCGTCCCCGGGCTCGGCGAGGGCGCCCTCTACAAGTTCGACATCGCCCGCCCCGACGGCACGCACACCCTGCGCGCCGACCCGATGGCCCGCCGGACCGAGGCGCCGCCCGCCACCGCGTCCGTCGTCGACGCCTCGCACCACGAGTGGGGGGACGAGGAGTGGATGCGGCGGCGCGGTGACGTACCCGTGCACGAGGCGCCCTTCTCCGTGTACGAGGTGCACCTCGCGTCGTGGCGGCCCGGTCTCACATACCGGCAGCTCGCCGAGCAACTCCCTTCGTACGTAGCCGACTTGGGCTTCACGCACGTGGAGCTGATGCCCGTCGCCGAGCACCCCTTCGGCGGCTCCTGGGGCTACCAGGTCACCGGCTTCTACGCGCCCACCGCCCGCCTCGGCACCCCCGACGACTTCAAATGCCTCGTCGACGCCCTGCACCAGGCGGGCATCGGCGTGATCGTCGACTGGGTCCCGGCCCACTTCCCCAAGGACGACTGGGCGTTGGCGGCGTTCGACGGCGAACACCTCTACGAGCCGAGCGACCCGCGGCGAGCCGAGCACCCCGACTGGGGAACCCTCACCTTCGACTACGGGCGGAAGGAAGTACGCAACTTCCTTGTCTCCAACGCCAGTTACTGGTGCGAGGAGTTCCACATCGACGGGCTGCGCGTGGACGCCGTCGCTTCCATGCTCTACCTCGACTACTCCCGCGAGGACGGGCAGTGGTCGCCCAACGCGCACGGCGGCCGGGAGAACCTGGACGCCGTCTCCTTCCTCCAGGAGATGAACGCCACCGTGTACCGGCGCTGCCCCGGAGTCGTCACCATCGCCGAGGAGTCGACCGCGTGGGACGGAGTCACCCGGGCCACCCATCTCACCGGCTCCGGAGGCTCCGGAGGCTCCGGCGGTTTCGGGGGGCTCGGCTTCGGGCTGAAGTGGAACATGGGCTGGTCGCACGACTCCCTGGAGTACATCCGGCACGAACCCGTGCACCGCCAGTACCACCACGGCGAGCTGACCTTCGCCATGGTCTACGCCTACAGCGAGAACTATCTGCTGCCGCTCTCCCACGACGAGGTCGTGCACGGCAAGGGGGCGCTGGTCTCGAAGATGCCCGGCGACTGGTGGCAGCGGCGCGCCAACCACCGCGCCTACCTGGGCTTCATGTGGGCCCACCCCGGCAAGCAACTCCTCTTCATGGGCCAGGAGTTCGCGCAGGGAGCCGAGTGGTCGCAGGAACACGGCCTCGACTGGTGGCTCCTGGGCGACTCCTACCCCGCCAAGGGCGACCACGAGGGTGTGCGGCGGCTGGTGCGGGACCTCAACCACGAGTACCGGGCCGCCCCCGCCCTCTGGGAGCAGGACACGGCACCGGCCGGATTCTCCTGGATCACGGCGGACGCCGCGCAGGACAACGTCCTCGCGTTCCTGCGCTTCGCCAAGGACGGCACGCCGCTGCTCGCGGTGTCCCACTTCTCGCCGGTGGTCCGCCGCGACTACCAGCTCGCGGTGCCGGGGGCCGTCGGCGCCTGGCGGGAGATCCTCAACACCGACGCGGCCCGCTACGGCGGCGGCGACGTCCGGAACCCCGGCCCGCTGAAGCCCGAGCCGGACGCGGCCCAGGACGGCCCGGACCGCCTGCGCCTGACGCTGCCTCCGCTGGCCACGGTGTGGCTGCGCCCCGAATGAGCACGGCGTGAGCGAGGGGTGCGCTCGGGGTGAGCCCGGGGGCGCGCTAAGGGTGAGCCCGGGGCGGGCCCGGGGGGGGAGCTCGGCGTTTTCTGGACACCCGGCCCGACCTGGCCGACAATTGCGGGCGTGACCTCGCCTTCTTCGCCGTCCTCCGAGTTCGACACGAACGCGGCACGGCTCACCGACGCCGAGCGCGAGCGGGCCCTGGCGGTGCTCAGAGAGGGCGCGGCACTCGGCCGCCTCTCCCACGACACGTTCGTACGCCGCATGGAGCTCGCCCTCGCGGCCCGGCGGCGGGACGAACTGGCCGCGCTCACCGCCGACCTGCGCACGGAGAGCCGCTGGTCGCGGATGGTGCTCGGGACGGTCGGTGCGGTCTCCGGGTTCACGGTCAAGCTGCGCAGGGCCTGGCAGTCCGAGCGGCTGCCGAAGCTGCTGCTCCCCGCGCCCGGCACGTATCCGCTGCGCATCGGCCGCGACCCGGCCAACGGCCTGCGGCTCAGCCACGACACCGTCTCGCGCGTGCACGCCGAGCTGAGCCTGCAGGGCGGCATGTGGGTGCTGCGCGACCTCGGCTCGACCAACGGCACGTCGGTGAACGGCCGCAGAGTCATCGGAGCGGCCGTGGTCCAGGCCGGCGACCAGGTGTCCTTCGGACAGGTGGCGTTCTGCCTGGCGGCGGCCTGAGCGAGGCCCTGCGGGCGGCCTGGGCGAGGTTCCGCGGGCGGCTTGAGCGAGGCCCCTGCGGGCGGTGAGCCGGGCCCTGCAGGCGGCGTGAATCCGGCCCCGTAAGGCGTCGTTGCACCGCTGCCGCTGCCGCTGCCGCTGCCGCTGCCGCTGCCGCTGCCGCTGCCGCTGCCGCTGCCGGTGGGCGGCTTGAGCCCGGCCCCGTGAAGCGTCGTAGCACCGCAGCCCAGGCAGCCGCCACCGCTCAGCGCAGCGCCCCGCGCGCGTGCCGGGCCGCCGCCACCGCCGTGCCCGCCTGGTGTTCCACCTGGTGCTCCAGCGGCACCCAGCGCGCCTCGAACCGTTCGGCGAACTCCTCGCTCCACCGCGTCACCAGGCGGTCGAGCCGCGGCGCCGCCCGGTCGTCCGCGTCGTCGAGCACCCGCAGCAGCATCGCCGCCGCCCGCAGCGGCAGCCGGCGGCCGAAGGCGTCCACGCTCCCGATGTACGCCATCGACGTGCCCGCGGGCGGCAGCCGCTCCCAGTCGTCGGCGAGCCCCGGCACCAGGTCGAGCGCCCACTCGGCCGCCCGCAGCAGCGGCCCGTGGGCGCGCGGCAGCCTGGGCAGCGCGTCCTCGAGCACGTCCTGGACCAGCCGCGCGTCGTGCCGCAGCCGGGCCGCGAAGGACCGCATCGCCGTCCCCGGAGCGGGGTGCGCGGCGACGTCGCCCACCGTGTCGCTCGCCCACATCGGCACCTCCACGATGGCGGTCGTGCCGCCGTGGCGGTGCGCGTGGTGCCACGTCGTGTGCCGGGCGTCCTCCGGCAGGCTCGGGTACGCCGCCGCCGACCCCGGCCCCGGCAGCACGTGCACGCCGGGCCCGGACACCGGCCACCCGGCCGCGTCCGAGGCGCCCGTCTCCACCGGAATGCCGTGCCGCGCCGCCGACTTGGCGAACGGCTCGGCGAGCCCCGGGATGTCCCGGGTGAGCTGCACCCAGCTGCCGCCCAGGTCGGTGCAGTGCAGGGACACCTGCAGGTAGGGCCGCAGCTCGTCGATGACGCCGGTCAGGGCGCGGGTCTCGGGCGGCAGCCGGTCCGGCGGCAGCACCGACGGCGACCACTCGGGCTGCTCGGGGCCCGCCGGGCGGAAGAAGTGCCGGTGGTAGTCGAGCAGGGTGCGCGGCGCCGGGGTGCGGTGCAGGCTCGCGCCGTCCGGGTCCGCGCACAGCAGGAAGTGCCAGGAGGTGTCGTCCCGCAGCCGCGGGTCGAGCAATGACCGCTCGGCGAGCGCGAGGAGGGTGGAGCCGCCGGTGGGCTCGTTGGCGTGGGCACCCGCGACCACGAGCACCGCGCGCGGGGAGTGGCCCACGGACAGCAGATGGAGGGGCCGGCCCGCGCGCGAGGTGCCGACCCGCCGCAGCGTGCTCAGCTCCGGACGGTGGGCCGCAAGCTCCCGAGCCGTCAGAAAGAGTTCGGGAACAGAGGGATAGCGGTTTTCCGCCAGTTGACTCACCCCCGCCCGGTCGCCCACTGACGCAATCCGCAGTACGCCACGCGACGGTTCAGGTGTCAAGCACTCCGGACCCGAGCTCCCCAGGGCCCGCGCAAAGAACGCACCGGTCCACCGCGCCGGGTCCGGCCCGGCCCCTCCCGCCGGTCGTCTCAGACCCGCTACAGCCCGGTCGTCTCAGACCCGCTCCAGGAGCACCACCGGCAGCTCCGCGAACAGCTCCGCCACGCGCGTGTGCCCGCTGAACTTCCGCCCCGGGGTGAGCAGATCGGTCCAGGCGCCGTCGGGCAGGCCGAGCCCGGTGTCGGCCCAGCCGCCCGCGTCCGCGAGCCGCAGCGAAAGCCGTGTCACGACCACCACCACGCTCCCGGAGCGGGCGTAGGCGAGACAGTGCCCGGCCCCCGGCCCCACGGCCGCCAGTGGCTCGTACTGGCCCGCGCCACCGAATAGTTCCGGCCGTCGCGCCCGCAGCCCCAGCGCCGCCACCGTCACCGCCAGCTTCTCGTCGGAGAGGTCCCAGGAGCCCCGGCGCCCGGCAAGACCCTCCAGCAACTCCGGCTCGAAGGACACCGGGTGCCGGTTGTCCGGGTCGACCAGGGCGCGGTACTCGCGTTCCGTGCCCTGATAGAGGTCGGGCACCCCGGGCATCGTCAGGTGCAGCAGCGCGCCGCCCAGCACGTTCGCGCGGACGTGCGGCGCGAGCTCCGCGGCGAACTCCACCACCCTGTGCAGCGGCGGACCGCACGGCCCGGCCTGAAGGAACGCCGTCACCGCCGTCTCGTACGCCTCGTCGCGCTCCGTCCAGCTCGTGTGCAGGCCGGCCTCCCGCACGTGCTTCAACAGCGCGCCCTGGACGCGCTGTTCGTAGGGCCCGGCCTCCGCGGCGGCCCGCGCGGACAGCGCGGCCGGCGCGAGTCCCACCGCCGTCTGCCAGGCCGCCCACTCCAGTTGGGGATCGGGCGCCCGCCGCCCGCCCGCAAGCGCGGTCTGCCGGGTCACCTCGGCGAGCAGCCCCGTCCACCGCGCGGGCGCCTGCGCGAGCACGCCGATGCCCGCCCGCACATCGGCGCTGCGCTTGGTGTCGTGCGTCGTCAGGACGGTCCCCGTGTACGGCCAGTCGCGCTGCACGCGCGCGCAGTACGCGTGGAACTCCGCCACGTCCACGGCCGGCCTGCCGGGCGAACCGCCCACCTCCGCGGCCGACAGGAGCGGCGCGTGCCGGTAGAACGCCGTGTCCTCCACCGACTTGGCGCGCAGCGCGGCGGCCGTCTGCCCGAACCGCGCCCGGAACGCCGCCCGCGCCC
Source organism: Streptomyces sp. Y309 (assembly GCF_056712025.1). NCBI lineage: Bacteria > Bacillati > Actinomycetota > Actinomycetes > Kitasatosporales > Streptomycetaceae > Streptomyces > Streptomyces sp. Y309. The sequence goes on along the minus strand of NZ_CM160048.1, from coordinate 2,145,855 downwards.
GCACCGCCTCCGGCGCCCCGAAGCCCTCCCGCGCCCCGTCGCCGCCCGGCGGCCTGCCGAGCAGCAGGTCCCGCACCGTGTCCACCGCCTCGGCCTCCGCGCGGACCGCGAACGCCGCCTTCGCCTCCTCGGCGGCCCCGGCCGTCAGGACCGTCTCGGGAGCGGCGCCCCCGGTGGCGTACGGACGGTAGACCTCCAGGCGCACGAGCAGCTCCCGCAGCGCCGTCCGCAGCGCCCACGGCGCGTGGTCGCGCAGGGCCGGGTCCGCCGCGCACAGCGCGTCCGCCTCGCGCGTGAGCCGGTCCACCTCGGCCGCCAGCTCGTGCGTGACCACCTTGTACGCGGCGCGCCGCAGCGTCGCGGCCCAGTCGCCGCCGCGGTCGGCGGGCGGGGCCGCGAACCTGCGGAACTGCGCCAGGAGCTCGTCCGCGCCCGCCTCGTCGGTGAGCACCCCGTCGACGTGCCGGAGCGCGTCGTAGCCGGTGGTGCCCGCCACGGGCCAGGCCGCGGGCAGCCGCTCGCCGTCGGCCAGGATCTTCTCGACGGCCGTCCAGCGCCCGCCCGTCGCCTCGTGCAGCCGCTGGAGATACGCCCCGGGGTCGGCCAGGCCGTCGGGATGGTCGACGCGCAGGCCCTCCACCACGCCCTCGTCGAGCAGCCGCAGGACCGTGGCGTGCGTCGCGTCGAACACCTCCGGATCCTCCACGCGTACGGCGATGAGGTCCGAAATGGTGAAGAAACGGCGGTAGTTGATCTCCGTGCGGGCCAGCCGCCACCAGGCCAGGCGGTACCACTGGGCGTCGAGCAGGCGCGGCAGCGGCAACTCCTCGGTGCCTTCGCGCAGTGGGAACACCTGGTCGTGGTAGCGCAGCGCCCCGTCCTCGACCCGCAGCCGCGCCAGCTCGCCGCCGAGCCGGTTCCCGAGCACCGGAAGGAGCACCTTGCCGCCGCCCGCCTCCCAGTCGATGTCGAACCAGCGCGCATAGGAGGAGTGCGGTCCCTCGCGCAGGACCTCCCACAGGGCCCGGTTGTGGCGCGGCGCCGCGGCCATGTGGTTCGGCACGATGTCCACGACCAGGCCGAGCCCGGCCGCGTGCGCCGTGTCCGCGAGCGCCCTGAGCCCGTCCTCGCCGCCCAGCTCCGCGCGTACGCGCGCGTGGTCCACGACGTCGTACCCGTGCGTCGATCCGGGCACCGCCTCCAGGACCGGCGACAGGTGCAGATGCGAGACGCCGAGCGACGCGAGGTACGGCACGGCGCGCGCGGCGGCCGCGAAGGGGAAGTCCGGCTGGAGCTGGAGCCGGTAGGTGGCGGTGGGCGGCGGCGGAACCACGGGGGCGGGGCGTTCGGGGGTGGGGCGCACGGGGGCGGGGCGCTGGGGCGTCATGCGAAAGTACGTACCCGCCCGGCCGCCTTTCGTGTCATCGACGCATGCGTGTCGCGGCGGGCCCGCCGATAGCGTCCAACGATGGCTGACGAGGAACGGAACACCGGTGTGCGGGCCACCCTGGACGCGTACCGGCAGGTGGTCGCGCTCACCGGAACGGCCCTGCCGGTGGTGTCGTTCCTGGGGCGGCTGCCCGTCGCGGTGATCCAGTTCGGCAGCGTGCTCCTGGTGAGCAGGACCAGCGGGTCGATCGCGACCGGCGGCGCCGTCGCGTGCGCGCTGGCCCTCGGCCAGGTGACCGCGGGCCCCTTCGTCGGCCGGCTCGCGGACCGGCGCGGCCAGCGGCCCGTGGTCCTCGCGTTCGCGGCGCTCAACGCCCTCGCCGTCGCCGCGTACACACTCGGCGCGCTCCTGGACCTGCCCACCCCCGCGCTGCTCCTCCTGGGCGCTCTCGCGGGCGCCAGCGTGCCCGGCATCGGCCCGCTCGCCCGCGCCCGCGTGGTGCGCCTGGCCCGGCGCCGGGGCGCGGACGGCCGTCTCGTCGGCACCGCGCTGTCCCTGGAGTCCACGATGGACGAGCTGTCCTTCGTGCTCGGCCCCGCCCTCGTGGGCCTCGCCGCCCTCGCGGGCCATCCGGCGTACGCGTTCGCCGTCGCGGCCCTCCTGGTCGCGGTCTGCGGCACGGGCTTCGCGCTGCACCCGACCGCACGGGCGGCACAGCCGGCCGCGGCGGCCGTCCCCCGCGCGCGGGGCGCGCGTCCGCGCCTGCCGCGCGAGGTGTACGTCGTCCGCACGGGCCTGGTCTTCCTCGGTGTGCTGCTCGGCGCCTGCGGGGCCGGGATCACCGCGCTCACCGAGGAACTCGGGGCGGAGGGCCAGGCGGGCCTGGTCTACGCCGCGATGGGCGTCATGAGCGCGGCCGCGGGCCTCGCGATGGCCGCGCTGCCGGACCGCTTCGGGCTCAACGCCCGCTGGCGCGCCGCCACGGCCGCCGCCGCGCTGCTCTCCCTGCCGCTGGTGTGGACGCACAGCATGGCGGCCCTGTACGCCGTCGTGACGGTCTTCGGCGCCGTCTACGCCCCGAACCTCATCACCGGCTTCGCGCTCACCGAGCGCGCCGTTCCGCAGGCGCGGCTCGCCGAGGGCATGACCTTCGCGGCGAGCGCCTTCGTGGGCGGCCAGGCCGTCACGCTCGCCGTGGCAGGACGCCTCGCCGAGACCCACGGGGCGGCCGCCGCGTTCGCCCTCGGCAGCGCGGCCGCAGCGGTGGCCTTCGCCGTGGCGGTGATCGCCCGCCCGGGGACGTACGACGGCGGGGCGCCGCGGGCGCCCCGCCGGATCACGCAGGGCGCTGCAACACCGTCAGGCTCCGGTCGAGGAGGGTGAGCCGCTCGCCGGCCCGCACCTTCGAACCCGTCCCGGGCGGCACCCCGTCCTCCCGCACGGTGTCCACCACCACCTGCCACCGCGCCCCCTGATTGACCGGCACCACGAAGTCCAGGGGCTCGGCGGAGGCGTTGAACATCAGCAGGAACGAGTCGTCGGTGATCCGCTCGCCGCGCTCGCCGGGCTCGGAGATCGCGTTGCCGTTGAGGAACACCGTCAGGGCCCGAGCCTGCGCCGCGTCCCAGTCGTCCTGCGTCATCTCCTCGCCCTCCGGCGTGAACCAGGAGATGTCCGACAGCTCGTCGTGCGTGCCCTCGACCGGCCGGCCGTGGAAGAACCGGCGCCTGCGGAACACCGGGTGGTCGCGGCGCAGCCACGCCATCGCGCGCGTAAACGCGAGCAGCGTGGTCTCGCCGTCGGGCCAGCGCACCCAGGCGACCTCGTTGTCCTGGCAGTAGGCGTTGTTGTTGCCGCCCTGCGTGCGCGCGAACTCGTCGCCGTGGCTGAACATCGGCACGCCCTGGGACAGCATCAGCGTCGCGATGAAGTTGCGGATCTGCCGGGCGCGCAGCGCGAGGACGTCCGCGTCGTCGCTCTCGCCCTCGACGCCGCAGTTCCAGGAGCGGTTGTGGCTCTCGCCGTCCCGGTTGCCCTCGCCGTTGGCCTCGTTGTGCTTGGTGTTGTATGCGACCAGGTCGTGCAGCGTGAAGCCGTCGTGGCAGGTGACGAAGTTGATCGACGCGAGCGGCCGCCGCCCGTCGCCCTGGTACAGGTCGGAGGAGCCCGTGAGCCGGGACGCGAACTCCGCGAGCGTGCGCGGCTCGCCGCGCCACAGGTCCCGCACCGTGTCGCGGTACTTGCCGTTCCACTCCGTCCACAGCGGCGGGAAGTTGCCCACCTGGTAGCCGCCCTCGCCGACGTCCCACGGCTCGGCGATCAGCTTGACCTGGCTCACCACCGGGTCCTGCTGCACCAGGTCGAAGAACGAGGAGAGCCGGTCCACCTCGTGGAACTGCCGCGCGAGCGTCGCGGCGAGGTCGAAGCGGAAGCCGTCGACGTGCATCTCGGTGACCCAGTGCCGCAGCGAGTCCATGATCAGCTGGAGGACGTGCGGATTGCGCATCAGAAGCGAATTGCCGGTCCCCGTGGTGTCCATGTAGTAGCGCGGGTCGTCGGTGAGGCGGTAGTACGAGGCGTTGTCCAGGCCCCTGAAGGACAGCGTCGGGCCCAGGTGGTTGCCCTCCGCCGTGTGGTTGTAGACCACGTCCAGGATCACCTCGATGCCGGCCGCGTGCAGCGCCCGCACCGCCGACTTGAACTCCAGGACCTGCTCGCCCCGGTCGCCCCAGGAGGCGTAGGCGTTGTGGGGCGCGAAGAAGCCGATGGTGTTGTAGCCCCAGTAGTTGTTCAGGCCCATGTCGACGAGCCGGTGGTCGTTCACGAACTGGTGGACCGGCATCAGCTCCAGGGCCGTGACGCCCAGCTGCGTCAGATGCTCGATGACCGCGGGGTGCGCGAGCCCCGCGTAGGTGCCCCGCAGCTCCTCGGGCAGCTCGGGGTGCAGCATCGTGAGGCCCTTGACGTGCGCTTCGTAGATGACGGTTTCGTTGTACGGGGTGCGCGGCGGGCGGTCGTCGCCCCAGTCGAAGTACGGATTGACCACCACGGACGCCATCATGTGCGGCGCCGAGTCCAGGTCGTTGCGCTTGTCCGGGGACCCGAAGTGGTAGCCGTACACCTCCTCGCCCCAGTCCACGGCGCCGCTCACCGCCTGCGCGTACGGGTCCAGGAGCAGCTTCGCCGAGTTGAGCCGCAGCCCGCGCGCGGGGCTGTACGGGCCGTGCGCGCGAAAGCCGTACCGCTGGCCCGGCATCACGCCGGGCAGGTAGGCGTGGCGCACGAACGCGTCGGACTCGCGCAGCTCGACGGCGGTCTCCGAGCCGTCGTCGTGCAGCAGACACAGCTCGACTCGGTCGGCGGCCTCGGAGAAGACCGCGAAATTCGTGCCGGCGCCGTCGTACGCGGCGCCGAGGGGATACGCCTGCCCAGGCCAGACCTGCATGCCTATGACTCTTCCACGATCGCCCGCCGGTCATGGCCGGAGTTGGCCCAGAGTCTGCTCGAAAGTGGGGCAACCGCAAGGGAGTTGAGACCGTCTAACGGTCTGACCACATACTCGACATGCCCATAAAAAGGGCTGATACGGGGAGTTAGGGGGAGGATGTGCGCAAGCTAGTCAGACGTCACCTGGGCAAGGTGGTGGCAGGCGGCGCCCTGGCCGTGGCCGCGACCGCGGCCCTGCTGGCCGTCACACTGCCCGAGCAGGCAGGCGCGGACGATTCCGGCGACCGGAGCACGACGGCGGGCTCGGCCCGCCAGGACGCCGTGGGGAGGGAAGGCGTCGTCGAGGCGGCGCCGGAAGAGGGTGAGAAGGGCATCGGCAGCGACCCGCTGACCGACGCCGAGACCGAGCGGGCCCAGAAGGCGGCCCTGAACAGCAACGGCCTGCGCTCCAGCGCGCGGGACGTCGAGGGGGACCGGGGGCCCCAGCGACTGTCCACGAACCTGGCGGAGAGCGAGCCGGGCGAGAGCGGCGCCGACGCGCCGCGCCGCGCCCAGGTCGTGTACTACGACTACAAGAAGGACACCGTCGTCACCAAGACGGTCAACCTGGAGTCCGGCAAGGTCGAGTCGACGGAGCGGGCCCAGAACGTCCAGCCGCCGCCCGGCAGGGAAGAGCTCACCGAGGCCGCGCAGCTGCTCATCGCCGACGAGCACGGCAAGGGCCTCAAGCAGGACTTCAAGAAGGCCACGGGCAAGGACCTGTCCGGGCCCGGGGAGCTGGAGCTGAGCGGCTTCGTCTTCCGCAAGGAGACGATCAAGAGCGTGCCGTCCGACCTCACCGAGTGCGGCAAGCACCGCTGCCTCCAGGTCGTGGCGAAGGTCAAGAACGGGCCGTGGATCGACACCAGGGCCTTCGTCGTCGACCTCAGCGCACGCACCGTAGGCCGCCTCGGCTGACCGCCCCGCAGGGCACCCGCACTCTTCCTCCTCCAGAAGGAGCCACTTTCGTATGCACGTCTCGCACGGCAAGAGACTCACGCGCGCCCGCAAGGCGGTCGGTTCGGCCCTCGCGGTGACCGCGCTCCTGGGCGCCGCCATATCGGCGGCGGGCCCCGCGTCGGCCGCCGACAAGGCCGCTCCCAAGGCCCCGGCGGCACCCGCGGCCGACTGCAGCGCCGCCTACCAGATCGAGCAGACCCTCGACGGCGGCACGACCTGGCGCATGTGCTGGCACTACAACACCTACTCCGGGCTCATCCTCGACAAGATCAGCTACCAGCCCAAGGGCGAGCCCAAGCCCATCCCGGTCCTCACCAGCGCCCGGCTCGCCCAGGTGCACGTCCCCTACGACGACGGCGAGGCCGAGTTCGACGACGTCACGGGCACGGACTTCGGCATGGCCCTGCAGAAGCTGAAGACCAGCGAGTGTCCGGGCGGCACCATCAAGACCGTCAAGGTGCCCGACCGGGGCGACGTCTCCGGTCTGTGCGTCACCACGCGCGCGCGTGGGCACGCGTACCGCCTCAACAACGACGCGAGCACCGGCGGCACCGGCAAGGTCTACACCGGCCAGGGCCGGGACCTGCTCGTCTACACCGTCAACAAGGCGTCCTGGTACGAGTACATCACCGAGTGGCGCTTCTCCTCGGACGGCACCGTCAGCTCCAACGTGGGCGCGACCGGCAGCCTCTCGCCGTACGACTTCGACGGCGGCGACGGCCGCGGCTGGCCCATCGGCAAGGGCGACCAGGCCAAGGCCGAGAGCCACTCCCACAACGTCTTCTGGCGGATGAACTTCGGCCTGGACGGCTCCCCGAAGGCCAAGGTCGAGCAGTACGACTCCAAGGTCACCCCGCCCACCGGCGGCGGCAGCCCCACCACGAAGACCACCCGCACCCCGGTCACCAAGGAACTCGCGGGCGACCGCAAGGACATGCGGTGGTGGCGCGTGGTGTCCACGGCGGGCAAGAACAAGGACGGCCACCCCCGTTCGTACGAGATCGTCCCCGGCGCCAGCCAGAAGCACGCCGGACGGCCCTACACCAAGCGCGACGTGTTCTTCACCGAGTACAAGAAGTGCGAGCAGTACGCGAGCAACAACCCGTCCTGCGGCAACGGCGTGCCCACCAGCGTCGACAAATGGGTGAACGGCCAGACCCTCAAGCACCCCATCACCTGGGTGAACATCGGCTTCCACCACATCGCGCGGGACGAGGACCAGCAGCCCATGCCGGTCCACTGGCAGGGCTTCTCGCTGGCCCCGCGCGACGTCACCGCTATGAGCCCGCTCACTCCCGGTGATCTGGCGGGACAGAACGGACGTCCGCCGAACGGCAGTTGAGAAACGACCCTGTCCATCCGGCTGCACCGCCCGCCGCTCCCGGAGTACCCTTCCTTGATCGTTGACCGGGGGAGTGTCCGGGGGGAGCGGAAGGCGGTGCGTGGGTGAGCTCGGGTGGGCGGGAACTGCCCCCTGGTGACGAGAGTCGCGAGGAGGGCTCCGCCAATGTCCCGCCGACGGCCGTGTCCTTGGCACGGCCGGTGGACACGGGATCCCAGATCGGCCCCGAGCTGGACTGGGGGCCCGACGCCTGGCGTGAGGTGCGTACGCGCGCCCAGCGGGCCGGGCGGGCCTACATCTGGCTGAACCTCGTGGAACAGCGGCTGCGCGCGGTCGTGGCCGCTGTTCTGCGCCCCGTCTACGAACCCGTCCACGCCGACGACTGGGTGGTCGCCGCGGCCGGACCGGCCGGGCAGGAGTGGGTGCAGCGGGCGGTCGCCGTACGCGAGGTGAGCCGCCGCAAGGGCTATCTGCTGGACCCCGCGGACGACAACGTCCTGAGCTTCCTCACGCTCCCGCAGCTGCGGGAGCTGATGGTCCAGCACTGGCCGTGCTTCGAGCCCTACGTGGACGACCGGCGCGAGGTCGAACTCGCCCTGGACGAGCTGGAGGTCACCCGCAATGTGGTCTCCCGCAACCGCGCCCTGTCCCCGACGGTCCTGGCCCAGGCCGAACGCGCCTCGGCCCGCCTCCTGGAGATCCTCGGCGCGGGCTCCGACACGCCCTCCGCGCGGCGGCTGCCCGTCGACGCCGTCGAGGAACTGGTCGGCGACCGGTACGCGGACGTGGTGGGCGTGCACGCCGACCGGGTGCGGCTGCTCCGCCAGTTCCCCGCCGAGGACCTGTTCGGCGATGCCCGGCGCGTCGACGCCATCGGCATCGGCCTGAACCTGCTGGTCCAGAACTTCTCCGGGCGGCGCCTGGTGCGCCTCGCCGAGTCCGGCTGCCGGGTGCGGCTGCTGTTCCTGAACCCCGCGAGCAGCGCCGTCAAGCGGCGCGAACGCGAACTGAGCCTGAAGCGGGGCGAGCTGAGCCGCGCCGTCGAGACGAACATTCTGCACATGCGGCGGGTGCGGGCCCGGCTGCGGGACCCCGGGGCCTTCGAGATCCAGGTCTTCGACGAGACGCCGCGCTTCACGGCCTACATGGTCGACGGGGACGGAGCGGACGGCATCGCGGTCGTCCAGTCGTACCTCCGCCGGACGCGCGGCATGGAGGCACCGGTGCTCGTGCTGCGCGGCGGCGGCCGGGTGGTGAAATCGGGCGACCACGGCGAACACGGACTCTTCGCGACGTACCGGGAGGAGTTCGAGACGGCGTGGGCGGACTCGCGGCCGGTGTCGTGACGTGGCCGGCCGGGGCGGGTCGGGGCGGGCCGGAGCGGGCCGGGGCGACAAACGGAATCCGGCCATCTGATTGTCAGTGGCGCATGGGATCGTGGTGGTCATTGGGGGAAAGCACCACGACGAAGGGGGCGGCCATGGGCTGGCACCGGGAGCTGCTGATCGGCTTCGACCTGGAGACGACGGGCACGGATCCGCGTGAGGCGCGCATCGTCACCGGGGCGGTGATCGAGGTCAGGGCCGGGCAGGAGCTGGGCCGCCGCGAGTGGCTCGCGGACCCGGGGGTCCCGATCCCCGAGGACGCGGTGGCCGTGCACGGCATCACGAACGAGCGGGCCGCCGCCGAGGGCAGGCCCGGCGCGGAGGTCGCCGACGCGCTGGCGGGCGTCCTGGTGTCCTACTGGCAGGCGGGCGTCCCGGTCGTGGCGTACAACGCCGCGTTCGACCTGAGCCTGCTCTCCGCCGAGCTGCGCCGGCACGGGCTGCCCTCTCTGCGCGAGCGCCTCGGCGGCGCGGAGCCCGCCCCCGTCATCGACCCGTACACCATCGACCGCTCCGTCGACCGCTATCGCCGCGGCAAGCGCAACCTCGAAGCGGTCTGCACCGAGTACGGCGTGGTCCTGGAGTCGGCCCACGACGCGTCCTCCGACGCCCTGGCCGCCGCCCACCTCGCCTGCGCGATAGCCACCCGCCACACCAAGGTCGCCGACCTCGGCGCGGCCGAACTGCACCGCCGACAGGTGGAGTGGTACGCGGAGTGGGCGGCCGACTTCCAGCAGTTCCTGCGCAGGAAGGGCGACGCGTCCGCCGTGGTGGACGGGACTTGGCCCCTGCGGGAGGACGACGTGGCGGCGGGGGTGTAGTTCTCGCGGGGTGCGCCCCGCTGCGTCCATGAGCGCGCTCCGCGCGCGATCGCCGCTTCGCGGCTCGTCCTCAAGCGCCGGACGGGCTTATCCCGCCCGCCCGCCCTTACTACCTGCCGGAACAGTCGGTCGGCGGGATTTCAGCCCGTCCGGCGTTTGAGGACGAGCGCGGCAGCGCGATGAAAGGGCGGGTGGGTGGGGGATATAGCCCCTCCGGCGTTTGAGGAGCGGGGGTTCGGGGGCGGAGCCCCCGTGGCGGGAGGCGGTCAGAACGGGCGCCACCGCACCGCGGTGTCCCCGTCCCGAAGGGACGCCACGCGGCGGCGAAACTCGGCCAACGCCGCAGGGTTGCCCGGCGCATGCTGGGCAACCCACGCGCAACTCGCCGTCTCCCGCGCCCCGCGCAACACGGCACACCCCTCCCACTCCCGCACATCCCACCCGTACACCCGGGTGAACTCGTCGTAGGCGTCGGCCCCGAGCCCGTACCGGTCCCGGGAGAGCGCCATGACCACGAGGTCGTGCTCCCGCAGATCGGAGGAGAACGTCTCCAGGTCCACCAGGACGGGCCCGTCGGGACCCACCAGGACATTGCGCGGCAGCGCGTCACCGTGGATCGGCCCCGGGGCCAGCCGCGGCACGAGCGAGGCGGCCGCCGCGGCGAACCCGTCGCGCCGCTCCCGCAGATAGTCGGCGTCCTCCACGTCGATCGCGTCCCCGGCGAGCCGCAGCCACCGCTCGACCCCGCCGAGCAGTTCGCGCCGGGGCAGCTCGAAGGAAGGAGACGGCAGCGCGTGCACCAGGCGCAGCAGCGCGGCCAGGTCCCCCGCGCCCGCGGGCCGCACGGCCGCGGGCAGCCGGTGCCAGAGCGTCACCGGGTGCCCGGAGACGAGCCGGGGCCCGGGCTCGGCGGCCCGCACGGCCGGCACCCCGGAGTCCCGCAGCCACGCGGCGACGGCGAGTTCGCGCCGCGCCCGGTCGAGCAGTTCCGGCGCGTCCCGGCCGACCTTCACGACGAGGTCGCCCACGGCGAACACCGCGTTCTCGCCGAGCGCGAGCAACTCGGCACGGTCCACGCCGCCCGCGCCGCCCGCCGCGACACCCGCCGCGTCCAGGACGCCCCGCGCCCTCGCCTCGTCCATCCGTTGCCTCCCGCACCCTGTGCCTCACCCCGCGGCCGATGGTGTCCGGCCGCCGCGCAAGTCTCGCATTCGTACAGGCCAGACCGGACTTCCGGCGTGCGCAGTTGCTTGACGTATCAAGATCACATCAGCACGATGACGGGGGCCGCCTGGGCGGCCAAAACACCAATCAGCCGCCCAAAGGAGCCGATTCCGTGACATTGGCGACCGCGAGAAAGCGGTCCGGCAGAGGCTCTCCGAGGGGCGCACCCCGCGCCGGGGTGATGGACCACGGCGCCTGGTTCCTCGTGCTGCCCGCGCTGCTCCCGATCCTGGTCCTGAGCGTCGGCCCGCTGCTCTACGGCATCTCGCTGGCGTTCACCGACTCCCAGTCGGGCCGCACCGAGCCGACCGAGTGGATCGGCCTGCTCAACTTCCAGGATCTGCTGCACGACACCCTGTTCTGGGACTCGTTCCGGATCGGCCTGCTGTGGGCCGTCGGTGTGACCGTGCCGCAGTTCCTGCTGGCCCTCGGCCTCGCGCTGCTGCTCAACCAGAACCTGCGCTTCCGCTGGCTGGCCCGGTCGCTCGCGATCATCCCGTGGGCGATGCCGGAGGTCGTCGTCGGCATCATGTGGCGCCTCGTCTACAACCCGGACGCGGGCATCCTCAACGAGACGATCCGTGACCTGGGCCTTGGCGAGGGCCGGGACTGGCTGACCGGCATCGGCTCCGCGCTGCCCGCCGTCATCGTCGTCGGCGTGTGGGCGGGCATGCCGCAGACGACGGTCGCGCTGCTCGCCGGCCTGCAGAACGTGCCGCGCGAGCTGCACGAAGCCGCCGAGATGGACGGCGCGGGCCCCTGGCGCCGCTTCCGCACCGTCACCTGGCCCGCCCTGAAGCCCATCGCCCTCGCCATCACGGCGCTCAACTTCATCTGGAACTTCAATTCCTTCGCGCTGGTCTATGTGCTGACCAACGGCGGCCCCGGCGGGCGTACGCGGCTGCCGATGCTGTTCGCGTACGAAGAGGCCTTCCGCTACGGCCAGTTCGGCTACGCGGCGGCGATGGGCTGTGTGATGGTCGCGCTGATCTCGGTGCTGCTCGCCGTGTATCTCGTGGGCCGCCTGAAGGGAGGCGACCAGCGGTGACGTCCCGTACGAGCCGGACCGGCGGGCCCGCGCGCGCGGGGCAGTACCTCGCGCTGCTGGCGTATCTCGTCTTCCTCGCTTTCCCGTTTCTGTGGCTGATTTCCACCTCCTTCAAGCCGTCCCGCGAACTGGGCAGCCTGCACCCCACCTGGATCCCGAAGGACCCGACCCTCGCCAACTACCGCCAGGCCTTCGACGAACAGCCCCTGCTCGAAGCGGCAGGCAACTCGCTGATCGCGGCCCTGAGCGCATCGGTCGTCGCCGTCGTCATCGCGACCCCGATGGCGTACGTGATGGCGCGGCACCGCACCCTGCTCGCGCGGGCCGCGACCGGCTGGGTCGTGGTCAGCCAGGCGTTCCCGTTCGTCCTGGTGATCATCCCGCTGTTCCTGGTCCTGAAGAACCTGCACCTGATCAACTCGCTGCCCGGACTGATCATGGTGTACGTCGTGTGGGCGCTGCCGTTCGCGCTGTGGATGCTCGTCGGGTACGTCCGTGCCGTGCCGCCCGAGCTGGAGGAGGCGGCCGCGGTCGACGGCGCGAGCAAGCTGCGCACGCTCGTCTCCGTGACCGCGCCACTCCTCGCTCCCGGCATCGTGGCGACGGCGCTGTTCGCCTTCATCACCGCCTGGAACGAGTTCTTCTTCGCGCTCGTCCTGCTCAAGACCCCGGAGAAACAGACGTTGCCGGTCGTCCTCACGCACTTCCTCGGCGCGGAGGGCGCGGCCGACCTCGGCCCGCTCGCCGCCGCCGCGTTCCTCGCGACGCTGCCGTCGCTCGTCGTCTTCGCGATCATCCAGCGGCGGATCACCGGCGGGATGCTGGCCGGGGCGGTGAAGAGCTGATGCGCACACTTCGCCCGCGGATCGTTGCCGTCGTGCTCGCCCTGGTCACGGCCTGTGGGCTGCTCTCCGGCTGCAGCGACGACGACGGCCGCTCCGACGGCAGGATCACCCTCCGCTTCCAGTCGCTGGCCTGGCAGAAGGAGTCCGTCGACGCCAACAAGGAGCTGGTGAGGGAGTGGAACGCCACCCACCCGGACGTCAAGGTCGAGTACGTCCAGGGGAGCTGGACCAGCGTCCACGACCAGCTCCTCACCTCCTTCGAGGGCGGTGAGGCGCCGGACATCATCCACGACGCCTCCGACGACCTCGCGGACTTCGCGTACGGCGGCTATCTCGCGGACCTCGGCGAACTCCTTCCGCGGCGGCTCAAGTCCGACATCCCACAGGCCAGTTGGGACACGGCCACCTTCGGTGGCAAGGTGTACGGCGTGCCGTTCCTCCAGGAGCCGCGCGTCCTGATCGCCAACGCGAAGTGGCTCAAGGAGTCCGGCGTACGGATCCCGACCCCGGAGAAGCCGTGGATCTGGCCCGAGTTCCGCTCGGTCACGAAGGAACTGACCAAGGGCAAGGGGAAGTTCGGGGTGGCCTGGCCGCTGAAGGAGCCCGTGTCGGCGACGCTCAATCTGTCGCTGTCGACCGGCGGGAAGCTGTTCCACCGGCGCGCGGACGGCAAGGCCGAGATCCGCTTCGAGGCGGCCGACGAGGTGCTGCCGCGCACCGTGCACGACCAGGTCAACGTCGACAGGAGCGCGTCGGGCGCCACGCTCGGCATGGGCGGCTCGGACACGCTGCCCGGCTTCTTCGGCGGCAAGTACGCGATGGTGCCGCTCGGGTTCTCGTACCGCCAGCAGATCGCGCAGCAGGCGCCGGAGGGCTTCGACTGGCAGGTCCTGCCCGCGCCCGCCGGGGCCGACGGGCTCGCGCAGGGCGTCAGCCCGCAGACCCTGTCGGTCGCCGAGGACAGCCCGCACAAGAAGGAGGCCGCGCAGTTCATCGACTTCTTCCTGCGGCCCGCCAACATGGTGCGGCTCGCGCGCGGCGACTGGATGCTGCCCACGGGCAGGGCGGCCCTCAAGGACCCGGCGCTGCGTACGAAGAAGGACGACTGGGCCACCGGCACGGCCCTCGCACGCCATCTGCGCCCGGCGCCCGCCCAGTCGGTGCGCGGCTATCCGGAGTGGATGGACAAGATCGCGACCCCCGCGCTCCAGGAGTACTACAGCGGCGCGATCGGCATGGACGAGCTCCGCGACCGCCTGGTGGACGACGGGAACCTGGTCCTGAAGCGCTACCAGCGCTGAGCCCGCCCGGCAGGAAAAGAGTTGCACGAGACGTATCGTCTCGCTTATGGTCGGGGCATGACCACACGCCAGCGTGCCCACATCGCCATGTTCTCCATCGCCGCCCACGGGCACGTGAACCCGAGTCTCGAAGTGATCCGGGAGCTCGTTGCCCGCGGCCACCGCGTCACGTACGCGATTCCGCACGCGTTCGAGGAGAAGATCGCCGAGACCGGTGCCGAGCCCGTGCTCTACACCACGACGCTCCCGGGCCCCGACGCCGACCCGGAGGCCTGGGGCGACACCCTGATCGACAACATCGAGCCGTTCCTGGACGACGCCATCAGCGCCCTGCCGCAACTGCGCGCCGCGTACGAGGGCGACGAGCCGGACCTCGTCCTGCACGACATCACCTCCTACCCGGCACGGGTGCTCGCCCGGAACTGGGGCGTCCCCGAGATCTCGCTCTCGCCGAACCTGGTCGCCTGGGAGGGGTACGAGGAGGAGGTCGCCGAGCCGCTGTACGCGCCGCTGTACGAGACCGAGCGCGGCCGGGCCTACTTCGCGCGCTTCAAGGCGTGGCTGGCCGAGAACGGGATCGATCAGCACCCGGACCCGTTCGTCGGCCGGCCGCCGCGCTCGCTCGTCCTGATCCCCAAGGCGCTCCAGCCCAACGCCGACCGGGTCGACGAGGGCGTGCACTCCTTCGTCGGCGCCTGTCAGGGCGACCGCGCCGCGCAGGGCGCATGGGAGCGCCCGGCGCACGCGGAGAAGGTGCTCCTCGTGTCCCTCGGCTCGGCCTTCACCAAGCAGCCGGGCTTCTACCGCGAGTGCGTCAAGGCTTTCGGTGACCTGCCGGGCTGGTACGTGGTGCTCCAGATCGGCAGGCACGTCGACGTCGCCGAACTCGGTGACGTACCCGCCAACGTAGAAGTGCACCGCTGGGTGCCGCAGTTGGCGATCCTGAAGCAGGCCGACGCCTTCGTCACGCACGCCGGGGCGGGCGGCAGCCAGGAGGGTCTCGCGACCGGGACGCCGATGGTCGCCGTGCCGCAGGCCGTCGACCAGTTCGGCAACGCGGACATGCTCCAGGGGCTCGGTGTCGCGCGGCATCTGCCGATGGAGGAGGCCGACGCCGCCTCACTGCGCGCGGCGGTCCTCGCGCTCGTCGACGACCCGGAGGTCGCGCGCAGGCTCGCCGAGGTGCGCGCCGGCATGGCGGGCGAGGGCGGCACGAAGATGGCGGCCGACCTGATCGAGGAGGAGATCGTGCGGGCCGCGCGTGGCGGCGGTGTGAAGGAAGGGGATGCGGGCCGATGACCGTTTGGTGGTACTACAGGGCGAGTTGGTGGTGTTTCGGCGTCGGCCCGGGGGCGGCCGACCGGGCGTGACGTAACGCTCCGCGAAGCCATTCGGTAACGGCCGGGTCATTCGGTAACGCTCGGGTAACGCGGTGCCGTCCTGGCTGGGCCATGGACTCGTCCTGTCTAGAGGACCCTTACCCCCGGCCAAAGGTTGCCCCCGCCGCTTCTTGTTCCTTGCATGAACGGCTTCCTAGCGTGAGCTGAACTTCATTCGAACGCCAGGAAGTTGACCCATGTCACGACAGTCCGTGCGGCCAGACGTACCGTCCCTCGCCGAGGTGCGCCGCATCACCCAGAAGAAGCGTGACGCGTGGTGGACCGTGATGCTCGTGGACCCGGTCGCCACGCCGCTCGTCCGGCTGACGGCCCGGCACACGAGAATCACGCCCAACCAGATCACCTGGGGCGCGTTCCTGCTGGGGCTCGGCTCGTCGGTGTGCTTCGCGTTCGGTGACTGGCGCTGGCTGGTGCTCGGTGCCGTGATCTACCACTTCAGCTTCGTCCTGGACTGCATGGACGGGAAGGTCGCGCGGCTGACCGGCACCGGTTCGGTCTTCGGCGCCTGGCTCGACTTCGTCTTCGACCGGATCCGGGTGATGGTGTGCGGGGTCGCCCTGATGGGCGGTCAGTACGCCCGCACCGACGACGAGATCTACATCTGGCTCGCGGTCGCCGTGGTCTTCCTGGACACGCTCCGGTACATCAACTCGCTGGAGATATTCAAGATCCGGCACACCATGCGCAAGCAGATCAAGGCCCGCATGAAGGCGGCGCGGCGGGCCGAGAACACCGCCGAACTCGCCTTCATGGAAGACCTGTTGCGGGACAACCCCGAGGCGGACGTCGAGCAGGACCTGGAGCGGGCGAAGGCGGAGGCGGGCACCTCCGAGGCCGACGCCCACGCCGACTCGTACGCCGACGCCCGCGCCGACTCGTACGCCGACGCCCGCGCCGACTCCGGCGATCCCGACGCGGTGGACGGCGGCACCCGGCCCAAGGCCCAGGTCATCGACCTGCACCAGGAGTTCCGCCACAAGTTCCCCGCGTACCTGCGGGCGCGCTCCTTCCTGCTGCGCCACCGCGTCCGTACGCACCTGGTGAGCGGCATCGAGTTCCAGATGGGCGTCTTCATCATCGGCCCGCTCTTCGACGCGGTGATCCCCGCGACGATCGTGTCCGGCGCGCTGCTCCTGGTCTTCGAACTCGCCATCATCTACAAGCTGTTGCTCTCCACCCGGGACTTCTCCCGGACGCTGGACTCGTTCGAGGAGCGGAAGGTGGCAGCGGCCGCATAAGCGCTTCGCTGGATGTGAGGTGCCAATCTGCGGCGCCGTGGGGGCTGGTCGCGCAGTTCCCCGCGCCCCTTTGGGGCGCATGGCCCCACGCGATTACGCGATCCAATGCGGCCTGCGTCCCGCCGGAGCGTGGGGCAGGCCGTCGGCCAGGGCCCCGGCCATGCGGTGGACCGCTTCGCGCAGGGCGTCCGGGGGAGCGGTGTACGGGATGCGCAGGCGCTGTTCGAAGAGGCCCGGATCGGGGGCGAAGCAGGCGCCGCCCTCGATCCGTACGCCGTAGTCGAGTACCCGTTCCGCGAGGGCCGAGGCCACCGGCTCGCCGAGGTCGACCCAGAAGGACAGGCCGCCGGACGGCGGCTGCCAGGTCCACCGGGGGAGATGTTCAGCCAGCGCAGCGGCCAGCGCGGCGCGCTGCTCGCGGAGCCGGTCCAGGCGGTCCGCGAGCAAGTCCCCGGCCCGGTCGAGCAGCGCGAGGGCCAGGAGCTGGTCGAGGACGGAGCCGCCCATGTCGGTGGCGACCCGCTGCCCGGCGAGCTCGGTGACGAGCCGGGACGGCGCCCGCAGCCAGCCGATGCGCAGGCCGCCCCAGTGCGTCTTGCTCATCGAGCCGACCGAGATGACCTTGCCGCCCGCGTCCGGCGCGGCGAGCGAGGCGAACGGCGCCGGGGCGGGCCCGTCTAGGGCAAGATCGGCCAGCGTCTCGTCGATCACCAGCCAGGTGCCGGAGCGGTGCGCCGCGCGCAGCACCCGGGCGCGCTCCCCGTCGGGCATGAGGCAGCCCGTCGGATTGTGGAAGTCCGGGATCAGATACGCCAGTCGGGGCACCGCCTGACGCAGCGTCGACTCCATGATCTCCACGTCCCAGCCGGTGGTCACCGGGACCGGCACCGTGCGCAGCCGGGCGCGGCGCATCGCCTCCAGGGCGTTCGGGTACGACGGGCTCTCGACCATGACCCGGTCGCCGGGGCGGCACAGCAGCCCCAGGACGAGGGTGAGCGCGTGCTGCGCGCCGGAGGTCAGCAGGATCTGCTCCGGTACCGTGGCCAGGCCCCGCCGCGTGAACCGCTCGGCGACGGCGGCTCGCAACTCGGCCAGGCCGTAGGGGTGGTAGCCGGGCGTGTGCGTGTGCGCGGCCAGCTGCGGCGTGACCTCGGCCAGCGCGTCGGCGAGTGCCCGCTCCGGCAGCGCGGGCGCCGCCCTGGCCAGGTCGATCGCGCTGTCCTGGGGGCGCAGGAGCCGGGTGAGGGCGCCCGGCGTACGGCCTTCGGGCAGCCCCGTCCACGTCCCCGCACCCTGCCTGCTGCGCGCGTAACCGCCCTCCCGCAGCAGGTCGTACACGGCCGTGACCGTGGCCCTGCTGGTGTTCAGCGCGGCGGCGAGCTCCCGTTCGGCGGGGAGCCTGACGTGCAGCGCGATCCGCCCGTCGAGGATCAGCGCGCTGATCGCCCGGGCGAGATGGCGGTACGCGGGCCGCGCCCCGGCCGGGTCGGGCAGCAGGGCGGCGAGCCGACGGCTTCCCAGGGTGCGGTCCCCGGACCCCGCCCTGTCCCTCTCCGCCTCCGCCATACCATTCTCCCTGGATTGGCCATGTTTTACGGGCCAATCACTCTACAGACTCGCCCGCATTGGCCTTGAGGACCTGGCCTTCTCCCCGTCCGGCCCCGGATCGCCGGGCCTTGAGTCACCCGAGCACCCTGTGGAGGCACCCCCGCATGCGGCAGCACGCCGACGACAGCACCGACCACGCCCCCGGCCCGCCCCCGCTCACGTACGTCCCCCTCGGCGAGCGCCCCCTGAGACGCCTCCCTCAACTCTTCCTGGGCCTTGCCCTGTACGGCCTCAGCATCGCCGTGATGGTCCGGGCCGGCCTCGGCGTCAGCCCCTGGAGCGTGCTCAACCAGGGCGTCGAGCGCCACACCCCGCTGAGCTTCGGCACGGTCAGCGCGGTGGTCGGCGTCTTCGTCCTGCTGCTGTGGATCCCGCTGCGGCAGCGGCCGCGGTTCGGCACGGGCGCCAACGTCGTCGTCGTGGCGTACGCGTCCGACCTCGGCCTCTGGCTCGTACCCGACGACCTCGGCCTGCCGGTCAGGATCGGCCTGCTCGCCGGCGGGATCCTCGTCAACGGCCTGTCCGTCGCCGTCTATGTCGGCGCGCGCTGCGGGCCGGGCCCCCGGGACGGCCTGATGACGGGCCTGGCCGCGGTGAGCGGGCGCTCCATCCGGCTCGTGCGCACGCTGATCGAGGTCAGCGTGCTCGCCGTGGGCTGGCTGCTCGGCGGGAGCGTGGGGGCGGGGACCGTGCTGTACGCGCTCGCCATGGGGCCGGTCACGCAGTACTTCCTGCCCTGGTTCGCTTACCGGAGGGCCACCACTCAAGTCCCCTGACGCCCAACGGGACTTGGCACCTGCGCGCATGCGGGCGGAGGTTACGTTCCCTCACGTCCGATCTGTCACGGCAACCCCGTTTTGTTATTACAGAACCTTGTTGAACAAGTCACAGGCGTATGAAGGTATTGATCTGCGCGCGTCATTCAGACAAGGTTTCGTCCCAACGCCCGGAGATCTTCAGTTCTTTCGGAATTCCCCGGGCGCGGCAGTCATGGCTGCGCACAGCACAAAAGCTTTGAAACCCCCCACATCCCCCCACAACACACCACGAGGAGACCCCTCTTCATGGCTACACACAAGCGCGCTCGCACGATGAAGCTCACCGCGGCGATAGCCACCGCCGCCACCGCGGTGGGAGTGACCGTCTTCGCCGGCTCGTTCGCCGGGGCGTCGACCCCCGCCGAGGGTAAGGTCTACGGCGCCGACGCCAAGGGCGCCGTCGACGGCAGCTACATCGTGCTGCTCGACGAGAAGGCCGACAAGGGCACCAAGTCCGACCTCGCCAAGGAGTACGGCGGCAAGCTGAGCCGCAACTACTCCTCGGCCGTCAACGGCTTCTCCGCCAAGAGCCTGTCCGAGACCGAGGCCAAGCGCCTGGCCGCCGACCCGGCCGTGGGCAAGGTCGTGCAGAGCAAGAAGTTCTCGATCGACGCCACCCAGGACAACCCGCCGTCGTGGGGCCTGGACCGCATCGACCAGGCCGACACGGCCGGCGACAAGAAGTACACGTACCCCGACGCCGCGGGCGAGGGCGTCACCGCGTACGTCATCGACACCGGTGTCCGCGTCAGTCACAAGGACTTCGGCGGCCGCGCCGTCTCCGGCTTCGACGCCGTCGACAACGACGACAACGCCGACGACGGCAACGGCCACGGCACCCACGTCGCGGGCACCATCGCCGGCGACGCGCACGGTGTCGCCAAGAAGGCGAAGATCGTCGCCGTCCGCGTCCTGGACGACCAGGGCTCCGGCACCACCGAGCAGGTCGTCGCGGGCATCGACTGGGTCACCAAGAACCACCAGGGCCCGTCCGTCGCCAACATGAGCCTCGGCGGCGGCGCCGACGAGGCCCTGGACGAGGCCGTCAAGAAGTCCATCGCCGCCGGTGTCACCTACGGCGTGGCCGCGGGCAACGAGTCCAGCGACGCCGGCCAGGGCTCCCCGGCCCGCGTCAAGGAGGCCATCACGGTCGCCTCCTCGACCAAGGACGACGAGCAGTCGGACTTCTCCAACTTCGGCTCCGTCGTGGACATCTACGCCCCGGGCTCGGACATCACCTCCGCCTGGAACACCGGCGACGACGCCACCAAGACGATCTCCGGCACCTCGATGGCGACCCCGCACGTCGTCGGCGCCGCCGCCGTCTACCTCGGCGCCCACAAGGACGCCAAGCCGGACGCCGTCGCCAAGGCGCTGACCGACGGTGCCACGCCGGACAAGATCTCCAACCCGAGCGAGGGCACGCCCAACAAGCTCCTGAAGGTCGTCGAGTAATCACGGCCCTCTGAAGCCGGCGGCCGTCGTGCCCACCCCCACGGGGCACGGCGGCCGCCTTATCGTGTGCGCATGGCGACGAAGATCTACGCGGCGCTGCTGCGCGGCATCAATGTGGGCGGCAGCAGAAAAGTGCCGATGGCACGCCTGCGCGCGCTCCTCGAAGGGCTCGGCCACGGCGACGTACGCACCCATCTGCAGAGCGGCAACGCCGTCTTCACCGCGGACCACGGCGACGAGGAGAGCCTGGCCGCCGAGATCGGCGACGCGCTGGAACGGGAATTCGGGTTCACCGTCGACGTCCTGGTGCGCGACGCGGCGTATCTGAAGGCCGTGGCCGACGCCTGCCCGTTCCCCGCGGCCGCTCTCGAGGCCCGGCAACTGCACGTCACGTACTTCTCGGCGCCCGTCGCCGCCGGCCGGTTCGCCGCCCTCGACCAAGCGGCCTACCTGCCGGAGGAGTTCCGGCTCGGCGACCGCGCGCTGTATCTGTACGCGCCCGACGGCCTCGGGCGCTCCAAGCTCGCCGACGCCCTCGCGCGCCCGGCGCTCACCAAGGGTCTCATCGCCACCAGCCGCAACTGGAACACCGTCACCAAGCTCGTGGAGATGACCGATGCCTGACACACCCGGTATGCCCGAAACGCCCTTCCTGCCCGGCGTGCCCCGCCGCTCGCCCGCCGTCGAGGCCGCCATCGAGAACGAACTGCGCCTGCTCGACCCCGAAGTGCGGGCCTCGCCCGAGGTGTTCGGCAGCTTCCTGCACCCGGAGTTCACCGAGTTCGGCGCGTCCGGCGCGCGCTGGGACCGCGAGTCCATCGTCAAGGTCCTCGCCGGCCGCCCCGACCCCGGCGGCCGGGCCACCACGACCTCCCGCATGCGGGGCGTCCAGCTCGCCGACGACGTGGTGCACCTGACCTTCGACACCGACACCAACGGCCGCCTGGCGCACCGCAGTTCACTGTGGCGGCGCACCCCCGAGGGCTGGCTGCTCTGGTTCCATCAGGGCACGCCGTTCACCCCCGAGCGGGCGGCGCCGGCAGACTGACGGTGCGTTCCCCGCCGTACGTGGTGTGCGAGACGATCTCGGAGGGCACGGCAAGACGCGGGTCGTCGAGCAGGCGGCGCACGGCGTCCGGCCGCCGGGCATCCGCCGCGCGCCCAGCGGCCGACGTGGCGGCGGCCACGGTGTCGAGCAGCGCGAGATCCTCCTCAGTGACGTCCGCGCCGTCCTTCTCCATCAGGCCCCAGCCGTCCCACGGCAGCGCCTCCACGCCGCCGAGCGCCGCGAGGTCGGCCACCACGTCCGCGCGCACCAGCGGCCACCCCTTGATCGCGGGCACGGTGCTCACTCCGAACGTGTCCGGGTCCGCGCGGCCGTCCCGGCACGCCCGCCACGCGTCACCGGCGACCAGGAACTCCGTACGCGGTACGTCGATGGGATCGAAGGAGGTGCCGTACCAGCCGCCGACGAGCTGCGCGTCCGCCAGGACCCAGCCGCGGCCGGCCGTCCAGAACTCCGTCACCCAGTGGTTGTCGTTCAGGCCCTCCTGGAAGTAGGTCCCGTAGCCGCACCGCAGGCGTGCCGGGGTGCCGGTGGCCCGCAGCAGCGAGCACAGCAGCAGCGCGAAGTCCCGGCAGGTGCCCACGAACCGGGCCGCGGGCTCCCGGCTCTCGGTCAGCGGCGTCGCACCGCGCTCGGCGAGGATGCGCAGGACGTCGTCGGCGTACCGCGACTCGGCGTCCTCGCGCATGCGCTCCTCCGGCACCCGGTAGCCGAAGCGGTCGCCCTCCTCGCGGTGCAGCAGCACACCGCGTACGAGGGTGGCGAGCGCGGCCGGGTCGCGGGGGAGCGGGGCGGCGCCGAGGAGGGCGTCGAGGCGGGGGCCGGGGGCGGTGTACGGGCTCTGGGTCAGGTAGTCGCTGTCCATGGCGGCAGCGTGGAGTCTGCCCCAGGGGCAAGGTCCAGTATCCGAACGGATCTTGACCGATCACCGATCGGCTGTGCGAGGCTCACCGCATGCGCTACATCATCATCGGAGCGGGGGCCGTCGGCGGCAGCGTCGGCGGGCGCCTCGCCGGGGCCGGTCACGAGGTCGTCCTGGTCGCGCGCGGCGCGCACCGCGAGGTGCTGCGGGAGCGCGGACTCACGCTCAGAACTCCCGACGGGCCCCGCACCCACCGCCTGCCCGTCGTCGAGAACCCCGCCGAACTGGGCGAGTTGCGCCCCGACGACGTGCTCTTCCTGACCGTGAAGACGCAGGACGCCGAGGCCGCGCTCGGCGCCTGGAGCACACGGCCCGTCGCGGGCGGCGGGACCGCCGCCGAGGCGCTGCCGCTGGTCTGCGCGCAGAACGGCGTCGAGAGCGAGCGGATGGCGCTGCGCCGCTTCCGCCGTGTGTACGGCATGTGCGTGTGGCTGCCGTCCACGTACGTCGAGCCGGGCACCGTCTCGGCCGCCGGTGCCCCCTACACGGGCATCCTCCACCTCGGCCGCTACCCGGCGGGGACCGACGACACCGCGCGCCGGATCGCCGCCGACCTGGAGAGCGCCCGGCTGCTCGCGCCGGTGGTCGCGGACGTGATGCGCTGGAAGTACGGCAAGCTCCTCGCCAACCTCGCCAACGCCGTCGAGGCGCTCACCGGGCCGATCGCCGGGGAGGCGGCCCTGGGCCTGTTCCGGCGGGCCCGGGCCGAGGGCGAGGCCGTGCTGGCCGCGGCCGGGATCGAGGCCGTGGGCGAACAGGAGCAGAAGGAGAGCCGGGGGGACCGGATCAGCTTCGAGCCCTTCGACGGCAGCCCGCGCGGCGGCGGCTCCTCCTGGCAGAGCCTCAGCCGGGGCACCGGCACCATCGAGGCCGACTACCTCAACGGCGAGATCGCGCTCCTCGGCCGGCTGCACGGGGTGCCGACGCCGGTGAACGACACGCTCCAGCGGCTCGCCAACGAGTTCGCGCGGGAGCGCAGGGAGGCGGGGTCGATGCCGGTGGCGGAGCTGGTCGCGCTGGTGGACAAGGCGGCGTAGCGACTGCCGTCGGCTTCCAGGCGGGCCGGTCCTCGGCCGCTAGGCGGGCCGGGCGTCGGCCCGCGACGTGAACTGGAGCGTCGTGCGGCCGTCGTCCTCGCGCACCTCGCGGCCCTGGGTGTAGCCGAGGCGCTTCAGGACGGTGACGGACGGCGTGTTGAGCGAGTCCACGGTGGCGTGCACCTCGGCCAGGCCCAGGGTCCGGTGGCCGTAGTCGGTGAGAAGCCGCGCGAGCTCCGTGCCGAGGCCGAGGCCCCAACTGTCCTTGGACAGGCCGTATATGATCTCGTGCCCGTCCAGCCACGCCTCGGGCGAGGGCTTGATCTCGGCGTGCCCCGCGTACCGGCCCTCGTGCCGCACCGCCCACACCGGGAACCGCCGCTCCGCGTACACGATGCTGAACAGCCGCGCGAACAGGGCCCGGTCCTCCTCGGCGCTCTGCATCCCGTCCCCGAACCAGCGGCCCACCGCCTCGTCCTGGAACAGCGCCACGAAGTCCGCCTCGTCGGACGCGACGTACGCGGAGAGCACGAGGCGCTCGGAGCGGAGTTCGGGGGTGAGGGGTGCGGATGTCATCCGCGAGACGGTATTCGGGGGCCGCGAGCCCCTGCAAGCGGTTTCCGGCCGTAGGCCCGCGCCAAGATCCGGCCGGGGCCGGGTGCCTTGTTTTCGCCTGCGGGCCGGTGGGGGCTTGTCGCGCAGTTCCCCGCGCCCCTTACGGGGCTGATGGCACAGTTCCTCGCTGTGCCCCTAACGGGGCTGATGGCACAGTTCCTCCCTGTGCCCCTAACGGGGATCAGCTCGGCGTGTCCCTTCGCCCCTAACGGGGCCCGGGACGCTGCGGTTCGGCTGCGCCCTGAAGGGGCGCGGGGAACTGCGCGACCAGCCACGACGGGGTCGCAGACGGTTGACGGCCCGCGGCCCCGCGGCGGAGCCGCATGTTGAGCGCTGCAAGCGGGAGCGCTCAGCCTGCGGCCGGCAAGGAGTTGCGCCCCGCACGGGCGGGTGGGTGGGAGTAATCCGCCGCGAAGCGGCGGCACGAATCGAAGCGGTCAAGGAGCAGCCGGGCGACAAGCGGGGAGTCACCCAGCACGTCCGCCAGGACATCCGCCTCCCCGGCCCCCCGGGCGATCCGGTCCGGCAGGAAGCCGGGTGCCAGGACGTACGGGGCGACAGCCACCCGCCGCACCCCGGGCTCCGCCCGAAGCATGCGCACCGCATCCGACGTGCGGGGAAGAGTCGCGGAGGCGAACGCAGGCCGCACGGCGCACCAACCGGTGTGCCGCCACTCCCGCGCGATGTCAGCGATCACTGCGATCGCCTCCGGGTCGGTGGAGCCCGCCGAGGCCAGGACGACCCCGGTCGTGGGCTTGTCGGCGGGGTCGAGCCCCGCCTCGTACAACCGCGTCTCGAGCGCGGCGAGCAACAGCGGCGAGGGCCCGAGCACCCCCGCCTGCCGCACCCGCAGCCCCGGCGGAGCCTCCCGAAGCACCGCCGGGATGTCGGCCTTCGCGTGGAAGGCGCGGGTGAGCAGCAGGGGCAGGGCGACGACGTCACGTACCCCCTCCGCGGCGAGGGAGTCGAGAACGTCCGGCACGGACGGGGTGTCGAAGTCCAGGAACCCCACCTCGACGCGCAGCCCGGGCCGCAGGCCCCGCACCGTACGCAGCAGGGACCGCACGGTCGCGGCATGCCGCGGATCCCGGCTGCCGTGGGCGACGACGAGCAGGACGGGACGGTGCTCGGGGCGGCGGTGCGTGCGATGCGTACGGAACATGGGAATCAGCTCTTCACCAGGAGGCCGCGGCTGCGCAGCACCCACCGCTCGAGCGGGCTGAAGATGAGCAGGTCGATGGCGATGCCGACGATCAGGATGAGCAGGATGGCGAGGAAGACCTGGGACATGCTGCTGTTGGTGCGGCCCGCCTCCAGGAGCTGGCCGAGCCCGATGCCGAGGTCGGGCGACTGCGCGATGATCTCCGCGGCCATCAGGGAGCGCCAGGAGAACGCCCACCCCTGCTTCAGGCCCGCCACATAGCCGGGCAGCGCGGCCGGCATGACGATGTGCCAGGTGTGCCGCAGGCCCGTCGCGCCGAGCGTGCGGCCCGCCCGCAGGAACAGCGGCGGGATCTGGTCGACGCCCGCGACCAGGCCGTTGGCGATGGACGGCACCGCGCCGAGCAGGATCACCGCGTACATCATCGAGTCGTTGAGACCCAGCCAGAGCACGGCGGGCGGCACCCACGCCACGGACGGCAGC
This sequence comes from Streptomyces sp. Y309, assembly GCF_056712025.1. NCBI lineage: Bacteria > Bacillati > Actinomycetota > Actinomycetes > Kitasatosporales > Streptomycetaceae > Streptomyces > Streptomyces sp. Y309. The sequence continues at coordinate 2,120,249 of NZ_CM160048.1, read as the reverse complement.
GACTGCAGTCCGGACAGGATCGGCCCGATGGCCGCGCGCACGAAGCGGACCCGCGCCACGAGCAGGCCCAGCGGGGTGCCGATGACCAGGGCCATGCCGAAGCCGAGCAGGCCGCGCTGGACGCTCGTCCAGATGTAGTCGAACAGGGTGCCCTGCAGCCAGGCGGCCTCCACCTCGTCCCACACCGCCGACGGCGCGGGCAGCTTGTAGCTGTCGGTGACCTTCGCCCACACCAGGATCTGCCACACCACCAGGACCAGGACCACGGCGGTGACCGGCGGAAGGACCTTCTGCACGAGGGTCTCGCGCAGCGTGGCACGCCGTGTCTGCACGGTCTCGAGCGCGTCGAGGCCCGCCTCCAGACCGGCCAGGTCGTGGGCGTCCGCCGGGCCCTCGGCCGTGCCGGGCGTCTTCGTGTCAGTGCTGCCCATGGCGGCGGATCTCCCCACGCAGTTGTTCGGTGATCTCGACGGACAGCTCCGCCACCGCGGCGTCCTCGATGCGCCGCGGCTGGTCGATGTCGACGCTCCACTCGCGCGCCACCCGGCCGGGCCGCGACGACAGCAGGACGACGCGCTGCGCGAGCCGCACCGCCTCGCGCACGTTGTGCGTGACGAACAGGACCGACACGCCCGTCTCGCGCCAGATGCGCATCAGCTCGTCGTGCAGCACGTCCCGGGTGATCGCGTCGAGGGCGGCGAACGGCTCGTCCATCAGGAGCAGTTGGCTGTCCTGCGCGAGCGCGCGGGCCAGCGCCACGCGCTGGCGCATGCCGCCGGACAGCTCGTGCACCCGCTTGCCGTGCGCCCCTTGGAGGCGTACGAGACCGAGGAGTTCCTCGGCGCGCTCGCGCCGCTCGGCCTTCGGCACGCCGCGCAACCTGAGGGCCAGCTCGATGTTCTTGCCCGCGGTCAGCCACGGGAACAGGGCGTGCTCCTGGAACATCAGCGCCGGCCGGCCGTCGGTGCCGATGGCGCCCGCGGTGGGCCGGTCGAGCCCGGCCACCAGGTTGAGGAGCGTCGACTTGCCGCACCCGGAGGCTCCCAGGAGGGTGACGAACTCGCCCCGTGCGACGTCGAGGGTGATGTCGTCGAGGACGAGCTGCTGCCCGGCCGGTGTGGCGAAGGACTTCGAGACGTGCTCGATGCGCGCGGCGACATCGAGTGCCGCCCCCTCGCCGACTGTGCCCTTGGCGGGCTTGGCGAGCGTGGACTTGGCGAGCGCGGTGGCCATGGTCGTCACCTCCTGGGAACCTGAACTGGCCTGTATCGGGGGTTACTTGACGCCGAGTCCGGCGTCGTCGACCGCGGGCCTGCCCGCCGCCTTCAAGACCTTGTTGAGCGGGCCGAGGTCGTAGATGCCGTTCAGGTCGGGCTGGTCGAGCAGCCCCGCCTCGACCGCGTGGTCGGCCTCGGTGTCGAGCGTCGCGGCCAGCGGGTCATCGGTGAACTCGATCGACTTCCACGCCGGGTCGATGATCTCGTCGGGCAGCGGCTTGCCGGACAGCTGCTTCAGCTTGGCGTTGGCCGCCGCCTTCGCCTTGGCCGGGTTGTCCTTGATCCACTGGTTGGTCTTCACGGAGCCGCGCAGCACGGCCTCGACGACCTTCGGGTGCTTCTTCAGGAACTCCTGGGACACGATGATGTTCGTGATCACGAACTTCTTGCCGGGCCACAGGTCGGCCTCGTCAAGGAGCACCTTGCCGCCCTCGGCGACCAGCTTGGACGCGGTCGGCTCCGGCACCCAGGCGCCGTCGATGGAGCCCGACTTGTACGCGTCCGGGGTGATCTTGTTGTCGGTGCGCACCACGGACACGTCGCCCTTGCCGCTCTCCGCGTCGACCTTCCAGCCCTTCTGCTTGATCCAGTTGAGGAAGGCCACGTCCTGGGTGTTGCCGAGCTGCGGGGTCGCGATCTTCTTGCCCTTGACGTCGTCGCGGGACTTGATCTTGTCCGGGTTCACCACGAGCTTCACGCCGCCGGACGCCGAACCGCCGATGACGCGCAGGTTCTTGCCCTGGGACTTGGTGTAGCCGTTGATGGCGGGGGAGGGGCCGATCCAGCCGATGTCGATGGACTTCGAGTTCAGCGCCTCGATCTCCGACGGCCCGGCGTTGAACTGCGAGTACGTGGCCTTGGTGGCGCCCAGCTCCTTCTGGAGCAGGCCCTCCTGGTCGCCGACGAGCGCCGTGCCGTGCGTCAGGTTGGGGAAGTACCCGATCTTCACCGTGTCCAGGCCGTCGATCTTCTTCGCTCCGGCCGCGATCCTGGCCTTGCCGCTGTCGCCGGAGTCCGCCTCCGAGCCGTATCCGCAGGCGGAGAGGGTCAGCGCGAGCAGCGGCAGGGCGGTCAGCGCGGCCAGGCGGCCGCGGTGCGGCGCCCGGCGGCGGGCGGTCGTGCGGGGGGCGCGGATGGCAGGCACGGGAGGTGTTCCTCTCGTTGGCCCGGTGCGCGCACCGTCAGGGTGCGGCCGGGCGAAGGTCGGCGGATCTTCGCTTGCGTCGGATGGGCCGGCGGGGGGAGTGGGCGCGCGAGGGGTGCGCCGGCGCCTGCCCCGCCGAAGGCGTCACGCCGCACATCGGGCGACCCCTCCCGTGCCCGCGCCGAGGGCGCCGCTGCCGACGCGGCCGCCTTCCTTGGCGAACGTCGCGTACACGTCGATGGAGGTCATGGTCAGAAGTCCCAGCCCTCGTCGTCGGCCACGGCCGGCTCGGCGTCGGCGGCCTTGGCGAACGCCTCGCCCGCCATGCCCGCGGCGAGCGTCGTACCGTCCGCCGGGTCGATGAGCAGGAAGGAGCCGGTGCGGCGCGAGTCGGCGTACGCGTCAAGGGCGAGCGGCTCCGCGGTGCGCACCAGGACCCGGCCGATGTCGTTGGCGACGAGCTGCCCCGGGTTCGGGTGCTGGGACAGGTCGTCCAGAGTGAGCCGGGACGGGATCTGCTTCACGATCGCCTTGACCGTGCGAGTGGTGTGCTTGAGCAGCACCCGCTGGCCCACGGTCAGCGGCTGGTCGGCGACGTGGCAGACGGTGGCCGCGATGTCCTGGGACGTCGGCGGCGTATCACTGCTCGGGACGAGCAGATCACCACGTGAGACGTCGAGGTCGTCCTCAAGGAGGACCGTCACGGACTGCGGGGTCCAGGCCACGTCGACCGGCTTCCCCAGCAGATCGATGCCCGCGATCTTCGAGGTGCGGCCCGACGGCAGTACGGTGACCGACTCGCCGACGCGGAAGGTGCCCGCGGCGATCTGGCCCGCGTACCCCCGGTAGTCCGGGTGCTCGGCGGTCTGCGGACGGATCACGTACTGCACGGGCAGCCGCGCGTGGCAGCTCGTCAGGTCGTGGCTGACGGGCACGGTCTCCAGGTGCTCCAGGACCGTCGGGCCGCCGTACCAGTCCATGTTCGAGGACGGCTCCACCACGTTGTCCCCGGCGAGCGCCGAGATCGGGATCGCCGTGATCTCCGGCACGCCCAACTCGCCCGCGTACGCGGTGAATTCCTCCGCGATCTTCGCGAAGACCGCCTCCGCGTACCCGACGAGGTCCATCTTGTTCACGGCGAGCACCACGTGTGGCACGCGGAGGAGCGCGGCCACCGCGGCGTGTCGGCGGGTCTGCTCGATCACGCCGTTGCGGGCGTCGACCAGGACCACGGCCAGGTCGGCCGTGGAGGCGCCGGTGACCATGTTCCGCGTGTACTGCACATGGCCGGGGGTGTCCGCGAGGATGAAGCGGCGCCGGGGCGTGGCGAAGTAGCGGTACGCCACGTCGATGGTGATGCCCTGCTCCCGCTCGGCCCGCAGGCCGTCGGTGAGCAGCGCCAGGTCGGGGCCCTCGGCGCCGCGGCTGCGCGAGGCGTGCTCGACGGCCTCCAGCTGGTCGGCGAGGACCGACTTGGAGTCGTGCAGGAGCCGGCCGACGAGCGTGGACTTGCCGTCGTCGACGGAGCCCGCGGTGGCGAACCGCAGCAGCGTGGTCGCGGACAGGCCGGCCAACTGCCCGGCCGCGGTGGTGTCGGTGGTGCTGGTCATGGCTAGAAGTACCCCTCGCGCTTGCGGTCTTCCATCGCGGCCTCGGAGAGCTTGTCGTCGGCGCGGGTGGCGCCGCGCTCGGTGAGCCGGGACGCGGCGATCTCCGCGATGACGGCCTCCAGGCTGGTGGCGTCGGAGTCGACGGCGCCGGTGCAGGACATGTCGCCGACGGTGCGGTAGCGCACCTGGCGCCGCTCCACGTCCTCGCCGTCCTTGGGTCCGCCCCAGTCGCCCGCGGTCAGCCACATCCCGGAACGCTTGAAGACGTCCCGCTCGTGCGCGAAGTAGATCTCCGGCAGCGCGATGCCCTCACGGGCGATGTACTGCCATACGTCCAGCTCGGTCCAGTTGGACAGCGGGAAGACGCGGACGTGCTCGCCGGGGGCGTGCCGGCCGTTGTAGAGCTGCCACAGCTCGGGCCGCTGGCGGCGCGGGTCCCACTGCGAGAACTCGTCGCGCAGCGAGAACACCCGCTCCTTGGCGCGCGCCTTCTCCTCGTCGCGCCGCCCGCCGCCGAAGACCGCGTCGAACCGCTCGCTCTGGATCTTCTCGGTGAGCGGCACGGTCTGGAGCGGGTTGCGGGTGCCGTCGGGGCGCTCGCGCAGCACGCCGCGGTCGATGTAGTCCTGCACGGAGGCGACGTGCAGCCGCAGCCCGTGCTCGGCGACGACCCGGTCGCGGTAGTCGATGACCTCGGGGAAGTTGTGCCCGGTGTCGACGTGCAGCAGCGAGAAGGGAACCGCGGCGGGCGTGAACGCCTTCAGCGCCAGGTGCAGCATGACGATCGAGTCCTTGCCGCCGGAGAACAGGATCACCGGCCGCTCGAACTCGCCCGCCACCTCGCGGAAGATGTGCACGGCCTCGGACTCCAGGGCGTCCAGGTGCGACAGCGCGTACGGGCTGTCACCCGCGGAACTGCCCTGCCGGTCACCGGAGTTGTCGGCGGCCTCATGAACAGTGGCGGCGGTCGTCATGCCAGACCCCTTTCGTTGAGCAGCGCGTACACCGCTGCCGCTGACTCCTGCACGGTCTGGTCCTGGGACTCGATGCGCAGATCGGGCGACTCGGGCTCCTCGTACGGGTCGTCGACACCGGTGAGCCCGGAGATCTCGCCCGCGGCCTGCTTGGCGTACAGACCCTTCACGTCGCGTACGGAGCAGACCTCCACGGGCGTGGCGACATGCACCTCCAAGTACGCGGTCCCGCCCGTCTGGTGGCGCTTGCGCACCGCCTCACGGCTGTCCGTGAACGGCGCGATCACCGGCACCAGCGCGAGGACGCCGTTGCGGGCGAGGAGCTCGGCGACGAAGCCGATCCTCTGCACGTTGGTGTGCCGGTGCTCGCGGCTGAAGCCGAGGCCCGCCGAGAGGAACTCGCGGATCTCGTCGCCGTCGAGGACCTCGACGCGGCGGCCCTCGCCGCGCAGCGTCGTCGCCAGCTCGTGCGCGATGGTGGTCTTGCCCGCGCTGGGCAGGCCCGTGAGCCAGACGGTGGCTCCGGTCACGTGGGTCTCCTGAATGATCTGAGGGGCCGTCATCCGTGCAGCCCGCATTCGGTCTTGGCGCGTCCCGCCCACCGTCCCGCCCGGGCGTCCTCGCCCTCCAGCAGGCGGCGCGTGCAGGGCGCGCAGCCCACGGAGCCGTAGCCGTCCATGAGCAGCGGATTGGTGAGGACGCCGTGCTCGGTGACGTACGCGTCCACATCGTCCTGCGTCCAGCGGGCGATCGGCGAGACCTTGACCTTCTGCCGCTTCTCGTCCCAGCCGACGACCGGCGTGTTCGCGCGGGTGGGGGACTCGTCGCGGCGCAGCCCGGTCGCCCACGCGGCATAGCCCGCCAGGCCCTCTTCGAGGGGCTTGACCTTGCGCATCGCGCAGCACAGGTCCGGGTCGCGGTCGTGCAGCCTCGGGCCGTACGCGGCGTCCTGCTCGGCCACGGTCAGCCGGGGCGTGAGCGTGATGACGTTGACGTCCATGACGGCCTCGACGGCGTCACGGGTGCCGATGGTCTCCGGGAAGTGGTACCCGGTGTCGAGGAACACCACGTCCACGCTGGGCCGGGCACGCGAGGCGAGGTGGGCGACCACCGCGTCCTCCATCGACGAGGTCACGCAGAACCGCGCGCCGAAGGTGTCCGCGGCCCAGCGGAGGATGTCGAGCGCGGAGGCGTCCTCCAGGTCGCGCCCGGCCTGCTCGGCCAGCGCCCGCAGCTCGGCCGCGGTCGCTGTGTCGGGCTCCTGAGCTGTCGTCATATCCGTTCCCCTCCAGGGTCGTTGCGCTGAAGTCCGCGGGTGAGAAGCCCGAGGAACTTCAACTGGAAGGCTCGGTTGCACGCCGCGCATTCCCACGCGCCGTGTCCCTGCTCGCTCGGGCGCAGGTCCTCGTCGCCGCAGTAGGGGCAGTAGAAGGGTGCCGCGCGCTCACTCATGAGAGGGCCTCCTCGGAAGCGCGCGCCGCCCAGGTCGCGAACCGCTCGCCGTCCTCGCGCTCCGCCTGGAACCGCTTGAGCACCCGCTCCACGTAGTCCGGCAGCTCGGCGGAGGTGACCTTCAGGCCGCGGACCTTGCGGCCGAACCCGGCCTCCAGGCCGAGCGCGCCGCCCAGGTGCACCTGGAAGCCCTCGACCTGGTTGCCGTCGTCGTCGAGGACGAGCTGGCCCTTCAGGCCGATGTCGGCGACCTGGATGCGGGCGCAGGCGTTCGGGCAGCCGTTGATGTTGATGGTGATGGGCTCGTCGAAGTCCGGGATGCGGCGCTCCAGTTCGTCGATGAGGGAGGCGCCGCGCGCCTTCGTCTCGACGATCGCGAGCTTGCAGAACTCGATGCCGGTGCAGGCCATCGTGCCGCGCCGGAAGGTGGACGGGCGGACCGTCAGGTCCAGCGACTCCAGGCCCGCCACCAGGGAGTCCACCTGGTCCTCCGCGACGTCGAGCACGATCATCTTCTGCTCGACGGTGGTGCGCAGGCGGCCCGAGCCGTGGGCCGCGGCCAGGTCGGCGATCTTCGTGAGGACGGTGCCGTCGACGCGGCCCACGCGCGGCGCGAAGCCGACGTAGAACCTGCCGTCCTGCTGCCGGTGCACGCCGACGTGGTCGCGCCAGCGCTGGACCGGCTGGTCGGGGGCGGGCCCGTCGGCCAGCGTGCGGAGCAGGTACTCGTCCTCCAGGACCCGGCGGAACTTCTCCACGCCCCAGTCGGCGACGAGGAACTTCAGCCGGGCGCGGGTGCGCAGGCGGCGGTAGCCGTAGTCGCGGAAGATCGAGATGACGCCCTCGTAGACGTCCGGTACGTCCTCCAGGGGCACCCACGCGCCGAGCCGCTGGCCGATCTTGGGGTTGGTGGACAGGCCGCCGCCGACCCACAGGTCGAAGCCGGGCCCGAGCTCGGGGTGGACGACGCCGACGAACGCGATGTCGTTGATCTCGTGCGCCACGTCCAGGAGCGGCGAGCCGGAGATCGCGGACTTGAACTTGCGGGGCAGGTTCGAGAACGCCGGGTTGCCGACGATGCGGCGGTGGATCTCGTCGACGGCGGGCGTGCCGTCGATGATCTCGTCCTCGGCGATCCCGGCGACGGGCGAGCCGAGGATGACGCGCGGGGTGTCGCCGCATGCCTCCGTGGTGGACAGGCCCACGCCCTCCAGGCGGCGCCAGATCTCCGGCATGTCCTCGATGCGGATCCAGTGGTACTGGATGTTCTGCCGGTCGGTGATGTCGGCGGTGCCGCGCGCGAACTCCTGCGAGATCTCGCCTATGACGCGGAGCTGGTCGGTGGTGAGGCGGCCGCCGTCGACGCGGACGCGCAGCATGAAGTACTCGTCGTCCAGCTCCTCCGGCTCCAGGATCGCGGTCTTGCCGCCGTCGATCCCGGGCTTGCGCTGGGTGTAGAGCCCCCACCAGCGCATCCGCCCCCGAAGATCATTGGGGTCGATGGAGTCGAAGCCGCGCTTGGAGTAGATCGTCTCAATACGTGTCCGCACATTGAGACCGTCGTCGTCCTTCTTGAACTGCTCGTTGCCGTTGAGCGGGGTGAAGTGGCCGGCGGCCCACTGGCCCTCGCCGCGGTGGCGGCTCGCCTTGCGCCGGGGCGCGCGGGGGGCGGCGGTCGCGGAGTCTTCGGGAGTGGCAGCCATGGGGGTACGTCCTTCAACAGCGGGCTGAGAGCGGCTCTGACCTGCACACTTCGCGCAAAAGGCGCGGCGGTGCGCGAGGCTGGGTCAGGTGGTGCCGGATCTGGAGAGCTCGGGAAAAGTGCGGCGGGTGCTGGGTCTGCTGGGTCTCTCAGCTCGCCGGACACATGGCGCTGGACATGCGGCAGAAGTCGACGTGACGTCGACTCACCAAGGCGATTCCGGCGCGGGACATGACGGAAGCGTGGCACGCGCCTTTCGGCGCAGTCCACCTCTGTCCGTATCCTGGACGTACCCGTCCCGCATCCTGGTCATGCCGTCCCGGCCGGGCCCTTATGGGGGCTTCGCCCCCTCTCCCCCTCATCGGGCCTCCGGCCCTCGTCCTCAAACGCCGGACGGGCTACTTCCCGCCCGGCCAGGGGCCAGGGGTGTGCTGGTCCGGCTCCTGGGAGACCTTTGTGTCGAAGAGTTTGAAGCCGCGCCGCAGGTAGTTGTCCATGGCGTGTTCCCCGTCGAGGCTGCAGGTGTGGAGCCACACCCGCTTCGTCGCCTCCCGCTCCGGCCAGCGGTCGGCCAGGTCCCACGCGCGGGCCGTCCCGTAAGAGAGGAGATGGCCGCCGATGCGGCGGCCCCGGAACGCCGGGATGAGGCCGAAGTAGACGATCTCGACGACCCCGTCGTCCTGCGGGTCCAGCTCCACGTACCCCGCGGGCGTGCCGCGGTCGTACGCGACCCAGGTCTCCACGCCCGGCCGGGACAGATGCTCCTGCCACTGCTCGTAACTGAGCGAGAGCCGGTCCAGCCAGCTGATGTCGCCGCCGACGGCGGAGTAGAGGAACCGGCTGAACTCGGGCGAGGGCACCTCGGCCCGCACGATCCGCACATCGCCCTCCGGCGCGGCGGCCGGCACCAGATCGGCCGGCGAGGTCTGTTCCAGGGACCAGGTGGTGACAGTGATGCTCATGGGTGGACCGTACCGGCCGCCACATGACTCGTGTCAGTCGGTCCAGGGCCCCCGGCCAGAGGCGATCAAGGCTCTGCCGCCGCCCGCGCCCGCAGCACCGCGGGCGCGAAGGAGTGCGGAAGCAGCCGGGACCGGTCGTCCGGCAGGACGAGCTCGACGTCGGCGTCCTCCTGGAAGCGGTACGGCCGGTGCGCGAGCAGGCCGCCCAGATAGCGCCGGACGCGGGACAGCTCCGCGCGGACCGTCACCGTACGCGCCGGATCGCCGAACAGATCGGCGGCAAGGCCCGAGGCGGTGCGGCCCGCCCGGTGCACGGCGAGCAGATACAGCAACTCGGCGTGCCGCGGGGAGAGTTCATGCGTCCAGCAGCCCGCGCTGCCGGTGACGGTGACCGTCCAGCGGTGGGCACCGGCGACGTCCACCACGACCCGCGTCGCGACGCCGGTCACCGCCTCGTCCGGCCCGGCCGCCCCGGCCCCGCCGCCGTCGAGCCGCAGCAGCCAGCCCCCGGGCAGCGGCGCCACCGCGCACATGCCGAGCGCCGGCACCCAGGCGCGCCCGTCGGCCAGGGACTTGGGCAGCGTGAGCCGGTCCACCGGCGGCATGCCGGTGACCGCGGCCGTCCAGCCGTGGCTGTCCACCGCGACCGCGCGCCCGCCGAGCCGGGCGAGGACCGGCGCGGCCACCGACCGCAGCCGGTCCAGCGCCGTCACATGCTCCTCGCGCAGCCGCGCCTCGGCGAGCTTGGCGACCGAGCCGACGAGGGCGAGCGTCGCCGGATGCATGGTGTCGAGCGGCCCGCTGATGTCCACGACGCCGAGGAGCCGCCCGTCCCTCGGGTCGGTGATCGGCGCGCCCGTGCACGTCCAGCGGTGGTGGGTGCGCACGAAGTGCTCGGCGGAGAAGACCTGCACGGGGCGCCGGGCCACCAGCGGCGTGCCGATACCGTTCGTGCCGACGATGCTCTCGCGCCAGTCGGCACCGATCTCGAAGCCGTGCCCGTCGGCCATCTTCAGGACCGACTTGTTGCCCTCGCGCCACAGCAGCCGCCCCTCGGCGTCCGCGACGACCATGATGTGCTGCGCGACGTCCGCGACCGAAAGAAGTCCTTCCCGCAGCACGGGAAGGATGTGCCGGAGCGGTGACGCCTGGCGCCGCCGTTCGATCTCGTCCGTGCTCAGCACGCCCGAGCGGAAGTCGTGTTCGGGATCGACGCCGCTCGCCAGCATCCGGTCCCAGGACGCGCCGATCACCGGCCTGGGCCCGACGCGGGGGCGCTGTCCGGCGATCCGGGCGTCCCGCACCTCCCGCAGCAGCCGCGCGGCCTGCGCGGCGTTCACGGCCGTGAGCCGTTCGAGGTCGAACGTCGCGTGCGTGTTCATCACCGGTTCCTCCCGCTCCCCGAGCCCGCCGACAGAGGGGGACACGTCATCCATCGTGCCCTTCCGGGCGCGCGGAAGGACATGGTTCACCCAGGTCGTGCAAGACCGGACCACGAGCGGCGTCCAGAGTTGCAACCCTCTGCAACTCTGGCGAACAGTCGTGCGGTGTTTGAAACTTGGCCGTGCGCCGCCCCGAGCGGCGTCCGTCCCGACGGGGCCTGAAGACCGGGGGTGGTGCCGTGTCGGCGCAGCACCACCCCCGTGACAGCGCCGTCGGGCGTGAACCTCCCCGCAGGACTGTGCGCGCCCGGCCGGACCACAACCGGCCGGGCGCGTTCACGTTCAGAGCCGTACGGCCGCCCGCTCCACCACGGCCCCCAGGTCCAGGCTGTGCGGCAGCGTGCCGAACGCCCCGCCCCAGTCCCCGCCGAGCCGCGAGGCGCAGAACGCGTCGGCCACCTCCGGCGGCGCGTACCGCACGAGCAGGGAGCCCTGGAGCACCAGCGCCATCCGCTCCACGAGCCGCCGCGCCCGTGCCTCGATGCCGTCCAGATCGGCGAGTTCGGCCAGCAGGTCCTTGATCGCGCCGTCCAGCCGGTGATCGGCGCCGCGGGCCGAACCCACCTCCTCCAGGAAGGCGTTCAGCGCGTGCGGCTCCCGCTGCAACGCCCGGAGCACGTCGAGCGCCTGGACGTTGCCCGAGCCCTCCCAGATCGAGTTCAGCGGCGCCTCGCGCAGCAGCCGCGGCATCCCGGACTCCTCCACGTACCCGTTGCCGCCGAGGCACTCCAGCGCCTCGCCCGCGAGCGGCGTGCACCGCTTGGTCACCCAGTACTTCGCGGCCGGCACCGCGAGCCGCAGGAACGCCTGCTCCCGCTCGCCCCCGTCGTCGTACGCCGCCGCGAGCCGCAGCGCGAGCGTCGTCGCCGCCTCCGACTCAAGCGCCAGATCGGCCAGTACGTTGCGCATCAGCGGCTTGTCGACGAGCTTGCCGCCGAACGCCTCGCGGTACGTGGCGTGGTGCACGGCCTGCGCGACCGCCTGCCGCATCAGCGCCGCGGAGCCGATGACGCAGTCGAGCCGGGTCGCCGCCACCATCTCGATGATGGTGCGCACCCCGCGCCCCTCGTCCCCGACCCGGCGCGCCCACGTACCGTCGAATTCGACTTCACTGGAGGCATTCGACTTGTTGCCCAGCTTGTCCTTCAGCCGCTGAATCGCGAAGACATTCCGCGAGCCGTCCTCCAGAACGCGTGGCACCAGAAAACAGGTCAGTCCGGCCTCGGCCTGCGCGAGCACCAGAAAACCGTCGGACATCGGCGCGGAACAGAACCACTTGTGCCCGACGAGTTCATACGTCCCGTCCTCGGCGAGCGCCCGCGCCCGCGTCGTATTCGCGCGGACGTCGCTGCCGCCCTGCTTCTCCGTCATGCCCATTCCGAAGAGCACGCCCGCTTTTTCGGCGGCCGGCCGCAATCCCTGGTCGTAGATCGTGGAGGTGAGCCGCGGCTCCCACTCGGCGGCCAGCGCCGGGTCGGCGCGCAGCGCGGGCACCGCCGCGTGCGTCATCGACACCGGGCAGCCGTGCCCGCCCTCGGTCTGCGTCCACACCAGGAAGCCCGCCGCGCGCCGCACATGGCCGCCCGGCCGGTTCCAGGCCGCGGTCAGGCCCGCGCCGACGGCCTTGCCGAGCAGCCGGTGCCAGGACGGATGGAAGGTGACCTCGTCGATGCGGTTCCCATAGCGGTCATGTGTGCGCAGAACGGGTGGATTCTCGTTGGCGAGCACCCCCCACTCCTGCGCCTGGACGGAGCCCGCGGTGCGGCCGAGGCCGGAGAGTTCGGCGCGGGCGTCGTCCAGGAGCGCCGGGTCGAGATGGCGTTCGACGGCCTCCACGAGGGCGCGGTCGCACGCGAAGACGTCATATCCCACCAGGGGCGGAGCCTGGTTGGTCACTGTGTGGGTGGTGGCTGCCATGCCGCTACGGTAAGGAGGTGCACCAGGCAAAAGAAACACCCGGGCGGCCACACGGCCGCTGGAAACGGGCCCGCGCTCTTTACCGCAACGTCTCCAAGCGCAGGACTGCCTGGCTGCTGCTGAAGGACACCGTCAACTCCTGCATCGAGTACCGCGTCCTCGGACTCGCGGCGGAAGCGGCGTTCTTCACGCTGCTGTCCGTGCCGCCCCTGCTGCTCAGCCTCATCGGTCTGCTCGCGTACGTCGACCGGTGGACCGGCGCCGACACCATCACCAGCGTCGAGAACAACATCCTGGAGGCGTCCCGCACGATCCTGTCCGACAAGGGCGTCCGCGAGATCGCGCAGCCGATCCTGGAAGACGTCATGAAGGTCGGGCGGCCGGACGTCATCTCTATAGGGTTCCTTTTCGCCCTCTGGTCCGGCTCGCGCGCCGTGAACGTCTTCATCGACACGATCACCGTCATGTACGGCCTCGACGGCGCCCGCGGCATCGTCAAGACGCGGCTGCTCGCCTTCGGCCTCTTCCTCGTCGCCCTCGTCATCGGCTCCGTCGCGCTGCCGCTGATGGTGGCGGGGCCCGACGCGGTGGTGAAGCTCGTGCCCGGCTCGGCGACGGTGGTCCAGATCCTGTACTGGCCCGTCGTCACCATCCTGTCCGTGGTCTTCCTGACCACGCTGTACCACGTGTCAGTGCCCGTGCGGTCGCCCTGGGTGGAGGACATGCCCGGCGCGCTCATCGCCCTCGGCATGTGGGTGCTCGGCAGCTTCCTGCTGCGCATCTATCTCACCAGCACCGTCGAAGGGCCCACGATCTACGGCTCCTTGGCCGCGCCCGTCGCCGTGCTCCTGTGGATCGGCATCTCCGCCTTCGCGGTGCTGGTCGGGGCCGCCGTGAACGCCGCCATAGACCGGGTGTGGCCGTCCGTCGCCACGGCTTCCGCGCGTGAGGCCAATGAGCGGGTGCGGGAGGCCAAGGCCGCCGAGATCGTCGCCCGCGCCGCTGCCGCGCGCGCCGCGGAGGATCCCGACGACCCCGACATGCCCGCCGAGTTCCCCGAACGCTGGTCCCGCTTCCTGCCCCCCGACGACGTGTCGTCCCGCCTGCGGGCCCACCACCATTCGAGGCGAAACGGGGAGGACGACGGGGGGTAGGCCCTCGCGGGGGCGCCCCAGTCCCGCCCCTTCCCGAACCGGGGGCTCCGCCCCCGGACCCCCGATCGGCCTGAACGGCCTCGTCCTCAAACGCCGGACGGGCTGGGTGTGGGTGGGTGTCCTGGGCGGGTGGGACGGACCCCCGCCGGTCGGCCTGCGGCCTTGTCCTCAAGCGCCGGACGGGCTATTTCCCGCCCGCCCGCCCCCGAGCCCCGGGCGGGCTGATGGTTCCCCGGGTGTGCCGACTACGTGCCGTAGGACTGGATGGGGCGGGTGGGTGGGGGAGATAGCCTCTCCGGCGTTTGAGGAGCGGGGGTCCAGGGGGCGGAGCCCCCTGGGGGTCACCCCTTCCAGGTGCCGGAGGCCACCGCTTCGCGGACGAAGTCCGTGAATTCCCGCGGCTCGCGGCCGAGTATGTCCCGTACACCGGTGGAAATGTGCGCGTTGCGGCCGTCCAGGTTCGTCTCGAACAGCTCGATGAGGAATTCCACCTCGGCGTCGGGCACCCCGAATTCCACCAGCGCCGCCCCGTACTCCCGCGCCGCCACGGGAACGTACCCGAATTCCCGCCCGCCCACGGCGGAAATCTCGCCCACCGCATCCCGGAAGGACAGCAGCCGCCCCCCGCTCACCTCAAGGGTCCGCCCGGCGTACCGGTCCCCGCCGGCCAGCACCGCAAGGACCACATCCGCGATGTCCCGCACGTCGACGAAGGGCTCGAGGACCTCCCCGCCGGGGAAGACGAGCTCGCCGCTCTCCCGCATCGTGTCCGCCAGCGGCCCTTCGCTGAAGTTCTGCGCGAACCAGCTGCCCCGCACCACCGTCCACCTGGCGGCCCCGGACTCCGCGAGCGCCGCCTCCGTCGGGTGCGCCTGCTCCTCGCCCCGCGCCGACAGGAGCACGAGATGGCGCACCCCCAGCTCGACGGCCTGCCGGGCGAACGCCCCCACCGCATCCGCGGCTCCGGGCGCGCCGACGTCCGGCTGGTAGGCAAGGAACGCGGCGTCGGCGCCCCGCAGGGCGTCCGCCCACGTCGACGGGTCGTACCAGTCGAACGTCACCGCGCCGGAGCGCGACGCGGCCCGCACCTCGTGACCGGCCGCGCGGGCCGCCTCGGCGACCCGGCTTCCGACCCGCCCGGTCGCTCCGGTGACCAACACCGTCAGGGCCGCCGCCGAAGTGTCCTGAGCGGCCTGCGCGTTCGGTGCGCTCTGTGTCTTGTTCTGCGTGTTCTTCTTCATGCCTGTAGTCAACTGCCGCCCTCGCACGGGAGCCATCCGCGAAGGGCTCACGCCCATACGCGTGCGTCTACGCTGCCCCCATGGACGTACTCGCCGGTCTCCTGGAAGGCCCCCGCGCCCGCGGAGCCTTCATGATCCGCGCCTGCTTCGAGCCGCCCTGGGCGGTCCGCATCGCCGACGAGGCCCCCGTCTCGGTCATGATCGTCGTGCACGGCGAGGCCTGGATCGTCCCGGAGAGCCCGGGCGGCACCCGCCGCGACGGCCACCCGCCCCGCCTGATCCGCCCCGGCGACCTGGCCATCGCCCGCGGCCCCGACCACTACCTGGTCGCGGGCGACCCGGCCACCGAGCCCTTCGCGGAGATCGGCCCCGGCCAGCGGTGCGCACCGCTGAACGGCGCCCCCGAGGGCCACTACGCGGACCTCGGCCTGCGTGCGTGGGGCCAGCGGGACGGCTCGGTGGAGCTGCTCATCGGGACGTACCAGATGCGCGGCGAGATCACAGGCCGCCTCCTCGACGCCCTGCCGCCGCTGCTCGTGCTGCCCACCGAGGTGTGGGACTGCCCGCTGACGCCGTTCCTCGCGGAGGAGATCACCAAGGACGAGCCCGGCCAGGAGGTCGTCCTCGACCGCCTCCTCGACCTGCTGCTCATCGCCGCCCTGCGGGCCTGGTTCTCCCGCCCGGAGGCGGCGGCCCCGGCCTGGTACCGGGCCATGGGCGACCCCGTCGTCGGCCCCGTCCTGCGGCTGCTCCAGGACGACCCGGCGCACCCCTGGACCGTCGCCTCGCTCGCCGCGAAGGCGGGCGTCTCCCGCGCGGCCCTGGCCCGGCGCTTCAGCGACCTCGTGGGCGAGCCCCCGATGACGTACCTCACCGGCTGGCGCCTCGCCCTGGCCGCCGACCTGCTGCGCGACAGCGACCTGACGATCGCCTCCATCGCCCGCAAGGTCGGCTACGGCAGCGCGTTCGCGCTGTCCGGCGCCTTCAAGCGGGTGTACGGGGTCAGCCCGCAGGAGCACCGCACGGGCGCGTCGTAGCCTGGCGGTATGACGGCCGTCGGGAGAGGACGCAGGCGCACGGCGCCGCCCGCTTCGTACGCCGATACATCCGATTACACTGACATGTCCGAGTACGTCGACACATCCACGTACGTCGACACATCCACGTACGTCGACACATCCACGTACGCCGACCCGCCCGGCACCGCGTACGCCGAGCGGCACTCCACCGCGCTGCCCGGCGCCGTCGTATGGACGAAGTGGACGACGCCCGCGTCGCCCACCCCCGCGCCGGGCGCCCCCGCGGCCTCCCCCGTGCTGCCCGACGGCTGCATGGACCTGCTGTGGACCGAGGGCCGACTGTTCGTCGCGGGCCCGGACACGCACGCGTACCGGCCCGGAACCGACGAGACCCACGAACCATGCCGCTTCGTCGGCATCCGCTTCGCCCCCGGCACGGCCCCCGCACTCCTCGGCGCCCCCGCCCACGAACTGCGCGACCAGCGCGTGGAGTTGACGGACCTGTGGCGCGCCGCCGAGGTGCGCCGCCTCACCGCACGCGTGGACGCGGCCGACGACCCCATGGCCGCCCTGGAGCACATCGCCGGCGAGCGCGCCGCGGACCGGCCGCCGCCCGACCCGCTCCTGACCGAGGTCGTGCGGTCCCTGAACGCGGGACGCGGCGTCGCGGAGACCGCCGACGCCGCGGGCATCGGCGCGCGGCAACTGCACCGCCGCGCCCTGCCCGCGTTCGGCTACGGCCCCAAGACCCTCGCGCGCGTGCTGCGGCTCCAGCGGGCGCTCGCGCTGGCCCGCGCCGGGCTGCCGTACGCGGACACGGCAGCCGCGGCGGGCTACGCCGACCAGGCCCATCTGGCCCGCGACGTCAAGGAACTGACGGGCATGCGGCTGAGTGAACTGCTCGACGGACCGGCGGTCTGACGGGGGCCTCGCGGCGTACCGGTCAGCCGGGCAGCGGCGCGAAGAGGTCGGCGCCGTTGCCGTCGGGGTCGAGCACGGTCGCGTACCGCTGCCCCCACACCGCGTCGAACGGCTTCAGCTCCGAGCGGTAACCGGCCGCCACCAGCTCCTCGTACACCGCGTCCACGCCCGCGGGCGTCCCGCAGTGGAAGGCGAGCCCGATCCGCCCGGCGCCGGGCACGGCCTGCCAGTCGGGGTGGAAGGAGCGGACGGTCTCCTCGGTGTCGAAGGCGACGCGCAGGCCGCCCGGCAGGGTGGCCTCGACGTGCGGCTGTTCCTCGGCGTCGGCGGGGAAGTCGAGCCCGAGCCTGCGGTAGAAGGCGAGCGACGCCCTCAGGTCGGACGTGACGATGCCCACCAGATCGAGACGGGGCGTGACGCGCGGCGTGGTGCCGGTGCTCTTGCCCGTGTTCTCGTCGGTCTCGTCGGTCTTGTCGGTGGTGTTGATGTCGTTGCTGTTCATGCCTGTGAGCGTAGGCAGCGGCGCGGCGCGGGGTCTTGAAGGAATCGGACGTGCGGCGGGGGACACGCGGCCGCGCGCGGGTGCCCGGCCGGGGCGCGGGCGGTGCCCGTGGCTGTCCCGGGCCCCGAATCCTCGCTACGGTGGTGTCATGGGTATCCCTGGCGAGAACCATCTGGCGGCAGCCGTCGTGGCCCACCGGGGCCGTGTGCTGCTCGTGCGGCGCAGCGAGACCGAGCGGTTCCTGCCACGCGTCTGGGGGGTGCCCTGCGGAAAGCTCGAACCGGGCGAGAGCCCGCGCGACGGCGTGCTGCGGGAGCTCAAGGAGGAGACCGGCCTGCTCGGGCACGTGGTGCGCAAGGTCGGCGAATCGTCCTTCGTCAGCCGGTACAAGGGCCACGAGGTCAAGAACTGGCAGGACAACTTCCTGGTCAGGCCCCTCAGCTTCGACATCTCACTGCCCCACCCCGACCAGGACCACCGCTGGCTCACCCCCGACGAACTCGGCACGGTCGAGATCGACGACTACAACCGCGACATCGTGGAGCAGGCCCTCAGCAGGCTGCGCGGCCGCTGACGATCGGCAGTCGCTCAGCGGTCCTCCCCGGGAGGCGTGCCGCAGCTCGGGCCGCCCGGACCGTCGAACTGCACCGAGCTGAAGAAGTCCCGGTACGTGGGGAAGAAGTTGCCCTTGCCCGTCGGACCCGCAGAGGTCACCGCCGTACAGCCGGTGTAGTGGAGACCGGACCAGAGGTAGATGGTCGAAGGCGTGCGGTTCCAGTCCGACTTGGCCCGGTCGTTCATGCCGAGCGCCGCGAGATCCGGAGTGTCGCCCCTGAGGGCGATCATGTCGCCGGTCCCGTCGAGGCCCGAGAACATGCAGTAGTAGCTGTCGGGGCACCGGTCGTACCCGTCGGCGGCGTGCGCCGTGGAGACCGGCACCACGGTGGCGGCCGCGGCGGCCACCGCCGCGAGCAGCACGGAGAGCTTCTTCCTTGTCGTAGCGACCTTGCGCATGGTCGTCCGCCTTTACAGTCGGGGCCCGAGAGCCCGTTGTCATAGAGGGCCAGGCTTGTTGATCCGGTCGGCGAGCCGCCATCCCCCACAGGAGGGGCGCACGGGAGTGAGCGTGACGCGCGGAGCGCGCGGGGGAAGCATCGGGCAGCGCGCGCTAGGAGCAGGCCAACTCCTCGCCGCCGCCGATCAGTTCCGTCAGCGTCCGCAGCTCCGCCAGATACTCCGGCACCGCCAGCGGCTCCTTGGCGTACGCCTTTGCGCGCCGACCCGAAGCGCCGCCCGTGAACACGTCCGTGTAGCGCCGCCGGCCCACGCCCGTCTCCAGGAACAGCGTCACCGCCGTCCCGGGCGAGGCGCACCACGCCCGGTGCAGGGCGTACGACGGCAGGGCGTAGCCGCTGCCCGCGGCGTACTCGGCGGTCTGCGTCAGGCGGAGCCGGGCCCGGCCCGCCGGTTCCAGGAGCCAGTCGCTGACCTCCTCCGACAGGGACTCGCGGTAGCGCGCCGCCGCCAGCGGGCCGTCGCCCGCCGTCTCGTACAGCTCCATGCCGAGGGTGCCCCGCACCACGTAGGAGGCGAGCGGGGAGCGGTGGTTGTGGATGTCCTCGCGGCCCGCCCGGTGCGAGCCGGGGTGCCAGACGTGGGCCCGCAGCATGTGCCGGGTGCCGACGTCGATCAGGAGCAGCTTGTCGAAGCCGAGGACGTGCCGGTACGAGAGGCGTGCGCACCCCGACGGATCGCCGACCCCCGACGCCAGCTCGGCCACCAGCGCCAACAGCCGGTCGGGGGAGCCCAGTTCGGCGACGACCGCGCGCGCCGCCCGCACCAGCTCCTCCTCGTCGAGGTCGGCGGGGCCGTCGAGGGCTCCCTCGAGCAGCCGCCTGGCCCGCAGCACGTGCCGACCACCCATGCAGTAACGCCGCCTTCCGTCGGATGCCGCCCGCCTCGCCCGCCGGGACGGGACACGCAGCCGGAGTTGAGGCCTCCGGCTGCCGGAGTTCAGCCCTCCGGCTGATACATCCATACGGCATGGGCGCGCAGCGCCGAAAGGCCCTGATAGGTCATCCACAGCGGGCGGCCGAGATCGTGCCCGTCCCAGTTCCAGATCCCGTCGTCCTGCTGGCGCAGCACACCGGCGACCGCGTCCGCGAGCAGCACCCGCCACGCGTCCTCGCGGTCCTCGGCCGCGGCGATCTCCCAGGCACCCGGCGTCAGCAGCGCGCGCACCATCCACGCGGCCGTGAAGTGCCGTACGAAAAGGACCTCTTGACGCCAGGAGTCCTGCGGGTGCGGGCGGCGCACCTCCTCCTGCGTGTTGAGCAGGTCCGCGCAGGTCCGGTGCTCCGGCATCGGGCAGGACAGCAGCCAGCGGATGCCGTCCTCGCGCGCGGCCCGGGTGTTGGTGTCCTCGCCGAGGACACGGGCCGCGCGGTCCAGGGCGACGACGGCCTGCGCGGTGTGCGCGGGCGAGGGGCGGGTCGGGTGCGCCGCGGACGCGCGCAGGCTCGGGCCCCAGCAGCGGCGGTGCTCCCGGCCCGGGTCGGTGATCGTCCGGTCGACCAGCTCGTCCCGCAGCCGGGCGATGGCCGGGGAGTCGGGCGCCGCGCGCAGCAGGCCCCGCAGCACCGTCGTCACCACATGGGTGCGGGCCAGGCCGGACGGCTCCAGGTCCGCCGTGAAGCGGGCCGCGCAGCGCGCCGCCTCGTCCGCGAGCCGCGTCGGGTCCGCGCCCGCGCGGGCGAGCGCGCCGAGGACCAGGGCCGTCACCTCGGGCCTGGGCACCGACCCCTGGGAGCGCGCGGCCCAGCCGCCGTCCGCGAGGCGCAGCCGCCACAGCGTCTCGACCAGCTCCGACGGGCTCAACCTGCCGTCCTGCACGCCGAGTTCGAGGACCAGGTGCAGGCCGTACGCGGTGCCGGTGGGCGTGGGCCGCACCGGCTCGGTCTGCTCGTCGAGCGCGTGCGGCCAGCCGGTGAGGAGGCCGCGGTCGGGGTCGTCGACGACCGCCACTTCCGCGTGCAGGGTGCGGTGCGCGGCGGCGGCGAGCGCCGGGAACGGGCCGGGGGAGCGGCCGGCGGCCGACCCCGCTGCGGTGCCCCGGGCGTGCCGCGCGAGGGCGGTCACGGCGCCGCCCCCGCCCGACCTGGCGCGCAGCAGCGCCGCCGCAAGCCAGGCCGCTAGGCCCGTGCCGACGCCGCTGACCGCCGCGATGCCGTACCGCGCGGCGTCGCCGGAGATCTCCTGCGGCAACACGCCCACCAGGGACTGGAACACGGCGTACCCCGCGGCGGCGCAGCCGAAGCCGCCGAGCCAGCCCACGAACCGGCCCTGGCGCGAATCGCCCGGGGGAGGCGGCGCGGGATCCGGCCGGACCGGGCTGCGGCCGAGCTGCTGCTGTGACACAGGGTGTTCCCTCCCCCCAGGGCGGCGCGTGGGTCGTCGTGATTCCCAGTCTAGGCGGCCGTCACCGTGTTTCTCCGGGTCAGGACGGTTCCGGAAGTCCGGGTCGGGACGTTCCGGAAGTCCGGTGGCCGCGGGGCGCGCCGCCCCGTCCTCCTGCTGTCACCGCCTCCCTGTGGCCACCGAGAAGGTGAAGGTGAACTCCGCGGGCGCCACCAGGAGTTCGTGCCGCGGCAGCACGCCGGGCCCGCACGACTGCGAGCCGATGCCGCGCTGCCCGTGGTCGAGGTGCAGCCACACCGTGTCACCCGGCGTCAGATCCGTGCGGTGGGCCGCCGCGTCGAGCTCCTCGCTGCTCCAGCGGCGGGCCGTGAACCAGAACGCGGGGTCGCCGACGATCCGTACGCCCTCGCCGTCGCCGCCGGTGCGCAGCTCGGCCCAGCGGACGTCGGCGCGGGCGCCGTTCTCCTGCGGGCGGACGTACGGCGTCTGCATGTTGTCCACGGGCAGGGACCAACGGCCCACGTCGGACGCCGACTTGGTGTCGGGGTAGGCCTCACCGGGCCCGCCGCCGAACCAGTGGGCGTACCCGAGCGCGGCGGGCAGCCCGAGCCGCACGCCGAGCCGGGGCAGCGGCACCTCCCAGTCGCCCTCCGGTGTCACCGACACCGCGAGCCGCAGGTCGGTGCCGTCGGACGTCCAGCGGTAGACGGTGCGCAGCGCCAGGTCGCGGGCCGCGGGCGCCACCCGGGTGCGGACGGTGAGCGCGTCCCCCGACGCGCCCGACTCGATGGAGTCCAGGCGGTGTTGCATGCGGTCCAGGCCCAGCTTGCGCCACAGCGGGCCGTAGCGGGTGTCGGGCTGCCAGGGCGCGCCGTCGTCGTTGTCGGTGGGCGCGCGCCACACGTCCAGGCGTGGCGGGGCGGTCAGGGTGAGCGCGTCCAGGGCGCGCAGGTCGCCCGTGCGGGCGTCGAAGCGGCCGGGGCCGAGGGCCAGGTCGTAGCCGCGG
The DNA here is from genome assembly GCF_056712025.1 of Streptomyces sp. Y309. Lineage (NCBI taxonomy): Bacteria > Bacillati > Actinomycetota > Actinomycetes > Kitasatosporales > Streptomycetaceae > Streptomyces > Streptomyces sp. Y309. The sequence continues at coordinate 2,098,509 of NZ_CM160048.1, read as the reverse complement.
CGGCGCGGGCGTTCGCCGGTGGCGACGGGCACCGCGGGGCGCGGCGTGACGGCGAAGTCGGCGCGCGCCACCACGTGGTCGAGCGCCGTCCAGTTGGTCTCCTCGCAGACCAGGGCGGTCAGATGCAGCCGGGCCTCGGTGCCCTTCGCGGCCGTGGGCGGGTCGGGCAGCTTCAGCTCGACGCTCTCGCCGGGGCCGAGTTCGGGCGGTACGTCCAGCGGCCCGGTGGCCTCGCGTTCCGTGCCGTCCATGACGTACGTCCACTCGAAGGCCAGCTCCGACAGGTCCGCGAAGTCGTACAGATTGGTCACCGACACCGTGCCGGACACCGGGTCGTAGCCGAACCGCACCGGCTGGATGACCCGCTTGTAGTCGACGAGCCCGGGGGACGGGGTGCGGTCGGGGAAGCACAGGCCGTCGCAGACGAAGTTCCCGTCGTGCAGCTCCTCGCCGAAGTCGCCGCCGTAGGCGAAGCCGTGCGCCGGGTGCTTCAGGCCGTGGTCGATCCACTCCCAGATGAATCCGCCCTGCAGCCGCTCGTACCGCTCGAACAGCTCCTGGTACTCGCCGAGGCCGCCGGGGCCGTTGCCCATGGCGTGCCCGTATTCGCAGAGGATGAAGGGGAGTTGACGCCGGGCCTCGGGACCGTCGTCCTCGCCCCGGCCGATGCGTTCGACCTCGGCGTGCTCGGCGTACATCCGCGAGTACATGTCGGTGTCCCGGCACGAGGGGTCGCCCTCGTAGTGCAGCAGCCGGTCCGGGTCCCGCTCCCGGATCCACGCGGCCATCGCGCGCAGCCCCTCGCCGGTGCCGCACTCGTTGCCGAGCGACCACACGATCACCGACGGATGGTTCTTGTCCCGCTCCACCATGCGGGCGGCGCGGTCGAGGAGGGCCGGGGTCCAGCGGTCGTCGTCGACGGGGTTGCCGCGCCAGCCCAGCATCGTGAAGCCGTGCGTCTCCAGGTCGCACTCGTCGACGACCCACAGGCCGAGCTCGTCGCACAGGTCCAGGAACGCCGGGTGCGGCGGATAGTGGGACGTGCGCACGGCGTTGATGTTGTGCTGCTTCATCAGCAGGACGTCGGCGCGCATCGTGGCGAGGTCGAGGGCGCGGCCCCGCTCCGGGTGGAACTCGTGCCGGTTCACGCCCCGGAACAGCAGCGGCCGCCCGTTCACGGTGATCAGCCCGTCCGTCAGGGCGACCGTCCGGAACCCCACTCGCAGCGCGATCCGCTCGCCGGGCGTGGCGAGCACGGCGTCGTAAAGACGGGGCCGCTCCGCCGACCACGGCTCGACCGGCACGGTCACGCTCCCGCCCGTGGCGACGTCGACACCCAGCTCCGGCACCGTCACCCGCCCCGGCACGTCGGAGTCCACGCGCAGCGTCCCGGTGCCGTTCTCGTGGTCGTACGAGGCATGCGTGAAGAAGTCCCGCACGGCGCCCTCGGGCCGGTGCAGCAGCGTCACGTCCCGGAAGATCCCGGGCAGCCACCACTGGTCCTGGTCCTCCAGATACGACCCCGACGACCACTGGTGCACCCGCACGGCCAGGACGTTGCCCGCCGGCCGCAGCAGGTGCCCGACCGCGAACTCGTGCGGCAGCCGCGAGCCCTTGAAGTCGCCGAGCGGCGTCCCGTTGAGCCACACCCGCGCACACGACTCGACCCCGTCGAACCGCAGCACCGCGTCCCCGCCCGCAGGCCAGCCCTCTGGCCAGTCCTCCGGCAGGTCGAAGCCGCGCAGGTGGTCACCCGTCGGATTCTCCGTCGGCACCCGCGGCGGGTCGACGGGAAACGGATACATCTGGTTCGTGTAGCCGGGCGGGCCGTGGCCCTGCAGCACCCAGTGCCCGGGCACGACGACCTCGTCCCAGGCCGCGGCGTCGAACCCGTCGGCGGCGAACGACTCGTCGGGCCCAGAGGCACCCGGCGACAGCCGGAACCGCCAGCTTCCGTTCAGCGAAAGGGAGACGGCGTCCGACCCGGCGCACCACACACGCGGCGGCAGACCGCCGGTACCGGGGGACACGTCCTCGTGGTAGGGGAGCTCCATGCCTCCATCAGAACGCGCCGGGGTGGTGGGGCTCAATTCTTTGCGACGGAGGGTTGTTGGATTCTTGATGAACGGATTGGACGAATCGGAGGGCGGGCGGGGTGTTCGGGTGCGGAAAGCGGGCGGGGCGTTCGGGTGCGGGAAAGGCCGGGGCGTTCAGGTGCGGAAAAAAGGAGTGGCGGCCCGTCGGAGGCGAGGGCTACAGTGCTGAGCGTTCCCCGGCGGTGCGTCACCATCATCACCGCCGCTGTCGGCTGAGCAGGACTCAGGAGGTGTGACCCATGGCTGTCGTTGCGCAGGGCGCTGCCCGCATTCGGACGTTCATGCACACCACCTCCGTGGTCTCCGGCTGACCTTCCTTCTTCCTCTGCGTGCCTGTCGGGCGCGCGGGCCGGGGCCACCCTTGTGAAGGGTTCCCCCTTGTCCTCCTCAGCTTTTCCGGGTTCCTCCGTCGGGCCCGACCTCTCTTCTCTCTCCTCCGGCTCCGCCTCGCACACCCTCGCCGACTACGGCTGGGACGAGGAGTGGGCCGCCGCCTTCGCCCCGTACGCGGAGCGCGGGCTCCTGCCCGGGCGGGTCGTCCGGGTCGACCGCGGCAGCTGCGACCTGGTCGTCACCGCCGAAGGCGTGATCCGCGCCGACACCACGTACGTCACGCCGCACGACCCGCTCCGGGTCATCTGCACCGGCGACTGGGCGGTCGTGGACGCGCCGGGCGGCGACCCGCGCTATGTGCGGGACTATCTGCCGCGGCGCACGTCGTTCGTGCGGTCCACCTCCTCCAAGCGGTCCGAGGGGCAGATCCTCGCCGCCAACGTCGACCACGCCGTCATCGCCGTGTCACTCGCCGACGAGCTGGACCTCGGCCGCATCGAGCGGTTCCTCGCGCTCGGCTGGGAGTCCGGCGCGCAGCCGGTCATCGCCCTCACCAAGGCCGACCTGGTGCCGGACGCCACCGCGCTGTCGTACCTCGTCGAGGACGTGGAGACGACCGCGCCCGGCGTGCAGGTGCTGCCCGTCAGCGCCGCCCACGGCGACGGCGTGGACGTCCTCGCGGCGGTCGTGTCCGGTGGTACGTCCGTGCTGCTCGGGCAGTCCGGCGCGGGCAAGTCCACCCTCGCCAACGCGCTCGTCGGCGCCGACATCATGGACGTACAGGCGATCCGTGACGTCGACGGCAAGGGGCGGCACACCACCACCACCCGCAACCTGCTCGTCCTGCCCGGCGGCGGTGTCCTCATCGACACGCCGGGGCTGCGCGGTGTCGGCCTCTACGACGCCGGGACCGGCGTCGGGCAGGTCTTCGCCGAGATCGAGGAGCTCGCCGAGGGCTGCCGCTTCCAGGACTGCGCGCACGTCGCGGAGCCCGGCTGCGCTGTGCTTGCCGCCCTTGAGGACGGCACTCTTCCTGAGCGGCGGTTGGACAGTTACCGCAAGTTGATCCGTGAGAATCAGCGCATTGTCGCCAAGACCGATGCGCGCCTCCGGGCGGATATGCGCCGCGAGTGGAAGCGGCGGGGCGCCGAGGGGAAGGCTGCGATGGAGGCGAAGCGTGGGCGGCTTCGCTGAGTGTCCCGGGGGCCGGGCGGTGATTTGACCTGCGGGTCGGTGGGGGCTTGTCGCGCAGTTCCCCGCGCCCCTTGCGGGGCGCCCTGCCGCACCGGGGCCGCTTGGTCCCCGGTGCGGTGGGGAGCGTCATGTCCGATTTCCGCTAGCCCGGGTGCTCGCCCTGGCCCACACTGGGTTACGTGAGTGATCAGGACACCAGGTATGAGGCCGTGCGCAGCCGCGACGCGCGTTTTGACGGTGAGTTCTTCTTCGCCGTCGAGACGACCGGCATCTACTGCCGGCCGAGCTGCCCGGCCGTCACCCCCAAGCGCCAGAACGTCCGCTACTACCCGACGGCCGCCGCCGCGCAGAGCAACGGCTTCCGTGCCTGCCGCCGCTGCCGCCCGGACGCCGTGCCCGGCTCCGCCGAGTGGAACGTCCGCGCGGACGTCGTGGGCCGCGCCATGCGGATGATCGGCGACGGCGTCGTCGACCGCGAGGGCGTCGGCGGCCTCGCCGTCCGCCTCGGCTACAGCGCCCGCCAGGTCCAGCGCCAGCTCACCGCCGAGCTCGGCGCGGGCCCGGTCGCCCTCGCCCGTGCCCAGCGCGCCCACACCGCCCGCGTGCTGCTGCAGACCACCGACCTGCCGGTCACCGAGATCGCCTTCGCCGCCGGATTCGCCAGCGTCCGGCAGTTCAACGACACCATCCGCGCCGTGTACGAGCTGACGCCCACCGGCCTGCGCGCCGCCGCGCCCAAGCGGGGCGGCGGCCGCGGCACCCCGTCCGCCGGTATCCCGCTGCGCCTGGCCCACCGCGGCCCCTACCAGGCCGCCGCCGTCTTCGACCTGCTTGCCCACGAGGCCCTGCCGGGCGTGGAGGACGTCGGCGGAGAGCGCGGCGCCCGCACGTACCGGCGTACGCTGCGGCTGCCGTACGCCTCCGGGATCGTGGCCGTCGAGGAGCGCGACGCGCGCCGGGGCGGCGACACCCACCGCTGCGGCTGGCTGGAGGCCCGCCTCCACCTGACCGACCTGCGGGACCTGACGACCGCCGTCCAGCGGCTGCGCGGCCTCTTCGACCTGGACGCCGACCCGTACGCCGTCGACGAACGCCTGGCCGCCGCCCCCCGCCTCGCCCCGCTGGTCCGCGCCCGCCCCGGCCTGCGCTCACCGGGCGCGGCCGACCCGGAGGAGTTCGCCGTGCGAGCGGTCGTGAGCAAGGAGGAGGCGCGGCGCCTAGTCGTCGAGCACGGCACGCCGCTGCCGTCGCCGTGCGGCACGCTCACGCACGTCTTCCCCGCGCCCGAAGCCCTCGCCCACCGGCTGCCGCTCGCGGCCGCCCTCGCCGACGGCACCGTCCGCCTGGACGCGGGCGCCGACCGCGACGACGCCGAGCGGCAGCTGCGCGCGGTGGCCGGAGTGGACGCGGGGGCGGTTGCGGCCATCCGGACGCGGGCTCTCGGAGACCCGGACGTGGCGCCGCCGGGGGAGCCGGTTTCGGACGCTTGGCGGCCCTGGCGGTCGTACGCGGTGCGCCATCTGCGGACGGACGCGGGACGGCGGGGGCCGCGGGCGGAGGAGGACCGGCTGCTCACGGCGTAGTGGACCCGGTTGTGCCGCAGGGTGCTTCAACCTCCTTGCGGAGTACGTGAGTTCACTCCGGGAGGGTGCCCGACCGGCGCGCCCGCCGTACCGCGTACCAGCCCGCCGCCGTCAGCACCGCCGCCAGTGCCGCGACCCCGGTCCCCGTCTGACCGGTGGACGCCAGGCTGCCGTCCGGCCCCGGTCCGCCGACGGACCCGGCGGACACGTCCGACGCCGCGCTGCCGCCCGGTGCCGCGACCCCGGTCCCCGTCTGACCGGTGGACGCCAGGCTGCCGTCCGGCCCCGGTCCGCCGACGGACCCGGCGGACACGTCCGACGCCGCGCTGCCGCCCGATCCGCCTGCCGCGCCGGACGCCCCGGCTCCTGCGGAGGACGTCCCGCCCCCGGAGCCGCCGCCGGCCGAACTGCCCACGGCAGCCCCGCCGTTGACACCTCCGCTGCTGGAGTCGTCGCCGGAACCGTCACCGGATCCTTCGCCAGGTCCGCCGTCCCCCGCGCCGGGCCCCGCACCAGGCCCCCCGCCACCCGGTTTCGCGCGCACCCTCAGCGTCACCGGCTCCGTGCGGGCCGTCCCCGCGTCGTTGGTGAACCCGGCGCGGTAGCGGTAACCGTCCTGCGTCGTACGGGACTTGAAGGTGTACGAGGGCTCGGTGGCGCCCCCGACCGGGTGCCACGAAGCGCCGTCGTCGGTGCTCTCCTGCCACCGCACGGAAGGCTCCGGGGAGCCCTCGGCCCGGGCGGTGAACGTGACCTCGGACCCGGCGGTGACCGTCGTGTTTGAGGGCGACTCGGTGATGTGAGGGGCCGTGTTCCGTTCGATCCGGGTGACGCGGCCCTGGGCCGGGCTCGTCACGAAGACCTCGGCGCCGCCCGGCGCCACGGCCACCGCCGCGGAGCCGAGCTGGGCCTCGTTTCCGGGCAGCGCGACCGGCTCGGCGGCCTCCTTCAAGGTGACGGTGTCGACGACGGTCAGCGAACCCCGCCCGTCGTAGCCGGGCGCCCCCGGGTCCCCGACGTCCTGCCGGGCGACGTACGCGCGCGTGCCGTCGAAGGCCACGTCCCGTGCCAGGTCCGTGCCCTTGATGCTCCCGCGCGGCGAGCCATCCGGGCCGAACACCATCACTTCGTCCTGTCGTCCGACCCACACCGAGCCAGTCGCCGGATCGACCGCGGTGAAGCCCTCCGACCCTTCCCACACGGGGAGTTCGACGGTCTTCGCCACGGTGAACGACGCCGTGTCGACGCGGTGCAGCTTGTTCTGCGCGAGGTCCGCGGACCACACCGCGCCCCGCCGGGCGTCGACCGCGAACTGCCCGGCGCCCGGCAGGGTCAGCGACCGCTTGACCGTGCCGGTGGCCGTCTCGACCTCTGTGAGCGCGGCGCCCTGCGCGACCAGCGTCGTTCCCTCCGCCGTGCCCGGACCGACATCGGTCACCTTGGCGCCCGCGAGCCAGACGCCCTTCGCCTCCTTGTCGCCGTCCTTGGCCGTGCCGAGGCCCTTGAGCGGGTAGTGGAAGACGACGCCGTCGCCCGGCAGTGGACCGGCGATCCTGCGGACGGCCGACTCGCGCGGCACGCCGTTCGAGCCCGGCGCCTTGCCGGTCCAGCCGCGCACGGCGCCGTCGGAACGGTCGAGGACGTACAGGCCCATCTCGTTGACGTCCGCCGTGCCCGCGTCGTCGTCGGAGCCGACGTACAGCTTCTTCGAGTCGGGGTGGATCAGTACGTCGAGGGGTTTGCCCGCCGTGGTGAAGTCGCCGGTGCGCCGGTAACTCTCCTTCTCCTCAGGAGAGTTGGCGGACCCGGGCGCGAAGCCGGTGGTGAGCGTGGCGAGCGTCAGCGCCGACGCCGTCAGCAAGGAGCTGCGTCTCATCGCGTGGCCGCCCCGGGCTACTGGAAGGTCACCGGGATGTGCACGTCGTACTTGCGGTCGCCGGAGTCGAAGTGGTCGGCGCGCGTCACGATGGCGCACTCCACCGTCTCGCCGCACACCTGGCCGTTGCCCAGGTCGGCCTTCACATGGATCTTCACCGAGAAACTGCCGCCCGCGCCGAAGCGGGAGCTGTTCGGTACGGTGCCGCCGCCGGTGTTGGACACCCAGTGCGAGGCGCCGGTCGTGCCGGACTGGTCCTGGCCGCCCAGGCACGGCGTCGGCTTGTTGGCGCCGGGCGCCCCGGAGACCGCGCACAGGCCGACGTACACGCCCTGCCCGGTGTTGTAACCCACCCCGGACACCGTGACGTTGGCGCCCCCGGCCGCGGCGCTGTCAGGGCCGGTGAGCTTCAGGTGGTACGTCGTGCCGCCGTCGGTGATCGTGCGCTCGGCCGTGACGTCGGCCGCCGTCGCGGTTCCGGCGAAGGCGGCCGTGAGCGCGGCGGCGGCGAGGGCGGTGACGTAGGCGCGGGTGCGAACGCGGGTACGGGTGGGCATGGTTGACGGCACCTCTCGGGGTGTCGGGGAAGAGGAACGCCGGAGCGAGCCTCTACTTAGGTAAGGCATACCTAAGTCGCTCTGGCGGTCCGTGTCAACGCCTGCCCGTCACTTCGGTGTTGGCCGCGGGCAGTCCCCAGCGCGGCGCCTCGGCATGCGGCTCGACCGGTCTGATCCGCAGGTCGGGCCGGTCGCCGCGCGCCGTGATCAGCGCCGATCCGCCCTTGCCGAGCGCGATACGGATCGCGCCGCCGCCCGCGTCCTCGTACCGCAGCGGCCGCCCCCGCCCGTCCCGGACCTCGATCGGCCCGGCGATCCCGTGGCGCACGACGCACGGCGCGCCCGCCTCGCTCACCAGCCGCACCCACCGTGTCGCCCCCTTCTCGCGCACCGCGCCGAGCAGGAACGCCCCCTGCGTACGGAAGTCGTGCACGGCGAGGTCCGCCCAGGCGGCGGGCAGCGCCGGGAACACGCGGATGACGCCGCCCCACGACTGGCACACCATGTCGTGCAGCGACTGCGCGGCCGACAGCGGAGTCTCGATGACCGGGCCCGACTCCTTGTACATGGTGTTGGCCTGGATGAAGCGGCTCATCAGCTCGCCGAGGTACTTCAGGGCGTCCTCGCCCTTGCCGAGCAGCGCCGAGACAGACGCCGCGCCGGTGAACGTATAGCCCTGCAAGGCGCCTTCGAAGCCGACCCAGTGCGCCAGGGACTTCTCGATCAGCGCCTTCTCGGCCGGGGTGCGGCCCGTCACCTCGTACAGCGGATAGACCGCGAGCAGATGGGAGTAGTGGCGGTGTGACTTCGCGAAGGGGATGTCCGCGCCGATCATGTAGCCGTTCGCGTCCGTCGGGTACGCGACGCGCTTGGTCAGGACCTCGCGCCAGCGCGGCGCCAACTCGTCGTCGACGCCGAGGAGTTCGGCCGTGTCCAGGAGGGTGTGGCAGCCCCAGGTGAGGAGCATCAGGTCGTAATTGCAGTCGCGGCTGTTGCCGCCGTACTCGGGGGAGAAGGTCGCCGGCAGGTGCAGTTTGCCGTCGGGGCCGGGCTGGAGGAAGTGCAGGTAGTAGGTGATGGCGCCGCGCAGGAGGGGGAACAGGACGTCGCGCAGGATCGCGGTGTCCATGGTGTGGCGGTAGCTCAGCCAGACGTTGTGCAGCGCCCAGGTCAGGTTGCCGACCTCGGGCGTCGGAGGGTCCTGGCCCGGAATGCCCACGCCGTAGCCGCCGTTGGTGACGGAGGCGCCGTTGACCAGGCGGGTGTCGGTGGTGCGGGGCACGCCGAGGGAGTCGGCGCGGTACGGCGCGGCGACCTCCTTGGCCAGGTTGTCCCGGAACTCGCTCAACGCCCGCGTCACGGCGTCGAGTTCGACGTGATTGGAGCCGTGGATCAGCCAGTACTCCAACTGCACGTTCAGGTTCCACCAGGTGTTGGGCCAGGGCGTCGGCTCCAGCCAGGGGCCGCAGGTCGCCATCACCGGGGCGTCGCGGCGGGCCGCGGCCGCCGCCTTGTAGAGCTGGATCCAGTAGAAGCGCTGCATCCGGGCGTCCGGCAGCGACAGGAAGCTCTTCCGGTAGTAGGCGTGCCACCACGCGCGGTGCGGCGCCGCGAAGGCGTCGTACGAGAGCCGGGCGGCGGACCGCACCGCGCGCACCGCCCGGTCGCGGGCCGTGTTCTTCGGGTGCGAGTGCGCCACGTGGACGTACAACGTCCGTGCTCCGCCCCGCTGTTGCTCGCGCCACGCGGTGACGTGCTGGCCGCCCGCGAGCAGCGGCTGCACGGCCGCGGACACGCCGTCGTGCTGCTCGACGCGCGCGGGCGGGTTGCCCTCGTACCCCGTCGGCACCGGCTTGAACGCGGCCCGCGGGCTGATCGCCGCCGCCGGGTGGAACACCCAGCGGAAGCCGCGCTCGCCCGCGCTCGCGGTCACCTCCACCGCCAGGACCGCGCGCGAGCTGTGCACGTGCGCGCGGACGCGGAGCGTGCCGCGGTCCGTGGTGAGCGTCCCCGTCAGCTCGGCGTCGCGCAGCCGCAGCCGCCAGTCGAGGCCGGTGACCGTACCGACCGGCTCCAGCGTGAAGTGGCCGATCGGCAGCCGGGCGAGACCGAAGAGGGAGCCGAACTGCGGGCGGTGGTCCTGTACTTCGGAGTGCTGGACGTTGAAGCGCACCGCCTTCGTCTCGCGGCCCGGCTCCGCGTAGATCCCCGAGCCGAGGAAGCCGTTGCCCAGAAACGGGCCCTCGTACCAGGTCTTCGGCATCCGCTGCCAGACCATGTCCGCGTCGTCGAGGACGGTGCGCCAGGGGTCGGGGGCGGACTGTTCCGGCTGCTTTGGCGCGGCCATCCCGTCCGGCGCGTCTGCCGCGTCCGCCGCCGCCTGTGCGGGGAGGCCGCCGACGAGCATCGCCCCGCCGAGCGCGGGTCCGGTGGCAAGCACGGCTCTTCTGGACGGTCTGGGCATGAGGCCTCCCGGCTGAGTCATCGGAGGTATCTGCCGCTGAAAGCTAGAGTTGGCATACAGGTACGTCAATGAGTCGGGAGAGATCGGATGTAAAACGGAGGCCTGGAGACCCGGTACGGAGATCCAGACTCGGAGACCCGGTACGGAGACCCGGTACCGGGAGCCTCAGCCGCCCCAGACCTCCACCCCCACCCACGCCCCCACGATCAGCAGGCACGTGAACAGCTCCACAAACACGTTCCACCCCCCGGCCCGCAGCGCCGTCCGCACTGCCGTCACCGCCTCACCGTGCCCGCCGAGCCGCACCCGCTCGGCCACGTACAGACCGCCGACGAACCCCGGCAGCGCGCCGAGCACCGGCACGACGCAGAATCCGAGCAGCGCGCCCCCGCCCGCGAACACCGCCATGCGCCGGGTCGCGCCGGACGCCCGCAGCCGCCGCGGCGGCAACTGCCAGCGCACCGCCTGCGACAGCAGGAGAACCAGGGTCGCGCCGACCAGGACCCCCCAGGCGAGCCCTCTCGGGTCCTGGAGCGCCCACCACGCGGTCGCGGCCCACACCAGCCAGGACCCCGGTACGCCGGGCACCAGCACTCCGCACAGGCCGAGCAGCATCACCACGCCGACCAGCAGGAGTTCCCACGCTCCCATCTGCCCAGGGTGCAGGAGCGGGTGCGAAACCGCAGGTCGGGGTCAGTCCCGCGGGCTCGTGGGGGCAGCCGCTGCTGTGGCTGTGGCTGTGGCTGTGGCCGCGGCCGTGGGCGCGGCCGCCTCGCGGGCCACCCAGCCGCGTTCGTACGCGTGCCAGCCCAGCTGCAGCCGCGTCGTCACGCCGGTCAGCTCCATCAGCCGCTTCACCCGGCGCTGTACGGTGCGCAGCCCCAGGTCGAGCTGTTTGGCGACGCTCGCGTCCGTCATCCCGGCGAGCAGCAGCGACAGGACCTCCAGGTCCGTGCTGTCCGGCCCTTCGGTGTCCGCCTCGCGCACCGCGCCGTCCTCGCCCAGGCGCAGCGGCAGTGCCGTGCGCCACACCGCCTCGAAGAGGCCCGTCAGGGACTCCAGGAGGCCGCTCGCGTGCACCACGAGCGCCGCGGGCTCCGCCGTGCGCGACGTCAGCGGCACCATCGCCAGGGAGCCGTCCACGACCACCAGCTTCGTCGGTACGCGGTCGGCGACCCGCACCCGCTCCTCGCGCCGCATCGCCGCGGACACCTCCAGGAGGCCGGTGGGCGCGGCGAGCACCTCGCGCTCGATGACCACGCGGTAGCGCACGCCCCGGTTGGCGGCCTGTTCCTCCGCGACGTTCTCCACGCCGGTCACCGCGACCGGCCTGCCCGTGACCAGCGCGCACACCTCGCGGCTCGCGCCGAGCTGGAGCTGGAGGAAGCGCTGCGAGACGGCGGCCGCGCCGGTCACCACCTCGACCAGGTCGTGCACGGTGGGCTCGGCGGCCCGCGCCCGGTACTCCTCGGCGAGCAGGGTCGCCGCGAGCTCCGCCTTCTCCAGCTCGTGCCGGTGCTGGGTGAGCAGCGCGCCCAGGGCCACGCCGGGCGGCGCCGCCACCCAGCGGCCCGCCCGGCCCGACGCCTGCGCGGCCAGGCCGTGCCGCTCCAGGCGGCGCAGCGCGCGCTCGGTCTCCGGCTCGCCCAGCGTGAGGCGGCGCGCCAGGTCGGGCACGTCGGCGGCGCCCACGGACACCAGCGCCCGGTACGCCGCCTCGTGCGTCTCGTCCAGACCTATCGCAGCCAGCATGCGGCGACGTCCCTCCCCGATGGCTCTCCGGGCAGGCCCGGCCTCCCGATGGTGCCGGCGGGTTCCGCTCTCCCGTGGCGGAAAACAGCCACGGCGTAAACCCGCCGCGGACATCATCCCCGCAGTACCCGCCGGTCTGCCAAGGTGTCCCCCGCGCCGGGCGGTCCTCCCGTGGGGGGTGGGGCCGCCCGGCGCTCGGCGCGCCACCGCGGCCCGCCCCTCGCTGAAATTTCCGGATGCACCGTTTTCGTACGCCCTGTGCGGTGGACAATAGGGGCATGAGCCAGCAGGGGGAGAGGCACACCGGTCGCGGGGCCAGTTCCGGCCAGGAGGACGACTGGTGGGGGCAGTTGTACGACGAGTCGAAGGACGACGCGGGGCCTGCGGCCGCGGCTGATTCTCTGGACGACCGGTTCGCTTCGGCGGCGGTCACTGTTTCCGACGAGGGCGCCTTGTCTGGCGGGGGCGCACCGGACGGAACTCCAGCGGCCTCTGCCGACGAGGGGAGTACTGCGTACGCTCCCGGGGGCTCCGGCGAGCCGGGGGGTGTTCCCGGCCAACGGGGCGCGGCGGCGGGGGAGGCGACTTCGGCTCACCGGGATGCCGACCTGGGGCTGGGTGGGGCCGACCAGGCCGCCCGGTCCGAAGCCGACTCGGGCCACCGTGCGGCCGACCTGGCCCAGCGGCCCACCCGCACACCTCAACGGGGCGTCCTCCCGGACTGGTTGACGAACCCCGTGCCTCGGCCACCCCAACGGCCCACCCCGGAGCCCCCGCAGCCACCTCGGCCTGCGGCGCCCGAGCGACCTGAGCGCCCGGTCCCGGAGCCGCCGCAGGCTCCCCAGCCCCCGACCCCCGAGCCACCAGGGCAGGCCGCACCCCCGCCCACGCCACCCCACGACCCGCCCGCCTACCGTGCCCCCGCCCCCTGGGCGCCCTCCGCCGCGTCCGGCGGGCCCGTGACGTTTCCGGCGGCGCGGAAGCCCGAGCCCGAGCCTGAACCGGACGTCGCGGAAGGGCCGTTCGAGGGCTCGACGGCGGAGGGGGCGCCGTCAAGCGAGGGGAGTTCGGGGGCTGTCGGAGGGACGGGGAACGCGGGCGATGATCCTCCGGGGCGCGTGCCCGCGTACGTGGGGGACGGGCCGCCCACGTACGAGGCGGAGCCGACGGGGCTGCCCGCGGCGGACCCGGACGCCCTCGGGGAACTCGTCGCGGACACCGTCCTGGACGGCGCCCGCTACGGGACGTCCACGCTGCGCGCCGCGTCCGTACGCGGCGACTCGGCCCGGTTCCGCGGCGAACCCCGCCGCGACGCCCTGCTCACCGCCCGCTTCGGCACCGGCGACGACGCCCTCGTCCTGGTCGCCATGGCCACCGGCGCCCGCGCCGCGCCGGGCGCGCACCGGGCGGCGGCCGACGCCTGCGCGTGGCTCGGCCGGGCCGTCGGCCGCAGCCACGCCCGCCTGGCCCAGGACATCCGCGCCGCCCGGCGCGGCGACCTGAAGTCCGGCCTGCACCGCCTCACCGACCGCAGCCTCGGCAGACTCCGCGCCCGCGCCGCCGAACTCGGCCTGGGACCGGACGAGTACACGGCATCGCTGCGCTGCCTGCTGCTCCCGGCAGACCCGGAGTGCCGCACCCGGGTGTTCTTCGGCGTCGGCGCGGGCGGCCTGTTCCGGTTGCGCGGCGGCGAGTGGCAGGACATCGAGCCACGGGCGGCGGACCTCGCGGGCGAGCCCGTCGTCGGCTTCGGCTCGCCGCCCGCCGAGACCCCCGAGGGCGACCGGCTCACCATGGACCTGGGCATCACGACGCCCCCGAGCCCGTACGAACCCGCGCCCGTCCCGCAGCGCGACCCGTTCCGCTTCCGGGCCTCCGTCGCCCGCCCGGGTGACACGCTGCTGCTGTGCAGCGGCGGCCTCGCCGAGCCCCTGCGCGGCGAGCCGGAGCTGGCCCGCCACCTCACCCGCCGGTGGGCGGAAGGCGGCCCGCCCGGCCTCGCCGCGTTCCTCGCCGACACCCAGGTCCGGGTCAAGGGCTACGCGGACGACCGCACGGCTGCCGCCGTTTGGGAGGCGTGAGCGCGCTCGCTGTGAATTCATGGACCCAAAGAGAGCGAAGGGGTGCATGAAGAGATGGCCAAGCAGAACGTCGCCGAGCAGTTCGTCGACATCCTCGTCCGCGCCGGAGTCAAACGCCTCTACGGAGTCGTCGGGGACAGCCTGAACCCCGTCGTGGACGCGATCCGCCGCACCAAGGCGATCGACTGGATCCAGGTCAGGCACGAGGAGACCGCCGCCTTCGCGGCCGGCGCGGAGGCCCAGATCACCGGCTCCCTCGCCGCCTGCGCGGGCTCCTGCGGCCCCGGCAACCTGCACCTCATCAACGGCCTGTACGACGCCCACCGCTCCATGGCGCCCGTCCTCGCCCTCGCCTCCCAGATCCCCTCCAGCGAGATCGGCCTCGGCTACTTCCAGGAGACCCACCCGGACCAGCTGTTCCGCGAGTGCAGCCACTACAGCGAACTGATCTCCAGCCCGAAGCAGATGCCACGCCTGCTCCAGACCGCCATCCAGCACGCCGTCGGCCAGTCGGGCGTCAGCGTGGTGTCGCTGCCCGGCGACATCGCCTCCGAGCCCGCCCCGGAGAAGGCCGCCGAGAGCGCCCTCGTGACCTCCCGCCCCTCCGTGCGCCCCGGCGACGCCGAGATCGACAAGCTCGCCGCGCTGATCGACGAGGCCGACAAGGTCACCCTCTTCTGCGGCAGCGGCACGGCGGGCGCCCACGCCGAGGTGATGGAGTTCGCCGAGAAGATCAAGTCTCCGGTGGGGCACGCCCTGCGCGGCAAGGAGTGGATCCAGTACGACAACCCGTACGACGTGGGCATGAGCGGACTGCTCGGCTACGGCGCCGCGTACGAGGCGACCCACGAGTGCGACCTCCTCATCCTGCTCGGCACGGACTTCCCGTACAACGCCTTCCTGCCCGACGACGTCAAGATCGCCCAGGTCGACGTGCGTCCCGAACACCTCGGCCGCCGCTCGAAGTTGGACCTCGCCGTCTGGGGCGACGTACGCGAGACCCTGCGCTGCCTGACCCCGCGCGTCTCGCCGAAGTCGAACCGCAAGTTCCTCGACAAGATGCTGAAGAAGCACGCGGACGCCCTCGAAGGCGTGGTGAAGGCGTACACGCGCAAGGTCGAGAAGCACATCCCGATCCACCCCGAGTACGTCGCCTCCGTCCTCGACGAACTCGCCGCCGACGACGCCGTCTTCACCGTCGACACCGGCATGTGCAACGTCTGGGCGGCCCGCTACATCTCACCCAACGGCAAGCGCCGCATCATCGGCTCCTTCAGCCACGGCTCCATGGCCAACGCGCTGCCGCAGGCGATCGGCGCCCAGTTCACCGACCGCAAGCGCCAAGTGGTCTCGATGTCGGGCGACGGCGGCTTCGCCATGCTGATGGGCGACTTCCTCACGCTCGTGCAGTACGACCTGCCGGTGAAGGTGGTCCTGTTCAACAACTCCTCACTGGGAATGGTGGAGTTGGAGATGCTGGTGGCGGGACTGCCGTCCTACGGCACGGCCAACCACAACCCCGACTTCGCGGCCGTCGCCCGCGCCTGCGGGGCGTACGGAGTCCGCGTGGAGAAGCCCAAGCAGCTCGCGGGCGCCCTCAAGGACGCCTTCTCCCACAAGGGCCCCGCCCTCGTCGACATCGTCACCGACCCCAACGCCCTGTCCATCCCGCCCAAGATCAGCTCGGAAATGGTCACCGGCTTCGCCCTCTCCGCCAGCAAGATCGTCCTGGACGGCGGCGTGGGCCGCATGCTCCAGATGGCCCGCTCCAACTTGCGCAACGTGCCGAGGCCTTGATCCGTGCAGCTCATCCGCGCTGGTCACCCGATTGCACGGCTCATGTCGTGCGCGTGGGATCCGTGAGGCAGCCTGATCATTGACCCAGCACGCGACCCCTTGGAGGGCCCATGCGTATCCGAACCGCACTCGTGTCCGTCGCTCTGGCCGCTGCCGCCGTTCTGGGAAGCTCCGGCGCCGCAGCCGCCTCTGACTCCGACCCCCACCCCGACGGCCCCACCGGTATCGGCCTCAATCTCCTCTGCGGTCTCGGGATCCTTGGCCAAGGTTCCTGCTCGAACTAGTACGCAGGTACGCGCGCCAAGCAGTAACAGCCCCGGTTGTCCCCGCGACAGCCGGGGCTCTCTGCTGCGTGACCGGACACCGTGGCCCAGCGGGCGCCTAGGGGTGGTAGAGGGCGCGGGCGCGCGACTGGTCGGCGTGCCCGGCCTGGGCCTGGCCGAGGCTGAAGAAATAATCCACCTGCCATGCCTGGGTGCTGCGGGCCTGCCTGCTGGTCGTCCTCACCCACGGCGGATAGACGCGGAATCCGCGCTTCCCGCCGGAGCCGTCGCGGGAGACGATGTTGCGCTCGCACAACACCTCGCGCGGGAACACGAACTGTCCGAAGCCGTCGTCGTCGCGGCTGCTGATGACGAAGAGGTCCACCCCGTCGTCGGCGTCGAAGGGCCGGATCGGCCCCTCCTCGGACCGCTGCCACACCGTGACGAACTGGCCCACCTTCGTCGGGGTGGTCCTGGCCACGCGGAACCGGACCGAGCGGCCGTCGAGCGTGAACGCGCACGCCGCGTACTCGGCGCTCTCCGGTTCGGGCACCGGCTCCGAGCAGGCGAAGCCGCACGCGTCGTACACCAGCGCCTTCGCCGCCAGCAGATCACCGTGAAGCCCCGTCCACGCCTGAATCGTCCCCATGCCGCCATCCTGCCATCGCGCGCCGTACGCACTGCTCTGGCCCCCCGTGCCGCCAGCCGCGCAACCGCCACCCTCGCCGGAGGGCGGGGCTTCCCGTAACCAGGGGGCTCCGCCCCCTGGACCCCCGTATCGCCGCTCCGCGGCTCGTCCTCAATCGCCGGACGGGCTTTCCCCCACCCGCCCGCCCTTTTCGCCCTTCGGGCGTGGTGGGGTGGGTGGGCGGGGAAATATAGCCCCTCCGGCGTTTGAGGAGCGGGGGTCTGGGGGCGGAGCCCTCCGGCGGCGCGGAGCCCCCCCCGCGCGGCGGAGCCGCGAAGTGTCGCAGCCAGGAAGGGGTGCCCGCGCGCGGAGCGCGCTGATGGACGCAGCGGGGCGCACCCGCGAGGGCTACGCCGGACGCAGTCGCAGAGTCACCACCTGGAAGGGCCGCAAGGTCAGGGAGAGCCCCGCGCCGGAGGTGGCTGCCGCGTGGAGGGGGCGTTCCAGGAGGTCCGTGACGTCGGCGCGGGTGACGGGGAACGACGTCGTCAGGACGGTACGGGCCCGCCCGCCCCGGGACTCGTACAACCGCACCACCACATCGCCACTGCGATCCTCGGCGAGCTTGACCGACTCGACGGTCACCCCGGGATGATCGACCCGCACGAGGGGCGCCACAGCGGGCGCCGCGGCGACCCGCAGCGGCAGATTCAGGGCGAGCCCCTCGGCGACCGCGTCGCCGGTCTCGGCCCCGGGCAGCAGCGCGTACGTGAAGTGGTGGGTGCCGAGGTCGGTCTCGGGGTCGGGGCTGTGGGGCGCGCGCAGCAGGGTGAGGCGGACGGTCGTGCCGAGCCCCTCGGCGTGCGGGGCGCGGGTCACGTCGTGCCCGTACGTGGAGTCGTTGAGCACCGCGACCCCGTACCCGTCCTCGGCGACCCGCAGCCACCGGTGCGCGCAGATCTCGAACCGCGCCGCGTCCCACGTGGTGTTGGCGTGCGTGGGCCGGTGCACATGCCCGAACTGGATCTCCGCAGCCGACCGTTCGGCCTGCACGTCCAGCGGGAACGCGGCCTTGAGCACCTTCTCGGACTCGTGCCACTCCACTTCCGTGACCACGTCGAGGCGCCGGCTGCCCGCGGCGAGCCGCAGCTCCTGCGTGATCCGCGACCCGGCCCCGAAGGACCGCACGACCCGCACGGACGCCCGCAGCGGCCCGTCCTCCACCAGCTCCACCGACTCCGCCCCGGTGAGGTCGGTGTGCCGGTGGCGGTAGTGCTGGTCGAGGTCCCAGGCGTCGTAGTGCGTGGGGTGGTCGGGGTGGAGCTGGAGGAGGTTGCCGCGGCTGCCGGGGGCCAGGACCTCGCGGTCGGCGGCCCGGTCGAGCACGGAGGCGAGGAGCCCGTCGGAGTCGACGGTCACCCGCAGATGCTCGTTGGAGAGCACGATCTCCTGCCCGGTCCGGGTCGCGGACGTCACTGCGCCCGCGTCCCGCTCCTGCCCGGCGGCCCGCGCGAGCTCCTGGGTGCCGAACCCGCCGACGTTCACGTGCACGAGCCGCCCCTCGTGCTCGACTACGTCACCGCGCTCGTACGGCGACGCGTTGAGCACCGAGGCCTCGCCGCCACCGAGGTGCCGCACCGCCTCCGCGGTGAGCGAGTCCAGCTCGGCGAGCACCCGCGCATAGGTGTCGCGGGCCTCCCGGTGCACCCAGGCGATGGACGAGCCCGGCAGGATGTCGTGGAACTGGTGCAGCAGGACCGTCCGCCACAGCCGGTCCAGGTCGTCGTACGGATAGGCGTACGCCGGGTCCCGCACGGCGGCCGCCGTGCACCACAACTCGGCCTCGCGCAGGGCGTGTTCGCTGCGCCGGTTGCCGCGCTTGGTGGCGGCCTGCGACGTGTACGTCCCCCGGTGCAGCTCCAGATACAGCTCGCCGGACCACACCGGCGCCCGCTCGCCGTACTCTTCCTCGGCCGCCGAGAAGAACGCCGACGGCTTCTCGACCTCGACGCGCGGCGAGCCCTCCAGGGAGCGCAGCCGGCGCGCCCGCTCCAGCATCTCGCGGGTCGGACCGCCGCCGCCGTCGCCCCAGCCGAACGGCACCAGGGAGCGGGTGGCACGGCCCTTGTCGGCGAAGTTCCGCTCCGCGTGGGCGAGTTCGGAGGCGTGGAGCTGCGAGTTGTACGTGTCCACCGGCGGGAAGTGCGTGAAGACCCGGGTCCCGTCGATGCCCTCCCACCAGAAGGTGTGGTGCGGCATCTTGTTGGACTGGTTCCAGCTCAGCTTCTGCGTGAGGAACCACCGTACGCCCGCGAGCTTCGCCAACTGCGGGAAAGCGGCGGTGTATCCGAAGGAGTCCGGCAGCCAGATCTCCTCCGTCTCGACCCCGAACTCCTCCTGGAAGAACCGCTTCCCGTGCACGATCTGCCGGGCCAGCGCCTCACCGCCCGGCATGTTGGCGTCCGACTCCACCCACATGGAGCCCACCGGCGCCCAATTGCCCTCCGCCACGGCCTTCTTGATGCGCTCCCAGATGTGCGGCTGGTGTTCCTTGACCCACGCGTACTGCTGCGCCTGCGAGCACGCGAACACCAGCTCCGGATAGTCACGCGCGAGCGCCGTCACATTGGCGAACGTCCGGGACGCCTTGCGCACCGTCTCGCGCAGCGGCCACAGCCACGCCGAGTCGATATGCGCGTGCCCGGCTGCCGATACGCGGTGGGCGCTGGCGTGCGCGGGCCGCGCGAGCACCTCGGCGAGCTCGGCGCGGGCCGCGGCGGCGGTGCCGGACACGTCGTGCAGATCGAGCGCGTCCAGCATGTCCTCGATCGCCCGCAGGATCTCCTGGCGTCGCTGCCGCCCCGCGTCCAGCTCCCGCATGAGTTCCGACAGGACCTCGATGTCCAGGACGAGCTGCCAGACGTCCTCGTCCAGTACGGCGAGGTCGGCAGCCGCGAATCGGTAGATGGGCCGATCGCCGGCCGTCAGGACGTCGCCGAGCGGGGTCGGTACGAAGTCGTGCAGCACGGCCGGGTTGGCTGCTGCCTCCAGCAGCAGGTGTACCGGCTCGCCGCCCCGCGCGCGGGTGGCCACCGGCACATGACGGTTGCGCGGGTGAATGCCCTTCAGTGGCACACCCGAGGCGTCGTACACCAGACCCTCGGCCTGGAACCCGGGCCCGTCCCCGGTGAACCCTGGATCGATCACCACCTCCACATGCCGCCCTTCCCACTCCTGCGGCACCTCGCCCTCGAGCCGGAACCAGCTCGTCGACCAGGGCTTCCCCCAGTCGCTCCCGGCCTCGAAGGGCTCGTACGCGGCCGCGAGGGCGTCCAGCACGGGCACCGGCTCGCCCGGCGCGTGCCACACGGAGAGGGCGAGCGGTGCCCGGGCCGCGTACTGGGCGGGCCGGATGAACTGCCGCAGCGCGCGGTCCAGGCGCTCCTCCACCAGCTGTCGGTCGTCGTGCACGGCGGCTCCTTCGCGTGGTCGCTCACGTGGGTGGATCGATCGGGGGGCACGGGCCGATCGGGTGCCGATGGTGGATCGGTTGCCTGTCGGTCGTGGGTCGATCGGGGAGTACTCGGCTTCACTTCCCCTCAACCCATCGGCGCATCCGCTTCTTTGGTTGACGAATGGACATGCGTGCCGTCTGGAGGGGCGGGCATGCATTCCGTGAGCGTGTTCGAGTTGAGTGCAGCGGCCGGGCGGGGGGCTTGGTCATCGGGTGGGCGGGGTTCATGACGAGACACCTAAGAGGAGGCGCCTCCATCGGTTCCATCGGCGTGGAGGCGTCCGTTCCGAAACCAGCGGACGAGCCGGCCGCGGGCGCCCTCGCTGCCGGCGGCGTCCAGCTGCGGCGCAGACTGGGGCGCGCCGACCTGCGGGCAGTGTCCGAGGTCCGGGGGGAGCTGCGGGAGCTGCTGCGGCACTGGGGGCGGCCGGGGCGGGCCGAGACCGCGGAGCTGCTCGCGAGCGAGCTGGTCACGAACGCGCTCGTGCACACCGATCGGGAGGCGGTTCTCACTGCCACGGTGGGGGTGCGGCGGCTGCGGGTCGAGGTCCGCGACTTCGTGGGGTGCCGGCCGCGGCCGGGTGCCCCCGACGACGGCGAGGACACCCACGGGCGGGGGCTCCTCCTCGTCCAGTCCCTCGCGGACGCGTGGGGGGTGCGGGCGCAGGAGGTGGGGAAGGTGGTGTGGTTCGAGCTGGAGGGGGGTGGGGGGTGAGGCCCTGCGGGGCTTTCCCCGCTGCATCCATCAGCGCGCTCCGCGCGCGGGCGCCCCTTCCCGTAACCAGGGGGCTCTGCCCCCTGGACCCCCGGCTGTCGCCGCTTCGCGGCTCGTCCTCAAACGCCGGACGGGCTTTTCCCACCCACCCGCCCTTACTACCTTCCGGAACAGCCGGACCGGGGGGATTTCAGCCCGTCCGGCGTTTGAGGACGAGCGCGGCAGCGCGATGAAAGGGCGGGTGGGTGGGGGATATAGCCCCTCCGGCGTTTGAGGAGCGGGGGTTCGGGGGCGGAGCCCCCGTGGCGGTGACCACGGCACGCGGTCAGCCGAACTGCTGCTCCAGGTCCTTCAGTTTCTGTTCCAGCGAGTCCAGACGCGGCAGCGTCTGGGTGTCGTCCTCGGCCGTGAGGTCGACGGTCACGGGACCGGCGGCCGGGTCATTCGGGACGGCCTGAAGGGAGGGCCGGGACCGTACGGGCAGCTCTTCCTGCGGTGGTGGGGAGGGCGGCGGCGCCACTATGGCAGGGTCCGCGCCGACCTGCGCGGACCCGCCCGCGGAGCCGACCTGCACCTCGACCTGCCGCCCGGCACGCCCGTGGTACCCACGGGGCCCGTGCCCCCGGCTGATGGCCTTGAGCCGCGCCCGCTCCAGCTTCTCCTGGTCCCGGCGCCGTGTCCGCGCCTGCTCCTTCTCGCGCCGGTCCTCGCGCACCTCCTCGACGGCCTCGTCGAGCGTGCGTACGCCTTCGAGCAGCATCAGCGACCACGCGCCGAACGTCTCCCGGGGCGCCCGCAGCCAGCGCACGATGCGGATCTGCGGCAGCGGCCGCGGTACGAGGCCCTGCTCGCGCAGGGCGGCGCGGCGGGTCTGCTTCAGCGCGCGGTCGAAGAGGACCGCCGCCGACAGCGACATCCCGGCGAAGAACTGCGGGGCCCCCGCGTGCCCGATGCCGCGCGGCGCGTGCACCCAGTTGAACCAGGCGGCGGCACCCGCGAACGTCCACACCAGCAGGCGCGAGCCGAGCGCCGCGTCACCGTGGCTGGCCTCGCGCACCGCGAGGACGGAGCAGAACATGGCGGCGCCGTCGAGGCCGAAGGGGACCAGGTACTCCCAGCCGCCGGAGAGGTTCAGGTTCTGCCGGCCGAAGCCGACCAGGCCGTGGAAGGAGAGGGCGGCGGCGACGGCCGCGCAGCAGAAGAGCAGGACGTAGGAGGCGGTGCCGTAGACGGCTTCCTTGCGGCGGCGGCGCTCCTCGCTGCGCTCCCACGAGTCGTCCATGGCGGAGCGGGCCCCCTTCGCCTGGGCTTTCTTGCCCCGCGCGAGCACCGCCACCGCCACTGCCATGCCCAGGAGCAGGATGCCGCCGGGCAGCAGCCAGTCCAGCGATATCTCGGTCAGTTTCATCTGGCGTCCCTTGCGTCGCGGTAGGGCGTTTTCGGGCGCCATAGTGGCCCACGCCGCACGGCGCTCAAGGCGGTTTTCCGGCAAGAGGACGCCAAGGGGGTGGTGAATGCCGTACCGAGCGCCGAATACCTCGAACTCATGCGAGAGGGGCGGGGGTTGAGTTCGATTAATTCGCGCGAAGGTAGGCCTCGTGGTGTGGTGGAGCGAGGCGTGGCCTGGGGTGTGGCGGGTGCGGCGAGACGGGGGCGGGGCGTCAGTTCTGCGGCGCCGCTGCCGCCTACGCCGCCGTGGCCTCGGCCGTCAGTCGTGCGACGCGGTCCGCGTCGCACATGCGCGGACAGGTGACACAGGTGTCGGCGGGGCGCAGCGTGTAGAACATGCAGCAGCTCGCGCGGTCCCGGGTCGGCAGCTTCTCGCCGTCCGGCCCGGTGAGTTCGCGGAAGGCGGCCGTGCCGACGTACGGCTTCGTGGCGCCCGGAAGCAATTGCTCCAGCTCGGCCGTCGCGCGCTGCTCCTCGCCGAGCAGATGGGCGACGTACCACAGGCCCTCGACGATCTCGTCCGTGGCGACCGCCCACAGCGCGCGGCCCCGGCGCCGCATGCGCGGCCCGAAGCCGTCGAGCAGCGGGCCCATGTGCTCCGCCACGGCCGCCCGCACCTCGGCGCGCAGCGCCTCCTCGTCCGGTACGACGCGGGCGCCGGGCAGCGTGGCCGCCGGGTCGTCCGGCAGGCAGGCGAAGGCCTCCGTGTGCACGGCCAGCCTGCCGGACGCGCGCTGGAAGGAGACCTGGCCGACGGGGTAACGGGGGACGCGGCGCTGCAGGAACCACGGCACGGTGAACAGCAGCGTGGCGGGCCAGGCATAGCGGTGCAGGGCGAAGCTGGCGACGACGTCCGGCCGGGCCTGCTGTCCGTAGTCCTTCAGAACCTGCGCGTCGTCCCAGGCGAGGAACTCCTCGAACTCGGCGCCGCCCTCCGCGAGCCGCGCCGCGCTCACCCAGCCGCCGCCCCGGGGTGCCTGTTCGTCCTCGGCCAGCTCCTGGACGCGCAGCCCGGGGAACACCTCGGTGAGGCGGGCATAGGCGGCGCTGACGGGGCTCTGAGCGCGCTCCGTACGTCGGGCGCCGCTTTCCAGGGTGGGAACGGACATGCGCGGGGACCACCGAATCACGATCGATTGCAGGTTAGCCTAACCTTACCCAACATGATCGAGGTTTCAACTGCGGTCCTGTCCGCCTATGGTGCTTCTCGTACGTTTCGGACGGTCGGGGCACGGGATCGCGGGAGGCATGGGTGGAGCGGGCGAGAGCGCGAGCGGCGGACGTCGCCGCCCGGTGCGCCGCTGTGCGTGTGCCGGAGCAGCCGGGGGCGCAGCGCGGCGAGCGGGTGGCGCGCGGCGAGCACACGCACGGTGAGCCCTGCGACGACCGCACCGCGTCCGACGAGCTGACGCTGGAGGAGCTCGGAGAGCTGGGGGAGCTGGGGGAGCTGGGGAAGTCCACGCTGCTCGACGAGTCGGCGCCCGGTGAGCCGGGCGCCGCGGCCCCGAGCGAGCGCGGCGCTCCGGCCCCGGGCGGGCGAGGCGTGCCGGCCCCGGGTGAGCACAGTGAGCAGCACGGCGTCCCGGCCCCGCGCAGGAGCGTGCAGCGCACCTCCGTACGCGGCCAGGTGCTCGACGCCCTGCGTGCCGCCCTCGTCGGCGGCGAACTCGCCCCGGGCGAGGTCTACTCCGCGCCCGCCCTCGGTGACCGCTTCGGCGTCTCCGCGACGCCGGTGCGCGAGGCGATGCAGCAACTCGCCCTCGAAGGCGCGGTGGAGGTCGTCCCGAACCGCGGCTTCCGGGTCACCCGGCGCAGCGCGCGCGAACTCGGGGAACTGGCGGAGGTGCGGGCGCTCATCGAGGTCCCCGTGATGCTGCGCCTCGCCCGCAGCGTGCCCGCCGAACAGTGGGCCCGGCTCCGCCCGCTGGCCGAGGCGACCGTGGCCGCCGCGGCCTGCGCCGACCTCGCCCGCTACGCCGAGGCGGACCGTGCCTTCCACGGCGCCCTGCTCGGCCTCTCCGGCAACCGGCAGCTCGTCCAGGTCGCCGACGACCTGCACCGCCGCTCCCAGTGGCCCCTGGTCACCGGCCCCGTCACCGGCCGCCGCGCCGACCTGGTCGCCGACGCCGCCGAACACACGGCCCTCCTGGAGGCCCTGGTCGCCCGCGACCTGCCGGTCGTCCAGTCCCTGGTGCGCGAACACTTCGCGGGCGGAGACGCCTGAACCCCGATCCTCACGCCGCCGGTGCCGGTGGCGTCAGTTGGGTCGCCAGCCAGGACGGCACCCCGCCGAGGAGACGGAACAGGCGGGTGGCCTCGGCGCGGAGGCGGGTGGCCTCCGGTTCGGGTTCGGCGTCGGCCAGGGCCGCGAGGGCCGGGGCCGTGCCGACCAGGAAGCCGAGTTCCTCGCGCAGCCGCAGGGACTCGCCGAAGCCGTGCCGGGCGTCGGCCAACTCGCCCTCGCGCAGGGCGAGTCCGGCCAGGTGGCGCCAGGTGAAGGAGAGCAGGAGCGGGTCGTCGTGGGCGGTCGCGCCGGCGTGGGCGCGGCGGTAGGCGGCCCGGGCGGCCTGCGGCGAGTCCGCGATGTGCTCGGCGATCAGGCCGCGACGGAAGTCCAGGAGGGGCCGCCCGGCGGAGCCGGGGGCGAGGAGCGCGGCGGCGCGGCCGAGTGCCGTGCGGGCTTCGTCGGCCCGGTCTCGTACGTTCAATACGGTTGCGGCGTACGCGAGTTGGCCGCGCTCGCACGCCGCGGCGCCGCGCGCCTCGTCGTCGTCGGCCACCGCCTCCGCGGTGCGCAGGCTGTCCTCCGCCTCGTCCCACCCGTCCCCGGTGAACAGGCACCGCTCGACGAGCAGCGAGGTTCTCTGGACGGCGGCGTCCGCGCCCTCACGGGTGGCGAGCAGCGCCGCCGCGTCGGTCCAGCAGCCGCGCGAGCGCAGCCGCCATACCGCGGTCTGGAGTGGATCGTGCCCTGCGTTCGTTCCGGTACCAGACATGGCGGTATGCGCCACGTTGCCCTCCCCTAGCGCGCCATTGAGCTGTTGAGTCGTGGGCGCATCTCAGCACGGATCGGCGCGCCCGGCCAAGGGGATGGGTGAAAGATTTCACAAAGGAGGGGGAAGGGGCGCGGGGAGATCGCGGGGCAATTCAGGGGCAGGCGAGGGGCAATCGAGAGGCGGGCGCGGGGGGAGCGAGGGGCAGGCGGGACCGGCGGGGCCCGTGCGGACCGGCCCCCGGGGCTCAGCTCATGCGCAGGGCCAGGAAGAAGTCCAGCTTGTCCTCAAGTCGGGAAAGGTCACGGCCCGTCAACTGCTCGATACGCCCGACCCGGTAGCGCAGCGTGTTGACGTGCAGGTGCAGCCGCGTCGCGCAGCGCGTCCAGGAGCCGTCGCAGTCGAGGAACGCCTCCAGGGTGGGGATGAGTTCGGCGCGGTGCCTGCGGTCGTACTCGCGCAGCGGGTCCAGGAGCCGCGCGGTGAAGGCGCGGCGGACGTCGTCGGGAACGAAGGGGAGCAGCAGGACGTGCGAGGCCAGCTCCTGGTGGCCCGCCGCGCACACCCGGCCGGGCCGCGCCGCGGCGACCCTGCGGGCGTGCCGCGCCTCCTCCAGGGCGCCCCGCAGCCCCTCCGCGGAGTGCACGGACGCGCTGACGCCGAGCGTGAGCCGCCCGTCGTCCGCGAGCCCCGCCGACAGCGGGTCCCGCACGGCCGCGAGCAGCGAGTCGGCGAGCAGCCCCGGCTCGGCTCCCTCGGCCTCGGCCGGCAGCGCGGGCAGCGGCACGAGGGCGATGGCCTCGTCGCCGGTGTGGGCCACCGCGATGCGGTCGGACGGGTCGGGTCCCGATGTGGCCGGGTCGACCAGGATCTCCTCCAGGAGGGCCTGGGCCACAGGCCCGCCCTCGATCTCCCCGGCGCTCCCGCCGTCCCACTCGACCCGCGCCACGACCACCTGCCAGTGCGGTGCCGCCCCGAGCCCCGGAAGCAGCACCGGCGCCGCCACCCGGAGCCGCGCCGCGATCTCGGCGGGCGCCGCACCCGTCTGGACGAGCTCGAGGACCTCCTGGGCCAGGCGTCGGCGCACCGTCCGCGCCGCGTCCCTGCGGTCCCGCTCCACCGCGATGAGCTGGGTGACGCCCTGGAGCAGGTCGAGCCGCTCCTCGGGCCAGTCGCCCGCGTCCGCCTCGACGGCGAGCAGCCAGTCCGACAGGACCGTCTCGCGCACGTCCCGGGAGGCGTTCACCGCGCCCCGGCCGCTGGAGCGGATGGGGAACAGCGAGTACGTCACGCCGTCCACGTTCACCCGGTGCGGGCCGCGGCGGCCGGTGCGGGCGGCGGCCAGGTGCTCCCCGGCGAGCCGCGCGCAGACCGCCTTGGGCAGGGCGGGCCCAGCCGTGCTGGATCCGGCGACCGGGCGGCCCGCGGGGGAGAGCACCCAGGCGCGCAGGTCCAGGTCCGAGCCGAGCAGGTCGAGGACCACGTCGGGGCCGCCGCCCGCGGGGCCCGACGTCATCAGGCGGCGGTGCCGGTCCACCACGGCCGCCAGGTCACCGGCCCGCTCGCCGGACACCTGGCGCACGACATGCTCGGTGATCGTCGCGAACGCCACCGACTCGTTGACTGCGAACAGCGGCAGCCGGTGCCGGGCGCAGGACTCCACGAGGTCGTCGGGGATGTCGCCGAGCTCCGCCTCGCCGGCGGCCAGCGCCGCGACCCCGGCGGCTGCGAGAATACGGACAAAAGGCTCGCTGTCCGAGGCGTCCCGGCGCCAGGCGAGACCGGTGAGCACCAGCTCCCCGCCCGCGAGATAGCGGCTGGGGTCGCGCAGGTCCGTGGTCATCACGCCACGGACGGTGCGATCGAGCTCGTCCTCGCCGCCGAGCAGCCTGAGGCCCAGCGCGTCGGTGTCAAGGAGTGCGCGCAGCCGCATGGTGTCGTCGCCGCCGATCTGTCTCGATTTCACGTGTGGCCGTGGCTCCCGGCGGTCCGGGGGCCGCGGTGCCCCAAAGGCGCCACGGTTTCCAGGGGGATTCCGCGAGGTTACTGAGGCCCGTTCTTCATACGAATCTACAAGACTCGCGCCTTGGCCAGCCAACTCCTTCATGGTTTCGGTGACTGACCCCATCGGACGACCGGGCGGTGTACTTGCCCCACTCCGCGTTAACAGCACATGAACGAGTAGTCGAGAGGCGAAGGGCCAGCTTGGCCGGATCACTCGCCCCGGCTCGTCAGCCTAGTGAGCCCCGGCCGGTCTCCCCGCGGGAGCCCGGCCGCCAGGCACGATTACGAAGAGAGAGCCACTCATGGACTTCCTTCGCCCCGCCAGCTGGGAGGAGGCGCTCGCCGCGAAGGCCGAGCACCCCACCGCTGTGCCGATTGCGGGTGGCACCGATGTCATGGTCGAGATCAACTTCGACCACCGTCGTCCGGAGTACCTGCTGGACCTCAACCGCATCGGTGAGCTGCGGGAGTGGGAGGTCGGTGCGGACACCGTCCGGCTCGGCGCCTCGGTTCCGTACACCCAGATCATGGAGAACCTGCGCGCCGAGCTGCCCGGCCTGGCGCTCGCCTCGCACACCGTCGCCTCGCCGCAGATCCGCAACCGCGGCGGCGTCGGCGGCAACCTCGGCACCGCCTCGCCCGCCGGTGACGCGCACCCTGCGCTGCTCGCCGCCGACTGCGAGGTCGAGGTGGAGTCCGTACGCGGCTCCCGGCTGATCCCGATCGACGCCTTCTACACCGGCGTCAAGCGCAACGCCCTCGCGCCGGACGAGCTGATCAAGAACATCCACATCAAGAAGGCCGACGGGCCGCAGCAGTACTCGAAGGTGGGTACGCGCAACGCGATGGTCATCGCCGTGTGCGCCTTCGGCATCGCGCTGCACCCCGAGACCCGCACGGTGCGCACCGGCATCGGCTCGGCCGCCCCGACGCCGATCCGTGCCGAGGCCGCCGAGGAGTTCCTGAACGCGGCGCTCGAAGAGGGCGGCTTCTGGGACAGCAAGAAGATCATCACCCCGTCGATCGCCAAGCAGTTCGCGGAGCTCTGCTCCGGTGCCGCCAACCCCATCGACGACGTCCGCGGCACCGCGAGCTACCGCCGCCACGCCGTCGGCATCATGGCCCGCCGCACGCTCGGCTGGACGTGGGAGTCCTATCGCGGCAAGGGCCGCAGCACGGAGGGAGTCGCGTAATGCGTGTCAACTTCACGGTCAACGGCCGTCCCCAGGAAGCCGACGACGTGTGGGAGGGCGAGTCCCTGCTGTACGTCCTGCGTGAGCGCATGGGCCTGCCGGGTTCCAAGAACGCCTGCGAGCAGGGCGAGTGCGGTTCCTGCACGGTCCGCCTCGACGGCGTGCCGGTGTGTTCGTGTCTGGTCGCGGCGGGGCAGGTGGAGGGCCGCGAGGTCGTCACCGTCGAGGGTCTCGCCGACTTCGCCAAGCAGCGCGAGGAGCACGGCGGTTGCGCGTCCGGCGCCTGCGGTACGTCGCTTCAGGAAGCCCAGCAGTGGCGGGCGAATCCGGCCAAGGCGACGGACTCGCAGACCGGCGAGGGCACCGCTTCCTTCCCGCGTGCGACGCTCTCTCCAATCCAGCAGGCGTTCATCGACGCGGGCGCCGTCCAGTGCGGCTTCTGCACCCCCGGCCTGCTCATCGCGGCCGACGAGATGCTGGAGCACAACCCGCAGCCCACCGACGCGGACATCCGCGAGGCGCTCTCCGGCAACCTCTGCCGCTGCACCGGTTACGAGAAGATCCTGGACGCCGTCCGCCTCGCGGCCGCCCGCCAGGACCGGCAGGAAGAGGCGGTCTGACCATGGGATCCACACGTACGACCGGCGCCCCCACCAAGATCACCCAGGGTTCGCAGACCAAGGGCGGCATCGGCGAGTCCACGCTGCGCCCCGACGGCACCCTGAAGGTCACCGGCGAGTTCGCGTACTCCTCGGACATGTGGCACGAGGACATGCTGTGGGGCCAGACCCTGCGGTCCACGGTCGCGCACGCCGAGATCGTCTCGATCGACACCTCCGAGGCGCTCGCCCAGGCCGGTGTCTACGCCGTGCTGACCTACGACGACCTGCCGGCCGATATGAAGAACTACGGCCTGGAGATCCAGGACACGCCGGTGCTCGCGCACGGCAAGGTCCGCCACCACGGTGAGCCGGTCGCCCTCGTGGCCGCCGACCACCCCGAGACCGCGCGCCGCGCCGCCGCGAAGATCAAGATCGAGTACAGGGAGCTCCCGGTCATCACGGACGAGGCGTCCGCGACCGCTCCCGACGCGATCCTGGTCCACGAGGGCCGCGACGACGAGCACTCCCGGCACGTCCCGCACCCGAACATCGTGCACCGCCAGCCGATCATCCGCGGCAACGCGGACGAGGCGGCGAAGAAGGCCGACTTCGTCGTCAAGGGCGAGTACACCTTCGGCATGCAGGACCAGGCCTTCCTCGGCCCGGAGTCCGGCCTCGCGGTGCCCGCCGAGGACGGCGGCGTCGACCTGTACGTCGCCACCCAGTGGCTGCACTCGGACCTCGAACAGATCGCCCCCGTCCTCGGCCTGCCCGAGGAGAAGGTGCGCATGACGCTCTCCGGCGTCGGCGGCGCCTTCGGCGGCCGCGAGGACATCTCGATGCAGATCCACGCCTGCCTCCTGGCGCTGCGCACCGGCAAGCCGGTCAAGATCGTCTACAACCGCTTCGAGTCCTTCTTCGGCCACGTCCACCGCCACCCGGCGAAGCTCCACTACGAGCACGGCGCCACCAAGGACGGCAAGCTCACGCACATGAAGTGCCGGATCGTCCTGGACGGCGGCGCCTACGCCTCGGCCTCCCCGGCGGTCGTGGGCAACGCCTCGTCCCTGTCGGTCGGCCCGTACGTGGTCGACGACGTCGACATCGAGGCCATCGCCCTCTACACCAACAACCCGCCGTGCGGCGCGATGCGCGGCTTCGGCGCCGTCCAGGCCTGCTTCGCCTACGAGGCCCAGATGGACAAGCTCGCCGACAAGGTGGGCATGGACCGGGTCGAGTTCCGCCGGCTCAACGCCATGGAGCAGGGCACGCTCCTGCCGACCGGACAGGTCGTCGACTCGCCCGCCCCGGTCGCCGAGATCCTGCGCCGCGTCAAGGCCCGCCCGCTGCCGCCCGAGCGCCAGTGGGAGAGCTCCGAGGGCGCGGACGTCCGCCAGCTCCCCGGCGGCCTGTCCAACACCACGCACGGCGAAGGCGTCGTACGCGGTGTGGGCTACGCGGTCGGCATCAAGAACGTCGGCTTCTCCGAGGGCTTCGACGACTACTCCACCGCCAAGGTGCGCATGGAGGTCATCAACGGCGAGCCCGTCGCGACCGTGCACACCGCGATGGCCGAGGTCGGCCAGGGCGGCGTCACCGTCCACGCGCAGATCGCCCGGACCGAGCTGGGCGTCACACAGGTGACCATCCACCCCGCCGACACCCAGGTGGGCAGCGCAGGGTCGTCGTCCGCGTCACGGCAGACGTACGTCACCGGCGGCGCCGTCAAGAACTCCTGCGAGCTCGTCCGCGAGAAGGTCCTGGAGATCGGCCGCCGCAAGTTCGGTACGTACCACCCCGCCTGGGCCACCGCCGAGCTGCTCCTCGAGGGCGGCAAGGTCGTCACCGACGGCGGCGAGGTCCTCGGCGACCTGGTGGACGTCCTGGAGGGTGAGAGCGTCGAGGTCGAGGCCGAGTGGCGGCACCGCCCCACCGAGGCCTTCGACCTGGTCACCGGGCAGGGCAACGGCCACGTCCAGTACTCCTTCGCCGCGCACCGCGCGGTCGTCGAGGTCGACACCGAGCTGGGCCTGGTCAAGGTCATCGAGCTCGCCTGCGCGCAGGACGTCGGCAAGGCGCTCAACCCGCTGTCCGTGCTCGGCCAGATCCAGGGTGGTACCACCCAGGGCCTGGGCGTCGCGGTCATGGAGGAGATCATCGTCGACCCGAAGACCGCGAAGGTGAAGAACCCGTCCTTCACGGACTACCTGATCCCCACCATCCTCGACACGCCGACCATCCCCGTCGACGTGCTCGAACTCGCCGACGAGCACGCCCCGTACGGGCTCCGTGGCATCGGCGAGGCCCCGACCCTGTCGTCCACCCCGGCCGTCCTCGCGGCGATCCGGAACGCGACGGGCTTGGAGCTCAACAAGACGCCGGTACGTCCCGAACACCTCACCGGCACGTAAGCCCTCCGGGGTCAGCAGAAAAAGGGAGCTGGGGGACTGTCGTCCCCCGGACCCCCTCTCCTTAAGTCCGTCTCGGGCCGTCCCCCGGGTCGTGCAGCCCACGCACCATCCCAAATCCCGCAGCACTGCGGGTGCCCCTGTGAACCTTGGGAGTAGGCAACCATGACCCAGCAGTCACTGGAGCCCAAGACCACCGCCGAGGACGCGGGCCACGGCTCACGCGTTCCGGCCGGGCGGTCTTGGCTGGACCGGTACTTTCACATATCCCTCAGAGGATCGACGGTCGCGCGTGAGGTGCGCGGCGGCATCACCACCTTCATGGCGATGGCGTACATCGTCCTGCTCAACCCGCTGATCCTGTCCGGCAAGGACGCGGCGGGCGACACGATGGGGCAGAAGGCCCTCATCACCGCCACGGCCTTCGCCGCGGCCGTCACCACGCTCCTCATGGGCTTCATCGGCAAGGTGCCGCTGGCCCTGGCCGCCGGACTGTCCGTCTCCGGTGTCATCGCCTCGCAGGTCGCGCCCGAGATGACCTGGCCGCAGGCCATGGGCATGTGTGTGATGTACGGCGTGGTGATCATGCTCCTGGTCGTCACCGGCCTGCGCGAGATGATCATGAACGCGATCCCGCTCGCGCTCAAGCACGGCATCACCATGGGCATCGGCCTGTTCATCGCCATCATCGGCCTGGTCAAGGGCGGCTTCGTCCACCAGGGCAAGGCGACCCCGCTGACCCTCGGCCCGGCCGGCGAGCTCCAGGGCTGGCCCGTCCTGCTCTTCGCCGGCACCCTGCTCCTGATCTTCATGCTCCAGGCCCGCAACACCCCCGGCGCGATCCTGATCGGCATCATCACCGGCACCGTCGTCGCTGTCGCCCTGAACGCGATGGACGTCATCAACCCCAAGCAGTGGGCCAACGGCGCCCCCGAGCTGCACGGCAGCGCGGTCTCGACGCCCGACTTCTCGCTCTTCGGAGACGTCGAGTTCGGCGGCTGGGGCGAGGTCGGCGCGATGACGGTCGGCATGATCGTCTTCACCCTGGTGCTCGCGGGCTTCTTCGACGCGATGGCGACGATCATCGGCGTCGGTACGGAGGCCAATCTGGCCGACGACAAGGGCCGCATGCCAGGCCTGTCCAAGGCTCTGTTCATCGACGGGGCGGGCGGCGCGATCGGCGGTGTGGCGGGCGGCTCCGGCCAGACCGTCTTCGTCGAGTCCGCGACCGGCGTCGGCGAGGGCGCCCGTACGGGCCTCGCCTCCGTCGTGACCGGCGTGTTCTTCGCGGCCTGCCTGTTCTTCACGCCCGTCACCGCGATCGTCCCGCAGGAGGTCGCGTCCGCCGCGCTCGTCGTCATCGGAGCGATGATGATGATGAATGCCCGGCACGTCGACTGGGCCGACCGCGCCACCGCGATCCCGGTGTTCCTGACCGTGGTCCTGATGCCCTTCACGTACACCATCACCACCGGTGTCGCGGCGGGTGTCATCGCCTGGGTCGCCATCAAGATCGCTCAGGGCAAGGCACGGGAGATCGGGGCCTTCATGTGGGGCCTGACCCTGATCTTCCTCGTGTACTTCGCCCTCAGCCCCATCGAAAGCTGGATGGGCGTCCACTGAGGCGCCGCTCCGGCCCCCTAGCCGCTGAGCCTCTCGGGGAGGCTCAGCAGACCCCCTGAGGAGACCGACATGCTGGACATCGCCGAAGAGCTGAACCGGTGGGTCGAGCAGGGACGCGACTTCGCCGTCGCCACCGTCGTGGCGGTGGGCGGCAGCGCGCCCCGGCAGCCCGGCGCCGCCCTCGCCGTCGACAGCGACGGCACGGCGATCGGGTCGGTCTCCGGGGGCTGCGTGGAGGGCGCGGTGTACGAGCTGTGCCGGCAGGCGCTCGACGACGGCGAGACCGTCGTCGAACGCTTCGGCTACAGCGACGAGGACGCCTTCGCCGTGGGCCTGACCTGCGGCGGCGTCATCGACATCCTGGTCACACCGGTCCGCGCGGACGGTCCCGCGCGGCCGGTGTTCGCCTCCGCCCTCGCCACCGCCGCCCGCGGCGAGGCGGCGGCGGTGGCGCGCATCACCGAGGGCCCGGCCGAGCTGATGGGGCGGGTGCTGCTGGTCCGTGCGGACGGCGGCGCCGGCCTTGAGGGGGTCGCGCACGGCGACGGACCCGCGTACGAGACGGAGTCCGCGCCCGCGGCCGCAGCGGGGTACGAAGGCGGGTTCGGCGGGCACCCAGAGCTGGACCGGACCGTGGCGGGCGAGGCCCGCGCGATGCTGGACGCGGGGCGTACCGGCACCGTCGAGATCGGTGCGGACGGCTCGCGCTGCGGGCAGCCCCTCACCGTCCTGGTGGAGTCCTCCGTGCCGCCGCCCCGGATGATCGTCTTCGGCGCCATCGACTTCGCCTCCGCGCTGGTGCGGATCGGCAAGTTCCTCGGCTACCACGTGACCGTGTGCGACGCCCGGCCCGTCTTCGCCACGCCCCTCCGCTTCCCGGACGCCGACGAGATCGTCGTCGAGTGGCCGCACGAGTACCTGGAGCGCACCGAGGTCGACGGCCGCACCGTGCTGTGCGTGCTCACGCACGACGCCAAGTTCGACGTGCCGCTGCTGCGGTGCGCGCTGCGGCTTCCGGTGGCTTATGTGGGCGCGATGGGGTCGCGCCGCACCCATCAGGACCGCAACCGCCGACTGCGCGAAGTCGGCGTCACCGAGCTGGAGTTGGCCCGGCTGCGGTCGCCCATCGGGCTCGACCTCGGGGCGCGTACGCCGGAGGAGACGGCGCTGTCGATCGCTGCGGAGATTGTTGCCTCGCGGCGGGGTGGGAGTGGGGTTTCGCTCACCGGAGCGCACACGCCCATCCATCATGATGGAACGCGGAAGGCTTCTGGGCGGATTGGGTCGGTTGCCTGAGGTTGGGGCCGGGGTCCCGTTGGACGGGGGCGCCGTATTGTCGCGCTTCGCGCTCGTCCTCAAACGCCGGACGGGCTGAAAAGCATCGCGCTTCGCGCTCGTCCTCAAACGCCGGACGGGCTTGATATCGGGCCGCTGCCGTCGCTCAAGAGTCGCCTGCCGTGCACGTGAACTCGTAGCGCACGTCCGTCAGTTGCTCTGAGATGTGCCACAGGTGGTGGGCCGTTTCTGGGTTTGTGGCTCGGGGGGAGAGCTGGACCTGCTTCGGGGTGCCGCGTAGTTCCGCCATGCCGTCCGGGCCTATGAGAGTGCCGCCTTGTGCTTCGGGTGCCGTTGCCGCGTACAGCTGGGGGAGTGCGCCAAGGTCCGGGGACTGGGCCAAGGGCTTGAGGAGGTGGCCGAAGAGGAGTTTGACCAGGCCCGTGGGGGCGGTCGTCTGGAGGTTGGTGGCCGTGTAGCCGGGGTGGGCGAGGACGCTGCGCACCGGGCTGTCTGCCTCGGTCAGGCGGCGGTGGAGTTCGTGGCCGAAGACGGCGCCCGCGAGCTTCGACTGGTTGTAGTACGCCATCGGCCCGTAACCGCGCTC
Organism: Streptomyces sp. Y309; assembly: GCF_056712025.1. Taxonomy (NCBI): domain Bacteria; kingdom Bacillati; phylum Actinomycetota; class Actinomycetes; order Kitasatosporales; family Streptomycetaceae; genus Streptomyces; species Streptomyces sp. Y309. The sequence goes on along the minus strand of NZ_CM160048.1, from coordinate 2,063,502 downwards.
CCCGGAGAGGTCGTCGAAGAAGAGGCGGCCCTGCCGGTGATTGGTCGAAGTTACCGTGACCACACGGGAGTTGGGCCCCTTCTGTAGGAGGTCGAGCAGCAGTCCCGTGAGCGCGAAGTGGCCCAGGTGGTTGGCGGCGAACTGCAGCTCGTGGCCCTGGGCGGTGAGCGTCCGGGGCGGGGTCATCACGCCGGCGTTGTTGACGAGGACGTCGAGGCGCGGGTGGTCGGCGCGCAGGCGGGTGGCGAAGGCGCGGACCGAGTCGAGGTCGGCCAGATCGAGGCGGCGTACCTCCAGGCGGGCGGCCGGCTGTTCCGCGGTGATCGTGGCGGCCGCGGCGCGGCCCTTCGCCTCGTCGCGCACCGCGAGGATCACGTGCGCGCCGCGGCGGGCGAGGGCCCGGGCGGTCGCCAGGCCGAGGCCGCTGTTGGCCCCGGTCACGACAGTCACGCGCCCGGTCTGGTCCGGTATCCGCTCGACGGTCCAGCGCGGCTTTCGCTTCGTCCCCTGCTCGCCCTGCTGCCCCTGCGGTTGCGTCTGCTGCTGCGTCATGCGGCACATGCTGCCTTTGGTGGCATTGAGTGTCAATGAGTTACCGAGTGCCATGCGGGGCATGGCGTGTAACATGGCGGGGTGACCCCTCGTCCTGGTTCCCCCGGTCCCGAAGTCAGCCTGGCCCAGCGCAAACGGCAGCTCGTCGCGGACGAGTTGACCGAGGCGGCGCTTCAACTGCTCGCGCAGAAGGGGTTCGACGGCGTCACCGTCGACGAGATCGTGACCGCGGCGGGCGTGTCCAAGCGGACGTTCTTCCGGTACTTCGCGTCGAAGGAGGACGTCGTCGTCCAGTTCCTGGCCGACATGGGCACCGGCATGTGCGCGGAGCTGGCGGCCCGGCCCGCCGGGGAGCGGCCGTCCGAGGCGCTGCGGCACGCCGTCTGGGTGCCGCTCGGCGAATGCGCCGACCACTCCGACCGGGCGCTGCGCGTCGTCCAGCTCATCCTGCGCACCCCCGCGCTGCTCGCCCGCTTCCTGGAGCGGCAGGCGGAGTGGCGCGACGACCTGGCGGCGGAACTGGCCCGCCGCCAGGAGCTCGACGCCGAGGCCGAGCTGTATCCGCGCCTCGCCGCCGGGATGGCGCTGAACGCCTTCGACGCGGTGCTGCACCGGTGGAGCGGCAGCGACGGCGCCGAGAACCCGGCCGCGCTCACCGACCGGGCGTTCGCCGTGATCGCCCCGGCACTGGACGCGGCCCCAGGGCGCGGCTGACGTCCGGAAAGCCCCGCGGGGGCCCGCCCGCGCCCTTCCACCCGGCCCCGCGGCTCGGGCACCATGAGGAGGGTGGACCGGCAACAGCACGCCAGGCTCGACGAGTTGACGCGCGACCCGTACCCGCTGTACGCCCGCGCCCGGCGTGCCGAAGGGCTCACGTACGTGCCCGAGCTGCGTGCCTGGCTGGTCGCCCGGGACGCCGACGTCCGCGAGGTGCTGCGCCGCCCGGACGTGTTCTCGTCGGCCAACGCGGTGCGCGGGGACGTCGTCCCGTCACCCGCCGCCCTCGCCGTCCTCGGCGAAGGCATCGCCGTCCGCCGGCCCGTCGTCATCACCGCGGACGGCCCGACGCACCAGCGCCTGCGCGCGCCGATCGTCCGCGGCCTCGCCCCGGCCCGGGTGGCGGCCGCGCTGCCGTACGTGGCGGAGCGGGCGGCGGCGCTGGCCGATGCCTTCGCCGCACCGGGGACCGGCCGACCGGTGGACGTGATGGAGGCGTACGCGCTGCGCCTGCCGGGCCAGGTGATAGGGCACGTCCTCGGCTTCGACCCGGCGGACGTGCCGCTGGTGGTGCGCGGCGGCCACGGCACCGAGCGGCTGCTGTTCCGGCCCCTCCCGGAGGAGGACCAGATCGCGGCGGCCCGCGACATGATCGCGCTCCAGCGGCTCCTCGACGGCTACGTACGCGACCGGCACGCCGCCCCGCGCGACGACCTGTGCAGCGAGATCGTCACCTCGCTGGTGCCCGACGACGGCTATCCCGAAGACGACGGCGAGCCCCAGGACGGCGAGGACGCCCCCGGGGGCGGCGGGCCCGAACTCACCGTCGGCCAGCGCGGCGAACTCATCGCCCACCTGCAGAACTTCCTGCTCGCCGGCCACCTGACCACCACGGCCCTGATCGGCACGACCCTGCTGCACCTGCTGCGCCACCCCGCGCAGTGGAAGCTGCTGTGCGAGGAGCCGGAGCGGATCCCGGCGGCCATCGAGGAGGCGGCGCGCTACGACACCGCGCTCCAGGGTTTCCGCCGGGTCACCACCCGTGCCGTCACCCTCGCGGGCACCGAACTGCCCCCGGGCGCCGAGGTGTTGGTCGGCTTCGGCGCGGCGGGGCGGGACGAGGGGCGGTACGAGCGGCCCGACGTCTTCGACATCATGCGCACCCCCGTCGCCCGGCACGTCGCCTTCGGCTTCGGCGCGCACGCCTGCCCCGGCGCGCAGCTCGCCCGCGAACAGCTCCGCCTCACCCTGGAGCTGTTCACGCGGCGCTTCCCGGGGCTGCGGCTCGCGTCGGAGGGGCCGCCGGTGCGGATGCGGCCGACGCTGATCCATCGGTCGCCGGAGGCGTTGTACGTGGAGTGGTGAGCGGGTCCCCCGGGTCCGGGTGGGCCGGACCGCCTAGCGGTAGACCTTGCCCGCCTCCGCCTTGCCCGGCGCGAGCAGCTGGGGCACCGTCACGAAGACGTACCCGCGCTTCTTGAGCCCGTCGATGATGCCGGGCACCGCGGGCACCGTGCCCTTGTAGATGTCGTGCAGCAGGATGATGCCGTCCCGGCTCGACTGCTCCAGGACGCGCTTCTGGATGAGCGCCGAGTCGTTCGTCGTGTAGTCCTTGGCCGTCACCGTCCACAGGATCTCGGCGAGGCCGAGCTCGCGGGAGAGCTTGTTGACGGTGTCGTTGGTGCGGCCCTGCGGCGGGCGCATCAGCGTCGGCTTCTTGCCGATGAGCTTCTCGATCGCCTTGTTGGGGCGCTCCAGCTCGGCGCGCGCCTCCTTCGGGCTGATCTTGGTGAGGATCTTGTGCGACCAGGTGTGGCTCGCGACCTCGTGCCCCTCGGCGTCCATCCGCTTGACCAGCTCGGGGTACTTCGCGATGTGGTTCTTGCCGAGCGTGAAGAAGGTGGCGGGCACCCTCTTGTCCTTGAGGATCTTCAGCAGACGCGGCGTGTTCTCGCTCGGGCCCGCGTCGAAGGTCAGCGCGATGCACTTGGCCCTGCGGCAGTCGACGGTGCCGAAGCTGCCCTGCTGTGCGGTCTTCACGTGCGCCGCGTTTGCCGCGTCCTTGCGGGCGGTGCTGGGGGAGACGGTGTCCAGCTTGGTGCAGCCGGTGAGGGCCGCGGTTGCGGCGAGCGCGGTGATCCCGAGGAAGGCTGCGCCGGGGCGCAACCTGGTCGCGGGCTTCCGCATCTTGTATGTAGCAGGCATGCGGGAACTATACACTGAGTGTATAGCTGGGGTGGGAGGCGGCCGGGCTGGGAGCTCCCCGCTGCGTCCATTAGCGCGCTCTGCACGCGGGCGCCCCTTCCCGGCTGCGACACTTTGCGGCTCCGCCGCGGAGGGGGCTCCGCCCACGGACGGCACATGTCCCGGCGAACGCGACGTCTGAAATCCGCCAGCATGCTCGTGGTCGGTCGGCCGAGAATCCGCTCATGATCGCTGAAGCGCGGGGAATCCGCATCCGGCACCGGGGGTGTGAACCGCAGGTCCATCCCACCGCGTACGTCGCCCCGACGGCCACGCTCGTCGGTGATGTCCGCGTGGGGCCGAGGGCGCGGGTGATGTACGGTGCGGTGCTCGATGCCGAGGGGGCTCGGATCGAGGTCGGGGAGGCGGCGGTGATCTGCGAGAACGCGGTGTTGCGCGGGTCTGCGGTCGCCGGCGATCAGCCGGTGCTTGTCGGCGACCACGTCTTCGTGGGGCCGCATGCCACGCTGCTGGGCTGCGAGGCCGGCAGGTGCGTCTATGTGGCGACGGCGGCGACGGTCCTGCAGGGCGCACGGTTGGGGGCCGGCTCGGTTGTCGCTGTCGGCGCGCTCGTGCATGCGCGCACCGTTGTGCCGGACGAGTACTTCGTGCCGCCGCACACCGTGGCGCTGGACGCGCCGGTGCGGCTGCTGGCCCCTGGCGATCCGGGCCTGGCCGAGGCCGTCAGGCGGGTGGGCTTCGCGCAGGTGGCGTTCGGCGTCGACGCGGAGTGGACCGACCGGATCAGCCGGTACGAGCACATCGCGGAGGTGCGCGTCGCCGAGTTCGGCACGCACGCGGACGATGAGGTTCTGAATCTCGGCTAGCGCCGCATCAGCGGCCCTTGTGCTGCGGTGAGGTGACGCGCCGTCCTGGTCGCCGAGGGGGTGGTCGACGACATCAGCCACGAGGGCCTGCGGGGCCCTGCGCACCCTCTACCCGCCGACGATGGGATCGCGATCGTCCGTGACAACTTCTCCCCCGCAGCTGACCACGAAGAGGTGCCAGCGGGTCGGGACCTGGGCCGCGGCCGACAACGTCGAGATCGCCTGCACCCCGACCAACAGTTCCTGGCTGAACCGCATCGAGGCCCGTTCACCGCCCTGCGCACTTCACCCTCGACGGCACCGACCACGCCGGCCACAAGGAACAGGGCAGCATGATCCGCTGCTCCATCATCTGGCGAAACCGCCACGCCGGCGACCGAGGCCTACGCGCCGTCGTCGACAGGGGGAACGTTGAGGATCTTCGTTTCGGCGGTCGTGAAGCCTGCCTTCAGCAGGAGGTTCTGCCACTTGCGGGGGGCGTAGCTGTAGCGGTAGGTGAACATCGCCTTCCCGGCGAAGCGGCGTAGTCACCGGCAGCACCCGTGTCGTGGCGAGCGCCGGGAACGGTGGGTGAGGCCGACAGCAGTCGACCTGCCGCATCGGCGATGACCTGCCACGCCGAGCCGGGCTCGTCGGACATGGAGGCGCGGACCCGGTTGGGAGCTACAGGGGAGCTGCGCACCGACCGGTGACCGGTCGGTGCGGGCTCGGTCTACCGGTTCGCGGCTTCACGGGAGGCGATCCGGTTCGTGCGACCGACCGCGCGGCCCACGGCGTTGCGCACCGCGAGGCCCGGCCGGGTGCGGGGCACCATGAGCCTGGAGAGCAGGCCGACGCGTCGCTGCCGCGGGCCTACCTCACGGCGGAGCCGCCACTCGTAGGCGGCGAAGGCGCGGGCGTGATCACCGGGATGGGCGGCGAGCTCTTCTGCGAGGGCGTACGCGCCCGCCATCGCCATGCTGGACCCGTCGCCCAGCAGGGCTGTCGCCGCCGCCGCGTCCCCGAGCAGTACGACCCGTCCGCGGGACCACGAGGGCACCCGGACGGTGGTCAGGGGGTCGAAGAACGGAGCCGGGTGGTCGAGGAACGCCGCCACGAGCTCCGGTGCCCGCCACCGCACGTCGGCGTAGGCGTCGGCCACGGTCTGCTTGTGAAGGGCGATGTTCTTGCGGTCGTGGGGCGCCGGCTGTGCGGCCCGGAAGGTGAAGATCGCGAGCGGAGTGGTCCGCGAGGGGTGGACGACCAGCATCCGGTTCGGCACGGTCAGCATCGTCATCTCGCTCGGGTCCTCGATGGCGTCGGGTTCCAGCGGCACGGTCGCGCCGTACAGGCCCAGGTCGCTCGCGAACTGCCGCTCGGGTCCGAATACCAGGCGCCGTACGGTGGAGTGCATCCCGTCGGCACCGACCACCAAGTCGAAGCGCCGTGGCGCGGACCGCCGGAAGGTGACGTCGACCCCACCTCCGTCCTGGTCGAGAGCGGTGACCGTGTCGTCGAACAAGAACTCGGCCTCGGTCTGCGCCGACCGGTGGAGCACCTCGGACAGGTCGGCTCGGGTCACCTCGACCGTCGGCGCCTCGTCCGAGGTGAGCGGGAGTTGCAGGATTCGCCTGCCGCCGGGGTCGAGCAGGGTCAGTGACCGATTGCGGGTGGCAAGCCCGCGGAGCTGCGGGAGGATGCCCATGCGGTCGGCGACCGGGATGGCGGGCCCCTTCACGACGATCGCGCTACCACCCGAGCGCAGCTGCCGGGCATGTTCGACGACCGTCGGCCGGTAGCCATTCCGGGAGAGCCAGTACGCGAGTGCGGGCCCTGCGATTCCGGCACCGACTATCAGCACCTCGGGCTTCTTCATGACGATGACCTCTCGGAGTGTCGATCACCAGGTCCCCGGCGAGTGCCGGGGCCGGGTCTCAGGGCGCGGCGGCACGGGGCAGCGCAACCCGACCAGGTACGAAAGATTTCGTACCTCAGTGGAGCACAGCCTTCAGGTACGATTCAAGTCGTACCTGAAAGGAGTGCCGCGTGACCGGGAAGAACCTGGTCGGCCCGGAGGCCGATGCGCTCGATCTGGGTGCGGTGTTTCGCGCCCTCGCCGACGAGCACCGTCGTTCGGTGATGACGCAGTTGGCCGCCGATCGCAGCGACAACGAGCGGGGCTGCAACTCGTTCGATCTTCCGATCTCGAAGCAGACCCAGACCCACCACTTCCGCGTCCTGCGCGAGGCAGGTCTCATTGACGAGATCGACTACGGCAACCGCAAGGGCATCCGACTGCGACGCGCGGACATCGAGAAGAGATTCCCCGGGCTGCTCGCCCTCCTGGGAGCAGAGCCCCCGGGCGGTACCGCCCCTCGCTGAGCACAGCTGAGCACACCGGAGGGGAGTCCGAGTCGGCCCTGAGCCGCGAGCCCGACCGAATCCAGCCCGCGCCCGGCTCGCGCCCCTTGCGGCCAACTCACGTCGGCTCAACGGAAAGTGGTCCGCGACGTTCGCCGCTCGACCACACAGCACGCACCACGGGTTAGGGGCGTGAAGGGCGTCGCGGAAGGATCGCCCGTGCTGGTGTGCGCCAGCCGTTCACCTAAGGTGCCCGGAGTTCGCCAACGGATCATCTCAACTGCGCAATCAACACTTCTACGTGTGCCTACGCGCAACCGTGATCGCCTCAGGTCGATCAGGTCCCTTGATACGGAGTAGTTGATCCCGCTCGCGTGCGGACCTGGTCAGGGTCCGTACGGGGCGGTGTTTCGATACACCCTCGTTCGGGTGATCGGCGCATGTGCGCGCGTTGGCCGGGGCAGCCCTCGGAGCCGTCGCGTTCCTTGGAGTCCTCGTCGTACCCGCCAGCGCCGAAACCGGAAGCCTGCGAGCCGGCACGGCGGCCAAGTGTCCGCTCCCGTTCCCGGTCATCAACCAGCTTGTCTGCGGGGGAGCGGCGGCCCAGCCTGGTGGCCAGCGCCCATAATCGCCGCTGCTAGTACTCCAGCCGTAGTTCGTGATCTTCATGCCTGAGTGGCTTGTCGTCGGTAGTGGCCGGCCTGGGATCGGGCCTGGTGGCGGCGTCGCCAGTCGGACCAGCCGAGCCGGTGGACGGCGTCGTGGACGGGTTGGACGACGAGCGTGATGAACAGTCGTTGGATCTCGTTGCAGGTGAGCGGTATGAGGGCGTCGAGTGCGGGGTGGTGGGCGTGTTCGTCCGCGCGGACGACGGCCAGGAAGGCGTGGGCGAGCATGGCCAGGGTGACCCAGCGGGACCAGGACGGGTAGCGGCGGACCTGGTGCTCGTCCAGGGCGGCCAGGCCCTTGCCGGACTGGAGGAACTCCTCCACCCGCCACCTTGATCCAGCGACGCGCACCAGGGTGGTCGGCGGCACCGGTGCGGGTGAGTAGCAGCGGTAGTAGGCGAGTTCGCCGGTGCTGCGGTTTCGGCGGATGAGCAACTGGCGACTTCCGGGCCGGGGGTCGACGAGGTCGATGACGGCCCAGTCGTAGAAGCGGTGGCCCTTGGCTCCGGCCCCTGCGGACAGCTTCTGCCAGGCCCGCTTGGGCACCTCTTTGGCCAGGGCGTCCGCGCGGAACTGCCCGGCGCCGGTGGTGACTTCGTGCGAGCAGGCCACCGCGAGGACGTAGCCGGTGCCGCGTTCCTCCAGCGCGGTTCGCAGCGTCGGGTTGCCGCCGTAAACCTCGTCACCGGCGACCCAGGCGGCCCGGCGCCCAGCGTCCAGGAACCGGGCGACCATGCGAGCGGCCAGCTCCGGCTTGGTCGCTGGCGCGGGCACGCCGCGGTGGACCCTGGACGCCGACCGTGCCGGTGCCCTTCTTCACGTCGCCGGTCTCGTCGACCACCAGAACCGCCTGGTCGTCGTGCAGGTGCTCCACCACGTAGCCGCGTACGTCGTCGCGGACCTGGTCGGCGTCCCACTTGGCCCGCCCGAGCAGGTGTTGCATGCCGTCCGCGGTGGCCTCCCCGGACCACTCGGCGATGGTCCAGCAGTTCTTACGCGGCAGGTCCGACAGCAACCCGAGCACCAACCGTCCGGCCCTGCGCCGGGGTTCGACTCGGGTGAACCGGCCTGCGATCCGGCTCATCAGGCCCTCGAACGCCTCCTGTCAGCGGGCAGGGTCTAAGCTGTGACCTGCTCGTCTCCACAGCGCGTCAGGGTCGTGCAGCGTTCGTCTGCCGTCCTGCGTCAGGAGGACATGTGCAGCGTGGCGAAGTCTGGTGGGTCGAGTTCGACGAGCGGCGGCTGGTCGTACTGCTGTCGGCAGACGACGCGTCCGGGATCCGGGCGATGCAGGTCGTCGCGCCGGCGGGCGTCGACATCAGCGGTCTGGGCGTCGAAGTGCAAGTAGGCGCCATGGAAGGACTGCCCTTTGAAGGCGTACTGCGGTTCGCATCCCCGCGTCCAGGCTTCACCCCCTGCACGTGGCTGACCACCGTGTCCCGGGACGACCTGATCGAGCGGGCAGCCGTCCTGTCCTCCGCGAAGCTCAGCGAGATCGAGGAGGCCCTCCGCCTCGGCGGACAGGCGAAAGAGTGGGCCCCGGCGACAACCGCGAAGCTCAGCGAGATAAAGGACGCCCTACGTACGTCTCGGTGAACTCGAGTAGGCGGACAACGCCCCCCGATGGCGTGGTCGATCTCGTCCAGATGATCGACACTGGCCACCTGTCTCCTCGGCGCCCTCACCATCGAGATCACGAACTACGGCTGGAGTACTGGAACGGCATCGGCTTCGCCCCGAAATCATCACGAGCCTTGTGCTTGTGGCACGGACGGCAGAGCGGTTGAACGTTGTCGTCCGTGCTCTCGTCACCGAGGGCGAGCGGGGCGGGCGGACTCGAACCGCCCCCTGCCCGCGTTCCTGTATCCGTCTGCGGAGCCCCGCCGCCGCATCGTGCCGCCGCCTCGAGCGGCTCCTGCCGCGTGAACGGCGAGAGCGAACCGCGGGACGGTCTTGATGCGCCCTTCCGCGAACATCGCAGCGTCCGCGCCGAGTTGCTGCCTCGCTGCACTCAACACATGAGGTCATGAGTCACCGCCTGGTGGTCGTTGTTGCCGATGCCCTCGGCGAAGACGAGCGTCTTGCGGTGTTCACGGGCCCCCTTGGCCAGCTCGTGCATGTCGCCCATGGACCGGATGGCCCGGTCGAACCGTCACCGCACGAGAGCGTCGAACTCGTCCGGGCGGGTGAGCCGGCCGCCGAGCTGCGGACGGTCGAAGGGGCCGACCTTGGGGAAGGCCCCGCGCAGCGGCACCTCACCGCCGCGCCGGTACCACCACCACCTTCCCCAGCGCCCCGCTCCCCTCCAGCACCCGATGCGCCTCCACGAGGTCCTCAAGGCCGAGCACCCGGTCCACGACCGGCGAGAACCGCCCGGCGGCGACGCCGTCCACCAACTCCTGCAACACCTCCGCGCTGTTCGCCGCCGTCACCGTCGTACTGCTGTAAGCAGTGAGCCGTGCCCCTGAGGGAATCGCCGTGAGCGGCTCGAAGTCGGGGATGGTCCACGTGCCGGAGAGGATCCCGGCGTTACAGACGATCCCGCCCGGCGAGAGGGCCCGCAGAGAGTCGACGACGGACACGCCCCCGACCAGATCGAGCACCCCGTCCGCGCCCTCGGGCCACAGCTCCCGCACCACCGCCCCCAGCTCCCCGCCGTCCACGAGCACGTCCGGCACCCCGAGCCGCCGCAGCCCGTCGGACCGCTCCGCGCGCCGCGTGGTCCCCGCGACGCGCAGCCCGGCGTCACGGGCGAGGGCGACCGCGGCGAGCCCCAGCGCGGAGCTCGCCCCGCGCACGACGAGCCGCGCCCCGGGCGGCAGGCCGAGCGCCCGCAGCGAGCCGTGCGCGGTGAGGAACGTCTCGGGCACGGCGGCGAGCGTGGCCCAGTCGAGTCCGGTGCGCACGGGCATGACCTGCCGGGCGGGCAGCGCGACGTACTCCGCGTAACTCCCGTCGTAGGCACGCCCCATCTCACCCATGCAGGCCGCGACGACCGTGCCCGCGGGCAGGTGCGGCTCGGCGGAATCGACGACGGTCCCGACGCACTCGATGCCGAGCACGCGCGGGAACTCCACCGACGGCGAGTGCCCCTGTCGCGTGAACATCTCCGAGCGGTTCACCCCGAACCCGCCCACCTCGACGACGACCCAGCCGGGTCGCGCCGACGGCCGGGGCAGCCGCGTCAGCCGCAGCACCTCCGGACCCCCGGGCGCGTCGACGACAACGGCACGCATGAGCGAGGCCATGACCGGCCACCTCCCCTTTCCTGTTTCCCGATGTGTTCGACGGACAGCATGCGGGACGCCGCCAAGTCACCCCGCCCATCCGTAGGTTTTCTACGTCGTCGTTCCGCTTCTCTCCGCCAGTTCGCGCCCGGGACAATACGGAGCGTTCGGCGCGGGGAGGGCGGGGGACACGGTGCAGATACATGTCCAGGGGCGTGACGCCGGGCGGGCAGCGGCGGAGTTGGTGGCCCTTTCCCAAGGAGCCGCCCGCCTCACGGAGTCCGTCACCGCGAAGGGCCACAAGGACCCGCTGAGCACCGCCGCCGCGATCATCGGCATCATGGCGGGGTCCGCGGCGCTGGCCGACCAGATGGTGCGCTGGTGCCGTAGCTGGCGTGACGGCGCGGCGCGGGGAGCGAGCCGTTCGGTCGAGCGGATCGTCGTGGTGGTCGGAGACCGCAGGCTGCTCCTGGACAACCTGGGTCCGGAGGAACTGGAGCGGCTCTTCCGGCAGGCGTCGTCGTCCGCAGATCCGGATTCCGATCCCGATACCGATTCCAATCCTGATGCCGATTCGGATGCCGATGCCGATTGGGATTCCGGCCTGCGTTCCGACCCGGAATCCGGCCCCGAATCCTCCCGCGGCAGCGGATAGCGCGCCGGTCCGGACGGCGCACAGGCTCGATCGACGGGGCAGACCGCATGGAGCGTTTCATCAGCGTCCGCATCGATCAGACGCGGCCCGATTCCATACGCCTCCACTACGACTACGGGCAGGAGTACGGCAACGGGAACGGCCCCGGCCCCGGCGGGCACGCGCCGCCTCCCGTCGACGTCGCCCTGCCGGACGTCCAGGAGCGGATCGACCGCGCGGAGACGGACTACTACGCCGAACTGCCCGCCGACGCCGAGGAGCGCGCCCGCCGGCTCGAGGCCCTCGTCGCGTACGGCCGGGAGCTGTACGCCCTCATCGACACACCGCAGCGGCTGCTGTCCGCGTACACCGAGCGGACGGCCGGCGAGTGGGGCGTCCTCGTCCTCAGGATCGACGTCGGACACGAGGCCGCCCGCTTCGCCCATCTTCCGTGGGAACTCCTCCACGACGGCCGGACGTTCGTCGTCACCGCCCCCTTTCCCGTCATCCCGGTGCGCCGTGTGCCCGACACATCGCCGGTCCGCCCGCCCGCCGCGCGCTCCCTGCGGATCGTGTTCATGGCCTGCGCACCCGACCTGGCCCCGGACACCGAGAGCCCGCTCGACTACGACGCGGAGCAGGGCAGGATCTGGGAGGCGACCCGGCGGCAGGGCATCGACCTGGAGGTCGAGGAGTCGGGCGACCTCGACGAGCTGGAGGAGCGGGTCCACAACCACGCCGAGGGCGACGTCGACGTCGTACACCTCACGGGTCACGCCGTGCACGCCGACGACGGGCCCAAGTTCCTGACCGAGGACCGGATGGGCAGGCCCCGGCAGGCCGGAGCCGAGGACCTGCACCGCTGTCTCGCGGGCCGGGCCCGGGTGTTGTTCCTGTCCGGCTGCCGCACGGGTGAGGCCGCCGACACGGGCGCCGTGGCCTCGCTCGCGGAAGAGCTCGCACGCGGGACCGTGCCCGTGGTGCTCGGCTGGGGGCGGCCCGTGGCCGACAGCGCGGCGACGCGGGCGGCCGCGGTCTTCTACCGGTGGCTGGCCCGGGGCGTCTCACCGACCACGGCACTCGCCAAGACGTACGCCGAGATGAACACCGAGGTGCCCTACTGGCATCTGCTGCGCATGTACCTGCGGGGCGACCCGCCGGGGCCGCTCGTCGAACCCGCAAGCAGGCGCGGCACGGCCCGCAGGCCCAGGGACGCCATGGTGGTCGCCGCGCGCACCCCGGGCAAGGCCGAGCCCACCTACCCCGATCCGCTGCGGTTCGTCGGCCGCCGGCGCCAGGTGCAGCGGGCCATCCGGATGCTGGCCCCCTTCGGGGACGCCGCCGACGCCCGGCCCGGACTCGTGGTGCAGGGCATGGGCGGCATCGGCAAGACGACGCTGGTGGGCCGGGTCTGCCAGCGCCTCGGGGACCAGTTCCACCTCGTCGTCCTGCGGCTGGGGGACGAGCACCTCACCGAGGACTACCTCCGGCGGGTCCTCATGGCCGATCAGCGGCTCGCGGACGTGCTGGAGGGCGCGGGCACCGGCCCGTCCTTCATGGCGCGGCTTCCCACGGCCTTCGCCCGCTGCCCGGGCCAACTGCTGTTCTGGCTGGACGAGTTCGAGTCGAGCTTCCGGCCGGACAAGAAGACGGTCACCGACATCGCCATGGCGGGCGAGCGGCCGGTTCCCCGGCCGGAGGCCGTCACCGTGCTGACCCAGCTCGTCACCGCCCTGGCACCGGCGCACAGCGGCCATCGCACCGTCGTCACCAGCAGATACCCGCTGCGCCTGCCGTGCACCGACGGCTTCGGCACCATCACGCTGGCCCCGCCGCGCGACGAGGAGATCGGCCGGCTCATCGACCGGCAGCTCGACCGGCTTGCCGCGGATCATCCGGCGGGCGACCTCACGCCGGAGCGGATCGACGCCATCCGTGAGGCCGCCGGCGGCAATCCGCGCCTGCTGGAGAGCCTGTTCGGGGCGGCGAGCCAGGGCATCGACGTCGGCGACGACCTGCTGCGCGTACGCATGCGTGAGACCCGCGACCGCATGCTGGACGCCGACATCGCGTTGCCCCTGCTGCTGTCGAAGGTCTCCCCGTCGAGCACACGACTGCTGCGGGCCGCGGCGCCGTACCGCACTCCCGTGCCGTGCGGGGCGCTCGCCCGACTCACCGACGAACCGGCGGCGCAAGCCCTCGAACACGCCGACAGACTGGCCGGGTTGAACCTCCTGGAGCGCACCTGGCGGGACGGATCGCCGCGGTTCGTCGTCCCGCTGCTGCTGCGCGGGCGGCTCGCGGCGCACGACGACGTGGCACACCGCGCGGCGGCCCGGTGCGCGGCCGCGCTCGCGGCCGAGCTGGGGGACTTCCTGGACGAGCCGGACGTACGACGCCTCGACGAGCCGCTGCTGCAGGAGGTGCGGCGGCTCGCCCTGGAGGGAGGCAGGAGCGGCCTCGCCGTGGACGCCACCGTGGCCCTCGCCGAGATCCACGACACGTACGGCCGCTACGGCGAAGTCGCCGCGCTCTGCCACCAGATCCTCACGCGCGCCCCCGAGCACCGGCTCTACCGCGTCCTCGCCGCCGCGGAGAGCGAACTCGGCCATGTCAGCGACGCCATCCGCTTCTTCGACGACGCGCTGACGAACTTCCCGCCCGAGACGGACCGTGATCGGGCCGAGACGCTGGCGACGGCCGTCTGCGAGTTCACCTTCCACCTGCCGAACACACCGGACACCTTGCGCAGGGACATGCTGGCGGAGTCCATCGAACTCGCCCGCGGGCACGGCGGGATCCAGCCCGTCCTCGTCTTCGCGCTGCGCACCCTGGCACGCATCCTCGCCATGACCGGCGACCGGACCCAACACGCCACGATCACCGCCCTGCTGGACGAGGCCGAGGGCATCGCCCGGACCATCCGGGACGGCGGCGGCCATGCCAACGCCGTCAGGTTCGACCGGGTGTGCGCGGTGCTCCTCGACCGCGGCGACTACCGCGCGGCCGAGGGGGAACTGGCCGCCATCCTCGCGGTGTACGAGCAGCTCGGGCAGCCCCGCAACGCCGCCGTGGTCCTGCTCGACGCGGCGCGCAACTGGCTGGACCTCGGAGAGGTGGACCAGGCGGAGCAGCTCGCAGACAAGATCGACGCGCTCAACCGGACCCTGAACTACGCACGTCTCGACGTCGGCCTCGACCTGCTGCGCGGAAGCATCGCCCTGCACCGCGGCGCCTACGAAGACGCCGAGCGGCACTACGCGATTGCCTCCCACAAGGCTTCCGACCTGCACGACGAGGCGAGTGAGCTCGCGGCGCTGAGCGGGGGTGTGCAGTGCCACAGGCGTCTCGGCGACAAGAAGGGCGCCGACCGGCTGCTCCAGGAACAGCTGCTGCGCCAGCAGGAGTTCCGCTCCCCGACGTACCGCGTCGACCTGCTCCTCGCGGCCCTCGAACCGTACGACGTGGCGGCCGAGAGCGACGCGGACGAGGTGGGCGCGGTGCTCGAAATGTCCCGCGAGGCGGCTTCCCTGGCCCGCATCCAGGGCCTCGCCCCACGGGAACGCCGTGCCTGGGAGTCGTTCTGCGCCGCGGCCGAGGGGCTCGGCGGTCTGGTCGACGAGCGCGAGACGGCCCTGCGTCGCGTCCTCGACCTCGAGCCGGACCCGGAGGCCCGCGTCCCGTGGCTCCTCCAGCTCGGCAGGCTGCTGCTCGGCGCGGAGCGGTTCGCGGCGGCCGGGCCGCCCCTGGCCGAGGCGCTGGCCGCGACGGCGGCCGGGCACTGGCAGGAGGGCGAGATCCGCGGGCTGCTGGCCGAGGCCGCCCGCGGCAACCACGACCACCGGGCCGCCGTCGAACAGCTCACCGCCCTGGCCCGGCTCCGGCTCGATCCAGCCGACCGGACCTACCAGGGGCGCACCCTGGCCGTCGGCACGCTGCGCGAGCTCGCCGCCGCCCACCGCGCCGACCACGCCCCCCACCGCGCCGACGCGTGCCTCCGGGCCGCCCGCTCGCTCGCCCGGCAGATTCCGCACGCGGAACTGGAGCACGAGATCCTGGAGGAACTCGCCGGCCTCGCCGAGGCGTCCGGGAACAGCTACGAGGCGCTGCGCTGGCGGGCCGCCGCCGAGTCCGCACACCTCCGCAAGGTGCCGCTCAGGATCCTGGTGACCCGGGACGTGGGGCGCTTCTTCGACTCCGCGCTCGGCGGCACCGCGGTCGACGAGACGGATCGGCTCCGCACCCGGTTCCACGAGGAGGAGGGCTGGACCTTCCCCGGCGTGCGCTACAGCTACGGCGACGAGCTTGCTGACCGGTCCTATGCCGTCCTCGTGTGGGGCGAGACGGTCCACCAGGGGCGGCTCCCCACCGACCACGTCCTGATCCCGGCCCGCCCGCCGGACGAGCGGACCGGCCACGTCACCACCGAACTCGGCGTTCCGGCGGTGGAATGGCTCACCGGCGAACAGTCCGCCGGCCTGCCGACGCAGGATCCCTCCCACGTGACCCTGGCCGCCCTCCGCGTGGTCGCGGCCCGGCACCGCGAGCGCGTCGAGGCACTGGAGGAGCCACCACCGCCCCCCGACCCCGGCATCGAGGACCTCACCGTCCAGCAGATCCTGGACCTGCTCTGAGCGAGCCCCGGCCGCGCGCGGCGACTCTTACACGTCGTACGTGCCCGTCCTACGTGTCGTACGTGCCCGTCGGCCCGGGAGCTACTTCTTCGGGTCCCGGAAGCGGCCGAACGCCTTCGTGAGGGCGCTCAGCGGCGAGCCCTCCGCCCTGCCCGACCCCGGGGCGGCCGCCCCGGACGCGCCCTTGCCGCCGGTCACCTCGGCCAGCGCGGCGTTCGCCGCCTCGGCCGCCTCCCGGTACAGGTCGCGGGACTTCGTCATGGCGTCGAGGGCCTCGGCGTACTTGGTCACCATCCCCTGCGCGTGGGCCAGCTCCTCGTCCGGGGTGAGCAGGTGCCAGCCCTGCCGCAGCCGGGTCAGGGCACGCTCGGCGTCAGCCGGCAGCGGCCGCGGCAGCGCGGCGAACTCCTTGATCCTGTCTAGGAGTTCGGTCGGCTCCGAGCCGTCAAGGAACACGCTGCGTACGGTGAAGCGCTCCGCGTCGTCCTCCGGGCCCCGCGGTTCCGTGGGCAGGATGACGGCGCCGCCGCGCGGCATCCGGGCGCTCAGCTCCCGCTTCATCGCGAAGTCGGCGATCTGCGCCTGTTCCGGTGTGCCCCGGTGCTCGACGACCCGGTGCCGCAGCCCCGGCGGCAGGAACGCCGAGACCGGCTGCTGACCCTTCGTGTCCGGCGTCATCGCCTCGTGCACCACGACGTGGATGAACCAGCTGTCCCGCGTGCAGTCCCGCAGCCGCCGGCGCAGCTCGTCGTCGTCCTTCGGCAGGTGGTTCGTCGTCCGCAGGCGCACGTCCGCCGCCGTGTCGTGGTCCCAGGCGACCCGGTCGCTGTCGGGCCAGAACATCGTGGCGGGCGAGGGCCAGTGCGCGTCCCACACCTGCTCCGCCTCGGCGGCGAGGACCCAGGTGACGCCCTCGCCCTCCTTGCGGCGGGGCCCGGTGTCGTACGTCGTCAGCTGGGCGCGCACCGTGACGTCGTCGGCCACGCGCCAGCGGGCCTCGAAGAGGCGGCGGGCCGACGGGCCGGGGTCGGCGGTCTCGTCCCGGGGATGCAGGACCGTGGAGCGGGCCGCCTCGACGGGGTCGAGGTCCTGGAAGTCGTCGAGCACCCCGGCCGCCTTGAGGGCGATCAGGTTGCGCCGGGCGTCCTGCTCGGGCTCGGGCCCGAGGTGGCGCCCGCGCGCGAGCCACGCGGTGGCGGGGGCGGTGGTCGAGGAAGCGCTGTTCTTGGCCATGGAATCGTTCCGTGGGTGGTCGGGGCCCGACCAGTATGGTCCGTGAACCGTTGTGCAACTAGTTGCATAAAGTCGGGAGCTGCCTTACAACTGTGGTGACGACGAACACCTGCCCCGCCGTCGCCCTGGCGTACGTGGACGAAAGAGGCCGCCCCGATGAGCTCCGTGAGCCGCTACCCGCACCTGCTCAGCCCGCTCGACCTGGGCTTCACGACCCTCCCCAACCGGGTCCTGATGGGCTCGATGCACGTGGGCCTGGAAGAGGCGCCGGACGGCTTCGCGCGCATGGCCGAGTTCTACGCGACGCGGGCGCGCGGCGGCGTCGGCCTCATCGTCACCGGCGGCATCGCGCCCAACGAGGCCGGCCGCCCCTGGGACGGCGGCGCCAAGCTGACCACCGAGGCGGAGGCCGAGGAGCACGCCGGGATCACCGCGGCGGTGCACCGCGAGGGCGGCAGGATCGCGATGCAGATCCTGCACTTCGGGCGGTACGCCTACCACGAGGGCCTCGTCGCGCCGAGCGCGATCCAGGCGCCCATCAGCCCCTTCCCGCCGCGCGCCCTGGAGGACGACGAGGTCGAGCAGACCGTCGAGGACTTCGTGCGCGCGGCCGAGCTTGCCCGGCTCGCGGGCTACGACGGCGTCGAGGTCATGGGCTCCGAGGGCTACCTGATCAACGAGTTCATCGCGGCGCCGACCAACCGCCGCACCGACCGCTGGGGCGGCGCGTACGAGAACCGCATCCGCTTCCCCGTCGAGATCGTCCGCCGCACCCGCGAACGCCTCGGCCCGGACTTCATCATCATCTACCGCCTGTCGATGCTCGACCTCGTGCCCGGCGGCTCCACGCTCGCCGAGGTCGTCCACCTCGCGAAGGAGATCGAGGCCGCGGGCGCCACGATCATCAACACCGGCATCGGCTGGCACGAGGCACGCATCCCGACCATCGCCACATCGGTGCCGCGCGGCGCGTACACCTTCGTGACGAAGAAGGTCATGGGCGAGGTGTCGGTGCCGCTGGTCACGACCAACCGCATCAACACCCCGGAACTGGCCGAGCAGTTGCTCGCGGACGGCGCCGCCGACATGGTCTCCCTCGCGCGCCCGCTCCTCGCCGACCCGGACTTCGTCGCCAAGGCGGCGGCCGAGCGGTCGGACGCCATCAACACCTGCATCGGCTGCAACCAGGCCTGCCTCGACCACACCTTCAACCTGCAGATCACCTCCTGCCTGGTGAACCCGCGGGCCTGCCACGAGACGGAGCTGGTGCTCGCCCCGACCCGCCGCAAGAAGCGCGTCGGCGTCGTCGGCGCGGGCCCCGCCGGCCTCGCCTTCGCCGTGTCGGCCGCCGAGCGCGGCCACGACGTGACGCTGTACGACGCCGCGTCCCAGATCGGCGGCCAGCTCGACATCGCCCGCAAGGTCCCCGGCAAGGAGGAGTTCGACGAGACGCTGCGCTACTTCCGTACGCAGCTCGAACTGCGCGGTGTCGACGTGCGGTTGAACACGTGGGTGACCGCGGAGCACCTCGCCGCCACCGGCTACGACGAGGTGGTCGTGGCCACCGGCGTCACGCCCCGCACCCCCGAGATCCCGGGCGTCGACCACCCGAGCGTCGTCAGCTACCTGGACGTCCTGCGCGACGGCGCGCCCGTCGGCGAGCGTGTCGCGATCGTCGGCGCGGGCGGCATCGGCTTCGACGTCGCGGAGTATCTGACGGACAGCGGCGACAAGGCGAGCCTGGACCCGGCGACGTACTTCAAGCAGTGGGGCGTCGACATGGACTACCGCGGCCGCGGCGGCCTGACCGAGCCCGTACGGCCGACGCCGCCGCGCACCGTCCACCTCCTGCAGCGCAAGACGTCCAAGGTCGGCCAGGGCCTCGGCAAGACGACCGGCTGGATCCACCGCGCCGAACTGCGCCACCGCGGCGTCACCATGGTCAAGGGCGCGGCCTACGACCGCATCGACGACGAGGGCCTGCACATCACTGTCGGCGAGGAACAGCGCACCCTCCCCGTCGACACGGTCGTCCTCTGCGCCGGCCAGGAGCCCCGGCGCGGTCTCTACGAGGAGCTGATCGCCGCCGGGATCGCGGCCCATCTCATCGGGGGCGCCGACGTCGCCGCCGAACTGGACGCCAAGCGCGCCATCAAGCAGGGCACGGAGCTGGCCGCCGCGCTCTGACGACCCGGCCCGCGGCGACGACCCCGCCCGCGGCCGTCCCTAGGATGCCGTCATGTCCCTCCCGCACGCGATCCTCACCGCCCTGCTCGAGAAGCCGTCCTCGGGTCTGGAGCTGACACGCCGGTTCGACCGGTCGATCGGCTACTTCTGGTCGGCCACGCACCAGCAGATCTACCGCGAGCTGGGAAAACTGGAGCGCGACGGCCTCATCCGCGCGCTGCCCGCCGCGCAGGCCACCCGCGGGCAGAAGAAGGACTACGAAGTGCTGCCCGCGGGCCGCGCCGAACTGGCCCGCTGGACCGCCGCGCGCCAGGACCCCAAGCCGCTGCGCGACACCCTGCTGCTGCGCCTGCGGGCCGCGGCCGTCGTCGGCACGGACGGCATCGAGGCCGAGCTGCGCCGCCATCTCGCCCTGCACCAGCGGCAGTTGGCGGAGTACGAGGAGATCGAGCGGCGGGACTTCCCGCCGGGCCGGGACGCGATCGAGGACCGGCTGCGCCACGTGGTGCTGCGGGCCGGGATCGACCTGGAGACGTTCTGGACGCAGTGGCTCACCCGGACCCTGGACGAACTGGCCGATTCCTAGGCCCCGTTGAGCGTGGCCGCCGTCGGGTCCCAGTCCTCCGGGAGCGGCGCCGGGGGCACGAGCTGGGCGGGCAGCGGCACGAACGCCCCCACGGCCGCGGACTGCGTGATCGCGGTCATCGTCTGGAGGACATGGAAGGCGAGGGCACCCGAGGCCCGGTGGGTGCTCAGACCGTTGTGGACGGTGGGCGTGTCCTGCGTACGGATGGTGCGCGCCATGTCGAGGACACCGAGCCCGCGGCCGTCCGTACGCCCGCGCACGGGCAGCTCGTGCCACTCGTCGCTGCCGTTGGCGCGCAGCCGCAGCGGGCCGCGGAACGTGTTCGGGTCCGGTACGGCGAGCGTGCCCTCCGTGCCGGTGATCTCGAAGCGTATGCGGGGATGCGAACTGTCGAAGCTGAACGTCGAGTTGGCGCTCGCGCCCGACGCGAACTCGAGCAGCGCGGCGACGTGCGTCGGCACGTCCACGGGGAATGACTGCCCGGCCTTCGGGCCCGAGCCCACCGTGCGGTGCTCCCGGGCCCGCGCCGCCGTCGCGGCCACCCGCGCCACGCTGCCGAACAGCGCCACCAGAGCCGTCAGATAGTAGGGGCCGAGGTCGAACAGTGGCCCCGCGCCCGGCTGGTAGAAGAACGCCGGGTCCGGATGCCAGGACTCGGGGCCGAGGCTCTGCACCGCCGTCGTCGCCGCGACCGGCCTGCCGATGTGGCCCGCGCGGACGGCCCGGATCGCCGACTGCAGGCCCGCGCCCAGGAACGTGTCCGGCGCGCCGCCGAGCAGCAGCCCGCGCTCGGACGCCTCGGCGACGAGTTTCTCCGCCTCGTTGGGCGTCGGCGTGAGCGGCTTCTCGCCGTACACGTGCTTGCCCGCCCGCAGCGCGGCCGCCGCGACCCGTGCGTGGGCGGCGGGCACGGTCAGGTTGACGACCAGCTCCACGTCCGGCTCGGCGAGGACGGTGGGTACGTCACCGGCGAGCGGGATGCCGTGGGCGCGGGCCGCCGCGGCCGCCCGCTGCGGGGCGATGTCGGCGACGGCCACGAGGCGGATGTCGGGGAAGGTGCTCAGCGTGCGCAGGTACTCGGCGCTGATGACGCCCGCGCCGACGACGGCGACGCCCACCGGGCCCGCGGTCACGCCGCGTCCAGGGCGCTGACGTAGGTGCGGCTGGCGGCTAGCTCGCCGAGGAGGTCGCCCGCGCACGCGTCGAACTCGACCACGCGCCAGGCGGTGGGCGCCGCCGCGAGGACCTCCGGGACGGGCATGGTGCCGCCGCCGACCGCCACGTTCGGGTCGTCCTTCGTGCCCGGTCCGTCCTTGAGGTGCAGGGCCTCCACGCGGGTGCCGAGGCGGTCGAGCAGCGCGGGCACGTCGGCGCCGCCGACGGCGGCCCAGTACGTGTCGACCTCCAGGAACACCGCGGGGTCAAGGAGGTCCGCGAGGACCTCGATCGCGTGCCGCCCGCCGTGGCTCGCAAGCCGCGGTTCGATCTCCCACCAGTGGTTGTGGTAGCCGAGCCGCAGCCCATGCCGATCCGCCTCGCGCGCAAGGGAGTTGAGGCGGTCCGCGACGCGGCCGAGGCCCTCGTACGACGTGAAGTCCTCGTGCGGGAAACCGGCCGGGACGATCGCTAGCGGGGTGCCGAGCGCGGCGACCGCGTCGAGGACGGGCTCCGGCGCGGCGGTGAGCAGCTGCACGACGTGCGCGCCGGACACGGTGAGGCCGAGGTCGTCGGCGACGCGCCGCAGCCCTACGGCGTCCGCGGTGACGTCGAACGCCTCCACCGCGCCGTACCCCATCTCCGCGAGCCGGCCCAGCGTCCCCGCGCGGTCGGCGGCGAGTTCGTCACGTACGGAGTAGAGCTGAACGCTGAGCGGTCGTGGCATGGAGGTCCCTCCCCGTCGGCTGGGAGGACCGTAGGACGGGAAGGGGGAGGGGACAAGAGGGCGGAGCCCGCACGCCTGTATGGGCGCGCGAAGGCCCGGGCCCGTACGCCTGCCAAGGACGTGCGAAGGCCCGGGCCCGGTCCCGGTGGATGTGCCGGGGCCGGACGCGGGCCGTGGGCGGCCGGGGTCAGAACCGGCCGCGGACGCGGAGCGTGCGACGCCGCACGAACCACGCACCGCCGGCCACGGCCACGGCCACCAGGGCCCCGCCCGCGACCAGCGTGGTCGTGCCGTAGTCCTCGACCGCGCCGCCGAAGCCGCCGCGCACACCGCGCGCGGGGGCCGACGTCGACGAGACCGTCGGCGTCGCACCGCCGACCGTGATCGTCTGCGAACCCGCCGCCGAGCCGTCCGTGCAGATCACCGCCACCGTGTGGGTGCCGGGACTGACGTTCTGCCAGGAGGCGGTGCCGCCGGTGAGCTGCACCTGCCGCCCCGAGGCGAAGCTGGCGTTGCCGCCGCTCATCAGCGACCCCTTGCCCCCACTGGGGCACGCGGTCGTGGTGACCGTCACGGTCGAGCCACTGGCGGTCACGTTGATCCCCGATGCCGCGACCGCCGACGGGGCGGCCAGTGCCAGCGGCAGCGCGACGGCGGCGACGGCGAGTCCGGAGCGGAGAGATATCTGAGTAGTACGCATGCGTCTGCCCTCCGGCGGCACGGGAGGCGGTACATCCCATGCGCCGCCGGAATTGGGAAACGCCCGTGCTGCCTGACGACGAGCCAACGTGGCGTCGGCCCGCACCGCATGCGGGCTGCCCCCGGGCAGGTGACGGAGTCCATCGTCCGGCCGAGCGTCACCAGGACGGGGCGACCCGCAGCAGCCGGTCCCGTACGAGCAGGACGTGCGGATTGGCGGGCGCGCCCGGCCGCTGCGCGAGATAGCCCGTGTTGATCGGCGGATCCTCGGGCAGCAGCAGCGGCACCAGCGCGCCCGAGGCCAGCTCGTCGAGGCACAGATAGCGCGGCAGCACGCTGACGCCCGCCCCGGCCACGACCGCCGCGAGGACCCCGCGCAGATCGGGCACCGTCATCGCGGGCTGCTCGGTCAGGCGCTCGCCGAAGACGTGCCACCAGTACCGGCGGGCGATCGGCAGGTCGTCGGCGTACGCGATCAGCGGCACCCCGCGCAGCGCGGCGGCCCCGTCGGCCGCGACCCGCGCGGGCCCGATCCGCTCCGCCCAGCCCGGCGACGCCACGAGCACGAACTCCTCGTCCGCCAGCGGCACCGCGCTCAGCGTGCGCCCGCGCAGCCGCATCGTGGAGATCACCAGGTCGAAGCGGCCGCCGCGCAGCCCGTCGAGGAGGTCGTCGGTGAGGCCCAGGGTGACCCGCAGGCGCACCCCCCGGTCGGTGAGCGGCGCGAGCGCGGGCAGCACCCGGGTGCACAGCAGCTCGGCGGGGCCCGCCAGGTGGACCGGGTCCGGGCGTTTCTCGGCGGCGAGCGGGCCGCGGTCGACGACCGCGGCGAGCGCGTCCAGCGGGGCCGCCACCTGCGTCGCGAGCTCGTCGGCGACGGACGTCGGGACGGCGCCGCGCGGACGCCGCTCGAACAGCTCCCGGCCCAGTTGCTGCTCCAGGGAGCGGATCTGCGTCGTCACCGTCGGCTGCGAGAGCCCGAGCAGCCGCGCCGCCCCCGTGAACGAACCGGACCGGTGCACGGCGAGGAACGTCCGCAGCAGGGACAGGTCCAGCGAGGCGTTGCCATTGGTTTTCCTATGGGGCATGCCGGACACCCTATTGGTTCTCTATGGCTCGGGCGCCTACCGTCGAAGTCATCGACGTGCTGACACTCTGCGTACGAAACGTCAGAGCACACGCAAGGGAAGCGAAGGAGGAGGACCGACATGGCGAAGATCCTGATGGTGGTGACCGGCTCCGCGGTATGGACGCTGGCGGACGGCACCGCGCACCCGAGCGGCTACTGGGCCGAGGAGGTCTCGGCCCCGTACGAGGCCTTCACCGCCGCCGGGCACGACGTGGTGGTCGCGACGCCCGGCGGGGTCGTGCCGACGATGGACCCGGCGAGCCTCGCCCCCGAGCTGAACGGCGGCCAGGAGAACGCCGACGCGATCGCCGCCGCCCTGGACGGCAGCACCGCCCTGAAGCACCCGCTCGCGCTGGAGGACGTGCGGCTCGACGACTACGCGGCCGTGTTCTACCCGGGCGGCCACGGCCCGATGGAGGACCTCGCGGTGAACGCCGCCTCCGGTGACCTGCTCACCGCGGCGCTCGCGTCCGGCAAGCCGCTCGGCATCGTCTGCCACGGGCCCGCCGCGCTGCTCGCCACCGCGCGCGACGGGGGCGCATCGCCCTTCGCGGGCCGCCGCGTGACCGCGTTCACCAACGCCGAGGAGGCCCAGTCCGGCTTCGCCGACCGCGCGCCGTGGCTGCTCCAGGACCGGCTCGTCGCCCTCGGCGTCGACTTCCGGGAGGGCGAGCCGTGGGCCCCGCACGTCGTCGCCGACGGCAACCTCCACACCGGCCAGAACCCGGCGTCGGCCGCCCCGCTCGCCGCGGAGATCGTCAAGGCGGTGGGCTGAACCCATGGCCACCGACCGGCTCACCGACGTCCTCGACGCGACGTACACCTGCCTGAGCAGGTACGGCGTGCGGCGCACCACGGTGGACGACATCGCGGGCGAGATGGGCGTGTCCCGGTCGGCGGTCTATCAGTACGTACGCGGCAAGGACGACGCGGTCCGGCGGCTCACCCGGCGCCTGCACGACCGGGCGCTCGAGCGGGCCGCCGCTGCCGCCGCGTCCGACGCGCCGCCCGCCGAGCGGATCCACGGCATCCTGGCCGCCAAGCTCGACCTGGTCCTGGACCTCGTGGGCGGTTCGCCGCACACCGCCGAACTCCTCGACGCCAAGGCGCGGTTGTCCGGCGACATCTGCGACGCGTTCACGGGGCGGATCCGGGAGCTGCTGACGGAGCAGTTCGCGGCGGCGGGGACCCGCGGCTCCGGCAACTCCCGTCCCGCCGACGCCGCCGACATCTGCCTCGCCCTCGTCATAGGCCTAGAAACCCATCCCGACGCGGCGCGTCTGCTGCGCCCCGCCGCCGACGCCCTGCTCACCGGGCTCCTGCCCGCACCCGGGCAGGCACCCACCCCACCCCCCGAGCCACACTCCTGAGGACCTCATGAACGACAGCGCCACCCCCGAAGACCCCGCCGCCCTCGTGACCCGCCTCCGCGCCACCTTCCGCAGCGGCCGCACCCGCCCCCTGGCCTGGCGCGAGCGGCAGCTCACGCGGCTGCGGGAGATGCTCACCGAGCACCGCGAGGACATCGCGGACGCCCTCCACGCGGACCTGGGCAAGCCCCGCGCCGAGGCCTACCGCGCCGAAGTCGACTTCACCGTCAAGGAGATCGACCACACCCTCGACCACCTCCAGGAGTGGCTGCGCCCGCAGTCCGTCGACGTCAGCGGCGTCTTCGGGGAGCACGCCAGCGCGGGCACGCAGTACGACCCGCTCGGCGTCGTCCTGGTCGTCGCGCCGTGGAACTACCCCGCGCAGCTCCTCCTCGTACCGGTCGCCGGGGCGCTCGCCGCGGGCAACGCGGTGGTCGTCAAGCCGAGCGAACTGGCGCCCGCCACCTCGGAGTTGATTGCCCGGCTGCTGCCCCGCCACCTGGACACGGACGCCGTGGCGGTCGTCGAGGGCGGCGTGCCCGAGACCACGGCGCTGCTCGCCCAGCGCTTCGACCACATCTTCTACACCGGCAACGGCACCGTGGGCCGCATCGTCATGCGCGCCGCGGCCGAGCACCTGACCCCGGTGACCCTCGAACTCGGCGGCAAGTCACCGGCGTTCGTGGACGCGGGCGTCGACACCACCGAGGTCGCCCGCCGCCTGGCCCGCGCCAAGTTCGCCAACGCCGGCCAGACCTGCGTCGCCCCCGACTACGTCCTCACCGACCCCGCCACCGCCCGCGCCCTTGAGTCCGCGCTCACGGAGGCGATCACCGAGCAGTACGGGGCGGACCCGGCGGCGTCGGACGCGTACGGACGCATCGTCAACGAGCGGCACTTCGACCGGATTTCGGGGCTGCTCGGCTCGGGCCGCGTGGTGACGGGCGGTCAGACGGACCGCGGCGCGTTGTACATCGCGCCGACCGTGCTCGCCGGGGTGCGGCCCGACGAGCCGGTCATGCGGGAGGAGATCTTCGGCCCCGTCCTGCCGATCGTCGAGGTCGAAGGTCTCGACGAGGCGATCGACTTCATCAACGACCGGGACAAGCCGCTGGCCCTGTACGCCTTCACCGACGCGGACCGCACCCGTGAGCGGCTGGCCGCGGAGACCTCGTCGGGCGGGCTCGGCTTCGGCCTGCCGATGGCCCATCTCTCCGTCCCCGAGCTGCCGTTCGGTGGCGTCGGTGAGAGCGGCCTCGGCGCCTACCACGGCCCGCACTCCATCGCGACGTTCAGCCACCGCAAGGCGCGCCTGGACGTGCCGCTGCCCGCCTGATCCAGGGCCCCGGACCGCGCCTGGTGTCACCCCTCCTCGGGGAGCGGCGGCACCAGGCCGTCGGCGACCAGGCCCGCGTGCACGGCCCGGCCGAGCGCCTGGACCGCCGACTGCGGGCGCACCATCACCGTGAACTCCTTGATCCGGCCGTCCTCGTCGAAGTGCAGCAGGTCGATGCCGTGGATCTCCTTGCCGCTCACGGTCGTCCGGAACAGCAGGACCGCCGACGGCGCCTCGCTGCCGTCGGCGCTGGTCTGCGCCGCGCCCTCGTAGGACCCGACGTACCGGAAGTTCTCGAAGAGGCGCAGCAGTACGCCGAAGAGCCCCATGACCATCTCGCGCCCCTCGAAGGGCTGGAACTTCACCGGGCTGTAGAACCGGATGTCCGGAGTGAACAGCTCCTCCAGAGCGGCGAGTTCACGCTTCTCGACGGCGGCGCGGAAGCGGTGCGCGGACTCGGTGGCGGATGTGGTCGTCATGGGTGGCCTCCTAGTCACGAATATGACTACTCAATTCCTTGACTATGATGCGAGTGTCGGCCGATTAAGGGAAGAGGGGCAGACAGGCCATGGCCTTGCGGCACGCAGTGCTCGCAGCACTGCTCGATGGCGAGTTCAGCGGCTATCAGCTCGCCAAGAGCTTCGACATCGGCGTGGCCAACTTCTGGCACGCGCAGCCCCAGCAGTTGTACGCCGAACTGGCGCGACTGGAGGGCGAGGGCCTGGTCTCCGGGCGTGAGGTGGTGCAGGAAGGCCGCCCCAACAAGCGGGTGTTCAAGGTGACGCAGGAGGGTCTCGCCGAACTGGAACGGTTCGCCGCGGCGCCCGCCAAGCCCTCCTTCATCCGGGACGACCTGCTGGTCAAGGTGCAGGCGGTCGACGATGTCGGCGCCGCACCCGTGATCGCCCAGCTCCACGAGCGCGCGGCGGTCGCCGAGGCCAAGACCGAGGTCCTCGGCAAGCTGCTGCGGCGGCTGCGCGGCGAGCTGGACGAGGACGAGTTCCTGCGCAAGGGCCGCCGGATCGGCCCGTATCTGACCTGCCGACGCGGCCTCGCCTTCGAGCGCGAGACGCGCGAGTGGTGCCTGCGGACGGCGGAGCTGCTGGCGCGGCGGGAGCAGGGTGACTGAGCGGCCGCAGCGGCCCAGAGGTCCGCGTCTCAGCGGGTGGTGACGGTCCGTTCGGGGGAGTAGCCGCCCCATGTGCCGTCGGGCAGCTTGGCGCGGAGCTTCACGCGGTGCGTCTCGCCGGACTTCCGGCCGACGTAGAAGCTGTGCTTCGCCTTGTCCCGCGGCGCCGTGCCGCCGAAGACCAGCGACGTCGCGCTCCTGCCGTCCAGATGGATCTGATATTCCGTCACTGCCCCGCCGGTGTGCGGCGGTTGCCAGGCGAGGTCGATGTAGTACGCCCCGTCGGCCCGGTGCGTACGCGCCCGGAAGTCCGCCGGGGCCGTGGCGCGCCCGCTGTCCTTGCCCGCGGCGGTGGTGACGCGCACGGCGGGGCTCGCGGCCGAGAAGTTGTCGGCGGCGTCGCGCGCCTTCACCGTGAACGTGTACGTGGTGCCCGGCCGCAGGCCCGTGAGCAGCGTGTCCGTGGTGCCCCCGCCGACGCTGTGGATCTTCGACGTGCCCTGGTAGATCTCGTAGGAGGCCACGCCGCGGTTGTCCTTCGACCCGCCCCACGCCAGCGTCGCCGCGCGCCCGCCCTCGGCCTCGCCGCGCAGGGTGCGCGGGCGGGACGGGGCCTCGCGGTCGGCTTTCGCGGCGGCGGGCGTGGTGACCGTCAGCTTCCTGCTGTCCGGGCTGACGTTGCCGTCGGCGTCGCGGGCCCGGACGGAGAAGGTGTACGTGGCCGACGGCTTCAGCCCGGTGACGTCGACCATGTGCTGGTCGGCCGGGACGTCCTCGACCTTGGCGGCGCCGCGGTAGATCTCGTAGCGGGCGATGTCGGAGCCGTCGGCGGTGCTGTTCCACATCACGTGCACGGTCGTGGCGCTGCCCGCCTGGACGGTGAGGCCGCGCGGCGCGGAGGGCGGCCGTGTGCCCTCGCCGTCGTCGCCACCGCCCCAGGCGCAGGAACTCAGCACGCACGCGGCCGCGGTGACGGCGACGGCGCGCCGGGCGGTCGTGCGGGGGAGCGGGTGGCGGGGCGGGTGGGGGGTCCGTCGCACGGTCGTGCCTTCCACTCGACGCGAATGGTCCGGACCAATTTGACAGGGGTGACGGGGGCACATCAAGAGTGCGGGGTCCGCGGGTTGTGGTCCGCGGGTTGTGGGTTGTGGGGTGCGGGTTGTCGGCTGCGAGGCCCGCGGCCCGTCGAGGCACCGCGGGACCCGCGCCCCGTACCGCCTAGGCCTTGCGGTAGTCGTACGCCTCCCGGGCCGCCGCCTCGACCGCGGCGATGTCGGCGCCCGCCGACGCCGTCACGACCGCCGCGACCGCGCCCTCCACGAAGGGCGCGTCGACGAGGCGGGCGCCGTCCGGGAGTTCGTCGCCCTCGGCGATCAGGGCCTTGACCGTGAGGACGGCGCTGCCCAGGTCGACGAGGATCGCGACGCCGGCGCCCCGGTCGACCCGTGCCGCGGCGGCGGCGATGAGCTCGGAGCTGGTGCCGAGGCCGCCGTCCTCCGTGCCGCCCGCGGCGGCCACGGGGGCGGTGCCGCCGCCCGCGAGGCCCGAGGCGAGCGCGGCCACGGACTCGGCGACGGGACCGCTGTGCGAGACGAGCACGATGCCCACGAGCTTGCTGTCGTCACTCATGTCACGACTCATGTCACGCCTCCTCGGCCGTCTCGGCCAGCGCCTCGAAGAGCAGGGCCGACGAGGTGGCCCCCGGGTCCTGGTGGCCGATGCTGCGTTCGCCCAGGTAGCTCGCCCTGCCCTTGCGGGCCTGCAACGGCGTGGTGGCGAGGGCGCCCTCGTGGGCGGCGGCGCGGGCCGCCGCGAAGGACGTGGGGAGCGCGTCGACCGCGGGGACGAGGGCGTCCAGCATGGTCTTGTCGCCGGGCGCGGCGCCGCCCAGCGCGGCCACGGCGTCGACGCCGGCGCGCAGCGCGTCGGCGAACTCGGCCTCGCTCACCTGGGCCGCGTCGCCGAGTGCCTTGCCCGTGCGGCGCAGCAGCGTGCCGTACAGCGGCCCTGACGCGCCGCCCACGGTGGAGATCAACTGCCGTCCCGCCTGGGTCAGGACGGCGCCGGGGGTGTCCGGGGCCTCCTTCTCCAGGACGGAGACGACGGCGGTGAAGCCGCGCTGGAGGTTGCTGCCGTGGTCGGCGTCGCCGATGGGCGAGTCCAACTCGGTGAGCCGCTCCGCCTCGCGGTCGACGGCCGCGGCGGCCGTGGTCAGCCAGCGGCGGAAGAAATCGGCGTCGAGCACTGAAACTCCTTGCGTTGTCGATACGTCGGGGGCCGGGGGCCTACGTCGGGGGGCCGGGGGTCTACGTCGGAGGGCTGTGGGTCATGGTCGGAGGGCCGTGGCCCCGAGGTGCTCACATGCCCCAGCGCAGCCCCGCGGTGCGGACCGGCGCGTCCCACAGCCGCAGCAGCTCCTCGTCGACCCGGCACAGCGTCACGGAGGCGCCCGCCATGTCGAGGGAGGTCACGTAATTGCCGACGAGGGTGCGGGCCACGGGGACGCCGCGTTCGCCGAGCACGCGCTGGACCTCGGCGTTGAAGCCGTACAGCTCCAACAGCGGGGTGGCGCCCATGCCGTTGACGAGGACGAGCACGGGGTCGTGCGGATCCAGGTCCTGGAGGATCACGTCGACGGCGTAGTCGGCGATCTCCCGGGACGTCATCATGGCGCGCCGCTCGCGCCCCGGTTCGCCGTGAATGCCGACGCCCAACTCCAGCTCACCGGCGGGCAGATCGAACGTCGGGGACCCCTTCGCCGGAGTGGAGCAGGCACTCAGCGCGACCCCGAAACTGCGGGCGTTCTCATTCACCTGCCGGGCGATCGCCTCCACCCGCTCCAGCGGCATGCCCTCCTCGGCGGCCGCGCCCGCCAGCTTCTCCACGAACAGGGTGGCGCCGGTGCCGCGCCGCCCCGCCGTGTAGAGGCTGTCGGTCACCGCCACGTCGTCGTTGACGAGGACCTTGGCGACCTGAATGCCCTCGTCCTCGGCCAGCTCGGCGGCCATGTCGAAGTTCAGGACGTCGCCGGTGTAGTTCTTCACGACGAACAGCACGCCCGCACCGCTGTCCACGGCCGCCGCGGCCCGCACCATCTGGTCGGGCACGGGCGAGGTGAACACCTCACCGGGGCACGCCGCCGACAGCATCCCCGGCCCGACGAACCCGCCGTGCAGCGGCTCGTGCCCGGACCCGCCGCCCGACACCAGCGCGACCTTCCCGGCGACGGGCGCGTCCGCCCGCGTGATCACCCGGTTCTCCACATCCACGGCCAACTCCGGATGCGCGGCCGCCATCCCTCTGAGCGCGTCCGCGACCACGGTCTCCGCCACGTTGATGAGCATCTTCACGGGTGCCTCCTGTTGGTCGGCTCGGCCTTGCTGTTACGTGCGAACCCGATGCCAGTATCCAGCCAGTGGAGCGCCGGATCAGCGCTCAAACTTTCAAGCATTAAGCTCCGTGACGTGCGCGTACTTCTGGTGGAAGACGATGAGCCGGTCGCCCGGTCCCTCCGGCGCGGCCTGCTGCGGTACGGCTTCGAGGTGGAATGGGTCAGTACGGGCGGGGCGGCGCTGGCCTGTCCGGGCCCGTACGACGTCGTACTCCTCGACCTGGGCCTGCCCGACGCCGACGGCCTCGACATCTGCAAGGCCCTGCGCGCCCGCGGAGACGTCCCGATCATCGTGATCAGCGCGCGCAGCGACGAGACGGACCGGGTGGTCGGCCTGGAGCTGGGCGCCGACGACTACGTCTCCAAGCCCTTCGGCGTACGAGAGGTGATCGCGCGGATAAGGGCGGTGATGCGCCGGGCGCAGCCGCGCACCCCGGGCACCCTGGCGGCCGGGCCCGACCGCTACGGGCCGCGCCTGACCGTCGACCGCAAGGCCGCGCGCGTACACGTCGACGGCGCGGAGGTCCCGCTCACGCCCAAGGAGTACGACCTGCTCGCCTTCCTCACCGAGGAGCCGGGCGCGCTGATGTCGCGCGAGCAGATCATGGAGGCGGTGTGGGACGCCAACTGGTTCGGGCCGACGAAAACGCTCGACGTTCACGTCGCGGCACTGCGGCGGAAGCTGGCGGGCGCGATCACCATCGAGGCGGTACGGGGGGTGGGCTTCCGGCTCGTCGTCGATGCCGCGGATGCCGCGGGTGCCACTGATTCTGAGGACGGCGGCGACGGCGGCGGAGCCCCGGGCAGCACTTCATGATCCGCCAGCTCATCCGCAGCTATGTGCTGCTCGTGGCGGTCGCCATCGGCCTGTTCACCATCCCGGTCGCCTTCACGCTCACCGCCCAGCTGCGGGACGACACCGAGCAGTCCGTCAACCGCGAGGCCACCACCATGGCGCTGCTCCTCGGCAACGGCGACGCCGCCTCGTGCCAGGCCCTGGAGGAGATGGCCAGGGCGTACGGCGACGAGACGCCCGGCGAGGTCCAGGTGACCGTCACCGGCAAGTGCGCGGCCGACCTGCCCCGGCCGAAGCGGGACGCGGACCTGACGGAGGTCCTCGGGGAGGGCAGGTCCACGACCGACTGGGGTTCCTCCTTCATCTGGGGACCGCGTCTGGTGATCACCGTCCCCGCCCACGAGCGCGCGGCGGACGGCGACGGGGGCCGGGACGAGGACGCGGGCCCGGTCGTGGGCGCCGTCCGGATCGTGTACTCGACCAGCGGTCTCAGCGACCGGCTGTGGACCATCTGGGGCTTCCGCGCGGCCCTCGCCGTCTTCGTCCTCGCGGCGGCGGCCGGTCTCGGCGCGATCGCCGCCCGCAGGCTGACCCGGCCGCTGCGCCAGCTCAACGACATGGCGAGCAAATTCAGCGACGGCGACTTGACGGCCCGTTCCCCCGTGACCGGCCCGCAGGAGACCCAGACCCTGGCACGCACGCTCAACCAGGGCGCGGAGCGTCTCGACACGCTGATCGGCGCGCAGCGCATCTTCGTGGCGGACGCCTCCCATCAGCTCAGGACCCCGCTGACGGCGTTGCGGCTTTCGCTCGACAACATCGCCGACGGCGTGGACGACGAGTTCGTCAAGGAGGACGTGGAGCAGGCGACGGCCGAGGTGGTCCGGATGAGCCGCCTGGTCAACGGCCTGCTGGTGCTCGCCAGGGCGGAGGCGAAGGCGACGGCGGCGGAGCCGCTGTCGCTCCGGGACGTCATCGAGGAGCGCTTCTCGGTATGGCGGCCGGCCGCCGACGAGCGCGGCGTCACCGTCGCGCTCACGGGGAGCGCCGACGACCGGCTGCTGGTGTCCGCCACCCCCGGCAACCTGGAACAGGTCCTGGACAATGTGCTCTCCAACGCCCTGGAGGTCTCGCCGGACGGGGCGACGATCACCGTGCGGGTGGAGCGCGAGGGCGACGAGGTGGAACTGTCGGTCCTCGACGAGGGCCCCGGCATGTCCGACACCGAGAAGTCCCGGGCCTTCGACCGCTTCTGGCGCGGCCGGGGCCTCACCGGGCGCGCCGGCTCGGGCCTCGGCCTCGCCGTCGTCAAACAGCTCGTGACGGACGACGGCGGAACCGTGAGCCTGCGGGACGCGCCCGGGGGCGGGCTGTGCGTGGCGGTCAGTTTGCGGGCGGCAGCACAGAGGAGTGGTGGTTGACGATCAGCCACTTGCCGTTCCGCTTCTCGTACTCGTACGTGTACCGGGCCTCGACAGTGCGCTTCTCGCCGGTCTTGGCGTCGGTGAGGTGGAATTCGTACAGCCCCGCGTCGATCGCCGAGTTCCTGTCGAGGACGTTGATGACGCTGCGGATCTTCTCGCCCTTCGGCTTGTTGTCCTGGAAGTGCTCGAAGTAGTCGACGATCCCGGCACGGTCGGTACGGATCTGCGGGGAAGCGGTGGGCAGCAGCACCGCGTCCTTCGCGTACCTCGCGGCGACCGTCTCGGCGTCGCCGGTCTGCAGGGCCTTGTTCCATCCGTCGAAGAGCGCTGCTATCTGCTTCTTGGTGGGCTTGGCGGACGCGGACGCGGACGTGGACGTGGACGTGGACGCCTTGGCGTCGGTGGCGGAGGTGGCGGCGCCGACTCCCGCGGTCACCGTGGCGGCGGTGACGAGGGCGGTGGCGGTGACGACAGCGGCGCGTACGCGGGTCTGACGGGTCATCTCAACTCCAGTGCGGTGGTGGTCACTTCCGCCGTCGGCTTCCTCTGCGGCGGGAGTGACCCCAGATTCGCGGAGCACTGGTTAGCGGTGATCCAAGGGACGTACAGGGCACGGACAGGGGACACCCAATTCGCTGTCCTACCCCACCCGCTGCAACGCCTTCTCCTTCCGCTCGGCCACCCCAGACCCCGATTCCCGACGAGCCATCCTGCGCAGGACCACCGGGGCGAGGGCCAGGCCGAGGGCGGCCCAGATGCCCAGGACGGCGGCGGTTTCCAGGTGGCGCCAGGAGTGGGCGATCTCCACCTGGACCGCGGCGTCGGGGAGGAGGGCGGAGCGCATGCCGAGGCCGAGCCAGTAGATGGGGGTGGCCTGGGCGACGATCTGGAGCCAGTCCGGGAGGGACGTGACGGGGTAGAAGATGCCGGAGATCGCGATCATGGCCATGACCGGCAACTGGATCAGGCCCTGCCCGCGGGCGCTCGGGAACAGCGAGCCCAGGATCGCGCCGACGGGCAGCGTCGCCAGCATGCCGAGGACCAGCACCCACGCCACCGTCAGCCAGGAGCCCGCGCTGCCCGCCGCCATGCCGTCGATCAGGAGCATGCCCGGGATCAGCAGGATCGCCAGGTCGGCGACGAGCCCGCCCGCGACCGTGACCACCTTGCCGGTCACATAACTCCGCATCCCGCCCGGTGTCGCCTTGGCCCGCAGCAGCGTGCCGTCCTCCCGCTCGGCCGTGAGGACCTGGCTCATCGTGACCATGCCCATCGCGGCGTTCATGCCCAGGATGCTCGGCAGCGCCAGCGTGCCGAGCAGCAGCCCGCTCGACCCGAACTCCCTGTCCCGCATGAAGTACAGCGCCGTCAGCATCAGCACCGGCCAGAGCAGATGCGACACCAGGTCCGCGCCGTTGGTGAACGTCTGCCGCAGCTCGATCACCCCGCGGCTCCAGCCCGCCCGCAGCGCCGTGTTCGTCGGATCCATCGGATTCGTCGGATTCATCGGGCCGTCACCGCCGCGTGTCCCTCGCCCGCACCAGCGTCTGCACCGGCGTCCGCGGCCGCACCGGCGTCCGCGGTGGGACCCGCACCGCCCGCCTCGCCGGATCCGCTCCCCTGTTGCTTGCGCACCAGCGCCATGTACGTGTCCTCCAGCGAGGCCCTGCGGACCTCCAGTTCACCGATCGCCTCGCCGTGCTCGCGGAACAACTCCCGTACGAACCCCGTCGATTCGGTCGTCTCGTGCCTGAAGCGCCGTCCGCCGCACGTCCAGCGCACCTCGTCCGCCGCTGCCGTGCGCCGGGCCAGTTCCTGTGCCGAGCCGTCCGCGACGATCCGGCCGCCGGACAGGATCATGATGCGGTCGGCGAGCTTGTCCGCCTCCGCGAGGTCGTGCGTCGTGAGCAGGATCGTGGTCCGGTGCTCGGCGGCGAGGCGGTGCACCAGGTCGTGGAACTCGTACCGGGCCCGCGGGTCCAGGCCCGCCGTCGGCTCGTCCAGGAAGAGGAGTTCGGGGCGGCCCACCAGTCCGATCGCCACGTCCAGGCGCCGCCGCTGCCCGCCGGACAGCGTCCTGATCTTGTCGCCCGCGTGCTCCGACAGGCCGACCGCGGCGAGGAGTTCATCGGTGTCCCACGGCCGCGGCACCGCGTCGGTGGCGTACGGAACGTAGTACCTGCCGAAGTGCGCGAGCAGCTCCCGCACCCGCCACTTGGCGTGGTCGCGCCAGGACTGCAGGACGACGCCCACGCGGGCCCGCCACGCCTCGTCGGCGTGCGCGGGGTCCGTGCCGAGGACGGAGACCCGGCCCGCGGAGCACATCCGGAAGCCCTCCAGGATCTCGATCGTGGTCGTCTTGCCCGCGCCGTTCGGCCCGAGCAGCGCCACCACTTCGCCGTGCCGGGCGCGGAACGTCACGTCCCGCAGGACGTCGGTCGTGCCGTACCGCATCCGTAGCCCTTCCACGTCGAGCACGACGCCGCCGTCGTCGTCATCGCTGGTATGCGTTGTCATCGGTCCCTTGCCCTCGCTTGTCCTCGCTGTTCATCGGACGCGAAAGCTACGTTGCGTTTATTGGGGAGGCAATTGGCTAAGAGGGAATTCAGGGGTGTTTGTGCGCGTGAATCGCGTACCTATTGCAATGGGATTGGCTGTGAACGCAATACCTCGTTCCTTGGCGTTGCAATGAGATGTTCGTGAACGCATACTGTCCGGGTCATCGACCGAAGGCCACGGCCGCAGAGGGGAGCGCACGATGCCCGGAGGCAGGCTCACCCACGAGGACCGGCTGCGCGTCGCCGCCGGGCTCGCCGACGGGCTCGGGTACGCGGAGATCGCCCGGCGGCTGGGCAGGCCGACGTCGACCGTCAGCAGGGAAGTGGCCCGCAACGGCGGCCCCCGCGGCTACCGGGCCGACCACGCCCACCACGCCACCGCCCGCCGCGCCCGCCGCGCCGCCTCGGCCCGGGGCGAGGACGCGCCCGCCGAAGACGCGGGGTACGGGCGCGACCCGGAGGCGGTGCGCGCCTTCGTGGACCAGTTCGCGGAGCTGATGGTGCACACGGGGCTGCCGCGCATGGCGGCCCGCGTGCTCGCGAGCCTCGTCACGACCGACCCCGGAGCGCTGACCGCCGCCGACCTCACGCGGCGGCTGCGGGTCAGCCCCGCCTCGGTCTCCAAGGCGGTCGGCTATCTGGAACGCCTGGACCTGCTGCGGCGCGCACGCGACGCCTCCGGGCGGCGTGAGCGCTACGTCATCGACGACGACGTATGGCTGCGCACCTGGCTGACCAGCGCCCGTACGCACGCGATGATG
The DNA here is from genome assembly GCF_056712025.1 of Streptomyces sp. Y309. NCBI lineage: Bacteria > Bacillati > Actinomycetota > Actinomycetes > Kitasatosporales > Streptomycetaceae > Streptomyces > Streptomyces sp. Y309. The sequence continues at coordinate 2,027,178 of NZ_CM160048.1, read as the reverse complement.
GCCGACACCGCGCAGGCGGGCGCCGAGGCCCTGGACCCGGGCACGCCCGCGGGCGCCCGCCTCGACCAGATGCGGCAGTTCTTCACGAGCCTCAGCGACGACATGGCCGGCGGCACCGCCGCCCTCGCCTTCGCCGACGCCCTGACCGTGCTCGCCGCGCTCGTCCATGCCGAAGTGCCGCTGACGGCAGGGGAGTTGGCGTCCGCTCTGGGGTGGACCGAGGACCGTGTCGCCATCGCGCTGTACGACGCCGAACAGCATCCGGACATCGCCGACCCGGTGGCCGTGTGCCGCGACGCGGCGGGGGCGTACGGCGTCGTCGCCAGGGCGGGGCGGCTCAGTGACGCTCAGCGCGCGGCGCTGGACCGGCCGAAGGCCTGCTGAGGTCTGGCTGGAGACCTGCTGGGCCTGCTGAGGCCTGCTGAGGGCCGGTCGGCCCGGCGGGGGCACGACGCACGGGCACGGCCACGCGACGTATCGGACGTACCAGGGCGACTCGCGGTGCCGGACAGCCCCGGGGTACGAAGGGAGTGAAGGGGTCACAGGGGCACGATTCGAGCACCCCGCGTCCCCGGCCTCCCTCGCGGCCGACGACGCGCCCCGCCTGAACCGCGCCGCACGTGGAACCCGGCACTCCACCGGACAGCCCACCGGACAGAAACGAGGTTCCCATGGCCCAGGAACGCCCCGCCGCCCCGGCAGCCCAGGACCGTGGCGCCTCCCTGGACGCCCACCGGCTCACCGCCGTCGACGCGCACTGGCGCGCCGCCAACTACCTCGCCGCGGGCCAGATCTATCTGCTCGCCAACCCGCTCCTGACCGAGCCCCTGCGGCCCGAGCACATCAAGCCCCGCCTCCTCGGCCACTGGGGCACCTCGCCCGGCCTCAACCTGGTCCACACGCACCTCAACCGCCTCGTCAAGGAGCGGGACCTGGCGGCCCTGTGCGTCTGGGGCCCGGGCCACGGCGGTCCCGCCGTCCTCGCCAATTCCTGGATCGAGGGCAGCTACACGGAGACGTACCCGGACGTCACCCGGGACGCGGAAGGCATGGGGCGCCTGTTCCGGCAGTTCTCGTTCCCGGGCGGCGTACCGAGCCATGTCGCGCCCGAGACGCCGGGCTCGATCCACGAGGGCGGCGAACTCGGCTACTCCCTCGCGCACGCCTACGGCGCCGCCTTCGACAACCCGGACCTGCTCGTGGCCTGCGTCGTCGGCGACGGCGAGGCGGAGACCGGGCCGCTGGCCGCCTCCTGGCACTCGGGGAAGTTCCTCGACCCCGTGCACGACGGCGCGGTCCTGCCGATCCTGCACCTCAACGGCTACAAGATCGCCAACCCGACCCTGCTGTCCCGCATCCCCGAGGTCGAACTGGACGCCCTGCTGCGCGGGTACGGCCACGAGCCGCTGCACGTGTCCGGCGACGACCCGCACACGGTCCACCGCGACCTCGCCGAGGCCCTGGACCTGGCCGTCGACCGCATCACCGAGGTGCAGCAGGAGGCGCGGTCCTCCGGCACAGGCTCCTCCAGCACAGGTTCCTCCGGCACAGGCTCCGCCGGTACGCGTGGCCGCCGTCCGGCCTGGCCGGTGATCGTGCTGCGCACGCCCAAGGGCTGGACCGGCCCCAAGAGCGTGGACGGCGATCCCGTCGAGGGCACCTGGCGCTCGCACCAGGTGCCGCTCGCGGGCGTGCGCGACAACCCCGAGCACCTGCGCCAGCTGGAGGACTGGCTGCGCTCCTACCGCCCCGAGGAACTGTTCGACGCCCACGGCCGCCCCACCCCGGAGGTGCTGTCCTGCGTGCCCGAGGGGGACCGGCGCCTGGGCGCGACACCGCACGCCAACGGCGGCCTGCTCACCCGCACCCTGCCGCTGCGCCCCCTGGAGGACTTCGCGGTCGCCGTCGACAAGCCCGGCACCGCCCTGCACGAGCCGACCCGCGTGCTCGGCACGATGCTCGCCAAGGTCATGGCCGACACCGCCGAGCGGCGCGACTTCCGGGTCATGGGCGCCGACGAGACGGAGTCGAACCGGCTCGGCGCCCTGTACTCCGCGACCGGCAAGGCCTGGCAGGCCGAGACCCTGCCCACCGACGAACACCTCGCCGCCGACGGCCGCGTCATGGAGGTGCTCTCCGAACACCTCTGCCAGGGCTGGCTGGAGGGCTACGTCCTCACCGGCCGGCACGGCCTGTTCTCCTCGTACGAAGCGTTCGTGCACATCGTCGACTCCATGGTCAACCAGCACATCAAGTGGCTGAAGACGGCCCGCGGGCTGACCTGGCGCGCGCCCGTCCCCTCGCTCAACTACCTGCTGACGTCGCACGTCTGGCGCCAGGACCACAACGGCTTCTCGCACCAGGACCCCGGCTTCGTCGACCACGTCCTCAACAAGAGCCCCGAGGTCGTACGCGTCTATCTGCCGCCGGACGCCAACACCCTGTTGTCCGTCGCCGAACACGCCCTGCTCAGCCGGGACTACGTGAACGTGATCGTCGCGGGCAAGCAGCCCTGCTTCGACTGGCTGACCCTGGAGGAGGCCCGCGCCCACTGCGCGCGCGGCGCGGGCGTGTGGGACTGGGCCGGCACCGACGCCGGGCCGCGCGAACCGGACGTGGTACTCGCCTGCGCGGGCGATGTGCCGACCCAGGAAGTCCTCGCCGCCGCGGCCCTGTTGCGCGAGCATCTGCCGGAGCTGGCCACGCGGGTCGTCAACGTCGTCGACCTCGCCCGGCTGCTGCCGCGCGAGGAACACCCGCACGGCATGGCCGACTTCGAGTACGACGCGCTGTTCACCCGCGACAAGCCGGTCATCTTCGCCTACCACGGCTACCCGTGGCTGATCCACCGCCTCGCCTACCGCCGCACCGGCCACGCGCAGCTCCATGTGCGCGGCTACAAGGAGGCGGGCACGACGACCACGCCCTTCGACATGGTCGTACGCAACGACCTCGACCGCTACCGCCTGGTCATGGACGTCATCGACCGCGTCCCCGACCTGTCCGTCCGCGCCACGGCCCTGCGCCAGCTCATGGCCGACCACCGCACCCGTCACCACGCCTGGATCCGCGAGCACGGCACCGACCTGCCCGAGGTCGCGGACTGGTCGTGGCCCTACTGACCCGGATCCGGCCGCTCCCGCCGGCCCACCGACCTCGACGGCGATGAGTTCCGCGCCGCAGGACGGTCAGTACAGACAGCGGACGACGCGGCGACCGCTGCCGCCACCCGGAACAACCGCCGCCGCCACTCAGAACAGGAGAGCGCCATGCCCAGGATCACCCCCAACCTCTGGTTCGACACCCAGGCCAAGGAGGCCGCGGAGTTCTACGTCTCCGTGTTCCCCGACTCGAAGGTCACGAAGGTGACGTACTACAGCGAGGCCGTGCCGGACCGCGCCGGCAGCGTGCTGACCGTGGAGTTCGAGCTGGACGGCCAGCCGTACCTCGGGATCAACGGCGGCCCCGAGTTCACCTTCGACGAGGCCGTCTCCTTCTCCATCGACTGCGCCGACCAGGCGGAGGTCGACCACTACTGGAGCAGGCTCACCGCCGACGGCGGCCAGGAGAGCCAGTGCGGCTGGCTGAAGGACAAGTTCGGCCTGTCCTGGCAGGTCATCCCCGCCGAGCTGCCCCGACTGCTCGACGACCCGGACCCGGGGCGGGCGCGGCGGGCCACGGAGGCGATGTTCAAGATGCAGAAGATCGACGTGGCGGCGGTGCGGGCGGCGGCGGACAACGCCTAGGTCCCGGCGGGCCACGCCCAGGTCCCGGCGGGCCACGCCCAGGGCCCACCCGCCCTGCCTAGGCCGTGCCGGTCCCCAGCAGCAGGTCGAGCCCGTGCTCGAAGCGGCCGTCGAAGGACGCGTCGGCGAAGTACGGGGCCAGGCGGCGGAGTGACGGGTAGTCACCCGCCGCAAGGGCTCCAGGCCGTCCACGTGGCCTCGCGCCCGCCCTCCGGGACCTTCAGGAGCGCCGACGTGAGCGTCTCGGCGCAGCGAGCGTGGCGGTGTCGGCGGCGTACGTACCCGCCACGATGCGCGCGCCGTCCCGGTGCGCGAGCAGGGCCCGACGGTAGCGGCGCATCAGCTCGCGCGCCCGCGCCCGGTGTGCAGGGAGAGGTTCATCGTGCCGCTGCCGCCGCCGGCCTGACCGTCGCCCGCCCTCTGGGGACCGTGACCAAAGCGAGGCAATGTCCAATCCGAGAGCGCGTCCGAAAGTGCTTCCCGCCGGACTACGAACCGGGCGCCCCGGCAATCCCCTCCGGCCTCTCGCGGTACACGCAGGCCGCAACCGCCACCGCCGCGGTGCTCACGAGCAGCGGCCAGCCGATCCCGTGGCCGAGAACCAGCCACGCGCCGGGCAGCGCTCCCGCGATCAACGCGACGGTGGCGAGGGTGCGGCGCGCCGCGTGCACGTCCCCGCCGCCCGCGAGCCGCGACTCGGTGGCGAGCCCGGTCAGCGTGCGCGTGACCACCGTCGTCGTCAGCGCCGGCACGTTCAGCTTCAGTACGGTGCCGTTGCGCAGCCCTATCGCCAGTGCGAGCAGTCCGATCAGGACGTACGTCGCGTCGGCGGCACCCGCGAACGCCAGCACCGTCGTCGTACCGAGGAGCACCGCCTCGCCGCACAGCGCGGCCCGCACCCACGGCGCCCGGCGCCGCCCGCGGAACCGCCGGGCCAGCCGCCCCGCCAGGACCGCGCCGACGAGGAACCCGCCGAGCGACACCAGCGACCCGGTGACGGAGAAGCCCGGCGCCCCCGCGGCGGCGAAGCCGATGACGACGACGTTGCCGGTCATGTTCGCCGCGAAGACCCGGCCGAGCCCGAGGAAGGTGACGGCGTCCACGAAACCGCTGACCACGGTGAGCGTGAACAGGACCAGGGCGAGAGGGTGCCGGTTGCCGACGCGGGCGCCGGGAGTCTCGGTGCCCGCCCCCGCGCCGGGCTGATGGTTCGTCATGCCTCAGCCTCTCAAGGGGCGGGGGCGCAGGGCGGGCAAGCAGGTGCTGATGGGGGTGCCGCGTCGCAGGTTCCACCCAGGAGAGGCCCCCGTGGGCCCCTTATCCCTACCGTCATCGCCCTTCCGCCTTACTGAAACACGTTCTACCGTGTGCGCCGTCAAGCCGCAGCGCCACGACAGGGGCGGGCGCAGGGACGACAGGAGGGGCCGTGCACCTCGAATACACGCCCGAGCAGCAGCGGCTGCGCGCCGAACTGCGTACGTACTTCGCCGAGCTGGTGCCGGGCCACGCGTACACCCGCTACGCCGAGCCCGCCGCCCAGAAGCGGTTCTACCGCGAGACGATCCGCCGCCTGGGAGCCGACGGCTGGCTCGGCGTCGGCTGGCCCGAGGAGTACGGCGGCCGCGGGCTCACGCCCATGGAGCAGTTCATCTTCTTCGACGAGGCCGCCCAGGCGGGCGTGCCGCTGCCGCTGATGGCGCTCAACACCGTCGGCCCGACGCTCATGCGGTACGGCACCGACGAGCAGAAGGCGTACTTCCTGCCCCGCATCCTGTCCGGCGAGATCGACTTCGCGATCGGCTACAGCGAGCCCGACGCGGGCACCGACCTCGCGGCGCTCAAGACCCGGGCGGTGCGCGAGGGCGACGAGACGACCGGCCACTACACGGTCGACGGGCAGAAGATCTGGACGACCAACGGCGACACCGCGGACTGGGTGTGGCTGGCTGTGCGCACCGACCCGGACGCCCCGCCGCACAAGGGCATCACCATGCTCCTCGTGCCGACGTCGGACCCCGGCTACTCCTGCACCGTCATCAACACCCTGGCCTCGCACGACACCACGGCCAGCTACTACGAGAACATCCGCGTGCCCGTCTCGCGCCGCGTCGGCGAGGAGAACAAGGGCTGGCGGCTGATCACCAACCAGCTCAACCACGAACGCGTCACCCTCGCCGCCCACGGCACCATGGCGATCCGCGCCCTGCACGACGTCCAGCGCTGGGCCGCCGACACCAAACTCGCAGACGGCCGCCGCGTCGTCGACCTGCCCTGGGTGCGCCGCCGCCTCGCGCAGACGCACGCGAAGCTCGACGCGATGAAACTCCTCAACTGGCAGATGGTGAACGCCGTCCAGGACGGCACCCTCACCCCGCAGGACGCCTCCGCCGTCAAGGTCTACGGCTCCGAGGCCCGCCGCGAGGCCTACGCCTGGCTCATGGAAGTCGTCGGCTCCGCGGGCGCGTTGAAGGAGGGCTCGACGGGCGCGGTCCTCCACGGCGAACTGGAACGCGGCTACCGCTCGGCGGTCATCTTCACCTTCGGCGGCGGCAACAACGAGATCCAGCGCGAGATCATCTCGTGGATCGGGCTGGGGATGCCGAGGGTGCGGCGCTGACCGCTGTGCGACCAGGCTCTTTAGTTGGCACATAAGCAGGCTAGTCGGCACCGTACCGCCGCAGGCACCGGCGTCTCCGGTCCGGCTGCCCGGCGGGCGATCCAGCCTAGCCGTCCACGACAACCCGCACGCCTTTCTGCTGCGCGTCTACAACCGTGACAAGGCCCTTTGCCGGCGCACCCGCCACCACGGACACCCCCGTATGAGCCCGGCTCCCGACGAACGCGACCGCGTCCGGGCCGCCATGGCTACAATGAATCATCCATGGAAGATAATTCTTCGGAAGATGAGTGATGGCTGATCTGAAGCTGCTGTACCGGGAGCTGGTCTCGCTGGAGATCGAGCTGTGGAATGGCATCGACGCGCGGCTGCGGGCGGAGTACGACCTGCCGCTGACGTCGTTCGAGGTGCTGCATCTGCTGTTGCGTCGGCCCGGGCCGCGGATCCAGGACATCGCCGAGGAGTTCTCGATCACGGTGGGCGGCACGAGCAAGGTGGTCGACCGCCTGGAGGCCGCGGGCCTGTGTGAGCGTCGTGCGAATCCGAACGACCGGCGTTCCTCGATCGTCGAGCTGACGGCCGAGGGGCGGAAGCTGATGGACGGGGCGGTGCGGGTGTTCGAGGACGAGTTGGAGCTGCGGATCGGGTCGGTGATTCCCGAGCGGTCCGTGCGGGAGGTGACCGCGGTCCTCAGTACGCTGCGGGCAGCCGGACGTGCTCTGGACGCGGAGCGGAAGGCCGCGGGTCAGACGCCGGTGTCGGCGATGCGGGCGCCGAAGCAGCCCGGTCGGTCGGCCTCGTGAGCCAGGGCACCTTGGGCACGGCTTCGGGCGGCTGGTGCGGGGCGGGTGAACATCGTCACCCGCCCCGCACCAGCCGCCCGTTGTCGTTCAGTCGGCGGTGCCGTCGAAGGCGATGACGTTGTCGATGCGGGCGCGGACGAGGAGGTTGCCGGGGCCGCCGTTGCGGGCGGCGTACTCCTGGCTGCGGTCTTCGCCCATGTAGCGGGCGCCGAGGAGGCACCGTCGTACGCCCCGAAGCCGGGGTGGTCTCGGGGCGCACACGGCTTTCAGCGGCCCCAGAAGGCGTCTTCGGCGCTCTGGTCGCCGGAGAAGAGCCACATCTCGGTGATCTTGCCTTTCTGGATGCGCAGGAGGTCCACGCCGTCCATGGCCATGGACGTGTCGCCGCGACGGCCGGTGAAGTGGATGTGGGCGGCGACCAGGTCGCCGTTGCCCATGAGGGAGTGGATCTTGTCGATGGCGAAGGTGCCCTGGCTGGCCTCCATCATGCCGCCGAGCATCTGGAAGGCGGCGCCCTGGCCCTTGTGGTCGCCGGAGAACTGGTTGGTGCCAGACGATCTGCTCGTCGAGGAGGCTGCCGAGGGCGGCCATGTCTCCGGTCTGCACGGCCTGGAAGTAGGCGCGGGCCAGGTCGAGGTTGGCAGTGGTCATTGTGGTCTCCGCGGGGTCGGTCGGGGTCATCGGGCGAAGTCGAGGCGGTCGGCCAGGCCGGCCTCGGTGAAGGCGGCCTCGATCTCGCCGCGGCCTTCCTGGAAGTGGGCCCAGCTGTCGTAGTGCGCGGGGACGACGCGGCGGGCGCCGAGCGTCTTGGCGGCCTCGGCGCCCAGGGCGCTGTCGAGGGTGAGCAGGGCGCCGTCGAAGGCGAAGGGCATGCGGGCGCCGCCGAGGAAGAGGATCGCGGTGTCCACCGGGGCGAACTTCTCGGCGATCTCCTTGACGTGCTCCAGGGCGGCGTTGTCGCCGCTGACGTAGACCGAGGGCAGATCGTCGGAGGTGAGCATGAAGCCGATGACGTCACCGGAGATCGGCTCACAGCCCACGGGGCCGTGCCGGGCGGGCACGCCGGTGACGGTCACGGTGCCGCCGTCGGGCCGCTGGAGCTCGGCGGTCTGCCAGAAGGCGAGGCCGCGGGCGTTGCCGCCCAGGCGGTCGGCGCCGCTGACCGTGGTGAAGACGACCGGCACCTGGGCCAGGAGGGCACGGCCGGCGTTGTCGAGGTTGTCGTCGTGCTCGTCGTGGGAGAGCAGGACGGCGTCGATGCGGCCGAGGTCGGCGGCGGTGACCGGCGAGGGGTCGGTCTTGACGAGCTTGTGGTCGCCCGGGAGGGGCATGGGGTACTCGCCGGGCGGGTCGAAGGTCGGGTCGGTGACGAACCTGAGTCCGCCGTATTCGAAGAGTGTGGTGGGGCCGCCGTAGACGCGGACGGGGATCTTTTCGCTGGCGCCGGACATCGGGGAACCTCTCGGTCGGGGGAAACGGTGGTACGTGGCCCTGCGGCGCGCTCCGGCCGATGGCGGGCTCAGGACTCGCTCGGCCTCCAGCAAACCATTTACATTCCATGGAAGCAACTTCCACCGATTATTGTTCCATGTGTATGGGTTCGGCGGCTGTCGGCCGACCCTTGGACAGCACAGGACCCCGGCACGTCGGACACGGACGACCGGGTCGCAGGAAGGAAGTACGTCATGGAGCCGGTCGAGATCGAGGCGAAGACCCTGATCCAGAAGTCGAAGACCCCGTCGAACGACTACGTCATCAACCCCTACACCGGCTGCGTGCTGGGCTGCGCCTACTGCTTCGCCAGCTTCGCCGGGCGCCAGTTCGGCCGGTCGGTCAAGGAGTGGGGCGACTACCTGTACGTGAAGAAGAACGCGGTCGAGCTCGCCCGCAAGGAGCTGGCGAAGATGCCGGAGCCCAAGCGCCGGGGCACGATGCTGCTCAGCTCGGTCACCGACCCCTACCAGGGCCATGAGACGAAGTACCGCCTCACCCGCGGCATCCTGCGCGAACTGAAAGCGGTCGAGTACCCGGGCCTGGTCCGCATCCTGACCAAGTCACCAGGGTCCTCGCCGACGAACCCGAAGACGTCCGCGAGGCATACCTCCAGGCGCGGACCAAGGATCACCGCGAACAGCTCGACTCGATCGTGGCGGAGCTGCTGGACAAGCACGGGCTGCGGCTGCGCTTCGAGGAGGTGGTCCACCACGACGACAACGACGCCCTGCGGCAGAGGCTCGCATCCTCGCCGTGACCGAGTACGGCCCCCGGGCCAGGTGTACGTCAGGCGGTGACGCCGGACTCGGGATCCGGCACCGCCATGGCCCAGGCCCCCATGACCTCCAGGACATCGCGCAGCCCCTCACCGAGAGGGGTCAGTGCGTACTCGACGCGCGGCGGGACCTCCGCGTAGGTCGTGCGGGTGACGATGCCGTGCTTCTCGAACTGGCGCAGCCGACTGGTCAGGGTGTGCGGGCTGATGCCGGGCAGGGCCTCGCGCAGCTGGTTGAAGCGGTGGGGGCCGTGCAGCAGTTCGCGCACGATCAGGGTGGCCCACGGCCCGTTGAGCAGCGCGAGGAACCGGGCGACACCACACTCGGGCAGACAAGGATCAGTCACAATTTTTGACCGTACCCCATTAGTGCAGTTGATGTAACTGGTGCACCTCATGCACTAATGACGCCATGACCTACGTGATTCATGGCGCCACCGGCGCCCAGGGTGCCCCCGTCGTCGCCGCTCTCGCCGCCGCGGGCAAGTCCGTGACCGCTCTGACCCGCAACCCCGACGCCGTCGTGCACGGCGCGCAGCGCGTCGTGGCCGCCGGCTACTCTTCCGCCGCCGACCTGACCGACGCCTACCGAGGTGCCGAGGGTGTGTTCGTCCACCTGCCGGTGGTCTCCGAAGAGGACCGCCAGACCTACGCGCACAACATCCTCGCCGCCGTCCGCGAAGCCCGCCCGGCCCGCGTGGTGTTCTCCACCAGTGGAGCTCCGATCGACCCCGCGGCGGGCGGCGCTGCCGCGACGCTGGCCGACGGCCTGGCGGACGCCGGGGTGTCCCACGCGGTGATCACGCCCACGTTCTACCTGGAGAACCTGCTCATGCCCTTCGTCCTCGACGCGGTCCGCGAACGCGGCGTGCTGCCCTACCCGATCCGCGCCGACTTCCCCGCTTCCTGGGCCTCCCACCTGGACATCGCCGACGCCGTCCTCGCCCTGTTCGACCGTCCGGACGTCACCGGCGTGGTCTCCGTCGGCCAGTACCCGGCAATCACCGGACCGGGCCTGGCCGAGGCGTTCGGCGCCCACTTCGACAAGGATGTGCTCTTCGAGCAGATCACTCCCGAGCGGTTCCGCAGCTCCGTCGCACCTCTGATCGGCGAGGGCCCCGCCGCCGACGTCGCTGGAGCCTACGCGGCCATGAGCACGCTTCCGGGCCGCCCGATCACACCCGAGAACTCCGCCCAGAAGCTGCTCGGCATCACTCCCCGTACCACCGGTCAGTGGCTGACCGACATCGGCCTCTGACCACAACTACTGTCGGCTCCGGCCGAGTTCGTCAGGGCTTGGCAAGCCGCCGTGCATGGCGGGCGGCCTGCCAAGCCTTCAAGTACTGCCGACCGCCCGCGCCATCACGCACCTCCCGCCCGCCCGAGGCCAGCCCTCAGGGCGCCAAGGGATCGCTGCATGAGGCCCGCAGTACGAGACGTCTCCCTCGTGAGAACACGGGCGCGACCAGCAGGTCGGGGCCGAGCAGGTCGGACGCGGTGTCCTGAGCCGGGATCGGAAACATGCTTCACTCGGCGTCCGACCGGGCATCGAACTGTCATTCATCGATGACCAGTCAGGCGATGTCCGGGTGTGCGTTCCCTGGCGCGAGACGGCCGTCGGATGCGACGCGTGGGAGCGGACCTTGGCGAACCTTTCCCATCTCGAGGAGATCTTCTCCGGCGACGGCACTCGGCCGATGCGGTTGCCGCGCTGGCAGGCCGGCGGTTCACCGGCGGGCCTGGCGGTCACCTTGATCGCTGACTACACGTTTCCGGCGCGGGCCTGGGTGCCGGCGGCGGCGATCGTGGCATTGCTGGGGGAGTTCGACGTGGCGGCCGGCGCCGCCCGTACGACGATCAGCAGGCTGGCCCGTCGAGGGGTGCTGGAGAGCAGTCGGCGCGGCCGGTACAGCTCCTATCGGCTGACGCGGGAGGCCGCTGTCGATCTGTGGAGCGGCGGTGCCTCGATCGCCACGTTCACCACGCAACCCGACTCGTGGGACGGGAGGTGGACACTGGTCGCCTTCTCCGTGCCGGAACAGGAGAGCACGCGACGGCGCGCGCTGCGCACCGCGCTGCGGTGGCGGGGATACGCGCCGCTGTACGACGCGGTCTGGGCATCGCCGCACCCGCTCACCCCCAAGGGGCGTGCCGAACTGGCCGACTTGGCGCCAGGTTCGGTGAGCGTGTTCCGCGCACGACAGGTGGACCTCGAGACGGAAGCCAACCGCAACCCGATCGAGGCATGGGACCTGCCCGGCATCGCCGACCAGTACGAGATCTTCGTCCGGCGGTGGAGCAGCCTGCTGCACCGCATCGGCGCCGGTGGCATCACCGGCGCCGATGCGGTGCGCGCCCGTACGGAGGTGATGAACACCTACCGCCACTTCCCGGTGCTCGACCCCCTGCTGCCCGTCGATCTGCTGCCGGCCGACTGGCCCCGGTCCCGGGCGCGGGAAGTGTGCGTCGCGGTGTACGACGGCCTGGCCCAACCGGCCCAGGAACACGTCCGGTTGGTGGCGGCCCGGTCCGCGGACGGTCCGCACCTCGACATCAGTGCCCATACGATCGCCGGCATGAGCGCTGGGATCGGTCACAGTCACGGCTGATGGCCGACGGCCTGATCTGAGTTCAAAGTGATTAGGTCGCAGCGATTGACAGATGAGAGCCCGATCGCGACTCTTTCTGTCATTCGAAGCGATGTGGGAACGTTCACAGTCGTGTGCCGCGCAACGAGCAGATCGCAGGCACCGCCTCCCGCCGCCTCGGGCCCTCGTACCTCCGCATCAGTGGTGACAGGAGGCATCTCCATGGCAGTGTCACGAAGGCGGCTGCTGGCGTTGGGCGCCGGAGCGGCCGCTGGAGGGTTCGGGCCGGTCGGCTGCGGGTCGCAGCGCTCGCTCGGCGACTCGGACGAGATCACGCTGTGGGCCTGGGACCGGTCGGTGAGCGACGAGCTGGTCGCCCGGGCCGAGACGAAGGGCATTCCCGGGGCCGAGGGCTTCAGACTCAGCCGCACCAACATCGGCGGCCACTTCAACACCAAGGTGCGTACCGCGCTCGCCGGCAAGTCCCTGGTGCCGGACATCATCGGCATCAACTCCGACGTGGCCACCTACTTCCCCAACCAGGACGTGTTCGTCGACCTGAACGACTTCGGCGCGGCCGCGCTGAAGAGCCGGTACCTGGACTGGAAGTGGAACGAGTGCATCACGCCCGAGGGCCGGATGATCGCGTTCCCCATGGACACCGGCCCCACCGGGCTGTTCTACCGCGCCGACCTGCTTCAGGAAGCCGGGATCACCACCGACCCGAAGGAACTCGCCGCCCGGGCCCCGGACTGGGACGGCTTCATCGCCCTGGGCAAGGAACTGCGGAAGTCCCAGCAGCGCGCGGTGATCTGCCCCAACATCCACCACGTCTGGGACATCCGGCTGAGCCAGCTGGCCAGCAGGTACATGACCGAGGACGGCCGCTACATCGGCGACCGGGACGAGCTGCGCGAGGCATTCGAACTGGCCTACCGGATCGGCAGGGACGGCCTGTCGGCCGGCGCCCCGGAGGGCTCCACCGACTTGTACGGCGTGGTCACCAGCGGCCGCCAGCCGGTCGGCATCGGCGCGGTGTGGTGGGGCTTCGCCTTCCCGGAGTCGGCCGCGCCGAAGACCAAGGGCAAGTGGCGGGTGACCGACCCGCCCGGCGGCGCCGGCAACCGGGGCGGCTCCTTCCTGGCGATCACCAAGTACTCCAAGAACGCCGAGGCGGCCTACAAGTTCATCACCTGGCTGCAGTCTCCGGAGAACCAGGTCAAGGCGTTCACGGAGATGTCGCTGTTCCCGTCCTCCCCGCGCTCCTTCACGAGGCCTCAGATGCGTGAGCCTCGGCCCTTCTACGGCGGGCAGCGCACCATCGAGGTGTTCGGCCCGTCGGCGCGGGGGGTCAAGACCGTCTACAAGAGCCCGTACGACCGGGTGATGGACCCCGTCTTCGCCGCCGAGCTCGCCGACGTGGAGTCCGGCAAGAACGTCGACACGGCATGGAGGGACGCCCAGGACACCATCGAGCGCGAACTCACCCGCGAGGGGGCGATGTGAATGGGCCTCGCCAATGCGCTCCGCGGGAAGCCCGTCAACCGGCGAGTGAGCGCCGCCAAGCCGCCGCCGGACGGGTCCAGGCCGCTGCCCGGCTGGCGCCGCTACTGGCCGATGTACACGGCGGTCTCCCCGTTCTTCATCCTCTTCGCCGTCTTCGGCATCTTCCCGGTCGGCTTCTCCGTCTACCTGTCGTTCATGTCGTGGGACGGCATCGGAGAGATGCGGTCGATCGGCTGGGAGAACTACGCGTACCTGGTGACCGACTCCGACTTCTGGCAGTCGATCGGCAACACCCTGATCATCTGGCTCCTGTCCACCGTCCCGATGATTTTTCTGGCGCTGGTCATCGCCTACGCGCTGCACACCGCCGTGCGGTTCAAGGCGTTCTACCGGGTGGCCTACTTCGTCCCGAACATCACCTCGATCGTGGCGATGACCCTGGTGCTCGGCTCGGTCTTCAGCGACAGCTCCGGGCTGCTCAACAGCGCGCTGCGGGCCATCAACGCCGGCGAGGTCGGCTGGCTGTCCGACCCGTGGGCGATGAAGGTCTCCGTGGCGGCGATCACCACCTGGCGGTGGGTCGGCTACAACGCCATCATCTGCCTGGCCGGCCTGCAGGCCATCTCCAGCGACGTGTTCGAGGCGGCCAAGGTCGACGGCGCCACCAACCGTCAGACCTTCTTCCGGATCACCATCCCGATGCTCCGTCCGGTGATCCTGTTCGTCGCCGTCACCTCCACCATCGGCGGGCTGCAACTGTTCACCGAGCCGCAGGTGCTGTTCCCGGTGGACGACAACGGGAACGTCGGCGGGCCCGGCGGCGAGGCCACCACCATCGTGCTCTACCTGTACCAGCAGGCGTTCGTCTTCAACCGGTTCGGCTACGGCGCGGCCGTCGGCTGGGCGCTGTTCCTCCTGATCGCGGTGTTCTCCGTCATCAACTGGCGGCTGATCGGCGGCCGCGACGAGGACGCGATCGGCACCCGTAAGCGGAAGGGGAAGTCCCGTGCGCGCTGAGACGGCCGCCAGGTCGCGGACGATCGTGGGCCACGCCGTGCTCCTCCTCGGCGTGCTGATCACGATCTTCCCGTTCTACTGGATGTTCGTGATGGCCTCGAACACCACCGGGGACATCTTCGCCTACCCGCCCAAGCTGATCCCCGGCCCCCACCTGTGGGAGAACATGAACAAGGTGTTCGACGGGATCGACTTCTGGGGGTCGATGGGCATCACCGTCGTGGCCGCCACAGCCGTGACGTTCCTGGTGCTGCTCTTCGACTCGCTGGCCGCCTTCGCCTTCGCCAAGTACGACTTCCCCGGGCGGAGGGTGCTGTTCTGGATCGTGCTGGCCACCTTCATGATCCCGATGCAGCTGGCGCTGGTGCCGCAGTTCGTCACCCTGGCCTGGCTCGGCTGGGTCGGCTCGCTCAAGGCGCTGATCATTCCCGGTGCGGCCAACGCGTTCGGGATCTTCTGGATGCGCCAGTACGCGCAGGGGGCGATCGCCGACGAGCTGATCCAGGCGTCGAGGGTCGACGGGGCCGGGTTCTTCCGCCAGTGGTGGACGGTGGGGCTGCCGGTGCTCCGCCCGGGGCTGGCGTTCCTGGGGATCTTCACCTTCTTCCACATCTGGAACGACTACCTGTGGCCGCTGATCGTGATGACCGACCCGGGCAAGGTGACGCTGCAGGTGGCCGTGCAGCAGCTGAACGGCGTCTACACCACCGACCAGTCGATGGTCATCGCCGGAGCGCTCATGTCGGTGATCCCGCTGATCGGGGTCTTCCTGATCGGCTCGCGCCACTTCATCGCCAACCTGGCTGCCGGCGCCATGAAGTTCTGAAGAAGCACGCGCATGGCCGGCGGGCCTTCCTCGCTGCCGGCATGACCCGGCCACCTCGGCCGCACATCACCTACCCCGGGAGATGACGCTGTGAGAACCGCGAAGTTCGCCACCCCTGCCCTCCTGCTCTCGGTGGTCACGGCGATGTCCGTCGCGATGGCCCCTGGCTCGGCGTCCGCGAGCGATGCGGCGGCCGGAAACACCTATTACGTCGCCCCGAACGGGAATGACGGGGCGGCAGGTACGCAGGCCGCTCCGTGGGCATCGATCGCCCGTGCGCAGGCCGTCGCCAAGGCGGGCGACACGGTCTATTTCCGGGGCGGCACCTACGCCTACACCCGCGCGAACAGCGCCTGTTCCAGCCAGACCGCCCGAGTCGACGCGATCACGCTGAACAAGAGCGGCAGCTCGGGCAACCCGATCCGGTACTGGGCCCATCCGGGCGAGAAACCGGTCTTCGACTTCTCGCGAATGACGGACAACTGCCGCATCAAGGGCTTCAACGTCACCGGCAGCTGGATCCACCTCAAAGGACTGGAAGTCACCGGCGTACCGCAGAACAACAACCAGAACGCCGAGTCCTGGGGAATCTGGGTATCCGGCAGCAACGACATCTTCGAACAGATCAACACCCACCATCACATGGGCACCGGCCTGTTCATCAGCGGCGGGGGCGCCAACCTCGTTCTCAACTCGGACGCGCATGACAACTACGACCTGCGCAGCAATGACGGGCCCGGCGAGAACGCCGACGGGTTCGGTTCGCATTACACGCCGGCCGGCCGCCCCGCGAACGTGTTCCGGGGATGCCGCGCGTGGTGGAACGCCGATGACGGTTTCGACCTCATCTCCACCTACTCGCCCGTGATCATCGAGAACTCGTGGGCCTGGCGCAACGGGTACGTGCCGGGGACCACGACGCCCTCCGGCAACGGAGCCGGCTTCAAGGCGGGCGGCTACGGGGGCGACTACGAGGCCAACGCGCCGAAGCACACCGTCCGCCTCTCGGTGGCGTTCCTCAACAAGGCCGCCGGCTTCTACGCCAACCACCACCCGGTGGCCAACGACTTCTTCAACAACACCGGTTACGGAAACAACCCCAACTTCAACATGCGGGGAGTCGACTCGAGCGGCGCCGCCGTCGGCCGGGGCCACCTGCGCAACAACATCGCCTACACCGGAACGCCGACGTCGTACATGAACGGCACGAACGCCGCGTACAACTCCTGGAACCTCGGCATCCCCCTGTCGGACTCCCAGTTCCAGAGTGTGTCGACGTCCGGCTGGGACGCGCCCCGCCAGACCGACGGGAGCCTGCCCGTGCTGCCCCACCTCCGTCTCGCGGCGAACAGTGCCCTGATCGACAAGGGCACCGACGTGGGACTGCCCTTCAGCGGAACTGCGCCGGATCCCGGCGCCTTTGAGCACGATGGAAGGTGACATCTTGAAGCAAAGATCGCGTGTCATGTCGAAGTACTGGAAGGTGGCCGCCGCCGCATTGTTGTCCGTGGCGTTAGCGGCACCGGTCTCGGCGAGCACCGCTGCGGCGGAGCCACCTGCAACGCGGACACCGGCGACGGAGACACCGACAAGGGAGCTCCCAGACCAGCGTGCCGCTGCCGGACCGGTGGTGGATCGCGGCCTGAAGTACCTGGTGTCCGAGTACGAGACCCGCGCTCCGTCGAAGTACACGGCCGGCTCCTGGAAACCCTTCGCCAAGGCGTTGCGTTCCGCGGACGCGGTAGCCGACGACACATCGGCCACCAAGTCGGAGGTCGCCGAGGCGAAGACGGCCCTGATGAACGCCGCCGCCGACCTGAAGGCTGCCGACGAGGGCACGTTCCAGACCATCACGAACAACACCTTCTGGAACGACACCAGCGGCAACCCCATCTATTCGCAGGGCGGCGGGGTCTTCAAGTTCGGTGACACCTACTACTGGTACGGCGTTCACTACCTCGGCGCCGAGTCCTACCGGGCCAATCCGACGAGGAAGTACGACGGCGAGGTCAGCTTCAGGTCGATCCCCGTGTACTCGTCCAAGGACCTGGTGAACTGGAAGTTCGAGAACCGGGTCGCGACGCGGTCGACCCCGATCCAAAACGGCGCCACCCTCGGTCAGGCAGGGTGGGTCGGGCGGCTCGGGGTCTCGTACAACGAGAACACCGGCAAATACGTACTCGCCGTCCAGGCCTACGTCGGAGGCGGGCACGGGGTCCTGCTCCTGCAGGGCGACTCACCCACCGACACCTTCGACTACGGCTACTTCCAGACCCAGATCACCAACTCGCCCACGACCGGCACCGGAGATCAGACCGTCTTCACCGACGACGACGGCAAGGACTACCTGATCTTCTCCAACCGCGAAGGACGCTCTCGCGGCTTCGTGGCCAAGTTCCGGGAGTCCGACTCGCTGCGGATCGAGCCAGGCGCGCAGATCCGCAGCGGCGCCGGTCGCGAGGGCAACGCCATGTTCAAGCTCGACGGCAAGTACTACCACGCGGCGTCGGACCTGCACGGCTGGAACACCTCGGTCAACTACGTCAATGAGTCGACCAGCAGCAACGTCCAGGGTTCCTACAGCAGCGAGTACGTCCTTGCCGGCACCGAGATGGACTACAGCCACGTGACCCAGACCGGGTTCTTCGTGACGGTCAAGGGCACCAAGCAGAACACGGTGATCTACGCCGGCGACCGCTGGGCCGACTTCGCCTGGAACGGCATCGGATACAACCAGTGGGTGCCGATCACCAAGGCCGGCGCGAGGCCGCAGTTCCACTCGGTGAGCCAGTGGCAGTTCAACGTCACGACCGGAGAGTGGCGCGTCGGGCCGGCGAACAACTACATCCTCAACCCGGACATCCAGGCCGACCGCATCATCGTCTCCAGTGTGCGGGGATGGCGGAACCTCGGTGGTTCGGTGACCAACGTCAACGGTGGTGTGAACGGATCTCGCTTCGCCCTCCAGGTGAGCAACAGCGGCGGCGTCGAGCAGCGGATCGCGTCGGTACCCGCAGGCACCTACACCCTGTCCCTGCACGCTCGGGGCAGCGCCGGTCAGGTCGTGATCACCGGCGCCAACGGCAGCCAACGCACCCTCGGCATCCCGTCGTCGAGCGGCTGGGCCAAGCGCGAGCTCACCGGCATCGCGCTGCCCAGCGGGGCCGCCACCGTCACCGTGCGGGCGTCGGGTTCGGGCGGCGCCATCGTCGACCAGCTCTCACTCGTCAAGACCTCTGCCGACACACCACCGCCGTCGGGGTGACATCCCACGCTCTGCCGGTCTCTTCGACCGGCAGAGCGTGCAGGGTCACGTCCTTGGGACCACGACACCGTCACATCGTCAGGAGAAGGAATGGGCAGCAAGCGTCCGGCCCGCGTCATCGCGAGCATGACGACGTTGGCCACCATGGTGTCCGCGACTCTACTCATGGTGCCCACGCCGGCCCATGCGACCTTCGGAACCGCGGACATCAAGCCGATCGAAAGCAATATCGCCGCCAAGCCCTGGGCCTCGGCGACGGCCGGCGACGGCTCGTCGAACGCCGGACTGGCCATCGACGGCGACCCGACGACGTCCTGGCACCCCGGTCGTGCCGGCGCCCGGCAGCGGCTCACCGTCGACCTCGGTGGAACCTACGACAACCTGCGCAAGGTCAAGGTGATGTTCCCGGACCGTGGCGTGGCCCACCGGTACGTCGTCGAGGCTTCGTCCGACGGCCGCCGGTGGAAGACCATCGCCGACAGGTCCCACAACCGAGCCGCGTCGCGAGGGGAAGTGCACCTGTTCACCCGGCCGGGAACGCGCTTCGTCCGGCTGATGTTCACCGGTGGGCCGGGCCGTGCCCGGGCTGGTGTCAGCGAGCTCCAGGTCTTCAACTACCTGCGCGACGACCTCGTCCTCGGCGCCGATCTGTCCTGGATGGACGACGTCCAGGACCAGCAGTACTGGGTCGACCCCCTGGCCGAAGACCGCGGCGCCGGGCCACACCTGCTCGACGTGGCCAAGGATCGTGGCATGCAGCACACGCGGCTGCGGATATTCAACGAGCCGCGCAGCGAGAGCACCGGTCAACCGACGCCGATACCGCGCCAGGGTCCGGAGCGCTCCCTGGTCTCAGCGCAGTGGATCAAGCAGCGGGGCATGGGCCTGGGGATCGACTTCCACTACGCGGACTCATGGGCGGACCCGAGCAAGCAACCAAAGCCACGCGCCTGGGCCGAGCTGGAGTTCGCGGACCTGTCCCAGGCCGTGTACGACTTCACCGCCGACTATCTGGACCGGTTGATCCAGCAGGGCACCACGCCGGAGAAGGTGGCCGTCGGCAACGAGATCATCAACGGTTTCATGTACGGCAGCGAGGCGGCCCTCATCGGCACGACGAGTCCGCCGTATTTCGTCGACCAGGCCGATGTCTACCAGTCCAAGCCCGGCGGTGGCCTGCTGTGGAAGTACTGGAAGTCGACCGACCCGGCGGAACAGAAGCTCTACGACCAGTCGTGGGACCGGTTCACCACCCTGGCCGCGGCCGGGATCAAAGCCGTCCGCGACGCGTCACCGACATCCAAGGTCGAGATACACGTGATCGTCGACAAGGACAAGCTCGCCAAAACCATGGAGTTCTGGCACCAGTTCCTCACCCGGGTGAAGGCGAAGGGTCAGAACCCTGACGTGCTGGCCGTCTCGTACTACCCGGAGTGGCATGGCACGCCCGAGGCGCTGGATCTCAATCTGAACACCATGGCCACCAGCTATCCAGGCTACGAAATCGACATCGCCGAAACCGCCTACCCCGCCTCGGGCGGCGACGGCTCGCCGCTGCCCAACTCGCCCTACCCGCGCACAATTCAGGGGCAGGCGGACGCCATCCGGAGAGTATTCCAGGCCGCCAACGACGTGGTCGACAACCGCGGTTCAGGGGCGCTGGTGTGGGAGCCGGCCGGCTACCAGCCGATGTTCCGGGCCGTGCCCGGACCGGCGAACACGTGGGAGCCGCACGCGTCCATCAACGTCTTCAACGCCAGCCGCGCCAAGCACATCCTCCAGGACACCGTCTACACCGCCACCGTGGTGGGCGCCGCCCCGAAGCTGCCCTCCTCCATCCGCATGCTCACCACCGCCAACGACACGATCACCGGTGTCCCCGTCCGCTGGAAGCCGTTGCCACCCGGCGCGACCGACGAGCCGGGTGAGGTGACGGTCACCGGGATGACCGGCACAGGGCCGGTCACGGCGGTCATCGACGTCGTTCCCAGACGCGGCGAACACGCTTCCACCACCTCATAACCTCCTTCGCCAAGCGACCCAGGAGTCAGCCATGACCATGCACCGAAGGACCTTCCTCAGCATGAGCGCGGCCGGAGCGACGGGCGTGGGCCTGTCCCTGCTCGGCTCAGGACGGGCACCGGCCGCCGCAGGGCCACTCGACCCGGCGCCGACCACGCCGTTCGCGGTCGGCGTACGCAGGTACAACTGGACCCGCGGCAGCCGCCCGTGCACCACCTACGTCTACTACCCCGCCACCGGCACCCCCGGCGGCAGTCCGGTGACGGACGCCCCGGTCGCAGCCGGGGTCTTCCCCGTCTACAACATGACCCACGGCTACGGAAGCAGCCCGCAGAACTCCCTGTTCATCATCCGGGCCCTGGCCGCGGCGGGCTTCATCGTCCCCGCCCCGCACTTCAACCACAACTTCACCGACATCAACAACGGCAACACCTCCAAGGACGTCTCGCAGATCCTCACCAACACCCTCGCCCTCAACACGAGCGGACCGCTGGCCGGACACATCAACACCGGCATCGGCGTCGGCGTCTCGGGCCACTCCCTGGGAGGTATGGTCACCCACGGTCTGCTGACCTCCTGGCCCGACAGCCGGATCATCTCCGCAAACCCCCAGTCCTGCGTGGACATGGGCAACCCGTCCAGCTCGGTCTCCGCCAAGGTCCTGTTCGTGCACGGCGACCGGGACTCCACCACGCAGTACTCCTCGGCCCGGCAGGCGTACACGGAGATGACCTGGCCCAAGGCGTTCCTCACCTTCGTCGGCGGCAGCCACACCAGCTTCTGGAGCGACAACCGCTTCCCGAACACCGTCGTCGACTGGGCCCGCTGGACGATGTACGGCGACACCGCCGCACGGGACCGCCTCCCGGCCGACGCGGCCGGGCCCAACACCAGGTGGGAAGCCCGGCTGGGGTGACCCACCCGGCGGCCCGGCCGCCTCCACCCTGGTGGCCCGGCACAGCGGCGCGCCTGACCGCAGTGTCCGGATGTGACAGCAAGCCGTCATTGCGGCCACGCGCGGCACCGCCGAGGATGGGGACATGCCCCTTCCGCACCGGGTCGTCATCGCGGTCTTCCCCGATGTCGATCTCCTCGACGTCACCGGCCCCGCCGAGGTGTTCTCGCTGGCCAACCGGCAGGCCGCGGGCCGCGCCGGGTACCAGGTGCGCCTCGCGGGGCCTGCCGCCGGTGAGGTGCGGACGTCGGCGGGGGTGCGGCTGCTCGCCGATCTGGCCTTCGACGAGGTCGGCGGGGACGTGGACACGCTGCTTGTGCCCGGCGCGGTCGACCTGACCGACGACGGCCCGCGGGCCCGCATCGACCCCGACATCGTGGCCTGGGTGCGGCGGACCGCCCCGCACGCCCGGCGGGTGGCGTCGGTGTGCGTGGGCGCGCACGTGCTGGCGGCGGCCGGGCTCCTGGACGGGATGACGGCGACCACGCACTGGTCGACCGCCGCCCAGCTCGCCGCCGAGCACCCGGCGGTCACGGTCGACCCGGACCCCATCTTCGTCCGCACCGACCGCGGCCGCGTGTGGACCGGCGCCGGGATCAGCGCCTGCCTGGACCTCGCGCTCGCCCTGGTGGCCGAGGACCTGGGCGAGGAGGTCGCGCTCGCGGTGGCCCGGGACCTGGTGATGTACCTCAAACGGCAGGGCGGACAGAGCCAGTTCTCCGTGCCGCTCAGCCGGCCCGCGTCCGCCCGGCGCGACATCGACGAGCTGCGGCTGTGGATCGCCGACCACCTCGACGCGGACCTGTCCGCGGAGGTGCTCGCGGCCCGGATGTGCCTCAGCGAGCGGCACTTCGCCCGCGTCTTCAAGCAGGAGACCGGCGCAAGTCCCGCCGCCTACGTCGAAGCCGCCCGGGTCGAGGTGGCCCGGCGCCTCCTTGAGACCACCGACGTCCCGCTCGACCAGGTCGCGGCCACGGCCGGGCTCGGCTCCGCGGAGACCCTGCACCGGGCGTTCAAGCGGCAGCTCGCGACCACACCCGCCGCGTACCGCCGCCGCTTCCGCACCCAGGCCGCCTGACCACCCTTTTCACGCTCAGACCTTCCCGTACGCACGCATGCACGCAGGCGCGGCGAACAGCTTCGCCATGCCTCAGTCCCCTGAATTCCCCTGAATTCCCTTACGAAAGGCACCCCATGAGCCCCGACCAGCCCTCCACCACCCTGCGCGACGTCATCGGCCTGGACAACCGGCCGCCTCAGCTCAGCGACTCCGTCCTCATCATGATCGACTTCCAGAACACCTACCGCACCGGCGTCATGGCCCTGGAGGGCGCCGAGGAGGCGCTCGCGGCCGGTGCCCGGCTCCTGGAGCGCGCCCGCGCCGCGGGCACCCCGGTCGTGCACGTCCTCAACGACGGCGGTGAGAACACCCCGTACGACATCCGTGCCCACATCGGCGCCATCAGCGACGAGGTCGCACCGGCGGACGGCGAGGCGGTCGTGGTCAAGCAGTTCCCCAACTCCTTCCACGCCACGGAGCTGGAGCGGACCCTGTCCGACCTTGCCGCTGCCCCGGGCAGCGGCAAGGACCTGGTCCTCGCCGGGTTCATGACCCACATGTGCGTCAACTACACGGCCCAGGGCGCCTTCAACCTCGGCTACCGCCCCACCGTCGTCGCCGAGGCCACCGCCACCCGCTCCCTCGCCACCCCCGACGGCACCGTCCTGCCCGCCGCCCGCCTCCACACCGCCGCCCTGACCGCCATCACCGACCTGTTCGGCACCGTCGTCCCCACCGTCGACGCCCTGCCCATCTGATTCCGGCCCTCCCCGCGCCCCGGAAGTGTGCGTAACCTGCGGTAAGGAGGTGACGGCATGCGGGAGGCGGACGCCGGGCTCTTCGGGCCCTCGTCGGTGACCTGGCAGATGCACGGGGACCCCATGATGTGGGTCGCCGGGGTGCGGGCGCTGTACTTTCAGGCGCTGCACCCGCGGGCAGTGCGGGGCGTCATGCAGAACTCGGACTTCCGCAAGGACGCCTGGGGCCGCCTGATGCGTACGGCCAACTTCGTGGGGACGACGACGTACGGCACCACCGAGGCCGCGGAGAAGGCGGGCGCCCGGGTCCGGAAGATCCACACGATGCTGTCGGCCACCGACCCGGACACGGGGGAGCGCTACGGCGTCGACGAACCCGAGCTGCTCCTGTGGGTGCACTGCGCGGAGATCGACTCCTATCTCCACGTCGTGCGCCGCTCGGGCTTCCCGCTGAGCGACGCGGCCGCCGACCGGTACGTCGCCGAACACCGCGAGAGCGCCCGCCTGGTGGGGCTCGACCCCGGCGACGTACCGGCGTCCACGGCCGAACTCGCCGCCTACTTCGAGAAGGTACGGCCCGAACTCGCCGCCGGACCCGAGGCCCGCGCCGTCGACGACTTCCTGCAACGCCCGCCCACCCGGCCCCTGTTGGTCCCCGCACGCGACCTGCTGTGGCGGCGCGTCGCGAACCTCGCGTACGCGTCGCTGCCCCGCTACGCCCACGAGCTGTACGGCAGGCCCGCCCCGGCACCCCGGACGGTCACCCGCCGCCTGGTCGTCACGGGCACCCTGCTGCGCCGTGTTCCCTCCCGTATCCGCTGGCAACTCCCGCCGAAGCACATCCTGCGCGCCATGGCCCGCCTCGGCCCCGGCAGCCGCCCCGACCCGCGCAAAGTCCCGTACAAAGTCGACAGACGGGACGCCATACTGGACGGGCCGGGGAGGGCGCAGCGAGGCGACGGGGGCGACGGCACGCGATGGCGGACACCAGGCTGATCCAGGGCCGGTATCGACTGCTCGACCTGATCGGTCGCGGCGGCATGGGCGAAGTGTGGCGGGCGCACGACGAATCGCTCGGCCGCAAGGTCGCCGTCAAGTGCCTCAAGCCGCTCGGGGCGCAGCACGACCAGTCGTTCACGCGGGTCCTGCGGGAGCGGTTCCGGCGTGAGGCGCGGGTCGCGGCGGCGCTCCAGCACCGCGGGGTCACCGTCGTGCACGACTTCGGCGAGCACGACGGCGTGCTGTTCCTGGTGATGGAGCTCCTCCAGGGCCGCAACCTCAGCCAGCTCCTGGAGGACTACAGACAGCATCCGCTGCCCGTCCCCGACGTCGTGGACATCGCCGACCAGGTCGCCTCCGCGCTCGCGTACACCCATGAACAGGGCATCGTGCACCGGGACTTGAAGCCCGCCAACATCATGCGGCTGATCGACGGCACGGTGAAGATCTGCGACTTCGGGATCGCGCGGCTCGGCCACGACATCGGCTTCACCTCCCGTCTCACCGGCACGGGCATCGCCATGGGCACGCCGCACTACATGTCGCCCGAGCAGATCAGCGGCGCCGAGGTCGACCAGCGCAGCGACCTGTACTCCTTCGGGTGCGTGCTGTACGAACTGGCCACCGGGGCGCCGCCGTTCGACCTGGAGGACGCCTGGGCGGTGCTCGTCGGGCACCGCGACACGCCGCCCGAGCCGCCGCGCCGCCGCCGCGGCGAACTGCCCGTGTACTTCGACCGGATCGTCCTCGACCTGCTCGCCAAGCAGCCCGACGAACGGCCCCGCGACGCCCGTGAGTTGGGCCGCCGTATCGTCGCGGGCCGCAGTGCGCCAGCCGCCTCCGGCTATGTGCCGACCGTCGTCTCGTCGCCGCTGCGCCGCCCCGAGCCCGCCCCGCCCGACCGGAGCGAGCCGCTGCCGCCCGACCGGCGCGAGCCCGCCCTGCCATCCTGGACACGCGGCATGACCACCGGCCACAAGGCGACCGGCGCCGCCCTGCGCACCACCCCTCCGGACGCCGCGGCGGGCCTCACCGGCGAGTGGATCCCGCGCGCCACCGGCCGCCACACGGTCGTGCCGCCGCCCGCCCCCGAGCGGCCCACGCCGCCGCCGTCCGTGGTCGCCGCCCTGGTCAGCCGCCACAACGCGGGCCTGAGCCTGGGCCGTCTCGGCCGCTGGGCGGAGGCCGGAGAGGTGCACCGCGCCGTCGCCGCCGAGCGCGAGCACGTGCTCGGCCCCGACCACCCCGACACCCTCGCCAGCCGGTACGAGGTGGGCTTCACGCTCAGCCGCACCGGGCGGCCCGCGGACGCGCTGCGCGAGTACGGCCGCGTCGCCGAAGGGCGCGAACGCACCCTGGGTGCCGAGCACTTGGAGACGCTCGCGGCCCGGCAGGAGATGGCGTACGTCCTCGGCCAGCTCGGCCGGCACTTCGAGGCGCACCAGGTGTACACACAGGTGCTCGCGGTCCGGGAGCGCACCGCGGGCCCCGACCACCCCGACACCCTCCGCTGCCGCCACAACCTGGCCTTCAACCTCAGCCGCCTCGGCCGCCTGGAGGACTCCTACCGGCTCGCCCGCGAAGTCGCCGCCGCCCGGGCCCGCGTCCTCGGCCCCACGCATCCCGACACCCTCGTCACGTGGTACGAAGTCGCGTACGCGCTGGGCCAGTTGGGGCGCTGGCCGGAGGCGCTGCAGACCTACCGCGAGGTGGCCGACGCCCGGACCAGGGCGCTCGGCGGCGACCACCCCGACACCCTCGCCGCGCGCTACGAGGTCGGCATCAGCCTCGGCCGCCTCGGCCGCAGCGCCGAAGCCCTGGAGCTCTACCGCGGCCTCATCGACGACCGCACCCGCGTCAACGGCCCCGCCGACCCCGAGACCCTGCGCGCCCGCCACGGCCTCGGCGTGAACCTGGGCCGCCTCGGCCGCTGGGAGGAGGCCCTCGCCGAGGCCCGCGACGTGTGCGCGATCCGCGCACGCGTCCTGGGCGGCGACCACCCCGACACCCTGGTCAGCCGCCGCGAGGTCGCCGTCGGCCTCGGCTGGCTCGGCCGCTGGCCCGACGCCCTCCTGGAGTACCGCCGCGTCGCCGCCGCCCGCGAACAGGTCCTCGGCCCCGACCACCCCGACACCCTCGCCAGCCGCAACGACGAGGCCCACTGCCTGGAGCAGCTCGGCCGCGGCACGGAGGCGGTGGAGCTGTACCGGAGGGTGGCGGCGCTGCGGCAGCGGCGGGCGTCCGGGGTGCGCTGAGGTCCGGCGAGTCGCCGGTCCGGCGGTCAGGAAGCCGGCGTACGCGCCCGCACACCCGCCCGATTCCGTGCTACCAAGGATCATGCGATCCAGCTACGACGTCGTGGTAGTCGGCGGCGGTCACAACGCCCTGGTGGCGGCCGCCTATCTGGCCCGGGCAGGGCAGTCGGTGCTGCTCCTGGAGCGGCTGAAGGAGCCCGGCGGAGCCACCGTGTCGACGCGCCCGTTCCCCGGTGTGGACGCCCGCCTCTCCCGGTACTCGTACCTGGTGAGTCTCCTGCCGCGGAAGATCGTGCGGGATCTGGACCTGGACTTCCGGGTTCGTACGCGCACGGTGTCGTCGTACACCCCGACGGTCCGCGAAGGGCGGCCCGTCGGGCTCCTGGTGGGCGGCGGCGAGGCCCGCACGCGGGAGTCGTTCGCCCGGCTCACCGGCGACGACCGTGAGTACGAGGCGTGGCGGGACTTCTACGCGCTCACGGCGCACGTGGCCAAGAGGGTGTTCCCGACGCTCACGGAACCCCTGCCGGACAAGGCGGAACTGCGCCGCCGCGTCGATGACGACACGGCGTGGCGGGCGCTCTTCGAGGAGCCCATCGGCAAGGCCGTCGAGGCACGGTTCGCGGACGACCTGGTGCGCGGCGTGGTCCTCACGGACGCGCTGATCGGCACGTTCAGCGACGCCCACGACCCGTCGCTGCGGCAGAACCGCTGCTTCCTCTACCACGTGATCGGCGGCGGCACCGGCGACTGGAACGTCCCCGTCGGCGGCATGGGCGCCCTGACCCGCGCCCTCACCGACGCCGCCCGCGCGGCCGGCGCCGAGCTGCGCACCGGCCACGAGGTGACCCGCGTCGAGACCGACGGGCGGCGCGCCGAGGTGACGTACCGGACCGAGGACGGCGACGGCACGGTCGCGGCCCGGCACGTCCTGGTGGGCGCCTCGCCGCGGGAGCTCGCCGCCCTGACCGGCGACGCGCCGCCGCCCCGGGCCGAGGGGGCCCAGCTCAAGGTGAACATGCTCCTGGAGCGGCTGCCCGCCCTGCGTGACCCGGCCGTCGACCCGCACGAAGCCTTCGCCGGGACCTTCCACATCGCGGAGGGGTACGAGGAGCTGGCGCGGGCCTACACGCAGGCGGCGGCGGGCGGGCTGCCCGCGGCCCCGCCATCCGAGATCTACTGCCACTCCCTGACGGACCCGACCCTCCTCGGCCAGGACCTGATCGACCGCGGCTGCCACACCCTGACCCTCTTCGGCCTGCACACGCCCGCCCGCCTGTTCACCGACGCCACCAATGACACGGTGCGCGCCGAACTCCTGGCCTCGGCCCTCGCCCAACTGGACGCGCACCTGGCCCAACCGATCGCCGACTGCCTCGCCACCGACGCGGACGGGCGGCCGTGCATCGAGGCGAAGACCCCGCTCGACCTGGAGCGCGACCTGCGCCTGCCCGCCGGCAACATCTTCCACGGCGACCTGTCGTTCCCGTACGCGGACGAGAACTCCCCGGCGGGCACGGGTCGTTGGGGCGTGGAGACCCGGCACCCGAACATCCACCTGTGCGGTGCGGGCGCGCTGCGCGGCGGCGGGGTCAGCGGCATCCCCGGGCACAACGCGGCGATGGCCGTCCTGGGACAGTGAGCGCCGGACGCGGGCGGAACGCGCTGGTGTACGGTCGTACACCGTTCGGTGCGCGAGGAAGGCCTCACGCGTGAGTGACGGAGACGAGAGGTGCTCACCATGGCTTCCCGACGCGGCGGTCGCGGCGGTCGCGGCGACAAGGAATCAGGCCCCCCGACCTTCACCGAGCAGGCCCGCCGCCGGCAGCTCATCGACTGCACGATCGAGCTGATCTCCACCAAGGGCTATCCCGCGACGTCCCTGTCCGCCATCGCGGAGCAGGCCGGCCTGTCCAAGGCGGCCGTCCTCTACCACTTCTCGTCCAAGGACAACCTCACCCGCGCGACCCTGGACCACGTCCTCGGGGAGTTCACCGCGTACGTCGCCGAACGCGTCGCGGCCGCGTCGGACCCGCGCGACGCCGTCATCGCCTACGTCCGCGCCATGATCGGCTACCAGCAGGCACACCGCCGGCACGTCCGCGTCATCACGGAGATGCTCCTGGACGACCACGGCGGCACCCGCCTCAAGACCCCGGGCAGCCACGACACCGCAGACCGCCTCGCGACCCTCGCCGACCTCCTGACCGCGGGCCAACAGGCGGGCCGCTTCCGCCCGTTCGACCCCGTCACCGTCTCCCTCGCCATCGGCGGCGCCATCGACGGCGTCATCAGCCACTGGCTGGCCCACCCGGAACACGACCTGGACGCGGCGGCGGACGAGCTGGAGCGGTTCACGCTGAACGCGATCGGGGCGTCCGATTCCTGACCCGGTCCCGCGTCTCCTTTCCGACCCGGCCCCGCGTCCGCTGCTGTTCCTCGACGTGGACGGGCCGCTGATCCCGTTCGGGGCGGCGGCGAGCGAGCTTCCCGGGGGCAGGTACCCGACGTACCGGGCGGTGGGCGCCGTCCCGGGAGGCGTCGCGGGGCATCCGCTGCTGGCTCGGATCGACCCCGCCCACGGAGCCCGCCTCGCCGCGCTGCCCTGCGCGCTCGTGTGGGCGACGACGTGGGGCGACGACGCGAACGACTGCGTCGCCCCGTGGCTCGGGCTGCCGCCGCTGCCCGTGGTGGCCTGGCCCGGTCCGTCCGCGGCGGACGCGTGGGACGGGCTGCACTGGAAGACCCGTACGCTCGTCGACTGGGCGGCCGGACGGCCCTTCGCCTGGGTCGACGACGAGATCACCGACGCCGACCGGCTGTGGGTCGCGGCGCACCACCCGGGGCGTGCCCTGCTGCACCGCGTCGACCCCCGCCGGGGCCTCACGGACGCCGACTTCGCCACGCTCGACGCGTGGCTGCGCGCCTGCTAGCAGACGACTCGGTAGGGGCGGGAACAGGTGTGTGTCCCAGGGGGCGTGGGCAGCTGTTGTGGGGTACACGCAGTGGGCCGTCCCGGCCGCCGCGTGCCACCCGCACCGCGTGCCGAAGGAGCCTCCCATGGGCGTTCCCCAGCCCTCGTCCAACCCGTCAGACCCGTCGGTCGCCGCCGCCCTCGCCGGGCTCGACGCCGCCCTCGGCGAACTCACCGGCCTCTATCAGGACCTGCACGCCCACCCGGAGCTGTCCTTCGCCGAGCACCGCACCGCCGCGGAGATCGCCCGCCGGGCCGAGGCGTACGGGTACGACGTCACGCCCGGCGTCGGCCGTACGGGCGTCGTGGCCGTCCTCGACAACGGCGAAGGCCCCACCGTGCTGCTGCGCGCCGACTTCGACGCGCTGCCCGTCGTCGAACGCACCGGCCTGCCCTACGCCTCCCGCACCGAGGGCGTCATGCACGCCTGCGGCCACGACCTGCACGTCACCTGCCTCCTCGGCGCCCTGAAGCTGCTCGCGGACGCGCGCGACGGCTGGCGCGGGCGGATCGTCGCCGCCTTCCAGCCCGCCGAGGAGACCGGCGAGGGCGCGCGGGCCATGGTGGACGACGGCCTCTTCGAGCGGTTCGGGACGCCCGACGTGGTGCTCGGCCAGCACGTCGCACCGATGCCCGCCGGCATGGTCGCCTGTCACGCGGGAGCGGCGTTCGCGGCCACCGACTCGCTCAAGGTCGTCATGTACGGCAAGGGCGCGCACGGCTCCCGGCCGGAGACGTCCGTCGATCCCGTGGTGATGGCCGCCGCGACGGTGATGCGGCTGCAGACCGTCGTCTCGCGGGAAATCCCAGCGGGGGAGACGGCCGTGCTCACCGTCGGCTCGCTGCGGGCGGGCACGGTGGACAACATCATCCCGGACGAGGCCGAGCTGCGGCTGAGCATCCGCTCGTACAAGGACGACGTACGGGCCAGGATGCTCGCCGCGGTCGAGCGGATCGTGCGCGGCGAGGCGCGGGTGGCGGGCGCCGAGCGCGAGCCGGAGTTCACGACGCTCGACGCGTTCCCCGTGCTCGTCAACGAGGAGGCGGCCGTGGCCCGCACCATGGCGGCGGTCGGCGCGGTCCTCGGCGACGGCAAGGTGACCGACCCGGGTCCTGTCACCGGCAGCGAGGACGTGGGGATCATCGGTACGGCGGCCAAGGCGCCGCTCTGCTACTGGCTGTTCGGGGGCTGCGACCCCGAGACGTACGCCGCCGCGTCGGACGCGGGCACCGTGCACCGCGACATCCCCTCCAACCACTCGCCCCGCTTCGCACCCGTCGCCGAACCGGCCATCACGACCGGCGTGACGGCGATGACGGCGGCGGCGCTGGAGTGGCTGGGCCGCGCCTAACCGACGCCTCCGGAAGCCCGTCGCGCGAACCCCGGCGCGTGCTCCGGCCGCACCCCCACCCCGCCCACGTACCCCGCCACCATCCGCAGCACCGGCAGCTTCCGCAGCAGCCGGAACGGCATCGGCAGCCGGCCCGGCCGCAGCTCGCCCGCCAGCGCGGGCCGCAACAGCGCCTCGTGCTCGGCCAGTTGGGACCGCTGCGTCACCGCTGCCGGGAACTCGCGCCGCCGCTGCACCCGCCGCAGCTCGGCCGTCCCGACGCGGCCGCGCCGCAGCGGGGCGGCGAGGTGGCGGGCCGCCGCGCAGGCGTCCTGCACGGCGAGGTTGACGCCGACGCCGCCGACCGGCGACATGGTGTGGGCGGCGTCGCCGATGCACAGCAGGCCGTCGCGGTACCAGCGCGGCAGGCGGCCCATGGTGACGTCGAGGAGCTTCACGTCGTCCCAGGACTCGATCGTGCGCAGCGCCTCGCGGTCCCAGTCGAGCAGTGCGCCGAGGCGCTCGCGGAACCACTCGATGCCGTGGGCCCGCAGCCGCGCGTCCGCGCCCTTCGCGATGAGGTAGGAGGTCTGGTAGTAGTCGCCGCGGTCCATCGTGGCGGCGACCTGGCCGTCGCGGACGCTCAGGAACACCCGGCCGCGCTTGCGGTGGTCGTCCGGCGCGGGCACCCGGACCTGCCAGACGTCCATCGGCACCTCGAAGGACTTGGGGGTGAGACCGGCCGCCGCGCGGACCACGGAGTCCCGGCCGTCGCAGGCGACGGTGAGATCGGCGGCCAGTTCGCCCGGCGTGCCGTGCTCGTCCGTGTACGTCACGCCGGTGACCCGGCCCGCCGCGTCCGTACGCAGCCCCGTCACCGCCGTCCGCATCCGCAGCGTGAACGACGGCTCCTCGGCCGCCGCTGTCGCGAGCAGGTCGAGGAAGTCCCACTGCGGGACCATCGCGATGTACTTGTGGCGGCCGGGCACGCGGCTGAGGTCGGCCGCCACGAACGTCGTGCCCTCGATGTGCATCCGCATCTCCGTCAGCCGGTGCGCGGGCAGCCGGGCGAACCGCTCGCCCAGGCCCAGCTCGTCGAGGAGCCGCAGGGTGGACGGGTGCACGGTGTCGCCGCGGAAGTCGCGCAGGAAGTCCCCGTGCTTCTCCAGGACGGTGACCTCGACCCCGGCTCTCGCGAGCAGCAGCCCGAGCATCATGCCCGCCGGTCCGCCGCCCACCACGCAACACGTCGTACGTTCCTTGCCCGTCACGTCCGCCATGTCCCCCATGCTCGCCATGTCCCCTCTGCCTCGGGGCTTCTCCCCGGCGCTAGGTCACTTTAACCGATCGGTCAGTTGTCTGACCGATCGGTCAGACGGCCGACGATCGACCCGGGGCTCACGTAAAGAATCTGACGCTGCATCAGAATCCTCTTCCCTCGTCCGCGCCGCTGCGGCATCCTGCGCCCATGCAGACGGAGCTGAGCAAGCAACTCGGAGTCGAGCACGCCGTCTTCGGCTTCACGCCGTTCCCCGCCGTGGCCGCCGCCATCAGCAGGGCGGGCGGGTTCGGTGTGCTCGGCGCGGTCCGCTACACCGCGCCCGACGACCTCGCGCGCGACCTCGACTGGGTGCAGGAGCACGTGGACGGCCGCCCGTACGGCCTCGACGTCGTGATGCCCGCGAAGAAGGTCGAGGCCCCCGGGAACAAGACCCTGACCGAGGCCGACGTGGAGGCGATGATCCCCGCGGCGCACCGGCAGTTCGTCGAGGAGACCCTCGCCAAGCACGGCGTGCCTGGGCTCGCCGACGGCGAGGCGTCCGGCTGGCGCATCACCGGCTGGATGGAGCAGGTGGCTCGCGGACAGCTCGACGTCGCCTTCGACTACCCCATCAAACTGCTCGCCAACGCGCTCGGTTCACCGCCCGCCGACGTCATCGCCCGCGCCCACGAGCAGGGCGTGCTCGTCGCGGCCCTCGCGGGCAGCGCCCGGCACGCCCGCAAGCACGCGGACGCCGGCATCGACATCGTCGTCGCGCAGGGCTACGAGGCGGGCGGCCACACCGGCGAGATCGCGTCCATGGTGCTCACGCCCGAAGTCACGGAGGCCGTCGCGCCGTTGCCGGTCCTCGCCGCCGGCGGCATCGGCAGCGGCGAGCAGGTCGCGGCGGCGCTCGCCCTCGGCGCGCAGGGCGTGTGGCTCGGCTCGGTGTGGCTCACGGTGACGGAGGCCGACCTCCACTCCCCGGCGCTGACGCGGAAGTTGCTCGCGGCGGGCTCTGGCGACACGGTCCGCTCGCGCGCGCTGACGGGCAAGCCCGCACGCCAGCTGCGTACGGAGTGGACCGACGCGTGGGACGACCCGCAAGGGCCGGGACCGCTGCCCATGCCGCTGCAGGGGCTGCTTGTCGCCGAGGCCGTGTCGCGCATCCAGAAGTACGAGGTGGAGCCGCTGCTCGGTACGCCCGTCGGGCAGATCGTGGGCCGGATGACCAGCGAACGCACCGTCCAGGCCGTGTTCGACGACCTGACCCGCGGCTTCGAGCGCGCCGTCGCCCGGCTCGACCGCATCGCAGGACGAGGCTGAGGAGGCCCGATGAGTACCCCGCCCAACGGATTCTGGGCCCAGGCAGGCGTCGACCCGAGCCGCACCGTCCTCGTCGCGCCCGGCGGCGAGGAGTGGACGGCGGGGCGGCTGCACGGCGCCGTCAACCAGCTCGTGCACGGGATGCGTGCCGCGGGCCTCGAGCGCGGCGACGCGTTCGCCGTCGTGCTGCCCAACGGCGTGGAGTTCCTCACCGCGTACCTCGCGGCCGCGCAGGCCGGGTTCTATCTCGTCCCGGTCAACCACCACCTGGTGGGCCCGGAGATCGCCTGGATCGTCGCGGACTCGGGTGCGAAGGTGCTCGTCGCGCACGAGCGGTTCGCGGACGCGGCGACCGCGGCGGCCGACGAGGCGAAGGTCCCGCCGACGCACCGCTACGCCGTCGGTGACGTACCCGGATTCGTCCCCTATGCCCAACTCCTCGACGGGCAGCCCGAGTCGGTGCCGACGGACCGCACCCTCGGGTGGGTCATGAACTACACGTCCGGCACGACCGGACGCCCCCGGGGCATCCGCCGCCCCCTGCCCGGCAAGCCGCCCGAGGAGTCCTACCTGGGCGGCTTCCTCGGCATCTTCGGCATCAAGCCGTTCGACGACAACGTGCATCTGGTGTGCTCGCCGCTGTACCACACGGCCGTGCTCCAATTCGCGGGCGCGGCCCTGCACATCGGCCACCCCTTGGTCCTGATGGACAAGTGGACGCCGGAGGAGATGCTCCGCCTCATCGACACGTACAAGTGCACGCACACCCACATGGTCCCGACCCAGTTCCACCGCCTGCTCGCGCTGCCGGAGGAGACCCGGGCGGCGTACGACGTGTCGTCGATGCGGCACGCCATCCACGGGGCGGCGCCCTGTCCCGACCATGTGAAGCGGGCGATGATCGAGTGGTGGGGCGAGTGCGTCGAGGAGTACTACGCGGCCAGCGAGGGCGGGGGTGCCTTCGCCACCGCGCGGGACTGGCTGAAGAAGCCGGGAACGGTCGGAAAGGCGTGGCCCATCAGCGAGTTGGCGGTCTTCGACGACGACGGCAGGCGGCTGCCGCCCGGTGAACTCGGCACCGTCTACATGAAGATGTCCACCGGCGGCTTCTCGTACCACAAGGACGAGACGAAGACGAAGAAGAACCGCATAGGCGACTTCTTCACGGTCGGTGACCTGGGGCTGCTCGACGAGGACGGCTATCTCTTCCTGCGCGACCGCAAGATCGACATGATCATCTCGGGCGGCGTCAACATTTACCCGGCCGAGATCGAGTCCGCCCTGCTCACCCACCCCGCGGTCGCCGACGCCGCGGTCTTCGGCATCCCGCACGACGACTGGGGAGAGCAGGTCAAGGCCGTAGTCGAGCCCGCCGACGGCCACCGCCCGGACGACGCGCTGGCCGCGGACATCCTGCGCCACTGCGAACACCACCTCGCGGGCTACAAGCGCCCCAGAAGCGTGGACTTCATCGCGTCGATGCCCCGCGACCCCAACGGCAAGCTGTACAAGCGCCGGCTCCGGGAGCCGTACTGGGAGGGACGGGAGCGCGCAGTGTGAGCCACCCGCCCACTATCGGCCCGGCCGCCCGCATCTCATGCGGCGATTCCCTCCGACAAATGACACGATAAAGACCGGTCTGCGCAGCGCATACAGAAGCACCCCGGAGAGAAGCAAGGCCATGACCCGCACAACGGTCGTCAACCTGAAAGGCCACCGAGACGACCCCGAGTACGAGGATGTCGTCTACGTGGGCCGGGCGATGCACAGAGGCGGCTGGCACCTGAAGGGCTCCCCGCTGGCCAGCCCCTTCCGCCCCGGCCCCGACGGCACCCGCGAAGAAGTCGTGGCCAAGTACCGCGCCTACCTCCTCGCCCGCCCCGACCTCCTGAAACTCCTCCCGAGCCTCCGGGGCCGCCGCCTCGGCTGCTGGTGCGTCCCCGAACCGTGCCACGCCGAGGTGATCGCTGAACTGGCGGACTCCGAAGGGCCGAACCCCTAGGCCTCAGTGCTGGTGCACCTTCACCACCTTCAGGCCGGGTGCCTTGCGGATGTCCTTCTCGCAGAAGCGTGACGTCACCCAGCGCTCATCGGCGTACAGCCGTGTCTGGTCGCTGTAGTGCGGTGATTTCGGGTTCGAGGGCTGGGAGTAGGTCAGGAGGGTGCGGGCCTTGGGGCAGGGGGAGTTGTTCCAGGCGACGGCCTGGATGTGGCTGGAGCCGTGGGCGATTTCCGTGTAGCCGCCGCCTTGTGCGTTCCACTGGGGCTCGATCTTGTTCCAGACGCCGAGTGACTCCGTGCCGCCGTGCA
Organism: Streptomyces sp. Y309; assembly: GCF_056712025.1. Lineage (NCBI taxonomy): Bacteria > Bacillati > Actinomycetota > Actinomycetes > Kitasatosporales > Streptomycetaceae > Streptomyces > Streptomyces sp. Y309. The sequence continues at coordinate 1,991,290 of NZ_CM160048.1, read as the reverse complement.
TCGGCAGCCGCTTTCCGTTCCGTACGACGAACTGGTGGTCGCCGAGTGGGGAGTTGAGCGGGATGCCTGCCGTTGTCAGTTCCGTCGCCGCGTCGGCGAGGGCTGTGGCGAAGGCCGGTGCGCTGGTGAGGTCCTCGACGGCGCCGGCGACGTCTCCGTGGATTGATGCCTCCCTCCCCGCCGTGTCCTGTCGGAAGGACACGGCTCGGAAGGACACCACAAGTTGGACAACCACTTGCCCGCACCCGGCACCTAGTGGTCTTGACCGGCTGATCCACGTTCGTGAAGGTGGACGATCAGCGGAGCCCTCCGCGTCCCTGGGCCGTTGGCCGAGGGGTTGGTCCCTGCGTGCTCGTTCGGTGCGTCGGCTGCGTACAAAGGCCGTGGCAGGCGCAGGAGTTGAACGGGCGGAGGCTGAGCGCAGAGCAGCAGGGCCGACCGGTTCTTGAGGCACGCCAAGGTCATGCAAACCATCGAGGGAGCGGACGAGGTCGCCGAGGCCTCCCACGGCAGCCGGCTGCTGGGGCCGTCCGCAAGGAGGCTGTCACGGTGAGCACGCAACGGCGCATTGTCATCGGCCCTGTCGCCACCTGGTTCCCGGAGGGGGAGATCGCCGTCACCGCGCTGCCGGAGCTGGACAAGCTTCCGGCGGCGCGGCGTGAACACGCGCTGGGGCTCGGCGTCGACACCGTCCGGGACGCCGGCGAGGCGTCCGAGGTGGACATGGCGGAGCACGCGGCCCGGATCGCGCTGAGCCGCGCGGGGCTCGACGCCGCCGATCTCGACGCGCTGCTGCTGGTGCAGGGCCGTGTCCCGGAGTATCTCCTGGCCTCGGAGGCGACCCGCCTCCAGCACCGGCTCGGCGCGCACCGGGCGTTCACGACCGCGGTCGGTGACCTCGGCTGCGTCTCGGTCTCGGCTGCCTTCGCCCTCGGTTCCGCCCTGCTGCGCGGGGACCCGCGCTGTCGCAACGTCCTGGTCGTGGCCGCGGCGCGGACCCCGACCCCCAACAGGTACCGTCCGCCGATGACCCTGCTCGGCGACGGAGCAGGCGCGGTCCTCCTCACCACGTCGGGCACCGGTACCCATGAACTCGTCGACCAGACCGTGCTGAGCGACGGCAAGTACGCCGACCTGTTCTTCATCGACTACCGCCACATCCCCGAGCCCGACTGGGCCGAGGAGTGCGCGGACGAGCCGACGTACTCGTTCCGGCTCGCCGTGGAGAGCCGGAAGCGCTTCGCCGCCCTCAACGCGGAGTTGCTGGCCCGCAACGGACTCGGCCAGGAGCGGATCGGCACCCATCTGACCCAGAACCTGGCCGCCGGGGCGTTCGCCTTCTGGGAGGAGGCGCTGGACACGGAGATACATCCCGTCTGCCGGCGCAACCTGGCGGCCTACGGACACCTCGGGTCCGTGGACGTCCTGATCAACATGACGGACGCCGCGGCCACCCAAGCCCCCGGCGAGCACTGCCTGGTGATGAACAGCAGCCCCGTCGCGGCATGGAGCACCTGGCTGCTGCGCCGTCTCGGAGAACAAGAAGAACGAGCCGGGGACGTGGTCCGTTGACCCCGGCCGCCTCGCCATGGCCGAGGACGGCGGCACCCGGGCGTGCTGGACCACCCGAGCCGAAGCGCACAGCACGGCACTGTCGTCGAGGAGGTAGGGGGTGACTCGGGTGACAAGGACGCCTACCGGGCACAGAGCGCTGTCCGCGGTCGTACGGCACTTCACGCGGGTGCCCGACCGCACAGCGATCGTGGTCGGTCCGCGGGCACTGACCTATCGGGAGCTGGACGAAGCAAGCGCCGCGCTCGCCGCACGCCTGACGGCCGCCGGCGTCCGGCCGGGCCGGACCGCCGTGCTGTACCAGCGACAGACCGTGGAAGTCGTGGTGGGCATGGTCGCGGCGGCACGGATCGGTGCGGCCTGGTGCGTGGTGAATCCCGGGCATCCGGTGGAGCTGCTGCGCGCACTGCTCGACGACGTCGACTGCGGGGCCGTCGTCTTCGATCCCGCCGACCCGGCGACCTCGGCCGACGCGGTCGCGGCGCTCGGCGCCCGCGCCCGTGGGGCCGCTCCGGTGCTGCTGGAACAGGGTGGGCCGCGACCGGCCGGCCCGCCTGCGGATGACGTGGTCTCCGTGCCGGGCAACGCACCGGCATATGTGATCACCACCTCGGGATCGACGGGCGTTCCGAAGGCCGTGGTCATCACGGTGGACAACCTGGCCGCGCTGCTCGAATTCTGGGACTACCCCTACGACGAGTCACACCTGGTCGCGTTCTCCGCGATGCGGCTCACATGGGACGGATCGCTGTACTTCACCCTGCGGCCCCTGACTCTTGGCGGAACAGCCGTACTGCCCGGCGAGGACGAGCTGTCCGACGCGGACGCCGCGGCCCGCCTGGCCCGCACCTGGCGGGCCACGCACCTGGCGGCCACACCGTCGTTCTACCGGCTCATGCTGCCCGGGATGGCGTCGTTCGGCGCGCACCTGCGCCTTGTCGTCCTCGGGGGCGAGGCCCTGCCGGTCCCCCTGGCCGAACGCCACCGCGAGGTGCTCCCCGGGGTCGACCTGAGGAATGTGTACGGCCCCACGGAGACCACCGTGATCAGTCTGGCGCACCCCGTTCGGGAGGCTGCCGGGTCGGTAGTGCCGATCGGCCGACCCTTCGGTGCCTGCACGGCGTACGTGCTGGACGAGCGCCTGATGCCTGTTGTGCCGGGCCGCGTGGGCGAGTTGTACATCGGCGGCCCACACGTGGCCGCCGGATATGCGGCGCGCCCCGCACAGACCGCGGAGCGGTTCGTCGCCGACCTGTTCACCGGACAGCCGGGGGAGCGCATGTACCGCACCGGTGACCTGGCGCTGGTCAACAGTGACGGGGAAGTGGAGTTCCGCGGCCGGGCCGACGGCCAGATGAAGGTCAGAGGGGCGCGCATCGAGCGCCGTGCCGTCGAGTCCGTACTGGAGAGCCATCCCGCCGTGAGCCAGGCGGTGGTGCTCGGCGTGCCCAGCGAGCACGGGGAGACCACCCTCGCCGCGTTCTGGGCACCGGCCGAGGCGGCCACCGTGTTGCCCGGCACCAGGGAGCTGCTGACGTACTGCGCGGAGCGCCTGGTCGCCCAGGCCGTGCCGGAACGTCTCATCGCGCTCGGGGCGTTCCCGTTGGCGCCGAGCGGCAAGGTGGACGAGGCGGCGCTCCGCGCCTTGCTGACCGACCCCCTGGCGGGTGCCGCCGCCGAAGGGCGGCAGCGGTGGACACCGGTTCAGCGGTCGCTGGCCGAGATCTGGGCGGCGGTGCTCCAGCACGACGACTTCGGGCTCGACGACGTGTTCTTCCAGGTGGGCGGCAACTCCCGGCGGGTGGTGGAGCTGCACGTGCGGATGGAGGGCGTCTGGCCCGGCGTGCTGCGGGTCGGCCAGCTGTTCGAACTGCGGACCGTGGCGGAGCAGGCCGAGGCCCTGGAAGCGGGCCGGGCAACGAGGGCGGAGCAGCAAGGGCGCCCACGGCCGGACGACGACGTGGCTGACAGCCCTGGCACGGGGACCGACGGCCCTGTTCTTTTCGAGATATGACCCGAGGCGCGCCCCGGCTACGACCCGAGGTGCGCCCCGAGAAATGACCCGAGAAATGACCCGAGGTGTGACGAGGGGAGCCAGCATGACCGGCTTACGTCCGGGACCGGCTGACGCGGACAGACCGGACGGCGCGGACATCAGGCGTGGTGAGAACGCCTGGCGCGGAGAGGACATCGCGATCGTCGGCATCGGCCTCCGCTTCCCCGGGGCGTCGAGCCTGGCGGAGTTCCGCTCCGGCCTCACCGCGGGGCGGGACCGGGTCGGTCCGATGCCGCCGGAGCGGGCCGAGGCGACCGGCCTGGACGCGGCCGTGAACCGTCTACCCATGGGGCATGTCGAGGACATCCACACGTTCGACCACGCCTTCTTCCACATCTCCCGGCGTGAGGCCGCGCTGATCGACCCCCAGCACCGGATGGCCCTGACCCTGGCCCACCGGGCGATCGAGGACGCCGGTTACTCGGTGGCGGATTTCCATGGCAGCGAGACAGCGGTGGTGTGCAGCGCCTCGGCGTCCGGCTATCACACCCTCATCGGCGAACAGGGGGCGCTCGGCACTCTGGGCAACGCCCCGTTCGGGCTTCCCGCACGCATCGCGCACACCCTCGGCCTCGCGGGACCGTGCTACGCGGTCGACACCGGGTGCAACGGCTCCCTGATCGCCGTACACCACGCCTGCCGCGAACTGGCCGCCGGTGACGCCGAGTACGCCCTCGCCGGGGGCGTCAGCCTCCGGGTGGAGGGAATCCCGGTCGCGGAGGCGGTCGGCTTCACCGAACTGGTGTCGCAGAGCGGCCGGTGCCGGGCCTTCGACGCCGACGCCGACGGAACCGTCTCGGGTGAAGGCGGGGCCGTGCTGCTGCTCACCACCCTCCGCCGCGCGCTGTCGGACGGTGCACCGGTCCATGCCGTGATCCGGGGCAGTGCCACGCTCCACAACGGGGCCACCGCCAGCACCATCAGCGCCCCGAGCGCGGCGGCACAGCGGCGCGTCATCGCCAAGGCGTGGGCCGCCGCGGGCGCCGACCCGCAGCAGGCCGGCTACCTGGAAGCCCATGGTTCGGGGACCCGCCTCGGCGACGCCGTCGAACTGGAGGCGATCGCCGAGGCGTTCTCCGGCCGCAAGGATCCGCTTCCGATCGGCTCGGTGAAGACCAACATCGGCCATCTCGACCACGCGGCCGGTATCGCCGGACTGGTGAAGGCCGTGCTCAGCGTGCACCACGGCGAGCTCTACCCCTCGCTCCACTTCGAGCGGCCGACACAGGACATCGATCTAGCTGAGGCCGGGATCGAGGTGCTCACCGAGACGCGCCCATGGCCGTCGGCGGGCAGCGAGCCCCGGCTCGCCGGAGTCAGTTCGTTCAGCCTCGCCGGCGTCAACGCGCACTGCGTGGTGGCGCAGCCGCCGGAGCCGGCCCGCCCCGCAGGACCGCGGGCGCCTGCCGGGGAACCGCGGCTCGTCGGAGTCTCGGCCCGCACCCACGAGGCGCTGACCCAACTGTGCGGGGACCTGGCGCTTGCCCTGCGGAACAGCGAACTCGCCCTGGACGACGTGGCGTACACCCTCAACCAGGGCCGCACACACCACGCGTACCGCGTCGCGGTGACGGCGCGGAGCACCCCGGACCTGGCCGTTCAGCTCGCGGCTCAGGCGACCTGGCTGCGGGCCGAGGACGGCCGGGCACGCGACGGCCGCAAGCCTCCGGCCGTGGCCCTGCTGCTCTCGCAAGACGCGATGCCCGCGGGCATCAGCGGGGGTGAACTGCCGTCCGCCCTTCCCGCGACCGGGAGGGCGGCCGAGATCCTCGCGGCGCAGATCGCCCTGTACGACGCGCTCCGGCTCCGCGGCATCGCGTTCGACGCCGTTCTGGGCAGCGGCACGTCCCGGTTCGCGGCGCGGTACGTCCTCGGCCGCTCGTCCCTCGGCGACCCGGCGGAGTTCGCCGCCGTACAGGCCGCGCCGATCGACGCCGACGGACTGGTCCGCGCGGCCCGGACCCTCCTCGCCGACGGTCCGGTCCTCTTCCTCGAACCCAGCCCGGAAGGAGTCCTCGGCAGCCTGCTCACCGAGCGCCTCGCCGGCGACGCGGGGGCCCGGGTGCGGGTTGCCCACGGGCTCACGGACGTGGCCCGCCTGCTGTACGAGAGCGGCATCGACGTGGACTGGGCTCAGGTGCAGTCGGCGCCCGCGTACGCCGCGCGGGTGCGGCTGCCCGGCCATCCCCTGCTCGGTTCGCCGTGCTGGCCCGCGCCCGTAACGCCGTCCTCAGCGGTGCGCGCCACGTTCGTGCCGCCGACCTCAGTGGTTCCCGGCGCCTCCGTATCGCCGCCTCCAGCGGTGCCTGACGCCTCCGTATCGCCGCCCCCGGCGGTCCCCGCCACTCCCGTACCGTCGGCGGGGGCCCTCGCTGCCGCCGTGCCCACGGCCGCCGCGGAACTGCGCGCGGAACGGTCCGGCGATGCCCCGCACCCGGCCGCACCGACGGCCGTCGCGGCTGTCACGGCCGGTGCGGCGGGACCTGAGGAGAGCACCGAGCCGCTGGACGGCGTCGACTGGCTGCACAGCACGCTGCGGGAACTGCTGCACGCCGAAGGGCCCATCAGCCCCGAGGACGACTTCTTCGACCTCGGCCTCAACTCCCTCATCGCGCTGCAACTGGTCGACCGGATCCAGTCCCGGTACGGCGTCCGGCCCAAGCTGATCGACGTGTACGAACGACCCCGGGTGGCCGACCTCGCCGAGCTGATCACACCGGCGGACGCGGCGTCCGAGGCCCTGCCGCCCATCACCCCCAGGGACGAACTGGTCCTGTCGTTCGGCCAGGAGCGCATGTGGTTCCACCACCAGCTCGACCCCGACACCACGCTCTACAACCTGCCGATGGTCAGCCACATCCGCGGTCCCCTCGACGTGGACGCGCTGCGCGGCATGTGGGAGGACCTGGCGGAGCGGCACGAGGTGCTCCGCTCCAACTTCGTCGACGTGGACGGCACTCCGATGCTGCGGATCCGGCCGACGCTCGGCGACTTCTTCCGCTTCACCGATGTCGCGGCGGAGCGCGACCCGGTGGCCGCGGCGCGGGAGTTGGTGCGCGAGGTGGCACAAGTGCGGTTCGACCTGGAGCACGACCCCCTGCTGCAGGTGCTCGTCGTCCGGCTCGGCCCCGACGAGCACGTCCTCCAGGTCACGGTCCACCACGCGGTCAATGACGGACACTCGCCGAAGATCTTCCAACGCGAGCTGCCGATTCTCTACGCCGCGCGCCAGGAGCGGCGGCGGGCGGAACTCGACCCGCTTCCTATCCGTTACCGGGACTACGCCGGCTGGCAGCGTGATCTGCTCGCACGCTCCGCGCTCGATCACGAACTCGCCTACTGGGTCAGCACGCTGCGTGACGCGCCCGTGCTCACGATGCCCACGGACCACCCGCGACCCCCACGGAGACGATTCGTCGGCGATCTGTGTCCGTTCACTGTCCCGGCGCCGGTCCTGAGGGCGCTCAGAGAGCTGGCCCGCCGCGAGTCCGTGACCCTGTTCGTCGTCCTGCTCACCGCTCTGTACGTGCTGCTCGCCCGGTACAGCGGACAGCGCGACATCGTGGTCGGCTCTCCGACGACCGGTCGTAACCGTCCCGAACTGGAGGGCCTCATCGGCTTCTTCAACAGCACGGTGGCACTGCGCGCCGACCTGTCGGGCGAACCCAGCGTGCGCGAACTCCTGCGGCAGGTCCGGTCGGTGGTGCTCGGCGCGCTGGAGCACCAGGAGATCCCCTTCGACCGGGTCGTGAACGCGCTCGGCGGTGAGAGGGACCTGAGCCGGGCACCGCTGTTCGACGTGTCCTTCGTGCATCAGGAACTGCCGCCGATCCAGGCGCTCGGCACCGCGGTGGGTGACTTCTTCGACCAGCGCGACACCGTCGCCAACAGGTTCGGCGGGATGCCGGCCGGTACCGCCAAGTGGGATCTGACCCTCCTCACCAACGACCGTGAAGGGGACGAGGACATGGTGGCCTGCCTGGAGTTCAGCACCGAGCTGTTCACCGAGGAGACCGCGGCGGAGCTGACCGCGGCCTATCTCGGCATCCTCGACGACCTCGCAGGAACGAGGGACACCGACCGTCCCGTACCCGGTCTCCAGGCCGGGTCGGTACCACCGAAACGGTCCGCGCCCGCGGACTCCGCGCCGCTGCCGCGGATGCGGGTTCCGGCCGACCGGCCGCGCTCCTCCGGCCCGGTCCACGCGTCGGCCACAGCCACCGTGGTGGTCGACGGCGGTCTCCTCGTGGGGCCGGGGCCGGATGTGGATGCGGATGCGGTTGTGGAGCCGGAGTCGGCGGCCGGCGACGTACGGAGCGAGCTTGACGGCGCCCTGCTCGCCGCCTGGCTGGTCCTGCTCGGCTGGTACACCGGCCAGGACGAGGTAGCGGTCCTGGCCGACACCCCGCACGGGCCGGTCGCGGTGCGCGCCGACCTGTCCGACGAACCAGGCTTCACCGCACTGCGGGCCCGGCTCCACCGCACGCCGGCGGAGCCGTTCGTACCCGAGGCCGGGCCGCTCCCCGTGCGGTACGCCGGGAACAGCACCACGGCGGACGGGCACGGAGCCGAGCTCAGCCTGTCCTGGTCCCGGTCGGACGCGGGACTGACACTCGTGATCGGTTACGCACCGGAGCTCTTCGACGAGAGCACCGTGCTGACCATGGCCACCGACCTGACGCGTCTGCTGACCGGGCTGACGGACTGCCCCGAGGCGTCCGTGCAGGAGGTGGCGCTCGACCACATCATCCAGGACAACCGGTCGGACGACCTTGCCATGCTGGAGGAGGCGGCGCGATGAACACGTACACCCACGGCCGTGAGCCGGGAGGAGCGGGTCCTGACGGGGCCGTCGAGCCCGACGGTCAGGCCGCTGCCCTTGAGAACCCCCGACGCGGCGCGTCCGACGCCGGCGCCGAGGGCACCGAGGGCGCCCAGGGCTCGGCACCGTACGCCGCCCGGTACATCAGCCTGCGCGGCCCGGTGCGGGAGTCGGCACTGCGCGCCGCGATGGCGGGCTCGGGCGCCGGGTTCGAGCTGATCGACGCCACCGGCACGGCTGATCCGGACGCCTTCGTCACGGCTCGGGTCGAGCGGGAACTCGACCGCATGCCCGATGCGGACCAGGTACAGGGCTCCGTTCACCTCCTCTTCCGCCTGAGCCCGGAGCGATACGGCTGGTTCCAGGTGCACCACGGTCCGGCGGCGGAGGAGGCGATGGACGCGACCCTGCGCCGCGTCGCCACCCGGTACGCCACGGCGTCCGGCGCCCCCGAGGCCCCTGCCGACGAGCGCACGGACACCGCAGCCGACCGGGCGGGAGACCAGCGCGCGGCCGGTACCACCGGCGAGTCCGCGCCCCAGGCCGTCGGGCCCGTGCGCATGGCCCGCTTCGACGCGTCGGACCGGACCCGCATCACGGCGGGCGCGGCCCTGGCCAGGGCCGCCCGACGCAGCGGCGGGGGTCAAGGAGCAGTGCTCCTTGCGGCACTCGCCGTCTACGCGCACCGCAGGTTCGGATCGGACGACCTGGTGATCGGGTACCGGAGGTCCGGCACGACCGTTCCCGTCCGGCTCGCGATGAACCCGCGCCTCACCTTCGCCGAGGTGGCGGGAGCAGCGGGCGCTCAGCTGCGCCGCGCCGGGCGAAGCAGCGGGCCCACCGCGTCGGACGGGCCGTCGTCGAAGCCCGCGGACGCAGACCAGGTCCTCGCGTGCGAGCTGGTGGATCACAGCCGTACCGTCCCGTTCGGCCCCTGCGAGGCCGCAGTGGTGTCGGTCTGGGCCCCGGCGACCGGCCTCGACGTGCGGGTCGACGCGGACGGCGAGTGGGAGACGGAGGTACGGGCCGACGAGGCGGGCGACCACCAGCGCCGGTTCGTCGCTCTCCTCGAGCGGATGGCACGCCAACCGGACCTGCCCGTCGCCCGGTTCGACCTCGCGGACGAGAAGGAACTCACGCGGTACCGCGAGGAGTTCAACGACACCGCGCGCCAGGTTCCGGAGGGGACCGTGTCCGGGGCGTTCCTGGAGCAGGTCCGCCGTGCTCCCGGCGCGGTGGCGGTGCGCCACCGTGGGAGCGAGCTGACCTACGCCGAACTCGACGAGCGGGCGGACCGTGTGTGCCGGCTCCTTGCCGAGCGGGGTGCGGGACCGGAGCGCCTGGTCGCCGTCATGGTGCCCCGGACCCCCGAGATGGTGGTCGCCGTACTGGCCGTACTGAAGTCGGGCGCGGCCTACGTGCCGATCGACCCCAAGTACCCGGACGGCCGGATCCGCTATCTCCTGAACGACGCGCGGCCCGCGGCCGTGCTGACCACGGCCGCGCTGGTGGGCCAACTCCCCGCGGCGGACGCGCCACCGGTGCTTGTACTGGACGATGCCGCCACCGTCGCCGAGCCGGCCGCCCCCGTCGACGCACCGGCGGGGGAGGGGCACGCACCGACGCGGGCGAAGCCCGCACCGGAGAACGCCGCCTACGTCATCTACACCTCGGGCTCGACCGGAAACCCGAAGGGCGTGGTGATCACACACCGGAACGTGGTGAACTTCGCCGCCTGGTCGGTGGCCGAGCTGGGCGCCTCAGCGTTCGAGCGGGTGCTCGGCGCCACCTCGCTGAGCTTCGACATGTCGGTCCTCGAGATCCTGGTGCCCCTGATGACCGGCGGCAGCATCGACCTGGTGCCCAACGTCCTCTCGCTGCTCGACGACCCCGACTGGACCGGGAGCCTGATCACCGCGGTGCCCTCGCTGTACCGGCGGGTGCACGAGGCGGAGTGGGTGGCCGAGCGCTCGGCGAACTACGGCTTCTCCGGCGAGCCGCTCCCCGCCGAGCTGGTCAGGGAGCTGCGTCAACGCCTTCCGGAGGCCCGCGTGTTCAACCTCTACGGGCCGACCGAGGTCACCGTCTACGCCGCCGCCTGGCAGTGCGACCCGCAGGCCGCCGGCAACCCGTCGGTCGGCCGCCCCGCGACCAACGTGCGCTGCCACGTCCTCGACGCGGCGCTGCGCCCGGTGCCGCTCGGGGACGTCGGTGAGCTCTATCTCGCCGGGGACTACCTGGCACGCGGGTACGCCCACCGCAGCGCGCTGACCGCGGAGCGGTTCCTCGCGGACCCGTTCTCCGACCGTCCTGGCGGGCGGATGTACCGCACGGGTGACCTCGCGCGCTGGTCCGAGGACGGGCAACTGGAGTTCGTCAGCCGTGTCGACAACCAGGTCAAGGTGCGCGGCCACAGAGTGGAACTCGGCGAAGTCGAGGCTGCTCTGCTGAGGCAGCAGGGCGTGGCCGAGGCCGTCGTCGTCGCCACCGACGACGGCGAGGGCGACCGCCGGCTCACCGCCTTCGTCGTGCCGCAGGGCGCCGAGTGCGTGCCGGAGGCGCTGGCCGACGCGCTGCGGGCCGAGCTGCCCGAGCCGTACGTGCCGGCCGCCATCCGTACGGTGGACGCCTTGCCCCGGAACCCCAACGCCAAGGTGGACCGGCTCGCGCTGGCCGCCCGGGCCGAGAGCGACGAGGCGACGCCCGCGCCCGCGCCGGTCACCAGAGGCCCGGTGGAGATCCTGCGCGAGGTGTTCGCCACGGTCGTGGGCCGTCCCGACGTGGCGCCGGACGACAGCTTCTTCGCGGTCGGCGGCGACAGCATCTCCTCCATCAAGCTGGTACGCCGTGCCCGCCAGGCCGGCCTTGTCATCTCCGTCGAGGATGTGTTCGAGCGCAAGACCCCCGCCCTCCTGGCAGAGGTGGCCGTACCGCAGAGCACCCCCGATGCCGAGCCACCGGCCGCGGACCACGAGGCGCCGCTGATCGATCTTGACGCCGCGGAGCGCGCCTGGCTGGCGGCGACCTGCCCCTGGGCGGAGGACGTCCTGCCGCTCACGCCCGTACAGGAGGGACTGCTCTTCCACAACAGCCACGACCGCCTCGACGAGGACGTCTACGTGCTGCAGTCGGCCCTGGACTTCACCGGCCCGTTCGACGCGGGCGCGATGCGCCGCGCCGCAGCGCTGCTGTGCCGACGGCACGCCGGGCTCAGGGCGGCCTTCCTCCGGCTGCCCTCCGGCAGGCCCGTGCAGGTCGTCAGCGCCGACGCCGAACCGGCCTTCACCGAGATCGACCTCACCCACCTGCCGGAGGAAGAGCGGCAGAAGGAGACGGCGCGGCTCACCGAGGCGGACCGCACCACACGCTTCGACCCGGCCGAACCGCCGCTGCTCCGGCTGACCCTGATCCGGCAGGCGGAGCAACGGTTCCGGCTGCTGATGACCGCACACCACATCCTGTTCGACGGCTGGTCGGTGCAGATCGTCGCCCGTGACCTGTTCCAGCTCTACGCCGACCCGGACCGCCTGGACGCGCTCGACGACGCCCCGCGCCACCGCACCTTCCTCGCCTGGCTCGGGGAGCAGGACCAGGAGGAATCCGTACGGGCATGGCGCGAGGCGCTGGGTCCGGTCCAGCCGACCCTGATCGACCCCGCCGGACTGCACCGCAGTTCCGCCTGGCCGGCGCGGCTCCAGCATGAGCTGAGCGTGGCACAGCTCGATGCGCTCACGCGGTCGGCGGCCCGGCTCGGTGTCACCGTCAACACCCTGTTCCAGGTGTGCTGGGGCCTGCTGCTGGCCCAGTGGACAGGCAGGAGCGAAGCGGTGTTCGGGGTGGCCGTATCCGGCCGCGCCCCCGAGGTGGCCGGCGTCGAGTCGATCGTCGGCTTCCTCATCAACACCATCCCCATGCGGGTCACCGTCTCCCCGGCCGAGTCGCTGGCCGAGCTGCTGCAGCGGGTACAGGGCGAGCAGACACGGCTGCTGTCACACCACCACCTCGGTCTCACCAAGATCCAGCACGCGGTCGGCGTGGACATGCTCTTCGATACCGGCATGGTGTTCGAGAACTTCCCGGTCGACCGCGACCCCTGGGGCGATGTCCCCGAACTGTCGTTCCACGCCGCGCGCAACGAGACCGCAGGGCACTATCCGCTCACCCTGATGGCCGCGCCGAAGGTGACCGGAGGCATGCTGCTGCATCTGCTCCACCGCGAGGACGTCCTCGACCGGGCGACGGCCGAGCGCTTCCTCTCCAGAACGCTGCGCCTCCTCGACCTGATGGCCTCCGCTCCCGATACCCGCCTGTCCCGCCTCGACCTGCTCGACGACGACGAGCGAGCGGCGCTCGCCGCGTACGGCGGCGGCGACGCCGACGTGGCGCCCCGCACGATCACCGCCCTGTTCGAGGAGCAGGTGGCGGCGACGCCCGACGCGCCCGCCGTCCGCAGCGCCGGACCCGACGGCACGGACCTCACGTACCGCGAGGTGTCCGCCGCGGCCAACGGCATCGCCAGGGAACTGATCGCCCGCGGCGTCGGTCCGGAACAGGTGGTCGCGCTCGCACTGCCGCGCTCGGTGCAGACCGTGACGGCGCTGTTCGGGGCGTTCGCCGCGGGCGCCGCGGTCACGCTGATCGACCCCGACCATCCCGAGGAGCGGCTCCGGCTCGTCCTGGGGGACACCCGGCCCGCCACTGTGATCACCGATCGGGCCCTCGCCATGCGGCCGGCCCTGAGCGAAGCCGCCGACCTCCTCGTTCTCGACGACCCGGACACCGCTCAGCGCATCGCCGGACACGACGGCCGTCCCGTGGCCGACGCGGAGCGGACCTGCCCCCTGCTGCCCTCACATGCGGCCTACATCGTCCACACCTCGGGCTCGACCGGGCGGCCCAAGGGCGTCCTCGTCCAGCACACCGGCGTGGCGGCGATGCTGAGCAGCACCGCCGTACAGTCCCGGATCGTCCCGGGCAGCCGAGTGCTGCAGTTCGCCTCGCTGGCCTTCGACGCCGCGCTCTATGAGATGTTCGAGACGTTGTGCAGCGGATCGACCCTGGTCGTCGCCTCTCCGGAGCGGCTGCTGCCCGGCCGCGGGCTCGAACGCCTCGCCCACGAGGAGCGGATCACCACCATCACCCTTCCCCCGTCCGCCCTCGCCGTGCTCGATCCCGACGTGGGCCTGCCCGACGGCTGCCTGATCCGCGTCGTGGGTGAGGAACTGCCTGCCGAACTGGTGGCCCGCTGGGCCGCTCGGCATCCCATGCTCAACGGCTACGGGCCGACCGAGTCCACCGCCTGCGCCACCATCAGCGACGAGCTGACCGGCGCGAGCACCACCATCGGCCGCCCCGTCGCCACCACCCGGATCCACGTCCTGGACGCCGCGCTGCGCCCGGTACCGCCCGGCCGCGAGGGCGAGCTGTACCTGTCGGGCCCCGCCCTCGCCCGCGGATACGTCGGCCAATTCGCCCGCACCGCCGAGCGGTTCGTGCCCGATCCGTTCGGGGCACCGGGCCGGCGGATGTACCGCACGGGCGACCTCGGCCGCTGGAACGCCGACGGCGAGCTGGAGTTCACCGGCCGCTCCGACCGCCAGGTCAAGATCCGCGGCTATCGGATCGAGCCCGGCGAGGTGGAGTCCGCACTGCTCGCACACGAGGCCGTGGCCCAGGCGGCGGTGCGGGTCTGGACGACCGGGGACGACGGTTCACGCCTGGTCGCCTACGTGGTGCCCGAGCTGTCCGCCGCACCGGGCGCCGTGCCGGAGGAGGAAGTCCTCGCCGATTGGGTGGCGGTGCACGACAGCGTCTACGACAGAGAGGGCGGCGCCGACCGGGAGTCCCCGTCCCCGGACGAAGCCCCCTTCGGCGACTCCTTCGTCGGCTGGAACAGTTCCTACGACGGCTCCCCCATTCCCCGCGAGGCGATGCGGGAGTGGCGGGACGCCGTGGTCGACCGCGTCCGCGAGCTGGGTCCCCGGCGGGTCCTCGAGATCGGCGCGGGCAACGGAGCGGTCCTCGCCCCGCTCGCGCCGCACTGCGAGAGCTACCACGCGACCGACATCTCCCCGACCGCCGTCGACACCCTCCGCCGGCACGTGGCGGCGGCGCCCGCACTGAGCGGCAAGGTCACCGTCAGCCAACAGACCGCCGACGACCTCTCCGGACTGCCGGAGGGCCACTTCGACACGATCATCCTCAACTCCGTGGTGCAGTACTTCCCTTCGCGCGCCTACCTGGAGCGGGTGCTCACCGGTGCGCTGCGCCTCCTCGCGCCCGGCGGTGCGGTCTTCGTCGGCGACGTCCGGGACGTCAGGAGCCGCTCCGTGCTGTTCACCGCGGCCGGTGTCGGTGCCGCCGGTGCGGTGACGACCGTGGCCCAGGCCCGGCTCGCCATCGGACGGAGGCTGCTCCTCGACAAGGAGCTCGCGGTCGCGCCGGAGTTCTTCGGCGGCTTCGGCGACGCGGCCGACATCCGCCTGAAGTCCGGCAGCCACGACAACGAGCTGACGCGCTACCGCTACGACGCCGTCCTCTACAAGGCGCCGGTGCCCAGCACCTCGGCGGCTTCGGCCATGCCCCTCGTCTGGGGCACCGATGTCCGCGGCCCTGCCGAGCTGTCCGCCCTGCTGTCCTCGGCCGGCGGCGCGACGCCGCTGCGCGTCACCGACATTCCCGACGCCCGCCTTGCCGCGGACCTCGCCGCGACACGCGCCCTCGACGCCGCGGCGCCGGGGACCACGATCGGCGCCCTCGACCTGACGGTGCCCGACGACCCGGGCGTCCGCCCGGCCGACATCGAGGACCTGGCGGAGAGGTCCGGCTACCGCGTGCTCGCCGCGCCGTCCGCCGCGCCGGGCCGGTTCGACGCCGTCCTGCTGCCCACCTCGGCCGCCGCCGCGGTCCGCGACGTGTACGCCCCCACCGCGGCCCCCGACGGCCCCACCGTGCACGAACCGGCCACGGCGGGCGTCGCGGCGGCGCTGCCGACCGAGCTGCCCCGACGACTGCGCGAGGTGCTCCCCGGCCATCAGGTGCCCTCCGCCGTCGTCGTCCTGCCCGACCTGCCCCGCACACGGAGCGGGAAGATCGACCACGCCGCGCTGCCGGACCCCGAGGCACCCGGCACGACAGCGGGACGGGCACCGCGAACAGTGCAGGAGAAACACCTCTGCGAGCTGTTCGCCGAGACCCTCGGCCTGTCGGCCGTCGGCATCGACGACAACTTCTTCGACCTGGGCGGCCACTCCCTGCTCGCCGCCCAACTGGCCAGGCGGATCGAGCTGACGTGGGGCACCGGCGTCGACACCGCGACCCTGTTCGTCGCGCCGACCGTGGCCGCCCTCGCCGAGCGACTGGGAACGGACGACCAACGCTTCGCGTTCGACGTCGTCCTGCCGCTGCGCCGCACCGGGGACCGCCCCGCGCTGTTCTGCGTGCACCCGGCAGGCGGAGTCGGCTGGATGTACTCGGTGCTGATGCGCCAACTCGGTGCGGATCACCCGGTCTACGCGCTCCAGGCCCGCGGCCTGGGCGGGGACGAGCCGCTGCCCGGCGACATCGCGGACATGGCCGACGACTACGTGGCGCAGATCAGGAGCATCCAGCCGAAGGGGCCCTACCACCTGCTGGGCTGGTCGTTCGGCGGGATGGTGGCGCATGCCGCGGCGACCAGGCTGCAGGCGGCGGGGGAACGCGTCGGGCTGCTCGCGCTCCTCGACTCGTACGTCATCGCCGACCACCCGTCGCTGCCGCCGGAGGACGCGTTCGGCGGAGCACGCGCGATGTTCGCCACGCTGCTGGCGTTCGCCGGAGTCCAGCCCGCCGGACTGCGCCTCGACGAGCTGACCACCGAGCGGTTCCTGGAGCTCGTACAGAGCACCGACAGCGTGCTGTCCGGCGTCGCCGAGCGGCATCTGATCGGCATGGGAAGCGTGTACAGCAACAACCTGAAACTGGGCCGGACCTTCCGGCCGGACGTCTTCCGGGGCGATGTCCTCTTCTTCGCGGGACGCCAGGACGCGTCGGTCCCGATGACCGTCGACTCATGGCTGCCCTACGTGCAGGACGGCCGGATCCGCGTCATCGACAGTCGATTCCTCCACGCCGACATGGGCAACCCCGACTCACTGGCCGAGGTGGGCAAGGTGCTCGCCGGTGAACTCGACCTGCTGGAGGGAGAGTAGGCCGTGCGCAGCGAAGAGGGACGGAACCTGTCGGCGGCCCAGGCGGGCCTGTGGTTCGGGCAGGAGATGGACCCGACAGGCCTGCGCTACGTCGTCGGCCAGTACGTCCACATCCACGGCCCCGTCGACGCGGACAGGTTCGAGCAGGCGCTGCGCGTCGTGGTCGACGGCAGCGAGACCCTGCGCGTGCGGTTCGCCAACACTCCGGACGGGGCCCGCCAGTTCGTCGAGGCGGTGCCCGACTGGGCACTGCGCCGCATCGACGTATCGGGCGCCGAACGGCCGATGGAGGCCGCCGCGCGGTTCATCGAGGCACAGTACGAGAAACCGTTCGACCTCTCGGTGGCGCCGCTGTTCGAGCACTCTCTGATCAGGGCTTCGCAGACGGACCACCTGTGGTGCCTGCGCCTGCACCATCTGCTGTTCGACGGCGCCGGAGTCGCCACGTTCATACGGCGCGTGGCCAGCACCTACAGCGCGTTGTGCTCGGGGCAGCCCGTCGACGACGGAGTCTTCGACCGGGTGGAGACCCTGCTCGCCGAGGACGCCCGCTACCGCGCCTCCGCCCGCTTTCGCGACGACGCCGCGTTCTGGGCGGAGAAACTCGCCGGCCTGGACGACGCCCCCGTCTTGGCCCAGGGGCCGGTGCCGCCCGGCTCCTTCGGCCACCTCCGGCGCTCCGCCCGCCTGGACCCGGACCCGTGGGTGCGGCTGCGGGCGAAGGCCGAAGCGTGGGACGTCCAATGGCCTTCCCTGGTGTGCGTGGCCACCGCCGTGCTGCTGCACGCCGACAGCGGGCAACGCGATGTCGTCCTCGGCCTCTCGGTGCCGGGACGGGTCGGCAGGGCGGCCCGCTCCGCGCTCGGTACCGCCGCCAACGTGGTGCCGCTCCGCCTCACCGTCGACCCCGCTCGCCCGGTGGCGGACCTCGCGCGGGCCGCGAGCACGGAGATCACGGCCGTACTCCGGCACCAGCGGTACCGCCTGGAGGACATCGTCCGCGATGTCGGCGCGCTCGCCGACGGACGCCGGATCGTCGGTCCCACGGTCAACCTCATGTCCATGGACGCCGACCTGGAGTTCGCCGGACACCGGGCGACCGTCCACGAGGGCTCACCCGGGCAGAGCGACGAACTCTCCATCGGCGTGTACGACAACGGCGAGGCCGCGCTGCGCGTCGACATCGACGCCTCCGCCACCCAGTACACCGAGCAGGACATCACGGCCCACCAGAGGCGCCTCCTCACGGCACTGACCGCCGTCGCCGACGCGCCCGAGGCGCTGACGACCGGCCGCCTCGCGTTCACCGACGCGCCCGCCCGCCCCACCGGAAGCGCGGCACGACCGTCCGGGACCCTCGTCGACCTGTTCGAGCGGCAGGCCCGTGCCAGGGGCGACGCGACGGCCGTCGTCCACGACGTCGAGGCCCTGAGCTACCGGCAGCTCGACGACAGGGCGAACGAGGTGGCCCGCAGGATCGCGGGGCGCGGGGTGCGGCCCGGCCGGTCCGTGGCCATCGCGCTGCCGCGCTCGCTCGACCTCGTCGTGGCGATCCTGGGCGTCCTCAAAGCCGGTGCCGCCTATGTGCCGCTGAACCCCTCGTACCCGGACGAGCGGCTCCTGGCCACCCTCACCGATGCCGCGCCCGCCTTGCTGATCACCCGCGGCCACGACGCGCCACCGGCCCCGGACATCCCCGTGCTGCGCCTCGACGAGCCGTCCGCCCCGGACAGCGAACGACAGCCGGCCCGCCGCCCCCGACCCGACGATCCCGCCTACACCATCTTCACCTCGGGTTCCACCGGCCGGCCCAAGGGCGCCGTCGTCACGCACGCCAACGTCGCCCGGCTGCTGACCTCGACCGAGCAGGAATTCCGGTTCGGCGCCGACGACGTGTGGACCCTCTTCCACTCGACGGCCTTCGACTTCTCCGTCTGGGAGCTGTGGGGCGCCCTGCTGCACGGCGGCCGCCTCGTCGTCGTAGGTGAGGACACCGCCCGCTCCCCGGACGAGTTCCTCGACCTCCTCGTCCGGGAGGAGGTGACGGTACTCAACCAGACGCCCTCCGCGTTCACCCAGCTCGCCGAGGCCGACGCCCGGCGCCCGGCGGTGGGGGACCGGCTCGCGCTGCGGTACGTCATCTTCGGCGGCGAGGCGCTGGAACCGTGGCGGCTGCTCGACTGGTACGCCCGGCACGCCGACACCGCGCCCCGCCTGGTCAACATGTACGGGATCACCGAGACCACGGTCCATGTGACCGCGAGGCCTCTTGGCGTCGACGCCGCCGCGGCAGGCGCGGGGAGCCTCATCGGGACGCCGCTGCCCGACCTGCGCGTCCATGTGCTCGACGCGGCGCTGCGGCCCGTACCGCCCGGTCTGCCGGGTGAGATGTACGTGTCGGGCGCCGGCGTCGCGCGCGGCTACCACGGCCTCCCCGGCCTGACCGCGCAGCGTTTCGTCGCCGACCCGTTCGCGGCGCCGGGGGAGAGGATGTACCGCAGCGGCGACCTGGCCCGACGGCGCGAGGACGGCGGGCTGGAGTACCTGGGCCGCGCCGACCGGCAGGTGAAGATCCGCGGCTTCCGGATCGAACCGGGAGAGGTGGAAGCCGCACTGAGCGGCCTGCCCGGCATCAAGGCCGCGGCCGTCCTGGCCACGGAGGACCTGCCGGGCGACCGGCGCCTCGTCGGCTACGTCGTGGCCGACGCCACCGGATCGGCGGCCCCGGACCCGCGGGTGATCCGCGACGCCGTGGCGGCCCGGCTCCCCGCCCACATGGTGCCCTCCGTCGTGCACCTCGTCGACGCCCTTCCGCTCACCCCCAACGGGAAGCTGGACCAGCGGCGGCTGCGTGCCCTGCGACCGGGGCGAACGGAACGGGCCGCCCCGGCACCGGACGATGAGCTCGACGCGCTCGTGCACGGGCTGTTCGCCGACGTCCTGGGCGTGGGCGGCGACACGGTGAGCCTCGACGACAGCTTCTTCGCTCTCGGCGGGGACTCGCTGTCGGCCAACCGGCTCGCCCAGCGGCTCGCCGACGCTTCGGGCACACCCGTCTCGGTACGCGACGTGTTCGCGTCCCCGACCGTGACGGGCCTCGCCGACCTGGTCAGGCACCCCGACAGCGGCACCGCAGCGGCGGCCCGCCCCCTGACAGCCGTACCCCGCCCCACGCGCGTCCCTGCGTCCTACGCCCAGCGCCGGCTGTGGTTCCTGCACCGGATGGAAGGCCGGGCCACCACCTACCTGGTCCCGCTGGCCGTCCGTATGAAAGGTCCGGTGGACACGGAGGCGCTGCGTGCCGCCTTCGACGACATCCAGGAACGGCACGAAAGCCTGCGCACCCTCTTCCCCGACACCGGGGAAGAACCCTCCCAGCTGGTGCTGGAGCGACCGACGACCCCGTTCACGGTGCGCACCGTGCCGGCCTCCGCACTCGACGCCGAGCTGCGCGCCGAGGCGAGCCGGGGATTCGACCTCACCACCGAACTCCCTTGGCGCACCACCCTGTTCACCACCGGAGCCGACGAGCACGCACTGCTGACCGTCCTGCACCACATCGTCGCCGACGAGCACTCGCTGCGCACCCTGGCCCGTGACCTGTCCACCGCCTACGGCGCCAGAACGCAGGGCCTGGCCCCGGCCTGGCCCCCGCTCGCCGTCCAGTACGCCGACTACGCGCTGTGGGAACGCGAGCGCCTGGGCAGCGCCGAGAAGCCGGACAGCAGACTCGCCACCGAACTGGACCACTGGCGGCGGACGCTCGACGGCCTGCCCGACGCGCTCTGTCTGCCCATGGATCATGAGCCGGCGCCCGCTCCCGCTCACCGGGGCGACGCCGTCACCTTCGCGTGGGAACCCGAACTGGGGCGCCGCATCACCGCGTTGGCCGCCGCGCGCGGCGCCACCCCGTTCATGGTGCTGCACGCGGCGGTCGCCTGCCTCCTGAGCAGGCTCGGCGCGGGCACCGACATCCCCGTCGGTACCGTCACCGCGGGCCGTGACACGGCAGGCGTCGACGACCTCATCGGATTCTTCGCCGAAACGGTGGTGCTGCGCACCGACCTGGCCGGCAGTCCCGGCTTCGCCGACGTCGTCGACCGGGCACGACAGACCGACCTCAGCGCTTTCGCGCACCAGGTTCCCTTCGACCGGGTCGTCGACGCCGTGCACCCGCCCCGTGTGCTCGGGCGCCACCCGCTGTTCCAGGTCATGGTCATGCTCCACTCCGGGGAACAGGCCGTGCCCGCTCTCACCGGGCTGCGCTGCACCCCTGTCGAACTCAGCCGGTCGATGGCCAAGTTCGACCTGCTCTTCGAGTTCACACAGAACGCCGTCGGCGGCTTCGACGGCGTACTCGAGTACAACGCCGACGCGTACAAGCGGGGGACCGTCGAGCTCTTCCTGCGTGTTCTGAGACGCCTCGTCGACGCCGTACTGGACGCCCCGCAGCGGCCGTTCGACTCCGTCGCCGTCCTCGACGCGGAAGAACGCGCCGCCCTGCGCCCGGCGACGCCTCCTCCTCCGACGACGCCTGCACCGGCGACGCTCGCACCGGCCCCGCCCGCAGCCACGCGGCCCGCAGGGTCCGGCCGCGCTCCCGAAGCGCCGGGCACCGACCTGCTCGTCTCCCTCTTCGGCGCGCTCCTCGGGGCCGAACACGTCGGCCCGGACGACGACTTCTTCCGGCTCGGCGGGGATTCCATCCTCGCCATTCGTCTGGTCAACCGTGCCAGGGCGGCCGGAGTCCTGATCAGCCCCCGGGACGTCTTCGAACAGCCGACCCCGGCGGCGCTCGCGCGGGCCGCCGAGCCCTCGTCCCTGCCCGCCCGTTCCGGGACCCCGGAGGAAGCCGTCGGCGAGTTCCCGCGCACGCCCATCATGCGCCGGCTCGCCGAACTGGGCGAACCCGGCGACACCTTCGCCCAGTCGGTCGTCTGCCGAGTGCCCTCTGATGCCACCGAGACCACCCTGCTCACCGCCCTTCAGACACTCCTCGACCACCACGACGCCCTGCGGCTCGTCGCGCCCGACTTCCAGGACACCGAATCCACCCTCCGGATCCAGTCCCCCGGAGCGGTCCGTGCCGAGGCGTGCTTCTCCCGTGTGCCCACCGATGACGTACAGGCCGAGGCGGAACGCCAGCGGCCGCTGGCCCGGCGCCGCCTGTCGGCCCGCGAGGGCGCCCTGCTGCGCGCGGTCTGGCTGGACGACGGAAGCGGAGGCCGTCTTCTGGTCGTGATCCACCATCTGGCGGTCGACGCCGTGTCCTGGCGCATCCTGCTCCCCGATCTGGCGGCCGCCCACGCCGCCGCCGTCGCCGGGCGTCCCGCCGTACTGCCACCCGTTCCGACGCCGCTGCGCACCTGGGCCCGGAGGCTGGCCGAGGCCACCCCGTCCGAGGCGGAGACCCGATGGTGGACCGAAGCCACCGCGTGCACCCTCCTCGGCCGGCGGCCCCTCGACCCCTCCCGGGACACCGTCGGCGACACCACCACCCTCCGCTTCTCCCTCGGTCCGGAGGCCACCCGGGCCCTGCTCACCGCCGTCCCCCAGCGCTTCCACGCAGGCGTCCCGGAGATCCTCCTCGCCGCCCTCTCCGTAGCGCTGCACCACCGATCCGACCAGTCCGCCGACGGGCCCTTCCTCGTCGACATCGAGGGCCACGGCCGCGACCTCGACCTGGACGAGGTGGCCGACCTCGACAGCTCGCGCACCGTCGGCTGGTTCACCGTCATCCACCCGGTGCCGCTCGACGCCCGGGTGGACGACTGGGACGGCATGACGGCACACGGTACGGGCCTGGATGCCGCGGCGAAGCGGGTGAAGGAGCGGCTGCGCACTGTGCCGCACAAGGGCGTCGGCTACGGCCTGCTGCGCTACGGCCCCGACCCCGAGGTCCGCGCCCGCCTGGCCGCCGCCGCGTCGATCGGCTTCAACTACCTGGGCCGCTTCGACACCGGAGACGGCCCCGGTGCCGACGGTGGTGCCTGGGAGCCGCTGCCGGGTTCGCTGCGCGGGGAGGCCGACGCGGCGCTGCCCGTCGCCCACGCCCTGGAGATCGACGCCTTCGTCGAGCCCGGTGACCACGGTCCGCACTTCAGTTTCGCCTGCACCTGGGCCGGGGGAGTCCTCGACCGGACCGAGGTCGACGGCTTGGCGCGGGCCTGGCGGGCGGTGCTCGCCACGTTCGTCGAGCACTACGCGGACACCGCCGAGGGCGAACACACTCCGTCCGACTTCCCGTTGGTCTCCGTCACCCAGGCGCACATCGACCACCTCGAAGCCGAGATGGGGCCCCTGGCCGAGCTGCTTCCCACCGCGCCGCTGCAGTCAGGTCTGCTGTTCCACTCGCTCACCGCACCCACGGATGCCGCGGACTACAGCGCTCCCACGGGCGCCGTGGACCACACCGCCCCGACGGACGCCGCGGACCTCCACGACCCCTATGTCGTCCAACTCGTCCTCACCCTGGACGGCGACGTCGACCCCGAACGCCTCCGTGCGGCCGCCGAGTCCCTGCTGCGCCGTCACCCCCATCTGGGCGGCGCGTTCCGCATGGACGAGGGCACGGACCCGCTGTGCGTGATTCCCTCGCGGGTCGAACTGCCCTGGCGGACCCTGGACCCGGCCTCGGGGCCGGTGCCCGCCGCCCGGCTCCGCGAGCACCTGACCGAGGACCGGTGGCCGTTCCCCCTGCATCAGCCACCGCTGCTGCGGTTCACGCTGGCCCGCACGGGTGCCCGGCGCTGGTCCCTGGCCTTCACCCATCACCACGTACTGCTCGACGGCTGGTCCGTACCGATCCTGTTCCATGAACTCTTCGCGCTGTACCACGGAACGGCGCTGCCGCCGGCGCCGGTGTACCGGCGCCACCTGGCTTGGCTGGCATCCCAGGACGCCGACCGTGCCCAGGAGGCCTGGCGTCGGGAGCTCGACGGCGCCGAGCCGACCCGAGTGGGCGGTGCGGGCGCGCACACCCGTCCCGAGCCGCACGCCCGTCCGGAGCCGTCGACGCTGCGTACCTTCACCCTGCCGCAGGAGACCACCGCCGCGCTGACCGCCCGGGCCGCCCACCACGGGCTCACCGTCAACACCCTGGTCGAGACGGCATGGGCACTGGTGCTCGGCCACCTCACCGGACGGGACGACGTCGTCTTCGGCGTGACGGTCGCCGGCCGGCCCGTCGGCCTGGACGGGGCCGAGGAGATGGTCGGTCTGCTGATCAACACCGTGCCCGCCCGGGTCCGTATCGACGCGGCCGCTCCGCTCCAGGACCTCGCCGCGGCCGTCCAGGCGGCCCGCGTACGCCTCCTCGACCACGAGCACCTCGGCCTTGCCGCCATCGAGGCGGCGGCGGGCACCGGCGACCTCTTCGACACCCTGCTCGTCTTCGAGAACTACCCCTTGGAGTCGGAGGACTTCAGCGAGGCGGAAGGGGGCCTGCGGGTCACCGGAGTCGATGTCCACGACGCCACCCACTACCCCCTCGCCGTCGCGGTGCTGCCGCGCGCCGGCCGGCTCGACTTCCGCTTCTACCTCCAACCCGGGCGCCTTGCCCGGTTCGGCGACATCGAGGACATCTGGCGGCTCGTCGCCGACGCCTGCCGGGCGCTGGCGGAGCAGGGCACCCTCCGCGTCCGCGACCTCGACCTGCTCGGCCCCGAGCGCCGCGGCCGCCTCCTTGCCCGAGGCCGTGGTCAGGCCACCCCGGTGCCGTCCCACTCGCTCCCGCAGACATTCGAAGCGATCGTCCACGCCGACCCCGGCCGCCCCGCCCTGTGGACGGCCGACCGGCCGATCAGCTACGGACAGCTCAACTCCCGTGCTAACCGGCTCGCCCACCACCTCCGCCGCCGCGGTGTGCGCCCCGGCACGCCGGTCGGCCTGCGCCTGGAGCGTTCCGTCGAGGTCGCCGTCGCCTTCCTCGCCCTCGCCAAGCTCGGCTCGGTCTGCGTCCCGCTGCGCCAGGACCTGCCGCCCACTGCCGTCCGCGAACTGCTCCACCACGCCGGTGCGGAACTGCTCCTGGACGGACTGGCGGACGCGGAAGCCGAGGCGGCCACCGAGCCCGCGACCGACCCCGGTCTGCACGTTCCGCCCGACGCACCCGCCTGCCTGATGTTCACCTCGGGCTCGACCGGCATGTCCAAGGGCGTCGCCGTCACCCACGGCAACATCGTGGCGCGCGCACACGACCGCGCCTTTCGCGGGGACGCGCACGAGCGGGTGCTCTTCCACTCCTCCCACACCTGGGACCCAGTGGTCTACGAGCTGTGGATGCCCCTCCTCACCGGCCGCCAGGTGGTGCTCGCGCCCGCCGGTGACCTCGGCCTCGACGACTACGCCGCCGTCATCACCGAGGGCCGGGTCACGGCCGCCTGGTTCACCGCCGGCCTGTTCGACCTGATCACCGAACAGGCACCCGGCATCCTCGGCGCGCTGCGCCAGGTGTCCACCGGCGGCGACGTCGTCTCGCCGGCCGCCGTCCGCCGCGCCCGGCAGGCCAACCCCGGCCTGCGGGTCATCAACTACTACGGTCCTGTCGAGACGACCACCTTCGCCCTGGGCCACCCGATCCCCGAGGGGCCCTTCGACGACCAGCCACTGCCCATCGGCAGGCCCATCGACAACACGTCCGTCTCGCTCCTCGACGCGGCGCTGCGGCCCGTCGCGCCCGGAGTCCCCGGCGAGATATACGTCGCCGGGGCCGGACTCACGTCCGGATACCACCGCGCTCCCGCCCTCACCGCGGAACGGTTCGTCGCCGACCCGCACGGCGCACCCGGTTCCCGTCTGTACCGCACCGGCGACCTCGGGCGCTGGGACGAGAGCGGCCGACTGCACTTCCTCGGCCGGGTCGACCGGCAGCTGAAGGTGAACGGGTTCCGCGTCGACCCCGGCGAGATCGAGGCGGCGCTGTGCCGCGAGCCCGAGGTCGCCGCCGCGGCCGTGGCCGCCCACACCGCGGGCAGCGGCAAGACACTGACCGCGTACGTCGTCCCCCGTACCGCCGTCGACCCGGCGGAGCTGCGCGCGCGGCTGGCCGCCCGTCTTCCCGGCTATCTCGTCCCCGCGTCGATCGTCACGGTCGGCGCCCTTCCCCTGACCGCCAACGGCAAGGTCGACACGGCCGCCCTGCCCGCGCCCGCCGCCAACGGTGCTCACGGGCCGCGCACGCCACGCCAGGAGGTCATCGCCGCCCTGTTCGCCGAAGCCCTCGACGTCGGCGTCGACAGCGTCGCCACCGATGCCGACTTCTTCACGCTGGGCGGCAACTCACTGGCCGCCATGCGGCTGGTGAGCCGTCTGCGCGCCGCACTCGACGCACGCGTCACGATGCGCGACCTCTTCGACGCGCCCACCGTGGGCGCGCTGGACCGACGCCTCGCCGACACCCCACAGACCCCGACCGCACATCCCGCACTCCCGCCCCGGTCGCCGTCGAGCCCCCGTCCCAGCGAGACCCCGCTGTCACCCGCCCAGGAACGTCTGTGGACCATCCACTACTTGGCGGGCCATCAGCCGGACTACCTCACCACCACGGCCCTCGACCTGCGGGGCGAAATCGACACGGCCGCACTCCGCGCCGCCCTGCAGGACGTCGTCGCCCGCCACGAGATCCTGCGGACCGTCTACCCGTACACCGAGCAGGGCCCCGTCCAGCGGATCCTGCCGCCCGAGTCCGCCCCCCTCGACCTGATGGGGGCCAACGTGACCGAGGACGGACTCGACGCCGCGATCGAGGCGCAACTCCGAACCGGCTTCGACCTCTTGAGCCGACCGCCGTTGCGGATCCGGCTCCTCCGCGTCGCCGCCGACCGGCACGTGCTGCTCCTCGTCATGCATCACATCGCCGTCGACGGCGAGTCGCTGGTCCCCCTCCTGCGGGATCTCGCAGCCGCCTACGGCAGCAGGCTCCAGGACGAGCCCCCCACCTGGCCCGCGGCCGCCCCGCAGTACGCCGACTACGCCCAGTGGCTCCACACCCGCATGGGCGACGAAGCCGAGCCCGGCAGTCTCGCCGCGTCCCAGGCCGGGTACTGGCGCGCGGCCGTCAGCGGACTCCCGGACGAGTTGGCCCTGCCCCTGGACCGCCCCCGAGCCGCGGTGGCCGACAAGCGCGCCGCCGGCGTCACGTTCTCCGTGACCGCCACGACCCACGAGCGGATGCACCGGATCGCGCGCGACTGTGGCGCCAGCGGCTACATGATCTGGCACGCCGCACTCGTCGCCGCGCTCGCCCGCATGGGAGCGGGTCAGGACATTCCGGTCGGCGTCGTCGTCAGCGGCCGTGACACGCAGGCGTTGGACGGCCTCGTGGGCTGTGCCGTGCACACGGTGGTGCTGCGCGCCGATGCCTCCGGGCGTCCGACCTACCGCGAACTGATCGGGCAGGTCCGGGACCGCCTGCTCGCCGCGCACGATCACAAGGAGTACCCCTTCGACCGGCTCGTCGAGCTGGTGAACCCGGAGCGGTCGCTCGCGCGGCACCCGCTGTTCCAGGTCGCCGTCACGTACACCGCGCTGCGCGGTCACGAGACCCTCGGCTTTCCGGGACTCGCGGCCCAGGTCCGCCCGGTGCCCGTACCCCATACCGATTTCGACTTGCTGTTCCAGCTCTCGGAGCAGCCCGACCTGGGCGGCATCACCGGCACCCTCATCTACGCCACCGAGCTCTTCGACCGGGCGACAGCGGAACGCATCAGCGCCGAGGTCTCCCGCGCCCTGACGGCGATGACCAGAAATGTCGACGACCACCTGCCGAGCGTTCCCCCTCGCACCGCCTGAGAGGCCGTATCGGCCAACTGCAGCCCGACGACACCGCCGGGCAACTCAGGGAGCGCCGGGCACACCGACGTCGCGGCCGTACGCGACATGGTGAAGCTCTTCATGGACATGGACGAGAAACATGGCGGCCAGCACGGCCGGGCCGCGTTCGTGCAGTACCTGATCACCGACGTCCGTGACCTGTGCCGGGCCCGCTTCAGCAGCGAGGAAGCCCGCGCCGAGGCGCTGTCCGTCGCCTCCGCGGCAGCTCACTTGTGCGGCTGGAAGGCGTACGACAGCGGTGAGCAGGGTCTCGCGCAGCGGTACTACATGCAGTCGCTGGGGCTCGCCCGGGAGTCCGGAATCCCAGGTCAGGACGGGTTCGTGATGCGGACCATGTCGCAGCAGGGCATGAAGCTGCACCGGCCCGAGCACTGCCTGGCGCTGGCCGTGACCGGGTGGGACCGGGCCAAGGGCCGGGTGGACTCACAGGTCGAGGCGCTGTTCGCCGTCACGCACGCGCACGCACTCGCCAAGACCGGCCAGCGCCAGGCCGCGCTCGCCGACGTCGACCGCGCCCACGCAGCCCTCGCCGTCGGCGCGGCGGCCGGGGACGAGGTGCCGTTCTGGGCACTGGTGTGGGGGCCGCCCGCGGCCACCGTCCACTCCCGTACGGCGAAGGTGTTCGAGACGCTCGGCGACCGCGGCAACTCCGCCCGGAGCTACGCGACCGCCGCCGCGAGCCGGCCCGGGGCGACGTACGCGCGGATCATCGCCCTCGACCTGGTGGCACAGGCTGAGCAGCAGGCCAAGCAGGGCGGCATCGAGCAGGCGTGCGCGACCTGGGACCGGGCGATCGACACCATGGCCGGGGTGAAGTCCACCCGGACCTTCAAGGCGGTCCGCTCGCTGCGCGGGGACCTGCGTCCGTACCGCTCGCGCGGCGTGCGGTGCGCTGCCGAACTCGACGAGCGCGCCCGCGTCTTCCTCACCCAGCACCGCTGACGAAGGGGCGGCCGTACGTCAGCCGCCGAACTGGTCTCCGGGGCGGGAGGACAGATCCGTGACGGTCCCGCCCCGGTCTGCCTCCTGGGGAGCCGGGTCCTCTTCGTACGTACCGAAGGGGCCCGGCTCGCCGGTGCGACGCCGAGCTGGGCGGCGCCGCCCTTGGTCCGGTGGTAGCTGGGCATGCGTCACTGGTCCCGGTCGTACGCGTCGTCGTCATCCCCGCCGGCATCCCGGTCCTCGTCGCGGACTGTGTCCTGGTCACCGATGAT
The DNA here is from genome assembly GCF_056712025.1 of Streptomyces sp. Y309. Classification (NCBI taxonomy): domain Bacteria; kingdom Bacillati; phylum Actinomycetota; class Actinomycetes; order Kitasatosporales; family Streptomycetaceae; genus Streptomyces; species Streptomyces sp. Y309. The sequence goes on along the minus strand of NZ_CM160048.1, from coordinate 1,962,604 downwards.
CTCCTCGCTCATCTCCTTCATGATGCCGCCGCCCACCGACAAACCGTCACGAGGCCCGGCGCTGGCCGGGGATGAGCCGCACGGCTGCGGGCAGACGCAGGCCGGCGGTAACGCCTCCTCGGCGGGGGCGGTCACTCGGCGTCGTCCTCGGGCGGATCGTCCGGGGAGGTCGCCCGCCACTCGCGCGGCTTGCGACCGGTGGCCTGCTCGACGTCGGCGACCTCCTGGTGCCCGTAGGCGGTGCGGACCCCGGAGACGGACATGCCGGAGGCGGCGGCGAGGTCGGCGAGCTTGTAGGGGCGAGGGCGGGTGAACTCCCGTCCGTACGCGACCAGGCGGCGGATCCCGGCCTCGGCCTGCTCCTTGCGGGATCGGGCGATGCCGATGGCCGACAGCAGCGGCTCGTTCTCCTCCGGGTCGCTGTCGGAGGCGGCTTCGAGGTTGAAGGCCGTCTCCTTGCGGGCGGCGTCGATGTCGTGGCAGACGTCGTTGTAGATCTCCGGGTCGATGTCGTCCGGCTCGGGCATCGGATGGAGGATCGCGGCGATCTCGTCGTAGACACTCATGAATGCAGTAATGCGCAACAAATTACGATGAACACAATTGATTTCACCGATCGGAATCGGCCGAAGTCCCGACCTCCCGAACCCGGTTCTCACAAACGCACGTATGCGGCGGTCGCGGCGGATGTCGGGGTGACCGGCGAGACGCTGCGGGGCTGGGTGCGCCAGGCCGAAGAACATGCGGGCCGCGATCACGGCCGCGGCGAGCCGGCCGGGGTAAGCAGGGATGAGGAGCTGGTCCGGTTGCGCGCGGAGAACGGTCGGCTGCGCGAGGCGGAGAAGGAGTGAGAGCTCGAGCAGGAGATCCTGCGCCGGGCGGCGGCCTATTTCGCCAGGGAGATGAAGTGAAGGCCTGCCGCTGGGACTTCGTCCCCGCCCACGCCGAGACTTTCGGCGTTCAGCGGATATGCCGGGTTCTGCAGGTCTCGCGCTCGGGCTACTACCGGTGGCTCGCCGTCGATGGCTCGGCGCGGGTGGAGGCGGCTGTTCTCGATCTCGGTGTCGATGGTGGTCTGGATGCGTTCGCATGGCGCGGCGAGGTTGCGCCAGTCGTGGCGCCAGTGCCGGATGCGCTGGGTATCAGGATCGTTTCCTTCCAGGAGTTCGGCCAGGTCGTCGAGACGGCGGCTCATCGCGGCGTAGCGGTCGGCGACGGCTTGTTGCCGGTGGGGGACGTGGCGGGCGGGCGCGAGGCCCGCCAAGGCCTCGGAAGCGCGTGTCAGTGCTGGTGCACCTTCACCACCTTCAGGCCGGGTGCCTTGCGGATGTCCTTCTCGCAGAAGCGTGACGTCACCCAGCGCTCAGCGGCGTACAGCCGTGTCTGGTCGCTGTAGTGCGGTGATTTCGGGTTCGAGGACTGGGAGTAGGTCAGGAGGGTGCGGGCCTTGGGGCAGGGGGAGTTGTTCCAGGCGACGGCCTGGATGTGGCTGGAGCCGTGGGCGATTTCCGTGTAGCCGCCGCCTTGTGCGTTCCACTGGGGCTCGATCTTGTTCCAGACGCCGAGTGACTCCGTGCCGCCGTGCATCGGCAGCCGCTTTCCGTTCCGTACGAGGAACTGGTGGTCGCCGAGCCGGGAGCTGAGCGGGATGCCTGCCGTTGTCAGTTCCGTCACCGCGTCGGCGAGGGCTGTGGCGAAGCCCGGTGCGCTGGTGTTGAGGGTGTTCGGGGTGCGCACCGGGTCGGAGGCGGTGAACGGGACCTTCCAGAGCTCGGCGTTCGGCACCTTCGCGGTCAGCGCGCGCCAGAACCGGTCGAAGAGCAGCGCGCCCTTGCTGTCGGTGTTCATCGTGCGGTCCCAGGCCCTGATCACCTCGCAGGCCTCGCGTACGTCGACGACCTTGCCGTCGGACGACTTCGCCGCGCCGGGTGGCAGCGCGGCGCACGCGCGGGCCACGTCGGCCGCCGCGAGGTCACCGGCCGGGACGCGGTTCGCGAACTGCTGGCGCTGGAGGTCCTTGACGGTCAGTCCGCCGCGCGCGGCCATCGCGGACACGTCCTCGATGGCGCCTCGCGTACGCATCGAACGCTGCGTGCCGATCGTGCCGAAGATCCGCTCGTACCCCGTCAGCGGTCGGTCGGCATTGCTCAGCCAGGCGCTGTCGTTGGAGTTCTCCGCGTACGGGGCGTTCTTGAGGGTCGGCATCCGCGCCGGGCCGAAGACGCCCGGCTGCAGCGCGTCCTTGTCCGAGCCGAGCGCGCAGTCGCCGCGCGCGCCGTCCAGGACGGCCACTCCCGCGGCCGGGTAGGTGACCTTGCCCAGGGCGGTGGAGCAGCGCCCGGCCAGGTCGTCGGTGATGCGGGGCAGCACCTGCGACTGGGTCAGCAGCGAGTTGCCGTGGCGGTCGGCGGCGATCGTGTTGACCCACGGCAGGCCCTGGGTGTCGCGGAGGGCGCGCAGGATGCCGGACGTCGAACGGGCCTTGCCGAAGCGGAGGTTGGTGTCCCCGGCGCGCAGATTGCGGGCGTTGGGGTCGTTCAGGGCGTAGGCCGTCTTCGTGGTCCACGGCAGCGGGAGTTGCCGGCCGAGGCCGGTGACGACCGGCCCGTAGCGCGTCCACCACTGGGTGCGGGTCACCGGGGCGCCGTCGCGCACGGGGACGGTCACCGTGCGTTTCTTCATCCGCTCGCGCTTGCCGTCCACCAGGTAGGCCGTCGGGTCGGACGGGTCCAGGGTCAGCTCGTGCACGTTGAAGGGCACGCCAGTCGCGACCGTGTGGCTCCATGCCACGTGCCCGTTGAAGCCGATGTTGACCACGGGGGTGCCGATGAGCGAGCCGCCCGAGACGTTCAGCTCGCCCGGGACGGTCTGCTGCGACTGCCAGAAGCGGCGGCCGCCGTGCCAGGGGTAGTGCGGGTTGCCGAGCAGCAGTCCGCGGCCGTTCGCCGTGGTCTTCCCGCTGAAGGCGACGGCGTTGGAGCCCATGTCGGCGCTGCCCGCGGCGGGAGAGAAGAGCTTGCGCGCCGCCTCCGCCGTCCTGCTCGGGTCCGGCGCGCGGCGCGCGTCCCGCGCCCCCGGAGGCCCCGCCGCCGTGATGCCGTCGATGGCGCGGCCCTCGCCGCCGAGGATCGAGACGGCATAGCCGAGGCGGGCCTGGTCCAGGGTGGACACCGGGCGCACCCAGTCGGCCCCGGCGCACGCCGGGTCGGTGACGCGGTTCTTCTTCAGCCACGCGTTGTAGCCCGCGGCGAACCCGCGCGACAGCTCCTTGACGTCGCGGCTCATGCCGCGTGGCGCGGGCTGCTTCAGCAGCTTCTCCACGGTGCCCGCGTCGCGTACGCCGCGGAAGTACTGGTCGCTCGCGAGATTCGTGGACGCGGACGACAGGTCGCCGCCGGGGTCGCCCTGCGCCCCGAAGTGGCGCGAACGCTCGCCGCGCACGGTGACGAACCCCTCGGCGAGCGTGCACACCTGGTCGGCGGCCTGCGCCCAGCCGGTCCCGAAGCCCAGGTTCGCGTAGTCCTTGGCGAGGATGTGCGGCACGCCGTACTCGGTGTAGCGGATCGTGGCGGACAGGCCCCCGCCGGACGGATGGTCGCTCGCAGGGCGGGCGTCGTCCCGGGCCGTCGCCACGGGCGACAGCAGGGCCGATGCCGTGAGGAGCGCGGCGCCGAACGCCACGGCGGGTCTGATGCGGATGCGCATCGTGCCTCCCAACTGGTGTGAGAGCAGTGGCTGTTGGAGCGTACCAAGCGGTATGTGATCTGTCCGGGGTGCCTGCGGAGGGGGCGATGTACGTCACGCACGGCCCTTGACCGGCGCCGGTCGGCACCCACAGGATCACGCCCATGACGGGTGAACGCGACAGGGCGGATGCACGTGAGGGCGCGACGGCGACCGGTGCACGTGATGGCGCGACGCCGACCAGTGCACGCGGCAGCACGACGACGCCCGGCGCACGCGGCAGCACGGTCGACGGCGTCCTCCGGCGCAGCGCCCGCCGGACACCCGCCCGCACCGCCCTGCGCTACGGCGACCGCGCCTGGACGTACGCCGAACTGGACGACGCCGTCTCGCGCGCGGCCGGCGTCCTGCGCGCGACGGGCCTGGCCCGCGGCGACCGCGTCGGCGCCTACGCCCACAACTCCGACGCCTACCTCATCGGCTTCCTGGCCTGCGCCCGCGCGGGCCTCGTCCACGTGCCGGTGAACCAGAACCTCACCGGCGACGACCTCGCGTACATCGTCGAACAGTCCGGCAGCGCCCTCGTCCTCGCGGACCCCGACATCGCAGGCAGGCTCCCCGAAGGCGCGGCCGTCCTGCCGCTCAGGGACACCGACGACTCGCTCCTCGCGCGCCTGGCTGCCGCGACTCCGTACGACGGCCCCGAACCGGCCGCCGAGGACCTCGCGCAGCTCCTCTACACCTCGGGCACCACCGCCCTGCCCAAGGGTGCGATGATGACCCACCGGGCCCTGGTCCACGAGTACATGAGCGCCGTGCACGCCCTGGACCTGAGGGAGTCCGACCGGCCGCTGCACTCCCTGCCGCTCTACCACTCGGCCCAGATGCACGTCTTCCTGCTGCCGTATCTGGCGGTGGGCGCCGAGAACACGATCCTCGACGCGCCGGACGCCGTACGCATCTTCGACCTGGTGGAGGCCGGCCGCGCCGACAGCCTGTTCGCGCCGCCCACCGTGTGGATCGGCCTGTCGCACCACGCCGAGTTCGCCACCCGCGACCTGAGCGCCCTGCGCAAGGCGTACTACGGCGCGTCGATCATGCCGGTGCCCGTCCTGGAGCGGCTGCGCTCACACCTGCCCGGCCTCGCCTTCTACAACTGCTTCGGCCAGAGCGAGATCGGCCCGCTCGCCACGGTGCTCGGCCCCGAGGAGCACGAGGGCCGGATGGACTCCTGCGGACGGCCCGTCCTGTTCGTCGAGGCGAGGGTCGTCGACGAGGCGGGCAAGGAGGTGCCGGACGGCACCCAGGGCGAAGTGGTCTACCGCTCACCGCAGTTGTGCGAGGGCTACTGGGACAAGCCGGAGGAGACCGCCGAGGCGTTCCGCGACGGCTGGTTCCGCTCGGGCGACCTCGCCGTGCGCGACGCGGAGGGCTACTTCACCGTCGTCGACCGGGTGAAGGACGTCATCAACTCCGGGGGAGTGCTCGTCGCCTCGCGCCAGGTCGAGGACGCGCTCTACACCCACCCGGCCGTCGCCGAGGCCGCGGTGATCGGCCTGCCCGACGAGCGCTGGATCGAGGCCGTCACCGCCGTCGTCGTACGCGACGGAGACGCAGACGTCACCGAATCCGAACTCATCGCCCACGCACGCGAGCAGCTCGCCTCCTTCAAGGCGCCCAAGCGCGTGGTGTTCGTGGACGCGCTGCCGCGCAATGCCAGCGGGAAGATCCTCAAGAGGGAACTGCGGGAGCGCTTCGGCGGGCGCTGACGGCGGAACGGTGCCGTCGGGCGGGAGTTTTTCTCGTCGCGATGGCGAAGACCAGGACATCCTGTTGCCGTGCCACCCGGGTGCCCGAGTAGGGTCGGAGGTCCCCCACACACAAAGAGTCGCGCGTGCGCGGCCGCAGATCAGGAGCAGCAGTGCAGGGCATCCCCCACATAGCCGGCACACCGCACGACGGGCGAATGTCGTCCGTACCCCCTGCCCGCGGGGAGCGGTACACGGTGCCTCGCGTGATCCCGGCGGCGCGGCGTCCCCAGGACGCCGCCGCGCCCCAACCTCCCGTCTTCATCGACGAGTCGGGCTGGCGCAGGCGGACGCTGCAAGGCCTGGCGCTGGCCGTGGGCTGCGCCTGCCTCGGGTATCTGCTGTTCGTCGGCATGCTGATCAGCGGGCTCCGCCAGCCCGTCGGCACGCACCCGCCGAGCACGACGAGTACGAACGGACCTGCACCTTCCGGCCCGGACACCGGCACATCGCAGCAGGGCCCCCACAGATCCGCCCCGCCGGCCGGAGGCCCGAAGCAGTGAGGCGGCGTGCCGCTGTCCGCCGCCCGCCGCGCGGACACTGGCTCGTCCTTCTGCTGGTCCTCCTGGTGGTCGTCGTGGCCCTCCTCTTCGAGGGCTGGACGACCCACCAGGTGGATGCCGCCCGCTCCAAGCCGCCGTGCACGCGGCCGATTCCGCGTGAGGCGGACGACGGGAAGCCGCTGCTGCGGTTCGGCCCGCAGGGGGTCGACACCGCGGGCATGGCGCCGGGGACCGTCGCGCTCACCTTCGACGGCGGGCCCGATCCGAAGTGGACGCCGCGCCTGCTCGACCTGCTGCGCAGGCACCACGCGCGGGCGACCTTCTTCGTGTACGGCAAGGACGCGGCCAGGCATCCGGAGCTGATGCGGCGGATCCTGTACGAGGGCCACGAGATCGGCTCGTACACCTACAGCGGCGGCGACCTCGGTGTCGCCTCGCCGCTGCGCGCGCGTCTGGAACTGTCGCTCACCCAGACCGCTCTGGCGGGTGCGGCCGGCATCAACACCACTCTGCTGCGGCTGCCGCACACCACGGCCGCGGACACGCTCTGCGGCGCCCAGTGGCCGGCCGCCAAGCGCGCGGCGGCGCAGGGCTACCTGGTGGTCGCCTCCGACCGCAAGACCCGTAAGCCGTGGCGGGGTCTTGTGACGCAGCACAGCCAGACCGACCTGGGCTACCGCGAGGCCGAGGAGCTGCTGCGGGACCGCAGCGTCAAGCGGTTCACCACCGTCAGCGGCGGACTTGGCCGTCCCTCCTTCGTCGACGAGGTGCCGGTCACCCAGGAGATCAAGGGCGAGGGCCTGATCTGGACGCAGCGCCTCGGGCACGCCTTCCTCACCGTGATGGTGTGGACGCTGACCCTCACCGGCGTGCTCGGCGTCCTGCGGATGCTGCTGTTCGCGGTGTTCGCCCGGCTGCATGTGCGCAGGCTGCACCGATACCGGCCCGGCGCGCCACGGCTGCGGGAGGTGCGGGAGCCGGTGACGGTGCTGGTGCCCGCGTACAACGAGGAGGCCGGCATCGCGGGCACCGTGTACTCGCTGCTCGCCTCCACCCACCCGCACCTGCAGATCATCGTGATCGACGACGGCTCGAGCGACGCCACCGCCGACATCGCCGAGGGCATCGACGACCCGCGCGTCACGGTGATCCGCCAGCCCAACGGCGGCAAGCCCAGCGCCCTCAACACCGGCCTGGCGCACGCCCGGTACGACATCGTCGTCATGGTCGACGCGGACACCATCTTCGAACCCGAGGCCCTTGCCCGCCTGATCCAGCCGCTCGCCCACCCGGCGGTCGGCGCGGTCAGCGGCAACACCAAGGTCGGCAACCGGCGCAGCCTGATGGGCAAGTGGCAGCACCTGGAGTACGTCCTCGGCTTCAACCTCGACCGGCGGATGTTCGAGGTCCTGGAGTGCATGCCGACGGTGCCGGGGGCGATCGGCGCCTTCCGCAGGGACGCGCTGATGGGCGTCGGCGGCGTCAGTGACGAGACCCTGGCCGAGGACACCGACCTCACGATGGCGCTCTGGCGGGCCGGCTGGCGCGTGGTCTACGAGGAGTCGGCGGTCGCCTGGACCGAAGTGCCCACTACCGTGCGGCAGTTGTGGCGCCAGCGCTACCGCTGGTGCTACGGCACCCTGCAGTCGATGTGGAAGCACCGACGCGCGGTGAGGGAGGTCGGCCCCGCCGGACGCTTCGGCCGGCGCGTGCTGCTCTACGTCACGCTGTTCCAGATCGTGCTGCCGCTGTGCGCACCGGTCGTGGACCTGTTCGCCCTGTTCGGGGCGCTGTTCCGCGACCCGGTGGAGGCCGCCCTCGTCTGGTTCGGCTTCCTCTCCGTCCAGGTGGCCACCGCCGCGTACGCGCTGCGTCTGGACCGCGAACGGCTGCGCGTGCTGTGGGCGCTGCCGCTCCAGCAGTTCGTCTACCGGCAGTTGATGTACCTGGTGGTCATTCACTCCGTGACCACCGCGCTCCTCGGCAGCCGCCTGAAGTGGCACAGCATGAAGCGCACCGGAACCGCCGACCCGTATCTGCTCCAAGCGCCGCCCGAACAGGCGCGGCGCAGCCTGCAAGGGAGTTGACCATGACGGACCCGGAGCTGACCACGCCGGATCCGGAGCTGACCATGCCGGACCCGGAGCTGACCACGCCGGACCAGGCCCCGGACCCGGCCCCGGAAGGCTCCGCCGCGCGCGAGCACGTCGAGCGGTTCAACCAACGCCCCAGCTCCCGCTACGGGCCCCGGCGCGCCCACGCCCGGCAGCCGAAGAAGCGCAGGCGGCTGCGGCGGGCGGTGCTCGCCCTGCTGACCGTGGTGGTCGTCGCGGCGGGCGCCATGTACGGCTGGGCCGAGACCCGGCTCAACCGCGACGTCGACCTCGGCGCGTACGGGCACCGGCCGCCGCCCGGCGAGGGCACCAACTACCTCATCGTGGGCTCGGACAGCCGCGACGGACTCTCCGAGGACGACGTGAAGGACCTGCACGCCGGCGGGGGCGGCGGGCGCCGCACCGACTCCATGATGCTGCTGCACACCGGCGCGCACGGCACCAGCATGGTCAGCCTGCCGCGCGACTCCTGGGTCACCGTGCCCGGCCGCCTCGACACGACGACGGGCAAGACCAAACACCCCGAGGGCGACAAGCTCAACGCCGCGTTCTCCTACGGCGGCCCCGAACTCCTCGTCCACACCGTCGAGAAGAACACCGGCCTTCGCATCGACCACTACGCGGAGATCGGCTTCGCCGGGTTCGTGAACATCGTCGACGCCATCGGCGGCGTACGCATGTGCCTGGACCGGGACATCAAGGACAAGAAGTCGGGCGCCGACCTGCGCAAGGGCTGCCAGACCCTGAACGGCGAGCAGGCACTCGCCTTCGTACGCCAGCGCCACCAGGAGAAGGAGGGCGACCTGGGCCGCTCCAGGAACCAGCAGAAGTTCCTCTCCGCCCTCGCCCACCAGGCCGCCCGCCCCGCCACCCTCTTCGACCCGCTGGAGATCGGCCCCGCCATGCAGGCCGCGCTCGACACACTCATCGTCGACAAGGACATGAGCCTGCGCGACCTCAGCAGCATGTTCCGCGCCATGCAGAGCGTCGCCGGCGGACGCGGCAAGCAGATCAACGTGCCCGTGTCCGGCATCGGCGTCCCCACACCCAAGGGCAACGTACTGAAGTGGGACGCCAAGCGGTCGGCCCGGCTCTTCGACGACCTGCGGCACGACCGGCGGGTGAGGGAAACGGGGGAGACGTCGCGGGGGACGAGGTGAGGTGCCTGCCCCCCCCGCACGTCGGCGTGTGCGGCCTTACGGGTCAGCGAGCGGCCGGCGGGGCGAGGCGGGAGAGATAGTTCTCGGACCCGCCGTTCTGGGACAGGGCATACAGTGCGCCGTCCGGGGTCGTGGTCAGCTGCGTGACCCTGGTGCCGTTGGTGAGCGAGGGGTCGGCCACCCACGAAGTGCCGCTCCAGCGCATCAGCTTCGGGTCGCCGTACTTGCCGGGCTGTACGCCGGCGTAGATCCGACCGCCGTGGTTGGCGAACGACGTGACGAAGCCGGAGGTGGGGAGGTCCCTCCTCGTCCAGGTCGCGCCGTCCCAGTGCCACACGTAGTCGTCGGAGGAGACCCACACGTCGTTCGGGCCGTTGCTGAGCACCTCACGCAGGATGTTGATCTTGCCCGGCGTTGCGGGAAGCGGCACCTCGCTCCACTTGGTGCCGTCATAACGCATGGCCAGCGGCTGGTAGTCGGCCACCTCGTCGCTCACGGAGCGATAGCCGACGGCCCAGATGTCGTTCGCGGACCGCACGTCCACGGACTCGAAGCTTCCGTCGATGTCGGTGAACGTCTTGGTGTTCCACTTCTGGCCGTCCCAGTGGGTGACGGTCGGATTGAAGTCGCTGTTCCGCGTGTTGCCCGCGCCCCAGAGGCTGTTTCTGTCGACTGCCTCGGCGTCGAGAATCTCCACGCGCCTGGTGTCGGGGGTGAGGTCGGACGACCACTTGGTGCCGTCGTAGCGGTGCACGTGCCAGACGCTGTCGCCGATGTCCTTCCGGCCGATCGCCCACAGGTCGTTGGGTCCGGTACCGGCCAGCGTGCCCAGCGCGACGTCGGTGGGCGGCTTCAGTTCCTTCCAGGCGCTGCCGGACCGCTGCCACAGCTTCGCCGCGACGGGGCCGCACTCTACGCACGTGCTCTTCGTCGTGGCGTACGCGTTCTGGCTGTCGAAAGGCAGCAGCGACATGTTCACGTAGTTCTCGGGAACCGGTATCGACTCCCAGGAAGCCGCGGCGTTCGCGGGCGACGCGACCAGGCCGACGGCCAGGGACGCGGTCGCGGTCGCGACGAGAAGTGTGGCGGCACGTCGGCTCCGGAGGGCGCGCTGTGTCATGTGATGCTCCTGAGTCAAGTGTGTAGGACCAGTAGATCCTCCCCGCAGAGGTGGGTACTTGACTCCTCTGTTTATGGCCATCGTCGTCCCCGCGGATGGTCGGATTTCTCCCTGGGATCTGGATGGTGAAGTGCTCCGAGCCCGAGCACACAGCCTGCTGTCGACCCCGTACGCAGCCGTGACCACGAGCCCCCGCAGGCCCGCTGCCGCGTCGAGGCGCAGCAGGCGGCGGCGACTGGGCACACTCTGGAGCCGGTGGCCCTACGCTTGACGGCGTGATGTGGGATCTCGACCAAATCACGCGTCGACTTGCAGTCGCCGTGCGCGTGCCGTTGTCCCGTGAGGCCATGGGGGAAGTCATCTCGCGCCAGGTCGGCTCGTGGATACCGCATGACGCGATGAACCTGGTGGGCCTGAACCCCTCGACCGGAACCATTTCCTTCGGATTCTGGCACCGCTATCCGCGCGAACTGGCCCGTGCGATCATGCTCAACTGTTACTTCGGCGACGACCCGATGCGTCCGGTGGACCTCGCGCGGCAGCGGGTACCTGTCGCGATGGTGCGCGCCGACCAGGAGCACACCGCGCAAGGTTCCTACGACGTGACGGCCGGGGCGGGACGGGCCCGCGGCATTCTTCGGGAGCACGGGGCCGGATGCGAGCTGCGCGTACTGCTGCGTGACCGTCAGTACTACTGGGGGGCGTTGTGCCTGTTCCGCGAGAAGGGCGGACGGCTCTTCACGGACGACGACGCGGACCGGGCCGTGGCGCTCACGCCCGCGCTCGTCGCCGGTCTGCGAGCCTACGTGCAGGCAGCCGGATTGCTGCCCGCGCCCTCGCCGCAGCCCGGCGTCATCCTGGTGGACGCCGACCACACGGTGCGCGGCATCACCCCCCAGGCGCAGGACTGGCTGCGGGAGCTCCGAACGGCGGGCGCGTCCGAATGGCTCTCCTCCGCCCAATGGGCGGCAGCTGCCCTGGCCGGCGAGGAATCGTCGCCCGTGAGCGCCCGGCCCGGCGAACGGCCTGTGGTCTGCGTGCCCGCCGCGCACGCCGGGCGATGGGTGGCGCTGCACGCGCAGCCCCTCGGCCCGCCGGACACAGGCCCACTCCCTGAAGGGGCGACCCCCTCTTCCGGCCAGATCGCCCGGCCGGAACACACCGACGCGAGCACCGGTGCCACAGCCGTGGTCGTGCAGGCAGCCACCGGAGACGTCTTGATGTCCGCGTTCACTGCCTGGTACGGGCTCACGCCCCGTGAACGTCACATCGTCGAACACTTCAGAAACGCCCGCACCTGTCGGCAGGTCGCCAACGAGCTGGGCATTTCCCCGTACACGGTCAACGACCACCTGAAGGAGGTATTCCGTAAGACGCGCGCTCAGAGTCGAGCCGAACTCATGGCCGCGCTCGGCTGCATTTGGTGAGTGTGTGCGTGCGCCGGGAGAGACCAGGGACCGCTTCGCCCGGATCTGCGCGCACTTCCGCCCATGACATCGTCTGCTCACAGCCAGTGACGACCGCACCGAACTGGCCGAATGATCCGCGTCCGGAAGGCCGCCACCGGCGCACCCGTGCACGCCTGAACGCAGTGCCCCGCACGGCACCTGCGCGCCAACAGGATGCCTCAACTTGCCTGTCCCGCATGCAACTCGCCTGTCCCACAAGCTAGTTGACGGTGTCCTGCCATCGAGTGGCGGTGGCCCCGGTGCGTTCCCTCGTCGGACCGTACGGCTGATCTGGCTCGTTTCAACCGTCCACTGTCACACCAGGGGTCCGCCCGCACACCCAGGGTCCCGCCCGCTTCCGCTCAGGGTGGCGGCCCTGCTCCACATGCCCACGAGCACGTGGCTGCGAGCGTCCGAGCCCCGGCGGCGCACCGTCTGGGTGCCGCGGCAGGCGGGTTCGGTCACGGATGGCGACGCTCGCCTGCCGCATGGCCGAAACCTGCATCTGAGCAACCGAACAATCTTGGGATTCTCTGGTCATGCGCCTCTCCAGGCACTTAAGTACCTGTCAGGCACTCACTACCGGCCAAGAGCGCAAGCCGCCGGCCGGGTTATGCGCCACCGGCCGTCTCCGCCCCGCTCGTCGGCCCGCACCGCTGTCCTTTGCATGACCGTGCCACCCGTCCCAACTGCCCCGAGGGTCCTTCTGCTTATGGCCGCCAGTGCACACCGTTCGGTGTCGTGCTCACCCGCCCTGTGCCGGGCCGGCCGAGAGGGGCGCTGATGGCGAGTTCGAACCCGGCCGGCCGTGACACGGACCTCTATGCGGCGGTGCAGGACATTCAGGCGGGTTACTGGATGGAGATGCGGCAGGTGCTGGCCCGGACGGGCAACTGGCCGCAGTGGACGTCCCGTACCCAGGTGCTGGGGATCGTCGCAGCTCAGGCCAACGTCGTGGAGTTGTGGCTGAAAGAGGAACCGGAGAGCCTCGCTGCCCGGGTGATGTACGCCAGGGTCGCCACCGAACGGGTGCTGCAGGCCCACCGAAGGCAATGGGCGCGTGACTCCCGGAAGGCACAGGACCTGGAGAAACTGGTGGCCCGGGCCCGGGACGCGTGCCACAAGGCGGGCGAGGGGAATCCCGACGACGCGGTGCCCTGGATCTGCCGCCTGGCCCTGGCCGAAACGGACACGACAGGACGCTACTCGGAGCATCACGTGGCTCCGCCGCCCCATGAGTATCTGCTGCCTTACGGGCCCTGGGGCCTCCTTGGGGAGGTGCACCGACGGGATCCGTTCAACCGCGAGGCATGGCACCGCATGTCCCAGGCGCTCCAGGCCCACCCGGGGCCGGCGGGCCGCCAGGCGGTCGCGACGGATTTCGCCCGCTGGACGGTCTCTTTCGCGCCGCCCGACTCGCCCCTGCTCCTGCTGCCTCTCTACGCCCGTGTGCAGGAGCACCGGGAGCGACGGGACAGAGGGGCCGAGGTCATGCTGAGCCTGCTGTGGACCAGGGAGGACAGCACCCGAGCCGTCACGCAGGCATTCGAGGGCTGGTTCCAGAAGTGCGATCCGGCCACCAGTTCCCAGCTGGATCTGAACTACCTCGCATACGCCCTGGCGAGGGGTGGCTTCCCTCAATGGGCCACTGAAGTGTTCGACGCCATCGGCGACTTCGCCACTCCTGCCCCGTGGCAGTACGACGCCCGGTACCCGGAGGACCAGTGGCGGAAGGCATTCGAGGAGGACCGCGTCGCCTGCCTGAGATCCCACCCGCGGCATACGGGAAAACACCCATGACCGCCCCTCACTTTCAGCTTTCCTGTGCGGAGAACCAATGACTTCGGTAAGAGCACGGCGCCAGCGGCCGAACCCGGTCAACGACGACGGGGAGGACGCGCGCATCCTCCAATCGCTGGGCTACACCCAGCAACTGCACCGCCGGATGGGGGCTTTCGGTAATTTCTCCGCCTCCCTGTCGGTCATATCGATCATGTCGGGGACCCTGCTGCTGTTCGGCTTCGGCCTGAACTCGGGAGGCCCCGGGGTGATCATGTGGGGATGGCTCGCTGTCGGGCCGCTGGTGCTGTGCCTGGCCGCGGCCCTGGCGGAGATCACCTCCCGCTACCCCACCAGCGGCGGCCTGTACTACATGGCCCGCCAGCTCGGAGGCGAGCGGTGGAGCTGGTACACCGGCTGGCTCAACCTCCTGGGCCTGCTCGGCGGAATCGCCGCCCAGGACTACGGCATCGCGACGTTCACCGCCGCGTGGATGAACCTGCAGTTCGGTTACACGCCGACCCCGGAATCCCTGCTGCTCCTGTACGCGGTCATCCTCGCGCTGCACGCGGTCCTGAACCTCTTCGGCACCCGGCTGATGAACATCCTGACGTCCGTGAGCGCGTGGTGGCACCTGGCAGGCGCCGTCGTCATCATCGGCGCCTTGGCGTTCGTGCCCTCCGACCACCAGTCGGCCGGCTTCGTCTTCACGGAGTTCACCAACAACACGGGCTGGGGCGTCCCGGTCTACGTGATCCTGCTGGGCATGCTGCTGCCGGTCTTCGCCCTGGCCGGCTACGACACCTCGGCCCACTTGAGCGAGGAGACGAACCATGCCTCCGTCGCCGCGGCCCGCGGGATCTTCCGCTCGGTGGCGGTGTCCTGGATCGCCGGCGGCATCCTGCTGCTCACCCTGCTGTTCGCCATCCAGGACTACGCCACGACCCTGGCCGGCCCGACCGGCGTACCGGTGGCACAGATCCTTCTGGACGCGCTGGGCGAGGCGGCGGCAAAGGCCCTGCTCCTTGTGATCATCGTGGCCCAGTTCCTGTGCGGCTACACCGTGACCGCCAGCGCCAGCCGGATGATCTACGCCTTCGCCCGGGACGGTGCCCTGCCCGGATCGGGGCTCTGGAAGAAGGTCAGCCCCCGCACCGCCATCCCCGCCAACGCGGTCTGGCTCGCGGTCGCCGTGGCGTTCGTGCTCGCGCTGCCGTCCTTGTATTCCAATACGGCGTTCTCGGCGGTGACCGCCATCTCGGCCGTGGGATTCACCTCGGCCTATGCCATTCCGGTGCTGCTGCGGCTGCTCCACCGCGACCGATTCACCCCAGGGCCCTGGCATTTGGGCCGCTGGAGCCGGCCGATCGGCTGGGTGGCGGTGGTGTGGGCGGGTGCGGTCACGGTGCTGTTCCTGCTGCCGCAGAGCAGCCCGATCACCGCCACCACCTTCAACTACACCCCCGTCGCCGTAGTGGTGGCCTTCCTCATCGCCGCCCTGTGGCGGCGCTTCGGACGCGACTCCTACCACGTGCCCCGCTCCAGTTCTCCCACTGAGGACAAACAGTTCGAAGGCATCATCTGATGACTGATCTCACCGAATCCATCGAATCGGCACAGCAGCTCACCGTGGCCTGGCGCGCCATGGTGCTCGACCGCGACGCGGACGCGGATGTACGCGACCTCCCCGGCATCGCCGTCCGCTGGGCGGACAGCCGATTCTCGTTCTGGAACTGCATCACCCTGACCGACGCGGGAGCAGGAGCCGAGCTCGTCGCGCAACGTCTGAGCCAGGCAGCGGACATCATGCGTGCGAAGAAGCACCCGGGCTTCCTGTGGCTCTTCGAGGACCTTCTCGACGACGAGGCTCGCACCGGGCTGGCCCCGGCGGCCGAGTGGGCCGGCCTGCAGTACGCCTTCCCCGGCAGAGGCATGGCCGGAGACCTGCTGCCCATCCCCGACCCGGTCCACCCCGACCTGACGTTCGTACGTGTGCGCACCGACGAGCACTTGCGGGCCTACGCGGACCTCCAATCACGCGCCTACGGCTTCCCCTTGGAGGAAGGCCGCGAGGGCCTGGTCGGATCCGCGCGCTGGAAGAGCGAGATGTACGCCTACCTGGGCATGCGAGGCGACGTTCCGGTGGCGTGCGCCGCGACGGTCGAAGCGCAGGGCCGCCTCTTCGTCGCCTTCGTCGCCACCGACCCGCAGTGGCAGCGCAGGGGCTACGGCGAGGCGGTCACGCGCAAGGCGCTGCACGAGGGCGCCCGGGCCACCGGGCTGACCCGCGCCACTCTGCACGCGACCGCCGCCGGGGCCCCCGTATACCCGCGTATCGGTTTCACACCGAACACACCCATCCACTTCTACAACCTGAAGGACCTATAGCCAGTCCCGCCGCTTGAAGATGAAGTACAGGCTCACGCAGACCACGGCCATCAGGAGGATGGCGAAGGGGTAGCCGAGGGTCCAGTTCAGCTCGGGCATGGAGTCGAAGTTCATGCCGTAGATCGTGCCGACGAGGGTGGGGGCGAAGAGGATGGCGGCCCAGGAGGAGATCTTCTTGATCTCCTCGTTCTGTTCGAAGCCCGCCTCCGCCAGGGCCCGCATCTCCGCGTTCTGCTGCTGGGTGACCAGCGTGGCGTTGACCGTGAGGATGTCGGTGAGGGCCTGGCGGAAGCCGTCCACGCGTTCGCTGGTGTGGGTGACGTGGTCGGCCACGTCGCGGAGGTAGCGCTGGAGTTCCTCGTCCGTGCCGTACTTCGCGAAGCCCGCCATCAGGCCGTGCAGCATGCTCACCAGGGGGCGGGTCGCGCGCTGGAACTCGACGACCTCGCGGGAGAGTTCGTAGATGCGGCGCGACACCGCGGGGTCGCCGCTGAAGACCTCGGTCTCGATCTCGTCGATGTCGTTCTGGACGCCGGACACGACGGGGACGTAGCCGTCGACGACCGCGTCCAGGATGGCGTACAGGACCGCCTCCGGGCCGAGCCGCAGGAGTTCCGGGTCCTCCTCCATGCGGTGGCGCACCGCCGACAGGTCGGGGGCCGCGCCGTGCCGGACCGTGATGACGAAGTCGGCGCCGACGAACACGTGCAGCTCGCCGAAGTCGACCTCCTCGGGGGCGTCCAGGTAGCGGGCCGCGCGCAGGACGACGAACAGCGTCTCGCCGTACCGCTCCAGCTTGGGGCGCTGGTGGGCCTCCATCGCGTCCTCGACCGCCAGCTCGTGCAGGTCGAACTCGGCCGCCAGGGACAGCAGTTCCGCCTCCGTCGGGCGGGCCAGGCCGATCCACGCCATGCCGTCGGGCCGCGCGCGCAGTTCACGGAAGGTCGCGGCGAGGGAGGTGGGGGAGGAGACGCGCACGCCGTCGCGGTACACCGCCGCCTGGACCACGCTCGGGGCGGCCGCGGCGGCCGGGGACTGCTCGGCGTGGGGCCGCGACGCGTCGGCCGGCGGCTGCCCGCCCGGCGCGGACGCGGACTGGGAGGACGCCCGCCGCCAGGAGTGCTTGCGCGTCTGCTGTGGGCGGTGTGTTCGTCGCTCCGGAGTCACCGGCAGCCAGCCCTTCCGTGATGGTTCGGTCGACTTCTGCGGGGCCGCTCAGACCTGCGCCGTGCGGCCCCGGAGCAGGATATATGCGGCAGATTACGCGGGCGCGACCGCGGCGTGCGGGCTTTTGCGGACCGTATCTGTCCGCAACGGGCGCTAGCGTGCGGGGCATGACGAAGACCCCGTCGAGAGCGAAGACGCCCACCGCGGCGACCCCGTCGACTCCGTCCACCGCGGCGTCCCCGTCCACCCCGGCGCCCCCGCCGACGCTCAGCCCCCGCGCCCTCAACCGCGCCACCCTCGCCCGCCAGCTCCTCCTGCGCCGCGCGGAGATGTCCGCCGAAGCCGCCCTCACCCACCTCGTCGGGCTCCAGGCGCAGAACGTGAAACCCCCGTACTACGCCCTCGCCGCGCGCCTCGCCGACTTCGCACCGGAGGAGCTCTCGGGGCTGATGAGCGAGCGCGCGGCGGTCCGTGCCGTCACCATGCGGTCCACCGTCCACACCCTCACCGCCGACGACATGCTCACGCTGCGGCCGCTGACGCAGCCCGCCATCGACCGCGAGCTGCGCATGTTCCGGGGCGGCCTCGCCGGTGTGGACCTGGACCGGCTCGCCGCGCTGGCCAGGGCGTACGTCGAGGAGGAGCCCCGCACCCCGGCCCAGCTCCGCGCCGAACTCCTGCGGCACTGGCCGGGCGCCGACCCGCAGTCCCTCGGCATCGCCGCCCGTGCCCGGCTCCCGCTGGTCCAGGTCACGCCGCGCGGCCTGTGGCGGCAGAGCGGCCAGGTCGCCCTCACCACCGCCGAGCACTGGCTCGGCCGCCCCCTCGCCGAAGCCACCGCCCACACCGGAGCCGCCGCCCCCGCCGCCCACGCCGAAGCCCCCGCCGCCCTCGACGCCACCGTCCTGCGCTATCTCGCCGCCTTCGGGCCCGCCTCCGTCAAGGACATGCAGACCTGGGCCGGTCTGACCCGGCTGCGCGCCGCCTTCGAGCGGCTGCGGCCCCGGCTGCGTACGTTCCGCGACGAGCACGGCGTCGAACTCTTCGACCTGCCCGACGCCCCCCGCCCCGACCCGGACACCCCGGCCCCGCCCCGGTTCCTGCCCGAGTACGACAACCTCCTGCTGTCCCATGCCGACCGCACCCGCGTCGTGCCCGAGGCGTACAAGTCCCGTACCTGGAAGGCGAATCAGCCCTTCTGCGTCTTCCTCGTGGACGGCTTCCTCGCCGGGGTCTGGCGCCTGGAGGAGTCCAAGGACGGCGCGGCGCGGCTCACCGTGGAGCCGTTCGGGACACTGACGAAGGCCCGGCGCGATGCGGTCGCCGCGGAGGCGGAGCGCACGGCGCGGCTGCTCGCGGCCGACGCGGTTTCGTACGACGTCGGGTTCGGGGCGGTTGTCGACGCCGCGTAGGACGCCGACAGTCTCAGTAGGACACCGACAGCCTCAGTCCGCCCGGCCCGTCACCGCCACCGTCACCCCGAGCCCGATCATCGTGCACCCGCCCGCCCCGCCGATCAGGGCGAGCCTGCGGTCCGAGCGGGCGAACCAGGTGCGTGCCGCGGACGCCGTCAGGCCCCACAGGGTGTCCGTGACCAGGCCGATGCTGATCGGTACGAGGCCGAGCAGCAGCATCTGGAACGGCACATGGCCCGCCGAGTGGTCGACGAACTGCGGCAGCACCGCCGCCGCGAACACGATGCCCTTCGGGTTGGTGAGGCCCACGAGGACGCCGTCCAGGACCGTGCGGGCGTCGCCGCGCGCGGACTTCGTGCCCGCACCCGCCGCGCACATCGCCTCCGCCTTCATCTCCTTGCGGTGCCGGAACGCCTGCGCCCCCAGGAACACCAGGTACGCCGCGCCCGCGAGCTTCACCGCCAGGAACACCGCCGCCGAGCGCTCGACCAGCGAGCCGAGGCCGAAGGCGACCGCCACGATCATGAGGTACGAGCCCGCGACGTTGCCCAGGGCCGTCGCCACGGCGGTGCGGCGGCCGTGCGCAAGGGCGCGGCCTATCACGAACAGGACGCTCGGCCCCGGGATCACGATCACCAGGGCCGACATCGCCGCGAAGGCCAGCAGTCTGTCGGTGGACACCATGTGGGTCCCCCCTCCCTCAGGCGTGTCTCAGGTGTGGCTTGTGCGGGCCATTGAACCGTGCGCGCGCGGCCTCGGCAGCAGAACCGGCACAGCGGCCAGAACCGGCACAGCGGCCAGAACCGGCACGGCGGCCAGAACCGGCACGGCGGTCACGCCGACGCCCAAGGCCCCGGGGCCCGCTACGGCAGCAACCCCGCCCGCCGCGCCGCCACCACCGCCTCCCAGCGCGTGTGCGCGCCGAGCTTCCGCATGGCCGACCGCAGATACCCCTTCACCGTCTCCGGGCGCAGGCCGAGGCGGTGCGCGGCCGCCGCGTTGGTGGCGCCGCCGGCGAGGCAGGCGAGCACGTCCACCTCGCGCGGGGCGAGGCGCACGCCGGAGCCGGTCCTGGCGGAGCCACCCGGAGCGGTCGCGCCCGGAGCGCTCGCCGCGGCCGACCCCGCCGCGAGCGCCGCGGCCGTCAATGTGTCGCTCACCGCAAGGAGTTCCTCCCGCAGCGCGGGATCCCCGATGCGCGGGGCCAGCGCGCGCAGCGCCCCGTGGGCCTCCCGCACCCGCTCCCACGCCGCGTCCCCGGAGCCGCAGCCGTACCGCCGCTCGGGCAGGTCCGCGACCGTCTCCCGGGCCGCCGCCGCGAGCGCGGCCGCCTCGTCCCTGACGACGAGTGCCTGCTCCACGTCCCGGGCGGCGGCGACGGCCGCGGCGAGTGTCCGGTCGCCGAGCGGAAGGGCGGTGCGCAGGGCGCCGTACAGCAGGCCGCGCACCCGTCGGCGTACGACCAGCGGCACCGCGAGCACCGCCCGCAGGCCCTCAAGACCGACGGCGGCGTCGTACTCGTGACTGATCTGCCGGGACGTGCTGTAGTCCGTGACGGCGCAGGGCCGGGCGAGGGCGACGGCCTTGCCGCCGAGCCCGTGGCCCGCGAAGATCGCGAGGCCGTTCAGGGAGTGCGTGGCCGTCCCGCTCAGCTCGGCGATGCGCACCCGCGAGGCGCCGTCCGCGCTGGTCACGAGCCCGCCGAAGGCCACGGGCAGCCCCGTGCCGCGGCGCAGCCGCAGCAGCGCGGCCCGTACCTCCGCCGCCTCACCGCCGTCCGCAGCCGTCACGCGCGCCCCTTCAGCTCCCGGTCCCGTGCCCCCTCGGGGGACACCACCCCCGTCCGGGGGTAGTGAGACCTGCATCACGAATTACACGATGGTACGGACGAGCGGGGTTGAGCGGAATGCGAGGGGTGCAGATGACGACGACCGGAACGGGCGGCGGCGCGGAGGATCGCCGTACGGAGGACTGTCGCACCGAGGACCGCCGCACGGAGGACTTCCGTGCGGCACGGGACTTCCTGCTGCGCCACCGGGAGGACTACACGGCCGCGTACGAGGGCTTCGCCTGGCCGCGGCCCGCGCACTTCAACTGGGCGCTCGACTGGTTCGACGTGATCGCCGACGGCAACGACCGCACGGCGCTGCACATCGTCGAGGAGGACGGCACCGAGACCCGGCGGTCCTTCGCGGGGCTCGCGCGGCGCTCCGCGCGGGCCGCCAACTGGCTGCGCGCGCTCGGCGTCGGCGCCGGGGACCGCGTCGTCGTGATGCTCGGCAACCAGGCCGAGTTGTGGGAGGTCGCGCTCGCCGCGATGAAGCTGCGCGCCGTGGTGATCCCGGCGACGCCGCTGCTCGGCGCGGCCGATCTGCGCGACCGCGTCGAGCGCGGCCGGGCCCGGCACGTCGTGGTGCGCGCCGAGGACACCGCGAAGTTCGCGGACGTGCCCGGGGACTACACCCGCATCGTCGTGGGCGCCCCCGCCGTCGAGGACCCCGACTCCGGTGCCGCCGGTACCTCCGGTGCCGCCGACGCGCCCTCCGCCGAGTGGATTCGGTACGAGGGCGTCGACACCGCCCCCGACGACTTCACGCCCGACGGCGTCACCCGCGCCGACGACCCGCTCATGCTGTACTTCACGTCCGGCACGACCGCCCGGCCCAAGCTCGTCGAGCACACCCATGTGTCGTACCCCGTGGGCCACTTGGCGACGATGTACTGGATCGGGCTCAAGCCCGGCGACGTGCATCTGAACATCTCCTCGCCGGGCTGGGCCAAGCACGCCTGGTCGAACCTGTTCGCGCCGTGGAACGCGGAGGCGACCGTCTTCATCCACAACTACACGCGCTTCGACGCGGGGCGGCTCATGGCCGAGATGGACCGGGCGGGCGTCACCAGCTTCTGCGCACCGCCCACCGTGTGGCGCATGCTCATCCAGGCCGACCTCACCCAGCTCCGCACGCCCCCGCGTGAGGTCGTCGCGGCCGGTGAGCCGCTGAATCCCGAGGTCATCGAGCAGGTGCGGCGCGACTGGGGCGTGACCATCCGGGACGGCTTCGGGCAGACCGAGACGGCCGTGCAGGTCGCCAACACCCCCGGGCAGAAGCTGAAGCCCGGGTCGATGGGGCGGCCGACGCCCGGGTTCGCCGTCGCGCTGCTCGACCCGGTGACGGGCGAGCCGGGCGCCGCGGAGGGCGAGATCGCGCTCGACCTGTCCGCCGCCCCCGTCGGCCTGATGACCGGCTACCACGGCGACCCGGAGCGCACCGCCGAGGCCATGGCGGACGGCTACTACCGCACCGGCGACATCGGCGCGCGCGACGCCGACGGATACCTGACCTATGTGGGCAGATCGGACGACGTCTTCAAGGCCTCCGACTACAAGATCTCGCCGTTCGAGCTGGAGAGCGCGCTGCTCGAGCACGAGGCGGTGGCCGAGGCGGCGGTCGTGCCCGCCCCGGACCCGGTGCGTCTCGCCGTGCCCAAGGCGTACGTGGTGCTCGCCGACGGCTACCAACCCGGCCCCGACACCGCGAAGTTGCTGTTCGAGCACTCGCGGGCGGTGCTCGCCCCGTACAAACGCCTGCGCCGCCTGGAGTTCGGTGTGCTGCCCAAGACCGTGTCCGGCAAGATCCGCCGCATCGAGCTGCGTGAGGCGACGGCCAAGGGGTCCGGCGCCGAGTACCGCGAGGAGGACTTCCGGTGAGTACGACGGTGAGTTCGGTGAGTCCGGCGGGTTCCGAGGGCGCGCCCGGCGGCGCCGCGCTGTCGTACGCGCACGGCACCAGCAAGACGCCGCTGCTCGGCGACACCATCGGGCAGAACCTCGACCGGGCCGTCGCCGCCTGGCCGGACCGGGACGCGCTCGTCGACGTCGCGGCGGGCACCCGCTGGACATACGCCGAATTCGGCGCTGCTGTCGAGCAGTTGGCGCGCGGTCTGATCGGCTCCGGCGTCGGCAAGGGCGACCGGGTCGGCATCTGGGCCGTGAACTGTGCCGAGTGGGTCCTGGTGCAGTACGCCACCGCGCGCGTCGGCGCCATCATGGTGAATATCAACCCGGCCTACCGCGCCCACGAGTTGGCGTACGTCCTGAAGCAGTCGGGCGTCTCGCTGCTCGTCGCCACCCAGCGGCACAAGACCAGCGACTACCGCGCGATGGTCGACGAGGTCCGCGGCGAGTGCCCGGCGCTGCGGGCCGTGCACTACATCGGGGACGGGTCCTGGGACGCGCTGCTCGACGCGGCGCGGACCGTGGGAGACGGCGAACTCGCGGCCCGCGAGGCCGAGTTGAGCTGTGACGACCCGGTCAACATCCAGTACACCTCGGGCACCACGGGCTTCCCCAAGGGCGCCACGCTCTCCCACCACAACATCCTCAACAACGGGTACTGGGTGGGGCGCACCGTCGGCTACGGCGAGCAGGACCGGGTGTGCCTGCCCGTGCCCTTCTACCACTGCTTCGGCATGGTGATGGGGAACCTCGGCGCCACCTCGCACGGCGCGTGCGTCGTGATCCCGGCGCCGTCGTTCGATCCGGTGGCCACGCTGCACGCCGTGGAGCGTGAGCACTGCACGTCCTTGTACGGCGTGCCCACGATGTTCATCGCAGAGCTCAACCTCGCCGACTTCGCCACGTACGACCTGTCGTCGCTGCGGACCGGGATCATGGCCGGGTCGCCGTGCCCCGTCGAGGTCATGAAGCGGGTCGTCGCCGAGATGCACATGGAGGAGGTCTCCATCTGCTACGGCATGACCGAGACCTCGCCCGTGTCCCTCCAGACCCGCATGGACGACGACCTGGAGCGGCGCACCGGCACGGTGGGGCGGGTCCTGCCGCACATCGAGGTCAAGGTCGTCGACCCGGTGAGCGGGGTGACGCTGCCGCGCGGGGAGTCCGGCGAGCTGTGCACGCGCGGCTACAGCGTGATGCTCGGCTACTGGGACGACCCGGAGCGGACCGCCGAGGTCATCGACTCCGGGCGCTGGATGCACACGGGGGACCTCGCGGTCATGCGGGACGACGGGTACGTCCAGATCGTCGGACGCATCAAGGACATGATCATCCGGGGTGGCGAGAACGTCTATCCGCGCGAGATCGAGGAGTTTCTGTACGGGCACCCGAAGATCGCCGACGTGCAGGTCGTCGGGGTGCCCGACGAGCGCTACGGCGAGGTGCCGCTGGCCTGCGTCATCCTGCGGGACGCGGGGGACACGCTGACGCTGGAGGAACTGCGGGGCTTCTGCGCGGGGCAGCTCGCCCACTACAAGGTCCCGGCGGGGCTGCGGATCCTGGAGAGCTTTCCGATGACGGTGTCGGGGAAGGTGCGGAAGGTGGAGCTGCGGGAGAGGTTTGGCCGCGGGCCCCGGTGAGCGTGTTCGGTGCCGCCGCTGCGCGGCGGATTTTTCCCCCATCCGCCCGCCCTTTGCCTACGCGCCTGTTGCTGTCAGTTCGTCCGCCGCGGTGTTCAGGGGTTCCGGCGTGCCCGTCAGGTCTATGCGGAACAGGGCCACGTTGAGTTCGTCGGCGCGGGTGCGGGCCGGGGGTGTGAAGTCGCAGAGGGCGAAGCACACGCACGTGGCGGCGCGCGTCATGGCCGTCAGCCAGGCGCACTCGACGTCCCGCAGTGAGGCCGGACGCACGGTCGGCTCGACCTGCGCCACCACCCCGAGCGCCGTGAGCCGGGCGCCCGACGGCGGGCGCTCCTCGTCGGGGCCCGCGTCGCGTACGTCTTCGTAGCCGAGCCAGCGCAGGAACAGGGCCGCCGTGGTCACCGCGTCGCGGGCGTCACGGACGGGCAGGGGACGGAACCCGGCCCGGGACGCGGGTGCCACCGGCCCGCCCGCACCGTCCCGCGCCACCGGCACCCGCAGCACCGTCCCGCACGCGCACCCCAGCTCCGGCCGCGGCCAGTCCGCCGTCCGCCCGCAGGCGGCGCACCGCACCGCCACCCAGGCGTCCGCCCGGGTCCGGTGGGTGAGCGGGGTGGCGGCGCCGTGCGTGACCGGCGGGACGACGGGCGCGCCGCAGGGACAGGGGAACGCCGGAGGAGCGTAGGCCTGTTCGTGACGGCACACCGGGCACCGCACCAGGACGTCGTCCGTCGCCATCGTTCCGCACCGCCGCCCGTCCGTGTTCCGTGTCCGCTCCATGTCCGCCGGGGCCCGTCGGTCGTGCGGGGCCCCTCTTCGTACGCGACCCCTCTTCGTACGGGGACCCATCGTCGTACGGGGAGCTCATCGTCGTACGGAAAGCAGCCATCCCGATACGCCATTTTGAGCTGGAGCAGGCCCCCGGATCCCTTGACGGTCCTCGCTCACCCGCCTACATTGCTTCCATATAGCAGAACATAATTTCCGCAATGTGGAAGTCACTCGCGAGGGCGGCCCGCGGCGCGGAAGCAGGACCGGAATTCACAGCTCACCGCGGGGCGCGACGGGAGCCCGAATTCGCCAGCCGAAGCAGGAGAACTCAATGGCTCGTATGACCGCTGCCCGCGCGGCAGTCGAGATCCTCAAGCGCGAGGGCGTCACCAACGCGTTCGGCGTGCCGGGGGCCGCGATCAACCCCTTCTACAAGGCGCTGCAGGAAGGCGGCGGCATCGATCACACGCTCGCCCGCCATGTCGAGGGCGCCTCGCACATGGCCGAGGGGTACACGCGCACCCACCCGGGCAACATCGGTGTCTGCATCGGCACGTCGGGCCCGGCGGGCACCGACATGATCACCGGCCTCTACTCCGCCATCGGTGACTCGATCCCGATCCTGTGCATCACGGGCCAGGCGCCCACGAACGTGATCCACAAGGAGGACTTCCAGGCCGTCGACATCGCCTCGATCGCCAAGCCGGTGACGAAGATGGCCGTCACGGTCCTGGAGGCCGCGCAGGTCCCCGGCGTCTTCCAGCAGGCCTTCCACCTGATGCGCTCCGGCCGCCCGGGACCGGTCCTCGTCGACCTGCCCATCGACGTCCAGCTCACCGAGATCGAGTTCGACCCGGAGACGTACCAGCCACTGCCGGTCTACAAGCCGGTCGCGAGCCGCGCCCAGATCGAGAAGGCCGTCGGCATGCTCCTGAACTCCGAGCGGCCGCTGATCGTCGCGGGCGGCGGCATCATCAACGCCGACGCCTCCGAACTCCTCGTGGAATTCGCCGAACTGACGGGCACTCCGGTCATCCCCACCCTGATGGGCTGGGGCACCATCCCGGACGACCACGAGCTGAACGCCGGCATGGTCGGCCTGCAGACCTCGCACCGCTACGGCAACGCGACGTTCCTGGAGTCCGACTTCGTGCTCGGCATCGGCAACCGCTGGGCCAACCGCCACACCGGCTACAAACTGGACGTGTACCGCGAGGGCCGCACGTTCGTGCACGTCGACATCGAGCCGACCCAGATCGGCAAGATCTTCGCGCCGGACTACGGCATCGCGTCCGACGCCAAGGCGGCGCTCGAACTCTTCGTCGAGGTCGCACGGGAGCTGAAGGCCGCGGGCGAGCTGCCCGACCGCGGCGAGTGGATCGCGCGCGGCCAGGAGCACAAGTCCACACTGCTGCGCCGCACCCACTTCGACGACATCCCGATGAAGCCGCAGCGCGTCTACGAGGAGATGAACAAGGCCTTCGGCCCGGAGACGCGGTACGTCACCACCATCGGCCTCTCCCAGATCGCCGGCGCCCAGATGCTGCACGTCTACAAGCCGCGGCACTGGATCAACTGCGGCCAGGCGGGCCCGCTCGGCTGGACGATCCCCGCCGCCCTCGGCGTCGCCACGGCCGACCCGGACGCCCAGGTCGTCGCCCTCTCCGGCGACTACGACTTCCAGTTCATGATCGAGGAGCTGGCCGTCGGCGCCCAGCACCGCATCCCCTACGTCCACGTCCTGGTGAACAACTCCTACCTGGGCCTGATCCGCCAGGCGCAGCTCGGCCTGGACATCAACTTCCAGGTCAACCTGGAGTTCGAGAACCTCAACTCGCCCGAGCTCGGCGTCTACGGCGTCGACCACGTCAAGGTCGCCGAGGGCCTCGGCTGCAAGGCGATCCGCGTGACGGACCCGAACGAGCTCGGCGCCGCCTTCGAGGAGGCCAAGAAGCTGGCGCAGGAGTACCGGGTGCCGGTCGTCGTCGAGGCGATCCTGGAGCGGATCACCAACATCTCCATGAGCCGCACGGCGGACATCAGCGATGTCACCGAGTTCGAGGAGATCGCCACGGAGCCGTGGCACGCGCCGAGCTCGATCAACACGCTGAAGGCGTAGCGGTACGTACGTAGTTCGCGGCGGCGTACGAGGCATTGCTCAAGGGGAGGCCCCCGCACCGGAGTTGGACTCCGGTGCGGGGGCCTCCTCGCGTGCGGCGCCGTCCGCCGGGGCGGTCAGCCGCGCGTCCCGCAGCGACGGGAAGGCCGCAGCCACCGCGAGCGTGGCGACCACGCACACCAGGCCCCCGGTCGTCACCGCCCGTGCGGGGCCCGTCAGTTCGGCCAGGAAGCCGACCGCCGCGTAGGAGTTCGGTCGGCGTTGACGTCCCGTGCGGGTGGGACGGTCCTCCGCCGGTCGGCGCTTCGCGCCTCGTCCTCAATCTCCCCCAAGCTCTTAAGGAGCAGGGGGACCCCCTCGACGGGCTCTCTCCCACCCACCCGCCCCTACTTCCCGTCGGCTGGCCAACAGACCGGCACCTTTCAGCCTGTCCGGCGTTTGAGGACGAGGCCGCAGGCCGATCGGGGGCGGACTGTCCCACCCGAAGGGGACACCCACCCCCGGGGGTCCAGGGGCGGAGCCCATGGTTTCGGGAAGGGGCGGGACTGGGGCGCCCCGCGAAGGCCGGGATCGCGCAGCGGACCGACGTCCATGACGAGCCCGGAGAGACGGGACATCGACGACTCCAACGCGCGTTTGCCTCGAGGCATGAGCGGCGCGACACGGCAACGGCCCACCCATCGGAAGGGGCGGGCCACCCTGACCCGGCAGGGCGTGGGGGAGGCGGCCCTCGCGTTTCTGGGCCGACACGGCCCCGCCGAGCTGACGATGCGTGCCCTCGCCGCCGAACTGGGAGTCTCCCCAAGGGCGTTGTACAACTACGTCGAGGACCGGCGGGACCTGATCACGGTCGCCGCCGAGATCTTCCAGGAGGCCTGGCGCCCCCCGGCCCTCGACCCGGCGCCGGACGCCTGGCGCGCCGCCCTGCGCGCCTTCTGCGCGGACCTGCGCGCCCACTACCGCCGGCACCCGGGCATGACCACCCTCGCCCTGAGCGAGAACATCACCCTGGCCACTCACCCGGCGATGCTCCGCAACGTGGACGCCCTGATCGGCTTCTTCGTCGCCGTCGGCCTGTCCGACCAGGACGCCTACCGCGCCTGCATGGAGACGATCCGCCTCGTCGTCGGTTTCGTGGAGTTCGAGGACGCGCCGCGGGACCGTCCGCCCGTGCATCTGGAAGCGGCCGACCTGGAGGCCCACCCGCCGCCGTGGCTGCGGACGTCCGACGCCGACGGGCTTCCGCACCTGGCGCGGATCGCGGAGCTGGCTCCGGACGACGCCGGCACGCGGTTCGCGTTCGCCGTGGACGTCCTCACGGAAGGGCTCGCCGCGCGTGCTCAGGACCGGCGGCGGCGTACGCAGTAGTGCACGGTCAGGGCGAGGACCAGCGGGCCCCACAGGCCGACCGGCAGGACGCAGGCCCGGAACAGCAGCTCCCAGGCACCGTTGTCGAACTCGCCGAAGGACGGGCCGAGGCCGAGGGCGCCCAGCGTGAAGGGGCCGAACAGGACCGTCGCGCCCAGGCCGCCGAGCGTCGCGGGGATCAGCGCGGCGACGGGGCGCAGGCGCCGTCCGCCGAGGAGCGGAATCCAGCCCGGCACCACCTCGCCCCACCCGCGCACGAGCCCGAAGCCCAGCAGCGCCAGCGCCTCCGTGAACAGGCTCAGCCCGAAGATGTACGGGACGGAGATCCACAGACTGCCGATCGAACCGGCGTCGGACCCCATGTCGAACCCGAACGCGAACGGCAGCCGCCACAGGCACTGGGGGAGCAGGATGAGCGGGATGACGTGGGCGACGCGCTCGGCCCAGCGGGGGACGGGGCGCTCGGTGCCGGTGCCGGTGCCTGGGCCCGTGCCCCAGCCGGTGTCCTCACCCGTGGCGGTACAGATCCGGCTCTCGTGAGCCGCGGTCGTCTGAACTGCGGTCGTCTGTGCTGCGGTCGTCTGAACTGCGGTCTTCGTCATGGCACTTACTCTTCCGCCCGGCCGCGCGGAGAACGTCAGCTCGGACGCCGGACCGTCTCCGTCGCGCGGGGGAGAGGGACGTACACCGTGGCAGGACGCGACGAACCCCCGGGGCGCGTGGGCGCCCCGGGGGATCGGGAACAGCTGCCGGTACGGGAGTTGCTGCCGTCCGACGGCGCGCGACTGGCGGAACATGCGTACGCGCCGCCGGACGGAATCCATGGGGAGGTACGGAACAGACTGGGACCGCGGCGGCCGGCGACAGTCCCCGGTCGCCCTTCCTCAGGTCGAAAGGGCGCGCCGGGAGACCTTCACCACCGCACTGGCTCGCACGAGCCGCCGCGGTCCTCGTCCTCCCGCACCCCGTACGGACCACCCCTCATCCGGGTCGTACGGCGGTGCGGGTTGCGCGCAAGGGGCTGACCTCCCGTCAACTTCCCTGCGCAGCTTGTGGGTCGAAGAGGCCTCAGTCCTCGCGCAGGGCGCGGACCGCCGCCTCCACGCGCTTGCCGTAGTCGGCGTCGGCGGCGTGGAAGTGGGCGAGGTTCTTCTCGATGACGTCGTCGCGCGACACCTGGGAGAGACCGCCCGCGATGTTCGCGACCAGGCGGGACTTCTCCTCCTCGGACATCAGCCGGTACAGCTCGCCCGCCTGGAAGAAGTCGTCGTCCTTGGTGTGGGCCGGGGCCTCGTGCGTGCCGGTGTGGCCGTTGATGGCCAGCGGGGCCGACAGCGGCTTGCCGGTCTCGGCGGGGCCGTCGTAGGAGTTCGGCTCGTAGTTCTTGCGGTCGCGGCCGTAGGCGTTGGACGCCATGAAGCCGTCGCGGCCGTAGTTGTCGGCGGTAGTGGCCTTGGGGGCGTTCACCGCGAGCTGGGTGTGGTTGACGCCCAGGCGGTAGCGGTGCGCGTCGGCGTAGGCGAACAGGCGGCCCTGGAGCATCTTGTCGGGCGACGGGCCGATGCCGGGCACGAAGTTGTTCGGGGAGAACGCGGCCTGCTCGACCTCGGCGAAGACGTTGTCCGGGTTGCGGTCCAGGACCAGGCGGCCCACGCGCTGGAGCGGGTAGTCGCTGTGCGGCCACACCTTGGTGAGGTCGAACGGGTTGAAGCGGTAGGTGGCCGCGTCCGCCGCCGGCATGATCTGCACGTGCACGGTCCAGGACGGGTTCACGCCGCGCTCGATGGCCTGGAGCAGGTCGGTCTGGTGCGAGTTCGGGTCCTTGCCCGCGAGCTCGGCGGCCTGCTCGGACGACAGGCTGCGGACGCCCTGGTTCGTCTTGAAGTGGTACTTGACGAAGAAGGCCTCGCCCCGTGCGTTCGTCCACTGGTAGGTGTGCGAGCCGTAGCCGTTCATGTGGCGGTACGACGCGGGGATGCCGCGGTCGCCCATCAGCCAGGTCACCTGGTGCGTGGCCTCGGGGGCGTGCGCCCAGAAGTCCCAGACGTTGTCCGGCTCCTGCTTGCCCGTGAACGGGTCGCGCTTCTGCGAGTGGATGAAGTCGGGGAACTTCAGCGGGTCCTTGATGAAGAAGACCGGCGTGTTGTTGCCGACGAGGTCGTAATTGCCCTCTTCCGTATAGAACTTGAGGGCGAAGCCGCGCGGGTCGCGGACCGCGTCCGCGCCGCCGAGGCTGTCGGCCACCGTGGAGAACCTCAGGAAGGTCTCGGTGCGCTTGCCGACCTCGCCGAGGAAGGCGGCCGAGGTGTACGCGGTGACGTCGTCGGTCACCTCGAAGTGGCCGTAGGCACCCGAGCCGCGGGCGTGCACGACGCGCTCCGGGATGCGCTCACGGTTGAAGCGGGCGAGCTTCTCCAACAGGTGCTGGTCCTGGAGGAGCAGCGGGCCGCCGACGCCGGCGGTGGCGGAGTTCTGGTTGTCGGCGACAGGAGCGCCGGACTCGGTCGTGAGCACACGCTGCGACATGGTGGTGGGGTCGGCCTTCCGTGCTGTGGCTGCTGACGTGATGGGGAGCGTAAGGACCCCTGAGCTGCTACGTCAACAGTTTGTTGAAGTTGGTGAGAGGGGTGGGGTTCCGGGCCGCGGCGGCGCCTGGGCGCGACAGGACAGGTGTCAGCGCCGCCGCGGCCCGGAAGCTTTTGGATTCCGCGTGTGCTCAGACCTGGGCGCCGGAGAGGCGCTCGACGGAGCGGAGCAGCGCGGAGTGGTCGAGCCCGCCGTCGCCCTGCGTGCGCAGGCTGGCGACGAGCTGGGCGACCACGGCGCCGACGGGCAGGGCCGCGCCGACGTTGCGGGCGGCGTCCGTGACGATGCCCATGTCCTTGTGGTGCAGGTCGATGCGGAAGCCCGGCTTGAAGTCGCGGTTCAGGAAGTTGTCCTTCTTGCGGGTCAGGACGGTCGACCCGGCGAGTCCGCCGTTGAGGACGTCCAGGGCCGCCTTCAGGTCCACGCCGGACTTCTCCAGGAAGACCACGGCCTCGGCGCACGCCTGGATGTTGACGGCGACGATGAGCTGGTTGGCGGCCTTCACCGTCTGGCCGGAGCCGTGCGGGCCGCACAGCACGACGGTCTTGCCGAGCGCGTCGAACAGCGGCTTGGCCGCGTCGAAGTCGGCCTGCTCGCCGCCGACCATGATGGAAAGAACGGCCTCGATCGCCCCGGCCTCGCCACCGGAGACCGGCGCGTCGAGGACCCGGATGCCCTTGTCCTTGGCGGCCTCGGCCAGGTCGACGGAGGTCTGCGGGGTGATCGACGACATGTCGACGAGCAGCGCGCCGGACTTCGCGTTCTCCAGGATGCCGTCCGGGCCGTACGCGATGGCCTCGACCTGGGGCGAGGCGGGCACCATCGTCACGATGACGTCGGCGTCCCGCACGGCCTCGGCGATCGACGCGGCGGCGGTGCCGCCGGCCGCGGCGAGCCGCTCCAGCTTGTCCTGCTCCAGGGTGAAGCCGGTGACGGAGTACCCCGCCTTGATCAGGTTCTCGGACATGGGCGATCCCATGATGCCGAGTCCGATCCAGGCGACCTTGGGAAGCGTGCTCATGGGGGAACCTCTCTTACTGCGTGTTTCTGCGTCAGCTGTGATGTGGGGAGCAACGGGTGGGCGGGTGGGGGAAATCCGCCGCGAAGCGGCGGTCTAGTCCCGAGACGGCAGCCAGCCGAACGACTCGGCGCTAGGGCGGTCCCCCGCCTTGTACTCCAGGCCGACCCAGCCGTCGTACCCCGCCTTCCGGAGCTGATCGAGCAACTCCTCCAGGGGCAGCGACCCGGTGCCCGGGGCACCCCTGCCGGGGTTGTCCGCGATCTGCACGTGGCCCGTCTTGGCCACGTACTGCTCGATGACCGCGGGCAGGTCCTCCCCGTTCATGGAGAGGTGGTACAGGTCCATGAGGAACTTGGCGTTGCCGAGGCCGGTCGCGGCGTTCACCTTGTCCACGATCTCGATCGCCTTGGGCGCGCTCACGATGGGGCACTTGGGCGACTCGGGCGCGTTGAGCGCCTCGATCAGCAGCACCGCGCCCACGCGAGCAGCCTCGCGTGCGGCCAACACCAGGTTCTCCAGGGCGAGTTCGTCCTGGACCGCCGGGTCCACGCCCTCGACGCGGTTGCCGTACAGCGCGTTCAGCGCCGTGCAGCCGAGCGACTCGGCGAAGTCCGCCGCCACCGCGATGTTCGCGCGGAACTTCGCGCTCTCCTCGCCGGGGATCGACAGCGCCCCGCGGTCGGGCCCCGGAAGCTGCCCGGCGTAGAAGTTCAGGCCCACCAACTGGACGCCCGCGTCCTGGATCGCCTTCCTGAGGGCGTCGAGCTCGGACTGCTCGGGGGTGGGGGCGTCGACCCAGGGCCACCACAGCTCGACCGCGCCGAAGCCGGCCTGCGCGGCGGCCGCGGGCCGCTCCAGGAGCGGGAGCTCGGTGAAGAGGATCGACAGGTTCACATTGAAGCGCTGGTCGGAGTATCCCATGGGGCTTCCGCGCTCCTTCCGTATTGCGGAAGTTCATTTCTGCTTGATGGAAGGTTGCATCCGATCCGCGGAAGCTGTCAAGAGGTGCCGCCCGAAAACCAAGAGGTGCCGCCCGAAAATCAAGAGGGCTGCCGACAGGACGGGCTGCCGGGGAATCGCGGCGCCGCGTTAAGTTGGCGCCGTGCGATTGAGAGTGGAGTTCACGACCGAGCCCTTCGACCTCGAAGAGGCCCCGCCCCACGCCCTGGCCGCCCGGGACGTCATCCAGGACGCGGAGCTCGACGCCGTGGACGTCGGCCCCTTCGGCAACACCGCCGAGGGGGACGTCGACGCGGTCCTCACGGCCGTCGACGCGATGCTGCGCCGGTCCCTCGGTGCCGGCGCCACCCGTGTCTCGCTCCAGGTCAACGTGATCGCGGAGCCGGGCGAGCGGACCGCGCCCGGGGAGGTCGCCCGGTGACCGCCTTCGGGGACGATCCCTTCGCGACCGCGGTCAAGCCGCTGGTGGACGCGATGGGCGGCGAGATGCTGCCGCCGGACCAGGCGGGCCCGGACGACGTGGTCCTGTCCTGGGAGGGCGAGGAGGTGCTCGCGGTGCGGCTGCCGCAGCTCGCCGACTCCCTCGATCACATCCTGCTCGCCCTGGAGCGCAAGCGCGGCAAGCCCCTCGCGGAGCTCGACCGCAAGGCCAAGCAGGAGGTCGTGCGGATACTCGAGGCCCGTGGCGCGTTCTCCGTGCGCCATGGCGTGGAGACCGTGGCGAGCGCCCTCGGGGTCAGCCGCTTCACGGTCTACAACTACCTGAACAGGGAAAACGCCGCGAAGGAGAAGTAGCGCCCACAAGGAAGGCCCCGCGAGGGGCACCCGCGGCATCACGCTGCGCAGCCGAGCCGTCACCCGCGTCGCGGGGTGACGGCTTCTTTGTTCAAATGATTTCAACAAACTGTTGACGGGATGTTGTTGAAGGTCTTAGCTGTTCCGCAGCCCGTCCAGCACATGGCCACGGAGGCACCCCGTGACTTCCCGTACCACACCGGGCCTCGCCCGTTTCAACGCCTTGCCGGAGCCGGCGGCCGCCGCCGCACTCCACGAGGCCTGCGCCTCGTCGGCCTGGGGGAGCAAACTGCTCGCCCAGCGCCCCTTCGCCACCGCCGAAGCCCTCTACGCAGCCAGCGACGCCGCCATGGCCGAGCTGACCGCCGACGATCTGGCCGAGGCGATGGCGGGGCACCCGCCCATCGGGCGACCGAAGCCGGGAGACCCGACCTCGTCCCGCGAGCAGGCGGGCATGGCCGGGGCGTCCGAGGAGCTCAAGGCCGAGCTGCTCGAACTCAACCTCGCCTACCAGGACAGGTTCGGCCACGTCTTCCTGATCTGCGCCACCGGCCGGACCGGCGAGCAGATGCGGGACGCGGTCAAGGAACGGATCGGCAACTCGCCCGAACAGGAGCGGGAGATCGTCCGCTCCGAGTTGGGCAAGATCAACCGCATCCGCCTGGCCCGCCTCGCAGAGCAAGCCGAGGGCGAGAACGCGCATGCAGAGGAAGAGAACGCATGAGAACCGACACCACGGCCTCCGTGTCCACGCACATCCTGGACACCAGCGTCGGCCGCCCCGCCGAGGGCGTCGCCGTCACGCTCGCCGCCCGCAGCGGCGGCGGCGCGGACTGGGTCGAGCTCGGCGGCTCGGTGACCGACGCGGACGGCCGCTGCAAGGACCTGCCGGCGCTGCCGGTGGGCACCACCCACGTGCGCCTCGACTTCGCCGTCGAGTCGTACTTCCTGAACAAGCAGGACAAGCAAGCCGAGGCGCAGCAGGACGCCCCCGCGAATCGGGACAGCGGCGCGAGCGGTGTGTTCTTCCCCGAGGTGGCGATCACGTTCGCCGTCGTACCGGGCGAGCACTACCACGTGCCGCTGCTGCTCAACCCGTTCGGCTACTCCGTTTACCGAGGGAGCTAGCAGACATGACCGACGATTCCCGCCGGGCCCGCCCTGTGATCCTGGGGCAGAACCAGTACGGCAAGGCCGAGAACCGGGTCGTCAAGATCACGCGGGACGGCGACACCCACCACATCAAGGACCTGAACGTCTCCGTCGCCCTCTCCGGCGACCTGGACGACGTGCACTACAACGGCTCGAACGCCAACTGCCTGCCGACGGACACCACGAAGAACACCTGCTTCGCGTTCGCCAAGGAATACGGCATCGAGTCCGCCGAGCAGTACGGCATCCACCTCGCGCGGCACTTCGTCGACAGCCAGCCCTCGATCCACCGGGCGCGCATCCGCATCGAGGAGTACGCCTGGGAGCGCATCGAGGCCTCCGACGCCAACTCGCAGTTCATAGGCGCCGACGAGGTCAAGCACTCCTTCGTGCGCAAGGGCCAGGAGACGCGGCTCGCCCAGATCACCTACGACGGCCAGCAGTTCGAGGTCCTCAGCGGTCTGAAGGACCTGACCGTGATGAACTCCACGAACTCCGAGTTCTGGGGCTACATCAAGGACAAGTACACGACGCTCAAGGAGGACTACGACCGCATCCTGGCGACCTCCCTGTCGACGTGGTGGCGGCACAACTGGACCAGTGACGAGCAGCGCATGCCCAACTGGGAGAAGTCCTACGAGCAGGCCAAGAAGCACATCCTGCAGGCCTTCGTGGAGACGTACTCCCTGTCGCTCCAGCAGACGCTCTACCAGATGGGCTCGCGGGTCCTGAACAACCGCGGCGAGATCGACGAGATCCGCTTCTCCGCGCCCAACAAGCACCACTTCCGCCAGGACCTCTCCTTCTGCGGCCTCGACAACGAGGCCAAGGACGGCGCGGTCTACTACGCCGCCGACCGTCCCTACGGCCTCATCGAGGCCACCATCCTGCGCGACGGCAGCGAGGCCAGGATCCCGGTCGACATGACCAACCTCTGACGCGGGACGCGCGCCCCGGCACCTGACGACCGGGGCGCGCCACACCGGAGGGAACGACAGCCATGGCACAGCCCGCACAACCCGACGGGACGTCAACTCCCGCCTGTCACCCGGTGGACGCGTGCCACCCGGTGGACGAGTGTCACCCGGTGGACGAGAAGCTCCACCCCTCGCGGCTCGTCCCCGCCGCGCTCCAGCACATCGCCGCCATGTACGCGGGCGTCGTCACCCCGCCGCTCATCATCGGCCAGGCCGTCGGCCTCGACACCGCCGCCCAGACCCGGCTGATCGCGGCGAGCCTGCTGATCGCCGGTCTCGCCACTCTCCTGCAGACCCTGGGCGTCAAGGGCGTGGTGGGCAATCGCCTGCCGTTCGTGAACGCCGCCTCCTCCGCGGGCATCGCGCCGATCCTCGCCATCGCCGAGAACAGCGCGACGGGACACCAACTCCCCGCCATCTACGGCGCGGTGATGGTCGCGGGCGTCTTCTGCCTCGCCGTCGGACCCTTCTTCGGCCGGCTCCTGCGCTTCTTCCCGCCGCTCGTCACCGGCGTCGTCATCACCCTCATCGGCGTGACGCTGATGCCCGTGCCCGTCACCTGGGCGCAGGGCGGCGACAAGGAGGCCGCCGACTTCGGCGACATGCGCTTCCTCGCGCTCGCCGCCTTCACCCTCGTGGTGATCCTGCTCTTCCAGCGCTTCGGCCGCGGCTTCCTCAGGCAAGTCGCCCTGCTCATGGGCCTGTTCATCGGGACGCTCGCCGCGATCCCGTTCGGGATGGCCGACTTCGCCGCCCTGAAGTCCGCGCCCGTCGCCGCCGTCCCCACGCCGTTCGCCTTCGGCGCCCCCGAGTTCCAGCCCGCCGCGATCCTGTCCCTGTGCATCGTGATGCTCGTCCTGATGACGGAGTCCAGCGCCGGCATGCTCGCCCTCGGCGAGATCTGCGAGCGCAGGACCGACGGGAAGACCATCACGCGCGGCCTGCGCACCGACGGCATCGCCACCCTCGTGGGCCCGGTCTTCGGCGGCTTCCCGACGTCCGCCTTCGCGCAGAACGTCGGCGTCGTCTCCCTGACACGTGTACGCAGCCGCTATGTCGTCGCCGTCGCGGGCGGAGCGCTCATCGTGCTCGGCGCCTTCCCGGTGCTCGGCGCGGTCGTCAGCCTCGTACCGATGCCGGTGCTCGGCGGTGCGGGCATCGTCCTCTTCGGCTCCATCGCGGTCAGCGGCATTCGTACGCTGTCCGAGGCGGGCCTGGACGACAGCTCCAACATCGTCCTGGTGGCCGTGTCGCTCGGAGCGGGCATCATCCCGCTCGCCGCGCCCACCTTCTACGCCGACTTCCCCGCCTGGGCCCAGACCGTGCTCGGCTCCGGCATCAGCGCGGGCGCGCTCGTCGCGGTCTCGCTCAACCTGTTCTTCCACCATCTCGGCACCCGTGGCTCCACTGCTACGGCACTCAAATCTTCCTAGGGTCATGCCGTGCCCAGCACATCGCCACTCACGTAAGGAAGCACCATGGCAGCATCGGCAAACCCCGGCGGCGCCGTCGAGCGCACCGTCATCGAGAACTGCGCCATCGCGACCGTGGACGCCGACGACACCGAGTACGCATCGGGGTACGTCGTCGTCGCGGGCAACAAGATCGAGTCGATCGGCGCCGGGAAGGCCCCCGAGGGCCTGGACAACGTCGTACGCCGCGTCGACGGCACCGGCCACCTCGTCACCCCGGGCCTGGTCAACACGCACCACCACTTCTACCAGTGGATCACCCGCGGCCTGGCCACGGACCACAACCTGTTCAACTGGCTGGTGGCGCTGTACCCGACGTGGGCGCGCATCGACGAGCCGATGGTCCGCGCCGCCGCGCAGGGCTCCCTCGGCATGATGGCCCGCGGCGGCGTCACCACCGCCATGGACCACCACTACGTCTACCCGAAGGGCTCCGGCGACCTGTCCGGCGCCATCATCGGGGCGGCCCGCGAGATGGGCGTGCGCTTCACCCTGGCGCGCGGCTCCATGGACCGCAGCGAGAAGGACGGCGGCCTGCCGCCGGACTTCGCCGTCGAGACCCTGGAAGGCGCGCTCGCCGCGACCGAGGAGACCGTCAAGAAGCACCACGACGCGTCCTTCGACGCCATGACGCAGGTGGCGGTCGCCCCCTGCTCGCCGTTCTCCGTCTCCACCGAACTCATGAAGCAGGGCGCCGAGTTGGCGCGCCGCCTCGGTGTTCGTCTGCACACGCACGGCAGCGAGACGGTCGAGGAGGAGAAGTTCTGCCACGAGCTGTTCGGCCTGGGCCCGACCGACTACTTCGCGTCCACCGGCTGGCTCGGTGAGGACGTGTGGATGGCGCACTGCGTCCACATGAACGACTCCGACATCGAGGCCTTCGCCCGCACCGGCACCGGCGTCGCCCACTGCCCCTCCTCCAACGCGCGGCTCGCCGCCGGCATCGCCCGCGTACCCGACATGCTCGCCGCGGGCGTGCCCGTCGGCCTCGGCGTGGACGGCACCGCGTCCAACGAGTCCGGCGAACTGCACACCGAACTGCGCAACGCGCTCCTCATCAACCGCCTGGGCGCCCACAAGGAAGCCGCCCTGAACGCCCGTCAGGCCCTGCGCCTGGGGACGTACGGCGGAGCACAGGTCCTGGGCCGCGCGAGCCAGATCGGCTCGCTGGAGGCGGGCAAGCTCGCCGACCTGGTCCTCTGGAAGATCGACGGCATCGGGCACTCCTCGATCGCCGACCCGGTCACCGCCATCGTCTTCGGCGCGGCCGCGCCGGTGACGCTCTCCCTCGTGAACGGTGAGCCGGTCGTCGAGAACGGACGACTGCTCCACGTCGACGAGGACGCCATCGCCCGCAGCGCGCGGGACGAGGCACAGCGACTCGCCCGCATCGCGGCGGGGCGCTGACCGCGCGGGCAGCAGATGTCCGGCTGAGGGGGACGGCCCTCGGCCGGAGACCGTGGACCCGAGCGGGGTCCACGGTCACGTGGCCGGGGAGCGCGCACCCGCGCGCTCCCCGGACACATACGCACACTTCGTACGGCATGTCCTGCTCCACTCGCACCACCTCCCTGACACCCGCGTCACCCTGACGTGTAACCGACCGGAGGGTCCGCCGTGGCCGCCAAGCCCAGCCTTCGCAAGAACGCAGCAACGTCCGCCGTACCGCACCCCGTCGACGAGCGGCTCCCGGCGCTGAAGATGGCCACCACCGGCCTCCAGCACGTCGCCGCCATGTACGCGGGCGTCGTCGCGCCGCCGCTCATCGTCGGCGCCGCCGTCGGCCTGTCGGCGAAGGAGCTCACCTTCCTCACCGGCGCCTGCCTGTTCACGGCCGGTCTCGCGACCTTCCTCCAGACGCTCGGCGTCTGGAAGATCGGCGCACGGCTGCCGTTCGTCAACGGCGTCACCTTCGCCGGTGTCGCGCCCATGCTCGCCGTCGTCGACTCGACGAAGGACAAGGACGACGCGCTGCCGATCATCTTCGGCGCGGTGATCGTCGCGGGCCTGCTCGGCTTCATAGCGGCGCCGTTCTTCTCCAAGATGGTCCGCTTCTTCCCGCCCGTGGTCACCGGCACGGTCATCACCCTGATCGGCATCTCCCTGATGCCGGTGGCGTTCGGCTGGATGCAGGGCCCGAACCCGGCGGCCGACGACTACGGCTCGACCAAGTACCTGTCGCTCGCGGGCATCACGCTCGTGATCGTGCTGCTCCTCCGCCGCTTCACGCGCGGCTTCGTGAAGCAGATCGCGGTGCTGCTGGGCCTGGTGATCGGCACGCTGGTGGCGATCCCCTTCGACGTCACGGACTTCGGCCCGGTCGCCGACGCGGACGTGGTCGGCTTCCCGACGCCGTTCCACTTCGGCGCCCCGCAGTTCGCCGCCGCCGCGATCGTCTCCCTGTGTGTCGTCATGGTCGTCTCCATGACCGAGTCGACGGCCGACATGCTCGCCCTCGGCGAGATCGTGGACCGCCCCGCCGACGAGAAGACCATCGCCGCGGGCCTGCGCGCCGACACCCTCGGCTCCGCCGTCAGCCCGCTCTTCAACGGCTTCATGTGCAGCGCGTTCGCGCAGAACATCGGCCTGGTCGCGATGACGAAGATCCGCAGCCGGTACGTCGTCGCCACCGGCGGCGGCTTCCTGGTCCTGATGGGCCTGTGCCCGATGGCCGCGTCGCTCATCGCCGTCGTACCGCGGCCGGTGCTCGGCGGCGCGGGCGTCGTCCTGTTCGGCTCGGTCGCCGCCAGCGGCATCCAGACCCTCGTCAAGGCGGGCCTGGAGAAGGACAACAACGTCCTGATCGTCGCCGTCTCCCTCGCGGTGGGCCTGATCCCCATCTCGGCGCCGAAGTTCTACCACGCGTTCCCGGAGACCGCGAAGATCATCCTCGACTCCGGCATCTCCACCGGCTGCGTCGCCGCGGTCGTCCTGAACCTCCTGTTCAACCACACCGGCAGGGGCGGCGAGGCCGACGAGGTCACGGCACCGATGGAACCGGGCGGCGAGATCTCGGAGACCCGGGTACCGAAACAGGCCGCGGCCCACTGAGCCGTCGCGGGGCGGCGCCCTCGGGCCCGCCCCGCGACCGCCGTCAGCGACCGACCCCGGCCAGCGCGTCCACGACCGGCCCGGGGTCGAGCGGCCCCATGTGGGGCGCCGCCGCGAAGCTCCGGACCCGGAAGGTGTTGTCCGGAGTCCGCTCGTCCGCCTGCCCGATCATGAGGTCCTGGAGCGCCGGCGGGATGAGGCGGTCCTTGCCGAAGCGCAGATACGTACGCGGAATCCGGCCCCACGTCGCGACCTCGCCGACGGCGGAGTCGCTGGTCGCGCGGCCCGCCTCGTCCGGCTGCAGTCCCGCGAGCACCCGCCGGAAGTCGACGTCCGCGTAGTCCGCGCAGAACATCTCCTTCAACACCGCGAGGTCCTTGGCGTCGCCGCTGCGGAAGTTGAGCCGCAGCACCCCGAGCTGCCTCGGGTCGCCGATGACCTGCTCGGCGGGCACGACCGCGTCGGCGGCCTCGGGAGTGGCCATGAGGTCGCGGATGCTCGCCACGTCGGGGCTGAGGCAGAGAGCCGCCATGTAGACCAGGTGTTCCAGGAGTTCGGGCACGGCGTTCGCCGCCCGGCTGACGGACAGGCCGCCCATGCTGTGTGCGACGAGCACCACTCGCCCGCCGTGCGCATCGCGTGCCGCCCGGCGCACCGCATCGGTGACGCGCCGCTCGAAGTCGTCCAGGCCGATGCTCTTGAGCGGCGACGGCTCGATCGCGAGGGCGTCCGGGTCCTGGGTCTGATAGGCGCCGGGCAAGTGGGCCTCCGCGCCGTGCCACGGCTGGTCCACCGCGACGACGCGGTGCCCGCGCAGGGCCAACTCCCGTGCGACCGGCGCCCAGTAGGCCCCCGCGCTGTGGCTGCCGTGGACCAGTACGTAGGTACGCATGGTCGCGACCGTAGGCGGCGGGGGCACCGGGAACAAGTGGGTCAGCGGCCGATGTGGAACGACTCCCCGTACACCTTCCAGTCCAGCGGCGGGTTCAGGTTGAGGTTCTTCTTGTTGAGGAACACGCGCTGCGCGGTGTCCACGCGGCTGGTGTCCTCGTGGGCCTCCTCCTGCTTCATCGCCCAGACCCGCGCGTCGAGGAACGCGTGCAGGTACGTGACCTCGTCGCCGCCCTGCGCCGGGGGCTTGGCCTTGCTGAGGGCG
Organism: Streptomyces sp. Y309; assembly: GCF_056712025.1. Classification (NCBI taxonomy): domain Bacteria; kingdom Bacillati; phylum Actinomycetota; class Actinomycetes; order Kitasatosporales; family Streptomycetaceae; genus Streptomyces; species Streptomyces sp. Y309. Next base: position 1,921,214 of record NZ_CM160048.1, on the reverse strand, counting down.
CGCTTGCGGATGTTGGTGAAGCTCGTCTTGTCGCCGCCGTCGCCGTGCATGACGATCGCGTCGTAGTAGGCGAACTGCCCGAGCGTGCCGATGCCGTCGGCCTTGCCCCGCTTGACCGCGGGGTTGAAGTAGACGCGATCGCGCTCGTCGTTCTGGGCCTGCTGGAAGGCCGGGTCCTGCGCGGCCTTCCTCCAGTCCTTGGTGTAGTTCGGGTCGAGGCCCTCGTGCGAGTCGGAGCCGTCCACCTTGCGCAGCGCGGGCAGGTACTTCTCGAGTACGTTGCCGGGCTTCCGCTTCGCGTACAGCTCGACGAGGTCGAGCATGTCGCCGGTGCCGGAACAGAAGCCGATGATGCCCGCGGTGTAGCCGCGGCCGTCGCCTATGTCCTCGATGTACTTGTACTGCGCCTTCCAGTCCAATGAGGAGTTCTCCGCGCTGGAGACCAGCTTCATGGCGATCTCCTTCTTCGCCGGGTCGTCGAGACCCGCGGCGGCGGAGCGCGCGGCGGCGGAGTCGGCGGACTTCTGTGCGGGGGCGGCGCCGGCGATCTGGGTGACGGCGAGCGGTCCGGCGATCAGGGCGGCGCCGATGAGGCCGATGACAGCACGTCGCGGGGTGCGACGGTGGGGGGTGCGGTGGGTGTGCAACGGGACCTCCGGGTGGGGGAGTTCAGCATTCCGCTGTCTGTTAGGAAGGTTTCCTACCAGAGTTTGCGGGTGACGTATACCCGTCAAGCGCCGCTCGGTGCGGCGCGGCGCCTCTTCCCGGGGGTCCCACGGGCCGCGCGGCGGAACCCGTACATGGCCGGACATCGCCCTAGTCGCTGCTCACGCAGGTCCGTACTATCCCAACACCCTCAGCCTCCGCTCATCGCGCGCAGGCCGCTCGGCCACCGCGCGAGGGCTGAGTCAGTTCCTCCCAGCACAGCTCCAACCCCCACCTCACGGCGGTCCGCTCCGCACGTCTGCCGCCGTGGGCCGAAGCAATGAATGGGAGAACCATGTCCGTTGCACTGCTGGCCGGTGGCGCCCTCGCCGCCCTGATCGGCGCGGGTCTGCCCGCCGCCGACCCGTCGGGGATCACTGATCCGCCGCCGGACAAGATCGTGATTGAAGTTGCCACCGTGAACGGCTCCGGCTGCCCCAGAGGCACCGCGGCCGTGGCCGTCTCGGAGGACAACACCGCGTTCACCGTCACGTACAGCGACTACCTCGCCCAGGCGGGCGGCAGCTCCGATCCCACCGCGTTCCGCAAGAACTGCCAGCTCAGCCTGATCGTGCACGTCCCGCACGGCTTCACCTACGCGATCGCGAGCGCCGACTACCGCGGCTTCGCCTCGCTCCAGCGCGGCGCCAAGGGCACCGAGAAGGCGTCGTACTACTTCCAGGGCTCCCCGGACACGGGGAGCAAGTCGCACGCCTTCTCGGGCCCGCTCGCCGACAACTGGCAGGCCACCGACGAGACCGAGGTCACCCAGCTCGTCTGGGCGCCCTGCGGCAAACAGCGCAACTTCAACATCAACACCGAGCTGCGCGTCGACCTCGGCACCTCGGACGCCAGCAAGACCAGCTTCATGACGATGGACTCCACCGACGGGGCCATCAGCACCATCTACCGCGTGAAGTGGAAGGAGTGCCCGCGCTGACCGACCCTCGGTGAGGCACTGACTCGATCCTGGTGAGGGGGTCGCGCCCGCGGCGCATTCGTGCGTGAGCCGTCCGCGGGCGCGGCATCACCCCCGACTTCGGCGCGTCAGCCGGACTTGGCGAGTTCGTCGCGTACCTGCTTCGCGATCGCGTACGTGTCCCCGGTGGGCCGGACCGCGAGGCGGCCCGGATCGCGGGCCCAGCGGTCCTCCAGGGCGAACCAGTCGGTCTCCTTGAGGTTCTTCGGCTCGCGGCCCTCGTCGAGGGCGGCGCGCAGCTCGGTGAAGTACGTCTTCCAGCGCAGCCGGTAGAGCCCGCCGACCAGGCCTGCCCACTCCCGGTTCGCGTAGTCCTTCAAGCCCTCGTCGGCCCCGGCGCGGGTGCCCCATACCGTCACCAACGAAAGCTGGTCGTAGGCGAGTCGGTCCCGTTCGCGGGCGTCCGCTCCCCAGTCGCGGGCGTCGGCCACCCAGCGGCCGAGCAGCTGCCGGGCGTCGGTGGCCACGAGCCGGTCGAGGAGGTCGAGCAGGCCGAGCCAGGTGCGGGTGAGCGCGTCGAAGCGGGCGGTGTCCCTCTTCTCGTACGCCTCCTTGACGCGCGGCAGCAGCACCCGGCTGCGGTTGGACAGGGCCTGGCGGGCCACGTCGAGCAGATCACGGCGGTACGCGGACGACCTCCGCAACTCCCGCCGCACCAGGAGCAGTTCGTCGAGCGCGGGCTCGAAGTCCGCCGCCTCGTACCGCAGCGCCTTCGGCGACCAGGACGCCGCCGACGTCACCGCGAGCCCCGGCCGCGCCCCGAAGAGGCCGTCGGCGCCCTCGGCCCACTTGTCGGCGCGGGTCGTGCCGTACGCGGTGCGGCGCAGCACGTCCCAGGCGGCCCTGGCGTGCGGGTCGGCCGCTCCGTAGCGGCTCACCGCCCACGCGTCGAACCACTGCCTCAGATCCAGTGCGCCGTCCAACTCGGCGTCCCGCCACGGCAGTTCGGAGAACAGAGCGAAGGCCGCCGGGTTGTTGTCGGCGGCCTCCGGCATCAGCGCGATGCCGCGCAGGGTGCTGCCGTCCTTGGTGCGCCACTTCTCGTACAGCTCCGCCCAGTCCGGGGTGTTCGCGCCGAGGACGGTGTGTCCGCCGAAGTTCCAGATCGAGCCGAAGGTGTACGGCGTAGAGCCCCAGTCGGACTCGCGGTCGGTGACGGTGGGGAAGCGGTCGGAGAGCCCGTCGACGACGAGCATCCGGGACTTGTCGACGGCGTCGGTGATGGCCTTCGGCGGGTTGTGCTGCCAGCCCAGGATCACCCAGACCGCGCCCGGATGGGCCGCCTGAAGGGCTCTTTCCACGCCCTTCGCGGCGTCCCCGACCGGTACGTCGCCGGGCTTGCCGCCCTCGTGCAGCAGATCCATCTTGTACAGCGTCGACGGCCCGAACAGCTCGTCCTGCGTCCGGTAGAAGGCCGCGGCCACCCGCGCGAACGCGTCGGTGCGCGGATCCAGCCAGTCCGGCCGGGCGAACCCGACCCAGTCGCCCTGCGGCACGGTCCGCGCCCCCGGATTGCGGTCCGCGAACCCGGCCGGGACGGTGCCGAAGTAGCCGGGAAGGACCGGCGTCATGCCCAGCTCGCGCGCCCGGTCGGCGATGCGGCGGCCGAGGCGGGCCCGCTTCGCGAGCAACTGCCGTGACACCGGGTGCGGGAAGGACGACATGTTCTGCAGCAGCCACCACGGCTGGTGCGCGGGGCCGGGCACCCAGGCCCGCAGCTCCTCGTCGCCGTACCCGAACTCCTGGAAGAGCCGGTGGTAGACGGCGTCGGCCCCGGCATATACCAGGACTTCGTTGTAGCCGTGCAGGGCGAGTACGTCGAGTTCGCGCTCCCAGTAGTCCCAGTCGGCGTAGGCGTTCGTGTAGCCGTCGTTCGTGTCGTTGAGGACGAAGCGGTGCGGGACGTTCGCCCGTCTGGTGACGGGGGCGCCGGGACCGGGCAGCGTCGCCGGCAGGTCGGTCTGGTCGCCCGCCCAGGTGATCGAGGCGTGGGCGGTGTGCTTCAGGTAGTGGTTCAGGCCGGTGAGCTGGACGGCGGCGGTGGGCCCGGACACGACGACGTGACCGCGCTTCCCGGACACCCGGAAGGTGTCCCCGGCGCCCGGCTCGCCCGCCACGGTCCTGAACGTGATCTGCTCCCAGTGGCGGGGGAGCAGCCGCCGGGCGGCCGCGGTGGCCGCCGCCGCGGGCCCGGCCCCGGTGCGCGTGCGCACCGCCGTCCCCGGCGCCGGGCCCGGTGATCCCTGCGACGACGCGGGCGAACAGGCCACGGCGGCACCGGCCGTGCCGGCGAACGCGGTCAGGACGGTACGGCGGCGGGGCGGACGCGGCATGCGGGGCTCCGGGGGTCGGGGCGGGCGCGGCGAGGAGCGGAGCCTCACCGGACTCATGGACGGTGACTCACCGGGACTCATGGAGCAGTACCGGTGACTCGTGTACCGAGGTGACTCTTGCCCGCCGCCACCCCGTTCCGTAACCCTCTGGCCGGAGGTTGCCCGTCTTGTCACCCGGGGGCCGGACGGCGTTCGCCCGGCGTCCCTCAGGCGGGCGGCTGGGTCCGCCGGAAGTAGTCGTTGCCGCTGCCGGCGGGCCACGCGAACGTGAGCTGGCCGCCGCTGAGCGACGCCTTGCCGGCGGCCGACTCGCCCATGCAGGTCGCGCGGATCACCATGTCGGAAGTGATGGTCCCCCGGCACGACTTGGTGCCGGAGCGCATGTCGATCGAGGTGCCGTTGACGGTCAGGACGATCAGCCGCCCGCCCTGGCCGCGCCGCACGTGGTACCAGGTGCCCTGCACCGACTGCGGCCCGGTGGCGGGGCGCGTGGTCTTCTTCGGGGGCACGGCGGGCGCGCTGGTGCGGGGCTTGGTGGGGGTGGCCGCGGCGGTCGGGGTGCTGGTGCGCGCCGGGGTGGGGGAGGCGGTCGCCTTCGGCTTCTTCGTACGGCTCGGGGTCGGCGACGCGGTCTTCTGGGCGTCGGCCTTCTTGTCGTCGTCCTTCGCGGGCGACTCCACGGACCCCGTGGAACCCGACGCGCCCTTGTCGCTCTTGTCGTTCTTGTCGTCACCTCCGCATCCGGTCAGCGCGAGGGAGAGCACGGCGACGGCGCAGGTGGCAACGGCAGGTATTCGGCGCACAGAGATGTCCTGAATTCCGGTTGTGGTGGGGGGACTTGAGGGAGCCTGCCACACGCCGGATCACGAGATCCAGAGCCGCCAAACATGTTCCTGGGATTAGTTCGACTGCACCAAGGGCCACCGGAATTCATCCGATCAGCGAGCGTCGTACGCCCCAACTGAACCCTGGGAAGCCCGCGTTCCCCCCATTGACATCCGATGTATCCGCTCCTACGTTCCCGAGCGTTCCGTCAACGAACAGGAGCCCGCCCATGCGACGAAGAGTCACCGGCCTCGCCTTGCTCCTCAGTGCCGCGCTCGCGGCCACCGCCGTGCCGCTCGCGGTCGCCGCGCCCGCGGAGAGTACCCCCGCCCCGCCCCGGCCGGCCGGGGGCCCCGGCACCGACCACGCCACCGACGACCCCTTCACCGCCGACCGCGCCAACTGGTTCCGCCAGGACCGCTTCGGCATGTTCATCCACTTCGGCGCCTACTCGAACCTGGAGGGCGAGTACAAGCGCCCCGACGGCACGGTCTGCCGCAACGCCGAGTGGATCAAGCGCGAGTGCAAGATCCCCGCGGCCGAGTACGAGAAGCAGGCGAAGGGCTTCAACCCGGCCGACTTCGACGCGAAGGCCGTCGTGAAGGCGGCCAAGGACGCCGGGATGAAGTACATCGTCATCACGTCCAAGCACCACGAGGGCTACGCGATGTGGCCGACGAAGGTGAACTCCTACAACCTGCGCGACCACTCGTCCTTCGACAAGAAGCGCGACATCCTCGCCGAGCTGAAGAAGGCCTCCGACGCGGCCGGCATCAAGCTCGGCTTCTACTACTCGATCTGGGACTGGCACGACCCGGACTTCCCCGACCCGGCGACGTTCCCGAAGTACGAGAAGCGCATGTACGCGCAGCTCAAGGAGCTGGTCGACACCTACGACCCGGCGCTGCTGTGGTTCGACGGCGAGTGGGACACCGAGGACCCGCACAACCCGTGGACCGCGAGGGACGGCGAGCGCCTGGAGTCGTACCTGCGCGGCCTGAACCCCGACCTGGTCATCAACAACCGCGTGGGCAAGCGCCGCGTCGTCGACGGCGACTACGGCACGCCCGAGCAGGAGATCCCGGACGCGCCGGTCGACGGCCAGCTCTGGGAGTCCTGCATGACGCTCAACGACCACTGGGGCTTCGCCCGCTACGACCAGAACTGGAAGTCGAGCCAGACCCTGGTCCGCAACCTCCTCGCCACCACGTCCCGCAGCGGCAACTACCTCCTGAACGTGGGCCCCGACGCGCGCGGCCGCATCCCGCAGCCGTCCGTCGACCGCCTCAAGGAGATGGGTACCTGGCTGCGTACGGCGGGTCAGGGCGAGGCGGTGTACGGCGCGCGCTACGGCGGCCTCGTCGAGGAGCCGAAGTGGGGTGCGGTGAGCCGCAAGGGCGACAAGCTGTACGCGGCGGTCACGCAGTGGCCCGCGGCCGGGCAGCCGCTGCACCTCACCGCCCGCACGGACTTTGCCGTCAAGTCGGCCCGGGTCCTGGGAAGTTCGCAGCAGGTCACCGTCACCAAGTCCGGCGACGGCTACGACGTGACGCCCTCCGGCGCCGCGACCAACCCCACCGCCACCGTCATCGAACTGACCGTGGACCCCGGCCGCGCCGCCCGCCCCGGCACCGGCAAGGGCCTCAAGCAGGAGATCTTCGACAACGCCGAGCTCTCCGGCACCCCGAAGATCACCCGCACCGACCCGACGGTCAACCACGCCTGGAAGTTCGAGGGTTCACCGCACGCCTCGATCCCCTCCGACCGCTTCGGCGTCCGCTGGTCGGGCTCCATCGAGCCGCGCCACAGCGAGACGTACACGCTCACGACGGTCTCGGACGACGTCGTCCGCGTCTGGATCGACGGCAAGCTCGTCATCGACTCGTGGAACCCGCACGAGCCGAAGGTCGACAAGGCACAGCTGCGGCTGACGGCCGGAAAGCGCCACAGCATTCGCATCGATTACGCGGAGAACACCGGTGAGGCGCACATGAAGCTGCTGTGGTCCAGCCCGAACCAGCCCCAACAGGTCGTCCCCAGAACACAACTCTACGCAAAGTAGAACGTTCTTTTTAGAGCGGGACTAGGTGCCGGACTAGATGCCGGACTAAAGGTTCGCGAGGGTGTTGTCCACGGTGGCCAGGAGGGCCTTCCGGTCGTCCTGGACCCGGCTCAGCACGCGCAGGCCGTAGTACGTGCTCTGCACCAGGCGGGCCAGGGTGCGGGCGTCGCGTCCGGACGTGATCTCGCCCGCGTCCTGGCCCGCGCCCACGACCGCGCACAGCTCGTCCTCGACCCGGTCGAAATTGCGCCGCACGGCGCGCTTGACGTCCGGGTCGAGGGCGGCGACCTCGATGGCGGCGTTGATGGCGAAGCAGCCGCGCCGCCCCTCGGTCTCGTCGAGGTCGCTGTCGACGGCGTGCAGCATCATGGCGCGCAGCCGCTCCTTCGCGGAGCCGGGCCCTTGGAGCAGCTCGATCTGCTCGCCGGTGACGGTCTCGTAATAGCGCTCAAGGGCGCGCAGATAGAGCTCACGCTTGCCGCCGAAGGTGTTGTAGAGGCTCGAAGGGCCGAGGCCGGTGCTTTCGCACAGGTCGCGGGTGGACGTGCCCTCGTACCCGTGGCGCCAGAAGGTGTCCATGGCCGCGGTGATGACGCGGTCCTCGTCGAACTGTCGTGGCCTGGCCATGGACGCACACTAGCTGTTTTGGAATACCTTTTCAAAACCGGCCCGCGGCGACGCGGTGGCCACCTCCCGCCGTGCCGCGCGTTCGAGCCGGGCCGCCCACAGCGCGCCCACGCACCCCACCGCGGCGAGGCCGGCGCCGACCCAGGCGACGGACGTGTAGCCGTACCCGGCGCCGATGGTGAGGCCGCCGAGCATCGGGGCCAGGGTGTTGCCGACGTTGAAGGCCGCGGTGTTGGTGGCGCCGACGAGGGTGGGCGCGTCCGGGGCGAGGGTGAACACACGGGACTGGAGCGCCGGGTTGGTGACGTACCCGGCGAGACCGAGCAGGAACGTCAGGCCGATCACGACGACGAGCGTCGTGTGCGCGGTGAGCGCGAGGACCGCCGAGATGACGGCGAGCGCGCCGAGCCCCACGGCGAGCGTGCCGACGGCGTGCGACTGGGCGGTGCGGCCGCCGACCATCAGCCCGATCATCCCGCCCGCGCCGAACAGCGCGAGCACGGCGGGCACCCCGCCCTCGCCGAGCCCGCTCTCGTCGGTCAGGAACGGCGCGAGATAGCTGAAGGTGACGATCACCGCGCCGAAGGCGAAGGCCGTGATGGCGTACGAGAGCCAGAGCTGCGGCCGCGCCATGCCGCGCAGTTCGGCGCGCACGGAGCGCGGTTCCTCGCCGTCGCTGCCGCCCCGGCCGCCGGGAATGGCGACCACGGTGGCGGCCAGGCTCACCGCGGTCGCGACGGCCACCGCCCAGAACGCGGCCCGCCAACTGGCCGACTGGCTGAGCACGGTGCCCGCCGGTACGCCGACGATGGTGGCCATGGTCAGCCCGCCCGCGACGAGCGCGACGGCCTTGCTCTTGGCGGCACTGGGCACGAGCGCCACTGCGGTGGCCACGGCCACGCCCCAGTACCCCGCGTACGCGAGCGCGCTGACGACCCGCGTCACGAACAACAACGCATACCCCGGCGCGAGCGCGCCCACCACGTGCCCCGCGATGAACACCGCCTGCAGCCCGACCAACGCGGTCCGACGCGGCCACCGCAGCGTGGCGACGGCGAGCAGCGGCGCACCCACGACCATGCCGATCGCGAAGGCCGAGATGAGCAGCCCCGCGTCGGGGATGGACACCCCGAGATCACCGGCCATCCCGGGCAGCAGCCCCGACAACATGAACTCGGAGGTCCCTTGGGTGAAGATCCCGAGCGCCAACACGTACACGGCGAGCGGCATACGGGTGCCGCTGTTTTGGAGCGATTGCTTCATAACGGGGACGCTAGCACGTTCTGAAGCGCCCGATTCAAAACGGGGGTGCTCAAACGCGGGCGGTACGGTGGCGCCCCTTTAGGGGCGCGGGGAACTGCGCGACCAGCCCAAGCGGCGCCGCAGCCGACCGAATCGCTCAAGTGGCAGTAACGGCGTACTCCGTAAACGCACCGCACTCGGTGAACCCAAGCCGCCGGTAAACCGATTCGCCCTCCGACGAGGCCTGAAGGACGGCGGTAGGGAACCCGACGTCGCGGGCGACATGCAGCGCGGCCAGCGTGATCGCGCCTCCGTACCCACGGCGCCGGTCGCCGACGAGCGTAGAGATGTTGTAGATCCCGGCGACGCCCGCGTGCAAGAACACCTCGGCGGTGCATACAGCACGGCCGCCCACGTACCCGACGAGAAGCCGAGCGGGGCACCCGCGAGCAAGGACCAGCTCGGCAGCGGACGCGTAGAAGCGGCGAACGGTGGCGGCCGGCGGATCCCAGTTGGCGGCAAGAACGGCGGCGTAGTCGCCGAGCTCCCGTCGGGTGCGGACGAGCCGGATGTCCAGCCCGTCGACACCCGGCGCAGGCGGGGCGTGGTCGCGGAGGTCGGCCCACATGGCGGCCTCCGTCTCGGAAGCAGAAAGCCCCGCCGCAGCAAGCCGCCCCCCAAGATCGCCGGGCGCAGACGCGGGCCCCACCCACCACGAGAACGTACGCCCCGTAGCCCGGAGTTCGCCGACGACCGCCGCGATCCGCGCGTCCGCGCTCTCGGCCGTGAAGCGTGCCGTGGCGACGATGTTGAAGGTGTCGTCGTCGATGCCGCTGTCCGCGACGAGCAGGTCGTCGGTCTCCGTGACGGTCGCGCCGGGCAGGTTCCGGTGCAGGTGGCAGGCGTGCTCGGCGAGGTTGCTCTCCATGCGGGCGAGCAGGTCGGGCGGGGTGGGGGAGTGGTCGCTCACGCACGCATCATGTTTCATCCCGGCCCCCGCTTGTCCACCGAATTGCGCTGCCTAGGCTGTCCGGGTGGACCGGCGCCGGCTGAAGCTCTGTGTGGACGTACTGCTCGTGCTCGTCGCGGCGCTCATGGGGCTCGCGGCGAACTACGCGACCAGCCAGACGGACCATGTGCCGTGGGTGCTGCGGATGTTGCGGGACTGGTCGCTGCCGCTGCTCGGCCTCGCGGTGCTGCTGCTCGTGGCCGGGCAGGTGTGGCTGCACCTGCTCAACCGGCCCGCTCCCGCCCGCCCCGCGTGGGACGCAACTCAGCCGCCCTACCCGGGACTTGAGGCGTTCACCGAGGACGACGCGGGAGTGTTCTTCGGCCGGGACCGGGAGATCGCGGAGCTGGTGGCCCGGCTGCACCCCCTCGCGCCCGTCACCGCCGCACGGCGCTGCGTCGCCGTCATCGGGCCGTCCGGCAGCGGCAAGTCGTCCCTGGTGCGGGCGGGGCTGCTGCCCGCGCTGGCCGGGCGGCGGGGGCGATGGGTGGTGGTGCCGCCGTTCGCGCCGGGGACGGACCCGGTGGCGGGACTGGCGTCCGGCCTCGCGGAGGTGGCGCGGCTGCGTGGGGCTCATACGGTACGTGGCCGACGTACCGCTCCGGCTCTGCTGGTCGTCGACCAGCTAGAGGAGCTGCTCACGCTGGCGGGGGAGCGCGAGCAGTTCCTGGACAAGGCGGTGGAGGCGCTGGAGGCCGACCCGCACCTGTGGGTCGTGGCCACGCTGCGGTCGGACTTCCTGACGGAGTTCCTGGAGACGGGCCATGCCGCGCTCGTTCAACAGCCCGTGCTCATCGGGGCACTTGGGCGGGCCGAGCTGTTCGACGTGATCGAGAAGCCGGGGGAGCGGGCCGGGCTGGCCTTCCCGCCCGCGCTGGTGGCCCGCATGGTCGACGACACGGGCGGCGGCGACGCGCTGCCGCTGCTCGCGTACACGTTGCAGGCGCTGTTCCTGCGGGCGCACGACCGCGGTGCGGTGACCGAGAACGACTACCGCCAACTCGGTGGCGTGGCAGGGGCGTTGTCCGACCAGGCCGACCGCATCCACGCGGAGCTGTGTGCGGCCGACGCGGGGGCGCCGGTGCTGCCGACGCTGCTGAAGTTCGTGTCCCTGGAGCACGGGGAGCCCACCCGGCGGCGGGTGACGCGGGCTGACCTCGCGCCCGGCGAGCGGGCTGTGGCGGAGGCGTTCGTCGCGGGGCGGCTGCTCACCGGCGACGGGGACGTGCTCGACGTGGCGCACGAGGCGCTGTTCCGGCGGTGGGCGCCGCTGCGGGAGGCGGTGGCAGCCGGCGCGGAGGCGCTGCGGCGGCGTACGGAGCTGGAGCGGGCGGCGCGGGACTGGGCCAACGCGGGGCGGCGGGAGGCGTACCTGCTGAGCGGGGAGCGCTTGGCCGTTGCCCGGCAGTGGGTGGACGAGGCGCCCGGCGTGTTCGCGGGCGTGCCGCTGGTCGTCGACTTCCTCGACGTTTCCGAGCGGCACGACAAGGCCGCCCTGGAGCGGACGGCCGACGCGGTGGCGCGCCGGGCGATCGAAGTGGCCTCGCGGGACCCGGAGTTGGCGGTGCTTGCCGCGCTGGCGGCTGTCGAGGAGTGTGCGCCGACGTCTTTGGCGCAGCAGGCGGTGCACGCGGCGCTCAACGTGGCCCGGCGGCGCGCGGTCTTGCGGGGGCACGAGCAGGATGTCAACTGTGTGGCGTGGTCGCCGGACGGGACGCTGCTTGCGACGGCTTCGGACGACGGGACTGTGCGGGTGTGGGATCCGGAGGGGTGTGCTGAGCCGGTTGTTCTTGCGCAGGCGGCTGGCGGGGGCCGGATGCAGGTTCTGGCGTGGTCGCCCGACGGTGGGCGGATCGCGGTGGGGGCGCGGAGCGGGACGATTACGGTGTGGGACGTGGACACTCGCGCCGAGCTGGGTGCGCTGGTCGGGCACGAGTCGCCGGTGAGGAGTGTCTCCTGGGCGCCGGACGGTGTTGGGTTGGTCAGCGCGGACACTGACCACTGGGTGCGCTTCTGGGGCACTGGGACGGACAACGGGAGGTCTGTCCGGGTCTCCCGCCTGGGGCGGAGTGTGGCGTGTTCGCCGGACGATCGTTGGATCGCCGTCGCGGCGCCCGGCGGCTTCGTCAGCCTGGTGTGCCTGGGGCGCGAGAACCACCATGTGCTCGACGGCCAGGGCGTCGTCACGGCCCTCGCGTGGTCGCCGGACGGACACCGGCTCGCATCAGTGTCGGAGGACCGCACCGCCCGGATCTGGAACGTGCGCAGGGAGTCGATGGTGGAGCGGCGCGACCCCGACCACAGGTTCGAGACCCTGGAACCCGTGAGCTGCGTCGCCTGGTCCCCGGACGGCGACCGCATCGCCGTGGGTGACGACCGCACGATACGCGTGTGGACTGTTCACACGGGGGATGAGCTGGCCCTCGTCGGCCACGCCGACAGCGTCAACTCGGTCTCCTGGCACGGCGATCGCATCGCCTCCGTGTCCCGGGACCGGACCCTCACCTTGTGGGACGTCCACGCGCCGGGCGGCCAGCTTGCGACCTTGCGTGGCCACGAGGGCTCCGTGGTGAGCGTCGACTGGTCCCGGACGGGGACCCACCTCGTCACCGGCAGCATCGACGGAACCGTCAACATCTGGGACATGGTGGAAGGGCGCGTGTCGGCGACGACGAACAACGGCCAAGAAGTGAGCGGCGCCGCGTTCTCGCCCGACGGCACCCGGATCGCCGTAGCCGACCACACCGGCCACGCGTTCCTCTGGAATCCGCCCGAGGTGACGGCGGACGCCTTCCTCGACGGCCACCGCGAGGCCGTCACCTCCCTCGCCTGGTCCCCCGACGGCACCCGCATCGCCACCACGTCCCGCGACGGCACCAGCCGCGTCTGGGACGCGCGCGACGGCCGCGAACTCATGACCCTGATCACCGGGAGGTACTGGCTCGGCGGCGCCGCCTGGTCCCCCGACAGCCGCTACCTCGCCACGTCGCTCACCGACAAGTCGTTCTGCGTCTGGGACGCCGAGCACGGCACGGCCGTGGCGACCATCGAGGGACACACGGACTACGTGTGGCGCATCGCCTGGTCGCCCGACGGCCGCCGCATCGCGACGGGCTCGCGGGACCGCACCGTCCGCCTCTGGGACCCGTTCAACGGCACGGAGTTGCGTACGATGACTGGCCACACGGACCGGGTGCAGGGCATCGGCTGGTCCCCGGACGGCACCCGCCTCGCCACCGCTTCCTGGGACCGCACGGTCCGCCTGTGGGACCCGGACGAAGGCTGCGAACTTGCGGTCATCGGTGTCCACGACGACCAGGTCAACGCCCTGGCCTGGGCCCCGGACGGCACCCGCCTCGCCACGGCGTCCCGTGACCGTACGGTCCGCATCTGGAACCCCACGACGGACCTGAACCCCCTTCTGGAACGGGCCCGTTCCCGCGTCTTCCGCGACCTCACGGACGAGGAACGGCGTAGCCTGCTGCTGCCTCGATCTCCCCCGCGAAGACGATGACTTGGTCGATGAGGCTCCGGCGCAGATGGACGACGTCCGTGCCCGCCAGTCGGGGACCACCGTCCGGTGTCGTGAACACCCACTGATACCGGGCCCACTCGTCCGGCATGTCCACCGCCGAGCAGCGCACCATCGTGCCGGTCCCCGCCGGGTGGCGCCGGATGTCGAGCACGAACCGCTCGACCGCCTCGATCCCCTCGCTGCGGCCCAGTGGTCCCCAGAAGACCACGTCCGGGGTGAGGGCCTGGGAGAGCAGCTCAGTCACGTAGCTGTCGTCCGAGGCGTTGAACGCGGAGATGAACGTGTCGATCGCGGACTGCGCGGTCTCTTCCTGCATGCACCAGTAATACCAGCCGCCTCGAAGAAGGAGGCTACGGTGCACCTTGCGCGTACGTGAGGAAGTCGGCCCACGCGGTGGGGTCCAGGGCGAGTTGGGGGCCGTGGGGGTTCTTGGAGTCGCGTACGTGTATGACGGTGGGGCAGGGGGCGACTTCAACGCAGTCGCCGGAACCGCCACTGCTGTAACTGGACTTGCGCCAGGAGAGTGCGACTTCGACGCAGTCGTCGCCGTCCCCGCCGCTGTAGCTGCTCTTGAACCAGGCCGGTTCTGGGGTGCCCATCATGCTCCTCGCATCCGCTCCAACAGGCTCACCGATTCCTCGAACGAGAGAGCCTGTGAGCGCATCCTGGCATACCGCATCTGGAGCATGCTGACCACTTTCGGGTCCGAGATGACCTGGCCGCTCTCCTGTCCCTCGTTGTACGCGAACCACTTGTTGTCCGGGGTCTCCAGGAGCTGCATGGGGCCGTCAAGTCCGGCGTGGGTCTCCCTGACGAGTGGCATGATCTGGAGCTCGATGTTGCGCCGCGCGGCCAGGGCGATGACGTGATCGATGAGTTCCCGTGTGACCTCCGGCCCGCCCATGCCCCGCAGGAACAAGTGCTCCTCCAGGATGAAGCTGTACGCCGTGTTCGGCCGCTCCGTGAGCAGCTTCTGGCGTTCGATGCGCGCCGCGAGCTGGGCCTGGATCTGCTCGTCCCCAAGGGGCGGCAACTGGTTGGCGAACAGCCTCTCCGCGTACGCGGGGGTCTGCAACAGGCCCGGGATCAGGCGGCATTCGTACGTGTAGAGCGTGATGGCCTCCTGCTCCAACTGGGCCCACCGCTTGAACCAGGACGCCAACCCCCGCTGCCGCGACAGCTGATGGACAACCAACCGCAGCGTCCCGAACGCGTCCAGCGTCGCCTCGGACTGGTCGACGAACCGAGGCGGCGGAAACCGCCTCCCCTGCTCAATGGACGCAATGAAATGCGCCGAGTACCCGATCTCAGGAGCCAGGGACTCTTGCGTGTACCCGGCCCGCTTGCGGAAGCTTTTCAGGGCCGCACCGAAGGCCTTGAGCCCATCGGTCGGTTCGGGCTCGTTCGTGCCAGGCGTGCTTGACGACATCACGGGTCTCCCCAGACGCTTGCGTACCGTTCCCCGCCAACGCGCCCATGCTCACGGACAGTTACCCGTACTGTCCACACTTCGCACCCGTACACTTACGGAGCGTACGAGTTCGGCCCCTGCCGATGCATGCCGCCGCAGGTCACGGTGGGCGCCATGCCACTCCCGGTGCAAACCCCCACACCAGCACACACGTTCACGCAGCGCATCAGTGCCACCCCGCGCGGGGCCCGCCTCGCCCGCAGGCTCACGCGGTACCACCTCGACGGGTGGGGCGTCCCGTACGACAGCGAACTCTCCGACGCGGTGGCCCAAGTGGCCGCCGAACTGGCCGCGAACGCGGCGACCCACGGCCGCGTCGCGGGCCGGGACTTCGAGTTGCGCCTGCTGCTCCTCGCGGACGGCGTACGCATCGAGGTGACCGACACCCGTACGGAGCGGCGCCCGCCGGAAAGACCAGAACTCCCCTCCGCGGACGAGGAGTCCGGCCGAGGCCTCGTCCTCGTGGCGGCCCTCGCCGCGCGGTGGGGCGTCGAGCCGAGGTCCGTCGGCAAGACGGTGTGGGCGGAGGTCGGCCCGCCCGACGGCGCGCCGGTGGGCGACTGACGCGCGCGTACGGGAGCGTCACGCGTACCGGAGCGTCAGAGGCCGAGTATGCGCGGGTCCGACGCCAGGGCTCTGAAGTACTCGCCGGGGTCCGGCACCATCCTGCGCTCCTTGAGGTCGAGCAGGCCGCCGAGGCCGGAGACCGTCGCGGCCACCGTGCCGTCCGCCTTGGTGATGGTCTGCTCGACCTTGAACGTCTTGCCCTCGCCCCACACGAACGCGCAGTCCACCCGCACCTCGTCGCCCGCGCGCAGCTCGCTGCGGTACCGCACGGTGTTCTCCAGGGCGACGGGGCCGACGCCCTTGTCGATGAGGTCGCGCTGGTCGATGCCCGCCGCGCGCAGGGTCGACCAGCGCGCGTGCTCCGCGTACTGCAAGTACACGGCCTGGTTGAGGTGGCCCTGGGAGTCCGTCTCGTACCCACGGACGGTGACACTCACGACAAACGGCTCGGACACGGCTTCCCTTTCGGCAACTTCGACCAGTTCGGCAACTTCGGCAACTTTGACTACTACGCCCGTCGTGGTGACGCCAAGACGTACCGCCTTCCCGTGCGGGCCTCCCCGTGCTCGCTGACCTGCCAGCCCGCCCGCTCCAGGGCCGTCCCGCAGGCGCGCACGCCCTCGGCCGTGGGCTCGCGGACCGCGACGGCGTCCGGCTGCTCCGTCGCGGTCACGCGATACCCCTCGCGGCCGGGGCGGGCCGGGGCGCGGCCCGCCGCCTCCAGGGCTATCGCGGCGGCCTGCGGGAGATGCGCCCGCTCCCACGCGCACGGCTTCTCCCGGTCGCCGTCCGCATTCGTCATCCGGCGCATCTCCACCAGGCCCAGCCACGCGTCCCGCACCTCGCGGGCCCGCGCGGGGCCGTCCTCGCCCCACAGGGTCTCCTCGGTACCCGTGCGGGCCGTGAACACGCCGGGAACCGGCTCCACGGGGGCCGTCTCCGGCGCGGCCCCCACCGGCTCCTCCCGGACGCGGTGGCCCGCCGGCGTCAGGAAATAGGCGTGCGGCGGGCGCGGGTGCCGGAACGCGAGCTGCAGCCGCACCAGCGCGGTGAGCTGCGCCTCCGTCCCCGTCAGGCGGCCCGTGACCGGGTCCGCCGCCGCGATGATCCGCCGCTGCGCGGGAGTCGTCGGCTTGGTCATGTTTCCGATAGTGCCTCGCCCCACTGACAACAGCCCCCGACCTGAGGAAACGGGCCCCCCGGGATCAGCGCACGGTGCCCGACGCCAGGTCCACGACCCGCTCCGCGATCAGTTCGAGCAGCGCCCGGTCGGCGTCGGCGCTGCCCCGCTCGGCGGGGTTGCCCGGGTAGGTGTCGAGCAGCACGTGGGTGGCGCCCAGCTCCTCCAGCGCCTCCAGGTCGGCGCGGAGCTGGTCCGCGGTGCCGTGGCCGAGCGGGCGCTCGGGGGTGTCCGGGTGCGGGGCGAGCCGGATCTGGAGCCGTGGCACCAGCTCCGGCACCGGCCGTCCCGCCGCGTCCGCCGCCGCCGCGAGCCGGGGGAGCGCCTCGCGCAGGCCCGCGAGCGTCGGCATGAACGGGTGCCAGCCCTCGCCCAGGCGGCCCGCCCTGCGCACCGCCGCCGGGGAGCCGCCGCCGACCCACACCGGTGGGTGCGGGGTCGTCGCCGGGGCGGGGGCCGTGCGGACGTCCGTGTACGCCACGTAGCGGCCGTGGTACGTCGTCGGGTCGTCCGTCCACGCCGCGCGTATCGCCGCCAGGTACTCGTCCGTGATCGCGCCGCGCTCCCCGAACGGGATGCCCAGCGCCTCGTACTCCGGCCTCGACCAGCCGACGCCCGCGCCCAGGATGAAGCCGTCCTTGTGCATGCGGTCGATGTTCGCGGCGAGGCGGGCCGTCTGGAGGGGGTGTCGGTACGGGATCACTGTGACCGTGGTGCCCAGGCGCAGGCCCGGGACACGTCCCGTGAGGTACGCCGCGAGCACGAACTGGTCGTAGAACGGGGCCGGGTAGGCCTCGTGCACGTCCTGGGTCACCGCGATGTGGTCCGAGATCATCGCGAAGGTGAAGCCCAGGTGGCGGGCGGTGGTTGCCTGCCGCGTGAGGGTTTCCGGGGTCGTCCCCGGGCCGAAGTTGAGAAGGTTTACGCCGTATCGCATGCGTTGCAGTGTCCCTGACCGGGGATCAAGTGCGGGGAGCGGGGCGGGGGTTGTGCCCTCGCGGGTGCGCCCCAGTCCCGCCCCTTCCCGTGACTGGGGCTCCGCCCCAGACCCCGCTCCTCAAACGCCGGAGGGGCTAGAACTCAGCCGCACATGATCAGCCCGTCCGGCGTTTGAGGACGAGCCGCGAAGCGGCGATACGGGGGTCCAGGGGGCGGAGCCCCCTGGTTACGGGAAGGGGCGGGATTGGGGAGCCCCCGGCAGGGCCCACCCCCTCAGGGGCGGACGTTCCATGTGGCCAACACCGGGCGGCCGTGTTCGTAGCTCAGGCGGCTCACTGTGCCGGTGGAGAGTTGGAAGTGGGCGCCCGCCGACGGGGGCAGGCCAAGGCGGCGGGCCGTGAGGACGCGGAGGAAGTGGCCGTGGGCGAAGAGGACGACGCTGCCCTCCGTCTCGGCGAGGGCGGCGTCGACCTTGGCGAGCACACGGTCCGCGCGGGCCCCGACGTCCTCGGGACTCTCGCCGGGATGCTCCGGCGGCCCAGGGGCCACCCCGTCGGTGAACAGGAACCACTCGGGGCGGCTTCGGTGGATTTCGACGGTTGTGACGCCTTCGTAAGCGCCGTAGTCCCACTCGGCCAAATCCTCGTCCACCCGAGCATGCCCGAACCCCGCGAGTTCGGCGGTCTCCCGCGCACGCACGCGCGGGCTCGTGAACGCCGCGTCCACGCGGTACTTGCCGACGAGCGGAGCGAGGGAGCGGGCCTGGTCACGGCCGTGATCGGTGAGCGGGATGTCCGACCAACTCGTGTGCTGTCCGGACAGGGACCATTCGGTCTCTCCATGGCGGACGAGGAGTAGATCACCCATGGTGTCGAGCGTCCTGTTCTGGTCGGCGGAATGTCAGCTCCGCGTATGTATACGAAGCCCGGACGCATGGGGGTACCCACCTTGGGATAGCGATGTGCCCAGGCCATCCCCCATTGAAGTCGAAGGGCATTCATCGTGCATCCGGCTCAGAAGTTCGGCGACAACCCTGTCGAAGTACGAGAAACCGGCCACTACACGGAGGAATACGTACCCAGCTTCGTGGAGAAGTGGGACTCACTGATTGATTGGGAGCGGAGGGCGCGGAGCGAAGGCGACTTCTTCATGGACCTGCTGCGCAAGCGGGGCGTGAAGAGCGTGCTGGACGTGGCGACGGGCACCGGGTTCCACTCGGTGCGGCTGCTCGCCGCCGGGTTCGACACCGTCAGCGCGGACGGCAGCGCGGACATGCTCGCGGCGGCCTTCGCCAACGGCATGAAGGACGGTCACGTCATGCGCGTCGTCCAGGCGGACTGGCGCTGGCTCAACCGTGACGTACACGGCGAGTACGACGCCATCGTCTGCCTCGGCAACTCCTTCACCCATCTGTTCTCGGAGCGCGACCGCCGCCGCGCGCTCGCCGAGTTCTACGCGATGCTCAAGCACGACGGCATCCTCGTCCTGGACCAGCGCAACTACGACGCGATCCTCGACGACGGCTACACCAGCAAGCACAAGTACTACTACTGCGGCGAAGACGTCTCCGTGGAGCCCGAGTACGTGGACGAGGGGCTCGTCCGGATGCGGTACAGCTTCCCGGACGACTCCGTCTACCACCTCAACATGTTCCCGCTGCGCAAGGACTACACCCGACGGCTCATGTCGGAGGTGGGGTTCCAGAACATCGAGACGTACGGCGACTTCCAGCACACCTACCGCGGGGAGCAGCCGGACTTCTTCGTGCACGTCGCGGAGAAGGAGTACCGCACCGACGACGAGGAGGACGAGCGCTACACCGGCGCGGTCGGCGTCGCACGCAACTACTACAACTCCTCCGACGCCGACACCTTCTACGCCAAGGTGTGGGGCGGCGAGGACATCCACATCGGCCTCTACGAAGGCGACGGCGAGCCCATCGCCGACGCCAGCCGCCGCACCGTCGAGCGGATGGCCGGCAAGCTGGGCCTCACCCGGGACTCCGTCGTCCTGGACCTGGGCTCCGGCTACGGCGGCTCGGCGCGCTACCTGGCGTCGATGTACGGCTGCCGGGTCCTCGCGCTCAACCTCAGCGAGGTGGAGAACCGGCGCCACAAGGAGCTCAACCACGCCCGCGGTCTCGCCAGCCTCATCGAGGTCGTCGACGGGTCCTTCGAAGACATCCCCTACCCGGACGACGTCGTCGACGTGGTGTGGTCGCAGGACGCCTTCCTGCACAGCGGCAACCGCGCCCGCGTCCTGGAGGAGGTCTCCCGGGTGCTGCGGCCCGGCGGGCAGCTCATCTTCACCGACCCGATGGCCGTCGACGACTGTCCTCCCGGTGTGCTGCAGCCGATCCTCGACCGCATCCACCTCGACAACATGGGCTCACCCGGCTTCTACACGCGCGAGCTGGAGCGGCTCGGGTTCGCGCCCGCGGGCGGCGGGCCCGGTGGGTTCGAGGAGCACCGCGAGCAGTTGATCACGCACTACGCGCGCGTGCTCGAGGAGACCGAGCGGCAGGAGGTACAGGGGCTGGCCGGCCAGGTCAGCCACGACTACCTCACCCAGATGAAGAAAGGGCTCGCCCGCTGGGTCTCCGCCGGTCGTGACGAGCACATCACGTGGGGCATCCTGCACTTCCGGCGCGGCGACGGCGCCTGAGGGACGGCCGGAGCACCGGGACAGCGCCGACCGGCCCCGGTGCTCCGGCCCACGTGGGCCCCTGTTCAGCGTGGCCGCAGCTCACGCCCCCCGAACGCCCCCGTCCCGTCCGCCTGCTTCCACCACGCCTCCAGGCCCGGCTGGTCCAGGTCCCGCCAGCGCGGGGTCGCCTCGACCAAGGCCCGGCCGAGCCGCCGGCCCAGGTCGACCATCGTGCGGCCCGCGACGGTGCGGTCGGTGTCGTACGACTCCAGGGCCTCCGGCCAGGTCGTCGCCGTGGCGATGGCGGACTCCAGGACCGTGGCGTCCTGCAGCGCCTTCACCGCGCCCGCGCCGGTGTGCGGGCGCGCGACCGTCGCCGCGTCGCCCGCGAGGAGCACCCGGTCCCGGGCGTAGCGGGGCGCCGTGAAGTCGTACATGGGCTGCAGGAACAGCTCGCCGGGCTCGGTCGCGCGGACCAGGGCGCCCCAGTACGGCGGCAGCAACTCGTCGGCGACGTACGCGAGATGGGCGCCGAGCGCGTCCGTGAGGCCGCCGGGCGGCAGGCTGGTGGGGCTGGTGAAGCCCAGGTCGGCGTCCAGGTCCGGGGGCGGCGCCGTGTACAGGACCCAGTTGACGCGGTGGCCGCCCGCGCCGTCCGGGATGCGGTAGACGATCACGTGCCCGCCGTCGAAGACGACGTACACGCTGTCCTCCGCGGCCCACAGGTGCGGATCGGCGAGGCGGCCCTCCGGATACGCGCCGCGCCAGGCCAGATAGCCCGCGTACTCGGCGCGCAGGCCCGGGTGGGCGGCCGCGCGGACCACGGAGCGGTAGCCGTCCGCGCCGATCACGACGTCGAACCGCTCCGTGCCGCCGTCGGTGCCCACCTCCGCGCCGAAGGGGCAGGAGCGCACCGCCTCGACCGTCGTGCCGGTGCGGAACTCCACGGACTCGGGCACCCGGCGCCGCAGCTCGCCCCACAGCGGGCCCCAGTTGTAGGTGCGGAACGGGAACGGCATCGCGCCGATCTCCTTGCCCAGCGGGCCCGACGCCCGCTCGTCCCGCACATACCAGCGGCGTCTGACGAGCTGCACCCACGGCATGTCGGCGTCCATGTACCCGGCCGACTCCAGCTCCGCGTAACGGGAGTTGTGCACCGCGAGGCCCACCCCGCGCTCCGCGAGCCGGCCCGCGGCCCGCTCGTACACCGTGATCTCGTCCGCGCCGCCACGGTGCGCCGCCAGCGCCATGGCGCACCCCGCGACGCTGCCGCCGACGACGGCGACCCTGCCTGAATGCATCATCACGCCATCCTGGCAGGCAAGATGACGTTCTGTCATGACCGCGATTCAGCGCGTGGCCGACACGCCGACCCTCGTGATCATGGACACACCGCGGCCCGCGAAGAACGGTTCGAAGGCCGCCGGGGACAGCTCGGCGGTGCGGGTGCGCGCGTCGATGCCCGAGGGGTTGTGGAAGTGCAGGGAGCCGTCCGGCGCCCGCCCCGTGATCAGGACCAGATGCCCGCCCCGGCCCGGCGCGGGCCGCTCCGGGCGGCGGATCTCGAAGTGCACGGACGTCATCACCGTCCGCCCCGCGTCCAGGAGCCCGGTGATCTCGTCGAGGGAGAGGTGCCGGTGCACGGTCGCCGCCACACCGTGTACGTCACGTACGTACTCCGCGAACGGGGCGTAGATCAGCCCGCGGATCGTGCCCTCGGCGTCCTCCGTGTACGCCCCGTATTTCAGCGCGCCGTCGCGCAGCTCGAACAGGGAGGGTGCGTCCGGGCCGAGCGCCATTCGCAGGCAGGCGAGCCCGCACAGGTGGCTGCACCAGCGCGCGTAGTCCTCGAGTGTCGCCGCGCCCGACTCCCGCCAGGCCGGGTCGTCGGCGCGGTCGTGACCCTCGTACACGATCTTCCCGACGAGGTCCGGCGAGGCGAACTGGGTCAGGGAGGGGACTTCGCACGTGGGGCAGGCGGTGCAGGCGGTCAACGGCACGCTCCTTGTTGCCTTGGTGACAACCACTTACTGGCGATAGCCGCTCAGGAAGCGGCCGATGCGGCTGATCGCCGCGTCCAGATCGTCAGCGTACGGGAGGGTGAGGATGCGGAAGTGGTCGGGGCGCGGCCAGTTGAAGCCGGTGCCCTGGACGACCTGGATCTTCTCCTGGAGCAGCAGGTCCAGCACGAACTTCTCGTCGTCGTGGATCGCGTGCACCTTCGGGTCCAGGCGCGCGAACGCGTACAGCGCGCCGCGCGGCTTCACGCAGGAGACGCCGGGGATCTCGTTGAGCTTCTGCCAGGCGCGGTCGCGCTGCTCGTACAGGCGGCCGCCCGGGGCGGTGAGCTCGTGGATGGACTGGCGGCCGCCGAGCGCGGCCTGGATCGCGTACTGGGCGGGCGCGTTGGGGCACAGCCGCATGGAGGCCAGCATCGTCAGGCCCTCCAGATAGTTCCGCGCGTGCTGCTTCGGCCCGGTCACCACCAGCCAGCCGGAGCGGAAGCCCGCGACCCGGTACGTCTTCGACAGGCCGCAGAACGTCAGGACCACCAGGTCGGGGGCCAGCGCGGCGACGCTGTGGTGCACCGCGTCGTCGTACAGGATCTGGTCGTAGATCTCGTCGGCGAACACCATCAGGCCGTGACGGCGGGCCAGGTCGAGAATGCCCTCGATGATCTCCCGGGGGTAGACCGCGCCCGTCGGGTTGTTCGGGTTGATGATCACGACGGCCTTCGTGCGGTCGGTGATCTTCGCCGCCATGTCGTCGAGGTCCGGGTACCAGTCGGCCTGCTCGTCGCACAGGTAGTGCACGGCCTTGCCTCCGGAGAGGGTCGTCACGGCCGTCCAGAGAGGGAAGTCCGGGGCGGGGATGAGCACTTCGTCGCCGTCTTCGAGCAGTGCCTGTACGGCCATCGTGACCAGCTCGGACACGCCGTTGCCGAGAAAGACGTCGTCTACGGAGACCTCGTCCAGGCCGAGCGCCTGATAGCGCTGGACCACCGCGCGGCGGGCGGAGAGGATGCCGCGCGAGTCCGTGTAGCCGTGCGCGCCCGGCAGCATCCGGATCATGTCCTGGACGATCTCCTCGGGCGCCTCGAAGCCGAAGAGCGCGGGATTGCCGGTGTTGAGGCGCAGGACGCTGTGGCCCGCCTCCTCCAGGGCGTTGGCGTGCTCGATGACCGGGCCGCGGATCTCGTAACAGACCTCGCTGAGCTTGCTCGACTGCCGGAACTCCATGCGGTGTGCCTCCCGTGGCGTGCGTTACTTGGTTTTACCAAGCCACCACTTGGAAAGTCCAACATCTTGTCTAGACTGCGACGCATGCCACCTCGACCGCGCCGAAGCTACGACCAGTACTGCGCCGCCGCCCGCGCCCTCGACGCCGTCGGCGACCGCTGGACCCTGCTGATCGTCCGCGAACTGCTCGCCGGGCCCCGCCGCTACACCGACCTGCACGCCGATCTGCCCGGCGTCAGCACGGACGTGCTCGCCTCGCGGCTCAAGGACATGGAGCAGTCGGGTCTCGCGACCCGCCGCCGTCTGCCGCCGCCCGCGTCGGCGTACGTCTACGAACTCACCGACCGGGGGCGTGAGTTGCTCCCCGTCCTGCGGGCGCTCGCCGCCTGGGGCGCCCCCGAGCTCGCCGAACGCCGGCCCACCGACGCGGTGCGGGCGCACTGGTTCGCGCTGCCGCTGCGCGCGCACTTGGAGTCGCTCGGCTGGCAGGGGGTCGTCGAAGTCCGCCTGGACGAGGGGGACTTCCATGTGCGCGTGGGCGGTGACGACGAGGTCGTGTTCGGGGAGGGGCCCGCCCCCGTCGAACCGGACGCCCGCATGTCGCTGGACGCGGTGACGGCTGTCGAGCTCGGGCGGGGTGTGCTCGCCGTCGCCGACGGGGTGCGGGCTGGGCGCATCACCGTGACCGGCGAGGGCGCCTTGGCCAAGGCACTGCGGGAGGGGACATAGCCTGTCCGGCGTTTGAGGACGAGGCGCGGAGCGCCGACCAGGGGGAGAGGGGCGCAGCCCCATGGTCGGCGGGTCCTCAGGCGCCGGAAGGCGCCCTGCCCCGGGCGAGGGTGTAGCCGCCTACGCCCGCCAGGGCGGCCAGGACGCCGCCCGCGCCCGTCCATACCCAGCGGTCCGTCCACCAGCCGGAGGCCCAGCCGTCCTCGGGCTCGACGGTGGACAGCTCAGCCCGTTTGCCGGGTACGAGCGGTGCGCCCAGCGTTCCGTCCACCGCCGCCGCGCCGCCGACGTCCTTCGACGCCGCCTTCACCTCGGCGGTGACCGGCAGGCCCAGGTCGGCGGTCTCGACGCCGGTCGCGGTGAGGCGGACGTAGTACGTGCCGGGCAGCGGGTCGTTGGCCCACGGCTCCGACCACGCGTGGACGGGGCGCAGCGTGCAGGCGAGGTCGACGGAGGCCGCGTCCTTCGCCGCCGTCCGCGCCTGCATGCCGTACATGCAGGACTGGCGGCGCCTCAGCCCGTCGTACACATCGATCCGCCACGTCGTGTCGGCGTGCCGCGACGCCGACTCGGGCAGCTTCACGGTCGCCTCGACGGTGGGCCGTTGACCGGCGTCCGCCGGGAACGACCAGTAGAGGTAGTCACCCGTAGAGGCACTCGCCGTGGCCGTGTCGCCCTGCGCGATCTCCGTCGCCGTACGGAAGGACGTGCCTGCGTCGGCGGCCTTCTCACGGTCGTCGGCACCGGCCGCGAACGCGGTGCCGGAGGTGAGCAGGGCGGTGAGGCCCAGGAGCCCGGCCGCCGCCAACAGTCGTTTCGTACGCATCAGTTCGTCCTCCCGGCGGCGACGCGCAAGCGCGAGAGCCAGCCCCACAGCAATCCGCCCACGAAACCGGTGAGCACCAGGGCGCCGAGCAGCCACCAGCCGCGGCCCAGGCCGAACGCCGCCACGTCGGAGGCGTCGTCGGGCGCGTCCACGACGTCGACGGTCAGCTCGACGGGCAGGCCGGGCTTCGACTTGGCGTCGGCGAAGGCGGTGGCGGAGGTGGCGGAGTACGAGTTGGACACCTGGAGGCACACGGTCTCCGTCTCATCCCCCTCGTCGTCGCGCTCCGGCTTCGGATACCGCAGCCCCGTCGAGATGGCGTCCGTACGCCCGTCGCCCGCCTCCGAGCCGCGCACGATCTCCCGGCCGTGCTTGGTGACGGCCCGCATCAGCACGCCGTAGTCGTTGTTCACGGCCCGGTCGGCGCCGACGCTCACCGAGGCGCGCAGTTCCTGCCCCGGCTCGACGTCCACGCGGTACCAGCGGTGCTCGCCGAACTTCTCGCGGTCGGTGTACAGGCCGGGCTTCAGCTCCGGCGCGGCCGCGCACCGGTCGGCGCCCGCGACGGGCACCGGCTTGACGACGGGATCGGCCGCGCGGTCCACCAACTGGCCCACCCGGTCGGAGAGTTCGTCGGTGTGCTGGATCGACGTGTAGGTGCCGCCGGTCGCCTCAGCGATGCAGCTCAACTGCTTGCGCATCTTGGTGTTCGGCACCAGGCCGAGCGTGTCGATCGTGAGGTCGATGCCCTTGGCGGAGATGTCCCGCGCCACCTCGCACGGGTCCAGCGGCTGACAGGTGTCCTCGCCGTCGCTGATGAGGACGATGCGGCGCGAGCCCTCGCCGCCCTTCAGGTCGCCGGCGGCCTTCAGCAGGGCCGGGCCGATCGGGGTCCAGCCGGTCGGCGAGAGCGTGGCGACGGCCGTCTTGGCGTCCCTGCGGTCCAGCGGGCCGACCGGGTACAGCTGCTCGGTGTCCTTGCAGCCGGTCTTGCGGTCGTCGCCGTGATAGTTGGCGCCGAGGGTGCGGATGCCGAGCTCGACGTCCTCGGGGGTGGCGTCGAGCACCTCGTTGAAGGCCTGCTTGGCCGCGGCCATCCGGCTCTTGCCGTCGATGTCGCGGGCCCGCATGGAACCGCTCACGTCGAGCACCAGCTCGACCTTCGGGGCGGCCTCCCCGTCACGGTCCGGTTCGTCGTCGGCGTACGCCGCCACGGGCGAAAGCCCCATGCTCAGGGCCGCGAACAGGGCACAGAGCCCCGCCGCGAACCGTTTTCTGATGATCATCACCGGATCTTATGGATCAAGGTCCGTACACTCCAAAAATGGCTTGCGGGGGGCGGTTAGGGTGGCTGGTGTGCTGCGAGAAGTGAAGGCTGTCCGGTATCTGGAACCCCTGCGGGCGGGCGGCTCCGTGCCCGGAATCGTCGAGGCCGACGACCTGGGGACGTACGTCCTGAAGTTCACCGGCTCCGCGCAGGGCCGCAAGGCGCTGGTCGCCGAGATCATCGTCGGCGAGCTGGGCCGCCGCCTCGGCCTGCGCGTGCCCGAGCTGGTCCTCGCGCACTTCGACCCGGCGGTCGCCGCGCACGAGCCGCACGCGGAGGTGCAGGGGCTGCTGCGCGCCAGCGCGGGCCTGAACCTGGGCATGGACTTTCTGCCCGGCGCCCGCGACTTCACCCCGGAGTCCGACCTGGACGTCGACCCGCTGGAGGCGGGCAAGGTGGTCTGGCTCGACGCCCTCACCGCGAACGTCGACCGCACCGTGCACAGCTCGAACCTGATGGTCTGGCCGACCTTCGGCACCCGCGAGCCGCGGCTGTGGCTCATCGACCACGGCGCCGCCCTTGTCTTCCACCACCGCTGGGACGCGGCCACCGTCCTCGCCACCGCCGAGAAGGCGTACGACTTCCGGCAGCACGCGCTCGGCCGCTACGGCCCGGACACCGCGGCGGCCGACGCGGAACTGGCGCCCTGCGTGACCGAGGACCTCCTCCACGAGATCGCCGCCGAGGTCCCCGACGCCTGGCTCACCGACGAGCCCGGCTTCACCTCGCCCGCCGAACTCCGCGAGGCCTACGTCACCTACCTCGCCGCCCGCGCCCGCGCCTCCGCCGCCTGGCTCCCCACGGACTTCGCGTCCCGCGCCCAGCTCGCCGCCGAGGACGCCCTGCGCGCCCGCACCACCGAGGCGGGCCGCCCGGCCTGGCTGAAACGCGTCCCGAACCTGCACGGCAAGCCCGAACCGCGCCCCGCGAAGAGGTACCCATGACGCACCGTGTCGAGATCGAGTACTGCACCCAGTGCCGCTGGCTGCCCCGCGCGTCCTGGCTCGCGCAGGAACTCCTGACGACCTTCGAGGCCGAGCTGACCGAACTCGCACTGAAGCCCGGCACGGGCGGCGTCTTCGTCGTACGCGTAGACGGCGAACAGATCTGGGACCGCAAGGACCAGGGCTTCCCGGAACCGACGGCGGTCAAGCGCCTGGTACGAGACCGAGTGGCCCCAGACAGAAGCCTGGGCCACTCGGAGGGTAAGAATTAGGCCTTCTGCGGCAGGGGTGCGCCCCGGAAGGGGCGCGGGGAACTGCGCGACCAGCCCCCACAGACCCGCAGATCACGCACCACTCTTCCGCGAAGCGCCCAGCACTCAGCGCAGCCGCTCATACGCGGGCAGCGTAAGAAAGTCCGCGTAATCATCGTCCAGGGAAACCTGGAGCAACAGATCGTGAGCCTCCTGCCACTTGCCCGCCGCAAAGGCGTCTTCGCCGATCTCCGCCCGGATCGCGGCCAGTTCGGCGGCGGCGACCTCGCGGGCGAGCTCGGCCGTGGCGGGCCTGCCGTCCTCGAAGACGACCCCCGCGTTGATCCACTGCCAGATCTGCGAGCGGGAGATCTCCGCGGTGGCCGCGTCCTCCATGAGGTTGAAGATGGCGACGGCGCCGAGGCCGCGCAGCCAGGCCTCGATGTAGCGGATGCCGACCTGGACGGCGTTGACGAGGCCGGCGTACGTGGGCTTCGCGTCGAGCGAGTCGACGGCGATCAGGTCGCCGGCGGCGACGGACACGTCCGCGCGCAGGCGGTCCTTCTGGTTCGGCTTGTCGCCGAGGACCTTGTCGAAGGACTCCATGGCGATCGGCACGAGGTCGGGGTGGGCGACCCAGGAGCCGTCGAAGCCGTCGCCCGCCTCGCGGTCCTTGTCGGCCTTCACCTTCTCGAAGGCGACCTTGTTGACCTCCTCGTCGCGGCGGGACGGGATGAACGCCGCCATGCCGCCGATCGCGTGCGCGCCCCGCTTGTGGCAGGTGCGGACGAGGAGTTCGGTGTACGCGCGCATGAACGGGGCCGTCATCGTGACCGCGTTGCGGTCCGGCAGGACGAACTTCTGGCCGCCGTCACGGAAGTTCTTGACGATCGAGAAGAGGTAGTCCCAGCGGCCCGCGTTCAACCCCGAGGCGTGGTCGCGGAGTTCGTAGAGGATCTCCTCCATCTCGTACGCCGCCGTGATCGTCTCGATGAGGACCGTGGCGCGGACCGTGCCCTGCGGGATGCCCGCGTAGTCCTGGGCGAAGACGAAGACGTCGTTCCAGAGGCGGGCCTCCAGGTGCGACTCCGTCTTAGGGAGGTAGAAGTACGGGCCCTTGCCCAGGTCGAGCAGGCGCTGGGCGTTGTGGAAGAAGTACAGGCCGAAGTCGACGAGCGCGCCCGGGACCGGGCGGCCCTCCTCGTCGGTCAGGTGACGCTCATTCAGGTGCCAGCCGCGCGGGCGCATCACGACGGTGGCCAGTTCGGCGGCGTCCTTCAAGGCGTACGACTTGCCGGTGCGCTCGTCCGTGAAGTCGATGCGGCGCTCATAGGCGTCGGTGAGGTTGAGCTGGCCGAGGATCACGTTCTCCCAGGTGGGGGCGGAGGCGTCCTCGAAGTCGGCGAGCCAGACCTTCGCGCCGGAGTTGAGCGCGTTGATCGTCATCTTGCGGTCGGTGGGGCCGGTGATCTCCACCCGGCGGTCGTTCAGGGCGGCCGGGGCGGGGGCCACCTTCCAGGAGTCGTCCGCGCGGATCGCGGCGGTCTCCGGGAGGAAGTCCAGGGTCGAGGTGCGGGCGATCTCGGCGCGGCGCTCCGCGCGGCGGGTGAGGAGCTCGTCACGCCGGGGCGTGAACCGCCGGTGCAGCTCGGCCACGAAGGCGAGGGCCGCGGGGGTGAGGACCTCTTCCTGCCGGGGCAGGGGCTCGGCGTCGACGATGGCCAGCGGGGACGGCGCTGGTGCGGACATGAGCTGTCACTTCCTTCAGCGGGCTTGCATCACGGGCGGTGCGGTTCCCCGCGGCCGCCGAACCCGTCGCCGCGGCACTCAGTGCCGCGGGGCCGGGGTACGGCTGCGGGCGCCGTCCACCGGGTCGGGCGCTTCTGAGCAGTGGATACTAGTTTCCTCATGGTGGAAGTTCAATGGTTTGTTGATGTCGAGATTCTCCTTGTCGACAGAACATGGCGCTGAGTGCCATGCCCGTCACTCCAAGTGGACCAGCTCGCTCCAGCCACTCTAAGTCGGAGGGCGGGCTCGCTGAGTCGGAGGGCGGGCTTGCTGAGGCGGTGGGCGGGTTCACTGGAGGCGCTCCAGGTCGGAGAACGTGTCGATGTCGTACGGCTCGGCCACGTCACCGCACTCGACGGCCGTGACGGCGGCCGCGTACTCCTTGAGGTAGGCCCGCGCCCCCCGGTCGCCCGTCGCGCTCGCCGCGATGCCGTCCCAGTGGTCCGAGCCGAACAGCACGGGGTGGCCGCGCTCGCCCGCGTACGTGGCCGCCGCGAGCGTCGCCGGCGAGCGGTACGCGGCCAGCACGCGCGCCACCGCGGCCGCGCCGATGCCCGGCTGGTCGACCAGGGACACGAGCACCCCGCCCGCGCCCGTCCCGCGCAGCGACGCGAGGCCCGCCCGCAGCGAGGACCCCATGCCCTCGCGCCAGTCCGGGTTGTCCACGAGGGCGCAGCCGGGCAGCGTCGCCTGTTCCCGTACGACATCGGCGGTGGCGCCCAGTACGACGTGTACGCGGTCGCACCCGCCGTCCCGCAGCGCCCGCGCCGCACGCTCCACGAACAGCTCGCCGCGGTGCTCGAGCAGGGCTTTCGGGCAGCCGCCGAGGCGCCGCCCGCCGCCCGCGGCCAGGAGCAGTCCGACGACCTCGCCGGGCGCGGTGGGGACGGAAGGTGGCAGTGATTCGGTCATGACTCTTGCTTACCGCATGGGATCTGGGGACCCTGTTCCGGCCGGGGGCGTGGCCGAAAGTGGCGCCTGCGTCGCCGCGTGGCCTCACCCTGCCCGCGCCCCTTCGGTGTCCGGCCGCCGCGGCGGGTCCGCCCGGGCCCGTCCGCGTACAGGCGCACAACGACGTGCGAGGGGGAGAGCTGTGTTGCGGAGCATTGGGCAGAGAGCGGTGACGGGGAGCTTCGAGGATCCGCGGGTGACGGAGCTGCGGACGGCCGTGGCCCGGCTGCGCCGCCAACTGGCCGTGTTTCCCGGAGAGTTCCCCGACCGGGCGATCGCGGAGGACGAGTTAGCGGCGCTGGACGCGATGGCCGCGACGGGTGCGCCCGAGCCCCGCCGCCTGCGCCGCTCCCTGCTGCTCGTCGCGAGCTCGATCGGCTCGGTCAGTGCCCTGACCGGTGCCCTCGCGGGAGTCAGGGAAGCGGTCGAGATGTTCGGAGAGGTCGGGGAGCCGCCGCATCCGGGGTGATGCGGCGGCTTTCGTGCGTGCGGCGGCTTGCCGTGCGTGTGGGGGCTGCGTGCGTGCGGGGGCCGGCGGGCTTCCGCACGCGGTCCGCGCGGACCGCGCGGGCGGCGGTCGGGGCGGAGTCAGGCCACCCAGTCGCCGTGGCGCGGGTCGGTGCCGCCCGTCGGTTCCAGGCCGGAGGCGAGCGCGGCGGCGAGGCGGGCGGCCGCCCCCTCGTACAGGTCGGGCGCCAGCGTGAACGGGATGCGCAGCCGGTGCTCGTGGGTGCCGGGGTCCGCGCCGAAGCGGGAGCCGCCCTCGATGCGGACGCCGTGCCCGAGCGCCGCCCGCGCCAGGGAGGAGGCGATGGGCGCGCCCAGATCGACCCAGAGGGACAGCCCGCCCGGCGGCAACTGCCAGCGCCACTCGGGCAGTTGACGGGTGAGGGCGGCGGCGAGCGCGTCGCGGGCGGCGCGCAGCTGCGGCAGCCGCTCGCGCAGCACCTCGTCGATGCCGCCCATCAGGCGCAGCGCCACCAGCTGCTCGAGCACCGGCGTCGCCACGTCCGACGGAACGCGCGCCATGGCCAGCTCCGTGATCAGCCGTGACCCCGCCCGCACCCAGCCGATCCGCAGCCCGCCCCAGTGCGACTTGCTCAACGAGCCCACGGTGACGACCTGTTCGGCCACCCCGTGCGCCGCGAGCGACGCGAACGGCGCCGGCGGCGGCACGTCGAGGGCGATGTCCGCGATCGTCTCGTCGATCAGCAGCCAGGTGCCCGTGGCGCGCGCCGTCTCCAGGATCCGCACCCGCTGCTCACGCTCCATCAGGGCGCCCGTCGGGTTCTGGAAGTCCGGTACGAGATAGGCGAGGCGCGGCGCCGCCTGCCGCAGCGTCGACTCGACCAGGCCGGTGTCCCAGCCCGCGTCCGTGACCGGCACGGGCGTCGCGCGCAGGCCCGCGCGGCGGATGGCGTCGAGGGCGTTGGGGTACGAGGGGTTCTCCACCAGGACGCGGTCGCCGGGCCGGCCGAGCAGCCCGAGAACGAGAGAGATCGCGTGCTGCGCGCCCGTCGTGATCAGGATCTGGTCGGGCAGCGTCGGCAGCCCACGCCGCGTGAACCGCTCCGCCACCGCCGCCCGCAACTCCGGGATCCCGTACGGGTGGTAGCCCGCCGTGGCGGCGTGTGCGGGCAGTTGCGCGGCGGCGGCCGCGACCGCGTCGCCGAGCTCGGCCGCGGGTGCGGCGGGCGCGGCGATCGCGAGGTCCAGCGTGCCGTCCCCCGCGCCGCCTGCCCCGCCCGCCATGCCCGGCGCGAACGCCGCCACGTTCGCCGGGCGGCGCCCCTCCGGCAGTTCCGTCCAGGTGCTCGCGCCCCGGCGGCTGGCCGCGAAGCCGCCGTCGCGCAGCAGGTCGTACGCCGCCGTGACCGTGGCCCGGCTGACACCGAGTGCCGACGCCAGCTCGCGCTCGGCCGGCAGCCGGGTGTGCAGCGGGACGCGGCCGTCGAGCAGCAGCGTGCGGATCGCCTGGGCCAGCGCCCGATAGCCCGGCCGCTCCCCGGCGGCCGCGCCGGTCACCAGCTCGGCAAGCCGACTGCCCCCGAGGCGCCTGTCCACGGAATGGACCACTCGTACGTCTGCCATGCCAACTCCTGCGTATTGGCCCTGCTGTCCAGGCCAATCAGCGTACAGACTCGGGAGGGCCGGTGATCTTGGGGGTGCTTTGGCCTAGGAGTGGTCGCCGGTGGAGACGTGATGAGGGAGGCAGGCATGGACGGCGTGGGGACGGACGGGCGCGTGGTCGTCGGGGTCAGTGGGGTCGGTGCCTCGGGGGCGAGTCTTGCGGCGCTGCGGGCGGGGGCGCGGGTGGCGCGGCGGGACGGGCGGCGGCTGGTCGTCGTCCTCGCCTGGGAGCCGCCCGAGGGCGAGGGCCTCTACATGAGGCGGCCCGATGCTCAGTGGGCCCAGTACTGGGAGCGCGAGGCGTGGGGGCGGCTCGACGCGGCGTTCGACGCGGTGTTCGGGGGCGTGCCGGTGGGGGTGGAGGTCGAGCGGAGGGTGGTGCGGGGGCCCGCGGGGCGGGTGCTGTGCGGGGTGGCCTCTCGGGGTGGGGATGTGTTGGTGGTGGGGGCGCGGGGTGGGGTGCGGAGGCGTTGGCGGGGGCGGGTTCGTCGGTATGTCGACGCCCATGCTGTGGGGGCGGTGCTTGTGGTGCCGGCGGTGGGGGTGCCGAGGGGGGTGCGGAGGGCTTTGCGGAGGGTGACGGTGGCGGATGTGGTGGGTGGTTGTTCCCTGCGGGGTTTTCCCCGCTGCGTCCATTAGCGCGCTCCGCGCGCGGGCGCCCCTTCCCGTAACCAGGGGGCTCCGCCCCCTGGACCCCCGTATCGCCGCTGCGCGGCTCGTCCTCAATCGCCGGACGGGCTGAGAATGTGCGGGTAAGTTCCAGCCCCTCCGGCGTTTGAGGAGCGGGGTCTGGGGCGGAGCCCCAGTTTCGGGAAGGGGCGGGCTTGGGGAGCCCCCGGCAGGGATCCGCCCCCGCCCCTACGCCGACGGGGCCGACGTCGCCAGGGCCTCCGACAGCTCCGAGGCCACCTGCTGCAGCACAGGAACGATCTTCTCCGTGGCGGACTCCGTCACACGCCCCGCCGGCCCGGAGATGGAGATGGCCGCCGCGGTGGGCGAGTCCGGCACGGACACGGCAAGGCAGCGGACGCCGATTTCCTGTTCGTTGTCGTCGACGGCGTACCCGGCACGCCGGACCTCCTCGAGCGCGTCGAGGAACCCGTCGGGCGTGGTGATGGTCTTCTCCGTGGCGGCAGGCATGCCGGTACGGGCGAGCAACGCCCGCACCTCCTCCGCCGGAGTGTGCGCGAGCAGCGCCTTCCCGACGCCGGTGGAGTGGGGAAGGACCCGCCGCCCCACCTCGGTGAACATGCGCATGGAGTGCTTGGACGGCACCTGCGCCACGTACACGATCTCGTCGCCGTCGAGCAGCGCCATGTTCGCGGTCTCGCCGGTCTCCTCGACGAGGCGGGCGAGATAGGGCCGCGCCCAGGTGCCGAGCAGCCGCGAGGCGGACTCGCCGAGGCGGATCAGACGGGGGCCGAGCGCATAGCGGCGGTTGGGCTGCTGGCGTACGTACCCGCAGGCGACGAGGGTGCGCATCAGCCGGTGGATGGTCGGCAGGGGCAGCCCGCTGCTGGCGGACAGCTCGCTCAGGCCGACCTCGCCGCCCGCGTCCGCCATCCGCTCGAGCAGATCGAAGGCGCGCTCAAGAGACTGGACTCCGCCGCTCGCGGGGGTCGCGGAGGACTTCGCGGCGTCGGTGGTGCTGGCGCTTGACGTCGGCACGGCGCGTTCCTTTCAGGGCCTTACAGGATGGCAGGCAAGTCAGCAGCCTACCGGGCACTTTCCCGGACAGCCCCGGTGCCGCCGTCACGTCAGTGCCGGTCAGTGGGTGTTTGTCCGGTCTTCCGCGCGGGCTCCGGTACTCCCTTGACGGTCCGCGTTGTACGTAGCTACGTTCTGGTGGGCGGAATTCTATTTCCACTTTGTGGAAACGTATAGACCCTTGACGGATCCGGGTCCGAGGCGAAAACTCTTCAACAGAACGTTGAATTCCGCTGGCCGGAAGGTTGGCGGAAGTAAAGAGGCGAACAGCCGAACAGTCGAACAGAGAGGGGCCGCGGTGTCCGGCGAGGAACTGGTGCTGCGCTCGACGCGCGTGATCACCCCGGAGGGGACGCGTGCCGCGTCCGTCGCCGTCTCGGACGGCACGATCGTGGCGGTGCGCGCGTACGAGGCCGCCGTGCCGACACGCGCCCGCGTCGAGGACTTCGGCGACGACGTGCTGCTGCCCGGCCTCGTCGACACCCACGTGCACGTCAACGACCCGGGCCGCACCGAGTGGGAGGGCTTCTGGACGGCCACGCGCGCCGCGGCCGCGGGCGGCATCACGACGCTCGTCGACATGCCCCTCAACTCCCTCCCGCCGACGACCACGGTCGCCAACCTCCGTACGAAGAAGGACGTCGCCGCGTCCAAGGCGCACATCGACGTCGGCTTCTGGGGTGGCGCGCTGCCCGGCAACGTCAAGGACCTGCGGCCCCTGCACGACGCGGGCGTCTTCGGCTTCAAGTGCTTCCTCTCGCCCTCCGGCGTGGACGAGTTCCCCGAGCTGACGCAGGATCAACTGGCCGTGTCCATGGGGGAGATCGCCGGTTTCGGCGGCCTGCTCATCGTGCACGCCGAGGACCCGCACGAGCTGGCCGCGGCCCCCGCCAGGGGCGGCCCGCGGTACACGGACTTCCTGCGCTCGCGCCCCCGCGTCAGTGAGGACACCGCGATTGAGGGACTCATCGCCGTCGCGAAGCGCCTCGGCGCCCGGATCCACATCCTGCACCTGTCGTCCTCCGACGCCCTGCCGCTGATCGCCGCCGCCAAGCGCGAGGGCGTCCGCCTCACCGTCGAGACGTGCCCGCACTACCTCACCCTCACCGCCGAGGAAGTCCCCGACGGCGCCAGCGAGTTCAAGTGCTGCCCGCCGATCCGCGAGGCCGCCAACCAGGACCTGCTGTGGCAGGCGCTCGCCGACGGCACCGTCGACTGCGTCGTGACCGACCACTCGCCGTCCACCGCCGACCTCAAGACGGCCGACTTCGCCACCGCGTGGGGCGGCATCTCCGGGCTCCAGCTCAGCCTGCCGGCCGTGTGGACGGCGGCCCGGGAGCGCGGGCACACCCTCGACGACGTCGTGCGCTGGATGTCGACGCGCACGGCGGACCTGGTCGGCCTGGCACAGAAGGGCGCCATCGAGGCAGGACGCGACGCCGACTTCGCGGTCCTCGCGCCCGACGAGACCTTCACCGTGGACCCCGCGCGGCTCCAGCACCGCAACCGCGTCACCGCCTACGCGGGCAAGACCCTCAGCGGGGTCGTCAAGTCCACCTGGCTGCGCGGCCAACGCATCGTGTCCGACGGCGAGTTCACCGAGCCCGCGGGCCGACTTCTGGAAAGGAAGAACTGATCACAGTGACGGCGACACCGATACCCCGCTTCACCGGCGACGCGAACCCCTACGGCGGCGGCGAGCCCTACGCCGACTACCGCACCGCCGACTTCCCCTTCACCCAGTACGCCAACCTGGCGGACCGTCAGCTCGGGGCCGGTGTCGTCGCCGCCAACGACGAGTTCTTCGCGATGCGCGAGAACCTGCTGCTGCCGGACGACGCCGAGTTCGACCCCGAGCACTTCGGCCACAAGGGCAAGATCATGGACGGCTGGGAGACCCGGCGGCGGCGCGGCGTCTCCGCCGAGCACCCCTGGCCCACCGAGGACGACCACGACTGGGCGCTCGTCCGGCTCGGCGCGCCCGGCGTCATCCACGGCATCGTCGTCGACACCGCGCACTTCCGCGGCAACTACCCGCAGGCCGTCTCCGTCGAGGGCGCGAACGTCGAGGGCTCGCCGACGCCCGAGGAGCTCCTCGCGGACGGCGTGAAGTGGACCACTCTCGTCCCGCGCACGGCCGTCGGCGGCCACGCGGCGAACGGCTTCGCCGTGGACGCGCGACAGCGGTTCACCCATCTGCGGGTCAACCAGCACCCCGACGGCGGGATCGCCCGCCTGCGCGTGTACGGCGAAGTCGTCGCCGATCCCGCCTGGCTCGCCGCCCTCGGCACCTTCGACGTCGTCGCCCTCGAGAACGGCGGCCAGGTCGAGGACGCCTCCGACCGGTTCTACTCGCCCGCCACCAACACCATTCAGCCCGGGCGGTCCCGGAAGATGGACGACGGGTGGGAGACGCGGCGGCGGCGCGACCAGGGGCACGACTGGATCCGCTATCGCCTCGCCGCGCAGTCCGAGATCCGCGCCCTGGAGATCGACACCGCCTACCTCAAGGGGAACTCCGCCGGGTGGGCCTCCGTGTCCGTCCGGGACGGGGAGTCCGGCGCGTGGCTCGAAGTCCTGCCCCGTACGCGGCTGCAGCCCGACACCAACCACCGCTTCGTCCTCGACGCGGCGGCCGTCGGCACGCACGCGCGCGTCGACATCTTCCCCGATGGGGGGATTTCGCGGCTGCGGCTGTATGGGGCGCTCACCCCGTCCGGGGCGGAGGGGCTGGCGGCGCGGTACCGGGAGCTGGGGGGTTAGGGCCCTGCGGGGCTCCCGCTGATCGCCGCTTCGCGGCTCGTCCTCAAACGCCGGACGGGCTATAGATAGCCCGTCCGGCGTTTGGCTTCGCAGCCGCGGCCGACCTACGCCGCGTGCCCCCCGTCCACAGACACCTCCGCCCCCGTCACATACGCCGCCTCACCCCCGGCCAAGTACGCCACCGCAGCAGCCACTTCCCCGGCGGAGCCATAGCGGCCGAGCGCCGTCCCGGCGGCCTGCGCCTCGGCGTAGGGCCCGTCGGCGGGGTTCATGTCGGTGTCGATGGGGCCGGGGTGGACGAGGTTCACGGTGATGCCCCGGTCACCGAGCTCGCGGGCGAGCGCCTTGGTGAGGCCGACGAGCGCGGCCTTGCTCGTGGCGTACAGGGTGCCGCCGGGGCCGGGCACCCGCTGGACGATGCAGGAGCCGATGGAGACGATGCGACCGCCGCGCTCCATTCGCCCGGCCGCCGCCTGAGCGGCCAGGAACACCCCGCGGACGTTCACGTCGAGCACCCGGTCGATGTCGGCGAGGGCCAGGTCGCCGACGGGGCCGAGCACGCCGACGCCGGCGTTGTTGACGAGGATGTCCAGGCCGCCGAGGTCGTCGGCGGCCCGCTCCACGGCGCCCGCGGCGTCCCCGGCGTCGCCCGCGTCGGCCCGGACGGCGAACCCACGCCGCCCCATCGACTCGATCTTGGCGACGACCTCGCGGGCGGCGTCCTCGCCGTGGACGTAAGTGATGGCCACATCGGCGCCCTCCTGGGCGAGCCGCAGGGCGGTCGCCGCGCCGATACCGCGGCTGCCACCGGTGACCAGAGCCGTCTTGCCGACCAGAGAAGACATGTCCGTACCTACCTCTATCTGTATCTGTTCACGTATTTCTTCAGGGCTCGCATAACTGCTTGCGGGTTCAATAAAAGCCGCGGGCGCGGCCGACGGCTGGCGGTAAACGGACGCGGAACTGGCGATGATTTCCGGCCCGGGGGAGGGTCTGAGTAGGTGAGACAACGGCTCGCGCCGACGCGGGAGCCCACCCCCGAAAGGTCGCGCCATGAAGATCACGCTCACCCAGTTCCAGACCCTCGACGGCGTCATCCAGGCCCCCGGCGGCCCGGAGGAGGACCCCAGTGGCGGCTTCACGCACGGCGGCTGGTCGGTGCCTTATGGGGACGAGGACTTCGGGCGGTTCGTCACCGAGGTCTTCGACCGGGTCGACGCCTTCCTGCTCGGGCGCAGGACGTACGACATCTTCGCCTCGTACTGGCCGAAGATGACCGACCCCGCCGACCCCATCGCGTCCCGCCTCAACTCCCTGCCCAAGTACGTCGCCAGCACGACGCTCACCAGCGCCGACTGGGAGGGCACACAGATCATCGGCCGCGACGACCTGGTCAAGGACGTCACCGCGCTCAAGGAACAGCCGGGCCGCGAACTCCAGCTCCACGGCAGCGCGGGCCTCGCCCACTCCCTCTTCCGGCACGACCTCATCGACGAGATCCACCTGCTGACGTTCCCCGTGGCCCTCGGCACCGGCAAGCGCCTCTTCGCGGAAGGCGGCCTGCCCACCGCCTTCAAGCACACCGGCACGCGCACCACGTCCAAGGGCGTCGCCATCAACTCGTACGAGCGCGCGGGCCGTCCGGAATACGGGAGTTACTAGGGCGAAGGTGAAGCGAAAGGGCGGGCGCGTTGCGTGAGGAGTCCGGGGAGGCGGTTAACTTCCGGAAAATTCAGCGCACTTGACGTTGACACATCAACCTCTACGCGCGTCATCCTGGGGTCATGCGAATCCCCCCACGGATCCTCAGTGTCACTGCCCTCGCCGCCGCCCTGCTCGTCGGCGGCTCCGTCACCGGCACCGCGAGCGCCGCACCCCAGACGGTCGCCGCCCCCCACTCGGCCTCGGTCTCCGTCCCGGCCGGGTTCTCGGCGGCCGCCGTCGGCGACATCTGTTACTCCGACCTGCCGTCCCAGGCGCACGACACGCTCGACCTGATCGACCAGGGCGGCCCGTACCCGTACCCGCAGGACGGCACCGTCTTCCAGAACCGGGAAGGCATCCTGCCGCAGCAGAGCAACGGCTACTACCACGAGTACACCGTCAAGACGCCCGGCTCCCCGGACCGCGGTGCCCGTCGCATCGTCACCGGTGAGGCCCAGCAGGAGGACTACTACACGGCCGACCACTACCGGTCGTTCGACCTCGTCGACCACGACTGCTGACCCTGTCCGTCCGCCACGACTGCTGATCCCGGTTCAGGTTCCGGTTCGGGCTCAGCCCTGCTTGCGGCTCTCCGCCGCGGCGAACAGGGCGAAGGCCAGCACGATGAGCGCGATGCTCAGGTAGAGCTCGTAACCGTCGGCGAACGGCAGGTGCTGCACCACGCCCCAGCCGCGCAGCCAGCCGGTGAGCTCGTGCACCAGGCCCGCCACACCCTGGACCAGCAGGACCAGACCCAGACCCTCGAGA
This sequence comes from Streptomyces sp. Y309, assembly GCF_056712025.1. Taxonomy (NCBI): domain Bacteria; kingdom Bacillati; phylum Actinomycetota; class Actinomycetes; order Kitasatosporales; family Streptomycetaceae; genus Streptomyces; species Streptomyces sp. Y309. The sequence goes on along the minus strand of NZ_CM160048.1, from coordinate 1,881,967 downwards.
AGCTGTTTCATGGCACAAGAGCCTCGCCCCGTGGACCCCCCACGCACATCGGCCACGGGGCGCGGCCATGTCCGCCGCAAGGCGCTGACCGGCGTGCGCCCGGATCGCCCAAAGTCTGCCGTGCCCCGACTTTCGTCGATGATCACGGTCGGGGAGCGGGCGGCGGGTCGTGGGGTGCGTAGATTTGTCGATTGTGAAGAGTCGTACGGAGCCCGCGGGCGCGGCAGCGGACGGGACCGGGGCGGACCCGGTGACCCGCAGGCAGTGGTTCCTGCCGTCGGCCGTCGCCGCCGAGCTGGACCCGGACCAGGTCACGGGCAGGACCGGCCGGCACAAGCGGACCGTACGTGACTGGCTCGTCGACTTCGCCTGCTTCCTGGTCGCCGTCTTCCTCGGCCTGACCATCAGCGACGAGGTGACGCACAACCCCGCCGTCTCCGAGGGCTGGGCCGCGCTCGACCACCTCCTCGGCGCGCTCGCCTGCGCCGCCGTGTGGGTGCGCAGGCGCTGGCCGGTGGGGTTCGCCGCCGCGATGGTCCTCGTCAGCCTGGCGTCGAACACGGCGGGCGGCGCCGCACTCATCGCCTACTTCACGCTCGCGGTGCACCGCCCCTGGAAGTACTCCGCGTGGTTCGGCGGCGTGGCCGTGGCGCTGATGATCCCCTTCTACATGTGGCGCCCCGACCCCGACCTGCCCTTCGCGGTCTCGATCGTGCTGACGGCGCTGCTCACCGCCACCGCACTCGCCTGGGGCATGTTCGTACGCTCCCGGCGCCAGCTCCTGCTCGCCCTGCGCGACCGCGCCCGGCGCGCCGAGAACGAGGCCGCGCTGCGCGCCGAGAAGGCCCAGCAGCTCGCCCGCGAGGACATCGCCCGCGAGATGCACGACGTGCTCGCCCACCGGCTCACGCTGCTCAGCGTGCACGCGGGCGCCCTCGAGTTCCGGCCGGACGCGCCCCGCGAGGAGATCGCCCGCGCGGCCGGGGTCATCCGGGAGAGCTCGCACGAGGCGCTGCAGGACCTGCGGCAGGTCATCGGGGTGCTGCGGGGCGGCGACGCGGAGGCGTCGGGGCGCCCGCAGCCCACCCTCGCGGCCCTCGACACCCTCGTCTCCGAGTCCCGCGAAGCCGGCATGAAGGTGGTCCTCGACCTGCGCGTGCCCGAGCCGGAGACGGTGCCCGCCGCGGTCGGCCGCACCGCGTACCGCATCGCCCAGGAGGGTCTGACCAACGCCCGCAAGCACGCGCCCGGCGCCGAGGTCACCGTCACCGTCGCGGGCGCCCGGGGCGAGGGCCTGACGCTGTCCGTCCGCAATCCGGCGCCCCCCGGTGACGTACCGACGGTGCCCGGTTCGGGGCAGGGCCTCATCGGGCTCACCGAACGCGCCTCCCTCTCGGGCGGCCGGCTCAGCCACGGCGGCGGGCCGGACGGAAGCTTCACGGTCGAGGCGTGGCTGCCGTGGGAGTGATCTCCCGGGCAGCCTGGTGACTTCGCTTCCGCACACCTTCTGTACGATCAGCCGCCACACACAGAGAGGCGGAGATCGTGACGGGGGAGAGCCCAGAGGGGGCGTCCGGCGGTGCGCCGGGGGACATACCGGGTAATTCCGGTTCTCAACGGCTGGTACGCGTACGGAAGTTGGTCAGGACGCGCCGAGGCGGTGTCGCCGTCGGCCTCGTGGTCGCCCTGCTCGCCGCCGGAGTCGGCACCTGGGCCACGGACACCTGGCCCTTCGACCGTCGCGACCGCTACTGCTGGGGCGCCTGGGAAGAGGACAGCGGGCCCGGCATCCTCGGCGAGGAGGGCTTCGAGGGCGAGGACGGCCGCAGCCGTACGTCCACGGGGACGCCGCCGACGTCCGGCGGGGCGCGCGGCGAGTGCCGTCTCTCGGTCGCCTCCAGCCATACGTTCAGCGACGGCGACAAGGACCGGCAGGACACCACCGTCACGGTGAAGTACGGTCCCGCGCCCAAGCCCGCCGCCGACCGCGTCACCTGGATCGGCGGCTATCTCGGCGGCCGCGCGATGCCCCTGCCCGACGGGCTGCCGGGCGTCGCCGACGGCACCCACGGGCTGCTCGTGCTGCCCAAGCGGTGCGACAGCCGCGACGGGCGGCCGACCGCCGTCACCCTCGACGCGCGCGAGGCGGCGGACTCGGACGACGTGCTGCCCGACGTCCCGCGGCTCGGCGGCTCCCAGGCCGTCGCCGAACTCCTGGTGGCCGCCGCCAACAAGGGGATGAAGGCCGCGGGTTGCGACGGCGGGAAGCCGCTGCGCGTCAGCGGGCCGGTGCCGACGCTGCCCGAGCGCGCGGAGACCTTCTCCCGCGGACCGGTCTGCCGCATCCCCGGCCTCGACGTCGAGTCCGACCTCGACAAGGAGACCGCGATGCGCCTGGCGTACCAGGTCGGCCCGGTCACCGACGACCTGCAGTCCTGCTCGGCGGAGATCGCGCGCTCCGTGCGGCTCGGGGAGCGCGAGGACCAGCAGCTGTTCGACGCCGTGATGGTGCGCGAGCCCCGGATCGCGGCGCTCCTCGACGGGGCCGCCGGGACCAGGGCGCCCGGCAAGGGCTGGCGGGGCACCGGAACCTTCGCCTCCGACCACCGGTACGTACGGGCCGAATGCGCAGGACGGCCCACGTCCTTCCTGATGCTCGGTACGGCGACCGGCGCCAGGTCCGACTACTTCGCCACGTTCACCAACGCGGTGGCGCGGCGCCTGGGTTGCGCACCGGTCGCGCCGGCCGCCGCGGTGGAGGGGAGCCGTCGATGAGTGACAAGGACAAGGGTGAGGGGACTGTGACTCCTGTGGAGCCCGAGGACGCCGCGAGTGCCGGCCGGGCGGACAAGCCCCTCGGGGTGCTCGCCGCCGCCATCGCCGCCGCGCCGCCCCCCTGGTGGCACTGGCGCCGCCTCCGTCGCCTCGCCCGCAAGCGGTGGACGCCCGTCGTCGCCGCGGCCGTCGCGGGCGTGCTGCTCGGTGGGACCGTCGTGGCCTGGCAGACCGGGGCGGGGCCCTTCCGCGAGGAGCGGGCGTGCTGGGGCGCGCTCGGCGAGGACGACGTCGCGGACCTCTTCCACGGCAAGCGGGACATCGAGTCCTCCGAAGTGGGCGTCAGTGACGACCGCATCTCCTCGGACGGCCCGTCCGGCCTGTGCGAACTGAAGTCGCCGCGCGGCGCCCGCGTCCGGGCCCAACTGCACCGGCTCGACGACCGGTTCGGCGGCGCGGGCGACAAGTGGGCCGACGAGTACCTGTCCGCGCGGATGGCGCCGCTCGGCGGCGGCCTGCTCGGCATGGCGTCGGACACGCGCGCGTGGCTCGCGATACCGGAGGGCTGCATCGGGCGGCCCAGCGAGCGGGACGGCCCGCTCGTCGTCGAGATGGAGACGGGCTGGACGACGTACGACGACGTCGTCGACACCGACGAGCGCGCCCGGCTCGCGCGCGCCGTCGTCAAGCTCGTCAACGGCTACATGGCCGACAAGGGCTGCGACAGCGCCATCGGTGACCCCACGGACCGCCTCGCCGCGCCCGCGCGGTTCACGGACGAGAAGCGGAACGCCATCTGCGGCATCAAGGGCCTCGGCCTTCCGGGGAAGAGGGTGGGCGGCCGCTACGACCGGCCGCTGGTCACCAAGGGCGACGCCGCCCCCGTGCGCACCTGCGACCGGGACGTCCTGTTCGGCCACCCGTCGCTGCGCCTGATGACGGTCGAGGACCCGCGGCTCGCGGTGCTCTACAAGGGCCTGTCCTTCGACGGCGGCCGGGAGGTCAAGGCCGTCGGGGACACCAAGGACGAGGTGCGCGGGCGCGGCTTCCTGCGGGAGGACATGGGGCTTTACCAGGCCTCCTGCCAGACCGGTGACGTCACCTTCCTGATCCGGGCGGACGACGGCCGCCGGGCCGCGGACATCCGCAGGCTGCTGCCGCGGTACGTCGCCCTGGAGGCGGAGCGCATCGGGTGCGGGCCGCTGCGGCTCGCGCTGCCGTCGTGACCGGGCCCGGCCGTTCGGGCACCGGGCCCGGCCGTGCGGGTACGGGGCCCGGGGCTCGTTACGGTAGGCGCATGAAACCGATCAGGCTGCTGCTCGTCGACGACGACCCGCTGGTCCGCGCCGGGCTCTCCTTCATGCTCGGCGGCGCGGACGACATCGAGATCGTGGGGGAGGCGGGGGACGGCAGCGAGGTCGCCGCGCTCGTCGGCGAGGTCCGGCCCGACGTCGTCCTGATGGACATCCGGATGCCGACGATGGACGGCCTCGCCGCCACCGAGGAGCTGCGCAAGCGGCCCGACGCCCCCGAGGTCGTCGTCCTCACCACCTTCCACGCCGACGAGCAGGTGCTGCGGGCGCTGCGCGCCGGGGCCGCCGGGTTCGTCCTCAAGGACACCGCGCCGGCCGAGATCGTGTCGGCGGTGCGGGCCGTGGCCGCGGGCGAGCCGGTGCTCTCGCCCACCGTGACGCAGCAGTTGATCTCCCAGGTGGCCGGGGGCGGTCCCGAACTCGACCGGAAGCGGCGGGCGCTCGGCCGCCTCGACGCGCTGGGGGAGCGGGAGCGGCAGGTCGCCGTGGCCGTGGGCAAGGGCGCGTCCAACGCGGACATCGCCGCCGAGCTGTACCTGAGCGTGGCCACCGTCAAGGCACACGTCTCCCGCATCCTGACCAAGCTCGACCTCAACAACCGCGTCCAGATCGCCCTCCTGGTCCACGACGCGGGCCTCCTGAACGCGGAGTGACCCGGTTCCGGCGGTACGAGAGGTGACCGGGCTCTGGGCCGTACGAGGCGTGACCGGGCACCGGCCGCACGAGGCGTGACCTGGTCTCTGCGGAACGAGGGGTGAACCGGTTCCGGTTCGGGGAACTCGGCCCGCCCGCCCGCGCGTTGAGTGGATACGGCAACGGAAGGGGACCGGCATGGCGGAGAGCATCGACCTCGCGGCGTACGGCCCCCGGTTCACCACCGACCCCCACGCCGTCTACGCGGACCTCCGCGCCCTCGGCCCGGTCCACCGCGTCCGCTTCCCCCCGCCGGACCACGAGGACGTCTACTTGATCGTGGGGTACGAAGAAGCGAGGGCGGCCCTCGCCGACCCCCGCTTTGCCAAGTCCGCCGCGACCGTGGGCGTCCAGCTCCCCGACGAGCAGCTGATCGGCACCAACCTGCTGATGGCGGACCCGCCCCAGCACACGCGCCTGCGCAAGCTCATCGCCCGCGAGTTCACCGCCCGCCGCGTCGAGGCGCTGCGCCCCCGGATCCAGGAGATCACGGACGGCCTCCTGGACGAGATGCTCGCCGCGGGCGACCGCGCCGACCTCATCGAGGCCCTCGCCTTCCCGCTGCCCATCACGGTCATCTGTGAACTCCTCGGCGTGCCCGACATGGACCGCGCGGCGTTCCGCCGGATGTCGAACACGGTCGTCGCCCCGCCCACCACCGAGGTGTGGGACGCGGCGCTGGCGGAAATCGCCGCCTATCTGGACGAGTTGATCGAGGACAAGCGCACCACCGCCGCAGGCGACGACCTGCTCGGTGCCCTGATCCGCACGACGGCGGAGGACGGCGACCGGCTCTCGCCGCGAGAGCTGCGCGCCATGGCCTTCCTGCTGCTGATCGCGGGCCATGAGACGACGGTCAACCTCATCGCCAACGCGGTGCGCGCCCTGCTCACCCACCCCGGCCAACTCGCCGAGCTGCGCGCCGACATGAGCCTCCTGGACGGGGCCGTCGAGGAGACCCTGCGCCACGAGGGACCGGTGGAGAACGCGACGCACCGCTTCACCGCCGAGCCCACCGAGATCGGCGGCACGGTGATCCCGGCGGGCTCGGCCGTCGTCGTCTCCATCGCCGGGGCCGACCGCGACCCGGACCGCTTCCCCGCCCCCGACGACTTCGACATCCACCGCGCCCCGCAGGGACATGTGGCCTTCGGGCACGGCATCCACTTCTGCCTGGGCGCCCCGCTCGCCCGCATGGAGGGGAAGGTCGCCCTCCGCTCGCTCCTGGAGCGCTGCCCGAGCCTCGCCCTGGACGGCACACCAGGGGAGTGGAAGCCGGGACTGCTGATGCGGGGCATGCGTCATCTGGGCGTCCGATGGTAGAAGTCGCCCTATGACGGAACTCGACCAAGACCAGGAGCAAGGCCGTGGCCCCGCCGGGGCGCTCGACCTCGCCCTGGCCCAAAAGACCCTCGCCGCCCAGCCGTTCAGCCGCCTCGTGGGCGCCGAGGTCACCGCCTTCGGGGACGGCGCGGCCACGCTGGAGATCCCCGTACGCGGCGAACTCCTCCAGCAGAACGGCTTCGTGCACGGCGGCGTCCTGTCGTACGCGGCGGACAACAGCATCACGTTCGCCGCCGGCGCAGCGCTCGGCCCCGCGGTCCTGACGTCCGGCTTCTCCATCCAGTACGTACGCCCCGCGACCGGCGTCAGGCTGGTGGCCCGCGCGACGGTCGCGCACGCGACCCGCCGCCAGGCCGTCGTCCGCTGCGACGTGTTCGCCGTGGACGACGACGGCGTCGAGTCGCTGTGCGCGATGGCCCAGGGCACGGTCCGCGCCGCGTCGACCTGAGCCGCGTCGCGCCCGGCCCGCCACCTGTGGGGCGTTCAGCCCCCGGCCCGCCGCCCGTGTGGGGCGCTCAGCTCCCGTCGATCTCCGCCATCCGCACCGGCCGCCGCTCGGCCCGCGACAGCTCGCACGCCTCCGCGATCCGCAGCGCGTGCAGCGCCTCGCGGCCGTCGCACGGGTTTTCCCGCTCGCCGCGCACGACGTCCACGAACGCGGCGAGCTCCGCCTCGTACGCGGGCGCGAAGCGCTCCAGGAAGCCCGGCCACGGCTTGTCGGGGGCGGGCGGGCCGTCCGGCTCGGCGGAGGTGAGCGGGGTGCGGTCGTTCACGCCGACGGCCACCTGGTCGTCCTCGCCCGCGAGCTCCATGCGTACGTCGTAGCCCGCGCCGTTGCAGCGCGTGGCCGTCGCCGTGGCCAGCGTGCCGTCGTCGAGGGTGAGCAGCACGGCGGCCGTGTCGACGTCGCCCGCCTCGCGGAACATCGGCGGGCCCGCGTCGGACCCCGTCGCGTACACCTCGACGACCTCGCGGCCGGTGACCCAGCGCAGTATGTCGAAGTCGTGCACCAGGCAGTCGCGGTAGAGGCCGCCGGAGAGCGGCAGATAGGCGGCGGGCGGCGGCGCCGGGTCCGACGTCATGGCCCGCACCGTGTGCAGCCGCCCGAGCCGCCCGGAGCGCACGGCCTCGCGCGCCGCCGCGTACCCGGCGTCGAAGCGCCGCTGGAAGCCGAGCTGCAGCACCGTGCCCGCCGCCTCCACCTCGGCGAGCGCGGCCAGCGTGCCCGGCAGGTCGAGCGCGATGGGCTTCTCGCAGAACACCGGCAGGCCCGCCCGCGCCGCCCTCCCGATCAGCTCGGCGTGCGCCGACGTCGCCGCAGTGATCACCAGGGCGTCCACCCCGGAGTCCGCCGCCCCCGGGGAGCCCGCCGCCGCGAACAGCGCGTCCACCGAAGGCGCCGCCTGTGCCCCCACCCGGGCCGCGAGGTCCGCCGCCCGCGCGGCGTCCACGTCCGCGACGACGAGTGAGTCCACCTCCGGACGGCGGACCAGGGCCGCCGAGTGGAAGGTGCCGATACGTCCCGTTCCGATCAGTCCGATGCGCATGGGCCCCACCTTCGCCAGGCACCCGCGCCCCTGTCAATGCTTTGTCCTGACAACAGAACTTCCGAACTTCCCGTCATCTTCTCCCCGGACTACGCTCACCTCGTGACCGAACCAGCAGCAGCCAAAGCCGCCAAACCGGCCGTGGACCCCACCGTGGCCCTGCATCTCGGCGTCGACCGCAGCAGCCCGGTCCCGCTGTACTTCCAGCTCTCGCAGCAACTGGAGGCGGCGATCGAGCGCGGCGCCCTGACGCCCGGCAGCCTCCTCGGCAACGAGATCGAGCTCGCCGGCCGCCTCGGCCTGTCCCGGCCCACCGTCCGCCAGGCCATCCAGTCACTCGTCGACAAGGGCCTCCTCGTACGCCGCCGCGGCGTCGGCACCCAGGTCGTACACAGCCAGGTCAAGCGCCCGCTGGAGCTCAGCAGCCTGTACGACGACCTGGAGGCGGCCGGGCAGCGCCCCGAGACCCGGGTCCTGCACAACGTCCTCGAACCCGCCAGCGCCGAGACCGCCGCCGCCCTCGGGGTCGCCGAGGGCAGCGACGTACACCGCGTGGAGCGGCTGCGCCTGGCGCACGGCGAGCCCATGGCGCACCTGCGCAACCACATCCCGGCCGGGCTGCTCCCGCTGGACACCGAGCGCCTGGAGGCCACCGGGCTCTACCGCCTGATGCGCGCCGCGGGCATCACCCTGCACAGCGCCCGCCAGTCCGTCGGCGCCCGTGCCGCCGGGGCCGACGAGGCCGAGCTGCTCGCCGAGTCCGAGGGCGCGCCGCTGCTCACGATGCAGCGCACGACCTTCGACGACACCGGCCGCGCGGTCGAGTTCGGCTCGCACATCTACCGGGCCTCGCGGTACTCCTTCGAGTTCCAGCTCCTCGTACGGCCGTAAGAATGTTCTGACAAAGTCATTGACGCTGCCGGGGTGCACGGCTAAAACTCCCACCAGCCGCACGGGGCGGCCGGGAGAAGAGGTGGACCCACCATGCGCACAGCCCGCACGGCAGCAGCCCTCATCGCGGTCGTCGCGCTCGCGGCAGGCTGCAGCAGCTCAGGTGGCAAGGACGACGAGAACGACGGGAACGGCGGTGGCGGCGGCAAGGCCGTGGACACCCCGCGCCTGAAGATCGCGATGGTGACGCACTCCGGCGAGGGCGACACCTTCTGGGACATCGTCCAGAACGGCGCCAAGGAGGCGGCGAAGAAGGACAACGTCGAGTTCCTGTACTCCAACGACAAGGAGGGCAAGGGTCAGGCGGAGCTCGTCCAGACCGCGATCGACAAGAAGGTCGACGGGATCGTGGTGACGCTCGCCAAGCCGGAGGCGATGAAGAGCGTGCTCGGCAAGGCGCGGGCGGCGGGCATTCCGATCGTCACCATCAACTCGGGGGCCGAGTTCTCCACCCGCTTCGGGGCGCTGAGCCACATCGGCCAGGACGAGTCCGTGGCGGGCGAGGCGGTCGGTGACGAGCTGACGAAGCGCGGCAAGAAGAAGGTCCTGTGTGTGATCCACGAGCAGGGCAACGTCTCGCTGGAGCAGCGCTGTGCGGGCGTGAAGAAGACCTTCGGCGGCACGGTCGACAACCTGAACGTCGACGGCACCAACGCGCCCGGCTCCCAGTCGTCCATCAGCGCGAAGCTCCAGGCGACCAAGGGCATCGACGCGGTCGTCACGCTGGGCGCTCCGATCGCCGCGGTCTCCGTGAAGGCCAAGGAGGACGCGGGCAGCGAGGCGGAGATCGACACCTTCGACCTGAACGCCGAGGTGGTCAAGCGGCTCAAGGCGGACGAGGTCGGCTTCGCCGTCGACCAGCAGCCCTACCTCCAGGGCTACCTCGCGATCGACGAACTGTGGCTGTACAAGACCAACGCGAACGTCCTCGGCGGCGGCAAACCGGTCCTGACCGGCCCCGCCGTGGTCACCAAGAAGGATGTGCCGAAGCTGGAGAAGTACACCGCCCGCGGTACCCGATGACCACACGGGTGATCCGCGTGACCGATACTTGGGCGGCCGGGTCCGGGCAGCGGACCCGGCCGCACCGAAGAGCACGGCAGGGCACGGCCGGACGGCGAGCACTGCGAAACGCACTGCAAACACTGCAAAGCAAGAAGGGCACGGCGACGTGGCAAGGGTTGGGACTGGAGTACGTGCGGTGGGTGCCGTGCTGGCGGCGGTGCTCGGGGCGTCCCTCGTGGGCTGCAGCAGCACGGGGGGCAAGCGTGCCGAGGACGCGCGCAAGGCCTCCCAGGCGGAGGGCAGGGCGGCGGTGAACACGCCCCGCTGGACCTTCGCGATGATCACGCACTCGGGCGACGGCGACACGTTCTGGGACATCGTCCAGAACGGAGCCAAGCAGGCCGCGGTGAAGGACAACATCAACTTCCTGTACTCGCACGACGACGAGGCGCAGCAGCAGGCCCAGCTCGTGGACGCGGCCATCGACAAGAAGGTCGACGGCATCATCGTCACGCTGGCCAAGCCGGACGCGATGAAGGCCGCCGTGGCCCGCGCCAAGAAGGCCGGCATCCCGGTGATCACGGTGAACTCGGGCTCGGAGGAGTCCAAGGACTTCGGCGCCCTGACCCACATCGGCCAGGACGAGAAGATCGCGGGCGAGGCCGTCGGCGATGAGCTGACCAAGCGCGGCAAGAAGAAGGCCCTGTGCATCCTGCACGAGCAGGGCAACGTGGGCCACGAGCAGCGCTGCGAGGGCGCCAAGTCCACCTTCAAGGGCAAGATGCAGAACCTGTACGTGACGGGCACCAACATGCCCGACGTGCAGTCCGCCATCGAGGCCAAGCTCCAGTCCGACAAGGACATCGACGCCGTGCTCACGCTGGGCGCGCCCTTCGCCGACACCGCCGTGAAGGCCAAGGAGGGCGCGGACAGCGACGCGGAGATCGACACCTTCGACCTCAACGAGAAGGTCGCCGCGGGCCTGAAGTCCGGCGCGCTCGGCTTCGCCGTGGACCAGCAGCCGTACCTCCAGGGCTACGAGGCCGTGGACCTGCTCTGGCTGTACAAGTACAACGCCGATGTGCTCGGCGGCGGCAGGCCGGTCCTCACCGGACCGCAGATCATCACCAAGGATCAGGCCGCCGAGCTGGAGGATTACGCGAAGCGGGGGACCCGATGAGTACGACCGCACCCGCACCCGGCAAGCCGGTGACCGACGAGCGGCTCCTGAAGACCTCGCCGCTGAAGAAGTTCCTCGGCCGGCCCGAGCTGGGCTCGGTCGTGGGCGCCGTGGCGGTGTTCCTGTTCTTCTCGATCGTCGCGGACAGCTTCCTGCGCGCCCCGAGCCTGGCCACCGTCCTGTACGCGGCGTCCACGATCGGCATCATGGCGGTGCCGGTGGCGCTGCTGATGATCGGCGGCGAGTTCGACCTGTCGGCGGGCGTCATGGTGACGACGTCCGCGCTGATCTCGTCGATGTTCAGCTACCAGATGACCGCGAACGTCTGGGTCGGCGTGGGCGTGTCCCTCCTCGCCACTCTCGCCATCGGCGTCTTCAACGGCGTGATGCTGATCCGCACGGACCCGCCGAGCTTCATCATCACGCTCGGTACGTTCCTGATGCTCACCGGCATGAACCTGGGCTTCACCAAGCTGATCAGCGGCACCGTCTCCACCAAGTCGATCTCCGACATGGAGGGCTTCTCCTCCGCCAAGGACGTCTTCGCCTCGACGATCACCATCGGCGACGTCGACTTCAAGATCACCATCGTCTGGTGGCTCGCCATGGTCGCGGTCGCCACCTGGATCCTGCTGCGCACCCGCGCGGGCAACTGGATCTTCGCGGTCGGCGGCGGCGAGCAGGCGGCCCGCGCGGTGGGCGTGCCGGTCGGCCGGACCAAGATCGGCCTGTACATGGGCGTCGCGTTCGGCGCCTGGGTCTCCGGCCAGCACCTGCTGTTCAACTACGACGTCGTGCAGTCCGGCGAGGGCGTCGGCAACGAACTGATCTACATCATCGCGGCCGTCATCGGCGGCTGCCTGATCACCGGCGGCTACGGCTCGGCGGTCGGCGCCGCCGTCGGCGCCCTGATCTTCGGCATGACCAGCAAGGGCATCGTGTACGCCGAGTGGAACCCGGACTGGTTCAAGTTCTTCCTCGGAGCGATGCTGCTCCTCGCGACCCTGCTGAACGCCTGGGTCCGCAAGCGCGCGGAGGCGACGAAATGACGACCGAGGCCGTATCCAAGGAAGAGACAGCCGCCGCGGACGGCACGCCGCTGGTCGAGCTCGACGCCGTCAGCAAGTACTACGGCAACATCCGCGCCCTCGAAGGCGTCTCCCTCGAGGTGCACGCCGGGGAGATCTCCTGCGTGCTCGGCGACAACGGCGCGGGCAAGTCCACCCTCATCAAGATCATCGCGGGCCTGCACCAGCACGACGCGGGCACCTTCCGCATCGAGGGCGAGGACGCCTCGCTCTCCAGCCCCCGCGAGGCCCTGGACCGCGGCATCGCGACCGTCTACCAGGACCTGGCCGTCGTCCCGCTGATGCCGGTCTGGCGGAACTTCTTCCTCGGCTCCGAGCCGACCAAGGGCACCGGCCCGTTCAAGCGGATGGACGTCGAGTTCATGCGCAAGACCACGCACGCCGAGCTGCTGCGCATGGGCATCGACCTGCGCGACGTGGACCAGCCCATCGGCACGCTCTCCGGCGGTGAGCGCCAGTGCGTGGCGATCGCCCGCGCCGTGTACTTCGGCGCGAAGGTTCTCGTCCTGGACGAGCCGACGGCGGCGCTCGGCGTGAAGCAGTCCGGCGTCGTCCTCAAGTACGTCGCCGCGGCGCGTGACGCCGGCCTCGGCGTGGTCTTGATCACGCACAACCCGCACCACGCGTACCTGGTCGGCAACCGCTTCGTCCTCCTCAAGCGCGGCATGATGTCCGGCAGCCACGCCCGCGACGAGATCACCCTCGACGAACTGACCCGCCAGATGGCGGGAGGGTCCGAGTTGGACGACCTACGCCATGAGCTGGAGCGCGCTCCAGAGCCTGACCTCAGGGGGGACGGAGGCGCCCCCTAAGGGGCGCGGGGCTGTGTCGATTTGCGGCTCCGCCGCGTGGGCGCGCTCAGCCAGAGAAAAGCCGCAGACGCATCTGCCGAGTACCGAGCAGACGCGTCTGCGGCTTGGTCGTGGCTGGTCGCGCAGTTCCCCGCGCCCCTACGGGGCGCACCGGAGCGTCGAGGGCACCCTCGGTCCCCGTTGTGCGCGCCCCCGCGAGAGTGAGGCAGAATCGGCGCGATGAGCACCTACCGCGACCTCACGCACCGCGGCTCCGCCCGAGCCACCGTTCTGCGGACCGTGGGCACGCGTGAGCGCCGTTCCCATCTGACGGCGCCCCGCGTCCCCACCGTCGGCATCGACATCGGCGGTACGAAGGTGATGGCGGGCGTCGTGGACGCCGACGGCAACATCCTGGAGACGCTGCGCACCGAGACGCCGGACAAGTCCAAGAGCCCCAAGGTGGTCGAGGACACCATCGTCGAGCTGGTCCTGGACCTGTCCGACCGGCACGACGTGCACGCCGTCGGCATCGGCGCCGCGGGCTGGGTCGACGCGGACCGCAACCGCGTCCTGTTCGCCCCGCACCTGTCCTGGCGCAACGAACCCCTCCGGGACCGCATCTCCGGCCGCCTCGCGGTGCCCGTCATGGTGGACAACGACGCGAACACCGCCGCCTGGGCGGAGTGGCGCTTCGGCGCGGGCCGCGGCGAGGACCACCTCGTCATGATCACCCTCGGTACCGGCATCGGCGGCGCGATCCTGGAGGACGGCCAGGTCAAGCGCGGCAAGTTCGGCGTCGCCGGTGAGTTCGGCCATATGCAGGTCGTGCCCGGCGGCCACCGCTGCCCGTGCGGCAACCGCGGCTGCTGGGAGCAGTACAGCTCCGGCAACGCCCTGGTCCGCGAGGCCCGCGAGCTGGCGGCCGCGGACTCCCCGGTGGCGTACGGCATCATCGAGCGCGTCAAGGGCAACATTCCGGACATCACCGGACCGGTCATCACCGAGCTGGCCCGCGAGGGCGACGCGATGTGCGTCGAGCTGCTCCAGGACATCGGCCAGTGGCTGGGCGTCGGCATCGCGAACCTGGCGGCGGCCCTGGACCCGTCCTGCTTCGTCATCGGCGGCGGCGTGAGCGCGGCCGACGACCTGCTCATCGGCCCGGCCCGGGACGCCTTCCGCCGCCACCTCACCGGGCGCGGCTACCGCCCCGAGGCCCGCATCGCCCGCGCCCAGCTCGGCCCCGAGGCCGGCATGGTGGGCGCCGCCGACCTGGCCCGCCTGGTCGCCCGCCGCTTCCGCCGCGCCAACCGCCGCCGCGTCGAGCGCTACGAACGCTACGAGCGCTACGCCCAGGCCCGCCGCTCCAACGACCGCACCACCCAGGGATCCCAGTAGATGACCGTGCCCCGCCAGCCCTCTTCCCCGGACCTGCCGGGCCGGCCAGGCCCCGGCGACCGGGAGCGGCGCCCCCCGGAGGACCGCCGCCACATGCTCCGCCGCCGCTGGCTCACCGCGACGATCATCGTGCTGCTCATCGGCGTGCCCGCCGTGTATCTGCTGATCTCCGCGAACCAGAGCCGCAACAGCGGCCGCGACAAGGAGAAGAAGTACTCCGCGACCGGCCTCACCGCCGGCTGGCCCTCCAAGGTCCAGCGCCGCCTGTACGACGTGCCGATCCCGCCGTACTCCGAAGAGGTCGCCTACTACGAGACGAACAACTGGCGCACCAGCCGCCTCTACGTCCAGTTCCTCACCAGCAACAAGGGCCTGGACAAGTTCCTCAAGGAGACCGGCACCGGCCAGGGCGTGAGCGCGCTGAAGGCCGACGACATCACCATCAGCAAGCGCGACCAGAGGGTCGTCGGCTGGGAGTTCACCGGCCCCGGCCCCTGGTACGGCGTCACCCACGAGCAGAAGAACCCGACGCCCACGCAGGACATCGTGGTGAACCGCTCCAACCCCAGGCATCCGATGGTGTACGTCGTGTCGACGACGACGCCGTAGTCGTCGCGTACGAAGTCGCGGCCGTATCGCACGCGAAGAGGGCCGGTGGCCGCGGCGGATGCCGCCGCGGCCCGTAGCATGGCGCCATGATTCTCAGCCCGAGCAGCCCCGCCACCGGCGCCCGCCCGGCCCGCGCGCTGTCCTCGCACGGCTGTTGTTGATCTTCTCGGTTTCCTCTGCGCCCTCGTTCCTCAGTCGTTCCCGCTGCCGTACGTCGTCAACTCCCTGACGGCGTACGGCACTTCGCGCACCCACGAGCACGTCACGCCCGCCACGCCCGCCACCACCGCCGCGGAAGGCCACCCTCATGACGTCCATGGAACCGCTCACCGAAGACGCCTACGACCGCCGTCGCCTGAGGCAATGGCTCGCCGGAGAGGCCCGCGCCGACGGGGTCGCGCGCCGCGACGTGCTGCGGCTCGCCGCCGCCGCGGGCCTCGCGGCGTCCGTCCCCACCGTGTTCGCCGCCCCGCGCGCGACGGCCGCGACGGCGCCCGGCATCGTCAAACCGCTCCCCGACGAGCTGTTCACGGTGCGCGGCACGAACGCCGAGACGAAGTTCGCGTCGCTGGCGGACACCGGCCATCTCACCCCCGCCTCCCACTTCTTCGTACGCAACCACGCCGCGACCCCGCGCCTGGACGCCGCCGCCTGGAGGCTCACGGTCTGGGGCGACGGACTGACCGGCGGCGCACGGGAGTTCACGCTCGCCGACCTCAGGCGGCTGCCGCCGACGACGCGCACGGCGTTCGTGGAGTGCGCGGGCAACGGCCGGAGCTTCTTCACGACGCAGCAGGGACAGCCGGTGCCGGGCACGGCGTGGACGCTCGGCGCGATCGGCACGGCACGCTGGCGCGGGGTCCGGCTGGCCGACGTCCTGCGCCGCGCGGGCCTGTCGCACCGCGCGGTCGACGTCATGCCGCGCGGCCTCGACGGCGACTACGTGACGGAGGACGGCACGAACTTCGGCCGGGTGCGGCGCCCGCTGCCGCTCGCCAAGGCCCTGGACGACGTGCTCCTCGCGTACGAGATGAACGGCGAGCCGCTGCCGCCCGACCACGGCCACCCCGTGCGCCTCGTCGTGCCGTCCTGGGTCGGCATCGCGTCGGTGAAGTGGGTCGGCGACATCGAGGTGTCGGCGGCGCCGCTCTACTCGCCGTGGAACACCGACTTCTACCGCCTGTTCGGCCCGGGGCAGCCGACGGGGGGCTCGGCCCCGCTCACCCGCCAGACCATCAGGTCGGCCTTCGAGCTCCCCTGGAACGCGAGCCTCCGCGCCGGTGAGCACCGCCGCCTGACCGGCCGCGCCTGGTCCGGCGGCGGCGCCGTCGCCCGCGTCGACGTCAGCACCGACCACGGCACCACTTGGCACCGCGCCCGCCTGCACGACGTACCCCGGCGCGGCTCCTGGGTGCGCTGGTCCGCCGACTGGCGCCCGCGCACCCCCGGCCCGGCGGTGCTCCTCGCCCGGGCCACGGACACGTCCGGCCGCACCCAGCCGGCCACGACCGCGCACAACACCCAGGGGTTCCTGTTCGACGCGGTGGTGCGGCATCCGGTGACGGTGGAGTGAGAGGGGAGGCGGGCGCGGCCGACAGCGCGACGTCGTGACGGCGCGTCAGCCGTCGGCCTTCCGCCCCTTCTCGTATGCCGCCACCGCCACCGCCAGGTCCTCCCAGGCCATGCCCGCCGACTTGAACAGGCGCGGGCGGCCGTCGTCGACGGGCACCTCGCCGCGCGCCAGCTCGTGCAGCGTGTGCAGCCGCCCGAGGTCGAACGCCGCGACGGCCACGGCCTGCACGATGTCGCCGCACTCGCGCATCGCCACGGACCGGGACTCGGCGACGACCGTGGCCCGGCCGACCAGCCGCTCGTCGACCTCCCGAGCGTCGGGCTCGTGGGAGCCGACGGCGGCCACCGTCGCGTGCGGGGCGAGCAGCGCGCTGTCGAACAGCGGCTCGCGCGCCGTGGTGCAGCAGCACACGACGTCGGCGTGCGCGACGTCCTCCGGCGCCGCGGCCGCCGCCGCCAGCCCCGCCTCCCGGCACCGCTCCACGAACGCGGCCACCCGCCCCCGGTCGCGCCCCACGACGTCCACGTGCGCGAGGCCGGGACGCACCGCCCGTACCGCCTCCACATGCCCCCAGGCCTGCGGGCCCGTCCCGAACACGAGCAGCCGCCGCACCTGAGGCACCGCGAGCCGGCGGATCGCCGCACCCGACACGGCGGGCGTGCGCAGCGAGGTGAGGGCGATGCCGTCGAGCAGGGCCAGGGGCTGGTGGGTCAGGCCGTCGAGCAGGAGGTAGAGGCCCTGGATGCGGGGGAGCCCGCGGGCGGGGTTGCTGGGGGTCACGGAGGCCACCTTCACGCCCGCGTACACAGCGGTCGACGAGGGCATGAGCAGGAGCTGACCGCCCGTCACGCCGACGACGGACCGGGCCGGTTCGGCCTCGGGGTCGAGCCCGCCGCCGACGAGCGCGTCCTCGACGGAGTCGACGGCGGCACCCATCGGGACGAGCCGGGCGAGGGCGGCGGCGTCGAGGTGGGGGAGGGGCGGGAGCGGGGCTTCGGGCTGCGGGGCCGCGGGCCGCGGAGTCATCGTCATCCGGTGATCCTCACCGAAGGCGCCGTACCGAAACACCGGGATCGTACGGCGCCTTCACAACGCCACCGCACCCCGCTCACCGCACCACCCCGGCCCACCCACCGGGCATCCACGGACCGGCCTCTGTCGGCCCCCCTTGCCACGCGCGCGGCGGCGACTGGCTAGCGTTGCGCGGGTGAGTGAGACGCATACCCCTGCCCTTCAGTTCCGCTTCGACGGCCCGGACGACGCCCCTGTTCTGATCCTCGGACCGTCGCTCGGTACCACCTGGCACAGGTAGGCAAGATCGTCTTCTGGCGTCCACGTGGTCCAGTTCGACGCCGTTCACGCAGGTTTGGTCTTGGTGGTCCAGGTGCGTCGACGTTGTTGGTGACAGCGATGTGACAGCTGAGGCCCCTGTTGACCAGATGCCAGTCATGGGATGCGGCGTCTGCGAGCGTATCGAGTGCCCGCGTGAGCAGCGCTGCTGCTCGGTCACCTGTTGCGAATCGGTCGCGAACGATCGGCCGGTGTCAGATCACGGTGCTGTAAGAGTTGGGACTGAGCATGCTGCCTGTTTTCAGGCGGGAATGCTGTGGCGGACGGGAGGGTGGGTGGGCGCTGTCCCGGGCCTGGGGTCTGACTCATGACATCTCTGACCGGAGCGTCTGAATTTCGCAGTGTCGGCTGTTGGCCGGGGATGGTGCGTTGTCGGTGCCGGGCTGGCGGGGTGTGTCTCGATAGCGGCCTGCCGATTCGTGTGGCGTTCTCACGATTCTGACCGTCCGACGCGGCCTGGTACCGGCAACGCGACACATCGTCGGACCGGAAGGGAAACGGGCATGTCCACTTCGACCGTGCCCAGCACGTCGCTCGCTCCGCAGGCCCGCCGTCGCCGTCCTGGGGGAGAGGTGGTGTTGGGAGTGGACACGCACCGGGATGCCCACGTGACCGAGGTGCTCTCCGTGACAGGGGCAGTGCTGGCCACCGACGAACTCCCGGCCACCGCAGCCGGATACCGGGATCTGCTGAAGTGGGTCAGGAAGTCGGGCGTGCTGAGGCGGGCCGGGGTGGAAGGGACCGGCTCCTACGGGGCGTCCCTCTCGCGCTTTCTGCTGGCGCAGGGTGTCGACGTGTTGGACGTGAACCGGATGGACCGGGCGGATCGCCGTCGGCGCGGCAAATCGGATCCGCTCGATGCGTAGAATGCGGCGCGAGCGGTCTTGAGCGGGCGGGCTTAAGCGAGGCCCTGGCCGAGGAGTTCCCCGAAACCCGCGAACAGCGGTGCTGGGTTCACATAACGGCCAATGTCCTCGACGCCATGCCGGAGTCCGTGCAGCCGGGTGCGAAGAAGGCCATCCAGGACATCACAGGCACCGAGGACCGCGACCACGCCGAAGCGGCGATCAGGACGTTCGCCAAGCTCTACGGCGCGAAGTTCCCCAAGGCCGTCAAAAAGATCACCGACGACCAGGAGCAACTGCTGGCGTTCTACGACTTCCCGGCCGAGCACTGGATCCGCCTGCGGACCACGAATCCCATCGAGTCCACGTTCTCCACCGTCCGGTTGCGGACCCGCGTCACCCGAGGCGCCGACTCCCGCACCGCCGCCCTGGCCATGGTCTTCGAGCTCGTCGAGTCCGCCCAGCAGCGGTGGCGGGCCGTGAACGCACCCCACCTCGTCGCCCTCGTCCGCGCCGGAGCCCGCTTCGAACGCGGCCAGCTCGTCGAGCGGCCCCGGGAGTGGGCGGCATGACGGCCATCGGCCTGCGGCTGGCCTCTGCCTCGGACAGCGAGCACTGCTTCCAACTGCACAAAGCCGCCATGGGCGCCTACGTCACGGCCATCTGGTGCTGGGACGAACACGTTCAACGCGGCTTCCACGCCCGCGCGTTCACCCCGGACCGATGGCAGATCATCACCGCCGACGGCTCGGAAGTCGGCATGCTCCACGTCGAGCACCGGCCGACGGAGATCTACCTGGAGCGGATCGAGCTTCACCCCGACCATCAGGGACGCGGTATCGGCAGCCAGCTCATCCGCAGCCTCCTGCACCAGGCCCGTCGGCATGGCCAGGACCTCACCTTGGACGTCCTCGCGGTCAATCAGCGCCCAGGCTCTCTACCGGTGACTGGGCCTGCACGAGGTCACTCGTCACGGCGAGAACGACATCAAGATCAGGATGTCCACCAAATCGCCTCAGCCTGGCCCGATCCACAGATCTTGACATGACTCCACGATCGGCATCCCCCATGAGAGATCAAGACAAGGAGTCAATGATTTGCAGGCGTTATGCCGTGCCCCTCGAATCATCGGATCGTTGTTCTTATGCGTAGCTGAGTGACCCCCAACGGGCGTGAATCGAGCCCCTGTTACCGGACCAGACGGCGAACTGGGGAGGCCAGTGCCGTAAGCGTCGGCGGGTGCACCGAAGCGAACCTCTGGAAGTACCGCGGCTTGCCCTGGCTGGACCTGCCCGAGCGGTACGACTCCTGGGAAGGCAGGTACATCCAGTTGCGGAACTGGCCATCGACGGCGGGTGAGAACGAGTCCGAATGCCCGGATCTCCAAGAGCGACACGCTTCCCCGCTGTATACGCCCCTTTCCCGTCTCTGACCTCGAAGAGCGTGTGATGAACTCCTGGACCACGTCCACCCACCACGGTCAGCCGCTTGCCGACTGGTATGCCCGCCGCAGCAGCACACTCCGCGGCGCTGTACGCCACCAGCTTGTGGACCGAGCGCTGATGGAACACCTTCCCGTTGCACCGCCGCAGCGTGTGCTCGATGTCGGAGGCGGCACCGGCGTGCAGGCCCGGATGCTGGCCCATCGTGGCCACCACGTCACCGTTCTCGACCCCGACGAGAACATGCTGGCCAAAGCCCGCACCGCCTGGCTGCCACACGCCGACAACTCCCCGGGCAGTGTCAGCTTCTGCCACGGCACCGGTGAGCAGGCCCCGCAGCTGGTAGGCGCCGACTGGGACGCGGTGCTGTGCCACGGCGTCCTGATGTACCTGCAGGACCCGGCCCCCCTGCTGCACGTGCTCACGCAATGCCTGCGGCCTAAAGGTCTCATCTCCCTCCTCGCCTATCAGGCCGATGCCCTGGCCATGCAACGAGGACTCGCACGGGACTGGGACGGCGCGCTCAAAGCACTGCACAGCCCGGTGGAACACAGCAGCATCGGCACGATCAGCTTCGGCGTGGACCGCACCGAGATCCTACGGATCCTCGCCGAAGACCACATCGACCTCGTGCAGTGGTACGGAGTCCGGGTATTCACCGAACACCTCGAGGACGAACCCGTCGGCAACGACTTCGACAGAGTGCTCGAAGCAGAGTGGGAAGCCGGCCGCATCGACCCCTACCGGCGCGTCGCCCGCCACTTCCACCTCATCGCCCGCCCCAAAACGGCCCACCACACCCATCACCCTTCGTGATGGGGTGAGAGGAAACCGGCCAGAGCATCAGGGACCAATTCCACGGCCCCGCTCGCAGCCGGACTCTTGCTCTTGCATACGCCCCAGATCTCAGCCCCACCTGGGAAGGGACGCAACGCCAGAACTCCCGTGTCCGCTTAAGGCGTCCTCACGATTCTGACCGCCCGACGCGGCCCGGTGCCGGCAACGCGACGCGCCGTCGGACCGGAAGGGGGGAACGTGGGTGTCCAGTTCGACCCTGCCCAGTACGCCGCCTGCTCCGCAGACCCGTCGTCGTCGCCCTGCAGGGGCGGTGTGCTGGGAGTGAATACGCAACCGGGCAGGAAGTGGGAAGCCGTGAGGCGGCCGGAGAGGTCTTCCACCTGGTCAAACAGCTACAGTCAGGACCCCGCTCATAGGGGCTGTGACATGGGCCGCTCGCACGGAAGGCAGCAACGTGGGCCCTTACACGATGCAGCAACTCGAAGCCGACATGAGCCGGATAGTCACTGACTACCCCAACCGCTCCGTCGAGCCCGTGTTCCACGAGGTACGGGCGCTGCGCAACAAGACGTTCGAGCTCCTGGAAGGTCGGCAGCCTCCGCATCTCACGCGCGACCTCTACGTAGCTGCCGGCGTGCTGTGCGGAGTTCTGGCCAACGCCTCGTTCGATCTCGGCCGCTATGACGCAGCAGAGACTCAGGCGCGTACCGCCTTCATGTGCGCAGAGGTGGCCGGCCACAATGGCTTGCGGGCATGGGTCCGAGGACTGCAAGCCCTGGTCGCGTACTGGGACGGCCGACCGACTGCCGCTGTCCAGCTCGCCGAGTCCGGAGCCGCGTTCGGTCCGGAGCAGGGGACCGCGAGTATCCGCCTGGCCAGTATCAAAGCCCGAGCCCACGGCCAGCTCAACCAGCCATCAGAGGCCGTGGCCGCACTGATGGATGCCGATGCCCTGCGTGAACGCCTTGGCGACAGCGACGACCTGCCCGGCGGCATGATGGCCTTCCCCGCCGAGAAACAACTCTTCTACACCAGCACGACACATCTCTGGCTTGGCTCGGACCACCTGGCCGACGAGGAATCCGCCGCGAGTGATGCCGTCACCATGTTCGAATCCGCCCCGCCGGAGAAGCGTCGCCTGGGGGAGCTATCCCTGGCCCGCATGGATCTCGCACTCGCGCGGCTTGGACACGGCGAGGTCGAAGGCGCAGCCCAACAAGTGCACGCCGTGCTGGAGACCAACGCCCGCCGGGGAACCGAGAGCGTCCGCAAGCGCCTTACTCACTTCACCCACACCCTCGCTCTGCACCCCGCAGCGTCGAACCCCACCGCGATCGGGCTGCGCGAGGCTCTCCTCACCCATCAAATGCATAGCCAGCGCGCGTTGCCCCGAGAAGGAACCGCATGACGACGATCACCTTGCTGCACCCCGGCTCCATGGGTGCAGCCCTGACCGCACAGGCGACCAAGGCGGGCCACCGGGTCTTGTGGGTACCCGCGCAGCGCAGCAACGCCAGCCGCAAGCGAGCCGAGCAAGCCGGACTGGTCCCGGCGGCATCCCTGCAAAAGGCCCTGGCGGAGAGTGACATCGTCCTGTCGATCTGCCCTCCTCACGCTGCCGAAGAGGTCTCTTCCTCAGTGGCGGTCTGCGACTATCAGGGCGTCTACGTCGACGCGAACGCCATCAGTCCCCAACGCATGGCGCGGATTGCGGCCAGCATGCCATCCGGATGTGCCGTCCTGGACGGAGCGATCATCGGCCCTCCGCCAACCGAAGACCGCACCGCCCGGTTGTACCTGTCCGGCCCCGCGACCCCCCTTGATCTGTTCAGCAAACTGTTCGACGGAACCACCGTGTCCGTCCGGGAAGCAGGCCGGGATATCGGCCCAGCATCGGCGTTGAAGATGGCGTTCGCCAGCTATCAGAAGGCCGCTCGGACTCTTGCAGGCGTCGCGCACGCCCTCGCCGATGAGCACGGCGTAGCTGAGCTGCTCGTATCGGAGGCCGAAGCCATGCCCGCGAAGATCCTCTCGGACCCCGACTACCTGCCCAGCGTGGCGGCACGCGCTTGGCGGTGGGGACCGGAGATGGCGGAGATCGCAGACACCCTGGTGGCCGCTGGCCTCCCGGCCGACTTCGCCAAAGCTGCCGGCACCGTCATGAAGTACTGGGAGCTGGATAAGGACCGTGATCTTCCTCTGTCCACGGTCTTGTCTCAACTCCGTTGTACTCAGGAGGAGTAGACATTGGCAGTCCTGGGCGCCGCGGAGGCGGCCACGCGCGCTCGATCGTGAATGGGAGCGGCTCGGCACTGGCCGAGCACGCCAGCCGCGCACCAACTTACTGATCGTTTCAGAATGAGTTGAACTCTGGACCTTGCGCTCGGTGATCTTGGTCGGCGGAGCGGAGCGGCTCTCCCGTCAAGTGAGAACCAACCTCTGTCTGCCGTCGATGAGTTCGCGCACGACGTCCAAGTGGCCGGCGTGGGTGGCGGTCTCAGTGATCACGTGCAGGACGACTTCGCGCAGGGTGTCGAGGTGCCAGTTGCCGAAGAAGTCCGGCCACCAGCTCGGGGCCGCCTTTAGGTCGGCGTCGGCCAGGAAGGTGTCGGCGAGCTCCACTTCCTTCCGGTAGAGAGCGAATACCTCCTCGGCTGTCTTCTCCGGGGCGGGCTGCCACGCGTTCTCCCCGGCCCCGAGGATCTCTTCGATCGCCGCTTGCTCCCCCGCAGCAACCGCGCGGAACCAGAACTTCTCGTCGTCCAGAGCGAGATGGTGCACCAGCCCAAGGCATGTCCAGCCGGACGGTAGAACCGGGCGCCGCAGCGCCTCCTCGTCCAAGCCCTCCAGGATGTCCAGGACGTGCTTGCGCTTGCTGTTCAGGACGCTGAGCAGCGCCGTCAGTTCAGTGTCAGCCATGGGCCGGACCCTATGCGGCCCCACTGACATCCGGCTCACTGAGCGTTTCAGGATGCTGTTCGGAGCCGTCGGAGGCAGATGACGCCACAGGCAAGTTCAAGGAGGCCCTGGTGGAGGTCGGCGCGCCGCTCGTAGCGGGTACGGAGTCGCTTGAACTGGTGCAGCCAGGCGAATGCGCGCTCAACGACCCAGCGCACCTTGCCCAGTCCGGAACCGTGTGCGACGCCGCGTCGGGCGATCAGCGGCTTGATGCCGCTCTTCCACAGCAGGCGGCGGTACTTGTCGAAGTCGTAGCCCCGGTCGGCGTACAGGCGTCGGGGCCTGAGGCGGGGCCGTCCGCGCAGGCCCCGGATCGGTGGGACGGCGTCCAGCAGAGGCAGCAACGGGGTGACGTCGTGGCGGTTCCCACCGGTGAGCGTCACGGCGAGCGGGGTTCCGAGGCGGTCGACAATCAGATGATGCTTGGAACCAGGGCGGCCGCGGTCGACAGGCGAGGGGCCGACGTGCATTCCCCCTTTGAGGGCTCGGACATGGGACCCGTCCACGGCGCAATCGTCCAGATCCAGAAGGTCCGCACGACGCAGTTCGCTCAGCAGGGCGGCGTGCAGGCGAGGCCAGACGTCTGCCTCGGTCCAGTCCCGCAGTCGGCGCCAGGCCGTGACTCCAGAGCAGCCCACGCTCTCGGCAGGGACGTCGCGCCAGGCGACACCGGTCCGCAGCACGTACATGATGCCGGCCAGGGCCGCGCGGTCCGGAACACGCGGGCGCCCGGGGTGACGGCGGCGCCGTGCGGGAGCGGGCGGCAACAATGGAACCACCCGCTCCCACAGGTCGTCGGAACCAAGATCAGCACGCACCCGGACACAGTGCCGACCAAGCTCGCCACGCGCAATACCCACGGCTCAACCCATTCTGAAACGATCAGTTACTGCGAAGCGGCACCGTCGTGACCGAGGCCCCGAAGCCGTTGCCTTCGGACACTCCCGCTGTTCGGAGAGGTGTCGCCCCACCTCCGAAGTTAAAGATTCAATGGGCTGGCGGCGCTCGGCCGGGCAGGTCTGGGCATCGAGCCTCTGCACACGCTGGGTCCCGCCCCCACCAGGCACGATGCCAGCCCCTGCGAAACGAGGCCGGTCAGCTGTTCAGCGTTTAGAGCGCGGTATTCAGGTTTTGCACGCTCAGCTCCTTCCTCTCGTTGCGCCGCCCTGCCGGCCGGCGGACATTACCCGGCGGCGCCTGCGGTGCTGCGAGGCGCGTCCCCCCACCTCCGAGCAAGGAGCGAACGTGAACAGACGGATACGTACCGTCCTGACAACCCTCGGTGCGGCGCTCGCTGTCGCTGCCGCCGTGCTCCCGGCAGGCAGTGCCGGGGCTGCGGCCCCACCCCCGGAGCAGGAGCTCAAGCAGGTCGTGAGCGGCGCCATGCAGGACCGGCTCGGCGCCCAGGCCAGGAACGGCTACGGGCTGTCCTCCTCGGCGAAGCTGGAGATCCTGGTCGAGCCGCAGCGGCGGTCCGCCGACGGGACCTGGACGTTCGGGAGTTCGGTGTTCCTGATCCCCCGCGGTATTGAAACCGCCCCCGTGGTCTCGCTGTTCGTCGCCCGGCGTACGGGCAGCACCTGGCAGGTCGGCCTCCAGGGCACCCCGGCCTTCGCCGCTCTGTCGCACCGCGCGCCCTCCGCGGTGGTCAAGGACTCCGAGCGCGCCCCGTTCGCCCGTACCTCCTCGCCCGAGCCGCGCGCAGCCACCGGTCTGTCGCTGCCGTGGCAGCAGAACGCCGGCTGGGCCCACTGGGGCGTGCACGGCAACAGCGGCACGTCCCGCCCGTACAACTCGATCGACTTCTACGGCGGCGACGGCAACGTGCGTGCCTCGCGGGCCGGGACGATGTACCGGCACTGCACCAGCGGCGGCCGGTGGCCCCACATCACGGTGCTGCACGACAACGGCTACACCACCGGCTACTACCACCTGCGCGACACCACCGACAAGCCCGCGGGAAGCACGGTGGCCCACGGCGAGTATCTCGGCAGGATCGCGGAGGAACTCCCGTGCGGCGGCTCGGCCAACGGCGACCACACGCACTGGACCCTGTGGTCGGGATCGGGCGGCAACACCCCGGTGGCGGTGCAGGGCAAGGAGATCGGCGGCTGGACCTGGTACGAAGGCTCGTCGGCCTACCAGGGATACGCCGAGCGGGGCAGTACCCGCATCTACCGCAACCAGTGCTGCAACCTCATCAATTACGGGGGCGGCGACGACCCCGGCAAGTCCTCACCATGAGTGGGATCAGCCGAAACGCGCCCACGCCCCTGTCGGCGTACCAAGACGCCCACCACACCTGACGCAGCGATCCGCAGACCGGCCTCACCGGCCCCTGCGGCACAGCCTGCGTGCCGCGCAGCCCTCACCCCGACGACGACAGCAGCCACATCATCGATGAGACCGACACCGTCGACGCCTGTGCAAAGGCCGCGAACGGCGTCTGGAAGCCGCGGTGGCGGACACAGCGGTCAACGACAGCGGCTAGCGGCTGTAACGGCGTGTGGAGCCTGACCTGACCTTCTGGCCACAGAGCGGCGGACGAGTTGGCCCGCCGATCTCGACTGCGTCTCCGCCCCCGGGTACCTTCGTGCTCGTCCGGGGGCGGACGTATGCCGTCAGGAGGACCCCGCACATGGTGACCAGCACGCGCACCGCACCCAGCCACGGACCGCCAGAACTCCCGTACGCCGACTCCTTCGACGAGGCTCTGCGGACGGCCATCCGGGCACGCGGCCTCAGCCTCGACAGACTGCACGCCCACCTCGCGGAACGCGGCATCCAGGTCAGCGTGGCCAGCCTCTCCAACTGGCAGCGAGGACGCTGCCGCCCGGAACGCGCCCCTTCGCTGCACGCCGTCCGCGCCCTGGAACAGATCCTGGGCCTGCCGCAGGAATCCCTGGTCACCCGGCTCGGCCCGCCCCGTCCCCGCGGCCGCTGGGCCCGGCACGTCCCCGGCGCGCTGTCCTACCGCGATCTGTGCCCGGTGCCCGGCAGCATCGGCCGGCTGCTCGGCCAGATCGAGCAAACTAACGACGGCCGGCTCGAATGGCTGGGCTGTCACGAGCGATTCCAGGTCGGACCCGACCGCGACGAGCAAAGCGTGCACACCCGACTGGTGTTCCGGGCGCGGGCGGACGGCGTCGACCGGCACGTGGTGGTACACCACAACGAACTGGGCCGGCTCCCGGACCTCCACCACTGCGTCTACTGCCGGACCGGCCGCGTACGGACCGACCCGGACATGGGTCTCACGGCGGTGGAACTGCTCTTTGAGCGCCCTCTCCAGCACGGCGAGACGTATGTGATCGAGTACGAGTTCGGCTATCAGGAAGCCGGACCGCTGGCGCACTTCTACCAGCGCTGGTTCCGCTTCCCCGCCCACGAGTACCTGCTGCAGGTGCAGTTCGATCCGGTCGCCCTGCCCACCCGCTGCTACCGCGACTGGCAGCCGAACGTGTCCACACCGGCCAACGACCTCACGGAACTGCGCCTGACCAGTTGGCACAACGTCCATCTGGCCGACACCCTGATCCGCCCCGGGATCCATGGCATCCGCTGGGAGTGGGACTGACACCTCGCTCGGTTCCGGCGCCTCGGTCGCGACGGTGCCGCTTCGCAGGAGACCCAAACGACTAGTGCTGCATCAAGCAATGTTCGCCCTGTCAGGTCGGCATACTGTTGGTGTGCTTGAGTACTTGCTTGCGACCGATGACGACGATTTTCTCGGGCCGGTGCGCTCGGACAGGTGCTCGGATGTGCTCCAGCCAACGGGCTGGGGGGCGGTGCCGGTGGCTGGCGATGGCCACTACCGGATCGCTGTCGAGGGCATGGAGGTTGAGTTCGCTTGGGAAATGCCCGGCCTTCAGGTCACGGTTCACGGCGCACCAGACAAACCCATGGTTGAGGAGTTGGTGGCTACGATCGCGCGTCAGGTCGGTATCGAGCTCGCGGTGCGAGTCCGGGTAATCCCGCTCTAGCGCCGCGTCAGGCAATGTTGGCTTTGTTGACTACGGTTCGTAGTTGCTGGTCGTGAGTGTGGTGGTTTCGCCAGATGATGTAACGGCGGATCATGCTGCCCTGCTCCTTGTGGCTGGCGTGGTCGGTGCCGTCGAGGGTGAAGTAGCGCAGGGCGGTCGGCTTCGATGCGGTTCAGCCAGGAGGAGTTCGTCGGGGTGTAGGCGATCTCGACGTTGTTCGCGTTCGCCCACGTCGCGACCCGCTGGCAGCGTTTCGTGGTCAGGTGCGGGGAGTAGTTGTCGCAGACGATAGCGATCCGCACCTTCGCTGGGTACAAGGAGCGCAGGTAGCGGCAGAACTCCAGGAACTTGGAGCGGTTCTTGGTCTTCTTGATGTGACCATAGAGCTGGTCTTTGCCCAGGTCGTAGGCGGCGAACAGGTGCCGGATCCCATGCGGGCGGGTGTAGGTCGCCCGCCGCCGTGGCCGGGGGGGGGGCTCGATGGGGGGCCTTGTGCCGGCCACCGCGTTCGGCCCACTGGCGTCCGGGATGGGGCTGGAGGTTGAGCGGACCGAACTCGTCCATGCAGAAGATGATCTCAGGCTCGCCGCCCTCGGGCGTGACCTCGCCGTCGGCGATGGCGTAGAGGTGCTCGACCCGGGCCTTCTTGGTCGCGTAGTCCGGGTCTTTCGAGGTCTTCCAGGTCTTCACGCGTTGAAAGGAGACGCCTTCCTCGCGGAGCAGGATGCGCAGGCCCTCGTGGCTGATGTCGTCGACCACCCCCTCGGCGACCAGGAAGTCGGCCAGCTTGACCAGACTCCAGGTCGAGAAGGGCAGATTGTGCTCGGCCGGCTTGGACTTGGCGATCTTCTTGATCTCTCGGCGCTCTGGCAGCGTGAACGTCTTCGGCCGACCGCCCCTGTACTTCGGGTAGAGCGATGCGAACCCGTCGGTGTTGAAATTGTGGATTACGTCCCGGACCCGGTCCGCACTGGTGAACGTGACCTCGGCGATCTTCACCACGGGCATGCCCTGCGCGGACAGCAGCACCATCTGGGCCCGGCGCCAGGTCACCACCGACCCTGTGCCGCGGCGGATAGTCCGCAGCAGCCGCCTGCCTTCATCGTCATCGATTTCACGGACGCGTACTCGTTCAGCCACCCGCACAGCTTGACGGTCGCACGCCGCCCCGGACAGAGCTCAAGCGGCGCGTCACGTCACAACGAGGCAAACGTTGCCTGATACGGCACTAGGTTCGCTGTCAAACGCCTCGATTGGATGACAGGGGACAACATTCGCCCACGGCAGACGAGACAGAGTCCCAAGGGACTGGAACCTCCCCCGAGACCATGTCAACGTACAACGTCCCGGAAAACACCAGGTCAGCGAAGGGTGAGGGCTTCTCGGGCGGCCGGCACATCGGTTGGCAGCCAAGACCGCCCGCAACCCGCGCAACTCGACCTTGCGGCCGAGCACTGTTTCCAAGGAGGTCCATCTGTCTAACCCCGCTATCCGATCCGCCCGCTTCACCGCCCCCGTCCTCTTGGCACTCGGCGCTATGAACGCGTGGACGGCTCAACAGACGGAGGACTACGGATCCCTGTCCACGGCGCTGTGTTTGTGCGTCTGCGCAGCCGGGCTGTTCGGTGAGGATCTGCTACAACGCGGATACCGCCGCGACCGCGCGGTCCTCGCGCACGTTGCGGCGCACCCCGGAGCTGCGACTCGCCACGTCGCCCAAGCCGTTGGCGCCTCGGAGCGCGTCGTCGCCCGGAACCTCGACCGTCACCGACGACGGGCTGCTGGTGCTCGTCACTGACGGCGCGACCCTTGCGCTGCGGTCCTACCAACTGGCTTCCTGACAGGCGCCGAATTGGAAAGCGAAGGCCAGGCACACGTGCTGCTGGGCGATACATAGCAGACGAAGGTCGTCGAAAAGGACACGAAGTCGATGGCGGGGGAGCGGATGCTTCCCCGCCCGTCAATGGTGTCCGATGCGCTGCGGGCGCTGCGCGTGATTCAGACGGCGGACCGGTTGGCGATCGGGGAGGCGTACGTATACACGGGTTACGTTCTTGTGGACCTGCTCGGCGCCGTGTTGAACGTCAGGCAGCTCCGGGTCCGCGCATACGTGATCATGGACCGGAACGGCCTACGTCGCGTACGCCTGTACGATGCTCGCGCCGCGTGCCTCACCTACATGGCGAACAAGGGCGTGCCCGACCACATCCTTGCCCGGTGGGCTGGCCACACGAACGTCGGGACGACGAAGAAGTGGTACGTGAAGCCAGGGGTGGACGACCTCCGGCCCGCAGCGGAAACCTGGGGTGGTTTGGTGGAGACGCCTACCCCCGTCGGTGAGATTTTGTGAGATGTGCGAGCGTGAACGGGTGAGCGAGACGACGACTGCAACCCTGCAATACCGCTTTGACGGGCCAGAAGACGCCCCGGTCCTGATCTTGGGCCCTTCCCTCGGTACCACCTGGCACATGTGGGACCGGCAAGTGCCCGAGCTGAGCAAGCACTGGCGGGTGTTCCGCTTCGACATGCCGGGGCACGGCGGTGCGCCCGCGCATCCGGTGGACTCCGTGGGCGAGCTCGCCGCCCGGCTCCTCGGCACGCTCGACGAGCTCGGCGTGCAGCGCTTCGGGTACGCGGGCTGCGCGCTCGGCGGTGCCATCGGCGCCGAGCTCGCGCTGCGGCACCCGCACCGCGTGGCCTCGCTGGCGCTGATCGCCACCTCGCCGCGGTTCGGCACCGCCGACGAGTTCCGCCAGCGCGGCGTGATCGTCCGCAGCAACGGCCTCGACCCCATCGCCCGCAGCTCGCCCGAGCGCTGGTTCACGCCCGGCTTCGCCGCCGCCCAGCCCGCCATCACGGACTGGGCCGTGCAGATGGTGCGGACGACCGACCCGGGCTGCTACATCGCCGCCTGCGAGGCGCTGGCCGGCTTCGACATCCGCCCCGAACTCGCGAGCATAGGCGTGCCGACGCTGGTCCTGGTCGGCTCCGAGGACCAGGTGACGGGCCAGGGCGAGGCCCGCACCCTCGTCGCCGGCATCCCCGACGCCCGCCTCGCCGTGGTGCCCGGCGCCTCGCACCTGGCCCCCGTGGAACAGCCGGCCGCGGTCACCGACCTGCTCGTACGGCACTTCTCCAGCGCCTGGCAGGCCGCGCCGGACGCCGCGGCGACCGGCCAGCACGCGATCACGGCGCCGCCCGTCAAGCCGGTGCTCGCCCCGCCGCCGGCCGCGCCGGTCGCCGAGATCGCCGCGGTGGAGCAGCCGGAGGCCACGGCCGCCCGCCCGGACGCGTACGAGGCGGGCATGAAGGTCCGCCGCGAGGTCCTCGGCGACGCGCACGTCGACCGGGCGCTCGCCGCCGCCGACGACTTCTCCTCGGACTTCCAGGAGCTGGTCACCCGCTACGCCTGGGGCGAGGTGTGGAACCGCCCGGGCCTGGACCGCCGCACCCGGAGCTGCGTCACCCTGACCGCACTCGTCGCGGGCGGCCACCTGGAGGAGCTGGCGTTCCACACCCGCGCCGCCCTCCGCAACGGCCTCACCCCGGCCGAGATCAAGGAAGTGCTGCTGCAGGCCGCGGTGTACTGCGGCGTCCCGGCGGCGAACAGCGCGTTCCGGGTCGCGCAGAAGGTGATCCGCGAGGAGACGACCCCGCAGGAGTAGCGCCGGGCCGCCAGGGGAGCAGGATGGAACCCATGACAACCGGTATCAAGCTCACGAAGAAGTCCCACGCGTGCGTGCGCCTGGAGAAGGACGGCCGGCTCCTCGTCATCGACCCGGGCGGCTTCAGCGAGGACGACGCCGCCGTCGGCGCGGACGCGGTCCTCGTCACGCACGAGCACCCCGACCACTTCGACGAGGGGCGGCTGCGGGCCGCCCTCGAGGCCAACCCGGCCGCCGAGATCTGGACCCTCGCGTCCGTCGCCGACCAGGTCTCGGCGGCCTTCCCGGGCCGCGTGCACACCGTCGGCCACGGCGACACGTTCACGGCCGCCGGGTTCGACGTCCAGGTCCACGGTGAGCTGCACGCGGTGATCCACCCCGACCTGCCGCGCGTCACCAACGTCGGCTACCTGGTCGACGGCGGTGTCTTCCACCCCGGCGACGCGTTCACCGTCCCCGAGCGGCCCGTCGACACCCTGATGGTCCCGGTGATGGCCCCCTGGAACAAGATCGCCGAGGTCATCGAGTACGTACGCGAGGTCAAGCCGCGGCGCGCCTACGACATCCACGACGCGCTCCTCACGGACCTGGCGCGGCCGATCTACGACGGGCACATCGGCCGGCTCGGCGGGACGGACCACGTGCGGCTGACGCCGGGGGAGTCGGCGGACGTCTGAGGCACGGGCGCCGGACCCAGGACCGATCGAGGGCTGTCAGTGGTGGCGGGTAGGTTGTCTCCCATGCGGATTGCGACCTGGAACGTGAACTCGATCACCGCCCGTCTCCCCCGGCTCCTGGCCTGGCTGGAGAAGAGCGGCACGGATGTGCTGTGCGTCCAGGAGACCAAGTGCACCGCGGAGCAGTTCCCCACCGAAGCCCTCCGCGAGCTCGGGTACGAGTCGGCGGCGCACGCCACCGGCCGGTGGAACGGCGTCGCACTGATCTCCCGCGTCGGCCTCACCGACGTGACGCCGGGCCTGCCCGGCGGGCCGGACTACGACGGCGGGCAGGAGCCCCGCGCGATCGCCGCGACCTGCGGCCCGGTCCGCGTCTGGTCGGTGTACGTGCCCAACGGCCGCGAGGTCGACCACGCGCACTACGCCTACAAGCTCGCCTGGTTCGAGGCCCTGAAGGCCGCCGTCGCCGGGGACGCGGCGGGCTCCCGGCCCTTCGCCGTCCTCGGTGACTACAACGTCGCCCCGACGGACGACGACGTCTGGGACCCCTCCCTGTTCGAGGGCGCCACGCACGTCACCCCCGCCGAGCGCGCCGCCCTCGCCGCCCTCCGCGAGACCGGCCTCCAGGACGTCGTCCCCCGCCCCCTCAAGTACGACCACCCCTTCACGTACTGGGACTACCGCGAGCTCGGCTTCCCCAAGAACAAGGGCATGCGCATCGACCTCGTCTATGGCAACGAGGGGTTCGCCAAGGCGGTGTCCGACGCGTATGTGGACCGCGAGGAGCGCAAGGGCAAGGGCGCTTCGGACCACGCACCGGTCGTGGTGGACCTGGAGGTCTGAAACTTCCCCAACCCCGCCCCTTCCCGAAACTGGGGCTCCGCCCCAGACCCCGCTCCTCAAACGCCGGAGGGGCTGGATTCTTGCGGCACGTTGTCAGCCCGTCCGGCGATTGAGGACGAGGCCGTTCAGGCCGATCGGGGGTCCAGGGGGCGGCAGCCCCCTGGTTACGGGAAGGGGCGGGACTGGGGAATGCCCCGCAGGGCCCCCTACGGCACCAGCTCCCCCAGCCCCACCGACCGAGCCAGCGCAGCGAGCCCCGCGTCGCCGGGATGCAGATGATCCCCACTGTCGTACGCGGGCAGCAACCGCGAGGGCCGCGCAGGATCCCGCAGCACCGCGTCGAAGTCGAGCACGGCGTCGAAGTCCCCGCTCCCCCGCAGGTAGGAGTTGACCTTCACCCGCTCCGCGTCCACCGCGCCCGTGCACCGAGCCTCCCCCTCACACGGCACGACGGTCGCCGCGACCACCCGCAGACCCCGCTCCCGGGCCCGCCCGGAGACCTCCCGCAGACCGGCGACGACCTGCTCCGCCGAGGCCCCCCACCGCACATCGTTGACCCCCTCGAAGACGACCACCGTCCGCGCGGACGTCTGCGCGAAGACGTCCCGGTCGAGCCGGTGCAGGGCGCTCACGCCGCCGGTGTCCGTCGAGACCCCGTCACCGGGGTAGCGGTCGGCCACGACACGGTTCGCTGAGATGCCCTGGTTCAGCACGCCGTAGCGCGGCACGTCGTCCTGGGCGAGCAGCCGCCGGGCCAGCTCGTCCGGCCAGCGGCGGTTGTCGTCGGGCGTGGAGCCGACGCCGTCCGTGATGGAGTCCCCGAGCAGCACCACGGACCCGGCGCCGCCCCCGACGTCGACGCCGGTGAGCAGCGGCCAGGACTTCAGCTTCGAGGTGTACGCCGCTCCGGAGCCGTCCGCCGCGTGGTCGCCGGGCCCGCTGACGTACGACGTCTGCAGGGCCTGGCTGTGCACGGGCGCCGCGGCCACCTTCCCCGGCAGATGGAAGCTGACGAGGAGGTTCGCGTCCGGCGGCACCGTGAACCGCAGGGGATCGCTGAACGCCTGCGCCCCGGCGGGGATCTCGGTCCCCGCGGCCCCGCCGAACCGCAGCGCGACCGGCTCGCCCCGCGCGCCCGCGCCCGCCTCCTGCACGGCGACCGTGGCGCTGCCGATCCTGACGGGCGTGCCCGCGAAGGTGTTGTCGAGCCGGATCCGCACCCGCGGCCCCCCGGCGCTGGTGTGCACCACGAGCCGCACGGTCCGGTCCTCCCAGGGACCCACCGCGGTGTACCCGGCCGTCGAGGCCGACCAACTGCCCGTCCACCCCTTGGTCTCGCCCCGCACCGACAGGGCGAACACATGCAGGTCGGCGCCCGCGCCCGGATCCCGGGGCAGCGTCACCGAGGCCACCTCGCGCCCGCGCGCGAGCGGCACCGTGACGACGTAAAGGCGTGCCTTCTCGGCGAGTTGGCCGCCGGGCGTGTTGATGTGCGGCAGCGCCACGGACTTGGTGGCGAGCGGGCCGCGGCGCCAGTCCGGCGCGGTCAGGCGGAAGCTGCCGCGCGAGCCGTCCCGGTAGCGCACGCTTCCCGTGCCGCTCGCGTCCCCGCCCGTGCCCGCCACCAGGAACGCCAGTGCGTCCCCGCGCCCGCGCACCCGTACCGCCTGCCCGTCCGCACGCACGTTGTCCGGCTCGCCCGCCGCCCGGTCCGGCCAGGTGAGACGCGCTCCGTCGACACCCAGGGCGCGGCCCGGCGTCCAGCCCGCCGCCGCCAGATCCCGCGCGGACAGCGAGCCGCCCGCACCGTCGAAGTCCGCGTCGGCGGGGCGCGCGTCGTCGCTGACGGCCCGGTTGTCGAACAGGCGCTCCAGGGGGAGCGGCGCGGCGGGCCCCGGCGCGGCCTCGGCGGCGGCCACCGGCGCGAGGCCGGCGAGCAGGGCGAGTACGGCGGCGGTTCCCCAGACACGTCTTCGCACGACGGACCCTTCCCACGGCGGGTGTTGCTACGGACGGTGCGCACTGAAACCAAAGAGGTGCGCGCTGAAACCAAAGAGGTGCGTGCTGAAACTAAGACGTGCTGAAACTAAAGAGCAGTCAGATGCCCGTCAATGAACGCGGCATGGACGGGGACTTACGGCTGAGAGGAGTTCCACGCGAACTCCGCGGGGCATCCGCCCGCACACCAGTGCCAGGATGGCTCCATGCACCTTTACGATGAGCGCCTGACTGTCCCGGCCGCGTGGTGGTTCCTCGTCGTGCTCGCCGGCTGTCTCTTCGGCGGTCTGCTGCTGCCCTTCGGGCCTCTCGTCGCCGCGGCCGGCGTCGTCCTCGTGGGCGCGGTGTTCGGCCCGCTGGTCCACCGCTACGGCTCGGCCCGCATCGTCGTGACGCCCGGCACCCTGCTCGTGGGCGACCGGGCCATCCCGATCGACGACCTCGGCACCACCGAGATCCTCGACGCGGGCGAGGCCTTCGAGTGGCGCACGTACAAGGCGAACGCGTACGCCCTGCTCCTGCTGCGCGCCTACGTCCCCACCGCGCTGCGCGTGGAGCTGCGGGGCCCGCACCACCGCGCCCCCTATCTCTACCTCTCCACTCGCCGCCCGATGAACCTGGCCACGATCCTGGCCTTCACCCGCCGCTGACCAGCAGAAACAATCAAGGCGCGATTCGGATGATTCCGTGATCAACTGCCGCAAGATACATTCCTCGGAACGCGGATCCGCCGCCCGGCCGCCCCGGCCCGCCCGGGGATGCCGACCGGGCACCCCACGGAGAGGCCGGTCATGAACATTCCGTTCCTGGACAAGTGGCGCAAGCGGCACCCGAGCGAGCCGGGCCGCAAGCTCGCGGCCGCCTTCGAAGAAGATCCGGACGGGGTGGCCGAGCTGCTCTCCGAGTGCGAACTGCTGCGCTCGCAGGCGGGCGCCGCGGGGCTCGAACTCGACGACTCCCCGGCGTCCTTGGCGGCCCTCGACCAGCTGCCGCCGCGCTGGCGCGACGACGCGGAGACGCTGCCCTGGCTCGGCAACGACGCCGGGCTCTATCTGGGCACGGTGATCGTGCGGACCGTGCCCGGCGCGGTCTGGCACGTCCTGCCCGGCGGCACCCCGGTGGTGCGGCTCGCCTCCGGCCGGGAGATCCAGGTGGTCGCGGCGGGGCTCGACTGGGCGGTCCAGGGGACCCCCGAGTTGTCTCAGGTCTACGCGGAGGCGTCGGAGACGTAGCCGCCGGGCAACGTAGCCTCAAATACGGTTAATGCCCATAAGTGCGTGTCGTCCGTTAAGTCCCGTTTTCACGTGGATAGTTTGCGCTGACCGACACCGCTGAGAGTGGGCAGGTCTGGGCATGGCCGTCGATCCGTTGATCGAGCTGCGTGACGTGAACAAGTACTACGGAGAGCTGCATGTCCTCCAGGACATCGACCTCACCGTCGGCAAGGGGGAGGTGGTCGTGGTCATCGGCCCTTCGGGGTCGGGAAAATCAACGCTCTGCCGGGTGATCAACCGTCTTGAGACCATCCAGTCGGGCCTGATCCGCCTCGACGGACAGCCGCTGCCCGAGGAGGGCAAGGCGCTGGCGCGGCTCCGCTCCGAAGTGGGCATGGTCTTCCAGTCGTTCAACCTCTTCGCGCACAAGACCGTGCTGCAGAACGTCTCCCTGGGCCAGGTGAAGGTCAGGGGCCGCAAGAAAGACGAGGCGGACCAGCGCTCCCGGGAGCTGCTCGAACGCGTCGGCCTCGCCTCACAGGCGGCCAAGTACCCGGCGCAGCTCTCCGGCGGCCAGCAGCAGCGCGTCGCGATCGCCCGCGCGCTGGCCATGGACCCCAAGGTCATGCTCTTCGACGAGCCGACGTCGGCCCTCGACCCGGAGATGATCAACGAGGTCCTCGAGGTCATGCAGCAGCTCGCCAGCGACGGCATGACCATGGTCGTCGTCACCCACGAGATGGGCTTCGCCCGGTCGGCGGCCAACCGTGTGGTCTTCATGGACGACGGCCGCATCGTGGAGGACCGGGCCCCCGAGGACTTCTTCTCCCGCCCGGAGAGCGAGCGCGCCAAGGACTTCCTCTCCAAGATCCTCAAGCACTGACGGGGGGCCGATCGAGCATGCTCCGTACGACACGTCTGTTCGCCGCACTCGTCCTCACCGCGCTCGCCACCGCCGCGTGCGGCCGGGAGGGCAGCCCTCCGACCAAGGGCCCGGCGGCCGGGAAACTGCCGAAGTACCAGGTGGCGCAGGGCTTCGAGCTGCCGAAGTCGGGCACGTGGCGCAAGGCGAAGAGCCGCGGCCGGTTCGTCGTCGGCGCCAAGGAGGACCAGCCCTACCTCGGCGAGAAGGACCCGGCGAGCGGCCGCTACTCCGGCTTCGACATCGAGATCGCCAAGATGGTCTCGGCCTCCCTCGGCCTGGACCCCGGGAAGATCTCCTTCAAGACGGTCGCCTCCGCCAACCGGGAGACCGCGCTGCAGAACGGGCAGATCGACTTCTACGTCGGCACCTACACCATCAACGACCTCCGCAAGAAGCTCGTCGGCTTCGCGGGCCCCTACTACATGGCCGGGCAGGGCCTGCTCGTGCGTGACGACGAGGACGGCATCAAGGGCCCGCAGGACCTGGACGGCAAGCGCGTGTGCTCCGCCGCGGGATCCACGCCGTACCAGCGCATCCAGCAGGACTACCCGAAGGCGACGCTCGTCGCGTACGACACGTACTCCGTGTGTGTCGACAATCTGCTGACCTATCAGGTCGACGCGGTCACCACCGACGACGCGATCCTCATCGGGTACGCGGCCAAGGTGCCCGACGAACTCAAGCTGGTCGGCAAGCCCTTCTCCGAGGAGCCCTACGGCGTCGGGGTACCGCGCGGCGACAACACCCTGCGGTTCGCCATCGACGACGCCCTCGCCGCCCGGGAGAAGAACGGCGACTGGAAGAAGGCGTACGAGGCCACCCTCGGCCTCTCCGGCGTCCCGGCGCCGAAGCCGCCCGCCATCGACCGCTACCCGGCGAGCTGAGGAGGCGTCGTGGACGTACTGACAGACAACTTCTCCACCTTCGGGGACGGCTTCCTCGGCACCGTCGAACTCACCGTGTACGCCTCGCTCCTGGCGCTCGCGCTCGGGTTCGTCATGGCCGCGTTCCGGGTGGCGCCCGTCGGGTCCTTCCGGGTGTTCGGCGCGGTGTGGGTGGCGGTCCTGCGGAACACGCCGCTGACGCTGCTGTTCTTCGCCGTGCTGCTCGGGCTGCCGCGGTTCGGGCTCGTGCTGCCCTTCGAGGTGTTCGCCGTGCTCGCGCTCGGCTGCTACACCTCGTCGTTCGTCTGCGAGGCACTGCGCTCCGGCATCAACACCGTGCCCAGGGGGCAGGGCGAGGCGGCCCGCAGCCTCGGCATGACCTTCGGCCAGACCCTGTCCGCCGTGGTGCTTCCGCAGGCCTTCCGGTCGGTGATCTCACCGGTCGGCTCCACGCTCATCGCCCTCGCCAAGAACTCCGCCATCGCCGGCGCGTTCAGCGTCACCGAGCTGCTCGGCACGTACAAGACCCTCAACGAACTGGGCTACAGCATCATCTGGACCTTCGTCTGGATCGCCCTCGGCTACCTGATCATCACCCTCGCCATCAGCGCCGTCTTCAACATCCTCGAGAAGCGCTGGGGAGTCGCCCGATGACCACCACCGCCACTGCCACCGCCCCCGTTCCCGTCCCCGGTCCCGAGGCCACCGCCCTCTACGACATCCCGGGCCCCAGGACCCGCCGCAGACACCGGCTCTACGGCGTCCTCTCGACCGTCCTCATCGTCGCCCTCGTCGGCTGGATCCTGTATCTGCTGTTCGACACCGACCAGTTCACCGCCACCAAGTGGACGCCGTTCGAGTACAAGGGCATCCAGGAACTGCTCCTTCGCGGGCTCGGCAACACGCTGAAGGCCTTCGCGATCGCCGCCGTGCTCTCGCTCGCGCTCGGCGGGCTGCTCGCCACCGGGCGGCTCTCGGAGCACCGCGTGGTGCGCTGGGTGGCCACGCTCCTCGTGGAGTTCTTCCGCGCGATGCCCGTGCTCGTGATGATCTTCTTCGTCTTCGTGGCGCTGAAGGTCCAGCCGCTGCCGGCGCTGGTCGCCGGGCTCACGCTCTACAACGGCTCCGTGCTCGCCGAGGTGTTCCGCTCCGGCGTCAACTCGGTGGAGCGCGGACAGAGGGAGGCCGCCTACGCGCTTGGCATGAGAAAGACCCAGGTCATGTCGTACGTCCTGGTGCCGCAGGCGGTGCGGGCCATGTTGCCCGCCATCATCAGCCAGTTGGTCGTGGCCCTGAAGGACACCTCACTCGGCTATCTGATCACCTACGAGGAGTTCCTCCATGCCGGGAAGCTCATCGCGTCGAATCTCGACTACGATCTGCCTTTCATCCCCGTGGTCATGGTGATCTCACCGATCTACATCGGGATGTGCATGCTGCTTTCGTGGTTCGCCTACTGGGTGTCCAAGCGACAGCGGCGCAGTCCCAAGACAGAGGCCGTGGACGTCGCCCCGGCTGAACCAGGGACGCTGCTGCCGGGCGGGGGTCCCCCCAGGGCCCCCGGCCCCTGACGGGAGCAGCAGCAGGAGGGCCAGGCCCGCCCGGCAGCAGCCGGAGATCACTGCTCGCGCAGGGGCACCGACACGTACGACGGGTCGGTCCTGGGCGAGGAGAAGGTCAGCTGCGCGCCGGACGGGTTGTGCTCGACATAGAGCGGGTCGACCGTGTCGACGACCAGGGCGAGCCGGTGCCCTGCCGGGACGTCGTAGGCCGTGGAGAACAGCTCCAGGTCCACGGCGAACGGCTCGCCGGGGGTTTTGCCGTGGAAGGTGTACGGCGCGTTGCTGACCAGCTTGCCGAGGCCGAGCGGGCCCACGTCGTAGAGGTAGGCGACGAGGGTTCCGCTCTCCTTGGTGCTGGTGACCGTGGTGTGCAGCTTCGCGGTGCCGCGCACCCGCTGGGCCTGCTCGGCCCGTTCCGACTGCCAGACGGCCGCGTACCGGCGCGGCAGCAGCGGCATGGACGCCATCGGCGGGAGCTTCAGGAACTGGTCGAGGGCGTTGGACAGCATCACGATGCCGCCGTTGGCCCCGGAGTCGACGTTGGTGTGGATGGTGCTGGAGCCCGCGAGGTCGATCTTCTTCTTCGTCGCGCCGACCGACTTCCAGTCCGGGTAGCCCTCGTAGCCGCCGGTGGAGCGGGACTTGAGCTGGACGGGCTGTTCCTGGTCGATGCCGTTCTTCTCGCCCTTGAGGTAGTGGTCGAACCAGCGCTGGGTGTTCGTCCAGGTGTCGTTGGGCAGGCCGAGCAGGCCGGTCGCCTCGGAGGTCGCGTGGTCGCCGGGGCGGAACTCCAGGCGCTTGGGGCCGGTCAGCTTCTCGTAGAAGCGCGCGTACTGGTTGGGCGGGAAGATGGTGTCGCCCCAGGCGTTCGCGAGCAGGATCGCGGCGCCGTTCTTGTTGAGCCGGTCCAGATACGTCGTGGGGGAGCGCTTGGTGCCCCACGCGATCATCTCGTGCTCCTTGTCGAGGTTGGAGCCGAGGAAGTCCTTGAGGATGCGCTGGAGTTCGGCGCTGGGGCGGCCGGTGAGGTAGCCCGCGCCGCCGAGCAGGGCGCCCGCCTGGGCGTGCTGGGTGCGGCCGCTGTAGATCGAGTCGACGAGGCCGCCCCAGCCGCTGAGCGCGCCGACCGCCTTCACGCGCTTGTCGTGCGCGGCGGCGAGGAGGCTGATGCCCGCGCCGTAACTGACGCCCGCCATGCCGACCTTGGCCGGGTCGGCGGGCGTGTTCTTCAGTGTCCAGTCGATGACCTTGGAGGCGTCGGCGATGTCCTCGGGGCCGCCGACCTCGATCTCGCCGCCGGACTGCCAGAAGCCGCGGGAGTTGTAGCTGACGACGACATAGCCGGCCGCGGCGAGCTTCTTGGCCTGCGCGATGTATTCGATCTGCGGCATGGCCCAGCTCGTGGGCAGCACGATCACGGGGTACGTGCCGCTCGCCGAGGCGCCCGCGGGCGTGACGACGTTGGCCTTGAGGACGGTGCCGCCGTCGCCGGGAATGTCGACGAACCGCACGCTCGCGGCGGCCGCGGTCGCCTCGGCGGCGGGGCGTTCGGCGGGTGTGGCCTGCGCGGCCGGGCCGAGGCCGAAGGCGGTACCGGCGACGAGCGTCGCCGATACCGCGCCCACGGCGGTCGTACGCAAACCTGTGCGCGATGGTCCCACGGGTCACTCCTCACTCGTGCCAGTGCAAAGTGACCCGACGGTAACCGCGTGGGCTTACCTACGGTAACCCGTCGGTAAGTTACGTACGGGTAACGATAGTTGAGGGCTTGAGTTTCCCGCCTGCTTGCCGCGCGGCCTCAGCGCAACGCGCTCTTGGACTGCCAGTCCGTCCAGGACAGGTTCCACTCGCCGTACCCGTTGCCCGGGTCCGGCGTGCCCTTGGAGCCGGAGCCCGAGACCTCGAACGGGTCGCCGACCTGGACCTGGCCGTACAGCCAGGAGGCGTCGGGGGTGCTCATGCCGACGCAGCCGGAGCTGTGGTTGGTGTTGCCGAAGTAGGAGGCGTTCCAGGGCGCCGCGTGCGCGTACATGCCCGACCAGGTGAGGCGCATCGAGTAGTCGACCATCTTGTCGTAGCTGTTGCCGAGGCCGACGGTCTCGGAGCGCATGTTGATCGTGCCCTCCTTGGCCATCAGGACCGAGGTGCCGCCCCAGGAGGCCTTCTCGCCGCCGGGGGTGCCGGCCGACATCGGCACCTGCTTGACGGTCTTGCCGTCGCGCGTCAGCGTCGCCGTCTTGTTGTCCAGGTTCACCTTGACGACCTGGTTCTTGCCGACGGTGACGGCGGTGTCGTAGTCGCGTACGAACCAGCCGCCGTGCGCGCCCGAGTCGATGCCGTTGAGCTGGGCGTCGAGCTTCACCTTGGTGCCGGACTTCCAGTAGTCCTTCGGGCGCCAGTCGACGCGGTCCTTGCCGTCGTAGTTCTTGATCCAGCCCCAGGATCCCGTGGTGTCGTTCGACGTGGTGACCTTGAGGTGCTTCTCGACCTCGGCCTTGTTCTTGACCGGGTTGTCGAACACGATCGACAGGGGCTGGGCCACGCCGACGGTCTTGAGGTTGCTGCCCGGCGTGATCGTGACCTTGTTGACCTGCTCGGGCTCGGCCGTCTTGAAGGCCTTCTTCGCCTCGCCGCCCTGGTCGGTGGTGGCCCGCACGGTGTAGCCGGTGCCGGGCGCCGCCTTGCGCGCGGAGGTCCAGCTGCGGCCGTCGGCGGCGACCTTGCCCGCCAGCTTCGTGCCCTCGGCGTCGGCGACCGCGACGTCCTTCAGCTTCGCGTCCTTGGTGGCCAGCTTCACGGTGACCGGGACGCCCGGCTTGGCCTGGCTGCCGGTGAGGTTCACGGAGACCTTCGGCTTCTCGGCCTTGGCGTCGTCGCCCGAGCCGGAGCCGCCGCCCGAGCAGGCGGACAGGGCCGCCGTGAGGGCCGCGACGCCCGCGACGGCGGCGTGGCGGGGGCGGATGGAGCGTCGGCGGTTCGACGGGCTCAGAGACCTGCGGGACCTCAAGGAAACGTACCTCCGTGCGGATATTCACTGCCTGCCCGGAGAGAGAGTGCGGAAGGTCCCTTTGGGTTGCCTGTCACCCGGAAAACGCCGACTACGTCACAGAGGCGCTATTCACGGCATACGTTCCGTGGGGGAGCGCTCACGTGTCGCGAGGGGCGGGCCGGCCCGGCGCGGGCGCCGTGCTCACTTGGCGCGGTGGGAGTTGCGCGCGGGCGCCGGGGCGGGGATCGGCTCCTGGGCGGCGCGGGTCACGTCCGCGACCAGCTCGACCACGTCCGGCCCGTACGCCTGCGAGTTCACGACCTTCAGGAGCAGCGCGAAGGTGTTGTTGCCGTGCTTGCGGGCGAGGCGTTCGTGGTGGCGGGCCAGATAGCGGGTCGCGGCCTGGTTGGTGATGGCGCGCTGCCCGCAGAAGAGGAAGACGGGCCGCGCCTCCGGTGCCTGCCCGGCGGTGAGGCGGGCCAGGATGGCGTACTCCGTCCGGCCGCCCTCCATCCGGTAGCGCTCGGCGCCGATCTGGAAGGCGCCCCGGTCCGGGCCCGGCTCCGGGTCGGTGTTGACGCGCACGCCGGGCAGCAGCGAGTGCATGTGCGCGGCCATGCGGCGGTGCACCGCCGGGTTGCCGACGCAGAACTCGGTGCGCTCGCCGAAGCCCTGCTGCACCGCGTCGTGCGCGACGACCTGGGAGTGCGCGCCGCAGTCCTTGATCGGCGCGGCCAGCTCCAGGAGCGAGAACACGTCGGGGCGCGTCACCGTCAGCTCCGGGCCGCCCCCTTCGCGGTTCACCACGAGCAGCGACTCCGAGTTCGCGGGCAGGCCGAAGAAGGCCTGCTTGCGCCGGAGCTTGCGCTTCCACAACTGCGTACGGAGGAACCAGCCCAGGACTCCGCTCAGGACGGCCGTGATCAGGCCGAGGACGAGATAGCGCACGTCTTCAGTCATGGGGGCGCATGCTAGCGGCCGTTCGGAGCCTCGTTCGAAGAGCCCATGGCGGCCAGGAGGGCCCGAAGTTACGCTGCGCAGACGGCTGTTGACTGGAGGTACGAATGCGTCGCGGTGTCGTACGGAATCTGACGCTATGGACGGTCGGCGGGGTATTGGTGACGGTCGGTGCGGCCGCGCCCCCTTCGCCTTCGCCCTCGGCGCAACCGGGCACGAGCGCCGAATCGGCCACAGCGGCCGAAGCCGGCGCAAGACCGGAATCGGCCCCAACGCCCCCGGAAAAGACACCGGTGGCCGTCGGGCACGGCGGCGCGGTGGCGAGCGTCGACCAGGACGCGTCCGCCGCCGGCATCGAGGTATTGAAGAAGGGCGGCAACGCCGTGGACGCGGCGGTCGCCACGGCGGCGGCGCTCGGCGTGACCGAGCCGTACTCGGCGGGCGTCGGCGGCGGCGGTTACTTCGTGTACTACGACGCGAAGTCCCGCACCGTGCGCACCCTCGACGGCCGCGAGACCGCGCCGCGCACCGCGGACTCCGGCCTCTTCCTGGAGAACGGCAAGCCGCTGCCGTTCGCGGAGGCCGTCACCAGCGGCCTGGGCGTCGGCACCCCCGGCACGCCCGCGACCTGGCAGGAGGCGCTCGACTCGTGGGGGAGCAAGCGGCTCGGCACGCTCCTGAAGCCCGCCGAGCGGCTCGCGCGGCACGGCTTCACGGTCGACAGGACCTTCCGCTCGCAGACCGAGACCAACCAGAAGCGGTTCGCGGACTTCCCCGCCACCGCCAAGCTGTTCCTGCCCGGCGGCAAGCTGCCCGTGGTCGGCTCGACGTTCAAGAACCCCGATCTCGCGCGGACC
The DNA here is from genome assembly GCF_056712025.1 of Streptomyces sp. Y309. NCBI lineage: Bacteria > Bacillati > Actinomycetota > Actinomycetes > Kitasatosporales > Streptomycetaceae > Streptomyces > Streptomyces sp. Y309. The sequence goes on along the minus strand of NZ_CM160048.1, from coordinate 1,837,753 downwards.
TACGAGGAGTTGGGCCGCGAGGGCGTCGACGCGCTCTACCACGGCAAGCTCGGCCGTGACGTGGTCCGCACCGTTAACCAGCCGCCTGTCGACCCCGACTCCGGCCGCAAGGCCCGCCCCGGCGACCTGTCCACGAAGGACCTGCGCGACTACGAGGTGAAGCGCCGCACCCCGACGAAGACGTCCTACCGCGGGCTCGGCGTCTACTCCATGGCGCCGTCGTCCTCCGGCGGCACCACCGTCGGCGAGGCCCTGAACATCCTGGAACGCACCGACCTCTCCAAGGCCTCGCAGCAGCGCTACCTGCACCGCTACATCGAGGCGAGCCGCGTCGCGTTCGCCGACCGGGGGCGCTGGGTGGGCGACCCCGCCTTCGAGGACGTACCGAAGAAGCAGCTGCTCTCGCAGAAGTTCGCGGACTCCCGCGAGTGCCTGATCAAGGACGACGCGGTGCTCAAGAGCCCGCTCGCGCCCGGCGACCCGCGGCATCCGGTGCCCTGCGCCAGCGGGGACAAGGCGGCCCCGACGACGTACGAAGGGGAGAACACCACGCATCTGACGGTGGCCGACAAGTGGGGCAACGTCGTCGCGTACACCCTCACCATCGAGCAGACGGGCGGCAGCGGGATCACCGTGCCCGGGCGCGGCTTCCTGCTGAACAACGAGCTGACCGACTTCTCCTTCGCGCCGGCCAACCCGGCCGTGCACGACCCGAACCTGCCGGGACCGGGCAAGCGGCCGCGCTCGTCGCTCGCGCCGACCATCGTGCTCGACGGACGCGACCGGCCGGTCGTCGCGCTCGGCTCACCCGGCGGCGCGACCATCATCACGACCGTCCTGCAGACCCTGACCGGCTTCCTCGACCGGGGCCTGCCGCTCGTCGACGCCATCGCGGCGCCGCGCGCGAGCCAGCGCAACGCCGCGCAGACCGAGCTGGAGCCGGGGCTGTGGAACAGCGAGGTGCGGCGCGATCTCGAGGCGCTCGGCCACTCCTTCAAGCAGAACCCGGAGATCGGGGCCGCGACCGGTGTGCAGCGGCTCGCGGGCGGCCAGTGGCTCGCCGCCGCGGAGAAGGAGCGGCGGGGCGGGGGGTCGGCGATGGTGGTGAAGCCGCGGTCGTAGCGCCGCTTTCGGTGCCGCTTCGGTGCTGCTTCGGTGCTGCTTCGGTGCCGGTGAGCTGAGGTCCGCGCCTCCCCGGTCGGGGGAGGGCGCGGGCCTTCGCGTTTACGGGAGGCGCGGTCCCGTTCGCGTTCGAGAGGGCGTGACCTACAGCGCCGTCAGAATGCGCGGCCCCGCGTCCGTGATCGCCACCGTGTGCTCCGCGTGCGCCGCGCGGCTGCCGTCGTTCGTGCGCAGCGTCCAGCCGTCCGGCGCGGTGTGGAAGAAGTCCTTGCCGCCCGCGATCACCATCGGCTCGATGGCGATCACCATGCCGTGCCGCAGCGGCATGCCGCGGCCGGGACGGCCCTCGTTCGGCACCCCTGGGTCCTCGTGCATGCTGCGGCCGATGCCGTGTCCGCCGAAGCCCTCCGGAATGCCATATCCCGCGGCCCGGCAGACCGTGCCGATCGCGTGCGCGATGTCCCCGATGCGGTTCCCGACGACGGCCGCGGCGATGCCCGCCTCCAGCGCGCGCTCGGCGGTCTCGATCAGGCGGACGTCCTCGGGGCGGGGGGTGCCGACGGTGAAGCTGATGGCCGAGTCGCCCACCCAGCCGTCCAGGATCGCGCCGAAGTCCGCGGACAGCAGGTCGCCGTCGCGCAGGCGATAGCCGTCCGGGACGCCGTGCACGATCGCGTCGTTGACCGACGCGCAGAGCGTGGCGGGGAAGGGGACCGGCGCGAACGACGGGTGGTAGTGCAGGAACGGCGAGGTGGCGCCCGCGTCCTTCAGGACCTGGTGCGCCACCTCGTCGAGGTCGCGCAGCGCGACGCCGACGGCCGCCGCCCGCCGCACCGCGTCCAGGGCGCGCGCGACCACGCGGCCCGCCTCACGCATCGCGTCGATGGATGTGTCTGTCTTGAGTTCGATCATGCCAATTACTATACCGGTATTTAAATGGTGTCCGGGGTAGGATGGCCGCATGGTGCGCACCCCACTGACCCCCGAAGAGCACGAACGCGGCGAGCGGCTCGGCCGTCTCCTTCGTGAAGCGCGCGGCGAGCGGAGCATGGTGGAGGTGGCCGCGAGCGCCGGGATCTCGGCGGAGACCCTCCGCAAGATCGAGACGGGGCGGGCGCCGACGCCCGCGTTCTTCACGGTCGCCGCCCTCGCCGTGACCCTGGAGCTGTCGATGGACGAGGTCGCCCGGAGCTGCGCGCTGGTTCCCGTCTGACGGCCGGTTGCCTGTGTGCGGCTCCGGGCTGCGTACGTTGTCCGTGTACGTGGCCCGGAGCCGCCCGTCGGCCGGGCCTCGTCGGTCAGGCCGCCGTCGTGGAGAGTTCCTCCCGGCGTGCCGCCCTGCGCCGGGCGGCGAGCAGCGCCACCCCCGCCGTCGCGAGCGCCAGCGTCACCAGCAGGGCGCTGACCCACAGCGGTGAGCGGTAGCCGAGGCCGCCCGCGATCGCCCGGCCGCCGGCCCAAGGCCCCACCGCCGCGCCGATGTTGAAGGCGGCCGTGGCGAACCCGCCGCCGAGCGTCGGCGCCCCCGTGGCCGCGTACAGCGCCTGTGAGATCAGGGTGGAGCCGACCGCGAACGACAACATCCCCATCACGAAGGCGAAGGCGACCGTCGCCACCGGGTTCCCGGCCGTCAGGGCGAACGCCGTCCAGCCCGCGAGCAGCGCCACTGTTCCGCCCGCCAGGAGCGGCACCGGCCGGGTGTCGGCGAAGCGCCCGCCGAGCGCGACGCCCACCGAGGAGCCGAGTCCGAACAGGGCGAGGAGCGCGGGCACCCACGCGTCACCGATGCCGGTGACGTGCGTGGCGAGCGGTTCGAGGTAGGTGAAGACGCAGAACGTCGCGCCGTTGACGAGGGCGCCGAGCAGCAGCGTCACCAGGAGCCGGGGCGAGCGCAGCGCCCGCAGCTCCGTGCGGGCCCCGGTGTGCGTGGCGGCGGGCGGGCCCGCCGGTACGGCCCGGGCGATGGCGACGACGGCGGGCACCGAGATCAGGGCCACCGCCCAGAACGCGGCGCGCCAGCCCCACAGTTGGCCGAGCAGCGCGCCGCCCGGCACGCCCGCGACGCAGGCGAGCGTGGTGCCGCCGAGCAGGATCGAGGTGGCCCGCCCCTTGGCGTCCGGCGCGACCAGGCTCGTCGCGGTGGCGAGGGCCACGGCGAGAAATCCGGCGTTCGCCAGGGCGCCGACGACGCGGGTGCCGAGCAGCACGGCGTAACTGGTGGTCAGCGCGCCCACCACATGCACGAGCAGGAACGTCGTCAGGAAGCCGAGGAGGGCGCGGCGGCGCGACCAGCGCAGGCTCAACACCGCCATCAGGGGCGCCCCGACGACCATTCCCACGGCGAACGCCGAGGTCAGCGCCCCGGCGGCCGGGACCGACACCGCCATGTCGGCGGCGATGTCCGACATCAGGCCGGAGAGCATGAACTCGGACGTGCCCTGGGCGAACACGGCGAGACCGAGCAGATACAAGACAAATGGCACAGCGATACTCCGCAACCACAAAGGGGATCGACGTGACCCGCGGGCAGCCCTCGGCGGCACGGGTGCCGCCGAGGGCGCACGACGGCTCGCGTCATGTGCCCCGCGGCGGTCGCCGCGCAGGGCCGCGCGGCTGCCGCGCGGGTGAGGAAAGGGAGAGAGAAAGCAGTCCGTGACTACGGCACTGCGGCGATCCCGTGGCCGAGAGGGTCGAGAGGGTGACGAGGGCGTGGAGCGTCGGTGCCGGGCGCTGTGCGCACAGCCGCGCGCACAGACGGCGCGGCTGCGTGCACGGACGGCACGGCTACGTGCGCAGATGGCACAGCTGCCGCGTCACCGTCGCGGCGACGCGGGCACCGAAGAACTCGACGAGCAGCCACCGGAACGCCGGTGGCTAGCTTCTGTTCGCCTCGGGACTGGACATGTGCGCAGACTAGCCACGCTTCACGTCGCACGTCCAAGTAATTAACGAAGCCTTCGGAAAACTGCGTGTAGCCGTCCCGTAACGCTTCTGGTGTTATCTTCCGGACCGGCAGACTCTAGTCTCCCAGGGGGCGGTGCCCGACGATGGCAGTGGGACAACTCCCGGATCAGGTCCGGGAGTTCGCGAAGTACCTGAGCGAGCTCATGGCCCGCCTCGATCAGGGCGACGGATGGTGCGGAGTGTTCTGGTCCCGTGACCCGGACGGGATGCGGGCCTGCCTCGAGGGTGCCGAGGTGCCGCCGTGGGACGTGGTGCAGGCGCTGCTGCACGACCTCGCGGCCGACTCCGGGGTGGGCGTCGCGCACGCCGAGACCGGGCGGGCGCGGGCGCTGCATGCCGCGTCGGTTGCCGCGTACGACGACCGGCCGGGAGGCCGTGAACTCCTCAGCGACCGGCTCGACCTGATGCTGCAGGAGCAGAGGTTCGCCCTGGAGCGTCAGCAGGAGCTCGCGCGGGCCCTCGCCGTCGCGGCCACGCCCGACGACGTGGACCGCATCCACCTGGACCTGGCGTGGGTGCGCGACGACCACGAGCGCGCGGTCGCGCGCTGCGGCGAGCTGCGCGCCCGCATGGAGCGGCTCGACCGGACGCGGGCGCCCCAGTGGATGGACTTCGGCGGGCCCGGGCACGACGGGGTGTTCCCGGGTCCGGACCCGGGCCCGGACCCCGGGGAAGCCCCCGGCGACGCGGACCGACGTCCCGGCAACGCCGACGGATACGCCTCCGCGTACGCCACCGACGTCTCTGAGTACGCCGCCGACGCCACCGAGTACGCCGCCAACGCCCCTTTCACGTACCCCACCGGCGACCCCACCACCGACACCCCCACTCCAGCCGACCCGCCCACCCCCCGCGTCCCCCGCCAGTCCGGTCCCCGCCGCCGCCCCCGAGGCGCCCGCTTCGCCGGGATCGAGGCCGGGGAGGCGGACGTGCTCGGGCCCCTCCCCGCACCGGCGACGGACGAGTCGCCCGCCGGCCGAACGCCCCGCGGCGCGCGCTACGCCCAGGCGATGGACGCCGCGCCACGCGCCCCGAAGCGGGTCCGGCGGGCGGACACGGCGGCAGGCGAAGACGCGGAAGCGCGCGGCACCGGCGAACACACCCCCGCCGACCCAGACCCCCGCCTCACCGACGAACGCGTCACCACCGACGCCGTCAAGGCACTGATCCGGCTGCGCGGCGAGGGCCGCAGCGGCGAGGCGCACGGCGTGCTCGTCGAGGCGGCGGGCTGGCCCGCGGCCCGGCTGCCGCTGTTCGCCGAGGAGTTGCACCACGCGGGCCTCGCCGCGGACTGGGCGACCCTGCTGTGGGAGGCCGCCTCGCTGCCGCCCGACCGGCTCGTCGCCGTCGCCGACGCGCTCGCCGGGGCGGGCCGCGCCGAGGACTGCCGCAAGCTGCTGCGCCAGGGCGTGGCCCGGCCCGCCCCGGAGATCGCCGAGTCCCTGATCGCCCTCGCCGACGCCGGGCGCGACCGCGAGGCACGGGCGCTCCTCGACGCGTACGTCCGCGTGCGCAGCGCCGAGGACGTCGCGGCCTGCGCGCACACCGACCCGCCCCGGCTCATCCCGCTGCTCCTGGAGGCCGCCAAGGCCGCGTCGGACGAGCGGCACTGGGATCTTGTGCACGCCCTGCGGGTCGCGGGCTTCACCGCCTGAGGCCCTGCTGCCCGCCCCGCGCGGGCCGCCCGCGCAACCCGGCGCAACCGGGCGCGCCCGGCGTGACCGATTCTCACCCGCTCGGGTGCGAAACATGATCGACTCCGCCGCGTTACGACGATGGTCTTGGCAAGGCCGTCGATGGGGCTTACGTTCGTCTGTCTACGCACGAAGTCTACGGGCGTAGAGGCTCTCTGACGTCCTGTCGAAGGAGCAGCTCATGGCCAACGTCGTACGCGCCGCACTCGTCCAGGCGACCTGGACCGGCGACACCGAATCCATGATCGCCAAGCATGAGGAACACGCCCGCGAGGCCGCCCGGCAGGGCGCCAAGGTCATCGGTTTCCAAGAGGTCTTCAATGCCCCCTACTTCTGCCAGGTCCAGGAGAAGGAGCACTACCGCTGGGCGGAGCCGGTCCCGGACGGGCCGACGGTGCGCCGCATGCAGGACCTCGCGCGCGAGACCGGCATGGTGATCGTCGTGCCCGTCTTCGAGGTCGAGCAGTCCGGCTTCTACTACAACACCGCTGCCGTCGTCGACGCCGACGGCAGCTACCTCGGCAAATATCGCAAGCACCACATCCCCCAAGTCAAGGGATTCTGGGAGAAGTTCTACTTCCGTCCGGGCAACGCGGGCTGGCCCGTCTTCGACACCGCCGTCGGCCGCGTCGGCGTCTACATCTGCTACGACCGCCACTTCCCCGAGGGCTGGCGGCAGTTGGGGCTCAACGGCGCCCAGCTCGTCTACAACCCCTCGGCCACCTCCCGCGGCCTGTCCGCCTACCTGTGGCAACTGGAACAGCCCGCGGCCGCCGTCGCCAACGAGTACTTCATCGCGGCGATCAACCGCGTCGGCCAGGAGGAATACGGCGACAACGACTTCTACGGCACGAGTTACTTCGTGGACCCGCGCGGGCAGTTCGTCGGCGAGACGGCGAGCGACAAGGCGGAGGAACTCGTCGTGCGCGACCTGGACTTCGACCTGATCGACGAGGTCCGCGAACAGTGGGCGTTCTACCGGGACCGCCGCCCGGACGCGTACGAAGGGCTGGTCAACCCGTGAAGGACCTCTACACCCGGCACCGGGCCGTGCTGCCGGACTGGCTCGCGCTGTACTACGACGAGCCGCTCGAACTCACCCACGGCGAGGGCCGCCACGTCTGGGACGCCGCGGGCCGGCGCTATCTCGACTTCTTCGGCGGCATCCTCACCACCATGACCGCGCACGCGCTGCCCGACGTCACCAAGGCCGTCGCGGAGCAGGCCGGCCGGATCATCCACAGCTCGACGCTCTACCTGAACCGCCCCATGGTCGACCTCGCCGAGCGCGTCGCCGCGCTGTCCGGCATCCCGGACGCGCGCGTGTTCTTCACGACGTCGGGCACGGAGGCGAACGACGCGGCGCTGCTCCTCGCCACCGCCCACCGCGGCTCGAACCAGATCCTGGCGATGCGCAACAGCTACCACGGCCGCTCCTTCAGCACCGTCGGCATCACCGGCAACAAGAGCTGGTCGCCCACGAGCCTGTCGCCGTTGCAGACGCTGTACGTCCACGGGGGTGTCCGCACCCGCGGGCCCTACGCGGCCCTGAGCGACGCCGAGTTCATCGACGCGTGCGTCGCGGACCTGCGGGACATGCTGGGCCAGACGCGCGGGGCCGCGGCGCTCGTCGCCGAGCCGATCCAGGGCGTCGGCGGCTTCACCTCGCCGCCCGACGGCCTGTACGCCGCCTTCCGCGACGTCCTCGCCGAACACGGCATCCTGTGGATCGCCGACGAGGTGCAGACCGGCTGGGGCCGCACCGGCGACCACTTCTGGGGCTGGCAGGCGCACGCCTCCTCCGGCCCGCCCGACCTGCTCACCTTCGCCAAGGGCATCGGCAACGGCATGTCCATCGGCGGTGTCGTCGGCCGCGCCGAGATCATGAACTGCCTGGACGCCAACTCCATTTCGACGTTCGGCGGCTCCCCGGTCACGATGGCCGCCGGGCTCGCCAACCTCACGTACCTCCTGGAACACGATCTTCAGGGCAACGCCCGGCGCGTCGGCGGGCTGCTCATCGAGCGGCTGCGGGCCATCTGCGCGCACCTGCCCGCCGTACGCGAAGTGCGCGGCCGCGGCCTGATGATCGGCATCGAACTCGTCAGGACCGGCACCGACGAGGCGAACCCGAAGGCGGCCGCCGCCGTCCTCGAAGCCGCCCGCGAGGGCGGCCTCCTGGTCGGCACGGGCGGCGGGCACGACACCAGCGTGCTGCGTATCGCGCCGCCGCTCTCGCTGACGGTCGCGGAGGCGGAGGAGGGCGCCGCGATCCTCGAACGCGCCCTGCAGAACGCCTAGTTCACGGCCGCAAGCGCCGTCGTAGCGACGTATGCACGTACGTATCACGTAGGGAGCGCATCACCATGAGTACCCGCACCCTGATCCGCGGCGGACTCGTCGTCACCGCCGCCGAGGAACTGCACGCCGACGTGCTGATCGAGGACGGCCGGATCGCGGCGCTCGCCGCGCGCGGCACCGAGGCCGCCGCGGCCTGGACCGCGGACCGCGTCATCGACGCGAGCGACAAGTACGTCGTCCCGGGCGGCGTCGACGCGCACACGCACATGGAGTTCCCGTTCGGCGGGACCTTCTCGTCCGACGACTTCGAGACCGGCACCCGGGCGGCGGCCTGGGGCGGCACCACCACCATCGTCGACTTCGCCGTCCAGTCCGCCGGGCACTCCCTGCGTGAGGGCCTGGACGCCTACTACGCGAAGGCGGACGGGAAGTGCGCGATCGACTACGCCTTCCACATGATCGTCTCCGACGTGAACGACCGCACGCTCAAGGAGATGGACCTGCTCGTCGAGGAGGGCATCACCTCCTTCAAGCTCTTCATGGCCTACCCCGGCGTCTTCTACAGCGACGACGGGCAGATCCTGCGCGCCATGCAGCGCTCCTCGGCCAACGGCGGCCTGATCATGATGCACGCGGAGAACGGCATCGCGATCGACGTCCTCGTCGAGCAGGCCCTCAAGCGCGGCGAGACCGATCCCCGTTACCACGGCGAGGTCAGGAAGGCGCTGCTCGAAGCCGAGGCCACGCACCGCGCGATCCGGCTCGCGCAGGTCGCGGGCGCGCCGCTGTACGTCGTGCACGTCTCGGCGGAGGAGGCCGTCGCGGAGCTGGTGGCCGCGCGGGACAAGGGCCTTCCCGTCTTCGGCGAGACCTGCCCGCAGTATCTGTTCCTGTCCACGGACAACCTCGCCGAGCCGGACTTCGAGGGCGCCAAGTACGTCTGCTCCACACCGCTCAGGCCCCGCGAGCACCAGGCCGCCCTGTGGCGGGGCCTCAGGACCAACGACCTCCAGGTGGTCTCCACGGACCACTGCCCGTTCTGCTTCACCGGCCAGAAGGAGCTGGGCCGCGGCGACTTCTCGAAGATCCCCAACGGCCTGCCCGGCGTCGAGAACCGCATGGACCTGCTCCACCAGGCCGTCGTCGACGGACACATCAGCCGCCGCCGCTGGATCGAGATCGCCTGCGCCACCCCGGCCCGCATGTTCGGCCTCTACCCGAAGAAGGGCACCATCGCGCCCGGCGCCGACGCGGACGTCGTCGTCTACGACCCCGCCGCGACGCAGGTCATCTCCGCCGAGACCCACCACATGAACGTCGACTACTCGGCGTACGAAGGAAAGCAGGTCACCGGCCGCGTCGAGACCGTCCTCTCCCGCGGCGAACCGGTCGTCGAAGGACGGGAGTTCATCGGTCACGCCGGACACGGCGTCTACACGCCCCGCGCGACCTGTCAGTACCTGAACTAGGAGGCTTCCCCGTGGATTTCGGACTCGTCCTGCAGACCGACCCGCCCGCGTCCGAAGTGGTCGGCCTGATGCGACGCGCGGAGCAAAGCGGCTTCCGCTACGGCTGGACCTTCGACTCGTCGGTCCTGTGGCAGGAGCCGTTCGTGATCTACAGCCAGATCCTGGAGCACACCGAACAGCTGACCGTGGGCCCGATGGTGACCAATCCGGGCACCCGCACCTGGGAGGTCACCGCCTCCACCTTCGCGACCCTCAACGACATGTTCGGCAACCGCACCGTGTGCGGCATCGGCCGCGGCGACTCCGCGATGCGTGTCGCGGGCCGCAACCCCAACACCCTCGCCCGGCTCGGCGAGTCGATCGACGTGATCCGCGACCTCGCCGAGGGCCGGGAGGCCGACATAGAGGGCCGGCGGCTGCGCATCCCGTGGGTGCGGGACGGCAAATTGCCGGTGTGGATGGCGGCGTACGGCCCCAAGGCGCTCGCGCTCGCCGGGCAGAAGGCGGACGGCTTCATCCTCCAGCTCGCCGACCTGTACCTGACGGAGTGGATGGTCAAGGCGGTCCGTGACGCCGCCGCCGCGGCCGGACGTGATCCGGCGGACGTCAAGATCTGCGTGGCCGCGCCCGCGTACGTGAGCGCCGACCTGGACCACGCGCGCGAGCAGTGCCGGTGGTTCGGCGGCATGGTCGGCAACCACGTCGCCGACCTCGTCTCCAAGTACGGCGAGCACTCCTCGATGGTCCCCGAGGCGCTCACCGCGTACATCAAGGAACGCGAGGGCTACGACTACAGCCACCACGGACGCACCGGCAACCCCGACACCGCCTTCGTGCCCGACGAGATCGTCGACCGGTTCTGCCTGCTCGGCCCGGCCGCCGCGCACATCGACAAGCTGCGGGCGCTGCAGGAGCTCGGCGTGGACCAGTTCGCGCTGTACGCCATGCACGACGCGCGGGAGGCAGTCATCGACGCGTACGGCGCGGAGGTCATCCCCACCCTGACCAGCCCATGACCGACACCGTCCCCTCCGGGCCGCCCGCCGTCGCGCCCACGCAGCGGGCGGCCGACGACGGCCGCGTCGAGCTGATACCCGGCGCCTACCCCCACGACAGCCGCTTCGCCAACGACGACCTCAAGCCGATCCCGCTCGCCGAACGCCACTGGACCACCTACAACTTCGCCGCCCTGTGGGTCGGCATGGCCCACAACATCCCGTCCTGGACGCTCGCCTCCGGCCTGGTCGCGCTCGGCATGGACTGGAAGCAGGCCGTCTTCACCATCGCGCTCGCCAATGTGGTCGTGCTCCTCCCGATGCTGCTCACCGGGCACGCGGGCCCCAAGTACGGCATCCCCTTCCCGGTGCTCGCGCGCGCCTCCTTCGGGCTGCGCGGCGCGAACCTGCCCGCGCTGATCCGCGCCGCCGTCGCCTGCGGCTGGTTCGGCATCCAGACGTGGATCGGCGGGCAGGGCATCTTCGTCCTGCTGAACGAGGTCTTCGGCGGCGCCTGGGCCGACGCCTCACACATCGGCGGCTACCCGTGGACGCTGTGGCTGTGCTTCGTGGCCTTCTGGGGGCTGCAACTCGCCATCATCCACCGGGGCATGGAGACGCTGCGGCGGTTCGAGAACTGGGCGGCGCCCTTCGTGCTCGTCGGCGCCGTCGTGCTGCTGGTGTGGATCTCCGACAAGGCGGGCGGGCTCGGCCCGCTGCTCGACCAGCCGTCCGAGCTCGGCTGGGGCGCCGACTTCTGGCCGGTCTTCTTCCCCGCCCTCATGGGCATGATCGGCTTCTGGTCCACGCTGTCCCTGAACATTCCGGACTTCACCCGCTTCGGCAAGGGCCAGCGGGCCCAGGTATGGGGCCAGACCCTCGGCCTGCCGACCACGATGACGGCCTTCGCGCTGCTCTCCGTCCTCGTCACCTCCGGCTCGCAGGCGGTGTACGGCAAGCCCATCTGGGAGCCGGTGGAGCTCGCCGCCAAGGCGGACAACGTCTTCGGGCTGCTGTTCGCGCTGGTGACGGTGCTCGTCGCGACGGTGTCCGTGAACATCGCGGCGAACGTGGTCTCGCCCGCGTACGACCTCGCGAACCTCGCGCCACGGCTGATCAACTTCCGTACGGGCGCGCTGATCACGGGCGTCGTGGGCGTCCTCATCTTCCCCTGGAAGCTGATCGAGACGCCCGAGCTGTACATCTTCGTGTGGCTCGGTGTGGTCGGCGGGCTGCTCGGCACCGTCGCCGGGATCCTCATCGCCGACTACTGGGTGGTACGGCGCACCTCCCTCGACCTGGCCGACCTCTACCGGCCCGAGGGGCGGTACTGGTACACGGGCGGCTGGAACTGGCGAGCCGTGGCGGCCTTCGCCGTGGGCGGCATGCTCGCCGTCGGCGGCTCGCACTCGGACCCGGGGGAAGGGCCGTTCCCCCGGGACGGCCTGATCCCCTTCCTCGAGCCGCTCGCGGACTACGGATGGGCCGTGGGGCTGGGGGCCGCGTTCGTGGTGTATCTGGGGCTCATGTGGTCGCGCAGGGAGTAGCGGCTGCGGGGCCGGGGCGGCGGTCGCGGTGGCCGCGAAGGCAGCTTCGGCTCAGCTCGGGCGCGGTGGTCGCGAAGGCTGCGGCTCAGCTCGGGCGCGTCGCCGTCACCAGCCACACCCGCGCCTTCATCCGCACCCCGCGCCCGCCCGCGTAGGGCGTGAGCACGTCCTCCATGGCCTTGCGGGTGACCCGCGGCACGGACGCGTCCGGGGTGCGGGAGAGCAGGAAGCGGACGGCGTCGGCCGGGTCCTTGCCCCAGTACGTCTCGATGGTCAGGGACGTCACGGCCACGTCCGTGTAGGCGGCGAGGGCGGCGCGGATGCGGCCGGGCTCGCTGAGGGAGGCCATCGCGGCGCGGGCGTCGGTGGAGTCGGGCGACGCGGTGGCGCCCTGCTCGCCGAGGAGCTTCGCCAGCGTGCCGAGCGCGCGGGACTCCTCGATGTCGGGGCTCGCCGGCTGCGGACTGACGAACACCAGACGCCCGCCGGGACGCAGCGCGCGGGCCACGTTGCCGAACGCCGCCGCGTGGTCGGCGAAGAACATCACGCCGCCCCGGCTGATCGCCACGTCGTAGCCGCCCGCGGGGAAGGAGTGGGTCTGGGCGTCGCCCAGTTCGTACGAGACGTTCGCGACGCATTCGGCGGCGGTGCGGGCACGGGCCCGGTCCAGGAGCGGCGCGGAGATGTCCACGCCGACCGCGCGGCCGCCGCCGGCGAGCCTGGCCGCGATCCGCGTGACCGTGCCCGCGCCGCAGCCGATGTCCAGGACGCGGTCCCCGTCAGCGATCGCCGCGGCCGCGAACAGATGGTCGTTGAGGTCACCGCTCATGGCGTCGTAGCGGTCCTGCTGCGCGGCCCAGTGCCGGCCGACGGGGCCGTTCCAGATGGCTTCCTGGCGGGCGTTGGGGTGAGCGGCGGGCCGGGCTTCGGGGCGGGCGTGCGTGGTCATGGCGGCTCCTTCACCGGTGGGGCGTCGTCGGGGACGCCGTGGTTCGTGGTGCCGATGGTGTCCGCGCGCGGGCCCCGCGGTCGTCGTACCGGCGAAGGCAGTCGTGGCTACGGCGCCGGGGCCGGACGGCCGCGGATCTACTACCCCGGGAGTAGCCCGGGAACGGTCCGCCCGGTGGACGCCGTCGCCCGTACCGGCGCTTAGGGTGCGGGCATGCAGGGGGAACAGGTGAAGCAGCGCGGCGCCGCCGGACGGCGGCCGGTGTTCGACGGCCACGACCACGACCACATGCAGGACCCGAAGGCGCGCCTCGTGGTCGCCGGGCTCGCCGTGGCCGTCGCCGTCGTCGTCATGGTCGCGACGGCGTACGAGGGCGGGGCGGACGCCGTCGACTACGCCCTGGTCGCCGTCGGCTCCCTCGCGCTGGCCGCGTACCAGAGCGCGCCCCGTGTCGTCCTCGCCGTCACGACGGGCTGCATGGCCGCCTTCGTGCTGCACACCGAGCCGATCACGGCGGCGGCGTTCCCCGTGCTCGGCGCGGTGCACGTGGCCGCCCACGGACGGCAACGTCTCCTTGGCGCGGGCCTGGGACTGGCCTTCCTCGGCGCGTTCTTCGCCGCCGACCCCGGCCGGGACGGCGCCGTCGAGCGGACCCTGCTGCTCACCGGCTGGTTCGTATGCGCCGCCGCGATGGGCGTCGCGGGCAGGACCTGGCAGGCCTATCTGCGCCAGACCGAGGAGCGCGCCCTTCAAGCCGAGCGGACCCGGGAGGAGGCGGCGCTGCGCCGGGCCGGTGAGGAACGCCTGCGGATCGCCCGCGAACTGCACGACTCGCTCACCCACAGCATCTCCATCGTCAAGCTGCAGGCCGGTGTCGCCGTGCACCTGGCGCGCAAGCGCGGCGAGGACGTGCCGCCCGCGCTGCTCGCCATCCAGGAGGCGAGCGGAGAAGCCATGCGCGAACTGCGGGCCACCCTGGAGGTGTTGCGCACCGACGCGCCCACCGGCAGCCCCGCCCTGCTCGTCGAGCGCGCCCGGTCGGCCGGGCTGCCCGTCGAGCTGACAGTCACCGGACGGGAGCGGGCGCTGCCGTCGGCCCTGGAGCTCGGGGTCTACCGCATCGTCCAGGAGTGCCTCACCAACGCCGCCCGGCACGCGGCCGGCGCGGCGTCCGTCGGCGTCCATCTCGACTACGGGGAACGGCAGGTGGTGGTGCGGGTGGACGACGACGGGGCCGCGCGCCCGGGACGGCCGGTCGCGCCCGGCGTCGGCCTCACCGGGATGCGCGAGCGGGTCGAGGCGCTCGGCGGCGCCCTGCGGGCGGGGGCTCGGGACGAGGGCGGGTTCTCGGTGCGGGCCGAGCTGCCGGTGGAACTGCCGGTGGAACTCCCGGTGGCGCAGCCGTCGGAGATGCCGGGGTGATCCGGGTCGTGCTGGTCGACGATCAGGCCCTGATGCGGGCCGGTTTCCGGGCGCTCCTCGACGCCGAGGACGGCATCGAGGTGGTGGGGGAGGCCGCGGACGGGGAACAGGGAGTGGCGCTGGTCCGGGAGTGCGTGCCCGACGTCGCGCTCGTCGACGTACAGATGCCGGTCCTGTCGGGCATCGAGGCCACGCGCCGCATCGCCGCCGACCCGTGCCTCGCGGCCGTACGCGTCGTCATCCTCACCAACTACGGCCTGGACAGCTACGTCTTCGAGGCGCTGCGCGCCGGGGCCAGCGGCTTCCTGCTCAAGGACACCGAACCCGCGGACCTGCTGCAGGCCATCGAGGTCGTCGCCCGCGGGGACGCGCTGCTCTCGCCGTCCGTGACCCGCCGCCTCATCGGCGAGTTCGTGGCCCGGCCCCCGGACCGGGCGACGCCGCCCGGCATGGAGGGCCTCACGCCCCGCGAACGCGAGGTGACGGCCCTCGCGGCCCGTGGCCTGACCAACGAGGAGATCGCGGCGCACATGGTCATCAGCCCGTTCACGGCGAAGACCCATGTGAGCCGGGCCATGACCAAGCTGGGCGCGCGCGACCGGGCCCAACTGGTGGTGTTCGCCTACGAGTCGGGTCTGGTGCAGGCGCGGGGCTCCTCGTGAGTCGCGCCGCGATGGCCGCCCAGGTGGTCGAGGCCGACCTTCCCGCCGGCGGTCTCACCTGGTCCCGGCCGGGGTGGCCCCTGATCGCCGCTTCGCGGCTCGTCCTCAATCGCCGGACGGGCTTATTCTCCCCCCTTGGCGGTCGCTGCAGGGACCCCGCGTGACATGATCCGCGCGTGACTCACCTCTCGTACCGCCGTGCCGCCGCCCTCTTTGCCCTCGCGATACTCGCCGCCGGCTGCGGGCAGTCGGCGGACTCCGGCCGGGACGGGGCGGGCGGGGCCGCGACCCGCGTGGCGAGTCAGGACGGACGGCCCCCGACCGACTCCGGGCCGACGCCGTCCGGCACCGGCCCGGCCCCCTCGCACGGCGTCACCCCGGACGCCCTGCCCCCCGATGCCTCGGACGGGCCGTACTACGGAGATCTGGCCGTGCCGGAGCGGCCGGCCGAGGCGACCCGTGACTGCCGGGGGGAGAAGGGGCTCCTGGTCGAACCGGGCCCCGTCGAGGCGGCGATGGGGCTGCGCGCGATGACGGTGACGCTGACGCACTGCGGCACCGGCACCTACCGTCTCGACGGCTACCCGGACCTGCGGGTGCTCGACGCCGACCATGAACCCCTCGACGTACGCAGCCTCAAGGGCACGGACCGCGTCACCAGCGGCATGCGCGACCCCGGGCCGCACCCCGTCGCGCTCGCGCCCCGCCAGTCGGCGACGGCGTCCGTGGTGTGGCGCAACACCTACACCGACACGAGCAACCCCGCCGTCAACGCCCCTCACCTGCGGGTCGTCGCGTCCCCGGGCGCCCCCGCCCGGATCATCACGCCGGACGGCGGCGTCGACCTCGGCAGCACCGGGCAGATCGCGACGACGGCCTGGAAGAAGTTCACGCGCGGGTGAGCGGACGATCAGTGACCCCCCGTTGCTGAATGCTCGCTTCCACTGTGCGATCTTGTGGCTAGCATGACCACCACAAGTGCCGTCGGAAGACAGCGCCACAGGGCGGACTTCCCTCGCGGCGGCACCAGTTGAGGGCGGGCCGGACGGCCCGCGCCCCCGTGCCGACCCCGAGGGACCGGAATGACACAGCCCGCCGATCGCCGTCCGGACCGCACCCCGAGCACCCGGCGAACGGCCTACACGCTGCCCGTGTGCCTCCTCGCCGCCGCGGCCGTAGCGGGCGCCGCCGTCGCCGCGCTCGCGCCCGCCGCGGCGCGCGGCTGGGTGGCCGCGACCGCGGCCGGGGGCTGGGTGCTGCTGACCGTCGCGGTCTGCGTCGCACTCACGACGGCGGGCAGACTGCGGGCACGGGTCGCCGACGCCGAGGGCGAACTGCTCGACGTACGCGGCCAGTTGGACCACCGCACCGCCGAGGACATGGGCCTGGCCCAGGTGACCCTGCCCGCGGTGGCGCGCCTGGTCCGCGCGGGCACCGCACCCGACGACGTGCTGCGGCAGACCCGGCCGCCCGCCCTGCCCTCCCAGCGCGAGCTGCTGCGCGTGTGCGTGACCGCGCTGGCCGACGCGGAGCAGCGCGCGGCCACCGCCGCCGCGGCCGAGCGGCGCGCCGCCGACGACCTGGCCCGCGTCTCCGGCGACGTACGGCTCCTTGCCGCCGAGACCCTCCCGGACGTGGTCGCCACCCTGCGCGGCGGCGCCTCCGTGGACCGGGTCCTCGCGGGCATGCGCCGGCCCGACGACCCCGCGCTGCGCGAGCTGACCGAGGCCGCCGTGCGCGAACTCGCCCTCAGCGAGCGGCGCGCGGCCGCCGCGCAGGCCGCGAGTGCCAAGGCCCTCAGCCGCGTCCAGGCCAAGTCCGTGAGCATGCTGGCCGACCTGCGCGACATGCAGGACCGGCACGGCGAGGAGGTCTTCGGCGACCTGCTCCGGCTCGACCACAGCACCTCGCAGCTCGGCCTCATGACCGACCGGCTCGCGCTCCTCATGGGCGGCCGCTCCAGCCGCGCCTGGAACAAACCCATCGTGATGGAGTCCATCCTGCGCGGCGCCGTCGGCCG
Source organism: Streptomyces sp. Y309 (assembly GCF_056712025.1). Taxonomy (NCBI): domain Bacteria; kingdom Bacillati; phylum Actinomycetota; class Actinomycetes; order Kitasatosporales; family Streptomycetaceae; genus Streptomyces; species Streptomyces sp. Y309. Next base: position 1,820,608 of record NZ_CM160048.1, on the reverse strand, counting down.
CATCGCCGCCTACCAGCGGGTGCGGCTGCACTGCTCGACCCGGGTGGCCGTCGTCGGCTTCGCGGCCGAGGGCGTGATGCACCTGCTCGCCGAACTCGCCGACAACGCCGCGAACTTCTCGCCGCCCACCGACGAAGTCCACGTCTACGTCGAGGAGTCCCGCACCGGCGTCGTCATCACCATCGAGGACAGCGGCCTGCGGATGTCCGAGGCGGCGCTGCGCCGGGCCGAGGAGTCGGTGTCCGGGCGGACCACCGACCTCGCGCTGCTCCAGGGCACCCGGCTCGGCCTCGCCGTGGTCGGCGGGCTCGCGCGGAAGTACGGCATCAGCGTCAGCTACCGCCCCTCCGCGCGCGGCGGCACCGGCGTCGTCGTCCTGCTGCCCCCGCAGCTCATCGCCCAGCAGCCGCAGCCGGAGAGCGCCCCGGCGGCCGACACGGGCGAGCACAGTCCTGAGCGCAGCCCCGAGCACAGCCCCGTGCGCGAGCGCACGGCCGACGGCACCGATGGCCGAGGGACCGCCCTGGCCGGCGGGGCCGGCGGGACCGACGGGACCGATGGCAAGGGCGCCACCCTGGGCGGGCTGCCGGTGCGGCGGCCGGGCCGCACGATGGCCGCCGCGCACGCCGAACTCCAGCAGCGCCAGGCCGCCGCGGGTGATGCCTCCGGCGCGGACGGCGCGCCCGGCGCGGACGGCGCGACCACGGGCGGGACGCCGCCTCCGCCGCGCGACATCGGTGCCCGGTTCGGGGCCTTCCACCGCTCCCGGCGGGCCGCCGAGGAGAACGAGCCGCCGCAGCGGGCCGAGTGAGCCGAGTGAACGCTCCCCGTCCGTTCCGCGGCCGTCCCGCCCGGGCTGCGTACGTCTCGTACACCGCATGCGTCGCGCGCATCTCGTACGTCGCGCGCATCTCGTACGCCTCGTACGTAGCGCCCTCAGTCCACCCGACGTCCCTCACCCCCGCCCCGCAACCGAAAGGGAGGCACGGGCGTTCGCGCACCCGGTGATCGCCCCGAATCACTATGCAGACCACCGACAACAGCCTGAACTGGCTTCTGGACAGCCTCCTCGACGGCACTCCCGGCACCCGGCACGCCCTGGTGCTGTCCCGGGACGGCCTGAAACTCTGCTGGAGTCCCGGACTCGGCCTCGACCAGGCCGATCAGCTCTCCGCGATCTGCTCCGGCATCCAGGCGCTCGCCCAGGGGGCGTCCATGGAGTTCGGCGACGGGTCGGGCGGCGTACGGCACTCGATGACCGAGTTCCACGGCGGGCTGCTGTTCGTCGTGGAGGCCGGCGAGGGCGCGCACCTGGCGGTCATCGCCGACGAGGAGGCCGACCCCGGTGTGGTCGGCCACCAGATGGGCCAGCTCGTCTCCCAGATCGGTGAGCATCTGCGGGCCGAGCCGCGGGCCGAGGGTGCCGGGAGCCCCGGGGCCCCGGGAAGCCCCGGGAGTTCGGCGTCGTGACGCGGCGGCCCGTCGACGTGGGCGACCCCGACCGGCTCTACACGGTCACCGGGGGCCGCAGCCGCGCCGACGGCAGCTCGTTCGACCTGGTGACGCTGATCGTCGCCGAGTGCGAGCCGTCCGTCGGCCAGCAGTCCGAGCACCGGCGCATCCTCGAACTGTGCCGGCACCCGACGGCCGTCGTCGAGATCGCGGCGGAGCTCTCGCTGCCCATCACCGTCGTCCGCATCCTCCTGGAGGACCTCCAGGCGACCGGCCGCATCACCCCTCGTCACCCCCGCGCGGCGGCCTCCGCCGCGCTGCCCGATTCCGCTCTTCTCACGGAGGTGCTCCATGGGCTCCGCAACCTCTGAGCTGCCGTCGTCCCGGACACCGCTGCGGGACACGGCCGAAACCGGCCTGAAGATCGTCGTGGTGGGCGGCTTCGGCGTCGGCAAGACCACCCTCGTCCGCTCGGTCAGCGAGATCCGGCCGCTCAACACCGAGGAGGTGATGACCCAGGCGGGCGCCGGAGTCGACCGCGTGCCCGAGTCGACCGGCAAGAACACCACCACCGTCGCCTTCGACTTCGGCCGCATCAGCCTCAACGACCGCCTGGTGCTCTACCTGTTCGGCGCGCCGGGCCAGAAACGCTTCTGGTTCCTGTGGGACCGCCTCTTCTCCGGGACGCTCGGCGCCGTCGTCCTCGTAGACACCCGCAGGATGGACGACTCCTGGTACGCCATCGACCGCCTCGAACACCATGGCACGCCCTTCGTCGTCGCCGTGAACCGCTTCGAGGACGACACGGCGCGCCACTCCCTGCAGGAGATACGCGCGGCGCTCGCGCTGCCGGACCACGTCCCCCTCATCGACTGCGACGCCCGGGTCCGCTCGTCCGGCAAGGACGTGCTGATCACCCTCGTCGACCACCTCCACCACCTGGCACGGGAACGGGAACTGACAGCATGACCGAAGCGACAGGACCCGCGGCCGGGCAGCAGCCCAGCACCCCGCCGCCCGGCTGCCCCGCCCACGCCGCCCACCCCGACGCGGTGCCCCTCAGCGGCCTGGAGTACCAGCAGACGCCGTTCGACCTCTACCGCGACCTGCGCGGCAAGCATGGCTCCGTCGCCCCCGTGCTGCTCGACGGCGGCGTGCCCGCCTGGCTCGTCCTCGGCTACTCCGAGGTCTCGTACGTCACCGCGCACGACGAGCTGTTCGCCCGCGACTCACGGCGCTGGAACCAGTGGGACACCATCCCCGCCGACTGGCCCCTGATGCCGTTCGTGGGGTACCAGCCCTCCGTGCTCTTCACCGAGGGCGCCGAGCACCGCCGTCGCGCGGGCGTCATCACCGAAGCCCTGGAGGGCGTCGACCAGTTCGAGCTCGGCCGCGAGTGCGCGTTCATCGCCGACCAGCTCATCGCGTCCTTCGCAGGACGTGGCAACGCCGAGCTGATGAGTGCCTACACCCATCCGCTCGCCATGCGCGCCGCCGTGCACATGGTCGGCATGCCGCCCGGCGCCGCCGACACCGAGGCCCTCGTCGAGGACCTGCGGATGTCGCTCGACGCGGCCGAGGGCGACGACCCGGTGGCGGCGTACGTCCGCGTCGGCGAGCGCGTCCACCACCTGGTCGAGGAGCGGCGGTCTAACCCGGGAGCCGATGTCACGTCGCGCATGCTGGAGCACCCGGCGGGGCTGTCCGACGAGGAGATCGTCCAGGACCTGATCTCGGTGATCGCCGCCGCCCAGCAGCCCACGGCCAACTGGATCTGCAACACGCTGCGGCTGCTCCTGACCGACGAACGCTTCGCCCTGAACGTCTCCGGCGGCCGGCTGAGCGTCAGTCAGGCCCTCAACGAGGTGCTGTGGCTGGACACGCCCACGCAGAATTTCATCGGGCGCTGGGCGGCGCGCGACACCCAGCTCGGCGGGCGCCGCATCCGGGCGGGCGACTGCCTGGTCCTCGGCCTCGCCGCGGCCAACGCCGACCCGCAGATCTGGCCGGGCGCGCAGGTGGGCTCGGAGAACTCGGCGCACCTGTCCTTCAGCAACGGCGAACACCGCTGCCCCTACCCGGCGCCGCTGCTCGCCGACGTGATCGCCCGCACGGCGGTCGAGACGCTCCTGGAGCGGCTGCCGGACCTGGTGCTCTCCGTCGACCCTGCCGAGCTGACCTGGCGGCCGTCCATCTGGATGCGCGGACTGACGGCGCTTCCGGTCCAGTTCACGCCTGTGGCGCAGTGACGTCCGTGGCGCAGTGACGCCAGTGACGTCCGTGGCGCCCATGGTGTTCACGCCCGTGGCGCTCAGCGCGGCACGGGCGAGAACACCACGGGCAGGGTCGCCGGGCCCCGGGTGAACACGCCCTGTTCGGAGGGGACGAATCCGTCGGCGAGCCGCAGGTCCGGCATGGCGTCCAGGAGTTGGCCGACGCCCGTCTCGACCTCGGCGCGGGCGAGGAGCGCGCCCACGCAGAAGTGCCGGCCGAGGGCGAACGCGAGATGGTCCGCCGCCGCGGAGAACGCGGTGGTGGTCGTCAGGTCGTCGCGGAAGATGTCGAAGCGGTCGGGGTCGGCGTAGCGCTCGCCGTCCCGGTTGGCCGAGCCGATGAGGCAGGTGACGGTGGCCCCGGCCGGCAGGGTGCCGCCCGCGAGCTCCACCTCGGCGGCGGTCTGACGCATGATCATGTGGACCGGCGGGGTGTGGCGCAGGGTCTCGGCGAAGGCCCGGTCGATCAGGGAGCGGTCCGCGCGGACGGCGGCGAGCTGCTCGGGGTGCGTGAGCAGGTTCGCGAAGATGCCGGCGATCGCCTTGTCGGTGGTCTCGCCGCCCGCCGCGAGCAGCAGGCTGCAGAACGCCTTGATGTCCTCGTCGCTCATCCGCACCCCGTCGACCTCGGCGGCGCACAGCGTCGACAGCAGGTCGTCGCCCGGGTGCTCCCGGCGCCGGGCGATCACCGGGAACATGTACTCGGCGAACTCCACCCGGGTCCGCTCGCCCGCCGCGGTCACCTCGGGGTCGCCCGTGAGGTTGCCGAGGAAGGCGATGACGGTCGTGTACCAGCCGTGGAAGCGGTCGTGGTCGGCCTTGTCCAGGCCCAGCATGTCGGCGATCACGTTCACCGGGAAGCGGGTGGCGTAGTCGGCGACGAGGTCCGCGGAGCCCCGGTCGCGGAAGGCGTCGATCAGTTCCGCGGAGTTGCGGCGGATGACCGGCAGGAAGGTGTTCTGCAACTCGGCTCCGCGGAAGGCCGGGGCGACCAGGGCACGGCGCACCGCGTGCTCACGCCCGCTGAGCTGAAGGATCGTACGGCCGTGCACGGGCTCCACTTGCCAGTCGTAGTTCTCGGTGGTGAACTGCGACTCCTTGTCCTTGAAGACGCGGGCGACGTCCTCGTAGCGCGAGATGATGTAGCTTTTGGTGGGTTCATGCCACAGTAGTGGGGTGTGTTCCCGCATGGCGCGGTAGACGGGGTACGGATCGGCCGCGAACTCGGGCGAGAGAATGTCCGGTATCGGCTGAGCAGGGGACACGGGGCTCCTTCGGCGGGCGACTGCCTGGCCGGCCAAGCCTATGGATCAAGGAAAAGATCCGACAGGGTGCGGAGCCCGCCATCTGTTGTCCCCCTGCAGTTCCCCCGCATCTCCGGCGCCGCCCGGGGAATACGGGGCTCACACCCCCAATCACTGGAGGCGCGCCGTGGAGGCCGAGGTCAGAGCGACGGTGTTCATGGAGATCGAAATCGGCGGTACCGGCGAGCCCGATGGGGTCGGTGAGCTCGACGGGACGGACGGCGGCCGCGCGCCCCTGCCCGCCGAGTTCGCGTACGCGCCCGATGATCCCTTCGTCGTCACCATGACGTTCTACTGCGAGGGCGACGAGGTGACGCGCTGGCGCCTGGACCGGGACCTGCTCGCCGAGGGCTGTGAGCGCCCGGCGGGCGAGGGCGACGTACGCGTCGCACCGACCGCGGACCCGGACCGCGGCGACGGCGTGCGCATCGAACTCCTCGGCACTCCGGGCCCCGCGGGCCGCACCCACGCCGTGCTGCACGCCGCCGCCTCCGACCTCACCGCCTTCCTGACCGCCGCCCACGCGGTCGTGCCGCCCGGCGAGGAACAGGTCGGCCTGGACGATCTCGACGAGCTCCTGGGCGGCCTGGATCAGGACGCGAGCAGCGCGTACGGGGAGCACGCGGCGTAGGCAATGTTGTGTGCCCTTTGGCGTGTTAAGCGGCTTTGGCGTGGGGAACACGTTGCACCGTCCCCCACGAGAGAGCTGAGGAGCACACCATGGCCGGCACATTCACGCCCCGCTACACCGTCCCCGGCATCGGCGTCGAGGACGGGGCGAAGCTGATCGAGGCGCTCCGCGTTCGGCTGCACGCGCTGAACGATCTGCATCTCACCCTCAAGCACGTGCACTGGAACGTGGTAGGCCCGCACTTCATCGGCGTGCACGAGATGCTCGACCCGCAGGTCGACCGCGTCCGCGCGATGGCGGACGACGTGGCCGAGCGCATCTCGGCCCTCGGCGGCGTACCGAAGGGCACCCCGGGCGCCCTGGTCGCCGAGCGGACCTGGGACGACTACAGCATCGGCCGCGCCGACGCCATCTCCCACCTGGGCGCGCTCGACCTCGTCTACTCCGGCGTGATCGAGGGGTACCGCACCGCCATCGACAAACTCGGCAGGATCGACCCGGCGACGGAGGACATCCTCATCGAGCAGGTCCGGGACCTGGACCAGTTCCAGTGGTTCGTCCGGGCGCACCTCGAGACCGCGCAGGGCACACTCGCCACCGGCGACGCGGCGACGGAGCGCGAGGCCGCGCAGGCCGCCGGCGCGGAGCGACGCCGCCCGTGACCGCGGTGGCGGGGTCACGGGCGGCTGTCGTCCACGCCGGGGCGCGGGCCGGACGGTGCGGCGCGGGCCGGACGGTGCGGCTCGGGGCTAGACGGTGCGGCGCGGCGGCCTGGAGAACGGGCAGGGCTGCGAGAAGAACTCGCGCCGCTCCTGCACGTCACGGAAGTTGGTCTGCGTCGACGCGCCGGTCGCGGCGAGCAGCATGCCGTCGGAGGAGTCCGGCCCGTCGAGGTAGTCGATCAGCGGCCCCGCCGAGCTCATCGGCACGTGCTCGGCGACGTCGTGCCGCGCCATGGGGTCGGACTGGGCCGCGTTGTCCCGCATCTTGCGGACGGTGCGGATGGCGTCCGGGGCGCCGGTGAGCGACTTGGTCTCCATGCCGCCGAGGTTGTTGCGCGGCAGGTGCAGGTGCATGTCGCGCCAGGCGAAGATGAACACGCGCAGGCCCACACCGTGCCGTTCGAGCCGGGAGAGCAGCGGATGGGCCGCGCCGTCATCGCCGCCCTCGGCCCGCAGCCGCGCCAGCTCCTCGGCGAACTGCTCGTACAGGTCGGTGAAGAGGTGGAAGCGCATGCTGACCGAGTGGCTGCCGCTGGTCAGGCCGAGGTTCTCGCGGATCTGGTGGTAGTCGTGGGTGCTGAGGTTGTCGACGATCGGCGGCAGGCACACCTCGACCGGGTCGAACAGCTCCGTGGCGCCGTCCAGGGCGTCGACCGCGAGCTCGAGGTCGCCCTTACGGGCGCTGAGAATGGCTGATTCGATGCGGTCGTTGATCTCCCGCACGAGCAGTTCCGGTATCTGGTGCAGGGCCCGGAACTGGGTGAAGTACGTGTCACCGACCAGGTGGTGCTCATGCACGGCGTGCTGCAGCCGCGCGCTCGCGAGCAGCTTCTCGGGAGCGACGCCCGGCGCGGGGTGCACGGACTTGGCGAGATTTGAACTCCACACGCGCGCATCGTGGTTGGCGACGCGCACACAGTGCAGGATGCCGAACCAGGAGTCCTCCAGGCCGCGTTCGGCGATGACGCGGTCGACGTCGACGCTGCCCTGCTCGGCGAGCTCGGTGAGCTGCCGGTCGAAGCGGCGCAGCGCCGGGGAGAACTCGGCGAAGCCCGGGGTGGCCTCGACGTCCCAGCGGGGCGCCTCGTCCGGCAGGCCGCCGCTGACGCGCAGCGCGGCGACGCTGAGCCGGACCAGGACGCGGTGGAAGCTGCGCACCCAGTGCAGGGCCGCCACGCAGCGGTCGACGTCCATCCGCTCCAGGTGTCCGCTCGCGCGGTTGAGCAGGTCGCTGAGGTTGTGGAGGGCGATCTCGGCGGACTGGTAAAGGCCCACGAGCAGCGCCTCGGGCGTGACCGGTTCGACGGTCGTCTCCGCACGGGCGTCCTCGATGGCGCGAAGACTCTGCAACGCGTAGTAGTGCTCGGCGATGACGCCGCGTTCGTTGCGCGTCGGAGCGTCGGGCGTGGTTGTCAAGGAATTCTCCCTCAAGGGCGATGGACGCGCCATGAGGGCCAGCGCCCGCATGGCTGCCATTGACGTCGTCTGTCGTACTCCGTATACGGATGTGTCGTGCGCCGCGTCTGGATGTCGTGCGTCTCGGCGAGGTAGTGGCCCGGCGACGAATTGAAAAGTTGCCCTGTCCTGTCGGCGGGACAACCGGCCCCGGAATGCCCGGTGTTGCGGCTCTGTGCAGGCAACTCGCTGTTGGGCAGGGGTAGTTGGCTGGTGTGTCCCCGAGCCGGTTGGGTAGTCCCACAGTCGCTCACTCCGGTCGCCCGGCGGTATGGGTAAAAGTGCGTACGGGGATTCGGGAGAGCGCACCGAGGCCACAAAACAAGAATCGGGGGAACCGGGAAACGGGGAGGCTCCGTGTTGGGGATGTCTGCATTATCCGTGCGTCACTACGAGCGCATGCTCGACCTCGCCGTCGAGGCGCTCCGGGAACCGGATCCCGGACGCCTGTGGCCGCCGGTGGCGACGGAATTGCTCAGCGCCTGCGGGGGCGAGTTCCTTTTCCTGAAGCAGGACGAGGGATCGGGCGGCGGGGGCCCTGTACGCCTCTGGACGGCGGACGGGGCAGCCGACCACCGCCTCGACGAGAACGAGAACCTGCGGGACGGCATGCGCCGCGGTCACCTCTTCGGGGACCACTTCGCCTCGTCCGGCGACCACACGCCGCGCACCGCCGCCGAGATCCTCGGGGACCGCGCATGGCGCGCCAGCGAGACGGCGGAACTGCTGCGGAACGCCCTCGGCACGGACCACCTCCTGGTGCTGCCGCTGTCGGACGCCCCGGAGGCGTGCCGGTACTTCCTCATCTGCCGCTCGGGCGCCGACTTCACCGCGGCCCACCGTGCCTACGCGCGCCGCATCCAGCCCCTGCTCATGGGCGTCGACGAGCGGGCCGAACTCCTCAGCCGCCGGCGCGCGGCGGCCGCGGGACCGCCGGTCCCGCGGGCCGGCACCGGCGGGGCGGCGCCGGCTCCCGGGTCCGGCGCCGCCCCGGGGTCCGGCGCCGCCCCGGACCCCGAGGCGCGGGCCTTCGGCGACCTCACCCCGCGGGAGCTGACCGTCCTCACCCTGCTCGCCGACGCGCTCACCGCCGCGGTCATCGGCCGCCGCCTCGGCATTTCGGTACACACCGTGCAGAAGCACATCCAGAGCATCTACCGGAAGCTCGGCACCCGGGACCGCGTCACCACCGTCCTGCGGGCGCAGACGCACGGCCTGATCCCCGCCCCCGTGGAGGCGCACGCGGGCGGCGGTCCGGGAGGCGGGAGCACGAACTAGCCTGCGGTCATGTTCACCACGCGCCCCACGCTCCAGGGCACCTTCGGCATGGTGTCGTCCACCCACTGGCTCGCCTCGCAGTCCGCGATGGCCGTCCTCGAGGACGGCGGGAACGCCTACGACGCCGCCGTCGCGGCGGGCTTCGTGCTGCACGTGGTCGAGCCGCATCTGAACGGGCCCGCCGGCGAGGTGCCGATCATCCTCGCGCCGGCGGGCGGCGACGTGCGCGTCCTGTGCGGACAGGGCGTCGCACCCGCGGGGGCGAGCGCCGCCCACTACCGGGACGCGCTCGGCCTCGGCCTGGTGCCCGGCACCGGGCCGCTCGCCGCCGCCGTGCCGGGCGCCTTCGACGCCTGGATGCTGCTGTTGCGCGACCACGGCACCCGGACGCTCGCCGAGGTCCTCACGTACGCCATCGGGTACGCCGAGGACGGGCACCCGCCCGTGGAACGCGTCACGCAGACCGTCGAGACGGTGCGGGAACTCTTCGAGACGGACGGGACGGGATGGGCGTCGTCCGCGGAGGTCTACCTCCTGGGCGGCAGGCCGCCCGCGCCCGGCGAGCTGTTCCGCAATCCGCGCCTGGCTGCCACCTGGCGGCGGCTGATCGCCGAGGCCGAGGCCGCGGGCGGCGGCGACCGCGCCGCGCAGATCGACGCCGCGCGCGAGGTGTGGCGCACCGGCTTCATCGCCGAGGCGCTGGTGCGCCAGGCCGCGCGGCCCACCATGGACACCACCGGCGAGCACCACACGGGCACCCTCACGGCCGCCGACCTCGCGGGCTGGTCCGCCGGCTACGAGGACCCGGTCACGTACGACTGGAACGGCTGGACCCTGTGCAAGGCGGGCCCCTGGAGTCAGGGCCCCGCCCTCCTGCAGCAACTGGCGCTGCTCCCCGGCGAGTTGCCCGCGTACGGCTCCGCCGCGTACGTGCACCTGCTCGTCGAGGGCTGCAAGCTCGCCATGGCCGACCGGGAGGCCTGGTACGGGGACGCCGCCGAGGTGCCGCTCGCCGAACTGCTCTCGGACACCTACAACGCCCGGCGGCGCGAACTCATCGGCGAGAAGGCCTCGTTCGAGCTGCGGCCCGGCCGCCCCGGCGGGCGCGAGCCGCGCCTGTCCGCCCACGCGCGGGCCGTCGCCGCGGGAGAGCCCGGGTTCGGCGGGCTCGCGCCGCGGGCGAGCGCGGGCGCCGGGGAGCCGACGGTCACCTGGGACGGCGCGACCCGGGGCGACACCTGCCACCTCGACGTCGTCGACCGCTGGGGCAACATGGTCGCGGCGACGCCGTCCGGCGGCTGGCTGCAGTCCAACCCCGTCGTGCCCGAGCTCGGCTTCCCGCTCGGCACCCGGCTGCAGATGGCCTGGCTGGACGAGGGGCTGCCCAACACGCTCACCCCGGGCCGCCGCCCCCGCACCACGCTGACGCCGTCGCTCGCGCTCAAGGACGGCGTGCCGGTCATGGCCTTCGGCACCCCGGGCGGGGACCAGCAGGACCAGTGGCAGGTCCACTTCTTCCTGGGGGTGGCGCTGCGCGAGCCGGTGCGCGGGGGACTCGACCTGCAGGGCGCCGTCGACGCCCCCAACTGGCACACCGAGTCCTTCCCGGAGTCGTTCCACCCGCGCGGGATGCGGCCCGGCAGCCTCGTCGTCGAGTCCCGCACGGACCCGGAGGTCGTGGCGGAGCTGCGGCGCCGCGGCCACGACGTGACCGTGGGCGGCGCGTGGTCGGAGGGGCGGCTGTGCGCGGTGGCGCGGGATCCGCGGACCGGGGTGCTTTCGGCGGCGGCGAATCCGCGGGGGATGCAGGGGTACGCGGTGGGGCGGTGAGGGCGGGGGCGGCCCGGGGGTGAGGGCCGGGCGGCGGCCCGGGGGTGAGGGCCGGGCGGCGGCCCGGGGCTTCCGGTGAGCCGGGTGCCCGGTTTCATCCGGATTCCACCCGTTGTTCACCCCGCGAGTCCGCGATGTCAGTGGTACGTGCTCTTATGGAGGCATGATCGAAGCACAGGAAATCAAGGAAAGCATCGACGACTTTCTCGCACGACAGACCGCCGACGTGGAGCGCGTGATCCGCAAGGCGGCCGCGGAAGAGGTCACTCCCCGGTTCCGGCAGCTCGCCGAGGGCGACGTCGTCCAGAAGAGCGGCCCGCACGACCTGGTGACCGTCGCCGATCGCCGCGCGGAGGAGTTCCTCACGCGCGAGCTCACGGCGCTGCTCCCCGGCTCGGTCGTCGTCGGCGAGGAAGCGGTGCACGCGGACCCGTCGACGTACGAGGCGATATCCGGCACCGCCCCCGTCTGGATCGTCGATCCCGTCGACGGGACACGCCAGTTCGTGCACGGAGACCCCGGCTTCTGCACCCTCGTCGCCCTCGCCCTGGACGGCGTGGTCCTGGCCTCCTGGACGTACGCGCCCGCGCTGGACGAGTTCGCCGTGGCGGTCCGCGGCCAGGGCGCCACGCTGAACGGCGCGCCGCTGCGCGCCGGCGCCCCCGAGCCCGGCCGCCCGCTGACGGTCGCCACGTCCCACCCGGACTTCACGACCGACGACCAGAAGCGCGCCTTGCTCGGGGTGTACGCCGAAGGCTTCGCGCCCCGGTCGTGCGGCTCCGCGGGCCTGGAGTATCTGGCCGTCGCGCGGGGCGCCCTCGACGCCGTCGCGTTCAGCTGGGAGCTGGCCTGGGACCACGCCGCGGGCCTGCTCCTGGTCGAGGAGGCGGGCGGCGCGCACGCCACCCGCGACGGCGTGCCGTTCGCCGTCACCGGGGGCAACGCCCTGCCGTTCACCGCGGCGCGCGACGAGGCCACCGCCCGCCGGATCGCGGAGGCGCTCGCGGGCGCGATCTGACCCGCGCACCTGCCGGAGACGGCCGGGGCCCCGGTGTTGTCGGCGCCCCGGCATATCCTGTGCGGCACAGGCCATCGGCTGACGAAGGAGTCCGAAGGTGCCGTCGATGCTCGATGCCGTCGTCGTGGGGGCGGGACCGAACGGTCTCACCGCCGCCGTGGAGCTGGCCCGCCGCGGCTTCTCCGTGGCCGTCTTCGAGGCCGAGGGCACCGTCGGCGGCGGCGCGCGCACCGAGGAGCTGACGCTCCCCGGCTTCCGGCACGACCCGTGCTCGGCGGCGCACCCGCTGGGTGTGAACTCGCCCGCCTTCCGCGCGATGCCCCTGGAGCGGTACGGCCTGCGGTGGCTCCAGCCCGAGCTGCCCATGGCGCACCCGCTCCTCGACGGCCGCGCCGCCGTGCTGGCCCGCTCCGTCGCCGAGACGGCAGCCTCCTTCGGACCCCGCGACGCCGGTGCGTACCGCCGCCTCGTCCAGCCCTTCCTGCCCCGCTGGGACACCCTGGTGCGGGACTTCATGTCGCTGCCGCTGACCGCGCTGCCGCGCGACCCGGTGCTGCTCGCCCGCTTCGGGCTCACCGGTCTGCCGCCGTCGACGTGGCTGATGCGGCGCTTCGACGACGAGCCCGCGCGGGCGCTGTTCGCCGGGCTCGTCGCCCACGTCATCGCCCCGCTGAACGGCCTCGCGACGGGCGCCGTCGGCATGGTCTTCGCGCTCGCCGCGCACGCCCGCGGCTGGCCGGTGGCGCGCGGCGGCTCGCAGTCGATCTCCGACGCCCTCGCCGCGTACCTCACGGACCTCGGCGGCATCATCCACACCGACTACACGGTCAAGCGGCTCGACGACCTGCCGCCCGCGCGCGCGTACGTCTTCGACACCTCGCCCACCGCGCTGGCCCGCATCGCGGGACTCGGGCGCTACTACGACGGGTATCGGTACGGCGCGAGCGTCTTCAAGATCGACTACGCCCTTGACGGCCCGGTGCCGTGGACGGCGCCGCAGGCCCGCGTCGCCGGGACGGTCCAGGTGGGCGCCAGCAGCCGCGAGATCGGCGCCGCGCTGCGGGCCGCGTCCCGCGAGGGCCGGGCGCCGGACGCGCCGTTCCTGATCTCGGTGCAGCCCAGCGTCGTCGACCCGACCCGCGCGCCCGAGGGCAAGCAGGTCTTCTGGACGTACGGGCACGTGCCGAACGGCTGGCAGGGCGACCTCACCGACGCCGTCGAGCGGCAGCTCGAACGCTTCGCGCCCGGCTTCCGCGACCGCGTCCTCGCCCGCGCGACCGCCGGGCCGCCGCAGCTCGCCGCCCGCAACGCCAACTACGTCGGCGGCGACATCGCCTGCGGCGCCGCGAGCGGACTCCAGCTGCTGCTGCGGCCCCGGCTCACCGCGTTCCCGTACCGCACCCGGCACCCGGCCGTCTTCCTCTGCTCCTCCGCGACACCGCCGGGCCCCGGCGTGCACGGCATGTCCGGGCACAACGCGGCGAAGGCGGTCTGGAAGCGGCTGCGGGAGGCGCCGTGAGCACGTGTTTCCGCCGTGCCGCACGCACCCAGGAGGCGATCCGATGACCGCCCGCATCACCCTCGTCCAGGGCGACATCACCCGGCAGCGGGCCGACGCCCTCGTGAACGCTGCGAACTCCTCGCTGCTCGGCGGGGGCGGCGTGGACGGCGCCATCCACCGGCGGGGCGGCCCCGACATCCTCGCCGAGTGCCGCGCCCTGCGGGCCTCGCGGTACGGCAAGGGCCTGCCCACGGGCCAGGCCGTGGCGACGACCGCCGGGCGCCTGGACGCGGACCACGTCATCCACACGGTCGGGCCCGTGTGGTCGGCGACGGAGGACCGCTCGGCGCTGCTCGCCTCCTGCTACCGCGAGTCGCTGCGGGTCGCGGCCGACCTCGGCGCCCGCACGGTCGCCTTCCCGGCGATCTCCACGGGGGTGTACCGGTGGCCCCTCGAAGACGCCGCCCACATCGCCGTCCGGGCGGTCCGGGAGGCCTTGGCGACGACGGCCCCGGACCTCCTGACCGAGGTCCGCTTCGTCCTGTTCGACGAGGCGGCGTACGCGGCGTTCGAGCAGGCCCTGGCCGCACAAGGTTGATGTCGCATTCTCGCCAGCCCCCGGCCGCCGCGATCCCCGATCCTTGACCCATGCAGACCGCGCCGCACACCACACCCCGCACCCTGGAGCCCACGTCCGCACCTCGCAGGTCCGCGAGCGCCGGACCGGCCGGCACTGACCCGGCGGGGCCGCGGGGCACTGGTCGGGCGGGGCCCGACAGCGCCTTTCAGACGGGGCGGAGGGCCGCCGGTCGGGAGGAACCGCAGGCCAGTGACCCGGCGGAGCCGGGGAGCACCGGCCAGGCACGGCCGGCCGTTGTCGGCCGGGCGGAGCCGGCGAGTACTGGCCCGGCGGGGCCGGAGGGCAGCGGCCTGGCGGGGCCGGTGAGTGCCGGTCAGGCGCAGCCGGACGGTGCCGGGCCCGCGGGACCGTCCGGCCCCGGCCCGGCACAGCCGAGCCGTGGTGACGGTCGGGCAGCCGCGCCCGCAGGGATGCATGGTGACTTCGAGCGCTGTGTGCGTGCCGTGCAGTCGAAGGACGCCCGTTTCGACGGGTGGTTCTTCACCGCCGTGCTCACGACCCGCATCTACTGCCGTCCCAGTTGCCCGGTCGTGCCGCCCAAGCCCGCGAACATGACCTTCTACCCGAGCGCGGCCGCCTGCCAGCAGGCCGGTTTCCGTGCCTGCAAGCGCTGCCGCCCCGACAGCAGTCCCGGCTCGCCCGAGTGGAACCAGCGCGCCGACCTCGTCGCCCGCGCCATGCGGCTCATCGGCGACGGCGTCGTGGACCGCGAGGGCGTCCCCGGCCTCGCCACCCGCCTCGGCTACAGCACCCGCCAGGTCGAGCGGCAGCTCCTCGCCGAACTCGGCGCGGGCCCGCTCGCCCTCGCCCGCGCCCAGCGCGCGCAGACCGCGCGGCTCCTCATCGAGACGACCGCGCTGCCCATGGCACAGATCGCCTTCGGCGCGGGCTTCTCCTCGATCCGTACGTTCAACGACACGGTCCGCGAGGTCTTCGCACTCGCCCCCGGGGAGCTCCGGGAGCGGGCGGCCAAGCGGGCGGCCAAGCGGGCGGCCGGACGCCGGGGGAGCGGGAGGCACTCCGCCCGGCCCGAGCCCGCCCCGGCAGGGCCACTCGCCCCCGGCGGCGCCCCCGGCACCCTCTCGCTCCGGCTCCCCTTCCGCGCCCCCCTCAACCCCGACAACCTCTTCGGGCACCTCGTCGCCACCGCCGTGCCCGGCGTGGAGGAGTGGCGCGACGGGGCCTACCGCCGCACCCTGCGCCTGCCCTATGGACACGGCATCGTGGCGCTGACCCCGCACCCCGACCACATCGGCTGCCGCCTCACCCTCACCGACCCGCGCGACCTCACCCTCGCCATCAGCCGCTGCCGCCGCCTCCTCGACCTCGACGCCGACCCGGTCGCCGTCGACGGCCAGCTCGCCGACGACCCGCTGCTCGCCCCGCTCGTCGCGAAGGCGCCCGGGCGGCGGGTGCCGCGCACCGTGGACGAGGCCGAGTTCGCCGTACGCGCCGTCCTCGGCCAGCAGGTCTCGACGGCCGCCGCCCGCACCCACGCCGCACGCCTCGTCACCGCGCACGGCGAACCCGTCGACGACCCGGAGGGCGGTCTCACCCACCTCTTCCCCGCACCGGAGGCCCTCGCCGCCCTCGACCCCGAGTCCCTCGCGCTGCCCCGCAGCCGCCGCACGACCCTCACGACGCTGGTACGCCACCTCGCCGACGGTACCCTCCAACTCGGCGTCGAGAACGACTGGGAGCGGGCCCGCGCCCAGCTCACCGCCCTGCCGGGCTTCGGGCCGTGGACGACGGAGGTCATCGCGATGCGGGCGCTCGGCGACCCGGACGCGTTCCTGCCGTCCGACCTCGGCATCCGGCGCGCCGCCCAGGCGCTCGGCCTGCCGCACACCCCCGCCGCGCTCACCGCGCGCGCCGCGGCCTGGCGCCCCTGGCGCGCGTACGCCGTCCAGTACCTGTGGGCCACCGACGACCACGCCATCAACCACCTCCCCGCATAAGGGCATTCACCGTATGAAGGCGTTCACCATGCACCGTCAGCACACCGTCATCGACAGCCCCTACGGGCCGCTCACCCTCGTCGCCACCGACGGCACCCTCAGCGGCCTCTATATGACCGAGCAGCGCCACCGCCCCGCCGAGGAGACCTTCGGCGACCGCGACCCGGCCCCCTTCGGCCCGGCGATCGACCAGCTCGAGGCCTACTTCGCGGGCGCGCTCAAGGAGTTCGACGTGCCGCTGCGCCTGGACGGCACCCCGTTCCAGCGCTCGGTCTGGCAGCAGCTCCTGGAGATCCCGTACGGGCAGACCCGTACGTACGGCGAACTGGCCGAGGCCCTCGGCAACCCCGCCGCGTCCCGCGCCGTCGGCCTCGCCAACGGCAAGAACCCCATCAGCGTCATCGTCCCCTGCCACCGCGTCATCGGCGCGAGCGGCGGCCTGACCGGGTACGGCGGCGGCCTCGACCGTAAGCAGCGGCTCCTCGCCTTCGAGAGCGGGGCCGCCCCGGAGAGCGGCACCACCCTGTTCTGAGCCTCTGAGCCTCTGAGCCTCTGAGCCGCGAACGGCGTCGTCAGCCGACCCGGCGCCCGTTCTCCAGCTCCACCGCTCCCGTGCCTGCGTCCAGCGCGTCGAGCGCGGCGAGGACCCGGCGCGCGAGCGGCGCCGAGAGATGGACCGGCAGTTCCTCGCGGGAGGCGAGGCGCCAGGAGAGGAGTTCCTCCTCCTGGAGCCGGATCTCCTCGAACCGCTCGTCGGCGAGCACCCCGCCGTCGTACAGGAACGCCACCAGCGGAGGCCGCGCCGCGGTGCCCGGCACCCAGTCGACGGCGAGCAGCCCGCCCGGCGCGACGTCCAGGCCGATCTCCTCGGCGGTCTCGCGGCGCGCGCCCTGCCGCGGGCTCTCGCCGTCGTCCGACTCGACGGTGCCGCCCGGAAGGGCCCAGCCCTCGCGGTAGTTGGGCTGCACGATCAGGACGCGCCCGGCGCGGTCGCGGATGACGCTGGCGGCTCCGGCGAGGACGCGCGGCAGGCCCGCTATGTAGGTGGCGTAGTCGAGAGTGGTCACGACAGGAAGCGTAACGCCCGGTGGATCACCCCTTGGGGCGGTCCGGGGGCGCGAGCAGGCTCAGGGTGGCCCGGGTGTCCGGGTGGTCGGCGCCGAGCAGGCGCAGGCGGGCCGCGTGTACGTCCACGGCCACGGCGTACGCCTCCGCGTCGCGCCCCGACCGGCGCAGGGCGACGGCGAGTTCGTGACCGCTGGCGAGCGTGTCCGGGTGCTCGGGGCCGTGGACGAGGGCGCGCCCGCTGTGCGCGGCGCGCGCCTCGGCGGCGGCCTCCTCGTACCGGCCGAGCAGGATCAGCGTGACGGCCAGGTTGTGCCGGCACAGGAGCGTGCTGGGGTGAGCGGGGCCGCAGGTGGCTTCCCAGGACGACAGGACGCGGCGGTGGGCGGCGTACGACTCCTCGTGACGGCCGAGCTTCCCGAGGACGAAGGCGGCCTGCTGATGGGCGGTGAGGGTGTCGGCATGCTGCGGCCCGAGGACGCGGGCGCGCCGCGCGGCGGTGTCGGTGGAGAGCACGAGGGCGTCGTGGTACCGGTACAACTGGGCGTACAGCGCGGCCAGTTCGTAGGCGCTGTCGAGGGCTTCCGGGTGGTCGGGGCCGAGCAGCAGCCGCTGGTTCTCGGCGATGTGGACCAGGTCCGCGAGCGCCTGCGCGGGATGCCCGGCGCGGCCGACGGCCACGGCGTTGCGCTGCTCCACGACGAGCTGGGCCTGGCGGGTGGGCTCGACGGCGGGGGCGGTGACGGGGGGTGCCTCGGGGACCGGGGGCGGCGGGGGGCCCGGCAGGTGGGTGGTGAAGTGCGCGGCCCCGCCCGCGTACCGCAGGACTCCACGCCCGCCCGAGCGGCCCATGTCGACGGCGTCGATCACGAAGCCGAGGGTGCTCCCGCTGTGCGCGATGACGTCCGGGTCCATGAGCACGATGTGCACGCCGAGTTCGGCGCCCACCTGGCCGGGCCATGTCCGCGTGTCCTCGGCCGCCGCCCGGCCGAGCACGGCGATCAGACGGGGCTCCACGGGCGGCAGCGCCGCACCCGCGGCATGCGCCCCGTCGACCAGGGCCTGACGGCGCCGCAGCTCCAGAAAGAGCGCCGGCACCGCGTCCTGGACGTCGGGCGCGAGGACGACATGGGGCAGGCTCGCCGTCTGGGGGTGCACGCATCGAGTGGCGTCACCGACCAGGACGATCTGCACGTCGGCGGGGGAGTGGTGCGCGCCGAGGCCGCGGACGAGGGCCTCCAGGATCACGGCCTGCTGGTCGGCGGTGCCCCGGATACCGCCGTGGGGGCCCATGCCGTCCAGGTCCAGGACGAGTTCGGCGCCGGAGTTCGTGTGACCGATGGCCGCACCCAGCGCGGCTCTCCGCGAGCCGTTCCGGATGAACTCGTCGAAACGGTCCGCGACTTCGGCCGCCGAGGGCCGCAGGTGCAGCAGCGGGCTGCCGCACAGCTTCAGCTGGTCGTGGAACGCGAGCGGCAGCCCCTGGCCCGCGACCGACTGCAGCAGCTGGCCCAACTGGCTCACGTCGTGCGCGGTCCCGTCCGGGTGCTCCTCCACGCACCACCCCGTCACGCACACGTCGCCGCCCGCGACGAGCACCCGCCGCGCCACCAGGTCACCGTGGACGATCCCCCCGGCGTGCGCGCGGGCGAGCACACCCGCGAGGCGCTGCCCGAACCGGGCGAACTCCACGGCGTCGTCGATCCGCCCCGACGTGACCACGTGCCACTCCAGGTCGGGCGCAGGACGGCCGTCCTCCCAGGTGACCCCCGTCGCGAGCCACGCCGGTTCCTCCGCCGGGTCGAGCGCCACCAGGACCGGGGCCCGCTCGCCGTTGAGGGAGCGCAGCGCCGCCGCCTGCCGGGGCAGCGACATCCGTGCGACCGACCCCGGCCGGGTCAGCCGCAGCGCCGCGACCTCGCCCCTGCCGTCGCCCTCGCCCGTGTCGCCGATCTCGCCCGTGCCGTCGAGTCGGCCGAGGAACAGGCCGGTCGTCGTGCGCGCCGTCTCGTGCCGGGCGAACAGCCGCCAGGGCCCCGCCCACCGCGGATTCCCGGGCAGCAGCGACCGCCAGTCCGAGCCGGGCGCGTCGACGTACTCGGGAACGTCCGCGACGGGCACATCCGTCACGGGAACATCCGCGACGCGAACATCCGCGGCCGGAGCGGACCCGGGCGCCGCGGGCGGCCGACTGCCCTGCGCGGCCCGCACCGGAGAGGCGCCCACCCCCAGCCGCCGCAGCATCCGCTCGTCCACCCACCCGAACGGCCGCGCCCCCGCGCCCGCCCACTCGGTGCCCGCCGGGTGCGCCATCCAGGCGGGGAAGTCCGGTGACCGGCCCGCGAGTTCGGCGAGGAGTCGGCTCACGGCCCGGCCGGTGCGCACCAGCTCCGGCACCGGGGCCGCGCTCAGGAGCAGCGCGCGGGCCTCGTCGCCGAAGTCGAACCCCCGGTGCTGCGGCGGGAGTCCGGCCGACGCGTCCGCGCGGTGCATCAGGCCGCTCAGGAACACCTCCGCCAGATGACCCGTCGTCACCTCCGCGCCGAGCGCGCCCTGCACCAGGCGCATCACCGGAACGGACAGCGGTGCGAGCGCGGCGAGTTGGGCGGCGAGCCGGTACGCCTGCGGGGACGCCGCGTCGCGGAACCGCAGCACCGCCTTCGCGGCGTCCTCGCCGGACGGCCGGGCGTGCGGCACGCCGGGTCCCGTACGCGGCAGGGCTCCCGGATCCGTACGCGACGGGGGCGACGCGACCGGACGGTGTGCCGCCAGGAGCGGCAGCACCGTGCTGGTGCCCGGCGACGCGACGAGCGCCGCCCACGCGCCGACCGCGTCCGGCTTTGGCGCGAGCACCGGCACCGGGACGCCGTCGAACACCGCGAGGTCCGGCGGCAGCACCGGATCGGTCACGTCCCAGGTGAGGTTGGGCGCGCCGCGGCGCCGCGTGGTGACCTGCCAGCGTTCGGCGCGCAGGCCGGAGCCGTCCCACAGGTGCTCGGGCAGCGCGTGCAGCACGGCCGTCGGGCCGTACCGCGCCCACTGCTTGAGGAGCGCGCGCATCCGGCCGTCGCGCCAGGCCGCGCCGACGCCGTCGCTGACGACGAGGACCAGGGTGTTGCCGCCGGGGTCGGTGACGGTGGCGGGCGGCAGCGTGGCCGTGCCGGGGCTGTAGGCGCGGCCGAGCAGGGGCGCGGCGGCGCTGCGGGTGTCCAGGCCGTGGACGCGGACGGTGCGGAAGGCGCCGCTGCGTTCGAGCAGCAGCCGGGTCTCCGCGGCGAGCCGCTGCCACAGCAGCATGGACACGCCGTCGTCGACGAGCAGCGCCAGGTCGAGCCAGCGCGCGCGGCCCGGCCGCAGCACGGCGTCCGCGAGCCCGCTCTCGGCGGCCGAGTCGGCGCTCGCGATCTCGTCCAGCTCCCACCGGCGGCGGTCGGGCCGGCTCTGCTTCAACGGGCGCAGCGCACGCCCCAGTTGGAGCTGCCGGGCACCCAGCGCCTTCGCGCCGGGCGTGCGGACGGGCCGGACGCGCGCGGCCGACGCGGCGGCACCCGGCACGGCGGCACCGTAGAGCGGGGTGCGGGCGGGCGGCGCGGTCCGGGCGGCCGGGGCGCGGGCGTCGGGGGACGCGGCGTCGTGGCGGGACGCCGGGTGCGGGCGGCGCGGCATCGCGTACCCCGGGGCAGGGCCCGCCACGGCGTTCGCCTCGGGCCCCGGTCCGGCGTACGTGGTGCCGGAGGCGGGGGAGCCCTGCGCGGGCCGCAGGTCGAAGTCGGAGTCGGAGCCGGAGTCGAAGTCGGAGCCGGGGTCGAAGTCCGCCGCTTCGTCTTCGTCGAGGACCACCGCGGGTTCCGCGTCCCCGGGGACCGGCGCGTCCGCGGTGTCCGCCGGTGGCGGCGGCGTCAGGCCCGTCGCCCGCGCGAGCGGCGCCGACGCGTCCACGGGCAGCCGCGCCGCCAGCCACAGGGCGTCGACCAGCTCCTCGCGGGAGAGGTCGACACCGCTCGCGGCGAGGGCGGAGAGGACGTCGCGGAGGGCGTGCGGGGGCTCCGCCGCGCCGCCCGCCCAGTCCTCCGGCGGCCATGGCTCCACCGCCTCCGGCGGCCCTGACTCCACCCCTACACCGCCCCGCCCAGCCGGTGCAGCACGGCGTCCAGGAGCGCGCCCGGCGGCAGGTCCACGCCGCCCTTGCGCAGGAACACCGCGTTCAGGAGCTGGTCCGTGGCCAGCTCGCCGGGGGCGCGCCGCGCGAGGAACGTCCGCAGGAGGTCGTCGACCCCGTCCAGGGCCGCGTCGCCGAGGTGGGCCCCGACGATGTCGCGCAGCCGCTGCTCGTCCGGCTCCGCGAGGTCGAGGCGTACACAACGGCGCAGGAACGCGGGCGGGAACTCGCGCTCGCCGTTGCTGGTGATGACGACGACGGGAAACTCGGAGCAGCGGACGCGCCCGCGCACCACGGGCGCCCGGACCTGCGGGTCGGCGGTGAGCACCTCGACCCGCGACTCCTCCTCCGGCAGCCGCGCCAGCTCCGGGATCTCGAACTCGCCCTCCTCGAAGACGGTCAGCAGGTCGTTCGGCAGGTCGACGTCGCCCTTGTCGAGCTCGTCGACGAGCAGGACGCGAGGGCGCTCGCCGGGGACGAGCGCGGTGCCGAGCGGTCCGAGGCGTACGTACGAACCGATGTCGGTGCCGTGCGGGTCCGGGGAACCCGTGGCTCCCTCCCGCTCCCTGCGCAGATCGGACTCCCGTTCCCCGCGCGGACCGGACTCCCGTTCCCCGCGCGGACCGGACTCCCGTTCCCCGCGCGGACCGGACTCCCGTTCCCCGCGCGGATCGGACTCCCGCTCCCTGCGCAGGCTGGACTCCCGTTCCTTGCGCAGGTTGGACTCCCGCAGCCGCCCGATCGCGTCGTACCCGTACAGCGCGTCGCGCAGCGTGGAGCGGCTGTTGACCGGCCAGGTCAGCACGCGGCCGAGGGTCAGCTCGTGCGCGATCGCGTGCGCGAGCGAGGACTTGCCGGTGCCGGGGTGGCCGGTGACGAGCAGCGGGCGGCGCAGCAGCAGCGCGGCGTTGACGATCTCCGACTCGTCGGGGCCGATGAGGTACGGGCGGTGCGTCCGCGCGCCCGCCCCGGTCTCGTCGGGGGACGGCTGCGGCTCCTGCCCCTGCTCCGGCTTCGGCGGGAAGCGGCGCCACGGCGGTGCCTCCGGGAACGTCACGTGGCGGGTCGCGCCGTCGCCGCGGAACAGCCGCCAGTCCCCGGACGCTCGCTCGGCGCCGGTCTCGCGCGGCTGCTGGTCCCACTGCTCTGTCATACGCTGCCTGCTCCTTGAACGGGGGTGCCGGGGGCGCCGGGGATGCTGCTCGGTGCCGCGGGGCCGGGGACGGGCCGCGGCGGTGGTACGTCCGGATCCGTCAGTGCGGTACGGGGACCCTCCCACGCCGCGGGCTCCCACGTGGCCGGGTCCTCCCACACGAGGGCGGGGCGCCCGGGGCACGGCGCGGGCTCCGAGGCCAGCACCCGGCCCCGGAACTCCCGTACGCGGTCGGGGAGTTGGTGCATGAGCCCGGTGGGGGAGAGCGGGTCGAGGCGGTCCGCGTCGGCGTGGTCGCGGGCGTCGCGGTCCCACAGCACGACCGGCACGCCGAGTGCGAGGCAGATCTCCAGGAGCTGGGCGCGCAGGGCGGGCGGGCCGTGCAGGACGACCTGGTTGGCGTCGTGGTGACCGGTCGTCAGGAGCGCGGCGACCTTCCTGCCGTCGGCGTGCGTGCCGTCGACGACCAGCGGGCGGCCGTGTCCGTCGGCCCAGCGGCGGCGGTGCTCGGCCTCGCGCCCGGGCACCCGGCGGCTCATCTCCGGGCAGCGCAGCGTCAGCGGGTAGCACACGCCGAGGGGCAGGCTCGGCACGAACTCGTTCGGGCTGCCCGCGTCCCACTCGTCGACGGGCAGGTGCAGGTCCGTGCGGTCCACGGCGACGTCCACGGCGAGCGGCGTGCCCGCGGGCGCGGAGAG
The DNA here is from genome assembly GCF_056712025.1 of Streptomyces sp. Y309. Classification (NCBI taxonomy): domain Bacteria; kingdom Bacillati; phylum Actinomycetota; class Actinomycetes; order Kitasatosporales; family Streptomycetaceae; genus Streptomyces; species Streptomyces sp. Y309. The sequence continues at coordinate 1,797,471 of NZ_CM160048.1, read as the reverse complement.
GTCGGCGGCCTCCCGGATGAGGGCGCCCACCTGCTCGGGGGCCAGCGTCTCGTCGTTCGTACCGGTCTGCACGCGGCGTACGCCGCCGTCCGCGAGCCGCTGCCACACGCGGCAGCGGTAGCGCCCGGGCTCCCGCGCGCCGTCCCGGGTGAGCTCCGCGAGGAGCCGGACCACGGGGGCCGTCCGGGACGCCGCCCAGCGCGCGGCGTCCGCGCGGCGCTGGTCGCGGGCCGCCGCGTGCACGCCGAGCCGCGCGCACACCCGGTCGCTCCAGCCGCGCAGCGCCTCGCCCAGGGCGGGGTCGGCGGCCGCCGCGACGAACTCGACGAGGTGCACGAGCGAGGGCACCGGCGGCGAACCCGCGTCCCGCACCGGGTCGTGGTAGTCCTCCAGTTGGCCGATCACGCGCGCGACCGCGGACTCCCCGAGGCGGGCGGTGCACAGCGGCTGCGGCAGCGGCGTGAACCGCAGCGCCTCCCGTGCCGCCCGCGCGGGCAGCGTCGCGTCGGCCGTCACGACCTGGCTCAACGCCCGCTCCAGGAAGGCGAATTCGGAGTGGGACAGCAGCCCGGCCGCCGTGACCGCCCGGCCGACGGCGAGCAGCGGCGTCAACTGCTCGGGCCGCGTTCCGTACGGCCCGACCGCCACCAGCGACTCGCTCAGCGTGGGCAGCGCCCTCGGGGTGGCGAGCAGGTCCGCGGCAAGGGCCTCGACGGACGGCGCGGGCGCGCCGTGCGCAGTGGCGCGCCCCAGCTCGGCGTCCAGTCTGCGCATGTGGTCGGCGCGCACGGCCGGATCCGGCAGCAACGACCGCAGCAGGCCCACGAGTTCGACGGCGAGCGGATCGTCGGGCAGCGGCGGGCGCGCGGAGCGGCACTCGTCGACGACGGCGGCGGCCCCGGCGGCGTGCAGCTGCTCGCGGATCGCCTGCCACGGCAGCGCCCAGGTGCGCCGCAGGGTCTGGCCGGAGTGCGCGGCGTACCCGGCGTCGCCCTGCCCCGGGTGGCCCGAGTGGCCCGGGTGACCCGGACGCGCCGGGTGCCCGAGCCGTCCCACGACCAGGCCCGCCGCGCCCGTCCCGCACTCCGTCCACAACGGCCCGCCGCTGAAGCCGGGGCCGATCGCCGCGCCCGACAACTCTCCGTCCAGATAGCCCAGCGGGCCGTCCAGGAGCTTCAGCCGCGTGTCCGCGAACGTGACCGGATCGCCGACGCCATGCCAGGCCCGCAGCCGCTGGCCCTCCGCCATCTCCGTCCAGGCGACCGGCGCCGTCCCGGGCGGCGCGGGCTCGCTGAGCGACAGGACGCACAGATCGCCGTGCCACGCCGCGCCACCGCTCCGGCGCGGCGGCACCCACACCTCGATCTGCGCCTTGATCCGCACCGTCCGCCGCGCGAAGCCCACTTGGAGGACGTCGTCGACGGGCCGCGCCTCGCTCAGCGGGGCCAGGCCGAGCGCCTCGTTGACGACGTGCGCGCACGTGAGGACGCGGCGCGCGGAGAGCAGCGCGCCCGCGCCCGCGGGGGCCTCGCCCGCCCGCGCGAGCACGGCGACGACCGGGGGCGCGCCGGCCGGCCCGTGCAGGCTTCCGTCCACGCTCAGCTCCTGGTTCCGCCGTCGGCCCCGGCGTGCGCGGAGGCTGTCGCGTCTGTTGTGCCTGCCGCGTCTGCCGCGCCTGCTGTGTCTGTCATGCCTGCTGTGCCTGTTGTGTTCTCGGTACGCCGCCACGTCGCCGACACCGTCATGGTGGCCGTGCCCTTCACCCCGACGATGCCGAGCTTGAGGTCCTTGCCCACCTCGATGCCGAACTCGACGCCGAACTCGTCGGGCGGGTGTTCCGCGCCCGCCACCGAGGCGTGCACCTGGTCGAGCAGCGGCCCGAGCGGCCGGAGCGTCGCGCGCAGCGTGTCGGCGGCCAGCGTGGCGGCGCGGCCGCCGCCGCTGGAGACGGGGCTCGGCACGCCGAACTCCGCGGGCAGGCCGTCCTCGTCGGGGGCGCCGCCCGGCAGCGCGCCCGGGGGCGCGTCACCGACGTCGGCGAGTTCCACGCGCAACGCGGCGCCGGCCAGGTCGAGTTCCAGGTACTCGGGCATGCGCCCATTGTGCCGATCACCGGCCGGTGTGCGGCACGGCTTCGCCACCCCGGAGACGTCGGATTCCCGTTGAGCCCCGGTTTGCGGGCCTCACCCTGCCGCCAATCGCGCCGTCCGCTCGGCCAGTTCGCTGATCCTGGCGCCGTCGTAGCCGAACACCGCGCTGCGGACCCGGTCCCGAAGAGGCTCGCGCCACTGGGCCGGGATCGCCTCCGCCCCGCACAGCACGCCCGCCACCGACCCCGCCGTCGCGCCGTTGGAGTCGGTGTCGAGGCCGCCGCGCACTGTCAGCGCGATGGTGTGCGTGAAGTCCCCGCCGCCGTACAGGAGTCCGGCCGTGAGGACGGCGGCGTTCGGCACCGCGTGGATCCAGCCGAGCCCGGCCGTCTCGCCCGCCACCGTGTCGAGGGCTTCCTCCCAGCTCAGCGACGCCTCGTACAGCGAAGCCACGCGGCGTACCGTCCGCGCGATCCGGCAGCTCGCCGGGATCACCTCGAGCCCGGCCTCCAGCGCGTCCCGGGGCGAGCCCGCCGTGAACGCCGCCGCGATCAGCGCCGCCGCCCACATCGCCGCGTACACGCCGTTGCCGGTGTGCGAGAGCGCCGCGTCCCGGCGGGCGAGGGACGCGGCGCGGCGCGGGTCGCCCGGGCAGGTCCAGCCGAAGATGTCGGCGCGGATCAGCGCCCCGATCCACTCCTGGTACGGATTGTCGTACGTCGCCGTCAGCGGCGGCCTGAGCCCGGCCGTGAGATTGCGGTACGCCACGCGCTCCGCCGTGAACGTCTGGAGATAGGGCAGCCGCAGCAGCCACAGCTCGCCCACCTGCTCGGTGCTGAAGCCGAAGCCGCGCGACTCCAGGAGCTCCAGGCCGAGGATCGCGTAGTCCACGTCGTCGTCGCGGCAGCTGCCGTCGACGCGGCCGCGCACGCAGAAGGGCCACTCCGGGCGCAGCTCGAAGTCGCCGGCCCCGTCCCCGGCGGGGGGTTCGGGCAGGTAGTCGGTGAGGGGGAGCGCGTCGGTGAGCCGCAGGTAGCGGTCGATGCGGTCGCGGGTCCAGTAGTCGCCGTGTTCGACGGGCTTGCCGAGCATGTTGCCGGCGATGCGGCCGAGCCAGCCGCCGTGGATGCGGTCCGCGAGGCGGGGGTCCGTGGGCCGGGGATTCGCGGGGCGGGGGTCCGTGGGCCGGGGGTCCGGTGCCGTCGAGGTCATACGTCCGGTCTACCGAAATCCGGGCGGCGGCGCGCGGGTCCTGGTCCGGGTCTTGGTCCCGGTCCTGGTCCGGGTCTTGGTCCGGGTCTTGGGCCGGGCCGGGGTGATCGATCATCTCTGGCCGCATGCCGGGTCGAGTTGTCCCTGTATAGCCATATAAATCAGGGCAGGTGATCAGTGGGCGGGGCCGACGACCATGGGCAGCGGCCCCCTCCTGCGGTTATGGTCGCTGCGGCGCGACTGCCTTGACGCGAGCAAGGCCCGGAAAGCAAGGGGAATGCAAGGTGGCGGACGCTGCAGTGACGGCGGGAGACGGCGCGGGACACGGCGCCGGGGGCACGGGCCGCGGCCATGTGCTCATCGCCGCGGACAAGTTCAAGGGGTCCCTCACGGCCGTGCAGGTGGCCGAGCGCGTGACGGCGGGCCTGCACCGGGTGGTGCCGGACCTGCCGGTGCGGGCGCTGCCCGTCGCGGACGGCGGTGACGGCACGGTCGACGCGGCCGTGGCGGCCGGTTTCGAACGCCGGGAGGTGCGGGTCACCGGGCCGCTCGGCGCCGAGGTCGTGGCGGCGTACGCGCTGCGGGACGGCACCGCCGTCGTGGAGATGGCCGAGGCCTCGGGGCTGCAACTGCTGCCCGCGGACACGTTCGCGCCGCTCACGGCGACGACGTACGGCAGCGGGGAGCTGCTCCGCGCCGCGCTCGACGCGGGCGCGCACACCGTCGTCTTCGGCGTGGGCGGCAGCGCGACGACCGATGGCGGCGCGGGCATGCTGGCCGCGCTCGGCGCGCGGTTCCTGGACGCCGACGGGGAGCCCGTCGCGCCCGGCGGCGGGCCGCTGCGGGAGCTGGCGTCCGCCGACCTGTCCGGGCTCGACCCGCGGCTCGGCGCCGTCCAGATCGTCCTGGCCAGCGACGTCGACAACCCGCTGACCGGGCCGAAGGGGGCGCCCGCGGTGTACGGGCCGCAGAAGGGCGCCTCGCCGGAGGACGTCGAAACCCTCGACGCCGCGCTCGCGCACTTCGCGCGGGTGCTCGCCCGGGACGTCGGGCCGCAGGCTCTGGAGTACGCGCAGGCGCCGGGCGCCGGGGCCGCGGGCGGGATCGGGTACGGGGCCCTCGTCGGGCTCGGGGCGTCGTTCCGGCCCGGCATCGACGTCATGCTGGACGTCCTCGGCTTCGCGCCGGCGCTGGCCGGGGCGGCGCTCGTCATCACCGGGGAGGGGTCGCTCGACGAGCAGACCCTGCACGGGAAGGCTCCCGCCGGGGTGGCCGCGGCGGCCCGGGCCGCCGGGGTCGACGTCGTCGCCGTGTGCGGGCGGCTCGCGTTGCCGCCCACCGCGCTCGGCGCCGCCGGGATCCGGCGGGCGTACGCCCTCACCGACATCGAGCCCGACGTCGCCCGCTGCGTGGCCGAGGCGGGCCCCCTCCTGGAACGCCTGGCCGCGTCCGTGGCCCACGACTTCCTGACCTGACCGGCACGGGCCCCCACCGCTCCGCGGCGGGGGCCTTCCCCACCCACCCGCCCTTACTGATTGCCCCGAGCGTTGGGGAGACCGGGACTTCGGGGGCGGGCGCGGGGGCGGGCGCGGCGGGCCGCGCGGCCCAGGGCAAGCGGCAACGGCCACCGCTGCAGCTACCGGCGTGGGCCGCTACCGCTGCGTGCCGCCACCGGCGTGGGCAGCTACCGCCGTGTGCCGCTACCGCTGTGTGTCGCTACCGCCGTGTGCCGTCACCGCTGTGTGTCGCTACCGCTGTGGGCCGCCACCGGCGTGTGCCGCTACCGCTGTGGGCCGCTACCGCTGCGTGCCGCCGCCTCCGTGTGCCGCCACCGCGGTGTGCCGCTACCGCTGTGGGCAATCGTCCCGCAGGGCGGGACGGGTGGGCACAGCCCCGGCCGACGGCACCGCCAAGTCCGACCCCAGCCCCGCCCCAGGTGGCGACCGCCCATCCGGCCCACCCGCCGAGGGGGCCAACGGCGCCCCACGCCCAGGGGGCACCCGCCATCCGGCCCACCCCGCCCCGGGGTCCAGCGGCGCCCCACGCCCAGGGAGGGGCACCCCCGACCCCGGGATCACCCCACCCCGCCCAGTCCCGGCGACAGCCGATACGCGTCGAGGGCCAACGTCATCTCGATCAGATCCCGAGGCCGCGCCAACGACCGCGACGTGAGCTGCTCCAACCGCCGCAGCCGGTTGAAGACGGTGTTCCGGTGGCAGTACAGCCGCCCCGCGGCCCGCCCCGCCGACCCCTCACAGTCCAGCCACGCGTCCAACGTCTCAAGGAGCACCGCCCGGTCCCCGGGTTCGAGGGACAGCAACGCCCCGAACACATCCGCCACCAGGCGCCCCGCCAGCTCCGGCTGGCCCACCACGAGAGCCGTCGGCATCCGCCGGTCGAACCGCACGACACCCCCGGCGTCCGCCGGACACGTCCGCAGCGCCAGCTCCGCGAGCCGCCGCGCCTGCCCCAGCTCGGCAAGCCCGCCCACGACGGGACCGATCCCACCGGCCCCCACCCCGAGCCGGTCGAGCAGCGCCACGAGCCCGTCGAGACCGGCCTGCGCCCCCAGCGCCACCACCCCCACCTCGCAGTCCGTCCGCATCCGCCACACGAACCGGAACCCGGCCTCCTGCACCCGCCGGTGCGGCGCGTCCCGCCCACCGCGCCGGTCCACCCGCAGCACCACCACCGCGTACGGCCCCCGCTCCGGCAGATCAAGACCCGCCGCCGCCCGCGCCGCCAGCCCCGGCGCGCTCTGCCCCTCGAGGAGCGCGTCGAGCAGCGCCTGCGCCCGCTCGTCGGTGCGCCGGCGCAGCTCCAGCTCCGTCTCCCGGTACGCGTCGGACGCCGTCACCGCCTGCGCGTCCACCGCCGACCACACCAGCGTCGCCGACCGCAGCAGCGCGGCGAGCCGCTCCGGATCCCCGCCCGACGCCCCTTCGAGCAGCGCGTCCCACACCAGATAACCGGCGTTCCGGTACGAGTGCACCAGCAGGTCCAGCGGCAGCCCCTGCCCGGCCCGCCGCCGCCCGGCCTCCCGCGCGTACTCCAGGTCGCGGCGCGGCGACTCACGGGGCTCCGTGATCGTCTCGATGCCGATCCGGATGGCTTCCTCCGCCTCCCGCCAGTGCTGGTCGTACGGCAGCACCCGGTCGTACGCGGGGGAGTGCTCGGCGAGTTGGCGCAGATGCTCGTCGACCAGCTCCGGGATCCGCGGCAGCAGCGCCACGCACGCCTCCTTGAGCAGTTTCCAGTCGTGCCCGGTGCGTCGTGTGCGCCCGCCCATGCCCCGCCTCCCCCGCTCGCCGTCGTGAGCCGCGTGCCTGATGCGGAGGATGCCACCGGGCGCCCGCCCCGGCAGCACCCCGGCGGGCGGTGCTGTGCCGGTGCACAACGCCCGGCCGCCACCGCTGGGCCCCGGCAGCGTTTCGCCCGCCGCCCGTGGACGCCCGCCCGGCACGGTGCTGAAGTGAACGCCACGCCGCGGAAGGGGGTGCGAAATGGCCGATTCCGACCGCCGACCGGACCGGGCCCGCGAGCCGGACCGGGCCCGCGAGCCGGACCGGGCCCGCGAGCCGGACCGGGCCCGCGAGCCGGACCAAACCCGCGAGCCGGACCAAACCCGCGAGCCGGACCAAACCCGCCAGCCGGACCAAACCCACGAGCCGGACGAGAGCCGCCGGACGGACCGTGCCCACCGCGCCGACCAGAGTCACCACGCCGACCCGATCCGTCAGGCCGACCCGATCCGTCAGGCCGACCAGTCCCATCGAGCCAACCAGCCCCACCGGGCCGACCAGCCCCACCGAGCCGACCCCGTCCACCCCGTCCACCCCGCCCACCACACCCTCTCCGTCCGTGACGCCTGCGTCGGCTACGGCCCCGTCCGCGCCCTGCGGCACGTCAGCCTCGACGTGCCCGACGGCGCCGTCGTCGCCGTGCTCGGCGGCAACGGCGCCGGCAAGTCCACGCTGCTGCGCGCCCTGTCCCGCACCCTCTCCTTCCACGGCGGCGCCCTGACCTCCGGCACCATCCGCTTCGCGGGCCGCCGCGTCGACGGGCTCAGGCCCGAGCGCGTCGTGGCCGCGGGCATCTCCCAAGTGCCCGAGGGCAGGCGGGTGTTCGCCAGGATGACGGTCGCCGACAACCTGCGCGCCGGAGCCCTCGGCTCCACCGGCTCCCGCGCCGCCAAGGCCGCGGCCCTCGCCCGCGTCCACGAACTGTTCCCCGTCCTCGCCGACCGCGCGGGCCAGCGCGCGGGGCTGCTCTCCGGCGGCGAACAGCAGATGCTCGCCGTCGCCCGCGCCCTGATGGCCGCCCCCCGGCTGCTCCTGCTCGACGAGCCCTCCCTGGGCCTCGCCCCGCTGATGGCCGCCCGCATCGCCGACACCGTCCGCGAGATCAACGCCCAGGGCACGTCGGTCCTCCTCGTCGAGCAGAACGCCGCGCTCGCGCTGCGCCTGGCCTCGTACGCGTACGTCCTCGACGTCGGCGAAGTCGCCCTGGAGGGCCCCGCGGCCGAACTCGCCGCCTCCGACGAGGTGCGCCGCCGCTACCTCGGCGTGGTCGACGAGACGGCGGCCGCCGACGCGACCCGCGCCCTCGACACCCCGCCGAGCCTGCGCCGCTGGGAGGCCGACCGATGACCCCGCCCCACGAGGACGACGGCACACCACCGCCCGAGCCCGGCGACGGCGTCGTACCGCCCCTGACCATCCGCGACCTCACCGTCCGCTTCGCCGGTCTCACCGCCCTCGACGCGGTGTCCCTCACCGTCGAACCCGGCACCGTGCACGCCGTCATCGGGCCCAACGGCGCGGGCAAGTCCACGTGCTTCAACGTCCTGTCCGGCGTCTACCGCGCCACGTCCGGCAGCGTCCGCTTCGGCCCCCACGAACTCACCGGCATGCGCCCGCACCGCATCGCGGAACTCGGCATCGCCCGCATCTTCCAGAACCTCGCCCTGCCGCCCCGCGCCACCGTCGCCGACAGCCTGCTCCTGGGCCGCCACCGGCTCACCCGCGCCGGTTTCCTCGGCGCGGGCCTGCGGCTGCCGTCCGCCGCCCGCGAGGACCGGATCCACCGCGAACGCGTCCGCGAGATCGCCGCGTTCGTCGGCATCGAGGACCAGCTCGGCCTGCCCGCGGGCGCCCTGCCGTACGGGCAGCGGAAACTCGCCGAACTGGCCCGCGCCCTGTGCATGGAGCCCCGCCTGCTCCTCCTCGACGAGCCCGTCGCCGGGATGACCGCCGCCGAACGCCGCCGTACCGCCGCCGTCGTCGCGGGCGTCCGCGAGGGCCTCGGCATCTCGATCGTCCTCGTCGAACACGACATGGGGGTGGTGATGCGGCTCGCCGACACGGTGACCGTGCTCGACTTCGGGCGCCGCATCGCGCACGGCACCCCCGGCGACGTACAGAACGACCCCGCCGTCGTCCGCGCCTACCTGGGACAGGAGGCGGCCGGAGCATGAGCACCTTCGCCGAACTCCTCCTCAACGGCCTGTCCCTGGGCTCCGTCTACGCCCTCATCGCGCTCGGCTTCGTCGTGATCTTCCGCGCCACCGAAGTCGTGAACTTCGCCCACGCCTCCCTGCTCCTCGCGGGCGGCTACATCACCGCCTCCCTCCACGACGACCTCGGCTTCTGGCCCGCCCTCGCCGTCGGCGTCGCGGGCGCCGCCGTCGTCGGCGCGGCCGTCGAGTTCTGCGTCATGCGGCGCTACCGCGGCCAGGACCACAGCGTCCTCGCCATCGTCACCATCGGCGTCGACATCCTGCTCACCACCGAACTCACCCGCCGCCTCGGCACGGACGTACTGCCGCTCGGAGACCCCTGGGGCGACTCCGTCCTCACCGTCGGATCCGTCACGATCGCGCACACCCGCATCGCCGCGTTCGTCACCGCCGCGCTCCTCATCGGCATCTTCCTGGCCGCGTTCCGCTACACCTCGTGGGGCGTCGCCATGCGGGCCGCCGCCGAGAGCCCGGAGACCGCCGCCCTGATGGGCGTGCGCCTCGGCCGGGTCTCGCTCGGCGCGTGGGCCGTCGCGGGCGCGCTCGCCGCCGTCGCCGCGCTGTTCCTCACCGTCTTCCCGACCCCGGGCCTCGAACGCGCCACCTCCCTCGCCGCGCTGAAGGCCTTCCCGGCGGCGATCCTCGGCGGCCTCGACTCCACCACCGGCGCCCTCGTCGGCGGACTCGTCGTCGGCGTCACCGAATCCCTCGCCACCGGCTACCAGAGCGACCTCACCTTCCTCGGCCGCGGCCTCGGCGACCTCGCCCCCTACCTCGTGATGATCGCGATCCTGCTCATCCGGCCCGCCGGACTCTTCGGCACGAAGGAGCTCGCCCGTGTCTGAGGTCCCCGTGTCCGAGGCCCGCACCCCCTCCGGCGGCCGCCACCCGAAGCGCCCTCGCCTGAAGCGCCCAGGCCTGAAGCGCCCGCGCCACCTGGAGCGTTCTCCGGGACGGGCGGCGCGCAACTTCCTCAAGCGCCCCCGCGCCCACGCCTGGGCGGCCGGAAGCGTCCTGCTGCTCGCCCTGCCCTTCTACCTCGACCGGTTCTGGCTCCAGGCGGGCCTGTTCGCCATGGCCGCCGCGATCGGCGCCATCGGCATCAACCTCCTCACCGGCGCCACCGGCCAGCTCTCCATGGGGCACGCCTTCTTCCTCGCCGTGGGCGCGTACGGCTACTGCGTGTTCGCCGGTGAGGGCGACGGGCTCACCGGGCTCGGCCTGCCCACCTCGCTCGCCGCCGTCCTCGCCGTACTGCTCGCGGGCGCCGCAGGCGGCGCGTTCAGCCCCATCGCGGGCCGCCTGCGCGGCGCCTACCTCGGCATCGCCACGCTCGCGCTGATCTTCATCGGGCAGCACGTCCTGTTCAACGCGGGCGACCTGACGGGCGGCTCGAACGGCCGCGCCGTGCCGCCCCTGAGCGTCTTCGGGTTCACCTTCGACGACCGCGAAGTCGTGGTCGCCGCCGTGCCCTTCGGCTCCGCCGAGAAGCTCTGGTACGCGGGGCTCGTGCTGCTCCTCGGCTGCGGGCTCTTCGCGCGCGGCGTGCTGCGCGGGCGGCCGGGCCGCGCCCTGAACGCCATCCGCGACCACCGCGTCGCCGCAGGCGTCCTCGGTGTGCCCGTCGCCCGCTACCGGGCCGGCGTGTTCGTCCTGTCGTCGATGTACGCCGGACTCGCGGGCGTCCTGCTGGCCCTGGTCTTCCAGCGCACCGTGCCCGACTACTTCGGCATGACGCTGTCCCTGGAGTACCTCGCCATGATCGTCATCGGCGGGCTCGGCTCCGTCGCGGGCGCGGTCGCGGGCGCCGTCCTCGTCTCGCTCCTGCCCCAGTTGCTCACCCGCTACAGCGAGGCGCTGCCCCTGGTCTCCGCGCCCGGCACCGGTGGCATCGCACCGGGGGAGGCGTCCCGGTACCTGTACGGCGCCGCCGTCGTCGCGGTGGTGCTCTTCCTGCCCGGCGGCCTCATCAGCGTCGCCGCCCGGCGCTCACGGTCCATCCCAGGGGAGGAAGCATGACTCCAATGACCCGTGCCACGGCCGTCGTCACCGCGCTCGCCGCGGCGGTCGCACTCGCCGCGTGCAGCTCCAAGGCCAAGGACGACGACAAGGGCGACGGAGGCGGCAACGCGGAGGGCGTGAAGACGGGCGAGGGCATCTCCGGCAAGACCATCACCCTCGGCGCCCTCACCGACATGACCGGCGTCTACGCCACCCTCGGCAAGAGCGTCACCCAGGCCCAGCAGCTCTACGTCAAGCAGCTCAACGCCGCGGGCGGCATCTGCGGCCACCGCCTGAAACTCCAGGTCCGCGACCACGGTTACGACCCGCAGAAGGCCGTCGCCGCGTACACGGAACTGGAACCGGACGTCCTCGGCTACACCCAGTTCATCGGCTCCCCGTTCGTGGCCGCCGTCAAGGACCGCGTCGACGGCCAGGACAAGGGCCTCGTGCTGCCGCAGGCCTGGTCGGCGAACCTCCTCGGCAGCCCCTACGTACGCGTCATCGGATCCACGTACGACATCGAGACCATCAACGCCGTCGACTTCCTGATCAAGGAGAAGGGCCTGAAGAAGGGCGACAAGCTCGGCCATGTCTACTTCGAGGGCGACTACGGAGAGAACGCGCTCAAGGGCTCGCGGCACATGGCGGAGAAGTCCGGTCTGAGCGTCGTCGAGCAGAAGATCAAGCCCACCGACAACGACATGACGGCCCAGGCCGCCGCCCTGAAGAAGGCCGGTGTCGACGCCGTCGTGATCAGCGCGGGCCCGCGGCAGGCCGCCTCCCTCGTGGGCGTCGCCGCGGCGACGAAGCTCGATGTGCCGATCATCGGCAACAACTCGGCGTTCGCCCCGCAGCTCCTCGCCACGCAGGCGGGCCCCGCCCTGACGAAGAACTACTACGTCGCCTCGCCCACCCTGCCCATCGGCGCCGCCACCCCCGCCGCGAAGAAGCTGGTCGCCGACTACCGGAAGGCCCACCCCAAGGACGCCCTCGACAACGGCGTCGTCGCCGGCTGGACGGCCGCCTCGGTCTTCGGCGAGGCCCTGAAGAAGGCCTGCGCCGCCAAGGACCTCACCCGCGAGGGCGTCGACAAGGCTCTGCTGACCATCGACGCGTACGACGCCGGCTTCGGCGCCCGCCAGAACTTCACGAACCCCAAGGCCCCCTCGTCCAAGGAAACCGCCATCCTGAAGCCCGACAAGTCGGCGACGGGCGGCATGACGGTGGTACGGGAGCCGAACGCGTCCACGGAGGCGCAGGCGTACACGCCGGGTTCCTGAACGCAGAAGGGGCCTGGACCGATCCGGTCCAGGCCCCTTCGGGCAAACGTACAAGCGCCGCTACGGCAACTGCCCGGCCCGCGCCTCGCGCCGGTTGTCCCGGAAGTTGTTCACCCGGCGAGCCGTGGCGAACAACGGGATCACCGCGCCGAGCACCAGCTGCAGCGCGCAGCCGGTCTGGAGCAGCAGCTGACCGCCGGGGGCGTCGAAGGCCCACGCGGCGAGCAGCCCCATCGCGGCGACGATCCAGGCGAGCATGGCCACCGCGAGCGGGCCCCGCGGCTTCGGATACTCGACCCGGCTCACCATCAGCCAGGCGGTGCCGATGATGGCGAGGAGCGTGGCCACGAAGGGCAGCTCCAGGAGCACGATCGAGACAACGGTCAGCGCGCCGAACGGCGACGGCATCCCCTGGAACACTCCGTCACGCAGGGTCACGCACGAGAATCTCGCAAGCCGCAGCACCACCGCCAAGAGCACCACGATCGCCCCGACCGCCGCGACCCGCTGATGCGCGCCCTCGCCGACCACGCCGTACACGAGCACGAAGTACGCGGGGGCCAGACCGAAGCTGATCAGGTCGGAGAGGTTGTCCAGCTCCGCGCCCATCGGCGACGACCGCAGCTTGCGGGCCACGAGCCCGTCGAAGAGGTCGAAGACGGCGGCGCACAGCATCAGGATCACGGCCGTGGCGGCGCTGTTGCGGGCCATGCCCGACTGGTCACCCGTGAGGTGCGGGATGAGGATGCCGGTGGTGGTGAAGTACACCGCCATGAAGCCGCACGTGGCGTTGCCCAGCGTGAGCGTGTCCGCTATCGACAGGCGCAGGGAGAGCGGCATGTCCTCGTCGGAGTCGCCCACCGCGGAGGCCCCGTTGTCCACGGCCTCGGGCACCCAGCCCGCCGGTGTCTCAGGATCAGTCACGGTCAATGCGGGTCACCCCAGCCACGGTCTTCTGCCCCACCTCGACGTCCACCTCGACGCCCTCCGGCAGGTAGATGTCGACGCGCGAGCCGAAGCGGATCAGGCCGATGCGCTCGCCCTGCTCCACCTTGGTGCCCTGAGGCACGTACGGCACGATGCGCCGGGCGACGGCGCCCGCGATCTGGATCATCTCGATGTCGCCGAGCTCGGTGTCGAAGTGCCAGACAACGCGCTCGTTGTTCTCGCTCTCCTTGTTGAACGCCGGGACGAAACCGCCCGGGATGTGCTCGACGGACGTCACCGTGCCGGCCAGCGGCGCGCGGTTGACGTGGACGTTCAGCGGGCTCATGAAGATCGCGACGCGGGTGCGCCCGTCCTTCCACGGCATGATGCTCTGTACGACACCGTCGGCAGGCGAGATGACCCGGCCCCGGGTGATCTCGCGCTCGGGGTCGCGGAAAAACCACAGCATGCCCGCCGCGAGCGCGGTGGTGGGCACGGCAATCGCGGCCGCGCCCTTGGAGCGGCGTGACCTGGCCAGGCTGAGTGCCGCGGTGGCGACGGTCGGCAGGAGCCACGGCGATGCTCCGCGCGCGAGGCGTCCACCGAGGAAGCTGACGCGAGGTGCAGAGGTTTGGCTGTGGGGCATGGATGACCTTCGTAGCGGATGATGCCGCACTGCATATGGGGGACGGCGGCTTTCCCGGGATCGTATCGGTTGCGAGCCACAACTGGGCAAGCCAGGAAGCCGAGTCGGCCGCCGCTGCGTGCTGACTGGGTGTGATCTTCTTCTCGAGTAAATCTCGAAGAAATCACCCCAAGTCGGACATTCAGCCCTGGAATCGATACTCTTCGAGGAGTCGTCGGCCAATGATCATTTTCTGGATCTCGGCGGTTCCTTCACCGATCAACAGCATCGGCGCCTCGCGGTAGAGACGCTCGATCTCGTACTCCTTCGAGAAGCCGTACCCGCCGTGAATCCTGAACGCGTCCTCTACGACTTCCTTGCAGTATTCGGATGCCAGATACTTCGCCATCCCTGCTTCGAGGTCGTTTCGCTCCCCGGAGTCCTTTTTGCGTGCTGCGTTCACCATCATCGCATGGGCGGCCTCGACCTTGGTAGCCATCTCCGCCAGCTTGAACTGAATTGCCTGGTGCTGGGCGATCGGCTTGCCGAAAGTGTGACGCTGTTGGGCATACGAGACGCCCAGTTCAAAAGCACGCTGCGCGACGCCGCAACCACGCGCCGCCACATTCACGCGGCCGACCTCGACGCCGTCCATCATTTGGTAAAACCCTCGGCCGGTCGCCCCGCCGAGCACGCGATTGGCCGGAATGCGCAGGCCATCCATGATCAACTCGGTGGTGTCGACACCCTTGTAGCCCATCTTGTCGATCTTCCCGGGGATGGTCAGCCCCGGACGCACCTCGCCGAAGCCCGGCTCCTTCTCCACGAGGAACGTCGTCATCGACTTGTGCGGGGCCGTGCCCTCAGGGTGTCCTTCGTCACTTCTGACGAGCACGGCCACCAGCGTTGACGAGCCCCCGTTCGTCAGCCACATCTTCTGACCGTTGAGGACGTACTCCTCGCCGTCCTTGACCGCCTTCGACGCGATCGCCGACACGTCGGAGCCGAGCCCCGGCTCCGACATCGAGAACGCGCCCCGCACCTCACCCGTCGCCATGCGCGGCAGGAAGTGGTCCTTCTGCTCCTGCGTGCCGTGCTGCTTGAGCATGTACGCCACGATGAAGTGGGTGTTGATGATGCCGGACACCGACATCCAGCCGCGCGCTATCTCCTCCACGCACAGCGCGTACGTCAGCAACGACTCGCCCAGACCCCCGTACTCCTCCGGGATCATCAGGCCGAACAGGCCCAACTCCTTGAGGCCGTCGACGATCTGCTGCGGGTACTCGTCGCGGTGCTCCAGCTCGGTCGCGACCGGCAGGATCTCCTTGTCGACGAAGTCCCTGACGGTGGACAGGATTTCCCGCTGGATGTCGGTCAGACCGGCGGTCTGCGCGAGTCGCGTCATGACTGCTTCTCCGTCTCCTGCGCCGCGGGCGCGGACTTCTTCTCCGTGGGCGCGATCGGCTCCGGGCGGCCGGGCTGCTCGCCGCCGCGCTCCTTGATGTACGTCTCCGTGGGCACCATCACCTTGCGGCGGAACACGCAGACCAGCGTGCCGTCCTGCTTGTAGCCCCGGGTCTCCACGTACACGACCCCGCGGTCCGACTTGGACCTCGACGGCGTCTTGTCCAGGACCGTCGTCTCGCCGTAGATCGTGTCGCCGTGGAACGTCGGCGCCACGTGCTTGAGCGACTCGACCTCCAGGTTCGCGATCGCCTTGCCCGACACGTCCGGCACCGACATGCCCAGCAGCAGCGAGTAGATGTAGTTCCCGACGACGACGTTCTTCCCGAAGTCCGTCGTCTGCTCCGCGTAGTTGCTGTCCATGTGCAGCGGGTGATGATTCATGGTGAGCAGACAGAAGAGGTGGTCGTCGTACTCGGTGACCGTCTTGCCAGGCCAGTGCTTGTACACGGCGCCGACTTCGAACTCCTCATAGGTGCGGCCGAATTGCATGATCCCTACGCCTCCGGAGCCTCGAACGTGCTGGTGCGCCGCATGCCGGCCGCACGGCCCTTCCCGGAGATGACCAGCGCCATCTTCCGGCTGGCCTCGTCGATCATCTCGTCGCCGAGCATCGCCGAGCCCTTCTTGCCGCCCGCCTCGGACGTGTAGTACTCGTACGCGTCCAGGATCAGCTCGGCGTGGTCGTAGTCCTCCTGCGACGGCGAGAACACCTCGTTGGCCGCCTCCACCTGGCCCGGGTGCAGCACCCACTTGCCGTCGAAGCCGAGCGCGGCCGCGCGGCCCGCCACCTCGCGGTAGCCGTCGACGTTCTTGATCTGGAGGTACGGGCCGTCGATCGCCTGGAGGTCGTGCGTGCGCGCCGCCATCAGGATGCGCATCAGGATGTAGTGGTACGCGTCCGCCGGGTAGCCGGGCGGCTGCTCGCCCACGACGAGCGACTTCATGTTGATCGACGCCATGAAGTCGGCCGGGCCGAAGATGATCGTCTCAATACGTGACGAGGCGGCGGCGATCTCGTCAACATTGACCAGACCCTTGGCGTTCTCGATCTGCGCCTCGATGCCGATCCTGCCGACCTCGAAGCCCATCGTCTTCTCGATCTGCGTAAGCAGCAGGTCGAGGGCCACCACCTGCTGGGCGTCCTGGACCTTCGGCAGCATGATGCAGTCAAGATTGGGGCCAGCGCCCTCGACCACCGTCACGACGTCGCGGTACGTCCACTCGGTCGTCCAGTCGTTGACGCGCACGACCCGTGTCTTGCCCGTCCAGTCGCCCTCGTTGAGGAACTTGACGATCGTGTGCCGCGCCTCGGGCTTGGCGAGCGGCGCGCACGCGTCCTCCAAGTCGAGGAACACCTGGTCGGCGGGCAGGCCCTGGGCCTTCTCCAGGAAGCGCGGGTTCGAGCCGGGAACGGCCAGGCAGGAGCGGCGCGGGCGGAGCCGGTTCACCGCGCCGGACTGCGGCTGGGTCTGGGTCATGCGGGGACCTCCAGAGGGTCGAGGTGGTTCGCTTTCCGGATCTCGTCGACGATACGACCGATGATCTCCGTGATGCCGAAGTCCTTGGGGGTGAACACGGCGGCCACACCCGCCGCCTTCAGGTCCTCGGCGTCGCTGCTGGGGATGATGCCGCCGGCGATCACGGGGATGTCGTGCGCGCCCGCGGTGCGCAGCCGCACCAGCACGTCCGGCACGAGCTGCGCGTGCGAGCCGGACAGGATCGACAGGCCCACGGCGTGCACGTCCTCCGCGAGCGCCGCGTCCACGATCTGCTCGGGGGTGAGCCGGATGCCCTGGTACACGACCTCGAACCCGGCGTCACGCGCGCGCACCGCGATCTGCTCGGCGCCGTTGGAGTGCCCGTCGAGGCCCGGCTTGCCGACGAGGAAGCGCAGCCTGCCGCTGCCGAGGTCCGCGGCGGTCTTCTCGACCTTCTCGCGGACCAGCGCGAGCGGCGTGCCCGCCTCCGCCGTGACGGCCACCGGCGCCCCGGAGACGCCCGTGGGCGCCCGGAACTCCCCGAAGACCTCCCGCAGCGCCCCCGCCCACTCCCCGGTCGTCACACCGGCACGCGCGCACTCCAGGGTGGCCTCCATCAGGTTGCCGGTGCCGGCCGCGACCTCCTTCAGCCGGTCGAGCGACTGCCGGATCGTCGGGAAGTGGAACGGGTCGCCGAGGCCCTGCCGGTCCGAGGACTCCTGACGGGTGGTGCGCCACACCCCGATGGCCTCCACCACACGCGCCTCGACCTCGGGGTCGACCGTCATGATCGCGGTGTCCAGGTCGGCGGTGAGCGGGTTCGGCTCCGTCGTCTCGAAGACGTTCACACCGATGATCTTGTCCTCGCCCGCCTCGATGCGCGCCCGGCGCTCCGCGTGCGAGGACACGAGCTGCGCCTTCAGATAGCCCGACTCGACGGCGGCCATCGCGCCGCCCATCTGCTCGATGCGGTCCATCTCCGCCAGGGACTCCTCGACGAGGGCGTCGACCTTGGCCTCGATCACATGGGAGCCCGCGAAGATGTCCTCGTACTCCAGCAGGTCGCTCTCGTGCGCGAGGACCTGCTGGATGCGCAGCGACCACTGCTGGTCCCAGGGGCGCGGCAGACCCAGCGCCTCGTTCCACGCGGGCAGCTGCACGGCACGCGCGCGTGCGTCCTTCGACAGCGTGACGGCGAGCATCTCCAGGACGATGCGCTGGACGTTGTTCTCCGGCTGCGCCTCGGTCAGGCCGAGCGAGTTGACCTGCACGCCGTAGCGGAAGCGGCGCTGCTTGGCGTCCGTGATGCCGTATCGCTCGCGCGTGACGCGGTCCCAGATGCGCCCGAAGGCCCGCATCTTGCACATCTCCTCGATGAACCGCACACCGGCGTTCACGAAGAAGGAGATCCGCGCGACGACGTCACCGAACTTCTCCTCGGGCACCTGCCCGGAGGCACGCACCGCGTCGAGCACCGCGATCGCCGTGCTCATCGCGTACGCGATCTCCTGCACCGGCGTGGCCCCGGCCTCCTGCAGGTGATAGCTGCAGATGTTGATCGGGTTCCACTTCGGGATGTGCGCCACCGTGTACGTGATCATGTCGGTGGTCAGGCGCAGGCTGGGTCCCGGCGGGAAGACGTGGGTGCCGCGCGACAGGTACTCCTTGACGATGTCGTTCTGCGTCGTCCCCTGGAGCTTGCCGATGTCGGCACCCTGTTCCTCGGCGACGACCTGGTAGAGCGCGAGCAGCCACATGGCGGTCGCGTTGATCGTCATGGAGGTGTTCATCTGCTCCAGGGGGATGTCCTGGAACAGCCGCCGCATGTCGCCGAGATGGGACACCGGGACGCCGACCCGGCCCACCTCCCCGCGCGCGAGGATGTGGTCCGGGTCGTACCCGGTCTGCGTCGGCAGGTCGAAGGCGACCGACAGACCGGTCTGGCCCTTGGCGAGGTTGCGCCGGTACAGCTCGTTCGACGCCTCGGCCGTGGAGTGGCCGGCATAGGTGCGCATCAGCCACGGCCGGTCCTTCTGACGCTCAGTCATGTGCGGGCCCAGCCCCCTCAGATGTCGCGGAAGCGGTTGATGGCGTCGAGGTGCCGGGCCCGCGTCTCCTGGTCGCGCACGCCGAGTCCCTCGCCGGGTGCGAGCGCGAGGACGCCGACCTTGCCCTGGTGCAGGTTGCGGTGCACGTCGTAGGCGGCCTGCCCGGTGTCCTCCAGGGAGTACACCTTGGAGAGCGTCGGGTGGATCTTGCCCTTGGCGATCAGCCGGTTGGCCTCCCAGGCCTCGCGGTAGTTGGCGAAGTGCGAGCCGATGATGCGCTTCAGGGACATCCACAGGTAGCGGTTGTCGTACTCGTGCATGTAGCCCGAGGTCGAGGCGCAGGTGGTGATGGTGCCGCCCTTGCGGGTGACGAACACGGAGGCGCCGAAGGTCTCGCGGCCGGGGTGTTCGAAGACGATGTCGATGTCCTCGCCGCCGGTGAGCTCACGGATGCGCTTGCCGAAGCGCTTCCACTCCTTGGGGTCCTGGGTGTGCTCGTCCTTCCAGAACTTGTAGCCCTCGGCGTTGCGGTCGATGATCGCCTCGGCGCCCATGGCGCGGCAGATCTCGGCCTTCTGGGGGCTGCTCACCACACAGATGGGGTTGGCGCCCCCGGCGAGCGCGAACTGCGTTGCGTACGAGCCGAGTCCACCGCTCGCGCCCCAGATCAGCACGTTGTCGCCCTGCTTCATGCCGGCGCCGTTGCGGGAGACGAGCTGCCGGTACGCGGTGGAGTTCACCAGCCCCGGAGCCGCCGCCTCCTCCCAGCTGAGGTGGTCCGGCTTGGGCATGAGCTGGTTGGACTTCACGAGCGCGATCTCCGCGAGCCCGCCGAAGTTGGTCTCGAAGCCCCAGATGCGCTGCTCGGGGTCGAGCATGGTGTCGTTGTGGCCGTCGCTGGATTCCAGCTCGACGGACAGGCAGTGCGCGACGACCTCGTCGCCGGGGTGCCAGGCGTTCACACCGGGGCCGGTGCGCAGCACGACGCCCGCGAGGTCGGACCCGATGATGTGGTACGGCAAGTCGTGACGCTTCGTCAGCTCGCTGAGCCTGCCGTACCGCTCCAGGAAGCCGAAGGTCGACAGCGGCTCGAAGATCGATGTCCACACGGAGTTGTAGTTCACCGACGACGCCATCACGGCCACCAGGGCCTCGCCCGGGCCGAGTTCGGGCACCGGGACGTCGTCCAGGTGCAGCGACTTGCGCGGGTCCTTGTCCCGCGTGGCGAGACCGGCGAACAGCTCCGTCTCGTCCTTGTGCACGGTCACCGCGCGGTACGACTCGGGCAGCGGCAGCGCGGCGAAGTCGGCCGCCGAGGTGTCCGGCGATTGGATCGCGTCCAGGATTTCCTGCATGGGATGCCTCCGGCGAAGGGCGCTACCGGCGGGTAGCGCTCTGAGGGGTACGTCGGGGTGGTGCTGGAAAGGGTGTGGTGCCGTCGGTTCGGCGGAGGTGGTGCTGTGGCGACGCCGTGGTGGGGCGCGGGAGGTGCCTGTGACGCAGGCGTCCGGGCGCGCTCGCCAATGGCTCACGGGGACAGCCGGCGTACGGAAGTTCTCCGCGTGCCGGCCGCCCGGACAACATCAACGTATGACACCGCGTGCCAGTCGGCAAGACACTCAGTGCCAACAATTTCTCTCAGTTGTCAGCAGCGGGCTTCATCTGAGCGATGATCGATCATTGCAGGTCAGCAGGGGTGCGGGTGGGTTCCCTCATGGGGCGCCAAAAAACGCCGGACGGGCAGTGGATAGCCCGTCCGGCGTTTGAGGACGAGGCCCGAAGGGCCGAAAAGGGGGAGAGGGGCGAAGCCCCATCAGGAGCGAGTGCGCAGCGCCTTCTCGATGGTGCGCATGACCTCGTCGAGGGGAGCGTCGGTGCGCGCAACGGTAACCAGCACCTCACCCCCGTCGGAGACGGTCGCCGCCCCCGACGGGGGCACCGTGTCCCGCCCTGCGGGAATCCCCGTCCCGAACGTCCGCCGCACGATCCCGAAGGCATGGTCGAGCTGCCCCTCGACGTCCCCCTGCCCCCCGGCCCGCAGCCACCGCCGCAGCACGTGGTTGTGCGCCGTCACCACGGCGGACGCGGCGACCTCCGCGAGCAGCGGATCGTCGTTGCCGTGATGGTGCGCGTGCTCGTCGAAGTGCCCGAGCAGATAGCGCGTGAACAGCCGCTCGTACCGCGCCACGGACGCGATCTCGCGCTCGCGCAGCGTCGGCACCTCCCGCGTCAGCCGGTACCGCTCCACGGAGACGGCGGGCGACGCGGCGTACATCTTCATGACCTCCTTGATCCCGCGGCACACGGTGTCCAGCGGGTGCTCGTGGGCGGGCGCCGCGTTGAGCACGGCCTCCGCGCGGATCAAGGTGTCGTCGTGGTCGGGGAAGATCGCCTCTTCCTTGGAGCGGAAGTGGCGGAA
This sequence comes from Streptomyces sp. Y309, assembly GCF_056712025.1. NCBI lineage: Bacteria > Bacillati > Actinomycetota > Actinomycetes > Kitasatosporales > Streptomycetaceae > Streptomyces > Streptomyces sp. Y309. The sequence continues at coordinate 1,776,400 of NZ_CM160048.1, read as the reverse complement.
GAAGGTCCGGCGGGCCACACCGGCCGCGGCGGCGATCTCGTCGACCGTCGTGGCCTCGTACCCCTTGGACGCGAACAGTTCCATGGCGGCGGCCGCCAGCTCGCGGCGCATCTTGAGCCGTTGGGCGGCGGCGCGGCTGCCCGCGGCGCTCTCCGGAGCGTCGGGCGTAGCTGTCGTACGTGAGGACTTGACGGCCTTGGACATGCCCCGAACGTACTGCATGTGCGCAGCTGAGTGCGCCTGCGGGACGGGGCTGCCCGACGGTTCGAGCAGCCCGCCCCAGTCCGCGCGCTCGGCGCGCACCGCTTCCTGTGCTCTGGCTCCGGGGTCCGCGCGCCGGTCAGCGCCGGGCATATTCGCGGAAACCACGGCCCGTCTTGCGGCCGAGGCAGCCCGCGGCCACCAGGTGCTCCAGGAGAGGGGCGGGGGCGAGGCCCGGCTCGCGGAATTCGCGGTGCAGCACCTTCTCGATGGCCAGCGAGACGTCCAGGCCGACGACGTCCAGGAGCTCGAAGGGCCCCATGGGGTAGCCGCCGCCCAGCTTCATCGCGGCGTCAATGTCGTCAAGAGACGCGTAGTGTTCCTGGACCATCTTGATCGCGTTGTTGAGGTACGGGAAGAGCAGCGCGTTCACGATGAAGCCGGCCCGGTCGCCGCAGTCCACCGGGTGCTTCTTGATCGACGCGCACACCTCGCGGGCCGTGGCGTGCACGTCGTCCTCGGTCAGCACGGTGCGCACGACCTCGACGAGTTTCATGGCCGGCGCCGGGTTGAAGAAGTGCAGGCCGATCACGTCGCCGGGGCGGGAGGTGGCGCGGGCGCAGGCGACGACCGGCAGGGAGGACGTGGTGGTGGCGAGGACCGCGCCCGGCTTGCAGACCTTGTCGAGCGTCGCGAACAGCTGCTGCTTGATCTCCAGGTCCTCGGCGACCGCCTCCAGAGCGAGATCGACGTCGGCGAACGAGTCGTACGTCCCGCTCGGCGTGATCCGGTCCAGGGTCTTCGCCGCCGCCTCCGACGTCATCCGCCCCTTGTCGACAGAGCGCGAAAGCGACTTGGCGATACGGGACTTGGCCGCCGCGGCCTTCTCCTCGCTGCGGGCGGCGAGCACCACGTCGTACCCGGCCTTCGCGAAGACCTCCGCGATGCCCGACGCCATGGTCCCGGAACCGGCCACTCCGACGGCGCGCACCTCACGTCCGCGCGCCTGCCGCGTGCCCTCCAGCGGTGTCGCGGCGTCCCGCACCACCTCGTCGCTCCCGGACGCGGCGTACGTGTAGAAGCCGCGGCCCGACTTGCGTCCCGTCAGGCCCGCCTCGCTGAGCTGCTTGAGGATCGGGGCGGGCGCGTGCAGCCGGTCCTGCGACTCGGCGTACATGGCGTCGAGGACGGTGCGGGCGGTGTCGACGCCGATCAGGTCGAGCAGCGCGAGGGGGCCCATCGGCAGTCCGCAGCCGAGCCGCATCGCGGCGTCGATGTCCTCCCGGCTCGCGTACTTGGCCTCGTACATCGCGGCCGCCTGGTTGAGGTAGCCGAAGAGCAGCCCGTCGGCGACGAAACCGGGGCGGTCGCCGACGGCGACGGGCTCCTTGCCGAGCGCGCAGGCCAGGTCGGTGACCCTCGCCACGGCGGCCGGCGCGGTGAGCACGGACGAGACGACCTCGACGAGCTTCATCGCGGGCGCCGGATTGAAGAAGTGCAGGCCCAACACCCGCTCCGGGTGGGCGGATTCGGCGGCCAGCCGCGTCACGGACAGTGCGTTGGTGCCGGTGGCGAGGATCGTGCCGGGGCGGACGACACCGTCGAGCTCACGGAAGATCTGCTGCTTGATCTCGTACGACTCGGGGGCGACCTCGATCACCAGGTCGGCGTCGGCCGCCGCCCGCAGGTCGGTGAAGGTGCGGAAACGGGCCAGAGCGGCGTCGCGCTCGCTCTCGGACAGCCGCTCGCGGCGCACGGCACGCGCGGTGGAGGCCTCCAGGGCGGTGACGGCGCGGGCGACGGCCTGCTCACTGATGTCGATGCCGATGACCTCGCGGCCCGCGCGGGTGAGGACTTCGGCGATGCCGGTGCCCATCGTGCCCAGACCGACGACGGCGACCGTGTGCAAGGGAGTGTCCATGCGTGGACTCCAGGAAGTGAGTGACGACTGAGGGGCACACGCGCGCGGCGCGTGGCGGGGGCGCACCGGACACGGACCACGCATGCGTGCGTGGCGGCCACGCGAGCGGGCGTGAAGTGGCGTACGGCGTGCGGAGGTTGCGCGAGAGGGGAACCGGCGGGCCCTGTCCCGGAGCCACGCCGTCCTGCGGTACGTGCGTACCGAACCGACAACACTCGCGACGGCTGCGTCACCAGGCCGTCATGAGTCGAGGTACTGCCTGCGGGGAGTGTGCCCCGCTCACATGAGATTAACCGGCGAGTAACGAGCGCGCCAGCCCCGGTGTCTGTGACCTCCGTCGCGACTAGGCTCACCGCATGGATGCGGAGTTGCGGACGGTGACGGATCGCTTACGACGCGAGGCGGCCGCGTCGGGAGCGCTGGAGGCGTACGAGGAACTGCTGGCCGTCGGCGATCCCGACGAGCTGGCGGGGGCGCTGCACGCGACCGGACAGCCCCTGTGGGCAAGGGAGTTGGCGGCGGTCAAGCTCGGCGTCCTCGGGGACCGGCGGGCCTTCGAGTCGCTGGTGCTGCTGCTCAATCACCGGGATCCGCCGCGCTGTGCCGCCGCGGCGCACGCCCTCGCGCGGCTCGGCGATCCGCGCACGGCCCGCGCGGCGGCCGCGCTCGCCACGAACGAGCTGCGCGTCGCCTACGCCCTGCATCCGGTGCGGCTGCTCACCGAGTTGCGTGCCCCGGAGTCCGCGCCCGCGCTGATCGTCACGCTGCAGCGCCGCCTGACGCCCAACGACCCGTACGGCAAGGTCGCGCTGGCGTGCGTGGAGGGGCTCGGGGCGCTGGGGGACGCGCGGGCCATCCCGGTACTCAAGGCGGCCTGCGGCCATCCGCGCCTGGCGGCGGCGGCCGCGGCGGCGCTGGCGCGGGTGTCGGTGCGGGCGCAGGGGTCGTGAGGCCTGTCCGGCTGCCCGGCGGCGGAGCGGCTTTGTGAGGGCAACCGGTTCTAACCGGGGGTGACGCGGCGGAGGAAGCGGACGTACGGGCTCCAGCGCGCGGGGCGGCGGACCGTGCCGGTCAGGGCCCGCTCCGCGCGGTCGAGGCTGTCCTCCAGGCAGGCATCGTGGAACGAGCGGAACGCCAGCGGCCAGGTCAGCCGGGCCGCGCCGCGGGCGCGCATCGCCAGTGTGTGCCGCAGGATCGTGCGCCCGCTCCCGCTTCTGCTCCCGTCCTCGTCGCGGTCGTCGCCGTCGTTCAGTGGGTGGACCGTGAACTCGTGGAATCCGTGGAAGCCGCGCGGGCCTGAGAAGGTGAAGCGCACCCACTGCTGGGGCGCGTACGCCGCCACTGTGTACCGGACCGGGCCGTGGCCGCCGCGCGAGCCGGGCGTGAGGCCGTGGTCCAGCTTCATGGGCGGCCAGTCGCGGCCGGGCCACAGCGGGTCGTCCGCCGAGGCGAGCGCGTCGATGAGCGCGCCGACCTCGCTCGGCTTGGCGGGCAGGAGGCGTTCGTGGACGTTGAGGACGGCCATGGTGGCTCCAGGGTCCTGAGTGCCGGGAACGGGGATCCCCAGTTTTGGAGAGCCCCCTCTATTTAATTGGAGGGTACTCTCCAATACATGGCGAGGCCACCCCGGTACGACGCATCCCGCTTTCTCGACGCAGCCGTCGAGCTGGCCGCCGACGCGGGCCCGTCCGCGATCACGATGGCGGCCGTGGCCAAGGCGGTCGGCGCGCCCAGCGGCTCCGTCTACCACCGCTTCCCGGCGCGTGCGGCGCTGCTCGCCGAGGTGTGGCTGCGGACCGTCGAGGACTTCCAGGAGGGGTGGTTCGCGGCGCTGGGGTCCGGCGAGGCGCTGGGGTCCGGTGACGGCGACCCGCGTGCGGCCGCCCGCGCGGCGGCCGTCCATGTGGTCGCCTGGAGCCGGGCGCACCCGCGCGAGGCGGCTCTGCTCCTGTACGGCGCCGGCGACTTCGCCCGCGACGACTGGCCCGAGCCCGGGGTGCGCCGGGCCGAGGAGGGGCACCGGCGGGTGGGCGAGGCCGTCGCCGCGCTCTGTGCCGCGCTCGGCGCCGAGGACGCGCCGGCCACCGACCGCGTCACGCTCGCGGTGATCGACATGCCGCTGACGATCGTCCGCCGCCATGTGCGCCGCGGCCAGGAACTTCCGGCGCACGCGGAGGAACTGGCGGGGGGGAGCGCGTTGTTGCTGCTCGGCGGCGCGGGTGGGCAGGCGTAGAGGGGGTCGAGGTGAGGGCTAGGCCTCCGCGGGCCGCTCGTCCGGCACCATCGCCAACGCCTCTATCTCCATGAGGAATTCGGGCCCCATCAGGGCCACGACCTGCACGGCCGACGCCGCGGGCAGCCGGGCGGGGTCCAGGTGCGCGTCCCGCGCGGCCCGTATCGCGGGCATGTGCGCAACGTCCGTGACGAAATAGGTCAGCTTGATCACGTCGTCGAAGCCCGCGCCCGCGGCGGCCAGACAGCGCCGCAGATTCCCGAAGACCTGGTGGGCCTGCGCCGCGGCGTCCCCCTTGCCGACCAGCTTGCCCTGCTCGTCGAGGGCGAGCTGACCGGAGACGGCGACGAGGCGGCCGGTGCCCGTCACGACGTGCGTGTACTGCGTCGCGGGGGCGACCCCGTCGGGGGCGTTGATGTACGTCAGTTCGCTCATGGTCCCCATGGTGGACCATGGGTCTGACAACGCCCCCGACGGAGGCCGGGGTTCGGCCGGGAGCGGGTGTCCGCCCCCGGCGTCCGGCCCGGGACCGGGGTCTCAGCCCCGGAAGCCCAGCAGCCCGTGCAGTTCCGCGCCGCTCCCGGAGGCGCCGGTTCCGGAGGCGCCGCCCGCCGCCGGGCCCTTCTCCGCCGAGCCCCGCGCCGCGCTCTTCGGCTTCGGTTCGGGCAGCCGCTTGCACACCGCGTCGACCTCACCGCCGCTGTGCGGCACCTTGCCGTTCGTCAGGTACGCCGCCAGGTGCCGGTCCAGGCAGGCGTTCCCGCTCAGCGTGACGCCGTGGTTGCCGCCGCCCTGCTCCACCACCAGGCTCGAACCGCGCAGCTTGCGGTGCATCGTGATCGCGCCCTCGTACGGCGTGGCCGCGTCGTCGGTCGCCTGGAAGAGCAGCACCGGCGGCACCGACGTGTTGGTGACGTCGACCGGATGCAGCGACCGCACCGGCCAGAACGCGCACGGAGCGTTGTACCAGGCGTTGTTCCAGGTCATGAACGGCGCCTTCGCGTGCACCGGCCAGTTGTCGCGGCGCCACTGCTCCCAGTCCCGCGGCCAGGCCGCGTCCCGGCAGCCCACGGCGGCGTACACCGAGTAGCTGTTGTCGCCCGCCGCGTCCACGGCGCCGAAGTCCTCGTACGCCTCGACCAGCAGGTCGGCGTCCTTGCGGTTCACGTACGCCGCGAACGCCTCGGCCAGGAACGGCCAGTAGCCGTCGAAGTAGGCGCCCGGCACGAAGGTGTCCTCCAGCTCGGCCGCGCCGACCTTCTTGCCGGCCGGCTTCTTGGCGACGGCGGCGCGCATCGCGTACCACTTGGCCTCGACCTTCGCCGGGTCCGTGCCGAGCCGGTACTTCTTGTGGTGCTTGGCGACCCACGCCAGGAAGGCCTTGTGACGGGCGTCGAAGGTGAAGTCCTGGGTGAGGTTGGCGTCGTACCAGACGTTGTGCGGGTCGACCACGGAGTCCAGGGCCATGCGGCGGACCCGGTCGGGGAAGAGCCTGGCGTACACGGCGCCCAGATAGGTGCCGTACGAGTACCCGAAGTAGTTGATCTTCTCGGCGCCCAGCGCCGCGCGGATCGCGTCCAGGTCCTTGACCGTGCTCACCGTGTCGATGAACGGCAGGACGTCGTACTTGGAGGCGCACGCCTTCGCGAAGGCCCGCGCGCGGTCGAGGTTGGCCTTCTCCAGGGCCTGCGTGTACGGCACCGTGGCGGGCCGCACCGGCTTGGAGTGACCGGGGCGGCAGGTCAGGGCGGGCTTGCTGCGCCCGACGCCGCGCGGGTCGAAGCCGATGACGTCGTAGCCGGCGGCGACCTTCTTCGGCAGCGTCTTGGCGACGAACCCGGCCATGCTCAGGCCGCTGCCGCCGGGACCGCCGGGGTTCACCAGGAGCGGGCCCTGGTACGTCTTGGCGGTGTGCTGGATGCGCGACAGGGCGAGCGTGATCCGCGCGCCGTGCGGGTGGTCGTGGTCGAGCGGGACCTTCAGGGACGCGCACTGGAGCCTGGGGTAGGCCTTCGTGGCGCACTTCTTCCACGCGAGGTGGTGCGGGGGCGGGGTGTGCGCGGTGCGCGGCGCGGATCGCGCGTCGGCGCCCGCGGCGGACGGCACCGCCGCGACGAGACCGGTCACCAGCGCGGCGACGCCGCACAGTGAGACGGCGGTTGCTCTCATCGAGCCTCCCAGAGCGGAGGGTTCGGGGCCGCGAGGCCCACGACCCCCGCGGCATCGTCCCGGAAAGCCCGCCCGTAAGGAGGCGTTCTATGAAGGAATGACCTGAAAGGAGCATGACGAGCCCCGCGATGGCCCAGCGCAGGTCACAGCTGTGGCCGGGCCCGGGGAGCAGGAGCTGGTCAGGCTCCGGCGAGGCGGTGTTGCCCGGTCCGGCTCACAGCAGTGTGAGCTGGGTGGCGGTCGGGGCGGGCGCCGTCTCCTGGGGCTCGGGGATGCGGCGAGCGGCGCCCGCGCGCGAGGGGCCGATGCCGAACTCCCGCGCCAGGTCGTGCACATGACGGGTGATCCGGCGCTGGTACCACTTGGGGGCGTAGGCGCCGTCCGCGTACAGCCGTTCGTAGCGCCGCACCAGATGCGGGTGGTGCCGCGCGAGCCACGTCATGAACCACTCGCGCGCGCCCGGCCGCAGATGCAGCACCAGCGGCGTCACCGACGTCGCCCCGGCCTCGGCGATCGCCCGCACCGTGGCGCGCAACTGGTCCGGATGGTCGCCCAGGAACGGGATCACCGGGGCCATCAGGACACCGCACCCGATGCCGTGCCCGCTCAGCGTGCGCACGACGTCCAGGCGCCGCCCGGGCGCGGGCGTGCCCGGCTCCACCGTGCGCCAGAGCTGCTCGTCCACGAAGCCCACGGACACCGAGATGCCGACGTCCGTGACCGCGGCGGCCTGTCGCAGCAGGTCGAGGTCGCGCAGGATCAGCGTGCCCTTGGTGAGGATCGAGAACGGGTTGGCCCGGTCGCGCAGCGCCTCGATGATGCCCGGCATCAACGCGTACCGGCCCTCCGCGCGCTGGTAGCAATCGACGTTCGTGCCCATCGCGATGTGCTCGCCGTGCCAGCTCGGCGAGGCGAGCTTGCGGCGCAGCAGCTCGGGCGCGTTGACCTTCACCACGATCTGGCTGTCGAAGCCGAGGCCGGTGTCCAGGTCCAGATAGCTGTGCGTCTTGCGGGCGAAGCAGTACACGCACGCGTGCGTGCAGCCGCGATACGGGTTGACCGTCCACTCGAAGGGCATGCGCGACGCCCCCGGCACGCGGTTCACGATCGACCTGGCCCGGATCTCGTGGAAGGTGATCCCCCGGAACTCGGGGGTGTCGAAGGTCCGTGTCGTCACCGCGTCCGCGCCGAACAGCGCGGGGTCCGCGGCGCCCCTTCGCGGGCCGTCGGACAAATTCTCCCAGCGCATGGCGCCTCCTCCGTAGCAGTGACCAGCACTCGCCACAGAATAGAACACATGTTCCCTTGATCGTGCGAACGTGTCCGGGCCCCGATTTGGGGCGCCGGTGCGCGGGGTGGTTGGCTGACCGCCCAACCCCTGAGACACCAACTGCTGGAGGAAGTGCAATGGCGCAGGTCGAAGCGACCACGGAGCGGATCATCGCGGCGCAGCCGGAGGACGTCTTCGATGCGCTGGCCGACTACAGCGGCACGCGCGCGAAGATCCTGTCGGAGCACTTCAGTGAGTACGAGGTGCGCGAGGGCGGCGACGGCGAGGGCACCCTGGTCCACTGGAAGCTGCAGGCCACCAGCAAGCGGATCCGCGACTGCCTGCTCGACGTGAGCGAACCCACCGACGGCGAACTCGTCGAGAAGGACCGCAACTCGTCCATGGTCACCACCTGGCGGGTGACCCCGGCGGGCGAGGGCGCCGCGCGCGTCGTCGTCTCCACGGTGTGGAACGGCGCGGGCGGCATCGGCGGCTTCTTCGAGAAGACGTTCGCGCCCAAGGGCCTCGCGCGGATCTACGACGCCGTGCTCGGCAAGCTCGCCGCGGAGGTCGAGAAGTAGGCGCACGCGGCCGGTTGGGGCCCCTGCCCCGCCAACTCCCGTAACCCATCAGGGCTGTTGTCACGCTCACCGTTTCGAGTGGTTTTCGCCGACGGCCCGGTTGTACGCCGTAGGGCTCCCACCGGCGCTTACGTGCGCCGGTGCACGCCTGGGGGCGACTCGTCGCGCTTGCTCACAGTTGTCGCGTAATGCGAGAAATGGGCGGCGCAGGCGCGACGAGGGGAGCAGCAGGTGGGCGGGACGACGCTGGTGATGAGCGCCGGGCACGGCGAACGGGCGGAGGCGCAGCCCCCCGCGGCCGCCGCCGACGGGGGCGGCGCACAGGAGCCGCCACCGCCCCCGGACGCCGCGCAGACGCCCCCGCACGGGCTCAGCCCCGCCCGGGTCCGCATGGTCTTCGTCGGCCTGATGCTGGCCCTGCTTCTCGCCGCGCTCGAGCAGATGATCGTGGCCACCGCGCTGCCGAAGATCGTCGGCGAGCTGCACGGCCTGGACAAGATGTCCTGGGCGATCACCGCGTACCTGCTGACCGCGACCGTCGGCCTGCCCATCTACGGCAAACTCGGCGATCTCTTCGGGCGCAAGGGCGTCTTCCAGTTCGCCATCGTCGTCTTCGTGATCGGCTCCGCGCTCGCCGGCTGGTCGCGCACCATGGACCAGCTCATCGCCTTCCGCGCCCTCCAAGGCGTCGGCGCGGGCGGCCTCATGATCGGCGTCCAGGCGATCATCGCCGACATCGTGCCGCCCCGCGCACGGGCCCGCTACATGGGCATGATCGGCGCCTCCTTCGGCCTCGCCTCCGTCGCGGGCCCGCTGCTCGGCGGCTTCTTCACCGACCACGTCTCCTGGCGCTGGTGCTTCTACTTCAACGTGCCGTTCGGCCTGATCACCCTGATCGTCGTCGCCCTCGTCCTGAAGCTCCCCAAGCCGCCCAGCCGGGGCCGGCTCGACGTGCTCGGCGCGCTGCTGCTCGTCGCCGCCTCCACCTGCCTGGTGCTCCTGACCAGTTGGGGCGGCACGGAGTACGCCTGGGGCTCACGCGTCATCCTGGGGCTCGCCGCCGGAGCGGTCGTGTCGACCCTGCTCTTCCTCCTCGCCGAGCGGTTCGCGGCAGAACCGATCATCCCGCTGCGGCTCTTCCGTGATTCGGTCTTCAACATCACGGGTCTAGTAGGCCTCGTCATCGGCATCGCCCTCTTCGGAGCGGCCAGTTACCTGCCGACCTTCCTGCAGATGGTCGACGGCGCGAGCGCCACGGAGTCCGGACTCCTGATGCTGCCGATGATGGGCGGCGTCGTCGGCGCCTCGATCATCGCCGGGCAACTCATCAGCCACACCGGGCGCTACCGGATCTATCCGATCCTCGGCGGCGCCCTCTCCGTAGTGGGCATGTATCTGCTCTCCCGGCTCGAAGCGGACACGCCCCGGCTGCACTACAGCATCTGGATGGCCGTCCTCGGCGCCGGCGTCGGCCTGGTCATGCCGGTGCTGATCCTCGCCGTGCAGAACGCCGCGCCGCCCGCCGACCTCGGCACCGCGACCAGCGCCAACAATTTCTTCCGGCAAGTCGGCGGCAGCGTCGGCGCGGCGGTCTTCGGCACCCTCTTCGCCGACCGCCTCACCGACGCGCTCGCCGACAGCCTGCCCGCGGGCGCCGACCTGCCGGACGCCGAATCGATCACTCCCCAGCTCGTCCACGCGCTGCCCGCTCCGCTGCGCGAGGGCTACATCCAGGCGTACGCCGACGCGATGCCGCGGATCTTCCTCTACCTGGTCCCGGTGCTCGTCCTCGGCCTGCTGCTCGCCTTCTTCCTCAAGGAGACCCCCCTCTTGTCCAGCGCCGTGTCCTCCAAGACCCCGCACGCCCCCCTCGCCGAGCAGGCCGCCGTCCCGGGGGCGCGCACTCCGTACGCCGCCGGAGTGCCGGTCTGCGGCACCGTGCAGCACCCGGACGGCACCGTGGTGCCGCGCGCCGCCCTGACCCTCATCGACGTCGCGGGCCAGCAGATCGGGCGCGGCGCGAGCGGCGACGACGGGCGGTACGCCCTCGGCACGCCCGGTGCCGGATCGTTCGTCCTGATCGCCGCGGCGGGTGGCCACCAGCCACAGGCCGTCACCGTCACCGTCGGCGAGCGCCCCGTGGAGCTCGACGTGGTCCTCGGCGGCGCGGGCCGGCTCGCCGGCAGCGTGCTCACCGCCGACGGCGCGCCCGTCCGGGACGCCGCGGTGACCCTCACCGACGTACGCGGGGAAGTCGTCGCCTCCACCCGCAGCGGCCGCGAGGGCGGCTACGTCATCACGGAGCTGGTGGCGGGCGAGTACACGCTCGCCGCCAGCGCGCCCGCGTTCCGCCCGGCCGCCCTGCCCGTCAGCGTGCAGGCCGCGCGGGAGACCCGCCAGGACATCGAGCTCGCCGGGGGAGCGGTGCTGCGCGGCACCGTGCGCGCCGGCGGCGGACGGCCCGTGGAGGACGCGCGCGTGACGCTGCTCGACGCCGCGGGCAACGTCGTCGACACCCTGACCACGGGCGCCGACGGCACCTTCCGGTTCGTCGACCTGTCGTCCGGCGAGTACACGGTGATCGCGGCGGGCTACCCGCCGGTCGCCACCGTGCTCCAAGTGGCGGGCGGCGGACGGACGGAGCGGGATCTGCAACTGGGCCACGAGGACTGAGACGGGCGCCCGGCCGTGGAGACCGGGCCCGGCCACGAGGCGTCCGCGATTCGCCCCGGCGGCGCCCCCCTGCCGGGCCAATTCCGGGATAGCGCCGCACGGCAACCCGTGGCGGTCGTACGGTGGTTGGGGGCGGTGCAGATCTTGCCGTGCCGTGGGAAGGAGCCGAGGCCATGGAGCGTGGGATCCCGGGTGGCGAGCCGGCGGCGCACGGCGGCGTGTCCGGCCGAGTGCCCCTGGCCGTGGTCGTCGTCGAGGCCGGCGGCCTGGTGTCCCACTGGAGCACCGGCGCGCGGCGCCTGTTCGGCCACACCAAGGAGGAAGCCGTGGGCCGCCCGGCGGGCGACCTGCTGCCCGTCACCGGAGCCCTCCCGCAGCACGCCGAGGCCTACGGGGAGTACGACGTGCTCGGTCCCGACCTCGGCAGCTCCCTGGACGGCCGCATCTCCTACCCCGCGGCGGGTCGCGCCCGCCTGACCGCCCCCACGCGCGGGCGCGAGCGCATCGACGTCCTGTGGTGGGCCTACCCGCTCGTCGGCCCAGGACCAGAACGGCTGCTCGTGCTCGCCGCCGACGCCGCGCGTCTCGCCGCCGCGGGCGACCCGGACAGCGACCATGTGGAGCGCATAGCGCCCGGGTTCGCGCTGCACACGGACTTCCCCGGGGCGGACGAGCTCGCGGGCCGCCTCCCGGAGATCCTGCCGAGCATGAGTGTCGGCGAGAGCGCCCGCATCGTCGCGCAGGTCCTCGAACTGGGCTATCCCGTCCTGGAGTTCAGCCAGCACGACCGCGTGCCCGTCACCCCCGACTGGGGGGTGCCGCGGCGCGCCGACCGCCGGGCCCGCAGGCAGCGCGCCGAAGCGGCGGCCGCCGCCGGACTCACACCCGCGCCCGGAGCCGCGGAGGACGACGCCGAGGACCTCGAAGCGGAGGACGACGCCGAGGACCTCGAATACGCGGCGGTGCGCGAACGCCTGGAGTTCCTGAACGAAGTGAGCGGGCGCATCGGCTCCTCGCTCGACCTGTCCCGGACCATCCAGGAGGTCAGCAGGGCCGTCGTGCCGCGCTTCACCGACGTCGCGGGCACCTACCTGCGCGAACAGGTCGTCGCGGGCGAGGGCTTCCCCGAAGGCGTGCCCGACGAGACCACGCTGTGGCACCGCGTCGCCGTGGAGCACACGGATGAGCCGGGCCGCTGGGACGACGTCGTGCCCGTCGGCGAGTCCATGCCGTTCCCCGCGCACACCCCGTTCTTCCAGTGCATGACGTCGGGCGAGCCCGTCCTCGTACCGCGCATCACCGAGGAGATGGGCAACGCCATCGCCTCACAGTTCGAGAAGCGCGACATCCGGCCGCTGATCAACCACCGCTCGATGCTGGTCGTGCCCCTGAAGGCACGCAATGTCGTCCTCGGCTTCATGATCCTGCTGCGCCACCGGGAGCGGCCCGTCTTCAACGACATGGACCGCGTGACCGGCGCCGAACTGGCCGCCCGCGCGGGGCTCGTCCTGGACAACGCCCGCATGTACACGTACCAGGAGTCGGTCGCCGACACCCTCCAGGACAGCATGCTGCCGCCCATCCAGCCCCGCATGTCCGGCTGCGACATCGCGACCCGCTATCTGCCGGGCACCCTGCTCGGCCGCGTCGGCGGCGACTGGTTCGACTCGGTGAAGCTGCCCGGGGCCCGCACCGCGCTGGTGGTCGGCGACGTCATGGGACACGGACTGAACTCGGCCGCGATGATGGGCCAGTTGCGCACGGCCGTGCAGACCATGGCCGCCCTCGACCTGCCGCCCGCCCAGCTCCTGCGCAACCTCGACGACCTCGCGCAGCGACTCGGCGAGCACTATCTGGCCACCTGCCTGTACGCGGTGTACGACCCGATCGCCGGTGAACTGCACCTGGCCAACGCCGGCCACATCCCGCCGGTCCTGGTGCGCGCCCTGGACGGCCGCAGCGAACTGCTCGACCTGCCCACCGGGGCGCCCATAGGAGTCGGCGGTGTGCCGTTCGAGTCCGTACGGGTGCGCGTCGCACCCGGCGACCGCCTCCTGATGTGCACCGACGGCCTGGTCGAGGTGCGCGGCGAGGACATCGGCGCGGGCCTCGCCACGCTCGTCGAGTCGGCGGCCCACCCCGCCGCCTCCATGGACGACGCCTGCGACACGATCATCCGCGCCCTCGCCGCGACATTCTCGGAAGCCGGCCGCGGCGGCCGCAAGGACGACGTCGCCCTGCTGATGGCCCGGCTCAACGGCGTGGCCTCCACGGACGTCGGCCACTGGCGGCTCGCGACGGACCCCAGCGAGGTCAGCAGGGCCCGCGACCTGGTCCGGTCCCAGCTGCGCGACTGGGACCTGGACGCCGTCACGGACACCGCCGTGCTCCTGGTCAGCGAACTCGTCACCAACGCCGTACGCCACGCGCGCGGCGGCCGCATCGGGCTACGCCTGGTCCGCTCCGGGCGGCTGCTGTGCGAGGTCGAGGACGACGACGCGACGCTGCCGGCGCTGCTCAGCGCGGGACCCGGCGACGAGTTCGGGCGCGGCCTGCGCATCGTGACCAGCCTCGCCAAGGAATGGGGCACCACCCGGACGAGCGCGGGCAAGACCGTGTGGTTCGAGCTGCCCCTGCCCCGGTAGACGCGCGCCACCGGGGCGGCCCGGCCCCGCACACTGTGTACGGGGCGGTGGCATCCTGCGCCGCCAGAGCCGCCGCCCTGGCGCACGCCGGGGGAACACGTATCGAAAGCGGCGTGAAGGTGCGCGCGTGTGGCTTGTCGAGTGCTCCCGCGAGCGGTAGACCGATCTTGTCGTCGGCTTCGGCGACGCCGGTCGCACTCTGGGGAGCTGGGCATGGGCGTCACTAGTCGGTACCAGGAGGCCTGGGAGGGCTTCTGGAGCGAGGCACCCCGGGAGGCGGGCGCCGTGTTCTGGGACTCCGAGCCCGCCCTCACCGCGGGCCTCCATCTGGCCCTGTTCGAGCCGCACTTGACCGCGCCCGGCCTGGCGCTGGTGGACCTCGGCTGCGGCAACGGCACGCAGACGCGTTTCCTCGCCGACCGTTTCCCGCGCGTCCTCGGCGTCGACCTGTCGGCCGCCGCCGTCGCCCACGCACGGGACGCGGACCGTGCCGGCCAGGCCGAGTTCCGGCAGCTCGACGCGGCCGAGAAGAGCGCGGCCGAGCAACTCCACGCGGAACTCGGCGATGTGAACGTGTACATGCGCGGCGTCCTGCACCAGTGCGAGGCCGAGGACCGGCAGCCGCTCCTCGACTCCATCGCGGTCCTGCTCGGCGAACGCGGCCGGGCCTTCGCCGTCGAGCTCGCCGAGGCGGCCGGGGAGGTCCTGCGCGGCCTGGCCCAGGACGCCGGCGGGCCCCCGCCCAAGCTGGCCCCCGTCTTCGCCCACGGCATCGCGCCGGGCGAGGTGGCCGACGCCGCCGTGCCGGAATTCGTCCGCTCGGCGGGCCTGACCGTCCTGGCGAGCGGCGAACTCCCGCTGACCACGACCGAGTACACCGCGGACGGCACACGCATCGAACTGCCGTCGAATTGGCTGGTCGTGGGGCGCCCCGAGGGACGCTAGTGGTCTAGGCCAGTGGGAGTTATCCACAGGCCTGGCACGGGGTCGGCGCGAACGCGTACGGTTTCGAGGCATGAAGATCCTCATCAGCGCCGACATGGAAGGCGCCACGGGCGTGACCTGGCCCGCCGATGTGCTGCCGGGCACGCCGCAGTGGGAGCGATGCCGGTCGATGTTCACCTCGGATGTGAACGCGGCCGTGCTCGGCTTCTTCGACGGCGGGGCCGACGAGGTGCTCATCAACGAGGCGCATTGGACGATGCGCAATCTGCTCCTCGAACAGCTCGACGGGCGGGCCGAGATGCTCACGGGCAGGCACAAATCGCTCTCCATGGTCGAAGGCGTCCAGCACGGTGACGTGGACGGCATCGCCTTCGTCGGCTATCACGCGGGCGCGGGCATGGAAGGCGTCCTCGCGCACACCTATCTGGCCAACCAGATCACCGGCGTGTGGGTCAACGGCGTGCGCGCCAGCGAGGGCCTGCTGAACTCCCACGTCGTCGCGGAGTTCGGCGTCCCGGTGGTCCTCGTCACCGGCGACGACCTGGCCTGCGAGGACGCCCTCGGCTATGCCCCGGGCGCGCTGAAGGTGGCCGTCAAGGACCACGTGTCGCGGTACGCGGCGGTGTGCCGCACCCCGGCCCGCACCGCGGCCGACATCCAGGCCGCCGCCAAGGAGGCCGCGGCCCTCGCCGTCCGGCACGATCCGGTGGCCGGCGGCCCGTTCACCGTCGAGGTCGAGTTCGACGCGGAACACCTGTCGATGGCCACGACGGTTGTTCCGGGAGTGCGGCGCGTGGCGGAGCGGAAGGTCGCCTACACGAGCGACACCATGTACGAAGGCATCCGCACGTTCAAGGCGGTCACCACGATCGCCTCCTCCGCTGTTGAGGAGCAGTATGGCTGACCAGGTCGACCCCCAAGCACTGGACGAGGTCGTCCGGTTCACCTCCGAGCTCATCCGCATCGACACCACCAACCGCGGCGACGGCGACTGCCGCGAGCGCCCCGCCGCCGAGTACGCCGCCGAGCAGCTCGCCGGCGCCGGCCTGGAGCCCACCCTCCTGGAGCGCACACCGGGCCGCACCAACGTCGTCGCCCGCATCGAGGGCACCGACCCCCGCGCGGAGGGCCTGCTGGTCCACGGCCATCTGGACGTCGTCCCGGCCGAGGCCGCCGACTGGCGTGTGCACCCCTTCTCCGGCGAGATCCACGACGGCGTCGTGTGGGGACGCGGCGCCATCGACATGAAGAACATGGACGCGATGATCCTCGCCGTCGTCCGCAACTGGCAGCGGGCGGGCGTGCGGCCGCGCCGGGACATCGTGATCGCGTTCACCGCCGACGAGGAGGCCAGCGCCCTCGACGGCTCAGGGTTCCTCGCCGACGAGCACGCCGCGCTGTTCGAGGGCTGCACGGAAGGCATCAGCGAATCCGGCGCGTTCACCTTCCACGACGGCCGGGGCAACCAGCTCTACCCGATCGCCGCGGGCGAGCGCGGCACCGGCTGGCTCAAGCTCACCGCGCGCGGCACGGCGGGCCACGGCTCCAAGGTGAACCGCGACAACGCGGTCAGCAGGATCGCCGCAGCCGTGACCCGCATCGGGCGGCACCGCTGGCCGGTGCGGCTCACCCCGACGGTGCGGGCGGCCCTCGTCGAACTGGCCGAGCTGTACGGCCTGGAGGCCGACCTGGACGCGCCCGGCTTCGACGTGGACGCCTTCATGGAGAAGCTCGGCCCCACCGCCGCCCTGGTCGAGCCCACGGTCCGCAACAGCGCCAACCCGACCATGCTCCAGTCCGGTTACAAGGTCAACGTGATCCCGGGCGAGGCCACGGCCTATGTGGACGGCAGATATCTGCCCGGCGGCGAGGAAGAGTTCCGCACCACCCTTGACCGGCTCACCGGACCGGACGTCGACTGGGAGTTCCACCACCGGGAGGTGGCGCTGGAGGCGCCGGTGGACACGCCCACGTTCGCCAGGATGCGGGCGGCCGTCCAGGAGTTCGCGCCGGAGGGCCGCGTCGTTCCGTACTGCATGTCGGGAGGCACGGACGCCAAGCAGTTCTCGAGGCTCGGCATCCGCGGCTACGGCTTCTCGCCGTTGCGGACGCCCGAGGGCTTCGACTACCAAGCCCTCTTCCACGGAGTGGACGAGCGGGTGCCGGTCGAGGCGCTGCACTTCGGCACCCAGGTGCTCGACCGCTTTCTGCGCACGGCTTGACCGACCTTTGGGGGAGATGAACGACATGGCGCAGACCAAGCCGTACGGCTCATGGCTGTCCCCGATCGACGCGGCGCTCGCCGCGGCACACGACGGCAGCCCCGCGTTCGTCGGCTTCGTGGGGGACGAGGCCTGGTGGACGGAGCCGCGCCCCACCGAGGGCGGCCGGCGCGCCCTGGTGCGGCGGCGCGCGAGCGGCCGCGAGGAGTCGGTGCTGCCCGCGCCGTGGAACGTCCGCAACCGCGTCATCGAGTACGGCGGCCGGCCCTGGGCCGCGGCCGCGCGCCCCGGTGACCCGCGCGGGCCGCTCCTGGTGTTCGCGGACTTCGCCGACCAGCGGCTGTACGCGTACGAGCCGGACGTCCCCGAGGCCGAGCCCAGACCGCTCACACCGCTGTCCGGGGCCGGCGGCGGGCTGCGCTGGGCCGACCCGCGGGTGCACCTGGACCGCGGGGAAGTGTGGTGCGTCCTGGAGGAGTTCACCGGCGAGGGGCCCACGGACGTGCGGCGCGTGGTGGCCGCGGTGCCGCTCGACGGCTCGGCCGCCGAGGACCGCGCCGCCGTGCGGGAGCTGTCCGACGGGCGGCACCGCTTCGTCACCGGACCGCGGCTCTCGCCGGACGGCGCGCGGGTCGCCTGGCTCGGCTGGGACCACCCGCGGATGCCGTGGGACGGCACGGAGCTGATGGTCGCCGACGTCCGCGCGGACGGCGCCTTCGACGGCGCCCGCGTCTTCGCGGGCGGCCCCGAGGAGTCGATCGTCCAGGCCGACTGGGCGCCGGACGGACGGCTGCTGTTCGTGAGCGACCGCACCGGCTGGTGGAATCTGTACCGGGCGGTGCCCGACGGGGCGGCGGTCGCGCTCTGCCCGCGCGAGGAGGAGTTCGGCGGGCCGCTGTGGCAGCTCGGCCTCAGCTGGTTCGCGCCCCTGGACAGCGGTCTCATCGCCGTCGTGCACGGCACCGGCGCCACCGCGCTCGGCATCCTCGACCCGGAGACCGGCGAGGTCGTCGACGCCGCGGGCCCCTGGTCGGAGTGGTCGGCGTCCCTCGCCGTCAGCGGCACCCGCGTCGCCGGCATCGCCGCCAGCCCCCGCAGTGCCTACGAGGTCGTGGAGCTGGACACCCGCACCGGCCGGGCCCGCGTCATCGGCGCCGCGCACGACGACCCGGTGGACCCCACGTACTATCCGGAACCCCAGATCCGCACCTTCCTGGGCCCCGCCGGACGCGAGATCCATGCCCACATCTATCCGCCGCACCACCCCGGCCACGTCGCCCCCGGCGATGAACTCCCGCCGTACGTGGTGTGGGCGCACGGCGGGCCCACCTCCCGCGCGCCCCTCGTCCTCGACCTGGCGATCGCCTACTTCACCTCGCGCGGCATCGGCGTCGCGGAGGTCAACTACGGCGGCTCGACGGGGTACGGCAGGGCCTACCGCAACCGGCTGCGGGAGCAGTGGGGCGTCGTCGACGTCGAGGACTGCGCGGCCGTGGCGCTCGCGCTCGCCGACGAGGGCACCGCCGACCGCGCGCGGCTCGCGATCCGCGGGGGCAGCGCGGGCGGCTGGACCGCGGCGGCCTCGCTGACCACGACCGATGTGTACGCCTGCGGCACGATCCTCTACCCCGTCCTCGACCTCGGCTCCTGGCAGGACGGGGAGACCCACGACTTCGAGTCGCGCTATCTGGAGACGCTGGTGGGCCCGCACGCCGAGGTGCCCGGCCGGTACGAGGAGCGGTCGCCCGCGCGGCACGCCGACCGGATCGCCGCGCCGTTCCTGCTGCTCCAGGGCCTCGACGACGTGATCTGTCCGCCCGCGCAGTGCGAGCGGCTGCTTGAGCGGATGGAGCGGCGCGGGGTGCCGCACGCGTACATCGCCTTCGAGGGCGAGGGGCACGGGTTCCGGCGCGCGGACACGATGATCAGGGTCCTGGAGGCCGAACTGTCCCTGTACGCACAGGTGTTCCGGCTGCAACCGGCGGGCGGCACGCCGACGCTGGAGCTGGCCAAGTGAGCCGCCCCGCCCCCGTCCCGCCGCTCGTCCGGCCGCCGCGGCTGGTGCCCGGCGCGCGGGTCGCGGTCGTCGCGCCCAGCGGGCCGGTGCCCGAGGACCGGCTCGAAGCGGGACTCGACGTCCTGCGCGGCTGGGACCTCGACCCCGTCGTCGCGCCCCATGTGCTGGACCGGCACCGGGAGTTCGACTACCTCGCCGGGGCGGACGCGGATCGCGCGCGGGACCTGGAGCGGGCCTGGTGCGACCCCTCGGTGTCGGCGGTGCTCTGCGCGCGCGGCGGGTACGGGGCCGCGCGGATGGTGGAGCTGCTCGACTGGGACGCGCTGCGGGCCGCGGGGCCCAAGGTGTTCCTCGGGTACAGCGACATCACCACGCTGCACGAGGCGTTCGCGCGGCGCCTGGGGCTCGTGACGCTGCACGGGCCGATGGTCGCCGGAGCCGACTTCCTCAAGAACGCGCGGGCCCAGGAGCAGTTGCGGCTGACGCTCTTCGAGCCGGAGGCGGTGCAGGTCATCGCCTCGCCCGGGCGGCCCCTCGTGGGCGGCCGGGCCCGCGGCGTCACGCTCGGCGGCTGTCTGTCCCTGCTGTCGGCGGACGTGGGAGTGCCCGGCGCGCGGGTGTCCGCCCGGGGCGGGCTGCTGTTCCTGGAGGACACAGGGGAGGAGACGTACCGGCTCGACCGCTGTCTGACGCAGCTCCTGCGCGCGCGGTGGCTGGACGGGGTGGCGGGGGTCGCGCTCGGCTCCTGGGAGGAGTGCGATCCCTACGACGAGGTGCGCGCGCTGCTGCTCGACCGCCTCGGCGGCCTCGGTGTGCCGATCGTGGAGGAGTTCGGGTTCGGCCACTGCGACGGCGCGCTGACGGTGCCGTTCGGCATACCGGGCGAGCTGGACGCGGACGCGGGGTCGTTGCGGCTCGACACGCCCGCGCTGGCGGTGAGGCCGGGCTGACGCCCGGGGGCGGCGGACGCGGAGGCCGCGGAGGCCGCCTGGGCCTCCGGGACTGATGGGGCTGCGCCCCTTTCCCCCTTTCGCCGCTCCGCGGCTCGTCCTCAAACGCCGGACGGGCTTTTCCGTCGCTCCGCGGCTCGTTCTCGGACGCCGGGTGGGCTCTTTCGCCGCGCCCCTCACCCGGATGGCCCACCCCGCCCCGCCCCCGGCGACACCCACCGCGCGGGATCCCGTACCGCTGCCCATCCTGGACCCGGGGGAGCCGCCTGCCAGGCGGTCGGCGCTCCGACGGAACGGAAGGGTCCACACATGAGCCCCAAGAGCTCCACGGGCGGCTCGAAGAGCCCCTCGAAGGGTGGCGTGGGTGCGCTGATGACGCCCGGCCGGGTGGCCGTCGCGGCGATCGCCCTCCTCACCCTCGTCTTCATCTTCGAGAACACCCGCAACACCAAGATCCGGCTGCTGATCCCGGAAGTCACCATGCCGCTGTGGATGGCTCTCCTCGGCACGGGCTTGATCGGCGCCCTGTGCGGGGCGTACTTCGTCAGCAGACGCCGGTGAGGGCCGGGTGGCGCCGGGTAACGTGACCGGATGCTGCGCCCCCACCACACCCCCCTGGCCACCGGCACCCGCGTGGGCATACGCCGCTACACCCGGGCGGACGCCGCCGAGTTCACGGCGCGGGCGCGGGAGAGCCGCGAGCTGCACCGCCCGTGGCTGTTCCCGCCCACCACCGAAGAGAGATACGCGGCGTACGTGCGAGCGCTGACCGAGGACCCGGCCAGGGCCGGATTCCTCGTGTACGAACGGTCGGACGGCGCCCTCGCGGGCTTCATCAACATCAACAACATCGTCGAGGGCGGCTTCCGCAGCGGGGCGCTCGGGTACGGCGCCTTCGCGCACGCCGCCGGGCGCGGACTCATGACGGAAGGCCTCGCGCTCGTCGTGCGGTACGCGTTCGGGGAGCTGCGGCTGCACCGCCTGGAGATCAACGTCCAGCCCGGCAACACCGCGTCCATCGCGCTCGCCCGCCGCGCGGGCTTCCGCCTCGAAGGCTTCTCACCCGACTTCCTGTTCATCGACGGGGCGTGGCGCGACCACCAACGGTGGGCCCTCACCGCCGAGATGACGAAGGAACGGGGCAGCGCGCGGACGCGGGCAGGCTCAGGCCGTTGACACGGGCCGAGCCCCGGCCGCCGACGCAGGCAGGCTCAGACCGTTGAAGGAGCCGCCGTTCCTCGCGCAGGATGGCGGCATGCGGAACATCGTGATCATCGACGCCCCCTCCAACCTGGGCCTGCGGCCGCCCGCCCCCGGCACCGTGCCCGGCTGCTACAAGCTCGCCGGAGCGCTGCGCGAACGCGGCATCCTGCGGCGCCTGAACGCCGTCGAGGGCGGCGTCGTGGTGCCGCCGCGCTACGACCGCGGCGACTGGAAGGAGGGCGACGGCGTCTTCAACGCGGCCGCCATCGCCGCCTATACGCCGAAGCTCGCCGACCGTATCGAGCGGCACGTGCGCGCCGGTGACCTGCCCGTCGTCCTCGGCGGGGACTGCTCCATCCAGCTCGGCGCGTCCCTCGCGCTGCGCCGCATCGGGCGGTACGGACTCGCGGCCGTCGACGCCTCCGCGGACTTCCGCCACCCCGGCAACTCGGACCGCGTCGGCGCCGCGGGCGGCGAGGAGATGGCGCTCGCCACCGGCCGCGGGCAGCGCGACCTCACCGACATCGAAGGCCTGCGGCCCTATCTGCGCGACGAGGACGTACGGCTCTTCGGGATGCGGGACGAGGACGAGGACCGGGCCGAGCTGGGCGAGCTGCGGATACCGACGGTCACGGTCGGCGAGCTGCGCCAGTGGGGCGCCGCCGACGTGGCCCGCTCGGCCGTGGTCAGCCTGGAGAACACCGCCCTGGACGGCTTCTGGGTGCACCTCGACGCCGACGTGCTCGACCCGTCCGTGATGCCGGCCGTCGACAGCCCCGACGCCGACGGCCTGCACCCCGACGAACTCCTCGCGCTGCTGCGCCCGTTGGTGCGCTCGCCCCGCTGTGTCGGCCTCAACGTCACGATCTACGACCCCGATCTCGACCCGGACGGCACCGCGGGCGACGTACTCACCGACGTGGTCGTGGCGGCCTTCGCGAAATCCTGACGCTTCCCTGCACAGATCTGTGCGCAATCCTGACCGACGAAGCCCCTGGCCGGGTCGGCCCCGAGCGTGTTCCATGGTCATCCGAGGGCAGTACCCGAACCGAGGAGGACGCCTTGGCGACGACCGTGCGACGCGACGTACTGACCCTGCCGGCGGCCGAGTTGGGGCCGGAGAACCCGCTGCCGCCGCTCCGGCCGCTCGACGAGGCGCACCGGCTCGACGACCGGGACCTGCGGGGACTGCCGCGCGACATGGCTCGCCAGCTCGCGTACGAGCCGCTGCGCTCCGTGCTTCCGGCACGCATCCGCGACGGCTACGGCCGCGACCGCACCCCGACGTCCTTCGACACGATCGTCATCGAGAACGAGCGGCTGCGCGGCACCGTCCTGCCCGGCCTCGGCGGCCGGATCCACTCCCTCTTCCACAAGCCCACCGACCGCGAACTGCTCTACCGGAACCCGGTGTTCCAGCCCGCCGACTTCGCCCTCAACGGCGCCTGGTACTCCGGCGGCGTCGAGTGGAACATCGGCGCCACCGGTCACACGACGCTGTCCTGCGCGCCGCTGCACGCCGCGCGCGTGACCGCGCCCGACGGCGGCGAGATGGTGCGCCTGTGGGAGTGGGAGCGGCTGCGCGACACCCCGTTCCAGGTCGACCTGTGGCTGCCGGAGGACTCCGACTTCCTGCATGTCGGCGTACGCATCCGCAATCCGCACGAGAAGCCGGTGCCCGTCTACTGGTGGTCCAACATCGCCGTGCCGGAGGAGCGGCGGGTGCTCGTCCCGGCCGACGAGGCCTGGCACTTCGGGTATGCGCGTACGCTGCGGAAGGTGCCGGTGCCCGAGTGCGACGGGGCCGACCGTACGTACCCGCTGCGCGGCGAGTTCGCCGCCGACTACTTCTACGACCTGCCCGAGGGGGCGCGCCGCTGGATCGCGGCGGTCGACGCGGACGGGCACGGCCTCGTGCAGACGTCGACGGCGCCGCTGCGCGGGCGCAAACTCTTCACCTGGGGGACGGGGCCGGGCGGGCGCCGCTGGCAGGAGTGGCTGACCGAGCCCGGCACGGGCGGCTACACGGAGATCCAGGCCGGGCTCGCCCGCACGCAGCTCGAGCATGTACGGCTCGACGCGGAGAGCGAGTTCGCGTGGCTGGAGTCGTACGGTCCGCTGGCCGCGGCGCCGGACGTGGTGCACGGCGGCGACTGGGCGGCCGCGCGCGCCGAGGCGGAAGGGCGGCTCGCGGAGGCGCTGCCGGTTTCGGCGCTGGATGCGGCGTACGAGGCGTGGCGGGCGTGCGCCGACACCGAGCCGGGGGAGGTGCTGGCCGTCGGGTCGGGGTGGGGCGCCCTTGAAGTGCTGCGCGCGCAGTACAAGTTGCCCGGGACGCCGTTCGACGAGTCCAGGCTCGGGGCAGAGCAGGAGCCGTGGCTGGAGCTGCTGCACAGCGGGGCCGTGCCGGAGCCCCGGCGGGTCGGGCCGCCCGGGCCCACGCTGGTCGCGCGGCACTGGCGGGACATGCTGGAGACCGCGCCCGCGCGGCCGCTCGCCGAGTACCACTTGGGCGTGGCGCAGTGGCATGCCGGGGACCGGGCGCAGGCGGTACGGAGCTGGGAGCGGGGGCTCGAACTCGCGCCTTCACGCTGGCCGTTGCTGCGCTGCCTGGCGGTCGCCGACCAGGAGTCCGGGCACGTCGAGCGGGCCGCGGACCGCTACGCGGAGGCCTTCGACGACCTGTGCGCGGAGCGGCGGGACGACGGGGTCGTGTGGGGCGGGGTGACGGCGGCGCTCGGGCGTGAGGCGATCGGTGCGCTGCTGGCCGTGGGGCGGTGTGGGGTGGCCCGCGGGGTGTGGGAGCGGGTGCATCCGTGGACGCGGGCGTCCGGGCGCTTTCGGCTGATCGAGGCTCAGCTGCTCCTGGCGGAGGGCGAGGTTGCCGCTGCGCGGGGCGTGTTCCAGGAGGGGTTCGAGGTCGCGGACCTCCGGGAGGGGGACGAGGCTCTGGCCGAGCTGTGGGCGAGGGTCTCCGGCTCGGAGCCGCTGCCGGGGAGGTACGACTTCCGGATGCGGCCGTAAGAGCGCCGTCGGCGTGGGCTGTGCCCACCCGTGCCGCCCTGCGGCACGACTGCCCACAGCGGGAACAACAGGAGAGTCGGCCCGAGGCCGGGGACGGCAGTCACGGGTGGGTGGGAGGGCGAATTCCGCCGCGGAGCGGCGGGGGCGGTTGCCGTCGAGGGGTCAGGATGTGGGCGGTGCGTTGCGGTCGACGTACTCGAAGACCGCGCCGTCGGGGTGCATCGCGATGAGGTTGCGCCCGGCGGGCGTCGGCAGGGGCCCGGCGACGATGTGCGCACCGGACGCGGTCAGCGTCGCGTGCGCCTCGTCGACGTCCTTGACGGCGATCGTCGCGGCCACCTTGCGCAGCACTTCCAGCTCCGCCTCCGGCCCGCTCATGAGCAGAAAGCACCCGACCGAGGCGACGGACACGCCGCCCCGCTCGAAGCGCATCGCTGTGCTGCCCGTCAGCTGTTCGTAGAACGCGACGGACGCCTCCAAGTCCCTGACGCAGACACGCAGCACGGTTCCCAGGATGTCCATGGGACGAGCCTAGTTGGCGTCGCCGGGACAGGAGATCGTTTCGACCGACCTCACACCCCCGCTCACGCGACGTTCACGCGCCGCCCGTGGCCTTGCGGATCGCGTCCCGCGTACGGTCCACGACCGAGGCCACCGGACCCACCGCGACATTCTTGAGCGCGGTGTCCGTGCCGGGATGCGGCCGCGTCGGCGCGACGGCCTCCGCCGCCCGTACCGCCACCGCGAGGTTCTCCAGCTTCTTGCGGTCGGACACCTTGTGCAGGTGGGCGAATTCGTACCGTTCCTCGGCGTCCGCGTGCGCGAGCACGTCCTGGCGCAGCGCGGCGAACTGGTCCAGGAACTCGGGGGAGTCCGGGTCCATGTCCTCCAGCCGCGACAGCGCCGCCTTGGCGCCTTCCTCTTCCTTGAGCCGGTCGGCGACGAGGAGTTCGCCGCCGTCGATGTTCCTGCGGGCAAAGGGATGGACGACCTCCTCCTCCGCGGTCTCGTGCACCGCGAGAAGCCGGACGAGCTGCTGGAAGGAGCGCTTCCGCTCCTCGCCCTTGGTGGCCGCCACCTGGTCGAGCAGTTCACGGATCGCCGCGTGCTGCGCCTTCAGCAGCTCGACGACGTCGTTGCGCTCGGTCATCCTCTTCTTCCTCCCACTGGAGTCCGGGTGCGGACCGTCCGGGTACCCGGGCCCGCGGTCGTTACGCGACGGAAGCGGCGGGTACCCGTCCGCTCCCACCGTTTCGGACAGGACAAGACAGAGCAGGAAGGACGAGAACATGCCGGTCCAGGACAAGAACGTGCCGCTGCAGGACAAGACGCTCGGCGACGCGCTGGCGCAGGTCGTCCGCGAGGCCGTGCGGGAGTCGCTGCGTACGGAACTGCGCGAGGTATTGCGCGCGGAACTGCGCGCGGAGCTGTCCCAGGTGGCGCGCAAGCAGCGCCGCAAGGCCGCTCTGTACGCCTCGTCCGGCGCCGTCGCCCTGTACGCGGGCGCCGCGGCCGCGCTCACCCTCGGTCTGGTCATCGCGCTCGGCCTGCCCGGCTGGGCGGCCGCGCTGATCGTCACCGTGCTGCTCGCCGGCGCCGCCGAGCTGATGAAGAACGCTGCGCGGGCCGATCAGGATGTCTCCAAGGCCCCCTCGGCCCCGGCACCCTCCGTGACTCCCGCGGCCCCCAAGACCCCGCCCGTCGGCGGCACAGCCGGGTTCCCCACGGTCCCGCCGTCCGCGGGACCCGGCACCCCCGGCACCCCGGAAACCCCGGGCGCCGGACCGCCGCCGCCCACGGCCCCCGAGTCCCGCCGCCCGCGCGCGTGAGCCGGGATCCGTGAGCGGGGATCCCTGGGCTGGGGGCGTGGATCACAGCACCCAGCCCGCCCTCCTGATCACCTCCGCCGCGATCTCGCCCACCGTCCGGTCGTCCGTCGCGACGCGGTGGGCGTCCGGCGGCACGTGGTCGTCCAGGTGCCGGGCCATGTACGCGCTGCGGCGCAGCTGCTGCTCCAGTTCCGAGCCCAACTCGCGCTCCCGCAGGCGGCGTTCCGCCGTCGCGTCGGTGGCCGTGAGCAGCACGCGGACCAGGCGGGAGCGGCCCAGCGCCTCGGTGAACAGCCACTCCTCGGAGGGCAGGACACACGCGGTGTTCGTGTAGACCAGACGGCGGCAGCCGAGCTCGGCGTAGTTCGCCCACAGGGCGGCGAGGTTGCGGCGGGTCAGCAGCGAGCGGTGCGGGTCGCCCGGCGGGGCGGGGTGGACCGCGTCCAGCACGTCGCCCTCGATCAGGGCGTGACCGACGTCCGCGCCCCGCAGCCGCGCCGCGACCTCCAGGCCCACCGACGACTTGCCGGCCCCGGAACGCCCGCCGATGAGCACGACTTCGGTGTTCTCCATGGCCTTCGTGTTCTCCATGCCCATGGAGCGCGACTCACGCGACCCGGTATTCCTCCACGTCCGGCGTGCGCAGCCGCAGGCCGTGGCCCGTACCGCCGTCCGGGCGGACCGTGCCGCCGGTCGGGTCCAGGGCGCCGTCGAAGAACATCGACTCGATGCGGACGTGGTCGTGGTACCACTCCACGTGCCGCAGATTCGGCACGCACGCCGCGGCCGCCGCGTGCGCGTGCGGGGCGCCGCGCGCCGACATCTCCAGGCCGTGCGCCTGGGCGAGGGCGGCGGCGCGCAGCCACTCGGTGAGGCCGCCGCAGCGGGTGGCGTCGGCCTGGAGGCAGTCCACCGCGGGGATCATCCGGGCGAAGTACGCCAGGTCGCAGCCGTACGCGCCCGCCGTGACGTCGCAGACCAGCGCGTCGCGCACCAGCGCGAGGCCCCGCAGGTCGTCCGACGACACCGGCTCCTCGAACCAGCCCACGCCGTGCTCGGCGAGCACCCGGCCGACGCGCACGGCCTGCTTGCGGGTGTACGCGCCGCCCGCGTCGACGTACAGCTCGGCCTTCTGGCCGATGACGTCGCGCGCCGTGCGCACCCGTGCCACGTCGCGGGCCACGGCCCGCCCCCAGCTCTCGCCGACCTTGATCTTGACGCGCGGGATGCGCTGACCGTGCACCCAGCCGTTGAGCTGGGCCGCCAGATGCGTGTCGTGGTACGTGGTGAAGCCGCCGCTGCCGTAGACCGGCACGTCGTCGCGGGCCGCGCCGAGCAGCCGTACCAGCGGCACTTCAAGGAGCCGGGCCTTGAGGTCCCACAGGGCGATGTCCAGGGCCGAGATGGCGCGGCACGCGAGGCCCGGGCGGCCGGTGTCGCGCACGGCCTTAGTGAGGGCGTCGTGCGCCGCGGGGATGCCGAAGGCGTCGAGGCCGGTCAGGACGGGCGCGAGCTGCTCGCGGACGAGGTCGACGGTGGCCGCGGGCGCGTAGGTCCAGCCGGTGCCGGTGGCGTCGCCCGCGGTCACCTCCGCGACGACGATCGTCGTGGTGTCCCAGGCGGACGTGCCGTCGGCCTCCGGCGCGTCCGCCGGAACCGTGTACGCCGACACGGCCGGCGGCTCCACGCGGACGTATCCGGACTCGGCCATGGGGCGCGCCTTTCGCTGGGGCGGGCGAGGGCGGACCGCGGGGCGGCGCGGGGCGCGGGCCTGCCCCGGTGGGGCCTCCGCGGCGCCACCGGGACGGCGTAGGGGCCGGGTAACCCGAAGGCGTGGCGGCAAACGACGGGCGTTTCGCCCGGGCGGCCCCGGGCACGCGGGAGGTCCATGCTGGAACACATCGGACGTACCGGACCCCACCGGAGGCACACCGTGAGCCGAACAGCCAGCCGCCCCCACGTCGTGATCGTCGGCGCCGGCTTCGCGGGGTTCCAGACCGCCCGTACGCTGTCGCGGCTGACCCGCCGCCGGGCCGACATCACCCTGCTCAACCCCACCGACTACTTTCTGTACCTGCCGCTGCTGCCGCAGGTCGCCGCGGGCGTCCTCGAACCGCGCCGCGTCACCGTGTCGCTCGCGGGCGCGCTGCGCCACGTACGCCTCGTGCTCGGCGAGGCCGACGGCGTCGACCTGGCGGGGCACACCGTCCGCTACACCGGCCCCGAGGGCGACCGCGGCGAGCTGTCGTACGACCGGCTCGTGCTGGCCGTCGGCAGCGTCAACAAACTCCTTCCCGTGCCCGGAGTCGCCGAGCACGCGCACGGCTTCCGGGGGCTGCCCGAGGCGCTGTACCTGCGCGACCACGTGACGCGGCAGATCGAGCTCGCCGCGGGCGCCGGCGACGCCGGGACGTGCCGGGCGCGCTGCACCTTCGTCGTGGCCGGCGCCGGCTACACGGGCGTCGAAGTCGCCGCGCACGGCGAGCTGTTCACCCGGTCTCTGGTGCGGCACCAGCCCCTGCGGGCCGGGATCGAGCCGCGCTGGGTGCTGCTCGACATCGCCCCGCGCGTGCTGCCCGAGCTGGACCGCAGGCTGTCCGACACCGCGGACCGGGTGCTGCGGCGGCGCGGTGTGGACGTCCGTACGGGTACGTCCGTGAAGGAGGCGACCCGGGACGGCGTGCTCCTCGACGACGGCGAGTTCGTGCCCACGCGCACGCTGGTGTGGTGCGTGGGGGTGCGGCCCGATCCGCTCGTCGCCGGGATCGGGCGGCCGCTGGAGCGCGGGCGGCTGCTCGTCGACCCGTTCCTGAACGTGCCCGGTCATCCGGAGGTGTTCGCGTGCGGGGACGCGGCGGCCGTCCCCGACCTGGCCAAGCCCGGGCAGTACACGGCGATGACCGCCCAGCACGCCTGGCGGCAGGGCAAGGCCGCGGGCCACAACGTCGCCGCCTCGCTGGGCGTCGGCGAGCGGCGCTCCTACCGCCACCACGACCTGGGCTTCACCGTCGACCTCGGCGGCGCGAGCGGCGCCGCCAACCCGCTCGGCGTCCCGCTGTCCGGTCCGCTCGCCGGCGCCGTCACCCGCGGCTACCACCTGGCCGCGATGCCCGGCAACCGCGTGCGGGTCGCCGCCGACTGGCTCCTGGACACGGTACTGCCGCGCCAGGGTGTGCAGTTGGGGCTCGTGCGGTCGTGGTCGGTACCGCTGGACACGGCGTCACCGGAGCTCGCACGGGTGGCGGGGTCGTCGGGGCGGACGGCCGACGGGGGCTCCGGTGAGGCGGAGGGGGCGCAGGAGGCGCCGAAGGCGGAGGGAGCGGAGGGAGCGGAGGAAGCGGGGCAACCGAAACAGTCGGAGCAACCGAAACAGCGGGAGCAGGCCGAGCAGCCGAAGCAGGCCGAGCAGACAGAGCGGCCGGAAGCGACGGAGCAGTCGGAGCAGTCAGAGCGGCCGAAGCAGTCAGAGCGGCCAGAAGTGACGGAGCAGCCGAAGCATGCCGAGCGGCCGGAGACGACGGAGCAGGCGGAACGGCCGGAACCGACCGAGCAGACAGAGCGGCCGGAACCGGCCGAGCAGCCCAAGCAGACGGAGGAGTGACGATGGTGGACAGCACCCCCTACGACGGCGGTCCAGCATGGCCGGAAGACCCCGAGAGCCCCAGCGGTCCCGAGCGCCCCGGCGGCCCCGATGGTCCAGCATGGCCGGTGGACCCCGAGCGCCCCGGCAGCCCCCACGGCCCCGGCGGCCCCGGCACCCTCAGCCGTCCTGAAAGCCCAGGCGGCCGAGGCAGCCCCGAAAGCCCCGGCGGCCCCGCCAGCACTGAACCCCCCAGTGCCCCAGGCACCCCCGGCGCCCCAAGCACCCCCAGCGCCCCAGGCACCCCCGCGACCCCGGTGAGCCCCGCCACCCCCAAACGCGACCAACTCCACGAGCTCGCCCAGCAGTTGCGTGTCGACTCCGTGCGGGCCGCGGATGCCGCCGGATCCGGGCATCCGACCTCGTCGATGTCGGCGGCCGATGTGATGGCGGTGCTGCTCGCGCGGCACCTCCAGTACGACTTCGCCCGGCCCGACCACCCCGGCAACGACCGGTTCGTGCTGTCCAAGGGGCACGCCTCGCCGCTGCTCTACGCCGCGTACAAGGCCGCGGGCGTGCTCACCGACGAGGAGCTGCTCACCTTCCGCGCGCAGGGCAGCCGCCTCGAGGGGCACCCCACGCCGCGGCGGCTGCCGTGGGTCGAGGTCGCCACCGGCTCGCTCGGGCAGGGGCTCGGGGTCGGCGTCGGCATGGCGCTGTCCGGCAAGCGTCTCGACCGGATCCCGTACCGCGTGTGGGTGCTGTGCGGCGACAGCGAGCTGGCCGAGGGCGCCGTGTGGGAGGCCGTCGAGCACGCCTCGTACGAACGACTCGACAACCTCACGCTGATCGTCGACGTGAACCGGCTCGGCCAGCGCGGCCCCACCCGGCACGAGTGGGACCTCGACGCCTACGCGCGCCGCCTGGCCGCCTTCGGCTGGCACGTCGTCCAGGCCGACGGGCACGACGTCGAGGCGCTCGACCGCGCCTGCCACGAGGCCCGCTCCGCCGTCGGCCGCCCCACCGCGATCCTCGCCCGCACCGTCAAGGGCAAGGGCGTCGCCGCCGCCGAGAACCGCGAGGGCCTGCACGGCAAGCCGCTGAAGGACGCCGAGGCCGCGGTCCGCGAGCTCGGCGGCGTACGCCAGGTCCGGGTCGACGTCCAAGTGCCCCCGGCGGCACGGGCGTTGCACGCGAAGCGCAGCGGGCACCTGGAGCTGCCGCGCTACGAGGTGGGCACCGAGACCGCCACCCGCGACGCCTTCGGGCAGGCGCTCGCCGCGCTCGGCACGGCCCGTGGCGACGTGGTGGCCCTGGACGGCGAGGTCGGCGACTCCACCCGCGCCGAGTACTTCGCCAAGGAGCACCCCGACCGGTACTTCGAGTGCTACATCGCCGAACAGCAGATGGTCGCCGCCGCCGTCGGGCTCGCGACGCGCGGCTGGGTGCCGTACGCCTCGTCGTTCGCGGCGTTCCTCACCCGCGCCCACGACTTCGTACGGATGGGGGCCGTCGACGGGGCCGGAATCAACCTCGTCGGCTCGCACGCCGGTGTCGCCATCGGTCAGGACGGGCCGTCGCAGATGGGCCTGGAGGACCTGGCCATGTTCCGGGCCGTGCACGGCTCGACGGTGCTGTACCCGTGCGACGCCAACCAGACCGCGCACCTGGTCGCCGCCATGGCCGACCTCGACGGGGTGCGCTATCTGCGGACCTCGCGCGGGGCGACGCCCGTCCTGTACGGCCCCGACGAGGAGTTCCCCGTGGGCGGGTCCCGGGTACTGCGGTCCTCCGGGGGCGACCGGCTCACCGTCGTGGCCGCCGGGGTGACCGTCCACGAGGCCCTGGCCGCCGCCGACGTCCTCGACGGCGCCGGCATCCCCGTACGCGTCATTGATCTGTACTCCGTCAAACCCGTGGACCGCGGCACCCTGCGCGAGGCCGCCCAGAGCACCGGCTGTCTGCTCACCGTCGAGGACCACCGCCAGGAGGGCGGCCTCGGCGACGCCGTCCTCGACGCGTTCACCGACGGGAGCCCCGTGCCCCGCCTGGCCCGCCTCGCCGTGACCCACATGCCCGGCTCGGCCTCGCCCGCCGAGCAGCTCCGGGCCGCCGGCATCGACGCGGAGTCCATCGCGGCGGCGGTACGGCTCCTCGCCGAACGCGTGGTGCCGTGAGCGCGCCCCGGGGCCAGGTCAGGACGGGGGACGAGCGACGAGTGAGGAGACGCGATGACCACCACGGAACGCAAGGTGCGGGCAGGCCGCCGCACCGTGGAGGTGCACCGGCCCGACAAGGTCCTGCTGCCCCCGGAGGAGGGTGACGGCGCGGGCGAGGCACACGGCTGCACGAAGGGCGACCTGGTCGACTACTACCGGTCCGTCGCCCCCTTCATGCTGCCCCATCTGCGGGGCCGCCCGCTGATGCTGGAGCGGCACCCCGACGGCGTACCCGGCCCGATGTTCATGCAGAAGGACACCCCCGACCACTACCCGGACTGGATCACCCGCGCCGAGGTCCCCAAGGAAGGTGGCACCGTCACGCACACCGCGTGCGACAACAGCGCCACCCTGCTCTACCTCGCCGACCAGGCCTGCGTGACCCTGCACCGGTGGCTGTCCCGGGTCGGCCGCATCGACCGGCCCGACCGGCTGGTGTTCGACCTCGACCCGGCCAAGGACGGTGCCCCGCAGGACGTGTTCGGCGCGGTGCGCGACGCGGCCCGGCTGCTCGGCGAACTCCTCGACCAGGTGGGCCTGCCGTCCGCCCTGATGACCACCGGCTCGCGCGGCCTGCACGTGATCGTGCCGCTGAACGGCCGTCACCACGTCGACGACGTACGCGACTTCGCCAAGGAAGTCACCGACCTGCTCGCCGAGTCCCACCCCGACGAGCTGACCACGGCCGTCCGCAAGAAGGACCGCGGCGGCCGCCTCTACCTCGACGTGCAGCGCAACGCCTACGCGCAGACCGCCGTGGCCCCCTACTCCGTGCGCGCCCGCCCCGGCGCGCCCGTGGCCGTGCCGATCGCCTGGGACCAGCTCGACGACCCCGGTACCCACGCCGCGCGCTGGACCGTCGCCGACGCCGTCGAGCAGGCCCGCACCGACCCCTGGGCCGGGCTGCTGCGCTCACCCCGCGCCCTCGGTCCGGCGCGCCGCAAACTGCGGGCGCTGCACGGCAGTTGAGGGCCGCGGCCGGACGCGGAGGGGAGAGGGCCCGCGCAGGTTTGGCCATGGCGCGCGGGGTCACCCGGACCAGGAGGTGCCCATGACGCAGTCGCCCCGCAAGGAGAACAGGTCGCAAGCCGAATCCGACGACCGGCCCGGCCCCGTCACCGTGCTCCGCCAGGCGCGTGAGCAACTGGCGGAACTCACCGGTATGCCGGCCGAGAACGTGTCGTCCTTCGAACGCACCGACGACGGCTGGAACGTGGCGGTGGAGGTCCTCGAACTGGCCCGCGTGCCGGACACGATGAGCCTGCTCGCGACCTACGCCGTGACCCTGGACCCGCGAGGTGAGCTCACCGGGTACCGACGGGTGCGCCGCTACGAACGCGGCCGCGCCGACCCGCCGAGGACGGGCGGCTGATCCCCGGCGCAACCCGAACAACGCGAACAACGCGAACACACCCGACAACCCAAGCACATTGGGCATCCAAGGCAAGCCAGATATCCAAGGCAAGGAGGACCGGTCGGCATGACCGTCGTCCCAGCACAACAGACCGGCGGCGCAGGCGGCACCAGCGGCCTGTACGACGTCATCGAACTCATCCTCGACCGCGGCCTGGTGATCGACGCCTTCGTGCGCGTCTCGCTCGTCGGCATCGAGATCCTGAAGATCGACGTGCGGGTCGTCGTCGCGAGCGTCGACACCTATCTGCGGTTCGCCGAGGCGTGCAACCGCCTCGACCTGGAGGCGGGCCCGCGCAAGGCCCCGGGCGTACCCGACCTGGTCGGCGAGCTCACCGAGTCCGGCGCGCGCGGCAAGTCCAAGGGCGCGCTCTCCGGCGCGGCGGAGACCATATCCGACGCCTTCCGGCAGGCCCGCGACGAAGGCCGCTCCGAGGAGGAGCCGGCCCGTCCGCGCGCCCGGCGCACGTCCTCCCGCAGCCGGAAGGAGGAGCAGGAATGACCACCTACATCTACGGCATCGCGGCCGCCACGCACCCGGCGCTGCCGGAGGGCATGGGCGGCATCGGCGAGCCCGAGCGCAAGGTACGCGTGCTGCGGCACGGCAAGCTCGCCGCGATCGTCTCCGACAGCCCCGACGACCTGCGGCCCAAGCGGCGTGACCTGCTCGCCCACCAGAGCGTCCTGGACGAGGCGGGCGCGGGCGGCGCGGTCCTGCCGATGCGGTTCGGCAGCCTCGCGCAGGACGACGAGGCCGTCGTCGCGGTGCTCGCCGAACTCGCCGACCACTACGAGGAGCGGCTGCGCGCGCTCCAGGGCAGGGCCGAGTACAACGTCAAGGCCGCCCACGACGAGCAGGCCGTGCTGCACCAGGTGCTGGCCGAGAACCCCGAGCTGCGCGCCATGGTCGAGGCCAACCGCGCCGCGGGCGGCGGCAGTTACGAGCAGAAGCTGCGCCTGGGCGAACAGGTCACCGCGGCCGTGAAGGCCCGCGAGGCGAGCGACGGCGTCGAGGTGCGCCGTGCCCTGGAACCGTGCGCGGAAGCCGTGAGCATGGGACCCGAGGGCACGGGCTGGCTCGCCAACGTGTCGTTCCTGGTGCGCCGCGAGGCGGCCGCGGCCTTCGTCGAGGCCGTCGAGGAACTCCGCAAGAACCAGCCCCACCTGGAGCTGACCGTGCACGGGCCGCTGCCCCCGTACAGCTTCGTCGACCCGGGCCCCGCGGAGCCCGCCGAGAACGCCGAGGACACCGCGGGCGTGCGGTGAGGACCCGGCATGGGACTCATCGGTGAAGTGCTCGCCCTGCCGCTGGCCCCTGCCCGGGGCACCCTGTGGGTGCTCCGGCAGGTGGTCGCGGAGGCGGAGCGCCAGTACTACGACCCCTCGGCCGTCCGCAAGGAACTCGCCCTGCTCGCCGAGCGGTTGGAGGCGGGCGAGATCGACGAGACCGAGTTCGACCGCCGCGAGGACGAACTCCTCGCCCGCCTCGGCCACGGAACTGGAACTGGAACTGGAACGTCATGAATCGCATGGCAGTGGGCCTCGCCGTGGGCGCCGGGTATGTCCTCGGACGCACGAAGAAGGCGAAACTCGCCTTCGCCGTCGGCACCATGGTGGCGGGCCGCAGACTTCAGCCCAGCTCCGGCCCCGCAGTCGACCGGCTCAAGGAGGAGGCGAGAGCCTATCTGCTGGCGCAGGCCGAACGCCTGCTCGCCGGCGTGGGCCGCAGGCTCGGCGAGGCCACCGTCAAGCTCAACGCCATCGCGGAGGGCCGCGGTCACCTCAGGGACTCGGTCGAGGGCGCCCTGAAGAGCACCACCGGCGAGGCGGTCGCTCCGTACGAGGAAGACGCTCCGTACGAGGAAGACGCTCCGTACGAGGACGAGGAGCTGTACGAGGACGAGGAGCCGTACGAAGACGAGGTCGACGAAGCCGATGAGGCCGACGACGCCGATGAGGCCGACGACGCCGATGAGGCCGACGGACCCGACGAGGCCGACGCGTACGCCTCGGCCGGTGACGGCCGGAGCCGTCGATGACCGCCGCGAGCCGGCTGCCCGAGCCCTACCCCCAGGGCGGCTCCAACCTCGCCGACATCCTCGAACGCGTCCTGGACAAGGGCATCGTGATCGCCGGGGACATCCGGATCAACCTGCTCGACATCGAGCTGCTCACGATCAAGCTGCGGCTCGTGGTCGCCTCCGTCGAGCGCGCGAAGGAGATGGGCATCGACTGGTGGGAGGACGACCCGGCCCTGTCCAGCGGCGCGCGCCGCACCGCGCTCGCGCGCGAGAACGAGGACCTGCGCCGCCGCGTCGAGCAACTGGAACAACGCGAACTCGCGGAAGGCGGCGACACCCCCGGCCGAGGAGAACGCGAACGTGAGCGATGACCTGCGCTATGTGTACGCCGTGTGCCGCCCGCCGGCCGCGCCACTGCAAGCCGATCTCACCGGCGTGGCGGGCGCGCCGCCGCGGCAGCTCGTCCACGAGGGCCTGGTGGCCGTCGTCAGCCCCGTCCCCGAGCGGGACTTCGCGCACGAACCGCTGCGCGCGCACCTGGAGGACCTCGACTGGCTGGCGGCGACGGCCCGCGCCCACCAGAGCGTCGTCGCCGCGCTGACCACCGTGACCTGCCCGCTGCCGCTGCGGCTCGCGACGGTCTTCCGCGACGACAGCGGCGTACGCGCCATGCTGGAGGACGAGTCCGCGCGGCTGCGCCGGATCCTGGACCGCATCGACGGCCACGTGGAGTGGGGCGTGAAGGTGTGGCTCGGCGGCGACGACGACGGCGGCGAGCCGCCCGCCACGCAGCCGCGGCGCGCCCCCGAGTCGGGGCGCGACTATCTGCGCCGCCGCCGGGCCGGGCACGCCGCGCGCGAGGAGTCCGCGGCGCGGGCCGAGGTGTTCACGCGGAAGCTGCACGGCGACCTCGCCCGGTACGCCGCCGACGCGCGGCTGCACCCCGTGCAGAGCGGGCCCCTCACCGGCGCGGGCTCCGGCCGCAACATCCTCAACGCCGCCTATCTGGTGCCGCGTACGCGGTCGGAGGAGTTCCTGGAACTGGTCGGCGGCCGCGCGGAGGGCACCGGTCCGGGGCTGCGCGTGGAGGTGACCGGGCCGTGGGCGGCGTACTCGTTCACGGACGGGCCGGAGACGGGTGAGGGGTCGTGACGGCGTCGGCCACCCCCTTCGCGCAGCGCGAGATCGCCCTCGTCGACCTGCTGGACCGGCTCCTTGCCGGCGGCGTGGTCCTCGCGGGCGACATCACGCTGCGGATCGCGGACGTGGACCTCGTCCGCATCGACCTGAAGGCACTGATCAGCGCGGTCAACGCGCAGGTGCCGTCACCGTTCGCGGCTCTGCCCGACCGGAGTGAACCGGAGCGACCCGGAGTGAACCGGAGTGACCTGGAGGCGTCATGGAGATGGATCTCGAACCCGACACCGTGGAACGGGACCTCGTCGCCCTCGTCCTGACCGTCGTCGAGCTGCTCCGTCAGCTCATGGAGCGGCAGGCGATCCGCCGCTTCGACTCCGGCGAGCTGACGGAGGACCAGGAGGAGCGGGTCGGCATGACGCTGATGCTCCTGGAGGACCGGATGACGCGGCTGCGCGAGCGCTACGGGCTGCGGCCCGAGGACCTGAACCTGGACCTCGGCCCGCTGGGCCCGCTGCTCCCGAGGGACTGACCGCCCGGCGCCACGCGGCGCGAGCAGGGCGCCGCCACCCCGGCCTTCACACCCGGCAGAGCACCTCCCCGTGCAGCACCGCGAACCAGCCGTCCTCCGCCCGACCCCACTCCCGCCAGGCCGCCGCGACGGCGTCCAGCCGTTCCGTGTCCGCGTGCCCGCCCTCCTGCGCGCGCGCCGCGTACTCCGACGCGACCGTGCGGTCCGCCCACAGCCCGCTCCACCAGGCCCGTTCCTCGGGCGTGCTGTAGCACCAGGTGCCCGCGGTGCACGTGACGTCCGTGAAACCCGCCCGCAGGGCCCAGGACTTGAGGTGCCGCCCGGCGTCCGGCTCGCCCCCGTTGGCGCGCGCCACCCGCCGGTACAGGGCGAGCCAGTCGTCCAGGCCCGGCACCCGCGGATACCAGGTCATCGCCTCGTAGTCGCTGTCCCGCACGGCCACGATGCCGCCCGGCCTGCACACTCGGCGCATCTCCCGCAGCGCCCGCACCGGATCGCCCACGTGCTGGAGCACCTGGTGGGCGTGCACCACGTCGAACGAGTCGTCGGGGTGGGCGAGTGCGTGCACGTCGTCGACGGCGAATGTGACGTTGCCCAGGCCGCGCCCGGCCGCCGTGGCGCGGGCCCGCTCCAGGATGCCGGGCGCGCGGTCGACGCCCGTGACGTGCCCGTCCGGGACCAGCGCGGCCAGGTCGGCGGTGATGGTGCCAGGACCGCAGCCGACGTCCAGGATCCGCCAGTGTGGCCGCAGCGAACCGAGGAGGTACGCGGCGGAGTTGGCGGCGGTGCGCCAGCTGTGGGAGCGCAGCACGGACTCGTGGTGCCCGTGCGTGTAGACGGCGATCTCGGCGTGAGCTCCGACGGGGGTCTCTGCGGTCTCGGCGTGGGTCTGCTGCGGCTGCGACATGGCCGCACTGTACGCCCGCGAGCCCGCATGGCGAGACCCGCGTCTCACTATACGATCACCGCGCGGGCGTCAGGACGCCGACGACAGCCGATAGACCGTCAACGCCTCCGGCAGCTTGTCGATCACCAACTCGCCCTCCACCTCGGTGAGTTCACCGTCGTACGCG
Organism: Streptomyces sp. Y309; assembly: GCF_056712025.1. Lineage (NCBI taxonomy): Bacteria > Bacillati > Actinomycetota > Actinomycetes > Kitasatosporales > Streptomycetaceae > Streptomyces > Streptomyces sp. Y309. Next base: position 1,738,542 of record NZ_CM160048.1, on the reverse strand, counting down.
ATCTTCGTACCGGGTGCGAGCCCGTCGACGCGCAGCCGGCGCAGGCGGGCCGCGGTCTGTACGGGGGAGCGCTCGACCGGAGCGGTGAGCGCGGCCGCGAGCAGCCGGGCGCCGGGCCTGCGGCCGCCGTGCACGACGCGCACGTCGAGCAGCCCGTCGGCGAGGTCGAACCGCCGGGCGGGCGCGAGGCCGAGGCGGTGGTACACGCAGTTCCCGGCGAACAGCAGCCACAGCGCCCGCTCGGTGCCCCCGAACGCGGCGTGCAGCGGCTGCCGGTCGGACCGCAGCACATGGGCCGCGGCGAGCACGCCCGCGGGCCAGCCGCCGACCCGGTGCGCCCACCGCTCGCGCTCGCGCACGAGCTCGGGGTGGACGCCGAGGCCGAAGGAGTTCAGGAAGCACCCCTCGCCGGCCGCCGAGCGGAACCGGCCCACGTCCACCGCGACCGCGTCGCCCGTCTCCACGGCACGCGCCAGATCGCGGGCCTCCTCCACCCCGAGGTCGTACGCGAAGTGGTTGAGCGCCCCGCCGGGCAGCACCGCGAGGGGCAGGCCGTGCCGCACGGCGGCCGTCGCCGCCGCGTTGACCGTGCCGTCGCCGCCGCACACGCCGAGGGCGCGGGAGCGGGCCGCCGCCTTCTCCAACTCGGCGGGCAGCTCGGCGGGTTCGCAGGTCACCACCTCGGCGAGCGGCAGCACGTCGAGCAGTTCGGACACCCGGCAGGAGGTCTTCGCGCCGCTGTCGGTGACCACGACGAGGCCGCGCCCGGCGCGCAGGGCGGGGGCCTCGGCGCGCGGGCGGCCCGGTGGCGGGAGCTGGGACCGCGTCGGCACCAGGCCGCGTACGGCCAATGCGGCACCGGTACCGAGGGCGGCACCGGCGAGGACGTCACTGGGGAAGTGCACTCCCGTGTAGACGCGGGACAGCGCCACGGCACCCGCGAGCGGGGCGACGGCCGCGCCGAGGCGGGGCGACTCCAGGGCCACGCCGGCCGCGAAGGCCGCCGCGGACGCGGAGTGCCCCGAGGGGAAGGACGTGGTGACGGGCTGCCGCCTCAGCCTGCGCACGAGCGGCACGCCGTCCAGGCCGGGACGGGTCCGCCGCACCGACCGCTTGCCGAGCGTGTTGATCGTCGCGGACGCCACCGCCAGCGACGCCACGCCGCGCGCGGCGGCCCGCCTGGCCCGCGGCGTGCGGGTCGCGGCGAGCGCCGCCGCCGTGGCGAACCACAGCCCCCCGTGGTTCGCGGCGTGGCTGAGCCGGGGCAGCAGCCGGTCGGCACCGGGCCAGTGGCGCGCGGCGACCACGTCGAAGACCCGGTGGTCCAGCGCGGTCAGCCGGTTCCTGGGGATGCGCGCCGGGGGCAGGGGGAAAGCCGGGGGCCGGGGAAGCGCGGCGTCAGGCATCAGCGGAAGAGCGGCGTCAGGCATCATGCGGGGCGGGTACCCCCGAGCCGCCGCCTCCAACGGGCCGGTGACCCGGCTCCACCTCAGCTCCCCCCGGCGGCACCTCGTACGCCGACGACAAACCGTTTGCCCGCGCCGAACGCCCCCACGGACAATCGCCCCCATGGGACATCTGGAAGCCGCGCACATCGAGTACTACCTGCCGGACGGGCGAGCGCTGCTCGGTGATGTCTCGTTCCGCGTCGGCGAGGGCGCGGTCGTGGCGCTGGTGGGGGCGAACGGCGCCGGCAAGACGACGCTGCTCCGGCTCATCGCGGGGGAGCTGCAACCGCACGGCGGCACCGTCACGGTGTCCGGCGGCCTCGGCGTGATGCCCCAGTTCGTCGGTTCCGTACGGGACGGCACCACCGTGCGCGACCTGCTGGTCGCGGTGGCCCAGCCCCGCATCCGCGAGGCGGCCGAGGCCGTCGACCGCGCCGAGCACGCCATCATGACCGTCGACGACGAGAAGGCCCAGCTCCAGTACGCGCAGGCCCTGTCCGACTGGGCGGAGGCCAGGGGGTACGAGGCCGAGACGCTCTGGGACATGTGCACGACGGCCGCGCTCGGCGTCCCGTACGACAAGGCCCAGTGGCGCGAGGTGCGCACGCTCTCCGGCGGCGAGCAGAAGCGCCTGGTCCTCGAGGCCCTGCTGCGCGGCACCGACGAGGTGCTGCTCCTGGACGAACCGGACAACTACCTGGACGTCCCCGGCAAGCGCTGGCTGGAGGAGCGCCTCAAGGAGACCCGCAAGACCGTCCTGTTCGTCAGCCACGACCGTGAACTCCTCGCCCGCTCCGCCGAGAAGATCGTCAGCGTCGAGCCGAGCCCGGGGGGCTCGGAGGTGTGGGTGCACGGCGCGGGCTTCGCGACGTACCACGAGGCGCGTCAGGAGCGCTTCGCGCGCTTCGAGGAGCTGCGCCGCCGCTGGGACGAGAAGCACGCGCAGCTCAAGAAGCTCGTCCTGGACATGCAGCAGTACGCCTCGCGCAGCGACGAGATGGCCTCGCGCTATCAGGCGGCGAAGACCCGGCTGCGCAAGTTCGAGGAGGCCGGACCGCCGCCCGAGCCGCCGCGCAAGCAGGACATCACGATGCGCCTGCACGGCGGCCGCACCGGTGTGCGCGCCGTCACCTGCAAGAACCTCGAGCTGACCGGCCTGATGAAACCCTTCGACCTGGAGGTCTTCTACGGCGAGCGGGTCGCCGTCCTCGGCTCGAACGGCTCGGGAAAGTCGCACTTCCTGCGCCTCCTCGCGGGCGATGCCGACAACCCGGTGGCGCACACGGGGGAGTGGAAGCTCGGCGCCCGCGTCGTGCCGGGACACTTCGCGCAGACCCACGCCCACCCGGAGCTCCTCGGCCGCACCCTGCTCGACATCCTGTGGCGCGAGCACGCCAAGGACCGGGGCGCGGCGATGTCCCGGCTGCGCCGCTACGAACTCACCGCGCAGGCCGAGCAGCGCTTCGAGAGGCTGTCCGGCGGCCAGCAGGCCCGCTTCCAGATCCTGCTCCTCGAACTCCAGGGCGCCACCGCCCTGTTGCTCGACGAGCCCACCGACAACCTCGACCTGGAGTCGGCCGAGGCCCTGCAGGAGGGCCTGGAGGCGTACGAGGGCACGGTGCTCGCGGTCACCCACGACCGCTGGTTCGCCCGCTCCTTCGACCGCTATCTCGTCTTCGGCGCCGACGGCCGGGTCCGCGAGACCCCGGCACCCGTATGGGACGAGCGAAGAGTGGAGCGGGCCCGCTAGCGGGGCGGTAGCGTGGCGAAACCACGCCGTACGCTGCGCAGTTGGAGAGACCGTGACTGTGAGGACGTCCTTCGGGACCAGTGATGTGGACGAGGCCCGGCACCAGCTCGAGACCGCGTACTACAGCAACTTCTTGGACGTGCTCGACAGGCCGCACCGCTTCCGGGCGGACTTCACCATCGGGCAGTTCGGCGCGCTGACCGTCGGGGAGCTGAACTGCGGCACGGACGTGCGCGTACGCCTCGGGGAGCTCGGGGCCTACCACGTGAACATCCCGCTGAGCGGCCACATGACCTGGCGCCAGGGCTCCGACACGTGCGTGCTCACCGTGCCCGACAGCGCCGCCGTCTACCAGCCGGTCGGCGACACCATGGTCGACCGGTGGTCGGGCGACTGCCGGGTGCTCTCGGTGAAGCTGGACCGGGTGGCCCTCGAGGAGAGCCTGGAGCGGCTGCTCGGCAGGCCCGCCCGCGGCCCGGTGCCCTTCGAGACGGCCTTCGACACCAGCCGGGGGCCCGGCCTGAGCTGGACGCGGCTCGTGCGCACGGTCGTGGAGGACCTGCTCGACGAGTCCGGAACGCTGAGCGGATCACTGGTCGCCGCGCCCCTCCAGGAGGCGGTCCTGAACGGCCTGCTGCTCGCCGCCGGACATCCCTACCGCGACCAACTCGCGGATCCCGTGCGCCAGTTGCGGCCCGCGCCGGTCAAGCGCGCCATGGACGCCGTGCTGCAGCGGCCCGAGCACCCCTTCACCACCGCCGCGCTCGCCACCGAGGCACGCGTCGGCGTGCGCTGGCTGCAGGAGGCCTTCCGGCGGTACGTGGGGATGTCCCCCATGGCGTACGTACGCGACGTACGCCTGCAGCGCGTGCGGGACGAACTGCGCGCGGCCGGTCCCGGCGAGGCCGGTGTGAGCGAGGTCGCCCACCGCTGGGGCTTCGCCCACCTCGGCCGGTTCGCGGAGCAGTACCGGGCGCGCTTCGGGGAGCTGCCGTCGCAGACGCTGCGGGGCTGACGGAGGGGTTGCAGGGCTGACGGAGGGGCGCGGCGCGGGGCTGACGGTGGGGCATGTGCGCGCCGCGCCGGGCGCCTCGCGCGGACGCGGTGCGTTCTGCGGACAGCCACCGCGCCGAGCGGATCGTGGCGGTGCGGGCGCCCGCCTAGGGTGAGGGCGGCACCGGGTGGACCGGTCGCCGTCGCGGGGGCCCTAGCCTTCTCCCGGGCGTCGGCCGTGGACGGATCCCCGGTGTTTCCGGCCCGGCGCAGCCCGCCGGGCCGGCTTCGGGACCGCGGGCCCGGTGATTCCCCCGGCACCCCTCGTGCCATCGGGCCCGCCTCTTCCGGCCCCGCTCCCGCTGCCTCCCGGGCGCCGTGCGGCCACACTTGAAGGTGCGCGCACGGCGACGAGCCACGCGCACGCGGCGGCCCGCACGCGAGCGGGCCGGACGGCCCGCGCACCAGCGGGAGACGACGACCCGCCCGCGGGCGGGGAGACGGAGGCGGCATGAGCGCGACGGACGGACCCCGGCTGCTGCGGCGGCACGGCCGGGCCCTCGACCTGTTCACCGAGCGGGTGCACACCGTAGGGGCGGACCAGTGGGACGCGCCGACGCCCTGCGCCGACTGGACGGTGCGGGACCTCGTCAACCACCTGGCCGTGGAACAGCTCTGGGTCCCGCCCCTGGTGCGCGACGGCGCCGCCATCGAGGACGTCGGCGACACCTTCGACGGCGACATGCTGGGCCCCGACCCGGTCGCCTCCTGGGACACGGCGGCCGAGGCCGCCCGCGCCGCGTTCGAGGAGCCGGGCGCGATGGAGCGCACGGTGCACCTCTCGTACGGCGACACCCCGGCGCGCGACTACTGCGCCCAGATGGTCACCGACCTGGTCGTGCACAGCTGGGACCTGGCGCGGGCGATCGGCGCCGACGAACGGCTGCCGGACGACCTCGTCTCCGCCGCCGTGCGCGAAGTGACGCCGTACGCCGCCGAGTTGAGCAAGAGCGGACTGTTCGCCCCGGCCGTGCAGCCCCCGCCCGGGGCGGACGTCCAGACCAAACTCCTGTGCCTGCTCGGCCGCACTCCCTAGCGGCACTCCCTGGCGGCGCGGCCGTTCGGCTACCGGCTGTCGGCCGTCCGCTGTTGGCTACCGGTTCGCGGTCCGGGCGAACTCCGTCATGAACGCCTCGCAGAAGGCCTTGAGGTCGCCCGGCCTGCGGCTGGTGATCAGCGTCGCCGGGCCGCCGTCGCACACCTTCACCTGCTCGTCGACCCAGGTGCCGCCCGCGTTGCGGAGGTCGGTGCGCAGGCTCGGCCACGACGTCAGCGTGCGGTCGCGCACCACGTCCGCCTCGATCAGCGTCCACGGGGCGTGACAGATCGCGGCGACCGGCCGGCCGAGCTCGAAGAACGAGCGGACGAACGCCACCGCCTTCTCGTCCATGCGCAAGAAGTCGGGGTTGGCGACGCCGCCCGGCAGCACCAGGCCGTCGAACTCGTCCGCGGCCACCTCGCCGACCACCTGGTCGACGGGGAACGTGTCGGCCTTGTCCAGGTGGTGGAAGGCCTGCACGGAGCCCGCGCGGGTGGACACCAGGACGGGCTCGCCGCCCCCGTCCACCACGGCCTGCCAGGGATCGGTCAGCTCGACCTGCTCGGCGCCCTCGGGGGCGACCAGAAACGCGATACGCATACGTCAATCCCTTTCGGGTGTTCGGAGAGTCAGTCCTCGTCGAGGCGGTCCTCGTGCGGCGGCCCGACCGCCAGGTCGCCCAGGCTCACCATGCCGACGGGCCTGCCGTCCTCGACGACGGGCAGACGGTGCACGGCGTACGCCCGCATCAGGCCCGCCGCTTCCGCCACGGGGTCGTCGGGGGCGACCACCACCGGGTTCGGCGTGCACACGGCCTGCGCGCTGACGGTCAGGGGATCCGCGCCGTCGGCCACGGCGCGCAGCGTGATGTCCCGGTCGGTGAGCACGCCCAGGACCTGACCGTCGCCCGTGACTATGACATCACCGATGTCCTGGGCGCGCATCAGCTGCGCGGCCTCGACCAGCGAGGCGTCGGGGCGGACCGCGACGACTCCCGGTGTCATGACTTCCCTCACGTAATCCGCCATGGCGCTGAGCCCTTCCCACGTGGACGGCGTGCCGTGCCGTACCCGCCGCGCGGCACTCCGCCCGCAGTACCCCTCCGCGCCGGACCCATGCCGGGGGCGTTTGTCGCGCGGCGCGCGGGGCAGGCGGAAGAGCAGTGCTTCGGACCGGAGGCACGTCCGTGGGAGCGGCTCCGCCTCACCCCCCGGGTGTGCCCAGGTGACGAACGCGCGCACTCCCACGGTGACCGTCCAACCAGGCACCGGCACAAGGAGTTGCCACGCGTCATGCGATCCGATGCCAGCGTCATGCCGTCCGACGCAAAAGATTTCGACGCAAAAGATGGAGAACGTACGCGGCGGCCGCACCCGAAGCGGCACCCGCACGACGACGCCCCCGACACCGCCGAGGCCTTCCGGCGGCTGTGCGAGATGCCGCACGGACCCGAACGGGACGCCCTGCGCGAGGAGATCGTGCAGGCCTGGCTGCCCATGGCCGAGCGGCTCGCGGGGCGCTTCCGCAACCGCGGCGAAGCCCTCGACGACCTGCGCCAGGTCGCGGCCCTCGGCCTGGTCAAGGCCGTCGACCGGTACGACCCTGAGCGCGGCAACGCCTTCGAGAGCTATGCCGTGCCGACCGTCACCGGCGAGATCAAGCGGCACTTCCGCGACCACATGTGGACCCTGCACGTGCCGCGCCGGGTGCAGGACCTGCGCAACCGCGTGCGGTTCGCCCGCCAGGACCTGTCCCAGACCATCTCCGGGCGGGCGCCCACCGTCGCCGAGATCGCCGAGAAGGCCCGGATGAGCGAGGAGGACGCGGCGACCGGACTCGAGGCGCTCGACAGCTTCACCGCGCTGTCGCTGGACGCCGAACTCCCGGGCAGCGACGACGGTTACACGCTGCGCGACACCCTCGGCGACGCCGACCCCGCGCTCGACGTCGTCGTCGACCGCGAGGCCGTCAAGCCATGCCTCGCCCGGCTGCCCGAGCGCGAGCGGACCATCCTCTACCTGCGGTTCTTCGGCGACATGACACAGAGCCGGATCGCCGAGCAGCTCGGCATCTCGCAGATGCACGTCTCGCGCCTGATCAGCCGCTGCTGCGGCCGGTTGCGCGACGAGGTGATGCGGGACGGGGTCACCCGGGCCGCCGCATAGCCAGGGCGATGTGCCGGGCCATCACGTCCACGGCGCGCGCCTCCGCCATCGAGAAGGCCAGGCGCGCGCCGGTCCGGAACAGGCTGAGCACCCCCTCGACGGGGCCGTTCGCGCGCGGCGCGAGCGGCACGCACAGCAGCGACGTGACGTTCGCGCGGACCAGGACCGGGGCGCCGCTCGCGTCCCGGCCGAAGCTGTCCGGGGGATCCGGCCGCACCTGAAGCGTCGGGGCCCCGCAGCGGACCGTCTCCAGGACCAGCGGGCAGTCGGCCGGGTCCTGCGCGCGGACGTCCGCGACCGGTCCGCCCTCGGGACCGAGGGCCGCCCGGCGCCGCGGCCCGGCCGCGCCCTCGTCGGCGATCACCCAGTCCGCGAACCGGCCGTGCAGCACCTCGGCCACGCGCGCGAGGACCGCCGCCGGATCCCCGGACGGCGCCGTGAGAAGCGTGACCGTCATGGCGTCCGAGAGCTCCAGGAGTTCGGCGTGCCGGGTCGCCTCGCCGAGGTCCGGCGTCCGGCCCCGGGCGCCGCGCGGCAGCGGATCGGGCGCGCCCGCGGCCTGCAGCACGACCAGGACCACCGTGCGGGGCTCGCTGCCCGGCCGCAGCGCGGTCAGCGTCGCCCGCACCGGCAGCCGGGGCCGGTGCTGCAGCCGCACCGTCAGGCTCCGGTCGCCCTCCCCGCGGGCCACCGCCGCGGCCTGCGAGCGGAACGCGGAGCGGTCCGACGGCGCCAGCAGACCGGTGAGCGGCCGCCCCGTCGCGTACCCGACGCGCCCCCCGGTGAGGTCCGCCGCCGCGGTGTTCATGCGCCGCACCACCGTCTCGCCGTCGACGAGCGCGACCGGCAGCGGGAACCGCTGGAAGACGGTGCGCAGCAGTCGCTGTTCCTCCCGGGCGGCCGTCGTGCCCGCCGCCGGGACGCCGTCGGCGAGCTGCTGCTCGAGGCCCGGCCACAACCGCTCCGCCACGTGGTCCAGTTCGAAGAGCGCCGCGTCGAGCATGGTGCGCAGGTCACCGGAGGGGACGGCACGTGATGCCTTCAACTCCGCGACGCGGCGCACGAAGTCCGCGAGATCCTCACCGAACCGGTCCGTGTCCGTCATGGGTCGAACGTATCCGCTGCCGCCGTTTTCCGGAGGCCTCACCGGGAAGCCGACCAGAACGAGGAACGAGGAGGCACACCATCATGCCGATGCTGCTCGGAACGGACGGACCGGAATCCGCCCAGCCGACGCGCAGGCTCTCGGAACTGGCCGAACAGGCGGTGCGCTGCACCGCGGCGTGCTGCGGCGCGGGCACCACCGTCACCGAAGGCGGCGAGGACCAGTCGGCGGCCGCCGCCACCCATCCCGACCTCGCGGGACTCGTCTCGGTGCAGTTGCGCTCCGGCGACGGGCCGATCCCGGCGGCCCAGGCGCGGGGCGCGCCGGTGGACGCGGAGGACCTGCTGCGCGACGACCGCTGGCCCGAGTACCGCGCGCTCGCCCTCGACTCCGGCGTCCGCGCGAGCGTCACGCTGCCCTTCCGGCGCTCCGGACTCACGCTCACCCTGAGCCTGTTCAGCTTCCGCCCCGGCACGCTGGACGAGGCGGGGTGCGGGCCCGCGCAGGCGCTCGGCGACCTCGCGGCGGCGGGCCTGGTCCGCGACCGGCACTACCGCGCGGCACTCACGGAACTCGACCACCTGGGCGAGGCCCTGCGCACCCGGCCCGTCGTCGACCAGGCCTGCGGCATCATCATGCACATCGTCACCTGCGACGCCGACCGGGCCTTCACCCTGCTGCGCCGCATCTCCCAGCAGACCAACCGCAAACTCGCCGAGGTGGCAGCCGCCCTGGTGGAGAAGCGGGGCAGGGGTCTGGAACGCGAGCTCAGGTCGCTGGCCGAGCAGGACCTCGCGTCGTCGGCCGGACAGGACCACGCGTCATCGGCCGGGCAGGGCCTCACGTCACCCCACCGGCTCACCCGGCCGGAGGCCACACCGCGCGCATGACGCGTCCCCACGCTCGAATGACCTCATGCGCAACTGTGCCCCGCACCTCGCCCTGACCCTCACCACGGCCGCCCTCTGCACCCTCGCCGCCGCCCCGTCCGCGTACGCGCGAGACGTCACCGCCGACGTCACCCCCAAGCACGCCGCCCCCGGCGAACAGGTCACCGTCTCCGTCACCTGCCCCGCCACCGGCGGCAGCCCGCCGCAGACCATGGACGCGAGCTCCCAGGCCTTCGAGCACGGCACGGTCCAGCTCCAGCGCGTCCAGCACAACCAGCCGCACCAGCAGAACCAGCAGAACCAGCCGAACCAGCCGAACCAGCAAGCCCCGCAGAACCAGCACTCCGAGGACAACTCCCCGTACCCCCAGTACAACGAGAGCAACGAGAACGGTCAGTACGACAACGGTCAGTACGACGAAGGCGTCGGCCCGTCCGAAGGGCTCGACCCGTTGGAAGGAGTCGACCCGTCCGCGGGGCTCGACGGGTCGGAAGGGCTCGACCGGTCGGAAGGGCTCGACGGGCTCGACCCGTCCGGCTCGCCCGGACTGCCGGGCCCCGCCGCCGCCGACGGCGGCATCACCTACCACGGCACGGCCCGCGTCGCCGCCGCCGCGTCCTTCGAGGGCGGCGGCCCGAACGCCGTCGGCGCCGACTCGGAGTGGGCCGTCGACGGCACCTGCCACGGCGACGGCCAGTGGAAGGCGACGTTCACCGTCACCCGGACCGCCCACACCCCCACCCATCACCCCACGCACGCCGCCACCCACACGGCTCCCGCCGCGGCCCGTGGTGTGCACGCCGGCCGTCAGGGCGGCTTCAGCGACTCACCGGCGGCCCTGGCCGCGGGCGCCCTCCTCGTCGCCGGGGCCGTCGGCGCCGCCGTGCACCGGCTGCGCCGCGACCGCGCCTACCCCCGCTGACCGCCGGACAGGTCGACCCGCAGGCCACCGGACGATGGACCGGCGCCACCGTGGGTACGCAGACAACCGACGGCAGACAGACGGTCACCGGAGCGCACGGAGGTACCCATGCGGCGGACGGACCACGAGGGCCGCGGCCGCGTCCGGTACGGCCCGCCGCTGCCGGAGCCGGGCCTTCCGGTACTCCCTGAGCTGGCCGCCGTGCTGGCCTCCGCCGCCGGCCACTCGCACGCGCAGCCGCCCGGCGGCGACCCGGTGCTCCTCGACGCGGCGAGCGGCTACTTCTCCCGGCGCGGCCTGCCCGCCGAACGCGGCCACGTCGCCGCGGCCCCCGGCGCCGCACCGCTGCTGCTCGCGCTCGCCGCCGCGACCGGCGGCGACGTCCTGCTGCCCCGCCCCTGCGCCGCCTGGTGGGAACCGCAGGTGCGGCTGCTCGGCCGGTCGGTGTACCACGTGCCGACGCCCGCCGAATGCGGCGGCGTCCCCGATCCGTACGCCCTCCTGGAAACGGTCCGGCGGGTCCGCGCCGAGGGCGGCGCGCCGCGCCTGCTCGTGCTGTCGGTCGCCGACGACCCGACGGCCACCGTGCCGCCGCCGGAGCTCGTGCACGAGGCCGTCGAGGCCGCCGCCGGGGAGGGCCTGCACATCGTCAGCGACGAGACGTGGCGCGACACCCTGCACCGCCCGCACGAGACCGTCCTGGTCGGCCCCGCCGAGATGGCCCCCGGACGCGTCACCGTCGTCTGCGACCTGTCCGGCGCCTTCCTGCCGCCCGCCCTGCCCGCGGCCATCGCCCGCTTCCCGGCGGACGGCCCCGGCACGGCCCTGCGCGCCCGCGTCCTGGACGTCCTCACCGCGCTCGGCGCGTCCCCCGCCGCGCCGGTCGCCGCCGCGGCCGCGTACGCACTCGGGGAACCGGACGAGATCACCGCCCGCCTGACCGCCGCGACGCGGCTGCACGCGCGCGTGGCCGGCGCCGTCCGGGACGCGGTCGTCGCGGCGGGCTGTTTCGTGCCGCCCCCGTGCGCGGGCCGGCACCTGTACGCGGACCTCGGCCCGCTGCGGGCCGCGCTCGGCGCGCATGGCGTCGGCGACGCGCAGGAACTGGAGGACTTCCTCCAGGAACTCCTCGGCATGCCCGCCCCCGGGGGCCACCGCTTCGGCGACGACATCGGCGCGCTGCGCGTCCGCCTGTCCACGGGGCCGTTCCTCGGCGCGGAGCCGCGGGAGCGGCTGGCCGCGCTCGCCGCCCCAGAGCCGCTGGAATTGCCGCACGTGGAACGGGCGTTGACCTTGTTCGGATCGGCCTTCGACGATCTCCGCGCAGAAGCACAGCGATGGGAGCCTCCTCGGTGACGCAGCAGACACAGCAGCAGCCACGGGACACGGAGCGGGCACAGCAGGCAGGGCAGGCACAGCAGACACAGAAGACACAGGAGACGCAGGAAGACCTGGACGAGGCGTCCGGAGGGGGCGTTGCCGCGGGGGCGGTGCCCCCTCCGGACGCCCCGTCCGTCCGGAGCACGCGGGCCGCCGTCAGGACCGGCACCGCCCTGCCCGCACCCCGCACCTTCGGCATGGTCCGGCTGTGGCCGAGGTCCTTCACCGACCGGCTCACCGCGCCGCTGCCCGGCCTGAGGGCCTTCGCCCGGTTCGCCCGCGAGGGCGCGCTGCGGCCCCGGCCCGAGGGGCTCGCCGACATCCCGCGGCTGCCGTACGAGCCGGGGCCGCTGCCGCGCGTCGACTCCCGTACGGTCGCCGTGACCTGGGCGGGGCACGCCAGTTGGGTCGTGCGCGTCGGCGGGCTCACCGTCCTCACCGACCCCGTCTGGTCCCGGAAGATCCTCGGCACGCCCGCCCGCGTCACACCCGTCGGCGTGGCCTGGAGCGCGCTGCCGCGCGTCGACGCGGTGGTCATCAGCCACAACCACTACGACCACCTGGACGCGCCCACCATCAGGAGACTCCCGCGCGACACCCCCGTCTTCGCCCCCGCGGGCCTCGGCCGCTGGTTCACGCGCCGCCGCTTCACGCGTGTCGTCGAACTCGACTGGTGGGAGGGCGCCGAACTCGGCGGCGTCCGCTTCGACTTCGTGCCCGCGCACCACTGGTCGAAGCGGGGGCTGCGGGACACGTGCCGTTCGCTGTGGGGCGGGTGGGTGCTGACCGACGGCTCCGGTCAGCGGGTGTACTTCGCCGGGGACACGGGGTACGGGCACTGGTTCTCGCGGATCGGGGAGCGGTACCCCGGGATCGACCTCGCGCTGCTGCCGATCGGGGCGTACGAGCCGCGGTGGTGGCTGCGGGACGTTCACTGCGATCCGGAGGAGGCGGTGCGGGCCGCGCTCGATGTGGGGGCGCGGCGGATGGCCCCCATGCATTGGGGGACGTTTCTGTTGTCGGCGGAGCCAGTGCGTGAGCCGCTGACGCGGGTGCGGGATGCCTGGGCGGCGGCTGGGCTGGCCCGGGGTGATCTGTGGGATCTGGCTGTGGGTGGGTCCCGGGTGCTCGGGGGCTGAGGTTTTTGTCGCGCTGCGCGCTCGTCCTCAAACGCCGGACGGGCTGAAATACCTCGCCCTCGGCCTTCAGGTGCCGGACGAGGTTGAAATGGCTCCCGCAAGCCTTAGGTGCCGGACGGGCTGGAATGGGTTCTTCGTAGGCGTCTCCGTACCGTCGGGGCCGCGCTGATGGCGAGCGTTAGGCCGACCGCCAGTGCCACGCCCTCCCAGGGCTCCTTGAAGAGGGAGCCGCCGAGGATGCCGATGAGTTGGTACGTCACCGCCCAGGCCAGGCAGGCGGGGAGGTTGCCGCGGGCGAAGCGGCGTACCGGCATCTTCGCGAGGAGGCAGGCCAGCATGACCGGGATGCGGCCCGCGGGGACGAGGCGGGACAGGACGAGGACGAGCACGCCGTGGTCGTCGAGCCTGTCCTGGGCCCGCCGCAGCCGCTCCTCCGGGGCGCGGTCGCGGATGGCCTCCAGCCAGCGCGAGCCGTTCTTGGAGCGCATCCCGCGCCGCCCCAGCCAGTAGAGACCCATGTCGCCCACGAACGCGGCGAACGAGGCCACGCCGAACACGATGAGCAGCGCGAAGGGCGAGGTGTCGGTCTGGTGGAAGGCCACCACCGCGGCCGAGCTCACCAGCGCGCCCGTCGGCACGACCGGCACCAGCGCGCCGAGCACCACGAGCAGGAACAGGGAGGGGTAGCCGACCGCCTGCTGGGTGGATTCCGGCGTCACCGTCGCCGCGGCGGCGAGGATCATCGGGCGACCTCCGGCCGCACCGACTCGCCGTGCCCGAGCCGGTGCACGGCGACGTCCGGGGCACGGCGGGCGGCCTGCCGTACGAACTCCTCGCCGGGGCCGTGGAATTCGTGCGGCCGCACCGCGTCCATGCCGATCGGCCAGTATGTGCCGTAGTGCACCGGCACCGCGCTGCGCGGCGCGATCCGGGCGAGGGCCTCGGCGGCCAGGGCCGGGTCGAGGTGGCCGTGGCCGAGGTAGGGGCCCCAGCCGCCGACGGGAAGCAGTGCCACGTCGACGGGCCCCACTTCGTCGGCCATCGCGTCGAAAAGACCGGTGTCCCCGGCGAAGTACGTACGGGCCCGGCCCTCGACGACGTAGCCGAGGGCGGGGGAGCGGTGCGGGCCGAGCGGCAGCCGGCGCCCGTCGTGCAGGGCGGATACGACGCGTACGACGACTCCGCGGCCGCCGCTGTCGTCGCTCACAGGCACCTCGTCGCCCGGCGCGACCTCCGTGAACCGCAGGTGGGAGAGCCTGCGCAGGCCCGGCACCGAGCGGGGCGCTCCGCGCGGGACCAGGACGCGGGTGCCGGGGGCGAGGCGGGCCAGGGACGGCACGTGCAGATGGTCGGCGTGCAGGTGGGACAGCAGGACGACGTCGGCGAGCGCGGCCTGCGGGGGCGGCAGCGCGCCCCGGCGGCGGCGCAGGTGCGCGAGGCGGCGCGCGAAGAGAGGGTCGGTCAGGACACGGATGCCCGAGTCCTCGACCGTGCACGTGGCATGACCCCACCAGGTGACCGTGACGTCCGCCCGCACCCGTTCCTCCTTCGTGTGACTGTCTCCGAGCCTACGGCCAGGAGTAGTGTCGACGGCTGACGGCCGAGGTGAGGGGACGCCATGGGACACGCCGGGGGGGCCGCGCGAGCGGTGCGGGTCGCGGCCATCGCGAGCCTGACGCCTCTGGAGGAGCTGGACGCCGATCCCTTCCTGGTGGACTCGCGCAGCCAGCACGCCATGTGCGCGCGATGGGCTGCCGCGCAGGGGTACGTGGTGACGCGGGAGCTGGTCGTACGCGGCCTGCGCGCCGACCACGCCGTCCTCTGGAACGACGTGGACGCCGGCCTCGTCGACCTCTTCGTGGTCCCCTGCCGACGTGTCCTCGAGCGGGCGCTGCGGTCCGCCGACGAGTTCACCGCCGAGTGCGCGCGGCGCGGGGTGCGCATCGAGACCGCGGGCTTCGCGGAGCCCGCGTACGACTCCCGCATGAAGGCCCACGTTCACCGCAGGCTGTCGATGCCGACGGCTGGCTACGACGGCTGCTGATTCTTTCTGGCGCGGGCGCCTTGTGCGGCTTCTCTCCGCCGCTCCGCGGCGGCTCTCCCGCCCGCCCACCCGTTGCCGTGGGCCCCGGGGTGCTGCCCCGCGGGGGATGCCTGACCGTCGGCCCCGGGTCCCGCGTCCTGGGCGGGTCCGCTGCCGAGGTCACCTCGCCCGCCGCCGCACCGCGCCGCCCCCGGGGCCAACAGCGCCGCCCACCCCGGGGCTCCGGGTACAACAGCACCGGTCCCCAGGCCCCCTGGGCCCCACGGTCACGCCTCCCCCCCCGCGGGGCAGCACCCCGGGCCCCACAGTCACGGGTGGGTGGGAGGGAGGACCGCCGCGGAGCGGCGGGGAGTGGCCGCGCGGTGGCCTGAGGGGCCGACAGCGCCGCCTCCCCCGGGGGGAGTACCCCGGGTCCCACAGTCACGGGTGGGCGGGTGGGGGAGCCGCCGCGGAGCGGCGGAGGGAAGCCGCGACGGTGGGACAGGCCGCCCCGGCAAGACGGCCCACCCCGCCCCGGGGTCACCCGCTGAAGGCCCACGGCCTGTGACACGCTGGGGGCAGAGAACAAGCACGTGAGGTGGGCGGACGCGGTGCGCGAAGGGCGTTGGCGAAGACTGGGTCGCGCACTGTGGCGCGTCATCGCCGTGTGGGGGGTGAGCACGCTCACGATGCTGGCCCTCGCCGGCATCCTGCCGGACTTCAAGCTCCAGTCGGACGACGGCGACAGCGCCACCCGCATCGCGATCACCGCCGCCCTGGGCGCGGGCGCCTTCGGCCTGCTGTCGGCCCTGGTGTGGCCGCTGCTCGTGCGGGCCCTGCTCCTCGTACCGGCCCTGGTCCTCGGCCTGCTCAACTTCTTCCTCAACGGCTCCCTGCTGCTGCTCGCCCTGCGCCTCATCCCCGACGGCCGCGGCGACGCCAACGCGGAGACCGCCGTGGTCGTCGCCGCCGTGATGTCCGCCGTCGCCTCCGCCACCGGCGGCGCCCTGGCCGTCCGCGACGACGACGCCTACCGCCGCCGCCTGTACCGCCTCGCCGACCGCAGGCGCCGCCGCGCAGACGGCGCGTACAGCCCGAGCACGCCGGGCATCCTGTTCCTCCAACTCGACGGCGTGGGCCACGACGTACTGAGGGACGCCGTCAGCAAGGGACACATGCCGACCGTCGCCCGCTGGCTCGGCGAGGCCGCGGCGGGCGAGGGCAAGGAGACACCGCCCCCGCCCCCCACGCACCGCCTCACCCCGTGGCGCACCGACTGGTCGAGCCAGACCGGCGCCAGCCAGCTCGCCATCCTGCACGGCAGCAACTTCGACGTCCCCGCCTTCCGCTGGTACGAGAAGGACTCCGGCGAGGTCATGGTGTCCAACCGGCCCGCGTCCGCCGTCGAACTCCAGCGCCGCGCCGTCGCCCGCACCGGCGACCCGGGCCTGCTCGCCGACGACGGCGCGAGCCGCGGCAACCTGTTCAGCGGGGGAGCGGACCAGCTCGCCCTCGTCCTGTCGATGGCCGCCCGACGCGGCAAGGAGAACCGCTCCCGCGCGGGCTACTTCGCGTACTTCTCCGATCCCGCCAACGCCGTCCGCACCGCCCTCTCCTTCGTCGCCGAGGTCGGCCGCGAGATCGGCGAGTCGACCCGCGCCCGGCTGTGCCGACGCCGCCCGCGCGTCAGCCGCGGCGGGCTCTATCCGTTCATCCGGGCCTTCGCGACCGTCGTCGAGCGCGATGTCGTCGTGGCCGCCGTCATCGGCGACATGCTCGCCGGGCGCGCCGCCGTCTACGCCGACCTCGTCGCGTACGACGAAGTCGCCCACCACTCCGGGCCCACCGGCGGCGACGCCGAGAAGGTCCTGCGCCGCCTGGACCGCTCGCTCGCCCTGGTCGCGCAGGTCGCCGACCACGCGCCCCGGCCGTACCGCATCGTGCTGCTCTCCGACCACGGCCAGAGCCCCGGCGAGACCTTCCGCGCCCGCTACGGCCTCACCCTCGGCGACCTCGTCCGGGCCGGCTGCGGACTGCCCGTGCCCCGCAAGGCACGGCGCACCCACAGCGGCGCCGAGGCCCGCTCGGCCGTGCGCGCCGCGCTGCGCCGGCCCGTCGAGGAGGGCGCGGGCGAGCACCGGCCGCGCCGCGTCGCCGAGCCGATCGTCCTGGCCTCCGGCAACCTCGGCCTCGTGTCCTTCCCCGACGTGGGGCACCGTCTGACCCGCGAGGAGATCGACCGCCGCCACCCGGCGCTCCTGCCGACCCTCGCCAACCACCCGGGCATCGGCTTCCTGCTGGTCCGCAGCGAGGAGCACGGGCCGCTCGTGCTCGGCGCGCGCGGCGCCGAGATCCGTCTGGACGACCCAGAGGGCACCGAAGACCCTGCCGACCCCGAAGGCCTCGGTCCGCTCGCCGACTTCGGGCCCGGTGCCGCCGACGCCGTGCGCCGCACCGACTCCTTCCCGCACGCCGCCGACATCATGGTCAACTCCTGGTACGACCCGGAGGAGGGCGAAGTCCTCGCCTTCGAGGAGCAGATCGGCTCCCACGGCGGGCTCGGCGGCGCCCAGTCCCGCCCGTTCCTCCTCGCCCCGCTCGCCCTGTCCCCGGCCGTCGAGGACGGCGGCGAACTCGTCGGCGCGGAGGCCGTGCACGCCGTGCTGCGCCGCTGGCGGGACGAGGAGAGCGGCCGCGCGGCCCCGGCGGGCTCCTCGGCGACACCGGCGGAAGCAGCACCCGCGGATTCCCCGACGTCCCCGGCGCCGACGGCCCTTCCGGTCGCCGACCACGCCGTACAGGACCCAACTCACTGATCCGGGAGACACCTTGGGCAGCGGCAGCACCGGCAGCAGCGGCAGCACCGGCACCACCCTCGCCGAGGCGGACTGGAAGCTCCATCAACCGGCTGTGTTCGGCGTGGCCTACCGGGTGCTCGGCTCGGTCGCCGACGCCGAGGACGTCGCCCAGGACGTGTGGCTGCGGGCCGCGGCGGCCGACCTGTCCCAGGTGCGGGACCTTCGGGCCTGGCTGGTCACGATCGCCGCGCGCACGGCGTACAACGTGCTGAAGTCGGCGCGCGTGCGGCGGGAGAGCTACGTCGGCCCGTGGCTGCCGGAGCCGCTGCTCACCGGCCCTGACGCCGCCGAGCCCGTCCTGGTCGACGAGTCGGTCGAAACCGTCATGCTCCACATGATGGAGGAGCTGGTCCCGGCGGAACGGGTGGCGTTGGTGCTGCACGACGTCTTCGACGTGCCGTTCGACCGGATCGCGGAAGTCCTCGACCGGTCACCGGCCGCCAGCCGCCAGTTGGCGTCGAGGGCCCGACGGCGCCTGGCGACGGTGCGGGAGCGTCCGCGGGCGTCCCGGGCCGAGCGCGAGCGGGTGCTCACCGCCTTCCGCGCCGCCTCGGAGAGCGGCGACCTCGCGGAGCTGGTGCGACTGCTGCACCCCGACGCCGTGTACGTCGCCGACGGCGGGGGCAAGGTCGTCGCGTCGCGCAGGCCCGTGCACGGGGCGCACACCATCGCCAACCTGTCAGCCCACCTGGCACACCGGCTGCCCGGCGTCAGGATCGAGCCGGTCGAAGTGGGCGGAGAGCCCGCGTTGGCGACGTACCACGACGGCGCGCTCCGCTGGATCGACTGCTTCGACATCGTCGACGGGCGGATCACGACGCTCTGGCGGGTGGCCAATCCGGAGAAACTTCCGCGCGCCGGTCACAACTGACGTCCCCGCGTTGTCTCCCTGACGGACCCACAGAGGGAACCGAGCCAAGGAGACATACATGAACCACATCGTCATCGCCGGCGGTGGCTTCGCGGGCGTATGGAGCGCCGCCTCGGCCGCACGGGTACGCGGCGACGCCGCCCTGCGGATCACGCTCGTCTCGCCCAACGAGGACCTGGTGCTGCGGCCGCGGCTGTACGAGGCCGAGCCGGAGCGGGCGGTGGTGCCGCTCAAGCGGATCCTGGAGCCCGTCGGAGTCGAGCACGTGCGGGCCGCGGTGACGGAGATCGACACCGCGGCTCGTCACGTGGTCACCGGCGACGGCGACGTACTCCGCTACGACCGCCTGGTGCTGGCGACGGGCAGTCGGCTGATCCGCCCGGAGATACCCGGCGCGGAGCGCGTCTTCGACATCGACACCTTGGACGGTGCCGTCGCCCTCAAGGACCACCTGCGCGGCCGGACGGGCTTCACGGCGGTGGTCGTCGGCGCCGGCTTCACCGGCCTGGAGATCGCCACCGAGCTGGCCGGGCGGGGCCGGGTGATCCTGGTCGACCGGAACACCGTTGTCGGCCCGGAGCTCGGTGCGGGGCCCCGCCCGGCGATCGAGGCGGCGCTGGAGCGACTGGGCGTGGAGCGGCGCCTCGGCACCACCGTGGCCGCCGTGGCGGACGGGGGCGCGCGCCTTGCGGACGGCACCTGGATCGAGGCGGACGCGGTGATCTGGACCGCGGGCCTGCAGGCCAGTCCGCTCACCGCGCAGATCGAGGGCGCCCGGGACCGGCAGGGCCGGCTGGAGGTCGACCCTCAACTGCGGGTCTGCGGAGACGTGTTCGCGGCGGGCGACACCGCCGCCGCGCGCTTCGACGCCGACCACTTCACCGTACAGAGCTGCCAGCACGCGGTCCCGCTGGGGAAGACGGCGGGCCACAACGCCGCCGCCGATCTGCTCGGGCTGCCGCTCATCGACTTCGCTCCCGGCCCCTACGTCACCGACATCGACCTCGGCGCGGCCGGCGCGGTCTTCACCCGGGGCTGGGACCGGCAGGTCGAGTCCACCGGGGCCGACGGGAAGCTGGTCAAGAAATGGATCATGGAAAAGATCCATCCGCCCGTCGACGACGCCGAGGCCATCCTGAACGCGGCGGACTACGTGTACGTCGAGATTCCCGGGGCCCACGAGCTGTGAGGGCATGAGCCGGAGCGCGGTGGCCGGACCACCACGGGTCCGGACCACCACGGGTCCGGACCACCACGGGTGCCGCCGCTCCCGGCTAGCCGGCGCGGGTGCCGCCGCGGGCGGTGATGTGCGGGGGAGGCTCGATGCCGTCGGGGAGGAGGGGGTCGGCTTCGGGCTCGCCCCATGTGGATGTCAGCGGCAGGGTGCCCGCCCAGATGCCGAGGGCGGCGTCGGGTCCGTCTCCGTCGTCGGGCCCACCGGTGGCCGTTTTGACGGACGCCTCCTCCAGGGAGAGCGCGAGCAGCGCGGTCGCCGCCAGTTCCTTGCGGTTGGGCCGGCGCGCGTAGTCCCACTGTCCGGGCGTCGCGTGCTCGGTCAGGCGGCGCAGGGCGGCCAGTTTCTCCTCCGGGTCGGTGACGAGGCGCGGGACGCCGTAGATCATCGCGCTGCGGTAGTTGACGCCGTGCTCGAAGACCGAGCGGGCCAGGACCAGGCCGTCCACGTGCGTGACCGTCACGCACACCGCCGCCCCGGGCGAGGCGACCAGGCTGCGGCTGGCGACGGAGCCGTGGAAGTAGAGGTGCCGGCCGTCACTGCCGTAGACGGTCGGCACGACCATCGGGACTCCGTCGACGACGACTCCGAGGTGGCAGACGAATCCCGCCTCCAGGATGGCGTCGAGCCGGGCGCGGTCGAGGCTTCCCTGCTCGCGCAGGCGGCGGTGGCGGGTGCGGGCCGTCTCGGGGAGTGCGGAGGGCAGTTGATCGTTGTTCATGCCTCGTAAGCTAGCGATATCAACTGTTGTAGCACCAGTGAACGACGAAATTAGTTGCTACTGAATCGCAATCGCGCGGATACCGTTGCCTGGGTGCTGTCGGCGTCAGGCCCTTTCTCATCGGTGCCCGAGGGTCGAGAGGCTTACGGGTTCGCGTCGAGGGGCTCACCTGCGCGTCGAGGGGATTACTGCCGCGCGCTTGCGACGCAGGAGATCCTTCGCCCGGACCGGGCCCGCGACCGCAGCATTCCCGGCAACTTGAAGCACGCCTTCCGGCCGGTGACGATGTGCAGCGGCCCGGCGATCCCGGCCGCACGGCACAACGAGAGGCGCACCACCCCATGCACGACACCGGAACCGTTTCCCCGCCGGCTCCGGCCCCCCACCAGGAGGAACGCCTCTCCGAGCAGGAGTTGCTTCAGGACGGCGACGGCAAGCACGCCCGCCGCTTCGGGCTCCCTGTCGCCACCTGCCTCGTCATGGGCAACATCATCGGCGGCGGCATCTTCCTGCTGCCCGCCTCCGTCGCGCCGTTCGGCACCATCAGCCTGGTCGCGTTCGCCGTCCTGACGGCGGGCGCCATCGCGCTCGCGCTGGTCTTCGGGCGGCTCGCGCGGCGCGACCCGCGCACCGGCGGCCCGTACGTGTACGCGCGCGAGGCCTTCGGCGACTTCGCGGGATTCCTCGCCGCCTGGTCGTACTGGATCACCACCTGGGTGTCGAACGCCGCGCTCGCCGTCGCCGCCGTCGGCTACCTCGACGTCCTCATACCGGTGGCGGACCACAAGTGGACCGCCTGCCTCGCCGCCCTCGCCCTGCAACTGCCGCCCGCACTCGCCAACTTCGCCGGAACCCGCTATGTCGGCGCCGTACAACTCGTCGCCACCGTCCTGAAGTTCCTGCCGCTGCTGCTCGTCGCCATCGGCGGTCTGTTCTTCTTCGACACCGCCAACCTCGGCCCGTTCCAAGCGAGCGACGAGGGTCCGGTCGGCGCGGTGTCCGCGTCCGCCGCGATCCTGCTCTTCTCGTACCTGGGCGTGGAGTCCGCCGCCGTCAGCGCCGGCGAGGTGCGCGACCCGCGGCGCAACGTCGGACGCGCCACCGTCCTCGGCACGCTCGGCGCCGCCCTCGTCTATCTGCTCGGCACCCTCGCCGTCTTCGGCACCGTCGCGCACGACAAGCTCGTCGCCTCCACCGCGCCGTTCTCCGACGCCGTGAACGCGATGTTCGGCGGCTCCTGGGGCGGCACGGCCGTGGCGCTCGCCGCGCTGGTCTCCATGGTCGGCGCGCTCAACGGCTGGACGCTGCTGAGCGCCCAGACTCCGTACGCCGCCGCGCGCGACGGGCTGTTCCCGAGCGCCTTCGCCAAGAAGCGGCGCGGCGTGCCGGTCGTCGGCGTCCTCGTCACCGTCGTCCTCGCCTCGCTGCTCACCGTCTACAACTACACCGCCGGTCCGTCGGGCGCCTTCGAAGTCCTGGTGCTCGTCACGACGTTCACGGCGACCGTGCCGTATCTCCTCGCGACCGCCGCGCAGATCTACTTCCTCGCCTCCGGGCAGCGCGAGCGCGTGGACCGCGGCCGCCTGGTGCGGGACGCCGTCCTCGCCGCGCTCGCCTTCGGCTTCTCCATGTGGCTGGTCGCCGGGGCCGGGTACGCGGCCGTCTACCAGGGCGTGCTGTTCCTCTTCGCGGGCGTCCTCGTGTACGCGTGGATGGCGGCCCGCAAGCAGCGGGCCGCCAACCAGTAGCCTCCCTTACCGTGTCGGCAGCCTCCTTTACCGTGCCAGCGGAGCCGTCACCCAGCGCTGGGTCCTGATGCCGTCCTCGGGTCCGATCTCGATGAGCTTGCGGGCGGCCGGGTAGGCCTCGTTGCCCTCCACCTCGTAGCCCACCTGGAACGTGCCCGGCACGTCCCTGACCTCGGGCTGCCGCTCCGGCGAGACCGCCGACGGGTAGTCGGCGCCCGCGCCGGCGGCGCGGACCGCCAGCTCGGCGAGCAGGCGCTCCTGCGCGGCGGCCAGGGCCTCGTCCGGGTCGCTGGGCGCGGCCTGCGGCGCCCGCGCGCCCTCGGCCGTCGGCGGCGCGACCTGGCTGCTCGGCTCACGCCGCGCGCTCGTCGCCTGCCGGGTGGACAGCTGCGCCTGCACGACCGTGCCGTCGTTGTCGAGAGCGACCCGGATCACGCCGCGGTCCGGTGTGATGACGGGAACGCCGTCGAAGGCCTGCCGGAACGTGACGTGCGTCTGGAGGGACGTGGGGGCGCCGATCTCCGAGCCGTCCTTGGTGCCGGAGTTCTGCATCAGGTCGTGCACACCGTCGACGACCAGCTCGGCGCCGTCGGCGTGCTCCTCGGCGAAGGCACGCGCCAGCTCGACGGCCCGGTCGGTGGGCAGCGCCGTGGTGTTGCGCCGGTTGGGCTCGGCGAGGCGCACCCAGCGCACCGCGCGCGGGCCCGTGGAGGCGACGCGGTCGCCGGAGGTCGCGCTGAGCACGCCCTGGTGGTCGACCTGCACCTCTTCGAGCGCGGCGGCGGGGAAGGACGCGATGCGCCCCGCTTGGGTCAGCTCGGCGCTCGGGTCGCGCGGCGCGAGCTGCACGGTCTGCGTGCCCTGCGGCAACGCGGTGAGCTGCTCGGCGAGCGACGCACGCGCGTTGTACCAGCGCCACGCGTACCAGTTGTCCGGCACGGCGTCGCGGAAGAAGGTCCGTTCGGTGTTGAGGCGGTTCTCGGCCTCGGCCTGGGTGGCGCCGACCGCGCACACGGACGGGGCCTGGTTCTTCCAGATGTCCCAGCTCGCGTTCAGCCAGGCCTCGGCGTACGTCTGCCCGGCCACCCACTTGTCCCAGAACTTCCTGCCGTAGTCCGGGTGGTCGATGCTGGTCGTCTCGAAGCCGAAGATCATGCGGAAGCCGACGTTGGGCCCGGCCCAGGTGCGGATCGGCGAGTGCCCGCCGAGCACCCGCAGCGAGAAGCACGTCGACCAGAAGACGTACTTCGCCTTCTCGTTGCCGAGTGCCATCCGGTTGGAGTACGCGCGGGTGCGGCCGTCCCAGGCCGCGCCGAGCGGCGCCTCGAAGACGCCGTTGCCGTCCATGTTGCCGTGGCCCGAGTGGTACACGGCGCACACCGCGTCCATACCGTAGCGGTCCTGCCAGTTGTCGAACGTCTCCTCGTACGCCCACACCTGGACGCCGCCGTCGGCGAACCAGAAGTTGCGGTCGTAGAACTTCTGCGGATACGCCAGCCAGCCGGTGGCGTCCTCGTGCGTGTAGCGCAGCGCCGACGCGTCGGCGAAGTTCTCTACGCTGAAGGCTCCCCACCAGCCGAACGTCGAGTCCCGCTCACCTGCCGCGCCGGGTTTCTCCGGCTCCACCGGAGACGGTCCGCGGTCCACGTAGATCATGCGCATGGCCTTACCCCCTGGATGATCTCCCCGTCGTGTGGCTGAGAGCCGCGCGGTCGAGGGGGCCTAAAAGTGTCACCGCGGGAGGGCCTTGCACAGTTGCCATTCCGGCCATAGGAACCGCGTCACGAGCGTGCCCCGCCGCCCCAGCCGCCCCTGTGGCCGGGGACGGCGTCGCCCCACTGTTCGTATCGGCCCCGGGCACCAGCGCGGCCCCCTCGAACACAGCGAGGGGGCCGCGCGGTTGGCGGGAAACGGAGGGTGTCTACTTGCCGTCGTCCACGCGCCGTCCACGGCGTCGTGCACCGCTCCGTCCACTCGGCCCGTCTACCGGCCGAGGTAGGCGCGCAGAATCTTCACGGTCGACGTGTTCCCCTGCCTGTCGGTGACCTCGGCGCGGAAGGAGACGCCCTTGCCGCGCGCCGGGTTCTTCACCTCGGCCCGGCCGCCCTCGACCTTCAGCTCCTTCCAGGTGCGGCCGTCGTCGTAACTGGCGTACGCGCGCAGGGACTTGAGGTTGCCGCCCGCCGCGTGACCCTGGACGGTGACCGGCACGGACTGCCGCACGCCCGCCGGGGCCCGGCTGTCCAGGCCGAGCCTCGGCCCGAAGCGGACGGTGGACACGGGCAGCCGGTCCTCCCCGGTCACGTGCCGGGAGCGGAACGTCCAGCTCGCGTCGGTACGCGAGGACACCGACGCCAGCCTCGGGGAACGGGTGACGGACGCCGTCAGCCGGTACTCCGCGTCGCCCGCCGGGACCTTGAAGGTCTCGGCGCCCGTCACCGCGTCGTTCTTCTCGGCGATCTTCACGCCGTCGCGGTACAGGACCGACTTCTCCGAGGTGTAGCGCGTCCAGCCGGGGTGCCCCTTGCCGTCGGCCACCACGGGGACGCGGCCGCGCAGTTCGTCGCCTTTGCGGAAGACACCCATGCCGGGGCCGAGACGCGGGCCGAAGACGCCGGTGTTGAACGTCTCCGTGTAGGTCCGCCCGGCGCGGTAGGTCTTCGGTTCGTTCTCGAAGTAGCCCTCATTGACCCGCTCGCCGTCCGCGTCCCTGTCGCCGTACTGCCCCACGTCCATGCCCCACTTCGCTCCGTCGAGCGTGGACACGTACGCGGTCGTGGTGCGCGGCAGCTTCTGCTGCGGCAGGATCGGCGAGATGCCGCCCGCCTCCGGGAGGTATCCGGCCACGGAGAGCTCGCCCCACTTGCCGGGCGCCGACGCCCCCGTACGGACCTTCACGGTGGCGAAGTCGCCCGCCTTGAGGTGCCGGGTGTAGCCCGTCGCCAGCTTGCTGACCCTGCCGCCGAGCAGCAGGTCGTAGCGCGTGTCGGCGCCCTTGCGCCAGGTGCCGAGCCACTGCTGGCCGAGGCCGTCGGGGACGGCGGGGCCGAGGTGCGCGGTGCGCAGGCTCCGGAAGGAGCTGATGTTGAGGGCGCCCAGTTCGTTGCCCGCGTAGGTGTAGCGGGTGTCCATGAACACGAGCTTGGCGGCGCGGTCCGGGACGGTGATGTCGACGGGTTTCGCCTTGCGGGCGTCGAGCGTCACCGTCATCTTCCGGTCGACGGTGAGTTTCGGCCGGACCAGCCAGTCGGCGCCCTTGTCGCCGTTCTCGGGGTCGACGTACATCGCCGTGTCCAGCAGGTAACTGCCCTTGGCCACCCGGACCTTGACGGTGCCGGACGGGCTGTGCGGCTGCAGGTTGATGCCCTTGTCGCCGCCCGTGACGCCGTGCAGCAGCATCTCGTAGTGCGGCGCGGGCCGCCCGTCGCGGCCGACGGTCTTCAGGGTCACCTCGTGCCCCTCGATCTCGCGCTCCACGACGGCCGCCGTGCGCACGCTCTGCCCGCCGCCGCTCGCCGTGACGTACGCCGCGTACGTGCCGTTGACCGCGCCGCCGGGCCTGGTGTCCGCGACGAGGCCGACGGCGGCGGTCCCGCCCGCCCGGACGGTGACCTGCTTCTTGCCGAGCGTGAAGAAGCCGTCGGGCGCCGGGCGGCCCTTGGGGTCGAGGCCGGTCACGTCGAGGTCGAGGGTGACGTCGCGGTCGCCGAGGTTCCGGTACGTGACCTTCTTGGTGACCGGCTTGTCGTCGGTGTGCGCCCACAGTTGCTCGCCGAAGTCGAGGGACGTCGGCCGGGCGATCACGGTCTGGTCGACGGCCCTGTCGACGGCGATCCGGCCGGAGCCCTGCTCGAAGGGGCTGTACGCGCCGCCCTTCGCGGACGCCGTCAGGGCGCCCTTCAGCTCGGCCTGCTTCCAGGCGGGGTGGCGCTGCTTGAGCAGCGCGGCGGCGCCCGCCGCGTGCGGGGCCGCCATCGACGTTCCCGAGATCGTCAGATAGCCCTCCGGGTTCTGGCCGACCTCCTTCTCGATGGCGCTGCCGGGGGCGGCCGCCGCCGTGATGCCGACGCCCGGCGCCGTCACGTCCGGCTTGATGGTGCCGCCGCCCGCGCGCGGGCCCCGGCCGGAGAAGTCCGCGAGGCCGTCACCGTCGTCGACCGCGCCCACCGTCAGGGCGGACTTCGCGCTGCCCGGCGAGTCGACCGTGCCGGGCCCGCCCTCGCCGCTGTTGCCCGCCGACACGGCGAAGAGGACCCCCTTGTCCGCCGACAGCTTGTCGACCGCTGCCTCCAGCGGGTCGGTGCCGGGCTCGTCGCCGCCGCCGAGGCTCAAGTTGACGACGTCGGCGCCCTGGGCGGCCGCCCACTCCATGCCCGCGATGATCCCGGAGTCGCCGCCGGAACCGTCGTCGGCGAGCACCTTGCCACTGAGGATCTTGGCGCCGGGCGCCACGCCCTTGAACTTCCCGCCGGACTTCGCGCCGGTGCCCGCCGCGATCGACGCGACGTGCGTGCCGTGGCCCACGCGGTCCTTGGCGTCGGGCGACGTGGAGAAGTTCTTCTGGGCGACGACCTGCCCCGACAGGTCGGGGTGCGTGGCGTCGACGCCCGAGTCCAGGACGGCGATCTTCACGCCCTTGCCGTCGTACCCGGCCTCCCAGGCCTTCGGCGCGCCGATCTGCCGGACGCTCTTGTCGAGGCTCGCCCTGCGCGTGCCGTCCAGCCACAGGTGGCTCACTCCCGAGGCCGCGGCGGTCCGCGCCCCGCGCCGCTCGGTGAGCGCCTTCCACAGCGCCGCGGCGTCCTCCTTCGGGGTGGTGATCGCG
This sequence comes from Streptomyces sp. Y309, assembly GCF_056712025.1. Lineage (NCBI taxonomy): Bacteria > Bacillati > Actinomycetota > Actinomycetes > Kitasatosporales > Streptomycetaceae > Streptomyces > Streptomyces sp. Y309. The sequence continues at coordinate 1,711,371 of NZ_CM160048.1, read as the reverse complement.
TCCGCGTTCAGCGACGGCAGGCTCCGGCGCACCGCGGTGTCCCCGGCCGCCCGCACCCCCGCCTTCGCCCCGCGCGCGGCCCCCGCATAGCCGACGATCAGCTTCAGCCCTCGCTGCTGGGACCGGCGATTCGCCTTGCGGGCCAACTCTGTTACGTCGAAGAGGCGTTGGTCGACCTTGCCCTCGGCGATCAGCCGCTGCGCGTCGTACGGCAGCACCAGGGTGTGCCCGTCGAAGGTGCGGGTGCGCACGGGTATGCGCTCGCGGCCCTCGGCGGGTTCGAATCCGGTCACGCGGCCCTCGCCGTCGACGGTGACGCGGTCGCCGGTGACCAGCGTGAGCCGGTGCGCGGGACCTGCCTGCGTGAACCCCGCCTGCGCGGACCCCGGCTGCGCGGCGGCCGTTCCTGGTCTCCCGCCGTCCGGTGCCGCGCGGCCCGGGTCCGCCGACGCCGGGCCGGTCGCGCCCGCCGCCAGCGCGACGGCCGCCGCCGTGGTGACGGCGGCCGTGCGGGCTCTTCTTTTGTGTTGGCGCACATTTCCCCCTGTCCGGTTCAACTTGGTGACATAGACGGGGAGTTGAGGCCCAGGGTTGCTCGTGGGGCGACCGCGCGGACCCGCCCGGGTGATCCTTCTTACGATCCGTGCGCCCGCCCGAGGCGCCGATTTCACCCGGAGTGTGATCGGATGGACTCCACGGAACTTCACCGAAGGGATTTGGCATCGTGGCTACCACGCGCTCCGCACACACGGTCTGGGAAGGCAGCCTGACCGAGGGCTCCGGCACCGTCACCTTCGACTCCTCGGGCATCGGGCAGCAGGCCGTGTCCTGGCCCTCCCGGGCCGAGCAGGCGAACGGCAAGACCAGCCCGGAGGAGCTCATCGCCGCCGCGCACTCGAGCTGCTTCTCCATGGCGCTCTCCCACGGCCTCACCGGCGCCGGCAACCCGCCCACCAAGCTCGTCACGTCCGCCGACGTGACCTTCCAGCCGGGTGAGGGCATCACCGGCATCCACCTCACCGTCGAGGGCGAGGTGCCCGGGCTCGACGAGGCCGGTTTCCTCGCGGCCGCCGAGAACGCCAAGGCGAACTGCCCGGTCAGCCAGGCGCTCACCGGCACGACGATCACGCTCACGGCCAAGCTGGCCTGAGCCGCCCCCGCGGCAGCGCGGCGAAGCCGCCGACCGGTGCGACCGGTCGGCGGCTTCGCCATGTCCGGCCCGGCGTCCGGCCCGTGTGGCCGGTGTCCGACCCCACTGCCCCGCCCCGGCTCCGCACCAGACGGAGCACGCGGCATTGACAACAGGCCGCTCAAGTTTTGTGATGGAAGGTGGAGTAGCGGCGCGTCGGAAGGGGTTGTTGGACATGGCACGTGCGGTCGGGATCGATCTCGGGACGACGAACTCGGTGGTGGCCGTCCTGGAGGGCGGCGAGCCAACCGTCATCGCGAACGCGGAGGGGGCCCGCACCACTCCGTCGGTCGTCGCCTTCGCCAAGAGCGGCGACGTCCTCGTCGGCGAGGTCGCCAAGCGCCAGGCGGTCACGAACGTGGAGCGCACCGCGCGCTCCGTCAAACGCCACATGGGCGACGGGAGCTGGCGCTTCCCGGAGAGCGGATCCGGCGCCACCATCGACGGCACCCGCTACACCGCGCAGGAGCTGTCCGCCCGCGTGCTGCAGAAGCTCAAGCGGGACGCCGAGTCCTACCTCGGCGAGGACGTCACCGACGCGGTGATCACCGTGCCCGCGTACTTCGACGACACCCAGCGCCAGGCCACCAAGGAAGCCGGGGAGATCGCGGGCCTGAAGGTCCTGCGGATCATCAACGAGCCGACGGCCGCCGCGCTCGCGTACGGCCTGGACAAGGGCGAGGACCAGACCGTCCTCGTCTTCGACCTGGGCGGCGGCACCTTCGACGTGTCGCTCCTGGAGATGGGCGAGGGCGTCATCGAGGTGAAGGCCACCAACGGCGACACCCAGCTCGGCGGCGACGACTGGGACCAGCGGATCGTCGAGTACCTCGTACGCCAGTTCAAGAACGCGCACGGCATCGACCTCGGCAAGGACAAGATGGCGCTGCAGCGGCTGCGCGAAGGCGCCGAGAAGGCGAAGATCGAGCTGTCCTCGTCCAGCGAGACCGACATCAACCTGCCCTACATCACCGCGTCCGCCGACGGCCCGCTGCACCTCGCGGAGAAGCTGACCCGGGCCCAGTTCCAGGAACTCACCTCCGACCTGCTCGACCGCTGCAAGAACCCCTTCCACCAGGCCGTCAAGGACGCCGGCGTGCAGCTCGCGGCGGTCGACCACGTCATCCTCGTCGGCGGCTCGACGCGGATGCCCGCCGTCGGCGACCTGGTCAAGGAACTCACCGGCAAGGACCCGCACAAGGGCGTCAACCCCGACGAGGTGGTGGCCCTCGGCGCCACCCTGCAGGCGGGCGTGATCCGCGGCGACGTGAAGGACGTGCTGCTGCTCGACGTGACGCCGCTGTCCCTCGGCATCGAGACCAAGGGCGGCATCATGACCAAGCTCATCGAGCGCAACACCACCATCCCCACGCGGCGTTCGGAGACCTTCTCCACCGCCGAGGACAACCAGCCCTCCGTCGGCATCCAGGTCTTCCAGGGCGAGCGGGAGATCGCCGCGTACAACAAGAAGCTCGGCGTGTTCGACCTCACCGGGCTGCCGCCCGCACCCCGCGGCGTACCGAAGATCGAGGTCACCTTCGACATCGACGCCAACGGCATCATGCACGTCTCCGCGAAGGACGAGGCCACAGGCCGCGAGCAGCGCATGACCGTCACCGGCGGCTCCGCGCTGCCCAAGGACGACATCGACCGCATGGTCCGCGAGGCCGAGCAGTACGCGGAGGAGGACCGCAAGCGCCGCGAGGCCGCCGAGACCCGCAACCAGGCCGAGCAGCTCCTCTACCAGACCGAGCGCTTCCTGCGCGACAACGCCGGGGACGAAGGGCGCGTGCCCACCGACACGAAGGCCGAAGTCGAGGCCGCGGCCGCCGAGTTGAAACCGCTGCTGGACGGCGACGACACCCAGGCCATCCGGGCCGCCGCCGAGAAGCTCGCCGCCGTCAGCCAGAAGATGGGGCAGGCGATGTACGCGGCCGCGCAGGCGAGCCAGGAGGGCGGCGGGGCGCAGGACACCGCGCCGCCGCAGGGCGACACCGGGGCGCAGGGCGGCGCCGACGAGGGCGTCGTGGAGGCGGAGATCGTGGAGGAGGACGACCAGGAAAAGCCGGACGGCGGCAAGCAGGACGGCGGCGCGGGCGGGCAGGACACCAAGCCCTGACCCCGCCCCACCGCTCGGCTACGCCTTCGACTGGAGGTACTTGACCGTCGCCGGGTCGGCCGGGAGCAGCGTCTCGATGGCCAGCTCGGCGACGGTCACGTCCATCGGCGTGTTGAACGTCGAGATCGACGAGACGAAGGACAGCACCCGCCCCTCGTGCTCGATCCGCAGCGGCAGCGCGAAGTACGGAACCTGCCAGTCCGCCGCCGCGTCCTCGCCCGGGTCCGCCACCGGATACGCCGCCACCTCCTCGTACAGCGCCCGCAGCTCGGGCGACCGGTGCAGGGCGATCTGCCGCTCCATCTGGTGCAGCAGATGCCCGCGCCACTCCCGCAGATTGCGGATCTTCGGGGCGAGGCCCCCCGGGTGCAGGACGACGCGCATCGCGTTCAGGGGCGGCGCGAGGAGTTCGTCCGGCAGGCCGTCGAGCAGCATCGCGATGCCGCGGTTCGCGGCCACCACGTGGTACGTCGCGTCGACGACCAGCGCCGGATACGGCTCGTAGCCCTGGAGCAGCTGCTCCAGGCCGGCCCGCAGCGTGTCCATCGACGGGTCGTCGAGCGGTGTCTGCGGGAAGCGAGGTGCGTAACCGGCCGCGAGCAGCAGCGCGTTGCGCTCGCGCACGGGCACGTCCAGGTGCTCGGCGAGCTTGAGCACGAACTCCTCGCTGGGCCGGGCGCGGCCCGTCTCCACGAAGCTGATGTGCCGCGCCGACGAGTCCGCGCGCAGCGCCAGTTCGAGCTGGCTGACGCGCCGTTCCTCGCGCCAGGCCCGCAGCAGCGCGCCCACCTCGGACGGCTCGGCCGGCTCGGCCGGACGGGAGCCCGTGGCGCGGTGATCCGCGGGGTGCCGGGGGCCGCCTTTGCTGTTCTTCCTGCCGGGCGCGAGAGTTGTCATACCCAGACGGTAATCGAGGAGTGATGCATGACGAATCCGTGGGACCCGCCGTCGGCGGCGGCAGGCTGGAACGCCACCGTCGCCTATCGCGCCCGGGTGCGCGGCTGCCTGCTCGGCGGCGCGATCGGTGACGCGCTCGGCTACGCGGTCGAGTTCACCTCGCTCGACGGCATCCGCGCCGCGCACGGCCCCGGCGGGGTGCGGGGACCGCTGCCCGACGCGGAGGGCGTCTGCCGGATCAGCGACGACACCCAGATGACCCTCTTCACCGCGGAGGCACTGCGGACGGCGCACGCCCGCGAACGCCGCAAGGGCATCGGCGGCGCGGCGCCGGAACTCGTACGGCAGGCGTACCTGCGCTGGCTGGACACACAGACGAAGCCCGGCCCCGAGCCGCGGACCGACGGGACGGGGCCCGCGGACCCCGCCGACCTGAGCTCCCAGGCGTGGCTCTACGCCCAGCGCGCCCCGGGCAACGCCTGCCTGAGCGGCCTGCAGCACGGCTACGCTCCCGACCCCGCCGCCGACCTTGGCCCGCACGGTCCCGTCAACCCCGAGTCCAAGGGGTGCGGCACCGTGATGCGGTCGGCGCCCTTCGGCCTCACGCGCGCGCCCGCCGGCCGCGCCTTCGAACTCGCCGCGCGCTGCGCCCAGATCACCCACGGCCACCCCACCGGCTACTACGCGGCGGGCGCGCTCGCCGCGATCGTCACCCACCTCGTCGAGGGCGACTCCCTGGAGGGCGCCGTCCTGCGCACCCTGCGGCTGCTCGCCCGGTACGCCGGGCACGAGGAGACGTCCGCCGCGCTGACCGCTGCCGTCGACCTGGCCGCGGCGGGCGACCCGAGCGCCGAGCGCGTCGAGACCCTCGGCGCGGGCTGGATCGCCGAGGAGGCCCTGGCCATCGGCGTGTACGCCGCCCTGGCCGCGCACCGCGTCGAGGACGCCCTGCTGCTCGCCGTGAACCACTCGGGCGACAGCGACTCCACGGGCTCCGTCTGCGGCAACCTGCTCGGCGCGCGGCGCGGCGACCACCAACTGCCGGACGACTGGCTGCGGTTGACGGAGGGCCGCGCGGTGATCGCGGCGGTCGCGGACGACCTCGCGGCCGAATGCGTACGCCGCTGAGGCGCCGCATGCGTACGCCGCCGAGCCGCCGCGGGCGCGCGGCGCGCGCGGCCACCTGAATGGGCGCATCGGCGCGTCCCCGCCCGGCATTAGCTGTGGCAGGCTGGCTGTACACCCCCACATACGCAGGAAGGAGAGCGGCCATGCCTCTCGCACCGCTGTCGCAGAAGGAGATCGAGGACCGGCTCGCGGAGCTGCCCGGCTGGTCGCTCACCTCGGGCGGCACGGACGCCGCGGCCACGGCCGCCGACGTGAAGCTCACCCGCGCCTACCGGCTCGACTCGCACTTCGCGGCCACCGCCCTCGTCGTGCACATCGCCCAGGTGCAGGAGGAGCTCGACCACCACTCGGACCTGACCCTCGGCTACAACTCGGTGACCCTCGCCGTGAACACCCACAGCGAGGGCGGCGCCCTCACCGACCGGGACTTCGAACTGGCCCGCAGGGTCGAGGAGCTGGCCGCGGGGCACGGGGCGCAATGATGCGGGGCGCGACCGCACGGGCCGGGCACGGGACGGCTGCCCGCGGAGCTGGTGCCTGATGCTGGACTACGGCAAGGAAGCCGTCCGCTACGACGCGTCGCGCGGAGGGGAGCCGCGGGCCGAGGCCGCGGCCGCCGCGGTGCTCTCGCTGCTGCCCGCCGGGACCCGTTCGCTGCTCGACGTCGCCTGCGGCACGGGCCTGGTCACACGGCGGTTCGCCGCCCGGCCCGAGCTGCGGGTGACGGGGGTGGACGCGGCGTACGGCATGGCGCGGATGGCGGCCGAGCGCGTCCCCGGCGCCGTCGTGCTCGGCGACAGCAGGCAACTGCCCTTCCCTGACGCCGCGTTCGACGCCGCGTCGGCGGTGTGGCTGCTGCACCTCCTGTCCGGTCCCGACGAGACGGCGGCGGTCGTCGGGGAGTGCGCGCGGGTGCTGCGGCCCGGCGGGGTGCTCGTCACCACCGTCGACAAGGCCGCCTCGCACCACGTGGGCAGCGACATCGACGCGGCGCTCGAGGGCCGCCCCGTCCGGCGGCCCGTGGACGCCGCGGCCGATGTGGCGCGGCACGCGGCCGCGCACGGCCTCGCCCGCGCGGGCGAGGCCCGCTTCATCGGCCACGGCCAGGGCCGCAGCCCCCGCTCGACCATCGACGACCTGCACCGCGGCTGGTTCACCAGCATCCCGCCCGAAGGACCGCTGGCACGGCGGTACGCGGCGCGGCTCGCGGAACTGCCGGACCAGGAAGTCCGGCGCCCCGACCCGCGGTTCACACTGCACGCTTTCCGCAAGCCGACGGCGTGAGGGCCCGCTGCCGCCTGTTTGCCGAAACGGCAAGTGGACTGGCCGAAATCGCGGGAGGAGAGCACGCTGGCGGCGTACGACAGGAGAGTCGTACAGGACGGCCAGTACGGTCTTGAGAGGTGGCGATGACGGTGGCGGGGCACGCGAACGGCGGCGAGGGCGTGGCACACGGAGCGGGTGCGGGGCAGGGGCACGGGCACGGCGGTGGGCACGGGCATGGGCACGCCGAGATCGACTGGGCCGTCATGGCCCCCGTCCTGGAGCAGAACGCGGAGGTCACGGCGCCCGTGTACCGGGACGTGGCGGCCTGGCTGCGGGAGGTGCGCGCGGGCGGCAGCGAGGGTGAGGCGGGCCGTCCCGCCGACGCGGCCGATCCGGCCGACCCGGCCCTGATCGTCGACGCGGGCAGCGGCCCCGGCGTCGTCAGCTGCCTGTTCGCCGAGGAGTTCCCGAAGTCCCGGGTGATCGCGGCGGACCCCGAGGAGGCGCTCCTGGAGCACACGGCGGCCCGCGCGGCCCGCCTCGGGCTCGCGGACCGCGTCGGCACGCACCGCGCGGAACTCCCCGACGGCCTGGGCGAGTTGCCGCCCGCCGACCTCATCTGGGCGGCCCGTTCCGTGCACCACGTGGGCGACCAGGGTGCCGCCCTCGCGGCGCTCGCGGACCGGCTCGCGCCGGGCGGCACGCTCGCGATCCTCGAGGGCGGTCTGCCGCCGCGCAGCCTGCCGCGCGACTGCGGCCTCGGCCGCCCCGGCCTGCAGGCCCGGATGGACGCGGCCAACGAGGGGTGGTTCGCGCGGATGCGGGCGGAGCTGCCGGGCACGAAGGAGACGACCGAGGACTGGCCCGCGCTGCTGACGGCGGCGGGCCTGCGGCACGTGGCGACGCGCAGCTTCCTGCTCGACCTGCCCGCGCCGCTCGACGAAGCGGCGCGCGCCCACGTCATCGCCACGTTCGAGCGCTACCGCTCACTCGCGGCGGACGCGGCCGACGGGGACACCGCAGGCACCGACGGCGGCCTCGACCCTGAGGACGTCGCCGCCCTCGACCGCCTCCTCGACCCGCAGGACGAGCTGAGCCTGCACCGGCGCACGGACCTGTTCCTGCTCACGGCCCACACGGTGCACGTGGCGGTGAAGGAGGCCTGAGCCGCACCGGCCGGGCCCGCGGCCGTCAGCACTGTCCGGGTCGGGCGTAGAGGGTGACGCGGGCGCCCCGGGGGTGCCAGCTGCGGCACGCCTCGAAGTACGCGTCGAGGGTGTCCCGCTTCACGGCTTCGAGCCCGGCCGCGTCCGCCGATCCGGGCGCCGGCTCGGCCGGGTCGCTCGCCACGACGATGCGGTCCCGTGCCAGCATCCGCGCGCGCAGGACGCCTGCGGACACCTCGGTGCCGTACAGCGTGTGGGACGCCGCAGGGGTGCGGGCCAGGGCCAGGTCGCTGAGCCCGGCGGTGGCCGAGGCGTACGGCAGGGTCCAGACCCTGCGCCGCAGCGGGGCGTACAGCAGGCCGTCGCCCGGCGCCCCGGCCGCGCGTATCGCCCGTGCCACGGCCGTCGTGTCGTCGATACGGCTCTGCGGCGTCCGTGACTGGGCGGAGAACGGCAGCAGGGCCAGCACCACGGCGGCTCCCGTCGCGGTGACGGCGACAGCGCGCGGTCGGGTGCCGCGCGCGGCCCAGTCAAGGGCGGCGGCCACGAGCAGCGCGAGTCCGGCCTGGCTGTAGAGCACGTAGCGGTCCACGTAGAGCGGCTTGGCCAAGGAGGCGAGGAGCAGGATCAGAGTGGGCAGGACGAGCAGGCCGACGGGCAGAGCGAGCCCGCCCACGTCCGCGCCGCGCCCGAGCCCCGGCCCGGGCCCGGGTCTCGCCCGGCCGCCGGGCCCCGAGCCGCGCTCGGCACCCCCTCCGCGCTCGGCACCCATGCCGTGTCCCGCACGCCGCCGTACGCGGGCCAGGAACCCCGCACAGCCGATCCCGGCCACGATCAGGACCGCGCTGTCCGCCGTGAGGGAAGAGCCCTCCAGCCAGCTCACCTGCGCCGACTGCCCCTGGCTCACGAATGCCAGCGGCGCGGTTCCGGCGGCCACGGCCGCAGCGGCCAGGATCCACGGGCGCCTGGCCACCCGGCCCACGGCCAGGCCGTGCGCGGGCAGCGCGAGCACCGCGAACTCGTGCAGCAGGCACGCCGTCAGCATCAGCGCCGCATAGGCGACCCACGGCCCGCGCCGCCGCGCACCGGCCGCGCGCACCATCGCGTACGTCGCCCAGACGACCAGCGCGCACACCATCGCGTACGAACGCCCCTCCTGCGCGAAGCGCTGCACCGGCGGCAGCAGCGCGAAGACGACACCGGCGAGCAGCCCCGCGCGTGGCCCCGCGAGGCGGCGGCCGAGGAGGGCCACCCCGGCCGCCGCCGCTGCCATCGCCAGGACCGACGGCAGCCTCAACACAAGCAGCGGATCGGCGTCGCCCAGAACAGGGGACAGCACGGGGGCCGAGCAGAGGCCGAACAGGGCCTTCATCACCAGGTAGTAGAGCCCGTGGACGGCGTCGGCGGTGCCCAGCGTCTGCCACAGCGCGCCGAGTTCACGGTGCGTCATGTCGTACGTCACCGCCTCGTCGCGCCACATGGTGCCGCCACGCCGCACGCCCCACAGCCCCAGCGCCAGGGACAGGAGCACGCCGGGCAGGGCGAGTGGCCACGACCGGGCGCGTGGGACGGGGTGTGGGCCCGGAGGCGAGGCCGGGGACGGGTGGACGCGGGGGCGGACGAGGCGCGTGGAGGTATCGGCGGCGATGGAGGGCTCCAGGAATTCCGAACGTCAGGAGATGAACCGGGTGGCGGAAAACCCGAGTTCAGCGGCACCGCGATTGATGGGCAGCCCCGATGCGGGCCGCCTGTCAATTGCTAGCGTGGCCCGCGGAGCCGGTGGGGACCGGCGACGGGGGAGCCGGGGGAGCGGGGGACGGATGGGGCGTCGTGAGAAGCCGCTGGAACCGTCGGCGGGGCCGGTGCAGCGGTTCGCGTACGAGCTGCGCAAGCTCCGCACGGAGGCGGGCGGCCCGACGTACCGGACGCTGGCGCAGCGCGTGCCGTACTCCGCGCCCACGCTGTCGGCCGCCGCCGCGGGCGAACGCCTGCCGTCGCTGCCGGTGCTGCTCGCCTACGTGGAGGCGTGCGGCGGGGGCGCGGAGGAGGCCGAGGAGTGGGAGCAGCGGTGGTACGAGACCCTCGCGGCCGCCGAACCGGCCCCCGACGGGGGCGAGTCCCCGTACCCGGGCCTGGCCCGCTTCGGCCCCGACGACCGCTCCCGCTACCACGGCCGTGACGATCTGGTCGCCGAACTCCTCGCCCTCACCGCCCGCCGCCGCGTCACCGCGGTCGTCGGGGCGTCGGGCAGTGGCAAGTCGTCGCTGCTGCGGGCGGGGCTGGTGCCGGTGTTGCGGGAGCAGGGGGTCAAGGCAGAGGAGGCGCGGCTCGCCGCGATTCGGATCCTCACCCCCGGCGAGCGCCCCGCCCGCACCCACCGGGACCTGTTCGAACCCAGCGACGCCGCCGACGGCGACACCCTGCTCGTCGTCGACCAGTTCGAGGAAGTCTTCTCCCTGTGCCACGACCCGGCCGAACGGGCCCGGTTCCTGGACAGGTTGCTCGCCGCCCGCGACCCCGGCAGCCGACTGCGTGTCGTGCTCGCCGTGCGGGCCGACTTCTACGGCCGGTGCGCCGAGCACGGCCCCCTCGCCGACGTCCTGCGCGACGCCGCGCTCCTCGTCGGCCCCATGACGCCGCACCGGCTGCGCGAGGCCATCGTCCGCCCGGCCGCCGCCGAACGGCTCGTCGTGGAGCGGGCGCTGACCGCCCGGATCGTGGCCGACGTCGGCGACGAGCCCGGCGGGCTGCCGCTGATGGCGCACGCGCTGCGCGAGGTCTGGCGGCGGCGCAGCGGCAAGACGCTCACCCTCGCGGCGTACGAGGCGATCGGCGGCGTCCGCGGTGCCATCGCGCACACCGCGGAGGACGTCTTCGAGGGCTTCGGCGAGGCGGAGGCCGTGGCGGCGCGCGCGGTGCTGCTGCGCATGGTGGCGCCCGGGGACGGCACACAGGACACGCGGCGCACCGTCGACCGCGCGGAGCTGCCCGCGGGCTGCGACGCCGTGCTGGAACGTCTCGTCGCCGCACGCCTGTTGACCGTCGACGGCGAGCGCGTCGACCTCGCGCACGAGGCGCTGATCACCGCGTGGCCGCGGCTGCGGGGGTGGGTCGAGGCCGACCGGGAGCGGCTCCGGTCGCACCGGGCGCTGACGGAGGCGGCGCTCGCGTGGGCGGAGCTGGACCGGGACGCCGGGGCGCTGTACCGGGGGACGCGGCTCACCGCGGCGCGTGCGGCTTTCGGTGACGGTGCCGGACTCACCGCGCTGGAACGGGAGTTCCTCGACGCGGCCGTGGCCGCCCATGAGCGCGGGGTGCGGGCCCGGGTCCGTGCCGCGCGCCGCACCCGAGGGCTGCTGTCCGCGCTCGCCGTGCTCCTGTGCCTGGCCGCCGTGGCGGGCGCGGTCGCGTGGCAGCAGAACCGGGAGGGCGAGCGGCGTGCCGCGGAGGCGCAGGCGCGGCGGATCGCGGGGGTCGCCCAGACCTTGCGCACGTCGGACCCGCGCACCGCGATGCGGCTGAGCGTCGCGGCGTGGCGGATCGCGGATCTGCCGGAGACACGGGAAGCCGTCCGGACAGCCTCGGCACAGCGGGAGCTGAACGCGGTCGCGGGAGTCACCGCCGGTGGCTGGCTCAACTCGGACACCCACCTGAGCGACGACGGCCGCCTGCTGACGGTGACCGACCGCGACCGGGTCACGCGATGGGACGCGCGCAGCGGGCGCCGCCTGGGGGCGTACACCGAGCGAGGGCTCTCCGACCGCTACTCGGTCGCCAGCTCCGACGGGCGCTACCTGGCCCAACACACCGGCGACGGCTTCCTGGTGCGGGACCTGCGGACCGGACGCGTGGTGGGAAAGCCGTTCGGGCCGGGCGGCCGGTACGACGTGGACGGTGACTTCGGCGCCGACGGGCGGATGTTCCTCACCCGGAGCAGGGCCGGAGACCGGTCGGTCGTCGAGGTGTGGGACCTACGCCGCCACCGACGGCTCGCGCGGGTCGTGGTGCCCGGCGCCAACGAGGGCAGGCTGCCCCTGCTGAGCCCCGACGGCCGGACCTTCGTCACCTGTTCGCCGGACGCCCGGCGCCTGCGCGTCCACGCGGTCGGCGCCGGGCCGCCACGCCGGACCGCGACCTGGCCTCGCACGGCACAGCGGCAGGTCTGCGGTGCCGATCACTGGCGGTTCACCCCGGACAGCCGGGCCGTCGCGTTCGACGCGGGGGGAGCCGTACACGTCCGGGAGGTGGCATCCGGACGGGAGCGCGCCCGGTTCGACGTCCCGGGCGTCGGCGAGGGGGAGGCGTACTTCAGCGGCGACGGGAGCATGGCGGTCACCACGAGCGACCGGGAGATCGCGCTGTGGCGCGTGTCGGCGCCGGGAGCGCCCCTCGCGCGCTACGCCGTCGACGAGCCCGTCCCCGGTGCCGCTCACCTCGATGTCGCGGACGGTGCCATCCGGTACGTGGCGAACGGAGCGGTGGTCCGTACCCTCGACGTGCGGGACGCCCTCGCGCCCCGGCAGCGTCAACAGCCGTTCGACCGGGCCGAGTTCAGCCCGGACGGCCGCACCCTCGCGGTCGTTCGGCGCCGGGGCGCGGAGGCCGGGACGCAGCTGCGCGACGCCCGGGACGGCCGGGTCACGGCCAGGCTGCCGGGCCGCGTGTGCGAGAGCTGCGCCGACCCGGTCTTCGCGTTCTCCCCGAGTGGCACCACCGTCGCGTACACCACAGAGGAACTGGACAAGGACGGCGCCCCGAGCCGAACCGCCGTACGGCGGTGGAGCGTTCGCGAACGCCGTCAGACGTCGGGCCCGGCCGTCGAGTCGGCCGTCGAGAGCCTCGTCCTGCCCGGTGACGGCGGTCGGGCCGTCACGTCCGGGGCGCCGCCCGGGACCCAGGACGCCGACGACCTGCGACTCGACGTGTGGAGCGTCGGCGAGCACGGGGGCACCCGGACGCTGCGCCGGCCCACCGGAGGCATGTCCAGCACCGTCTCCCCGGACGGGCGCACCGTCCTCGACTGGAGCGGCACGCTCATCGACCTCTCCACCGGCCGCTCGCGGCGCGTGCTCCGGGGTGAGAGCAGGCTCGTGAACGCCGCCTTCAGCCGCGACGGCCGCTACCTGGCCGTGGCCGACGAAGACGGCAGGATCACGCTGTGGAACGCGCGCGGCACCCGCGTCCTCGGCAGGCTCGCCCAGGCCTCCCCGGGCGCCGCGGACGACAAGGCCCCCGTCCTCGCCTTCTCCCCGGACGGTCGCCACCTCGCCCTCGGTCGCGAGGACGGCACCGTCCGCCTCTGGGAAACCGGCACCCCCGGCCTCACGGGCGCCGCATACCCCGGCACCGACGGCCCCGTCCTCGCCCTCGGCTTCGCCGGGGACACCCTGCGGGTGGCGACGCCGCGGGTCACCACCCGCGGCCTCCCCCTGGGCCCGGGGCGGGCGGCAGCCGCCGCGTGCCGACGCGCGGACGGGGGGCTCACCCGCGCGCAGTGGCGGACCCACCTGCCGACTCTGCCGTTCCGCAGGACCTGTTGAGGCCAGAGGGTGAGACCTACGAGACCTACGAGCCCTACGCGAACTCGAACTCCGCCGGGTCCGGGCCGAGGCGCCGGTCCTCGTTGAGCGCGCTGATCGCGGCCATGTCCTCGGGGTCCAGCTCGAAGCTGAAGACGTCGATGTTCTCCTTGATCCGGGAGGGGGTCACCGACTTGGGGATGACCACGTTCCCGAGCTGGATGTGCCAGCGCAGCACGACCTGCGCGGGCGTGCGCCCGTGCTTCTGGGCGATGGCGACGATCGCCGGGACCTCCAGGAGGCCCTTGCCCTGGCCGAGCGGCGACCAGGCCTCCGTGGTGATGCCCTGCTGCGCGTGATACTCGCGGGAGGCGCGCTGCTGGAGGTGCGGGTGCAGCTCGATCTGGTTGACGGCAGGGATCACCGACGTGGCGTCGATGAGGCGCTCCAAGTGCTCCGGAAGGAAGTTGGAGACACCGATCGACTTGGCGCGGCCGTCGGCGAGGATCTTCTCGAAGGCCTTGTACGTGTCGACGTACGCGCCCTTGGCCGGCATCGGCCAGTGGATCAGGTACAGGTCGACGTAGTCCAGGCCCAGCTTGTCCAGCGAGGCGTCGAACGCGCGCAGCGTCGAGTCGTACCCCTGCTCGCTGTTCCAGAGCTTCGTCGTGACGAAGAGCTTCTCGCGGGCGATGCCGGACTTGGCGATGGCCTTGCCGGTGCCCTCTTCGTTCTCGTAGACGGCAGCCGTGTCGATGCTGCGGTACCCGGACTCCAGCGCCGTCGCGACGGCCTGCTCCGCCTCGTCGTCCGGCACCTGCCAGACGCCGAAGCCGAGCTGCGGCATCTCGATGCCGTTGTTCAGGATGATCGGGGGGACCTTGCTCACGAGCTCTCGATCCTTATACGTCGTCGGGTGGTACGTCCATGGTCAACGATCACGGGCCGTACCGCATTCCTGGCGTGGCTTTCCTGCGTTCCCGCGCGTGGTGATTCCCGCTCCTGGCGTGGCGTTCCCGCGCTGCGGCCCGCTGAGAATGGCTAGATATAGCTCCGACCTCATCGGTCCGAACCATTGACCGCGTCTCGTCATGCCGCAACTCTGTTGCACGTCACTGAACGCAGGCCATCCATGTGAACACCCTACGCACATGCGTGGCCCTGTGTCCCGGTGACTCCTGAACCCCCACATCAGGAAGGATAGGAACACGCGCATGAACGTCCATGAGAAGGAAACGTCGGAGGTCGCCGCCCTGTCTTCGGCGGCTTCGGCGGCTTCGGCGACCTCGGCGTCCGCCGGTACCACGGCCTGGCAGACCCCCGAGTACACGGTCGTCGAGACCTCCCTCGAGGTCACGGCTTACCGCCTCGCCGACCGGTAAACCCGCCCGATGCTGCTGCAGGTGCTCGGCACCGCGGCGGGCGGCGGGCTCCCCCAGTGGAACTGCGCGTGCCCCGGCTGTGCCGGGGCACGCGCCCACCCGGAGCGCCGCCGCCGGCACGCCTCGCTCGCCCTTCGCGCGGGCCCGGGCCGCTGGTACGTCGTCAACGCCACCCCCGACATCGGCGAGCAGATCGAAGCGTGCCCCGACCTGCTGCCCGCCCCCGGGCCCGCCGCCGACCCCCGCCTGTCCCCGCTCGCCGGCGTCGTCCTCACCGACGCCGAACTCGACCACACCCTCGGCATCGCCCGGCTGCGGGAGGCCCGCGACGGCGTCGACATCCTGGCCACCGCACCGGTCGTCGGCGCCGTCCGGGACCGCCTCGGGCTCGGCGCCGTGCTCGGCCCGTACACGGACGTGCGCTGGCGCGAGCTCACGGGCACGCCCAGGCAACTGAACGACGGGTCAGCAATCCGGGTCGCCGCGGTGCCGGTTTCGGCCAAACGCCCGCGCTACGCCGCCGACTTGGGCCCCGACGACGCCACCTGGTCGGTCGCCCTCAGCCTGCACGACACCGCCACCGGCCGCACCGCCCTCTACGCCCCGGCCCTCGCCGCCTGGACCGACGCCTTCGACGCGGCCGCACGCGAGGCCGACGTCGTCCTCGTCGACGGCACCTTCTGGGACGACGAGGAGCCCCGGCGGGCCGGGTTCAGCACCAAGTCCGCGACCGGTATGGGGCACCTGCCGATCGCCGGGCCCGGCGGCACCGCACACCGGCTCGCCCGGCTGCCCGGACGCTGCCTGTACACCCACCTGAACAACACCAACCCGCTCGGCGACCCGCACGCCGGGCAGCACAAGCAACTCGCCGACTGGGGGCTCGAAGTCGCGCAGGACCGGATGGTGATCGAGCTGTGACCACGACCGTCAAGACCGACGCGGGCACCGGAGCAGGGCCCGCCGGGCCGCCCTGGACCCCCGACGAGCTCACCGAGCGGCTGCGCGCCGTCTCCGCCGAGCGCTACCACGACCGCCACCCCTTCAACGTACGCATGCACGAGGGCACCCTGACCCGCGCCGAGCTGCGCCGCTGGATCGCCAACCGCTTCCACTACCAGCGGCACATCCCCGTCAAGGACGCCCTGATCCTCGCCAAGTTCGACGACCCCGCGCTGCGCCGGGGTTGGTCGCGGCGGATCAGGGACCACGACGGGGAGCGCCCGGGCGAGGGCGGCATCGAGCGGTGGCTGCGGCTCGGCGAGGCCGCGGGCATCGCGCGCGAGGAGCTGCTTGACACCTCCCGGGTGCTGCCGGGGGTGCGGCTCGCCGTCGACGGATACGTCAACTTCTGCCGCCTGCGCCCGGCGCTCGACGCCGTCGCCGCCTCGCTCACCGAACTGTCCGCGCCCGACCTGATGCGCACCCGCATCGCCGCGTTCGAGCGGCACTACCCGTGGATCGACGCCGAAGGCCTCGCCTACTTCCGGGGCCGGGTCGGACAGGGCGGCCGGGACGGGCAGGAGGCGCTGGGCCTGGTGCGCGCCTGGGCCCGCACCCGCGAGCAGCAGGAGCGGGCCGTGGCGGCGCTCGCCTTCAAGTGCGACGTGCTGTGGTCGCTGCTCGATGCCGTCGAGGGTGCGGCGCGCGGGGCGCCCGGGGGCGCGGGGGAGGAGGTCGGTCATGCGTGACACTGCCACCGGTGACCGCGTCGGTCTCGACTGGCGGCCCGTGCTCGCCCGCTCGGTGATGCTCCGTCACGACCGGGTGCGCGGCGTCGACCTGCTGCTCCTGCCGGAGCGCGTGGTGGTGCTCCGCGGCGCGGCCGGGAGCATCGTGGCGCTGTGCGACGGCGAGCGCGACGTGGCCGCCATCGTCGCGGAGCTGGCCCGCCGCCACCCGGACGCACCGGTCGGCACCGAAGTCCCGGCGTTCCTGGGCCAGTTGCGGGCGGAGGGGTGGCTGCGGTGAGCGACATCCACCGGGCCGACGGCGCTCACGGTGCCCCGGGCCTTCACGGCGCCCCCGCCACCCGCGCCGCGCCGCCCCCGGTCCCGCCCGCGCCCCCGGCCCCCGAGCCGCCCTGGGCCCTGCTCGCCGAGCTCACCCACGGCTGCCCGCTGCGCTGCGCGTACTGCTCCAATCCGGTCGAACTGATCGGTCGGTCAGTGGAGCTGACCACCGACGAGTGGTGCGACGTGCTGCGGCAGGCCGCCGGCCTGGGCGTCGTGCAGACGCATCTGTCGGGCGGCGAGCCGCTGCTGCGCCGCGATCTGCCGCGGATCGTCGCGGCCGCGGACGAGGCGGGCATCCACACCCAGCTCGTCACCAGCGGCGTCGGCCTGCACGAGGCGCGCCTGGCCGCCCTGGTCGACGCGGGCCTGCGCAGCGTCCAGCTCTCCGTGCAGCACGCCGACCCCGCGCGGGCGGCCCTCATCGCCGGGGCCCGCGCGAGCGGCGCGAAGGAGCGCGCCGCCCGGCTTGTCCGTGAGGCCGGCCTGCCGCTCGGCCTGAACGCCGTCCTGCACCGCGCCAACCTCGACGCCCTCGACGCGCTCGTGGAGCTGGGCCTGGCCTGGGGCGCCGACCGGATCGAGCTGGCCAACACCCAGTTCTACGGCTGGGCGCTGGCGAACCGCGAGGCGCTGCTCCCCGACCCGGACCAGGTGGCCCGCGCCCGGCTGACCCTGGCGCACTGGCGGGCCAGGATCGCCGGGCGCATGGAGCTGGTCTGGGTCGCGCCCGACTACGTCGACGCCACGGCGAAGCCGTGCATGGGCGGCTGGGGCGCGGTGTCCCTGACCGTCGCGCCCGACGGCACGGTGCTGCCCTGCCCGGCCGCGGCGGAGCTGCTCGGCGACGACGCCCCGAACGTGCGGGACCACCGGCTCGACTGGATCTGGCGGGAGTCGCCCGCCTTCACCCGCTACCGCGGCGAGGACTGGATGCGGGAGCCCTGCCGCTCCTGCGAGCTGCGCGCCGTCGACTTCGGCGGCTGCCGCTGCCAGGCCCACGCCCTGACCGGCGACGCCGCCCGCACCGACCCCGCTTGCCACCGCTCACCTGACCACGGCCTCGTCCGTGCCTTGGTGGACGCCGCGCGCGGGCCCGCCCCGGACCACCCCGGCTTCGCCTACCGCGAGGGAGGAACATGACGCGCCGCCGCCGTACACGCGCCTCACGAATACGAAGAAGCACCCGAGCCGCGCGAAGCGCCACCCTGGCCACTCTCCTCGCCGGTGCCGCCGTCCTCACCGCGCAGACGGCGCCCGCCACGGCCGGGGACGCGGCACCGGCCGACGGCTCGCCGGACCCGGGCCGGACGGCGCCCACCGCGCGGCCCCCGGCCACCGACTGGTCCGTCGCCCTGGTCGACTCGACCACGACCCGCTTCACCCCGGCCACCATCGGCGGCTGGTCCTACCCCGTCGGGCTCTACCTCTACGGCCAGTACCTCACGTACCAACGCACCCACGACGAGCGCTACTTGACGTACATCAAGGCGTACGTCGACCGCTTCGTCGACGCCGACGGGAACATCGGGCAGAAGTTCAACAGCCTCGACAGCATGCAGGCCGGGCGGCTCCTGGTGATCCTGCACCACGAGACCGGCGAGGACCGCTACCGCGTCGCCGCCCGGAAGATCCGCGAGCGCCTGAAGACCTACCCGCGCACCGAGGACGGCGGCTTCTGGCACGCCGACACCGCGAGCCGCGCGCACCAGCTCTGGTCCGACGGCGTCTACATGGTCACTCCGTTCCTCGTCGAGTACGGCAAGGAGTTCGACGACGAGGCGTACACCGACCGTGAAGCCGTCGAGCAGCTCAACGTGTACGCCCGCCGCCTCCAGGCGGACAACGGCCTGCTCCAGCACGCGTACGACGAGTCGCGCACCGCGGTCTGGGCGGACAAAGGCACCGGGCGCGCCCCCGAGCAGTGGTGCCGGGCCATCGGCTGGTACTCCATGGCTGCCGTGAACGTCCTGGACGCCACGCCCCGCAGCGACCCCGGCCGTGGCGAACTGCTCGGCCACGTACGGAAGTTGGCGGCGGGCATCGTGCGGGCCCAGGACCCGGCGACCGGCCGCTGGTTCCAGGTCGTGAACAAGGGGACGGAGAGCGGCAACTGGACCGAGACGTCCTGCTCCAGCATGTTCACCTTCGCCCTGTCGCGCGCCGCCGAGAAGGGCTATGTGCCGCCGTCGTACGGAGACGTCGCGCGGCGCGGTTACCAGGGCGTGCTGGAGAAGATCTCGCTCGGCTCCGACGGCCTGACCAACCTCACGGACATCTCGATCGGCACCAACGTCGGCGACTACGCCTTCTACATCGCGCGCCCCCGGCAGACCAACGACTTCCACGGCCTCGGTGCGTTTTTGATCATGAACGAACAGCTCCGGAAGAATCAGGAAGAAGAGGTGAGCGAGCGATGACTCCCTCACGAACCCACTCGCGAACTCCCCCACGAACTCCCTCGCGAAGGACCGTACTGGGGGCGGCACTTGGGGCCGGAGCAGGTGCCGCCGCCACGGCAGTCGGCCTGCCCGCGGCGGCCGGGCTGCCCGCGGCCGGCGCGGCCCCCGCCGCCGACTGGCAGCTGCGCTGGTCCCCGTCCGCCCGCGACGTCGGCCTGCGCGCCTTCGAGACGCTGGAGGACGACCGCGCGAACTCGCACCCGGCGGCCAAGCCGCACATCGCCGCCGAGGGCGACAACTTCCGCTTCACCATGCACACGGTCGACCGCGACACCAGCGACGACCGGCAGCGGCACGAGGTCACCGGCTGCCGCACCGGCGACTCGTACCTGAAGTGGCAGCAGGGCCAGACCTGGCGGGTCACCTACCGCATGTACCTGCCGAGCTCGCTGAAGGCGACCACGAGCTTCACGCACATCATGCAGATGAAGCAGCCCGGCCCGGGCAGCGCGCCGATCGTCGTGCAGTCGCTGCGCCGGGTGAGCGGCAAGCAGACCATCGAGCTGAAGATCTTCGAGCAGGACATTCTCGTCGGCCGCACCGATCTGGAGCCGCTGCACGACACATGGACCGACGTCGACTTCCAGATCAAGATCGGCAACGGCTCGTCGGGCTCCGTGCGCTGGATCCTCAAGAGCGGCGGAACGACCGTCATCGACAAGTCGAAGTCCGGCGTGGACACCTTCCTCGCCGACCGCGTGCGGCCCAAGTGGGGCATCTACCGCTCCCTCGGCGACACCTCCGGCTCGCTCCAGAACACGTACATGCTCCTGACCGGCATGCGCGCCCACCAGCTCGTGTGAACCAGCAACCCCCCAGGCAGTCCCCCCACATGGAGGTACACGTGCACGACAGCCAGAGCAAGAGCCGGAGCAAGCGTCAGGGCAGGAGTCGGGGCAAGGGCCGCTCGGCCCGGAAGGTGGCCCTGGCCACAACCGCCGTGTTGGCGGCGGGACTTGTGGCGTACGTACCCTCGGTGTCCGCGGCACCGGCCGCGCCGGCCGGGGAGCCCACCGACATCAAGACGATCTCGACCGGCTGGACCATACCCTGGGGCACCTCCTGGCTGCCCGACGGCAAGTCCGCCCTTGTCACCGAGCGCGACGACTTCCGGGTCTGGTCGGTCTCGGCGGACGGCGCGACGAAGAAGCAGGTCGGCAAGGTGCCCGAGTCCCAGACCACCGGCGGCGAGGGCGGTCTCATGGGTGTCGCCGTCGACCCGCAGTGGGCCACCAACCACTACGTGTACTTCATGCACACCTCGTCCGAGGGCAACCGCATCGCGCGCATGACGTACGACGGCTCCTCGCTCGGCGGCTACACGGTGCTGCTCAAGGGGATCAAGAAGGCCAAGTACCACAACGGCGGCCGCCTCGCCTTCGGCCCCGACGGCCATCTGTACGCCACCACCGGCGACGCGCAGAACAAGCCCCTCGCGCAGGACAAGAACTCGCTCAACGGCAAGATCCTGCGCCTGACCCGGGACGGCAAGCCCGCGCCCGGCAACCCGTTCAACAACTACGTGTACAGCCTCGGCCACCGCAACCCGCAGGGCATCGCCTTCGACCCGCAGGGCCGCCTGTGGGAGGCCGAGTTCGGCGACTCCAGCAAGGACGAGCTGAACCTCGTCAAGCCGGGCAAGAACTACGGCTGGCCCACCTGCGAGGGCGCCTGCGACGTCTCCGGCATGACCAACCCGAAGAAGACCTGGGGCGTCGCCGAGGCATCGCCGAGCGGCATCGCCGTGGTCGACGGCGCGGTCTACATGGCGGCCCTCAGGGGCGAGCGCCTGTGGCGCGTCCCGATCAACGCCGACAACGAGAACGTCGGTACGGCCAAGGCCTTCTACGTCGGCCAGTACGGCCGGCTGCGCTCGGTGACGGCCGTGCCGGGCGCGAAGTCGCTGTGGCTGTCGACGACCAACGCCGACGCCAACGGCGGGGAGCCGGACGGCGCGGACAAGATCTTCCGCGTGAACATCGGCTGACCCCGGCCGGTCATGAGCCCTGTCCCGTGGGACCGCCGGGTCGTTGGGGCGGCCCGGCTGCGGTGCCGAGGTACGCGTCGCGGACCTTCGGGTCGGCGCGTACCTCGGCCGCCGTGCCCTCGGCGAGCACGCGGCCGAGGTCGAGGACGACGACCCGGGCGCACACCTCCATCACGAACGCCACATTGTGCTCGACCAGCAGCACCCCGACGCCCTCCTCGTCCGCCAAGTGCCGTACGACAGCCGCAAGTTGACGCCGCTCCGTGACCGTCATCCCCGCGGCGGGCTCGTCCAGGAGCAGCACGGCGGGCGGGTCCGCGACGGCGCGCGCCAGCTCCACCATCCGGGCCCGGCCCACCGGCAGATCACCGGCGTAACGGCCCGCCAGGTCGTCGAGGCCGCACTCCCGCAGCACGGCGGCGGCCCGCGCGCGCCGTGCGTCCTCGCGGGTACGCCGCGTCGGCGCCGCCACCAGATCGGCGGCGAACCCGCCGCCGCCCCCGCGCCACTCCTGCGCGACCAGCAGATTGTCGGCGACCGTGAGCTGCCCGAAGAGCTGTTGCCGCTGGAAGGTCCTGCGCATGCCGTGCCGGGCGCGCCACACCGGTGAGCGGCGCGTGACGTCGGCGCCGCCGAGCAGCACCCGGCCCCCGTCCGGGCGGCGGATGCCCGACAGGACGTCGAACAGGGTCGTCTTGCCCGCGCCGTTGGGCCCGATGAGGCCGCACACCTCGCCGGGGCGGAGGGCGAGGGTGACGTTGTCGAGGGCACGGATGCCACCGAAGCGGACGGTGAGGTGGGAGGCGATGAGGGCGGAGGGCTGGTGGGCCGGGGCCCGGTCGGCGGGGGGCTGGTTCATGGCGGACGCGTTCATGGGTGGTTGGCCTCCTCGGCCGCCAGGCCCAGGTACGCCTCCGTCAGTCGGTCCACCCGCACCTCGGCACGCGGTCCCGACCAGGCCACGCGGCCCTGCGCCAGATACGCCACGGTGTCCGCGAGGCCCAGCACCTCCGCCGCCTTCTCCTCCACCAGGAGCAGCCCCGTTCCCGCGTCCCTCAGCTCCGCGAGCAGCCGGAACACCTCGTCGGCGACCCGGGGCGCGAGGCCCAGCGACGGTTCGTCGGCGACGAGTACGTCCGGAGGCCGCTGGAGGAGCGGGGCGAGGGACAGCAGTTGCTGCTCACCGCCGGACAGCGAGGCCGCCGGGACGGTGCGGCGGGCCGCCAGGGCGGGGAAGCGGGCGTAGACGGCTTCTCGGGACGGGCGGTCCGGGAGGTGCAGGGTGAGGTTCTCGTCGATGGTGAGGGTGGGGAAGACGGCGCGGGTCTCCGGGGCCAGGAGGATGCCCGCGCGAGCGCGGTGGGTCGCCCCCTGGCGGGTGACGTCCCGACCCGCCACCGTCACCCGGCCGTGGGTGGGGGCGAGTTGGCCTGCCGCCACCTGGCACAGGGTGGACTTTCCTGCGCCGTTGGGGCCGAGGAGGGCGACGATTTCGCCTGGGTGGACGGTGAGGTGCACTCCGTGGAGGGTGGGGGTGGTGTCGTGGGCGGCGTGGATGCCGTGGAGGGCGAGGGCGGGGTGCCCTGCCGGGGGCTCTGCCCCCGGACCCCCGCTCCTCAAACGCCGGAGGGGCTTTCTCCCACCCGCCCACCCTTCTAGCCCGTCCGGCGTTTGAGGACGAGGCCGTTCAGGCCGATACGGGGTCTGGGGCGGAGCCCCAGTTTCGGGAAGGGGCGGGACTGGGGAAAGCCCCGCAGGGCCCGACCGCCGCCGCCACCTTCGAACCGGCACCGCCGCGCAATACCCATCCGGATCGTTGGCCAACGCCAACCCCGCCAAGCCGAACAGCATCACCGGCACATGCGCGGACTCGGTGACGTACTCGGACAGCAGATGCGGCACGACGACGTACACGACCCCCGCCACCACCGCGAACTGCGGCCTCCGCACACCGGCCGCGACCACCACCGCCAACCACACAAGCCCGGTCATCGCGGTGAAGTCGGTCGCGGTGATCCGCGTGTTGAAGGACGCGTACATCACGCCGCCGAACCCGGCGAGCCCGGCCGACAGCGTGAAGAGGAGCAGCTTCGTACGGACCACGGACACGCCGGAGGCCATCGCGGCGGCCGGCGCCGACCGCACGGCGAGCATGGCCCGCCCGGACGCGGACCCGCGCAGCGCGCCGAGCGCGGCGACGGCGGCGGTGACGAGGACGACCATGGCGACGCCCATGGCCCGGTCGTCGGAGAGGTCGACGGGGCCGAACACCGGCCGGGGGATCTCCCAGCCGGTGTCGCCGTTGCGCAGCCACCCCAGCTGGAAGAGGACCTGGTCGGCGAGGAAGGCGAGGGCGAGTGTCGCGAGGGCGAGGGAGCGGCCGCCGAGCCGCAGCGCGGGCAGCGCGACAAGGGCGCCCAGGACAGCGGCGGCACACGTGCCGACGAGCGCCGCGGCGAAGAACGGCCAGCCGTGGCTCAGCAGCAGCCCGGCGACGAGCGCGGCGCCCGTCACGAACGTGGCCTGCGCGAGCGACACCATCGCGCCCAGGCCGGTGACGACGGTGAAGGACACGAAGACGAGGGACAGGGCGAGCCCCTGGGCGAGCAGGCCGCTCCAGAAGGGGGTGGTGACGGTGTAGAAGGCGGTGGCGAGGAGCATGGCCGCCACCGCCCACGGGCCCCACCTGCGCGCCCACGACCGCCCCGCCAGATAGTCGACGGGCGCCGCGTCCACCGCCGCCGTGCCCGCGACCCGCTGCCGCCGCGTCAGCACCAGCAGCCCCGCGAAGAGCAGCAGGAACGGCACCGCCGTGCGGAAACCGGTGATCGACTCGGCGAAGTCGGCGTACCCCGCGACCAGGTTCTGCAGCACCCCGAGCCCCAGGCCGCCCGCGAACGCCAGCGGCAAGGACAGGAACCGGCCGAGCACGGCCGCCGTCGCCGACACGAACAGGAACAGCGTGAAGTCGTGGGCCGACAGGCCCAACAAGGGCGTGGCGAGCACGCCCGCCAGGCCCGCCAGCCCCGACGACAGCATCCACGCCACCGACGAGAGCCGGTCCGCGCTGATCCCGCGCAGCTCCACCAGGGAGCGGTTGTCGACGGCCGCGCGCATCAGCAGGCCCAGGCGCGTGTGCCGCATCAGCACCCACAGCCCCGCCGCGACGACCGCCGTCGCCACCCACGTGATGAGCTGGTCGGAGTCGACGCCGACGCCGTCCGTCAGCTGCCAGCTCTTCGCCGGGCTCGGCCCCACCCCGGGCAGGCCGAACTGGTTCTCGGCGGGCTTGACCGGCGCGCCCGCGTCCGCCAGGAGTTCCACCACCCACAGGCCCAGCGCGGGCAGCGCAACGAGCAGGCCGATCGTCGCCACGATCTGCGCCGTCTCGCCCACCCGCGCCAGCTTGCGGAACATCAGCCGGTCAAGCCCCCAGCCCAGGGCGGGCGCGAGCACGCACACCAGCAGCAGCGCCGTCGGCACCGCGGGCCAGCCGAAGCCGGAGTGCAGTTCGTAGAAGGCGAGCGCGCAGAGATAGGCCGTCGCGCCGTGCGCGAAGTTGAACACCCCGGACGCGGAGTACGACAGGACGAGGCCCGTGGCGAGCAGCGCGTACAGCGCGCCCGAGACCAGTCCGCTCAGCACGAAACCCAGCAGGTCCGACATCGGCGGCGGCCCTCAGCGGAAGGGGATCGGCTCGTAGCACCGGAAGGGCGACGCCACCTCGTACTTCCCGTCCTTCAGACGCACCAGCGCCCCGCAGCCGAACGCCTCCTTGCGGCCCTTGGGCAGGGCCCGGTCACCGACGAGCGTGCCCGTGTCGGAGAAGCCTTCGGCCGCCCGCTGGAAGGACTCCGCCGTCAGCTTCCGGCCCGCCTTCCCGGCGACGGCGAGGAAGAGGTCCGCCGACATGTAGCCCGTCATCATGTGCATGTTGAGGGGTACGTCCTTGCCCGCGGTTTTCCTGATGTCCGCTTTGAACTGCTTCATGTCCGCGCTCTGTTGCTCGAACGGCTGGAACGTCAGCAGCACATGCACCCCGTCGAGCGCCTTGCGCGTCGCGCTCTTGGCGAGCAGGCCCGGGTCGTAGTCCGTGGGGTCGGTCAGCACGCCTCGGTATCCGGTGCGCTTCACGGCGGTGAACAGGCCGATGTTGTACGGGGTCTGCATCACGGAGACGACGGCGTCGGGGGCTTTGCCGCCGTCGGAGCGCAGGATGTCCTTGGTGTACGCCGACCAGTCGCTCGGGACCGAGGTCGCGGGCACCACCGACTTCGCGTACGTCACCTCGAAACCGGCGGCCTTGAAGCTCTGCCGGTAGGTGCGGATGGCGAAGGTGCCCGGCTCGTTGTCGTTCGCGAGGATCGCCACCGACTTGCCGCGCGCGCCGCCCATGACCGTCTTCAGGCCCTCCGGCCAGCTCTGCGTGATGGTGCCGCCGGGCATCGGCACCATGCAGCCGCCGAAGCCGTACAGGTACGTCGGGCCGCAGAACGCCGGGATCGTGCCCCAGCCGAACGTCGGCACCTTCTGCTCCTGGAGGAAGTCGGCGCCGGAGAACGTCACCGAGCTCATCGGGGCGATCGCGAACACCTTCTCGCGCTGGACGAGTTTGCGGGCGGCGGCGAGATTGCGCGCCGGGTCCTGGCCGTCGTCCTCCGCGCCCAGGTAGTCGATCTTCCGGCCGTGCACCCCGCCCTCGGCGTTCGCCCTCTCGAAGCGGGCCCTGGCCCCGAGGTCCGTGTCCTTCTTGCTGTAACCGCTGGCGGTCGTCATGGAGACGATCCCGCCCACCTTGACGGAGTCGTCCGTCACGCCGCGCGCGGAGTCGCCTCCCTTGCCGCCGCCCGAACTCCCGCTGTTGGACGCGGAGTTGCAGGCGGATGCGGCGGCGAGCAGCAGTCCGGCCACGGCGGCGGCGCCGAGCTTGCGCAGGGATCGCGACACGGTCGTCCCCCTCCGGTCGAGTGAGGCAGATTCTGTGTCCGACCTGACGAGCCGTCAATAACTGACGCAACGTCAAATTCACTCGCGCGGGCGCGGGTCAGCCCCGGTAAAGCGCTTCGACCTCGGCGGCGTAGGCCTGCTCGATGGCCTTCCGCTTGAGTTTCAGCGAGGGCGTGAGCAACCCGTGCTCCTCGGTGAACTGGTGCGCCAGTATCCGGAACGTACGGATCGACTCCGCCTGGGAGACCAGCGTGTTGGCGGCCACCACGGCCCGCCGCACCTCGGTCTCGAGGTCGGGGTCGTGCACGAGCTCGTGCGCCGCCATCGGGGGCTTGTTGCGCATGGCGAGCCAGTGCTCGACGGCCTCCGCGTCCAGGGTGACGAGCGCCGCGATGTAGGGCCGGTCGTTGCCGACGACGATGCACTGCGCGACCAGCGGATGGTCCCGCACCCGCTCCTCGAGCTGCACCGGCGAGACGCTCTTGCCGCCGGAGGTCACCAGGATCTCCTTCTTGCGGCCGGTGATGGTGAGATAGCCGTCCTCGTCGAGCGCGCCCAGGTCGCCGGTGGCGAGCCAGCCGTCGTGCAGCGCGGCGTCCGTCGCCTTGGGGTCGTTGAGGTAGCCCTGGAAGACATGGCCGCCGCGCAGCCACACCTCGCCGTCGTCGGCGATGTGCACGGTGGTGCCGGGGATGGCCTGGCCGACCGTGCCGTAGCGGGTGCGCTCGGGCGGGTTGGCGGTCGCGGCGGCCGAGGACTCCGTCAGCCCGTACCCCTCGAAGATCGTCACGCCCGCGCCTGCGAAGAACAGGCCGAGGCGGCGGTCCATCCCGGAGCCGCCGGACATCGCGTGCCGCACCCGGCCGCCCATGGCGTCGCGGACCTTGGAGTAGACGAGCTTCTCGAAGACCTGATGCTGCATGCGCAGGGCCGTGGACGGCCCGGGGCCGGTGCCGAAGGCCTTGGCCTCCATCGCGTCGGCGTACCGCACGGCCGCCTCCACGGCCTTGTCGAACGGGCCCGTCCTGCCCTCCCGTTCGGCCTTGCGCCGGGCCGCGTTGAAGACCTTCTCGAAGATGTACGGCACGGCGAGGATGAACGTCGGCCGGAACGCGGCGAGGTCGGGGATCAGCGCGGCGGCGTTCAGGCTCGGCTGGTGGCCGAACTTGACGCGGGCGCGCACCGCGGCGATCTGCACCATCCGCCCGAAGACGTGCGCGAGGGGCAGGAAGAGCAGGGTGGAGGGCTCGTCGCCGCGCTTGGAGCGGAACACCGGCTCCCAGCGCTCGACGAGCGTGTCCACCTCGAACATGAAGTTCGCGTGGGAGAGCACGCAGCCCTTGGGGCGGCCCGTGGTGCCGGAGGTGTAGATCACGGTGGCGACGGAGTCCGGCGTCACGGCGCGCCGGTGGCGGTGCACCACCTCGTCGTCCAAGTCCCGTCCGGCCCGGCCGAGTTCACCTACCGCGTCGCCGTCGAGCTGCCACAGCCGGCGCAGATGCGGCAGCCGGTCGACGACCGAGCCGATCGTCATCGCGTGGTCCTCGTGCTCGACCATCGCCGCCGACACCTGCGCGTCGTGCAGCATCCAGAAGACCTGCTCGGCCGACGACGTCGGATACACGGGGACGACCTGCGCGCCCACGGTCCACAGGGCGAAGTCGAACAGCGTCCACTCGTACCGCGTGCGGCACATGATGGCGACCCGGTCGCCGAACCGCACCCCCTGGGCGAGCAGCCCCTTGGCGAGCGCCAGGACCTCGTCGCGGAACTCCGCGGACGTCACGTCCTGCCAGACGCCGTCACGCTTGCGGCCGAGGACGACGCGGACCGGATCCTCAAGGGCATGGTCGAACACGGCGTCGGCAAGGCCGCCCACCCGCGGCGCCGACGCCATGGGAGGGTTCGTGAACTCGCGCAATGGTGCTCCTTGTGGCGCTCCGCACAGCGCCGGTGACGGTACCCCACCCCCGTCCCATTCGGGAGGGGGTGGGAAACGCCCGAACGGGCACGATCGTCACAGGTCAGCGGGTGAAATGCGGCCACAAGGGTAAGGGTCGGACACATTACTGACGGATGAGTAAGTTTCGGTGCCGTAATCTCCACCGAATCTGTACGCGGGAGTTACGCCTGGAGCTGCTTCTCGGGCTCGCGTTCCGGGGCCCGCGACGGCGTCTGACCTGCGACGGGCGCGGGCTTGGTCCGGACCATGACGAGGACCGCGACGCCCGCCGCCAGACCCACCACGCCGGCCGTCACCGAGGCCGCGTTGAGCCCGGCGGCGAAGGCCTCCCGCACGGCGTGCCCGGAGACGGTCCCCCGCAGGGCGGACGCGCCGCCGCCCGCAGCGGTGTGCGCCGCGTCCTTGCCGATCGACTCCTGCATCCGGGAGGTCAGGACCGTGCCGAAGACGGCGACGCCGAGGGCGTAGCCGAGCTGCCGGAAGGTGTTGACCGCGCCGCCCGCCATGCCCGCGTTCGCAGGCGGCACCGCCGCGAGCGCCGAGCCCGCGAGCGCAGGCGCGACGAGCCCGGCCCCGGCGCCCGACAGCGTCAGGCCCGGCACCAGCGCCTGCCACGACGAGCCCGCGTCCAGCACCGCCATCGCCAGGCAGCCCGCGCCGATCAGGAGCAGGCCGACGCCGATGACGTACCGCCCGGAGACGCCGTGCAGCAGCCGACCGCCGACCGCCGCCACCACGAAGGACGTCGCCGCGAGCGGAAGCAGCACCAGGCTGCCGCGGATCGGGCTCATGCCGAGCACGGTCTGCAGCCAGATCGAGAAGTACGGGATCACGGCGAAGGCCGCCGCGTTGTAGCCGATCCCCGCGATCAGGACACCCGTGAACGCGGGCTTGCGCAGCAGCGCGAGGTCGAGCAGCGGGTGTGCCACGCGGCGTTCGACGACCACGAAGGCGATCAGCGCGAGCGCGGCGACCGCGAAGGTCACGCCGGTGGACGCCGACGCCCACCCGGCGGACGACGCCCGCACCACCCCGTACGTCAGCGCCCCCGCGAACACCGCGAACGCCGCCGTACCCGCCCAGTCCACCCGCCGGCCCGCGTGCCCCTTCGCCTCCGGCACCACGCGCAGCGTCAGCCACACCGCCGCCACGCTCACCGGCAGGTTGATGAAGAAGATCCACCGCCAGCCCGGCCCCTCGGTGAGCAGCCCGCCGACGATGGGCCCGAGGGCCGCCGCGGCGCCGCTCACCGCGCCCCAGATCCCGAGCGCCACCGAGCGCTGCTTGCCCTGGTAGGCGGCGCCGAGCAGCGGCAGTGTCGTCGCGAACATCGCCGCCGCGCCGAGGCCCTGCACCGCGCGCGCCGCCACGAGCAGCTCCGCGTTCGGCGCGAGCCCGCAGCCGAGCGAGGCGAGGGCGAAGAGCGCGGTGCCCGCGATCTGTATCCGGCGCCTGCCGAGCACGTCGGCCGCGGCGCCGACGCCGAGCAGCAGCGCGGCCAGCGCGAGCGCGTAGCCGTCGATGACCCACTGCAGATCGCTCAGCGACGCGTCCAGCGCCCGCGCCATGTCGGGCAGCGCCACCACCACGATCGTCACGTCCAGCAACAGCATGAATGTGCCCAGACACACCGCGGTCAGCGGCCCCCATGTGCGCATGTTTCCCACTCCTCGTCCCCGTGCGGTTCCGTACGACGCGTACGATCCGTCAGGGCCGGACGATCATGAGGGCTGCCGGGCTCGCACCGGACGGACCCGACACGGGGGAGGTGCTCACCGATGGAATCCGACATGTTCGACGAGCTGGACATGAAACTGCTCCAGGGCCTGGAGACCGACGGGCGGGCCTCCTTCAGCAGGCTCGCCGCGGTCCTCGGCGTCTCCGACCAGACTGTCGCGCGCCGCTACCGGAAGCTCACCGCCATGGGCGGCCTGCGCGTCGTCGGCGTGCGCAACGCCGAACGGCTCGGCAAGGACCACTGGATGCTGCGCCTGCGCTGCGCGCCCGACGCCGCGCCGACCATCGCCAACGCGCTGGCCCGCCGCCCCGACACCTCCTGGGTCGCCCTGATGTCCGGCGGCACGGAGGTGATGTGCATGACGCGCCCACGCACCCCCGGCGACCACGACGACCTGCTCCTCGGCAAGCTGCCGCGCACCCCGCACATCGTGGAGATCCGCGCCCACCAGCTCCTGCACGGCTTCTTCGGCGGGCCCCGGGGCTGGCTCAGCAAGTTCGCGCCGCTGAGCGAGGCGCAGCTCGCGGCGCTGACGCCGCAGCTTCCGCCGGCGCCGTCGGGTCCGGTCCGGATCGCCGCCGAGGACGAGCCGCTGGTGGCCGCGCTCGAAGCGGACGGTCGCGCCACGTTCCCCGAACTCCGGCGTGCCACCGGTCTCTCGGAGTCCGCCGTCAAGCGCCGTCTTGCCGCCCTCCTGGATTCCCGTGCGCTCTTCGTCGACGTCGAGTACGCCCCCGAACTGCTCGGCTACAGCGTGGCCGCCGCGCTCTGGATCACGGCTGCGCCCGCCGCGCTGCATCAGGTGGGCGAGGCGCTCGCCTCGCACTACGAGATCGCCTTTGCCTCCGCTACGGCCGGGCCCTCGAATCTGGTTGCCACTGTCGTGGCTCGGGATACGGCGGGGTTGTACGCCTACATCAGCGGGAAACTCGGGCAGTTGGAGGGCGTTCAGCATGTGGAGACTGCGCCGTTCCTGCGGCGGGTGAAGCAGTTGTCCTACCGGCCGGGGCGGTAGCGCTCCGCTGGGTTGCGTGTTCCTTTGTCTGCGGGTTCGTGGGGGCTGGTCGCGCCCACGCGGCGGAGCCGCCATTGATACAGCCCCGCGCCCCTGGGGAGGCTCTCTCACCGCCGTCCGGATGCTCAGGCTCGGCCTCTTTGCAGGCGGTCCCCGCCTGCCAGGATCGCGGCTGCCAGCGCCTCCGCCGCGCTCGCCGCCCGGGTGCTGCGCTCGCCGTGGCGCAGTACGAAGTCCACCGCGCCCAGTTCCGGGAGGCCCGTCCGGTCCGGTAGGCGGGTCAGGCCCGGGGGGATCAGGCCGCGGGAGTGTGCCATCACGCCCAGGCCCGCGCGGGCGGCGGCGACCAGGCCGTTGAGGCTGCCGCTGGTGCAGGCGACGCGCCAGGGGCGGCCGCTGCGCTCCAGGGCCTCCATGGCGAGGGCGCGGGTGATGCCCGGCGGCGGGTACACGATGAGGGGCACCGGCCGGTCCGGGTCCAGACGGAGGCGGGGCGCGCCGATCCACACCAGGTCGTCGTGCCAGACCAGTTCGCCGCGCGGGTCCTCCGGGCGCCGCTTGGCGAGGACCAGGTCGAGCTTGCCCGCGTCGAGGCGCTCGTGCAGCGTGCCGGACAGCTCGACGGTCAGCTCCAGGTCGACCTCGGGGTGGCCGCGCCGGAAGGACTCCAGGATGTCGGTGAGACGGGTGAGGACGAAGTCCTCCGAGGCGCCGAAGCGCAGCCGCCCGCCGGGCCGCGCGCCGGTGAAGAACGCGGCCGCCTGCTCGTGCACCTCCAGGATGCGCCGGGCGAAGCCGAGCATCGCCTCACCGGCCTCGGTCAGCTCCACGCTGTGCGTGTCCCGCGTGAACAGCGGCCGCCCCGTCGCCTCCTCCAGGCGCCGCACGTGCTGGCTCACCGTCGACTGGCGCAGGCCGAGGCGGCGCGCGGCCTGCGTGAAGCTCAACGTCTGGGCCACCGCGAGGAACGTACGGAGCTGAGCGGGGTCGTACACGCATCCCAGGCTATCGCGGAACGTGATGACAGTCAGAGCGGTGTACGGGATTCCCGATCGCCGCCGGGAGGAGGACCATGGAGAGGGCACGTGCCGCCCCCGAACCCGAACACCCCGCACCACTGACGCATGGAGCACCGTGAAACGCCCGTCCTGGCCGTCCTGGATGCCGATCGACCCGTACATCGCGGCCATCCTCGGCACCGTGGGGATCGCGGCGCTCCTGCCCGCCCGCGACACGGCCGCCGACGTGGCGTCCGGCGCCTCGACCACGGCCGTCGCGCTGCTGTTCTTCCTGTACGGCGCGCGCCTGTCCACGCGTGAGGCCCTCGACGGGCTGCGGCACTGGCGGCTCCACCTCACGGTCCTGCTCTGTACGTTCGCGCTCTTCCCGCTGCTCGGCCTGGCCGCCAAGGGCCTCGTCCCGTACGTCCTGACGCCCGCGCTCTACAGCGGCTTCCTGTTCCTGACCCTGGTGCCCTCGACGATCCAGTCGTCGATCGCCTTCACGTCCATGGCGCGCGGCAACGTCCCGGCGGCGATCTGCGCGGGCTCGTTCTCCTCCCTCGCGGGCATCGTGCTCACGCCGCTGCTCGCCGCCGGGCTGCTCGGGCACAGCGCGGGCGGGTTCTCCGCGGACTCACTGCTGAAGATCGTGCTGCAACTGCTCGTGCCGTTCCTGGCGGGCCAGTTCCTGCGCCGGTGGATCGGGGGGTTCCTCGCCCGCAACAAGAAGGTGCTCTCCTTCGTCGACCGGGGCTCGATCCTGCTCGTCGTCTACACCGCGTTCAGCCAGGGCATGGTGGAGGGCATCTGGCACCAGGTCACCCCGGCCCGGCTCGGCGCGCTGCTCGGCGTCGAGGCGGTGCTGCTCGCCGTGATGCTCTCGGTGACCTGGTACGGCGCGAAGAAGCTCGGCTTCGGGCGGGCCGACCGGATCGCCATCCAGTTCGCCGGGTCGAAGAAGTCGCTGGCCGCCGGACTGCCCATGGCGAGCGTCCTGTTCGGCGCGCAGGCCTCGCTCGCGGTGCTGCCGCTGATGCTCTTCCACCAGATGCAGCTCATGGTCTGCGCGGTGATCGCCAAGCGCCGGTCCCGGGACCCGGAGGCGGCCGAGGCGCCCTCCACGGAGTCGGATGTCGCGCCGGTCAGCTCCCGCGCTGGAAGCGGAGCGACACGAACCGCGGCCGGTACAGCTCCACGTTCCGGCTGATCTGCGCCTGCGCGTTCGCCGCCGTCGCGTCCAGCCAGTTGACGTCGTAACTCACCACGAGCCGCCCGTCGCCGCTCACGGCCGGATGGGCCTGCGGGTTGTAGGGGGCGGCGGCCGCCGTGTCCGCCCCGCCGCCCCCGCCCCCGGCGTCCTTCGGCAGCGACGGCGCGAACGCCTTCGCGGGGCCGTGCCAGGGGCCGGTGGGGGAGCAGGACCAGTAGGACGTGACGTCCGCCAGGCCCGCGGCGCCGGCAGCCATCGTGAGTAGAACGAACGTTCTATCCAGTCGGACCACAGTGAAGGCGCTGCCCACGCCCTTGTGGTCGCCGTTGCCGAGGACCGGCCGCGGGGCCTTGGTGCGGGTCCAGTCCGAGCCGTCCCAGTACCGCCAGGCGCCGGGGTCGCCGAGGCTGCCGTGCGGGACGCGGGCGACGTAGGCGTGCGAGGAGGGGCGGGCGGTGGCCTGGGCGTCGTTGCCGCCGAAGACGTACGTCCACTCGTCGTCGTCGACGGTCGTCGCGCCGTACAGCACGCGCCGCTCGGGGTCGGCGACGCCGCGCTGGTCCGAGATCTGCGTGATGCCCTCCACCTGGAGGTCCGGCAGGGAGAGCGTGGCGACCTCGGTGGCGGCGGGCACGCCGTAGATCCACGGTCCGGTGCCCGTGGCGCGGGTCCACAGGAGCACCCGCAGGACGTCCTCGTCGGCGCCCGGCGAGCGCGGCTCGACCTTCGCGGCGACCGGCCAGCGCCACTGCCCTGGCGCCGGATCGGCGAACAGCGGGGTGGGCAGCGTACGCTCAAGGGCTCCCGAACGGTCCATCACCACCCCGGAGTTGCGCACCATCGGGGCGTTCGTGTCCCGCCACGCGTGCGGCTGGCCCTGCGGGTTGGGCGGCGCGTGCACCTGGCCGAGGACGGTGTCGGAGAACAGCCACAGGACCCGTCCGTCCGGCAGCCGCACCGAGTGCGTGCCGTCGCCGCCCGTCCAGTCGTCGGTGCGGGCGCCGTCGTCGCCGTACGAGGCGAACGCGCCGGTGAGCTTCGGCTCGGCGGCCGACGACGCGACGGTGGTCGCCGCACACGCGGGGCCGCCCTCCCGGTCGTCGTCACCGTCCGGGAGGGCGGTCAGGAACACGGCCGCGCAGGCCAGGGCGAGCAGCAGGACCAGCCAGGTCCTGCGCGCGCCCCGGCCGCCCGGGGGCCCGCCCGCGGTGGACGGTGCGGCGTACGGCTCTGTGGCTGCGGACACGCCCGGGACGCTAGTTCCCCGCGCGCACCCGGTCCATGGGCAGCCAGGTGACGGTGTTCCACGTCACAGCGGCGGACGGCGCGCGCTCCGCACTCAGCTGCTCCACCTCCGTGTCGCTCAACGCCTCCTCGAACACGCCCACTTCGTCGATGGCGCCGGTGAAGTGGGCCCTGCTGTCCAGGCGCTGGCCGACGTGCACGCCGAACGGCGAGTTGCGGCTCACGCTGCCCGGGACGTCGTCCCGCGTGAGCGGCTCGCCGTCCAGGAACAGCGTGAGCTCGCCGTCGCCGCGGCGCAGCGCGACATGGTGCCACCGGCCGTCGTTGTGGGCGCTGTCGGTGCTCAGCGACACCGAGCGCGGCGGGCCGCCGCCCTCGCGGGTCGTGATCAGGCCCGTGACGCGGTTGTTCGCGGGATCGCCGCGCAGCCACACCTGCGGCTGGCTGTTGCCGACGCCGCCCATCCAGAGCATCGGCTGCTCACCGCTCGTCGCCGAGTAGCGGAACCACAGCGAGGCCGTGAAGTCCCTGGTGCCGAGCGGCAGTCGGGGGCTGTGCGGCAGCCGGACGGCGTCGTCCACGCCGTCGAAGTCGATCGCGCGGCCGCCGAAGACGCCGTCCGTGGTGCGGGCGCCGCCGAGCACCACCGCGTCCCGCGCGCCGGGCGCCCCGTCGTTGGTCCGCGGGTCCGGGCCGCGCCGCGGCTTCAGCCAGTCCTCGGTGAAGCGCGCGAAGCGGACCTCGTCGCGGGCGTCGACCGCGCCGCCCTCGTACATCAGGCCGACCCGGTCGGCGTCGATCGCCACCATGTCGGAGTAGCCCGACCAGTCGCCGGTGACGACGGTGCCCCGGTCGACGCTGTCCCAGGTGCGGCCGCCGTCGTAGGAGGAGCGGATCATCATGGTCCGGCGGCGGTCGGGATCCCCGGGGCAGGCCAGCAGCAGCCGGTCGCCGAACCGCAGCGTGGAGCCCTGCACCTGGGGCGTGTACAGGTCGGGGATCGACGTGAACGGGCCGGTGAAGCTCTCGCCGCCGTCCCGGCTGACGGCGTGGTCGCGGTGCCCGAGGTCGGTGCCGTCCTGCTCGCGCCCGCTCACATAGACCGAGCCGTCCTGGCGCTCCGTCAGGGTCATCTCGGAGGGCTTCTGCCGGAACGTGGCGTCGCTCGCGGAGATCGGGTACGAGTCCGTCGCCCCGATCCGCCAGGAGTCGCCGCCGTCGTCGCTGACGACCAGCGCGGCGTGGTTCTCGGTGACCCGGCTGCCGTTCCACGACTCGGCGTTGACCGTGAAGACCAGGCGCCCCGCGTGCCGGCCGCGGGTCAGCTGGATGCCGTGCACGGGCCCGGTCGCGTACCAGGAGTTCCAGGACTCGGGCAGGATGTCGTCGCTCAGGTCCCGCGGCTTCGACCAGGTCTCGCCGTCGTCGTCGCTGTACTGCATATAGGGCGTGCGGTCGCACGGCACCTCGCAGTTCTTGCCGTCGGTGCGGCCCGGGTTGTAGGTCTCCGCGAGCACGACGCGGCCCGTCTCGCGGTCGACGACCGGCGCCGGGTTGCCGTGCGTGTCCCCGCCGCCCTCGTTGATGACCTGCATCGG
This sequence comes from Streptomyces sp. Y309, assembly GCF_056712025.1. Lineage (NCBI taxonomy): Bacteria > Bacillati > Actinomycetota > Actinomycetes > Kitasatosporales > Streptomycetaceae > Streptomyces > Streptomyces sp. Y309. Next base: position 1,675,527 of record NZ_CM160048.1, on the reverse strand, counting down.
GCTCCAGGTCCGGCCCCCGTCCTCACTGCGCTTGAGGACCAGATCGATGTCACCGGCGTCGCTGCAGTCGTTGACGCGTCCCTCGGCGAAGGCGAGCAGCGTTCCCTTCACCGTCTTCACGACCGCTGGTATCCGGAAGCACGCGTAGCCCGGATCCTGGGAAGCCTTGAAGAGGATCTGCTGGTCGAACGGCGCCCGCGGCGCCCGGTCCGCGGCCGCGGCCGAGCCGCCGCTCAGCGCGGGCGGCAGGGCCAGGGCGGCGAGCGCGCCGGCGGTCAGGGCGGCGACGGTGCGCCGCCGGGGTGCGGTGCCCGGCCGGAGCCGGGGGCGGGGTGGTCTGAGGCGTACACGGAGTCTCGACGGCATGGTGCGGGCCCTTCATGTCGACCGGACATTCGGACATCCCACGTCCAACGTGCGCGTCACTGAAGCTACTTGGGGGCCTTGGAGCAACACAAGAAGCGTGCGCGTAACGGAATACCGGCAGGGTGCCGGGCGCGGACGTGGCCAGATTAAGCGATAAGTACGATCTTGCCCGTGTTGACGCGCGACTCGATTGCGCCGTGTGCCGCGGCGGCGTCCTCCAGGCCGAACTCGGCGTGCACGGCGGGCCGCACCTCGCCCGCCGCGAACAGCCGCCACAGCTCGCGCCGCCACGCCTCGTACAGATCCGGCCTGCCCTGCGCGATCAGCCTCATCTGAAAGCCCGTCACTGTCTTGGCGCCGACGAGGAGATCGTAGGCCCGGACGGTGCCTCCGCCCGAGCTGTACGCCACCAGGCGGCCGTGCGGCGCGAGCGCGGCCAGGGCCGGGCCGAGCAGCTCGCCGCCCACGGCGTCCAGGCAGTAGTCGACGGGCTCGCCCCAGTCCGGCGTGTCGTAGACGACGACGTCGGTGGCGCCGAGCCCACGCACGAAGTCCGCCTTGGCCGCGTCCGACACGGCGCCCACCACCCGCGACGCGCCCCGCAGCCCGGCGAGCTGTACGGCGAGGTGGCCGACTCCGCTCGCCGCGGCCGTGACGAGCGCGGCCGCGCCCGGCGCGGGCCGGGCGGCCTCCAGTGCGCCGTACGCCACGAGCCCGCTGCGCACCAGTGCCACGGCGTCGACCGCGCTCGCGCCGTCGGGCACGGGCGAGGCCATCGCGCTGTGCAGCAGCGCGTAGTCGGCGTATCCGTGCCCGAAGACCAGGCCCGTCACCCGGTCGCCGGGCGCGAAGCCGGTCACCCCGTCACCCGTCCGCACCACCTCACCGGCGACCTCGCCGCCGAGCGCGATGGGCTCGGCCGATTCGCGCACCTTGCGTACGACGGGCAGCGTCACGCCGACGGCGGCGACCCGGACCAGGAGCTCGCCGGGGCCGGGCTCGGGGACCGGTGCCTCCTCGACGAACAGGACCTCGGGGCCGCCCTGGCGCTCGTACCGGACGCGACGCATCCGTACCTCCTCGTGACGTGACTGTGAATCCGCGGAAGGACTCATGGGAATCGTTGGGAGTCCCAACGGTAATCACAATGTCGTTGGGAAGTCCAACGATTCTTGGATAGGGTCACCGCATGCCCGAGACGCCACTCGCCCCTTCCGCCATCCGTACGCTGCCGAGCTGGCTGCTCGGCCGGGCCGCCGCCCGCGGCCGCGGTCTGGTCGCCGAGGCACTCGCCGCCGAAGGCATGAAGATGTGGCACCACGTGGTCCTGGCCGCCGTGGCCGACCTCGCCCCGGTGGCCCAGGCCGACCTGGGGCGGGGCATCCAGCTCGACCCCAAGGACCTGGTCGGTGTCCTGAACGACCTTCAGGAGGCCGGGCTCGTGGAGCGCACACCCGACCCCAAGGACCGCCGCAAGAACTCCGTCACCCTCACCGACGCGGGGCGGGGCCTGCTGCGCCGCTGCTCCGCGGCCGCGCGCGCCGCCAACACGGAGCTGCTCGCGCCGCTTTCGGCGGCCGAGCGCGAGGTGTTCCTCGACTTGCTGGAGAGGGTCGCGCGGGTCGACGGCCGGGGCGCCGGGGGCGAAACAGGCGAAGGGGCGGCGTAGGGGCCCGGCCGGCGCAGGGGGCGCTCCCCGCCGGGCCGGGACCCCGTCGCCGTGCCGCGGGGAGAGCGCCGGTCAGCCCGTGGCGGCCGCGGTCCGCAGGGCCACGCGGTGCTCGCCCGCGTACACGTTCATGGAGGAGCCGCGCAGGAAGCCGACCAGTGTCAGGCCGGTCTCGGCGGCGAGGTCGACGGCCAGCGACGACGGCGCGGAGACCGCCGCGAGCACCGGGATGCCCGCCATCACGGCCTTCTGCGCCAGCTCGAAGGAGGCACGCCCGGACACCAGCAGGACGGTGCGGGCGAGCGGCAGCCCGCCGTCCTGCAGCGCCCGCCCCACCAGCTTGTCGACGGCGTTGTGGCGGCCCACGTCCTCGCGCACGTCGATCAGGTCGCCGTCCTCGGTGAACAGCGCGGCCGCGTGCAGACCCCCGGTCCGGTCGAAGACCCGCTGGGCCGCGCGCAGCCGGTCGGGGAGGCGGGCGAGCAGCTCGGGCGTCAGCCGGACCGGGGGAGCGCCGGCGTCGTCGGCGTGGTCGTCGATGGGCCAACGGGCCGTGGTGCGGACCGCGTCGAGGCTCGCCTTGCCGCACAGCCCGCAGGACGACGTCGTATAGACGTTGCGCTCCAGCGTGATGTCCGGGACGACGACACCGGGAGCGGTCGACACGTCCACCACGTTGTACGTGTTCGAGCCCTCCGCCGTCGCCCCCGCGCAGTACACGATGGACCGCAGCTCGTCCGCCGCGCCCAGCACGCCCTCGCTGACGAGGAACCCGGCCGCGAGCGCGAAGTCGTCGCCGGGGGTGCGCATGGTGATCGCGAGCGGTTTGCCGTTGAGGCGTATCTCGAGGGGTTCCTCGGCGACGAGCGTGTCCGGCCGCTCGCTGACCGCGCCGTCGCGGATGCGGATGACGCGGCGGCGCTCCGTGACTCGTCCCATGTCGATCAGTCCCGGTTCTGTACGTGCTGGTAGCCGAAGCGGCCCTTGATGCAGAGGTTGCCGTGGGTCACCGGGCTGTCGTGCGGCGAGGTGACCTTCACGATCTCATTGTCCTGCACGTGCAGGGTCAGGTTGCAGCCGACTCCGCAGTACGCGCAGACGGTGGTCGTGCGCGTCTGGGCGGCCTCGTCCCAGGTCCCGGCGGCGCGCATGTCGAACTCGCTCTTGAAGCTGAGGGCGCCCGTCGGGCAGACCTCCACGCAGTTGCCGCAGTACACGCAGGCCGAGTCGGTCAGCGGCGCGTCGTGCTCGACGGCGATCCGGGCGTCGAAGCCGCGGCCCACCACGGAGATCGCGAAGGAGTTCTGCCACTGCTCGCCGCAGGCGTCCACGCACTTGTAGCAGAGGATGCACTTGTCGTAGTCGCGCACATACAGATCGTTGTCGACCTTGGGCTCCTCGTTGAGGCGTGCCGCGTCCGGGCCGAAGCGGTCCGGCTTGGCCTCGTACTCCTTGAGCCACTCGGTGACGCGGGGTGTGGTCGACAAGTCGACGGAGGACGCGAGGAGTTCGAGGACGAGGCGGCGGCTGTGCCGGGTGCGCTCGGTGTCCGTGCGCACCGCCATGCCGGGCTCGGCGCGCCGCGAGCAGGCGGGGGCGAGGGTGCGGGCGCCCTCGACCTCGACGACGCACACCCGGCAGGCGTTCTTCGGCCTCAGTGTGTCGCCCTCGCAGAGCGTCGGCACGTCCTTGCCCGTGGCGCGGCAGGCGTCGAGGACGGTGCCGCCCTCGGGCACGCGCACGGGCTCGCCGTCGAGCGTGAACTCGACGAGGCGGCACGGCGGTTGGAGCGGGATGGCGGTCATTCGTACGCCCCCAGACGGTCGATGGCGGATTCCACGGCGTTCCACGCGGTCTGGCCCAGGCCGCAGATGGAGGCGTCCCGCATGGCCTGCCCGATGTCGCGCAGGAGCGCGATGTCGTCGGCGGCGGCCGCGCCCGTGCGGTCGGCGATGCGGTGCAGGGCCTCCTCCTGCCGGACCGTGCCGACCCGGCAGGGCACGCACTGGCCGCACGACTCGTCGCGGAAGAACTCGGCGACGCGCAGCAGGAGCCGGGGGAGCGGCACGGAGTCGTCGACGGCGAGCACGACCCCCGAGCCGAGCGTCGTCCCCGCCTCCCGCGTGCCCTCGAACGTGAGCGGGATGTCCAGCTCGTCCGGCCGCACGAAGCCGCCCGCGGCGCCGCCGAGCAGAATCGCGCGCAGGTTGTCCGGCGTGCCCGCGAGGGCGAGGAGATCGCCGAGGGTGGCGCCGAAGGGCAGTTCGTAGAGCCCGGGCCGGTCCACGGCCCCCGAGACGCAGAACAGCTTGGGGCCGGTGGACTTGGGCGTGCCGATCGCCGCGTACGCCGCCGCGCCCATGGTGAGGATGGGCAGCACGTTCACGAGCGTCTCGACGTTGTTCTCGGCCGTGGGCTTGCCGAACAGGCCCTTCTCCACGGGGAACGGCGGCTTGGAGCGCGGCTCGCCCCGGTAGCCCTCGATCGAGTTGAACAGCGCGGTCTCCTCGCCGCAGATGTAGGCGCCCGCGCCGCGGCGGATCTCGATCTCGAAGGAGAACCCCTGGCCGAGGATGTTCTCGCCCAGCAGGCCGCGGGCGCGGGCCTGTCCGATGGCGTGCTCCAGGGTGCGCAGGGCGCGCGGGTACTCGCCGCGGAGGTAGAGGTAGCCGTGCCGGGCGCCCACCGCGTACGCCGCGATCGTCATCGACTCGATCAGCGCGTACGGATCGCCCTCCATCAGCACGCGGTCCTTGAACGTGCCCGGCTCCGACTCGTCCGCGTTGCACACCAGGTAGTGCGGGTGGTCCGGCTGGGACGCCGTCGCCTGCCACTTGCGTCCCGTCGGGAACGCGGCGCCGCCCCGCCCGACCAGTCCCGCGTCGGTGACCTCGCGGATGACTTCGGCGGGGCCGAGGGCGAAGGCGCGGCGGAGGGCCGCGTAGCCGTCGTGCGCGCGGTAGTCGTCCAGCGAGCTGGGGTCCACGACGCCTATGCGGCGCAGCAGGATCAGGCCGGGGGCCCCGAACTGGGGGACGGCGCGGGCGGGCGGGGGTTCGGAGATCTCCCCAACCCCGCCCCTTCCCGTAACCAGGGGGCTCCGCCCCCTGGACCCCCGATCGGCCTGAACGGCCTCGTCCTCAAACGCCGGACGGGCTGACAACGTGCCGCAAGAATCCAGCCCTTCCGGCGTTTGAGGAGCGGGGGTCCGGGGGCGGAGCCCCCGGTTTCGGGAAGGGGCGGGATTGGGGAGCGCCCCGCCAGGGCCACCCGCCCGCGTCACCAACACCGCAGGCGCCCGCTCGCACAGCCCCAGGCAGGGGCTGGCCTCCACGTCCACCCCCTCGGCGGAGCCGGTCGGCGCCTCAGCACCCCGCACCGCACACGCAAGATCCGTACACACCCGTACCACGGTCCGCGCCCGAGGCGTCATCGAGAACATGGAGTAGAACGTGGCGACCCCGTACGCCTCCGCGGGCGGCACGGTGAGCCGCCGGCACAGATAGTCGAGCCCGCCCTCGCTGATCCACCCCACGCGGTCGTTGAGCGCGTGCAACCCGGGAAGCAGCAGATCCCGCCGCTCCCGGGCACCCCGCCCACCCCGCGCCCACCGAAGATCCGCGTCTGAGCGGTCGTCGGCGCCCTCCCACGCCGACTCCGGCGGCCCGAGGAACGCGTCCACGGCGTCGCGTTCCTCGTCGGTCGGTTTGCTGTCGCCGAAGCGCAGGTCCACGTACCGTCAACTCCCCACAGTCAGCTTCTCGATGCGGATGGCGGACGCCTTGAACTCGGCCGTCCCGGCGATCGGGCAATTCGCCTCGATCGTCAGCTGGTTGGTGTCCACCTCGTCGGGAAAGTGCATGGTCATGAAGGCGAGCCCGGGCCGCAGTCCGGGATCGACCCACACCGGCGCGACCACGGCGCCGCGCCGCGAGGACACCCGCACCTCCTCGCCCACCACGACCCCGTACCGCTCCGCGTCCTCGGGACACAGCTCGACGTACTCGCCGCGCCGCAGCGGAGAGGCGAAACTCCCGCTCTGCACCCCGGTGTTGTACGAGTCCAGGCGCCGCCCCGTCGTCAGCCGCAGCGGGAACGACTCGTCGGTGAGGTCCACCGGCGGATCGTCCTTGACGAGCCCGAAGGGGGCGCGCCGGCCGCGCAGTGCCGGATCGGTCTCCCAGAGGCGGCCGTGCAGGAAGCTGGAGGGAAGCCGCTCCAGGTCGGGGCAGGGCCACTGGAGGCCGTGGTGCGTCTCCAGGCGGTCGTACGTCATGCCGAAGTGGTCCGGCGACAGGGCGCGCAGCTCGTTCCAGACGGTCTCCGCGTCGGCGAACTTCCAGTCGTGGCCGAGCCGCGCGGCGATCTCGCAGATGATGTCGATGTCCTCGCGCGCCTCGCCGGGCGGCGTGAGGGCCGCCCGCACCCGCTGCACCCGCCGCTCACTGTTGGTGGTGGTCCCGTCGGTCTCCGCCCAGGCAGCCGTGGCGGGCAGCACCACGTCGGCCAGCTCGGCCGTGCGCGTCAGGAAGATGTCCTGGACCACCAGGTGGTCGAGCGCGGCCAGGCGCCGCACGGCCTGCTCGCTGTCGGCCTCCGACTGGGCGGGGTTCTCGCCGATGCAGTACACGGCCCGCAGCCCGCCGCTCTCCATCGCCTCGAACATGTCCGTGAGCGTCATGCCGTACCGCGGCGGGATGACGGTGTCCCAGGCGCGCTCGAACTTGGTCCGGTGGCCGTCGTCGAGGATGTCCTGGAAGCCGGGGAGCCGGTTGGGGATGGCACCCATGTCGCCGCCGCCCTGCACGTTGTTCTGCCCGCGCAGCGGCTGCACGCCGGCGCCGTAGCGGCCCACGTGCCCGGTCAGCAGCGCCAGGTTGATGAGGGCGCGGACGTTGTCGGTGCCGTTGTGGTGCTCGGTGATGCCGAGTGTCCAGCACAACTGGGCGCGTTCGGCGGTGGCGTACGCGTGCGCCAGATCGCGGATCGCGGCCGCGGGCACGCCCGTCACCTTCTCGGCGAGGGTGAGGGTCCAGGGCTCGACCAGCGCGGCGTACTCCTCGAAGCCGGACGTGGCCCGTTCGACGAACGCCGTGTTGTGCAGGCCCGTGTGGATGATCTCGCGGGCGACGGCGTGCGCGAGGGCGATGTCCGTGCCCACGTTCAGGCCGAGCCAGCTCTCCGCCCACTCGGCCGTCGAGGTGCGGCGCGGGTCGACGGCGTACATCCGCGCGCCGTTGCGGATGCCCTTCAGGACGTGCTGGAAGAAGATCGGGTGCGCGAAGCGGGCGTTGGAGCCCCACATCACGATGAGGTCCGTGTGCTCGACCTCCTCGTAGGAGGAGGTGCCGCCGCCGGAGCCGAAGGCGGCCGAGAGACCCGCGACGCTCGGCGCGTGGCAGGTGCGGTTGCAGGAGTCGACGTTGTTGGTGCCCATCACCACCCGCGTGAACTTCTGCGCCACGTAGTTCATCTCGTTGGTGGCGCGGGCGCAGGAGAGCATCGCGAAGGCGTCCGGGCCGTGCGCGGCGCGGGTGCGCCGGAAGCCGTCGGCGGCGCGGGCCAGGGCCTCGTCCCAACTGGCCGCGCGCAGCGGCCCGTCACGGCTGTCGCGGACGAGGGGGTGGGTGAGGCGGGTGTACGACTTGGGGGTGCGGGGGCCGCCCTTGCGGTTGCCCCGGGTGCGGGCCGGGTCGCGGCGGACGCCGTCCGGCTTGCTTCGGGTCTGGTCTGGCGTGTTCCGGCTCTGGTCTCGCTTGGTCACGCTACGGCGCTCCTCATGCCGTGGGCGAGCAGGTCCGAGAGGGCGTGCACGGTGCGCAGGGTGGGCACGGGCACGCCGGTGATCTCCGCCAGTTCCACGACGGCGGCGAGCAGCACGTCGAGTTCGAGCGGCTTGCCGCGCTCCAGGTCCTGGAGCGTGGAGGTGCGGTGGTCGCCGACGCGCTCGGCGCCCGCGAGCCGCCGCTCGATGGAGATGTCCGGCTTGCAGCCGAGGGCCGCGGCGACGGCGAGCGTCTCGGCCATCATGATCTCGATGACGCGGCGGGTGCCGCCGTGCAGGCACATCTCGCGCATTGTCGCGCGCACGAGCGCGCTGATCGGGTTGAAGGAGATGTTGCCGAGCAGCTTGATCCAGATGTCGCCGCGCACGTCCGGCTCCACCGGGCATTTCAGGCCACCCGCGCGCATCGCCTCGCTGAAGGCAAGACAGCGCGCCGAACGGGTGCGGTCCGGCTCGCCGACGGAGAAGCGGGTGCCTTCGAGGTGGCGTACGACGCCGGGTTCGGCGAGCTCGGTCGCCGCGTACACCACACAGCCGACCGCCCGGTGCGGCGCGAGCACCGCGCTGACCGACCCGCCGGGGTCCACGCTCTCCAGGCGGTGCCCGTCGTGCGGGCCGCCGTGCCGGTGGAAGTACCACCAGGGAATGCCGTTCTGGGCGGCCACCACTGCTGTGCCGTCCTTGAGGAGCGGCTCGATCAGCGGCCCGCACGCCGCGTACGAAGTGGCCTTCAGGCCGAGGAAGACGAAGTCGACGGGGCCGATGTCGGCCGGGTCGGCGGTGGCGTGGGCACGTGCGGTGAAGTCGCCGCGCGGGCTGAGGACGCGTACGCCGTGCTGCCGCATGGCCGCCAAGTGCGGCCCGCGGGCGACCAGATGGACGTCGGCGCCCGCGCGGTGCAGCGCGGCTCCGACATAGGCGCCGATGGCACCGGCGCCCAGGACTGCGACTTTCACGATGGGGCGCTCCGTTCGGTTGAGGGTTCCGACGGACCGGCAGCGCTCTCAGGCTGCGCTGGTCGCGAGTGGCCGAGAAGCCACACGCGGTAGATGGAATATTGTCTACAGTATGGAAGTTGGGCCAGCAAGGGTTCGTGCGAGACCTGTCAGCGGGCGTTGTTCGGGGTGAGCCCGCCGGAGACCGGCGCGGTGCCGAGGTCGGCCTCGCCGTCGTGGTGGCGCAGGACCCAGTCGTCGAGGTCGAGTGCGGCTTCCAGGGGATGGTCGGTGAGGTGGGCTCGCCACCAGCTCGACTGCCGTGCTGTGGCTGGGGTGTTGAGTACGTCGGCGACGAGAGCCGGGTCTGCCGCGCCGCCGAGGCGCTCGTACGCCACTGTCGCTTCGAAGAACCGCTGTGCGGCGTCGAGGACTTGGGCCGCGTCGGCCAGCGCGGCGCCGGGGGAGGCGACGGTGCCGTCGGGGCGCAGCTCGTGCGCCGCGACCGGGACGCAGGCGCGCGCGAGCTCGGCCAGTTCGTACGCCTCGTAGGCCAGGGCGAGGCGGGCTCGGGCCGCTTCGGTGTACGGGGGCGTGGCTCCCGTGCCGTCGTCGTACGGGGGTGCGGCTCGCCTGCGGTCTTCGGACATGCCGGTCACCTCTCAGCCGCGCACGAAATAGAGGACGGTCATGGTCGTGGCAGTGGTCAGGACGATGCCGCGCAGCAGCCGGGACGGGAGCCGGCGGGCGAGCCGCGCGCCGCCGAATCCCCCGGCCACCGCACCCACGAGCAGCGCCCCCAGGAGCAGCGGGGTGTCCAGGGCGTCCGAGGCGACGAGGAACAGCGCGGACGCGCTGAGATAGACCGCCCCGACCTGGACGATCCGCATCGGATTGCCGGCCGCGGCGTCGAGCCCGAGGCCGACGCCCCACAGGGCCAGCATCATGATGCCTACGGCTCCGCCGAAGTATCCGCCGTACACGGCGAGGACGAACTGCGCGGCGAGGACGGCCCGGGGCCCCATGCCGACCGGGCGGTCCAGCGCGGCGCCGACCGCCGCCGCGACCCGGCGGCCCACCGCGAGGAGCACCGTCGCGAAGGCGAGCAGCCACGGCACCGCGGCGTCGAACGACGCCGCGGGCAGCACCAGCAGCAGGCCGGCGCCGAGACCGCCGCCGACCACACTGACCCCCGTCAGCGCCCGCATGGACACCCCGCCGACCGGGGCGAGTTCGCGCCGGTAGACCCATGCGCCGACCACGGAGCCGGGCACCAGGGCGATGGTCGTCGCGGCGTTCGCCGTCACCGGGGGCACGCCGGCCGCGACCAGGGCGGCCAGTGCCACGAACGTGCCTCCGCCGCCCACGGCGTTCAGGCCGCCGGCGACTATCCCGGCGAGCAGCACCCACAGCGTCTCCGACATCTGCCGAGCATCGGCCCGCGCCGGGCCCGCCCACAATGCGCGATCCGCGTACCCAGCCTAAGGCTGTGCCATAGGCTCGCGCGGGTGCGCTACGACCTGGACGATCTGCGGCTCTTTCTCGGCATCGTGGCGGAGGGGTCCATCACGGCGGGCGCCCGTCGCGTGCACCTGAGCCTGCCGTCGGCCAGCGCCCGGGTGCGCGCGCTGGAGCACCACGCCGGTGTGGCCCTGCTGATCCGCGGCCGGCGGGGAGTGCGGCCCACCCCGGCGGGGGCGACCCTGGCCCGGCACGCACGCGAGGTGCTCGACCGGGCGGCGCGGCTCGACAGCGCCGTCGCCGGCTATGCGCGGTCCCCGGTCGCCCCGCTGACCCTGCTGTGCGGCGGCTCCGCGCGCTACCGCCTCGTGCCGCAGGCCCTCGTCACCTTCCTGCGGGCCCACCCCGACGTCGACGTCACCGTGTCGGAGAAGCGCACCCCGCGCACCGTGCGGATGCTCGCCGACGGCGAGGCAGACCTGGGGGTCGTCGTCGACGACGAGGCCCGCGACTGCGGTCTCGTCATGGAACCCCTCGGGGACGACTCCCTCGTGGTGATCGGCCAGGCCGACGGGGTGCTCGCCGGGCGGACCGCCGTGACGTACAGCGAGGTCGCCGAGCATCCCCTCGTCGGCCTCGACGCCGGGTCGTCACTGCGCCGCTGGATCGAGCGGCACCTCGGGCCGCACGCGCCGGTCGTGCGGCACCGCACCACCGTGGCCGACCTCAACGTCCTCGTCGAGCTCGCCGCCGCCGGTGTCGGGCTCGCCGTCGTCCCGCGCCGCGCCGTCGACCCGGGCCGGCCGCTCGACGTGTGCGCGCTGCGGGAACCCTGGGCACGCCGCCACCACCTGCTGGCCTGGGGGGTCAAGGACGGGCCCGCGTCGGCGGCCGCGGTGGCGCTGGCGGAACATCTGCGGCAGGCGGCGCTGGCCGACGGGGCCTCGGCGGGCGGGTAGCGCGGCCGCCGCCGCGGGCCGCGATCCAGCTCACCGAACCTTGCCCACCGAGCCTTGCCCGTGCGGCTCACCGGGCATTGCATACTGACCCATCGAACACTGCATACCGTCGACCAATCCCTGCCCACCCCCTTCCCAACAGCCCTCCGGATTCCTACCGTTCGGGATCATGAGGCCCCCCGTAGCGCCACCCGGCTGGAGCCGCTGGCTCGTCCCGCCCGCCGCCCTGTCGGTGCACCTCTCCATCGGCCAGGCCTACGCCTGGAGCGTCTTCAAACCGCCCCTCGAATCCGCCCTCGACCTCAGCGGCACGCAGAGCGCGCTGCCGTTCCAGCTCGGCATCGTCATGCTCGGCCTGTCCGCCGCGTTCGGCGGCACGCTCGTGGAGCGCAACGGACCGCGCTGGGCGATGTCCGTCGCGCTCGTCTGCTTCTCCTCCGGCTTCCTGCTCGCCGCCCTTGGCGCCGCGACCCGCCAGTACTGGCTGATCGTCCTCGGCTACGGCTTCGTCGGCGGCATCGGACTCGGCATCGGCTACATCTCACCGGTGTCGACCCTGATCAAATGGTTCCCCGACCGCCCCGGCATGGCCACCGGCATCGCCATCATGGGCTTCGGCGGCGGCGCGCTGATCGCCTCGCCGTGGTCGGCGCAGATGCTGGAGACGTTCGGCGACGACTCCTCCGGCATCGCGCTCGCCTTCCTCGTACACGGACTCTCGTACGCGGCCTTCATGGCGCTCGGCGTGATGCTCGTGCGGGTGCCGAGGACGGAGGGGGCGGTGGTCCCCGGCGCCCCGGCGCCGCTGGACGGCCCGCAGGTCTCGGCCCGTCAAGCCGTGCGTACGCCACAGTTCTGGTGCCTGTGGGTGGTCCTCTGCATGAACGTGACCGCGGGCATCGGCATCCTGGAGAAGGCCGCGCCGATGATCACCGACTTCTTCGCGGACACCTCCACACCCGTCTCGGCGTCCGCCGCCGCGGGCTTCGTCGCGCTGCTCTCGGCCGCGAACATGGCCGGGCGCATCGGCTGGTCGTCGGCGTCCGACCTGGTCGGCCGCAAGAACGTGTACCGCCTCTACCTGGGCGCGGGCGCGCTGATGTATCTGCTGATCGCCCGCTTCGGCGACGAGTCGAAGCCGCTGTTCGTCGTCTGCGCGCTGGTCATCCTCTCCTTCTACGGCGGCGGTTTCGCAACGATCCCGGCGTATCTCAAGGACCTCTTCGGTACGTACCAGGTCGGCGCGATCCACGGCCGGCTGCTCACCGCGTGGTCGCTCGCCGGGGTCCTCGGGCCGCTGATCGTGAACTGGGTGGCCGACCGCCAGGAGGAGGCGGGCAAGCACGGTCCCGGGCTCTACGGAGTGTCCCTGACCATCATGATCGGCCTGCTCGTCGTCGGGTTCGTCGCCAATGAGCTGGTACGTCCCGTTCATGCCCGCCACCACGTCTCCGCCCCGAAGGAGCCCTCCGATGACGAAGCAGCCGACTCCGCAGACCCCGCCGACTCCGCAGACCCCGCAGGCACCGATGACCCCGCAGGCACCGATGACCCCGCAGGCACCGATGACGCCGAGCCCGCGGCCAAGTGAACCGGGCCCGCCGCCGCGTCGCCGACCACTGATCGTCGGGGCCTGGCTCTGGGTGGGCCTGCCCCTGGCGTACGGTCTCTACGAGCTCGTACACAAGGCCAAACAGCTCTTCACCGGGTGACACGATGTGGCGAAGCATCCAAAGCAGGCGCCCCAATCCTGTCGCATTACCTCACCCGCTACCCGTGAGTCGCTGAGCAGACTGGACGGTCCCGCACTTTCCGCACCACCTTTTGCACCACGAGGGGATCCGCCCATGCCCGGCACACGCATCGCCGCCGTCGGCCACTACCAGCCCGCCAAGGTGCTCACCAACGAGGACTTGGCGGGCATGGTCGACACCAGCGACGAGTGGATCCGCTCCCGGGTCGGCATCCGCACCCGCCACCTCGCGGGCCCCGGCGAGCCGGTCGACGAGCTCGCCGCGCACGCCGCCGCCAAGGCCCTCGCCTCCGCGGGCCGCGCGCCGTCCTCCGTCGACCTGGTCGTCGTCGCCACGTCCACGGCCATAGACCGCTCGCCGAACATGGCCGCCCGCGTCGCCGCCCGCCTCGGCCTCGGCTCGCCCGCCGCGATGGACGTCAACGTCGTCTGCGCGGGCTTCACACACGCGCTCGCCACCGCCGACCACGCCGTACGGGCCGGGGCGGCGAGCCGGGCCCTGGTCATCGGCGCCGACAAGATGTCCGACGTCACCGACTGGACCGACCGCACCACCTGCGTGCTCGTCGGCGACGGTGCGGGCGCGGCGGTCGTCGAGGCGTGCGCGGAGGGCGAGGAGACCGGGATCGGTCCCGTGCTGTGGGGCTCGGTGCCGGAGATGGGGCACGCGGTACGCATCGAGGGGTCGCCGCCGCGGTTCGCGCAGGAGGGGCAGAGCGTCTACCGCTGGGCGACCACGCAGCTGCCGCCGCTGGCCCGCGCGACCTGCGAACGGGCCGGGCTCACCCCCGCCGACCTCGCCGCCGTCGTCCTCCATCAGGCCAACCTGCGCATCGTCGAGCCGCTGGCCGAGCGGATCGGCGCGGTGAACGCCGTCGTCGCCCGTGACGTCGTGGACTCCGGCAACACGTCGGCCGCGTCCGTGCCGCTCGCCTTGTCGAAGCTGGTGGAGCGGGGCGAGGTGACGAAGGGCGACCCGGTGCTGCTGTTCGGCTTCGGGGGGAACCTGTCGTACGCGGGGCAGGTCGTGCGCTGCCCTTGAGCGTGACGCGTTTCCTGTGGGAGGCGCGTTCCCTGGGCGTGACGCGTTCAACTCCCTCTGGTACTGGCCCTTGTGCTCGGTAAACTGTAGACAAAAGCCAATTCATCTGGCTTGACGTCGTCCAGGAGGGGGCCGGGATGTTGTCCGCAGGACTGCCGCAGGGGACGGTGCCCAAACTGGAGCGGCCGGGGCCGCTGCGCGAGCGGGTCTACGAGGCGCTGCTCGAACTCATCACCACGCGCGCGCTGCGCCCCGGCCAGCACCTCGTCGAAAGCGAACTCGCCGGGCACCTGGGCGTGTCCAGACAACCCGTGCGCGAGGCGCTGCAGCGGCTCAACACCGAGGGCTGGGTGGACCTGCGCCCCGCGCAGGGCGCGTTCGTGCACGAGCCCACGGAGGAGGAGGCGGACCAACTGCTCACCGTCCGCACCCTCCTGGAGGCCGAGGCCGCACGGCTCGCCGCCGCCAACGCCGGGTCGGCCGGGATCGCCGCCCTCGAAGAGCTGTGCGCCAAGGGCGAGTCGGCCGTCGCGGACGGCGACGTCGACCTCGTGGTCGCCACCAACGCCGCGTTCCACGCCAAGGTGATGGAACTCGCCGGGAACGTCGTCCTCGCCGAGCTGGCCGGGCAGGTCGACCGCCGGGTCCGCTGGTACTACACGCCGGTGGCGCGGCAGCGGGGCATCCAGTCCTGGATCGAGCACCGCCGGCTCATCGCCGCGATCGCCGCCCGCGACGAGACGCGCGCGACGGAGGTCATGCGTGCGCACACGGAACACACGCGCAAGACGTACCACGAACGCGAGGCGGGTTGACCCTGCCGGGGGCTCCGCCCCCGGACCCCCGCTCCCCACCCGCCCACCCTTTCAGCCCGTCCGGCGTTTGAGGACGAGCCGCGAAGCGGCGATCGGCGGAGGACCGTCCCACCCGCACGGGACACCCACCCCCGGCGGAGCCACCCCCACCTTTGTCCTGTGACGGGAGAAAGTCGGAGCCAATTCGCGCTCAACTTCTTCCCAGCCCCGGCACGCGCTGCTACGTTCCCCTCGAAAGCCCAACAGGACACACGGGATTCGGCCGAACCGGCGGGGAGGGGCGCGTGAGACGTATGACGGCTCGACCCGCCAACGCGCACCAGGCGCGCCTCTTGCGACTGCTGCGCGACGGAGGGCCCAACTCCCGCGCCCAACTGGGCGACCAGGTCGACCTCTCCCGGTCCAAGCTGGCCGTGGAGGTGGACCGCCTCCTGGAAACCGGACTGGTGGTCGCCGACGGCCTCGCCGCGTCGCGCGGCGGCCGCCGCTCCCACAACATCCGCCTGGCCCCGGCCCTCCGCTTCCTCGGCGTGGACATCGGCGCGACCTCGGTCGACGTCGCCGTCACCAACGCCGAGCTGGAGGTGCTCGGCCACATCAACCAGCCCATGGACGTGCGCGAAGGCCCCGTCGCCGTCTTCGAGCAAGTCCTCGCCATGGCGGCCAAGTTGCGCGCATCGGGGCTCGCGGAGGGGTTCGACGGCGCCGGCATCGGCGTACCGGGCCCCGTCCGCTTCCCCGAGGGCGTCCCGGTCGCGCCGCCGATCATGCCCGGCTGGGACGGCTTCCCCGTGCGGGAGGCCCTCAGCCAGGACCTCGGCTGCCCGGTCATGGTGGACAACGACGTGAACCTGATGGCGATGGGGGAGCAGCACGCGGGCGTCGCGCGGTCCGTGGGCGACTTCCTCTGCGTCAAGATCGGCACCGGCATCGGCTGCGGCATCGTGGTCGCCGGTGAGGTCTACCGCGGTACGACGGGCAGTGCGGGCGACATAGGCCACATCCAGGTCGAACCGGATGGCCGCCCGTGCGCGTGCGGCAACAAGGGCTGCCTGGAGGCCTACTTCAGCGGCGCCGCGCTCGCCCGCGACGCCGAGGAGGCCGCCCATCAGGGGCGTTCGCCGGAGCTCTGCACGCGCTTCGAGGACTCCGGCCGGCTCTCCGCCGTCGACGTCGCCGCGGCGGCCGCCGCCGGCGACCCCACCGCGATCGACCTGATCCGCGCCGGCGGCAACCGCACCGGCCAGGTCATCGCGGGCCTCGTCAGCTTCTTCAACCCGGGCCTCGTGGTGATCGGCGGCGGCGTCACCGGCCTCGGCCACACGCTGCTCGCCGCGATCCGCACCCAGGTCTACCGCCAGTCGCTGCCCCTCGCGACCGGCAACCTCCCCATCGTCCTCGGTGAGCTGGGCCCCACCGCCGGCGTCATCGGCGGCGCCCGCCTCATCAGCGACCACCTGTTCTCACCGGCCTAGCCGGCCCGGACACCCGTACGCGCAACCGGCGTCCCGCAGCGCCTTGATCAACATTGTCATGCCCTTTACAAGATCGTCCTGCTCTGCCCTGAAACCGGCCGCACCCCCCGAGGGAACCGTCATGGCACCAGAACCACCCCTGCTCACCATGTCCGGCATCACCAAGTCGTTCCCGGGCGTCCGCGCGCTCGACGGCGTCGACCTGCACGTCCAGGCCGGTGAGGTGCACTGTCTGCTCGGCCAGAACGGCGCCGGCAAGTCCACCCTCATCAAGGTCCTCGCGGGCGCCCACCAGCCCGACGACGGCACGATCGTCTGGCGCGGCGACGAGGTCACGCTGCGCTCCCCGATCGCCGCCATGCGCCTCGGCATCGCCACCATCTACCAGGAACTCGACCTGGTGGAGGGCCTGTCCGTCGCCGAGAACGTCTACCTCGGGCACGAGCCGACATCCGCCGGGTTCGTGGTGCGCGGACGCGACGCACGGGACGCAACTGCCGCCCTGCTGAAGCGGCTTGGGCACGGCGAGATCGATCCGGCACGGCTCGTGGGGGATCTGTCCGCGGCCCAGCAGCAGATCGTGTCGATGGCCCGCGCGCTCTCCCACGAGGTGCGCCTGATCGTCATGGACGAGCCGTCGGCCGCGCTCGACCCGGACGAGGTCGACAACCTCTTCCGGATCGTCGGCGACCTGACGGCCGAGGGCGTCGCCGTCGTCTACATCTCGCACCGCCTGGAGGAGATCCGGCGCATCGGCGACCGCGTCACCGTCCTCAAGGACGGGCGCGCCGTCGCCGTCGGGCTGCCCGCCAAGGAGACCCCGACGCGCGAGGTCATCGCGCTGATGACCGGGCGGAACGTGGAGTACGTCTTTCCGGAGAGGGCGGAGCGGCCGGAGTCGGCGGAGGGCGGGGCGACTGCGCGGCCCGAGCCCGTCCTCACCGTCCAAGGCCTCGCCAGGGACGGAGAGTTCGCTCCGCTCGACCTCGAACTGCGGCCCGGTGAAATCGTCGGCCTCGCCGGGCTCGTCGGCTCCGGGCGGTCGGAGATCCTGGAGACCATCTTCGGCGCCCGCAAGCCGACGGCCGGACAAGTCCGCGTCGACGGGCGGGTGTTGCGGCCCGGCAGCGTCCGCGCGGCCGTGCGCGCCGGTCTCGGTCTCGCGCCCGAGGAGCGCAAGGCGCAGGCCCTGCTGATGCTGGAGTCCGTCACCCGCAATGTGTCGGTGTCCTCCATGTCCCGCTTCTCGTACGGGGGGTGGCTGGACCGGGCCAGGGAACTGCGGGCCGCCCGCGAGGCCACCCGGGAGCTGTCGCTGCGGCCCGACAACCCCTCCGTACCCGTGCGCACCCTCTCCGGCGGCAACCAGCAGAAGGCCGTCCTCGCCCGCTGGCTGCTGCGGGGCTGTCGCGTCCTGCTGCTCGACGAGCCGACCCGCGGCGTCGACGTCGGCGCCCGCGCCGAGCTGTACACCGTCATCCGGCGGCTCGCCGACGAGGGCCTCGCCGTGCTCCTCGTCTCCAGCGAAGTGCCCGAGGTGCTCGGCCTCGCCGACCGCGTCCTCGTCCTGCGCGAAGGCCGCGTCGTGCACACGGCGCCCGCGGGCGACCTCGACGAACACCGCGTACTCGACCTCGTCCTGGCCTCCGGCCAGCACGGCCCCACCCACACGGAGGGCCCCCACAGCCCCGCCACCACGGAAGGAAGCCCGGCGTCATGACGCAGCCCGCATCGCCCGCCCGGCCCGTCACCGAGAAGAGCCCGCCGGCGGACGGCGACAAGAGCCCGTGGCGGTCCCTCGCCGCCCGCGTCGACGTGCGGACGCTGTCGCTGCTCGGCGTCCTCGCCGCCCTCATCGTGATCGGCGGTGTCACCGAGCCCGACGCGTTCCTCGACACCGACAACCTGCAGCTGATCCTCACCCAGGCGTCCGTCATCGGCGTCGTCACCGTCGGCATGACCTTCGTCATCATCTCCGGCGGCATCGACCTGTCGGTCGGCGCGATCGTGGCGCTGGCGTCGGTGTGGGCCACGACGGTCGCCACCCAGGACTACGGCTTCGCCGGCATCCTCTTCACGGCCGTCGTCGTCGGTCTCGGGTGCGGCCTGGTCAATGGGCTGCTGATCGCGTACGGCGGCATGGTGCCGTTCATCGCCACGCTCGCCATGCTCGCCTCCGGGCGTGGACTGGCGCTTGAGATCACCGACGGCAAGACGCAGATGGTCACCGTCGACGGCGTCCTGAAGCTCGGCGAGCGCGACTCCTACGTGCTCGGCATCCCGCCGCTGGTGATGGTCTTCGCCGCCGTCACGGTTGTCGGCTGGCTGCTGCTCAACCGCACCACCTTCGGGCGCCGCTCGGTCGCCGTCGGCGGCAACGCGGAGGCCGCGCGCCTGGCCGGCATCGACGTACGCAGACAGCGGCTCTATCTGTACCTGCTCTCGGGGCTGTGCTGCGGCATCGCCGCCTTCCTGCTGATCATCCTGTCCGGGTCCGGCCAGAACACCAACGGCAACTTGTACGAACTCGACGCCATCGCCGCCGCGATCATCGGCGGCACCCTGCTCAGCGGCGGACGCGGCACCATCACCGGCTCCGTGCTCGGCGTCCTGATCTTCACCACGATCACCAACATCTTCGCGCTCAACAACCTGGAGACCGCCGTCCAGCAGATCGCCAAGGGCGCGATCATCGTGGCCGCGGTCCTGGTCCAGCGGCGTACGGCTACCACCTAAGGGGTTCATGTCATGCCAGAGATCACGAGCCGCAGAGGTCTGCTCTTCGGGGCGGCCGCCGTGTCCGCGGGTGCCGTGCTGACCGGCTGCACCAGCAACCAGTCCAAGGACGACGACTCGTCCGAGGACAACAAGCAGGCCGTCTCCGACGACAAGCCCGGCAAGCAGGTCACCATCGGCTTCGCCGGACCGCAGGCCGACCACGGGTGGCTGAACGCCATCAACGACAACGCCAAGGAGCGGGCGAAGAGGTACAAGGACGTCACGCTGGAGGCGACCGAGGGCTCCAACGACACCGCCGCGCAGATCGGCCAGGTCGAGACGCTCATCAACAAGAAGGTCGACGTCCTCGTCATCCTGCCCGCCGACGGCAAGGCCCTCACCCAGGTCGGCCTCAAGGCCATGAAGGCCGGCATCCCCGTCGTCAACCTCGACCGGATCTTCGCCTCCGCGCAGGCCTACCGCTGCTGGATCGGCGGCGACAACTACGGCATGGGCCTGAACGCGGGCCACTACATCGGCGAGAAGCTGAAGGGCAAGAAGAACGCAAAGGTCATCGAGCTCGCCGGGCTCGACAACCTGGAGCTGACCAAGCAGCGCACGAAGGGCTTCGACGACGCGCTGAAGAACTACTCGAACATCGAGAAGGTCGCCCGGCAGGCCGCCGAATTCACCGTCGAGTCCGGGCAGTCCAAGATGTCGCAGCTCCTGCAGGCGCAGAAGAACTTCGACGCCCTGTGGAACCACGACGACGACCAGGGCGTCGGAGCCCTGCGCGCCATCAAGCAGGCCGGCCGGGACGACTTCCTGATGGTCGGCGGCGCGGGCGCGCTCTCCGCCTTCCAGGAGATCAAGCAGGACCGGGGCGTGCTGAAGGCCACCGTCCTGTACCCGCCGACGATGGCGGCCTCCGCGATCGACCTGGCGCGGGCGCTCGGCCAGGGCAAGGGCATCAGCGGCATGGCCGAGTTCGAGATCCCGGCCTCCCTCACGCTCTACTCGGCCGTCGTCGACAAGGAGAACGTCGACCAGTACATGTCCACCGGCTTCAAGTGAGGTGCCCACTGACCCGCGAAGCAGGCGTCGACCAGGAGGAGTTACCGCATGAGTGAGACGGAGCACGAGGCCGCGTCCGGGGCTGGGGCCGGGGCCGGGCCGACGGACGGCCCCGAGGCCGGGCGGCGCCGACTCGGCGTGGGGATGGTCGGGTACGCCTTCATGGGCGCCGCCCACTCCCAGGGCTGGCGGACCGTGGGACGCGTCTTCGACCTGCCGGTCGAGGCGCGGCTCGCGGCGGTCTGCGGGCGTGACGGCGCGGCCGTGCGCGCCGCCGCCGACCGGCTCGGCTGGGCCGCCACCGAGACCGACTGGCGCGCCCTCATCGCCCGTGACGACGTCGATCTCGTCGACATCTGCACGCCCGGCGACAGCCACGCGGAGATCGCGATCGCCGCGCTCGACGCGGGCAAGCACGTGCTGTGCGAGAAGCCTCTGGCCAACACCGTCGAGGAGGCCGAGGCCATGGCAGCCGCCGCCGAACGGGCCGCCGCGCGCGGCCAGGTGGCGATGGTCGGCTTCAACTACCGCCGGGTGCCCGCGCTCGCCCTCGCCCGCCGGATGGTCGCCGAGGGACGGCTCGGCACGCTGCGGCACGTCCGCCTCACCTACCTCCAGGACTGGCTGGTCGACCCCGCCTTCCCGCTGACCTGGCGGCTGCGCAAGGACCGCGCGGGCTCGGGCGCGCTCGGCGACCTCGGCGCGCACATCGTGGACCTCGCGCAATACCTCACGGGCGAGACCGTCGCGGGCGTCTCCGCCCTGACGGAGACATTCGTACGCGAACGGCCGCTCCTGGAGGGCACGTCCACTGGGATCACGGCGGCGGGAGCGGGAGCGGGAGCGGTAGCGGGAACAGGGGCGGGGGCGGGCGCGGGCGCCGCCGGGCAGGCGGGAGCCGACGGCGGGCAGCCGGGTGGCGGTGACGGTGCGCGGTCCAGCGGGGCTGAGGGTGTGCGGTCGGACGGTGTCGGGGGTGTGCGGTCGGACGGTGCCGAGGGTGCGCCTTCGGGTGGCGCCGACGGCGGGCAGCCGGACGGCGTCGGCGTCGGCGGTGCGGGGGTGCGGGCCGGAAGCGGCCGGGTCACGGTCGACGACGCCGCCGTCTTCACCGCGCGCTTCCCGTCCGGGGCGCTCGCCACCTTCGAGGCGACCCGCTTCGCGGCCGGCCGCAAGAACGCGCTGCGGCTCGAACTCAACGGTTCGGACGGCTCGCTGGCCTTCGACCTGGAGCGCCTCAACGAACTCTCCTTCCACGACCACACCGAGCCCGCCGATTCCTCCGGCTTCCGCCGCATCCTCGTCACCGAACCCGGCCACCCCTACCTGGAGGCCTGGTGGCCGCCCGGCCACGGACTCGGCTACGAGCACACCTTCGTGCACCAGGCCCGCGACCTGCTCCACGCCATCGCCACCGGCACCGCGCCCGAGCCGTCCTTCGCGGACGGGCTCTCGGTGCAGCGGGTGCTCACGGCCGTGGAGGAGAGCGCGGCGAAGAACGCGGTGTACACCCTCGTCGCCGCCCATGCGCACGCCCGCGTCGACGCCCACGCCGAAACCGGCGCCCACATCTCCTGAGGAGGCTCGCCGATGCCCCGCTCGTACACACTCTTCACCGGCCAGTGGGCGGACCTGCCCCTCGAAGAGGTCTGCACCCTGGCCCGCGACTTCGGCTATGACGGTCTCGAACTCGCCTGCTGGGGCGACCACTTCGAGGTCGACAAGGCCCTGTCCGATCCCTCGTACGTCGACGGACGGCACGCGCTGCTCGACAAGCACGGCCTGAAGTGCTGGGCCATCTCCAACCACCTGGTCGGCCAGGCGGTCTGCGACGCGATCATCGACGAGCGCCATCAAGCGATCCTGCCGGGGCGCATCTGGGGCGACGGCGACGCCGAGGGCGTACGGCAGCGGGCCGCGGCCGAGATGGCGGACACCGCGCGCGCCGCGGCGAAGTTCGGCGTGGACACGGTCGTCGGCTTCACCGGGTCGGCCATCTGGCACCTGGTGGCGATGTTCCCGCCCGCGCCCGAGTCGATGATCGAGCGCGGCTACGAGGACTTCGCGACGCGCTGGAACCCGATCCTGGACGTCTTCGACGCGGAGGGCGTCCGCTTCGCCCACGAGGTCCACCCCTCGGAGATCGCGTACGACTACTGGACGACGCACAAGGCCCTGGAAGCGGTCGGCCACCGGCCCGCCTTCGGCCTGAACTTCGACCCCTCCCATTTTGTGTGGCAGGACCTCGACCCGGTCGGCTTCCTCTACGACTTCCGGGACCGGATCTACCACGTCGACTGCAAGGAGGCCCGGCGCCGCCTCGACGGCCGCAACGGCCGGCTCGGCTCCCACCTGCCGTGGGGCGACCCGCGCCGCGGCTGGGACTTCGTCTCCGCGGGCCACGGGGACGTCCCCTGGGAGGACGTGTTCCGGATGCTGCGCTCGATCGGCTACGAGGGCCCCGTCTCGGTGGAATGGGAGGACGCAGGCATGGACCGCCTCCAGGGCGCCCCGGAAGCCCTGCGCCACCTGAAGGCCTACGACTTCGAACCCCCGACGGCATCGTTCGACGCGGCGTTCGGCGGCGACAAGTAGCTCCTGACGGGCACCGCTGTGGGCAATCGTCCCGCAGGGCGGGACGGGTGGGCACAGCCCCCCGGTGCCGGCCACCAGTCGTGACACGCCCACCGAAGTCGCCCTGCCGACGCGCGGCATGCACAGACGCAAGTTTGTCCAGCCCGAAGAGAAAGTCCAACTTAGGTGCTGCGCAAAGGCTTTCCGCCAAGGACAAACGTGGCTACCGTCCCTGATGTGTACAGGACATAGCCCCCCTCCCGGGGTGACGGCGCACCCCGGGCGCCCAGAGCTGCGGAAGGCGCCCCCGCCAGCAGCCGCACAGTGAACGGCCCCCGACCGGAGGACCTCGTGCACAGACCCCGCCCACACAACCGCAGAGCCCTCGCCCTGCTCACCGGCACCCTCCTCACCGCCGCCACCCTCACCTTCGCCGCCCCTCAGGCGGGCGCCCAGCCGGAGCCGCAGCCGCCCGCGCAGCCGAAGGCCGAGGACTTCCAGCAGGTCACGCTCGCCAAGGGCGAGCCGGAGATGGGCGAGCCCATGACCCTCGCCGTGCTCCCGGACCGCTCGGTCCTGCACACCTCCCGCGACGGCACGGTCCGCCTGACGAGCGCCGCCGGTGCGACGAAGGTCGCCGGGAAGATCCCCGTCTACAGCCACGACGAGGAAGGCCTCCAGGGCGTCGGCGTCGACCCGGGCTTCAAGAAGAACCGGGCCGTCTACCTCTACTACGCGCCGCCCCTGAGCACCCCCGCGGGCGACGCCCCGAGCGACGGCACCGCGGCCGACTTCAAGAAGTTCGACGGCGTGAACCGGCTGTCCCGCTTCGTCCTGAAGGCCGACGGCACCCTGGACACCAACAGCGAGAAGAAGGTCCTGGACGTCCCCGCCAACCGCGGCCTCTGCTGTCACGTCGGCGGTGACATCGACTTCGACAAGGTCGGCAACCTCTACCTGTCGACGGGCGACGACTCCAACCCCTTCGCCTCCGACGGCTACACCCCCATCGACGAGCGGCCCACCCGCAACCCGGCCTACGACGCCCAGCGCACCGCCGCCAACACCAACGACCTGCGCGGCAAGATCCTGCGCATCAAGGTGCGCAAGGACGGCTCGTACTCCATACCCAAGGACAACCTCTTCGCCAAGGGCACCAAGAAGACCCGGCCCGAGATCTACGCGATGGGCTTCCGCAACCCCTTCCGGATGAGCGTCGACAAGCCCACCGGCATCGTGTACGTCGGCGACTACGGCCCGGACGCGGGCGCGGCCAACCCGCAGCGCGGCCCGGCGGGCCAGGTCGAGTTCGCCCGCGTCACCAAGCCCGGCAACCACGGCTGGCCGTACTGCACCGGCAAGAACGACGCGTACGTCGACTACGACTTCGCCTCCGGCGCCTCCGGCGCCAAGTTCGACTGCGCCGCGCCGAAGAACACCTCGCCGCTCAACACCGGCCGCACCGATCTGCCCCCGGCGCAGCCCGCCTGGATCCCCTACGACGGCGGATCGGTCCCGGAGTTCGGCACCGGCTCGGAATCGCCGATGGGCGGCCCGGTCTACCGTTACGACGCGAAGCTGAACTCGCCGGTCAAGTTTCCCCAGGCGTACGACGGGAACTACTTCGCGGGCGAGTTCGGGCGCCGCTGGATCAAGCGCATCGACCAGGGCACGGACGGCGCCGTGAAGTCCATCAACGCCTTCCCCTGGAAGGGCACCCAGGTCATGGACATGGAGTTCGGCCCCGACGGCGCGCTGTACGTCCTCGACTACGGCACCGGCTACTTCAACGGCGACGAGAACTCCGCCCTCTACCGCATCGAGAACGCCACCGGCGGCCACTCGCCGGTCGTCGAGGCCGAGGCGTCCGTGACCAGCGGCCAGGCCCCGCTGAAGACCCAGTTCACGGCCGAGGCGACGGATGCCGACGGCGACGCGCTGACGTACACCTGGGACTTCGGCGACGGCAACACCTCCACCGAGCAGAACCCCTCGCACACGTACGAGAAGAACGGCGTCTACACCGCGACCGTCACCGCCAAGGACCCCTCCGGCCGCAGTGGCACCGCGAGCGCGCACGTCACCGTCGGCAACACGGCGCCCACCGTGAAGCTCGAACTCCCCGGCGACGGGCAGCTCTTCACCTTCGGCGACAAGGTGCCCTTCAAGGTGACCGTGAGTGATCCGGAGGACGGGCCCATCGACTGCTCCAAGGTCAAGGTCACCCACATCCTCGGCCACGACAGCCACGGCCACCCCGTCACCTCCGCCAACGGCTGCGAAGGCACCCTGCAGACGTCCGCGGACAGCGAGCACGACCCGAACGCGAACATCTTCGGGGTCTTCGACGCCGAATACACCGACAAGGGCGCGAACGGCCAGCCCGCCCTGACCACCCACGACCAGAACGTCACCCAGACCAGGCACCGCCAGGGCGAGCACTACGGCGACTCCCAGGGCGTGTCGATCGTCAACCACACGCCGGCGCACGGCGGAAAGACCGTCGGCGACATCCACAACGGCGACTGGATCTCCTTCAAGCCGTACATCCTGAGCAACGCCACGAAGCTGACCGCGCGCGTCGCGTCCGCCGGCTCCGGCGGCACCCTCGAGGTGCGCAGCGGCTCGGCCGACGGAACGCTCCTCGGCACCGCGAAGGTCGACCCCACCGGTTCCTGGGAGACCTACACCGACGTCAGCACCAATCTCGCCGGAGCCCCCGCCGGGACGACGACGCTGTTCCTCGTCTTCAAGGGCGCGGGCACGGGCGCGCTCTACGACGTCGACGACTTCACCCTCACCACGAGCTGAGAAAGGGGGCACCCCATGCGCGCACCAGCACGGCTGATCACCGCCACGGCGGCCGCCGCCCTGCTCATCGGCTGCGTCTCGGGCCCGGCCGCGTCCAAACCGGACGCCGAGAGCCCCGGCGGCAAGGACAAGAAGGCGGGCGAACGCGTCCTGGTCTTCTCCAAGACCGCCGGATTCCGCCACGACTCCATCCCCGACGGCATCGCCGCCATCAAGGACCTGGGCGCCGCAGGCGGCTTCACCGTCGACGCGACGGAGAACGCCGGCGCCTTCACCGTGAAGAACCTCGCCCGCTACGACGCCGTCGTCTGGCTGTCGACGACCGGCGACGTGCTCAACGGCAAGCAGCAGTCGGCCTTCGAGAGCTACGTCCGCGCGGGCGGCGGCTACGTCGGCATCCACGCCGCCGCCGACACCGAGTACGACTGGCCCTTCTACGGGGGCCTCGCGGGCGCCTACTTCCAGTCGCACCCCGCGATCCAGGGCGCCAAGGTCGACGTCGAGGACCACGCCCACCCCGCCACCGCCCACCTCGGGCCGGTGTGGGAGCGCACGGACGAGTGGTACAACTACCGCTCCAACCCGCGCGAGCGCGCCCGCGTCCTCGCCTCGCTCGACGAGTCCTCGTACAGCGGAGGCTCGATGGGCGGGGACCATCCCATCGCCTGGTGCCAGGGGTCCATCGACGGAACGCCCGGCCGCTCCTTCTACACCGGCGGCGGCCACACCAAGGAGTCCTTCGCCGAACCCGCGTTCCGGCAGCACCTGTTGGGAGGCATCCGCTACGCCATCGGCGCCGCCCGGGCGGACTGCCGTCCCGAGCGGGGCTACGTCCCGCTCTTCGACGGCACCGCGGACTCCCTCGCCAAGTGGAAGCAGGCCGGACCCGGCTCCTTCGCGCTGAAGGACGACGGCACCATCACCTCCGTCGGCGGCATGGGCCTGCTCTGGTACGCGCCGAAGCAGTTCGGCTCGTACTCCCTCAAGCTCGACTGGAAGATGACCGGCACCGACAAGGACGACAACTCCGGGATCTTCCTGGGCTTCCCGCCCTCCGACGACCCCTGGGGGGCCGTCAACAACGGCTACGAGATCCAGATCGACGCCACCGACGTCCCGGAGAGGACCACCGGCTCGGTCTACGGCTTCAAGTCCGCGGACCTCGCCGCCCGCGACCGGGCCCTGAACCCGCCGGGGGAGTGGAACACCTACGAACTCCGCGTCGGGGGCGAGCACCTGCAGATCTGGCTCAACGGCGTGAAGATCAACGACTTCACCAACATCGATCCGGCGCGGAGTCTGCGGGACGGCCACATCGGCATCCAGAACCACGGTGCCGACGACCAGGTCACCTTCCGCGACATCCGCGTGAAGGAGCTGCCCGCGACCAAGGCCAAGGGGTCCGCCACGGCCGAGGAATCCGCCGAGGCCAAGGAGTCCGCCGAGGCCGAGGAACCTGCGACGGCCGAGGAACCTGCCGAGGCCGGCAAGGAGGCGGGCGGCCGATAGACGGCGGTGGGCGGAGGACGCCGGACCTCCGCCCACCGTCTTGCCCGCCCCGCACCGCGAGACGCGGAGCGGGGCCCCGCGCCGCGAGGCGCGGGTGACCACCGTACGTGCGTGACGACAGGAGGCAGCCGTGTCCACCGAGTCCACTTCTGCTACCGCGGGCCCGACCGCTTCCGCCGCCGGCCCGACCGGGGTGTGGCTGATCGGGGCGCGCGGCTCCGTCGCGACGACAGCCGTCGCCGGCTGCGCGGCGATGTCGGCGGGACTGCACCCGCCCACCGGCCTGGTCACCGAAACACCTCCCTTCTCCGGCAGCGGACTGCCGGCGTTGTCCTCTCTCGTCTTCGGCGGGCACGACACCGTGGAGTGCCCGCTGCCCAAACGCGCCGAACACCTCGCCGCCGGGGGCGTCCTGCCGCACGGCCTGCCCGCGGCCGTGCGCGCCGAACTGGCCGCCGCCGACGCCGAGATCCGCACCGGCGGCCCGCTCCCCGGCGACTCCCGCACCGACGACGAACTCGTCTCCGCCTTCGCCGCCGAGATCCGCGCCTTCGCGCACCGCCGCCGTCTCGCCCGCGTGGTCGTCATCAACGTCGCCTCCACCGAACCGGTCCCCGGCGACGGCGAACGACTGCCCCCGAGCTCCCTCTACGCCGCCGCCGCTTTGCGCGCCGGCGCCCCCTACGCCAACTTCACCCCCTCAACCGGCCTGCACCACCCGGCCCTCACCGCCCTCGCCGCCGACTCCCGCCTGCCCTTCGCCGGCCGGGACGGCAAGACCGGCCAGACCTTGCTCCGGTCCGTCCTCGGCCCGATGTTCGCCCAGCGCGCCCTGGCCGTCCGGGCCTGGTCCGGCACCAACCTCCTCGGCGGCGGCGACGGCGCCGCCCTCGCCGACCCCGCCGCGGCCGCCGCCAAGAACGCGGGCAAGGAACGCGTCCTCGCCGACACCCTCGGCAGCGCCCCCGAGGGCGAGGTCCACATCGACGACGTCCCCTCCCTCGGCGACTGGAAGACCGCCTGGGACCACATCGCCTTCGACGGCTTCCTCGGCACCCGCATGACCCTCCAGACCACCTGGCAGGGCTGCGACTCGGCGCTCGCCGCACCCCTGATCCTGGACCTGGCCCGGCTCCTCGCCCGCGCCCACGAAGCCGGACTCTCCGGCCCCCGCCCCGAACTCGCCTTCTACTTCAAGGACCCCGACCCCGGCGCCTCCTCCGCCCTCCCGGACCAGCACATGGCCCTCCTCACCTTCGCCACCCGCCTCCGGGACGCGGCATGAGGGCGCTGGGCGGAAGGCCGCTGGGGACGCGGCGGGTGTCGGTGCTGCTCGGGGAGGCCTCATGAACCTCCGTGCCTGGGTCGAACTCCTGCGTCTGCCCGCCCTGTTCACCGTCCCCGGCGACGCCCTCGCGGGCGCCGCGGCGACGGGCCTGCGCCCCGGCCGGGGCACCTTCCTCGCCATCGGTTCCTCCCTCTGCCTGTACGAAGCCGGCATGGCCCTCAACGACTGGGCCGACCGCGCCGAGGACGCCGTCGACCGTCCCCACCGCCCTCTCCCGTCGGGCCGCGTCACCCCCACCGCCGCGCTTACCGCCGCGGCCGCGCTCACCGCCGGCGGCCTGGCCCTGGCCGCCCGCGCGGGTCGCCCCGCCCTGGCCACCGCCACCGCCCTGGCGGGCACGGTCTGGGCGTACGACCTGGGCCTCAAGCGCACCCCCGCGGGCCCCGTGGCGATGGCGGCGGCGCGAGGCCTAGACGTACTGCTGGGCGCCGCGGCCACGGCGGCGACCACAGGTGCCACCACGGCTGCGGTCCCGGCTGCGGCCAAGAGGCACCGCCGCCCGGGCCGAGCGACGGTTGCCCACGCCGCCCTGCCCCCACGGGCCGCCCACGCCGTCCTTCCTGCAGGGCCAGCCGCCCGCGCCGCCCTGCCCACTCGGGCCGCCCGCGCCGTTCTGCCCGCAGGGGCAGCCACCCGCGCCGCCCTGCCCGCGGCGGCCACCCTCGCCGCCCACACCCTCGCCGTGACCACCGTGTCCCGCCACGAGACCCAGGGCGGTTCGACCGGGGCCCCGCTGGGCGCCCTCGCCACCACCCTCGCCCTCGGCCACGCAGTCGCGTACGCCCCCCGACCCCCGGCAGGCCGGCGGACCGCAGCCACCGCCGCCCTGCCGGGCACCACCGTCGCCCTCGCCACGGCCTACGCCACCACGGCCGCCCGGCCCTACCTGCACGCGGCCCTGAACCCCTCACCTCCCCTGACCCAACGCGCCGTCGGCGGCGGCATCCGCGCCCTGATCCCGCTCCAGGCCGCACTCTCCGCCCGCGCCGGAGCCCTCGGCAGCGCCCTGTTCACTGCGGCTCTCGCCCCCGCGGCCCGCCGCTTCGCCCGCAAGGTGAGCGTCACGTGAGCGGCGACGGAGCCGTGGGCAGCGGGGCGGGTGCCATGGGCGAGCCGGTGGCGGCGGGTGCACCCAACCGGCTCCGGTTCGGCTACGGCACCAACGGGCTCACCGACCTCCGGCTCGACGACGCCCTCGGACTGCTCGCCGACCTCGGCTATTCGGGCGTCGGCCTGACCCTCGACCACATGCACCTCGACCCCCTCGCGCCCGACCTGGCCGCCCGCACCCGCCGTGTGGCCCGGCGCCTCGACCTGCTCGGCCTGACCGCCACCGTCGAGACGGGCGCCCGCTATGTCCTCGATCCTCGCCGCAAACACGGCCCCTCCCTGCTCGATCCCGACCCCCAGCGCCGCGCCCTCCGCGTGCGCCTGCTCATCCGTGCCGTCCAGGTCGCCGCCGACCTGGACGCCCACGCCGTCCACTGCTTCAGCGGCATCACCCCCGACGGCACCTCCGAGGCCACCGCCTGGCAGCGCCTCGCCGACGCGCTCACGCCCGTCCTCGACGCCGCGGCCGGCGCCGGTGTGCCGCTCGCCATCGAGCCCGAACCCGGCCACCTGCTCGGCACGCTCGCCGACTTCCACCACCTCCGCCGCCTGCTCGGCGACCCCGAACCCCTCGGCCTCACCCTCGACATCGGCCACTGCCAGTGCCTGGAGCCCCAGTCGCCCGCCGACTGCGTCCGCGCCGCCGCGCCCTGGCTGCGGCACGTCCAGATCGAGGACATGCGCCGCGGCGTCCACGAACACCTGCCGTTCGGCGACGGCGAGATCGACTTCCCTCCCGTCCTGCGCGCCCTCGCCGCCACCGGCTACCAGGGCCTCACCGTCGTCGAACTGCCCCGCCACTCCCACGCGGGCCCCCAACTCGCCTCCCATTCCCTCGAGTTCCTGCGCCGAGCGGACAAACTCGCCGCCGCCCCGCCGACGGCCCACGGAGCCTCAGCCCAAGGAGGAACGTCGTGACCGAGCTCCCCGCCGTCGCCGACCTCCGCTCCCACCTCGATGCCGTCCTCGGCGGCGCTGCCCGCGCCTGGCTGGACCAGGCCACCGACGAAGCGACCACGTACGCCGCTGCCGCCGCTGCCGGGACTGCCGGGGCCGCAGGAGTGACCGGAGCCGCTGCCGGAGACGACCCCGGCTCCGCCCGTCCCCCCGCACCCGCCGCCACCCCCGTCTGGGAGCTGCGCTTCGCCGAAGCCGGCCGCCGCTGCGGCCCCGACCACGCCGACGCCGCCCGGCTGGTCCTCCTGCACGCCGCCCGCGCCGGCACCGACACCCTGACCCGGCTCTACGAACAGGGCACCGCCACCGAACGCCGCGCAGTCCTGCACTCCCTGCCGCATCTCGTACCGGGCCCCGACGCGCTGCCGCTGGTCGAGGACGCCCTGCGCACCAACGACACCCGCCTCGTCGCCGCTGCCCTCGGCCCCTACGCCGCCGCGCACCTGGCCCCGCACGACTGGCGCCACGCCGTCCTCAAGTGCCTGTTCACCGGGGTGCCCGTGGACGCCGTCGCCGGTCTCGCGCGCCGTGCCCGGGCGGACGCCGAACTGGCCCGGATGCTCGGCGACTACGCCGACGAACGCACCGCCGCCGGCCGCACCGTCCCCGGCGATCTGTACCGCGTCCTGGCCCTGACCGACCCCGCAGCAGCCGACGACCGCGAGGCCCTGGCACCAACTGGCGCGAACGGCCAGGCAACCTCCGGCCCCGACGGCCCGGCATCCGCCGCCCCCGAGGGCTCGGCACCCACCGGCCAGGCCGGCCCGGCGGCCCCCGCGCCCTTCGCGGCCCCTTCGACGTCCACCGGCGAGGAGCAGGAGTCCTGATGCGCATCTTCGACCCCCACATCCACATGACCTCCCGCACCACCGACGACTACGAGGCGATGCACGCGGCCGGTGTCCGCGCCGTCGTCGAGCCCGCCTTCTGGCTCGGCCAGCCCCGCACCTCGCCCGCCTCCTTCGTCGACTACTTCGACTCGCTCCTCGGCTGGGAACCCTTCCGCGCCGCCCAGTACGGAATCGCGCACCACTGCACCATCGCGCTCAACCCCAAGGAAGCGAACGACCCGCGGTGCACGCCCGTCCTCGACGTGCTGCCCCGCTATCTCGTCAAGGACAACGTCGTCGCCGTCGGGGAGATCGGCTACGACTCCATGACACCCGCCGAGGACACCGCGCTCGCCGCCCAGTTGCAGCTCGCCGCCGACCACGAGCTGCCCGCCCTCGTGCACACCCCGCACCGCGACAAGCTGGCCGGCCTGCGCCGCACCCTCGACGTCGTCCGGGAGTCCGAGCTGCCGCTGGAGCGGGTCCTGATCGACCACCTCAACGAGACCACCGTCAAGGAGGCCAAGGACGCCGGCTGCTGGCTCGGCTTCTCCGTCTATCCCGACACCAAGATGGACGAGGACCGGATGGTGGCGATCCTGCGGGAGTACGGCCCTGACCAGGTTCTCGTCAACTCGGCCGCGGACTGGGGCAAGAGCGACCCGCTGAAGACCCGCAAGGTCGGCGACGCCATGCTGGAGGCCGGGTTCTTGGAGGACGACGTCGACCGGGTCCTGTGGCGCAACCCCGTGGCCTTCTACGGACTCAGCGGCCGTCTCGCCCTCGACGTCACGGACACGGCCGCCACCCACGAGGGCAACTCCATCCTGCGCGGCGGTGCGTGACCCATGCGCTTCCGCCACCCCGACGGGTCCACCGTCCACCTCGCCTACTGCACGAACGTGCACCCCGCCGAGACGCTCGACGGCGTCCTCGCGCAACTGCGCGACCACTGCGAGCCCGTCCGCAAGCGGCTCGGCCGCGACCGCATCGGCATCGGCCTGTGGCTCGCCAAGGACGCCGCGCACGCCCTGGTCACCGATCCGGCAGCGCTGCGCGGACTGCGCACGGAACTCGACCGGCGGGGCCTCGAAGTCGTCACGCTCAACGGCTTCCCCTATGAGGGCTTCGGCGCCGAAGAGGTCAAGTACCGCGTCTACAAGCCGGACTGGGCCGACCCCGAACGCCTCGCCCACACCACCGCCCTGGCCCGCGTCCTCGCCCAACTGCTGCCGGACGACACCACCGAGGGCACCATCTCCACCCTCCCGCTCGCCTGGCGCACCACCTTCGACGCCGCCCGCGCCGAGGAGGCCCGCGCCGCCCTCGTCACGCTCGCCCAACGCCTGGACGCCCTCGCCGAGCTGACCGGCAAGTCCATCCGCGTCGGCCTCGAACCCGAACCGGGCTGCACCGTGGAGACCACCGGCGACGCCATCGCGCCCCTCACCGCGGTCGGCCACGACCGCATCGGCATCTGTGTCGACACCTGTCATCTCGCCACCTCCTTCGAGGACCCGGGCACCGCTCTCGACGCCCTCGCCGCCGCCGACATCCCCGTCGTCAAATCCCAGCTCTCCGCCGCCCTGCACGCCGAACACCCCCATCTGCCGGAAGTACGCGCGGCGCTCGCCGCGTTCGACGAACCCCGCTTCCTGCACCAGACCCGCACCCTGCCCCGCGAAGCCGAGGCCCCCGCGGCCGGCGGGACCCTCGTCGCCACCGCCCTGCGCGGCACCGACGACCTGGGCGAAGCCCTCACCCGCGACGTCCTGCCCGACTCGTCGCCCTGGCGTGCGCACTTCCACGTCCCCCTGCACGCGCCGCCCGCCGCACCGCTCACCTCCACGCTCCCCGTCCTGAAGGACACCCTCACCCGGCTCGTCGGCGGACCGCACCCGCGCACCCGCCACCTCGAAGTCGAGACCTACACCTGGCAGGCCCTCCCGCCCGAGCTGCGCCCACGCGCCCGCCCCCAGCTCGCCGACGGCATCGCCGCCGAACTCACCCTCGCCCGTGACCTCCTGACGGAACTCGGCCTGAAGGAACTGCCATGACACCTCCCGCCCCGGGCGGGCCGACCCCGCTGCTCGTCCTCGACGTCGTCGGCCTCACCCCTCGACTGCTCGCCCACATGCCGCACCTCACCGCCCTCGCCAGGTCCGGCTCCCGGGCGCCGCTCGGCACCGTCCTGCCCGCCGTCACCTGCGCCGCCCAGTCCACCTTCCTCACCGGCACCCACCCCGCCGAGCACGGCATCGTCGGCAACGGCTGGTACTTCCGCGAACTCGGCGACGTGCTGCTGTGGCGCCAGCACAACGGCCTCGTCGCCGGCGACAAGCTGTGGGACGCCGCCCGCCGCGCGCACCCCGGCTACACCATCGCCAACATCTGCTGGTGGTACGCCATGGGCGCCGACACCGACTTCACCGTCACCCCCCGTCCCGTCTACTACGCCGACGGCCGCAAGGAGCCCGACTGCTACACGCGGCCCCCGGCCCTGCACGACGAACTCACCGAGAAGCTCGGCACGTTCCCCCTCTTCCACTTCTGGGGACCGGGCGCGGACATCGTCTCCAGCCGCTGGATCGTGGACGCCACCCGCCATATCCTCACCACGCGCCGGCCCGACCTGGCCCTGTGCTACCTCCCTCACCTCGACTACGACCTGCAGCGCTTCGGCCCCGACGACCCGCGCTCGCACCAGGCCGCCGCCGACCTGGACACCGCGCTCGCTCCCCTCCTGGACCAGGCGAAGACAGAAGGCCGCACCGTCGTCGCCCTGTCCGAATACGGCATCACCCGCGTGAGCCGCCCCGTCGACATCAACCGCGCCCTGCGCCGCGCCGGACTGCTCGAAGTGCACACCCAGGACGGGATGGAATACCTCGATGCGATGGCGTCCCGAGCCTTCGCCGTCGCCGACCACCAGATCGCCCACGTCTATGTGCGCCGCCCCGAGGACATGGAGGCCACCCGCGCGGCGCTCGCCGACCTGTCCGGCATCGAGCAACTCCTCGACGACGAGGGCAAGAAGGCCCACCACCTGGACCATCCCCGCTCGGGGGAGCTCGTCGCCGTCGCGGAGCCGGACGCCTGGTTCACGTACTACTACTGGCTCGACGACGCCCGCGCGCCCGACTTCGCGCAGCTCGTCGAGATCCACCGCAAACCCGGCTATGACCCCGTCGAGCTCTTCATGGATCCCCAGGACCCCTATGTGCGGCTCAAGGCCGCGGGGGCCCTGGCCCGCAAGAAACTCGGCATGCGCTACCGCATGGCGGTCGTGCCCCTGGACCCCTCGCCCATTCGCGGCAGCCACGGCCGCCTTCCCGCGAGCGAGGACCTTGATTCCGGGCCGCTCATTCTGTGCTCCACCCCCCACGCCGTAACCGGCCGCGTCGCGGCCACCGATGTCAAATCGCTCCTGCTCCGGCTCGCCGGCCTGCACTGAACCCGGTGCGGTCCGCGGCGCACGGCGAGATCCACGACGGGACCTGCGCCGCACCTGCCGCGCCCCGCACCACGTTCGAGCCGCGTTCCGAACGATCTCCACTGAACCAGAGGGCGCGGCCCACGCCATCAGGGTCCGCCCCGGAGCCCACCCTGATCCGCGATTCGAACCCATCCCTGATCCGACCCCGACCTCCATATCCAGGGAGAACCACATGACCCGCAAGCACACCCCGGACGACCCCGAACTCGCCCACAGACTCAGCCGGCGCGGCATGCTCGGCGTCGCCGCGGGCGCCACCGCGGCCGCCCTCGTCGGCACCGCGGCCGCCGCGGGCCCGGCATCCGCCGCCGCGGGCTCCACTGCCGCAGAAGTGTCGGGCAAGGGCCGCGGCCGTCCCGTCCTGCCCCCGGGCCGCCTCGGCGTCCAGCTCTACAGCCTGCGCGACAAGGTCTCCACCGCCGGATTCGCGTCCGTCTTCGCTGAGTTGGAGAGGTACGGATACGACGAGGTCGAGTTCGCCGGGTACACCCAGGGCTCCGCGGGCCCCATCACCCTCGCGCAGCTCAAGCGACTCGCCCACGATCACGGTCTGCACCCGATCGGCAGTCACGTCGGCTACTACGACGACGGCAACCCGAACGCGTACACGTTCGCGCAGAACCTCACCAAGGTCCTCGACGACGCCGAGGCCCTCGGCCTGAAGCACATCGGCACCGCGTCGGGTCCCTTCCGGTACGGCGCGACCGTCGACGCGTGGAAGCGGGCCGCGGAGGACTTCAACACGTACGGCGAGGCGGCACGCGCGCGGGGCATGAAGTTCTACCAGCACAACCACGCCGAGGAGTTCTCCTTCGCCACCGACAAGCCGGGCGTGCGCCTCTACGACGTGCTGCTGGCCGAGACCGACCCGGACCACGTGTATCTGGAGATGGACATCTACTGGGCGTACTCGGCCCAGTTCCGCTTCGGCAAGCAGGCCGACGGCACACCGCGGCCCTTCGACCCGCTGGACTACGTCCTCAAGCGGCCGCACCGCTACCCGTTGTTCCACGTCAAGGACGGCATCCGTGACGACTCCGCCCGCGACGGCTACCGCATGGTGGACGTCGGGGACGGCGACATCGACTACAAAAGGTTCCTGTCGAAGGTGACCGCCCGCACGCACGGCGGGCGCCGCTACCACCACTGGCAGACCGAGCACGACAACCCCGCGGAGTCCTACGCGTTCGCCCGGAAGTCCAGCGCGCACCTGCACTCGCTGCGGGAGCGCTGCGGGGACTGAGCACACGACGGGGCCCAGCACACAGGGGAGGGGTTCCGCTCACCACCGTGACCGGTGAGCGGAACCCCTCCCCTGGAAACGCGACGGCGCGCTACACCGCGACCGCCCGCGCGCGTGGGACACCCGGTTGCCGCAGCATCAGCGACAGACCTGCCGCGAGCAGCGACACCGCGCCGGCCATCGTGTAGGCGCCGACATAACCCCAGGAGTCCACGACCATCGCGCCCATGCCGCCTCCGAAGAGGCCGCTCACGAGTTTCGCGCTGTAGACCATGCCGTAGTTGGACGCGTTGTTGTTCTCTCCGAAGTAGTCGGGTACGAGTGCCGCGAACAGTGGATAGAACGCGCCGCCGGCGAAACCCGACAGGAAGGCGAAGACCAGGAACAGCGGCTGGTTGCGCATCTCGCCCGCCCACAGGACGCCGAACTGTGCCACGGCCAGGGTCAGACACACATACGTCAGCGTGCGCTGTCGGCCGAGCCGGTCGGAGAGCCAGCCCACCACGCCCCGCCCAGTGCCGTTGATCACGGACATGACGCCCATCGACGACGCCGCGATCAGCGGGCCGAAGCCCATCTCCTTGGCGAACGGCACCTGGAAGGAGATCCCGAAGATCGACACTCCGGCGCAGCACAGCATGCACACCCACATCAGTGGCACAACACCGGTGCGTAACGCCTCACCAGGAGTGAACTGCCGTACCGCGGGCGG
The DNA here is from genome assembly GCF_056712025.1 of Streptomyces sp. Y309. Taxonomy (NCBI): domain Bacteria; kingdom Bacillati; phylum Actinomycetota; class Actinomycetes; order Kitasatosporales; family Streptomycetaceae; genus Streptomyces; species Streptomyces sp. Y309. The sequence goes on along the minus strand of NZ_CM160048.1, from coordinate 1,638,885 downwards.
GTTCTTGGCGAGCGCCACCGCGGTGCGCGGGTCGCTGCTGGGCCGCAGCGGATCGACGTCGGCCGGCCACCAGTTCTTCGGCGGGTCCTTGAAGAACAGGCCCGCCACGAGGGTCACGGCGAGGACGTAGAAGCCGACCAGGTCCAGCACCGTGCGGTAGTTGGACGTGTCGAAGCCGTACGAGAACAGGAAGATGAAGGGCACCGCTCCGTAGGCGAACCCTCCGTTGACGAAGCCCGTCTTGCCGCCGCGCCGCTCGGGATACCACTTGCCGACCATGTTCACGCACGTCGAGTAGATGAGCCCGGAGCCGACCCCGCCGAGCAGGCCGAAACCGACCATCGCCGCCGCCACGTTGGGTGCGTGGCTGAGGCTGACGAAGCCGAGCAGCGACAGGACGGAGCCCGCCAGCATGGCCCTGCGGCTGGTCAGGACGCCCTTCTCGCGCAGCTTCCCGGCCGGGAAGGAGACGCCTGCCTGGAAGAAGATCCAAACGCTCAGCACCCAGAAGGTGTTCGACGACGTCCAGTGATGCGCCGCGGACAGGGTGTCCTCGGCGGCCCCGTAGGCGTACTCGAAGACACTGATGGCGATCATGGCCACCCAGGGGAGGACCACCATCGTCCAGCGGGGGCGGCCGAGGATCTCCCGGTCGCTCTCGCCGACGCGGTACACACGCCCACGTTCGTCCGTGATCTCTTGGTGCGACCCGTGCGACCCGTGCGACCCGTGCGACCCGTGCGACCCGTGCGACCCGTGCGATTCATGCGACTGACGCGGCTCGTGCGGTTGGTGCGACTCGTGCGGCTGTCCGGCGATGGGCTCCGCCGTCATATCAAGCCATCTCCTCACCGAGGGGTTGCGGATTGGGTTTGATGTCCTTGGATTTCGGCCTTCCGGGCTGGGAGAGGAAGAGCGCGATGAATCCGGCGAACAGGGAAATGGATCCGGCGAGGGTGAATGCCCCGGTGTGGCCCCAGTGGCTCACCACGACGGAACCCATGCCGGATCCGAGAAGTCCGGAGACCAGCTTGGAGCTGTAGACCAGGCCGTAGTTGGAGGCGTTGTTGTTCTCTCCGAAGTAGTCCGCCGTCATGGCCGCGAACATCGGGAAGATGGCGCCACCGCCGAAGCCGGAGATGCTGGAGAAGATCAGGAAGAGCGGCAGGTTCTTGATGTCGGCCGACCAAAGGATTCCGTACTGCGAGAGACCGAGGACGATACAGACGAAGATCAGGCAGCGTTTGCGTCCGTAGCGGTCCGAAAGCCAGCCGATGACGCCGCGGCCGGTGCCGTTGACGATGGCCTTCAGGGACATGGCCGTGGCGACGATTCCGCCGGCGAATCCGGCGTCCTCTCCGATGTCCACCTGGAACGCGATGCCGAAAATGTTCACGCCCGAGGTGCAGAGCAGACAGAACCACATGAGCGCGACCCGGCCGGTCTGCCATGCCTCCCTCGGCGTGTACTGCCGCACGGCGGGCGGGTTCATCGCCAGGGCGCGCCTGGCCCGTGGGTCGTCCGGCGGCCGCAGCGGGTCCACATCGGCCGGCCACCAGTTCTTCGGCGGGTCCTGGAAGTAGTAGCCGGCCACGGCGACCATCGCGGCCAGGAAGAGGCCGACGGACACCAGCACCCAGCGGAAGTTCGACAGATCCATGAAGCTGGTGAAGATGAACACGAACGGCACCGAGCCATAGGCGAATCCGCCGTTGACGAATCCGGTCTTTCCTCCCTTTCGTTCCGGATACCATTTGCCGACCATGTTCACGCAGGTGGCATAAACCATGCCGGCGCCCATGCCGCTGAACATGCCGAAGCCGATGTAGGCGACGACCACATGCGGCGCGAACGCCAGTGACAGATAGCCCAACAGTGTGCCGAGAGCGCCGAGCAGCATGGCCCAGCGCGCCGGAAGTTTCCCGCTCTCCCGGAGCTTGCCCGCCGGGAAGGCCACCGCGGCCTGGAAGAAGACCCAGACTCCCAGCATCCAGAAGATGTGCAGACTGCTCCAGGAATGCGCGGTGTGCAGTGTGTCCTCTGCGGAGGCGAACGCGTACTCGGCCGAGCTGATGCCCATCATGCCGACCCACGGCAGGATGACCATCCATTTGCGCTTGCGGCCCATGATGTCGATGTCGGTCTCGCCGAGCCGATAGATCCGGCCGTTGGCGTCCGTCACCTCCCGGTAGGGGACGGGCGTGCGTATGTCCGTTGTCGTCATGTCGCTCGAGCACCCCTTGCGTCGAAAAGATCCTGGCCAGCGCCCCCTGTCCACTTCCTTTCGCGTGCGCACGGGTCCCGGGGCCGGCCGGCGCGCACCGCCGGCCGACCCCCGCACCGGTCACCTCATCGACTGCCGCCCAACGGCCCGGCCCCCTTCCAGCAGCCCGGCCGCCCGGGCCCACCGGTACTTCGCGCCGAGCGCGGCGACCGGCTTCTCCGTCGTGTACGGATACGCCACGACGCCCCGCTCGAAGAGGTACTGGCAGGCCTCCTCCACCTCGACGTCGCCCGCGAGCGACGCGACGACGGGCTTGTCGATCCCGCGTTCACGGAACTCGGCGATCACGCGGGCCGTTAGTTCTGCGAAGACCATGGGAGGGGTGACGATGGTGTGCCAGTAGCCCAGTACGAGCGCGTGGATGCGCGGATCCTCCAGGCCGAGCCGGATCGTCGCCTCGTACGTCGAGGGGGGCTCCCCGCCGGTGATGTCGACGGGATTGCCCGCGGCACCGAACGGCGGGATGAACTTCCGGAAGGCCGCGTCCAGATCGGCCGGGATCTCCATCAGCCTCAGGCCGTTGTCGGTCACCGCGTCGGAGAGCAGCACGCCCGAGCCGCCCGCCCCGGTGATGATGACGATGTTGTCGCCCTTCGGCGTCGGCAGCACCGGCAGCGCCCGCGCGTACTCCAGCATCTCGTTGAGCCCCGGGGCCCGGATGACGCCGGCCTGCCGCAGGATGTCGCCGTAGACGGCGTCGTCGCCCGCGAGCGCGCCCGTGTGCGAGCCGGCGGCTTTCGCGCCCGCGGCGGTGCGGCCCGCCTTGAGGACCACGACGGGCTTCTTCGGCACGGTGGCGCGCGCGGCCTCCACGAAGGCACGGCCGTCCTTGAGGTCCTCCAGATGCATGGCGATGCATTGCGTGTGGGGGTCCTCGCCGAACCACGTGAGCAGGTCGTCCTCGTCGAGGTCCGACTTGTTGCCCAGCCCCACGATCGCCGAGACGCCCGTCTTCGTGGTGCGGGCGAAGCCGAGGATGGCCATCCCGATGCCGCCGGACTGCGAGGTGAGCGCCACCGGCCCCTTGACGTCGTAGGGCGTGCAGAACGTGGCGCACAGGTCCTGCCACGTCGAGTAGTAGCCGTAGATGTTCGGCCCCAGGAGCCGCACCCCGTGGCGTTCGCCGATCGCCACAATCTCGTCCTGGAGGGCCTGTTCACCGGTCTCGGCGAACCCCGAGGGGATGAGGACGGCGTTCGGGATGCCCTTGCGCCCGACCTCCTCGAGCGCTGCCGCGACGAACTTGGCGGGGATCGCGAAGACCGCCACATCCACCTCACCAGGGACGTCCGTCACACTCTTGTACGCCTTGCGGCCCAAGATGTCATCGGCCCGGGGATTCACCGGGTGGATCTCGCCGGAGAAGCCGCCGTCGACGAGGTTGCGCATCACCGAATTGCCGATCTTTCCCGGCTCGTTGGACGCGCCGACGACGGCGACGGAGCGGGGCTCCATCAGGCGCCGCATCGAGGCCAGCATCTCGTCGCGCGTGTACGTGCGCCGCTGCTTGGGCTGATCGGTGGCGAGGATGACGCGGATGTCCGCGGCGAGCGCGCCCTGAGGGGTCGCGACGACCGGATTGAGGTCGACCTCCGCGATCTCGGGGAAGTCGGTGACCAGTTGGGACACACGGCGGATCTGCTCGGCCAGCGCCCACCGGTCCACTCCTTCGGCGCCCCGCACCCCGCGCAGGATCTCGGCCGCGCCGATCGAGTCGAGCATCGAGAGGGCCTCGTCGGTGTCGACGGGCGCCAGGCGGAACGTGACGTCCTTGAGGACCTCGACGAGCACACCGCCGAGACCGAAGGCGACGATCTTCCCGAAGGTGGGATCGGTGACCGCTCCGACGATCACCTCCTGTGCGGCCGGGCCCGTCGGCAGCAGCTCCTGCACCTGCACGCCGTCGACGCGTGCCTCGGGCGCGTACGCACGCGCGTTGGCGACGATCCGGTGGAACGCCTCCCGTACGTCCGCCGAGCCCTGTACGCCCACGACCACGCCGCCCGCGTCGGTCTTGTGCAGGATGTCCGGCGAGACGATCTTCAGGACGACGGGCCCGCCGAAGCGCGCGGCGTGTGCCACCGCCTCGTCGACGTCCCGCGCCAGCTCCTCCCCGGGGACGGCGATTCCGTACGCGTCCGCGAGCACCTTGCCCTCCGGCGCCGTCAGCGACGTACGCCCGTCGGCGCGCACCGAGTCGAGCAGTGTCCGCACCCGCGCGAGGCGGTCCTCCGCGCTCTGCTGGTCTTCCGCGCTCAGCCGGTCCTGGGCACTCAATCAGATCACTCCGTTCGACTTGAGCAGGCGCAGTTCCTCGTCGCCGAGGCCGAGCTCGCCGATGAACACCTCTTCGTTGTGCTCGCCGAGCAGCGGCGAACTGACCACGTTCACGGGGGAGTCGGAGAGCTTGAGCGGCGAGCCCACGGTGGTGAACGAGCCGCGCTCGGGGTGCGGGACCTCGACGACCATCTCGTTGGTCACCAGCGAGGCGTCCTCGATGATCTCCTTGGTGGACAGGATCGGCCCGCACGGGATGTTGTGGGCGTTCAGCCGCTCCAGGACCTCCCACTTGGGCAGCGTCGAGGACCACTCCTCGATGAGCTGGAACATCTTGGTGAGCTGCGGCAGCCGCGCCTCGGGGGTGGCCCACTCGGGGTCGTCGGCGAGTTCGGGGCGTCCGATGAGCTCCGTGAGGGGCTTCCAGCCGACGGGCTGCACGATGACGTACACGTAGTCGTTGGGCCCGCCCGGGGCGCACTTGACGGCCCACCCGGGCTGCCCGCCGCCGGAGGCGTTGCCGGAGCGGGGCACCTCGTCGCCGAAGTCGTCGTTGGGGTATTCGGCGAGCGGCCCGTGCGCGAGGCGCTGCTGGTCGCGCAGCTTGACGCGGCACAGATTGAGCACGGCGTGCTGCATGGCGACGTTCACGCGCTGTCCGCGGCCGGTGTTCTCCCTCTGGAAGAGGGCGGCCAGAATGCCCGCGACGGCATGGATGCCGGTCCCGGAGTCGCCGATCTGCGCGCCTGTGGCGAGCGGCGGGCCGTCCTCGAAGCCGGTGGTCGACATGGAGCCGCCCATGGCCTGGGCGACGACCTCGTAGGCCTTGAAGTTGGTGTAGGGCCCGTCTCCGAAGCCCTTGATCGAGGCGTAGACGATGCGCGGGTTGATCTCCTGGATGCGTTCCCAGGTGAAGCCCATGCGGTCCACGGCGCCCGGGCCGAAGTTCTCGACCATCACGTCCGAGCGGCGGATCAGCTCGGTGAGGAGTTCTTTGCCGCGCTCGGTCTTGGTGTTGAGGGTGATGCTCCGCTTGTTGCAGTTGAGCATCGTGAAGTAGAGCGAGTCCACGTCCGGCAGGTCGCGCAGCTGCTTGCGCGTGATGTCCCCGGTCGGTGCCTCCAGCTTCACCACGTCCGCGCCGAGCCAGGCAAGGAGCTGGGTGGCGGAGGGACCGGACTGGACGTGGGTCATGTCCAGGACGCGGATGCCTTCGAGAGCCTTGGTCACGGCCGTGTCACCTCACTTGTACATGGTCTGGTTCATGGTTCCGGGGGCGTACGCGTCCGGGTCGACCCACACGTTGATCAGCGAGGGCTTGCCGGACTCGCGGGCGCGGCGCAGGGCCGGACCGATGTCGGCGGGGTCGCGGACCTCCTCGCCGTAACCGCCCAGCATCTGGGCGAACTTGTCGTAGTGGACGTCCCCGAGGGTGTTGCCGACCCGCTCGCGCTCCGCGCCGTACTTGGCCTTCTGGCCGTAACGGATCTGGTTCATGGAGGAGTTGTTGCCGACGATGCCGACGAAGGGCAGGTTGTAGCGCACCAGCGTCTCGAAGTCCCAGCCGGTGAGGCTGAAGGCGCCGTCTCCGAAGAGGGCCACCACCTCCTTGTCGGGCCGTGCCTGCTTGGCCGCGAGCACGAAGGGCACGCCGACGCCGAGCGTGCCGAGCGGCCCCGGGTCCATCCAGTGGCCCGGTGCCTTGGGCTGGACGACCTGCCCGGAGAAGGTGACGATGTCGCCGCCGTCGCCTATGTAGATCGAGTCTTCGGTGAGGAAGTCGTTGATCTCGCTCACCAGGCGGTACGGATGGATGGGGGAGGCGTCGGACTTCAGGCTCGGCAGCCGCTTCTCGATGGCCGTCTGCTCGGCGGCCCGCAGCTCCTCGAGCCACTCCTTGCGCCGGGAGGCACCGCCGTTGACCCGGCCGGAGGCGGCCGCCGTCACCGACTTCAGGACAAGACCCGCGTCGCCCACGATGCCGAGGTCGATGTCGCGGTTCTTGCCCACCGTGCGGTAGTCGAGGTCGATCTGGACGACCGTCGCCTCCGGAGAGAGGCGTTTTCCGTACCCCATGCGGAAGTCGAAGGGCGTGCCGACGATGACGATGAGGTCGGCGTTGGAGAAGGCGTAGCGCCGCGAGAGCTGGAAGTGGTGCGGGTCTCCGGGAGGGAGCGTGCCGCGGCCGGCACCGTTCATGTAGGCGGGCACGTTGAGGGCGCGGACCAGCTCGATGGCCTCCGCCGTGCCGCGGGTCGTCCACACCTGGCTGCCCAGCAGGATGGCGGGCTTCTCGGCGTGCACGAGGAGGTCGGCGAGCCGCTCGATCGCTTCGGGGTCGCCAGCCGAGCGGGTCGAGGCGCGGTAGTGCCCCGCGCGCGGGACACGGGCCTTGTCCGCCGGGACCTTGGCGTCGAGCACGTCGCGGGGGATCTCCAGGAAGGAGGGCCCCGGCGCGCCGTGGTAGCACTCGCGAAACGCCATGGACACCATGTCGGCCGCGCGCGCCGTGTCCGGCACGGTCGCGGCGAACTTGGTGATGGGCGTCATCATGTCGACGTGCGGCAGGTCCTGCAGTGAGCCCATCTTGTGCTGGGTGTGGGCTCCCTGGCCGCCGATCAGCAGCATCGGGGACTCCGCGCGGAAGGCGTTCGCGACACCGGTGACGGCGTCGGTGGTGCCGGGGCCCGCCGTCACCACGGCGCAGCCGGGCTTGCCGGTGATCCGCGCGTATCCGTCGGCCGCGTGGGCGGCGACCTGCTCGTGGCGTACGTCGACGACATCGATCCCCTCGTCGACGCAGCCGTCATAGATGTCGATGATGTGGCCGCCGCAGAGGGTGTAGATGACCTCCACACCCTCCGCCTTGAGTGCCTTGGCGACCAGATGCCCACCGGAGATGAGGGTGTTGTTGTCGCTGCTGTCCTCGGGCATGGCGAAGTCCTGTCCCTTCGTAGGGGAGTTGGCGTGCGCTGTTCCGCGCTCGGGGCGCCCTCGCAGTACATTGCATACAGTCGACGAATACTGTATGAAGCTTGTTATCCCGCATCCGGTGGGTGGTGTCCAGGGGGCGTGCGGCACTTTCCAGACAGGAGCCGGAAATGGACCTGTACGAGCACCAGGCAAGGGAACTCTTCGAGGAATACGGCATCTTGGTGCCGCGCGCCGAAGTCACCGACTCGGCCAAGGAGGCACGCGCGTGCGCCGAGCGACTCGGCGGGCGCGTCGTCGTGAAAGCCCAGGTCAAGACCGGAGGCCGGGGCAAGGCGGGCGGCGTGAAGCTCGCCTCCGACCCGGCCGCGGCAGAACTTACGGCGCGACAGATCCTGGGCATGGACATCAAGGGCCACACCGTCGGCGCGGTGATGCTGGCCCAACCCGTGGAGATCGACAGCGAGTTCTACGTCTCGTACGTACTGGACCGCGCCCAGGGCCGCTTCGTCGCGATCGCCTCAGCCGAGGGCGGCATGGACATCGAAGAGGTGGCCGCCGCCCGGCCCGAGGCGGTGGTCCGCCTGCCGATCGACCCCTTCGAAGGCGTGCCAAGGAAGAAGGCCGCCGAGATCGCCGCCGCGGCGGGCCTGCCCGACGCCGCGGCCGACACGCTGACCGCGCTGTGGAACGTACTGATCCGCGAGGACGCGCTGCTCGTCGAGGTCAACCCGCTCGTGCGCACCGCGCAGGGGGAGATCCTCGCACTTGACGGAAAAGTCACGCTCGACGACAACGCGCGTTTCCGGCAGTCCCGTTGGGGCGCACAGGACGAAACGAACGACCAAGAAGGCAGCGAGCTGGAGGCGGCCGCGGCCGCCAAGGGACTCAACTACGTCAAGCTCGACGGCGAGGTCGGCGTCATCGGCAACGGCGCTGGCCTCGTCATGTCCACCCTCGACGTCGTCGCGGGCTGCGGCGCGCGGCCCGCCAACTTCCTGGACATCGGAGGCGGCGCGTCCGCGCAGATCATGGCCGACGGCCTGTCCGTCATCCTCTCCGACCCCTCCGTCACGGCCGTTTTCGTGAACGTCTTCGGCGGCATCACCGCCTGCGACGCCGTCGCCGACGGCATCGTGCGCGCCCTGGACTCCGTACGGCTGACCAAGCCGCTGGTCGTCCGCCTCGACGGCAACAACGCCGACCGGGGGCGCGCCATCCTCGACGGGCGCGCCCACCCCCTGGTCGAACAGGCCACCACCATGGACGGCGCCGCGCGGCGCGCCGCCGAACTCGCCCACGCAGCCTGAGGAGCCGGCCATGGCCATCTTTCTGACCAAGGAGAGCAAGGTCCTCGTCCAGGGCATGACCGGGGCCGAGGGCATGAAACACACCCGCCGCATGCTCGCGGCCGGCACGGATGTCGTCGGCGGCGTCAATCCCCGCAAGGCGGGCCGGACCGTCGACTTCGACGACCGCGCCGTACCCGTCTTCGGCTCCGTGCGCGCGGGCATGGACGCCACCGGCGCGGACGTCACCGTCGTCTTCGTGCCGCCCGCCTTCACCAAGGCCGCCGTCATGGAGGCGGCCGACGCCGGGATCGGCCTCGCCGTCGTCATCACCGAAGGCATCCCCGTGCACGACTCCGTCGCCTTCCACGCGTACGCCGAGCGGCACGGCACCCGCGTCATCGGCCCCAACTGCCCCGGCCTGATCACGCCCGGCCAGTCCAACGCGGGCATCATCCCCGCCGACATCACCAAACCCGGACGCATCGGCCTGGTGTCCAAGTCCGGGACCCTCACCTACCAGCTCATGTACGAGCTGCGCGACATCGGCTTCTCCACCTGCGTGGGCATCGGCGGCGACCCCGTCGTCGGCACCTCCCACATCGACTGCCTCGCCGCCTTCGAGGCGGACCCCGACACCGAACTGATCGTCCTCATCGGGGAGATCGGCGGCGACGCGGAGGAGCGCGCGGCGGCCTACGTGCAGGAGGCCGTCAGCAAACCCGTCGTCGCGTACATCGCCGGGTTCACCGCGCCCGAGGGCAGGACCATGGGGCACGCGGGCGCCATTGTCTCCGGCTCGTCCGGCACCGCGCAGGCGAAGAAGGCCGCGTTGGAGGCCGTCGGTGTGCGGGTCGGCGGCACGCCGACGGAGACCGCCGAGTTGGTGCTGGAACGGCTCCCCGGTCCGGTCCGGACGCGGAACGCGTGACCTCACGCAGACCGCGGGCCCGTGACGTGACTTCACTCATAGTGCGGGGCTCGTCACTTCACGCGGGGCGCGGGGCCTGTGACTTCACTGAGGCTGCGGGCCTGTGACTTCACGCAGGCCGTGGGGCCCGTCACTTCACTCGGACCACGAAGGCACGACCCCGCTGCGGCGCCGGGTGAGTGACCCCACTCATAGGTGACGGATCGCCACTCCACTACCGTCACTGCCACGGCGCGGCGGCACCACCACAAGCGTCCCGCCGCGCAGGAACAGCCATGTACCCCGCCCCGACTGTGCACCGTGAGCGGAGAGAACCGAATGGCACCCACCCTCGACAACACCCCCGTCCCCGAGGCCTCCGAGCCCAAGGTCCTCAAGCCCAAGGTCCTCAAGGCCAAGACGGCCTGGCCCGACGCCTGGGAGCGCTGCCTCGCCGCGGCCCCCGAGGCTTTCCGGGACGACCGCGTCCTGAACCTCTGGCACGGCGGCTGGCGCCCCGACGGCCGCCCGCTGCCCGCCACCAGCCCCGTCGACGCGAGCCCCATCGCGGGCCCGCCCCGGCTCGACGCGGCCGCCGCGCGCCGGGCCGTGCGCGCCTCGCTCGACCAGCACCGCGCCTGGCGCCACGTCCCGTTGCCCGAGCGCCGTGCCCGTGTCGCCGCGACCCTCGACGCCCTCACCGAACACCGGGAAATCCTGGCCCTGTTGCTGGTGTGGGAGATCGGTAAGCCCTGGCGGCTCGCGCAGGCGGATGTGGACCGGGCCATCGACGGCGTGCGCTGGTACGTCGACGGCATCGAGCCGATGGTCGACGGCAGGTCCCCGCTGGACGGCCCCGTCTCCAACATCGCGAGCTGGAACTATCCGATGAGCGTGCTCGTTCACGCAATGCTGGTACAGGCACTGGCAGGGAACGCGGTCATCGCCAAGACCCCGACCGACGGCGGCGTCTCCTGCCTCACCCTGGCCTGCGCGCTCGCCGCCCGCGAGGGGATTCCCGTCACCCTCGTCAGCGGCAGCGGCGGCGAGCTGTCCGAAGCGCTCGTGCGCGCCCCCGAGATCGGCTGCGTCTCCTTCGTCGGCGGCCGGGACACAGGGGCGGCGGTCGCCACGGCAGTCGCCGACCTCGGCAAACGGCACATCCTCGAACAGGAGGGACTCAACACCTGGGGCATCTGGAACTACAGCGACTGGGACGCGCTCGGCGCGGTGATCCCCAAGCTCTTCGACTACGGCAAGCAGCGCTGCACCGCCTACCCGCGTTTCGTCGTCCAGCGTGAGCTGTTCGACGCGTTCCTCGCCGCGTATCTGCCCGCCGTGCGGACGGTGCGCGTCGGTCACCCGCTCGCGGTCGCCGGGCCCGAAGACCCCTTCCCGCAGCTGGACTTCGGTCCGCTGATCAACGCGGCCAAGGCCAAGGAACTCACCGACCAGGTCGCGGAGGCCGTCGACCGCGGCGCCGTGCCGCTGTATCGCGGGGCGCCCGACGCCGGCCGCTTCCTGCCCGGCCAGGACACCTCCGCGTACGTCCACCCGGTCACGCTCCTCGCGCCGCCACCGTCGTCCCCGCTGCACCACGCGGAGCCCTTCGGGCCGGTCGACACGATCGTGCTCGTCGACACCGAGGCGGAGCTGCTCGCCGCCATGAACGCGTCCAACGGCGCGCTGGTCGCCACCCTGTCCACCGACGACCAGGCGACGTACGACCGCCTCGCTCCGCAGATCCGTGCGTTCAAGACGGGCCGGGGCAAGCCGCGCTCACGTGGCGACCGCGAGGAGCTCTTCGGTGGGTTCGGCGCGTCCTGGCGGGGTGCCTTCGTCGGCGGGGAGCTGCTGGTGCGGGCCGTCACGCAGGGCGCGGCGGGGGAGCGGGCGCCGGGGAACTTTCCCAGTTACCACCTGATGGCGTGAGGCCGGGGGTGGGGGCACGGGCTGTGCCGCCGTGCCCTCACCGCGCCCCGATGCTGTGGCCTACCGGGCCCGGTCGCTATACGCCATGGCACCCCGTCGCGCACTCCACTGCACCCATCGCGCACCGCACGGCACGCCACCGCACGGTCGGCCCGGTGTGCGGCGTTCCTCAGCCGATGCCCTGCCGGTCCGGCAGCAGGGCGAAATCGCGGTCCGCCACCTCCGGCACCGTCCGCTCCACCGCCTGCTCCAGGAGCGCCCGGTGCCGGACGAGCGGTGCCCGGCGATCCTCGGGGGCGAGCAGGAGCAGGTCGTCGATGCCCGCGAGCATGCGCCGGGTGACCTGAGGGTGGCCCGCCGCGCAGGCGCGGATCTCGGTGAGGCCGAGGTCGACCAGGTCCGGCCAGCCGGGCACCGGCTGCACGAGGCGTACCGTCCCGCGCCGGTCGCGATGGCGCAGCGCGCCCAGCGGATAGGGGGCGACCGACGCCAGGAACTGCACGATGCGGTCCAGGGCCTGCACAGCGGTCGTCGGATCGTTCACGGCCGGGGACAGCGCCCGCAGCGCGATGTCGGACAGCTGCCGCAGCCCGAAGCCGAGGTCCTGGTGGAACGTGCGCTCCACTCCGACGGACACCGTGTACCGCAGTGCGTGGCGGCCGGGCGCGGGCCCGCCGTGCACCGCGAACACGGGAGTCCCCGGCACCACGAAGTCCCCGATCCGCGGCAGCAGCCGCAGGACGACCCCCTGCCGGCGCGCGGCCCGCACCACCCGCGCGATGTTCACGTCCCGCAGCACTCCGGCACGGCCCTCATGGGTGATCCGCGCGGTCTCGGGCCCGAGGCGGCCGTCGTCCGGCGCCTCCTCGATGGGGTGCTTCACGGCCACCCGGAACGACTCCCGCGCGATGCGGTCGATCACGAAGCCGATGCGCATCATCCGCAGCGTGCCGTTCACGTACGCCACGAAGAGGAGCAGGCTCAGCAGCACCATCAGGAAGGCGAGCACGCCCTCGACCAGCGGCACGGTCGTCACCAGGCGCGGGTCCTTCTCGCTCTCGAAGGACGTCAGCGTCATCAGGGAGAACAGGAACGTGGCGAGGAAGACCGTCAGAGTGATCTTCGTGATCCGGGAGCGGACGTAGAGCCGGACCACCCGCGGGCTGAACTGGCCGCTGGCCATCTGTACGGCCACCAGCGAGATGCTGAAGACGACACCGATGAACGTCATCATCGCCGAGCCGATGGTGCTGATCACCACCTTTGTGTCCTCAGCGATCTTGTTGAGGTCCTTGATGGCGTCGTATTCCTCGTCGTCCTGAAGGAGCCGCACCAGCTCTCTGTCCAGCGCGGCGGCGGCCCACCACAGCACCAGCGAGCCGACGAGCCCCACCGTGGGCGCGAACCACATCGTGTCCCGCAGATGCTCGCGCAGCGGGGACAGCATCCGGGGCCGCCGGGCCCGTCCGTCACCCAGCGCACCCGTAAGCAGACCGTCACTCATGGTGAAACCTTAGGCGCGGCCGGGCGCGAACCCGCGCAGCGCGCGGCCGCCCGGTGGACGCCGCGGATACGCAGGTGAAAGGCACTCCCAAACCTTGGTATTGTTGTCTTCGTCGCCGCGGGGAACGCCCCGCAGGGCGGCAGACACCTAGTCCGGGTGGCGGAATGGCAGACGCGCTAGCTTGAGGTGCTAGTGCCCTTTATCGGGCGTGGGGGTTCAAGTCCCCCCTCGGACACAGACAGTACGCCCATGGACGGTGCTGGCCGGGATTCGGTCGGCGCCGTTTGTGTTTGGTGGTCGTATTCGGGGCGTGGGCCGAGTCGGTGGTGGGTGGCCGGGTGCCTCAGATGCTTCCGGTGAGCATTTCGGCGACCGCGATGCCCGATACCCGGGTTGCGCCATGGGTGATCAGGTGTACGGCGCCGAGCGTGGCGCCCGTCGGGACGCCCATTTCGACGACCAGCGCGTCGGGGCGGGTGCGCAGCAGGCGGGTCAGGGTGTCGGACATCCAGCGGTGGCGGGCCGCGTCGCGTACGACGACCACCAGGGCGCGGCCGGTCGCCGGGGCCAGGGCCGTGCGGTCGAGGACCTCGTCGGTGCCGTCGTGGCCGTCGAGTTCGGGCTGGGTGAGGCGTACGGACGTGGTGTCGTGGCGCAGATCGCGCAGAGGGTCGGCGACGCCCCAGGGGGTGCCGCCGTCGACGGCGGGGTTCATCACCGGCGAGAGCTCGACCACATGCGGCGCCACGGTGAGGGGGAGTAGTGAGTCCGGCGCGTCCGGGCGCCGGTGCACCCGCACCGCGCGCCGCGCCGCCACCAGGCCGATGTCCGATCGCTCGCCCCTGTCGCCCGTGCCGCCGCGGGAGTGGGCCCGCGCCGCCGCCCGCGAGCGGCTGCCCGACCACGCTGCGAAATCCCGTACCCGACCGCTCGCCTCGGCGAGCCGCTCCTCGGGCAGCCGCCCGTCGAGCACCGCCTTGACGAGCGCTCCGGCGAGCAGTTCCACGGTGGACTGCTCGGCGCTGTCGCCGCCCACGCACACCGCGTCCACCCCGCCCGCCACGGCCCGGACCGTCGCCCCGTCGATGCCGTACCGGTCGGTGACCGCGCCCATCTCGATGCCGTCGGTGACCACCATGCCCTCGAAGCCGAGCTCGCCGCGGAGCAGATCGTCGAGGATGCGGGGGCTGAGCGTCGCGGGCAGCGCCGGGTCGTACGCGGGCACGAGCAGGTGGGCCGTCATGATGGCGCGGACGCCCGCCTCCGTCGCGGCGATGAACGGCGGCAGGGCCGTACGCGCGATCTCCGCGGCGCTGCCGGTGACCATCGGCAGCCCGAAGTGCGGGTCCACGGAGGTGTCGCCGTGGCCGGGGAAGTGCTTGGCGCAGGCGGCGACGCCGGCCGACTGGAGGCCGCGGATCCAGGCGGCGGTGTGGCGGGAGACGACGTCGGAGCGGGAGCCGAAGGAGCGCACGCCGATGACGGGGTTGAGCGGGTTGGAGTTCACGTCGGCGCTCGGTGCGTAGTTCAACGAGACGCCCGCCGCGTGCAGTTCCCGTCCGATGTCGTGGGCGACGCTCTCGGTGAGGTCGACGTCGTCGACGGCGCCGAGCGCGAGGTTGCCCGGGCGGGATGCGCCCGTCCACGCCTCCATGCGCGTGACGTCGCCCGCCTCCTCGTCGATCGCGACGATCAGATCGGGGTTCTCGGCGCGCAGTGCGGCGGTGAGGGCGGCGACCTGCTCCCGGTCGACGATGTTCCGGCCGAACAGCACCACGGCGCCGAGCCCGTCGGCGATCCTGCGCCGCAGCCAGTCGGGCGCCTCGGTGGTGCCCACGAATCCCGGCTGCAGTACGGAGTTGGCGAGCCGCTCCAGTTTCGGGTGACTGCTCAAGACCATGCCGGGACCTCCGGAGGGACGGATGGGGGACCGGACGGCGGCTCCGGCCGCTGGACGAGAGCCGCGCGGACGGCGGTGGTCGGGACGCCGGGCGGCTTGGTACAGGCCAATCGGATGTTGGCTTAGACCAATTGGGCCTGTCAAGGCGTGCGAACCGGCAGGAAACGGAGGGTGAGCCGACAGATGGGAGGGGTGAGGTGCGGGCGTTGCGGCAGGTGGGGCGGGAGTGGCTTGCTGTGCGCGCCCAGGAGCGGACGGGCCTCGCGCGTACGGCAGTCCAAGTGCTGGGCACGGCAGTCCAAGCCCCCTACTGGAGGCCACCTTGTAGGACGCCCGGCCGCACGATGGAATTCCGGGGAGCGGCGCGGCCCGACCAGGGCCCCGGGCGAAGGAGGTACACCGTGCGGCGGTACGAACTCGTCGGCAGGCGCGACATCAGGCTGGTCACCGACGCCCCGGTGCCCGAACCGGGGCCCGGCCAGGTCCTGGTGCGGGTGCGGTCGTGCAGCGTCTGCAACCGCAGCGACCTCGCGTACTTCCACTACTACGGCCTCAGGGAGCACTGCGCGACCGGCTGTTACGGCCATGAGATCGCCGGAGTCGTCGAGGCCACCGGCCCCGGCGTCACCCGGGTCGCGGCCGGGCAGCGCGTCTTCGTGCGCACCCCGCTGACGACCGGGTACGCCGAGTACGCCCTCGCGCGGGAGATAGCCGTCGGCGCGCTGCCCGACGCCGTCCCCTTCGAGCAGGGCTCCATCCTTCAGCTCCTGCCGCTCGCGGTGCACGCCACGCGCGGCGTCCGGCTCGGCGACCGGGTCGTGATCGTCGGGCAGGGGCCGGTCGGGCAGATGGCGCTGCGCATGGCGGTGCGGCGCGGCGCGGCCCACGTCACCGTCGCCGACCTGGACGACTGGCGGCTCGAACGGTCCCGGCGCGCGGGCGCCGACGCGACCCGCAGGACCGACGGCGGCGCGGCCGAACTGGCGGCGATCGGGAAGGAGTTCGCTGAGACTGGAGAGGAGTACGACGTCGCCGTCGACGCCGTCGGCACCCCCACCACCCTCAACGCCTGCGTCGGCCTCGTCCGCCAGAACGGCCTGGTCGTCATGCTCGGCACGCACCACGTGGACACGCACGTCACCGTCGACCTCGTGACCTGGGAGCGCAAGGGACTGCGGGTGCACAGCTCCGCCGAACCCGTCGACACCGCGCGCGCCGAGGCCCTCGCCGTCGCCGAACGCCTCCTGCGCCAGGGCGCCGAGACGCTGCGCCTGCCCGACCTGCACACCCACACGTACGCCCTCGACGAACTCCCCAAGGCCATGGAACAGTTGTCAGCGAGTAGAACGCTCTATCCAGACGGTGAACGTGCTCCCTACGACGGGCCCCCGCCCGAGACCCTGAAGGTGGCGATCGTGCCGTGAGCTGCGGGCACGCTGCGAAAAGCGGGCGTGTCGTGGGCGGCGGGCGGGCCGGGTGAGGTGGGGGATCGCCGGGTACGGCGACGTCGTGGAGCGGCGGGTGCTGCCCGCGCTGCGCGCGCTGGGCGAGGAGCCGGTCCGCCTCTGGGGCCGCGACCCGCGCCGGGCCGCCGACGTCGCGGCCCGCCACGGCGTGCCGCTCGCCGGCAGCGACGAGGAGAGGCTGCTGCGGGACGTGGACGCGGTGTACGTCGCCACACCCGTCGTACGCCATGTCCCCCTGGCCAAAGAGGTGTTGGCCGCTGGGCTGCCCGTGCTCGTGGAGAAGCCGCTCGCCGGAGGGCTGTGCACAGGCGCGCAGTTGGGCGTCGGCGGCCCGTGCGCGGGGGTCGCGTACTACCGCAGGCTCGCCCCCGCCGTGCGCCGCCTGCGCGAGGAACTCCTGGACTGGACGCCGGAGCGCGTGGACGTGCGGTTCCGGTGTGCCTTCGACCCGGGGCCGGGGCATCCGATGCGGTGGCGAACGGACCCCGCCCTGTCCGGCGGCGGTGTGCTCGCCGATGCCGGAAGCCACCGGCTCGACCTGCTCCACCTGCTGTTCGGGCGTCCCGACGAGGTATCGGCGCGCCTGGGCCGACGTTTCCCGGAGGGCGCCGAGCGGCTGGCCGAGGTGGAGCTGCGGTGGGCCTCGGGGCCCCGGGCGCGGGTGCATGCGGAGTGGAGCGGGGCGCCCGCCGTGGACCGCTTCGCGGTGAGCGGGGGCGGGCGGACGCTCACGCTCGACCCGCTGGACTCGGGCCTGCTGCGCCGCCAAGGCCTCGCGGGGAAACGGGAGTTGAGCCTGCCGCCCGCCCCGAACCCGCACCAGCCGCTCATCGCCGACTTCGTCGCCGCGGTCGCGACAGGGAGACCCCCGGTCTGCCCGGTGCCGCAGGCGCACCTGGTCGACGAGGTCCTTGCGGCGGCGGAACACTCGGACGCGGCGGGCGGAGCTCCCGTCAGGCTGCCGTCGCTGCCGGCTGACGCGGCGCCCCCGCCCCGTACAGACACGACGCCCCGTACAGACGCCGCGCCCCCGCCCCGTACACGTCCTCAGGCCCCGTCGTCCGCCGACCAGGCCCGCAGCCACCGCGGATCCGGCGTGTCCGACTGACGGATGAAGCGCGTGTCGATGGACAGCCGCATGGCGTCCGTCGTGGCGTCCAGCGAGGCATGGATGATGCGCGGCACATGGACCATGACGTCGCCCGCCGCGAAGTCGGTCCACAGCCAGCGGCGGCGCAGGCTGCGCGCGGTGAGCTCCAGGTCGTGGCAGATCTGGCGGCGGTCGTCCGGGCGGTCCGTGGTGTCCCGCAGCGGCTCGTACGCCTCGGGCGGCAGCCGGTGCGAGCCCTCCAGGTAGACCAGGGCGCCCGACTGGGGCGGGCAGTCGCCGACCGGTATCCAGGTCGTGACGACGTCGGGCGAGCCCTCGTCCATGTAGTCGAAGTCGACATGGGCGCGCGAGGCCCGCCGCACGCCGCGGTGGAAGTGGCGCAGGATGCGGCGCGGCAGCATCCGGGCGTCGCCGTCGAGCACGTCGGTGGCCAGTTTGCGGAGCCGCGGGTCGTCGAGGAACCGGTCGAAGGTCTCCGAGCGGACGAAGTCGTGGGCGGGGTGCCCGGCGACGCCGTGCTCGGGAAGCCCGTCCGGCACCCGGCCGGAGAACACGCCCTCGCGCGCGCTCGTGCCGGGCGCGAGATAGCCGGGCGGCAGCCGCGAGAAGTAGCGGCCGCGCAGCCGCAGCACGTCCTCGCGGTCGAGGAACCCCGGCAGATACAGATAGCCGTCCGTGCGCAGCCGCTCCCGCAGGGCGGCCGGGTCCGGCAGCGGGTCCGTGGCGGTGGCGCGCAGCGGGCCGAAGAGCTCAGGGGAAAAGGGTATGGGTACGCCGTTCGACGAGAGCTTCACGAGGAGTCCTTACGTCCTTACGTCAGCGGATGGTCAGTAGACGCCTTCGACGGCCGCCCCGGGCCCGGCCAGGCCGTCGTGGAAGGTCCGGACCGCCGCCACGCCGTCCCAGGGGAACCAGGGGTGCGGGCCGGTCCTGATCGCGCTGTCCCGTTCGAGGAGGTTGGGCAGGAACAGGTCCTCCAGGAGCGTGGTGACCCGCACCCGGCCGCGCTCGCCCACGGGCACCTCGCGCCACGGGTCGTCGGCGTCGACGACCTGGAGGACCGCGAAGGGCGGCGGCAGGTGGTACGAGTGCCCGGTGCCGCCGGGCGGCACGGGCGCGCCCGGCACCGCGTCGGCCTGCAGGGCGTGGCCGGCCAGCGTGTTGCCGTACGTGTCGATCCACTGCACCCCGTCGAGGTGCTCCTGGCGCAGGAAGGCCGCCTCGGCGGCGGAGCACGTGGTGCCGCCGGTGCACACCGCGCGGATGCCGTACGTGTGCAGCGGGCGCGGCAGCCGCATGGCGAGTTCGAGAAGCAGCCGGGAGGTGGTGAAGAGCAGCGCCGGGCACTCGGCGGCCAGCAGGGTCAGGGTCTGCTCCACCAGGTGCGAGGTGTATGCGTCGGCCTCGCCGCCCGCGCGCAGCGAGGCCTTCACCCAGCGCGGGTCGAAGTCGATGGCGAACACCGCGCCGCGCCAGCTGTCCGCGAGACCCTCCACGAAGTGGCCGTACGCGTGCGGGCCGCTCGGCGTCATCGCGAGGACGTCGCCGCCCGCGACACCGCGCGCCTCGAGGACGGTGCGGTAGATCTCCACGTCGTACGCGAGGCGCGTGACGTTCACGATCCGGCAGGGCGCGCCGGTGGTGCCGCCCGTCTCGAACACCCGGAACGGGCGGTCGCGGTAGCCGCGCGGGCGCAGGTCACGGGCGCTCGCGGCGCGCAGCTCGGCCTTGTCGAAGAGCCCGAACAGCTCCAGGTCCGCGAAGCCGTCGACGTCCGTGAGCGGATCGAAGCCGAGCCCGTCCCTGCGCCCGACCCAGAACGGTGAGCCCGTCTCGGGCTCGAAGTGCCAGCGCATCATGCGGCGCGTCCACACGTCCAGATCCACGGCGAGCTCGGGGACGCGCTCGCGCAGCACGTCGTGAAGGGTGTCGAAGGTGACCTGCTGGGCGTGTTCTTCGCGGGCCGCGGTGGTCATGGAGCTCCTCCTGATGTCGCCGGCGGTCGGTACACGAACAGGGCTTCGTCGGCGAGGGCGCGCGCGGCGTCGGCGGTGGCGCCGAGGACGGCGGCGAAGGGGAAGGGGACTTCGTGGCCGATGAGCGGGTGGTGGGGCTCGGCGGCGGTGAAGTGGCCGTGCAGCAGGGCAAGTTGGGGGCGTACGAAGATGTCTCCGGCAGCGCTTTCGACGACCGTCGGCTCGCGGGTGAGGAGGCGGTCGCCGGGGCGCAGCCGGTCGCGTACGGAGGCGGCGGCGCGGTCGGCCTCGGCGGGCTCGCGGAAGGCGGTCAGAGGCCGGCGGGGGTCGGCCGGGTCGGGGGCGGGGCCCGGATGCAGGGCGTCGAGCGCCGCCGCGAGGGCCTTCGCCAGGGGCTCGGGGTCGTGGTCCACGCAGACGACGGTGCGTACGTTGCTGCAGAACCGGCCGGAGTCGGCGGCGACCAGGGGCAGCAGCCAGGCCGCGGTGTCGTCTGTGGCAGCCGCGGGGGCGGTGGCCGGGCCGGGCGGCGGTACGAGGGCGCAGCCGCGGCCGGGGCCGTGCAGGGTGAGGGCCGCCGAGGCCCGCACCGACGCGGCGAGGCCCGCGCCGCCGTACACGACGTGCCGGTCGGTGAGGGTCAGCAGGCCGTGCAGGGCGTGCTGTTCGGTGGGATACAGGCCGAGGCGGGTCGGTGGCCAGCCCGCGGCGAGCAGCGCGGCGACCAGGCGGGCGGCGGACAGCGGCTCGCGGCGGCTCGGGCGCACCCAGACGCCCGCGGACCGCTCGGCCTGCTCCAGGACGGAGTCCAGGCAGGTGAAGGTGTTGCCGGGCAGCGACACGAGGGCCAACGCGTCGTCGGGGGCGCCGACTTCGCGGCGCGCGGCCCCCTCGTACAGCATCGCGCCCCAGCGCTCGACGAGCGGCGCGGGCAGCCCGGCGCTCTCCCACAGGGCGGCCCGGAACGCGTCCGCGCTCTGCGGGCCGAGTCCGCCGACGGTGACGATGCCGTGCCGGAACAACTCCAGGGCCACCAGGACGAGTTCGCGCCGCTCGGCGAGCGGGGGCAGGTCGTCGCGCACGGAGTCCCACCAGCGGCGGTCGGAGTGGGCGACGATGTGCGGGACGAGGGCGAGGCGGGTGCCCGCCGCGCCGGGCAGCGGCGCCGTGTCGAGGGAGGGCTGCCAGTCGCCCCTGCGGAACGCGGAGACGACCGGCGTCCGGTCCTCTTCGTACGACGTCACGACAGCTCGCCGCGCAGCGCCTCGACCACCCGGACCTGCTCGGCCCGGGTGAGCGTCGGATACAGCGGCAGGGCGATGTGGTGCCGCGCGAACCAACGGGCCTGCTCGAAGGGGCCGTCGGCCCCCGCCGCGTCCGGGGCCGTGCCCGCGTCCGTGCCTGTGCCCGTGAAGTACGGCTGGTCGCACAGCAGATGGTCGTACACCTCGCCCGCCAGCGAGACGCCGTGCCGTTCGCGCAGGCGCTTCTTCAGGAGCGCGCGGTCGACCGGGGCGTCCAGATAGGCGAGGTACTTGTAGTAGTTGCTGTGCGCCGCGGCGGGCACCGTGTGGGCGCGCATGCCGGGGACGTCGGTCAGCAACTCGTCGTAGTGGTAGGCGAGTTCACGACGTGCGGACAGCGTGTCGTCGAACCGCTCCAGGTCGACCGTGCCGACGGCGGCGTGCAGTTCGCTCATCCGCCAGTTGCCGCCGGGCCGGTCGTGCAGCGTGGAGCCCTGCGCGCTCTTGCCGTGGTCGCGCCAGCGCCGCACCTGCTCCGCGTCCTCGGCGTTCGCGCACGTCACCAGGCCGCCCTCGCCGCTCACGGCGACCTTCGTCGGGAAGAAGGAGAACGCGCCGAACCGCCCGAAGGCGCCCGCGAACCGGCCGCCGAGCGTCGCGCCGAGCGCGTGCGCGGCGTCCTCCACGACCGCGACGCCGCGCCGCTCGCACAGCGCGAGGACGTCGTCGAGCGCGGGCGGGACGATGCCGCCGATGTGCACGGGCAGCACGGCCGCCGTGTCCGGATGGCGGTCCAGGGCGCCGCGCAGCGCGTCGGGGTCCAGGCCGAGCCCGTCCAGCTCGATGTCGACGAACCGGACGCGCGCGCCCGCGCGCACCGCGGCCGCCGCCGTCGCGAAGAACGTGTTGACCGGCACCAGCACGGTGCGGCCCGCCACGCCGACGATGCGCAGGGCGATCTCCAGGGCGGCCGCGCCGGACGCGACGGCCACACCCTCGCTCCCCGTCCAGGTGCGCGAAAGCTCCTCGAAGCGGGCCAGTTCGGGGCCCTGGGTGAGGTGGCCGGAGGCGAGCGCGGCGTCGACCCGGTCGAGCACGGCGCGGCGTTCGGCCACGCCGAAGTGGACGCGCTGGGCGGGGACGTCACCGGGGGCGGCGCCCGGACCGGCCAGGGCGCGGGTGAAGAAGTCGATCGTGTGCCGTACGTGGGTGCCGTGGCCCATGGGCAGTTCGTGCACGTCAAGCCGGTCCTTGGCGTCCGCGGCCGCATAGCCGCGGTGGACGGTGGCGGCCGCGGCGCGGGCGTCGGCCGGCTCCAGGTAGGAGTCGGCGGTGCCGTACTGGAGGTGCAGCGGGGCCGGGGCGAGCGCGGCGTACAGGTCGCCGAGGTCGGCGTACTCCAGGACGCCCGGCAGGACGGCGCCCTCGTACCCCGTCAACAGCCGTTCGTACAGCGCCGGGTAGCTGCCGAGGTGGCTGGCCGCGCACACCGGCATGGGGCGCGGCGCGAGCAGCGCCGTGTGCAGGGCGACGGCCGCGCCGAGGCTGTGCCCGAACAGGCCGACGCGGGCGGGGTCGACGAGGGGGTGGGTGGCGAGGACGTCCAGGGCGCCCAGGGTGTCGCCGACGAGGGCGCCGAGCAGGGAGCGGCCGGTGAGCGTGAACGCGTGCGCGAGCAGGGCGCCCTCCTCGCGGCCCGCGCGGCGCTCCTCGTCCAGGCCGCCGATGCCGTGCTCGAACGTCAGCGTGACGAAGCCCGCGCGTGCCAGGTGCTCGGCGACGTTGCGGTCGGGGAAGTCGGGTGGGGTTTCGCCGGTGAGCTGGGCCAGGCGGGCGTTCTTGCCGCCGAAGACGAGGACGGCGGGGCTCGGGGCGGTGGTGGCCTGCGGGGCGAGGAGGGTGGCCTGGAAGGCGCCGCGTACCGGGGAGTTGAGGGTGAGGTGTTCGCGGCGCAGGCCGTTCTCGTCCGAGGTGTCGACGGCGGTGACCGCGAGTGGCGCGCGCTCCACGCGGGCGAGGCGTTCCACCACCGCACGGACCTTGCGGGACCAGGTGGTGTGCGCGGGGGCGTCGGAGAGGGACGGGGTGAGGCGCAGTGTGGGTTCGGCTCCGAGCAGGCGGCGCACGTGGGTGGTCTGCATGCGGGTGCGATCGCTCCTGTGTGGGTGGCGGGTGGGTGCGGGTGGGCCCTCGCGGGGGCGCCCCAGGCCCGCCCCTTCCCGTAACCAGGGGGCTGCCGCCCCCTGGACCCCCGCTGTCGCCGCTTCGCGGCTCGTCCTCAAACGCCGGACGGGCTGAAACGTCGCCGCGCGGGCTGTTCCGGCGGGTAGTAAGGGCGGGTGGGTGGGAAATCGGCGCTCAGACGAAGTCGGCGTGCAGGGTGCTGGGAACCTCCACCGCGTACGCGTCCAGCGCCTCGTCCAGCTTGATCTGGCCACGTTGGAGGAGCTCCAGGAGCTCGTTCTGGGGGCGGTAGAAGCAGGACTTGCACAGGTCGGTGCGGCGCGGGTTGGAGGCCTCCCACTCGGCGCGCGGGCCGCCCTCGAGGACCGTGGGGTAGCCGAGGTCGACCACGTCACCGATGCGGTAGCGGCTGTTGAGGTGGACCTGCGGGCACGGGTAGAGGTGCCCGTCGGCGCCGACCGCCGTCACGAACCGGCTGTAGTGGCAGCGCTCGAAGTCGCCCTCGACCTCCTCCACCTGGTCCATGGGGCCGCGGTCCAGTTTGGGCACCGACACCTCGAAGTCGTCCGTGGACATCGCCGTGGCCTCGACGAGCGAGGCGGAGATCTCCGCCATGACGGTCTCGATGGTCTCGTGCCCCATCGCGCTGTAGAACTCCGGCTCGAAGCGGACATAGTGCGCCCCGGACTCGTGGGCGATGCGGGCCGCCTCGACGATCTCGCGGTAGTTCTGCATCGTGATCACGTAGTTGAAGCCGATGCGGAAGTCCGGTGCGACGGCGTTCTCGCGCAGGGTGCCGATGGTCGAGATGAACTTGGAGAACGTCTGCTCACGGTCGCGCGTGATGTCGTTGAACGTGGCCTCGGTGCCCGCGTTCATGCCGACCCGCACCCAGGTGTGCGTCGCGGTCACACAGTCGGCGATCTTGGGGCGGCCGAGCCGGGATCCGTTGGTGATGAGGCCGATGCGCAGGCCGTCGTCGTGCCCGGCGTGACAGATGTCGGCGTACCCCGGGTGGATGGTGCACTCACCGCTGCCGCAGAAGGTCACGGCACGGCCGTCGTTCTCGGCGAACTCCTTGAGCAGGGTGATCGCCTTGTCGGTGGTGAGGGAGTCCTTGAACGAGAACAGGTCGTAGAACTGCTCCTCGTTCGGCGAGTGGAAGTTGCAGAAATTGCAACGCATATTGCAGGCGCCCATGATGCCGATCCGCATGTGGACCGGTTTGATCTCCTCGCCGGCAACGAATCGCCGCAGGAGATCACCGTGCGCCAGAACTTTCTGCGGCGAGTGTGCTTGATCGAGACTCACGTCCGGGAGACCGTCACGGTTCCGGGGCGCGGCCATATGGATATCGCGGGCACCTTCAGTGCTGTTCACGAACCCTCCACGCGCTTTTGGCGGCGTTTTGCGCTGTCCGAGCGACGTTCGCGACAGTAGGAGAGCGCTTCCTGAGGTGTCAACGGGTCTAGACAACCTGGAAGTTGAGTAAACATCTATCGCGCCATGTGTTCCGGCCAAATGTGCCGGGCACGTGTTCTCGGCATGTGCCAGTCGGCTTGCCTCAGGGGCACGGATGCTTGAACGACTTCTCGAACGATCGGTACGTCTCCTGCGGCTCGCGGTTCGCGGCGGCCGGGTGCTCGATGACCGGTATCGGTTTGCACACCGGCCACTGCTCGGTGTCGGCGGACTTCTCGAACCCGTACGTCCCCGCCGCGCCCCGCAGACAGCCGATGCAGCGGGTGGCGTCACCGGTGTCGACGATGCTCGCGTCGATCAGCGTGTTGTAGACGTCGTCCTTGTTCGGGGTGCGCGCCGGGTCCGGCGTCCTGGTGCTGCCGTCGGCCTCCCCGGTGCCCTCGTTGGCTTCCGAGTACGAGCGGTCGAAGGCGTTGGCCAGGAGCGTGAACGCGTCGTGGTACATGATCGCGTAGCCGTCGTCGAGTGCCTTCGCGCCGAAGTCGTGCCGGTCGTCGAGCTTCTCGAAGAAGGTACGGAAGTCCTTGAACCCGGCGGGCGCGCCCTTGTTCCCGGAGTCCTCGGGGTTCCCGGGCTTCTCACGCCACCATTCCGGCGTCACGGACGCGGCGGCCACCACCGTGGTCTTCGTCTCGCGCAGCATCCGCGTGAGTTCGGGCGTGGTCAGCGTCGGTTCGAGACCGATGCCCACTTTCAGGATGCGCACGGGGTTGCTGCGGTCGCAGGAAGGCTCCTGGGACAGGCGTTTCACCAGTGCCGGAAGATCCTGGTCCCGGCCCGCGAAGAACACCGTGTCCGAATCGGTCACGCAGATCTTCTGCGCGGCGGACTGGAATCGCTGCGGGATACCGGCGGCCGGACCCGTCGACCCCAGGAACGACGCCGAACGCTGGCGCAGCCCGTACTTCTTGCCGAATTTCTGCTCGAGCAGCTGGTGCAGATTGCGCGAGTACACGTCGTCGGGCCGGCTGTCGAAGACGAGGAAACCCTTTCCCTCACCCGGATTCTTCTTCAGGTACTGACCGAGCGCGTCGGCGAACAGGTCGTTGTTCGGTGAGGTCTTGAAGAAATACGGGGCGTTCATGTCGGCGGAGGTGATGACCGGGCCGACGGTGGCGATCCGGCGCTGGCTCAGCGCCCGCACGGCGTCGCGGGTCTCGGGCGTGCTGCTCGGCAGGCCCATGACGCCCACGAGCGGCGACTGCCGGTCGTCGACGAGGTCTTCGAGGTCGTCGACCACCGGCCGCCACTGGTCGAGGTGCTTGCCGTCGGGTGCCATCAGGAGCTGATAGTGCGGCCCGCCGCCGCTGTTGGCGCGCAACTGGGCGGCGTGCGCCCCGGCCAGGGAGCGGCGGATCATCTCCGCGGTCATGGCGCTGGACTCGTCCGAGGTGAACGGCATCATCAGCGCGATCCGGCCGTACGGTATCGGGGTCTGGCCCTTCTTCGGCGATCCCCAGGCCTTCGCGACGCGGTCGTTCTCCTCCGCGACGTCCCGGATCAGCCCCTTGATGTCGTCGTTCGCGTCGAACGCCCCGTCCGTGACGCCCACGCACTGGCCGTCATGTTTCTCCAGCCCGCCCGCGCAGTCCTCGGGACGGGTCGCGAGATACACGACCACGCCCACGGCGATCAGGACCAGCGGCACCAGGACGGCGACGGCCTTGTCGAGCGGGCCGAACCCGTTGCGACGGCTCAGGAACATGCTTCCTCACAGTTCGGGCAGCGGGAGGGGGCGCTTGTCACGGGCAGCGGCCGGCCAGGTGCGGGCGGCCTGGCTCAGCACGGCGCGCCACGACTGGTGCCGCAGCGAGAGGAAGGCCAGCTCCGCCCCTATGTCGTCGCAGAGGTCGGCCTCCGGCTCGGCGGTCACGTCGGACAGGTACCACAGGCCGTGCAGCAGCCGGTTGATGCAGCGGTCGATCTCGTCTATGTCGTGATAACGGTCGTCGTACGCGCCCGCGGCCATCGCGGCCCGCTCGTCGTCCCAGTCCGCCGCCGGCGGGGCCGGTGCCGTGGCCGCGTACCGCAGACAGTTCAGCCAGCGCAGCGCGCTCTGCCGGTCCTGCTCCGACTGGAACTCCTCGGACAGCGCGGCCACCACCGTCTTGGCGTCACCGGCCGCCAGCGTGTGCCGGAGCGCGTCGGCCTCGCTGTCCTCGCCGCGCGTGGTGTGGTGGCGGCGCAGGAAGTCGTGGATCTCCTGCCAGCCGCGGCGCGAGTCGGTGCCCTGCGAGGTGCGGCGCGCCTCGTGCACCAGGAGCGTGTTGAGCAGCGGGTCGGCGGCCAGCGGCCGGTCCTCCGGGGTGTCGTGCTGCCACTGCTCGGCCTCCAGATAGTCGGCGGCCGCGTTCGCGGGCAGCTGCTCGGGGCCTTCCAGGCGCAGATGGGTGGCGAGCTCCTGCGCGGCCGTGCTGTCGCGGGCCAGCGACAGCGGCACCAGTCGCGCCCGCTGGTGCGGGGACGGCAGCAGCCGCTCCAGGATCGCCAAGGTCACCGGCCGGCCGTCCGGGGTGGTCAGCTCCAGGAGGTTGCGCGGCCCGAGCGGACCGGCCGGCGGGCCGGGGTGCGCCCCGCGGGACGCGGTGGCGCGGGTGTGCTCCAGGACGGCCTCGCACAGGACGCTGCTCGCCAGCGGATGCCCGCCGGTCAGGGAGTGCAGCGCGGAGGCCAGGTACGGGTGCGGCGGGGCCGACGCGGCGTCCAGCATCAGCAGGACGTCGTCGCGGCTGAGCGGTGTGAGCGGGACGACGACCAGGCCCGCCGACGGGGTGTGCCCCGCGCGCCGCCACCGCGTGGAGGTCACCAGGTCCGGCAGTTCGCGGTGCACCGCCTCGGTGGCGTCGGGCGGCGCGTCGCCGAGCCGGGTCGCGACCACGACCAGCGGATCGTGCGGGGCGCCGCCGGGCCGCGCGCGGTACTCCAGGATCAGGTCGACCAGGCGCGCGCCCGCGGGGGAGTGCGTGTTGTCGAGCAGGGCCAGCGGGCGCGGGTCGCGGTTGAGGCGCTGCCACTTGCTGCGGGCGGCGGCGATGTCCTCCAGGAAGGCGTGGACGAGGGTCTGTTCGGCGGCGTGCCGGTAGTCGCCGCCGCGGTGGAACCAGTCGGCGAGGCGCGCCAGGCCGTCGTGCCCGTCCGCCGCCGCGCCCGCCGCGCCGCCCTCGGACTCGGCGTACCGCTCCTGGTACCACTGGCGCAGCGTGGCCGCACTGCGTGAGCGCGTGTAGCGCTCGAAGTACTCCGCGAGCACGGCGTACGTGACGGCGTGCTCGCCGGGCCGGGCGGGCCCGGCCGCTCCGGCCGTTCCGGCCGCTCCGTCGATGCGTGTCCGTACCCGTCCCGCCCACCGCTGTGCCACGTCCGCCTCGGTGCCGGACTCCAGGTGACAGGCGATCAGGAGGCGGGCGATGCGGGCGGTGGCGCGCGCCCGCTCGTCCGCGGTGCCGCCGTGCCCGCCGAACACGGAGATCAGGCCCGGCAGGAGCAGCGGGAAGCGGCGGCCGAGACCGGGCGCGAGGAACCGCACCAGCTCCTCCAGGAGCTCGACGACCAGCGTGGACGCGGCGGTGTCGACGAGGGCGAGCGGCAGCCGCCCCGAGTAGTGCCGCTCCAGGGCGTCGAGGACGGCGGAGCGGCCCATGCCGTGGCGGCCGGTCAGGAGCACCAGGGGCAGGTCCTTGTCGTACTCCCAGGGAACGCGGGCGCGTTCGGCGTAGGCGAGGCCGGTGAGGCGGGGGACGAGGGAGTGCAGGAGCGGGTCGCGTGCGTACAGCCGAGGGGCTTCGGATGTGTGCATCTCGCCGGATACCGCTCCCGTCCTTCGCTGGCCGCTTGCTTCTCCATGCCATCGTCAACTGCGTTGAGGGTGAAAGAAGTTACACCTCCCACTATCCCCTGGCCAGCGCTTTCAGGGGAGCTGATCGGGCATATTACGGCGGAACCGTGACCCGCCGCGGTATGCGCCGGGACGCGGCGACGGAGCCGGTACGCGAGGGGCGGACGCTAGTCGTGCGCCGTCGCGCACGCCATGCCGCGCGCGGGCCTGCCGGGGGCGTGAGGCGGCGCACCAGGGGTCCGGGACGGCGCACCGGGGGCTCGCGGTGGCGCGTCGGCCGGGGCCTCGGGTGCTGCCGAGCAAGGCTCAGTGGCGCGGGCGCACCGTGAGTTCCGCCCGCGCGGGCAGATCGTCGGCGTGGTGCACCTCGCCCGGATAGTCGAGCCGCACCCGGCGCAGGTGGGGAAGCCCCGCCAGATGCACCAGGTCGACGGTGTCGAACAGGGTGAGGTGGATCTCCTCAAGGCCCGGCAGGCGGCGCGCGATCCGCCGCAGCGACACCGCGGCGCCGGGCCGTGAGCGCACGTCCAGGCAGGTGAGCTGCGGGATGCGGGCGCCCGGCGGGAACAGCATCATGCTGAGCTGCTCGTGGGAGAGGCGCAGGCTGCGCAGCGCGGGCAGCCCGGCGAGCAGCGCGTCCCAGTCGTCCGGGCGGAGCCGGTCGCTCGCGTTGTGCAGGCGCAGCTCGCGCAGCTCCGTCAGGGCGGTGATGTCGGCCAGCTCGACGGCGTCCGGCGGCAGCGCCAGCACCCGCAGCGCCCCCGGCCGCGGCAGATCGCGCAGTCCGCGCCAGGGCACCTCGGCGCCCAGGATCAGCGAGTCCAGGCGCGGGCAGGCCGAAAGGCGTGCCAGGGGCTCCAGTTGGGGCAGGTCCGCGAGGCTGAGTCGGCGCAGCAGGGGCAGCCGGGTCAGCGGGGCGGTGTCGCTGATGGCGCGGCAGCCGTGCAGCGCGAGGGCCTCCAGGGCGGGGAAGTCCGCCAGGAAGCCGAGCGACGTCAGCCGCATGTTGCCGCGCAGCCGCAGCTCGCGCAGGCCGTCCGCGTCGAGCGCGCCGACGATGTCCAGCTCGGCGAAGTCGCCCTGCAGCACCACGCGTTCGTACCCGGACATCGCGCTGAGCGCCTTCAGCTCGGCCGCCGAGCGGACGATGACGGCCTCGCCCGCGCCGGCCGCGAGCAGCGGCTTGATGATCTCCTCGGCGTACTCGTCGGTGTCGAACCGGTCCCAGTGGGCCAGGAGCTGGCCGCGTACCCCCGGCTGCCGCGTGGTCACGAACTCGCGCAGCCGGGCCAGCGCCGCGTCCCCGCCGATGCGGCAGATCGCGTGCACCGTGGTCACCTCGGCGTCGCCCTCCAGGCTGTCGGCCCCGGGCAGCAGGCCGAGCAGCAGCGCCCCGGTCTCCGCCAGCGCCCTGGCCTCGCGCATGCTGCGCGGTGGCAGGAGCTGCGCGGCGCGCTCCTCGACGGTCCGGCGAACCTCGGGGTCGAGGCGTGTCGCCTGGTCGAGGGAGGCGAGGGCGAGCAGCCTGAGGCGGGCCCGCACGGTGTCGTCCTCCTCGCGGTCGGCGCGGCCGGTGAGCCGGGTGAGGAGCTCGGCGCGCTCGTCGGGCCGCGCCTGGGCCACGGCCATCTGCAGGACGTCCTCCCACTGGTCGAGGTGGGCGTGCGTGACCAGGGCCCCGATGTCGTGCTCCTCCAGGGCCGCCTTCGCGCCCAGGAAGTCCTGGAAGGTGCGGTGGATGAAGTCCACGGCGCCCTCGGCCGGTTCGCGCAGCAGGCCGGAGCGGTCCAGGAGCAGCCGCAGGACGTCCTCGGCGGTGCCGACGGCGGCGAGCTGCGGCACGGACGGGCGCAGCCGGTCCACCAGGTCGACGGCGTCCTGCCGCTTCAGGCGGGTGCGTTCGTTGCGGATCAGCCAGTACGCGAGCCGCTTCAGGGGCTCCGTCGCCGACTTCTGGTCCAGCTTCGGGGTGCCCTCGCCGTAGAGGTAGCGCTCGCGGTCGCGGCGCTCCAGGAGCATGGAGAGCGCGGCCTCGTACAGCGAGACCCGACCGATCGGCAGGAAGCCCGCGCGCTCGCGGTGCAGCGCGCAGATCAGCGCGCACAGCAGCGGGTTGGACGCCAGGCGGCTCAGCTCCGTCGAGGACCGCAGCGACCGCAGCAGGGTCTGGGCGAGGTCGCCGCCCGCGCCCGCCGCCTCGTGCCAGCGCTGCACGAACCGGCGTACGTCGCCCGGCCGCATCGGCGTGAGCGTGAACTCGCGGAAGCCCTCGCGGCCGAGCCAGTCCCGGGGCAGCGCGGAGGGCCGGGTGGTGACCAGCCACAGGTTGCCGGGGAAGGTGGTGCGGAGCTTGCCGAGCCAGGCGCGGGCGCGCGGCCGCTCGGCCTCCGGGATCTCGTCGACGCCGTCGATCAGGAGCATGCCGCGCCCGGCCTGCAGGACCCGCACCGCCCACCCCTTGGGCTCGCTGCCCGACAGCGGGCAGTCGATCCACTGCAGAAAGCCCTCCGGCAGGGGCAGTTCGGTGTCCTCGCGAGCCAGCGCGCGCAGCGGCAGCACGAACGGCACCCGGCCGAGGAGCTGCGGCAGATGGCCGGGCACCCGATCCTGCTGGGCGGTGGTGAGGGCGAGCCACTGCACCAGCGTGGTCTTGCCGGTGCCGGCGACCCCGCGAAGGAGCACGCGGTCGTGGGCGGCGAGCGCTGCCTCGACCGGGCCCGTCGTGCGCTCGGACTCCGGGTCCGGGTCGGCGCTCCGGCCGTCGGCGTCGGCATCGGCGTCGCCGTTGGCCGCGCCGGGCACCGGTTCGGCCGGGTCGCGGGCGGGCGCCGCCTCCAGGCTCAGATAGGCGGTCTCCAGCGGCCAGGCCTGGCTCCGCGTGTCGTGCAGGTCGACGCCGTGGATGCTGAGGGTGCTGTGCGCGCGGACCACGTAGTCCGCGTAATTCTGCTCGAAGTCGGTGTCCTCGGAGAGGGTGGCGGGCAGCCGCTCCAGGATCAGGCGCAGTTGCTCCTTCTGCTCGCTCAGGCTGCGGCGCACCTCCACCTGGGCGCGGGCCTCGAAGCCGGGGCGCTTGCTGAACTGGTGGACCAGGTGCAGACACGCGGTGACGAGCAGCCGGTCGTGCAGCCGGGCGGCGTCGTCGCTGAGCAGCGCGCGGGTCTCCGGGGCGCTGGCGCGGACCAGGGCGGCGGCGAGTTTCTCCGGGCCGAGGTCGAAGGCCTGCACGTCGTCCATGTCGAGGTCGCCGAGGGCGCGCAGGGTGTGGCCGAGGGCGTAGCCGACGGCGTTCTGCTCGTCGGGTGCGATGGGCGGGTCGTGCGGGCCCGCGGCGCGCATCGCGCGACGCACCAACTCCCGTGCGAGCTGGTAGAGATCGGCCTCGCTGAGCGTGCGCCGGTCGCCGGTGAACGACAGGAGCCGCCCGATGCGCACCGGCCGCTCGCCGAACTCCGCGCCCGGCAGGCTCTTGGGCGGCAGCAGCAGCCGTTTCACCAGCGGCACCATCACTGACGACGCGATCCGCAGCCCCACCGTGCCGGCGTCCACCCGAGCCCCCATCCGCGAACGAGACCGCCCCTGGGGCACCTTAGACGGTGACGGCGGACGGCGCACCGACGCCGCTTCGGCCACCCCGCCCGTGCCGACTCGGCCACCCGCCTCGGCCACCCGCCCGTACGCCGCTTCCGCCACCTGCCCGCTTCGGCCACTCGCCCCGACCGCTCCTCGACGGCGCCCCGACAGTGTCCCGGTCACCGGGCCGCGCATGCCGGAGCCCCTGCCCTTCGGTTAGCCTCGCGTAGTGACGACATCTGCCGCATCCCGACGGTCACCGAGGCTGTTCGGCATCAGTGACCTGCACATCGCGTATGACGAGAACCGGAAATTCGTCGACGGGCTCTGGCCGGAACACGAGGGCGACTGGCTGATAGTCGCCGGTGACATCGGCGAGTTGATGAGCGACATCGAGTGGGCGCTGCGCCTCCTCACCGAGCGGTTCGACACGGTGATCTGGTCGCCCGGCAACCACGAGCTCTGGACGCCCCGCGACGACCCGAACCAGCTGCGCGGCGAGGCCCGTTACCGCCATCTCGTCGAGCTGTGCCGCGGCCTCGGCGTGCACACGCCCGAAGATCCGTTCCCGGTGTGGCACGGCGAGGGCGGGCCCGCGGTCGTCGCGCCGCTGTTCCTGCTGTACGACTACACGTTCCGGCCCCCCGGGAAGCACTCCAAGAAGGCGGCCCTCGACTACGCGTACGAGACCGGCGTGGTCTGCACGGACGAGATGCTGCTGTATCCCGAGCCGTACGAGACCCGCGAGGACTGGTGCCGCGCCCGCGTGGCCTTCACCAAGGACAGGCTCGACGCCCTCGACCCCCAGCTGCCCACGGTCCTCGTCAACCACTGGCCGGTCGTGCGCGAACCCACGCGCATCCTGACGTATCCCGAATTCGCCCTGTGGTGCGGCACGGAGGCCACCGCCGACTGGCCCGTGCGGTACCGCGCGGCCGCCGTCGTCTACGGCCATCTGCACATTCCGCGCACCATCTGGCACGACGGCGTCCCGCACGTCGAGGTGTCCGTCGGCTATCCCCGCGAGTGGCGGCGCGAGCGGCACCCCTCGCCGCGGCTGCGGCAGATCCTGCCCGCGCCCCAGCGTCCGTAGGGCTCTCCAACGCCCCTCGGCCGTAAGGCGAGTCGGGGCGGGTAGTCAGTGGCCTGTCAGCGTTCCTGGCCGAATCTGTGCGTACTGCGAACAGAGTGCACGGATCAGAGGGATGCGACAGGGGGAGCGGCTTGATGCAGGCCACTACGGAAGTTCACGGGAACACGAAGGTCCACGGGAACATGAAGGCCCACGGGGACACGGAGGTTCACGGGGGCGGCGAGGGGCCGGTGTGGTCATGACCAGCCACCAAGTGCAGCTGCTGTTCCTGGACGTGGCCCTCATCCTGGCGCTCGCCCGCGGGCTCGGCGCCCTCGCGGCGCGGGTCGGCCAGCCGCCCGTCGTCGGCCTCGAACTCGAACACCGGGTGCTGCGCGGCCGCACCCGGGTCAGCGCGGGCGCGGCCCTCGGCTCCACCCTGGTGCCGTTCGTGCTCGGCGTGGGGCTCTCGCCCTCTGGCTGCTGCGCGACCACGAGACGCCGCAGCGGACCGCGTTCATCGTGTTCATGGGCCTGGCTGTGTCGGTGACCGCCTTCCCCGTGCTCGCCCGGATCCTCGCGGACCGCGGCCTGTCCCGCACGGAGATCGGCGGCATCGCGCTCGCCACGGCCGCGCTGGTCGACGTCGTCGCCTGGTCGGCGCTCGCCGGGGGTGCAGGCCGTGGTCGGCGGCGCGGACGACTACTGGCGCGTCACGCTGCTCGTGCCGTTCGCGGCCTTGCTCGTCGCCCTGCGGCCGGTGCTGCGGCGCGTCCTCGGCCCCGGCTCCGGCGGGGTCGCGACGCTCAGCGCGAACCGGCTCGGCGTCGTGCTCGTCGGCGCCCTGCTGTCCGCCGCGGCCACCGAGGCCATGGGCATGCACTACATCTTCGGCGCCTTCCTGTTCGGCGCCGTGCTGCCGCGTGACGCCGCGGGGGTGTTGCGCGACGAGGTGTGCGAGCGGACCGGGCACGTCACCTCGCTGCTGCGGCCCGTGTACTTCGTGGTGGCGGGCCTCAAGGTCGACCTGCGCGGCGTGGGCGTGAGCGGGCTCCTCGAACTCACCGTGATCGTCCTGGTCGCCGTCGTCGGGAAGTTCTGCGGCACCTACGCCGGCGCGCGCTCGCAGGGGCTTCCGCCGCACGGCGCCGGTCAGCTCGCGGCCCTGATGAACACGCGGGGCCTGACGGAACTGGTGATCCTCGGCGTCGGCCTGCAACTCGGCCTCCTGGACCAGTCGCTGTACTCCCTGATGGTCGTCATGGCCCTCGTCACGACGGCGATGACCGGTCCGGTCCTCGGGCTCCTGGACCGCCGGGGGGAGCGGCAGGTGGTGCCCGGGGCGCGGGCGGGCACGGCGCCCGCGACGCCCGCGGCGGCTTCCGAGGCCGCGCCGTCCACCGCGCACGAACACGGGAAGCCGGGGGCGGAGCGGAGCGGGGCGCGGCGCTGAGTGCCGGTACGAGGCCCGGGGCCACCGGTGTGCGGCGTCCGCCGAGCGTGGCGATGGAGCCGGGCGGGGTCCGGCCATAGAGTGGGCGGCGCAGGCCTTTCGCGGTCACCGCTCCCCGGCGGGCACGTCTGCGCGGCACCGCCGCAAAGAAGCGGCCGCCGGGGAGCGGCCGCGCCGCCCACCCGCACGAGGGGACCACGCACGTGAACCCAAGCGCACACGCTTCCGACGGCGCGGCTGCTTCCGACGCGGCCGTCACGAGCCCGCCCGACTCCGTCGGCGCCGGCTCCGCCGCTTCCACAGACGCCGCCGGCGCGGGCCCCGCCGCTCCCGCCGACGCCGCCGTCAGCCCTGCCGGTCCGGCTCACGCGCCCGGTGCCCGCTTCGCCGGACGCGTCGCCGTCGTCACCGGTGGCGCGTCCGGCATCGGGGCCGCCACCGCCGTGCGGCTCGCCGCCGAGGGCGCCGCCGTCGTCGTCGGCGACGTGGACGGCGAGCGCGGCGAGGCGCTCGCGGAGGGGATCCGGGCCAAGGGCGGCAGCGCGGTGTTCGTCCACGCGGACGTCACCGAGGCCGCCGACTGGGGCCAGGTGGTGGCGGCCGCGCACAGCTTCGGCCCCGTCGGCGTCCTCTCCAGCAACGCCTACGCGTGCGAGGTCGCGCCCGCCCACGAGACGAGCGTGGCCTCCTGGGAACACCAGCTCGCGGTGAACCTCACCGGCACGTTCCTCGGGTTCAAGGCCGTCCTGCCCGACCTGCGCGCCCACCGCGGCGCCGTCGTCCTCACCTCCTCCGTCCACGCCCACACCGGCATCCCCGGCCGCCCCGCCTACGCGGCGAGCAAGGGCGCGCTGCTCTCCCTGTGCGGCCAGCTCGCCGTCGAGTACGGGCCCGAGGTGCGGGTCAACGCCGTGCTGCCGGGGCCGATCCTGACGCCCGCCTGGGGGGAGATCGGGGAGGAGGACCGCGCCCGCAGCGTCGAGGGGACGGCGGCCGGGCGGTTCGGCTCGCCGGAGGAGGTCGCGGCGGCCATCGCGTTCCTCGCCGCGGACGAGGCGTCGTACGTCACCGGGACGAGCCTGGTCGTGGACGGCGGCTGGAGCGTAGTCAAGGCATCGGCCTGAGCGGGCCGGACCGGCGCGCACCCGAACGAGAGGCAGACCGTGAAGATCGACCGCGTGGAGACCTTCCTCGTCCCGCCGCGCTGGCTCTTCTGCCGCGTGCAGACCGACGAAGGCGTCGTCGGCTGGGGCGAGCCCGTCGTCGAGGGCCGCGCCGAAGTGGTGCGCGCCGCCGTCGACGTACTCGCCGAATACCTGATCGGGCAGGACCCGCTGCGCATCCAGGACCACTGGCAGGTGCTCACCAAGGGCGGCTTCTACCGCGGCGGCCCCGTCCTCTCCAGCGCCGTCGCGGGCCTCGACCAGGCCCTGTGGGACATCGCGGGCAAGACCTACGGCGCGCCCGTGCACGCGCTGCTCGGCGGCCCGGTGCGGGACCGGGCGCGGGTGTACGCCTGGGTCGGCGGCGACGAACCCGCGATCCTCGCCGAGCACATCGCCGCGCAGGTCGAGGCGGGCTTCACGGCGGTGAAGATGAATGCGGCCGGGGTCACCTCGCCCGTCACCACGCCCGCCGAGACCGCCGCCGTCGTCGACCGCGTCGCCGTCGCCCGCGAGGCCCTCGGCCCGGACCGGGACGTGGCCGTCGACTTCCACGGCCGCTTCACCCCCGCCAGCGCCCGCCGCGTCCTCGCCGAACTCGCCCCGCTGCACCCGCTGTTCGCGGAGGAGCCGCTGCTGCCCGACCAGGGCCACCTGCTGCCCGCCCTGGTCGCGGCGAGCCCCGTCCCCATCGCCACCGGTGAACGCCTCTACAGCCGAGCCGAGTTCCTGCCCGCCCTCACCGCGGGCGTCGCCGTCGCCCAGCCCGACCTGTCGCACGCGGGCGGCATCACGGAGGTGCAGCGCATCGCCGCCCTCGCGGAGACCTACGGCGCGCTGCTCGCCCCGCACTGCCCGCTCGGCCCGATCGCGCTCGCCGCCAGCCTCCAGATCGCCTGGACCACACCGAACTTCCTGATCCAGGAGCAGAGCCGCGGCATCCACTACAACAAGCGCGCCGACCTCCTGTCGTACGTCGTGGACACCGAGCCGTTCCGCTTCACCGACGGGTACGCGCACCGCACCGCCCTGCCCGGACTCGGCGTCGAGGTCGACGAGGCGGCGGTGCGGGAGGCCGACCGCGGCGGGCACGCCTGGCGCAACCCCGTGTGGCGGCAGCCGGACGGGACGTTCGCCGAATGGTGAAGCCCCCTGGCCGGTGAAATCACCTTGAGCGCAAGCCTGTTGACGCGGCGGGCGGCGGCGCACCTACCCTGGTAGCCGCCCAAGGGGGGAGCCGCATGAGCGAACGCGCCCGCAACACCGGCCCCGGCAAGCGCGACACCGGCCCCGGCAAGGGGGAACGCGTCGCCGACTGGGCGGACGGCCGCCTCGGCGTGCACACCCTCGCCAAGTCCCAGATGCGCAAGGTCTTCCCGGACCACTGGTCGTTCATGTTCGGCGAGATCTGCCTGTACAGCTTCCTGATCCTCATCCTCACCGGCGTCTGGCTCACCCTGTTCTTCGAGCCGAGCGGCATCGAGGTCGAGTACGACGGCTCGTACGAACCGCTCAAGGGCGTGCTGATGACGCGCGCCTACGAGTCGACCGTCGACATCAGCATGGAGGTGCGCGGCGGACTGCTCATCCGGCAGATCCACCACTGGGCGGCGCTCGTCTTCGTCGCCGGGATGCTGGTGCACATGATGCGGGTGTTCTTCACCGGCGCGTTCCGCAAGCCGCGCGAGATCAACTGGCTGTTCGGCTGGACGCTGCTGATGCTCGGCCTGATCACCGGCCTGACCGGCTACTCGCTACCCGACGACCTGCTGTCCGGCACCGGCATCCGCTTCGCGCAGGGCGCCATCCTGTCGATCCCGGTCGTCGGCACGTACCTCTCCTTCTTCCTCTTCGGCGGCGAGTTCCCGGGCCACGACATCATCCCGAGACTCTTCGCCGTGCACGTGCTGCTGCTGCCGGGCATCATGCTGGGCCTGGTCGTGGCCCATCTGATCCTGGTCTTCTACCACAAGCACACCCAGTTCGCGGGGCCCGGGCGGACCGAGAAGAACGTCGTGGGCGCGCCGTTCATGCCCATCTACATCGCCAAGGCGGGCGGGTTCTTCTTCCTGGTCTTCGGCGTCCTGGCGATGATGGGCGCGATCGCCACCATCAACCCCGTGTGGGCGCTCGGCCCCTACCGGCCCGACCTCGTCGGCACCGGCGCCCAGCCCGACTGGTATCTCGGCTTCTCCGAGGGACTGATCCGGGTGATGCCGAGCTGGGAGATCAACGCCTGGGGCCACACCCTGGAGCTGGGCGTCTTCATCCCCTTCGCGCTGTTCCCGCTCATCATGGCGGCGATCGCGGTCTATCCCTTCATCGAGGCGTGGGTCACCAAGGACAGACGCGAGCACCACATCGCCGACCGGCCGCGGAACGCGCCCACGCGCACGGGCATCGGGGTGGCCTGGCTGACGCTGTACGGCGTGCTGATGGTCGGCGGCGGCAACGACATCTGGGCCACGCACTTCCACCTCTCCATCAACGCCATCACCTGGTTCGTGCGCATCGCCTTCTTCGTCGCCCCGCCGCTCGCCTTCGTCGTCACCCGCCGGATCTGCCTGGGCCTGCAGCGCCGCGACCGCGAGAAGGTCCTGCACGGCCGGGAGCGCGGCGTCATCAAACGCCTCCCGCACGGCGAGTTCGTCGAGGTGCACGAGCCCCTCACCCGGGCCGAGCGGTACACCCTCACCGCGCACGAGCAGCCCCGGCCGCACGAGATCGGGCCGCTGGTCGACGCGAACGGCGTGGCCCGCAAGGTGCCCCGCTCCGAGCGCCTGCGGGCGCGCCTGTCCCGCGCCATGTACGGCCCCGGCACACAGGTGCCGAAGCCGACGGCGGAGGAGTACCGGCAGGTGCACAGCGGGCACAGCGGGGAGGGGCACCACTGAAGACGGCGGGCCTGGAAGACTGCCGGGGTGGATTCGGTGGACAACAGCATTTCGGGCGGGAGCTTCCGTGACGTCGTCCAGGCGCGGCACGTCACGGTGCGGCAGTGCGTGAGCGGTGAAGTGCGGGCCCCTCGGGTGCCGTTGATGGCTCCGGCCGCGCCCGGGCGCCTGGTGGACCGGATGCCCGTGCGGGCCGCGCTCGACCGGATCGCCGACGCCCGCGGCGAGCGCGCGCCCGCGAAGGTCGTCGTGGTGACGGGACCGCCCGGCATCGGCAAGACCGGGGCCGTCCTGTACTGGTCCTCGCTGCGGGGCGCGGACTTCCCCGGCGGGGTGCTGTACGCCGACATGAGCCCGCGCGGCGCGCTGCAGCCGGCGGACACCCGCGCCGTCCTGGAGTCGTTCGTCGGCGCCCTCGGCACCCCACGCGCCGAGATGCCCGCCGACGAGGCCGCGCTGGCCGCGTACTACCGCCATCTCACCGCGCACGAACCCTGCCTGGTGCTGCTCGACGACGTCGTGACGGCCGCTCAGGTCGGCCCGCTCCTGCCGGGGCACCCACGGAGCATGGTCGTCGTCACCAGCCGTCTCCTCCTCGCCGGGCTGCGCGGCGCGCTGCCCTCCTCCGAACCTGAGTACGTACGCCTCGCGGGCCTCGACGACGCGTCCTGCCGGGAGCTTTTCCTGCACACGGCGGGCGGCGCTGCGTCCGCCGAACTCACCGACCAGGGCCGGGAGTTATTGCGGGCGGTCGTCCCCGCCTTCGCGGGTCTGCCCGCCGCCGCGCGGCTGGCCGGGGCCCGCGCGGCCGACCCGCTGGAGGGCGGCGTCGAGGAGTTCGCCCGCCGGCTCCTCGCCCTGCCCACCTTCCAGGAGGCGCTGACCGTGTCCGACGACCCGCACACGTACTCCCTCCGTCCCGTCTTCGAGGACTCCTACGCGGCGCTGGAGCCCGCCGCGGCCGCCGTGTTCCGGGGGCTCGGCCTGAACCCGACGCCCGAGTTCGCCGACGGCCTCGTCGACGAGCTCGCGGGCGGCGCCGAGCAGGGCGCTCGGGTGCGGCGCACGCTCCTCGGCGGCAACCTCCTCGAACGCCCCGCGCCCGGCCGCTGCCGCATGAACGGCCTCCTCCACGAGTACGCGGGCACGCTGGCCCGCGCCGACGCGGACGAGGCCGGGGCGGTGGCGGCGCGTATCACCGACTGGTACGTGCGGCGGGCGGCCGCCGCCGAGGTCCTGGTGTCCTCCCGCTGGCGCCTCTCCCGCGTCTTCCGCGAACCCGCCTGCCTGCAGGGCGTGTTCGCCGACGAGGCCGAGGCCCTGGACGCCCTCGAACCGGACCGCGAGAACGCCGCCGCCCTCACCGCCCGCGAGTTCGCCCACGGCCACGACCACACCGTCTGCACCCTGGCCGAGGCCCTGCGCGGCTTCTTCTTCCGCCGCAAACACCACACGCTGTGGGTGGAGGTGTGCGAGCTGGCGGTACGGGCGGCGGAGCGGGTGGTTGCGGCCGTCGCGGGGGCGGGGGAGACGGCGGCTGGGGGCGAGGCGGCCCCCGGCGGAGGGGAGGCGTACGGCCCCGTGCGGCGGGGGCGCACGGATGACGGGGCTGGCCGGGGTGGTGGTGACGGGGCCTCGGGGAGGGCTGCTTCGGGTGGCGCTGGTGGGGAGGGTGCTCCGGGCGAGGCCGGCCCGGGAGGTGCTCTCGGCGGGAGCGGTGCGGACGGCGCCGCTCTCGGTGCCTCAGGCAGCGCCCCCGGCAGTGCGGTCTCGGCGGACGACGGCAGGCTCCTCCTTGCCCGCTGCCACTACGAGTTGGCCTTCGCGTTGTTCGACCAGGGTGGGGCTGAGAGCGTCGAGCGTGCGCGCGAGCAGTACGGGCTCGCGCTGCGGGCGGCCCGCGTGGTCGGGCATGCCCGCACCGAGTCCTCCGCGCTCGAGGGCCTCGGTCAGGTCGCCCTGGAACAGGGCCACCCGCAGGCCGCCCTCGACCACTTCCGGCAGGCGCTGCGCGCGCTCGGCGACCTCCCGCATCCGCGCGGCCGGGCGCTCCTCGAGTACCATACGGGGCGCGCGGCGAGCGCCGCCCACCTGCACGAGGAAGCCGCCGCGAGCCTCCTCGGGGCCCGCCGCCGGTTCGCCGCCCTGCCCGAACCCGACCGCTACAACGAGGCCCGCGCGCTGACCCGTTACGCCCAGGCCCGGCTGGCCGCCGACCGCGCCGACGAAGCGGTCGCACCGCTGGACGAGGCGATCGCCCTCTTCCAGGGCCGCGGCGCCCCCAAGGAGGAGGCCGACGCCCGCCTCACCCGCGGCGACGCCTGGGCCGCCCGCGGCGACGAGCGGCGCGCCCGGGAGGACTGGCAGGCGGCACTCGCGACGTACCGGACGCTGGGCAGCGTGGCGGCGGCGGGGGCTCGGGAGCGGTTGGGTGGGGAGAGCGGGGAAGGCCGGGAGGGCGGCCAAGGCGGGGAAGCGTGACGGGGCGCCCGCGCCGAGGGCCTACTCGGCGGCTTCCCCCACGCGGCGGTCGCCCGCCCCGACGCACCGCACCCGCAGCCGCCCCGGCGCCCCCTCCGGCGTCAGCCGTACCTCCGCCTCGCCGTGCCAGCCGTCGCCGTGCCGGAGCAGGCAGGCGTACACCGCCGACGCGGTGAGCGACGGAGTGGCCCAGGGGGCTCCGGACCCCCAACTCGCCCGGTATGTCGTGCCGTTGCGGCTGCGGAGGAGGCAGGTGCCGGACGGCTCCGGGGCCGCCGCCAGGGTGGCGCCCGGGTGGCGGGACAGCAGCTCGGGGAGGAGCGACGCGGGCCGGGCGGGGCCGGTCGCCCGATGCCGGGCGGTCACCACGTCCGCCGCGCGGGCCCAGCGCGCCTCGGGTTCGCCCTCGGTGACGGCGAGGTGGGCGTCGGCGAGGTGGGGGTGGTGGGCGGTGTCGGCCTGGAGGAGGGCGGGGTAGCGGCTGATCAGGACGTGGGTCGGCCCGGGGGCCGGGGCGGAGGCCGGGGCGGAGGGGGCCGTCGCCTCGGCCTCGACGAACTGCGGTGCGTCCACCGGGGAGCGGCGCGGGCGCGGCAGGTCCAGCGGTACGTCGACGGGGCGCGGGACGAGCGGGGCGGCGGGCTCGGCCAGATCCAGCGTGCGGTAGCAGAGGCGGCGCAGGCGGGACAGGGCCTCGCCGGGGCGGGACGTGATCTGGGCCGCGATCTCGGTGAGGCGGGGGTCCGCGGCCTGGTGGCGTTCGGCGCGCTCCAGTTGTACGGAGAGGGGGACCGACGGCGAGACGCGGGGCAGCGCCGCGCCGAGGCGGGCCATCGGGGAGCCGCCCACCACGGTCTCCTCGTCGTGGGCGCCGAGCAGACCGGGCAGGCCGAGCCCCGCCGCGTACAGGGACACCGAGCCGTGGTCGCCGATGAACGCGTCGGCCGCGCACAGCGCCGCCTGCCAGGTGTCGCCAGCGGGCGGGGGCAGCAGCAGCCCGGCGTCCACGTGGGGCCGCAGCCAGGACCGGAGCTGCCAGCCGCCGTGTCCGTACCAGGCGTTGGGGTGCACGGCGGCGAGGACGCGGAACGCGTCGTGGGGGAGTTCGGCGAGCGCGCGGCGCACGAGGTCGCCGCCGGCGCCGAGGAGGGACGCGCGGCCCCAGGTGGTGCTGAGCAGGAGCAGCTTCTGGTCGGGGCGTACGCCGAGGGCGGCGCGGTATTCCGCGCGGAAGGGGAGGGACGCGCGCAGCCGGTCCATGCAGGGGTCACCGACGACGTGCGCCACCGGCAGGGCTTCGGGGCAGCCGGTACGGAGCCGGGCGAGCTGTTCCTCGTGGGACAGGACGACCGCGGACGGTATCAACTCGCCGTCGTACACGAGCCATTCAGCCGTCAGCCCGAAAGCTCCCGGCTCCCGGCTCCCGGCTCCCGGCTCCCGGCTCCCGGCTCCCGGCTCCCGGCTCCCGGCTCCCGGCTCCCGGCTCCCGGCTCCCGGCTCCCGGCTCCCGGCTCCCGGCTCCCGGCTGCTGAGTTTCTTATTGTACCCGGCGCCGTGCGGGGCCCCTATGAGTGGAGCGGAAATGCTCTGCAGTGCCCCGCCGCGACTCGTGCTCACCGCCAGGTCGAATTCCAGCTTCGACGCCTCGTCCCAGGAAAGGAAGGGCAATTCGCGGGCGGCGACGAATTCCGCGATGCCGTCCGCGAACGGCGAGGATTCGGTGCAGGTGAACACGGTCTGCACCCGCCGGTCGCCCTCGAAGACGG
Organism: Streptomyces sp. Y309; assembly: GCF_056712025.1. Lineage (NCBI taxonomy): Bacteria > Bacillati > Actinomycetota > Actinomycetes > Kitasatosporales > Streptomycetaceae > Streptomyces > Streptomyces sp. Y309. Next base: position 1,596,158 of record NZ_CM160048.1, on the reverse strand, counting down.
TGAGGAGGTCGAGCAGCCGGGTCGCCGACGTCACGTTGTGGATGACGCCGAGCACGGTCCGCTCGGGCGTGACGGTGAGCCACCGGGCGGGGGCGCCGGGAGCGGCCGGGTGGACGTGGTTCGGCTCCCGCACGGCGCGCACCCTCCCCACGTCCCCGGGGCCGGACCGCGCCGGCCCCGGGCCGACCCCGGTGATCGGCCCGACCGCCGACCTTACCCGCAGGGCCTGCCGGCGGGTCCTCACGGAGCGGCGAGCTCCCGCAGCCACGCGGGTCGCACCACCTCCATGCCGAGCCCGGCGGGCACGGGCAGCGGGCCGTGGGACAGGTCCTCCTGGCGGTAGCGGCGGCAGTCGCGGTGCCAGATGTAGATGCCGGCCATCCAGTGCTTCAGCTCCTCCACATAGCCGTCGAGGACGTCACGCGCCTCCTGCCCGAGGCCGAACTCGTCGTACAGGACGGGCAGTTCGTGCGCGACGACGTGCTGGAACTGGCTCATGCGGGACCGCATCAGGTCGTCGACGATGCCGAGCGCCGTCGGATAGTCGCAGTCGAAGAAGTTCTGCACGACGAGGATCGCGTTGTGCACCTCGCCCTCGTACTCGATCTCCTTCTGGTACGAGAAGACGTCGTTCATGAGCATCGAGTAGTCGGCGGCGGAGTTCTCCAGGTTCTGCATCGGGCCGCTGTCGTAGATCTCCTGCGGCACCCGCTTGCCATGCGCGAACCGGCTGAGGCTCATCGTGAAGTGCGCGCCGAAGGTGTGGCGGCGCATCTCGATGTAGTCGACGGGCTCCGGGATGCGGTTCTGCGCCTGGTTGGCGAGCTCCCACAGCCAGCTGTCCGTCATGTCCACCAGCGCCCGGCGCAGCGAGGCGCGCCCCTCGTCGTCCATCGGGCCCGCCGTGCGCGCCCACAGGTCGGCGAGGCCGCGCTCCATGGCGTTGGCGGGCGGGGGAGTGGGGGAGCAGTCCAGCGGCATGAAGAGCTTCAGCCGGTCGGTGCACACCTTCGCGCCGAGCAGGTCGCGGGGCCTGCCGAACACCACCGGGTAGTAGTCGTCCCCGTACGTCCCCCAGGTCAGCCAGCACGAGCCGATGTCCAGTTGTTCCGGCGTCGCGTCCGGGTGCAGGCCCGCGGCGCACAGCGGGAAGTCGTACCCGGCGAGCTTGCGGGCGTCCCAGATGTGCGAGGCCGGCACGCCCGGCTGGGGCTCCAGCATGCCCATGCGGGTGGCCCAGTCGATGACCTCGCGCCGCGAGTGGTCGACGTGCGGGGAGATCGTCGTGGTGAACGGCAGGTGGAAGTCCGGGAGTCGGGAAGGGCCGACGCGCTGGTGGGGCACGTGCGTGAAGCGGCGCACGCGCCGGGCACCGGTCGCGGCGATCAGTTCCTTGACGCCCGCGGCCGAGGTGCCGATGCCGGTGGGGCCCGCGAGCGGCGAGACGCGGTCGGTGGCGCCCTCGTTCATGTACCGGCTGGACCGCATGTGCCACTCGTGGCCGCCGGACTGCCAGTCCTGAAGGCCCTTGGCGTAGGCGAGGACGTCGGCGCACTGAGCGGGCGGCAGCGCCTTCTCGGCGAACAGCGGCGCGAGTTCGCCGAAGAACGTGTCCTCGAACTGCTGCATCCGCGACGTCAGCAGGTCGTTCACGGAGTCGGCCGCCTCCTGGGTGGTGCAGCCGAGGAAGGTCTCGAGGACCAGGACGCCGTTGCTCAGCTCACCCTCGTCCTCGACCTCCCGCTGGTAGGAGAACAGGTCGTTGCGCAGGTGCACGGCGTCGGCGAAGGTGTCGCGCAGCACGCACAGCGGCCGGGACGCGGCCACCTCGGCCGGGACCTCCGCGCCCGTCGCGTACTCGACGAGCCCCGCCGACCAGGGGGCGCCGCCCACCTTGCGGCGCATCTCGATGTACTCGACGGGGTTCGCGACGCGGTGCGCGTTGATGTTGGACAGCTCCCACAGCGACTCGTTGAGGAGGTTGCGGGTGTTCTCCGCGAAGCGGGCGCGCCACTCCAGGGACATGCTCGGCACCGTGCGCGTCCACAGGTCGGCGAGGCCCGCCTCCACCGGGTTGGTGGCCTCCGGCATCGGCGTCGCCAGGTCCATCGGCATGAACGCGGGCAGCCGGTCGAGATAGGCCTTGCCGCCCTCCCGGTCCTGGCTGCGCTTGAACAGCTCCAGGAAGTGGTCGTCGAAGAAGAACACCCACACGTACCAGTCGGTGACCAGGGACAGCGCCGGGCCGTCGCAGTCCGGGTGGGTGTACGCGCACAGCAGCGCGTAGTCGTGCGCGTCCAGGTCGGCCGTGTCCCAGACCCCGGAGCCCTCCAGCATGCCCATGTCCCGCGCCCACCGCCGGGAGTGCGAACGCGCCCCTTCCACATGGGGGTTGAGGCGCGCCGGATGCACCATGTAGAAGCTCGGCAGTTCGAAGGGACGTGACGACTGCGGCATACGGGGCTCTCTCCTCGGGCGGACCGGCGTACGGCGGACGGCGTACGAGCAGCCGAGCACTACCCGTGGTGCGGCGCCCGATGCGGGGCGGCGCCTCCGGTCACACCTTCGCGTGACAGGGCGGGTCGAAATCGGGCTGCGAGTCAAACGCCTGTGCGGGGGCGGGAGTTGAGGGTGCGGCGTCGTGAGGGTGCCGGGTGCGGTGCGGCGGACGGGGCGTCGGCCGATGTGTCCCGCGGCGACGCCATGTCGGTCGGCGCCTCGGGCGTCCCTTCCGGTCGTGCGCCTCGCGTGTCCTCGGGCCCGGCCGCCGCCGCGCGGATCGCCGCCACCCGGCGCGCGAGCCGCTGCCGCAGCCCGGTCAGCCGGGCGATCTCCGCGTCGAGCTGGTCGATGCGCTGCTCGGCGATCCCGGGATCGAGCCCGCACCTCCTGCGGATGGCGTCGCCGGGCCGCGGAAGGCCGTCGTCGTCCAGGAGGTCGAGGCCCGCCGCGCAGGAGCGGATGTCCTCGACCGTCAGGCCGAGCGCGAGCAGTTGCCGGATGACGCGGACGCGCGACACGTCACCCTGCTCGTACTCGCGCTGCCCGGTCGGGCTGCGTCGCGGCGGTGGCAGCAGCCCGCGCTCTTCGTAGAAACGCAGCGCGCGGGGTGTCGTCCCCGCGGCGGCGGCCGCGTCACCGATGCGCATGCCTGATCCCTCCAGGTTCTCCGGGCGGCCGTGCCCGCGCCGCCGCCGTCCGTGCCGTGCGGCGCCACGCCCGGGCGCGGCCGCACCGCTGTCGCCCGCGGGGCCGGTCCGCGCCGGGCGCCGGTGGCGCCTAGAGCTCTACGACCACCGTCCCCAAGTGCCGCCCCCGCATGACTTCCTCCAACGCGCGCGGGGCCGCGTCCATGCCCGCCACGCGCTCGTGCGGGAAGACGACCTTCCCGGAGCGCAGCCAGTCCCCGAGCCGTTCCTCCCACTCGGCCTGCGCGCGTGGGTCGTCGGGCGTGCTGGTGCCGCGCAGCGTGATCCTCTTGAGGATCAGGGCGAACGAGTCGATCTCCACCGGCGCCGTGGTGCCGCCGACTTCCGGGTCGAGCTGGCCCGACAGCGCGCCCACCAGGGCGAACCGCGCACCGCTGCGAGCCGCGTCGAGGGCCGCGCGCAACTGGTCGCCGCCGACGGTGTCGAAGACCACGTCGAGGCCGTCGGGCGCGGCCGCCGCGAGCTGTTCGGCCAGCGGCCCCGCTCCTCGTACGACCACCGCGTCGTACCCGAGCTCGGCCGTCATCCGCTCGGCCTTCCAGGCGGAGCCGGTGCTGCCGACGACGCGCCCCGCGCCCAGCCGCCGCGCGATCTGCCCGGCCAGGGAGCCGAGGGAGCCCGCGCCGCCCGACACGAACACCGTGTCGCCGGTGCGCACTTCGACGGTCCGGGTCAGCGCGTGGTACGCCGTCCAACTGGGCGCGAGGTGGGCCACGGGGTCGGGCAGCGCGTCGCCGAGCGGCCGGCAGGCGGCGGCGGGAACGGCCGCGTACTCGCGCCAGCCGAGCCAGTGGGACACCGTTTCGCCGACGCGCGGGCCGTCGTCACCGGCCGCGGCGACCACCTCGCCGATCGCCGCGCCGAACAGCGGGTCGCCGACGCCGAGCGGCGGGAACGGGGCGCCCTCGACGCCGCCGCCCATCAGCGTCCGCAAGGCCGCGAAGACATGGAAGAACCGGTTGCGTACGAGGACTTCGCCCGGCCCGGGGACGGGTACGGGCGTCTCGACGACCGCGAAGTCGGCGGCCGTCGGCAGCCCTTGGGGGACGGCGGCGAGGCGGACCTCACGGGAGTCGCGGGGGAGTTCGGGGGGCGTGGTCGTGGCGGACTTTCCCTGCCCGGAAGAGGACATCTCGGCTCCTTGGTGTGTGCGGGGCGGTGTGCGCTGCTCGGTGTGCGCTGCGCTGCGAACGCGCCGTGAAGCTAACTCTTGACGTGCGCGTCAAGGGCAAGCGCGGCAGGCGGCCAAGCCGCGTACGCATACACGCCATCGGCGGGCGTCCCGCACCGAGTCGGCGGGCGTCCCGCACCGAGTCGGCGGGCGTCCCGCACCGAGTCGGCGGGCGTCCCGCACCGCATTGACGGGCGTCCTGCACGCATCGGCGGGCGTCCCGCACCGCAGCAGGGCTCCTGACCGGGCGCCCCCTGCGCCGTAGGCGGACCTCTGCACGCAGGGGGCCCCGCGCCGTAGGCGGACCTCTGCACGCAGGGGGCCCCGCGCCGTAGGCGGACCTCTGCACCGCACGCAGCCCCGCCCCGCAGCCAGACCCCCTCACCCCTTGCCCCCTCACCCCCCGCGACCTAGCCTGCACGCGCCCCGCCCGCCTCCCGGCTCACGGTGAGGCAACGTCGTCAGGCTCGTTCACCCTCTCGTTCCCGGAGGCCGAATGTCCCGCCCGACCCGTGCAGCCCTCCTCGCCCTGACAGCCCTGGCCCTCCCGCTCGCCCCCGCGCCCTCCGCGGCCGCACAGAGCGCTGCCGCCGCCGAGCGCCCCGCCGCGGCATCCCGGCCCCTCCCCACCGTCTCGCCCACTCCCCAGCACATCGCCCGCGTGGGCGCCGACCTGCCGCTTACCCCGCGCGTGGAACTCGTCGTCGGCGCGGACACCGACGCGGCCGCCCGGCGCGAGGCAGTCGACGCGCTGCGCGCCCACGGGGTGCGGCAGATCGACGCCCGCGCCCGGGCATCCGGCGACGCCCGCCTCAGCGTGCTCCTCGGCCCGGCCGCCCGGCCCGACATCGCCCGGGCGCTGCGCGGCACGGACGTACCGGCACGGGCCGAGGGGTACGCGCTGCGGGCCGCCCACCGGACCGTCGCGCTCGGCGGCACCGACGCGGCCGGGCAGTTCTACGCCGCGCAGACGCTCCGCCAACTTCTCACCCGGGGCGCGGTCGCGGGCGCCGAGGTCTCCGACCACCCGTCGATGCCGCTGCGGGGCAGCATCGAGGGCTTCTACGGCCCGCCGTGGACGGAGGCCGAACGCCTCGACCAGATGGACTTCCTGGGCGACACCAAGGCCAACACCTACGTGTACGCGCCGAAGGACGATCCGTACCACCGCGAGAAGTGGCGCGACCCCTACCCGGCCGCGAAGCTCGCCGAACTGCGCACCCTGGTGGACCGCGCCCGCGCCAACCACGTCCGCTTCACCTTCGCCGTGTCGCCGGGCGGCTCCATCTGCTACTCCGACGCGGGCGACGTCAAGGCGCTCACGGCGAAGCTGCGGTCCCTGTACGACCTGGGCGTACGGTCCTTCTCCCTGCCGCTGGACGACATCAGCTACACCAAATGGAACTGCGCGGCCGACCAGGCGGAGTTCGGCGCCCCCGGGCAGCGGGCCGCCGCGAAGGCGCAGGTCGGGCTCCTCAACGGCGTCCAGAAGGACTTCATCGGCACCCACGACGGCGCCCGCCCCCTCCAGACGGTGCCCACCGAGTACGGAGACCTCAGGGACACCCCGTACAAGAAGGTCCTGCGCGAAGAGCTGGACCGGCACGTCGAGGTGATGTGGACCGGCACCGACGTCGTCCCCGTCGAGATCACCAACTCCCAGGCGGAGCAGGCGGGGAAGCTCTTCGGGCGCAAGGTCTTCGTGTGGGACAACTACCCGTGCAACGACTTCGGCCGCAGCGCGGGGCGGCTGCTGCTCGCTCCGTACGACAAGCGCGAGCCGGGCCTCTCGGACCACTTGAGCGGCATCGTGTCCAACCCGATGAACCAGGAGGGCGCGAGCAAGCCCGCCCAGTTCACCATGAACGACTTCTCCTGGAACGACCGCGGCTACGATCGCGCCCGGTCCGGACGGCAGGCCGCCGCCCACCTCGCGGGTGGCGACCCGCGCGTGGCCCGGGCCATGGAGACGTTCGTCGACCTCAACCACCTGGCGCCGACGTTCCACGAGGCGAACTGGCAGCCGCAGTCGCCGGTCCTGAGCGCCCGCCTCGACGCGTTCTGGAAGACGTACGCCACCGACCCCGAGGCCGCGCTGCGCGCCCTGCGGCCGGTCGTCCGCGACCTCGAGGCGGTCGCCGGCACCCTGCGGAAGGGCGTACCCGACCGGCAGTTCCTGCACGACGCGGACCGCTGGCTGGAGGCGACCGGGCTGTGGGGCGGCGCGCTGCGGCACGGCGCGGCGGCGCTGACGGCCCTGCGGGAGGGCGACGAGGCCGGTGCCGTACGGGAGCGTGCGCGGATGAACGAGCTGGCGCGTCGGGCCGGTGAGCTGACCGTGGATCCGGCCGAGCACCACCAGCGCGGCACGATCAAGCTCGCGGATCCGTTCCTGGGGGACTTCGTGGCGGGCGTGAACGGGCGGGTGCCGGAAGGCAGTTGACGCCGAGCGGTTCGCTGCGGGAGGTGGGGGCGCAGGTCGTCGCGGGTGCGGGCGCCGCGCAATGGTGTTGTGCCTGGCGCCCGCACGGGCGAAGGTGATCCCTCGTGACCGAACACACGACCGACACCGAGCGCGACAGCGAAGGCGCGGAGCGCGGCGCCGAACGCACGCCACACGGCACCGAGGGCCGACCCGTCCCCGCCGCACCGCCGCCCGGCCCCGGCCCCGCCGCCCCGAAGGCCGGCCTCAGCCGCGGCATGGTGCTGCTCCTCGCCGTCGCCTGCGGGGTCGCCGTGGGCAACATCTACTTCCCGCAGGCGGTCAGCCCGCTCGTCGCCTCCGGCCTCGACGTGTCCGGCGACACGGCGGCCCTCGTGGTGACCGCGGCCCAGTTCGGCTACGCGGTCGGCATCTTCTTCCTGGTGCCGCTCGGCGACCGCGTCCCGCACCGGACGCTCATCGCCGTCCTGTTCGCCGTCACCGGCGCCGGGCTGCTGGCCGCGAGCGCCGCGCCCGCGCTGCCGCCGCTGCTCGGCGCGAGCGCGCTGGTGGGCGTCACCACGGTCGTCGCCCCGATCGTCGCGCCCATGGCCGCGGGACTCGTCCCCGCGGAACGGCGCGGCGCCGTCACCGGCACGCTCCTGAGCGGATCCATCGGCGGCATGCTGCTGTCGCGCGCGTTCGGCGGGGCGCTCGGCGAATGGCTCGGCTGGCGGGCCCCGTACGTGGTGACGGCGGTCGTGGCGCTCGTGATCGCGGCGGTCCTCGCGCGCACGCTGCCCCTGACCGTCCCCACGTCGCGCCAGCGCTACCCCGCGCTCCTCGGCGAGTCGCTGCGCCTGCTCCGTACGGAGCCGCTCCTTCGCCTGTCGTGCTGCTACCAGGCGGCGGTCTTCGCCGGGTTCCAGGCCGTGTGGACCGGGGTCGCCCTGTTCCTGACCGACGACACCTACGACCTGGGCGCGTCGGCCGTCGGCGCCCTCGCCCTGGTGAACGCGGGCACCATGCTGGCGACGCCGTTCGCGGGCCGCCAGATCGACCGGCGCGGCCCGGACGTGGTGAACGCCGTCTGCATGGGCGCGGTCGTCGCCTCCGCGGGCGTCCTCGCCCTCGGCGGGGTCGGCGGCGCGATCGGGCTCACGGCCCTGGCCCTCGGGACACTGCTCCTGGACGTGGCCATGCAGTCCGGGATGATCGCCAACCAGGTGCGGATCTTCGCCCTCAGCGGCGAGGCCCGCAGCCGCCTCAACACGGCCTACATGACGTGCGCCTTCATCGGCGGCGCGACGGGCTCGTCGCTCGGCGCGCTGGCGTACGCGACGGTGGGCTGGGCGGGGGTCTGCGCCCTGGTGGCGGCGCTGGGGGCGGTGACGGCGCCGGTGGCGGTGCGGCGGGTTCGGGTCTGAGGCCGGGGTCGGGGCCGGGATTGTGGTTCTGACTGATGTGCCAGTCAGGAGCACAACGTGCATGGTTTAGCTGGTTTCGGAAGAGACATTCGGCTGTCACGTTGTGCTGATCTCAACGCGCGGGTACGGTGTCGGGCATGGAGCAAGACCCTGAGGTCCCCGCCCGAGTCCGGGAGGTCATCGCCGCCGCGGGCGTGACTCAGCGCGAGTTCGCCCGGCGGATCGTCATGGACCCGTCGAAGCTCTCCCGTTCCCTCGGCGGCACCCGGCGCTTCACCGCGGCGGAGCTGGCCCGCATCGCGGACACCGCGGACGTCGACGCCGCCTGGCTGCTCGGCACCCGCGGCGGCGCGGACCCGGCGGCGCCGCGGCCCGCCGCCCGGCGCGGGCTCCGCACCGTCGCCCCGCCCGAGGGGCGGCCGTTGCAGATCATCCGTGAGACCGTCCGCCTCATCGCCGACCACGGCTTCCACGCCGTCCGCGTCCAGGACATCGCCAAGGCCTGCGAGACGAGCACGGCCGCCATCCACTACCACTTCCCGGGCCGCGACGACCTCCTGGAGGCCGCCGTGCGCTGGTGCATGGACGAGGACACCGCCCGCAGGGCCGCCCGCATCGCCGAAGCGGCCGACGCGGCCGACGAACTGCGCCAGCTCATCGAGCTCCAGACCCCGCGCACCGCACGCCAGCGCGAGCAGTGGAGCGTCTGGCTCGACCTGTGGGCCGAGGCGGCCCGCTCCACCGCCGTCGGCAGGCTGCACACCGAGTACTACCGGCAGTGGCGCGCCACCGTCGCCGACGTCGTCCGGCGCGGCGTCACACAGGGTGTGTTCCGGCCCATCGACCCCGACGCCGCCGCCCTGCACCTGACCGCCCTGATCGACGGCCTCGCCACCCAGGTCCTCGCCGCCGCCCCGGACGGCCCGGGCACCCGGCCCGACGACATGCACGCCGCCCTGCTCGCCCACGTGGACGCCGCGCTCACCGCGCACTGAACCCGTACGTACCCCGGCGCACCCCAATCCTCAACCCCCAAACCCCGAAAGGGAGTCCGGCATGCCCGTGAACGACAACGTCATCATCACCTGCGCCCTCACCGGCGCCGGCGACACCGTCCGCAAGAGCCCGCACGTCCCCGTCACGCCCGAGCAGATAGCCAGGAACGCCGTGGAGGCCGCCGAGGCCGGGGCCGCCGTCGTACACATCCACGTCCGCGACCCCGAGACCGGCGACCCGTCCCGCGACCCCCGCCTCTACCGCGAGGTCGTCGAGCGCATCAAGGAGACCGGCACCGACGTCGTCATCAACCTGACGGCGGGCATGGGCGGCGACCTCGTCATCGACCCGGACGAGCCGCTCACCCACCTGCCCGGCACCGACCTCGTCAGCGGACTCGACCGGCTCCCGCACGTCGAGGACCTGCTGCCCGACATCTGCACCCTCGACTGCGGCTCCCTCAACTTCGGCGACGGTTCCAACCTCTACGTCTCCACCCCCGACATGCTCCGCCAGGGTGCCAGGCGCATCCAGGAGCTGGGCGTGCGGCCCGAGTTGGAGATCTTCGACACCGGGCAGCTGTGGTTCGCCAAGCAGCTCCTCGCCGAGGGCCTGCTCGACGAACCGACCGTCTTCCAGCTCTGCATGGGCGTTCCGTGGGGTGCTCCTGCCGACCCGGGCGTGCTCCAGTCGATGGTCAACATGCTGCCGCCCGGCGCGCAGTGGGCCAGCTTTGCGCTCGGCCGGATGCAGATGCCGTGGGTCGCCCAGTCCATCCTGCTCGGCGGGCAGGTCCGCGTTGGTCTTGAGGACAATTTGTACCTCGGTAAGGGGAACAAGGTCACCAACGCCCAACTTGTCGAGCGGGCCGTGCAGATCACCGAGAACCTCGGCTCTCGCGTTGCCACGCCGGACGAGGCTCGCCAGAAGCTGGGCCTCAGGCCCCGTTCGTAGGTCTTGGTGTCGTGATCCATCTGCGGGCCGGTTGTGGCTGGTCGCGCAGTTCCCCGCGCCCCTGAAGGGGCGCCAACCCCCGCAGCATGTGAGGAACCCCCATCATGACCACGACCAACCCCGAACAAGTACGCCGTGTCGCCTGTGTCGGTGCCGGTGTTATCGGTGGCGGCTGGGTCGCGCACTTTCTGGCGCGTGGCTATGACGTCACCGCCTGGGACCCGGCCCCGGACGCCGAGCTGAAGCTGCGTCGCCTCGTCGAGGCCGCCTGGCCCGCGCTCACCAAGCTCGGGCTTGCCGAAGGTGCCTCGCAGGACCGGCTCACCGTCGCCGCCACCCTCGAAGAAGCCGTCGCCGACGCCCAGTTCGTGCAGGAGAGCGCGCCCGAGAAGCTGGAGCTCAAGCGTGAGCTGCTCGCGGAGCTGGACGCCGCCGCGCCCGCCGGGGTCGTCATCGCCTCCTCGACCTCCGGGTATCCGATGACCGACATGCAGACCGAGGCGGCGACCCCCGGACGCCTGGTCGTCGGGCACCCCTTCAACCCGCCGTACCTGATCCCGCTCGTCGAGGTCGTCGGCGGTGAGCGGACCGACGCCGACGCCGTCGCCTGGGCGTCCCGCTTCTATGAGGTCGCGGGCAAGTCGGTGATCACGATGAAGAGCGAGGTGCCCGGCTTCATCGCCAACCGCCTCCAGGAAGCCCTGTGGCGCGAGGCCCTGCACATGGTCGCCAACGGCGAGGCGACCGTGCAGGAGATCGATGACTCCATCACCGAGGGGCCGGGCCTGCGCTGGGCGTTCATGGGACCCATGCTCACCTTCGCGCTCGCGGGCGGCGAGGGCGGCATGGCCCATATGCTCGACCACTTCGGCCCGTCCCTGAAGTCGCCGTGGACGCGGCTCGAGGCACCCGAGCTGGACAAGAAGCTGTACGACGCCGTCGTCGCCGGTTGCGAGGAGGAGGCGGACGGCCGGACCGCCGCCGACCTCGTCGCCGAGCGCGACCAGGGCGTCATCGACGTACTGCGCGCGACGGGCAGGCTGCCGCGCCAGGCCGCCGCCGACGACAGGGGAACCGCGTGACCAGGGAGATCGCCCGGCGTCTGCCGCTGTACCGGCAGGTCGTCCCGCCCGAGTGGATCGACTACAACGGCCATATGAGCGAGGGCTACTACTCGCTGGCCTTCGGCTTCGCCACGGACGCCATGATGGACGCCATGGGCCTGCACGCCGCGTACCGCGAGGCCACCGGCTGCTCCCTCTACACCGTCGAGGCGCATCTGCGCTATCTGCGCGACGTCGCCGAGGGCGCGCACCTCGCCGTACGCACGCGGGTGCTCGGTGTGCACGGCAAGAAGGCGCACTTCACGCACGAGCTGTACGTCGTCGACGGCGCCGCGGCCGATCCGGCGCCGGACGCCGGGCCCGTGGCGACGACCGAGCTGCTCGCGCTGCACGTCGACCAGGAGCTGGGGCGCGCGGTCCCGTTCCCGGACGCGGTGCGCGAGCGCTTCGCCGAGTTCGTGGAACCGGCGCCGGAGTGGACGGGCCGGGCGATCGCGGCGGTGAGCGGGGCGGCGAACTAGTCTCCGTACCCGGGGCGCATCTCGGCGCACGTGACGGCGCCCGAGGTGGTAGGTGTTCCGGGCGATGTTCACTGCGAGTGCGGGCAAGGTGGTTCAGGCGTGAGGCTGGTCATTCTGGGCGGCGGCGGATTCCGCGTGCCGCTCGTGTACGGAGCGCTGCTCGGCGACCGGGAGGAGGGCCGCGTCACCGAGGTCGTCCTGCACGACCTGGACGGTGCCCGGCTCGGCGCGATCGCCCGGGTGCTCGCCGAGCTGGCCGCCGCGGTGCCCGCGGCACCCACGGTGCGGGTCACCACCGACCTCGACGAGGCGCTGCGCGGCGCCGACTTCGTGTTCTCCGCGATCCGCGTCGGCGGACAGGAGGGCCGCGCCGCCGACGAGCGGGTCGCCCTCGCCGAAGGGGTGCTCGGCCAGGAGACCGTCGGCGCGGGAGGCATCGCGTACGGACTGCGGACGGTGCCCGTCGCCGTCGACATCGCCCGCCGTGTCGCGCGGCTCGCGCCGGACGCCTGGGTCATCAACTTCACGAACCCGGCGGGACTGGTCACCGAGGCGATGTCCCGGCACCTCGGCGACCGCGTCATCGGCATCTGCGACTCGCCGGTGGGGCTCGGCCGCCGCATCGCGCGGCTGCTCGGCGCCGAACCCGACCGCGCGTGGATCGACTACGTCGGCCTGAACCACCTGGGCTGGCTGCGCGGGCTCCACGTCGACGGCCACGACCTGCTGCCGCGGCTGCTCGCGGACCGCGAACTCCTCGAGTCCTTCGAGCAGGGCAGGCTGTTCGGCGCCGACTGGATCCAGTCGCTCGGGGTGATCCCCAACGAGTACCTGCACTACTACTACTTCAACCGTGAGACGGTCTCCGCCTACCAGCGGGCCGAGCGGACGCGCGGTGCCTTCCTGCGTGACCAGCAGGCCCGTTTCTACGAGGAGATGGCCGACCCGCACGCCGGCGCGCTCAAGGCCTGGGAGGCCAGCCGCGCCGAGCGCGAGGCGACGTACATGGCGGAGAACCGGGAAGCGGCGGGAGCCGGGGAGCGCGCCGAGGAGGACCTGGAGTCCGGCGGCTACGAGAAGGTCGCGCTCGACCTGATGCGCGGCATCGCGCGCGACGAGCGCACGATGCTGATCCTCAACGTCCGCAACCGCACCACCCTCGCGGCGCTCGACGCGGACGCGGTGATCGAGGTGCCGTGCCTGGTGAACGCCTCCGGCGCGCACCCGGTGTCCGCGGAGCCGCTGCCCGGGCACGCCACGGGCCTGGTGTGCTCGGTCAAGGCGGTCGAGCGCGAGGTGCTCGCCGCGGCGGAGAGCGGCTCACGCGCCACGGCGGTCAAGGCGTTCGCGCTGCACCCGCTGGTCGACTCGGTGTCCGTGGCCCGCCGCCTGATGGACGGCTACGCACAGGCCCACCCGAGCCTGGCCTACCTGACCTGACCTGAGCACCGCCCGCCCGGCGTCAGGCTCGCCCGAGTACCTGGTCCAGGAAGCCGTTGAGGTTGCGCATCGTGCGGTCGTTCTGTTCCTCCAGGGTGAGGCTCTCGTCGAGGCGGCGGGCCAGGGCCGACTGCTTCTTGCCGCGTACGTAGAGGGAACAGGCGAGGTCGGCGCAGATGTAGAGGCCGACCGAGTTGCCCTGCCGTCCTGCCTCGCCCGCGCGCGGCGCGACCAGGAGGGTGATGCCCGAACCGGCCTGCGGGGTCACGCAGACCGAGCAGATACTGGACTTCAGCAGCGAGCGGCGGGCGGCCGTGGAGGCGCGCAGCGCGATGCCGACGAGCGCGCCGTCCCGTTCGGTCACGACATAGCCGCGGTCCGGGGCCTTGGGATCCCGCCAGCCCAGAAAGTCCAGGTCGGACCAGGACGTCCCGGCGAAGCCCGCGGGCAGGGTGAGGCGCCGGGCCTCGCCCTTGGAACAGTTCACGAACGACGCACGTATTTCTTTCTCACCGAGGGCACGCATGATCCGGAACGTATCAATCGGACCGGAGGGGCGTCTTTTTCTTTTTCGAGGGGGTGCGGGGAGCTCGCGGGCGCGGGAGACGGGTCGGTGTCCTCATGCCCCGACCTCGATCACGACCTTGCCCAGCGCGTGGCCCGCCTCGACGGTGTGCAGGGCCTCGCCCGCGCGGTCGAGCGGGTATGTCGCCGTGATGTGCGGCCGCAGCACGTCCCCGGCGGCGAGTTCGGCCACCGCCTCCAGCGTGGCCGCGTCCCGGGCCCGGACCACGGGGGAGCCGCCGAGCTCGGCCACGATCTGCTTGCCGCCCGCCGTGATGAGCTTCGTGCGGTCCGCCACCAGTTCCGCGACCGTCCGCAGGTGCTCCCCGCCGACCAGGTCGAAGACGCCGTCGACGCCGTCCGGGGCGAGGGCGCGGACGCGTTACACGAGGCCCGGCCCCGGCGCCACATGGCGCGCGCCCAGCGACTCGACGAAGTCCTTCTTGCCCTCGCTCGCCGTACCGATCACGCGCAGCCCCCAGTGCCGCGCGAGCCGTACCGCGTTGCCGCCCACACCCCCGCCCGCGCCGGTGACCAGCAGCGTCGCCCCGGCGGGCAGGGCGAGCTGACGCACCCCGTCGTAGGCGGTGGCCGCGGCGACCGGCAGCGTCGCGGCCTCGGCGAACGACAGGCCGTCCGGCTTGTGCGCGGCGATCGCCACGGGCAGCAGCGTGTACTCGGCGTACCCGCCGGTGAGCGTGGACCCGAACACCGCGTCCCCCACGGCGAACCCCCGGGCGTCAGGACCGGTCCGCGCCACCACGCCCGCGGCCTCGCTGCCGAGCACCTCGGGCAGTTCGGCGGGCGCCTGGCCCGGCCTGCGGTAGCCGCCGCGCAGCTTGAAGTCGACCGGGTTCACGCCCGCCGCCCGCACGGCGATCAGGAGCTCGCCCGGGCCGGGCTCCGGCGGCTCCCGGTCGATCAGGGCCTCCACCTCGGGGCCGCCGTGCCGGGTGAATACGTACGCCTTGGCCATGTGTCCCTCGCCCTCACGCTGAAGATCGGTGCCTCAACGATCTCAAGGCGGAGGGGGCGGTGGGCATTCCGTGCGCGGGGAGACTTCACGCGGCCGCAACGCGGCCGTTGAGGTTGTCCTCCTCTTCACGTCCCCGACACAGGCCCTTCCATCTCATCCACAAACCTTCCGTGTGCCCGCTCCCCTTGACACACTTCACCCGCTCACGTCCCCCCACACACACATCACGCGAGGTCATTTCCCCATGCCTGAACTCAACCGGCGCCGCTTCATGCAACTGGCGGGCGGCACCGCGGCGTTCTCCGTGCTCTCGGAGAGCATCAGCCGCGCCGCGACCCTGCCCGCGCGGCGCCGCTCCGGCTCCATCGAGGACGTCGAGCACATCGTCGTCCTGATGCAGGAGAACCGTTCCTTCGACCACTACTTCGGCACCATGAAGGGCGTGCGCGGCTTCGGCGACCCCCGGCCGGTGACGCTGCCCAGCGGCAAGCCGGTGTGGCACCAGGCGGGCGGCGGCAAGGAGGTCCTGCCGTTCCACCCGGACGCGGACGACCTGGGCATGCAGTTCATCGCGGGCCTCGACCACGACTGGGCCGGCGGGCACAAGGCGTTCAACAACGGCGCGTACGACCAGTGGATCCCCGCCAAGTCCGAGCGGACCATGGCCTATCTGACGCGCGGGGACATCCCCTTCCACTACGCCCTCGCCGACGCCTTCACCGTCTGCGACGCCTACCACTGTTCGTTCATCGGGGCCACCGACCCCAACCGCTACTACATGCTCACAGGCCACACCGGCAACGACGGCAAGGGCGGCGGCCCGGTCCTCGGCAACCAGGAGGCGGGCTACGGCTGGACGACGTACGCCGAGCGCCTGCAGCAGGCCGGGGTGGACTGGAAGGTGTACCAGGACATCGGTGACGGCCTGGACGCGGCGGGCAAATGGGGCTGGATCGAGGACGCCTACCGCGGCAACTACGGCGACAATTCCCTGCTGTACTTCAACACCTTCCGCGGCGCGAAGCCCGGCGACCCGCTCTACGACAAGGCCCGCACCGGCACCGACGTGAAGGCGGGCGACGGACTCTTCGACCGCCTGACCGCCGACGTCAAGGCGGACAAGCTGCCGCAGATCTCCTGGATCGCCGCCCCCGAGGCGTTCACCGAGCACCCCAACTGGCCGGTGAACTACGGCGCCTGGTACATCGCGAAGGTCCTGGACGCGCTGACCTCCAACCCGGAGGTGTGGGGCAAGACCGCGGTCTTCGTCACCTACGACGAGAACGACGGCTACTTCGACCACATCGTGCCGCCGTACGTCCCCTCCTCGGCGAACCAGGGCCTGTCGACGGTCGACACCGAGCTGGACTACTTCCCTGGCAACGCCCAGTACGCGGCCGGGCACTACGGCCTCGGCCAGCGCGTCCCGATGGTCGTCGTCTCGCCGTGGAGCACCGGCGGGTTCGTGTGCTCGCAGGTGCTCGACCACACGTCGATCATCCGGTTCATGGAGGAGCGCTTCGGCGTGCGCGAGCCGAACATCTCGCCGTGGCGGCGCGCCGTCTGCGGTGACCTGACCGCCGCGTTCGACTTCAGCGGCAAGGACACCGACCCGGCCGACCTGCCGGACACCGCCGCCTACGAGCCGCCGGACGACGACCGCCACCCCGACTACTTCCCGAAGCCGCCCGCGAACCCCGCCCTGCCCCAGCAGGAGCGCGGCTCCCGGCCCGCCCGCCCGCTGCCGTACGTCCCGGTGGTGGACGGCCACGCGACGCCCGCCGACGGCAAGTTCAAGCTGACCTTCGCGGGCGGCGACGCGGCGGGCGTGTGCTTCCACGTCCGCTCCGGCAACCGCACCGACGGCCCCTGGACGTACACCACCGAGGCCGGCAAGACGCTCTCCGACTCGTGGAACTCGGCGTACTCGGGCGGCAGCCACGACCTGACCGTCTTCGGGCCGAACGGCTTCCTGCGCGCGTTCAAGAACCCCGGCAAGAAGGCGGGGCCCGAGGTCACCGGCCGCCACGACGGGGCGACCGGCAACATCGAGCTGACCTTCACCAACGCGGGGGCTGACGCCTGCGACTTGACGGTGACCAACGCCTATGGCGGCGGCGAGGAGACCTTCAAGGTCAAGCCCGGCGCGACTGTCCGGCACACGGTGGATCTGCGCGGCAGCAAGCGGTGGTACGACCTGACGGTGGTGTCCAGCACCGACACCGCGTTCATGCGCCGCCTGGCAGGCCACGTGGAGACCGGCCGCCCCGGAGTGAGCGACCCCGGCATCGCCACCGCCTGAGGGTTCGTCGCATGGGGCTTCGCCCCTTTCCCCCTTTGTCGGCGCTTCGCGCCTCGCCCTCAAACGCCGGGCGGGCTAAATCCAGCCTGCCCGGCGTTTGAGGGCGAGGCGCGAAGCGCCGATAGATCGGGGGTGCTAGGGGGCGCAGCCCCCTAGTTTCGGGAAGGGGCGGGACTGGGGCGCCCCCGCGAGGCCCCCCAGAAATCCGGTGAACGCCCAGCCCGCGGCGTCGTAGCATGCGTGGGCATGACCCGCACCCACCGCCCCAGCGGCGCCCCCGACAAGCCCGTCCTCGACGGGCTGGAAGCGAAATGGTCTCAGCGGTGGGAAGAGAACGGCGTATACGCCTTCGCCGCGGACAGGGCGCGGACGGCACCCCGTGACGAGATCTTCTCCATCGACACCCCGCCCCCCACGGTCAGCGGCTCGCTGCACGTCGGCCACGTCTTCTCGTACACGCACACCGACACCGTCGCCCGTTACCGGCGCATGCGCGGCGACCACGTCTTCTACCCCATGGGCTGGGACGACAACGGCCTGCCCACCGAGCGCCGCGTCCAGCACCACTACGGCGTCCGCTGCGATCCCACGCTGCCGTACGACCCGGACTTCAGCCCGCCCGAGAAGCCCGGCAAGCAGCAACTGCCGGTCTCCCGGCGGAACTTCATCGAGCTGTGCGAACGCCTCACCGCCGAGGACGAGAAGGCCTTCGAGGACCTGTGGCGCCGGCTCGGCCTCTCCGTCGACTGGTCGCGCACGTACCAGACCATCGGCACCGAGGCCCGCGCGCTCTCCCAGCGCGCCTTCCTCGCCGACCTCGCGCGGGGCGACGCGTATCTCGCGGAGGCGCCCACACTGTGGGACGTCACGTTCCGCACGGCGGTCGCGCAGGCCGAACTGGAGGACCGGGAGCGGCCCGCCGCGTACCACCGGCTCGGCTTCCACGGCACGGACGGCCGCACCGCCCTGATCGAGACGACCCGGCCCGAGCTGCTCCCCGCCTGCGTCGCGCTGGTCGCGCACCCGGACGACGAGCGCTACCGCGACCTCGTCGGCACGACCGTCCGCACCCCGCTGTTCGGCGTCGAAGTCCCCGTCGTCGCCCACCACTTGGCGGCCCCCGACAAGGGCACGGGCATCGCGATGGTCTGTACGTTCGGCGACACCACGGACGTCACGTGGTGGCGCGAGCTGCGCCTGGAGACGCGGCCGGTGATCGGCTGGGACGGCCGCTTCCTCGCGGAGCCGCCGAGTGGCGTCGAGGCGCCGGACGCCGTGGCGGCGTACGCGCGACTCGCGGGCGCCACCCCGCACACCGCGCGCGAGCGGATCGTCGCCATGCTGCGGGACCGCGGCGATCTGCACGGCGAACCACGGCCCGTCACCCACGCCGTGAAGTTCTTCGAGAAGGGCGACAAGCCCCTGGAGATCGTCACCACCCGCCAGTGGTACGTGCGCAACGGCGGCCGCGACGAGGAGCTGAGGGCCGAACTCCTCGCGCGCGGAAAGGAGTTGACCTGGCATCCGCCGCACATGCGGGTCCGCTACGACAACTGGGTCGCCGGCCTCAACGGCGACTGGCTGATCAGCCGGCAGCGCTTCTTCGGCGTCCCCATCCCGCTGTGGTACCCCCTCGACGCGACCGGCGCGCCCGACCACGCCCACCCGATCGTGCCGGACGCGGCGACGCTGCCCGTCGACCCGAGCGCGCAGACGCCGCCCGGCTACGACCCGGCACAGCGCGACCTGCCGCACGGCTTCACCGGCGACCCGGACGTCATGGACACCTGGGCGACCTCCTCGCTCACCCCGCAGATCGCCGGGCGGCAGCTCGCCGACCCGGAGCTGTTCGACCGGGTCTTCCCGATGGACCTGCGCCCGCAGGCCCACGAGATCATCCGCACCTGGCTGTTCGCCACCGTCCTGCGCGCCCACACCGGGCACGGCACGCTGCCCTGGCGGCACACGGCGATCTCCGGGTGGATCCTCGACCCCGACCGCAAGAAGATGTCGAAGTCGAAGGGCAACGCCGTCACCCCGGCCGACCTGCTCCGCCGGCACGGCTCCGACGCGGTCCGCTACTGGGCGGCGAGCGGGCGGCCCGGCACCGACACGGCCTTCGACACCGGCCAGATGAAGATCGGCCGCCGCCTCGCCACCAAGCTCCTGAACGTGGGGAAGTTCGTGCTCGGCCTCGGCGGCGGCGACCTGGGCGCGGGCGCCGCCACCGAGCCGCTGGACCGGGCGCTGCTCGCCGACCTCGCGGACACCGTCGAGGAGGCGACGGCCGCCTTCGACGACTTCGACTACGCGCGGGCGCTGGCACGCGCGGAAGCGTTCTTCTGGCGCTTCTGCGACGACTACGTGGAGCTGGTCAAGGCCCGCGCGTACGGCGACCACGGCGACGCGGCGGCCCGCGACTCGGCGCGCGCGACCCTCTTCACCGCGCTGGACTCGGTGGTCCGGCTGTTCGCTCCCGTCCTGCCGTTCGTCACCGAGGAGATCTGGTCCTGGTACGCGGAGGGGTCCGTGCACCGCGCTCCGTGGCCGTCGGCCGACCCGCTGCGGGCGCCCGGCGACGACACCGCCGTCCTCGCGACGGCGTCGGAGGTCATCGCCGCCGTCCGCAAGGAGAAGTCGCTGGCGAAGCTGTCCATGCGGGCGGAGGTCGGCGAGGTCGCGGTCCACGGCCGTCGCGACGCGCTCGACCGCTTCGCCCTCGCCGAGGCGGACGTGCGGGCCGCGGGCCGGGTGGCCGCCGTGTCCCGCCACGAGTCCGACGGTGACCTGCGGGTGGCGGTTCGCCTCCGGCAAGGGGCTGGTCAGGCGCACAGGGAGGCGCGGTAGTGTGCCCCGGTGACCACGCATTCGAACACCCCTGCAGGCTGGTACCCGGACCCGCACGGCGCCCCCCAGCTCCTCCGCTGGTGGGACGGCTCACAGTGGACGGACCACACGAACCCGGCTCCGCAGGACGCGCAGGCCCAGGCCCAGGCGCCCGCCCAGGTCCAGCAGCAGGCGCCCGCCCAGGCCTTCGGGGTCCCCGGCCAGGCGGCCCCGGCCGCCGCCGACCCGGCCCGGGTGCAGCGTCAGGTGCAGCAGCAGGCGGGCGTCGCCCCCGCCTCCCAGGGCGGCGGCTCCCTGTTCACCGAGCCGGTCCTGGTGGTGAACCAGAAGGCCAAGCTGATCGAGCTGACGAACGAGTACAGCGTCATGGACCAGTCGGGCAACCAGCTCGGCTCCGTCGTCCAGGTCGGCCAGAGCACCCTGAAGAAGGTCGCGCGCTTCGTCTCCAGCGTCGACCAGTTCATGACGCACAAGCTGGAGATCCGTGACGCGTACGGTCAGCCGCAGCTGCTCATGACCCGCCCGCGGAAGTTCATGAAGTCGCGGGTCGTCGTCGAGCGCCCGGACGGCCAGCCCGTCGGTGAGATCGTCCAGCAGAACGTCATCGGGAAGATCAACTTCGCGATGATGGTGAACGGCCAGCAGGTCGGCGCGATCAAGGCGGAGAACTGGCGCGCCTGGAACTTCTCCATCGTCGACCACTCGGACAACGAGGTCGCCCGGATCACGAAGACCTGGGAAGGCCTCGCCAAGACGATGTTCACCACCGCGGACAACTACGTCCTGCAGATCCACTACCAGCTCCCGGACCCGCTCCTGAGCCTGGTCGTGGCGACGGCCCTGACGGTCGACACGGCCCTGAAGCAGGACTCCCGGGGTCTCGGCTGACGGCTGCGTACGCGTTCGTACGCGCCGTATCGCGCCCTGAAGGGGCGCGGGGCTGTATCGATATGCGGCTCCGCCGCGCGGGCGCGACCAGCCACGACGCACCCGCGGGGTCGCGACGGCATGGTGTGGCACATCCAGCGAAGCGCTTAGCGGGGCGTGGCCCGGAGCGCGGCGCCCGGCTCGGCCTGTGGCTGTGCCTGTGCTTGTGCGGGAATCGAGGACAGGTGCCCTGCCGCCCCGGCTTCGGGATCGGTCCCGAGGGCGGCTTCCGGCGCGGACGCCTGTTCCGCCCCGAGCAGGGCGACCCGGGGCGACCGCGTCAGCACCACCACTCCGTACGCGGCGACCGCCGCCCCCGCCGCCGCGAGCAGCACCCCGCCCACGCCGCCCCGCAGCCGCTCGCCGAGCAGGGCGATGCCGATGGCCGACGCGGCCACGGGGTTGGCGAGCGTCACGACGGCGAGCGGCGCGCCGAGGCCGCCGCGGTAGGCGGTCTGGGAGAGCAGCAGCCCGCCCACCGCGAACGCGGCGACGAGCAGCGCCACGACCACGACCCGCGTGCTCAGCAGCGGCCCGGTGCGGTCGGTCGCCGCGACCGTCACGGTCTGCGTGAGCGCGGAGGCGACGCCCGACGCGAAGCCGGACGCGGTCGCGTGCCGCAGGCCGGGGCGGGTGCCGGGCCGGGAGAGCAGACCGATGACGGCCATCGTCGCGCCCGCGACCGTCACGGCCTCCGGCAGCGACAACGTGTCGTCGGGCTCGGGCCCCGAAGCGGTCAGCAGGAGGGCGCCGAGCCCCATCAGCGTCAGCCCGGTGCCGCGCCATTCGAGACGGGTGACCCGCCGCCCGGCGAGCCGCGCGCCCAACGGCACGGCGGCCACGAGCGTGAGCGCGCCGAGCGGCTGCACCAGGGTGAGCGGGCCGAACTTCAGCGCCGCGACGTGCAGCAGGGCGGCGGACGCGTTCAGCCCGACCGACGACCACCACGCGCCACTGCCGAGCAGCCCCAGCACCCGCCCGCCGCTGTCCGCCATGCGCGCGGCGAGGCGCTCCTGGGCGACGGCGGCGGTGGCGTACGCGGCGGCGGAGACGAGGGAGAGCACGACGGCGAGCAGGGTGGCGCTCACCGGTCGCCTCCGGGGGCCGGTGCTCCGGCGGCGGAGACGACCAGTTGCGGCTCGGGAGCCTCGGGGGCCTCGGGGACCGCGAGGCTTTGCAGTGCCTTCGGATCTGTCGGACGGGCGGCCGGTTCGCGTCCGGGTGCCGCCGGCGCGGTGGCCGGGGCGGTGGCCGGGGCCGGGGCCCAGCGGCGCACGATCCGCGAGCGGGCCGGGAGGGGCAGGCGGATCACGGCCAGTGCGATGCCGAGCAGCGCCGCCGCCGCGACGGCGTCGAGCCAGTAGTGGTTGGCGGTGCCGACGATGACCAGCAGCGTGAGCAGCGGATGCAGCAGCCAGAGCCAGCGCCAGCGGGAGCTGGTCGCGACGATCAGGCCGACTGCCACCATCAGCGCCCAGCCGAAGTGCAGCGACGGCATCGCCGCGAACTGGTTGGCCATCGAGTCGGTCGCGGGCTCGGCCGCGTACACCGAAGGCCCGTACACCTGCGCCGTGTCCACGAGGTGGGCCGCGTCAAGGAGACGCGGCGGCGCGAGCGGAAAGCCGAGGTGCAGCGCGAGCGCGGCGGCGGTGAGCACGGCGAGGATCCGCCGGGCCCACACGTAGTGCCGGGGCCGGCGGACGTACAGCCACACCAGGAAGGCCAGCGTCGCCGGGAAGTGCACGGTCGCGTAATAGGTGTTCGCGACGTGGACGAGGGTGTCGCCGCTGAGCAGCGCGTCCTGGACGGAGCCCTCGCCGGGCAGCCGCAGGAACCGCTCGGCGTCCCACAGGCGGTGCGCGTTGCGGAACGCCTCGCCGGTATGGCCGTTGGCGAGCTGCCTGCCGAATTTGTAGACGAGGAAGAGTCCGACGACGAGGAGCAGCTCGCGTACGAGGGGCGGCCGGACAGGGGTGTCCGGCCGCCCGGAGGCTATCTCCGGCTCCTGTTCCGCAGGCTCGGTGCGGGAATCCATCCGCCGGCCCCTTTACGTGACGACTGGGTGGTGCGGTGATGTGTGCGTCCCTGTCCCACACATCGATACGCCAGTGTACCGATACGGGAGCGTACCGGTACACTGGCGTATCGATAGGGTCCGCGGGAGCTGAGGGAACTGAGCCGACCGGACCGCCGCACCGAGGAGACGAGAGATGACGCCGCCGGAACGGGTGCGTGAGCAGCAGCTCTGCGAGCAGGCGATGTCGCGCCGCTCGAAGATCACGCCCGAGCGTGAGCAGGAGTTCTACGACGCGGTCCTCGAGCTGCTCCGCGAGTGCGGCTATGAGGCCGTGACGATGGAGGGCGTGGCCGCCCGCACCCGGTGCAGCAAGTCCACCCTCTACCGCCAGTGGAAGACGAAGCCCCAGTTCGTGGCGGCCGCGCTGCGCGCCAACCGCTGCGTGCGCTTCGCGGGCATCGACACGGGTTCGCTCGCCGGGGACCTGCGCGCGGCGGCGCGCGCGGCGGCCACCTGGGCCGGGCGCGACACCATGATCGTGCAGGCGCTCAGCCACGCCGTGCTGCAGGACGAGGACCTGCAGCACGCGCTGCGCGAGGCGCTCGTGGAGCCCGAGGTGGAGGCGATCGACGCGTTCGTGCGGCGGGCGGTGGCGCGCGGGGAGATCGCCGCGGGCCACCCGGCGGCGGAGTTCGTCACGGTCCAGTTGTTCGGCGTGCTGCGCGCGCGCCCGCTCCTGGAGGGCAAGAACGCGGACGAGGACTATCTGACGCGGTTCGTGGAGGCGGTGCTGCTGCCGGTCCTCGGACTGACGGAGGGGCCCGGCCGTCCGGCCGGGGGCTCCGGTGTCCCGGTCGCGGACTCCGACGCTCCGGCCGCTGCGGATGCCTCGGCCGAGCAGGACGCCTCGGCCACCTGAACGTGGGCCCCGGTCCGCGGGATGACCGGACCGGGCCGCCCGCCGGGCGCCGCACCGTGGGGACGGGGGCGGCGCACCTCCCGGAGCCGGGCGGGCCGATCGCACTCGGCCCGCCCGGCACCGGCTCCCCGCACCCCCACGTGCGGGTCGGAACCGCCGGTGCAAGAACCACCGGCGTAAGAACTGTCGGCGTAAGAACTGTCGGCGTAAGACCTGTCGGCGTAAGACCTGTCGGCGGTCCAGGATCCGCCGGTGTCAGACCTGCTGGCCGTCGCCGCCTCCGCCGCCCCCGCCACGGGCCTCCTTGATGCCCTTGGTGATCTTGTCCATGTACGACACCGACGGCGCTTCGTCGTGGTCGTCGATGCCGAAGCGGACGATCACCATCGTCAGGTCGTCGGCGGGCGACTTGAAGGCCAGCGACTGCACATAGCCGTCCGGGCCCTTGCGGTTCACCGCCTTCCAGCGGACCAGATAGCCCTTCTTCCCGGCGACGGTCACCGACTTGGAGGCGAGCTGCTTGTGGGACACCAGCTTGCCGCCGTAGATCTTGCCGCCGTACGACTCCTCGGCGTTCTTCCCGATGTCCGCCTTGGCCGCCGCCTCGGGGTCGGTCTCCTTGACCTTCAGGGCGACGGCGGGGGCGGAGAAGGCGCCGCCGCGCACACACATGGTCGCCCTGTCGCCCGGGCACGGGTACTTGCCGGTGGTGACGCTCGCGCCACGGCCGCTCGACGTTGCCTGCCAGCCGTCCGGGACCGGAATACTGATGCCGCTCGCGGCGTCGGTGGCGAACCCCTTCTCGGTCTGAGGTCCCTCCGACGGCGCGGGCGACCGGGACTCGCCGGGCCCGTCGGGCTCCTGACTGCCGCCACCGCCGTTGCCGGGCTCCGAAGGGGCGGACGGGGCCGGGGACTTGGCGCTGTCGTCGCCGTCATCGTCGTCGCCCGAGGTCAGCGCGTACACGCCGCCGCCTATGCCCGCGAGCACCGCGACGGCGACCCCGACGACGACGGCCGTACGCATCCGCCGCCGCGAGGCCCCCGGCGGCTGCTGCGGGTACGCCGGGAAGGCGGCGGGGGAGGCGGGCGCGGTGGGGGAGGACCCGCCCGGCGCGCGGACGTGCTCCGTCCACGTGGTCCCGTCCCACCAGCGCTCGGACGGCGGGGCACCAGGTATCTGCCCGGGGTCGGGATACCAGCCCGGGGGAGTCGCGTGCGTCATGGGCGTCAGCGTATGAGCACCGCGTGAAAGCGGGATGAGAGGGGTCGGCGCTTTCCGGCCAACGGCCCTTCGGTCAACGCGTGGTTCAGTGTCCGTCGATGATCAGCCGTCGCGGCGGCCGCGCGCCTTCGGTCAGTCCGGGCAGGCGCAGCCCCGTACGTCCCGGAGTGACCGAACCCAGCACGCTCGCGTGCCGCGCGCCCGTACCCGCCGCGACGGTGCCGGGCAGGCCGTGCACCGTCAGGAAGCCGAGGACCGCGAAGGCGTACGCCTCCTTCGCCGCCGAAGCGAGCCCCCATTCGTCCGAGCTCCGCACCGGCACGCCGGGCCCCAGCTCGCCCCGCAGCAGCGCCATCAGCGTCGGATTGCGGGTCCCGCCGCCGGACGCGACGACCTCGCTCGCCCGCGCCGCACGCACCGCGTCGGCGACCGTCACCGCCGTGAGCCCGGTGAGCGTCGCGACGACGTCCTCGGGCGCGAGCTCCTCGTACCCCTGCAGGGCGCGGCGCAGATAGGCCGCGTGGAACAGTTCCTTGCCCGTCGTCTTCGGCGCGGGCAGTGCGTAGTACGGCTCGGCGAGCAGGCGGGCGAGGAGCTCGCCGTGCACGGTGCCGCGTGCGGCGATCTCGCCGTCCCTGTCGTACGCCAGGCCCTGCTCGCGGCCCTGGGGCGTCAGTTCGCGCACTGCCGCGTCGATCAGCGCGTTGGCCGGGCCGGTGTCGAAGGCGGTGCCGTCCGGGGTGGTGATGTTGGCGATGCCGCCCAGATTCAGGGCGACCGGGGTGCCAGGGCGGCCCCGCAGCCACATCTGGTCGACCAGGCCGACGAGCGGCGCGCCCTGGCCGCCCGCCGCGACGTCGCGCGGCCGGAAGTCGGCCACCACGGGCAGGCCCGTGGCCTCCGCGATCCACGCGGGCTGGCCGATCTGGAGCGTGCCGTGCACCCGCCCGTCCTCCACCCAGTGGTAGACGGTCTGCCCGTGCGAGGCGACCAACTCCGCGCGGCCGTCGCACAGTTCCCGGTCGGCCTCGGTGGCGGCCGCGGCGAAGGCCTGGCCGATGCGGGTGTCCAGGCGGCAGACGTCCGCCAGGGTGGTGCGGGACGGCGGCAGGGCCTCGGTGAGGGCGGCGCGCAGGTCGTCGTCGTACGCACGGCTGATGACGCCCAGAGGGGTGAGGCGGAGGCTGTCGCCGTCGAGGACGAGGTCGACGGCGCCGGCGTCGATGGCGTCGTGGGAGGTGCCGGACATGAGGCCGATCGCTCGCACGCGGGTCTCCGTCTCTCACTGTGCGGGGTTCCATCTGTACGGGGGTCAATGTCCCGTGGGCCGGGGCTGGTGTCGATCGCCCTTCGGGCTCGTCCTCAAACGCCGGACGGGCTTGAATCGTTCCCCGGGCGCGTTTGAATGGTTCGCCCCGGAGGGGCTTGATCGGTTCCCGGAGGGGCTTAATGGGTTGCCGGTGATGGTGGCCTTCTGGGAGAGATTGGTGCATGAGTAGTTCGGAGATGCCCGGTCGTTCCAGCGCGCGTTGACCGTGTGGGCCGTGTGTGGCCCCGTCATCGCGTGCTGCCCCTGATGCGGCACAGCGAGCCGTCCTCCGCCTGAAGCGTGTCGATGCGCCGGGCGGGGACCGCTTTGTCCTCGGTGATCCCCAGGGGTTCCTGTGCCGTCCGCTTCTTTGCATTCTTCGCGTTCTTCGAGTCTGTTGCGGGATCGCGACTTCCGCAGGCTCTGGCTCGGCCAGACCGCTTCTCAGCTCGGCGAGCACACCAGCCTGGTGGTCCTGCCGCTCGT
This sequence comes from Streptomyces sp. Y309, assembly GCF_056712025.1. Taxonomy (NCBI): domain Bacteria; kingdom Bacillati; phylum Actinomycetota; class Actinomycetes; order Kitasatosporales; family Streptomycetaceae; genus Streptomyces; species Streptomyces sp. Y309. The sequence continues at coordinate 1,569,383 of NZ_CM160048.1, read as the reverse complement.
CGCCGTGCTGACCCTGCACGCCGACGCCGGTCAACTCGGCGCCCTGCGCGCGGTGGGGCAGGCTCCGATCCTGTTGTTCGCGCTCTTCGCGGGCGCGTGGGTGGACCGGTGGCGCACCCGCACGGTGATGGTCCTGACGGATGCCGGGCGTGCGCTGGCGCTGGGCGGTACGGCCGTGGCCGCCCTGCTCGGCGCGGCCGGTCTGCCGGTGCTGCTCGTGGCCGCCTTCACCGTCGGCGCGCTGTCCGTGTTCTTCGACGTGGCCTACCAGGCGTCGCTCGTACGCATGGTGGCGCGCGATCAACTCGTGCGCGGCAACAGCGCGTTGGAAGGCAGCCGGTCCGCCGCACAGATCGGCGGTCCCGCGCTCGGCGGGGCCCTGGTGTCCGTGCTGTCGGCGCCCGCGGGGGCCGCGGCCGGAGCGGCGTTCTTCGGGGTGTCCTTTCTGTCGATCCGCCGGATCCGCCGGGCCGAATCCCTTCCGGAGCGTGCGCGAGGGGCGGAGTTCGCGGAAGGGGCGGCGTGTGCGGAAGGGGCGGCACGCCCCCCGCGGGTCTGGCGGCGGATCGGTGAGGGGCTGCGCTTCGTCGTCCGCGATGCCTCGCTGCGCGCCGTGGGCCTCGCCTCTGCCGCCTTTCAGTTCTCCTTCGCGGCTCTCATGACCGTGTATCTGCTCTTCCTGCCCAGGGAACTGCATCTGTCGGGCACCGCCGTCGGCCTCGCGCTCGCGGCGACGGGGCCGGGGGCACTGCTGGGTTCGCTGCTCGCGGCCCGGCTGCCGAGGCGGTTCGGGTACGGGACGGTGCTCGTGTGCGCCGCGGCGCTCGGCGACGGCGTGCTGCTGTGCGTACCGGCGCTGCACGGACCCGCCGCCGTGACGGTCCCGGCGCTGCTCGCGGTCAACTTCGTGTTCGGGGCCTTCGGCCAGTTGGTGAACGTCACGGTCATGGCCGTCCGGCAGGCCGTCACGCCGGACGGGATGCAGGGCCGCGCGGCCGCGACGATCACGTTCGCCGGCATGGGGCTCACCCCGCTGGGCTCGCTGCTCGGCGGGTGGCTCGCGGAGGCGTGGGGGCTGCGCATCGCGCTTCTGGTGGCCGCCGTCGGCATGTTGGCGTCGCCGGTGCTGATGGCGCTGTCGCCGCTCGCCCGCCTGGGGCGGACCCTCCCGGGCGTCGGTGTCCCTGTTCCGCCACGCGTACGAGGGTGACGCCCTCTCGCCCCTCGCCCGACTCCCTCACCCCCCGCCCGCCTCCCTCACCACCCGCTCCCGCCACATTCCCGCCCCGCCCCAAGCGCCCCGCAGCGCCCGCGCCTTCAGCAGCCACAGGGACAAGTCGTACTCGGCCGTGTACCCCAGCGCCCCGTGCAGTTGGAGCGCCGCCCGCGCCGCGCGGTGCGCCGCCTCCCCGGCGGTCACCTTGGCCGCGGCGAGGTCCACTCCGGCGGCCGCCCGGTCCCCGTCCCGCAAGGACACCGCCGCCCCGAACACCAGCGGCCGCGCGAACTCGAGACCCACCAGCACATCCGCGAGCCGGTGCTTGACGGCCTGGAACGAGCCCACCGGCACGCCGAACTGCGTCCGCCCCTTCACGTACGCCACCGTCCGGTCCAGGAGCGCGTACCCCACCCCCAGGCACTGGGCGGCCGTCGCCAGCGCCGCCCAGTCGAGGGCCCACCGGGCGGCGGCGTCCGCCGGTGCCCCGGACGCCAGCGGCTCCCCGTCCGGCAGGAGCCGGCCGAACCGCCGCGCCGGGTCGAGGGAGGCCCGCACGCCCGCGTGCCCGGGCGCGAGCCGCATCTCCCCGTCCCCGGCGGCGAGCAGCACCCCGGCGGCGTCCGGGTCCAGCGCGTGCGGGCCGGTGCCGGTGAGCGTCAGCGTCGCGCTCGTCCCGCCGCCGACGAGCGCCGGAAGGAACCGCTTGGCCGGATCCGCAACGCCCAGCTCGGCCAGCCGCGACAGGAGCGCCACCGCCGCCACCGTCTCGACGGCGGGGCCGGGCACCGCGTGCCGGCCCACCTCCACGAAGGCGACGGCGGTCTCGACGGGCAGCGGCCCCACGCCCTCGTACTCCTCGGGTGCCGCGAGGGCGAACACCCCGGCCTCGCCGAGCCGCTGCCACACCGCGAGACCGGGCGCGTGCTCCCCGGCGGCCCAGGCCCGCGCGGCCGCCGGTGTGTCCGCCGCCGTCAGCATGCCGTCCAACGACCGCGCGAACGCCCGCTGTTCGTCGTCCAGGAGGAACCGCATCACCGGCGTCCCTTCGGCAGGCCGAGCAGCCGCTCGGCGATGATGTCGCGCTGGATCTCGTTCGTGCCCGCGTAGATCGGCCCGGCCAGCGCGAACACATACCCCTCCGTCCAGTCGCCCGCCTCCGTCCCCAGCAGATCCAGCGCCGTCTCGTGCACCGCGATGTCGTACTCCGACCAGAACACCTTGTTCACGCTCGACTCCGCGCCGATCGGCTCACCGGCCGCGAACCGCGAAGCGTTGGCCCAGGTGAAGAGCTGATAGGCGCGCGCACCGAGCACCGCGTCGGCCACGCGGTCGCGCAGCGCCGTGTCCGACGGGTCGCCGTGCGCCTGCCACTCGCGCAGCAGCCGGCCGGCCGTCGCGAGGAAGCGGCCGGGGGAGCGCAGCGTCAGACCCCGCTCGTCGCCCGTCGTCGCCATCGCGATCCGCCAGCCCTGCCCGGGCTCGCCGATCACGTCCTCGTCGGGCACGAACACGTCGTCCAGGAACAGCTCGGCGAACGCGGGCTTGCCGTCCAGGCGGCCGATGGGCCGCACGGTGACGCCGTCCGCGTCGAGGGGGAACATCAGATACGTCAGGCCCCGGTGCGGGCGGTCCGCCTCCGGGTCGCTGCGGAACAGGCCGAACGCGCGGTCGGCGAACGCGGCCCGCGACGACCACGTCTTCTGCCCGCTCAGCAGCCAACCGCCGTGCACCCGCCGGGCGGTGGACCTCAGCGACGCCAGGTCCGAGCCCGCCTCCGGCTCCGACCAGGCCTGCGCCCAGACCACCTCGCCGCTCGCCATCGGCGGCAGCACCCGCGCGCGCTGCTCGGGCGTGCCGTGGTCGAAGAGCGTCGGTGCGAGCAGGCTGATGCCGTTCTGCGAGACCCGGCCCGGGGCGCCCGCCGCGTAGTACTCCTCCTCGAACAGCAGCCACTTGACGATTCCGGCGGCCCGCCCGCCGTACTCCTCGGGCCAGGACACCACCGACCAGCGGTCCGCCGCCAGCTGGGCCTCCCAGGCGCGGTGGGCGGCGAAGCCCTCCTCGGTCTCCAGCGAGGGCAGCGGCCGTGCCGGGACGTGCGCGGCGAGCCAGGCACGCGCCTGCCGTCTGAACTCCTCTTCCTCCGCGCTGAAGTCGAGGTCCATCGCCGGTCCACCTCTCGCTCGGACATCTTCCCTAACAAGTGTTTGGTAGATTAGCGTGTGGGGCAGACATTCGTCGAGGAGCGAGGGGGTGTCAGGGGTGGATGTGGGAGCGGTTCCGTACGTGTCCGGGCACGGCCTGCTCGACGGCCGCACGGCCGTGGTGACGGCCGCGGCCGGAGCGGGCATCGGCGGCGCCACCGCGCGCCGCTTCCTGGAGGAGGGCGCGCGGGTCGTCATAGGCGACGCCCACGCGCGCCGCACGAAGGAGACGGTCGAGCGGCTGGCGGACGAGTTCGGCGCCGGGCGCGTGCACGGCGCCGCCTGCGACGTGACGGACGAGGCCCAGGTGCAGGCCCTGTTCGACCTGGCGGAGCAGCACCACGGGGGCCTGGACGTCGTCGTGAACAACGCGGGCCTCGGCGGCACCGCGGAGCTCACGGAGATGACCGACGAGCAGTGGGACAAGGTCATCGACGTCACGCTGACCGGCACCTTCCGCTGCACCCGGGCCGCCCTGCGCCGCCTGCGCGCCGCAGGCCGCGGCGGCGTCGTCGTGAACAACGCCTCGGTGCTCGGCTGGCGCGCACAGCCCGGCCAGGCGCACTACGCGGCGGCGAAGGCCGGTGTCATGGCCCTCACCCGCTGCGCCGCCCTCGAAGCCGCACCCCACGGGATCCGGGTCAACGCCGTCGCGCCGAGCCTCGCCCTGCACCCGCACCTGGCGAAGGTCACCTCCGGCGAGCTGCTCGACGAGCTCACCGCGCGCGAGGCGTTCGGCCGCGCCGCCGAGCCCTGGGAGATAGCCAACGTCATCGTCTTCCTCGCCAGCGGCTACTCCTCGTACATGACGGGGGAGACGGTCTCGGTGAGCAGCCGGCACCCCTAGGCGGAGAATGACCGTGTGCCGAAACAGAAGCAGCAGAAGAAGCCTCCGGTGACCCCCTCGCCCGAGCGGCGCGACGAACTGTTGAAGATCGCCGCGGACGTCTTCGCCGAACAGGGGTACAACGCCACGACCGTCCGCAAGATCGCGGACGCCGCGGGCATGCTCGCCGGCAGCCTCTACTACCACTTCGACTCCAAGGAGTCGATGCTCGAAGAGATCCTGCGCACGTTCCTGACGGAGCTGTGGGACGGGTACGACAGCGTGCTGTCCGCGCCGCTCGGCCCGCGCGAGACCCTGGAAGCCCTCGTCACCGAGTCCTTCCGGGAGATCGACCGGCACCGCTCGGCCGTCGCGATCTACCAGAAGGAGTCCAAGCACCTGGTCACCCAGACCCGGTTCGAGTACCTGGTCGAGTCCCAGCAGCGGTTCGAGAAGGCCTGGCTGACGACGCTGGAGCGCGGCGTCACCGAAGGCGTCTTCCGCGCCGACCTGGACATCCGCCTCGCCTACCGCTTCGTGCGCGACACCGTGTGGGTCGCCGCGTCCTGGTACCGCCCCGGCGGCGGCCACAGCCCCGAAGAGATCGCCCGCCAGTACCTGTCGATGGTCCTGGACGGCATCGCCGTACGCACGTAAACCCGCGCCGTCACCGCACGGCGCCAAGACCGCGAGGAGCACGCAGCCATGGCCGAGGCCTACATCGTCGAAGCGGTCCGCACGCCCGTCGGCAAGCGCGGCGGCGGCCTCGCCGCCGTGCACCCCGCCGACCTGGGCGCGCACGTCCTGAAAGCGCTCGTCGAGCGCAGCGGCATCGACCCCGCCGCCGTGGAGGACGTCGTCTTCGGCTGCCTGGACACCGTGGGACCGCAGGCCGGGGACATCGCGCGCACCAGCTGGCTGGCCGCGGGACTGCCCGAGGAAGTGCCGGGCGTGACCGTCGACCGGCAGTGCGGATCCTCCCAGCAGGCACTGCACTTCGCCGCCCAGGGCGTCCTCTCCGGCACCCAGGACCTCGTCGTCGCGGGCGGCACCCAGAACATGTCGATGATCCCCATCGCCTTCGCGTCCCGGCAGGCCGCCGTTCCACTCGGCCTCACCGAGGGGCCGTTCGCGGGCAGCGAAGGCTGGCGCGCCCGCTACGGGGACCAGCCCGTCAACCAGTTCCACGGCGCCGAGCTGATGGCCCGGAAATGGGGCATCTCCCGTACGGACATGGAGGAGTTCGCACTCACCTCCCACCAACGGGCCCTCCGCGCAGCCGACGAGGGCCGCTTCGACCGCGAACTCGTGCCCCTCGCGGGCGTCGTAGCCGACGAGGGGCCGCGCCGCGACACGACGGCGGAGAAGATGGCCGCCCTGAAGCCCGTCATGGACGGCGGCACCATCACCGCGGCCTGCTCCTCCCAGGTCTCCGACGGCGCCGCCGCGCTGCTCCTGGCCGGTGAACGGGCCGTCCGCCACCACGGGTTGACGCCCCGCGCCCGGATCCGCCACCTGTCCGTGCGCGGCGAGGACCCGATCCGGATGCTCTCCGCACCCATCCCCGCCACGGCCCACGCCCTCAAGAAGACCGGCCTGACGCTCGACGACATCGACCTCGTCGAGATCAACGAAGCCTTCGCGCCCGTCGTCCTGGCCTGGATCGCGGAGACCGGCGCCGACCCCGGGCGCGTCAACGTCAACGGCGGTGCCATCGCCCTGGGCCACCCTCTGGGTGCCACCGGCGCCCGCTTGATGACGACGCTGCTCCACGAACTGGAGCGCACCGGCGGCCGGTTCGGCCTCCAGACGATGTGCGAAGGAGGAGGCCAGGCCAACGTCACGGTGATCGAACGCCTTTGACCACCACCCGCCGCCCGCGCCCCCGTCCCGGCGCCGCCCCGGCGCACCGCACGCACGGCCTCACGACGGCATGGCATATGACAGGCTGTCATCCCTTGCGGGAGTACCTGCGCGGACCGGTCTCCGCGACGGCCCGGACCCGGCTAGTCTCAAGTTCTGTACGTCGATTGAGCGACCCCGGGAGGTAGCGCGATGACGCAGGGACGGCCCGGAGGCGGCGTCTGGGCCCCGCTGTGGGAGCGCGACGCGGAACTGGCCGCGGCCGAGCGCGCGGTGTCCGCACTGTGCTCGGACATGACGACCGAAGGCAGCCTGCTCGTCTTCAGCGGCGAGGCCGGCATCGGCAAGACCGCACTGCTCGCGGAAGTGCGTCGCATGGCACAGGGCCGCGCCAGGGTGCTGGTCGCCCGCGGCGGCGAGACCGTCGCCACGGTCCCCTTCAACGTCGTGCGGCAACTCCTGCAACCGCTCCTCGTCCCGCTCTCGCCCGAGGAGTCCCGCGAATACCTCGGCGACTGGTACGACATCGCGGGCCCCGCCCTCGGCATCACCGACCCCGGCAGCGGGCGGCCCGAGCCGCAGGCGGTGTGCGACGGCCTCGTCGACGTGGTCTCCCGCCTCGCCCGCGTGCACTGGCCGCTGGTCCTGATCGTCGACGACGCGCACTGGGCCGACCAGGAGACGCTGCGCTGGCTCGCCGCGTTCGCCGAGCGCCTCGACGACCTGCCCGTCCTCGTCGTGGTCGCCCACCGCTCCGGCGAGGCCACCGGCGACAGCGCCCGCCACCTCATGCGGATCGGCGCGGCGGCCCGCCCCACCACGGTCCTGCGCGCCCTCACCCCGGACGCCACGGCGGGCCTGACCCGCGCCACCCTCGGCGAGCACGCCGACGCCCCGTTCTGCCGCGAGGTCTGGGCGGTCACCGGCGGCAATCCGTACGAGTCGGTGGAACTGCTCGCCAAGGTGCAGGACAGCGAGATGGAGCCGGTGGAGAGCTCCGCCGCCGAACTGCGCGCCCTCAACCGCTCCGCACGCGGCCGCGGCCTCGTCGCCCGCCTGGAAGAACTCGGCACGGACGTGACCCGGTTCGCCTGGGCCGCCGCCATCCTCGGCTCCGCGATCTCCACCGAACTCGCCGCCTCGCTCGCCGGGATGACGCACGACGACGCCGAGCGCTGCGCGCGGCGGCTGCACACCGCGCGCATCATGACCAGCGGCGACGACGGCCTGGAGTTCGTGCACCCGCTGATCGCCACCGCCGTCTACCGCTCGATCCCCAACGCCACCCGCACCGCGATGCACGGCCGCGCCGCCTGGGCCGTCACCCGCTCCGGGCGCGGCGCCGCCGCGGCCTCCATGCACCTCCTGGAGGTCCACCCGGACGACGACCCGGAACTGGTCGGACAGCTCCGCGACGCCGCCGCCGAACACCTCGCGGTCGGCGCTCCCGACGCCGCCCGCCGCTGTCTGGAGCGGGCCCTGCGCGAGCCGCCCCGGCCCGATGTGCACGCCCACGTGCTCTACGAACTCGGCTGCGCCACGCTGCTCACCTCGCCCGTCACCACCATCGGGCACCTGCGCGAGGCCCTGTCCATGGCCGGCCTCAGCCAGGAGCTGCGCGTCGACGCCGTGTGCAGGCTCTCGCAGGCACTGGTGCACAACGACCAGCTCGGCGAGGGCCTGCGCGCCATCGACGAGGAGGCCGCCAAGCTCCCGGACGGCCCCGCCCGGCTGCGGCTCAAGGCCGTGCACTACATGTGGGAGGGCATCCACGCGGGCGAGTAGGACGCACCGGGACGCTCCCGCCGGCTCGCCGCGCTCGCCGGTCCGCTGACCGGCCGCGACAACGCCGAGCGCGCGCTGCTCATCCTGCGCGCCTTCGACGCGATGACCCGCGGGGAGAACGCCGAAGAGGTCGTCGAGCTGTGCGACCGCGCCCTCGTCAACGGCCGGCTCGCGCCCGGACTCGGCTGGACCGACGCCGAGTGGAGCTTCGAACTGCGCCTGATGCTCGGCGGGTCGTACGCGTTCGCGGACCGGCTCGACCGCGCGGAGAGCCTGTTCACGGAGGCCGTCAGGGCGTACGAGACGGCGGGCTGGAGCGGTGGTCACCTCGCCCTCGCGCACGCCTTCCTCGGCTATGTGCACCGCAGGCGCGGACGGCTCAGGGACGCCGAGAAGTCGCTGCGCGAGAGCCTGCGGCTCGCCGACCGCGTGGGCCAGGGCGGGCTCCCGATGCACTGGGAGGCGGCCAGCATGCTCATCGACACGCTGCTCGCCCGCGGCCACGCCGAGCAGGCCAGGGCCGTCGCCGACCGCTACGGCTTCGCGCCGCCCTCCGCGTCCACGATCTACGTACCCGACGCGATGTCCGTACGAGGAAGGCTGCTGCTCGCGCTCGGCCACCGGGAAGAGGGACTCAACGAACTGGAGGCCACCGCCAAGGCGTTGACGGCCCGCGGCCAGTACAACACCGTGCTCGCGCCGTGGGCCTACGACCTCGCCCGCGCGCTCGCCGACGAGGACCCGCGCCGGGCCGCCGACCTCGTCGCCGACGCCCGCGTGCAGGCCGAGCGGTTCGGGACGGACACGGCGATCGGCGAAGCGGTGCGGTGTGCGGCGGCGCTGGAGACGGGGCCTCGTGCCGTTGCCCTGTACGCCAAGGCCGTGACGTATCTGGAGGCCTCGCCCTGTGCGTACGAGCACGCCGTGGCGCGGGTCGAGTACGGGGTCGCCTCGGGCGCCGTGGACGAGTTGGAGCGGGGTATTGCCCTGGCGCGGGCGTGCGGGGCCGATGGGTTGGTGGCCCGGGCCGAGCAGGCTTTGGCCGGCCTGTAGGTTTCCTGGACGTGGTCCTGGGTGCCGCCGCGGGGGCTCCGCCCCCGGACCCCCGTATCGGCCTGAACGGCCTCGTCCTCAAACGCCGGACGGGCTGCAACCACCCTCCCCGCACGGGCTGAGGCGCGCCAGCGTCTCCTCCGCCTCCCGTACGATCCGCGCGATCAGCGCCCCGCACGACGGCACGTCCTCGATCAGGGCCGCCACTTGGCCCGACGCCATCACGCCCGCGTCCGTGCGGCCGTCCACCATCGACGCCTTGAGCATCATGGGGGTGTTCGCCGCCAGCAGGACCTGGCTCCACGTCAAGTCCTTGCCGTGGCGCATCGCCAGGCCGTCGCGGACCAGGCGCGGCCAGCTCGTGCCGGAGACGCGGCGGAACGCGGCCGCGTGGCGCACGGCGCGGGTCAGGGACCGGAGGGGGCCCGACCGCTCCAGCGCCGTCACCAGGTCCGTGCGCAGCATGCGGTGGGGGAGGCCGTCGACACGCGTGGTGACCGTGATGTCCTTGGCGGTCGCCGCCAGATAGCGGGCCTTCACCGCGTCCGGCACCGTCGACTCCGAGGTGAGGAGGAAGCGCGTGCCCATGGCGACGCCCGCCGCGCCGTAGGCAAGCGCCGCGACCAGGCCCCGGCCGTCGTAGAAGCCGCCCGCGGCGATCACCGGGATGTCGACGGCGTCCACGACCTGGGGCAGCAGCACCGTCGTGGCGACCTCGCCGGTGTGGCCGCCGCCCTCGCCGCCCTGCACCAGCACGGCGTCGGCGCCCCAGGCCGCCACCTTCTCCGCGTGCCGCCGCGCCCCGACGGACGGGACCACGAGCACACCGGCGTCCTTGAGCTCCGCCATCAGGTCCTTCGAGGGGGCGAGGGCGAAGGACGCGACCCGGACGCCCTCGTCGATCACGATCCGCACCCGCTCGCGCGCGTCCCCCGCGTCCGCCCGCAGATTCACGCCGAACGGCGCGTCCGTACGGGACTTGACCTCCCGCACCGCCGAGCGGAGCTGGTGGGGCGTCATCGTCGCGGAGGCCAGGATGCCGAGGGCGCCGGCGTTCGCCACCGCCGAGACCAGGCGCGGGCCCGCCACCCAGCCCATGCCGGTCTGGACGATGGGGTGGCGCACGCCGACCAGGCGCGTCAGAGCTGTGTGCGGGCCGGGCGGCGTCGCCGTGTGCGGGTCGGGTGGCGTCACGGCGTCCGCACCTCGCGCTCGCGCAGGCCCGAGGGGTCCACCACGTCACGTATCAGGCGCAGTTCGTCGTGGGTCGGCTCGCGGGTCGGCGGCACCTCGTCCGGCAGGGAGAGGGGGAAGCCTGTGGCCTCGCGGATCTCGGCGGCCGTCACGCCGGGGTGGACGCTCACCAGGCGCATCGCGTGGTCCGGCGTGGCGAAGTCGAAGACCCCGAGGTCCGAGACCACGCGGCGCAGCTCGTGGAAGCGCGTCGCCGACGGGCCTGCCGCGGCCGCGCTGTCGTACCCGACGCCGCAGATCATGTCGACGCGCTCGACGAACACGCGCGGTGAATGCCGCGGGATCCAGTAACTGACCGGGTTGTTGAGGGTGTTGGTGGGCGCGCCGCGGGCGCCCAGGAGCTGGCGGGACGGGCGCCGCCAGTCGCCGACACAGCTGATGTTCTGGTTGCCGAAGCGGTCGATCTGGCTCGCGCCCATCATCACGTGCCGCCTGCCGCCCATCACCATCGTCAGATGGCGGCGGTACGGCAGCCAGCCCTCCGTGACCACCGACGGCGCCCCGACCGCCGGCACGTCCCCGATCAGCAGTGCCTCGCCGTCCGTCAGGAGCAGGTCGGGCGCGAACGTCAGCTTCGCGAGGCGCGCCGCGATCGACGGGACCGTGCCCATGGGGGAGGCGAGGACCTCGCCGTCGCCCCGCCAGGCCTCGGCGCAGGCGACCACGCAGTAATCGGCGCGGGTGACCGTGGTGGGCGTCGTCATCGCTGCTCCTTGTGCCAGGCCTGGACGGCGAGTCGGTAGTCCTCCTCGGTCGTGCCGGTGAGGAAGCGGGCCTGGAAGGCCTGCCAGGTCTCCGGGGTGCGCGCCGCCGTCGCGTACTCCTTCTGGAAGGCCTCGTCCCGGCCGTAGTCCGGCGCGCACGACGTGAAGTGCGCCCCCTTGGGGGTCTCGGCCACGCCCGTCACCGCGTGCCGGGAGACGAGCAGGGTCTGCGGCGCCGCGTGCGCCGTCAGCTCCGCGGTGTCGACGATGCGCTCGCAGGTGACGTACGCCGTGTCGGCCGCCTCGCAGAACAGGTCGTCGAAGTACGGATCGGGGCCCAGATACTGGCCGTTGCCCAGGTGGTCCGCGCGGTTCAGGTGGACGAAGGCGGCGTCCAGGCGCAGGGCGGGCACGGCCACCAGTTCTTCGCCGTCCTCGTACGGTGAAGTCACCGTCCGCAGGGCCGGGTTGACGCGCAGCACGTCCGAGCCGAGGCCCGCGCGGACCGGCAGGAACGGCAGCCGCTGGGCGGCGGCCGTCAGGCCCTGCATGAACATCGCCTCGTCCAGCTCCACCAGTTCGAAGGCGCCGCGCTCGCGGGCCGCGCGGAAGTGCGGCTCCAGGGGGATCGAGTCGAGCGTCACGAACGCCGTGACCAGCTTGCGGATGCGGCCCGCCGTGGCGAGCAGTCCGACGTCCGGGCCGCCGAACGCCACCACCGTCAGGTCCGTGACCTCCGAACGCAGCAGCGCCCGCACCAGGGCCATCGGCTTGCGGCGCGAGCCCCAGCCGCCGATGCCGAGCGTCATGCCGCTCTCCAGGCGCCCCACGATCGCGTCGGGCGTCATGACCTTGCCGTTGCCGCTCATTAGAGGACCATCCCTTCTGCAGCCCTCACGAATAGGGTTGTGACCTCTCGGTCCCGGTGGGTGCACGGCCATTGCTGCGAGCCGCTTGACGGCCAGCATGAGTTCCGCCGGCCCCGCCGGGCCGAGGCCGTCTGATCGGCTTCAGGGACACGCCCCTTCGAGGGCCGATTAATGAGCTTCCGGCAGACGTCCTCACCACCGAGCAGGTGCTCCGCGTACGACACAGGAGTACTTCTTCCGTGTACATCGGATGGGACTGGGCGACCGATACCCACGACGTCACCGTCATGGACCACCTGGGCACCCGCGTGGACCGGTGGGAACTGGCCCATACCGAGGAGGGTTTGACCAAGACACTGGCCCGCCTGGCCACGTACGGGGCTCCGGCGGATCTTCCGGTGGCCATCGAAACCACCCGCGGCCTGGTCGTCGACCGGCTGCTGGCTGCCGGGCATCCGGTGGTGCCGGTGCACCCGAACGCCTTCCACGCGATGCGGCCGCGCTGGGGCGCCGCCAAGGCCAAGACGGACGCGGGCGACAGCATGAAACTCGCCGACTACCTGCGCACCGACGGGCACTTCCTGCCCCGTCTGGAGCCCACCGACCAGGCCACCCTGGACCTGCAAGCGCTCACCCGACAGCGCGCCGACCACATCGAGGCCAAGGTCGCCGCTGTCAACCAGCTCGCCGCGCTGCTGGACGCCCACTGGCCCGGTGGCAAGTCCGTCTTCTACGAACTCGACAGCGACATCGCTCTGGTCTTCCTTGAGCGCTACCCCACCCCGGCCTCCGCCGCCAAGCTCACCGCCGGGCGGCTGAAAGCCTGGTGCAACCGCCACGGCTACTCGGGCAAGAAGCCCGGCAGCGTGCTCATCGAACGCCTGCGCTCGGCACCGTCCGCGGCGTCCCGGCTCAGCCCGGCCGCCGTCGCACAGCTCGTCCGCGTCCAGGTCCAGCTCGTCCAGGGCATCCGCGCCACCATCCGCACGTTGGACAAGGCCATCACCGAGGCAGCCAAGGCCCACCCCTACGCACCGCTGTCCGCCACCATGCCGCGGATCGGTAAGGTCAACCTCGCCCAGATCATCGGCGAGCTCGGCCCGATCCTCGAACGCTCCCAGACCTGCGAGCAGTTCATCGCCGAAACCGGGGTCGTCCCCGTCACGAAAGCCTCCGGCAAGTCCCGCACGGTCGCCTTCCGCTACGCGACCAACCGCCGCGCACGCCTGGCTGTCACCACATTCGCCGACAACAGCAGACACGGCAGCGACTGGGCCGCGAAGATCTACACCGATGCCCGCGCACGCAAGAAGCGGCACCCCCATGCCATCCGCATCCTTGCCCGGGCATGGCTCCGCGTGATCTGGGCCTGCTGGCGCGACGGGACCTGCTACGACCCCGACACCCACCAAGCCAACGAAAAGATCAACACGGCTGCCGACACCCCCATGGCCGCATAGAGGTTGACTCAGGAAACTCATGCCGGGCCCTTCTGTCCCTGTCCTGCCTGTTCCTGCGTCGGTGCGTGCGTCGTCCGCCCGAAGCCGTCGCGGATGCGGGCGGCGAGGCCGCTCAGGTTCGCCTCGAAGGTGAAGCCCTGCTCGAAGCGGTAGCTGCGGTGCACGTCGACCGGGTCGATGCCGTTGATCGCGGCCTTGGCCAGGCGCAGCAGCGTGCCGTCCTTGCGGGCTATCTCGTGCGCCAACTCCAGCGCCGCCGCGCGCAGTTCCGCGCGCGGGACCACCCGCCACACCGAGCCGTGCGCGTGCAGCTCGGCGGCTGTCGCCGTGCGCGAGGTGTAGTACAGCGCGCGCATCAAGTGCTGGGGCACCAGGCGGGCCAGGTGGGTCGCCGCGCCGAGCGCGCCGCGGTCCAGCTCGGGCAGGCCGAAGGTCGCGTCGTCGCTCGCCACGATCGCGTCCGCGTTGCCGGCCAGGCCGATGCCGCCGCCCAGGCAGAAGCCCTGCACGGCCGCGACGACCGGGACCTCGCACGCATACACCGCCGAGAACGCCTCGGAGCAGCCGTGGTTGGCGCCGATCAGGGCTTCGTGACCGGGGTCGCGCTGCATCTCCTTGATGTCCACGCCCGCGTTGAACCCCCGGCCGGCCGCGGCGAGGACCACGCAGCGGACGGCCGGGTCGCGGCCCGCCGCGCGCACCGCGTCCGCGAGGTCGTACCAACCCCGCACGGGCAGGGCGTTCACCGGGGCGTAGTCGACGGTGACGACGGCCACGCCCTCGTCCGGAACCGAGGTGGAGACAGGCATCAGCGGATCCGCTACCTTTCAACCAGCGTCCTCAACCAAACATTTGTTAGTTGCTTGGGAAGGTAGCAGCCATGACTGACAAGGGACAGATGGTCGTGGTCACCGGCGGCACCCGCGGTGTCGGCGCCGGCATCGCGCGCCGCTTCCTGGCCGCCGGGGCGCGCGTGGTCGTCTGCGCCCGCAGGCCACCCGACGCGCCCGTCGAAGTGCCGGGCAGCGCCGCCGAGTTCCGTCCTCTCGACGTGCGCGACGCCGAAGCGGCCGCGGAGTTCTTCGCCGCGGTCGCGGCCGACCACGGTGGGATCGACGTCCTGGTGAACAACGCGGGCGGCACCCCCTTCGGCCTGCTCGCCGAGACGCCCGCCGCCCGCCAGACGAAGATCGTCCAACTGAACCTGCTGGCGCCGCTCTACACCTCCCTGGCCGCCTATGAGGTGATGCGCCGTCAGGAGTCGGGCGGCGTCATCGTGATGATCGGCAGCGTGAGCGGCACCCGCCCCTCACCCGGCTCCGGTGCCTACGGCGCGGCCAAGGCGGGCTTGGAGAACCTGGCGCGCACCATGGCGGTCGAATGGGCGCCGCAGGTGCGCGTGAACACCGTCGTGCTCGGTCTGACCCGCACCGAGAGCTCCCACCTCCACTACGGCGACGAGGACGGCGTCGCGGCGGTGGGCCGCACGGTCCCGCTGGGCCGCCTCGCTGAGCCTGCCGACGTCGGGGACGCCTGCCTGTTCCTCGCCTCCGACGCCGCGCGGTACGTGAGCGGCTCGGCGCTGCACCTGCACGGCGGGGGTGAGCGGCCCGCGTTCCTCGACGCGGCCTCCGTGAACCACTGACTCCCGTCCGCCCCGTCCGCCCCGCCCACGCCAACCACCCACCGCACCGCACAAAGGAGTTCCCGCATGAATGCTGTCGCCGGTCCCGGGATCTGCGCGGGCCGCGTCGTGATCGTCACGGGCGCGGGCCGGGGCCTCGGGCGCGCGCACGCGCGTGCCTGCGCCGCCGAGGGCGCGCGGGTCGTCGTCAATGACTTGGGCGTGGGCCTCGACGGCTCGGGTGCCTCCGGTGGTCCCGCACAGGAGGTCGTCGAGGAGATCCGCGCGGCGGGCGGCGAGGCGGTCGCGCACGTGGGGGACGTCGCCACCACCGAGGGTGCCGCGTCCCTCGTACAGGCGGCTCTGGAGACGTACGGACGGCTGGACACCCTCGTGAACAACGCCGGGTTCCTGCGCGACCGGATGCTGGTGAACCTCGACGAGGACGCCTGGGACGCCGTCGTACGCGTTCATCTGAAGGGGCACTTCCTGCCCCTGCGGCACGCCGCCGCGCACTGGCGTGCCGAGTCCAAGGCGGGTCGCGGGCCGCACGCGTGCGTGGTCAACACCAGCTCCGGAGCGGGGCTGTTGGGCAGCGTCGGGCAGGGCAACTACAGCGCCGCCAAAGCGGGGATCCTCGGCCTGACCCTGGTCGCCTCCGCCGAACTCGCCGCCTACGGAGTGCGGGTGAACGCCATCGCGCCCGCCGCGCGGACCCGCATGACCGAGGAGACCTTCGCCGGCACGATGGCCGCCCCCGAAGACGGCGGTTTCGACGCGATGGCCCCGGAGAACGTGTCCCCGCTGGTCGTCTGGCTCGGCTCGGAGTCCTCCGCCGGGGTCACCGGTCGCGTCTTCGAGGCCGAGGCGGGCCGCATCACCGTCATGGAGGGCTGGCGGCCCGGCCCGACCGCCGACAAGGGCGCCCGCTGGAGCGCGGCCGAGGCGGGCGAGACGGCCCTGAAACTGCTGTCCCGGGCCGAGACGCCGCAGCCGGTGTACGGGGCGCGGTGAACGCCCCGGGGCGGGGCGCGCTCACTTCCTGAGGGGTGGGGTGCCCGCCTGGGAGGCGGGACTTCTGTACTGGGGCG
This sequence comes from Streptomyces sp. Y309, assembly GCF_056712025.1. Classification (NCBI taxonomy): domain Bacteria; kingdom Bacillati; phylum Actinomycetota; class Actinomycetes; order Kitasatosporales; family Streptomycetaceae; genus Streptomyces; species Streptomyces sp. Y309. The sequence goes on along the minus strand of NZ_CM160048.1, from coordinate 1,553,431 downwards.
GCGTGCCTGCCGGGGGACGGGCGCCTGCGGGAGGGCGTGCCTGCCAGGGGCGGGGCGCGTTGACTTCCCGGGGGTCGGGTGTCCGCCTGGGAGGCGGGGCTCCTGTCCTAGGACGGCGTGCCTGCCGGGGGACGGGTGCCTGTCGGAGGGCGTGCCTGCCAGGGGCGGGGCACGTTGACTTCCCGGGGGTCGGGTGTCCGCCTGGGAGGCGGGGCTCCTGTCCTAGGACGGCGTGCCTGCCGGGGGACGGGCGCCTGTCGGAGGGCGTGCCTGCCAGGGGGCGAGGCGCGCTGACTTTCCGGCGGTGGGGTGCCTGCCCGGGAGGCGGGGCTTCTGCCCTGGGGCGGGGTGCCTGCCAGGGGACGGGCACCTGTCGGGGGCGGTGCCTGCCGGGGCGCCGGTGGCAGCCGGAGGGGGTGCCTGTCCGGGAGGGGCTCTGCGGGCAGGCACCCCCCGGCGTCACACCCCTGACGCCACCCGCACAGGCTCCGTGCCGTCCGCGCTGTGTCGTGCCGCCCAGTTCTCCAGGGAGGTGCGGCAGGCGTGGTCGAGGTGGCGCAGGTCCGAGAGGTCCAGTTCGATCGGGCGGTCCTGGGGCAGGGCCTCCAGCGCGTCGAGGATCTTCGGCAGGCGCAGGAACGTGGCGTTCCCCGACAGGTGGGCGCGGATGGGGCCCGCCCCCTTGTCGACGACGTCAATGTGCACGTGCGAGGTCTCCCACGCCGTCTTGACGACGGCGAGCGCGAGCCCGATGAGGACGCCCTCGAACATGCTCACCGAGACGATCGCGACGGCCGTCACCACGAGCACGACCGCCTCGCCCCGGTGCTCGCGCCACAGCCCCGCCACCTCCTTCACGGGCACCAGCTTGCAGCCCGCGTGCACCAGGACACCCGCGAGCGCGGCGACCGGGATGAGGCCGAGCGCGGCGGGCAGCAGGGCCGCGAACAGCAGCAGCCACACACCGTGCAGCACCCGCGAAGCCTTCGTGCGGGCGCCCGCCTGCACGTTGGCGGCACTGCGTACGATCACCGCGGTCATCGGCAGGGCACCGAGGAGCCCGCACACGGTGTTGCCCGCGCCCTGCGCGATCAGCTCCTTGTCGTAGTCGGTCCGCGGACCGTCGTGCAGGCGGTCCACGGCGGCCGCGCTGAACAGGCTCTCCGCGGACGCGATCAGCGCGAACGCCAGGACGGTGCCGATCGCGCCGAGCGTCGCGAGCTCACCGAAGGCGCTGCTGCCGGGCGGCTGCACCGCCTCGATCAGGCCCTGCACCTCGACGGTCGCCACGGGCAGCGAGAACAGCACGGACAGGCCGGTGGCCAGGGCGACGGCGGCCAGCGGCGCCGGGATCGTGCCAAGCGCGCCGGGCATCCTGCGCCACAGCAGCAGCACCGCGATGGTGCCCGCGCCGAGCGCGAAGGCGGTCAGCGCGCGTTCGGAGCCGAACGTGTCGGCCAGCAGCTCCGGCAGGCCCCCGATCTTCGCGAGCCCGCTGGCCGGTGCCTCCTGGTCCGCCATCGCGTACAGCTGCCCGGCGATCAGGACGAGCCCGATCCCGGCGAGCATGCCCTCGACGACGGCGACGGAAATGGCGCGGAAGAACCGGCCGAGCCGCAGCGCGCCCATGACGAGCTGGAGCAGTCCCGCGGCAAGGACCAGCGCGCCGAGCGCCGAGAGGCCGAACTCCCGTACGGCCTCGTACACAAGGACCGTCATACCGGCCGCGGGGCCGCTGACCTGGAGACTGCTGCCGGGCAGCAGTCCGGTGACGAGACCGCCGACGATGCCGGTGATCAGCCCCAGTTCGGCGGGCACGCCGGAGGCGACGGCGACACCCACGCACAGGGGGAGTGCGACGAGAAAGACCACTACGGAGGCCGTGAGATCGTGCCGGCGGTCTCCGGAGACCTTCAACAGCGATCGGGCACGGTGACGGGAACGGTCGAGAAAATGCTGCATGGGGGATGACTCCTGAGCGCCACGGGGGGCGTGTCGGTGCTCGGTGTGACATGGATCGGCGCAGGTCGTCGTCACGGCGACGCGGAGAGGCCGCGAGGGCGGGCTCTCTGGGGGCGCGTGCGCCGGCGACGGGCGCCGATCAGCAGCGGAAGACCTGGAGCAGGGGCGGCAGTTCGCCGCCCGCGGGTCTGCTCTCTTCGTACGCGACGACGCGCGGGTGGCACGGTGGTGCGGGTATGTCCTGCGCCATGGGGGCGGGCGGGGTCACGTGGCCGTCGGTCACGGGGCAGGCGTGCGGGCGTGCCCGGGTCCGCATGTGCTCGGGCGCTCCCTCAGCGCCCGTCGGGTCGCCGCACGCCGTGTACGCGACCGGTTCGCCGGTCCCCGTGACCGCGTGGGCGGCGGGGGACGGGCCGAGGCACTGGAGGACGACCAGGAGCACGGTGGCCAGGGCGGTGGGCACCCAGTGGTGGCCTCGCCGTCCGGCCGGTCGGGGCACGTGCTCACCTCCGTACACGAAGTTCCATGGTCAAGTGGAAACTTAGGCTACAGATGTGTCACGGGGGTGACTTGACGGTGACAATGTGCGGCGTCTCACGCCCTGCGGGGCCCCAAGCCCGCCCCTTCCCGAACCGGAGGCTACCGCCCCCGGACCCCCGCTATCGGCCTGAACGGCCTCGTCCTCAAACGCCGGACGGGCTGACAGGTGCCGGAGCGTGCCGACGAGGTCCCGTAAGGGCTGGTTAGGGCGGGCGGGTGGGAAAGATAGCCCCTCCGGCGTTTGAGGAGCGGGGTCTGGGGCGGAGCCCCAGGAGGGCGGGCGGGTGGGGATGTTCAGCGGCGCTTCAAGGCGCGGTCTGTGAGGGTGCCCGCGCAGCCCGTCCAGTGGGTGGGGTCCGTCAGGGCGGCCAACTCCGCTTTGGTGAGCGGGGAGTGGGGAGCGGGGCCGGTGCCCCGGGGCGGCGCGGACAGTTCGGCGGCCAGTGCGGCCGCCAGCGTTTCGCCCCGCTCCCGGGACCGTCTCGCCGCCGAGGCCACCAGCGCGGCCGCCCGTTCCCGGCCGAGCGTCGGTGTCAGTGCCACGACGAGGCGTTCGGAGGTGATCGAACCGCCGGTGAGGTCGAGGTTGGCGCGCATCCTGTCGGGGTGGACCTGGAGGCCCCCGCACAGGTCGGCGGCGTCCCGGGTCGCCCCGCCCACCAGCCGCAACAGGTCCCGCAGGGGCTCCCATTCGGCGTGCCACGCGCCCGGAGGGCGCTCGTCGGCCGCGGTCAGGGACGCGAGCAGGGTGGCCGCGAGGGCGGGGGCGCGGTGGGCCGCGGCGGCGATCAGCGTGGCGCGGACCGGGTTGGCCTTGTGCGGCATCGCGGAGGACGTGCCCCCGGTGCCTTCGGAGAGTTCGCCGATCTCCGTGCGGGAGAGCGTGAGGACGTCGGCGGCGAGTTTGCCGAGCGCCCCGGCGGTGAACGCCAGCGCGGCGGCGAGGTCCGCGACGGGCGTACGGAGCGTGTGCCAGGCCAGGGCGGGCTCGGCGAGCCCCAACTCCCGGGCGTAGGCGGTGACAAGGCCGGGCCCGGGGCCGCCCCAGGCCTCCACCACCGCCAGCGTCCCCACCGCCCCGCCCCACTGCGCCGGCAGCGTGCCCCGCACCCCCGCGAGCCGGTCCCGCGCGTCCAGGGCCAGGGAGCGCCAGCCCGCCGCCTTGAGGCCGAACGTCGTCGGCGCCGCGTGCTGGGTCAGGGTGCGGCCGGGCATCGCGGTGTCGCGGTGGGCCCGGGCGAGGCGGGCCAACTCCCGTTCCAGGCGGGCCAGATCCGGCAGGAGGACGTCCAGCGTCCGGGCCGCCACCAGCATCGCCGCCGTGTCCAGGACGTCCTGGCTGGTCGCGCCCCGGTGGACGTACGCGGCCGCCTCCTCGGGCACCGCCGCCCTCAGGTCCGCCACCAGCGGGATCACCGGGTTGCCGCCGCCCCGGGCGCGTACCGCGATGTCCCGCGCGTCGAAGCGGGCGGCGTCGGCGGCCGCCTCGGTGACCGCGGCCGCCGCCGAGGCCGGTGCCACGCCCAGCGCCGCCTGCGCCCGTGTGAGCGCCGCCTCCGCGTCCAGCATGGCCTGCAGGAAGGCCTGGTCGCCCGTCGTACGCTCCGCGGGCGAGCCCGCACGCCCTGGGGCCAGCAGGCCGACGTCGAGGCCTGGGTCGGCGGCGTGATCGGGATCGGAGGGGTGACCGGGACCGGCAGCGTGACCGGTGTCGGCGGCGTGACCGGGCTCGGCGGGGTGGCCCCTTCCACCGCTCACTCGAACTCCAAGAACACCGTCTCGCCCTCCCCTTGGAGGCGTATGTCGAAGCGGTACGCGCGGTACGGCCCCGGCCGGGCGAGGAGCGTCGCGCGGCGCCCCGCGTCCAGGGTCGCGAGCAGCGCGTCGCCGGGCTCGTCGCGTAGGTACGCGCGCGTGTACAGGTGGTCCAGGAGGCCGCGTGCGAAGAGGGCGATCGAGAGGTAGGGGGCGCCGCCGGGCAGGAGGGTGTGTATCGCCCAGTGGCCGTCCGCGTCCGTGGGCACGCGGCCGAAACCCGTGAACGTGACGCCGTCGCGGCCCGCCGGGCGGCCGGTCACGGGGTCGCGGCGCAGGGAGCCGGGCGCGCCCGTGCGGGAGCCGTCCGGTGCGGGCTGCCAGATCTCCAGGAGGGCGTCGGGGACAGGTTCCCCGGCGCCGTCGTACACGTATCCGTGGAGGGTGATCGTGTCGGGACGGCTGACGGGTGCGATTTCGGCGCCGCCCGTGGAGGGCAGCGCGTGGCCGTAGAAGGGGCCGATGGTCTGGGAGGGGGTGGGGGCGTGGGGACCGTGGGGTGTCGTCACCGGGTCTCGCCCTCCTCGAAGAGCGTGGCGGACGGGCCGTCCAGGACGACGTCCCAGCGGTAGCCGAGCGACCACTCCGGCACCGAGAGGCCGTGGTCGTACGCGGCCACCAGCCGGGCCCGCGCCGCCTCGTCGGTGACCGAGTGCAGCACCGGGTCGAGGGCGAGGAGCGGGTCTCCGGGGAAGTACATCTGCGTCACCAGGCGCTGCGTGAACGCCGTGCCGAAGAAGGAGAAGTGCAGGTGCGCGGGGCGCCACGCGTTGTCGTGGTTGCGCCACGCGTAGGCGCCCGGCCTGATGGTGGTGAAGGTGTACGTTCCGTCGTCGTCGGTGAGGCAGCGGCCGCAGCCCGTGAAGTTCGGGTCGAGGGGCGCCGGGTGCTGGTCGCGGCGGTGGGCGTACCTGCCTGCCGCGTTCGCCTGCCACAGCTCGACCAACTGGCCGCGCACCGGCCGCCCTCGACGGTCCCGGACCCGCCCGGTGACCGTGATCCGCTCACCGATCGGATCGCCCGTGTGCTGCCGGGTGAGGTCGCCGTCGAGCGGGGTGACGTCGGTGATGCCGAAGACGGGGCCGGTCAGCTCCACGGCCTCGGGGTCGCGGACCGGGACGGGCGGGCCGTGCGGGGTGCGGAGCTTGAGGCTGCGGTAGGGCGGGGGAGAGGGGGTCATGTGCGGGTGCTCCTCCCTGAGGGGTGAGGGATGTGCGGGGCCGGAGGCCGGCGTGGGGCGGCGCGTGCTCCGGGGGTGCGCGCGCGCACCTCGGCCGCCGTCCTGGCGAGGACCTCGTCGACGCCGACACCGGGCGCGCACTCGGTCAGTTCGAGTCCGTCGGCGGTGACGTCCAGGACCGCGAGGTCCGTGATGACGCGGTGCACGCAGGCCCGGCCGGTCAGCGGCAGGTCGCACTCCTCGACGAGCTTCGGGGAGCCATCCTTGGCGGTGTGCGTCATCGTCACGATCACCGTCCGGGCGCCGTGCACCAGATCCATCGCGCCGCCGATGCCGGTGACGAGCCGGCCGGGCACCGCCCAGTTGGCGAGGTCCCCGCGCGCGGAGACCTGCATCGCGCCGAGCACGGCCACGTCGATGTGGCCGCCGCGGATCATCCCGAAGGACAGCGCGGAGTCGAAGAACGCGGCGCCCGGCCGCACCGTCACCGTCTCCTTGCTCGCGTTGATCAGGTCGGGATCCACCGCGTCCGCCGCCGGATACGGGCCGACCCCGAGGATGCCGTTCTCGGACTGCACGACCACCTCGACGCCGGGCGGGAGATGGCCCGGGATGAGCGTGGGCAGGCCGATGCCGAGGTTCACGTACTGGCCGTCGCGCAGCTCGCGGGCCGCGCGGGCCGCCATCTGCTCACGGGTCCAGGCCATCAGGCGCTCACCGTCCGGTTCTCGACGCGCTTGTCGGCCGCCTCGGCCGGGCTCAGCGCCACCACGCGCCGCACGAAGACACCGGGCAGATGCACCGCGTCCGGATCGATGACGCCGGGCTCCACCAGCTCCTCCACCTCCGCGACCGTGACCCTTCCGGCCATCGCGGCAAGGGGGTTGAAGTTCCGGCTCGACCCGGCGAACACCAGGTTCCCGTGCCGGTCGCCGCGGGCCGCCCGCACCAGCGCGAAGTCGGTGCGGATGGCGTGCTCCAGGACGTGTGGGACGCCGTCGAACTCCCGGACCTCCTTGGGCGGCGAGGCCACCGCGACCCCGCCCCGGCCGTCGTACCGCAGCGGCAGCCCGCCCTCCGCGACCTGCGTGCCGACACCGGCCGGCGTGTAGAAGGCGGGGATGCCGCAGCCCCCGGCCCGCAGCCGCTCGGCGAGCGTGCCCTGGGGGATCAGCTCCACCTCCAGCTCACCGGACAGGTACTGGCGCGCGAACTCCTTGTTGGCGCCGATGTACGAGCCCGTCACGCGCGCGATGCGGCGCGCCGCGAGGAGCACGGCAAGCCCCGTGTCCAGGGCGCCGCAGTTGTTGGAGACCACGCTCAAGTCCCGGACGCCCCGGGCGTGCAGGGCCCCGATGAGGACGTTCGGCACGCCGCCGAGCCCGAATCCGCCGACGGCGAGGGAAGCGCCGTCCTGTACGTCGGCCACCGCGTCCGCGGCCGTCGCGACCACCTTGTCCATCCGGGCCGGCCTCGTCTCTCCCGCCGGAGCAGGGACTTCATCAATACCGGGACTTCATCAGCACACTGACTATTTCTGTGGACCCCGACTCACGCTGCCACCGCCGTATGAAGCCGTCAAGACGCCCTTGAACCAAGCGAGTTCCAGCTATCGTTCAGTGCACCGACGAATATCCGCGGCCCGACGGCGCGGGACGCACCGGCACGTGTGAGGAGCAGCCATGGCCGCGGTGGACCTGACCACCCACCCCGGGCACCTCGCCCGGCGCCTGCAGCAGGCGCACCACCTGCTGTGGAACGCGATGGTCTCCGAAGAGATCACCTCACCGCAGTTCGCGGTCCTCAACGCCCTCGTCGCCGAGCCGGGACTCGACCAGCGCGGCGTCGGCGAGCGCGTGCGCCTCGACCGCTCCACCGTCGCCGACGTCGTCAGCAGGCTCACCGGCCGGGGCCTGCTCGACAAGGTCCGCGACCCGCAGGACGGCCGCCGCGCCCTGCTCCGCCCCACGGCCAAGGGCAAGCGGGCCCACCGCAGGCTGACGGTGCGTACGGCGCGGATGAACGAGGTCTTCCTCGCGCCGCTGGCCGACGACGAGCGGGCGGTGTTCCTCGGCCTGCTCCAGCGGGTCGCCGACGCGGCGGAGCGGCTGCGCGACCCCGAGGCCGAAACCGTCACCCCTTCGTGAACACCACCCACACCGGGCCCTTCGCGAAGTCCAGCGGCTTGCCGCCGGGTGTGCTGAACTCCGTCCCGTCGTCCGCGGACCCGCGCTCCCACCGCGCCTCGTAGGAGCGGCCGTCGCGCAGCACCTGGGCCGTGCCCGAGCCCACCGTGCGCGTCAGCGGCGAGGTGTTGCCCGAGCGGTCGTGGAAGCGGGAGTCGCGGATGTCGACGCGCTGGACCACCACCGTCGCGGCGCTCAGCGCCTTGCCGGCCGGGGTGCGGGCCGGGGTGCCGTCCATCGCGATGTGCCAGCGGCCCTCGTACTCGACCCAGGTGAAGGTGAAGCGCGCCGACGGGAAGTGGACCGTGCGCCGGGTCTCGGGTGTGCCGCCGGCCGGGCGCGGGCCGAACGTGAAGCCGGTGCTGTCCAGGCCGCTCGCCTTGGGCCGGGCGCCCAGCGCGGCGGGCCGCAGGTAGAGGTTGTGCGGGGCGGGCCTGCCGCTGTCGCGGTAGTACGCCCTGGCGGGGGCCTCGCCCGGCGGCAGCGGGCGCAGCGGGGCCGCGTCGATCAGCGGAAGGAGCTTGCCCTGCGCGCCGGAGAACGCGAGCACGGGACGGTCGAACTGCCGCAGCAGGTCCAGGTCCGTCTCGCGGGCGCTGCGCACCGGGCCGACGACGGGCGGCGGCTTGGTCGCGTACACCGCCATCAGCCGGCTCAGGCCCGCCTCGACCTGCTCGGCGTACACGACGTCCGCCGCGTCCAGGCCGGTCTGCGGGCGGGCCGGGCCCACGTTGTCGATCTTCACGGCGAGTACGTCGCCGCCGGAGCCGGACCCCTTCGCGTCGCCGTCCCGCTCCGTCTCCAGGGTGCAGCCCGAGGCGAGGACGGCGGCGGCGCCGAGCGCCGCCACCGCCGACACCACCGTCTTCGCACGCCACGCCCGTACCGGCCCCCGCGCTCGCCCCCGTGCTTTCTCTCTCATGTCGGGGATCTACCCCGAACCGGGGACTTCTCAGCGCGGACCGGGGATTCCTCAGCCCAGATCGAGCACATTGGGCAGGCCGAGCCGGTACCGGACGCGGTCGTGGCGCCTGAGGCCCTCGATTTCCGGGGCGCGGTACATGGGTGTCACCTCGCACCTCTTCTGGTCCGAGCCCACGCGGTCGAGCAGGGCGTTCACCGCCTGGCGGGCCGCGGCGTTGGCGCCCTCCATGGTGGCCAGGTCGATGTCGACGGACACATAGTCGCCCGCGAGATAGAGATTGGGGATCTTCGTGTCGGCCGACGGGCGGTTGTGCAGGGTGCCCACCGGGTGGATCAGGAGCTCGTCGTCGTTGGTCGGGTTCGGGCCGCCGATGCCGTCGACGCCCGGGTCGAGGAACCACGAGTGCAGCTTCGCGTCGCTCAGGACCTGCTTGCCGGTGTCGTTCAGGGACGCCTTCAGCTGCGCCCACACCTCGCGCGCCACCTCGTCGCGCGTGCACTGCTTGGCCGTCTTGCCGTACAGCATCCCCGGCTTGTCCCACTCGGAGATGTCCACCGACAGACAGTCCACCGCCGTGCCGTCGCCGTAGTCCGCGGGGAAGTCGCGGCCCTTCCAGTGCGCGGCCTGCGCGATGCCGGTGAGCGACCAGGGCGAGTCGATGCAGTTGAAGTGGCCCTCGACGGTTCCCGGGCGCTCCGTGAGGTAGAACTGGATGCCGGTCATCCAGTCCGTCTCGAGCTTGTCGCAGCGCGCCAACTGCGGGTCCGCCGCCCTGAGTTCACGGCTCCAGGTCTTGCGGGCGTGTTCGACCGGCATGGCCTGTACGTAGTGGTCGGCGACGATGTCCTCGCGCTTGCCGTCGGGGTTCTCGACGACCGTCTTGGTGATCCGGCCGTCTCCGTAGGCGAGCTCGCGCACCGTCCAGCCGATGCGGAACGTGACGCCCAGCGACTTCAGGTGTGTCACCCACGGGTCGATCCAGGCCTCGTTGGTCGGCGCGTTCAGGATGCGGTCGGGCGGGCCGTCCGCGCCGCGCCCGAGCGCGTTGAACACGAACGCCTCGCCGAGCGAGCCGACCGTGCGGGTGCTGGCCACCTCGGCCTTCGTCGCCACGATGTTGCGGGTCACGCCGATGGCGAGGATGCGCTGGTAGTCCTTCGACATCTGCTCCGCGCGCACGAACTTCCACCACGGCGTCGACTCCCAGTCGTCGTCGCGGCGCTCGTCGCAGCTCGTCAGGAAGACCAGGGCGCGGTTCACGAAGTACGCGACCTCGTGGCCGGGGATGCTGGTGGCCGTGTCCAGGAGGGCGGTCAGCGCGCGGGCGATGTCGTCCTTGGTGAGGCGGGCCGGGTCGCCCGTGTGCTGCGGGATCGGCAGCCGGATGTCCTCGCGGCCGCCGGCCCGGGCGAAGCTCATCTCGGGCGGGCTGACCAGGTTGTCCCAGACGCCGTTCGTGTTCCCCGGGAAGGGTATGCGGCGCATGGTGTCCGGCAGGTTGTGATAGATGCCCGGGATGAAGCGGAAGCCGTGCTCGCCCGGGAGCGGCCTGCGGTTGCCCTTCGCGCTGTTCGGTACGTCCATGCTGCGGGCCTTGCCGCCCAGCGCGCGGCGCTCGTACACCGTCACGGCGAAGCCGCGTTCCGCCAGTTCGTGGGCGGCGGTCAGGCCCGCGACGCCGCCGCCGAGTACGGCGACCGTCTGCGCGGCCCGGGATGCGGGGTCGGCGGCGCGTGCCGGGCCCGCCAGTGCGCCGAGGCCCAGCGCGGCCGCGCCGCCGACGGTCGCCGTACGCGTGACGAAGGTTCTGCGGGTGCTGCCTGACGTGCGTGCGTGTGCGTGCGCGTGCCCCACGTGTCGTCCCCCTTACCGGTGGTAACTCAGGTGTCGGGGGCGGATCTTACGGTTACTGGCGGGGCGCCGGAAGCGGGTGCGTTGCTTGTTGGCGTGTTTTCGTCTGCGGGTGGGCGGGCGGTTGCCCGCCGCTGTCGCGGCGGGATTGCTCCCACCCGCCCACCCGTTTACTGCGGTCCGTGGGGTGGACCGGGGGTGGTCGGGGGTGCGACTGGGACAAGAGCCACGGGTGGGCGGGGCTGGGCAGCGGCGGTGCGACTGGGCCAAGGGTCACGGGCGGGCGGGTGGGAGACACCGCCGCGGAGCGGCGGGGTGGCTGGGCAGCCGGGGGTGCGACTGGGACCAGGGTCACGGCGGGGTGGCTGGGCAGCGGCGGTGCGACTGGGACGAGGGTCACGGGTGGGTGGGTGGGGGAAACCGCCGCGGAGCGGCGGAGCACGGCAGCAGCTACGGTGCCGCAGTCCGACGGCTCCCCCCGGCAAGGGGCACTCAGGCCGGCGGCGACCCCAGAACCGTGGCCAGGTCGTACCCGGCAGGCTCCTCCAGCTGGGCGTACGTGCAGGACTCGGGAGTCCGGTCAAGGCGCCACGCCCGAAACTGCGCCGTGTGCCGGAACCGCACCCCGTTCTCCATGTGGTCGTAGGCGACCTCACACACCCGCTCGGGCCGCAACGGCACCCAGGAAAGATCCTTCTTGCCGGTCCACCGGCTCACCGCCCCCGGCAACCGGGCCCCCTCGTGCGCAGACTCCTCCGTCCACGCCGCCCACGGATGCCCCGCCACGGACTCCATCCGCAGCGGCTCCAGCTCCGCCACCAGCTCCGCGCGCCGCTTCATCGGGAACGCCGCGCACACCCCGACGTGCTGCAACGTCCCCCCGTCGTCGTACAGACCGAGCAGCAGCGAACCCAGCACCGGCCCGCTCTTGTGGAAGCGGAAGCCCGCGACGACGCAGTCCGCCGTCCGCTCGTGCTTGATCTTGAACATGAGGCGCTCGTTCTGCCGGTACGGCAGGTCCACCGGCTTGGCGATCACCCCGTCGAGCCCGGCGCCCTCGTACTGCTCGAACCAGCGCTCGGCCACCGCCCGGTCCAGCGTCGCGGGCGCCAGGTGCACGGGCGCGCTCACGCCGTCGAGCGCCCGGGTCAGGAGCTGCCTGCGGTCGCTCAGCGGTACGTCCAGGAGCGACTCGTCGAAGAGGGCGAGCAGGTCGAAGGCGACGAACGACGCCGGGGTCCGCTCGGCGAGCGTCCGCACCCGGGACTCCGCCGGGTGGATACGCTCGGTGAGGGCGTCGAAGTCGAGCCGCCCGTCGCGCGCGATGACGATCTCACCGTCGATCACGCACCGCTCGGGCAACCGCTCCCGCAGCGCCTCGACGAGCTCGGGAAAGTACCGGGTCAGCGACTTCGTGCCGCGGCTGCCGATCTCGATCTCCGGGCCGTCCCGGAAGACGACGGCCCGGAACCCGTCCCACTTCGCCTCGTACTGCATGCCGGGCGGAATCCGCGCCACGGACTTGGCGAGCATGGGCTTCACGGGCGGCATCACCGGGAGATCCATGGTCCGATTCTGCGGTCGGCCGCACCATATTGCCCGGTATGCGGCATTTGCCGTACGCGTCTACCGTGGCACCCATGGGCGCCGGAGCGGCGGTGGAGCTGACGGCTGGAGAGCGGAAGGTGCGGCTCTCCAGCCCCGACCGCGTGCTGTTCCCCGCCCGCGGCTTCACCAAGCGGGACCTCGCCGAGTACTTCATCGCCGTCGGCGACGGCATCCTGCGGGCCCTGCGCGAGCGGCCCACGACCCTGGAGCGGTATCCGGAGGGCATCGACGGCGAGCACTTCTACCAGAAGCGGGCCCCGAAGAACCTGCCCGACTGGATCCCCACCGGCACCATCACCTTCCCCAGCGGCCGCACCGCCGACGAGATCTGCCCCACCGAGGTCGCCGCGGTCGTCTGGGCCGCCCAGTTCGGCACGTTCACCTTCCACCCCTGGCCGGTCCGCCGCACCCACCCCGACCACCCCGACGAACTGCGCATCGACCTCGACCCTTCGGGAGACTCCGTCCCCGGCACCGACTACGCCGACGCCGTCCGTGCCGCCCATGGACTCAGGGCCGTCCTGGACGACTTCGGTCTTCGCGGCTGGCCCAAGACCTCCGGCGGGCGCGGCATCCACGTCTTCGTGCCCATCGCGCCCCGGTGGACCTTTGTCGAGGTGCGGCGCGCCGCCATCGCCTGCGGCCGCGAACTGGAGCGGCGCATGCCGGACGTGGTGACGACCGCGTGGTGGAAAGAGGAGCGCGGCGGGCGCGTCTTCGTCGACTTCAACCAGACCGCCCGCGACCGCACGATGGCCTCCGCCTACTCGGTGCGTGCCCGCCCGCACGCCCCCGTCTCCGCTCCGCTGCGCTGGGACGAGCTCGACGACGCCGTGCCCACCGACTTCGACATCGGCACCATGCCCGGACGCTTCGCCGAGGTCGGCGACGTACACAAGGACATGGACGAGCACGCCTTCTCGCTGGAGGGGCTCCTCGAACAGGCCGACCGCGACGAGCGCGACCACGGGCTCGGCGACATGCCCTACCCGCCCGAGTACCCGAAGATGCCCGGAGAGCCGAAGCGGGTCCAGCCGAGCCGCGCGAAGCACGACGACTGAACCCGCTCCTGTTCAGGGCCGGTTGCTACAACTCCTTGATCCGGATGTCCCGGTACGACACCACGTCCGTGACCCCGTGAACCTGGAGCCCCACATAGCCGGACGCGAAGCGGCGGCCGTCCGTGCCGGGGTCGTCGCCGCGCGGCGGCTCGAAGACCTGGCCGCCGGTGTTGTCGAACTCGTTGAGCAGGACGCCGTTGCGGTAGACCGAGTAGTGCTGGTCGACCACGCGGATCTCGTAGTCGTTCCACGTGCCCTTGGGCGTCACGCCCGCGCCCGCGAGCCCGACGCGGTCGAAGCCGTAGACCGAGCCGGTCTTGTACATGTCGCCGTCGGGACGGTCCAACACCTGTATCTCATGGCCGTACTTGATGGCGACCCACTCCGGGCGTGGCTCCTCCGGGTGGTCGTGGACCTGCGGGAAGCGCACGAACACGCCGGAGTTGGCGTTCCCGGCGGCCGGGGCGTCGTCGCGCCACTGGAGCTTCAGCGAGAAGTCGCCGTACTTGCGCTCGGGGAACCACAGCATGCCGAGGCCGTTCTTCGTGGTGCCCGAGGTCATCGACCCGTCGGCGTTCAGGCCGAACGAACCGCCGCCCACGTGCTGCCACTTGGCGAAGGACTTCTGCGTGCCGTCGAAGAGGTGACGGTAGCCCTCGGTCTGGCCCGGCTTGCCGATGCCCGACTGCTTCGCCGCCTTGTTGATCTTGTTGTACTCGCGCTGGTCGATCTCTCCCGACTTCTTGAGGCGGTCCGTGACGGTCTTCACGTGCTTGAGGAACAGCGCGTGCGACGACCAGTCCTTCTCGTCCTCGATCAGCTCGCCGATCCGGCACCGGTTGTCGGTGACCCGGTTGGGGATGCCCGTGTCGACGGTGCCGACGAAGACCGTCAACCGCTCGTCGTACTCGGGGCAGTTGGGCCCGGGGACCCCGCCGCCCTCGTCGACCGTGAACGCCACCGACTTCGCGGGCGCGGTGTTGCCCGCCTTGTCGCTCGCCCGGTACGCCACGGTGTGCCGCCCGACGCGGTCGACGACCACCGGCGCGGCGTACGCCACGTACGGGCCGCCGTCCAGGGAGTACTCGACCTTGTCCACGCCCGAGTCCGCGTCCCTCGCGGTGACCGTCACCGTGGCCCTGCCGATGTAGGCGCCGTCGGAGTTCTTGTCACCGGTGACCTTCGCCGACGTCTCCGGCGGCGTCTTGTCCTCGGCCGGCGGCGCGACCACCGTGAACTCCACCGACTTCTCCGGAGCGACGTTGCCCGCCTTGTCGGAGGCGCGGTAGCGGACCTTGTGGCTGCCGGCCTCGTGGACCATCACCGGAGTCGTGTACGGCTGCCAGGCGCCGTCGCCGAGCGCGTACTCGACCTTGTTGAGGCCCGAGCCCGCGTCGGACGCCGTCACCGTGACCGTCGCCATGCCCAGGTACTGGCCCTGGCCGTTCTGCTCGCCGGTGACCGTCGCGGACGTCTCCGGCGGCGTCTTGTCGTCGGTCGGCGGCGGGACGACCTTGAAGTCGACCGCCTTCTCCGCCGCCACATTGCCCGCCTTGTCGGAGGCCCGATAGCGGATCTTGTGCGTGCCGACCGTGTTCACGACCACGGGCGCGGTGTACGGCTGCCAGGCGCCGTCGGCCCCGACCGCGTACTCGACCTTGTCGACGCCCGAGCCGCCGCTCTCGTCGGTCGCCGTCACCGTGACCGCCGCCGAACCGACGTACGCGCCATCGGAGTTGGTCGCCCCGTCCACCTGCGCCTTCGTCTCCGGGGCCGTGGTGTCCTCGCCGCCGCCCTCGGTCACGACCAGGATGCCCTGCATCGCCCCGTGGCCGGGGATGGTGCAGTAGTAGCGGTAGCGGCCCGGCTTGAGGGTGACCTCGGCCGTGTGCTTGCCGCCCTGGTCGTCGCCCGGGTTGGCGAGGATGTTCAGCGGGACGTCGTTGTTGTACTCGGGGTCGGAGACGTCGAACGTCAGCGTGTGCGGCATGCCGGTGGTGTTGCCGGTGGCCACGCTGTTCTCGAAGACGATCGTCGTCTTGCCCGCGACCGCCGTCGCCGGCGCGGACTTGTACTTGGAGATGTCGTTGTCGGCGGTCCAGGTCAGCGTCTGCTGCTGCGCGGCGAGCCCGGTGTTGTCGGGGCGCGCGCTCGCCGCCGACGTCAGGCCGACCGCCATGAGGAGCGCGGCGAGCAGCGCCGTCCAGACCTTGCCGCGGCGCGGAGCCGTCCGGAGCCTGCCGCGGTGAGCGGATCTCGGAGCCGTCCGGATCCCGCCGCGGTGAGCGGATCTCATCGTCCCGCCTTCCTCGCCAGGTCCGCCGCGGCCGGAGTGGCCGCGCCGCCCTTGTACGTCACGCGCCACAGCGCCGACTTGGCGTCCGAGGTGAAGAAGCCGCGCCCGTAGTCGAGGACGTACAGCGAGCCGTCCGGGGCGAACTTCCAGTCCATGAGGTTCTTGATGTGGTCGTTGCCCACCGGGATGATCTTGCGCAGGGATTCGGCGTGCACCGGCAGGCCGCCCTTGCCGACCGTCTTCGGGTCGGTGAGCACCGCGTGCCGCGGCTGGTCGCCGTCGTAGAAGTCCCCGACGAACCACTTGCCGTCCCAGTACGACGGCCACTTGTCCGCGCTTCCGCTCGCCGCGTCGTAGCGGTAGACCGGGCCGTTCATGGTGGCCTGGCCGCCGCCCTTGAGCCACGGCAGGAGCTGCTTCTGCTCCTCCTGCTTGTAGCTGGGGACGCCGTTCGCGTCGCGCGGGTAGTCGATGCCGCCGCCCTGCGGCGAGTACCAGATGGTGTTGGGCTCGGCCGGCGGGATCTTCACCAGGCCGTCGTTGTTCGGCGACTCGTTGCGCAGGTTCTTGCAGTCGTACCAGCCGAGCGGCTTGCTCGGATCGGGCAGATTGCGGTCGCGGTAGGGCTGGTTGTTGCCCATGCAGTACGGCCAGCCGCGGTTGGAGGCGTGCGTGATGGCGGCGAACGTGTCGTACTTCGCCGGGCCCCAGGTCGTCGACGGCTGACCGGCGTCGGGGCCGACCCAGCCCGCGTACAGGGTGTCGGTCTTCTTGTCGACGAAGATGCGCGCCGGGTTGCGCACGCCCATCACATAGATCTCGCCGCGCGTCTTGCCGCCGCCCTCGTCCGGTTCCTTGCCGGTGAAGAGGTTGCCCTCGGGCAGGGTGTACGTGCCGTCGGGCTCCGGGTGGATGCGCAGGATCTTGCCGTTGAGGTTGTTGGTGTTGCCCGCGGTGCGGCGGGCGTCGGCGAAGGAGACACCCTTGAAGCTGGGCTGCGGGTTGTTGCCCGAGTAGCCGTCGCTGAAGCCGGAGGAGTTGTTGTCACCGGTCGCGATGTACAGGTTGCCCTTGGAGTCCCAGGACATCCCGCCGCCGGAGTGGCAGCAACTGTGCACCTGCACCGGCCACTTGAGCAGTACCTTCTCGCTGCCCATGTCCAGCTTGTTGGTGGCCTGGTCGAGCGTGAAGCGGGAGACGTATCGCTCGGCCATGTGTGTGTCGCGGTTGAGCTGCGAGTGCGGTGTGTAGTGCAGATAGACCCAGCCGTTCTCCTCGAACTTCGGGTCCAGCTCGATGCCGAGCAGGCCCTCCTCGACCTTGATCAGCTCACCGCCGCCGCCCTTGTTGCCGAAGACGGTGAGCGCCCCGGCGAGGGTGACCTGCTTGGTATTCGGGTCGTAGACGTGGATCTCGCCCTTGCCCTTGCCGATGTCGGGGCTGTTCCAGTCGGTGACGACGGGCTGCGAGGAGTCGGCGCCGCCGCGGCCGATGTAGAACACCCGGCCGTCGGGCGCCGTGACCAGGCCGTGCGGCTCGCCGATCTGGTCGTTCTGACCGGGCTTGTTGGGCTGGGTCAGGCGCTCGGCCTGGTAGTTCGCGTTGATGGTCGCCTTGCAGTCGGCGCGCGCGATGCGGGTCGTCCACAGCAGGGCGCCGCGCAGATGGCCGCGGAAGTCCGTCTCGTCGTAGGCGTCGGCCGTGCCGCCCATGCCCGTGTAGAAGGACCGGCCGCCGTCGTAGTCGCGGCACCAGGACACCGGGTGGTCCCAGCCGTTCGCGCCCTCGCCCGGCTTGTACGTCGCCTCGCGCACCCGGGCCACGGTGTGCACGGAACCCGACGGATTCGTCTCCCAGTTGAGCCACTTGTCGGGACGCTTCCACTCCAGGGGCAGGCCCTTGGTGGCCGGATTCTCGCGGTCGCCGACCTCGACGGTGGCGCGCTGGACGGCGGCGGGGCTCGCGTCCTTGGGGCGGGCGCCGATCAGGCCGGTGAACCAGGACGAGTACGGCTCCGCTCGGGCCGCGTCGTGCAGGCCGAGGAAGCCGCCGCCGGCCTCCATGTAGGCCTCGAGGCCCGCCTCCTGCTCGGCGTCCAGGACATCGCCGCCGCCGGTCACGAAGGTGACCGCGTTGAACCTGCCGAGCCTCTTGGCGTCGGTGAACACCGCCGGGTCGTCCGTGGCCGTCACCGTGAACCGCTGCTCGGCCGGGCCCGACTGGCCGATCTTCTCGATGGCGGCGATCGCGGCGTCGACGACCGGCGACTCGTCGCCGCCCGCCGCCGAGCCGTAGAAGGCGAGCACACGCACGTTCGCGCCGCCCGGGGGAGCGGGCAGCGCGCGTGACATCGTTGTCTTCACCGCCTCCGGGTCGGGGGGCGGTTCCGGGAAGGGGCGCGCGGTCGCGGCGGGGCCCGTGAGGAGGCCGGCGGCGACGGCTCCGGCGGCCAGGGCGGCCGCCCAGGCGCGGCGCGTGGATCTGTGTCTGGTTCTGCCCAACCATCGTACGGTTGGGGGCGTTTGATGCGGTGTCAGCCGCATGAGTACACCCACCCATCGTCGGTCACGGCTATGGCGGATACATCAACAGCGCCGAAGAAGCCAGCCTTCCTTTGACGCTGGCGCCGACGAAGCTAGCCCTCTTTTGACGGCTAGCCAAGAGCTACGACAGCACTTCGTACGACCTTTGTCCTGCGTGTGGATAAACCGGGGCCCTGCCGCTAGCGTGTGGCCGGAATCCGGTGCCTCGTGCGCCCCGGTCCAGGTCCGTACGCAGCGTCAGTTTCCGTACTTCAGTGGGGAGTTCGCCATGGACAGACGGAGCTTCAACCGCCGGATGCTGGTCGGGGGAGCGGTTGCCACGGCCGGGGTGACATCGTTGTCGGCCATGGCGTCGGACTCCGCGGCCGACGCCCCGCGCGCAGTGGCGGACCCGCCGAAGACGGCGCCCGCGGGCGGCGAGGTGCGCCGCATCAAGATGTACGCGGAGAAGCTTCCCGACGGGCAGCTGGGCTACGGCCTGGAGAAGGGCAAGGCCTCCATCCCCGGGCCGCTGCTCGAACTCAACGAAGGGGACACCCTGCACATCGAGTTCGAGAACACCACGGACGCCGACGTCAGCCTGCACGTGCACGGCATGGACTACGAGATCTCCAGCGACGGCACGAAGCACACCAAGTCCCATGTGGCGCCCGGCGGCAAGCGCACCTACACCTGGCGCACGCACGCCCCGGGCCGCCGCAAGGACGGCACCTGGCGCCCCGGCACCGCCGGTTACTGGCACTACCACGACCACGTGGTCGGCACGGAGCACGGCACGGGCGGCCTGCGAAAAGGCTTGTACGGCGCGGTGATCGTGCGCCGCAAGGGCGACATCCTGCCGGACCAGACCTGCGTCATCGTCTTCAACGACATGCTGATCAACAACAAGCCCGCGCACTCCGGCCCCCACTTCGAGGCCACGGTGGGCGACCGGGTCGAGTTCGTGTCGATCACCCACGGCGAGTACTACCACACGTTCCACATCCACGGTCACCGCTGGGCCGACAACCGCACGGGCCTGCTCACCGGCCCCGACGACCCCAGCCAGGTCCTCGACGACAAGATCACGGGCCCCGGGGACTCCTTCGGCTTCCAGGTGATCGCGGGCGAGGGCGTCGGCGCGGGCGCGTGGATGTACCACTGCCACGTACAGAGCCACTCCGACATGGGGATGGTGGGCCTGTTCCTGGTGAAGAAGCCGGACGGCACCATCCCCGACTACGAGCCGCACCATCCGCACGCGACGTCGGAGAAGCCGGAGAAGAAGCCGGCGGCCGACGGGGGGTCGGGGCACGCGCAGCATTAGCGGGCTGCCGTCCGGCGGCCGCTTGACGCGCCCTAGGGCACGCGGGCCGTCCACTCCGCCGCGCCGAACTTCGTGTGGACCAGCTCCTGCGCGCGGGCCAGTTCCTTGTCGGTGACC
This sequence comes from Streptomyces sp. Y309, assembly GCF_056712025.1. Classification (NCBI taxonomy): domain Bacteria; kingdom Bacillati; phylum Actinomycetota; class Actinomycetes; order Kitasatosporales; family Streptomycetaceae; genus Streptomyces; species Streptomyces sp. Y309. The sequence goes on along the minus strand of NZ_CM160048.1, from coordinate 1,534,041 downwards.
TCGGCCGACGTGAGGCCGTAGCGGGAGCGGAAGGAGTCGATCATCCGCTCGATGACGGTCTCGCGCGGCAGGCCGGTCTGGCGGCGCAGCGGGTCGACGCGCTTCTTGGCGCTCTTGGTGCCCTTGTCGGAGAGCTTCTCCTTGCCGATGCGGAGCACCTCGAGCATCTTGTCGGCGTCGATGTCGTACGACATCGTCACGTGGTGCAGGACCGCGCCGGGCCCGCCGTCGGGGCCGACCATCCGCTTCTGCGCGGCGCCCGCGACCTTGCCGACCTCGGTGGCGATGTCGTTCAGGGGCTGATACCACGCCTTGATGCCCATGTCGCCGAGCGCGCCGAGGACCCAGTCGTCGAGGTAGGCGTAGCTGTCGGCGAAGGACAGGCCGGAGACGAGGGACTCGGGCACGGCGAGGGAGTAGGTGATGGTGCTCTGCGGCTCGGCGAACATGGCGCCGCCGCCGGAGATGCGGCGTACGACGGTCACTCCGTGCCGGGCGACGCCCTCGGGGTCCACTTCGTTGCGCAGCGACTGGAAGCTGCCGATGATCACCGCGGGGGCGTCCCACTCCCAGACGCGCAGCGTGGGCGGGCGCCGGCCGGCCGCGACCTCGGCGGTGATCACCTCGTCCAGGGCCATGTGGAGCGCCGGGGGCTGGGGCGCCTCGTGGATGAGCTGCCAGTCGTAGTCGCTCCAGTTGCTCGCCTGGGCCAGGGCGCGGCGCACCGCGACAGCCACGCTCTCCGTGGTCAGGCCGAACAGGACGGCCGACTCGGGCAGCGCGGCGTCGATCCGGGCGGTCAGGCCCGCGGTGTCGGTGTCGGCGGGGGCGCCTTCGAGGGACCGGTCGATGGCGAGGAGGGCCTCGTCGGGTTCCAGGAAGAAGTCGCCCGATACGCGGACGTTCTTCAGGGTGTCGTTCTCGACGTCCAGATCGACGACCACGAGCTTGCCGCCGGGGACCTTGTACTCACCATGCATGGGGCAACGGTACCTAGGGCGTGTCCGATGGGTCCCGTCGGCGTCGCGGCGCCTGGCACGCGCGTCTGCGGCGTTGTCGTCGGTTGCCGACGTTCCCCAAGCTCTCGACTGCGCTCGAGCAGGGGAGGCCCCACTGCGTCGACGCCCTCCTCCGCCTTGCAGCCACACGCACCAGACACCGCTCGACCCCACAAACACGCACCCGGAACACAGCCGACCGGACCCATCGGACACGCCCTAGTGCCGGAGCGTGGAGCCGCGGCCCGTCGGCGCCCGAGGGGCCGCGCTGCGGGCGCGCGGGCCGGGGCTATCCTGTGCGGCAACCGTCGACGAGGAGTCCCGAGGTGCCGCAGGCAGCATCGCGTCCCACGCTGGAGGCAGTGGCCGAGCGGGCGGGGGTGTCGCGGGCGACGGTCTCGCGCGTCGTGAACGGCGAGGCCGGGGTGCGGGAAGCGCTCGCGGCGAAGGTCAGACGGGCCGTGCAGGAGCTCGGTTACGTTCCCAACCGCGCCGCCCGCAGCCTCGTCACCCGGCGCCACGACGCCGTCGCCGTGGTCATCGCCGAGCCCGAGACCAGGGTGTTCGGCGACCCGTTCTTCGCACTCCAACTCCGCGGCATCAGCAAGGAACTGACGGCACGTGACGTCCAGCTGGTGCTGCTCCTGATGGAGGGCCGGGCCGACCACGAGCGGGTCGGGCGCTATCTCGCGGGCGGCCACGTGGACGGCGCGCTCGTCTTCTCGCTGCACCTGGACGACCCGCTGCCCGGCATCATCCACGGCGCCGGGGTGCCCACGGTGTTCGGCGGCCGGCCGGGCTGGGCGGGCGGCGCGGGCAGCGTCCGGTACGTGGACTGCGACAACCGCGGCGGCGCCCACCAGGCCGTACGGCACCTCGTCGGACTCGGCCGCGGGCGCGTCGCCCACATCACCGGCCCCCTCGACCAGACGTCCGCCGTCGACCGCCTCGACGGATACCGCGACGTGGTGCCGGGTGCCGACCCGGATCTGATCGCGGAGGGCGACTTCACCCTCGCCGGCGGTGAGCGCGCCATGCGTCTGCTCCTGGACCGCCGCCCGGACATCGACGCCGTCTTCGCCGCGAACGACCTGTCCGCGTCCGGTGCGCTGCGCGCGCTGCGCGCGTGCGGGCGGCGCGTGCCGGGGGACGTGGCGGTCGTCGGCTTCGACGACATGCTGCCCGTGGCCGAGCAGACCGATCCGCCGCTGACGACGGTGCGGCAGGACATCGAGGGGATGGGCCGGCTGATGGCGGCGATGCTGCTGCGCGGGCAGGGGCAGGGGCAGGACGGGGCCGCGGGGAAGGGCGAGGAGATCGACACGGCGTACGGCGAGACGGATGCCGAGGCGGACGCCGAGGAGGGCTCGCGCGTGGTGCTGTCCACGGATCTCGTCCGGCGGGAGTCCGCCTAGCGGTCCTCCTTCCGGCACTTGTTCGGCGTCAACGGGGTCGCGTTCGGCAACAACACGGTCGCGCCCCGGTCCACTGCCGGACCGGGGCGCGAGTTCATGGGGGACTCCTCCGGAGCGCCCCCGGGGTCACGACCCGACGGACACCGTGAACCGGCGCGGGTTGCCGTCGTGCGCCGCGCCGGACACGTCCGGCTGTCCGTCCGGGCGTACGTCGTCGTACGGGAAGGCGTACCCGATGGGCGAGTTGGCGTGCACCACCCGGGACCAGTGGTTGGTGACGTCGCCGCGGTAGTAGTCGCCGGCCGTCGTGCCGTTCGGCTGGGACGGGTGGGTGAGCATGATGCTGCGGTTGAACCCGGCGGCGAGCCGGGCGAGCAGGCCCTTCTTGTCGTCGGAGTCGTTCGGGTTGTTGGTGAACGGGCCGTGGTTGCAGGTGAAGATGTCCTTCGAGGTGGGCTTGGCGAAGGTGTGTCCGCCCTCGAAGCTGAGGGTGTCGCCGGAGACCCGGCCGACGCGCACGCCTCGGCCGCCCTGGAGGTCGATGCGCAGGTCGGCTCCGCGGTACTTGTCCCAGACCTGGTCGATGTAGCCGTTCCAGTAGTCGCGGAACGGCATCTTGCTCGGGTCGCCGAAGTGCGGGGCCATCAGGTTCTGCGGCGAGATGACGCGCAGCACGCCGCCGTCGCCGCGGATCACCAGCTTGTCCCAGGGCTGCCCGTCCCGGCCCGCCTGCGCCACCAGATCGGCGGCGATCTTGTCCACGGCCCCCTCGGGCAGCGGCGCGACCGTGTGCTTGGCGTCGCCCTCCAGGGTGAGGCCGATGGGCAGTGCGGTCACCAGGTCGACGTAGCTGATGTTGGCGTACAGCTGGGTGCTGTTGAAGGTGAACTCGCAGAACGACCACGTGCGGCCGTAGTTCGGGTCCTCCTTGGTGGCGAAGGCGGGCTCGACGAGGGAGGGACCTGGATTGAGGAAGAAGTCCAGCTTGCCGTCGCGGACGAAGTAGACGCGGGCGCCGAACATGTGAGGCAGCGTCAGCACCTTGGGGGCGGAGCCCGCGGCGCCCAGCGGGATGGCGCAGTCCACGGGCAGCGGCGTCTGCGGGGCCGACGGCGATTCGGGGCGGTAGACGCCGCCGTCCGGCTTGAGCAGCACCCAGCGGTCCGTGCCGGGCTCGTGGCCGGTGACGTACGCGCGGACCTGGCCCGGCAGCGACTTGTTCTGCAGCGCGAGTTCACAGGTCGCGGGCGCGGCGGCGGCGTCCGGGCTGAACGCGCCGCCCCAGGCGGGGTAGGTGAGGGCGCCCGCGGCGACCGCGGACGACGTCAGGAACGCTCTGCGCGATATCACGGTATGTCTCTCCTGGCGGGAATGTGGGGGGAGTTGGGCAGGAGTGCGGCCCGGGTGCGCGGTGGTGCGTCGACGTGCCCCCACTGTTGCGGCGGGGAAAACGCGTCGTCAAGAGTTAGGGCTGAGAGCGCTCTCAGAATCTGTTCCGGGTTCACAAGGTGATGAAGGTCGGACGCGGAGAGTGACGGAAGGTGGGGGTCGGCCCGGGTGGGCGGTGGCGGTCCTTGCCGGGCCGGGGTCAGCGCGCGCGGATTGTCAGTGCCCGGTGGAAGACTCGGAACTGACGTACCCGTGAGGCGAAAGCACGACAAAGGAGTCGATCATGCTCAGTGATCTCACGCTCACCGGCGCCCCGGTCTGGGTCGATCTGGGCACCACGGACATGGACGGCGCCGCGGCCTTCTACCGCGGTGTCTTCGGCTGGGACTTCGAGAAGGGCGGCGAGGAAGTCGGTGGCTACGGCACGTTCCAGCTCGACGGCAAGGTGGCCGCCGGCGGGATGACGGTCACGCCCGAGATGAGCGCCCCCACCTGGTCGCTGTATTTCTGCACGCCGGACGCGGACGCCACCGCCAAGCAGGTCGAGCAGGCGGGCGGCCGCACCCTCTTCGAGCCGATGGACGTCCTGGACCTCGGCCGCATGGCGGGCTTCGCCGACGCGGCGGGCGTCGCCTTCTCCGTGTGGCAGCCGGGCCGGAACAAGGGCCTGGAGCTGGTGAACGAGCCGGGTGGCCTGATCTGGACCGAGCTGTACACCCCGGACATCGAGGCGGGCGCCGCGTTCTACGACGCCGTGTTCGGCTGGAAGACCATCACCCAGCCCTTCGAGGGCGGGTCGTACACCATGGTGTATCCGCGCGAAGGCACGCCGGACGACATGTTCGGCGGCCTGTGGCCCCTCGACCAGGACCCGGTCGAGCAGGAAGCCGGTGTCTACTGGATGCCGTATTTCCAGGTGACCGACATCGACGCGGTGGTGGAGAAGGCGCGCACGACCGGCGGCACGGTCCGGGCCGAGCGCATGGACCTCGCCGGTGTGGGCGCGTTCGCGAAGCTCGCCGATCCGTACGGCGCGCGGTTCGCGCTGATGCAGCCGGAGCCGCAGCAGGGTTGAGCGGCAGGGCCGAGTCGACGGGGAGGGGCCGCCGAGGTGGGGCCCCGCCGAGTCGAGGCCCATGGGCGGGGCCCCGGCGAAGGGCCCCGCTGCCGTGGTCCGCAACGCCCGGCGCGCCGCGTTGAGCGAACGTTGATCGCTTGTTTCGCGCCGTCCTCGAGGATCACGGCATGCACAATGACACCGCTTTGACCGAGCCCGAACTCGCCTGGCAGGAGCAGGCGCTGTGCGCGCAGACCGGGCCCGACTTCTTCTTCCCCGAGCCCGGCAGCTCGGTGCGCGAGGCCAAGCGCATCTGCCGCCTGTGCGAGATGCGCCAGACCTGCCTGGCATACGCCCTCGACAACGACGAGCGGTTCGGCGTCTGGGGCGGGCTCTCCGAGAAGGAACGGCAGAGCCTGCGGCAAGGACGTGCCTGAGGGGCGCGGTCGGCTCAGCTCGGCGCGGCGCCCCGCGCGGCCGCCCGAGCGCGCCGCGCGGCCAGGCGCTCGTCGAACTTCGACGCCTCCGCGTCGAGCCCGTCCATGAAGAAGCCCAGCTCCTCCTGGGCCTTCGCGCCCTCGGGGCCGAGCCCGGAGATTTCCATGACCTTGAGGAAGCGCAGCACGGGCTGCAGCACGTCGTCGTGGTGGATGCGCAGGTTGTAGACCCCGCCGATGGCCATCTGGGCGGCGGCCCGCTCGAAGCCGGGCATGCCGTGGCCGGGCATGCGGAAGCCGACGACGACGTCCCGCACGGCGCACATCGTGAGGTCGGGGGCGAGCTCGAAGGCGGCCTTCAGGAGGTTGCGGTAGAAGACCATGTGCAGGTTCTCGTCGGTCGCGATGCGCGCCAGCATCCGGTCGCAGACGGGGTCCCCGGACTGGTGGCCGGTGTTGCGGTGGGAGATCCGCGTCGCCAGCTCCTGGAAGGCGACGTACGCGACGGAGTGCAGCATCGAGTGCCGGTTGTCGGACTCGAAGCCCTCGCTCATGTGCGCCATGCGGAACTGCTCGAGCTGGTCGGGGTCGACGGCCCGGGACGCGAGGAGGTAGTCGCGCATGACGATGCCGTGCCGGCCTTCCTCCGCGGTCCAGCGGTGCACCCATGTGCCCCAGGCGCCGTCGCGCCCGAAGAGGGAGGCGATCTCGTGGTGGTAGCTGGGGAGGTTGTCCTCGGTGAGGAGGTTCACCACGAGGGCGACGCGGCCGATGTCGGTGACCGGCGACTGCCCCTTGTCCCAGGCCTCGCCGTCCTCGAAGATGCCGGGGAAGTTCCGGGCGTCGGAGAACGGCACGTACTCGTGCGGCATCCAGTCCTTGGCCACGGCGAGATGCCGGTTGAGCTCCTTCTCGACCACTTCCTCCAAGGCGTACAGAAGCCGGGCGTCGGTCCATGTGTCCGGGCTGCCGAGATGGGGGGAGGTGATCGTCACGGGGTCTCCTGGGGACGGGAGGGGTGGGGATGCGGCGCCGGGGGTAGCACGGAGCCGCGAGCGGTATGTACCTACGCCATCGTAGGTTACGTACCCGTAGGTTAAGCCCTCCGTAAAGAGCCCCGAAACCGGGTCGGTGAACAGCCCCGGAACCAGGTCGGAACAGCCCCGGAACCGGGTCCGGCGCAGGGGGCCCCTGCGCGGGGTGGGACAGGGCCCCGAAGCCGGGCTCAGCCCACCGCCCGCCGCAGATGCTCCGCCGTGAACGACCCCCGCGCCCCGAGCAGCTCCCGCGGCGTCCCTTCGAAGACGACCCGGCCGCCGTGCTTGCCCCCGTCGGGCCCCAGGTCGATGACCCAGTCCGCGTGCTTGACGACGTCCAGGTTGTGTTCGACGACGAGCACGGTGTTCCCGGCGTCGACGAGCCGGTCCAGCATGGCGAGCAGCCCGTCGACGTCCGCCATGTGCAGGCCGGTGGTCGGTTCGTCGAGGACGTACGTGGTCCCCGTCCGATGCAGCTGGGTGGCGAGCTTGATGCGCTGCCGCTCTCCGCCGGACAGTGTGGACAGCGGCTGGCCGAGGGTGAGGTAGGTCAGGCCGACGTCACGCAGGGCGCCGAGCCGGCGGCGTACCGCCGCGTCGGGGAAGTCCGCGAAGAAGGCCAGGGCCCGCTCGGCGGTCATGTCGAGGACGTCGACGATCGAGCGCCCGCCCACCGTCAGGCGCAGCACCTCGTCCTTGAAGCGCCGCCCCGCGCACGCCTCGCACGTCGTCGTGACCGGATCCATGAAGGCCAGGTCGCTGTAGATGATCCCGCGGCCCTGGCAACTCTCGCAGGCCCCATGGGAGTTGAAGCTGAAGAGGCCCGGCTCGGTGCCGGTCCGCTTGGCGAAGAGAGAGCGGACCCGGTCCATGATCCCCAGATACGTCGCCGGGGTGGAGCGCGCCGAGATGCCGATGGACGACTGGTCGACGGCCACGGCGTCGGGGTGCTGCTCGATGAAGGCCCGGGAGATCAGGGTGCTCTTCCCGGAGCCCGCGACGCCGGTGACGGCCGTGAGGACGCCGGTGGGCACCCGTACGCTCACGTCCTTGAGGTTGTACAGGTCGGCGCCCTTGATCCACTCGCCGCCGACGGGCTCGCGCGGGTGTTCCTTGACGCCGCTGGTGCGGCGCAGGCAGCGGCCCGTGAGGGTGTCGGCGGCGCGCAGCTCCTCGGGGGTGCCCTCGAACACGACCAGGCCGCCGTCGGTGCCCGCGGCCGGGCCCATGTCGACGACGTGGTCGGCGACGGCGATCACGTCCGGGTCGTGCTCGACGACGAGCACGGTGTTGCCCTTGTCGCGCAGGCGGAGCAGCAGGTCGTTGAGGCGGCCCACGTCGCGCGGGTGCAGGCCGACGCTCGGCTCGTCGAAGATGTACGTCATGCCGGTGAGGCTGGAGCCGAGGTGCCGCACCATCTTCAGTCGCTGGCCCTCGCCGCCGGAGAGCGTGGACGTCTCGCGGTCGAGGCTCAGATAGCCGAGCCCGATGGCCTCGATCCGTTCGAGCGCGGCGACGGCCGCCCCGGCGATCGGTCCCGCCACCGGCCCGTCGACGCGGCCGAGCGCCGCGATCAGGTCGGTGACCTCCATGCGCGTGCAGTCGGTGATGCTCAGGCCCGCGACGCGGGTGGCGAGAGCGGCCGGGTTGAGGCGGGCGCCGTCGCACGCCGGGCAGTGGTCCTCGACGAGGAAGGGCTGCACCATGTCGCGGGTCTTCTGGGAGAGCGCCGACAGATCGCGGTTCAGGTACAGCCGCTCGAAGCGGTCGGCGAGCCCTTCGTAGTCGATGTCGCGGGCGCCGCCGGTGTTGTCGACGCTGACCTTGTGGGCCGTGGCGGCCTTCTTGCCGCGCCCGCCGCCGCGCATGAGGAACTGCCGTTCCGCGGCGGTGAATTCACCGACCGGCTTGTGCGTGTCGAGGTCGGTGGTGTTCGTGTACGTCTGGCCCTGCCAGGTCCCGACGGCGAACGGCGGGAACAGGATCGCGCCGCCCGCCAGGGACTTGGCGGGATCCAGGATGCGGTCGTAGTCGGGCCGCACCGTGCGGCCGAGCCCGGCGCACTCGGGGCACATCCCGCTCGGATCGTTGAACGAGTACGCGGTGGCCGGGCCCGCGCTCGGCGTGCCGTGCCGGGAGAACAGCACCCGGATCACCGAGTAGATGTCCGTCATGGTGCCGACGGTGGAGCGGGAGTGGCCGCCGATCGGCTTCTGGTCGACGACGATGGCGGGCGCGAGGTCCTCGATGGCGTCCGCGTGCGGCCGCTCGTACTTCGGCAGCCGGTTGCGGATGAACCACGTGAACGTCTCGTTGAGCTGGCGCTGCGACTCGACGGCGATGGTGTCGAAGACGACCGACGACTTTCCCGAGCCCGACACCCCGGTGAAGACCGTCAGACGGCCCTTCGGGATGCGCAGGCTCACCTCCTTCAGATTGTTCTCCCGGGCCCCGGTGAGGGTGATGTGCTGGTGGTCCGACCAGGTGTGCGGTGGGTGGCTGACATCTCGCATGGACGCGAAGCTAGCCGGGATACCCGACAACTTCTGTCCTGTTTTCCGAGGTGTTCTCCACGGTGTTCTCCAGGGTGATCTCGTCGGGTCCGGAGACCTCCTTGAGCTCGCCGTCGAGCACCAGCCAGCGCGTGATGCCGATCGACTCCAGGAACGGCAGGTCGTGGCTGGCGACGATCAGCGCGCCCTCGTAGCTCTCCAGGGCCGTCGCGAGCTGGCGGACGCTCGCCATGTCGAGGTTGTTCGTCGGCTCGTCGAGCATCAGGAGCTGCGGCGCGGGCTCGGCGAGCAGCAGCGCCGCGAGCGCCGCCCGGAACCGTTCGCCGCCGGAGAGCGTGTCCGCCCGCTGGTCGGCCTTCGCGCCCTTGAACAGGAAGCGGGCGAGGCGCGCCCGGATCCGGTTGTTCGTGGCGTCGGGCGCGAACCGCGCGACGTTCTCGGCGACGGTCCGCTCTTCGTCGAGTACGTCGAGACGCTGCGGCAGGAAACGCAGCGGGACGTGCGCCTCCGCCTCCCCGCCGAGCGGGTCGAGCTCGCCGCTGATGGTCCTGAGCAGCGTCGTCTTGCCCGCGCCGTTGCGGCCGACCAGCGCGATCCGCTCGGGCCCGCGCAGCTCGAACCGGCCGCTCACGCGGGAGCCGTAACGGAGTGTCAGCTCCTGCAGCGTCAGGACGGTGCGGCCCGGCGGGACCGCGGTGTGCGGCAGATCGACGCGGATCTCGTCGTCGTCGCGCACCGCCTCGACGGCGTCGTCCAGGCGCTCCTTGGCCTCGGCCAGCTTCCCCTCGTGCATGATGCGGTGCTTGCCCGCGGACTCCTGGGCGGCCCGCTTGCGCGCTCCCATGACGATCTTCGGCTCACGCTTCTGGTCCCACATCTTCTGGCCGTACCGCTTGCGGCGGGCCAATTTGACCTGGGCCTCGACGAGTTCGCGCTTCTGCTTGCGCAGGTCGGACTCGGCGGCCCGCACCATGCGCTCCGCCGCCTCCTGCTCGACGGCGAGCGCTTCCTCGTACGCGCTGAAGTTGCCGCCGTACCAGGCCACTTCGCCGTCCCGGAGGTCAGCGATCTGGTCGACGCGGTCCAGGAGCTCCCGGTCGTGGCTGACCACGACGAGCACTCCGGACCACGCCTCGACGGCCGCGTACAGGCGCCGCCGGGCGTGCAGGTCCAGGTTGTTGGTCGGCTCGTCGAGCAACAGGACGCCGGGCCGCTTCAGCAACAGCGCGGCGAGGCGAAGGAGCACCGACTCGCCGCCGGAGACCTCGCCGGTGGTGCGGTCGAGGCCGATGTGGCCGAGGCCGAGCTGGGCGAGGGTCGCCGTGGCGCGCTCCTCGACGTCCCAGTCGTCGCCGACGGCCGTGAAGTGCTCCTCGCTCGGGTCGCCCGCCTCGATGGCGTGCAGCGCGGCGCGGGTGCCGGCGATGCCGAGCACCTCGTCGACGCGCAGGGCGGTGTCGAGGGTGATGTTCTGCGGCAGATAGCCGACGTCGCCCGCGGTGCGTACGGTGCCCTCGCCCGGGGTGAGTTCGCCGGCGATCAGCTTCAGGAGCGTCGACTTGCCGGATCCGTTGCGGCCGATCAGGCCGGTCCTGCCGGGGCCGAACGCGGCCTGCAGGCCGTCGAAGACGGTGGTGCCGTCGGGCCAGGCGAAGGCGAGCGACTTGCAGGTGATGGACGTGGTGGGGGACGGCGACATAGACATACAGGCCTCGCGGTTGCTTGGTGGTGCGCGGGTGAGGGGCAACGCGTGCGGGACACCGCGAGGGTCGTGTGCGCCGGGGCAGCCGGATGCCAAAGACCGGAGGCCGGGAGATGGAGAAAGGCCCTGCGCCGGAACGGACGGCTCTTGTGCCGAGGTCGCACCCGACGTGCACAGCGAGGAATTCGATGAACTCATGGAACAGCGAAGAGTTCAGGAAGGCTGTGACGCGGTGTCTCAAGACCTCAGACGAGCAACGTCCTTCTCCGATCGACGGCAACAGAAGCGCTATACACCGTAAAGGGGGTGCGGGTTCCTGTCAACGGGTTACCGTGCCCCGGAAGGCGCGGGCCGGGCGTGACGCCCGGCACCAGCGTGCCGGGCCGGCCCGCGGTCGCGCAAAGGAGTTTTTCCGTGTCGCTGTCCTTTGGGGCCCACGGCTCCCTCTCGCTGCCCGCCCGTGTCCTGCTGCTCTCCTGGCGCGCCGACGACGGCACGGGCGCGTCCGCCCCCGACCTTCATCTGACGGTGCGGGCCGCCGCGCTCGCCGACCTCGCCCGGCGCGGGCTGCTGTCCGACGACGGCGGCATCGTCACACCCGTACTCGGCGGCCGCACCGGCGACGACGCCCTCGACGCGCTCATGGAACTCGTCGAGGAGTCCCGGCCGCGCAGCTGGCGAGCCTGGATGACGCGCCGCTCCCGCCACCAACTCCGAGAGCTGAAGGACCAGTTGGTCAGGGACGGTCAGCTGCGCGCCGAGCGCACCCGGGTCCTCGGCGTCTTCCCCTCCCGGCGGTACGTCCTGGAGGGCACCGCGTATGCCGACGCGCTGCGCGCCGAGTGCCTGGCGGTCCTGCGCGGCCCCGTGCCCGTCGCGGAGGTCCCCGAGGACGACGCGGCCCTCGTGGTCTGCGCGGCCACCGGAAAACTGCGCGCCGTCGTGGGAGCGGGGGACCGGCGGCGGTACCGGGAGCGCCTGGAGGCCCTCACCGACCGCGCCGGGGCCCGCTCACCGGAACTGCGCGCGCTGATGTGGGAACTGCGGAAGGCACTGGCGTCGGCGGTGGCCGCGGCGGAGGAGGGGCGGCTGCCCGGAGGCGAGGGCGGGGGCGAGGGCGGGCACGGGGGCGGCGGGAGCGGGAGCAGGGCTGGGGGCGGCCCGGCGTAGATGTCGGATTCTCGCCAGACCCGCCCCCGCGGCCCTGCTTGGGTGCTGCTCATGACGAACCAGCACCAGCACGTCACCGCGACCGCCTTCCGCGCCCTGCACACCCCCGGTACCCCGCTCGTCCTGCCCAACGCCTGGGACATCGCCAGCGCCCGTATCGTCGAGGCGGCCGGAGCCCCCGCCGTCGCCACCACCAGCGCAGGCCTCGCCTGGGCCCTCGGCGCAGCCGACGGCGACCGCCTGACCCGTGACCGCGCGCTCGCCGCCGTCGCCGGGATCGCCGCGGCCGTCGACGTACCGGTGACCGCCGACATCGAGAGCGGCTACGCGACGGACGCGGCGGGCGTCGCCGACACCGTGCGCGCCGCGCTGGCGGCGGGCGTCGTCGGCGTGAACATCGAGGACGGCCTGTACGGGACGGACCGGCCGCTGCGGTCGGCCGCCGAGCAGGCCGAGCGGATCGCGGCCGCGCGCGGTGCCGCCGACGCGGCCGGTGTGCCGCTGTTCGTGAACGCGCGCATCGACACCTATCTGCGGAGTGTGGGCGAGCGGCCGGACGCCCGGCTCGCGCTGACCCTGGAGCGGGCCGCCGCGTTCCTCGCCGCGGGCGCGGACGGGGTGTTCGTGCCCGGAGCGGTCGATCCGGCGACGGTGAAGGCGCTGGTCGAGGGCGTCGACGGGCCGGTCAACGTGATGGTGGGACCGGGCGCGCCGCCGGTGGCGGACCTCGCCGGTCTCGGCGTCGCACGCGTCAGCGTCGGCGCGGGCATCGCGCAGGCGGCGCATGCGCTGGTCCGCGGGGCCGCGCGGGAACTGCTGGCCGAGGGGACGTACGGGACGCTGGCGGGCGGGCTCGACTACGGGGAGCTGAACGAACTGCTCGGCAGGTGAGGCGGGCTGGGCCGCAGGGCCGTGGGGTCGCTGGGGCGCGGGGTCGCGGGGGCGCGGCGGCGAGCCGGGGCTCAGCAGGCGTCGGTCAGCAGGCGTCGGTCAGCAGGCCTCGTCGCTCAGCAGGCGTCGCGCATCAGCTCGGCCAGGTCGTGGTCCAGGTCGACGTGCAGGTGCTCCTGGCCGGCCGGCACCAGGGCGGCCGTGCGGTGCAGGAAGCGGCGCAGTTCGCCGGTGCGGATGTGCACGATGGCCGTGCCCTCGGGGGCGTGGAACTCCAGGACCGTGCGGTCGTAGCCGTACGGCCTGACCCGCACGTCGCCGTCGCCCACGGCGGTCTCCACGCCGTGCGTGAGCAGTTCGCGGGCGAACGTCCAGTAGACCTCGACGCCTTCCAGCGTCGCCGGGGCCGGGAAGCTCATCCGGACGGCGAACGGGTCGCGCTGGTCGTAGTGGAGCGTCGCGGGAATGGTCGGCATCCGTGGCGCGGCGGCGACCAGGCGGGCCTCAACGGCTTGCTCGATGACAGTGGACAACGCCTGCTCCCTCAACTCTGACTGCTGGACGACCGGGGTGTGCACGACCGGGGTCGGTCACTTGAATAGACGTTGGAAACGGAAGATCCGTGCACGCGAGGACCCCTCCGGAGCGAGTGACCTCTGTCACCGCGACAACGCCCGACCGCGTCCGGTGCCCGGGGGCCGCTGCCCGGGCGACCCTCGAAAGGCCCAGTTCGGCCGTCTGTCGGCCATCTGGACGGGGCCCCGGGCGTGGGCTAGCTTCGCCCCGCCACGACAGGCACGGGGCCGGTGGACCGGGAGGGGCGTGCGATGCGGACGAGGCGTACGGAGCGTACGGAGGTACGTACGAAGGAGCGGGCCGGACGGGAGCGGCCGATCAGCACCGGGCGTACGAGACGCGGTGTGTGGGCCGGACTGGGCGCGGCGGCGCTCGCGCTGACGTCGGTCGCGGCGGTCCAGCCCGCGGGCCACGCACCGGATCCGGCCCCCTCGGCCACGTCCCGGCCCCCTGCCTGGTCGCTCAAGACCACCGGCACGGACTCCCGCTTCCGGGGCCTCGCGGCCGTCAGCCGCGGCACCGCGTGGGTGGCAGGCTCGAAGGGCACCGTGCTCCGCACGACGGACGGCGGCGCGAGCTGGCGGAACGTGTCGCCGCCCGTGGCGCCCGGCGAGACGGCCCTGGAATTCCGGGACGTCGAGGCGTTCGACGGGCGGCGCGCGGTCGTCCTCGCGATCGGTGAGGGCGAGGCGTCACGCGTCTTCCGCACCACCGACGGCGGCGCCACCTGGACGGAGTCCTTCCGCAACACCGACCCGCGGGCGTTCTACGACTGCATGACGTTCTTCGACCGGCGCCACGGCCTGGCGATGAGCGACCCGGTGGACGGCAAGTACCGCATCCTGTCGACCGCGGACGGCGGCCGCTCCTGGAAGGTCCTGCCGGACAAGGGCATGCCCGTGGCACAGCAGGGCGAGTCGGGCTTCGCCGCGAGCGGCCAGTGCCTGGTGAGTTCGGGCCCGCGCGACGTGTGGCTCGCGACGGGCGGCGCGGCCCGCGCGCGGGTGCTGCACTCGGCCGACCGCGGCCTGACGTGGACGGCCACGGACGCCCCCATTCCGGCGGGCGACCCGGCCCGCGGCGTCTTCGGCGTGGCCTTCCGCGACCGTACGCACGGCATCGCGGTCGGCGGCGACTACCGCCCCGGCGAGCAGTCGCCGAAGGCGGCCGCCGTGAGCCGCGACGGCGGCCGCACCTGGGAAGCCGCCGCGCGGCCCGTCCCCGCCTACCGCTCGGGCGTCGCCTGGATCCCGCACACCCGCCGCACGGCCCTCGCGGTCGGCCCCACGGGCACGGACCTCACGAGGGACGGCGGCCGCACCTGGCGCACGGTGGACACCGGTTCGTACGACACCGTCGACTGCGCCCGCGACCTGGGCTGCTGGGCGGCGGGGGAGAAGGGACGGGTGGCACGGCTGGAACCGGGACGGCCGGGATAGCGGGGACAGCCGGGATCAGGCGGGCAACTCCTGCCGGTACGGCGCCAGTTCGGCCGCCGTCTTCGTCGCGAGGAACTCGGTGATCCGGTACGAGCACACGCCGCCGACCGTGAACGGGTCGCTCGCCGCCAGCTTCTCGATCTCCGCACGGCTGTCGCCCACGGCGATGATGACGCCGCCGTCGCGCGGGTTCTTGCGCCCCGACGCGATGAAGACGCCGGCCGCGTACTGCGCGTCCAGCCAGGCGACATGGTCGGCGAGAAGGGCGTCGACGCGGTCGACCGGGGCGGTGTAGGTCAGCTCCATCACGAACATGATCGTCAGGCTACTCCGACGCGGCTGACGCGATGACACCCGTACCAGCTGCACCCGAACCGGCGGCACTCGTCCCGGCGGCCCTCGAACCAGCGGCACTCGTCCCGGCGCCGCCCGTTCCGGCAGCATCCGTCCCGGCCGCGCCGAACCACCTGCGCAGCTCGCCCAGCAGTCCCGCCTGGTCCGCACCCACCCACGCCACGTGGCCGTCCGGGCGCAGCAGCACCGCGGGCACGTCCAGTTCCTCCAGTTCCGCGCTGCCGTCGACGACGTGGTCGACCCGGTCCGCCCACCCCGTCACCGAGAGCCGTCCGGCCGGGTCGAGCAGCAGTCCGCGGCAGCCGTGCATCAGGTCGTAGAGGCGCCCTTGCTTCAGCGGCAGGTCCCGCATCCGCCGGCCGAGCAGGTCGTGGCCCTCGCCGAAGTCGTAGCGGACGTCGACCGCGGTGACCATCGCGGTCACGTACCGGTTCACCTCCTCGATGTCCATCAGCTTCGAGAGCAGCTTCCGCAGGGCGGTCGGACCCGGCTCGGTCCCCAGGAGCGTGATCTGCGCGCGGGTGTTGTCCAGGACGCGGGCGCCCACCGGGTGCCGTTCGGCGTGGTAGGTGTCCAACAGGTCGTCCGGCGCCCAGCCGTTGACCGCGGCGGCCAGCTTCCAGCCGAGGTTGAACGCGTCCTGCACGCCGAGGTTGAGCCCCTGCCCGCCGGTCGGCGGGTGGATGTGCGCCGCGTCGCCGGCCAGCAGCACACGGCCCGCCCGGTAGCGCTCGGCCTGTCGGGTGGCGTCGCCGAACCGGGACAGCCAGCGCGGCGAGTGCACGCCGAAGTCGGTGCCCGCGACCGCCCGCAGCTGCTGCTTGAACTCCTCGAGGGTCGGCATCGCACGGTCCTCGGCCACGCCGTCGGCGGGCACGATGACGCGGTACACGCCGTCCTGGCCGGGGACCACGCCGAACCGCAGTTGGGTCTTGCGGACCTCCTCGACGACTGCGGTGACCGTCGCCGGATCCTCGGTCATCTCCATGTCCCCGAGCAGCGTCTCGACCGTGGCGGGCTCGCCGGGGAACCCGATGCCGGCCAGCTTGCGCACCGCACTGCGGCCGCCGTCGCACCCGACGAGGTAGCGCGAGCGCAGCCGCGTGCCGTCCGCCAGCTCGACGGTCACCCCGGCCCCGGCCTCGTCATTGTCTTCGGTCTCACCGTCTTCGGTCTGACTCAGCCCGACCACTTCGCAGCCGCGCCGGACCTCGGTGCCGAGTTCGAGGGCACGCTCGTTGAGCAGCCGCTCGGTGACCGGCTGCGGCGTGGCCACGCCGAACGGGTGCGCCGTGTCCAACTGCTCCGGCCACGGCTTCATGATGCCGCCGAAGAGGCCGCCGACCTGGAACTTCTCGCTGACCGCGAGGAACCGGTCCAGCATGCCGCGCTGGTCCATCACCTCGACGCTGCGCGTGTGCAGGCCCTGCCCGCGGGACTCCTTGGTCGGCTCGGTGAGCTTCTCCAGCACGACCACGTGCACTCCGTGCAGCCGGAGTTCGGCGGCCAGCATCAAGCCGGTCGGCCCACCACCGACGACGATCACGTCGATCATTACGAACCTCATCCATTTCCGCAGGTCATGGCTTAGGCCGATGATTCTGCGGCACCCCCCGGGCCTTGCCGCAAGCCCCCTGGTGCGCTATACCTTGAGCATGGCGGGGACGAGTTCCTCGCCATTCGGCTGTTCTGGCCCACTGTCTCCGTTCCGGCGCCACAGCCTTCCGCCGTCGCGGGTGAGCCCACCCCTTAGGCTCGGCACACCATGAACACGCCCACCGTGACGATTCCTCCCCTGCCCGCCGACTGGCCCGCGGACGAGTCCGCGGCGCGTGCCGTCCAGGACGGCCTGCGCGAGCGGGTCGTGCGCGACGAGCCGGGGCCGCGCCCGGGGACCGGACACGTCACGGGCGTCGACGTGGCGTACGACGACGAGCGCGACGTGGTCGCCGCGGCGGTCGTGGTCCTGGACGGGGCGAGCCTCGACGTGGTGGAGGAGGCGACGGCGGTCGGCCGGGTCGCCTTCCCGTACGTTCCGGGCCTGTTGGCGTTCCGCGAGATCCCGGCGGTGCTCGCCGCCCTGGACGCCCTCGAGGCCGACCCGGGCCTCGTCGTGTGCGACGGGTACGGCATCGCGCACCCACGCCGCTTCGGGCTCGCGAGCCACCTCGGCGTGCTCACCGGCCGGCCCACGATCGGCGTCGCCAAGAACCCCTTCACGTTCTCGTACGAGGCGCCGGGTGCCGCGCGCGGCAGCGCGGCGCCGCTCCTCGACGGTGCTGAGGAGGTCGGCAGCGCGCTGCGGACGCGCGAGGGCGTGAAGCCGGTGTTCGTCTCGGTGGGCCACCGCGTGACCCTCGCCGACGCCCGCGCCCACACCCTGCACCTCACCCCGCGCTACCGCCTGCCGGAGACCACCCGCAGGGCCGACGCGCTGTGCAGGTCGGCCCTGCGCGAGGCGACAGCGGGCTAAGTGGTGGGCTGCGGTTCGGTGGCGCCCTGAAGGGGCGCGGGGAACTGCGCGACCAGCCCAGACGGGCCCGCAGGCACACGACGGCCTGGTTCGGCACATCCAGCGGAGCGCTTACGCAGCGACCGCTGGCCGCACCGCCGCCACCCGGAACCCGATCCCCGCGTCCGTGAGCCGCGCGGTCAGCGCGTCGCCCATCGCCACGACCGGGGTCACCTGCCCCGCGACGTCGGGCAGTTCGTCCAGGGCCAGCGACATCGCGGCCTCCGCGAAGATCTTCGCGGTCTCGCCGTATCCGGGGTCGCCGCCCCGCACCTCGGTGAACACCCGCTGCCCGCCGCCCTCGCCGACGAAGCGCAGGGAGAACCAACTGGCCGCCCGCCGGGCCGCGTCGGGCCCCTCGCCGGGCTTGAGCAGGCCGGAAAGGCGGCGCCGCGCGGGCGGCACCTGCGCCGCGGCGAACAGCGCGCCCGCGGCGGCCACCCCGCCGAGGGCGACGGGCAGCGACTTCACGGCGGCGTAGTAGCGGTAGCGGAAGTCGGGGCCGTAGCGGGGCAGCGCCCGCGCGGACCGCTGCACCACCTGCGGGTCGATGGTCGGCAGGGGGAGGGCCCAGGCGCCGACCTCGGGCGCGTAGCGCGGGGCGCTCGGCGGGGCGTACGCCTTGCGGTCCACGAGCCGTGGCTCGTGCCGCCGCCGGTCGCGGGCCGCGGCGAGCATCTGCCGGCCGCGCGCGAACTGCTGCAGCGCGGACGCGAACGTACCGCCGGAGAGGCGCGCGCCGGCGGTGATGAAGCCGTCCACGCGCAGCGGCACGTCCTCGGGCAGCTGCCGCACGGTGAAGTACGCGCCCAGGTCGTGCGGCACGGAGTCGAAGCCGCACGCGTGCACCAGGCGCGCGCCGGTCTCCCGCGCGCGGGCGTCGTGCCGCACGTACATGAGGTCCACGAACTCGGGCTCGCCGGACAGGTCGGCGTAGTCCGTGCCGGCCTCCGCGCAGGCGGCCACCAGGTCCTGGCCGTAGCTGAGGTACGGGCCGACGGTGGTGGCCACGACGCGGGTCCGCGCGGCCATCTCGCGCAGCGAGGCCGGGTCCGCGGCGTCCGCGTGCACGACGGGCAGCTCCGCGCAGCCCGGACGGTCCGCCGCGAGGCGCTCGCGCAGCCGCCGCAGCTTGCCCGCGTCGCGTCCGGCGATCGCCCACCGCAGGGTGTCGGGCGCGTGCTCGGAGAGGTACTCGGCGGTCAGCGCGCCCACGAAACTCGTGGCTCCGAAGAGCACGATGTCGTACGGACGGTCCTGGTCGTGACTGGTCATGGCACCTCTCAGTCGTGTGTCCCGCGCCGTTGTCGGTGGCTGAGGCTAGCGTGTGGGGCAAGGGGCGCCGACGTGAAGGGCGCCCATCAAGGTGCCGAGGAGGTGCCATGCCGGACGCCGCGGACAAGGCGGGACCGAAGCCGAAGCAGCCGGAGAAGACGAAGCCGAAGCAGGCGAAGCAGCCGGAGAAACCGGATAAGCCGAAGAAACCGTCCAGGGCCGCGCTGGCCAAATGGGAGCGGGTGCGGGTGTTCGCCCTCGATCTGCCCGGCGCCACCGAGGAGTTCCCCTGGGGCGAGTCGGTCGCCAAGATTCACAAGAAGGTGTTCGTCTTCCTGGGCGTGAACGACGGCAGCTATCCGCTCGCCGTCACCGTCAAGCTCACGGACGAGGTGACGCACACGCACGCCCTGACCGCCCCCGGCGCCGAGCCCGCGGGCTACGGCCTGGGCAGGTCCGGCTGGGTCCGGATCCCCCTGGAGGAGAAGGGCGCCCCGAGCGCGGAGCTGCTGTACGACTGGGTGGAGGAGAGCTACCGGACGATCGCGCCGAAGAAGCGCGTCGCGGAGCTGGACGACAACAGATCCGGCTAGACGACGGCAGATCTGGCTAAGCGCTTGCTCGTCAGGGGCTTGTGCGGAGTGGAACGCGTTCTTAGCATCATTGGCATCACTGGTGTTACATCGGTTGTGTCATAGCGCTGGGGGCTCAATGGCAGTGCCGGACAAGGGCGTTCACGGGCCGCTGGCCGGGGTGCGCGTGGTCGAGCTGGCGGGCATCGGGCCCGGCCCGTTCGCCGCCATGCTGCTCGCCGACCTCGGCGCGGACGTGGTGCGCGTCGATCGCCCCGGCGGGCCGGGCCTCGCGATCGACCCTGCGTACGACGTCACCAACCGCAACAAGCGCAGCGTCGTCGTCGACCTCAAGGCACCCGGAGGCGCGGACCGCGTGCTCGCCCTGGCCGAACGGGCGGACGTGCTGATCGAGGGCTTTCGCCCAGGAGTCGCCGAGCGGCTCGGCGTCGGCCCGGAGAGCTGCCACGCCCGCAACCCGAAGCTGGTCTACGGCCGGATGACCGGCTGGGGCCAGCAGGGCCCGCTCGCACAGCGCGCCGGACACGACATCGCGTACATCGCCGTGACCGGAACGCTCGGCATGATCGGCGCCCCGGGGGAGCCGCCCGCCGTCCCGGCGAACCTCGTCGGGGACTACGCGGGCGGCTCGCTGTACCTGGTCGTCGGCGTCCTCGCCGCGCTGCACCACGCACGCGCCACCGGCAGCGGCCAGGTCGTGGACGCCGCCATCGTGGACGGCGCCGCGCATCTGGCCGCGATGATCCACGGCATGGTGGCGGCGGGCGGCTGGCAGGACCGCAGGGGCGCCAACCTCCTCGACGGCGGCTGCCCGTTCTACGGCACCTATGAGACGGCGGACGGGCAGTACATGGCCGTCGGGGCTCTTGAGCAGCAGTTCTACGACGAGTTCATCGAGCTCATAGGCCTGCGCGAGATCGCCCCGGCCCGTAAGGACCTCGCGCGCTGGGGCGAGCTGCGGGACGCCGTGGCAGCCCGCTTCAAGACGCGTACCCGCGCGGAGTGGACGGCCCTCTTCGAGGGCTCCGACGCCTGCGTGGCGCCCGTCCTGTCGCTGCGGGAGGCCCCGCACCACCCGCACCTCGCCGCCCGCGGCACGTTCACCGACCACGGCGGCATCACCCAGCCCGCCCCGGCGCCGCGCTTCTCCGCGACACCCGTCTCCGTACGCACCGGCCCCGCCCAGCCGGGCGCCGACACCGCGGCCGTGGCCCGCGACTGGGACGTATCGGCCCTGCTCGACCCCACCCAGGAAGGCGCCTGATGGAGATCTCCACCCCGCTTGCCTACGCGGGCGACCCGCGCGAGGGCGTCGACGCCGTCGTGGCCCTGGAACGGGCGGGCCTCGACGCCGTCTGGGTCGCGGAGGCCTACGGCTTCGACTCGCCCACGATCATGGGCTATCTGGCCGCCCGCACCGAGCGCGTGCGGATCGGCGCCGGGATCCTCAACGTCTACTCGCGCACGCCCGCCCTCATCGCCCAGACCGCCGCGGGGCTCGACGCGATCTCCGGCGGCCGCGCGATCATGGGCCTGGGCGCGTCCGGACCGCAGGTCGTCGAGGGCTGGCACGGCAAGGCGTACGACAAGCCGCTCGGCCGCACCCGCGAGGCGGTCGAGCTGACCCGCCGCATCCTGCGCCGCGAGGTCATCGACCACCACGGCATCACGGACATGCCGCTGCCCCCGGAGAAGGGCGGCAGGCTCGGCAAGCCCCTGAAGATCCTCACCAAGCCCGTGCGCGCCGAAGTCCCGCTGTACATCGCCTCCTTGGGACCGGCGAACGTGGCGATGACGGCCGAGATCGCCGACGGCTGGCTGCCCACCCTGTTCATCCCGGAGAAGGCGCACGAGGTGTGGGGCGCGCCCCTCGCCGAGGGCCGCGCCCGGCGCGATCCGGCGCTCGGCCCGCTCCAGGTCGTCGCGGGCGGACTGCTCGCCATCGGCGACGACGCGGCGTCCGCGCGCGACCTCGCCCGGCCCCAGATCGCCCTCTACGTAGGCGGCATGGGCGCCGTGGGCAAGAACTTCTACAACGACCTGGCGGTCGCGTACGGCTACGAGAAGGAGGCCGCGCGCATCCAGGAGCTGTACCTCGCGGGCCGGAAGAAGGAAGCCGAGGCCGCCGTGCCGGACGAGCTCTGCGAACTGATGTCGCTGTGCGGCCCGGCGAGTTACGTACGCGAGCGGGTCGAGGTGTTCCGCGCCGCGGGCGTCACGATGCTCAACGTCATCCCGGTCGGACCCGACCCGGCCAAGCTCGTCGAAACCGTCAAGGACTGGCTCTAGGGCCGACGAGGCCACCCACAGAGGCGCCGAGGAGGCCACCCACACATGAAGCGGCAGATCTTCGCCCCCGAGCACGACGCGTTCCGCGACACCGTCCGCACCTTCCTCGCCAAGGAGGTGCTGCCGCACTACGAACAGTGGGAGAAGGACGGCGTCGTCTCCCGCGAGGCGTGGCTCGCGGCCGGGCGCCAGGGCCTCCTCGGGCTCGCCGTGCCCGAGGAGTACGGAGGCGGCGGGAACACCGACTTCCGCTACGCCGCCGTGCTCGCCGAGGAGTTCACGCGCGCGGGCGCCGCGGGCCTGGCCGTCGGCCTGCACAACGACATCATCGGGCCGTATCTGACGGGCCTCGCCACCGACGAGCAGAAGCGCCGCTGGCTGCCCGGCTTCTGCTCCGGCGAGACCATCACGGCGATCGCCATGACCGAGCCGGGCGCGGGCTCCGACCTGCAGGGCATCCGCACCGCGGCCGAGGACAAGGGCGACCACTGGCTGCTCAACGGCTCCAAGACGTTCATCTCGAACGGCATCCTCGCGGACGTCGTCATCGTCGTCGCCAAGACGACCCCGGAGGGCGGCGCCCACGGCCTCTCCCTCCTGGTCGTCGAGCGCGGCATGGCGGGCTTCGAGCGCGGCCGCAACCTCGACAAGATCGGCCAGAAGGCCCAGGACACCGCCGAACTGTTCTTCAACGACGTGCGCGTGCCCAAGGAGAACCTGCTCGGCGAGCTCAACGGCGCGTTCGTGCACCTGATGACGAACCTCGCGCAGGAACGCATGGGCATCGCCGTCGCCGGGATCGCCGCCGCCGAGTATCTGCTGGAGATCACCACGGCGTACGTCAAGGAGCGCGAGGCGTTCGGGCGCCCCCTGGCCAGGCTCCAGCACATCCGGTTCGAGATCGCGGAGATGGCCACCGAGTGCGCCGTGACGCGCACGTTCCTCGACCGGTGCATAGTCGATCACTCGAACGGGGATCTCGACGCGGTGCACGCGTCGATGGCGAAGTGGTGGGCCACCGAGCTGCAGAAGCGCGTCGCCGACCGCTGTCTGCAACTGCACGGCGGCTACGGCTACATGACCGAGTACCGCGTGGCCAAGGCCTTCACCGACGGACGCATCCAGACCATCTACGGCGGCACGACCGAGATCATGAAGGAGATCATCGGCCGTTCCCTCCTCGGCTGACCTCTCCAGCCCCCGTAACCTCCGATAACCCCGAAAACCCCCGAAAGGCTTGACGCGTGACCACCGAAGCGTACGTATACGACGCGATCCGCACCCCGCGCGGACGCGGCAAGGCGAATGGTGCCCTGCACGGCACCAAGCCGATCGACCTCGTCGTCGGGCTGATCCACGAGATCCAGGCCCGCTTCCCCGGCCTCGACCCGGCCGCCATCGACGACATCGTGCTCGGTGTGGTCGGTCCCGTCGGCGACCAGGGGTCCGACATCGCGCGGATCGCCGCCATCGCCGCCGGACTGCCGGACACGGTCGCGGGCGTCCAGGAGAACCGCTTCTGTGCCTCGGGTCTGGAGGCGGTCAACCTCGCGGCGATGAAGGTCCGTTCCGGCTGGGAGGACCTGGTGCTCGCGGGCGGCGTCGAGTCGATGTCGCGGGTACCGATGGCCTCCGACGGCGGCGCCTGGTTCGCCGACCCGATGACCAACTGGGACACGAGCTTCGCGCCGCAGGGCATCGGCGCCGACCTGATCGCCACCATCGAGGGCTTCAGCCGGCGCGATGTCGACGAGTACGCCGCGCTCTCCCAGGAGCGGGCCGCCGCGGCCTGGAAGGAAGGCCGCTTCGCGAAGTCCGTCGTACCGGTCAAGGACCGCAGCGGCCTGGTCGTCCTCGACCACGACGAGCACCTGCGCCCCGGCACCACCGCCGACTCCCTCGCCAAGCTGAAGCCGTCCTTCAAGGACATCGGCGACATGGGCGGCTTCGACGCCGTCGCGCTGCAGAAGTACCACTGGGTCGAGGAGATCGACCACGTCCACCACGCGGGCAACTCCTCGGGCATCGTCGACGGCGCCTCGCTGGTCGCCATCGGCACCAAGGAGGTCGGCGAGCGCAACGGCCTCACCCCCCGCGCGCGGATCGTCTCCGCGGCCGTGTCCGGTTCCGAGCCGCTGATCATGCTCACCGGCCCGGCGCCCGCGACCCGCAAGGCGCTCGCCAAGGCCGGCCTGACCATCGACGACATCGACCTCGTCGAGATCAACGAGGCCTTCGCGGCCGTCGTGCTGCGCTTCGTCAAGGACATGGGTCTGTCCCTGGACAAGGTCAACGTCAACGGCGGCGCGATTGCGTTGGGACATCCCCTTGGCGCGACCGGAGCGATGATCCTGGGCACGCTCGTCGACGAACTCGAGCGCAGGGACCTCCGGTACGGGCTGGCCACGCTGTGCGTGGGCGGTGGCATGGGCATCGCCACGATCGTGGAACGGGTCTCCGGCTAAGCGCCGGTGGGGCTGTTGTCCGTCGCCGACTGCGGGTGCGTTGTGGCTGGTCGCGCAGTTCCCCGCGCCCCTGAAGGCATGCGGCTTCGCCGCAGCCTTCCCGTTCAGGGGCGCGGGGCCGTGACACATGCGGCTCCGCCGCGCGGGCGCGACCAGCCCCCACCGGCGGTCAGACGGCCACGACTCCCCAGCCGCCCTCCCCAGATTCCGCCTGCCACAGACTTCACGGAGACATCGACATGACCGAAAGCACGACCATCCGCTGGGAACAGGACGACACCGGCGTCGTCACCCTCGTCCTCGACGATCCCAATCAGTCCGCGAACACCATGAACCAGGCGTTCAAGGACTCCATCGCCGCGATCGCCGACCGCGCCGAGGCCGCCGTCCAGGCGGACAAGGACGCGATCCGCGGCTTCATCTACACCTCCGCCAAGAAGACGTTCTTCGCGGGCGGCGACCTCAAGGAGATGATCCAGGTCGGCCCCGAGAACGCCCGGCAGGCGTTCGAGGCGGGCACGGGCATCAAGAACTCGCTGCGCCGCATCGAGACCCTCGGCAAGCCCGTCGTCGCCGCCATCAACGGCGCGGCGCTCGGCGGCGGTTACGAGATCGCGCTCGCCAGCCACCACCGCGTCGCGCTCGACGCCCCCGGCTCCAAGATCGGCCTGCCCGAGGTCACCCTCGGACTGCTCCCGGCGGGCGGCGGCGTCACCCGCACCGTACGCCTCATGGGCATCGCCGACGCGCTCCTGAAGGTGCTGCTCCAGGGCACCCAGTACTCCCCGCGGCGGGCCCTGGAGAACGGCCTCGTGCACGAGGTGGTGGCGACGGAGGAGGAGATGCTGGCCGGCGCCCGCGCCTTCATCGACGCCCACCCCGAGTCGCAGCAGCCCTGGGACGTCCCCGGCTACCGCATCCCGGGCGGCACCCCGGCCAACCCGAAGTTCGCCGCCAACCTGCCCGCGTTCCCCGCCAACCTGAAGAAGCAGCTCGCCGGCGCCCCCTACCCGGCGCCGCGCAACATCCTCGCCGCCGCCGTCGAGGGCTCGCAGGTCGACTTCGAGACGGCGCTGACCATCGAGGCCCGGTACTTCACCGAGCTGGTCACCGGCCAGGTCTCCAAGAACATGATCCAGGCGTTCTTCTTCGACCTCCAGGCCGTCAACGCAGGCAGAAACCGGCCCAAGGGCATCGAGCCGAAAACCGTCCGCAAGGTCGCCGTGCTCGGCGCCGGAATGATGGGCGCGGGCATCGCCTACTCCTGCGCCCGCGCGGGCATCGAGGTCGTCCTGAAGGACGTGTCCGCCGAGGCCGCGCAGAAGGGCAAGGGCTACTCGGAGAAGCTGTGCGCCAAGGCGGTCTCCCGCGGCCGTACGACGCAGGAGAAGGCGGACGCGCTGCTCGCCCTCATCACACCCACCGCCGACCCCGCGGACCTCGCGGGCTGCGACGCCGTGATCGAGGCGGTCTTCGAGGACCCGGCCCTGAAGCACAAGGTGTTCCAGGAGATCCAGGACGTCGTCGCCCCGGACGCGCTGCTGTGCTCCAACACCTCGACGCTGCCCATCACGGCGCTCGCCGAGGGCGTGTCCCGGCCGGTCGACTTCATCGGCCTGCACTTCTTCTCGCCGGTCGACAAGATGCCGCTCGTGGAGATCATCAAGGGCGAGCGCACCGGCGAGGAGGCACTGGCCCGCGCCTTCGACCTCGTACGCCAGATCAACAAGACGCCGATCGTCGTCAACGACTCGCGCGGCTTCTTCACCTCGCGCGTCATCGGGCACTTCATCAACGAAGGCGTCGCGATGGTCGGCGAGGGCGTCGAGCCCGCGTCGGTCGAGCAGGCCGCCGCCCAGGCCGGCTACCCGGCGAAGGTCCTGTCCCTCATGGACGAGCTGACGCTCACGCTCCCGCGCAAGATCCGCAACGAGAGCAAGCGGGCGATCGAGGAGGCGGGCGGCACCTGGCCCGCGCACCCCGCCGAGGCCGTCATCGACCGCATGATCGACGAGTTCGGCCGCACCGGCCGCAGCGGCGGCGCGGGCTTCTACGAGTACGGCGAGGACGGCAAGCGCGCGCGGCTGTGGCCGGGCCTGCGCGAGCACTTCGCCAAGCCGGGGTACGAGATTCCGTTCCGGGACATGCAGGAGCGGATGCTGTTCTCCGAAGCGCTCGACACGGTGCGGCTCGTGGAGGAGGGCGTCCTGACGTCGGTCGCCGACGCCAACATCGGCTCCATCTTCGGGATCGGCTTCCCGGGCTGGACGGGTGGTGTGCTCCAGTACATCAACGGGTACGAAGGCGGGCTGCCGGGCTTCGTGGCCCGCGCGCGTGAGCTCGCCGAGCGCTACGGCGAGCGGTTCACGCCGCCCGCGCTGCTCGTGGAGAAGGCCGAGAAGGGCGAGAAGTTCAGCGACGGCTGACCCGGCCGAGCGCGCCGCGCGGGGATGGCTCAGGTCCCCGCGCACGCGGGGGAGCTCAGTCCCGTACGCGCCCGGGGGAGTGGCTCAGGTCTCCTTGAGCCACTCCCGCAGCTCCTCCTTCAGCGACCGCTGGAAAGCCGTCACCAGCGCCTGCACCACCAGCGGCTGCATATGGGCCGAGAGGGACCGCATCGCCGCGACGTGCTCCGGGTCCGACTCCCGCTCGCGGTAGGGCCCCCACACCTCGTCCCGGAACAGCCGGGACAGCTCGTGCGCCGCCGAGCGCGTGTGCTCCATCAGGACCGTGCGCGCGGCCAGGATCGTCTCGTGCGCGATCGGTACGCCGAGCAACTGCACGCCGAGCCGCAGCAGTCCGGTGTCCACCCGGTAGCGGTCGTCCGTCTCGGCGTACGCGATCACGCCCATGGCCGCGAGACGGTCCAGGTCCTCGCCCGACAACGCCCGCCCCGCCCGGCGCTCCAGCTCCGCGCGGGACATGTGCTCCGCGCCCTCCGGTGCCCAAGAGGCCACCACCGCACGGTGAATGGCCAGGTCGTGCGCGCTCAGGCCGGGCGGCAACTGCTCCAGATACCGCTCGATCGCGGCGAGCGTCATGCCCTGGTGCTGCAACTCCTCGATGAGGGCGAGCCGGGACAGATGCTCCTGGCCGTAGTGGCCCACGCGGCGCGGGCCGATCACCGGCGGCGGCAGCAGGCCCTTGGTGCTGTAGAAGCGGATCGTGCGGACCGTGACGCCCGCCTGCGCGGCCAGCTCGTCGACCGTGAACGTCGAGCCGTCGTCCGTGTCCGTCGACCGCTGCTCCGTGTCCGTCGTCATGGCGGCGCGTCACCTCCCCGGCTGTGCATCTGTGCGGTGCAACAGTATTGCTGTGCCACCACTGTTGTGAAAGCCTCCGGCCCAGTCACACCACGTAGCCGAAGCCGAACCGACGGTGCCAGGAGGCGGTTTCATGAGCACGATCCTGCGTCTTCCCGCAGACCCGGCCGACATCACCTTCCCCGCCCTGCTGCTGCGCAACGCCGAGGACCACCCCGAACTGCCCGCGCTCTCCTGGCGCGAGGGCCCCGGCTGGACCACGCTCACCTGGGGCGAGGTGCGCCGCAAGACCGCCGTCCTCGCCACGGGGTACGCGGCGCTCGGTGTGCGCCGCGGCGAGCACGTCCTGATGATGATGGGCAACAGCCCCGAGCACTGGCTGAGCGATCTCGCCCTGACGCACCTGGGCGCCGTCCCCGTCACCGTGTACGGCAGCTCCGCGCCCGAGCAGATCGCGCACATCGTCCGGCACAGCCGCGCCCGCTTCGCGATCATCGAGGGCGAGCGGGAACTCCCGCGCTGGGAGCCCCTCCTGGACGACGCGACGGCTCCCCTGGAGCGCCTGGTGGTCGTCGACCCGGCCGCCGCCGGACCGCACCGCACGTACGGCTCGCTGCACGCGAGCGGCGCCCGGCTGTTCGACCCCGACGCCTTCGAGAAGGCCTGGCGCGAGATCCGGGCCACGGAGCCGCTGACCGTCGTCTACACCTCGGGCACCACCGGCGAACCGAAGGGCGTGCGCCTGTCCCACCGCGGCGTCGTGGGCAACGGCATCGCCCTGGACACCGTGATCGACTTCCCCCAGCACGTGGGCCACATCTCTTACCTGCCGTTCGCGCACATCGCCGAGCGCATGCTCGGGATCTATCTGCCGCTGCTCCGCGCCTCGCACGTCTACCTGTGCGCCGAGCCGACCCAAGTGGCCGCCACCGCACGCGAGTTGCACCCCCGCCAGTTCTTCGGCGTGCCGCGCGTGTGGGAGAAGCTCGCCGCGGCCGTGAAGGCGGCGCTCGCCGGGCTGCCCGAGGAGCGGCGGCGCGCCGTCGAGGCCGCGAACGAGACGGCACGCGCCCACGTCGACTGCCGCGAGCGCGGCGAGGAGCCGCCCGCCGCTCTGGAGGCGGCGTACCGCGAGGCCAAGGAGAAGGTCCTCGACCCGCTGCTCGCGCTCGCCGGATTCGACCAGCTGCTGTGGACGGCGAGCGCGGCCGCGCCGATGCCGGTGGACGTGGCCCGGTTCTGGGCGGGCTTCGGCCTGGTGGTCATGGACGCGTGGGGGCTGACCGAGACGACGGGCGTGGTCACCACCAACGGCCCCGGCGCCTTCCGGCTCGGCTCCGTGGGCAAGCCGCTGGACGGCATGGAGATACGCGTCGCCGACGACGGCGAGATCCTGGTGCGCGGCCCCTTCGTGTGCGACGGCTATGTACGGGCCGACGGCGGCGTGGACGGCGTACGCGACGCCGACGGCTGGTTCGCGACCGGGGACATCGGGCGGCTCGACGACGACGGCTATCTGTGGATCACCGACCGCAAGAAAGAGATCATCGTGACGTCCACGGGCAAGAACGTGGCGCCCGCGCTCGTCGAGAACGCCCTCAAGGAGCACCCGCTGATCGGCCAGGCCCTGGTCCACGGCGACGGTCGCTCCTACCTGGTGGCGCTGCTCGTCCTCGACCCGGAGATGGCGCCCGCCTGGGCCGCCGCCCACGGCATCGACACGGCCAGTGCCGAGTCCGCCGCAGGACTGGCCGGCCACCCCGCCGTGCGGGACGAGATCGCCCGCGCCGTCGAGGCGGCCAACGCGCGCCTCAACCGCACCGAGCAGATCAAGAAGTACCGGCTGCTCACCCAGGAGTGGAGCCCGGAGTCCGGGGAGCTGACGCCGTCCCTGAAGCTGCGCCGCAGGGTCATCAGGGACAGGTACGCGGACGTCATCGAGGGCCTGTACACGGCGTGACGCGGGCGTGTACAGGCGGCGCCCAGCATGTGAGAAGTGCCGCTATGTGATCTGTGCCACCGCATCCGGAGGGGCCTCTGAGGGAAGGTGTCGCGTTGGTCCGCCCACGTCAGGGGTGTGGCGGGACCGCAGCACATCCGGACCCCGGAACCTCTTCCGGGCACCACAGAGTGGATCTTCCACGTGAGCAACGACGCCGTAGACACGGCCGCGGACGCCCGCACTGCGTCCCAGGCCGCCCCCGCGGACGCGGGCGACGCCGGTTACAGCAAGGACCTCAAGGGCCGCCACGTCAACATGATCGCGATCGGTGGCGCGATCGGCACCGGCCTGTTCCTCGGGGCGGGCGGCCGCCTCCACTCGGCGGGCCCCGCCCTCGCCGTCGCGTACCTCGTGTGCGGCATCATCGCCTTCTTCGTGGTCCGTGCCCTCGGCGAGATGGTCCTCTACCGGCCCTCGTCCGGCTCCTTCGTCAGTTACGCCCGTGAGTTCCTGGGTGAGAAGGGCGCGTACGTCGCCGGCTGGATGTACTTCCTCAACTGGTCGACGACGTGCATCGCCGACATCACGGCCATCGCGCTCTACACGCACTACTGGAGCTTCTTCACCGACATCCCGCAGTGGCTGCTCGCGCTCGCCGCGCTCGCGGTGGTCCTCGCCGTGAACCTGATCTCCGTGAAGTGGTTCGGCGAGATGGAGTTCTGGTTCGCGATCATCAAGGTCGCGGCGCTCGTGGCCTTCATGTTCATCGGCATCTTCCTCGTCTCCACCCAGCACAAGGTGGGCGGCGAGACGCCCGGCCTGAACATGATCACCGACCACGGCGGCTTCCTGCCGAACGGCCTGATGCCGGTCGTGATCGTCCTCCAGGGCGTCGTCTTCGCGTACGCGTCCCTGGAGCTGGTCGGTGTCGCCGCGGGTGAGACCAAGGACCCGCAGAAGGTCGTGCCGCGCGCGGTGAACTCGATCATGTGGCGCGTGGGTGTGTTCTACGTCGGCTCGGTCGTGCTGCTCGCCCTGCTGCTTCCCGGCTCGGTCTACTCGGCCGACGAGAGCCCCTTCGTCACCGTGCTCTCCAAGATCGGTGTCTCGGGCGCCGGTGACGTGATGAACTTCGTCGTCCTCACCGCGGCCATGTCCTCGCTGAACTCGGGTCTGTACTCCACCGGCCGTATCCTGCGCTCCATGGCGATGGCGGGCTCGGCGCCGAAGTTCACGGCGAAGATGAACCGCAACCAGGTGCCCTACGGCGGCATCCTGCTCACCGCCTCGGTGGGTGTGCTCGGCGTCGCCCTGAACCGCGTGGTGCCGGACCAGGCGTTCGAGATCGTCCTGAACGTGGCGTCGCTCGGCATCATCGGCACCTGGATCAGCATCATGGTGTGCCACCTCGCCTTTGTGCGCCGAGCCAAGGAAGGCCACCTGACCAGGCCGAACTTCCGCCTGCCCGGCAGCGGGGTCACGCAGTACGTCACGATCGCCTTCCTGCTCGCCGTGCTCGGCCTGATGTGGAAGGACGCCGAGGTGGGCCGCAAGACGCTCTTCCTCATCCCGATCGTGGCGGCCGGGCTCACCGTCGGCTGGTACGCGATCCGCCGCAAGGCCGACCGCGACACCGAGCGGGAGGCGGCGGAGCTCAGCAAGTAGTTCCCGCGGGGCGGGAGCTTTCGCAGCGGGCGGTTGCAGCGGGCGGTGCCCTTCGGGGCGCCGCCCGCTGCCGTGTCCGTGCGGTGCGGTGTCCGCCGCGGTGTCCGTGCGGTGCGCCCGAGCGCCGGTTACAGGATGGACATACCGTCGCATACTGGTGTTGTGCCTGATCCTGCGCCCGACCCCGCGCCGCCTCCGCCCGGCGGGATCCTGTGGGACATCGCCGGTGAGTACCGCACGCTCCTCGCGCTGCCCGCCGCCATGTGCCTGCAGGTGGCGCATCCGGCGGTCGGGGCGGGCGTCGACGAGCACTCGGTGTTCCGCACGGATCCGTGGGGCCGGGGCGAGCGCTCGATCAGGTCCCTGCAGCTCTGGGTGTACGGGGGCGAGGCCGCCGCCGAGGAGGGGCGCAGGCTGCGCGCCCTGCACCGGGACATCCGGGGCACCGACACCCGCGGGCGCCGCTATCACGCGCTCACGCCCGCGAACTACGCGTGGGTGCACGCCACCGGTTTCCCCGTCTACCGGCACGCCCGGGCCTATGTGGGGCGGCCGTTCACGCCCGCGCAGGAGCGGCAGCTGTACGCGGAGTGGCTCCAGGTGGGCCGCGTGCTCGGGCTCCGCGACCGGGACATGCCGCAGTCCGTGGAGGAGTTCTGGCCGTACTACCGGCGGATGCTGGCCGAGGAGCTGGAGGAGACGGAGGTCGTACGTGACCTCGTCGCCGTCGACCGGTGGGTGCCGCCGCCCGACCGCGGGCCGCGGGCCCTCCGGGTCGTCCTGCGGCTGCTGTGGCCCGTGCTGCTGCCCGGCCTCGCCCGGTTCCGGCGGTTCCTCACCGTGGGGCTGATGCCGGCCGACGCCCGGGCCGCCATCGGCCTCGCGTGGACGCCCGCGCAGGAGCGCCGTCTCCGCCGCTTCGGCCGCGTGGTCCGCTGGGTGGCCCCACGCCTCCCCGAACGCCTCCGCTACGCCCCGCTGGCCTACCGGGCGCGGCGGCCCCACCGGGCGCAGCGGTCCCGGCGGTCCCACCCACCCGCCTGAACGGGTGGGTGGGGGAACGCGTCAGTGGCCGTCGTGCCCGTCGTGGCCGTCGGCCCGCTTGCTCGCGGGTCCGGCCCCGTGCTCGTGGTCGTGCACCGAGTTCGTCGCCGCGATCTTCTTCCAGGACTTCGGCTTCGCCGGTGCGTCCGCGCCCGCGGACCGGGCGACCCCGGCGTCCCGCGCGGCGGGGGTGCCCGGCTTGCCGGTCTGGTAGAGCCAGGTGTCGAAGAGGGCGGAGAGCGGCTTGCCGCTGACCTTCTCGGCGTAGCTCACGAAGTCCCGCACCGTGGCGTTGCCGTACGCGCGCTCCTTCGGCCAGCCCTTCAGGATCCGGAAGAACGCCTTGTCGCCGATCTCGTTGCGCAGCGCCTGCAGGGCCAGCGCCCCGCGGTCGTACACGGCGAGGTGGAACTGGTTGTCAGGACCCGGGTCACCGGGCTTGACCTGCCAGAAGGCGGAGTCCGCCGGGTTCTTCGCGTACACGTAGTCGGCGAGCTCCTGCGCCGTGCCCTCGCCCTCCTTCTCGGACCACAGCCACTGGCTGTACCGGGCGAAGCCCTCGTTGACCCAGATGTCCTTCCAGCCGTCCACGGAGACGCTGTCGCCGTACCACTGGTGGGCCAGTTCGTGCACGACGATGGAGACGTTCGAGCCGTTGGCGAAGGCCTTCGGGCCGTAGAAGGGCCGGGTCTGGGTCTCCAGGGCGTAGCTGGCGGGGACGTTCGGGACGTATCCGCCGAGCGCGTTGAAGGGGTAGGTGCCGAAGACCGACTCCAGCCACTCGGCGACCTCGGTGGTCCGCTCGATGCTGGCGCGTGCGGCGCCCGCGTTGTCGCCGAGGTCCTTGCTGTAGGCGTTGAGGACGGGCAGCCCGTTCTCGGTCTTGTCCGTCGTGATGTCGAACCTGCCGACGGCGAGCGTCGCGAGATACGTGGCCTGCGGCTTGTTGGAGCGCCAGTTGAAGCGCGTCCAGCCGAGCCTGGACGACTGCGACTGGAGCACGCCGTTGGAGATGGCCTGGGTGCCGTCGGGCACGGACACCGACACGTCGTACGTCGCCTTGTCGCGCGGGTGGTCGTTGCCCGGGAACCACCAGGCCGACGACTCCGGCTCCTGGGCCGCCACTCCGCCGTCGGGGGTGCGTTGCCACGCGGTGAAGCCGTGGATCTTCACCTCGGACGGCTTGCCCGCGTACCGCACGACGACGGACAGCGAACTGCCCTTGGGCAGGCCCGCCTTCGGCGTGACCTCCAGCTCCTGCTCGCCGGTCCTGGCGAACGCCGCCTTCTTGCCGTTCACGCGGACCTCGCTGACCTTCAGGCCGAAGTCGAGGTTGAAGCGCGACAGGTCCTGCGTCGCGGTGGCCTGTATGGTCGCCGTGCCCTCCAACAGGTCCGTCTTCGGCTGGTACTTCAGGCGCAGGTCGTAGTGCGAGACGTCGTAGCCGCCGTTGCCGGCGTCCGGGTAGTAGGGGTCGCCGGCGCCGGGCGCCCCGGGCGAGAAGTCCGCGGCTGATGCCGGGATCGCCAGCAGGACGAGCGAAGCCGCGAGCGCGCCCGGGGCGAAGAGTCTGCGGTGCACGGGATTCTCCAAGTCATCAAGTCGACGAGCAGTGCGGGGGGTTGAATCTCACGCTGCGGTCGACCCTATTGAGTACCGCCGTCCCTGGCCATGTCCATGGCCGCATATGTCACACGATCGCCATTCGGCCGACATGTGCGAACACGCCCCACGGACCTTTCGGTTACTGCTACGGCCCTCTTTCCGGCGGCTGTTGACGCGTGTACCTTCCGCGCCATGCCGATTCGCGCGCGACGCACGCGCCTGACGACCACGACGTGGAGAACGCTCCTGGTGGCGGCCCTGGCCGCCCTGCTGGCCACGCTCCTGTCCCCGGGCGGCGCCGCGCACTCCGCGCCCCGCGCCCCGGCGGCCCAAGGGACGGCGGACCGGGCCGGGGAGAGCAGACCCGTCTACTCCTACGCGGACGCGATACGCGAGTCCGTGTGGGTCGACATCCGGCTCGACGGCGACGCGGACGGCACCCCCGACCGCGTCGCCGTCGACATAGTCCGCCCCCGCGAACCCGCACAGCAGGGCCGGAAGATCCCCGTGATCATGGACGCCAGCCCGTACTACGCCTGCTGCGGGCGCGGCAACGAGAGCCAGAAGAAGACGTACGACGCGAGCGGTAACCCCGTGCAGTTCCCGCTCTATTACGACAACTACTTCGTGCCCCGCGGCTACGCCTTCGTCGCCGTGGACCTCGCGGGCACCAGCCGGTCCGCCGGGTGCGTCGACGTCGGCGGGCGGTCCGACGTCAAGTCCGCCAAGGCCGTCGTCGACTGGCTGAACGGGCGCGCCCGTGGCTACACCTCGCGCACCGGCCACCAGCGTGCCGACGCCGACTGGACCAACGGCCGCACCGGCGTGATCGGCAAGAGCTACGACGGCACCATCGCCAACGGCGTCGCCGCGACGGGCGTCGAGGGCCTGGAGACGATCGTGCCGATCGGCGCCATCTCGTCCTGGTACGACTACTACTTCGCCAAGGGCGCCCCGCTGTTCAACAGCGGCCCCGACGGCCTCTCCAACGCCGTGGAGAGCCCCGAGGCCCGCGCCCGCTGCGGCCACGTACAGCAGCGCCTGATCGACGGGGCGCCCCGCAGCGGCGACTGGACCCCGCTGTGGACCGAGCGCGACCACGTCCCCGACGCCCGCAAGGTGAAGGCGAGCGTCTTCGTGGTGCACGGCATGCAGGACCTGAACGTGCGCGCCAAGCACTTCGGGCAGTGGTGGGACGCGCTCGCCGACGCGGGCGTGCAGCGGAAGATCTGGCTGAGCCAGGCCGGACACGTCGACCCCTTCGACTTCCGGCGCGCCGACTGGGTGCGCACCCTGCACCGCTGGTTCGACCACGAACTCCTCGGATATCGCAACGGCATCGACCGCGAACCGATGGCCGACATCGAGCGCGCCCCCGACCGGTGGAGCACCGACCGCACCTGGCCGCCCCGCGGCACCCGCACCACGGCGCTGCACCCCGCCAAGGGCAGCGCGCCCGGCGTCGGCACCCTCGGCCCGCGCCCCGGCAAGGGCACCGAGACGTTCACCGACGACCGGCGGCTCGGCGAGACCGACTGGGCCGCGGCCATCGACACGTCCACGCCCGCCAAGGCCGGGTTCACCACCAAGCCGCTCGCCCGCGACCTGCGGGTCTCCGGCTCCTCGCGGGTGACCGTCACGGTGACGCCCACGACCCGCACGGCCCACCTGAGCGCCGTCCTCGTCGACCTCGGGCCCGACACCATCCGCGACTACACCCACGACGACGAGGGCATCAACACGCTCCCCGAGCGCTCCTGCTGGGGCGCGAGCACGTCCGGCGACAGCTCCTGCTTCAAGAACACCGAGGCCAGGACCGCCAGCGTCGACTACACCATCTTCAGCCGCGGCTGGGCCGACCTCGGCAACCACGCCTCCGACCACCACGGGCGGCCGCTGACCCCCGGCAAGCCCTACACCATCACCCTCGACCTCGCCGCGAGCGACCACGTCGTACCGAAGGGCCACCGGCTCGCGCTGATCGTCGGCGGCACCGACCGGATCCTCATCCGGCCCCCGGCCGACACCCCGAGCCTCACCGTCGACCTCGCCCGCACCGTCGCGCGGGTCCCGCTCGTCGGCGGCGCCAAGGCCCTCACCACCACCCCGCGTTCCACCGCACCGCGCGAGTCCCGGCTCGACGGTGTCGCACCGCCGCGTCCGATCGACCCCGTTCCTGGAGGCCGCACTTCATGACACCCCGAATACGCGCCCTGGCCCTGGCCGGCGCCTGTGCCGTCCTCGCCGCGCCCCTGCTCACGGCACCCGCACAGGCGTCACCGGCTCCACCGCGCACCGGCTTCGAGGAGAGCAACGGGGCGCGCTGGACCAGCGGGCCCGAGGAACAGCGGCTCCTGAAGACCGTCGACAAGGCCACCGACCGGGTGTCCGTGTCCCGCATCGGCACGACCGGACAGGACCGGCCCGTACAGCTCGTACGGATCGGGGAGCGCCGCACCGCCAGCACGGTGCTGCTCGTGTGCAGCCAGCACGGTGACGAGCCGTCGGGCCGCGAGGCCTGCCTGACCACCGTCCGCGACCTGGCGTACGCCAAGGACAAGGAGACCAGGCGGTTCCTGTCCCGCACCACGCTCCTCGTCGTGCCCACCGCCAACCCCGACGGGCGCGCCGCGAACACCCGCGGCAACTCCGACGGCGTCGACATCAACCGCGACCACATCGCCCTCAAGACCGCCGAGGGCCGCGCGCTGGCCGCCGTCATCCGCGACCGCAAACCCGACGCCATCTACGACCTGCACGAGTACGGCGCCACACCCAAGTACTACGACAAGGACCTGTTCGACCTCTGGCCGCGCAACCTGAACACCCACGGCGCGGTGCACGAGGAGGCCAAGTCGCTCTCGCGCGACTACGTCCGGCCCGCCGCCGAGGCCGACGGCTACACCACGGGCACGTACGGCATCTGGACCGACCCCGTCACCGGCGAGCCCGTCAAACAGGTCGCGGGCGACGGACAGGAACGCATCCTGCGCAACGCCTCCGGCCTCAAGCACGCCGCCGGGCTGCTGATAGAGAGCCGCGTCGATCCCCTCACCGACGCCGAGAAGAACGACGAGGCCCTGAACAACCGGCGCCGCGTGCACTCCCAACTCTCCGCGCTCGACGGCCTGTTCTCGTACGCCGACGAGCACCGGTGGCGGCTGGAGGCGGCGAGCACCGCGTCCCGTCTCGCCGGGCTGCGCGACCGCGGACCCGTCTACCTGGGCGGCGCCGACAACGACCCCGCCGAACCCGGCGAAATCATCCAGGACCCGGCCTGCGGCTACCGGCTGACACCTCAACAGTTCGCTGACGTCAAGGATGAACTCGGCCTCCACGGCGTTACCGTGAAGCGGGACGACGGGGGAGTGCTCGTGCCGTTGCGGCAGCCCGCACGCGCGCTCGTACCGCTGCTCCTGGACGAACGCGCGCCCTATCACCTCGTCACGGGACAGCCCGACATCAACTGTTGAGACATCGGAGCGCACGTCACTTGTGGTAGGGGGTAGCGGAGAAACACCACGTCGATCAAACACTCCGCGAAAGGTGCACTTGTGACCCAGGAATCCCAGAAATCGGACTCCGGAGGAGGCCCGCCGCTCTCGGTGGGCCCCTCTGCCGGCCGGGGCGCTCAGACGGACCGGGTGGTGTTCGGCGTCACCGCCGTGCTCACCCTGGCCTTCGTGGTCTGGGGCGCCACCGCCACGGACAGCCTCGAAGACATCTCGTCGGACATGCTCGACGGCCTGATCCACAACGGTGGTTGGGCCTTCATGCTGGCGGCGTCCGGCTTCGTGGTCTTCGCTCTGTGGCTCGCGGTCAGCAGGTACGGCAAGATCACGCTCGGCAAGGAGGGGGAGGAGCCCGAGTTCCGCACCGTGTCCTGGGTCGCGATGATGTTCAGCGCGGGCATGGGCATCGGCCTGATGTTCTACGGGGTGTACGAGCCGATCTCGCACTACACCGCGCCGCCGCCCGGCACCGATCCCGCGGACAGCGCCGCCGCCATGGAGACCTCCATGGCGACGACGCTCTTCCACTGGACGCTGCACCCCTGGGCGATCTACGCGGTCGTGGGCCTCGCCATCGCCTACAGCACGTTCCGGCGCAACCGGCGGCAGACCATCAGCTCCGTATTCGTGCCGCTCATCGGCGAGAAGCGCGCCCACGGCGCGTGGGGCAGGGTCATCGACATCATCGCGATCTTCGCCACGCTCTTCGGCTCCGCCGCCTCGCTGGGCCTCGGAGCGCTGCAGATCGGCAGCGGTTTCGAGGAGCTCGACTGGCTGGACAAGGCGAGCACGGGGCTGCTCGTCCTCATCATCGCCGTGCTGACCGTGGCGTTCGTGGCCTCCGCGGTCTCCGGTGTGGAGAAGGGCATCCAGTGGCTGTCGAACATCAACATGGTGCTCGCGCTGCTGCTGGTCGTGTTCGTGTTCATCGCGGGCCCGACCGTCATCATCCTCGACCTGATGCCCACCTCGGTCGGCGCGTACCTCGACGACCTGCCGCAGCTCATCGGGCGTACGGATGCCTCCAGCGGTAAGGGCGTCGCGGACTGGCTGAGCGGCTGGACGGTCTTCTACTGGGCCTGGTGGATCTCCTGGACGCCGTTCGTCGGCATGTTCATCGCCCGCATCAGCCGCGGGCGCACGATCCGGCAGTTCGTCGGCGGCGTGATCCTGGTGCCGAGCTCGGTCAGCCTGATCTGGTTCGCCGTCTTCGGCGGCAGCGCGATGAAGATCAAGGAGGGCGGCGGCCTCAAGGGCGACACCACCCAGGAGGCGCAGCTGTTCGGCCTGCTGCACGAGTACCCGATCGCGACGGCCACCAGCCTGCTCGTGATGATCCTCGTCGGCATCTTCTTCGTGTCCGGCGCGGACGCCGCGTCGATCGTCATGGGCTCGCTCTCCCAGAAGGGCACGCTCGAACCCGGACGCCTCGTCGTGATCTTCTGGGGCTGTGTCACGGGAGCCGTCGCCGCGATCATGCTGCTCATCGGCGAGGGGAAGGCCAACGCCCTCACGGGCTTGCAGAATCTGACGATTCTCGTGGCCGCGCCCTTCACCCTCGTGATGATCGGGATGTGTGTGTCGCTGATGCGGGACCTGCGCCACGACCCGCTGATCGTGCGCGGCGAACACGGCACGGAGGCCGTGGAGAAGGCCGTCATCGCCGGTCACGAACAGTACGGCGTCGGCGAGTTCGAGCTCCAGATCGGCCCGGCCGAGAGCGACGACCCGGGCACGGAGACGGACACGGACGCCGAGCCGCGCCCCGACCCGGCCCGCTGAAGTCCGGTACCGGCCACGGCTCCCGCGCCGTGACCGGTACCGTGCTCCGGCCGTCCCGCACGCGTGCGCGTCAGGCGGCGGCGGGCTCCTCCACGAGCCGCGCCGCCGCCCGCGCGCAGCCCCACGCCACGGTCACCCCGGCCCCGCCGTGACCGTAGTTGTGCACCAGCGTCCGGCCGCCGTCCCGCAGTTCGCGTTCCAGGCGCACCGCCGGGCGGGCGGGCCGCAGCCCCACCCGGTGCCCGAGGACCCGCGCCGCCCCGATCTCCGGACGCACCCGCGCGCACCGCTCGACGATCTCCGCCGCCACCGCCGGATCCGGCTCCAGGGACCAGTCGCCGTCGTCGGCCGTGCCGCCGAGGACGAGCCGCCCGGGCTGCGGCAGGAAGTACGTCGTCGCCGTCGACGCGGGGTCCGCGGCCGTGAACCACGTACGGATCCCCGGGTTCTCCACGAGCACGAGCTGCCCCCGCACGGGACGCACCGTGTCGTCCGGCACGAGATCCCGGGCGCCGAGGCCCGCGCAGTTCACGACGCCCGCCGCCTCGTTGAGCGCCTCGTCCAAGCTCCGCGCCGTCCGCTGCTCGACCGCCCCGCCCGCCGCGAGCAGCCGCTCCCGCAGCCACGCCAGATGCGCCGGCATGTCGAGCAGCGGCAGCCGCGCCCACAGCCCGGCCCCCGCGTACTCGGCGCCGGTCGCCGCGCGCAGCCCCGGCACCCGCGCCGCCC
This sequence comes from Streptomyces sp. Y309, assembly GCF_056712025.1. NCBI lineage: Bacteria > Bacillati > Actinomycetota > Actinomycetes > Kitasatosporales > Streptomycetaceae > Streptomyces > Streptomyces sp. Y309. Next base: position 1,494,387 of record NZ_CM160048.1, on the reverse strand, counting down.
AGGGCCCGAGCCCGTCCAGCTCGGTCTCGGCGTGTACGCCCTCGACCATGCGTACGCCCGTGTGCTCGGGGTCCTTCGCCAACTCCGCGTACACCGCGAGGGACTCCAGCGACCACTCGCCCACCAGCGCCTCGGGCTCGATGCGGTACGGCCACCACAGGCCGCCCGCAACAGCCGAGGTCGTGCGCCCGGCAGGGTCCCGCGTCCAGACGCGGACGCGGCGGCCGCGCTCCGCGAGCACCACGGCGGTGGTGAGCCCGATGACCCCACCGCCCACGACGATCACATCAGTCCGTTCGTTCCCACCCATCCCGGAAACGTAGCGGAATACGTCATGCCGTGCGCAGAGCCCCTACCAGGTGGGGATACTCGGGGCATGTCTGCCGAGTACGCGACCTTCGGCCTGGCCCCGGCGATGCGCGCCGGTGGAGTTCTCGCCAACGGTGACTACCAAGTGCACCGTGATTTCGTCGACTTCATCGTGAACGGCCGCCCGCTGCTGTTCCAGCTCGCCGACCTCGACGCCGTGTCCCCGCTCGCGTCCGACATCCCGCCCGCGATCTTCACGACGCATGTGCGCAGGCTCCTGCTGGAGGCCGAGGCCCCGCTGCACGACGGGCGGTACGTGATCTACGGCTGTCCCGAGTGCGAGGGCCTGGAGTGCGGGGCCGTCACGGCCGTCATCGACCGCGCGGGCCCGCACGGCGAGGACTATGTGTGGCGGGACTTCGCCTGGCAGACCGCCGAACACGCCGACCTGGAGCTGAACGGCTACCACGGCATAGGGCCGTTCCGCTTCCGCGGCGGCGAGTACCGCGTGGCGCTGGGGCGGTTACTGAACGGGGCCGAGCCGGTGCCGGAGCGGCGGCGGGTGCTGCTCATCGGGGCGCGGGTGGCGCTGCTCGCCAGGCTCGCGGCGGCGCTGCGGACGATCGGCATCGGGGCGGAGATCGCGGCGGACGCGGCCGGGGTGCCCCCGGAGGAACTGCGGACGTACGGGGCCGTGGCGTTCGGGCAGGCCGTGCCGGAGCGCACGCGGGACGGGGTGCGGGCCGCCTTCGAGGAGGCGGGGGTCGAGGTGGCGTACGTCGACGGCCTCGCGCCCATCGTTCCGCTGCTCGTCGCGCAGATCGAGTACGCCCTCGACCGCAGTCCGGTGGCGCAGCGGCGGCTGACGCGGCTCGTGGTGGCCGGTGACGCGGTGGTCGCCGAGGTCACCTCGTCGTGCCGGGTGCGGCTCACCGCCTACCGCGTCGACCGGCTCCTGCGCACCCGCGTCCACGAAGTCCTCGACGAGGTCCTCGAACCCGGCGAGCACCGGTTCACCCTGCCGGGCAAGGCCCGCTTCGTCGTGGCGCGGACGCCGGACAGCGTGCTGGTCTCGCCGGCGGCGCGCTGAGGCGGCGCTCTGACGCGGCACGCTGACGTGCCGCCCTGACGCGTCGCCCCGACCCGGCCGGTCCGCGCCCGCCGTGCCGGGCATTAGGCTCGAGGGCCTGATGAACGCCACTCTTGTCGCGAAGCACCTCGCCGCCGGCCACGGCGACCGCACCCTCTTCGAGGGCCTGGACCTCGTCGTCGCCCCCGGCGACGTCATCGGCCTCGTGGGCGCCAACGGCGCCGGAAAGTCCACCCTCCTGCGCCTCCTGGCGGGCCTGGACACCCCGGAGGCCGGCGGGCTCAGCCTGTCGCCCCCGTCGGCGTCGGTCGGCCACCTGCCCCAGGAGCCCGAGCGCCGCCCGGACGAGACGATCCAGGCCTTCCTGGCCCGCCGCACCGGCGTCGCCGCCGCGCAGACCGCCATGGACGAGGCGACCGAGCGCCTGGTCGCGGGCGCGCCCGGCGCCGACGACGCGTACGCCCACAGCCTGGAGCGCTGGCTCGCCCTCGGCGGCGCCGACCTGGACGAACGCGCCGAGGAAGTCGCCGAGTCGCTCGGCCTCGGGGTGCGCCTCGACCACCCGATGACGGCGCTCTCCGGCGGCCAGGCGGCCCGCGCGGGCCTCGCCTCGCTGCTGCTGTCCCGCTACGACGTGTTCCTGCTCGACGAGCCCACCAACGACCTGGACCTGGCGGGCCTGGAGCGCCTGGAGGCCTTCGTCCGCGGCCTGCGCGCGGGCACCGTCGTGGTGAGCCACGACCGCGAGTTCCTGGCCCGCACGGTCACCAAGGTCCTCGAACTCGACCTGGCCCAGCAGCAGATCAACCTCTTCGGCGGTGGGTACGAGGCGTATCTGGAGGAGCGCGAGGTCGCCCGCAGGCACGCCCGCGACGACTACGAGGAGTACGCCGACAAGCGGGCCGCGCTCCAGGACCGCGCCCAGATGCAGCGCTCCTGGATGGACAAGGGCGTGAAGAACGCCCGCCGCAAGGCCACCGACAGCGACAAGCTCGGCCGCAAGTTCCGCAGCGAGGCCAGCGAGAAGCAGGCCGCGAAGGCGCGCCAGACCCAGCGGATGATCGAGCGCCTCGACGTCGTCGAGGAGCCGCGCAAGGAGTGGCAGCTGCGGATGGAGATCGCCGCGGCGCCCCGCTCCGGCAGCGTCGTCGCCACCCTGCGCGACGCCGTCGTGCGCCGCGGGGCGTTCGCGCTCGGCCCCGTCGGCCTGCAGATCGACTGGGCCGACCGCGTCGCCATCACCGGCGCCAACGGCTCCGGCAAGTCGACCCTGCTGGCCGCCCTGCTCGGCCGCGTCCCCGTGGACGAGGGGCACGCGGCGCTCGGCTCGGGCGTCGTCGTGGGCGAGGTCGACCAGGCCCGTGCCCTGTTCCACGGCGCGGAGTCGCTGCTCGACGCGTTCCGCGCGGCCGTGCCGGACACCGACCCGGCGGAAGTCCGCACGCTCCTCGCCAAGTTCGGCCTGAAGGCCGAGCACGTGCTGCGGCCCGCGGTGACCCTGTCCCCGGGGGAGCGCACCCGCGCCGCCCTCGCCCTGCTCCAGGGCCGGGGCGTGAACCTGCTGGTCCTCGACGAGCCGACGAACCACCTCGACCTGCCCGCCATCGAGCAGCTCGAATCGGCCCTGGACTCCTACCCCGGCACGCTGCTCCTGGTCACCCACGACCGCCGCATGCTCGACGCCGTGCGCGTCACCCGCCGCCTGGAGGTGAAGGAGGGCAAGGTGACGGAACCGTCACCCTGACCTCCGCCGTCACGCGGCACTCCGCTGTGGTGTCGGAAGCGCCCCCTGCAGTGCCGGTATGCCTACGGTGCGGAAGCGCCCTGAAGGGGCGCGGGGCTGTGCCGATATGCGGCTCCGCCGCGTGGGCGCGACCAGCCCCGACGAGCCCGCAGACGCAAGGCGACATGGCGAGGCAAAACCGGTGGAGCGCTCAGCGCCGCTTAGGGTCGACCAGACCCGCCCGGCGCAGAGCCTCCGCCATCGCGTCGTTCGCAGGCGGCGGCCCCTGCCGCTGCTGCCGCTGAGGGCGTCCGCCCTGCCCCCGGCCTTGGCCGCCGCGCCCCTGGCCCTGACCCTGGCCGGAGGCCCCACGCTGCTGAGGCGGGCGCCCACCACGCTGCTGGCGCCCACCGCCCCCACCGCCCGAGGCGGCGTCCGGCGCCGCCCCGTCGTCGAGCCTGAGCGTCAGCGAGATCCGCTTGCGCGGCACGTCCACGTCGAGGACCTTCACCTTGACGATGTCGCCCGGCTTCACCACGTCGCGCGGGTCCTTGACGAAGGTCTTGGACATCGCCGACACGTGCACGAGCCCGTCCTGGTGGACGCCGACGTCCACGAACGCGCCGAACGCGGCGACGTTCGTGACGACGCCTTCGAGGACCATTCCGGAGGTGAGGTCGGAGATCTTCTCGACGCCGTCCATGAAGGTCGCCGTCTTGAAGGCCGGACGCGGGTCGCGCCCGGGCTTCTCCAGTTCCTTGAGGATGTCCGTGACGGTCGGCAGACCGAACACGTCGTCCACGAAGTCGGCGGGCTTCAGGGAGCGCAGCGTGGCCGTGTCGCCGACCAGCGCGCCGACGTCACCGCCCGCCGTGCCCGCCATCCGCCGCACCACGGGATACGCCTCGGGGTGCACGCTGGAGGCGTCCAGCGGGTCGTCGCCGCGGATGCGCAGGAAGCCCGCGCACTGTTCGTACGCCTTGGGGCCGAGCCGGGGCACGTCCTTGAGGCCCTTGCGGTTCTTGAACGGGCCGTTCGCGTCGCGGTGCGCCACGATGTTCTCGGCGAGGCCGGAGCCGATGCCGGACACCCGGGCGAGCAGCGGGGCGGACGCCGTGTTCACGTCCACGCCGACGCCGTTCACACAGTCCTCGACGACCGCGTCGAGGGAGCGGGACAGCTTCACTTCCGACAGGTCGTGCTGGTACTGACCCACGCCGATGGACTTCGGGTCGATCTTCACCAGCTCGGCGAGCGGGTCCTGGAGGCGCCGGGCGATGGACACGGCGCCGCGCAGCGACACGTCGAGCTCCGGCAGCTCCTGCGAGGCGAACGCCGACGCCGAATACACCGAGGCGCCGGCCTCGGAGACCATCACCTTGGTGAGCTTCAACTCCGGGTGCTTGGTGATGAGTTCACCGGCGAGCTTGTCGGTCTCGCGGGAGGCGGTGCCGTTGCCGATCGCGATCAGGTCGACGTCGTGCTCCTTGGCGAGCCTCGCGAGGGTGGCCAGGGCCTTGTCCCACTTGTTCGCCGGGACGTGCGGGTGGATGGTGTCCGTCGCCACGACCTTGCCGGTGGCGTCCACGACGGCGACCTTCACGCCCGTACGGAAACCGGGGTCGAGGCCCAGCGTCGCGCGCGTGCCCGCCGGGGCGGCGAGCAGCAGGTCGCGCAGGTTCGCCGCGAACACCCGCACCGCCTCGTCCTCCGCGGCCGTGCGCAGCCGCAGCCGCAGGTCGATGCCGAGGTGCACCAGGATCCGGGTCCGCCAGGCCCAGCGGACCGTGTCGGCAAGCCACTTGTCGGCGGGCCGCCCGCGGTCGGCGACCCCGAAGCGCTGGGCGATCGAGGCCTCGTACGAAGACGGGACGGCCGGCGCGGACGGATCCGCCGGCGGCTCCTCCGGCTCCAGGACCAGGTCGAGCACGTCCTCCTTCTCGCCGCGCAGCATGGCGAGGACGCGGTGCGAGGGCAGCTCCGTGAACGGCTCGGCGAAGTCGAAGTAGTCGGCGAACTTGGCGCCCGCCTCCTCCTTGCCCTCGCGCACCTTCGCGGCGAGGCGCCCGCGCACCCACATGCGCTCGCGCAGCTCGCCGATGAGGTCGGCGTCCTCGGAGAACCGCTCGGTGAGAATGGCGCGGGCGCCGTCCAGGGCGGCCTGCGGGTCGGCCACGCCCTTGTCGGCGTCGACGAACGCGGCAGCGGCCGCCAGCGGCGCCACCGTCGGGTCCGCGAGCAGTCCTTCCGCCAGCGGTTCGAGACCGGCCTCGCGGGCGATCTGCGCCTTGGTGCGCCGCTTGGGCTTGAACGGCAGGTAAATGTCTTCGAGGCGGGCCTTCGTGTCGGCCTCGCGGATGCGGGCCTCCAGCTCGTCGGTGAGCTTGCCCTGCTCGCGCACGGAGTCGAGGATCGCGCTCCGCCGCTCTTCGAGCTCGCGCAGATAGCGCAGCCGCTCCTCGAGCGTGCGCAGCTGCGCGTCGTCGAGCATCTCGGTCGCTTCCTTGCGGTAGCGCGCGATGAAGGGCACCGTCGATCCGCCGTCGAGCAGGTCCACGGCAGCCTTCACCTGCCGCTCCCGCACGCCGAGCTCCTCGGCGATCCTGCCTTCGATGGACGCTGGGGTGGTCGTCACGTTCCGGTACCGCCTTCTCACTGAGGTTGCCCGCCAATTGTGGCAGGTGGCACCGACAGTGAGGCGGTCGGACCGGCGGGTCGCGCGGTCAGACCCGGCGGGCCCGGCCCGTTCGGCGTCCGGAGCGTGAGGCTCCGCCGAAGAGCCGGGCCAGGATCCGGAACGGCAGGGTGACCACAGTGGCGATCGCCCCGGCGATCTGGCGCAGCACATCCGCAATCGCACGGAACACGAGGTTCTCCCTTCGTCCCCCCGGCCCATTTTACGGAGGAATGCCACTTTCCGGAGGAATGTTCTAGGCCGCGGGACGGGCGAGTACCCCGGGGGCCGGGGCACATGCTTCGGGAGACGCTCGGGCCCGAGCCACTCGGGCCCGAGAAGCTCAGGCCTTGCCGAGCAGGTCCCCGGGGAACGCGCCCGCCTGCACCAGCGCTCCGGCGAAGGCGCCGCCCAGCTCCGTCAGCCGTGCCACGCCGTCCGCGCCGAGGTGTTCGTACGGCGCCCGGTCGAGCCGGTCGGTCCGCTCCTCGATGCCCGCCCGCAGCGCGACGCCGGCTTCCGTCAACTCGCCCGCGCCGTCGATGAGTCCGCGCCCGCGCAGCCGCTCGACGGCCGCGTCCCAGTCCTCCTGGGTCCAGCCGCGGGTGTTCAGGTTCCACTTCGGCGTCATGCTCTTGCCTGTGGCGGTGTGGCTCACCAGCGCCTCCACGGCATCGAGTTCGGCGTCCAGGAGGGCGGCCAGGTGGCCGTCGCCCCGGTGCTCGCGCAGCAGCGTCGCCGCGTGCCAGTAGGCCAGGTGCGGCTCGTCGGGCACGGGCAGGGCGGCGTGCGCGGCGTACAGCGGGCGGCCGCTCGGCGAGCAGGCCTCCGCGGCCGTCAGGGCGAGCCGGGCCGCCTCCGCCATCTCCGGGGAGGCCAGGACGTCGTCCCCGAGGAGCCGCCGCAGGGTGGAGTCGACGGCACGCAGCCGGGCGGCCAGCACGTCCTCGGGGGACGCGGTGCGCCACACGTCGGGCACGAACCGGGTGACGACGTCCGGCTTGTAGTTGTAGAACGCGGCCGTCACCGTACCCGCGCCCACGGCCCCCATCGCCGCCGCCCTGATGGCGAAGTTGACGGCCTTCGGGTGCGTGATGCCGAGCGCGGCCAGCTCGCGGCCCGCGTCGGGGGAGAAATAGTGCGGGGTGTGGAAGGCGTTGAGCGCGCTGTGGCAGCGCCGTCCCGCGCGCGGGGGCAGCGGGGTCGCGGTCGGCGCGGAAGTCGTCGAAGAGGTCATGCCCACACGTTACCGACTGGTCGGTATGACGTGAAGAGCGGTCGCCGCACAGTACCCGCCCGCCCGGGGCGTGGCAGAAGAGCCGGGGCATGGCAGAAAAGGTGGGGTCCTCGTCATTGCAGCCACCCCGCCCTCACCCCAAGAATCAAGGCCATGGAGCAGCGAACCGTCCTGGTCGTCCTCTTCGACGGCGTCCAGAGCCTCGACGTCACGGGCCCTCTGGAGGTCTTCACGGGCGCGAGCCACTGTCACGGCCCCGAGGCCCCGTACCGGGTGCGCACCGCGTCCCTGGACGGCGCCCCCGTCCGGACGTCGAGCGGGCTCACTCTGGTCCCGGACACGTCGCTGACCGGGCTGACCGAGCTGACCGGGTCGACGGCGCCGACCGAGCCGCCTGGGCCGCCCAAGTCACCTGCGCCGACCGCGCCGACCGCGCCGACCGCGCCGACCGGAACCCCCGGATTCGCCGAGGGCGCCGCGCCGCACACGCTCCTCGTCCCCGGCGGCCCCGGCACCCGCGCCGCGGACGCCGATCTTGTCGCCTGGCTGCGGGCCCACGCGCCGTGCGCCCGGCGCCTGGTCTCCGTCTGCACCGGTGCGGTCCTGCTGGCCCGCGCGGGCCTGCTCGACGGCCGCCGCGCGACGACCCACTGGGCGTACTGCGACACCCTCGCCAGGAACCACCCGGAGATCGACGTGGACCCGGACCCCATCTACGTACGCGACGGCCATGTCGCGACCTCGGCGGGCGTGACCGCGGGCATCGATCTCGCGCTCGCGCTCGTCGAGGAGGACCTGGGCCGGGACACCGCGCTGACCGTGGCCCGCCACCTCGTGGTGTTCCTGCGCCGCCCGGGCAACCAGGCGCAGTTCAGCGCCCAGTTGTCGGCGCAGACCGCCCAGCGGGAGCCGCTGCGCGAGGTCCAGCAGTGGATCACCGAACACCCCGGCGGCGACCTCAGCGTGGACGCGCTGGCCGAGCGCGCCCGGCTCTCGCCCCGGCACTTCGCCCGCGCCTTCCAGGCGGAGACCGGCACGACGCCCGGCAAGTACGTCGAGCGCGTCCGCGTCGAGCACGCGCGTAGGCTCCTGGAGGACACCTCCGACGGCGTCGAGGAGATCTCGCGCGCCTGCGGCTACGGCACCCCGGAGGCCATGCGCCGCGCCTTCGTCAAGGCGCTCGGCACGGCACCGGCCGAGTACCGCCGCCGCTTCCACAGCCCACTCACCGCCCATCGGTGACCGCACACCCATCGCCCATCAGCGGCCGCACACCCACCGCACACCGTTGTCGGACCCGCCTCCCCAAGGAGCCCGCATGCAGATCGCCATCGCCCTGTACGAACGCTTCACCGCCCTGGACGCCATCGGCCCTTACCAGACGCTCGGCGGCATCCCGGACGCCGAGGTCGTCTTCGTCGCCGAGCGGACGGGACCCGTCCGTGACGACAGCGGCCGGCTCGCCCTCGTCGCCGACAAGACCTTCGACGAGGTGGCGCACCCGGACATCGTGGTGGTCCCCGGCGGCCCCGGGCAGAGCGACCAGATGGAGAACGAGGCGCTGCTCGGCTGGCTGCGCACCGCCGACGCCACCAGCACCTGGACGACGTCCGTGTGCACCGGCTCGCTGGCCCTCGCCGCCGCCGGACTCCTGAAGGGCCGCTCGGCGACCTCGCACTGGCTGGCCCTGGAGCAGCTGGACCGGCTCGGCGCGCACTCCGCGGGGCAGCGCGTGGTCTTCGACGGCAAGTACGTGACGGCGGCCGGGGTGTCCTCCGGCATCGACATGGGCCTCGCGCTCGTCGGCAGGATCGCGGGCGACGAGCGGGCCCAGGCCGTCCAGTTGATGATCGAGTACGACCCGCAGCCGCCCTACGACGCCGGATCGCCGGAGAAGGCGCCGGCCCACCTCGTGAGCATGTTCCGCGACCGCAGCCGGTTCAACGACGAGGAGCAGGAGGACACCGGGGCCGAGGCGTCGGCGTAGTCCCGTCGGCGCCTAGCCCTCCGGCGGCGTCCAGGCGAAGCGCGGCTGCCTGCGCTCCAGGAAGGCGGCGACACCCTCGGCGGTGTCGCCGCTCGCGCGTGCCTGCTCGGCCCAGTGGGCCTCCCGCCCCTCCCCGGCGGCGCCCGCGAACTCCTTCGCCGCCGCCTGCGTCAGCAGCGAACGCGACGCCAGGATCCGCGTGAACTCCTTGACGCGCGCGTCCAGTTCACCGGCGGGCAGCACCTCGTCCACGAGCCCGCTCCGTAGCGCCCGCGCCGCGTCGATCGACTCGCCGGAGAACAACAGGTACTTGGCCGTCGCGGGGCCCACGAGGGACACCAGGCGCCGTGTCGTCGACGCCGGATAGACGATGCCCAGCTTCGCCGGAGTGACCGCGAACGCCGCGCCCTCGTCGGCGAACCGCAGGTCGCAGGCCGCCGCCAACTGACAGCCGCCGCCAACGCAGTACCCGCGCACCGCCGCGAGCGTCGGCTTGGGGAACGCCGCCAGGGCCTCCTCGGCCCGCACCGCGAGCTCCTGGGCGCGGCCGGGCTCCTCGCGCAGCGAGGAGATGTCGGCGCCCGCGCAGAACGTGTCCCCGGCGCCGGTCAGGACCAGCGTCCGCACGGCGGGGTCGGCGGCGAGCGCCGCGAGCAGCGGAGGCAGCGCGCGCCACATGTCCGCCGTCATGGCGTTGCGCTTGGCCGGATGGTCGATGACGACAGTGGCGACGCCGTCGGCGACGGCCTGCCGAAGCTGGGGCTCCATACGCCGGATGCTATCCGCAGCCCGCGAACGTACGATCAAGAAGGGGCGGCTTCGCACGGCGGACGGAGGCGCTCATGGGCTTGATGGACAGGGTCACCAGACGCACACAGGCCGGTGCCGAAGACCCCGGCACCACGGACCAGGGGACCGGCACCGCGGCCGCCCAGGGGGCCAGGCTGCGGCGCGGCCTCGGCTGGCTCGCCCTGCTCGGCGCGATCCTCGCCGTCGGCGGGCTCATCGGCATCGTGTACGCGTGGGTCGCCACCCTCACCTCGATGCTGCTGTTCGGCTGGCTGCTCCTGGTGGGCGGCATCGTCGCGCTGCTGCACGCGGTGCAGTCGCGCGGCTCGAACTTCTTCTGGCTGGGCGTGGTGGTGGCCGCGCTGAACCTGGCGGCGGGCGTCGTCGTGATCCGCAGACCCGACGTGGCGGCGGAGGCGCTGACGATGTTCGCGGCGCTGCTCTTCCTCACCGGAGGGGTGTTCCGGCTGGTCGGCAGCCTGGTGGTGCGCGGCCCGCAGATGGCCGTGACGCTGCTGCAGGGCGCCTTCGGCGTGCTCCTCGGCGTGCTCGTGCTCGGCTCGTGGCCGAGCAGCAGCCAGTACGTCATTGGTACGTTCTTCTCCCTCGCGCTGCTCTTCGACGGGCTCGGCCTGCTCGCGGCGGCGATCGGCGGCCGGCGCCTCATCAGCATGGTCACGCCGGACGGCGCACCGGGCCCCGAAGCCGTACAACCTGAAGAACCCTTGAAGACAGAACAAGAAGGGCAGGAGCAGTCGCGCAACTGACGGCGTCATGCGGGCGCGATCAATTCCCGTCGATAGTCGCTGACTTCTGGTCAGTAGCGCGGTACGGACCAGTGCGTTCCCAACACTCGACGTGTGGTGACAACCGAGCGCGAGGGCGGGGACCGGGCGATGGGCGACGACGGGAGAGGGCCGGGCCCGCTCCCCGGGGGTGGTGGGCGCGTGCCGTACGAGGGCGTGTGGCGGTTCACCGCCCCGGCCGTCGACGCGTCGGTGCCCCAGGCACGGCACGCGGTGCGCGACCTGCTCGCGCGCCAGGGCGTGCCGGCGACGGACGACGTGGTGCAGGGGCTGCTCCTGATCGTCTCCGAGCTCGTCACCAACGCGGTGCGGCACGCGGCGCTGCTGTCGCCGATGCTCGCCGTGGAGGTCGCGGTGGGCGCCGAGTGGGTGCGGGTCTCCGTGGAGGACAACCACCCCTACCGACCGACCGCCCTGGTGGCCGACTACGGCCAGACGGGCGGCCGCGGCCTGCTCCTGGTCCGCGAGATCACCCGCGAGGCGGGCGGCGCCTGCGACGTCGAGCACACGGCGAGCGGGGGCAAGGTCATCTGGGCGGCCCTGCCCCTGAAGCCGAACGGAATGTGAAGCCGAACGGGAGCTGAGGCCCGCCCGGGGGCGGCCTACCAGCCCGCCGCCGGCCCCGTCAGCTCCTTGATCGCGGGCCGCGCCGCGTCCAGGACCGTCATGAACCACGCCGAGAACGGCCCCTTCGCGTGCCGCTCCGCCAGCTCGTCGGCCGTGACGAACGCCGTGTCGCCCACCTCGCTGGGATCCGGGCGCAGCTCGGCCTGCACCATCCCCACGAAGAGGTGGTTGAACTCCTGCTCCACCAGGCCCGAATCCGGGTCCGGGTGGTTGTAGCGCACGGTGCCCGCCTCGGCGAGCAGCGACGGCGAGACGCCGAGCTCCTCGAAGGTGCGCCGGGCGGCGGCCGCGAACGGTGCCTCGCCCGGATACGGGTGGCCACAGCAGGTGTTGGACCAGACGCCGGGGGAGTGGTACTTCCCGAGCGCCCGCTGCTGGATCAGCAGCCGCCCCTGCTCGTCGAAGAGGAAGACGGAGAACGCCCGGTGCAACTGCCCGGGCGCCTCATGGGCGGCGAGCTTCTCCGCCGTGCCGATCGTCCTGCCGTCCTCGTCGACGAGTTCGAGCAAGATAGTTTCTCCGGTGCCGTTCGACGAGCTGTTCGCCGCGGTGGCAGGTGTGATCGGCATACCCATCCTTCGCTTCGGTCTCGGATCTCAAGTCTGCCGTACGACACCGGTACTCCTGGCACTCCGGTGGCCCCGCATGTCCCGTCCCCGACGTCGGGGACGGGACATGGCGGGACGCGCGGACGCCGCCGGGATCAGACCCCGAAGGCCGCCGGATAGGTGATCGTGCCCCGCGGCAGCGGCCCGGAATCACCGGCTCCGGACGGCCCCTCCAGGGCGAGGGCCAGCATGGCCTCGTCCGGCACGTCGAAACTTGGCCGGATCCCATAGCCCGAGGCCGGGGTGAAACCGAACCGCGGATAGTAGTCCGGGTGCCCGAGCACCAGCACCAGTTGCTCGCCCCGCGCGCGTGCGGCGTGCAGCACGGCGCGCACGACGGCCGAACCGGCGCCCGTTCCCTGATGCGCCGGGAGCACGGCCACGGGCGCCAGACACAGGGCCGGGGCGCCGTCCACGTGACAGCGGGTGATCAGGGCGTGCGCCGCGATCTCGCCCGCCGAGGTCTCGGCGACGTACGAGAGCCCGTCGAGCCAGGCCTCGGGGTCCTCTCGGAGGGCGTCCACGAGGTCGGCCTCCGCGACGGTCGGGAACGCGGCGGCGTTCACGGCGTGCACGGCCGCGCGGTCGGCGCCGGACGCCGCCTCGGGCCGGGTGCGCCAGCCGCCGCCCGCGGGGCGCAGGGCGTAGCCGGTGTACCCGTACTCCGCCCCGTGCTCCCGGCGCATGGCGAGCTCGGCGCGCGTCGCGGCCAGGGCCTCGGCCATGCCGGGCGCGCCGGGGTCGGCCGCCTCCGCGCGGGCGGCGAGCGGGCCGTAGTACTCGTCCCAGTCGGACTCCGGCTGGGACACGGTGCCGAGCACCGCGTACCCGGCGGCGAGCGCCGCGCGGGTGTTCTCCGCGGGGGTGCGCAGCGGGTAGTGCGCGTCCCAGAAGGAGCGCGCTTCATCGGACACCTCGTCGGTGGTCCACTCGCACTCGGTGACGACGAGCGTCCCGCCGGGCGCGAGGAGCCGCCGCCAGGCGTCGAGAGCGGTGTCGAAGCCGATGCTGTAGGCCGAGCTCTCGGCCCAGATCAGGTCGAACGAACCGTCCGCGTAGGGGAGTTCCCCCATGTCCGCGCGGACGGTGTGCACGGAGTCGGCGAGCCCGCGGGCCTGCGCCGCCGCGCGCAGCTCGGCGAGGAACGGCTCGTGCAGGTCGACGGCCGTGACGTCGGCGCCGGCCTCGGCGGCGAGCAGCAGGGCGGCCCGGCCGGGGCCGCAGCCCAGGTCGAGCACGCGCGGGCGGGCGGGCAGCTCACCGGCGAGGGCGAGCAGCGCGCGGGTGGTGGAGTCCGAGCCGGGGCCCTGCCGCGGCAGGCCGTGGTGCAGGGCGAAGAAGGCGTCGGTGATCGCGTTCTGAGTCGACTTCTGAGTCAACGGAGGAAACCCTTTGAGTGAGAGGGCCCGGCCGCGTGAAAGGTCAGCCGTGGGCCCGGGATGTGGGGATGCACATGTCGCTGCGCGTGGCAGCGCCGGCCGCGACAGTCATCAACCCACCTCCCGCACTCGTATCCTCAAAGATCGCAGACCACTCTACCTCAGTGGCAGAGCCACCTCAGTGGCAGAGCCTCGGCTCGTGCTCCGCGTGGCCGCCCGGCTCCAGCTGGAACGTGCAGTGCTGGACGTCGAAGTGGCCGCCCAGGCAGCCCTGCAGCTCGTGCAGCATCTTCTCGTGGCCGATCGCGGTGAGCGCCTCGGAGCTCACGACGACGTGCGCGGACAGCACCGGCATGCCCGACGTGATCGTCCAGGCGTGCAGGTCGTGGACGTCCTCGACGCCGGGCAGGGCCAGCATGTGGGCGCGCACCTCGGCCATGTCGACGCCCTTGGGTGCCGATTCGAGCAGGACGTTCAGGGTCTCGCGCAGCAGCTTCCAGGTGCGCGGGACGATCATGAGGCCGATGACGATCGAGGCGATGGGGTCGGCCGCCTGCCAGCCGCTGAGCAGGATGACCACGGCCGAGACGAGGACCGCCACCGAGCCGAGCGCGTCCGCGAGGACCTCCAGGAAGGCGCCGCGCACGTTCAGGCTGTCCTGCTGGCCGCGCATCAGCAGCGACAGCGAGACGAGGTTCGCCACCAGGCCGATCAGGCCGAAGACGATCGTGAGGCCGCCCTCGGTCTCGGCGGGCGTGACGAACCGCTGGATCGCCTCGTACAGGACGTATCCGCCGACGCCGAACAGCAGCAGACAGTTGGCGAGCGCGGCCAGGATCTCGGCGCGGGCGTAGCCGAAGGTGCGGTTGTCGCTCGGCGGGCGGTTCGCGAAGTGGATGGCGAGCAGCGCCATGCCGAGGCCGAGCGCGTCCGTCGCCATGTGCGTCGCATCCGCGATCAGCGCGAGCGAATCCGCGACGAGACCGCCGACGATCTCCACCACCATGACGGTGAGCGTGATGGACAGCGCGATCCGCAGCCGGCCCTTGTAGGCGGCCGTCGCCGTGCCCTGGGCGGGCGGCGCGTGGCCGTGGTCGTGTCCAGCCCCCATGGTGCGGTCCTCCGTGCTCATCGGTGGTCGTCGGCGGGCGCGGGCGGGCGTCGCAGGTCGGCCGACGCCGTCCGACGCCGTCCGACGCCCGTGCTCGCGATCACAGTGAACTACGGGTGGGGGGTATCTGCAACACGCTCTTGAGAACCGTTGTCATATGCCCTGACCTGCGGAAACGTTCCGCAGGTCAGAGCGGTGAGCGCCCCCCGGGCCGTTAGTCGCGAGCCTCGGGGTGGCGCAGGCACCAGCCCGCCCACGCGGACTCCACCATCTCGCGCACCCCGCGCCGGGCGGTGAAGCCCAGCTCCTTCGCGGCCAGGCGCGCGTCCGCCACGGCGCGCGGCGCGTCACCCGCGCGGCGCGGCTCGACGACCGGGGCGCGCGAGTCCCCGGTGACCTCCGCGATCACGGTGAGGAGTTCGCGTACGGAAACGCCCTCGCCGCGGCCGATGTTCACCGTCAGATCGGTGCCGGGCGCGGCGGCCCTGCGGGCGGCGGCGAGGTGGGCCTCGGCGAGGTCGTCGACGTGGATGTAGTCGCGCACGCAGGTGCCGTCCGGCGTGGGGTGATCGGTGCCGAAGATGCGCGGGGCCTCGCCGCGGGTGAGGCGGTCGAAGACCATCGGGATCACGTTGTAGACCCCGGTGTCGGCGAGCTCGGGGCTCGCGGCGCCCGCCACGTTGAAGTAGCGCAGCGACGTCGTGGTGATCCCGTGCGCCCGCCCCGCCGCCCGCACCAGCCACTCGCCGGCCAGCTTCGTCTCGCCGTACGGGCTCACCGGCGCACAGGGCGTGTCCTCGGCGACCAGGTCGGCGTCCGGCGGGTTGCCGTACACCGCCGCCGACGACGAGAAGACGAACCGGCCGACCCCGGCGTCCACCACCGCCTCCAGGAGCGTCGTCAGGCCCCCGACGTTCTCCCGGTAGTAACGCAGCGGCTGCTCCACCGACTCACCGACCTGCTTGCGGGCCGCGAGATGCACCACCCCCGTGACCGCGTGCTCGGTGAGCACCCGCCGCACCAGCTCCCCGTCGAGCGAAGTGCCCCGTATCAGAGGAATGTCCGCGGGCAGTCGCTCGGGCACCCCCGAGGAGACGTCGTCCAGGACGACCACCCGCTCGCCGACCGCGGTCATCGCCCGCGCCACATGCGCCCCGATATATCCCGCTCCACCTGTGATCAGCCATGTCATGGCAGTCCACCTTAGGCGGGCTTGGGTGGGTGTGACCCCACGGTTTGTGGCCGCGGGCCGCTTTCGACCATGATGATCGCGGCGATCAGAGAGGGCGCGGCGCAGCCGGACCGCGTTGATCGGGGCGTGAACGGGCGGTGAACGCCCGCTTCCATTCATCCGATAGCCTCAGCCGACACGCCGCCCGGCCGCCTCGCTGCCAGGGCGCCCCCGTCACGCATGTGCCCGCGCGAGCCGCGCCGGGAATCAAGGAGTGAGTTCGTCTGTCGACCGCCATCCTCACCGGCCGGCCGGTGCCCGGTTCGCCGCTCGAAGGCGATCTGCGGTCCCTCGGCTTCGACGTGCGGACCGCCCCCGACGCGGCGTCCCCCGAAGAGCTCGAGGCCCTGCTGCGCGACCTGCCCGCGGGCGAGCGCGTCGCCCTCGTCGACACCCGCTTCGTCGGCCATGTGCACGCGCTGCGGCTCGGCCTGACCGACCCGCGCTTCCCGGTGTCCGCGGTGCCCGGCGCCGTGACCGCACAGGCCGGGGCGCGCGGAGAGCTGACGACCGTGCTGCGTACGGCAGTTGGGGCCACGCCCGACGGCGGCGGCACGGCCGTGGCGCTCGCCCCCGAGCAGTCCGTGCAGTCCGCGCAGCCCGGGCAGTCAGCGGTCGGTGCCCCCGGCCAGGCCGTGCCCGACCGCCTCGCCGTCGCCCTCGAAGCCGCCGGTGTCGACGTGCACCGCCCCGAACTCGGCACCCTCGTCGCGGCCGTGCCCAGCGACCCGGAGGCCCGCAACACCGCGCGCCAGGCCGTCGCCGCCGTCGACGACGAGGCGGTACGCCTGCGCGGCGCCGTGAAGGCCCGCGACGGCTTCTTCACGACGTACTGCATCAGCCCGTACTCGCGCTACCTCGCCCGCTGGTGCGCCCGGCGCGGCTTCACCCCGAACCAGGTCACCACGGCCTCGCTGCTCACCGCCCTGATCGCGGCGGGCTGCGCGGCCACCGGCACCCGCGGCGGCTTCGTCGCCGCGGGACTGCTGCTCCTGTTCTCCTTCGTCCTCGACTGCACGGACGGCCAGCTCGCCCGCTACTCGCTGCAGTACTCCACGCTCGGCGCCTGGCTGGACGCGACCTTCGACCGCGCCAAGGAGTACGCGTACTACGCGGGCCTCGCCCTCGGCGCCGCCCGGGGCGGGGACGACGTATGGGCGCTCGCGCTCGGCGCGATGGTCCTGCAGACGTGCCGGCACGTCGTCGACTTCTCCTTCAACGAGGCGAATCACGACGCGGCCGCCAACACCAGCCCCACGGCCGCCCTTTCGGACAAGCTGGACAGCGTCGGCTGGACGGTCTGGGTGCGCCGGATGATCGTGCTGCCCATCGGTGAACGGTGGGCGCTGATCGCCGTGCTCACCGCCGTCAGCACCCCCCGCGTCACCCTGGTCGTCCTGCTCGTCGGCTGCGCCCTCGCGGCCTGCTACACCACGGCCGGCCGCGTGCTGCGCTCGCTGACCCGCAAGGCCACCCGCACCGACCGGGCCGCGGGGGCGCTCGCCGACCTCGCCGACAACGGCCTGCTCGCGTCGTCCTTCGCCGCTCTCCGGCGCGGCGGGCCGCTGCCCGCTCCCGTCCTCGCCTTCCTGGGCGGCGCGGCCGTCGTCGGCGCGGCCGCGTTCACGTCCTACGGCAGCCCCTGGGTGGTCGTCGCCGCCGTGATCTACGTCATCACGTCCGGCCTCGCGCTCTCCCGGCCCCTCAAGGGCGCCCTGGACTGGCTGGTTCCGCCGTTCTTCCGCGTCGCCGAATACGGGACGGTGCTGGTACTGGCGGCCAAAGCCGACGTGAACGGCTGCCTTCCGGCAGCTTTCGGCCTGGTGGCCGCGGTCGCCTACCATCACTACGACACGGTGTACCGCATCAAGGGCGGCACCGGCGCGCCTCCGCGCCGGCTGGTGCGGGCGATCGGCGGCCAAGAAGGCAGGACCCTGGTGGTCGCGCTGGCCGCCGCCGTACTGCACGACACAGATTTCACCGTCGCGCTCACGGCTCTCGCCGTGGCCGTGGCACTCGTGGTGCTCGTCGAGAGCATCCGCTTCTGGGTGACCGCTCACAAGCGTGGCGCACCCGCCGTACACGATGAAGGAGAACCCGCATGATCGGCCTCGTGCTGGCGGCCGGCGCCGGACGGCGTCTTCGCCCTTACACGGACACCCTGCCCAAGGCCCTGGTGCCCGTCGACGGCGACACCACCATCCTCGACCTGACGCTCGGCAACTTCGCCGAGATCGGTCTGACCGAGGTCGCGATCATCGTCGGTTACAAGAAGGAGGCCGTCTACGACCGCAAGGCGGCCCTGGAGGCGAAGTACGGCCTCAAGCTGACCCTCATCGACAACGACAAGGCCGAGGAGTGGAACAACGCCTACTCCCTGTGGTGCGGCCGTGACGCCATCAAGCACGACGTGATCCTCGCCAACGGCGACACCGTGCACCCGGTCTCCGTCGAGAAGACGCTGCTCGCCGCCCGCGGCAACGGCCAGAAGATCATCCTCGCCCTCGACACGGTGAAGCAGCTCGCCGACGAGGAGATGAAGGTCGTCGTGGACGCCGAGAAGGGCGTGCAGCGCATCACCAAGCTGATGGACCCGGCCGAGGCCACCGGCGAGTACATCGGCGTCACCCTCATCGAGGGCTCCGCCGCCGACGAGCTGGCCGACGCCCTGAAGACCACCTTCGAGCGCGACCCCGACCTCTACTACGAGGACGGCTACCAGGAGCTCGTCAACCGCGGCTTCAAGGTCGACGTGGCGCCGATCGGCGACATCAAGTGGGTCGAGATCGACAACCACGACGACCTCGCCAAGGGACGTGAAATCGCGTGCCAGTACTGACGAGGCTCATCCCCTCGCCGGTCGTCGTCGACATCCGGGCGGGGGCGCTCAACGACCTGGCGAGCGTCCTCGCCGACCAGCGGATCTGCTCGGCGACCGGCAAGCTGGCCGTCGCCATCAGCGGCGGCTCCGGCGCGGTGCTGCGCGCGCGGCTCGAGCCGTCGCTGCCGAACGCCGAGTGGTTCGAGGTCGGCGGCGGCACGCTCGACGACGCCATCAAGCTCGCCGACGCCATGAAGAAGGGCCGCTACGACGCGGTCGTGGGCCTCGGCGGCGGCAAGATCATCGACTGTGCCAAGTTCGCCGCGGCGCGCGTCGGCCTGCCGCTCGTCGCCGTCGCGACGAACCTGTCGCACGACGGCCTGTGCTCGCCCGTCGCGACCCTCGACAACGACGCGGGCCGCGGCTCGTACGGCGTGCCGACCCCGATCGCGGTCGTCATCGACCTGGACGTCATCCGCGAGGCCCCGGTCCGCTTCGTGCGCTCCGGCATCGGCGACGCCCTGTCCAACATCTCCGCGATCCGGGACTGGGAGCTCGCCGCCCGCGAGCGCGGCGAGGACATCGACGGCCTCGCCGCCGCGATGGCCCGCCAGGCCGGCGAGGCGGTGCTGCGCCACCCCGGCGGCGTCGGCGACGACGGCTTCCTGCAGGTGCTCGCCGAGGGCCTGGTCCTCACCGGCATCGCCATGTCCGTCTCGGGCGACTCCCGCCCGGCGTCCGGCGCCTGCCACGAGATCAACCACGCCTTCGACCTGCTGTTCCCGAAGCGCGCGGCGAGCCACGGTGAGCAGTGCGGCCTCGGCGCCGCCTTCGCGATGCACCTGCGCGGTGCCCGCGAGGAGTCGGCGTTCATGGCCGAGGTGCTGCGCCGCCACGGGCTGCCGGTGCTTCCGGAGGAGATCGGCTTCACCGTGGACGAGTTCGTCCAGGTCGTGGAGTACGCGCCGCAGACCCGGCCGGGCCGCTACACGATCCTCGAGCACCTCAATCTGAACCACGACCAGATCAAGGACGCATACGCCGACTATGCCAAGGCCATCGGTAGCTGAACTCCGGCCCGTCGTTCACCCCGCGGGGGTGAAGGACCGCCGCAGCGGTGAGCACTGGGCGGGACGCCTGTACATGCGAGAGATCTCGCTGCGCTGCGACCGCTACCTGGTGAACACCAGGATCACGCCCAACCAGCTCACGTATCTGATGACCGTCGCGGGCGTCCTGGCCGCCCCGGCCCTGCTGGTCCCGGGGATCTGGGGCGCTGTGCTCGGTGTCGTCGCGGTCCAGCTCTATCTGCTGCTCGACTGCGTCGACGGCGAGATCGCCCGCTGGCGCAAGCAGTACTCGATGTCCGGGGTGTACCTGGACCGCGTCGGCGCCTACCTGTGCGACGCCGCGGTCCTGGTCGGCTTCGGCCTGCGCGCCGCCGACCTGTGGGGCTCCGGCCGGATCGACTGGCTGTGGGCCTTCCTCGGCACCCTGGCCGCCCTCGGCGCGATCCTGATCAAGGCGGAGACCGACCTCGTCGCCGTCGCCCGGCACCAGCAGGGCATGGCGCCGGTGCAGGAGTCGGCGTCCGAGCCGCGCGCGTCCGGCATGGCCCTGGCCCGCAAGGCCGCCGCCGCGCTGAAGTTCCACCGCCTCATCCTCGGCATCGAGGCGTCCCTGCTGATCCTGGTCATCGCCGTCGTGGACCAGATCCGCGGAGACCTGTTCTTCTCCCGCCTCGGTGTCGCCGTCCTCGCCGGCATCGCGCTCCTGCAGACCCTGCTCCACCTCGTGTCCATCCTCGTGTCGAGCAGGCTGAAGTGAGCTCCCCCGGACAGCACCTGAAGGTCGGCGCGGTCGTCATCACCATGGGCAACCGCCCGCAGGAGCTGCGCGCCCTCCTCGACTCGGTCGCCAAGCAGGACGGCGACCGGATCGAGGTGGTCGTCGTCGGCAACGGCGCCCCCGTACCGGACGTGCCCGAGGGCGTGCGCACCATAGAACTGCCCGAGAACCTGGGCATCCCCGGCGGACGCAACGTGGGCATCGAGGCCTTCGGCCCCGGCGGCACCGACGTCGACATCCTGCTCTTCCTCGACGACGACGGACTGCTCGCCCACACGGACACCGCCGAACTGTGCCGCGAGGCCTTCGCGGCGGCCCCGGATCTCGGGATCATCTCCTTCCGCATCGCCGACCCGGACACCGGCGTCACCCAGCGCCGCCACGTGCCGCGCCTGCGCGCCTCCGACCCGATGCGCTCCTCCCGGGTGACGACGTTCCTCGGCGGTGCCAACGCCGTGCGCACCGCCGTCCTCAAGGAGGTCGGCGGCCTGCCCGACGCGTTCTTCTACGCGCACGAGGAGACCGACCTCGCCTGGCGCGCCCTGGACGCGGGCTGGATGATCGACTACCGCGCCGACATGGTGCTCTTCCACCCCACCACGGCGCCCTCCCGGCACGCGGTCTACCACCGCATGGTGGCCCGCAACCGCGTCTGGCTGGCCCGCCGCAACCTGCCCGCTCTGCTGGTGCCGGTGTACCTCGGCGTGTGGCTTCTGCTGACCCTCGCCCGGCGCCCCTCGCGGCCCGCCCTGAAGGCCTGGTTCGGCGGTTTCCGCGAGGGCTGGACCAGCCCGTGCGGGCCCCGGCGCCCCATGAAGTGGCGTACGGTGTGGCGCCTGACCCGACTGGGCCGCCCTCCCGTCATCTGACAAGCTCGGGTCTGAGAACATTCGGGCCGTATCCCGGTCCCTGGCCCCCGCCTACGCCCGACCGGCCGCGCATCTGAAGACGAAAGTTTCCCTTCGTGAGTGAGACAACGCAGGACGGTGGAGTCGCGGTGACCGCGCCACCGTCGCCCGACGACGGGCTGTCCCCCGCCGAGCTGGCGGCCAAGTACGGCCTGTCCGTCAGCGGCGCCCGTCCCGGTCTTATCGAGTACGTCCGCCAGCTCTGGGGACGGCGCCACTTCATCCTCGCCTTCTCCCAGGCGAAGCTCACCGCCCAGTACAGCCAGGCCAAGCTCGGCCAGCTCTGGCAGGTGGCGACACCGCTGCTCAACGCGCTCGTCTACTTCCTCATCTTCGGCCTGATCCTGAAGGCCGACCGGGGCATGGAACGGGAGGTCTACATCCCGTTCCTCGTGACCGGTGTCTTCGTCTTCACCTTCACGCAGAGCTCGGTGATGGCGGGCGTCCGGGCGATCTCGGGCAATCTGGGCCTGGTGCGGGCCCTGCACTTCCCGCGTGCCTCGCTGCCCATCTCGTTCTCGCTGCAGCAGCTCCAGCAGCTGCTGTTCTCGATGATCGTGCTGTTCGTCGTGGCGGTCGGCTTCGGCAGCTATCCGCGCCTTTCGTGGCTGCTGATCCTGCCCGTCCTCGCGCTGCAGTTCCTCTTCAACACCGGCCTCGCGCTGGTCATGGCCCGCCTCGGCAGCAAGACCCCGGACCTCGCGCAGCTCATGCCGTTCGTGATGCGCACCTGGATGTACGCCTCGGGCGTGATGTTCTCCATCCCGGTGATGCTCAAGGAGCACCCGGCGTGGATCGCGGACATCCTGCAGTGGAACCCGGCCGCCATCTACATGGACCTGATGCGCTTCGCGCTCATCGACGGCTACGGCTCGGAGAACCTGCCCCCGCACGTCTGGGCGGTCGCGGCCGGCTGGTCCGTGCTCGTCGCGGCGGGCGGCTTCGTGTACTTCTGGAAGGCTGAGGAGCGGTACGGCCGTGGCTGACGACAAGCTCGACAAGTTCGACAAGACCGACCGGACCGACCGGAACGCAGACAAGGGGCACATCCCCACCGTCATCGCCGACGAACTGCACATCGTCTACCGCGTCAACGGCGCGAAGACGGGCAAGGGCAGCGCCACCTCCGCGCTGAGCCGCATCCTCAGGCGCGGCGAGGAACGCGGCGTGCGCAAGGTGCACGCCGTGCGCGGCGTCAGCTTCACCGCCTACCGCGGCGAGGCCATCGGCCTGATCGGCTCGAACGGCTCCGGCAAGTCCACCCTGCTGCGGGCCATCGCCGGCCTGCTCCCGGCCGAGAAGGGCAAGGTCTACACCGACGGCCAGCCCTCGCTGCTCGGCGTGAACGCGGCCCTCATGAACGACCTGACCGGCGAGCGCAACGTCATACTCGGCGGGCTCGCGATGGGCATGAGCCGCGAGCAGATCAGGCAGCGCTACCAGGAGATCGTCGACTTCTCGGGCATCAACGAGAAGGGAGACTTCATCACCCTGCCGATGCGCACCTACTCCTCCGGCATGGCCGCCCGCCTGCGGTTCTCCATTGCGGCGGCCAAGGACCACGACGTCCTGATGATCGACGAGGCGCTGGCCACCGGTGACCGCAAGTTCCAGAAGCGCTCCGAGGCCCGCATCCGCGAGCTGCGCAAGGAGGCGGGCACGGTCTTCCTGGTCAGCCACAACAACAAGTCGATTCGCGACACCTGTGACCGGGTGCTCTGGCTGGAGCGGGGCGAGCTGCGGATGGACGGACCGACCGACGAGGTCATCAAGGAGTACGAGAAGTTCACCGGTAAGTAGCCGGATGGCCGTAGGTTGAAGGCGGCCGAACGGAGCAGGGCCCCGCCGGGACGTCCGGGCGGGGCCCTGACCCGTTTTCGGACAACACCCGACCCTCAAGTCACGGGAGTTCGGGGAAGATTGAAGCCAATCGGTGCGTTCTTGTGATGCGCTGAATACCCCGGCGACCCGGTGTGCGCTGTACAACGTAAGCTGTACCGGTGCTGATTCGCGGCAAGTGGGGCGATATCGCGCGGCACTGCGGCGCCGGGCGGGGTGCGCCGCGAGGGGGTCCGGGCGGCGTGTCCGAAATAGGATGTATTGGGTCGGCAGTGTAGAACGGGAGATGTGACGGCAATGGCTACGGACGATCTCCGGCTCCGCGATGCGTCCGCCGTCCTCGACAAAGCCGCGGACGAGAACTTTCCCGTGGCCCCCTTCTTCCTCCCGCGCGCCTGGCGCGAGGACCTCATGGCCGTGTACGGCTACGCCCGCCTGGTCGACGACATCGGCGACTCGGACCTGGCCCGCGGCAGCGCCCACGCGCGCTGGCTGGGCGCGGACCCCGAGGCGGCCGGTGACCCGCTCGCCCTGCTCGACGCCTTCGAGGCCGACCTGCGCAAGGTCTTCGCCGCGGGGCAGGAGCCCGGCCACCCGCTGCTGCGGGCCCTGGTGCCCACCGTGCGCCGCCGGAGCCTGACCCCCGAGCCCTTTCTCGGCCTGATCGTGGCGAACCGCCAGGACCAGCTCGTCAAGCGGTACGAGACGTACGACGACCTCGTGGCCTACTGCGAGCTGTCCGCGAACCCCGTCGGCCGCCTGGTCCTGGCCATCACCGGCACCGCGACGCCCGAGCGCGTCCGCCTCTCGGACTCCGTGTGCACCGCGCTGCAGATCGTGGAGCACCTCCAGGACGTGCGCGAGGACATGGGCCGCGACCGCGTCTATCTGCCCGCACAGGACATGAAGCGGTTTCATGTCCAGGAGCGGGATCTCGCCGTCCCTACGGCAGGCGCGTCGGTGCGCGCACTGGTTGCATATGAAGCGGAACGCGCCCATCGCCTCTTGAATGAAGGCACCCCCCTGGTGGGTAGCGTCCACGGCAGGCTGAAGCTGCTGCTTGCCGGGTTCGTTGCAGGGGGGAGGGCTGCGATCGCCGCGATCGCCGCCGCCGGATACGACGTACTTCCAAGGCCGCCGAAGCCCACGAAGCCGCGTTTGCTGCGCGAGGTGGGAGCGGTTCTGCGAGGAGAGGGGTGAGCCGGACCGTGGAGTCAGAACCTCGCGTGTCCGCGCCGGTACTCGCCGCATACAGCTATTGCGAGACCGTGACCGGGCAGCAGGCACGCAATTTCGCGTACGGCATCAGGTTGCTGCCGGCGCCCAAGCGGCGGGCGATGTCCGCGCTCTACGCGTTCTCCCGGCGCGTGGACGACATCGGTGACGGCACCCTGGCGCCGGACGTGAAGGGGGAGCGGCTCGACGAGACCCGGGCCCTGCTCACCCGCGTCCGCGACGGCGACGTGGCTGAGGACGACACCGACCCGGTGGCGGTGGCGCTCAGCCACGCGGCCCGGCACTTCCCGATCCCGCTCGGCGGGCTGGACGAGCTGATCGACGGCGTCCTGATGGACGTGCGCGGCGAGACGTACGAAACCTGGGAGGACCTGAAGGTCTACTGCCGCTGCGTCGCCGGCGCCATCGGGCGGCTCTCCCTCGGCGTGTTCGGCACCGAGCCGGGGGCGCTGCACGCGGAGCGCGCGCCGGAGTATGCCGACACGCTCGGTCTCGCGCTCCAACTCACCAACATTCTCCGGGACGTTCGCGAGGACGCCCTGGAGGGGCGCACCTATCTGCCCGCCGACGACCTCGCCAAGTTCGGCTGCTCCACCGGGTTTTCGCGGCCCGAGCCACCCGCCGGGTCGGACTTCGCGGGCCTCGTCCACTTCGAAGTCCGCCGCGCCCGGGCCCTGTTCGCAGAGGGCTACCGGCTGCTTCCGATGCTCGACCGGCGCAGCGGTGCCTGTGTGGCGGCGATGGCGGGCATCTACCGCCGCTTGCTCGATCGCATCGAGCGGGAGCCGGAGGCGGTCCTCAGGGGCCGCGTTTCACTGCCGGGACGCGAGAAGGCGTATGTCGCCGTGCGCGGCCTGTCCGGCCTCGACACGCGCAGCGTCTCCCGCGGCGCCGTCAGGAGGCGTACATGACGCGCATGCACGGCGGAGCGGCCGCAGGCGCGGCGCGGCGCCCCAAGCGGCGGGCAACCCTCCGCGTGACCTTGGCGTCCCAGACTGCAACTGCCGAAAGGGAGGACGCATGAGGCAGGACGACAGGCAGCCCGAAGGGGGCGCCGACGAAGCCGGAAAACGCGCGTCCGCCGTCGTCGTGGGCGGCGGCCTGGCCGGCATCACCTCCGCCCTCGCCCTCGCCGACGCGGGCGTCGAGGTCACGCTGCTCGAAGGCCGCCCGCGGCTCGGCGGACTCGCCTTCTCCTTCCAGCGCGGCGACCTGACCGTCGACAACGGCCAGCACGTCTATCTGCGCTGCTGCACCGCCTACCGGTGGTTCCTCGACCGCGTCGAGGGCGCGCACCTGGCGCCGCTGCAGGAACGTCTCGACGTGCCCGTGCTCGACGCCGACCGGCACCGGCTCGGCCGCCTGCGCCGCACCGCGCTGCCGGTGCCGCTGCATCTGGCCGCGAGCCTCGCCACGTACCCCCATCTGTCGCTCGCCGAGCGCGCCAACGTGGGCCGCGCGGCGCTCGCCCTCAAGGGACTGGACCCGGCCGACCCGGCGCTCGACAGCCAGGACTTCGGCAGCTGGCTGGCGGCCCACGGGCAGTCGAAGCGCGCCGTCGAGGCCCTGTGGGACCTCGTCGGGGTCGCCACCCTCAACGCCGTCGCGGGCGATGCCTCGCTGGGCCTCGCCGCGATGGTGTTCAAGACCGGGCTGCTCTCCGAGCCGGGCGCCGCCGACATCGGCTGGGCGCGGGTGCCCCTCGGTGACATCCATGACGGTCTGGCCCGCAAGGCGCTCGACTCGGCGGGCGTGCGTACCGAACTGCGAACACGTGTCACCTCCATCTCTCGTAATAAGAACGGAAGTTGGCGCGTCGAGGTTCCCGGCGAGGCCATCGAGGCGGACACCGTGGTGCTCGCGGTGGCCCAGGCCGAGACCCACGACCTGCTCCCGGACGGCGCCCTGGACGAGCCCGACCGGCTGCTCGGCATCGACACGGCGCCGATCCTGAACATCCACGTCGTGTACGACAGGAAGGTGCTCAAGCGGCCCTTTTTCGCCGCGCTCGGCACCCCCGTGCAGTGGGTCTTCGATCGGACGGAGGCCTCCGGCCTCGCGGAGGGCCAGTATCTGGCGCTGTCGCAGTCGGCCGCCCAGGACGAGATCGACGCACCTGTGGCCGCGCTGAGAGAGCGCTATCTGCCGGAGCTCGAGCGCCTGCTGCCCGCCGCGCACGGCGCGCGGGTCCTCGACTTCTTCGTGACCCGGGAGCGCACGGCGACCTTCGCGCCGACCCCGGGCGTCGGCCGCCTGCGGCCGGGTGCGCGCACCAACGAGTCCGGGCTCTACCTGGCCGGCGCGTGGACCGCCACCGGCTGGCCCGCGACGATGGAAAGCGCTGTACGCAGCGGAATCACCGCGGCCCGGGCCGCACTCAGCGCCCTCGACCGCCCTCATGACCATCTCTTCGAGGAGGCGGCGTGAAGCTCGACCTGCTGGGGCCGCCGCCCCACGAACCCCGCACCGGAACCAGAGGAGAGACTGTGCCGACTGTGCCCTCGGCCGAACCGGCCGCCGTGGACGTGACCGCGCTGCTCGAGCGCGGCCGGACACTGGCCACCCCGGTGCTGCGGTCCGCGGTGGACCGCCTGGCGCCGCCCATGGACACCGTCGCCGCCTACCACTTCGGCTGGATCGACGCCGACGGCAAGCCGGCCGTCGGCGACGGGGGCAAGGCCGTGCGTCCGGCGCTCGCCCTGCTGTCCGCGGAAGCCGCGGGCGCCACCCCGGAAACCGGCGTGCCCGGCGCGGTCGCCGTCGAACTGGTGCACAACTTCTCGCTCCTGCACGACGACCTGATGGACGGCGACGAGCAGCGCCGCCACCGCGACACGGTGTGGAAGGTGCACGGCCCCGCCCAGGCCATCCTCGTCGGCGACGCGCTGTTCGCCCTCGCCAACGAGATCCTGCTGGAACTCGGCACCGTCGAGGCGGGCCGCGCCACGCGCCGTCTGACCACCGCGACCCGCGCCCTCATCGACGGGCAGGCGCAGGACATCTCCTATGAGCACCGCGAGCGGGTCACCGTCGAGGAGTGCCTGGAGATGGAGGGCAACAAGACGGGCGCGCTGCTGGCCTGCGCGTGCTCCATCGGCGCGGTCCTCGGCGGCGCCGACGACGCCACCGCCGACACCCTGGAGAAGTACGGCTACCACCTCGGCCTCGCCTTCCAGGCCGTCGACGACCTGCTCGGCATCTGGGGCGACCCGGAGGCCACCGGCAAGCAGACGTGGAGCGACCTGCGCCAGCGCAAGAAGTCCCTGCCGGTCGTCGCCGCCCTTGCCGCGGGCGGACCGGCCTCCGAACGGCTCGGCGAGCTGCTCGCCGCCGACGCCAAGAGCAGTGACTTCGACAGCTTCTCCGAGGAGGAGTTCGCCATGCGCGCCGCCCTGATCGAGGAGGCGGGCGGCCGCGAGTGGACCGCCGAGGAGGCGCGACGGCAGCACACCGTCGCCATCGAGGCCCTGGACGCGGTCCAGATGCCGGACCAGGTGCGGGCGCAGCTCACCGCGCTCGCCGACTTCGTCGTCGTACGAAAGAGATGATCACTATCGGCCCCAACTGAATCGCAGTCGCCGGCCGGTGTCCCTCCAGGGCCCCGGCCGACGGCGGACCCAGCAGAGAAGAAGCACTGCGTAGAAGGGGAAGCCATGACAGCGACGACCGACGGAAGCGCCGGAGCGGCGACGCCCCGGGCGGCCTCGGCCACCGGAAAGACCGACACCACCCCCGCGGCGGCAGGGGCATTCGACGCCGCCACCCGAGCCATACAACGCTCGACGGATTTTCTTCTGTCCCGCCAGGACGCCCAGGGATGGTGGAAGGGCGACCTGGAAACCAATGTGACCATGGACGCCGAGGACCTGCTGCTCCGTCAGTTCCTGGGCATCCAGGACGAGTCGACGACCCGGGCCGCCGCGCTGTTCATCCGCGGCGAGCAGCGTGACGACGGCACCTGGGCCACCTTCTTCGGCGGTCCCGGCGAACTCTCCACCACCATCGAGGCGTACGTCGCGCTGCGCCTGGCCGGTGACGCCCCGGACGAGCCGCACATGGCCCGGGCGTCCGCCTGGATCCGGGAGCAGGGCGGCATCGCGTCGGCGCGCGTCTTCACCCGGATCTGGCTCGCCCTCTTCGGCTGGTGGAAGTGGGACGACCTGCCCGAGCTGCCGCCGGAGCTCATCTATTTCCCCAAGTGGTTTCCGCTCAACATCTATGACTTCGGCTGCTGGGCGCGGCAGACCATAGTGCCGCTCACCATTGTCTCCGCCAAGCGCCCGGTGCGTCCCGCGCCCTTCCCGCTGGACGAGCTGCACACCAACGCGCGCGTACCGAACCCCGCCAAGCCCCTTGCCCCCGTGGCGAGTTGGGACGGCGTCTTCCAGCGCCTGGACAAGGCGCTGCACCTGTACCACAAGGTCGCGCCGCGCGGTGTGCGCAAGGCGGCGATGAACAGCGCCGCGCGCTGGATCATCGAACGGCAGGAGAACGACGGCTGCTGGGGCGGCATCCAGCCGCCTGCCGTGTACTCGGTCATCGCGCTGCATCTGCTCGGCTACGACCTCGACCACCCGGTCCTGAAGGCCGGCCTCGAATCCCTCGACCGGTTCGCCGTGTGGCGCGAGGACGGCGCGCGGATGATCGAGGCCTGTCAGTCGCCGGTGTGGGACACCTGCCTGGCGACGATCGCGCTCGCCGACGCCGGCGTGCCCGCCGACCACCCGCAGCTCGTCAAGGCCGCGGACTGGATGCTGGGCGAGCAGATCGTGCGGCCCGGCGACTGGTCCGTGCGCAGGCCGGGCCTCACGCCGGGCGGCTGGGCGTTCGAGTTCCACAACGACAACTACCCCGACATCGACGACACCGCCGAGGTCGTCCTCGCGCTGCGCCGCGTCGCGCATCCGGACAAGCCGCGGATGGAGAACGCCATCGCGCGCGGCGTGCGCTGGAACCTCGGCATGCAGTCGAGGAACGGTGCCTGGGCCGCCTTCGACGTCGACAACACCAGCGCCTTCCCCAACCGGCTGCCGTTCTGCGACTTCGGTGAGGTCATCGACCCGCCGTCCGCCGACGTCACCGCGCACGTCGTGGAGATGCTGGCGTACGAGGGGAAGTCGCACGACCCGCGCACCCGGCGCGGCATCGAGTGGCTGCTCGCCGAGCAGGAGGCCAACGGCGCCTGGTTCGGGCGCTGGGGCGTCAACTACATCTACGGCACCGGCTCGGTGCTGCCCGCCCTGACCGCCGTCGGGATTCCCGGCTCGCACCCGGCGATCCGGCGGGCGGTGGCCTGGCTGGAGTCGGTGCAGAACGACGACGGCGGCTGGGGCGAGGACCTGCGCTCCTACCGCGAGGAGCGGTGGATCGGGCACGGCGCGTCCACGGCCTCGCAGACGGCCTGGGCGCTGATCGGGCTGCTCGCGGCCGGCGAGCGGGACTCCAAGGCGGTGGAGCGCGGCATCGCGTGGCTCGCCGAGGCGCAGCGGGAGGACGGCTCCTGGGACGAGCCGTACTTCACCGGCACCGGCTTCCCCTGGGACTTCTCCATCAACTACCACCTCTACCGGCAGGTCTTCCCGCTGACCGCGCTCGGTCGGTACGTCAACGGAGAGCCGCTCGCCGGCGCCTCCGGCAAGGGGAGCTGATGGCCGCATCCCCGGCTCAGCCGGGCCCCGCACCGCTCCTCGTCGCCTGCGCGCTCGGCATCGAGCACCTCGCCCTGCGCACCGGCGACCGGGGCGGCGCGCGCGGGCCCATGACCGTCCTGCGGACGGGCATGGGCCCCAAGGCCGCCGAGCGCGCGGTCTCCAAGGCGCTCGGCAAGCCGTCCCTGCACGACGCGGCCGTCGTGGCCACCGGCTTCTGCGCCGGGCTCGCCCCCGGCATGCACCCCGGCGACCTGGTCGTCGCCGAGGAGACCCGGCACGACGGCGGCCGCACGCCCTGCGTCGGCACCGAGCTCCTGGTCGAGGAGCTGGTGCGGGCGCTGCCCCGGCGCACCGTGCACACGGGGCCGCTCACCGGCTCCGACCATGTCGTCCGCGGCCACGAACGCGGCGAACTGCTGGCCACCGGCGCGATCGCGGTGGACATGGAATCCGCCGTCACATTGCACAGCGCCGTGACGGCCGGGCCCCGGCCGGTTGCGGCCGTCCGGGTGGTCGTGGACGCCCCACAGCACGAACTCGTACGAATCGGCACGGTGCGCGGTGGAATATCGGCCTTCCGCGTTCTCCGTGCCGTGCTACCCGCTTTCTTCGAATGGCACCGTTCTTCGCTGCTCCCCCGGAGGTGAGCCAGATGGCTATGCCGCTGCGTCAGTCCATCAAGGTCGCGACGTATTTGATGGAACAGAAGCTGCGCAAGCGGGACAAGTTCCCGTTGATCGTCGAGTTGGAGCCGCTTTTCGCGTGCAATTTGAAGTGTGAGGGCTGCGGCAAGATCCAGCACCCGGCCGGTGTGCTCAAGCAGCGGATGCCGGTGGCCCAGGCCGTCGGTGCCGTGCTCGAGTCCGGTGCGCCGATGGTGTCCATCGCCGGTGGTGAGCCGCTGATGCATCCTCAGATCGATGAGATCGTGCGGCAGTTGGTGGCGAAGAAGAAGTATGTCTTCCTTTGCACCAACGCCATGCTGATGCGCAAGAAGATGGACAAGTTCAAGCCCTCGCCGTACTTCGCGTTCGCCGTGCACATCGACGGAATGCGGGAGCGGCACGACGAGTCCGTGGCGAAGGAGGGGGTGTTCGACGAGGCGGTCGAGGCCATCAAGGAGGCCAAGCGGCGCGGCTTCCGGGTCACCACCAACTCGACCTTCTTCAACACGGACACCCCGCAGACGATCATTGAGGTCCTGAATTTCCTCAATGACGAACTCAAGGTCGACGAGATGATGCTGTCGCCGGCCTACGCCTACGAGAAGGCGCCCGACCAGGAGCACTTCCTCGGTGTGGAGCAGACCCGCGAGCTGTTCAAGAAGGCCTTCGCGGGCGGCAACCGGCGGCGCTGGCGGCTGAACCACTCGCCGCTGTTCCTCGACTTCCTCGAGGGCAAGGTCGACTTCCAGTGCACGGCGTGGGCGATCCCCAACTACTCGCTCTTCGGCTGGCAGCGCCCCTGCTACCTGATGAGCGACGGGTACGTGCCCACGTACCGCGAGCTGATCGAGGAGACCGACTGGTCCAAGTACGGCCGCGGCAAGGACGACCGGTGCGCCAACTGCATGGCGCACTGCGGCTACGAGCCGACGGCCGTGCTCGCCACCATGGGCTCCCTCAAGGAGTCCCTGCGAGCCATGCGCGAGACCGTCTCCGGAAACCGGTGACGTCATGACCCCAGGAGTGCCCGTCGCCCTGGGCCTCCCGGAGCTGCCGGTCCGGCCGATCGCGGGGCGCCGCGTCTCGCGGCGCATCGAGGTCGGACCGGTGGCTGTCGGCGGGGATGCGCCGGTGTCGGTGCAGTCGATGACGACGACGCGTACGTCGGACATCGGGGCGACGTTGCAGCAGATCGCGGAGTTGACGGCGTCGGGCTGTCAGATCGTGCGGGTGGCGTGTCCGACGCAGGATGATGCGGATGCGTTGGCGACGATCGCGCGGAAGTCGCAGATTCCGGTGATCGCGGATATTCACTTCCAGCCGAAGTATGTGTTCGCGGCGATCGATGCCGGGTGTGCGGCGGTGCGGGTGAATCCGGGCAACATCAAGCAGTTCGACGACAAGGTGAAGGAGATCGCGCGGGCGGCCTCGGAGGCGGGGACGCCGATCCGGATCGGGGTGAACGCGGGGTCGCTGGATCAGCGGCTGCTGGCGAAGTACGGCAAGGCGACGCCGGAGGCGCTGGTGGAGTCGGCGCTGTGGGAGGCCTCACTCTTCGAGGAGCACGGGTTCCGGGACATCAAGATCTCGGTGAAGCACAACGACCCGGTGGTGATGGTCAATGCCTACCGGCAGCTGGCGGCCGCGTGCGATTACCCGCTGCACCTGGGGGTGACGGAGGCCGGTCCGGCGTTCCAGGGCACCATCAAGTCCGCGGTGGCCTTCGGTGCGCTGCTGAGTGAGGGCATCGGGGACACGATCCGGGTGTCGCTGTCGGCTCCGCCGGCGGAGGAGGTCAAGGTCGGTATCCAGATCCTGGAGTCGCTGAATCTGCGCCAGCGCCGTCTGGAGATCGTGTCGTGTCCGTCGTGCGGGCGGGCGCAGGTGGATGTGTACAAGCTGGCGGATGAGGTGACGGCGGGCTTGGAGGGCATGGAGGTGCCGTTGCGGGTGGCCGTGATGGGGTGTGTGGTGAACGGGCCGGGTGAGGCGCGTGAGGCTGATCTGGGTGTCGCGTCCGGCAACGGCAAGGGGCAGATCTTCGTCAAGGGTGAGGTGATCAAGACGGTGCCCGAGTCGAAGATCGTGGAGACCCTGATCGACGAGGCGATGAAGATCGCCGAACAGATGGAGGCCGCAGGCGTCCCGTCCGGGGTGCCCGACGTCACAGTGAGCTGAACAACCAGTAAGGGGGCCCGAGCATGACCATTCTGGAGACGATCCGGGGGCCGCGCGACCTGAAGGCGCTGACCGAGGCCGAGCTGGGCGAACTGGCAGAGGAGATCCGGGAGTTCCTGGTGCACGCGGTCGCCAGGACCGGCGGTCATCTCGGGCCCAATCTGGGGGTGGTGGAGCTCACCATCGCCCTGCACCGGGTCTTCGAGTCGCCCACCGACCGCATCGTGTGGGACACCGGCCACCAGAGCTACGTACACAAACTATTGACAGGCCGTCAGGACTTTTCGAAGCTGCGCGGCAAGGGGGGCCTGTCCGGCTACCCCTCGCGTGAGGAGTCCGCGCACGACATCGTCGAGAACAGCCACGCCTCGACGGCGCTCGGCTGGGCGGACGGTCTCGCCAAGGCCCGTGACGTGCTCGGCGAGCGCGGGCACGTCGTCGCGGTCATCGGCGACGGGGCGCTCACCGGCGGCATGGCGTGGGAGGCGCTGAACAACATCGCGGCCGCGAAGGACCAGCCGCTGATCATCGTGGTCAATGACAACGAGCGTTCGTACGCGCCGACCATCGGCGGGCTCGCCAACCATCTGGCCACCCTGCGCACCACCGACAGCTATGAGCAGGTGCTCGCCTGGGGCAAGGAGGTCCTCCAGCGCACTCCCGTCGTCGGACGGACGCTGTACGAGTCGCTGCACGGCGCGAAGAAGGGATTCAAGGACGCCTTCGCGCCGCAGGGGATGTTCGAGGACCTGGGCCTCAAGTACGTCGGCCCGATCGACGGGCACGACACCAAGGCCGTCGAGTCCGCCCTGCGGCGCGCGAAACGCTTCCACGGGCCCGTGCTCGTGCACTGCCTCACCGAGAAGGGCCGCGGCTACGAGCCCGCGCTCGCCGACGAGGCGGACCGCTTCCACACCGTCGGCGTCATGGACCCCCTGACCTGCGAGCCCCTCGCCCCGTCCAACGGACCCTCCTGGACCTCGGTGTTCGGCGAGGAGATCGTCCGCATCGGCGCCGAACGCGAGGACGTCGTGGCGATCACGGCGGCCATGCTGCACCCGGTGGGCCTCACCAAGTTCGCGGAGGCCTACCCGGACCGGGTGTGGGACGTCGGCATCGCCGAGCAGCACGCCGCCGTGTCGGCCGCCGGGCTCGCCACGGGCGGGCTCCATCCCGTCGTCGCCGTCTACGCCACCTTCCTCAACCGGGCCTTCGACCAGCTCCTGATGGACGTCGCGCTGCACCAGTGCGGGGTGACGTTCGTGCTCGACCGGGCCGGGGTCACCGGGCCCGACGGGGCCTCGCACAACGGCATGTGGGACATGTCGATCCTCCAGGTCGTCCCGGGCCTCAGGATCGCCGCGCCGCGCGACGCCGACCAGCTCCGGGCGCAGTTGCGCGAGGCGGTCACCGTCGACGACGCGCCGACGCTGCTGCGGTTCCCCAAGGAGTCGGTGGGGCCCGCCGTCCCGGCCGTGGACCGCGTGGGCGCCATGGACGTGCTGCGCCAGGACCCGGAGGCGGACGTGCTGCTCGTCTCGGTCGGCGTGATGGCGCCCGTGTGCCTGCAGGCCGCCGACCTCCTCGCGGAGCGCGGGATCCGCTGCACCGTGGTCGACCCGCGCTGGGTCAAGCCGGTCGACCCGGCGTTGCCCCCACTGGCGGCACGCCACCGGCTCGTCGCGGTCGTCGAGGACAACAGCAAGGCCGCCGGGGTCGGTTCGGCGGTCGCGCTGGCGCTGGGGGAGGCCGAAGTGGACGTTCCCGTACGGCGGTTCGGCATCCCCGACCAGTTCCTCGCGCACGCCAAGCGCGGCGAGGTGCTCGCGGACCTGGGGCTCACTCCCGTCGAGATCGCCGGGAGCATCAGCGCGACCATCGCGCGCAAGGACGCGTCCGGCGCGGGCGTACGCCAGGAATCGCGCGCGGACGCACGGGAACAGGCCGGTTCCCCCGGCAAGCAGGCCGGTTCCCCCGGTAAACAGGCCGGTCGCCCCGGCAAGGAGAAAGCCGGTGTGGCCGGCGAGGAGACCCGAGCATGAGCAGCATGAGCAAGGAGTTCGACCTCGGCAGACTGCTCGCCGAGCGCAGCGGTGAACGCTACGAACTGCACGCGCGGCACCTCAACCACCAACTGCCGCGCATGCTGCACACCATCGGCTTCGACAAGGTCTACGAACGGGCCGAGGGCGCGTACTTCTGGGACGCGGACGGCAACGACTACCTGGACATGCTCGCCGGCTTCGGCGTGATGGGCCTCGGCCGGCACCACCCCGTCGTACGCAAGGCGCTGCACGACGTCCTCGACGCCTCGCTCGCCGACCTCACCCGCTTCGACTGCCAGCCCCTTCCCGGGCTGCTCGCGGAGCAACTGCTCACCCACAGCCCGCACTTGGACCGGGTGTTCTTCGGTAACAGCGGCACCGAGGCGGTGGAGACCGCCCTGAAGTTCGCGCGCTACGCCACCGGCAAGCCGCGTGTGCTCTACTGCGCGCACGCCTTCCACGGCCTGACCACCGGCTCGCTCTCGGTGAACGGCGAGACGGGCTTCCGCGACGGCTTCGCGCCGCTGCTGCCCGACACGGCGGTGCCGCTCGGCGACCTCGACGCGCTGCGCGCGGAGCTGCGGCGCGGTGACGTCGCCGCGCTGATCGTCGAGCCCATCCAGGGCAAGGGCGTGCACGAGACGCCGCCCGGTTATCTGCGCGCCGCCCAGGAGCTGCTGCACCGGCACAAGGCGCTCCTGATCGCCGACGAGGTGCAGACCGGCCTCGGCAGGACCGGCGCGTTCTACGGCCACCAGCACGAGGAGGGCGTCGAGCCCGACCTGGTGTGCGTGGCCAAGGCGCTGTCCGGCGGCTATGTGCCGGTCGGCGCGACCCTCGGCAAGGACTGGATCTTCAAGAAGGTCTACTCGTCCATGGACCGCGTCCTCGTGCACTCGGCGAGCTTCGGGTCCAACGCGCAGGCCATGGCGGCCGGGCTCGCGGTCCTCGCCGTGCTGCGGGACGAGAAGGTCGTCGAGAACGCGTACGTGACCGGCGAGCTCCTGAAGTCACGGCTCGCGGCCCTCGTCGACCGCTACGAGCTGCTGAGTGAGGTGCGCGGGCGCGGGCTCATGGTCGGCATCGAGTTCGGCAGGCCCCAGTCCCTGAAGCTGCGCAGCCGTTGGACGATGCTCCAGGCCGCGCGCAAGGGCCTGTTCGCGCAGATGGTGGTCGTACCCCTGCTGCAGAAGCACCGCATCCTCACCCAGGTCTCCGGCGACCACCTGGAGGTCATCAAGCTGATCCCGCCGCTCACCGTGGGGGAGAAGGAGGTCGACCGGTTCGTGGAGGCCTTCATCGCCGTCATGGACGACGCGCACAGCGGGGGCGGGCTGATGTGGGACTTCGGCAAGACACTGGTGAAGCAGGCGGTGGGCAACCGGTAACAGGGCAGGTCGGACGCTTTTGCCCCTGGGGCAAGAAAGTTGCCCCAGGGGCAAACCTCTGGCTGAATCGGAGGCATGAACCCTGCCGAGCCCGCGGGGCCCGCCGAGTCCGCCGGGCCTGCCGCCCCCGACGACTCCGATGTCGCCGCCGACGGCCTGCCCGCCGTCGCGCCCCAGCTCCGTGAGCTGCGCCGCCGCGCCGCCCTGACCCTGGAGGCCGCGGCCCGCGCGGCCGGACTCTCGCCCGCGCACCTGTCCCGCCTGGAGACCGGGCAGCGCCAGCCGTCGCTGCCGATGCTGCTCGCGCTCGCGCGCACCTACGGTACGACGGTCTCCGAGCTGCTCGGCGAGACGCCCGCGGACCGGGACGCGGTCGTCCGCGCCCCGGACATGGAGCCCACCGCCGCGGGCGGCTGGACGTACTGGCAGGCCGGCGCGCCGGGCCGGGGCATGCAGGCGCTGCGCGTGCACGTCCCGCACGGGGCGCAGGGCGACATCGTGCGGGTGCATCCCGGCGAGGAGTGGCTGTACGTCCTCAAGGGGCGGGTGCGGCTGCGGCTCGGCGACACCGCGCACACCCTCGCGCCGGGCGACAGCGCGCACTTCGACTCGCTGACCCCGCACCGGATCGCCGCCGCGGACCACGGCGGCGCCGACTTCCTCTTCGTCCACACCTTGCTGCAGAGCCCCGCCACCGCGCTGTGCCTCGGCGGCACCACCCAGGGAGACCGACATGACGGAATCTGAGCAGCCGCGGCAACCGCAGCAGCCGCGGCCGGAGCAGCCCGCACGCCGCATGGCCATGGAGGAGAAGTTCCCGCGCGCCCTGTGGATCCGGCTGATCATCTATGTGGCCGTGGGCCACGTGTTCGCGTTCTTCGTCTATCTGCTGTTCGTGCTCGGGGGCAAGAACCAGTGAGGTGGCGGCTCGGTCAGTGACATGGTGGCTCAGTCGAGGAGCCGCTCGCGCAGCCGCTCCCGCGTCCCGGGCGTGACGCCGAGGCCCCGCGCCAGATAGGTGTCGGTGTCGCCCCAGGTCAGCTCGATGGTCTCGAAGGCCGCCGCCAGATACTCGGCGCGGGCGTCGAACAGCGGGCTCAGCAGCTCCATGACCTCGGGGGACATCGCGTCCGGCGAGGTGCTGCTGCGGTGCACCTTGTAGCGGCGGTGGGCGGCGTTCGACTCCAGATAGTCCGCCTCGATCGCCTCGCGCTCCACACCGACAGCCAGCAGGGCCACCGCTATGGACAGGCCCGCGCGGTCCTTGCCCGCCGCGCAGTGCATGAGCGCGGGCACGCTGTCCTCGGCGAGGGCGTGCAGCACCCGGCCGTGCTCGGCCGTGCGCTCCTTGATGATCGTCCGGTACGACGCCGTCATCCGGCCCGCGGCCTTGCCGTCGGAGAGGACCGTGCGGAGCTGGTCCAGGTCGCCGTCGCGGACCATCTTCCAGAACTCGGCGCCGTCGGCCGGGTCGGTCAGCGGCAGGTTCACATTGCGCACCCCCGGCAGCTCCACGTCCGGGCCCTCGAGGCGCTGGTCGGCGGCGTTGCGGAAGTCGAAGATCGTGTGCAGGCCCAGCGAGGCGAGGAACGCCGCGTCGGCCGCCGTGGCGTGCGCGAGGTGACCGCTGCGGAAGAGCACGCCGTGGCGCACCCTGCGGCCGTCCACCGTCGGCAGTCCGCCCACGTCACGGAAGTTGCGCACGCCGGCCAGCTCGGGCTCGGTGGACGGGACCTGCTGCGTCACGGGGTCTCCTCATGCTCGGGGGCGGCGTCGCGCGACCTCGCGGGCGCGTGGCCCGCGGATGGTTGCGCCTTCGACGATACGACACGGGTTCCTGAGGCAATCAGTCCTGGTACAGGGGTGGCCGGAGGCGCGCGCGGGGGCACGTCAGGGTGGCGCACGCGGGAGGTGCACAGACGTTGCCCCGGTGGTCACGGGGCCCGAAGATGTGCGTACGCGCGCGTGCCTGTTGAGATGGACGTGCGTGCCTGTTGAGATCTGTTTCCGTATCAGTGGGGCTCTGGGGGTTCGATGATCGAGGTCGGCGCAGACGGTCGTACGTGGCTCCTCTCGGGGCCCACCAGCAGCTACGCGCTGCACCTCACCGACCGCGACGAGCTGCTGCATCTGCACTGGGGCCCGCGGATCGCCCTGGCCGACGCCGAGGCGCTGGCCGCGGTGCCGCCGCCCCTCGACTGGCCCTTCGAGTCGTGGCTCGACGGGCGCGAGGAGTACCCGGTGGAGGGCGGGCCGCGATTCGTGCGGCCCGCGCTCTCGGTGCGCGGCGGCGGAGTGCGCGGGACGGAGTGGCGCTTCCTGAGTGCGGCCGCCGACTCCGCCGACTCCGCCGACTCCGCCGACTCCGGCGACTCCGGCGACTCCGGCGACTCCAGCGACTCCGGCAACTCCGACGACGAACTCCAGCTGCACTTCACCGACGCCGTGCACGGGCTCCAGGTCACGCTGTCGTACCGGATGCGCGGCGACGTCGTGGAGCGGTACGCCGTCCTCGTCAACCAAGCCCCCGCGGGATCACCGGAGTTGGAGCTCCTGCGCGCCGACTCCGCGACCTGGACCCTGCCCCTGCGCGAGCGCTGGCGCCTTTCGCAGCTGCACGGGCGCTGGGCGGCGGAGTCCCGGCTCGTCCGGTCGGAACTCACGTACGGCGAGAAGGTCATCGGCAGCCGGCGCGGGCACACCGGGCACCAGCACCTGCCCTGGGTGGCGCTCGACGCGGACGGCGCCACCGAGGAGAGCGGCGAGGTCTACAGCTGCGCGCTCGCGTGGTCCGGGTCGTGGCGCATCGCCGTGCACCAACTCCCGGACGGCGCCGTGCAGATCACCGGCGGCAGCGGGCACGACGACTCCGGGCAGCGGCTGCTCCCGCCCGGCACGGCGGTCGCCACGCCGGTCTTCGCGGGGCTGTGGAGCGACGGCGGCTTCGGCGGGGCCAGCCGGGCCTGGCACGCCTACCAGCGCGCGCACGTGATCCCGGACGCGGACGAGGTGCGGCCGGTGCTCTACAACTCCTGGGAGGCCACCGGGTTCGACATCGCCGAGGACCAGCAGCGGGCGCTCGCCGGGCGGGCCGCGGCGCTCGGCGTGGAGCTGTTCGTCGTCGACGACGCGTGGTTCGGCGCGCGCGTGTCCGACCGGGCCGGACTCGGTGACTGGACGCCCAACCCCGGCCGCTTCCCCGACGGGCTCAAGCCGCTCGCCGACGAGGTGCACGCCCTGGGCATGCGGTTCGGGATCTGGGTCGAGCCGGAGATGGTCAACGCCGACAGCGACCTGTACCGCGCGCACCCCGACTGGGTGCAGCACCATCCCGGCCGCGCCCGCACCGAGTTCCGCAACCAGCTCGTCCTCAACCTCGCCCGTGCCGACGTACAGGCGTACCTCTGGGAGAAACTCGACACCCTCCTCTCCAGTGCGACCGTCGACTACGTGAAGTGGGACTTCAACCGCTGCTTCACCGACCCGGGATGGCCCGGCGAGCCCTACCCGCAGCGCCTGTGGGACGCCCACGTGCACGCCTTCTACGACCTGGTGGACCGGCTGCGGGCCGCGCACCCGACCGTGGCCTTCGAGTCCTGCTCGGGCGGTGGCGGCCGGATCGACCTCGGCGTCCTCGCCCGCACCGACCAGGTCTGGACGTCCGACAACACCGACCCGCTGGACCGGCTCGCCATCCAGCACGGATTCAGCCAGATCCATCCCGCGCGCGTGATGGCCGCCTGGGTCACCGACAGCCCCAACACGCAGCTCAACGGGCGGGAGAGCTCGCTGCGGTTCCGCTTCGTCAGCGCCATGGCGGGGGTGCTGGGTGTCGGCGGCGACCTGACCCGGTGGAGCGCGGACGAGCTCGCCGAGGCGCGCCGGTGGGTGGAGCTGTACAAGGAGATCAGGCCCGTCGTGCAGCTCGGCGACCTGTACCGGCTGCGGGACCCGGACGGCGGGCTCTGCGCGGTGCAGTACGTCCGCGGGGACGACGTGGTCGTCCTCGCCTGGCTCCCGGCGCAGGCGTACGGACAACAGCCGGCGCCGGTGCGGCTGCGGGGCCTCGACCCGACGGCGGCCTACGCGTGCCGGGAGACGGGGGAGGTGCGGCGCGGCGCGGTCCTGCTGCACCACGGGCTGCAGACCGGGCTGCGGGGCGACCTGGACGCGGCCGTCTTCCGTCTCCGGCGGGTCACTGACGCGTATTCCGGGTTGGTGCAATCTTGACCGGTGGCTTATCTCACCCCTCGTCAACCCCTTATTACGATGGCGTAGGTCACTTGTCGCCAGGAAAGATGTGACGACGTGACAGCAGAGTCGACACACTTCATCAAAAACACACCCACGGACACGTTCACCTCCTACGCAGCGGTCGGCGACAGCTTCACCGAAGGAGTGGGGGATCCCGGACCCGACGGCACCTTCGTCGGCTGGGCCGACCGGCTCGCGGTCCTCCTCGACGACCGCGTGCCCGAGCACTCCTTCCGGTACGCCAACCTCGCCGTGCGCGGCAAGCTCCTCGACCAGATCGTCACGGACCAGGTGCCGCGGGCCAAGGAGCTCGGGCCCGACCTGGTGACGTTCGCCGCGGGCGGCAACGACATCATCCGGCCCGGCACCGACCCCGACGAGGTCGCCGAACGCTTCGAGCGGGCCGTCGCCGAGCTCGCCTCCGCCGTCGGCACCGTCGTCGTCACCACCGGCTTCGACACCCGGCGCGTGCCGCTCCTGAAGCATCTGCGCGGCAAGATCGCCACGTACAACGGCCATGTCCGCGCGGTCGCCGACCGCTACGGCTGCCCGGTGCTCGACCTGTGGTCGCTGAAGTCCGTCCAGGACCGGCGGGCCTGGGACACCGACCGCCTCCACCTGTCGCCCGAGGGGCACACGCGGGTGGCGATGCGGGCGGGCCAGGTGCTCGGGATCGAGGTGCCCGCCGACCCGGAGCAGCCGTGGCCGCCGCTGCGGCCGCGCGGCACCTTGGAGGAGCGGCGCGACGACATCCACTGGGCGCGCGAGCATCTGGTGCCCTGGATCGGACGGCGGCTGCGCGGCGAGTCCTCCGGTGATCATGTGGCGGCCAAACGGCCCGACTTGATGCCGCTGACGTGAGGCCGCGGCGGTGGCCCACCCGGCGGGTGGCGCGGGCTCGACCGGTGAGGTGACAGGGCGGGAGTGGCGGCCCCGCGCGCGGGCGCGCGGGTGCTGGGATGACGGCCAGCCGTCCCCACAGGGGCGGAAGACCGCCACACCGGAAGGACTCCCGCCCATGCCCGCAACGCCGCGCCCGCCTGTGTCCGCGACTTCGCGTCTGCCCGTGTCCGCGACTTCGTGCCCGCTTGTGTCCGTGACTCCGTGCCCGCTTGTGTCCGTGACTCCGTGCCCGCCTATGGCGGCGACTCCGCGTCCGCCTGTGTCCGCACCGCCGCGCCCACCTGTGTCGGCGACTCTGTGCCCGCTGGTGTCCGCACCGCCGCGCCCGCCCGTGGCCACAACTCCGCGCCCACCCATGGCCGCGATTCCGCGCCCGTCCGCGCGCCCCGGGGACCACCGCATTCCTGCGGCCGCCTTCGTCCGTCGGCCGTCCGCGCCCGCAGGCGCCGCGCGTCCGCGTACTCCGCTGCGCGCCCTCGCCGCGGCCCTCGTCACG
This sequence comes from Streptomyces sp. Y309, assembly GCF_056712025.1. NCBI lineage: Bacteria > Bacillati > Actinomycetota > Actinomycetes > Kitasatosporales > Streptomycetaceae > Streptomyces > Streptomyces sp. Y309. The sequence goes on along the minus strand of NZ_CM160048.1, from coordinate 1,452,584 downwards.
CTCGCCGCGCTCGGTCTCTCCGGGGCGCTCGCCGTGCCCGCGGCCGCCGACGCGGCCCCGGCCCCGCCCGCCTCGCAGGTGCTCGCTCCAGCCGCCGCTCCGGCTCCCGCGCCCTCCACGGTGACCGTCACCGGCACCGGCTCCGCGAGTGCGGCGCCCGATCTCGCCGTGGTCAGCATGGCCGTGGAGGTCACCGCGCCGACGGCCGAGAAGGCGCTCGCCGCGCAGCACGCCGCCGCCGACGCGCTGCTCCGCGCGGTGCGCGGGCAGGGGGTCGCCGAGCGCGACGTGCGGACCGACAGCCTTGAGCTCTCCGCTGTGTACGAGGACAGCAGCGGGGTGTCGAAGCTGACCGGCTACCGGGCCGCGCAGAGCTTCAGCGTCAAGGTCCGCGAGCTGCACCGGACCAGCCGGGTGATCAAGGCCGCGTCGGACGCCGCGGGGGACGCCGTCCGCATCAACGGGGTGTCCTTCGACATCGCCGACGCGCGGCCCCTGCGCGCCAAGGCCCGCCAGGCCGCGCACGCGGACGCCCGCTCCAAGGCCGAGCACTACGCGAGCCTGTCCGGCCGCGGGCTCGGCCGCCTGGTCTCCCTCAACGAGGCCGAGGCCGCCGACCCGCGCCCGCTGACGGTGTCCCCGGCCGCCTTCGCCAAGCACGACGGGGTGCCGGTGGCGCCGGGGGAGATCGAGGACAACGTGTCGGTGGTGGCGGTGTACGAGTTGCGGTGAGGCGCAGCCCCTCGAGTCCTCAGCTCTTCAAGTCCTCAGCCGTTCCAGCCTCCGCCCTTCGAGCCTCAGCCCTTCAAGTCCTCCGGGGACAGGCCGAGTTCGCGGGCCAGGGCCTCGTCCGCCCAGGCACGGGTCCGGGCCCGGGACACCGCGCCGGGGTAGGCCGTCATCTGGACGGCGAGGCCGTCGAGCAGGGCCGTCAGGCGCAAGGCGGCGACCGCGGGGTCGGGGCAGCGGAACTCGCCCGCGGCCACGCCCTGTGCGATGACGTCGGCGAGGGCTTCCTTCCAGCGGCGGTCCAGATCACGGGTGACCGACCGCAGCGCGGGCTCGCGCAGGGCCGACGACCAGCCCTCGATCCACAGCCGCCATCCCTTGGCCGGGCCCGTCGGCGCGTACCAGCGCACCGCCGCCCGCAGCCGGCGCACCGCCGACGTACGGCGGCCGAGCAGCTTGTGCAGGTGCGCCAGATCGCCCTCGGCGGCGTGCGCGAACGCTGCGGCCACCAGCTCGTCCTTGGTCGAGAAGTGGTACAGGACAAGGGCGTTGCTCACGCCCAGCGCGGCGGCGACGTCCGCGATGCGCACGGCCGCCACGCCGCGCGCCTCGATCTGTTCGACGGTGGCGGCCAACAGCTCCGCCCGCCGCTCCGCCACGCTCAACCGCACTCTTGTCACGCCGTGCACCCTACCTACGCGCGTCACGCTGGGCCTATGCGCGTCAGGCGGGGCCCATCAGCGGCACGGCGCGTGGGTTCCCCCGCGGCGCGCACTCACGCGCCCGGTGCGTACCGGCCGAAGCGTTCGGTGATCTCCGGGAGGCGTTCGGCGGCCAGGGCGTGTGCGGCGGCGCGGGGTGTCGTGCCGTCCCGCCGCGCCCGCGCGAGTACCTCGCCGCCCTTGGCGCCGCCGAGCGGGACGTAGCGGGCCCGCGGGTCGTAGTGCAGAGTGCAGCCCGGCCGCATCCGCAGGCCCCCGCCGCACACCCCGCGCACCAGCCGGTCCACGACGAGGAAGCCGCGGCGGCTCCTGCCCCTCAGTGGCGCGGCTCCCGACGGTCCATGGCGCGGCTCCCGTCGGAGGCTACTGACTGATCGGTCAGTAGCGAGTGCATCACGGGCGCTCCGCGGACCTGTGGGCGGGCGCGTCGCGCAGCTCGCAGGACGCCTTGAAGCCCTGACTGGTCAGCCCCATCGCGGAGTTGAAGCGCGAGCGCAGGTTCTCCACGGCCACCATCATGGTCAGCTCCACGAACGCGGGCTCGCCGAGCCGCGTGAGCAGCCGGTCGGCGAGCTCGTCGTCGACCTCGGGCGGGTTCGCGGTCATCGCCTCCGCGTACGCCATCACGTCACGCTCCAGCGGTGTGTAGACGTCGCTCTCGCGCCACAGCGGCACGTCGTGCAGCTTCCGCGGGTCCATGCCGCGCCCGTGGTTCTCCCAGTAGCCGAAATCCATGCACCAGGAGCAGCCGATGGACGCCGCCGACGCCATGACGGCCAGCGCCTTCAGGTCGGCGTCGAGCTTGTTCCACTTGGCCACGGACTGCTCGAAGCGGAGGTAGGACCAGAGGGCGCGCCGGTGGTGGGCCATCGCCCTGCCCGGGTCGAGGACCTTGCCGTACGTACGCTTCGAATACCACTCCATGGCGCGGAAGAACAGCGTGCGGGGCGGGCTCAGCGAGATGCGGGCCATGGGGCCACCTCCATGTCGTACGTCGTACGCGGCGTGGTTCGCCGTCTCGATGAGGTGACGGAACGGACGGGCGCGGATGTGACATCGCGGCGGGCCGCGGCGGCCGCTGGCGCCCGGTGCCTGGCCAGGGGCGCCCGGTCCGACAGCGGCCGACCGTGGCCCGAGCCCCTTCCGACAGCCGCTGTCGGGAGTGGCGCACATAATGGGGGAGCCTGAGCAATCCTGTTCCTGGAGGTGCCGTGTCCCGGTTCTCGAGCCCCCGGCTCCGTTCACTGCGGCCGCCCGCCTTCGGAGCGGATCCCACCGGTGAGCGGCTCGCGCGCATCCGCAGATCGCCGCACTTCGCGAACGGCTCGTTCCAGAACCCGATGGGGGCGCGCACCAGGCCGTCCGGGTCCGCCCTGGAGTTCGCGAAGATCTACTTCCGTAAGGAGGAGCGGGCCCGCCGCAGCCCGTCCGGCCCGATCCCGGTGCACGCGACGACCCTGGCGGACCTCGCCAAGCCTCCCGCGAGCGGCCTCCGGCTCACCTGGATGGGGCACTCCAGCGTGCTCGCCGAGATCGACGGGCGCCGGGTGCTCTTCGACCCCGTGTGGGGCGAGCGGTGCTCGCCGTTCGCCTTCGTCGGGCCGAAGCGGCTGCACCCGGTGCCGGTGCCGCTCGCGGCGCTCGGCCCGGTCGACGCGGTCGTCATCTCGCATGACCACTACGATCACCTGGACCTGCCCAGCATCAAGGCGCTCGCGGGCACGGACACGGTGTTCGTGGTGCCGCTCGGCGTCGGCGCGCACCTGGAGCGGTGGGGCGTGCCCGCGGACCGGCTGCGCGAGCTGGACTGGCACGAGTCCACGGACGTCGCCGGGCTGAGCCTGACGGCGACGCCCGCGCGGCACTTCTGCGGGCGCGGCCTGCGCAACGGGCAGCACACGCTGTGGGCGTCCTGGAGCGTGCGCGGCCCGGAGCACCGCGTCTTCCACAGCGGCGACACCGGGTACTTCCCCGGGTTCAAGGACATCGGCGCCCTGCACGGCCCGTTCGACGCCACGATGATCCAGATCGGGGCATATTCGGACTTCTGGCCAGATATCCACATGCGACCGGACGAGGGCATGCGCGCCCACCTCGACCTCCAGGGCGGGCGGCCGCACGGCGTACTGCTGCCCATCCACTGGGGCACCTTCAACCTCGCGCCGCACTCGTGGGCAGAGCCGGGCGAGTGGACGGTCGACGCGGCGGAACCAGTCGGGCAGAGCGTTGCCACACCCCTCCCAGGGGAGCCCTTCGAGCCCTCCGGGGCGCTTCCGAACACCCGCTGGTGGCGGGCTCTGTCCGAACCGATGGCCCGCCCATGGCGCCGAGCATGGTCGCCGGACGCTTCGACGGCTTCTGCCCGGGAAGGTCTCGACCTCGCGGGCGAGCGGTGAGGGAAGAGGCTGCCGCGCCCCCGGCATGTCGCCGGAGCGGCGGCGCGCGATGATCATCCAGACCGCGATCCCGCTGATCGCCGAGTGCGGCGCCGCGGTGACCACCGCGAAGGTCGCCCGCGCCGCGGGCATCGGCGAGGGCACGATCTTCCGGGTCTTCGCCGACAAGGACGAGTTGCAGGCGCACCTGCCCCGGATGGGCGCGATCGCCGGCTCGCTGCACACCTCCGGGCACCGCGGCGGCAAGCACCCCGGCACGGTGCGCGGCGCGGGCCGCGAGGAGTCGACGACCCGCATCCGCGCGGCCCTCGCGGAGCTCCTCGAGCCCGACAAGGCCGCGCTGCGCCGGCCGCCGGAGCAGATCGCGGCCCTGTTCTTCGGGCTGCTCTTCACCCAGCCGCATCTGGAGGACGAGCCGGAGCTGACCACGCAGGAGCTGGTGGAGATCTTCTTGCACGGCGCGCCCGCGCCGTCTGGACCGGGGTGGCCGTCGCCGTACTGGCCCTGATGCACCTGGCGGCGGCTGTCCGGATGCTTCAAGAGGCTCACTCAACCAACATCCCCTGGGCTGACGGGGGCTTGGCGGGGGCTCAGGGGAGCGTGCCCGGCGCCGGAACCGGCGGCCGAGCCCCTCTTCGCTCGGCCGTACGAGTGTTTTCGCCCGGGCGTGCGACGCGTCATACCAGAGCGGGACGCTGCCCATCGGAGTTTGTCAACTGCCCATCGCACATGATGCGTTGACGACTACCGTGTGTGGCCGTCGGGCGACGCAGGGGTCACATCACGGCCTGCCGGCCGGCATCGCGATGTCATCGACGAGGTGCCGCAGCAGACCGCCGCGGCGCCCGTCGCAACGTACCGAGGACGCTGATGTCTCACCTTCGCGCACCGGCAGCACGCGCAGACCGCCGTGAGGGCGGCCGGCACGGCAGGTCCGGGAACCGCGCCCCGTCGCTGCCCGAGGCGCGCATACGGCCCCAGCTCGTACGCATCGCCGTGCTGCCCGCCGTCGCGGTCGGCCTGTGCGGCGGCGCGGCCGTGCTCCTCCTGATCCGGGACGCCGGGGCTCGGCCGCGGCTGCCGCTGCTCGCCGTCCTCGCCGCCGCCGCGGTCCTGGGCCTCGCCTGCGTGGTGATCGCCGCGGTGGCCGCCGACCGGGCCGCGCGGTCCGTGCGCGAGCGCGTCGGCGCGCTGCGCCGCGCCACCGCGCGCGGCCAGGCCGACCTGCGTGAACTCGTCGAACAGCTGCGCCGCGGCGACGTACCGCCCGCGCCCGGGCAGCAGTCCGCGCGCCCCGTGGCCGCGGGGGACGAATTCGGCCTGCTCGCCGAGGAGCTGTCCCGCGCGCACGACGGCGCCGTCACCGCCGTCGTGCAGGCGGCGCAGCTCTCCAGCCAGGCGGGCAGCGAGCAGAAGGTCGAGGTCTTCGTCAATCTGGCCCGGCGGCTCCAGTCCCTCGTACACCGCGAGATCTCGCTCCTCGACGACCTGGAGAACACCGTCGAGGACCCCGAACTCCTCAAGGGCCTCTTCCACATCGACCACCTCGCCACCCGTATCCGGCGGCACGCGGAGAACCTCGCCGTGCTCGGCGGCGCCATGTCCCGGCGCCAGTGGAGCAGGCCGGTGACCATGACGGAGGTGCTGCGGTCCTCGATCGCGGAGGTCGAGCAGTACTCGCGGGTCAAGCTGGTGCCGCCGGTCGACGGCACCCTGCGCGGGCACGCCGTCGCCGACGTCATCCACCTGCTCGCCGAACTCGTCGAGAACGCCACGGTGTTCTCCGCCCCGCACACCCAAGTCCTGCTGCGCGCCAACCGCGTGACCGCCGGGCTCGCCATCGAGGTCGAGGACCGCGGCCTCGGCATGCCCCTCACCGAGCAGAGCCGGATGAACCAACTCCTCGCCGACCCCGACCAGGTGAACGTCGCGAGCCTGCTCCAGGACGGGCGCATCGGGCTCTTCGTCGTCTCCGCGCTCGCCCGCAGGCACGGCATCGCGGTGCGCCTCCAGACCAACATCTACGGCGGTGTGCAGGCCGTCCTGATCGTGCCGCAGGGGCTCCTCGGCGCCGAGCAGGACGAGGCGGCCGCCGCGGCCCGCGGCGGTGGGAAGGACGGGAGCGGCGGGGCGAGCGGAATGGTGCCGGGGCCGCGCCGGGCCACGTCGGGCGCCGCGCCCGCCTCGCGGCGGGGGGCGGGTCCGCCGAGCGGGGCCGGTACGTCGGGTTCGCGGCTCGGGGCGGGTGCGTCGGGTTCGCGGCTCGGAGCAGGTGCGCCCGGTTCGCGGCTCGGGGCGCCTGGCACGCCGGGTCCGCAGCTCGGGGCTGACCCGTCCGGTGCACATCCCGGCACCGGGGCGTCCGGCTCGCATCCCGGGCCTGGAACGTCCGGCGCGCAGCCTGGGGCCGGGACGTCCGGCTCGCATCCCGGCGGCGGTACGTCGGCTTCGTACCCCGCCGCCGGCACGTCCCCTTCGTATCCCGGGCCCGGGACCGGCACGCGCGCTGACGCCGCCCCCCAGGCCACGGCCCCCTACCCGCCCCAGCCCCACCACCCCACCCAACCGCTCACCCCTCGCAACGGCAGCCCGGTCACCACCGACCCCGCCGCCCCGACCGCCCCCCTGCCCGTCCGCCGCCCCCGAGGAGACCGGCCCACCCCCGCCGAAGCCCTGCCCGGCATCCGCCCCGAGGACCGGCAGAGCGCCGTCGAGCACACCGCCGCCCCGCCGGTGCCCCGCAACGGCGCCGTGCGCGGCCGGGTCGGCAGACCGCAGTTGCCCAGGCGCCGCGCCCAGGAACACCTCGCACCCCAGTTGCGCGACGCCCGCGCCCCGCGCGCGGACGACGAGCACGTCGGCCACGACCCGGGCCTGATGGCCGCCTTCCAGCGCGGCATCGGGCTCGCCCAGGCGGCCGAGGCCCGGGAAACACCACACGACCACGACGCCGGTGCGGGCCCGGGACCCGGCGACGGCACCGGCCGCGGCGGCGACCAGGACGGCAGCTGACCACGGCGGCCCCATCGGCACGACCGGACCCCCCGACCCCGACCCCGGCCCGCACCCCGCCCCTCTGCCCCCGCAGACCCCGAGCACTTTGAGAACCCGTACTTCAAGGAGTCGATCCACCATGGCGAGCGATGCGCCGACCGGCCATGTATCCGATCTCGACTGGCTGATGAGCGGCCTCGTGCAGCGCGTGCCGCACACTCAGAGCGCCGTCCTGCTCTCCTGCGACGGACTCGTGAAGTCGGTCCATGGCCTCGACCCGGACAGCGCCGACCACATGGCGGCGCTGGCCTCGGGGCTCTACTCCCTCGGCCGCAGCGCGGGCGTCCGCTTCGGGGACGGCGGGGACGTGCGCCAAGTGGTCGTGGAGCTCGACTCGACGCTCCTCTTCGTGTCCACGGCGGGCTCGGGCACCTGTCTCGCCGTACTCGCCGGGCGCGACGCGGACGCCGCGGTCCTGGGGTACGAGATGGCGATGCTCGTCAAGAGCGTGCGCCCCTACCTGGTCACAGCGCCCCGCCAACCCGCCGTCGAGCCCGCGTCGTTGAGGCACTGAGCGTGGGGGCCCCGCACGACGGGCCATGGCTCGACGACGCCGCGGGGCGGCTCATCCGCCCCTACACGGTCAGCGACGGACGCACCAGACCGACGGCACAGCTCGACCTGCTGTCCCAGGTGCGGGCGACCGGAACCGTCCCGGCCGGCTATCTCGGCCCCGAGCACACGCTCGCACTCGGCATGTGCGAGGCCCCCACGTCCGTCGCGGAGATCGCCGCCCAGCTCAAGCTGCCCGCGGTGGTCACCAAGGTGATCCTCTCCGACCTCGTCGACAGCGGGGCGATCACCACCAGAGCCCCGGACTTCTACCACAACCCAACTGACCGGTCCCTGTTGGAGGCAGTGCTCGATGGACTACGACGACAGCTCTGACCCCTTCCCCACCGCGCTGAAGATCCTCGTCGCGGGCGGGTTCGGGGTCGGCAAGACGACCTTCGTGGGCGCGGTCAGCGAGATCGCCCCGCTGAGCACGGAGGAGTTGCTCACCACGGTCAGCGAGGCCACCGACGACCTGTCGGGCGTGGAGCACAAGACCACGACGACCGTCGCCATGGACTTCGGGCGGATCACCCTCGACCCGGAGCACGTGCTGTACCTCTTCGGCACGCCCGGCCAGGAGCGGTTCTGGTTCATGTGGGACGAACTGTCCGAGGGAGCGCTCGGCGCGGTGGTCCTCGCCGACACCCGGCGCCTGGAGGACTGCTTCGCCGCCGTCGACTTCTTCGAGCAGCGCGGCATGGGATTCATCGTCGCCATCAACGAGTTCGACGGCTCCTACCGCTACGAGCCCGAGGAAGTGCGCGCCGCCATCGACCTGGACCCGCAGGTGCCGGTCGTCCGCTGCGACGCGCGCATCTCCAGCTCCGGCATCCAGACGCTCCTCACCCTCGTACGCCACCTGCTCGCCCACGCCCCCGCCGAGCCCACCTACGGGGCCCGCACCACATGAACCCTGGAGCACGCCGATGACGGGAGTACGCCGATGACGTACGAAGCGGCCGGCCGGCTACTGCTGACCCCGGTCGACAAGGAGGCGCCGGCCCGGGTGCGGCGGCTGCGCGAACTGGGCCTGGGGGAGCGGTGCGAACCCGGGCTCGACGCGTTCGCGGACCGGCTCGCGCGGGTGCTGGACGCGCCCTACGCGATGGTCAACTTCATCGACGAGGAAGGTCAGTTCTTCGCCGGGCTGCACGCGCCGCTGATCGCGGAGCCGGAGATCGCGGGGGTGGAGATCGCGGTGGGGAACGACGTGGCGGAGCTGCCGCCCGGCGTCATCGGGCGGCACATGGCGCGCGAGCGCGGCTACTGCCCGCACGTGGTGGTGCGGGGCAAGGCGCTGGTCCTTGAGGACGTGAGCGACTACCCGCGGTTCGCGGGCAACCCGGTCGTCGACGAGATCGGGATCCGGTCCTACCTGGGCGCACCGCTCGCCGATCGCGCCGGGCTCGTGCTCGGCACGGTGTGCGTCGCCGACGTCCGGCCGCGGCCGTGGGGGCGCGCCGGGCTCGACACGATCAAGTCGATGGCGGCCGAGCTGGCCGAGCGCGTCCAGCGCCGCGAGGACGACGGGGACTTGGCCGCCCCGCTGTGACGGAACCGGGTCGTTCCCGGGGAACGTGATCCGTACCGTGGCGCCGTGCGTGTCCGCCCCACGAAAGGTCTCCACATGACCGACCTCCGTCTCGGCGTCCTCGGCTATGGACTGCGCGGCTCCCTCGCGCGCGTCGCCCACCGGCCCGGCGCGGGCTCCCGCGTCACCGCGGTCGCCGACCACGACCCGGCGGCCCGCGCGGACGCCGCCGCGGCCTTCCCCGGCGCCCGGATATCCGCCGACCACCGCAAGGTCGTCGAGGACCCGGACGTCGACGCCGTCCTCGTCCTCACCCCCGACCACACCCACGCCGAGCTCACCGTCGAGGCGCTGCGCGCGGGCAGGCCGGTGTTCGTGGAGAAGCCGCTCGCCATCGACGTCGAGGCGTGCGACGAGATCCTGCGCGCCGCGTACGACACCGGCACCCGGCTGTACGTCGGGCACAACATGCGCCACATGCCCGTGGTCCGGCTGATGCGCGACATCATCGCGCGCGGCGAGATCGGGGAGGTCAGGACGGTCTGGGTGCGCCACTTCGTCGGATACGGCGGCGACTGGTACTTCAAGGACTGGCACGCCGAACGCCGTTACACCACCGGCCTGTTGCTCCAGAAGGCCGCCCACGACATCGACGTACTGCACTGGCTCGCGGGCGGCTGGACCCGGCAGGTGCAGGCGCTCGGCGACCTCATGGTCTACGGCGCCAACCCGCACCGCCGCGCGCCCGGCGAACCCAAGGCCGACGACTGGTACGCCGAGGACGGCCACTGGCCGCCGGGCACCCAGCGCGCCCTCAACCCCGTCATCGACGTCGAGGACGTGTCCCTGGTCAACATGCGCCTCGACAACGGAGTGTTGGCGGCCTACCAGCAGTGCCACTTCACGCCCGACTACTGGCGCAACTACACCGTCATCGGCGACGCGGGCCGCCTGGAGAACTTCGGCGACAGCCCCGGGGGAGTCGTCAGGGTCTGGAACGCGCGCCGCTCGACGTACCGCGCGGAGAGCGACGCCGCGTACCCGGTGCCGGACGTCCAGGACGAGGGCGGGCACGGCGGCGCCGATCCGCTGCTCGTCGACGAGTTCCTGCGCTTCGTGCGTGACGGTGGAGCCACCGACACCTCGCCGGTGGCCGCGCGGATGGCCGTCGCGGCCGGGGTGCGGGCCACCGAGTCGCTGCGGGACGGCGGCACCCCGCGCGAGGTGCCGGAGCTCGCCCCGGAGCTGATCGCCTACTTCGAACGAGGGCAGGCGCGCTGGGCCGATAAGAGCAGGCACGCCGGCCCGACCGGCCCGGTGACAGGTGGCCCGCCTGCGGTCTGAAGGAAAGCTGCGGCAGCGCTTAAGAAATCCTCGATGGACCAGCGGCGCGACGTACGGAAGATTGCTGTGCGTCGGTGTGCGACCGGTGCAGGCCACCGGGACGCGACGTACGCGAGAGGTACGGGACGCCGGCACCCCCCAGAGGCACGACAGGAGTCGTCGCGTGAAGGCGCTGGTCAAGGAGAAAGCGGAGCCCGGGCTCCGCCTGATGGACGTCCCGGAGCCGGAGATCGGCCCCGGCGACGTCCTGATCAAGGTGCTGCGCACCGGGATCTGCGGGACCGACCTGCACATCCGGGCCTGGGACGGCTGGGCGCAGCAGACCATCGCGGCGCCACTGATCGTCGGACACGAGTTCGTGGGCGAGGTCGTCGACACCGGCCGCGACGTCGCGGACATCAAGGCCGGGGACCGGGTGAGCGGCGAGGGCCACCTGGTGTGCGGCAAGTGCCGCAACTGTCAGGCGGGACGGCGCCACCTGTGCCGCGCCACGGTCGGGCTCGGCGTCGGCCGCGACGGCGCGTTCGCGGAGTACGTCGCGCTGCCCGCCGCCAATGTGTGGGTGCACCGGGTGCCGGTGGACCTCGACGTCGCGGCGATCTTCGACCCGTTCGGCAACGCCGTGCACACCGCCCTGTCCTTCCCGCTGGTCGGCGAGGACGTCCTGATCACCGGCGCGGGGCCGATCGGCCTGATGGCCGCGGCCGTCGCCAAGCACGCGGGCGCCCGCAACGTCGTCATCACCGACGTCAGCGAGGAGCGCCTCCAGCTCGCCCGCAAGACCGGCGTCAGCCTCGCCCTCAACGTCGCCGAGTCCACCATCGCCGACGGACAGCGCGAGCTGGGCCTGCGCGAGGGCTTCGACGTCGGCCTGGAGATGTCCGGCAACCCGCGCGCGATGCGCGACATGGTCGCCAACATGACCCACGGCGGCAAGATCGCCATGCTCGGCCTGCCGGCCGAGGAGTTCGCCGTCGACTGGGCGCGGATCGTCACCTCCATGATCACGATCAAGGGCATCTACGGCCGCGAGATGTTCGAGACCTGGTACGCCATGTCGGTGCTGCTCGAAGGCGGCCTCGACCTCGCGCCCGTGATCACCGGCCGGTACGGGTACCGCGACTTCCAGGAGGCCTTCGACGACGCGGCGAGCGGCCGCGGCGGCAAGGTCATCCTCGACTGGACCGCCTGATCCCCCTGGACCGCCCGAGCCCGCGGCGGCCCGAGCGCCCGGCCCGCCCGGGTCCCGGCTCCGCCCACCCGCTGAACTCCGAACTCCGAAGGACTCCTTGATGTTCGACTCCGTACGCGACGACATCGCCGCCACCCTCGACGAGATCCGCGCCGCCGGCCTGCACAAGCCCGAGCGCGTCATCGGCACCCCGCAGTCCGCGACGGTCGGCGTCACCGAGGGCGGCCGCCCCGGCGACGTACTGAACTTCTGCGCGAACAACTACCTCGGGCTCGCCGACCACCCCGAGGTGATCGCCGCCGCGCACAAGGCCCTCGACCGGTGGGGCTATGGCATGGCGTCCGTGCGCTTCATCTGCGGCACCCAGGAGGTGCACAAGGAGCTGGAGGCGCGCCTTTCCTCCTTCCTCGGCCAGGAGGACACGATCCTCTACTCCTCCTGCTTCGACGCCAACGGCGGCGTCTTCGAGACGCTGCTCGGCCCCGAGGACGCGGTCATCTCGGACGCGTTGAACCACGCCTCGATCATCGACGGCATCCGCCTGTCCAAGGCCCGCCGCTTCCGCTACGCCAACCGCGACCTCGCCGACCTGGAGAAGCAGCTCAAGGAGGCCACCGAGGGCGGCGCCCGGCGCAAGCTCGTCGTCACCGACGGCGTCTTCTCCATGGACGGGTACGTCGCGCCGCTCGCCGAGATCTGCGACCTCGCCGAGCGGTACGACGCCATGGTCATGGTCGACGACTCGCACGCCGTCGGCTTCGTCGGCTCCGGCGGCCGGGGCACGCCCGAGCTGCACGGCGTCATGGACCGCGTCGACATCATCACCGGCACGCTCGGCAAGGCGCTCGGCGGTGCGTCCGGTGGCTACGTCGCCGCCCGCGCCGAGATCGTCGCACTGCTGCGCCAGCGCTCGCGCCCCTACCTGTTCTCCAACACCCTCGCCCCGGTGATCGCGGCGGCCTCCCTGAAGGTGCTCGACCTGCTGGAGTCGGCCGGGGATCTGCGGGAGCGGCTCGCGGCGAACACCGCGCTGTTCCGGTCCCGGATGGCCGCGGAGGGCTTCGACGTCCTTCCCGGCGACCACGCGATCGCGCCCGTCATGATCGGGGACGCGGCGGTGGCCGGACGCATGGCCGAGCTGCTCCTCGAGCGGGGCGTGTACGTGATCGGCTTCTCGTACCCTGTGGTGCCGCAGGGGCAGGCCCGCATCCGCGTCCAGCTGTCGGCGGCGCACTCCACGGAGGACGTGGACCGGGCGGTGGACGCGTTCGTGTCGGCTCGGGCGGAGCTGGAGGGCGCGGGCGCGTAGGCCCTCGCGGGGAGGCGCCCCAGTCCCACCCCTTCACCGTAACCAGGGGGCTGCCGCCCCCTGGACCCCCGCTATCGCCGCTCCGCGGCTCGTCCTCAAACGCCGGACGGGCTAGAAGGTGCCGGGCTGGGCTGAAATGCCCCGGTGCGGCGAGTATTCAGCCCGTCCGGCGTTTGAGGACGAGGCCCGAAGGGCCGACAAGGGGGAGAGGGGCGTAGCCCCATAAGGGCCCGGGGGCTGGGGCCGCCGCGCCAGGTGAGGGCGGGTGGGTGGGAGAATAACCGCATGATCGAAGCGCGGCGGCTGCACATCCTCCGTGCGGTGGCCGACCACCGCACGGTCACCGCCGCGGCCGCCGCCCTCTACCTCACCCCGTCCGCCGTCTCCCAGCAGCTCACCGCACTGGAGCAGGAGACGGGCCACCGCCTCGTGGAGCGCTCGGCGCGCGGGGTCCGGCTGACCGCCGCCGGCGAGATCCTGCTCGCCCACACCAACGCCGTCCTCGCCCAGCTGGAACGGGCCGAGGCCGAGCTGGCCGCGTACGGCTCCGGCGAGGCGGGCACGGTGACGCTCGCCTCGTTCGCGACCGGCATCGGGCTCGTCGTCGCGCCCGCGCTGACCCGGCTCGCCGAGACCGCGCCGGGGATCCGGGTGCGTGTCCAGGACGCGGAGGGCGACGCGAGCCTGCCGATGGTCCTCGACCGGCAGGTGGACGTGGCGGTGGCCGTCGAGTACCGGGGAGCGCCCGGGGCCGACGACTCCCGGCTCACCCGCGTGCCGCTGTACGCCGAGCCGTTCGAGGCGGTGCTGCCCGCGGGGCACCGGGCCGCCGGGAGCGAGCGGGTGCCGCTGGGCGAGCTCGCCAAGGACCCGTGGATCGGGCCCTTCCCCGGCAACCCCTGCCACGACGTGGTCGTGCTGGCCTGCGAACAGGCCGGGTTCCAGCCGGTCCTGGAGCACACCTCCGACGACTTCCGCGCCGTCGTCGCGCTCGCCTCGGCGGGGGCCGGAGTCGCCCTCGTACCGCGGTCCGCGCTGCGCGGCATGGACGTGGCCGGTGCGGTGGTCCGGCCCGTGGACGGGAACGCGCCCACCCGGCGGGTGTTCGCCGCGGTGCGGACCGGCGCGGAGGCGCATCCGCTCATTTCGCCGGTTCTGGATGCCCTGGGGGATGCGGCCGGATAGGGCGGTCTCCGCGTACGCCGAAACTTCTCGACCATGTATTGACCCTGCCGTCGGCCAGTCATTAGCGTGGCGGACACCGTGCGAGAAAGCGCTTTCTGGATGACGTGAACGATGTCCGCCGACGTTCCGGGGAGTTCACCGTGAGCCAGCGCGTCCTGTCCCCCACTGCCCCGAAGACGACGGCGGGAGTCGCCGAGCGTACGCTGCCAAGCCCGCGCCGGCGCGTCGTCGAGGCGGCCGAGAAGAGCTGGCGGCCGCTCGCCCTGCTGGTCGTCTGCTTCGGCGCCTGGTGGGTGATCGCCGCCGCCGGCTGGGTCGAGTCGTATCTGCTGCCCACGCCCGGCGCCACCCTCGACGTGATCGTCGACAAGCCCGGCTATCTGTGGGAGCACGGCTGGGTCACCACGTACGAGACACTGCTCGGCTTCCTCATCGCCGTCGGCGTCGGCGTCCTCAGCGCGGTCGTGATGGTCGCTTCGTCGACTGTCGAGAAGACCCTGTACCCGATCCTGCTCTTCGCCCAGGTCGTACCGAAGATCGCCATCGCGCCGCTGTTCGTCGTCTGGCTCGGCTTCGGCATCGGCCCGAAGGTCCTCATCGCCGTCCTCATCGCCTTCTTCCCGGTGGTGATCTCGATGGTGACGGGGCTCAAGGCCGTGGACCCGGAGATGCTCCAGCTCTCCGCCACCATGGGCGCCCGGCCCTGGCAGACCTTCCTGAAGATCCGCTTCCCGGCCTCGCTCCCGCACCTGTTCTCCGGCCTGAAGGTCGCCGTCACGCTGGCCGTCACCGGCGCCGTCGTCGGCGAGTTCGTCGGCGCGAACGAAGGCCTCGGCTACGTCATTCTCCAGGCCAACGGCAACCTCGACACCCCGATGCTGTTCGCCGGGCTGCTCGTGATGTCGCTGATCGGCGTCGTCCTCTTCGTCCTGGTGGAGATCGCCGAGAAGCTGCTGCTCCCGTGGCACGCGTCCCGCCGCGACACCGCTGCTACGACGACGCTCTGACACCGCCGCCGCGACGACGTTCTGACACCGCCGCCACGACGGCGCTCCGACACCGTCGCCACGACCACGCTCCGACACCGCGCACGTCCCGTCCCACGCACGCGAGAAGGGCCGACCCCATGCAAGCGCCGCGCAGATTCCGACTCCTTCCCGGTCTCCTCCCGCTGCTCCTGGTCTCCGTCACCGCGACGGCCTGCGGCGACGACGACAAGACGACCGTCAGTGACTCCGGCAAGAAGCTGGACAAGGTGACGCTCACCCTCAACTGGTATCCGTACGGCGAACACGCGCCGTTCTACTACGGCGAGAAGCAGAAGATCTTCGAGAAGCACGGCATCGACCTGGACATCCGCGCCGGGCAGGGCTCGCAGAAGACGGTGCAGGCGACCGGCGCCGGACAGACCGACTTCGGCTGGGCCGACACCCCGGCCGTGCTCGCCGGCGTCGACCAGGGCGTCAAGGTCAAGAGCCTCGGCGTCTATCTGCAGACGACGCCCGCCTCCGTGCAGTTCTTCGGCAGCGAGGACATCGCCGCGCCCGACGACCTCAAGGGCAAGTCCGTCGCGGGCACCGCGGGCGACGCGCTCACCAAGACCTTCCCGATCTTCCTGCAGCAGAACGGCATGGAGTTGTCCGACGTCAAGGTCCAGAACACCGACCCGGCGGGCAAGATCGCCGCGGTGATCTCCGGCCGGACGGACGCCCTCCTCGGCTACGCCAGCGACCAGGGCCCGATCATGCAGAACAAGGCCAAGAAGGACGTCTCGTACCTGCGCTTCTCCGAGCACGGCCTGAACTTCTACTCCAACGGCCTGATCGCGGGCAACAAGACCCTCGCGCGCGGCGACCTGGCCAAGCGCATGACGGCCGCGGTGAGCGAGTCCTGGGCCGCCGCCGAGAAGAACCCGAAGCCCGCGGTCGCCGCCATGCGGGGCGCGTCCGAGCAACTGCCGCCGCAGGACGTGCTGTCGGAGCAGTTCAAGACCACGCTCACGCTGCTGCACACGGACGCCACCCGGGGCAAGGCGCCCGGCGCCAACACCGAGGCCGACTGGAAGCAGACCATCGACGTCTTCGCGGAGGCGGGCATGGTGAAGAGCCCGAAGCCGGTCGCCGAGTACTGGGACGCGGCCAACGGGGTCAAGGGATAACGGGGGCGGGGGATGGGGACCGTGAACGACACCGCACTGAACAAGTCCGACATGTCGTCGAACAAGTCCGGCGTGGCGGCGAACAGGTCGGGCGCGCTGTCCGAAGGAACCGCCGACACCGCGCCCGCCGTCCGCCTCGCCGACGTCGCCGTCCGCTTCCGTACCAAGCGGAAGGACGTGACCGCCCTCAGCGAGGTCTCGCTCGACGTGGCGCGCGGTGAGTTCGTCGCGATCGTCGGGCCGTCGGGATGCGGCAAGTCCACGCTGCTCAAGCTCGTCGCCGGGCTGCTCGCGCCGTCGGCGGGCGAGGTGGCGCTCGGCGGCGAGCCGGTGCGCGGGCCGCGGCGCGACATCGGCTTCGTCTTCCAGCGCGCCGCCCTGCTCGACTGGCGCTCGGCCCGCCGCAACATCCTGCTCCAGGCGGAGATGCGCGGGCTCCCGGCGGCCGGGGCCCGCGCCCGGGCCGACGAGCTGATCCGGATGACGGGCCTCGACGGCTTCGAGGACGCCTATCCGCACGAGCTGTCGGGCGGCATGCAGCAGCGGGTCGCGCTGTGCCGCGCGCTGCTGCACGAGCCGCCCGTCCTGCTCATGGACGAGCCGTTCGGCGCCCTCGACGCGCTCACGCGCGAGCAGATGAACGTGGAGCTGCACCGCATCTGGCGCGAGACCGACACGACGGTCCTGCTGGTCACCCACTCCATCCCGGAGGCCGTCTATCTCGCCGACCGCGTCGTCGTGATGAGCCCGCGCCCGGGCACGGTCACCGAGATCATCGACGTCGGCCTGCCGAGGGAACGGGAGTACGCGGCCACGCTCGGCTCGTCCGAGTTCCGCTCGGCGACGGGGCGGATCCGGGAGCTGCTGGGGGCGGCGGGGGCGCACGACTGAGAGGGCTCATGGTCTCTCTCGTATATGGGATAGCATCCCGAATATGAAACGCGATGATGAAGATGTCGCCCCTGTCGCGCCCGATATCGGCGACGTGGACGCCCGCCTCGCCGCCCGGCTGTCCGGGCTGCGGGCCGAACACGGCTGGTCCCTGGGCGAGTTGGCGGACCGCAGCGGCATCAGCCGGTCGACGCTCTCGCGGGCCGAACGCGGCGAGATCAGCCCGACCGCGTCCCTCCTGAACCGGCTGTGCGCTGTGTACGGACGCACCATGTCCCAGCTCCTGAGCGAGGTCGAGGCCCAGCCCGCGCAGCTCGTGCGCGCCGCCGAGCAGGCCGTGTGGACCGACGGCGCGTCCGGCTTCGTACGGCG
This sequence comes from Streptomyces sp. Y309, assembly GCF_056712025.1. Taxonomy (NCBI): domain Bacteria; kingdom Bacillati; phylum Actinomycetota; class Actinomycetes; order Kitasatosporales; family Streptomycetaceae; genus Streptomyces; species Streptomyces sp. Y309. Next base: position 1,435,146 of record NZ_CM160048.1, on the reverse strand, counting down.
GTCCGTCTCGCCGCCGCACACGGGCCTGCGCGGCGAAGTCGTCGAGGGCACGCTGACGCCCGGCGCCGACCTCGCCTACGACCGGCCGCCCGTGCCGGGACTCGAACAGCACATCTGGGTCCTGGAGGGCGAGTTGGAGGTGACGGTGCGCGGCGAGACGCGCGCACTCGCCGCCGGTGACTGCCTGCGGTTCCGGGTGTGGGGCGCGACCCGCTTCCGCTGCGGGGGCGAGCGGGCGGTGCGCTACCTGCTGGTGGTGGTGGCGCCGTGACGACGGTTTCGGCACTGGGCGCCGAACGGCCCACCGGTGACCAACTAGCCGCCCTCGCCGATGAGTTGGGTGAGCTGCTGGTCGACGCGGTGGACGGCGGGGCGTCCGTGGGCTTCCTGGCGGGGCTCGACCGGGAAGCGGCCGCCCGGTGGTGGCGCGGCCGGGCGGCGGACGTCGACGCGGGGCGCGTGGCGACGTGGGCCGTCCGCGAGGCCGGACGCGTCACCGGCACGGTGAGCCTCGCGTACGCCGACAAGCCCAACGCCCGCCACCGCGCGGAGCTGGTGAAGCTCCTGGTCCACCGCGAGGCACGCGGCCGGGGCCTCGGCCGCGCACTGCTCGCCCTCGCCGAGCGGGAGGCGGCACGCGCGGGCGTGACACTGCTGCTCCTGGACACCCAGACGGACAGCCCCGCCGAGTCCCTGTACGAGTCGACGGGCTGGACCCGGCTGGGCGTCGTGCCCGGCCACGCGGCGGACCCGGCGGGCGTGCTGTGCCCGACCACCCTGTTCTACAAGCGGCTCGGCGCGGGCTAGTCACCCGGGCCGTCTCGCACTGGACTTCCCCCGGGTGCGTAACGTTCCGCATGTGCGGGGGCGGGACGAATGGCGACGGGGGAAGGGCCCATGGGCATGCGGGTAGAAGTGCTGGGGCCGGTGCGGGTGTTCGGCGACGACGGCGAACCGGTCGAGGTCGCGGGCGCCCGGCTCCGTATGCTTCTGGCCCGGCTGGCGCTGTCCGTGGGCAAGGCGGTGTCGTCCGACGCGCTCATCGAGGGCATCTGGGGAGCCGACTCACCGGCAGGAAACACGAACACGCTGCACGCGTTGGTGCACCGGCTGCGGCGGGCGCTGCCGGAGCCCGGCGTGGTCGAGTCGCTGACCGTGGGGTACCGGCTCGCTCTGCCGGCCGACCATGTGGACGCGCACCGGTTCGAGGTCCTCGCCGCGCGCGGCAGGCGCGAGCTGATGACGGGCGACGCCGAGCGTGCGGCGGCGACGCTCGGGGACGCGCTCGCGCAGTGGCACGGCGCCGCGTTCGCCGACGTGTCGGCCGCCCCGTTCGCGGAGCCGGCCGGGGTACGCCTGGAGGAACTGCGCTCGGTGGCCCGCGAGGACCGGCTGGACGCGGAACTGCGTCTCGGCCGGCACGCCGAGGCGCTGCCCGACCTGGAGGCGGTGTGCGCGGACCACCCGTTCCGGGAACGCCCGGCCGCGCTGCGGATGCGCGCCCTGTGCGCGGCGGGTCGCCAGTCGGACGCGCTCGCCGCGTACGACGACATCCGGGGCAGGCTCGCCGCCGAACTCGGTGTCGGCCCCTCCGCCGAACTGCGGCACACCCATGTCGCGGTGCTGCGCGGTGAGGTGGACCGACCGGTGCCGCGGACCGAACCCGTACCGGGTCGGCTGCCGGAGCCCTTGACCTCATTCGTCGGCCGGGGCGACGAGCTGAAGCTGCTCGCCGGGCTGATGGACACCGCCCGCCTGGTGACCGTGGTCGGTCCGGGCGGCGTGGGGAAGACCCGCCTCGCCGTGGAGGCGGCTTCCCGGCACCGGGCGTATCGCGACGGCCGGCTGTGGCTGGTCCCGCTGGCCGGGGTCGAGAGCCCGCAAGGGGTGGCCGCGGCGATCCTCGGGGCGATCGGCTCGGGCACCGCCCAGGCCACGGGCGGCGGGCCGGCCGAGCCGCTGGACCGCGTGGCCGAACTGCTCGGCGGGCGCGACGCGGTGGTCGTCCTGGACAACTGCGAGCACGTCGTCGCCGAGGCGGCGCGTACCGCCCGGCACCTGCTTCAGGCGCGGCCGCGGCTGACCGTTCTGGCCACCAGCAGGGAGCCGCTGGAGGTCATGGGCGAGGCCCTGTGCCGCATCGGCCCGCTCCGCGTCCCGGCGGGTGGCGCGGAGCTCGCCACCGTGGCCGGGGCGCCCGCCGTACGGCTGTTCCTGGACCGCGCGACGGCCGTCCGGCCCGGCTTCGCGCTCGACGCGACCAGCGCCGACGCGGTCGTGGACGTCGTACGCGGACTGGACGGCCTGCCGCTCGCCCTGGAACTGGCGGCCGCGCGGCTGCGCTCGATGACCATCGGCCAGGTAGCCCGGCGGCTCGACGACCGCTTCCGGCTGCTGTCCACGGGCAATCGGGAGGCGGGGCCCCGACAGCGCACCCTGCGCGCGGTGTTCGAGTGGAGCTGGGACCTGCTGACCGAGGGGGAGCGGGTCCTCGCGCGGCGTCTCGCGGTCTTCCCCGCCGCGAGTGGTGCCGACGCGATCGAGAGGGTCTGCGCCGACGAGCGGCTCCTGGCGGCTGGAGACGTCATCTACGTCCTCGGCTCACTCGTCGACAAGTCGCTCGTGGAGCAGAGCGGCGAGGGCTATCGGATGCTGGAGAGCATCCGGGCCTTCGCCGCCGACGAGCTCGCGCGGGCGGGTGAACGGGAGGCAGTCCGGGCTCGGTTCATCCGCGGCTTCGCGGCGCTGGCCGCCGAGCACGATCCGCTGCTGCGGTCCCACGCACAGGTGTCGTCGCTGCCGCTCCTCGAAGTCGAGTACGACAACCTCGTGTTCGCGCTGCGGTCCGCGCTCGACGACCGGGACGCGGACGCTGTGACACAGCTGCTCGGCCTCCTGTTCCCGTATTGGATCGGGGTGCGCTACGACACCCGTATGGAGTCGTTCGTGGCCGAGGCACTCGCGCTCGGCGACGAGCTCCCCGCCGCGGCCCGGGCCGCGTTCGCCGCGATCGACGCGCTGATGGGTGACAGCGCTCCGACCACCGACCCCGAAAGGGTGCGAGCCCTGATCGCCGACTGCGTGGACACCGGTGCCATGGAGCGGTATCCGCTGCTGCTGACGATCACGCACATCGCACACCGGATGGGCCTCGACGATCTGGTCGAAGCCGAGATGGCCCGGGTGCGCAGCCGCCCGGACCCCTGGCCCCGGGCGCAGATGTCGCTCCTCGAGGCAGAGAGGGCCGGAAGCCGCGGTGAGTGGGCGGCGTACACCCGCATAGCCGCCCGCGCCGCCCGCGAGTTCACCGAGATCGGCGATCGGCGGTGGGCGTGGGTGTCGCTGGTCGCGGTGGCCCGGGCCCACGCCGTCAGAGGTGAGCACGACACGGCGATTGCTGCGCTGCGCCGGGGCTTGGGACTGATCGCGGGACTCGGCATGCAGGACGAGGTCTGGGGCCTGATGGAGCTGGCCACGGAGCGGACGCGCGCCGGTGACCCGCACGGCGGCGCGCGCGACGCCGAGGCGGCCGAGCAGGTGATGAGGCTGCGGGGCCAGTGGTTCATGGCGCTCGTGGCGATGCGGAGCCGCGCCGAGATCCATCGCCGCTCGGGCGACCTCGAACGGGCCGAGCGGATGCTGGACCGGATGGAAGAGATCGCTCAAGGGCAGCGGCGCTCGGACTGGGAGAAGTGGCTCGCGCCGACCCACATGGCTCTCAGCCTGACGGCTGGGGACGCCGCACGGGCTCGCGAACTGCTGCCCGCGACCATCGCGGGGGCCCAGGCCCTCGGCGACCCTGCCCCGGCCGCGCAGCAACTGGCCCAGCTGCGCTTCCTCGAAGGCGACCCGGTCGGCGCGGCGACCGCGCTCGGCATGAGCGAGGCCCTGCGCGGGGCCTTCGACGAGGGCGACCCGGAGTTGCGGGACCTGGTCGCCGCACTCACCCGGCACCTCGGCCGGCCCGCCTACGACGCGGCGTACCGCGCGGGCGCCCACCTGTCCCGGACCGATGCCTTCGCTCGCCTGGACGCCCTGCGTGACCCGCCCTGACACTCCTCCCCGCCGCGTGTCAGCGGCCTATAAGACGGCTGTCATCGTCGACGCGCACCTTTGGGGCGACCAGTAGACCGGGAACCGTCCGGCCGGTGACGCCGGGCGGTTCCGTTGTGAAAGGAATCGACTTGGCGGACTTCGCAACCCCCAGACGCGACAAGGTGTGCGAGATCCTGGACTGGGCGGTGAGCGAAGGCGGTGCCCCCAGCGTCGCCGTCCAGATCCAGGACAGCGACGGCACATGGTTCGACTGCGCCGGCCTGGCCGACGCCACGGCGGGAGCCGTGCGGGTGCCGGGCGAGCACCTGCACACCGGCAGCGTCTCCCAGGCGTACACCGCCGCCACCGTGCTGCGGTTGGCCGCCGAGGGCCGGCTGAGCGTCGACGACACGGTGGAGCAGTGGCTGCCGGGCGTGATGGCCGAGAACGGCCACGACGGTTCCAAGGTCACCATCCGGCACCTGCTGTCCCACACCAGCGGCCTGTTCTCCACGGACATGGCTCTGGAGGTGCAGCGCCGCTACGCCGTCCGCTCCGCGCTTCTCGAGCACCGCTTCGACGTGTGGCAGCCCGAGGAGGTGCTGAGGGTCGCCCTGTCAGAGCCTCCGGTCTCCCAGCCGGGGGAGGCGTTCTGGTACTCCAACGGCGGCTTCGCGTTCGCCGCCGCGATCGTGGAGGCGGTCACCGGCAACAGCTTCGAGTCCGAGGTCGACCGGGCCGTCGTCCGCCCGCTCGGCCTGACCGGCACCTTCGTGCGCAACCGCGCGGAGACCGGGTACCGGGGTCGCCACCCCCGCGTGTACTCGAAGCTGTTCCTCAAGGAAGGCGCACGCCCCGAGGAGGTCACGCCGGACAACTGGCCCTCCCTGCTGGAGGACCCGAAGCTCCCGCCCCTGGACACCACCGAGGTCAACATGTCGGTCGCGTGGGGCGCGGCCAACGTCGTGGCGTCGCTGGACGAGCTGATCGTGTTCTTCAACGCGCTGATCACCGGCAGTCTGCTCCCGGGGGCCCAGCACCAGGAGATGTGGACCACGGTGTCCACCGAGGGCGCCCACTGGCTCACCAACACCCGCCACGGCCTCGGCGTCTACGAACTGACGCTGTCCGACGGCCGGAAGCTGCGCGGCGCGACCGGCCAGAGCATGGGCACCAATACCCTCGTCCTCGGCACTCCCGACGGCCGGCACACCCTCGCCGCACACGTCGCCAACGACTACTCCGCCTTTCCCGTCTTCGACAAGCTTCTGGAGGCCGAGTTCGGGGCGAGGGGTTTCGGACTGGACCGCTGACCTGACCCTGCCCGGGTCCTTGAAGGATCAATACCGCAGCGCCGCCAGATACCGATAACTGTTCCGCGCCGTGGCGAACGGATCCGCGGGGCTGTCGTGTTCGACCAGCCACTGCCGTACCCCGCCCTCGCGGGCGTGGTCGAACATCGCCGCGAAGTCCAGCGTCCCCGACCCCACGTCGGCGAAGCCCCCGTCCGCGGCCATGTCCTTGACGTGCAGTGCCGGGAACCGCCGCGGGTGCCGTACGAAGTAACTCCCCGGATCCGCGGCGCCCTTCACGGCCCAGTACACGTCCAGCTCGAAGCCGACGAGCTCCGGGTCGGTCTCCGTGACGAGGATGTCGTACAGGTTCACGCCGTCGACCACGGCGTGGTCCGAGCCGTGGTTGTGGAACAGGAGCCTGCCGAGGCCCGCCTCGCGCGAGGCCTCCCCGATGCGGTTGAACTCCCGTGCCGCCTCCCGGAATCCGGCGGGCGAGTGCAGCGCGCCCGGCAGGCTCGGCACGACGGGCCAGGCCGCGCCCAGCGTGTGCAGGTCGTCCAGTGCCCGGCCGAGGCCCGGGCCGCGCAGGATGTCGTACGCGACGTGCTCCAGGACCGCCGTGAGCCGGGCGGCGTCCAGCATCCGCCGGATGTCGGCGGCGGTGTGGCCGTGCCGCCCGCTGACGCCCACGGTCGCGTAGCCGATCGCGGCCAGCTCCTCCAAGGTGCCCGCGAAGTCCTGCGCGAGGGCGGTGCGCATGGTGTAGAGGTGCATGCCGATGCCGCCGCGCGGGATGCGCCGGCAGGGACGTCGGCGCCCCTCCGCGGCCCGCGCGGGCAACCCTGTGCCGAGCGCTGCCGCGACACCCAGCGACGTACCGAGAAATGCCCGTCTGGTCGTCCTCATGGCCGTCCTCCCTTCGCGGGCGGCCGCACGGTGATGCCGACCGAGCCGGTCGTCGTGTCGCCCTTGTCGTCCGTGACGGTCAGCCGCGCCGTGTACGCGCCCGCGCGCGGGTAGGTGTGTTCCGCGGTCGGTCCTTCCGGGGTGCCGGGCTTGGAGTTGTCCCCGAAGTCCCAGTGGTACGAGGCGACTTCGCGCCCGTCGAGCAGCTCCGGCTTGCCGGTGAGGCGGACGGTGAGCGGGGGCGCTCCACTGTCCGGAGCGGCCGTCACCGTCACGCGCGCGTGCGGCGGCTTCTGCGTGCCCGGCCCGTTGAAGTGCAGCCAGTCGACGGTGAGCAGGTCGGGCTTGCCCTCGGCCCACTGCGGGTTGGTGAAGACGGCGTACAGCTTGAGGGTGCCGTCGTGCCGGGCCAGCTTCGTCGTGGGGGAGACGAAGTTGCCCCAGTCGCCGGTGTTCGGCACCGTCACCTTGCCGAGCAGCTTGCCGGTCGGCGAGCCCGCCCGGAACTCGATGTCGCCGCCGAGCCCGCCCGACGCCGCGCCGACCGTCACCGAGTTCACGCCCTTCAGGTGCACCGGGTCGAAGGCGACCCAGTCGCCGTGCTCGATCTCGATGAGCCGTTTGCCGCCGGAGGCGTCCGGGCGGCTGCCCGTGACCGCGCCCTCATGGGCGCCGCCGGTGGCCGTGCGGTGCTCCGCCTCCCGCAGCGAGGTCCGCAGCGTCAGCGCGTCGGAGCCGGTGAGCGCGGGCACGCCCGGCGTGCCCTTGTCCGTGTACTGGGCGGTGATGCCGTAGTACAGGTTCTGGCCGGGACCGTGGCTGTCGCCGGTGTCCGTGACGATCTCGCCCGTGCAGCCGGTGTAGTTGTCCAGTGGATGGAGATGCGCGTCGTGGCCGAGCTGGGACTGCACGACGACCTTGGAACAGTCGATCCGCCGGTCCTCGGGGTCGGTGACCTTCACCGTGAACGGAATCGTGTCCCCGAAGCTGAACATCCCGCCGTCCGGGGGCTGTTGGAGCGTCACGGTCGGCCGGGTGTTGCCGACGGTGATCTCCCGCACGGCGAGCCCCGTCAGATCGCCCGGTCCGGTGACCTTCAGGCGCGCGGTGAACTGGCCCTTCTTCGTGTACGTGTGCCGGGGGTTCGCCGCCGTCGAGTCGGTGCTGCCGTCTCCGTCGAAGTCCCACGCGTACGTGACCGGCTTGCCGTCCGGCAGCCCCGAGCCCTCGCTGGAGAACGACACGGTGAGCGGCGCGCCGCCGTTGTCGGGCGTGGCGCTCGCCCGCGCCTCCGGCAGCCGCTTGTCCGCCACATAGTCGATGCGGTAGATGCCCGCGCCTTCGTTGCTGCCGCCGCGGCCCGTGCCGCTGCCGAGCCCGAAGTCGATCACGTACATCGCCCCGTCGGGCCCGAAGTCGGCGTCGAAGGGCTGGTTCCACTTCATGTCGGAGAAGATGCCGTTGATCGATTGCAGCTCGCCCGCCTGCACGGGCGGGAACCGCGGATCCGTGAACTCCTGGTCCTTCGCTTGCGTGGAGAAGACCTTGAACCACTGCCGCGTCAGCTCGTACGTGAACCACTTGCCCTCGAAGTACTCGGGGAACTTGGTCCGGTACGGGTTGTCGGCGTCGTAGTCGTAGACCGGGCCGCTCATCGGGCCGCCCCCGCCGGCGCCGAGTTCCGGGAAGCGCTCGGAGGCGGAGTAGGCGTACCAGACGTCGGCGCCCTTGGCGGGCGGCAGGTCCCGCAGCCCCGTGTTGTTCGGCGAGTCGTTGACGAGCTTGCCGCAGTCGAACTTCGCGCCGGGCTTCTGCGCCGCGAAGTCGTAGTCGTTGAAGGGGGTGTTGTCGCCGGTGCAGTACGGCCAGCCGTAGTTCCCGGCTTTGGTGATCCGGTTGAACTCGACCGTGCCTTCCGGGCCCCGGTCGGGCACGGCCTGCCGCGCGTCCGGGCCGTAGTCGGCGACGAGGAGCGCGCCGCTCACCGGGTCCGTGGTGATCCGGAAGGGGTTGCGCAGGCCCATCGCGTACACCTCGGGGCGCGTCTTGTCCGTGCCGGGCGCGAAGAGATTGCCGTCCGGGATCGCATACGTCCCGTCGTCCTTCGGCGTGATCCGCAGGATCTTGCCGCGCAGGTCGTTCGTGTTGCCCGAGGTGCCCTGCGCGTCCCAGGCGCGGCGGCCCTCGCGCTCGTCGATGGGCGTGAAGCCGTCCGACGCGAACGGGTCGGTGTTGTCGCCCGTCGCGACGTACAGGTCGCCCTTCTTGTCGAAGGCGATCGAGCCCGCCATATGCGAGTTGGCCCGCCCCTCGCCGCGCAGCGTCGGAATGGTCAGGAGCCGCTTCTCGGAGGCCGGGTCGACCTTGCCGCCCGCCTCGGTGAACCGCGATAGGTTGAGGCGCTTCTCGGTCTTGTCCGAATGCAGCAGATACAGCCGGTGGTTGGCCTCGAAGCCCGGGTCGAGGGCGAGCCCGAGCAGGCCGTCGGACTGGCTCGTCATGTCCGGCGTGTACGCGAAGTCCAGCGCCGTCGTGACCTTCATCGTCTCCTGGTCGATCACCTTCAGCTTGCCGGTGCGCTGGATGAAGAACACCCGCCGGTCCGGCGCGACCGCCAGCTCGAACGGGTCGGCGAGATCGCTGGTGACCAGCGGCGTCCGCTGGAACGCGCCGGTCTTCGTGGCCGTGCAGTCGCCCGCCTTCGCGCCGGCCGCCCACTGGATGCCGCCGAGCAGATGCTTCAGGAAGCCCTGCTCCGCGAAGGCCGACACCGCGTGCCCGCCCGCCGTGTACCAGGAGCGGCCGCCGTCGTAGTTCTGGCACCACGACCACGGGTGGTCGACGCCCTCGTCGAGCCCGGTGACGCCGTCACGCACCTTGATCTGCGCGAGCGTGTGCACCTTCCCGGTCGGATTGGCGCGCCAGTTGTACCACTCCTCCGTACGCTCCCACAGCTCGGGCAGGCCCTTCGTGGACGGGTGCGCCTGGTCCAGGACCTTGATCCGGCCGGTCTGCACCTCCGGGTGCTTGTCGAAGATCGCGCCGACGAGCCCCTCGTACCAGCCCCAGTCGCGCTCGCTCGCCGACGCCGCGTGCAGGCCCACCCAGCCGCCGCCCCCGCGGACGTACTTCTGCAGCGCCGCGCGCTGCGCGGCGTCGAGCAGGTCGCCCTTCTCCGGCGTCGAGTTGGTGTTGTTGAAGACGATGGCCTGGAAGCGGCCGAGGTTGGCATCCGTGAAGGCCGCCGCGTCGTCGGTGGCCTCCACCTCGAAGCCGTTCTCGGCGCCCAGCTTCTTGATCGCCTCGATGCCCGCGGGGATGGACTCGTGCGGGTAGTTCGTGACCTTGGAGAAGACAAGGACACGGAAGGCCGCGGCGGCCTCCGCGCGCGGCGGCGAGGCCAGGCCGAGGCCGACGAGGAGGGCGAGCAGGGCCGTGACGGCGATGCACGGCGAGAGAAGTCTTCGCGTGGAACTCATGGCGCTCCCTGGGCTTGGACGGCTGCCGGTCGCCGGGTATGCGGTGAGTCGCTCGTGCGCGATGTGGTGCTTTGCGGTGCTTTGTGGTGCGACGGGGTGCGCCGTGTGCGGCGGGGCCGCAGGATGGAAAGCGCTTACTCCGTAGGGCTGTTCAGCGTAGATTCTGCTTCGGGAGAGGGTCAATGGGTCGGAAGTGCCCCGAACGAGGCGGGATTGGCGAGGCGGGATTGACGTTCCGCGTGCGGGGGAGGGTGTGCCGGGAGAGTCGAGCCCCGTCGCCCATGCAGAGGAGCCCTCCCATGCAGGACCACGACCACGCGGCAGGCGCGCAGGTCACGTACACCGCGGGACTGCTGACCGCGCCGGACGGCGTGCCCGTCGCGACGTACACCTGGCTGCCCGCGAGCGGCAGGCCGCGGGCCTTCGTGCAGATCGCGCACGGTGCCGCCGAACACGGCCTGCGCTACGACCGTTTCGCGCGCCACCTGACCGCGCAGGGGTACGGCGTGGTCGCCTCCGACCACCGCGGCCATGGCGCCACCGCGCAGTCCACGGGCGGCTACGGCGTCACGGACACAGCGGGCCCGGACCCGGGCCCGGACAGCGGCGCCGACGCCTGGCGGGCGATCGTCGACGACCTGAAGGCCATCGGCGACCAGGTCCGCGCGCTGCACCCCGACGTGCCGGTGGTCCTGCTCGGCCACAGCCTCGGCTCGATGCTCGCCCGGGACTACGCCCAGGAGTACCCGGACTCCCTCGCGGGCCTGATCCTGTCCGGCACGTTCCGCTCGCTGCCCGGAGCCGAGACGGACGGCGCGCTCGCCCGGCTCGGCGAGGAGATCGCCAAGGGCGGCCGCGCGGCCCCGTCGTCCTTCGTCGCGGAACTCTTCGCCGCCTTCAACGACCCCTATCCGCACCGCACCGGCTTCGAGTGGCTGTCGCGCGACGAGGCGGAAGTGGACGCGTACGTCGCCGACGAGCGCTGCGGTTTCCCGTTCTCGGCGGGCCTCTCGCTGGACTGGGTGCGCGCCGTCCGCAAGATCAACGACCCCAGGAACCTGGCCCGGATCCCCGCCGACCTGCCCGTGCACGTGGCCGTCGGCACCCAGGACCCCTGCAACCAGGGGATGACGCTCGTGTACGAACTCCTGGAGGACTTCCGGTACGCGGGCGTGACGGACCTGACCTGGCGGGGCTACGAGGGCGCGCGCCACGAGATCCTGAACGAGACGAACCGCGACGTGGTGCAGCGGGACCTTGCGGGGTGGTTGGACGCGCGCATTCCGTGAGGTGGTGTGCGGCGGACCGGGGCGGGAGCGGCCCGTTCGTCCCGGGGCGGCCCGGCGGGCGATTGTCAGTCGGCTTGGCTACGGTTCTGGCCATGGTCAACGCCGACGACGTACGCCGCACCGCCCTCGCCCTGCCGGACACCACGGAGAAGATCGCCTGGAGCATGCCGACCTTCCGGGTCGCGGGGAAGATGTTCGCCACGCTGCCCGAGGACGAGACGTCCATCGCCGTGCGCTGCCCGAAGCTGGAGCGGGACGAGCTGGTGCTCGCCGAGCCGGACAAGTTCTGGATCGCGGACCACGAGGCGGGCTTCGCCTGGGTGCGGGTGCGGCTCAAGGCCGTCGACCAGGACGAGCTGGCCGACATCCTCGCCGACTCCTGGCGCCAGGCCGCGCCCACCCGACTCCTGGACGCCCACCCGGAGTTGGGGGTTCCGGCACCGGAGTGACGGGGCGCGGCGGGGGGAGGGGTGGCGGGGGTGCGGGGCCGTCGCGGGCGCGGTCGCGTGGCTGGTTCCGGGCGGCGCGTAAATCCGGCTGAGCGTGGCCGGATCGCGTGGCATGATCCTGCGGTCGTGCCGTCGGCGCAGTGCCGTCGGCGGTCAGCGGAGGGGCGGGTGTGCCAGGGGTGTCGTCCGGGGGGTCGGGGGGTTCGGAGGGCTCAGGGGGCATAGGGGATTCAGAGGCCTCAGGGGGATCGGGGGTTTCGGAGAGCTCAGGGAGTTCAGGGGAGGGCTCAAGGGGTTCGGGGGAGGGCTTTGCTGCGGGTCCGGCTGAACCGGGGCGTGCCGCAGGGGGCCTCTGGTCGCGGGACTTCGGGCTCTTCTTCGTGGCGCGGGCCGTCGCCAAGCTCGGCGACACCATGCTGCCCGTCGCGCTGGCCGCCGGAATGCTGCGGCACGGGTACGGCGCGGGGGCCGTCGGGCTCGCGATGGCCGCGACCGCCGCCTGCTTCGCTTCACTCGTCGTCTTCGGCGGCGTCTTCGCCGACCGGTTCAGCACCCGCCTGCTGATGATCGGCGCCGATGCCGTGCGGCTCGGCACGCAGGCGCTCGCGGCCGTCTTCTTCTTCACCGGTCACGTGGTGCTGTGGGAGATCTGCGTGATCGGCGCGGTCAACGGCGCCGCGGCCGCGGTCTTCCAGCCGGGCGTCGCCAGCACCGTGCCCCGGCTCGCCGCGGACGTGCAGAAGGCCAACGGCGTCATCCGGATCGCCGAGTCCGGCGCCCAGCTCGCGGGCCCCGCCGTCGCGGGCGTACTCGTCGGCCTCGCCTCGCCCGGCGCTGTCTTCGCCGCGCACGCCGGGACGTACGCGCTGAGCGCGCTGTGTCTGCTGCTGCTCCGGCTGCCGCCCGCCGTGCCCGGCAGCCGTGCGCCGAGCCTCGGCTTCAAGGCCGATCTCGTCGTCGGCTGGCGGGAGTTCCGTGCCCGCACCTGGCTGTGGGGCGTCATAGCCATCTGGTGCGTTCTGATGATCACGGTCAGCGGCCCCACCACGCCCTTGGTGGCCGTCACCGTCGTCGAACAGCACGGCTCGGGCGCGTACGGCCTCGTCAACTCCGCACTCGGTGCCGGCACCGTCGTCGGTGGTGTCGTCGCCCTGCGGCTTCGGCCCCGGCGGATGCTGCGCGCCGGGGCGCTCGCCCTCATCGGCTTCGCCGCGTTTCCGGCGTCTGTGGGTGCGCAGCTCGGTGTGGGGCTGATGGTGGTGGGCGCGGTGGTTGCGGGGGCGGGGACTTCGTTCTGGGCGGTGATGTGGGCGACGAGTGTGCAGACGCAGGTGCCGGCGGATGTGCTCAACCGCATTCACGCGTACGACGTCGCGGGGTCGCTGGCGATGTTGCCCGTCGGGCAGGCGTTGGCGGGGCCTGCGGCTGCCTTCTTCGGCGCGGAGCGTGTGCTGTTGATGGGCGGCGTGATGACGCTTGTCGTGTGCGGGGCGTTGTTGTCGGTGGGGGCGATACGAGGGCTTGTGCGGGTGGAGGCGGGGCCTCGCGGGTGCGCCCCAGTCCCGCCCCTTCCCGAAACTGGGGCTCCGCCCCAGACCCCGCTCCTCAAACGCCGGAGGGGCTAGATTTCCCGCCCGAAGGGCGAAAAGGGCGGGCGGGTGGGGGAAAGCCCGTCCGGCGATTGAGGGCGAGCGCGCAGCGCGATCGGCGGCGGCCCAGTCCCACCCGCCCGGGACACCCACCCCAGCCGGGGTCCAGGGAGCGGCAACCCCCTGGCTACGGGAGAAACCCCGCAATGCGCTCGCGCAGCGAACCCGCGTCCAGGCCGTGCGCCCGCACATGCTCCTCGAGGCGGCCGTAACGGCGCAGCTCGCGGCGGCCCACGCCCAGGCCGAGCACCCGGTGCGGGACATCCACGAGGGCGTCGTTCGCGGCGCCCGTCGACGTACCGGCGAGATACGGCTCGACCAGCACGACGTCCGCCGGGCCGCCCGCCACGGCCGCCCGCAGCGCCGCCGCGTCGAACGGCCGCACCGTCGTCGCGTACAGCACCGTCACGTCAAGACCCTCCGTGGCGGCGAGGACCTGGTCGAGCAGCGGCCCCACGGCGACCACGACCCCGCGCCGCCCCTCCCGCACGGTCAGGAAGCGCGCGCCGTCCACCGGCATCGGCGCCGCGTTGGCCTGCACGGACAGGCGTACGTACGCCTTGTCCGAGGCGTCGGTGCCGGGGCCCACCGCGTGCCGCAGCAGCGTCTCGGCCTCGTCGGGGTGTCCCGGCACGTGCACGCTCCAGCCGTCCAGCGTGTCGAGGAGCGCGACGTCGCCCGGCGCCATGTGCGTGAAGCCGCCCTCCGGCCAGTCGAACGACGCCGCCGCGCTGACCAGCACGCCGCCCATGTCCTGATGCCCGAAGTCCAGCTTGATCTGCTCGAAGGGCCGCTCCACCAGGAAGCTGGCGAAGGTGTGCACGACGGGCCGCAGCCCCGCCAGCGCGAGCCCGGCGCCCGCACCGACGAGCAACTGCTCCCTGATGCCGACATTGATGACCCGGTCAGGATGTGTCCGCATCACCTCCTTGAAGGCGTCCTTGCCGATCTCGGCGAGCACGACGGCGACGCGCGGATCCTCGTCGAGGAGCCGCGCCATGACGGGGGCAAAACGGTCACGCATGGTGTCCATGGGGAAGTCGTCCTTCCGGGAGAGGGGGAGGGGAGCCGGGGGGGGGGGGAGAGGCTGCTCAGGCGGACTTGGGCTCGCCCGCGAACTCCTTGGGCTCGACGCGCGCCACGACCACGTGTGGCCGCCCGGGGTGCGGTGCCGTGAAGGCCGCGTACAGCGCCTCGTGATCGCGGCCGTCGACGGTGAGCGCGGACCAGCCCGCCGCCTCGAAGCGGGCGGCGATGCCGCCGGGCCGGGCGTGGCTGGCCGACGCGTTGTCGATCACCAGGGTGTGCAGACGCTCGAGACCGGCCGGTCCGGCGAAGGCGATCGCCTCGTGGTTGCTGCCCTCGTCCAGCTCGGCGTCCCCGACGAGCACCCACACGCGCGGCTCGGTGAGGCCACGGGCGCGCAGGCCGAGGGCCGTGCCGACCGCCAGGGGCAGGCCGTGCCCGAGCGAGCCGCTGCCGATCTCGGCGCCCGGGACCAGGACGCGGTCCGGGTGGTGCCCGAGCGGGGAGTCGTACGCCCCGAAGCCCTCCAGCCAGTCGACCGGCAGGAAGCCTTTGGCCGCGAGCACGGCGTAGTACGCCATCGGCCCGTGCCCCTTGGACAGCAGGAACCGGTCGCGCCCCGGATCGTCCGCGCGGGCGGGTGTGACCCTGAGCACGCGGTCGTAGAGCACCCACAGCGCGTCCAGCGTGGACGTCGCCGCGGGGCCGTGCTTCTCGTCGCCCGTCATCAGGCCCATGAGGCGGGGCAGGTCCGCGTACGTGAAGGTGTGCTCCGTTGTCGTCGTCATGCCGACGAGCGTGCAACCTCAAGTGTGCTTGAGGTCAAGCGGCGGAAAGGCGTGAGCGATCACGGTCCGGAGTGCGGTATTGTTTCGGTGCGCGTTCGGCCAGGGGAAACCCCAGGTCAGCGGGCACCGGGACGTGGCGCAGCTTGGTAGCGCACTTGACTGGGGGTCAAGGGGTCGCAGGTTCAAATCCTGTCGTCCCGACATTTCGAAGGGTCTTCGCAGGTCAGAGCCTGTGAGGGCCCTTCTGTCGTTCTCCGGTCGATCACTCCGAGGTTGAGCACGCCGCTCACCGACACCTTGACAGGGGCAAGGACCGGAACCGTTCCCGTGTTCACTGCGGTTCGCTCGATGAAGGAGTGATCCCGGCCCCGCTCCCGTTCGAGAACGGGCCCTGTGAGCAGACCACTCCAGTCCCGCCGGCGGGACAGGAGTCCGTCATGCGGGTCCGCAGACATCGCCGCGTCGGACGCCGCCGCGTCGCCCGCCCCATCCCGCGGCGACCGGTAGAGAACGCCTTGATCGGGGTTGGCGCCGTCTGTCATGGTCGCTGCTCATCGTCTCCGCCTGCCCCAGTCCACCGCAGGCGCGGGGGAAGTAACCGACCCTGCCCATCCACCGGATAGGAGTGCGGTTCTCCGTGTCAATTTCTACCTATAAATTAGGACACTTACCCCCAGATCGGCCACGCATCTCTCAGCGTGCCGGTGACACCGTGGAGTTCGGCCTGGACCGTGAACTCCTGACCACCGTCGAAGAGGTGGCCAAGGAGCTCGGCACCACGGCGCTGGTGGTACTGCAGGCGGCGTTCGAGGTGCTGCTGCACCGGCTCGGCGGGGGCGACAGCCTGGCGGTGGAGCTGTCCGCGGCAGGGAGCGCTCATGAGCAGCCAGTGTCGCTCGGTGCCGATGCGCCGGAGCGGCGGGCAGGCTCGCCGGGTGACGATCCGTCGTTCGCCGCTCTGGTGGCGCAGGTACGCGACCGGGCCGCCCGCGCGGAAGATCCGCAGGGCCGCCCCTCCCGGCTGCTCGGCCCGCTCACCGAGCACCCCGGGGGCGGGCTGGCCGGCACGCTCCGGTACCCCGGTGAGCTGTTCGACGGCGCGGTCGCCCAGTCTCTCGCCGAGCGGTTCGTGCAGGTCGTACGGCAGGTCGTGGCCGAGCCCGGCCGGCCGGTCGGGGCGGTGCGGGTGTCGTTGGCACCGGTGGGCCGACGCGAGGCCCAGATGTGGGAGCAGCGCTACCCGGGGCTCACCGAGGTGTGGCCGCTGACCCCGCTGCAGTCGGGGCTGCTCTTCCATACGCTCCTGGACGACGCCTCGCGCGATGCCTACCAGATGCAGTTCGTCCTCCATCTGCGCGGACCGGTGGACGGGTCGCGGATGCAGACGGCCGGCCAGGCGCTGCTCGACCGGCACGCCAATCTCCGTACGGCCTTCGTGGCGGGGTCCGACGGGGAATCGGTGCAGGTGGTCGTCGACGGGATCGAGCTGCCGTGGTGCGAGCTGGATCTGACCCGGCGGGGGCAGGTGGACGCCGAGCCGGATGCGGCGCTCGAGGCCTTCCTGGCCGAGGACCTGAGGGACCACTTCGATGTGGCGGTGCCGCCCGCGCTGCGGATGGCACTGGTCAAGGTGGCAGCCGAGCGGTTCGAACTCGTACTGACGGCCCATCACCTCCTGTTCGACAGCGCGTCGTTACCGGTGCTCGTGCAGGATCTGCTCTGCCTCTACGGGTCCTGCGGTGACGCCGCGGAGCTTCCGCGTGTGCCGGAATTCCGCGACTTCCTCGTGTGGCTGTCCTGGCAGGACCGGCAGGCGGCGGCCCGGGTGTGGGCCGAAGAACTGGCGGGAGCGGAAGAGCCGACGCTGCTGGCTCCCGTGACCGGAACCGGCTCCGCGGCGGCGGGTCCGAAGGCCGCGGGGGTCGGCGAAGCCGTGGTACCCCTGAGCGGGGAGACGGCGCGTGACCTGGCGGGGCAGGCTGCCGCATCGGGTGTCTCCCTGGACACCGTGGTGCAGGGCGCATGGGCACTGCTGCTCGGGGCGCTGACCGGACAGCAGGATGTGGTGTTCGGCGCGACCGTGCCCGGGCGACCGGCTGCAGTGCCCCGAGTGGCCTCGATGGCCGGGCTCTTCGTCAACACACTTCCGGTACGGGTCCGGCTCGCGCCCACAGACACCGTGGCCGACCTGCTGCGTGGAATGCGGGAGCGGCAGGCTGCGCTCCGCGACCACTACTGCGGCCTCGCCGACATCCACCGGGCCACCGGCACAAACGCCCTGTTCGACACCCTGGTGACGTCCGAGTCCTACACGGTGGAGCACACAGGTGCGGATCATACGGTTGCGGCTCCCGAAGGAGCGGGTCACCACGGCGATGGCGGCACCGCCATCGAGGTCACCGGTGTCCGTTCGTCCGCCGGCACTCACTACCCCCTCACGGTGACCGTCACTGCCACCCCCCGGCTCGAGGTGGCCGTGCAGTACCAGCGTCACCTCTTCGACCGCGACGCCGCCGAAGCCGTCGCCCGGCGACTTGCGCGCATCGTCGAGCAGATCGCCGCCGACCCCGGCGCGCCCATCGGCCGTCTCGATCTGCTCAGCCCCGAAGAGCGCGAACAGCTCCTGACCGGGCACAACGACACCGCCGTTCCGGTCGAGGCCGGTAGCTTCCCCGTGCTCTTCGAGCAGCGGGCCGCCGCGACACCCGACGCGGTGACCCTGGTGTGCGGCGACGCGTCGCTGACGTACCGGGACCTCGACACGCGCGCAAACCGGCTCGCGCGCGAGCTGATCCGGCGCGGCGTGCGGGCGGAGACGGTGGTGGCGGTGTCCATGCGGCGCTCGCCCGACCTGGTGGTGGCCTACTTGGCCGTACTGAAGGCCGGCGGCACCTACCTGCCGGTGGACGCCGCCCACCCCGCGGACCGGATCGCGTACATGCTCGCGGACTCCGCTGCTCGCCTCGTCCTGGCGGACGCCGCCACCGCGCACGAACTGCCCGACCTGGCCGTACCTCTGCTGCAGCCGGACGACCCCGTCACTGCCGAGGGATTGGCACGGCTCGATGGTGCTCCGGTGACCGATGAGGAGCGGGACGGCGGCCCGTTGGCCGTCGAACGCGCCGCGTATGTGATCTACACGTCGGGTTCGACCGGCCGGCCGAAGGGCGTGGCGGTCACCCATCTCGGGGTGGCCGGCCTGGTCGAGACGCAGCGCTCCCGGCTCGGGCTGACCGCCGCCAGCCGTGTGCTGCAGTTCGCCTCGCCGAGCTTCGACGTCTCGGTCTACGAGATGTGCATGGCGCTGCTGACGGAGGCCACACTCGTCCTCGCTCCCCAAGAGCAACTGGCCCCAGGCCGACCGCTGATCGACACGATCACGGAGCAGCGGGTGACCCATGTCTTCCTGCCGCCCGCCGTGCTCGGAGCGCTGCCGCCCGGCACGCTGCCGGGCGTGACCTCCCTCGCTGTGGGCGGCGACGCTGCCACGCCGGAGCTGGTGTCCGGATGGTCCGAGGGCCGGGACATGGTCAACGCCTACGGGCCGACCGAGACCACAGCGATCGTGACCTTCAGTGATCCGCTGACCGCCGACGGCCGTACCCCGCCCATCGGCCGGCCCATCGCCAACACCCGGATGTACGCCCTCGACGACGCGCTGCGCCCGGTGCCCGCCGGGGTGGCGGGCGAGCTGTATGTGGCAGGTGACTCGCTCGCGCGCGGCTACCTCGGCCGGCCGGGCCTGACCGCCGGGCGCTTCGTGGCCTGCCCGTTCGGCGCGCCCGGCCGCCGGATGTACCGCACCGGTGACATCGTCACCTGGAGATCCGATGGCCAGCTGGAATACCTCGGCCGCACCGACGACCAGGTCAAGGTGCGCGGGTTCCGCATCGAGCTCGGCGAAGTCCAGGCTGTGTTGGGTGAGCATCCGGGTGTGGCGCAGGCGATAGTCGTCTGCCATGAGCAGGGCGGCGACCGTCGCCTGGTGGGCTATGCCGTGCCCGTCGAGGGCGCCGGCCTGCCCGCCCCCGCCGCGCTGCGGGCCTTCATGGCCGAACGGCTGCCCGACTACATGATCCCGTCGGCGGTGGTGGCCCTCAGCTCGGTGCCGCTGAATCCGAACGGGAAGCTGGATCGGCGCGCGCTGCCCGCGCCCGACTTCGCCTCCCGGGCCGCCAGCCGTGCGCCGCGTACGCTCCAAGAGGAGCTGTTGTGCGACCTGTTCGCCCAGGTCCTCGGCCTGGGCCGGGTCGGCATTGATGACGGTTTCTTCGACCTGGGCGGTCACTCGCTGCTCGCGACGAAGCTGATCAGTCGTATCCGCAGCGTGCTCGGCGCCGAGATCGATCTGCGCACGCTGTTCGCCCACCCGACGGTGGCCGCGCTCGCCCCGCACCTCGACGCGGGCGCCGCCCACAACCGGGCCCCGTTGACGCGGGCCGCCGAGCGGCCTGAGCGGCTGCCGCTTTCCTTCGCCCAGCAGCGCCTGTGGTTCCTGCACCGGCTCGAAGGCCCCTCGGCGACCTACAACATGCCGTTCGTCCTGAGGCTGAGCGGTGACCTGGACGTGTCCGCCCTCGAAGCGTCGATCAACGATCTCCTGGCCCGCCACGAGACCCTGCGCACCAGGTTTCCCGAGATCGACGGCAATCCGTACCAGGACATCGTAGAACTCGAACACGCCAGGATCACGCTGGCCCCGCAGCAGACCGAGGCGGGGGATGCGTTGGCCGCGGCTCTGATCGAGGCCACCCGGCACACCTTCGACCTGGCGGCTGAGATCCCTTTGCGCGCCTGGCTGTTCACCACGCAGCCGCGGGAGTCGGTCCTGGTGCTCGTGATCCACCACATCGCGGCAGACGGCTGGTCCCTGGCGCCCCTGGCACGGGATCTGGCCGCCGCCTACACCGCACGCACCCGGCGCGAAGTGCCGAAGTGGACGCCGCTGCCCCTGCAGTACGCCGACTACACCCTCTGGCAGCGGAATCTGCTCGGCGACCCCGATGACGCGGACAGCCTCTACAGCAAGCAACTCACCTACTGGACCGATCAGCTCGCCGGATTGCCCGAGCAGATCACCCTCCCCAGCGACCGGCCGCGCCCGGCCACGCTCAACCACCACGGCGACCTGCTCCACTTCACCTTCGGCCCCGAGCTGCACCAGGGCGTGGCCGAGTTGGCGCGGGCATCGGGTGCGACACCGTTCATGGTGTTGCAGGCGACGATGGCTGCGCTTTTGACCCGGCTGGGCACCGGTACGGACATCGCCGTCGGCAGCGGCATCGCGGGACGCACCGACGAGAGCCTCAAGGACCTGGTCGGCCATTTCGTGAACATGCTCGTGCTGCGCACCGACACCTCCGGCAACCCGACCTTCGCAGACCTCCTCGACCAGGTGCGCACATCCAGCCTGGCCGCCTACAGCCACCAGGACATCCCCTTCGAGGCTCTGGTGGAAAAACTCAACCCGCAGCGATCCACCTCCCACCACCCGCTGTTCCAGATCGCCCTGGCACTGCAGAACAACGAACAAGCCCCCTTCGAACTAACCGGTCTCCGGGTTCTGGAGGACAGCAGCGGCACTGGCACGGCGCGCTTCGACATCTTCTTCAGCCTCGAGGAGACCTTCGAAGATCACAGGCCCGCGGGTATCCGCATCGCGGCCGAGTACTCCACCGAGCTGTTCGACGCTGCCACGATAGAGACCCTGATCACCCGCTGGGAGCGGCTGCTGACCACCGCCGTCGCCGACCCCTCCCACCGCATCAGCGACGCAGACCTGCTCACCGAGCAGGAGCGTGGTGAGCTCCTGGCTGCCGAGCGCTCCCCAGCCACCCGTGAGATCGAACCGGCCACCTTCCCCGAACTGTTCGCCGCCCGACTAAAAGCAGCGCCGCAGGCACCCGCGGTCGAGTCGGAAGAGGCGACCTGGTCGTATGCGGAGCTGAACGCGCGGGCGAACCGCATCGCACACTGGCTGATCACCCAGGATGTCGGCCCGGAACGCCCGGTCGGCGTGGCGATGCCACGCTGCGCAGAGCAGGTAGCTATCGCACTCGGCATCATGAAAGCGGGCGCCGCATACCTCCCGGTCGACTTGGAATACCCCGCCGACCGGATCACCTACATGGTCAACGACGCCGCCCCCGCAGCAATCCTGACCACCACCGAGTTGGCGAGCGAACTGCCCGAGGATCTGGCCACGGACATCGTCGCGGTGGACACGGCCACGGTGGAACGGGCCTGGGCACACAGCCACGACCACGACCCCGACACCGAACTCACGCCCGCCCACCCGATGTACGTGATCTACACCTCGGGCTCGACAGGCCGCCCCAAAGGCGTCACCGTCACCCACACCGGCCTGGCCGCACTCAGCGCCACCACCCGGGAACGGATGGCACTGGACGTCGACTCCCGCGTCCTGCAAGTGGCCGCACCAAGCTTCGACGCGGCGTTCTGGGAACTGGTGCAGACCCTGACCGTCGGAGCCACACTGGTCGTACCCCGCCAACGCCGAGTCATCGGCGACGACCTCTACCGCACCCTGACCGAGCGGCACATTACCCACGTGATGCTGCCACCGAGCGTGGCCGCGGCGCTGCCGGAGGAGGCCGCGCGCACCCTGACCGAGTTACGCGTGCTGACCGTGGGCGGCGAAGCATGCCCACCAGGACTCGCCGCCCACTGGGCACAGGGACGGCACTTCGTCAACGCCTACGGACCCGCCGAGACGACGGTGTGCGGGGCCATCAGCGTCCCGCTCACCTCCGACCACACCCCGATCGGCACCGCCGTGGCCGACAACCGGGTGCGGGTCCTGGACAACCACCTCACCCCGGTACCGCCCGGCACACCAGGCGAGCTCTACATCGCCGGACCCAGCCTGGCACGCGGCTACCTCAACCAGCCCGCACTCACCGCCGAACGCTTCGTGGCCTGCCCGTTCGGCGCGCCGGGTCACCGCATGTACCGCACCGGCGACATCGTCCGCCAAGGCAGAGACGGCCAACTGGAATACCTCGGCCGCACCGACGACCAGGTCAAAGTGCGCGGGTTCCGCATCGAGCTCGGCGAAGTCCAGGCTGTGTTGAGTGAGCATCCGGGTGTGGCGCAGGCGATAGTCGTCTGCCATGAGCAGGGCGGCGACCGTCGCCTGGTGGGCTACGTGGTGCCCACGACCACGCAGCCGGCCGGAACCGAAGACCGCGACATCACCGCTGGAGTCTCGGTCACCGAACTGCGCCACTTCGCCGCAGGGCGGCTGCCCGACTTCATGGTCCCCGCCAACTTCGCCCTCCTGGACGAGCTGCCCCTGACCGCCAACGGCAAGCTGGATCGGCGCGCGCTGCCCGCGCCCGACTTCGCCTCCCGGGCCGCCAGCCGTGCGCCGCGTACGCTCCAAGAGGAGCTGTTGTGCGACCTGTTCGCCCAGGTCCTCGGCCTGGGCCGGGTCGGCATTGATGACGGTTTCTTCGACCTGGGCGGTCACTCGCTGCTCGCGACGAAGCTGATCAGTCGTATCCGCAGTGCGCTCGGCGCCGAGATCGATCTGCGCACGCTGTTCGCCCACCCGACGGTGGCCGCGCTCGCCCCGCACCTCGACGCGGGCGCCGCCCACAACCGGGCCCCGTTGACGCGGGCCGCCGAGCGGCCTGAGCGGCTGCCGCTTTCCTTTGCCCAGCAGCGCCTGTGGTTCCTGCACCGGCTCGAAGGCCCCTCGGCGACCTACAACATGCCGTTCGTCCTGAGGCTGAGCGGTGACCTGGACGTGTCCGCCCTCGAAGCGTCGATCAATGATCTCCTGGCCCGCCACGAGACCCTGCGCACCACATTCCCCGAAGTCGACGGCAATCCGTACCAGGACATCCGACAGCCCGAACACGCCAGGATCACCCTGGCCCCGCAGCAGACCGAGGCGGGGGATGCGCTGACCGCGGCCCTGGCCGAGGCCACCCGGCACAGCTTCGACCTGGCGGCCGAGATCCCGGTCCGCGCCTGGCTGTTCACCACGCAGCCGCGGGAGTGGGTGCTGGTATTGGTGATCCATCACGTCGCCGCCGACGGCTGGTCGCTGGCGCCCTTGGCGCGGGATCTGGCCGCTGCGTATACCGCACGTGTCCGGGGTGGCGAGCCGCAGTGGGCGCCGTTGCCGTTGCAGTATGCGGATTACACGCTGTGGCAGCGGAATCTGCTCGGCGACCCCGATGACGCGGACAGCCTGTACGGCAGTCAACTCACGTATTGGGCTGATCGGCTTGCCGGGCTGCCCGAGCAGGTCACGCTCCCCGGTGACCGGCCGCGTCCGGCCGTGCTCGCTCACAGTGGCGATCTGCGTCACTTCACCTTCGGCCCCGAGCTGCACCAGGGCGTGGCCGAGTTGGCGCGGGCATCGGGTGCGACACCGTTCATGGTGTTGCAGGCGACGATGGCTGCGCTTTTGACCCGGCTGGGCGCCGGTACGGACATCGCCATCGGCAGCGGCGTCGCGGGTCGTACCGATGAGGGCCTCACGGACTTGGTCGGCCATTTCGTGAACATGCTGGTCCTGCGCACCGATACCTCCGGCGCCCCGACCTTTGCTGACCTCCTCGAGCAGGTGCGCACATCCAGCCTGGCCGCCTACAGCCACCAGGACATCCCCTTCGAGGCTCTGGTGGAGAAGCTCAACCCGCAGCGGTCGACCTCCCATCACCCGCTGTTCCAGATCGCGCTGGCACTGCAGAACAACGAACAAGCCCCCTTCGAATTGCCCGGACTGGAGGTGCAGACCGATACCGACGGCACCGGCACGGCCCGCTTCGACATCTACTTCAGCCTCGAGGAGACCTTCGAGGAGAGCAGGCCCTCAGGTATCCGCATCGCGGCCGAGTACTCCACCGAGCTGTTCGACGCTGCCACGATAGAGACCCTGATCACGCGCTGGGAGCGGCTGCTGACCACCGCCGTCGCCGACCCCTCCCACCGCATCAGCGACGCGGACCTGCTCACCGAGCAGGAGCGTGGTGAGCTCCTGGCTGCCGAGCGCTCCCCAGCCACCCGTGAGATCGAACCGGCCACCTTCCCCGAACTGTTCGCCGCCCGACTAAAAGCAGCGCCGCAGGCACCCGCGGTCGAGTCGGAAGAGGCGACCTGGTCGTATGCGGAGCTGAACACGCGGGCGAACCGCATCGCACACTGGCTGATCAACCGGGGCATCGGCCCGGAACGCCCGGTCGGCGTGGCGATGCCCCGCTGCGCAGAGCAGGTAGCTATCGCACTCGGCATCATGAAAGCGGGCGCCGCATACCTCCCGGTCGACTTGGAATACCCCGCCGACCGGATCACCTACATGGTCAACGACGCCGCCCCCGCAGCAATCCTGACCACCACCGAGTTGGCGAGCGAGCTGCCCGAGGATCTGGCCACGGACATCGTCGCGGTGGACACGGCCACGGTGGAACGGGCCTGGGCACACAGCCACGACCACGACCCCGACACCGAACTCACGCCCGCCCACCCGATGTACGTGATCTACACCTCGGGCTCGACAGGCCGCCCCAAAGGCGTCACCGTCACCCACACCGGCCTGGCCGCACTCAGCGCCACCACCCGGGAACGGATGGCACTGGACGTCGACTCCCGCGTCCTGCAAGTGGCCGCACCAAGCTTCGACGCGGCGTTCTGGGAACTGGTGCAGACCCTGACGGCAGGGGCCACGCTGGTGGTGCCGCGCCGGCGGCGGGTGGTCGGCGACGACCTCTGCCGCACGCTGGCCGAGCGGCACATCACGCACGTGATGCTGCCGCCGAGCGTGGTCGCGGCGCTGCCGGAGGAGGCCGCGCACGCCCTGACCGGGCTGCGGGTGCTGACCGTGGGCGGCGAGGCGTGCCCACCGGGACTGCCCTCACGGTGGGCGCCGGGCCGGCGCTTCGTCAACGCCTACGGGCCCGCCGAGACGACGGTGTGCGGCGCCATCAGCGCCCCGCTCACCTCCGACCACGTCCCGATCGGCACCGCTGTGGCCGACAACCGGGTGCGGGTCCTGGACAACCACCTCACCCCGGTACCGCCCGGCACACCGGGCGAGCTCTACATCGCCGGACCCAGCCTGGCACGCGGCTACCTCAACCAGCCCGCACTCACCGCCGAGCGTTTCGTGGCCGACCCCCACGGCCCGACAGGGTCGCGCATGTACCGCACCGGCGACATCGTCCGCCAAGGCACCGACCGCCAGCTGGAGTTCCTCGGCCGCAGCGACGACCAGGTCAAAGTGCGCGGACTGCGCATCGAGCCGGGTGAGATCGAGGCGGTGCTCGCCGGACATCCCAGCATCGCCCAGGCGGTCGTGGTCGTACGCGAGAACCGCGGGGCCGCGCAAGTGGTGGGCTATGTGGTGCCCACGACCGCGCAGCAGGCCGGAACCGAAGACCGCGACATCACCGCCGGTGTCTCGGTCACCGAACTGCGCCGCTTCGCCGCAGGGCGGCTGCCCGACTTCATGGTCCCCGCCAACTTCGTCCTCCTGGACGAGCTGCCGTTGACCGCCAACGGCAAGCTGGACCGCGCGGCGCTGCCCGCGCCGCGGTTCGGCGGCGGCGCGTACCGCGCTCCCCGCACCGAGGCCGAGCACATCCTGGCCGCCGCCTACGCGGAGGTGCTGGGACTGGAAAGGGTCGGCAGCGACGACGACTTCTTCGTCGTCGGCGGCGACAGCATCCGCTCCATCCAGGTGGTCTCGCGGGCCCGCGCGCACGGCGTCGAGGTCACACCGCGGCAGATCTTCGAGCACCGCACGGTGGCCCGCCTGGCAGAGGCGGCGGTCCGCACCACGGGGGGCGCGGTGCTGCAGGAGTTCGACGGCGGCGGCGTGGGCTCCATGCCGCTGCCGCCGATCGCCCGGCACATCCGCGAACTCGGCGGCGACTGGCACCGGTTCGCAATGTTCGCGCTGGTGGAGCTCCCTGCCGGTATCGACGGCGCCGGACTTGCCGTCGCTCTGGCCGCGGTCCTCGACCACCACGACGTACTGCGCTCCTCCCTCGAGTCCGCCGACGACGGGGTCCTGCGGGTCGCGCGGCCGGGCTCGGTGGACGCGGCGGCACTGCTCCGCCGGGTCGCCTGCGACGGCCGCTGGGACGCCCGGTGGCAGCGCACAGCCCAGGCCGAACTGGACACTGCGACGAATCGGTTGGACCCAGCGGCCGGGGTGATGGTCCAAGCCGTGTGGTTTGCCCCGGGACCCGGCGGCGGCGCGGGCCGGCTCCTTCTCGTCCTCCACCACCTGGTGGTGGACGGGGTGTCCTGGCGCATCCTGCTGCCGGACCTCGCCGCCGCCTGGTCCGGGGTCCGCGCGGGCGCGCCTCCAGCCCTTCCGGCGGTGACGACCTCCGCGCGGCGCTGGATGCACGCGCTCGAGGCGGAGGCGGCCGGCGAGGCCCGAGCGCGGGAACTGCCGCTGTGGCGTTCCGTCCTGGACGGGCCGGACCCGGTCCTCGGCAACCGGCGACTCGACCCCACGGTGGACCGCATGGACACCGTGGACACCGTACGTGTGCGGCTTTCGGCACCGGTCACCGAGGCGCTCCTCACCGCACTGCCCGCGGCGTTCCACTGCGGCGTCCAAGACGGACTGCTTGCGGCCCTCGCGGTGGCCGTCGCCCGCAGGCAGGCGACGCGCGGACCAGGAAAGCCGTCGCTGCCTTCGGTACTGCTCGGGGTCGAAGGGCACGGCCGCGAGGAGAGCGCCGTGCCCGGGGCCGACCTGTCGCGCACGGTCGGCTGGTTCACCAGTCTGTTCCCCGTACGCCTCGACCTGGCGGGGTGCGACCTCGACGAGGTGCTCGCCGGCGGGCCGGCCGCCGGACATCTGCTCAAGGCCGTGAAGGAACAGCTGCTCGCCATCCCGGACCACGGCATCGGCTTCGGGCTGCTGCGCCATCTGAACCCGGAGACCTCCGCTGAGCTGCGGCAGTACCCCGCACCACAGATCGAACTCAACTACCAGGGCCGCTTCTCCGCCGCCGACATGCCCGAGAACCTGCGAGGCCTCGGTTTCCACGACATCACCGCCGACTCCGGGCTGCGGACACCGGAGAACGGCATGTCCGCACTGGCCCCGGTGCACATCGAGGCGCTCGCGACCGACACCGCCGAGGGGCCGCGGCTGGAGGCCGAGTGGACCTTCCCCGTCGGCGTACTCCCGCGCGGGGAGGCGCAGCGGCTGGCGGAGCAGTGGCGTGCGGCACTGGAGGGGCTGGCACGGCACGCCGTCTCTCCCGGCGCGGGCGGGCTCACCCCGTCGGACGTGCCGCTGGTGGTGGCAGGGCAGCGCGAGATCGAGCAGTGGGAGCGGCAGTACCCGGGGCTCGCGGAGGTGTGGCCGCTGACCCCTCTGCAGTCCGGCTTCCTGTTCCACGCGCTCCTCGCCGACGCGTCCTTCGACGCCTATCACCTGCAGCTGGTCTTCCATCTGCGCGGCCACGTGGATCCGGCACGGATGCGCACGGCGGGGCAGGCGCTCCTCGACCGGCACCCCAATCTGCGGGCGGCCTTCGTGCCCGGCACGACCGGAGATCCGGCGCAGTTGGTGGCCGACGACGTGGTGCTGCCGTGGCGGCACATCGATGCGACGGGCCTGGACGGGGCCGGTCACGCCGCAGCCGTCGAGCGGTTCCTGGCAGAGGATCTGGACAGCCGCTTCGACCCGGCCGTACCGCCGCTCCTGCGGCTGGGCCTGGTCAGCCTGGGCCCGGACCGGTCCGAACTCGTCCTCACAGCACATCATCTGCTGCTCGACGGCTGGTCGTTCCCGCTCCTCATCGAGGACCTGCTGCGTTTGTACGGCTCCGCCGGGGACGCCTCCGGGCTGCCCCGGGCGCCCGAATACCGGGACTTCATGCGATGGCTGTCCCAGCAGGACGAGGAGGCGGCTGCCCGCGCCTGGGCCGAGGAGCTCGACGGCGTGGACGGGCCGACGCTGCTGGCCGCCCCCGGCAGCGGTGGCGCCGCCGCATCCGGGGAGCTCGCGCAGTCCGGCGTGCCCGCGCAGTCCGGCGAGTCCGCGCAGTCCGGCGAGCCCGCGCAGTCCGGCGAGCCCGGCGTGACCGCCCCGGCAGACGCCCGCCACGGGCGGATCGAGGTGTCGATCGACCCGGACACCGCCGGCGCGCTGTCCCGCCAGGCGGCCAAGCTCGGGATCACCCTCAACACCCTGGTACAGGGAGCCTGGGGGGTGCTGCTCGCCGGCCGCACCGGACGGCAGGACGTGGTGTTCGGCGCAACGGTGTCCGGCCGCCCGGCCGGGGTGCCCGGGGTGGACACGATGATCGGCCTGTTTGCCAACACCATTCCCGTCCGGGTGCGATGCCCGCCCGGCACCACCTTCGCCCAGCTCCTCACCGACCTGCAGCACCGCCAGGCCCGGCTCCTCGATCACCACCACTACGGCCTGCCCGGGAGCCACCGGGCCACCGGCACGAGCGTCCTGTTCGACACGCTCGTGGCCTTCGACTCCTATCCCGTGGACCGGCTCCGCCTCACCGACGCACACGCCGCCGCGGGCATCGAGGTCACCGGCCTGCGCCCGCTGACCAGCACCCATTACCCGCTGACCCTGAACGCCGCCCTCGACCCCCACCTGCGCCTGACGCTGGAGCATCGGCGGGACGCCCTCGACACTGAGACGGTCCAGCGGATCGCGGACGGCTTCCAGCGGATCCTCGCGCAACTCGCCGACGACCCCGATGTCCTGGTCGGGAAGACGGCGGTTCTCGACCCGGTCGAGGGGGAGAGGGCGCTGCGCCGCTTCAACGACACCGGGACGCCCCTCCCCGACATGACCGTCCCCGGCCTCATCGAGCGGCAGGCGGACCGCACTCCGGCCGCGACCGCCGTCGAGCACGGCACACGCACCCTGACCTACCGGGAGCTGGACGGGCGCGCCAACCGGCTCGCCCGGGAGCTGATCGCGCGCGGGGTCGGCCCGGAAACCGTCGTCGCCGTGTCGCTGCCCCGCTCGGCGGACCTGGTGGTCGCCCTCCTCGCGGTGCTCAAGGCCGGCGGCGCCTATCTGCCGATCGACCCGCTCTACCCGGGCGCGCGCCTGGCGCACATCCTGGCCGACGCGCACCCGGTGCTGCTGCTCACCGACACGGAGAGCCTCGGTTCCCTGCCCCGCACCGAGTTGCCCCGCCTCCTGTTGGACACCCTGGCGGCGACCGGTGGCGAAGCCGCGCGCCCCGAGCGTGCCCCAAGGGCCGCCAACGCGGCCTACGTGATGTACACATCCGGCTCGACCGGCGTACCCAAGGGCGTCACGGTCACCCACGAAGGCGTCGTGGGTGGTGTGCTCCGGCTCGCCGAGCGCAGCGGCATCACGACGGGCACTCGCACGCTCGCGGGGACCTCGGTCAACTTCGACGTCTCCGTGTTCGAGATCGTCACCACCCTCGCCCACGGCGGCGCCGTCGATGTCGTCCGTGACGTGCTCGTCCTCGGCGAGCGCGACGGCTGGAGCGGCGGCGTCGTCTCCACCGTGCCCTCGGTCTTCGCCGAGCTCCTCGACCGGGCCGGCGGTCGCATCGCCGCCGACACGGTGGTGTTCGCCGGTGAGGCGCTGCACGCGTCCCTGGTGCGACGGGTGCGCGACACCCTCCCCGGCATCCGCATCGTCAACGCCTACGGCCAGACCGAGTCGTTCTACGCCACCACCCATACCCTGGAACCGGACGACGAGCCCGCGGCGAGCGTCCCGATCGGCGTCCCGCTCGGAAACATGCGCGGTTATGTCCTCGGCCCGGGCCTCGCGCCGGTGCCGGTGGGCGTGGTCGGCGAGTTGTACGTCGCGGGCAACATCGGCCGCGGCTACCACGGGCGAGCGGGCCTGACGGCCGAGCGGTTCGTGGCCGACCCGTACGCTCCCGAACCGGGCGCGCGCATGTACCGCACCGGCGACCTGGCCCGCTGGAACGACCAGGGGCTCCTTGAGTACGCGGGCCGCGGCGACGCCCAGGTGAAGATCCGTGGCTTCCGTGTCGAGCCCGGCGAGATCGAGGCCTCCCTGACCGTCCATCCGGGCGTCGACCGGGCCGTCGTACTCCCCTACGACACCCACGGTGCCCGGCGGCTGGCCGCCTACGTCGTGCCCGTCGCGGGCGGCACCCCCGCTCCGGCCTCTGATCAGCTGCGGGCCTTCGTGGCCGAGCGGCTGCCCGACTACATGGTCCCCAGCGTCTTCGTCCCCCTCGACCGCCTCCCCCTCGCACCCAACGGCAAGCTCGACCACAAGGCGCTCCCGGTCCCCGAGCTGGTCGCCTCCGCCCCCCACCGGGCGCCGCGCACGCCGCGGGAGGAAGCCCTGTGCGCGCTGTTCGCGGAGGTGCTCGGCGTCGAGAAGGCCGGGATCGACGACAATTTCTTCGAACTGGGCGGGCATTCGCTGCTGGTCACGAGGCTGGTGAACCGGATACGGGCCGACCTCGGGGTGGAACTGCCGATCCAGGCCGTGTTCGAGGCGGCGACGGTGGCGCAGCTCGTGGAGCGGGTGGATGCGGGAGCCCGGTCGTCGCGCCCCGCGCTGCGGCGAGCGAAGGAGCGGCCCGAGCGGGTGCCGTTGTCGTTCGCACAGCGCCGGCTGAAGTACCTCAACGAGCTCGAACCGTTGCCGACCTATCACCTGCCGTTCGTGCTGCGCCTGAGCGGCCCCCTCGACACGGACGCGCTGGGATCGGCGCTGCGGGATGTGGTGCTGCGGCACGAGAGCCTGCGAACCCTGTACCCGGCGGACGACGGGGGCGGCGCCGTTCAGGTGGTGCTGCCGGCGGACGACGTCGCGCTGGAGGTGCCGGTGCGGGAGGTGGCGCCGGAGGCAGTGTCCGCCGCGGTCTCCCAGGAGATCGGCCGCCCCTTCGACCTGGCCGCGGAGATACCGGTGCGGGCGCGTGTGCTGCAGTGCGGGCCGCAAGAGCACGTACTCGTGCTGACGATGCACCACATCGCCGCGGACGGCGAGTCAATGGCGCCGCTGGCACGGGACCTGAGAGACGCGTACGAGGCCCGCCTGCGGGGCGGGCCGGCGCAGTGGGCCGACCTGCCGGTGCAGTACGCGGACTACGCACTGTGGCAGCGGGAGCTGCTGGGGGACGAGGACGACCCGGACAGCGTGCTCGCGGCTCAACTCGCCTACTGGCGCGGCGAGCTGGCGGACATGCCGCAGCCGCTGCCGCTTCCGCTGGACCGGCCCCGGCCACCGGTGGCCAGTCACCGCGGCGACACGGTCGGCTTCACCATCGACCCCGATGTGCGCACCGCCGTCGAGGAGGCGGCGCGGGCCCAGGGCGCGACGGTGCCGATGGTCCTGCAGTCCGCGCTCGCTGTGCTGCTGCATCTGCGGGGCGGCGGCGACGACCTGGCCATCGGCGTACCGATCGCCGGGCGCGGCGACGACGCGCTCGCGGAGCTGGTGGGCTTCTTCGTCAACACGTGGGTGCTGCGGGTCCGGATGGCGGACAACCCGACCTTCGCGTCCGTGGTGCGGCAGGTGCGGGACAAGGCCGTCGGCGCGTACGACCACCAGGACGTGCCCTTCGACCGGCTCGTGAAGGCGCTGAACCCCGAACGGTCCGCCGCCTACCACCCGCTGTTCCAGGTGGCGTTCTCCTGGCAGACCGGCACGGGCCGGCTCGAACTGCCCGGTCTGCGGGCAGTCCCCGAACCGGTCGTGACCGGGACCGCGAAGTTCGACCTGCTCTTCCACATCGAGGACTGTGCTCGGGACGGACTACGGGGGCTCGTCGAGTACGCCACCGACCTGTTCGAGCGGAGCACGTCGCGGGACCTCGCGGACCGGTTCGTGCACCTCGTCACGGAACTGACGGCCAGGCCGCGCACGCCGCTCGACGCCCTGGACGCCCGGGACGCCCTGCCGGTCCCCCGGCGTTCCGACGGGACCGGGGTCGCTCCGGCCCTGCCGCGCACGGCCACCGAACGCGCAGTCGCCGCGATCTGGGCGGAACTGCTCGGCCGGCACGAGATCGGCGTGCACGAGAAGTTCTTCGAGATCGGCGGAACCTCCCTGTCCGTCCTCGCGCTGCGCAACCGGCTTGCCGAACTGGGCCTGAGCGAGGTGCCGGTGACCGTCTTGTTCGAACACAACACGGTCGAGGCGATGGCCCGCCTCCTGGACGACCGCACGGCCCGCGGAACGACTGACAGATTGGGGTTTGAACTGTGACGCAACCCAGCCTCCCCTCGCCTCCGTCCGGGGGCACCCGCGCCGGGCGGGACGCCGTGGCGATCACCGGTGTAGCCGTGGCGTTACCGGACGCCGACGATCTGGACGCGCTGCACCGGAACCTGCTCGGCGGACGCATCAGCGTACGGGCACCGGACAAGGAGCGGGTCCACTACGGCGGGGCGCCCACCGACGTCGATTACGTGGACATGGGCTACCTGAACCGGATCGACCTCTTCGACCACCGGTTCTTCGGACTCTCCCGACGCGAAGCGGAGTTGATGGACCCGCACCAGCGCATGGCGGCCCAGCTCGCGCACCGGGCCGTCGAGAACGCCTGCTACGCGCCGGGGTCCCTGAAGGGCTCGCGCACCTCCGTCGTCCTCAGCGCGCCCGAACCCCAGTACGCCGGCCTGTACACCGACGACGACCCGCAGCAGATCCTCGGCTCGCACCCCTCCGCGGTGGCCGCGCGCATCGCCTACCTCTTCGACTTCGACGGCCCCAATCTGGTCCTGGACACCGCGTGCAGCGGCAGCCTCGCCGCGGTCGCGGTCGCCGTGGGGCAGTTGCGGGGCGGGCAGGCGGACCTGGCCCTCGCCGGCGGACTCAACCTCTATCCGGTCCTGGTGCCCGGGCGTGGCCGCAGGCCCGTGGCCGGCCTGGAGTCCCCGGAGGGGGTGTGCCGCCCGTTCGACGCCGCCGCAGACGGCTCCACCGGCGGTGAGGGCGGCGGGCTCGTCGTCCTCAAGCGGCTGAGCGACGCGCTCGCGGACGGCGACCACATTCACGGCGTACTGCGCGGCATGGCCGTCAACCACAACGGCTCCCGTGCCGCGAGCATGAGCGCGCCCAGCGCCCGCGGGCAAGCCGAGGTGCTCGTCGAGGCCTGGCGGCAGGCGGGCCCGGGCCCGCTCGACTACATCGAGTGCCACGGCTCGGGCACCAGACTCGGCGACGTCATCGAGGTCGCAGGGCTGCGGCAGGCCTTCGACGAGGCGGGTCGGGGCGACCCGTGCGGGATCAGCGGGATCAAGGGAAACATCGGACACCTCAACCACGCCTCGGGCATCGCCGGTCTCTTCAAGGTCCTCGCCGGGCTGCGGCACGGCACCCGGTACCCGAACCCCAACTTCGAGACGCCCAACCCGCTGATCGACTTCACCGGTCCGGTGCAGGTCGACGCGGAGGCCACGACGTGGCAGCGCCGGGCGGGCAGCACCCGCCGGGCAGGTCTGAGCTCCTTCGGCCTGACCGGCACCAATGTGCACGCCGTCGTCGAGGAACCGCCCGCCGGGGCCCGGACCCCGGCGGCCCGGGAGCCCGCGGCCGAGCTGGTCACTCTCTCCGCCAAGTCGCCGACGGCCCTCGAAAGCTACGCGCGGCGCGTCGCCGACTTCCTCGACCGGACCGGGCAGCAGCTGCCGGATGTCGCGCACGCGCTCAACCGCGGCCGCGACGACCACCCGTACCGCTGGGCCGGGACCGCGTACGACAACCAGGAGCTGGCCGCGGTACTGCGCGCGCAGCGCCCCGGTGAGCGCGAACCGTCGGCGCAGGCCCCCGTGGTCTTCCTCTTTTCCGGTGACGCCGAGCTCGGCGACGACACATGGGCGGGCCTGCGCGCGGCCTTCCCGGAACTCGCCGCTCCCGACTCCGGCTCCGCGGGCTCCGAGGAATCCGAGGGCTCAGCGGACTCCGGGGACGACACGGACGACACCTCGCCCGGTGCCCGGCTGCTCGCCCGGCAGCACGCGGTGTACCGCCTCGCGCGCTCCTTCGGCCTGACCGAGGCGCGCCTGGTCGGCAACGGCGTCGGCAACCTCGCGGTGCGCACCATCCAGGACCCCGCGACGGCCGAGGACGCCCGGCACAAGGCCGCGGGAGCGCCGATCACCAGCCAGGTCGACGAGCACGGCCTGCGCCGCGCGGTCCGCAGTCTCGCCGACGAGGGCGCGGTCCTGGTCGAGCTGGCCGC
This sequence comes from Streptomyces sp. Y309, assembly GCF_056712025.1. Classification (NCBI taxonomy): domain Bacteria; kingdom Bacillati; phylum Actinomycetota; class Actinomycetes; order Kitasatosporales; family Streptomycetaceae; genus Streptomyces; species Streptomyces sp. Y309. The sequence continues at coordinate 1,401,040 of NZ_CM160048.1, read as the reverse complement.
GGACGGCGCGCTGTCGCGGGAGATCTCCCGGGTCGCCTCGGAGCTGCCGGTCGTGCGCCTCTTCGCGGACCCCACGCGGCAGGGCGTGCTCTCGGCCCTCGCGGCGCTCTACTCGCTCGGCGCGGACCTCGACTGGAGCCGCTACTACGCCGGCACGCAGCGGCGCCGGATCGAGGTGCCGACCTATCCGTTCGACGCCGACGAGGTCTCCTGCTGGTGCCGTCCGCCGGGCGCCCCGCTGCCGTCCCTCCGCCCGACCGGCGCGGCGGACGCCGAGCGGACCACGGCTCAGGAGCGGGGCGGCGCAGGCGGCGACTCGGAGCGGCAGCTGGCTGAGATCTGGGCAGGCATCCTCAAGGCCGAGGACGTCGGCCCCGACTCGAACTACTTCGACCTCGGCGGCACGTCGATCGCCGGCATCACGGTGCTGAGCCGGGCCCAGGATCTGTTCGGCGTGCGCCTCACCTTCGGCGACCTGCACCAGCACCCCACGCTGCGCGAACTCGCCGCGCGGATAGACGTCCTGCGGGCGGAAGGACCGGAGCGGGACGACTGGACGATCACCCCTGTGCCGCGCCCCGGCCGGCTGCCGCTGTCGTTCAACCAGGAGCAACTGTGGTACCTGGACCGGCTGGCGCCGGGCACGGCGCTCTACAACATCCCCGTCAAGCTGCGTTATGCCGGCGAGCTGGACCTCGACGCGTACAGGGGCGCGCTGGGTGACGTGGTGGGCCGGCACGAGATCCTGCGCACCCGCATCCTGGACGAGGACGGCAGGCCGTACGCGCTCGACGCGGTGCCCGAGCCGCAGCTGGCCTTCATCGACCTCGCGGCGCTGCCGGACCGGGAGCGCCTCGCGGAGCTGTCACGGGCGCTGACCGAGGAGGCGACGGCACCGTTCGACCTCGCGCGCGGGCCGCTGTTCCGCAGCGTGGTGATCAAGGTCGCTGAGCACGACCACGTGATCCTGCACACCTGGCACCACATCGTCTACGACGGCTGGACACCCGCCGTCTTCTTCGGGGAACTGTCCGCCTGCTACAACGCCCGCCGCGCCGGTCACCGAGCCGAGCTGCCCGACCTGCCCGTCCAGTACGCCGACTTCGCGGCCTGGCAGCGGGAGTGGCTGGACGCGGAGCGCACCGCGCGCGGACTGCGGTGGTGGAACGCCGAGCTGCTCGACCTGGACACCCCCGAGTTGCCGATCGACCGGCCGCGTCCCGCGGTGCAGTCCTTCCGGGGAGACACCGTGAAGTTCTGCCTCGACGAGGAACTGTCCCGACGCCTGCGTGCTTTCAGCGTGCGCGAGAACACGACGAGCTTCGCCACCATGCTCGCTGTGATCGACGCGGTCCTGCACCTGTGGGCCGGCCACCGGGACGTGGTGGTGGGCGCGGCGACCACGGGCCGGTTCAACCCCGCCACACACGACCTGATCGGCTACTTCAACAATCTGCTGCCGTTCCGCACGAAGGTCGACCCGGGCCTGAGCTTTCGCGACCTCGTGGCCCGCTGTGCGACCACCGCCACCGGCGTACTCGACCACGAGGAGATCCCCTTCGGGAAGATCGTCGCCGCGGCCGACCACCGCGATCCCTCGCGGCACCCGGTGTTCACCGTCTGCTACACCCACCAGAACACCGCAGCGGCCGGCGTCGAGCTGGCGGGCCTCACCACCGAGAGCCTCGACAGCCTCGGGGAGGACCTTTCCGGGGTCTCCGGGGTCGCCCCGGGAACCTCCAAGTTCGACCTCACCTTCGGCCTGTACGACCAGGACGGCGGGCTGATGAACGGCTACCTGGAGTACGCGGTCGACCTGTTCGAGCCGGCCACCGCGCACCGTCTCGTCGACCTCTTCCAGGATGTCGCCGCGGCAGCGATGAACGAGCCGGACCGGCCCCTGGAGGAACTCCTCCAGGGAGGCGGTGAGCCGGCCGCTGCCACCGAGCCCGTCGCGGCCATCGAGGCTGCGGAGCCCTCCCTTCTCGCCGGTGACCGGCGTGACCAGCCGGACGTGCGCCTGGTGAGCGAGGCCTTCCAGGAGCACGCCGCGCAGCGCCCCGACGGGATCGCCGTCGTCGACGCCACAGGCAGCCACACATTCCGTGACATCGACGGGCGGGCCAACCGCGTGGCGCGCCGGCTCGTCGAGCACGGCATCGGACCGGACAGCGCCGTCCCGGTGGTCGCCGCACGCGGCGCCGACCTGGTGGTCGGCTGGCTCGCGGTGCAAAAGGCGGGCGGGGCCTTCGCCTCGATCGACCCCGCGGTCCCCGAGCGGCGGATCCGGTCCGTCCTCGCCGAGGTCGGCGCATGCGCGCTGGTCGTGGGCGAGGGCATGGCGGTCGAGGGCGGCGGCGGAGTTCCGGTCGTCCGGATCGCCGCCGCCCCCGGCGACGAGAGCCCGGGCGCCGGGCCACCGCGGCGGGCCGGCGCGGCCAACTTGGCGTACATCTCGCACACCTCGGGCTCGACCGGGCGCCCGCAGGGCTGTGAGATCGAGCACCGGGCGCTGTTCAACCTGCTGCACTGGTTCGGCGAGGAGGCAGCGCTCACGTCCGCCGACCGTCTCGCGCAGACGGTGTCTCCCGCCTTCGACATGGCGGTGCTCGAGGTCATGTCGGCCTTGTACTACGGAGCGACGCTGTGCTTCGTGTCGGAACTTCTGCAGACCCCGGAGAGCCTTCTGGGCGAGCTGGCCGAGCATCGCGTCACCGTGGCCTGCATGCCGACACCGCTCGCTGAGCTGGTCCTCACCGACCTTCCCGACGTCCAGGACCTCGCCCTGCGGCTGTTGGTCACCGGCGGCGATCTGCTGCGCGTACGGCCGCCCCGGCAGGCTCCGTTCGCCGTGCTCAACATCTACGGGCCGACCGAGTGCGTGGTCTGCGCGACCGCGGGCCGGGTGGCTGAGGCCACCACCCGTTCCGGCGAGCTGCCGGACATCGGACAACCGCTCCCCAACACCCGCGTGTACCTCCTGGACGGCCGGGGCCGGCCGGTGCCGCGGGGGGAGACCGGTGAGGTCCATCTCGGCGGCGCGCACGTCGGCCGCGGCTACCACGGCAGGCCGGGCCTGACCGCGACCCGCTATGTCGCCGACCCCTTCGCCGACGAGCCCGGCGCCCGCATGTACCGCACAGGCGACCTGGCCGTCGTCCGCCCCGACGGCATCCTCGAGTTCCGCGGGCGCGCCGATGACCAGCTCCAACTGCGCGGTCACCGCGTGGAGCCCGCCGAGATCGAGCGGACCCTGATGCGGCACCCGCAGGTGCGGGAGGCCCTCGTCCTCGCCGAGCGACAGCCCTCCGGCGCCCCGCTGCTGGTGGCCCACGTCGCGGGCGCGCCACTGCCCGACGAGGCGGAGCTGAGGGCATGGGCGGCCCGGGAACTGCCGGACCACATGAGGCCCGGCCGCGTCCAACGCCATGACGAGCTGCCCCGGACGAGCAACGGAAAGCTCGACCGCAAGAGGATGAAGGAGAGCGCGGTGTTCGACCACTACACGACCGACGAGCTGACGTCGGTGACCACGGCCGTGACCCCGGGAGCAGTTACCGACGAGGCAGGACGCGAGGCCGAGCGGATCCTCGGCGAAATCTGGGCCGACCTGCTCGGTGTCGCCCGGGTGGCACCCGACGACAACTTCTTCAAGATCGGCGGCGACTCGCTGCTCAGCGTGACCATCGCCTCGCGCGCCACCAAGGCCGGGCTGCGCCTCACCCCGCACGACGTCCTCCAGCACCCGACCCTGCGCGCGCAGGCCGCAGCAGCCGTGCCCGTTCCCGCCGCCCGTCCGGAGGCGGCCGCCACCGCCGCGACGGCGCCCGTGCCCGGCGAACCGATCCCGCCGACGCCGCTGATCCGGGCCCTGCAGGACACCGCGCCCGACGGCGCCCTGGACTTCGTCTCGCCGGCGGTACTGGAGACGGCCCCGGGAATCCCGGCGGACACGGTGCGCGCGGCGTTCGAGCGCCTCGTCGAGTTGCACGAGCCGCTGCGCTACCGGTTCCGGCACAACGAACTCGGCTGGCGCATCGAGTGTGCGGAGCGTGAGACCGCGCCGGTCGTCGACGCCAGGGTGCTGCCGCCACTGGACGAAGACCAGCTGCACGCGCGCCTGGAGGCCGACTTCGACGATCTGCTGGCGGACATCGACCTGGGACGTGGCCCGGTGCTCCGGGTCAGGTTCTACGACCGCGGCGCCGACCTGCCCGGTGTGATCCTGATGGCGGTCCACCACTTCGTTTACGACGCCTTGGCGATCGTGCCACTGGTGGAGGACCTCGACGCCGCCCTGGCCGGGACCGGTCCCACCGCCGGGCGCCGCACCGCCTGGCGGGAATGGACGCATCTGCTGCGCGCCATGGCCACGTCCGACGAGGTGGCCGGTGAACTGCCGTACTGGAAGGGGATACTGAGCGCGGCTGACGGGTCGGAGGAGCCCGTACCCGAAAACGGGCCAAAGGACGCGGCGCCCGGGCTCGTCCAGCGTATGGTCGCGGCCGACCGGGTTGCGGCGCAGCTCAGCGAGAGCGGTCCGGCCAGCCAGCACGCCTCGATGGCCGCGGTCGCCGTGGCCTGGTCCCGGTGGCGCGGCCGGCCGCACGCCTTCCTGAGCACCCTGGGCATGGGTGCCTCGCCGCACGCGCTGTGGCACGGTGACCGCACCGCGTCGATCGGCTGGTTCACCCACATGTTCCCGGCCTTCCTGAGGGTGGAGCCCGGGGCCGGCGTCGCGGAGACACTTCCGGTCGCCGCCGCGGCGTTGCGGTCGGTGCCCAACGACGGCATCGGGTACGGCGTCATGCGCCACCTCAGCCCCGAGACCCCAGTGGTGGCGGAGGTCCGGGCGCTGCCGGAGCCCCAGGTGCTGGTGGAGCACCTGGCCAGCGCCAACAACGGGCTCGCCAAGCTGGGCGGTGCCGCCGTCCGCATGCGCCGGTCGTCCCTGCCGGGCCGGCCGACCTCGCTGCTCAGCTACGTGCCGATGGTGGTCGAGACCCATGTGATGGGCGGAACGCTCGAACTCGGCGTCGTGCACCGCGGTTCGATCGCCCGTGCCGACATGGAAGCATTCGCCGATCACCTCGTCGAGGCCTTCACCGAGCTCGCCGCCGCGCAGGACGGGCACGGCGCACACCACACAGCGGGCGCGGCGTCCCCGGGCAAGAGCGATGAAGGCCGCTGAATGGCTTCGACGACGGCCCTCGCAGCGGTGGCGGTCCACCAGCCCGACGGCACGCTGCCCGTCGCCGAGCTGCCGGGCCTCGACCCGCTCGGCGCGGCCGAACGCGAGACCTGCGCCCAGCTCGGCATCGACGAGGTCCGCGCGGACGACTCGCTGACCGCGTTGGACCTCGCCGCCGGAGCCGCCCGTCGAGCCCTGACGCAGGCGGGGTTGACCGGGCACGAGATCGGCGCGCTGATCCTCATCGACTCGCGCGCCCCGGAGATGCTGATGACGTCGCAGGCCACCCGGCTCCAGGCGCTGCTCGGTGCGGACGGGGCGCCGGCGTTCTCCGTCGGCGGCCTCGGCTGTGTCTCGCTCACCCCGGCGCTGCTGGCCGCCCGCGGACTGCTCGCCGCCGACCCTGACCTGGAACACGTCCTGGTGGCACACGGCAGCAAGCCGCCGACACCACAGCGCTACCGCCACCCGGTGACCGTCAGCGGTGACGGCGGCGCTGCGGCGGTGATCTCCCGCAGCGGACCGGTCCGCATCCTCGACATCGTCCAGGAGACCAACGGCGAGTACTGGGACCTCTTCCACGTCGACTACCGGGACCGGCCCACCGCGCAGTGGCGCGAGGAGTGCCGCGATCAGCGCGCGTACTCCTTCAAGCTCGCCGTGGAGACCCGCAACCGCCTGCGCGCGATGCACCAGCGGCTTCTGGAACGCAACGGCCTCACGGCGGCGGACATCTCCTGCTACCTCAGCCACAACCTCTCCCTGGGCGGCTTCCGGTTCACCGAGGAGTCACTCGGCATCGAGATCAGCACCACGTGCTTCGACAACCTCCGGCGGTACGGGCACCTCGGCCCGAACGACGTCCTCGTGAACCTCCACACGGAACTCGAACGCGGCGGCCTCGGCGACGGACAGCGGGCCGTCCTGCTCAGCGCCAGCCCGGTCGCCGCGTGGAGCCTGCTGCTCGTGGAGATCGGAGCCGGCGCCGCACCCCACTACTTGTGAGCCCCGCGCCGCAGTCACCCCATGCGTTCGTGAGACCCGAGAAGAGAGATCACCCATGACGAGAGCACCCGCAACGACCGCGATCGAGGACATCCTGGCCTTCCTGACCCGCGCGCTCGGCACCGAGGTCGGCCCCGACGACGACTACTTCGCCACCGGACTCGCCAACTCGCTCTTCGCCCTCGAACTCGTCAACTTCGTGGAGCACCGCTTCCGGCTGACGGTGGAGGTCGAGGACCTCGCCATCGACAACTTCCGTACGGCCGCGAACATCCTGGCCTTCGCCCAGGCCCGAGGGGGTGTTCTGGCGTCATGACGCAGGCCGCCGGACGCGCGGGCCCGCCGGACGCGGCGGAACTCGCCGCCGCGCTCCGGGGTGAGGCCGCCGAGTGGGACCGCTTGTGCACCCTCCCTGAGCGGGTACGCAAGGCCGTCGCCCAGGCCGGACTCTTCGGGGTCGCCCTGCCCGAGCGCTACGGAGGCTCGGGCTTCGGCCCGGCCGAGCTGGGCGAGGCCTCCGCCGAGCTCGGCGGAGTGTGCAGCGCACTGCGCGGTCTGCTCACCGTGCAGGAGATGGTCGCCGCCGCGCTGCTGCGCTGGGGCACCGCCGCCCAGCGCGAGCAGTGGCTGCCGCAACTGGCCTGCGGGGACCGGTTCGCCGCCTTCGCCGCAACGGAGGCGGAGGCCGGCACCGACCTGGCAGGCGTGCAGACGCGCATCGACGAGGCCGGCGACGACCTGGTCGTCACCGGCCGCAAACGGTGGATCACCTTCGGCGGAACCGCCGACGTCTTCCTCGTCCTGGGCCGGCTGGCCGGCCGGCCGTCGGCGGTACTGGTCGAGGGGAACCTCACGGGTGTACGCCGGGAGCCCGTCAAAGGCCAGCTGGGCATGCGGGCGGCCGAGATCGCCCATGTCGGCTTCGACTCGGTGCGGGTACCGCGGGACCACCTGATCGGCCCGCCCGGCGTGGGCCTCACCCACGTCGTGGGCACGGCCCTGGACCACGGGCGCTACACCGTGGCCTGGGGCTGCGTCGGGATGGCCGAAGCCTGCCTCGACGCCGCGGCCGACCACGCGGTGCACCGCCTTCAGCGGGACGTGCCGCTGGCCGGGCATCAGCTCGTACGCGCCGGACTCGCCCGCGCCGCAGTCCAGGCCAGGGCCGCCCGCGAGCTGTGCGCCCGAGCGGGCCGGCTGCGTCAGGAGGGAGACCCGTCGGCCGTGGCGGAGACCGTTCTCGCCAAGTATGCGGCTGCCGGCGCAGCCACCTTCGTCGCCGGGGCGGCCGTGCAGGTGCTGGGCGCCACGGGGATCGCGCCGGACAGCACGGCGGGCCGCTTCTTCCGGGACGCCAAGGTGATGGAGCTCATCGAGGGCTCGCAGTCCGTGTCGGAACTCCACATCGGCAACCGGCTGTTGCGCCGCTACGGGTACCGGCCCGCGTCCGCCGACGTACCCGCACAGTGATCCGGGAAGGGACCGCCATGAAGCCCGAGACGAACACACCCGAGACGAACACACCCGAGACGGACGCGACCGCCACCGCACCCGCACCCGCAGCGACCGTGAAGTGCCTGGTCTGGGACCTCGACGACACCGTATGGAACGGCACCGTCCTCGAAGGCGACGCCCCCCGGCTCTTCCCCGAGGTCCTTGCCACGCTGAACGTCCTCGACGAGCGCGGAATCCTGCACGCCGCCGCCAGCCGCGGCGACCACGACACCGCTACCGCGCATCTCAGGGCACTCGGCATCGAGGAACTGTTCACGGTCCTGGAGATCGGCTGGGGCGCCAAGTCGGATGCCGTGCGCCGGATCGCCGAGGCCCTCAACATCGGCATCGACACCGTGGCATTCATCGACAACGACGCGGCGGAACGCGCAGAGGTGGCGGCAGCCCACCCTGCGGTACGCGTTCTCGCCGCCGAGCAGGCGGCCGTCCTGCCCGTCCTGCCCGACTTCCAGCCCCCGTTCGTCACCGACGAGAGCCGCGGCCGCCGCCACCTCTACCGCAGCGAACTCCGCCGCAAGCGCGCCCAGGACACCCACTCCGGCCCCGCGAAGGACTTCTTGGCCACCCTCGACCTGGTCCTGACCGTGCGCCGGGCAACCGAGACGGATCTCGACCGCGCCCACGAACTCACCGTCCGCACCCACCAGCTCAACACCACAGGCCGCACCTACGACATGGCCGAACTGCGCAAGCTGAGCGCCTCCCCGTCGCACCAGGTGCTGGTGGCGAGCCTGGAGGACCGCTTCGGCTCGTACGGCACCATCGGCCTCGCATTGAGCGAGCTCACCGGCACCGACAGCGTGCTGAAGCTGCTGCTGCTGTCCTGCAGGGTGATGTCCCGCGGCATCGGTCCCGCCCTGATCGGCCACATCGTCCGCGACGCGCTGGCCGCCGGGCGGCGGCCTGTCGCGGAGTTCGTGCCCACCGAGGTGAACCGGGTGATGCTGGTCAACCTGCGCTTCAGCGGCTTCGACGTCATCGAGCGGAACGGCCCCCGGATCCTGCTCGGCTTCGACCCCGAGCAGACGCCCCCTGCCCAGGACAGTGCGGTACGCGTCGTCACCACCGCCTGACCCCTCCGGTCCGCCTGCACCGGCCGCACCGACCGCACCGACCCCACCGACCGCCGCCCCAGGAGAACCCGTGTCCCACCCCACCCCGCCCTCCACCCCCAGCCGTACGGTCGGCGTCGTCGGCGCAGGCACCATGGGCGTCGGCGTCGCTCACTGCCTGGCGGCTGCCGGCCACGAGGTGACCGTCGTGGACCCCGCACCGGCGGCCCTGGCCACCGCTCCCGACCGACTGCGCGCCGGACTGCGCATGGCCACCCTGATGCGCCGCGCACCGGCCGACGGAGCCGGGCGCACGGCGGAGCGGGTGCGGTTCAGCGCCGACCTGGCCCAGCTGCGCAGCGCGTCCTTCGTCGTCGAATGCGCCCGCGAGAGCATCCCCGTGAAACGGGAGGTCTTCCGCTCCCTCAACACCGTGCTCACCCCCACCACGACACTCGCCACCTGTACGTCCGCGATCCCGGTCGGCCTGCTGGCCGAACACATCGACGATCCCGGCCGCGTCCTGGGCATGCACTTCATGAACCCCGCCTACGCCAAGGACGCCATCGAGATGATCCGTGGCGAGCACACCAGTGAGCAGACCCTCGACGACGCACACGACCTCCTCGTGAGCATGGGCAAGCGGGGCATCATGGTGGGCGACGCACCCGGGTTCGTCTCCAACCGGCTGTCGCACGCCACATACAACGACGCAGCCGCCGTGGTCCAGGCCGGCACCGCGGACGCAGCCACCGTGGACCGACTCTTCCAGGAGTGCTTCGGGCACACCATGGGCCCGCTGCGCACCGCCGACCTGATCGGCCTGGACACCGTCGTGGACACCCTGCACGTCCTGCACGAGCTCACCGACGACGCCCGCTTCACCCCGTGCACCCTGCTCACGGACCTGGTGGCGGCAGGCAGGCTCGGCCGCAAGAGCGGGCAAGGTTTCCACACCTACCCAACCGCCGGTACTGCCAGCTGATATGGAGGCGTGGCCTGCCCAAGTCGGACTCCGGGACCGTCGAATTGCGGTCGCCGTGACGTGATGCGCACGGCGACTTCGCGGGCATGTCGATGAAAGCAGCGTAATTTTCGCCCGGCCCGGTGGGGTTTGTCGCCGGGATTTCAGAAACCGGGGCGGGCCGAATTGGCCAGAGTGCGGCAATCGGCCCTGTGGGCCCTAGACGCCCTGGCCGCGGCGGGGCACGGCCGCCTAGGATCGCCGACGCGCACCTGTACGAGCGGCGCACGGTCCGGGCGCCGCCTCATCACAACCGGAGAATTTCGGGGGAAATTCAAAGGGGAGTGGAAATGATGACGGGGGAACAAGTGAGCGTTGCTGCGCTCTCGCACTTGGTTTCGGAAGTGCCTTCGGAAGTGACCTTGGATGTGGCTGGGGCGGCGGCTTCGGGAGTGCCGTCGCCGTCGTCGTGGGTCGGTGAGTCGTCCTCGACCGTCGATGAGATTCGGTACCTGCACACCCTCGGCCCGACCGGCACCAACCTGGAGTCCGCGGCCCACCTGTGGCTCCGGCGGCGAGGACGCGCCGACGACGGGCAGGTCGTCCTGCACACGTCGCTCGAAAGCGCCATGGAGAGCGTGCCGAGGACCGGCGCCCACGCGCTGCTCGCCTGCGCCGTCTACCCCGAGCTGCACACGCTCGTGTTCGGCAACCTGCACACCTGCCGCATGGTGGACTGCTTCCTGTCGCCCACGTACGAAATGGTGCTCGCCGTCGCGCCGGGCACCAGCGCCGAGCCGCGCACCGTGGCCACCCACCCGGCCCCGGCCGGACTCGTACCGCCCGCGAGCGCACGGCAGTTGGTGACCAGCAACGCGCAGGCCGCCATCGACTGCGCCGACGGCCGCGCCGACGGGTGCGTCACCACCGTCGTCGCCGCGCGCGCCCACGGCCTGCGGGTCGTCCGCAGCTTCGGCGAGGTGCCGATGGTCTACACCGTCCACCAGGTCCGGGAGACCGGCCGGGCCCACCAGGTGCGGGAGGCCGGCCGATGAGCAGCACGCACACCCCGTACCGCCTCAAGGACGACCTGCTCGACGAGGCCGCGCTGCTCGGTCGCGGCCTGCTCCCGCGGATCGACGCCTTCCGCACCCGCCAGCGCGACGACGGCACGGTCCCCGCACCCGACGCCGAGGACCGCGGCGCCCTGCTGGCCATCAAGGACGAGGCCGCACAGTGGTTCGCCGGGCACGGCAGGACGGCACAGGCCGACGCGCTCACCGCCGACATCGACGACTGGCTCGCCGCCGGACTCGACACTCCGCCGCACTTCGCCCGCTGCCGCGACGCCCTCACCGCGCCCGCCGACGGCGACTGGGCCGCGTTCCTCGCCCCCGTGCAGACCACCAACAGCGTCCCGCCGGTCGGCCGCCGCCTGGAGTTCTTCCTCGTACGCCGCAAGGAACCCGACGCGCTGCCCGAACTGGCCGTCCACTACCCGCACCCGAAGAACAACTGCCAGGCCACCGTGCTGCTCGCCGGCAGCGCCGGACTGACGCGCGGCAACTGCATCGTCTTCTTCCCGGAGAACGTCGCGGCCCACGACAAGGTGACCGAACAGGCCTACGCGATCTTCTTCTTCAGCAAATTCCGCCGCATCCACGAGACGTACGCCCTGCCGTCCGCGCGGTCCGTCCTCACCGCCGACACCGTGCCCCGCGGATCCGCCGGACTCGACCCCGAGGTCTGCTACCAGGCGCGTTCCGTCTGGGGATATCTGCACGACTACTTCCACCACCAGGGGCGGTGGCCGCTCGACCAGCACGTCAAACTCAAGATGAACTGGTTCATCGGCCTCCTGGAAGAGCTGAAGGTCGACGCCAAGACCGTGCTCGCCTGCCACGGCGACACCGCCGTGCCGTACGCCGACGAGCAGATCGCCATGATCCTGCTGGAGCGCATGTTCCGGTACCCGCTCGACGCCCACGCCGTCCGCAACTTCGACGCGGGCACCGGTGTCTTCCTCTACTCCTGGCTGCGCGCCCGCCGGGCGATCGTCGCCGACCGCGGCGACGGGCTGCGCCTGGACCACGAGCGGGTCATCGACGGACTGCGGGAGTTGGTCGACACGATCGAGGGTATGGAAGCGGCCGTCGGCACGTCCGCGGAGTACCGCGCGGCGGCCAAGGAACTGGTACGCAGCCAGCTGCCCGAAGGGGCGGAGGGCGACCGCTACGCCTTCACGGACGACCAGCGGGCGCTCGTCGCGGCACGGGAGCGGCTGGCCTCCTTGCCGCCCCTGCGGTTCGCGTCGGCGGAGATGTGACCGGAACGGCTCCGTTCCGGCACGGAAGCGATCGAGAGACGAGGGGACGAACAGCCATGGGAAGCCTGGACCGGGCCACGATGGAGGCCGCGGTGCGGCAGTACTTCGAGGCGTGCAACAAAGTCGACCGCGACCTGTTCGCGCAGTGTCTGTCCGAAGAGGTCGTGCACTACCTCGCCCACGGCATGTCCGGGCCCGTGCACGGCATCGACCCGATCGTGGAGCGCTGGGGCGCCGACGTGCGGGCCAACGCGTCGCACTGGGCGGTGGACGCCGTCTACGCCGACGAGCACACCCGCACCGCCGTCTGCGAGTGGACCGCCTTCAAGCCGCGCCTCGGCAAGGTGCTGCGCGGCGCCGAGGTCTACCGCTTCGACGACACCGGCCTGATCGACGAGGTCCGCATCTACTACGCGTCCCGGCGCGACGACACCACCGACGTCAACGAACTGGAGGGCTACCCCTACGCCGAGCGGGGGTTCGCCACATGACCCGTGCGGCCCCGCCGCCCGCCGCCCCCCTCGACGACCGGGACGGCGTCATCTGGCTCGACGGGCAGTTCGTGCCCTGGCGCGCCGCCCAACTGCACGTCCTCAGCCACGGACTGCACTACGGCGGCAGCGTCTTCGAGGGCGAGCGGGCCTACGACGGCCGCGTCTTCAAGCTGCCCGAGCACAGCGCCCGGCTCGTCGCCTCGGCCCGCCGCATGGGCTACGAACTGCCCTGGACCGCGGCCGAGCTGGACGCCGCCACCCGCGAGGCCGTCGCCCTCGCGGGCCTCACCGAGGGCTATGTGCGGCCCGTCGCCTGGCGCGGCAGCGACACCCTGCGCCTGGTCGCCCCGGACAACTCCGTGCACGTGGCCATCGCGGCCTGGCCCTGGCCACGGATCTTCACCGACGGGCCGCGCGGCATCCGGTTGCGCACCTCACGCTGGCGTCGCCCCGCCCCCGATACCGCGCCGGTCACCGCCAAGACCGCGGCCCAGTACGCCCTCGGCTCCCTCGCCGGACAGGAGGCCGAGGAAGCCGGCTGCGACGACGCGCTGCTCCTCGACCACCGGGGCCGCCTCGCCGAGGCCACTGGCGCCAACCTGTTCCTGGTCCTCGACGGCGCACTCCACACCCCGCCCCCGGAGTGCGTCCTCGACGGCATCACCCGCCGCACCGTCCTCGCCCTCGCCCATGACCTGGGCCTCACGGTCGTCGAGCGCCACCTCGCCCCCGCCGAACTCGAACGCGCCACCGAGGTGTTCCTGACCGGCACGGCGTACGAGGTCCAGCCGGTCACCGCCGTCGACGACCGGCGATACCCGCTGGGCGAGGTGGGCGCCGCGCTGGCGGAGGCGTACGCACGGGTGGTGCGGGACGAGGCCGCCGAGCCGGGCAGCGGTGCGACCCCCGCCGCTACGCCGGGCAGCACCCCCGCCCCCACCCCCGCCCCGAGCGAGCGCGGATGACCGAGCGCGGGTCCGGGCCCATGCGTCCGGCACCGTCCGGCGGGCCGCGCGACGCCTGGGCCGTCGGGGCCAGGGCCGCCGTGCCGTTCACCGTCGCCATCTTCGCCTTCGGCATCTCCTTCGGCGTCCTCGCCAAGGGCGCGGGCTTCGGGGCGCTCGCCGCCACCTCGATGTCCGGCCTGGTCTTCGTGGGCTCGTCGCAGTTCGCCGCGGTCTCGGTGATCGTCAACGGCGGCGGCTGGGCGGCCGCGGCCGTGGCCGGGACCCTGCTGAACCTGCGCTATCTGGTGATGGGCTTCGCCATCCTGCCCGCCCTGCGCGGCGGCCGGGCCCGCCGCGCCGTCGAGTCGCAGCTGGTCATCGAGGAGTCCTGGGCCATCGCGAGCGACGCGGACGGACGCTTCGACCGGGTGCGGCTGCTGTCCTCCGGAGTGGTGCTGTGGCTCGGCTGGGTCCTCGGCACCCTGGTGGGCGCGGTCGGCCCCTTCAAGGCGGTGGACATCCTCACCTACGGACTCGACGCCGTCTCACCGGTGCTGTTCTTCCTGCTGCTCGCCCCGCACCTGGGCACCGCCCGCAAGCGGACGGCGGCCGCCACCGCGGCCGCCTCCGCCGCGCTCCTCACCGCCGTCGCGGTCCCCGACACGGCCATCGCCGTCGCCTGCGTCATCGCCGTCGTATGGACGTGGAGGTCCCGATGAGCGAAGCGACGGCCAACCGCCCGTCCGGGAGGGCCCGATGAGCCGTGACCCGTGGATCGTCGTCGGCGCCCTGGTGGTGACCACCTTCCTCATCAAGGGCGCCGGTTCCCTGGTGATGGGCGACCGCGAACTGCCCGCCTGGTTCCCCCGGTTCGTCGAGTACCTGACCCCCGCGCTGCTCGCCGTCCTCGTGATCACCCAGCTCGTGGGCTCGGCCGGCGCGCACGGCATGACGTTCGACGCCCGCCTCGCCGGCTTCGCCGGTGCCCTCGTGGCCTGGCGGCTCAAGGCCCCCGTACCGCTCGTCATCCTGGTGGCCGCGGCGGTCACGGCGGGGGTACGGGCGCTGAGTTGAGGCCGCCGCTCGCGCGCCGTACGGCTTCGGCGACCTCCAGGGCGCGCGCGAGCCCGGGCTCGTGGGCGCACGCCCGGTGCAGCCGTACGGCCCGCTCGACGGCCCGCTCCGCCTTGCCGCGCTGACCGAGCGCCAGATGCACCAGGGCCAGCTCGGTCCGCGCCTCGCCCTCGACGAGACGGAGCCCGGACTGGCCGGCCGCGGCCAGCGCCCGCCGGGTGCACGCGAGGGCCTCGCGGTGCGCGCCCAACTGCCGGTGCACGGCGGCGAGCCCCACGCACGCCTCGGCCTCGGCCCGGCGGCAGCCCGCCGCGCGCGCCGCCTCCAGGGCACGCTCGTGGTGGTCCAGGGCGCCGGGCACGTCGTCGAGGCGCAGCAGCACCGTGCCGATCGTGTTGAGGGCGTACGGCTCCACGAGACGGCGGCGCGTGCGATGGGTGACACCGAGCGCGTCGACGCCGTGCTTGAGCGCGAGCCGCGGGTCACCGCTGTCCCGGCACACCGCCGCGAGCGCGTTGAGGGCGCCCTCCGCCGCGTACGTGGACAGCAGCCTGCCGTCCGCCGCGAGCGCCCGCGAGAGCAGGCGCTGCGCGTCGTCCGGCGCGCCGAGCGCGTGCTGGACGACGCCGAGACCCCACAGCGACAGCATGACCGTGTGCTGGTCGCCCGATGCCTCGGCGCGGGCGCGGGCGTCGGTGAAGTGCCGGTGCGCGGTGTCGAGGCGGCCCTGGTCGAGGCGGACGAAGCCGAGCAGGAACAGCGCCCACGCCTCCCCGGCGGGCTGCCCGCCCTCGGCGTAGAGCCGCCGGGCCCGTTCGGCGTCGCGGGCGGCCTGGTCGAGGGCGCCTTGCTCGCGGTGCGACGCGGCGAGCCCGAGCACCGCTCCGGCCGTTTCCATCCCCACCCCGGTCCGCGCGAACAGCGCCTCGGCGTGGGCGCTGTGCTCCAGCGCCTCGTCGTGCCGGGCCAGCTCCCACAGCACGTAGCACATGCTCCAGTGCATCACCGCCCGCGCGTGGTCGTCCTGTTCGGCCTCGGCGGCCCGCAGCCCGGCCTGCGCGGACCGCAGCCAGTCGGCGCGGCGGCCGTGTTCCATCAGGTGGCCGTGGAGGGCGAGCGCGGACTTCCAGGCGAAGGGGCGGGGCCCGTGCCGTACGGCGTGCTGCGCGCAGTCCAGGAGCGCGGGCCGTTCGTCCTCCAGCCAGGCCAGCGCGTCGACGGCGCCGCCGAAGACCAGCGGGGACGTGGGGGAGCCGTCCGGCTCCGGCGGGCGGGCCGCGTACCAGGAGTAGAAGGTGCCGTACAGGAGGTGGGCGGCCTGCTCGGCGGTCGCCAGGTACCAGGTGAGGAGGCGGCCGACAGCGCGCTCGCGGTCGGTGGCGGTGTCCTCCGCCTCGGCCCGCTCGCGCGCGAACAGGCGGACGAGGGCGTGCAGATGGAACCGGCCGGGCCGGTGGGTCTCCAGCAGGCTGCGGGCCACCAACTGGTCCAGGAGCCGGGCCGTCGCGGGCAGGTCGGTCCCGGCCAGGGCGGCGGCGGCCGGGGCGGACAGCTCGGGGCCCGGAGCCAGGGCGAGCAGCCGCAGGAGTTCCCGCTCCGGGGCGGGCAGGGACCGGTAGGACAGATCGAGCACGCTCCGTACGCCGGTGTGCTCCTCCTGGTCGAGCGTCAGCTCGTGCAGCCGGTCGCCCTCGCGCAGCCTGCGCACGACCTCCGCGATCGGCGGATGCCGGTCGCCGATGAGATGGGCCGCGACGATGCGTACGGCCAGCGGCAGCAGGCCGCACAGCCGGACGGCCTCGGCGGCGGCCTCCGGCTCGTGCCGGACCCGGTCCGCGCCGATGACGCGGGCGAGCAGCGCGAGCGCCTCCTCCTCGCCGAAGACGGCCAGGCTCACCCGGTGGGCGTCGTGGAAGGCGGTCAGGCCGCGCAGGTCGTTGCGGCTGGTGACGACGACGAAGCAGGTCGGGGAGCCGGGCAGCAGCGGGCGTACCTGTTCGAGGCCGGCCGCGTCGTCGAGCAGGATCAGCACCCGCTTGCCCGCCAGGAGCGAGCGGTAGAGGGCGGCCTTCTCGTCCGTGCTCTCCGGCAGATGCCCGGTGCCGACGCCCAGGGCCCGCAGCAACTGCCCGAGGGCCTCGTCGGCCGTCGTCGGGGGCGCGGGGTCGTGGCCGCGCAGGTTGGCGTACAACTGGCCGTCGGGGAAGTGGCCGGCCACCCGGTGCATCCAGTGCACGGCGAGAGCGGTCTTGCCGACGCCCGCCATGCCGGACACGGAGGAGATCACCAGTGTCTGCCCCGGGCCCGCCTCGGCCTGCGCCAGGAGGGTGTCGAGCCGGCGCAGATAGTCCGCGCGGCCGGTGAAGCTGGCGACGTCGGGCGGGAGTTGGCGGGGCACGGGACGGGCCGGGGGCGGGGGAGCGGGGGCCGGGGCGGGGCCGGGGGTGAGGCCGGGGTCGCCGGCGAGGAGGCTCTGGTGGAGCTCCTGGAGCCGGCGGCCGGGCTCGATGCCGACCTCGTCGTCGAGGAGCTGGTAGAAGTCGCGGTACGCGGCGAGGGCGTCCGCGGGCCGGTCCGAGCGGTGCAGCGCCAGCATGAGCTGGCCGCGCAGCCGCTCGCGCAGCGGGAACTCGCTGACGAGCGTGGTCAGTTCGGCCACCGACTCCTCGTGGCGGCCGAGCTCGATGAGCGCGTCCAGGCGGTCCTCCCTGGCCACGAGGCGCAGCTCCTCGAGGCGCTCGGCCTCGGCCAGGGCGAAGCTGCGGTCGCTGACCCCTTCGAGCGCGGGCCCGGTCCACAGGGCCAGGGCCTCGTCGAGCAGCGCGACCACGGAGCCCGCGTCGCCGTCGGCGGCGGCCTTGCGGGCCCGGTCGGTGAGGTGCACGAAACGCAGGGCGTCGATCTGCTCGTCGGTGACGTCCAGCGTGTAGCTGGTGTTGCTGCGGGCGCCCGCGCTGAGCAGGACCTCGAAGCCGGACGTGGCCCGCCGGCCCGGCTCCAGGATGCGGCGCAGATGCAGGACGTGCGTACGCAGCGCGCTGATCGCGCCGTCCGGTTCGTCGCCCTCCCACAGGAGTTCGGCGAGCCGGGAGGTGCTGACCGGGTGGCCGTGGGCGAGCGCGAGGGCGGCGAGGAGGGCGCGCTGTTGCGGCCCGAGGCCGACGTGCGCGCCCCGGACCTCCACGCTCACCGGGCCGAGCAGGCGGATCCGCACGGACTCCTTCGGCGCCTGCTCCACCTCGGGCCCCGGCGTGCGGCTCACACCACTTCCTCTGGTACCTGTGGTCCCGCTGCTTCCCTGTTTCCGGGGATTTCTGGGGCCGTCTCTTCTTGTCGCCGTCGTCCCCCTCTTCCCTTCCTGCTCTCTTCCCGCTCTCCGCCTGTCTCTGCCTGTGCCCTTACCTTCTTCCCCTTCCGGCGGCCGGGCGACGCTCAGGCGGGACCGGTGACGAAGCGCCGGATGACGCCGCCGGACACCGAGAACTCCCACGCGGTGTCGATGTCGCCCCAGATGTCGTTGTGGAAGCGGGCCGTGACGGACAGGCCGTCGGGCGACTCCCGCACCACCTCCATGCGCGCGTGCGACGTGAGGAGCTCCCGCTCCACCCACGCGTCGAGGTCGCGCTCGGTGCCCACGTCGATGACGGTGGCATCCTTGGCGAGGACGGCCCAAAGGGCCGTCGGGTCCTGTGCGTTGACCGCGTCGACGAAGGCGCGTACGGCCGGGTGGGACGGCATGCCGTCACGGGGGGTCATCGTTCGTGCCTCCTGGTGCTCCGGGTCGTGCGGGTGGCTGCCATGGCGGCGGGCCCGGCCGGACGGTCAGCCGCCGGTCGCGGCCCGGTGGAGGGCGTAGGTGTCCTCGAAGAGGTGGTAGCGCGTGACCTGGCCGCCGACGACCGTGAGGTGCGCGGCGAAGGGCGTGGTCAGTGGTGTGCCGTTGGCCTTGACGGTGTCCCGGAGGTGCCCGATGATCACCCCCTGCTCGCCGTCGACCACGATGTGCGTGACGGTGAACTCCTCGGGCTGCAGATACTGGTGGAGCAGGGTGAAGAACTCCTTGACCCCCGCCTGCCCTGTCCGGTTGCCCGACCACGGCACGGCCGGGGAGCCGGGAGCGACCCACTCCGCGTCCTCCGAGAACAGCCGCACCGCCCCGTCCAGATCCCGCTCGGCGAGCCGGGCCAGATAGGCGTCGATCACACCTCTGGTGGCCTCGGCGGATCCCGTGGGGGGCTGCGTGGACATCTCACCAACTCCTCGTCGCCTATCGACCCTTGGTCGTGGAGTTCCAGTGTGGTGCGCCTGTTGCGGCGAGCGTAAGCGAGTCGACTCATTCCCGCCACGAGTTGGCGCCGACGCGACCGGCGGCCCGTGATCTTGAACTGTGAGCCCGGTTCGACCACGACATCGCCCTGACACGGTGATGCCGTTGGCGCGCCAGGGCAGTTGGATGCGGCAGTGGCCGGAAACAGTCGACGGGCCCCTGGGACGGCCCCCGGAACCGCCCGCCGAGAGAGCGAGCGCTCGAAAGCTTGCGCGTGGTGCCATTATGGTGCAACTATGGCGCCATGGAGCTGACGCGGTACGTCGACACCCTGCGCCAGGAGCACACACTGGCGGCTGCCGCCGACGAGATCACCCGCGACCTGGCCCTCGGGTCGGTGGAGATGCGGCTGCGCGGCCTCGCGCACAACGGGGTGGTGCCATCACTGGCGTCATTGGCGCCAGTCACGGTGAACGGGGAGGAGGGTGCGACGTCCCGCATCAACTTCCGGCCGCCGGAGCATCCGAAGACCCGCATCGAGGAGACCGCCGACCGGGAGCGGCTGTCGGTCAACGCCTGGCTGATCCGCGCGGTGTCCGCGATGCTCGAGTACGACGAACGCGGCCGGCGCACGGAGCGGCGCGCACCGCGCGGCGCGCCGGGCAGCTCCTAGCGCACACCGGAGCTGCGCTCCGCAAGAGCTTCGGTCCGGTGTGCTGCCGTACACCGGTACCGATCCCGCGGCCCTGGAGACCGACCTCCCCCGGCGGTCTCCAGGGCCGCACCCTTCCGGCGCGGAGGAGTGCCGCACCCTCCGGCAGGGACGGGCGCACGAGAGGCGCCGGGCAACTCCCGCTGTCCGGCGCCGAGTTGACGTCCGATCCGGCACCCGGCCGACGTCCGGTCAATAGCGTGAATTCGCGTTCCGTCACCAGGAAATCGAGATCACTGCAGGCGCCCATCACTGCAGTCGCCCAGGGAATGGCGCCCGGTCACGTTTCAGACCAAATGCAGTCGTTCCTCGCTCATCCGCGAAAGCGGTGCCGGGCAGCATGGCATATGCCGGGGAACGGGGCGATGTGTCAATCGCTGATAGGTGTATGCCGCGGAAACGAGCGCCATGTGGTGATACCACCCGGGAAATGATCGGCCCTCGAAGTCGAGGAGACCGAAGTGGCGTTCCATGCCCGCGACCGCGGTGGTGGTTCCGGTGCGGTGTGTGGCGAGTGAGGCAACGTTGTCGAGGCGTTGATGGGTGAGGCTGGTGATCCACATGGGTCCCGGGCGGCTTTCCGGCAGCATCTCGGTGAAAATGCGATACGGATATTCCGGTGTCGCGCCCGGCCGGGCTCCGGGCAGCCGGACGAGCACGGACTGGACCCGGGTGTGCTGCTGCTGCCCGTCCGGGGCGGTGACCGTCAGGGAGTCGGTGTTGCCCGAGGAGATGTGGGCCCGCGCGCTGACCGGCTCCGGGGCGCCCGGTGTGCGCTCGCCGACGGGCAGGACCTTCAGGTGCTGGGGCACCGCGACCACGAAGTCCCGGCCCCGCTGGCTGAGTCCGCGCAGGAAGAGGGTCACGTCCGGGGCGTCGCTCATGTCGGCGACGACGGGCGCGGTGCTGGGCGCGGTGCGCGCCTCCAGGGTGTCGACGAGGTCGAGGGCCTGGGCCCACAGCGGGCGGTGACCGACGTCGTCGGGGATCCGCGCGCGGCGGCGGAGCTGAGGGTCCTCGGTCCAGGGGGCCGGAAGCAGCAGCCGCCAGTCGACCGGAACCTGCAGGGTGCCGATGCCCAGGAAGGCGCCGAGGCCGAGCTGACAGTTCAGCGTGCGGCCGGAGGAGGGGTCGAAGTAGCGGTGCACGCCCACGGACCGGTCGCCGCGCTTGGGCAGCACCGCGCGGCCTATCGCCCAGGTGGAGGCCGGGCCGTGGCGCTGGGCCCAGTGGGTGAGCTCGTGCATGACGGGCTCCCAGTCCCAGGGACTGAGGCTCACGAACTGGCGCAGGGACTGCACCGCGGTGGGAGACGCCGAGACGGCGCCGGCGAGGCGGCGCACGGATTTCTTGCCGGGAGTGATGAGCAGGCCCGCCAAATAGGCCCCCGCCCATCTGCGCTGATCGGCCCGGCGCAGATTCTGGAAGACCTGATCGGTGAAGTCACTGAAAGGCGACGCGAGATGGGTTTCGGGCACCTCGCTGACCGGAGTCGATGTTGGCAATGCGCAGGGCACAACCATGTTGCAATCCCTCCCGGACGTCCCTGAGCGGCGGTTGCCGAGCGTCGAGTCTAGGATCCGAGAGCGCGTCGCACCATCTTGCTGCGGGCGTGACTGATGTGGCAACCACGGCAGCAAACCGGGATTGCGCACCGCGTCCGGGCGCGGGCCCGGAGCCTGTGTCCGCGAGGCGGCGAACCGCCGCATGACTTCCGCCGACTTCCGCGGACTTCCGCATGGAGGATCAGGAATCTCGGATTCCGAGCCGGCGCTTGTGGAATGGACCCGTCCGGAGCCTCTCCGCCCCTCCGCCCGCCAGGTTCCTCCTCGGCGCCACGGGTCCCCCCCCCGCGTCCCTCCGCTCCAGCCCCTGACCCATGCCCGCACACCTCCCGCGCCTCGGGCCGGGCCGAACCCCGCGGGCGCGCCCACGACTTGCCGGAGGGTGCTCTTCGGCCGAGCCGTGAGAATGATGTCTCGTACTGGCGTTAAGAGTCCGTATGGAAAATGCTAGTGTTGCTTAACGGCGCCGCGGATTCGGCTAACGGGTACCATTGGTGACGGACCATCACCAAACGCCCGGGCCCCGCCCCGTGAACTCGACGCAGGCTCCCCGACTTCTGTACGTCCCCTTCTCGTCTGCAACTGTTTCGCTTCATGTTGCAGTTGGCTCGATTCTTGCCTTCACTGGCGGAAGTTGATCGGTAAAGCCTCCGTGGGACGGCCCCTGGAGAGAGCCGCGTCACAGCAGGACAGGGATAGCGAAGCTGGGCTATCTTGTTCGAACTTCGAAAAGTCGCGACGAGCGGCAGCCTCGTCCTTGAATCTCCAACAGGCGGCGGGTTCTACTCGGGTAGGCCTTTGGAACAGACCACTGCGAAACCGGGTCATCGGTAACGACGGGGGACACGTCGACCGTTCCGACGACGCGGGGGTCTATGGTCAAGGCAACGGGGCGAGTAGTTGAACGGGGCGAGTAGTTGATGTACGTATCCACACACATGCCGACTGAATGCCTTCCGCGCGGTCCTGAGGACCGCGAGGGACGGCCGGACCTGCCTGTGCACTGTGCCGGCGGCCTCCTCGAGCGGTGAGGGCGGCCCGTCGGCGTACCCGCATGGGGGCACGCCGACGGATCCAGCAATGAGCTGACGGAACTCTGACGACCCGATTCGGCGAGTGGCTCGAGAGAGCCCTTATCCGGCCGATCGGGTGTGACTGATGGGCCAGCCTGTGCCTCGCGCTGAGCGAGGGCGACCGATCCGTGCCGGATCAGGACACGGCTGACCCACCCGCATGGCATCTTCCCGTTCGGATGCGGACCGTTGCGTCCACGTCCGTTCGATGTTCATTCACATGGAGGCATGATGACGAACCAGGTCAGCGACCTCGAGGACTCGAAGGTTGTGCTCTTCCGTAGAAATGCGAGCGCGGTTCCGCGGCAGCGCAGGACCGGAGTCGACGAGCGTCGTGGCCAGGTACTGACGACGAAGGTGGGCCTGCAGATGCCGGCCGGTCTCACCTTCGAGGACTGGGAGCGGGCTGGACGCCAGCTCTCCGGAATCGTTAACTCCTCTTCCTGGTGGCTCGGGGACTGGCTGGTATACGGAAAGGACCACTACGTCGACCGCTACCAGCGCGGAATTCGCGCGGCCGGGCTGCAGTACCAGACCCTGCGGAACTACGCCTGGGTCTCGCGGCGCTTCGACTTCAGCCGACGACGCTCGGCGCTGAGCTTCCAGCACCACGCCGAGCTGGCGTCGCTGCCGGTCGACGAGCAGGAGCTCTGGCTCGACCGGGCCGAGCAGATGCAGTGGACCACCAAGCAGCTGCGCAGTGCCATCCGGCTCGCCCGCGAGGACGAGGCCCGCGACGTGACGCAGACGCCCGAGACGATGCGGCGGCTCGCCGTTCCCGGCAGCCGGCTCCAGTGGTGGCACAAGGCCGCGGAGCAGTCCGGCATCGACTTCGAGCAGTGGGTGCTCGCGACCCTCGACAACGCCGCCGAGCGAGTGCTCGACGACGAGGAAGAGGAAGAGAAGCGCGAACAGGCAGGCATCAGCGCCTGATTCGCCTGGTCCCGCCGGCGGGACAGAAGCAGAAGTCCCGGCGGTCGCACCCCCGCACAACGTCCGCCGAGGTCAGGGCAGTTGACCTCGGCGGACGGCCATACGACGCGCTGGGCCCGTACTCCGGTCAAGGAGTGCGGGCCCGGCGCGTCGGCACGTGGGCTCGTGCCGACGCACACCGGGCCGCGGCCGCCGACCGGCCGCAGGTTCCCCGAAGTCTCGTGCGTGAGAAGGATGCTGAGGGCCCGGCAGACGGTCGGCGGCCGCGGTCCCGCCGTGCGGTGTGCACGTGCGGTGTGGACGTGCGGTGTAGACGTGTTTCTCCACGCGAAGCCGGTCGTGCCCGTCGACTGCCGAAGCAGGGTCAGGGCAGCTTGCTCATCAGCTGGGCCGCGGCCCGGTACCGCGTGCACTCGCGGCCGCCGAACGACTGCTGCACGCGCTCCCGGACCTCGTCCGGCTGCTCCTGGCTGAGCTTGAACATGCCCTCGGCGCCGGTCACCCGGAACTGGAAGGCGCCGACGGCGGGCACGATCTTCCGGAAGTAGTCGAGCGACTCCGACATGTCCCAGCCCGCGCCGAAGGCACCCTCGTAGGCGCGCACGGTGGCCTTCACGACCTCCAGCGTGTTCTCTATGCCCTCGATCTTCTCCACGACGCCGTGCACATGCACCGAAGTGAAGTTCCACGTCGGCGCGGCCGGCGTCGTCTCGTACACGGTCGGTGACACATAGCCGTGCGGCCCCGTGAACGTCAGCAGATTCACGGTGCCTGATTCGAGGGCCTTCCAATGCGGGTTGGCCCGGTTCATATGACCGAGCAGCCGGCCGCCGGAGAGGTCGTCCGACCATTCGCCCGTCCACTCCGGATCCTGAATCACCGGCAGATGCGTGGCGAACGGCCCCGCCTCGGGGCTGCCGTTGCTCACAAACAACGCCAACGGATTGCCGTGGATGAGGTCCAGCATCCACGAACTGTCCGGCTGGCGGTACTGGCTCGGAACGAACATCCGGAGTTCACCCCTTCGTTTCTCTCACTCACGGTATGGCGCGCGCCAAGTCGCCGACGCTAGCAGCGCTTTGGAAGGCACAACCCCGAACGCGGACGAGCGACACGACTGTCCTGTCGCCAGGACAACGGTGCCCGGCAGCTGGAGCGTCCGGGACCTCTTGAAAGGTCCGTCCGGCCCCTCTAAGTTGGCGTGGCGGTGTTCTCCAGCGCAATACTCAATGGGTGTCTCCCGGACCACCGGTCGAGATGTTCGAGGCCATCAGCCGCACGTCAGACGAGAGTTGGCAGCATTTCCGACCGCAGTATTTCCGATCAAGATCCTCGTCGGGCAACCGTAATTGCCTCGCCGAGGACGCGGAAATCCCTGCCGAAGCTACACCAGCGGGAGATTATCTATGGGTACGCGTGAACGGGAGATATACGACATCGTTGGCATCGGGTTCGGCCCGTCCAACCTGTCCCTCGCCATCGCCCTGGAGGAGCACCAGGACAATTCTCCGGAACAGCCCGTCCGGGCCGCGTTCTTCGAGCGGCAGCCGTCGTTCGGATGGCACCGCAACATGCTGTTGCCGCAGGCGACGATGCAGATCTCGTTCCTGAAGGACCTCGCCACTTTCCGGAATCCGCTGTCCCGGTACAGCTTCGTCTCGTATCTGCACGCGTCGGACCGGCTGGTCCAGTTCGTGAACAACCAGGACTTCTTCCCGACGCGCCAGGAATTCCACCAGTACCTGGAGTGGGCCGAGTCGGGCTTCCGGGACCGCGTCTCGTACAACTCCGAGGTCACCGAGGTCCGCGTGGCCGACGAGGCGGCCGGCGGCGAGCAGCTCCTGGAGATCGTGGTCCGCGACACCGTCGGCGGCGGCACGCGCGTGGTGCGGGCGCGGAACGTCACCGTCTCCACGGGTCTCGTGCCGCGCATGCCCGACGGCATGGAGCGCGACGAACGGGTCTGGCACAGCTCGGAGTTCCTGGCGAAGTACGGCCGGATGAAGCCCGCGGACCTGAAGAACGTGGCGGTCGTCGGCGCCGGCCAGAGCGCCGCCGAGATCACCAAGTTCCTGCACGACATGCTCCCGCACGCCCAGGTCTCCGCGATCCTGCCGTCGTACGGCTACTCCGTCGCGGACGACACCCCCTTCGCCAACCAGGTCTTCGACCCGGCCGCGGTCGACCACTACTACTTCGGCACGGACAAGACGCGGGACGCGTTCTGGCGCTACCACAAGAACACGAACTACTCCGTCGTGGACGACGACGTGATCAGGGAGCTGTTCCGCCGCTCGTACGAGGAGGAGGTCGCGGGCGAGAAGCGGCTGCACTTCCTGAACCTCACCCGGGTCAAGGAGGTGAAGCGGTCCGGCAACGACACGCGTGTCGTGCTGCACTCGCTCCTGGAGGGCGAGGGCGAGCAGGAGATGGACGTCGACGCGCTCGTCTTCGCGACCGGCTACAGCACCATGGACGCCACCCGCCTCCTCGGCGACCTGGACCGGTTCTGCGAGCGCGACGAGGAGGGCCGCCACCGCGTGGAGCGCGACTACCGCGTCGTCACCTCCGGCGAGCTGTCCTGCGGCATCTACCTGCAGGGCGGCACCGAGCACACGCACGGTCTGACCTCGTCCCTGCTGTCGAACATCGCCGTACGCAGCGGTGAGATCGCCGACTCGATCGTCGAACGGCGCGGCGCCAAGGTCTGATCCGCCTGATCCGTTCCTCTCCCGATGGCCCGTCAGGCCCTTCACTGACGGGCCGTTCGCTTGCGCCGGAAACCGCGGGAGACCGTGAGTGACCGCGAGGACCTGCGAGAGACAAGGGGCGAGAAACAAGGGTGGGCCCCGGTGCCTCCCAGCACCGGGGCCCACCCTCTCGGCGTCGCTCAGAAGCGCGCCCGCGTCACGCGGCCTGGTCCGCGGCCATCGCGTCGCGCAAGCTCTTGGGCCGCAGGTCGGTCCAGTTCTGCTCCACGTAGTCCAGGCACTCCTGGCGGCCGGCCTCGCCGAACACCACCCGCCAGCCGGCGGGGACCTCGGTGAACGAAGGCCACAGGGAGTGCTGCTCCTCGTCGTTCACCACGACGTAGAACCGGCCATCCGCGTCGTCGAACGGGTTGCTGCTCATGTCCACTCCATTTCAAGCCGCTCACGATGGCTTCCCGGCGGAAGCAAATCGATTTCAGGTACTGAGACACAGGGACCGTAACGGGAATGCGCCGGTCCGACAAAGAGAACCCGGCCGACGGCCCGGTCGTGCGTGGCACAGGTGCACCAGCATCGTCATTGTCGGCCGATTCGGTCCCGGCGTCCAGACCCACGGTGGCCGACTGCCTCGGGCTGTCCCGTGGACAGGACAGCCCGGTGCCGGAATCCCGAATTGCCTGTAGTTTGTTCTGGGTTGTCGGCACGTCACACAGGACAGTGCCCGGTGACACTTCGGTGAGCTGCCGAACCGGCGATGTGGCCGTTCAATGGGAAAGGGCAGACGGAGAGCCTTCGAGCTACCGCCTCTGTCGTCAGAATCGAGGAATGGTGCGGCGCGGACCATGTCATTGTCGGTGGTCCCCCTCGGCCTTCCCCGGGCAACCGGGAACTTCCACTACAGGAGTGGTAGAGCCATGAGCGTCACGGCAGCACAAGGCTTTTCGGCCGCAGGCGTCGCAGCCGGAATTAAGAGCAACGGAAATCCGGATCTGGCACTGGTCGTGAACAACGGCCCGCGCCGGTCCGCGGCGGGTGTCTTCACCTCGAACCGGGTGAAGGCGGCGCCTGTGGTCTGGAGCGAACAGGTCCTGAGAGTGGGCGCGGTGAGCGCCGTGGTCCTCAACTCCGGTGGCGCCAACGCCTGTACGGGCCCTGCGGGCTTCCAGGACACCCGGGCCACGGCCGAGAAGGTGGCCGCGAGCCTTGAGGGGCAGCATCGCTCCGGCGAGGTCGCCGTGGCGTCCACCGGCCTGATCGGGGTGCGCCTTCCGATGGACAAGCTGCTGCCGGGAGTCGAGGCCGCAGTGGCCGAACTCTCCACGGACGGCGGCGAGAAGGCGGCCATCGCCATCAAGACGACCGACAGCGTGCACAAGACGGCGGTCGTCGAGGGCGACGGCTGGACGGTCGGCGGCATGGCCAAGGGCGCGGGCATGCTCGCCCCCGGCCTCGCCACCATGCTGGTCGTGCTCACCACGGACGCCGACCTGGGCAAGGACGTCCTGGACAAGGCGCTGCGCGCGGCGACCCGCGTCACCTTCGACCGCATCGACTCCGACGGCTGCATGTCCACCAACGACATGGTGCTGCTGCTCGCGTCCGGCGCCGCCGAAGTGACGCCGGAGTACGCGGAGTTCGCCGACGCCGTCCGGCAGGTGTGCGACGACCTGGCCCGGCAGCTCATCGGTGACGCCGAGGGTGCCTCCAAGGACATCCGCATCGACGTCGTCAACGCGGCCTCCGAGGACGACGCGGTGGAGGCCGGGCGCTCCGTCGCCCGCAACAATCTCCTGAAGTGCGCCATCCACGGCGAGGACCCCAACTGGGGCCGGGTGCTCTCCGCCATCGGCACCACCTCCGCCGCCTTCGAGCCGGACCGCGTGAACGTCGCGATCAACGGCGTCTGGGTCTGCAAGGACGGCGGGATCGGCGCGGACCGGGAGTCGGTCGGCATGGGCGGCCGCGAGGTCGTCATCACCGTGGACCTGGCGGCCGGCGGACAGTCGGCCAGCCTGTGGGCCAACGACCTCACCGCCGCGTACGTCCACGAGAACAGCGCGTACTCGTCATGAGGATCAGCACGCACGAGCACCCCGCACTGGTCAAGGCGCAGTCCGTGATGGACGCGCTGCCGTGGCTCAACCGCCACCAAGGCATGATCTGCGTCATCAAGTTCGGCGGCAACGCCATGATCGACGACGAGCTGAAGGCCGCGTTCGCCCACGATGTCGTCTTCCTCCGGCACGCCGGCCTCAAGCCCGTCGTCGTACACGGCGGCGGCCCGCAGATCAGCGCCGCCCTGAAACTGCACAACATCGAAAGCGAGTTCAGGTCGGGCCTCAGGGTCACCTCGCCCGAGGCCATGAACGTGGTCCGGATGGTGCTCGCGGGCCAGGTGCAGCGCGAACTCGTCGGCCTCATCAACCAGCACGGCCCGCTCGCCGTCGGCCTCACCGGCGAGGACGCGGACACCATCACCGCGACCAAGCACTGGCCGCAGGGCGAGGAGGGCGAGAAGGTCGACATCGGCCGGGTCGGCGAGATCGTCGAGGTGAATCCCGGTGCCGTCGAGGCCCTGCTCGAGGACGGCCGCATCCCGGTGATCTCGCCGGTGGCCCGCAGCCTCGACGACGAGCACGTCTACAACGTGAACGCCGACACCGCGGCCGCCGCCATCGCCGGCGCCCTGAACGCCCACACGCTGGTCTTCCTCACCGACGTCGAGGGTCTTTACGCGGACTGGCCAAACAGCGACGAGGTCATCAGCAGGCTCAGCGCCAGCGAACTGGAGAAGATCCTTCCGGGCCTCGCCGACGGAATGGTCCCCAAGATGGCGGGGTGCCTGTACGCGGTCCGCAACGGCGTGGGCAGCGCGCGCGTCATCGACGGACGGGTCCAGCACTCGGTGCTGCTCGAGATGTTCACGCGCGAGGAGATCGGCACCCTGGTCATGCCGGACATCGAAGAGGATCTACGGTGAGCGGGGCCGAAGAGGGGTTGCGACGAGCGCGGCCGCCAGGGAGGGGATGCGATGAGCGAGCATAGAGACGCCACGGGCGCCACAGACGCAACAGACGTCACGGGCGCCGTGGGGGAGCGCGGCAACACGAAGCTCACCGAGCGCTGGCAGGCGTCCTTGATGGACAACTACGGCACGCCGCGGGTGCCGCTGGTGCGCGGCGAGGGCGCCGCCTTCTGGGACGCGGACGGCAAGAAGTACCTCGACTTCCTCGGGGGCATCGCCGTCAATTCCCTGGGCACCGCGCACCCCGCCGTCGTACGCGCCGTCAGCGAGCAGGTCGGCCGGCTCGGCCATGTGTCGAACCTGTTCATCGCCGAGCCGCCGGTGCGGCTCGCCGAGCGTCTGCTGCGGCTGACCGGGCGCGCGGGGCGGGTCTTCTTCTCCAACTCCGGCGCGGAGGCGAACGAGGCGGCCTTCAAGATCGGCCGGCTCACCGGCCGCCGCCGCATGGTCGCCACCGAGGGCGGTTTCCACGGCCGCACCATGGGCTCCCTCGCGCTCACCGGCCAGCCCGCCAAGCGCGCGGCGTTCGAGCCGCTGCCCGGTGACATCACGCATGTCCCCTTCGGTGACGCGGCGGCGCTGCGCGCGGCCGTCGACGCCGACACCGCGCTCGTCGTCATCGAGCCGATCCAGGGCGAGAACGGCGTCGTCGTACCGCCCCCCGGCTATCTGGCCGCGGCCCGCGAGATCACCAGCGCCGCCGGCGCGCTGCTCGTCCTCGACGAGGTGCAGACCGGCATCGGGCGCACCGGCCACTGGTTCGAGCACCAGGCGCACGGCGTCGAGCCGGACGTCCTCACGCTCGCCAAGGGCCTCGGCGGCGGCCTGCCCATCGGCGCGACCCTGGCCTTCGGCCCGGCCGCCGACCTGATGGTGCCCGGCGCGCATGGCACCACCTTCGGCGGCAACCCGGTCTCCTGCGCCGCCGCGCTCGCCGTGCTCGACACGATCCACGGCGACGGGCTCCTCGACCAGGTCAAGCGGCAGGGCGAGACGCTGCGGCAGGGCATCGAGGCCCTCGGGCACCCGCTGGTCGACCGGGTCCGCGGCGCCGGGCTGCTCCTCGGCATCGTCCTCACCGAGCCGTGCGCCCCGCGCGTGCAGCAGGCCGCCCAGGACGCGGGACTCCTGGTGAACGCGGCCCTGCCGGACACGATCCGGCTCGCGCCGCCGCTGATCGTCGGCGAGGACGAGGTGACGGCGTTCCTGCGCGCGCTGCCCGGTGTCCTCGACCGGGTGCGGCGGGAGGGCGGCGCCTGACCCCCAGCCGCACGATGACCGAACGGGCCGTCCATCCACCGGGTGGGCGGCCCTCTGGTGAACTCTCCCGCGGAAGGGCCGAGTTGGCGCGTGTCCGGTTCGTACCGGGACGCGCGGAGACACGCCGGAGTGTGCCGCGACACGCCGGGGCGGTCGACACCGGCTCCTGCCCGATCCTCGGCGCCGAATGGCCAGCTCAGCGCCCTCCGGGCGAGATCCGTTGGCGTCGTCCGGGCCGCCGGACAGTGCCATCCTGAGCCATGTCGGCTTGTCGTGGCGTCATCGTGATGCCACAATGGCGTCATGGATCTCACGCCGTACGTCGACCACCTCCGCCAGGAGCTGTCCGTGGCAGCCCAGGCGGACGGCGAGGAGGCCCGGGAGACGGCCGAACGTCTCACCGCGCAGCTCGAATCGGCGACCCGGCTCACGCTGCTGCGGGCGCTGTCGGACGCGGCGGGCGAGATCACCGGCGAACTGGCGCCGGGCTCCGTCGACGTACGACTGCGCGGCGGCGACCCCGAGTTCGTGGTGACGCCGACCCCGGCCGACGACTGGTCCGACCGCTTCGACTCCCGGCGGTATCCGCCGGGGCCGCCCGCGGTCCGGATCCCGACACCGGCCCCGCCGGCCGGCGAGGACCACCGCACCACCGTCAGGGCCAACCTCCGCCTGCCCTCCGGCCTCAAGGCGCAGGCCGAACAGGCGGCGGCACAGGAGGGGCTCTCGCTCAACGCCTGGCTCGTGCGGGCGATATCGGCCGTCTTCGAGCCCGGGGAGCATGCCGTCCCGCCGATGGGGACACCCAACGGACCTGCGAGCAAGGGGTAGCCGTGCCTGCCTCCGACACCACCGCGCCTCTCGCGGTCTCCCCGTGGCTCGCCACCGGTGTTCCGTGCCTGACCGCGGGCGCGAGCGCCGAGACCGCGGTCGACGTGACCCCGGGCAACGGGCTGGGCCCGGACGGCCGGTCCGCCGCAGGGCGTCGCACGGACATCGTCATACGCCACGCCTGATCACGGCGCCTGACGGCAGCACGAGCGCGCGGTGTCCGACACCGCGACCTCGCCGCGTCGGCGGTGCTGCCGACGGCGCCCCCGGCGGCCGGTGTTCCTCCTGCGCCGGTGCGTGATCAGGCGGCCGTACGCCCCTGTGTGCCGACCGCGTCGGCCTGCCGCTTCGGTGGGCCCGACGCCCCCGCGTCGTATCGCGACGCCCTGACGCCTCCTCGCGGGGGCTGATCCCCCGCCCCGACTCCCTCGCGTTTTCACGCGTTTCCGCGAACTCCCTTGTGCCGTGCGGTCGTCGACCCGCGGCGCGTGCCCTCGCACGCCCTGAGACAGGTGAAATATCATGACTTACCAGTCACTGCGTCCTGCGTCCCTCTCCACCCTCGTCGACCGGTGGGGCGCACCCGAGGCCCACTTCTGGCTCCGCGGCGTCGCTCCGGAGCGGCCGGTGTCGTTCGACGACCGGACCGGGCTCTGGAACGTCCACGGCCACCCGGAGGCCGTCGAGGTCTTCTCCGACCCCGCCACCTATTCGTCGGACTTCGGGCGCCACCTCGCCCCCGATGTCCCCGAGTACGACAGGGGCGGCCTGCTCACGCAGATGGATCCGCCCGACCACCGGAAGCTGCGGCAGCTCGTCGGGCGGGTCTTCTCGCCCCGCCTCGTGGCGGACCTCGCGCCGCGGATCAGCGCCCTCACCCATGAACTGCTCGACAAGGTGGCGGGGCGCGACACGCTGGAGCTCGTCGACGACCTCGCTCATCCGCTGCCGGTGACCGTCATCGCCGAACTCCTCGGCGTCCCCAGCGGCGACCGCCCGTTGTTCCGGCAGTGGAGCGAGGCGCTCATCGCGTACGAACCGGTGACCGTGGCGGACGGCACCGAGGACAAATACGCCGAATCGTTCGACGTGGCGCGCCGCATGCGCGAGTACTTCGCCGTGCACGCCGACGACCGTCGGCGGCATCCGCGGGAGGACCTGCTCACCCGGCTCGCCCAGGCCGAGGTGGACGGCGAGCGGCTGAGCGAGTCGGTGCTCGGCAACTTCGCCCTGCTGCTGCTCGTCGCCGGGCACATCACGACGACGATGCTGCTCGGCAACACGGTGCTGTGCCTGGACGCCCACCCGGAGCAGCGGGCGCAGCTGCGGCGGGACCCGGCGGCGCTCCCGGCGGCGATCGAGGAGTCGCTGCGCCTGCTGACGCCCTTCGAGGTCATCTACCGGGGCACGACCAGGGACGTCGAGCTGGGCGGGCAGCACATCCCGGCGGGACGGGTGCTCGCGCTGTGGGCCGGCGCGGCCAACCGGGACGAGCGGGTCTTCGCCGACCCGCACGACTTCCGTCCGGGGCGCGACCCCAACCCTCATCTCGGCTTCGGCCGGGGCATCCACTTCTGCCTGGGGGCGCAGCTCGCGCGTCTTGAAGGGCGCATCGCGCTCGGCATCCTCCTGGAGCGCCACCCGGACCTGCGCACCGACCCGGACAACCCGCCCGTCCTCATGGCGAATCCCGACCTGACCGGTCCGCGTACGCTGCCGCTGCTCACCGCGGGGCGGTCGGCACGCTAGGGCGGGATCCGGTGGGAGGCGTCCGGTGGGCGCGGGCCGTGTGACCGTCCGGTCGCACGGCCCGGAACTCACCCGGCGTCGCCCTTGGAGGACTTGCGGGGCCCCCGCGGCTTCGGCGCCTTGCGGCTTCTGAGGCCGTCGCCCGGTTCCGGCAGGCCGAGCAGGGAGTGGAAGACGTCGTCGAGGCCGCCGGTGTGCACGGTGAGCGCGGTGGCCTCGATGGCCGCGGCGTCGAGGGCGTCGAGCACGGCGCGCAGCGCGGGCACGCTGCCGTCGCTCGGCAGGTGCAGGGCGAGGGCCTCGTGGTCCGGTGTCGCGCAATTGAAGAGCGCGGTGGCCGACTCGAGGCCGCTCACGCTGGCGAACTCGAGACGGATGTAGCCCTCGGGCAGGCCGGCGTTGAGCAGCGGGGTCACCGGAGCCAGGGCGGTCTGCCCGCGCCGTGCCGCTCCCGCGTGCTGCTCGGCCCGCATGCGCGACCGCGCGTCCGGCGCCGACGTCACCACGAACTCGGGGTCGACGCCCCGCAGTTGTACGGCGACCGAGCAGCCCGGCGCCAGGTCGCGGGTGACCTCGCCCATGGCGGCGGACAGCGCGTTGAGCAGGGTGAGCCGGGCGGCGCTTTCGAGGGGGGCGGTGAGTCTTTGGGCCAGGGCTCGAGCTTCGTCTCCGCCCGCGTCTGCGGCGACTGCGAGTTCGTGCCGGAATTCGTCGACGTATGGCGTGAGGTCCATGACGCCATGATGGCACAGAAATGGCGCCATTCAAGTGCCACGAGGTTCCGGCCGTCGGCTGACCGAATCCTGACTCCCTCGAAGCCTGTTCGCTCGCGTGCCCGGCAACGTTGTTGCGGACGGGGGCCCACGTGAGGCTCATTCGCCAGTGCGAACGGAATGGGTGCCCGGAAGTGAAGGCCCGCGCCGGGCGTTGGCTGAATCTCACACCGTGATCAGCGACTGCAATCTGTTCGGAACCGGATGTGAGGGTGATACGGAAGGCGGTGACGCCTGGCGAAGTGCCGCTTCCGGGGCGCCGGGCCGGGGCTTGCGGTGCCTCTGCTTGGCGCCGGGCGCGGCTGAACGGGCATCCCATTGCGCCCTCGGGCGCCCCTGCTTCCGCCGCCGGAGGCTTGGGTGATGCGGGGCGGCGAGGACATGGTGCCGAGAGTGTGCCATCGTTGGATTGCAATGGCGTCACCATGGTGCCATCGTAGCGTGAGGGCCTCGGAGTCGGCGGACTCCGAGGCCCTCACCCTTGTGCGGGGACAGTGCGGAGACAGGACAGCCGAACGGGTGTCCCCCCGACGACCGGTTCAGCGTCGCACCGCCCGCCCCGGCAACGCGTCCGGTACCAGCTCCCCGTGTGCCACGACCGGTGTCCCGCCGACGAGCACGTGGGCGAATCCCACGGACGGCCGGGTGCTGTCTGCGTACGTCGCCCGGTCGCCGACCGTGTCGGGGTCGAAGACGACGAGGTCGGCGTCGCAGCCGGTCTGCACGCGCCCCTTGCGGCGCAGTGCGGGCACGCCGGACTCCAGTACGCGCGCGGGCAGATGGGTGGCCCGGCCGACGGCGTCGAGCAGGCTGAGGGCGCCGAGTTCGCGTACGTACCGGCGCAGCATCCTGGAGAACGTGCCCGCGGTGCGCGGGTGCGTGACCGCGGCGCCCGGCGGCAGCGGCCACGCGAGGGGGTCCGGCGCCGGTCCTGTCCAGGTCAGCGGCATCGCGTCGGAGCCGACCACCGTCGACGGGTGCAGCAGCGCCCGGTCGATGAACGCCCGGTCGGCGGTGGCGTTCTCGTCGAGGAAGTGCAGTACGGCGAGCGCGCCCGGGTCGGCGGCGCGCAGCTCGCGCAGCCGCGCGGTGTCGCGGACCCGCTCGCCGGTGGCCGCGAGCACGATGTCGCCGACGTCGAGTCCGGACGCGGCCAGCATGTCCGGCGCGAGGAACGCGGCGCCCACTACGGTCATGCCGGCGCCGTAGGGATAGGCCTCCGTCGAGATGCGGCCGCCCTCCGCCCTGGCCCGGTCGAGGACGGCGAGGACCCGGTCGGTGTGCCGCCGCGAGGTCGACGTGACATGGCAGTAGTGGGCGTGCACGCCGGTCTCGCCCGCCGCCCGCGCGATCTCCTCCGCGCCGTCGACGGGGATGTCGGGGACCTGTTCGACGAGGCTCCGGGCGTGCGTGAACGTAGGCAGACCGGCCAGCGCGGCGAGGCGGGCCACGGACAGGTACTCCGCGGGCCTGATCCGCGGGGCGTAGCCGACGATCAGGCCGATGCCGAGCGCGCCGTCGGCGAGGTCGCGCCGCAGCAGCCCGAGGAGCGCCTGCTCCTGGGGCCGGGTGGCCTCCCGCTGCCAGGCCGCACCGCCGATGTGGGCCAGGGCGGCCGTGGCGCCACCGCCGTGCGGCAGCGCGCCGACGACGGCCATGCGGGCCTGCGCCCAGGACGCGGAGAAGCCGTAGTTGACCGGGCGGCCCTCGGCGGCGGCCTGCCGGTAGGCCTCGTCGACGGGGGAGAGGCCCAGCTCCAGTTCGAGGGCCGTGGTCACCCCGTCGAGCGCCTGCAGGCGGTGGCCGGGCACGGTGTGCGAGTGGCTGTGCAGGTCGATGAAGCCCGGGGCGACGACCAGGCCCGTGACGTCCAGCGTCCGGCGGCCGGTGAGCGGACGTGAGGAATCGGTGCAGGTCTCGGGCGACGGCGGGGCCGGGGCCGCCGCGGATCCGGCCGTGGCCGGTGAGCCCGCCGAGCCGGAAGGGACGGGAGAGACCGCCGTGATCACGCCCGCCGTCACCGCCACGTCGGCGAGCGCGTCGAGCCTGGTCTCCGGATCGAGGACCCGGCCTCCGCGTAGCACCAGATCGTGCACGTCGTCGGGCGGCGCGGTTTTAGCGGTCACGCGCCCACGCTAGGCAGTCATCGGGGCGTGTGGGGCGGAAATCGGCTTCCGCGACCGCAAAATGGCCAGAAGGTGACACTGGTTGGTTATTCAGGGAAACACAAGGTGACCAATTCGTGTGCGTGCCGCGACGCGCTCTGGGTACTGGGGCCTCATGCGAGTGAGCGTGCTGGATGTGGGATCGCGCACGGTGCGCCTCGTGGTGGCGGACGCCACTGGGGGAGCGCCGCTGCCCGTGCACACCGAGAAGTGGAAGCTGCGGCTCTGCGAACGGGTCGAGCCCGGTGGGCCGTTCGACGAGGAGGCCGTGCGGCACCTCGCGCGTGCCGTGGACGCGGCCGCGGTGACGGCCGCGCGCTGGGGCGCCGAGCCGCCGCTCGCCTTCGCGACCGCGGTGGTGCGGGACGCGCCGAACCGCCGGGACGTGCTGAACGCCGTGCGGGCGAGCACCGGCGTCGGGCTGACCACGCTGCCCGGCGAGTTGGAGGCCGAGCTGACCTTTCTCGGCGCCCGGCGGTGGCTGGGCTGGCGCGCCGGGTCACTGGTGCTGCTCGACATCGGCGGCGGGTCCCTGGAAGTGGCCTTCGGGCGCGGGCGGTTACCGGACTTCGCGGTGTCCCTGCCGCTCGGCGCGAACCGGCTCACGCACGAGTACCTCCACGACGAGGACCCGCCCACCTCGCAGGCCGTCAGGGCACTGCGCCGCCGGGTGCGCC
The DNA here is from genome assembly GCF_056712025.1 of Streptomyces sp. Y309. Taxonomy (NCBI): domain Bacteria; kingdom Bacillati; phylum Actinomycetota; class Actinomycetes; order Kitasatosporales; family Streptomycetaceae; genus Streptomyces; species Streptomyces sp. Y309. The sequence goes on along the minus strand of NZ_CM160048.1, from coordinate 1,364,731 downwards.
ACCAGCTGCGGGACGTGGCCGCGCGGATCCGCTGGGAGGGGCCGCGCACGGCGGTCGCCACCTCGCGTACGTTCCAGCAGCTGGCGCGGCTGACCGGCGAGGCGCCCGGACGGCACGGGCCGTTCGTGCCCCGGCACCTGGAACGCTCGGGGCTGCGCTGGGCCAAGGACCGGCTCGCCCGCCTCTCGGCGGCCGAACGCGCGCGGCTGCCGGGGATCTCGGCGCCGCGTGCGGCCCAGAGCCTGGCCGGGGCGGTCGTCGGGCACACGGCGATGAAGCTCATGGGCATCGCGTCGGCGGACGTCTGCCCCTGGGCGGTGCGCGAGGGCATCCTGCTGCGCCGCATCGAGGACGGCGCGCAGTGGTGGGCGGACCTGACGTCGGACCTCAGAGACGGCGCCGCGCGGGTGCACGAGGGCAGAGCGTCGCTGCGGGTCGCCTCGTCCTGAGCCCGCGCGGTCGCCTCGCCCCGAGCCCGGGCAGGCCGCCGCGTCCCGAGCCCGCAGGCCGCCCCGTCCCGAGCCCGAGGGAGCCCGGTCCGCCGTGGGGTGCACGTTCCGGCGACCGGCACCGGAACGCGCACCGCGACTCAGGGCGCGGTCTTGCTGAGCCCGCCCGCGCGGGCGCCCTTCCTGGCCCGCTTGGCACCGTTGCCGTTGCCGTTGCCGCTGCCGTTGGTGGCGGCGCCACTGCCGCTGCCGTTCGTGCTGGTGGCGCCCGCCGCGGCAGCCGCCACGGGTTCGTCGGCGCCGGCGGCCACCGGCGCGGGCGGACGTTCCGGCTCCCGTGCCTCGGCCTCCGCGCGGGCCTCCGCCTTCAACCGGTCCCGCATCTGCAGGTACTTGGCGTTCATCTCGTCGACGGCGATGAACTTGTTCACGCCGCGCTCGCTGACCTTGGGCTCCTGGCGCGCCATGATGTCGTTGTCCTGCTGATCCTGGACGTACTGCTCCATCATCAGCGAGAGCCGCAGGATCAGGGGCCGCAGCGGCTTGAACGGCACCATCATCCTGAGCGCCGGGTACTCGTACAGGCGCATGATCGCCTGAGTGTGGTGCTCGTCGATGGGCACGAGCCAGGTCGTGACCTCCAGCAGGCCCTGCTTGACGTGCGTCATGCACGGGGCCTGGTAGATGAGGTTGAAGTGCCAGGTGTTGGAGGGGTTGCCCTCCTCACACTGGTCGAAGGTGTTGCGGATGATCGTGCCCTCGACGTCCACGCGATGGTTCACGATCTTGTTGGCGGCGATGTAGCGCTCGCGCCCGTCCAGCCAGAGCTTGCGCCAACTGCCGTACATGAACGTGTAGTCGATGATGTTCGCCCAGTGATCGCGGTGCACGAACGTCACGTGGTAGAACTCGAGCAGGCTCTCGATGTAGCGCGTGTAGTTGACGGGGCGGCTGAACGTGATGGTCTCGTACGGCCGCGGGTGCTCCGCGAGTTCGTGCGGCAGCTCGATCTCCGGCAGGTCCGCGCGCTTGTCGCCCCACCACAGCCACACCAGGTCGTACTTCTCCCGCACCTCGTAGGTGTCGACCCGCAGCGAGGCCGGGATACGCCCCTCCGAGCCGAGCGCCGGCACCAGTCGGCACGTCCCGTCGGTGCCGAACCGGAAGCCGTGGTAGGGGCAGGCCACCGAATTGCCCACGAGGCGGCCGTCGGAGAGGTTCGCGCCCTTGTGCGGGCAGCGCGCCGACTGGCACACCAGGTTGCCGTCGAGATCGCGCCAGAGCACCAGCTCCTCGCCCAGGCGGCGCACCCCGGTCGGCGCGTCGCGTTTGATGTCGTCGGTCCGCAGAATCGGATACCACTGATTCGGGATCATCTGGAACTTCCCTGCCTTCCTTGAGTGGTCCGGCGCGCTCAGCCCTCCACGACCTCGACGACTCCGGTGTCGCCGTCGACCATGACCATGTCGCCGGTGTTGATCACTTGCGTGGCGTACTTGGTGTTGACCACCGAGGGCACGTTGAACTCCCGCGACACGATGGAGCTGTGCGAGAGCATCGACCCGATGTCGGTGACGACGCCGCCGGCGATGGCGAACAGCGGTGTCCAGGACGCGTCGGTGTGCCGGGTCACGAGAATCTCGCCCGCCTGGAACTCGTCGGCCTGCCACACCAGGTCCTCGACGATGCGGGCCCGGCCCACGATCCGCCCGGGCGACGAGCCGAGGCCCTCCAGGCGCGTCCCGTCCTTCACCGGCCGCACCGCGCGGGTGCAGTCGTGCTCGCCGACGAACGTGAGCGGCGGCTCCGGCAGCCGGTTGTGGTACTCGTGCACCCGCCGCCGCTCCTCGATCGCGGACCGCGAGAACGCCTCGCGCGCGGGCAGCTCACCGGCCAAGTAGCCGCGTACGTCGGCGAAGTCCAGGAAGGCCACCTCGTCCAGGGAGTGCAGCACGCCCTCGTCGACAAGGCGCCGCCCCACTTCGTACACGACGTTCCTGACCAGCCAGATCGACGTGATCATCGACATCCGGGTGGCCTCGCGCAGCTCGCTGCACAGGGCGTACATGGAGATGAGACCCTCAAGGGTCTTGCGCTGCGGCAGCGGCAGCTTCTTCAGGACGGCGCGGGTGTCGCCCTCCTGGCGGGCGCGGCTGCGGCCCATGATGTCGTCGGCGGTGAAGCCGTCCGCGGCGTAGCGGCGGATCATCTGGAAGATGTACGAGGGGTCGTCGATCCAGCGCTGATGGGTGAGCTCCATCTCCTGGCGCCCCCGGGTGCCGTTGGCGCGCAGGAACGGCTCCATCTGCGACTGCCAGAAGGCCTCGCCGTCCGGGTCGGCGCGCAGCTTGTCCGCGACCTCCTCCAGCGGCGCCGCCTCGATGATCTCCATGACCCGCGGCCTGGCCTTCGCGGCCTGCGCCACGCTCCAGATCTCCTGCGCCGACGCCACCGTGCGCAGGCTGGACATGTCGGTCTTGATGCGGTTCTGCAGGTTGTCGCCGGCGGAGCCGAGCCACTTGGCGCACAGCTCGGTGAGGATGCCGTAGAAGCCGAACGCGTTGATGTAGTACGGCATGTAGCCGACGTGCGCGTCGTGGAAGTAGTCGAGGTAGCGGGCGAGTTCGGCGTGCAGTTCGCGGCGGCCCATGCGGGTCAGGTCCAGGCGCCGGGCGCGGTCGAACTCGTACAGGCGGGCCTCAGCCATGTCGCGGGCGCGGCCCTTCATGACCAGCATCTCGTTGGCGGTGGCGCGCAGCCAGTGCGTCGTGGACAGCAGGTCCTCGATGCCGCCGGGGAAGGTGCCGAAGGGGTTCTCGTACGTCGCCAGGTCCACCTCCTCGCTGACGAAGCGGCGGGTGAAGTGCCGCTGGTCGCGGGTGGGCAGGGCCTGGCCGAGCAGATACGCGGTGTACGAGATGTTCAGGTAGACGTGGCCCTGGAAGAAGCCCATGTGCAGGCCGACGTCGCCGATGTCGCGCACGCCGAGCGCCCGCGCGCAGTCGGCGTGCACATGGTCCTGGTAGTGCCGGGCGAAGCTGAGGCCGAGCGGTGACATCAGGCCGACGAAGATCTCGCCGATGTCCATGCGCGACCAGAGGGTGCCGTGCCGGGCGGCGTCCGGCAGCTCCTTCAGGCACTGGGGCAGATAGGGGCTGCGGGCGCCGTCGGCGGTCTCCGGGCGGGGCCGGGTGGTGATCGGGCGGGCCTGCAGCAGATGCAGCGCCCCGTCGCGCATCGCCCACTCGATGTCCTGCTCGGTGCCGTAGCGGGACCGGACCTGAAGGGCGAGCCGGGCGAGGGCCGCGAGCTGGTCGCGCGTCAGGCAGGGCGCGTCCCGGTCGGCGGCGTCGACCTTCGTCATCCCGATGCGGCCGGGAGAGAGCGGCGCGCACTTGGTGACCTTGTAGCGGACGCGTTCCTCGACGACGTCGAGCGTACGGTCGTCCACGACGAAGAAGTCGCTGGAGACCCGGCCGGACACCAGGCCCTCGCCGAGCCCGCAACAGGCCTCCACCACCAGCCGGTTCGGCCTGCCACCGATCGGGTCGACCGTGAACAGGACACCGCTGACGTCGGCGGGCACCATCTCCTGCACCACGACGGCGATGGAGCCCGGGGGGCCCTGGCCCGAGCGGTAGGCGGCCGCCCGGTCCGACCACAGCGAGGCCCAGCAGACCTTGACCGCGTCGAGCAGCGCCGCGTCCCCCGACACGTCGAGGACCGTGTCGTGCTGGCCCGCGAAGGACCGCTCCGCGGAGTCCTCGCGCGGCGCCGAGGAACGCACCGCGACGCGCGGGCGGCCCAGGTCCTCGTAGGCCGCGAGGATCGTGCGGGTGATCGGCTCGGGGACGTCCCGGGCGAGGATCAACTCGCGTACGGCGGCGGCCGGTTCAGCGCGGGCCTCGGCGGCGCGGATCTCGGGGTTGAGGCCGCTCTCGCGCAGGAACAGGTCGAACAGGCCGGTGGTGAGGCAGAACGCGGGCGGCACCGGGAGGCCCGCCTCGATCAGCTCGTCGAGCCGGGCCGCCTTGCCGCCGAGCGCGTCGGGGGCCGCGATGTGGGGGCGGCCGAGCACGGCGACCAGATCGGCGTGCGGGGCGTCGGCCGGACCATCGGCGGTGGCTGCGGGGCCCGTGGCGGTGTCGTCGGCGGCGGGCGTGTCGGTGGTCGCCTTCGTCGTCATGACGCGGCCTCCTCGGCGGTCGTGGGGGTGGCGGCGCGGGCCGGAAGTGAACCGGCGGGACCGGCCGCGGAGTTGGTGCCGACGAACGCGCGGAACGCCTGGCCGGGCAGCATCCGCGTCGCCCGTACGTCGTCGAAGCCCGCCTCGCGCAACTGGCCGAGCAGCTCGTCCTCGCGTGGCAGCGGCCCGCCGAACCCGGCGTACTCGAACCACAGGTTGAGCACTTCGAGGCCCAGCGTGGCGCCGCCCCGGCACGAGGAGGTGAGCAGCAGCGTGCCGCCCGGGGCGAGGAACGAGCGGGCGCGCGCGAGGACTTCGGCGCGCTGTTCCTGCGGGAAGTAGTAGATGTTGTTGTGCAGCGTCACCACGTCGAACTGCGGTTGCAGGTCCAGCGTGCGCAGATCGCCCTGGCGGGTCTCGACGCGGTCGGCGAGCCCCCACTGCGCCATGTTCTTCGCCGCCTGCTCCGCGACCTCGGCCTGGAGGTCGACGGCCAGGGCGGTCAGGCGCGGATTGAGCCCGGCCGCGTACCGCACGTACGTGCCGCTGCCGCAGCCGACCTCCAGGAGGCGCACCGGGGTGGTGCGCGGCAGGGTGCGGCCGATGGCCTCCTCGACGAAGCCGCGCACCACCAGCGAGGAGCGGGCGATGACCAGGCCGTCCTGGTCGGACAGCGCGAAGCGGCTGCCGTCCTTGAGCATCCGCGGGGCGTCGCGCAGCGCCGGCACGTGGAAGCGCAGCAGCTCTTCGAGGGCCGCCGCCACGGAGTCGTTGCCCACCTGCGCGAGCGCCTTGGCGGTACGGCTCTTCAGCACGTAGCAGCCCTCGCGCCGGTCCAGTTCGCCGAGGCGGACTCCGACGTCCAGCCAGGCGCGCAGCCGCTGCCGGTCCTCGGGCCGGGTCTCCAAGTGCTCGGCCAGGCTCTCCAGGTCGCACGGGCGCGACGCCATGCAGCGCAGCACGCCGGAGCCCGCGGCGGCCGCGAGGAACGACGCCCGGTACAGCGGCGTGAACAGCGTCCGGTTCAGGACGAGCAGCAGCGGAAGCCGCGGGTCCGCGACGATCCGCGCCATCGCGGCCAGGTCCGTGAACGGTTCCTGCGCCCGGTCCTTGACGGCCCTGGCCAGGCTCAGCAGATCCATGAGGGGTCCCTCTCCTCGGCGGTACGGGTGAGTGCGGTACGGGTGAGTTCGGCGCGCAGCTCACGAAGGAGCGGAAGCCGTGCGGGTCCGTTCAGGAAGAAGTGGCCGCCCGGCACCCGGCGGTGCAGCAGCGAGGCGGCGGTGTACGCCCGCCACGCCTCGACGTGGGCCGGAGGCGCGATCGGGTCGCGGGCGGCGGAGAACGCGGTCATCGGGCAGTCGAGCGGGCGGCGCGGCCGCCAGCGGTAGCGGGCGCACAGCGTGAGGTCGGCGCGCAGCACCGGCAGCCGGCGCTCCAGGTAGGAGCGGCCCACGTGATCGTCCGGCGCCAACGCGCCCAGGTCGCCCACCATTTGGCGCAGGTCGTCGTCACCGAGCCCTTGGCTCTCGGGGCCGCCGTACAGGTGCGGGGCCTTGCTGCCGGACACGAACAGGTGCCGGGGCCCCGGCCGCCCGCGCTCACGCAGCGCGCAGGCGACCTCGTAGGCGAGCAGCGCGCCCATGCTGTGCCCGAACAGGGCGTAGTCGTCGACGTGTTCGGCCGCGACGAGCGCCTCCGATACGTCTCGGGCCAGCGGAGCCATGTCGGTGTACGGCGCCTCACCGGCCCGCAGTCCGCGCCCCGGAAGCAGCACCGGCACGACGGTGACGCCGGGGCCGAGCCGGTCCGGCCAGTCGCGGTACACGGAGGGGGTGCCGCCCGCGTAGCCGAAGCAGATCAGGCGGGTGGAGGCGAGGGCGGGGCCTGGCGCGGGCGTGGCTTCGGGCCGGGTCGCGCTGCCCGGCCCGGTCGTGGCGACGGGGGCAGGCCCGAAGCCGGGGCCGGTGAACCAGGCGCGGGCCGGTGCCGGTGGCCGCTCGGTGACCGGTGCCTGCGATCGCTGGGTGACCGGTGACTGCGACCGCTCGGTGATGGGCACGGCGGACTCCTCTCGGGCTCGGGCGGATCGGGCGGTTCGGGCTCGGGCGGGCCGGACGGGCAGGGCGCGCCAGGTGCGGACCGGGGTGGCCCGGGGCGGACCGGCGCGGTCCGGCGGGTGGCGCGTCAGCGCGGCACGCGGGCACGCCCCTCGGGCGAGTCGAGCCAGGCGAGCGTGAGCCGCACGCCCTCCTCGAAGCCCACCTCGCTCTTGAACCCGAAGTCGTCGCGGGCCCGGTCGATCGCGTACGACTGATCGCGGTCGAAGAGGTGCACCGCGTGCCGGGTCAGGACCGGGCGCGACTTGATCCGCAGCGCCCCGTAAAGCCCCTCCGACACCGTCGCCACGCCGCGCGCCACCGGCGCGGGCAGGCTCAGCGCGGGCGGCTTCACGCCGAGGCCGTGGGCCAGCGCCCCGACGTACTCGCGCCACGTCGTGGGGTCGGGGTCGCGCAGGTTGTACGTGGCGCCCGCGGCGGCCTCGGACGCGCAGGCGTCGATCATCGCGTCGGCCGCGTTGGTCACGTACAGCAGCCCGGCCGGTACGTCGCCGCCACGGATGTAGACCATCTGCCGACCGAGCAGCAGCGTGGCGATCTCGATGACGAAGTCCTTGCTGCGCGGCCCGTACACGCTGACCGGCCGCACCACGGTGAGCGGCAGGCCCGCGCGCACGGCCGCCTCGCGCACGGCCTGCTCGCCGAGGAGCTTGCTGCGGTTGTACGGCAGGCCGATGTCGCGCGGCGGTGTGCTCTCGGCGCACGGGCGGACCGGGTAGCCGTACACGTCGGTGGTGCTCACGTGCACGAACCGCTCGACGGTGCCCGCGTGCGCCGCGGCCTCGACGAGGTGCCGGCTGCCGTCGACGTTGACCCGCTCGAAGTCCGCCCAGGGGCCCCAGTCCGCGGACAGGCCCGTGCAGTTGTACACGTGCCGCACCCCGGCGGCCGCGCGGCGCAGGCCGGCCGGATCGGCGAGGTCCCCGACGGCCACGTCGACGTCGACGCCCGCGAAGGCGGAGCGGTCGCTGCCCTCGCGGACGAGGACGCGTACGCGGTGGCCGCGTTCGGCGAGGCGGCGGGTGAGGTGGCCGCCGATGAAGCCGCCCGCGCCGGCGACGAGAACGTCGGGGGTGGAGGGGACGAGGGTGAGGGCGGGGGAGGGCAGGGCAGCCGGGTCGGCGTGTGCGGCGCGCGAATCCGTCCCCGCGCCCGAATCCGTCCCCCCGGCCGATGCCGCCTCGGGCTGTGCCCCCGTGCGCGAGGCTCCGTTCGTCGTGCGTCGTTCGGCCATGGCTCGCCCCAACAGGTCCAGTGCGCGGTCGAGTTCGCGTTCGGTGTGGTCGGCGTTGATGAAGAAGCGCAGGCGGCACTCGTCGCGCGGGACGGCGGGGTAGCCGATCGGCATGACGTTCACGCCGAGGCGGAGCAGCGCGTTGGAGAGCGCCATGGTCTCCTCCCAGCCGCCGATGACGACCGGGACCACCGCCGAGGCGCGCGAGACGCCGATGTCGAGCCCCCGGGCCCGCGCCGAGTCGCGGAAGTGCTCGGCGAGGTGCCGCAGCCGCGCCACCCGCTCGGGTTCGCCCCGCAGCACCCGCAGCGCCTCCAGGGCGGCGGCGGTGTTGGCGGGGGATATGCCGGTGCTGAAGATGTGCAGCGGAGCGGTGAACTTCAGGTACTCCACGAGCGGTCGGCGTGCCGCCACGTAGCCGCCGAGGCTCCCGACGGCCTTGCTGAGCGTGCCCATCCACAGGTCGACGTCGGCGCGGTCGACCCCGAAGTACTCGCCGATGCCGCGCCCGGTGCGCCCGAGCACGCCCAGCGAGTGGGCCTCGTCGACCATCAGCATCGCGCCGTGCCGCTTCTTGACGTCGATGAACTTCGGCAGGTCGGGCAGGTCGCCGTCCTGGCTGTACGCGCCTTCGACGAGTACGAGGGCCCGGCGCGCCCGCGCCCGTGCGGCGCCGAGCATGCGGTCGAGGGCGCGCCAGTCGTTGTGCGGGAAGGACCTGCGCCGCGCGCCGGACAGGACGCTGCCGCGCACCGCGCTGTCGTGGATCCACTCGTCGTGCAGGATCAGGTCCTCGGGGCCGAAGAGGTGCCCGATGGTCGCGACGTTCGTGGCGTGCCCGCCCGCGAAGACGATCGCGGCCTCGGTGCCGAGGAACGAGGCGATCTCGGCGTCGAGTTGATGGTGCAGCGGCGTCTCGCCGAACAGCAGCGGCGTCGCCGAGCAGGACGTGCCGTACCGGTCGACGGCGGCGCGCGCGGCCTCGCGGACGCGTGGATGGTGCGACAGGGCAAGGTAGTTGAAGGCGGAGAAGTTCAGGACGGGCCGCCCGTCGACCGTGGACCGGCCGCCGTTGAACCCCTCGTGCGTGCGCCCGTACGGATTGTCGCCGTCGGCGGTGGCCTGTCGCAGCCGCCCCTGCAGCTCGGCGTACTCGGGCCACTCCTCGAAGACGCGCTCCTGCCGGACGGCGGGGGCCGGGGTGTCCGGGACCGGGGTGTCTGGGACCGGGGTGTCCTCGGGGGCGGGCGCCGACTCGGGCGCGGGGGACGACGGCGCGGCGTGGGCCACGGGCGCGGCGCCCTCCAGGAGATCGGCGAGCTGTCCCACCGTGGGGTCCTCCGGCAGCCGCTCGCGGTTGCCGTTCAGATGCCCGGGGAACCGCCGCATCAGGGCGCGCTCCAGCTCCGTACGCATCAGCGAGTCGAAGCCGAGGTCCGCGCCGAGGCGGGCGTCGCGCGGGATGTGCGCGACGGGGTGGCCGCAGACGAGCGAGACCTGGGCGAACACTTCCTGGCGGGCCGGGGCCGGTGCTGCCTGCGGGGCGGCGGCCGGAGTTGGTGCGGTCGGCGGCGCGACGGCCTGGGTGGCACGGCCAGCCTCCCGCGATACGTCCGGCAGCGGTACGTCCGTCGGCGCCCCCGCGCCCCCGCGCGCCGCCGCGACCTCCGGCGGCGGCGTGAACCAGTACGCCTCCCGCTCGAACACCGCGTGCGGCACCGGCACATGAGGCCCGCGCCGCCCCTCGTCGAGCGCCGCCCAGTCCACCGTGCCGCCCGCGCAGTGCAGCCGCCCCAGGGACTGGAGCAGCGTCTCCCAGTCGCCCGCCGCGCCCGGCACGGACCCGCCCCGGCCCCGCCGCAGCGACGGCAGCCACAGCGCGGGACCCGCGTCGGCCGGTGTCATCGTCCGGCCCAGGCCGAGCAGCGTCGGGTGCGGTCCGGCCTCCACGAACGCGGTGCAGCCAAGCCGCCGCAGCGCTGTGAAGCCGTCGGCGAAGCGCACCGTGCCGAGGAGGTGGTCCACCAGCGCGTCGGCGTCGATCCGGCCGACCGGCTCGCCGGTGGCGTCCGACACCCACGGGACGACCGGTTCGGCGAAGCGCACCGGCCGGGCGGCCGCGCGCAGCGGTCCGGCGGCGCCCGCCATCAGCGCCGAGTGGAAGGCATGCGACACGGCCAGCGGCTTGACGACGACCGACCGCTCGACCAGCGCCGCGCGCGCCTCCTCGACCTCCGCCCGCTCGCCGGAAAGCACCAGGTGCGTGGGCGAGTTGACGGCGGCGACCGACAGCGAACCGAACCCCGACGCGACGCCGCGCACCGTCTCCGCGTCGCCCAGGCAGGCGATCATCGCCCCGTCGCCGGGCTGTTCGTCCATGAGCCGCCCGCGCGTCGCGGCCAGCGTGAGGGCGTCCTCGAAGCTCATCGCCCCGGCCACGCACGCGGCGGCGTACGCGCCGACGCTGTGCCCGAGCACGGCGGCGGGCCGCACCCCGAGCGACAGCCACAGCTCGGCGAGCGCGACTTCGAGGGCGACGAGCGCGGGCTGGCAGTACCGCGTGGCCCGCAGCCGCTCCGTGCCGCCCGTCGCGAACAGCAGCTCGGTGAGCGGGACTTCGAGGTGCGGGCGCAGCACGGCGTCCGCCCGGTCGACGGTCCGCGCGAACGGGGGATGCGTGTCGTACAGACCCTTGCCCATGCCGGTGTACTGCGTGCCCTGGCCGCTGAACAGGAACGCGACCTTCGGCTCGCGGCCGTGCCCGGCCGTGCCGCGCGCGACGGCCGTGGACGCCTCGCCGCGCGCCAGCGCGTCGAGACCGGCGTCGAGCGCGCCGGCCGATCCGCCGACGACGACCGCGCGGTGCGCGAGCCGGGCCCGGCCGGTGTTGGCGGCCCGGCACAGGTCGGCCAGGGGCGCCTCCGAGTGGGCGGCGAGGTGGGTGCGCCAGCGCCGGGCCAGGGTCGTCAGGGCGGTCGGGGTGTGGCCGGAGAGGCACAGGGCGTGCACGGGGCGCGCCGGAGGCGCGGCGGGCTCCGGTCCTGCGGGCTCCGGCGGGGACTCCAGGACGACGTGCGCGTTCGCCCCGCCGAACCCGAAGGAGCTGACGGCCGCCCGCACCGGCCCGTCGTCCGGCAGGACCGTCAGCCGCGTGGGTACGTCGAGTCCGCCGCCGTGCCAGTCGAGGCGGCGGTTGGGCGTGGTCAGGTGGAGCGTCGGCGGCACCTCGCGGTCGCGTACGACGAGCGCCGCCTTGATGAGGCCCGCGATGCCCGCGGCCGCCTCCAGGTGCCCGATGTTGGTCTTGACCGAGCCGACCAGGCAGCGGGCGCCGTCCGGGCGGCCCATACCGTACGCCGCCGCGAGACCCTCCCACTCGACCGGGTCGCCGAGCGGCGTCCCGGTGCCGTGCGCCTCGACGAAGTCGACCTCCTTGCCGCTCAACTCCGCCCGCGCCAGGGCCTGTTCGATGACGGCGCGCTGCGCGGAGCCCTTCGGCGCGGTGAGGCCGTTGCCGCGCCCGCCGTGCCCGGTGGCCGAGCCCCTGATCACGGCGTGCACGCGGTCGCCGTCGGCCAGCGCGGCGGACAGGGGCTTGAGGCACACCAGGCCCGCGCCCTCGCCGCGCACATAGCCGCCCGCCGCGTCGTCGAACGTGCGGCAGCGCCCGTCCGCCGACAGCATCCCGCCGTCCGCGAACGCCACCGAGAGGCCGGGCGTCAGCATCAGGTTCACGCCGCCCGCGAGTGCCGTCGCGCACTCGCCGCGCCGCAGGCTGTCGCACGCCAGATGCACGGCCGTCAGTGACGACGAGCACGCCGTGTCCAGGGCGAGGCTCGGGCCGCGCAGGTCGAGGGCGTAGGACAGCCGGTTGGCGGCGATGGAGTGCGCGTTGCCGGTCGCGCCGTGCACGTCGACCGTGTCCAGGTGGCCCATCTGGAGCTCGGTGTAGTCGTGGCTGCTGATGCCGACGAACACGCCGGTGGCGCTGCCCGCGAGCGACGCCGGATCCCGCCCCGCGTCCTCCAGGGCCTGCCAGGCGGTCTCCAGGAGGAGGCGCTGCTGCGGGTCCATGCGGACGGCCTCGCGCGCCGACAGGCCGAAGAAGCGGGCGTCGAACTCCTCGATGCCGTCGAGGAATCCGCCGAAGTCCGGCGCGGCGACCCGCCGGGCGTCCCAGCGGCCGCGCGGCACTTCGGTGATCGCGTCGCGGCCGTCGCGGAGCAGCCGCCAGTAGCTGTCCGGGTCGGGCGCGCCCGGGAAGCGGCAGCCGATGCCGACGACGGCGACCGGCTCCTGCCCGCCGCCGCGGCTGTCCGCCGCCACGGACCCCGCGGGCCCCGTGTCCGGCCGCACCGGCTCGGAGGCCTCCGCGCCCGTGGCGGCCAGGTGCGCGGCGATCGCGCGGATCGTCGGGTGGTCGAACACCGCGGTCGAGGGGATCTCGCGGCCCGTACGGGCACTGAGCTCCGCCAGGACCGCCACGGCCTGCTTGGAGTCCAGGCCGAGGGACGCCAGCGGGCGCTCGGGGTCGATCGCCTCCGGTGCCAGGCCCAGGCGTTCGCCGACGCGGGCGGTCAGCCACGACTCGACGGAGTCCGGGGCCCACGTCCCACCGGCGGGCACGCGGTCCGCGAGCAGCTCGGTCAGCGTGTCGACACGCGGCCGTACGAGCAGCTCCCCGACCGGCACCGGCACACCGAGGCGCCGCTCCAAGTCCCCCACGACAGCGAGGAGTCGGGGATAGCCCAGGCCGAGGTCCGCGAAGGTGCGCCCGGACACGCCTGCCGTGCCTGCCGCGTCGGGGACGTACGCGCGCACCACCTCCTCGACCACCGCCTCCACCGGCTGCCCGGGCCGCAGCCCGCCCGGGCCGTCCGGCCGCCGCGGGTCCCGGGCGACGCTGGCCGCCACCACCTTCAGGCCGAGGTCCAGGAAGTCCTGGCGGCACGCCTGGCGCTGGATCTTTCCGCTGGTGGTCTTGTGCACCGTGGAGCGCTTCAGCAGCACGACGGCGTGCGGCGCGACCTCGTGTTCGTCGGCGATCGCGGAGCGCAGCCGGGCAAGGAGCTCGGGCGCGTCGGCGGCCCGCCTGCCGTCGATCTCGTACGCCACCGCGAGCTGCTCGGCGCCGTCCACTTCCACGGCGAAGGCGGCGCCGCAGCCCGCGCGGACCGCGGAGTCGGTCCGCTCCACGGTGAGTTCGACGTCGTGGGGGTAGTGGTTGCGGCCCTGCACGATGACGACGTCCTTGGTGCGGCCGACGACGTGGAGCTGCCCGCCGCGCAGGAAGCCGAGGTCGCCGGTGCGCAGGTACGGGGTGCCGGGCTCGCCCTCGATCCGGGCGCGGAAGGTGTCCTCGGTGGCGTCGGGGCGGCGCCAGTAGCCGCGCGCCACGCTGCCGCCCGTGATCCACACCTCGCCGATCGTGCCCTCGCCCGCGACCCGCCGCCGGGTCGCCGGGTCCACGACCGCCACGTCCACGCCGTCGACCGCAGGGCCGCACCCGACGACCCGCGTGACCCGTCCCCCGGAGGCGGCGGTCGCCTCGGTGGCGACGCCCGCGCCGAGCGCCGCCGCGTCGAACCTGCCGACAGCGGGCTGTTCGTGGGCGCGCACGCCGGTCACCATCAGCGTGGCCTCCGCGAGGCCGTAGCAGGGCAGCAGCGCGCCGCGCCGGAACCCGCACGGCTCGAACCGCTCCACGAACCGGTCCAGGGTGTCCGCGCGCACCGGCTCCGCCCCGTTCAGGGCGAGCCGCCAGTGGCTCAGGTCGAGCCGCTCGCGCTCCTCGTCGGTGATCCTGCGGACACACGCCTCGAAGCCGAAGTTGGGGGCGACACTGGTCGACGCCCGCGTGTCGGACAAGGTCTGGAGCCACAGCAGGGGTCGGCGTACGAACGCCATGGGCGCCATCAGATGCGCGGGGAACCCGCCGTACAGCGGCGACAGGATGCCGCCGATAAGACCCATGTCGTGGTACGGCGGCAGCCACGACACCATCGCCGAGTCCGCGTCGTGCGCCAGCCTGCGGTGGATGGCGGCGAGGTTGTGCAGCAGGTTGCCGTGGCCGACCATGACGCCCTTGGGCGCGGACGTCGAGCCGGACGTGTACTGGAGGAAGGCCAACGAGTCGCCGGTGAGGTCAGGTTGGAGCCAGTCCGCGGCGCTCACGGTGTCCGCGCTCGCCAAGTCCTTGAAGTCCAGGTCCGCGGAATCGGTGCCGCCGCCCGTCACCAGCCACCGCAGCCCGCCGAGTCCGAGCGCGGCCAGCTCGTCCCTGCGGTCGCCCGCGAACCGCGAGAGCCCGCCCGTCGTCAGCGCGTGCGTGGCCCGCGAGTCCCGCGCGATCGCGGCGAGCCGCGGCATGGTCTGGCCGAAGCGGCGGGTGTCCGGGGGATAGGCGGGGACGGCGACGGAACCCGCGTACAGGCAGCCGAAGAAGGCCGCGATGTAGTCGAGTCCCGGCGGGTGCAGCAACAGCACCGGCTCGCCCGCCGCGCCCTCCCGCTGAAGCAGGACGGCGACGCGCCGGGCCCGCAGGTCGAGTTCGGCGAAGGTCCAGGAGCGCTCGCCGCCGGGGCCTGCGTCCGGGGGGCCGGGTGCACTCGTGCCGCCGCCGGTGCCGGGTGGCGGCGCGGCCCCCGGCGGCTCCGTGCCGCCGCCGAGGAAGCGGTACGCGAGGGCGTCCGGGCGGTGGCCGGCGTGGTGGCGCAGCAGGGCGACGAGGGTGCGCGGCTCGTCGCCGCGGCCGCGGGTCTCGGTCGGGCCTTGGCTCTCGGTCGGGCCTTGGGTCATGTACGTCTCCGTCACTTGCCGGGCACGGCCCGCGGGGCGGGGGCGGACGCGGACGCCGCGCCGCCGAGGCGCTGGTAGTCGGTCTTGCCGTTGGCGTTGCGCGGCAGTTCGTCGAGGCAGATGGCCGTGCGCGGCACCATGTAGCGCGGCAGGTACCGGGCGCAGTGCCGCTTGAGCTCGATGAGTCCGGGCCGCGGGGTGCGGCCGTTGAGGGTGAAGTACAGGGCGACGCCGGTGTCGGTGCCGGTGGTGTCGGCGACGACGGCGGCCTGGGCGATGCCGGGGTGGCGCAGCACGGCCGCCTCGATCTCGCCCAGCTCCACGCGGTAGCCCGCGAGTTTGACCATGCGGTCCTTGCGGCCCCGGTAGACCAGGGCGCCGTCCTCGTGGCTGACGAGGTCGCCGGTGGCGTGCCGGCCCTGGCGGTGCCCGGCCGCGGCGGGCTCGGACTCCCGGCGCCAATAGCCGGGGGTGACGCAGTCGCCCTCGACGACCAGCTCGCCGAACGCGCCGGGGCCCGGCAGCGCGCGGCCCGCGTCGTCGACGACGGACACCTTGGCGCCGGGCAGTGCCGTGCCGATGGGTACGGGTTCGTGCCGGGCCAGGTCCTCGGGGCGCACCCGGTGGTAGGTGCAGACGTTCGTCTCGGTCGGCCCGTACAGGTTGTAGAGGCCGGTGCCGGGCTCCAACAGCCCGGCCAGCCCCCGCAGTTGGGGCATCGGGAACACCTCGCCCGCGAACAGGACGTACCGCAGCCCCCGCACCGTGTCCGGGGTGAGCGCGCCCGACACCGTGAGCAGGTGAAGGACCGACGGCACCGAGTACCAGACACTGACGCGGTGCTCGCGGATGCCCGTGGCGAGCGCCCCCACGTCGCGGGTCTGCTCGTCGGGCACGATCCACACGGCCGCGCCCGCCGACAGGGCGGTGAACAGGTCGAAGGTCGACAGGTCGAAGTTGAACGAGGCGTGGTTGGCGAACACGTCGCCGGGCCCGACGTCCAGCTCGTCGCGCGCCCAGCGGATGAAGCACGCCAGATTCCGGTAGGTGATGCGCACGCCCTTGGGGGTGCCGGTGGAGCCGGAGGTGTACAGGATCGCGGCGAGGTCGTCGCGTTCCAGGGGCGGCAGCAGGACGACGTGCCCCGCGGCGCTGGAGGTGAAGCCGGACCAGCCGACGACGGGTCGGCCGACGGCACGGGCCTCTGCACCGGCCGCCGGTTCCGGATCCCGCCTGCCTGCCGCGTCCACCGGGCCCTCGTCCACGAGCACGATCACCCGCACCGACGCGGGCAGCGGACGCCCCGCGAGGGCGGCAAGACGACGGCTGTCCGTGAAGAGCGCGACGGGCTCCGCGTCCGCGAGGATCGTCTCCACCCGGCTCACCGGCTGCCCGCCGTCCAGCGGCACGTACGCGCAGCCCGCGTGCAGCGCGGCGAGGATGGCCTCGGCGTAGCGCGGCTGCTTGTCCATCCAGATCGCCACGCGGTCGCCGACTTCGGCGCCGAGGCCGAGCAGTCCGGCGGCGACGGCGGCGACATGCGCGGCGAGTTCCCCGTACGTGCGTCCGCCGGGCCCGACGAAGGCGGGCCGCGCGGCCTGTTCGGCGGACCGCGGCCAGGGGCCGCGGATCAGGGCGACGTCGGAGAGCCGCGCGTGCGTCGACGTCCCGGCCATCTTCGCCGTCCCGGTCGTGGTCGTCGTCATCCCGGTCGTCGTCATTCCGGTCGTGGTCGTCATCGCGCTCACCCGGCCGACGGCAGGACGCCGGTCTCGCGGGCGGCCTCGACGAAGATTCCGGCGGCCGCCTCCAGGTCCTCACGCGTGTGCTCGCAGGTCACGCTGACCCGCAGCCGCGCGTCGCCCAGCGGCACGCCCGGGAACACCACGGTCTGGCAGAACAGGCCACGGGCCCGCACGGCCCGGCCCATCTCCATCGCCCGCCGCTCGTCCCCGATGACGAGCGGCAGGATCGCGCTCTCCGTGTTCTCCAGATCGAAGCCCGCGTCGGCGAGCTGGCGGTGCAGGAAGCGGATGTTGGACCAGAGCCGCGTGATCCGCTCCGGCTCCGCCTCGATGACGTCGAGGGCGGCGATGAGCCCGGCGGCCACCCCGGCGGGGATGCCCGCGGCGAACACGTAGGAGTTGGCGTAGAACCGCAGGTACTCGACGACGTCCTCCTCGCCGACGACGAAACCGCCCATGCCCGCGAGGGACTTGCTCATCGTGCCCAGCTCCAGGTCGACCTCGCCCTTGAGGCCGAAGTGCTCGGCGGTGCCCGAGCCGCGCGCGCCGAGTACGCCCGTCGCGTGGGCGTCGTCGATCATGACGCGGGCGCCGTACTCCCGGCCGAGCCGGACGATCTCGGGCAGGTCGCAGATGTCGCCGTGCATGCTGAACACGCCGTCCGCGACGATGAGCCTGCCCGCCGTGCGGTCGTCGCAGCGCTTGAGGATGCGCTCCAGGTCCGCCATGTCGTTGTGCTGGTAGATCTTGCGGACGGAGCCGGAGAGCCGGGCGCCGTCGGCGATGCTCATGTGGTTGAGCTTGTCGACGACCAGCGTGTCGTAGTTCTTGACCAGCGCGGAGATGGTGCCCAGGTTGGCCGCGTACCCGCCCGGATAGACGATGCACGCCGGGCGGCCCTTGAACGCGGCGAGGCGCCGCTCCAGCTCCTTGTGCAGCATGTTCGTGCCGCCGATGAAGCGCGACCCGGTGTGCGTGGCGCCGAACCGGCGGGTGGCGTCGACGACCGCCTCGATCACCTTCGGATGGTTGGCGACGCCCAGGTAGTTGTTGGAGGCGAACATCAGGAACTCGCGCTTGCGGCCGGTGAGTTCGTCGAGGATGAGGGCCCGATTGCCGCAGCGGGAGTGCAGCGGCATCCCGTACCAGTAGAGGCGCTCGTCCTCGCGGCCGCGCAGATAGGCCCGGAAGCTGCGGGTCTTGGCGAACAGGTCGCCGTCGCGCTGCTCCACGAAGTCCTTCATGGAGCGGCTGTCCCACGGGGTGTCACTGTTCGCGGAGAGTGGCGTGGGGAGCGGCGCGTGGTGCTCGTCGCGCGGATCGCGTGCGCCGTGTTCGTCGCGTACGCCGTCTGCGTCGCGTACCTCGTGTACGTCGCGTACGCCGTGTTCGTCGTGCGCTGCCGGGGCGCAGTGGTCGCGCAGTTCGGCGATCAGTTCGCGCAGCGTCGGTGCGGTGACCGTGCCCGCGAGGCCGTCGGGCAGGGCGAGTTCGCGGGCGCAGTCGGCGACGACGGACACGAGGACCACCGAGTCGATGCCGAGCTCGCCCTCGAAGTCGGCGTCCAGGGGGAGCTGTTCGCGTGCGTACTGGGTGTGGCGCATGGCGGCCCGGAGGACGGCCTCCTGCACGGGGTCGGCGGAGGCCGGGGCGGTGCCGTCCCCGCCCGCCAGCGTCTCCTCGACGGCGGCGGCGAGTTCTCCGATCGTCGACAGGCCCGCGGGCAGCGCCGCGTCGAGCGCGAAGCGCTCCCGTACGGCCGCCAGGATGGACTCGAAGATGACGGAGTCGATGCCGAGTTCGGCCTCGAAGTGGGTGTCTGGCAGCAGATACGACTCGTCGTAGAGGGTTCGTGAGGCCACGATGTCCACGACCTGCCGGTGGACGGTGCCTTCCGCGACATCGGTCATCGCACGCTCTCCCCTTCGACGGGTTCCGCGACAGCTTCGGCGACGGCTTCTGCGACGGCTGCTTCGGCCCGCAGCCGTTCGACGAGTGCGGCGATCGCGTCCACGGTCCGGAAGTTCGCCGGGGAGATCTCCTGCAGCGGAACGGTGACGCGGAAGTCGCTCTGCAAGTAGTGCACGAGGTCGAAGATCCCCGCCGAGTCGATGATGTTGAGCTCGGCGATGGGGAGGTCGGAGTCCAGGCCTTCGGTGTCGCCGTCGAGCCAGACGTCGGCGATGTAGTTGATGATCGACTGTTCGGTGCTCATGGCCGCCCTACGCTCGCTCTCCGGTCGACGACGCCGCGGGGGCGCTCTGGGCGGCCAACACGCGTCGGCCGTCGATGAGTTCGGCCACGGCGGTGACCGTGTCGCCCGGGGTCGCCGCGTCCTCACCGACGTCGACCTTGAACTCGGACTGGATGACGAGGAGCAGCTCGACCAGGAACAGGGAGTCCATGTCGAGGTCCTCGAACCGGGTGTCGGGGCCGATCTCCGCGCGGTCCACCTCGAAGCGGTCGACCAGCAGATCGACCAGCCTGTCGTACGTCTCGCTCATGCGGTTCTCCTTGTCGGGCGAGGTAGGGCGAGGTAGGGAGTTCCTCAAGGGCGGTCGAGCAGCGGCCAGGTCAGCACCGTCGACCCCCAGGTGAGCCCGCCGCCGAACGCGGTGAGCAGCACCCGGCCGCCCGCCCGCAGGACGCCGTCGGCGTGGGCCTGGTCCAGGGCGAGCGGGATGGAGGCGGCGGCGGTGTTGCCGACGTCGGCGATGTTGCTGAAGCAGCGCGGCCGCGGGATGCCCACCTCGTCGGCCACGTGGTTGGTGATGCGCAGATTGGCCTGGTGGCCGACCAGGTGGTCGACGTCCTGGGGCGCCCAGCCGGCGCGTTCCAGGACGGCCCGCGCCGACGCGGACATGCGCTGCACCGCGTGCCGGAACACCTCCTTGCCGTCCATGGCGAAGTAGCGGTCGGCCGACTGCGGCGCGACACCGGACAGACGCTGGCGCGAGCCGCCCGCCGCCACCGTGATCAGGTCCTCACGGCCGCCGTCGCTGCCCAGGTCGAACGGCCCGAGCGCGCCCGGCTCGGCGGGGTCGCCGGCGCGCAGCACCACCGCGCCCGCGCCGTCGCCGAAGATCACCGCGGTGGAGCGG
The DNA here is from genome assembly GCF_056712025.1 of Streptomyces sp. Y309. Classification (NCBI taxonomy): domain Bacteria; kingdom Bacillati; phylum Actinomycetota; class Actinomycetes; order Kitasatosporales; family Streptomycetaceae; genus Streptomyces; species Streptomyces sp. Y309. The sequence goes on along the minus strand of NZ_CM160048.1, from coordinate 1,345,098 downwards.
TCGTCCGCGTCGAGCAGCGTGGAGAACGTCTCCGCGCCGATCACCAGGACGCGGTCGGCGGCGCCGGTGGAGATCAGTCCGGCCGCGGTGGCCAGGGCGTACACGAAACCCGTGCAGACCGCGGACACGTCGAAGGCGGCGGTGCCGGTCAGGCCGAGCCGGGCCGCGACGACGGGCGCGGTCGCCGGGCACGGCCGGTCCGGCGTGGTGGTGGCGAGCAGCACGGCGTCCACGTCGGGCGTGCCGGACGACTTCAGGGCCTTGGCGCCCGCGCCGACGGCCAGGTCGGAGGTGGCGGTGCCGGGCGAGGCGACGTACCGCTGCCGGATCCCGGTGCGGGAGCGGATCCAGGCGTCGGAGCTGTCGAGGCGCGCGGCCAGTTCGTCGTTGCTGACGGCGGTCGGCGGCAGACAGCCGCCGACCCCGATGAGCACCGCGGCCCGGTGGAGCGGCGGTCGGCTCGGTGGGGGTGCGGTCACACGTGCTCCTCGGTCTCCGGGACAGCAGGACGTTGGTGCGGTGCGTGCGGCTCTGCGGCGGTTCCGCGGTGCCGCTTCGTGATGTCGGCGTCTGCGTACGTACGTGATGTCGTTGTCTGCGTATGTACGTGATGAGGGCCTCGCGGTGACGCGGTGCCGAGGACATCGAGTGTCGCCGGGCGGGCTGACGGGACACGGTCACGCATGCTGACGGCTCGCTGACCGCGCACTGATCGGGCCCCGCCACGCCGTGCCGCGGCGCCCGCGTTTCCGCGCGGTCAGCCAGCGGTCAGTGTCCGGTGGCGTGGCCGGTCAGGCGCGGCCCGCAGACTCGACGCCAGGCGACCGAGAGGTGGGGCGCATTCCATGAGCGCGATGTACGACAGGCCGGCCGGTCCGCCGGTCGGCCGTTTCGAGGGGGACCCCGCGGAGGTCACGGACGCCGTGGCCGTCACCGGCCTCGGACTCGTCACCGCCGCGGGCATCGGCGTGGACGCCACCTGGGCCGGGGTGTGCCGGGGGGAGTCCGCCGCCGCCACCGACCCCGGACTCGCCGGGCTGCCCGTGGACATCTCCTGCACCGTGCCCGGCTTCTCGGCCCGCCGGCATGTGGGCCGGCGCAGCTCGTTGACGCACGACCGGTTCAGTCAGTTGTCGATCGCCGCCGCGCGCGAGGCCGTCGCGGACAGCGGCCTCGACCCGCGGACCTGGGACGGCGCCCGCGTCGGCGTCGTCGTGGGCTGCGGCCTCGGCGGCGTGGCGACCTGGGAGGCCCAGCACCGCCGCCTCCTGGACGACGGACCGCAGGCGGTGTCCGCGCTGCTGATCCCCATGCTCGTACCGAACATGGTCGCCGGGCACCTCGCGATGGACCTGGGCGCGACCGGCCCGAACCTCGTGACCGCGACGGCCTGCGCGTCCGGGGCCACCGCGATCGGCACGGCGCTCGCCCTGCTGCGTGACGGAAGCTGCGACGTGGTGATCGCGGGCGGCGGCGAGGCGGGCGTGACGCCGCTGATGGTGACGGGCTTCGCGCAGATGGGCGCGCTGTCCCGGCGGGTCGGCGAACCCGCCGCGGCCTCCCGGCCGTTCGACCGGGACCGGGACGGGTTCGTCATCGGCGAGGGCAGCGGCATGCTCGTCCTGGAGCGCGCGGCGGACGCCCGCGCGCGGGGCGCCACCGTCCGGGCCAGCCTCGCCGGGTACGGCGCGTCGGCCGACGCGCACCACATGACCGCGCCCGACCCGCAGGGCACCGGCGTGCTCCTCGCGCTGCGCACGGCGCTCGCGCGGGCGGGCGTCATGCCGGACGAGGTCGGCCACGTCAACGCGCACGGCACGTCCACGCCGCTCAACGACGCGGCCGAGGCGGCCGTCCTGCGCAAGTTCCTCGGGGCGGGCGCCGCGGTCACCTCCACGAAGGGCGTGCTCGGCCACACCCTGGGCGCGGCCGGCGCGATCGAGGCCGCGCTGACCGTCCTCGCCGTGCAGCACGGCACCGTGCCGCCGACCGCCAACCTCCACCACCAGGACCCCGACGTCGACCTCGACCTCGTCACCGGCGCCCCGCGCGCACGCAAGCTGGACGTGGCGGTCAGCAACTCCTTCGGCTTCGGCGGCCAGAACGCCGTCCTGGTGGTGACGGCGGCGTGACGCACGCCGGGCGCGCCGCCCCCCTGCTCCACCACCACTTCCTGGTCCACCGGCCCCCGGCCCACCGGACACGAGAGTGAGCGCACCCCATGACCTTCACCGTCCCGCACACCGCCCTGGAACGTCTGGAGTCGCAGGTCCGACAGGCCCTGCGCACCGCCGACGACAGCGCCCTCGACGTGCTCGGCTACGGCGAGATCACCCTCGTGCTGCGGCTGCGCACCGACGAGGGCTCGTTCGCCTGCAAGCGCCTGCCCGCGTTCCCCGACCCGGACCGCTTCGCGAGCTACCGCAGGTCGCTCGACGAGTACCTGCGCCGCCTCGCGGACCGGGGGCTCACCGTCGCGCCCACCGAGGTGTGGCACACCCGGGCGCCCTCCGGTCGCGTCACCGCGTACTGCGTGCAGCGCGAGCTGCCGTCCGAGCGGCTGTGCTCCCGGCTGCTGCACACCGAGGACGAGGTCTGGGCGAAGAACTTCTTCGGGCGCTTCCTCGACCGCGTCGAGACCACCGTGCACCCCGGGCTCGGCCTGGACGCGCAGGCCTCCAACTGGATCGATCTGGACGGCGAGTTGACGTACCTGGACGTCACCACCCCGCTGATGCGCGACCCCCGCGGCAAGGAACGTCTCGACGTGCGGCTGTTCTTCACGTCCCTGCCGTGGGTCCTGCGCGACGCCGTGCGCCTGTCCATGGCCACGTCGATCTTCGACAAGTTCTACGACACCCGCGGCGTGCTGCTCGACTTCCTCGGCAACCTCCACAAGGAACGCCTCGACCGTCTTGTCCCCGCGTTCCTGGAACAGGCCAACGCCCGCCTCGCGCGGCCCCTCACGGCCGAGGAGGTCGCCGCGTACTACCGCGGCGACGCGCGGATGTGGGAGCTGATCCAGCGGCTGCGCGCCGCCGACCGCCTCTGGCACCGCAAGGTCCGGCGCCGCCCCTACCCCTTCCTGCTGCCGCCGCCCGTGGCCCGCTGAACCCCCTATGACCCTCCTCGCCCGCGCCGCCGCACCCCGGCTCGACGACAGCGTCACCCTCGACCCCGCCTGTCCCCTGCGCGTGCTCCACGCACGCGGGCCCCTGACCCTCGCCGTGGTGTCCATCGCCTGGATACGAGCCCGCGGCGAGGCGGACCGCGCAGCGATCCAGCTGCGCCATCTGAGCGCCGAGGAGCGCGCCCGCGCCGACCGGCTCCCCGTGCCCAAACGCCGCGTGGAGTGGATGGCCGGGCGCCTCGCCGTGAAGCACGGGGTGAGCGCCTATCTGCGGCGGCACGGCGGGGTGTGCGTGCGCACGCGCGATGTCCGCGTCGACGCGGTGGCCCGGGGCATCCGCGCCGGCAAGCCCACCGTGAACGCCCCCGTGGAGGTCGGCCTCGCGCACTCGGGCGACCTGGCGGTGGCCGCCTGCGGCCCCCGCACCCTCGGCATCGACATCGAACGCACCCGCCAAGTGCCCCGGCCGCTCGCCGAGTTGCTGACGCCCGCGTCCCCCGGCTGCCCGGTGCTCGACACCATGCCGCTGTCGCTGCGCTGGGCCTGCAAGGAGGCCGTGCTCAAACACTTCGGCTTCGGCCTGCGCGTCGACACCCGGGAGGTCGAGCTGACGGCCTGGCACCCCGACGGCCGCTTCTGCTGGCGCCCCGGTCCCGGCCTGCGCCGGCACGCCCCCACGGCCGACGCGGCCCGCCTGGACAGTTGGGCCAGAGAGATCGACGGCTACTGCCTTGCCCTCGTGTGGAGTTGAGGAGGACACGACGATGACCACAGACCGGGCTGAGCCGCTGGGTGGCGAGCCCTCGGCACCCGCAACGCCCACCGCCCCCGCCGACTTCGGTGCCGCCCTGCGCGCCGCCGCCCGGATCGCCGCCCTGAGCCCCTCCTCCCACAACTGCCAGCCCTGGGCCGTGGCGTGGGCCGGCAGCCCGCAGTCCCGCGCGGCGGCCGAGCGGCTGGTGGGTACGGAACCCGTCCGGAGCGGCGACGAAACGTACCGCCATCTCGTCCTGGGGCTCGACCGTGACCGGAGCCTGCGGTCGCTGCCCGCCGCCCACGCCGTGGAGATGCTGCTGAGCTGCGGCCTCTACTGGCAGCTGCTGCTGCGCGCCCTGGACGCCCAGGGCTGGGCCGTCGACGCCCTGCACTTCGCGGACAGCCCGGCGGACGAGGAGCCGGTGCGTGGCGCCGAACTGCCCGGCGCCGCCTGGCCGCGGTCCTGGGCGGCGCTGTCCGTCGCGCGGCTGCGCGGCACGCCCGTGGGAGCCGGGCACGCCGAGGAGCTGCGCACCCTGAGCGCCACCGCCCGGGCCCGCCGCACCAACCGTGCCCCCTACCGCCCGCAGCCCGTCCAACCGGCTCTCCTGGACGGCCTGTTGACCCCGTCGGGCGCCGCGGCGGCCCGCGATGCGGACGTGACCGTACGGCATCTGACCTCCGGCGCCGACCGCGCGGCGTTCGCGGACTTCGTCGCCCGGCACGGCGGCCGGGACTTCCGGCACCGCGCGGCCTGGCGCGAGACCCACGCGTATCTGCGGCCCACCGAGGCCGAGGCCGCCGCGCGCGGTGACGGGTTCTCCCTCGACCGGCTCTTCGGACCGCTGCCGTGGCCGCGCCGGCAGGCCATGCGTGCTGCCCTCGCGCCCACGACGATGCGGATCCTGAGCCACGTCGGCTACCACCGCCTGCTCGCCCACCGGCTCGCCCACCTTCTGCGGCCCACCCCCGTCGTGGTCGCCATGAGCTTCGCACGGACGGCACCGACACTCGCGGACGCCGTCAAGGGCGGTGCGCGACTGGCCGATTACTGGCTGTGCGCGACCGGTGCCGGACTCGTCCTGCACCCCGTGAGTGTCGTGCTTCAGCACGACGATCTGCGCACCGCCCTCCAGTCGAGGCTCGGTATCCCGGGGCGTGCCTTCTTCATGAGCCGTCTCGGGTGGCCCGCCACGGAGTTCCCCGTCTCGCCGCGGCGCCCCGCGGACGCATCCCTGCGGACGATCTGAGATTCCCTCCGCGCCGTTTCGAGCCATTTTCATCCTTCTTCCTATAAGGCTCGCCCACAGGCCAGTTGCGCCCACATACTGTTGCAGTGCGGACGGAATATGCCGCACCCGCGGACCTGCCCCGATACACCGGGAGAGGAGGCGGCGGGCAAGGAAAGCACGGATTCGAACAGCAGATGGATACGTTGACGGAAGCATGGGCAGATCCGTTGACGGATGCGATTAAGGGCAGCGGCTACGAGGGGTATCCGAAGGCACATGGTCGTGTCATTTACAGGGGGGCGGCGAGATGGGGAACTGCTGCAAGGAGCACGTGCAGGACATCACCGTCGGGCTCGGGAGGCCGGTCCGGCCGGGCGCGATGCCGTGACCGGAGGTGCGGTCCGGTGCGACCGGCGCGGCGGCGTCCCGCTGCCGCGCGAGACGCGGTGAGGCGGCGACTCATGAAGATCCGCGTCCTGGTGTGCTGCGACGAGTCGATCATGTCCGCGGCGATGCGCGCGCTGCTCGATCAGCAGCCGGACATCGACGTCACGGGCTTCACCACCGGCCGTGAATCCGCCGCGGCCGTCGCCGAGATGGCGCCCCACGTCATGATCGTGGTGGCCCCCGCGCTCGGCCTGGACGACAAACGCGAGCTCGCGGAGCTCGCCGCCCTGACGAAGATCATCCTCATCGCCAAGGCCGAGTCCGCGCACCGCTCCGTCGAGGCCCTGTGCATCGGCGTCAGAGCGGTCCTCGCCCCGGACTCGTCTGCGGACGACCTGATCCACGTGCTGCGCACGGTCAGCGCGGGCGCCACGATGGTGATGCCGGCCGCCGCCCGGCGCACCCTGGAGCACCTGCCGCAGCAGGGCGGCTCGCGCCGCACCGAGCGCATGGCCGCCGAACTCACCCCGCGCGAGTCCGAGGTGATCGTGCTGCTCGCCCAGGGCAAATCCAATGCGGAAGTCGCCGAGAAACTCTCGGTGTCCCTCGCGACCGTCAGATCCCATGTTCACCACGTGCTGCGAAAGATGGGCGTGAGCACCCGCGCCCAGGCGGTCGCCATCGCCTATGAAACCGGTTTGATGGCGGCAATTGGGCGGACCGCCGAATTGCGTGGCCAAGAAGGATGAAGGAAGCAGGGTGAAGGAAACCGACCCGGACCGGGAAGGTTGAAAGTTATTCATCGGGCCGCCCGGTTTTCACGGCGCGGCGCGGGCCGCCGCCCGTTCTTTCCGGTTCGCAAAATCACCGGGCGCGGTATCCGGCACTCACCGGGCGCGGTATCCGGAGCCCACCCGGTCTCCCGTCGACTCGGCCACCACCGTGGCCATCCCGTCGAAATCGGCGACCAGCCGCCGAAAGGGCCCGGACTCCATATCGCGTTCGAAGTCCGCGCGGCTGGTCACTTCGATGACCTCGAAGTACTCGCCGGGCGCGGCGGCTTCGGCGTCCGTGACGCGCTGCACGGCGAACGACACGACGCTGGGCAGCCGCGGGCAGGTCGCGTAGTCGACGTCCCGGACCCAGGACTCGAAGCGCTCGGGGTCCACGCCCTCGTGGAGGCGGATGCGGTGCACGATGACGGTGGTGGCACGGGGTGCGGTGAAGGACATGGCGAAGGACATCCCGTCGACTGGTGGGTGGGCGTCAACTGCTGGGAGGGCGTCAACTGGTGGTTGGGCGTTCGGCACGTCAGCGCCGGCGGCCCGCGCGGCGGGTGCCGCCCAGGCCGAGTGCGCGGGCGATGTTGTTCTTCTGGATCTCGTTCGTCCCGGAGAAGATGCGTGCCGGCAGCGCGTCCCGCAGCAGCGTCTCGGCGTCGCCGCCCGCCAGGACGCCGAGCGCGCCCCGCAGTTGGACCGCGTCGAGCCCGATCCGTACGGCCGCCTCGCTCACGGCGAGCTTCGCGAGGGCGGGTGCGACCTCGTCCTCGCTGCCCCGCGCCAGACCCCGCGCCGCCCTGTACAGCAGCAGCCGCGCCGACTCCAGCGCCAGCGTCATGTCGACGACCCGGTGGCTCACCGCCTGGAAGCCGCCGATCGGCACGCCGAACTGCTCGCGCTCCTTCACGTACGCGACCGTCGACTCCAGGACCCGCCGCATCGCCCCGAGATAGGCCGCGAACAGGCAGGTGCGCTCCCACTTCATCGACCCCGCGAACACACTGGCCCCCGCGCCCTCGGCACCGAGGACGTGGCTCGCCGGGACCACGCAGCCGTCGAGGCGCACATCGGCCGTCGGCGAGCCGCGCAGCCCCACCTTGTCGTACGGAGGGCCGACGGTTAGCCCCGGCGTGCCGGCCTCGACGACGAACGCCGTCAGGCCGAAGAAGCCGCCGCCGGGCGCGGTCGCCGCCTGCACCACGAAGACGTCCGCCACGGGCGCGTTCGTCGTGAACGCCTTGGCCCCGTCGAGGACGTAGTGATCGCCCTCGCGCACCGCCCGGGTCCGCAGGGCGAGGGTGTCCGAACCGGCCTCCGGCTCCGTGATGCCGTGCGCGGCGATCCGCTCGCCCGAGCAGAGCCCGGGCAGCCAGCGCCGCTTCTGCTCCTCCGTGCCGAACTCCACCACCGGCATCACCGCGGCGAACAGATGCGCGGCGACGGAGAACGCGAAACCGGTGTCCGGGCTGCCGTACCCGAGCGCCTCCAGGACGGCCGCCGCCGTGACCGCGTCCAGGCCGCTGCCGCCGTAGGCCTCCGGCACCACGCTGCCGACCAGGCCCTGCCGGGCCGCGAGCAGCCAGCGCCGCCGGAACTCGGCGCGGTCCAACGACGGGGGTACGTGGCCCAGTTCGCGCCGGGCGAAGCGTTCGACCGTGCGGCACATCTCGGCGGTCTCGGCGGTCTCGGCGTCCGTGCCCGTGTCGGCAGCGGTGTGGTCATCGGTGCCGAAAGTGAAGGTCATCGCGGCCAGGGCCCTTCGTGTCGGTCTATTTGGTCGTCTCGGCGCTGTTGTCGACGCTCTGCGCGGTGCTCGCCTCGTCTCAGTGCTCTTCTCTGTGCTCCTCCACGAGGACGTGGTAGTTGATGCCGCCCGTGCCGAAGGAGCTGACGGCCGCCCGGCGCGGCCTGCCCGGCGGCCGGGTCCACGGCTCGGTCCTGGTGAGGATCTCGGCCGGGATGGCGGCGAGGCCCAGCGCCGGATTGAGCTCCCGCAGCAGGGTGTTGGGCGGGAGCGTGCCGGCCCGCAGGGCGAGCAGTGTGCGCAGCAGCCCGGCGCTGCCCGCCGCCGCGAAGGTGTGCCCGAAGAACGACTTCGCCGAGCCGATGCGCAGCGGTACGGCCCGCGGGCCGCCCGCGTACAGGCGCGCCGCCGCGGCGATCTCGACGCGGTCGCCGACCTTGGTGCCGGTGCCGTGCGCCTCCAGGTAGTCGACGGTGCAGGGCTCGAAGTCGACCTGTGCGAAGGCTCGTTGCATGGCGCGCACCTGGCCCGCGACGTCGGGGGCGATGAGTGACTTGGCGTCGTTGGAGGCGCCGATGCCACGGATCAGGCCGTGGATGGTGTCGCCGTCGCGCCGCGCGTCGTCGTACCGCTTCAGGAGGAAGAGCCCGCAGCCGTCGCCGGGCGTGAATCCGTCGGCGCCCGCGTCGAACGGGGCGTTTCTGCTGTGCGAGAGGAGGCCGAGCGCCGAGCACAGCACCATGTCCCGTACGTTGCAGGCCAGTTCGACGCCGCCCGCCACGGCGTAGTCCGCGGCGCCCGAGCGCAGCGCGCCGACGGCGATGTCCAGTGCGGCGAGCGAGGACGCGCAGGCCGCCTCCACCGCGAGGGGCACCGCGTGGAGTCCGTACTCGTTGGCGAGCAGGGCGGCGACGCCGCTGGCCAGACAGCCGTCGAGGAGCGCTGGCGGCAGGCCGCCGTCGCCCTGGCCGGTGCGCTCCCGCAGCCGTTCCAGGAGCCGCTTCTTCTGCAGGGTCGAGAGCCCGTCCAGCGCCGCGAGTCCGGTGATCGTGTCGTCCAGGCCGCCGAGGACGAGGTTCGTGTGGGCGCGGCGCTCCCGCGTCAGCCCCAGCGTGCCGCCGATCGCGACGACGCCGCGCCGCCCGGCCGGCCCTCGCCCCTTCCTGTGCTCCGGCTCCGCGAACGGGCGGCGCGCCGCGAACAACTCCGCCGCGACGGTGAGCGCGAGGCGCTGGGCGCCGTCGAGGGCGGCGTAGCGCTGCGGCAGCACCGCGAGGTCCTCCGGCGGCTCCTCCGGCACCGGCACGTGGCCGCCCTGGTCGGTGTACGTGTGGGTGAGGCTGAGGGAGCCGGGGGAGTGGTACAGCTCCCGGTCGAGCACCGAGTCCGGTACCGGCCCGATGCGGGTACGGCCCGAGCGTACGACGCGCCAGAACCCGCGGGCGTCCGGGGCCCCGGCGAACCGCCCGCCGAGACCGACGACGGCGATCGGCACGGCCCGTGCGGCGGCGGCCCAGGTACGACGCGAGCGCCCCCGGACGCCGGGACCGGACCGCCTCTCGGCTTCAGCGCCGGTCCCGGAGTGCTGCTCCTCCATCACGAGATGGCAGACCGTCCCGGTGAGGGACTCACCGCACACGACGGCCCGCCGCGGCACACCGTCCCGCACCCCCGCCCGCCAGGCGGAGCCACTCAACGCCCCGTCGCCCAAAGGGCGTTGTCCCGGATAGCGGCGACCATGCAAGGCCAGGCCGACCCTGATAACGGAGGCGAGCCCCGCGTGAGCGAAGGCACGACCGTCACCGCTCCCGAGAACGACGTCACCGGGCTCGGACTCGGTGCGCGGCGGGTCCCCGGCGCCCTGCGGACGACCCGCCTGCGGCTGGGCCGAAGCACCGCGTCCCACGGCAGCCTCGGGCCTCGCGGCGACCCCGTACCTGACGCTGTCCGCGGGCCCGACACCCTCTGGGCCGACGGCCATGTCGTACCCGGCTATCACCTCTCGCCTGGTGGCAGCCTCGGGCCCGGTGGCACCCCCGTGGCCGACAAGGCTCCCGCCCGCGCAAGCGGATCCCACCCCCTCCACGTACTGCACGGTGTCCGCCGCAACTCCCGCCGCGCGCAGCGACTCCGCCGCCGTGCTGCGGCGCAACTCGGCGGAGGGGGAGGGCCGGAAGCACCCTGGGCGCGGGTCGTGGCGCAGGGTGCAGTCCAGGATCGTGGCGTAGACACGATCCTGGTCACGTACGGCGTCCGAGAGCCGTTTGAGCAGTACGGCACCGACTCCTGCGGTGAGCGGCGCGACGGCGGTGCCCGGCTCTTCGACGGGCGCGTGGACGGCCGCCCTCGTCTCCTCGACGGGCGACCGGACAGCGGCCGCTCGTCCCACGGCGTGCGGCCGGTCCGTCGCGCCCCGCTCCTCGGTGGTCGGCCGGTCGGACACCCTTCGCTCCTCGGCGGGCGGCGGGACGGTCGCCCCTCGCTCCTCGGCGGGCAGCCGGACCCCCGCGCCCCGCTCCTCGGCGCGCAGCCGAACCCCCGCCCTCCGCTCCCCGGCAGGCAGCCGAACCCCCGCCCCCCGCCCCTTCGCAGCCAGCGCCGCCGCAACATACGCGCTCTCGCCCCGCTGCCCCGCAAGCACCAGCACCGCGTCCGACGCCTCCGCGCGGAGTTGGCCCACCGCCTGGGCCAGGGCGGCGAACGACGTGGCCTCCGCCGATTCCACGGCGAGGGTGCGGCCCCGGAGTTTGAAGGCGGCCGCGATCCGCGCGGGGATCGTGCTCGCCATCTCGCCAACCCGGTCGTGCGGCGACCCGCCGAGCCGCCGCGCCAGCGCCCCGCGCAGTTCCTCCCCGGCGCGCGCCGCGCTCTCCGGGTCGGCGCCCGCGGCGGCCGCCGCGCGCTCCACCTCGCGCGCGTACCGCGGCAGTTCGACCCGCAGCGCGTTGGCGTGCTGCCGGTCGAGGGCGAAGCAGAGGCCGGCGACGACGTCGGTGCGCTCGGCGGGGAGCGGCCGCGCCGGATGGCCCGCGTCGGCCAGACACCGGCGCGCCGCCTCCAGCATCAGGAGCTGCATCCGGTTCATGGACCGTGCCTGCATCGGCGGTATGCCGAACCGGGCGACGTCGACCACGACGTCGTCGAGCGTGTCCGGGTCCAGCTCCGCGATCCCGACGATCGCGACGGGCTCCCCGTGCTCCCGGGGCTCGCCATGCTCCCCGGACTCCCCGTGCTCCTCAGAAGACTCCCCGGACCACCCGGGCCCGGCCCTGCGCGCTGGCGGTTCGGACATCATCACGCGGCTGCTCCTGCGGTCGGCGGCGGCCCGCCGGAACGGCGGGAAGGGGTGTGCGCAATTACTTCCGTGGCGGCAGATGTTTCAAGGGGCAAGGAATTTCTGTTTATGCGGCAAGGAAATCGTGCGCCCCACCCAGCTGGTGCCCACAGCGAGAAGCCTCAAGGTGCCCGCAGCGAGAAGTGAGGCACGTGGTGCCGCACGGTCACCGTGGCAGTCGCGACGGTTCACGTGGCGGCAGTGACAGTTGAGAGAGAAAGCGCCGGATCCTGCGAGAGGATTTCCGTGTGCCGGCGCTGCAGGACGATTCCCGGCTGCACCCCCAGCTCCTCGTCGAGCCGTCGGCGCGTCACATGGAACAGCTCGAGGGCCTCCGCCTGCCGCCCTGTCCGGTAGAGGGCGAGCATCAGCAGCTCGCAGAAGCGCTCGCGCAGCGGATGCTGCGCGACCAGGCGGCGCAGCTCGGCCACCGCGCGCGAGGCCTCGCCGGCGGCGAGCCGGGCGCGGACCAGGTCCTCCCAGACGGTGAGCCGCCGCTCGTCGAAGAGCGCGGCCGCGCCCCGGCAGCGCAGCCCGTCACCCGCGTCGAGCAGCGCAGGCCCGTGCCACAGCTCCAGCGCGGCCTGGAGCAGCTCGATCGCCCGCTCCGGGGCCACCGGCAGCGCCGCGGCGCCGCGCGTGGCCAGGTCCAGGAAGCGGTTGCCGTCCACGCAGCCGGGCGGCACGTCCAGCAGATAGCCGCCGCGCACCGCGCGGAGCACCGTCGTGCCGCGCCGCGGCGCAAAGTCGCCGTCCAGCGCCTTGCGCAGCCGCGTGGCGTGCGCCTGCAGCGCGTTGCGGGTGTTGCCGAGCGGCCGGCCCGCCCATAACTCGTCGGCGAGGTCCGCGTGCGCGACGGCCCGGCCCGCGTCGAGGGCGAGCGTGGCGAGCATGGCCCGTACCTTGTTCGCCTGAATTCCGTTGCGCTTTCCGTCCGTGGCCACTGAGACGGGTCCCAGGATATTGATGTGCATGAAGTTCCCCCCGGTGGCAGCAAATGGCAACACTGGACAGCAAAGGGCAGCACTTGTCGCTCGGAGAGAAGAGGGCGCCGGGCCCCCCTTGGGCCCCCTCTTTTCGGCTGGGCACGAGTTTCGCAGGGGCGGCGTCCGGATGTCATCGACCGCCTGACGGGTTTCCCGCACATACGTCCCGATCAATTTCCGTAGTACGGCATCCATCATCCGTTGAGACGGGCGCCGCGCGTCTCAACGCATGGCCGACCGGCACCGTCGCCGGAGCGTGGGCGGCCGGTCCGCGCCGTCCCCGGAGCCCCGCGTTCCGCGTCGCTGGACAGATCACTGAACGATTGTTTAGTCTGCTGTACATGCGTTCAATGCCTGACGACCGCACCACGCGGGCCGTCATCCGGGACGAGGCCCTGCGGCTGTTCGCCGAGCACGGCCCCGACGTCGTCACCATCCGGCAGATCGCGACCGCGGCGGGGGTCTCGCCGGGGCTCGTGGTGCACCACTTCCGGTCCAAGGACAACCTGCGACAGGAGGTCGATCAGTACGTCCTCACGGTCTTCGAGGGCCTGCTGAGCGAGCTGACCGGCGACGGCTCGGCGGCGTTCGAGGAGTCGGGAGCGGCGACGGCCACGCTCGGCGAGATCTTCCTGCGGCACCTGCCGGTCGGCTCGCCGCTGCCCGGCTATCTGCGCATGCTGCTGCTGTCCAACACGGACGCGGGCCGGGGCCTGTTCCGCCGGCTCTACGCGGTGAGCAGGGAGACCCTGGACGCCCTCGCCGAGGCCGGGGTCGCGTCGCGCGGCAAGGACCCGCAGGTCCGCGCCGCGCTGCTGCTGGTCAACGACCTCTCGGTGTTCCTGCTGCGCGACCAGCTCACCGCGGTCCTCGGCGTGGATCCGCTGTCCGCGGCCGGCCTCGCCCGCCTCGGCCCCGAGCTGCTGACCATCTACGCCGCCGGCCTGAACGCGGATCCCACAGGACCAGAAGCGGATCCCGCAGCAGCGGAAGACCCCGCAGGACCAGCAGCGGTTCCCCCGGGACCGGCAGCGGATCCCACCGCACCAGAAGCAGAAGGAGGCCAGGCATGACCACAGAGCAGGAGCCCGCACTCACCGCCAGGGACATCCACAAGGCATTCGGCAAACACAAGGTCCTGCGCGGCGCGGACCTCACGGTCGAACCGGGCCAGCTGGTCGCCGTGGTCGGCGAGAACGGCTCGGGCAAGTCGACACTCCTCAAGGCCATCGCGGGCACACTCGCCGTCGACCGGGGCGAGGTCCACCTGAGCGGCGCGCTCGGGTACTGCCCGCAGGACCCGGTCCTCAACTTCAACCTCACCGTGGACCAGCACCTCCAGTACTTCGCCGCCGCCCACAAGCTGAGCAGCCTGGAGCGCGCGGACGAACTGGTGGAGCTCCTCGGCTACGGGAAGTACCGCGAGACGGCCGCCGGCGAGCTGTCCGGCGGCACCCGGCAGAAGCTCAACCTGACGCTCGCCCTGCTGCACGACCCGGACGTGCTGCTCCTCGATGAGCCGTACCAGGGCTTCGACTGGGAGACGTACCTGCGCTTCTGGGACCTGGTCGACCAGCTGCACGAGCGGCACAAGGCCGTCGTCGTCATCACCCACCTCGTCTTCGAGCAGGAGCGGTTCGACGTCCTCGCCGACCTGGTCGAGGGCCGCCTGACGCCGCGCAAGACCGTGAAGGAGCACAGCCATGTCGGCGCCTGACGCCCTGAAGGGGACCCCGCTGTTCGGCCAGTTCCCGACCGCGCTGAAACTCTCCGTGCGCGAGCAGAGCCGCAACCGCCTCGCCGCACTGCTCCTCGTCCTGTTCGTGCCGCTCTGGTATCTGCTGATGACGTCCATCGCGGGCGACAAGGACCTGGAGTTCAAGCTCTATTCGACCGGCCAGATGCTGAGCGTCGACGGCAAGCACGTCACGCTGATCACGGCCGGGCTCAACTCGCTCACGATGATCTCCGGCTTCGTGGTCTTCGACGCCGTCCGCAAGGCCCTGGCCTTCGACAAGCGGCTCGCCTTCGCCGGGTTCCGGCAGTCCACCCTCATCGGCGCCAAGATGCTCGCCATCGGCATCGTCGCGGGCACGATCGCGCTCTACACCGCCCTGGCCCTGCTGATCTACTGGCGCCCCGGACTCACCGGCTGGGCGACCATCCTCGCCGGGTTCGTCACCATGACCCTCACCTACGGCTCGCTCGGGCTTCTTCTCGGCGTCCTGGTCAAGAACGACCTGGAGGGCTTCTTCCTCATCATCATGGGCGGACTCACCGACACGTTCCTGCAGAACCCGCTCGGCAACCCGGCCGCCAACAAGCCGGTCCTGCAGTACTTCCCGTCGTTCGGGCCGATGCAGTTCTCCGTGGGCGGCTCGCTCGGCGACACCGTCCTGTGGCGCTATCTGGGCATGGGCCTCGCCTGGGCGGCGTCCTTCGCCGTCGTCGGCCTGATCGTGTTCCACTTCAGGACCCGGAGCCGCCGCCCCACCGGCTGACGGCCACCGGGCCCCGAACGGGAACGGACCGCTACGACGTCTCGGCGCCCTCCCCGGCCTGCTGCAGCCGCCGCAGGGACGCCACCAACTGGTCCACCTCCCCGGACGTGTTGTACAGCGCGAACGAGGCGCGGGCCGCGGACTCCAGGCCGTAGTGCGCGAGCGCGGGCTGCGCGCAGTGGTGGCCCGCGCGGACGGCTATGCCGTCCCGGTCGAGCCAGTCGGCGACCGACGCCGGATCGTGGCCCGCCAGCGTGAACGTCATGACCGCGATCCGCTGGGCCGCCGAGCCGATCACTTCCAGGCCCGGCACGGTCGCCATCGCCTGCATCGCGTACGACATGAGCGCCTCTTCGTACGCCGCCACGGCCCGCTGGTCGAAGCCGCGCAGCCAGTCGATCGCGGCCAGCAGGCCGACCACGCCCGAGATGTGGCCGGTGCCGGCCTCCATCATGTGGGGCATCGCCGCGAACGTCGTCCGCTCGAAGCTCACCGAGTCGATCATGTTGCCGCCGCCCTGCCACGGCCGCATCTCCGCCATGGCCTGCGGCGTCGCGTACAGGGCGCCGATGCCCGTCGGCGCGAACAGCTTGTGCCCGGAGAAGGCATAGAAGTCCGCGCCCAACTCCTCTACGTCCACGGGCATGTGGGCCACCGCCTGCGCGCCGTCCACCAGGACCTTCGCGCCGTAGCGGTGCGCCAGCGCCGTCATCTCGCGCACCGGGGGCACGGTGCCGAGCACGTTCGACGCCTGGCTGACCACGACCATCTGGGTGCGCGCGGAGAGCAGGTCGGCGTACGCGTCCTGGTCGATCTCGCCGTCCGGCGTCAGCGGTACGGGGACCACCCGCGCGCGGGTCTCCTCCGCGATCAACTGCCAGGGGACGATGTTCGAGTGGTGCTCCAGGACGGGGACGAGGATGTCGTCGCCCGGGCCGAGATGGCCGCGGCCCCAGCTCTGCGCCACGAGGTTGACGGCCTCGGTGGTGCCCCGCACGAACATGACCGTGTCGGGCGAGGGCGCCCCCAGGAACTGGGCGACCGCGGTGCGCCCCGCCTCGTACAGCTCCGTGGCCTCGCGGGCCATGGTGTGCGCGCCGCGGTGGATGTTGGAGTTGGCGGCGCTGTAGTACGCGGTCAGGGCCTCGATCACCTGTCGCGGCTTCTGCGTGGTCGCGCCGTTGTCGAGCCACACGAGCGGCTGGCCGTTGACGGTGCGGTGCAGGATCGGGACGTCCTTGCGGGCGGACTCCGGGGAGAAGGCGCCGGGTTGGGCGGTGGCGGGGAGGCCGGGGACCTCCGCCGGGGGTGTCGTCGGGACCTCGGCGGGGGTCGTGGGTACGCCGGTCGCGGGCATCGCAGGCGTTGCGGGCGTCTCGGCTGCCGTCGGCGTCGAGGCCGTCGGCGGTGCCGCCGACGCGGTCGGCACGGCGGCCGCGGGAGGCACGGCGGCCCCGGTCGGCACGGCCGCCGTGGTCGGCACCTGCTCAGGAGCCCGCAGCAGCGCCCTGAGATCAGGAGTAGTCATGGTAGTTGTTCACCTCGACGTTGCGGAGCACCGCGATGGCGTCCTCGACGAGCACCGCCGTGTTGAAGTACGCCGTCATCAGGTACGAGGTGATGCCCTTCTGGTCCGTGCCCATGTTCCGCATGGACAGGCCGGGTTCGGCCTCGTCGGCGACCTCGGAGGGCCGGAGCCCGACCACACCGCGGTCGGCCTCGCCCATCCGCATGAGCAGGATCTCCGTGGTGCCGACGGCGGCCCCCGAGCCGTTGGAGCTGACGCCGTTGCTGAACGGCACCTTGTCGGACGGAAGCAGCGGCACACCGCGCCAGGTCAGCAGCGGGCTGCCGAACCTGCTGTCGGTCACCGGGGGCACGCCCCGCCGCGTACATTCGCGGCCGAACGCGGCGATGGCCTTCGGGTGGGCGAGGAAGTAGCCGGGCTGCTTCCACACCCTCGACAGGAGCTCGTCCAGGTCGTCCGGGGTCGGCGAGCCGGTGCGCGTCTGCACCCGCTGGCCCGGCGCGACGTTGTGGAACAGGCCGAACTCGGGGTGGTTGAGCAGCGCCGACTCCTGCCGCTCGCGCAGCGCCTCGATGGTGAGCAGCGCCTGCTGGCGGGTCTGGTCGACGTCGCCGCTGTAGACGTCGTGCACGCGGGAGTGCACGCGCAGAACGGTCTGCGCGAGCGTCATGTGGTACTCGCGGGGGGCGTCCTCGTAGTCGACGTACGTGGCGGGCAGGTCGGGCTCGCCGATGTGGCCGGCCGTGAGGTCCACGGGCACCTCGCCGCCCGGCCTCTCGCCGTTGCCGGCGGCGTACGCGGTCAGGGAGGTCCGGACCCCCTCGTCGCGCTCGGCGAGCGCCGCCAGCGCGCTCCGCTCGGCACACAGGGCGGTGCCGGGGGTGAGGGCCCGTACGCGGTACGGCGTCGGCTCCTCGCGCGACCAGGCGCCCAGGTCGAAGAACTGGCCGTCGCCTATGACCTCGATGAGCTGTTCCTCGCCGTAGCGCCCGGTCACCCGCTTCTCGGCGCGGCCCTGCACGATGATCCACAGCCGCTCGGCGGGGTCGCCCTCCTGGGAGAGGACCTGCCCGGACTCGAAGCGCACCTCGGTGAACGCGTTCGCGAGCTCGCTGAGGAGGGACTCATCGGCGTCCCGCAGGTAGGGCAGTTCGCGCAGGTCGCCGGGGACGACGCGGGGCGAGCCGCCGTCGTTGTGGGTGGCTATGCGGTCGTCGCCGAGCACGAAGGTGCGGCGCCGGTTCACGCGGTACACACCGGACTTGAGGTCGACCCAGGGCAGGGCGCGCAGCAGATAGCGGGGCGTGATTCCGCGCATCTGCGGCGCGGTCTTGGTGGCGGTGGCGAGTTGCCGTGCTGCATCCGGAGAGAGCGACAGACGATCGTTCACGGGAACCTCCTAGAAGACGGACAAGGGCCGATCGTCTTCATGCGGTTCCGTGACCACAAGGTGTAACGTTTCAACTACTTTTGGCAGTCGGCCGGAAATGACCGAACTCTGCAAGAAACGGAGCGGAGGCCGGCCCGTGTACGGCGGGGTGTGCGGCCCTCCGCCCGCGGCGACGGTCATGCGCACTCGTCATATGCGACCGGTTTTGCTCCCCTACGGGAGGTTCGCGGCCCTCCAACGCCCCCTTATGTAAAGGGCTTTCCATAACCTGCCGTTCAGCTCGCCGACGCGTCCCGCTGGTGCGGGATCACCACCGGCAGCTCCCCCTGGCGTACGGTCACCGTTCGCGTGGGCGCGGGGACGGGGATGCCCTCGGCGCGGTAGCGGCGGTGCAGCCGCTTGATGAACTCGTGCTTGATCCGGTACTGGTCGCTGAACTCGCCGACGCCCAGGATCACGGTGAAGCCGATCCGGGAGTCGCCGAAGGTGTGGAAGCGGATGGCCGCCTCGTGGTCGGGGACGGCGCCGGTGATCTCCGTCATCACCTCGTCGACGACCTCGACGGTGACCTTCTCGACGTGGTCGAGGTCGGCGTCGTAGCCGACGCCCGCCTGCACCATGATCGACAACTCCTGCTCGGGACGGGTGTAGTTGGTCATGTTGGTGCCCGCGAGCTTGGCGTTCGGGATGATGACGAGGTTGTTGGAGAGGTTGCGCACCACCGTGTTGCGCCAGTTGATGTCGACGACATAGCCCTCCTCGCCGCTGGTCAGCTCGATGTAGTCGCCGGGCTGCACGGTCTTCGCGGCGAGGATGTGCACGCCCGCGAAGAGGTTCGCGAGGGTGTCCTGGAGGGCGAGCGCGACCGCGAGGCCGCCCACGCCGAGCGCGGTGAGCAGCGGGGCGATGGAGACGCCGAGGGTCTGCAGCACGACGAGGAAGCCGATGGCGAGCACCACGACGCGGCTGATGTTGACGAATATGGTCGCCGAGCCCGCCACGCCGGAGCGCGACTGTGCCAGGGACTTCACGAGCCCCGCGACGATCCGGGCCGCGGTGACCGTGGCCGCGAGGATGAGCAGGGCCGACAGGACGAGGGTGACGGTGCGTCCGGTGTGCGGGGTCAGTGGCAGCGCGGCGGCCGCCGCGGCGAGGCCGGCCGCGATCGCCGCGCACGGCACGAAGGCGCGGGCGGCGTCGACGATCACGTCGTCCCCGCCCCACCGGGTGCGGCTCGCGCGCTCCCCGAGCCAGCGCAGCGTGGCCCGCAGCAGCAGGGCCGCGGCGAGTCCGGAGAGCACCGCGATGCCGGCGATCGTCCAGTCGTGCAGAGTGAGGGCTCGGTCCATCAACAGGCTCCCGTGGTCGGCCGATTCGCTTCCGTGCCGGGGGCGCGCACACGCCCGCGCCCGGTGACACGGCCGCCCATCCTGCCCTACTCGCCGCAGCCCTCCACACGTGCCCCCACCTGCGATCTTCGTTGTGGTGCGGGTGCTTCCGGTGAGCCGGGGGGCCGTCCCCGGGGTCCGTCGCGGGCCCGGGGGCCCGTCACCCCCGTGGCCCACCAGTGCGACCGGGCGTTCTTCTCCACCTGCCACTGCTTCGAGTTCGCGATCTGTACGGCGATCATGTGCTGGGCTTGAGAGACCATCTCCTCTCACGTGCGTGGCCGAATGACGACCATCCTGTGGAAGTAGTCGAGTTGCTTCGCGTCCTCGTCGATCGGTACGCCGTCCACCTGAACCCAGGCATGGGCGGTGAACGGCTCCGTACGCACTCCCACGCACCATTCGGGCCAGGTGCCGCAGGCGCGGCACAGCAGAGCGGTCGCGATCGACCGCTGCAGACACCATGGTCCCGTGCACATCACGCTGACGAAGAGGACGGCGTTGCGGGCGCGGTGTGCCTCCTCCGCGCGGCTCGGCCGCGCGCCGCGACTGCAGGCTTCGAGGAGCGCGAACTGCCGCTCGGGCGAGAGCTTCGCGATGCCCCGGGCCAGCAGGACCGTGATTCTCGCGAGCGGACGCATCCACAGCGGTGGCGGTGAGATCGCCCGCTCGTTGACCATCGACATGCTCATCGGGTGAGCAACTTCGCGGTCTGGAGCCGGCTCACCAGCGCGTGGACGTCCGACTCCGTCCGTTCGGACGCCTCGGGGTACTTCTCCCGCAGGCGGCTCGCCGCCGAATCCACCGTCTCGCCGTTGAGCAGCAGCCGGACGACTTCCGATCCCGTGCCGTTCAACTGCCAGTAGCGCCCGGTGCGTTTGTTGAGGAACACCATTCCGTCCTCGGACTCCACCATGGTGACGAAGGGGGAGAGGGATATGCCTGTCATGTGTGGCCTCCTGGTTCGTTGCGTCGGTGTGACGGCGGGTCGGCCTTCTCCAGCACAGAGCGGAGCCATGCCTCACAGGCCATCGTCATTTCGAGCGGGCCGACGTGCATGGGGTCCGGCATGATGCTCGAAAGCGCGCGGCGGAAGCCTTCACGACTTACCAGTCCCATGTCGACAAGCCGCGATTCCTCGCACATCTCCCGCATCTTCGCGAGATTCCGCTTCCGGCCGTCATAGGCGTCCGCGCTGAAGTGACTCTTGGTGGTGCGGTCCAGGACGTAATCCGGCACCCTTCCGCGCAGAGCCGCTGCCAGCGTGGGTTTGTGGCGGCCGGGTACGTAACGGTCCTCGAGCCTGACCGAAAGAGCCGCCTCCACCACCCGGTCATCGAGGAACGGGGCTTCGAAGCTCACTCCGAAACGTTCGCCGAGCGTGTTCGCGAAGCGGACGATCCAACCGTTCAAACGGATGCAGCGCAGTATTTCGTGTTGCGTGGCGATCGATGACATCGGCCGAGGGCCTGTCGCCGCCGTGCGGCGGATTGTGTCCCGGACCAGTGCGGCCGCGTCCCGTGAGGTCCACGGAGGCAGGTGCGGGGTGGGCTCCCAGCCCACTTCCGATGCCACGTCCGGTGGCGAGAGCAGCTCGTCGGCCGATCGGTGCAGCCACGTGGCAAAGGGCGGGAACGGCCGGACAATGCGCAGGGTTGTAGCAACCGACCAGCGCCGACGCGCGCGCATCGCACGCACCATGCCCCATGAGCCAAGCAGATTACGCCGGGCCATGGAGTGCGCGTGCGTCGTTCCTGTGGCCGCCAACTCGTCGCTTCCGTGGCCTTGGAGATGCCGGGTCACTCCGTGCGAAGCCATGATCCGGGCGACGTCTTCCATGTGGCTGGCCCCGGAGATGAACGGCGGCGGTTCGTCCATCACGAGATCGTCACGGTCCGGTGCGTCGTAGTACGGCGATGCCGTGTCCTGGCCGAGAACGATGTGCTCGGCGCCAGGCAGGTCCGCCGCGGCTCGGTCTGCGACGGAGTCGTCGCAATTCAGCGGGTCCAGGAGTCGGCGTCGTATCGTCACCAGCGTTCCGCTGTGCTCGGCTGCGAGAAAACTCAGACTCGTCGAGTCCATCCCGCCGGAAAGATCCGAACCGATCGCCGGTGCGGTGCTCGCACGTGCCGCGACCGCCGCCACCAGTGCGTCTCGGAACTCAGGAGCCGCCACACGGACCGGGATCTCCGGCCTCGGAGGAGTCCACCACCGGATGGATTCGGCGGTTCCGTCGGGATGAAGCGACAGGTAGTGCGCAAAGGGAAGGCAGTCGGCCTCCCGCCACACACTGCGTTCGCTCAGCGGCCACGGCGGTGTGAAGTTGAGCAAATGCATGGTGAGCTGGTCCTCGGCCAGGGTCAGCCGCCGCAGCTCGCCCAGCATGGATATCCGGTTCGCCGCCACTGTGATGCCCTCGACCGACGTGGAGAAGAGCGCGTGAGCGCCGGAGAGGTCGCCCTGGGCCCGGACGCGGCCGTCGAGGGAAGCCACCAGATGGAAAGAGCCCGTTGTCCGTTTCACGATCCTGTCGAGATCGCGCACCGTGCGGACCTTTTCGAGCTGGACGAGGAGCTCTGGTTCCGAGGTGTGCGCCGCACCGAACAGCGCGACCTTTGCCGGCCCGGCCTCAACGCAGACCGCGGCATTCGCCGCCCAGTTCCCGACCACCCATGGACGGCCGGAGCGATGACAGAGCACGTGCTTCCGGTACTTCTCGGGGAGCCGGGCGCTCACCTCGTCCGTGGTGGGGTGATCGGGCAGAACGACGAACTCCATGGGTGGTCCCAACTGTCTCGGTGGTCTGCGGCAATGCCGCGTGGCCGTTGCGCACCGAGGCCCGGTCGTCGGCGGACGTGCGGGGCACCGACGACCGAACCACGTTCAGGGCATCAGCCGCCGAAACGGCCGAGGAAGTCCGGAATCCATCCGATCGACCAGCGTGTCCTATCTGCGAATCCGCCGAGCTCGAACAGCGCGGGCACCTCGTAGCGGCTCGTCGTGTCCATGTTCCGTCAGCTCCTTACTGGGTTTTCGATACGGATTTCTGTTTCCGCGGGTTTGCGGTACAGGTTCAAGATTCCGTGATGACGCCCGTGCTGTCGTTGCCTATTCGCGTAATGCCCTTGTCGGTTCGCACACGAGCCTTCTGTGTGAAGCCCGGTATTCGCCGGGCGACATTCCGTACGAGGCGCGGAAGAGGCGGGTGAAGTGGGCCTGGCTGGTGAAGCCCCAGCGGGCGGCGATGGTTTGGATGGTGCGGTCGCGCTGTGCGGGGTCCGTCAGGGCGCGCCGGCACTGTTGGAGGCGCTTGCGCCGGATCAGGGCGGCGGGGGTCATGTCCGCGGTGGCCAGGAGCTGTTGGAGACGGCGCAGGGAGATGTGGTGGGCGTCGGCGACGGTCTGCGGGGAGAGGCCCGGGTCGCCGAGGTGCTGGTGGATGAAGGACTGGACCCGGGCGAGCAGGGCCTGTTGCTGGCTCTCGGGCGGCAGTGCGTGCTGGGTGTGGAGTTCATGGGCCAGCAAGGTGGTGAGCAGTTCCATGGCGATGTCGAGGAGGCGGACGATGTCCGCGGCCCGGTATCGGGTGCCCGGCCTGACGGCCTCGTGCAGGCAGCGGGAGAGGACCGCGCCGATGCCCGTGTCCCCGGGGAGGCTTCGGGCCAGCAGGGGGGCCAGCTCCGCCGTGGGGAACGGCAGGAGGGCCTTGGGGACGACGAGGGTCTCGTGCGTGCCGGTCTTGTGCCGGGCCCGGAACGGTTGCGAGGAGTCGGTGAGGACCAGGTCACCGGCTCTCAGGGCGGTTTCCTGGTTCCCTTGGCTGACTCCGGCGGTGCCGGTACGGACGACGTCCAGCACGTACTGCTCCGGATCCGACTGGCGGATGAGCCTCGGAGTGCGCTCCGCGCGGAACGACCGCACGGTTCCGGTTGACAACTGGACGGGCCCAGAGCCGCGTAACAGCACCGAGGCGTGGAATTCCGCTTCGTCGTCACACCGCACATGGGTGGGAATGAGGACGCGGCAGGACAGCTCGTGCCAGCCCGCGAATCGCTCTTCCGTGGGCAGGTTCTCCGTGGTGAAAGATGTCTCGATCACTCGTCCCCCTGGGTACTCGACAGGTGCTCGACCGGATGGGCGAGCCACTCCGCCGAACACCGGATGGGCCACCGAGGCCGCACCCTGCACCGTCCGAGTTGCGCAAAGCTTGGCTGAATCTGCAACCCCCTGGGTGGACATCTCGGGAGTGGCAGGGCCATCCGAAGGCCTCAGCCGACGAGCCGCAGCGCGACGTCCGCCACCCCCACCCGCACGCTCTGCCCCCACCCGAGCCCCAGCGCGTCGGCCTCCATCCCGTCGCCGAAGGCCACGAGGCGGTCCGACTCGACGGTGAGCCACAGCCGCTGCTCCCGTGTCAGTTCGCCGCGCACGAGCGAGGTCCCGGTCGCCGGGGACGGCCAGGCCTCCCGTACGAACCACAGCAGCCGCCCCTCGTGCGGCCTCGGCGGGCACAGCTCGCCCCCGCACTGCCGCCGCAGCGACCCCAGCCAGCCGGTGGCCCCCGCCCCGGTGCCGATGACCACGCCGGAGGACGCCTGGGCCTCCGAACTCCCCGGCGTGCCGGGACCGGCGCCGGAGCTGATGCGGTACCTGGCGGTCTGGTGGCCCGCGGCGCCGACGTAGATCTCGTTCAGGGCCCGCAGCCGCTGGCCGTCGTCCGTGACGGCCTCGACCATGGTGAGTTCCTCGGCACCGGCCGCGCCCGCCGCCGCGTGCGGCAGCAGCTTCGCGGCGTCGGCGGCCCGGTGCCGTACCAGCACACCCGGATTGCGCCCCGGCTCGGCGTCGATGCCCACGACCGGCTGGCCCGTCAGGTACTTCGCGGCGTTCGCCACGAGCCCGTCCTGCCCCACCACGACCACCACGTCCTCCGGCGCGAACAGGAACCGGTCCAGGTCGGCGCGCTCCACCCGGGCGCTCCGCCAGCGCAGCGGCACGGCGGCCGCCACGTCGGCGAGCGCCCGCCGCGCGAGCCGGTGCCGCCCGGCCACCTCGTCGATGTCCCGGCCGCGCGAGGACAGGAAGAACGCGGCCTGCCCGTGCGTGCCGTGCCGGGCGATCAACTCCTCGTACTCGGTGGTGCGGTGGACGAGGACGGCGCGCGGGGCGAGCGTCACGACCGCCCACCGCCGTGCCCGCTGCCCGGCTCGCCGCCGCCGTGCCCGCCGCTGGTCGCCCCGCCCCCGCGCCCCAGCCGCTCCAGCAGTCCCGTGACCACGTCGGGGGAGAGCGTGAGGCTCTCGATGCGCGGTACGTTCTCGGCGAGCCGCGTGGCCGCGAGGGCGTGCAGCACCGCCGGGTCGGCGCTCGCGTGGGCCGCGAGCCAGGAGCGCTGCGCGGCGGCCCGGGCCTCGCCGACGGTGCGCGCGGACTCCGCCTCGGCCCGGGCCAGCGCCACCGTGCGGGCGGCCTCGGACTCGGCGCGCACGGCGTCGGCGGCGGCCTTCTCCTCGGCCTCGCGCCGTGCGTTGGTGCCGTGCTGCTCGACCAACCGCTCCTCCTGGCGGGCCAGTTCGATGCGGCTGGCCAGCTCGTTCTCGGCGATGGCGCGCTCGCGCTGCACCGCGACGGCCCGGCGTTCGTACGTCGCGCTGTCCGCGTCCTGCTGGATGCGCTCGCGCGCCGGGGTGCGCAGCGCCCGCTCCACCTCCGGCTCGGGCCGGATCGCCACCACCCGGACGGCGACGACCTCGATCCCGGTGGCGGGCAGCCGGGGCTCGGCGGCGAGCCCCGCGCCGATCCGCTCGCGCACCGCCGCCACACCGTCCGCCAGCGCCGCCGCGAGCGGGGTGCGGGCCAGCACGTCCAGGGCGTGCTGCTGTGCCGACTCGGTGAGCAGGGTGGACAGTTGCTCCAGCGGTGCGGACCGCCAGGACCCGGTGTCGGGGTCGACGGAGAAGTCCAGGCGCGCGGCGGCCAGCGCCGGGTCGCTGACGCGGTACGTGACCGTGGCCTGGACCGTGACGTCCTGGAAGTCGGCGGTGCGCGCGTGGAAGGCGACCGCCAGCTCCCGGTCGTCGACGGGCACTTCGGACAGGGCGGCGCTCAGCGGCCGGAACCAGAAGCTCAGCCCCGGCCCGTCGTGGGCGAGCCGCCCGTTCCTGTGGTGGCGGATGTGGGCGGTCGGCGCGGACCGCAGATGGCGCAGGCCCAGGCGCCGGGTGATGTCGGCCATGGTGGAACCCCTCCCGTTTTCGTCACCTCGACGATATGGCGTACGAGTGATTATCGTCAAGGCGACTAAAAGGGTGCTCTACCTCTTGCGGCCCACCCCCGCGTACAACGGCACCCGCGTCCCGTCCCGCACCTCGCCCACGCCGAGTTCGGGCCGCCAGTCCGGCGGCTGCACCAGTCCCGGATCGAGGAGCGTGAACCCATCGAAGAAGCGCTCCGTCTCCGCCCGCGACCGCGGCACGAGCGTCACCCCGTCCGCCCTGTACCGGTCCACGGCCTCGTCGACCCACGCGGTCTCCTCGTCGCCGGCCAGCTGCGAGAGCGTCAGGTGGCTGCCGGGCGCGAGCGCGTCGGTCAGGCGGGCCACGACGGCGTGGGCGT
The DNA here is from genome assembly GCF_056712025.1 of Streptomyces sp. Y309. Lineage (NCBI taxonomy): Bacteria > Bacillati > Actinomycetota > Actinomycetes > Kitasatosporales > Streptomycetaceae > Streptomyces > Streptomyces sp. Y309. The sequence goes on along the minus strand of NZ_CM160048.1, from coordinate 1,319,325 downwards.
CGTACTCGCCGCCGATGAAGTGCGCCACGGCGATGAGCGACAGGGCCACGGGCCGGGTGAAGTCCAGGACCTCCGCGGCGCGTTCGAGCACCAGATCCGGCTCGCGCGCGTCCGCCTGGACGAACGCCGTGGCGCCCTCCTCGGTCCCGTGCAGGAGGCCCGCCGCGAGTGCGCGGACGATCGGGTCGTTGTCCACGTACACCACCCGGGCGTCCGGCGCGAGACCCTGCGCGACCCGGTGGAGGTTCGGCTCCGTCGGGATGCCGCTGCCGATGTCCAGGAACTGGCGCATCCCCGCCGGGCCCGCGAGATGGCGCGTGGCGCGCTGCATGAACCACCGGTTGTGCCGGGCGCCGTACTTGGCCGTCGCGTCGAGCGCCACGATCTGCGCGCCGAACTCCGCGTCCGCCGGGTAGTGGTGGGTGCCGCCCAGGAACCAGTCGTAGACGCGGGCGGGGTGCGGCGTGCCGGTGTCCAGGCCGTCGTCGGCGGCGGGCGGTACTGCGGTCATGGGGCAACTCCCGGGTCGGGGACGGTCGTTCGGGCCGCGGGGCCCGGCCACGAGACGGTACCGAGAACGGGTGCGCGTCCGTCTGTGCCTCCGGAGACGCCTCCCCACGCGCCCCGCCCGCGCGGCCGTCCGCAGAAAGGTCCGTGCGCGGGGTCTTCCCGGCGGCCCCGCTTTATGCAACTCTCCTCCCAAATCTCGGTGCGAGACGAGCAACGGCCCCTCAAGGAGGCCGTACTTGTGCTGTCCCACTACGCCTCCTGAGGTGCAGAGCTGATGCGAAAACGGACGCGCGGCCACGACCTGGCCGCCCTGCGCCGCCTCAACACCACCGTCGTCCTGCGCGCCCTGCACCGCCGCAGCCCCCAGACCCTCGCCGAACTCGCCGCCGGCACCGGCCTGTCCCGGCCCACCGTGGACGCGGCCCTGGAGGAGCTCACCGCGCAGGGGTGGGTCACCGAGGCGGAGGCGGGGGAGCGGGTGCGGGGGCGCCCCGCGCGGAGGTTCCGGTTCCGGGTGGAGGCCGGGTACGTGCTCGGCGCCGACATAGGGCTGCACAAGATGGTGCTGCTCCTCACCGACCTCGGCGGCACCGTCCTCGCCGCCGAACGCGCCGACATCGACCCCGACCTGGGCGGCGGCGCCCGGCTCGCGCTCCTCCAGGACGGGCTCGACGCCTTCCTCGACGCCCACACCGTCCGCCGCGACCTGGTGCTCGCCCGCTGCGTCGGCGTCCCCGGCGTCGTCGACGCGGGCGGCCTCATCACCTCCTTCGTCGTGCCCGAGTGGACCGGCGTGGACCTCGGCCGCCTCCTGGCCGACGGCGAGAGCGGCCACACGCTGGTCGAGAACGACGTGAACCTCGCCGTCCTCGCCGAGCGCTGGCAGGGCGCCGCGACCCTCGCCGGCGACGTGGTCTGCGTCCTCACCGGCCACCGCGTCTCCTGCAGCCTGACCATCGGCGGCCAACTGCACCGCGGCAACCGCGGCGGCGCGGGCGAACTCGGCCTGCTCCCGCTGCTCGGCATGAACACCGCCCAGGAAGCCCTCGCCTGGAAGGACGGGCTGCGCGCCGGGGAGTCCGAGGTGGCCGCCCTCGCCCGCGCCGCCGACGCCGCCGACCCGCGCGCGCTCGACGCGATCGCCGACTTCGCCGACCGCCTGTCGCCCGGCATCGCGGCCCTCGCGCTCGCCGTCGACCCGGAACTCGTCGTCCTCACCGGCGGCGCGACCCCGCTCGGCACCCATCTCGTACCGCTCCTGGAGGAGCGGCTGCGCCCCCTCACGCTGCACGTCCCGCGGATCGCGCTGAGCGCGCTCGGCGACCGCGGTGTCGCCCTCGGCGCCGTGCGCAAGGCGCTCGACCGCGTGGAGGAGGAACTGCTCGCGGACCCGGCCGGCTAGCGCGCCGCGCCGGTGCCGGGCCGGCCTCCGGTGCCCCCCTGCGATTTCCCTGAGATTCCCGACGACCCCAACTCCCTTGACACCCCAACGGAAGCGGAGGCACGCATGCGCAGGAGGACCCTCCTCTGCTCAGGCCTCGCGGCGGCGTCGGCACCTGCGCTGGCCGCCTGCTCGGACGAGGGCGGCACCGCCGAGGGCGGCGGCCGCACCACCCTGTCGTACGGCATGTGGGACCCCGCCCAGGTCCCGGGCATGCAGCAGATCATCGCGGCGTTCGAGAAGGAGCACCCGGACATCTCGGTGCGCATCGAGCTCACGCCCTGGGCGAGCTACTGGACCACCCTGAAGACGTCGATGCGCGGCGGCACCGCCCCCGACGTGTTCTGGATGAACGCCGTCAACTTCCAGCTGTACGCGGCCCACGACGTCCTGGAACCCCTTTCCGAGCACATCGAGCGCGACGCGACCCCGGTGGACCGCCACCCCGAGCAGCTCGTTCGGCTCTACGCCTACGACGGCACCCAGTACGGCCTGCCCAAGGACTTCGACACCATCGGCCTCTGGTACAACAAGGCGCTCTTCGACAAGGCGGGCATCAAGTACCCCGACACGAGCTGGACCTGGGACGACCTGCGGGACGCGGCCGCCGAACTCACCAACCCGCGCGAGCGCGTGCACGGCTTCTGCTCCGAGATGCAGCGCCAGCTCGTCCTCTACCCCGCCATCCACGCCGCGGGCGGGTACGTACTGCGCGACGGGCACTCCGGCTTCGGCGACGAGCGTTCCATCGAAGGGCTTCGCTTCCTCACCGACATGATCGACCGCGGCTGGTCGCCGCCGCAGAGCGCCATGGTGGAGAACATCGGCCGGGTGCGCTTCTGGTCGGAGAAGGCGGCCATGGTGCACGACCTGTCGGCGATGGCCGGGCAGATGTACGCGGTGCCCGCCATCAAGGATCACGGCGGCGTCACCGTGCTGCCCAAGGGCCGCGAGCGCACCACGATCATCCACGGCCTGGCCAACGTGATCTCCGCGAAGAGCCACAAGAAGGCCGCGGCCTGGAAGTTCGTGCACTTCATGGCGGGCCGCAGGGCCGCCGAGATCCAGGCGAAGTCGGGCGTCACCATCTCCAGTTACGCGGGCACGCAGGACGCCTGGCTGGAGTCGATGCCGGAGTTCGACCTGAAGCACTTCATCGACATGGAGAAGTACGGCGTCCCGTACCCGAGCTCGAAGAACACCGCCGTCTGGGAGAACCTCCAATACCCGCTCCTCGGCGCCGCGTTCAGCGGCAAGGGCGGCATCGAGGGCGCCGCCCGCACCCTGGGCGAGCAGATGGACCGGGCCCTGAAGGAGGAGCGCGACTCATGAGTGTCTTTCCCGCCACGGCGGCCGCGAAGTCGGCCGGGCGCCGGGCGCCCGGAGCCGCCGCGCGGCGCCCCTCGCGCGGTCAGCGGGCCGCGTACGGGTTCATCGCGCCGCTCGGCATCGGCTTCGCGATCTTCTACTTCTGGCCGATGATCCAGACGTTCTACTTCAGCTTCACGGAGTTCGGCCCCTTCGGCGGCCACACCTGGACCGGCACCGACAACTACGCGCGCGTGCTGCGGGACGTCACCGTCTGGCAGGCCCTCGGCAACACGCTCATCTACTGCGGTATCGGGCTGCTCGCGCTGCCGCTCGCGATCGTGATCGCCGCCCTGCTCAACCGCCGCGGCCTGCGCGGGGTCGCCGTCTACCGCGCGCTGTACTTCGTGCCGTTCGTGACGCTGCCCGTCGCCGTCGGCCTCGTCTGGAACTGGCTCTACAACGGCGACTTCGGCCTGCTCAACGAGATCCTGGGCTGGTTCGGCGTCGACCGGCACTACTGGGTCTCCGACCCCACGACGGCGGTGTTCGCCATCGGCGCGGTCATGGTCTGGTCGACCACCGGCTACTACTTGATCATCTTCATGGCGGGCATCAAGTCGATCCCGCAGGACTACTACGAGGCCGCGGAGATCGACGGCGCCGGCCCGCTGCGCCGCTTCTTCACCATCACGCTGCCGCTGCTCAGCCCGACCCTGTTCTTCGCCTCGGTCATCTGCATGATCCAGTCCCTGCAGACCTTCGACCTGATCTACATCATGATGGGCGAGAAGAACCCCGCCGTCGGCGACACCCAGTCGGTCGTCGGCCTCTTCTACAAGTGGGCGTTCATGGAGAACGCGCAGGGCGCCGCGGCCGCCCTGGCCTTCCTGCTGATGCTGCTCATCGCGGGCCTCACCTATCTGCAGTTCCGGCTCCAGCGGAAGTGGGTGCACTATGGCTGACACCACCGAGGTCACCGGCGCGCGGACGGCGGGCGCTCAGTCAGGGGCCCCGCGCGGGCCCCGGCGGCGTATCAACTCCGGCTCCGTGGCGACCCACTTGGTGCTTTCGCTCGGCGCGCTCGTGATGGTCTTCCCCTTCCTCTGGCAGGCGCTCACCGCGCTCAAGTCGCTCGCCGAGGTCTCCCGGGTGCCGCCCACGCTGCTGCCCGACGACTGGAACTGGTCGAGCTTCGACGAGGTCTTCACCGCGCTGCCGTTCCGCGAGATGCTCACCAACAGCGCGCTCGCCACCGCCGGGCGCACGGCGGGCCAGCTCGTGTTCTGCTCGCTGGCCGCCTACGCGTTCGCGCGCATGCAATTCCGCGGCCGTGACCTGCTGTTCGGGCTCTTCCTGTCCGTCCTGATGGTGCCGAGCTCGCTGCTCGTGCTGCCGCAGTACGACATCATCCAGCAGTTCGGGCTGCTCAACTCGACGCCCGCGCTGTTCCTTCCGGGCATGTTCAGCGCCTTCGGCACGTTCCTGCTGCGGCAGGCGTTCCTCGCGCTGCCCAAGGAGCTGGAGGAGGCCGCGCGCATCGACGGCGCGGGCTCCTTCCGCGTCTTCTGGTCGATCATGCTGCCGCTGATCCGGCCCGCGCTCGCCGCGCTCGCCGTCATCACCGCGATGACCGCCTGGAACGACCTGCTGTGGCCCCTCATCGTCAACACCGACCCCAAGGCCATGCCGATCAGCGCGGGCCTGACCTCGCTGGAGGGCCAGTACGAGACCAACTACCCGGTCATGATGGCCGGTTCGCTGATCGCGAGCCTGCCCATGCTGCTCGTCTACGTCTTCCTGCAGCGGCACTTCGTACAGAGCGTCGCCTTCACCGGATCCAAGGGCTGACGCACACCCCCGTACCTGAGAAAGGCCAGATCCTTCATGCCACCGCTTCACATCGGCCTGCTCGGCGCGGGCGGCATCGCCCGCGCGCACCTCCCCGGCTGGCTCGAACTGGGCGCGCGGGTGAGCGTCCACACCCCGGACGGCTCCGCCGAGAAGCTCGCCGGCGAGTACGCGGAGCTCGGCCACGACGTCACCGCCGTACCGACGCTCGACGATCTGCTCGCCGACTGCCGCGCCGTCGACATCTGCACCCCCACCCCCACCCACAAGGACCTGGCGCTCGCCGCCGTCGCCGCGGGCAGGCACGTCGTCTGCGAGAAGCCGCTCGCGCTGACCGTGCCGGACGCCGAGGAGATCGCGGCGGCCGCCGACGCGGCGGGCGTGCGGCTCCATCCGGCGCACGTGGTGCGCTACTTCCCTGCGTACGCCGCCATGCGGGACGCCGTCGTCCGCGGCGAGCTCGGCCCGCTCGCCGTGCTGCGCTTCACGCGGGGCGGGGCGCGGCCGCAGTGGGCACCGTGGTTCGGCGACCCCGCCAAGTCCGGCGGCGTGATCATGGACTTGATGGTGCACGACATCGACATCGCCCGCTGGGTCGCGGGCGACGTCGTCCGCGTCCACGCCCGCACCCGCGGCTCCGAACGCGCCACCGGCGCACCGGCCGACGTCGTCACCGCCACGGCCGTACTCACCCACGCCTCCGGCGCGATCAGCCACGTCAGCGGCCTGTGGGGGCTGCCCGACCAGCAGTTCCGTACGACGTTCCGGATCGCGGGCGCGGACGGGCTGCTGCGCCACGACTCCACCGCCGTGCCCGGTTTCCGCATCACCGCCCAGGGCGTGCGCGCCGCCAACGAGGGCATCCCGTCGAGCCCGATGACGGAGAGCCCCTACCTCACCGAACTCCGCGAGTTCGCCACGTCCTGGGACGACGGCACCGTCCGGCCACGGGTGAGCGCCCGCGACGGCATAGAGGCGGTGCGGATCGCGCGAGCGGCGGTGGAGTCGAACCGCACGGGCCGTGCGGTCGAGCTTCAACCATGGGGAACCGAGATCGGGGAGGTCGTCCGATGAAGGTCGCCGTGCTGTCCTTCGCCCACGTCCACGCGGCCGCGTATCTGACCCTGCTGCGCGACATGCCGGGCGTGCAGGTCCTGGGCAGCGACCCGGACACCGATCTCGCCGCGCCCGGCGAGACACGCGGCCGGGCGTTCGCCGAGCAACACGGCGTTCCGTACGCGGACACGTACGAGGAGGTCTTCGCGTGGCGGCCCGACGCGGTGGTCGTCTGCTCGGAGAACGCCCGGCACCGCCCGCTGGTCGAACGCGCCGCCGCGCACGGCGCGGACGTGCTGTGCGAGAAACCCCTTGCCACGACGGTGGCGGACGGCGAGGCGATGGTCGCCGCGTGCCGGGCCGTCGGAGTGCGGCTCGCGGTGGCGTTCCCGGTGCGCTTCAGCCCGGCGTACGCGGCCGTGAAGCGGGCCGTGGCCGCCGGTGAGACCGGCCGCGTCCTGACCGTGTCCGGCGCCAACAACGGCCATATGCCGACCCGCGCGCGCCGCTGGTTCGCCGACCCCGAACTCGCGGGCGGCGGCGCCCTGATGGACCACACCGTCCACATCGCCGACCTCCTCGACGACCTGTTCGCGGCCCGCGCGGTGGAGGTCTACGCCCAGACCAACAACCTTCTGTACGGGGACGAGGTCGCCGCCGAGACCAGCGGCCTGGTGACCGTGATGTACGACAACGGCGCGGTGGCCACGATCGACTGCAGCTGGTCCCACCCGCGCTCCCACCCCACCTGGGGCGGCCTGGAACTGACCCTCGTCGGCGAGCACGCCACCCTGGAGATGGACGCCTTCGACCAGAAACTCCACGGCCACAGCGAACGCGACGCCCGCCCCCTGGAGATCCCCTTCGGCATCGACCTCGACGCCCGCATGCTGCGCGCCTTCCTGTCCGGCCCCGGACCGGACGGCATGGACGTCGCGGACGGCGAGGGCGGCCTGCGCACGCTGCGGATCGTGGCGGCGGGGTACGAGTCGGCGCGGAGGGGGGCGCCGGTGGCGGTCTCGTCTTAGAAGCCATCGCGCGCAACGGCCCGCCGACTCGGTCGGCGGGCCGTATGCGACGGGTGTTCAGGTCACACGTTGGGGGCGGTCCTGGAGATGGTCCAGCGTTCGTCCTTCGCGCCGTTGCAGGTCCACTGGATGAGCTGGCTGCCCTTCTTGGCGGCGGAGCCCAGGCCCAGGCACTTGCCCGAGTAGACGTTCTGCAGCGTGTGGGTGTCCTGGTCGTACCACCACTTCAAGTCCACCGCGCCGGTGCAGGAGTACTGGATCATGCCCTTGCCGTTGGCGAGGCTGTTGCCGGTGCCCAGGCACTTGCCGGAGTACTCGTTCTGAATGAAGTAGGCGGGGTTGCCCTTGTTGTCCTTGGTCTTCTCCAGGACCCAGCGCTCGTCCTCCTTGTTGTTGCAGCCCCACTGGATGACCGGCTTGCTCTGGCCGAGCTTGGCGCCGACGCCCGCGCACAGCTTGCTGTAGTCGTTGGACAGATACTGGGAGTTGTCGGCCCTCCGCGGCTGCAGGGAGAAGACGGTGCGGCTGGGGATGCGCTCGCTCATGCCCCACAGGCGGCCCGAGGAGTGCGAGTAGGACAGGTTCTGGGTGAGGGGCGACGTGGTGGTGAGCATCCTCACGGCGCGGTCCGGCTTGGCCTGCCAGATGCAGTAGAAGGAGTCCTCGTTCACGGGATTGGCGACTTCCCTGTAGTTCTTGTCGCACATCGCCGACATGTAGTAGTACGTGCCGTCGGTGGCCACGCCCTGCAAGCCGTGGACGGGAGCGGCGTAGGCTGCCGTCGCCGTGATGGGGGACGTGCCGCCTTCCCCGATGAGGTCGAGCGGCCAGCGGATCACGTCCACAGGATCGGGTCGTTTCGCGTTCCCGTAGCGTCCGGACACCAGGCGCGGCGGTGACACACTGCGGTCCAGACTCAGCGTGTTCAGGCAGGCCACGGCTCCGTCGCAGTTCAAGTTGGAGCGCTTGTCCTTCGGGGCCGCGTCCTGCTGGGCCTTGGTGCGGTTCGAGTAGCGGGCGACCATGGGCAGGGCCCACTGGTGGTACTCGGCCGCGGACGTGCCGCCCGAGATGCCCGACTCCTTGGAGATGGAGTTCACCTTCCACAGGTGGTTGAGGTCGTAGATCTGCAGTTCGCCGCCGTTGGCCACGAACAGCCTGTTCCCGTACCAGACCACGCCGTCGGAGTGCATGTCGTCGACCGAGGTGAACTGCGGGTTGGCGCGGCTGCCGGTGGGCTTGACGAGCAGAACGTGCCCGTAAGTCCACTCCGTGCCGGTCGACTTGACGATGGAGATGCGGCCCTTCGTGCCCCGCACGTCCCCCTTGCCGTAGTACCAGGACGCCATGTACAGGTGGCTGCCGTCGACCTTGCCGCTCGGGTCCGCGTCGTGCGAGGCGGTGAAGCCCTGCGGGTGCCAGCCCCCGGCCTGGGAGTAGGCGTCGGTCTTGTCGTCGGTCTCGTCCCAGCAGAACCCGTTGTACTTGAACGTGCCGTTGATGCCGGTCGTGTGGCACAGCTTGCGGCCGATGTGCTGCCTGGACTGGGCGACGCTCAGCGGGGAGACCCGCGTCACGACGCCCTTCGCCTCGGCCCCCTCGATGACGGAGCGCGCCGTCTGCCCCTCGCTGACACCCGGCATCTCCCGCGGATGGAGAACAAAGCCGGACCGGTCCTTGCTGCTGAACAGCTTGCCGCTGTCGTTTGGCTTCTCGGCGGCGACCGCCTGCTGACTGCCCGATATCAATGCCGCCACCGAGGACAGCGCGAGCAGCACCGCTGCGCTCCGCCCCCGACGGCGACTGCCTGGCTTCAAAAACATGCGCTGTACAGTAATTGACCAATAGTTACGGAACAAACGGGTATCGGTGCAGCTCCCGCTCCGCGCAGTGAGGCGGTCCCTCCCAAGGAGCTACACCCAGCCCGGGCCGCTGATTTGGCTGGGGCGGCGGCGCCAATGATGGTGTCGCGTGGTGCTGAGGGTGTCGGGACCCGGAGATCTCGTCGTTGTCGCATCACTGTCCGGGCCGCTCCATGCCGTTTACGAGCCTGACCTCAAGCGGTGGGACAACGGCGCTCGGATACCTTGACCTGATCGACGTCGAGGCGATCACTGCCGACCCCAAGCCGATCCCCGGCTACAGCGACATCTCGCTGCTGCATCTGGTGCTCTACCCGGTCTGGTCGGCTTCCACTTCGACTTGGCCACCCCTGGACTCGGCGGGCACTGGCAGCGCGCGCCCATCGCACGCAGGGCGAGGCCGTGATCGTGTCCGCCTACGCCGCCAACCGAGATCCACGAGCCTTCCACGACCCTGCCGGCTCGACCTCAACCGTCAAGTCGATGCAGCCGACGTGCTGCAGGACATGCTGGGGTGCGGGAACGGCACCTGCACCACCTGGCACCGGGAACATGGCCGACCGGACCCATCGGGCACGCCCTAGCCCCCGAAGAGCTGTGTCCAGTACGTCCCCGCCGAGCCGCCGCCCGCGAAGCCGACGCCGAGGTGGGTGAAGGCGGGCTTGAGGATGTTGGCGCGGTGGCCGGGGCTGTCCATCCAGCCCTGGACGACCTCGGCGGCCGAGCGCTGGCCGCACGCGATGTTCTCGCCGACCGTGCGGTGCGCGCTGCCCGCGGCGGCGGCGCGGTGCCAGGGCTCGCTGCCGTCCGGCGCGGTGTGGGAGTAGAAGGCGCGGGCGACCATGTCGGCGCTGTGGGCCTGGGCGGCGGCCGTCAGCCGGGGATCGGGCGCGAGGGGGCGCAGCCCGGCCGCCGTCCGGTGGGAGTTGGTGAGCGTGAGCACGTCGGCCGTCGTGCGGGCCAGGCCCTGCGGGGAGAAGGGCTCGGCCCACAGCGCCGTCCAGAACACGTCCCCGGAGCGTGCGTCAGGGACGTGCGCCACGCCGACGTGGCTGTACCCGCGCTCCAGGACCGTCTGCCGGGAGCGGTCGTCGCCCAGGCAGTAGTCGAGGAAGTCGGCCGGGGTGCGCGGGCCCGACACGAGGTGCTCGCCGATCGCCAGGTACGCATAGCCCCCCGCGGCCACGCGCTGGTGGAGCGAGACGCCGTCCGCGCCCTCGGAGCCGAGCCGCCCCCGCGCCGCCATCCCGGCGGCGTGCGCCCGGGCGGCCTCGGTGAGCCGGGCGTCGAGCGCGACGGGCGGGGCTCCGGCGCGGGCGCGCGCGGCGTTCACGAGGATGAGGAAGGTGTCGGTGGTCGGGGGCGGCGGGGCCTGGGCCGGGGCGGGGCGTGCGGGCCAGGGGGAGGGGGATGCCGTCGGGGGTGGGGGAGCGGTGGGGGTCCGGGGGCGGGGAGGGCCGGAAGTGCTGCCGGAGGAGGCGGGGATTCCGGGGCCCGGAGGGGCAGGCAGACGGGATGCTCGGGGCGGCAGCGTGGGGGAGGGCGGCGCAGGCGGCGCCGTTTCGTCGGCCACGTCGATGCCGAAGTCCCGCGCCACCCCGGCGAGTCCGTCCGCATACCCCTGCCCGAGCGCGCGCAGCTTCCACGCGGCGCCGCGGCGGTAGATCTCGGCGAGCAGCAGCACCGTCTCGTGGTCCGGGCGCGGCGGCCTGAAGCGGGCGACGGTTTCGCCGCGCGGGCCGCTGACCTGGAGGGCTATCGAGGGCAGCCGGCCGAGCGGGGTGCCGGGCTCGGCGGGGCTCACGACGACCGTGACCCGGCTCGCGCCGGTCCGCAGGCGGCGCGCGTCGACCGTCACCGTGTCGCCGCTGAGGCGGGCGCCGGACGTGGCGGGCTGGTTGTAGAAGACGAAGTCGGCGTCGCCCGCGACCTTGCCGCTGTCGCCCGTGATCAGCACGGACAGGTCGAAGGGGCCGGGCACGCGGAGGGTGAGGGCGCCGTCCGGCAGCGGCAGATTGCCTCCCGGGATCAGATCGGTCATCGGCGCCCCCTGCGCATCGGGTCGGGTCGGGTGAGTTCGGCTGGTCGGTCGCGTGACTTGGTGAACGCGCAGGCCCGGCGGCTGGGTTCCCGGCCACCGCCCCGGGCTCTACCCCGCGCCCCACCCCGGCCACCACCGCGGGGTCCACCCCGGGGACGAGGGCGCCCCCGCGCCGTGCGGAGCCCCGGCCGCGACGGCTGGGACCGAAGGCGGACGACGGCTGCGACCGGAGGCGGATTCGGCGCCGCGCGGGCCGGTATTAGCGTGGACCTTGCGCGCGGTGATCCCGAGCGCCGTACAAAACCGGACGTATGCGGACAAGCAACGCCAAACGGCGCCTATGTGACGTCCATACAACGTCAAAGCTCAAGAGGATCCGAGGTGCCCGCCCCATGCCCAGGCGTACGGAGCTGATCGAAGGACTCATGCAGCGGCACTCCCAGGTGCCGCGCGAGGCCGTCATCAAGGAGGACCTGCTGCGCGGCGGGATCGCCTTCGACGAGTCGGCGCTCAGCGACAGCGCCAACGAGGCCTCCGGCGACGTCAAGCCGAAGTCGTACTTCATCTTCTCCTTCGACCACGGCACCCTGCCCGAGCTGGGCGAGGCCGCGCTGCGCCGCCCGCCGGAGGAGATCGTGCTCACCGGCGGCCCCTACGAGCTGCGCCGCACGGTGGTGTCGGTGCGGGTGAACCCGTCCTCGCCGTACCGCGTGGCGGCCGACGCCGACGGCATGCTCGGCCTCTACCTGGACGGTCAGCGCATCTCCGACGTGGGCCTGCCCCCGATGCCGGACTACTACCGGCACAAGCTCGCGAACGGCAAGTCCGTCATGGAGGTCGCCCCGACCATCCAGTGGGGCTACCTGATCTACCTCACCGTCTTCCGCGTCTGCCAGTACTTCGGCGCCAAGGAGGAGTGCCAGTACTGCGACATCAACCACAACTGGCGCCAGCACAAGGCCGCGGGCCGCCCCTATACCGGCGTCAAGCCCGTGGAGGAGGTCCTGGAGGCCCTCGAGATCATCGACAAGTACGACACCGCGAAGGCGTCCACGGCGTACACGCTGACCGGCGGCGCCGTCACCTCGCAGATCGGCGGCAAGGACGAGGCCGACTTCTACGGCCAGTACGCGAAGGCCATCGAGGAGCGCTTCCCCGGCCGCTGGATCGGCAAGGTCGTCGCCCAGGCGCTGCCCAAGGAGGACGTGCAGCGCTTCCACGACTACGGCGTGCGCATCTACCACCCCAACTACGAGGTGTGGGACCGGCGCCTGTTCGAGCTGTTCTGCCCCGGCAAGGAGCGCTACGTCGGCCGCGACGAGTGGCACCGGCGCATCCTGGACTCCGCCGAGGTGTTCGGGCCGCGCAACGTCATCCCCAACTTCGTCGCGGGTGTCGAGATGGCCGAGCCCTTCGGGTTCAAGACCGTCGACGAGGCCATCGACTCCACCGTCGAAGGCCTGCGGTACTTCATGGGGCACGGCATCACGCCCCGGTTCACCACCTGGTGCCCGGAGCCCACGACGCCGCTCGGCAAGGCCAACCCGCTGGGCGCGCCCCTGGAGTACCACGTGCGGCTGCTCCAGGAGTACCGCGCGACGATGGAGGAGTTCGGCCTGTCCTCACCGCCCGGATACGGCCCCGCGGGCCCCGGCAACGCGGTCTTCTCGGTGAGCAGCTTCATGGACAGCCTCCCCGCGTGACCCCCACCCCCACGACCCCGGCCGGAGGCCCCATGGAACAGCACGTGACCGTCATCACCGGTGGCACCCGCGGCATCGGCGCCGCGATCGCCCTGCGCCTCGCGCAGGACGGCCACGACGTCGCCGTCGGCTACCGCTCCGACGAGCAGGCCGCCGAACGCACGGCGGAGGCCGTCCGCGCGACCGGCCGCCGCTGCCTGGCGGTCCGCCTGGACACGACGGACGAGAAGGACGTGGACCGGCTCTTCGAGACGGCCGCCGCCGAACTCGGCACCGTCACCGGGCTGGTGAACAACGCGGGCGTCAGCGGCCCCAACGGCCCGCTCGCGGACGCCGACGCCGAGGGCATGCGCCGCGCCATCGACGTGAACGTACTCGGCTATCTGCTCTGCGCCCGCCGCGCCGTGCGCGACATGACCCGCACCGGCGGCGGCGCCATCGTGAACATCTCCTCCGGCGCGGCGACCCTCGGCAGCCCCGGCCAGTACGTCCACTACGCCGCCACCAAGGCCGCGACGGACACCATGACCGTGGGCCTCGCCAAGGAGGTCGCCCCGCTCGGCATCCGCGTCAACTGCGTCGCCCCGGGCGTCATCTGGACCGAGTTCCACGAGGACCCCGAGCGCCCGGCGAAGCTCGCGCACACCATCCCCATGGGCCGTTCGGGCCGCCCCGACGAGATCTCCGGCGCCGTCTCCTGGCTGCTGTCGGACGACGCGTCGTACACGACGGGGGCGGTCCTGCGCGTGGCGGGCGGCATGTGAGCCAATGACCGGCATGAGCTCCGAAACCGTCCGCCTCACCGACGACACCGTCCTGCGCCCCGCGGCCCTCGCCGACGCCGAGGCGCTGGCCCGCTCCTACCGGCGCAGCCGCGCCCACCTCAGCCCCTGGGAGCCGATCCGCCCGGAGCGCTTCTTCACCCCGGAGGGACAGGCGGAACGGCTGCGCGCCTACGAGGAGAAGAGTGAGGCGGGCCTGGAGGCGAGGTGGCTGATGTGGGACGAGGGCGCCGGTGAAGTCGCCGGCGCGCTCACCCTCTCGAACATCTCCCTCGGCCCGTTCCGCAGCGCCGTCCTCGGCTACTGGACGGACGTCACGTACGCGGGCCGCGGCCTGGCCACCGCCGCCGTGACCGCGGTGTGCGCGGCCGCCGACGAGCGGCTGCGCCTGCACCGGATCGAGGCGGGCACCCTCGTCGACAACACGGCGTCGCAGCGGGTGCTCGCCAAGTGCGGCTTCGAGGAGTACGGCCTCGCGCGCAACTACCTCCACATCAACGGCGCCTGGCGCGACCACCGCCTCTTCCAGCGGATCCTCAACGACCGCGAGCCGTAACCGCCTTGGGACCCAGGGGCCCGAACGACCATGAGCCGTAGGCCCTTTCGGGCCCACGGTCGGCTCGGTCGGGCCTAGATGATGTCCTCCGCGATGTCCGCCTGCTCCTTGTCCGTGCCGTACGCGGACGGTGTGCTGTAGGAGCGCCGGGCCACGAACCACCAGACGGTGGCGAGGATCAGGACGACGGCGAGGGCGATGGACGCGTAGTTCATGCTGTCGACGGTCACCGGGGACGCCTGCGGCAGGCAGAACAGGACGGTCACGAAAGCGACCCAGCACACCGCGATCCAGCCGACGGGCTTGCTCCACTTGCCGAGGTTCCACGGGCCCGGTTGGAAGCGGTCGCCCGCCCGCAGGCGCAGCAGCACGGGAATGGCGTACGCGGGCGTGATCCCGATGACGTTGATGGCGGTGACGGCGCCGTACGCGGTCGACGAGTACAGGGACGGCAGCGCGATGACACCGGCGAGGCCGACCGAGAGCCAGACCGCGGGGACCGGCACCTGCGTCTTGTGGCTCACCTTGCGCCACACCTTGGAGCCGGGCAGGGCGTTGTCGCGGCTGAAGGCGAACACCATGCGGCTCGCGGCGGCGGTCTCGGCGTTGCCGCAGAACAGCTGCGCCACGATCACGATGAGCAGCAGTGCGGTGGCGCCGGACGTGCCGACCCCGTCGATGAAGATCTGCGCGGGCGGCACGCCCGTCGCGCTCTCCTGCGTGCCCTTGTAGTCCTGGATGGCGAAGGTGAGCCCGGCGAGCAGCACGAACCCGGCGATCCAGGAGACCCAGATGGCGCGCACGATGCCGCGCGCGGCGGTCACGGAGGCGTTGGAGGTCTCCTCCGACAGGTGCGCCGACGCGTCGTACCCGGAGAACGTGTACTGGGCGAGCAGCAGACCGATCATGCACACGTACAGCGGGCTCGACCAGCCGGTGTCGTTGACGAAGTCACCGAACACCTGCGACGGCGACTGGTGCGAGTCGGGGACGATCGCGAGGACACCGACGATCACCGCGACACCCGTCAGGTGCCACCACACGGAAATGGAGTTGAGGAGGCTGACCAGACGGACGTTGAACAGGTTCAACAGCGCGTGCAGCAGCAGGATGCACAGGAAGATCACGAACGTGGAGCCGGCCGTCGGCGTGAAGTCCGTGTGCATGCTCAGCAGGGCGCCGCTGAACAGCGCCGCGCCGTAGTCGATGCCGGCGATCGCGCCCAGCAGGCCGAGCAGGTTCAGCCAGCCCGTGTACCAGCCCCAGCGGCGCCCGCCGAGCCGGTCCGCCATGTAGTAGAGGGCACCCGACGTCGGGTAC
This sequence comes from Streptomyces sp. Y309, assembly GCF_056712025.1. Taxonomy (NCBI): domain Bacteria; kingdom Bacillati; phylum Actinomycetota; class Actinomycetes; order Kitasatosporales; family Streptomycetaceae; genus Streptomyces; species Streptomyces sp. Y309. The sequence goes on along the minus strand of NZ_CM160048.1, from coordinate 1,303,867 downwards.
GCGCTGGTGACCTCCGCCAGGGCCAGGCCGACGAACAGGACCATGAGGCCGACACCCACCCAGCCCCACATCATCACCGCGGGCCCGCCGGTGCCGAGCCCGAAGCCGTACAGCGTCATGCAGCCGGACAGCACGGATATGACGGAGAAGCTGATGGCGAAGTTGCCGAACCCGCCCATGCGGCGGGCCAGGACGGGCTGGTAGCCGAGCTCTCTGAGCCGTTGTTCCTCGTCCGGGAGCGCGGGCGCCGGGACGGAGCTCGACACGGTGGTGCGGGACACTGGTGAACCTCCGGGGATGAGCGGGGGGTGCGGTGGTGTGGAGTCTTCCGAGGGGGTACGGGTGTTGATCAGCCGTCAGCCGTGCGGACCCGTGCCCGGGCCGCGCGCCGCGTGATAACAGCGCGAGCGGGCGTGGACGAAGGCCTCGGCGGCCGCGTCCGCGTCCCCGGGCGCATCGGTGCGGTACGTCCACGGCACGACCGTGAAGAACGGGTCCAGAGCCTCGAACACCCGGACCGTGTCGTGGAATTGATGGGCACCCCACAGCGCGTGCGCGAGGTAGTTGAGGTCGAGCAGCGAGGTCGACTCCGGCCGCGCGTGGTCGAACCAGAGCTGCAGCGCCCTGAGCGCGCTGCGCGTCGCGTCCTCCGCGACCCAATGCAGGTCCAGGGCACGCTCGTTGCCGCCCTCGCGGCGGTAGCGCTCCACGCGCGCGTACAGCGGAAGGACGTGCAGCGCCGAGCCCGCGGGCGCCGCCGCGGACGCCCAGTGCACGAAGTTGACCGCCTCGGTCAGCGGCGCTCCGCGCCTGCGGTGGTAGGCGAACTGGAGCATGCGGTGGTACGCCTCGCGGTTGCCGGGATCGCGCTTGTCGGCCTCGGCGAGGATCCCCCACGGGCCGGGGAAGAGCATCGGCTCCGGCGCCGCGACGCGGTGCTCGTCCCACCGCTGACCCTCGTCGAGCTGGGCGAGGGCGAGCAGGCAGATCCAGGGGACGGGGTCCTCCGGCGAGGTCTGCGAGGCGACACGGCAGGCGTCGTTCGCCTCCCGCCACAGCTCGTTGGTGTGCCGGTGGCCCGCGCGGTGCGCGCGCAGGGCGCGCTCCACCGTGACGCGGGTGTGCAGGATCGTCGCGGCGACGCTGCGCGGCTCCTCGGAGAGCCAGGCACGCACCACGTCGGAACCGGCCAGGGCCGCCGCCAGGATCTGCGTACGCTGCGTCCACAGCCCCCAGTCGGGGGTCTCGGTGAGCAGGTTTCTCGTCGACACCCAGCGGCCTGCCTTGAGGTCCTGGAGCACGGCGCGCAGGGGAGCGTCGTGACCGGCCGGGTGGTACACCGGTCGGGCTAACGGCATCGGCATGGGTCCTCTGGGCTCTGGCTCTGGAGCGGGTGGGGGGTGTCCGCGGTGGTGTATGGGGGTGAGCCGTAGGTGGGAAAGAAGGCGTGAAGTGGAGAGAAGGCGTGAAGTGGGCGAGAAGGCGTGAACTGGTGTGTGGGTGGCTGATGTTGTTCGGCGGTCAGTGTAGAGCCGAGTCTTCCGATTACCGGCTGGTCCTCGGATCTTTCTTGACCAAGTTGTGTCGACACGGCGCGCCGGTGTGCATTTTGCGCACAGTCCAACTCGTTTGCCCTGACGGCACCGGCCGGCGGGTCCGCCCCGATGGGCCGCTCGTCGGGGAAGCAGGCTGATGAGGGCGGGACGCGGTCAGCCGCGCAAGCGCACGCGATAAACCCGGCGACGTCGACGATCATCCCCGGGATACTGGTCGCCCATGGATGAGGTCAAAGTCGTCGTCGCCCATTCCGAGCGCGCGACCCTGCACGTGGGCGACGTGTTCTTGAAGGTGGACGCCGATCAGGCGCGCATCGACGCCGAGGTCGAGGCGATGGCCCTGGTGCCGGTCCCGACCCCGAAGGTCCTGTGGCGCAAGCCGCCCGTGCTCGCGATCGCCGCGGTCCCGGGGACGGCGCTCGGCCGCCTCGGCGAGCCGTCGACCGCGTCGCAGGCGGCGTGGGCCGCGGCGGGTGCCGCCGTCCGGAAGCTGCACGACGCGCCGTTGCCGCCCTGGCCCGGCCGGCGCCGCCGGAGTCCCGGCGAATTGGCGGCGGAACTCGACGGCGAGTGCGAGTTGCTCGTGGCGAACGGCATCCTGCCCGCCGACCTGGTCACCCGCAACCGCCAGGTCGCCGAGGCCGCGCTGCGGCCGTGGACTCCGGTGTTCGCGCACGGCGACCTGCAGGTCGACCACGTCTTTGTCGACGGCGACGAGGTCACCGGCATCATCGACTGGTCGGAGGCGGGCCGGGGAGATGCCTTGTTCGACCTCGCCACCTTGACGCTCGGACACGAGAAGCGCCTCGGCGACGTCATCGCCGGCTATGGCACCGATGTCGACGTCGAGGTGATCCGCGCGTGGTGGTCGTTGCGAAGCCTGCTGGGCGTTCGCTGGCTGGTCGAGCACGGCTTCGACCCGTTCGCGCCGGGCTGCGAGGTCGACGTGCTGAGATCCCGGATGTGAGGCTGCGCGGGCCGGAGCGTCCCGGTAACCGGCGACCGGACAGCCTGCCGGCGGGCTGACGCGCCTCGCACCGCGTCTGCTTGAATGCGGCCCAGCCTGCCGTCCGTCACGGGGAGCCCCGCATGCGTCGAACGCCCGCTGTGACCGCCCTCGCCGTCGGACTGCTGCTCGTCGGGTGTTCCGAGGAGACGGAGCCGATCACCGGGGAGTGGGTCGCGGACGGGCCGCAGCCGCCGGGGTTCTCCGACTTCGCGGACCGGGCAATGATCCGCGTCGACAAGAGCGGCAAGGCCGTACTCGGCACCTCGCCGACGAGCCTGTGCGGGGACGCGAAGGTGACGGCCAAGGACGAGGACGAGGGCGACGGCGCCGAGTACCGCATCGCGTTCAGCTCTGCGTGCATCACGGTCAGCGTCCCGGTGAGTCTGGAGGTCGTGGTCGACGGGGACACCTTGGAGGCCACTCCCACGGGCCGGCAGAGTGGGAAGCCCTTCCGCTTCCGGCGCGCCGACTAGGTTCACTGTCGTAGCAGTCTCCCGTTCACCTGCGGATGAGGCCTCGCCGGCGTGAAGTCGGGGAGCGCAGCCCCAGCCCGCCTTCTTCTGGGGCGAGTTCGTGAAACGCGCTGATACGGTCCGGTGGCCGCTGTGCGCCCTGGGGAGGGACGCGGGCGGTCACCGTGACCCTGGACGCGACGGTGTCCCGCGCCTCGCACCCGCTCGTCGACGCCATCGTCTTCGTACTGCGCCTCACACGCATGCAGGACCTCAAGGCCCGCTCGGGCGGCCGGATCCCGAAGCCACTCGCACAGTCCTTGTGAAGCGCCTTGTCCAGCTCGATGAGGGCGAACCGCATCGTCATGACGACGCCCGCCGAACAGCGCGGCGACGGCCGCGGGCAGCTCCTGGAACACCCGCCCCGTGTCGGCGGGGAAGGCGAATGAGCAACAATGAGCAACAGAGTCCCCCTGTTAGGGTGCGCCGATGTCATCGATCAAGCAGTTCCAAGTCACCTTCGACTGCGCGGAACCTGGGCGTCTCGCTCGCTTTTGGTGCGAGGTGTTGGGGTACGTCGTACCGCCGCCACCGGAGGGGTTTGCCACTTGGGACGATTTCAAGCGTTCGCAGCCACCTGAGCAGCGGGATTCATGGTTCGCCTGCATAGATCCCTCAGGTGTGGGCCCGCGGCTGTACTTCCAGCGCGTCCCCGAAGGGAAGGCCGCCAAGAACCGGGTGCATCTCGATGTGCGGGTCGGCACCGGACTCGTGGGCGAAGAGCGCCTCGCCGCACTTGAGGCCGAATGCGCACGGCTGATCCCGCTCGGCGCCGTACACGTGCGAACGCTGTATGACGGCAATGATGCGTGCATCCCGATGCTGGACATCGAGGGCAACGAGTTCTGTATCGACTGAGCATCGAGCACCCTCCGAGCCGGCGAGGCGGGGAGCCGCCTCCCTCGGACCTCGCTGAGCCCGTCCGGGGCGGGGGTTGGCCCATGAGGGCGAGGCTGTGCAGCCGGGCGATGCCGCGCACCGCAGGCCCAGGGCCGGGATGCGCCGAACCGGCGAGGCTCGGCGGACGTGTGTTCATTGTCCAGCGGAGTCGTCCCGTTGGGTTCGTCGTCCAGCGGCGGTGACGTGGCGCATGGCCAGCAGGAAGCGCTGCACCACGGCCAGGTCCTGCTCGTCGAAGGAGTGCATCGCGGCGACCATCTCGTTGATCAGCGGCCCGAAGAACGACCAGCCCAAGGCGACGGCCTTGTCCTCGACGGCCAACAGCACCCGGCGCCGGTCGCGGGTGTCACGCTCACGGCGTACGAGCCCCATCCACTCGAGCCGGTCGACGAGAGCCGTCACGGCCGCCGAGTTGAGCCCCAATTGCGCGCCCAGCCATCCCGGGGTGGCCGTGGTGTCCGAACGGGTGGCGTCGAGGAGGCTGATCAACGCGCGTACGTCCGTGGGATGCAGCCCGTTGCGGGCGGCGAACTCGGCGCCGAACAAGTCGAGTTCGACCGTGACGGCTCGTAGGAGGTGCACCAGCTGCAGACCGGGGTCCTGCTCGTCCGGCGTCGGGGGTGGATCGCTCACGTTGCTCGCCTTCCTCGTCTATCTTCGTCCCGAGTCTGTCTTTGTCTCGCGTCTGCCTTTGTCGTCCGCCGCTATTATCTCACTCATCGATATAATTGCTGAGCGAGGTTTCGTGCGAGCGGCCACGACAGCGACAGCAGCGGTACGGCATCAGGGGGCAGGACATGGGGCGGGGCAACACCGGCGACCAGGCGACCTTCTTCGCGGCGTACGACGCCATGCTGCGACGCTGGCCCGTTGACGTCACCGGCATCGAGGTGCCGTCGCCGTACGGCAGCACGCGGGTCCACGTCTGCGGCCCGGAAGGCGGCGCCCCGCTCGTGCTGCTGCCCGGAGGCGGAACCACCTCCATGGTGTGGTTCGCCAACGTCAAGGACCTCTGCCGTGACCACCGGGTGTACGCGGTCGATCTGATGGGCGACATCGGCCGCAGCGTCCACGACGGGGCGCCGCTGCGTGGCACCGGGGATCTGATGGCGTGGCTGGATGCGGTTCTGGAGGGCCTCGACCTGGCGGAGACGCGGTTGTGCGGCCACTCCTACGGGGCCGCGATCGCGCTCAACTACGCGCTGCACGCGCCCCGCCGCGTCAGCCGACTGGCCCTTCTCGACCCCACCAACTGTTTCGCCGGGCTGAGCGTGCGCTATCTGCTGCGTGCGCTTCCCACGCTCCTGAGGCCCACCGTCGCGCGACAGCGGGCCTTCCACTTGTGGGAGACCGGTCGGACCCCCGAAGACCCCGCGTGGCAGGAATTCCTCGACAGCACCACGACAGCGGTGCGGTCCAAGGTCATCGCCATGCGCCGCCCCCGGCCGGAGGATGTGCGGGCCTGCACCGTTCCGACCCTGGTGCTCCTGGCCGAACGCAGCCGGGCCCACGACGCGCAGCGGGTGGCGGCCGCGGCCCGCGGCCTCCTTCCCGAGGAAGGCGTTGTCATCCTGCCGGGCGCCTCCCACCACTCCATTCCCACCGAGCGGCCCGCCGAGCTCAACCGTCTGCTGACGCAGTTCCTGGCCTGAGCGCCGCACGGGCACCCGCCTCCGAACGGCGGCCGTCGATGTTGGCCAACTACCCGGCATCGTCCTTGATCGATCCGTGGCGATCCTCGCTCTTTCAGGTGTCCTGCAGTACCCGTCGGAGCCGGTCGGTGCTCGGTGCGCCGTCGGGGCGGCCCTGTTCGTCGCGGTAGATGCGGCACGCGAAACCGGTCGGGGTACCCGGCAGGGCGAAGGGGTCGACGCCGTCGACGAGCAGGGTGGGGGAGCCGTGCATGCCGTGCGCGGCGGCTTCCGCCTCGTCGGTGATCTCGTGTACGGGGGCCCGGGCGCCGAGGCCGGGCTCGATCTGCTCCAGGCGGTCTTTGAGCAGAGCGGCGTTCGGGCAGTCCGGCACGGCGAGCACGATCAGTTCCATGGCGTTCCTCTCGCTGCGGTCCATGGCGCTCCTCCTTGCCGCCGCAGAGGTCTGCGTACTCCTTGACCGTACGAGGTGACGCGGGCGCGGAACTGTAAGCGCGCTCACCGACGACGGCCCGGCAGCGTTCTAGCGTCGCCATGAGAGCACCCTCGTAAGGAGGCAGGTCGTGCTGCGCGCAGTGTGGAACGGCACGGTGATCGCGGAGGCCCCGCGCACCAAGGTCGTCGAAGGCAACCACTACTTCCCGCCGGAGTCCGTGCACCGGGAGTACCTGGAGAAGAGCCGGACCTGGTCGCTGTGCCCGTGGAAGGGCATCGCCCGCTACTACACCGTACGAGCCGGCGACCAGGCCAGCCCGAACGCGGCCTGGTACTACCCGCACCCCACCCCGCTGGCCCGGCGGATCAAGAATCACGTCGCGTTCGGGCAGGGCGTCGTGGTCGAGGGCGAGAAGGAAGCGAAGGAAGCGAAGGAAACATCGTGAGGGCGGCGACTCGGATCGTCGTCGGCGCGGCGTCGGCAGCCGCAGCCTGCGGGGGCGTGTACGTGGGGCTGGTGACGGGAGCGCTGCCGCTGGATCTGGGCGTGGGCAGGCGCACGCGCCGTCTCGGCCCGCGGACGGTACGCATCGCTGCCCCGCGCGAGACCGTCTTCGATGTCGTGGCCGAGCCGTATCTGGGCCGGGCGACACGGGCCGTGCGCGAGAAGGTACAGGTCCTGGAGCGGGGCGGTGACATGGTGCTGGCCGCGCACGTCACGCCGCTGCGTGGGTCGTTGAAGGCCGTCACCGTCGAGACGGTGCGGTTCACCCGGCCCGAGCGCGTCGACTTCCGCCTGGTGCGCGGCCCCGTGCCGCGGGTGGCGGAGTCCTTCGTGCTCACCGAAGAGGCCGCGGGCGGGGCCGAGCGGCGCGCCCGGCTCCGCTGATCCCGTGTCTGCCTCGTGCTCGGTGAGCGCGCTTACAGTCCGGGGCCGGGGCGCGGGCCTAGCGTCGCGAGCATGGTGTTGCGCATCGTGCTGGGCACGGTCTATACGGCGATGGCTGTGGGCCAGCTGGTCTCGCTGCCTCGCATGCCGGGCATCCTGGCCGCGTACGGGCTGGTCAGCGGGGCTGCCGCAGGGGTCCTCGCGGTCGGGCTGATCGCGGGCGAGCTGGTGTGCGGCATCTGGTTCGTGTCCCGGCCGCGGTCACGGGCGTGGGTGCCGGTGGTGGCGTACACGGCGGTGTCGCTGGTGTGGTCGCTGCTGGCCGTGCAGGCGTACGTACGCGGACTCGACGTCCCCAACTGCGGCTGCTTCGGCCGCTATCTGCGCCAGCGGCTCAGCTGGATCGTCCTCGTACAGGACGCCCTGACCCTCCTGTACGCGGTGCTGCTTGTGCGCGCCACCCGGCACCGCGGGTCCGCGGCGCCGGCCTCTCACCTCCCGATGGAGACGCGATGACAGTGCGGAAGAAGCCGCAGGAAGCAGACCGGGACGAGGTGTTCGTCGAGTTCACCAAGTCCATCTGCCCGGTGTGCAAGTCGCCCGTCGACGCTCAGGTGAACGTCCGCGAGAACAAGGTCTTCCTCCGTAAACGCTGCCGCGAGCACGGGCAGTTCGAGGCGCTGGTCTACTGCTTCGCCGACTCCGGGCACCAGAGCGACGGCTACTCCCTCACCCACGAGCAGTGCGAGCGCATGCTCGACGGCTTCGAGGAGCGCACCCATCTGGAGATCCGGGGGCGCGACCTGCGCGTCTTCAAGCAGCGCGCGCTGGACCACTGTGCCGAGGCCGGGCTGACCGTCACGCTGGTCGCCGCCGTCGAACGCGGCCTGAACGAGCACGAGTTGGGCGCCGTCATCGAGTACGGCCTCGACCACCCGGCCGTCCGCTCGGTGGCCTTCCAGCCAACCTGCCGCTCCGTCACCTACCTCCTGGTGGGCGGTGAGCCGGGCAACCGCACCGTGGTCCCCATCCCCCGGCTGCTCCAGGTCGAGGACTACCTCGATTACGTCACCAACCGCGTCCTGCCCGACACCGGCATCCGCGAGGCCCTGGAGAAGCTGTGGTCCGCCTCCGCCTTCATGGGTACGGAGACGACCGAGGAGAAGCTCCGGGCGACCGCCGAAGCGCTGGACTGCGCGGACGACTGCGGCATCGATCTCCCTGCTGCCGTACGGGAGTTGAACGACAAGACGTTCGTGATCGTGGTGCAGGACTTCCAGGACCCCTACACCCTCAACGTCAAGCAGCTGATGAAGTGCTGCGTCGAGGAGATCACCCCCGACGGACGGCTCATCCCGTTCTGCGCCCACAACTCCGTCGGCTACCGCGAACAGGTCCGCTCCGCCATGTCCGGTGTCCCGGTCGACGGCGTGGTGCCCAACGCCCTGCCCCTTCGGGACCAGCTGACCCCGACGCCGTACGGCTCCAAGACCGTACGTACGCAAGGAGGTTCGTGATGACCGCCGAGGACGACCTCAAGGCGTGCTGCGCCGCCGCGTACTCCTCCGACATCGTCGGCCTGCTGCTCGGGGACTCCTACCACCCCGGCGGCACCGCCCTGACCCGCCGCCTCGCCGACCAGCTCGCGCTGACGTCGGACAGCCGCGTCCTGGACGTGGCCTCCGGGCGCGGCACCACCGCCCTGCTCCTGGCCGATGCCTACGGCGCCCGCGTGGACGGAGTGGACTACTCGGCGGCCAGCACATCCCTGGCCCAAGGCGCCGCCCAGGCCGCCGGTCTCGCGCAGCGGGCCGTCTTCACCACCGGCGACGCCGAGCACCTTCCCTACGACGCCGGGGGCTTCGACGCCGTGGTGTGCGAATGCGCCCTGTGCACCTTCCCGGACAAGGAGCGGGCCGCCGCCGAGTTCGCCCGCGTCCTGCGGCCCGGCGGACGCCTCGGCATCACCGACGTCACCGCTGCCCCCGACCGCCTCCCGCCCGAACTCTCCACGCCGGCCGCCCGGATCGCGTGCATCGCGGATGCCCGCCCGCTCGCCGAGTACGCCGAGATCCTCGCCACGGCCGGGCTGCGCACCCTGCGCACCGAACGCCACGACCAGGCCATGCTCCGCATGATCGACCAGATCGAGGCCCGCCTGAACCTGCTGCGCATCACCGCCGCGGCGAAACTCGCGGACGCCGGGGTGGACCTCGCCGCGGCGCCCGGCGTCCTGGAGGCGGCCCGCACCGCCGTAGCCGACGGCGACCTAGGCTACGCCCTGCTCGTCGCCGAGAAATCCCCCTGACGGCCGTACGGCCACCGGCCGAACCTGCCGCGAAGGCGTCTCAGAGCCGTGGCCCGACCGGAGTTGTCAGTGGCCGCTGCGACGATGGATGGATGACCTCCACGATCTTCGACCGGCTCCGGTCCGGCGGCTTCGAGCAGGCTCTGTTCAGTCACGACGCCGAGACCGGGCTGCGTTCCCTCGTCGTCGTCCACGACACCACGCTCGGCCCCGCGCTGGGCGGCGTCCGCATGCACCCGTACGAGGACGAGACCGCCGCCCTCGAAGACGGGCTGCGCCTCGCGCAGGCCATGACCCTCAAGGCCGCGGCGGCGGGCCTCGATCTCGGCGGCGGCTGGAGCGTCATCATGGGTGATCCGGCACGCGACAAGACCGAGGCGTTGCTGCGTGCCCACGGCCGCTTCATCGCCACCCTCGGCGGGCGGTTCATCCCCGTCAACGACGTCGGCACCACGCAGGCCGACCTGAAGGTGATCGGCACCGAAGCCGCACCGGTCTGCGCCGACGGCGACCCTTCTCCCATGACGGCCCTCGGTGTCCTGGAAGGGATACGGGCGTGTCTGCGCGCCACCGGTGGCGACGGGAGTCTGCGGGGCGTGCGGGTGTGCGTGCAAGGCGCGGGCAACGTGGGTGCCGCGCTCGCCCGTCTTCTGGCTGCGGAGTCCGCGGAGTTGCTGGTGTCCGACACCGACGCTCGACGAGCCGACGCCGTCGCCCAAAGCGTTGGAGCGCGCGTCATCGACCCCGTGACCGCGGCGGTCGCCGAGTGCGATGTGCTCGCCCCCTGTGCCCTCGGAGGCGTCGTCGACGACCGCACACTGCCGGACCTGCGCTGCAGGGTCATCGCGGGCGGTGCGAACAATGTGCTCGCCGCCCCCGAGCACGCCGCCGCGCTCGAGGCCCGCGGAATCCTCTACGCGCCCGACTTCTGCGTCAACGCGGGCGGCTTGATCTTCCTCGAGGAGCGGCTCCTCGGCCATGACGACGCTCGGGCGGAGCACCGGGTCCGTCGGGTCGGCGAGCGCGTGGCAACGGTCATCGAGCATGCCCGTCGCTCCGGTGTGCCCACGACGGAGGCCGCGCTCACCCTGGCCAGGACACGGCTCGGCTGACTCTCCATACCTGGGATCATGTGTTCTATAGACTCGCCGGATGACCAGCGATCTCCCCCGCCTCACCGTCCTGGGGTGCGCGACGCCCTATGCGAGCGTGGACAATCCGTGCTCCGGCTATCTGGTGTCCAGCGGCGGGACTCGCGTCTGGGTGGACGCGGGCAGCGGGACGCTGGCGCAGTTGCAGCGGCATGTGCGGCTCGACGAGGTGGACGCGATCTGGATCTCGCACCTGCACGCTGATCACAGCGCGGACCTCCTCACCGCCTACTACGCGGCGCTCTTCGCGGACATCCAGCTCGCCGCCCCCATCCCTCTGTACGGACCGCCGGGCATCGCCGACCGGCTGGCTCACTTCCTGACCAACAGCTCGACACGCAGCCCGGTCGAGTCCGCCTTCGCCGTCCATGAGCTGCACGACGGGCATCACGCGCGCGTCGGCGCGCTCACTGTGACCAGCCGTGCGGTGGAGCACGGCATCCCGGCCTTCGCCGTACGCATCGAGGCCGAAGGCCGATCGCTGGTCTACTCCGGGGACACCGCGCCGTGCGCGAACCTCACACAACTGGCCGACGGGTGCGATGTGTTGCTGTGCGAGGCCGAGAGCGCACAGGCGCCGGCCGAGGGCGATCAGGTGCACCACACGCCCGAAGACGCCGGCGCCACGGCGACCACGGCCCGGGCGGACCGGTTGATCGTCACCCACGTCGGACGTTTCCTCACTCCGCAGCAGGCGGTGGCCCGCGCCTCGACCCGGTTCAGCGGCCCCGTCGACCATGCCGAGCCCGGTACCACCTTCTCGATCGGCTAGGCGCCGAACCGGCCGCTTGCGCTCGCCTGTCACCTCGTCGACGCGCTGGTCGTTCACGCGAGGCGCCTGCACCGGCCGGGGCGAACTCAGGTGCCCGAACCCGAGCCGGGCCCGGGCCTGGAATGATTGGTTCATGCGCGCGGCCCGGCTTCTCTCCCTCCTGCTCCTGCTGCAGAACCGGGGCAGGCTGACGGCTGGTGAGCTCGCTGAGGAGCTGGGTGTCTCGGTCCGGACCGTCTATCGGGACATCGACTCGCTGAGCGGCGCGGGCATTCCGGTCTACGGAGACGGCGGGCACGGCGGCGGATACCAGCTGCTCGGCGGCTACCGGACCCGGCTCACCGGGCTGCACGCCGACGAGGCCGAGTCCCTGTTTCTGGCCGGGCTGCCGGGCGCCGCGGACGACCTGGGGCTGGGGGAGGTGCTGGCAGCGGCACAGCTGAAACTGACCGCGGCGCTGCCCGCACCGCTGCGGGACCGGGCCGGCCGGGTCCGTGAGCGGTTCCACCTCGACGCTCTCGGCTGGTACCGGGAACAGGACTCCCCACCCACTCTCGCGGCGCTCGCCGACGCGGTGTGGAACCAGCGGCGGATCCAGGTGCGCTACCGCCGCTGGGCCGAGCCGCAGGAGGTCGAGCGCGAGCTCGCTCCCTACGGCCTGGTCCTCAAGGCGGGCGTCTGGTACCTCGTCGCGGCGGTGGACGGCGCGGTGCGGACGTACCGGGTGTCTTCGATCCTCCGTCTGGACGTCGGGGAGGTCGGTTTCGAGCGCCCCGAGGGGTTCGACCTGGCCGCCCACTGGCAGGACTACCTCACCGTCTACGACGCCCGCAGGCTGCGCCTTCAGGCCTCCGTCCGGATTGCTCCGGCGTTGTTGTCCGCGCTGCCGGACCGCCTGGACGCGGCGCTGGTGCGCGCCGTCGAGGCCTCGGCGGGGCCGCCGGAGGAAGACGGCTGGGTGACGGCGACGGTGCCGCTGGAATCAGTCGAGCTGGCGGTGCCCACACTGCTGTCACTGGGGCCGGACATCGAGGTGCTCGCCCCCGAGGAGCTGCGCCGCCAGATCGCGGAGACGGCGGCGGCCGTGCTCGACCGGTACCGGCTGGCGGACGCATCAGGCCGGGCGGGGGCCGGCGACCTCAGCAGCAGTCCCGCGGACAGGGTCGCGAGCAGCGCAAGGGCGGCGAGGACCCCGAAGCCGTAGCGCGTGTCACTGTGGTCGGTGACCGTCGCGACCAGGAACATCACCGCGACGGTGGCCGCAAGACCGCCACCGTTCGCCAGCCCGAAGACCCTGCCCACAGTGGCATCGTCGGCCGAGGCCATCAGCATGGTCCGGGAGGCGATCCGGGCCTGCCCGAAGAAGAACGCGCCCAGCGGCACCCCCACGAGATAGCCGACGATCCCGAACTGGCTCTGCAGCACCAGGCCGACATTGCAGAGCAGAAAGCCCACGACGGCGATGCGAAGGTCTGGACTGCGCCTGCTGACGATCCGGTACGCACCGGTGGCCGCCAGGAAACCGAGGCATCCGAGAGCGTCCACCGCACCGAACGTCGCCGCCCCCAGCTGGAGTTCACCGATGACGGCGGTGGGCAGCAGAGCGTTGAAGACCGTGACGACCACGCTCCCCTGGGCGTAGAGCAGGATGAAGCGGCGCATCCGCAGCGGCTTGCGAGGAGCCGCCGCCGGCGCCGGCTCCCCGACGGCGGTGGCCGTCGGCGCCCGGTCCGGGCGGCGCCCCACCGCGCCGACGCAGAGCGCCGAGACGACGAAGGTCCCGGCGTTGAACACCAGCAGCGGCACGGCACCGAACGCCTGCACGCACAGCCCGCCGACCGTGGCCGACAGCAGCATCCCCGCCTGGGTCCCCATCTCGTAGCGGGCGTTGAACCGTCGCAGCCGGTCGGCCGGGACCCGTTCCTTGATCAGCGCGGAGCTTGCCGGGAAGAACAGGGCCCCCACCACGGCGAGCGCCAGATTGGCGCCGTAGATCCCGGGCCCCGGAGCGCCGCCGCAGGCCAGCCACAGCGGCAGCGCGAGGGCCAGCGCCGCGCTGGTGACATCGCAGCCGATCCACAGGGTCCGCCGGTCGAAGCGGTCGGCCAGCCGCCCGAAGAAGGGCGACAGCAGCGCCTGCGGCCCGGCCACGGCGATGAAGAGCCAGCCGACGGCCATCATGGTCCGCTGCTCTCTGATCATGAGCAGTGCACCGACGATGAGCTGGACATTGTTGCCGAGCGCGGTGGCGAAGGCAGCGGGCACGAGCAGCCGCTCGGCCCGGCGGGAGTGGTGACTGAGGATCATGGCACCACTGTCCGGAGGTTCACTGACATCTTCTGTCAGTGAAGTGTCCGCACACCGTTCCAGGTACAAGCTGCGCCACGTTCTGATTGCCTCGTCGGATTCCGCAGGCCAACTGTGGCCAAACCGTGGGTTGTTCATGGCCAATCGGGAGGTGTGGGCCACGTGGCGAGAGACTGAACGCATCATCCCGGGCCGTACGCCCCTCGCAAGTGCTCACTCCCGACAACGACCTCGCCGACATTGACTCCGGCTCCCTGATCAATCGAAACAACGGACCGGCCGGCGCCAACGCATCCGCGCCTGACCCGGTCGCAGCCGCGCTCGGCCACGCCTACCGTCTGGAAGGGCTCGGCTTCGTCGCGGTGGCGTACTGCTCCACGTTGCTCGTGGCCACCATCGCGGTGGGGCGGGTCATGGCGCTCGGCATGCGGGTCAGCGGTTTCGGCGACGGCTTCCTCTTCGCGGTCGCAGCACTGTCGTCCCACCGCATGTGGGTACTGAGCGATGCCGGCTGGGCGGTCACCTCATGGCTGTTCACTTGACCCGGCCAAGACATGGACAGAACCAGAACCCCGATGTCACCACCGTCGGCAGCGGCACGCCGTCCGAGGACGGCTGTGGCAGCGCCGTGGGGGACCACCGCCACAGCCGCCCCGCCAACGAGCCTGTCCGCCGCCGAACCGATCACTCCCGAAACCACCCCTGCGAGCGGCTCAGGTGAACACCTGCGCGGGATCATGTCTCCATCCAGCGCAGCAGCGGTGATCGTGACAGCAGCCAGCGCGGACATCGCCGCCCGCGTCATCTCCTTGGACTGCTGTGCCTTCCGAGTCGGTACGTCGGACGTCGAGGGCCGTGCTCCGCCCAGAACCGAAGGCTTCCATATGCGGCCAACGAACCCGTCCCGCCCCGGCAACGGTGGCGCCCGGCCAGGCAGCCGCAATGGCACCCGTTCGCCGCGACGTACGCCCACGAAGCCGACCGCCCCGCGCCGGCACGCGCAGCGTGCCTTCGCAGGCGCCGTCACGGAAGGTTCCGGCGCGGTCGCGGCAGATCATCTGGACTTCCGGGTGCTGGCGCAGCCAGGCCACGAACGTCTCGGCGGTCCGGCCGACAAGAACGTCGACGGGCTGGTGGGTGGACATGCCGATCAAGATCGTCGCGTACTTCCACCCGCGGCGCAGCGTGAACTCGTCGACGCCGAGGACTTGGACGGGGCCGATACCCGGCTCGGGCAGCGCCCTGATCAGCCGCAGCATCGTGTCCTTGCACGTGGTTGCGGACATCCGGCGTGCGAGCCGGGCGCGTCCGAGCGGGTATCTGCTCGGCGAACGTCCGATGCGAGGGAGCGGTGTTCCCGCAGGTGAACCGCCGTGCCTCCAACTCAGGGCGCCCGAGCCAGCCACGATCAGGATGCCGCTGAGCTTGCTGAATCCGTCGTCGATGGGTTGGCGACCCCGTTCAATGGGTCCGTGCCCCCCTTCGGATAGGTCTGGCCTCGATGGGGAACCGTGCGAAGGCCGTCGACCGCGGTAAGCCATGTGCCGGGTGGCGACACAGCCTTGGCGTGGCCGAGCGGGCCGCTGGGCTATCCGCCGGATTGATGATCTCTTCCGCCCGTTGGGGGCTAACCGACAAGTCCGGGCCGGGAGGCACACGGCGGCGGTAGCGCCTGGAGGGTAGGGTCGCCGCGATTGCGGGTGGACCGTCTTGCGGCGGCGTAAATTCCCAGGTCGCACAGTGCTGAAACGGAGTACCGGATGGTCCGCGTGATGTGGAGCAAATCCGACGGGTACCCGTGCCTGCGGCAGCAGTTGATCGATGGGATGTATACCGTGCTGCACACCGTCGACAGGGCTCTTGCCGACCTCGACGTTCCGTACTTCGTGTCCGGCGGCACGCTGCTCGGGGCGGTCCGCCACGGTGGCCTGATTCCGTGGGACCAGGACGTCGACGTCAGCGTGAGTGCCGAGCACTTTCCGCGCCTGCTGCACGAACTGCACCGATCAGTCCGCCCCCACGGCTTCGTGGCGAGGCGCCACCGCGAGGGCTTGTTCAAGGTCTATGCCGAGCAAGGGCCTAAGACGCGCTTCTTTGACTGCCCCCGCTATCGACTGCCTTGGGTCGACATCTTCACCATGGCCGAAACGCGTCCTGGCCAATGGGAGCTCGCGTCCGCCTCATTCCGTCGGGTCTGGCCCCAGGAACGCTTCGACGTCTCGAGCTTTGACGACGCCACCATGTACGGGTTCGGGCCGCTGACCGTACCCGGTCCGCCTCCCGACGTCGCCCACCGCTACCTCGCCGCCACCTACGGGCCGAACTGGCGAACGCACGCGACGTTTGAGAAGTGGGTCAGGTTCTGGTGGCGGCGGCCGTACAGCTCTGACACGTTTCCTCCGGCACTGCCGTCGCCGACAACCGTGGCCTCGTGGGTGGACGATCCGTCACCTCCTCCAGCCGAGAACGCGGCAACTCCTCCTGGTTCCCCTTAGCGCCCTGTCGGTTTGCCTGAGCGGAGCGAAGCGCTGAGTGGCTCGACTCGCGGGTCCCGGGTGTCTTCCGGCGTGCGCGAGACGCCAGCAGGGCGGCGACAATCCGAGCCCGCCAACCCTGGAACGGTGGCGAATCATGCGGACGTCCGCCGAACACCACTAGTCCTTCGACTTCGACAACCGACGAGAGAGAAGCAGATGCACATCGTCGCCTTCACCGATTTCTACCATCCGGTGGTAGGAGGGATTCCAGTGACGATCGCCAATCAGCAGCGGGTGATGGCCGAACTGGGTCACACCATGACCGTCGTATGCCCAAGGTATGGGCGGCGCGACATCCCAGATCCCGACGTGATCCGTCTGCCGGGCCCCGGCGCACGGATCACCCGGCTCGATGGCGTGTATGTCAAGGGGCCGGGGGCGGCTGCACGTCTGCGCCGCCGGGTGGAAGCCCGTGGGCCGGTCGATGTCGTGCACTGTCACAGCGAAGGGAGTGTGAGCGTGCTTGGCCGGCAGGTCGCCCGGCTGCTCCGCGTCCCGTTGGTGGCCACGGTGCACGGCAACGTCGCCGACATCGCGGCATCCCAGGGCCCGATCATCCGGGCGGGCATTCCGGCGCTCGTTGCCGTCGCCAACGTGTGGAACCGCTTGCGGGAACCGCCGACGCGTCCAGTGGGTGCCGTTGCAGACGGTCTCACCCGTCTTGAGCGCTCGGTCTGGCGGGCTCTCGTCCAGCGCGCGAACCTGGCCGATGTCGTGGTCACCCCGTCCGAGTACTTCCGCCGCGACCTGGTCGCGCACGGCCTCACCGCCTGCAGTGTCGCCGTCCCCAACGGCCACGGCGGGGACCTCCTCGACGACAGCCCCGCGAGCTCCGATGCGCTGCCCGGCTGCTCGCAGACGAGTCCGACCCTGTTGTGGGTCGGGAGACTGGACCGGGAGAAACGCCCGCTGGTGTTCATCGATGCCCTCGCGCGCCTCGCAGCGGACTCCGGCTCCGGTCCGTGGACAGCGGGCCTGTGCGGCGCCGGCCGACTCGAAACGGCATGCCGTCGCCGGATTCGAGAGCACAAGCTCGATACGCGGGTGACGCTGATGTCACCGCAACCCCATAGCGAAGTCCAGGCGCTGATGCGGCGTTCAGCGGTGTTTGTCCTCACTTCCCTGGCCGACACCCAGGCCATGGTCCTGGTGGAGGCCGCGGCGGCGGGTCTGCCCATCGTCTACTGCGACCCCCGCCTGACCGACGGCGTCACCCCCGACAACTCCCTGCTCACCGCTGCGGACCCCGCCTCGCTCGCCGAGGGCATTGCAGCCCTTCTCGACGACCCCTCCCGGCGCCGCGTGATGGGAGATGCCTCCCGAGCCCTTGCCCCCCGGTACACCAGCCGACGCCAAACCGAGCATCTCCTGGACGTCTACCGACACGCCCTCGCCCGCAGCGACCGCGGCGAATCTGACACGCCATCACTGCGCGTCGCAGCCGGCAAGCCGGACGCCGAGCCGCCGCATGACGGCACCAGGACGGCGGCCCGGCCGGGCTAGCCCGGCCGAAAGTCACGTCGGTGGCCGGGGAAGCATGACCGCGGACCTGTTCGGTGAGTGGCTGCGGTTGATGTCCCGCCGCCAGCCGCGTGACGCGCCCACCGAAGACGTCGTCCACGGGAAGTTCAGGGTTGGGGCAGTAGTTTCGTGCACGACGAACGCCAGTGCCCGCGAAAGCCGGCCCACGCTCGTCGAGGCTGCGGTTGCGCTGACGTCGTTCTGCGGCGTCGCTGCCGCGGCCGGGCGCAGGGGGGCGCTGTCGCGGCGTGGAAGAGCACGGATCTGCGGGAGACCCTATGCGTGAGCAGCCGTTGACCCCGTGTGCGGAGGTGAAGCTGGCGGTCATCCTGGCAGCGGGGACAGGTAGTCGGCTGGGGAGCACTGTCGGGCCGTCCAAGCCGCTACGCCAGATCGGGGGCGTGCCGGTGTTGCACCGTGCGCTGCGGGAGCTGGCCGCGTACGGGGTGCGGCAGGCGGTGGTCGTCGTGGGACACCGGGCGGACGAACTCATCGCGGCCACCGGCCCGCGGTTCGCGGGACTGCGCGTGCGGTACGTGCATGCGGACCGGTACGCCGAGACCAACAATGCCTACTCGTTGTGGCTCGCCCGCGAGCACATGAACCAGGACGTGTTCGTGCTGGACGGGGATGTGGCCTTCGACGCCACGATGTTGAAGCGGTTGGCCGCCAGCGGGGGCGCGGCAGCCGCTGCGGTCACCCCGTGGCAAGCGGGCATGGACGGTACCGTCACATTGCTGAACGGCGACGGCATCATCGGCGAGTTCGTACTCAAAGACCGCCAGGAACAGCACGGATCACTGGCGGGCACCTACAAGACCGTGAACGCGTACCTACTACGCGAAGCGTATGCGCGCGACGAGTTCCTGCCACTTCTGGACGACCTGATCGCGTCCGGAGGGCACCACGCTTTCTACGAGGCGGTGTTGGCCGCCAGCGTCGCCCGGGGGCACACTGCGATCCACGGCGTGGACTGCCGGGACCTGCGCTGGGCTGAGATCGACACGCCCGCCGACGAAGCCGACGCCCAATATGTCTTCGCCACTGACGAGCAGCGGTACGACCTGCTCGAGCACATGCACGGTGGCTACTGGCGCCACGACGTCACCGACCACCGGCTCTTGCACAACCCGTACTTCCCCCCACCGGCGATGATGGACGCGCTCGCTGCCGAACTGGGGCACGCCCTGGCCCACTACCCGCCCGGCCAGCGCCATCTCGCCGCGCTGCTGGCCGGGGCGATCGACCAGCCGCCTGGGCATGTTGTCGTGGCGAACGGAGCGTGCGAACTGATCACGGCGCTGGGCACGGTCCTCGGGGACGTCGTGCTGACCGTCCCCAACTTCAACGAGTACGAACACGCGCTCGCCGACCGGCCGGCCGCCACCGTGCACCGCATGGTGCTGATGCCACCGGACTTCGCCTGTGACGTCGACGCGCTCGCCCAGGCCGCAGCGGCGGGCGCCGATGCGGTTCTGATCACCTCGCCGAACAACCCGACATCGACCCTGGTACCCCGCACCGATTTGCTGCGTCTGGCCGGCGCGCTCGCCCCGCACGACGTGCGGCTCATCGTCGACGAGTCGTTCGTCGACTTCACCGAGCCCGGTGCCAGCCTCGAACCGGACCTGGCCGAACACCGCAACATCGCTGTGGTCAAGAGCATGAGTAAGGCCTACGGCATCGGCGGCCTGCGCCTGGGCTACCTGGCCACCGCGGACCCCGACTTCGCGGCGGCCGTACGCGGCGCCCTGCCGATCTGGAACATCAACGGGGTGGCCGAGTCCTTCCTGCGGCTGCTCCCGCGCTACCGCGCCGAGTACGCCGCAAGTATCGCCAGGGTCCGCGCCGAGACGAGCAGTCTCTTCCACGCCGCCAGGGCGATCCCCGGCGTGACTGCCCGCCTCCCTCACGCCAACTTCGTCCTGGTCGAACTGCCGGAGCCGTGGACCGGGCCCGCCATGGCCCGCGCACTGTTCCACCGGTACCGCATCCTTGCCAAGGGCTGCGCAGGCAAGAGCATGCCCCACGGCGAACGGTATCTGCGGCTGGCGAGCCGCACCGCACCGGACAACCGGCGTCTGACCGTGGCGTTGGCAGACATCCTCGTTTCACCGCCGCACTGACACGACCGGCGCGGAGACACCATCGGCCGCCGCCTCTTCGGGTGAACGTTTCCCGGCACACTCGGTTGCCCGTTGCTGATGATCTCTGCATGGTGTCGCCTTGTGGTCGCCCATGGCCCCAGCTCAGAGGGCCTGCCGCCATGCGACGTCACGCGCGGAATCTCAGTAGTGGACGAACCCCGTTCGCCGCACGGGAACATGCGGGGACGACCCGGCGGCCACCCGTACTGCACAGAGGCCGGTGAACAACGACCGATGCGCTACAACGGGACCCCCGACACATCTGCGGACGGCCGGAGGGACAAGGCATGCGGGTGCTACTTGCCACGATCGGCAGCATGGGAGACGTGGCACCGCTGACCGGACTCGCCAAGCGCCTGACCGACGCGGGGCACCAGGTCACCTTCATGACCCACGCCGCCTTCGAGCCGGTGGTCCAGGACTGCTGCACGGAGTTCCTCCCGCTGCCTCCGCTGATGCCGTGGCGCCCACCGGCCCGCGCGGACGGCATCCGCGGACTGCTCGCCGCCTGCCGGCAGGTCTCCCCGTTGGTGGTCCACACCACCGATGCGATCTTGGGTGCGGCCTTGCGCGGCGTGGATGCCGTGCTCGCCAACGGGCACGCCGCGGTACCGGGCAAGGCCGTGGCCGACGCACTGGGCGTTCCGTGCGCGGCGCTGCTCCTGCACCCGCACAGCCCTACTGGGCAGTGGCCGCCCATCTTGCTCGGCCGTCACTCCCTGGGCCGCCGCGGCGACCTGATCGCCGCACAGGGCGAAATCGGTATGCAAACGGCGCTGTCCGCGGTTCTGGCCCGGCGCGTGCGCCGACGGCTGGGCCTGCCCTGGGCCGACGGCCTGCGCCGTCACGCGAGCCTTCGGCGGCTGCCGGTCTGGTACGGCTTCAGCCCCGCCGTCGTGCCGCGGCCCGAAGCGTGGCCGCCCTGGCATCGCGTCACCGGCTTCTGGTGGCCGCACAGTCCGCAGCACTGGCAGCCCGACTCCGCCCTCGTGGACTTCCTCGACGCCGGACCACCGCCGGTCTACATCGGATTCGGCAGCATGCAGCCCGCCCGCGCCGGGCAACTCGGCGACCTCGCCGTCGCCGCACTGCGCCGCGCCCGCGTCCGCGGCATCGTACAAAGCGGCTGGGCGAACGTTCAGGTGGACGGGGACGACGTGCTGACCGTGGGAGACGTCGATCACCAGTGGCTGTTCCCGCGCACTGCCGCCGTCGTCCACCACGCCGGTCCCGGCACCGCTGCGGTCGGCCTGCGCGCCGCGGTCCCCACGGTGCCTGTTCCCACCGCGTTCGACCAGACCTTCTGGTCACGCCGTCTCCACGCCCTGGACGTGGCACCCGAGATCGTGCCGATGGCCGAACTGTCTGCCGAACGCCTCGCCGCTGCGATCACCCGCGCCGTCCACGACCCCGTCCACCGCAAGAGTGCTCAGCGCATCGCTGCGGACCTCGCCTTCGAGGACGGCACCGACAACGCCCTCCACGCACTCGAACACCTCACCACTTCCACAGCCACGTGACGTGAGCCTGCCTTCGGCCCAGCCGCAGGGTGCCTCGATCGTCACCGACCGGGCTCAAGCCATGTCGGCATTGCCAGCCAGGACCCCATTGCGGGGCCGCGGCCAAGATCCCCGATGCGTCGCCCGCCACGGCATCAGCGCGGGACCGTGCCGATGTACAGGGGGCGGGCGGGCCAGCCCGGGTCGGTCCTGACGGTCATCCCGGCGGCGGTGAAGGCCGCGCGGTACTCGTCGTCGGTGAACAACGTCAGCTCATGGTCCTCGGTGTGGTGCCGGATGCCCTCAGGGCCGCCGACGATCATCTGCATCGACCACAAGGACCGGCGGCCGTCGACGCTGCGGTGGACCATGCGGGCGAGGTCGTAGCTGCCCACGGCGCCGGCGGTGAAGTCGATCGGATCCGACGGGAAGGTGTCGGGAGTGAACCACGGTTCCACGGCCACCACGCCGCCGGGATTGAGGTGCGCCGCGAACGCCTTGATGGCGCCGTTGAGTTCCGCGGGCGTGCGCAGGTAGGCGATGCTCGCGAACAGGCAGGTCACCGCATCGAAGGTGCGGCTGAGACGGAGGGTCCGCATGTCGCCGCGGTGCAGCGGGACCTCGGGCAGCCGCTGTTGCGCGTGCGCGAGCATCTCGACGCTTGCGTCGACGCCTTCGACGTCCTGGAACCACACACGCAGATGGTCCAGGTGGCGCCCCGTGCCGCAGGCGACGTCCAGCAGGGAGCGGGCGTCGGGGTTGTGGGCCAGGACATGGTCGCGCACTGTCGCCGCTTCGCCCGGGTAGTCCTTGCCGCGCAGGTCGTACACCAAGTCGTAGGCACCGGAGTAGTCAGCGCCGTAGGCCAAGGTCTCTGTGGTCATCTCGGTTCCGATCTCGATGGGGGACAGCGGTCCGCTGCCGTGGCGCCGCGGTCTGCCGCGGTGGTGCAACTCAGCCGGAGTCGGGCGCGGAGCTCATGCCGACCGCACCCCGAGTACGGGATCCATCGATCCGACGGGCGGTTGAACAGACCTGGTCCACCGGCATCTCGACCTGAAGGGATTCTCAGCGTCCTGGCGGCCGTACCAGTGGGTCCTCCTGCGCGGATTCGGCTCCGACACTTGCCATCTAAACGGCTGTCGACGGGAGCACCGCGCAGGCGTCGGCAACTCAACTCGTTTGGGCGAGCCGGGCGGCCACGTGACGCAATCGGTGCGCAGCTCTGAGGCGTAGTGCGCGGCCCCGGCGCGGCGGCGGGTCGCGTCGTCTCCCCGGGGGCCGTGCGTCGTTGCCTGTCGTGTGGTTCAGAAGGTGCGGGTCAGGTCTTCGAGTGCGACGAGCGAGTTCTTGGCGCTGTCTTCCTCGGCGAGGTGGGCGGCGATCCGGCCGGCACGGTGACGGTAGGCGGGATGGTGGACGACGCGCGTGATCGCGTCGCTGAGGCGGGTGGTGGTCAGGTCGGTCAAGGGCAGGACGCCGGGGCTGACGCCGAGCCGGTGGAGCCGTCTGGCCCAGAACGTCTGGTCGTGGAAGACCGGGACGGGCACCGTTGGCACGCCCGCTCGCAGTCCCGCCGCGGCGGTGCCGGCGCCGGCGTGGTGGACGACGGCGGCGGTGCGCGGGAACAGCCATTGATGGCAGGTGTTGTCGATGGTGAGCACGTCGTCGCCGGTGGCGTGCAGGCCCGCCCACCCGCTGTGGATGATGCCGCGAACCCGGGCACGGCGCAGCGCGGCCAGGGCGGTGGCGGTGAGCCGATCGGCGTGCGCCGGGGCCATGCTGCCGAAGCCGATGTAGACCGGTGGCGATCCGGCGGCGAGGAAGTCCTGCAGGGCGGGGGCGGGTTGCCAGTCGGGGTGGGAGTGCGGCCACCAGTAGCCGGTGACGCGGGTGGTCGCGGGCCACCCGGCGGGACGGGGCACGACGGCGGGGCTGAAGCCGTACCACAGGGGCCAGCGCTGAAGGTCGGCGTACTGCCGCCGCAGCGGCTGGGCGGGCAGCCCGAGCTCGCCTCGTAGCCGGGCAGTCAGCGGCGCCGCCACCGCCAGGGCCGCTGTGAGCAGGGCCTGTCCGGCGGCGAAGTCGCCGCGACGGCCCAGCGTGTGCCGCCCCAGGAATATCGGCGGCCAGTCCCGGGTCGGGGTATGCGGCTGGAGCAGCACGCCGGCGCTGGGGACGCCGAGTGCGTCGGCGATGGCCTTGCCCGCCAGCACGCTCGTGCCGCCCAGCAGCATCGCGTCGGCGCCGTGCCGCGCTGCGTCGAGGAGCCCCTCGGCGACGGCGGGGAGGGTGGGGAGGAAAGAGCGCAGCGCGGCGAGTTGGCCTCGCACGCCGTCCGTCCGCGTCGGGCGCCACTGACCGGGCGAGGGAACATGGTCGCGGGGATCCCCGGCCAGGGGCCGGAACTCCAGGCCACTTTGGCGGATCATCGACGCGAAGGGCACCTGTGCGGCGACGGCGACGTCGTGGCCTGCGTCCCGCAGGGCACGCCCCAGGCCCGTGTAAGGCGCGACGTCGCCGGTGGATCCGACACTGGCGATGAGCACCCGCACAGCGGCAACCTCCTTGTCTTCGACGGAAAGCCGACGAGCCGCAGCTGTGTGAGGGGCTGCCGGAGCGCTGACCAGCACATCACCGCCAAACAGATAACCTACAGTATTGTATCGACTACTTTAAGTCACGTTACAGTGATGTGGTGACCCGTGTCCCACCCCGCCGGTCGACCGTCCGCGTGCCACCAGCCGCTCGTCCACACACGTCGGGGCGAACGCGCGTCCAAGGCGCCGAGCGTCTCGAGCGCGGCACGCGGTCGTCCGGAGGCTCGCGATGCCCCTCGATGCCACGGAACGCCGACATAGCGGGACAAGGGAAAGGACACACCCATGCGGGTGCTGCTGGCCACGATCGGCACCACCGGAGACGTGGCACCGCTGACCGGACTCGCCAAACGCATACTCGAAGCAGGGCACCAGGTCACCTTCATGACCCACGCCGCCTTCGAGCCGGTGGTCCAGGACTGCTGCACGGAGTTCCTCCCGCTTCCCCCCATGCCTCCATGGCGCGCCTCGGCACGCGCAGACGGAATTCGCGGAACCCTGGCCGGAGTCCAGCAGATCTCCCCCTTGATCCTGCACACCACCGACGCGATCCTGGGAGCCGCCTCCCGCGGCGTGGACGCCGTGCTGGCCGGCCAACACGCCGCAGTACCCGGCAAAGCCGTAGCCGACGCACTGGGAATTCCACGCGCCGGGCTGCTCCTGCAACCGCACACGCCCACCGCCGACTGGCCACCCATCCTGCTCGGCCGTCACTCCCTGGGCCGACGCGGCAACCTGACGGCCTCCCATGCCTACATGAAGATGAGCACCGTCGAATGCGCCGTCCTGGCCCGGCGCGTGCGCCGACGGCTGGGCCTGCCCTGGGCTCGCCGGCTGCACCGTAACGCGAGCCTGCAGCAGGTTCCGGTCTGGTACGGCTTCAGCCCCCACGTCGCCCCCCGGCCCGCCGAATGGCCGTCCTGGCATCGCGTCACCGGCTTCTGGTGGCCGCACAGTCCGCAGCACTGGCAGCCCGACTCCGCCCTCGTGGACTTCCTCGACGCCGGACCACCGCCGGTCTACATCGGATTCGGCAGCATGCAGCCCGCCCGCGCCGGGCAACTCGGCGACCTCGCCGTCGCCGCACTGCGCCGCGCCCGCGTCCGCGGCATCGTACAAAGCGGCTGGGCAGGCATTCAGGCGCACGGCGACGACGTGCTGGCCATCGGAGAGGCCGACCACCAGTGGCTGTTCCCCCGCACCAGCGCCGTCGTCCACCACGCCGGGGCCGGCACCGCCGCGGCCGGCCTGCGGGCGGGCGTACCCGCGGTGCCGGTGCCCATCGCCAACGATCAGCCGTTCTGGGCCCGCCGTCTCCACGCCCTCGGCGTGGCACCGCAGATCGTGCCCATGTCCGAACTCACCGTCGAACGCCTCGCCGCGGCGATCAGCCGCGCCGTCCACGACCCCGCCCACCGGCGCAACGCCCAACAGATCGCCAAGGAACTCGCCGACGAGGACGGCACCGAGAACGCCCTCCACGCACTCGAACAACTCACCCGCCACACGACGCCCGGCTGACTGGTCGCGTGGACGCGACGAAGCCTCAGATCCTGCCGACGCGACCGCGCCAAAGCTGCGCGGTGGCGGACCCGGACAGCCGTTTCCGCCGCGAACGGCTCACGGCGCATCGTTCGTACGGTCGGCCTCACCCCCGAAACACAGGCACCGCGACTCGGTGACCGGCACGCTGCTCAGGCGTACTTGGGGCCATCGTCCCGCCGCGAAGGGCGTACGCCTCCCGTATGGAGGAAGGACGGAAAGCCTGTGCCTCTAGATGTCTCCCGCGTCTCGGACGAGGAGCGCCTCAGCAGCTCGGCTACCGGCAGACGCTGTCGCGCTCGATGTCCGGCCGCGCCAACTTCGGCGACACGGTGGGCATGCCGGTGTCGTTTACCGGAGGTGGTGCACGCCTCCGACGTATGAGCGCGGCCCGGGCCGGACCTGAACCCGGCGCGTCCGTACGTGTCGGATACGGCGGAGTGGAGGAGGGGCCCCGGGGCGAGCCGGAGGTGAAGTCGCCTGTCGTTCAGTCGTCCTGGGCGCTGGTGCGGCGGGCGTACGCGCGGGCCGCGCGGGCGCGGTCGCCGCAGCGGGTGGAGCACCAGTGGCGGCGGCCGTGGCGGAGGAGGTATCGGTTGCAGGGGCTGGAGCCGCAGGCGGTGAGGCGTTCGGCGTCGGGGCCGGTGAGCAGGTCGGCGGTGTTGTCGGCGAGGGCCGCCAGGGCGTGGTCGAGGATTTGGGTGGTGGGGTGCGGGGCCGCCCGGTAGGGGCCGTCCTTCTGGTCCCAGTGCAGGAGCGCGACCGCCGGGGCCTTGATCAACGCGTCGTTGACGGCGGACAGGGCGGCGGGCAGCGCGGGCAGTGCGGCGACACGGCTGGCCAGGAGGGACCTGATCTGTTCGCGCAGGGAGCGCAGTTGTGCCGTGCACATCTCCTGCAGCCCGGCGTCGGCGGGCGCGAGATCGTGCTCGGCGAGCCACTGATCGGCCGCCGCCGGGGTGCCGAGGTAGTCGACGTACCGCCCGCCGGGCAGGGTGATGGCGCTGTTGGCGAAGTCCAGCGCGGGGTACGTCCCGGCGCCCGGAGCGGGCAGGGGAAGGGGCTCGGCGGCCGTGGCCTCATTCATGATTCTCATGGTACAGCTCGCGCTATTCGTGAGAACTGCTACGGTGTACTCACGGATATCAGCCCGCCATCCATGAGATTGGTGCTTCATGACTTCCTCCGGCACAACGACCGGTGAGCAGTTCCCCGTGCGCGTACTCGGCGGCCCGACCGCCTTCTTCGAGTACGGCGGCCTGCGGTTCCTGACCGACCCGACCTTCGACGCCCCCGGCGACTACCCGGCGCAAGGAGGGTCGCTGACCAAGACGGCACCCCCTGCGGGCAGCCCCGCCGACCTCGGCCGCATCGACGTGGTCCTGCTCTCCCACGACGAGCACCCCGACAACCTCGACACCTCCGGCCGGGCCCTGCTGGCCGACGTCCCGCTCACGCTCACGACCCCCGGCGGCGGGCAGCGCCTCGGGGAGCGGGCCAAGGGGCTGGCCGACTGGGAGTCGGTCGAGCTGGAGCGTCCCGGCGGCGGCACGATCACGGTGACCGGTGTTCCCGCCCTGCACGGTCCCGGATCCCGCGAGGAGGTCGAGCCGGTTCTCGGCGAGGTCGTCGGCTTCGTCCTGACCGGAGACGGCCTGCCCACGGTCTACGTCAGCGGCGACAACGCCTCGCTCGACCTCGTCAAGGAGACAGCCGCACACTTCGCCCCCGTGGACACCGCCCTCCTCTTCGCCGGCGCTCCCCGCTTCGCCGTCCTCTTCGATGGCGCGTGCATCGTCCTCGACAGCGCCCAGGCCGCCGAGGCCGCCCAACTCCTCGACGCCCGCCGGGTCGTACCCGTCCACTACGACAGCTGGGCCCACTTCACCGAGGGCCGCGACGAACTGGTCGCCGCCTTCACCGCCGCGGGCCTGGCCGACCGCCTGGACCTGGGCCACCGCGGCTGACCGAGGCCGCTCCGCTGACACCGCGGGGCAACGGGTCCCTCGGTCGGCCGCCGACCGGAGTGGCCGCTCGGCCCGGGACGTGAACACGGCTGTGATGAGCCCATGCTCACCACCGATCGTGACCCCGACCTGCCCGAGCCGCTCGCTTATCGCCTCAAGCGGCGGCTGCTGGGGCCACCGTTGGTGACCGCGAAAAGCAGGCAGGAGAAGCTGGGCAACCGCACGGCGCTGGGCGTGCTGGCGTCGGACTGCGTCAGTTCGTCGGCCTACGGCAGCGAGGAGATGCTGCGGGTCCTGGTGCCCGTCGTCGGGGTCGCCGCGTTCACGCTGCTCATGCCGGTGACCGGGGCGATCCTGTTCGTCCTCGTGCTGTTGACGCTCTGCTACAGCGATGTCGTCATGATCTACACGCGGGCCGGCGGCAGTTACGTCGTGGCCCGGGAGAACTTCGGGCCCGGCGTGGCGCAGATCGCCGCGGTGGCGCTGCTGGTCGACTACGTCGTCACGGTCGCCGTGCAGGTCTCGGCGGGCACAAACGCGCTCATCTCGCTCGCGCACCTGGTCGGTGGCGGCTGGACGGGCCTGGACCATCTCCAGGTGCCGGTCAGCATCGGGGTGGTGGTGCTCCTGGCGTACGGCAACCTGCGGGGGCTTCGGGAGGCGGGCCGGGTATTCGCGGTGCCCGCGTTCCTGTTCATGGGTGCGGTCGGGCTGATGCTCGCCGTCGGGCTGGCACGGTGGGCGCTCGGGGACCTGCCGCACGCGGACGTGCGCGCCGCCGGCGCGGTGCCGCTGGGGGAGGCGGGGAGCGGCTGGCTGTACGGGGCGACGCTGTTCATGGTGCTGCGCGCGTTCGCCAACGGCGGCTCCTCCCTCACCGGCCTGGAGGCGATCTCCAACGGCATCTCCGTGTTCCGCGAGCCGCAGGGCCGCAATGCCCGCCGCACCCTGATCGCCATGAGCTGCGTGCTGGGTACGTTGGTGCTCGGCGTCTCCGGACTGGCGCACGTCACGCACGCCATCCCGTACACCGACGGCACCCCGACCGTCATCGCGCAGGAGGCCCACCTCGTCTTCGGTGACTCCTGGGCGGGAACAGCCGGCCTGGTCTTCGTGCAGATCGCGACCGCGTTGATTCTGTACACGGGTGCCAACACGCCTTTCGTCGGCTTCCCCTACCTGGCCGACTTCGTCGCCGAAGACCGCTTCCTGCCCCGGCAGCTGACCCGGCGCGGGCACCGGCTGGCGTTCTCCAACGGAATCATCACGCTGACTGTGGTCGCCCTGGCGCTGCTGCTGGTGACCGACGCGAACGTGGACAAGCTGGTGGCGCTGTACGCGATCGGGGTGTTCACCGCGTTCACCATGGCCGGGGCGGGCCTGACCGCATACCATCTGCGCCGCCGGGAGGCGGGCCGCGCCTGGAAGCTCGCCGTCAACGGAGCGGCCGCGGTGGTCTCGGCGGCTGTGGTGCTGATCTTCGCGGTCACCAAGTTCACCGAGGGCGCCTGGCTGGTCGTGGTGGTCTTCCCGATCGGCGTGTGGGCGCTGATCCGCATCAACCGTGAATACCGCGCCGAGGCCGCCGCGCTGGAGATGCTGCCACCCGCGCACGAGAGCGACCGGCCACGCTGGCAGCGGCACGTGGTGTACGTCCTCATCGACGCCGTTGATCCAGCGGTCTTCCAGGCTCTGCGGTACGCGCACGAGCTGCGGCCCGACGAGGTACGGGCCGTGCACGCCGCGGTCGAGACGGTCCGCGCCCACCGGCTGGCCGAGCGGTGGCAGGCGTCCCGGGCCACCGAGGTGCCTCTGGAGGTCGTCGACTGCCCCGACCGCAGGCTCGAGCGGGCGCTCACCGAACTCGCCACCGGCACCGTCGCCGATGGGCAGACCGCACTGACTCTGCTGATCCCGCGCCGCACTTACTCCACGGTGCTCGGGCACCTCCTGCACCGCGGCACCGCCGAGCGCGTCGCCCGTGCGCTGGACCGGCTGCCGTCCGTGGCGGTGACGATCCTCCCCTACACCGTCGTCACCGCCCCAGAGCCGAGGCCGCACGGGGCGTCGCGGTCGTCGAAGGGCCCTGTGGACTGAGTGCACCCTCACCGCGGCCGTGAGCTTTCGCCCTCGACGCCGCGCCGTACGCGAGTGGCCGGTGCCGGCGAATTGCCGTGGGCCCTCGGGCGTTGTGCCCTGGGAGCCGGGGGTGACACCGCTGGCCGACGCCGTGTGCCCGCAGTGCGGCAGCCGCAAGGTGGACGTCATGGTGCCCGTCCGCGCCGCCCATGTCTGCGCCTTGGCTCTGGCAGCGGGCACCCTGCTGACCACGGCGGCCTGCTCGGACAGCCACGAGGACGGCTCCCGCGGCACCAAGGCCGGGAAGGCGAGCGCCTCACCCGTCGCCGAAGGCGACTCCACCCAACAAGCCGTACGGCTCGGCACTCAGCGACTCGAGGACGTCCTCGCCGGCCGGACACCTGCCGAGCAGCCCGCCGATTAATTCTCATCGAGAGCGATCCCACCAAACCGACCGGCCAATACACAGGGTGAAAGGCAATTGTCAAGCGGGTTCGGGGAAATTCTTCC
This sequence comes from Streptomyces sp. Y309, assembly GCF_056712025.1. Lineage (NCBI taxonomy): Bacteria > Bacillati > Actinomycetota > Actinomycetes > Kitasatosporales > Streptomycetaceae > Streptomyces > Streptomyces sp. Y309. The sequence continues at coordinate 1,273,974 of NZ_CM160048.1, read as the reverse complement.
AGCCACTTTTCCGCTGCTACATTGTCATCGCTGACGGCGGCGAGTCGGAAATCTACGATGTCTGCCGCCATTCTGCTGGGCAGGGTTCTTGCGTGGCCGCGCGGCTCCGTGAAAGGCAACAGTCATGGCGAAACGGCTGATTCGCATGGTCGAACGCACCGCCGGTGGGGTTCGGCTGCGCGGCAGCATTCCGCTGTCGTACAGGGAGTCGCTGACGGTGGGGCGAACCGGTGACCTCGCGGCGGGTGTGGATCCGGTCGACGCGAAAGTGTCACGACGTGCGTTGGTCGTCACGGCCGCGCATGGTGGGTGGCGTATCCTGCCGGAGAATCGTAACGGTGTTGACCTGCACTTATGGGGTTTGCCGCCGCGGCGCATCCGCTGTCTCGAAAGGGTGCTCTTCGAGCCGCACGTGGCTGTGCGAATAATTGGTGGCGAGGGCCGAGAATATTGGGCCCTCATGGAGAGTTCCGGCAATCGTGCTCTTGATGCTGAGCGGGATGTGGCCTCGTATACGGAAATCAGTGAGCCACCGCCACCGCTGACCCGTTGCGAGGAAGTGGCGCTGCGTGAAGTCTTTCGGGACTACCTGGCCTGGCCGCCGAAGCTCCGCCCCGTGGCTGCGCCTCTCAAGCAAGTCGCGCGCAAATTCGACATTTCGACGAGCGCTATCCGCGTGCGTCTGAGTGGGGCTCGCGACAAGGCCGAGGCTCTCGGGTTCCCGCAGCCGCCTTCTGTGACCCGCCCCGACTTTCTGTACGGGTTGATCCAAGCTCGCTACCTCGAATTCTCCGAAGAGCACCTTGACCTGTCGCTGCGCCGGAGCGGCTGAGGACCGGCAGATCGATACCACCGCCGAGGTGTCCCGGCCAGCCCTGTGCCGGAGCAGGCTACCGGTGATCGGCCATGGCTGGACTACTGGTGCCCGGCACGGCGCCGCAGCAGGCGTCGCCGGCTCACACAGGAGGAGCAGCACATTGCCCACCATGGCCATCGTCAGACGATCCACCGCCACAGCCGTGGCCATCACCACGGTCGCGAGCGGGCTGATGCTCGGTGCGACCACGCCCGCCGCGAGCGCGTCGGGCGCGTCCGCAGCGGCCCGCAGCCACTACCTGAAGTTCGACAAGAACCAGCGCAATCAGACCAATTCGACGCTGTACCTGATGAAGCGCGCCTCCGGCCCGGACAAGGTGATCAAGAAGTACCGGGCCGGCTCCGGTGTCACCAAGTCCGCGTGCACCCGCTTCAGGGGCTGGCTGCCCAACGGCACCTACGACATCCAGTTCCACACGCGGCGTTACAACGGCAGCCTCATCAAGGGCTACGTCATCAAGATCTCGGACAAGCGGTGCCGCCCCGGCGGCACTCTGCGCAACGACCTGTTCATCCACAGCGAGATGACCCGTAACGGCGGGCAGGGCGGCACCGAGCGCTTCCGCTGGGACGGCCCCTCGGACTACAAGTCCAACGGCTGCATCAAACTCCATCCCTCCCACATCAAGAACCTCTTCGCCGCCGCCGACAGCAGGGGCTGGCCGACGAAGCTGAAGGTCGTCAACTAGTCCAGGACGTGGGCGCCTCGTGCGGTCGCAGCCGCACGAGGCTGCCCGGGTGCTTCAGTTGAGTGGTGCCTCAGCGGAACGCGGCGATGTTGCGGGCGACCCAGTCGTTGAAGGGGCGCGGGGCGCGGCCGAGGACGCGTTCCACGTCGGGGCTGATCCGCAGTTCGGCCGGGTTCGGGGCGGAGATGATGTCCAGGGTGTCGTCGGCGAGTTCCGCCGGCACGAACCGGGTCATCGTGGCCTTGGCCTCGTCGCGGGTGAGTTCGTGGAACCGCACCGGCGAGCCGAGCGCGGCGGCGATGGTCTCCGTCTGCTGACGCGGCGTGATCACCTCGGGCCCGGTCAGCTCGTACACCCCGCCGGTGTGCCGGTCGTCCAGCAGGCAGGCCGCCGCGACCTCGGCGATGTCCGCCGGGTCGACGACCGGCACCCCGACATCGCCGAAGGGTGCGGCGACCGTCCCTTGCGTGCGGACGGACTCCGCCCAGGCCAGGGCGTTGGAGGCGAAGCCGCCCGGCCGCAGGACGGCCCAGTCGAGGCCGGACTCCCGCAACGCGTCCTCCAAGGCGCGCATCGCGACCCGCGTCGGGCCGAGCGGCCTGGTCGCCACGCCCTGCGAAGACAGCAGGACGACCCGACGGACCCCGCTGGCCGCGGCGAGGCCGATGATGTCGGCCGGCCTGGCTTCGGGGGCGTGCAGGTCGCCGGACAGCAGGAGGAACAGCGCCTTCGCCCCGTCCAACGCGGGCGTGAGGCTTGCCGGTTGGGTCAGGTCGGCCGCCACGTGCCGGACCCCGTCCGGCATTGCCGCCGCGTGTCGCGACACCGCCGTCACCTGCTCGCCCGCCTCGGCCAGGGCCTGCGTCAGAGGCCGGCCCACATTCCCGGTAGCCCCGGTCACCACGATCATGTTCAGCTCCTAGTCCGTTGTGTACTACGGCAATTGACGCTAGGAGGGTGGGCTTACTCTTCGTAAGGACGTACCCAGAGGTAAGCTCCGGACATGAACGAAGGCGCGCAGCTGACGCAGGCCGAGGCGGGCCGTCGGTATGAGGTGTTTCACACCGACTGCCCCGCGCGTGACGTGGTCGACCACGTGACCAGCAGGTGGGGCATCTGGGTGCTGATCTCCTTGCGGAGCAACGACCTTCGGTTCTACGAGCTGCGCGACAGCATCCAGGGCATCAGCGAGAAGATGCTCGCGTCGACCCTGCGCGTGCTGGTCCAGGACGGCCTGGTCTGGCGGGAGGTCGAGCCGACGACGCCACCCCAGGTCACCTACGGGCTGACCGAGTTCGGCCAGGACCTCGGTGAGCCGCTGACGGACTTGTTCGACCGGATCACACAGCGGCTGCCGCCGCGCACCACGGCGTAGTGCGCGATCGACGCTTGCGTGGCGCTTCACCTGCCGGTGTGCGGGGCTGTCGCCGGTAGTTCCACGGTGATACGGAGCCCGCCGGCAGGGCGCGGGGTGAGGGTGAGCGTTCCGTCGTGTGCCTCGGTGATGGTCTTGGCGATCGCCAGGCCGAGGCCGACTCCCGTGTGGTCGGCGTGTACGCGTTCGGTGCCGCGCCGGAACGGTTCGGTGAGTGTCGAGGCCAGCTCCGGGGGGACCTGCTCGCCGGTGTTTTCGACGGTGAGCACCACGGTCTTGGGGCGGACGCTGGTGTGGACCCACACGGTGCCCTGGTCAGGCAGGTTGTGGACGATCGCGTTGTGCACGAGGTTCGTGGTCAGCTGCAGCAGAAGCGCTTGGGATCCGCTCGTGGGGGTGATGTCGCCGCTGGTCTCGAGGGTGACGCCGTGCTTTTCCGCGAGGGGGAGGAGCGTTTCGGTGGCTTCCTCCGCCAGGAGGGACAGGTCGACGTGTTCTCGGGTGAACGACCGCTGGTTGGCGCGGCTGAGCAGGAGCAGGGCCTCGGTGAGGTCGATGGCTCGGGTGTTGACGGCGTGGAGGCGGTCGACGAGTTCGCCGGTGACGTGTGCCGGGTCGGTGCGGGCCACGTCGAGCAGGGCCTTCGAGATCGCCAGCGGGGTGCGCAACTCGTGCGAGGCGTTGGCCGCGAATCTCTGCTGTTCGGCGACGTGTGCTTCGAGCCGTGCGAGCATCGTGTCGAAGGCGTCGGCGAGTTCGCGGAACTCGTCTTCGCGGCCCGGTAGCCGGATCCGGTGGGACAGCGATCCGGCCGCGGCCGTGCGGGTGGCGCGGGTGATTCGGTCCAGGGGGGCGAGCATGCGCCCGGCGAGGATCCATCCCCCCAGCAGGCCGAACACCAGGAGGAACAGCATGACGGCGGCTGCCGTCGGGGCGAATCCGCGTACGAAGGCGGTGCCTGGCGTTGCTCTCCATGCCCCCTCTGCGTTGGTTTGCAGCCACCCCTGTTGCAGGAGAAATACACCAATGGCGGCGAGCAGCAAGGCACCCGCGAGCATGAGGAATCCGGCGTAGCTGAGGGTGAGTTTGAGGCGGACGCTCAAGCCGGGCTGCCTATCCACGGTCACCACCCCCATGCCCGGTGACGGGTGCTGTGTCGATGCGGTAGCCGACGCCCGGCACGGTGGCGATGATCCAGGGTTCGCCGAGGCGCTTGCGCAGTGCCGAGACGGTGATGCGCACGGCGTTGGTGAACGGGTCGGCGTTCTCGTCCCACGCCCGTTCCAGGAGTTCCTCGGCGCTGACGACACCGCCTTCGGCAGCGACGAGGACTTCGAGCACGGCGAACTGCTTCCTGGTCAGCGCGACATAGCGGCCATCCCGGTAGACCTCCCTGCGGAACGGATCCACCCGCAGCCCCGCGATCTCTCGCACGGGCGGTCTGTTGTGGGCGCGTCTGCGGTCGAGTGCTCTGAGCCTGAGCGCGAGTTCTCGGAGCTCGAAAGGCTTCGTGAGGTAGTCGTCGGCGCCGAGTTCGAACCCTGATGCCTTGTCGTCGAGCCGGTCGGCAGCGGTGAGCATGAGGATCGGCATGCCGCTGCCGGAGGCGACGATGCGTTGGGCGATCTCGTCACCGGACGGTCCGGGGATGTCCCGGTCGAGGACGGCGATGTCGTAGGCGTTGACGCTCAGCAGTGCCAGAGCGGTGTAGCCGTCACCGGCGATGTCCGCCGCGATCGCTTCCAGGCGCAGACCGTCGCGGACGGCTTCTGCCAGAAAGGGTTCGTCCTCGACGATCAACACACGCATGCTCTCGATGCTACGAGCCGGCACATATCGTCGGCGTATCGAAAACCGCATACGTGCCGGCAACACCGCACTGCCTTGACTGACGGCATGAATCACAACCCGCCATCAGCGCGAACAACGACGCGCCGGATTCACCGGCGTCTTCTTGTCGGCCTGATAGCCGTCATCGCAGTGATCGCCGCAGCCTTCGCCCATCAGACACAGAATTCCTCATCTTCTTCTTCGGCCCCCTCGCTCTCGAAGGTTCCTCACGGTGAGCGCCGTGGTGCGCTGGGCGAGGCCGCCGGTGCCGTCCCCGACGGCACGACGGTCTTCGACGACGACATTCCGGCTGTGGCCAACCTCGATCCGAATCTGCTCGAAGCCCTGCGCAAGGCTGCGACGGCTGCCTCGGACGACGGAGTCGAGTTCTACGCAAACAGTGGCTGGCGTTCCCCGGAATACCAGGACCGGCTTCTTCGCAAGGCGGTCTCCAAGTACGGGTCCGAAGCCGAGGCCGCCCGGTGGGTGGCCACCGCCAAGACGTCTCCTCATGTGTCGGGGGAGGCGGTCGACATCGGGGGCTCCGACGCGACGGCGTGGCTGTCCGAACACGGCGCCGAGTACGGGATCTGTCAGATCTACCGGAACGAGCCCTGGCACTACGAGCTGCGCTCCGAGGCGATCGATCACGGCTGCCCGCGGATGTATGCCGACCCCACCAAGGACCCGAGGGCGCAGCAGTGACCGGTAGTGAGCGAGGGCAGACGATCGTGCAGGTCGACACGGCGGAGCAGACCGGACAGGAGGGGGTCGGCCGCCGGGACACCGGCTCCGGCACCTGGCGCGCGGGCATCCGCCGAGTGATCAGCATCGCCTACCGCCCGGGGCCCTGGAAGCGCGGCCCGGTGCTCGCGGCGCTGGCGCTGCTGCTCGGCCTGCTCATGCTGCTGCACGCACAGATCACGGACCGCGGAAGCCTCGGCAGCCTAGTGGAGACCTTCCTGCCGTGGTTCGGCCTGTTCATCCCGGTGCTGCTGGCCGGGGCGCTGTGGCGCCGCTCCGCCTCCGCGGTGGTCGCGCTGCTGCTGCCGGCCGTGGTGTGGCTGAGCCTCTTCGGCGGGCTGCTCATCGACAAGTCCCACTCGGGCGGCGATCTCACCGTGGCCACCCACAACGTCGACGCCGACAACCCCGACCCGGCCGGCACCGCCCGCGACCTGGCCGCCTCCGGCGCGGACGTGCTGGCCCTGGAGGAGATCACCCCGCAGGCGAAGCCGCTGTACGAGAAGGAGCTGGCGAAGGCGTACCCGTACCGCACGGTGCAGGGCACGGTCGGGCTGTGGAGCAAGCTGCCGCTGTCGGACACCCGGCCGGTCGACATCGAGCAGGACGTCGGGCCGCTGGGTGACACCAAGCCGGCCGAGGTCACGATGGCCGACAACCGGGCGTTGCGCGCCACGGTGGCCACGGACCAGGGGCCCCTCGCCGTGTATGTGGCCCACCTGGGGTCCGTACGGGTAAATCCCAGGGCGGGCTTCTGGACGGACTCGCGGGACAGAAACGCCCAGGCGCTCGCCGAGGCCGTCGCCGCCGAGCACAACGAGCGCGTGGTGCTGCTCGGTGACCTGAACGGCACCATGGACGACCGCGCCTTCGCAGGCATCACCGCGCACCTGCGCTCGGCCCAGGACGCGGCCGGGGACGGCTTCGGCTTCAGCTGGCCGGCGAAGTTCCCGGTGGTGCGGATCGACCAGATCCTGGTCCGGGGCGTGCAGCCGGAGAGCTCGTGGGTGCTGCCGGCCACCGGCAGCGATCACCTGCCGGTGGCGGCCGGAATCAGCTGGTGAACGTCGCGCAGAGCTCCTCCGGATCCGTCCGGCGGCGCCCGCAGGTCCGCTGTCGCCGCGCCCGCTCAACGGCACCCCTGATTACGGCATTTGAGGCATGCGGGGACCCTTGACGGGGCCGCGCCCCCTGTAGCAGGCTTCCGCGGTGATCACGACTTACTGCGTGCCGCGTCACGGAGGGCGGCGATGACCGGCCCGGTGCTCGCCGTCGACCAGGGGACCTCCGGCACGAAGGCGCTCGTCGTCTGCCCGGAGCGGGGCGTGATCGGTTCCGGCACCGCGCCCGTGCGCCCCCGCCATCTGCCCGGCGGTCTCGTCGAGGTCGCGCCGGACGACCTGCTCTCCTCCGTGCTCGACGCGGGCCGCGCGGCCCTGGCGGAGGCGGGCGAGCCGGTCGCCGCCGTGGGCCTGGCCAACCAGGGTGAGACGGTGCTCGCCTGGGACCCCGACTCCGGTGAGCCGCTGACCGACGCCCTGGTGTGGCAGGACCGGCGCGCCGAGCCGCTGTGCGCGGAACTCGCCGCGTACGCCGACGAGTTGCAGGCGCTCACCGGCCTGCCGCTCGACCCGTACTTCGCCGCGCCCAAGATGGCGTGGATACGCCGCCACCTCACCCGGCACGGCGTGGTCACGACCAGCGACGCCTGGCTGGTGCACCGTCTCACCGGCGCCTTCGTCACCGACGCGGCCACCGCGGGCCGCACTCAGCTCCTCGACCTGGAATCCGCGACCTGGTCCGAGCGCGCTCTCGACGTGTTCGGCCTCGCCGGCGAGCGACTGCCGGGCGTGGTCGACGCGGCCGGGGAGGTCGGCACCACCAAGGAGTTCGGCCGGGAGATCCCGCTGACCGGTCTCCTGGTCGACCAGCAGGCGGCCCTCCTCGCCCAGGACGTCACGGAGCCGGGCAGCGCCAAGTGCACCTACGGCACCGGGGCGTTCCTGCTCGCCCAGACCGGCACCCGGCCGCGCCGGAGCGGCTCCGGGCTCGTCGCCTGCGTCGCCTGGCGCCTCGGCGGACGCAGCAGCTACTGCCTGGACGGGCAGGTCTACACCGCCGCCTCCGCCGTCCGCTGGCTCACCGACCTCGGAGTGATCGGGGGCGCGCAGGACCTCGACCCGGTCGGCTCGGCCGTCCCCGACGCCGGGGGCGTCACGTTCGTGCCCGCCCTGGCCGGGCTCGCGGCCCCCTGGTGGCGCGGCGACCTGCGCGGCTCGCTGACCGGCCTCGGCCTGGACACCACGCCCGGACACCTGGTGCGCGCCTTGTGCGAGGGCATCGCGGCGCAGGTCGCCGAGCTGGCCGACGCGGCGGCCGCCGACCTGGGCGAACCGCTGCGGAGCCTGCGGGTCGACGGGGGCCTGACCCGCTCGGCCCTGCTCCTGCAGACCCAGGCCGACCTGCTGCAACTCCCCGTGGAGGTCTCGGCGCTGCCCGACGCCACGGCCCTCGGCGTGGGCGCGGTCGCCCGCCTCGGCCTGGACCCGCGGCTCGGCCTGCGCGACGTCGTGCCCGACTGGCGCCCCGCCGCCGTGTACGAACCGCGCATCGGCCCCGACGAGGCGGCCGAGCGCCGGGATGCCTTCCGTAAACACGTGATGGCGCTACTGGATAGAACGTTCTCATGAGCCGGGAGATGAGTGCGACCGGGCCCGGCGGCGACCCTGCGGGCCCGGACGGGGCCGGGGCCGGGCTCGTCACCAGGTCCGGCGGCCTGCCGCGGGAGCCGTACGACGTCACCGTCGTCGGCGCCGGCGTGATGGGCGCCGCCCTCGCCCGCGAACTGGCCCGGTACCGGCTGCGCGTCGCCGTCGTGGAGGCGTCCGACGACGTGGGCGAGGGCACGTCCAAGGCCAACACGGCCATCCTGCACACCGGGTTCGACGCCGTGCCGGGTTCCCTGGAGGCCCGCCTGGTCCGCGACGGACAGCGCCGTCTGTCCGCGTACGCCGCCGAGTGCGGCATCCCCGTGGAGCGGACCGGCGCGCTCCTGGTCGCCTGGGACGAGGACCAACTCGCCGCGCTGCCCGGCCTGTTGGAGAAGGCCGGGCGCAACGGTTACGACGAGGCGGCGCTGCTCGACGCCGCCGAGGTCCGCGCCCGCGAGCCGCACCTCGGTCCCGGTGCGCTCGGCGCGCTCGCGGTGCCCGGCGAGAGCATCATCTGCCCCTGGACGACACCCCTGGCCTTCGCGACGCAGGCGGTGCGCTCCGGCGTGGACCTGCACCTCAACTGCCGTCTGACAGCGGTCGTCCAGGGCGACGCGGCCGACGGCACCCCGCACGCACTGCACACCAGCCGCGGCGACATCCGCACCCGCTACCTGGTCAACGCGGCGGGCCTGCACGCCGACACCGTCGACCGCATGCTCGGCCACGACACCTTCACCGTCACCCCGCGCCGCGGCCAGCTCATCGTCTTCGACAAGTTCGCCCGCGACCTCGTGCGGCACATCCTGCTGCCGGTGCCGACGGCGCTCGGCAAGGGCGTCCTGGTCGCGCCGACCGTGTACGGGAACGTGCTGCTCGGCCCCACGGCGGAGGACCTGGACGACAAGCGGGCCACCGGCTCCACGGCCGAGGGCCTCGCGGGGCTGCGCGAGAAGGGCGCCCGCATCCTGCCCGGACTCCTCGACGAGGACGTCACCGCCGTCTACGCGGGCCTGCGCGCGGCGACCGAGCACGACGACTACCAGATCCACGTCCGGCCGGGACAGCGGTACGTCACCGTCGGCGGCATCCGTTCCACCGGCCTGACCGCGTCCATGGCCATCGCCGCGTACGTCACCGGCCTGCTCGCCGACGCCGGCCTCGACCTGGGCGGCGAACCCCGGGAGTTGACGCCCGTCACGATGCCCAACCTGGGCGAGAACTCCCCGCGCCCCTACCAGCGGGCCGACCTGATCGCGGCGGACCCCGAGTACGGCGCCCTCGTCTGCCACTGCGAGCGCGTCACGCGCGGCGAGATCCGCGACGCGCTCCTGAGCACGGTGCCGCCCGGCTCCCTCGACGGCCTGCGACGCCGCACCCGCGCCCGCGGCGGACGGTGCCAGGGCTTCTACTGCGGTGCCGCCGTGCGCGAACTCTTCGACCGGCGTGACCGGTCGGCGGCGCGGAGGGCGGCGCGATGAGGCACGAGCGCACCGTCGACGTGCTGGTCGTCGGCGCCGGACCGGCCGGACTCGCGGTGGCCGCCGGGCTCGCCGCGGCGGGCGCGGGCCGCGTCGAGGTCCTGGAGCGGGAGGCACAGGCGGGCGGCGTCCCGCGCCACTGCCACCACGGCGGCTTCGGCGCCCGCACCTTCGCGGGCCTGACCGGACCCGGCACGAGCGGCCCCCGGTACGCGCGGAGCCTCGTCGACGCCGCGGTGCGCGCGGGCGCGACCGTCCGCACCGGCGTCACCGCCACCGGATGGGCCGGGCCCCGCACCCTCGACACGACCTCGCCCGACGGCCTGGAACGCCTCACCGCGCGGGCCGTCGTCCTCGCCACCGGCGCCCGCGAACGCCCCCGCAGCGCCCGCCTCGTGTCCGGCACCCGCCCCGCGGGCGTCTACACCACCGGCGAACTCCAGCAGGCCGTCCACCTGTACGGGCAGCACATCGGGACGCGGGCCGTGGTCGTCGGCGCCGAGCCCGTCGCGTACGCCGCACTCGACACGCTGCGGCGCGCGGGCGTCGCGGTGGCCGCCCAGGTGACGTCGGAGCCCCGGCACCGCACCTCGCCCTGGCGCGCCGCCGAGGCCCGGCTGCGGCACGGCGTCCCGCTCCTCACCGAGACGGCGGTGACCGAACTGGCGGGCCGGGGGCGGCTGTCCGCCGTGCTCGTGCGGCACCGCACCGGCCGCCGCGCCCGACTGGCCTGCGACACCGTCGTCTTCACCGGCGACTTCGTCCCCGACCACGAACTGGCCCGCCGGGGCGGGGTACCGCTCGCCCCCGGCACGCGGGGGCCCGCGATCGACGCGGCGTTCCGCACGGAGATCCCCGGCGTCTTCGCCGTCGGAAACGTGACGCACGCGGTGCGGTCCGCCGGGGCGGTGACCGCGGAAGGGCGACGCGCGGCGGCGTCGGTACGCCGCTTCCTCGCCGCGGGGGAGTGGCCACCGGCCGTGCGCGCGGCCTGGCGGTGAAGCGGGACGGCGTCCGGCGCACCGACCGGGGGACGGCAACCGATGTGCCTGGACGGCCGCCCGAGGCCCCCGTACACTCCGAAACTAGCAGCGCTAATTAAACCGCTCACGCCCCGGAGTAGCCCCGTGCGCACCGTTCACTTCGTCGCCGCCCGCCGCACCCCGATCGGCAAGCTCCGCGGCGCCCTGTCCGCCGTCCGCCCGGACGACCTCGCCGCGACCGTCGTCCGCGGCCTGCTCGACGACCTGCCGCAGCTCGACCCGGCCCGGATCGACGACGTCTACTGGGGCGCCGCCAACCAGGCGGGCGAGGACAACCGCAACGTCGCCCGCATGGCCGTCCTGCTCGCGGGCCTCCCGGAGTCCGTGCCCGGCGCCACGGTGAACCGCCTGTGCGCCTCGGGCCTGGAGGCGGTCACCACGGCGGCCCGCACCATCGCCGCGGGCGACGCCGACATCGTGCTCGCGGGCGGCTCCGAGTCCATGAGCCGCGCCCCCTTCGTGCTGCCGCGCCCCGACGAGGCCCTGCCGCACCGCATGGAGACCGCCGACACCCGCCTCGGCTGGCGGCTGGTCAACCCGAGGATGAAGGAGCTGCACGGGCTCCTGTCGATGGGCGAGACGGCCGAGGAGGTGGCGGCCCGGCACGGCGTCTCGCGCGAGCGCCAGGACTCCTTCGCCCTGCGCAGCCACCAGCGCGCCGCCGCCGCCCGCGGAAAGGGCCACTTCGACGACGAACTGCTGCCCGTCACCACCCCCGACGGCACGGTCGTCACCGCGGACGAATGCGTCCGCGAGGACACCTCGTACGAGAAACTCAGCGCGCTCCGGCCGGTGTTCCGCAAGGGCGGAACGGTCACCGCGGGCAACGCCTCGCCGATGAACGACGGCGCGGCCGGGCTGCTCCTCGTCAGCGAGGAGGCCCTGCACGACCTGGGCCTGGAGTCCCTCGGCCGCTACGCCGCGGGCGCCTCCGCCGGTGTGCACCCGGACGTGATGGGCATCGGCCCCGTGCCCGCCACCCAGAAGGCCCTGGCCCGCGTCGGCTGGACCGTCGCCGACGTCCAAGAGGCCGAGTTCAACGAGGCGTTCGCCGCCCAGGCGCTGGCCTGCGTGGACGCGCTCGGCATCGACCCGGACCTGGTCAACCCCGACGGCGGCGCCATCGCGCTCGGCCACCCCCTCGGCTGCTCCGGCGCCCGCATCCTCACCACTCTCCTGCACCGCATGCGCCGCACCGGCACCACCCGCGGCCTCGCCACGATGTGCGTGGGCGTGGGCCAGGGCAGCGCGCTCCTGGTCGAACGCGACTGACCCCGGGGCGCCGGGACCCCGGGCCCCCGGGCCGTCGCACGGGGGGCCACCCCGCCCTGCCCCGCCGCCCCAAAGTGCTTGGGCATACCATCGGCCCAGCATGGACGCCGCATCCGCCACCTCCGCCATATCCGCCCTCACCGTCTGGGAGTTCGGCGCGCTCGCCCTGGCCGCCGGGGTCGTCGGCTTCTCCAAGACCGCCGTCAGCGGCGCGAACACGATCAGCCTCGCCGTCTTCGCCGCGGTCCTTCCGGCCCGCGCGTCGACGGGTGTGCTGCTTCCGGTCCTCATCGTCGGCGACGTCCTCGCCGTCCTCACGTACCGCAGGCACGCCCACTGGCCCACGCTGTGGCGGCTGTTCCCCGCAGTCGGCGCGGGCGTCGCCGTGGGCACGGTGTTCCTGATGTTCGCCGACGACGGAACAGTGCGTACGTCGATCGGGGCGATCCTGCTGCTGATGGCGGCCGTGACCGTGTGGCGCCGCCGCGCGGCCGAGCGGGCGGAGACCGAGGAGCGGGCCCCGGCCGGGGCGGCCCGGGTCGCCGCCCCCTCCTACGGGGTGCTCGGCGGCTTCACGACCATGGTCGCCAACGCGGGCGGCCCGGTCATGTCGATGTATCTGCTCTCGGCGGGCTTCAAGAAGCTGAGCTTCCTGGGCACTTCGGCGTGGTTCTTCCTCATCGTCAACACCTCCAAGGTGCCCTTCAGCGTCGGGCTCGGCCTGATCGACGGGCCTTCGCTGCTGCTCGACGCGGCCCTCGCGCTGTTCGTGATACCGGGCGCGCTCCTCGGCAAGGCGTGCGTGAACCGCATCAACCAGCGACTCTTCGAACAGCTCGTCATCGGCGCGACCGTCCTCGGCGGCCTCCAGCTCCTGCTGCGCTGACACCGGGCGGGGGCTGCCGGGGCCGAGCTCCCACGTACGCTCGGCCCATGCCCAACGCGCCCCACGTGCTCGTCCTCGGCGGCACCACCGAGGCCCGCCGCCTCGCCGCCGCCCTCGCCGCACGGCCCGGCGTGCGCGTGACGACGTCGCTCGCGGGCCGGGTCAGCCGCCCCGCGGCACTCGACGGCGACGTACGCGTCGGAGGCTTCGGCGGCCCGGACGGCCTCACGGACTGGCTGCGCGAGCACCGCGTGACCGCCCTCGTCGACGCCACGCACCCCTTCGCGGCCACCATCAGCGCGCACGCGGCACAGGCCGCGCGGGCCACCGGCGTCCCGGCGCTCGCCCTGCGCCGACCGGGCTGGCGCCCCGGCCCCGGCGACGACTGGCACGAGACCGCCTCCCTAGAAGAGGCCGCCGCCGCGCTGCCCGCGCTCGGCCGCCGCGTCTTCCTCACGACGGGCCGCCTGGGCCTCGCGGCCTTCGCCCCGTACGACGCGCTCCACTTCCTCGTACGCTCCGTCGAGCCGCCCGAGCCACCGCTGCCCCGGGACGCGGAGATCCTCCTGGACCGCGGCCCGTACACCGTCGACGGCGAGACGGCGCTGCTGCGCGCGCACCGCATCGACGTCCTTGTGACCAAGGACAGCGGCGGCGCGGCCACCGCGGCCAAGCTCACGGCCGCCCGCGCCCTGGCCCTGCCCGTGGTGATCGTCCGCCGGCCGGAGCCGCCGCCGGGGGTGGAGGTGGTGGCGGACGAGGAGGTGGCCCTCGCCCGACTCGGGCTGGAGGGCATGTAGGTCATCCGGCCTACGCCGACGCCGCTCCCGCCGGCCGCGGGCCCTGCCCCCGGTCCAGCGCGAGCCCCTGCGCCAGGTCCTCCGCGAGCAGCCGCTTGGCGATCGCGTCGACCGCCGCCATCAGCCGCCCGTCGCCCTCGGCCGCCTCTTCCAGGGCGCGGCCGCCGTCCTTCTCCAGCTGCTCCCGGATCCAGGCCGTCCACGCCCTGCCGATCACGTCGGCCTCGCGCGCGCCCGCCGGTGTGTGCTCGAAGAGCGTGCCGGTGTGGGTCAGATAGCCCTCCTCGACCATGCGGTCGAAGACCGGCACCAGGACCTCGGGCGGCAGCTGGCGGCGGGCCGCGATGAGGTTGAGGTTGGCGTGGCCGACCATCCGCGTGAACAGGGCCACCTGCATCACGGCCCAGGCGCCCGCCATGTCCAGGCGGGTGTCGGACCGCTGGATGATGGCGCGCGCGGTCTGCGGGCCCTTGGCGCGCATGATGTTGCCGACGGCGAGTTCGAGCAGCCGCCCGGACTCGCCGGCCTGCGGCGACGCGAAGCCCTCACCCATGTCGGACGAGCTCATCCGCGCGCTGTCGCGCAGTTCGACCTGCTTGAGGAACAGGGCGACGACGAACCCGACGAGCGCGACCGGCACGGTCCACAGGAAGACGGTCTGGAGGGTGTCGGCGTACGCCGTGATGACGGGGGCGGCCGCTTCGTCCGGCAGGTCGTGCAGGCCCTGGGGGCTCTGGGCCGCCTTCGCGATCGTGTCCTGCGGTGCCGTGCCGGTTCGCGCGGCCTCCGCCACGCCGTCCCGCAGGTTCGAGGCGAGCGTGTTGGCGTAGATCGTGCCGAACACGGCCGTGCCGAACGAAGCGCCCAGCGTACGGAAGAAGGTGACGCCGGACGTCGCGGTGCCGAGGTCGGCGTACGCGACGGTGTTCTGCACGGCGATCACCAGGACCTGCATGGACAGGCCGATGCCGGCGCCGAGCACGAACATGTACAGGGATTCCAGCCACGTGTTGGTGTCGCGGCCCATGAGGGAGAGGAGGTAGAGGCCGAGGGCCATCACCAGCGAGCCCGCGATCGGGAAGATCCGGTACCCGCCGCCCTTGCTGACGACGTTCCCGCTGAAGACGGACGCGATGAGCAGCCCGGCGACCATCGGCAGCGTCCGCACGCCGGAGATCGTGGCCGAGTCCCCGTCGACGTACTGCAGATAGGTCGGCAGGAACGTCATCGCGCCGAGCATCGCGAAGCCGACGATGAAGCTGAGGACGGAGCAGACCGTGAAGACGGGGTTCGCGAAGAG
This sequence comes from Streptomyces sp. Y309, assembly GCF_056712025.1. Classification (NCBI taxonomy): domain Bacteria; kingdom Bacillati; phylum Actinomycetota; class Actinomycetes; order Kitasatosporales; family Streptomycetaceae; genus Streptomyces; species Streptomyces sp. Y309. Next base: position 1,258,967 of record NZ_CM160048.1, on the reverse strand, counting down.
CCGCATCGGCAGCATCGGCTCCGCCGCCCGTGTCTCCACCCGGCAGAACGCGGCGAGCGCGAGCAGCCCGCCCGCGAAGAGGCCGATGATGGTGCCCGAGCCCCACGCGTACTCGTTGCCGCCCCAGCTCGTCGCGAGGATCAGGGCGCTCGCGCCGACCGCGACGAGCGCGATGCCCAGATAGTCGATGACGGGCCGCGAGACCGACTTCACCACCGGGATCGTGCGGGCGGCGGCCACGACCACGAGGATCGCGATGGGAACGTTGACGTAGAACGCCCAGCGCCAGGTCAGGTGGTCTGTGAACAGGCCGCCGAGCAGCGGCCCGATGACCGTCGACACGCCGAAGACCGCGCCGATGGCGCCCTGGTACTTGCCGCGCTCCCGCAGCGGGATGACGTCGGCGATCAGCGCCATCGCCGTGACCATCAGGCCGCCCGCGCCGATGCCCTGCAACGCACGCCAGGCGATGAGCAGCGTCATGTTCGTCGCGAGGCCGCACAGGAACGAGCCCGTGATGAAGACGACCGCCGACACCTGGAACACGATCTTGCGCCCGAACAGGTCGCCGAACTTGCCGACGAGCACCGTCGCGACCGTCTCCGCGAGCAGGTACGCCGTCACGACCCACGACATGTGCTCGGCGCCGCCCAGGTCCGACACGATCGTCGGCAGCGCGGTGCCGACGATCGTCTGGTCGAGCGCGGCAAGGAGGACGCCCAGCATGATCGTCACGAAGACGACATTGCGCCGGCGCTTGTCCAGGACCGGCGGGCCCTGCTCCTGCGCTGCCGCGGGCTGCTCGGTAACGGTCACAGGCTCACCCTCACACCGGCACCGGGCAGGTGCATGCGGGGCCGTCCGGTCGGGGGTGCTCATGGCGGTCCCGGGCCGGTTCAGCCCTCCGGGGCCGGGTCAGCCGTCCGTGCGCCTGCGCAGCAGATACGTGTCCATGATCCAGCCCTTGCGCGCGCGGGCCTCGGCGCGCAGCCGCTCGATGCGCGGGGCGGCCTCGGCGAGCGGGCCGGAGACCAGGATCTCGTCGGGGGTGCCGATGTAGGCGCCCCAATAGATCTCGACGTCGTCCCGGTCGGCGTACCGGCCGAAGGCCTGCCGGGCGTCCAGCATCACCACCACGTCGTCCACCCCGTCCGGGAAGCCCTCGTCGGCGAGGCGGCGGCCCGTGGTGATCTGGACCGGGCGCGCGACGCGGTTCAGGCCGGTGCGGTGGCGCGCGGCGAGCGCGGAGACGCTGCTGATGCCCGGTACGACGGCGTAGTCGAAGCCCACGGACCCGCGTGCGAGCACTTCCTCCAGGATCCCGATCGTGGAGTCGTACAGCGCCGGGTCGCCCCACACCAGGAACGCCCCGGTCTCGTCCGCGCCCAGCTCGTCGGCGATGAGCCGCTCGTAGATGTCGGCGCGGCGGCTGCGCCAGTCGTCCACGGCGGGCGAGTAGTGTGCGCCGCCCGCCTTGCGGTCGCGCTCCGGGTCGCGCGCCTCGACGACGCGGTACGCCCCGTCCGGCCGGTGCGTGTCGAGCATGCCCCGGCGCAGCGCCACGAGGTCCGCCTTCTCCTCGCCCTTGCCGAGGATGAAGAACACGTCCGTGTCCCCGAACGCCTTGACCGCCTGCAGGGTGAGCTGGTCGGGGTCGCCCGCACCGATGCCGATGACATGAATCTTTCGCACGGGGCGAGTGTGCCGCACGGGAGAGTGAGGGGTGCGGGCGGGTGCTCAGCCGTCCTTGCCGCCCGTGCCGTCCCTGTCGTTCTTGCCGCCCCTGTCGTGCCCGCCGTCCTTGCCGGAAGCCAGCCGCGGCGCGCACTCCGCCGCGTCCAGCGGCTCCCCGCCCCGCTCCCCGTCCCGTTCCACGCGCGCCGCCAAGGCCCGCGCCCACTCCACCAGTTCCGGTACGTCGATCCCGTACGGCCGCTGCCGCCCCGAGGCCTCCTCGGTCCACGCCGAGACGGCGCCCGCGCCCCGGAGCAGCAGCCGCGCGCCGCCCGTGGCGTTGCCGCGCGCGGAGTGCGTCAGGCCGACGGCGAGCTGGGCGAGGCCCTTCCACAGGCCGCGCTCCTCCTCGGGCCCGGACTTCCAGGCGTCCTCGAAGACCTCGTGCGCGTGGAAGGGCCGGCCTGCGTCGAGGAGCGCCTGCGCCTCGGCGACGGTCTCCCGGGGCATGCGCACCACCCCCTCCGGCTGCCGCTCCACGCCTTCGGCGCCGTACGGCAACGGCCGCCCGAGCCCGTCGCGGGGCCGGGCGCTGCGGGCCCGGCCCTCCTCGTCGCGGTCCCGCCCGCTGCCCACGCCGTCAGGTCCAAGTGCGCTGCTCATACGCCGATTCTCCCGCGCCCCGCGCCGAGGGGCAGACCGGGGCGGCCACGCGCCGCCACCGAGGCCGCCGCTGCTTCGGACCACCCCGTGACGTGCGGTAGAGTTCTACCTGCGTGATCACGCGGGACACCGCGAGGAACGCACCGGGACGTGGCGCAGCTTGGTAGCGCACTTGACTGGGGGTCAAGGGGTCGCAGGTTCAAATCCTGTCGTCCCGACTTTTCGAAGTCGCAAGTTTTCGAAGTCGCAAGTCGAGGGGCCGCTTCAGAGGGATCTGAGGCGGCCCCTCGATCGTTCTCGGGAGAGCCCCCGCCAGGGAGGGCTGACCTCCCTGCTCACCCGCTGGTTATGCTGCCGCCGAAGCGTTCAGCGAAGCGCTCAAACGAACAGCGGGCAGTGAGGGGGCCATCGGCATGCGCGAACCGGTCGATCTCAGGCGGCAGCGGATCCTCGCCGTAGTGCGGTCGCGCGGCGCGACCCGGGTCAGCGAACTCGCCGCGGAGCTCGCGGTGTCGGTGGTGACCCTCCGGCGTGACGTGGAGGAGCTGGCACGCGAAGGGAAGCTGCGCCGCGGGCACGGCGTGGCCCGGCCGGTCCTGCCCGAGACGGAGCAGGCCGCCGGACCCGCGGAACCCACGGCCGACGGCGGCCCGGTCGCGATCGTCGTCCCCGAGCGCCACGCGTACCTGTACGAGATGCTGCACGGCGCCCGCACCGCGCTCGAAGCGGCCGGCATCCGCATCGCGCTGCACATCGCGCCCAACGTGCCGGGCGCCGAACAGCCCATTGTCGAGCGGGCGTTGGCGGACGGCGCGCGCGGCCTGCTGATCGCGCCGCGCTGGCGCAGCCGCGCCACGGAGGAGGCCGACTACACCTGGCTGTCGCGCCTTGAGGTGCCCGCGGTCGTGATGGAGCGCAGGCCGCGCCGCGGCAGCGCGCTGCACGCCGTGGACACGGTGTGCACGGACCACTGGTACGGCATCCACCTCGCCGTCGAGCACCTCACGGGCCTCGGCCACCGGCGGATCGTGCTCGCCGCGCGCGACGACAGCCCGACGGCGCGCGCCCTGCGCTCCGCGTTCGCCGAGATCGCGGCGGGCCACCCCGGCGTCGACAAATGGGCCGTCGCCCTCAGCTCTCCCGGCGGCGCCCCGGACCCGCGGGCGGAGGCCGCCGAGGAGCCGGTCGACCTGCCCGCCCTGCTCGGCGAGTTGGGGGCGACGGCGGCCGTCCTGCACGGCGACGTGGACGCGCTGATGCTGGTGCAGTCGCTGCGCGACAGCGGGACCCGGGTCCCGGAGGACTGCTCCGTGATCGCGTACGACGACGTGGTCGCCGGGCTCGGCAGCACGCCGCTGACCGCCGTGTCCCCGCCGAAGGCCGAGATAGGCGCGGCGGCGGCGGAGCTGCTGCTGCGCCGCCTCGGACCTCGGTCCTCGGGCGGGGCGAAGGGCCCGGTGCGGCGCACGGAACTCCTTCCGGCGTTGCAGGTCCGCGGGTCGACGCAGGCTCCGTACGCGGCGGACGCCGACGCGTCCGCCACCGGAACCCCGGACGCAACTGCCGCACCGTAATGAGCGTTTGACCGTTTCATCTTCTTCTGATCGATCTATTGACCAGGTTCGCTCAGCCGATCAGTATTCCCGTGACTCGAACACGCAGGAGCCGCGGGAGGCGCCCATGCCTGGTCGACAGAGCCGTCGATCTGTTCTCGCCGCGATCACCGCGCTGCCGCTGACGGGCGCCCTGAGCGCCTGCAGCGGGGACAGCGGCGCGTCCACTCGATCGCGGAGCACCAGCAAGTCCGGCACGACCACCATCACGTTCTGGTCCGCGCTGCGCGGCAGCCAGGAAGTGGTGGACGCGTTCAACAAGACGCACGACCACATCCAGGTCGACTTCCAGCAGATTCCGGCGGGTACCGCAGGCGGATACCTGAAGCTCAGCAACGCGGCGCGCGCGGGCAACGCCCCGGACGTCGCCACCATCGAGTACCCCCAGCTCCCGGGCTTCGCCATAGACGGCGTCGCCCGTGACATCACGTCGATGATCAGCGACGGGCTGCGGGCCAAGCTGCTGCCCGCGTCCCTCGGCCTGACGACGTTCGAGAAGCGCACGTTCAGTGTGCCGCTCGACGTCGAGCCGATGGTCCTGCACTACCGCAAGGACCTCTTCGACAAGTACGGCTTCGACGTCCCCACCACCTGGGACGAGTTCACCGACCTCGCCCGCAAGGTGCGGCGCACGGGCGGCGACCGCAGGCTCACGCTCTTCCCCACGGACGGCATGAGCCAGTTCGCCGCGTGGGCCTGGCAGGCGGGCGCCCAGTGGTACGACACGTCGAAGGGCGCCTGGAACGTCTCCCTCGCCGACGCGCCGACCCGGCGTGTGGCCGCGTACTGGCAGCGGCTCATCGACGAGGACCTCCTCCATGTGAACGCGTCCAGCAGCCGGCTCCACGACGCCCAGATCGGCAACGGCCTGGTCCTGGCCCGGCTCAGCGGCGCCTGGGACGCGGGCGCGCAGATGAACGCCCGGCCCGAGCAGAAGGGGAAGTGGCGGATCGCGCCGCTGCCCCAGTGGGACGTGGACAGGCCCGGGCTCGGCACCCACGGCGGCTCCACGTTCGCCGTGACGAAGGACAGCGAGCAGCCCGAGGCCGCCATGGAGTTCATCGAGTGGCAGGTCGCCCACCCCGACGCCCTCAAGGCGCGCCTGTCCAGCGGCGCGAGCAGCCAGTACCCGGCCGTGACCGAGCTGATCGAGGTGGGCCGCGCGGCGTTCGACCGCTCGTACTACGGCGGCCAGGACGTCTACCGGCTCTTCGAGGAAGAGGCCGGCAAGATCCGCGACGGCTGGGTGTGGGGCCCGCGCATGACCCCCGTCCAGTTCGTCATGCAGGACGCCTTCGCCCGCGCGGGCGCCGGTTCCGGGACGCTCCTGTCCGCCGTGCGCGCTGCGCAGGACGGCACGATGCCCGACCTCAAGGCGCTCGGCCTGTCCACCACCGAGCACTCCACGTGAACGCCCGCACCGCACAAGGCGCGAAGGGCACCCGCACCGCACAAGGCGCGAAGGGCACCCGCACCGCACAAGGCGCGAAAGGCACCCGCACCGCACAAGGCACGAAGGGCACCCGCACCCCACCAGGCACGAAAGGCAGGTGACACCCATGACCGCGACCACAGCCGACGCCCCCACGGCGAAGGCCGCCCCCAGACAGGCCGCCGACCTCTCCCGGCGCAAGGCGCGGCGGGCCGCCAGGCGCCGCCGCAACGGCGCCGCGGGCGTCCTGATGACCCCGTTCTTCCTCCTCCTCACGCTCGTCTTCCTGATCCCGATCGGTACGGCGGTGTGGCTGAGCTTCTTCAGCGACGACCAGCCGGGCCTCGGCTTCGGCCCGGAGCGCACCGTGTTCGTGGGCCTGCGCTCGTACACCGCCGTGCTCACCGACCCCACGTTCCACGCGGGCCTCGGCAGGGTCGCCCTGTACTGCGCGATCTACATCCCGCTGATGGTCCTCGGCTCGCTCGCCCTGGCGCTGCTGCTCGACTCCGGGGTCGTACGGCTGCGCTCCTGGGCCCAGTTGGGCCTGTTCCTGCCGCACGCGGTGCCCGGCATCATCGCCGCCCTGATCTGGCTGTACCTCTACACACCCGGCATCAGCCCGGTCATCGATGCGTTCGCCAAGGCCGACATCACCGTCGACTTCCTCGGCCTGCACACCACGCTCCCGTCGATCGTGAACATCGCCCTGTGGAGCAACCTCGGCTACAACATGGTCATCTTCTACGCGGCCCTGCAGGCCGTCCCCCGCGAGGTCCTGGAGGCTTCGGTGGTCGACGGCGCGGGACCGGTGCGCACGGCACTCCAGGTCAAGACGCCGCTCGTGCGCCCCTCCATCGTCATGGTCGCGATGTTCACGCTGATCTGGGCGCTGCAGCTGTTCACGGAGCCGATGCTGCTCCACCAGTCCTCGCAGATGGTCGACACCCGCTTCTCGCCGAGCATGTACATCTACGACGCCGCCTTCTCCCGCAACAACTACTCGCTCGCGGCCGCCGCCTCCGTGATCCTGCTGATCATCACCATCGCCGTCTCCTACGGGGTCACCCGCTGGACCAACCGCGTCAACCCGGCCGAGGAGAACGCCCGATGAGCGCCCCGGACTCGCCCCTCCTGCGCCCACGCCTGCTGGGCCGCGCGACGGTCAACGCCGTCGTCGCGATCTCCGTCCTGTACACGCTGCTTCCGGTGCTGTGGCTGGTGCTCGCCGCGTCGAAGTCCCGTGACGCCCTCTTCGGCAGCAGCATCCTGTCGTTCAGCGACTTCTCCTTCGTCCAGAACGTCAAGGACCTGTTCGCGATGGACGGCGGCCTCTACAGCCGCTGGTACGGCAACAGCCTGTTGTACGCGGTCCTGGGCGCGGCCCTCGGCGCGATGATCAGCGTCGCCTGCGGGTACGCCTTCGACAAGTACCACTTCCGGCACAAGGAGAAGCTGTTCGGCCTGGTGCTCGCGGCGGTCATGGTGCCGCAGACGGTGCTCGCGTTGCCGCTGTACCTGCTCGCCTCCGAGACCGGCGTCGTGAACACCTTCTGGTCCGTGTTCATCCCGGTCCTGTTCAATCCGTTCGGCGTGTACCTCGGCCGCATCTTCGCCCAGGGCTATGTGCCGAACGAGGTCCTGGAAGCGGCGCGGGTGGACGGCGCGGGCGAGCTGACGACGTACGTCCGGGTCTCCCTGCGGATGCTCGGCCCAGGCCTGGTCACGGTCTTCCTCTTCCAGCTCACCACGATCTGGAACAACTTCTTCCTGCCTATGGTGATGCTGTCCGACCAGGACCTGTATCCGGTGAGCCTCGGCCTGTACCAGTGGAACAGCCAGGCGACCGTCTCGCCCGAGTACTACCCGGTGGTGATCATGGGCTCGCTGCTCGCTGTCCTCCCGCTCATCCTCGCGTTCGTCCTCCTCCAGCGGTTCTGGCGATCCGGCCTGACGGCGGGGGCGGTCAAGTGAGCGAGCCCCGGGCGGCGTTGGCCATGTCCCACCAGGCCGCCGAGGCCGTCTTCACGCCCCGGTCCCTCGCCGCGCTCGCCGAGGTGTGCGACCTGACGCCGCCGCCGGTCCTGGACGACCTGACGACCGTACGCGCCAAGGAAGTCCTGGCCGACGTCGAGGTGCTCGTCACCGGGTGGGGGTGTCCGCCGCTCGACGCGGACGTCCTCGCGGCGGCGCCCCGCCTCAAGGCCGTGGTGCACGCGGCCGGTTCGGTGCGCGGGCACGTCACCGACGCGTGCTGGGAGCGGGGCGTCGAGGTGTCGTCGGCGGCCGCGGCCAACGCGCTGCCGGTCGCCGAGTACACCCTCGCGATGATCCTGCTGCACGGCAAGCACGTCCTGGAGCGGGCCCGCGACTTCCGGCGGACCCGCGCGCGCGACGAGTGGCTGCTCACCCCCGGCGAGGTCGGCAACTACCGCCGCACCGTGGGGATCCTCTCCGCCTCGCTGATCGGCCGCCGGGTCATGGAGCTCCTGCGCCCCTTCGACTTCGAGGTGCTCCTGCACGACCCGTACGTCACCGAGGCGGAGGCCGCCGACCTCGGCGTGGAGTGGGTCGGCCTGTCCGAACTCTTCGCGCGCAGCCACCTGTTGAGCGTCCACACGCCGCTGCTTCCCGCCACGCGCGGCCTGGTCGGCCGGGAACTCCTCGCCCTGATGCGGACAGGAACTGTCCTGATCAACACCTCGCGCGGGGCGGTCATCGACCAGGACGCGCTCACCGACGTGGTGCGCGCGGGCCGTATCCGGGCGGTGCTCGACGTGACGGACCCCGAAGTCCTGCCCGCCGAACACCCGCTGTGGGACTGCCCGAACGCCCTGATCACCCCGCACCTGGCGGGTTCCCAGGGCAGCGAGTGGGAGCGCCTCGCCGACACGGCCGTCGGCGAGGTGGCCCGGTGGGCCGCGGGCGACGGCTTCGCCCATCCCGTACGACGCGAAAGGCTGGCGTTCCTGGCATGACCGTCCCCTTCGACCTGCCCGAATTCGAACTCCCCGAAGAAGACCGGGAGTTGAGCCCGTACACCGGTTACACGCGCGCCCACTGGGAGGCCGTCGCCGACGGGCTGCTCGGCGCCGCCTGGCGCTGGGCCACCCCCGAGGGCGCGCTCCTCGATCTGCCGGGCCGCCCCTCCGCGTCCGGGGTCCGCTCGGACGGGCTCGAAGGCTATGCCCGTACGTTCCTGGCGGCGGGCTTCCGCGTCGCGGGCGCCGGCGGCAAGGACCCGCACGGCTGGCTCGAGCGGTACGCGCGCGGCCTCGCCGCGGGCACCCGGGCACCCGGCCGGGACGACACCGAGTCCTGGCCGCTGATCCTCGACCACCATGTGCAGGGCCAGCCGATGGTCGAGTCCGCGTCCGTGGCGCTCGGCCTCGCGCTGACCCGGCCCTGGCTGTGGGACCGGCTCGACGGCGACGTACAGGACCGCGCGGAGCAGTGGCTGCGCGGCGCGCTCACGCACCTACCCGCGCCCAACAACTGGTACCTGTTCCCCTTCATGGTGGCCTCCTTCCTGGAGTCCGTCGGCCGGGGCGACGCGGCCACGACGCGGGCCATGGACAGGGCACTTGAACTGATGGAGACGTGGTACCGGGGCGACGGCTGGTACGCGGACGGCGACGGACGGGCCTTCGACCACTACAACGGCTGGGCCCTGCACCTTTATCCGCTGCTGCACGCGCACCTGACGGGGGACGCTGGGCTTTCGGACCGGTTCGGACCGCGCCTGCGCGAGCACCTGGACGGCTTCGCGCTCCTCTTCGGCGCCGACGGCGCGCCGATCCACTTCGGGCGTTCCCTCGCCTACCGGTTCGCGGCGTCGGCGGCCGTCGGCATCGGCGCGGTGACCGGCCACACGCCGCTGAGTCCCGGCACCTCGCGCCGCCTGATAAGCGGCAATCTGCGCTACTTCCTCGACCGGGGCGCGGTGACGCCCGACGGGCTGCTGAGCCTGGGCTGGCACGGCCCGCACGACGCGACGCTGCAGAACTACTCGGGCCCCGCGTCCCCGTACTGGGCGTCGAAGGGCTTCGTGGCGCTCCTCGCGCCAGAGGGTGATCCGCTGTGGACGGCGACCGAGGAGCCCGCGCCGAGCGAGGGCCCCGACCGGGTGCTCGCGCTGCCCGCGCCGGGCCTGCTCGTCCAGTCGACACGGGCGGACGGGATCGTACGGCTGCACAACCACGGCAGCGACCATGTCCGCCCGCACGAGGGCGAGTCGGCGTCCCAGGACGACGCGCACTACGGACGGCAGGCGTACTCCACGCACACCGGCCCCACCTCCCTGGCCAACGCCGCGGACAACCATCTGTCGGTCGAGGTCGGCGGGGTCGGGAGCGTGCGGCGGCGGATCCACCCGCTGGGTGCGGGCGCGGGTGACGGGTGGGGCTGGGCGGCGTCCTGGCACCGGCCGGTGTTCAGGTCCGGGCCGCCGATGGTGCCCGGCCTGCGCGTCGAGAGCGTGACCGTCGCGCGCGGCCGGTACGAGGTGCGGGTCCACCGGGTCGTGGGCGCCCCGCGCGGGGCGCGGGTGACGCTGACCGGGTGGGCCACGGACGCGCTCCGCTCGGAGCTGGTCGGCCTGTACGGCTGGCGCGACGCGGACGAGGTGCGGGCGCCTGAGGGCACGGCGTACGAGCCGTGGGTGCGGGTGCCCCGGCTCGCGGCGGATGCCGAAGGGACCGGGGTGTTCGTGGCGTTGGCCTCGCTGAGTGCCGCCGGGCCGAACGTGCCGCTCGCCGAGGCGGTCCGCGACGTCGTTCTGTCCGGGGGTGCCGAGGGCGCCGAGGGCTCCGAGGGTTCCGGAGGCTCCGAGGGCGAGGTGAGGGTGCGCTGGGCGGACGGCCCCGAGACCGTCGTCGGGTTCGAGCCGCTGCGGGTCCGGTGCGGCTGAGCCGTCGCACAGTCGTCGCATGGCGGGCCGCCATGTACTTGTGACAGGACAAGAACCGGCCGGTGCGGCGCAGTTGGCGCGCCCTTCCCCCGTTTGTGGTGGCACCACTCCCGGAACCCCGCGCGCGCTGCGTGCAGGTTTGGCATCAACTCCCGTGGTGTATGGCCAAGTTGCCGCGCGGATCTTTCGGCCATCGGGCCGGAGGGCCCGTGCGGCGTGCACGGCCGATTCGTGTCACACCCAACGGGAGGAACCCCCATGCGTCGCCGATTTGCCGCCCTGGCCATGAGTGCCGCCGCCCTCACCCTCGGGACGGGGCTCGCCGCGTCCCCGGCCGCCGCCGTTCCGGCCGACAAGGCGCAGGTGCTCAGCCGCTGGACCCAGACCGACGCGGGCAGCTACAACGCCTGGCTCTCGGCCCGGAACAACCAGGGCTCCTGGAGCGCCTACCAGTTCAACTGGTCCACGGACTACTGCTCTTCGTCCCCCGACAACCCGTTCGGCTTCCCCTTCGAGAAGTCCTGTGCCCGGCACGACTTCGGGTACCGCAACTACAAGCAGATGGGCACCTTCGACGCCAACAAGGCCCGGATCGACAGCGCCTTCTACGCCGACCTGAAGCGGGTGTGCTCCGCCTACAGCGGAGCGAAGAAGGTCTCGTGCGACGCCCTGGCCTGGACGTACTACCAGGCCGTCGACAAGCTCGGCCGCTCGGCGGCCGTCGACGGGAGACTCGCAGCGTAAGTGTCCGGCGGCGGTGAACGGGTGGGCGGGTGCCGTGACGGCGCCCGCCCACCCGGCCCCACCTGGTGTCAACTGACAGCCGCCAAAGGCGAGGTGTGGTCCCCGGCGCCATGAAAGCGGCGGTGAGTGTGGCGTCCGGCCACATGGGCGTCCCAGCGCCCCGACCTTATGTTTCCCGCCATGACAAGCGCACCTGACACCGTCCCGGCCGCGCCCCGCGCCGACTTGAGCGGGCGCGTCGCCCTGGTCACGGGCGGCGGCAGCGGCATCGGCCGGGCCTGCGCGGTGGCCCTCGCGGCGGCCGGCGCCGACACGCACGTCGTCGACATCGACGCCGCGTCGGCCAAGGCCGTCGCGGACGCCGTCGGCGGGCACGCGCACATCGCGGACCTCGCCGACTCCGAGGCCGTGGCGGCGCTGCCCACCGCCGTCGACATCCTCGTCAACAGCGCGGGACTCCAGCACGTCGCCCCGCTCACCGAGTTCCCCCCGGCGCGCTTCACGCTCATCCAGCAGGTCATGGTGACCGCGCCGTTCCTGAACTGCTCGTGCTCAGCCTGCTCCTGATGGGCGGCGCGACCTTCGCCATGGGGCTGCTGCCCACGTACGACGCCATCGGCATCGGCGCGCCCGTCCTCCTCACCGTGCTGCGCCTGGTGCAGGGCTTCGCGCTCGGCGGCGAGTGGGCGGCGCCGTCCTCATCGTTTCCGAGCACGGCGGCGACAAGCACCGCGGCTTCTGGGCCTCCTGGCCGCAGTCCGGCGCGCCCGGCGGCAACCTCCTCGCCACCGGCGTGCTCGCGCTGCTCGCCGCCGTGCAGTCCGAGGACGCCTTCCAGGCCTGGGGCTGGCGGGTGCCGTTCCTGCTGTCCGGGGTCCTGGTGCTGGTCGGCCTGTGGATCCGGCTCTCCGTGTCCGAGTCGCCGGTCTTCCTGGAGGCGCAGGCCAGGGCCGAGGCGGCCGCCGCGCAGGGCGTCAAGGACGAGCCGCCCGTCGTGGAGGTGTTCCGCAAGAGCTGGCGGCAGGTCCTCACGGCCATCGGTACGCGCTTCGGCGAGAACATCTCGTACTACGTCCTCACCTCCTTCGTGCTCGTGTACGTCACCAAGCACCTGGACCTGCCCAAGAGCACCGCGCTCAACGCCGTCCTCATCGGCTCCGCCGTGCACTTCGCCGCGATCCCCGCCTGGGGCGCCCTCTCGGACCGGATCGGGAGACGCCCTGTCACGCTCATCGGGTCGGTGGGCATGGCGCTGTGGGCGTTCGCGTTCTTCGCGCTCGTCGACTCCGAGTCGTTCGCCGTCATCACGGCGGCGGTGACCGTGGGGCTGCTGCTGCACGGCGCCATGTACGGGCCGCAGGCCGCGTTCATCTCGGAGATGTTCGACACCAGGGTCCGCTACTCCGGCGCCTCGATGGGCTCCCAGCTCGCCTCGATCGTCGCGGGCGCGCTCGCCCCCATCATCGCCGTCGAACTCCTGAAGGACTTCGACTCGTCGGTGCCCGTCTCCGTGTACGTGTGCGCGGCGGCCCTGGTGACGACGGTGACGGTGGCCCTCGCCAAGGAGACCCGCGGCCGGGACCTGCGGCACGTCGAGACGCCGGACACCCCGCGGACCGACACCGCCCGCACGCCAGTACGGTCCGGCGAGCCGTCCTGAGCGCATCCGGGCCGAGGGACACGAGCGGGCCACGGACGACGGCCGGAAGGCAGCAGCGACATGGCATCCCCTGACGGCCCCGCCACCCCGACGTCCGGCGGCCCCGCCGCCACCGCGCCGCACGGCTTCGCCGCCGCCGCCCTCCGGGACCTGCTCGACCTCCTCGGCCGACAAGCTCCCGCCGAGAGCTTCGCCCGGCCCGTCGCCGCTGCCCGTGAGGCCGGGGCGGGACCCGCGGAACTCGCCTACGTGGAGGAGGCCGCCGCGACCGCCCTCGCCATCCGCCGCACCCTCGACCAGCACCGGCGCCGCGAGGCCGAGCTGTCCGCGCTGTTCGACACCGCCGGCGACCTGGCCGCCCTCAGCGACCTGGACGCGGTGCTGCGCGCCATCGTGCGCCGCGCCCGCCTGCTGCTGCGCACCGACGTGGCGTACCTGACCCTCAACGACCCGACCGCGGGCGACACGTTCATGCGGGTCACCGACGGCTCCACGTCCGCGAGGTTCCAGCAACTGCGGCTCGGCATGGGGGAGGGGCTCGGCGGCCTCGTCGCGCAGACCGCCCGGCCCTACGCCAGCGCCGACTACCGGACCGACACCCGCTTCAAGCACACCGCCACCATCGACGCGGGCGTCGGCGAGGAGGGTCTGCGCGGCATCCTCGGCGTACCGCTGCGCGTCGGCAGCCGCGTCATCGGCGTGCTGTACGCGGCCGACCGCACGCAGCGCGACTTCGCCCCCGACCAGATCGCGCTGCTCGCCTCCCTCGCCGACCACGCGGCCGTCGCCATCGACAGCGCGCGCCTCCTCGAGGAGACCCGCGCCGCCCTCGTGGAGCTCAACGCCGCGACGGCCACCGCCCGTGCCCAGAGCGAGGCCATGCGCCGCGCCGCCGAGACCCACGACCGGCTGACCGACCTGGTGCTGCGCGGCGGCGACATCTCCGACCTCGCCGCCGAGATCGCCGCGCTCCTCGGCGGCGGCCTGGTCGTCCAGGACGCCGACGGCACCGAACTGGCCCGGGTGGGCGCCCGATCACCGGCCCCGCCCGCACGCGGCGTCGCCGCCTCCCGCGCGAGCGGCCGCGCCGTGCCCGTGGACGGCGTCTGGGTCTCCGCCGTGCTCGCCGGGCCCGAACCGCTCGGCAGCATCGCGCTCAGCGGCCGCCCCGACCTGACCGACAGCGACCGGCGGCTCTTCGAACGGGCCAGCCTGGACACGGCGTTGCTGCTGCTCCTGCGCCGCTCCGTGGCCGAAGCCGAGGACCGGGTGCGCGGCGAACTCCTCGACGACCTGCTCACCGCCGCCCACGCCGGCGACCCGCGCCGCGCCGGCAGCCTCACCCTGCGTGCCCGCCGCCTCGGCGTCGACCTCACCGAACCGACGTCCGTCCTCGTCCTGCACTGCGCGCCCGGCCTGCGCTCCCGCCTGACGACCGAGGCCGCACGGCACGCCCGCACCCTGCGCGGCCTCGCCGGGCCCCAGGGCGGCCACGTCGTCCTGCTCGCACCCACCGCGACGCCAGGACCGCTCGCCGAGCGGCTGGCCGCCGACCTCGGCCGGGCGATCGGCGCGCCGGTGACGTGCGGCGCGGCCGGACCCGCCGACAGCCCGGCCCGACTGCCCGCCGTCCACGGCGAAGCAGTCCGCTGCCTCCAGGCGCTCACGGTCCTCGGCCGCACCGGCGAGGGCGCGAGCGCCTCCGGCCTCGGCTTCGTCGGCGTACTCCTCGGCGACCGCACGGACATCGACGGCTACGTACGCCGCGTCCTCGGGCCCGTCCTCGACTACGACGACCGCCGCGGCACCGAACTCGTCCGCACCCTCGACGCCTACTTCGAGGCGGGCGCGAGCCTGTCCCGCGCCAAGGAGGCGCTGCACGTCCACGTGAACACCGTCGTGCAGCGTCTGGACCGCACGGGCCGGCTGCTCGGCCCGGACTGGAACACCCCCGACCGGGCCCTGGAACTCCAGCTCGCGCTGCGGCTCAACCGGCTGCGCCGCCCGCGGAGGACTGACCCGGACCGTTCACCGGGGACCGGCCCGGACGGTTCGCCGGGGACCGGCCCGGTCTAGCGTCGTCGCGGGCCGGGCCGCGCTGCGTGGGCACGGCATCCAGCGTGTCGGCCGGAGTGTCGGCCGCGGCATCGGACGGTGTGCCGGTCGGCAGGTCCGTGCGGTACTGGAGGGACTGGAGCTCGAAGAGGCGCCGGAAGAGGCGGGGCCCGTCGTCGGACATCAGCGTGGCGAAGTCGCCGTGCTCGACGAGTCTGCCCTCGTCGAGCACGTAGATGACGTCGGCCTCCTTGACGCTGTGCAGGCGGTGGGTGACCAGGACGATCGTCTGGTCGGCGGACGCGAGCGCGCGGATCTTGCGGAAGGCGTCGATCTCGGCGGCGGGGTCCATGCTGCTGGTCGGCTCGTCGCAGATGAGAATGTCCGCGTCGCGGAAGTAGGCACGGGCCAGCGCGATGCGCTGCCACTGGCCGCCGGAGAGGTCGACGCCGCCCTCGTACCCCTTCTCGCACAGCGTGTCCCAGCCGTACGGCAGGTCGTCGAGCACGCGGTGCGCGTCGGCGTACGCGGCCGCCGCGTCGAGACGGTCCCCGTCGTGGACCTCCGTGGGACGGCCGATGGCGACATTGGCGCGGGCGGTGAACGGCCACTGCTGGAAGTTCTGCAGGACCAGCGCGACATGCCCGAAGACGTCGTCGCGGCGCAGCGCGCGCAGGTCGGTGCCGTCCCAGGTGACGGCGCCCGACGTGGGCAGGTACAGGCCCGCGAGGAGCTTGCTCAGCGTCGTCTTGCCCGATCCGTTGGCGCCGACCAGAGCGATCACCTGGCCCTTGCGGATGGTCAGGGACACCTCTTCGAGGGCGGGCGTCTCGCGCTCGGGATAGCGGAACGTGACCCGGTCGAACGCGATGACCTCGGGCGGCTCCGGCACCGGGGTACCGGTGGCGGGGATGGCGCGCTGCCCCGCTTCCTCGCGGGCACGGATCAAGTCGTTCATGAACAGGCTCTGTTCGTAGAGATGGTGGATGTGCGTCACCATGCGCCGCAGCCCGGCCGTGCCGCTGGTCAGCGCGAGCGCGGCGGTGGCGCCGGACGCCAGCGGCAGGTGACCGCGCGTCAGGAGCCAGCCGAGCAGGGCGTAGGAGGCGCCGGCGGTCAGCCCCGACAGCGCGGACGTGGCCAGGTCGGTGCGGGCCTCCAGGTGCGCGAGCCGGGTCTGCTCGTCCGCGGCCTGCGCCGCCATCTGGTCGAACTGGTCGAGCAGGAACGGCCCCGCGCCGTGCACGCGCAGCTCCGGCGCCGCCTTCTGCGAGATCAGCAGCCGCCGTAACATCCCCTGCTGGCGCACGTGTTCCAGCCAGATCTGCACCGACTCGTACGTACGGCGCGCCGCCCGCACCGTGCCCCAGGCCTTGGGCACGACCACGGCCGCCAGGAGCGGCAGCAGCACCGGGTGCAGCACCGCGAGGACCCCGCTGACGGCGAGCAGCGCCATCAGCGCCTCGACGATGCCGAGGGTGTGCTCGATGAGGCGGCGGGCCGCTGTCTGGCCGTGCTGCCCGGAATCCACCACCGCGTGGAAGTCGGAGCGCTCGATGTGCTCCATCTCCACCCGGATGACCTTCTCCATCATGGAGAGCCCCGCCACGCGCTCCACCTTCGGTCCGAGCTGGCCCGCGGCCGCGAAGGACACGGCGCGCAGCGTCGCCGCGAACGCGCTGGCGGCGGCCACCCACACCAGGGACGGCAGCGCCTCGCGCACCCGGTCGGGCGTCGGCCCCGCGGCGAACAGCGACACCAGCACGCGGTTGGTGGCGAGCAGTCCGAACGCGGTCGCCGCGGCCTGGCCCAGCTGGGCCACCGCGACCACCACCAGCGCCCACGGGTCGGCGCGCCAGGCCAGCGACACGGTGTGCCGGAACAGGGTGGGGATCTGCCGCAGGATCGTCAGGAACGACGTGTTCAGCCGCGCGCCCTCGTGTGCGGTCCAGCCCCACGATCCACGCAACCGCCCGCCGAAGAGCAGTTGTTCGGGCGGCGAAGGGGTGCCGGGCCGCCGCCTCCCGGCCGATTGAGGACCAGGTGCCAAAGTTCCTCCCAGGTGACAGTCACGGGCGTCCGCAGCGGTTGCTCGGACGGCCCTGTCGATCCTGTCGAGGAGACCGGCGTATGGGGGCATGACGGGCGAAATTTTCGTACGGATGTCTGAAAGCGTCCTGTATTGGCGGGAGTTGATGATGTGGCCGGAAGTGGGCGCTGCCGGTGACCCGAGCGCTCGCCCCGCACCGGGTGACCACTACGCCTCCGGCGTCCGCTCGCCGCCCTGCGCCTCGCCGTCCTGTACCTGGCCGTCCTGCGCCTCGCTGTCCGGTACGAGGACGACCTTCCCCGCGACCGTGCCGGACTCCGCGAGCCGCAGCGCGTCGGCCGCTCGCGACAGCGGGACGCGCGCGGCGACCTGCGGCCGGATCCTGCCCTCGGCGAGCAGCGCGAAGACCTGGCCGAGGTCGGCGCGCAGCCGCTCGCGGAAGGCGTCGGCGCGCCGTCGGCCCGCCCAGATGTTGAAGAAGTGCGCGTGCCGGGAGTTGGGCAGCGCGTTCCACAGAGCGAGGCGTGCGAAGAGCTTCAGGACGGGGGCCTTGGAGGACCCGGCGACGTCGCGCGTGGACGCCGTGCCGTACGACACGAGCGTGCCGCCCGGCGCGAGCAGCCGGAACGAGTCCACGATCCCCTCGCCGCCCACGTGGTCGAAGACCGCGCGCACCCCGCCCGGCGCGAGCCCGCGCAGCCGTCCGCGCAGGTCCGGGTCCTGGTAGTCGACGGGCGTGACGCCCAGCTCGCGCAGCTTGTCGTGGTGGCGCCGCGACGCCGTACCGATCACCCGCACGCCCGCGATCCGCGCGAGCTGTACGAGGGCGGAGCCGACGCCGCCGTTCGCGCCGAGCACGACGACCGTGTCGCCGGGCTCGACCTTGGCCGTGCGGTGCAGCATCTGCCAGGCCGTGATGCCGTTCACGACCAGCGTCTCGGCGTCCGCCGAGGTCACGGAGTCCGGCACCTCGACGAGATCCGCGGCGTCCACCACGACGTGGCTGGCCCAGCCGCCGGTCTTGGTCAGCGCCGCGAACCGCCGCCCGGCGAGCGCGGGATCCACCCCCGGTCCGCGCGCCACCACCCGCCCGACCAGGTCGTACCCCGGCACGAAGGGGAACGGCGGCTGGTCGTAGTACTTCCCGCGCCGCATCTGCTGCTCGGCGAACGAGACACCCGTGGCCTCCATCGCGAGCAGCACCTCGCCCCGGCCGGGGGCGGGCGCGGGGACGTGCCGGACCTCCAGGCCGTCGGGCTCGACGACGCCGGGCAGGACGATCTCGGTGGCGAGGGTCGGGGCCGTCGCCGGGCGGTGCTCGATGGTGTGGGTGTCGCGCATGATGACGCCTCTCTGGTGATTGAAGCTATCGCTTTGATTAGAAGCTCTAACTCCAGCGTGCACCTCGCTCATCACCCCGTCAAGACCCCCTTGCTTGAGTTAGACTCTCTAACCAAAGCGTCGCCGTCTGAGCGAAAGGGCCCCCGTGGCAGCAGGCAGCAGCACCCCCACCCCGCGCCAGCGCTACCGCGACCAGGTGCGCGGCGAGATCAAGCAGGCCGCCCTGGAGCAGATCCGCGCGGGCGGCGCCCCCGCGCTCAGCCTCAACGCCGTCGCGAAGGGCCTCGGCCTCACCGGCCCGGCCCTGTACAAGTACTTCGGCAAGCGCGACGACCTCCTCACGGAGTTGATCTGCGACGGCTATGACGCCGCGGCGGCCGCCATGCGCGCGGCCGCCGACCGCGTCGCGGACGTCCCGCCCCGCGAGCAACTCCTCGCCCTCGGCATGGCGTTCCGTGCCTGGGCGGTCGAGTCGCCGCACGTCTACCAGCTCCTGGCGGGCACACCGTCCCCCGGCTACCACGCGCCGCCGGAGACCGTCGACCGTGCCCGCGGCGTGCTCGGGCCGCTGCTCGGCGTGCTCGGGCGGGGCGACTGCCGGGGCGCCGCGCTGGAGTTGCGCGCGGAGATGCGGTTCTGGCTGAACGACAGTCCCGCCGTGGGGGAGTGGGTCGAGGCCTGGGCCCCGGACGTCGACCCGGCGACGGCGCTCGCCGGCACCGTGACGGCGTGGGCCCGGCTGCACGGTGTCGTCAGCCTCGAAGTGCAGGGTCTGTACGAGGGGATGGGGCACCGCCCGAGCACGCTGCTCATGGCTGAGATGGAGGCGCTGGCCGACGCGATGGGGCTGCCCGGGTAGGTGCCCCGGCCGCCGTACGGCTTGATCGGCTCGGTGGGCCGGACGACGGCATGCCGGGCGGGGCAGGATGGGGTCCGTTGCGCGCGGACCCGCAGACCCGCAGACCCGCGGACCCGCGGACCCGCGGACCCGCGGATGCGTGGAAGCAAGGCTCAAGGAAGGTGCGGCGATGGAGAGTACGGCCCCCGGACAGCGGTTTGCGGCCCCCGGCCAGGAGAACGCGGCGCCTGGACAGCTCGTCGTTTCGACGGCGACGCCCGACGACTGGCGCCTGGTCACCGAGTGGGCCGCGCGCGAGGGCTGGAACCCGGGCCTCGCCGACGCGGCGGCCTTCTTCGCGCAGGACCCGGAGGGTTTCTTCGTGGGCCGGGTCGACGGCGAGCCGGTGTCGGCGATCTCGGTGGTCAACTACGACGCCGCGTACGCCTTCCTGGGCTTCTATCTGGTCCGCCCCGACCAGCGCGGCCGCGGCCACGGTCTCACCACCTGGAAGACCGCCCTCGCGCACGCCGGGAACCGGGTCGTGGGCCTGGACGGCGTGCCGGCGCAGCAGGACAACTACCGGCGCTCCGGCTTCGAGCGCGCCCACGGCAACGTGCGCTACTTCGGGCCGCTGGGCGCGCCGGGACCGATGCCCGCACACATCAAGCCGGTGGCGGAGGCGGACCGGGACGCCGTGGCCGCGTACGACAGCGCCTGCTGCCCGGCCGACCGGCCCCGGTTCCTCGACGCCTGGCTGACGGCGCCGGGCCACCGCGCGCTGGCGAGCGTCGCCGACGGGCGCGTCACCGGGTACGGGGTGCTGCGCCCGGGCCGCGACGCGCCGCGCGTCGGGCCGCTGTTCGCCGACACCCGCGCCGACGCCGAGGCGCTGCTCGACGCGCTGGCGGCCGAGTCCGGCGGCGCGGCCGTGGCCCTGGACGTGCCGGAGACCAACACGGAGGCCGTCGCGCTGGCCGAGGCGCGCGGCATGAAGCCGACGTTCGACACCGCGCGCATGTACACGGGCCCGGTGCGGGAGTTCGCCCGGCACCGGGTCTTCGGGGTCACCACGCTGGAGCTCGGCTGACCGAACCCTGAGGTGGACGGCCCGCGCCGCCCACCTCGCCCGCTCACGTCACCACCCCTCACGTCACCGTCAGCGTCCGCTTGCCCTTCGCCGTGGAGCTGTTGCCCACATACAGGTCGAACTTCCCTTCCTCGACGCGGAATTCGCCGTGGGTGTCGTTCGTCCAGAACCCCAGGTCCGCGGCGCCGAGCCGGAAGCGGACGACGGTGGACCGGCCCGCGCCGAGCGTGATCCGCCGGAAGCCGCGCAGCTTGCGCACCGGCTGGGTGATGCTCGCCGCGAGGTCGTGGACGTACAGCTGCACGACCTCGTCGCCCTTGCGGTGGCCGGTGTTGGTGACGGTGACGGACACCTCCAGGGTGTCGCCCGCGCGCAGGGCGCGCGCCGGGATGCTGTCGCGGCTCAGCTTCGGCGCGCCGATCTCGAACGTCGTGTAGCTCAGGCCGTGCCCGAACGGGAACTGCGGGTCGGGCGGCAGGTCCAGGTACTTGGAGGAGTACTTGTTGTCGGCGTCGTACGGGCGGCCCGTCGACTCGTGGTTGTAGTGGATCGGGATCTGGCCGACCGTGCGCGGGAACGACACGGGCAGCTTGCCGCCCGGGCCGACCTTGCCGAACAGGACGTCGGCGATGGCGTTGCCCGCCTCGATGCCCGGGTGCCAGGCCTCCAGGACGGCGGGCGCCGACTCCAGCCAGCCGCCCATGGTCAGCGGGCGGCCGTTCACGAGGACGACCACGAACGGCTTGCCCGTCCTCGCGATCGACTCGACGAGGCGCTCCTGCGCGCCGGGCAGGCTGATGTCGCTGCGCGCGGCCGCCTCGCCGCTCATCGCCGGCGGCTCGCCCACGACGACGACCGTCACGTCGGCGGCCTTCGCCGCGGCGACCGCCGCCGGGATGCCACCGGTCTCCTTGCCCTCGGGGTCGACGCCGCGCGCGTACGTCACCTTCGCGCCCGGCGCCGCGCGCTTCACCGCGTCGAGGACCTTCACCGACGGGTACTTCTTCGCGGCGGCCGGGACCACCCAGGTGCCGAGCAGATCGTCGGAGTCCCCGAACGGGCCGACGACGGCGATGGACTTGGCGGACGTCTTCAGCGGCAGGGCCCCGTCCGCGTTCTTCAGGAGCACCATCGAGCGGGCGGCGGTCTCGCGGGCGGCCTTGCGGGTGGCGGGGGTCGGCCCGTCGATCGCGGCGTCCTCGTCGACGTACGGATCGTCGAAGAGACCGAGGGCGAACTTCAGGCGCAGGATGCGGGCGACCGCGTCGTCCAGGCGCCGCTCGCTGATCTTCCCATCGCGCAGCAGCTTCTTGCCGTGGTCGCGGAGATTGGTGCTGACCATCTCCATGTCGACGCCCGCGTTCAGCGACAGCTCGGCGGCCGCCGCGCCGTCCTCGGCGAAGCCGTGCGTGATCAGCTCCTGGACGCCGGTCCAGTCGCTGACGACGACGCCGTCGAAGCCCCACTCCTTCTTCAGGATGCCGGTCAGGGTGTGGGAGTTGCCGTGCGCGGGGACGCCGCCGACGGTGTTGAAGGACGCCATCACCGTGGCGGCGCCCGCGTCCAGGGCCGCCTTGAACGGCGGCAGATACAGGTTGCGCAGGCGTGACTCCGACACGTCGACCGTGTTGTAGTCGCGCCCGCCCTCGGCCCCTCCGTACGCCACGAAGTGCTTGGCGCACGCGGCCACGCGGTCCTTCGCGCCGTACCCGCGCCGCCCCTGGCCCTGGTAGCCCTCGACCTTGGCGGCGGCGAACTCGGCGGTCAGATACGGGTCTTCGCCGCAGCCCTCGGCGATCCGGCCCCAGCGCGGCTCGTGCGTGACGTCCATCATCGGCGAGAACGCCCAGTGCACGCCGTTGGAGCGGGCCTCCTTCGCGGACACCTCGGCGTCCGCCCGCGGCACGTCCGGGTCGAAGCTCGCCGCCTGCGCGAGCGGGATCGGGAACGTCGTCCAGAAGCCGTGGATCACGTCCAGGCCGAAGAGGAGCGGGATGCCGAGCCGGGACTCCTCGACCGCGATGCGCTGCAGGGCGTTGCTGCTCCTGGCGCCGAAGATGGAGAGCACCGAGCCGAGCCGGCCGGCCCGCGCGGCGTCCTCCACGTCCTTGGTCTCGCCGCCGCCCGGACCGGTGTCCCAGGACCAGGCGAGCTGCTGGAGCTGGCCGAGCTTCTCTTCGACAGTCATACGGGCGAGGAGCTTGCGTACCTCGTCGTCGTGCGGGGTCCCGCGGTCCGGCGCGGCGGGCGCACCGGCTGGTGCGCCCGGTGCGGCCTCGGCGATCCCGGGGTTCAGAGCGCCGCCCGCGACGGCGCTGCCGCCGATCGCCGACAGCAGAGTGCGCCTTCGTACATCTCGCATGCGTTCGCCTTCTCACGTCAGGGACACGAGTAACCGGAGGGGTGCGCTCAAGAATTGAAGCGAAAGTACGTGCCGGTTACAGGCGGGTCAATAGACGCGGCAGAGGTCGGCGAGACGAATGATGCCGGTGTGGTGCCGTCCTTGACCTCAACTTAACTTGAGGTCATACGGTTCTCCGCATGAGCATGGAGACCACAGCCTGGACCCAGCTGCACAGCGTCATGAACGCCGAGCAGGAACGCCGACCCTTCGCGCGCGCCACGCTGCGCCGCATCGCCGCCTTCGCGCGCCCGCACCGCCGCCGCATCACCCACTTCGTCCTCCTCGGCGTCCTGACCGCCCTGCTCGCCGTGGCGACTCCCGTACTCGCCGGGAACGTCGTGGACGCGATCGTGTCCGGGGACGAGTCCTCGACCGTCGTCCGCTACGCCGTGCTCATCGCGGTCATCGCGATCGCCGAAGCAGGCCTGGGGCTGCTCAGCCGCTGGCTGTCGGCGAACCTGGGCGAGAGCCTGATCCTCGACCTGCGCACCGCCGTCTTCGACCATGTGCAGCGCATGCCCGTCGCCTTCTTCACCCGCACCCGCACCGGCGCGCTCGTCAGCCGCCTCAACAACGACGTCATCGGCGCGCAGCGGGCGTTCAGCAACACGCTCTCCGGAGTCGTGTCCAACGTCGTCACGCTCGTGCTGACCCTCGGCGTGATGCTCGCCCTGTCCTGGCAGATCACGCTGCTCGCCCTGGTGCTGCTTCCGGTGTTCGTGGTGCCCGCGCGGCGCATGGGCACCCGGATGGCCCGCCTGCAGCGCGAGGCCGCCCACCACAACGCCGCGATGGGCACGCGCATGACCGAGCGGTTCTCGGCCCCCGGCGCCACCCTCATCAAGCTGTTCGGCCGCCCGGCGGACGAGTCCGCGGAGTTCGCGGACCGGGCGCGCCGGGTGCGGGACATCGGCGTACGCACCGCCATGGCGCAGTCGGCCTTCATCACCGCCCTGACCCTGGTGTCCGCGCTCGCCCTCGCGCTGGTCTACGGCCTCGGCGGGTACTTCGCGCTCGAAGGGACGCTGGAGGCGGGGGCCGTCGTCTCGCTCGCGCTGCTCCTGACCCGCCTTTACGCGCCGCTGACCGCGCTGGCCGGCGCGCGCGTCGAGGTGATGAGCGCCCTGGTGAGCTTCGAGCGGGTCTTCGAAGTCCTCGACCTGAAGCCGCTGATCGACGAGAAGCCCGAGGCGCGGAGCGTGCCCGAGGGGCCGGTGGCCGTCGAGTTCGAGGACGTCCGCTTCGGCTACCCGTCCGCCGACAAGGTCTCCCTCGCCTCCCTGGAGGAAGTCGCCTCCCTGGACGGGCGCGGCGGCGACGAAGTCCTGCACGGCCTCTCTTTCCGGGCCGAGCCCGGTCAGACCGTGGCGCTCGTCGGCTCCTCCGGCGCGGGCAAGTCGACCATCGCGCAACTGCTGCCGCGGCTGTACGACACCGACTCCGGAGTCGTACGCGTCGGCGGAGAGGACGTGCGCGACCTGGCCGCCGACTCGCTGCGCGCCACCATCGGCATGGTCACCCAGGACGGGCACCTCTTCCACGAGTCGGTGCGCGCCAACCTGCTGCTCGCCCGGCCCGGCGCGAGCGAGGACGAACTGTGGGACGTGCTGCGGCGGGCCCGCCTCGACGAGTTGGTGCGGTCGCTGCCCGACGGGCTCGACACGGTGGTCGGCGAGCGCGGATACCGGCTCTCGGGCGGTGAGCGGCAGCGGATGACCATCGCGCGGCTGCTGCTCGCCCGGCAGCGGGTGGTGATCCTCGACGAGGCGACCGCGCACCTGGACAACACGTCCGAGGCCGCGGTGCAGGAGGCGCTCGCGGAGGCGCTCGCCGAGCGCACCGCCGTGGTCATCGCGCACCGCCTGTCGACCGTGCGCGCGGCCGACCAGATCCTCGTCGTGGAGGGCGGGCGGATCGTGGAACGCGGGACGCACGACGAGCTCCTCGCGGTCGAGGGGCGGTACGCGGAGCTGTACCGGACGCAGTTCGCGGGGAAGGGCGAGGCGGGCTCGGGGGAGGAGGTGGTCGTGGCCGCGTAGGGCGGCGGCGCGGTGCGGCGTGTGGTCGCGGCTCGGTGCGCGGGGGTGGGGGCCGTGGCCGGGCCGAGGCGGCTGGGGCGGCAGGGGTGATGTGGGCGACCAGGGCGGGTGGGGTGGTAGGAGCGGGTGGGCCGGAGGGGTCGGATGGTGGTGCGGGCGGCGGGCATGGCACTCTGGATGCAGTGGTCAGCGTGCAGTACTGCACATGAAGTGCGAGCGGCGCCGTGCAGGGGGCGCCGACGGTACCGCGCATAGCGGCCCAGCAGTGCCGTACATGGCGTGCGAGCGCAATCGCACAGTGAGCGTGCGAGCCCAATCGCACAGTGAGCGTGCGAGCGGAACCGCACAGGGAGTGGGAGAGGACCGTCATGCGACAGAATCCGGCCAGGCGCACCGCGCTCCTGGACGCCGCGATCGAGGTGCTCGCGCGCGAGGGGTCCCGCGGACTCACGCTCCGGGCGCTGGACGCGCAGGCGGAGGTGCCCAAGGGCACCGCGAGCAACTACTTCCCGAACCGCGCGGAGCTCCTCGCGCAGGTCATGCGGCGGATCCTGGAGCGGCTCACCCCGGAGGACGCGGCGCTCCAGGACACCATGAGCGAGGCGCCGTCCACGGACCTCGTCGTGACGCTCCTGAAGCAGCTCGTCGAGCGGATGCGGGGCGACCGCAGCAGCCACCTCGCGCTGCTCGAACTGCGCCTGGAGGCCACCCGCCGCCCCGAACTGCACGCCGAGCTCACCACGTTCATGACCGAGCAGCTCGAGGCCAACATCGACTTCCACCTGGGCGCGCGGCTGCCCGGCGACCGCACCGGCGTGGTCCTGCTCTACCTCGCCATGCTGGGTCTGGTCGTGGACGACCTGACGGTGCCCGACCTGCTCGCGCCGTTCTCGACCGACAAGCTCATCGAGGAACTCGCCCATCGGGTGCTGCGCGCAGCGTGATCGCGGTGAGCACCAGTCCGTCCCGCGCCAGCCAGTGGCCGGTGAGCTCCTGGGGGAACCCTCGTCTCCGTACCGGCGGAACGATCCGCGCGGTGAAGGTGCCGGTGTCCGTGTACGTGTCCGTCTCCGCCTCCGCCGAGCGGTGGAACACGACGTCGGCCTCCTCGAACCCGAGGGGCGCCCGCATGAGCGGATACCAGGTCTTGTAGATGCTCTCCTTGGCGCTGAACAGCAGGCGGTCCCAGCGCACCGCGGGCCACCGGGCCAAGTGGTCCGCCACCCGCCGCTGTTCCGCGGGCAGCGCCACCGCCTCCAGTACGCCGTCGGGGAGCGGCCCGCCGGGCTCGGCGTCGACGCCGACCGACCGCACGCGGGCGGCACGGGCGACGGCGGCGGCACGGTAGCCGTCGCAGTGCGTGATGCTGCCGACGACCGAAGCGGGCCACTGCGGACTGCCCTTGGCGTCGGGGAGGATCGCCGCGGCGGGCTGCCCGAGGTCCTCCAGGGCGCGGTGCGCGCAGTGGCGGCCGGTGGTGAACTCGCGGCGGCGGCTCGCCACGGACCGCGCGATCAGCGCCTCCTCGTCGGGGTGCAGGACGATGCCGTCCGGGTCGCCCCAGGACTCCCGGCAGACGACGTCGTCGGGCACGATCCGCGCCAGCAGGGCTTCGGGCGCGACCTGCGCCGGCAGGGCTTCGGGCACGGTCCGTGCCGACAGAGCCGCCGGTGGAGCGTCGGGGTGCGGTGCCGCCGGGCGCGTACCGCCGTGTTGGACGCCCGTGTTCACGGCGTGCCCTCCTTCTCCCGCTCCTCGGGCGCGGGCGCGGCGACTACGCCTTTCGCCGGGCCGCGCCGGGGGAGATAGACCAGGAGTTCCGTGGCGGCGAAGCGGATGACGAACGTCGTCAGGAGCGCGAGGGCGGTGGCGGGCAGCACTGCCATCCCCATGCCGTCGACGAGCAGCGCGATCAGCGGGATGCGCAGCACCAGGTCGGCGTTGGCGAGCAGCGCGAACCGGCCGAGGCGGTCGGCCCAGTGGCGGTGCCCGCGCCGGTCGCGGAAGAGCAGCAGATCGATGAAGAGGAAGTTCCACAGCACGCCGAACTGGTTGGCGAGCACCTCGGCGGGCAGATAGTGCAGCCCCGTGGCCGTGAGCGCGGCGAGGGCGGCCAGGTTCGGCAGGAAGCCGGTCAGGCCGATGAGGCCGAACACCACCATCCGGGCCACCGGGGTCGCGGTGCGCAGCGACACCAGGTGCGCGAGGAACCGCAGCCCCTCGCGCACGGTCGACTTCGACTCGCCCGCGTACCGCTCCTGGAAGGAGAACGGCACCTCGGCGACGACGCGCGGGCGGCAGCGGATGGCCAGCTCGAGCAGGATCTTGTAGCCCAGCGGCTTGAGGATGTCGGCGTGGGCGTGCACCGTGCCGCGGCGGATCGCGAAGAAGCCGCTCATCGGGTCGCTGATGCCGCGCAGCGCCGAGGGGAAGAGCCCCTTCGTCACCAGCGTCGAGGTGCGCGACACCGCGACGCGGTAGCGGCCGGAGAGCCCGGCGTGACTGCCGCCGCCCGCGTACCGGCTGGCGACCACGAGGTCGGCCCCCGCGCGGCGTCCCGTCTCCACCAGTTCGGGCATCAGGGACGGCGGATGCTGGAGGTCGGCGTCCATGACGACGATCCACTCCGACGCGGCGGCCTTCAGTCCCTCGACCACGGCTCCGCTCAGGCCGCCCGTCGCCACCTCGCGGTGGATCACGTTCACGGGGAACGGGCAGGTGAGGGCGGCGCGTTCGATGGCGGCCGGGGTGTCGTCGGTGCTGTCGTCGACGAACAGGGCCTCGCAGTCCAGGTGCGTGGGCAGGGCGGCGGCGAGCCGCGTCAGCAACTCCTCGACGTTTCCGGCCTCGTTGAAGGTCGGGATGATCACCGTGACGCTGGTGCGCGCGTCACCGGCCGCCCCCTCCGGGGCGGCGCGATCACGGCCGTCGGTCTCCTCGGCGCCGGGGCCGGACACGGTCATCGGGGCACGCTCCCGGGGCGGACCGCGCTCGCTCGGGTGTGAATTCTCGCCATGGTCGTCCTCTACGGGTCTGCGCGGGTGCGCGTCACATCGGCGTGCCCTGGCCGGCGGTGGCCGGCGGCGGGCGGTGAACCTGTCTGCTGTGCCTGTCTGCTGTGCACGTGGAAGGAGAGCCGCGTCCCGGGAGGATCACGGATGGCTGCCCGCTGCCGGAGGCTATCCGCGCGCCGAGCCGCCCTCCACCCCTATCCGTCCCCTAGGGCGTGTCCGACGGGTCCCGTCGGCGTCGCGGCGCCTGGCACGCGCGTCTGCGGCGTTGTCGTCGGTTGCCGACGCTCCGCGTCGACGCCCTCCTCCGCCTTGCAGCCACACGCACCAGACACCGCTCGACCCCACAAACACGCACCCGGAACACAGCCGACCGGACCCATCGGACACGCCCTAGGCCCTGTCCGACAGGCCCGGCCGGGCCCGCGCGGACGTGCGGTCGGCCACCCGCCACGAAGCGGTCGGTCACCCGCCACGAAGCGGTCGGTCACCCGCCACGAAGCGGTCGGCCATCCGCCACGAATTGGAGCGCGGCTCGAAACGCCGGCGTAACAATGTGACGCATCTGGCAGCCCCGGTATGTGTGGGCGCCGACCTGCGGTGTGACTTCGGGCGGCACCGCCGCCGGGCCGTGGCCGGTGCGCCCCGAACTCCATGCACTTCCTTGATGAATTTTGCCTTCTAATTGCCCTTGAATTGTGTTCAGTTCACCGTTTCGGCATCTCCCAGAAGGGATTTGGCCGACACGAACGCCTAACGGGTTCTTAACGGCGACACCCGCCGAAGGCGGGCCGAGGACCTCTGTGCGGCGGCGAGGCGGAGTGCGGCGCGGCCCCTCGGGCGGAGTGCGAGGAGGCGGCCCGAGGGTCGACGGGCGTGCGGCCGGGCGGTGTTGGGGGGAGGGGCGGAGCGGCGTGACCCTGTGCGTGCCTCCCCTGTGGCCAGGAGTGTTTCCGGACATGATGGCTTGATGATCTCCACGTGTCGCCCGTGTGGCCGATTCGTCTTCGCCATTCCTTCAATTGGAATTCAAAGTTCCGCATGTGGCGGCGCCCAACGCCGGGCCCAATACCACAACTTGGGCCGGAGCGGGGAGGGCTGAACGTTGCGAGTCGTCATGGATTTGGGGGGTGGGCTCGCTTCTTTCGGGGCTACCTCGTCGTCAAGATTCAGTCATAGTTGTGTTGTTGCTCGGGGGCGTCGAGAAGCCGGACGGGATATCAGGAATATGCCCTGGTATCCTTCAACGCGGCTCCAGTGGTTACTTGGTGAGTGCGTTATGTGAATAAGGCGCCCAGGGCAGTTTGCGATAATTTCTTACGGGGAGGAAACCGCACTATGAGCCTGGTCGAGCGAGTCGATGAATGGGCTCTGTTGGAGGAGGTTCTGGGGAACAGCGCCGAGCGGCCTTCCCGCGTCGTCGTGGTGAGAGGGCCGGTGGCCACCGGCAAGAGCGAGCTGCTGAACGGCGTCGCCGAGCAGGCCGAGGCGCGCGGTCTGACGGTCCTCAAGGCGACCGGTTTACGAGCGGAGCGCCGGACCCCCATGGCGATGTTCGGCCAACTGCTCCTGCACACCGACCAGGTGCAGGAGCCGAAGAGCGAGGCGGCCGCCCGCGTGGAGCGGCTGCTCGACGACGCGCGCTTCACCGCGATGCTGCGCGACCCCGACAGCGAAAGGGAGGAGCACGTACGCGCCCATGTCATGCGGTCGTTGACCGCCGCCCTGCACGCCAGGGCCGCGGGCCGGCCGCTCGCGATCCTCGTCGACGACGTCCAGTACGCCGACGTCCCGTCCCTGCAGTGCCTCCAGCACGCGATGCGTGAACTGCGGGCGAAGCCCGTCGTGATCGTCCTCGGCCTGCGCACCGGACCGGGCGCCGAACGGCCCATGTTCAGCACGGAACTGCTGCGCCACCCGCGCCTGACCCAGCTGCGCCTCGGCACCCTCGGCGAGCGGGCCACGGCCGAGATGCTGCGCGAGCAGATCGACGACGCCGGCGCGCGCCGCCTCGCCCCCGACGTCCACCGGATCAGCGGCGGCAACCCGCTCCTCATCCGCGCCCTGACCCACGACATCCTCGCCCACGGCCCGAGCTCCGACACCTCACTGCCCGCCCTGCACACCCTCACCGTCGGCGACGCCTACCGCCAGTCCGTGCTCAGCTGCCTGCACCGCGGCGACGACGCCGTCCTCGCCGTGGCTCGCGGCCTGGCGATCCTGGACGACGCCGCGTCCGACGCCACGCTCGCCGGACTGCTCGAACTCGACCACGACACCGTCACCTTGAGCCGGCGCGCCCTCGAATCGTCCGGACTGACCCAGGCGGGAACGTTTCGTCACCCGCTGGCGAGAACGGCCGTACTCGACGACCTCACCCGCGAGGACCGGATCGACCTGCACCGGCGCGCGGCCGCACTGCTGCGCCGCAGCGGCGCCGAACCCCCCGTCGTCGCCCGGCACATCGTCGCCACCGGCGAGGTCCCGGACACCGAATCCCTCGACGTGCTCTGGGAGACGGCCACCCGCGCCCGGCGCGACGAGGACGTCTCGCTGGCCATCGCCTGCCTCCAACTCGCCGATCAGGCATGCCCGCGGGGCGCACGCCGCAGCGAGATCCTCGCCGAACTCGCCCGCTGCGTCTGGCGGCTGCGCCCCTGCACCGTCGGACCCCACCTGACCGCGCTGCGCGCCGCGTTCGACGAGGGCTGGCTCAGCGAGCAGGCCGTGCCGGTGCTGATCGCGGGCCTGCTGTGGCAGGGCCGGTTCGACGAGGCCGCCGAGATCACCCGCAAGTGCCAGGGCGCGTACGAGGGTTCCTCCGCCGTCGCCGGCTACCTGGCGACCGGCGGCGTACGCACCACCTACCCCGGTCTGCGCGAGCGCGTCGGCGCCGACAACTGGCCCGCCGCGCAAGGCCCCGCCGACCTCATGACGGCGCGCGGCTGCGACCCGCGCAGCCGGGCGGGCGCCGCGCTGACCACGGTGCTGACCCGCGGCGCCGACCAGCACGCCGCCGACCTGGCCGAGACCGTCCTGCAGGGCACGCCGCTGAGCGACGCCACCCTGGAGGCGCTCACCTGCTCCCTGTCCGCCCTCGTCTACTCCGACCGGCTCACCCGGGCCGCGCACTGGTGCGACGCGCTGCTGCGGGAAGCCACCAAGCTCGGCGGCCCCGGCTGGCAGGCACCGCTGTCCTCGATCAGAGCCAAGATCGCGCTGCGGCAGGGCAACGCCACGGACGCCGTCCGGTACGGCGTCAACGCGCTGTCGTGGATGACGCCGCTCGGCTGGGGAGTCGGCATCGGTTCGGTCCTCGCCACCCTGGTCTCCGCGCACACCGCGATGGGCGAGTACGAGCAGGCCATGACCTACCTGGACCACCACGTCCCCGAAGGACTCCCGGAAACCCGCTACGGCCTGGAACTGCTCCACGCGCGGGGCGAGCTCCACGCAGCCACCGGCCGGGTCCGGCCGGCGCTCGACGACTTCCTCACCTGCGGCGAGCTGATGACGCGCTGGGGCATCGACCAGCCGGCGCTGGTGCCGTGGCGGTCCGCGGCCGCCGAGATGCACCTGCGCACGGGAGGCGAGGCCGAGGCCGACCGGCTCGTCAAGGAACAGCTCTCCAAGTGCGGCTCGGGGCAGTCGCGTACGCGCGCCCTGACGCTGCGCGTGCTCGCCGAGGTGGCCGGACTGCGGCGCCACCACCACGCGCTGCACGAGGCGATCGAGGAACTGGAGGAGTGCGAGGACCGGCTCGAACTGGTGCGGGTCCTGGGGGCGCTCAGCCGCTCCCACCACGCCCTGGGCGAGCTGGGGCAGGCCCGCATGATGGCGCGGCGCGCCTGGCGCATCGCGCGGGACGCCCGGGCCGAGGCGCTCTGCGAACACCTGCTGCCCTACAGCGACGGCGAAGTGAGCACACCGGACCGGCCCGCGCGGGACGGCGAGAGCTGCCCCTCGGAGGAACTGACCGACGCGGAGCGGCGCGTGGCCTCACTGGCGTCCTTCGGGCACAGCAACCGCGAGATAGCGCGGAAACTGTTCATCACGGTCAGCACCGTCGAGCAGCATCTGACCCGTGTCTACCGCAAGTTGAACGTCTCGCGCCGCAAGGATCTGCCGCACGACCTCCTCGCGGACACGGCGTGCTGACCGGCTGACGGGGCGAGACCGGGGCCCTGACGGGCCGTGATCGCGGTCAGTGGGGCGCCGACGGGCACCCGAAGCACACCTCGTCGTCGTGGACCGAGAACATCCGGTCCGCGACGCGGTGCGCGGTCGTCCGGGACCGGGTGGAGAACACCGCGGTCCCGGTCGACGCCGTGTAGTGGCTCAGCACCCGGCAAATGATCTGCTCCGAGGCGCTGTCCACGCCGTCCAGCGGCCGGCACAGCAGGAGCAGCTTCGGTACGTGCAGCAGCGCGCAGCCCAGGGCCACGCGTGAGCGCTGGCCGGGGGAGAGGCCGGAAGGGGCGGCGTGCTCGACCGCCCGCAGGCCGAGCACATCCGTTAAGTCCGCCGTGCGCTGCGACGCCGTCTCCGGAGACAGGCCCTTGTGCCTCCCCGCCGTCACCAAGGCGTCACGGACCGGGACTTCGGGCAGCGGCATGCCCACGGACACCACCCCGACGAGCCGCTGCACGGCCGCGCGGTCGGTGCGCACGTCCACGCCGTACACCGACACGCGGCGGTCCGGTCTGTCGCCGCGGAGCAGCCGCGCCAGGAACCGGTCCGCCGCGTCGTCGTCGGAGAGCGCCGCCACGCACGCGTGGGGCTCGATCCGCAGCGGATGCTCCCGACGCGCCGCACCGGTGCCGTGGGCCCCCGACGCCTCGTCCGCCGTGTGCCGCACTTCCAGGGCCATGGGCTCCGGCCGCGGTCCGCCGGGTGTGGCACCCGGCCGGTGATCGTGCACCGCGAACCTCCGGCCGTCCGACCCTGAATGCATGGAGTCTCCCCTTCATGGCGAGTGGTGCGCGGTTCGGGCACGCGGGAACTGTGCGGGGTGCTGGTGCTGCGGTGCGGACACCCTAGATCATTTCAAGTCTTCCGCTGACTTTCGTACAGTCTTCAGGATCGAGGCCCGGCTACTAAAGTACTCATTGCGTGTCGCCCGTGTGTCGTCCGGATTTTTTCGCACCGCCTCTTCCTCGCCAACCGCGGGGCCCGGCGCCACCCCTGCCCAACATAGGAGGCGTAAGGGGATGTTGAGGGGTTTCTGAGCCCCCGGCCGCCGTCGCCATAATCAAGGGCACCGTCAGACGTGCCGTGTATCGGAGGCGATTCGCGGGCCCGACCGGCCCCCACGGGGCGAGGCCCGGCCGTGCTGATCGCGGACCCTTCTCCTGCCGCCGAAGCCCGGTTCACCGCGGCCGTCTGCAACGTACCGCCGGGCCGGCCTCCACCACGGTCAGAGGAGTATCCGTTGGTTGCCCTCAACGGCAGTTCGCGTCTCGGAACAACAGATTCCATCACCATGCTGGGCCCGGACTTTCCCTTCGCGTACGACGCGTGGCTGTCGAGTCCGCACGGCCTCGGCGAAATTCCGGAAGACGGGTTCGGGACGCCCGTCGCCGTCATCGGGGCGGGCATTTCGGGCCTCGTCACCGCGTACGAACTCATGCGCATGGGGCTGCGCCCCGTGGTGTACGAGGCGGGGCAGGTGGGCGGCCGGATGCGCTCGGCGGCCTTCGACGGCGGCCCGGACGCCGTGGCCGAACTCGGCGCCATGCGCTTCCCCGCGTCGGCGGCCGCACTGCGACACTACCTGGACCTGGTCGGCCTCGAGACGCGGCCGTTCCCCAACCCGCTGACCGCCGCGAGCGGCAGCACCGTCGTCGCCCTGAACGGCGCGCGGCACTACGCCCGGCGCGCCGCCGAACTCCCCGACATCTATCAGGAAGTCGGCATGGCCTGGGACAAGACCCTCCAGGAGCACGCCGAGCTGTTCGCCATGGACGACGCGATCCGCCGCCGCGACACCGCCGCCATCAAGGCCATCTGGAACCCGCTGGTGCGCGCCCTGGACGACGAGTCGTTCTACGGCTTCATCGCCCGCTCACCGTCCTTCGAGTCCTTCAAGTACCGCGAGATATTCGGCCAGGTCGGCTTCGGCGCCGGCGGCTGGGACACCGACTTCCCCAACTCCATGCTGGAGATCCTGCGCGTCGTCTACACCGGCGCCGAGGACGACCACCGGCTCGTCGTCGGCGGCTCCCAGCAGCTGCCCCTGCGGCTGTGGTCCCACGCGCCCGATGAACTCGTGCACTGGCCCGCAGGCACCTCCCTGGAGACCCTGCACCGCGGCGGCCCGCGCGGCGGCGTCGCCCGCATCGAGCGCACCGCCCGCGGCATCACCGTCCACGACAAGGCCGGCACGGCCCGCGCCTACCCGGTGGCCGTCTTCACCGCGCACAAGCGGACGCTGGTCACGAACGTCCGCTGCGACCGGGCGCTGCTGCCCACGCCCGTGTGGACGGCGGTGGAACGCAGCCACTACATGGGCTCGTCCAAGCTGTTCGTGCTCGTCGACCGCCCCTTCTGGCGCGAGCGGGATCCGCTCACCGGCCGGGACGTGATGAGTACGACCCTCACCGACCGCATGCCCCGCGGCGTCTACCTCTTCGACGAGGGCCCGGACCGCCCCGGCGTCATGTGCCTGTCGTACACCTGGAACGACGACTCCCTGAAGATGGCCCCGCTCACCCCCGAGGAGCGCCTGGACGGCGTCCTCGACGCGCTCGCCGACATCTATCCCGGCGTCGACATCCGCTCCCGCGTCATCGCCCCTCCGCGCACGGTGACGTGGGAGACCGATCCGCACTTCCAGGGCGCGTTCAAGGCGAACCTGCCGGGCCATTACCGTTACCAGCGGCGGCTGTTCACCCACTTCATGCAGGAGGACCTGGCGCGGACGCAGCGCGGCTTCTTCCTCGCCGGTGACGACGTCTCCTGGACGGCGGGCTTCGCCGAGGGAGCTGTGACGACCGGCCTGAACGCCCTCTGGGGCGTCCAGCGTCATCTCGGCGGCGCCACCATGCCGTTGAACCCCGGCCCGGGGGACCTGTTCGAGGAGCTCGCGCCCATCGACCTGCCCGAGAACTGACCACGAACTGACCACGAACTGACCACGAACGAAAAGGGCCCCGGAGCGGACGACCGCTCCGGGGTCCTTCAGTGTGTACGGCTCACGCGGGTACAGCTCCAGCGTGTACGGCTCACGCCTGCGCGCGGCGCAGGAATCCGCGGATGCCGATGGCCGCGAAGAGACAGATGGATCCGACGAGCACGATCAGCGTGATCGGCAGCGGTACGTGCTCCACGTTCGGGGACGTCACGGCCCGCATGCCCTCACTGGCGTACGACAGCGGATTGGCGCCGCAGATCACCTGGAACCAGCGGACCTCGTCCAGGGCGACGAGCGGGAACTGCGTGGAGCCCGTGAACAGCAAGGGCATCAGGACCAGGGTGAACATCACGTCGACCTTGTCGCTGCTGACCGACGTGCCCAGGCACAGGCCGATCGAGGCCCCCGCGAGGGCGCCGAGCCCGGCGATCCCGAGAGCGGGCACCGTCTTGCTGATCGGCCACGACAGATCCAGGAGCACCATGCCGACCGGCGTCATCATCAGCGACGCCACGAATCCGTACAGGGCACCGAAGAGGATCTTCTCCACGGCCACCAGGCGCAGCGAGATGGGCGAGAGCAGCCGGTCCTCGATCTCCCGTGTGTACGAGAAGTCGACGACGAGCGGCAGTGCCGTGTTCTGCATGCCGCCGAGGAATCCGTTCAGGGCGAGCACACCGGGCAGCAGGACGGCGCTGTAGTCGCCGTCCACATAGCCCGCGTCGCTCAGCAGCACGCCGAACACGAACAGCGTGAAGAACGGCTGGATGATGGCCTGCCCGATGAACGTCGGGAACTGCCGCAGGGCGACGAAGACATCGCGCCACAGGATGGCGCCGAAGGTGTGCAGCTGCCCCGTGGCCCGCGGAGCCGGGCCACCCGAATCCGCCGCGGTCGTCGAAGTCGGCGCGGTCGTCGCAGTCATCGCAGGTTCTTTCCGGTGAGGTGGAGAAAGACGTCTTCCAGGGACACCTTTCCGACGCCGACATCCGTCACCCGGTGCCCCCCGCCGGTCAGCGCGGCGAGCGCCGGCTGGAGCGCCGCCACGGGTTCGGTGTCCGTGTAGATCCGGAACCGGAACCCGTCCGCGGGCGGCGCCTCCGGGTCCACTTCGTCGACCTGGCGCACCCCGGGAAGCTCCGACAGCAGCTTGGCCACCGGCTCCGGGCCCTGCGACGACTCCACGGTCAGGGCGAGCGTCGAGTGCGCGGGCAGCAGCTTGCCCAGGCCTTCGGGGGTGTCCAGGGCCAGCAGGGTGCCCCGGTCCACGATGCCGACGCGGTCGCAGAGCTTGGCGGCCTCGTCCATGTCGTGGGTGGTGACGACCACCGTCACGCCGCGCTCGGCGAGTTCGGCGACCCGTTCGTGCACGAAGAGGCGGGCCTGCGGATCGAGTCCGGTCGCGGGCTCGTCCAGGAACAGCACGCTCGGCCGGTGCATCAGCGCACGCGCGATCATCACGCGCTGCACCTGCCCGCCGGACATGTCGTCGACCTTCGACTTGCGGTAGTCCGCCAGGCCCATCTGCTCCAGGAGCTCATCGGCCCGCGCGCGCCGCTCGGCCCGCGGCATGCCGTGGTACGTGGCGTGGAACAGCAGGTTCTGACGCACCGAGAGTGACCGGTCGAGGTTGTTGCGCTGCGGCACCACCGCGAGCACCCGCTTCGCCTGTCTCGGCCGCGCGACCACGTCCACGCCGTCGATGACGACGCCGCCCGAGGTCGGCCGCACCCGGGTGGTCATCATGCCCACCGTCGTGCTTTTCCCCGCGCCATTGGGGCCGAGCAGGCCGAACACCTCGCCCCGATACACATCGAAGCTCAGGCCGTCGACCACGCGGCGTGCGTCGGACGCGTACTGTTTCACCAGATTCTCAACCCGGACAGCGTTTTCCACGTGCCCGACCCTAGAGCCGGGCGACATTCCCGAACACCCCTGTATCCGCCCGCCGCACCGGCCCCGTAGGGGCTGGTTAGGGGTAGGGAGAATGATGTACGCACTGTTAGCCTGCCCAGGTATTGTGGGCGAATTTCTCTGAAGTGCGGTCAGTGCTTGCGGTCAGTAATTCTGAGGCGCAGTCAGGAAATTCACCCGGAATGCAGTCAGGGAATTTCTGAAAGCCATCACGGCCGGTGCTACGGAGTGGAACATTGAGCGACTTCGAGGAATTCGCAGCCGATTCTCACCCGGCTCACCCGGAGGTCCGGCCGCACCCGGAGAACCTGCGTGACACCCTCGAAGGCCGTCCGCGCCCCGAACAGGAGCGGCGGCTGCGCGCCATGGTGGCCGGGGAAGTCGCCGCCGTCCTCGGTGGCGGCGCCGACGGCGAGCGGCCGGCCGGCGACCTGTCACGGCCCTTCCTGGATCTGGGACTCGACTCCCTGACCGCCGTGGAGCTGCACCGCCGCCTCCAGCGGGCCACCGGCCTCAAGCTGCCCGTCACCACCGTCTTCGACCACCCCAGCGCCGACGCGCTCGCCCGCCATCTGCGCGCCGAACTGTTCGACACCGCCGACGCCGCGTACGTGCCCGCCGCGGCCCGCCGCGCCGACGACGAGCCCATCGCCATCGTCGCCATGAGCTGCAGGCTGCCCGGCGGCGTCGAAACCCCCGAAGAGCTCTGGCAGTTGGTCGCCGACGGCGTGGACGCCGTCTCCGACTTCCCGGCCGACCGCGGCTGGGACCTCGCCGCCCTGTACGACACCGACCCCGACCGGCCGGGCACCAGCTACGTCCGCGAGGGCGGCTTCCTGCACGACGCGGGCGACTTCGACGCGGACTTCTTCGGCCTCTCGCCCCGCGAGGCCCTCGCCACGGACCCCCAGCAGCGCCTCCTCCTGGAGGCCTCCTGGGAGGCCCTGGAGCGCGCGGGCATCGACCCCGCCGCGCTGCGCGACTCCGGCACCGGCGTCTTCGTCGGCGCCGAGACCCAGGAGTACGGCCCCCGCCTCAGCGACGCGGGCGACGGCCTGGAGGGCTACCTCGTCACCGGCACCGCCGCCAGCGTGGCCTCCGGGCGCATCGCCTACACCCTCGGCCTCCAGGGCCCGACGATG
This sequence comes from Streptomyces sp. Y309, assembly GCF_056712025.1. Lineage (NCBI taxonomy): Bacteria > Bacillati > Actinomycetota > Actinomycetes > Kitasatosporales > Streptomycetaceae > Streptomyces > Streptomyces sp. Y309. Next base: position 1,221,256 of record NZ_CM160048.1, on the reverse strand, counting down.
ACGGTCGACACGGCCTGCTCCTCGTCCCTGGTCGCCCTGCACCTGGCCGTGCAGGCACTGCGGCAGGGCGAGTGCGCCCTCGCCCTCGCGGGCGGCGTCGTGGTCATGGCCTCGCCCGGCTCCTTCCTGGCCTTCAGCCGCCAGCGCGGCCTGGCACCGGACGGCCGCTGCAAGCCGTTCGCGCAGGCCGCGGACGGCACGGCCTGGGGCGAGGGCGTCGGCATGCTCGTCCTGGAGCGTCTTTCCGACGCACGCCGCAACGGCCACCGCGTCCTCGCCGTCGTACGCGGCTCCGCGGTCAACCAGGACGGCGCGAGCAACGGTCTCACCGCGCCGAACGGCCCCTCCCAGCAGCGCGTCATCCGCGCCGCCCTCGCGGACGCGGGCCTGACGCCCGCCGACGTCGACGCGGTCGAGGCGCACGGCACGGGCACCACCCTCGGCGACCCCATCGAGGCCCAGGCCCTGATCGCCACGTACGGCAAGGACCGGCCCGAGGGCCAGGAGCCGCTGTGGCTCGGCTCGTTGAAGTCGAACGTCGGCCACACGCAGGCCGCCGCGGGTGTCGCCGGAGTCATCAAGATGGTCCAGGCGATCCACCGGGGCACGCTGCCGAAGACCTTGCACGTGGACGAGCCGAGCACGCACGTGGACTGGGCGGAGGGCTCCGTCGAGCTGCTGACCGAGGCGCGCGCCTGGCCCGAGCGTGCCGACGGCGCGCCGCGGCGCGCGGGCGTCTCGTCGTTCGGGATGAGCGGCACGAACGCGCACGTCATCGTCGAGCAGCCGCCGGCAGATGAGCCGGTGGCCGCCGCCGCGGAGGGCGAGCCGTCCGGGGCCGCCGCACCGGCCGTCGTGGCGGGAGCCGTCCCCGTGGCCCTGTCGGCGAAGACTCCGGAGGCGCTGCGGGCGCAGGCGGAGCGGCTGCGCGAACACCTTCTCGCCCACGCCGAGTTGGGTGTGGGGGATGTGGCCTGGTCGTTGGCGGTTTCCCGGTCGCGGTTCGAGCACCGGGGAGTCGTCCTGGGCCGGGACCGGGACGAGCTGATGGCCGGGCTCGAGCGCCTGGCCGAGGGCGACGGTGCCGCCGGTGATGTGGTCACCGGGCGGGCGCAGGGCGGCGGCAGCGGTGGCGGCGCGGTCCGGCCCGTGTTCGTGTTCCCGGGGCAGGGCTCGCAGTGGGCGGGCATGGCCCGTGAACTCCTCGACGAATCCCCGGTGTTCGCGGAGCGGATGCGGGAGTGCGCGGACGCGCTCGGCCCGTTCGTGGACTGGGACCTGTTCCAGGAGCTGAACGGCGACCGGTTCGACCGCGTGGACGTCGTCCAGCCCGTCCTGTTCGCCGTGATGGTGTCGCTGGCCGCCGTCTGGCGCGCGGCCGGTGTCGAGCCCGCGGCCGTGGTCGGCCACAGCCAGGGCGAGATCGCCGCCGCGTGCGTCGCGGGCGCGCTGTCCCTGGAGGACGCCGCCTGGGTGGTGGCGCTGCGCAGCCAGGCCATCCTCGAACTGTCCGGCCGCGGCGGCATGGTCTCCGTCCCCCTGCCCGAGGAGCAGGTGCGCACCCTCCTGGCCCAGTGGGGCGACGACCTCTCGGTCGCCGCGGTCAACGGCCCCGCCCACGTCGTCGTCTCCGGCGCCTCGCAGGCGCTGGAGGAACTCGTCGCGCAGTGCGTGGCCCGCGACATCCGCGCCCGCACCATCCCCGTCGACTACGCCTCGCACTCCGCGCACGTCGAAGCCATCGAGAAGCACCTGGCGCGGGTCCTCGCCCCGGTCGCACCCCGTACGCCCGACGTGCCGCTGTACTCCACTCTCACCGGCGACTGGCTGGCCGACGACACCCTCATGGACGCGGACTACTGGTACCGCAACCTGCGGCAGACGGTCCTCTTCGAGCACGCCACCCGCGGCCTCCTCGCCGAAGGCCACGGCCTGTTCGTCGAGATGAGCCCGCACCCGGTCCTGACCGTCCCGGTCCAGGCCACCATCGACGACGCTGAAAGCACCGCCGCCACGCTCGGCTCGCTGCGCCGCGACGAGGGCGGCGCCCACCGCCTGCTCATCTCCCTCGCCGAAGCCCACGTCCACGGCGCGGAGCCGGACTGGACCGCGCTCCTCCCCGGCGAGCGGACCGTCGTGGACCTGCCCACGTACCCCTTCCAGCGCCGCCACTACTGGCTGACCGAGGAGCGGACCTCCGGCGCGGGCGGACCCGCCGCCGAGGACGCGGCCGAGGCGCGCTTCTGGGAGGCCGTGGAGCGCGAGGACGTGGACGAACTGACGTCCACCCTCGGTGAATCCCTCGACGACGTGGCACAGGGCGCGCTCAGCGAGGTGCTGCCCGGCCTGTCCGCGTGGCGGCGGCAGCGGCGCGAGCGCGCCGTCATCGACAGCTGGCGCTACCGCGTCGCCTGGCAGCCCCTGCCGGCCGGCCGCCTGTCGTCGGCACGCCTGTCGGGACGCTGGCTCGTCGTGGTGCCCGACAGCGCGCAGGATCACCCGTGGGTCACGGGGGTCACCGAGGCGCTGACGGACGCGGGCGCCGAGGCGGTGCCGTGGTGCCTGGGCGCGGGGGAGGCCACGCGCGAGGGGCTGGCGGGGCGGTTGCGGGAGGTGACCGGGGGCAACGCATCCGCGGACGCGGAGCTCGCCGGTGCTGGAACTGGCAACGACTCCGGCACTGGCACCCGCACCGGCACCGACTCCGGTTCCGGCGATGTGCCGATCGTCGGCGTCGTCTCGCTTCTCGGCCTCGACGAGACCCCCCTGGAGGAGCACGCCGCCGTGCCCGCCGGGCTCGCGGCCACCGCGGCGCTGGTGCAGGCGCTCGGCGACACCGGGTGCGAGGCCCGCCTGTGGGCCCTGACCCAGGGCGCCGTGTCGACGGGCCGCAGCGACCGCCTCGACCACCCCGTCCAGGCCCACCTGTGGGGCCTTGGCCGCACCGTCGCTCTCGAACACCCCGACCGCTGGGGCGGGCTCGTCGACGTACCCCGCGCCTACGACACGCGCGCGGGCGCCCGCCTCGCCGCGATCCTCGCGGCGTCCACCCGAGACGCTCCGGAAGGCGCCCCGGAGGGTGCCGGTGCCGAGGATCAGCTCGCGGTGCGCGGCTCCGGAGTCGTCGTACGCCGCCTCCTCAGGGGAGAGGCGACGGGCGCCGACCTCACCCGCCGCACCCCATGGACGCCGAAGGGCACGGTCCTGGTCACCGGGGGGACGGGTGCGCTCGGCGGGCACGTCGCGCGCCGGCTGGCGCGTGAGGGCGCCGCCCATCTCGTACTGACGAGCCGTCGCGGTCTCGACGCGCCCGGCGCGCCCGAGCTTCGCGCAGAATTGGAGGAGTTGGGCGTACGGGTGACCGTTGCGGCCTGCGACGTGGCGGACCGCGAGGAGCTGGCTCGCGTCCTGGACGGGATACCCGCCGACGCGCCTCTGACGGCCGTCGTCCACACCGCCGGAGTCCTGGACGACGGTGTCGTCGACGGACTCACTCCCGCCCGCTTCGACGGCGTGCTGCGCCCCAAGTCCCCGGCGGCCGCCACGCTGCACGAACTCACCCGTGACCTGGATCTGGACGCGTTCGTCCTGTACTCGTCGGCGTCCGGCGCGCTCGGCAGCGCGGGCCAGGCCAACTACGCCGCCGCCAACGCCTACCTCGACGCGCTCGCCGAACAGCGCCGCGCCGACGGGCTGCCCGCGACCTCCGTCGCCTGGGGCACCTGGGACGGCGCCGGGCTCGCCGACACCGCCGTACGCTCCGAGCGGGCGCGGCGCGACGGCATGCCGCCGATGCCGCCCGGGCCCGCGGTCGCCGCCCTGCGGGACGCCGTCGAACGCGGCGACGCCAACGTCGTCATCGCCGCCGTCGACTGGGACACCTTCCTGCCGGGCTTCGTCGCGGCCCGCCCCAACCCGCTCTTCGACGCGCTCCCCGAAGTACGGCAGCGGACGGCCGACGCGGCCGACGGCGCCCCGGACACGTCCGGTGCCGCCGCCGTCACCGGCCCGGAGTGGATACGACGGCTCGCCCCGCTCCCCGCCGCGGAACGCGACGCCGCCCTCGTCGCCTTCGTACGCTCCCAGGCCGCCGCCGTACTCGGCCACTCCGCGCCCGACGCCATCGACCCCGCTCGCGCCTTCCGCGAGCTGGGCTTCGACTCGCTCACCGCCGTGGAACTCCGCAACCGCGTCCAGACAGCCACCGGCCTGCGCCTGCCCGCCTCACTGGTCTTCGACTACCCCAACTCCTCTCTCCTGGCCACCTACTTGGCCGAGGAGGCGTTCGGAGCCGCCGCCGCGCAGCAATCCCGCAACGCTCCCGCGCCCGGCTCGGCCGCCGACGCGGCGCCGGACGACGGCGACCCCATCGCGATCGTCGCGATGTCCTGCCGCTTCCCCGGCGACGTGCGCTCTCCGGAGGACCTGTGGCGCCTGGTCGCCGAGGGCCGCGACGCCATGGGCGAGTTCCCCGGCGACCGCGGCTGGGACCTCGCCGAGCTGTACGACCCGGACCCCGACCGGGCGGGCAGGACCTACGTCCGCGAGGGCGGATTCCTGCGCGACGCGGGCGAGTTCGACGCGGACTTCTTCGGCATCTCGCCCCGCGAGGCCCTCGCCATGGACCCGCAGCAGCGCCACCTCCTGGAAACCTCCTGGGAGTTGTTCGAGCGCGCGGGCATCGACCCGACGACCCTGCGCGGCACCCGCGCCGGGGTCTTCGTCGGCTCCAACGGCGACGATTACATCTCCCGCATGGCCGCCGTCCCCCAGGACATCGAGAGCCACGTCCTCACCGGCAACGCCGTGAGCGTCATGTCCGGCCGCCTGTCGTACGCGTTCGGCCTGGAAGGCCCGGCGGTGACGGTCGACACGGCCTGCTCGGCGTCCCTGGTGGCCCTGCATCTGGCCGCGCAGGCGCTGCGGCAGGGCGAGTGCGACATGGCGCTCGCGGGCGGCGTCACGGTCATGGCGTCACCGGACACGTTCGTGCAGTTCAGCCGCCAGCGTGGCCTTGCTGTCGACGGGCGCTGCAAGGCGTTCGCGGAGGCGGCGGACGGTACCGGCTGGGGTGAGGGTGTCGGTCTGCTGTTGCTGGAGCGGTTGTCGGACGCGCGGCGTCACGGGCATGAGGTGCTGGCGGTCGTGCGTGGCTCGGCGGTCAATCAGGACGGGGCCAGCAATGGGCTTACGGCGCCGAACGGTCCGTCCCAACAGCGGGTGATCCGGGCTGCGTTGGCGAGTGCCGGGCTGTCGGCCGCTGAGGTGGACGCGGTCGAGGCGCACGGTACGGGTACGACGCTGGGCGATCCGATCGAGGCGCAGGCGCTGCTCGCGACGTACGGACAGGAGCGGGCGGCCGACCGGCCGCTGTGGCTGGGCTCGGTGAAGTCGAACATCGGGCACACGCAGGCCGCTGCCGGTGTCGCCGGTGTGATCAAGATGGTGATGGCCATGCGGGAGGGCGTGCTCCCGCCGACGCTGCACGTCGATGAGCCGAGTTCTCATGTGGACTGGTCGGCGGGAGCTGTTGAGCTGCTGACCGAGGCGCGGGAGTGGGCTGAGCGGGACGGCGGTGCGCCGCGTCGTGCGGGTGTGTCGTCGTTCGGTGTGAGCGGGACGAATGCGCATGTGATCGTGGAGCAGGTTCCGGCGGCGGAGACTATCGAGTCGGCTAAAACGAGCGTTCTATCCAATGTGCCGTGGTTGGTGTCGGCGCGGAGTGCGGAGGCGTTGCGGGCGCAGGCCGGTCGGTTGCGTGAGCACGTGGCTGAGCGCTCTGAGCTGGAGCCCGTTGATGTGGGCTGGTCGCTGTTGTCGGGCCGGGCCGTTCATGAGCACCGGGCTGTGGTGTTCGGGCGGGAGCGGGAGGAGTTCCTGACCGGGCTTGACGCGCTGGCTTCTGGTGCTGCGGGTGTCGTGTCCGGGGCTGCGGTCGAGGGGCGTCTCGGGGTCGTCTTCACCGGGCAGGGGAGTCAGCGGCTCGGTATGGGCCGGGAGTTGTACGAGGCGTTCCCGGTGTTCGCGGACGCGTTGGACGAGGTGTGCGCGCACCTGGATGGGTTGCTTGAGCGTCCGTTGAAGGACGTGATGTTCGGCGAGGATGCCGGGCTGTTGGAGCAGACGGGGTACGCGCAGCCCGCGTTGTTCGCCGTGGAGGTGGCCCTATACCGGCTTGCGGAGTCCTTTGGGGTGCGGCCGGAGATCGTCGGTGGGCATTCGATCGGCGAGCTGGCAGCGGCGTACGTGGCCGGGGTGTGGTCGCTGGAGGACGCGGCCCGACTCGTCGCCGCGCGAGGGCGGTTGATGCAGTCCCTGCCCGAGGGCGGGGCGATGCTGGCCGTGCAGGCGGCGGAGGCTGATGTGCTGCCGCTCCTGGAGGGCATATCGGACCGTGTGGGCCTGGCGGCGGTCAACGGGCCTTCGCAGGTGGTTCTCTCCGGTGACCGCACAGCTCTGGAGGGACTGGAGGAGACCCTTCGTGGTCAGGGGCGGAAGGTGCGGTGGCTGAAGGTGTCCCACGCCTTCCACTCACCCCTGATGGACCCGGTCCTGGACGAGTTCCGGCGGGTGGCGGAGGGCCTGACGTATCAGGACCCGGCGCTGTCGGTCGTCTCGAACCTGACCGGGCGGCTCGCCACCGCCGACGAGTTGAAGGACCCCGATTACTGGGTGCGGCATGTGCGCGAGGCGGTCCGTTTCCACGACGGTCTCGGCGCCCTCACCGATTTCGGCGTGTCGACGCTCCTGGAGCTGGGCCCGGACTCCGTCCTCACGGCAATGGCCCACGACACGATCACCGACCCGGCCGAGCAGGCGGGCCTCATTGCCGCCCTGCGCAAGGACCGTCCGGAAGCCGAGACCTTCCTGGCCGCCCTCGCCAAGGCCTATGTACGGGGCGTCGAGGTCGACTGGGCGCCGCTGTACGCCCCCGTCGAGGCCCGGCGCCGCGTCGATCTGCCCACGTACGCCTTCCAACGCGACCACTACTGGCTGGAGTTGGCGGACACGTCTACTGCCGCTGCCAGTCGTGCGGACGGTTTCGTCGGCGACGAGGTGGAGGCCCGTTTCTGGGAGGCCGTGGAGCGGGAGGACCTGGACTCGCTGAGTGCCGAGTTGGGCGCGGAGGCCGATGTCAGGGGTGTGGCGCTCGGTGAGGTGCTGCCGATGCTGTCGTCGTGGCGGCGGCAGCGGCGCGAGAGCTCGACGGTCGGGCGGTGGATGTACCGGGAGGCGTGGAAGCCGTTGACGGGCCTCGCGCCCGCCGCCTTCGACGGCACGTGGTGGGTGGTCGCTCCGGCGGACGAGGCGGCGCATCCGTGGGTGGCCGCCGCGGTCGCCGGGCTTGAGGGGCGGGGCGCGCGCGCCGTCCGGGTTGCGGTGGGCCGTGACGAGACCCGGCGCGACGTGTTGGCTCACAAGCTGCGTGAACTCCTTGACAGGGAGGGCGATTCGGGTGCCGGTGGCGCCCCCCAGGGCGTGCTCTCGCTGCTCGCCCTCGACGACTCCGAAGGCTCGGCCCATCCGACCGTCGCCGCAGGCCTTGAGGGAGTGCTCGCGCTCCTCCAGGCCCTGAGCGACGCGGAGGTGGCGGCGCCGCTGTGGGCCGCCACGCGCGGCGCGGTGACCACTGGCCGCTCGGACCTCCTGACGGCGCCCTCGCAGGCGGCCGTGTGGGGCATGGGCCGGGTGGCCGCCCTGGAGCAGCCCCAGCGGTGGGGCGGCCTGGTCGACCTGCCGGCGAGCGCCGACGAGCGGGCGGGGCTGCGGCTGGCCGACGCCCTGGGCGCGGCGTCGGGCGAGGACCAGGTGGCGGTGCGCGGGTCCGGGGTGTTCGTGCGCCGCTTGGCCCGGGCGCCGTTGGGCGACGGGTCGACAGGGGAGGGGCGTCCGGGGCAGTCTCCGGCGCGGTCCCAGACGCGTACCCCAGAGTGGTCATCGCGGGGCACGGCGCTGGTCACCGGCGGTACCGGCGCGCTGGGCGGGCACGTCGCGCGGTGGCTGGCGGCCACGGGCGCCGAGCACCTCGTACTGACGAGCCGCCGCGGCCTCGACGCGCCCGGCGCGCCCGAACTCCGGGCGGAATTGGAAGAGACGGGCGTACGCGTGACCGTCGCGGCGTGCGACGCGGCGGACCGCGAGTCCCTGGCCCGGGTCCTGGACGCCATTCCGGCGGACATGCCGCTGACCGGCGTCTTCCACACGGCCGGTGTGCTGGACGACGGCGTCCTCGACGGCCTGACCGCCGAGCGGTTCGCCACCGTCTTCCGCCCCAAGGCCCAAGCGGCCCTGAACCTGCACGAGTTGACGCGCGACAGCGACCACCTGACGGCCTTCGTGCTGTTCTCCTCCGTCGCGGGCTCCCTGGGCATCGGCGGCCAGGGCAACTACGCCGCCGCGAACGCCTTCCTCGACGCGTTCGCCGAGCACCGCAGGTCGCTCGGCCTGCCCGCCGTGTCCCTGGCCTGGGGGCCGTGGGCCGGCGGCGGCATGGCGGCCGACGGCGGAGTGGTGGAGCAGCGGGTGCGCGACAGCGGCATGCCCGCCATGGCACCGGACCTGGCCGTCGCCGCGATGGCCGCGGTGCTGGCGGACTCGGGCACCGCGGCGGTCGTCCTCGCCGACGTCGAGTGGGACCAGTACGCGCCGACGTACTCCCTGGCGCGCCCCTGCCACCTCTTCGACCAGCTCACCGGGCCCGACGGACCGACGGCCGGAGCGGCGACCACGGGCCGGGACCGTGAGCCGACGCGGGGCGCGGCCTCGTCCCCGTCCTCGCTCGCGGAGCGGCTCGCGGCGCTCCCGGCGGCGGAACGGGAGCGGGCGCTCCTCGACCTCGTGCGCGACCGCGTGGCCACCGTCCTCGGCTATCCCGCGACCAAGACCGTCGACGCCACGCGCCCCTTCAAGGACCTCGGCTTCGACTCGCTGACCGCGGTCGAACTGCGGAACCTCATCGGCGCCGCCAGCGGCCTGCACCTCCCGGCGACACTCGTCTTCGACCACCCGACACCGGCGGCACTCGCGGGACACCTGCGCGGTGAACTCCTCGACGGCCTCGTGCCGGAGGATGCCGTGGCGGCGGCCGCCACCTCGGCGGAGGCCGGGGCTCCGATGGACGGCGACCCGATCGCGATCGTGGCGATGAGCTGCCGCTTCCCCGGCGGCGTACGGTCCCCCGAGGACCTGTGGCGACTCCTCCACGACGGCAAGGACGCCATCGGCGACATGCCGGACGACCGCGGCTGGAACGTGGACGCCCTCTACCACCCGGACCCCGACCACGCCGGGACGAGCTACGTCCGCGAGGGCGGCTTCCTGCACGACATGGCCGAGTTCGACGCCGACTTCTTCGGCATCTCCCCGCGCGAGGCCCTCGCCATGGACCCGCAGCAGCGGCTCCTCCTGGAGACCGCCTGGGAGGCCTTCGAACGGGCGGGCATCGACCCGGCCACTCTGCGCGGCAGCCGCACCGGAGTCTTCTCCGGCACCAACGGCCAGGACTACGAGGACGTCCTGCGCACCGCACCCGACCGCGGCGAGGGCTACCTCGGCACCGGCAACGCGGCGAGCGTCGTGTCCGGCCGTCTGTCGTACGCGTTCGGCCTGGAAGGCCCGGCGGTGACGGTCGACACGGCGTGCTCGTCGTCGCTGGTCGCGCTGCATCTGGCCGCGCAGGCGCTGCGTCAGGGCGAGTGCGACATGGCCCTCGCGGGCGGCGTGACCGTGATGTCCACGCCCGACACCTTCGTGGAGTTCAGCCGCCAGCGTGGCCTTGCTGTCGACGGGCGCTGCAAGGCGTTCGCGGAGGCTGCGGACGGTACGGGCTGGGGTGAGGGGGTCGGTCTGCTGCTCCTGGAGCGGCTTTCCGACGCGCAGCGTCACGGCCATGAGGTCTTGGCCGTCGTACGCGGCTCGGCGGTCAACCAGGACGGCGCCAGCAACGGCCTCACCGCCCCGAACGGCCCGTCCCAACAGCGAGTTATCCGGGCAGCGTTGGCGAACGCCGGTCTCACCGCCGGTGAGGTGGACGCCGTGGAGGCGCACGGCACGGGCACCACGCTGGGCGATCCGATCGAGGCGCAGGCGCTGCTCGCGACGTACGGCAAGGAGAGGTCGACCGACCGGCCTCTGTGGCTCGGCTCCATCAAGTCCAACATCGGGCACACACAGGCCGCTGCCGGTGTCGCCGGTGTGATCAAGATGGTGATGGCGATGCGGGAGGGCGTCCTGCCGCCGACGCTGCATGTCGATGAGCCGAGCACGCATGTGGACTGGTCGGCAGGGGCAGTTGAGCTGCTGACCGAGGCGCGCGAGTGGCCCGAGGCCAAGTGGCCGCGTCGTGCGGGTGTGTCGTCGTTCGGTGTGAGCGGGACGAATGCGCATGTGATCGTGGAGCAGCTTCCGGCGGCGGAGGAGCCCACCGAGTCGGCTAAAACGGTCGTTCTATCTAGTGTGCCGTGGTTGGTGTCGGCGCGGAGTGCGGAGGCGCTGCGGGCGCAGGCCGGTCGGTTGCGCGAGCACGTGGTGACGCAGCCCGACGTCGACGCGGTGAACGTGGGTTGGTCGTTGTTGTCGGGCCGGGCCCTGCATGAGCACCGGGCTGTGGTGTTCGGCCGGGAGCGGGAGGAGTTCCTGACCGGGCTTGAGGCGGTGGCTTCCGGTGGTCCGGGTGGTGTGGTGTCTGGGTCTGTGGTCGATGGCCGCCTCGGCGTGGTGTTCACCGGGCAAGGCAGCCAGCGGCTCGGTATGGGCCGGGAGTTGTACGAGACCTTCCCGGTGTTCGCGGACGCGCTGGACGAGGTGTGCGCCTACCTGGACGGACTCCTGGACCGGCCCCTGAAGGATGTGATGTTCGGCGAGGACGCCGGGCTGTTGGAGCAGACGGGGTATGCGCAGCCCGCGCTGTTCGCGGTGGAGGTGGCCCTGTACCGGCTGGCCGAGGCCTTCGGCGTACGTCCCGAGATCGTGGGCGGGCACTCGATCGGCGAGCTGACGGCCGCGTACGTAGCCGGGCTCTGGTCGCTGGAGGACGCGGCCCAACTCGTCGCTGCGCGCGGCCAGTTGATGCAGTCTCTGCCCGAGGGTGGCGCAATGCTCGCCGTGCAGGCGGCCGAGGACGACGTACTGCCGCTGCTGAAGGGCACGGAAGACCGTGCCGGTGTGGCTGCGGTGAACGGGCCCTCGCAGGTCGTGCTGTCAGGTGAGCGGGAGGTGCTGGAGGGCCTGGAGGAGACCCTCCGCGGTGAGGGCCGCAAGGTGCGGTGGCTGAAGGTGTCCCACGCCTTCCACTCACCCCTGATGGACCCGATCCTGGACGACTTCCGCAAGGTCGCCGAGAACCTCACGTACCAGGACCCGGTGCTGCCGGTGGTCTCCAACGTCACCGGTGAACCGGCCGAGGCCGCCCAGCTCCAGGACCCCGAGTACTGGGTGCAGCACGTGCGCGAGGCGGTCCGTTTCCACGACGGCCTGCGCGCCCTCACCGCACAGGGCGTCTCCACGCTGCTTGAGCTGGGCCCCGACGCCGTACTCACCGCGATGGCCCACGACACCCTCACCGAACCCGAGAGCCAGGCGGGCCTGATCACGGCGGTGCGCAGGGACCGTCCGGAGCCGGACACCTTCCTGGCCGCCCTCGCCCGGCTCCACGTGCGCGGGGCCGACGTCGACTGGGCACCGCTGTACGCCCCGGCCGATTCCCGCCGCCGTGTGGACCTGCCCACCTACGCCTTCCAGAAGCGGCGCTACTGGCCGCAGGCGGGCGCGGGCGCCGCGGCGGGTGACGTGTCGGCGACGGGACTCGTGTCGGCCGGGCACCCGTTGCTGGGCGCGGCGGTGCCGCTCGTGGACACGGGCGGCCACCTGCTGACCGGCCGGCTGTCGGTGGCCACGCATCCGTGGCTGGCCGATCACGCCGTGGCGGGGCGGGTGCTGCTGCCCGGTACGGCCTTCGTGGAACTCGCCGTACGCGCCGGTGACGAGGTCGGCTGCGGGGTGCTGGAGGAGCTGACGCTGGCGGCCCCGCTGGTGCTGCCCGAGCGTGGCGCCGTACAGATCCAGGTGAGCGTCGGCGCGGCGGACGAGGACGGGCGCTCGCCGGTGAGTGTGCACTCCCGCGACGAGGGCGACCCTGAGGGGCCGTGGACCCGCCACGCCGCCGGATTCCTGTCCTCCGAGGACACCGAGAAAACCGCGACCCCTGCAGCCTCCGCGAACGATGCGGAGGAGCCCGGCGCCCTGGCCCAGTGGCCGCCGGCGGACGCCGAGCCCATCGACGAAGCGGCCTCGCTGTACGACCGCCTCGCCGAGACGGGATACGGCTACGGGCCGGTGTTCCAGGGGCTGCGCGCGGCGTGGCGGCGCGGCGACGAGGTCTTCGCCGAAGTCGCCCTGCCCGAGGAAGCGGACGCCGCGGCCTTCACCCTGCACCCGGCGCTCCTTGACGCCGCGCTGCATGCCACCCTGCTCCTGCCCCGGCGGCAGGACGGCGACGACGAACGCCAGGGCCTGGGGCTGCCCTTCGCCTGGAGCGGCGTGCGGCTGCGCCGGGCAGGGGCCGCTACGGTCCGGGTACGACTGGCAGGCGTCGGAGCGGACGCCGTGACCCTGACGCTGGCGGACGAGACCGGCCAGGTGGTCGCCACCGTCGACTCGCTCGTGTCGCGCCCGGTGTCGGACGACCAGCTCGGTGGCAAGGCCGCCGGAGACTCGATGTTCCACGTCGAGTGGAAGCGGCAGCCCGCGATCCCCGCCGAACAGGTGACCTTGGCGGTGCTCGGCGAGGACGGACTGATGCCGGGTGCGCGGTCGTTCGCGGATCTCGCGGCGCTGGGTGCGGCGGTCGACGCGGGAGAGCCGCTTCCGGCGGCGGTGGTGTGGCCGGTGGACAGGCCGTCGGCCGTTGAGGGCGACGGGCCCGTACGACCGCTCGTACGCCCGGAGGCCGTCTCCGCGGCGCTTGCCGAGGCACTGGGCGTAGTGCAGGCATGGCTCGCCGACGAGCGGTTCGTGGACGTGCGGCTCGTGGTCGTGACGCGGGGCGCGGCGCCGGTCGCGGGCACGGGCGCGGACCTCGATCCCGTGGGCGCGGCGACAGGAGGCCTCGTGCGGTCGGCCCAGGTGGAACATCCGGGGCGGTTCGTCCTCGTGGACGTAGATGCCACGGACCTGGACAAGGACGCAGACACGGGCGGCGAAGCGAAGGTGCTGGACCCGTCGGTGCTGGCCTCCGCGCTCGCGGCCGGCGAGCCCGAAGTGGCCGTGCGGGACGGCGCGGTGTGGGTGCCCCGGCTCACGCGGGTGCCGACGGCCGCACCGGCCGAGGAAGCGGAAGGGGACGTGGACGCCCCGTACGGCACTGGCACGGTCCTGGTGACGGGTGCCTTCGGCGGCCTTGGGCGCGTGGTGACGCGGCACCTCGCCGAGCGGCACGGCGTACGGGACCTCCTCCTGGTCTCCCGCAGGGGCGACGCCGCCGAGGGCGCGGCCGAACTGCGCGCCGAACTGGAGGAGGCGGGCACGAAGGTGGCCGTGGCCGCATGCGATGTCGCGGACCGCGACGCGCTGGCCGCTTTCCTGAAGGAGAACGGCGGCGAGCTGTCGGCGGTGGTGCACGTGGCCGGAGTCCTGGACGACGGCATCGTCACCTCCCTGACGCCCGAGCGCCTCGACGCGGTCCTGCGTCCCAAGGCGGACGCGGCACTCCACCTGCACGAGCTGACGGCCGGCCTCGACCTGTCCGCCTTCGTGCTGTTCTCGTCCGCCGCCGGTGTGCTCGGCAGCGCGGGGCAGGCCAACTACGCGGCCGCCAACAGCCTCCTGGACGCACTCGCGGTCGTCCGCCGCGCCCAGGGCCTCCCGGCGACCTCCCTGGCCTGGGGCCTGTGGGCGCAGGACAGCGACATGACGGGCAAGTTGGGCGGTACGGATCTCGGGCGGATGGCGCGGGGCGGCGTCGCGGCGCTGTCCACGGAGGAGGGCCTCGCCCTCCTGGACGCCGCGGTGACCACCGTGAGCCTGAGGGCAGCCGAAGCACCGGCGACCCTCGTCCCCCTCCGTCTGGACGCCGCGTCCCTGCGGGCCTCCGCGGGCCCCGACGGCGTACAGCCCGTCTTCTCGGACCTGGTCCGCACCTCGGCCCGCCGCGTCGACAGGGCGCCCGCCCGCTCCGGAAGCGCGGCGGCCGCCAACGGCGCGGGCAACCCCGGCGCCCCCGCCCTCGTCCAGCAATTGGCGGGCCTTTCCGGAGCGGAACGGGAACGCGCACTGCTCGATGCGGTGCGCAGCAATGTGGCCATGGTGCTCGGCCATTCCGGGCCCGAGGCGATCGGCGCCACCCGGGGATTCCTGGAACTGGGCGTCGACTCGCTCACCGCCGTGGAACTCCGGAATCGACTCAACTCCCTTTCCGGACTGCGTCTCCCCGCTACCCTCATCTTCGACTACCCGTCGCCCGCGGCTCTCGCGTCCTACCTGGACGAGAACCTGCCGCAGACCGACGGAACGGCCGAGGAGAGCACGGTGGGGGCACGCCCCGGCGGCGTGGTCGCCGAACTCGCGGGTCTGGAAGCGGCGCTGGCCGCGGGCCCGCCGTCGGGCGACGAACGTGCCGCCCTGCGCGGCAGGCTGCGCGCCCTGCTCGGCAAGCTGGACGCCGTCGAGCTAGGCGGACCCGCCGACCCCGCCACGGCGGCCGGCGCGGCCATCGCGGACCAGCTGGAAGACGCCGACGACGATGACATGTTTGACTTCATCGACAACGAACTCGGCGTCTCCTAAAGCAATCCGCTCGCATTCTCAGAGCAATCCGCAGGCAGTTCACAGAAATTCATAAAGGGGTCCGTAGGGGGAGGGTAGGGGTTGTTGCTCCTGCCCTCCCGCCGATGTGATGGGGTCGGCCCTCTGCGTTGAAGGAGTCGCACCGAAATGGCGAATGAGCAGAAACTCCGCGAGTACCTCAAGCGAGTTACCGCGGATCTGCATCAGACCCGGCAGCGTCTGCAGGACGCCGAGTCCGAGAGCCGGGAACCCATCGCCATCGTCGCGATGAGCTGCCGCTACCCCGGCGGGGTCGCCGGGCCGGAAGACCTGTGGCGGCTCGTCGCCGAGGGCGGCGACGCGATCTCCCCCTTCCCGGACGACCGGGGCTGGGACGCCGACCTGCACGACCCCGACCCGAACCGCCCCGGCAAGAGCTATGCGCGCGAAGGCGGATTCCTGCACGACGCGGCACAGTTCGACCCCGCGTTCTTCGGCATCTCCCCGCGCGAGGCCCTCGCCATCGACCCGCAGCAGCGCCTGCTCCTCGAAGCCACCTGGGAGGCGTTCGAGCGGGCGGGCGTGGACCCGCTGTCCGTACGCGGCTCCAAGACGGGTGTCTTCGTCGGCGTCATGTACGGCGACTACGGCAACCGCATCCTCAGCAACCCCGAGGGCCTGGAGGAATTCGAGGGCTACCTCGGCAACGGCAGCGCGGGCAGCATCGCGTCCGGACGCGTCTCGTACACGTTCGGCCTCGAAGGCCCCGCCGTCACCATCGACACGGCCTGCTCCTCCTCGCTGGTCGCCCTGCATCTGGCCGCGCAGGCGCTGCGCCAGGGCGAGTGCACGATGGCGCTGGCGGGCGGCGTGACCGTCATGTCGACGCCGGACACGTTCGTGGAGTTCAGCCGCCAGCGCGGCCTCGCGGCCGACGGCCGCTGCAAGGCGTTCGCCGAGGCGGCCGACGGCACCGGCTGGGGCGAAGGCGTCGGACTGCTCGTCCTGGAGCGCCTTTCCGACGCCCGCCGCAACGGCCACCAGGTCCTGGCCGTCGTACGCGGCTCCGCCGTCAACCAGGACGGCGCCAGCAGCGGCCTCACCGCCCCCAACGGCCCCGCCCAACAGCGCGTCATCCGCGCCGCCCTGGCGAATGCCGGCCTCGCGGCGGCGGATGTCGACGCCGTGGAGGCGCACGGCACGGGAACGACGCTCGGCGATCCCATCGAGGCCCAGGCGCTGCTCGCGACGTACGGACAGGAGCGGCCCGAAGGCCCGTCCCGGGCCCGCGAACCTCTGTGGCTCGGTTCGGTGAAGTCCAACCTCGGCCACACCCAGGCCGCCGCCGGTGTCGCGGGGGTCATCAAGATGGTCATGGCGATGCGCCACGGGCAGCTGCCGCGCACGCTGCACGTGGACCGTCCGAACGCGCACGTGGACTGGTCGGCGGGGGCTGTCGAGCTGCTGACGGAGGCTCGTGAGTGGGCCGAGCGGGCGGGCGGTTCGCCGCGTCGGGCCGGTGTCTCGTCGTTCGGCGTGAGCGGCACGAATGCGCATGTGATCGTGGAGCAGGTTCCGGCGGCGGAGGAGACCACCGAGTCCGCTAAAACGGACGTTCTATTTAGTGCCGTGCCGTGGTTGGTGTCGGCGCGGAGTGCGGAGGCGCTGCGGGCGCAGGCCGAGAAGCTGCGCGAGCACATGGCCGCGCAGGCCGACGTCGATCCGGTGAACGTGGGCTGGTCGTTGCTGTCGGGCCGGGCTGCGCATGAGCACCGGGCGGTCGTCTTCGGGCGGGAGCGGGAGGAGTTCCTGGCCGGGCTCGATGCGCTGGCTTCCGGCGGGCCTGGGGTGGTCTCGGGCGCGGTGGCCGAGGGGCGTCTCGGGGTCGTCTTCACCGGGCAGGGCAGTCAACGCATCGGTATGGGCCGGGAGTTGTACGAGAAGTTCCCGGTGTTCGCGGACGCGCTCGATGAGGTGTGCGCTCACTTGGACGGGCTGATGGGCCGCCCGTTGAAGGACGTCATTTTCGGCGAGGACGCCGGACTGTTGGAGCAGACGGGGTACGCGCAGCCCGCGCTGTTCGCCGTCGAGGTCGCGCTGTATCGCCTTGCCGAGTCCTTCGGGGTGCGGCCCCAGGTTGTCGGTGGGCATTCGATCGGCGAGCTGACGGCGGCGTACGTGGCCGGAGTGTGGTCGTTGGAGGACGCGGCCCAACTGGTGGCCGCACGCGGCAGGTTGATGCAGTCCCTGCCCGGGGGTGGGGCGATGCTCGCCGTCCAGGCGGCCGAGGCGGAGGTGCTGCCGCTGCTGGAGGGCATGGAGGACCGTGCCGGTGTGGCCGCGGTCAACGGGCCTTCGCAGGTGGTGCTTTCCGGTGACCGCACAGCTCTGGAAGGCCTGGAGGAGACCCTCCGTGGCCAGGGGCGGAAGGTGCGGTGGCTGAAGGTGTCTCACGCCTTCCACTCACCGTTGATGGACCCGATCCTGGACGAGTTCCGCGCGGTCGCCCGGGGCCTGACGTACCAGGATCCGAAGCTGCCGGTGGTCTCCAACGTCACCGGTGAGCTCGCCGGGTCGGCACAGCTCCAGGACCCCGAGTACTGGGTACGGCACGTCCGCGAGGCGGTCCGCTTCCACCACGGCCTGGGCGCTCTTACCGCGCAAGGCGTGTCGACGCTGCTGGAGTTGGGCCCGGACTCCGTCCTGACCGCGATGGCGCACGACACGATCACGGACCCGGCCGCGCAGGCGGGCCTCGTCGCCGCCGTGCGCAAGGACCGTCCGGAAGCGGACACCTTCCTGGCCGCCCTCGCCCGGCTCCACGTGCGCGGCGTCACCGTCGACTGGACCCGGTTCTTCCAGCCGGTCGAGGCGCGCCGCCGCGTGGACCTGCCCACGTACGCCTTCCAGCACGAGCACTACTGGCTCAACCCGCTGGAGCAGGCGGCGGTGGCCACGGCGGGCGACGCCGCCGACCCCGTGGACGCCAGGTTCTGGAAGGCTGTGGAGGACGAGGACCTCGCGGCGCTGGCGGGTGCCTTGGAGGTCGATGAGGAGGCGCCGTTCCGGTCGGTGCTGCCCGCCCTGACCGCCTGGCGGCGGCAGCGGCACGAGCAGTCCGAGCTGGACCGCCGGCAGTACCGGATCACGTGGAAGCCGTCGCCCAAGACGGCGAGGGCCGGACTCACCGGCACCTGGCTGGTAGTCGCCCCCGCCGGGGAGGCGGAGGAACCGTGGATCGACGCGTCCGTAAGGGCGTTGGAGCAGAGCGGGGCACGGGCGCTCGTGCTGCGGGTGGAGCCGCGGGACGCGGACCGCGGCGTGCTGCTGGACAAGCTGAGGGGTGCCCTCGCGGACAACAGTGAGGGGCAGGAGCAGGACACATCCGTGACTGGTGTGCTGTCCCTGCTGGCCTGCGGCGACGGTTCCTGCCTCGGAGGCGTCCCGGCCGGAGTGCTCCGTACCCTCGTCCTCGTCCAGGCCCTGGGTGACGCGGACGTGGCCGCCCCGCTGTGGGTGGCGACGCGGGGCGCGGTCAGTGTGGGCGCGTCGGACGCCGTGGCCGACGCCGACCGCGCGGCGGTGTGGGGACTGGGCCGGGTCGCTGCCCTCGAACACCCGGAACGCTGGGGCGGCCTGGTCGACCTGCCCGAGGCGCCGGACACGCGCACAACGACACGGCTCGCCCAGGTCCTCGGGGCCGCGTCGGGCGAGGACCAGGTGGCGGTGCGCGGGTCGGGAGTGTTCGTACGCCGGTTGGTGCGCGCCCCGTTCGGTGACGCAGACGGGGCCGAAGCACCGGCGGGGGAGTGGTCCCCGAGCGGTGGCACGGTTCTGGTCACCGGCGGTACGGGCGCCCTCGGCGCGCACGTCGCGCGGTGGCTGGCGCGCGAGGGCGCCGAGTACCTCGTACTGACGAGCCGCCGCGGCCCGGACGCACCCGGCGCAGCCGAACTGCGGGCCGAATTGGAGGAGTTGGGGGCACGGGTCACCGTCGCGGCGTGTGACGCGGCGGACCGGGAGGCGCTGGCGCGGCTCCTGGACGAGATCCCCGACGACGCACCGCTGACCGGCGTCTTCCACACCGCCGGAGTCCTGGACGACGGAGTGCTGGATGGTCTGACCGAGGACCGCGTCGCCTCCGTGTTCCACGCGAAGGCGGAATCGGCCCGGCACCTGGACGAGCTGACCCGCGACGCCGACCTGTCCGCCTTCGTCCTGTTCTCCTCCCTCACCGGGACCGTGGGAGCGCCGGGCCAGGGCAACTACGCCGCCGCGAACGCCTTCCTCGACGCCCTCGCCGAACGGCGGCGCGCCGCCGGACTGCCCGCCGTCTCGCTCGCCTGGGGCCCGTGGGGCGGTAGCGGCATGGCCGCCGACGACGGCGCCGAGGAGCGGATGCGGCAGGCCGGACTGCCCGTCATGGACCCCGCGCGCGCCACCGAGGCACTGCGCCGCGCGACGCGGCACGCGGCGGCGCACGCCGCGCAGGCGGAGGACGGCCCGGCGTCGACGCCGGGACAGGCCGCCGCCGCGCTCGTCGTCGCCGACGTCGTGTGGGACCGGTTCGCCGAAGGCTTCACCGCCACCCGGCGCAGCACCCTCTTCGACGACCTGCCGGAGGCGGCCGCCGCCCGCACGACCCACTCCGCCGGCGCGGGCGACACCGAAACCCCGCCCCTGAAGCAGCAGTTGGCCGCCCTGGCCCGCCCGGACGCCGAACGGGCCCTGCTCGACCTCGTCCGGTCCCAGGCCGCGGCCGTGCTCGGGCACGGCGGCACGCAGGCCGTGCCCGGGGACGGCGCGTTCAAGGGGCTCGGGTTCGACTCGCTCACCTCGGTCGAGTTCCGCAACCGGCTCGGCGCCGCGACCGGCCTGACCCTCCCGGCCACCCTGGTCTTCGACCACCCCTCGCCGCGCGCGGTCGCCGACTACCTGTCCGGCCACCTCCTCACCGGCGACACCACCGAAACCCTCGCCGCCGCGTCGTCGCCCACGGGCACGGCGGCCGACGACGAGCCCATCGCGATCGTGTCGATGAGCTGCCGCTTCCCCGGCGGCGTATGCGGACCGGAAGACCTGTGGCGGCTCGTCGCGGACGGCGTCGACGCGCTGGGCGAGTTCCCCGCCGACCGTGGCTGGGACACGGCGGCGCTGTACGACCCCGACCCGGCGACGCCCGGCTCCACCTACGCCCGCCAGGGCGGTTTCCTGCCGGACGCGGGCGGATTCGACGCGGACTTCTTCGGCATCTCGCCCCGCGAGGCCCTCGCCATGGACCCGCAGCAGCGGCTCCTCCTGGAGACCGCGTGGGAGCTCTTCGAACGGGCCGGTATCGCGCCCCCGACGCTGCACGGCAGCCGCACCGGTGTGTTCGCGGGCACCAACGGCCAGGACTACCTGGACCTCCTCAAGGACGCGCCCGACGGCGCCGAGGGCTACATCGGCACCGGCAACGCCGCCAGCGTGGTCTCCGGCCGCCTGTCGTACGCCTTCGGCTTCGAAGGCCCCGCCATGACCGTCGACACGGCGTGCTCGTCGGCCCTCGTCGCACTGCACCTCGCCGCGCAGGCACTGCGCCAGGGCGAGTGCGACATGGCGCTCGCCGGCGGCGTGACGGTGATGTCCACGCCGAGCGCCTTCATCGAGTTCAGCCGCCAGCGCGGGCTCGCGGCCGACGGCCGGTGCAAGGCGTTCGCGGAGGCGGCGGACGGTACCGGCTGGGGTGAGGGTGTCGGTCTGCTGCTTCTGGAGCGGTTGTCGGACGCGCGGCGTCACGGCCACGAGGTGTTGGCCGTGGTGCGTGGCTCGGCGGTCAACCAGGACGGGGCGAGCAATGGCCTGACGGCG
The DNA here is from genome assembly GCF_056712025.1 of Streptomyces sp. Y309. Classification (NCBI taxonomy): domain Bacteria; kingdom Bacillati; phylum Actinomycetota; class Actinomycetes; order Kitasatosporales; family Streptomycetaceae; genus Streptomyces; species Streptomyces sp. Y309. Next base: position 1,200,646 of record NZ_CM160048.1, on the reverse strand, counting down.
CCGAACGGTCCGTCCCAGCAGCGTGTGATCCGGGCCGCCCTCGCCAACGCCCGCCTGTCGGCCGGTGATGTCGACGCCGTCGAGGCACACGGCACAGGCACGTCGCTGGGCGACCCGATCGAGGCGCAGGCGCTGCTCGCGACGTACGGACAGGAGCGGGCGGCCGACCGGCCGCTGTGGCTGGGCTCTGTGAAGTCGAACATCGGGCACACGCAGGCTGCGGCCGGTGTCGCGGGCGTCATCAAGATGGTGATGGCGATGCGGGCCGGAGTCCTGCCGCCGACCCTGCACGTGGACGAGCCGAGCACGCATGTGGACTGGTCGGCGGGTGCTGTCGAGCTGCTGACGCAGGCGCGCGAGTGGTCGGTGCGTGAGAGTGCGCCGCGTCGTGCGGGTGTGTCGTCGTTCGGTGTGAGCGGGACGAACGCGCACGTGATCGTGGAGCAGGCTCCGGCGGAGGAGACCACCGAGTCCGCTAAAACGAGCGTTCTATCCAATGTGCCGTGGTTGGTGTCGGCGCGGAGTGCGGAGGCGCTGCGGGCGCAGGCCGGCCGCTTGCGCGAGCACGTGGCCGGGCGCCCTGAACTCGAACCTGCCGACGTGGGCTGGTCGTTGTTGTCGGGCCGGGCCCTGCATGAGCACCGGGCTGTGGTGTTCGGCCGGGAGCGGGAGGAGTTCCTCGGCGGTCTTGAGGCCCTCGCCTCCGGCGGGCCCGGAGTCGTCCTGGGCTCCGTGACCGAGGGGCGGCTCGGGGTGGTGTTCACCGGGCAGGGCAGCCAGCGGATCGGGATGGGCCGAGAGTTGCACGAGGCCTTCCCGGTATTCGCGGACGCGCTCGACGAAGTGTGCGCGCACCTGGAGGGACTGCTCGACCGGCCCTTGAAGGATGTGATGTTCGGCGAGGACGCGGAGGCGTTGGAGCAGACGGGGTACGCGCAGCCCGCGCTGTTCGCCGTCGAAGTCGCGCTGTACCGCCTGGCCGAGTCCTTCGGCGTACGTCCCGAAATCGTCGGCGGCCACTCGATCGGCGAGCTGACGGCCGCGTACATAGCCGGGCTCTGGTCCTTGGAGGACGCGGCCCAACTAGTCGCCGCACGCGGCAGGTTGATGCAGTCCCTGCCCGAGGGTGGGGCGATGCTCGCCGTGCAGGCAGCTGAGGGCGATGTCCTGCCGCTGCTGGCGGACGTGTCGGACCGCGTCGGTGTGGCAGCGGTCAACGGGCCCGCCCAGGTGGTGCTTTCCGGTGACCGCGAGGTTCTGGAGGGACTGGAGGGGACACTCCGGGGCCAGGGTCGCAAGGTGCGGTGGCTGAAGGTCTCGCACGCCTTCCACTCACCCCTGATGGACCCGGTGCTCGACGACTTCCGCAAGGTCGCCGAGAGCCTGACGTACGAGGACCCGGCGCTGTCGGTCGTCTCGAACCTGACCGGGCGGCTCGCCACCGCTGACGAGCTGAAGGACCCGGAGTACTGGGTCCGGCACGTCCGCGAGGCGGTCCGCTTCCACGACGGCCTCGGCGCCCTCACCGAGTTCGGCGTGACCACACTCCTCGAACTCGGCCCCGACTCCGTCCTGACCGCCATGGCGCACGACACGATCACCGACCCGGCCGCGCAGACCGGTCTGATCGCCGCCGTACGCAAGGACCGCCCGGAGCCGAACACCTTCCTGACCGCCCTCGCCCAGCTCCACGTACGCGGAGCCGAGGTCGACTGGACGCCGCTGTACGCCCCGGTCGAGGCACGTCGCCGCGTCGACCTCCCCACGTACGCCTTCCAGCACCGCACCTACTGGCCGCAGCCGAAGGACTCCGGTCCGGCGGCCGACGGCGAGGGCGTCGGCGTGGACGCCGAGTTCTGGGAGGTCGTGCAGCGCGAGGACCTCGAAGGCCTTGCGGACACGCTGGAACTCGACCAGGAGGCCTCCCTCAAGTCGGTGCTGCCCGCGCTCGCGAACTGGCGCCGCAGGCAGCAGGAACAGCACGAGGTGGACGCCCTGCGCTACCAGGTCACGTGGAAGCCGCTGCCCGGCGACTCCTCGCCCGGCACCGGCCCGGCCCTCCGGGGCACCTGGGCGCTGGTGGTCCCGGCGGCCACGGCCGAACACGCCTGGTGCGCGGCCGCCGAGGACGCGCTCGCCGCTGCCGGGGCGGACGTCCGGCGCGTCGTCGTCGGGGACGAGGCCGCCGACCGTACGGCGCTGACGGCGCTGCTGCGGGAGCTGGATGCCCCCCTCGCCGGTGTGCTGTCCCTCCTGGCCCTGGACGAGCGCCCGTACGAGCACTCGGTGTCCCTGTCCCAGGGCATGGCCGCGACCCTCGCGTTGACCCAGGCCGTCGTCGACGCCGAGGTCGGCGGACGGCTGTGGATCGGCACGTCCGGCGCGGTGTCCGTCGGCGCCGCCGAGCCCGTGCGAAGCGTCGCGCAGTCGCAGGTATGGGGATTCGGGCGGGTCGTGGGCCTGGAGCACCCGGACATGTGGGGTGGCCTCATCGACCTCGGTCTCACGGAGACCACCACCACCCGACTCACCACTCACCTCACCACCCTCCTCTCCCGCACCGCCTCGGACGACTTCACCGAGGACCAACTCGCCGTCCGGCCCTCGGGTGTCCACGTACGCCGCCTCGTACGGGCGCCCAGGAGCACGGCCCCGGCCGGGCCCTGGCAGCCGCGCGGCACCGTACTGATCACCGGCGGCACCGGCGCCCTCGGCGCCCACGTGGCGCGGTGGTGCGCGGGCGGCGGCGCCCGGCACCTCGTACTGACGAGCCGCCGCGGCCCCGACGCGCCCGGCGCCACCGAACTCCGCGCCGAACTGGAGGAGTTGGGTGCCAAGGTCACCCTCGCCGCCTGCGACGTGGCCGACCGGGACGCGCTGGCCCGGCTCCTGGACGAGATCCCCGCGGACGCGCCGCTCAGCGCCGTCGTGCACGCGGCGGGCCTGGGCCAGGACCGCGTGATCGGCGAGACGGGGCCGGAGGACTTCGCCACCATCGTCACGGCGAAGACGGCGGGCGCGGCGCACCTGGACGAACTGCTCGGCGACACCCCGCTGGACGCCTTCGTGCTGTTCTCGTCCATCGCCGGCGTGTGGGGCAGCGGCGGCCAGGCGGCGTACGCGGCCGCCAACGCCTTCCTCGACGGGCTCGCCGAGCGCCGCAGGGCCCAGCGGCGTGCGGTGACGTCGGTCGCCTGGGGGCCGTGGGCCGGTTCGGGCATGGCCGGGGACGACGAGGCGGCGGCGCACCTGCGCAAGCGGGGCCTGCCCGTCATGCGGCCCGAGTCGGCCGTCGCCGCACTGCGGCACGCACTCGGTGCCCGCGACGCCCTGGTCACCGTCGCCGACGTCGACTGGGAGCGGTTCGCCCCGGCCTTCACCGTACGGCGGCCGAGCCCGCTGCTCGACGACCTGCCGGAGGCCCGCCGCGCCCTGGACGCCGCGTCGGGCGGCGCACCCGGCGCGGTGTCCGCCGACGGGACCGGAACCGGCGACGCCGCGGCCGCCCTGCGCGAGCGACTCGCCGCCGCCTCGCGCGACGAGCGCGAGCGGACCGTACTGAAGCTGGTACGCGAGGAAGTCGCCGCCGTCCTCGGGCACTCGGGCACGGAGGCCGTCCGCGAGGACCGCGCCTTCAAGGACTTCGGCTTCGACTCGCTGACCGCCGTCGAACTCCGCACCCGCCTGAACGCCGCGACCGGACTGAGCCTGCCCAGCACCCTCGTCTTCGACCACCCGACCCCAGGGGAACTGTCCCTGCAACTCCTCGCCGAACTCCTGCCCGACGCCGGTGACGAAGCGGACGGTCCGCTGGACGACCCGGCGGACGCCGAAGTCCGCCGAGCCCTCGCCGCCGTGCCGATCGCCCGCATCCGCGAGGCGGGACTGATGGACGCCCTCCTGCGGCTGGCCGAGCAGAGCACGGACGCGGCCCCGGCCGCACCCGACGGCGAAGACGCGGACGCCTCGATCGACGCCATGGACGTGGCCAACCTGATCCAGATGGCCATGGACAACAGCGATTCCTGACGTGGACAGCACTCCTGACGTGGACAGCACTCCTGCTCCTGATGTGGACAGCAGCAAAACGCGCCGCAGGCGCGGAGCAGTCGGCGCGGGACCCAGACCAATTCCTCACGCAGCACGAAATGACGCAGCACGGATGTGGAGCCGGACATGACGAGGCCTTCGGACACGGTCGTTGAAGCGCTGCGCGCGTCTCTGAAGGAGACCGAGCGGCTGCGACGGCAGAACCAGCAGCTCACGGCGGCTTCCAGGGAGCCCATCGCGATCGTCGGCATGAGCTGCCGCTTCCCCGGCGGCGTACGCGGCCCCGAGGACCTGTGGCGGCTCGTCGCCGACGGCGCCGACGCCATCGGCGAACTGCCCGACGGCCGCGGCTGGGACGTCGAGGGACTCTACGACCCCGACCCGGACAAGCAAGGCACCTTCTACGCCCGCCACGGCGGCTTCCTGCACGAAGCGGGGGACTTCGACGCCTCGTTCTTCGGCATCTCGCCCCGCGAGGCCCTCGCCATGGACCCGCAGCAGCGGCTCCTCCTGGAGACCGCCTGGGAAGCCTTCGAACGGGCGGGCATCGACCCCGCCACCCTGCGCGGCACCCGCGCCGGCGTGTTCGTCGGCTCCGGCTACCAGGGCTACGGCGAAGGTGTCCGACAGGCCCCCGAAGGCGTCGAGGGCCACCTGCTCACCGGCAACACCACCAGCGTCATGTCCGGCCGCCTCTCCTACGTCCTCGGCCTCCAGGGCCCGGCCGTGACCGTGGACACGGCGTGCTCGTCGTCGCTGGTCGCCCTGCACCTGGCCGCGCAGGCGCTGCGCCAGGGCGAGTGCACGATGGCGCTCGCGGGCGGCGTGACGGTCATGTCGTCGCCGGAGACCTTCGTGGAGTTCAGCCGCCAGCGCGGCCTTGCCGCCGACGGCCGCTGCAAGGCGTTCGCGGAGGCCGCGGACGGCACGGGCTGGGGCGAGGGCGTCGGCATGCTGCTCGTCGAGCGCCTTTCCGACGCCCGGCGCAACGGCCACCGCGTCCTCGCGGTCGTACGCGGCTCCGCGGTCAACCAGGACGGCGCGAGCAACGGCCTCACCGCGCCCAACGGTCCCTCGCAGCGGCGCGTGATCCGGGCCGCGCTGGCCAACGCGGGCCTGGCGGCCGGCGATGTGGACGCCGTGGAGGCGCACGGCACCGGCACGACGCTCGGCGACCCCATCGAGGCCCAGGCCCTCCTCGCCACGTACGGCAAGGAGCACTCGGCGGAACGGCCGTTGTGGCTGGGCTCGTTGAAGTCGAACATCGGGCACACGCAGTCCGCCGCCGGTGTCGCCGGTGTCATCAAGATGGTGATGGCGCTGCGTGCCGGTGTCCTGCCGAAGACGCTGCACGTGGACGCCCCGACGTCCGAAGTGGACTGGTCGGCGGGCACCGTCGAACTCCTCACGCAGGCGCGGGACTGGCCCGAGCGGGAGCCGGGGCTGCCCCGGCGCGCGGGCGTCTCCTCGTTCGGCATGAGCGGCACGAACGCGCACGTGATCGTGGAGCAGGCTCCGGCGGACGAGGAGCCGGTCTCCGATGAGCCGGAGGGCGCTGCTGCTCCGTCGGTGATCGCGGGCGTGGTGCCGCTGGTCCTTTCGGCGAAGAGCGAGAGCGCCCTGCAGGCGCAGGCCGGGCAGGTACGGGAGCGACTGCTGGCCGACGCCGGACTTGAACCGGGCGACCTGGCCTGGTCGTTGGCGGTGGCACGGTCGCGGTTCGAGCACCGGGGCGTGGTCCTCGGGCAGGACCGGGACGAGCTGCTGGCCGGTCTTGAGCAGTTGGCCGAGGGTGACAGTGCGGCTGGTGGTGTGGTCACTGGGCGGGCGCAGGGCGGCGGCACGGTCCGTCCGGTGTTCGTGTTCCCGGGGCAGGGGTCGCAGTGGGCGGGGATGGCGCGTGAACTCCTCGACGAGTCGCCGGTGTTCGCGGAGCGGATGGGGGAGTGCGCGGACGCGCTGTCCGCGTACGTGGACTGGGATCTGCTGGAGGAGCTCAACGGCGATCGGTTCGACCGGGTGGATGTGGTCCAGCCCGTTCTGTTCGCGGTGATGGTGTCGCTGGCGGCGGTGTGGCGTGCGGCGGGTGTGGAGCCTGCGGCTGTGGTGGGTCACAGTCAGGGTGAGATCGCGGCGGCCTGCGTGGCCGGTGTGCTGTCGCTGGAGGATGCCGCCCGCGTGGTCGCCCTGCGGAGCCTGGCCATCCGCGAGCTGTCGGGCAAGGGCGGCATGGTATCCGTGCCGCTGCCCGAGGCCGAGGTGCGCGAGCTGATCTCGGGCTGGGACGGCCGGATCGAGCTCGCGGCCGTCAACGGCCCCGCCCAGGTGGTGGTTTCCGGCGAGCCGGAGGCGCTGGAAGAGCTGGTCGCCCAGTGCGTCGCGCAGGACATCCGCGCCCGCACCATCCCCGTGGACTACGCCTCCCATTCCTCGTACGTGGAGCAGATCGAGCAGCAGATAGCCGAAGCGCTGGACGGGGTCACCCCGCAGGCCGCCGAGATCCCGCTGTACTCCACCCTCACCGGCGCCTGGCTGGACGCCAACACCCCGATGGACGCCGGGTATTGGTACCGCAACCTGCGCCAGACGGTCCTGTTCGAGCACGCCACGCGCGGCCTGCTCACCGAAGGTCACGGCCTGTTCCTGGAAATGAGCCCGCACCCGGTGCTCACCGTCCCGGTCCAAGCCACCATCGACGCCACCGACAGCCCCGCCGCCACCCTCGGCTCGCTGCGCCGCGACGAGGGCGGCGCCGACCGCCTGGCCGCCTCCCTCGCCGAGGCCCACACCCACGGCGCCGAACTCGACTGGAACGCCCTCTACCCCGGCGCGGGAACCGTCGTCGACCTCCCCACCTACCCCTTCCAGCACCAGCACTACTGGCTGCACGCCGACCCCGGCGCCGGTGACGTCACCGCCGTCGGGCTCGGGGACACGGGTCACCCCCTGCTGGGCGCGGCCGTGCCGCTGGCCGACGGGGACGGGCAACTGCTCACGGGGCGGCTCTCGCTGCGTACGCATCCGTGGCTGGCCGACCACGCCGTCGCCGGTGCCGTGCTGCTGCCCGCGACCGCCTTCGTGGAGCTGGCGACGCGCGCGGGCGACCAGGTCGACTGCGACCTGGTCGAAGAGCTCACCATGGAGATGCCCCTGGTCGTCCCCGAAACGGGCGGCGTACAGCTCCAGTTGACCGTGGGAGCCGCCGACGCCTCCGGGCGGCGGACCCTCGCCTTCCACTCCCGGCCGGAAGCCGGTCCCGACGAGGACGGCGCGGACGCGGAGCCGTGGACCCGGCACGCCACCGGCGTGCTCGCCGCGAGCACCGCGCCCGAGGCGTCGACCGCGCCCGCCGAGTTCGACCTGGCCCAGTGGCCGCCCCGCGACGCGGAGGCGGTCGGCATCGACGGTCTGTACGAGGAGTTCGCCGCGGCGGACGTCCAGTACGGCCCTGCCTTCCAGGGGCTGCGCGGCGCCTGGCGGCGCGGCGACGAGGTGTTCGCCGAGGTCGCCATCCCCGAGGACCGGCGTGACGAGGCGGGCCGGTTCGGCCTGCACCCCGTACTCCTCGACGCCGCGCTCCAGGCGGCCCACCTCGCCCAGGGCCCCTCGGACGACGCCGACGAGGCGGGCGGCGCGCCGCGGCTGCCGTTCTCCTGGAGCGACGTGGCCCTGTACGCCACCGGGGCGAAGTCCCTGCGCGTACGCCTGTCCCGCTCCGGGAGCGGCGGCGACTCCGTGTCGGTGCTGCTCGCCGACGACTCCGGGGCGCCGGTCGCGCGCATCGGCTCCCTGGTGTCCCGCACCGTCGACGTGAGCCGGAGCCTCGCCGCCCGGCGCACCCGCGTACCGCACCTGTACCGCGTCGCCTGGGTTCAGCCTCCGGCCGTCGCCCCGGCCCAGGCGGAGCGCGCCGCCGCCGACTCCTGGGCCGTGCTCGGCACCGACGGCACCGCCGCAGCCGAGCTGGCCCGCCTCCTCGGTGAGGACGGCGTCGACGTCACCTCGTACACCACCCTCGCGGACCTCACCACAGCCCTCGCCGACGGCACCGCGACCGTGCCCGACGTCGTCGTCGCGGCCGGGCCGCTCGCCCACCTCGATGACTCGGGCGAGAGCGAGATCGCCGAAGCCGTACACGCCGCCACCGGTGACGCCCTCGCGCTCCTCCAGGAATGGCTTGCCGACGAACGCCTCGCCGACGCGCGCCTGATCGTCCTGACGCGTGGTGCCGCCGCCGTCACCGCCGACGAGCCGGTGTCCGGACTGGCGCACGCCGCCGTCCTCGGCCTGCTGCGTTCGGCGCAGTCCGAGGAGCCCGGCCGGTTCGTCCTCGCCGATGTGGACGGCGACCCCGAGTCGCTGCGCGCGCTGCCCACCGCGTACGCGCACGGTGAGCCCGAGTGCGCGATCCGCGCCGGAGCCGTACACGTCCCCAGGCTCGGCCGCGGCCTCGGTGAGCCCGCCGAGGCCCCGGCTGCCCTGAACCCGGACGGCACGGCCCTGGTCACCGGCGCCCCCGGCGGCCTCGGCGGGCTCGTCGCCCGGCACCTCGTCGCCGAACACGGCGTACGCCACCTGCTGTTCCTCGGCCGCCGCGGCCCCGACGCGCCGGGTGCCGCCGAACTCGCTGCGGACATCGCGCAGTCGGGAGCGGTCGCCGACATCGTCGCCTGCGACGCCGCAGACCGGGACGCCCTGGCCGAAGCACTGGCCCGTGTCCCCGGCGAGCACCCGCTCACCGCCGTCGTGCACACCGCGGGCGTCTTCGACGACGGCATCACCGCCTCGCTCACCGCCGAGCAGCTCGGCCGCGTCCTGCGTCCCAAGGTCGACGCCGCCGTCAATCTGCACGCCCTCACCCACGGCGCCGACCTGGCCGCTTTCGTCCTGTTCTCCTCCGTCGCGGGCGTCCTCGGCGGCGCCGGACAGGGCAACTACGCCGCGGGCAACACCTTCCTCGACGCCTACGCGCAGCACCTGCGCGGCCAGGGCGTGCCCGCCACCTCCCTCGCCTGGGGCCTGTGGGCCGAACGCGGCGGCATGGCCGGGCAGATCACCGCCGACGACCTGGACCGGATGACCCGCTCCGGCATCGCGCCCCTCGCCACCGAGCAGGGCCTCGGCCTGCTCGACGCCGCGCTCGGACTCGGCGCCGCCGCGCTGGTTCCCGTACGCCTCGACACCGCCGCGCTGCGCACCACCCACGGCCGGCAGCTGCCGCCGCTGCTCAGTGGCCTCGTGCACGGCCCCGCCCGGCGTGCCGTCGCCGACGGGGACGGGTCCGGCGGCGAGGCGTCGGCCCTCGTACGCCGTCTGCGCGGACTGCCCGACGACGAGCGGGACCGGGCCCTCCTCGACCACGTGCGCGGCCAGGCCGCCGCCGTCCTCGGCCACGGCTCCGGCGACCAGGTGGACTCCGAACGGGCCTTCCGCGACCTCGGCTTCGACTCGCTGACCGCCGTCGAACTGCGCAACCGCCTCAACGAGTCGACCGGCCTGCGGCTGCCCGCCACCCTCGTCTTCGACTACGCGAGCCCGCTCGCCCTGGCCCGCCACCTCAAGGCCGAACTCGTCGGCGGCGACACGGACACGGCGAGCCCTGCCCCCGCGACCGGCCGCGGACCGGGCGACCGCGACCACACCGACGAACCCATCGCCATCGTCGCGATGAGCTGCCGCTTCCCCGGCGGCGTGGAGAGCCCCGAAGACCTGTGGCGGCTGGTCGGCGCGGGCGCCGACGCCACCTCCGGGCTGCCCGAGGGCCGCGGCTGGGACACCGCGTCCCTCTACCACCCCGACCCCGACCACCAGGGCACCACGTACTCGCGCGGCGGCGGATTCCTGCACGAGGCCGGCGAGTTCGACGCCTCCTTCTTCGGCATCTCCCCGCGCGAGGCCCTCGCCATGGACCCGCAGCAGCGCCTCCTCCTGGAGACCTCCTGGGAGGCCTTCGAGCGCGCCGGCATCGACCCGGCCACGCTGCGCGGCAGCGCGGGCGGCGTGTTCGTCGGCGCCTCGTCGCAGGGCTACGGCGAGAGCGTGCGCAACATCCCCGAGGGCCTCGAAGGCCACCTGATGACCGGCAACTCCACGAGCGTCGTCTCCGGCCGCATCTCGTACTCCTTCGGCCTCGAAGGCCCCGCCGTCACCATCGACACGGCCTGCTCGTCGTCGCTGGTCGCCCTGCACCTGGCCGCGCAGGCGCTGCGACAGGGCGAGTGCTCGCTCGCCCTCGCGGGCGGCGCCACGGTCATGGCCACTTCCGACACTCTCGTCGCGTTCAGCCGCCAGCGCGGCCTGGCCGCCGACGGCCGCTGCAAGCCGTTCGCCGAGGGCGCCGACGGCTTCGGCGTCGGCGAAGGCGTGGGCATGCTGGTCCTGGAGCGGCTTTCCGACGCGCGCCGCAACGGCCACCAGGTCCTCGCCGTCGTACGCGGCTCCGCCGTCAACCAGGACGGCGCCAGCAATGGCCTCACCGCCCCGAACGGACCCTCCCAGCAGCGCGTCATCCGCGCCGCCCTCGCCGGCGCCGGACTCACCGGTGCCGACGTGGACGCGGTGGAGGCACACGGCACGGGCACGTCACTGGGCGACCCGATCGAGGCCCAGGCCCTCATCGCCACGTACGGCAAGGACCGGTCCGCGGGCCAGGAGCCGCTGTGGCTCGGCTCGGTCAAGTCCAACATCGGGCACGCACAGGCGGCCGCGGGCGTCGCGGGCGTCATGAAGATGGTCCTGGCGATGCGGCACGGCGTCCTGCCCAAGTCCCTGCACGCACAGGCGCCGACGACCGAGGTCGACTGGTCCGAAGGGGCCGTCGAGCTGTTGACCGAGGCGCGCGAGTGGACCGCGCGGGAGGCGGGACGGCCGCGTCGCGCGGGCGTCTCCTCCTTCGGCATGAGCGGCACCAACGCGCACGTGATCGTGGAGCAGGCGCCGATGGAGGAACCACTGCCCGCCGACAACGACGCCGGCGACCGGCCCGACGAGACCCCCGCGCCGTCGGTGGTCCCGGGCGTGGTCCCGCTGGCCCTGTCGGCGAAGAGCGAGAGCGCCCTGCGGGCGCAGGCGACGCGGCTGCGGGAGCGGCTGCTCGACGACGACGGCGACGGCATGGGCATCGGCCTGGCGAACGTCGGCTGGTCCCTGACCGTGGCGCGGTCGCGGTTCGAGCACCGGGGTGTCGTCCTCGGCCGCGATCGTGCGGAACTCCTGGCCGGGCTTGAGCAGCTGGCACAGGGGGACGCGACCGCACAGGGCGTCGTCATGGGGCGGGCGCAGGGCGGCGGCACGGTCCGTCCGGTGTTTGTCTTCCCCGGTCAGGGGTCGCAGTGGGCCGGGATGGCGCGTGAACTGCTCGATGAGTCGCCGGTGTTTGCGGAGCGGATGCGGGAGTGCGCGGAGGCGCTGTCCGCGTTCGTGGACTGGGATCTGCTGGAGGAGCTCAACGGCGAGCGGTTCGACCGGGTGGATGTGGTCCAGCCGGTGCTGTTCGCGGTGATGGTGTCGCTGGCTGCGGTGTGGCGTGCGGCGGGTGTGGAGCCTGCGGCTGTGGTCGGTCACAGCCAGGGTGAGATCGCGGCGGCCTGCGTGGCCGGTGTGCTGACTCTGCGCGATGCCGCCCGTGTGGTGGCGCTGCGGAGCCTGGCCATCCGGGAGCTGTCGGGCAAGGGCGGCATGGTGTCTGTGCCGCTGCCCGAGGCCGAGGTGCGCGAGCTGATCTCGGGCTGGGACGGCCGGATCGAGCTCGCGGCCGTCAACGGCCCCGCCCAGGTGGTGGTTTCGGGCGAGCCGGAGGCGCTGGAAGAGCTGGTTGCCCAGTGCGTGGCGCAGGACATCCGGGCGCGGACGATCCCGGTCGACTACGCCTCGCACTCCTCGTACGTGGAGCAGATCGAGCAGCAGATAGCCGAGGCGCTGGACGGGGTCACCCCGCAGGACGCCGAGGTCCCGCTGTACTCGACCCTCACCGGTGCCTGGCTGGACGCCAACACCCCGATGGATGCGGGCTATTGGTACCGCAACCTGCGCCAGACGGTCCTCTTCGAGCACGCCACCCGAGGCCTGCTCGCCGAAGGCCACGGCCTGTTCGTCGAGATGAGCCCGCACCCGGTGCTCACCGTCCCGGTCCAAGCCACCATCGACGCCACCGACAGCCCCGCGGCCACCCTCGGCTCGCTGCGCCGCGACGAGGGCGGCGCCGACCGCCTCGCCGCCTCGCTCGCCGAAGCCCACACCCACGGCGTCGAACTCGACTGGAACGCCCTCTACCCCGGCGCGGGAACCGTCGTCGACCTGCCCACCTACGCCTTCCAGCGGCAGTACTACTGGCTGACGGACGACGGCCGGGTGCCGGACGGCACGCCGCTGTCCGCCGTGGCCGACGTGGAGGCCCGGTTCTGGGAAGCGGTGGAGCGCGAGGACCTGGAGGAGCTGGCCGCCGAGCTGGACGTGGCGGACGATTCGACGTCCGCCGGACTGGGTGCCGTCCTGCCGGTGCTGTCGTCGTGGCGGCGGCAGCGGCGCGAGCGCTCGACACTCGACGGCTGGCGCTACCGCGTCACCTGGAAGCCGCTGCCGAGCGGCACCCTGCCGACGTCCGGGCTCTCCGGACGCTGGCTCGTCGTGCTGCCGCAGGACGCGGTGGACCACCCGTGGACGGCGGGTGTGCGGGAAGCGCTGACGACGGCCGGTGCAGAGCCCGTCGAACTGGCCCTACCGGCCGAGGAGTTGACGCGTGAGGCGCTCGCCGTGCGGCTGCGGGACGTGGCCGACGCGGCGGGGCTCGCCGGTGTGGTCTCGCTGCTCGGCCTCGACGAGTCCGCTCATGACGCGCACGAGGCCGTGTCGGCGGGGCTCGCGGGCACTGTCGCCCTGGTGCAGGCCCTCGGTGACGCCGGGATCGGGGCGCGGCTGTGGGCGGTGACCGGCGGAGCCGTCGCCACCGGGCGCGGAGACCGGGTCGTCAACCCTGTCCAGGCGCAGGTGTGGGGCCTGGGCCGGGTCGTGGCGCTGGAGCACCCGGACCGGTGGGGCGGTCTCATCGACCTGCCCCGGGCGTACGACGCCCGGTCCGCGTCGCGCTTCGCGGCCGTGCTGGCGGACGCCGGGGACGAGGACCAGCTCGCGGTGCGGGACACGGGTGTCTTCGTACGCCGCTTCGCGCACGCCCCCGTGGACGCGGCGGCCGTGAGCAAGGGCGCGGAGCCGGAGTGGACGCCGCGCGGCACGGCCCTTGTCACCGGCGGCACGGGTGCCGTCGGCGGGCACGTGGCGCGCTGGCTGGCGCGCGAGGGCGTCGAGCACCTCGTCCTCACCAGCCGACGCGGCCTCGACGCCCCCGGCGCCGGTGAACTGAAGGCGGAACTGGAGGAGTTGGGCGCCGAAGTGACCGTCGCCGCCTGCGACGTGTCCGACTGGGACGCCGTCACGGGCCTCCTCGACGAACTCGCGGCCCAGGGACGCACCCTGCGCTCCGTGTTCCACGCGGCGGGCGTCGGCCAGGAGCAGCCCCTCGACGGGATGACCGCCGCCGACATCGCCGACGTCCTGGAGGCGAAGGTCGCGGGCGCCGCCCACCTCGACGCACTCCTCGACACCGGATCGCTCGACGCGTTCGTGCTGTTCTCCTCCAACGCGGGCGTGTGGGGCAGCGGCAGCCAGGGCGCGTACGCCGCCGCCAACGCCCACCTCGACGCGCTCGCCGAAGCCCGGCGCGCCCGCGGCCTCACCGCCACCTCCGTCGCGTGGGGGCTGTGGGGAGGCGGCAGCGCAATGGCCGGAGAGGAGGCCGAGGAAGCCCTGCGCCGCCTCGGCGTCACGGCGATGGCACCAGGGCGCGCGATCGCGGCACTGGCCGAGGCCGTGGCGTACGACGAGACGTTCCTGGCCGTGGCGGACGTCGACTGGGAGCGGTTCGCGCCCGCTTTCACCTCGGTGCGGCCGAGCCCCTTCATCGGGGACCTGCCCGAGGTGCGGCGCGCGCTCACCGGACCGGAGACGGCCGTCGCGTCCGGGGCGAAGAGCCCGGTGACGGGCTCCGCATGGGCCGAGCGGCTCGCCGCCCTGCCGCCGGCGGAGCGGGAGCGGTCGGTCCTCGACCTGGTACGGGCACAGGCCGCCGCCGTCCTCGGCTACGCGGGCGCGGAAGCCGTCGAACCCGGGCGGGCCTTCCGCGAGCTGGGCTTCGACTCGCTCACCGCCGTCGACCTGCGCAACCGGCTCGGCGCCGCCACCGGCCTGAAACTGCCCGCAACCCTCGTCTTCGACTACCCGACCTCGACCGTCCTCGCGGGGCACCTGCGCCGCGAGGCACTGGGCGACGAGCCCGGCACCACGACCACGGGCACACCGTCGGCCGCGCCCGCGACGGCCGACGACCCCATCGCCATCGTCTCGATGAGCTGCCGTTACCCCGGCGGCGCCACCAGCCCCGACGCCCTGTGGCGCCTGGTCGCCGACGGCACCGACGCCATCTCCGTCTTCCCCGCCGACCGCGGCTGGGAGGGCACCGGGGCGGCGTCCTACAAGGCGGAGGGCGGATTCCTCTACGACGCAGCCGAGTTCGACGCGGCCTTCTTCGGCATCTCGCCGCGCGAGGCCCTCGCCATGGACCCGCAGCAGCGGCTCCTCCTGGAGACCTCCTGGGAACTGTTCGAGCGCGCCGGCATCAACCCGGCGACACTGCACGGCAGCCAGGCCGGTGTGTTCGTCGGCGCCTCGTCGCAGGGCTACGGCTCCGGGCTCCAGCAGGCGCCCGAGGGCGTCGAGGGCTATCTGCTGGCGGGCGGCGCGACGAGCGTCATCTCCGGCCGTCTCGCCTACTCCTTCGGCCTCGAAGGCCCGGCGGTGACCGTCGACACGGCCTGCTCGTCGTCCCTGGTCGCCCTGCACCTGGCCGCGCAGGCCCTGCGCCAGGGCGAGTGCGACCTCGCCCTCGCGGGCGGCGTCACGGTCATGTCCAACCCCGGCGCCTTCATCGAGTTCAGCCGCCAGCGCGGGCTCGCGGCCGACGGCCGCTGCAAGGCGTTCGCGGAGGCGGCGGACGGCACGGGCTGGGGCGAGGGTGTCGGCCTGCTGCTTCTTGAGCGGCAGTCGGACGCGCGACGCCACGGCCACGAAGTCCTGGCGGTCGTCCGCGGTTCCGCCGTCAACCAGGACGGCGCCAGCAACGGCCTCACCGCCCCGAACGGCCCCTCCCAACAGCGCGTCATCCGCGCCGCGTTGGCGACCGCCGGTCTCACCGCCGATGAGGTGGACGCCGTCGAGGCCCACGGCACGGGCACCACACTCGGCGACCCGATCGAGGCCCAGGCCCTCCTCGCCACGTACGGGCAGGAGCGGCCCGAAGACCGGCCCCTGTGGCTGGGATCGGTGAAGTCGAACATCGGGCACACGCAGTCCGCCGCCGGTGTCGCGGGTGTCATCAAGATGGTGATGGCGATGCGGGCGGGAGTCCTGCCGAAGACGCTGCACGTGGACGAGCCGAGCACGCACGTCGACTGGTCGGCGGGTGCTGTCGAGCTGCTGACGGAGGCACGCGAGTGGCCCGAGACCGAGCGGCCGCGTCGCGCGGGTGTGTCGTCGTTCGGCGTCAGCGGCACGAACGCCCACGTGATCGTGGAGCAGGTCCCGGCGGCGGAGACTACCGAGTCGGCTAAAACGGTCGTTCTATCTAGTCTGCCTTGGTTGGTGTCGGCGCGGAGCACGGAGGCGCTGCGGGCACAAGCCGATCGGCTGCGTGAGCACGTGATCGGGCGCCCTGAGCTGGAGCCCGTCGATGTGGGTTGGTCGCTGTTGTCGGGCCGGGCCCTGCATGAGCACCGGGCTGTGGTGTTCGGCCGGGAGCGGGAGGAGTTCCTCGACGGTCTTGAGGCCGTGGTCGCCGGTGGTGCCGGTGTGGTCTCGGGGTCGGTGGTCGAGGGCCGCCTCGGCGTTCTGTTCACCGGGCAGGGCAGCCAGCGGCTCGGTATGGGCCGGGAGTTGTACGAAGCCTTCCCCGTGTTCGCGGACGCGCTCGACGAGGTGTGCGCACACTTGGACGGGTTGCTGGATCGGCCCCTGAAGGAGGTCGTGTTCGGTGCGGACGCGGAGGCGTTGGAGCAGACGGGGTACGCGCAGCCCGCGTTGTTCGCCGTCGAGGTCGCGCTGTACCGGCTTGCCGAGTCCTTCGGTGTACGTCCCGAGATCGTCGGCGGACACTCGATCGGCGAGCTGACGGCGGCGTACATAGCCGGGCTCTGGTCCTTGGAGGACGCGGCCCAACTCGTCTCCGCACGCGGCCGGTTGATGCAGGCGCTGCCCGAGGGCGGCGCGATGCTCGCCGTGCAGGCGCCCGAGCACGACGTACTGCCGCTACTGGTGGGAGAGGCGGAGCGAGTAGGTGTGGCGGCCGTCAATGGCCCCACGCAGGTGGTCCTCTCCGGCGACCGCAGCGTCTTGGAGGGCCTGGAGGAGACCCTCCGCGGTGAGGGCCGGAAGGTGCGGTGGCTGAAGGTCTCGCACGCCTTCCACTCACCCCTGATGGACCCGGTGCTCGACGACTTCCGCAAGGTCGCCGAGAGCCTGACGTACCAGGACCCGTCGCTGGCGGTCGTCTCGAACCTGACCGGGCGGCTCGCCACCGCCGACGAGCTGAAGGACCCGGAGTACTGGGTCCGCCACGTCCGCGAGGCGGTCCGCTTCCACGACGGCCTCGGCGCCCTCACCGACTTCGGCGCGACGACGCTGCTGGAGCTGGGCCCCGACTCCGTACTCACCGCGATGGCGCTCGACACGCTCACGGACGCGGACGATCAGGCAGGCCTGATCGGCGCGCTGCGCAAGGACCGCCCGGAAACGGACACCTTCCTGACCGCCCTCGCCAAGGCCCACGTGCGCGGCGTCGAGGTCGACTGGACGCCGCTGTACGCCCCGGTCGAGTCCCGCCGCCGCGTCGACCTGCCCACGTACGCCTTCCAGCACCAGAGCTTCTGGCTCCGGCAGACCGGCGGCTCCGCCGACGTCGAGTCCGCGGGGCTCGCCCCGGCGGGGCACCCGCTGCTCGGGGCCGGGATGCCGCTGGCCGACACGGACGGGTACCTGTTCACGGGCCGCCTGTCCCTGGCCACGCACCCGTGGCTCGCCGACCACGCCGTGGCCGGACGGGTGCTGCTGCCGGGGACTGCCTTCGTGGAGCTCGCCGGGTACGCGGGCGGCCAGATCGGCTGCGGCACGCTCGACGAGCTGACGCTCGGCGCGCCGCTGGTCCTGCCCGAACACGGCAGCGTGCAGCTCCAGTTGCGTGTCGAGGCACCCGACGCCTCCGGCCGCAGGCCCATCAGCCTGCACTCGCGTCCGGAGCCGGGCGCCGGGGCCGAGAGCCTGTCGGCCGACACCTGGACCAAGAACGCCACCGGAACCCTCACCGAGACCGGGCCGGACACGGCCGCCGCCCCGACGGCGTCCGACGACCTGACCTCCTGGCCGCCGCGCGACGCGGAGCCGCTGGCGGTCGACGGACTCTACGAGGAGCTGGCCGCCGCGGGCTTCGACTACGGGCCGGTGTTCCAGGGGCTGCGCGGCGCCTGGCGGCGCGGTGACGAGGTGTTCGCCGAAGTCGCCCTGCCCGACGACGACACCACGCGGGCCGGAGCCTTCGGCCTGCACCCGGCGATCCTCGACGCAGCCCTGCACGCCCGTGCCGCGGGTACGCGTACGCAGGCCCCCGCGGACACGGCGCCCACGGCCGGCGGGCTGCCCTTCACCTGGACCGGTGTCACCCTGCACGCCGCGGGTGCCGCCACGGTCCGCGTCCGGCTGACGCCGAACGGCACGGACGGCGTCTCCCTGGAGGTCGCGGACGCCACCGGCGCACCCGTGGCCTCGGTCGACGCGCTCGTCTTCCGGCCCATGTCGAAGGAGCTCATCGAGCAGATGAGCGCGACGCACCCGCACGCGGATTCGCTGTTCCACGTCGAGTGGCAGCGGCAGTCCGTGACTTCGGCGGCCGCGCAGGTGCCGTTGGCGGTGCTCGGTGATGCCGGTCGTGTGCCGGGGGCGCGGGCGTACGCGGATCTCGCGGTGTTGGGTGCGGCCGTCGAAGCCGGGGAGGAGGTTCCGGCGGCGGTGGTGTGGTCGGCCGAACATTCGACCGTTGGCCTTGAGGGCCTGGCTCGCCCGGAGGCCGTCTCCGCGTCGCTGGCTGCGGCGCTGGGTGCCGTGCAGGACTGGCTGGCCGACGCGCGCTTTGAGGGGTCCCGCCTTGTCGTAGTGACACGAGGTGCGGTGGCGGTCGGCACGGGTGCGGCCTCGCCTGACCCGGTGGCTGCCGCTGTGGGGGGCCTGGTGCGGTCGGCCCAGACCGAACATCCGGGCCGGTTCGTGCTTGTGGACGCCGACAGGCCTGAAGTGGCAGCGTCGGATCTCGCTGCGGCGTTGGCGTCGGGTGAGCCCGAGGTGGCGGTGCGGGAGGGCGCGGTGTGGATACCGCGGCTGTCGCGCGTGGCCGCTGCGACTGCGTCCGGCGAGAACGAGGCGCCGTGGGGTTCCGGCACGGTTCTGGTGACCGGCGCCTTCGGTGGACTGGGCCGCGTGGTGGTCCGGCACTTGGCCGAGCGGCACGGCGTACGGGATCTGCTGCTGGTGTCGCGCCGTGGCCTTGAGGCCGACGGCGCGGCCGAACTCCAGGCGGAACTGGCGCAGTTGGGCACCTCGGCCACCGTCGCCGCGTGCGATGTGGCCGACCGCGACGCCCTGGCCGCGTTCCTGGAGAAGTCCGGCGACGAGCTGTCGGCAGTCGTACACGTGGCTGGAGTCCTCGACGACGGCGTCGTCACCTCCCTCACCCCTGAGCGCCTGGCGACCGTCCTGCGACCGAAGGTGGACGCGGCACTGAACCTGCACGAGTTGACCTCCGGCCTGGACCTGTCCGCCTTCGTGCTGTTCTCCTCGGCCTCCGGCGTGTTCGGCGGCCCGGGTCAGGCGAACTACGCGGCGGCGAACGCCTACCTCGACGCGCTCGCGGCCACCCGCCGTGCCCAGGGCCTCCCGGCGACATCGCTGGCCTGGGGCCTGTGGGCCGCGCAGGACAGCGACATGACCGGCACCCTCGCCGACGCCGACCTCCGGCGCATGGCGCGCGGCGGCGTCCTCGCGCTCGACACCGACCAGGCGCTGCCTCTGCTCGACCTCGCCCCGGCGAGCGAGCACGCGGCCCTCGTCCCCATCCGCATCGACACCGCGGCGCTGCGCACCCAGCCGACGGAGGCGCTGCCCGCACTGCTCAGGGGACTCGTCCGGCCGGCCGTCCGGCGCGTACAGAGCGGCACGGACACCCCGGCCGCCGCCCGCACCGAGTCGCTGGCCGAGCGCCTGGCGGGCCGCACGGGCGCCGAGCGCGACCGGATGCTGCTCGACCTCGTCCGCACCCACGTGGCGGGCGTGCTCGGCTACGCGTCGCCGAACGCCGTCGAGCTGAGCCGGGGCTTCCTGGAACTCGGCTTCGACTCCCTCACGGCCGTCGAGCTGCGCAACCGCCTCACCGCGGAGACCGAACTGCGGCTGCCGAGCACGCTGATCTTCGACTACCCGAACCCGGCGGCACTCGCCGAGCACCTGTCGGAAGAGCTGCCCACGACGGCCGTCACACCCCCCGGCGGCCTGGTCGACCCCGGTGACCTGGACACCGAACTCGACCGCCTGGAGAGCGTCCTGAAGGCCGCGGGCAACAGCGGCGAAGGCATCGAAGGAGCCGAACGCGACCGCGTCGCCGGCCGACTGCGCTCCCTGCTCACCGCCTGGGACACCGCCCGCACCACCGCGCGTGACGCGGCCGCGGGCACGGCCCCGGACCGCGACCGGGAGCTCGAAGACCTCGAAGGCACCACCGCCGACGAACTCTTCGACCTGCTCGACAGCGAGCTCCAGACCCCTTCACCCACACACGAAGACAGCTCAGACACCGGGTCGGACACGGACCGCCCCGACCGCTTCGAGGAGGCGCTGTAAATGGCGGACGAGGAGAAGTACCTCGCATACCTGAAGCGGGCGACGGCCGATCTGCGCGACGCCCGCCGCCGGGTCCGCGAACTGGAGGACGCCCGGCAGGAGCCCGTCGCGATCGTCGGCATGAGCTGCCGCTACCCGGGCGGCGTGAACACGCCGGAAGACCTGTGGCGGCTCGTGGCCGACGGCGTGGACGCCATCTCCCCGTTCCCCACCGACCGCGGCTGGGACACGGACGAACTGTTCGACCCCGACCCGGACAACCAGGGCACCAGCACCACCGCCGAGGGCGGCTTCCTCTACGACGCCCCGCAGTTCGACGCCTCCTTCTTCGGCGTCTCACCGCGTGAGGCCCTAGCCATGGACCCGCAGCAGCGGCTCCTCCTGGAGACCGCCTGGGAGGCGATCGAGCGCGCGGGCATCGACCCGGTCTCGCTGCGCCGCAGCCGCACCGGCGTCTTCGCGGGCGTCATGTACTACGACTACGCGACCCGCCTGCACGCCCTGCCGGAAGGCGTCGAGGGCTACATCGGCACCGGCAACGCGGGCTCCGTCGTCTCGGGCCGCGTCGCCTACACCCTCGGCCTCGAAGGCCCGGCGGTGACCGTCGACACGGCCTGCTCGTCCTCGCTGGTGGCCCTGCACCTGGCGGCGCAGGCCCTGCGCCAGGGAGAATGCTCGCTCGCCCTCGCGGGCGGCGTGACCGTGATGCCCACGGCGGGCACCTTCATCGACTTCAGCCGTCAGCGCGGCCTGTCGACGGACGGCCGCTGCAAGTCCTTCGCCGCGTCGGCCGACGGCACGGGCTGGGGCGAGGGCGCGGGCCTGCTGCTCCTGGAGCGTCTGTCCGACGCCCGCCGCAACGGCCACAAGATCCTCGCGGTCGTCCGCGGTTCCGCCGTCAACCAGGACGGCGCGAGCAGCGGTCTCACCGCCCCGAACGGCCCCTCCCAGCAGCGCGTCATCCGGGACGCGCTGTCCGCCGCCGGCCTGAAGCCGGGCGACGTCGACGCGGTCGAGGCGCACGGCACGGGCACCACGCTCGGCGACCCCATCGAGGCGCAGGCCCTGATCGCCACGTACGGCAAGGAGCACTCCGGCGAACAGCCCTTGTGGCTGGGCTCGTTGAAGTCGAACATCGGGCACACGCAGGCCGCCGCCGGTGTGGCGGGCGTGATCAAGATGGTCATGGCGATGCGGCAGGGGGTGCTGCCGAGGACGCTGCATGTCGATGAGCCGACGCCGCAGGTGGACTGGTCGGCGGGGTCTGTCGAGCTGCTGACGGAGGCTCGTGAGTGGGGCGAGCGGGAAGGCGGTGCGCCGCGTCGTGCGGGTGTGTCGTCGTTCGGCGTGAGCGGGACGAACGCGCATGTGATCGTGGAGCAGGCGCCGGTTCCCGGTGAGACCGAGGCGGCTGTGGCTCCCTCGTCGTCCGTGCTGCCGGGCGTGGTGCCCCTGGCCCTCTCGGGCCGGACACCGGAGGCCCTGCGCGCACAGGCGGATCGGCTGCGGGACCACCTCGAGGCGCACGCCGACCTCGAACTGGGTGATGTTGCCTGGTCGTTGGCGGTGGCGCGGTCGCGGTTCGAGCACCGGGGTGTCGTCCTCGGCCGGGATCGTGCGGAACTCCTGGCCGGGCTTGAGCAGCTGGCACAGGGGGACGCGACCGACCGGAACGTCGTCACGGGGCGGGCGCAGGGCGGCGGCACGGCCCGCCCGGTGTTTGTCTTCCCGGGGCAGGGGTCGCAGTGGGCCGGGATGGCGCGTGAACTGCTCGATTCCAGCCCGGTTTTCGCCGGGCGGATGCGGGAGTGCGCGGAGGCCCTGTCGGAGTTCGTGGACTGGGACCTGCTGGAGGAGCTCAACGGCGATCGGTTCGACGAGGTGGACGTGGTCCAGCCTGTCCTCTTCGCCGTGATGGTCTCGCTCGCCGCCGTCTGGCAGGCGGCGGGTGTGGAGCCTGCGGCCGTGGTGGGTCACAGCCAGGGTGAGATCGCGGCCGCGTGCGTGGCCGGTGTGCTGTCGTTGCGCGACGCGGCTCGTGTGGTGGCGCTGCGGAGCCTGGCCATCCGGGAGCTGTCGGGCAAGGGCGGCATGGTTTCCGTGCCGCTGCCCGAGGCCGAGGTGCGCGAGCTGATCTCTGACTGGGGCGGTCGCATTGAGCTCGCGGCCGTCAACGGGCCCGCCCAGGTGGTGGTTTCGGGCGAGCCCGAGGCGCTGGAGGAGCTGGTCGCCCAGTGCGTGGCGCAGGACGTCCGGGCGCGAACGATCCCGGTGGACTACGCCTCGCATTCTTCGTACGTGGAGCAGATCGAGCGGCAGATCGTGGAGGCGTTGGACGGGGTTGCCCCGCAGGCCGCCGAGGTGCCGCTGTACTCGACGCTTACGGGGGAGTGGCTGGACGCCAACGCCCCGATGGACGCGGGCTATTGGTACCGCAACCTGCGCCAGACGGTCCTGTTCGAGCACGCCACCCGCGGCCTGCTCACCGAAGGCCACGGCCTGTTCCTGGAGATGAGCCCGCACCCGGTGCTCACCGTCCCGGTCCAAGCCACCATCGACGCCACCGACAGCCCAGCGGCCACTCTCGGCTCCCTCCGCCGCGACGAAGGAGGCGCCGACCGCCTGGCCGCCTCCCTCGCCGAAGCCCACACCCACGGCGCCGAACTCGACTGGAAGGCCCTCTTCCCGGGCTCCCGCACCACCGTCGACCTGCCCACCTACGCCTTCCAGCGCGACCACTACTGGATGGTGGCCCCCGACGAGGACACCGACGGCGCTGCCGCGCAGGCGGTGGACGAGGTGGAGGCGCGCTTCTGGGAGGCCGTGGAGCGCGAGGACCTGGAGCAGTTGACGTCCACGCTCGTCGACGTGGACGAGCGTTCGCTGGGTGCGGTGCTGCCGGGACTCGCGTCGTGGCGGCGGCAGCGGCGTGAGCGGTCGGCGATCGACGGCTGGCGCTACCGGGTCACCTGGAAACCGATGCCGGGCGGCCTGCCGACCCCCACCCTGTCGGGTCGCTGGCTTGTCGTGGCGCCGGAGAGCGCCGACGGTCACGCGTGGTCGACGGGTGCCGTCGAAGCGCTGAAGCAGTCCGGTGCGGAGATCGTCGAACTGAGCGTGCCCGCAGAGGAGTTGACGCGCGAGGCGCTGGCCGGGCGGCTGCGGGACGCGGCCGGGGAGGCGGGGCTCGCGGGCGTGGTCTCGCTGCTCGGCCTCGACGAGTCGGCGAACGCGGAGCACGAGGGCGTACCCGTCGGCCTGGCGGGCACCGTCGCGTTGGTGCAGGCCCTGGGTGATGCCGGGGTCGGGGCGCGGCTGTGGGCGGTGACGTCCGGTGCGGTCTCGACGGGGCGCAGTGACGCTCTGGAGTCCCCGGTTCAGGCGCAGTTGTGGGGGCTCGGCCGGGTTGTGGCGCTGGAGCACCCGGACCGGTGGGGCGGCCTGATCGACCTGCCCCCGTCGTACGACACCCGCACGGGTTCCCGGCTCGCCGCGATCCTGACGGGAATCGGCGACGAGGACCAGCTCGCCGTGCGCGGCACGGGCGTCTTCGTACGCCGCTTCGCCCACGCCCCCGTGGACGCGGACCAGGGCGCGGAGCCGGAGTGGAAGCCGCGCGGCACGGCCCTCGTCACCGGTGGCACGGGTGCCATCGGTGGGCATGTGGCGCGGTGGCTGGCGCGCGAGGGTGCCGAGCACCTCGTACTGACGAGCCGTCGTGGCCTCGACGCGCCGGGTGCCGGTGAACTCAAGGCCGAACTGGAGGAGTTGGGGGCCCAGGTCACCGTCGCGGCCTGCGACGTCGCCGACCGGGACGCGGTCGCCGGTCTCCTGGAGGACCTGGCGGCCAGCGGGCACAGGGTCCGCTCCGTCTTCCATGCCGCCGGTGTGAGCCCGGCGTACACGGTCGCGGACATGACCGCGGCCGATATCGCGGAGGTGTTCGGCGCGAAGACGGCGGGTGCCATGCACCTGGACGAGCTGGTGGACGCCGAGGGCCTCGACGCCTTCGTCCTCTTCTCCTCCAACTCCGGTGTGTGGGGCGGTGGAGGCCAGGGCGCGTACGCGGCTGCCAACGCCTACCTCGACGCCCTCGCCCAGCGCCGCCGTGCCCGCGGTCTGCCCGCCACCTCGGTCGCCTGGGGCGCCTGGGGCGGCAGCGGCATGGCAGCCGCCGAGGAGGCCGAGGAGCACCTGCGGCGCCGTGGGGTGACGGCGATGGCGCCGGAGCGTGCGGTGGCGGCGCTGGCCCAGGCCGTCGCGTACGACGAGACGTTCCTGGCCGTGGCGGACGTGGACTGGGAGCGGTTCGCGCCCTCGTTCACGTCGGTGCGGCCGAGCCCGTTCATCGGAGACCTGCCCGAGGTGCGGCGCGCGCTCGCCGAGCCGGAGGCGACGGCCGACGCGGGCGTGCGCGGTTCCGGCGCGGGCTCCGAGTGGGCCGAGCGGCTGGCGGGTCTGGCCGAACGGGAACAGGAGCGGCTGCTGCTGGACCTGGTGCGCGGCCAGGCGGCCTCGGTGCTCGGCTACTCCGGTGCAGAGGCGGTCGAGCCGAGCCGGGCGTTCCGTGAGCTGGGCTTCGACTCGCTGACGGCGGTCGAGGTCCGCAACCGGCTCGCCGCCGCGACCGGCCTGAAGCTGCCCACCACCCTCGTCTTCGACTACCCGACCTCGGCCGTGCTCGCGGGGTATCTGCGGGCGCAGTTGGTGGGCGGGGCGACGTCGGCGCCGGGTGCGTCCGTGGTCCCGGCCGGACGTGCGGCGGGTGCCGAGGACGACGACCCGATCGTCATCGTGTCCATGAGCTGCCGCTACCCCGGCGGCGCCACCAGCCCGGACGCCCTGTGGCGCCTTGTCGCCGACGGCACGGACGCCATCTCCGGCTTCCCGGCCGACCGCGGCTGGGGCCCCGACGGGCTCTTCCAGCCGGACCAGGGCCGCTCCGCCGACGACGCGGGCTTCGCCGCGCAGGGCGGATTCCTCTATGACGTGTCCGAGTTCGACGCGGGTCTCTTCGGCATCTCGCCGCGCGAGGCCCTCGCCATGGACCCGCAGCAGCGGCTCCTCCTGGAGACCTCCTGGGAACTGTTCGAGCGCGCCGGCATCGCGCCGTCGAGCCTGCACGGCAGCAGCACCGGTGTGTTCGTCGGAGCCTGCTCCCAGGGCTGGTCGGCGGGCCTGGCCCACGCCCCGGAAGGCGTCGAGGGCTACCTCATGACCGGCGACGCCACCAGCGTCATCTCCGGCCGCCTGTCCTACAGCTTCGGCCTCGAAGGCCCGGCGGTGACCGTCGACACGGCGTGCTCGTCGTCCCTGGTCGCCCTGCACCTGGCCGCGCAGGCGCTGCGCCAGGGCGAGTGCGACATGGCCCTCGCGGGCGGCGTGACCGTCATGGTCAGCCCCGCGGCCTTCATCGAGTTCAGCCGCCAGCGCGGGCTCGCGGCCGACGGCCGCTGCAAGCCCTTCGCGGAGGCCGCCGACGGCACGGGCTGGGGCGAGGGCGTCGGCCTGCTCCTCCTGGAGCGCCTTTCCGACGCCCGCCGCAACGGCCACGAAGTCCTCGCGGTCGTCAGCGGATCGGCGATCAACCAGGACGGCGCCAGCAACGGCCTCACCGCCCCGAACGGCCCGTCCCAACAGCGCGTGATCCGCGCCGCGTTGGCAAGCGCGGGGCTCACGGCCGGTGACGTCGACGCCGTCGAGGCGCACGGTACGGGTACGACGCTCGGGGACCCGATCGAGGCGCAGGCGCTGCTCGCCACGTACGGGCAGGAGCGGGCGGACGACCGGCCGCTGTGGCTGGGCTCCATCAAGTCCAACATCGGGCACACGCAGTCCGCCGCCGGTGTCGCCGGTGTCATCAAGATGGTCATGGCGATGCGGGAGGGTGTCCTCCCGCGGTCCCTGCACGTGGACGAGCCGAGCACCCATGTCGACTGGTCCGCCGGGGCCGTCGAACTCCTCGCGGAGGCCCGCGAGTGGCCCGCGGCCGAGCGGCCGCGTCGCGCGGGTGTGTCGTCCTTCGGCGTGAGCGGGACGAACGCGCACGTGATCGTGGAGCAGGCTCCTGCGGCGGAGACCACCGAGTCCGCTAAAACGAGCGTTCTATCCAATGTGCCGTGGTTGGTGTCGGCGCGCAGCGCGGAGGGGCTGCGGGCGCAGGCCGACCGCCTGCGCGAGCACGTCGTGACACACGCCGACGTCGACCCGGTGAATGTGGGCTGGTCCCTCCTGTCGGGCCGCTCGCCGCTCGAACACCGTGCTGTCGTCCTGGGCCGGGGATCAGGACAGTTCCTGTCCGGATTGGAGGCGTTGGCTTCCGGTGGTGGTCCGGGTGTGGTGTCGGGCTCCGTGGTCGAGGGCCGACTCGGCGTGGTCTTCACCGGGCAGGGCAGCCAGCGGCTCGGCATGGGGCGGCAGTTGTACGACGCCTTCCCCGTGTTCGCGGATGCCTTGGACGAGGTGTGCGCCCACCTGGACGGATTCCTGGACCGGCCCCTGAAGGATGTGATGTTCGGCGAGGACGCCGGGCTGTTGGAGCAGACGGCGTACGCGCAGCCCGCGCTGTTCGCCGTCGAGGTCGCGCTGTACCGGCTTGCCGAGTCCTTCGGGGTACGTCCCGAGATCGTCGGCGGACACTCGATCGGCGAGCTGACGGCCGCGTACGTAGCCGGGCTCTGGTCGCTGGAGGATGCGGCTCAACTGGTCGCCGCACGCGGCCAGTTGATGCAGTCCCTGCCCGAGGGCGGCGCGATGCTCGCCGTGCAGGCGGCCGAGGAGGATGTTCTCCCGCTGCTGGAGGGCATGGAAGACCGTGCCGGTGTGGCGGCCGTGAATGGTCTCGCCCAGGTGGTGCTCTCCGGTGAGCGGGTCGTTCTGGAGGGCTTGGAGGAGACCCTCCGGGGCCAGGGCCGCAAGGTGCGGTGGCTGAAGGTGTCCCACGCCTTCCACTCGCCCCTGATGGACCCGGTGTTGGACGAGTTCCGGCGGGTGGCCGAGGGCCTGACGTACGAGGAGACGGTGCTGCCGGTCGTGTCGAACCTGACCGGTCAGCTCGCCACCGCCGACGAGCTGAAGGACCCCGACTACTGGGTGCGGCACGTGCGTGAGGCCGTCCGCTTCCACGACGGCCTGACCACGCTCACCACCCAAGGTGTGTCCACACTGCTGGAGCTGGGCCCGGACTCCGTCCTGACCGCCATGGCGCACGACACGATCACCGACCCGGCCGCACAGGCGGGCCTGATCGCCGCCCTGCGCAAGGACCGCGACGAGCCCGACACCTTCCTGAACGCCCTCGCCCACGCCCATGTGCGCGGCGTCGAGGTCGACTGGACGTCGCTGTACGCCCCCGTCGAGTCCCGCCGCCGCGTCGACCTGCCCACGTACGCCTTCCAGCGGAGCCGTTACTGGCCGCGCGCGGCCGTCGGTGCGGCCGGTGCGGTCGGCGACATGTCGGCCACGGGGCTTGCCTCCGCCGAGCACCCGCTGCTGGGGGCGGCCGTGCCGCTGGCGGACGCGGACGGGTACCTGTTCACCGGCCGGCTGTCGGTGGCCACGCATCCGTGGCTGGCCGATCACGCCGTGGCGGGGCGGGTGCTGCTGCCCGGTACGGCCTTTGTGGAGCTGGCGATACGGGCCGGTGACGAGGTCGGCTGCGGGGTGCTGGAGGAGCTGACGCTGGCGGCCCCGCTGGTGCTGCCCGAGCGTGGCGGCGTACAGCTGCAACTCAGCCTCGGCGCGGCGGACGAGAGCGGACGTCGGAGCCTCGCCCTGCACTCCCGCGAGGAGCGCGAAGACCGCGACGGGTACGCCGGTGACGGCGGCTGGACCGCCCACGCGAGCGGCGTGCTCGCCGACGGGCAGCCGGTGGCCGGCTTCCGGCTCGCCGAATGGCCGCCGCGCGACGCCGCCGAGGTCGACGTCGAGGGCCTGTACCGGCACTTGACGGAACTCGGCTTCGCGTACGGCGAGGCCTTCCAGGGCCTGCGCGGCGCCTGGCGGCGCGGCGACGAAGTGTTCGCCGAGGTCGCCCTGCCCGAGGAGCAGCACGAGAACGCGGAAGCGTTCCGGCTGCACCCCGCGCTCCTTGACGCGGCGCTGCACGTGCTCGGCCTCGGCGTACTGCGCGGCAACGCGGCGGCCGAGGACGGCGAGGGCGACGGGGCACGGCTGCCGTTCGCCTGGAGCGGCGTCTCGCTGCACGCGACCGGCGCCTCCGCCCTGCGCGTCCGGCTGGCTCCGGCCGGCAACGACGCCGTGACGCTCACCGTCGCGGACGGACTCGGCGAACCGGTCGCCACCGTGGACTCGCTGGTCTTCCGGCCGGTCGAGGTGGACCGGCTCAGGAGCGGCGACCTCGGCGACTCGATGTTCCACGTCGAGTGGAGGCGGCAGCCCCTGGCGTCGGCCGAACCGGTGCCGGCGGTCTCGCTCCAGGACCTGGGCGCCGAAGAGGCCGCTCCTGCGGCCGTGGTGTGGCAGGCCGGTGGCGGTACCGAGAGTGACGTGCGGCCGGAGACCGTCTCCGCACGTCTGACCGAGGCACTGCGTGTGGTGCAGAGCTGGCTCGCGGACGAGCGGTTCGAGGCGTCGCGCCTCGTCGTGGTGACGCGAGGCGCCGTGGCGACCGGAGACACGGGCGAAGCCCTTGATCCGTCGAGCGCGGCGGTGTGGGGTCTCGTGCGGTCGGCCCGCTCCGAGCACCCGGGCCGCTTCGTCCTCGTGGACGTAGACGCAGACGCGGACGCGGACGCAGCCGTGGACGACGCGGTGCTCGGCGCCGTACTGGCATCCGGTGAGCCAGAGGTGGCGGTACGAGACGGCTCGGTCCGGGTGCCCCGGCTGTCCCGGGTCTCCACCGAGTCGGCCGACGGCGAGGTCGCCCCGTGGGGCGAAGGCACCGTCCTCGTGACGGGCGCCTTCGGCGGCCTGGGCCGGGTCGTGACCCGACACCTGGCCGAGCACCACGGTGTACGCGACCTCCTGCTGGTCTCGCGCCGCGGCCCCGACGCGTCGGGCGCGGACGAACTGCGGCACGAACTGCGGGAGTTGGGTGCGAAGGTCACCGTGGCCGCGTGTGACGTGGCCGACCGTGACGCCCTGGCCGCGCTCGTCGCCGAGCGTGGCGCGGACCTGTCCGCCGTGGTGCACGTGGCCGGAGTCCTGGACGACGGCCTGGTCACGTCCCTGACTCCCGACCGCTTGGAGGCGGTGCTGCGCCCGAAGGTGAACGCGGCGCTGAACCTGCACGAGTTGACCTCCGGTCTCGACCTGTCCGCCTTCGTGCTGTTCTCCTCGGCCTCCGGCGTCTTCGGCGGCGCGGGTCAGGCGAACTACGCGGCGGCGAACGCCTACCTGGACGCACTGGCCCAGCACCGCCGAGCCCAAGGCCTGCCCGCGACCTCCCTGGCCTGGGGCCTGTGGGCGGCGCAGGACAGCGACATGACCGGCACCCTCGCCGACGCCGACCTCCAGCGCATGGCGCGCGGCGGCGTGGCGGCGCTGTCCACGGAGGAGGGCCTGGCCCTCCTGGACACCGCGGTCACCGCCGTGCACCTGACGGCACCCGAGGCGCCCGCGGCCCTCGTCCCCGTACGCCTGGACACCGCGGCCCTGCGCGTCGCCGCGGGCACGGACACCGAGGCGGTCCCGACGCTGCTGCGCGGCCTGGTGCCCGCGCCGCTGCGGCGGTCCGCAGCCGGTGGCGCCACGGCCGCATCGGCAGCATCGACCGGCGAGGCACCCCTGCTCGCCCAGCTCACGGGACTCGACGCGGCCGAGCGCGACAAGGTGCTCACCGAACTGGTCTGCACCCACGTGGCCGCCGTCCTCGGCTACGAGTCCGCAGCGGCCGTCGAGGCCCACCGCGCGTTCAGGGAGCTCGGCTTCGACTCGCTCACCGCCGTCGAGCTGCGCAACGCCGTGAACGGCGCCACCGGCCTGCGGTTGCCCGCCACCCTCATCTTCGACTACCCGAACCCGGCCGCCCTCGCCGCGCACCTGGCCACGGCCCTGCCGCTCGGCGACGGCGCGGGCGGAGGCGGGCTCTCGGTGCTCGACGAACTGGACCGCCTGGAGTCGTCGTTGCTGGCGATGGAGACGGACAGCATCGCCCACTCGAAGATCACCATCCGGCTCCAGACCCTGCTGTCGCGCTGGAGCGCACCGCAGAGCCAGGGAGTGGGAGCGGGCGCGGGCGGCACCGGCCCGGCGGACGACGACGACCTGGACCTGGACTCGGTCTCGGACGAGGAACTCTTCAACGCACTCGACGACGAACTGGGACTCGACTGACGTGACCGAAGCCCCCAGCACGCCTGCAGCACCTGATGTGCCCGAAGTGAACCGCACGACCAGCGCCACCAGCGCGGCCTTTATCAACACCACGAGGAGCTGACGACCAGATGTCGAACGAGGAGAAGCTTCGGGACTACCTCAAGCGGACGACATCCGACTTGCGTCAAGCTCGTCGCCGTCTGCGCGAGGTGGAGGAGCGCGACCAGGAGCCCATCGCCATCGTCGCGATGAGCTGCCGCTACCCCGGCGGCGTCCGCACCCCGGAAGAGCTGTGGCGGCTCGTCGCCGACGGCACCGACGCCCTGACGCCGTTCCCCACCGACCGCGGCTGGGACGTCGACGCGCTCGCCGACCCGGACCCGGACGCCGCCGACACCACGTACGCCCGCGTGGGCGGCTTCCTGCACGAGGCCGACCGGTTCGACGCCCCGTTCTTCGGCATCTCGCCGCGTGAGGCACTGGCCACCGACCCGCAGCAGCGACTGCTCCTGGAGACCTCCTGGGAGCTGTTCGAGCGCGCCGGCATCGACCCGGCCTCGCTGCGCGGCAGCAGCACCGGCGTCTTCGCGGGCGTCATGTACCACGACTACGCCTCCCGGCTGCACTCGGTCCCGGAGGACGTCGAGGGCTACCTCGGCACCGGCGCCTCCAGCAGCATCGTCTCCGGCCGCGTCGCCTACACCTTCGGCCTGGAGGGCCCCGCCGTCACCATCGACACGGCCTGCTCCTCCTCGCTGGTCGCCCTGCACCTCGCCATGCGGGCGCTGCGCCAGGGCGAGTGCTCGCTCGCCCTCGCGGGCGGCGTGACCGTGATGTTCACGCCGGGCACCTTCGTCGACTTCAGCAAGCAGCGCGGTCTCGCCTCCGACGGCCGCTGCAAGCCCTACGCGGACGCCGCCGACGGCACCGGCTGGGGCGAGGGCGCGGGCCTGCTGCTCCTGGAGCGCCTGTCCGACGCGCGCCGCAACGGCCACGACATCCTCGCGGTCGTACGCGGTTCCGCCGTCAACCAGGACGGCGCCAGCAACGGCCTCACCGCCCCCAACGGCCCCTCGCAGCAGCGCGTCATCCTGCAGGCCCTCGCCAACGCGCACCTTGCCCCCGAGCAGATCGACGCGGTGGAGGGCCACGGCACCGGCACCACCCTCGGCGACCCGATCGAGGCGCAGGCCCTCATCGCCACGTACGGGCAGGAGCGGCCCGAGGACCGGCCGCTGTGGCTGGGCTCCATCAAGTCCAACATCGGGCACACCCAGGCGGCGGCCGGTGTCGCGGGCGTCATGAAGATGGTCATGGCGATGCGGGAAGGCGTGCTGCCGCAGACCCTCCACGTCGACGAGCCCAGCACCCACGTCGACTGGTCCGTCGGGGCCGTCGAACTGCTGACCCGGCCCCGCGAGTGGTCGGCGCGGGAGGACGGCGCGCCGCGCCGGGCCGGTGTCTCGTCGTTCGGCGTGAGCGGCACGAACGCCCACGTGATCGTGGAGCAGGCTCCGGCCGCAGAGGAGACCACCGAGTCCGCTAAAACGGACGTTCTATTTAGTGCCGTGCCATGGTTGGTGTCGGCCCGCAGCACCGAGGCGCTGCGCGCGCAGGCCGAGAAGCTGCGCGACCACGTGGCCGCACGCGACGGCCTCGACCCCGTCGACGTGGGCTGGACCCTGCTGTCGGCCCGCGCCCTGCACGACCACCGGGCGGTCGTCTTCGGCCGGGAGCGGGAGGAGTTCCTGAGCGGGCTCGAGACGCTGGCCTCCGGCGGACCCGGGGTGGTCTCGGGCGCGGTGGCCGAGGGCCGTCTGGGGGTCGTCTTCACCGGGCAGGGGAGCCAGCGGCTCGGTATGGGCCGTGAGTTGTACGAGGCGTTCCCGGTGTTCGCCGAGGCGCTGGACGAGGTGTGTGCACAGCTCGACGGGTTGCTTGAGCGTCCGCTGAAGGGCGTGATGTTCGGCGAGGATGCCGGGCTGTTGGAGCAGACGGGGTACGCGCAGCCCGCGCTGTTCGCCGTCGAGGTCGCGCTGTATCGCCTTGCCGAGTCCTTTGGGGTGCGGCCTGAGCTGGTGGGCGGGCACTCGATCGGTGAGCTGACGGCGGCGTACGTGGCCGGACTGTGGTCGTTGGAGGACGCGGCCCAACTGGTGGCCGCGCGCGGCAGGTTGATGCAGTCTCTGCCTGAGGGCGGGGCGATGCTCGCCGTGCAGGCGGCGGAGGCGGAGGTGCTGCCGCTGCTGGAGGGCATGGCGGACCGTGCCGGTGTGGCGGCGGTCAACGGGCCTTCGCAGGTGGTGCTCTCCGGTGACCGCACAGCTCTGGAAGGCCTGGAGGAGACCCTCCGGGGCGATGGCCGCAAGGTGCGCTGGCTGAAGGTCTCGCACGCCTTCCACTCGCCGTTGATGGACCCGATTCTGGACGAGTTCCGCGAGGTCGCCCGGGGCCTGACGTACCAGGATCCGAAGCTGCCGGTGGTCTCCAACGTCACCGGTGAGCTGGCCGAGTTGGCACAGCTTCAGGACCCCGAGTACTGGGTGCGCCACGTCCGCGAGGCGGTCCGCTTCCACGACGGCCTGGGCGCGCTCACCACCCAAGGTGTGTCGACGCTGCTGGAGTTGGGCCCGGACTCCGTCCTGACCGCGATGGCCCACGACACGATCACCGACCCGGCCGCGCAGACGGGCCTCGTCGCGGCCGTACGCAAGGACCGCCCGGAAGCGGACACCTTCCTGACCGCCCTCGCCCAGCTCCACGTGCGCGGCGTCGAGGTCGACTGGACGCCGCTGTACGCCCCGGTCGAGGCCCGCAACCGCGTGGACCTGCCCACGTACGCCTTCCAGCACCAGAGCTACTGGCTGCACGCCCCCGCCCTGACCGGCGACGTCACCTCGGCCGGGCTCGCCGCCGCCGACCACCCGCTGCTCGGTGCGGCCGTCCAGGTCGCCGGGAGCGACGCGCGCCTGTTCACGAGCCTGCTGACGATCGACGCCCACCCCTGGCTCGCCGACCACGCCGTCGCCGGCCGGACGCTGCTGCCCGGCACGGCCTTCGTCGAACTGGCCGTCCGCGCCGGTGACGAGGTCGGCTGCGACCTGCTCGAAGAGCTGATCCTGGAAGCCCCGCTGGTCCTGCCCGAGGACGGCAGCGGCGTACAGCTCCAGTTGTGGGTGGAGGAACCGGACGACACCGGGCGGCGCACCTTCACGCTGCACTCGCGGCGCCAGAACGACATCCCCGACGAGCCGTGGATCCGCCACGCGCAGGGCGCCCTCACCGCCGCCGACCCGTCTTCCGGCCCCGCGCGCCCGACCGGCGCCGACGCCGACTTCGCCCAGTGGCCGCCCACCGGCGCCGTAGCCGTGGAGACCGAGGCGCTCTACGAAGGCTTCGCCGCCGCGGGCCTCGGCTACGGCCCGGCCTTCCAGGGCGTACGAGCGGCCTGGCGCCGCGGCGACGACGTCTTCGCCGAAGTCGCGCTGCCGGAGAGGGAGCGGGACGAGGCCGCCGAGTACGGCCTGCACCCGGCGCTCCTCGACGCGAGCCTCCACGGCATCGCCCTGTCGGCCATCGGCCAGGACGAGCAGGAGACGGGGGCACGGCTGCCGTTCTCGTGGAGCGGTGTGTCGCTGTACGCGACCGGCGCGTCGGAGCTGCGCGTCCGCCTGACACCCGGCGCGTCCGGCGAGGTGTCCCTCACCGTCGCCGACACCTCCGGCCGGCCGGTCGCCAGCGTGGACTCCCTCGTGCTCCGCGCCCTCGCCGCCGGCGAACTGGACGCCGCGACCGGTACCGCCGACGACGACTCGCTGTTCCGCGTGGACTGGAGCGTGGTGTCCGCGCCCGCACCCGCGTCGGGCGGTGCCTATGCCGTCCTGGGTGCGGACGAGTTGGGGTTGTGCGCGGCGCTGGAGAGTGCCGGTGCGACGGTGGCGGCGTACGCGGACGTGGCCGCGCTGGCCGCGGCGGTCGACGGTGGAGCTGCTTTGCCGGAGGCCGTGTTCGTGACATGCGTCGGTGAGGCGCGTGACGGTGACACTGCCGGGTCCGTACGTTCGTCCCTGTACGACACCTTGAGCACCGTGGGGGAGTGGCTGGCCTTCGAGGGCGGCGATGGCTCCCGTCTGGTGGTGGTGACGTCGGGGGCCGTGGGTGTGGGCTCCGGTGATGTCGTGTCGGCAGCGGGCCTGGTGGACGCCCCGGTGTGGGGTCTGGTGCGGTCCGCGCAGTCGGAGAACCCCGGATGCCTGGTTCTGGTGGACGTGGACGGCGGCGAGCAGTCGTCGGCAGTGCTCCCCGGGGTGCTCGGCCTCGACGAGCCGCAGGTGGCGGTGCGCGGGGACGTGGTGTGGGTGCCGCGGTTGGTGCGCGCCGGTTCCGGCGCCGGGATGCTTGAGATCCCGGCCGCCGATTCCTGGCAGTTGGGGGTGACGGGCCGGGGCACGCTGGAGAACCTGACGCTGCTGCCGGTGGCCGAGGACGCCGAGGCCTTCGGCGGCAGGCCGCTCGGCGCGGGCGAAGTACGCATCTCCGTACGCGCCGCCGGTGTCAACTTCCGCGACGCGCTGATTGCGCTGGGCATGTACCCCGGCGAGGCCCAGATGGGCACCGAAGGCGCCGGGGTCGTGACCGAGGTCGGACCCGGCGTGACGGACCTGGCCGTCGGCGACCGCGTCCTGGGCCTCATCGACGGCGGCTTCGGGCCGCTGGCGGTGGCGGACGCGCGGATGGTGGCGCGGATGCCGGAGGACTGGTCGTTCGCGCAGGCCGCGTCGGTGCCGACCGTGTTCTTGACGGCGTATTACGCGCTGCGGGACCTGGCGGGCCTGGAGGCGGGCGAGTCGGTTCTGGTGCATGCGGCTGCCGGTGGGGTGGGCATGGCCGCGGTGCAGTTGGCCCGGCACTTCGGTGCCGAGGTGTACGGCACCGCGAGTGCCGGAAAGTGGGGCGTACTGCGGGAGTTGGGGATTGAGGACTCCCGTATCGCCTCCTCGCGCACCCTCGACTTCGAGGCGTCCGTGCTGGCGGCCAGCGAGGGCCGGGGCGTGGACGTCGTACTGAACTCCCTGGCGCGGGAGTTCGTGGACGCGTCGCTGCGGCTGCTGCCGCGCGGCGGGCGTTTCGTGGAGATGGGCAAGACCGACCTCCGCGACCCCGAAACCGTGACCGACGCCCACGAGGGCGTCGAGTACCGGAGCTTCGACCTCGCCGAGCTGTCGCCCGACCGCGTCCACGACATGCTGGCGGAGGTGCTGTCCCTGTTCGAGCGGGGGGTGCTGGAGCCGCTGCCGGTGAAGGCGTGGGATGTGCGGCGGGCGCCGGAGGCGTTCCGGTATCTGAGCCAGGCCCGGCATGTGGGCAAGGTGGTGCTGACCCTGCCGCCGCACTTCGAGGGCCGGGGGACTGTGCTGGTGACGGGTGCGCTGGGTGGGCTGGGCCGGGTCGTGGCCCGGCACCTGGCCGCGCAGCACGGGGTACGGGATCTGCTGCTGGTCTCGCGCCGGGGTGAGGACACCCCGGGCGCGGGTGAAGTGCGGGCGGAACTTGAGGAGTTGGGCGCGCACGTCACCATCACGGCCTGCGATGTCGCCGACCGCGCGGCGCTCAGTGCCGTCCTCGATGGGGTGCGTGACCTGACTGCCATCGTGCATGTGGCCGGTGTGGTCGATGACGGTGTGGTCACCGCGCTGACACCGGAGCGGCTGGACACAGTCCTGCGGCCGAAGGTGGACGCGGCCGTCAACCTGCACGAGCTGACCGCCGGTCTGGACCTGTCGGCGTTCGTGCTGTTCTCCTCGGCCGCCGGTGTGCTGGGCAGCGCGGGCCAGGCCAACTACGCGGCTGCCAACGCCTTCCTGGACGCGCTGGCCCAGCACCGCCGCGCGCAGGGACTGCCCGCGACCTCGCTTGCGTGGGGTTTGTGGGCGGATCAGGGCGGTATGGCCGGCGCCCTCGCGGACGGTGACATCGACCGCATGAACCGGGCCGGTGTCGCGGCCCTGTCGGCGGAGGAGGGTCTGGCCCTGCTGGATGCCTCGCTGGCCCAGCCCGACGGCGCCCTGGTCCCGATGAAGCTCAACACCGACACCCTGCGCCAGCAGTTCGGCACCGACATACCCCCGCTCTTCCGCAGCCTCATCCGTGGCGGCGCACGCAGCCGTCGCGTCGTCGAGTCCGGGCCCGCCGCGGCCGGCACCTCGTTCGCCGACCAACTGGCCGCGCTGCCGCCCGAGAACCGCGAGCGTGCCCTCCTCGACCTGGTCCGCGCGCAGGTCGCCGCCGTACTCGGCTACGCCTCCGGCGAGGACGTGACCCCCACCAAGGCGTTCAAGGAGCTCGGCTTCGACTCGCTCACCTCCGTCGAACTCCGCAACCGCCTCAACGCCGCCACCGAGACCCGGCTGCCCGCCGGGCTCGTCTTCGACTACCCCACGCCGAAGGTCCTCGCCCAGTACCTGGGCACCGAAATCCTCGGCGACCTGGCGGACACGGCGGCCGGCCGGGCACCGCAGGTGACGGCGGTCGCGGCCCAGGACGAGCCCATCGCGATCGTCGCGATGAGCTGCCGGTTCCCCGGCGGCGTCCACACCCCCGAAGACCTGTGGCGGCTGCTCACCGACGGCGAAGAGGCCATCACCGAGTTCCCGGAGGGCCGCGGCTGGGACACCGCGTCCCTCTACGACCCCGACCCCGACCGCGTCGGCACCAGCTACGCCCGCGAGGGCGGCTTCCTGCACGACGCGGGCGAGTTCGACGCCGCGTTCTTCGGCATCTCGCCGCGCGAGGCCCTCGCCATGGACCCGCAGCAGCGGCTCCTCCTGGAGACCTCCTGGGAAGCCATCGAGCGCGCCGGAATCGATCCGGCCACGCTGCACGGCAGCCCCACGGGCGTCTTCGCCGGACTCATCTACCACGAGTACGGCTCCCAGCTCAGCAGCGTCCCCGAGGGCCTCGGGGGCTACCTCGGCACCGGCAGCTCCGGCGCCATCGCCTCGGGCCGCATCTCGTACTCCTTCGGCCTCGAAGGCCCGGCCGTGACCGTCGACACGGCCTGCTCGTCGTCGCTGGTCGCCATGCACCTGGCCGCGCAGGCCCTGCGCCAGGGCGAGTGCACCCTCGCGCTCGCGGGCGGCGTGACCGTGATGCCCACGGCGGGCACCTTCCTGGAGTTCAGCCGCCAGCGCGGCCTCGCCCCCGACGGCCGCTGCAAGCCCTTCGCGGCCGCCGCCGACGGCACGAGCTGGGGCGAAGGCGTCGGCATGCTGGTCCTGGAGCGCCTGTCCGACGCGCGCCGCAACGGCCACCAGGTCCTCGCCGTCGTACGCGGCTCCGCCATCAATCAGGACGGCGCCAGCAACGGCCTCACCGCCCCCAACGGGCCCGCCCAACAGCGCGTGATCACCCAGGCCCTCGCCAACGCCCGCCTCACGGCGGCTGACGTCGACGCGGTCGAGGCGCACGGCACGGGCACGCCTCTCGGCGACCCGATCGAGGCCCAGGCGCTCATCGCCACGTATGGCAAGCAGCGCCCGGCCGACCGGCCGCTGCTCCTCGGCTCGGTGAAGTCCAACATCGGACACACCCAGGCCGCCGCCGGTGTCGCGGGCGTCATCAAGATGGTCATGGCGATGCGGCACGGCGTGCTGCCGCAGACCCTCAACCTGGACGCGCCGACCCCCGAAGTGGACTGGTCGGCAGGGTCTGTCGAGCTCCTGACGGAGGCTCGTGAGTGGGCCGAGCGGGAGGGCGGTGCGCCGCGTCGTGCGGGTGTGTCGTCGTTCGGCGTGAGCGGGACGAACGCGCACGTGATCCTGGAGCAGGTGCCGTCGGGCGCGGAGCCGGAGTCCGCCGGTGACGACGCGGCGCCGCCGGTGATCGCGGGTGTCGTGCCGCTGGCTCTCTCCGGGAAGACGCCGGAGGCCCTGCGCGGGCAGGCCGCGAGGCTGCGGGAGCACCTCCTTGCGCACGCCGACCTCGAACTGGGCGACGTGGCCCGGTCGTTGGCTGTGGCACGGTCGCGGTTCGAGCACCGGGGTGTCGTCCTCGGGCGGGACCGCGACGACCTCCTTGCCGCGCTTGAGCGGCTCGCGCAGGACGACGCGACGGCCGAGGGCGTCGTCGTGGGCCGCGCCCAGGGTGACGGCGTCCGTCCGGTGTTCGTGTTCCCGGGGCAGGGGTCGCAGTGGGCCGGGATGGCGCGTGAACTGCTCGACTCCAGCCCTGTGTTCGCGGAGCGGATGCGGGAGTGCGGCGAGGCTCTGTCGGAGTTCGTGGACTGGGACCTGCTGGAGGAGCTCGACGGTGACCGGTTCGACCGCGTCGATGTGGTCCAGCCGGTGCTGTTCGCCGTGATGGTGTCGTTGGCCGCGGTGTGGCAGGCGGCCGGGGTGCGGCCTTCCGCTGTCGTCGGGCACAGCCAGGGTGAGATCGCCGCCGCGTGTGTCGCGGGCGCGCTGTCGCTGCGGGACGCGGCCCGTGTCGTGGCGCTGCGGAGCCTCGCGATCCGGGAGCTGTCGGGCAAGGGCGGCATGGTGTCCGTACCGCTGCCCGAGCAGGAAGTCCGGGAGCTCATCACCGCGTGGGGCGACCGTGTCTCCGTCGCGGCCGTCAACGGGCCCGCCCAGGTCGTGGTCTCCGGTGAGGCGGAGGCGCTGGAGGAACTGGTCGCCCAGTGCGTCGCGCAGGACATCCGGGCTCGTACGATCCCCGTCGACTACGCGTCGCACTCCTCGTACGTGGAGCAGATCGAGGCCCGGATCCTGGAGGCCCTGGCGGACGTGGCTCCGCAGGAGGCCCAGGTCCCGGTCTACTCGACCCTCACCGGCTCCTGGCTGGACACCGCGATGGACGCGGGCTACTGGTACCGCAACCTGCGCCGGACCGTCCTCTTCGAGCACGCCACGCGCGGCCTCCTCGAAGAGGGCCACGGCCTGTTCCTGGAGATGAGCCCGCACCCGGTCCTCACCGTCCCCGTGCAGGCGAGCATCGACGCCACGGACAGTTCCGCGGTCACCCTCGGCTCACTCCGCCGCGACGAAGGCGGTGCCGACCGCCTGGTCGCCTCGCTCGCCGAGGCCCACGTCCACGGCGTGGAGCTGGACTGGCAGGCCCTCTTCCCCGGCGCCCGCACCACCGTCGACCTGCCCACGTACGCCTTCCAGCACCAGCACTACTGGCTCCTCTCGCCGGAGGACGAGCCGGGCGCCGCGCCCGCCACCGCCGTGGACGAGGTCGAGGCGCGGTTCTGGGAGGCCGTGGAACGCGAGGACCTGGAGGAACTGGCGGCCGAGCTGGACGTGGCGGACGGTTCCGCCTCCGCCGGTCTCGGCGCCGTCCTGCCCGCACTGTCGTCGTGGCGGCGGCAGCGGCGCGAGCGCTCGACGATCGACAGCTGGCGCTACCGGGTGAACTGGAAGCCGCTGACAGGCGGCCTGCCCGGGCCGGTCCTCACCGGCCGCTGGCTGCTCGTCGTACCGGAGGAAGCAGTCGCGCACCCGTGGGCGGCCGGTGTCACCGACGCGCTGACCGGCGCGGGCGCCGAAGCCGTCGAACTCCGCGTATCGAACGAGGAGTTGAGCCGCGAGGCCCTCGCCGCGCGCCTCCGCGAGCAGGACGGCGTCGCCGAACTGGCCGGTGTCGTCTCCCTGCTCGCCCTCGCCGAACAGCCGCATCCGGAGCACCCCGTGCTGCCCGCGGGCCTCGCGGGCACCGTCGCCCTCGTACAGGCCCTCGGCGACACCGCGATCGGCGCGCGGCTGTGGGCGGTCTCCAGCGGAGCCGTCTCCACCGGCCGCAACGATCAGGTGACCAGCCCCGCCCAGGCGCAGACCTGGGGCCTCGGCCGCGTCGTGGCCCTGGAGCACCCCGACCGCTGGGGCGGTCTCATCGACCTGCCGGAGACTCCCGACGGCCGGGCGGGAGCCCGTCTCGCCGGCATCCTGGCGGGCGTCGGCGACGAGGACCAGCTGGCCGTGCGCGGCTCCGGCGTCTTCGTACGCCGCCTTGTGCGGGCCGAGCCCGCCACCTCCGCGAACGCAAAGGGCTCCCCGTGGACCCCGCGCGGCACCGTCCTGATCACCGGCGGCACCGGCGCCCTCGGCCCGCACATCGCGCGCCGCCTGGCCCATGAGGGCGCCGAGCACCTCGTCCTCACCAGCCGCCGTGGCCCGGACGCGCCCGGCGCCGACGAACTCCGTACCGAACTGGAGGAGTTGGGCGTCCAGGTCACCATCGCGTCCTGCGACGTCGCCGACCGCGACTCCGTCGCCGCGCTCCTGGACCGGCTGGCCGCCGACGGGCACACCCTGCGCGCCGTCATCCACGCGGCGGCACTC
The DNA here is from genome assembly GCF_056712025.1 of Streptomyces sp. Y309. Taxonomy (NCBI): domain Bacteria; kingdom Bacillati; phylum Actinomycetota; class Actinomycetes; order Kitasatosporales; family Streptomycetaceae; genus Streptomyces; species Streptomyces sp. Y309. Next base: position 1,159,991 of record NZ_CM160048.1, on the reverse strand, counting down.
ATCGAGCTGGCGCCGATCGCCACCACCACGCTCGGTGAGTTCGCCGACATCGTCGCCGCGAAGGTCGCGGGCGCCGTCGTCCTCGACGAACTCCTCGACGGCGAGGCGGCAGAGACGCTCGACGCGTTCGTGCTGTTCTCCTCCATCGCCGGTGTCTGGGGCAGCGGCGACCACGCCGCGTACGCCGCCGCCAACGCCCACCTCGACGCGCTCGCCGAGCACCGCAGGGCGCGCGGCCTGACCGCCACCTCGATCGCCTGGGGCGTGTGGAACGTCGTCAACCCGCACGAGAGCGGCAGCGCGCCGATCGACGTCGACCCGGAGCAACTGCGCCGCCAGGGACTGCCGTTCCTCGACCCGGACCTCGCGTACACGGGCATGCGGCAGACCCTGGACGACGACGAGACGTTCCTGGCCCTGGCCGACGTGGACTGGGACCAGTTCGCGCCGGTGTTCACCTCGCGCCGCGCCCGCCCGCTGCTCGCCGACCTGCCCGACGCCCAGCGCGTCCTGGCCGACCAGGGCGGATCCGCCGACGCGGGCGCCGACGCGGCCGCCGGGGAGCCGTCGACCAAGGCGGCGGCGCTGCGCGAGCGCCTGACCGGCCTCGCCGGTCCCGAGCGGGACCGCTTCCTGGTCGACCTCGTGCTCACGCACGCGGCCGCCGTCCTCGGCTACGAGTCCGCGCAGGCCCTCGACCCCGAGCGGGCCTTCCGCGAGTTCGGCTTCGACTCGCTCACCGCGGTCGACCTGCGCAACCGGCTCGGTGCCGCCACCGGCCTGAAGCTGCCCACCACGGTCGTCTTCGACCACCCCAACGGCATCGCCCTGGCCGCGTATCTGCGCACCCAGGTCCTCGGCGCCGACACGGCGGCCGCCCCCGCCGCCGTCGCGCCGGTCGCGGCGGCCACCGACGATCCGATCGCCATCGTCGCGATGAGCTGCCGCTACCCCGGCGGCATCAGCAGCCCCGAGCGGATGTGGGAGGTCCTCCAGGACCGCGCCGACGTCGTCGGCGGCTACCCCGCGGGCCGCGGCTGGGACACCGCCCACCTCTACGACCCGGACCCCGAGACCCCCGGCACCACCACGACCAGGGGCGGCGGCTTCCTGCATGACGCGGGCCACTTCGACCCGGCCTTCTTCGGCATCTCGCCGCGCGAGGCCCTCGCCATGGACCCGCAGCAGCGCCTCCTCCTGGAGACCTCCTGGGAGGCCTTCGAGCGCGCCGGGGTCGACCCGCGGTCCGTACGCGGCGAGGCCGCCGGAGTGTTCGTCGGCACCAACTACCAGGACTACGGCACGGCCCCCGGCCAGGTCACCGCCGGCGCCGAGGGGCACATCCTCACCGGCAGCGCGCCCAGCGTCATCTCCGGGCGCATCGCCTACACCTTCGGCCTCGAAGGCCCGGCGGTGACCGTCGACACGGCCTGCTCGTCGTCGCTCGTCGCCATGCACCTCGCCGCGCAGGCACTGCGCCAGGGCGAGTGCTCGCTCGCGCTCGCGGGCGGCGTCGCCGTGATGTCGTCGCCGGGCGCGCTGATCGCCTTCAGCCAGCAGCGCGGCCTCGCCGCCGACGGCCGCTGCAAGGCGTTCGCCGCCGGAGCCGACGGCATGGGCATGGCCGAGGGTGTCGGCATGGTGCTTCTGGAGCGGTTGTCCGACGCGCGCCGCAACGGCCACCGCGTCCTCGCCGTCGTACGTGGCTCCGCGATCAACCAGGACGGTGCCAGCAACGGCCTCACCGCCCCCAACGGCCCCTCCCAGCAGCGCGTCATCCGCGCCGCGCTCGCCAACGCCCGCCTCACGGCGGCCGAGGTGGACGCCGTCGAGGCGCACGGCACGGGCACCACGCTCGGCGACCCGATCGAGGCGCAGGCGCTGCTCGCCACGTACGGGCAGGAGCGGCCGGAGACCGGCGAGCCCCTGTGGCTGGGCTCCATCAAGTCCAACATCGGCCACAGCCAGGCCGCTTCCGGCGTCGCGGGCGTCATGAAGATGGTCCTCGCCATGCAGCACGGCGTGCTCCCCCAGACGCTGCACATCGACGAGCCGACCCCCGAGGTCGACTGGACCGAAGGGGCCGTCGAACTCCTCACCGAGGCCCGTGACTGGCCCGAGCACGAGAGCGGCGCGCCGCGCCGCGCGGGCGTCTCCTCCTTCGGCATGAGCGGCACGAACGCGCACGTGATCCTGGAGCAGGTGCCGTCGGCGGAGGCGCCCGACGCCGCCGATGACGCCGGGGACGTCGCACCGTCTTCGGTGGTCGCGGGTGTCGTGCCGCTGGCCCTCTCCGCGAAGACCGAGAGCGCCCTGCGGGAGCAGGCCGCACGGCTTCGGGAGCACCTGCTGGCACACACCGGCCTCCAACTCGGCGACGTCGCCTGGTCGTTGGCGACGACACGTTCCCGCTTCGAGCACCGGGGCGTCGTCCTCGGCCGGGACCGGGACGCGCTCCTCGCCGGGCTCGAAGAGCTGGCGCGGGACGACGCGGCGGCCACCCACGTGGTGACCGGCCGCGCGCAGACCGGCGTGGTCCGTCCGGTGTTCGTGTTCCCGGGGCAGGGGTCGCAGTGGGCCGGGATGGCGCGTGAACTCCTTGACTCCAGCCCGGTGTTCGCGGAGCGGATGCGGGAGTGCGCGGACGCGCTGTCCGCGTTCGTGGACTGGGACCTGCTGGAAGAGCTGGGCGGCGAGCGGTTCGACCGCGTGGACGTGGTCCAGCCCGTCCTCTTCGCCGTGATGGTCTCGCTCGCCGCCGTCTGGCGTGCGGCCGGTGTCGAGCCCGCCGCCGTGGTCGGTCACAGCCAGGGTGAGATCGCGGCGGCCTGCGTGGCCGGTGCGTTGTCGCTGGAGGACGCGGCTCGTGTGGTGGCGCTGCGCAGCCTCGCCATTCGCGAGCTGTCGGGCAAGGGCGGCATGGTGTCCGTGCCGCTGCCCGAGCAGGAGGTGCGCGAGCTGATCGCCGCATGGGACGGTCGCATCGAGCTCGCGGCCGTCAACGGCCCCGCCCAGGTGGTCGTTTCGGGCGAGCCCGAGGCGCTGGAGGAACTGGTCGCCCAGTGCACGGCGCAGGACATCCGCGCCCGCACCATCCCCGTGGACTACGCCTCCCATTCCTCGTACGTGGAGCAGATCGAGCAGCAGATAGCCGAAGCGCTGGACGGGGTCAGCCCGCAGGCTGCCGAGGTCCCGCTGTACTCCACCCTCACCGGCGCCTGGCTGGACGCCAACACCCCCATGGATGCCGGGTATTGGTACCGCAACCTGCGCCAGACCGTCCTCTTCGAGCACGCCACCCGCGGCCTGCTCACCGAGGGCCATGGCCTGTTCGTCGAGATGAGCCCGCACCCGGTGCTCACCGTCCCGGTCCAAGCCACCATCGACGCCACCGACAGCCCCGCCGCCACCCTCGGCACCCTCCGCCGCGACGAAGGCGGCGCCGACCGCCTGGCCGCCTCCCTCGCCGAAGCCCACACCCACGGCGCGGAGCTCAACTGGAAGGCCCTCTACCCAGGCAATCGCATCACCGTCGACCTCCCCACGTACGCCTTCCAGCGCCAGCACTACTGGCTGCTCGCCCCGCAGGAGGAGCAGAGCGTCGGCTCGCCGCTCGCCACGGACGAGGTCGAGTCGCGGTTCTGGGACGCCGTGGAGCGGGAGGACCTGGAGCAACTGGCCGGCGAGCTCGCCGTGGCGGACGGCTCCGCCGCCGAGCTGGGCGCCGTGCTTCCCGTCCTGTCGTCGTGGCGCAAGCAGCGGCGCGAGCGGTCGACCCTCGACAGTTGGCGCTACCAGGTGGCCTGGCAGCCCCTCGCGGGCGGTCTTCCGGCCACCGGCCTGACCGGGCGCTGGCTCGTCGTCGTACCGGAGGCGACGCAGGGCGCGGACGCCGGGCAGCAGCCGTGGACGGCGGCCGTCACCGACGCCCTGGCACAGGCCGGGGCCCGGACGGTCGAACTCCGCGTCCCCGCGGGCGAGATGACGCGCGAGTCCCTGACGGCGCGACTGTTCGAGTACGTCGCCAGGGCGGCCGCCGGAACCGACACGGACCTGGCAGGCGTCCTCTGCCTGCTCTCCCTCGACGAGTCCCCCCTCCCGGACCACCCCACCGTCTCCGCCGGACTCGCCAACACCGTCGCCCTCGTGCAGGCCCTCGGTGACGCCGGGATCGGCGCCCGCCTGTGGGCCGTCACGCGCGGCGCTGTCGCCACCGACCGCGCCGACCGCCCGGCCCGGCCCGCCCAGGCGCAGGTGTGGGGCCTCGGCCGGGTCGCGGCCCTGGAGTGCCCCGACCGCTGGGGCGGCATGGTCGACCTGCCCGAGACCCCCGACAGCCGGGCGGCCGCCCAACTCGCGGGGGTCCTCGCGGGCGCCGGGGACGAGGACCAGCTCGCCGTGCGGCAGGCGGGGGTGCTCGTGCGGCGGTTCGTACGGGCTCCCCTCGGCGCGGGCCAGACGGGCGAGGGGGCGCGGCAGTGGACGCCGCGCGGCACCGCGCTGATCACCGGTGGTACCGGTGCGATCGGCGGGCACGTGGCGCGCTGGCTGGCCCGCGAGGGTGTCGAGCACCTCGTCCTCACCAGCCGTCGCGGCCTCGACGCGCCCGGCGCCGCCGAACTCCAGGCGGAACTGGAGGAGTTGGGCGCCAAGGTGACCATCGCGGCCTGCGACGTCGCCGACCGGGACGCCGTCGCGGGACTGCTCGGCCGCCTCACCGAGGACGGGCACACCCTGCGCTCCGTCTTCCACGCGGCGGGCGTCGGCCAGGGCCAGCCCCTGGACGGGACGACGACCGCCGACATCGCCGACGTCCTGCAGGCGAAGGTCGCGGGCGCCGAACACCTCGACGCGCTCCTCGACGCCGGGGCGGGCCTCGACGCGTTCGTGCTGTTCTCGTCCAACGCGGGCGTGTGGGGCAGCGGCAGCCAGGGCGCGTACGCCGCCGCCAACGCGCACCTCGACGCGCTCGCCGAGCAGCGCCGGGCGCGCGGCCTCACCGCCACCTCCGTGGCCTGGGGCCTGTGGGCCGGGGGCGGCATGGCCGGGGACGACGGCGAGGAGCAGTTCCGCCGCCGCGGCCTGCGGCCGATGGCACCCGGCCTCGCGGTCGCCGCGCTCGCCCAGGCGGTGGCGTACGACGAGACCTTCCTCGCCGTCGCCGACCTGGACTGGGGGCGGTTCGCGCCCGCGTTCACCTCGGCCCGCACGAGCCCCTTCATCGGCGACCTGCCCGAAGTGCGCCGGTACGTGGAGTCCCTCGCCGTCGCACCGGCGGCCGACGCGGGCACCGGCGACGACGCGGCGGGCGAGCTGCGCCGCCGCCTGGCACCGCTCACCGAGCCCGAGCGCGAGGTGATCCTGCTCGACATCGTGCGCTCGCACGCGGCCGCCGTGCTCGGCTACACCGGCGCGGAGTCCGTCGACGCCCACCTGGCCTTCAGGGAGCTGGGCTTCGACTCCCTGACGGCCGTGGAGGTCCGCAACCGGCTCAACAAGGCCACGGGGCTGCGGCTGCCCGCCACCCTCGTGTTCGACCACCCGACGTCCGTCGTCCTGGCCCAGTACCTGCGCACCGAGCTGCTCCAGGACGACGCCGACGGAGTGGACTCGACCCTGCGTGAACTGGACCGCCTGGAGGCGGGCCTCGGTTCCATCGCGCCCGACGACAGCTCCCGCATGCGCATCACGATGCGCCTGGAGGCGCTGATGTCGAAGTGGAAGGGCGCGGACGCCGAGACACCGGCCGAGGGCGAGGAGGTCTCCTCGCGGCTCGAGTCGGCGTCGGCAGATGAGGTCTTCGACTTCATCGACAAGGAGCTCGGCATGTCCTGAATCAGCCGGCATGTGTCGGCATTTTCTCCAATCAGTCCGGCCGGGCCGGCGCACGGCCCGGCCGGCCCGACCGGTGCGGTTTTTCTGTGACTACGCGAACAGGTGAGTTTCCGATGGCGGACCAGCAAAAGCTCCTCGACTACCTCAAGCGGGTGACCGCCGACCTCCACGAGACGCGCCGGCGGCTGCGCGAAGCCGAGGCGGAGGAGCCCGAGCCCGTCGCCGTCGTCGGCATGAGCTGCCGCTACCCCGGCGCCGTACGCGGCCCCGAGGACCTGTGGCGGCTCGTCGCCGACGGGCGCGACGCGCTCTCCGCCTTCCCCACCGACCGGGGCTGGGACGTCGACGCGCTCAACGGCCGTACCGAGGGCGGCGCGGACGGCTCCGGCCGCCCCGAGCGCGGTGGTGGCTTCGTCTACGACGCGGGCGACTTCGACGCCGCCTTCTTCGGCATCTCACCGCGCGAGGCCATGGCCATGGACCCGCAGCAGCGCCTCCTCCTGGAGTCCGTGTGGGAGACCTTCGAGCGGGCCGGTATCCCCGCGGCCTCGCTGCGCGGCAGCCGCACCGGCGTGTTCGTCGGCGCCACCGCCCAGGGCTACGGCCCCGCCCTCATGGCGTCGCCCGACAACGTCGACGGCTACCTGCTCACCGGCGACGTCTCCAGCGTCATCTCCGGCCGGGTGTCGTACGTGTTCGGCCTCGAAGGCCCCGCGGTGACCGTCGACACGGCCTGCTCGTCGTCGCTGGTCGCCCTGCACCTGGCGGCGCAGGCGCTGCGGCAGGGCGAGTGCGACCTCGCCGTGGCCGGCGGCGTCGCCGTGATGGTCACGTCCGGCGCGTTCGCGGAGTTCGGCCGCCAGGGCGGCCTCGCCTCCGACGGCCGCTGCAAGCCCTTCGCCGAGGCGGCCGACGGCACCGGCTGGGGCGAGGGCGTCGGCGTCCTCGCCCTGGAGCGCCTGTCCGACGCCCGCCGCAACGGCCACGAGATCCTCGCCGTCGTACGCGGCTCCGCCGTCAACCAGGACGGCGCCAGCAACGGCCTCACCGCCCCCAACGGCCCCTCCCAGCAGCGCGTCATCCGCCAGGCCCTCGCGGCCGCCCGCCTCGCCACCGACGACATCGACGCCGTCGAGGGCCACGGCACCGGAACGGTCCTCGGCGACCCCATCGAGGCCCAGGCGCTGCTCGCCACCTACGGCCAGGACCGGCCCGCCGACCGCCCGCTGCTGCTCGGCTCGGTGAAGTCCAACATCGGCCACACCCAGGCCGCCTCGGGCGTCGCGGGCGTCATCAAGATGGTCATGGCGATGCGCCACGGCATCCTGCCCGAGAGCCTCCACACCGACCGGCCCAGCACGCACGTCGACTGGTCGGCGGGCGCCGTCGAGCTGCTGACCGAGGCCCGCGCGTGGCCGGAGGCCGGACGCCCGCGCCGCGCGGGCATCTCGTCGTTCGGCGTGAGCGGCACCAACGCGCACGTGATCGTGGAGCAGGCTCCGGTGGAGGAGACCACCGAGTCCACTAAAACGAGCGTTCTATCCAGTGCCGTTCCGTGGTTGGTGTCGGCGCGGAGCGCGGAGGCCCTGCGGGCACAGGCAGACCGGCTGCGCGACCACGTCACCGCCGACGGCGCCCTCGACCCCGTCGACGTCGGCTGGACCCTGCTGTCCGGGCGATCCCCCCTCGAACACCGGGCTGTTGTCTTCGGCCGGGAGCGGGAGGAGTTCCTCGGCGGCCTTGAGGCCGTCGCCTCCGGCGGGCCCGGGGCCGTCCTGGGATTCGTGGTCGAGGGGCGTCTGGGGGTCCTGTTCACAGGGCAGGGCAGCCAACGCATCGGTATGGGCCGGGAGTTGTACGAGACGTTCCCGGTGTTCGCCGAGGCGCTGGACGAGGTGTGCGCCCACCTGGATGCCTTGCTGGAGCGTCCACTGAGGGACGTCATGTTCGGCGAGGATGCCGAGCTGCTGGAGCAGACGGGGTACGCGCAGCCCGCGCTGTTCGCCGTGGAAGTGGCCCTATACCGGCTTGCCGAGTCCTTCGGGGTGCGGCCTGAGATCGTCGGCGGGCATTCGATCGGCGAGCTGGCAGCCGCGCACGTAGCAGGACTCTGGTCGTTGGAGGACGCGGCCCAACTGGTCGCTGCACGCGGCAAGTTGATGCAATCCCTGCCCGAGGGCGGCGCGATGCTCGCCGTGCAGGCGGCCGAGGCCGACGTGCTGCCGCTGCTGGAGGGCATGGAGGACCGTGCCGGTGTGGCGGCGGTGAACGGTCCCGCACAGGTGGTGCTCTCCGGCGAGCGCGGAGTCCTGGAAGGCCTGGAGAAGACTCTCCGTGGCGAGGGCCGCAAGGTGCGCTGGCTGAAGGTCTCCCACGCCTTCCACTCGCCGCTCATGGACCCGATCCTGGACGACTTCCGCAAGGTCGCCGAGCACCTGACCTACCGGGACACCGCCCTGCCGGTCGTGTCGAACCTGACCGGGCGCCTCGCCACCGCCGACGAACTGAAGGACCCCGCCTACTGGGTCCGCCACATCCGCGAAGCCGTCCGCTTCCACGACGGCCTCGGCGCCCTCACCGACTTCGGCGTTTCGACGCTGCTGGAGCTGGGCCCCGACTCCGTCCTCACGGCGATGGCCCACGACACCCTCACCGACCCGGCCGCACAGACCGGCCTGATCGCCGCGCTGCGCAAGGACCGCCCGGAGACGGACACCTTCCTCACCGCCCTCGCCAAGGCCCACGTGCGCGGCGTCGAGGTCGACTGGACGCCGCTCTACGCCCCGGCCGAGTCCCGCCGCCGCGTGGACCTCCCCACATACGCCTTCCAGCACCGGCGCTACTGGCCGCGTCCCGGCACCGGCGGCACCGGCGACGTCCGCGCCACCGGCCTGAACCCGGCGGAGCACCCGCTGTTCGGCGCCGCCGTCGCGCTCGCCGACATCGACGGCTACCTCTTCACCGGCAGACTGTCGCTCGCGTCCCACCCCTGGCTCGCGGGCCACGCCCTGGGCGGCACGGTCCTGCTGCCGGCCACGGCCTTCGTCGAACTCGCCCTGCACGCCGGGCACCGCGTCGGCTGCGCCCACCTGGAGGAGCTGACGCTCCAGGCACCCCTGGTCCTGCCCGAGCGCGGCGCCGTACAGCTCCAGCTCGCCGTGGGCGCCGCCGACACCTTCGGCCGCCGCCCGGTGAACCTCTACTCGCGCACCCAGGCAGCGCCCTCCCACGAGCAGTCCTCCGACGAACTGTGGTCCGACGAGCCCTGGCTGCGCCACGCCACGGGAACGCTCGCCCCGGCCCCGGCCGGCCACCCCGCCGACGCCGACCTCACCCAGTGGCCCCCGGCCGACGCCGAACAGGCCGGGACCGACGCGCTGTACGACAGCCTCGCCGCCGCCGGATTCAGCTACGGCCCGGCGTTCCAGGGGCTGCGATCCGTGTGGCGGCGCGGCGACGAACTCTTCGCCGAGGTCGCGCTGCCCGACGAGGAGCGCGACGAGGCGGCCGCGTACGGCCTGCACCCGGCGCTCCTCGACGCCGCCCTGCACCCGCTGGGCCTCGGCACCTTCGTGTCCGACACCGAGCAGGGCCGCATGCCGTTTTCCTGGACCGGCGTGACCCTGCACGCGACCGGCGCGTCAGCGCTGCGCGTGCGCCTCACCGCCGCCGGAACGGACGGCGTCGCCCTGTCCATCGCCGATGCCTCCGGCGCACCGGTCGCCGCCGTGGACTCCCTCGTCCTGCGGCCCATCGCCGCACCGGACACGGGTGCCGAACAGAGCGGCCGCCACGACTCGCTGTTCCGCGTGGACTGGAGCGTGGTGTCCGCGCCCGCGCCCGCGTCGGGCGGTGCCTATGCCGTCCTGGGGGCGGACGAGTTGGGGTTGTGCGCCGCGCTGGAGAGTGCCGGTGCGACGGTGGCGGCGTACGCGGACGTGGCCGCTCTGGCCGCGGCGGTCGAGGGCGGCGCTGCCGTACCCGAAACCGTCTTCGTCGCCTGCGCCGCCGCCTCCGCCGACCACGCGCCGGGCGTCGCCGGGTCCGTACGTTCGTCCCTGTACGACACCTTGAGCACCGTGGGGGAGTGGCTGGCCTTCGAGGGCGGCGACGGCTCCCGTCTGGTGGTGGTGACGTCCGGGGCCGTGGGTGTGGGTTCCGGTGACGTGGTGTCGACGGCCGGTCTGGTGGACTCGCCGGTGTGGGGTCTGGTGCGGTCCGCGCAGTCGGAGAACCCGGGGCGGCTCGTCCTCGCGGACGTCGACGGCGGCGAGCAGGCTCTCGCGCTGCTGCCCGGAGCGCTGGAATTGGACGAGCCGCAGGTGGCGGTGCGCGGCGACGTGGTGTGGGTGCCGCGCCTGGTGCGCGCCGGTGGTGGCGCGTTGGCGGTTCCGGCGGGCGATTCCTGGCAGTTGGGGGTGACGGGCCGGGGCACGCTGGAGAACCTGGCGCTGCTGCCGGTGGCCGACGACGCCGAAGTGTCCGGCGGCAGGCCCCTGGGAGCGGGCGAGGTACGGGTCGAGGTGCGCGCCGCCGGTGTCAACTTCCGTGACCCGCTGATCGCGCTGGGCATGTACCCCGGCGACGCGGTGATGGGCACCGAGGGCGCCGGTGTCGTCGTCGAAGTCGGGTCCGAGGTCACCGACCTGGCCGTCGGTGACCGGGTCCTCGGCTTGCTGGAGGCCGCGTTCGGGCCGCTGGCGGTGGCGGACGCGCGGATGGTGGCGCGGATGCCGGAGGGCTGGACGTTCGCGCAGGCCGCGTCGGTGCCGACGGTGTTCTTGACGGCGTATTACGCGCTGCGGGACCTGGCGGGCCTGGAGGCGGGCGAGTCGGTTCTGGTGCATGCGGCTGCCGGTGGGGTGGGCATGGCCGCGGTGCAGTTGGCCCGGCACTTCGGTGCCGAGGTGTACGGGACCGCGAGCACCGGAAAGTGGGGCGTGCTGCGGGAGTTGGGGGTCGAGGACTCTCGTATCGCGTCCTCCCGGACGTTGGACTTCGAGGCGTCGGTTCTTGAGCGGACCGAGGGCCAGGGCGTCGACGTCGTACTGAACTCCCTGGCGCGGGAGTTCGTGGACGCGTCGCTGCGGCTGCTGCCGCGCGGCGGGCGTTTCGTGGAGATGGGCAAGACCGACCTCCGCGCCCCGCACGCCGTCGCCGAGGAGCACACCGGAGTCACCTACCAGAGCTTCGACTTGATCGACGCAGGACGCGATCGCATTCGGGAGATGCTGGCGGAGGTGCTGTCCCTGTTCGAGCGGGGCGTGCTGAAGCCGCTGCCGGTCAAGGCGTGGGATGTGCGGCGGGCGCCGGAGGCGTTCCGGTACCTGAGCCAGGCCCGGCATGTGGGCAAGGTGGTGCTGACCCTGCCGCCGCACTTCGAGGGCCGGGGGACTGTGCTGGTGACGGGTGCGCTGGGTGGGCTGGGCCGGGTCGTGGCCCGGCACCTGGCCGCGCAGCACGGGGTACGGGATCTGCTGCTGGTCTCGCGCCGGGGTGAGGACACCCCGGGCGCGGGTGAAGTGCGGGCGGAACTGGAGGAGTTGGGCGCGAACGTCACCATCGCCGCCTGCGACGTGGCCGACCGTGACGCGCTGGCCGCGCTCGTAGAGGACGTACGCGGCGAGCTGAGCGCGGTCGTGCATGTGGCGGGTGTGGTCGATGACGGTGTGGTCACCGCGCTGACGCCGGAGCGTCTGGACACGGTGCTGCGGCCGAAGGTGGACGCGGCCGTGAACCTGCACGAGCTGACCGCGGGTCTGGATCTGTCGGCGTTTGTGCTGTTCTCCTCGGCGGCCGGTGTGCTGGGCAGCGCGGGGCAGGCCAACTACGCGGCTGCCAACGCCTTTCTGGACGCGCTGGCCCAGCACCGTCGCGCGCAGGGACTGCCCGCGACCTCGCTTGCGTGGGGGTTGTGGGCGGATCAGGGCGGTATGGCCGGAGCGCTGGCGGACGGTGACATCGACCGCATGAACCGGGCCGGTGTCGCGGCCCTGTCGGCGGAGGAGGGTCTGGCCCTGCTGGATGCCTCGCTGGCCCAGCCCGACGGCGCCCTGGTCCCGATGAAGCTCAACACCGACACCCTGCGCCAGCAGTTCGGCACCGACATACCCCCGCTGTTCCGCAGCCTCATCCGCGCCCAGGTCCGCAGGGCCGCCGCCCCGCAATCGGGCGCCTCGGCGGCCGACGACCAGGAATCCCTGGCCGAGCGTCTCACCGCACTCGGCGCGGAGGAGCGCGAACAGTTCCTCGTCGACCTCGTACGAGCCGACGTCGCCGCCGTACTCGGCTACCCCTCGCCCGAATCCGTCGACGCCACCAAGGCGTTCAAGGAGCTCGGCTTCGACTCGCTGACGTCCGTCGAGCTGCGTAACCGGCTCGGCGCCGCCACCGCGCTGCGCCTGCCGGCCGGTCTCGTCTTCGACTACCCCACGCCCGTCGCCCTCGCCGGACACCTGCGGACGGAACTCCTCGGCTCGCTCCCCGAGTCCGCCGCCCCCGCCGCCGCGCGGAGCACCGCCGACCAGGCGGCCGAGCAGGACGACGACCCCATCGCCGTCGTCGCGATGAGCTGCCGCTACCCCGGCGGCGTACGCTCGCCCGAGGACCTGTGGCGCATGGTGTTCGACGGTGCGGACGGCCTGTCCGGGTTCCCCGAGAACCGGGGCTGGGACGTCACCGCCCCGGCGGGCTTCGACGGCGACGGTGCCGGCGTGGACGGCGACGAGGGCCTGACGTACGTCACCACCGGCGCCTTCCTCCACGACGCCGACGAGTTCGACCCCGAGTTCTTCGGCATCAACCCGCGCGAGGCCCTCGCCATGGACCCGCAGCAGCGGCTCCTCCTGGAGACCTCCTGGGAAGCCATCGAGCGCGCGGGCATCGTGCCGTCGGCGCTGCGCGCCAGCGCGACCGGCGTCTTCGTCGGCCTGTCGACCCAGGGCTACTCGACCACCCTCAACGGCGCCGAAGGCGTCGAGGGTTACGTCATGACCGGTGACGCGGCGAGCGTCGCCTCCGGCCGCCTCTCGTACTCCTTCGGCTTCGAAGGCCCGGCCGTCACCGTCGACACCGCCTGCTCGTCCTCGCTCGTCGCGCTGCACCTCGCCGTGCAGGCGCTGCGCCAGGGCGAGTGCACGATGGCGCTCGCGGGCGGCGCGGCGGTCATGCCGACCCCCACCTCCTTCGCCGAGTTCAGCCGCCAGCGGGGCCTCGCCCCCGACGGCCGCTGCAAGTCGTTCGCCGCGTCGGCGGACGGCACCGGCTGGGGCGAAGGCGTCGGCATGCTCGTCCTGGAGCGGCTCTCCGACGCGCGCCGCAACGGCCACCAGGTCCTCGCCGTCGTACGCGGCTCCGCGATCAATCAGGACGGCGCGAGCAACGGCCTGACCGCCCCGAACGGCCCCTCCCAGCAGCGCGTCATCCGCGCCGCCCTCACCAACGCCCGGCTCACCCCTGCCGACGTCGACGCCGTCGAGGCACACGGCACGGGCACCACGCTCGGCGACCCCATCGAGGCCCAGGCCCTCATCGCCACGTACGGAAAGGACCGGCCCGGTGACGCAGCGCGGCCGCTGTGGCTCGGCTCCCTGAAGTCCAACATCGCCCACACCCAGGCCGCCGCCGGTGTCGGCGGCGTCATCAAGACCGTCATGGCGATGCGGCACGGCATCCTGCCGAAGACGCTGTACGTGGACGCCCCCACCCCCGAGGTCGACTGGACCGGCGGGGGAGTGGAGCTGCTGACCGAGACCCGTGACTGGCCCGCGCGCGAGGACGGCGCGCCGCGCCGCGCGGGTGTCTCCTCCTTCGGCATCAGCGGGACGAACGCGCACGTGATCCTGGAGCAGGCGCCGGACACCGAGGAGCCGGTGCCCGGGAAGGCCTCGGAGCCGTCGGTGGTCCCGGGCCTCGTACCGCTGGCCCTCTCCGCGAAGTCCCCGGAGGCCCTGCGGGGCCAGGCGGACCGGCTCCGGGAACATCTGCTCAAGCACGCCGACCTCGAACTGGGCGACGTGGCCCGGTCGTTGGCTCTGACACGGTCGCGGTTCGAGCACCGGGGCGTCGTCATCGGCCGGGACCGCGACGAACTCCTCGCCGGACTCGACCGGTTGGCGCAGGGCGACACGACCGCCGAGGGCGTCGTCGCGGGCCGCGCCCAGGGCGGCACGGTCCGCCCGGTGTTCGTGTTCCCGGGGCAAGGCTCCCAGTGGGCGGGCATGGCGCGTGAACTCCTCCAAGAGTCCCCTGTGTTCGCGGAGCGGATGGGGGAGTGCGCCGACGCGCTGTCCGAGTTCGTGGACTGGGACCTGCTGGAGGAGCTGGGCGGCGAGCGGTTCGACCGCGTCGATGTGGTCCAGCCCGTCCTCTTCGCCGTGATGGTCTCGCTCGCCGCCGTCTGGCAGGCGGCCGGTGTGAAGCCTGCCGCCGTCGTCGGGCACAGCCAGGGCGAGATCGCCGCGGCCTGCGTGGCCGGGGCGCTGTCGCTGCGGGACGCGGCCCGTGTCGTGGCCCTGCGCAGCCAGGCCATCCGGGAACTGTCCGGCAAGGGCGGCATGGTCTCTGTCGTACTGCCGCAGAGCGAGGCCGAAGCGCTCCTGGAGACCTGGGACGGCCGCGTCGAGATCGCCGCCGTCAACGGCCCCTCCCAGGTGGTCGTCTCCGGCGACCCGCAGGCCCTGGAAGAACTCGTCGCCCGGTGCGCCGAGCGGGAGATCAGGGCTCGTACGATCCCGGTGGATTACGCCTCGCATTCGACGTACGTGGAGCAGATCGAGGCCCGGATCCTGGACGCCCTGGCGGACGTGGCTCCGCAGGAGGCCCAGGTCCAGGTCTACTCGACCCTCACCGGCTCCTGGCTGGACGACACCGCGATGGACGCCGGGTACTGGTACCGCAACCTGCGTCACACCGTCCTCTTCGAGCAGGCCACGCGCGGCCTGCTCGCCGAAGGCCACGGCCTGTTCCTGGAGATGAGCCCCCACCCGGTGCTCACCGTCCCGGTGCAGGAGACCATCGACGCCACCCCGCACACCCACGCCGTCGCGCTCGGCTCCCTGCGCCGCGACGAAGGCGGCCAGGACCAGCTGCTCGCCTCCCTGGCAGAAGCGCACGCCCACGGCGCCGAACTCGACTGGCAGGCGCTGCTTCCCGGCGCCCGCACCACCCTCGACCTGCCCACGTACGCCTTCCAGCGGCAGCGCTACTGGCCCGAGCCCGCCGCCGCGGGCACGGGCGACGTCACCGCCGTGGGCATCGAGTCGGCAGGTCACCCGCTGCTTGGCGCATCAGTGGAACTCGCCGACGCCGACCAGTACGTGCTCACCGGACGCCTCTCCCGCCGCACCCACCCCTGGCTCGCGGACCACGCCGTGGGGGATACCGTGCTGCTGCCCGGCACCGCGTACGTGGAGATGGCCCTGCGCGCCGGCGACGAGGTCGGCTGCGATCTCGTCGACGAACTGACCCTGCACGCGCCGCTCGTTGTCGCCGAGGACGACACCGTGACCCTCCAGGTGTGGGCCGGCGCCCCCGACACGACCGGGCGGCGCCCGCTGACGGTGTCCTCGCGGACCCAGGGCACCCCCGACGCCCCGTGGACACGGCACGCCACCGGCACCCTCGCCGACACCCCGCAGGCGCCCGACGAGCCGCTGACCGTGTGGCCGCCCGAGGGCGCCCAGGCCGTCGACCTCGACGGGTTCTACGAGCGCCTCGCCGACGGCGGACTCGCCTACGGCCCCGCGTTCCAGGGGCTGCGGGCCGCCTGGCGCGACCCCGCGGGCGACGCCGTCTACGCCGAGGTGCACCTGCCCGACAGCGAACACCGGGACGCCCGCGCGTTCGGCGTGCACCCGGCTCTCCTCGACGCCGCCCTGCACGCCGTGGCCCTCGCGCCCTTCGCGGAGGCCGACGGGGTGCGGCTGCCGTTCGCCTGGAGCGGGGTCGGCCTGGTCGCGCAGGGCGCCACCGTCCTGCGCGTCCGGCTGCGGCCCGCCGGCACCGGGGGCGTGGAGCTGCTGTTCGCCGACGACACCGGCGCCACGGTCGCCCGCGCCGACTCCCTCGAACTGCGCCCCGTCGCCCCCGAGGACCTGCGGGCGGCCTCCGACGGCGGCCACCGGGACGCGCTGTTCCGCGTCGAGTGGACACCGGTGACCGCAGGCGCGGCCGACGTGGCGGGCACGACCTGGGCGACGGTCGGGTCCGACCCCCTGAACCCCGACCCCCTGAACGTGGGCGCCGAACTCGCCGCGTCCGGCGCGCGCGTGGACACGTACGCCGACACCGACGCGCTGTACGCCGCCCTCGACGCCGGCGCCGACACCCCGGACACGGTGCTCGTCACGTTCGCGCACGGAGACGGAAGCACTTTCGCGCACGGAGACGGAAACACCGCCGAGCAGGCCCGCACCGCCCTGAACCGGGCCCTCGGCCTGCTCCAGACCTGGCAGTCCGACGCACGCCTCGCCGCCACCCGCCTGGTCCTGCTGACGCGCGGCGCGGTGGCCGCCACCGACGGCGACGCCCCGGACCTCGCCCACGCCCCGCTGTGGGGCCTGGCCCGCTCGGCCCAGTCCGAGCAGGCGGGCGGACCGGACGGGGCCGGACTGGTCCTGGTCGACCTGGACGCCGACGCGGCCGCCCCGCAGTCCGCCACCGCGCTCCTGTCGTACGGGCTGGCCCTGGACGAGCCGCAGTTGGCGGTACGCGGGGGAGCGCTCCTCGTGCCGCGCCTGGTGCCCGCGACGGCACCGACGGCCACCCCGGACGCCCCCAGCCCCGCCCCCGACCCCGAAGGCACCGTCCTCATCACCGGCGCGACCGGCACCCTCGGCGCCCTCGTCGCCCGCCACCTGGTGGCCGAGCACGGCGCCCGGCACCTGCTCCTGACCAGCCGCCGGGGGCCGGACGCCCCGGGCGCCGCCGAGCTCGTCGCCGAACTGGCGGCCCTCGGCGCCGAGGCCCGCGTCGTCGCCTGCGACGCGGCGGACCGCGAGGAGCTGGCCGCCGCGCTCGCCACGGTCCCGGCGGCGCACCCGCTGACCGCCGTCGTCCACACGGCCGGAGTCCTGGACGACGCCCTCGTCGCGTCCCTGACGCCCGAGCGCGTGGACGCGGTGCTGCGGCCGAAGCTGGACGCGGCCCTCAACCTCGCCGAGCTGACGGCGGGGCACGACCTCGCGGAGTTCGTCCTGTTCTCCTCGGCCGCCGCCACCTTCGGCAGCCCCGGACAGGGCAACTACGCGGCCGCCAACGCCTTCCTCGACGCCTTCGCGCACCACCTGCGCGCACGAGGCGTACCCGCGACGGCGCTCGCCTGGGGCCTGTGGGCCGAGAGCAGCGAGATGACCGGGCACCTCGACGAGGCCCGCCGCACCCGGATCTCGCGCGGCGGCGTCCTGCCGCTGTCCTCGGCGGAGGGCATCGCCCTCTTCGACACGGCCCGCTCCTCGGGCACCCCGCTGCTGCTCCCCGTACGACTCGACACGGCGGCCCTGCGCGCGGGCGCCCGGCAGGGGGACGCCGTGCCGCCGCTGCTGCGGCGCCTGGTGCGGGTCCCCGCCCGACGGGCCGCCGTCGGCGCCGCGGCCTCGGAGGCGGAGGCGTTCGCCCGCCGCCTTGCGGCCGCGTCCGCCGACGAGCGCGCCGGTCTGCTCCTCGCCCTGGTCCGGGACCAGGCAGCGGCCGTACTCGGCCTCGCGTCCGCCGACCGGGTCGAGGACGAGCGCGGCTTCCTGGAGCTCGGCTTCGACTCCCTGACCGGCGTCGAGCTGCGCAACCGCCTCATGGCCGCCACCGGCCTGCGGCTCCCGGCGACTCTGGTCTTCCAGAACCGCACGCCGAGGTCGCTCGCCGAGCGCCTCGCCGCCGACCTGGACCAGGCCGCACCCGCGGTCCGGGACAACACGGCGCCGACGCGCGAGCGGACGGCGGCCGGGCAGCCGGAGAGCACCCGGCAGGCCCGGGCACCACAGCCCCCGGCCCCACAGCAGTCGGACGCCGCGCGCCGGCACTCCCCGGCACCGGAGGCGACGGCCCCCGCCGCGACCCTCCCGGCCGCCGACCCCCGCCCCGCGACCGGCCTCGCCGAGCTGTACGACGAGGCCGCACGGCAGGGCCGCGCCGACGACCTGATCCCGCTCCTGCGGACCATGGCGCAGTTCCGCGCCTCGTTCACCGACGAGGCCGAACTGGGCGCGCCGCGCGTCCCGTTCACGCTGTCCCGGGGCGCGGACCCGGTCGGCGTGGTGCTCTTCACGTCGTTCGTGGGCCGCTCCAGCGCGTACGACTACGCCCGCTTCGGCGCGTACTTCCGCGACCGGCGCGACGTCAGCGTGATCACCCATCCCGGTTTCCTGGAGGGCGAGTTGCTGCCCGCCGACAAGGAGGCCCTGGTGCGGCTGCACGCGGACACCGTGCTGCGGCACACCGGCGGCAAGCCGGTCGTGCTCGCCGGTCACTCCTCCGGCGGGCTCGTCGCGCACGCCGTCGCGCGGGAGCTGGAGAGCCGCGGCGCGGGGCCCGCGGGCGTGGTGCTCGTCGACACGTACGTCGAGGAGAAGGCGCTCGGCGACATGGCCGCCGCGATGGGCAAGCAGCTCAGCGACCGCTACGACTCCGGGCCGGTCACCGAGCACACCACCGAGGTCAGCGCGGACGCCGACGACTGGGGCGACGCCTGGGTCACCGCCATGGCCCGCTACATGTTCCTCGGCCTGCTGCCCGACCCGATCGAGGCACCGACGCTCCTGGTCCGGGCGAGCGAGCCGCTGCTGGAGTGGACCCAGGAGTACGACTGGCGGCCGTCCTGGAAGCTGGAGCACACCGCCGTGGACGTGCCCGGCACCCACTTCACGGTGATGGAGGAGCACTCCCGCACCACGGCCCGCACGGTGGAGGAGTGGCTGGACCGGCTCTGACGGACGGCCGGGCGGACCCGGCGGCACGAGCACGGTGAGGGCCCTGCCCCCGCAGAACGCGGGGGCAGGGCCCCTGGCGCACGGTGGTTGCGCGAAGCGGCATTTTCTGGCCTCTCAGAAGGGCCTATACGGTCCAAAACATGGACCAAAACATGGAGTGGAACCATCTGACGGCCGAAGAACTCGCGGCTGCTCTGCGTGCCGGTGACGTGACGTCGGCGGAGCTGACCGACGAGGCGATAGCCCGTATCGAGCGGGACGACAAGGACATCAACGCGATCTGTGTGCCGGACTTCGACCGTGCACGGGACGCCGCGCGCGACGCCGACCGGGCGCGCGCCCGCGGTGAGGACCGGCCGCTGCTCGGCATTCCGGTGACGGTCAAGGAGTCGTACAACGTCGCCGGGCTGCCCACGACCTGGGGCATGTCGGCGCACCGGAACCACCTGCCGGCCGAGGACGCGGTGCAGGTGTCGCGCCTCAAGGCCGCGGGCGCCGTGGTGCTCGGCAAGACCAATGTGCCCGTGGGGCTGCAGGACATCCAGAGCTTCAACGAGATCTACGGAACCACCAACAACCCGTGGAATCACGGTCGTACGTCGGGCGGATCATCCGGCGGCTCGGCGGCGGCCCTGGCGTGCGGATTCGGCGCCCTGTCCATCGGCTCCGACCTCGCGGGATCGTTGCGCACCCCCGCCCATTTCTGCGGTGTCTACGCCCACAAGCCGACACTCGGACTGGCGGCAATCCGCGGCATGGTCCCGCCGCCCGCACCGGCCCTGCCCACCGAAGCCGACCTCGCCGTCGTCGGTCCGATGGCGCGCTCTGCCCGCGACCTCACGCTCCTGCTCGACGTCATGGCGGGACCGGACCCGCTGACGTCCGGTGTGGCGCACGACTTGAGGCTGCCGCCCGCGCGCCACGAGCGGCTCCGCGACTTCCGGGTCCTGGTCCTCGACGAGCATCCCTGCATTCCGACCGGGGCCGCCGTACGGGCGGGCGTGGACCGGGTGGCAGACGCGCTCGCCGACGGCGGCGCCCGCGTCGAGCGGCACAGTCCGCTGCTGCCCGACCTGGCCGAAGCCGCCACGATCTACTTCCACTTGATGTTCTCGAGCACCGTCGCGCGTTTTCCCGTCGAGGCGTACGAGGAGCTGCGGACGCGCGCCGCCGGACTGAGCGCGGACGACCAGAGCCTCGATGCGGCACGGCTGCGCGCCATGGTGCTCAGCCACCGCGACTGGGTCGCGGCGCACGGCCGTCGTGAGCTCCACCGCAACGGCTGGCGGCAGCTCTTCGCCGAGTTCGACGCCGTGGTGTGTCCCATCACGCCCACTCCCGCGTTCCCGCACGACCACCACCCCGATCCGAGGGAACGCCGGCTCGACATCGACGGCGTCGAGTACCCGTACTTCGACCAGCTCGTCTGGGCCGGTGTGGCCACCATGCCCGGTCTGCCCGCCACCGCCGTGCCGGCGGGCCGGTCCCCCGAGGGGCTGCCGGTGGGAGTACAGCTCATCGGCCCGATGTACGAGGACCGGACCCCGCTGCGTCTTGCCGAACTGCTCGAGCAGCGGATCGGCGGCTTCCAGGCACCGAAGTAGGGCGCTCCACGCGAAGCGCTCGGCCGGGAAACCCCAGCCGAGCGCTTCGCCCTTCGCCGTGCGGTCCCTCAGGGGGATCAGGACAGGTGCCCGTAGTCCGGCCAGATCTTGGACCACGGCTTCTTGCGGCCGTCGAGCACCCACACGGGAACGCCGTCGACGAAGCTCTCGCCGGGGCCGCCCGCGGCCGTCGCCGCCTTCTTCACCGTCGAGAAGTACGGCTTGAGCTTCGCCACGTCGGAGCCCACGTACAGGACGGGGCCCGAGGAGTCGGCCGGTGCGCCGAAGTACCAGTAGCCGCGGTGGCCGCTGTAGGCGGGCGGCAGGTCGCGGTCGGGGCCGAAGTGGTCGACGGCGCCCGCCTCTTGGTAGTACTGCGTGACCACCACGGCACGCTTCCGCTCGGCCTCGGGCAGCGAGCGGTTCGCCTTGTCGACCGCGTCGATGAGCTTGGGCCAGCGCAGCGTCTCGGCGGTCATCGGGTTGTTGTCCGGCTGCTCGGTCTTCGTCACCTGCGACACCGGATACACCGGCAGTGACAGCGCCACCGTCACCAGCGCCGTCAGCGCGACGACCGGCCACGCGGCCAGCCACCGCCACCAGCGGGCACCGCCTCCGCGCGCCAGCTCGACCGCGCCTGCCGCCCACAGCGGCGCGAACGCGCCCACCACGTACGCGGGCCGGCCGCCGGTGACCAGGAAAACGGCCGTCAGACCGAGGAACGTCCACGCCAGGAACCGGTAGGGCGCGAGCCGCGGCGAGCGGAACAGCCGCACCAGGCCGTAGACCAGGACGACGGTGAACACGCCGCCGGACAGGACGATCAGATATGGCAGGAAGCCCGCGCGGCCGCCGAGGATGCCCTCGTCGGCGAGGACGGAGGACATCTCCAGCTGCGGCCAGTCGTGCTGCGCCTGCCAGATGAGGCCGGGCAGCGAGGTGACGACGGCGACGGCCGCGCCGAGCCACAGCGCCTTGCGGCGCAGCAGCTCGCGCGGGCCGACGACGAGCAGGCACACGGCCAGGACCGCCCAGAAGCCGACGATCAGATACTTGCCCTGCAGGGCAAGGGCCGTGGCAAGCCCGGCGAACAGCAGCAGCCGGTCCTCGCGGGTGCGCACCCAGCGCACCAGGAGCCAGTTGACCAGCGTCCACAGGAACAGGTCGACGGCCATCGTGGACAGCGCGTGCCCGCTGATCAGGACCGCCGGGGCGAAGCCGTAGGCGGCCGTGGTGAGGAGCTGCGCGCGGCGCTCCCCGCCGAACTCGCGGGCGATGAGGGCGGCGACGAGCGCGCCCGCCACGGTGAGCAGCACGGGCAGCAGCCGCAGCGCGAACAGCGAGCCGCCGGTCAGCGCGTCGATGCCGTGGGCGAGCAGCGGCAGCAGCACCGGCTGGTCCGCGTACCCCCAGCTCAAGTGCTGCCCGGCGCCCAGGAAGTAGAGCTCGTCGCCCTGGAAGCCGTAGCGCGTGCTGACCAGGAGCAGCGCCAGACCGGACGCGCCCGCGACCGCGCCGACCCAGCGACCGGCGAAGGGCGGCGGCGCGGAACTTTCCGGCGGCCGTGCCCCTTCCGCAGGCGGCTTTTCCCCCTGTTGGACTGCCGTCGCTCCCGGCTGCTCTTTATTCTGTTCCTGATCCTGCTCCTGGTCCGGTACTTGACCGGCTTGCGTCCGAACTCCCACCGGGGCCTCCGCGGCTTATGCGATACAGGGCGTAAACACCGTCGAAGGTAGCGCTTGGCACGGCCCGTCAGCTCGCCCCTGAAAGCGGCAAGTCGACTGCTCAGGGGCCGCTAGGGGGAAGATAGGGGTTCTGCTGCTCAGGCGGGCTCAATAACTTCTACCCTAGGTCCTCGGCGACTTGACCGGGGCGGGAGAAAAGCTCGACCTTATCGTCCTTATCGTGCCCGAAGATTCTCAGAACTGGGAAAGGGGGCGGCTTTGATGACACCCAACATATTCACGGGGGATTCGGCACGTACCTTCGCCGAATTCGAGCAGGACACCTTGCGGGTCGCGATGGTCCTGCGCGCACAGGGCGTCGGGCCGGGAGACCGGGTGCTGCTCAAGGCCGGCAACTCGGCGGCCTGGCTGAACGCGTTCTTCGCGCTGATGCACGTCGGCGCCTCCATCGTGCTCGTCGACCAGCAGGAGCACGCGCGCGAGACCGCGCGCATCGTCGAGCGCACCCGCGCCCGGCTTTGTCTGTACGACGACGACGCCCCCGTACCGGCGGAGACCCGCGACGCCGTCTACCTGTACAAGCTGCTCGTCGAGGCGTCCGGCCTGGTCCCGACCGAGCCGGCCCTCGACTTCGACGCGTGGTGCGCCCTGCCGGACGGCCTGATCATGTGGTCCTCCGGCTCCACCGGCACCCCCAAGGGCGTCGTGAAGAACGGCGGCCGCTTCCTGGAGAACCTGCGGCGCAACGCCGACCACATGGGGCACGGCAAGGGCGATGTGCTGCTGCCGCTGCTGCCCTTCGCCCACCAGTACGGCCTGTCCATGGTCCTGATCGCCTGGCTCGCCGAGTGCTCCCTCGTCGTCGCGCCCCACCGGCGGCTCGACCGGTCGCTGCTCATGGGCGGCCAGTGCGGGGTGACCGTCGTCGACGCGACCCCGGCCACCTACCGCAGCATGCTCAACCTCGCCCGGCGCCAGCCCGACGTGCGCGCCGCCCTGGGGGGCGTGCGCATGTTCTGCAGCGGCGCGGCCCCGCTCGACCCGGCGCTGTCCGACGCGTACGTCGAGGACTTCGGCAAGCCGCTGCTCGACAGCTACGGCAGCACCGAACTCGGCAACATCGCCTTCGCCACCATCGACAACCCGGTCGCCTGCGGCCGCGTCATGAAGGGCCTGGAACTGACGGTCCAGGACGACGACGGCAATGTCCTCGCGCCCGGCGAGATGGGCGAACTCGTCGTCGACACCCCCGACATGATGGCCGGCTACCTCGCCGAGGACGGCACCCTGGCCCCCGTCGAGCAGGGCTGGTACCGCACCGGCGACCTCGGTCACCTCGACGCGGACGGCAACCTCTTCGTCGCGGGCCGCAAGCTCGCCGTGCACCGCATGGGATACACGCTCTACCCGGAGATCATCGAGCGGAAGGCCGCGGTGGCGGGCTGCGCCGTCAAGGTGGTGGCCCTGCCCGACGACGCCCGCGGCAGCGAACTCGTCTTCTTCGTCGAGGACCCGGCAGGCCGGGAGGCCGCCGAGTGGCGCGCCCGCATCAAGGACGCCCTGCCCTCGTACGAGCACCCCAACCGGGTCGTCGTCATCGACAGCTTCCCCCTCAACCGCAACGGCAAGCCCGACCGGCGCGCCCTGGAACAGCGGGCCGCCGAGCGGGCCACGGAGGAACTCGCCGCCTCCGCCTGAGACCCCCCGGGTGCGGCCCCGTTCGCGTACGACTGCCCCCTGCGCGAACGGCCGGCCGCTCCCGGGAGACCGGCGCAGCCCCCCCCCACGTACCACCAGAACCACCCGACGGACCAGACAGAGCGGACATGATGACGACCGACCAGGCACGCAGCGCCGTGGTGTTTCCGGGCATGGGGCCCTCGCGCTTCACCGACGTGGGCAAGTTCATGATGATCGACCCCTTCGTGCGCAAGCGCCTCGCCGCCGCCGACGAGGCACTGGGCCGCTCGGTCCTGGACGGATTCCGCACGGCGGGAACGGACTTCGGGGAATTCGCCCAGGTCGCGTTCTTCATCAACTCGGTGGCCCTGGCCGACCGGGCCGTCGAGACCCAGGGCCTCGAGCCCGACGTCTGCGCCGGGTTCAGCTTCGGCCAGAAGGCGGCGACCGCGTTCAGCGGGGCACTGCCGTTCACCGAGGCCGTCCGCCTCACCCATGAACTCGCCCTCTGCGAACAGCGGTTCTTCGAGGAGGAGCACCAGGACCTGGTCACGCTCACCCTCACCCGCGTGCCCCAGTCAGCGCTCCAGGAGGTCCTGGGCGAACTGGCCGAGCGCGGCGAGTTCCACGAGGTCTCCGGCCACCTCGACGAGGGCATGCACATGGTCACGATGCGCGAGCAGGTCCTGGAGTCCTTCCAGCGCCGCATCAGCGCCGTCGGCGGCTACTCCCTGTACTCGATGAAGCCGCCCGCGCACTGTCGGACCCTGTCGGGCCTGCGCGCCCGCGCCGAGGAAGAGGTCCTGGCCAAGTTCGACCTGGCCGACCCCGAACTGCCGGTCGTCGCCGACCACGACGGCTCCCTGGTGACGAGCGCGGACCAGATGCGGACGCTGCTCCTCGACACCTTCGACCACCCGGTCCGCTGGCATCCCGTCGTGGACACCCTGCGCGACCAGGGCGTGCGCACGGTCCACGTCACCGGCCCCGACCGGCTCATCCACCGCCTCGACATCACCACCCGCCACTTCGACGTCGTGGCGCTCGGGCCCGAGCAGGCCCTCAGGCCCGCCCGGCCCTCCGCCCGGTCCGCCGCCTCGTCCTCCGCGCACAAGGAGCAGTGATGGCCACGCTCATGGACAGCAAGTCGGCCGGGTTCAAGTTCAGCGCCAAGCTCGGCGCGACCCGCGCGATCCTGCGCGCCTTCGGCCTCTTCGGCGACCCGTTCACCCATCTCCTCCAGGGCCGCGAGGACCCGTATCCGCTGTACGAGAAGGTCCGTCGGCGGGGCCCCATCCACCGCAGCCACCTGGGCAGTTGGGTCACCGGAAGCCACGAGCTCGGCAGCAAGATCCTGCGCGACCGTGCCCTGTTCCTCAACCGCGAGCAGGGCGGCGTGCCCGGGCACGAGATGATGGAAGAGATCCCCTGGAACAGCTCCATCCTCGGCCTCGACCCGCCCGACCACACCCGCCTGCGCCGCCTCGCGCAGCCCGCCTTCGGCCCCCGGATGATCAGCAAGTACCGGGTCCAGGTGGAGAAGCTGTGCCACGGCCTGCTCGACCAGCTGTCCGCCCGCGACGGCTTCGACCTCATCGAGGACTTCGCCGGGCCGCTGCCCCTGCTGGTGATCGGCGAACTTCTCGGCGTGCCCGAGGAGTACCACGAGCGGTTCATCCGCGCCGGCCGCAAGGTCGGGCCGGTCATCGACGGCGTCAAGTCCCTGAAGATGGCCCGCGAGTTCCGCGGCGCCGTCGACGACCTCGACCAGGTCTTCACCGAACTGATCGCGCTGCGCGCAAAGGACCCCGGCGACGACCTCATCAGCCGCCTCACCGTGGCCAACGGCGAGGGCAAGCTCACCACCGAGGAACTGCTCGCCTTCTGTACGGTCCTCGCGGTCACCGGCTTCGAGACCACCACCAACCTCATCGGCAACGCCGTCCTCGCCATGACCGGCGACCGCGCCCAGTGGGACCTGCTGCGCGACGACCCGGACCTCGCGCCGCGCGCCGTCGAGGAGACCCTGCGCTACGACTCGCCCGCCCTGCAGGCCCAGCGCGTCCCGCACGAGGACATCGCGCTCGCCGGCCACCACATCCGGGCCAACAGCTCCGTGGTCGTCCTCATCGGCGCCGCCAACCGCGACCCCGAGGCGTACGAGGAGCCCGACCGCTTCGACCTGACCCGCGAGAACCCGGCCGAGCACCTGTCGTTCTCCGGCGGCATCCACTACTGCATCGGCGCCCCGCTGGCCCGCATGGAGGGCGAGACCGCGCTGCGCGTCCTCGCCGAACGGCTGCCCGACCTGCGGGTCGCCGGGCCGGTGCGGCGCCGCAGCTCGCCGGTGATCAGCGGCTGCACCCGGCTGCCCGTCACCGGCAGCGCCCCGAAGGGGCGCGGGGAACTGCGCGACCAGCCACGACGGCCCGCAGGCTAACGACGGCCCATCGTGGCAATCACAGCGAAGCGTTTGCGTATCCGAGGAGAGAGATGAGCGAGACACCCGAGTCCGAGGCCTGGCGGCGGGAGGTCGATCGCTCCACCTTCCCCCGGCGCGACCCCGGCCCCATCGACCTGCGCCGCTACTACGTCCAGCCGTCCTACTCGGGCGTGCCCACCTTCATGGGCGTCCCGCTCGCCCTCACCCAGGAGGACCTGCGCGCCGGCGGCGTCGACGTGGCCGTGGTGGGCTGCCCGGTGGACGTCTCCAGCGGACACCGGGGCGCCGCCTACGGGCCGCGCGCCATCCGCGCCGACGAGCGCTACCTCTACAGCACGCCCGAGGGGTTCGTGCACTCCGCGACCCGCGTCAACCCGTTCAACATCCTCAAGGTCGTCGACTACGGCGACGCGGCCGTCGACCCCTTCGACATCACCCGGTCCATGGAGCCCATCCGCGGCCTGGTCCGCGAGATCGCCGAGGTCGGGGCCCGGCCGGTCGTGCTCGGCGGCGACCACTCCCTGCTGTGGCCGAGCGTCGGCGCCCTGTCGGAGGTGCACGGTCGCGGCTCCATCGCCGTCATCCACTTCGACGCGCACCCCGACTGCCACGAGGAGCTGTTCGGGCACCGCGCCACCCACACCACGCCGATCCGGCGCCTCATCGACGAGGAGATGGTGCCGGGACCGAACATCATCCAGGTCGGCATCCGCACCATCTCCGGCCCCGACGACCAGCTGTTCAACTGGATGCGCCGGGCCGGGATGCGCTCCCACTTCATGGCCGAGATCGAGCGGATCGGCTTCGCCGCCGTCATCGACAAGGTCATCGAGGAGGCCCGCGCGGTCGCCGACCACGTCTACCTGTCCCTGGACATCGACGTCCTCGACCCCGCCTTCGCACCCGGCACCGGCACCCCCGAGCCCGCCGGGCTCACCACCCGCGAACTGTTCACCGCGCTGCGCCGCATCGCGCACGAGACCGACCTGATCGGCATGGACGTGGTCGAGGTCGCCCCCCACCTGGACGCGGGCTACTCCACCGCCATGAACGCCCGCCGGGCCGTCTTCGAGGCGCTGACCGGTCTCGCCCTGAACCGGATCAAGATTTCCAGCAAGAACTACGCGAACCCGATCGTGGCCGGTGAAGTCCGCTTCCCGCTCAAGTGAACCCGGGCGTACACCGCTCACGTACCGAAGGCGGGCCACGGCCCGCCTTCGGTACGTTCAACTCCTGCTCCACCCTTACGTCCTGCCGAGATTACGATGACCACGATGGGAACCCCGTCATGACGACAGCCGCCGCCGACCTGTGGGTCCGCAGCTATCACCCCACGCCCGACGCCACCGCCCGTCTCGTCTGCTTCCCGCACGCCGGCGGCTCGGCCACCTTCTACTTCCCCGTCTCGGCCGCCCTCAGCCCGGTCGCCGACGTGGTCGCCGTGCAGTACCCCGGCCGGCAGGACCGCCATGCGGAGAAGGGCATAGAGACCATCGCGGAACTGGCGGACCGCGCCACCGAGGCCCTGCTGGCCTACGACGACTCGTCGCTGCCGCTGACCTTCTTCGGCCACAGCATGGGAGCCGTGCTCGCCTTCGAGGTGGCCCGCCGTCTCGAACAGAACGGCCGGGCCCCGGTGCACGTCTTCGCCTCCGGCCGCCGCGCCCCCTCCAGCCACCGGAACGAGAACGTCCACCAGCGCGACGACGACGGCGTCATCGCCGAGATGCGCAGCCTCAGCGGCACCGACCCGCGGATCCTGGGCGACGACGAGGTGCTGCGCATGGTGCTGCCCGCGATCCGCAGCGACTACACCGCCATCGAGACCTACCGGGCCGAGCCGGGCGCGCAGATCGGCAGCCCCATCACCGTCCTGGTCGGCGACGACGACCCGCGCACGACCCTCGACGAGGCGCGCGCCTGGGAGCCGCACACCCTGGGCACCTTCGACATGAAGGTGTTCCCCGGCGGCCACTTCTATCTGACCGACCAGGCCCAGGAGGTCATCGCCCTCCTCAAGGCGCACTTCACTTCGTAGCTTCCAGGACCTCGTAGCTGCGAGGACCTCATAGATTTCAAGGTCTCGTAGATTTCAAGGCCTCATAAAAAGACTCTTGGCGGGGAGGTCACCACGCGTGTGTACGTGGTGACCTCCCCGCCAAGCCGCTTTTGCCGCCATATGTTTCACGGGCATGACAAACCCGGTGGCCAGTTACGGGGGAGAACCGGCCACCGGGAATCTGTGTCCCCCGCAGCAGCAGGGGAGGGGGGAAGCACCCTTGGGGGAGGGGGCGCTCGTTGTGTCAGTTGTGAACGGTCAGTTGTGAACGGCCTTACGGGAACGTGAACTCGCGCAGAACGCGAGGACGACGAGACCCACTACACCGATCACCAGGCTCACCCACGAGGGCGTGTCATCGCCCAGCAATGCCGTGACACCGAATTTTGTGTCCCAAATGCGCTCGGTCAGGAATGAACCGAATCCCTGAACCGCCAGGACGATGCCGACCCACAGCATGTCGCTCCTCAAAATTTCTGTTCGGGTGAGCAGTCTTGTGCTTCTCGCTCTGCCAACAAGAACTATTCAACCAGTGCGGGCCCATGGCGGGGCAGAGGGAAACGTAGGTACCACTACCGACGAAAGTAGTGACCGAGTACGGCGTTCCCCCTCTCGTGGACCTGGCGCGCCGCCCGGCGCAGCTGCACGGCCGTGGCGGCCCGGGCACCGCACGGAGCTCACGAAAGCCGCTAAGAGGGCGTTAAAGTCCCAGGTCAGAGCCGGGATTACGGTCTGGCGGCGGTACGCATTAAGCTCTCCACGACCCACTGAGCGCGAAGCCGACATGTACGGGGGTGGGCTTGTCGTGCAGCCAGCAAGGACAACCGGAGAGCAGCGGTCCGACGCGACCCCGGAGGCGCCCGACCAGCCCTCTGCCCAATCCTCCGGCCAGTCCTCCGTCAAGCGGTCCCGCAAGCGCCCCTCGCTGCGCCCCACCTCCTCCGACATCGTCCTGCTGACCGTCCTGATCGTGCTGAACGTCGTCGTGGCCGTCTGGAACGAGACCCACCACGAGGGTCATCCGCGGTTTGGGCCGTGGGCGGGGTTGGGGTTGCAGGTGGGTGTGGTGGTGGTGTTGGTGGTGCGGCGGGTGTGGCCGTTGGTGGTGTTGGGTGTGGCGACGGTGTCGGCGGTGTTGATGTCGTTGTCGGTGTGGTGGGTGCCGGGGTTGTTGGTGACGTCGGTGGATGGGTCGGGGGTGTGGGTGCCGTTGGCGGCGCCGTTTGCGGCGTATTCGGCGGTGGTGTATTCGTCGCGGCCGCGGGGTGCGTGGGTGTTGACGGGTGTGTTGACGCTGGTGGCGACGCGGTTGTGGGAGTTGTCGTTTGCGGTGGCGGCGTCGGGGGTGTTGTTGACGGCGGTGCCGGCGTTGTTGGGGATGTATGTGGCGGCGCGGCGGGGGTTGATTGTGGCGTTGACGGAGCGGGCGGAGCGGGCGGAGCGGGAGCAGTTTTTGTTGGCGGAGCGGGCGCGGGCGGAGGAGCGGGTGCGTTTGGCGGGGGAGATGCATGATGTGGTGACGCATCGGGTGTCGTTGATGGTGTTGCAGGCGGGGGCGTTGCGGGTGGTGGCGTCGGATGAGCGGGTGCGGGCGGAGGCGGAGGGGTTGCGGGCTGCGGGGTGTCAGGCGTTGGAGGAGTTGCGGGATTTGGTGGGGGTGTTGAGGTCGCCGGAGAGTGCGGCGGGGTTGGTGGATGCGGGGTCGGGTGTGGGGTCTGGTGTGGGTGGGTCTGGTGTGGGGTCGGGTGTGGGGGTGGGTGATTGGGGGTTGTCGGTGTTGGTGGAGGAGTCGCGGGCGGTGGGGGTTGAGGTGGAGTTGAGTGAGGTGGGGGATCGTTCGGTGTCGTCTCCGGTGGTGGCGCGGACGGCGTATCGGATTGTGCAGGAGGCGTTGACGAATGTGCGCAAGCATGCGCCGGGGAGTGGGGTGCGGGTGGAGGTGCGGTATGAGGCGGATCGGGTGCGGTTGAGGGTGCGGAATTCGGCGCCGACGGCGGTGGTGGACCGGGAGCTGGCGTCGAGTGGTTCGGGGAGTGGGTTGAAGGGGCTGCGGCAGCGGGTCGAGCTGGTGGGCGGGACCTTCGAGTCCGGACCCCGCCCCGACGGCGGCTTCCACGTCGAATCCGTACTGCCGCTGGAAGGTCCCCATGGATAGACTGTCGACATGGGTCATGAAGTCGTAAAGGTGCTGGTCGTTGATGACGAACCCATGGTCTGTGCGCATTTGAGAACGATTCTCGGCTCGGCCGAGGATATCGACGTCGTCGACGCGGCCCACGACGGAGCCGCCGCGGTGGAGGCCGTGATGCGGCATCGCCCCGATCTCGTCCTCATGGATTTGCGGATGCCGGGCGTGGACGGCCTCACGGCGATCGAATGCATCATGAAACTCGACCAGCCGCCAAAGGTCGTCGCGCTCACCACATTTGACGCCGACCAGTATGTGATGCGGGCGCTGCGGAGCGGTGCGAGCGGATTTCTTGTGAAATCGACTCCGCCCGAGGATCTCATCGGGCTCGTCCGGGTCGCCGCCGACGGCCACACCGTCCTCTCGCCCGTCGCGATGCGCCGCATCGTGGCCGCCTCGTCCGACGAGGACGCGGCGCGCGAGCGGGCCAAGGCGCTGGTCGGCAAGCTCACCGAGCGCGAGACGGACGTCCTCACCTGCCTCGGCGAGGGCCTGTCGAACGCCCAGATCGCCACGAAGCTGTTCCTCAGCGAGGCCACGGTCAAGGGCTATGTGTCCCGCATGCTCGTGAAGCTGGAGTGCACCAACAGAACGCAGGCGGGACTGCTGGCCTACGACGCGGGTCTCGTCACCCGCTGAGGGCCGCGGGCCCCGGTGGCCACGTACTCCTCACGTCGAACATAGGGGTGGGCCGGAACCAAGGTTCCGGCCCACCCCTATGTTCACCTGCCCGCTTGCCGCGTACGCGACCTACCGACCTGCCCGCGTACGCGACGTGACCGTTCGGCGGTCCGGCGCGTCACTCGTTGAAGGCCCGGCCCGCCGGCGCCGGCGGGCCGTCCGTGCGGATCCAGGTCACCGTCGTCGGAACGTACGTGGGCAGCACCGACTTGACGTGGAAGCCGCCGTCGGGGCGGGGTCCGGACTCGAAGGTCCCGCCCACCAGCTCGACCCGCTGCCGCAGCCCCTTCAACCCACTCCCCGAACCACTCGACGCCAGCTCCCGGTCCACCACCGCCGTCGGCGCCGAATTCCGCACCCTCAACCGCACCCGATCCGCCTCATACCGCACCTCCACCCGCACCCCACTCCCCGGCGCATGCTTGCGCACATTCGTCAACGCCTCCTGCACAATCCGATACGCCGTCCGCGCCACCACCGGAGACGACACCGAACGATCCCCCACCTCACTCAACTCCACCTCAACCCCCACCGCCCGCGACTCCTCCACCAACACCGACAACCCCCAATCACCCACCCCCACACCCGACCCCACACCAGACCCACCCACACCAGACCCCACACCCGACCCCGCATCCACCAACCCCGCCGCACTCTCCGGCGACCTCAACACCCCCACCAAATCCCGCAACTCCTCCAACGCCTGACACCCCGCAGCCCGCAACCCCTCCGCCTCCGCCCGCACCCGCTCATCCGACGCCACCACCCGCAACGCCCCCGCCTGCAACACCATCAACGACACCCGATGCGTCACCACATCATGCATCTCCCCCGCCAAACGCACCCGCTCCTCCGCCCGCGCCCGCTCCGCCAACAAAAACTGCTCCCGCTCCGCCCGCTCCGCCCGCTCCGTCAACGCCACAATCAACCCCCGCCGCGCCGCCACATACATCCCCAACAACGCCGGCACCGCCGTCAACAACACCCCCGACGCCGCCACCGCAAACGACAACTCCCACAACCGCGTCGCCACCAGCGTCAACACACCCGTCAACACCCACGCACCCCGCGGCCGCGACGAATACACCACCGCCGAATACGCCGCAAACGGCGCCGCCAACGGCACCCACACCCCCGACCCATCCACCGACGTCACCAACAACCCCGGCACCCACCACACCGACAACGACATCAACACCGCCGACACCGTCGCCACACCCAACACCACCAACGGCCACACCCGCCGCACCACCAACACCACCACCACACCCACCTGCAACCCCAACCCCGCCCACGGCCCAAACCGCGGATCCTCTTCCCGGGGAAAGCCGCTCCAGAAGGCGACGAAGACGTTGAGTGCGACGAGTGTGGCGACGAGGATGGTGTCCTGAACGGCGCTGCGGCCCAACCATCGAATCGGCCCTATCACGCGGTCACCCTACTGTCGCCCGCGCGCCCCGGAAGCAGACGTGGTCCCTACGAAACAGCGGAGCGTACGAAAGTGGGTAGCGCGCCGCTGAAGTTGCAACCTTGGTCGCTTCCACTCCACACGAACCGCTCTGCCTGCCTCGCCGCCCCGCTTGTTTGGCTGTTCCGGAGAGAACAGCCAAGGGGCCGGAGGGGCAGTGCCACAGCAGATGCGGCAGACACCACGAGACAGGCCGGAGGCGGTCCCTGACGCCGCCGTGCCGCGCCTGCTCGCGGAGCCGAGGCCCGGCCGCCGCCCGGACCGGCGTGCCGTCCACTGGTGGCTGACGCAGAACCTGCTGGTCGTCGTGCCGGTCCTCGCCGGGCTCGCGGCCCTGGCGCTGCTACCGGACGCCCCGTCCTGGTCGTGGGCCGCCTTCGCGGTCGTGTGCCCGCTGGGAGTCGGCTACGCGCTGCTCACCCCCTGGTACCGCTACCGCGTGCACCGGTGGGAGGCGAGCACCGAGGCCGTGTGCGCCACGTCCGGCTGGCTCACCCGCGAATGGCGGGTCGTGCCCTTCACGCGCATCCAGACCCTGGACACCAAGCGCGGCCCGCTGATGCAGCTCTTCGGCCTGTCCGCCGTGACCGTGACGACCGCGTCCGCGGCGGGCCCGGTCACCATCGACGGCCTGGACAAGGACCTCGCCGCCGCCCTGGTCCAGGACCTCACCGAGCGCGTCCGCGCCCTGCACGAGGACGGCACGTGAGCACGCGTACACCGGTGCTCGACGCACCCGAATCGCCGCAGCCGGACGCCGGACAGCCATGGCAGCGGCTCCACCCCCGCATGATCGTGGTCAGCGTGAGCTGGCTCGTGGGCCCGGCGGTGCCGCTGCTCGGCGCCATCTTCGTGGCCCGTGACCTGCTCAACGCGCACGGCCTGATCGTGCTCGGCTCCTACATCGTGGTGGCCGGCGTGCAGGCGGGCCACGAGTGGGTGCGCTACCGGACCACCCGCTTCCGGATCACCGACGGCAAGGTCGAGCTGCACTCCGGCCTCTTCTTCCGTACCGACAAGTCGATTCCCCGCGACCGCGTCCGCAGCGCCGACCTGACCGCGAACCCGGTGCACCGGCTGTTCGGGCTCGCGGCCGTCAAGGTCGGCACCGGTCAGCACACCGCCCGCAGCGAGGACGACGAGCTGGTGCTCGACGGGATCTCGCGCGAGCAGGCCCTCCAGTTCCGCGCGCTGCTCCTGAGCCGCGGCGGCGCGACGCACCCCGACGGCTCCGCCGCGAGCCCGGCGCTGCCCGTGCCGCTCGCGCGGCTGCGCTGGTCCTGGGCCCGGTACGCGCCGCTGACCGTCACCACCGTCGCCGGGGTCCTGGCCGTGGTCACCGGCGCCTCCAAGCTCCTCGACACCCTCGGCCTCGACCTCACCGACAGCGGCACCGCGCGGGACGTCTGGGACTGGCTGACCTCCGTGCCGCCCGCCCTGGCCGTCGCCGTCGTCGCGCTGGTGCTGCTCGCCGTCGGCGTCGCGGGCTCACTGGTGACCTTCGCCGAGGCCTGGTACGGATACCGCCTCGAACGCGAACCGGAGGGCTCCCTGCACCTCGTCCGCGGACTGCTCACCTCCCGGTCGGTGTCCGTGGCCGAGCGGCGGATCTGCGGCGTGGAGCTCACCCGGCCGCTGCCGCTGCGGCTGCTCGCCGCGGCCCGGCTGAACCTCCTGGCCACCGGGCTCGGCGGGCACAGCGCCCGCTTCTCCAACCCGGCGCAGCTGATGCCCGCCGCGCCGCTCGACTCCGCGCACCGGATCACGGCGGACGTCCTCGACGAGACGACTTCGCCGATCACCCGGG
Source organism: Streptomyces sp. Y309 (assembly GCF_056712025.1). Taxonomy (NCBI): domain Bacteria; kingdom Bacillati; phylum Actinomycetota; class Actinomycetes; order Kitasatosporales; family Streptomycetaceae; genus Streptomyces; species Streptomyces sp. Y309. Next base: position 1,125,618 of record NZ_CM160048.1, on the reverse strand, counting down.
CAGCGCTGCGCGGTCACCCCCGGCCCGCACTGCGCCGCCGTCTGGTGCGCGGATGCCTGCTGGCCCCGGCCGCGGCGGCCGCCCTGGCCGGGGCCGGTGCGGCAAGTGGACTGCTGCCCTGGTGGACCGTCGCCGCGGCCGCCCTGCTCACCGCGGCCTGCGGCGCCCCGCTCGCATGGGACGCCTACCGCGGCCTCGGACACGCGCTGCACGGCGACTACCTCGTCGTACGGCAGGGCACGTTCGTCCGCCGCACGGTGGCGCTCAGGCGCGACCGGATCGTCGGCTGGACCGGCAGGCAGTCGTACCCGCAGCGACGCGCCGGGCTGTGCACGCTGACCGCCACCACCGCCGCCGGGAAGGGCGCGGTGCGGATCCGCGACATCGGCGTCGCCGAGGGCCTCGGCCTCGCGGAGGCGGCGCTGCCGGGCCTGCTCAGACCGTTCTGCGATACGCCGACGGAACTTCCCTGACCCCACAAAGCCCCTGAAAGACCAAGTACTCCGGTGTGTTCCGGAGTGGAGGAAGGAACCGTGTTCAAAGCACTAGGACGTTTCGTCGTCGGCCACCGATGGCTGGTGATCATCGGCTGGCTCATCGCCGGGGCGGCCGTCATCGGCTACGCCCCGTCGCTGACCACCACAACGGATCAGGCAGAGTTCCTTCCCAAGCACTACGAGTCGATCCAGGCGCAGAAGATCCAGGAGAAGGCGTTCCCGAAGGGCTTCAGCCCCTCGGCGATCGTGGTGTTCACACGCGAGGACGGCAAGCCCCTGGACAAGGCCGACTCGGCCGAGGTCACCAAGGTCGGCAAGGCGCTCGCGGCCAAGAAGTACGAGAAGGTCGAGCAGGTCATCACGGCGCCGCCGTCGCCGCACAAGAAGGTGCAGACGGTGATGGTGTCGATGGCCGACGTGAAGGCGGGCGACAAGGGCCAGCAGCACGCGGTCGAGGACATGCGCGACGACCTCAAGCCGCTCGTCGCCGATTCGGGGCTCAAGGTGGGCGTCACCGGTGACGCGGCCACTCAGCTCGACAACGAGGAGGCGTCCAAGAAGGCCGACGGGCTGATCTTCATCGGCACCATCGTCCTGATCGTCGTCCTGATGACGATCATCTTCCGCAGTCCGACGATCACCGTCCTCACCATCGTCGGCATCACGCTGGTCTCTCAGATCGCCAACGGCCTGATCGCGATCGCCGCCAAGGAGTTCCACCTCAAGGCCGACAGTTCGGTGTCGTCCCTGCTGATCGTGGTGCTCTTCGGCGTCGGCACCGACTACATCCTGTTCCTGATGTTCCGTTACCGGGAGCGGCTGCGGCTCGGTGAGGATCCGAAGACCGCGATGATCTCCGCCGTCGGGCGGGTCGGTGAGGCCATCGCCTCGGCCGCCGGAGCCGTCATCGTCTGCTTCCTTGCGCTGCTGCTGTCCTCGCTCAGCTTCCTGGTCTCCATGGGCCCGGCCCTCGCCATCGCCATCGGCGTGACCCTGCTCGCCAGTCTCACCCTGATCCCGGCGATCATCTCGCTGATGGGTACGAAGGTGTTCTGGCCGTCGAAGTCGTGGCAGCGGGAGCCGCGCGCGGCCCGCTTCGAGGCCGTCGGCAAGTCGGTGGCGCGCCGCCCCGGACTGTTCGTGATCGGCTCCGGAGTGCTGATGATCGTCCTCGCCCTGGGCGCGTTCGGCTACAAGCCGACGTTCGCGAGCCAGGAGGACGAGAACTCAAAGAAGGAGTCGCAGGTCGCGCTGCACACCATGAGCAAGGACCTGCCGGCGGGCAGCACCAACCCCAGCACCGTCCTGATGCGCTCCACCAACGGCGAGAAGCTCCGCAACGCGGACATGAAGGCCTTCATCGCCGAGCTCAAGCAGGTCAAGGGCGTGGGCAGCGCCTCGCGCACCCAGCTCAGCAAGGACGGCACGACCGCCGAGTTCAACGCCGTCCTGACGATGGACCCCAACGGCCGCGAGGCGATGGACGTCGTACGCGGCCCGCTGCGCACCGCCGCCCATGAAGCGGCCCCGCCGGGCACCGAGACGAAGGTGGGCGGCGTCACGTCGGTGTTCGTCGACATCAACAAGGCCGTCAACCGGGACTTCTCCGTGGTCTTCCCGACCGCGGCGGCGCTCATCATGCTCATCCTCGGCCTGCTGCTGCGCAGCATCGTCGCGCCGATCTATCTGATGGTGTCGGTCGCGCTCGGCTTCGGTGCCACGCTCGGCGCCAGCGTGCTCCTCTTCCAGCAGATCCAGGGGCAGTCGGGCCTGACGTTCTTCCTGCCCGTCATCATGTATCTGTTCGTGGTCGCCATCGGCACCGACTACAACATCCTGATGGTCGCGCGGCTGCGGGAAGAGGCGAAGGAAGGGCTCGGCCCGCGTGAGGCCACCGCCAAGAGCATCCAGCACGCGGGCCCGACGGTGGCCGCGGCCGGTGTGATCCTCGCGGGTTCGTTCGCGTCGATGATGCTCGCCAGCGATGTCTCGCTCGCCCAGATCGGGTTCGCGGTCGCCTTCGGCATCGTCATCGGGGCGTTCGTGATGGCGATGTTCTTCACGCCCGCGCTCACCGCCCTGTTCGGGCGGGCCGCGTGGTGGCCGCGCCGCATCAGGCCGCGGCAGCCGCGGCAGGGTGTGCCACCGCACGCGGGATCCCACCATCAGCCGCCGGTTCCGGCCCAGGGCGGCTCGTACGCCCCGCGCGGCCGACGCGACTGACCGACGACCCCCACGAGAATCGTGCCCCACCGCGCAATGCGGTGGGGCACGATTCTCGTGGGGGGGGCTATCCGAAGCCGGGCTCTCGCCTTACTCCGTCCAATCCATTCCGCCTACTCGGCGATTTTTGTGCGGCCGACCCAGCGCAGCTTCAGGGGGCCGGATTCCTCGTCGTGGGTTTCCGCCGCTTGGAAGCGCACCGGGGCGTCGATGAACTCGTAGTGCTCATAACCGTTCCCGAGCCGAATCTTGATCTTCTCCGTGGAGCAGATCACTTCGTTGAGATCGGCGAGGACGACAGTCCCGGAAAGCGTGCTCGGACCGCCTTCGAGGTGGACGGAGTTCAATGTGATGGCGGACATGCTGTTGTCGATTCCTCGCATGGGTCACCTCTCGTCTTGGCACCTCGGACGTGTGAGATTGTTCTGCGGTACGCGGGGTTCGGATAGCCCCACGGCACCCCTCAACAACCCCTATCGCCCGGCTGCTTCACGAGCAGGTGCTCCCTGGGGTGTTCACGATCGCACAGTCGACGGCTCGGGTCGGAACTCGCCGATCCCTCCGAACCGGCCGAACGGCCCGCGAGCTCACTGAATTTCTCCCCGAGGGGCTGAATGACGTTCTTCTCGACCTCGTAGTAGCTCGTGAGCGCCGACAGCGGCACCCGGCGCAGGTGCCAGCGGCCCGCGAGGTTGCAGCCGATCGCCGAGTTGGGCGTGAAGTGGCCGGTCAGCCAGCCGTGGTGTGCGCCGTCGAGGGTGTGCTCGAGACGGAAGTGGTTGAACAGGCTCTGCGCGGTGGTGCGCACCGTCTCGCCCGGATCCTGCGGCCGCGGGTCGGCCACGCCGAACCAGCACTCGGGCTCTCCGGCGTCCTTCACGTAGGCGTCGTTGAAGCCGAGCCACGGCCAGACGAAGGCGATGTGCCGGGCGTGCGCCGTGCTCACGTCGTCGGCCCGCCGCCCCTCGGGGATCCGGTCGGCGTCGATGTAGAAACGGCCGAGCCAGCTCGGCAGCCACAGGTAGTACGGGTAGGAACTGTCGTCGGAGAGCAGATAGCTGTTGGCATTCGAGAACAGTTCGTTCCCGGCTATGGGGCGAAGCCGCACCCCGTACTCGGGCAGGCTGAAACGCACGCTGAGGACTTCGAAGAACGACCGTACGTCCTGGAAGTAGGCGGCCAACGTGCCATAGGCGTCCGCGGTTTCGGCGACGACATCCTTGCGGAAGATCATGAGTTTCTCTCCAGCGCGCTCAGGAGTGCTCACACGTGCGGTCCGGTCCGAAAAGGGAAGGGGGAACCGAATGTGCTAAGACGTGTACGTGAACGCGACTGTAGATCAACAAGAGAGCGCGGTAAACCATGCAGTGGCAAACACGGATACGCGGGCGCCCGCGCGAACTCACCGGCAGTTTCCGGCCGTTCCCTGGCTTGACGTCGCGATAGTCGGCGCGGGAATCGGTGGATCTCTCGTGGCCCATCGTCTCGCGCGTCACCGGGAACGCGCCGGTGAATTCCGGCCCGAACAGGTGGCGCTCTTCGAGCGCACGCACCGGGTGGGCGGCCGGCTGTGGTCGGAGCCGATGGGGGACGGGCTCATCGCCGACCTCGGGGCGATGCGCCTGCACCGCGGACTGCGGCAGGTCCTCGACGTCGTCCAGGAGGCAGGCCTCGCCTCCGACCTGGTGCCCTTCGACTTCGGCCGGCCCGAGAACCTCGTCCACGTACGCGGAGTGAGCCTGCGCCAGAGCCAGTTGACCGACCCGGCGGCACTCCCGTACGACTTGGCGGACGACGAGCGCGGCCTGAGCCCCGGCGAGCTGGTCCTGCGCGCGGCGAACACGCTCGTCCCCGGGTTCACCGAGCTGCGCCGGTCCCACCACGAGGCGCTGGCACAGGGCGACGCGTGCCGGGCCGCGCGATGCGCCGCCGAATTCCGCAGAGGGAGCGACCAAGTGGCCCTCGACGGGCGCCCGTTGAGGCAGGCGACGTACCCCGAGGCCCTGCGGTCGGTGCTCGGCGCCGAGGCCCTCGCGCTCCTCCACGACACGGGCGGCTACGACATCGTCTCCAGCGGCGAGAACGCCGCCGAACAACTCGGCATCCAGTTCCGCACCCCACCCGACGCCGAGTACGTGACGCTGCGGCATGGCATGCAGAGCCTTCCGCTCGCCCTGTGCGACCGGTTCACGGCGGCCGGCGGCAGCCTCCGCCTCGGACACCGGCTCCTGCGCGTCGACCGCGCGACGCCGGGAGCCCCGGGCCGCGCGGTGCCGGACGACGCCCCGCCCCCGGGCCCCGCCCGCTACCGCCTGACCTTCGCCCTGGAGGACCCCGAAGGCCGCGCCACCGGGGAACGCGTCCACGTCCACGCGCGCACCGTCGTCCTCGCCCTGCCGCAGGGACCGCTGCTCCGGCTCGACCAGGACGGACTGCCCTTCACACCCCGGCTGCGCGCGGACCTGGCCGCGGTCGAGGCCGTGCCCGCGCACAAGCTCTTCCTGCTGTACCGGACGGCGTGGTGGCAGCGGCTCGGCATGACGCGCGGGCGCGCCACGACCGACCTGCCGCTGCGGCAGCTCTGGTACGGCGGCACCTGCCCGCCGCCCGGCCCCGCCCGCGACGACGGCCCCGCGCTGCTGCTCGCCGCCTACCCGAGCGGTCCCGCCGGAAGGGAGTGGGGCGCCCTGCGCGAGCCCGGCGCCAGGGCCGGGCACGCCCACCGCCTGCTCGCCCGGATGCACGGCCTGCCGCACCTGGAGGCCCCGCTGTCCGCCCTCGCGCAGGACTGGGGCAGCCCGCCGCACGACGGCGCGTGGCACGTGTGGCGCCCGGGGCACGACCCCGACGCCGTCGCACCCCGGGTCCGCACCCCGCTGCCCGGCGAGGCGGTGCACATCGTCAGCGACTGCTGGACACCCGACCCCGGATCGGTCGAAGGGGCGGTCGCCGGTGCGGAGGCCGTGCTCACGGAGCACTTGGGGTGCGGCGGGTGCACTTGAGGCGCGGTCGGCCGGCGTCGCCGCGGAGGCGCGCCGCAAGGTAGATTCGGACTACAGGTTCATCCGGACACCGATCCACCGGGATCGGGATACGGGGTTCATTCGGCTGTGGCGGTCTCACACAGGGTGATGCCGTCGTGTGGTGGCTGTGAGGTGTGGTGGCAATGGACGGGCTGACGGCGGGGAAGGTCCTGCGGTTCGACGAGGTCCGCGGGTACGGATTCATCGCCCCCGAGGTGGGCGACGAGGACGTCTTCATGCACGCGAACGACTTGGTGGACGAGAAGTATCTCTACCAGGAGGGAAGCGAAGTCGAGTTCTTCATGGAGATGGGGGAGAAGGGGCCCAAGGCCTCCCACATCCGCCTGGTCCACCAGTCGAACTCGCATCAACTGCCGCGCGGCGGCCTGGCGGTGCGGTCCGCGCCCGCCCCGGCCGGCGAGCGGACCGCGCCGGCGGCCGACGCGTTCACGCGGGACCTCACGGAGGCCCTGCTGGACTCCGTGGGCTCGCTGACGGGCGATCAGATCAAGCAGGTGCGGGCCTGCGTCGTCGACCTGGCGCGGGCACGGGGCTGGGTCACCTCGTAACGAGCCGGGTCACCTCGTAACGAGACGGGTCAACTCGTAACGAAGCCGGGCAACTCATAGCGGAGCCGGGCCACTTCGAAGAGGAACGGTGCAGAGGAGTGGTGATGATGACCGACACCGGCAGGGACTTCGACATCCGCGACCACCGGGGCGAAGGCGTCCTGAACGCGGAGCGGGGCAGCGAGACCGTCGGGCAGATCGTGTACTTCACGCTCGGCACGCCCCGGCCCGCGCTCGTGCCCGTGCACACCGAGGTGCCGTCGGCCCACGCGGGCCGCGGCATCGCGGGCGCCCTCGCCCGGGAGCTGTACGCGACGGCCGCCCGCGAGGGCCTCGCCGTCGTGCCGCTGTGTCCGTACGTCGCCAAGTGGGCCGAACTCCACCCGGGCGCCGCCCCGGTCCCGTCCGCCCCGCTCGTCGAGGCCGCGCTCGCCAAGGCCAAGGAGGACCCCTCGGCATGGTGACGCTGGCGCTGCTGCACACCTCGACGGTGCACGTCCCCGTCTTCGACGCGCTGCGCGACGCGGACCACCCGGGTCTCGCGCTGCGCCACGCCGTCCACGAGGACCTGCTCGCCCGCGCCCGCGCCGAAGGCCCGGACGCCGTCGCGGACGACGTCCGGGCCGCGCTCGTCGCAGCCGCCGCCGGGGGAGCGGACGCCGTGCTGTGCACCTGCTCGACCATCGGCGGCATCGCCGAGTCCCACGCCGCCGCCGTGGGCGTGCCCGTGCTCCGGGTCGACCGCCCGATGGCGGCCGCGGCGGTGCGGGCGGGCTCGTCCGGCACCGGCACCGGCACCGTCGCCGTCGTCGCCACGGTCGCCTCGACCCTGGAGCCGACCCGCGCCCTGGTGGCGGAGGAGGCCGAGCGCGCCGGCCGCCCCGTCGACGTACGCACCGTCCTGGTCGACGGCGCCTGGGAGCGGTTCGAGGCGGGGGACCGGGAGGCGTTCCTGCGGCTGGTCGTCGACGCCGTCGAGGAGATCGCCGGATCGGCCGACGCCGTCGTCCTCGCGCAGGCGTCCATGGCCGACGCCGCCGACCGCGTGACCGCCGCCGTGCCCGTGCTCGCCAGCCCCCGCACGGGCCTGCGCGCGGCCGCGCGGCTGCGCGGGCCGCGGGAGCCGGAACCGGCCGTGGATCAGCCCCAGGCATGAGGCGGGGAGCCGGTCGCCCGTCCTAGGGTTCGATCATGACCTCACCCGAAGAAGCCGTGATCAGCCCGACGGGCTGGGTGGCCCAACAGGCCCGTCTCTACGAGGAGTCGGGCGGCACCAAGGGCACCACCGTCCAGGGCGCCCCCTGCCTCCTGCTCGACTACCGCGGCCGCCGCACCGGGCAGTGGCGGCGCACCGTCCTCATCTACGGCCGCGACGGCGACGACTACCTGATCGTGGCGTCCAACGGCGGCGCCGACGAGCACCCGCTGTGGTACGTCAACCTGCGCGACGAGCCGGACGTCCGGTTGCGCGTGGGCACCGAGCGGTTCGACGCCCGCGCCGAGACCCTTTCGGCGGAGGACAAGGAACGCGTCTGGCCGCATCTCGTCGAGATCTTCGCCCCGTACGCCGACTACCGGCGCAAGACCAGCCGCGACATCCCCGTCGTCCGCCTCAGCCGCACCAAGGGCTGACCGCGGCCGCCCGCGCCCGCCGATCGCGGCCACCCGCACCGCGAAGACCCGCGCCGCCACGCCTTCGGAGCAGTGGACGCGTGGACTCGCCGAGCGTGGGCACGCGAGGCGGGAGAGAGTGGAAACGGCCGGGGCCCGCCCCCCCCGTCGGCCCCGGCCACGACCCGCCTCCGACCCGCTGGAGGAACCATGACCCACCCGTTCCCCGACCCCGTACCACCGGGACCCACGCCGGGCCCCGGCCCCGGCCCGGGCCCCAAACCGGGCCCGCCGCCCGACCCCGGCGGCCCCCCGCGCCCCGACCCGGACCCCGTGCCGCTGCCGGAACCCCCGCCGTCCCCGGTACCGAAGCCGCCGGGCCCGGACCCCGTGCCGGACCCCGACCCCGAACCGTCACCGATGGGGCGGCCCAGGCCGCTGCGGGGTTAGTGCCCGGGCCACATCCCGCAGGATCGCGCCAGAACCGCCCCCGTAAACGTGTGTGCGCCCGGCCCCTTCCGGGAGGCCGGGCGCACAGTCACGCTGCTGCTCGTCGGGTGGTTCCGCGCTCAGTACTTGGGGTTCTTCTTCCACTTCCCGAAGTGGCAGGTGTCTCCCGTACCCAGCTTGTCGTTCTGGCACACGGCGATGCGGATGCTGTGGAGCTTGTAGGAGGTGATGTAGCGCTTGAGCTTCTTGCTCTCGCCGCCGCCCTGCCGACAGGTGTAGTCATAGAGGCGGCTGTCGCCGGTGATCACCTTGAAGTTGCCGTGCTTCTTGATCTTGAACTGCAGGAAGGTGAAGGCGTCATACCCGTCGCAGCTGGTGTCCTTGACGTAGATCTTGAACGGGCCGGTGCGGTTCTGCCCCTTCCACTTGAAGGTGGCCTGCGCCTTGCCGATCCCACTCTTCTTCGCCGTCACCTTGCCCTTCACCGGCGCCATCACCCGGCTGTCCTCGGCCGAGGCCACGGAGGCGGCACCGGTGGTGTGGGCTCCGGTGGCGGACTGCGCCGCCGCCGTGCTCACGCCGCCGGTCGCGAGCACGGAGGCGGCCCCTATGCCGATGAGGGCCTTTCGAGCGGAGTGCATGTGTGTTCCCCGTTCCGCACCGCAGTTGTGGGGCCGGTGCGCCTTCCCCCTTGATGCGTACACGCTGCCGCGTGCCGGGGAACGGAGGCAGGGCTTTCGGGCAGGGCCGAAACACGCGTCAGGGGAGGCCGTGCGCCTGCGCCGGTCAGCCGGTCACGCCGACACCTCCGAGCGGTCCCCGCCCCACAGCGTGTGGAACGACCCCTCGCGGTCCGTGCGCCGGTAGGTGTGCGCGCCGAAGTAGTCCCGCTGCCCCTGCGTGAGCGCGGCCGGCAGCCGGTCCGCGCGCAGCGCGTCGTAGTACGCGAGGGCCGCGGCGAAGCCCGGTGCGGGCACGCCCTGGCGCGTCGCGGCGACGAGCACCGCACGCCAGTCGTCCTGCGCCTCGCCGATCTCGCGCGCGAAGCCCTCGTCGGCGAGCAGGCTCGGCAGGTCGGCGCGGGCGTCGTACGCGGCGCGGATGCGGTCGAGGAAGGCGGCCCGGATGATGCAGCCGCCGCGCCAGATCGCGGACACCGCGCCCAGGTCGATGTCCCAGCCGTACTCCTCGCTGCCCGCCGCGATCTCGTGGAAGCCCTGCGTGTACGACACGATCTTCGAGGCGTACAGCGCCTGCTCGACCCGGTCGGCGAACGCGGCTGCCTCGTTCTTCGTGAGCGGCTCCGGCTTCGGGCCCGCGAGGCCCCGCGAGGCGTCGCGCAGGTCCTTGTGACCGGACAGCGAGCGGGCGAACACCGCCTCCGCGATGCCCGACACCGGCACGCCCAGGTCGAGGGCGATCTGCACGGTCCAGCGGCCGGTGCCCTTCTGCTCGGCCCGGTCCTGGACGACGTCCACGAACGGCTCGCCGGTCGCGGCGTCGACGTGCGCGAGGACCTCGGCGGTGATCTCGATCAGATACGAGTCGAGGCGGCCGGTGTTCCAGGTGCGGAAGATGTCCGCGATCTCGGCGGGGCGGTATCCGGCCACCTCGCGGAGCAACTGGTACGCCTCGGCGATGAGCTGCATGTCCGCGTACTCGATGCCGTTGTGCACCATCTTCACGAAGTGACCGGCGCCGTCCGGGCCGATGTGCGCCGTGCAGGGGCTGCCGTCCGCGGCCTTCGCGGAGATCTTCTCCAGCATCGGGCCGAGCGCGTCGTACGACTCCTTGGAGCCGCCCGGCATGATGCTCGGGCCGTTCAGCGCGCCCCCCTCGCCGCCGGACACGCCCGTGCCGACGAAGTGGATGCCCCGCTCGCGCAGTTCGCGCTCGCGCCGCCGGGTGTCCGCGAAGTGCGCGTTGCCGCCGTCCACGATCATGTCGCCCGGCTCCAGGAGGGGCGCGAACTCCTTGATGACGGCGTCCGTCGGCTCGCCCGCCTTGACCATGACGACGAGCCGGCGCGGGCGCTCCAGGGCGGCGACGAAGTCCTCGGGGCTCTCCGCGAGGACGAACTCGCCCTCGTCGCCGAACTCGTCCACGAGGGCCCGGGCCTTCGCCGCCGTGCGATTGTGCACCGCGACCGTATAGCCGTTGCGGGCGAAATTCCGGGCGAGGTTGCGCCCCATCACCGCGAGTCCCGTGACACCGATCTGCGCTGAAGCACTCATGCTCTGGCTCCTGAGTTCCTGGGAAATCCGAAGTACCGCATCCGGGCGCCAGTATCACCCCGCGGCGTACCGTGACTTCCCGACACAGCGTCCGAAGGAGGAGCCGCCCGTGCCCCATTTCGACCTGCCTCTGGATGAACTCCGCCGATACCGACCGGAATTGCCGGAGCCGGAGGACTTCGACGCGTTCTGGGAGAAAACCCTTTCGGCGGCCCGCGCCCACGATCTGGATGCCCGGTTCGAGCGCGTCCAGGTGCCGCTCGCGACGGTCGAGGTCTTCGACGTGACGTACGCGGGCTTCGGCGGCCAGCCGGTCAAGGGGTGGCTGCTGGTTCCGGCGGGGGCGGACGGGCCGCTGCCCGCCGTCGTCGAGTACATCGGGTACGGGGGCGGGCGCGGGCTGCCGCACGAGCGGCTGCTGTGGTCGGCGGCCGGGTTCGCGCACTTCGTGATGGACACGCGGGGGCAGGGCGCCGGCGGCACGGGAGCGGGCGATACCCCGGACCCGGTGGGCAGCGGCCCGGCGCACCCCGGGTACATGACGCGCGGCATCGACGACCCGCACGACTACTACTACCGGCGCGTTTTCACCGACGCCGTGCGCGCCGTGGAGGCCGCGCGCGCCCACCCGCTGGTGGATGCCGCGCGCGTCGCCGCGGTCGGCGGCAGCCAGGGCGGCGGCATCACGCTGGCCGTCGGCGGGCTGGTGCCCGACCTCGCGGCGATCGCCCCCGACGTGCCGTTCCTGTGCGACTTCCCGCGCGCCACGACGCTCTCCGGCCGCCTGCCGTACCGGGAGATCGGCCACTACCTGCGGACCCGGCGCGGCCTCGAGGCGCGCGTGTTCGAGACCCTTTCCTACTTCGACGGCGTGCACTTCGCCGCCCGCGGGCGTGCGCCCGCGCTCTTCTCGGCGGCGCTGGAGGACGAAACCTGCCCGCCCTCGACCGTTTTCGCGGCATTCAATGCCTATGCGGGGTCGGAAAGGTCGATGGAGGTGTACTCCTTCAACGACCATGAGGGCGGCGGTGCTTATCAGAAGGATGTGCAACTCCGGTGGCTTCCGGGGCATTTGAGGGACCGCTGAAGAACCGGCGCACAACCGGCTCGCCGGTGACCGGTTCAACTCCCTTTCGGCGTCCCGCTCTTGTCACAGCCATGGCCGACCGGCTAGCTTGCGGGCTTGTCCTGTGGCTGACGCGTGACCAATAGTCTGACGTGTGTCTGAGGGGGCTTTCATGGCCTTACGAGGTCGGCATCGCCGGTACCAGCCGAGCCGGATCAACCGTGCCTCGCTCACGGTCACGGCGGGCGGCGCCGGAATCGCCCTCCCGCTGATGTCCGCGGGCACGGGCCACGCCGCGGACGCGGACACCTGGAACAAGGTCGCGGCCTGCGAGTCCACCAACAACTGGAGCATCAACACCGGCAACGGCTTCTACGGCGGTCTCCAGTTCACCCAGTCCACCTGGGAGGCCTACGGCGGCACGGCCTACGCCCCGCGCGCCGACCTCGCCACCAGGGACCAGCAGATCGCCGTCGCCGAGAAGGTCCTCGACGGGCAGGGACCCGGGGCCTGGCCGGTGTGCTCCGAGCGCGCCGGCCTCACCCGCGGCGGCGACAGCCCCGACATCAGGCCCGCCGAAGCGCCGCAGACGCAGAAGTCGACCGGCGCGGCGAAGACCGACGGCGCGCCGAAGACGCCCAAGCGCACGGTGCGGGACGTCAAGCCCGAAGTGACGCCGCAGTCCACCGCGGGCACCGCCCGGATGTACACGGTCGTCCGCGGCGACACCCTCTCCGGCATCGCCGAGGAGCGCCGCGTCCAGGGCGGCTGGCCGCAGTTGTACGAGAACAACCGCCGCACCATCGGCGGCGACCCGGACTTCATCTCGCCGGGGCAGCGGCTCTCGCTGCGCGGCGCGGAGAAGGGCAAGGAGCCCGCGCGCCCGCCGGAGCGCCGCACCCCGCCCGAGCGCGAGAAGCGCCCGGAGAAGCGGCCCGTGCAGCACGACCAGAAGAAGCCCGAGCACAAGCCCGAGCGGACGCGTCCCCCGGCCAAGGAGGCCAAGCCCGCCCCCAAGCCCAAGCCGAAGCGCGACACCGCGCCCGCCGGCCGGCAGCGGGCCGAGGCCACCGGGTCGTCGGCGGGGGCGACCGCGCCGGTCGCGGCCTCCATCGGCACGCCGTACCACGCGACGGGCAGCTCCTGGTCGAAGGGCTACCACACGGGCGTCGACTTCCCGGTGCCCACCGGCACCTCCGTGAAGGCGGTCGCCGCGGGCACCGTCGTCTCGTCGGGCTGGGGCGGCAGTTACGGCTACGAAGTCGTCATCCGCCACGCCGACGGCAGGTACTCGCAGTACGGCCATCTGTCGGCGCTCACGGTGAAGGCCGGGCAGAAGGTCGGCGCGGGCCAGCGCATCGCCCGCTCCGGCTCGACGGGCAACAGCTCGGGCCCGCACCTGCACTTCGAGATCCGCACCGGCCCGGGCTTCGGCTCGGACATCGACCCACTCGCCTACCTGCGGGCACGCGGCGTCCGTATTTGAACCGTATGTGAACCGATCCGTTCAGGACACGCTGTGTTCGTGCGCAGGGCGTGCCAGTGGCGCACGCGAGAACGCCGTCTTCACCGTCGGCTGCAGCGGCAGCCCCGCCAGGCAGTCGGTCACCAGTTGCTGTTCCGGCGCGGGCTGTTCTCCGGCCCGTGGGCGGCTGCCGGGTTCGACCGACGGGCGCTCGTCGTGGACGGGTCTGCGCTGCTCGGCGACCTGGGCGTCCTCGGCGGTGCGGGCGGCGGACGACGCGGCGGCGACATCCCGGGCGTCGACACCGGCAGGGCCGTTGAGCCCGTTGAGCTCGTCGAGAGCACCGACGCCTTCGATGGTCAGGGCCTGCGCCCCCGTCCCTGCGGGCTGTTCGGCGGCCGCCTCAGCCGTCGCGGCGGGCGCGTCCGTCGCGCGCCCGGCGCCGATACGTTCCGTCGTCAGCAGGATGAGACCGCCCGCCGCGACGACACCGCAGGTGAGCGCGACCGCTGTGCCCGTCGCGCCGTAGCGGAAGGATTCGCCGAACAGGGTGAGCCCGACCGCGGCCGCGATCACCGGGTTCACGACGGTCACCGCGGACAGCGGCGCCGCGAGACCCGCGCCGCGGTAGGAGGCCTGGGAGAGCAGCAGCCCGCTCACGGCGAGGACCGCGATGACCGCGAGGCTCGGCACCTGCCGCATGAGCGGCTCGTGCGCGTCCCAGTCCACCGCGACCGTCTTGGTGAACACCGAGGAGATGCCGAACGCGATGCCCGCCGCCGTGGCGAGCAGCATGCTGCGCACCGCCGGCTGCCGGTGGGCGGCGTGCGCGAGCAACATCAGCGTCACCACCGCGGCGCCGGTGCCGACCGCGAGCAGGACGCGCTCGGTGTCGGCGAGCGACTGCGAGGCGGTGGCCTGTGTCAGCGAGAGCAGCCCCGCGAGACCGACCGTCGCCATGATGGCGCCGCGCCACGCGGTCGCCCCGGCCCGGCGGCGTACGAACATCGCGGCCATCGGCAGCGCGAACACGATGGTGAGGGCGCCCAGCGGCTGCACCACGCTCAGCGGGCCGAAGGCCAGCGCGACGACGTGCAGGAGACCGCCCAGGCCGTTGAGGACGACCGCGACCCACCAGGCGCCGTTGCGCAGTGGCGCGTACTGCTGTTCCGCGGTCTTCGCCGCCACCTGCTCCTGGATGATCGCGCCGCCGGCGTAGGCCACGGCGGAGACCAGGGAGAGCAGGACGGACAGCGCGAGGGCGCTCATGAGGTGCTCCCCGGCGCGTGGCACGACCGGTGGGTGCGGTCGTGGGGGTCCCTGTGCATCCGGTGCGTCCGGTGCGGCGAGCGGTCGGCTTCCATGTTCACCACAATGTCGCGCGCAGCGCTCCAAGTCGTCGTCCCTGAGCAGTCAATCCGTCCTACTACCGATGGAGTACGACCACCTCCACGTCCTCCCCAGGTCTGGTTGCCCCTGCTGACCAGTGTCCTGCTGTACTGCTGCGATGACCACTGAAGCGCGGGGCATCGACTGGGAGACCGTGGCGTCCGTCGGGGGCTTCTTCGCCGTGAGGACGGGCGAGGTCGGAGAAACGCCTGGTGAGGGCCATGTGTCGTTGGCACGTGTCTACGAAGGCGACGACTCGGTTGCGAAGAGTGACAGCTCGCATACTCGATGTGACGAGAGTCGCGACCCGCTGGCCTCCCACGTCGCCCGTGACCCGCTGGCCTTTCGCGTCGCCAAGGTCGGCGCCCGCCTCGGCGCCCCCGAGGTCCGCGTCGCCGCGTCCGTGGCGCAGCTCGGCCTCGCCGCCCGGCTGTGGTCCCTCGCGCTCGGCCCGGCCGCGCTGTTCGGGCGGGTGCCCGACCTGGACCCGGCGCTGCTGCTGTGGGACGCGGACGGCACCTCGCCGGACGACCTGTGGCTCACCGGCGGGCGCACCTACCCGGCCGACGCCGCCCGCATCCACGACGTCGTACAGAACCGCCACCTCGCGCCGCTCGCCCGCGCCTTGCACGCCCGCTACCGGATCTCCCCGGCCCTCCTGCGCGGCAACGCGGGCTCGGCCCTCGCCGGCGCCGCCCGCGAGCTGCACGCCTGGGCCGCGCGCACCGGGAGGACCGACGTGGGGGAGCGGGCCCTCGCCCTCGCCGCCGCACTCTTCGCCCAGCCCGCGCTGAACTCCACCGGAACCCTCGACGGGACCGCCTTCCGGCGCCGGAGCTGCTGCCTCTACTACCGCTGTCCGAACGGCGGCCTGTGCGGCGACTGCTGTTTCGACCGGCCGCCGCAGCGGTCTTCCCACGAAGCGGCGTCTGGGTGAGCATGAGGGAGCCGGCCGACGAGGGGGGCTCCGCTCGTGAAAGTGGGACTGCTCACCCGCGAGTACCCGCCGGACGTCTACGGCGGCGCGGGCGTCCATGTCGAGTTCCTTGCACGGGAGTTGGGCGCCCTCACCGAGCTTGACGTGCACTGCTGGGGCGAGGGCGCGGCCGACGGTGTCGTTCGCCACCGCGCCTGGGCCGACCTCGACACCGCCAACGACGCGCTGCGCACCCTGTCCGTGGACCTGTCCATGGCCGCCGCGCTCGACGGCCGCGACCTGGTCCACACCCACACCTGGTACGCCAATCTCGCCGGCCACGTCGGCAAGCTCCTCTACGGCATCCCGCACGTCATGACCTCGCACTCGCTGGAGCCGCTGCGCCCCTGGAAGGCCGAGCAACTCGGCGGCGGATACGCCCTGTCGAGCTGGGCCGAGCGCACCGCCGTCGAGGCCGCCGACGCCGTCATCGCCGTCTCCCACGGCATGCGCGAGGACATCCTCGGCTGCTACCCGGCCGTCGACCCGGCGAAGGTGCACGTCGTCCACAACGGCATCGACACCGACCTGTACCGGCCCGACCCCGGCACCAGCGCCCTGCACCGCCACGGCATCGACACCGGCCGCCCCTACGTCCTCTTCGTCGGCCGCATCACCCGCCAGAAGGGCGTGCCCCACCTGCTGCGCGCCGCGCGCCGGCTGGACCCGGGGATCCAGCTCGTGCTGTGCGCGGGCGCCCCCGACACCCCCGAGATCGACCGGGAGTTCCGCACCCTCTTCGAGGAACTGAACCGCGCACGCGACGGGGTCACCTGGATCCCGCGCATGCTGCCGCGCCCTGAGGTCGTCCAACTCCTCACCCACGCCGCGGCGTTCGTGTGCCCTTCGGTGTACGAGCCGCTGGGCATCGTGAACCTGGAGGCGATGGCCTGCGGCACCGCCGTCGTCGCCTCCCGCGTCGGCGGCATCCCGGAGGTCGTCTCGGACGGCACCACGGGCCTGCTCGCGCCGTACGACGCCGGTGCGCCGGAGCGATTCGAGCACGACCTCGCGGTGCTCCTGAACCACCTGGCCGCCGACCCGCGCCGGGCGGGCGCGATGGGAGCGGCCGGACGGCACCGCGCGGTACGCGAGTTCGGCTGGGACACGGTGGCGCGGCGCACCGTCGACGTGTACGAGGGCGTCATGGAGTTACGCAAGAACTGACGGACAGCGGCAGGGGGCGGCCATGCGCGGTGGACCTTCGGTGCTCGGGATCGTTCTGGCGGGCGGGGAGGGCAAACGCCTGATGCCGCTCACGGCCGACCGGGCGAAACCCGCGGTGACCTTCGGCGGGACGTACCGCCTCGTCGACTTCGTGCTCTCCAACCTCGTCAACGGCGACATCCTGCGCGTCTGCGTCCTCACCCAGTACAAGTCGCACTCGCTGGACCGGCACGTCTCCACCACCTGGCGGATGTCCAGCCTGCTCGGCAACTACGTCACGCCCGTCCCCGCCCAGCAGCGCCTCGGCCCGCGCTGGTACCTGGGGAGCGCCGACGCCATCCTGCAGTCCCTGAACCTCGTGCACGACGAACAGCCCGACTACATCGCGGTGTTCGGCGCCGACCACGTCTACCGCATGGACCCGCGCCACATGCTGGCCCGGCACATCGAGTCCGGCGCGGGCGTCACGGTCGCCGGGATCCGGGTGCCGCGCGCGGACGCCGCCCAGTTCGGGATCATCACCCCGGCCGGGGACGGCACCCGCGTGGAGAGCTTCCTGGAGAAACCGACCGCACCGCCCGGCCTGCCCGGCTCGCCGAACCAGGTGCTCGCCTCCATGGGCAACTACATCTTCACGACCAAGGCGCTCGTCGACGCGCTGCAACGGGACGCCGAGGACCAGGACTCCGTGCACGACATGGGCGGCTCGATCCTGCCGTCCCTCACCGAGCGCGGCGTCGCGCAGGTCTACGACTTCGCCGACAACCACGTCCCCGGCGAGACCGCCCGCGACCACGGCTACTGGCGCGACGTCGGCACCCTGGACGCGTACTACGAAGCGCACATGGACCTGATCTCCGACCAGCCCGTCTTCAACCTCGACAACCACCGCTGGCCCATCTACACCCACCCCGGCCAGCTCCCGCCCGCCAAGTTCTGCGCGGGCGGCATCGCGAGCGAGTCCGTCGTCAGCCCCGGCTGCGTCATCCGCGGCCAGGTCACCCGCTCCGTCCTGTCGCCCGGGGTGAGCGTCGGCTCGGGCGCCGTCGTCCAGGGCTCGGTGCTGCACGACAACGTCCGCGTCGGCCGCGGCGCGGTGGTGCGCGGCGCCGTCCTCGACAAGAACGTCGACGTCCCGCCCGGCGCCACGATCGGCGTGAACCCGGAGCGGGACGAGGAGCTGTACACGGTGTCGAAGGGCGGCGTGATCGCGCTGGGGAAGGGACAGGACGTACCGATGTAGTACGGGACGTACGGCTACAGCACCCGGCGTCTGCGCCCCAGCCACGTCTGCGCGACCACGACCACCGCCAGGAAGCCGCCGCTGACGACCTGTTGGTAGGCGGAGTCCAGGGAGCCGATCTGGTTGATGACGTTCTGGATGACCTTCAGGAGCAGGACGCCGACGAGCGAGCCGCCGAGGAAGCCGAAGCCGCCGGACAGGAGCGTGCCGCCGATGACGACGGCGGAGATCGCCTCCAGCTCCATGCCGGAGCCGAGGATGGTCACACCGGACGCGAGCCAGGCCGCGTTGAGCGCGCCCGCGAGGCCCGCGCACAGGCCGGACAGGGTGTAGACGGCCGTCTTCGTGCGGGCCACGGGCGCGCCCATCAGCGCCGCCGCGTCCTCGTTGCCGCCGACCGCGTACACGTACTGCCCGAAGCGGCTGCGCCGCAGCACGACGGCACCGGCCACGAACAGGCCCACCGTGATCCACACCGGTGTGCCGATGCCGAGCAGCTTGCCCTGGCCGAGCGTCGCGAAGAACGAGTCCTTGTCGACGAGATACGTCTTCGAGCCCTCGTCCGTGACGGCGAGCAGGATGCCGCGCGCGCCGAGCAGCGCCGCCAGCGTCACGATGAACGGGGCGAGCCGGGAGCGGGCGATCAGCAGGCCGTTCACGAGACCGATGAGCCCGCACACCGCGAGCGGAAGCAGCAGCGCCACCGCCGAGCCGTACTGCGAGCCCCACGCGGCGAGCACGCCGCCGAGTGCGAACGTCGAGCCCACCGACAGGTCGATGCCGCCCGTGACGATCACGAACGTCATGCCGAGCGCGACGACGGCCAGGAACGCCGAGGACACCGCCATGTTCTGCATGTTGTCGGCCGTCATGAACGTGTCGAAGGACAGCCAGGCCGCGAGGACGGCGATCACCAGGGTGACCAGGGCGCCGTGCTGCTGGGCCAGCGCGCTGAGGCGCTCCGAGCGCGTCGCGCCGAGCGGCTCGTCCTCCGTGACGGTGCTCATGGGCCGCACCGGACTCTCCGTGCCGACCGTCATCGCTTCCCCCTCTCGCGTGCCGTGTACACGGCCAGGACGATCACCACGGCCTGCGCGATCTGCGTCCACGACGGCGACACGTCGTGCTTGATGAGCGTGGCCGTGAGCAATTGGATGAGGACGGCGCCCGCCACCGTGCCGCCGACGCGCACGCGCCCGCCGCTGAGCGGGGTGCCGCCGACGACGACCGCGGTGATCGCGGACAGCTCCATCAGATTGCCGAGCGACGTCGGGTCGCTCGCGGTCAGGCGCGCGGTCGCCAGGACGCCCGCGATCGCGGCCAGGGCGCCCGAGCACACGTACACGAGGACGAGCACCCGCCGCACCGGCAGCCCGGCGAGCCTGGCCGCCGGGCGGCTGTCGCCGATCGCCAGGAGCTGGCGGCCGAAGGTCGTGCGGCGTACGACGAACGCGACGAGCAGCGCGAGCGCCACCGCGATAAGGACCAGGTAGGGGACGCCGAGCAGGTCGCCGGAGCCGAGCGAGGCCATGGTCGGGTCGCGGACGTCCTTGAGCTGGGGGAGCAGGACCTGGGCGAGGCCCCGGCCCGCCACCATCAGGGCGAGCGTGGCGACGATCGGCTGGACGCCGATGAAGGCGATCAGCGCCCCGTTCGCCACGCCGACCGCGATCCCGCCGAGCACGGCGACGAGCAGCGCGATCCACATGCCGTAGCCGAGATACAGCGAGAGCAGAGACGTGGAGAGCGCCATCACCGAGCCGACGGACAGGTCCACGCCCTCGCTGCCGATGGCGAGCGCCATGCCGAGCGCCACGATCAGGACGGGCGCCACTTGGACGGCCTGGGTGCGGAAGTTCTCGGCGGACAGGAAGTGCGGGGTGAAGGCGATGTTCACCAGGAGCAGGACGGCGACGCCCAGATGGACGCCGTAGTCCTGGAGCAGCCGCAGGAGGCGGTCGCGGTCGAGGCGGGTCCGGTCGCCGAGGCCGATGTCAGTCATCGTCACCTCCAGGCGTGGCGGCGGTGGCGGTCGTGGCTTGTGTGGCGGGCGTGGCCGCGATCGCGCGCATCAGGCGGTCCTCCGTGACGGCGTCACCGGTGAGTTCCTCGACGACCGCGCCGTCCTTGAGGACCACCACGCGGTCGCTGCCCTCGATCAGCTCCTCCACGTCGGAGGAGATCAGAAGCACGCCGAGCCCGTCGCCGGCCAGCTCGTCGATGAGCTTCTGCACCTCGGCCTTGGCGCCGACGTCGATGCCGCGCGTCGGCTCGTCCAGGAGCAGCACCTTCGGGTTCATGGCGAGCCAGCGGGCGAGGAGCACCTTCTGCTGGTTGCCGCCGGAGAGTTCGCCGACCTTCTGGTGCGGCCCCGACGCTTTGATGCGCAGGCGCTTCATGAAGGTGTCGACGACGCGGTCGACGCGCGCTTCGTCGACCAGGCCGAAGCGGGACAGGCCCGGCAGCGCGGCGAGCGCGATGTTCTCGCGGACGGAAAGACCCGGCACGATGCCCTCGGCTTTGCGGTCCTCCGGCAGCAGGCCGACCCCGGCGCGGATGGCGGCGGGCGTGGAGCCGGTGCGCACCGGCACCCCGGCGACCACCACCCGGCCCGAGTCCGGCGGCAGCGCCCCGGCGATGGCCTTCGCGGTCTCGCTGCGGCCCGAGCCGAGCAGCCCGCCGAGCCCGACGACCTCCCCGGGCCGGATCGTCAGGGACACCCCGTCGAGCTGATGCCGGGCCGTCAACTCGCTTGCTTCAAGGACGGGTTGGGACTCGGTGTCGTGGCTCCCGCTGAATTTCGTCAGACCCTCTTCGCGTACGTCGCCGACCTCCCGGCCGAGCATCAGTGCGACCAGACGCAGCCGGTCGAGCTCGGCGATGGGGCCGGTGTGCACCGCCTTGCCGTCCCGCAGCACGGTGACGGTGTCGCACACCTCGTACAGCTCGTCGAGGCGGTGGCTGACGTAGATCACCGCGATGCCGCGCCCGCGCAGCATCCGGATCACGTCGAACAGCGTGGCCACCTCGCGCGGTTCGAGGGACGACGTCGGCTCGTCCATGATGACGACGCGCGCGTCGACCGACACCGCGCGGGCCAACGCCACCATCTGCTGGGCGCCGACGCCGAGTTCACGCAACGGGCGGCGCACGTCGACGCGTACGCCGAGGCCGCGCAGGGCCTCCTCCGCCTCGCGGTGCATACGGCGGAAGTCGATCAGGCCGAGGCGGCCGCGCGGCTCGCGGCCGAGGAAGAGATTGCGGGCCACGCTCATCAGCGGGACCAGGTTGACTTCCTGGTAGATGGTGGAGATGCCCGCGTGCTGGGCCTGGAGGGGCGTGGCGAAGCGGACGGCCGCGCCGTCGTACCGCACCTCGCCCTCGCTCGGCTGGTACACGCCGGTGAGGACCTTGATGAGGGTGGACTTCCCGGCGCCGTTCTCCCCGATCAGCGCGTGCACCTCGCCCGCGCGGGCCGTGAAGTCGACGCCGTCCAGGGCGCGTACGCCCGGGAAGGACTTGCCGAGCCCCGACACCGACAGGACGGCGGAGCCGGTCGCCGACGGCACGGCGGAGTTCGTCACCGGCGGCACGTCAGTACGCCTTGCCGAGGTCCGACTCCGCGTTGTCCTTGGTGTAGGCGCTGTCCTTGATAACGATGTCGCGCGCGACCTTGCCGCCCTTGGTGAAGGTGTCCAGGGTCTGGAAGGCGAGCGGTCCGAAGCGCGGGTTGGACTCGACGACGCCGTCGATCCAGCCGTCGACGATGCCGCGGACGGCGTTCTTGGTGCCGTCGATGGTCACGATCTTCACGTCGCCGGCCTTCTTGCCCGCGCCCTTGAGCGCGCCGACCGCGCCGAGGCCCATCTCGTCGTTCTCGGCGTAGATCCCGTCGATGCCCGGCTTGGACTGGATCAGCTGCTCGGTGACCTGCTGGCCCTTCTCCCGCGCAAACTCACCGGTCTGCTTGAAGACAACTTTCAGGTCCGGGGCCTTCTTCTTGACCTGCTGCTCGAATCCCTTGGTGCGGTCGGTGGTGACGTTGTTGCCCGCCGCGCCGAGCAGGATCGCGATCTCGCCCTTGCCGCCCGTCGCCGCGATCATGCGGTCGGCGGCGCGCCGGCCCTGCTCGACGAAGTCGGAGCCGATGAAGCTCACGTAGTCCTTGCAGGGAGCCGCGTTGATCTTGCGGTCGATGGTGACGATCGGGATGTGCGCGGCCTTGGCCTGGCGGAGCACCGGCTCCCAGCCGTCGGAGTTCAGCGGGGCGACGACCAGCAGGTCGGCGCCCTTGGCGATGAGGTCCTGGACATCGCTGATCTGCTTGGAGAACTGCGACTGGGCGTTCGCCGTCAGGAGTCGCACGCCGCGCTTCTTCGCCTCGGCCTTGATGGAGGCGGTCTCGGCGATCCGGAACGGGTTGGCCTCCTTCTCGGACTGCGAGAAACCCACGGTCGCGGACTTCAGGTCCAGCTTCTTGGCGCCGTAGTCACCGATCACGCAGGTCTCGGCGCCGACGCCCGGCGAGGAGACGACCTGCCCGGCGTCGCCCTCGGCGGCACCGGACTTGGAGTCCCCGGATCCGTCGGAGTCGTCCTCCGACTTGGCGCATCCAGTGGCGGCGAGCGCGAGGCTCGCGGCGAGGCCGACGGCGAGCAGGGTGCCGGCCGAGGCGCGGCGCGAAGTACGGCCTGGAGTACGGCCCCAAGTACGGCCCGAGGTACGGCGAAGGAAGATGTTCGGCTTCATGGAGTCCCCAAACGGCACGGCCCCGGCGCACACTGAGAGCGCTCACGGGAAGAACGGGTTTGCGGTCAACTCAGCGGTACGGGGAGCTTTTTACATCGTTGAAAGAAGGCTGTAAACCCTCCGCGCACGCCGCCGGTCGGCCGAGCTGTCCCGCGAGCGGGGCCCGCGATTCACCGCCGCCCGAGCGTGCTCTCCCGCTCCACCAGCCGGAATTCCGCGGTGAGTTCCTGCCCTTCGGGCTCCCCGGCCCCCTCCAGGCTGCGCAGCAGCGAGGCCACCGCGAGCCGCGCGATGGCCTGCTTGTCCGGCGCGATCGTCGTCAGCGTCACCGCGCCGAACTGCCCCTCCGCGATGTCGTCGAAGCCGACCACCGCCACGTCCCACGGCACCCTCAGGCCCCGCTCGTGCAGCACCCGCATCGCGCCGATCGCGACCAGGTCGTTGTACGCGAACACCGCGTCCGGCCGCACCCCGGAGTCCAGCATCCGCGCCATCGCCTGCGCGCCGTCGTCCCTGTTCCAGCCGCCGACCGCGCCGACCAGGGACTCCGGCGCGGGGATGCCGGCCTCGGCCAGCTCGGCGCGCCAGCCCTGAAGGCGCAGGTGGGCGGGGCGGTTGGCGGAGTCCGTGCGGGCGCCGAGGTAGGCGATGGAGCCGCGGCCGCGGCCGATGAGGTGGCGTACCGCGACGCGCGCGGCGGCGACGTTGTCGATCGCGATGTGCGGGTGGGGCAGGTCGTACTCGCGCTCGCCGAGCAGGACGAGGGGCACGTCGTCGTCGCGGCTGCGGAGGTCCTCCGACTCCAGCTCCAGCGGGCTGAGGATCAAGCCGTCGATGACGCGGGCCCGGAAGCCCTGGCTGACCAGGATCTCCTGCTCGCGGTCGCCGCGGGTGTGGTCGAGCAGGACGGTGAAGTCGTGCTCGGCGGCGGCGTCGATGACGGCTCCGGCCAGCTCCGCGAAGTACGGGTTGCCGAGCTCGGGGACGGCGAGCGCGATGATGCCGGTGCGGCCCTTGCGCAGATGACGGGCCGTCAAGTTCGGGCGGTAGCCCAGTTCGTCGATGGCCTGCTGCACACGGGCCCGCATCGCCGGGGTGACGTGCTGGTACTTGTTCACCACGTTCGAGACGGTCTTGATGGAGACGCCCGCGCGCTCCGCGACATCCTTGAGGCTCACCCGCACGTGCCACTCCTCGCGTCGATGGGTGCCCCGGCGGCCGGGGCCGTTCTGGCATGTCGGCCGCGACCCTGGACAGCGCGCCGGAGCCGTGCTGTCATGCCAACTGCCGTTTCTTCCAACGTTGTACAGACTCGTTGTACCGACTGGAGCGACGAGCCGCCACCCTTCCTCGACAAGGAGGATCCGTGCGCCCTAGACGATCAGGAACGCTCCGGCACCAACTGGCCCTGCTGCTCAGCGTCGCCCTCGTGTTCACCGGCCTCGCCGCCGCGTCCACCGCGACGGCGGCGGGGGACGAGGCACCGGCCCCGCGCGTCCAGGCCCCCGAAGTCCACGGCCTGAAGGGCGAGTACTACACCCAGTCCGCCCCCGGCGCCTTCGACTTCCACGAGCTCAAGGCCACCGGCTTCGACCGGAACATCGACTTCGACACCCTCGAACCCCGGCTGAACTTCGCCACCGGGAAGTCCGACGACGCCACGGTCCGCTGGACCGGCAAGGTCGTCCCGGAGAAGTCCGGCGCCCACACCTTCTCCATGATCGGCGACAACGGCTTCCGGCTGTGGGTCGACGGCAAGCTCGCCATCGACCACTGGGTCGACGACTGGGACCGCGAACAGACCGCGCAGCCCGTCGAGTTGACCGCAGGAAAGGCCTACGACCTCAAGGTCGAGTACTTCGAGCACTACGGCGGCTCCAACCTCCACCTGCGCTGGACCGAGCCCGGCGGCACCAAGGAAGCCGTCCCCCAGTCCGCCTTCCGCCTCCCCGACGGCTTCGACTACGACGGCGCGACCTCCGCCGCCGTGCAGCAGGACGGCCGCGCCCTGAAGCTGGAGTTCGTCCAGGAACTCGCCGCACCCCCGGCCGGACTCACCGACCACATCGAGGCGGTCATCGGCGGCGCCAAGTGGCCCTTGCATTCAGCCAAGTTGGACCCGGCCGACCCGCGCGCCCTGCTCGTCACCCTCGAGCAGCCCGTCGTCGGCAACAAGACCGGCACCGCCCGCGGCACGGCCGACCTGCGCTACGACGGCAAGGGCGGCCTGGCCGGCGCCGACGGCAAGCACGTCGGCGCGTTCTGGAGCAGCGGCCCCAACGAGTCGACGTACGAACTGCGCACCAAGTGGGCCGACGACGTCGGCCCCGGCAACGCGCTGCCCGAGTACCCGCGCCCGCAGCTCAAGCGCCCCGACTGGCGCAATCTGAACGGCAGTTGGCAGTTCGCCGCCGCCAAGGCGGGGGAGCGGCCGCCGGTCGGCAAGAAGCTCAAGGAGAAGATCCTCGTCCCCTACCCGGTCGAGTCCCAGCTCTCCGGACTCCAGCGGCACGAGGACCGCATGTGGTACCGGCGCACCTTCACCGTGCCCGCGGACTGGCAGGTCGGCGACGCCGAGAACGGCCGCCGGCTCAAGCTGAACTTCGGCGCCGTCGACTGGCACGCGAAGGTGTACGTCAACGGCACCGAGGTCGCCGACCACAAGGGCGGCTACGACAAGTTCAGTGCCGACGTCACCGACGCTCTGAAGCCCGGCAGGACCCAGGAACTCATTGTCGGCGTCCACGACCCCACCGACTCACCGAGCGGCGAGAACCCGCCTGTCGGCAAGCAGCGCCTGGACCCGTCCGGCATCTGGTACACCCCGTCGTCCGGCATCTGGCAGACGGTGTGGATGGAACCGGTCGCCCGCGACCACGCCGAATCCCTGAAGATCACCCCCGACGTCGGCACCAAGCAGGTCACCGTCGAGCCCAAAGGCGTCCGCGCGGGCGTGCCCGTACGGGCAGCGGCGTACGAAGGGAAGCAGAAGGTCGCCGAGGCGAGCGGCCGCACCGGCAAGCCGCTGAAGCTCACGCTGAAGAAGCCGCACCTGTGGTCGCCCGACGATCCCTTCCTGTACGACCTGAAGGTCACCGTCGGCGGCACCAAGCGCGTGGACCGGCTGCAGAGCTACTTCGGCATGCGCTCCATCGCCGTCGAGAAGATCGACGGCACCCCGCGCACCGTCCTCAACGGCAAGCCCGTCTTCCTGATGGCCACCCTCGACCAGGGCTTCTGGCCCGACGGCCTGCACACCGCGCCCACCGACGAGGCCCTCGCGTACGACCTGAAGATGCACAAGGAGATGGGCTTCAACTCGGTCCGCAAACACATCAAGGTGGAGCCCGACCGGTGGTTCTACTGGGCGGACCGGCTGGGCCTGATGGTGTGGCAGGACATGCCGTCCATGCGGTCGGACCGCAACCCGAGCGCCGCCGCCCGGGCCCAGTTCGAGCACGAGATGAAGCAGATGATCGACGAGCACGCGAACAGCCCGTCCATCGTCATGTGGGTCACCTTCAACGAGGGCTGGGGCCAGTACGACATGGGCCGCGTCGCCGAGCAGGCCAAGGCCTGGGACCCCACGCGCCTCGTCAACGGCATGTCCGGGCTCAACCTCGGGGCCGACGGCGGCAAGGGCGACATCATGGACGAGCACGGCTATCCCAGCCCCGCGCTGCCACCGTCACCGGACGGCAGACGCGCCCTGATCAACGGCGAGTACGGCGGCCTCGGACTCGCGGTGCCCGGCCACGCCTGGTCCGTCCAGCAGAGCTACGTCGACGTGGACCCGGCGAAGTACACGGAGGAGTACCTCACCAAGCTGCGCGAGGTGCGCGCCCTCGCCTGCAAGGGTGGCAACGGCGCCGTGTACACCCAGATCTCCGATGTGGAAGGGGAGTTGAACGGACTGCTCACGTATGACCGCGCCGTCGTCAAGCCCGATGTGCCCCGGCTGCGCGCCGCGCACGAGTCCCTGATCAAGGACGCCTCGCAGGCGCCTGTGCGGGGCTGCGCCTGAAGGGCCTGAGTGTGTGACGGCCTGACGGATCGATGCGCTCCGGTTCGTCCTCCCTGCGGGGCGGGCCGGGGCGCGTCGCCGTACCCCGGCAGCGGGTGCGGACCTTGTCGGGGCGCCCCCGTCGCCACCCCGTCGCGACCCTTGACGAGTACACGCAGGCGGCCGAAGAATGGGCGCGCCCGATGCAGTGACAACGTTGTCCAAGGAGTCCAAGGAGGCGTTCCCACCCATGAGATGGAACCGACGGCTGCGCGGCGCGGGGACGGTGGCCGTGGCGGCCGCGCTCCTCGGCGGGGTCCTCGCCGTCCCGCCGGCCCAGGCCGCGCCGGCCGGGGAGCGGCTGACCGACCTGGTCAACCCGTTCATCGGCACCGAGAACGAGGGCAACACCTACCCGGGCGCCGCGGTGCCCTTCGGCATGGTGCAGCTCTCGCCCGACACCGGCCACAACACCGGGTACGACCACTCCGACACACACATCCGCGGCTTCTCCGCCGTGCATCTGTCCGGCGTGGGCTGCGGGCTCGGCGGGGACCTGCCGGTCCTGCCGACGACGGGGAACGTGACGGAGACGGACTACGCCAAGTACGCGGCGGAGTTCAGCCACGACACCGAGAAGGCGCGCCCCGGCTATTACAAAGTCGGCCTGAAGTCCGGCGTCGACGCCGAGCTGACCGCGACCGAGCGCACCGGCGTGCAGCGCTACACCTTCCCGGCCACGGACAAGGCCAACGTCCTCATCAACGCGGGCCAGTCGCTGCACAAGTCGGTCCGCACCGAGGTCGAGATCCTCGACCGCCGCACCGTCCGCACAAAGATCACCGGCAGCGGCTTCTGCCAGGACACCAAGCCGTACACCCTCTACACCGTCACCCGCTTCGACCGTCCCTTCGCCTCGTCCGGCACCTGGAAGGGCGGGACCGTCACCGCGGGCTCCAAGAAGTCCTCGGCCGACGCCGAGCGCAACGGCGCGTACGTCCGCTTCGACACGGCGAAGGACCGCACCGTCGAGGCGACGACCGCGCTCTCGTACGTCGACGCCAGGGGCGCGGCGCTCAACCTCCGTGCGGAGGGCGGCCGTTCCTTCGACCGCGTCGAGCGCGCGGCGCGGGCGAAGTGGGAGGACCGGCTGGACGACGTACGGGCCCGGGGCGGCGGCGAGACGCTGCGGCGCACCTTCTACTCGTCCCTCTACCGCTCGTTCCTCGCGCCGAACATTGGCAGCGACGTGGACGGCCGCTACACCGGCTGGGACCAGCAGACCCACCGCGCGAAGGGCTTCACCTACTACCAGAACTGGTCCCTGTGGGACACCTATCGCACCCAGGCCCAGCTCCTCGCGCTGCTCGCGCCGCGCGAGTCCCGCGACATGGCGATGTCCGTCCTCAGGATCGACGCCGAGAGCGGCTGGCTGCCCAAGTGGGGTTACGGCACCGTCGAGACGAACATCATGACCGGCGACCCGGTCACGCCGTTCCTCACCAACGCCTACCAGCAGGGCCTGTTGAAGGGCTACGAGGAGGACGCGTACCGCGCGCTGAAGAAGAACGCCGACGGGGTGCCGCCGGCCGACTCGGCGCCGGTGGGCCGGGAGGCCAACAAGGAGTACATTGCGGAGGGTTTCGCGCCGTACGTCAAGGGCCGCCCGCACGCCAAGCCGGGCGACTCCGACTACGACCACGGCGCGTCGGCCACGCTGGAGTACGCCCTGTCGGACGCGATGCTCGGGCAGATGGCGCGCGAGCTGGGACATGAGGAGGACGCCGCCCGATACGCGGCTCGTGCGCAGAACTACCGGAAGATCTTCGACAGTTCGACCGGGTTCTTCCGGGCCCGGGACAAGGCCGGCGCGTTCACGGGACCGGCCGATCCGGCCAAGAGCGAGGGCTTCCACGAGGGCACGTCCTGGCAGTACCAGTGGCTGGTGCCGCAGGACCTGCCGGGCATGGTGGACCTCATCGGCGGCAAGCAGGCCACGAACGACCGCCTCGACTCCTTCTTTGCCTACGAACAGCTCCTGAAGGACCCGGCGAAGACCGCACGCGAGGTATGGGTCAACGGCCCCTACGACTACTACAACGCGGACAAGTACAACCCCCAGAACGAGCCCGACCTGATCGCCCCGTACACGTACCTGTCCACCGGGCAGCCGTGGAAGTCGACCGACGTGGTGCACGCCGCGCTCACGCTCTTCACGGACACCCCGACCGGCATGACCGGCAACGACGACCTCGGCACCATGTCCGCCTGGAACGTGCTTTCGTCCATCGGGATCTTCCCGGTGCAGCCGGGCACGGACGCCTGGGGCCTGTCGACGCCCGTCTTCGAGCGCGTCGACCTCGCCCTGGACCGCCGCTACTACCCGCGCGGCCGGTTCACGGTGAAGGCGCCCGGTACGTCGCCGGAGCGGCGGTACGTGCGGTCGGTGAGCGCCGACGGCGCGGACTACGGCCAGACGTATCTGCGCACCGGTGACATCCGGGGGCTGCGGGAGCTGTCGTTCACCGTGGGGGAGAAGCCCTCGCGCTGGGGTACGTCGGCGGAGGCGGCGCCGCCCGTGGTGAGGTGACCACAGGCGTCCCGCGAGGCCCGCTCTTCCCCGGGAGGTTCCAGGAGTTCCGAGAGTTTCCGGGAAGGGCGGGCCTTAATCTGTTGTTAACTGTGCGTAGCTAGATCGTACTTGACCGTAATTGCGAGAGGGTGATTGGCTGCTGGCTCCCGTTGCAGACTGCCGACGCGAGAGCGAGCCATGACCTCAGAGAGCTCAGACCTGCTCGCCCCTCTCGATCTCGCCTTCTGGAGCATCGAGTCCGCCGAACACCCCATGCATCTGGGGGCGCTCGGCGTCTTCGCGGCCGACTCGCCGTCCGCCGCGGCGCACGCCGCCGATCTGCTCGCCGCCCGCGCGGCGGGTGTGCCGGGTATGCGCATGCGCATACGTGACGTGCTGCTGCCTCCCGGCGGCGCCGCGCGGCGGCCCGCGCCCGGCTTCGACCCGCTCGACCACGTGCACCTCGCCCCGCCCGCCGCGGATTTCCACGCCGCGGCGGGCGCGCTCATGCAGCGGCCGCTCGACCGGGACCGGCCGCCGTGGGAGGCGCACGTCCTGCCCGCCGAGGACGGGACGTCGTTCGCCGTCCTGTTCAAGTTCCACCACGCCCTCGCCGACGGGCTGCGGGCGCTGACGCTGGCCGCGGCCGTCATGGACCCCACGGAGCTGCCGCCCGCGCGCGAACCCCGCTCCGCCGCCGTCCCGCCCTGGTGGCGCGCCCTCGACCCGCGCCGACTGCCCGGCCGGGTCGCCACCACCGTCCGGTCCACGGTCGCCGACGTCGGGCAGGCCCTGGACATCGGCGCCTCCGTGGCGCGGGCGAACTGGGGCGTGCGGTCCTGCGACGCCCTCACCTCCCGGGCCACCGGGAGCCGCCGCACCGCGGGCGTCGCGCTGGACCTGGACGACGTGCACCGCGTGCGCAAGACGGCCGGAGGCACCGTCAACGACGTCCTGATCGCCGTGGTCGCCGGGGCGCTGCGGCGCTGGCTCGACGAGCGGGGCGACGGCAGCGACGGCGTCGCCCCGCGCGCCCTCGTGCCCGTCTCGCGCCGCCGCCCCCGCGCGGCCCACCCGCAGGGCAACCGCCTCTCCGGCTATCTGGTCCGGCTGCCCGTCGACGACGCCGACCCGCTCGCCCGGCTCCGCGCCGTGCGCCGTGCCATGGACCGCAACAAGGACGGCGGACCCACGCGCGGCGCCGGCGCCGTCGCGCTGCTCGCCGACCACGTGCCGCCGCTCGGCCACCGCGTCGGCGGCCCCGCCGTCGCGCACGCCGCCCGGCTGCTCTTCGACATCCTCGTGACCAGCGTGCCGCTGCCCGGCCTCGGCCTGCGCCTGGCCGGCCACCCGCTCACGGAGGTGTACCCCTTCGCCCCGCTGGCCCGCGGGCAGGCGCTCGCGGTCGCCGTCTCGACGTACCGCGGCCGGGTCCACTACGGCCTGGTCGCGGACGCCGCCGCGGTGCCGGACCTGGACCTCCTCGCGCGGTGCGTGCGCGCCGAACTGGCCGCTCTGGTGGCGGCCTGCGAGGAGAGGCCGCGGGTGGCGGGCGACCGTTCGGGTTTGGTACCGGGCGCCCGGGCTACGTAAAGTTCCGCTTTTGGAGCTTCCGCGGTCACCCCAGACGAGCCGCGGCACGAGTGCGGTGAGGAACGACAGCGGCGATGACCGTGACAGAGGACAGCCAGGAAGGCGCCGTTTCGTACGGACCGGGCATCGACCCCGAGCGGCTCGCCGTCTGCCTCAGCGTGCTCGACGAGCTGGACAAGCTCGACGTCGACCACCCCGACGCGGTCACCGTGCGCCGCGCCACCGCCGGGATCTACCGGACCGTGAAGCAGCGTCGCCGACAGGAGCGCAGGGCCGCCAAGACCGCCCACGACAAGGCGGTCACCGAGGCCACGGCCACCGGCTCCGCCCAGCGCATCGACGACGAGACGGAGGGCATCCTGCCGCAGTCGGCGACGGCCAAGGGCGAGATCGCGGGGATACTCCAGCGCCCGCGCTCCTGCTACACCTGCAAGGCGCGGTACGTCGAGGTCGACTACTTCTACCACCAGCTCTGCCAGGACTGCGCCGCCGAGAACCGCGCACGGCGGGACGCGCGCGCCGACCTCACCGGCAAGCGCGCGCTGCTCACCGGCGGCCGCGCCAAGATCGGCATGTACATCGCGCTGCGCCTCCTTCGCGACGGCGCGCACACCACCATCACGACGCGTTTCCCCAAGGACGCCATCCGCCGCTTCAAGGCCATGGACGACTCGGCGGACTGGATCCACCGCCTGGAGGTCGTCGGCATCGACCTGCGCGACCCCGCGCAGGTGGTGGGCCTGGCCGAGCAGGTCGCCGGGCAGGGCCCGCTGGACATCCTCATCAACAACGCGACGCAGACCGTGCGCCGCCTGCCCTCCGCCTACGCCGCGCTCGTCGAGGGCGAGAGCGCCCCGCTGCCCGCCGGGGAACTGCCCGCCCACCACGTCATCGGCGCCTTCAACTCGGGCGCGGTGGACGGTCTGACCGCGCTGCCCGTCGGCGTCAGCGGCCTGGACGCGCAGAAGGTCGCCGATCTCGCCCTGGTCGCGGGCCACGCCAGCATCGAGCGGCACCGCGACGGCAGCGCCATCGACGCGGGCGGCCTGGTGCCGGACGTGGTGGACAGCAACACCTGGGTGCAGACCATCGAGCAGATCTCCCCGGTGGAACTGCTCGAGACCCAGCTGTGCAACTACACGGCGCCGTTCATCCTCATCAGCCACCTGCGGCCGATGATGGCCGACGCCGCGAAGAAGGCGGCGAGCGGCCGCGCCTACGTCGTCAACGTCTCGGCGATGGAGGGCGTCTTCGGCCGTGGCTACAAGGGTGCGGGTCACCCGAACACGAATGCCGCCAAGGCCGCGATGAACATGGTGACGCGGACCAGCGCCCAGGAGATGTTCCAGACCGACGGCATCCTCATGACCTCGGTCGACACCGGCTGGATCACCGATGAGCGCCCCCACTTCGACAAGCTACGCCTGGCCGAGGAGGGCTTCCACGCCCCGCTCGACCTCGTCGACGGCGCGGCCCGCGTGTACGACCCGGTCGTGCGCGGCGAGGTGGGCGAGGACCTGTACGGGGTGTTCCTCAAGGACTACAAGCCCGGCAAATGGTGACGACTCCGTAGCAGGGATGTCCGGATTACTCCCCTTGGGGGAGCGCCATCGAGCAGAGCCGCGCTCATTTGGTTAACCTAGTGCGAACGGACGGCCACAAGGCGCACACCGGCGCCCCTCCACCGTCCTGGGACAGGCTGCGACCAACGGCCGCGATCCCGCCAGGACACGGCGCCACCGCGACCGAGCAGACAGCGCGAGCAAGCGCAGCCATTGTTCTTTCGTTTCGCGACACGAAGGAGTGCGCGGTGACACCAGATCTGACCCAGCAGGAGAAGCGGTCGGCCGAGCGGGGCGGGGAGCGGGCCGGTCGGCCCCAGAAGCTCCGCAACCTGGAGGCCTGGGCCAAGGCGGCACCTATCCGGCTCGCCGGATACGAGGACGACCTCGCGGAGCCGCACATCCTCCCCAGTATCGACTGACCCCCTGCACGCGTGCGCCCTGCGCCCCCCGCCGTGATCCCGCGGCGGGGGGCGTGGCATGCGCGGGGCACACCGCTCTCCGAGCGGTCTGACACAGGTCAGGAACCCCTGAGCCGTGTTCCTTGATCCTTCTCGGTGGCGACCGGCGAGGGCGGTGACGAGCGCGGTGGCGCTGCCCGCATGGACGATCTCGCCGACGGTGCAGACCACGGTGACCACCAGCACCGTGTTGGCCACGAAGACGGCCGCCGACCACACCGGGGACGCGTGCAACTGCGTCACCAGGACCAGGGGGAGCGCGATCGGCGGCACGGTCGATACGTCCGCCACACCCTCAATCTGCCCGACCTGACGGCGCTGGGGACCGACCTGCTGGCGGCCGTGCTGCGCTGACTAAGTTTCCCAAAGAAATTCTGCAAAAATACTTTTGCGAAGTCCTGTCGTCGTCCTACGCTCGCCGTATGGCAGACGAAGAACGCCCGTCGACCGGACGCCGGCGGAAGCTCGACCCCGAGCGGGAGCCCGCCGCCGTCAAGGCCCTCACGCACCCGCTGCGCATCCGGCTGCTCGGCCTGCTGCGCATGGACGGGCCCGCCACCGCGAGCGAGCTCGCGGCCAGGACGGGCGAGTCGTCCGCCTCCACCAGCTACCACCTGCGGGTCCTCGCGAAGTACGCCTTCGTCGCCGAGGCGGAGCACCGCGACGGACGCGAGCGCCGCTGGCGCGCGGTGCACGCGGTGACCACCTGGGACCACTCGGCGATGGACGCCGCACCGGTCGGCCGCGACTTCGCGGGCATCATGGCCCGGCGCCAGATCGAGCACCTCGGGGCGTCCCTGGCGCGGTACGAGTCGGACGTCGCCGCAGGACGGCTCGGGCGCGAGTGGCTCGACCACTCCGGGATCGCGGACCTGATGCCGCGCCTGACGCCCGAGTCCCTTGCCGAGCTCCAGCAGGCGTACGAGGACAAGCTGGAGGAACTCGCGGCCCGCGACGCGGAGGATCCACGGGCCGAGCAGGTGATGGTGTTCTTCGCCAGGCTGCCGGTCGCGGGGCGTGTGGCGGCGGACGGCCCTGCGCGGGAGGGCACTCCTGCGGACGGGAACGGCCCGGCGGCAGCGAACGGCCCGGCGGCAGCGAACGAATCGGCGGCAGCCAACGGCCCCGCGAAGGCCGACGCCTCCGGAGGAGCGGATGCCTCCGGCGGGCCGGACGCCCCCGGACGAGCCGACGCCTCCGCGGGAGCGGCCGCCCCCGTCCCCAGACGTCTGTCGGGCTACACCCATGACTGACCCCCTGGCCCCGCGCACCGCGCGGCGGCGCTACGTCGTCGTCTGTGCGCTGTTCTGGCTGCCACTCGGCCTGGCCCTCGCCCCGATGGTGACGCTCCTGACCGAGCGCGGGCTCGCCCTCGCCGCCGTCGCCGGGTGCATCGCCGCGCACTCCCTCACCGCCGCCGCCCTCGAACTGCCCACCGGGGGACTGTCCGACGTGCTCGGGCGCCGCGCCGTCCTGGCCGCCGCCGGGGTCTTCGACCTCGTCGCGCTGGTCATGCACGCGCTCGGCACCACCGCGTGGGTGCTGGTCCTCGCCATGGCCCTGAAGGGCGCCGGGCGCGCCCTGTCCAGCGGCCCTGCCGAGGCCTGGTACGTCGACACGGTGCACGCGAGCGCGGGCCCCGACGCCGAACTGCGCACCGGCCTCGCGCGCGGCGGCGCCGCGACCTCGGCGGCGCTCGCGGCCGGGGTGCTGATCGGCGGCGCCCTGCCCTGGCTCCTCGGCCTCGGCCCCGACGTCGGCGGCCGGCTGCGCGAGGCCACGTCCGGGCTCGTGCTCCCGCTGTCCGTGCCCGCGCTGCTCGGCGCGGCGGTCGAGGTCGCCTTCCTCGTGTACGTCCTAACCGCGCTGCCCGAGCCGCCCCGGCCGCGCGCCACCCTGCGCGGAGTGCTGCGCGGCGTTCCCGCCACCGTCGTCGCCGGTGTGCGCCTCGGTGGCCGGGACGCGCTGGTGCGGCGGATCATCCTGAGCGCGGCGGCCGCGGGCAGCGCGCTGATCACCGTGGAAGTCCTCACGCCCGGTCGGGCCGTCGACCTGACGGGCGCGCCGGAGTCCGGGGCGGTGCTCTTCGCGGGGCTCGCCTGCGCCGGATTCCTCTGCTCGATGGCGGGCAGCCACCTCGCGCCGCCGCTCGCCCGGTGCGCGGGCGGCAGCGCACGGGCCGTCCTCGTCGGCCTGGGCGCCGCGGCCGCCGGCCTGCTGCTGCTCGGCGGCACGGCGGTGACGGGCCTGGCGTCGGCCCCGGCCCCGGTGGCTCTCGCCGTCGTCGGCTACGCGCTCGTGTACGTCGGGCTCGGCGCCGCGGGACCGAGCGAGAACGACCTCCTGCACCGGCGCGTGGGCAGCGCGGGCCGGGCCACCGCCCTGTCCGTGCAGTCCCTCGCCCTCCAACTGGTCGGCGCGGGAACGGGATTGGTCGTCGGCCACCTCCCGGCGGGCCCGCCGCGCTGGCTGCTCGGCGGCACCGTCCTGCTCGCGGGCGCCCTGCTGTGGGTGCGCCGCCGCACCGCGACCGTGGCGGGGGAGGCAGAAGTGCCGCCGCAGGCGTCATCCACGTCGAGTACCGGCACCCGGACCACTGGCACCCCGAGCACCGGATCGCGTACCGAAGCGAGCACGCCGAGGAAAGGCAGCCCCTGATGCGCACCCTCCACGTCATCACCCACCCGGAGGCGACCCACCACGTCGAGAAGGTCGTCGGCGGCTGGCACGACTCGGACCTCACACCGGCCGGAAGGGACGCCGCGGGCGCCATCGCCCGGGCGCTGCGGGCCGGCATACCCGACGGCGCCGACGTCGAGCTGGTCTCCTCGGACCTGCGCCGCGCCGCGCAGACGGCCGACGCGGTGGGCGAACTCCTCGGTGTGGAACCGATCCTGGACCGACGGCTGCGGGAGAAGTCCTACGGCGAGGCGGAGGGCCGCCCGCAGGAGTGGCTGGACCGGCGGTTCGTCCCGCCGCCGGCCGACGGGGACCGGATGGGACACCGCGAGGGCGTGCCGGGCGCCGAGACCCGGGCGGAGTGCGCCCGCCGCGTCTACGCGGCCATGGACGAACTGCTGCGCCGCCCGCGCGAGCACCAGATCATCGTGACGCACGGGTTCGCCCTGACGTTCGTGGTGGCGGCCTGGATCAAGATGCCCTACGAGTCGGTGGGCTCCGTCAGCTTCCCCGCGCCCTCCGGCAGCATCACCCTGCTGCGCGAGGACGACTTCTT
The DNA here is from genome assembly GCF_056712025.1 of Streptomyces sp. Y309. NCBI lineage: Bacteria > Bacillati > Actinomycetota > Actinomycetes > Kitasatosporales > Streptomycetaceae > Streptomyces > Streptomyces sp. Y309. Next base: position 1,089,530 of record NZ_CM160048.1, on the reverse strand, counting down.
CCACAACCGCCAGGTCGTCGCCGTAGGAGACACCCGCCACCTCACCGCCACTTAATTCATCCGATGGATAAGGGAAGTTGGTCACCTCCCGTCGTGTCCGGAGCATTGACATGGTTCCCTCACGCTTCAATCATCGGACCTCATGACCGAGCTTCCTGAACTTGCCAGGCGTCACGCACTCGGAGTCATCGGAGCCACGGCCGGCGCGGCCGCCGCAGCCGCCCTCGTCCCGTCGTCCCCGGCGACGGCGGCCCCCGCAGTCCCCGCAGTCCCCCCAGCCCCTTCGTCCGACCTCTCGGAACAGCGCGACCCCGACCGCGCGGACGACGGCTGGGGCACGGTCCCCGCTCCCGTCCCCGTCGCCCTGGAGCGGTGGTTCGACAACGACGGCATCGACACGGCGACGGCCCGCGGCGGCGACTTCGACGGCTCGGGCCACACCTTCCCCGGCGAGGAACTGCCCGCGGGCCGCGTGGAAGTCGACGGTGTGCCCTACCGGTTCCCGTCCTCCGCCGCCGGGGCCAAGAACAACGTCGTCGCCCTCGGCCAGCGCGTCGACCTCCCCAAGGGCCGCTACCTCTCCGCCCTCTTCCTGACGGCGGCCAGCTACGGCAACGCCGGAGGGCCGGTCACCGCGCACTACGCGGACGGCTCCACGTCGAAGGCCACGCTCGGCGGCGCCGACTGGTACGCGGGCGGCGGCGCCCTGTCGGCCACGTACCGGATCAGGCCGGACGGCACGAAGGACGAGCACGCCGTCTCGATCGGCACCTCCGAGGTGTGGCTGGACCCGCGCCGCGAGGCCGTCGCGCTCACCCTGCCCACCACGCACCCCGCCGAGGTGAACAAGCCGTCCCTGCACGTCTTCGCGCTGTCCCTGCAACCCGCCGCCAAGGGGCGGGCGTTGGTGCTGCGTGACGCGCACTCCACCGTGTCGCTCCTGGAGTCGAGCGGCGCGCAGAGCGTCGAGGCGACCGTCGTCAACGCGGGCACGCTCCCCGTGCTCGCCGCCGACCGGCTCGCCGTCCGCGTCGACGTGGACGGCGCCCGCACGGTCGCGCCCGAGCCCGTCACCCGCCTCGACCCGGGCGAGCAGGCCCGCGTGCGCGTCGGCATCCGCAACCGCACAGGGGTGAAGCCGGGCACCCGGCGCGAGGGCGACATCGTCGTCGCCGGGCGCGGCGGGCAGGCCGCCGAGGCCCGCAGACCGCTCACCCTCGGCGTGCCCGACTACCGCCCCACCGCCGACTCCCTCGCCGCCCACCAGGCCCCGTACTGGTTCCACGGCGCGAAGTTCGGGATCTTCATCCACTGGGGCGTGTACTCGGTCCCGGCCTGGGCGCCCGTCGGCAAGCAGTACGCCGAGTGGTACTGGCGCCACCTCCAAGACAAGAACAACGCCACTCACGCCTACCACCGCGACACCTACGGCGAGGACTTCGCGTACGACGACTTCATCCCGATGTTCAGGGCGGAGAAGTTCGACCCGCGCGCGTGGGTGGAGCTGTTCCGGGACGCGGGCGCCCGCTACCACGTGCTCACCTCCAAGCACCACGAGGGCTTCGCGCTGTGGGACACCAAGGTCAGCGACCGCAACTCGGTGAAGATGGGCCCGAAGCGGGACCTCGTGAAGGAACTGTTCGACGCCTCCCGCCGGCACACGCCCGAACTGCACCGCGCCCTGTACTTCTCCATGCCCGAGTGGTTCAACCCGGACCAGCCGTGGAAGGGCGAGCTGTGGCCGCCCCGCAATCCGTACACCCTCGAACCCGTCCCGTACACGGGATACGTCTCCGGCAAGGACTACGTGAAGGGCTACCAGGCAGCGCAGCTGCGGGAGTTGATCCACGGCTACGACCCCGAGATGCTGTGGTGCGACATCGGCGGCCCCAACGACAGCCTCACCGTCCTCGCCGACTACTTCAACCACGGCAAGAACCGCCCGCGGCCCCGAGAGGTCGCCGTCAACAACCGCTCGGGCATCTCCTTCCACGACTTCACGACGCCCGAGTACGAGACGTACGAGAACACGGTCGTCGCCAAGTGGGAGTCCAGCCGGGGCCTCGACCCGTTCTCGTACGGCTACAACAAGGCCACGCCCGACGACCGCTACATGACCACCGAGGAGGTCGTGCACAGCCTCGTCGACATCGTCTCCAAGAACGGCAACTTCCTCCTCGACATCGGCCCGCGCGCCGACGGCACCATCCCGGAGATCATGCAGACCCGGCTGCGCGAGACCGGCCGGTGGCTGAAGACCAACGGCGAGGCGATCTACGACACCACGTACTGGTCACGGATGGCGCAGCTCGGCGAGGACCTGCGCTTCACCGTCCGCCAGAACGAGGCGTTCTACATCCACTCGCTCGCCGAGCCGGGCGCGCGGCTCACCGTCGGGGCGCCCGTGCCGATCAGGCCCGGCGACAAGGTGACCATGCTCGGCCACGGCCGGCCGCTGACGTGGCGGACGACGGGCGGCTCCCTGGTGATCGACGTGCCCCGGGCGGCGCGCGCGGCCGGGCGGCACGTGTGGGTGTTCAAGGTGGAGTGGAGCCGGTGACGGCCCGCGGCCGGTGGCGCCGGCTGACCGGTGTCGCGGCGGCGCTCCTCCTGCTCGCGGCCCCCGCCCCGGCCGCCGCGTCGGAGCAGGACGCACGCCCGAGCCCGCCCCGCACACTTCCGGCGCTCACCAACTGGACGCCGGAGGACGGGAGTTACGTGTACGAGGACGGGGTGCGGCTTGTCGCGCGGGACGCCGCGGCCCGGCGCGTCGCGGGCACCCTCGCGGACGACCTGCGGGCGGCGGGGCACGGGAAGGTACCCGTCACGTCCGGTGCCGCGCGCCCCGGCGACGTACTGATCGACGTCGAGAAGCGGCGGACGACGCTGGGCACCGAAGGGTACGAACTGCGCGCGGGCGAACGCCTGGAGATCACCGGAGCCACCGAGGCGGGCGCCTTCTACGGCACGCGCACCCTCCTCCAGCTCCTCGCGCAGGGCGACCGGATCCCGGCGGGCCGCACCGTCGACGTGCCGCAGTACAAGGAGCGCGGCGTCGGCGTCTGCGCCTGCTACATCAACATCTCCGTGCCCTGGCTGGAGAACCTGATCCGCGACATGGCGTACCGCAAACAGAACCAGCTCCTGCTGGAGCTGAAGGTGAAGCGCGAACGCCACCCCGAGGCCAACTCCTGGGGCTACTACGCCAAGCGCGACATCCGCCGCCTGGTCGCCCTCGCCGCCAAGTACCACATCACCGTCATCCCGGAGATCAACTCCCCGGGCCACATGGACCCCTGGCTGGAACACCGCCCCGACCTGCAACTCACCGACACCGACGGCAAGAAGCAGCCCTCGCGCCTGGACATCACCAAGGACGAGGCCTTCGCCTACTACACGAGCCTCGTCGACGAGTACGCGGATGTGTTCCCCGCGAAGTCCTGGCACATGGGCGCCGACGAGTACATGCTCGGCTCCGACTTCGCGAAGTACCCGCACATCCTCGACTACGCCCGCCGCAAGTACGGCGAACGGGCCACGCCACAGGACGCGTTCATCGACTTCGTGAACCGCGTCGAGGTGTACGCGACGGGCAAGGGCAAGCGGCTGCGCATCTGGAACGACGGCCTGACCGGCGACAACACCGTGCCCGTGGCGGCCGGGACGACGGTCGAGCACTGGCTCGCGGTGCGCACGAAACCGAGCGAACTCATCGCGCGGGGGCACCCGTTGATGAACGCCGCGTACGCGCTGTACCTGGTGCGCGGCGGCTTCCACAGCGACACGCGCAAGCTGTACGAGCAGCGCTGGGACCCGCGCGTCTTCGAGGGCGAGACACTCACCTCGCGCGCGGGCGTCACGGGCGCCAAGATCAGCCTCTGGCCCGACAACGGCCGCGGCGAGACGGAGAACGAGGTCGCGGCGTCGATGCGGCTGCCCCTGAGCCATGTGGCGCAGGTGACGTGGGGCAGCCCGCACCCGGACGCGACGTACGCCGACTTCACGGCCCGCGACACGGCCGTGGGCCACGCCCCCGGGTGGCGCGACCTGACGAAGCCGCCGGTCGCCGACGGCACGTACACCCTCCGCGACGCCGCGGGCGGTGTGCCGCCCGCCGACTACGAGATCCGCCGCACCCCGGACGGCTACGTCACCCTGAAGTCGGCCCGCACCGGCGCCTGCCTGGAGACGCGCGAAGGCAAGCTCACTCTCAACGTGCGGCTGGAACCCGGGAGTTCGGTCACCCAGGAGACGTGCGACCCGAAGAACACGCTCCAGCGCTGGCAGCTCACGCCGGTGCGCGGCGGCCACCGCCTGACGAACGCGATCACGCGCATGGCGGCGCACGTGACGGACGACGGGCGCCTCGTGCAGTACCCGACGGACCAACAACGCCCGGCGACCTGGCAGTTGACGCCCACCCAGTGAAGGGAACAGCCCGCCCATGACCGTCAGCAGACGACTCTTCATGGCCGCGTCCGTCGGTACGGCGGTGACGGCGTCAAGCGCCTCGCTCGCCGCCGCAGCGCACCGCACCGCGCTCTCCGGGAGTGCCGCACCGGCCGGGCCCCAGCCCCCGTACCGCATCGCCATCAGCGCGACGGACACCCCCGAGGAAGTGGTCGCCAAGGCGTCCCGGGTCCGGCCCACCCGGCGGCAGGTGGCCTGGCAGCGACTGGAGCGGACCGCGTTCCTGCACTTCGGCGTGAACACCTTCACCGGCCTGGAGTGGGGCACGGGCGACGAAGACCCGGACGTCTTCCAGCCCGCCGACCTCGACACCGACCAGTGGGCACGAGCCCTGCGCGACGGCGGCTTCGAGCTGGCGATCCTCACGGTCAAGCACCACGACGGCTTCGTCCTGTACCCCTCGCGCTACACCAAGCACACGGTGGCGAGCAGCAGTTGGCGCGGCGGCCAGGGCGACGTCCTGCGCGACTTCACCGCCTCCCTGCGGAAGTACGGGCTCAAGGTGGGCGTGTACGTCTCGCCCGCCGACGAGAACCAGTACCTGCACGGCGTGTACGCCAACGGCAGCGCGCGCTCGCCCCGGACCGTCCCGACACCTGTGCCCGGCGACGACCGCCCCGCCGCCGACCCCTTCACGCTGGACGCCACGGACTACGGCGCGCACATGCTCAACCAGCTGTACGAGGTCCTGACCGAGTACGGGCCCGTCGACGAGGTGTGGTTCGACGGCGCGCAGGGCCGCATCCCGCCGGAGAAGGTCGAACGCTACGACTGGGACAGCTGGTACGCCCTGATCCGCGCCCTCGCGCCGGGCGCGGTCGTCGCCGTGCGCGGGCCCGATGTGCGGTGGGTCGGCAACGAGGGCGGGCTCGCCCGCGAGGACGAGTGGAGCGTGGTGCCGGTCAAGGACTCCGGCAACGGCAGCGTCGACTACGCCCTGCCCTTCGACGCCCCGGACCAGGGCAGCCGCGAGGCGCTCGCCGAGGCGCGCGCCGTCGCCCAGTACGTGCAGTGGTGGCCGGCCGAGTGCGATGTGTCCATCCGGCCCGGCTGGTTCTTCCACGAGGACGAACAGCCCAAGTCCGTCGAGCAGTTGACGGACATCTGGTTCCGGTCGGTGGGCCGCAACGCCGTGCTGCTCCTGAACGTCCCGCCCGACAAGCGCGGCCTGCTGCCCGACGCGGACGTGGCGCGGCTGCGGGAGTTCCGGCGGCGGATCGACCGGGAACTGCCCGCCGACCTCGCCGCCGCCCCGGGCGCCCGGGTGGTGCGGCACGGCGGTGTCGTCACCGTCGACCTCGGCCGGGAGCGGGAGGCCGACCGTGTGCGGCTCGCGGAGGACGTGGTGCGGGCCGGGCAGCAGGTCGAGTCGTTCGTGGTCGAGGCCCGGACCGGCGACGGCACGTGGACGAAGGTCACCGGGGCGGGCACGGTGGGCGCGAGCCGCGTGCTGGTCCTCGCGGCCCCGGTGCGGGCCCGGCACTGGCGGGTGCGGGTGACCGGGGCGCGGGGGAGGGTGCGGTTCGGGGAGGTGGGGCTGTTCCGGTCGGTGGGCTGAGGGGCTGTTCCGGTCGGCGGGGTGACGGGCCGTTCCGGTCGGTGGGCTGACGGGCGGTTCCGGTCAGTCCCGCCCAGCGGTCGGCTCCGCTGAGGCAGCCAGCCCCGCTCAGCGCGGGCGAAATGGGGCGGCGGCGACCTGCCGCCCCCTATACCTTCGCCCGCATGGCTGACGAACTCTTCCAGGACCCGCGCCTTGCCGTGCTGTACGACCCGCTGGACCCCGACCGCAGCGATCTCGACGCGTACCTGCGCCTCGCGGAGGAGTTCGGCGCGCGTCAGGTGCTCGACCTCGGCTGCGGCACCGGAGCGTTCGCGCTGCTCCTCGCCGAGAGGGGGATCGAGGCCGTCGGCGTCGATCCCGCGCGGGCTTCCCTCGACGTGGCCAGGGCCAAGGCGGGCAGTGAGCGGGTGCGGTGGCTCCACGGCGACGCGACGACACTGCCCCCGCTGCGGGCGGACCTCGCGACGATGACGGCGAACGCCGCCCAGGAGATCACCGACCCCGAGGCGTGGCGGGCGACTCTGAGGGGAACTTTCGGGGCCCTGCGCCCGGGCGGGCACTTCGTGTTCGAGACCCGGGACCCGTCCCGGCGCGCCTGGGAGACGTGGAACCGCGCAGCCTCCCACAGCGTGACCGAGGTCCCGGGCGTGGGCGCCGTGGAGAGCTGGGTGGACCTGGTCGAGGTGGACGGGCCGCTGGTGACGTTCCGCTGGAGCTATGTGTTCGCCGCGGACGGCCAGGTGCTGACCTCGGAGTCGACCCTGCGGTTCCGCGAGCGGCAGGAGGTCGAGGCGGATCTGCTGGCGCAGGGGTACGTGGTGGACGACGTGCGGGACGCGTCCGACCGGCCGGGCAAGGAGTTCGTCTTCCTGGCACGGCGGCCGGAGGCGTGAGCCGAGGTCGCCCCGCCTGCGGTACGTGCGGGGTGCGCCCGCCCGCATGGGGCGACGGGTGTTACTTCTCGGCCGTGCCGGGTTCCCCGCTGATGGACTCCTGGTAGACCTCCGCATAGGTGCGGGAGTCCTTGATCAGGTCGTCGCAGAACGCGGCGACGTCCTTGCCGATGAGTTCCAGGACCCCCTTGCCCGCGGCGACGCCCCCCTCGAAGAAGTCGACGATCCCGGGGAGCAGGGGCCCGTCGGGCAGGGCGATCGGTCCGACCTTGAACAGGTACCTCTGCATCTCCTTGTAGACGATCTGGTAGTCCGGCGGGAGTGCTCTGACCCGAGCCGCGTGCGCCCGCCACTGCTTCTTGCCCTCGATGATGTCCTGGATGCTCACGTCAGCCTCCCAGCCGGCTCAATTTCCTTGCGACGTTCCTGTTCAACTGCTCGCGCCACCGGTCGCGATAGGTGCGGGCCCCTTCTCCACCGGCCAGCGCCGTGCAAAAGCCTTGGATGTCGTCGCCGAGTACCTCCTGGACGCTCTGCCCGTCCGCCGCTGTTTCTTCGAGCAGCCCCAGGGCGGAGTCGAGGATCGGCATCAGGTTGCGGCCGGTGAAGTCCCCATGGGGGAAGAGGTGGCCCTTGATCTGTTCCCAGGCCGCCCGGTAGTCGTCCGGCAGGGCCTGGGCCCGGGTTTCGAACGCCTTCCATTCCCTGGTGAGATCGCTGCCTGTGATGGTCTCCCAGAAGTTCATCTCCCGCCCTCCTTGAGCCTGTTGATGCGTGATGAGACGTACTGCCATTTCGTCCAGAACTTCGCGAGTTCCTCGCGTCCGGCGTCGTTGAGCGCGTAGAACTTGCGCGGCGGACCGACTCCGGACGGTCGCTTCGTCACCTGGACGAGTCCGTTCCTCTCCAGTCGCAGCAAGATGGTGTACACCGTCCCCTCGACGACGTCGGCGAAGCCGAGCTCGTTCAGCTGACGGGTGATGGCGTACCCGTACGTTTCCTCGCTGCCGATGATTTCGAGCACGCACCCTTCGAGCGTGCCCTTCAGCATCTCCGTCAGGTCGTCCATCGCGAGTCCTCCTCGGCCCTCTCGGTACTGCGTGCCACCGAGTACTACTATACGGTACCACCGAGTAGTGGGGCGACGATGAGCACCCGGGACGGGCTCGAAGCGGTCCGGCTGACCGGCAGGGGAGATGTGAACGGAGACCACCAGGCGGAGGTTGGCCTCGGTGAGCCGCTGTCGGAGGAGAGCCGCGCACGGGGCGCGTCGGTCTCGTCGGCCTCCGCGAGCAGGAGTTCCTCCGGGTCCTGCACCCGGGCCTCTGCCTCGGTGACGCTCATGTCCGCGCCGGCTCCAGCAGGGAGTCGAGAAAGCGTCCGGTGTGCGACCGGGCGTCGGCCGCGACCTGTTCGGGGGTGCCTTCGGCGATGACCTCGCCGCCCCGCAGGCCGCCCTCCGGTCCCATGTCGATCAGCCAGTCGGCCGACTTGATCACGTCGAGGTTGTGCTCGATGACGACGACCGTGTTGCCGCCGTCGACCAGTCGTTGCAGCGCCGTCAGCAGCCGCTCGACGTCGGCGGCGTGGAGGCCGGTGGTGGGTTCGTCGAGTACGTAGAGGGTGCGTCCGCGGGTACGGCGCTGGAGTTCGGCGGCGAGCTTGACGCGCTGTGCCTCACCGCCGGACAGGGTGGTGGCCGCCTGGCCGAGCTTCACGTAGCCGAGCCCGACGTCGTCGAGGGTCCGCAGATGCCGGGAGATGATCTGGTGGCCGTCGAAGAAGTCCACGCTCTCCGCCACGGTCATGGCCAGGACGTCCGCGATGGACCGGCCCTTGTAGTGCACGTCGAGGGTTTCCCGGTTGTACTGGGCGCCCTTGCACACCTCGCACGGGACGTACACGTCCGGGAGGAAGTTCATCTCGACCTTGATGGTGCCGTCGCCGTAGCAGTGTTCGCAGCGCCCGCCCCTGACGTTGAAGGAGAACCGGCCGGGCAGATAGCCGCGCACCTTCGCCTCCGGGGTCTGGGCGAACAGCTTGCGCAGGTGGTCGAAGACACCCGTGTACGTCGCCGGGTTGGAGCGGGGGCTGCGGCCGATCGGCGACTGGTCGACCTGGACCACCTTGTCGACGTGCTCGATGCCGGTGACGGCGCGGTGCCGGCCCGGCACCTTGTGCGCGCGGTGGATCCGCTGGGCGACCGCGGTGTGCAGGATGTCGTTGACCAGGGTCGACTTGCCGGATCCTGAGACGCCGGTGACGGCGGTGAACAGCCCGAGCGGGAAGGACACCGTCACGTCGCGCAGGTTGTGCTCGGACGCCGCGTGCACGGTGAGGGCACGCTCCTCTGCCGGCTGTCGCCGCTGGGCGGGCAGCGCGATCCTGCGGCGTCCGGAGAGGTAGGCGCCGGTGAGGGATTCCGGGTGCTCGGCCAGTTCCTGCACGGTGCCCGAGCAGACGATCCGGCCGCCGTGGGTGCCGGCGCCGGGGCCGATGTCCACCACCCAGTCGGCGACCCGCAACGTCTCCTCGTCGTGCTCGACCACGATCACCGTGTTGCCGCGGTCGCGCAGCCGCTTCAGGGTCTGGATGAGCCGCTGGTTGTCGCGCTGGTGCAACCCGATGGACGGCTCGTCGAGGACGTACAGCACGCCGGTCAGGCCGGCCCCGATCTGGGTCGCAAGGCGGATCCGCTGCGCCTCCCCGCCGGAGAGGGAGGCGGCGGGCCGGTCGAGCGAGAGGTAGTCAAGGCCCACGTCGAGCAGGAACCGCAGCCGCTCGCCGATCTCCGCGAGCACGGCCTCGGCGATCCGCCGCTCGCTGTCCGTCAGCTCCAACGCGCGGACGAACTCGGCGAGTTCACCGAGCGGCAGCGCGGACGCCTGCGCGATGCTGCGCCCGCCGACCGTGACCGCCAGGACGCCCGGGGCGAGGCGGGCGCCCCCGCAGGCCGCGCACGGCACCTCGCGCATGTACCCGGCGAACCGGTTCTGCCCGGCCCCGGACTCGGCGCCCTCGGCGTAGCGGCGCTCGATGTGCGGGATCACGCCTTCGTAGCGGGACAGGTGCGAGCGCTCGCGGCCGAACCGGTTCCGGTACGCGAGGTGCAACCGGCGGTCCGCCCCGTGCAGCACCATCTCCCGTACGTCGGCGGGGAGTTCGCGCCAGGGCGTGGCCGTGCTGAAGCCGGCGTCGGCGGCCAGGGCTTCGAGCAGGCGGGTGAAGTAGTCGGCGCCGCTGGTGTTGGTCCACGGGGCGACGGCGCCCTCGGCCAGGGACCTGGATTCGTCCGGTACGACGAGAGAGGGGTCCACCTCCATGCGTGAGCCGAGGCCGGTGCAGGCGGGGCAGGCACCCCAGGGCGCGTTGAAGGAGAACAGCCGGGGCTCCAGTGACTCAAGGCCGAGGTCGTGGGAGCGTGGGCAGGCCATCGCCTCGGAGAAGACCACTTCGTGGTCCGTGGACCCGGGTTCGCGATCCACGAACTCGATCCGCAGGACACCGCCGCCGAGGCCCAGTGCGGTCTCCACGGACTCCGTCAGCCGCTGCCGTACGCCCGGCTTGACGGCCAGCCGGTCCACGACCACGTCGATGGAGTGCTTCTTGCGCTTGTCGAGTGCGGGCGGCGTGGCCAGCGCGAGGACCGTCCCGTCCACCCGGACCCGGCTGTAGCCGTCGGCGGACAACTGCCGGAAGACCTCGGCGTGTTCGCCCTTGCGCTCGCGGACGACCGGGGCAAGGACCTGGAAGCGGGTCCCCTCGTCCTCGTCCAGGAGCAGGTCGACGATGCGCTGCGGTGTCTGCCTGCTGACCGGCTCGCCGCACCGCGGGCAGTGGGGGTGACCGATCCGGGCGTACAGCAGTCGCAGGTGGTCGTAGACCTCGGTGATGGTGCCGACCGTGGAGCGCGGATTGCGGCTCGACGTCTTCTGGTCGATGGCGATCGCCGGGGACAGTCCCTCGACGGCATCGACGTCGGGCTTGTCGAGCTGCCCGAGAAACTGCCGCGCATATGCCGAGAGGGATTCGACATAACGCCGCTGGCCTTCGGCGAATATGGTGTCGAACGCCAGGCTTGACTTTCCGGATCCGGATACGCCCGTGAATACGATCAGCGCATCCCGGGGAAGATCGACGGACACGTCACGGAGATTGTGCTGACGGGCACCCTTGATGACGATGCGATTTATCACGAAGCCAACCGTAACACCGCAACTTCACTGGTGATGGCCCTTGCTCGGCGTCGTCCCGGTGTGGGGAACATCGCCCTTGACAGGAAAGTCGACGGTGTGGGCACAGAAAGAGAAAGTCGTCCCGAGGCGAGCTGAAAAGACTCACCAGTAGCAGTTGACTTCCCGCCGGGCATGTGGGTAATGGCGAGGGCTGACACGATTCACCGGGTGCTCTCGGCGGGGACGGGCACAGGCACATTCATGTGCCTGGGTGACATTGAAGTTCCTACTTACATTCGGTCTTTGCTGTGTCCTACTTTGGTACTGAGTAAGCAATTGGCGGGAGTGGAGTCGAGAAATGGCCCAAAAGGTGTCGAACACTGAAGTAGTCAATCGATTCATCGCCTCGATGGAGGACCGCGATGTGGAATCGATCATGTCCTTCTTCGCCGACGACGCGATCTATCACAACATGCCGATGCCGATACTCGTCGGCCATGAGCAGATTCGGGGCTTCATCGCTCCGTTCTTCGAAGAGACCGAGAAGATCTCCTGGGATGTCCTGAATTCAGCGGAAGACGCCACCGGCACGGTACTGAACGAACGCGTCGACCACTTCTTCATGCGTAACGGAACGGAAATACATATGAAGGTCATGGGCGTTTTCGAGCTCGCCGGAGGAAAGATTGTGGCCTGGCGGGACTATTTCGACCTGAAGGCTTTCACGGACCAGTACCCGGGATAGCCCGTCGGCGGGCCGGCCACCGGCGACGGCCCGGTGTCCTCGCCCTCCTTCCCGCCCGGCGCAGCCGACTGCGCCGGGCGGGCGTTTTACTGACCTCCGGGGCCCGGATCCGCACGGGCAGCGCTGCCGGCCGGCTCACGCGGCGGCTGGCAGCCCTTCGATGAGTACACCGGTGCCGCGGGCGCTCGCCAGACGCATCTGCTTCAGCGGCTCGTATTCGGGCGAGTCGTACCAGGCCTTGGCCTGCTCGACCGAGGGGAACTCCAGCATCACCAGGTAGGCCGGGTGCCAGTCGCCCTCGACGTTCGTCGGATTTCCCGCGATGACGCGGTAGGCGCCGCCGAACTTGGCGACGACCGGCAGCACCTGGGCCTTGTATTCCTCCATCTTCTCGTTGTCGATGATCTCTTTGCTCTCGAACAGCAGGAAAGCGCTCATGTCAACTTCCTTTCAACTGCCGGAAGGGCGGCCTCGGTTGGGGGCGTTTGCGGGGGTGCGGGAAAGGCTCCGGACGGAGCGCGGGCATGCGGTCGGAGGGGACAACCGTGTAGGTCGCCCCAATGGTCACTTCTTGTGTGTAACCTCAAAATAGGCCAGCACGAGGCCCGGCCGTAAGGAGGCACTTTGATGTCAGCCACGCACCTGAATGTGCCCGTGCCCGTCCCCACCGACGGCGACTGCGCGATCAGGGACATCTGCGAATTCATCGGCAACAAGTGGAGCGTGCTGGTCGTCATCCTCCTGGGACAGCGCGTCTACCGCTTCAACGAACTGCAGCGCTCCATCGAGGGCATCAGCCAGCGCATGCTCACCCTGACCCTGCGCAACCTCGTCCGCGACGGCCTGGTCACCCGTACTCCCTACCCCACGGTCCCGCCCCGCGTCGACTACGAGCTGACCGACGTCGGCCGCACGCTCCTCGAGCCGCTGACCGTCCTCAACACCTGGGCCGACACCCACCAGGACGCCATTCGCGCCGCCCGCCGACACCACGACGCCGCAAAGACTCCGTCCGGATCCTGAACGACACCTCCGTCCCGGTGGGTTCACTCGGGCTGCGGTGAGCGCCCGAGTTCGGACGCGTTCGTGCTGCCCATGGCCGCCCTGATCCTGACCGCGGGCGTCTTCGGCGATGTCCACGGCCGCAAGAAGGTGTTCCAGGCGGGCCTGGGCCTCAGCGCGCTGGGTGCCCTGGTCGCGCTGTGCGCACAGTCGATCCGGGTCGTGTGGGTCGGCCAGGCGCTGACCGGGCTCGGCTCGGCCGCGCTGCTGCCCACGACCCTGGCGCTGATCAGCCACGCGGTCCCCGACCCGCGTGAACGCGGCAAGTTCATCGGCCTGTGGGCCACCTCGCTCACGGCGGCGCTGGCGATCACCGCGCTGGTGTACGGGATCATCGAAGGCGGCGTCACCTCCTTCACGGACGAGAAGGTGATGGTGGCCCTGTTCACCGCCGCGGCCGGCGCGGTCGCGTTCGTCCTGGTGGAGCGGCGCAGCAGCAGCCCGATGCTGGACTTGACGCTGTTCCGCAGCCCGGCCTTCACGGCCACCACCCTCATCGCCCTGATCAGCTTCCTCGGCCTGATCGGGTTCTTCTTCGCCCTCAGCCTCTACTTCGGCACGGTGCAGCAGCTCTCGACCCTGGAATCGGGCTGGCGGCTGCTGATGGTCTCCATGATGCCGCTGCTGCTCGGCGCGCCCGTCGGGCGTCTGGTGCACCGGGTCTCCCCGCGCGTTCTGATCCCCGGCGGCCTGTTCGTCACCGCGGGTGCGTTGCTGTCGCTCACCACGATCGGCACCGACACATCGTTCGGCTCCCTGGCCTGGCGGCTGGCCCTGCTCGGCCTGGGCATGGCCTTCGTCATCACTCCGATGACCGCCACCGCAGTCAGCTCGGTACCGCTCCACCAGGCCGGCATGGCCGCGGCCGGCAACAATGCCTTCCGCCAGGTCGGCGCCGCCCTCGGCCCCGCCATCCTCGGCACCCTGCTGTCCACCAAGGCCGTAGAGACCGCCCTGACCCTGCGCCAGGTCAAACAACTCACCTACGAACCGAGCCGCTCACCGCTGACCGCCGGCCGTCCGGACGCCTCGTGGACGAGGGGGCATGCGGTATCCCGTGGGGCAAGGCCGGTCCCTCAGCCGGCCGATGCCGGACGTTGCGCGGCACGGTGGCGGTGCGCGGCCCGGACCGCCCAACCCGCCGGTGGGTGGTCCGGCCCATCACGTGAAGGGCCGGACCACCCACCGCCGCACCACCCCGGCCGCGGCATCCGCGACCTCGTGTCCCACCGGCCGTGTCACCAGGTCGCTGAGGGCGAACATGTCGAGGACCCGGCCCAGGTACTCCCAGTCCCCGGCCTCCTCGGCCGAGGCGGACTCGGGGCTTCCGTCACAGGACCGGTCACAGGACCGGTCACGGAACCCGTGGCGGAAGCCGTCGAGGAACCCCTCGGGGTACTCGTCCCCGAACCGCAGCATGTTCGCCGCGTCCCCGTACGGGCAGCCGGAGTAGCTGAACTCCCAGTCGAGGACGGCGTCCACGCGCCAGCCGACGCCCATGCGGGAGACGAGGATGTTCTTGGGGTTGATGTCGGCGTGCACCAGACGTGCCTGATGGTCCACGCGTTCCAGCGCGGGCGCGTGGGCCTCGCACAGCTTCACCCAGGCCCGCCGGGTGGCCGGGTCGAGCCGCTCCGCGGGCGCCGCGGCCATGCAGGCCTCGGCGACCTCCGGCAACTGCCGAGACCACGGCCGCTCGTCCCGTCCGACGGTGAGCCGGTCGTCGGTGAAGAAGCCGGGCCGGTCGAACGTCACCGTCCCGATCCGGGCGACGACTTGGCCGACTTCGGCGCCGAGGGCGGTGAGGGAGTCACGGCCGACCCCGCCTCCGCCGAGCACGTGACTGAGCGGCGTCCCCGTCACGTACTCCAGGATCATCGCGGCGCGCGCCCGTTGATCCCCGGTGGTCACGGCGGGCAGCACGTGCAGCACCTCGGGCACGGGCACGCGCGTCCGGCCCGCCGCCATCACCGCGGCCTCCACGGCGGGTTCGGCCCCGCCGAGCCGCGCGACCACCTGCCCGCCACCGGCGACGCGCAGCAGCGACGTCTCGTGGGAGAACCCGCCCGCCAGCGGGCGCACCCCGACCACGGCGCGCCCCAGTACCTCGCTGATCCGCTGTGTCTCACTCGGCTCCATGGCCCCAGTGTCGTCCTCCGCGCGCCGACGCGAGCACATCCGCCAGGCGTTCGTTGCGGTCCGTGATCATTCGGGCGGCGCGCAGCAGCAGGTCGGTGCAGTGCCCCGAGCAGGCTTCGCCAGGAACTGGGGCTGCGGGAAGGGGCGTTGGGGCGTAGGCGAGCAGAGCGAGGTCGTGTGCATAGAGCTGCTCGATCGCCTGGATCACGTGCGGGGAGAGCCGGGCGAGCGGCAGCGGGATGGGGGAGGCGTTCTCGCGCGGCAGTGTCCAGGAGCCGGTCCAGCCCTGCTGCCTGAGGTGGTCTCCCAACAGGTCCACCGTGTCCTGTAGTTGCTCGACCTTGCCCAGGTGGCGGTAGGGAAAGGCGTCGGGCCGCAGCAGGGTGGCCTGGGGCCGCCAGTGCGAGTTGCCGTCGAGCAGGCCGGGCTCGTCCCGCAGGGCGTCGACGAAGGACTCGAAATCCTCCACGACTTCGGCGAGTCGGCGGGGTGCGCGCGGGAACCAGGGGCGGGCGGCGTAGTGCCGTACGTAGTACGGCTCGCGCAGCAGGAGCTTGGACTGCCAGGCCGACCACAGGCGCGGGAGGGGATGCCGCGTGACGCAGAAGACGAACCATCCGGGATCGTCCCTGATCTGCCGCCACTCACGTTCGGTCAGTCGGCGCAGCGTGCGTGTGTGCCGCCAGTGGCTGAAGTCGTGGATCGTCAGCGCTCTGGTCACTTCGGGCGCGAGGGAGGCCCGGAAGGCCTCGTGGGATTCACCCTGCAACTCGGCGAGCATCCACAACAGGCTGGTACACGCCGCTTTGGGGGTGACCAGGTACAGGACCTTCCAGCGCGGCAGCAGGATCCCGTGCGTGGTGGGCAGTGCCGAAGCGTGCTCCCGGCCGGACAGCGCGCCGGTCTCGACCGCACTCATACGGCCACACCGGACACACCCGGCATCGTGTACCTCAGCTGCACCGCACCGCTCTCCCTCAGAGACCGAGTTCCAGCCGGTGCATGCCCACACCGCCCCCTCCCCAGGCGGTGCAATCCAGCCGTTCATGGCACGAGGGGCCGGAGCGTACAGAAGGGTGACGATGGATTTATCGACATATCGCCGCGGTATCGAACGTTGTGTGCGCAGATGCACAAAAGTCAGGCGCTTTGTTGGTCAAGAAATGAGGTGATCACGGTGACTGGTGATCAGTCAGCAGACGGAGCTCGACATCGCGTCGGGCGCCGGGTCGGGCGCAGGGTGGGTGCGGTCGCGGCAGCGGTGGGCATGGCGGCGGGTGTCATGAGCGCTCAACTCTGGACCGCGCCATCGGCGCAGGCCGCGAATGAGCAGTGGTTCACCAAAACCGGCAAGTCTTCCTGGACCGTCCCGGACGGGGTCACCACGATCACCGTCGCCATCTGGGGTGGCGGCGGGGGCGGCGGTGGTGGTGGCGGCGGGGCTGGTGGCGCGGGTGGCGGTGGCGGCGGCGGTGGCTACGGGAAGGCCGATGGCACGGGCGGCCTCGGTGGCGGCGGTGGCGGTGGGGGAGGAGGCGGTGCGGGGTCCGGTGGCGCCGGTGGCGCGGGCGGAGCGTTCGTCCAGTGCAAGGCCAAGGTCACCCCCAAGGAGAAGCTCTCCGTGGAGGTGGGCAAGGGCGGCAAGGGCGGCGCTCGGGGCGGGGCCGGTGGCGCGGGTGGCGGTGGCGGTGCGGGCGGTGCGTCCCGTTACAGCGGTGATTCCGGCAAGGACAGCACCGCCGGCAAGACCGGTGGGCAGGCCACGGGTGGTGGGGTGTCCGGAGTGTCGGGTGTCGCGGGCGCCGTCGGTGGTGGCCCCGGAACCGGCGGCAATGGCGGTTTGGCGGCCAAAGGGGGTCAGGGCGGCGGCGGATACGGGATTGTTGTGGGGAGCGGCGGCGCCGGGAACGGTGGGGCCGGTGGCGGCGGTGGGGCCAAAGCCCCCGGTGCGGCCAAGCCGGACCCGGCCATGCTGGAGAACAAGCAGTTCGGCTGCCGCGGCGAGAGGTTGGTGTCCGCGAAGGTCGGCAAAGGCTCCGACAGCGACAAAGGATCGGCCGGGAAAGCAGGCAATGCCGGGCGCGGCGGCGGCACCGTCGTCGACGCCCCCGGCGGATGGTCCGGCACGGGCGGCAACGGCAGCTCCGGCGGAGCCGGCGGAAAGGGGAAGTCGGTCGACCAAGGCATCACCTACGGCGCCGGCGGCAGCGGCGGCAACGGTGGCAACGGCGGCCCACCCGGCTCCGGCGCCGACTCCGCCAAGGGATCAGGCGGCGACGGCCGCCTGCGGGACGGTCAGAAGGGCACGGCAGGTGCCGGCGGGACCGGCGGACAACCCGGCGCCGACGGCGGCAACGGCGCGGTGTACATCACCTGGTGACCGGCCTTCCCGGTGCGCATCAGCCGGTGACCGGCACCCCTGCGGGAAGCCCCGCTCCACGAGGTCGTGGAGCCCTCACCCCGCCCGGCGCACCGCCCCCGTGCTCTCCCGCTCGATCAGCCGCGGCAGCGGCACCTGCACTGTCCCCGGCGGTCCGTCGTCGAGGAGTCCGAGCAGTTCCCGCGCCGCCGTCCGCCCGAAGGACACCGTGTCGCGGGAGAGCGCGGTGAGCCACGGGTGCACCATCCGGCACAGCGCAGAGTCCTCCCAGGCCACCACCGACACCTCGTCCGGCACGGTGAAGCCGAGGGAGGCCGCCGCGGCCACCCCGGCCACGGCCATCACGTCGTTGTCGTACACGAGCGCCGTCGGCGGCGAGGCCGAACCGAGCACGCGGCGCGTGACCGCCGCGCCCTCCGCGTCCGAGTAGTCCGTGGTCACCGACCGCACCTCGGTGAGGCCGCGCCGCCCGGCCTCCGCCCGCAGCGTGCGGATGCGGCGCTCGGTGTGCGCGAGACCGGGCAGCCCGGCGATGTGTACGACACGGCGGTGGCCGAGCGCGTGCAGGTGGCCCACGACGGACTCCATGGCGCCCGCGTCGTCGGCCCAGACGGTGGACTGGCCGGGGCGCAACGGCCGCTCGGGATCGGGCACGCCGCCGGTGACGACCGCGGGCAGGCCCAGCTCCTCCAGGAGCGCGGGCCGCGGGTCGTCCGTGCGCGGGTCCACGACGAGGACGCCGTCGACGCGGTGCTCGGCCCACCACCGCCGGTACACCGCGCACTCCGCCGCGACGTCCTCCACCACCTGGAAAAGAAGCCCCAGTTGGCGCTCGGCCAGGACCTCCTGGACGCCCGAGATGAGCTGCAGGAAGAACGAGTCGACGCCGAGCGTGGCCGCGGGCCGGGCCACCACCAGGCCGACCGTCGCCGCGCCCTCGCCCGACAGGGCGCGCGCCGCGGTACTGGGCCGCCAGCCCAGCTGCTCGGCGACCCTGCGCACCCGGTCACGGGTGATGTCGGAGACCCCGGGACGGTCGTTGAGCGCGAAGGAGACGGCGCTCTCGGAGACCCCGGCGCGCCGCGCGATGTCCTTCATGGTCGGCCGGCGTGCCGGTGACCGCTTGCCTTGCACCCATGGCCCCTTTCCGCCCGCGGAGTCGCCCACGGGGTCCGTGCCGCGCGCGTGCGGCGGCTCGGCGGCGTACGTACTAATGCGCTTGAGCTGGCACAGCCTAAAGCGCATTAGTCATCTGTGGCAAGGCATTCAACAAACCTATCTGACCTGGGAGTTCGTGCCCGCGAACGGTCCCGCTCCCAGCAAATTGCCGCCAATCCATTGACTTTTTACTTCCGTGCCGTGCAGGGTCTGCCTCGGTGCGATTCGACGCGGCCGATGCCGCCGCCGTCCGTCGCGGCCGCCCACGCCGGGCCGAGCAAAGGAGCCGTTCACCGTGCGCAATTCCCGGAGTTCCCGGAGTTCCCGGATATCCCGCAGTCCTCGCAGAGCGGTCACCGCCGCCGCCCTCGCCGCCGCCCTGCTGGCCCTGAGCGCCTGCGGCGGTGGCGACGACAGCGGCTCGGGCGACGCCTCCGGCAAGGTCGAGGGGGAGATCACCTTCCAGACCTGGAACCTGAGGGCCAACTTCAAGTCGTACTTCGAGGGCCTGATCGACGACTTCGAGAAGAAGTACCCCGACGCGAAGGTGAAGTGGGTCGACCAGCCCGGCGAGGGCTACGCCGACAAGATCAGCGCCGACGCCGCCGGCGGCACGCTGCCCGACGTCGTGAACGTCTCGCCCGACCTGGTGGCCCCGCTCGCCAAAGCCGGCCTCGCGCTCGACCTGGACAAGTCGGCCGGGAAGTACGAGAAGGAGTATCTGCCGGGCGCCTGGAAGAGCCACCAGGTGCCGGGCCTGGAGGGGACGTACGCCTTCCCCTGGTACCTGAACACCGGGCCGCTGTTCTACAACAAGCGCCTGTTCAAGGACGCGGGCCTGGACGCGGACAAGCCCCCGAAGACGTACGACGAACTGTTCGCCGACGCCGAGGAGTTGGCGAAGAAGAGCAAGGGCAAGGTCGCCACCCTCGCCAACGTCCCCACCATCGAGGACTTCGGCCGCTACGGCGTGCCGCTGATGAACAAGGAGGGCACCGGCTTCACCTTCAACGGCGACAAGGGCGTCGAACTCCTCACCAAGTACAAGGAGTTGTACGACGCCAAGGCTCTGGACGGCCAGGCGCTCACCGCCACGCCCGAGTCGACCGGCAAGAAGTTCCTCACCGAGGCCGTCGCCATGAACCCGGGCAGCGCGCTCGACCTGGAGAAGTTCAAGAAGGACGCGCCCCGGCTCTACAAGAACATCGGCATCACGCCGCAGATCAGCAACACCGGCAAGGACAACATGTACGTGATGGGTGTCATGGTGAACACCCGCACCAAGCGGACGCCCGCCGCCGTCGCCTTCGCGCACTTCGTCACCGACGCGCAGCGCCAGATGTCCTTCGCGAAGAAGGTCGCCATCTTCCCGAGCACCAAGGGCTCCCTGGACGACCCGTACTTCACCAAGGCGGACGGCACGGACGAGACCCGGGTGCGGATCGCCGCCGCCAAGTCCCTGAAGACCGCCGTGAACTACACGCCCGTGCTGTTCAGCGAGCAGATGAAGGT
The DNA here is from genome assembly GCF_056712025.1 of Streptomyces sp. Y309. Taxonomy (NCBI): domain Bacteria; kingdom Bacillati; phylum Actinomycetota; class Actinomycetes; order Kitasatosporales; family Streptomycetaceae; genus Streptomyces; species Streptomyces sp. Y309. The sequence continues at coordinate 1,069,435 of NZ_CM160048.1, read as the reverse complement.
GGAGCTGCGCAACGCCGTCGCCCGGGCACTGCGAGGAAAGCAGAGCCCCAAGGAAGCGCTTGACAACGCTGTCAAGGCCTGCGACCGGCTGCTGCGGCAGAGCTGAGAACCGCGCACATGAAGAGCACAGCAGCCGCCTCCGCATCGGCCACCGCGGGCCCTCCGGGGCCGTCGAGGGCCGCCCGCCCCTCGGGGTCACCGAACGCCGCCGCCCCGCCGCCGCGCCGCATCCGCCGCCAACTGGTCACCAGCCCCTGGCTGTTCGCCGCCCCAGGGCTCGCGATCGTCGGTGTCTTCATCCTCTATCCGTTCGTCAGCACGGTCATCAACTCCTTCACGGACAAACGGCAGTTGATCGAGGGCAAGTACGTCGGGCTCGCCAACTTCCGCGAGCTGCTGCACGACGACATGTTCTGGATCGGCCTGCGCAACAGCACGCTGTACGTCCTCGTGGTGGTGCCCGCGCTCGTCGTGCTGCCGCTGCTGCTCGCGCTGCTCGTGCAGAAGCAGATCCCCGGCATCACGTTCTTCCGGTCGGCCTTCTACACACCGGTGGTCGCCTCCATCGTCGTGGTCGGCCTGATCTGGGTGTGGATGCTCGACGAACGCGGCCTGGTGAACGCCGTCCTGGAGGCGGTGGGCGCGGGCAAGGTCGGCTTCCTCAGCGACCAGTGGCTGCTGCTGTTCTCCGCCATGGGAGTCACGGTCTGGAAGGGCCTCGGCTACTACATGATCATTTATCTCGCGGCGCTCGCGAACGTGCCCCGCGAACTCCACGAGGCTGCCGCCGTCGACGGCGCGGGACCGGTCCGCCGGTTCATCTCCGTCACCGTTCCGGCCGTGCGCTCCACCATGGTGCTCGTCGCCGCGCTGTCCTCGGTGGCCGCGTTCAAGGTCTTCTCCGAGGTCTATCTGATGGCGGGACCCACCGGCGGGCCCGCGGGCGAGGACACCACCCTCGTGATGCTCGTGCAGCGCACCGGCACGGGCCTGACCGGCCGCGTCGGCTACGCCTCCGCGATCTCCGTGGTCATCTTCGTCGTCACCGTCGCGCTGATGCTGCTCGTGCTGCGCGCCGACCGGAAGGAGGACAAGTGACGCCGACAACCGCCAAGGACGCGTCCGTGTCCCGGACGGATCCGGCCACGTCCGAGCCGCGTGGGCGTACCCGCCGTCGGCGGGTCACCGACGAGAACGGGCGGCGCATGCCCGTGTGGGAGCTGGCGCTGCGGTACGTCCTGCTGATCGCCGTGCTCGCCCTCATGATCGGCCCGTTCCTCTGGCAGCTCTCGACCTCGCTCAAGGGCCCGCATGAGAACATCTTCAGCTCCCCGCCCAGCTTCCTGCCGTCCGACCCGACCCTGCACAACTACGAGCGCGTCGCCGACACCATCCCCGTCTGGGACTACGCCCTCAACTCCCTGAAGGTCGCCGCGGCGAACGTCGTCACGAACTGCGTGGGCGCCGCGCTCGCCGGCTACGCCCTGGCCCGGCTGCGCTACCGCGGCCGCAAGGCCGCCACGCTCGTGTTCATCCTCGCCATGCTGGTGCCCGTGGAGGGCATCATCATCGCCCAGTTCACGACCATGCGGGACCTCGGCCTGAACAACACCCTCATCGGCGTCCTGCTGCCCGGCTGCGTCTCCGCGCTCAACGTGCTCCTGATGCGCAACGCCTTCCTCAATCTGCCGTACGAGGTGGAGGAGGCCGCGTTCGTCGACGGGGCGAACGTGTGGCAGCGGTTCTTCCGCATCGCCCTGCCCGCCGTGAAGGGGACCCTCGCCGTCGTGGCGATCTTCGCCTTCATGGGCGCCTGGGACGACTTCCTGTGGCCGCTCATCGTGCTCAGCGACCCCGACAAGTTCACCCTCACCATCGGCCTCAACTATCTGCACGGCACCTTCGCCAACGACGAACGCCTCGTCGCCGCGGGCACCGTGATCGCCGTACTGCCGCTGATCGTGCTCTTCGCCTGTCTGCAGCGGTACTTCTTCCGAGGCGTCGGCGAAGGCGCGGTCAAGGGCTGACCTCGCGAAGCCCCGCCGGCCCTTGTCGCCCACCCCGCAGTCCGGCCGCCGTGCCGCCCGCACCGCACAGCACCGCACCACCCCGCTCCGCCCCGCTCTCCCAGAACCAGGATCCGCATTGACCTCTGACGACCTGCCCGGCGCGGCGCCCGCCGCCGCGCCCCGCTTCGGCGCCAACTACACCCCCAGCCAAGGGTGGTTCCATCACTGGCTCGACTTCGACCTCGACTCCGTACGCCGCGACCTCGACGCCGTCGCCGCGCTCGGCCTCGACCACGTCCGGGTCTTCCCCGTCTGGCCGTACTTCCAGCCCAACCGCACCCTGATCCGGCCGCGCGCCGTCGAGCAGCTCGTCGCGCTCGCCGACGCCGCCGCCGAGCGCGGGCTCGACGTGAACGTCGACGGGCTCCAGGGGCATCTGTCGAGCTTCGACTTCCTGCCCGCGTGGACGCAGACCTGGCACCGGCGCAACCTCTTCACCGACCCGGACGTGGTGGCCGGCCAGCGCGACTACCTGCGCACCCTCGCCGCCGCGCTCGCCGACCGGCCCAACTTCATCGGCATGACCATCGGCAACGAGATCAACCAGTTCGCGGCCGGGCCGCACCCCGACCCCGACCGCATCACCCAGGAGCAGGCCGAGGCGTGGCTGCGCGATGTCCTGGCCGCCTGTGAGGAGGGCGCGCCCGGGCGGCTGCATCTGCACGCCGAGTACGACGCCGCCTGGTACCAGGACGACCAGCCGTTCACGCCCGCGCAGGCCGCGCGGGTCGGGGACGTCACTGCCGTGCACTCCTGGGTGTTCAACGGCACCGCGCAGCGGCATGGGCGGGACGGCGTGGCGACCGGGCAGCACGCCGCGTACATGATCGAGCTGTCCAAGGCGTGGGCCCTCGATCCGCGGCGGCCCGTGTGGCTCCAGGAGGTCGGCGCGCCCGCCCCGCTCATTCCGGCCGCCGACGCCGCCGCCTTCACCGAGGCCACTGTGTCCGCCGCGCTCGACTGCGCCGACGTGTGGGGCGTGACGTGGTGGTGCTCCCACGATGTGTCCCGCTCCCTCGCCGACTTTCCCGAACTCGAATACAGCCTGGGGCTGTTGACGAATGAGGGTCGGGTGAAGCCCGCGGGGGAGACGCTGGCTCGGCTCGCCAAGGAGGCTCGGGGTGCGGTGTACGCCCCCGCGCCCCGGACGACCGCGCTTGTCGTTGACGTGGGTGCCGATTTCGGGCGGCGGTCGGTTTGTGCGCCTGGTGGGGCGGTGTTCGAGGCGTTTGCTCGGCTTGTGGCGGATGGCGTGCGGCCCGCCCTTGTCCTCGCGGAGCGGGCGGATGATGCTGCTCACCTCGCTGCGCGGGGCATCCGGGAGGTGGTGCACCCGCCCGAAGTCCTCGGCTGAGGTCCCTGGGGCTCCGCCCCCAGACCCCCTTTCTCCCACCCACCCGCCCTTACCTGTCCTACCGGCCGTAGTCGGCACATTCACCTACGCGTGCCGCAGCCATCCGGCCCGCCGTCCCCTCGCGCCGGCGCGCTCGTCCTCAAACGCCGGACGGGCTTTCCCCCACCCGCCCGCCCCCTGTTTTCAGCCCGTCCGGCGTTTGAGGACGAGGCCGTTCAGGCCGACAGCGGGGGTCCAGGGGGCGGAGCCCTCTGGTTACGGGAAGGGGCGGGACTGGGGAAAGCCCCGCAGGGCCAGTCAGCCGCGCACACCACACACGACCCGACCCACGGAGACCCGACCATGCACGACGACCGTCGCCTCGTCGAGGGGCGCCTCAAGCGCGTCCTGGACGAGCGCATCCGACCCGCCATATACCCCCACTCCGTCCCCCTGGACATCGCCGTATGGAACGCCCCGGGCGAACCGGTCCCGGTCGCCGAAGGCCTCGCCGCGGAGCCCGAGCCGACAGAGCCGGGCGCCCGCTGGGGCGCGCCGTGGGGCACGAGCTGGTTCCGGGTGACGGGCACGGTCCCGCCCGAGTGGGCGGGCAGGACAGTCGAGGCGATCCTGGACCTCGGCTTCGACGAGAACATGCCGGGCTTCCAGTGCGAGGGCCTGGTGTACCGCCCCGACGGCACCCCGGTGAAGGGCCTCAACCCACGCAACCAGTGGGTACGCGTCGCCGCCCCGGCCAAGGGCGGCGAGGAGGTGCGCCTGCACATCGAGGCCGCGTCCAACCCCGTCATCCTGGACTACCACCCCTTCCTGCCCACGCAGTTGGGCGACAAGGAGACGGCGGGCACTGAACCGCAGTACCGCCTGGAACGCATGGACCTCGCCGTCTTCGACGAGACGGTGTGGCAGCTCGCCATCGACCTGGAGGTCCTCGGCGAGCTGATGCAGGAACTGCCCGAGGACTCCGGCCGCCGCCACGAGGTACTGCGGGCCGTCGACCGGGCACTGGACGCCGTCGACCTGCAGGACGTGAACGGCACGGCGGCCGCCGCACGGGCCGAGCTCGAAGGCGTGCTCGCCGCCCCCGCGCACGACTCCGCGCACCGCGTCAGCGCCGTCGGCCACGCGCACATCGACTCGGCGTGGCTGTGGCCGCTGCGCGAGACGGTGCGCAAGGTGGCGCGTACGACGTCCAACATGACGGCGCTGCTCGAGGACGAGCCGGACTTCGTCTTCGCCATGTCGCAGGCGCAGCAGTGGGCGTGGATCAAGGAACACCGGCCCGAGGTGTGGGCGAAGGTGAAGAAGGCCGTCGCGGACGGGCGCTTCGTGCCGACCGGCGGCATGTGGGTCGAGTCGGACACGAACATGCCGGGCTCGGAGGCGATGGCCCGTCAGTTCGTGCACGGCAAGCGGTTCTTCCTCGACGAGTTCGGCGTCGAGAACGACGAGGCGTGGCTGCCGGACACCTTCGGCTTCGCGGCAGGCCTGCCGCAGATCATCAAGGCGGCGGGCGCCAAGTGGCTGCTCACGCAGAAGATCTCGTGGTCGCAGACCAACAAGTTCCCGCACCACACCTTCCAGTGGGAGGGCATCGACGGCACCCGGATCTTCACGCACTTCCCGCCCGTCGACACGTACAACTGCGCCATGAAGGGCAGCGAAATCGCCCACGCGGCACGGAACTTCAAGGACAAGGGCGTCGCCCGGCACTCGCTCGCGCCCACCGGCTGGGGCGACGGCGGGGGCGGCACGACCCGCGAGATGATCGCGAAGGCGGCACGGCTTCGCGACCTGGAGGGCTCGGCGACCGTCCGGTGGGAGACCCCGGCCGCGTTCTTCGAGAAGGCCGAGGCCGAGTATCCGAACGCGCCGGTGTGGGTCGGGGAGCTCTACCTGGAGCTGCACCGCGCCACCCTCACCAGCCAGGCCGGCACCAAGCAGGGCAACCGCCGCAGCGAACACCTCCTGCGGGAGGCCGAGCTGTGGGCGGCCACGGCCGCGGTCCGGGCCGGATTCCCGTACCCGTACGAGGAGTTGGACCGGATCTGGAAGACGGTGCTGCTGCACCAGTTCCACGACATCCTGCCCGGCTCGTCGATCGCCTGGGTGCACCGCGAGGCCCGCGCGACGTACGCGGCGGTGGCCGCCGACCTGAACGGCATCATCGCCGCCGCGCAGAAGGCCCTCGCGGGCGACGGCGGCCGCCCCCTCGTCTTCAACTCCGCGCCGCACCCGCGCGACGGCGTCGCGGCGGGCGGCGCCGGGATGCCCGTCGCCGCAGGGCAGTCGGCGATCGCCGCGCGCGCGGACGGCGGCTTCGTCCTCGACAACGGTCTGCTGCGCGTGGAGATCGACGCGCGCGGGCTTGTCGTCTCGGCGTACGACATCGTCGGCGGACGCGAGACCGTCGCCCCCGGGCACGCCGCGAACCTGCCCCAACTGCACGCCGATTTCCCGAACATGTGGGACGCGTGGGACGTCGACGAGTTCTACCGCCACTCCGTCACCGACCTGACGGACGCGGAGGAGGTCGTGCCGGGCGACGGTGCCTCGGTGCGGGTCGTGCGCCGCTTCGGCGCCTCGCGGATGACGCAGGTCCTGACGCTCGCGCCGGGCGAGCGGCGCCTCGACATCGACACCGAGGTCGACTGGCACGAGACGGAGAAGTTCCTCAAGCTGGCCTTCCCGCTCGACGTGCACGCCGAGCGGTACGCGTCGGAGACCCAGTTCGGGCACTTCCACCGGCCCACGCACACCAACACGAGCTGGGAGGCCGCCAAGTTCGAGGCGTGCAACCACCGCTTCGTGCACGTCGAGGAGCCGGGCTGGGGCGTGGCCCTCGTCAACGACTCGACGTACGGCCACGACGTCACCCGCGCCGTGCGGGACACCGACGCCGGTACCACCACGACGGTACGGGTGTCGCTGCTGCGGGCGCCGCGGTTCCCCGACCCCGAGACCGACCAGGGCCTGCACCGGTTCCGGCACGCCCTTGTGCCCGGGGCGGACGTCCTTGACGCCGTGCGCGAGGGGTACCGGATCAACCTGCCCGAGCGGCGGGTCACCGGGAGCGGCGCCGAGGTCGCGCCGCTGGTGGCCGTCGACGACGACGCCGTGGTCGTGACGGCGGTGAAGCTCGCGGACGACGGGAGCGGGGACGTCGTGGTCCGCTTCCACGAGGCACGCGGCGGCCGGGCCCGTACCACCCTGCGTTTCGGCTTCGAGGTGGCGGCGGTCGACGTCACCGACCTGCTGGAGCGGAAGCTGGACGGCGGCCGCCCGCCGGAGCGGGACGAGGGCGCGGTGTCCGTGTCGCTGCGGCCGTTCGAGCTGGTGACGCTGCGGGTGCGCAGGGGCTGAGTGACGGCAGGGACGGCTTGGGCGACCACGCGCTCGGCGCGTGGTCGCTCCGCGTCACGAGGGGATCGGCTTGAGCTTGTTCGTCACCACGTAGTCACCGACCTTGTTGCCGACCGTCAGACCGTCCGTGGCGTCCCACGGATAGTGGACACCCAAGTACAGGCGGCTGTTGGCGTTCTCCTGGGCGGCCTGGTGGAAGGTGGCGAAGGTGCGGGACCTCACGGGGGACTTGGGCTCTTCGGTGGTGAGGGTCATGGTGAAGCCGGGCGTGTCGAAGTAGTGCTCCATCACCTGCTCCCACGCTCCGCCGAACGTCGCGTGTCCCGACGCCCACGCCGGGAAGCAGGGGGTCGTCCCCGCCAGCGGCTTCCAGGTGCGGTCGATGCCGCTGTCACGGATCGCGGACACAGGGCGCCACAGGTCGATCGGGGTGCGGTACTTGACGTCCCACTCGGCGATCGCCGCGTCCGCCATGGCGAGCGACACCAGGGCGAACAGGCGCGCGTTCTGGTACGTGGTGAGCCTGCGGGCCTCGGACACCTCCCGGGTGTGCTGGAGGATCTGCCCGGGCGGCTTGTACGTGCCGTTCGCGTCGTTCGCCCAGAACCAGGCCGCGGCCGTCTGGTCCCTGCTGCGTTCGCTCTCGGGCGCGTTCACGTCACCCGCGCGGCGCACCTTGTCGACCTGGTCCCGGTAGGCCGTGCTGGCGAGGAGCCGGTCGTACGTGCCGTACAGCTCGGGGGTGGGCGGGCGGAACGACGACCCCGTCGGGATCGCGAACGGCTTGACCTCCCCCCAGCGCGGCGTGGCCGCGTCGCTGTCCTGCGTGCACGAGGGGTCCGGAAGGTCGGCGTAGTGCGTGGGTCGCCAGGCGCCGGGCACGTTGTCGCCCGTGTACGGCCGCTGGTCGTCGGACCCGTCGGCGGCGCGGGCCGCCTCCATCCGGGCCACCACCTTGTTGACCACGGTGTGGTCCAGGAGGTCGAACTCGTCGGGACGGGTGCCGAAGCGGTCGGTGAACTTCTGGTCGAGGTACGGCTTCTGCTCCTTGAACAGGCCGAGCAGGATCTTGTACGCGGTGCGCCCGATCACCCGCTCCTCCTCGTGCGGGCCCTCCAGGATGGCGTCGTAGCGGTACGCCTCCAGGTACGGCTCCGAGGTCATCTTGTGCCAGCGCAGCCGGTACGAGCTCTCCGCGTCGTACATCGCCCCGTTCAGCGTCGCGGCGGCGCGGGCCAGCGGGCCGGGTGCGCCGCCCTTGGTGCGCATGGCCTGGAGCAGGACGTTGTTCCAGTAGTGGATCGGGTCGCCGGAGAAGTCGGGTGCGGCGCCGGCGGGTGCGGGCGCGGCCACCAGCATGCCGCAGGCCGCCGACAGCGCGACCGCCGCCGCGGCCAGGCGGCGGCGCACGCCCCTGCTTCTTCTTCTGGTGCCGCTTCGCGTTGTGGCCATGGTGGGTCCCCCCTGGGACGTCTGCGTCGAGAACGCGTTCGACGAGGGGGCTCCCCGGGGAACGGGTGCTTCCAACGTGGCGGCCCGAGTTTGGCCGGATGGCCACTGTCCATTTGCCCGCTATCGGGAGGACCGCTATCGGGAGGACCGCTATCGGGAGGACCGCTCTCCGGATGGCCGCTCTCCGGATGGCCGCTGTTCCTCCCACTGCCGCCGCAGCCAGTCCTCCACCTCCCCCACGTGCGCGGCCGCCGCCGCCCGCGCCGCCTCCGGGTCCCGTGCGACCAGGGCCCGGTGGATGCGGGCGTGCTCGCGCCGGGTGCGCTCGAAGGCGCCCTCCTCCTGGTAGCCGCGCCACACGCGGGCCCGGAAGGTGCGCGAGGACAGGCCCTCCAGGATCGCCGCCATCGTGTCGTTGCCCGCCGCCAAGGTGATCGTGCGGTGGAAGGCGAGATCGTGGGAGAGGATCTCCTCGGGGTCGTCGGTGGCGTTCATGGCCGCCAAGTGCTTCTCCACGTCGGCCAGTTGGTCCTGCGTGATGCGGGCGGCGGCGAGCGCGGTCGCCGTGGACTCCAGGACCCGGCGCACTTCGAGGAGCTCCACCAGGCGCGGTCCGCGCGACAGGTCGGCGACGACGCCGAAGGTCTCGAGGAGGTCCCCGGCCTCCAACTGGGTCACGTAGATGCCGGAGCCGTGCCGCGCCTCCAGGACGCCGAGCACCGTCAGGGCCCGGATCGCCTCCCGCATGGAGCTGCGTGAGATCCCGAGCTGGGTCGCCAGGTCCCGTTCGGTGGGCAGCCGTTGACCGGGCTCCAGGAGTCCCTCGCCGATCATCGCCTTGATCTCCTCGATGGCCCGCTGGGTCACCGTGCCCTTCTGCGCGGGGACGGTGCCTTTCGGCACGGGCGCGGAGCCTTGCTGCGCGGGCGGGGCGCTCTGCTCGCTCTGGTCCACGAAACGCTCCTTCACTTGCCGGTGTCGCGCAGTGTAGCCACAGATGTGGTCCGACCACTACGGCCGGAAAGCGGGAAAAGTTGGCGACGAGGGGTGTTGTGCGCGCCAAGTGGTCTGATAAATATTCGCCCATCGGTCGCTCGACCCCTACCTGAGTCCCGCTTGATCACGCTCGATGAGGAGCCGTCAGATGGTCGGCAGTAGTGTGCGGAACAGCCCCCGGAGGACGCGGAGTTCGCGGCCGGCCCGAGCCGTCGCCCTGGCGGCCTGCGCCGCCCTCGCGCTCACCGCCTGCGGCAGTACGAAAGACACCGGGGGATCCGGTGGCAAAGCCGGCGGCGAGGGCAAGGTCGGCGTGATCCTGCCGCTGCTCACCTCGCCGTTCTGGCAGTCGTACAACGACTACGTACCGAAGATGGCGAAGTCCGAGGACGTCGACGCGCTCAAGACCGTCAACTCCAACAGCGACCCCTCGCAGCAGATCACCGACATCAACAACCAGCTCAACCAGGGCGTCAAGGGCCTGGTGGTGGCCCCGCTCGACAGCGCCGCCATCTCCGCCGGGCTCGACCAGGCCGAGCGCAAGGGCGTGCCCGTGGTCGCCGTCGACGTCGCGCCCGAGAAGGGCGAGGTCGCGATGGTGGTGCGCGCCAACAACGTCGCGTACGGCCAGAAGGCCTGCGACTACCTGGGCAAGCAGGTCAAGAGCGGGAAGGTCGTCCAGATCATGGGGGACCTGGCCTCCGTGAACGGGCGTGAGCGGTCCAAGGCCTTCCGCGACTGCGTGAAGGAGAAATACCCGAAGCTGAAGGTCCTGGAGATTCCCGCCAAGTGGGAGTCGGACACCGCCGCCTCCAAGCTCGACACCCTGCTCAACTCCAACCCCGACATCAAGGGCATCTACATGCAGGCGGGCGGCGTCTACCTCGCGCCCACCCTGCAGACCCTCAAGTCCAAGGGGATGTTGAAGAAGGCGGGCACCGAGGAGCACATCACGATCGTGTCCAACGACGGCATCCCGCAGGAGTTCGACGCCATCCGCAAGGGCCAGATCGACGCGACCGTCTCGCAGCCCGCCGACTCGTACGCGAAGTACGGCATGTACTACATCAAGGCCGCGATGAACGGGAAGAAGTTCAAGCCCGGACCCACCGACCACGGCTCCACCATCGTGAAGCTGCCGAGCGGCATCCTTGAGGACCAGCTCCCCGCGCCCCTCGTCACAAAGGCGAACGTGGACGACGCCGAGCTGTGGGGCAACTCCGTCAAATGACGACGCCGACCCCACCGAGCCCCGCGGCGCCCGTGCCCCTCGTCGAGGCGTCCGGCATCGTGAAGCGGTACGGACCCACCGTGGCCCTCCAGGACGGCCGGCTCACCGTCCGGCCCGGCGAGTCCCACGCCCTCGTCGGCCGCAACGGCGCGGGCAAGTCCACCCTCGTCACCATCCTCACCGGCCTGCAGGCGCCGGACGCGGGCACCGTCCTGTTCGACGGCGAGGCCGCGCCGCCGCTCGCCGACCGCGACGCCTGGCGCCGCAAGGTCGCCTGCGTGTACCAGCGGCCCACGGTCGTGCCGGAACTGACCGTCGCCGAGAACCTCTTCATCAACCGCCACCCCCAGGGCCGCGGCGGACTCATCAGCTGGCGCCGCCTCAAGACCGAGGCCGCCGAGGTCCTGCACACCTGGGACGTGCGCGTCGACCCCGAGGCGCGCACCGCCGACCTCAAGGTCGAGGACCGCCAAATGGTGGAGATCGCCCGGGCGTTGAGCTTCGGCGCCCGCTTCATCGTCCTCGACGAACCCACCGCGCAGCTCGACAACCGCGAGATCGAGCGGCTGTTCACGCGCATGCGGGCCCTCCAGGACTCCGGCGTCACCTTCCTGTTCATCTCGCACCACCTGCAGGAGGTGTACGAGGTGTGCCAGACCGTCACCGTCCTGCGCGACGCCCGCTGGATCACCACCGCCCCCGTCGCCGACCTGCCCCGCGCCGCCCTCGTGGAGGCCATGGCGGGCGAGGCGCTGACCGAGAGCAAGGTCCGCGCCAGGACCGAGGTCCCCGCCGACGCGCCCGTGCTGCTCGACGTCCGTGGCCTGAGCAGCCCTTCGTACGAGGACGTCGACCTCACCGTGCGCCGGGGCGAGGTCGTCGGGCTCGCCGGGTCCAGCGGCAGCGGCAAGATCAACCTCGCGGAGTCGTTCACCGGTCTGCACACGCCGACCGGCGGCACCGCCCTGCTGGACGGCGAGCCCCTGAAGTTCGGCGACGTGCCCGCCGCGCTGCGGGCCGGAGTCGGCTGCGTACCGCGCGACCGGCACGGCGAGGGCCTGGTGTTCTCCATGTCCATCGGGGACAACGCCACGATGAGCGTCCTCGGCCGGCTCGGCCGGTACGGCTTCGTCGGCACCGACCGCAAGCGCGCCTTCGCGGGCGGGCTCATCCAGCGGCTCGACATCCACGCCGAAGGGCCCGACCAGCCCGTGTCCGACCTCTCCGGAGGCAACGCCCAGAAGGTCGTCATGGCACGGGCCCTCGCCTCCGACCCGCGCCTGCTCGTCCTCATCAACCCCACCGCGGGCGTCGACGTGAAGTCCAAGGAGTCGCTGCTCGCCCGCGTCGACCGCGCCCGCGACGACGGCACCGCCGTCATCGTCGTGTCCGACGAACTCGACGACCTGCGCCGCTGCGACCGCGTGCTCGTCCTCTTCCACGGCCGCGTCGTCGCCGAACACCCGGCGGGCTGGCACGACCACGAGTTGATCGCGTCCATCGAGGGCGTCACGGAAACAGCGGCATCTCACGGAACAGACGCAGCAGAAGAAGGAGTGGAACAGCGTGGCTGACACCAAGGCCCCGTCGGCCTCGCCGCCCAGCCCGGACATCGCCGAGAGCGCCGCGCAAGCACGCTCGCAGGCCCGCGCCGTGCTGCTGCGGCGGGCCCGCGAACTCGCCCTCGTACCCGCCCTGTTGCTTCTGATGGTGCTCGGCGCGTTCGTCAACGACTCGTTCCTGACCGAGCGGAACCTCATCTCCATCCTCGGCGCCTCCGCGGCCCTGGCGATGGTCGTCCTCGCCGAGTCGCTGGTGCTGATCACCGGCAAGTTCGACCTGTCCCTGGAGTCGGTGGTCGGCATCGCGCCCGCCATCGGCGCGCTGCTCGTGCTGCCCGCCGCCCAGGCCGGCTTCGGCACCGACATGCCCGCGGCCGTCGGCCTGCTCGCGATCGTGCTGGTCGGCGCGGTGATCGGCGGCTTCAACGGCATCCTCGTGGTCAAGCTGAAGCTCAACGCCTTCATCGTCACGCTCGCCATGCTGATCGTGCTGCGCGGCGTCCTCGTCGGCGCCACCAAGGGCAAGACGCTGTTCGGCATGCCCGAGTCGTTCTTCACGCTCGCCACCTCCACGTTCCTGACCGTGCCGCTGTCGGTGTGGATCGCGGCGGCCGCCTTCGGCATCACCGGCCTCGTCCTGAAGTACCACCGCGTCGGCCGCGCCCTGTACGCGATCGGCGGCAACGCGGACGCCGCGCGGGCCGCGGGCATCCGCGTCGAGCGGGTCATGCTCGGCGTGTTCGTCGTCGCCGGGACGCTCGCCGCCGTCGGCGGACTGATGCAGACCGGCTACGTCGGCGCCATCAACGCCAACCAGGGCCAGAACATGATCTTCACCGTGTTCGCGGCGGCCGTCATCGGCGGCATCAGCCTCGACGGCGGCAAGGGCACCATGTTCGGCGCGCTCACCGGTGTCCTGCTGCTCGGCGTCGTACAGAACCTGCTCACGCTCGCGCAGGTGCCGTCCTTCTGGATCCAGGCCATCTACGGCGGGATCATCCTCGTCGCCCTGATGATCGCCCGCGTCACCACGGGCCGTGCCCAGGACTGACCGCCCCGGACGCGCCCAGGACCGACCTCCTCGGGCCGCGCCCAGGACGTCCGTCCCCGCCCGCCCCACGGCTCCCTGTTCCTTTCCGGAAAGGCCTCCTGTGTCCCCAACTCCCGGCCGCGTCACGGCGGTCGACACCTACGACATCCGGTTCCCGACCTCGCGGGAACTGGACGGGTCCGACGCCATGAACCCGGACCCGGACTACTCGGCCGCCTATGTGGTGCTGCGCACCGACGCCGAGGACGGACTCGAAGGGCACGGCTTCACGTTCACCATCGGGCGCGGCAACGAGGTGCAGGTCGCCGCGATCGACTCGCTCAGGCACCATGTCGTCGGCCGCTCCGTCGACGAGCTCTGCGCGGACCCGGGCACACTCAACCGCGACCTGATCGGCGACAGCCAACTCCGCTGGCTCGGACCCGAGAAGGGTGTGATGCACATGGCCATCGGCGCCGTCGTCAACGCCGTCTGGGACCTGGCCGCCAAGCGCGCCCGCACCCCGCTGTGGAAGCTCCTCGCCGACGCGGAGCCCGAATGGCTGGTCTCCCAGATCGACTTCCGCTACATCGCCGACGCGCTCACGCCCGAGCAGGCACTCACGCTCCTGCGGGGCGGCCGCGCGGGCGCGGGGGCCCGCGAGGCACGGCTGCGCGAGCGCGGCTTCCCCGGCTACACCACCTCACCCGGCTGGCTCGGCTACAGCGACGAGAAGCTCACCCGCCTCGCCCGCCAGGCCGTCGCCGACGGCTTCACCCAGATCAAGCTGAAGGTCGGCGCTGACCTCGACGACGACGTACGCCGCTGCCGCACCGCCCGCGAGGCCATCGGCCCGCACATCCGCATGGCGATCGACGCCAACCAGCGCTGGGACGTCGACGAGGCCGTGCGCTGGACGCGCGCGCTCGCCGAGTTCGACCCGTACTGGGTGGAGGAGCCCACCAGCCCCGACGACGTCCTTGCGCACGCCACCATCCGCGACGCCGTCGCCCCCGTGAAGGTCGCCACCGGCGAACACGTGCAGAACCGCATCGTGTTCAAGCAGCTCCTCCAGGCCGACGCCATCGACGTCCTGCAGATCGACGCGGCCCGCGTCGGCGGCGTCAACGAGAACCTGGCGATCCTGCTGCTCGCCGCCCGCTTCGGGGTGCCGGTCTGCCCCCACGCCGGCGGCGTCGGGCTGTGCGAACTCGTCCAGCACCTGTCGATGTTCGACTACGTGGCACTGTCCGGCACCACCGAGAACCGCGTCATCGAGTACGTCGACCACCTGCACGAACACTTCGTGGACCCCGTCGTGATCCGCGACGGCCACTACCTCGCACCCGCCGCGCCCGGATTCTCGGCGACCATGCGCCCCGAATCGCTCGCGGAATTCACCTACCCCGGCGGCGCCTTCTGGGCCGCCGACCTCGCGCACCAGGCCGCACTCGCGGCGAAGACGGCAGACACAGCGAAGACGGCAAAGAAGGGGGCAGCGGCATGACGGACTTCACCGGCCTCAGGGCCCTGGTCACCGGCGGCGCCTCCGGCATCGGGCGGGCCACGGCGGAACTCCTCGCCGCCCGGGGCGCCCAGGTGGCGGTGCTCGACCTCGACCCGAGCGGCGTGGAGAAGCCGCTGCGCGGATACGCCGCCGACGTCACCGACGACACGGCGGTGCGGGACGCGGTCGCGGCGGCCGTGGCCGACTTCGGCGGACACGGCGTGCTCGATGTACTGGTCAACAACGCGGGCATCGGCGCGCAGGGCACCGTCGAGGACAACGACGACGCACAGTGGCACACCGTCCTCGACGTGAACGTCCTCGGCATCGTCCGCACCACCCGGGCGGCGCTGCCGCACCTGCGGTCCTCCGCGCACGCGGCGATCGTCAACACCTGCTCCATCGCGGCGACCGCGGGCCTGCCGCAGCGCGCCCTGTACTCGGCGTCCAAGGGCGCGGTCCTCTCCCTGACCCTCGCGATGGCCGCGGACCACGTACGGGAGGGGGTGCGCGTGAACTGCGTCAACCCCGGCACCGTGGACACCCCCTGGGTCGGCCGCCTCCTGGACGCCGCTCCCGACCCGGCCGCCGAACGCGCCGCCCTCCAGGCCCGCCAGCCCACCGGCCGCCTCGTCACCGCCGACGAGGTCGCGGGCGCCATCGCCTACCTGGCCAGCCCGCTGTCCGGCGCCACCACCGGCACCGCCCTCGCCGTCGACGGCGGCATGCAGGGCCTGCGGCTGCGGCCGGTGGCCCAGTGAGCGGCATACGGGCCCGGCGCCTCGGCCGCAGCGCCGTCCGGGTCAGCGAGCTGTCGTTCGGCGGCGCGGGGATCGGCAACCTCTACTCGCCCGTCACCGACGAGGACGCGGCCTCCGCGCTCGACTCCGCCTGGGACGCGGGCATGCGCTACTTCGACACGGCGCCGCACTACGGCCTCGGCCTGTCCGAGCGCAGGATCGGCGCGGCACTGCGGGGGCGCCCCCGGGACGCGTACACCATCTCCACGAAGGTGGGGCGGATCCTGGAGCCGGTCACCGGGCCCGTGACCGGCGACGACCTGGCCGACGGCGGCTTCGCCGTGCCCGCCGCGCACCGCCGCCGCTGGGACTTCAGCGCGGACGGCGTGCGCCGCTCGATCGAGTCCAGCCTGGCGCGGCTCAGCCTCGACCGGGTCGACATCGTCTACCTCCACGACCCGGACGACCACGGCGAACAGGCCTTCCGCGAGGGCTATCCAGCCCTGGAACGGCTGCGCTCCGAAGGCGTCGTGGGCGCCATCGGGGCGGGCATGAACCAGGCCGAGATGCTGACCCGTTTCGTCCGCGACACCGATGTCGACGCCGTGCTGTGCGCCGGCCGCTACACACTCCTCGACCACCAGGCGCTCACCGAACTGCTGCCCGCCGCGAGCGAACGCGGGGCGTCGATCGTCATCGGCGGCGTCTTCAACTCCGGGCTCCTCGCCGACCCGAAGGAGGGTGCGCGCTTCAACTACACCGAGGCGCCAGGTGAGTTGCTCGACCGGGCCCGGCGCCTGCGCACGGTCGCCGGGCGGCACGGCGTCACCCTGCGCGCCGCCGCCCTCGCCTTCCCGTTCGCGCACCCGGCCGTGGCGAGCGTCCTGGTCGGCATCCACGCGCCGTACCAAGTCGCCGACGCCGCCGAGCAGTTCGCCGTGGACGTGCCCGCCGACTTCTGGAAGGAAGCACGGGCGGAGGGACTGCTGCCGCCGCACGTGCCCGTACCGGGGGAGGGCCCGTCGTGAGAGTCGCCCTGCACACCAAGGTCCGTACCGACCGCATCGAGGAGTACGAGGCCGCGCACCGCGAAGTCCCCGCCGAGTTGACCGCCGCGATCCGTGCGGCGGGCGCCACGTCCTGGACGATCTGGCGCAGCGGAACCGACCTGTTCCACGTCCTGGAGTGCGCCGACTACGCCCGTCTCCTCGCCGAGCTGGAGCGCCTGCCCGTGAACGTGGCGTGGCAGGCGCGCATGGCGGAGCTGCTCGACGTGGTCCACGACTACTCCGGCGACGGCGCGGACGCGGGCCTGCCCGTCGTCTGGGAGCTGCCGTGACGGAAGCGGATGTGGCGGAAGCGGAAGTGACGGAAGCGGACGTGGGGCCCCGGATCGTCGACGCCCACCACCACGTGTGGGACCTGGACGTACGCGACCAGGAGTGGATCACCGGCTCCGCGATGGCCCCGATCCGCCGGACCTTCACGGCCGCCGACCTCGCCCCGCACGCCCGCGCCGCCGGGGTCGGCGCCACCGTCCTCGTCCAGACCGTCACCGTCCCGGAGGAGACCCCGGAGTTCCTCGCCCTCGCGGCGGACAGCGACCTGATCGCCGGTGTCGTCGGCTGGACCGACCTCACCCGCCCCGACATCGCCGACACCCTGGCCGCGCTCGCCGAACTCCCCGGCGGCGACCACCTGGTGGGCATCCGCCACCAGGTGCAGGCCGAGCCCGACCCCGAGTGGCTGCTGCGCCCGGACGTACGCCGCGGTCTCGACGCCGTCGCGGCGGCGGGTCTCGCGTACGACCTGGTGGTGCTGCCCCACCAACTCCCGGCGTGCGCGCGGGCCGCCGCCGACCACCCCGGCCTCACCTTCGTCCTGGACCACCTGGGCAAACCACCCATCGCGACGAACGCCCGCGATCCCTGGGCGACCTCCCTGCGCGCACTGGCCGCCCTGCCGAACACCACCGCCAAGCTGTCCGGCCTGGTGACCGAGGCCGACTGGACGAACTGGACCCCGGCGTCCCTGCGCCCCTACACCGACACGGCCCTGGAGGCCTTCGGCCCGTCCCGCCTGATGTTCGGCTCGGACTGGCCGGTGTGCGAGCTGGTGGCGACGTACGAGGAAGTGACGGCGGCGGCCCGGGAACTGACGGCGGAGCTGAGTGACACGGAGCGCGCGCAGGTCTTCGCGGGGACGGCGCGGCGCGTGTACGGGCTGCCGAACTAAGGGAATCGGCTGAGGTGGTGAGGCGTTCCCCCGCGATTCCGCTACGTCTCGGCCCGGTCCGGGCCTGACCTGGTTTGACGTATCCCGTGCCCGCCTTACTCCTGTCACCCAAAGCCGCATGAAGTGGACCAACCGGGACTGGTTGACCAGCACCACCCGAAGCCATACGTTCTGGTCCTCAGCGCGGTCTACGGGGGACGCGCTCCATCGCGGAGACACAGGCGCGGAGACACAGGGGGACGCGATGCACTGGTATGTGGACGTACTCAAGAAGTACGCGGTGTTCAACGGGCGTGCGCGACGCGCCGAGTACTGGATGTTCACGCTGTTCAACCTCGTCATCAGCGTCGTACTCGCGCTGCTCGACATGGCACTCGGCATCACGCCGATCCTGGAAGCGATCTACGCCTTGGCGGTCCTGCTTCCCGGCCTCGCCGTCGGCGCGCGCCGCCTCCACGACACCGGCCGCACGGGTTGGTGGCAGCTCCTCTTCCTGCTCCCGGTGATCGGCCTGATCATCCTGATCGTGATGCTCGCCACCGACAGCAAGCCGGCGAACGAGTACGGGCCCAACCCCAAGGAGGCCTCGTCGGCACCGGCTCGGTGAGGTCACGCGTCGAGTCGGGTCGGCGGCCAGAACTCCCGTAGGTACGTGCGCTCCCAGCACGCGCCCGTCTCCCGCAGCTCGCGCCACGTCGTGTAGCGGTAGCGGTACAGGCGGGCCCGCACGTGCCGCGGTGGCCGGTCGGGGAACGGGCAGTGGCGCAGCAGCCGCAGTGTGTCCCGGTCGCCTTCGAGGAGCCGTTCCACGAGCGGCCCGAACCACGGGCCCGCGTACGCGGGCGACAGCGCCGCGAACCACATCATCCAGTCGAGCCGCAGATGATGGGGCGCGAACTGCCGCGGCCACCGCCGTACGTCCCCGGGCTTGCCCTTGAACTCGTACTCCCGCCACTCGGAGTCCACCCGGGGCACCACGTCCGACGTCCCCTCGATCACGACCTCCTGCCGGACCCGGCTGACGCTGCCGAACGCGCCGTAGGAGTTGACCAGGTGCAGCGGATCGAAGGAGTAGTTCATGATCTGCCGCCGCGAGACCAGATTGCGGGCCGGACGGTAGCTCAGGGCGAGGAGCCCCGCCGTGACGGCGATGACCAGGATCTCGTACCAGAGCGGGGGAGCGGCGAGATCCGCGGGCGGGGCCGCCGCGTCGCCGAACAGGCGCCGGAAGTCGACGGCGCTGAGCGCGAGCGCGATCGTCAGCCAGTTCAGCCAGGAGAAGTTGCCGGAGAGGACGAGCCACAACTGGGTGGCGGCCATCAGCAGGGCCGCGCCCGTGGCGACGGGCTGCGGGGTGAACAGGAGGAAGGGGACGGCGAGTTGGGTGACGTGGTTGGCCGCCGCCTCGACGCGGTGCAGCGGCCGCGGCAGCCGGTGGAAGAACCAGCTCAGCGGGCCCGGCATCGGCTGCGTCTCATGGTGGAAGTACAGGCAGGTCAGCTTGCGCCAGCACGCGTCGCCGCGCATCTTGATGAGCCCGGCGCCGAACTCGACCCGGAACAGCACCCAGCGCAGCAGGAACAGCGCGAGCACGGGCGGACCGACGTCGTCCCCCGCGAGCAGCACCGCCAGGAAGCCGACCTCGAGGAGCAGCGACTCCCAGCCGAAGCCGTACCAGGTCTGCCCCACGTTCACGATCGACAGGTACAGCGCCCACGGCACGAGCCACAGCAGCATCGCGCCCCACAGCGGCAGCAGCCCGTCCGCGCCCGCGAGCAGCGCCACGGCCACCGCGCAGCCGCTCCAGGCGCACAGCGCGAAGAAGCGGTCCGAGTAGTGGAAGTGGAAGACGCTGGGGGCCCGGCGGAACGGCACGTGCGCCACGTACCGGGGCACGGGCAGCATGCCGCGCTCGCCGATGAGCGCGCGGAACTGCAGCGCGGCGCCGAGGAAGGCGACGAGATAGATCGCGGCCAGCACGCGCTGGAAGACCAGACGGCTCAGCCAGTAGGAGTCCGCCGTGAACCACTCCACCTCTCCATTGTGATGGAGGGTGAGTCCTGAGTCCTGTGGGCGGTCGCACGCGGTCACGCACAGCGCTGCGCGCCCCCGCTGCCCCAGCGGTGCGCCTGTCAGCGGGGCGGAGCCACCAGCCCCGTCTCGTACGCGATGATCACGAGCTGCACCCGGTCCCGCGCGTCCAGCTTCGACAGGAGCCGCGTGACGTACGTCTTGGCGGTGGCGACGCTGATGGAAAGCCGGTCGGCGATCTCGGAGTTGGACAGGCCGCCGCCGACGAGGGTCAGGACCTCGCGCTCGCGTCCCGTGATGCCCGTGACGTCCCGCGGGGGCGGGGCGGCCTCGGGACGGTCCGCGAACTCCTTGATCAGGCGGCCGGTCACGCTCGGCGCGATCAGCCCGTCCCCGGCCGCGACGACGCGGACCGCGGCGAGGATCTCGTCGAGCGCCATGTCCTTGACCAGGAACCCGGAGGCGCCGGCGCGCAGCGCCCCGTACACGTAGTCGTCGTCATCGAAGGTCGTCAGGACGACGATGCGGGTGGCGTCCGTGGCCCGCGTGATCCGGCGGGTGGCCTCGATGCCGTCCGTGCCGGGCATGCGGATGTCCATGACGACGACGTCGGGCCTCAGGTCCGCGGCGAGGCGGACCGCCTCCTCGCCGTTCCCGGCCTCGCCGACGACTTCGAGGTCGTCGGCCTCGGTGATGACCATCTGGAGCGCGGCGCGCACGAGGGGCTGGTCGTCGGCCAGGACGACGCGCACGAGCCGCCGTTCGTCGGCCGGGGCGAGGGGCGCCGTCATCGCACACCCGCCGGAACGGGCAGCCGCGCCGCGACACGGAAGCCGCCCTCGGGGCGCGGGTGCGCGGTGAACTCCCCGTGCAGCAGGCCGACCCGCTCACGCATGCCGAGCAGGCCGTAACCGGTGCCGTGGCCGGCGGTGCTCCGGCCGCCCCCACCGTCGGCCGCCGCATCGTTGGGTCCGTGCCTGCGGTCGGCCGCCGCGTCGTCCCGCCCGTGCCCGCCGCCGACCGCCGGGTCGTCCCGGCCGGGGCCGCCGTCGAGGACCTCGATGGCCAGTTCGTCGTCGCGGCTGTCGACGGTGACCCGGCAGGAGCGGGTGCCTGCGTGCCGGACCACGTTGGTGACCGCCTCCTGGATGATGCGGTACGCCGATACGTCGATCTCCGCGGGCACCGGCCGGAGCTCGCCGAGCCAGCGCACCTCGACGCGGACGCCCGCGGCCGTGGTCGTCCGCGCGAGCCGGTCCACGTCGGCGAGGCCAAGACCGGGGTCGAGGGGCGCCGCCTCGGCGGCCTTGCCCGGCTCCGGGGTGCGCAGCGCGCCGAGCATGCGGCGCAGGCCGGAGAGCGTCTCGCGGCTCGCCGTCTCGATCTCACCGAGGGCGCCGCGGGCCCGCTCCGGCTGGGTGCCGATGACGCGCCGCGCCGCGCCCGACTGGAGGGCGATGATGCCAATGCTGTGCGCGACCATGTCGTGCAACTCGCGGGCGATGCGCAGTCGTTCGGCCGTGACGGCCTGCGCGGCGGCCTGCGCGCGGAGCTGCTCGGCGTGGCGGCGGGACTGGTGCGCCGCGTCGCCGAGGAGCCAGGCGACGACGGCCGTCAGCGCGACGGTCAGCTCCGCCGAGGTCCCGACGACCCAGCCGGACGCGAGGCGCGTGATCAGATATCCGGCGAGCGTGCCGAGCGCCATGGCGAGCGCGGCGAGGCCGGTCCGGCGCGGCCGGTTCGCGGCGATGACGTACACCGCGACGTCGGCGGCCACGAACTGCAGCAGCGGAATCTCGGCCACGCTCAGCGTGGTCGACGCGCCTGCCGCGGCGAGCAGGACGAGGGCGAGCCCGGCCAGCGGGCGGCGGTGCAGGCGGTGGCTGCCCGCGAAGGCCAGCGCGGTGGCCAGGGCCAGCATCGCCATGCCGTCCCACCGGAAGAAGAGCACGCCCTGCTGCATGGGCTGGGCCTCACCGGGGAGCCGGAACCGGAAGAGGAACGTCAACGCCGACCCCACGCACCAGGCCAGCGCCGTCCACGTACTCGGCGATACGCGTCTGAACAGGGGCTGCGGTGGTGTCACGGACATGTCGGCATCGTAATCGCGTGATCGGCAGCCGGGATCGGCCCACGGGTGTACAACCAGGGTCGACACCGGGCGGCCCGGATTGTCGGCGGCGGGCCGATGCCGAACGGGCCCCGCCCCCGGCACCGTTGACACATGATCGAAGTCAAGGACCTGACGAAGCGCTACGGCGCGACGACGGCCGTGAAGGATCTCACCTTCACGGTGCGGCCCGGATGCGTCACGGGCTTCCTCGGGCCGAACGGCGCCGGCAAGTCCACCACCCTGCGCATGATCCTCGGCCTGAACGAGCCGACGGGCGGCTCCGTCACCGTCGGCGGCCACCCCTTCCGCGACCGGCCGCGCGGCCTGCGCCACGTGGGCGCGCTGCTCGACGCGGGCGATGTGCACGGCGGCCGCAGCGCCACCGCGCACCTGGCCGTGCTCGCCCGCGGCAACCGCATCCCGCGCCGCCGGGTGGACGAGGTCCTCGCGGAGGTCGGGCTCGCCGGGGCGGCGGGGCGGCGTCGCATCGGGGGGTTCTCGCTCGGCATGCGGCAGCGCCTCGGCATCGCCGCCGCGCTGCTCGGCGACCCTCCGGTGCTCCTCTTCGACGAGCCGCTCAACGGGCTCGACCCGGAAGGCGTGTTGTGGGTGCGCGGCCTGTTCCGGCGCCTGGCCGCCGAGGGCCGCACCGTCTTCGTGTCCAGCCATCTGATGTCCGAGATGGAGAACACGGCCGACGAACTGGTCGTCATCGGGCGCGGCGAGCTGATCGCGGCCGAGAGCCGCACGCGGTTCGCGGCCCGGGGCACCGGGGCGGGCGTCACCGTGCGCACACCGCGCGCCGCCGACCTGGCGGACCTGCTGACCGCCGAGGGAGCCGTCGTGCAGCGGGACGGCCCGCTGCTCACCGTCACCGGCCTGGACGCGGCCCGCGTCGGCGGCCTCGCCTGCCGCCACGCCCTGCCGCTGCACGAACTGGCCCCGCGCGCGGCGTCCTTGGAGGAGGCCTTCATGGAACTCACCGCCGACAGCGTCGACTACCTCGCGGGAGAAGCACGATGACCACAGGAACTGCCCCCTGCGCGGCCGAGGTGACCGGCGAGCCCGCCGCCCGCTTCCGCGACCTCCTCGCCGCGGAGTGGCTGAAGCTGTGGTCGCTGCGGTCCACGCCATGGGCGTACCTGATCACCGCGCTCGCCGTGATCGGCTTCAACGTGGGCCAGGCGTACGACACGTACCGCTACTGGAGGGCGGAGATGGCGGGGGAGCGGGACAGGTTCATCCGCGACGGCATCCCCCTCGCCGAGGCCTTCACGTCCAACGCCGTCCTGATCCACGTCCTCGCGGCCGGAGCCATCGGCGCCGCGACGGTCGTGGGGGAGTACGGCACAGGGCTCATCCGGACGACGTTCGCGGCCGTCCCCGCCCGCCGTTCGGTGATGGCCGCCAAGGCCGCCGTGGTCGCGGCGGTGACCACCGTGTTCGGCGCGCTGGTCGCCTTCGTGTCCTTCTTCGCGACGCAGGCGATCCTGTCCGGCCGGGGCATCGGGGTCCCCCTCGACCACCCCGGCGCCCTGCGCGTCGTCGTGGCGTCCGCGCTGCTCACCCCCGTCGCCGCGCTGGTGGGCATGGCGATCGGCACGCTCCTGCGCCACATGGGCAGCACGATGGTCGCCACCGTCGCGACGCTGCTGGTGCTGCCCATGGTCGTCAGCCCCGACCGGTACTGGTCGGCGCTCATCGCCCACGCCCTGCCGTACCGGGCGTGGGAGCGGCTGACCGAGCCCGGCTGGCACGTCGAGGCGTACCCCTGGTCGACGGGCGGGGCCTGGACGGTGTACGTCGTGTGGGCACTGGCCGCCGTCGCGATCACCGTGTTCAGCGTGGAGAGACGGGATCAGTGAGTCGACCGGCCGGGCAGGCCGGGGGGATGGGCAGCCCGGCCGGTGGGCATGGGCAGCCCGGTCGGTGGGTCTCGGCCGGTGGGCGGTGGGAGGCCGCGCGCACGCGGCCCGGCCGGGCCCCGCCTCCGCTTGCGGGGCCCCGCCGCGCCCGCCAGACAATGAGGGACGAATGCCCCGGCAACAGGCGGGAGACCCCCCGTGCGCGCATCCACCAGGACCTGGGCGACGGCCCTCGGGATATCCGCGGCGCTGACCGTCGGGGGATGCTCCGGCTCGGACGGCGGCGGCGCCCAGGGGAAGAAGCAGCAGGCCGACACCGGTCGGGAGCTGTTCCTGCAACCCGTCGCCGCGCAGGGCCCGGACCCCTTCACGGACTCCACCGCCCGGGACACCGCGAGCCCTCCACCCGTCACCCGTTCGCAGCAACCGGCACCCAGCGGCTCCCCCTCGCCCGCCGACCAGGGCCTGCGCTCCCTGCCGGGCGGCACCCCCGGCCTGTACGGGGGAACGCAGCGGATCGGCAGCTGCGACGTGGGGCTGCAGATCCGCTTCCTGACCGCCGAACCCGCCCGGGCCCGCGCCTTCGCCGACGCGGCGGGCATCGCCCAGGACGACATCCCCGCGTATCTGCGCGGCCTCACCCCCGTCGTCCTGCGCGCGGACACCCGCGTCACCAACCACGGCTACCGCGACGGGCACGCCACCGCCTACCAGTCCGTGCTGCAGGCCGGCACCGCCGTCCTCGTCGACGACCGCGGCCTGCCCCGGGTGCGCTGCGCGTGCGGCAACCCGCTGAAGCCCCCGGTCGCCTTCCGGCACACCCCGAGCCACAGCGGGCAGCCGTGGAGCGGCTACCGGCCCACAAAAGTGATCGTCGTGACCCCCGCGCCGCGGCCGATCACCGTCATCGTCATCGTGAACATCGTCAACAACACCTGGATCGAGCGGAAGACCGGCGACGAGCACGGCAAGGACGACCATTCCGTGCCCCCACCGGACCCGTCGTCCACCCCTCCCACGCCGCCCACGCCTCCCACCCCGCCCACATCCCCCACCGACCCCGCCGACCCGGACGACGAGAGCCCGGACCCCTTCGACCCGTCCGACCCCTCCGACCGTGACTCCGGCCCCCTCACCCCCGACGAGGACACCACCTCGACCGACTGCCCCACTCCCACCCCGGGAACCGACACGGACGACCCCCTCGACGCCACCCCGGCCCCGCTCCCGCCCGGCTGCCCCACCCCCACCACGAGCGACCCGCCGGGCCCGGACATCCCGGACGACCCGGACGTACAGCCGCCCGGCGAGCAGGACACGGGGCAGGGCCTCACCCCCGAGGAGCGCACGCCCGAGGACGGCGGCCCCACGGACCCCGGCCCCGACCCCGGCTCCTTCGACAGCTGAGCGCCGGGGCGCCGCACGGGCGGGCCGCCGTCCACATGCGGCCGTCCGAGGGTGCGCCTAGCGTTGGCCCATGGACGCGGGCACGGGAGGTGTCGAGGCGGCGCTGCGGCGCTGCTGCGGCGGCTCCGCATCCCCTCCCACCTGCTGTTTCCTCGACGCCTACGGCTCCGGTCTCGAGATGGGCGGCTTCGAGTGGGACCTGCGGAGCGGGGAGCTGCTCCTGGACGACGCGGTCCTCGCCCTCTTCGACCTACGGCCCGACGAATTCGACAACCGGCCGCAGAGCCTCGCCGTCCGGGTGCCGCCCGGCGAGGCCCACCGCCTCGACGTCCAGGTCTCGCAGGCGCTCAAGAGCGGCGACGTCAACTACGGCGCGTACTTCCGGGTGCGCCTGCGCGACGGCAGCCTGCGCTGGCGGCACACCCAAGGGCACGTCCTGCGCGACGACACCCGGCGCCCGCAGCGCATCGTCGGCATCGTCCGCGACGCCACCCGCGAGCTCAGCGACAGCACCGCGCACCGCGAGCGGGTCGAGGAGGAGGCAGACCGGCGCCGCCGCACCAGCGTCGTCCAGGGCACCACGGCGGCCCTGGCCCACGCGCGTACCGTCGCGGACGTCATCGACGTGCTGAGCGACGCCCAGGGCCTGGCCCACCTCGGCGCCTCGCACCTGGTCATGGGCCTGGTCGAGGCCGGCCGGATCCGGCTCGTCGCGGAGGGGCCGCCGGAGGGCTACGTACCCGGCACCCGCCTCACACGCGTCGACGAGCCCTACCCGATGAGCGAGGTCGTGCGCACCCTCTCGCCGCGCTACATCGAGACACCGGAGGAGTTCGCCGCCTCGTACCCCGTGCTGTGGCCGCACATCGAGCACCTCGGCATCACCTCGGCCGCCTATCTGCCGCTGATCGCCCAGGCCCGGCCGCTCGCCGTGCTCGGCCTGCTGTACCAGGACCGCACCGGGTTCACCCAGGAGGAACGCACCGTCCTGGTGGCGCTCAGCAGCAGCATCGCGCAGAGCCTGCAGCGGGCCATGTTCTACGAGCAGGAGAAGGACCTCGCGGAGGGCCTCCAGCAGGCCATGCTGCCGCGCACCATCCCCGGCGTGCCCGGCGCCGATATCGCCGTGCGCTACCGCAGCGCCGCGCTCGGCCGCGACATCGGCGGCGACTGGTACGACGTGATCCCGCTGCCCGGCGGCCGCGTCGGCGCCGTCATCGGCGACGTACAGGGCCACGACACGCACGCAGCCGCCGTCATGGGCCAGCTGCGCATCGTGCTGCGCGCCTACGCCGCCGAGGGCCACACCCCCGCCACCGTCATGGCCCGCGCCTCCGGCTTCCTGCACGAACTCGACACCGAGCGCTTCGCGACCTGCCTGTACGCGGAGGCCGACCTCAGCACCGGCGTGGTGCAGCTGGTGCGCGCCGGGCACATCGACCCGCTGCTCCGGCTCACCGACGGCACCTGCCGCCGGGTGCCCGTCGACGGGGGGCTGCCACTCGGCCTGTCCGCCGAGTTCGGGCGGCTCGACTACCCCGTCACCACCGTCGAACTCGACCCCGGCCAGATGCTGTTGCTCTACACCGACGGCCTCGTCGAGGAGCCGGGCGCCGATCTTGACGACGGCACCCAGGCACTCGCCGAGCTCGTCTCCGTCGGCCCGCACGACCTGCAGGAGCTGGCCGACCTGCTGTGCGGCCGGGTCGACGACGGCCGGGGCGACGACGACGCCGCGCTGCTCCTGATGCGCCGCCGCGTGATGGACGCGCCGCGCTCCGGCGGCCGCCTCCAGCAGCACGTCGCGCCCAACGACCCGGAGGCCCTCGCGGAGGCGCGGCACATGATCCGGGCCGCCGTGCGCGCGTGGGGCGCGCGCGACCGCGCCGACGAGATCGAGCTGGCCGCAGACGAGCTGATCACCAACGCCCTGATGCACACCGACGGGCCCGCCATCGTCACCCTGCGCGTCCTGTCCGGCGCCGACCGGCGGCTTCGCGTCGACGTCGAGGACTCCTCCAGCGCGCTGCCCCGGCTGCGCGAGGCCTCCGACGACGGGGTGTCCGGGCGCGGACTGCTGCTCGTGGACCGGCTCGCGGACGTGTGGGGTGTGGACTCCCGGGGCGGGGGAAAGTGCGTGTGGTGCGAGTTCATCGTGCCCGCGCGCGACGCGGTGGACGAAGGGTGAGACGGTCATGCCGGAACTGCCGGAGGTCGAGGCGCTGCGGGAGTTTCTCGCCGACGCGCTGACCGGGCACGAGATCGTCCGGGTGCTGCCGGTCGCGATCAGCGTCCTCAAGACGTACGACCCGCCGGTGACCGCGCTCGAAGGGCGCGAGGTGACCGGCGTCGCCCGGCACGGCAAGTTCCTCGCCGTCGACGCCGGCGGGCTGCATCTCGTCACGCATCTCGCCCGCGCGGGCTGGCTGCAGTGGAAGGACCCGCTGCCGAGCGGAGTGCCGCGGCCCGGCAAGGGGCCGCTCGCGCTGCGCGTGGCGCTGGAGACCGGAGCGGGATTCGACCTCACCGAGGCCGGTACGCAGAAGCGTCTCGCCGTGTACGTCACCGACGACCCCGCCGCGCTTCCCGGCATCGCCCGCCTCGGCCCCGACCCCCTGTCCGCGGACTTCACCCTGGAGCGGTTCGCGGGGCTCCTGGAGGGGGAACGGCGGCGCCTCAAGGGCGCGTTGCGCGACCAGAGCCTGATCGCCGGCATCGGCAACGCCTACAGCGACGAGATTCTGCATGCCGCGCGGATGTCGCCCTACAAGCTCGCGGGGAGCCTGTCCGCGGCGGACACACGGCGCTTGTACGAGGCGCTGCGCGCGACGCTGGCGCAGGCCGTGGAGCGGTCGCGCGGGGTCGCTGCCGCTCGGCTGAAGTCCGAGAAGAAGTCGGGACTCCGGGTGCACGGGCGTGCGGGGCTTCCTTGTCCCGTCTGCGGCGACACCATCCGCGAGGTGTCCTTCGCGGACTCGGCGCTGCAGTACTGCCCCACGTGCCAGACGGGCGGCAAGCCGCTGGCCGACCGCCGCATGTCCCGGCTACTCAAGTAGCCCGCTCTCCCGGGCGTTTTCGTTCCCGCCGCTCCGCGGCGGATATCTCCCACCCGCCCGCCCGTTCACCGGAACAGACCCGTCCGGGCTGGCACCGCCGCCCCTGTGGGACACCTCTGCGGGTGGGCCACGCTTCCGGTGCCACAGCGGGTCGTTCGGCGTCGCCGGGGTGGGGAGGGTGATGCGTTCCCGCCGCTGCGCGGCGGATCTCTCCCACCCGCCCGCCCGTTCACCGGCACAGACCCGTCCGGGCCGGCACCGGCGCCGCTCTGGGACACCTCTGCGGGTGGGCCACGCTTCCGGTGCCACAGCGGGTCGTTCGGCGTCGCCGGGGTGGGTGGGTTCTCCGGCGCCTGCCTTGCGGCGCCCGCGTGGGCGGTCACTGCCGGTTCCCGTTCCTGCTGTGGGCAGCTGGGCCGCCAGGGGCGGCACGGGTGGGCACAGCCCACGTCGGCGGTGCCGTGGCGGCGACGGTGCCTAGCGCGGGCGCAGGGTGAGGAGAT
The DNA here is from genome assembly GCF_056712025.1 of Streptomyces sp. Y309. Lineage (NCBI taxonomy): Bacteria > Bacillati > Actinomycetota > Actinomycetes > Kitasatosporales > Streptomycetaceae > Streptomyces > Streptomyces sp. Y309. The sequence goes on along the minus strand of NZ_CM160048.1, from coordinate 1,040,924 downwards.
GTTCGCCGTCGTCGGTGGCGCGGACCTCGAAGTGGGTGATTCGGTCCGGGCGGAGCCCCGTGCCGCCGGTGGTTTCCAGGGCTTGGCCAGGGGTCCGCCACGTCGTCACGGTGTCCCGGGAACCGTCCGTCCCGACGGCGACCAGCTCGCAGGCCCGCCCCCGCCCCGCAGGGTCCCGCACCTGGAGGCCCACCTCGGTCCCCCACGCCCGCCCCCGGGCGGTGAGCACGGCCGCCATCCCGCTGCGACCGTCGCGCGCAGCGACCCGCAGCGCACCGTCACCCCCACCCGCGCTCATGACGACCGCCGCAGGACCGACGACGGCGAGCACCGCCCCCGCGGCGACGGCCCCGACCCACCGCCGGCGCCGCACCCGCCGGACCCGCCCGGTCTCGTCGAGGAGACGGTCGAGCAGCCGGGGCCCGGGCACGGCGGCGGCCGGATCGAAGGCGTACGGCACGGAACCCCCGTACGCCTTCAACAGCCTTGTGGGAAGGGAGAGTTCGGACACCTGCGCGCGGCAGGGCGCGCAGTCCACGAGGTGATCCTCGAAGCGGAACGTGTCCGCCTCGTCGAGGACGCCGAGCGCGTAGGCGCCGGCGTCGCGATGCCGCTCCAGGGACCTCATGGCGTTCCTTGTCGGTGAGGGTGCTTCTTGCCCTCCCGTACGCAATCGGCCCTCGAATCACTCAAGCGGGCCCAGAAGAAGCGGGCTCAGAAGAGCTGGATGGCCAGGTGGCCGAGCGGCAGCCCGAGCTGCCACGCCGGCGTCCACACCTTCGGCACGTCGTCGTCATCGCCGGGCACGGCCCCGCCCCCGCCGGGCACCGCGTCCAGGTCCGGCGCGAGCAGCTCCGTCTCCTCCAGCCAGCGCCACGCCGCCTCGGCGAGCACCAGGTCGGGCGCGGGGCCGCGCGCGGCCATCGCGTCGGCGGCGAGCCCGTCCATGCGCTCGCGGACCCACTCCTGCCAGGGCTGGTCGTGCGCCGTCAGGCAGAGCCAGGTCTCCAGCTGGGAGACCACGCGGATGCAGGACAGCTCACCCTGCGTGTCCGACAGGAAGATGGTCAGCGCGAGCGCGTCACGCCCGGCCCGGTACTCGAACGACGTCGGCGGCATCAGGTCGCCGGTGCGCAGCAACTCGTCCGCGATGTACTCGGCGTACAGCCATGCCATCGGGACCGTCAGCTCGTCTCCGCCGGGGCCCTGGGCGCCGTCCGTGCTCTCGTGCAGCATCACGCTCCGCCTTCCTTGCTCCGTGTACGCGTCACCGGCTTCTGGCCCCCCACCCGGAACACGGATGAGGACAGCCGATTACCCAACAGGGGTGCTGAGCAAGGCGCTTTACGGAGCCTTGACCCGGGCACCGGTTTCGCCGCAGGTGGAGCGGTCGTGTTCTTCGGGTCACAGTGCGCCGGTTTTGCTCCCTTTAGGCGACTGGCGCGGCTTTGATCCTTGACTCACCCTTGTATTCGTATGTGGATCTGTTTTACCTAATATCTCCCCATACGGAAGCCCGGTCGATGACACAGCGCACACGCCCCACCCGGCACACCGGACGCACCCGGCGCGGGCTGGCCGTCCTCACGGCCGCTCTCGTCGGCGCCACCGCCGCCTGCACCGCCCCGCAGTCGTCCGACCGGGCATCCGCGGCGGGCGGCGCGGGCGCCGCCCAGGGCTTCACGCTCGTCGCCACCGGCGACGTGCTGCCGCACGCCTCGATCATCCGGCAGGCGAACGCCGACGCGGGCGGCGACGGATACGACTTCGCGCCCATGCTCGCGGGCGCGAAGTCCGTGGTCGCCAAGGCGGACCTGGCGATCTGTCACATGGAAACGGTGTACGGCGCGAACGGCGACTACACGGGCTATCCGACCTTCAAGTCGCCCCCGCAGGTGGCCCGCGGCCTCAAGTCCACGGGCTACGACGCGTGCTCGACGGCGTCCAACCACACCCTCGACGACGGCGCGGACGGCATCCACCGCACCCTGGCCGCCCTCGACAAGGCGGGCGTCAAGCACGCGGGCTCCGGCCGCACCGCCATCGAGGGCCGCTCCCCGGCCTGGCTGCGCGCGGGCGGCGCGAAGGTCGCCCAACTCGCGTACACGTACGGCACCAACGGCATCCCGCTGCCCAAGGGCCGCCCCTGGTCGGTCAACCTCATCGACAAGGACCGCATCCTCGCCGACGCCCGGGCCGCCCGGAAGGCGGGCGCCGACGTGGTGGTGGTCTCGCTGCACTGGGGCAGCGAGTGGCAGGACGCCCCGAACCATCAACAGCTCGTCCTCGGGCGGCAGTTGACGGCGGCGCGCACGGACGGGCGACCCGACGTCGACCTGATCCTCGGTACGCACGCGCACGTCCCGCAGGCCTACGAGAAGGTCAACGGCACGTGGATCATCTACGGCATGGGCGACCAGATCGCCGGCGACATGACCAACCACGAGGGGGCCCGGGACCCGCGCGGCAATCAGGGCACCGCGGGACGCTTCACCTTCGCCGCCCCCGAACGGCCCGGCGACCGCTGGAAGGTGACGAAGGCCGAGTTCGTGCCGTTCCTCTTCGACACGGACGCGGGCCGCGTCGTCAACCTCAACCGCGCCCTCGACCGCGGCGCGGACGTCGGCGACGTACGCGACCGCATCCGCCGCGTCACCCTCAGCCGCGGCGCGGGCAAGGACGGCCTGATGATGGGCAAGTAGCCGTGGTCACGGCAGGTACCGCAGTCACGGACCTACCGGGTGGTGTCCTCGAACTTCGCCAGCTCCGACTTGCGGTAGGAGTACGCGAAGTACACGACCAGGCCCAGCGCGAACCACACGGCGAACCGCACCCAGGTCTGCCACTCCAGGAACGTGATGAGCCAGATGGAGAACACGACTCCGATCGCGGGCACCACCGGCATGCCGGGGCAGCGGAACGTACGCGGCAGCTCGGGCTGCTTGTAGCGCAGCACGATCACCGCGACGCAGACCACGACGAACGCCAGCAGGATGCCGATGTTGGTGAGTTCGGCCGCCTCGCCGATCGGCAGGAACCCGGCGATGGCGGCGGACGCGACGCCGACGATCCAGGTGACGCGCGTCGGCACGTGCCGCGTCTCGTGGGTCTTCGCGAACCACTTCGGAAGCAGCCCGTCGCGGCTCATCGAGAACCACACGCGCGTGCAGCCCAGCATGAACGTGAACATCACCGTGAGGATGCCGATGATCGCGCCGACCGCGATGACGTCCGCGAGCCCCCCGAGGCCCGCCGCCTTGAACGCGGAGGAGAAGCCGCTCTCCGGGTCGATTTCCTTGTAGTCCTGCATGCCGGTGAGGACCAGACAGGCAAGGACGTACAGGACCATCGAGATGGCGAGCGAGTAGATGATCGCCTTTGGCATGTGGCGCTGCGCGTCCTTGGACTCCTCGGCGGCCGTGCTCATCGCGTCGTACCCGAAGACCGCGAAGAACACCGTCGCCGCGCCCGTGAAGGCGCCGCTGACGCCGAAGGGGAAGAACGGCTCATAGTTGCCCGTCTCGACGTGGAAGAAGCCGACGGCGATGACGAGGATGACGACGAGGACCTTCAGGATGACGACGACCATCTCGAAGCGGGCCGCGTTCTTGATGCCGAGGGTGAGCATGTACGCGATGAACAGGCACAGGACCGCCGCGAACAGGTCGACCTTGTGGCCGTCGCCGGTGCCGGGCGCGCCCAGCATCCAGGTGGGCAGCTCCGCGCCCATCTCGTTCAGCAGGAAGTTGAAGTAGCCGGAGATGCCGATCGCGACCACCGCCACGATCGCCGTGTACTCCAGGAGCAGGTCCCAGCCGATGAACCAGCCCGCGAGCTCGCCGAGCACCGCGTAGCCGTAGGTGTAGGCCGAGCCCGCCTTGGGGATCAGGCCCGCGAACTCGGCGTAGGAGAACGCGGCCGCCGCGCTCGCCACGCCCGCGATCAGGAACGAGATGAGGACCGCCGGGCCCGCCTTCTCGTTGGCGACGGTGCCGGCGAGGGTGAAGATCCCGGCGCCGATGATGCCGCCCACGCCGATCGCGGTGAGCTGCCACAGGCCGAGGGTGCGGGTGAGCCGGGTGCTCTCGCCGCTCACCTCGGTGTCCTCGATGTGGTCGATGGGCTTGCGGCGCAGGACTCCCTGCCCCGGTCGTAGTCCGGCCATGAGCCTCACCTCTTCGCTGGCGGCGGTCGGCTGATGGCCGATCATGATGGCCCAGCGGTCCACGGCACGGAAGACGCCACGCATCACGCGCGGGAGCCCGGGAACCCGCGGGGTGAGGTTCGCTCGGTCGGCCCTACGGCACCACTGTGACCGGCCAGCGGCCCGCTTTCACCAGGCGCACCGCGACCGAACCGACGATGCGGTGGCCCGCCTGCTCGGAGGCGCCGACCACGACGGCGTCCGCCTTGAGCTCGTCGGCGGCGGTGACCAGGCCGTTGTAGGGGTCGCCGCGGAAGGTGTGGAACTCCCAGCGCACGTCGAATATGCCCTTCACGCGCTCCGTCGCGTCGCGGATCTCGGCGATCAGGCTCTCCGCGATCTCCTCGGTGGTGTCCGCGACCGGCGCGCCGAGCGCGGCGCCCGCGGCGAGCACCGGCTGCACATAGACGACGGCGAGCAGCGCCCGCTGCCGCCTCGCCAGGCCTCCGGCATATGCCGCCGCGCGCAGCGAGGTGTCCGAACCGTCCACGCCGACGACGATCACCTTCGGCCCGTCGGTGCCGCGTTCGAACTGGTGGGACTGTTGGGAGGCGTCTTCCGTCACACCTCCGAGGCTAGCCCAGGCCCCGAGGGTCTCGGGGCCTGGGGTTTTGTGCGCGGTCGGCGGGGCGCGCCCCTAAGGGGCGCGGGGAACTGCGCGACCAGCCCGGGAAAAGCCGCAGCCGCGTCTGCCGAGAGACCCAGCAGACGCGGCTGCGGCTGTTTCGTGGCTGAGCGCGCAGTTCCCCGCGCCCCTTTGGGACACTCGCCTGGTCGCGCAGTTCCTCGCGCCCCTGGCGGGGGCGCTCGCCCGTCGGGCGGCATTCCGACGGGCGGGGTGGCCCGGGTCTTCTTAGAGTCGATGACATGAGTGCCTCCGAGGACGAGCCGGGCGGCGCGCGGGGTGTCCTGCGCCGGGTCCCGGAAGGCTTCGCGGCCTTCTTTGGCGCCCTCGGCCTGTTCTGCGCGGTCCTCGCCGTCATCGCGCCGCTGCGCCACCTGATGCGGCCCGTGATCCGCTTCCTCGACCTGATCACCGTCCCGGTCAGCGCCAACCTCGCGTACGCCGTCTTCCTCTTCCTGCTCGCCGCCGCCACCGCCGCCCGCAAGAAGGTCGCCTGGTGGCTCGTCGTCAGCTATCTGGGCCTGCTGCTCGCCTTCGACGTCCTCGGGATCGCCCTCGGCTACTGGGCCGAGTCGGTGCCGTCGATGGTCGTGTGCGGCGCGGCCCTCGTCCTGCTGATCCTCGCCCGCGGCGAGTTCTACGCGGACTCGCGGCGCGGCGCCGTCCGGCGTGCCGTCGGCGTGTTCGCCGCCGGGCTCGGCGTGGCGGTCCTGCTCGGCTGGGGGCTCGTCGAGCTGTTCCCCGGCACGCTGCCGCGCGGCGAGCGGCTGCTGTGGGCGGCCAACCGGGTCTGCGGCGGACTCCTCCACGGCCACGAGTACTTCGACGGCTCACCGCCGCGCCCGCTCCACTTCCTCCTCGGCCTGTTCGGCGCCCTCGCGCTCCTGAACGCCGCCGCGACGCTGTTCCGCTCGCAGCGCATGGAAGCGGCCCTGCACGGCGACGAGGAGCCCCGCATCCGCGCCCTGCTCGGCCGCTACGGCGACCAGGACTCCCTCGGCTACTTCGCCACCCGGCGCGACAAGGCCGTCGTCTTCTCGCCCAGCGGCAAGGCGGCCGTGACCTACCGCGTCGAGGCCGGCGTGTGCCTGGCCAGCGGCGACCCCGTCGGCGACCGCGAGGCCTGGCCGCACGCCATCGGCGCCTGGCTGGACGTGGCACGGCGCTACGCCTGGGCGCCGGCCGTGATGGGCGCCTCCGAGGAGGGCGCGAAGGCCTTCGCCCGCGCCGGACTCGGCGCCCTGCAACTCGGCGACGAGGCGATCCTGCACGTGCCCGACTTCGACCTGGACGGCCGCGACATGCGCGTCACGCGCCAGGCCGTGAACCGGGTGCGCCGCACCGGCGCCACCGCCCGCGTACGCCGCCACACCACCCTCACCGACGAGGAGATGGAGGAGATCGTCGACAAGGCGGACGCCTGGCGGGACACCGAGACCGAGCGCGGCTTCTCCATGGCGCTCGACCGACTCGGCGACCCCGAGGACGGCGACTGCCTGCTCGTCGAGGCCCTCGACGCCGACGGACGACTCCTCGCGCTGCTCTCCCTCGTGCCCTGGGGCAGGGACGGCATCTCCCTGGACCTGATGCGCCGTGACCGCAGCGCGCCCAACGGCGTCATGGAGTTCATGGTCGCCGAACTGTGCGCCGTGGCACCGAAGTTCGGGGTGAAGCGGATCTCGCTGAACTTCGCCGTGTTCCGTTCGGTGTTCGAGGAGGGCGCGCGGATCGGCGCGGGCCCGGTGCTCAGGCTCTGGCGCCGGCTGCTGCTGTTCTTCTCCAAGTGGTGGCAGCTGGAGGCCCTGTACCGGTCCAACGCCAAGTACCACCCCGAGTGGTACCCGCGCTTCATCTGCTACGGCGACACCGGCTCGCTGGCCCGCATCGGCCTCGCGTCCGGCATCGCCGAGGGCTTCGTCTCCGTACCGTCGCTGCGCACGCTCTGGGGCAAGGGTCACACCGGGCCGCGCGGCGTCACCAAACCCGCCACCACCGAGGGCCTGCCGTCCATCGCCGCGCTCGGCCTCGGCACCGCCGACGACGAGGCGGCCCGCGACCCCGTCGAGGCGCTGCCCGAACAGATCCGCGTCCGGCACCGCAAACTCGACCGGCTGCGCGCGGACGGCGTCGACCCCTACCCGGTCGGCATCGCACCCCGCACCCACGAACTCGCCGCCGTCCATCCCGAGATGACGGGCGATCAGGTCACGGTCGCGGGTCGCGTCATGCTCGTACGTGACTTCGGCGGCGTCGTGTTCGCCGTGCTGCGCGACTGGTCGGGCGACCTCCAGCTCGCCTTCACCCGCGACCGCTCCGGCCAGGACGTCCTGGACGCCTTCACGCACGGCACCGACATCGGCGACCACATCACCGCCACCGGCGAGGTCGGCCGCAGCGAGACGGGCGAGCTCACCGTCTTCGCCACCGCCTGGCAGCTCACCGGCAAGTGCCTGCGCCCGCTGCCCGACAAGCGCCGCGGCCTCACCGACCCCGAGGCCAAGGTCCGCCGCCGCTATCTCGACCTGGTCGCGAGCCCCACCGCCCGCGAGGCCGTGCGCGCCCGCTCCACCGCCGTCCAGGCCCTGCGCCAGGGCCTGCTCGACCGCGGCTACCTCGAGGTCGAGACGCCGATGCTGCAGCAGATCCACGGCGGCGCCAACGCCCGCCCCTTCACCACCCACATCAACGCCTACGGCCTCGACCTGTACCTGCGCATCGCACCCGAGCTGTACCTGAAGCGGCTGTGCGTCGGCGGCATGGAGAAGGTCTTCGAGATGGGCCGCACCTTCCGCAACGAAGGCGTCTCCTACAAGCACAACCCCGAATTCACCATGCTGGAGGCCTATCAGGCCTTCGCCGACTACGACGTGATGCTCGATCTGACCCGCGAACTCATCCAGAGCGCCGCGACCGCCGCCTTCGGCTCGCCGATCGCCCGCAAGGCCGACGCCGAGGGGCGCGTCACCGAGTACGACATCTCCGGCGCCTGGCCGGTCAAGACCGTGTACGGGGCCATCTCCGAGGCGCTGGGGGAGCAGGTCGACGCGGACACCGAGCTGCCCGCCCTGTACCGGCTGTGCGACCGCGCCCACGTCCCGTACACGGTCGACGACGGCCGCGGCGACGTCGTCCTGGAGATGTACGAGCGCCTCGTCGAGGAGAAGACGACGCTGCCCACCTTCTACAAGGACTTCCCGACCGACGTCTCCCCGCTCACCCGCCAGCACCGCGCCGACCCGCGCCTCGCCGAGCGCTGGGACCTCGTCGCCTTCGGCACCGAACTGGGCACCGCCTACTCGGAGTTGACCGACCCCGTCGAACAGCGCCGCCGCCTCACCGCGCAGTCGCTGCTGGCCGCCGGGGGAGACCCCGAGGCGATGGAGCTCGACGAGGACTTCCTCGACGCCCTGGAGTACGCCATGCCGCCCACCGGCGGGCTCGGCGTCGGCGTCGACCGGCTCATCATGTTCCTCACCGGCCTGACCATCCGCGAGACGCTGCCGTTCCCGCTGGTCCGCCGCCGCTGACCACACGGCCCCGCGAACGCGCTGGTCCCATCGGGTGCATTCGGGTGCATTCCGGGGCCGCTCGGGTGCATTACCGCGCCGCGCCAGTGTCGCGGAGACGTCGCGGCCTTCGGCCATGCGACGGATTAATGATGAAAACCGATCAGCTGCCACCAGCGCGCCGGGTCCTGCTCCGCTGGGCCGCCGTGCTCGGCGCGGCCGCCACGGCCCGGCTCCTGACCGCGGACACCGCCGGCACCCCCGGCCGGGCCGCGTCCGGCGCCGCCGCGGCGTCCGGACCCGCCGCGGGGCCGGGGGCCGCGCGCCCGCGCAAGTCCCCGGCGGGGGCCGCCGCGTACCGGCTGCAGCCCATGGCCGGGTACGGACCCCAGCGCGGCGCCCCCGCGCGCCCGGCCGTGCGCCGCGCGCCGATCCTGCGGCTACCGGACCGGGCCCGCGCCATGGTCCTCACCTTCGACGACGGGCCCGACCCGCGCTACACCACGGACATCCTGCGCATCCTGCGGCGGCACGACGCCCGCGCGATGTTCTTCGTGTGCGGCGAGATGGCGGAGGCCCACCCGGACCTGCTGCGCGCGATGGCCGACGACGGGCACGTGATCGGCAACCACACCTGGAGCCACCCGCTGCTGCCCCGGCTGTCCCGCGCCGGGATCCGCCGCCAGATGGAGCGCACCTGCGACATCGTGGACGGCGTGGTGGGCGCGCCGCCGGTGTGGTTCCGGGCTCCGTACGGCGCGTGGAACCGGGCCGCCTTCGAGCTCGGCGCGGAGCTCGGCATGGAGCCGCTCGCCTGGACCGTCGACACCCTCGACTGGCGCACGCCCGGCACCGGCGCCATCGTGCGGCGCGTCCTCGGCGGCGCGGGCCCCGGCGTCGTGGTGCTCTCGCACGACGCGGGCGGAGACCGCTCCCAGAGCGTGCACGCGCTGCGCGCCTATCTGCCCGAACTCCTGGACGCCGGGTACCGGATCACCGTACCGAGCCGCTATCTGGTGTGAGGCATACGGTCTTCCGCCCGTCATCCGGAATGAGTCCGGCCGTCGCCCGCCGACTTTCGTACGGCGCGTCAGCGCACCTCGGCGAGGCGGGCGAACACCACCACATTCCCGTCATAGCCGTTCCGCTTGGAGAAACCGCCGCCACAGGTGATGACCCGCAATTCCGGAGTTCCGCCGTTCGCGTACACGCGGTCGCCCGGGAAATTGTTCTTGTCGAACACCTCGATGCCGTAGATCTCGAAAACGGCGGTGCGCCGGTCCCTGCGCAGGATCTCGACGCGTTGTCCCTTCTTGAGCGAACCCAGGCCGTAGAAGACAGCGGGGCCGCGCTGATTGTCCACGTGCCCGACCACGACCGCCGTGCCCTTCTCGCCCGGCGAGATCGCGCCGGTGAACCAGCCCGCCAGATTCGGGTCGTCCGGCGGCGGCGCGTCCACCCAGCCCTCGCTGTCCAGGCCGACGGCCATCATGGGCGCGTCCACACGGATGGCCTTGATGCGGATGCGGTCGGCGGCGGAGAACGTCAGGGGCGCCGGGGCGCCCGCCTTGTCGGGGGCGCGGTCCGCCGCCGCGGCCGACGCGGGCTGCGGGGGGCCCGCGTCGAACTCGCCGGAGCCATTGCGGATCAGCGCGAGTCCGGTCAGCAGAACCAGCGCCATGACGCCCCACGGCGCGCGCTTCCGCTGCCTCTCCGCCTCTTCGAACTCTTCCGACGGCTGGGACGAAGACATTCTCTATCCCCTCTCAACGCGGCATTCCGGCCGCGTCCATTGCACGTAGCAGCACGCTATGCGCAGCACGCGCGGCGTGCGAAAGGGCGGGAGCGAACGGGTGGCCCGCGCACGGGCCCGCGGCCCGGCCTGCGCCATCCGAGTCGCCGCCCGCAGGAAATTTCTGACGGTCCGTGACCTGCGGCAATATCGGCTCGTACGGACGCGCGTCGGCGTGTCTCCTCACCAGGACGGCCGATTCCCGAAATGCGGCCCCACGCGGCACGTCTGAGGGTCTGTCTGGGAGGCGCTCTCTCGCCGATCGACCGGGGACATGGTTGTCCCCGGGGCGCCTTCCGCGGAGGAAAGACCCATGCGTAACTCTCGTGCACTGGCGGCCGTGGTCGCCGCCGGGGCCCTGGTCGGGTTGGCGGCGCCGTCCGCCGCGGCCTGGGCGGAGCCCAGCAACATCGTCGCCATGCCCAGCGTCATCTCCCGGGGCGGTCAGCTCACGGTCACCGTCGACGGCAGCTCCTGCAGTTCGCCCGGCAGCTATGTCGAGTCACCGACGTTCCCGCGGACGAACCTGAAGACCATCCCCGGCGGCACCACCGCGAGCGCGACCGTCAAGGTCAACAACCACGCCCACCCGGGCGCGTACGACATCACGGCCTCCTGCGGCGGCAAGACGCTCACCCGGCCGCACGCCTTCACCGTCATCCACGGCGGTGTCCGCGGCGGTATCGGCGGCAGTACGACGTCCGGGGCGACGCGGACCGACATGGCGATCGGCGGGGCGCTGGTGGCGGCCGCCGTCGTGGGCGGTGGCGTGTTCTGGATGCGCCGCCGGTCCGAGAGCAAGGTCTGACCGCCGGTCTTCGCACACCGACGGCCGACCGGCCCGGCGCGTCCCCCTTCCGCGCCGGGCCGGCCGCCTTTCCGTGCCAGGCCGGCCGCCTGCGCCGAGGGCCACCACCTCACGGCCGCCTGCGCCGAGGGCCTCAGGAGCCGTCCTGGCCGGTGCGGCGGCGGGTCCAGTAGTACGCCGTGCCGAGGACGCCGGCGATGAGGGCGCCGCCGAGTGCGATCTGCTGGGCGTCGAAGCCGTCCGAACTGCCCCCGACGCCCGCCTTGACGCCACGGGTGTGGCGGGGCGTGGGGTGATGGGTGGGGTTGGGGCTGGTGCTGGACTGGCCGCCGACGATGGTGAGGTCGGTGGTGCCGGACTCCTGGCCGCAGGTGAACGTCACCTCGTACATGGCACCGGGCTTGGCGTCCCAGAAGACCTTCGCGGTGGCCGTCGTCTGGCCCTTGGGAATCGTGACGTCGTCGAAGATGCCGGACGTCACCTTGGTGTTGTGCTCGCAGCCGTCGACGCTCAGCGTGACCTGGCCGCCCGCGGCGATCGTGGACGGGGTGACGCGGAAGCCGAACGACGTGATGTTCTCCTCGCCCGCGACGGCCGCGGACGCGGGGGGCGCGGTGAGGGTCAGGGCGGTGGCGGTCAGCAGAGCGGCCGAAGCGACGCGTATCGCGCGCATGAGCAATCCTCCAGGTCCCCGAGGAGCAGCCGCGGACCTTCTTCCGCTTGCGCCTGAAATGCACCTCGATGCCGTGAACGCTAGGCAGGCCCCCGGCCCGCCGCGATCGCTGTCGTGCGAACGGGGCATCCCTGTGGGCCGGACAGGGGAACGGGGCGGCGTGGCGCGGCGGTGCGGGCGGGGGATGTGGCAAGGCGTCAGGCCGGGACGGCGGGGTCCGGCGCGGGCGTACGGGCCCGGACGGTGGGGTCCGGCGTGGGCGGCGCATGGGCCCGGACGGCGAGGGTCCGGCGCGGGCGCATGGGCGTGGGCTCCGGGCCTGCGCGGCTCACACGCCGTGTGATCCCCGCACCCGCACTGACCCGGCGCACACACTCCCCGCACGGCCGTCCCCCGGGGTTGGATGACGCATATGCCGTACGGATGGGGCACCACGGGGGACAACGGGGGCGTCCGGCGGCCGGGCCACCGGTACTTCCCCTGCGCCGGTGGCCCCCGCGGTTGCCGGGCGGGATCGGATCCATGCCTCCCGACGGGGCGATCCCGGCCCGGCCCCTGAGCGCCGCGGGCTGCTTGCCGGCGGCCGGAAGTGATCACCACAGCCCGCAGACCGCCCGATGACCGCTCAGCTGCCCGCGTACTCCCGATGGTCCCCCGTCGCTCCGTCGATCAGCTCTCTCACGACGTCCATGTGCCCCGCGTGCCGGGCCGTCTCCTCCAGCATGTGAATGAGTACCCAGCGCATCGTCACCTCGCGCCCGTCCCAGGCCGTGCCCGTTTCCTCGAGCCCGGTCCCGGCGATCGCGCTGTCGGCCGCGGAGCGCGCACGCCCGTAGAACGCGACGATGCGCTCGGTGGTCTCGTCATCGGCCACCGTCAGGTCTTCCGTCTCCGGGTCGAACCACAGTGGCTCCACCTCGCGGCCGAACGTCTCGCAGAACCAGCCGTACTCCACGGCAGCCAGATGCTTCACCAGGCCGAGCAGACTCGTCCCCGAGGGAGTCAACGGTCGCCGGGCCTGTTCCTCGTCCAGTCCCTCCAGCTTCCACAGGACGACGTCCCGGTGCCGGTCGAGGGCAACGCGCAGACTCTCCTTCTCACCCCCTCGAAGAGGGACGTGCCTGGTCGCCGTGCTCGCCTCTGGATCCATCCGAGTTCCTCCCTCTGCCTGCCCGTGTCTGCCTGCGTAGCGGAACGTAACAGTGGCCACTGACAGTGCGAGGAATCCACGGCTGGTTGCGGCGGCACGTGGGGAACGTGACGTGGGTCGCGGGCACTGTGTCGGCCGGGCGCGGGACGCCTGCGTCGCGCGCCGGGGTGCGCGCGGGTTGCCGCTGATGGTGCGCGGGCGGACGCTTTGTACACCTTCCGCTCGACCTGTTCCAACTGGGGGGTGTCTATGCCGTGCGGCGTGGTGAAGTGGTTCGATCCGGTCCGCGGAGTAGGGGCCATCGCCCTGGACGACGGGGAAGTCGACGCGGTCGCTGACCGCTCGGCAGTCCATGGTGTCGCCGAGGGCATGCTGGTCGCAGGTGAGCGGGTGTGCTGCGACGTCACCCCGGACGGCTGGGCGGTCCGGGCCGACAACATCCGCCGTGTGATGCCGGAGGGCTGCGTGCCGGCCGACGGATCGGGAGGTGACACGGCTGCGTGCCGGGAAGCCGGGCCGCCCGTTGAGGTGGAAGAGCGCATGGTCCGCCCCGGTGGAGGGCCCGGCAGTGTGGGCGTGCGCCGGGCCCTCGGGGCAGTCGGCCGGTGGCTGCTGCGCGTGCCGGTGTGGAGCGGTGCGCTGCGTGGGCGTGGCTCGCGGCGCATGGGTGGCAGTGCAACTGCCGTGCCGGGCAATGCCGTTGCCGGGGCGGGGCGGAGCCGTCGGCCGGATGCGGAAGCCCTCGGGCTCGGCCGGGGCCCGGCCCTCGATACCGGACGTACCGACGCCGAGGACACGGCACTTCGAGCGGATGACGTGGACACCTGTCCCTGGTGCGTGCAGTTGCAGGAAGCCGACGTCGCGGACCAGCAGCTGCTGGAGCAGGAAGTTGGTTCGCCGGCGCTGTGGATGGTTTCCCCGGGCCTGCCGCAGCATTCCGACGGGTCGGACCGGTGACGGCGGGGGCAACACCCTGCAGTCCGGCGAGGGCGGACGGCGGGGGCAACATCCCGCAGTCCGGCGAGGGCTCGGTGATCGGCTTCAGTCGGCGGCCGGGCCCGGCCTCGCCCCGCCGGACTGGGTGAAGATGTCGTTCACCACCTTCTGGGCCAGGTCCCTGTCCTTCTCCTTCTCCGGCACGTCCACCTTCACCCACAGCCGCCAGGTCAGCTGCTTGCCCTCGCTCTGGTAGCCGACGCTTCGGCGCAGGTACATCGCGTAGCGCTGCTTCCGGCCCGTGGTGTCGGCCTCCTGCGCGTACGCGGCCGTGCCGCGCTCGCGGGACGAGGGGATGCTCTTCCAGCGTGGGTCGCCGTACTTGAGGAGCCCCCGCTCGTAGGCGTCGGCGTCCCTCTCTTTGCAGGAGGCCCCGCAGCCCAGGTGGGACGCGATCCGGATCTTCACGTCGGGCCCCAGTCCGGTCTCCGATACACCGCGCTCACACTCGTACGTGAGGAGATCGCCCTCGCCGCCGGTGCGGCAGAACAGCGGCTTGGGCGCGCGGAAGGCGAACGGCAGGCGCCGACTGTCCCACACGCGCGACCGTTCCTTCTCTCTCCAGGTCGCTCCGTACACGGAGTGCGCCGGGATGCGGCTGTACTTGGTCAGCCGGGTGCCCTCCTTCGGGACCTCGGCCCGCGGGACATCGGCCAGTCGGCGCCGGCTCGCCGCCGGCGTCCCCGCCCCGTGCCCCCCACCGGAACCGGAATCGCCACCGGAACCGGAACCGGAGTCCAGGCCCGCGCGCCGCAGGAAGCCACGCATCAGGATCTCCGCGATCTCCCTGGTGCGCTCCCGGCCCGCGAACTCCTCGGCGTAGGTGACGAAGAACAGCGCGTTGCCGACCCGTACCCGCACCATCGCCTGCCAGGACTCGCCCTCCACGGCAGGCAGCCCGGAACCGTTCTTCTCGACGAGTTCGGCGGCCTCGTCACCGATGCCCGCCAGCCGCCGCTCCCCCTTCACGAAGGGCCCCTCCCCGATGCTGCGGAACCGCTCGGCGGCGTACCGGACTCCATTGAGGTCCTTGGACGACTTCCAGCCCACGGCGGCGATCCCGATCTCCGCGTCCGGCGCGAACGGGGACTGTTCGGAGACGGCACACCCATTGCGGCTCGGGACGATCAGACTCAGGTCCAGCGGCATGACGAAGTGCTTCTTCGTACGGCCCGTCTTCGTGCCGTCAGTCATGACCTGCCGCATCACGTGGTCGTCAAGGAGTGAACACGCCTCGGGGGCGTAGGCGACCGGGTCCGGCGGCGGGTCAGTGGTCATGACGCTGAAGAAGAGGACGAACACCGCGAGGCCACCGGCCGAGGAGGACCAGTCCGCGGACACGGCCACCTTCGAAGTACGACCGCGGGGCTCCCCCCTGTCGTAGCCCTCCGCCAGGCGGTCCCGCAGCTCGACGTGCCGGAACCGGTACACACCCCCGGCCTGCCGCAGCACGCCCCTGGCGTGCGCGTCCTCAAGAAACGCCGTGAGGCGCCAGGGGAGTCGGCCGGTGGCCGCGAGCCACGCACGGGCCGCGCTGTACCGGCCCCATGCCGAGTACCCGGCGGCATACAGCCACCAGGCGAGCAGGGTGGCGGCCGCGGCGAACGCCCAGTCGCGCGGGGTCGCGGGGTGCGGGCCGCGGTCGGTCGACTGCCAGGCGATGAAGGCCGTCGGGGGGATCACCATCGGCAACAGCGGGAACCCCGCGTCAGACGGGCCGAACAGCCTCAGCGGCGCGAGCCAGCCCAGGCCGAGCAGCGCGCGCCGGTCGGCCCGGAGCACCTCTCTCGGGGACAGGCCCACCGCCGGATCGGCGGACCGCCACACGGCGAGCACGACCGGCTGCAGCTGGGGCCCGAGGAAGAGCACACAACAGCCCGCCACCACCCACCAGTGGGCCATGGCCGCGGCGACGGCGGCCCCGGCGGTGAGCGCGAGGGCCACGGCCCCCACCCGCACCTTCCGCTGCCGCAGCGCCGCACGCACCCGCCGCCCCGTGGGCCGGTCGAACCGCCACGGAGAGGGGCGCTCGCTCTCGGGGTCGGCGGCGAAGCCGTAGAGCATGAGCAGGCAGGTCAGCGCGAACGCGGCCCACACCGGCAGCCACGCACCCCACCACGCGACGCCCACGCCGGTCCGCACCACCAGCAGGACCAGCAGCAGATACGCGGGCGCCAGACACAGTCCCCGCACCGGCCACGGCATCTCCTCCTGCAGCCGCCACCACGCGAAGTCCTGCTCGTTGGCGGCCTTCATCCGGGCGGCGAGGAAGCCCATCCACCGGCGCGCGTCGCCGGGCGCCCAGCCGCCGTGTTCGGCGCGTATGTCGGGGGAGGCGCCGTAGGCGGTGTCGAGGAAGGCGTCGTACAAGTGCCGTTCCAGTACGCCCTCTTCGGTGAACCGGCCCGCGGTCAGCAGCTCCTGGGGATCGTTGCCGTCCCAGCCGTAGGCGACCCGGGCCAGTCCGGCCATGAGCGGCACGCGCAGCACCTCGCGCAGCCGCACCGTCTCGGCGGACACGTCGTGCGCGTCGCGCAGCCGGTCCAGTACCGGTGCCCAGGGGGAGCGGTCCGAGCCCGCGGGGTTGAGGTACGTGCCCACGGCGTCGTCCGTGAGGCTCTGCAGGACGATCTCCGTGCGGGTGAACACGCTCGGGTCGGGTGCGTGTTCGCGGTACTCGTCCTCGCGGCTGGTGAGGACGAACGGCCTTCCCCGCAGGCTCTCGCCGAGCTGGCGCAGGGCTTCCTTGCGGCGCGCGGCGGGCAGTTCGTCGAATCCGTCGAGGATCAGCAGCACGCGGTCGGTGGCACGCAGGAGGTGGAGGGCGACGGCGTAGGGGCGGGCGTCGGGCACGGGCGTGCACACCTGGGGAAAGTCGGCGGCCAGCTGCCGGGCCAGCCACGGGGCCAGTCCCAGGCGCGGGTTCCAGGACGCGAGGGAGACCACCAGAGGGACGGGCCGGGGCGGGTCCGTGGCCGGTGCTTCAAGGAGTTCGGAGGCGAGCCGCAGGGCCAGCACCGTCTTGCCCGCGCCCGCGCCGCCGAGGACGACGAGCCGCCGGTCGGGGGTGCCTTCGAAGTACGCGGAGATGGAGGCGCCCGGCGCGTCCCCGGCGGGCGTCCACTCCACCTCGATGGGGTGGGGTTCCGCGATGTGCAGCAGCCGCTCGTCGCGGGCGTACTGCCGCCGCAGCACCTCGGCGAGACCGTCCGCGACCCGCTGGAGGTGCTCCGGCGACTGCCAGACCCGGGCACGTCTCCTGGCCCGCGCGGCCAGTACACGTGCGGCGACGGCGGACGCCACGGCCAGGGCCAGCAGCAGCCAGCCGAGCCGCACCGGCCCCGGGTCGTAGCCGCGGGAGAGCGGCAACTCCGGTCGTACGGCGAGGAGATACAGCCCGAAGCCCGCGGCCAGCCCCGGTAGACCCACCGCCACGTGCGGCTGGACGTACAGGTTCACGATGTCGCGCGCCTGGATGAGGAAGCCCTGCTGTCCACCGCTGGTGACGTTGTGCGTGTCCCCCGAGGGCTGCCTGCGCCCCGTCACCCTGCGCCTACCCGCCGTGGTTGTCGAGGCCGATGTCTCTGTCGTCGCGGGCCCGCGGCGCATCGGCGAACACGGAGTCGTGCCGGGCCCGCTCGGCCGGCGCCCGCGCCGACCACTCGACGCGCGCGGCGCGTTCCGCGCCGCCGACTGCCGCAGCCATCCGTTCCATGGACACCTCTCTGCCCTTGCCTGGACACGCTTCGGGCATCGAGCGTAGGGCAACCGACCCGAAGGCAGGCCCCACGTAACCTCTTCCTGTGCCTGCTCCCCGCCTCCATCGCGTCGCCGTCCTTGTGCTCGAGGGTGCGAAGCCGCTCGACGTCGGAATTCCCGCGCAGGTTTTCACGACCCGCGCGAGCATGCCGTACGAGGTGCGGGTGTGCGGGGCGGCTCCAGGTCTTGTGACCGGCGGCGATGGCCTCGCGTACCACGTCGCCCACGGCCTCGACGCGCTCGCGTGGGCCGACATCGTCTTCGTCCCCGGCTACCGGTTCCCGGACCGCGACGACCCGCCGCGGGCCGTCGTCGAGGCACTGATCGCCGCCCACGACCGGGGCGCGCGGCTCGCCGCCATCTCGACGGGCGCCTTCGCGCTCGCCGCCACGGGCCTGCTCGACGGCAGGCGCGCCACGACGCACTGGCACTACACGCGGGCACTCGCGGCCAGGCACCCGCTCGTCCAGGTCGACGAGAACGTGCTGTTCGTCGACGAGGGCAGCGTGCTCACCTCGGCCGGCGCCGCCTCCGGCATCGACCTGTGCCTGCACATCCTGCGCGGCGACCTCGGCGTGGCCGCGTCCAACCACGCGGCCCGCCGTCTGGTCGCGGCCCCCTACCGCAGCGGCGGCCAGGCCCAGTACGTACCGCGCAGCGTCCCCGAGCCGCTCGGCGAGCAGTTCGCCGCCACCCGCGAGTGGGCGCTGCACCGGCTCGGCGAGCCCCTCACCCTCGACATACTGGCGCGGCAGGCGGGGGTCTCGCCGCGCACGTTCTCCCGGCGCTTCGTCGAGGAGACCGGCTACACGCCGATGCAGTGGGTGATGCGCGCCCGCATCGACCTGGCCCGCGAACTGCTCGAGCGCTCGCAGCGCGGCGTCGAACAGATCGCCGCCGACGTCGGGCTAGGCACCGGCGCGAACCTGCGCCTGCACTTCCAGCGCATCCTCGGCACCACACCGAGCGAATACCGGCGCACCTTCACGCGGGGTGAGTGACCGGGGTGAGTGACCCGCCCGGCGCCGCGTGGCGGGATCTTTTCGTGGCGGGATCCTTTTGAACCGTGGCGATCCCGCCACTGTCAGCGGCGTCGGCCGCGGGCGAGCCTGGTGCGGAAGGGAAGGGACATCACTCATGACTCGCATCGCCATCAACGGATTCGGCCGCATCGGACGCAATGTGCTGCGCGCACTGCTGGAGCGCGACAGCGCGCTGGAGATCGTCGCCGTCAACGACCTGACGGAGCCCGCCACTCTCGCCCGGCTGCTCGCCTACGACAGCACGGCCGGCCGGCTCGGACGCCCGGTGACCGTCGACGGGGACGTCCTCGTCGTCGACGGCCGTCGGATCACGGTGCTTGCCGAGCGCGAACCGGCGCAGCTGCCGTGGGCCGAACTCGGCGTCGACATCGTCCTGGAGGCCACCGGCCGCTTCACCTCGGCCAAGGCCGCCCGGGCCCACCTCGACGCGGGCGCGAAGAAGGTGCTCGTCAGCGCGCCGTCGGACGGCGCCGACGTCACGCTCGCGTACGGGGTCAACACCGACGCGTACGACGCGGCCGTGCACACGATCGTCTCGAGCGCCTCCTGCACCACCAACGCGCTCGCACCGCTGGCCGCGGTCCTCGACGAACTCGCCGGTATCGAGCACGGGTTCATGACGACGGTGCACGCCTACACGCAGGAGCAGAACCTGCAGGACGGTCCGCACCGCGACGCCCGTCGCGCCCGGGCCGCCGGCATCAACATCGTGCCGACCACGACCGGCGCCGCCAAGGCGATCGGCCTGGTGCTTCCGGACCTCGACGGCAAGCTGTCGGGCGACTCGATCCGCGTACCGGTGCCGGTGGGCTCGATCGTCGAACTCAACACGACCGTCGCCCGTGACGTGACGCGCGACGCCGTCCTTGCGGCGTACCGCGCGGCGGCGGAGGGGCCGCTCGCCGGCGTCCTCGAGTACTCGGAGGACCCGCTCGTGTCGTCCGACATCACGGGCAATCCCGCCTCGTCGGTCTTCGACTCGGCCCTCACCCGCGTCGAGGGCCGCCACGTCAAGGTGGTCGCCTGGTACGACAACGAGTGGGGCTTCTCGAACCGCGTGATCGACACACTCGAACTCCTCGCCACGCGCTGACCGGACGCCGGGGTGGTGCGCCCCCGCGTCCGGCGACCGCGCGTGGAGAGAGTGTCGGTCTCAGGCGGGCGCGGGGGCAGGGTGCGGTGTGCCGAGGAAGGGGAAGTCGGGCAGCAGGTCGGTGTGCGGGCCGATGTGGTCGCTGGTGACTTTGCCGCCGGAGATCATGTTCAGCCGGGCGGAGGTGACGTCGTCCGTCAGGGTCCGCCCGTTCGGGTACGCGGCGGGCTTGGACCGGTCGTAGCGCAGGATGTCCGGCAGGACCGTACGCAGGGCCTTTTCGGCGGCCTGGTCGTCGTAGCCGCCGGTGTGCGCAAGGACCGCGGTCCACGGCTGCAGGTAGGTGTCCCAGTCCTGTGCCGGCTCGGCTGCGTTGTACGCGTCCTTGGCATCGTCCTGGTTGAAGTAGGCCGTGAGCGAGGGATGGGCACCCCGGTCCACTGACTTCAGATGCCCGTCCTGGCGGACGCTCACCCGCCCCCAGACGCCGATGACCGGGGCTGGGCCCAGCTCGAGGGCCGGCATGTCGAGGACGATGCCGAAGACGTTCTTGTCGGCGCCCCAGTCGACTCCGGTCCACTGGAAGTCCTTGACGATCCCGTCCAAGTCCGCGAAGAACGGGTCGCTGCGGAGCCCGGCGGAGAATCGGTAGGGCCCTGCGGCGATGGACTCGGGCCGTGCGGTGAAGGAGACCGGCCCCTCGGTGATGATCTTCTGTCCGCCGGCCTCGTGCGACCGGGCCTGTTCGCCATCCGCGCGGTACACGGTCACGGTCTGCTGCCCGGCCTGGGGCTGTGAGAAGACGAAACTGAAGGCCACATCCGCCTGGTTGTCGCCGTCGGTGTCCACGTTGATGCGGTAGACCGCGTCGGGGTGGAAGGCGTCGCCGCCGGTGGGGGCGACGGGGTTGACATTCATGATCAGCACGGTGCGGTCACCTGCCGCCGTGAAGGCGAACAGATCGGTCATGTCGAGCCGGGCATCGCCCATGGGGGACCGGAGATTCGGCCCGCTGAGGTGGTGTGACATGCCCTCAGCCTCCAAGCCCCTCGCCGCGCGGAGCAGGAGCGACACAGACGCGGACACCCCGCATTCACCCGTTGAGAGGGGCGACGGCGCCGCGTCACGGACCCCACTCCGGCCGTCGGCGGCCCTGCCACACGTCCGCTCTCTACAAATCCTGCCCACAGAACACGAACACGTCGTTGTCGCAATCCGCGAAGCGCTCAAGAGCCAATCGCGCCCGGGCCACCGACTGGCGCACGAGTTCACGGCCGGAGGGATGGACCAGACGTTCCCATTCCTCGGCCGCGTTGAAATACCGCCGGGCCCGGTCGGTCTGCAGTCCTATGAGCTTGCGCAGCGGTCCCGTCGTGTGCCGGGCGGCAAGCAGGACTTCGACGTCCTCGCGCCGCAGGCCGCATCGTTGCAGGTCCTCCAGGGGCAGATACAGCTTGCCCTGGCGCAGGTCCTCTTCCACGTCGATCAGGATGTCGAGCGTCTGCATGCCGTAGCCCCAGGCCATCGCGGCATCCTCGGCCCGCCTGCCGGTCCCTTCCAGCAACGTGCTGAACCAGATGGCGGGCTGTCCGCTCACCCCGTAGAAATAGCGTTCGAGGTCGGACACTGTGTCGTAGTCGCGGACGGTCAAGTCGGCCAGGAGTGCATGGCCTGCTTCCCAGACGCTTTGCTCGCGTACTTGCCAAACGTTGACGAAGTGGGCGAACGCCTGGCACAGCAGGGCCTGTGTGCGCCGCTCCGCCGTCTCCGGCGGTCTGTGCTGCCCGCGCAGGAGCCGGTGGAGCTCTCCTTGGAGAGCGCGCAGGCGCCGAAGCCGGTTGTCCAGGGCGGCGTCCGGGTCGTCGGCGAGGTCGTCGGCGTATCCGCAGAAAGCGATCACAGCATCCCAGTAGGGACGTTTGGCCGGAGGAAGCCCGGACCGCGTCCACGGCTGAGAAGCGTGGTTGTTGCGGCCCAGCAGTTCGGCGCAGTGGGTGTACGCCTCGCGCAGCAGGGAACCGTGCAGCTGCGCGGCGTCCAGCTCATGGTCGTTCACAGGCGGTCCCGGCGCTCACGTCATGAGGGCGGACGACGGCGAACGCCTGGTGCTCAGATGTCCGCAGCGCGCTCCGTAAGGTGTAGAACTGATCGACGTACTCGATGCGGCGGTGGTAGATGGCCGTCGAGCTGGGCACCCCGAAGACGCCCGGGGTGTCGAGCAGAAAGGGCGTCTCGGCGAGCAGATACCGCGCGGCCTGTTCGACTTGCTCCTCGGTGGGCTCGCTGCCGTTGAGGTAGGAACGCAGGACCTGCCGTGCGCCATTCGTACTGCCGGCCCGCACCTGCGGGTCGTCGGCGAACGCCTCCTCGACCTCGCGCAGCAGCGCCTGGTACAGAGGGCGGGTCTCCAGCTCCGACAGCAGGTGCAGCCCGAACCGCTCCGCGGGCACCCCGGCGGCCTGCCGGGCACGGGTCACACGGTTGCGAAGACGCTGGGAGACTCCGCGAACCTTCTTCGCGGCCTGCGGACCCGGGTACCCGGCAGCCAGCAGCGTCTCCCGCAGCCCGGAGTCGGGAATGACGACATCAACGCGCCTGAACGCCCTGGACAACCAGCCCAGCAGCCCCGTCAGCAGCGCCTCACTGAAATAGCTGTTGCCAGGGCTCACCCCTACCAGGACATGCTCCCCCCGGTCCCAGACCCTGTGGCAGTTCTCGGTCAACGGCTCGCAGACGAACCTGAGTTGTGTGGTCGACAGACCCAACGCCCCCCTCTCGCTCCCGGCTTGGTCAGGAAGCGGCACGCGGCACGGACGCCCGCGCCACGATGCCGCTGCACACGTAAATGGTGCGCGCATGGAGGAGCGTTTAATGGGCTAGTAATGGCAATCACCCGAACGAGGGGGGCCGGACAATTGAGCGCCAAGGCGCGTCAAGCCCGGGAGGGGTTCAGATCACTCTGCGGCCCGCCGTCGTTGGTGAAGCTGCGGCAGCAGCTGAACGGCCCGTCGCTGCCGAGGCTCAGCAGGTGGGTCGGTACGGTACTTCCGCGATGTACGCCTTCCAGTCGCGCCGGGACAGCCCGGTGCCCGTGCGGGCGCAGACATCGGCGGCCACCTGCCGCGGAGTGACGCGGTAGCGCTGAAGCGGGACGCGCTCGCCCGCCGCGTACACGGTGGCGCTGTCCGGGCCGAAGGCGAGAGAGATCTGCCGGTCGCCGGGTGTGGGAAGCGCGGCTCCCAGGGCCTGGTTGGCGGTGGTGTCCCACAGTCGCAGCGTGCCCTCGGAACCGCCCACGGCGAGGGTCCTGCCGTCGGGGGAGAAGGCCAGGGCGCCCACCGGCTGGGCGGCGTCCTGCCGTTCGCTGGTGAACGTACCGTCGAACTCCCCGACGCGGCGGCGCAGTTCGCCGTCCCGGAGGGTGACCCGCCCCGAGGTGTCGCCCGCCGCGAACAACCGGCCGTCGGGGCTGAACGTGATCGCGGTCACCGAGTCCTGGCCCAGGCTCACTCGGGTCACCCGGCCGTTCCGCAGGTCGGCCGCCCGGCCGTTCGTGTTCACCAGCAGCCTTCCGTCAGGCCGTACGGCCAGGGCGCCTCCGCCCATCCCGCGCAGCACCTTGGTGCGGTTTCCCCGGCGTACGTCGAAGACATCGGTGCGCCCGTCCTCGTCCTCCCCGCGGGAGAGGAACAGGGATCTCCCGTCCGGGCTCAGCGCCATCGCGAGGCCGCCCTCTCCCTCCCAGCCGGGAGCCCGGAGGGCCTTCGGTGTCCTGTCCCGGCCCGCGGCGACGTCCCAGACGGCGAACCGTTCCCCCGCCGCCGAATCCACCGGGCCCGTCCGATAGGCGAGCGTGCGTCCGTCGGCGCTGAACTCCATGTCCTCCAGACAGTCGGCCACGTACTCCTCAGTGCACCGCAGCCGGGGCAGCTCTCTCGCCCGGCGCCCGGTGCGCACGTCGAACAGCTGGAAGCGGGTCCCGTCGGCCTCCTGCCGGGACCTGGCGAGCAGGCGGCCGTCCGCGCCGAACGCGGCGCCGGACACGGCGGGTTCCAGCCAGGTCGTGGCGGTGGCACCGCGCAGGGCGACCGAGCGCACGACGCCCCCTTGCATCCGGCGTTGTGACAGATAGCGGATGCGACGGTCGTCGAGGTCAAGGCTGAGCTGCCCGACGGAGAGCGTGGTGACCGGATAGCGCAGCACCGGGTCCTCGGCGTCGGACAGCCGCCAGAGACTGATCTCCTCGGCGTCCGACGTCACGATGAACCGGCCGTCGGCACCGAACTCCAGGCTGGTCACACCCACTTGCTCGATGCCCGGCAGCGGTTTGCCGGTCCGCGCCCGCCACCTCCGCACGGCGTCGGGCGTGACGGCCGCCACCGTGCGGCTGTCGGGTGCGAACCGGACCTCCGCACACGCGTCGTCACCCCCGCGCGGCAAGGAGCCGGGAACGGGAAGCCGCCGCCGCTGGGCCATGTCCCACACCTGGAGCCGGCTCCCGGCCGGGCACAGCGCCACCATGCGCTCGTCCGGACTGACGACGGCCGCTTCCACCTGGCCGACAGGGGCAGTGAAGAGAACACGCCGGCGCGCCGTGTCCCAGACGCGGGGGCGCACGTCGGCGGTGTCACCCAGGACGACGGTGCGCGCGGTGGAGCCGAACCCCAGGCTCACCGCGTTCGGCGAGCCGAGCGGGCGTCCGGCCGGACGGCCCGCGGCGATGTCCCAGACGAAGACGCCGTCATCCGTCTCCACGAGGAGTCCGCGCGCGTCGGGGCTGAGATGAGTGGCCGAACCGACGTGGCGGCCGAGACCCGGGTACTTTCCCGTCGTGCGCTTGGTCCGCACGTCCCACTTCGTGACGTGACCCCTGTCGGCGACGACCACGGTGCGCCCGTCCCGGCTCAGGAACTGCTGGGAGTCCAGGCTCTCGGGCACCGTGAACACGTCCTCCTCCGGCTGGGTGTGGGCACCCATGAGTCCCGCGCGGGTCTCCGGTGTGTCGGCCACCCGCCAGGCGGCGACGCTCAGCCGCATGGCCGTGACCGGGTCGGAGAAGCGCATGCCGTTCGCCAGGGCGCTGACCTTACGGGCGACGGCTTCGGTTCTGCGCTTCTCGCTCGTGCGGTTCTGCTGCCAGGCGACCACACCGGCCACCAGTGCCAGGACCAGCAGCACGGACAGCGTCCCCAGCAGGGACCGACTGCGGCGGCGTTCCCTGGCGCGGGCGGCGACAGCGGCGGCCAGGAAAGCCCGCTCGTGCCCGGTCAGCGCGACGTCGCCGTCCGTCCCGTCGAACGCGCCGTCCCTCCCGGCGAACGCCTCCTCCACGGCGGTCAGGCGG
The DNA here is from genome assembly GCF_056712025.1 of Streptomyces sp. Y309. Classification (NCBI taxonomy): domain Bacteria; kingdom Bacillati; phylum Actinomycetota; class Actinomycetes; order Kitasatosporales; family Streptomycetaceae; genus Streptomyces; species Streptomyces sp. Y309. The sequence goes on along the minus strand of NZ_CM160048.1, from coordinate 1,015,931 downwards.
TTGCCCCGGTACAGGGCCCCGGTGTCGCGCCCGCTCTCCTCCCACGCGTTCGCCGCGTCCGTCAGGCGACGGTGCAGCCGCAACCGCTCGCGGCCCTCCTCCACCCAGGTGCTGAGCCGGGGCCAGGCCGTGATCAGCGCCTCATGGGCCAGATATACCGAGGACTCCTCCAGGGTGATCAACCGGGCGCGTGCCAGACGTTCCAGGACCGGGGCGGCGCCCGGGCCCAACGCGAGGAGTTCGGCGCGGTCGGCCGGGCGCCGGGTGTCCGGCGCCCCTTCCCCGGGCGTGATCAGACGCAGCAGAAGATGCCGCGCGAGAGCGGCCTCACCGGGAGTGAGTCGCGCGTACACCTCCTCGCCGGTGCGGGCGATGGCCCCTCGCAGGCCGCCTGCCGCCTCGTAGGACGACTCGGTCAGCGCTCGGCCCTTGCGCCGCCGCCATGTCTCGAGGAGCGCGTGGGACAGCAGGGGCAGACCGCCCGGTTCGTCGGTGACCTCGGTGACGAGCCGGGCGGTCAGGGCCCGTTCGACGAGGGCTCCCCGGGTGGCCGCAGGACCGACGATGGCCTGGCGCAGCTCTTCCTGGCTCATGGGCCCCACCAGCAAACTGGCCCCCCGCAGTGCTGCGGCGAGCGCGCGGTGCTCGGCGCACCGGCCGTAGAAGTCGGCGCGTACGGCGATGACGACGCGCAGCCGGCTGTCCGGCTGCCGGGCGGTGAGCAGCCGGTCGATGAACCCTGCCCGTTCCTCCTGGCTCCGGCACAGGGTGAAGGTCTCCTCGAACTGATCGATCACGACGACCGTGTCGCGTTCGCCGTCCGCCGGGGACAGCGGTGCCGCGTGCGCGGCGAGGGGGCGCTCGCCGGGGGTGAGGATGCGAATGGCCGCGGGGCGCCGGTGCGGCTCGTCGGCGTGCTGGAGGGCGGGGATCAGCCCCGCACGCAGCAACGAGGACTTACCGCTGCCGGAGGCTCCGACGAGCGCGGCGAACCGGTTTTCCGCCACGACGGTGAGCAACTCTCCGGTCAGTTGCTCGCGGCCGAAGAACTTCTCCCGGTCGCCCGGTTCGAACCGGGCCAGGCCGAGGTAGGGCGCGGGCTCGTCGTCCGCGGCCGAGGGCACGGCGGCCGCCTCTGCTCCGGCCTCGCGCCAGCGGTGTTCCCACTCCGTCTCGTCACCGCCGCAGGCCGCCACGTAGGCCCGGAGGACCGGCAGCGACGGCAGCCGCTCTCCCGCGGCCGCCTGCGCCAGGGTGGTGACCGAGTACCCGCCGCGCGCGGCCATCGTCCGGTAGGTCGGGCCGCCCGCGTCGCGGCGGAGCGCGCGCAGGTCGTACGCGAAGCGCTGCACGGGTCCCGCATCCGGGTCCAGCGGACTCTCCCGACGCCCCACAGTTCCCTCCCCGGCACGCGGCGGACCGCGTCAAAGTACGCGGGGCCGTGACGCACGGCAACACGCCGCAACAGGCGAGGGCTTTCTTCGGCCACCCCGTGCGACCGGCGGCGTCGGCCTTTGTCCGGAGTGATCGCGGGGGGCTGCCTGACAACGCGGCGGCGGCTGCAATCGACTCATCGGCCAGGGATCGGCCGGTGCCACGGGGGGTTCTCGCCCAGGTGCCTCAGCCGTCCCCCGAGGCCGGACACATCACAGCGATTGGACGAGCCCTACCCGGGCTCAGCCGGGGGAGATACTCCATGCACATCAAGCAAGCGATCGGCGTGGGAGTCGGGGCGGCCGCGACAGTGGTCCTCCTGACCAGCGCCGCGGCGGCCGAACCGGGCGCCGTGCCCGGTGAAGCGGCTTCGGCGGCACGGAACACAGGCAACTGGCCGCCGCCCCGCATCACGGACGCGGGCAGCCGGCCGTTGCCGTACACCGCCGAGGTGGGCAACTGGCCGCCGCCTCGAACCATCACCAGGGGCAACTGGCCGCCGCCGTACGCCACTGACACAGGCAACTGGCCCCCGCCCCGCACCACCAACACGGGCAACTGGCCGCCGCCGCGGCTGGCCGCCGCGATCGGCGTGCGACTCCCCTGACGGGGAAGCCTGCCCGGCCACGGCAGGGCAGTGCGCGTTCCTGAGCCGGTGCCGTCCGCCCAAGTGGGTGGGCGGTACCGGCGCGCCGGGAGGCCATGGTCAGGAGTTGCCGGCCGGGGTGAGCAGGGCACGTACATGTGCGGCCTCGGGGCTTCCGATCCGTTCGAGCAGGGACAGCGCCTCCTGCCAGCAGGTGTGCGCACGTTCCTGCTGACCGAGCCGGCGCAGCGTCCGGGCGAGCAGGGACAGCACACCGGCGAGCCGTCGGTCGCCGCCGATGTCGCGCAGCAGGACGAGGGCGGTTTCGGCGTGCGCGGCGGCCTCACGCGCGCGCGAGGCGGCCAGTTGGGCGGTGGCCATACGGAAGTGGGTCATGCCGGTCCAGTACGGCTGTCGGCTCTCCTGGAACATCACGAGGCCCTGCTGGAACCGTTCCAGCGCCTCGTCATAGCGGCCCGCCTCGTGGAGGGCGAGGCCGAGGGCGTAGTAGCCGTTCGCAAGCCGCAGGGTGGCGCCGAGCCCGCGCCACAGTTCCACCGACTGCTCGGACGCGGCAATCGCGCTCTCGGTCTGCCCGAGGCCCAGTTGGGCCCGGCCCAGGTTCATGAGCATGGCCGTCTCGCCGTAGCGGTTGCCGTCGGCCCTGAAGGCGCTCAGGGCCTGGGTGAAGCGGGCGGCGGCGGCTTGGTGGCGGCCGTGGAAGATGGCGAGCAGGCCCAGCAGGTTGGGCGCGTAGCCGAGCGTGAGCGCGTCGTCGGCGGCGGCGCCGAGGGCATGGGCTCGCTCGGCCTCCTCGCGCGCCCGTTCCGCGCGGCCCGCCAAGTGGTGCACCTGGCCGAGAACCACCCTGGCGCGGCCCTCGGTGCGCGGATCGCCGCCGCGCCGAGCCTCCTCGGCCACGGCCGACGCCGCCGACGCATACGTCTGCCGGTAGGCGCCCGACTCCATCAGGTCCTGCGTCACCAGCAGGACATCGGCGGCCATGGGCGCCAGCGCCGGTTCCGCCGCGCACTGGCGTACGGTGGCGAGCAGAGCGGGCCCCTCGGAGAACACCCAGTCCAGGGCCTGTTGGCGGTCGTCGAACGGCAAGGCCCGGCAGGCGGTGGGCGCCAGATGTTCCAGCAGCCGGTCCCCCGGGTTCTCCAGCGCGTACGCGTGGCAGGCCGTGGCCAGGTAGAAGCCGAGCAGGCGGGACAGCACGGCCCTCCGGTCCCCACCCGGGTCCTCGCGTACGGCACGGTCGCGTGCGAACAGCCGCAGCAGGTCGTGGTAGCCGTAGCGGCCCGGGGCCGCGGATTCCAGCAGACTGATGTCGACCAGGGACTCCAGCAGCCGCTCACTGGTGTCCTCGCTCTCATCCAGTACGGCGGCGGCCGCGGCGAGGGAGATGTCGAGGCCGTCCGGCAGCGCGAGGCGGCGGAAGGCCCGGGCCTGCGCGGGCTCCAACTGGCCGTAGCCCAGCTCGAAGGAGGCGTCCACGGCGAGGTCGCCGAGGCGCAGCTGGTCGAGTCTGCGGCGTTCGTCGGTGAGCCGCCCGGCCAGAGTGGAGACGGCCCAGGCCGGGCGGGCGACCAGGCGCGCGGCGGCGATACGGATCGCCAGCGGCAGGTATCCGCAGGCGGCGACGGTCTCACGGCAGGCGGTCGGCTCGGCCCCGGCACGCGGGGCGCCGACGATGCGGGTGAACAGGGCAAGGGCCTCCTGCTCACTCATGACGTCGAGGTCGAGCACCTGGGCGCCGGGGACCGTGACCAGCCGGGCGCGGCTCGTGATCAGCACGGCGCACCCCGGGGCGCCGGGCAGCAGCGGACGCACCTGGGCCTCACCGTGTGCGTTGTCGAGCAGCACGAGGACCCGGCGTCCGGCCAAGGTGGACCGGTAGAGCGCCGACCGTTCCTCAGGGTCGTCGGGAAGGGCGGAGTCGGGGACTCCGAGGGCGCGCAGGAAGGCGCCAAGGACGTCGTGGGGCCTGGCCGGCCGGGCGCTCTGGCCGAGGAGGTCCGCGTAGAGCTGCCCGCCGGGGAAGTGGCCGCGGACGGCGTGGGCCACCCGTACCGCCAGCGCGGTCTTGCCGACGCCGCCGAGTCCGCGCACCGAGGCGATGGGCATCACCCGGCCCGGGTCGCGCAGCAGTTCTCGCCGCAGGTGTGCCGCGGCGGCGGCCCGGCCGGTGAAGTCGGCCAGCTCGGCCGGGAGTTGGGCCAGGCGTGCCGCCTGACGCGGCGGCTCGTCCGCGCCGCCGGTGCCGGGGGGTGCGGCGAGGCCGGGGTCCGCGCGCAGAACGCGCTGGTGCAGTGCCGTCAGCTCCGGGCCGGGACTGACGCCGAGTTCCTCGTCGAGCAGGCGGCGGGTGTCGGCGTACACGCCCAGCGCCTCTCCCTGGCGTCCGCCGCGGTAGAGCGCCAGCATCAGCAGGGCGCGCAGGCCCTCACGCAGCGGGTGCTCGGCAGTGAGTGAGGTCAGCTCGGAGACGGCGTCAAGGTGTCCGCCGAGCTCCAGGTCGAGGGCGAGGCGGTGTTCGAGCAGGGCCAGGCGCCATTCGGTCAGCCGGGAACGCTGGGCGTCGGCGAAGGGGCCGGGGACGCCGCCCAGGGGTTCTCCGTTCCACAGCGCCAGCGCGTCGCGCAGGGCCCGCCGTGCGCGGTGCGGGTCGTGTGCGGCACGGGCCTCGGCCGCCTGCGCCTCGTACTTCTCACACACCGCCAGGTCAAGTGCCCCGTCCGGCAGGGCAATCGCGTATCCCCCGGCCTCGGAGACGAGGGTGCGGCGGCCGAGGACCTTGCGTAACCGGGAGGCGTAGGTGCGCAGGGCGGGGAGTGCCTGGGCGGGCGGCGCCTGTCCCCATATGGCGTCGATGAGTTCGCTCGCCGTCGCCGTGCGCCCGGCCCGCAGTAGCAGCGCGGTCAGCAGGGCCCGTTCCTGGGGGCGGCCCTCGGGCAGTGCCTCCGTACCGCACCGCACACGGACAGGACCGAGCACCTGAAAACGCAGTGGGGGCGCGGGCCGCCGGGCGTCGTGGGCCGGGGCTGCGCCCTGCGCGGGAGTCCGGCCGGGGCCGGGCGGTGCGTGGCGGTGGGCGGGAAGCGTGAAGCCGAGCCGTTCCAGCGGCATGCCGAACATCTCCTCGAGCACCCGCCGGCTGGCGGGGCGCGGGCATGGCGGATCGGGCTGCCGCCAGCGGTGCAACTGCCGTACGGTGATCCGCCCCGGCTCACCGAGCCGCCGCGCCGTGGCGTCGTACACCGCCATGAACACCGCCGGCTGCTCCCACTGGCGCCGGGCGCACAGCCGGGCGAAGACCGACTGCCGTGTCGCCATGTCCGCCTCCGGGCTCTCTTGTTCCGGCAGACGGCTCAACCTAGCGGCCCCCGGGATGCGGTCACAGGTGTCTTACCGGACGAAAAGTCCGGCCGAAAGTCCGGCGGCTCGGCCGCGGCACGGCTACTGGACGGGGCCGACCACGCTCTTTCGACGGGCGAGCCGTCTCGTGGGCGCGCTCATCGGACGGACAGCGCGCGGAGGCAGCCTGGTGAGCGCACCGGTGTTGACTCCTTCTCGTCCGGCACATCGGTGCAAAGGAGAGGACGGGAACATGACGGCACGCATTGCCACGCGTCTGGCGTTGGTGTCAGGTGCGGCGCTGCTGGGCGGGGGTCTCGCGTTCGCCCCGTCGGCCGGGGCGGCCTCGCCGCAGGCCCCGGCACAGACGTCGGCCAAGGGTTCGGAGCCGGCTGCGGCGAAGCAGGCCGCTGCTCCGCCCGGCTGCCCGCGCGAGTACTACTGCGTCTACCTGCACGCGAGCTACCGGGGCGAGGACTACTTCTTCAAGGACAACAACCCGTCGTGGAGGCGCTGGGCCATCTTCAACAATGACTCCTCATCGTGGAACAACGGCCGTTCGGGCCTGGGCGTGGCCCTCTACGGCGAGGAGAACTACGGCCGCAAGCTGGGCTGTCTCCCCAGGGGGCAGGGCTGGACCCAGCACCGGCCGAACGACGACGGCGAGAGCAACAAGTGGATGCGGTGCTGAGGGCCTTCCCGATCGGCCCCGTTGTGACCCGCTGAGCAGCACCACAGACCCCGGGCCGGGCGCGTCGCGAGCAGGGCTCGCGCGGGCCTGCCCCGGGACGTCCGGTGACCCGGTGTCCGGGTGTATGGCCCCGACCCGGCAGCCGGGACCGGGCAGCCGGGCGCGCGCCCCCGGGCAGGGCGCGCGCTCGGTTCCCAACTGGCCTTCCCCGAACCGCCCCTGCCCGCTACGGCGTACCCGACCGGAGGTCCCCCATGCAGCGAGTCGTGACACCCCGCCGGGCAGCGGTCGCCGGATGCATGGCGCTGCTGCTCCTCGCGTCGTGCTCCCCACAGGAGCACACCGCACCGCACCGCTCCGCCCGGCCTGAGCAGCCGACCGTACTCGACAGGGCCGCCCTCGCACGCGTCAAAGGCACCGAGGCGCAGCAGCAGCGGCTCCATGACGCACAGGAACGGCTCGTCGTCCGCTGCATGGCCGGCCGGGGCTTCCGCTACCGGCCCAATCCCTGGTTCGTGCCCCGTACTCCCGGCGAGGACGACCCACGCCGGGGTGATCAGGTGGAGCGACGCCGCCAGTCCGGATACCAGGCCGCCGCGCACCTGCGGAAGGCGCGGCTCCCCGCGGACCCCAACGCCGCCTACGTACGGTCCCTGACCCCGGCGAAGCGGACCTCGTACACGGCGGCGCTCTTCGGCACGCTCGGCCACAAGGTCCAGACCGAGCTCCCCGACGGCAGCGACACCTACATGTACGCCGACGGCTGCAACGCGCGGGCGCTGCACACCCTTTACGGGAATCTGGTGGTGTGGATGAGGGCGCAGATGGTGGCGACCAACCTCGACGCCGAGATCGACCGCAGGCTCCTTGAGGACAAGCGGGTCGTGGCGCTCGACGCTCCCTGGCGTCGGTGCATGGCCGCCGCCGGGCACCGCTACCGCGACACGTCCGCGGCAAGGTCGGCGGTCTTTGACGCGTACGACAAGGCGTTGCGGAAGAAGACCGCGCGCGGCGAGGCCGCTGCGAAGCGCCGCGAGACGGCGGTGGCTGTCGCCGACGCCACCTGCGACGCGTCCGTGGGCAGGGCCGGGCTCGTCCGCTCGCTCGACCGTCACTACCGCGAGCAGGTCGCCAGGGATCTCGGCCGCGAGATCGCCACCTACCAGTCCCTGCGCGCGAAGGCGCTGCTGACGGTGGAGCGCCGGGACGACGCCACCAACCACGGCTGACCAGGAGCTGCCGCAGGCGTCCGCTCCGGCGCACGGACGCGGTTCATGCGTGCCTCGACCAGCCGACCGAGGCTGCCGGCGGAGTCGTGGACGCGTCCGCTGCTGAACTCGCGTCCCTATCCGTTGCGGCCGACCCCGGCGGTGATCGCTTCGCCTGCGTGGATGATCGAGCTGAGCATGGTGTGGGCGGCTTGGAGCTGTTCGATGGAGCGGCTCAGGCGCTCGCGTTCGTGCCTGAGGTCCTGGGCCATTTCCTCGCAGGTTGGCGCCAGGATGGCTCCCTCTTCAGCCATACAGGGCAGCACCTCCCGGATCAGGTCGGTATTCAGCCCGGCCGCGAGCAGGATCCGGACCCGGCGCACGGCGGCCACATCGGACTCGTCGAACTCGCGGTAACCGCTGGCTCGCCGCTGCGGTCGCAGCAACCCTTGCTGCTCGTAGTACCGCAGGCTCCTGGTGCTGACGCCGGTGCGCCTCGACAGCTCGCCGATGAACATGTGACTCCCGGCACAGAAGTTTGACTCTGACGTCAATGTCAAGGTTTAGCTTGACCGGCATGGCAACGAACCACAGCACCCAGCACAGTTCACCCATCGACCCGACGACCCTGGCCGGTAAAAGGGCTGTTGTCACCGGCGGCACCATCGGCATGGGCCGGGCCGTCGTCCGAGCCCTGACCGACCGCGGCGCCGAAGTGATGTACACCGGGCGCAGCGATCAGCGACTCGCCGAGGCCCAGGCGGCGCTCAACACCCCACTGGCCCACCCGGTGCGCTCCGATGCCACTGACGCCATCGCCATCGCCGCCCTCCGCGATCAGGTCGCCGAACGCCTCGGCGGCATCGACTACCTGTTCATCAACCAGGGCATCGCCGAGTTCCAGACGCTCGAAGAAGTCACAGAAGAATCGTGGGACCGCATCTTCAACGTGAACGCCAAGGGCGCCTTCTTCACCGTCCAGCGACTGGCGCCGCTGATGTCTGAGGGTGGTTCGATCGTGTTCACCACCGTCTCCAACGACCAGATCTTCCCCGGTCTCAGTGCCTACTCCGGGGCGAAGGAAGCCGTCGCCGCCTTCACGAAGGTGCTCGCCGCCGAGCTGCTCCCCCGCAAGATCCGCGTCAATGCGATCGCCCCCGGCTTCATCCTCACCCCCACCATGGGCGTCGCCGAACTGACCGACGAGCAGCGCACCGAGTTCATCGAACAGGGCAACGCCTCCACACCGATGGGCCGAGGAGGCACCGTGGAAGAGGTCGCCGCCGCCGCGCTGTACCTGGCCGTCGAGGCGACCTTCACCACCGGTGTGGAACTGCCCGTGGACGGCGGGTTCGGCCAGGGCCTCGGCGAATGACCGCCTCCGCCCGGCCTCCACAACCGCGCCCGCGCCCCGACGCCTCCGGCACTGCCTCCCGTGCGGGCTGTGATCGACTGGGAAAAGAATGGTTCCCCGCTGGCGGCCGGTTGGCGGGGAGTTATCTGGCCGCCAGTGGTGACGATCGGTGATCGCAGGGCTGAGGGTTGTGTGGTCACACGGTACGTAGGAAGTCTTCGAGGGCCCTGTTGAAGGCGTCCGGGCGTTCCATGTTGGGGTAGTGGGCGGTTCCGTCGATCGATGTCGCGCTGCCGTTGGCGACGGTGTTGGTGAGGCGTTCGGCCATGCCGAGGTGGTCGGGTGAGTCGATGGCGCCGTTGATGGCCAGCACGGGCACGTCGATCTTGGCGGCGCGGTTCCAGGTGTCGTGGATGGGGATGCGCAGGTCGGTTTCGTCGGGGGTGTGCTTGGACAGGGTGCTGCGCGTCATCTCGCGCAGGTGGCCGACGACTTCCGGGTCGAGATCGTCGAGGGTGCGGTGCGGGCCCGCGGCGAAGAGGGTGAACGCCTCGACGGCGGCGTCCAGGTCGCCGGCTGCCATCGCCGATTGCCACATGGTCCAGGTGCGAGTGGTCCAGGGGTCGGTGAAGTACGGTTCACCGGTCCCGGCGCCGCTGACGACGACGGCGCTGACCAGTTCCGGATGCTCCAGCGCGGTGTCAACGGCGATGCTTCCGCCCATGGAGACGCCCACCAGGACGGTGGGGCCGGTGCCCAAGTGCCGTAGCAGCGCGGCGAGGTCGTCGGTGTGCCGGAACGGTTCGGTGGCGTTGGCGGACCGGCCGTGACCGCGGGCGTCGGGCGCGATGACGCGGTACCGCCCGGCGAGGGCGGGGATCTGCTCGTCCCACATGCGGTGGTCCAGGAAGCCGCCATGCAGCAGGACGAGGGGTCGGCCAGTGCCGGTGTCGAGCCAGAACAGATCATTCATGACAATCAAGGTGTCATTGTCGGGAGGAGGATGGCAACCAAGGTGTCATCATGGTGGCGTGAATGAGACAGATCGTGGCCTGGCGTCCGAAGAGCTGACCGACCGACTCACCGAGGTGTTCGACCTGGTAGGCCCGCTGTACCGGCGCACCCAGCGCAAGGTGGAACAGGACGTGTCCGTCGAGGGGCTGTTGGTGGGGGTGCGGGCCGTACTCAACCTGCTCCGTGAGCACGGTCCCATGACCGTCCCTCAAATGGGCCGGGCGCAGGCACTCAGCCGCCAGTTCGTCCAGCGCATGGTCAACGACGCGGCCGCACGAGGTCTGGTCGAGCCCGCCCCCAACCCGGCCCACAAAAGGTCATCCCTCATCCAGCTGACCGAACAGGGCAACACCGCCATCACCGCCGTGCTCGCCCGCGAACGCGCAGTGCTGCGCCAAGTCGGCGGCGACCTCACCGACACCGAGGTCGACACCTGCCTCCGAGTCCTCTCCCGCCTCCTCGAACTCATGGGCAACGGCGACGTCGACTGAGCCAGGCCGGATAAGCACGAACGCCAGGTTGGTGCCCACGAGTTGAGGTGTCCGGACTGCTCGGCATACTCCCGCCGTGTGCACAGCAGATGCCTACGACGGTTGGCCGAGCTGCCGGTCGGCGGGCGCCAGGTCGCCGTGAAGTGTCGGTGCGGCGGCTCTTCTGCGACAACGCCGACTGCCCACGTCGAACGTTCGTGGAGCAGGTGGAGGCCCGACCGGCAAATGTGCCCGTGCCGGACCCGGGGATGCAGGTGTGGTGGCGAGCCGTTGCGCCCGCGGTGGGCGGGCGGCCGGGGACGCGGTTGCGCCGTGCCCTGGCGGCGCCGACCGGACGGGCCCGGCTGCTCGGACATCTGCACGCACGTGCGGTGCCGGCTCGCAGCCCACGCGTACTGGGTGTCGACGACTTCGCGTTCCGCCGCTCCCGGGAGTACGGGACCACCGTCTTGGACATCGAGACCTCCGCGATCATCGGCGTGCTGCCGGACTGGACCAGCGAGATCCTGGCGGCCTGGTCCACCGCGCACCTCGGGACGGAGATCGTGTACCGCGACCGCGGCTACAGCCGCGCCGTCCGTGCGGCGACACCCGACGCAATCGAGGTCGCTGATCGCTTCCATGCAGCAAAGGGAGCTGTGCACGCAAGCATGACCAGCACATCCCAAGGACGGACGCCAAGCTCCGGGCCAGCTTGCGTTTGCGCATGAGCCAGCAGTGCCGCGCTCGCCTGCCAGAATGAGCCCCCCGGCCCTCGAAGAAGGGGCATGATCCGGCCCGGTCGGCCGGGGTCGAATGGATGCCTGCGAGTCCTCTCCGCACGACCGCGACTCGGGGAACCACCGTCGGGCGCAGCTGTCCCACACGGCGATCAACTCGGCGCGGGTCCCAAGACTCACTCCGGGCGGGGGTGGCGTCGTGCGCCTTGACAGCCCCAGCCCTCATGGGTGCTCCTGAACGCCGGGTACCGACGCCGCCCGGTGGTCCGCAAGTACCTCACCGCGCTGAGCAACATCCTGCGTCATCGGGGATGCGCGTGCGGCTGTCACCAGGCGACGGGGAGGCTCGCGGGTTTGATGAAGACGAGGTTGTCCTCCCAGGGGATCTCGCGCTCGGGGACGGCGAGAAAGAGGGACGGGAATCGGGTGAAGAGGGCCCGGTGGGCGGTCTGCAGGAAGAGGCGGGCCAGGGGGGCGCCGAGGCAGAAGTGAGGGCCGGCACCGAAGGTGGCCGAGGCGTCGGTGGTGCGGTGGATGTTGAAGCGGGAGGGATTGGGGTAGTGCGCGGGGTCGTGGGTGGCTCCGAGCATCGGGCAGCACACACCCTCGCCTTTGCGGATGGTGACGTCGTGCAGCGTGACGTCTGTGGTTGCGACCCTGGGCATTCCGAGTACGCCGTTGTGGTGGTAGCGCAGGATCTCTTCCACGGCTTTGGGCCACAGGTCCGGGGCCGTGATGCAGTCCCGGAGTTGTCGGGGATGGATGAGGAGGGTGACGATGCCGGTGCCGAGCGAGGCGGTGAGTGGTTCGGATCCGGTGACGAACAGGTAGGAGGTGGTGCCGATCAGTTCGTCTTCGCTGATGAGGTCGTCGGAGCGGGCTCGGATCAGTGCCCCGATGGGTTCGTCGGGGTCCGGGTCCCGTCGTTTCGTCTCGATGACTTCCCTGGTGAAGTCGGTGATGGCCGCGGTGGCCGCTGCGACTGCCTCCGCGGAAGCGGCGAGGTGGGTCTGGGTGCGGAAACAGCTGTGGTAGAGGCTGTGCAACTCGGGTGGTACGGCGAGGATTTCACGGGCCACGTGCAGGGGGAGCGCGTCGGCGTAGGCGGGCATGAGGTCGGCCGGGTTCGGGCCGTGGGCCATGTCGTCGAGTAGCCGGGCCGCGTGTTGTTCGATCATCGGCCGGTGGCGTTCGACGGCGCTGCGGGTGTAGAAGCGGCTGATCACCTGGCGGACCCGGGTGTGGTCGGGTGGGTCGAGGTTGAATATCCCGCCCGGGACGGAGGTGAAGTCGTCGCCGACGAACCGGGGTGCACCGGGGTAGGTGAGGTTGCGGGAGAAGTCCGGATCGGTGAGGACGCGCGTGATGTCGTCCTTGCGGGTGACCATCCATACGCGGTCGCCGCTGGGCAGCGCGACCGGGCACACCGGTTGCTTCTTGCGGGCCCAGTCCAGGACCGGTGGGGGCGTGCCGAGGTCACCCGGCGGGAAGGGGTAGCGCAACGGCAGGCCGGGGTCGTCGGTCGGGTGCGTCATGGCGGGCTCCGTTCGCTGTCATGACCGGCGGGCGGGTGAGGGAGCGGGCTGGGGTGCCTTCACCACGGCGTATCCCTGTCCGGGGGCGGGGCGGAGCCAGGTGCTCCTGCCGGTGATGAAGGGGGCGAGGAGATCCATGTCCCGGTGGTAGACGAACAGGGAGGATTCCGTTCCGAAGATCGCCGGCGCGTCGAGGACGAGGGGCAGTTCGGCGATGGCGTAGCTGACGGCCTGGTCGATCTGTTGCTCGGTCGGCTCGTGCCCGGCGGCGTGCAGCACGGCCCCGCGGGCGGTGAGGCGGCATGCACGGCGCACCGCTTCATCGGTCCGGTAGGCATGACGAACGCGCTTCAACGTGTGCTGGTAGGCGGGGCGGTTGACCAGTTGTGTCCAGCTGTGGAAGCGGAGCTCCGGGTCGGTGATACCGGTGCGGCGCAGGGCGCGCTGGGCCGGGTTGCGCAGCTGGCTGACGGCGCGCCGGGTGCGGTGGACCGCTTCGCGTGGTGGGAGGCCGGCCGCGGTCAGGGTGTGGGCGGCCTCGTATCCGGGGACGAAGACGTCCACGGCCGCGAAGTTCGCGCAGGCCCATTCCACCAGCGCCTCGACGGTCCGGGGTTTGTAGTAGCCGTTCCAGGGGCTGAGCCCGATCAGAACGTGCTCGGCGCGGTTGAGGATGTTCCGGCTGTCGTCGGTGCACGGCCGTATGAGGAACTCCACGTCAGCGGTCCTTTCAGTGGGTACCGCTGCCGGGGGTGTCGTCCGGACCCGCGGTGGCGTCGATGATCAGCGCGTGCGGGTGGGAGAGGTAATTCGTCCAGTGGTCATCCCCGAACCACCTGCGGCCCGCCTCTGAGACTTCGGGCCGGATCCAGTTGACTGTGGTGAACCCGGCGGTCCGCAAGGCCCGTTCATGGGCACCGGCCGACCACCGGCGGGCGTCGACATCGATGACGTTTTCGCCGACCCGCGCTGTCAGGTGGACCGTGGCTCCTTCAGCGCCTGGCCGGTCCGTGGTGAGCGTCATGCCGTAGCTGCGGTACCAGTCGGGGTGGGCAGCGAAGTCGGGGTTGAGGGTCATCGCGATGAACCGCCCACCCCCTGGGGACAGCGCCTGACGGGCCGTCGCGCACATCCCGGCGAGATCATTCTCCGATGTCGCATAGGGGAGTACATAGACGGATGTCACCAGGTCGAAGGCGTCGGCGAGACCGTCGTCGTCGAGGGAGCGTGTGGCGTCGTGGTGCACGTACGTGATGCCCAGTCGCTCCTGTTCCTCCTTGCGGCGGGCGTATTCGATCATGGATTTCGACGTATCCATGCCTACCACCCGCTTGGCGCCCACGGCACGGAAGCGCCGCGCATAAAGGCCCGTACCGCAGCCGAGGTCGAGCACGGCGAGTCCCACCAGGCTGCCCATGGCCTTCGACAGGCTGTACGCCTCGACATGCTCGCGGAACGGCAAGCGGTCCATGCTCTGCTCGTACGCGGCAACGGTGGAATCGAACTGACTGTCCAAGACGCTCTCCCTGGTCATTCGCCGGATGGAGCGATGCGCCACAGGCCCCTCCGCAGAACCGGAGGGAACGGGCTCGCAGGACTCAGGAAAACGTGATCCGTGCCGCGTCTCAATGAACTCGGATGTGACTAAGGGGTGCCTTGCCCGGCTCTACTGGTGCGGCCCGGAAAAGCTCTCTACGATTCGGCGACCGTTCAATTACCCATGGGTAAGGGCATGTACCAGAGACCAGGCACATCCGATATTGCACGGCACCCGTTGAAGGCGGCACGGGAATCGCTCGGCCTCTCCCAGACCGACTACGCACGCCTGATCGCCAAAGCCCACAACGAACTCGGCTTCGGGCCCAAGATGGTCAGGACCCACTACACGGTCCTGCACTGGGAGTCCGGGCGCAATGAACCCGAGCCCAACACGCAACTTGCCATCGCACACATCCACGGTGTGGGCCCGGAGGACGTGCTGCGCCTCGGCTGGCCCCGCTGGCTGTACCTGGCCACCGACGACGCCACGCTGCTGAACCAGTCGTGGACCTCCCAGGCCGCCATCGATGCCCTGTACAGCACCGCGCGGCTCGCCGATACGCGGCCCCGCTCCTACCTCGCCGTCACCGGCCCCGCGCTCGACGCCCAGATCAGGGCGACACTTGCCGCCCTGGCCGACCCGCAGCCGCCACCCACCCGCGACGGACGCCCCGTCACCCCCGACACGCTGGCCCGTATCGAAGCCCGTGTCGCAGCACTCGAACTGCAGGAGACAGCGACATCGGCCACCCCGATGGCCCTGTACTTCGCCGCCCGCGCAGAACACCGGCTGCTCACCACACTCCTGACCAGCAGCGGCTACGAACGCAAAGCCGGGGCCCGGCTGCTCCTCCTCGCCGCCCGCACCGCCGCGCTGTGCGAATGGCTCAGTGGCTGCCTGGGCGAGGACACCAGGGCGGAACGGTATGCCCTGGCGGCCATCCGCGCCGCCACCGCCGCGGGCTCACGGCCCCGGGTGGCTTCCGGCATGATCGACCTGGCGGCCCGCCATTTCGTAGCCGGCGATCCCAGGGACATGCTGTCCCTGGTCCATGCCATACGGGCGATCGTCCGGCACCCCCCGGCCGGCCTCGCGGTCACCCTGCACACCAGGGAGGCCCAAGCCCACGCCCGCCTCGGAGACAGCACCGCCAGCACCCGGGCTCTGGATCGAGCCACCAGCGCACTCGCCGCCGATGCGACCGACGTGGGCCCTGCGACCGACCTGCTGTGCGTCAACGTCGACGAGGAGTGGCTGGCCGTGTCCTCTGGATCCGCCTGGCTTCATCTGGGCCGGCCCAAGAAGGCACTGCCGCACTTCACCACGCTGCTCGACGACGGCCCCTCTTCGCGCATGCCCGACTCTCCCTCCCCATACGCCGCCAGACGCCTCCTGTATGTGGTCGACGCACAGCTGGCCCTCGGCGAACTCGGCGCCGCCACCCACAGCGCCCACCGCGCCGCCGCCCTCGTCGGCAGCCTGCCGCCCGGCCTCGCCCACCAGTTCCGGCAACGATTCGCCCCCCACACCACCGAACCCACCGTACGAGACCTCATCAACACCCTGACCGAACATCCCACACACTGATCCCGTCATGAGGAAGTCCACTCCGTGACCACTCCCACCCGTCGACACCACTTCAGAACGAAGGCGGCAGGCGCTGTGTGAACAGGTCGTGGCCCAGCTGCCGACCGAGGAGGAGCCGCTGGCCCAGCCGATCTGCCCGCCGACTACCAGCAGCTGTATGCCGCAGTCCGGGACGCGGGCCAGCCGGTGCGCTGCACGCAGCTGTGCGAGCAGCTCGGCCTGTCGATCGTGCCGAAGGAGGACGGGCCACCGGCGGCAGTTGGCGGTCCGTGAAGAACAACACCAGCTCCTCCGGGGGCCACGCCGAAGCTGACCACCGGGTCCGCCTGCCGCTGTCGAGGGCGACCGTCCAGCTGGTCACCGACCTGATCCACGCCCACCGCAAAGCCGTCGGCTCACGCTGGCGCACACTCCCCTCCGGACAGATCGCGGTGATGTCCGCGGTCCGTGCCCGCCGTCGTTCGTGAAGGTTCGCAAATGACTGGGAGACGAGTGGGAGACGATCAGGGGGGAGTAGGGGCCGGGCATGGAGGGTTCTGGGGAGAAATCTTCAGGGATGTGCCCGGCCCGTCGTCCTCCCGACCCGCTCCCGCTCAGTCGCCCGTCCCCGGGAACATCTCCTGGAACGGTTCCGCCGTGGCCGTGATGCCGCGGCTGTAGGGGGCGTCGAAGTCCCAGATGAGGAAGAGGAGGAAGGCGATCAGGGCGGAGAAGAGGCCGGCGAGGATGAGTTCGCGGGTGGTGCGGCGGATCTGGAGGGCGAAGATGAGGCCGACGGTGACCAGGCCGCCGGTGATGAGGCCGAACCAGACGACGCCGGGCATGGTGGCGCCCGCGCTGTCGGCGCGGTTGCCGCGGGCGTCGTCGGCGAGGGCGACCTGGTCGATGAGGGGCTGGTAGGCCTGGGCCTGGAAGTCGGTCTTCGGCTTGAAGTCCGTGACGTCGTTGCGCAGTTGGGTGAGCAGGTCGTCGCCGCGGTCGGTCATCTCGCCGCTGTCGGTCATGGTGTCCCACTCCGTGGTCACGACATGGCCGACATACGCCCGTACGTCGTCCCGGATCCGCTCGCGCTCCTTCGCCGGGTACACGCGCACCCGCTCGTGCACCTCGTGCAGCGCCTGGGCCTCGGCCCGCACATGATCCTGGGCGGCGCTGCGGGCCTCCCAGACGCCGGCGATGGCCAGGCCGAGGACGATGGCGTACACCACGCCGATCATCATCGTCATGTACTCCATCACGTCGGGCGTTTCCGAAGTGTCGTAGTCCGTGGAGGTTCGTCGGTGCCGGAGCACCACGATGACGAGGACGACGGCGCACGCGGCGGCCATCGCGAGGGTGAGAACAAGCCATTCCGACAAGGGGTCCTCCGGCGGTCAGCGCGGTCGCAGGGCGGCGACGGCGAACACCGCGGGCGCGGTGACGAGCAGGGTGAGCGAGACCAGGGACGGCCCGCCGCGGGGCGGCTGCTTGCGCGGCGGGGAGTGGTACGCGGGGTAGACGACGGGCTCGGGTGACGGGGTGGGGCGACGGGTGCTGGGGGTGGGGGTGGGTGTGGGGTCGGCAGGGGGTGCGAGCTGGGGTTTCGGGGGTGGTGGGGGAGTGCGGGACGGTGGGGGCGGAGGGGGTTCGGGGGCCGCTCGGGGCGGCGGAGGTGAGGGTTTGGGGGAGGGAGGCGGCGGGGGTGGAGGCGTGGGTTTTGGGGGCGGTACGAGGGTGGGCTTGGGCAGACTCGGGACGGGCGTCGGCTTCGGCTTGGGGGGAATCGGCGTCGGCGTCGGCTTCGGCGGGGGCGTGGGACTCGGCGTGCACTGCGCACCGTCGCCGGCGACGGCCGTCGCGCCCCCGCCCTGACCGGTCGACGCGTACGCACAGGCATCGGCGGGCACCGCCGCGGCGCCCGCCGGCGCGCCGAGGAGCCAGGCCAGCGTGAGCAGCGCCAGGGCGCGCGTGACGGGGGCCGTGAGGCCCCTGGAGGATCCGGGCACGACGGAGATCATGGACCGTGCGCCGTCCGCGAGGGCGTGAGCCGTCGCCCAATCGTCCGAAGGTGGGAGCGGCCGTACGCGGGTTCGCGCGCCCCCTGCGCACCGGCTCCCCGCCGCAACCCTTCCGCGCCCGCGCACGGCCCACCCGAAAGAATTTCGGGATCGCGTTGAACGCTCCGGCCGGTCCCGCCCGTACCTAGGGCCATGCGTGACGCAGCAGGCGTCACCGTGACGCGACTGCGTCACAACAGCCAAGCACACAGCGGGAGTTACCAATGCAGCATGTATCAGGGGGTTCCCCCCGGGCCCGGCGGAGTGCCTCCCTCGTAGCGACTGCTGCGGCCATGCTGGCGCTGACGACGGCGTGCGGCCAGGAAAAGGGAGACCAGTCCCCGGACGGCCAGAACGTGGGCAACCAGGCCCCGGTCAAGGACGGGGCGGACGCGGGCGACGGCTATGGCTCGGGCAACGGCTACGGCTCGGACACCGGGAGCGCCGCGGACAGCGCGGGCAAGGCGAAGGCCGCCGGGCAACTGGCCGTGTGGGACAGCAAGAAACTCGGCAAGGTCGTCACCGACAGCGCGGGCTTCACGCTCTACCGCTTCGACAAGGACACCGCCCAGCCGCCCAAGTCCAACTGCGACGGGGCCTGCGAGACGGCCTGGCCCGTGGTGGCCGCCAAGGGCGCCGAGGCCCCGCCCGGCGTCGACAAGTCGCTGCTCGGCGAGGTCGCCCGGTCCGACGGCACCAAGCAGCTCACGATCGACGGCTGGCCGATGTACCGGTACGCCAAGGACGCCAAGCCGGGCGACGCCAAGGGCCAGGGCGTGGGCGGCACGTGGTACGCCGCGGCGCCCGACGGCAAGAAGGCGGCACCCGGCGGCGCGGGCGCCGGTGCGGACTCCGGCGCCGACTCGGGCGCCGACTCCGGCTACGGCGACGACGCGGAGGCCGGCGGCGACGCCGCCCAGCCAGCCGACCTGGCCGGGCTCTCCACCCGCAACGACCCCAAGCTGGGCGAGATCGTCGTCGACAAGAACGGCATGACCGTCTACCGCTTCACGAAGGACTCCGCCTGGCCGATGAAGTCCGCGTGCACCGGCGCCTGCCTGGAGAAATGGCCGGTCGTGAAGCCGGTGGAGAAGAACGACACCAAGGGCATCCTGAAGAAGGGCTTCGTCACCTTCGACCGGCCCGACGGCATCAAGCAGCAGACGATCGACTGCTGGCCGCTGTACACCTTCGCGGGCGACAAGAAGCCGGGCGACACCAACGGGCAGGGCGTCGGTGGCACCTGGTACGCCGCGGCCCCCAACGGCAAGCCGGTGGGCGCCACGAAGTAGCCCCCCAGCGGCCGCCGCGGCCCGGCGGTCCGCCGAATCCGCCGGGCCACCACAGCCTCCCCCGCGAGGGCCACGACAGCCTCCCCCCCCACACCGACCGGTCCGTTCCTTCCGTACCAAAGGGAAGGAATGGGCCGGTTCTTTGGGCTGTCCACGGCACTTGCCAAAGGCAGTGACCGAGAACGGACGGCCAATTTCCGGTTTGACTCGCTCCGTTGGCCGGCGATCAGTAGCCTCACCTTCGAACACCGGCTCGCCTTGACTCCCCCTAAGCCTTGGAGTGTTGATGGAGCGTCCCGACTGGGCCCCGCCGGGCATCGACATCACGATGCCGAGCGTGGCCCGGATGTACGACCACTTCCTGGGCGGCTCGCACAACTTCGAGGCGGACCGGGAGGCCGCCCGCAAGGCGATGGAGTTCATGCCGGGGTTACCCAAGATCATGCAGGCGAATCGTGCCTTCATGCGCCGAGCTGTACGTTTCTCCGTCGACGAGGGCGTCACACAGTTCCTCGACATCGGCTCCGGTATCCCCGCGTTCGGCAACGTCCACGAGATCGCACAGGAGGCCGACGAGACCGCTCGGATCGTGTACGTCGACCACGATCCGGTCGCCGTTGCGCACAGTTGTGCGGTTCTCGAAGACAATGACCAGGCCGCGGCGGCCTACGCGGATCTGCGCAAACCCCGCGACATCCTGGGCAGTTCCGAGGTGAAGGCCCTTCTGGATCTCGACCGGCCGGTGGCGCTTTTGCTGGTGGCCATACTCCACTTCGTCGAGGACGCGTACGATCCGTACGCGGCGGTCGCCGAGCTGCGGGACGCGTTGGCGCCCGGCAGCCTGATCGCCGTGACGCACGCCTCGTACGAAGGGATACCGGTTCCGCGGGAACAGGCGGACGGCACCGTCGCCGTCTACAAGGACATCCGCAATCCATTGATCATGCGATCGCGTGCTGAGATCGCGCGGTTCTTCGAGGGATACGACATGGTGGAACCCGGCCTCGTGCCGATGCCGCACTGGCGGGCCGACACGGAGCTCGCGGAGGAGGACCCGTGGTCCTTCTCCGGGTTCGCCGGCGTGGGACGCAAGCGTTGAGCGCGGAGCCGGACGGGCCGGAGGACAGACTGCGCAGGTTCGCCACCATCTGGAGCCGCGCGCTGTTCCCGGTGACCGCGACCTCGCTCACCCGCCCCGAGTTCGAGCACCAACTGCTGCCGCTCGCCGGGCAGTTGCGGCAGGCCCTCGCGGGGCGGGCGTTCCGTGCCGCCGACGGCGAGGCCGTGGGCGCCGCGCTGGTGGCGACGCACTGCACCGAGCCGGAGGCGCTCAGCCGCACGCTCGACGTGGTCGACGCCTACCTCGTGCTGTACTGCGGCGAAGACGCCGCGGAGGCCGAGGCGGGCCGGGCGGGCGGTGCCGGTGAGCGCGAGGAGCTGCGGGCGCGCTGCTCCCGGATCCAGCACGCCGTCGCCGCCGGGTTCGCCCGGGCACTGCGCGAGCGGACCCTCGCCGAGCAGGAGGCCATATCCCGGGCGGCCCTCGACGCGCGCGGCACCGTCGCCGAAGCGCTGCACGCCAGCGAGGCGCGGTTCCGCGCGGTGTTCCACGGCGCCGCCATCGGCATCGGCATCGCCGACCTCGAGGGCACGGTCCTGGAGGCCAACGACGCGCTGGTCCGCATGTTCGGCGGCCTGGAGCACCAGCTGCGCGGCAGCAACGTGGCCGAGTGGACGCACCCCGACGACTCGCCGCACATCTGGAGGCTGTACGAGGAGCTCGTACGCGGCGACCGCGAGCACTACCGCGTCGAGAAGGCCTTCTACCGCCCCGACGGCACCGTCCTGTGGACCAATCTGACGGTGTCCCTGCTGCGCGACGCCGACGGAGTCCCGCAGTACCAGCTCGCGTTGATGGAGGACACCACCGAGCGCCGGCTCCTGAACCTGCGCCTGCGCTACGAGGCCACGCACGACGCGCTGACCGGCCTGCCCAACCGGACGCTGTTCTTCGAGCGCCTGGAGAAGGCCCTGTCGGCGGGCGCGGGCGCCCGGTTCGGCCTCTGCTATCTGGACCTCGACGGCTTCAAGACCGTCAACGACAGCCTCGGGCACGCGGCGGGCGACCGCCTCCTCGTCGAGGTCGCCGACCGCCTCCAGGCCTGCGCGACGGCGCCCGGCGAAATGGTGGCGCGGCTCGGCGGCGACGAGTTCGTGGCGCTGACGACCGGCCCGGACACCGAGCGCGAGGTCGACGAGCTGGCCGGGCGCATCATGAACGCCCTCGCCGCCCCGATCCGCGTCGAGGGGCGCGAGCTGACCGTGCGCGGCTCCATCGGCATCGTCGAGGGCCCCGCGGCCGAGCGCGGCGCGGCGGAGGTGCTGCGCAGCGCCGACATCACGATGTACCGGGCGAAGCACGCGGGCGGCAACCGCTACGAGCTGGCCGACCCGGAGGCCGACGCCCGCGCGATCACGCGCCACGGCCTGACCACGGCGCTCCCGGTGGCCCTGGAGCGCGGCGAGTTCTTCATCGAGTACCAGCCGCTCGTGCACCTCGGCGACGGCAGCGTGCGCGGCGCGGAGGCTCTGGTGCGCTGGCTGCACCCGCAGCACGGCGTGATCAGCCCGGACCGCTTCATTCCGCTCGCCGAGCACACGGGTCTCATCGTGCCGCTCGGGCGCTGGGTCCTGGAGGAGTCGGTCCGTCAGGCCCGCACCTGGGAGGCGGTGTCCGGGGCGGACGAGGCCACGGGACCGCTGCGCGTCAACGTGAACCTGTCGCCGTGTCAGCTCACCCACCCCGGCCTGGTCTCCGACACGGTCGAGATCCTGGAGCGGGCGGGCCTCGCGCCGGGCGCGCTGTGCCTGGAGGTCACCGAGTCGGCCCTGATCGGCGCCG
This sequence comes from Streptomyces sp. Y309, assembly GCF_056712025.1. Classification (NCBI taxonomy): domain Bacteria; kingdom Bacillati; phylum Actinomycetota; class Actinomycetes; order Kitasatosporales; family Streptomycetaceae; genus Streptomyces; species Streptomyces sp. Y309. Next base: position 994,182 of record NZ_CM160048.1, on the reverse strand, counting down.
ACGACGATCTGCTCAAGCCGCTGCGCAGGCTCGCCGAGATGGGCGTGGACATCGCGCTCGACGACTTCGGCACGGGCTACTCCAACCTCGCCAACCTGCGCCGCCTGCCCGTCAGCATCCTCAAGCTCGACCGCGCCTTCACCCAGGGCATGCAGCACTTCCCGGCCGACCCGGTCGACCTGAAGATCGTCGAGGGCATCGTCTCCCTGGCCCACAGCCTGGACCTCGCGGTCACGGTCGAGGGCGTGGAGACCGGCGCCCAGGCCGACCAACTGCGCGAACTGGGCTGCGACACGGCCCAGGGCTGGTACTACGCACGCCCGGGCCCGCCGGACCGCCTGCACGAACTGGCCCTGGCGGACGCGACGGGCTGAGACGCCCCTGCGCGGCCGGCCGGTTCCCGGACTGCGGGGTCGGCCGGGCGCCCGGCCGACCCCACCGGCGTTCTCAGGCCTATCCGGGCTCTTCTACGCGGGTGCAGTCATGGGTCCACACCCAGGGCGGTTCGACCCGTCCGTACCCACAGATGTAACCGGCCTCGCCATCGGCGATGTAGAAGGGAACGGTGATCTCGCCCTCGGCGGGGGCGCCGTTGGCGGGCGTGCAGTTGTGGCCGTCGGCGTCCAGGGTGTCGCCGTAGTCCTCTTCGTAGATCACCTGGCAGGTGTAGCGGGGCAGTTGGGGCGGCGGCTCGGCCTGGGCCGCCGCGGGGACGAGCGCGACGCCGAAGGCGAAGGCCACGGCCAGCGCCGTACTGATTCATCTCACGATGGGGTTCCTCTCCGCAGGTGTGCAGTGCAGTTGTGCAGTGCAGTTGTGCAGCGCGTTGCGGCCGCCGCTGAACCGCACGGACGGCCGGACTGCGGACGATCTCCCCGCCGCATCACCGACGTAGGCAGAAAGTAGCTCTAATGAGTGCATTCGGTGCATGAGCGGCTCAGCGGCCCGCTCGGAAGTGCGCCGCATGAGCCGGTGACGGGCCTTCAGGTGCGCTCACCGTGCCAGCAGCATCCCCTGCAACTCCCGCGCCGCCCGCGGTGGTGCGACGTCGCTGCGGTGGGCCAGGGCGATGGTGCGGCGCAGCCGGGGCCGGGACAGGGGCGTCATGCGGAGGCCGCTGCCGGCGCGTTCGGCGACCATGCGGGGGACGACGGCGACGCCGAGGCCCGCGCGGACGAAGCCGAGGACGGCGTCCATCTCGCCGCCCTCGACGGCGAATTCGGGCTCGAAGCCCTCCGCGCGGCAGGCGGCGACCGTGAGCTCGCGCAGGTCGTAGCCGTGCCGGAACATCACAAGGCGCTCGCCCTGGAGGTCGGCGACGCGCGCGGATGCGCCGAGGCCGGGGGCGTCCGGTGACGACACGACGACCAGGTCCTCGCGCAGCAGCTCCACCGTCGTCAGGGCGGGCGACGGCGTCGGCAGCGGCAGCACGACCAGGGCCAGGTCCAGGGCTCCGCGCGCGAGTTGGCGTACGAGGTCGTGGCTGCCGCCCTCCTCGATCAGGAGCTGGATACCGGGGTGCCGGTCGTGGAAGTCGCGCAGGACCTGCGGCAGCAGACCCGTGCAGACGCTCGGCGTGGCCCCGAGCCGCACCCGGCCCCGGCGGAGCTGCGCCAGCTCCTGCACCTCGATGCGCGCGGTGTCGGCGTCGGCGAGGATGCGGCGGGCCAGCGGAAGCAGCGCCTCGCCCGCGTCCGTGAGCGCGATGTTCCCCCGCGCCCTGCTGAACAGCTCGGCGCCGAGCTCCTTCTCCAGGGCCCGCACCTGCTGCGACAGCGACGGCTGCGAGACGTGCACCTGCTCGGCGGCCCGCGTGAAGTGCCGGGTCTCGGCGACCGCCACGAAGTAGAGAAGCTGCTGGAACTGCATGCGCACCACGATACGATATCGATAGGCCAAGCCTATGGAGATGAGCAGGAGCATCTCTTGGACTGATCGGGACCTTCGGCCGTAGCGTTCGTGACATGGCTCTGGCAACGCGGACCGACCGACGGCCGTCCCTCCCGCGCACCGTGTGGGACTCCACCGTCGGCAAGAAGACCGTGATGGCGGTGAGCGGCCTGATCATGCTGCTCTACCTGGTCGCCCACATGATCGGAAACCTGAAGATCTTCTTCGGTCCGGGCGACTTCAACCACTACGCGCACTGGCTGCGCACCCTCGGCGAGCCCGTCATGCGCTGGGAGTGGACGCTGTGGGTCGTCCGCGTCGGACTCGTCGCCGCCGTCGTCGCGCACGCCGTGTCCGCGTACCAGCTCAGCCGCCGCGACATCAAGGCGCGCCCCAGCAAGTACGTGCACAAGAAGCCGCGCTCCAGCTACGCGACCCGCACCATGCGCTGGGGCGGGATCATCCTCGGCCTGTTCATCGTCTGGCACATCCTGGACCTGACGACGGGCACCGTGCACCCCGGCGGCTACGAGCACCTGCACCCGTACCAGAACGTCATCGACACCTTCTCCACCTGGTACGGCAACGTCATCTACATCACGGCCGTGGTCGCCCTCGGCTTCCACGTCCGGCACGGCTTCTGGAGTGCCGCCCAGACCCTCGGCGTGGGCAACGCGACCCGCGACCGCGTCCTGAAGACCTGCGCCAACGGCCTCGCGCTGCTGCTGACCGCGGGCTTCGTCTCCGTACCCGTCGGTGTCATGACCGGAGTGGTGAGCTGACCGATGAATTCTTATTCCGAGTACACCACCGGCGAGCCGGTCGCCGACACCAAGGCGCCCGAGGGCCCCGTCGCCGAGCGCTGGGACACCCGCCGCTTCGAGGCCAAGCTGGTCAACCCCGCCAACCGCCGCAAGCACACCGTCATCGTCGTCGGCACCGGCCTCGCGGGCGGCTCGGCGGGCGCCACGCTCGCCGAACAGGGCTACCACGTCGTGCAGTTCTGCTACCAGGACTCGCCGCGCCGCGCCCACTCCATCGCCGCGCAGGGCGGCATCAACGCCGCGAAGAACTACCGCAACGACGGCGACTCCATCCACCGACTGTTCTACGACACCGTCAAGGGCGGCGACTTCCGCGCCCGCGAGTCCAACGTGCACCGCCTCGCGCAGATCTCCGTCGAGATCATCGACCAGTGCGTCGCCCAGGGCGTGCCGTTCGCCCGGGAGTACGGCGGCCTGCTCGACACCCGCTCCTTCGGCGGCGTGCAGGTCTCGCGTACGTTCTACGCGCGCGGCCAGACCGGACAGCAGCTGCTCCTCGGCGCGTACCAGGCGCTTTCGCGGCAGATCGCCGCGGGCAACGTCGAGATGCATCCGCGTACGGAGATGCTGGACGTGATCGTCGTCGACGGGCGGGCCCGCGGCATCGTCGCCCGCGACCTGATCACCGGCAAGATCGACACGTACTTCGCGGACGCCGTCGTCCTCGCGTCCGGCGGCTACGGCAACGTCTTCTACCTGTCGACGAACGCCATGAACTCCAACGCGACGGCCGTGTGGCGGGCCCACCGGCGCGGCGCCTACTTCGCGAACCCCTGCTTCACGCAGATCCACCCCACCTGCATCCCGCGCACCGGCGACCACCAGTCCAAGCTCACGCTGATGAGCGAGTCGCTGCGCAACGACGGCCGCATCTGGGTGCCCAAGGCCAAGGGGGACACCCGCCCGGCGAACGAGATCCCCGAGGACGAGCGCGACTACTACCTGGAGCGCATCTACCCGTCCTTCGGCAACCTCGTCCCGCGCGACATCGCCTCGCGCGCCGCCAAGAACGTCTGCGACGAGGGCAGGGGAGTGGGCCCCGGCGGCCAGGGCGTGTACCTGGACTTCGCCGACGCCATCGAGCGCATGGGCCGCAAGGCGGTGGAGGCCAAGTACGGCAACCTCTTCGACATGTATCAGCGGATCACCGACGAGGATCCGTACGAGGTACCGATGCGGATCTACCCCGCCGTGCACTACACGATGGGCGGCCTGTGGGTCGACTACGACCTGCAGACCACCGTGCCCGGCCTGTTCGCGATCGGCGAGGCCAACTTCTCCGACCACGGGGCGAACCGTCTCGGCGCCTCCGCCCTGATGCAGGGCCTGGCGGATGGCTACTTCGTGCTGCCCTCCACGATCAACGACTATCTCGCCCGCAACCCGCACAAGGACGAGGTCGACGCCGACCACCCGGCCGTCCAGGAGGTCCTGTCGGAGACCGAGGACCGCCTGAACCTCCTGCTGTCCGTCGACGGCGACCGCACCCCCGACTCCTTCCACCGCGAACTCGGCGAGCTCATGTGGGAGTTCTGCGGCATGGCCCGCACCGAGACCGGCCTGCGCAAGGCCCTGGAGCGCATCCCGCAGATCCGCGAGGAGTTCTGGCGCCGCATCAAGGTCCCCGGCACCGGCGAGGAGTTCAACCAGTCCCTGGAGAAGGCCAACCGCATCGTCGACTACCTGGAGCTCGCCGAGCTCATGTGCCTCGACGCGCTGCACCGCGCCGAGTCCTGCGGCGGCCACTTCCGCGAGGAGTCCCAGACCCCGGACGGCGAGGCCGCCCGCGTCGACGAGGACTTCTCGTACGCCGCCGCCTGGGAGTTCACAGCGACGGGCGACGCCCCCGTGCTGCACCAGGAAGCCCTGACCTTCGAGTACGTCCACCCCACTCAGCGGAGCTACGCATGAAGCTCACCCTGCGCGTCTGGCGCCAGAAGAACGCCGACGCCGAAGGAGCGATGTCCACGTACGAGGTGGATGGAATCTCCTCCGACATGTCCTTCCTGGAGATGCTCGACACCCTCAACGAAGAGCTCATCGTCAAGGGCGAGGAGCCGGTCGCCTTCGACCACGACTGCCGTGAGGGCATCTGCGGCGCGTGCTCGCTCGTCATCAACGGCGACGCGCACGGGCCCGAGCGCACCACGACCTGCCAGTTGCACATGCGGTCCTTCAAGGACGGCGACACCATCGACATCGAGCCGTGGCGGGCGGCCGCCTTCCCGGTCATCAAGGACCTGGTCGTCGACCGCTCCGCCTTCGACCGCATCATCCAGTCCGGCGGCTACATCAGCGCCCCCACCGGCTCGGCCCCGGAGGCCCACGCGACCGCCGTGCCCAAGCCGGACGCGGACTTCGCCTTCGAGCACGCCGAGTGCATCGGCTGCGGCGCCTGCGTCGCGGCCTGCCCCAACGGCTCGGCGATGCTGTTCACGTCCGCCAAGGTCAACCACCTCAACGTGCTGCCGCAGGGCGCCCCCGAGCGCGAGACCCGCGTCCTGGACATGGTCGCCCAGATGGACTCCGAGGGCTTCGGCGGCTGCACCCTCACCGGCGAGTGCGCGACGGCCTGCCCGAAGGGCATCCCGCTGCCGTCGATCGCGGCGATGAACAAGGAGTGGCTGCGGGCGACGCGCAAGGTGAGCCGTTAGCGGCGGGGCCGCAGGTCGCCCCCGTACACGGTCCGGTAGTCCGGAACGACCAGGCGCGAGCGGGGACTTGCCCGGCGGACCTCGGCGGTGAACGCGTCGAGGTCCATCGTGCGGTCGGCGTGCGGCCCCTCGCTCAGCGGCCGCTCGAAGTCGTCCCAGTGCACCGGCACGACCACCCCCGGCCGGCCGAGCGCGTCGAGCAGCCGCGGCACGTACGCGTACGTCGCCTTGCTCGCCGCCACCGCCACCATCGCGATGTCGGGCGCGAGCCCCCGGAAGGCCCGCTCGTCGAAGTTGCTCGCCCCCATGAACAGCGCCGAGGGCGCGCCTCGAGGCGTCACCTTGAAGGCCAGGGTGTCGCCCTCCGGCAGGTCGGACACGGTCTTCGGCGCGGCGGGCGGCGCGTGCAGGGTGCCGGGCGCGAAGTACGAGTACTTCGCGTTGCGGCTGTGCAGCGAGGCGGCGACCTCGACGACGTACCCGCCGAAGTCGAGCACCTCCCCGCCCTTGACGACCGAGATCTGCCCGCCGTCCACGCCGAGCGCCCGCAGCAGGTGATACGTCGTCTCCGTGCCGACGACCCGCGCACCCGTCGAACGGGCCAGGTAGGGAACGTCGTTGAAGTGATCCCAATGGCTGTGGGTGACGAGGACGACCTCGGGCTCCCCCGCGTGCCGCCGCACCAACGCCTCGTCCGTACGCAGCGGCGTGGCGGCGTCGAAGTCACCCGTGGAGAGCCCGGTGGGGAAGCGCGTGACGTAAGGATCGACAAGTATGGTCTTCTTCTTCCCGTCCCCCTCGCCCACGTCGACACGCCACCCGGACGTGCCGAGCCAGCGATACGTGGCGGCGGACCCGCGGTGACCGGGGCGCGCGGCCCCCACCGGGCTGTCGGCGGACGCGGCGGCGGGTACCAGGGGCGCGGCCGCGCCGAGGGCGGCACCGCGCAGCAGGACGCGGCGACCGGGGCTGTTGGGACTCCCGTTGGTGTTCATGACGGCAGCGAAGCAGGTGACGCAGCATCATGTCCAAGAGCGAATTGGTCGCGGATTGATACGAGTTCGGCTATCACCGCAGGCCAGGTGAGGCCTTTCAGCCCGTCCGGCGTTTGAGGACGAGGCCGTTCAGGCCGATAGCGGGGGTCCGGGGGCGGCGGCCCCCGGTTTCGGGAAGGGGCGCCCGCGCGCGGAGCGCGCTAATGGACGCAGCGGGGAAAGCCCCGCAGGGCCTACCGCCCCACCACCCGCGCCAAATAAGCCCCAGTCCGACTCCCGCCGACCCCAGCCACGTCGGCGGGCGTACCCGCAGCAACCACCCGCCCCCCGGCCGCACCACCCCCCGGCCCCAGATCCACCACCCAGTCCGCCCCGCCCACCACAGCCATGTCGTGCTCGACGACCACCACGGAGTGCCTCGCGTCCACCAACTCGTGCAACCGCCCCACCAGCACCTCCACATCCGCGGGATGCAACCCGGCGGTGGGCTCGTCGAGGAGGTAGAGGGTGTGCCCACGCCGCACCCGCTGCAGCTCACTGGCCAGCTTGATCCGCTGCGCCTCGCCGCCGGACAGCTCCGTCGCGGGCTGCCCGAGCCGCAGATAGCCGAGCCCGACGTCGAGGAGCGTGCGCAGGCTGCGCAGCACGGCGGGAGTGTCGGCGAAGAAGCCGGCGGCGGCCTCGACGGTCAGGTCGAGCACGTCCGCGATGGTGAGCCCGCCGTGGGTGACCTGAAGGGTCTCCGGGTTGTAGCGGGCGCCCTCGCAGTCCGGGCAGGGCGCGTACGTGCTGGGCAGGAAGAGCAGCTCGACGCTCACGAACCCCTCGCCCTGGCACGTCTCGCAGCGCCCGCCCGCCACGTTGAAGGAGAAGCGCCCCACGCCGTAGCCGCGCGCCCGCGCCTCGTCCGTCTCGGCGAAGACCTTGCGGACGACGTCGAAAAGCCCGGTGTACGTGGCGAGGTTGGAGCGCGGCGTGCGGCCGATCGGCTTCTGATCCACGCACACGAGCCGGTCCACACCCGCGAGATCCGCCGCGTTCTCGGCGAGCTCACCGATCAGCGTCGACTTGCCCGACCCGGAAACCCCCGTCACCGCCGTGAACGCCCCCAGCGGGAACTCCGCGGTCACGTCCCGCAGGTTGTGCCGCGACACCGGCCCGACCTTCAACCAGCCGCGCGGCGTACGTACTTGACGTACCGCCACAGGCTCCCGGTCGAACAGGAAGCGTGCCGTCGCCGACTCCGCCACCGCCTCGAGATCGGCCACCGGGCCGCTGTGCAGCACCCGCCCGCCGTGCTCGCCCGCGCGCGGCCCCACGTCGACCAGCCAGTCCGCGTGCCGCATCACGTCCAGGTGGTGCTCGACCACGAACACCGAGTTGCCCGCCGCCTTCAGCCGGTCCAGGACGGTGAGCAGCGACTCGGTGTCGGCGGGATGCAGTCCGGCCGACGGCTCGTCCAGGACGTACACGACGCCGAACAGGCCCGAGCGCAACTGCGTGGCCAGGCGCAGGCGTTGCAGCTCGCCCGCCGAGAGGGTGGGCGTTGCACGGTCGGGGGAGAGGTAGCCGAGGCCCAGCTCGGTGATCGTGCCGATGCGGGCCAGGAGATCGGCGGTGAGGACCCCGGCCGTCTCCGCCCCGCCCGCGCCAGTTCCCGAACCAGCCGCCTCCTCAAGGCACTTGGCCAGCTCGGACAGCGGCAGCGCGGACAGCTCCGCGATGGTGCGGCCCGCGAACGTGACCGCCATCGCCTCCGGCCGGAGCCGACTGCCGCCGCAGGCCGGACACGGCTCACTGGCCAGGAAGCGTTCGGCCTTCGCACGGAGCGTCTGGCTCTTGGAGTCGGCGAACGTCTTCATCACATAGCGTCGGGCGCTCATGTACGTGCCCTGGTACGGGCGTTGGATGCGGCCCGCCTCGCGGACGGGGTGCACGGTGACGACCGGCTGTTCGTCGGTGAACAGGATCCAGTCGCGGTCGGCCTGCGGCAGCTCGCGCCACGGGCGGTCCACGTCGTGCCCGAGGGTGTCGAGCACGTCGCGCAGGTTCTTGCCCTGCCAGGCGCCCGGCCAGGCGGCGATCGCGCCCTCGCGGATGGAGAGCGAGGGGTCGGGTACGAGCAGTTCCTCCGTCGTGCGGTGGACCTTGCCGAGGCCGTGGCACTCGGGGCAGGCCCCGGCCGCCGTGTTCGACGAGAACGCGTCGGAGTCGAGCCGCTCGGCGCCCTCCGGGTAGTCGCCCGCGCGCGAGAACAGCATCCGCAGCGAGTTGGAGAGCGTCGTGACCGTGCCCACCGACGAGCGGGACGTGGGCGCCGCGCGCCGCTGCTGGAGCGAGACCGCGGGCGGCAGCCCCGTGATCTCCCCGACCTTCGGTGCGCCCACCTGGTGGATCAGGCGGCGCGCGTACGGGGCGACCGACTCGAAGTAGCGCCGCTGCGCCTCCGCGTAGATCGTGCCGAAGGCGAGCGAGGACTTCCCGGAGCCGGAGACCCCGGTGAAGACGGCGATGACGTCGCGCGGAACGTCCACGTCGACCCCGCGCAGATTGTGCTCGCGGGCACCCCGGACCCGTACGAAAGGATCGTGCTCGTGGGCGGGGCGGCTGTGCATGGGGCGGGCTCCGTACGCGGATCGGGGGCAAACCCCACGATTCTAGGCCGGGGGCCGCGCGGGAGCCCGCAAGCCCGCGGCTCGCGCGAGGCGCCGGAAGGAGTCGCGGAGGCCCTCGCGGTCGTACGTGCTCGTCGTCACCAGGACCTCCTGCGCGCCGCTCTCCTCGATCAGCAGCTTCAGCTCGGCGGCGACCCGGTCCTCGGTGCCGTGGATGTGCCCGCGCAGCGCCGACTCGTAGAAACCGCGCTCCTTGTCGGTCATGGCGCCCGTCGCCGCGAGCTCCTCGACGCGCTCGGCGGGCGGCAGCGGCGGGAAGGTGCCGTGGGTGCGGGAGTACGCCAACGACCAGGCCTCGGGGATGAGCAGCCGGCGGGCCGCCTCCTCGGAGCCCGCGACGGCGATCGAGCCCGAGACGACCACGTACGGCTCGTCCGACCAGGCGGAGGGCCGGAACGCGGCGCGATAGCGCTCGATGGCGGCGAGCATCTTGTCGCGGCCCCTGATGTCGCCGACGACCATCGGAAGCCCCGCCTCCGCCGCGATGCGCGCCCCTTCGCCGATGGCGAGGACGTACGGCGGGACGCTCAGGCCCTCGGCCGGGCGGGCGTGCACGCCCGTGTCCGAGGTGCCGCGGAACCAGCCGAGCAGCTCGGTCAGGTGCGCCGCGAAGTCGTCCGCGTCGTGCTTGTCGCGGCCGAGCGCCCTGCGCACGCCGTCCGTGAACCCGACCGAACGCCCGAGCCCCATGTCGATCCGCCCCGGGAACAGCGCCTCGAGCACCCCGAACTGCTCGGCCACCACCAGCGGTTGATGGTTCGGCAGCATCACGCCGCCCGTGCCCACCCGGATCGTCCGTGTGGCCGCGGCGACCGCCGCCGCGAGCACCGTCGGCGCGGAACCGGCTACTCCGGGCACGCCGTGGTGCTCGGACACCCAGAAGCGGTGATAGCCGAGCGCCTCCAGCTCCTGGGCGAGGGCGACGGTGTCACGCAGGGCCTGCGTGGCGTCGTGCCCCTCGCGGGTGCGGGAACGGTCGAGGACGGAGAACCGCACGCCGTCGGCACGGGGCGCTGATCCTTGCGGAATCCCGCTCCGCTGTTCGTCGTGCACGGCTGCTCCGGGGGAGTGGGATCCGGCTGTCACCCGGCTGATCTCCTCTGCTGCTTCCATGATCCGCCAGGTGTCCGGGGCAGGCAAAGTGATTCTGATCTCCGCGCTGTCGAGCGCTCGGCCGAGGGTGAAGGCGAGCCGACCGGCCGGTGGTCATTCGATCCCGAGGGGTCCGACGCCCAGATCCGCACGCATGAGGCGGCGCATCTCGGCCATGGCTGTGCGGCGCTGCTGGATGAAGGCCCTGTCCTCGGCGGAGCCGACCGCCACCCCGCGGGCATAGGCATCGCGTATCCGGCGCAGGCTGTGGAACGCCTCGTTCCCGGCCGCGACAACGGGCGGCGGGCCCACGAGCCAGAGCTGTTCGCTGGCCGTGTGCAGTCCGGTCCTGCGGAAGGCTTCGCGCACCGCCGCGTCACGCGCCGACTCGGTCATGTGATCGCCCAGGGCGACCGCCCGTATCTCTTCCCCCGCGTCCTTGAGCGCGGTGGCGTACTCCGTGTACACGGCGCGCCGCATTTCCCGGGCCTGTCGTGATTCCTCGCGCCGCCATCTGTTGCGATCGGCGATCAGGGTGGCGGCAATGCCGATGGCGGCACCTGCGAGCGTGGAGAGCAAAGGCATCCAGTCCATGCGCCGCATGCTGTCCGAACCGGTGCCGCGACACCAGCGGCCTGACCTTGCGGCGCTCTAGCAGGCGAACCGGGCCAGATAGGCGTCGGCCCCCTCCGGGTCCATCAGCCACTCGCGGTACGTCGACGGATCGGCGTAGCCGTTGGCGAACCGGTGGGCGACCTCCGGGTGGTCGAAGGCGGCCTCGATGGCGCGCCGCACCTGCTCGGGCTGCGGCTCGCGCAGCATGAACTCGGTGAAGGCGTGGGCATGTCGGGCGTTCTCCCAGTACGTGTCGAAGGTCGCCCGCATCCACTCCTCGTCGAAGGGGAGGTCCCCGTGCTGCAGGATGGCGGTGAGGTAACTGGCGGCCGCCCGCGCGGCGTTGTTCGCGCCCTGGCCGGTGATCGGGTCGTGGACGGCGAGGGCGTCCGCCATGCCGAGGACGGGGCGGTCGCCGTCCACGTGGGCCACGGGACGGCGGACCGTTGGGGTGATCGCGCCGTACAGGGCGGCACCGGGGTCGGTGGGTTCGGTGCGGCGGAAGCGTTCGTACTCCCAAGGCGCGTACGTCCGCAGCAGGTCGAGGGCGCGCCGCAGTCCGTCGGCGGCGGTGGGGCGGTCGTCCCAGCAGTCGTACGGGCCGCCCCACTTGCCCTCGAACAGCGCGATGTCGCAGGGCCCGCCGACCGTGAGTGCCCGCAGGATGATCACGTCACCGGCTGGCGGTACGCCGGTGGTCCGGACGCAGTCGGCGGCCGGGTCGGAGGCGTCGTGCGCGACGCCGTGCACGTAGAAGCAGGCCAGCGTGCGCGGCGGCCGGTCGTGGGCGGGCCAGGACGTGTCGTGCTCGAAGAGCGCGGAGAGCCGGCCGCGCCCGGTGGCGAGCACGGTCAGGTCGTGTGCGGCGGCGAGGGCGGCCACGTCGGCGGGGCCGGCGGACCGGTACTCCGCGCGCCCGCCCCGCTCCTCGAACAGCTCCAGCCAGGCGGCCAGCTTGACCCGCTGGTCCACGGAGCGCACCTCGTCGTCGAACGGCGCGGTGAACCGGTGCACCGGTGCGTCCGGTCGCCCCTCCGGCTCCCAGTGGCTGAGCTCGAACCCCGGCATCACGGGTGCGGTGTCGTCCCAGAGCGCGAGCCCGGCCGCCCGCTCGACGCGCAGGGCCGGGCCGAACATGAGCTGCGTCGAGGTCACCCGCCCGCCGCGCACCTCCTCCGGGCGCCGCTCGGCGACCAGCGTGACCTCGTACCCGGCTCCCAGGAGCCCGAGCCCCAGCTGCAGCCCCGCCTGCTCCGCCCCCACGATCGCGATCCTGCGCACCTCGTCCTCCGTCCCGCTCCGGCCGCGTCGGCCGGGCACGGTTCCGTCGTACCCAGGCCGCGGGGCCGCCAGCTGCGTACGTTCCGTACGCTGACGGCGTGACGTACGACAACACCCCGGCGACGTACGCCGCCGACGCGGCCGAGCGGCCCCTCGCCGTGTTCGATCTCGACGGCACCCTCGCGGACACCGCGCACCGCCAGCGCTTCCTGGAGCGCAGGCCACGCGACTGGGACGCGTTCTTCGCGGCGGCGCCGCACGATCCGCCGCTGCCGCACGGGGTGCGGCTCGTCCTGGACAGCGCCGGGGAGTGCGAGGTCGTCTATCTCACCGGGCGGCCCGAGCGCTGCCGTGCCGACACCGAGGCGTGGCTGGCCGCGCAGGGGCTGCCCGAGGGGCGGATCTGGATGCGGCGCGACCACGACCGGCGGCCCGCGCGCCGCACCAAGCTGGAGATCCTGCGCCGCCTCGCCCGCGACCGCGAGGTCCGGATGCTGGTGGACGACGACGCGTTGGTGTGCGACGACGCCGAGCGGGCCGGGTTCACGGTGGTGCGGGCGCGGTGGGGGAGCGTGTCGGCGGAGCTGCGGGACGCGCAGGAGCGGGAAGGGCGTACGTGAGCCCTCGGCCGTAGGGGGCAAGTCTCCCTGGTTCTGGGGCGCGTCCCCCCGCCGGGTCTGTCTAGGGCGCGTCCTCCAGGCGGAATCCGACCTTCAGGCCGACCTGGTAGTGCTGGATCCGTCCGTCCTCGATGTGGCCGCGCACCTGGGTGACCTCGAACCAGTCGAGGCCGCGCAGCGTCTGTGCGGCGCGTTCGATGCCGTTGCGGATGGCCTGGTCGACGCCTTCGTGCGAGGTGCCGACGATCTCGGTGACCCGGTAGGTGTGGTCGGACATGAGCGGGCTTCTCCTCTCCGCGGCGTTGCGGTGCCCTCCACGGTAGTGCCGGGGGGCCGTGCGGGCCTGTCGACGGAAGCGCCGCCCCGTGGTCACGCGGCCTTCACAGAAGTGCCACGGATCCCTCCACACCTCTTGACCGACGCGTTGGTCCATACCAAAATCCTGCACACCCGTTCGAGCTTCAAGCTCTTCCCCACGTCGGGCTTCCCCCGTCCTGTCCGCAGGCAGAAAGTGACCGACGTGAATCCCCGCCGTCTCCGCATCGCCCTGTCCCTGACCCTGGCCCTCGCCTCCACGGCCCTGCTCCCGGGCTGCGGCCGACTGCCCGGAGGCGGGGACGACCGCAGCACCGTGAAGGTGTGGCTGATGCGCGGCAGCGCGTCGGACGCCTTCATGAAGCGGTTCACGGAGGACTTCGAGAAGCGGCACGGCGACATCGACCTGGACATCAGCGTCCAGGAGTGGACCGGCATCGGCGAGAAGGTCAAGGCGGCCCTGAAGGACGACGACGGGCCGGACGTCATCGAGGTCGGCAACACCCAGGTCGCCCAGTACGTCGACCAGGGCGGCCTCGAAGACCTCACCCTGGAGTCCGCCCGCGACCTCGGCATGGAGGACTGGCTGCCGGGCCTCGCCGAGCCGGGGCGTTATGACGGTGGTCAGTACGGCATCCCCTGGTACGCCGCGAACCGCGTCGTGATCTACAACAAGGACCTGTTCGCCCGGGCCGGGATCGAGCGGCCCGCGAAGACGCGGCAGCAGTGGCTCGCCGACACCCGGCGGCTCGACTCGGGCGGGGACCAGGGGATCTATCTGGCCGGCCAGGACTGGTACACGCTCGCCGGATTCATCTGGGACGAGGGCGGCGACCTCGCGAAGGAGAAGGCCGGCACCTGGCAGGGCGCCCTGGACACCCCCGCCGCCCTGCGCGGCATGGACTTCTACCGGCAGCTCCAGGCCCTCGGCGACGGCCCGCCCGGCGCGGACGAGGAACACCCGCCGCAAGCCGGGGTGTTCGCCGCGGGCGACGTCGCGCAGATCATCGCCGTGCCCGGCACCGCGCGCGCCATCGAGGAGAAGAACCCGAAGCTGAAGGGCAAGCTCGGGTACTTCCCCATCCCCGGCAAGAGCGCCGGCAAGCCGGGCGCCGTGTTCACCGGCGGGTCCGACCTCGTCGTGCGCGACGGCACCGACGAGCGCAAGGGTGCCGTCGAGGTCGTCAAGGCGCTCGCCGGTGAGAAGTGGCAGAAGGATCTGGCGCGGACGATGGACTATGTGCCGAACAAGTCGACGTTGGCGTCCGCCGTTTCTGGGGAGGCGGGGGTCGCCGCGATGGCGGTGAGCGCCGCGCGGGGGCGGGCGACGCCCAATTCGCCGCAGTGGGCTGCCGTTGAGGCGGACAATCCCATCAAGGTGTACATGTCCAAGGTGCTCGGTGGAGGTGATCCGGCCCGTGAGGCCAAGGTGGCCTCCGGCCGGATCACCAGAGCGTTGGACGCCACGGGGCCGTGAGGCCGTTTAGCCGGGCGTTGCATTCTTCGCGCCCGGCACCGGGGGTTGTGCCCACCCGTGCCGCCCTGCGGCACGATTGCCCACAACGGCCAACCCGTCAGGACACCGTGCTCAGCGACAACGCGAAGCGGCCCCTCTCGTCTGTCCACCAGTGGGTCAACGACAGGTCTGCCGCAGCCAGTTCCGACTTCACGCCCTCCTGGCGGAACTTCGCGGAGATCTCCGTCCGGAGGTCCTCGCCGCGTTCGAAGTGCACGGCGAGGTCGAGTGCCGGGACCTTCACGGTCTGGGCGGCGCGTGCGCGCAGCCGCATCTCGATCCACTCGTGGGCGCGGTCCCAGACCGCGACGTGCGAGAACGCGTCGGAGTCGAAGTCCGCGCCCAGTTCGCGGTTGACGACGTGCAGGACGTTCTTGTTGAACGCGGCGGTCACGCCCGCCGCGTCGTCGTACGCCGACACAAGCACCGCCTCGTCCTTGACCAGGTCCGTGCCGAGGAGCAGCGCGTCGCCGGGGGAGAGCAGGCCGCGTACCGACGTCAGGAACGCGGCGCGCTCGGCGGGCAGCAGGTTGCCGATGGTGCCGCCGAGGAAGGCGACGAGGCGCGGCCCGGGTGTGCCGGGCAGGGCCAGGCCGCGGGTGAAGTCGGCGATGAGGGCGTGCACGTTCAGCGCGGGCCGCTCGGCGAGCAGCGTGTGCGCCGCGCCGGTGAGCGCGGACTCGCTGACGTCGACGGGGACGTACGTGTGCAGCGAGGGCAGCGCGTCGATCAGGTGGCGGGTCTTCTCGGAGGAGCCCGAGCCCAGCTCGACGAGCGTGCGCGCGCCCGTCACCTCGGCGATCTCGGTGGCGCGGGCGACCAGGATCTCCCGTTCGGCGCGCGTCGGGTAGTACTCGGGCAGTGTGGTGATCTCGTCGAACAGGACGCTGCCGCGCGCGTCGTAGAACCACTTCGGCGGCAGCGACTTGGGCGTACGGGTGAGGCCGTGCAGGACGTCGGCGCGCAGCGCGGCGCCGGTGGCGTCCTCGGGCAGGGTGCGGGTCAGCAGGAACGGGCTCACGCAGTGGGCTCCTTGAGCGGGGTCAGCAGAATGTCGGTGGCACCGGCGGCGAGCAGCGTGCGGTCGGGCACCTCGCGCCAGTGCGGGTCGTCGTCGTACGGCTCGGAGGCCACGACGGTGGAGCGGCCGGGGTCGGCGCGATACCAGAGGGTGTCGCCCCAGGCCGTCGCGGCGATCGTCTCGCCGTCGGTGAGCAGCAGGTTCAGGCGGGACGCGGGCGCCGCGCGGGCCACCTCGACGGTCACGTCGCCGAGCGCCTGCGCCGGCTCGTCGCCGCGCCGCAGGCGCTCCAGGACCAGCGCCCACACCAGGGCCGAGTCGCAGCGCGCCTCCAGGGACAGCAGGTCGGCGGGGGTCAGCGCGGTCGCCACCGCGGCGAGCGAGTCCGGCCAGCCGGACACCGCGCCGTTGTGGCTGAACAGCCACGGCCCCGCGGCGAACGGCGCCGCCGCGGCCTCCCCGTCCGCGCCCGCGAGCGTCGCGTCCCGCACGGCGGCGAGCACCGCGCCGGAGCGCACCACGCGGGCGAGGTCGGCGAACGACTGGTCGGCCCAGATCGGCCCGGCACGGCGGTAGCGGGCCGGCACCGGATCGCCGTCCGCGTACCAGCCGACGCCGAAACCGTCCGCGTTGACCGTCCCGTACCGCTGCCTGCGCGGCGCCCACGACTGCCGGAAGAGGCTGTGCGCGGGCTCCACGAGGAGCGCGCCGAGCGGCTGCGGCTCACCCAGGAACGCGAGATGACGGCACATCAGACGAGTCCCTGGGCGGTCTCGGCGGCCGTGACGTCGCGCGCCGTGCGGAAGCCGGAGAATATCTGCCGCCGCACCGGGTGGTCCCAGTTGCGGAACGTGCCCCGGCAGGCCACCGCGTCGACGGAGAACGCGCCGCCGCGCAGCACCTTGTAGTCGCCGCCGAAGAACACCTCCGAGTACTCGCGGTAGGGGAAGGCGACGAAGCCCGGGTAGGGCAGGAAGTCGCTCGCCGTCCACTCCCACACGTCGCCGATCAACTGCCGTACGCCGAGCGGCGATTCACCCTGCGGGTAGCTGCCCGCGGGGGCCGGGCGCAGATGCCGCTGGCCCAGGTTCGCCCGGTCCGGCGTCGGGTCCGCGTCGCCCCACGGGTAGCGCGTCGAGCGGTCCTCGTCCGGGTGGTGGCGCGCGGCCTTCTCCCACTCGGCCTCGGTCGGCAGGCGCCGCCCGGCCCAGCGCGCGTACGCGTCCGCCTCGTACCAGCTCACGTGCAGGACCGGCTCGTCGTCCGGCACCGGTTCGAGGGTGCCGAAGCGGCGGCGCAGCCACTGGCCCGCCTCGCGCCGCCAGAACAGCGGTGCCGTGAGCTTGTTGCGGCGCACCGTCTCCCAGCCCCGCTCGTGCCACCAGCGCGGCTCGTCGTAGCCGCCCGCCTCGATGAAGCGCTGGTACGCGGCGTTGGTGACCGGCGTGGTGTCGATGAAGAACGGCTGCACCAAGCGCCGGTGCGCGGGGCGTTCGTTGTCGAGCGCCCACGGTTCGGCCGACGTGCCCATCGTGAACGGGCCGCCGGGCACCAGGACTTCGGGCGGCCCCGTGAACAGGGGAGCGGGCCCGGGGTCCGGGGCGGTGAGCGCCGGGGCGCCCGCCCGCAGCTGATGGGTGATCAGCATCGTTTCGTCGTGCTGCTGTTCGTGCTGCGCGATCATCCCGAAGGCGAAGCCCGCGTCGGTGAGCCGCGAGCCGTGGAACGGGGTGCTCTCCAGTACGTCGAGGGCGCGGCCGCGCACGTCGGCGGCGTAGCGGCGGGCCTCGTCGGGCGCGAGCAGCGGCAGCGAGGGGCGGGTGGCCCGGGGGTGCTCGAACGCGTCGTACAGCGAGTCGATCTCGGGCCGCAGCGCCGCCCGGCCGCCGACCGCGCGCAGCAGCCACTGCTCCTCCTGGTTGCCGATGTGCGCGAGATCCCACACCAGGGGGGACATCAACGGCGAGTGCTGCGCGGTCAGTTCGGGGTCCTCGACGCAGGACGTGAGGAGCGCGGTGCGCTCCCGCGCGGCGAGCAGCGCGGTCTGCGCGCGGGCCCGCAGCGCCTCGGGGTCGGTGGCGGAGACGTGCTGGAGTCCCGTCGTGGAACCGGTCATCGGTGTGCGTCCTTCCCGGGCAGGGGCGTCCCGTGTGCGTGCTCCTCGTCGAGCAGGTCGTCGGCGGGGCAGCGCCCGCGTGCGACATACCGGTCGGCGTACGCCGCGACGGCCGCCAGCACGCGCGCGTCGGCGCCGAGCCGCGGCAGCGCGTCGAGCGCGGCGGCGAAACAGGCCGTGGCGGCCTCGTGCAGCTCCGGGTCGGCGAGGCCGTGCCGGGCCGCGTCCAGCCACAGCGGGCTGTGCGGCGGCGGCGTGGCGCCCGCGCGCTCGGCCAGCGCCTTGACCGTGCGGTAGGCCGTCTCGGCGGCACCCGGATCGTCGAACAGCGCGCACGTCACCGCGAGCGGCACGATCCAGCCGTGCTCGCCCGGCTGCGCGTCGACCATCCGCAGCTCCAGGTGACCGCGCGGCCTGACCGGCGGGAACAGCGTGGTGAGGTGGTAGTCGAGGTCGTCGCGGGTGGGCGGACGCGGCTCGCCGGAGCGAGCCCAGGACCGCAGGGTCAGCCCGTCCGGCACCAGCCAGGGAGCGGTGTCGGCGCGCACGCACATCACCGGCGCGTCCAGGGCGTGCCGCGTCCAGGCGGCCCGCGGCTCGCCGTCGAGCGCGGGCGCGCCCGACCTGCCGGGGTCGATGCCGGCCCACACGGCCTGCCGCGTGGAGCGCCAGCCGGTGCGGCGGCCGTCCTGCAGCGGGGAGTTGGCGAACGCGGCGACCAGGACGGGGCCGAGCAGGTGCGCGAGCCGCCAGCGGCGCGCGTAGCCCAGCGGGCCCGGCTCCTCGTACCCGGCGTCCAGGCAGATCTGCACGGACGCCGTGGAGCACATCATGCGGCGGCCCGCGTCGCCCGCGCGGTCCAGCCAGCACTCCATCGCGTCATAGCGCGGCTCGTGCAGGATGCGGGCCGGGGCGCGCCAGGGATCGGCGCCGAGGCCGGTGAGGGTGAGGTCGAGGGGTTTCAAGGTGTCGCGTACGACGGCCAGATCGGCCGATACGGTCGACACGCACTCCATGAGCGAGGCGGCGGGCAGCGAGCTGAGCTCAAGCTGGCCGCCGGGTTCGACGGTGACCGCCGAGTGCAGCGGCTTGGTCCGCAGGGCCGCGCGGGCGGCTTCGACGCGGGCGGACGACAGGGGGACGCTGGGCGCGTCCGGGGTGTGCACGAGCCATTCGAGCTCCACTCCGGTGCGGGCGGGTGGGCCCGTCTTGAAGCAGATGCCGCGCACCAAGGCCTCGATCTCCGCCTCGGTCACGGCTTCGCCGAGCCGGGCGCGGCGCTTCGTACAGTCTCCCTCTGGCATGGCGGGGATCCTCCTGTTCCGGCTTGCCCGGGCGAACTGCCCGCGCAGCGCTCGTAACACCCAAGACGTTGAAGCTATTTCGCACAAGAGTGCCCTCGTGGCCGGGAAATGCTGTTGCGACGGCCGACAGGCACGGCACACCATCTGTTCATGTTCGTCACGGGGGATCTGCATGCGTACGCGGCCACGTCCAGGATGCGGGACCGGGCGGCGCCCGGCACGCGGAGCGCGGCGGGGCGGGCCGCCGGGCGGGGGACGGGTGGGCTGAGGCGGTCGCCCTCCGCTCAGGCCGTGCTCGGGCCCTGCTCGATGCGGTACTGGTCCGCCAGTTCGTCGAAGGTGTCGGTGACGGCCTCGCTCAGCGCCACCGGGTGCGCCGGGCCGACGAACGTCCGCACCCGGTCCCTGACCTCGGCGGCCTTCTCCGCGCTCGCGAAGATGCCGAGGACGAGGACCCGCTGCGGATCGTCCTCGCCCCGCTCGTCGCGCAGCGTGAACCCCCACGGCACCTCGCAGGGGCCCTCGTGGTCCTCGACGGGGCACAGCAGCCGCGCGAGCGGTTCCTGGAGGGCGAGCGCCGCGTCCGTCCCGGCGCATCCGTGGATGTGGATTTCGTAGATCTGCACGCCCTGGACGGTAGGCGGGCGGCGCGGCGACCGCACCGGGTTTTCGGGGGCGGGCCGAGGGCGGGGCTGCTCGGGCGGGCTCATGTCCGAGCAGTTTGGAACGAACGTTCTATCCAGTGCTGGGGCAGGTGGTCCGGAGCGGCGGTGGCGCGCGCTGCCCGGCTCACGGCGCCGCCTGGGCGTCCGTCAGTGGCGTCGGCCACTGCTCGTGCCAGCGGCGGTCGTCCTCCAGCTGGGCCGCGAGGGAGATCAGCAGGGGCTCGCTGCCGGCGGGGCCGAGGAGCTGGGCGCCGACGGGCAGGCCGTGCGCCACCCGGCCCGCGGGCACGTTCACGCCGGGCCAGCCGAGCACGTTCCACGGCCACGCGTACGGGCAGGCCGCGATCATCGCCTGGTCGGTGCGCCAGCCGCTGAGCCTCGCCATCGTGCCGACGCGCGGGGGCGGGGTGGCCGTCGTGGGCGCGAGCACCACGTCGTACGTGTCGAAGACGGCGCCCACCCGCCGGTGCAGGGTGGCCTCCGCACGGCGCGACAGACGCAGCGGCGCGCCGCCGAGCAGCTTCCCCAGGCGCGCGGCGTCCTTGGTGCGCCGGTCGAGCAGCGAGGGGTCCGGCACCTCGCGCACCCAGTCGGCCACGCCCGCCGTGGCCCGCGGCACGAAGGCGAGGCCGATCTGGCCGTAGCGCGGGTCGGCCTCCGTCACGTCGTGGCCCAGCGCGGTCAGCCGCTCCGCGAGCTCCACGACCTTGCCGCGCACCAGCGGATGCAGCCGCTTGGGCGTCGCCGTGAACGGCATGCCCAGCGACAGCGCGATGCGCAGCCGGCCCGGCTCGCGCGTCGCGGCCTCGGCGGCGCGGATCGCGGGCGGCTGGTGCGGGTCGTCCGCGTGGTTGCCGCTCGCCGTGTCCAGGAGCAGGGCGGCGTCCGCGACGGTGCGGGCCAACGGGCCGTTGACGGTGATGCCGTTGAAGGCCTCCGGCCACGGCCACGTCGAGATGCGCCCGCGCTGCGGCTTGATCCCGACCAGGTGCGTCCACGCCGCCGGTATCCGCACCGACCCCGCCCCGTCCGAGCCCAGCGCCGCCGGTACGAGCCCCGCGGCGACCGCGGCCGCCGAGCCGCCCGACGAGCCGCCCGGCGTGTGCCCCGTGTGCCACGGATTGCGGGTGTCGCCGAACGCCGGTCCCTCCGTGAACGGCCACTGTCCCAGCTCGCACGTGTTGGTCTTGCCGACGATCACCGCCCCGGCCGCCCGCAGCCTGCGCACCGCCTCCGCGTCCTCGGCCTTCGGCGGGAAGTCGCCGGGGCAGCCGAACGCGGTGGGCTCGCCCGCCACGTCGGTGTCGTCCTTCACCGCGACCGGCACACCGAGCAGCGGCCCCCGCACGCCCGCCGCCAACTCCCGGTCGGCGGCGGCCGCTTCGGCGAGCGCGGCCTCGGCGCGTATCACGCGGAACGCGTTCAATACGGGCTGCGCCGCCTCGATGCGGGCGAGCGCCCGCTCGGTCAACTCCCGTGCGGACACCTCGCCTTCGGCCAGGGCGCGGGCGGTCTCCGCGAGGCCTGCGGAACGGTCGGCGGTCATGTGGGGGCACCTCCGGTCGGGCGGCGTGTGGGCGCGGCCGCGCGGTGGGGACATGGCTGGTGGCCGCCCGGGCGGGCAGGTTTACCGAACGGTAGCCTCCGGCGGCCCAACGCGGTATCCGCACGGCGGAGTTCGCGCCGCCCACCGGGTGCGGCGGTCCGCCGCGGCGGCGCGCGGGAGCGGCGCGCGACGCTTCCGCAAA
This sequence comes from Streptomyces sp. Y309, assembly GCF_056712025.1. Taxonomy (NCBI): domain Bacteria; kingdom Bacillati; phylum Actinomycetota; class Actinomycetes; order Kitasatosporales; family Streptomycetaceae; genus Streptomyces; species Streptomyces sp. Y309. Next base: position 972,851 of record NZ_CM160048.1, on the reverse strand, counting down.
GCCGTGCGTGCGCCGCCGCGGGCGTGTGCGACGGGCCGCGCGACCAGGCCCGACGGCGTGCGCGGCCATGCCCCGGCGCCTGCCCGGCAGCGCCCCCGCGCCCGCCTGGGTGCGCCCCGGTGCCGTCTGGAAGGATTGCGCCCGTCATGGTGCAGATACCGAAGCAGCAGCCCGCGCCGGGCCCGGCGCCGGACGCGCCGAGTCCCCCGCCCGACTCCGTGCCGCAGGGCACCCCGCACTCCGTGCCGACGAGCGCCGACGTCGCCCGCCTCGCCGGCGTCTCCCGCGCCACCGTCAGCTACGTCCTGAACAACACCAGCGCCGTCCGGATCAGCGAGCCCACCCGCCGCCGCGTGCACGCGGCCGCCAAGGAACTCGGCTACGTCCCGCACGCCGCCGCCCGCAGCCTGCGCGCCGGGCACACCCGCATGGTCCTCATGCCCACCCCGCAGATCGCCGTGGGCCCGCTGTTCAGCGCCTTCTTCAACGAACTCCAGTGGGCGCTGAGCCGGTTCGACTACACCGTCGTGCAGTACGGCAGCCTCGGCCTGACCGGCGAGGAGGCCGCCCGCGCCTGGGCCGAACTGCGCCCCGTCGCCGTCCTCGCGCCCGACGCGACCGCGCTCGGCGCCCGCGGCGTCGCCGTGCTCAAACGCTCGGGCGCCAAGGCCGTCTTCACCCTCGGCCCGCAGCGGGCGGAGGGCGCGCACGCCCTGCTCATGGACCAGCGCCTGGTCGGCCGCGCCGCCGCCGAACACCTGCTGGCCCGCGGCCGCCGCCGCATCGGCGTCGTCGTCCCCGAGGAACCCGGCCTCGAAGCCTTCTCCCGGCCGCGCCTGGACGGCGTACACGCCGCCGTGCGGGCCGCGATCGACGGCGAGGCGACCGAGCTGCCCCTCGCCTACACGGAGGACTCCGCCGCCCGCCTCGCCGACCACTGGTCCGCGTTCGCCCTCGACGCCGTGTTCACGTACAACGACGAGTACGCGATGCTCCTGACGCGCGCCCTCCAGGACCGGGGCATCGCCGTCCCCGACGACACGGCCGTCGTCGGCGCCGACGACCTGATGCTGGGCCGGCTGCTGCGCCCGCGCCTGAGCAGCGTTCGCATCGAGCTGCCCTCGGGCCGCGGCCTCGCGGAGCTGGTCGACAGGGTGGTGCGCGAACCGGGCGGTAAACCCGAGGTGCACGACGTACTCGGAGCGAGCGTCGTGCACCGCGAATCGAGCTGACGCGGCACGGAACAGCGGAACAGGCGGGCATCGAGCCGACGCGGCGGGAGAAGACGGGCGGGGGCGGCGGGACCGAAGTCCCGCCGCCCCCGCCCGGCACTGATCCCTCGACGGGTTTCTTACTCGCTCTGCTCCTTGGCCTGCTGCTCGGCGACGGACTTGCGCACCTCGTCCATATCGAGCTTGCGGGCCTGGCCGATGACGTCGTCCAGGGCCTCCGCCGGCAGCGCGCCGGGCTGCGCGAACACCGCGACCTGATCGCGGACGATCATCAGGGTCGGGATCGACTGAATACCGAAAGCGGCCGCCAGCTCCGGCTGCGCCTCCGTGTCGACCTTGCCGAAGACCAGATCGGGGTTGGCCTCCGCGGCCTTCTCGTACACGGGGGCGAACTGGCGGCAGGGCCCGCACCAGGTCGCCCAGAAGTCGATCAGGACGAAGTCGTTGTCCGTCATCGTCTGGTCGAAGTTTTCCTTCGTGAGCTCCACTGTCGTGCTGCTCATGGTCAGTCTCTCTTCCTGGTGAGGGCGAAGCCGTCGTGCACAACGGCCGGGGCGACGGCCGTATTCCGCGCGCGTACCCATGTGGCCACGCCGCACACCTGGGACCAGACTGTCCTCATGACCGATGCCACGGATGCCACCGAAGCCAGCGAAACGATCACCTACGACGTCGTGGTCCTCGGCGCGGGACCGGTGGGCGAGAACGTCGCCGACCGGGCCCGCGCGGCGGGCCTGAGCGCGGCCGTCGTGGAGAGCGAACTCGTCGGCGGCGAGTGCTCGTACTGGGCCTGCATGCCCAGCAAGGCCCTGCTGCGCCCGGCCGTGGCCCGCGCCGACGCCCGCCGCGTCCCGGGCCTGCGGCAGCTCGCCGAGGGACCGCTCGACGCGCCCGCGGTCCTCGCGCACCGTGACTACTACACCTCGCACTGGAAGGACGACGGCCAGGTGGGCTGGCTGGACTCCATCGGCGTGGACCTCTACCGCGGCCACGGCCGCCTCGCCGGCACCCGTCAGGTCACGGTCACCGGCACCGACGGCACGCTCCGGCGCCTTGCCGCCCGGCACGCCGTGGCCGTGTGCACCGGCAGCCGCGCCGTCGTCCCCGACCTGCCGGGCGTCGCCGACGCCAAGCCGTGGACCAGCCGCGAGGCGACCAGCGCGGACCATGTGCCCGCGCGCCTGGCCGTGGTCGGCGGCGGCGTGGTCGGCGTGGAGATGGCCACCGCGTGGCAGGCCCTCGGCTCCCGGGTCACGCTGCTCGTACGAGGCGGGGGACTGCTGCCGAGGATGGAGCCGTTCGCCGGGGAACTGGTCGCGGAGGCGCTGCGCAAGGCGGGCGCCGACGTGCGCACGGACACCTCGGTGACCGAGGTGCGCCGCGAGGGCGCCACCGTCACCCTCGGCCTCGACGACGGCACCTCCGTCGAGGCCGACGAGGTCCTCTTCGCGACCGGCCGCGCCCCGCGCACCGACGACATCGGCCTGGGCACGGTCGGCCTGGAACCCGGCGCGTGGCTGCCGGTCGACGACAGCTGCCAGGTGGTGGGCAGCGACTGGCTGTACGCCGTCGGCGACGTGAACCACCGCGCGCTCCTCACCCACCAGGGCAAGTACCAGGCGCGTGTCGCGGGCGCCGCCATCGCCGCCCGCGCCCGGAAGATCCCCCTCCTGGAGACCGACCGCTGGGGCGCCCACAGCGCCACCGCCGACCACGCCGCGGTCCCGCAGGTCGTCTTCACCGACCCCGAGGCGGCCTCCGCGGGCCTCACCCTCGCCGCCGCCGAGGCCGCAGGCCACCGCGTCCGCGCCGTCGACTACGACCTCGCGTCGGTGGCGGGCGCCGGCCTCTACGCCGACGGCTACCGCGGCCGGGCCCGCATGATCGTCGACCTCGACCGCGAGATCCTCCTCGGCGCGACCTTCGTCGGCCCCGGCGTCAGCGAACTCCTCCACTCGGCCACCATCGCCGTCGCAGGCGAGGTCCCCATCGAGCGCCTGTGGCACGCGGTGCCCGCGTATCCCACGATCAGCGAGGTGTGGCTGCGGCTGCTGGAGACGTACCGGGGCTGAGGGCCTCCCAGGGCGAACTGGCCAGGCGGTGGCCGGAAGTTGTCGTGGAGACGGGCGCCGTCCGGCCGGATGATGCCGGATGATGTTCGTCTCCGCGAGGCGCCGATACTGTGGCCTGCCAGGACAGCGGCGCGACGGTGCGCGCCCGGGGAGAGTGGGGGGCAGGGTGGATCCCGTATCGCTGGGGATGATCACGGCGACGCTGGCGGCGGTGGGGTTCGGCATGGCCAACGAGGCGGGGAAACAGCTCTACCTGCTCGTCGGAGGGCTCTTCGGCGGGCAGACACGGGCCCCCGAGCGGTCGGCCGAACTGACGGCGCTCGCACCGCAGTTGCTGGAGGCGGCCCGCCGGGACCCGGTCGTGGCCGGGCGGCTCGCCGAGCTGCGGGGGCTGGCCCTGCGGACCTTCCAGCAGTCCGTGGTGCTCTCCGTGGCGCCGCCGCCCCCGGCGATCCGGACGTTCGTCGACCGCGAGGAGCCCCTGCGACGGCTGCGCCGCGAGGCCCTGCGCAAGCACGACGGGCGGCCGCGCAGAGCACTGCTGTACGGGCCGGAGGGCATCGGCACCACCGGGCTCGCCGTGCAGTTCGCGGCGAGCGCGCACGACCGGTATCCCGACGGGCGTCTGTACGTCGACTTCGCGGGCGGCCACGCGGGTACGGGACTTGACGCCGAGGCGGCGCTGCGGTCGGCGTTACGCGGCCTCGGCGTACCGGACAGGGACATACCGCCGGGACCCGGGGACCGGGCCGCCCTCTTCCAGCGGCTCGTCGACGGGCGGCGGATGCTCGTCGTCCTCGACCACGCCCACTCGGCGGCGCAGGTCGGCCCCTTGCTCGCGGCCTCCGTCGACGTGTTCACCGTCGTCGTCGCCCGCCGCCGGCTGCCCGGGCTCGACGCCGAGCCGATCGAGGTCGAGCCGCTCTCCAGGCGCCACTCCCTGCACCTGCTGAAGAAGGCGGCGGGCAGCGACCTGGTGGGGCGGCTCGGCCCGGCGCTCCCGGTCGCGCTCGCGCGGTGCGCCGGATCGCCGTACGCGTTGTGGGCCACCGCCGCGCAGTGGGAAGCGGGCCTCGTCCCCGATGGCGGGCCCCGGACGGACGACACGACGGGCGGGGGCTCCGTGGGCGGTGACGACGCCTTTCTCGACGACATCTACCGGTCCCTCGACCCCGGCCTCGCCCGGCTCTACCGGCGCGCGGCGCTGTGGCCCTGGCCCGCGTTCACGGCCGGGCCCGTCGCCGCTGCGGCGGAGGTGACGGAGGAAGCCGCGGGCGCGGGACTCGACCGGCTCGTAGAGCTCAGGCTCCTGGAGCGGATCGGCCCGGGGCGCCATCGGTACCGGCCGCTGGTGCTCGGGCACGCGGAGCGCATGGCCACGCGGGACGACGGCACCCGCGGGTGCTCGCGGGCCATCGAGCGCACCCTCCGGTGGTATCTGCGGTTCGCCGTGCAGGCCGACCTGGACGCCCTGCCGGAGCGCTGGCATCTGGGCGCCGCCTACGAGGGCGCCACCCCGGGAACGTACCCGGACAAGGGCCGGGCCCTGGCGGCGCTCCTCGACGAACTGGGCAACCTGGTCCAAGCGGTGCTCGCCGCAAAGGACTTCGGCTTCGGGGACACCGCCTGCTCCTTGACGGAGGCGCTGTGGGCGGTGCAGCTCAAGGCCGGACACCACGAGACGCTGCTTCCGGCGCTGCGCGCCGCGGCGCAGGCCGCGGACACGGTGTGCCCGGGCACGCGGATGGCCGGCCGCATGCACACCTCCCTCGCCTCCGCCCTCATCGAAACGCGCGCCTACGACGAGGCGGAGCGCGAGGCCGAGGCGGCGCTGGTGGCCGAGCGGCGCGCCGGGCATCTGCGCGGGCAGGCCACGGCCGTCGAGACGCTCGGCCGGGTCGAGCTGGCCCGCTGGGCGTTCCACGAGGCCGACGCCCTCTTCGCGGAGTCGGGGCGCATCGCCGGCCGCATCGGTCCCGGTGACGACGGCTTCGAGGACCTGCCGCGGATCGAGGCCCTGCTGCAGCGGTTCCGCGGCAGGGCGCAGCGCGGAATCGCCCTCCGCGAGGGTCTGCCCCTGGACGAGGCGGAGGGGCGTCTCAGGGACGCTGTCCGGCGCTTCGACGAGCAGGAGGAGCCGTACAACGGTGCCCGGGCCCGCACCGACCTCGCGGAGCTGTACGTCCTCAGCGGCCGACGCGACGCCGCGCTGCCCCTGATCGACTGGGCCCTGCGGGCGCTGGCGGAGGAGAACGCGGGGTATCACCTCGCGTATCTGCGGGCGTTGCGGGACGGCGACGGAAGCGGTGGCGGTGGCGAAGACGGTGATCCGAACAGGGGCGGTGCGGGTTCGGCGGGCACGACGGCGACCTGACTGCGTGTCCCGCCGGTCCACACCGTCAGCCCGTCCACCAGCTCGTCGAGGCCCTTGCCCGCCGCCAGCCAGGCGTACAGCGCGGAGGCGCAGGCCCCCGGATCCACCGCGTGCGGGTCGGTGGTCAGGCGGAGCAGGCGGCCGTCGCGGGTGAGCGCGGTGCAGGCGCCGGGGCCGGTCACGTACGCGGCGATGCCGCAGTGGGGGTGGCGGTCGAGGACGCCCCTGGCCCAGTCGGCGGGCGGGCCGAGCCGGGGGTCGTCCGGGGTGCCGTGACGCAGGATCACGTCGGCGAGGGTGAGGTCGCGGGGGTCCAGGGTGTCCTCGTGCACCGCGGTGTGTGCCTCACCGTCGGCGTCCGGTTCGCCGCGCGGCTGTGCGTACCGGGCGACGCCGACCTCGCCCGCACCGCGCAGCCGTGTGATGACGCGCAGGGGAGCGGTGCGGTCGGGAGGCTCGTACGGGGGCAGGGGGAGCGGGTCCAGGAGTGCGGGGGCAGCGGGCTCCGGTATCCCCATCAGTCCGTAGAACGTGCGCCGCAACAGCTCGGCCGAGCACCCGGGGGCGGACGACGTCAGCTCGGCGGGGCCGGGTACGGGGTGGTGGGCCGCGGCCGCGTCGAGCTGTGGCCGCAGCGGGCGGTACGGATCGAGGCGGGGCGCGGCGCGGACGAACGCGGCGACGGGGGAGTCCTCGCCGAGGCCGTCCGACGCGGCCGCACCGAGCAGCACCGGCGTGCCGAGGGCCGCGCTGTAGTAGGTCACCGACCCGAAGTCGCCCAGCGTGATGTCCGCCGCGAGGAGGGCCTGGCGCCAGCCGTGCAGCGGATCGACCAGGGTCAGGCCGCCGCGGCGGGCCCGGTCCAGCCACATCCTGATCTGGCCGGGGCCGTGGCCGTGCCAGATGTTCGGGTGCAGGACGGCGGCGACGCGGTACTCGTCCGCGGGCAGCTCGGCGGTGAGGCGGGGCAGCAGCGCGGGCAGCACGTCCTCGCCGCCGTCACCGAACAGTGATTCGGGGTTCCAGGTGGAGTTGAGCAGCACGAGCCGCTGCCCGCGACGGATGCCCAGGGCGCGGCGGAACCGGTCGCGGTAGGGGCGGGCCGCCAGCAGCCGGTCGTAGCACGGGTCGCCCGCGAGGACGGCCGTCGCGGCGGCCTCCGGGCAGGCGGCACGCAGCCGTTCGACCTGCTCGGGGTGGGACAGCACCAAGGCGTCCGCGAGGGGTCTGCCGTCGGCGAGCAGCCACTCCGGCGACAGCCCGAACACTGGCTCCCGGCTCCCGGCTCCCGGCTCCCGGCTCCCGGCTCCCGGCTCCCGGCTCCCGGCTCCCGGCTCCCGGCTCCCGGCTCCCGGCTCCCGGCTCCCGGCTCCCGGCTCCCGGCTCCCGGCTCCCGGCTCCGCGAGTCTCTTATTGTAGCCAACGCCGTGCGAGAGGATCGCCAAGTGCCCGCTGTGGGACTGGAGTTGACCGCCGAAGCTGGCGGCGAGGGCCAGGTCGACGGGGGTCCGTACGGCCTGTTCCCACGGCAGCACCGGCACCCCGACCTCCTCCAGGAGCTCCGCGGTGCCCGCCCGGAACGCCGAGGAGCCCGTGCACGTCGCGAGCAGTTGGACACGCAGGTCGTCACGGAAGAGGGGAAGCACGTCGAGCAGCCTGGTCGCGGACGTGACGTTGTGGACGATCAGCAGCACCTTGTGGCAGCGCCCGCGCGTCGCCCATCGCTCGGCCTCGTCGCCGACCGGCACGCGTATCCACTCCGCCCGCCCCATGGACCCCGCTTCCCCCTTGCGACTCCGTACGCCCCGCGGACGCGCCGGGGCACCCGCCAGGCCGCAACGATAACCGCGCCCGAGGGCGGGGCGAACGGGACGTACGCGGATTCCTGTGTCACCCCGCGCGGCGGACTCCCCGGCCGGCCGTCTCCCGCTCCGGCTTGTGCTGAGCCGCGCGCCGCTGCTCTCGCAGCCTCGCCAGCTCCCCCTCGTCCTTGCCGCCCCACACACCCGACGTCTGACCGGAGCGCAGCGCGTACATGAGGCACTGACGCGCCACGGGGCAGCGTTCGCACACTCGTTTGGCCTCTTCCTGGTCCCGTTCGGCCGGGCCGGCCGGCCCGACCGGGAAGAAGAGATCGGGATCCACGTCGGCACACGCGGCCCGCTGGATCCACTCCTGTCGCAGCGGTACCTCATCCATGGGGCGCCGGGTGCCCGGGGCCGCCGCGGGCAAACGACCCGGGGCCGCCGCGGGCAAACGGACGACGGGCGGCGGGCCCGCCCGTCGGTCACGCCGCGTCCGCGAGGATCCCCTCCAGATGGCGCAGAGCCGTCGTCACCCGCGCCGGGTCCTGCTGGAAGAACGGGTCGTCCGGGACCGGCAGGGACCCCGCGAGCGCGATCCCGCGGCCCCGCGCCCACGTCGCGTCGTCGGCGCCGACCGCCGCGCGGAACGTGGCGCGGGCCGTCGCGGGCAGGAACATCCACGCCGGTATCAGGTCGCACGCGGGGTCGCCCACGGCCAGCGTGCCGAAGTCGATGACCGCGCTCAGGCGGCCGTCGACGGCCAGCAGGTTGCCGGTCGCGAGGTCGCCGTGCAGCCACACCGGCGCCCGGTCCCACGCGGGCGCCGCCAGCGCCTCCTCCCACACGGCCGTGACCGCGTCCGTGTCGACCATGCCGCGCAGCTTCGCGATCTTGGTGCGTACGGTCGAGTCGGCGGCCAGCGAGTCGCACTCGGCGCCGACCGGCGCGCCCCGGAAGGCGTTGCTCCACTGCGGTTCCGGGCCGCCCGTCGCATCGATCTTCTGGAGCGCCGTCACGAACTCGGCGAGTTCGGCCGCCGTGCGGTGCGGGTCGGCCAGGCCGTCCGTCGTGGCGGGCTCACCGTCGAGCCAGCGGCAGACCGACCACGGGAAGGGGTAGCCCTCGCCGGGCTCGCCCTGCGCCAGCGGCTGGGAGACAGCGAGCGGCAACTGCGGGGCCAGCCACGGAAGCCAGCGCTGCTCCCGCTCGACCTGGCCGACCCAGCGGGCGTACCGGGGCAGCCGCAGCGCCATGTCGTCGCCCAGACGGTACGTCGCGTTGTCCATCCCGGAGCGCGGCACCGGCCTGATCGGCAGGTGCGCCCACTGCGGGAACTGTGCGCGGAGCAGCCGCCGCAACAGCGGCTCGTCTATGCGTACGTCGCCGTCGTCCCCCGCGTGGCCGGCGCCGTCGGCACCGTCCGGGCCGTCTTCGTCGTCCTCATGGTCCTCGAAGTCGTCGTGATCCTCGTACTCCTCGTACGCGAACGGCTTGCCGGCACCACCAGTTGACACGGACTCTCCTCGACGGAACTCGACCGGACATCGGCCCGGCCAGGACAGCCGCGCCGAGCAAAGCCTCATCCCACCCACCGGACGATCTCCTGTCCACCGAGTTTTCCCGCGTCGTCGCCGACCTGGAGAACCTCGGTACGACGAGATCGACTGGCACGCGCCGCGCGTGCCGGGCTAGCCTGGGGATGCGGTGATCTTCGTGGACGCCGCGCGGCGGTGGGGCTCGCCGCACCCGAACCGCGGCACGGCTGCCGCCAACGGTCCCTGCTTGCGACGGAGCGCGCCCAGTGGAGGGCGCGCGGCGAGTAGGAGACGTATGCCCATGGGAGCCGAACGACGGTCGGAAGTGGCGGCCGAACCCATCGACCCCGACATCGATTTCGTCCGGACCGGGCGGCGTCGGGGCGTGGTGCTGCGCGGGCAGGGCCCGATCCTGGCCGTCGTGGCCGTCGGCGGCGGACTCGGGGCGGCGGCGCGCTACGGCGCCTCGCTGATCTGGCCGGTCGCCGGCGGCGCCTTTCCGTGGACGACGCTCGCGGTGAACGCCGTCGGGTGCGCGCTGATCGGTGTGCTCATGGTGGTGATCAGCGAGGTGCGGGCCGCGCACCGGCTGGTGCGGCCGTTCTTCGGGACCGGGGTGCTCGGCGGGTTCACGACGTTCTCGACGTACGCGGTGGACATCGAGAAGCTGGTGGACACGGGCCACGCCCGCACCGGGCTGGCCTATCTGGCACTGACGCTGCTCGCGGCGCTCGCGGCGGTGTGGTGCGCGGCCGCGGTGACGCGCCGCGTCGTGGCGTGGAGGCAATCATGACGAGGCTCACGGGCAGGGCCCTGCGGGTGACGATCTTCATCGGCGAGTCCGACCTCTGGCACCGCAAGCCGCTCTACACGCAGATCGTGCACCGCGCGCACGAGGCGGGACTCGCGGGCGCGAGCGTGTTCCGCGGCATCGAGGGCTTCGGCGCCTCGTCGCTGATCCATACGCACCGTCTGCTGTCCCTCAGCGAGGACCTGCCCGTCGCGATCGTGGTCGTCGACACCGAGGAGAAGATCCGGGCGTTCCTGCCGCAGCTCGACGACCTGGTATCCGAAGGCCTGGTGATCCTCGACGACTGCGAGGTCATCCGGTACGTGGGCCGGGAGGCGGAGCGGTGAACTGGCTCGTCGTGGTCGCCGGGGCGATGGTCGGCGCCCCGCTGCGGTACCTCACCGACCGGGCGGTGCAGGCCAGGCACGACACCGTCTTCCCGTGGGGGACGTTCACGGCGAACGTCGTGGGCTGTCTCGTGCTCGGCCTGGTGACCGGCGCGGTGACGGCGGGGGCGGCGTCCTCGCACACCCAGTTGTTCCTCGGGACCGGACTGTGCGGGGCGCTGACCACGTACTCGACGTTCTCGTACGAGACGCTGCGGCTCGCGGAGGACGGTGCGCGGTTCCATGCCGCGGCCAACGTCGTCGCGAGCGTCGTCGCCGGGCTCGGGGCGGCCTTCGTGGGGATCGCCTTCGCGGAGGCTGTGTGGGTGTGACGGGCGTGCGGCGGCGGCATCACAGCGCGCACAACCGGTCCAATGCCGACTGGCTCTCGTCGTCCGCGGCGCGGAAGATCAGCAGCCGCTGATCCGGATCTTGCAGCGGCGTCAGCACCTCGAAACGCACTGCGAACACGCCGGCGTCAGGGTGCCGCATCACCTTGTCCCCGCGGCCGTTGACCTTGATTTCCCGCTCGGACCACAAGCGCGCGAATTCCTCGTCACGCGTGATGAATTCGGCAATGAGGTCGGTCAATGCCCGATCCTCCGGATGTGCGGCCCACGCGGCGCGCAGGTGGGCGATCCCCTCCCGGACGACGCGGTCCCGGTCGACGTAGAACTCGCGTATCTCCGGATGCATCAGGCACAGCCACATCGCATTGCGCCGCGACGGAGGCAGGGTGTCGAAATCCAGGAGCAGCCTCGTCATTTCGCGGTTCCAGGCCAGGATGTCGAAGCGGTGGTTCATCAGCATGGCCGGCAGCGGCGACAGGTCGGCGACCAGCCGGGCAAGCGGCGGCGCCGCAGCGGTGGCGGGCTTGTCGGCGGTGCGGGGGCGCTGCCGGGCCAGGTCGAAGAAGTACGCGCGCTCGGCGGGGGCCAGGCGCAGCGCCCGGGCCAGCGCCTCCACCACGTCCGCCGAGGGCCGCAGGCCGCGACCCTGCTCCAGCCGCACGATGTAGTCGACGCTGATCCCGGCCAGTTCGGCGACCTCTTCGCGGCGCAGTCCCGGGGTCCGCCGAGCCTGCCGACGCGACGGCAGACCGAAATCGCGCGGGTCAAGGCGTTCGCGCCGGGTCCGCAGGAACGCGGCCAGCTCGTGTGTCGTGTCCACGGTGTGGGTCGTCATGTTCGTTCCAACAGCCAGGGTGGGACCGGCGTTCCCAGGAACCTCTTTCCCTTACCTCCGGCTCGCGGCGGTCACAGCCTTGTTCTCGACGTTCTCGACGACGGATCACGAGTACAGGAGGACACGATGTCGCTCACCCTCGACACCTACCGGCTGCTTGGCCGCTCGGGGCTGCGGGTCTCACCGCTGGCGCTGGGCGCGGCGACCTTCGGCACCGAGTGGGGCTGGGGCGCCGAGCAGGACGAGGCACGCAAGCTGTTCGACCTCTACGTCGAGCAAGGCGGCAACTTCATCGACACCGCCAACACCTACACCGACGGCAGCTCCGAGCGCCTCCTGGGCGAGTTCACCCGCGACAAGCGCGAAAGCCTGGTGCTGGCAACGAAATACACGACGCTGCGCAGGACCGGCGACCCGAATTCCGGGGGCAGTCACCGCAAGAGCCTGTTCGCGTCGGTGGAAGCGAGTCTGCGACAGCTCGATACGGACTACATCGATCTGCTCTACCTGCACGTGTGGGATTTCACGACGCCGGTCGAGGAGATCCTGCGCGGCATGGACGATCTGGTCCGGCAGGGCAAGATCTTGTACGTGGCGATCTGCAACGCCCCGGCCTGGCAGGTGTCGCGCATGCAGACGATCGCCGACCTGCGCGGCTGGTCGCCGCTGGTCGCGCTGCAGATCGAGTACAACCTGATCGAGCGGACCGGGGAACGTGACCTGATCCCGATGGCACGTGAGATGGGGCTGGGTGTGGTCCCGTACTCACCGCTGGCCGGCGGGGTGCTCACCGGCAAGTACAGCCGCGACGACCTGACCGCGACGAACGTCGCATCCGGCGACGGCACCCGCAAGAGCTTCAACTCCGCCTTGGGCACGCTCACCGAACGCAATCTCGCCATTGCCGATGTCGTGCAGGAGGTCGCCGCGGAGCTGGACCGCACACCCGCCCAGGTCGGGCTGGCCTGGACCCTGCAGCAGCCGGACGTGACGGCACCGATCATCGGCGCCCGCACCCCCGCGCAGCTGGGGGACAATCTGGGCGCCCTGGAGGTCGACTTCACCGACTCCCAACTGGCCCGCCTCGACGAGGCAAGCGGGATCGGACTCGGCTTCCCGCACGACATGCTCGCCAGTGACCACATCCGCAAGGTGACCGCGGGCGACCTGAAGATCGAAACAACGCGCCGCTGATACGCGTTCGAGCGCCGAGGGCGGCACAACCGCCGCCCTCGGGGCGATCTCGGCATGGCCCAGGGCCGGTTGTATGAGCGGTCCTTGGTCGTGGGCGATCACCTCTGTGGGACGTGCCCCGCTCAGCCCTTCAGAGCCGCCGACACCTCCGCCGCCCACCGCCACGGCTCCGCCGTCCCGCCCGGCTGCGAGTTGAAGTACTCCCAGCCCATGACGCCGCCCATGTCCGGGTACTTGGCGACCAGACTGCGGATCGTCGACTTCAGCCGCGCCGGGTCGACGTAGCCACTGCCGCCGTTGGACGGGTCCGTCAAGGTCCCCGCGACCACCTTCGACGCCGGAACGACCCCGCGCCGGACGACCGCGTCGTAGCTGGACGTGGACGTCATGCCGCCCCAGCCGTTGTAGAACTGCGCGTTGAACCAGGCGATGTCGCCGCCCCGGTCGCGGTACAACCGGTCGTAGTCGAAACCGGAGAGATTCCCGCCGCCGCTGAGAGCGGAGCCCACCGGAGCGAGCGTGATGAGGAATCCCGGGCCGAAGTCGGCGCGCAGCGCGTCGATGACGCGCTCGATGCCCGCGAGGGACATCCGCTCCTCCACGTCCAGGTCGACGCCGTCGAGTCCGTACTGCCGAATGAAATCGCGCAACAGCGGGTAATACGTGTCGAATTCGGTGTCGAGCCGCGTGAAACTGCCCGGCGCCGCGCCGCCGACCATCGCGAGTACGTGCACGCCCTGGCCCTGCATCGTCTTCAGGTCGCGCCACATCTGGTCGAACTTCGCGGCGCTCGGCGGATCGTCGTTCAAGTGCACCGGCGTGTAAGGGCCGTTGAGGTCGTTGAGGTGCACGGCGGCGACGAGGACGTCGGTCACGCCAGTGTTGTGCCGGGTCAGGCCGAGCGGCGAGACATATCTGCCGTTCGTGTACTGCGTCTGGTAATAGACGACGACGCGTCTGCCCGCCGCGGCGCGGGGCGCGGCGGTCGCCGTCGTGCCCGCCGCCACCGTCAGGGCGAGGGCACCGAGAAGGACACTGCGTCTCTTCATCCCGAACTCTCCTCCGGTTCCGTCGAATTGCCGAACCGAGGCAGATTCTCCGCCGAGGCTGATTCTCCACCCAGGCGGATTCGCTGCCGATCCGATCCGGACCGATCCAGGTCGCCGCAATTCTGACGAGGAAGGGGGACGCAGGCTAGAGCGCGGAGGGAACTAATGCGCTTTAGTACGCGGGGTGGGCCGCGTGGTCCGCCCTGTCGCGCCCCCGGCCGTGCCCCCTGCCGCGCTCCCGGCCGCACCTCTGGCTCGCCGCCGCCCGGCCATCGCCCGCACACGCCGCAGCACCGGCCCCAACACCGGCGCCAGCACGGGCCGCAGCACCCGCCCCGCCCGCGAGCGAGTCCATTTCCGCGCCCACCTCCGCGTCCATCTCCGGGCCCATTTCCGCCCCCGTGCCGGTGTGCTGCGCCAGGCGCGTCTGCGGCGCGCGGAGCGCAGCTCGGCGAAGAGGCGTTCGTGGCGGGCGGCGATCGGTGCGGGGTCGTAGCGCCGGGCGCTCTCCAGGGCCGCGGCGCCCATCGCGCGGCGCAGCGCCGGGTCCTCGATCAGCTCCTCGAGCGCCTTCGCGAGCGCGTCGGCGTCACCGGGCGGCACCAGCCGGCCGTCGCGCCCGTCGGTGATGATCTCGGCGGGGCCGAGCGGGCAGTCGGTGCTCACCACCGGCACCCCGCACCGCATGGCCTCGACCAGCGTCATCCCGAACGACTCCGCATCGGACGCCGACGCGACGACCGACGCCTTGGCGAACTCGGCCTCGATGGGGGAGCGCACGCCCATCAGCTCGACGTGTTCGCCGAGCCCGAGGCCGTCGATCAGCTCCTGCAGCGGCTCCTTCTGCGGGCCGCCGCCGTAGATCCGCAGCCGCCAGTCGGGATGCCGCTCGGCGACGGTCGCGAACGCCCGCACCAGCAGGTCGAACCGCTTGCCCGGCGCGAGCCGCCCGGCCGCGGCGACCACCTTCGCGGTGCCGTCGGACGGCGCGACGGACGGGGCGGGCACCATGTTGGGCACGGCGAGGACGCGTACGCCCGGAAGCTTCATCCGGTTTCGGTAGACGGCCGCGTCGGCGTCGGTGATGGTGACCAGGGCGTCCAGTTTCCGGTAGTGCGGCTTGAGTTGGGCGCGCAGCCTCCTGCTGTGCGCGTCGTGGCGCAGATGTTCCTGGGCGATGCGCAGCGCGCGGTGCGGCCCGAACCGGGCGAGGTAGACGTTGAGGCCGGGCCGGGTACCGATGATCACGTCCGCGCCGCAGTCGCGCAGACAGGACTCGGCGCGCACGTCGTGCAGGCGCGAGTACTGCCGATGCCGCTTCTCCGCGGCCGGGAACGCCCGGGCGGGCTCCGCGAGCAGCGGATCCGCCGCGTCCGCGCCACCGGCGCGCAGATCCACCAGCGGCACGAGGGCCACCCGCGGGTCGACCGCGAACCGCGGCTTCTCGCGGTGGCGCATCAGCGAGACGACGGTGACGTGATGACCGCGGTCGGCCAGCGCGGACGCGAGGTGGAGAGTGGTGCGGACGGTGCCGCCCACGGCGAAGGCGTTGTGCAGCAGGAACACGACCTTCAGGGCCTTCATGCGGAGAGATCCCCCCGGCGGAGCTCGATGGTTCCGTGCGAGGGGTCGGTTCGCACGGAAACGTACGGTACGGAATGGTGAACGGCGCGAGACGGTGGAGGAAACGAAAGGCCACTCGTGCGCCTCGGGGTAACCGGGGATTCCGGCCAAGGTGGGCGAGCGACGAGAACGCGCCACGCCCCGCGCCCGCGACGGGCGGCCCCCGCGCGGCACGGAGGCGGCCCGGGGCGACGCGCGGCGGGCTTGCCGGATGTCTCACACTGTGCTGCTTGCCGAGGATGCCCGCGCCATCCGTGGCAGTTGCGGGTGTGTGGTGAGGGTCACGGGGCGAGGACCGCGACGGCCGGTCTGGCGAACAGCCGTCCGCGCTCCATCGCGGACGCCTTGTCGCGATCTACGCTGAGTTGACGACCCGGCGACGGTCGGCCCCACTGGAGCCCGACCCCTGCCAGGACGCCAGCTCGACCGCGCAGCAGGCCTCGGCCGAGCCGGCCCCGGGGCGGGCTATGCCGTGAGCTCGCCCGCCAGCGCCGCCGCCAGCCGCAACTGTGTCGCCGCCTCGGCGTCCCGCCCCTGCCGTTCCAGGGTCCGGCCCAGCATCAGCCGGGCGTACCCCTCGACGGGGTCGAGATCGAGGACCGTACGCAACTCCGTCTCCGCACGCCGCAGTTGCGCCGAGTGGTAGTAGGCGCGCGCGAGCAGCAGCCGCGGGGCGACCTGCTCGGGCACCTCGTCGGCCAGCGGGGCGAGGATGCGCGCCGCCGTCGCGTACTCCTTGGCGTCGAAGAACTGCCCCGCACGCTCCCAGCGCTCGGCGGCCGTGCCGTGGTCGAAGTAGGTGAACTCCACTGTTGCCTCCTTGACCGGGCACAACGACCCCAGGTGGTTGAATATTCCACCACTGAGGGGTGGGGTCGGTCCGGCCCTGCGCCCGGTGCGGCAGGTCACCGACCGGCCGCGTCCCGCGTGTCGACGGCGCCCCGCCCCGGCTCCCGCCCCTCCGCCGTGGCCGCCCGGCCCGCCGTCCGCGCGATGTTGCGGGCCATGCCGCCGAAGACGACGGAGTGGAAGGGGGCCACGCTCCACCAGTAGGCGTGGCCGAGCAGCCCGTGCGGGTGGAACAGCGCCCGCTGGCGGTACCGCGTACGGCCGTCGGTGCCGCGCTCCGCATACATCTCCAGCCACGCCAGGCCGGGCAGCCGCATCTCGGCGCGCAGCCGCAGCAGCCGGCCCGGCTCGATCTCCTCGACCCGCCAGAAGTCGAGCGAGTCCCCGACCCGTAGCCGCGCGGCGTCACGGCGTCCGCGCCGCAGTCCGACGCCGCCGGCCAGCCGGTCGATCCAGCCGCGCACGGCCCAGGCGAGCGGGAAGGAGTACCAGCCGTTGTCGCCGCCGATGCCCTCGATGACCCGCCACAGGGCATCCGGGGAGGCGTCCACGGTGAGCTGCCGCCGGTCGGTGTAGAGGGTGCCGCCGGCCCAGTCGGGGTCCGTGGGCAGCGGATCGCTGGGCGCGCCCGGCACGGCGGCGGACGACCAGCGGGTGGCGACCTGCGCCTCCTGGATCCGGCGCAGCGCGAGCCGCAGCGCCGCCGGGAACGCCAGCGGGCGCCCGGGCAGGTCCGGAACGTACCGCGCGATGTCGTGTTCCCGGCAGACGACTTCGTGGCGCAGGGACTCCGCGAGCGGGCGGGCGATGCCGTGCGGCACGGGGGTGACAAGGCCGATCCAGTAGCTGGACAGGCCCGGAGTGAGGACGGGCACGGGCACGATGAGCCGCCGCGGCAGCCCGGCGACCGCGGCGTACGCGCGCATCATGTCGCGGTACGTGAGGACGTCGGGGCCGCCGATGTCGAAGGCCCGGTTCAGGCCCGCGGGCAGGCGGGCGGCGGCGACGAGGTAGCGCAGCACGTCGCGGACGGCGATGGGCTGGATGCGGGTGCGCACCCAGCTCGGCGTGACCATCACCGGCAGCCGCTCGGTGAGGTGGCGCAGTATCTCGAAGGACGCGGAGCCCGAGCCGATGACGACCGCGGCGCGCAGGACGACGCTGTCGACGCCGGAGTCCAGGAAGATCCGTCCCACCTCGGCGCGGGAGCGCAGGTGCGGCGACAACTCGGCCTCCGGCCTTCCCGGAGGCGTGAGCCCGCCCAGGTACACGATCCGGCGGACCCCGGCGGCGCGTGCGGCCTCGCTGAACACACGGGCGGCCCGCCGGTCGGTCTCCTCGAAGCCGGCGCCGGTGCCGAGCGCGTGCACCAAGTAGTACGCGACGTCGGTGTCCCGCATCGCCTCGCCCACCGACCCGGCGTCGGTCACATCGCCCCGGGCGACCTCGACCCGGCCCGACCACGGGTGGTCCCGGAGCTTCTCCGGCGAGCGCGCCAGACAGCGCACGCGGTGCCCGGTGCCGAGCAGTTCGGGCACGAGGCGCCCGCCGATGTAGCCGGTGGCGCCGGTCACGAGGACGCGGAGGCCGGGTTCGGCGGGACGGTCGGGTCCGGCCGGGTGGCCGGCTTCGGCGGAGTGGTCGTCGGCCGGTCCGGCACCGCCACTGGTCTGCATCCGTCCATGGTGATCCCCTGCTCGCCGCGGCGCGACCGGGCGCCCGATGTCTTGCCGGCACCGCTCACCGAGGCCCGCGGGGGTGGACAATGAGCCGACTCTCAGCACCCCGTCGTCCATACGCCGTACGAGAACAGGGAGCGCATACCGTGAACGACATGTGGGTCTACCCGCCCGGCAGCGGCCACCGGGGCGAGCAGCAGGAGCCCATGACCGGATTCACGGTCGAGGCGACCGACGGAGTCATCGGCCAGGTGGACCGCCAGGTGGACCGGCCGGGCCGGCAGCATCTGGTCGTGGACACCGGAATGTGGGTCTTCGGCAAGAGCGTGCTGATTCCGGCCGGTGCCGTCACCCGCATCGACCGGGCGGCGAGGACGGTGACGGTCGGCCATTCCAAGGAACAGGTCAAGGACGCGCCGCAGTTCACCACCGACAGCCAGACGACGGATCCGGCGTACCTCAACGAGGTGGGTGCGTACTACGCCACGCTGGAGCGCGGCTCGGAGCTCTGACCCGAGCTCTGAGGGGTCCTGGTCAGAGCTCTGGCCGAAGTTCCGACGGCGCCCTGGCCAGAGCTCATGCCCCCGGACGGGGCGTTGCCCTGTCCGCTCCGGGTGCCCAGGGCTAAGTTGTGCGGTATGAGCAATCTTGATCGCGAGGCGGTGCCCTCCCTGTGCGGCGGCCGCGGGTTCGTCGTGGCGGAACCGGTCCGTGAACTCCTCAGCCCACGGCACGTGAAGCTCGGTGCGGCGACCGAGGTGCGGCGTCTCCTTCCGAACCTGGGGCGCCGGATGGTCGGCGCCTGGTGCTTCGTCGATCACTACGGCCCCGACGACATCGCCGACGAGCCCGGCATGCAGGTGCCGCCGCACCCGCACATGGGCCTGCAGACGGTGAGCTGGCTGCACGAGGGCGAGGTGCTGCACCGGGACAGCACGGGCAGCCTGCAGACCATCCGCCCGCGCGAACTCGGCCTCATGACGTCCGGCCGGGCCATCTCCCACTCCGAGGAGAGCCCCAAGTCGCACGCCCGCTTCCTGCACGGCGCCCAGCTCTGGGTCGCGCTGCCGGACACCCACCGGCACACCGAGGCGCACTTCGAGCACCACGCGGACCTGCCGGTCGTGACCGCGCCGGGCCTGAGCGCGAAGCTGGTCCTCGGCGCGCTGGACGGAGCGGAGTCCCCCGGCACCACGTACACGCCGATCGTCGGCGCCGACCTGACCCTCGCTCAGGGAACGGACGTACGCCTTCCATTGGAGCCGGACTTCGAGTACGCCGTCCTGTCCATGGCGGGCGACGCCCACGTGGACGGCGTCCCGGTCCTCCCCGGCTCCATGCTGTACCTCGGTTGCGGCCGTACCGAGCTCCCCCTGCGCGCCGAGTCCGACGCGAGCCTGATGCTCCTCGGCGGCGAGCCGTTCGAGGAGGAGCTGATCATGTGGTGGAACTTCATCGGACGTACGCAGGAGGACATCGAGCAGGCGCGCGCCGACTGGATGACGGGCTCCCGCTTCGGTGAGGTGAAGGGCTACGACGGCGGTCCGCTGCCGGCACCGGAGCTGCCGGCGGTGCCGTTGAAGCCACGGGGGAGGGTGCGCTGACCTGGGGCAGGAGGCATTGGTTTCAGGCCTCATGCCGGTCCTGCGCGACCGCTGTTCAAGAGCTCGTCGTCCGCGGGCGGCCGTCCGGCCCCAGGACGAGCCGTTCGTCACGGTAGTTGCGCAGTTCGAGTTCACCGTCGCGTTCCACGTGGTACGGCGGGTTCACCGGGATCTTCCCGAGACGGGTGGTGAGGACGTACTGCGGTACGCCGAAGCCCGTGATGTGGCCCTGCAACCCCTTCATGATCTCCCAGCCCTTCTGGATGGAGGTCATGAAGTGCGAGACGCCGGTGACGTTGTCGCAGTGGTACAGGTAGTACGGCCGTACCCGCACACGCAGCAGTTCCGTCATCAGCGTCCGCATGGTGGTGACGTCGTCGTTGACGCCCTTGAGCAGCACGGTCTGGTTGCCCACGGGAACGCCGTGGCGCAGGAGCCGGTCCACGGCGGCCGCGAAGTCCGGCGTCACCTCGCGCGGGTGGTTGGCGTGGGTGTTCAGCCAGACCGGTTGGTGGCGCTCCAGCATCGCGCACAGAGCAGGGGTGATGCGCTGCGGCAGGAGGACCGGGAACCGACTGCCGATCCGGATGATTTCCACGGACGGGATGGCGCGCAGCCCCGCGATGATCGTCTCCAGCTTCTCGTCCCGGTAGGACAGTGGGTCGCCTCCGGTCAGCAGGACGTCGCGGATCTCGCTGTGTTCGGCGATGTAGCGCAGATCTTCCGCGTAGTCCCCGCCTTCGTTGTCGCGGAAGTAGCTGCCTGAGACGTCCGTCGTGTGGAATTTGCGGGTGCAGTGCCGACAGTAGACGGGGCATGCCTCGGTGATGAGCATGATGGCGCGGTCCGGGTATTTGTGCACCACCCGGTTGGTCTTGCGGTAGAAGCGGTCGCCCACGGGATCGATGTCCGCCGCGGGGTCGGAGAGGAGTTCCTGGGGTGCCGGTACGGCCTGCTGCCGCACCGGGCACGACGGATCGCGCGGGTCCATCAGCGCGGCGTAGTACGGCGTGATCCCCCACCGGTAGCGGCCCTTGCAGGCCCGGATCGCCTCCTCCTCCGCGTCCGTGACCTCGATCCAGCGGCGCAGCTCGGGCAGCGTGGTGACCCGGTGCCGCATGTGCCAGCGCCAGTCGGCCCACTGCTCCGGGCTCACCCCGGCCGGGGGCGTCGCGGGGACGGTTCTGGCCTCGGGATCCGACATGCTCGACCTTGCCCTCTCGCTCCGGGGTGGGGGCCCGGCGTGGTCCGAGCCTGCGTGCCGCACGACGCTGCCCACTCCCACATGGCCCGCCTCCCAGGCTTCGCCACGCCGCTCGGCGCGGCACCTGGAGACCGCCGTTCGGGTGGCCCCGGCGGACGCCTTTGTGCGGCCCGTCGGACACGTTTGTGCGGCCGGTCGGACATCGGCTTGAAGGCAACTTCCGTGTGTGCAGGGGGTCTTGTGTGGTGAGCGATCTCGTCTGATGCTGGTGCTTCTTGTTGCCTTACGTTCGGAGTTGCAGCATGAGTTCCCACAGGCCGAGCCGCCGGTCCTTCCTCGCCACCGGAACCGCGCTGGTGGGCTGGGCCGCCTTCGCCGCACAGAAGCAAGCCTTCGCTCAGGACGCGGGCGGGGCCGCGGCGGAAGCGGGGGCGGGCGCGGCCGCCGGACCCCCGGAGTGGAACGCCAACCCCCGTGTGTTCCAGGTCAACAGAGAGCCCGCCCGCACCAGACTCGTCCCGTTCGCCAACACGGACGACGCGTTGCACGGCAAGCTCACGGACTCGCCGTACCACCGCTCCCTGAACGGCCGCTGGCGCTTCCACTGGGCGAAGAACGCGGACGCGCGACCCCTCGGCTTCGAGGCCGACGACTACGACGTGAGCGGCTGGGACCGCATACCCGTGCCGTCCAACTGGGAGATCGAGGGATACCCGGAGCCGATCTACCTCAACATCAAGTATCCGTGGGAGGGCTACGAGAAGCCGGACTTCCCGCACGTGCCCAAGGACTTCAACCCGGTCGGCTCCTACCGCCGCGACTTCTCCGTCCCGAAGGACTGGGACGGCCGCCGCACCCTGATCTCCTTCCAGGGCGTGAAGTCCGCCTTCTTCGTGTGGGTCAACGGCAAGAAGGTCGGCTACAGCGAGGACAGCTACACCCCGGCCGAGTTCGACCTCACCAAGTACCTCCGCCCGGGCCGCAATTCGCTGTCGGTCGAGGTCTACCGCTGGTCCGACGGCAGCTGGCTGGAAGACCAGGACATGATCGACCTGTCCGGCATCTTCCGCGACGTCTATCTGTACTCCGTCCCGGTCGTGCACGTCCACGACCTCTTCGTACGTACCGACCTCGACTCCGCCTTCCGCGACGCGACGCTCAGCGTCACCACTGTCGTACGCGACCGAAGCGGCGCGGCGACGGGCGGAAAGCACCGCGTCGAGGCGCAGTTGTACGACGCCAGGTCGCGGCCCGTGCTGCGCGCGCCGCTGCGCGGCGAGCCCGTCTTCGACGAGCCGCTCACGCTCAAGGCCGACGTGAAGGCGCCCGCCCTGTGGTCCGCCGAGCAGCCCAACCTCTACACCCTCGTCGTCACCCTCACCGACACCGCGTCCGGCAGGAAAACCGACATCCAGCGCACCCGGGTCGGCTTCCGCCAGGTCGACTTCGGGCCCGGCAAGTGGACCGTGAACGGCAAACCCGTCATGTTCTACGGCACCAACCGGCACGAGTCCCACCCGGATCACGGGCAGGCCGTACCGGAGTCGGTGATGCTCCAGGACGTCCTGCTGATGAAGCGTCACAACATCAACGCCGTGCGCACCTCGCACTACCCCAACCACCCGCACTGGCTCGAACTCTGCGACGAGTACGGCCTGTACGTCATCGACGAGACCAACCTCGAAACCCATGGCGTACGCGACCGCCTGCCCGGCTCGCTCCCGGACTGGACCGACGCCTGCGTCGACCGCCTCCGCTCGCTCGTCGAGCGCGACAAGAACCACGCGAGCGTCGTGGCGTGGTCGCTCGGCAACGAGGCGGGACAGGGCGACAACTTCAAGGTCATGGCCAAGTGGGTGCACGACAGGGACAGTTCGCGCCCCGTGCACTACGAGGGCATGAACTCCGCCGCCGACGTGCACAGCGAGATGTACACGAAGCCGGACGACGTCGAGAAGTACGGCAAGTCCGGCAACCCCAAGCCGTTCATGCTCTGCGAGTACACGCACGCCATGGGCAACAGCAACGGCAACCTGCCCGAGTACTGGGAGATATTCGAGAAGTACCCGAACCTGCACGGCGGCTTCGTCTGGGACTGGACCGACCAGAACATCCGCCTGCCCATCCCCGGCGACCCGAAGCGCACCTACCTCTCCTACGGCGGCGACTGGCACCCGGGATATCCGACCGACGGCAACTTCAGCTGCAACGGACTCGTGGCGTCCACGCGCGCCCCGCACCCCGGAATCCTGGAGATCAAGAAGGTCTACCAGCCGGTGTCCGTCGCGGCCGACGACCTCGCGGCAGGGACCGTGCAGGTCACCAACAAGCACCTCTTCAGCGGCCTGGACGCGTACGAGCTGCGCTGGACCGTGACGCGTGACGGCGAGACCGTCCAGCACGGCACACTGCCCGCGCCGCGCGTCGCACCCGGCGCCACCGAGTCCGTCCGCATCCCGTACAAGAAGCCCGGCACGCCGCAACCCGGCGCCGAGTACTGGCTGAACGTCACCTTCGTGCTGCGCCGCAGGACCAGCTGGGCGGACGCCGGGCACCCGGTCGCCGCCGAACAGCTCGCGCTCGACTGGCACGCGCCCGCCCCGGACGACCCGGCGCCCGGCACCCTGCCTCCGCTCCACCTCACCGAGACCGACCGCGAGTTCAAGGTCAGCGGACGGGACGTGGAGGTCGTCCTGTCCAAGGCGTCCGGCACGCTGTCCTCGTACAAGATCAAGGGGCGGCTGCTGCTCGCCGGTGGCCCGGTGCCGAACTTCTGGCGCGGACCGACCGACAACGACATCGGCCGCGGCGCCCACAACTCGCTGCGCACCTGGCGCGACGCGGGCGAGAAGCGGAAGGTGACCTCCGTCAAGGCGCGTCAGGCCGCGCCCGGCGAGGTCACCTTCGAGGTGGCCGCCACGCTGCCGACCTCGCCCGCGCAGTCCGACTTCAGCACCGTGTTCACGGTGCGCGGCGACGGCGAGGTCCGGGTGCGGCACACGCTGAAGGCCGCCTCAGGACTGCCCGACCTGCCGCTGGTGGGCGCGCTCCTGACCGTCCCGGCCGGGTTCGAACGCATCGACTGGTACGGGCGCGGGCCGCACGAGAACTATCAGGACCGCAAGTCGGCCGCGTTCGTGGGCCGTTACCGCTCTACGGTCGACGACCAGGTCGCGCCGTACGTCAGGCCGCAGCAGACCGGCAACATGACCGACGTACGCCGCCTCTCGCTCGTGGACCGGTCCGGCGACGGCCTCACCGTGCTCGCCGACCCCGCCGACGGCGAGCCGCTCCTGGAGACCAGCGCGCTGCATCACTCGCCGTTCGACCTCGACGGGCCGAAGCACCCGCACGAGGTGAAGCGCCGCGACGAGACGATCCTCGGCGTCAACCACCGGCAGATGGGCGTCGGCGGCAACGACTCGTGGGGCGCGCCGCCGCTGGAGCCGTATCTGCTGCACTCGGGGAAGACGTATACGTACGCGTATCGGCTGCGGCCGGCCAACTCCTAGGAGGCTGATACCACGGCGGCCGCAGCCCGCTAGGGCGTGTCCGACCCATCGGGCACGCCCTGGTCCTGCTCGGCGGGCTCGTGGGTGATCAGGTCTCCCGGCTGGCACCCGAGGACGTCGCAGATCCTCGACAGGGTCGAGAAGCGGATCGCCTTGGCCCGTCCGTTCTTGAGCACGGACAGGTTGACCACGGTGATGTCCACCCGCGCGGACAGTTCGGTGAGCGTCATGCCGCGCTCGGCGAGGAGCCGGTCGAGGTGGATCCGGATCGCGTGGAGTTCCTCTTCGGGCATCAGATGGTCCCTTCGAGGTCCTCTCGCATGCGTACGCCCTCACGCATGATCTTCCCCATGATCACCGCGGCGAGGCCGGCGAGGACGAGTGGCTGCGGCCCGGAGACCGTCGGGCCGGAACCGACGATCGGCGCCATGCTCCCGACGAGCCAGGACTGCGACCAGCCGACGACGAGTCCGGCCAGCGGCGTGCCCACGGTGACGAACCAGCCGAGAACGGAGAGCCGTCGCGACACCGCGTCGGTGAACGGCCCCTGCTCCAGGACGGCATTCAGGAGCCGGGAGAAGAGCAGCAGCGCGAGGGAGCCGAACAGCAGCCAGGGCAGTTGGCCCCCGAGGTCGGCGGCGCGCTGTCCCACGGAGGGGCTGTCCTGGCACAGGCGCGTGGCACTGCTGGACGCTTCCACGCCCTTGCCGATCGGCAGGTCGTCCGCCAGGGAGGCATTGGCCCAGAAGCCCGTCTCCACGCAGACCGCCCCGTCGTCGAGCATGTGCGTGACCGCCGTGCCGGCGAAGACGAGCCCGCAGAGCACCGCCAGCGCAAA
This sequence comes from Streptomyces sp. Y309, assembly GCF_056712025.1. Lineage (NCBI taxonomy): Bacteria > Bacillati > Actinomycetota > Actinomycetes > Kitasatosporales > Streptomycetaceae > Streptomyces > Streptomyces sp. Y309. The sequence continues at coordinate 947,920 of NZ_CM160048.1, read as the reverse complement.
GGTGACCGAGGCCAGAGTCCTCGTGAGTCGCGTGTTCACCGCGCCCCTTCCTATCGATTTTCGATATGCGTGAGAGTAGAGGACCATATCGATATTCGACAAGTCGCTGCGTTCGCCCTGGTCGCGCGGCGTCCGGAGTGCGCGCGGCGTGCGGGCAGCCTGCATGGTCGTGGACATTTCAAGCAGCCTCCCGGAGGCTGTTCCTGTGGACTCGCCGCTGACCACCTACCTGCTGCCAGCCGTCCTCGCCGTGATCATGTTCGGTCTCGGACTCGGCCTGGCCGTGGCCGACTTCCGCAGGATCGCGGCCTACCCGCGGCCCGTGGCCGTCGCCCTCGGCTGCCAGCTCGTGCTGCTGCCCGCCGTCTGTCTGGGCCTGGTGCTGGCCTTCGATCTGAGCCCCGCGCCGGCCGTCGGCATGATGCTGCTCGCGGCCTCGCCCGGCGGCACGATGGCCAACATCTTCAGCCATCTCTTCGGCGGCGACGTCGCCCTCAACGTCACGCTGACCGCCATCAATTCGGTCATCGCCGTCTTCACCCTGCCGGTCGTCGTGAATCTCTCCCTCGACCACTTCATGACCGGTACGGACGAGGCGCTGGGACTGCGCTTCGACAAGACGCTGCAGGTCTTCCTCGTCGTGCTGGTGCCGGTCGCGGCGGGGATGCTGGTGCGACACCGCCGTCCGGACTTCGCGGAGCGCTCCACCCGGGCGGTCAAGGTCACGGCCGTGGCGGCGCTCATCGGCATCATCATCGCCGCGGTCGCCGCCGAGCGGGAGAACGTGCTCGGCTATCTCGCCGACGTCGGCCTCGTCGTCTTCGTCTTCGCCGCGATCTCCCTCACCACCGGCTACGGGGCGACCCGGCTGGCCCGCGGCGACCACCGGCAGTCCGTCGCCACCTGCTTCGAGATCGGCATGCACAACACCACGCTGTCGATGGCCATCGCCCTCAGCCCCTCGCTGCTGGACAGCACCCGGATGGCCATCCCCTCGGCGGTGTACGCGGTGGTGATGTTCGTCATGGCCCTGGCCGCGGGCTTCCTGCTGCGCCGCATCGCCCCGCACCGGAGCGCCGCCGCCATCGGGGTCCGTTCGTAGCCTGCGGCGGCGCGGTGCCGCACCAAGGTCAAGCGCCGCCCCAAGAACTCCGCTGCCGACACCCGTCTCCGCGTCGAGCTCGTCGGAACGCTCCTGCACGCGAAGGTCGTCGAGCGGCGGTCGTAACGGCCCGAGCCGCCCTGTAGTGCGTAGGCACCAGGACACCCGAGCGGCTGGTCCGGGTGCACCAGGGGAAGACGGCGGCGGCGGACGATGCCCGGCCGGACGCCGGAGGGAAGTGTGGGAGGCGCGCACATCTCGCGCATTCCCCTTCCTCAGCGGTGTCTGGAGTGATCAAAAGGTGGCGACATTTCTTTACCGGATCGGACGGTGGGCCTTCCGGCGGCGCCGGCTCGTGGGCGGTCTGTGGCTGGGCGCCCTGGTGCTGGCCGTCGCCGCCGCGGCCATGGCGCCGGCCGGGGAGGAAGAGGACCTCTCCATGCCCGGCACCGAGTCGCAGAAGGCGTTCGACCTGCTGGACGAGCGCTTCCCCCAGAGCAACTCCCAGGGCGCCGAGGCCCGTTTGGTGTTCCAGGCCCCGGACGGGCAGCGGGTGACGGCCAGGGAGCACAAGGCAGCCGTCGAGGACACGCTCGGCTCGCTGGACGGGGGCGATCAGGTCGCGTCGGCCACCGACCCCTATGAGACCGGCGCCGTCAGCAAGGACGGCACCATCGCCTACTCCACGATCACCTACACCGCGGACGCCGTCGACCTCACCGAGCCGACGAAGAGCGCCCTCGAGGCCGCCGCGAGCCAGGCCCGGGACGCGGGTCTCACCGTGGAGATCGGCGGCTCGGCCCTGGAATCGGAAGAGGAACCGGGCGGTACGACGGAGCTCATCGGCGTGGCGGTGGCGGCGGTGGTCCTCGTCCTCGCCCTGGGGTCGCTGGTCGCGGCCGGACTGTCGCTGCTCACCGCCTTCGTGGGCGTGGCCATCGCCTTCGGCCTGGTCTCCGCGCTGGCCGTGCCGCTGGGCCTGTCGTCCACCGTCGGCATCCTGGCGCTGATGCTGGGACTTGCGGTCGGCATCGACTACGCACTCTTCATCACCTCCCGCTTCCGCGACGAGCGCGCCCAGGGCAGCGAGCCGGAGGAGGCCGCAGGGCGGGCGGTGGGCACGGCCGGATCCGCCGTCGTCTTCGCCGGCGCGACCGTCTTCATCGCCCTGGTCGGGCTCGGGGTCGTCGGAATCCCCGAGCTCACCAAGATGGGCATGGGCGGCGCGGGCGCCGTGGCCCTTGCCGTACTCGTCGCCCTGACCCTGGTCCCCGCGCTGTTCGGCTTCTTCGGCCGGCGAGTGCTGTCCCGCCGTGTCCGCAAGGCCGCCCGGCCGGGAAGCGAGCGCCCGCACCCGACGGCGCCTCAGGGGCTCGGGACCCGCTGGGCGCGGTTCGTGCTGCGCCGCCCTGTGGCCGTACTGATGGTCGCAGGACTGGGTCTCGGCGCCGTCGCCGTACCGGCACTGAGCCTCGAACTCGGGCTGCCCGGCGACGAGTCCAAGTCGGTGGAGACCACCGAGCGCCGCGCCTACGACCTGCTGTCAGAAGGCTTCGGCCCCGGCTTCAACGGCCCGTTGACCGTGGTCGTGGACACGTCCGAGTCCGGGGACACCCGGGCCACCACGGACCAGGTCGTCAAGACACTCCGGGGCATGGACGGGATCGCGTCGGTCGGTGATCCGGTCCTCAGCCGGGCCAAGGACACGGCCGTGCTCACCGCCGTCCCGCGGACCGCGCCGAACAGCAGCGAGACCAGGGACCTGGTGCACGCGATCCGGGGCGAGGTCTCCGGCGTCGAGGCCGACACGGGCGCCGGCATCCTGGTGACCGGCAAAACCGCGATGAACATCGACATCTCCGAAGCCATGTCCGACGCCCTCATCCCCTATCTGACCGTCGTCATCGGCCTGGCGGTGCTCCTGCTGATGGTGGTCTTCCGCTCGGTCCTGGTCCCGCTCAAGGCCGCGCTCGGCTTCCTGCTGTCGGTGGGTGCCGCCTTCGGCGTCCTCGTCGCCGTCTTCCAGTGGGGCTGGGCGGCAGACCTGCTCGGCATCGAGCAGACCGGGCCGGTCATGTCGCTGATGCCGATCCTCGTCATCGGCATCGTGTTCGGCCTCGCCATGGATTACGAGGTCTTCCTCCTCACCCGGATGCGGGAGGCGTACGTCCACGGCGCTTCGCCCGGCGAGGCCATCGTCACCGGGTTCCGGCACAGCGGACGCGTGGTGGCCGCGGCGGCGATCATCATGATCAGCGTGTTCGCCGGATTCATCGGGATGACCAGCCCGACCATCCAGACGATGGGCGTCGGCCTGGCCGCCGCCGTCGCCTTCGACGCCTTCGTGGTCCGGATGGCGATCGTGCCCGCGGTCCTGGCGCTGCTCGGCCACCGGGCCTGGTGGCTGCCTCGTATCCTGAACCGTGTGCTGCCGAATGTGGACATCGAGGGGGAGAAACTGAGCAGGCACGTCCCGGCTTCCGCGACCGTGCCGGACGCAGTGGTGCCGCTGCTCCCCGTCGGCCGGCACCGGCACTGAGCCGGCCATGACGAACACGGGTGGGGGTGGCCCGCGACCGCGCGGCACGTGGTGGCGGGAGGGCGCGATCACGGCGACGGCGTTCGCGCTCTGTCTGCTCGGCGGCGCGCTGCAGGAAGACGGCCGCGGGCTGTCGTCGCCGCCTGTCGCCGCCTACTTCATCGCCGTGGCGTCCTGTGCCGTGCTGCCGGTGCGGCACCGGGCGCCCCTGGCCGCCATGGCGGTCACGACCGCGAGCGGCGTCCTTGTGCCGCCCTTGGGCCTCCTGCTGAGCCCGCTCATCGTGGCCCCTGCCGTGATCACCGCCTACTCCTACGCGCGCGGCGTGCGCAACGAACGGCGCGCGGCGAGCGCGGTGTTGCTCATCTCCGCGGCGCTGCTTGTCGCCTCCACCCCCTTGCTCGGGGCCCTCTCGTGGAAGGACGCGAGCAGGGTGGGGGCGGTGGCGGCGTTCCCGCTGGTGGCCGGCGTACTCGGTCGCTCGGTGCAGAACCGGCGGGCCTATCTGGCGGCCGTGGAGGAGCGGGCCCGGCGGGCCGAGGAGAGCCGGGACAGCGAGGCGCGCCGGAGAGTGGCCGAGGAACGGGTGCGCATCGCCCGGGAGTTGCACGACCTGGTGGCCCATCAGATCACCCTGGCCAACGCGCAGGCCACGGTCGCCGCCCACCTCTTCGACGCCCGCCCGGAGCAGACCCGCAAGAGCCTGAAGGAGCTCGTCGAGACCACCAGCGACGCGCTCGACGACCTGCGGGCCACGGTCGGTCTGCTGCGCCAGACCGGGGACGCGGCCGCGCCCGCCGAACCGGCGCCCGGGCTATCTCGGCTTCCCACGCTCCTCGAGTCCTTCCGCCGCGCGGGACTGGAGGTGTCGGTGCACCAGGAGGGCACGGCCAGGCCGCTGCCGCCGGGAGTGGACCTCACCGCTTACCGCATCGTCCAGGAGGCCCTGACCAACGTGACCAAGCACGCCGGTACCGGTAGCGCCCGGGTGCGCCTCGTGTGGGACCGTGATCGCGTGACGATCACCGTTGCCGACGACGGAAGGGGCGCCGGTACGGCGCCGACTGCGTCCACGGGACCGGGTGCGTCCACGGCGGAGGACCGTCCGCCCGGATACGGTCTGATCGGGATGCGCGAACGTGCCACCGCCGTCGGGGGACACCTCTCCGCGGGCGGGCGCCCGGAGGGCGGCTTCCTCGTCTCCACCCAGCTGCCCCTCCCGCCCGCCAAGGACACGACGCGGACGGCCGACGTACCGACAGGCGACGTACCGACAAGCGGTGGAGAGGCCGGTGATGCGCCGTGACGCTCCGGGTGCTGCTCGCCGACGATCAGGCCTTGCTGCGCGATGCCTTCCGGATGCTTCTCGACACCGCCGACGACATCACCGTGGTCGGCGAGGCCGGCGACGGCCGGGAAGCGGTGAGACTCACCCGGGAGCTGCGCCCGGACGTGGTGATCATGGACATCCGTATGCCCGAGGTGGACGGTCTCACCGCCACGTCGGAGATCTGCGCGGACCCGGAACTGCGCGCCAGCCGCATCCTGATCCTCACCACGTACGAGACCGACGAGTACGTCGCGCAGGCGCTGCGCGCGGGGGCCGGCGGCTTCATCGGCAAGGGCATCGGGGCCGAGGAACTGCTGGCCGCCGTGCGTACGATCGCCGACGGCGACACTCTGCTGTCCCCCGCCGCGACCCGCTCCCTGGTCGCCCGTTTCCTGGCCACACCGGACGACGCCCCGCCGCACGATCCCGAACGGCTCGCCGTGCTCACCCCGCGCGAACGCGAGATGGTGGCGCTGGTCGCGACCGGCCTGTCCAACCAGGAGATCGCCGAGCGGATGTTCCTCAGCCCCTTCACCGTCCGCGCCCACGTGCAGCGCGCCATGACGAAGCTGGAGGCCCGCGACCGGGCGCAACTCGTCGTCATCGCCTACCGGACGGGCCTGGTCCGCGCGGGTCCCGACGGCGGCATCGACCCCCTGTCGTAGTCCGATACCGGGGGCAGCGTCAGGGCCGAGTGGGCCGGTCGTGCTGTCGCGGAGGGCATCGTGACGAGGCCACGCAGCATGGTGTTGCGCTGCTCCAGGGCCCGCACCGTGGTGGGGAAGAGCGTGGCCGCACCGTTGTCGACCAGTGCCTGATTCATGGCCACGAACTCGCGGACGTCGCGTTCGTAGGCGGCGAAGGCCGCGGTGTGGTCCCGGTGCGTGGCCAGGGAGTTGGCGAGCATGTAGGCACCGGCCAGCGCAAGGCTTGAGCCCTGTCCGGTGAGGAACGAGGGTGCGTACGCGGCGTCGCCGACGAGTGCGACGCGGCCGCTGGACCAGTGGGGCATGCGGATCTGACCGGCCGTGTCGAAGAACAGGTCGTCCGCGTCGCGCATGGCGTCGACCATGCCGGGGACCTCCCATCCCGCGCCCGCGAAGGCCGTGGCGGCCAACTCTCGCTGGGCGTCGGGGTTGTGGAGGGCGTCGAGCGGCGGTTCTGGCCGGTGAAAGTTCAGGAAGGCGTGCAGCTCGTCGTTGTCCCCGACGGCGTAGAGGGCCGCGGCTTTCCCCGGGGTGTTCCACAACACGACCTCGCGGGAGAGCCCGAAGGTGTTCGGCATGGTGAAGAGGGCGAAGCAGTAGCCGAGGTAGTGGTGGAACTGTTCTTCGGGGCCGAACAGGGACTTCCGGGTAGCTGAGTGCATACCGTCGGCGCCGACGACCAGGTCGAACGTGCGCCGTCGCCCACTGCGGAAAGTGACGTCGACCCCTTGTCCGGACTGGTCGAGGGTGTCGATGGAGTCGCCGAACAGGAATTCCACGTCGTCGCGGACTTTTCCGTAGAGGATCGCGGCCAGATCCCCACGACGCACCTCGAGGTCCTGCCCCTCGACACTTCCGGCAACGGCACTCGGTCTGAGCGAGGCCACTGTGCTGCCATCGGCGTCGAGGAACGTGCAGCGACGCGAGTCGAGGTGCGCGTCCCGCAGTTGCGGCAGTATCCCCATCCGCCGGACCACCTCTATCGCGCTGCCGCGGACGTCGATCGGGTAACCACCGCCGCGCAGTGCGCCTGCCTTCTCCACCACGGTGACCGCGCATCCGGACCGGTGCAGCCAGTACGCAAGCGCGGGTCCGGAGATGCTGGCCCCGGAGATCAGAACTTCGCGTGTCATGCCTGGGTTCCCTTCTTCGTGATACGGATCTTCGTGAAACGGACGACGAGCAGTGACAATGCGGCGACGAGGCCGGCGACGGTGAAACCTGTGACGAAGGCCGATTCGCTCGCCAGGCCCGTCGTCGGGTCGGCCCCGGCGTCGAGGATCGCGGCGCCGATCTGGGCGCCCAGGGCGACGCCGACCACGCGTGTCACCACGAGCATGCTGGTGGCGATGCCGGTGTCCTTGGTCTCGACGGTGGTGGCGGTGGTGGCAAGCAACGCCGTGCTCGCGACGCCCGCGGCGAGACCGGTCAGCACTTTCGCGAGGACGAGCTGCCATTCCGCGGTGTGCCGCGACGCCAGGGCGATCAGTGTGACCGCCGTGACGACGGAGCCCCCGATGACCAGGGCACGCGGAGGGAAACGCCGCGCCGCGATCCCGCCGACCGAATCGCTCAGCGACCCGGCGATGGCGCCGGGAAGCAGGAACAGTCCGATGTCGGTGGTGTCGGCTCCGAAGCCGTACCCGTCGCCCGGTATCCCGAACAGCTGCGGGAGCAGAAGGGTCACCATCCCGGAACTCATGGTGATGATGAAGGTGAGCACGCACGCATTCCACATCGCGGGCTTTGCCAGCATGCGCAGATCGACCATCGGCGAGGCTGCCCGGCGCTCGACGGCGACCCATCCGGTCGCGAGGGCGGCCAGGAGCACCGCGACGCCGACGACCCCGAGTGGCGGCAGGCCGGAACCCGTCACCTTCACGAGCCCGAGCATGAACGTGAGCAACGTGGCGCTCAGCAGAACCACACCAGGCCAGTCGATCCTGTGGTCCGATGGGACCGGCGGATCTTGCGGCATCAGCCGAGCCACGACCAACGTCGTCGCGATGATCGCGATCGTCGGTATCCCGAACATCCAATGCCAGGACATGTTCTCCGAGATCGGCCCGGGAATCACCGTTCCCACCATGGCGCCGCCCGTGAACAGTCCCATGACCAAACCGATCGCCAGGTGTGACGCTCGTGGCGAGAGGTGTTTGCGCACCAGGATGAACGAGAGGGGCAGCGCACCCACCATGGCGCCCTGGAATACCTGACCGAGCAACAGCACCGGCAGGTTCGGCGCCAGGCCGGCCAACAGACCACCGGCCGAGACCACGGCCATCAGCCAGACAAGGACACGCTTCCCGCCGTAGCGGTCGCCGAGTTTGCCCGCGACGGGTGCGACGACCGCGCCGGTGACGAGGAAAGCGTTGCCGATCAATGCGCCTTCGCCAGGACTGACCCCCAGCTCACGTTGCAGCTGCGGGAGCGCAGGCTCGATCACCGTCTGCAGGGTGCCGAGGGCGAGTGCCAGGATGCCGAGGGCACCGATCGACAGTCTCCCGATGCGGACCGGGGAAAGCACAGCTTCGGACGTGGACGTCCCTAACACCTGTTGATCACTCCAGACACCGTCGGGCAAGGGGAATGCGCGAGATTCGCGCGCCTCCCACACTTCCCTCCGGCGTCCCACCGGGCATCGTCCGCCGCCGCCGTCTTCCCCTGGTGCGCCCGGACCAGCCGCTCACGTGTCCTGGTGCCTGCGCACTACGGCACGTTGACGGCGGGTCAGCCGCTGTTCGCGCACCCGCAGCTGCGCCGCAGGATCAGAGAGGCGGGCGGCACGGCTTCGGGAGAGACCCCGTCGGCGCCGTCGATCAGCAGGCCGACGGCCCGCCGCGCCATGGCCCGCAAGGGCTGTTCGGTGACCGTCAGAGCGGGGGCCGTGTGGGCGCTGTCGGGGGTTCCGTCGAGGCTGACGACGGCGAGCCGGTCGGGTACGGGCAGGTGGGCGGCCCAGGCGCCCGCGAGCACCCCGACGGCCTGTTCGTCGGTGGCGGTGATCAGCGCCCGGGGCATGGCGCCGCGGGCGACGAGGTCCCGGGTCAGGTCGGCCGCGGCGGCGCGCGAGTAGCCGCAGCGCAGGAGCGCGTCGCCGGTGGGGCCGACGAGAGTGTCGCCGGTGGTGCCGAGGGCTGTGTCGCCGGTGCGGCCCACGGCGGATCCCCACGCCGCGAGGCGGCGGCCGACCGGGCCCGCGTCGTGGGGGCCGGCGAGGAAGGCGATGCGGTCGTGCCCGTGGGAGCGCAGGTGGGTCACGGCCGCGTGCACGGCCGCGTCGTTGTCGGCGCTCACGACGGGGGAGCGCGCCGATTCGGGCCTGTTGTGCACGTAGACGGCGGGGACACCGGCCGCCTCGGCCTCGGCGGCCACGTCGGTGCCGCCGTCCGCGGACACGATCACGAGGCCGTCGACCTGGGCGGCGAGGAAGCGTTCGACGAGGTGCCGCTGACGCTCCGCGGAGTAGTCGGCGTTGCCGGTCAGCGTGAGCTTGTCGTGCGTGTCCAGGGCCTGCTCGATGTGGCGGGCCAGCGTAGCGAAGTAGGGGTTGGACGCGTCGGCGAGGACGAGTCCGACGACGCCCGTCGTGCGTGAACGCAGGGCGCGGGCAATGCGGTTGGGGCGGTAGTTGAGCTCGGCCGCCGCGGCGAGCACCCGCTCGCGGGTCGCGGCGGCGACCGGGCGGGGGCCGTTGTTCATCACGTAACTGACCACCGCCGTCGAGGCCCCGGCCCTGCGGGCCACGTCGGTCAGCGTCGCCGCTTTGGCTGCTCGCTTCGTCATGGTCCTTGCATTCTGGCATCTAAACGTTTAGACAGGTCTGGGCGGGGCCAGTTGAACCTCGTACGCCCAGTAAGCCCCGTACGAAAGGAGCCCGGCCCGTGTCCGCTCTTCCGTTGGTCATCGACACCGACACCGGATCCGACGACGCGGTCGCGCTGCTGCTGGCAGCCGCGAGCGGGCTCGGCGACATCCGGGCCGTCACCACCGTGGCCGGGAACGTGCCGCTCGCCACCGGCACCCGCAACGCCCTGATCTCCCTGGAGACCGCCGGGCGCACGGACATACCCGTCCATCCCGGCTGCGCACGCCCGTTGGCGAGGTCCCTGTCCGGCGCGCAGCACGTGCACGGTGAGGACGGCATGGGAGACATCGGTCTGCCCGATCCGGCACGGGCCCCGGACCCGGCGCACGCGGTCGACGTCCTGCTCGGTCTTCCCCGCGACCGCCCCGGCGAGCTGACACTCGTCACGCTCGCCCCGCTCACCAACGTCGCCGCGGCACTGACGCGCGACCCGCTGCTGTTCACGCGCTACCGCCACGTGTACTGCATGGCCGGCGCGGCCGACATGCGAGGGAATGTCTCGCCCACGGCCGAGTTCAACGTGTGGGCCGACCCCGAGGCCGCGCGGATCGTCACCCGGGCCGCCACGCCCGACAAGGTGACCTGGATCGGCTGGGACGTCTCCCGCAAGGACGCCGTCATGACCCCGGACGACCAGCGGCGCCTGGAACGGCTGGGTACTCCCATGGCGGCCTTCGCCCATCGCATCAACCGCACCGTGGCGGACTGGGCCCGCGACGTCACCGGCCTGGCCGGCTACGACCTGCCCGACCCCGTCGCCATGGCCGTCGCCCTGAAGCCCGAACTCGTCACCGAGCGGGAACAGGCGCACGTCGACATCGCCGTGGGCGACGAGACCCGCGGGCAGATGATCATCGACCGTCGTGTGACCGCGCCCGCCCCCAACGTGACGCTGGTGCGCCGCGTGGACGAAGGCGGATTCAAGGAGCTTCTGTACGACACCGTGGCTCGCCGGATTCCGGCTGCGGCGCCCCCTGGCGCGCACCGGGGCCCCGCCTTCGCGCCGTTGCCCGATGTGCCCGACGCGCCTGACGCGCCTGACGTGCCCGCCGTGCCCGACGCGCCCCACGCGCCCGCCGTCCCCGTCGCCCCCTCGTCCGGAAGCACCCGATGAACTCCTCCGAGCCGACCTCCACGCCCTCGCGCACACCCGTCCCGCGCTACGAGCTCCACTGCCACCTGGACGGTTCCGTGCGGCCCGGTACGGTCGCCGACCTCGCCCGGCGGCAGGGCATCGCCTTGGACGGACCCGTCGAGGAGTTGGTGATCGCCCCGCGCGACTGCGGCAGCCTCACCCGATTCCTCACCTACATCGACGTCCCCTTGCGGGTGCTCCAGACGCCCGACGCCCTCAGCCGCGCGGCACGCGAACTCGTCGAGGACTGGAGCGCCGACGGGATCGTGTACGGAGAGGTCCGCTTCGCCCCGCAGCTGCACGGCCGCCGCGGCATGACGCTCGACGACGCCGTGCGCGCCGTCGCAGCGGGCCTGGACGCGGGGCGGCGGGCCACCGGCGTACGTACCGGACTCCTCCTGTGCTGCCTGCGCCACCAGTCCCCGGACGAGAGTCTCGCCGTCGCCGAAACCGCCCTGCGCCACCGGGACATGGTGGTCGGGCTCGACCTCGCCGGTGACGAGCGGCTGCACGGAGCTGGGCCACACCGTGCCGCCTTCGACCTCGCCCACGCGGCCGGGCTCCCCTGCACGGTGCACGCCGGTGAGGCCGCCGGGCCCGAGAGCATGTGGGAGGCCATCGACGTCCTGGGCGCCCGCCGCATCGGCCACGGCGTCCGCTGCACCGGCGACAGCGCACTTCTCGACCGCCTGCGGACCGACCGGATCGCCCTCGAGATGTGCCCCACGAGCAACGTGCAGACCGGCGCCGTAACCGGCCTCACCGCCCACCCCGCCACCCGCCTCCTGGCCGCCGGACTCCCCGTCACCATCAGCACCGACACCCGCACCACGTCCGCGACGTCCCTCACCCACGAGTTCGACGCCCTGCGCCGCGCCGCCGCATGGACCACCACGGAGGAAGCCCGCACCCAAGAACACGCCGCCCACGCCGCGTTCACGCGCGGTTCCGCGGATCTCGGTGGTTGACGCCCCCTGAGCAACGCCGAAGCAACGCCGAAGCCGCACCGGATGTCCGCCGTGCTCGCTCCCGCGGCCCGCACAGCGCTAGGGGGTGTCCGATGGGTCCGGCCGACCATGTTCGGGATGCCCTTTCATCAGGGCCGAGCGGTGTCTGGTGCGTGCAGCTGCAAGGCGGAGGAGGGCGTCGACGCGGAGCGTCGGCAACCGACGACAACGCAGCAGATGCGCGTGCCAGACACCGCGACGTCGGCAGGACCCATCGGACACCCCCTAGCCTCGGGCCCCATGATCGTATGGCTCAACGGAACCCACGGCGCAGGCAAGACGACGACCAGTGCGCTCGTGCAGCAGCTGATCCCGGATTCACGGGTGTTCGACGCCGAGAAGGTCGGCGAGACACTCATGGACATCACGCCCGCGCTGCCCTGGACGGGCAACTTCCAGGACTGGGCGCCGTGGCGGCCGCTCGTGGTCGACACCGCCCGCCGCGTGCTCGACTTCACCGGCGGCACCCTGGTGATGCCCATGACCGTCCTGGTCGAGGAGTACTGGCGCGAGATCAGCACGGGACTCGCCGAACACGCCATTCCCGTACGGCACTTCGTCCTCCACGCCGACCAGGACACCCTCCGCGAGCGCATCGCGGGCGACACTATTCTCGGCCCCAACTCCCCGTTCCGTCTGCAATACCTCGAGCCCTACGCCGAGGCGGCCCGCAGGTGGCTGCACAGCGAGGCCGAGGTCGTCGACACCACGCACCTCACGCCTGCCCAGGCCGCCCAGCAGATCGCCGAGGCCGTCAAGGGTTGAGGTAGGTGCGCCCGTCACGCGAGTTGAGGCGCGCCCGTCACGCGAAGACAGGGGCGCGGGTCGGGCTGTGGTGGTCGCGCCTAGGCTGGCGGCATGGAAGCAGTCTTGGTGAGCGCGTGCCTGCGCGGGGTGCCCTGTCGGTACGACGGGCGGCACAAGGTGTCCCCGGAGATGGATGAGGCCGTGGCCGGGCGGGCGGTCGTCTCCTTCTGTCCGGAGGTCGCGGGCGGCCTCGCGACGCCGCGCCGGCCCGCCGAGCTCGTCGGTGGCGACGGGCACGACGTGCTGGACGGGACGGCGCGGGTCGTCGAGGACACCGGGCGCGACGTGACGGCGGAGTTCGTGGCCGGAGCACACCGCGCGCTCGCCGCGGCGCGGCACGGGGGCTGCGGGGAGGCGCTGTTGATGCCGCGCAGCCCTTCGTGCGGCCGGGGTGCGGTCTACGACGGGTCGTTCGCGGGGGAGTTGGTTTCGGGGGACGGGGTGACGGCGGCGTTGCTGGAGCGTCACGGGATCACCGTGCGGCCCGCGCCCGGAGCCTGACGCCGCCTGTCCGGTGCGAGGTGGCCCTTGAGCGTGAACCCGGGGGCGGTGGCGTCCTCCGGGGTCACCTTGATTCCCCTGCCCAGGAGTTGGCGGGCCGCCATGTGATCCGCCGGCCGGTTGACGGACTCCACTGCCAGGAGGTCCGGCCCGCGGAAGAGGAGCACCGAGAACGCGTCGGGGGTGCCGTCGAGCACCACCTCGGTGTCGTGTTCCGCGTCGTCAAGTCCCGCTATCTGGAGCGTCGTTGAGAACTGGTCGCTCCAGAACCAGGGCAGGTCGTCGTAGGCGCGGGTCGTCGACCCGGTGAGGCGCTCGGCGACCAGGCGGGCGTGGCCGACGGCGTTCTGCACCGATTCGAGCCGCACCAGGTTCCCGGTACGCGCCCGCGGGAACGCCGCGCAGTCCCCGATGGCGGAGATGTGCGGATCGCCGGTCAGCAGGCGGGAGTCGACGGTGATGCCGCCGTTCACCGGGAGACCGGCCGCCGCGGCCAGCTCCGTGCGCGGGGTGACGCCCACGCCGATCAGGACCAGGTCGGCGGGCAGCCTGCGGCCGTCGGCCAGCTCCACCGACACCACCCGCCCGCGGGCGTCACCGTGCAGGACCGCGACACCCTGGCCGAACAGAAACCGGGTGCCTTCCTTGCGGTGCAGTCGCGTGAAGTGTTCGGCGGTCGGCGCCGAGACGGCCCGGGCGAGCGGACGGTCGAGCGCTTCGACGACCGTCACCTCACAGCCCGAACGGCCCGCGTCCCGCGCCACCGAGCGTGCCACGGAGGCGAATTCGAGGCCGATGAACCCGGCCCCGACCACCACCACGTGCCGCGCGGTGGCGAGCGACGCCCGCAGCGCGGCGGCGTCCTGCGCGGTCCGCAAGGTGTGCACGCCGCGCAGCCCCGCGCCCGATACGCCGCGCAGCCCTCCGCCCGGCACGCCGAGCGTGCGCGGCCGGGCCCCGGTGGCCAGGACGAGATGGCCGTAGTCGTACGCGGACCCGTCGGCGAGGCGGACCGTGCGGGCGGCCCGGTCGATCTCCGTGACGGTGCCGCCGACCAGATCGATCGACTGGCGTACGTAGTACGTGGCGGGCCGCAGCCAGAGCCCCGCCTCGTCCGCCTCGCCCCTGAGGTACGCCTTGGACAGCGGCGGACGCTCGTACGGGAGCGCGTCCTCGGCGCTGATGAGCGTGACGCGGCCCCGGTAGCCGTGCTCGCGCAGGGCCGCCGCCGTCTGGTATCCGCCCTGTCCGGCGCCCACGACGACCACGGACGCGGGCTGTGCGCCGGCCGCCATCAGTACTGCCGTTCCGGGAGGTGGACGATCAGGCCGTCCATGTCGCCCGTCACTTCGAGCTGGCAGCTCAGCCGGCTGTTGGGGCGGCGCGGGCAGGCCGTGAAGCCGAGCATGTCGTCCTCGTCCGGCCGGGCGGGTGCCAGCTTGTCGAGGTGCGTCTCGTCGACGTAGACGTGGCAGGTGGCGCACTGGGCGTGGCCGGCGCACTGGGCGACGATGCCGTCGACGTCGTTGAAGACGGCGCCGCGCATGACGCTCGTACCGACGGTGACGTCGACCGTCCGCGCGGTCCCGTCGGCGGCGACGTAGGTGATTTTGGGCATGCCGGGTCTCCTCGGTGGTCGGTACTCGGTGTTCGGTGTCGACTCGACGGCGTCCGGTCGCGCGCGATGGGCGCGGCGGGCACGGTTACGCGGCGGGGCACGGTTGCGCGCCTGGGCACGGAACCGGTCGGGCACGGATGCCGGTCGAGTGGGAAGTGGTGAGGAAGCGGGGGAGGGCGCCGCCGGTGGCGGTCGGTGGGGGACGCGACACCCCTGCCAACTCGCCCTCATCCATGGGCCGTTCGGACACGCGACGTCCTCGGCCGAGATGTGGCAGCGCGTTGGAACGTACCAGAGGAGTTCCCGGGCGCGCTAGGAAGGATCGTGGGCGTGGTCCCGGCGCGGGTGGGGCATGCGGTGCGTCATGAAGGGCCTGCTGGTGGTGAACTCCCGGAATTTGACGGCGGCTTCGGACAGGTAGGTGTCGCGGTTGCGCACCAGGGTCAGCACCCGGTGGCAGCCGGGCGCGTCCAGGTGCACCCAGGCGACCGGGACGCGGGTCTCCGTGCCGGCCTGGCGGGACATCGCCGGGATGAGGCCGATGCCGAGCCCCGCGCTGATCATGTCCTGGCTGGCGCCCGGTTCGTCGCCCTCGCAGGAGAGCCGCGGCGTGAGCCCCTCGGCCGTGAAGAGCTGGTCGAGGAGGGCGCGCGGCCAGTGCCCGTGGCGCGTGGTCACGAAGAGCTCGTCGGCGATCTCCGGGATCGTCACGCTCTCCCGCCCGTCGAGCCAGTGCCCGGGCGGCACCGCGAGCAGCACCTCCTCGCGGGCGAGCTCGACCGCCTCCAGGTTGGTGCCGGTCAGCGGCTGCGAGGCCACGCAGAAGTCGACCTCCCCGGCGCGGAGTTGGCGGGCCATCTCCGTCGCGTTCGACTGGAAGAGGCGCACGTCGGCGCCGGGGTGATCGGCCCGGAAGCTGCCGAGGAGATGGGTGATCGTCAGGAGGGTCTCGGAGGCGACGCTGACCCGGCCGAGCCCCGTGTCACGCGCGTCGCGCAGGGCCCTGCGGCCGTCGTCGAGCTCGCTCAGGGCGCGGTCGACATGGCGCAGGAACATCGCGCCGTACGGGTTGAGCCGGATGCGTCGGCCCTGCCGGTCGAAGAGCGGGGTGCCGAGCTCGGCCTCCAGGCGGGCGAGGGTGCGGCTGAGCGAGGGCTGGGCGACGTGCAGCTCCTCCGCGGCCCGGCTGATGTGCTCGTAGCGGGCGACGGCCTGGAAGTAGCGCAACTGCAGCAGATCCACGGTCCACCCTCACTTGATCGACGACCCACCTCTGCTTATGCCTTCTGGGTCATCTTCACATAGCGAAACCGGTCTTGGAATGCATAAGCAATTCTCCCTACGGTCTTCATCGGGATCACCGCACAGGTGACGGGCAACGGCGCCCGGCACCTGCACACGCGAAGCGGTGGCCCCGCCCCTCTCGTCCCTCCTGCCCCTCCCGTACTTCCCGTCTCTCCCCGTACCTCGCCCCCGCCCCCCGCCTCAGAAAGGTCGCATCATGAGCGCTGCGGATCTGGCGCGACTCCAGTTCGCGGCCACGACCGGCATCCACTGGCTGTTCGTGATCCTCACCATGGGCCTCGTCCCCCTCGTGGCGATCATGCACACCCGGGCCGCGTACACCCGTGACCCCGTCAGGAGAGCCGTCCGGGAGCGCATGACGCGCTTCTGGGGCCAGCTCTACGTCATCAACTACGCGGTCGGCATCGTCACCGGCCTCGTCATGGAGTTCCAGTTCGGGCTCAGCTGGAGCGGCCTGAGCAAGTTCGCGGGCAATGTCTTCGGCGCCCCGCTGGCCCTGGAAACCCTCATCGCCTTCTTCGCCGAGTCCACCTTCCTCGGCATGTGGATCTTCGGCTGGGGCCGCATGCGCAGGGGCGTGCACGTCACGCTCATCTGGCTGGTCACCCTGACCGCGTACGCCTCCGGGTACTGGATCATGATCGCCAACGGCTTCATGCAGCACCCCGTGGGCTACGAAGTGCGCGACGGCGCCGCCTACTTGACCGACTTCGGGGCGCTGCTCACCAACTCCAGCGCCCTGGTCGCGCTCGGCCACATCGCGCTCGCCGCGCTCACCACGGGCGGCGTCTTCGTCGCCGGGATCAGCGCCTGGCACTTCCTGCGGGGCACCAAGGAGACCGAGCTGTTCCGCGGCTCCCTGCGCCTCGGCCTGTGGGTGGCCATGCTCACCTCCTTCTTCGTCGTCATCGTCGGCGAGATGCAGCGGCCCGTGATCGAGCGGACCCAGCCCATGAAGCACGCGGTCCTGGAGAACAGCGGCGTCGCCGAGGCGCAGGCCCGGCTCGTCGAGGAGTACGGGCCCGGCGACTACGTGCCCTGGCAGGACACGATGCGGATCTCGATGGACGTCATGACGATCATCGGCAACACCGTGTCCACCATCACGATCATCGCGCTCGTCCTGCTGTGGAAGGACCGGCTGATCCGCTGGCGATGGGCCTCGTGGGTCCTCGTGGCCACGATCCCGTTCCCCTTCATCGCCTCCGCCGGCGGCTGGGTCGTCCGCGAGGTCGGACGCCAACCCTGGCTTGTCTACGGCGAGTTGACGGTCGAGGACGCGCTGTCCCACGTCGGAACGACCGCCCTGGCCGTGTCCTGCGCCGTGTTCATCGCCGTATTCGTCGCGCTGGCCGTGACGAACTGGACCCTGATCACGCGCTTCGCCCGCCGCGGCCCCGACGCGACGCAGCTCGGTGCCACCGAGCCGCTCCCCGACGACGTGCCCGAAGGGCCGGGCGGGGGCGCCCCTGACGAGAAACACCCAGTACCGGCCCTCTGACCCGGGCCCGGCCAGCTGTCCGGCCCTCGGACCCCGTCCGACCGGCAGCACCCACACCCACACCCACCTGCCGGGATGGCCCCTGCCGTCCTGCAAGGAAAGTTGAGCGAAATGAGTCTGGAGACCCTCTGGCTGGCCCTCCTCGGCCTGCTTCTGGCCGGGTACTTCGTGCTCGGCGGCTATGACTACGGCGCGCAGATGCTGCACCCCTTCCTCGGGCGCCGCGAGGGCCTCGGCCGCCGCGAAGGCCTCGCCCGCCGCGAAGGTCAACAGGCCGAACGCACCGCCCGGAACGCCGCCCTCGACGCCATGGCTCCGTTCTTCCTGGGCAACGAGGTCTGGCTGGTCGCCTTCACCGGCGTCCTGTTCGGGGCCTTCCCGCATCTGGAAGGCAGCCTCCTGTCCGGCCTGTATCCGCTGATCGTGGCGATCCTCGTCGGCCTGGTCCTCGGCAACGCCGCCATCCAGCTGCGCGGCCGCGCCCACAGCGCCCGCGGCCGCCGGTGCTGGGACGCGCTGATCGTGTTCGGCGGCGCGCTGCCCGCCCTGTGCTGGGGACTCGTCCTCGGCCTGCTGCTCCACGGCGTGCCACGCCGGGCCGACGGATCCTTCCACATCGGGTTCGGCGACGTCCTCACGCCCTTCGTCCTGTCCTGCGGCGTGACCACCCTGCTGCTCTTCGCGGCGCACGGCGCGGCCTTCGTCGCGCTCCGCGCGGGCCCCGAAGTCGCCGCCAGGGCACGGGAATTGGGTGCCGCGCTGCTGCGCGCGGCAGGCGCCGCCGGTTCCCTCGCGCTGCTGCTCACGCTCTTCGGGGCAGGTGCCTCGATGACGAACCGCGCCACCTCCGCGGTCGTCGCCGCCTTGTTCGCGGCGGCGCTCGGCGGCGCCTGGTGGAGCCTCTCCCGCGGACACCACGTCCGCGCGTTCGTGGCCACCTGCTGCGCGACCGCGCTGCCCGTGCTGCTCGTGGGGGCCGGGCACCATCCGTACGTCCTGATCAGCTCGGCGGGCACGGGGCTGACCGTCCATCACGCCGTCACGGACGAGGCCACGTTGAAGATCCTGAGCGCGTTCGGGGTCCTGGTGATCCCGGTGATCCTCGCGTACCAGGCGTGGAGCTGGTGGGCCTTCCGGGGGCGTACGGGCCGCCGTCACCCGAGCTATTTCTGAACCGCACGAGTGACGAGAGGGGCCGAAGGATGAAGCCGGTCGAACGCCGCCTGATACGGGAACTCCCGGTGCTGCGGCGCCACATGACGTACTCCACGGTGCTGGCGCTCCTCGCCGCCGGACTCGTCGTCGCCCAGGCGGCGCTGCTCGCGTCCGTCCTCGCGGACGGCTTCGCCGGGCACGGGGTGCGGATCGCGCCGCTGGCAGCGCTGGCCGCCGTCATGGCGCTGCGCGCGCTTCTCGCCTGGGCCCGCGGCGTGCTCGCGCAGCGCGCCGCGGCCGACGCCAAGCGCACGCTGCGGGACCGGATCACCGGCCGGCTGCGGCACACCGGCCCGCTGCGCCTGGCGGCCCGCCGCCACGGCGAGACGGCCACGCTGCTCACCCGTGGTCTCGACGCCCTGGACCCGTACGTCATCGGCTACCTGCCGACGATGACGGCGACCGCCGTGGTGCCCCTCACCGTCGTCGGCTGGCTGATGTGGACCGACTGGACCTCGGCGCTGATCGTCGTCGTGACGCTGCCGCTGATCCCCGTGTTCGGCGCGCTGGTCGGCATGCACACCGCCCGGCGCACGGCTCGGCAGTGGGGGTTGCTGGCCCGCCTCGGCGGTCACTTCCTGGACGTGGTGGCCGGGCTGCCGACACTGCGGGCGTTCGGCCGCGAGGGGCACCAGGCGCGGGTGGTGGGCGAGATGGCGGACGCCCACCGGCGGGCCACCATGCGGACGCTGCGCGTGGCGTTCCTCTCCTCCTTCGTCCTGGAGACGGTCGCCACCCTGTCCGTGGCGCTGGTGGCCGTCCCGGTCGGGCTGCGGCTGCTCGGCGGCGAGCTGGACCTGGGCACGGCCCTGACCGTCCTGTTCCTCGCCCCCGAGGCGTATCTGCCGCTGCGTGCCGCGGGCGCGGCCTTCCACGACAGCGCCGAGGGCATCGCGGTGGCCGAGCGGGTGTTCGCGATGCTGGACGAGGAGGACGGCCCGCACGCCCTCGAAGGCGTGCGCGCCACAGAGCGCGCTGCCGTCCATGCCCTCGCGTCCAACGCCCGCACGACGCATCTCCGCCTCGACCATGTCACCGTCCACTACCCGGGCCGCACCGCCCCCGCCCTCCGGCACGTCTCCCTCGCAGTCGCCCCCGGCGAGCACGTGGCCCTGGTCGGCCCGAGCGGCGCGGGCAAGTCCACCTTGCTGGCGCTGTTCCTCGGCTTCGTGACCCCCGCCTCGGGCCGCGTCGAGGTCGGCGGCACCGACCTGGCCCGCCTCGACCCCGACGCGTGGCGCACCCAGGTGGCGTGGGTGCCGCAGCGCCCGCACCTGTTCGCGGCGTCCGTCGCCGACAACATCCGCCTCGGGCGGCCCGACGCGAGCGACGCCGAGGTGCGGCGGGCGGCCCGCGCCGCCTCGGCCGACACCTTCATCGAGGAGCTCCCGGCGGCGTACGACACGGTGCTCGGCGAACAGGGCGCGGGCCTCTCCGCCGGTCAGCGCCAACGGGTCGCCCTGGCCCGCGCGTTCCTCAAGGACGCCCCCGTGCTCCTCCTCGACGAACCGACCGCCCACCTCGACCCCGAGAGCGAGGCCGCCGTCACCCGCGCCACGGTCGACCTGATGCGCGGCCGGACCTCGGTCGTGGTCGCGCACCGCACGAGCCTGCTGCCCCACGCCGACCGGATCATCACGGTACGGGCAGGCGGCATCGCCACAGGGCGAGCGGGCAGCCCCGCCGCCTCGGTGCCCCGGGCCGCCGCTTCCCAACAGGTGTACACGGAAGGGCTGTTGGCCTGATGACCTCCCACGCCATCGCAGCCGCCCCCGCCGCGGCGGTGCACGGCTCCCGCCCCACGCTCCGCCTCCTGCGTCACCTCCTCCCGTACTGGCGCAGGCTGCTGCCCGCCGCGCTCGCCTCGGCAGGCAGCGACCTCGCCGCCGCCGCGCTGATGGCCACCGCCGCCTGGCTGATCACCCGCGCCGCCGAACAGCCCCCGCTCGCCTCGGTGAGCGTCGCGATCGTCGCCGTACGGGCCC
Source organism: Streptomyces sp. Y309 (assembly GCF_056712025.1). Classification (NCBI taxonomy): domain Bacteria; kingdom Bacillati; phylum Actinomycetota; class Actinomycetes; order Kitasatosporales; family Streptomycetaceae; genus Streptomyces; species Streptomyces sp. Y309. The sequence goes on along the minus strand of NZ_CM160048.1, from coordinate 927,300 downwards.
TGGCCCTGGGGCGTGGGGCGCTGCGCTACGCCGACCGGCTCCTCGGGCACGACGGCGTGCTGCGGGCCGTCGCGGGCTTCCGCACCCGGGTGTACGAGGCGCTGGTGCCCCTCGCCCCCGCGGGCACCCCCGCCTTCCGCAGCGGCGACCTCCTGACCCGCCTCGTCGACGATGTCGACGCCGCCCAGGACCTGCTGCTGCGGATCCTGATCCCGGCCGCGGCCGCCGGAGCGGTCGCCGTGACCGCGACCGGAGTGGCCACCGCGCTGCTGCCGCAGGCAGGCGCCCTGCTCGGGCTGCTCCTGGCCGTGGCGGGACTCCTCGTACCCACCCTGGTGCTGGCCCTGTCCCGCCGCACGGGCCCCGCGGAGAAGGCGGCGCGCTCCGAACTCGCCTCGCTGACCGTGGACTTGACCCAAGGCGCGGCGGACCTTGCCGCGTACGGCGCCCGGGACCGCGCCGACGAGCGCGCCCGCCGGGCCTCCGCCCGCATCGCCGCGCTGGAACGCCGGGGAGCCCTCACCACCTCGCTGGCCTCGGCCGCGGTGCTGCTGCTCCAGGGCGGGGCGGCGGTCGGCGTCACCTGGCTCGCGCTGCGCGCGCACGCGGCCGGCGCGCTGCCCGCCGTGCACCTCACCGTCCTGACGGTCCTCGTGCTGGTCTCGTTCGAAGCCCTCGTGCCGCTGCCCGCCGCCGCCCGCCGACTCGCCGAAGTGCGGGCCTCCGCACGCCGGTTGGCGGACCTCTTCGACACGCCGCCCCCGGTCACCGACCCGCCCGCCCCGGCCCCGCTCCCCGCCGGGGGGCCGCTCGGCGTCGACATCACCGACCTTCGGGTGCGCCACCGCCCCGGCGGCGCCCCGGCCCTCGACGGAGTGACCCTGCGACTGCCGCCCGGCCGCCGCACCGTACTCCTCGGCGCCAGCGGCTCCGGCAAGTCGACACTGATCGCGGCGCTCATGCGGTACGTCCCGTACGAAGCCGGAAGCATCCGCGTCGGCGGGCGCGAACTGCGCGACTGCGCGGGTGCCGACGCCCGCCGCGCGATCACCGGCATGACCCAGGACGCGCACGTCTTCCACACCACCGTCCGTGCCAACCTGCTGCTGGCCCGCCCCGATGCCTCGGACGCCGACCTGCGCGAAGCGGCCCGCAGGGCCCGGCTCCTGGACTGGATCGAGTCGCTGCCCGACCGCTGGGACACCCTCCTCGGCGACAACGGCGCCGCGATGTCGGGCGGCCAGCGCGGACGCCTGCTCCTGGCCCGCGCACTGCTCGCCGACCCGCCCGTCCTCGTCCTGGACGAACCCACCGAGGGACTCGACCCGGACACCGCCGCCGCCGTACTCACCGACATCCTCGCCGCGACCCGCGGCCGCACCACCCTCCTGGTCGCCCACGACCGCTCGTGCCTCGCCGCGGCCGACGAGATCGTGACCCTCGACCGCGGCCGGATCCGCCCCGCCCGCGAGCCCGGCTCCTGAGAGGACGACTCCTGGCGGTTCAGAACCCGATGGCTTCGCGGAGCAGCAGGACGGTGCCGCGTCCGGGCTGGTGTTCCGCGTTGAGGATGAGCAGGCGGTTGACGGCGCTGGGCCACCCGTAGGCCTCCTGGGTGCGGGCGCTTTCCAGCGGGAGGCAGTGGCCTTCGACGCGCCGCAGCGCGGTGCCCAGGTCGGGTACCACCTTCTGCGCCCCGACGATCCAGATCGCGCGGGCCGCGCCGCCTGCGTAGCCGGGCAACTGGCTTCCGCTGCCCGAGGCGACCACCAGGGAGCCTGTTTCGGTGAGCGCGGCGACGCTGCCCACGACGACGTCGGGGCCGGCGAGCAGCCGCCGGATGTCGTCGGCGCCGGTGACGCGGTCCATGGCCAGGACGCGTGGCTTGATGGCGTCGTACCGCCCGCTGTCATTGATGTCCTCGCCGATGCCGGACAGGCGCAGGGTCTCGCTGGCCGCGGTGAACACGCGGGCGCCCTCCGGTATCAGGTCTCTGACGCGGGTGCGCGCGACGGTGGCGTCGTCGAGGATTTCCACGGTGAAACCGTGTGCGGTCAGCGCGGTGGCCGCCCGCTCCAGGCGCTGCGCGGGCGCCGGGTCGGCGAACGGTGCGGCCGGCATGGGGGTAGTCATGATGTCTCTGAGTTTCCTGTTCGCTGGATGATGTGTCCGTCTCAGCAGTTCGACAGCACAGCCCCGCGGAATGTGAGGTGACGCGCCGGACTCACATTCCGGTGCGCTGTCTTGTCGTACTGATGAGGGCAGTTGCGACCGAGGGAGCCGTCGGCACCATGACCACCCGATCCGAGCCAGGACAGGGCCGGCCCGATCCGGGCCAGGACGCGATCATGAGCGAGCGGCGTCAGCTGCTCAATGTCGCCTACCGGCTCCTGGGCTCCCTGGCCGAGGCCGAGGACGCCGTCCAAGAGACCTACGCCCGCTGGTACGCCATGTCCCCGCAGCAGCAGGACGCCATCGAATGCCCGGCGGCCTGGCTGCCGACGGTCGCCGGCCGCATCTGCCTCAACCTGCTCGGCTCCGCCCGGGCCCGGCGCGAGACCTACGTGGGCGCGTGGATCCCCGAGCCGCTGCCCGAACGTTCGGAGTGGAGCACGGGGCGGCTGGACGGCAGCACCGTCGACCCGGCCGACCGGGTCACCCTGGACGAGTCGGTCGACCTGGCCTTCCTGGTCGTGCTCGAAGCGATGACCCCGGCTGAACGCGTCGCGTTCATCCTCCACGACGTCTTCTGCCACTCCTTCGCCGAAGTGGCCGGGATCGTCGGCCGTACCCCGGCGGCATGCCGCCAGCTGGCCTCCTCGGCCCGCCGCCGCGTCCGGGCCTCGGGGCCTTCCGCGACTTCGGCGGCCCGGCGCGCCGGCATCGTCAGGGACTTCAAGCAGGCATGGGAAGCCAAGGACATCGACGCCCTCGTCGGCCTGCTCGACCCCGATGCCACGGCGATCGCTGACGGCGGCGGCCTCGCCACGACCTTCTTGCACCCCATCGAAGGCGGTGAGCAGATCGCGCACGCCTGGGTCGAAATCGCCCGCAGGAGGCCCGGCAACATGACGTTCCTGGAGCGTACGGTCAACGGCCGGCCCGGTCTCGTGGCTCAGCAGGACGACGTCACCGTGACGGTGTTCGCGTTCGACGTCGCGGACGACCGGATCAAGCACATCTGGGTGGTACGCAACCCCGAGAAACTCCGTCACTGGCCGTCGTCACCGGGAACGGCGTTCGTGCGCAAGGAAGTTGATGTGGAAGGCTGCTCTCCTCCGTACGCGGACCAGGGAGCCGTGACGGGCGTCGAGAGGAGTGCGGTGTGAGGCGGGACAAGGTCGTGGCCCAGGGGATCGACACCACCAGGCCGCACCCCGCGCGGATCTACGACTACCTGCTGGGCGGCAAGGACAACTACGAGGTGGACCGACAGGCGGGCGACGAACTCGCCGCCGCGGCACCGGAGGCGCGCATCGGTGTGCGGGCCAACCGCGCCTTCCTGCAGCGCGCCGTCCGCCACGTCGTCGGCAGCGGCGTCCGCCAGCTCCTCGACATCGGCACCGGGCTGCCCACCTCGCCGAACGTGCACGAGACCGCCCAAGAGGTGGCGCCGGACGTGCGCGTGGCGTACGTCGACAACGACCCGATCGTGCACGCACACGCCAACGCACTGCTCAGCAACTCCGGTGCCAGCAGTACGGTGCTGGCCGACCTGCGCGACCCGCAGGCCGTCGTGGACCACCCGGACGTCCGTAAAGTCATCGACTTCGACGAGCCGGTCGCCCTGCTCCTCGTCGCGGTCCTCCACTTCCTCACCGACGCGGAGCATCCCCGGCAGATCGTGGCAGACCTGCGCGACGCGCTGCCGGCCGGCAGCTTCCTCGTGCTCTCGCACGCCACAGGTGACTTCGCCGATCGCAGTGCGGCCCAGGCCGTCTACAACAAGGCCACCGCCACCCTGAACCTGCGCTCCCGCACCGAGGTCGAGCCGTTCTTCGACGGCTTCGACCTCGTCGAGCCCGGCCTGGCCCAGGTCCCGTTCTGGCGCCCGGACACACCGCCACCGCCGCGGTCCGGCGAGATCGGCTTCTACGGGGGCGTGGCGCGCAAGACGGGCTGAGCCACGCCCAGGTCAGCCCGTCACCGCCGCCCGGTACGGGCGGAAGAACGCCCGCAGTTCCTCCGCGTACAGCTCGGGCTCCTCGAACGGGGCGAAGTGGCCGCCGTGTGCGGGCTCGGTCACGCGGGTCACGTTGGCCGTGCGCTCCAGCCACGCCCGGGGTGGGCGGACGACGTCGCCGGCGAAGAGGGAGAAGCCGGACGGCACTTCGACGCGGCGGGCGTGCTGCTCGGGAGGGATCGCGGCGTTCGCACGGTACGTGCGCATCGACGAGCCGATGGTCCCCGTGAGCCAGTAGAGCGTGACGTTCGTGAGGATCTCGTCCTTCGTGAAGCTCCGCTCGACGTCTCCGCCGCAGTCGCTCCACGCCCGCAGCTTCTCGACGATCCACGCCGCGAGTCCGGCCGGTGAGTCGGTGAGCCCGAAGGCGGCGGTCTGGGGCTTCGTGCTGTGCAGGGCGGCGTACGCGCCCTCGGCGCCGGCCCAGGCCGCGGCGCCCTCCATCCACGCCCGCTCCTCCGGCGTGAGGTCGGCCGGGTCGCCGGTGTAGCGCGGCAGGCCCGCGTCCGTGCGGTGCACCGCCACGACCCGGTCGGGGTGGTCGAGCGCGAGGTAGCGGCTCACGTGGCTGCCCATGTCCCCGCCCGCCGCGCCGAACCGCTCGTAACCGAGGACGCCCATGAGGTCGGCCCACAGGCCGGCGACGGCGATGGCGTCCAGGGGCGGGCCGGTCGGGGCGTCGGAGTAGCCGTAGCCCGGCATGTCGGGCACGACCACGTCGAACGCGTCGGAGGGGTCGGCGCCGTGCGCGCCGGGGTCGGTGAGGAGCGGGACGACCTTCGTGTACCGCCAGAACGAGTCCGGCCAGCCGTGGCCGAGGACCAGCGGCAGCACGGGCCCGGCCGGGGCGACGGCCCGGGTGTGCACGAAGTGGATCCCGAGGCCGCCGAGTCCGACGCGGAAGCGGGGGAGCCGGGCGAGCGCCTCCTCCTGCGCCGGCCAGTCGAAGCCGTCGGCCCAGTAGGCGACGAGTTCGCGGAGGTAGGCGAGGTCGGTGCCGAGCGACCACCCGGCGTCCTCGGGCGAGTCCGGCCAGCGCGTCGCGCGCAGCCGCGCGCGAAGGTCCTCGATCGCCGCGGGCTCGGTCCGCGGCGTGAACGGCTCGGGGCGAGGCGATGCGTCCGGCATGGAACGCATGGTAGGACACGTGCGTTTGGTGCATGTGGGGGTGAGGGTGGTGCCCTGAGCGGGCAGGAGGCGGGCACGGGACGGGCACGTCGCGCTCAGCCCGTCACCGCCGCCCTGCCCGCCCGGTTCACCGACCCGCTATCGAACGATCCGGCATTGACCGACCCGTCACTGACCGGCCCGGCGACGCAGCCCGATGTACTCGCCCATGGCCCCCGCGCCGTACTCGAAGACCGACACGGGGTCGACCGCGACGGCCGCGAGGTGGTTGTTGACCTCGAACCCGACCATGCCGTGGAGCTGCGTCCACACCACGAACATGCGGGCGATCACGCCGCTGGGCAGGCCTTCCAGCGGCCCCGAGCCGAGCGCCTCGACGTTCTGGAGCATGCCGGCGCTCAACGCCGCCTCGCCGGGCCGGTCTTCGGTGAGCTCGCCCGCCTTCTGGGCGTCGCGCAGGACGGCCACCATCGCCCCCACGATGCGGCCGACCGCCTCCACGGTCTCCGGCGGGGCGGTGTACCCGGGAATCGGGCGGCCCCAGAGCATGACGTACTCCTCCGGATGGGCCACGGCCCACTCCCGTACGCCCTGCCAGATGGCGACCCAGCGCCGCAGGGGATCGGCTCCCGCCGCCACGGCCGCCTCGGCGGCGGCCTCCGCGCTGTCCGCGACGGCGTTGTACGCACCCACGATCAGCGCGGACATCAGCGCTTCCTCGTCCGGGAAGTGCCGCGCCGCGTCCTGCGCGTCGACCCCGGCGTCCCGGGCCACCGCCCCGGGGGCCAGGTCGACCTTGTGGCGTGCCTCGATCCGCCGTAATGCCTCTTCCTTCAGCCGCCGTACCACTGCGTCTCCGTCGTGCTGCTGTGCCTGGGTGGAAGTCATGATCTGGACCTTTCCAGACCCCGGTTCCGGTGTCGATTACCTCCGGGGTAGGAGCGGGACGACGTCCGGAATTCCGTGGTCCGCGGCGGAATGCCGCGCCATACTCACCGGGTGAGCGTGCTCCTTGGTGGGAACGGGTCGGTCTTGCCGTCGTTGGCCGCCGAGGCGGCGACGCTGGGCGAGTTGGGTGCGGCCGTGTCGGCGGAGGTGGGCCGGCGCGTGCCGCACGACGGGTATCACCTGATGGGCCTCGACCCCGTCAGCGGGGCGTCCTCGTTCCATGTGGCGCGGCGCGGTTACGGGGCGGAGTCCCTGCGCGGTCTTGAGCGGGAGTTCGGGCGGCCCGAGGAGGCGTTCCCCTTCGCGGCCCTGTTCGAAGGGCCAACGCCGGTGGGCGTGTTGAGCACCGGCGTCCATGAACACCGGTACTGCGCGCGGCTGCACGACATCATGCGCGCCGAGGGGATGGGCAGCGAGATGCGGATCGCGCTCGCCCTGGGCGGCCGGGCGTGGGGTGGTGTCGTACTGCTGCGGGAGCGGCGCAGCCGGCCGTTCTCACTGGCCGAGATCGCGCACGCGGAGCAGTTGGCGGGGCCGCTCGCCGCGGCGCTGCGGGCGTTCGTGGCGAGCAGGCCGCTGCGCATCGCGGCGCACGGCGGGCCACCGGGCGTGGTGATCGTGGGCGCGGACGACACGGTCCGCGCGGTCACCCCGGGAGCGCGGGAGTGGCTGCGCGCGTACGTCCCCGACCCGTCGCAACCCCTCGACGACGAGGCGCTGTTCACCGCGCTGTGCAACATCACGCACACCGCGCGCAGGGCGCCGGACGGCACGGCGGTGAGCCGGCTGTTCACCCCGCGCGGCTGGGCCACCCTGCACGCGCAGCCGCTCGGCGACAACGGGGACGAGGGCAACGTGATCACCATTCAGCCCGCGACGGCCGACGCGCTGCTTCCGGCCATCGCGGAGTGGTACGGGGTCACGCCCCGGGAGCGGGACGTGATCAAGTACGCGTTTCACGGGCTGCCGGTCAAGCACATCGCCCGTCGGCTCGGCGTGTCGGTACACACCGCCAACGATCATCTCAAGTCGGTCTACCGCAAGTTGGGCGTGGCCGGCCGGGACGAGCTGTTCGCCGCGTGCTTGGTGCGGACGGGCGGCCGCTGACTGCGGTGAGGTGGAGGGTGAGGTGGATGGGGCCACGGAGTGGGGTAGGACGCATGTGTCAGGGACACTTGCTTGGGGGAGGCGCGACGTGATGGCGCGAGGACGAGCGTGAGCGGGACAGCCGAACTGGCAGCCAGGTTCTGGGCCTGGCGGGAGGAGACCCAGCCCGACTCGGAGGACGATCTGCCGCGCGTGGAGCGGCCTTCGGGGTGGGTGGCGGACTGGTCCGCCGAGGCCGTGCGGGAACGGGGCCGCAGGCTGGGGGAGTTCGAGGGGGAGCTCGAGAAGGTCCTGCTCGGGTCGGCGGGTGGGCGGACCGCCCGCGATGGATCCCGGGCCGTGGACGCGCCCGACGGACCCGGTGCCGTGGCCGCCCCCGATGGACCCGGTGCCGTGGACGCGCGGCTGCTCGGCTCGGCCCTCGCGCGGGTGCGCTGGGAGCTCGACCACCTGCGCGGCTGGCAGCGCAACCCGTGCTTCTACATCGACCAGGCACTGGGGCCCCTGTACTGCCTCCTGCTCGACCGGCGGCCGTTCGCCGGGGAGCGGGCCGAGGCGGTGCTGCGCCAACTGCGCCGGGTGCCCGAGACGCTGCGGCACGCGCGGGAGAACCTCGCGGGCCACGCGGAGCGGCCGTTCGCCCGGTCGGCGGTCCGCAAACTCGACGGAGCCGAGGAGCAGTTGACGACGAGCATGCGGGCTCTCGCCCCGCAGCTACCCCCTGACCGGGCGCGTGCCCTGCCCGAAGTGACCGAGACCGCCGCGCGGGCGCTCGTCGGCTACCGGAACTGGCTCGCCGACGCCCGGACCGAGGCCGGCTTCAAGGAGAGCGCACCCGCCGGCGACCTCAGCCACCTCCTCCACCGGGTGGCACTGCTTCCGCACCGTCCGGAACGTATCCGGGAGATGGCGCGGCAGGAGTGGGACCGGGCCACGGCCCTGGAGCAGGTGCTCCGCGCGCGCCACCGCGACCTGCCCCCGGCCGCCCTGCCGTCCACCGCGGCCGAGCAGATCGCCCGCCAGGAGGCCGCCGAACGGGAGATGCGCGCCTTCCTGGCCGACCGCGGCCTCTTCCGCGACCCGCAGGACCTGCGCAGGTACCGGTTCGCCGACATGCCCGCCCACCTCGCGCCGCTGACGTGGCTCGGCGTGCCCGACGACCTCACCTCCCGCACGCGCGCCGACGAGGACGCCGTGCGGTACGTGCCGCGGCCGCACCCCGGCCTGCCCTACTTCCCGTACGCCGACGCGCTCGACCCCCGGCTCGGCATCTGCCACGAGGGCGTGCACGCCCAGCAGATCGCGCTGTCGTGGCAGCACCCCAACTTCGTACGCAGGCATTTCTACGACTCGACGCCCAACGAGGGCATCGCCTTCCACCAGGAGGAACTGCTGCTCGCGGCGGGCATGTTCGACGACGCCCCGCACAGCGCGCTGACGATCGCCGGGTTCCTCCGGCTGCGGGCCGTGCGTGCGGAGGTCGACATCGGCCTGGCGGCGGGCGACCTGAGCATCGAGGAGGCGACGGACCGGCTCGACGTCGTGCTGGCCGACCGCCGGACGGCCTGGGAGGAGGCGGTGTTCTTCGCGGGCACCCCGGGACAGGCGCTCAGCTACCAGGTGGGGAAGCTCCAGATCAACGAACTGATCGCGGAGCTGCCCGGCGACGTCGCCCTCGCCGACTTCCACCGCCGCCTGTGGCAGGAGGGCAACGTGCCGCTCGCGCTCCAGCGATGGGAACTGCTCGGCCGCCGCGACCACCTCGACCGGGCGGACGCGCTCGCCGGTGACTCCATCCGGGAGGACGACAGCCCGGCGGCCTGACCGCCGGGGCTCAGCGCACTCGAGGGCGAGTGCGTCCGGGCAGAGTGCGATCGAGGAGGATCTCCGCCGCTGCCCGCGCGTGCCGGCCGTAGTCCGCTTCGCCCAGCACCATGGCGCGACTGGCCGCCCCGTCCGCGAGGGTCACCAGCTGTTCGGCGAGGGCGGCGGGTTCGCGGCAGCCCAGCTCTGTCACCAGTGCGGTGACCAGCGCCACCATCCGCAGCTTCTGTTCGCGGGCGTAGGAGTGGACCGCGCTCGCCGGGTCGGGGAACTCCGCGGCGGCATCGATGAACGGGCACCCGCGTACCGGGGCCGCGTCCGGCGCGGGCTGGTCGAAGAGGCCGAGGATCCGCTCCCGTGGGGTGACGTCCTCGCGGGTCAGCGCGCTCTCCAGGGTGGCGCCCGACGACGCGAGGTCCTGGAGGTGGGCGACGACCAGGTCGCTCTTGGTCCGGAAGTGCGCGTAGAGCGTGCGCTTGGACACCGGTGCTTCCTCCGCGACCTGTTCCATGCCGGTCGCGTTGATCCCCTGGGTCGCGAACAGCTGGGCGGCGGCGGCCAGGATGCGCTCCCGGCCGCCACGCCCCCGCCGTCGAGATGCCGTAGTCGTCGTGCCCACGCGGCAAGTATACGTACGCGTTTACTTCGGCAGGGCCGGTCCGCTAGCATCGACCTTAAGTACACGATCCCGTTTACATAAATCGTCGCCGAGGAGCGTTCCATGAGAAGGCTGGATCCCACCGAGCTGAGTGGCTGCGCGGAGAAGTTGATACGCGGCCGGCACGCGACCCGTGCGTTCCGCCGGGAGGCCGTGCCCGCGGACACGATGCGCGCGATCTTCTCGCTGGCCGGCGCGGCGCCGTCCAATTCCAACGCGCAGCCGTGGCAGGTGGAGGTGGTGAGCGGCGCGGCGCGTGCGCGCCTGGCGGACGCCTTGCAGGCGGCCCACGCCGAGAAGCGCCACTCGGTGGACGTTCCGTATGCCGAGGACATGTACGCGCGGGTGCACCGGACGCGCCGGGCCGAGTTCGGCGCCGAGTTGTACGGAGCGCTGGGCATCGGCCTTGACGACCACGCGGCACGTGCGGCGTACGACGCGGAGAGCCTTCGGTTCTACGGCGCGCCACACGCCGCGTTCCTGTTCGTCACCGGTGACGGCGGAGCGCGCCTTGCCGCGGATGTCGGCGCCTACATGCAGACGCTGCTCCTGGCCATGACCGCGTACGGCGTGGACAGTTGCCCGCAGGGGCTGCTGAGCTTCTACGCCGACACCGTCCGCGCCGAACTCGGCGTCACCGGAGGAAAGCTGCTCGTGGGCATCTCCTTCGGCTACGCCGACGAGACCGCGCCGGTGAACCGGGTCACGACCGAGCGGGCCGCGCTCGAGGCGACCACGGCTTTCCGCGACTAGGCGGGTTCTTCGGGGCAGGGCAACCTCCGCAGAGCGGACGGCCGTTGGCCCGGGTGGCCGTCACTCCACCGTGACGCCGTAGTCCCGCATCCAGCGGTCCACCTCGATCAGGGGCAGCAGCAGGTGCAGCGTGTCGGCGACGGCCATCATGGGGCCGCTGTGTGTGCCGAGCCGTCGGACGGCCGTCGCGTCGAGGAGCCCGGCCAAGGGGGAGTCCGGGGCGGACAGCAGCGTGTCGAGTTCGGCCCGGACCCGGGCGCCGTGCGCGGGCGCGAAGGTCGCCGGGTAGGCGCTCTTGCGGCGGTCGAGCACGGACGCGGGCAGCAGGTCGGCGACCGCCGCGCGCAGCACGCTCTTCTCCCGGCCGTCGCCCGTCTTCATCTTCCACGGCACGTTCCAGACGTACTCGAGGAGCCGGTGGTCGCAGAACGGCACCCGTACCTCCAGGCCCACGGCCATGCTCATCCGGTCCTTGCGGTCCAGGAGGTACGCCAGCGGGCCCTGGAGGCTGAGGTACAGCACCTCGCGCATGCGCGCCTCGAGACCCGTCTCGCCGTCCAGGCGGGGCGTGCGGGCGAGGAGGGTGGCGTAGCGGTCGTGTTCGTCCTCCTCGGGCCGCACGCGCGCGCGGACGTCTGGGGCGAGGCAGTCGGTGAGCCGGGGGCCGTTGCCCAACCAGGGGAAGGTGTCCCGGTCGACGGTGGCCGGGTCGAAGAACCAGGGGTAGCCGCCGAACACCTCGTCCGCGGCCTCCCCGGACAGCGCGACGGTGAAGCGCTCCCGGACCCGGGCGAACAGGAGGTACATGGAGGTGTCGAACTGGCCGAGGCTGGGCAGGTCGCGCGCGGCGAGCGCGGCCGGGACGGCGTCCGCGAGCCGGGCCGGGTCAAGGAGCACCTCGATGTGCTCGGTGCCGATGTGCCGCGCCGCGGCGTGGGCGTACGGCGCGTCGCGTTCCGGACGCAGGGGAGTGGGCCGGAAGTCGGTGTCGCCGTCCTCGAAGTCCATGGAGTAGGAGGTGAGGTGAGGGTGCTCGGCGGCGGCGAGCGCCGTGACGGCGCTGGAGTCGAGGCCGCCGGACAGCAGCGCGCAGGTGGGCACGTCGGCGACCATCTGCTCCGAGACGATCCCGGTCAGCAGCTCGCGGACACGGGCCGTCGTGGTGGGCTCGTCGTCGGTGTGTTCACGGCTGACGAGCCGCCAGTACGGGGTGGTGTGGACGCCGGCCCGGTCGACGCGCACGAGATGGCCCGGCGGGACCTGGTGAAGATCGCTCAGCGGCGTCTCCCCGGGCATCAGCAGCCGGGGGTTGAACAGGACGGGCAGCGCTTCGAGCCGCATCCGCGCGCGGAACAGCGGGTTGGCCAGGAGCGCCTTGGGCTCGGAGCCGAACAGCACGCCGCCCGGGAGCGGGTGGTAGTAGAGCGGCTTGACGCCGAGGCGGTCGCGGACCAGCAGCAGTTCCTCGCGCTCGGCGTCCCAGACGGCGAACGCGTACATCCCCGCCAGGTGGTCGACGCAGCCCGCCCCCCACTCCAGAAAGGCGCGCAGCACCACCTCGGTGTCGGACTCGGTGGTGAACGTGTGGCCGCGTGAGGTCAACTGCCCGCGCAGCGCACGGTAGTTGTAGACCTCGCCGCTGTAGGTGAGGACGACGGGCGGCCGGCCGGGCGCACGGGCGGCCTCCATCGGCTGCCGCCCGCCTTCGAGGTCGAGCACCGAGAGCCTGCGGTGACCGATCGCGGCGTGCGCGGACAGCCAGGTGCCGGAGGCGTCCGGGCCGCGGCGGCTCAGCGTGGCCGTCATGGCCTCGACGGCCGGGCGCTCCGTCCTCAGGTCCCGGGTGAAGTCGACCCAGCCCGCGATTCCGCACATGGCAATCCTTTCAGGAACACATCGAGATCGACCTCGGTGGCGTCCACGACACCGCCGGTCCGCCAGCGCAGGCCCGTCCGCGGCGGCCGGTCGCGGTCGTGGAAGTACGTCGCGCGCAGCCCGCCCCGCGCCTCGGCCAGGACGGGGTTGGCGACCAGGAAGTCCCGTACGGCCGGGGTGTCCCGGCGCACGCACAGCCACAGCCGCTTGCCCGCGAAGTGCGTGGCGGGCGGCGCCACATGAGGGTGCAGCTTGCGCTTGAACTGGACGATGCCCTTGCTGAGGAACGGCTCGGCGCCCGACAGGTCGACCCGCGAAAGGCCCTCCCGCTCGGCCCACTCCAGGATGGACACGTACAAGGCGACGTACGTCCCCGAGCGGTAGCGGCTCTCGGAGCCGTCGAGCACCCCGGCGAGGCGCAGGACCAGCGCGTCCGGCTCCAGGCGGCACAGCATCCCGGCGACGCGCTGGCCCTGCTCGCGCAGGAAGAAGAGCACGCCGTGCCGGAACAGGCCGTACCAGGCGGTCTTCTTGGGCACGGAGCGGGTCGCCGCGCCGTGCCTGCGGTCCATGGTCGGACGGTGCATCCGGTCGTAGAAGAACGTGAAGTCCTCCCGGGCGGTGGCCACTTCGAGGGTGCGGTCGAGCGCCCGCTGCTCGCGCTGGTACTGCTGCCGGGCCTTGCGGGAGAGCCGGGCCGGGACGGCCGCGCGGTCGGGGCGGTCGTGGTCCAGGGGCACCACCAGGCCGACGCGGAAGGGCGCGACGACCGTGGGCTGCCGGGCGGGCGGCCGGAACGTCCGGCCCGGCGGGCAGCCCACGGCGAGCAGGTCCGCCTCGGGCACGCCGCGGGCGGCGAGCCGCGCCCAGGTGGTGCGCCGCTGCTCCCGCCGCGCGGTGGGGCCGCGCTGTTGCTCCAGGAACGGCAGCACGTGGTCGAGTCCGGCGCCGAGACCGGCGTACGCGAGGGTGGGCCCGGCGCCCGCGGGGTGCGAGACGGTCACCCCGGGGCGCAGGGCGGTGAGCCGGTCGACGGTGTGGTGCAGGCGTACGAGACGTGGGTCGGCGCTGTTGTGCCAGCGGTAGCGGCCCTCCTCGACCAGCGCGTTCAGGATCACGCAGAGACCGCTGCGGTGAGCACCTTCGCCAACTCCGGTGCCGTGCGCACCGGTTCGGTGTGCTCGACGGGCAGCGGCGGGATCGTCTCGTCCGTGTAGTAGCCGGAGGCGTGCGCGACGATCTGGGTGCCCGGTGGGACGAGACCGCGCTCGCGGGCGACCAGGATGCCGGTGAGCACCTTGACCAGGGACCACTCGCGGATCCGCGCGGGATCGCCGTCGATGGCGACGCCCGCGCGGGCGGCGAGGCCCCGGACGCGGTCGAACCGGTTGAGGCACTCGCGCCGTGACACCACGACCCCGCCGCCGCCGTGCCGGGCGATCAGGGGATCGATGTCGGCCGAGGTGACCGGCTTCTTGGTGTAGAAGGTCGGGTCGAGGACCTCGGCCGGGTCGTCGGTGACGGCGGGGAACGCCGGGTCGCCGCTCTGCCGCCACAGCGCGGCGTCAGGGTCCTGGGTGTAGCGGGGGACGTCCCGGCCGAGGGCGCTGACGACCATGTCGGGCGTGGCGAGCTGCTGGACGAGGAAGAACCCCGGGTGCCGGGCGGGCGCGGCCAGCTTCGGGTACAGGCCGTCGGTGAGGACCTGGTGCCCGAGGTGGTAGCCGAGCAGCCCGTACGCGCTGGACACGGCGTGCGCGTGCCAGCGGGGCGGCGAGTCCGGTGTGAGCGGCAGGAGTTCGGCCTCGGCGAAGGCGCGTACGGAGTCGGCGACCCGGTAGTTGTCCAGGTCGAGGGTGTACCAGCAGCGGAAGCCGGTGCCGGACAGGGCCTCTTCGGCGTACTCGTCGACGACCTCCTTGGCGAGGTCCTTCACCCCGGCGGGAGCGTCGACGTCGGCGAGCGCCACCGGGTTGGCCCCGCGCAGCGCGGAGTCCTCGGACAGCGGGCCGCCGCGCAGCTTGGACGTCGACGCGGCGGGCGCGACCATCACCACGCGCAGCTCGTCGGGGCTCGCGAACCCGGTGGCGTAGGCGCGGGCGACGGCGTCCCGCAGGGCGCTGCCCTTGTTGCCGGAGGTCGGGGTGAGGAAGACGACGCGCTCGCCGGTGCGCCGGATGTGGTCCACGGCGCGGGCGACCATCGTCAGCGAGGCGAACGCCTTGGTGGTCCGGGTGCCCGGGCTGCGCATCAGGTCGAGGAGGTACAACTCCTCGTCGAGCCGGGTGAGGACGAGGTCGGTGACGTCCGTGAAGCGGGTGAAGGCCTCGTCGGCCTCCGGCAGGGTCAGCGGCACCGGGAGGGGGTTTCCGGACGCCCGCCGGGCCGTGAGGTGCCGGGCGGCGGCCTGCACGCCGGAGTGGTAGTGGGCCAGCGCGTTGCGCACGGTGCCGAGGTGATCCGGGTGGGCATCCGATATGGCGGACATGGGACTTACCCTTCTGTTCGGTTCGAGCGCGCCTGCAGCGCGGGCAGCACGTCGGTGGCGATCCGTTCGAGGACGGCGGGGTCGACCTGGTGCGGGGGTTCGGCTCGGGGGAAGGGAACGACAAGGTCCGTCACGCCGAGTTCGGCGTAGCGCCCGGCGAGTTCGGTGAACGCGTCGACGGACCGCAGCGCGGGGTGCGTGCGGTCGCCGTGGTATACGAGCCGGGCGACCGCCGCCGGGTCGCGGCCGGCCTCGGCGCACGCCTCGTCGAACCGTTCCATCTGCTTGCGCACGATGGCCGAGTCCACGACGGGGGCCCGCAGCCCCGGCTCCGGCGAGATGCCGTTGGTGATCCAGATGTCCGCGTACCGGGCGGCGGTGCGCATGACGCGCGGTCCGGTCGCGGCGACAGCCAGCGGCAGCCGGGGCCGCTGGCGGCAGCCGGGGAACATCCGCGCCCCCTCGGCGACGTACCAACTCCCGGCGAAGTCCGTCACGTCCTGGCGCAGCAGCCGGTCGGTGAGGTCGGTGAACTCCGCGAACCGGGCGGTCCGCGTGCGGTTGTCCACCGCCGGCTCGCCGAGCACCCGCGCGTCAGGACCGTCCACTCCGGCACCGAGGCCGAGGATCATCCGTCCCTCGGAGATGTCGTCGAGGGCGACGGCCTCCTTGGCGAGCGTGACCGGGTGCCGGTAGTTCGGGGTGCACACCAGGGTGCCGAGCCGCACCCTCTCGGTCACCGCGGCCGCGGCGGTCAGGGTGGGCAGGGCCGCGAACCAGGTCCGGTCGAGCAGCTCGCGCCAGGCGAGATGGTCGTGCGTCCAGGCGTGGTCGAAGCCCATCTCGTCGACGGCCCGCCAGTACGGGGCGGACTCCCGCCAGGACTGGGCGGGCAGGATCATGACTCCGATGCGCATCGGTACCTCCGGTCGGTCATGTGGTACCTCCGGTCGGTCATGCGGTGCCTCCAGCTGGTCATGCGTCCTTCTCCGGTGTCAGCAGCGCCTCGACTTCCGCCGCGCCGAGCCCCTCGATCTCCGCGACGATGGCGTCCTCGACGGCCACGGCGAGCCCGCGCACCGTCGCCTCCCGGAAGACCAGGCTCACCGGCAGCCGGACACCGAACTCGCCGACGATGCGGGTGGCGACGCGGGCGGCGGACAGCGAGTTGCCGCCCAGATCCATGAACTCGTCGTCGACACCGACCTGTTGTACGTCGAGGACCTCGGCGAAGATCGCGCACAGGACGCGTTCCTGGTCGTTGCCCGGCGCGGTGTACGGCGTGTCGAGGTGCCGGTCACCGGGTGCGGGCAGGGCGGCCCGGTCGACCTTGCCGTTCTGGTTGAGCGGCAGCCGGTCGAGGGTCTGGACCGTCGCCGGGACCATGTGGTCGGGCAGCCGGTGCGCGAGGTACGCGCGCAGCGTCGCGGCGCTCGCGGGGCCGACCGCGTAGCCGTCGAGCCGCCACGCCCCCTCGGGGGTGCGGCGCGCCACCACGGCGGCCTCCTTCACCTGCGGGTGGCCGGCAAGGACCGCTTCGGTTTCGGCGGGTTCCACGCGGAAGCCGCGCACCTTGATCTGGTCGTCGACGCGGCCGAGGAACGCCAGGCCGTCCGGGGCGCGGTGGGCCCGGTCGCCGGTGCGGTACATCAGCGCGCCGGGCGCTCCGGCGAAGGGGTCGGGCACGAAACGCTCGGCGGTCAGGGCGGGTTGGCCGACGTACCCACGGGCGACGCCGCGCCCGCCGATGTACACCTCGCCCTCCCGCACGGGGCGCAGCCGGTCGTCGAGGAGGTGGATCGTCACGTCCGGGATCGGGGCGCCGAGGGCGGGGTCGGTGGCCCAGTCGTCCGGCCGTCCCGGCAGCGGGTTGGCCGTCGCCTGGTGGGTCTCCGAGGGCCCGTACTGGTTCTCTAGCGCGGCGCCCGCCTCGGTGAGGAAGCGGCGTACCTCGTCGGTGACGCGCAGCGGCTCGCCCGCCGCGATCACCTCGCGCAGGGCGAGCCGGGGGCGGTCCGCCCGGCTCAGATGGGCGCCGGCGAGCTGCCGCAGGAAGCTGGGGGAGAGGTAGAGCCGCTTCACCCGCTCGCGTTCCAGCAGGTCGAGGAGGAGGAAGGGGTCCTTGCGCTGCTCCTCCGACACCGTGACGAGGCTGCCGCCCGCGAGCAGCGAGCCGAAGATCTCCTGGAGGGACATGTCGAAGCCCAGCGAACAGAACTGGGCGCAGATACGGGGGCCGGGGACGCGCATCGCCCAGTCGGCGACGTTCTCGATGGTCCGTGACGGCAGGCCGATGCCTTTGGGGCGCCCCGTCGAGCCCGAGGTGAAGATGACGCAGAGGACGCCGTCCGGCGAGGAGCGGCGCTCGGGCGCGGTCATCGACGGCGGGGCGTCGGCGTCGGTGCCGGTTTCCGGGGCGGGCTGCAGCGCGGGCACGCCGAACCCGGTGGGGCCGAGCACAAGGCGTGCCCCGGAGACGGCGACCATGTGCGCCAGCCTGTCGTGCGGATACGAACCGTCGAGCGGCAGATAGACGCCCCCCGCCTTCATGATCGCCAGGAGCCCGGTGAGGGCCTGCCGACCGCGCGGCAGGCAGGAGCCGACGACGTCCTCCGCGCCGATGCCGTGGTCCCGCAGCCGGTGGGCGAGCCGGTTCGCGCGGGCGTCCAGTTCGCGGTACGTGATCCGGTGACCGCCGTCGACGAGGGCGACGGCGTCGGGGGTGCGGCCCACCTGCTGGTGGAACCGGTCAACGAGGTCCATCGAGGGCTCCCTGCGCCGGGGTGGTCTCGGGGCGGTCCTGCGCGCCGGCCCTGTCGGGGTGGTCCTGCGCGACCGGCCCGGGACGCGCCTCCGCAGCGGCGGCCCGGGCCGCCCGCACCTCGTCCGCCAGCGCCCGCACGGTCTGGGAGCGGAACAGGACGCGCAGCGACAGCGAGACGCCGAAGTCGCGGTTGACCCGGAGCACGACCTGGGGGACGAGCAGCGAATGGCCGCCCAGGTCGAAGAAGTTGTCCCGGATCCCGATGTCCGCGCGCCCAAGGACCTCCTGCCACATGGCGACGATCCGGCGGTCCGTCTCGTCCCGCGGCGGGGCGGGCCCGTCGGCCTCGGCCGCGGGTTCCGGCAGGGCTTTGCGGTCGACCTTGCCGGTCGAGGTGGACGGCAGCCGGTCAAGGACGGCACAGACGCGGGGCACCATGTGGGCGGGAAGCCGGGCGCGCAGGAAGTCCAGGAGGTCGGAAGGGCCGGGGGCGTCCTCGCCCGGCGGCGGCGCAGCGTAGGCGGTCAGCCGCACGCCGCCGTCCGTGGCGCGGGCGGCCGTGACGGCGGCGCGGCCGACCGCCGGATGGTCGCGCAGCACGCCCTCGATCTCGCCCGGTTCGACGCGGTATCCGTGGATCTTCACCTGGAAGTCCGCGCGCCCCAGGAACTCCAGCGTCCCGTCCGGCCGCCACCGCCCCCGGTCGCCCGTCCGGTACATGCGCCCGCCCGGCCGGTCCGTGAACGGGTCCGGCAGGAACGACGCGGCCGTCAGGTCCGGCCGCCCCAGGTAGCCGCGCGCCAACTGCCCGCCGCCGACGTACAGATCGCCCGGGACATTGACCGGCACCCTGCGCAGCCGTTCGTCGAGTACGTGGATCTTCCCGCCGGACACCGGGGAGCCGATGGACGGCGTGCCCGGCCAGTCGCCGGGCGGGCCGGTGAGGCGCAGTGCCGTCACCACGTTGACCTCGGTGGATCCCCACTGGTTGTCGAGGACGACGCCGTCTTCCGGCTCCGCGCACAGGGACCGCAGGTGCTCGCTCACCGTCAGCCGGTCGCCGGTCGTGACGATCTGGCGGACGCTCGCGAGGTGGTGGGGCTTGCGCCGCGCGAGCCGGGCCAGCTCCTCCAGGACGGCGCCGGGCAGCAGCACCGTGTCCACGGCGTGCCGGCGGACGAGTTCGGCGAGGGCGGCGGCGTCGAAGCGGTCGGACTCCTCGGCCATCACCGCGCAGCCGCCGGCCCACCAGGTGGACAGGAACTCGTAGCTGCACACGTCCGAGGTGACCGGGAAGTACTGGAGCACGCAGCCGTCGAGGCGGTAGCGCCGCTCCGTCCAGCGCATCAGCCGGGCGGTGGGGCCGTGCTCCATCACCACGGCCTTGGGGCGCCCGGTGGAACCGGAGGTGTGGACGACGTACAGGGCGTTGGCGGGTCCCGCGGCGAGAGGCGGGTTCGTGTCCGACCCTGCGGACAGGTCCTTCAGGGTCGGCGCGGGCATCGGCCATCCCGGCGGTGCCTCCGGCTCCACCACGACGCACGCGGCCCCGGCGTCCTCGGCCAGGAGGACCAGGCGGTCGCGCGGCTGCTGTGGGTCCAACGTCACGTACGCCGCGCCGGACTTGGCGATGGCGAGCAGGGCCACCGGCAGGTCCGCCGTGCGCTCCAGGCACAGCCCGACGCGGGACTCGGCGCGGACGCCACGGGCCCGCAGGCCCGCGGCGACGCTGTTGGCCCGGGCGTTGAGCTCCGCGTACGTCAGCCGCTCGGCGCCGCAGATCACGGCGGGCGCGTCGGGGTGCAGGCGCGCGCGGTCCTCGAACCGGGCGACCACGGTCGGCGTGCTCGTGTTCCTCGTCATGGGGCCGCCACCGGGGTGAAGGTCACCGGGATCGCGGCGGGACCGCGCAGCATGGGGCCGAAGCTCCACACGATGTCGTCGGCCGCCACGGCCGGCCGCACGTCGCCGAGTGCCTCGAAGAGCGTGCCGAGCGCGATCTCCGCCTCGGCGCGGCCCAGATGCGCCCCCAGGCAGAAGTGGGTGCCGTGCCCGAAGGCGAGGTGGCCGCCCCGGGGCCGGTCCATGTCGAAGGCGTCCGGGTCGTCGAAGCGCGCCGGATCGCGGTTGGCGGCGGCGAACGACATCAGGACCGTGCCGCCCTTGGGCACGGGCACCCCGCCGACGACGACGTCCTCCAGGGCGTACCGGTTGGTGGACACCTGGATGACCGAGTCGTGGCGCAGCAGTTCCTCCACCACGTCCGCCCAGCGCGCGGGCTCCGCCAGGGCCTTCGCCAACTGCTCGGGGTGCTGCAGCATGCGTACGACCCCGGCGGACACCAGCGGAACGGTGGTGATGTGCCCGGCCCCCAGCACGGCGGTGACCATGCCGCGCAGTTCGGACTCGTCGTGCAGCTCGCCCTCGTCGAGGGCGCGCAGGAGGGCGGTGGTCACGTCGTCGCCCGGGTGGGCGCGCTTGTAGTCCAGGATGCGGGTCACGTACGCGTCGACGAACTCGACGGCCGCGGGCTCCGGTTCACGGGCCGCTCCGGCCCACCAGAACCGGTCCAGGAACTCGGCCGGGTCGGCGCGCTGTTCCGGCGGGACGCCGAGGATCTCGTGGATCACGGCGACGGGGACGACCAGGCCGTACTCGGCCATCAGGTCGGCGTGCCCGCGTCCGGCGAAGGCGGCGATCGCCTCCCGGCAGGCGCGGGCAATCCGCGGGCGCAGGGCGTCGACGGCGGTGAGGCTGAAGGCCGGGTTGACCACGCGGCGCATCCGGCCGTGGTCCGGCGGGTCGGTGTCCAGGACGCTGCGGTCGGCCGGCGCCGACGGGTCCGCGCCCGCGGCGTTGCGCGGGTCGGAGCTGAGCCGGGAGTCGAGCAGCCCCGCGCGCACCAGCTCGTAGGAGGTGACGAAACAGGTGGATTCCTCGTCCGTGCCGCCGCCCATCGGGCAGGCCGGGGCGTTCTCCCGCAGCCAGCGGTAGTTCGGATACGGATCCGGGTCAGCGGGATAGCCCTTCAACGGACCCTCCTCGTCGGTTCGGGTTCTGTGCACGTACCGCGCCCCTCTATTTGACGATTTCTGGGGCTGAACTGCCGCACCTTGCCCAACGCAAAAGCCGAGCCATGTCAATAGGGTGGTGAAGTGGGGTTCACGATTCCGGAACCGGGGCGCCGGATGTGTATGTTGATCACCGACTCATGAAAGCTTGGACCAGGCCGGGAAAGGCTGTCAAGCATGTGTCTTTCGGGTATCGCGGGCCACGTCCGGTGGTGGGCGCGAGAGGTGGACGACCATGCCATTCCTTCAATACGGAGGGAAGTCCTCCGCTTTTGTTGAAGTGTTGACAGTGTCGATGGCAACTGCCCAGACTGGCCGAGTCGTTACCACCAGTCGATTCTCGTACTCGCTGTTTCCTGCACCCGCTGTTTCCTGTATCAGCCGATTCCAGTACCCATCGACGACAGGTGCGTTCTGCCCCGATCAATTGCCGGGGCCTCCTTTGGCTGCCTTCCCGAGGGGTTCGTTTCGTCTTCCTGGGAGTCTTCTACGTTGCGAAGGAAACACAGCCCCGACCGAGAGGAACTGCTGCGCCTCCGCCTCGCGGGGCGGGCGGGCAGGACCGGTTCCCTGGCCACATCCCGCCGGGCCGAGCGCCCCGAACTCTCCTTCGGGCAGCGCCGCATCTGGTTCATCGACCGGCTGCAGCCCGACAGCGCGGCGTACACGATCCCGTGGGCCCACCGCCTGCGCGGCGAAGTGGACCGTGGCGCGCTGGACGCCGCGCTCGCCGCCGTCGCGCACCGCCACGAAGCGCTGCGCACCCGCTACCCCGCAGACAAGGGGGAGCCGTACCAACTCGTCGAGGACGCACCCCCGGCCATCCGGTTCGAGGACCTCAGCGCGCTGCCCGACGCCGAAGCGCGGGCCCGGGAGCTCATCGCCGCGGCCGCGGAGGGCACGTTCGACCTCGCCGCGGGACCGCTGCTGCGCGCCGAACTGCTGCGCCTGGCCCCGGCCGACCACGTCCTCGCGGTGACCGTCCATCACATCGCCTTCGACGGCTGGTCGCTGAGCGTGTTCACCCGCGAGCTCGCCGAGTGCTACGCGGCGCTCCGCGCGGGCCGCCGCCCCGACCTGCCCGAACTGCCCGTGCAGTACGCCGACTTCGCCGCCTGGCAGCGGGCGCACCTCACCGCCGACCGGCTGCGCGGGCACCTCGACCACTGGCGCGCGGAGCTCGACGGCGCGCCCACCGTCCTCGAACTGCCCGGCGACCACCCGCGGCCCGAGGTGGCATCGCACGCCGCCGGGGAAGTGCCGTTCGAGGTGCCCGCCGCCACCGCTGACCGGCTGCGGGAGCTGGCCCGCGAGCAGTCGGCCAGCCTGTTCGTGGTGATGCTCGCCGCCTACCAGGCCGTCCTCGCCCGGCACGCCGCCACGTCCGACCTGCTGGTCGGCGTGCCCGTGGCCGGGCGGGACCGCCGCGAGCTTGAGCACCTCATCGGGTTCTTCGCGCACACCCTGCCGCTGCGGGCCCGCCTCGACGACGACCCCGCGTTCACCGACCTGGTCGCCCGGGTCCGGGACAGCGCCCTGGACGGCATGTCCCACCAGGAGCTGCCCTTCGAGCAGCTGGTCGAGCACCTGACGCCGACCCGGGAGCTCGGCCGCAACCCCCTTGTGCAGGTGCTGTTCAACCTGCTCACCCGGGAGACGGGGACGGAGCCCGGCGCGCTGCGGCTCGACGGCCTCGACGTCACCGAGTTCGGCGGCGAGACCGTCACCACCCGGTTCGACCTGGAATGCCACGTCCACGACCACGGCTCACGGCTCACCGGCAGGATCGTCTACGCCACCGCATTGTTCGACCACCCGACCATGGCCTGGTTCGCGGAGCATCTCCTGCATTTCGTCACCGCGGTGGCGGCCGATCCGTCCGTGCCGATTTCGGACGTTTCCCTGGTCACGGACGAAGAACTGGAACTGATGGCACAGTGGAACGCCGCGAGCGACACCATGTGAGGAGCCTGCGCGGGCCTCCCCACGATACGACCGACGTGGAATCCAGTTCCCCCGAAATCCGGTCGGGGCCGTCGGCCCGAATCGTCGCGCGTGAAAGGGTCACCGTTTCGCCGTCTCCGTTTCCGTGCGCCGAGTCGGCCGCCCGCGGGTGAATTCACCTTGCCCAAAGGGGCTGTTCCGGGACGCCCTCTTTCTCGTACGGAAAGCATGCGGAAAGCATTGGAGAAGACATGAATCACCGTGTCGTCGTGAACCACGAGGAGCAGTATTCCCTCTGGCCCGCGGACCTCGGCCGCTGACCCACCCGCACCGTTTCCCCGTCCCTCGCCGCTCCTCCGTCCCGCACCGTTTCCCCGTCCCTCGCCGTGCACGCGAACGCCGCCCGTGCACACGAACCTGGAGGCCGCATGACCGCTGAACGCCCCCGGCTCTCTCCGGGGCAGGCCGCGCTGCTCGCCCAGCGCCTGCGGGGCGGGCAACGCTCCACCGCCGCCGGTGCCGCGGGGCCGGCCCTCGAGCCCCGCCCCCAAGGGGCGCCCGCCGAACCGTCCTTCGCCCAGATGCGGCTCTGGTTCCTGGACCAGCTCCAGCCGGGAGCCATCGCCTACGTGATGCCCGACGCCACGTACCGGCTGCGCGGCCCGCTCGACGCCGACGCCCTGGAGGCGGCCCTGCGCGCCGTCACCGCCCGGCACGCGGTGCTGCGCAGCCGCTTCGAGAGCGCCGACGGACAGCCGCACCTGGTCTTCGACAAGGCCGAGCAGACCCGGCTCGACGTGGTCGACGTCTCCGCCGCCCCCGATCCGTACGCCGCCGTCATGGCCTTCGTCCGCGAGGCCGCCCGCACCCCCATCGACCTCGACACCGGCCCGCTGCTGCGCACCACGCTGCTGCGGCTCGGCCCCGACGACCACGTGCTCCAGGTGACGGTGCACCACGTCGTCTTCGACGGCCTGTCCATCGGCGTGTTCGAGGCCGACCTCAGCACCGCCTACCACGCGGCACGCTCCGGCACGGCCCCCGCCTGGCCCGAACTGCCCGTGGACTACGCCGACTTCGCGGTGTGGCAGCGCGAGGCCCTGTCGGACGAGGCGACCGCGGACGACGTCGCGTACTGGCGGGAGCGCCTCGCGGGGGCCCCGCCGGTGCTCGAACTGCCCGCCGACCGCCCCCGGCCGCCCGTGCCCTCCTACCGCGGCGGAACGGTGTCCTTCACCGTGCCGGCCGACGTCACCGACGCGCTGCGCGAGCTCTCCCGCGGCCGGCGCGCCACCCTCTTCATGACCACGCTCGCCGGCTACCAGGCGGTCCTCGGCCGGTACGCGCGCACCGACGACGTCGTGGTGGGCTGCCCCACCGCGGGACGGACCCGGCCGGAACTGGAGGACCTGATCGGGTTCTTCGTCAACTCACTGCCGCTGCGCACCCGGCTCGACCCGGACCAGTCGTTCGCCGGCCTCGTCGACGCGGTGCGCGACACCACCCTGGACGCGTTCGCGCACGAGGAGCTGCCCTTCGAACGGATCGTGGAGGAGCTTGCGCCGCCGCGCGAGATCGGCCGCAACCCGATCGCCCAGACCTGGTTCGACCTGTTCACCCCGCGCTGTCGCCTCGCACTCGACGGCACCACGGCCGAGAAGTTCACCGCGCACTGGTACACCACCCGCTTCGACCTGGAGCTGCACCTGGTCGAGCATGCCGACGGCAGCCTCCGCGGTCATCTGGTGTATGCGGTCGACCTGTTCGACCGCACCACGGCCGAGCGGCTGGCCGAGCACTACGTCACCTTCCTGACCGCCGTCGCCCGGGACCCGCAGCGCCCGCTCGCCGACGTCGTCATGTCGCCGCCCGCCGAGCTGGACCTCCTCCTCGACGGCTGGAACGACACCGCTGCCCCCGAGGCCGACACCGGCACCACGGTCGTCGACGCGTTCGAGCAGCAGGTCGCCCGCACCCCCGACGCGACCGCCCTGGTGTCGGGCGCGGAACAGCTCTCGTACTGGGAACTCAACTCGCGCGCCAACCAGCTCGCCTGGCAGCTGAAGGACGCGGGCGTCGGCCCGGAGGCGATGGTCGGCCTGCTCCTTCCCCGCGGCGCCGAACTCGTCGCCGCCCTCCTCGGCGTGCTCAAGAGCGGCGCGGCCTACCTGCCGCTGGACCCCCAGACCCCCCAAGAACGCCTCGCGTTCATGCTCGACGACGCCGGGGTGCGCCGGGCCGTCGTCGCCCCCGGGCTCGTCGACCGGCTCCCGGACGGCGTCACCGCCATCGAGCCGCCCGCACCGGACGGCCGCCCCCGCACCGACCCGCCCCGGGACGGCACGGCCGACCACCTCGTCTACGTCATCTACACCTCGGGGTCCACGGGCCGCCCCAAGGGCGTGGCGATGACGCACCGCCCCCTCCTGAACATGGTGCGCTGGCAGCGCGACCGGGCCCGGGTCGCGGGCCCGACGCTGCAGTTCTCGGCCATCAACTTCGACATCTCGTTCCAGGAGCTGTTCTCCACCTGGCTGGACGGCGGCACGGTCGTCCTCGTCACCGAGGACGAGCGGCGCGACCCCGACCAACTCCTCGACACCATGCTCCGCACCGGCACCCGCAGGCTGTTCTGCCCGCCGATGGTCCTCGAACAGATCGCGCAGGCCGCGAGCGGGCGCGAGACGCTGCCACCGCTGCTCGACATCCACCCGGCCGGCGATCAGCTGCACCTCACCCGCGAACTCATCGACCTGATCGACCGGTTGCCCGGCGCCCGCCTCGACAACCACTACGGCCCCACCGAGGCCCACGTCATCACCGCCCACCTCCTGGAGGGCGACCCGCTGGACTGGCCGACGGACCCGCCGGTGGGCAGCCCGATCGCCAACACCCGCGTCTATCTGCTCGACGAGCGGATGCGTCCCGTGCCGGTGGGCATCCCCGGAGAGCTGTACGTCGGCGGCAGCTGCCTGGCCCGGGGCTACCTCAACCGGCCCGACCTGACGGCGGACCGCTTCATCCCGGACCCCTTCGCGACCACACCGGGCGCGCGCCTCTACCGCACCGGCGACCTGGCCCGCCGCAACCACGACGGCACGCTGCAGTTCCTCGGCCGCGCCGACGACCAGGTGAAGATCCGCGGCTACCGGATCGAACCGGGCGAGGTCGCGGCCCTGCTCGGCGAGCACCCCGACGTGGCCGAGGCCGTCGTGGTGCCGACCGAACTGGTCCGGGGCGACCTGCGCCTCGCCGCCTACGTGGCGCCCGCGGCCGGGGCCGACCTGGACGTCGCGGCCCTGCGCGCGTACCTGGAAGGGCTGCTCCCCGACTACATGGTGCCCAGCTATGTCGTGACGCTGCCGAAGCTGCCCCTGACCGGGCCCGGCAAGCTCGACCGCAAGGCACTCCCGCTGCCGGACCGGGAGTCCGGCGTGGCCGAGGACTACGCCGCACCCCGCGACGAGCGGGAGGCCGCCATGGCCCGGATCTGGGCCGAGGCGACGGGCCTGGAGCGCGTCGGCGTCCACGACGACTTCTTCGACCTGGGCGGTCACTCGCTGCTCGCCACCCGCGTCACCGCCCGGGTGAGCAAGGTCTTCGGCGTCGACCTGCCGCTGCGCGCGATCTTCAGCCACCGCACGGTCGCGCGCCTCACCGCCGCGCTCGGCGGGGCCGTGCCGTTCGCCCGCAGCGCCCCCACCCGCCGCCCGGCGGACGAGCCACCCCAACTGTCCTTCGCGCAGAAGCGGTTGTGGTTCCTGGACCGGCTGCAGCCGCACTCGGTCGCGTACGTCATGCCGGACACCACCTATCGCATCCGCGGCCCGCTGGACATCCCGGCCCTCGAACGGGCGCTGCGCACGGTGCTCGACCGGCACGCGGTCCTGCGCAGCCACTACGAGGACGCTGCCGCCGACGACGCCGCCGACGGCACGCCCCGCGTCGCCTTCATGGACAGCGCGGACCTCGTGGTCGAGCACCTCGACCTGAGCGCCACGGCCGATCCGCTGCGCGGCGCGCTTGAGTTCACGGAGCGGAGCGCCCACACCCCGTTCGACCTGGCCCGGGGGCCGCTGATCCGGCCGACCGTGCTGCGCCTCGGCGAGGACGACCACGTCCTGCAGGTGACCGTGCACCACTCGGTCTTCGACGGCGTCTCCATCCCGCTGTTCGAGGAGGAACTCGCCCTCGCCTACCGGGCGGCGTCGACGGGCGGCGGCCCCGCCCCCGCCCCGCTCCCCGTGGACTACGCCGACTTCGCCGCCTGGCAGCGCCGGACGCTGACCGACGAGGTGGCCGCCGCGCACGCCGCGTACTGGCGGCAGAAGCTCGGCGGCGCACCGCCCACCCTGGAGCTGCCCACGGACCTGCCGCGTCCGCTGCAGCCGTCGTACCGGGCGGGCATCATCCGCTTCGACCTGCCCGAAGAGGTCGTGACCCGGCTGCGGGAGATCGCGGGGGCGCGCGAGGCCACACTGTTCATGGTCACGGCAGCTGCGTACCAACTGCTGCTCGGCCGCTGGGCCGGAACCGACGACGTGGTGATCGGCTGCCCGGCCGCCGGCCGTGACCGGCCCGAGCTGGAGCGGCTGATCGGCCTCTTCGTCAACTCCCTTCCGCTGCGCACCGACCTGTCCGGCGCGCCCGCCTTCGGCGAGCTGCTCGCCCGGGTCCGCGAGACCACCCTGGACGCGTTCGCCCACCAGGAGCTGCCGTTCGAGCGGCTCGTCGAGGAGCTCGCGCCGCCGCGCGACATCGGGCGCAACCCGATCGTGCAGGCCTGGTTCGATCTGTTCACGCCGGGCTGCCGCCTGCACGTCGAGGACGCCGACACCGAGCGGATCGTCCCCGAGGGCGGCACGACCCGGTTCGACCTGGAACTGCGCCTGGCCGAGGAGGACACCGGCGGCCTGGCGGGCGAACTGGTCTACGCGACCGATCTGTTCGAGCGCTCCACCATGGAGGTCTTCGCCGAGCACTACGCCGCGCTGGTCGCCCGGGTCGCGGAGGGCCCCGACCGCCCGGCGGGCGAACTCGTCGCGGTCGCCCCCGCCGAGCGCCGCCGCCTCCTGACCGACTTCAACGACAGCGCGCTGACCGGCGTCGACCCCGCGGCCACCGTGGTCGGCCGGTTCGAGGACCAGGCCCGCCGCACCCCCGACACCCCCGCCCTGATCGCCGACGGCACCCGGTGGACGTACCGCGAACTCGACCAACGGGCCGGACGGCTTGCCGCCGCCCTGCGCGCGCGGGGGATCCGCGTGGAGTCCCGGGTCGCCGTGTGCCTGCCGCGCACGGCGGACCTGCCCCTCACCCTCCTCGCGGTCGCCAAGGCGGGCGCGGTCTGTGTCGCGCTCGACCCCGACCACCCGGCGTCGCGGCTGCGGCTGCTCGCTGAGGACTCGGGCGCCGCGCTCGTCGTCACGTCACGCGCCACGGACGTGGACTGGCCGGTGCCGGTCTCGACGGTCGCCGACCTGGACGCGCAGGCGGACGCGGCCCGCCCGGACGCTCGGGCGGACGGCGCCGACCGCGCGGGCCCGGAGAACGCGCTGTACGTCGTCTACACCTCGGGTTCCACCGGGCGCCCCAAGGGCGTCGTGATGGACCACGGGCCGACGGCGCGCCTCATGCACTGGGCCGCCGACCGCTACACCCCCGCGCCCGTCGCCCTGCAGTACTTCCCGGTCACGTCGGACGTGTGCGCCTACGAGGTGTGGTCGACCTGGTGGACCGGCGGCACGCTGGTCCTCGCCGACGAGCGCGACCGGTACGACACGGCCCGGCTCGCCGCACTCATCGAGACCCACGAGATCACCACGGTGCTGCTGCCCGGCACGGTGCTCAACGAACTGGCCGCGCACCACCGCACGCGCCTCGGCACCCTCACCGAGGCCGTCACCACCGGCGACCGCCTCGTCGTCACCGACGCGCTCCGCGCCCTGGGCGTCCGCCTCGACAACCAGTGGGGCTCCACCGAGGTCAACGTGGTCACCGCGGGCCGGCTCACCCCGCCCACGGAGGACTGGCCCACCGTTCCCGGCATCGGCGCCCCCGTCTCCCAGGCGCGGATCTACGTCCTCGACGACCGCATGCGCCCCGTACCCACCCGCGTTCCCGGCGATCTGTACGTGGCGGGACCGCCGCTCGCCCGCGGCTACCTGGGACGCCCGGACCTCACCGCCGAGTTCTTCCTGCCCGACCCGTTCGCGGCCGAGCCGGGCGCCCGCATGTACCGCACCGGCGACCGGGGCCGGTGGCGGGCCGACGGCACCCTGGAATTCCTCGGGCGCGCCGACTTCCAGCTCAAGGTGCACGGCTACCGCGTGGAACCCGGCGAGATCGAAACCGTCCTGGAGTCCCACCCCGCGGTGTCCCGCGCCGCCGTCACCGCGCTCACCGACGGCCCCGACACCCGCCTCGTCGCCCACCTGGAGACCGCGGGCGTCGACACCGACGCGCTCCTCGACTGGCTGGGGGAGCGGCTGCCCGCACACATGACACCCCAGGACTTCGTCGCGCTGCCGGTGCTTCCGACCACCGCCACCGGCAAGATCGACCGTGGCGCCCTGCCCCGGCCGGAGCGGACCGCGACGGACGGCGCGCCGCGCCACGACGCCGACGAGCGCATCGCCGACGTGTGGGAAGGGGTCCTCGGCCACCGGGACTTCGGGATCCACGACGACTTCTTCGCCCTGGGCGGCCACTCGCTGCTGTGCGTCGACGTGCTGCACCGGGTCGGCCGGATCTTCGGCGTCGAGCTGCCGCTGCGCGTGATGTTCACGCACCGCACGGTGGCCCGCCTGGCCAACGCGGTCGCGGCGGCCGAGGCTCCGCGGTCCGCCGCCCCCGCCCCCGACAGGGCGGGCACGCCGCGCGTGCCGTCGTTCGCCCAGCGCCGCCTGTGGTTCCTCGAACGGCTCCAACCCGGCCTGCCCGCCTACCTGGTGCCGTTCGCGTACCGGCTGCGCGGCCCTCTGGACGCCGACGCGCTGTGCCGGGCGTTCACCGGGGTCCAGGACCGGCACGAGGCGCTGCGCGGCCGCTTCCACGAGGCCGACGGCGAACCGGTCGTGGTGCCGGGGCCCGCGGTGCCCCTCACCGTCGTCGGCCTCGACGCCGCCGCCGATCCGGTGCGGGCCGCCGAGGAGCACGTCGCCCGCGACGCGGTCACGCCGTTCGACGTGACGGGCGGGGAGCTGATCCGCGGGACGCTGCTGCGCCTGGCCCCCGACGACCACGTCCTGACGGTGGTCGTGCACCACGCGGTGTTCGACGGCCTGTCCCGGAAGATCTTCGGCCGCGAGCTGACCGCCGCCTACCAGGGCCAGGACGTGCCCGAACCACCCCTGCAGTACGCCGACTTCGCCGCCCGGCAGCACGAGGAGCTCACCGACGACGCGTACGCCGAGCACACCGCGCACTGGCGCAAGGCACTGGCCGACGCCCCGGCGGCCCTCGAACTGCCCACGGCCCGCCCGCGCCCGCCCGTGCCGTCCTACCGGGGCTCCGTGGTCGAGTTCGCCGTGGCGGGAGACACCGCGCGGGGCCTGCGCGAGCTGGCCAAGTCCCGCGGGGCCACGCCGTTCATGACGGGCCTGGCCGCCTTCCAGGTCCTCCTCGGCCGCTCGGCCGGCGTCGACGACGTGGTGGTCGGCAGCCCCGTGGCGGGCCGGCACCGGCCCGGCCTCGACCGGCTCATCGGGTTCTTCGTGAACCTGCTGCCGCTGCGCGCCGACCTGTCCGCCGACCCGCGCTTCGACCAGCTCCTGGACCGCGTCCGCGAGGACACCCTGGAGGCGTTCGTCCACCAGGACCTGCCCTTCGAGCAGTTGGTGGAGGAACTCGCGCCGCCCCGGGACCTCGGCCGCAACCCGGTCGTCCAGGTCTGCTTCCAGCTCTTCGACGCGGACTCCCTCGACGAGTTCGCGCCACCGGGCCTGGACGTGGCGCCGTTCGACAGCGCCGGCGCCGTCACCCGGTTCGACCTCGAAATGCACCTGACCGCGCAGGCGGACGGCACCCTCGCCGGTGAACTCGTCTACGCGACGGACCTGTTCGACGAGGCGGACATGCGGCGCCTCGCCGCGCACTACACGACCCTGCTCGACGCGGTCGTCCGCACTCCCGACGCGCCGATCCGGTCCCTGCCGATGACCGGGGCCGCCGAGCGTGAACTCGTCGTCCACACGTACAACCGGACGCGCACGGGGGGCCGTACGGCCACGGACGCCGTGGGCCCGACCGTCGCCGAGGCCTTCGCGCGTCAGGCGGCCCGCACCCCGGACGCTCCCGCCCTGACGTGCGGCGCCGAGCAGGTGACGTACATGCGACTCGACCAGCGCGCCGACCGTGTCGCCGGGCTGCTCGCGGACCACGGTCCGGAAGCGGTGGTGGCGGTGCTGCTGCCCCGGGGCGCGGAGCTGGTCGGCGCGCTGCTCGGCGTACTGAAGACCGGTGCGGCCTATCTGCCGGTGGACCCGAACCTGCCCGTGGAGCGGATCGCCTTCCTGCTGACGGACGGCGGTGCCGTGACCGTGCTGACGGTGCCCGAGCTGGCGCACCTGGTGCCCGAGAGCTGGCCCACGACGCTGATGCGGCCGGACGGTGCCGGGACACCCCCGCACCCGGACGGACCGGCGACGCCCCCTCCGCACAAGCCGACCCCGGCCCACCGCGCGACCGGCGCCAACGCGGCGTACGTGCTGTACACCTCCGGCTCCACCGGACACCCCAAGGGCGTCGTGGTCACTCACGCCTCGCTGCTCAACCTCGTCCGGTGGCACCTCGACACCTACGGCCTCGGGCCCGGCGACGTGGTCAGCCAGGTCGCGAGCCCGTCCTTCGACGCCGCGGGGTGGGAGATCTGGCCGACGCTGCTGTCCGGGGCGTGCCTGGACGTGCCGGACGACGGGACGGTCGCCTCACCCGCGGCGCTCGTCGACCACTTCGCCCGCGCGGGAACGACGGTCGCCTTCGCGCCGACACCCCTCGCGGAGGCCGTCCTCGACCTGCCGTCGGCGGGGAGCACCGCCCTGCGCGCCCTGCTGACCGGCGGCGACGTGCTGCGCCCCCGCCCGTCCGCCGGGGCGGGACCCGTCGTGGTCAACCACTACGGCCCCACCGAGAACGCGGTCGTGGCGACGGCGACCGGGCCGCTCACCGCGCCCTGGGAGCTGCCGCCCATCGGCTCGCCCATCGCCGGCGTCACCGCGTACGTACTGGACGAGGCGCTCCGCCCGGTGGGCGTCGGGGTGCCGGGCGAGCTGTACCTGGGCGGCGTCGGAGTGGCCCGCGGCTATGTCGGCAATCCGGCCCTGACCGCGGCACGCTTCGTGCCGGACCCGTTCGGCGGGGAGCCGGGCGCCCGGATGTACCGCACGGGCGACCTGGCGCTGTGGCTGGAGGAGGGCGGCCTGCGCTTCCTCGGCCGCGCGGACGACCAGATCGCGATCCGCGGCTACCGCGTGGAGCCCGGCGAGATCGAGGCCGCGCTGCTCGCCCATCCCCGGGTGGGCGGCGCCGCCGTGGCGGCCGCCCAGTCGCCGAACGGCCGCCAACTCGTGGGCTACGTCGTCGCGTTGGGGGAGGCGCCCACCCCGGCCGAGCTGCGCGCCCACCTCGCCGCCGTGCTGCCCCGGCACATGATCCCGTCGGCCTTCGTGTTCCTCGCGGAGCTGCCGCTGACGGCGAGCGACAAGGTCGACCGGCGGTCGCTGCCCGCGCCGGAGTGGACCGGCGGCGACGACACGGCCTCGCCCCGCACCGCCACCGAGGAGGCCGTCGCCGCGATCTGGGACGAGGTCCTCGGCCTCGAAAGCGACGGCGGCGGTGGCGACCGCGACGACGGCGGCCACGGCGTCGGGGTCCACGACGACTTCTTCGACCGGGGCGGGCACTCGCTGCTCGCCACCCAGGTGATCACCCGCATCGACGAGGCCTTCGCCGTACGACTGCCGCTGCGGGCCCTCTTCGAACACCGCACGGTCGCCGAACTCGCCGCCGTGGTCGAGGCAGCCGTACGCGCCGAGATCGACGCCATGCAGGACGAGGAGGTCGCCGAGGAACTGCGGTGAGGAGGGGAGCCGCGGTGAGCAACGGCGCTGCGGTGAGAAGTGCAGCCGTGGTGAGCAACGGGGCCGCGGTGAGGATCCGATCGGCAATACCGTCCGCTGTCCGGAACCGGGGGAAACGATGGAGACGAAACCGGCGGCCGCGCCGCCGCCCTACGCCGTGCCGTACGCACGCGTCGGCAGCACGCTGGACGAGAGCGACGTCGAGGCCGTGCGCGAGGTGCTGCTCTCGGGGGCCACGCTGTCCGCGGGGCCGGTCAGGGAGCGGTTCGAGGAGGAGTTCGCCGCGCTCGTCGGCGCCCGGCACGCCCTGTCGGTGACCAGCGGGACGGTCGCCCTGGAGCTGGCGATCCGCCTCCTCGACCTGGAGCCGGGCGACGAGGTGATCACCACCCCGCAGACCTACCAGGCCACCGTCCAGCCGCTGCTCGACCACGACGTGCGGGTGCGGTTCGCCGACATCGACCCGGCGACGGCGAACATCGACCCGCGGCGCGTCGCCGAACTGGTCACGCCCCGCACCAGAGCGATCGTCATGGTGCACTACGGCGGCCTGCCCGCCGACATGGACGCCCTGATGCGCCTCGCCCGCGAGCACGACCTGATCGTCGTGGAGGACGCCGCGCACGCGCTCGGCAGCGTCCTGAACGGCCGCCGCCCCGGCGCCCTCGGCCACATCGGCTGCTTCAGCTTCCACTCCAGCAAGAACATCACGACCCTCGGCGAGGGCGGGATGATCACCACGGACCGCGCCGACTGGGCGGAGCGGCTGCGCCGGGTGCGCGGCAACCAGGCCGACATGGCCCTCACCGCCCGGCACGGCGGCTTCGCCGGTGCGAGCGGCCCGCCGGCCGGTGCGCTCTACCCCGGCGAGACGTACACCCACGACTGCCTCCGCTTCCGGCGCTCGGGCACCAACGCGGCCCTCAGCGAGGCCGCCGCGGCCATGGGCCTGGTGCAGCTGGGCAAGCTGCCCGCGCTGATCGCACGCCGGCGGGCCGTCGCCGCCCGACTCACGGACGAGCTGGCCGAGTTCGACACCGTGCGCGTCCCGGTCGTGCCGGCCGGCGTCGAGCACGCCCACCACCTGTTCACCTTCTCCGTCGACGCACAGCGCGTCGACCGGGACGAGCTGCTCCGCTGCCTCGCCGCCGAGGGCGTCGAGACGTACCTGCGCTACTTCCCGCTGCACCTCATGCCCGAGTGGCGGGCCCGCGGACACGGCCTGGGCGAGTGCCCGGCGGCCGAACGGTCCTGGTTCCAGGAGCACATGAACCTGCCCTGCGGCCCCTGGCTGACCGACCACCAGGTCGAACTCCTCGCGACTGCGCTGAGCCGCGCCCTCGACAAGGCCACCCGCGCCTGAGGATCCCCGCCCCAGCCCTGACCCGAGGATCCCGCCCCAGCCCTGAAGGGACTTCCGACTTCCATGGCACAACGAGACGCCCTCTCCCTGCTCCCACGCCCACCCCGCTCCGGCGCCCGCCGCAAACCGCTGCTGTGCCTGCCGTACGCGGGCGGCGGCAGCCGGTCGTACGACAGCTGGCAGCGCCTGCTGCCGCAGGCCGTGGACGCGCAGACCCTGCGGCTGCCCGGGCGCGAGAGCCGCATCGCCGATCCCGTACCCCACGATCCGCGCGACCTCGCCGCCGACATCGCCGACGAACTCGGTCCCCATCTCGACGGCCCCTTCGCCCTGTTCGGGCACAGCCTGGGCGCCGTCATGTCGTACGAGATCGCCCTGCGGCTCCGCGACCGCTTCGGCCTCACGCCGAGCTGCGTGGTCGTCTCCGGCAGCAGACCGCCGCATCTGCTCGTCACGGGCCGTCAGTACTCGGCGATGGACGACGCCACCCTGCGCGCGGCGCTCGACACGATGGGCGGCTCGGACCCCGAGGTGCTCGCCGACCAGGAGCTGTGGCACCTGGTCGAACCGACCATCCGCGCCGACCTGATCATGAGCGACAGCTACACCCACCGGCCGGCCCCACCACTGTCCTGCCCCCTGATCGCCTACGGGTCCAAGGAGGACATCGACCTGGACCGGGAATCCCTGGACGCGTGGCGGGCCTACACCACGGGGCCGTTCGCCGCCCGCGTCTTCCCCGGCGACCACTTCTACTTCCGCCGCTGGCCCGAGGGGTTCGTGATGGATCTGATCAACCGGCTGTACGAGCACCTCGTCGAGGTGGACCAGTGACGACCGCGACCGTACGCACGCCGCTGGCCGAGCGCCTCGCGGCCGACCTCGGCACGGACTTCGGGCCGTTCCTCGGCACGCCGTGCGGCATCCTCGCCCCGCTCTACCGCGCGTTGGAGGAGCAGGCGGGGCTCCTCACCGTCGCGCGCGAGGACAACGCCGTCGGGGTGGCCGCGGGAGCCGCGCTCGCCGGGCGCTCCCCGGTCGTGCTCATGCAGAACTCCGGCCTCGGCCAGTCGGTCAACGCCCTGGCCTCGCTCGTCGTCCCGTACGCGATCCCCATGCTCCTCGTCGTGAGCCTGCGCGGGGTCGATCCCGACCCGACCCCGGAGAACACCGTGATGGGACGCCTCACCGCGCCCCTCCTCGACGCGCTCGGCATCGAGTCCACGACGCTGTCCGACCCGGTCGACCTGGACCGGGCACGGCACCTCGTGCACGTCGAACGCCGGGCCGCGGCCCTGCTCGTCCCGCCGACCGCGTTCGGGTGGCGGGCATGAACAAGAGACTTGGGGTGGCCGGCGCCGGCGAGCTGCCGCACGGGAGGCACGCGTGAACAAGACCGAAGCCGTCGCCGCCGTCCTCGCGGCCACCACGACCGAGCCGATCGTCCACACCACCGGCTATGCCTGCCGCATCGCGCGGCACCTGGACGACCGGCCGAGCCACTTCTACATGACCGGCTCGATGGGCCTCGCCTCCTCCATCGGCATCGGCGTCGCGCGCGAGACGGGCCGTACGACGGTCGTCGTCGACGGGGACGGCAGCCTGCTGATGAACCCCGTCGGCCTGGCGACGGCGGGCGCACTGCCCACGCTGCCGCTGGTGCACATCGTGCTGGACGACGGCTGCTACGCCTCCACCGGCGGGCAGGCCGTGCCGTCCCGGCGCGCCGATCTGTGCACCTGGGCCCTGGCGTGCGGCTACGCGCGCGCCGACGAGACCGACGACGCGGCGCGCTTCGCCGACCTGGTGCGTGCGGCGGTCGCGCGGTGCACCGCGCCGGTGCTGGTCCTCGCCCGGCTCACCTCGGCCGATCCGCCCGTACCTGGCCGGGTCGAGGAGGACCTGGCGGAGCACGCCCGCCGCTTCGGCCGCCAACTGGCCCGGAACGGGTGAGTGATCGTCGTAACATCGCGTACGTCTTCGGTGCGGCAGCAACCCGATGGCCCGTCACTCGTACTGCACAGATGGCGAGTTGCTGCCCGCGTCCACGCAACAGTCAGGAGATCGGCATGAGTTGGGGCGTGGGACGTGTCCTGCGTGACCGGAACGCCGCGTTCTATCTCGGTGGTGTGGTGGTCTCCGGCTTCGGCAGCTCGGCGATGGCGCTCGCGGGCGGCGTGTGGGCCAAGTCGCTGACGGGGTCGGACAGTCTGGCCGCCCTGACGACGTTCTGCGTGTGGGCCCCGATGCTGCTCGGCCCGCTCATCGGCACCCTCGCCGACCGGGTGCGCCGCAAGCCGCTGCTGATCTGGTCGAACCTGTCGATGGCCGCCCTGCTGCCCGCCCTCGTCCTCGTCGACTCCGAGGACCGGATCTGGCTGCTGTTCGCCGTCCTGATCGTGTACGGCATCACCATCGTCCTGATGGACGCCGCCGAGGCGGCGCTGGTCGCCGCCGCCGTGCCCGAGGAACTGCGCGGCGACTTCAACGGCCTGCGCCTGACCGCCAACGAGGGCATGAAGCTCCTCGCCCCGCTGATCGGGGCGGGCCTGTTCATCCAGTTCGGCGGCCAGAGCGTCGCGCTCCTCGACGCGGTCACGTTCGCCGTGGCGGCCGCCGCGTTCACGCTGCTGCGTGTCGCCGAGCCCCGGCCGACGGGCGCCGACCGGCAACCGTGGACCGCCCAGGTCTCCGAAGGCGTCCGCTTCCTGCGCACGCACCCCGTGCTGTGGCGCCTGGTCGTGGCGGGCGCCGTCACGATGGGCATGGCGGGCGTCAACGGGGCGGCGCTGTACGCCGTCGTCGACTCCGGCCTGCACCGCGCGCCCGCCTTCGCCGGCATGCTCTACACCGTGCAGGGCGCCGGCTCCGTACTGAGCGGGCTGTTCGCCGGCGCCCTCCTGCGCCGCATGCCCGAGCGCGTCTTCACCGCCGCGGGCATCCTCCTGTTCGCGCTCGGCGTCGCGCTGCGCGCCCTGCCCTCCACGCCGGTCGTCCTGGTCGCGAGCGCGATGATCGGCGCGGGCCTGCCGTGCGTGCTCATCGCCGCCATGACCGCCGTCCAGCGGGAGACTCCCGGCGCACTCATGGGCCGCGTCGCCGCCACCGCCAACACCCTGCTCCTCGCCCCCAACCCCGTCTTCCTCGCCCTCGGCGCGGGCCTGCTCCCGTTCGTCGACCACCGGCTGCTGATCGTCACCGCGGGCGCCGTGGCCGCCGCCTCGGCGTTCATGTTGCTCGGGGGCGGGGCTTGGAAGCGGGGCGCGGCGCCCGAGGGGAAGGCAGAGGCGGGGGAGGAGAGGGACCCCGGGCGAGCGGTGGACGCGGCCGGTTGAAAGATCAAACTGGGGTGGGGTTAGCATATGAGCGCCGCCTAGCTCGAAAGATACGCCTGTGACTGTCAACGACGACTCGTTCACCGACTGGAAGAACCGCGAGGAGATCGCGGAATCGATGATCCCGATCATCGGGAAGCTGCACCGCGAGCGGGACGTGACGATCCTGCTGCACAGCCGCTCCTTGGTGAACAAGTCGGTGGTCAGCATCCTCAAGACCCACCGATTCGCCCGGCAGATCGCCGGCGAGGAGCTCTCGGTCACCGAGACGCTGCCGTTCCTGCGGGCGCTCACCGAGCTCGACCTCGGCCCCTCGCAGATCGACATCGGCATGCTCGCCGCGACGTACCGGGCCGACGGCCGCGGTCTTTCGGTGCCGGAGTTCACCGCCCAGGCCGTCGCCGGTGCCACCGGCGCCAACAAGATCGAGTGCCGCGAGGGGCGTGACGTCGTCCTCTACGGCTTCGGCCGCATCGGCCGCCTCGTCGCCCGCCTGCTCATCGAGAAGGCCGGTTCCGGCAACGGCCTGCGGCTGCGTGCTGTCGTCGTCCGCCGGGGCGGCGAGCAGGACATCGTCAAGCGCGCCTCGCTCCTGCGCCGCGACTCCATCCACGGCCAGTTCCAGGGCACGATCACCGTCGACGAGGCGAACAGCACGATCATCGCCAACGGCAACGAGATCAAGGTGATCTACGCGAGCGACCCGTCGGAGGTCGACTACACGGCGTACGGCATCAAGGACGCCATCCTCATCGACAACACCGGCAAGTGGCGCGACCGCGAGGGCCTGTCGCAGCACCTGCGCCCCGGCATCGACAAGGTCGTCCTGACCGCGCCGGGCAAGGGCGACGTCCCGAACATCGTGCACGGCGTCAACCACGACATGATCAAGCCGGACGAGCGGATCCTGTCCTGCGCCTCCTGCACCACGAACGCGATCGTCCCGCCGCTGAAGGCGATGGCGGACGAGTACGGCGTGCTTCGCGGGCATGTGGAGACCGTCCACTCGTTCACCAACGACCAGAACCTCCTGGACAATTACCACAAGGCGGACCGGCGCGGCCGCTCGGCGCCGCTCAACATGGTGATCACCGAGACGGGTGCCGCCTCCGCCGTCGCCAAGGCGCTGCCGGACCTCAAGGCGCCCATCACCGGCAGCTCCATCCGGGTCCCGGTGCCGGACGTCTCGATCGCGATCCTCAGCCTGCGGCTCGGCCGCGAGGCCACCCGCGACGAGGTCCTCGACCACCTCCGCGACGTCTCCCTGACCTCGCCGCTGAGGCGCCAGATCGACTTCACCAGCGCGCCCGACGCGGTCTCGAACGACTTCATCGGCTCGCGGCACGCCTCGATCATCGACGCGGGTGCCACCAAGGTCGACGGGGACAGCGCGATCCTCTACCTCTGGTACGACAACGAGTTCGGCTACTCGTGCCAGGTGATCCGGGTCGTGCAGCACGTCTCCGGGGTGGAGTACCCGACGTACCCGGCCGTGGCGGTCTGAGCCTGCGGGACCATGTGATCGTCCGGAGTCCCGGGCGGGTGGGAGGCGTGAGCCCCCGCTCGCCCGGGACTTTTTTGTGGCCGGGGCCGGGGCCGGGGCCGGGGCCGGGGCCGGGGCTGGGGCCGGCGTTCCGTCCGCGTGCCTTCAGGGTGAGTGCATTTGCCTAAAGCTATTAGGTAACTGCATAATCGCTTCTGCCGAAGAGGAGGAACATCATGGCGCGCGCAGGAGTGACCACGGAACGGCTGGCCCGGGCCGGGGCGGAGCTGGCCGACGAGGTCGGCTTCGAGCAGGTGACCGTCTCGGAGCTCGCCCGGCGGTTCGGCGTCAAGGTCGCGAGCCTGTACTCGCACGTGAAGAACTCCCACGACCTGAAGACCCGGATCGCCCTGCTCGCCCTGGAGGAACTGGCCGACCGGTGCGCCGCGGCCCTCGCCGGGCGGGCGGGCAAGGACGCCCTGGCCGCGTTCGCCGACGTCTACCGCGACTACGCCCTGGAGCATCCAGGCCGCTACACCGCGGCCCGGTTCCGCCTCGACCCCGAGACGGCGGCCGCCAGCGCCGGTGTCCGGCACGCGCAGATGATGCGCGCGATCCTGCGGGGCTACGACCTGGCGGAGCCGGACCAGACGCACGCGGTCCGGCTGCTCGGCAGCGTCTTCCACGGCTACGTCAGCCTGGAGGCGGCCGGTTCCTTCAGTCACAGCGCTCCCGACCCGCGGGAATCCTGGGGCCGGATCGTGGACGCGCTCGACGCGCTGCTGCGGAACTGGCCCGCGGCGGCCTGAACCCGGCCGCCCGCGGTGGCCTGAACCCGGCCAACACCCACACCCACACCTCGATCAACAGGCTGAGACACCATGCCCACGCACCCCTGGACCACCACGCCCCTCACCGCGGATCTCCTCCGCGGCGCCCTCGACCTGGAGCGCACCGCGCACGGCGTGCTGCCGCACCGGCTGCCCGCCCGCGCTCGCGCCCAGTGCGCCGACCCGCAGCTCGCCATGGCCGAGGCCCAGCCCGCCGGCGTCCGCCTCGTCTTCCGTACGCGGGCCACCGCCGTGGAACTGGACACGCTGCCCACCAAGCGCGTCTATGTCGGTGCCCCGCCGCGCCCCGACGGCGTGTACGACCTCGTGGTCGACGGCCGCCTGACCGAACAGGCCCGCCTGAGCGGCGGCAACACGCTGACCATCGACATGACCACCGGGACCGCGGAGCACGAGCCCGGACCGGTCGGCACCGTGCGCTTCAGCGGTCTGCCCGAGCGCGTGAAGGACGTCGAGATCTGGTTGCCGCACAACGAGACGACCGAACTCGTCGCCCTGCGCACCGACGCCCCCGTCGAGCCGATGCCGGACCGGGGCCGCAAGGTGTGGCTGCACCACGGCAGTTCGATCAGCCACGGCTCCGACGCCGCCAGTCCCACCACCACCTGGCCAGCCCTCGCCGCCTCCCTCGGCGGCGTCGAGCTGATCAACCTGGGGTTCGGCGGCGGCGCCCTGCTCGACCCGTTCACCGCCCGTGCCCTGCGCGACACCCCCGCGGACCTGATCAGCGTCAAGATCGGCATCAACCTCGTCAACGCCGACCTGATGCGCCTGCGCGCCTTCACCCCGGCCGTCCACGGCTTCCTCGACACCATCCGCGACGGCCACC
Organism: Streptomyces sp. Y309; assembly: GCF_056712025.1. Taxonomy (NCBI): domain Bacteria; kingdom Bacillati; phylum Actinomycetota; class Actinomycetes; order Kitasatosporales; family Streptomycetaceae; genus Streptomyces; species Streptomyces sp. Y309. Next base: position 886,617 of record NZ_CM160048.1, on the reverse strand, counting down.
CCAGCACACCCCTGCTGGTCGTCTCGCCCATCCTGTGCCCCATCCACGAGGACACTCCCGGCCCCTGCGCCCCGGACTTCGCGGGTCTCGGCAACGGACGGCTGCGCTTCCGGGCGACGGGCGACCCGGCGGAACGCGCGAGCGGAAAGCTGACCCTGCGCGTGATCCGGGACGAGCTGGCCCGGATCGTGAAGCAACGCGCGGCCGACGACCCGCACGTGCACTACCTCGACGGCCGCGACCTCTACGGCGAGGCCGACTCCGCCGAACTCCCCCTGCCCGACGAACTCCACCCGGACGCGGCCACCCACCAGCGCATGGGCGAACGCTTCGCCGACCGCGTCTTCACCGCCAACGGCCCCTTCGGGCAAGGAGTTTGACCACCTGGGTGGATTTGTCAATACCGCCCACCCCATGATCAGTGAGCCGGGCAGCCGCATGGCTCCGGGTCGCGGGGGCTCCTAGCGTCGTGGCTGGCAGATGACAGTCGCGTACGACATTTCGACATGAGGAGCACCATGCGCGTCCCGTCCACGGTCACCGTCGGCCTGGGTCTGGCCGGACTACTCACCGCGGTCGTGCCGGCCGCGGCCACGCCGCAGCAGGCGGTGGACGGCCGGGGCACGGCGGCCCCGCAGCGGCAGCGGCTTGCCTGGGGGCCCTGTTCGGAGGCACAGACGGAGTTGAGAGCCGCGGGCGCGCAGTGCGCGAAGGTGGCCGTGCCGCTCGACTACGCCGATCCCGGTGGGCGGACGATCCGGATCGCGATTTCGCGGATCAAGGCGACGTCCCCGGACGAGCGGCGCGGCATTCTGCTGTCCAATCCCGGCGGGCCCGGCGGGACCGGTCTCGCCAACACCCTCGCGCTGCGACCCGCGTTGAAGGACGTCGCCAAGCACTACGACCTGATCGGATTCGACCCCCGGTTCCTCGGCGAGAGCAGCCCGCTGCGCTGCGCCCCCGCCGCGGCGCCGCAGCGGCCCGGGCCCGTCACCACGCCGCGCAAGGACTTCGACGCGTCGGTCCGGTCGGCGCGGGACACGGCGCGGCGCTGTCAGGAGCACGGGGACAACGCCGCGTTGCTGCCGCACGCCTCGACGCGGAACGTGGCCCGGGACATGGACGCCATCAGGGCCGCCCTCGGCGAGCCCCGGCTCTCGTACTACGGCGTCTCCTACGGCGCCGACCTGGGCGCCGTCTACACCCAGTTGTTCCCGCGCCGGGCCGACCGCGTGGTGATCGACTCCTCCACCGACCCCGCCGCCACCCAGTACGAGCTGTTCCAGCGGGCGGGCGGCCCGCTGGAGGAGGGGCTCGACGAGTGGGCCGGGTGGGCCGCCCGGCACCACGACCGGTACCGGCTCGGCCGGACCGCCGGCCAAGTGCGGGCGACCGTACAGAAGTTGCTCGACGGCGCCGAACGCCGGCCGGTGGCGGTCGCCGGACAGCGGCTCAACGCGCCCGTACTGCGGCTCCTGCTGCGGCAGCTCGTCCAGCACCAGGAGAGCGACCCCGCCCTCGCCGCCGTGGTGCGCGACCTGACCGACGCCGCGGCCGGTGAACTCACCGAGCCCGGGCAGGAGCTCGCCGCCCTGCTCCAGCTCCTCAACTCGCCGGACCTGGAGGACAGCATGGTCGGCGGCGCGCTGTTCATGTGCGGGGACGGCGGCTGGCCCGCCGGAGGCTGGCCGAAGGACCCGGAGACGTACTGGCGCAACAGCGTCCGCAGCCGCGTCACGCAGCCGGTCTTCGGCCCGGCCGTCAACGGCATGATCGCGCCGTGCGCGTTCTGGAAGGCCGAGCCGCGCGAGCCGGGCACCGCCATTCACAACGACGTGCCCGTGCTGATGCTGCAGGCCCGCCGCGACAACAACGTCCCGTACGACGGCGCCCTGGCCCTGCACCGCAGGCTCACCGGATCGCGCCTGGTCACGGCGGACATCCGCTCGCACGGCGTGTACGGCCGCGCCATCGACGGCCACCGCCCCGTCCCCTGCGCCGACGACGCCGTCAACGACTACCTCCGCGACGGCACCCTGCCCGAGCGCGACATCACCTGCGCGGCCACGGGAGCCGCCCGGTGAGCGGGCGTGGGCCGGTGATCAGCCGGCGCAGGGGAATGGCGGCCGCGGCGGCGGCCGTCCTGACGGGTGCCGGTGCCGGACCCGGCGTCGCCTCCGCCGCCCCCGCCGACGCGCGGCCGCGCGGGCACGACGCCCTGCAGGCCGACGTGGACGCGATCCGGGCGACCGGGGCCACCGGCGTGCTGGCCGAGGTGCACGGCGCGCGGGGCCGCCTCGCCGCGCGGGCCGGCACGGCGGACCTGACCACCGGGAAACCGCCGCCCTGGGACGCGTACTACCGCCTCGGCAGCGACACCAAGCCCTTCACCGCCGCCGTCACCCTGCAACTGGCGGGCGAAGGGCGGCTCGCGCTGGACGACACCGTCGAGCGGTGGCTGCCGGGCCTGGTCGACGGCAACGGCAACGACGGCCGCAGGATCACCCTCACCAACCTGCTCCGCCAGACCAGCGGCCTGAACGACTACGTCGCCGTGGCGGGCGACGCGGACGACTTCACGCCCGAGGGCTATCTGAAGGGACGCTTCCGGGTGTCGTCCCCGCGACAGCAAGTGGCGGCCGCCCTGAGCAAGCCTCCGCTGTGGCTGCCCGACGCGAGCGATCCGGCGGGGGAGCGGCGCTGGGGCTACTCCAACACCAACTACGTCCTCCTGGGCCTCGTCATCGAGCAGGTCACCGGGCACCCCTGGGCCCAGGAGATCCACGAACGCGTCATCGCGCCCCTCGGGCTCCGGCACACCCTCGTCCCGGGGACCTCGGCGTACGTACCGCAGCCGACTGCGACGGCCTATACCCAGTTCCCCGGCAGCCCGCGGCTCACTGACACCTCGCTCGCCACCGGCGGCGGCGCGGACGGCGGCATCATCAGTACCGCCCACGACCACGCCGTCTTCCTGCGTGCACTCCTGGGCGGCCGACTGCTGCGCCCCGCCCAACTGGCCGCGATGAAACGGACCGTGGCGGCCGACGACTGGATTCCCGCCGACGGCGTGCGCTACGGCATGGGCATCGCGTGGCGGCCCGCAGGCCGCGGCGGCGCGGGCATCTGGTTCCACGGCGGCACCCATCTCGGCATCGTCTCCGAGAGCGGCGTCACCGCGGACGGCAGCCGCGCGGCGACCACCGCCGTCTTTACGCTGCGCACGGACGAGCGGGGGGATGCCCAGGCCAAGGCCGCGCTACGGCTGGTGGATCGTGCGCTGGCACGGTGAGGCGGCGTTCCTGGCGGCTCAGGGCCGCCGATCCCGTACGACGCCTGCGACGACCGTCGCCACGACCTTGCCGACGGCCTCGGCTTCCGGCGGCGCGCTCTTCCGGTCGGCGAACAGCAAATGCGCGGCGCCGATCAGCGTGGGGGCGAGCGTGTCGATGTCGGCGTCCTCGGCGACGCGGCCGTGGTCGCGCTCGGCGGCGAGGTACGAGGCGATCACGGCCGTCGCCTCCGCGAGGACCGGGACACCGGTCGGCCGGGCCCGGCGCAGCCGGGCGCGCAGGCCGTCCCGGGACGTGACCAGGCCGACAATCGCCACGGCGACCGACTCGAACAGGTCCGTCAGTACGTCGGTGAGGTTGCCGACGACGGTGCCGGTCCCGGCGGCCGCGCGCAGGGCGTCGGCCCGCGCCTCGACGCGGGCGACGCGGTCCAGGACGAGTTCGGCGAGGAACGCGTCGAAGTCCGCGAAGTGCCGGTGCAGGACACCCTTGGCGCAGCCCGCCTCCGTCGTGACCGCCCGGCTGGTCAGCGCGCTCGGCCCGTCCCGGAGCAGGATGCGCTCGGCGGCGCCGAACAGCTGCTCGCGCGCGTCGCGGATGGCCACTCCTGTCGGCACGTGCACTGCTCCTTCGTTCGCCGGGCCTGCCCGGCTGCCGAGTCTTTCACGCGGTCCGCTACCGATTGACGAGTGGGCGAGTGCCCACTCATAGTGAGCGCATGCCCACTATGCCTCCGTCGCGTACGCGTACGAGTCACCCCGACGACGAGCCTCACCGGAACCGGCAACTGGCGGAATCCTTCGGATCGGACGCCGCACGCTACGACCGCGCCCGGCCCCGCTACCCCCAAGCCCTCGTCGACCGCATCGTCGCCGCCGGCCCGGGACCCGACGTCCTGGACGTGGGCGTCGGCACCGGCATCGCCGCCCGGCAGTTCCAGGCGGCGGGCTGCCGGGTGCTCGGCGTCGACGTCGACGCGCGGATGGCCGACCTGGCGCGACGGACCGGCGTCGATGCCGAGGTGGCGGCCTTCGAGACGTGGGATCCGGCCGGCCGGACCTTCGACGCGGTGGTCGCCGCGCAGACCTGGCACTGGGTCGACGCGGTCGCGGGGGCGGCGAACGCGGCGCGGGCGCTGCGGCCGGGCGGCCGACTGGCCGTGTTCTGGAACGTGTTCGACCCCGCCCCCGACATACGGGAGGCCTTCGCCGCGGTGCACCGGCGCGTGCTGCCCGACGCGCCCCGCAACCCCTGGTCGACGCCTCCGCTCGACGCGTACAAGGCCTTGTCCGCACGGGCGGTCGACGGCATGCGGCAGACGGGCGCCTTCGGCGCTCCGGAACAGTGGCGGCACGACTGGGGGCACCCGTACACCCGGGACCAGTGGCTCGACCAACTGCCCACGCACGGCGGCAACAACCAGCTCCCGGAGGCCGTCCTCGAGGAGCTGCTCACCGGCATCGGCGCCGCGATCGACACGATGGGCGGCGGCTTCACGATGCGCTACGCCACGGTGGCGGTCACGACTGCGCGAACGGGCGCCGCCTGAACGGGACTTGGCGGCGGTTGCGAAGGAGTGTGCGACACCTCGGACGCCTTGTCCGGGCCCCAGGGCTCTGACACGTTCGTCAAGTGACGCACGCATCTGCCTCCCGCCTAAGCCGGGAGCAGGTCCTCAAGCGTCTGTTCGCTCTGAGGTTCAGGGCAACCAGGTTCGACCGCCCCGGCCCCGGCCCCGGGCGGCGAGTTCGGGTCGCGTGGTGCCTCTGGGGCGCCATCGTCGTCATGGGCGTGGCGACCACCGCCTTCGCGCTGCCCACGCGTTTGTACCCCCGGCCGGAATGGCACCCGTGGACGGTCGCCGTGACGGAACCGGCGGCGCTCGTCGCCTACGCCTACCCGGGGTTCGTGGTGGCCCGGCGGCGGCCGCGCAACCGCATCGGATGGCTGCTGGTCGTCGAGTCGCTGACCGGAGTGTTCCTGGCCCCGCTGGGACTGCTGGTGGTCACGCGCCGCCCACGCAATTCCGCGGGCCGGCTGTTGCTGGCAGCCGGGTTCGGTGGGTCGTGCCAGCTTCTCAGCGTTGCGTACGGGCTCTATGCCGTGCCCCGGGAGTTGCCCGGGGGCGTGCTGGCCATGTGGATGTACGAGTGGAGCCTTTGTGCTCTTCACCTTCCCGATGATGTTCCTCTTCCTGGTGTTCCCCGACGGCCGCCTGCCGTCCGCCCGCTGGCGGTTCGCCGGATGGTAGGTGGCCGCCTGCGGTTGCCTGATCGGATTCGTCGCGGCCTTCATGCCAGGAACGCTGGGAGGCGAGTACGCGTATTTCCCGTCACTCTCCAACCCTGTGGGCATCTCGGCGCTGTCGTTCCTGACGACGCACGTGGTTGCCCTGTCGCTCCTCGTGCTGCTTCCTCCCTTCGTGGTGGCGGTCGCTTCGCTCCTCTTCCGCTACCGACGGAGCTCTGGGGCGGCGCGACAGAAGCGCGGCCATCGCCGTCGCCATCGTCCGCCACAACCTCTTCGACATCGACCGCCTCCTCAGCAACTCCCTCCTCTACGCCGGGCTGACGGCGAGCATGGTCGGCCTCTACGTCGGTCTCGTCAGCGCGCTGGGGGTGCTGTTCGAGCGGTCCGGCTCGGGCGCCGTCCGGCTGCTCGCCACCGGCATCGTGGCCGTGCTGCTCCAGCCGCTGCGCACGCTGCTCCAGCGCCTGGCCGGCCGCCTGGTGTACGGGCTGCGGGACGACCCCTACACGGCGCTGGCCGTGCTCGGCCGCCGGCTCGAGGCGGCCGTCGACCTCGCGGACGTCCTGCCCGCCGCCGCCTCGACGGTGGCGGAGGCGCTGCGCCTGCCGTACGTGGCCATCGAGCTGGCCGACGTCCCGGGGACGGGCGTCGAGGGCACGATGGCGGCCGCGCAGGGGGAGCCGGTGTCCGACCCCGTGCGGGTCCCGCTGGTCCACCAGGGGGAGGAGATCGGCGCCCTGCTCGTCGCCACCCGCTCGGCCGACGAGGGCTTCTCGGCGGCGGACACGCGGCTGCTGCACGACGTGGCGCGGCACATCGCGCAGGCCGCGGCGGTCGTACGTCTCTCCCTCGCCCTGGCCCGCTCCCGCGAGCGGGCCGCCGCCATGGCCGCCGAGGCCTGCGACGGCCGCGAAGCGGTCGCACGCGTCCTCGAATTCCAGCCCGACGTCGTCGTGAGCTGCGCTCCGCAAGGCGCGACGGCGCCTTCCCCCGACTCACCGCACGCGAGCGGGAGATACTCGACATCCTCGCCGCCCCTCGGCAGACCACCGCGGGAGCCGCCGCCCGCCTGGGCATCAGCACCAAGCGGGTGGAGGCCTGCGCTGCCCGCACTCTCGGCGCCTTTCCCGCCCTCTCGGTACGCTTCCGGCCCTGCGGTATCCCGCTCCCGGGACTTCGGGAATCCGCCGGACGCACGCTTTTCTCACCAGGCACCGCCGAGCCGACAGGCACGCAGAGGCCGGGCCACCGGCCCCGGAGGAGACGACGACGCGCTGGCGGAGCGGAGCTCCGTGCTCTGGTGCCGGTGAACTACGTTGGTAGTACAGGGACTTCACCAGAATCGGGGTGCAGCAATGCGGTACGAGTCGTCCGCACAGCCGGACACGTCCGGTACGCCCTCCGTCGCGAGGCCGACCTCGCGGCGCCGGCTGCTGGGAGTGTCCGGCGCGGCCCTCCTCGCGGCGGCGTGCAATTCCACGGGGAGCACGCAGCCGGGTGGGGAGGTGAGTGTGCGGCCGGAAGCGAACGGCGGCGGCGCACCCACGGGCGAGGCGCCGAACGGCGCACTCGGGGTGAACTTCAACGAGGACCCGTCCGACCTGAACTTCGACCAGGTGAGGGCCCTTTCGGCGCAGTGGGTGCGCGGCTTCGTCCCGATGACGGAATACCTCGACACGCACCCCCCGGCCCAGCAGCAGGCCATCGCCAGGCTGCTCGACGCGAGCGGGAACGACTTCAGGACGATCCTCTCGCTGAAGTTCCCCTTCCTGACTCTCGAGCAGTCGCTGCCCCAGGTGGGCAGCAAGGAGATGGCAGCGCAGCTCGAGCGAGTGGACCGGGTGCTGGGCGCTGTCATGGGGAAGCTGGACATCCTCACCATCGGCAACGAGCCCTTCCTCGAGACCATGAAGGACGAGCGCGACGCGCGGCTCAATGTCTTCTACGAGCACGTCGCCGAACACGTCGTCGCCTACCGCGGGAAGAACTTTCCGCAGGGCTGCAGGACCCGCCTGTACATGGGGGCTCTCACCCGCCTCGACCAGGAGGAAGGGCGCACGAAGGCCGCCGAGCGGTGGGTCGGCTTCGTCAACAGGAAGCCGGAGATCGAGGGCCTCGACGTCCATCCGCACGTCGACTCCCTGCAGGCGGCCGACAAGTACGTCCAGTACGTCGTGTCCCGCCTGGACCGGAGCAAGAAGTTCCTCGCCACGGAGTTCTCCCTGGTGCAGCACTGGGAGGACCACATGGACGACAAGATCTCGGCGGACTACGCCGAGGCGTACAACGTGCCCCCGGACACCCGCGTGTGGCAGGTGATCGGCAACGCCTTCGACAAGCCCTTCCCCCAGAAGAGGTGGGACGACTTCCTCGCGATGAGCCCGTGGTTCGCATCCCGCAAGGACTATCTGACGCAGCAGGCGCGGATGTTCCGGGAGACCGGGCAGCTCGCGGTGGCCACCTACGGGGTGGTGCAGATCAAATCCATGCAGACGGGCTGGGGCCCTGACAAGAAGCCGTGGATCCTCAACCCCCTGTACGCGAACCGCACGGTCAGGAAGGAGGACGGAAGGGCCGGGCGGACCACTGTCTGGTTCGACTCGTTCCGTGCCCTGCAGGACCGTTGAGCATGCGGGTTCCGATGGGGGCGTCCCCAGCGGCGTTCACGGTCGAGAGCCGGGGCGTGGCCGGACGGTTCGCCGTCGTCGAGTGTGACGTTCCGTCGGCCACCCGACCCGTGACGTCGCACCGACGGGGAATGTCCCGCCGGTGGAGATCTTGGACTTGACCTGTCTGGAACAGCGCCTGTACCAGGCGTTCTCTCGCGGTGAACCGATCGACCTCCGCCAGTCCCCGGACGAGAACCCTGAACAGCCCGGCGCCTGGGCGCCCGAGCGAACGATCCGCGCCGAGGTCATCCGCACCCTCCTCCTCGGCGACACGTCCGGCCCCGGCGAGGTGCCCGGCCTCCATCTCACCGACGCCCGGATCACCGGCCTCCTGAACCTCCGGCACGCGGAGATACCCCACCCCCATCCGCCTCATCGCCTGCCACTTCGAGCAACCCCCGGACTTCCGCGGAGCGCAGACCCGCCGGCTCGACCTCAGCCGAGCTCCGCAACCCAGGCGGTGTCGCGCTGGGTGTCAGCAGCTGTGAGGCGGCAGGTCTCTCGCTCTGGGACGCGGCCCCGGTCTCCGGCGACATCAAAATGCACTACGCCAACTTCAAGGTCATCCACGCCAGGCCCCAGGTCTGGCCCGACACGGTGCGTCTGGACGGCCTCACGTACGTAACCCTCGCCCCCCGCCTGCCGGCCGCACAACGACTCGCCCTGCTCGAGCGGGACGAGGACGGCTTCGTGCCGCACGCGTACGAGCAACTCGCGGCCTCCTACCGCCGCGTCGGTGACGACGCCGAAGCCCGTGCGGTCAACTCGCCCAACAGCGCCGCCACCGGACCACACTGCCCTGGTACGGCAAGCTCTGGGGACACCTGCAGGACACGACCGTCGGCTACGGCTTCCGCCCCACCCGCGCCATGGCCTGGCCTGCCTGTCCTTCGGGGCGGACGTGCAGGTCCAGGCCGCTCACCCCCGCCCCCTCCACACCCGGCAGCAGCCGCATGTCGTGGTCGTAATCGCCGCCCACGAGCGAGCGGAACGGCACCGGCTCGTCCGTGAAGAGGCCGTCGAGGCGGCGGCCGTACTCCTGTCGCGCCGCCTCGAACCGCTCCGCCGGCAGGTCGTTCGCGCCGTACACCGCGAACGGCTCCAGCGGTGCCATGCCGGTGAACCAGAACAGTCCGTGCTGCAGCGGGTGGAGGACGTCCCTGAGGCGGCCGTGGATGCCCCGGTCCGAGAACGACGACTCCCGGGCTCCGGCCGTCACCGACACCAGCGCGCGCCGTCCCGCCAGGATCCCCTCGGCGTAGGGCGGGGGAACCTGCGGGCCGTAGCCGAACCCGCTCGTGAACACCCGGTCGATCCAGCCCTTCAGGATCGCCGGGGGCCCGAACCACCACATCGGGAACTGCAGCACCACCGCGTCCGACCGGCGCACCTTCTCCTGCTCCGCCGCGACGTCCGCCGACAGGCGTCCCGCCAGCGTGGCCCGCTCGGAGGCCGCCATCACGTGCAGCCGTTCGTCCGCGAGGTGGTCGGTGAAGTCGTCGGCGTCGACCGTCGCCTTCCACTTCATCGCGTACAGGTCCGAGAGCAGCACCTCGTGTCCCGCCGCGCGCAGACGGCCGACCGCGAAGTCGGTGAGGGCGGCGTTGAGGGAAGCGGGGTCCGGGTGGGCGCTGACGACGAGGATCTTCTTCTGGGGCTGCGACTGCGGCTGCGGCTGGGGCTGGGCAAGGGGCTGGGGCTGCTGTGTTGCTTCGGTCATGGGGCCACGTTCTCCCGTACGCGGCGGGGCAGCCAGAACCCTGTGCGACCGGCGGACCGGCTGTCCTGGTACTGCCAGGACCACCTTGGCGCGCGGCACGCATACTTGATCGCATGGACGGCGTGGAGGAGCGCATCGGGAACGGTGCCGAGGTCGGCGGGGGCGGTATCAGTGTCGGCGAGGGCGACGGCCGCGACGGGGCCGGTGACTCCCGGCGGGCCCTCGGCGGCTTCCTGCGCGCCCGCCGCGGCCGCGTCGCGCCGGAGCAGGTCGGCATCGCGGGCGGCCGTCGCCGTCGGGTGCGCGGGCTGCGCCGCGAGGAGCTGGCCCAGCTCGCCGGGATCAGCGTGGACTACTACGTACGTCTCGAACAGGGCCGCGCCACCCAGCCGTCCCCGGAGGTCCTCGACGCGCTCGCCGGGGCGCTCGGCCTCGACGCGGCGGAGCGCAGGCATCTCGACACCCTGGCCGGTGCCCGCCGCGCCCCCGTGCCGCGGGCCCGGGTCAGTCCGCTGCTGCGGCGGGTTCTCGACTCCCTGACCCGCTTCCCGGTGTTCGCGACGAACCACCGGCTCGACGTGGTGGCCTGGAACGCCCTGGGCGCCGAGCTGACCGGCGGCCTCGGCGACCCCGGCCGCCGGGACCCGAACAACGCCCGGTATCTCTTCCTCGACCGCGCGTCCCGGGACGTGTACCCGGACTGGGAGGACCGGGCCGCGGAGGCCGTGGGCCAGCTGCGGGTCGCCGCCGGGCGCTATCCCGACGACACGGAACTGGCCGCGCTCATCTCCGAACTCTCCGGGTGCAGCCCCGACTTCCGGCGGATCTGGGACACCGGCGAGGTCGTGATGTGCGCGGCGGGACGCAAGCGGCTGCGGCACCCGGAGGCCGGGCTCCTCACCCTGGACTTCGAGACGCTGCACGTGCCGGCCGAGCCCGGAGAGACGGGCCTGGTGGTGCACGTGTTCAGCGCCGAGGAGGGAAGCGGCGAGGCCGCCGCCCTGGCCCGGCTGGCCGCGGGTGCGACGCGCACCCGCGACCTGCCGTAGCTCAGGACCCGGCCCCCGTGCGTGCCGTCAGCCCATGTGCGCGGCGGACACCCCCTCGCCGGGCTGCTGCCGCTTGGCATTGACGGCGAGCCCCGTGACGACGAGCCCGGCCAGGAACAGGCCGGCGGCGCCGGCGAAGGCCATCGTGTAGCCGTGCGTCAGGGCGTCACCGGCGCGCTCCACCAGGGCGAAGTCCCGGGTGGCCAGGCCTTGGTGGAGAGCCCTGGCCGCCTCGGGCAGCCGGTCGTCGGCCGCGGTGTTGGAGATCGTCGACAGGACGGCGAGGCCGAGCGCGCCACCGATCTGCTGGGCTGTGTTGAGGAGCGCCGAGGCGATCCCGGTGTCCTCGTGGGAGACGCCGCTGACCGCGCCCAGCGTCATCGGTACGAAGCTCATCCCCAGGCCGAGGGCCGTGACGAACATCGACGGCATCAGATGACCCGCGTACGAGGAGTCGGGTTCCAGGGCGGCGAACTAGAACATGCCGACGGCGGCGACCAGGAGGCCGGGACCTGCGATCATCCGGGGTGCCCAGCGGGCCGCCAGCTTGGAGCTGATGCCCGCCGCGGTGGCCATGCCGACGCTGAAGGGCAGGTAGGCGAAGCCTGTCTTCACCGGGCTGTAGCCGAGGATGAGCTGCATGTACAGCGTCAGGAAGTAGAACGTGGCGAACATGCCCGCGCCGATGAACAGCATGGTGGCGTAACTGCCCCACCGGTTGCGGTCCTTGAGCAGGCGCAGCGGCATCATCGGGTGCGCCGTGCGGGACTGCAGGAGCAGGAAGGCGGCGAGCAGGGCGGCCGCCGCGGCGAAGGAGACCAGGGTGAGGGCGTTGCCCCAGCCGTGTTCGCCGCCGCGCGTGATGCCGTACACGAGGGCGATCAGTCCGCCGGTGCCGGTGACCGCGTCGGGGACGTCGAGGCGGCCGGGGTGGCGTTCGGCCTCGACGAGGGTGCGGGTGCCGGCGAGGACGGCCACGCCGATGGGGATGTTGACGAAGAACACCCAGCGCCAGTCGAGTACGTCGGTGAGCATGCCGCCGAGCAGCAGGCCGACCGTGGCGCCGAGGCCGCCCATGGCCGCGTACACACCCATGGCCGTGTTGCGGGGCTTGCCCGTGGGGAACGTCGTGGTGATCAGGGCCAGGGCGCTGGGTGCGGCGAGGGCCGCGCCGACGCCCTGCAGGACGCGGGCGCCGATCAACAGGCCCTCATTGGGGGCGAGTCCGCCGAGCAGCGACGCCAGCGTGAAGACGACGATGCCCGCGCGGAACATCCGCCGTCGCCCGAACAGATCGCCTGCCCGGCCGCCGAGCAGCAGGAGGCCGCCGAAGGCGAGCGCGTAGGAGTTGACGATCCACGCGAGGTTGGCGTCGGTCACGCCGAGGTCGGTCTGGATGTTCGGCAGGGCGATATTGGTGATCGTGGCATCGAGGACGACCATCAACTGGGCCGCGGCGATGATGACCAGGGCGATCCCGAGATGGCGGCCTCCGGTCGGTCTTCCGGAGGCGTCCGGCTGGGCGGGTGTGACGACAGCGGTGGTGCTGTCAGCGGGCATGGATGAACTCCAAGAGTGTGCTGGAAAGAAACTGGAAAGGACCGGCCGGAACCCGAACCGGAACCAGAACCGGGTTCGGGAACGGACAGCGAGCTGCTCAGGTCGGGGTTCCGGGAAGGGCGGGGCAGGGCTGGGCGATCTGCCGCTCATGCAGGTCACGCCCGCTGTGCACTCCGAGCCGGAGGTCGATGCATGCGCCGCCCGGGCTCGGGACGAAGCCAAACAATAGCAGCGGATTTCCTGTGGCGGCGACCGGGAAAAAGAATTCTGGTGTGGTCATTGTCGCGCTTGACGAGCCGATGTGAATGTGAGCAATGGAGTTTTCTCTTTTCCTGTGCCCACACTTTCTCGGAAAAGGCAAATCAATGGATGAGGTGACGGCAGCGGAATTCCGGGGGTGCCGAAGTCGCAGGTGGGAGGCGTCGGCGCGATAGGGTCGTGCCGGTGATTCGATCTCTCCGGACAGTTGCCCTTGCCCTTGCCGCGTCGCTCACCGCCGTGGGGTGCACGGCAGTGGAGAAGGGCGGCGACAGCGCGTCCGGACCACCCGCCGCACCGTTGGAGAAGCTGCCCGAAATCCCGTTGAGCGGCGATCCGTTCGGCGAGCTGGATGCCCGCGAGCCCGTACAGCAGTACGTCCATGTCCGAGCCCGGACTGGTGTCGTCGCGTACGCGGCGCGCGTCGTTCGTGGTGGTCGGCCCCAAGAGCGTGCGGGAGGGGCTCGTGGAGGAGTTGGCGGCCTGACGCTCGTAGCCGAGCACGTCGAGAGCGGGCAAGTCTTGCGTCAGTTCGCGCGCCGCCACTTGCGCAGGCTCACCAGCTCGCGCGGCGGCGTCAGCTTGCTGCCCGCCTCGGTGTACGACACCTCGGCGGCGTAGACGCTGCCTTCGGAGTCCACGGCGACGCTGTGCAGCCAGTTGAACCGGTCGGGGGCCTCGCCGGGCAGTTCGGCGCCGAAGCGCGTGACGCGCCGTCCCTCACGGTCGTAGATCTGGATCTTGTGGCCGAGGCCCGGGACGCCCCGCTGCACCGGCGGCGGCCCCTGCTCGGCGACGTACACGTTCGTGTCCGCGCCCCGGCCCGCGCAGACGGCGACCGCCTTGTGCGCGTGCCAGGACGTCCGGAACTCGCCGTCCAGGGAGAAGACTTGGACCCGGTGGTTCTCGCGGTCGCAGACGATCACCGCGTCGTCGCCGAACAGGGCGACACCGTGCGGGAGGCTGAACCGGCCGTCGTCGGTGCCGGGTTCGCCCCAGGACATGAGGTGGGTGCCCCGGGCGTCGTAGCGGTGGACGCGGGAGTTGCCGTAGCCGTCGGACACGAAGACGTCGCCGGTGCGGGGCGATATCGCCACGTCGGTGGGGCGGTTGAACGGCTCGCCGCTCTGGAAGCCGGAGGGGCGGCCGGTGCCGAGCGTGAGCAGGGTGTTGCCCTCGCGGTCGGTCTTGGTGATCCGGTTGCCGATGTCGTCGACGAGCCAGAGGTGGTCCTCGTGGTCGACGGTGATGGCGTGCGCGCGCTGGAAGCGGCAGCCCCTCCAGCGCGGCATCGTGTTGCCGTAGGGGTCCTCGAACGTCTCCGTCCCGGCGAACGGGGTGTCGTTGCCCCACATGTCGACGAGATGCCCGTCCCGGTCGAAGACCAGAACGGGCATGTTGCCGCGGTTGAAGACGTAGACGCGGTCCTCGGAGTCGACGGCGACGGAGGTGGCCTCCTTCAGCCACACCCCGTGCGGGATCTTGGCCCAGAAGGGCACGGGTTCGTACGCGGTCGCAGGGGTCGCGGGTCCGACAGCCAACGGTCCTCCCAGGACGAGCCGGCCCGGATCATAGGACGGCGGCACGGGGGAGCGACAGAGGCGGGCGCCGCTCATGGCGCCGAGTCATGCGTCCGGTCGGCCGCGCCGCGTTCAGTAGGGCGACGCCGCGTTCTGCTGCGCCCAGTTCTTCTCGGCGTCGGAGCCTCCCGGGGGCGGCACGATGCCGTTGATCATCCAGAGGTCCTCGCTGGTTTCGTCGGCGTGGAACTCCCAGTGCAGCTCTGCGTGCCGTTCGAGGTGGGGCTGCAATATGCCCTTGATCCACTGGGTGGTCCGGCGGCGGGCCTCCTGGTCGGGGTTGCGCCGGGCGATGTGGTCGATGGTGATGCGGACCCCGGCCGGGGTGGGTTCCCCGCCGACGTAGAAGTCCTCGGACGGCACTTCGTGGAACAGCGTGACCACGTAGAACCGGGGCAGCCCGACCTTTTCGTAGTGGTCGGCGATGCGGGAGGCGAGTTGGTGTCTGTCGTCTTCGGTGAAGATTCCGGGCGTGTGATGAATTGTCCACAGTGGCATGGCGGTTCAGTACTCCTCGGGTGACGTGATGGGGTGTCAGGCGGAGGCTGAGAAGGTCAGATTCTCCACGGGCCCGGAGAGCGCTGCTTTGACGGTGACGCTGACGTCGTCGGCGAGCACTTCCGTGTCCCCGGCTTCAAGGCCGTCGATGATCCGCGTGGCGATCTCGGCGGGCGTGGCCTTCGGCCGTTGGATGGCGGAGACCATGTCGGTGTCGATGAATCCGGCGTGCACGCCCACGACCTGGGTGTTCTGGGGCGCCAGTTCGAGTCGGAGCGAGTTCGTGACGGACCACGCCGCGGCTTTGGACGCCCCGTAGGCGCCGCTGCCCGCCAGCCAGGACAGCACCGAGTGCATGTTGACGAGTGCGCCCCCGCCGTTGGCGGCCAGGATCGGCGCGAACGCCCGCGCCACCCGCAGCGGCCCGAAGACGTTGACGTCGAACGTCTCGGCGGCGTTCTCGACGTCGCCCGTCAGGAGCGCGCCAGGCAGCAGGACACCGGCGTTGTTGAACACGATCTCGGCATCGGCGGCGACCTCCGCGAAGGCGGCGACCGACTCCGCCGAGCGGACCTCGAGCTCGGCGGTGACCACCCCTGGGCAGTCGTCGGTGTACGCCGAGCGCGCGGTCGAGTACACCTTTCGCACCCCACGCGCCAGCAACTCGTCCACCAGCGCCGCCCCGAGCCCGCGTCGGCCGCCGGTCACCACGGCCACCTTTCCCGCTACTGCAACCACAGCTTCCTCCACCTGGCTAACGTTGTCGTTAGCGAGATGGAATCACGGAGGGCTGGCTAACGCAAGCGTTATCCATGTGGGTTACGATGGCGGGATGGCGATGGAGTTCGAGAAGCGGCTGCGTGACCGGGACGCCTGGTCGATCGGCGACGGGTGCTCGGCGGAGCGGGTGCTGGACCTGCTGAGCACCAAGACGGTGTTCCTGGTGGTCCGCGAGTGCTTCTACGGCACGGCCAGGTTCGAGGATTTCGTGGCGCGGATCGGGACCTCCGCACCTGCGGTGTCCCGGGCGCTCAAACAGTTGGAGTCCGCGCGGATCGTCGTGCGCGTTCCCTATCAGGAACCGGGCAGGCGGGCCCGCGACGAATACCGTCTGACGGAAGCCGGAGAGGACCTGCTGCCGGTGTTCCTGTCGCTGATGCAGTGGGGGGACAAGCACCTGCAGGACGGGCGCCCGCCCCTGTCGTTCGTCGATCCCGACACCGGCCGCCCGGTGCGGGCGCGCGTCACCGCCGACCCGGCTCCGGAGACGCCGTCCGACAGCATCGAGATCCGGCTGAACCCGGAGTGGCCGCGCGGCTAGCGGTTCTTCGCGGCGAGCTCGTGAGCACGGCTCGCGGGCTCAGGCCGCCTCGGTGGCCGTCTGTGCGTCCAGTGCCGCGAGCAGCCAGTCGTGTGCGGAACCGGGGGTCGGCTCGGTCCGGCCGCCCGGCGAGGTGATCACCTCGGCCACCAGCTCCCAGTACCGGTCGATCCGCGGGTCGGCCGCGAGCTGCCCGGCCAGCAGGCGGCGGAAGTCCGGGGTGTCCCGGGTGCCGTACGCGCTCGCGTACGCGGCCACGAAGCAGTCCAGTGCCTCGCCCGGGTAAGGCCCCCGGTCCCGGCGCAGCCGCGCGCCCGCCAGTTCGTACGCCTCGGCCAGGCCCGCGTACAGCACGGCCGACCCGCCGGACCCCGCGGTCCTGTGCGCCTCGGGCTGGGGCCGCTCGGTGCCCGTGCACGGCCGGCGGACGAAGGCGTTCAGCCGGGCGAAGGCGAGGACCTGTGCCGGGGCCGGGTCGTCGGGCGGCTGCGGGACCGCGGCCTCCAGGAACGCGGCGGTCGACCGGGCCGGCATCCGCGGCGGCAGCCAGCCGCGCCAGAACCGGGCCAGCGGGTCCGTGCTCGGCGGGGCCGTCACCGCGCCGATCAGGCGCAGCCGGTCGGCCCGTTCCCCCGGCGGGCACTCCTGCACAAGGCGCAGCGCCGCCTCCCGCCAGCGCAGGGCCCTGAGCTGGGAGCCGAGTCCGCGGAGCTGTCCGGCGACGGCGTCCTCCAGCGCGCCGCCCGCCTCGCCTGCCTGTTCCGCCTCGTCCTCCTCGTCGAGGATGCGGCGCACCTCGGGGAGCGGCAGGTCGAGGTTGCGCAAGGAGCGGATCAGACGCAGCCGGTCGAGTGCGTCGGGGCCGTACCGGCGGTGTCCGCCGGCGCTGCGGGACGCCTCCGGCAACAAGCCGCGGTCGGAGTAGAAGCGGACGGTCTTGACGGTGACGCCCGCCTGCTCGGCGAGCTCGCCGATGCCGCACAGACCGTCGTGTGACGTGAACACTTGAACCTCCCTCAGGGGGAGTTCCTACCGTACGGGCCGGCGCGGACGGTGATCGAACCGGTCCGCGGACGACGGCGTACTGAGGAGAGAGCCATGACCGAATTCATCCTGGTGTCGGGCGTGTTCACCGGCGCACACGTGTGGGAGGACGTGGCCGCGCGACTGGCCGCGGCGGGCGCGGACGTACACGCGGTGCCCCTCACCGGACTCGACGGGCCCCTCGGTGCCGCGGAGGCCGGCATCGACGGCACCGCGGAGGCCGGCATCGACCTGGAGACGCACATCGCCGACGTGCTAGCGGTGATCGACTCGGTCGGCGCGGCGGCCGGCCGGGAGATCGTCCTTGTCGGCCACGACTACGGCATCCACCCGGCCCTGGGCGCCGCCGACCGGCGCGCGGAGCGCATCGCCCGGATCGTCTACCTGGACTCGGGGATGCCGCAGGACGGCGTCCCCGCCCTGGCCGCGGTGCCCGACCGGTCCCTGCGCGGGCAGTTGGCGGAGCGCGCCGGGGCTGGGGGACCGGGCGGAGCGGAGGGGGCGGAGGGGACTGACGGGGAGCTGTCGCCCCCGGCCCGCGACGAGTGGCAGCGCTGGGGCAGTACCGTGGGCGTCCCCGACGCGGCCCTCGACCGGCTCACCGCCCTCGCCGCGCCGCAGCCGCTGGGCACCCTGCTCCAGCCGCTGCGGCTCACCGGCGCGGTGGCAGCGGTGCCCAGCACCGGGGTGCTGTGCACCGGCAACGGCGCGGGCATCGAAATGGTCCAGATCCGGGTGGACGTCGGCGACCCCGCCCTGCAGGCCCTGACCGAGCCCGGGGTGACCTTCTTCGAACTCCCCACCGGACACTGGCCGATGCTGTCCTGCCCCGCCGAGCTGGCGGAGGTCCTGCTGCGGGCCGCGGCGGGCGAGGGGCACCGGCTGAAGCCGGCCGGCGCCGCGGAGCCGCCCGCGCACCTCCGGCCGTTCCTGCTGGACGTGCCCGAACTCCCCCGTGAGCGGACCGGGAACGTCGACCTGTACCTGCCCGACGCCGAGGGCCCGTCGCCCGCGGTGGTGTTCGTGCACGGCGGCCCGGTGCCCGCCGAGGCCCGGCCGACCCCGCGGGACTGGCCGACCCTGATGGGGTACGCCCGGTACGCGGCCGGGGAGGGCGTGGTGGGCGTGACCCTCGACCACCGCCTGCACGACGTGGCCGACTACGAACGTGCCGCCGCGGACGTGGCCGCCGCGGTGGAGCTCGTCCGGGCCGATCCGCGCGTGGACGCGGACCGAGTCGCGCTGTGGTTCTTCTCGGGCGGCGGTCCGATCACGGCGGACTGGCTGGGGGCGCCCCCGGCGTGGCTGCGCTGCCTGGCGGCCACGTATCCGATCCTGGCGCCGCTGCCGAACTGGGGGATGGCAGGCAGTCGGTTCCACCCCGCGGCCGCGGTGGCGCACGCGGGCGCCCTGCCCGTCGTGCTCACCCGGGCGGGACTCGAGATGCCCGAGATCGCCGCCACCGTCGAGGAGTTCCTGGCCGCGGCCGAGGACTGCGGGGCGGACGTCGAGGTGGTCGACGTGCCGCACGGCCGCCACGGGTTCGAGACCCTCGACCCGACCGACGAGTCGCGCGAGGCCGTGCACCGCGCGATGCGCTCGGTGCTTGCGCACCTGACGGCCTGATCCACGGTCCGGGTCGCGCGGAGCCTCCGGCCGTCGGTGTGACGAGTGGGACCACCACCGGCGACGGAGGCTTCGGCATGTCACCAACATCCGTCCTGAGCTGGCCTTTCACCCCTCAAGAGCCGGGATGGAAGAGGCTCGGTGACAAGCCGTCGTTCTCCCGGCCGCGATAAAGTCAGGACAGAAACCTCGATGTGATGCGGAATGCGGGACTCCAGAACGGAGTGCGGTATTTGGGGCCGCGCGGCGGAGTGTTGTCAAGTGCCGTGTGGCAGCCCCGGCGCCCCGCGGCCGCCGCCCGAAGTCCCGTTGACAGGACAGCAGTCGCCTGGCTGGATAGGTTCCCGGTGTATCGACGGGCATGTCCGTGATCGCGTGAGGTTCTTCGGGGGAAAATGGCAGCCGTTTCCCGCGTTGACATGCCATGCTTTTCCATATTTGGCTCGGCCGAGGTGGCAGTGATTGAGTCTCGCCGAGACCCGCTGCCGGCTTCGGCCGGCGGTAATTCTCTTGCCGCCAGGCCGATGCGCCGAGTGGCTGTGAAGGCTGCCACCTGGCGAAACCCTGGGGGAGTACACGCGTGAGTTAGTGCACCATCGACCGATCAAGTTCGCTTCCAGAATTACTTCAACGCGGTTCCGAGAACGTCGTGCAGATCGCGGCCCCGGATCCGGAACCGACCCGAAGGCCCCACCCCTCGTGGAGTGGCATGCGGTTCGCCTCAGCGGCCCAGTGAGCAGCGGCCCGGGCGGTATTGGACGTCAACGACATGGATAACCGGCGCGCACGGTCACATTTACCTCGGCGGCAAGCCGGCCCCGTCTGCGCAAGATGAACAGGAGTGCCAAGTAATGATTCCGTTGTCCTTCGCGCAGCGACGTCTGTGGTTCATCGACAAGTTCGAGGGGCCGTCGGCGACGTACAACATTCCCTTCCTCATCCGGCTCACGGGTGAACTGAATGCGGAGGCGCTCACGGCGGCGGTCCGTGACGTGGTGACCCGTCATGAGAGCCTGCGCACCCTGATCGTGGAGAACGAGGGCGTCCCCGAGCAGCAGGTGCTCCCCGCCGAGCAGGTGCGCCTGGACATCCCGTTGGTCGAGGTGGCCCCGCAGGAACTGGACGAGGCGGTGCGGGACGCCGCCAACTACGCGATGACGCTGTCCGAGGAGATACCGGTCCGCGCCACCCTCTTCCGCGCCGGTGCCCAGGACCACCAGCTCCTGCTCCTGATCCACCACATCGCCAGCGACGGCGAGTCCGCGGCCCCGCTCGCCCGTGACCTGGCCGCCGCCTACACGGCCCGCGTTCGGGGCGGCGAGCCGGACTGGCCCGAACTGCCGGTCCAGTACATCGACTACACGCTGTGGCAGCGTGAACTCCTCGGTGACGAGAGCGACCCCGAGAGCGTCCTGTCCACTCAGCTCGGCTACTGGCGCGACGAGCTGTCCGGCATACCGCAGCCGATGCGCCTGTCCACCGACCGCCCGCGCCTCCCGGCCCCCAGCCACCGCGGCGACGGCGTCGGCGTCACCCTCGACGAAGAACTGCTCGGCAAGGTCGAGGCGTTGGCCCGGCGCGCCGACGTGACCGCGCCGATGGTGTTCCAGGCCGCGCTCACGGTCCTGCTCCAGCAGCTCGGCGCGGGCGAGGACATCGCCATCGGCTCCACCATCGCGGGCCGCACCGATGACGAACTCGCCGACCTGGTGGGCTTCTTCGTCAACACCTGGGTGCTCCGCGCCGACCTTTCCCACACCCCGTCCTTCGAGCAGCTCCTCGCGCAGGTGCACCAGAAGGCTCTCACCGCGTACGACAACCAGGACGCGCCGTTCGAGCGCCTGGTGGAGATCCTCAACCCGGAGCGCTCCACCGCGTACCACCCGCTGTTCCAGGTGATGTTCACCTGGGCGACCCGCGGCTGGATCGACTTCGATCTCCCCGGAGGCCTCAAGGCGCACTTCGGCCCGCTGGCGACTCCCACGGCCAAGTTCGACATGGAGTTCAACTTCTTCAGCGACCCTGACGACCCGGGCCTGTCGATCTACCTGGAGTACGCGACCGACCTGTTCGACCGGTCCACGGCAGAGGCCGTCATGGCCCGTTTCGAGCGCCTCATCGAGCAACTGGTCACCGAGCCGTCCCGCCCGGTCGCGCTGGCGGACGTGCTGGAGGCGGACGAGCGCGAGCTGGTCCTGCGGACCTTCAACGACACCGCGGCCACGACGCCCGAGCTCGACATCACGGGCCTGCTCGCGCGCCGGGTGGCGGCGACGCCGGACGCGACCGCCCTGGTCCACGAGGACCAAGAGCTGTCGTACGCCGAACTCGACGCGCGGGCGGAGCGCCTCGCCCGTGAGCTGGCGGCTCGCGGGGTGGGCCCGGAGACCGTCGTCGGACTGGCCCTGCCGCGCTCGGCGGACCTGATCGTGGGCATGCTGGGCATCCTCAAGACGGGCGCCGCCTACCTCCCGATCGACCCCAGGTACCCCAGCACGCGCCTGGACTACATCCTGTCCGACGCGCGTCCGCAGCTGGTGCTGACCAGCGCCGACACGGTCGGCGTGCTCCCGGCGACGGACGTGCCGAGGCTGTTCGTCGAGGACGTCGACTTCGACGCCGCGGGCCCGGATGTGCGCCTTGGCGTGGTCCGGCCCGCGAACGCCGCGTACGTGATGTACACCTCGGGCTCCACCGGCACGCCGAAGGGCGTGACGATCACACACCGCGACGTGGTCAACGGCGTGCTGCGCCTTGCCGACTCGGTCGGGATCGACGCGGGCACGCGGGTCCTCGCGGGCACGTCGGTCAACTTCGACGTGTCGGTCTTCGAGACCATCACCACCCTGGCCGTCGGCGGCACTCTTGAAGTGGTCCGCGACGTGCTGGTGATCGGTGAGCGCGGCGGCTGGACCGGCGGGGTCATCAGCACCGTGCCGTCGGTCTTCGCCGAGCTCCTGGACCAGGTCGGCGAGAAGATCCAGGCCGACGCGGTCGTGTTCGCCGGTGAGGCGCTGCCCGCCTCGCTGGTGGAGCGGGTGCGAGAGGCCATCCCGGGCGCGGCTGTCGTCAACGCCTACGGCCAGACCGAGTCGTTCTACGCCACCACCTTCACCCCCGACGGCACCTGGACCGGCACGGCCGGCGCGCCGATCGGTGCCCCGCTGGGCAACATGCGTGCCTACGTCCTCGGCCCCGGCCTGGAGCCGGTGGGCCTGGGTGTCGTGGGTGAGCTGTATGTCGCGGGCAACGTGGCGCGCGGCTACTTCGGCCGCGCCGGGCTCACCGCCGAGCGCTTCGTCGCCGACCCGTACGGCCCGGCCGGTGCGCGGATGTACCGCACCGGTGACCTGGCCCGCTGGACGGCCGACGGGCAGCTGGAATACGCCGGCCGCGGCGACGAGCAGGTCAAGGTGCGCGGCTTCCGCATCGAGCCGGGAGAGGTCGAGGCGGCGCTGACCGCCCACCCGGGTGTGGCACAGGCCGTGGTGGTCACGCACGAGGGCCGTGGCAGCACCCAGCTGGTCGGCTACGTGGTGCCGCGCGGCGCCGGCGATTCGGGGCTCGGCACGGTGGAGAGCCTGAGCGACCTTGAGGTCGACCTGACGGCCACCGTCTCCTCGCGTGAGCTGCGTTCGTTCGTCTCCGGCTCGCTGCCGGAGTTCATGGTGCCCTCGGTGTTCGTGATGCTGGACCGGCTTCCGCTGGCCCCCAACGGCAAGCTGGACCGCAAGGCTTTGCCGGAGCCCGAGTTCACCGCCGCCACCTACCGGGCACCGCGTACCCCGGTCGAGGAGGTCCTGGCCGGGGTGTACGCCGAGGTCCTGGGCCTCGACCGGGTCGGCGCCGACGACGACTTCTTCGCCATCGGCGGGGACAGCATCCGCTCGATCCAGGTGGTCTCGCGGGCCCGGGCGCAGGGTGTGGAGGTCACGCCCCGGCAGGTCTTCGAGGCGCGCACGGTGGCCGAGCTGGCCGAGAGGGCGGTCAGCGGCGGCCAGGACAGGCTGGTCCTGGAGGAGCTGGAGGGCGCCGGTGTCGGCTTCATGCCGCTGCTGCCGGTGGGCCACTATCTGCTGGACCTGGGCACCGGTCTGAACCGGTTCGCCATGTCGATGGCGGTGGAACTGCCCGTCGGCATGGACGAGGCCGGTCTGGTCGCCACCCTGTCGGCGGTCTTCGACCGGCACGACATGCTGCGCTCCCGCCTGGCCACCGGCGAGGAGACCGGTCTCGAGGTGACCGCTCCCGGCACCGTCGACATCGCGTCCCTGATCCACCGCGTGGAAACCGACGGCAGCTGGGCCGACGGCTGGCACGGGCAGGCCTCCGCCGAACTGGACGCCGCCACCGACCGCCTGGACCCCAAGGCCGGACGCATGGCGCAGTTCGTGTGGTTCGACGCCGGTACCGGCGGCGCCGGGCGCCTGATCATGGTCCTGCACCACTTCGTCGTCGACGGCGTGTCCTGGCGCGTGCTGCTGCCCGACCTCGCCGAGGCGTGGAAGCAGCTCCGCGACGGCCGCACCCCGAAGCTCGCACCCGTGGGCACGTCCGCCCGGCGCTGGTCGCACGCGTTGGTGCAGGAGGCCCAGTCCGCCGAGCGCGCCGGTGAGCTGGCGCTGTGGCGCTCCATCGTCACGGGGCGGGACCCGGTGCTCGGCAACCGCCCGCTCGACCCGGCCGTCGACACCATCTCCACGGTCGAGTACGTGCACATGGACCTGCCGGTGGCGGCCACCGAGGCGCTGCTGACCACGCTGCCCGCCGCCTACCGCGGCGGCGTCAACGACGGCCTGCTGGCCGCGCTCGCCCTCGCGGTGGCCAAGTGGCGCAAGCAGCGCGGTGTGGACGAGTCCTCGCTTCTGCTGCGCCTGGAGGGCCACGGCCGCGAGGAGGCCGCGGCGCCGGGTGCGGATCTCTCGCGTACGGTGGGCTGGTTCACCAGCATGTTCCCCGTCCGCCTGGACGTGGCAGGCGTGGACCTCGACGACGCCCTGAACGGCGGCAGGGCCGCCGGAGCGGCGGTCAAGGCGGTCAAGGAACAGCTGCTCGCCGTGCCGGACAAGGGCATCGGCTACGGCATGCTGCGCTACCTCAACCCGGCGACCGGTGAGATCCTCAAGGGACACGCGACCGGCCAGGTGTCCTTCAACTACCTGGGCCGGTACGCCGGTTCGTCCGACCTGCCCGAGGCCCTGCGCGGTCTGGGCTTCACCCAGGTCGAGGGCACCACCGAGCTGCTCGCGGACCCGGACGCGAACATGCCCGCACTGGCCGCGCTGAACGTCAGCGCGTACGTGACCGACACCGAGCAGGGCCCGCGCCTGGCCACCCGTCTCGACTTCCCCTCCGGCCTGTTCACGCGGGCCGAGGTGGAGGAGCTGGCCGCACTGTGGCAGACCGCCCTGCAGGGCCTGGGGCAGCATGCCGCCGCGTCGGAAGCGGGCGGCCTCACGCCCTCGGACGTGCCGCTCGTGCAGGTGAGCCAGGGCCAGCTGGACGGCTGGGAGAAGAGCTACCCCGGCCTGGCCGACGTGTGGCCGCTGACCACGATGCAGGAAGGTCTGCTCTTCCACGCCGAGCTGGCCGGTGCCGACTTCGACGCCTACCAGATGCAGTTCGTCTTCCACCTCGCCGGTGAGGTCGAGCCGGGACGGATGCGGGCGGCCGGGCAGGCACTGCTCGACCGCTACCCGAACCTGCGGGCCGCCTTCACCCACGACAGCGACGGAGACCGGGTCCAGATCATCCAGAGCGGCCTGGAACTGCCCTGGCGCGAGCTGGACTTGAGCACCAACACCGAGGACGAGCGGGAGACGCTGCTCAAGCAGTTCCTGGACGAGGAGCACCGCACCCACTTCGACCTGGCCGAGGCGCCGCTGCTGCGCCTGTCACTGATCAAGCTGGCCGCCGACAAGTGGCAGCTGGTCTTCACGGCCCACCACGTCCTGTTCGACGGCTGGTCGATCCCCCTGCTCATCCAGGACCTGCTGCGTCTGTACGGCTCGGCCGGGGACGCCACCGCCCTGGGCAGGGCACGCAACTACCGCGACTTCCTGGCGTGGCTCTCACGGCAGGACCCGCAGGCGGCCGCGCAGGCGTGGGCACAGGAGCTGGACGGCGTCGACGAGCCCACGCTGCTGGTGCCCGCAGGCTCCGCCCCGGAGGGTGAACCGGCCGGGGTCGGCCAGGTGGACGTGCCGCTCACACCGGAGCAGTCCCGCGAACTCTCCCGCCGCGCAGGCGAGTTGGGCATCACCCTCAACACCATGGTCCAGGGTGCCTGGGCCATCCTCCTGTCCGGGCTGACCGGGCGTCAGGACACGGTGTTCGGTGCCACCGTCTCCGGGCGTCCGCCGCAGGTCACGGGCGTGGACGAGATGGTCGGCATGTTCATCAACACCCTGCCGGTGCGGGTGAACTGCCCTCCGGGCGAGTCGCTCGGCGCCATGCTGCGCGCTCTGCAGGAGCGGCAGAGCGTGCTCCTCGACCACCAGCACCACGGCCTGCTGGAGATGCACCGGTTCACCGGGCTGCGCGCGCTGTTCGACACGATGGTGGTCTTCGAGTCGTACCCGATCGACGGCGCCGCCCTCAGCGAGGCGTACTCGGCCGCCGGGATCTCGGTGACCGGGATCAGCCCGCTCAGCAGCACCCACTACCCGCTGGTGGTGATGGCCTTCGCCGAGCCGCACCTGAAGATCAGCCTCCAGCACCAGCACCACCTCCTCGACGGAGAGCAGGCGGGCGACATCGCCCTGCGCTTCGGCCGCGTCCTCGCCCGGCTGGCCGAGGACCCGCAGGTCCGGCTCGGCGGGATGGACCTGCTGGAGCCCGCCGAGCGCCGGCGCGTCCTCGTCGAGCTCAACGACACCGCGGCGGCCACCCCTGAGCTGACCGTCCCCGGCCTGTTCGAGCGGCAGGCGGCCGCGACACCGGACAAGATCGCGGTCACGTGCGGCGACGTCAGCTTCAGCTACGCCGAGTTGGACGCGCGGGCGAACCGTCTGGCCCGTGAGCTGGCCGGACGCGGGGTGGGCCCGGAGACCGTGGTGGGTCTCGCGCTGCCCCGCTCGGCCGACCTGGTCACCGGCATGCTCGGCATCCTGAAGGCGGGCGCCGCGTATCTGCCGATCGACCCGAAGTACCCCAGCACGCGCCTGGGCCACATCCTGGACAGCGCGCGCCCGCAGCTGGTCCTCACCGACGCCGACACCGTCGGGGTGCTCTCCGGGACGGACGCCCCGACCCTGTTCCTCGGTGACGTGGACCTCGAGTCCGCCGCCGAGGGCGTGGCGCCGGCGGCCGCGTTGCGGCCGGAGCACGCGGCGTACGTGATGTACACCTCGGGCTCCACCGGCACCCCCAAGGGCGTCGTGATCAGCCACGCGAACGTGGTCAACGGCGTGACGCGGCTCGCCGAGCGGGTGGGCGTGAGCGCGGACACGCGGATGTTCGCCGGTACCTCGGTGAACTTCGACGTGTCGGTCTTCGAGATCGTCACGACGCTGGCAGGCGGCGGCACCGTCGAGGTGGTCCGGGACGCCCTGGTGCTCGCCGAGCGCGAGGCGGTGTCGGCCAGTGTGATCAGCACGGTGCCGTCCGTCTTCGCCGAGCTCGGTGACCGCATGGCCGCCATCGACGGCCTGGAGACCGTCGTCTTCGCCGGTGAGGCACTGTCCGCCACGCTCGTGCAGCGCATCCGCGAGGCGCTGCCCGAGGTGCGGATCGTCAACGCCTACGGGCAGACCGAGTCCTTCTACGCCACCACGTTCGCCGCCCCGGCCGGCCAGGAGTGGCAGACGACGGACAACATCCCCATCGGCACGCCACTGGGGAACATGCGCACCTACATCCTGGGCCCGGGTCTTGTGCCCGTACCGCCGGGTGTGGTGGGGGAGTTGTACGTCGGGGGGAACATCGCCCGCGGCTACCTGGGCCGCTCCGGGCTGACCGCCGAGCGGTTCGTGGCCGACCCCTACGGCCCGGCCGGTGCGCGGATGTACCGCACCGGTGACCTGGCCCGCTGGAACGCCGACGGGCAGCTCGAGTACGCCGGCCGCGACGACGACCAGGTCAAGATCCGCGGTGTGCGGGTCGAGCCCGCCGAGGTCGAGCGGGCCCTGGCCACGCACCCGGGCGTCGCCCAGTCCGTGGTCGTCGCCCGGGGCAGTGCCGGCGCGGAGGACAAGCAGCTGGTCGCCTACGTGGTGCCGGATCTGGACGGCATCGACGCCACGGAGCAGGCCGAGCAGCAGGTCGACGAGTGGGAGAAGATCTACGACGAGGTCTACTCGGGCGAGAGCACGGAGTTCGGCGAGAACTTCTTCGGCTGGAACTCGAGCTACGACGGTCTGCCCATCGAGCTGGACGAGATGCGGCACTGGCGCGACGCGGCGGTCGAGCAGATCATCCGCCACCAGCCGCGCCGCGTCCTCGAAATCGGCGTCGGCTCGGGCCTGTTGATGGCCCACGTCGTGCCGCACGTGGAGCAGTACTGGGGCAGCGACCTGTCGTCGGCCGTCATCGCGCGCCTCACCCGCGAGGTCGAGGAGGCCGGATACACCGACAAGGTCACCCTGCTGAACCAGCAGGCCGAGGACATGACCGGACTCCCCGCCGGCCACTTCGACGTGGTGGTCCTCAACTCGGTGATCCAGTACTTCCCGCACGCCCACTACCTCGACCAGGTCCTCGCCCAGGCCCTCGAACTCCTGGCACCGGGCGGGCGGATCGTCGTCGGCGACGTACGCAACGCCGCCACCCTGCCCCTGTTCAGCTCCGGAGTGCACTACACCCAGCAGCCCGACGCCGCCCCGTCGGCGGCGCGCGCGGCGATCGCCCGCGCGGCGCTCACGGAGCCGGAACTGGTCCTGGACCCCGAGTGGTTCACCCAGTGGGCCGAGCGGCACGGCGTGACAGGGGTGGACATCCGCCTCAAGCCGGGGCACGCGCACAACGAGCTGACCCGGCACCGCTACGAGGTCGTCCTGCACAAGGATTCCGCCGACCTGGTGGACCTGGCCGACGTGCCGGTGCTGGCCTGGGGCCGTGAGACCGGCACGCTGGCCGGCCTCGCGGACCTGTGCGCCGGGCAGGACGGCCCGGTGCGGATCACGGGCATCCCCAACGCCCGTCTGACCACCGAGCTGGACCTGGCCGTGCGAGCCCAGGTGCTCGAAACCCCCGTCTTCACGGGTGCGGCGCTGGACCCGCACGAGGTGGACGAGTGGGCGGCCGGGCACGGCTGGAGCGTGCTGATGACCTGGTCGGGGGCGGAGAGCTTCGACGCGATCGTCTTCACCGACGGCCCGTCGGCGGCACGGCAGTTCTCCGGCACCTTCCTGCCCTCCGGTCGCGCCGACCGGATACTCGCCAACGCCCCCGCAGCGGCCGGGCAGATCGGTGCCCTGGTGGGCTCGCTGCGCGGCTATCTGCAGGAGCGGCTGCCCGCGCACCTGGTGCCCGCGGCCGTCGTGGCGATCGCCACGGTGCCGCTGGCCGCCAACGGCAAGCTGGACCGCAGGGCGCTGCCCGCGCCGGACTTCGCCGCGGCCGCCGCCGGGCGGGCGGCGCGCACCGCGCGGGAAGAGCTGCTGTGCGAGCTGTTCGCCGAGATCCTCGGCCTGGAGCGGGTCGGCATCGACGACGACTTCTTCGCGCTGGGCGGGCATTCGCTGCTGGCCACCAAGCTCATCAGCCGCATCCGTTCCGTGCTGAACGCCGAGGTCGAACTGCGTACCCTGTTCGACCACCCGACCGTCGCCGGCATCGCCCCGCACCTGGACGGCGACGCCGGGGTCCGGACGGCCCTGGTGTCCGTCACCGAGCGGCCCGAGCGGCTTCCGCTGTCGTTCGCCCAGCAGCGGCTGTGGTTCCTGCACAAGTTCGAGGGCCCGTCGGCGACGTACAACATGCCGATCATCCTGCGGATGAGCGGCGAGCTGGACGTGCCGGCGCTTGAGGCGTCCATCAACGACGTCATCACCCGCCACGAGTCGCTGCGCACCGTCTACCCGGAGATCGGCGGCAAGCCGTACCAGGACATCCGCGAGCCGGAGCAGGCCCGCATCAGCTTGACCGTGCGGCCGCTGGACGATGAGGAAGCGCTGCGGGAGGCCGTCGTCGAGACGGCCCGTCACCCCATCGACCTGTCGCGCGAAGTGCCGCTGAAGGCATGGCTCTTCACCACCGGCCCGTCCGAGCACGTGCTGGCGATGGTCGTCCACCACATCGCCGCCGACGGCTGGTCCGCCGCGCCGCTGGCGCAGGACCTGGCCACCGCCTACACCGCCCGCGTCCAGGGCGCGGCACCCGAGTGGGCGCCGCTGCCGGTGCAGTACGCCGACTACACGCTGTGGCAGCGCGAACTGCTGGGCGACGACGATGACCCGGACAGCCTGTACAGCAAGCAGTACGCGTACTGGGCCAAGCAGTTGGCCGGGCTGCCCGAGCAGGTGACCATTCCCAGCGACCGGTCGCGTCCCGCGCAGCTCGAGTACAAGGGCGACCTGCTGCAGTTCACCCTCGGAGCGGACGTGCACAAGGGGGTGAGCGAGCTCGCCCGGGCTTCGGGCGCGACGCCGTTCATGGTGCTGCAGGCGACCATGGCCGCGCTCCTGACGCGCCTCGGCGCGGGCACGGACATCGCGATCGGCAGCGGTGTCGCAGGCCGCACCGACGACAGCCTCAAGGATCTCATCGGCCTGTTCGTCAACACCTGGGTGATGCGCACCGACACCTCCGGGAACCCGACGTTCGCCGAACTGATCGCCCAGGTCCGCAAGTCGAGCCTGGCCGCCTACGCCCACCAGGACATCCCGTTCGAGTCACTGGTGGAGAAGCTCAACCCTCAGCGCTCGGCGTCCGTCCATCCGCTGTTCCAGATCGCCCTGGTGCTGCAGAACAACGAGGAGGCGGCCTTCGAGCTGCCCGGACTCCGGGTGCGCGGGGAGGGCGTGGGCACCGGCACGGCCCGCTACGACCTGATGCTGAGCCTGAACGAGACCTTCACCGACCGCACCACGCCCGCGGGCATCCAGATCGCGGTGGAGTACTCCACCGAGCTGTTCGACAGCTCCACGATCGAGACCGTGATCGCCCGCTGGGAGCAGTTGCTGACCGCAGCGGTCACCACGCCCGCACAGCACATCGGCGACGCCGACCTGCTCACGGCGGAGGAGCGGCGCGAGCTGCTGCTCGCCGAACAGCAGCAGGCCGAACCGAGCATTCCGGCGGCCACGTTCCCCGACCTGTTCCGGAACCGCCTGGAGCAGGCGCCGCAGTCCCTGGCGGTGGAGTCGGTCGACGACGCCTGGAGTTACGAGGAGCTGAACGCGCGGGCGAACCGCATCGCACACTGGCTGATCGCCCGCGGCATCGGGCCCGAGCAGTCGGTCGGCGTGTCCCTGCCGCGCAGCGCGCACCAGGTGGCGGTGGCGCTCGGCATCCTCAAGGCGGGCGCGGCGTATCTGCCGATCGCGCTGGACTACCCGGCCGACCGCATCAGCTACATGGTCGGCGACTCGCGCCCCGCGGTGGTCTTCACCACCCGGTCCGCCACCGAGGAGCTGCCCGCCGACCTGCCCACCGAACTCGTAGCCATCGACGACGAGGACATCCGGCGGGCCTGGCAGGACCTCCCGGACACCGACCCGGTCACCCCGCTGGTCCCGGAAAACCCGGCGTACGTCATCTACACCTCGGGTTCGACGGGCCGCCCCAAGGGCGTGTGCGTCACCCACACCGGTCTGGCCGCCCTGAGCACCATGCACAGCAACTACATCGGTCTCACCACGGGCTCCCGCGTCCTGCAGCAGTCGTCGCCGAGCTTCGACGCGGCCTTCTGGGAGCTGGTGATGGCCCTGACCACGGGCGCGGCCGTGATCGTGCCCGAGCAGCAGCGGCTGGCCGGTGAGGATCTCGCGCAGGTGCTGGCCACGCGTGACATCACGCATGTCACCATCCCGCCCAGCATCGTCGCCACCATGCCCGCCGACACCCCGCGCAACCTCCCCCGGCTCCAGGTGCTGGCGGTGGCCGGTGAAGCGGTGCCGCCCGCGCTGATCTCCCAGTGGGCGCCGGGGCGCCGGATGATCAACGCCTACGGACCCACCGAGACGACGGTGTGCCCCTCCATCGGTACCCTCGTCAGCCCCGAGCGTGTCCACATCGGCACGGCCGTCAACGACGTCCGCCTGTACGTGCTCGACGAGCGGTTGGCCCCGGTCCCGCCGGGCTCTCCCGGCGAGCTGTACGTGGCGGGCCCGAGCCTGGCCCGCGGCTACGTGCACCGTCCCGGCCAGACCGCGACCGCCTTCGTGGCCGACCTCTACGGCCCGGCGGGCTCGCGCATGTACCGCACCGGTGACCTGGTGCGCCGCGGCAACGACGGGCAGCTCGAATACCTCGGCCGCAGCGACGACCAGGTCAAGGTCCGCGGCTTCCGCATCGAGCTCGGCGAGGTCGAAGCGGCCCTGACCGAGCACCCTGGTGTGGCTCAGGCCGTCGTCCTGACCCGCCAACGGCGCGGCAGCGCCCAGCTCGTCGGCTATGTGGTGCCCACGGGCAACCGGCACGCGGACGCCGGCGACGACTTCGACCTGACCACGGGCGTGTCGGTCGAGCAGCTGCGCGAGTTCGCCACCGGACGGCTGCCGGAGTTCATGGTGCCGTCGGCGTTCGTCCTCCTCGACGAACTGCCGCTGACCCCGAACGGCAAGCTGGACAAGGCCGCGCTGCCCGGTCCGGAGCTCACCGAGGGTGCCTACCGTGCCCCGCGCACGGCCCAGGAGCAGATCATCGCCGAGGTCTTCGCCGAGGTGCTGGGCGTCGAACAGGTCGGTGTCGACGACGACTTCTTCGCCGCCGGCGGTGACAGCATCCGCTCCATCCAGGTGGTGTCCCGCGCCAAGGCGCGCGGCGTCGAGGTCACCGCACGGCAGATCCTCCAGTACCGCACCGTGGCCGATCTCGCCGCGTTCCTCGACACCGGCGACCGCCCCACCGCCGTCCTGGCGGAGCTGGAGGGCGGCGGCGTGGGTACCACGCCGTTGCTGCCGGTCGCCCGCTACATCACCGAACTCGGCGGCGGCTACGACCGGTTCGCGATGTCGATGGTGCTCGAACTGCCCACCGGCATCGACGGACCGGGCCTGGCCGCGACCCTGTCCGCGGTCCTCGACCACCACGACATGCTGCGCGCACGCCTGGTGCCGGGCACGGAGCCGGAGTTGGAGATCTCCGCTCCGGGCACGATCGACGCGGCCGCGCTCATCCACCGCGTCCCCTGCGACGGCGCCTGGTCCCAGGACGCCTGGCGGGAACAGGCCGCGGCCGAACTCGACGCGGCTGCCGACCAGTTGGACCCGACGGCCGGGGACATGGCCCGCTTCGTCTGGTTCGATGCGGGTCCGGAGGCCCCCGGGCGCCTGATCGTCGTCCTGCACCACCTGGTGGTCGACGGCGTCTCCTGGCGCATCCTGCTGCCCGACCTCGCCCGGGCCTGGGAGCAGGTCCGCGAGGGCCGCACACCCGAACTCGCCCCGGTCGCCACCTCCGTACGCAAGTGGACCCACTCCCTGGCCGAGGAGGCGGCACGGCCCGAGCGGGTCGCGGAGCTGGAGCTGTGGCGCTCGGTGGTCGAGGGCCCGGACCCGGTCGTCGGCTCACGGGCCTTCGATCCCGCCGTCGACCTGCACTCCACCGTGGAGACCGTGCGGGTGGAGCTGCCGGTGGCGGCCACCGAGACGCTCCTGACGACGCTGCCCGCCGCCTTCCACTGCGGTGTCAACGACGGACTGCTGACCGGCCTCGCCCTCGCGGCGGCCAAGTGGCGCGAGCGGCGCGGTGTGGACGAGTCCTCGCTGCTGCTGCGCCTGGAGGGCCACGGCCGCGAGGAAGAAGTGGTGCCGGGTGCGGACTTGTCACGCACGGTGGGCTGGTTCACCAGCGTGTTCCCCGTCCGCCTGGACGTGGCGGGCTTCGACCTGGAGGAGGCGTTCACCGGCGGCGGGGCCGCGGGCGGCATCGTCAAGGCGGTCAAGGAGCAGCTCAACGCCATCCCGGACAAGGGCATGGGCTACGGCCTCCTGCGCTACCTCAACCCCGACACCGCCGACGCCCTCGCGGCGCACGGCACCGGACAGTTCTCCTTCAACTACCTGGGCCGGTTCACGGCGGACACCGAGCCGCAGAGCATCGGCGGCACGGGCTGGACGATGGCGACCGACGCCGAGGGCCTGACCCCGGACCTGGACGCGGACATGCCCGCCCTCGCCACCGTGGAGGTCAACTGCTACGTCCTGGACGGCGAGCAGGGCCCGAGGCTGAGCACCGAGATCGGCGTCCCGGCCGGTCTGCTCACCCCGGACGAGGCGCGGGAGTTCGCGGACCTGTGGCAGGAGGCCCTCGAAGGCCTCGCCCGGCACGCGGCCGGGCCCGGCGCGGGCGGTCTGACCCCGTCGGACGTGCCGCTGGTCCAGGTGAGCCAGCGCGACCTGGAGGCATGGGAGGAGAACTACCCCGGCCTCGCGGACGTGTGGCCGCTGACCCCGGCGCAGTCCGGCATCCTCTTCCACAGCGTGATGGCGGAGTCGTCGTTCGACGCCTACCGGATCCAGCTCGTCCTGCACCTGTCCGGGGCCGTGACCCCGGAGCGGATGCGGGCCGCGGGCCAGGCGCTCCTCGGCCGGTATCCCAACATGGCCGCCGCCTTCGTGACCGGCGCGGCCGGTGAGCAGCGGCAGCTCGTCCTCGACCACGTCGAACTGCCGTGGCAGGTCGTGGACCTGCGCGAGCTGAGCGACGACCTGCGGGACGAAGAATTCGAGCGGCTCCTGGCCGCCGACCACGCCGAGCCCTTCGACCCGGCCGTGCCGCCCATGCTGCGCATGACCCTGGTCCAGCTGGACCAGGAGCGCTCGGAGCTGGTCCTCACCGTCAACCACGCCCTGTACGACGGCTGGTCGCTCTCGCACCTCATGCGGGACCTGATCCTGCTGTACGAGGCCGAGGGGGACGCCTCCGCGCTGCCGCGCGTGCGCTCCTACCGCGACTTCCTGGCCTGGCTCGCGGAGCAGGACCACGAGGCGTCGGTCGAGGCCTGGGCCAGGGAACTGGAGGGGGTGACGGAGCCGACCATGCTGGCGCGCGCCGCCACCACCGAACAGGGCGGCGGCCTGGGCCAGCTGGAGCTCCCGCTCGCCGCGGAGACCGCCCGCGCCCTGTCCGGCCGGGCACGCGAGCTGGGCATCACCCTCAACACCCTGATCCAGGGCGTCTGGGGCGTGCTCCTCGGTCACCTGACCGGGCGTCAGGACGTGGTGTTCGGCACCACCGTCGCGGGCCGTCCGCCGCAGCTGACGGGGTCCGACGAAATGGTCGGCCTGTTCATCAACAGCCTGCCGGTGCGGGTCCGGTACTCCGCGCACGAGACGCTGGCGCAGGTGCTCACCCGGCTCCAGGAGCACCAGACCACGCTCATGGACCACCATCACCACAGCCTCAGCGAGATCCACGAGGCGGTCGGCCTGGGCACCCTGTACGACTCGATGGTGCTCCTCGAGTCCTTCCCCGTCGACCGGGAAGGCCTCACCGAGGCGCACGCCTCGGCCGGTGTCACCGTCACCGGTATCCGCATGCTCAGCGGCACCCACTACCCCCTGATGCTGGCCGGCACCGCCGACCCGCACCTGCGGCTGGGCCTGCAGTACCAGGACAACATGTTCACCGCCGACGAGATCGAACGCATCAGCGCCCGACTGGGCCGCGTACTCGCGCAGCTGGCGGCCGACCCGCACACCCCGCTCACCGAGCTCGGCATCCTCGACGAGGCCGAACGGGACCTGGTCCTGCGCCAGTTCAACCCCAAGCCGAGCGAGCTGCCCGAGCACACCATCACCCAGCAGGTCGAGGAGCAGGCCGCCCGACGGCCCGAGGCGACCGCGGTGGTCTGCGAGGACCGGTCGCTGACCTACGCGGAGCTGAACGAGCGGGCCAACCGGCTCGCCCGCCACCTCGCCGGGCAGGGCATCGGCCCCGACGACACGGTCGCCGTGGTCCTGCCGCGCACGCCCGAACTGGTCGTGGCACTGCTCGCCGTGATCAAGGCCGGGGCCGCCTACGTCCCCATCGACCCGGGCTACCCGAGCACCCGCCTGGCGCACATCCTCTCCACCGCCGAGCCGCGTCTGATCGTCACCGACACCACCGCGGCCGGTGTGCTCCCCGAGCAGGACACGGAGCTGCTGCACCTGGACCGGACGGATGTGTCGGGCCACCTCGGCACCGACCTGGACGACGGCGACCGGACCCGGCCGCTGCGCCCGGGCCACCTCGTCTACCAGGTGTACACGTCGGGCTCGACCGGCCTGCCCAAGGGCGTCGGCATCACCCACCGCAACCTCGCCAACGCCTTGGCGGGACTGGCCGAGGACATCGGCCTGCCGGACGGCTGGCGGATGCTGGCGAGCACCTCGATCGGCTTCGACGTCGCGGCGTTCGAGCTGTTCGTCACGCTGACCACCGGCGGCAGCGTCGAGCTCGTCCGGGACGTCCTCGCCCTGGCCGAACGCGACGCGTGGGACGTGGACGTCATCAGCTCGGTGCCGTCCGCCTTCGCCGAACTGGTCGACCAGCTCGGTGACCGCGTGCACCCCAAGTCACTGGTGTTCGCGGGCGAGGCCCTGACCACCGCCCTGGTCGACCGGATCCGTGCCGCCTGGCCCGAGGCCCGCGTCGTCAACGGCTACGGCCCCAGCGAGACCTTCTACGTCACCTCGCACGTGGTGCCCGAGGACGGTCCCGGAGCCGCCGGCATCCCGATCGGCAAACCGCTGCGCAACCTGCGGGCGTACGTCCTGGGCCCGGGCCTGGCCCCGGTCGCCCACGGCGCCGTCGGCGAGCTGTACATGGCGGGCGCCGGGGTGGGTCGCGGCTACCACAACGGCCCGGCCCTGACCGCCGAGCGCTTCGTGGCCGACCCGTTCGGCACGGCGGGGGAGCGGATGTACCGCACCGGTGACCTGGCCCGCTGGAGCGAGGACGGGGAGCTCGAGTACCTTGGGCGCGCCGACTCGCAGGTGAAGATCCGTGGCTTCCGGATCGAGCCGGGCGAGGTCGAGGCCGTGGTGGCGGCGCACCCCGCGGTCGCCCAGGCCGCGGTGATCGCACGCTCCGACGCGAGCGGCGCCCAGCTCGTCGCGTACGCCGTGCCGGCGCCGGACAGCGGTGAGTTGACCGCTGCCGAGCTCCGCGAGTTCATGGCCGAGCGGCTGCCGGAGTACATGGTGCCCTCCGCCTTCATCACCCTGGAGCGGCTCCCGCTGTCCCCGAACGGCAAGCTCGACCACAAGGCACTGCCCGCGCCGGAGCTGACCGCCTCGGCGGCCTACCGGGCACCGCGCACTCCCCAGGAAGAAGTCCTGGCGGGCCTGTTCGCCGACGTCCTCGGCGTCGACAAGGTCGGCATCGACGACAACTTCTTCGACCTGGGCGGCCACTCCCTGCGCGCCACCCGTCTTGTCAGCCGGATCCGCACGGTCCTCATGATCGACATACCGATGCGGGTCGCCTTCCAGTCCCCCACCGTCGCGGGGCTGGCCGCGCACCTGAACGGCGGCGACGAATCCGGCGGTCACACCGACCCGTTCGGGGTGGTGCTGCCGTTGAAGACGGGCGGCGCCGAGGCGCCGGTCTGGTTCATCCACCCCGGTATCGGCCTGTGCTGGTCGTACCTGGGCATGGCGGTCCAGCTGGGCGA
Organism: Streptomyces sp. Y309; assembly: GCF_056712025.1. Lineage (NCBI taxonomy): Bacteria > Bacillati > Actinomycetota > Actinomycetes > Kitasatosporales > Streptomycetaceae > Streptomyces > Streptomyces sp. Y309. The sequence continues at coordinate 849,985 of NZ_CM160048.1, read as the reverse complement.
CCGGCCGGTGTACGGCATCCAGGCCCGCGGCTTCGACGGCGCACCGCTGCCGGAGAGCTTCGAGGCGATGGTCCAGGACTACGTGGAGCAGATCCTCGGCGTCCAGGCCGAGGGCCCCTTCCACTTCGTGGGACACTCCATGGGTGGCACGCTCTCGCACGCCATCGCCGCCGAGCTCCAACAGCGCGGCCACGAGGTGCCGTTGGTCGTGATCCTGGACGCCGCACCCAGCAGCACGTTCGCCCAGCAGGACGTGGTCCTCAACCCGTCGCAGGCGCGGGACTTCCTCCAGGGCTACCTGCCGGGCGGCCAGGACGACGCCGACCGTCAGGCCCTCATCACCAATGGTTCGAACCTCATGGTCGAACACGTGCGGCTGGTGCGGGACTTCGCGCAGCCCGTCTACCGGGGCGACGTCGTGTTCTTCAACGCGACCCACAGTCCGGATCCGTCGGCCGACTTGTGGGAGCCGTACGTCCGGGGCAGCGTGCGGTCGTACGACGTCGACGCCACGCACTTCGGCATGACAGCGCCGAAGCACACGACCGACATGTGCCAGATCATCAACCGTCGTCTCGAAGCGTAGGAGCCGACTGTGAGCACCTGGCCCGACTTGCGGCCCGAGAGCCTGAGAGAGGCCACGGCCGCGTAAGAGTGCCAGGCCCCGCCGCTGACGCGTACGACGCGTCAGCGGCGGGGCCGGCACCCCCTTCCCGCCCCCCTCTGCCACGGCAGAGGCCTCCGGGGAACACATGGCACAAGGACACGACCCAAGAAAGAGAGAGCGCCGACGTGTCTGAACAGATCACCCGCCTCACGAACGCAACCGTGAGCAACCCCGCAGAGTACGCAGCACTGCGCGAGCAGGGCCCGCTCTTCCAGGCCGTCATCGACGGTCTGGAGTCCCCGGTCTGGTTCGTCTCCGGCTACGAGGCCTGCAAGGAGGTCCTCCACGAGCCGCGCTTCATCCGCGACGAGACCAAGCTGCCGGGAAGAGAGGGGCCGAGCTTCGCGGAGCAGATGCTCGGGGGAGTCGGCATGCCGAAGGAGTACTTCAAGTACTTCGGCCTGCTCAGCCTGTCCGACGGCGACGAGCACACCCGGCTGCGCAATGTGGTCGCCCGTGCCTTCACGGCCCGCCGCGTCAACGCGCTGCGCCCGGGCCTGGAGAAGACCGCGTCGGACCTGTACGCCGTCCTGTCCTCGAAGCAGGAGGGCGACCTGATCGCGGAGCTCGGCTACCCGCTCACCACCGCCGCCATCTGCGAACTCATGGGCGTCGAGGAGGCCGACCAGCCCCAGCTCCAGGGCTGGATCATGGAGCTGGTCTCGTACAACCCCGACCGGCTCGTCCCGGCCGTCCAGAGCATCGTGGAGTACTACAAGGACCTGATCGCGCGCCGCCGTTCCGAGCCCACGGACGACCTGATCTCCGAGTTGCTCAAGCCCGGCGGCATCGACAAGGACCTGCTGGCCGAGGACATGATCATCTCGATCTTCCTGCTGCTGACCAGCACGGGCATCGCGCCGCCCGCACACTTCCTCGGCCAGGCGGTGCTCACCCTGCTCACCCACCCCGAGGAGCTCGCCAAGCTGCGCGCCCAGCCGGATCTCCTGGCCAAGCGCGCTGTGCCGGAGATCCTGCGCTACACCACCTCCGTACCGACCGGAGGCCCCCTGTACGCGGTCGAGGACTTCGAGTTCCGCGGCTGCCCCGTCAAGCAGGGCGATGCCGTCGTCCCCTCCCTGATCGGCGTCAACCACGACCCGGCGCAGTACGACAACCCGCAGCGGCTGGACCTCTCCCGTGACCTCGGCCCGGGCGTCGGCCACCTGGCCTTCGGCAGCGGCGCGCACTACTGCACCGGTGCGGCCCTCGCCCAACTGGAGACGGAGGTCGTCATCGACACGTTCCTGATCAAGAACCAGACCCTGGAGCTCGCAGTCGAGCCCGACCAGCTCCCGTTCATCGACGTGCCGGGCAAGGGCACCGCGCTCGGCGGCCTGCCGGTGCGCTTCTGACGTCACCGACGTCACCGCACGTCACGCGTCGCGCAGACGAAGAGGCCGTCCCAACCCTTCACCAGGGGTTGGGACGGCCTCTTGCGTTTCAGCCGGTACTGAGCCCTGTCACGACGCCGCGAGAAGGTCCAGCAGCTCGGGCGTGACGAACTCGTCCGACGGACAGGCACCCGACATCGCCGAGAAGTAGCGATCGGTGAATTCGGCGCTGCTCGCGATCACCCGGAGCAACGCGATCTGGTGCTTGCTGGCCGCCAGCGCGGCCGTGGTGAGGGTGTGGCGGTAGTCGGCCATGAGCAAGCCGTCGCGCTGCTTGGTGAAGCTGTCGAGCCCCTCGCTGAGCCGCTCCGGGTCCTGCAGTCCGTCGCCGACGCAGTCGACGAGCAGTTGAACCTGGCGGAAGGCATCCGTGATGCCCCGTGCGGTGATGGAGTCCTTGTGATGCCCGGCATCGCCCACCAGCGCCCATCCGGGGCCGCTCGCCCTGCGGAAGAAGTTGCGCTGGTCGCCCGTGCCGTGCAGCCGCTCCAGCATGCGGCCGCCGGCCATCTCCTCACGCAACTCCGGGGCGGTGCGCTCGACGGCGCCGAGCAGCGCCCCGAGCCCGTCACCGCGCACCTCCCCGAACCGCTCCTGGGGGAAGTACGCGCCGACCAGCGTCGCGCCGTCGTTGGTCGGGATGGTCCCCACCCAACTCCCCGGCGCCTCGTGCAACCGGAACCGCCGCGGCAGGTCCGACCAGTACGTGTAGTAGGCGCAGGACAGCTTGGGGTCCTCGATCTCGATCGGCGCGCCGACCTTGGCGGCCACCGTGGACCGCATCCCGTCCGCGCCGATGACCAGGGTGGCCCGCACCGTGTACTCGGTTCCGCCCGATCGCACCCGGACCCCGGTCACCCGGTCACCGTCGAAGGTCAGGTCGAGCACGGTGGAGTCGTCGCGGAACTCGGCGCCCGCGTCGACCGCGGCCTGCGCCAGGACCGAGTCGAGGAGATACCGACGGGGGGCGAACGCGGTCCGCACCCCGTCGACGGCCCAGGAACATCCCTCCAGTTGGACGTCCGCCACGGTGTAGCTGGCCCGGTCGATGGGCGGGCACCCGGTGGCGACCACACGGGGCAGCACATCCCACCGCTTGAGCAGCGCGACCCCGGGCTGGTGGATGAGCAGAGTGGACAGCGTGTCCCGGGGGAAACGCCCGCGTTCCAGGAGCAGGACCCGGTACCCGGCACGCGCGAGGAGCATGGCGGTCGGGGATCCCGCGACGCGGGCGCCCACCACGACGACGTCGTATGTGTCGTTCATCGGGACTGGTCACCCCTGTTCATCCGGCGCAGAGCCGGCCTGTTGGACTTGCCGGCTTCCTTGACCACGCGCGCCAGGTCGACGACGGCGGGGGACTCGAAGATGGTCCGGATCGAGACGGTGACGCCGAGTTCCTTGCGGATACGGCTGCTGAGCCGGGTCGCCATCAGCGACGTACCGCCCAGTTGGAAGAAGTCGTCGTCGATGTCGATGTCATCGATCTCGAGCACCTCCTCGAACAGCGCGCACAGCACTTCCTCCTGCCGGTCACGCGGCTCGCGGCGGACGTAGTCGGCCTGTTCCGCCGAGGAGAGCGCGGACTCGTCGACCCTGCCGTTCGGCAGCCGAGGGATGTACGTCAGCAGGACGACGGCGTCCGGGACCAGATGGCGCGGCAACCGGCCGGCGGCGAACTCGGTCAGTTCCCCGGTGTCGACACCGGCACTCACCACGTACGCGGTCACGTGCGGGAGACCGTCCTCGGTCCCCGCCACCGCGGCGACTTCGACCACCTCGGGGTGCTCGGCCAGCGCCGATTCGACCACGGGCAGACTGATCCGTACGCCGCGTACCGTCACCTGTCCGTCGGTACGGCCGACCTGCTCAAGGCCGCCGTCCCGCCCGCGACGCACCAGCTCTCCGGTGCGGAACATGCGAGACGTGCCCGGAGCGAACGGGTCCGGGACGAACCACGCCGCGGTCGCCGCGGACCGGCCGTGATAGCCGAGCCCGAGCGCCGGGCCGGAGACGTAGAGTTCGCCGACCGCCCCCGGTGGCGCGGGTTGGAGCGTGTTGTCGAGCACGTAGAGCCTCATGCCCGGCAGCGGTGGGCAGCCGGACTCGCTCGCGGCGTACGCGGCATCGCCCTTCGTCGGATCACCCTGCGCGTCGGGGCCGGCGGCTGTCTCGACGCCGCCGCCGACGCACACCGCGCCGAGCACGTCGACCAGCCACTGGCCGAAGTCGCCGGTGACGTCGCCGGTCACGGCCGTCAGCAGCCTCGCTTCCGGCGCGGCGTGCTCGAGGCGCGCGGCGAGAGCCCCGTGGCCGACCGCCACGGTCCGGCGGCCGTCCGCGTACCCCCACGTCGGCAGCAGCGCGGCTATCCGCCCCAGGTGCACCGGCTTCAGCGCACCCGTACCGGCCGTCGGCGCGGGCAGGTCGGTGACCACCAGGTCCGCGTCGTCGTCCGCGGCCACCAAGCAGCCGCCGGCACGCAGCGCCGCGACCAGTGCGATCACGGCATCCAGCGAGGACGACAGCCGGACCGACACCGTGGCTTCCGGCACGAGACCACCGTCGGCCCATGCCCGCGCCACCTCCGTGGCCCTGTCGTCGAGCTCCCGGTAGGTGAGCGAGTCCTCGGCGCTCCGTACCGCCACGGCGTCCGGTGTCCGCGACGCCCGCGCGGTGACCAGCCCGGAGACCGTCTTCTCGGCGGGGGCGGGATCCTCGGCGACCGGAGTCGCCCGCTCGGAGGCCAAGAGGGCGTCCACCGCGCCGACGGGTGTCATCGGGTCGTCCGCGATCTGGCGCAGTATCTGGGCGAACCTGACCGCGAGATCGCTCGCCTCCGCCCGGCCGAAGACGTCCTGTCGGTACTGCACGCAGGGGCGCAGCGGACTGTCGGGCTCGGCGAACACCATGAGGGCCAGGGGGTAGTGGCTCACCGTGAAGGAGCGGATTCCCACCACCTGCAGTCCGGCCGCGTCACCCGCGGCGGCGATGCCGGTCCGGTCGAGCGGGAACGACTGGAATCCGACCACTGTGTCGAACAGCGTCGTCAGGCCAGTCGCCTGGTGCATCTCGCTGAGTCCGTGGTGGTGATGGTCGAGCAGCGAGGCCTGCCTGCCCTGCAGGTCGACGAGCAGGTCGGCGAGCGTGTCGGCAGGATCGCAGTCCAGGCGGACCGGCACCGTGTTGAGCAGCATGCCCACGATCGCGTCCACGCCGGGCACCGCGGGCGGGCGTCCGGAGACCACGGCTCCGAACACGACGTCCCGCCGGCCGGTCATCCTGGACAGCAGCAACGCCCACGCCGTCTGGACGAGGGTGTTCACCGTGACCCCGAGCCGTGCGGCGCACGCGGTGACCGCCTCGGACTCCGCCGCGGAGAGCACCGCGTCCACCTGTCCGATTCCCTCGCCGCTGTCGGTGCGGCGGCCGCCGCCGACCAGCGTGGGCCCGTCGACGCCGTCGAGTTCACGCGCCCAGGCGCCCGCCGACTCGTTCGGGTCCTGTTCGGCACGCCACTTGAGGAAGTCCCCTTGGGTGCGTGACCTCGGCAGTCCCGCGGAGTCGGGGCCGTAGTGCAGCAGCAGCTCCCGCACGATCAGCGGAATCGACCAGCCGTCGACGACCGCGTGGTGTGCGGTCAGGACGAGGTCCGTCACGTCGGGCGCACCGCGGACGAGTGTCATCCGCAGCATCGGGGGAACCACGGGGTCGAAGTGTTCCCGGAGGTCGTCGGCGAGCAGTCGCTCGAACGCGGTCGTGCGCGCCGCCTCGTCCATGTCACCGAGGTCGACCACGCGCCACGGCAGCTCGGCGTCGGCGAGGACGAGCTGAACCATTTCCCCCCGCGCGTCGGGGGCGAAGACCGACCGCAGGCCCGCGTGGCGCCCCAGCAGTCGCTGCCCGGCCGCCCGCATCCGCTCCGGATCGACCGGCCCCAGCAGCCTGAGGACATACTGCACTTGGTACGCGTCGAAGCCCGAGTCGACCGCCATGCTGTGGAACAGCAGGCCCGACTGCAGCGGCGTCAGCGGCCAGACGTCGACCAGGTTCGGCTGCTGCTCGGCCCACCCGTCCAGGTCGGCCTGCGTGACCGGCACCAGCGGCACGTCCGACGGCACCATCCCGTGAACGCCCGGGGTGGCCGCGTGGTGGGTCAGTCCCGCCAGCGCGGTGCACCACAAGTCCGCGATTTCCTCCACCTCATGACGGGTCAGCACGCCCGAGGGCGCGGCGAACACCGCGTGCAGCTGCGGGCCCTCCTCGGTGTCGACGAGGCTCGCGTTGATGTCCAGCTCGGCCGGCGCGGGCATCCTCGGGTCCTGACCGGCGTCCAACTGGGCGAGCTGGGGCACGTCGACCCGGCTCCAGGCGTCGGTGTCCGCCGGGGCGAAGCGTCCGAGGTAGTTGAAGCCCACCTGCGGCGTCGCGTACTCGTCGAGCGCGGCCGCGGTGTCGTCGTTGAGGTGGCGCAGCAGCCCGAACCCGATGCCCTTGTCGGGGACGGCCCGCAGGCGCTGCTTGGCCAGCATGACGGCCCGGCCCGCGGCCGGGCCGCCGGCGAGCGCGTCGTCGACATCGACGTCGGTGAGGTCGAGGCGGATCGGGTACACGGTGGTGAACCACCCCACCGTCCGCGACACGTCGGCTCCCGGCGCCGCGCTCTCCTCCCGGCCGTGTCCCTCCAGCCTGATCAGCACGGAGGATTCGGCGTCCCCCTTGGCTCGCCGCCGCGCGGTCACCGCCAGTGTCAGTGCGGCGAGCAGACCGTCCATCACTTCGCCGCGGAACACCGACGGCACGGTGGTCAGCAGCGCCTCGGTGACCGGGACCGGCACGGTCACCGGGACGTCGACCACGGTGCCGACCACGTCGACCGACGGGTCGAGGCGGCGGGTGCCGAGCAGCGGGTCCGGTCCGGCCAGGATCGAGCGCCACAGTGGCAGTTCGGCCAGTCGTCGCGGGTTGTGCGCCTCGTCGGCCAGTGCGTGTGCCCATCGGCGCATCGAGGTACGCACCTCGGGCAGCTGCGGCTTCTGTCCGTCACGGATGGCGGCCCACGCGTCGGCGAGGTCGGACAGCAGGATGCGCCAGGACACACCGTCGACGACGAGGTGGTGCAGCACCACGAGCAGCTTGCCCGGCCGGCCGTCGAACCAGGTGAAACGGGCGAGCGCCCCGGAGGACGGGTCCAGGCCCGCGGCCGCCCTGTCCAGCTCCCGCGCCAGGGCACGGTGCCAGTCCGGGTCGGCCTCGTCGACGCCTTCGACCCGGTCCATGGCGACCGGGACGGTACCGGCGGGCGCCACCACGATCTCGTCGCCCACCAGGCGTGCCCGCAGCATGTCGTGGTGGTCGAGGACGGCCAGCAGGGTCGTGGTCAGGTCCGCTTCGTCGATTCCCTCCGGCAGGGACACCAGCATGGCTTGCGCGAAGCGGTCGAACCCGGGGCCCCAGTCCCGGATCCACTGCGCGACCGGCAGCAACGGCATCGACCCGGTGCCACCGCCGTCGAGCTCGGCCAGCGCTTCGGCCGGCGCCGCCGCCGAGCGCGTTGCCGCGAGCTCGGCCAGGGCGGCCACCGTCCGACGCTCGAAGACGTCCCGGGCGCTGATGTGGATGCCGTGCTCCCGCACGCGCGAGACCACCTGGATCGACTGGATGCTGTCGCCGCCGATCGTGAAGAAGTCGTCGTCGACGCCGACCTCCTCGAGCCCGAGCACCTCGGCGAACTGCTGTGCGAGTGCCGTTTCCGTCTCGTCGCGCGGTGCCTGGTACTCCACATGCCGCAGCCGGGGAGCCGGCAGGGCCGCGAGGTCGGGCTTTCCGTTGGGGGTGAGGGGAATCCGGTCCATCGGCACGAACGCCGCCGGGACCATCGGGGCGGGCAGGTGCCGTGCCGCGAACGCGCGGAGGTCGCCGACCGAGAAGGTCGGCGCCAGCAGGAGGGAGCCGTAGGAGTCGCTCGTCACGCCGTTCGACCGCTCCGCCTGCTCCTTCGGCACGACGTACGCGACGAGCTGCTTGCTCGATCGCGTCTCGCGAGCGACGACCACGGAGTCCGCGACGCCGGGGTGCGCACCGAGAACGGCCGCCACCTCATGGGTCTCGATGCGTACGCCGTGGATCTTGACCTGGGTGTCGGCCCGGCCGTGGAACACGAGCGTGCCGTCCGCCGACCGGGCCGCCAGGTCCCCGGTGCGGTACATCCGGGCGCCGGCCGGCCCGGACGCGTCCGGGACGAACCGGGTCGCGGTCTCGCCGGGGGCGCCCAGGTAGCCGCGGGCCAGCAAGGGGCCGGATACGTACAGTTCACCGACGGTGTCCGGCGGGCACGGGCGCAGCGCGGCGTCCAGGACCTGGACCCGCGCACCCGTGATGGCGCTGCCGATGGGGGGCGCCTGGCCGTCGGCGACCAGCGGGGCGCTCATGGTGGCGCACACGGTGGTCTCGGTGGGCCCATAGGCGTTGATCATCTTCAGCTTGTGGGCCCAGGCCTCGACGAGGTTGGGCGTGGTCGCGTCCCCGGCGACCACCAGGCACTCGACGGCGGGCATCGCCTCGGGCGGAAGCGTGGCCAGCACGGGCGGCGGCAGCGTCACATGCGTGACCTGACGAGACGTCAGGGTCTCGGCGAGCGGCCGGCCGGGGGCGAGATCCGCGTCGTCCGCCAGCACCAGCGTCGCGCCGGAGAGCAGGCCCATGCACAGCTCCCACACCGAGGCGTCGAACCCCGGGGAGGCGAACTGGAGGACCCGGCTGCCCTGGGCGACGCCGAGTTGAGCGGCGTGCGTAGCCGTGAGGTCGGCGAGTCCACTGTGGGTGACGACCACGCCCTTCGGTCGGCCCGTGGAGCCCGAGGTGTAGATGACGTAGGCACTCTGCGTCGGCCCGGGGAACGCCGGCAACGGGACGTCACCGTCGAGCTCGTCGAGGCCGAGGAACGGCACCGCCACATCGGGCAGCTCCGTCTGGGCGGATTTGTCCGTCAATGCGAGTGTGCAGCCGGACTTGTTGACCATGTACGCGAGTCGCTCGGCAGGATGCGCGGTGTCCAGCGGCAGATATGCCGCGCCCGCGCGGAACACCCCGAGCAGCGCGGCCACCCAGTCCACCGACCTGCGCAAGGCGACGCCGACGACGGATTCCGCTTGTACTCCGGCGGCGAGCAGCCCACGCGCCACCTGTTCGGCTCGTTCGTCCAGTTCTCGGTAGGTCAACGACACGGTGCCGTACTCAACGGCCACGGTGTCGGGTGACGTTGTCACCCAGTGGTCGAACAGTTCCGGAAAAGATCGTGCGCCACCATCGGCGCCGGAGCCCAGTTGTGCCACGTTTCCTCCCCCCACGGTCCCTCCCTCAACGATGCGGCAATCGCCCGCGAACTCAAAGCAGTGCAAGTCGACATCCAAATCCGGTTTACCTAGCGTACGAACACAACTGCTCGGGTGCTCGGGATGTCAATGAATGCACGTCAACCGCTTCCCGATACCCGGCGGTTGCCCGTACAAAGATTGCCTGGTGTCCCGTTGGCGGGACATCCGCCGGTACGCTCTCCTCGTGAATCCGGGGGGAGCATCCGAGCGGAACCTTGCCATCCGCATCGGCGGAACCTCTCGATCCACATCGGGCGGAACGCCCCGATCCGCATCGGGCCCCCCACTTTGACCATCCCCCTCCGGACATGCCGCAGGCGACCCACGGGAGCAGTAAAATGGCAGCTAGGAAGCATCGGTCGGGCACGTCGGTGATCACCGATATGTTCCCGAAGGCGCGAGTCGAGTTCGTCCACGGCGACACGATGACGGTCACGCTGTGGCAGTTTGAAGAGGGCGGCGACGTGCCGCCCCACCAACACCCGCACGAGCAGATCGTGCACTGCCTCGAGGGCACATTCGAGGTGACGGTCGACGGCGAAATCGTTGTGCTGGGAGCCGGTGAATCAGTGATCATTCCCGGCGGTGTCGAGCACGCGGCACACGCGCGGACCGCAGCCCGGGGAATCGATATCTTCCACCCGGTGCGCGAGGATTACCGACTCTGATATGAGGGGAACAGTCGTGTCCAACAAAGACCGCAACTTGCAGGTCCACACGCTGGGGCCGGCAGGAACGAACTGCGAAGCGGCCGCACATCACTATCTGGAACAGCACGATTACAAGCAGGGCGACGTCATTCTGTACGACTCGCTGGAAAACGCGGTCGACGGCGTTATGGCCAACCCGTCCGACAGCGTGCTGCTCGGCTGTGTCGTCTACCCGAGGCTGAACGAGATCGTCTTCCGGAACCTCAAGTCGATGTCGCTGCACGAGTGCTTCATGATGCCGACTCACCGGATGGTGCTCGCCGGGCGCGATCAGGGTCCGATACAGAAGGTGCTGAGCCACCCCGCGCCGGTCGGCCTCATCGAGGACCGCGGCTACGGCATCCGGCTCACGACGAGCAACGCCGCGGCCGCGGTGGAGTGCGCCAGTGGTGAGGCGGACGCGTGCATCACCACCAGTGTGGCCGCCGAGGCGAACAACCTCGAGATCATCGAGGACTTCGGCCCGGTGGACATGGGCTTCAGCATCCACGTGCCCCGCGGAACCACCCTGTGACCGCGGGCACGGACGTCCGTCCGACCGGCAACGAGGCACCGCTCGAAGAGACTTACGAACTGGTCGCGAAAACGGTGCAGGAGCACGGCGTCTCCACAGCGACGCTCGCGGACGTGCTCGACGCGTTGGGCATCACCAACCGCGTACTGGACTCGCGACTGCAGCGCGTGTCGGGCGGTGACCGGATGTTCTTCGGCGCCGCGTACACCGTCAGCTGGGTGCCGGTGCGCAAGGGCCCGAGCATCGTCGCTCCCTCTCCGAGTACCTGGCAAGAGGTCCGTGACTTCCTGGTGCCCGAGGTCGTCGACGGGCAAGGAATGGTCTACGTCGCGGGCTCCGGGCCGCTGGTCACCGACGCCGCGCTCGCGGGAGGGCTGTCCGCGACCTATCTGCTCGAGCAACTGCGGTTCGAGGGAATCGTGTTGGGCGGTGCCATCCGCGACCGGGACGTCGTCGAGCAGACCACCCGTCCGGTCGTCGCGAGCAACTTCGTCCCGACCGACACCCAGGGCGCGTACCGCGTCGAGTCGGCCGGCGACATGTGCCTGGTCAACCGCGTGCTGGTGCACACGGGCGACTGGGTGTTCTCCGACGGCAACGGCACGGTGGTGGTCCCGGCGGCACGACTGCAGGAGGTGCTGGACGGGGCCGCGGCCACCGGCCGCACCGAGCAGGACGTCCTGCGGCGTATCCGGGCCGGCGAGCGACTGCCGAACCTCATCGACGAGGTCGGCACCATCTAGCCCCCACACCTGAGAAACATTCAGCTCCAACACCTGAGTAAGGAGGCCGCAATGCGTGCGGTCGCGGTACACCGGCATGGCGGTCCCGAGGTGCTGACACCGACCGAGTGGGCCACGCCGGTCGCGGGCCCCGGCGAGGTGCTCGTCAATGTTGCAGCCATCGGCGTCAACTATCACGAAACCTACGAGCGAAGCGGTCTCTATCCACGCGAGCTGCCCTACGTTCCCGGACGGGAGCTGGCGGGGACCGTGGCCGCCGTCGGGGCCGACGTCACCGATCTCTCGGTCGGTGACCTGGTGGCCACGGCTGACGTGCCGACGCCCGGTGGCTACGCCGAGCAGGTGACACTGCCCGCCGACCGTGTCGTGCGGGTGCCCGAGGGGGTGAGCGCCGAACAGGCCGCGGCGGTGCTGCTGCAGGGGCTGACCGTGCACGTGCTCACCCAGGACAGCCACGCGGTGCGTGCGGGCGAGACGGCTCTGGTGCACGCCGCGGCGGGCGGTGTCGGGCTCCTGCTCACCCAGGTGCTGCGGTCGCTCGGCGTCCGCGTCATCGGGACCGTGTCCACCGCGGAGAAGGAGAAAGCGGCACGGGAGGCAGGGGCGCACGAGATCATCCGCTACACGGAGGTCGATTTCGCCACCGAGGTCAGCAGGCTCACTGACGGCGACGGCGTGGATGTCGTCTACGACGCGGTCGGCAGTACGACCTTCGAGGGAAGCATCGCCTCACTGCGTCCACGGGGCAGCTTCGTCCTCTACGGACAGTCCAGCGGCAAGATTCCGCCCCTTGATCTGAGCACCGGCGTACGCGGCTCGATCAAGCTGACCCGCCCCTACCTCCCGGACTTCATCGCGACCCCCGAGGAGCTGCGGGCCCGTGGCGCCGCGGTGTTCTCCTGGATCCACCGGGACAACCTCAACGTCCACATCGGACGGACCTACCCGCTGGCCGACGCCTGCACCGCGCAGGCGGATCTCGAGCAGCGCCGCACCATCGGCAAGTTGCTGCTGACACCTTGACCGTGAACCGGGCACTCATCTGCCCTATGGCAACAGCACACACGAGGGGGAGCAAGGCGTGTTGGAATCACCGACCGAAGAACTTACGGAACTGGACATACGACTATCCATAGGACAAGCGCGTATAGACATCGACAACCTTGATCTCGGCATCATCAGTCTGCTGCGGATGCGCCGTGAAGTGTCGCAGCGCATCCAGCAGACCCGCCGGCAGGCGAACGGGCCGGACGTCGACTCCGGCCGTGAGGACGACATCGCACGGCTGTACCGCTCCCACTTCGGGGACAGCGGCGACGACGTCGCCGCCGCCGTCCTGCGGGCCTGCCGGTGACCGCGATGACGAACACCACGCTGAGCACGGCCGACCCGTTGCATCTGCCGGTGGAACACCAGCAGCCGCGCTGGCCCGACCCCGACAAACTGGCGGACGTGGTCCGCACGTTGGGCGGCCTGCCCGCGCTGGTGTCACCGAGCGACTGCGACGAGCTCCGGCTGCGCCTGGCCGCGGTGGCCCGAGGTGAGGGGTTCCTGCTCCAGGGCGGCGACTGCGCGGAGCTGTTCACAGGGCCGCTGATCGAGCCCACACAGGACAAGTTGCGCTGCCTCGCCGACATGGCCGCGCTCCTGACCTCGGAGTCCGGCCTGCCGACGCTCACCGTCGGCAGGCTCGCCGGGCAGTATGCGAAACCGCGCTCGTCGGCCACCGAGACCAGGGGCGACCGCGTACTGCCCGTCTACCGGGGCGACGCGGTGAACGAACTGCGCTTCGACACCAAGTCCCGTACCCCGGACCCGCGGCGCCTGATCGCCGCGTACCGGGCCGCGGACCGCGTCCTGTCCGACATCCGGCGGCTTCGCACCAAGGACCGGGCGCTCTTCACCGACCTCGGCGGCGACTTCTTCACCAGCCACGAAGCGTTGCTGCTGCCGTACGAGACCGCACTCACCAGGATCGATCCGGCGTCCGGACGGACGTACGGCCTGTCCGGTCATCTGTTGTGGATCGGCGAGCGGACGCGGCAGCCCAACGGGCCGCACGTGGCCTTCGCGGCAAGCGTACGCAACCCGGTGGCGGTCAAGATCGGGCCGACCACGACCCGCGCGGACATCGCGGAACTGGTCGAACTGCTCGACCCCCACCGGGAGCCGGGCCGGCTGACGTTCATCACCCGCCTCAGCGCGAACGCGGTGCACGACCTGCTGCCACCGCTCGTCGACGAGGTGATCCTTCGGGACTCACCGGCGATCTGGGTGTGCGATCCGATGCACGGCAACACCATCACGACCGCGGACGGCACCAAGACCCGCCGGTTCGAGGCGATCTGGTCGGAGGTCCGCGGGTTCATCGAGGTCCACCGGGCGCTGGGTACCCACCCGGGCGGCCTGCACCTGGAGTTGACCAGCCGCAACGTGACCGAATGCATGGACGATCACGCGCCTGTGCACGAGCGGGATCTCCATCGGCGGTACGAGTCGGCCTGCGACCCGCGCCTCAACGGCGCCCAGGCGCTGGAACTGGCCCGGTTGGTCGCACCGCTGCTCCGGCCGAGCGCCCAGAGCGTGGAGCTGTCGCGGGACGCCGCCACGCTTGGCTGAGCCACCACGCTTGGCTGAGCCACTGAGCCACTCTTGTCCACGAACTGAGAATTCCCGATATCAAGGTATCCACCGGTATCAAGGTATCCAGCGAAAGAGGCTGCACGGGCGGATCGCCCGTGCAGCCTCTTTGTGATTGCTCCGGCAGCGGTGCTACGCCTCCAGCAGGGTTTCGCCGACAAACCCAGGGACGTCGTTGCCGTCCTCATTCAGGTAGAAATGACCGCCGGGGAATATCTTGGTCGTGAAGGATGCCGAGGTGTACTCGCTCCACCCCGTCACGGTATCCAGCGGGGCCCGCCAGTCGGACTGGCCGACCAGCGCGGTGATCGGGGTCTCCAATGGGGGCACGGTGGCCACGCGGTGGCGCTCCCAGAGCTGGAAGTCGGCGAGGACAACCGGTACCAGCGCGTCCATGACCTCCGGATCCGCGCTCACCTCCTCGTCGAATCCACCGAGGCTGAGCACGGCCTCGTGGAATTCCCGCTCCGGCAGGTCGTGCAACTTCGGCCCGGCCCAGATCACTTCGGGCGTGGACTGGGCGGACACGAACAGCCGGGTCGGGCGGGGGCCGCCCCGCGACTGCAGCGCCCTCGCCACCTCGAAGGCCAGCATCGACCCGCATGAGTGCCCGAAGAAGGAGAACGGCCCGGTGAGCGCGGGACGCAGGTCGGCGACGATCTCCCGCACGAGCTGGCCGACGTCCTTGGCCGGATCCTCGGTGATCCGGTTCTGCCGGCCCGGCAGCTGGATGGCCACCAGTTCGATGTCCTCCGGCAACCTCCGCGCCCAGCTCGAGTACGCGTTGGCGCCGCCGCCCGCATGGGGGAAGCAGACGATCCGGTGCCGTGGCTCGGCTCGCCGGGCACGCCACAGGTATCGGTTCTCGGGGACCAGACGCCCCTTGAGGCCTGGTCTTTGGGTGCGCACAACGCCCTCCGTGGATATGAGATCAGCAGGAATCAGTGAACAGATGGGGTGTCCGCTGCCGCCTCGTCGCTGAGCGCCGCGATGGTCTGCAGACGGAACAGGTCCTTGGCCGAGACCGACACACCCGCCGCGCGGGCCTTGGAGACGACCATGATCCCGAGGATGGAGTCACCGCCGATCTCGTAGAAGTTGTCGGTCACCCCGACGCGGTCGATCTCGAGCACCTCGGCCCAGATCTCGGCGAGCACGCGCTCGTCGTCCGTGCGCGGCGCGACGTAGTCGTCGGCGTCGGCGGTGAGCTCCGGGGCCGGCAACGCGGCCCGGTCGACCTTGCCGCTCGGGGTGAGCGGGAACTCGTCGAGCAGCATGACGACCGCGGGCACCATGAACTCCGGGAGCCGCTCCCCGACGAAGTCCCGCAGCGCGCCCGGCTCGGGCCGGCGGTCCCGCTCGGGCTGGACGTAGCCGACGAGGCGCTTGTGCTCACCGTCGTCGCGAGCGATCACCACCGCCGCTTCGACGTCCGGGTGCTGCTGGAGCACGAGCTCGATCTCGTTCGGCTCGATCCGGAAGCCGCGGACCTTGACCTGACGGTCCACCCGGCCGACGTACTCCAGCGCGCCCTCCGGCGACCATCGCACCAGGTCACCGGTGCGGTAGAGCCGGTCTCCCGGAGCTGCGCCGAAGATGTCGGGCAGGAAGCGTTCCGAGGTGAGACCCGGACGGGCCAGGTAACCCCGCGCGACCCCGGGCCCGCCGATGAACAGCTCACCGACCACACCCGCGGGTACCGGGCTCATCCGTTCGTCGAGCACGTACACGCTCGTGTTCACGACCGGACGGCCGATGGGTATCGTGCGGTGCTCGTCGATCTGCTCCACCAGGTGCCAGGTGGCGAAGGATGTCGTCTCAGTGGGGCCGTAGCAGTGGATCAGGCGCTCCGGCGGACCCGCCGCCAACGCCTGCGCCACTCGGTCCGGATTGACTGCCTCACCACCGAACAGCAGGTGACGCAGCGTCTTGAACGCATCGGGCTGCACCGCGACAACCTGGTTGAACACCGCCGTGGTGAGCACGAGCGTGGTGATGTGATGCCGAGTCAGGGCGCCTATCAGCGCCGTCGGGTCGAGCATCGTGTCCTTGTCGATGACGACCATCCGGGCGCCCGCGACCAACGGTGCCCAGATCTCGAAGGTCGCCGCGTCGAACGTCGCGTCGGCACCCTGGGCGACGACGTCCTCGGACCGCAGCGGGATGTAGTCGGCCTTGGAGAGCAGCCTGGTGATCGAACGGTGCTCGACCACCGTCCCCTTCGGGCGGCCGGTCGAGCCCGAGGTGTAGATCACGTACGCCCCGTCACGCCCGGAGACCGGGACGGCCGGCGCCACCGAGGGCTGGGCGGCCAGGTTCTGTTCCTGTTCGTCGACCGAGATGAAGTCGGCGTCGGTCGCCTCACGCAACTTCTCGACCAGCGCGCTTTCGGTGACGCACACCGATACGTCGGCGTCCCCGAGCATGAAGCCCAGCCGGTCGGTCGGGTACCGGGGGTCCAGCGGCAGGTAGGTGCCGCCGGCGCGGAGGACGGCAAGCAGGGCGGTGACAAGACCCGGGCCGCGCGGGAGACACACGGCGACGATGTCGCCCCGCTCAACCCCGGAAGACACCAACAGGTTGGCGAGTCGGTTGGCCGCGGTGTCCAGCTGCCCGTACGTCATCGTGTCCGTGGCGCTGACGATCGCGACCGTGTCGGGCTCCGACTGGGCGCGCCTGCCGACCTGCTCGTGCACGCACGGCCATTCCTGCAACTCGACCTGGTTGACGCCCCATTCGCTCAGAAGTGTGTGCCGTTCCTCCTTGTCCAGGAGGGGAAGGTCACCCACCGGCCTCGCCGGATCCTGCACGGCGGCGGTCAGCAGCACCACCAAGTGCCGGGCCAGCCGCTGAATGGTGGCCGCCTCGAACAGTCCCGGGTCGTAGCCGAAGGTGCCGACGAGCTCGCCCGTGTCGGTCAGCCGGCAGTCGACCGTGAGGTCGAACGGATGAGGTGTCTCCGTCGCGTCGGTGTCGCGCAGGATCAGCAGTACCTGGGCCAGGGGAGCGGCGCGATCGGTGCCTTGGGGCGTCAGCGCGTCCGCAAGCCCGGAGAAGGGCAGGTCCGCGTTGGCCATCGCGTCCTCGACGACCTGGACGTTCTGCTCGATCAACCGCGTGAACGGGCCGTCCGGCTGGATGGTCGACCGCAGGACGACGACATTGGCGAAACGGTCGTCTGATCCGTCGGGCACCCGGCCGGTCGCCACCGTGGCCAGAGGGATGTCCTGCTGCCTGCCGTAATGGGAGAAGAGCGCCTGGGATGCGGAGAGGAGGACGGTGAACAGTGTCCCGCCGACTTTGTCCGCCAGGGCATTCATCTTGTCGACGGCATCCGTCGGCACCCGGAATTCGACCTGCGTGAGCGCCGTGCTGGGCACGGCCGGCCGTGGCCGGTCGGCCGGGAGCCGCAACACCGGAAGGTCGTCGAGCTGGTCGAGCCAGTATCGCTGTTGTTCGGCGAGGTCAGCCTCGGTGAGCCGGTCGCGCAACCTGATCCTTTCGTCGGCCTCGGCACCGTGCTGACCGCGGTCGAGCAGGCCGGCGCCGTTGTCGTTGGTGTGAGTCAACGCATCGGAACTGCGGATGCCCTCGGACATATCACTCTTTCCCTTCGCGTTCATTGCCCGCGACAAGCCCGCTGGCGCTGGAGCAGCCTGACTCGTGAATTCCGCGGTTTCCGACACTTGATGGGGACGCGTTCGGCTCGGTCCGGCGAAAGCGCGTCGATATCTGCCGCACGTTCCGGCTTGTTACGGTCGAGCCCGCGGCGAGATCCCCCCAAGGAATCTGATGCGGCAATTATGCATACGGTGGTTCTTAAGGTTTCTTCAAGGTCATCGATGTGCCGAAGCGGCTTTGTGACGTGATGCAGAAGTCATGCAATGCCGGTTGGCCACTATAGTGAACCGATTCCAGTCGATCGACCGAAACAGCACGTCGGGCGCCTGTTGTCTGTCCCGTCGACGGGACGGGCGCGCAAACTCGGTCGAACGCTTGACGGCCCTGCGCACCCGTGCAAGGGTCAAGGGTTGAGGCATTCCTGTATTCCTGTATTCCTGTATTCCGCTTAAGGGGACGACTGAATTCCGCCCCCTTGTGGCGACCTCCGCGAGCAGTGGCCACGCGGCGCGCGGCGCCCCACCCCGTACGGTCCAGTACGACGTGCCGCACCCCGTGCGCCCCGCTGGAATGGACAGGTGACCGCGCCCCCGGACGACTGCCTCGCGCGCAACGAGTGGATCTGCGGTGAGTATCTGAGCACGCGCCGCGAGATCCTCGTCGACGCCGTGCTGCAGCACCTGGAGCTGACCGCGCTCTCCGTCCTGATCGCGCTCGTCGTCGCCCTGCCGCTGGCCGTCCTCGCCCGCCGCTGGGGGCTCGCCGCGGGACCGGTGCTCGCGGTCACCACCGTCCTCTACACGATCCCGTCGCTCGCGATGTTCTCGCTGCTGCTTCCGGTGTACGGCCTGTCGTCGACGCTGGTCGTCGCGGGCCTGGTCCTGTACTCGCTGACGCTGCTCGTCCGGAACATCCTGGCCGGGCTGCGCGCCGTGCCGGAGGAGACCCGGCAGGCCGCGCGCGGCATGGGCTACGGCCCCATCCGGCTGCTCCTGACCGTCGAACTGCCGCTCGCCCTGCCCGCCGCCATGGCGGGCCTGCGCATCGCCACCGTCTCGGCGGTCTCGCTGGCCACCGTCGGCGCGATCGTCGGCTTCGGCGGCCTCGGCAACCTCATCTACGCCGGCATGAACACCTACTTCAAGGCCCAGGTCCTCACCGCCTCCGTGCTCTGCGTGGTCATCGCCGTCCTCGCCGACCTGCTGCTGCTCGGCGTACAGCGGCTGCTCACGCCCTGGACGAGGGCGGCCCGCGGATGAAGACCCTGACCGACGCCTGGGACTGGCTCGCCGACTCCGCGCACTGGGCGGGCGACGACGGCGTCTGGCACCGGCTGACCCAGCATCTCGTTCTGACGGTCGTCTGCCTGCTGATCAGCTGCCTCATCGCGCTGCCCGTCGCGCTCGTGCTCGGCCATCTCGGCAAGGGGGGCGCGCTCGCCGTGAACATCTCCAACATCGGGCGCGCCGTGCCGACCTTCGCGGTGCTCGTCCTGCTGCTCCTCACCCCGCTCGGGAAGTGGGGCGACGGCCCCACCGTCGTCGCCCTGGTGCTGTTCGCCGTGCCGCCGCTGCTCACCAACGCGTACGTCGGCATGCGCGGCGTCGACCGCAGCGTCGTGCAGGCCGCGCGCGGGATGGGCATGACGGGGCGTCAGATGCTGTGGCGGGTCGAGGCACCGCTCGCGCTGCCGCTGATCATGAGCGGGGTGCGCATCGCCGCCGTGCAGCTCGTCGCCACCGCCACCATCGCGGCCCTCGCGGGCGGTGGCGGGCTCGGCCGCATCATCACGGCGGGCTTCAACCTGGCCAGCACGCCGCAGGTGGTGGCGGGCGCCGTGCTCGTCGCCGTGTTCGCCCTCCTGGTCGAGGGCGTCTTCGAGGCCGTCGAGCGGCTGGCGCCCGGGTGGGCGCGCAAGGTGGGGAAGGGGTGAGCGGAGTGACTGGGGTGACCGGGGCGGGCGGACCGACCGGGGTGAGCACGGCGAGCGCGGCGAACACGGCGAGCACCGTGCGCCGGAGGAGCCGGCGCACCCGGTGCGGGGTGCTGGTCGCGGCCGCCGCCCTGCTCGCTGCCGGCTGCGACTCCGGCCCGTCCCTGGAGAACCGGGGCGAGGTCACCGAGCCGCCCGGCGACAGCAAGCACCTCGTCATCGGCTCCGCCGGCTTCACGGAGAGCGACCTGCTCGCGCAGATGTACGCGCTGCTCCTGGACAAGGCCGGGTACGGCACCGAGATCCTGTCCGTCGCCAACCGCGAACTGTACGAACCCGCCCTGGAGTCCGGGCAGATCGACGTCGTGCCCGAGTACGCGGCCACGTTCGCGGACTGGCTCAACGCCAAGGCCAACGGCGCCGACGCGAAGCCCGTCGGCTCGCCCGACCTCGACGCCACCATGAAGGCCCTGCGGAAGCTGGCCGCGCCGCGCGGCCTGACCGTCCTCGATCCGGGCAGGGCCGTGGACCAGAACGCGTTCGCGGTCGCCACCCCGTACGCCCGCAGGCACCACCTGAAAACCCTCAGCGACCTCGGCAAGTCCGGCCTGAAGGTGCGGCTCGCCGCGGGCGACGAATGCGTACAGCGCCCCTACTGCGAGCCGGGCCTGAAGAAGGTCTACGGCATCGACGTCACCGGAGTCGATCCCAAGGGCGTCGGCACCACGCAGGCCAAGCAGGCCGTGCAGCGAGGCCAGGACCAGATGGTCCTCACCACCACGACGGACGCCACGCTCGACGAGTTCGGCCTCGTGCTCCTGGCCGACGACAAGCACCTGCAGAACGCCGACTACATCGTCCCGGTCGTCAACCGCTCCCGCGCGGGCAGCGAAGGCGTCGCCCACGCCCTGGCCCGCCTCAACTCGGTCCTGACGACGGCGGACCTGGCCGACCTCAACCGCCGGGTGGACAGCTGGCGCAGGCTCCCCGAGGACGTCGCGCGCGAGTACCTGGAGGACAAGGGGCTGCTGTAGGCACGGGTCGCGGCGGATGCCATGCTGCCCGCCATGGCCGATCAGGTGAGCGACGCCGAGCACGTCGCCGAACACGGGGATCACGGCGCCCCTCACGACGCCGTCCGGCGCAGCTACGACACCGTCGCCGACGAGTACGCGCAGCGGTTGCACGACGAACTCGACGCCAAGCCGCTCGAACGCGCGC
This sequence comes from Streptomyces sp. Y309, assembly GCF_056712025.1. Taxonomy (NCBI): domain Bacteria; kingdom Bacillati; phylum Actinomycetota; class Actinomycetes; order Kitasatosporales; family Streptomycetaceae; genus Streptomyces; species Streptomyces sp. Y309. Next base: position 829,166 of record NZ_CM160048.1, on the reverse strand, counting down.
TCCTGTCCTGCCTGGTGGAACGGGCGGGACCGGGTGCGCCCGTCGCCGACCTCGGCTGCGGCCCCGGGCATGTGGCGGCCCACCTCACCGGGCTCGGCGTGCGCGCTGTCGGTGTCGACCTGTCGGCGGGGATGGTCGCGACGGGCCGCCGCCGGTATCCGGGGGTGGAGTTCCGCGAGGGCGACCTTCTGCATCTGCCCGCCGAGGACGGGGAGTTCGCCGCGGCCGTCGCCCTCTACACGATCATCCACCTCGACCCGCACGAACTGCTCCCGGCGTTCGCGGAGGCGCGGCGGGTGCTGCGCCCCTCGGGGCTGCTGCTCCTGTCGTTCCACATCGGCACGGAGATCCGGCACCTGGACGAGTGGTGGGGGCACGACGTCGACCTCGACTTCCGCTTCCTCGCTGTCGCGGACATCGCCGAACTCCTGGAAGAGGCGGGCTTCACCGTGGAGGCCCGCCTGGAACGCGAACCGCTACCCACCGAGGCCCAAACCCGCCGCGCCTACCTCCTGGCCCACAGCACCTGAACCCACCCGGCCGCAGTGGGCTCTGTCCCGAGCCGGGGTTTCTTCTCCGCCGCAACGGCGAGCAACCCCCGCGCACCGCCCCGGCGGTGCCAAACCACCCCAGTCATGGCGCAGCCAAAACCCCCGTCACCCCGCGCCGGAGAGGCGCCCCGCGCCGGAGAGGCGCTACGCGTCGGAAACCGAGTCGAACTCCACCTCCCCCCGCCCCACACCGTGGGCATCCGCGTCCACCGACCGCCGCAGCGCCTCGTGCAGCTTCGCCGGGGTGAGGACGCCGACGAAGCGGGCGCCGTCCACGACGGCGACCCAGCCCGCGTCGTGCTGGAGCATCATGCCGAAGGCCTGCTTCAGCGGGGTGCCGACGGGGACCCAGGCGTTCATGCGGTGCGCCAGGTCGCCGACCGTGGCCCCGTCGTCGGCGAGCGCGACCTCGTCGACGCCGACCCAGCCGTGCAGGTCCCCGTCGGTGTCCAGGACCATCGCCCAGCGGGCGTCGTCCGCGCGGAGCCGGGCCGCGGCCTGCGCGGCGGGCTCGTCGAGGCGGGCGACGGGCGGCTGCTCCAGGTCGTCGGCCTCGATCTCGGTGACCGAGAGCCGCTTCAGGCCCCGGTCGGCGCCCACGAACTCCGCCACGTACGGCGTCGCGGGCGTGCCAAGGACCGCGCCCGGGGTGTCGAACTGCTCGATGCGCCCCTCGCCGTACACCGCGACCCGGTCGCCGAGCCGCACGGCCTCCTCGATGTCGTGCGTGACCATCAGGACGGTCTTGCGCACGGTCTGCTGGAGGTTCAGGAACTCGTTCTGCAGCCGCTCCCGCACGACCGGGTCGACGGCGCCGAACGGCTCGTCCATCAGGAGCACCGGCGGATCGGCGGCGAGCGCGCGGGCCACGCCGACGCGCTGGCGCTGCCCGCCGGAGAGCTGCTCCGGGTAGCGGGACCCGTACGTCTTCGGGTCGAGCCCCACAAGGTCGAGCAGCTCGGCGGCGCGCGCCCGCGCCTTGGCCCGCTTCCAGCCGACGAGCGCGGGCACGGTGGCCGTGTTGTCGAGGACGGTGCGGTGCGGGAAGAGGCCGACCTGCTGGATGACGTAACCGATGCGGCGGCGCAGCCGCACCGGGTCGACGCCCGCGATGTCCTCGCCGTTGACGTAGATATGGCCCGACGTCGGCTCGATCAGCCGGTTCACCATCATCATCGTGGTCGTCTTGCCGCAGCCGGACGGGCCGACGAGCGTGACCAGCTCTCCCTCGGCGACCTCGAAGGAGAGGTCGTCCACGGCCGTCGTGCCGTCCGGGTAGCGCTTGGTCACCTGCTCGAACCGGATCATTCCCTCACGCTAACCGCGCGTGATCATCCCCGCATACGCTGCACCCGGCCGCACGCCGGACCTGCCGCACCCGCTCAGCCGGGCCCGGTCACCAGGACGACCTCCAGGGTGCGCGGCCCGTGCACGCCCTCGACCCGGTCGAGTTCGATGTCGCTGGTCGCGGAAGGACCGGAGATCCAGGTGAGGGGACGCGCCGGGTCGAGCCGTTCGAGGGCCTGCGGTACGGAGGAGACGACCTGGTCGGGTACGCGGACGACGCAGATGTGGTGGTCGGGGACGAGGGTGATGCGGCGGCGTCCCTGGTCGGGGGAGCCGTCGAGGACGAGGGTGCCGGTCTCCGCGATCGCCACGGCGCAACCGGTGACGACGGCGTCGGCCTCGTCCAGCTCGGCGGCGGTGCTCGCGGCCCGGTCGTGGACGCGGACCGGATCGGCGGCGGCCAGCCACCCCGGCGGCAGGGCGGGCGGGACGAGGACGGTGCGGGCGCCGCTCGCGGCCAGCAGCCGCGTCAGCAGCATCGGCAGTTCCTCGCGGTCCGTGCGGTGCACGAGCGCCCGGTAGTCGGCCAGGTTCTCGGCGAGCAGGTCGACGGTCTGCTCGGTGGTGCGCGCGCCGTGCTCGCGCAGGTAGCTCCGGTCGACGGCCTGCTCGTACGGCTCCGGGGCCCGGCCCGCCGAATCGCCGAGCGCGCGCCGTACGCGTCCGAGGACGATGTCCCGGCTGGTCATGCGCCGTCCTCCTGTCCGCCGCGGGTGCGCTGCCACCAGTCCCGGAACGATTCGCCGGGGACCTTCGGCAGGTCCCGGGTCGCGCTCCACGCCCGGCCGGGCCCCGGCAGCGTACGCGGATGCACCCGGCGGGTGCGGGCGGCGAGCCGCTGACCGGCCCGCAGCAGTCCGGGCCTGGCGAACACCATGCCGGCCGCGCGCATCGCGGCCCGCTCGGCCGCGTGTCCCTGCGCGGGCTTGAGGGTCACCTTCGCGCCGTGGCGGGTGAACTCGCCGCCCTGGACGACGCGTTCGCGCAGGTGGACGAGGACTTCGGGGATGTCGATGGCGACCGGGCACACCTCGTAGCAGGCGCCGCAGAGGCTGGACGCGTAGGGGAGGGAGGCGTCGATCTCGCTGGCCGTGCCGCGCAGTTGAGGGCTGAGGATGGCGCCGATGGGCCCGGGGTAGACCGAGCCGTAGGCGTGTCCGCCCGCCCGCTCGTAGACGGGGCACACGTTCAGGCAGGCCGAGCAGCGGATGCAGCGCAGGGCCTGGCGGCCGACGTCGTCGGCGAGGGTGTCGGTGCGGCCGTTGTCCAGCAGGACGAGGTGGAAGGTGCTCGGCCCGTCGGTGTCGGTGGTGCCGGTCCACATCGACGTGTACGGGTTCATGCGCTCGGCGGTCGAGGAGCGCGGCAGGGTCTGGAGGAAGACCTCCAGGTCGCGCCAGGTCGGCACGATCTTCTCGATGCCGACGACGGAGATCAGCGTCTCCGGCAGCGTCAGGCACATGCGGCCGTTGCCCTCGGACTCCACGACCACCAGGGTGCCGGTCTCGGCGACCATGAAGTTCGCCCCCGAGACGCCGACCTTGGCGCGCAGGAACTTCTCCCGCAGGTGCAGCCGGGCGGCCTCGGCCAGTTCGGCGGGCGTGTCCGTGAGGTTCTCGGGGGCGGGGCGGCCCCAACGCGCCATCTCCCGCGCGAAGATGTCGCGGATCTCACCGCGGTTGCGGTGGATGGCGGGGACGAGGATGTGCGAGGGGCGGTCCTCGCCGAGCTGCACGATGAGTTCGGCGAGGTCGGTCTCGTAGGCGCGGATGCCCGCGGCCTCCAGGGCTTCGTTGAGCCCGATCTCCTGCGTGGCCATCGACTTGACCTTGACGACTTCGGACTCGCCGGTGTCCTTGACGAGCCCGGTGACGATCCGGTTCGCCTCGTCGGCGTCGGCGGCCCAGTGGACGGTGCCGCCCGCCGCGGTGACCGACTCCTCCAACCGCACCAGATAGTGGTCGAGATGGCGCAGCGTATGGTCCTTGATCTGCTTGCCCGCCTCGCGCAGCCGCGCCCAGTCGTCGAGTTCGGCGACCGCCTTCGCGCGCTTGTCGCGGATGGTGTGGGTGGCGTGCCGCAGGTTCGCCCGCAGCGTCGCGTTGCCGACGGCCTCGTGCGCCGCCTTCGGGAAGGCGGGCATCCCCACGAACGTCCCGCTCACGACCGGGTCTCCTCTTCCGCCGTCGCGCTCATGCCCGGGTCTCCTCTTCCGTGCTCGCCAGGATCTCCGCGATGTGCACCGGCCGCATGGCCGTCCGCAGCCGCGCCATCGTGCCGCCCAGGTGCATCAGGCAGGAGTTGTCCGCCGCGCACAGCACCTCCGCGCCGGTCGACTCGGCGTGACGCACCTTGTCCGCGCCCATCGCCGCCGATACGTCGGAGTTCTTCACCGCGAACGTGCCGCCGAAGCCGCAGCACTCCGTCGCCCCCGGCAGCTCCACCAGGTCGAGCCCCTGCACCGCCGCGAGCAGCCGCGCCGGCCGGTCCCCGAGGCCCAGGGAGCGCAGGCCGTGGCAGGTCGGGTGGTACGTCACGGTGTGCGGGTAGTAGGCGCCCACATCCGTCACACCCAGCACGTCCACCAGGAATTCCGTCAGTTCGTACGTCTTCGGCACCACGGGGGCCAGAGTGCGGGCGAGCCCGTCGCCGCGGCCCTCCGCGCGGGCCCGCTCACCCATCCGCGGATACAGCTCCCGCACCATCGCCCCGCAGGATCCGGAGGGCGTCACGATGGCCTCGTACTCCCCGAAGACATCGGAGAAATACCGGGCGAGCGGCTCGGCCTGATGTCGGTAGCCGGTGTTGAAGTGGGCCTGCCCGCAACAGGTCTGCGCCGCCGGGAAGTCCACGTCGACACCCAACCTGGTCAGGAGTTTCACCACGGCTCGGCCCGTGTCGGGATAGAGCGTGTCGTTGACACACGTCAGGAACAGAGCGACGCGCATCCCGCTTCCTCCTCCTTGGTCATCGGACGATCGCAGCGTACGCGTGCACCCAGGCGTTGCGATACGTTGCCCACGCATCTGTCGCACACGTTGTCGCATACGCTCAGGAGTCCTCTTGACCGTCACTTACCGCCAGCCCGGAGTCGTCCTCACCGACCGCAGGTTCACCGTGCCGCTCGATCACGACCACCCGACGGGTGAGCGGATCGAGGTGTTCGCGCGGGAGTGCGTCGCGGCGGGGCGCGAGGACGCCGAGCTGCCGTGGCTGGTGTACCTCCAGGGCGGGCCCGGCTTCGGCGCCAACCGATTCAGCGGCAAGCAGGCGTGGCTGGGCCGCGCCCTGCGCGACTACCGGGTGCTGCTGCTCGACCAACGCGGCACCGGCAGCTCCACCCCGGCCAACCGGCAGACGCTGCCGCTGCGCGGCGGACCGCGCGAACAGGCCGACTACCTGGCGCACTTCCGCGCCGACGCGATCGTGCGCGACTGCGAGACGATCCGTCCGGAGGTGACCGGCGGCGCGCCGTGGACGGTCCTCGGCCAGAGCTTCGGCGGCTTCTGCGCCACGCACTATCTGTCGGCCGCGCCCGAGGGGCTGCGGGCGGCGCTGATCACCGGCGGCCTGCCGACACTGGACGGGCACGCGGACGACGTCTACCGCGCCGCGTACCCGCGCATGGAGCGCAAGTCCCTCGCGCACTACGCGCGTTACCCGATGGACGCCGAGCGGGCCCGCCGCATCGCCGAGTACGTCGCCGAGCACGAGCCCATACTGCCCGGCGGCTACCGCCTCACCGTCGAGGCGTTCCAGTCCCTCGGCATCCTGCTCGGCACCGGCGACGGCAGCCACCGCCTGCACTACCTCCTGGAGGACGCCTTCGTGCGCACTCCGGCGGGCCACACCCTGTCGGACGCCTTCCAGGAAGCCGTGCTCGGGCTCCTCTCGTACGCGGCCGCGCCGCTGTACGCCCTGCTGCACGAGGCGTGCTACGGGCAGGGCGGGCGCCCCACCGCCTGGTCCGCCGAGCGGGTGCGCGCCGACTTCCCGGGCTTCGACGCGGGCAAGAGCCTCGCGAACGGCGCCCCGCTGCTGTTCACCGGCGAGGCCGTGCAGCGCTGGATGTTCGACTCCGACCCCGCCCTGCGCCCCCTGCGCGAGACCGCCGACCTCCTCGCCGGACGCACCGACTGGGCCCCGCTGTACGACCCCGCGCGCCTCGCCGCGAACGACGTCCCCGTGGCGGCGGCCGTCTACCACGACGACCTGTTCGTCGACACCGAGCACTCCCTGCGAACCGCCCGCACCATCCGGGGGCTGCGCACCTGGATCACGGACGAGTACGAGCACGACGGGCTGCGGGTGAGCGGCGCGAAGGTGCTCGACCGGCTGCTCGGCCTGGTGCGCGGCGAGGCCTGACGCTTCCCGGCTCCCGGTCCCGCTGTTGCCGTATGCTCCCGGTCCCGCTGTTCCCGTACGTACGCCTGTTCGTGGGCGGGGTGCCCACGGATAGGCTGCCGCCCATGACCGACCAGCAGAACAGTTCCGCAGAGCCCGCGCAGCTCACCCCCATGCCCGAGGACTGGCAGCGGGCCCTCGCCGTCGTCGCCCACCCGGACGACCTGGAGTACGGCTGCTCCGGAGCGATCGCCGCGTGGACCGACGCCGGGCGCGAGGTGGCGTACCTGCTCGCGACGCGCGGCGAGGCCGGCATCGACACCATGGCACCCGCCGAGGCGGGGCCGCTGCGCGAGCGGGAGCAGCGGGCGAGCGCCGCCGTCGTCGGCGTGGACACCGTCGAGTTCCTCGACCACGCCGACGGCGTCATCGAGTACGGCACGGCGCTGCGCCGCGACATCGCCGCCGCCATCCGCAGGCACCGGCCCGAGCTGGTCATCACCCTCAACCACCGTGACACCTGGGGCGGCGTCGCCTGGAACACCCCGGACCACGTCGCCGTCGGCCGGGCCACACTGGACGCCGCGTCCGACGCGGGCAACCGCTGGATCTTCCCCGAGCTGACCGAGCAGGGTCTCGAACCGTGGAACGGGGTGCGCTGGGTCGCCATCGCGGGCACGGACCGGCCGACCCACGCGGTGGACGCGACGCCCGGCATGGAGCGCGCCATCCAGTCCCTGCTCGAACACCGCGCGTACCTCGAAGTCCTCACCGACGAGGACCCCGAGAAGTACTGCCGCACCTTCCTCAGCGGCTTCGCCGAGCAACTCGCGCCGCGCTTCGGCGGGAAGCCCGCGGTGGCGTTCGAGGTCTTCGGCCGCTGATCCGGGGTCTTCATCCGGTGAGCCGCCACCCGTAGGCTGACGGTACGTCAGGTACGTACCGTCGGCGCGGCGCGGGAAGAGGGGCGGACCGGGTGATCGACACCGTCAGCACGGACATCCCGGAGGGTGCGGAGCGCCGCCTTCGCCTCGACGTCGAGGACGGCGTCGGCATCCTCACCCTCTGCCGGCCCGCCCGGCTCAACGCCTGGAGCTGGGAGTCGACCCGCCAACTCGGCCTGTACGCCGACCGGATCCGCTTCGACGACTCCGTCCGCGCGGTCCTGCTGCGCGCGGAGGGCCGGTCGTTCTGTGCGGGCATCGACATCTCCGCGCCCGGCGGCGCCATCACCGGCCGCTCGGGCGCGGAACGCACCCACCACTACTACGAGGGCATCCGCTGGGCCCACGAGCGCTTCCGCGCCTTCGCGGGTCTGCCGCAGCCGATCGTCGCCGCCGTCCAGGGCCACTGCCTGGGCTTCGGCTTCGAACTCGCCCTCATGGCGGACGTCCGGATCGCCGCGGACGACGCCGAGTTCGCGCTGCCCGAGGCGCAACTCGGCGTCGCCGTCGACGCGGGCGGCGACCTGCGCGTGGCCCGCGAGGCGGGCGCGGGCTGGGCCAAGTTCCTCGCGCTCACGGGCCGCCGCATCGACGCCACCACGGCGGAACGCCTGCGCCTGGCCCAACTCGTCGTACCCCGCGCCGACTTGGACGCGACCGCACGAGCGGTGGCCACCGAGATCGCCACGAACGCCCCGCTCGCCGTGCGCGCCATCAAACGCAACATCGACACCTACGCCGACGCGGCCCTCGACCGCACCCTCGACCGCGTGGCGATGACCGCGGCGATCACGCTGAACTCGGAGGACGTGGGGGAGGGGTTCACGGCCAAGGGGGCGGGGCGGGCGGGGGAGTTCGAGGGGAAGTGAGTGCGCCGGGCGGCGAAGGTGAGCCGCCCCGGCCCAACTGCTCCCGCACCGACACCACCGGTGGGTTCACCAAGGACCGCCGCTGCCAGTTCGCGCCGTCCACCACCAGGGTGTGGCCCGTGATGAAGCGGGCGTAAGGAGAGGCCAGGAACGTCGCCGCCCAGCCGAGTTCGCGTGGGGCGCCCACGCGGAGGGCGGGTTGGCGGGTGGCCAAGGGCGGTGAGGTGCGGGGGGCGGGGGCGTTCGCGTCGGTCAGGGGGTCCGCGTCGCTCAGGGCCGCGCGGATGTCCCGCGTCATGTCCTCGTGCGGCATCAGGCCCGGTACCAGGCCGTTGACCTGGATTCCGTACGGGCCCCACTCCACCGCGAGCGTCTCGACGAGGCTCTTCACGCCCGCCTTCGCCGCCGCGCTGTGCGCGAAACCCGGGCCGCCCGTCCAGGCGTACGACGCGCCGATGTTGATGACCGAGGCGGGCGTGCCCGCGGCAAGGTGGCGGCGGGCGAACTCCCGGGTCATGAAGAACGTGCCGGTCAGCGTCGCGTCGACGACCGCACGCCAGGCGTTGGGGGACATCTCCTCCGCGGGCACGGGGAAGTTCGCCGCCGCGTTGTTCACCAGGACGGCGGGCAGGCCGTACGCGGATTCGGCGGCGTCGAAGGCGGCGGCCACGCGATCGGGGTCGCGGATGTCGCACACCGCCGTCGCCACCCGGCCGCCCAGCCCCGCAAGCTCGGCGCGCGCCGCCGTCAGGCGTGGTTCGTTCCGGCTCGCGATCACCAAGTCCGCGCCCAGGCGGGCGAATTCGGCCGCGATCGCCAGGCCGAGGCCGCTGCCGCCGCCGGTGACCAGGACGACGGTGCCGTCGTACGTGCCGGGCGGGAGGGCCGTCGCGCCCAGTGGGGGCGGGGCGGGCAGGCCGGGAGGAGGCGCGGGGGGCGTGCTGCCCGGGTGCGTCTCGGTGGGGGTGGGGTGCTGCCCGGTGCCGTCGGTCGTCATGGGTGCTTCGATAGCCCGCCGGTGCGCAAAGGTGAAGGGGTGACGCGGGGGCGTCGGCAGTCGGCGCCCCCGGTTCCGCGTCGAGGGTGCCGAACGCCGAGCACCGCGAGCCGAGCGCCGAGTGCCCAGCCCCGAGCATCGGGTGCCGGATTGACATATCGGCTTGCTGATTCTGCAATAGGCGCATGGGAAGCACAGCGAGTGGTCCGACGAAGAGCGGACGCAGTGGACGTAAGGCCGGTCAGGGCTCTGGACGTAAGGCCCGGCAGGACTCCGGACGTGAGGCCGTGCAGGACTCCGGGCATCAGGCCGGGCAGGACTCCGGCGGCCTGCCCGCCCCCGAGCCCGACGGTGCCGAGACGGACAAGGTCCTCACCGCCGTGGGCCCCCGCCTCCGCAAGATCCGTAAGGAGCGCGGTGCCACCCTCGCCGGGCTCTCCGCCGCCACCGGCATCTCCGTGAGCACCCTGTCCCGGCTCGAATCGGGTGGCCGCAGGCCCAGCCTCGAACTGCTCCTGCCCATCGCCCGCGCCCACCAGGTCCCCCTGGACGAGCTCGTCGGCGCCCCGCCGGTCGGCGATCCGCGCGTGCGGGCCAAGCCGATCACGCGGTACGGGCGCACGATGGTGCCGCTGACCCGGCAGCCGGGCGGGCTGCAGGCGTACAAGGTCATCGAGCCCACCCGCTCCGTCGAGCCCGACCCGCGTACCCACGAGGGGTACGAGTGGCTGTACGTCCTGTCGGGGCGGCTGCGCCTCGTGCTCGCCGAGCACGACGTGGTGCTCGGGCCGGGCGAGGCCGCCGAGTTCGACACCCGGGTGCCGCACTGGTTCGGGTCCACGGGCGAGGGGCCGGTGGAGTTCCTGAGCCTCTTCGGGCCGCAGGGGGAGCGGATGCACGTGCGCGCGCGGCCCGCCGCGAAGCGCGACCCGGAGGAGTAGCGGGCCCGCGGGGCCACCCCCTGTTCCCTTCCGGGCAAGCGACCGCTTAGTATGCCTCCGGAGCACGGTCGACGACAGCGTGGAGGCCCCGCATGCGCGCATGGCACGTACACCGCAACGGCGAGCCGAGCGAGGTGATGCGGCTCGAAGAGGCGGACCGGCCGGTGCCCGGCGACGGCCAGGTGCTCCTGAAGGTCCGCGCCGCGAACATCAACTTCCCGGACGCGCTGCTGTGCCGCGGCCAGTACCAGATCACCCCGCCCCTGCCGTTCACGCCGGGCGTGGAGATCTGCGGCGAGACCGAGGACGGCCGCCGCGTCATCGCGAACCCCGTGCTGCCGTACGGCGGCTTCGCCGAGTACGCCGTCGCGGACGCCGCCGCCCTGCTGCCCGTGCCGGACGCCCTCGACGACGCCGAGGCCGCCGCGCTGCACATCGGCTACCAGACCGGCTGGTTCGGGCTGCACCGGCGCGCGCACCTCAAGGCGGGCGAGACGCTCCTGGTGCACGCGGCCGCGGGCGGCGTCGGCAGCGCGGCCGTGCAGCTCGGCAGGGCCGCGGGCGCCCGGGTCATCGGCGTCGTCGGCGGCGCGGAGAAGGCGAGGGTCGCGCGGGAGCTCGGCTGCGACCTGGTCCTCGACCGGCGTGAGGACGACATCGTGGGCGCCGTGAAGGAGGCCACCGGCGGCCGCGGCGCCGACGTCGTCTACGACCCGGTGGGCGGCGTCGCGTACGCCAAGTCCGCCAAGTGTGTGGCCTTCGAGGGCCGCATCCTCGTCGTCGGCTTCGCGAGCGGCGCCATCCCGACGCCCGCCCTGAACCACGCCCTGGTGAAGAACTACTCGATCGTCGGCCTGCACTGGGGGCTCTACAACACCAAGGACCCGCGCGCGGTCCTGGAGTGCCACGAGCGGCTCACCGAACTCGCCGCGAAGGGCGCCGTCAAGCCGCTCGTCAGCGAGCGCGTGCCGCTCGGCCAGGCCGCCGGGGGCGTCCAGCGCGTCGCCGACGGCATCACCACCGGCCGCGTGGCCGTCCTGCCCGCGCTCGCCGAGGAGGCCGCCGCATGACCGGCCGCACGACCGACACCGGCCGCACGATCGACGCCGACGAACTGCGCCGCCGCACCCAGGAGTTGCTCACCGAGCACCCTCCGGCCACGACGGAACGCACCGCGTTCCTCAAGGCACGCTTCGACGCCGGACTCGCCTGGGTGCACTACCCCGAGGGCCTCGGTGGGCTCGGCGCGCCGCGCTCGCTGCAGGCCGTCGTGGACACCGAGCTGGAGGACGCGGGCGCGCCCGACAACGACCCGCGCCGCATCGGCATCGGCCTCGGCATGGCCGCGCCCACGATCCTCGGCTTCGGCACGGACGAGCAGAAGCGCCGCTTCCTGCGGCCCCTGTGGGTCGGCGAGGAGGTGTGGTGCCAGCTCTTCAGCGAGCCCGGCGCGGGCTCCGACCTCGCGGCGCTCGGCACCCGCGCCGTCCGCGACGGCGAGAGCTGGGTGGTGGACGGGCAGAAGGTGTGGACGTCCAGCGCGCACACCGCCCGCTGGGGCATCCTGATCGCCCGCACCGACCCGGACGTGCCCAAGCACCGCGGCATCACGTACTTCATCTGCGACATGACCGACCCCGGCGTCGAGGTGCGGCCGCTGCGCCAGCTCACCGGCGAGGCCGAGTTCAACGAGGTGTTCCTCACCGGCGTGCGCATCCCGGACAGCCGCCGCCTCGGCGCGGTCGGCGACGGCTGGAAGGTCGCCCAGACCACCCTCATGAACGAGCGCGTGTCCATCGGCGGCATGCGCATCCCGCGCGAGGGCGGCATGATCGGCCCGGTCGCCGAGGCCTGGCGCGAGCGCCCCGAACTGCGCACCCACGACCTGCACCAGCGCCTGCTGACCCTGTGGGTCGAGGCGGAGGTCGCCCGGCTCACCGGCGAGCGGCTGCGCCAGCAGCTCGTCGCGGGCCAGCCTGGACCGGAGGGCTCCGGCATGAAGCTCGGCTTCGCCCGCCTCAACCAGGAGATCAGCGGCCTGGAGGTGGAACTCCTCGGCGAGGAGGGCCTGTTGTACGACGACTGGACGATGCGCCGGCCCGACCTCGTCGACTTCACCGGGCGCGAGGCGGGCTACCGCTACCTGCGCTCCAAGGGCAACAGCATCGAGGGCGGGACCACCGAGGTCCTGCTGAACATCGTCGCCGAACGCGTCCTCGGCCTGCCGCCGGAACCGCGCACCGACAAGGACGTCGCCTGGAAGGACCTGGCCCGATGAGTGACCTGCTCTACACGGAGGAAGAGGAGGCGGTCCGCTCCGCCGTGCGCTCCCTCCTCGCCGACCACTGCGACCCGGCCGCCGTCCTCGCCCGCACCGAGTCGGACGAGCCGCACGACCGCGAGCTGTGGAAGGCCCTCGCCGACGGCATGGGCCTCGCCGGGCTCCTGGTGCCCGAGGACCGCGGCGGACAGGGCGCCACGCACCGCGAAGCGGCCGTGGTCCTGGAGGAGTTGGGCCGCTCGGTGGCGCCGGTGCCGTACCTCACAAGCGCCGTCATCGCCACCGAGACGCTGCTCGCCTGCACGGGCGACGCGGCGGCGGAACTGCTCGCCGCGCTGGCGTCGGGCCGCACCGTCGGCGCGCTCGCCGTGCCGTTCGCCACCGCCCCGGAGGCCGCCCACCCGCGGGTCCGGTACGCGGGCGGCGCCCTGTACGGCGAGGTGACCGGCGTCGCGGACGCGGCCGCCGCCGACATCCTGCTCGTCCCGTCCGACAGCGGCCTCTTCGCCGTCGACACCGGCCGGAACGGCGTCACCCTCACCCCGCGGACCTCCCTCGACCGCACCCGCCCGCTCGCCACGGTCACCCTCGACGCGGCCCCCGCGCGGCTGCTCGCCGAGGGCGCGGAGGCGGACGCCGCGGTCCGGCTCGGCCTGCGCTCCGGTGCCGGACTGCTCGCCTCCGAGCAACTCGGCCTCGCCGAATGGTGCTTGACGGAGACCGTCCGTTACCTGAAGGAGCGCCACCAGTTCAACCGGCCCGTCGGCTCCTTCCAGGCGCTCAAGCACCGCCTCGCCCGGCTCTGGCTCGACGTGGTGAACACCCGCGCCGCCGCCCGGCACGCCGCCGACGCCCTCGCCACCGGCAGCGACGAGCCGAACCTCGCGACGGCCCTCGCCCAGGCCTACGCGGCCCCCGTGGCGGTGCGCGCCGCCGAGGAGGCCGTCCAACTGCACGGCGGCATCGGCATGACCTGGGAGCACCCCGTCCATCTGTACCTGAAGCGGGCCAAGGCCGACTCGATCGCCCTCGGCACCGCGGGCACCCACCGGGAGAATCTGGCCGGCCTGATCGACCTGCCCGCGCCCGCAACTCCCTGACCTGGGCGTAGGGCTAAAGCCGTATGGACCCCGGCCCTTACCCACCCATTACATGAGGCATAATTGCGAGCTGTTCGCAATAACTCTTGATCTTGTGTAGGGGTGTGGAGCATGAGGGCCGGATCGATACGTGGCACCGGTGCCGTCGCGGCGGCCGCCGCACTGGCGGTCGCCGCCACGGCCTGCTCGGCGCCGGACGACGGCAAGGGCAGTGACGGCGCGAAGGACTCGGCGGTCGTCGGCATCGCGAACGAGCCGGAGACCCTCAGCCCGCTCCTCGGCTACGGCAAGGACGGCAACTCCAAGATCTTCGACGGTCTGCTCACGCACGACGCCGACATGAAGCTGAAGCCCGCGCTCGCGGCGAAGCTGCCGAAGGTCGCCGACGACGGCAAGACGTACACGTACGAGCTGCGCAAGGGCGTCAAGTTCAGCGACGGCAAGCCCTTCACGGCCAAGGACGTCGTCTTCACGTACGAGACGATCCTCGACAAGAAGACGAACAACGCCTCCAAGACCGAGCTGGACGCCCTCAAGAGCGTCGAGGCCAAGGGCGAGAACACGGTCGTCTTCCACCTCAAGTACCCCTACGCGCCGTTCGCCGAGCGCACCGTCCTGCCCATCGCGCCCCAGCACATCGCGGGCAAGCAGGACGTGAACACCGGCGCCTTCACCACGAAGCCGATCGGCACCGGGCCCTACAAGCTCGAGAAGTGGTCCAAGGGCGAGAAGCTCGTCTTCAAGGCCAACCCCGGCTACTGGGGCGGCGCGCCGAAGATCAAGAACTTCACGATGGCGATCATCAAGGACGACGACATCCGCGCCACGCGGCTGCGCACCGGCGACCTCGACGGCGCCATCCTGCCGCCCAACCTCGCCAAGACCTTCGAGTCCGACGGCGACAAGAAGACGTACGCCGCCAAGACCTTCGACTACCGCGTCGTGACCCTGCCGACCGGCAACAAGGTCGCGGGCGACACCGACGTGCGGCGCGCCCTCGACATCGGCGTGGACCGCAAGGCGATGGTCGACTCCATCCTGGAGGGCGCGGGCAAGGAGGCTTACGGCCCTGTCCCGACCGACAGCCCCTGGTTCACCAAGGGCACCGAGCGCGAGCAGGACGTCGAGGCGGCCAAGAAGATCCTCGACAAGGTCGGCTGGAAGCCCGGCAAGGGCGGCATCCGGGAGAAGGACGGCGTCCAGGCGAAGTTCCCGCTCTGGTACCTGACCGGTGACAAGCTCCGCCAGGACCACGCGCTCGCCTACGCCTCCGACGCCAAGAAGCTCGGCATCAAGGTCGAGGTGCAGTCCGGCACCTGGGAGGTCATCGAGCCGCGCATGCCCAAGGACGCGGTCCTCGCGGGCGGCGGCTCCCCGGCCGACCCGGACTTCGACCAGTACACCCTCCTGAAGTCCTCCCTCGCCGGTGACGGCTTCAACAACATGGCGCACTACGACAACCCCAAGGTCGACAAGGCCCTGGAGGACGCCCGCACGAGCGGGGACCACGCCAAGCGCAAGGCCGCGTACGACACCATCCAGCGCGAGCTGGTGAAGAACCCGGGCTACACCTTCCTCACGCACATCGACCACCTGTACGTCGTCAACAAGTCCTTCGGTGACCTCTCCACCCAGGTCGAGCCGCACGACCACGGCCTGGCCTCCGGCCCCTGGTGGAACGTCGAGGACTGGCAGCCGAACAAGTGACCCGACGGCTTCCCTGGGGCCCGATGGCGCGGCTCGTGGGACGGCGGGCGGTGTTCGCCGTCCCCGTCCTGCTCACCGTCACCTTCGGCGTCTTCGCCGTCGCCGAGGCCTCGCCCTTCGACCCCGTCAAGGCGTACGCGGGCACGGCCGGACTCACCGCCTCGCAGGAGAACCTCGACCAGCTCCGCGCCAACCTCGGCGTCGACAAGCCCCTGATATCCCGCTGGTGGGACTGGCTGACCTCGGCGCTCCAGGGCGACCTCGGCGACTCCAGCACGCTGCGCCAGCCCGTCGCCGACGCCATCGGCGAACGCATCGGCTGGTCCGTGCTGCTCGCCGCGACCGCGTTCGTCCTCGCGATCCTCGTCGGCTCGGCGCTCGGCGTGCTCGCCGCGCGCCGCCCCGGCGGCTGGCTCGACCGGGCCGTGACCTCGCTCGCCTACACCCTGGAGGCCGCGCCGCCGTTCTGGCTCGGCCTGCTCGCCGTGTGGCTGTTCGCCCTCAAGCTGGGCGTGCTGCCCGCGGGCGGGCTCACCGACACCTCCAGCACGGCGGTCACGGCCGGGCAGGTGACGCAGCATCTCGTGCTGCCCGCGGCGGTCCTCGCCGTCTCGCAGCTTCCCTGGTTCGTCCTGTACGTACGCCAGGGCGTCGGCGACGCGCTCGGCGACGACCCCGTCCGGGGTGCCCGCGCGCGGGGCCTCGCCGAGCGGACCGTGCTCCTCAAGCACGCCTTCCGCTCCGGCATGCTGCCGGTGCTCACGCTCGTCGGCTCCCGCGTGCCCGAACTGATCACCGGCGCGCTGCTCGTGGAGACCGTCTTCTCCTGGCCCGGCATCGCCGCCGCGACCGTGCAGGCCGCGACGAGCGTGGACTTCCCGCTGCTCGCCGCGCTCACCGCGCTCGCCACGGTGGCGGTGCTGCTCGGCAATCTCCTCGCGGACCTGCTGTACGGGCTCGCCGACCCGAGGGTGGGATTCGATGGCTGACAAGCCCTCCACGACGGGCGTGCGCACGTCTGCCGACGCCGAGGTGACCTGGCGGTCCGCCGCGAGCCGGTCCGGCCGCTCCGTCGTCGGCGCGCGGAAGCCGTCGCGGTCCACCCGCGCCTGGCGGGTGTGGAGTTCCGCCGTGATCGTCACGGCCGTCGTGCTCGCCGTGCTGATCGTGCCGCCGCTCGCCGACCTCGACGAACAGGCCGTGCACCTCGCCGACAAGCTCCTGCCGCCGTCCCTTGAGCACCCGTTCGGTACCGACGACGTGGGCCGCGACCTGCTCCTCCGGTGCGTGTACGGACTGCGCGTCTCTCTCCTCGTCGGCGTGGTCGCCGCCGTCGTGGCCACCGTCATCGGCACCGCCGTGGGCGCGCTCGCCGCCGCGTCCGGCGGCTGGGTGGACCGGGTTGTGATGCGTCTTGTGGACGTCTTCTCGTCCGTGCCGCACCTGCTGCTCGGCATCTTCATCGTGGCGATGTTCCGGCCGGGCGTGTGGCCGGTGGTGATCTCCGTGGCGCTGACGCACTGGCTGTCGACGGCCCGCATCGTGCGTGCCGAGGTCCTGTCGCTGCGTTCCCGTCCGTACGTGGACGCCGCCATCTCCGGGGGCGCGTCCCGCCGGCGCGTGACCGTGCGGCACCTGCTGCCGGGCGTCCTGCCCCAGGCCGGGCTCGCCGCCGTCCTGATGGTCCCGCACGCCATCTGGCACGAGTCCGCGCTGTCCTTCCTCGGCCTCGGCCTGCCCACGCACCAGGCGAGCCTCGGCACGCTGGTGCAGAGCGCCCGCAGCTCGCTGCTCGCCGGCGACTGGTGGCCGACGCTCTTCCCCGGCCTGTTCATCATCGTGCCGACGCTGGCCATCGCGGGCCTCGCGGGCGCCTGGCGCGACCGGATCAACCCGCGCCGCCGATCGGAGCTGATGCTGTGACTGGCCCGTCCACCGGGACCGACGCCATGACCGGTCCGTCCACCGAGGCCGACACGGCGACCGACCCGTCGGCGTCCGAAGCCGTAGGCGACGCCGCCCCGGCTGCCCCGCCCGTGCTCTCCGTACGTGGCCTCTCCGTCCGCTTCCGTATGCGGGGCGGTGCCCACGTGGCCGCCGTCACCGATGCGCGGTTCGAGCTCGTCGCGGGTGAGTGCCTCGCGCTCGTCGGTGAGAGCGGGTGCGGCAAGTCCGTGCTCGCGTCCGCGCTGCTCGGGCTGCTGCCCGAGAACGCCGAGACCGCCGGGGCCGCGCTCCTCTCGGACGGCACCGACCTGCTCACCGCCGACGAGCGCACCCTCGCCCGCACCGTGCGGGGGCGGCGCGTCGGCCTCGTACCGCAGAGCCCGGCCGCGCATCTGACCCCCGTACGGACCGTGCGCTCCCAACTGGAGGAGACCCTGCGGGAGTTGACGGGCGTGCGCAGGCCCGAGCTGCGGAAGGCGGGCGAGGCCGCCGCCGAGCGGGCCGCGTTCCCGCTCGGGCACCTCGACCGCTACCCGCACGAGCTGTCCGGCGGGCTCGCCCAGCGCGCCGCCACCGCGCTCGCGCTCATCGGCGACGCCCCGCTGCTGCTCGCGGACGAGCCCACCACCGGCCTCGACCGTGAGCTGGTCGACCGCACCGTCGACGAACTGCGGCGGCACGTCGGCGACGACCGCGCGCTGCTGATGATCACCCACGACCTCGCGGCGGCCGAGCGCATCGCCGACCGCGTGGCCGTGATGTACGCCAGCCGCATCGTCGAGATCGCCGACGCCGCCGACTTCTTCGGCGAGCCGGGGCCGCGCCACCCCTACGCGCGCGGGCTGCTGAACGCCCTGCCGGACCGGGAGTTCACGCCCATCCCCGGCATGCCGCCCGAGCTGTCCGCGCTGCCCGAGGGGTGCGCGTTCGCCGCGCGCTGCGAGCGGGCCGACGCGGCGTGCCGGTCCGTGCCCGCGCTGCCGCTGTCCGGTGCCGCCTGCCACCACCCGGTCGCCGCCGCCCCGGAGGTGTCCCGTGCTTGAACTGCGTTCCCTGACCGCCGGATACGACCGCCGCGACCCCGTCGTCCGCGACGTGAGCCTGACGGTCGCGCCGGGCGAGTCCGTCGGGCTGCTCGGCCCCAGCGGCTGCGGCAAGTCGACGCTCGCGCGCGTCGCGGCGCTGCTGCACCGGCCCGACCGGGGCCGGGTCGTCGTCGACGGCGAGCCCGCGCGCGGCTGGCGCCATCGCGCGCCGCGCGCCCAGCGCACCGCGTTCGGCGTCGTCTTCCAGCAGCCCCGGCTGTCCGCCGACCCGCGCCTCACCCTCACCCAGCTGATCGCCGAGCCGCTGCGGGCCACCGGGCGCGCCGCCGAAGTCACGGACCGGGTACGGGAGTTGGCGCGTACCGTCGGCCTCGGCGAGGACCTCCTCGGCCGCCGCCCGCACGAGGTCAGCGACGGCCAGCTCCAGCGCGCCTGCCTGGCCCGCGCGCTGGTCCTGCGCCCGCGCTGGCTGATCTGCGACGAGATGACGGCGATGCTGGACGCGTCGACGACGGCGGCGCTGGTCACCGCGGTGGAGAACTACCGCGCGGACAGCGGCGCCGGGCTCCTCGCGGTCGGCCACGACAAGGTGCTGCTCGAGCGGTGGTGCGACCGGACGGTGCACTGGGACGAGCTGACGCGCCCCTAGACAGGCGGCCTCAGCCGTTGGCCAGCGTGCGGTCGAGGAGGGGGAGCAGGCGGTCCCAGTGGCGCTGCAGCGCGGCGGCGTCGAAGGCGTCGGTGTCGGACATGGTGAAGCCGTGGACGGTGCCGGGGTAGATCTCGGTGCTGTGGTCGACTCCCGCGGCGTCCAGGGCCCGGTCGAGCTCGCCGATGGCCTCGGGCGACAAGTCGCCTTCGGCGAGGCCGAGGTGGACTTGCGCGGTGAGCTTGGGGATGTCGCGGTGCGGGCTGTCGGGCGCGTCGGTGACCAGGAAGCCGGGGTGGAATCCGGCGACGGCGGCCACCTGGTCGGGGTGGGCCGTCGCGGTGCGCATCGCCAGGGCGGCACCCATGCAGTAGCCGATCACGCCGACCGGGCCGGGGGTGACCTCGGGCTGAGTGGTGAGGAACCGGAGATAGGCGTCGGCGTCGCGCAGGACTCGCTCGGCGGTGTGCTCCTCGACCAACGGCATCAGCCGGGCGATGACATCGGGCCGGGCCTCTTCCCCGATGTGCTCGGGAAGTTCGATCACCGGTGCCGGGCCGTGCCGGTAGTAGAGGTTGGGGACGAGTACGTAGTACCCGTGGTCGGCCAGTTCGCGGGCCATCTCCTCGATCACGGGCCGCATGCCGAAGGCGTCCGTGTACAGCAGCACCCCGGGGTGCCGCTCGCCGCGGTCGGGGACGGCGGCGAAAGCGTCGGCCCGGCCGTCCGTGGTGGGTATCGTCAGGTTTTTGGTGGGCATGCCCGAACGGTAGCAGCGAAGATCAACCCGGCCGCGAGGCCCATTCCCGCCACCAGCACCCGCGCCCGCGCCAGCACCCGCACCCGCACCAGCACCCGCGCCAGCTCTTGCCCAGCAGCGGCGAGCGTGTCAGCCCCGCTCCACCACCAGCACCTCCGTCCCCCGCTCCCGCATCGCCCGCAGCTCCTCCCGCGCCACCCCGTCGTCGACGACCACCACGTCGAAGTCCGTCAGCGGCGCGAGCGCGTACAGGCCGTCGCGGGTGAACTTGGTGTGGTCGGCGAGCAGCACACGTCGCGTGGCCGCCGCCATCATCGCCCGCTTGACCTGCACCGTCTCCGGTGAGGTGTGGTAGCAGCGGCCGCGGGTCACCGCCGTCGTCGACATGAAGAGGACGTCCGCGCGGAACGCGGCCACGCTGTCGGCCGTGTGCAGGCCCATGAAGGCGTCGTACGCGGGGAAGTAGGCGCCGCCCAGGGCGATGAGGGAGACGCCGGGCTCCTTGGCGAGCGCGGTGATCGCGGGCAGCGAGTTCGTGAGGACCGTCAGCGGGGTGTGCCCGGTCAGTTCGCGGGTCAGGTGCAGACACGTCGTGCTGTCGTCGAGCAGGACCGTCTGGCCGGGCACGAGCAGGCGGGCCGCGGCGCGGGCGAGCTGCTGCTTCGTCTGCGCCATGGTCGTCATGCGCTCGGCGACGCTGCCGTGGAACTGCGCCGACGGCAGGGCGGTCGCCCCGCCGCGCACCTTGCGCAGCCAGCCCTGCGACTGCAGGAAGTCCAGATCCCGGTGGACGGTCATCAGGCTCACGCCGAACGTGTCGGCGAGGTCGGCCGCGCGCACGAAGCCGCCCGCGACCACCTGCTCCCGGATGCGGCGGCGCCGCTCCTCGCGCACGTCCACGCGATCGGGCTGCCCCATGGCTCTCCTCGTGTGTGAAGTCTCCGAGTGATATTCCCACGTATATCACTCGGATCGTACCCGGGAACCCCAGCTCGGAGGCCGGGCCAGGACCCGCCCCGACGGCCTTCTCACACGGCGGGCCGACGGCGCCGCGGGAGGTTCTACCAGGTGTTTGACGAGGGTTTTCGTCGGCTTGTTAGCTCAGGGCCCGTCCCGCCGTACGGCCGTCCCTCCACCCCGGTCCCTCCGCCCCAGGGGAGCTTCGATGACGAACACCCCCGTGCCGCCCGCCCCGGTCGGCACCGTCCCACCGCGTTCGCTCTTCACACGCGCCGGCATCCCGCAGCCCCTGTCCTGGGGCTACCTCGGACTCCTGGTCTTCATGACGGGCGTCGGCATCGAGGCCGGTTTCCTCTCGCCGTACCTGGAAGACCTCGGCATCCCCTCGTCGCAGGTCGCGATGGTCTTCACGGTGTACGGCATCACGGGCGCCGTCGCCGGATGGCTGTCCGCAGCGCTCTCCGACCTGTGGGGGCCGCGCAAGGTCATGTGGTTTGGCCTCGCCGCCTTCGTCGTCACGCACGTGTTCTTCCTCGCGGTCGCCGTGCCCAGCGAGTCGTATCCGCTGCTGCTCCTCGGCTACGGCCTGCGCGGCCTCGCCTATCCGCTGTTCGCGTACGCCTTCCTGGTGTGGATCGCGGCCGTCGCGCCGCCGCGGCAGATGGGCAGCGCCATGGGCTGGTTCTGGTCGGCGTTCTCGGCGGGCCTGCCCACGCTCGGCTCGCTCACCGCGAGCCTGCTCATCCCGTGGGTGGGGGAGCGCGGCACGCTGTGGGCCGCCCTCGGCGTGGTCGTCGGCGGCGGGCTGCTCGCGCTGCTCCTGGTCCGCGACCGCACCGGGTCGGCTCGGCTCGCCCCGGCGGGGGAGAGCCCCATGACCGGGCTCGTGGGCAGCCTCACGATCCTCGTCCGGGAGCCGCGCGTCGGCGCCGGAGCCGTGGTGCGGATGTTCAACACCGCCTCGCAGTTCGGCTTTCTGGTGATGCTTCCGGCGTGGTTCCGGCACGAGGTCGGGCTTTCCAACGCCCAGTGGCTCAGACTGCTCGCCATCATGTTCGCCACGAACATCGTCACGAACCTTCTGTTCGGCGTCGTCGGGGACAGGGCCGGCTGGCGCGCGACGGTGGCGTGGTGCGGCGGCGTCGGCTGCACGGTCTCCACGCTGCTCCTGTACTACGTCCCGGCGGCGGCCGGCGCGCAGTACGCGATGTGCGTCCTGGTCGCCGTGCTCTACGGCGCCACCCTCTCCGGATACGTGCCGCTTTCCGCCCTCATGACCGCCATCGTGCCCGCCCACAAGGGCCAGGCCATGGCCGCCCTGAACCTCGGGGCCGGTGCCTCCACCTTCGTCGGGCCGCTCGTCGTCAGCCTCTTCCAGGGGCCGCTGGGCGTGGGCGGCGTCGTCTGGATCTTCGCCGGGTTCCACGCGGTGAGCGCGGGCCTCACCCTCGTACTGAGGACCACGGCCGCCGACAGCGGCCCCACACCGAGGACCAGCGCGCACGCCGTCGCCACCCCCGCCACGAAGGGTCTGTGAACCACCATGTCGGTACTCGCGATTGACGTCGGCACCACCATGATCAAGTCGGTCGTCTTCGACGACCGGGGCGGCGAACTCGCCGTGTCGCGGCTCGCGACGGAGGTGGAGCGCCGCCATCCCGGCTGGGCCGAGCAGGACATGGACTCCGTGTGGAACGCCGTCGTCCACACCGTCCGCACCGCCCTGTCCGCGCTCGCCCATCGCCCCGAAGGCGCCGACCCCGTCTGGCTGGTGACGTTCACCGCGCAGGGCGACGGCGCCTGGCTGGTGGACGCGGCGGGGCGGCCCACCGGGCCCGCGATCCTGTGGTCCGACGGCCGCGCCGGCGACATCCTCACCCGCTGGGAGCGCGAGGGCGTCCTGGAAGAAGCGTTCCGCCGCAACGGCTCGCTGACGTGCAGCGGCATGCCGAACGCCGTGTTCAGCTGGCTCGACGCCCACGACCCGGAGCGGCTCGCCCGCTCCAGTGCCTCACTGACCGCCGCGGGCTGGCTGTTCCACAAGCTCACCGGCGTGACGGCGATCGACGAGTCGGACGCGTCGGCGCCGTTCCTCGACCACGCCACCGGCGACTACGCCCCGGACATCGTGGACCTGTTCGGGCTCTCCGCGCACGCGCGGCTGCTGCCCAAGGTCCTCGGCGAGGACGAGCGGATCGCCGAGATCACCGGCGCCGCGGCCGCCCAACTCGGCGTGGAACCAGGCCTTCCGGTGGTGATGGCGCCGTACGACATCGCCTCCACCGCCCGCGGCGTCGGCGTCGTCAACCCCGGCCAGGCGTGCGGCATCCTCGGCACCACGCTCTGTACGGAGATCGTCCGCAAGGACGTCGACGCGACGGGCGAGCCCTCCGGCATCAACATCGCCTACCGGGGCCGGGAACGCGTCCTGCGCGCCTTCCCGACGCTGAACGGCGTCGAGGTGCTCACCTGGGCCGCGCGCACCCTCCAGCTCGACGGGCCGCCGGAGCTGGGCGAGCTCGCGTTCTCCGCGCCGCCCGGGGCGAACGGCCTGATGTTCCTGCCGTATCTGTCCCCGGCCGGCGAGCGCGCGCCGTTCCTCGACCCGCGCGCCCGCGGCGCCTTCTGGGGCCTGTCCCTCGACCACACCCCGGCCGACCTCGCCCGCGCCGTCTTCGACGGACTCTCCCTCGTCGTCCGCGACTCGCTCGCCGCGTCCCGTACGACGGTGACGGAGCTCAGGCTGTGCGGCGGCGGCGCCAACAACGACGACTGGTGCCGCCTCATCGCGGACGCCACCGGCGTGCCCACGGCCCGCTCCGCCGACACCGAACTCGGCGCCAAGGGAGCCTTCCTCACCGGCCTCGTGCTGACCGGCGCGGAGTCCAGCATGCACAGCGCCGCCGCCAAGTACGTCCGGATGTGCACCAGTTGGGAGCCGGACGCGGAGCGCGCGCAGTACTACGCCGCGCTGTACGAGGAGTTCCTGCGGTGGCGGACGCTCGCGCGGGACGCGGGCTGGACGGCGGCGGCTCCCGGATCCCGTACGGCTGCCCCCGGATCCCGTACCGAACCACCCGGTACCGCACCGCCCGGATCCCGTACCGCAGCACAAGGAGCACCCCGTGCCTGACCCCGCACCCCGCCCGCGCCGGGACCCCGCCGGGCTGCCGCCCGAAGCCGTCTGGCTCGGCCTCGACCTCGGCACGCAGAGCGCCCGCTGCGTCGCCGTCGACTCCGCGGGCACCGTCCTGGCCACCGCGTCCCGGCCGCTGACCGGCCACCGCGACGGCGACCGGCACGAGCAGGACCCCGAGCAGTGGTGGACCGCGCTCACCGCCGCCTGCCGCGAGGCCAGCGCCGCGCTCGACGACCCGTCCCGCGTCCGGGGCCTCGCCCTGGACGCCACCTCCGGCACCATCCTGCTCGCCGACGCCACCGGCACCCCGCTCACACCGGGCCTGATGTACGACGACGGGCGCGCCGCCGACCAGGCCGTACGCGTCAACGCGGCGGGCGCGGGCGTCTGGAGCGAGCTCGGCTACCGCTCCATGCAGCCGTCGTGGGCGCTGCCCAAGCTGCTGTGGCTCCTGGAGCGCACGGAAGCGGCGGCGCGCCCGGACGCGCGGCTGCTGCACCAGCCCGACCTCGTCACCTGGCGCCTGGCAGGACACCAGGTCGCGAGCGACGCCAGCCACGCCCTGAAGACCGGCTACCACCTCGTCGAGGAGCGCTGGCCCGCCAAGGAGCTCGACGAACTCGACGTGCCTGCCCGGCTGTTGCCCGAGGTGGTGCGGCCCGGCACCGTCCTCGGCGCCGTGTGCGCCGAGGCGGCTGCGGTCACCGGCATCCCCGAAGGGACCGCGATCGTCGCCGGGATGACGGACGGCTGCGCCGCGCAGATCGGCGCGGGCGCGCTCACCCCCGGCCAGTGGAACTCGGTCCTCGGCACGACGCTCGTCCTCAAGGGCGTGAGCCCGCACCTCGTGCGCGATCCGGGCGGCGTCGTCTACTGCCACCGCGGCCCCGACGGCACCTGGCTGCCGGGCGGCGCGTCCAGCAGCGGGGCGGGCGTGCTCGCGCGGGAGTTCCCGGGCGCGGACCTCGCGCGGCTCACGGCGGACGGCGCCGCCCTGGACAGTGACGCGGTCGCGTACCCGCTGGTGTCGCGGGGCGGTGAACGCTTCCCGTTCCGGGCGGCGGACGCCGAGCCGTTCGTCCTCGGGGAGCCGCGCGGCGAGGCCGGGCGCTTCCACGCGTACCTGCTGGGGGTGGCCTGCATGGAGCGGCTGTGCTTCGCCTATCTGGACCACATCGGCGCGCCCGTCGACGGGGCGCTGACCTTCACCGGGGGCGGTGCGCGGAATCCGTACTGGAACCGGTTGCGGGCCGACGTCCTGGGCCGGCCGGTGCGGCTGCCCGAACAGGCCGAGGGGGCCGTCGGGATGGCGGTCCTCGCGGCGACGTCGAGCGGCGCGTCCGTGCGGGAGGCCGCGGACGCGATGGTGCGCGACCTCGCGGAGATCCGCCCGGATCCGGCGCGCACGGCCCGCTGGACGCCCGTCTACCTCCGGTTCGTCGACGCGCTCGCCGAGCGCGGCTGGCTCGCTCCGGAGATCGCCGCGCATGCGCGCACGCGAGCGCATGCGCCTACGCGCCCACGAGGGCAAGCCGATCAGCGATGAGGACAGAGCACCGATCAGCAGCGGGCACAGAGCACCGACCGGCAAGGGGTACCGAGCACCGACCGCCAACGGGGATGAGCACCGACCAGCAACGGGGACAGAGCACCGACCAGCAATGAGGACAGCGCAGTGACCCACGTAATTCTCGTACGCCACGGCGAGACCATTTGGCACGACGGCAACCGCTACGCGGGCCGCACCGACGTCGCGCTCACCCCGCGCGGACGCCTGCAGGCCGCCGAACTCGCCGCCTGGGCCGCCGGGCAGCACATCGACGCGGTGTTCAGCTCGCCGCTGTCGCGGGCGCGGCTCACGGCGGCGCCGGCGGGGGAGGCGCTCGGCCTGACGCCGCGCGTCGACGAGCGCCTCAGCGAGGTCGACTTCGGCCGCGGCGAAGGCCTCACCCGGGAGGAGATGCGCGACCGCTTCCCCGGCGAGCTCGACGCGTTCCTCGACGACCCGGTCGCGCACCATCTGCCGGAGGGAGAGGACCCGCGCAAGGCGGCCACGCGCGCGAGCGCCTGCCTCGCGGACATCGCGGCCGAGTTCCCCGACGGCCGCGTGCTCGTCGTCGCGCACTCGACACTGCTGCGCCTGACGCTCTGCGACCAGCTCGGCATTCCGCTGAGCGAGTACCGCAGGGTGTTCCCGCACATGGACAACGGCACCCTCACCGAACTGCGCCTGCGCGACGGGCAGTCGTCGCTGCTGCGCTTCAACGCGCCCGCGCATCCCACGCACTGACCCCGGACGCTCCCCCTCCCTCACGTACAGAAAGAAGCGCTTCATGAGCACCACCGGCACTACCGGCACCACCACCACGGTCCTGGCCGCCGGCGACCACTTCGTCCTGCCGCGCCTGCTCGGCGAAGAGGTCCGCAAGGCGACCGGCGGCGCCGTGGACGTCCGCGAGCTCACCCTGCCCTGGCCGCACACTCCGTTCGGCCCCGTCGGTGAGGTCATCGAGGCGTCCGGCAGCGAGGACGAGCTGATCGAGGCGCTGCGGGGCGCCGAGGTGTGCGTGACACAGATGGCGCCGCTGACCGAACGCGTCCTTGCCGCCTGCCCCGACCTGAAGCTGGTGTGCGTCAGCCGCGGCGGCCCGGTCAACGCCAACCTGGAGGCGGCGACCCGGCACGGCGTCGCCGTCTGCTACGCGCCCGGCCGCAACGCCGTCGCCACCGCCGAACACACCCTTACGCTGCTCCTCGCCGCGGCCCGCGGCGTCGGCGACACGCACACCGACCTGCGCAAGGGCGTCTGGCGCGGCGACTACTACGACTACGACAACTGCGGCGTCGAGATCGAGGGCGCGACGGTCGGCCTGATCGGGTACGGCGCCATCGGCAGCCGGGTCGCGCGGATCCTGGTGGCCATGGGCGCCGAGGTCCTCGTCCACGACCCGTACGTGTCCCCGGAGGCGCTCGCCGGAATCGGCGAACAGGTCGCGCTGGACGAGCTGTTGTCCCGCTCGCGCGTCGTGTCGCTGCACGCCCGCGTGACCGACGAGACCAAGGGCATGATCGGCGCCGAGCAGCTCGCGCGGATGCCGCGCGGCTCGGTCCTGGTGAACTGCGCCCGCGGCGCGCTCCTCGACTACGACGCGCTGTGCGACGCCCTGGACAGCGGGCAGCTCTCGGGCGCGGGCCTCGACGTCTACCCGCACGAACCGGTCCCGGCCGGCTCCCGCCTCCTGACCACCCCCGGCATCGTCATGACCCCGCACATCGCGGGCGCCAGCCAGGAAGTCGCCCACAAGGCGGCCCGCATCGTCGCGGTGGAAGTCGGCCGCTACGTGCGGGGCGAGCCTCTGGCGCACTGTGCGAACCCGCAGGTGCGCGCGTGACGGCGGACCGCTGAGCCGGGGAGGGGCGTCGGACGCGCGCTCGGGTCAGTCCCGCGCGTCCACGTACCCCAGCCGCCGGTTCATGGAGATGGCGCTCGCGTTGGCGGGGTGGTGGAACGTACGGACCAGCGTCGCCCCGCACTCCCTGACGAAGCGCATCCCATAGGCCTTCATGGCGATCGAGATGCCGCGCCCCCGATGGGTCGCCCGCACCCCGGTCATCTCGTTGAACAGGAAGCCGTCGCGCCGCGACGTCGCCGCGAGGCCGACCCAGGTGTCGCCGTCCAGGGCGATCACGACGCCCCGCGGGTCGTACGAGGCGACGTCGAAACGCCGCTCGACGAACTCCTCGTACGTGAAGAACTCCCCGCGCTCGGGGATGTCGGCGGAACACTCCTTGTTCAGCTCGTACAGCGCGCGGCGGTGCTCCGGTGTGTCCCCGAGGTCGGCGAGCGTGGTCAGACGGATGCCGGCGGACCGGCACCGCGTCACGTATCCCTCGAAGGCGCCCGCGTCGAACGAGGCCACGTCGAGTTCGAGCTTCACCCACTGGTCGGTCATGTCGCCGCCCTTTCGCCTCGGCCGTGCGGAATCCCCATCCTGATCTCCGCCCGGCCCCCGGGCAAGATCGCCGAGCCCGTCGCCCGTCGCCCGTCGCCCGTCGCCCGCCGCTCGCCCGGGGCCGCGCACGCGGTGAACTCGCGGCGTCGATAGTCCCAACTCCCAGGACAGAGGGGTTTCGTGGCGCAACCGGAGCCTCATACTCACTGAGGCTCCGGCCGTCGTCGCCCCCGTCCCCCTCGGCACACCCCGTCCCCTTCAGCCCTCCTGGGAGGTACCCCATGGCCCCGTTCACCCGTCGCAGAGCCCTGAGCACCCTCGGCGCGGCCTTCGCGACCGCCGTCGCCGCGCCCGGCCTCGCGCACGCCGCCGACCCGTCCCCGGCCGGGCAGCCCCTGGCCGCCGGCCGGCCCCGCGGCGCGGCCCGCCACCCGCGCCTCCGCCCCCTCGCCCAGGCCCACGCGCACAACGACTACGAACACCCCCGCCCCCTCCTCGACGCCCTCGACCACCGCTTCACCAGCGTCGAGGCCGACATCTTCCTCGTCGACGGCAAGCTCCTGGTCGCCCACGACCCGGAGGACCTCGACCCGGCCCGCACCCTCGAATCGCTCTACCTCGACCCGCTCGCGGCCCGCGTCCGCGCGAACCACGGCTCGGTGTACCGGCGTTGGCGCGGGCAGTTCCAGCTCCTGATCGACATCAAGACCGAGGGCGCCTCGACGTACCGCGAACTGGACCTGCATCTGCGCCGCTACCGGCACCTGTTCACGACGTACGCCCACGGCAAGGTCCACCGCTCCGCCGTGACCGCCGTGATCTCCGGCGACCGCGCAGCCCGCACGCCGATGGAGGCCCAGCGGGTGCGCCGCGCCTTCTACGACGGCCGCCTCGCCGACCTCGGCACCGCGGCCCCCGCCTCCTTCATCCCGCTCATCAGCGACAACTGGTCGCTGAACTTCAGCTGGCGGGGCACCGGCCCGATCCCGCCCGCCGAGCGCGAGAAGCTGCGCGGCATCGTCTCCGCCGCGCACAAGCGCGGGCAGCGCGTGCGCTTCTGGGCCACGCCCGACCTGCCCGGGCCGGACCGCGACGCGGTCTGGGGCGAGCTGCTCGCCGCCGGCGTCGACCACCTCAACACCGACGACCTCGCGGGGCTCCAGGCGTTCCTCGACGCCCGCGGAAGGTAACGGCCCGTACCCCCGCTTCCCCCCGAGTCCCCCGGAGAACCACTCGTCCGGCGGACATGCTTCGCACTCGGACAAACCCTCCGCTACGTCACACTTGCCGCCGAAAGCCGTGAGTCCGGCGTGGCGGAGGAGGTCCGTGATGGCCGTTTCGATTTCCGTGGGGCTGCTGCTCCTGATCGTGGCAGTGGTCCTTCTGCGCAACGGCGGCATGAAGGTGTCGCACGCCGTGGTGTGCGGCCTGCTCGGCTTCTACCTCGCGAGCACGAGCGTGGCGCCCACCATTCAGAACGGCATGACGGCGACGGCGGACATCGTCAGCGGCATCCGTCCCTGACGTACGGTCGGTTCCTTCCGCCTGGCGCTACGTACGCGAGAACACCGCGATGCCGTTGGGAACCGGGCGTTCCGCGCCGCCGCTCGGGTGGTTGCGCACCGAGACCGCGGACGTGCCCGGCTCCCGCGCGGCCAGCGTGCTGGAGCCGCCGCCGTCGAGGCTGAAGCCGTCGTCGGCGCCGAGCGCGCGCAGGGCGGCGGCGACCTCGGCGATCGTCAGGCCGGTGCGGTACTCGGGGGCGCCGTCCAGGGCGAGGAGGAACAGGCGCCGGCCGTCGGCGGAGACGCCCGCGGCGGTGCGCACCGCGGCGACCCGGTCGTCGAGGCCGGGCAGCGGCGCGCCGCCGCGCAGCACCGGATAGCCGCCGAGCGCGAAGAGGTACGGGGTGCCGGACGAGGACGCGACCAGCCGGTGCCGGACGCGCACCGGATCGCCGTCCGACAGCTTGCGCAGCGCCTGCGCGCCCGCCTCGCGGCCGACGAGGACGGTGGTGCCCTCCGCGATGGTGCCGCGGCCCGGCGTGTCGACCCGGTCGACGACCCGGCCGTGACGGACCGTCACCTCGTAGGTGTCGGTGCTGCACGGCGCGCCGCGGTCGGTGTCGGTGCCGCAGGTGGCGCGGACCCGTGACGTGGTGCCCCAGGTGCTGGTGAACGCGCCGATCGATCCCTCGGCGAGCGCGTACTGGTTGAGGCCGCGCAGCGGCAGCCGGCCCTCGCGGGTGCGTACCTGGCCGTCCAGGGTCATGCGGTCGAGGCGGGCCCTGCGGTCGATGCCCACACCCAGGACGTCCTCGGTGGTCGTGCCGGGCGGCAGGGCGGGCCCGAAGCGCTGGCCGTTGGGAACGGCGGCCTTGAGGGTGCGGCCCGCGGCGACGGCGGGGCCGACGGGCGCGCCGGTCGCCTCGACGCCCGGGTGCTGGGTCTCCGTGATGTTGAAGAAGTCGCCGTTGATTCCCGCGACCGCGCCGGCCTGGTCGGCCATCGCGGACACGGTCTGCCGGGCGCCGACCGCGCCCGGGTGGAGCAGCCCGACGCGGACGCGCGGGTCGCGCAGGTTCACGCTCAGGACGTGCGCGTGGGCGGTGCCGTTGGCGGCCGGGACGTCGTAGTCCCGGTACGTCACGCCGGGGGCGATGCGGGTGCCCGGACCGGGGGCGCCCGACGTGCCGCTGGCCGGTGCCGCTCCCGTGAGGGCGGCACCGGCCAGCGTGGTCAGTACGGTCAGGACGGCCAGCGCGGCTCTTCGGCCCGCGCCGCGTCGGCTCCCGGCTCTGAGCCGTCCACCGCACCGTCCGTCGCGCTGCGTACGTCGCGTCACAGGTCCCCCTCGGGGTCGGCGCCGGGCAGTCCAACTGTCCCAAGACCACGAGGAGTTGACCAGACGGCGGTGGCTAGGGCGTGTCCGATGGGTCCGGTCGGCTGTGTTCCGGGTGCGTGTTTGTGGGGCCGAGCGGTGTCTGGTGCGTGTGGCTGCAAGGCGGAGGAGGGCGTCGACGCGGAGCGTCGGCAACCGACGACAACGCGGCAGACGCGCGTGCCAGGCGCCGCGACGCCGACGGGACCCATCGGACACGCCCTAGGTCCCGACGAGCCGGGAACGGATGAGGAAACGCACCCCTTCGGGTGCCTCCAGGGAGAAGCCACTGCCGCGGCCCTCCACCACGTCGACGATGAGCCGGGTGTGGCTCCACACCTCGTACTGGCTCTTGGACATCCAGAACCGTACTGGCTCTGCCACCCCCTCCACGTCCAGCGACGCGAGCAGCACGTCGGAGTCACCCGTGCGGAACTCCCCGTCGGGGTAGCACATCGGCGCGCTGCCGTCGCAGCAGCCGCCGGACTGATGGAACATCAGCGGACCGTGGGCCTGCCCCAGGTGCCGCAGCAGCTCGGCGGCGGCGGGCGTCAGCTCCACGCGTGGCGTGTCGGCCATGAGTCGTCGAATCTCCCGTCCGTACGCGAGTCGTGCCTGCGCCGTCCAGTGAAGACCCCGCGACGTTGCGAAGAGGTTGCGCGGCCGGTCGTGGGCCGTCCGCCGGGCGGCGTACGCGACGTCACCCGATGGGCTCGCGCATCTCCTCGCGCACCTTGACCGTCGTCCGCGCCACCTGCTCCAGGTCGACGTCCTTCGGGTCCTGCGTCGCGGTCTCGGCAGTGACCACGGCCACGGCCGCGCCGGTGTTGTCGTCGGCCCAGGCGCACAGCGGGACGTTGCTCGTGGTGCCGCCCTGACTGGACGTCAGGACCTGGCAGCGCAGGGTGAGGTCCGAACCCGCCGGGGCGATGTCCCGCGCGGGGACGGCGACGGAGGCGCCCTGGCCTTCGGCGGCGCCGTCCATCAGGTCGGCCCGCGCCTCGGCGGGGTCCTTGAAGCGCCCGTACATGCCGGACACGACCAGCGCGCTCGACGCGTCCTCGCCCATCCCCGCGTACTGGGCCACGACCGCCTTGGGGTCACGGACATTGGCCCGGCTCTTGTTCTCCTCGACGACTTCCTTGCCGGTGGTGTCGGAGAGGTCCTGGGTCAGCTTGTACGCCCCGTCGACCAGCTTCTCCGGCACGGTCATCCGGTACTTCGCCTCCGGAAACCCGCTGTCCGTGCCGGCGCCGAGCACGGCGAGCCCGGCGATGACGAGGACACCGGCGCCCACGACAGCGCCGACGATGCCGAGGATCTTGCCGGTGCTGCGCCGGGGCAGCGCCGAACCCGCCCGGGGGCGACGGCGGCGGCGTGGACATGCCGATACGCTACGTCACCCTCGCGACGGGACGGCGCCCGGCCCTGGCCCCGCCTCGGCGAAGTCGGCGCCGACGGTGGCCGCGGCACTCCTGCCCCCGCGGGGCCGGGCTTCGATCAAGTGTGGACACTGGTGGTGCCGTTCCTGCCGTGACAGCGACAAGGTGCGGGTTGTTGTTGCCATATGCCGGGCGGGGGGTCCCGCCGGGCGGCATCCTGCCCGGGTGGGCGTACAGGATGTGCATACCGCCTTCACGGCGCTGGGTGCGGTGTTCTCAGGGGTGGCGGCACTCGCCGCGGTCATGGTGGCGCGCTGGCAGACCACGTTCGGCCGCGCCGTCGCGCTGGAGTCGGTGCGCTCGCAGGCGGCCGTGGAACGGGAGTTGCGGCTCGAGGCGCAGCGGTGCGAGGCGTGGACGGCGTTCCTGCGCGCGTCGGACGCGTTCGCCGACGTGGTGTGGCGGCTCGGGGAGGTGGAACCGCAGTCCCGCGCGGAGGCGCTGCGCGCCAGGAGCGAGGCGCTGACGGAGGCGTGCTCGGGGCTGCGGGTGCTGGGCCCCGACGGGGTCGTCCAGCACGCGGAGGCGGTGCGCGAGCGCTGCTCGCGCATGGAGCGCTACGCCGTCCGGCGGGCCGTGGTCCGCTCCGCGCTGCTCGCCCTGATGAGACGGTGGTGCCCCGGGAACGCGGAGCACTGCGAGGACGACGCCCACATCTGCGCCTGGCTGGCGTACGAGATGCTCGAAGGCTGGGGAGACCGCGACGAGGACGACCGGCCGGACGACCTGGACTTCCTGGAGTACCTGATCCGGGAGAGCGGCGTCCTGACGCGGAACGCGGCGCCCACGGACAGCGACGCGCTCACCGAGGACGACCTCCACCGCCTCCTCGCCGTCGCCCGCACCCCGGTGTCCTGGAACCTCCTGTCCGCCGAGGACCACTGGCTGCGTCCGCGCACCGGCTTCTACGAGGAACGCGGCGCCTTCATCACCTCGATACGTGACTTCCTGGCCGACAGCGGCAGGGTGGGCGCCGGGCGGGCGGAGCACGGGTAAGCGGTTGGGTGGCAGGCGCGTACACAGCGCGGGTCGGGCCTAGGCTTCCCTCCGGCATCCGCCCCGCCCCCGACCTCAGGAGCGCACCCCGTGTTCGACGCCGTACCCGAGAACCCGTACCCCGACGGCCGACGAGCCGATGAGGCACCCGTTCCGCACGCCCTGCTCACGCCCGTGCTCGGGCTCCTGGGTACCTGGCGGGGCCGGGGGCACGGTGAATACCCGACGCTGGCCGAGGACTTCACGTACGCGCAGGAGGTCACCTTCAGCCACGACGGCCGCCCCTTCCTGCGCTACGAGGCGCGGGCCTGGCTGATCGGGGCCGACGACGCGCCGCTGCGGCCGTCGGCACGGGAGAGCGGGTGGTGGCGGCTGCAGCCCGACGGCCGGGTGGAGGCACTGATCACCCAGCCGACGGGCATCGCGGAGATCCTGGTGGGCCACGCGGACGGCGACACCGCCGACCTCTCCACCCACGAGGTGGCCCGCACCCCCACGGCCAAGGAGGTCGACGCCACCCGCCGCCGCTACACCCTGGCCGACGACACCCTCACGTACGTCCACGACCTCGCGGCCGTCGGCCGGCCGCTGCAGCACCACCTCCGGGCGGAGCTGCGGCGCACGACGTAGATCGCGCGCTGGACGGAGTGGGGCGCGGAGCCGGCGGAACGTACGGTCGAGGCATGCGCATCGTCTCCCTGCTCCCCGCGGCCACCGACATCGTGGCCGAACTCGGCCTGACGGCGGACCTGGTGGGCCGCACCCACGAGTGCGACTGGCCGCGGGCCGAGGTGGCCGCCGTACCCGTGGTCACCTCGGCCGGCTTCACCTCGGACGCGCTCAGCAGCCGGGAGATCTCCGCGGCCGTCGGCGGCGGCACGCACAAGGGGTCCTCGCTCTACACCCTCGACATCCCGGCGCTGTCCCGCCTCGCCCCCGACGTGCTGCTCACCCAGGACCTGTGCGAGGTGTGCGCGGTGTCGTACGACAGCGTGACGCAGGCCGTGCGTGTGCTGGACGGCGACGGGCCGCGGGTGCTCAGCCTGGAGCCGCGACGCCTGGACGACGTACTGGACTGCCTGGTGCGCGTGGGCGACCTGTTGGGCGTCGGCCCGCTCGCGCGGGAACGGCGGGAGACGCTGCGGCAGCGGCTCGCCGCCGTACGACGTCTGACGGAAGCGCGGCCGCGGCCGCGCACCGTCGCCATCGAATGGCTCGACCCGCTGTGGCCCGCGGGCCACTGGGTCCCCGAGCAGATCACCTGCGCCGGCGGCGAACCGCTCCTCGCGGCCCCGGGCGAGCACACCGAGCCGATGGACTGGCAGGCCGTGAGGGACGCCCGCCCCGACGTCGTCCTGCTGCTCCCGTGCGGTTTCACCCCCGACCGCACGCTGCGCGAGCGGGACCTCCTGGAGGCGCTGCCCGAGTGGGCGGACCTGCCCGCCGTCCGCGCGGGGCGCGTCTGGGTCCTGGACGGCCCGGCGTACTTCAACCGGCCGGGGCCGCGGGTCGTCCGGGGCGCGGAGGTGTTGGCGCATGTCCTGCAGGGGGTGACGGCGGGGGAGCCGGTGCGGGTGGGGGAGGCCCGGCCACTGCTGTGACGCTGCCGCCGTACCGGCGGCGGGCCCGGTGCCTTCCTGCGCCCGGTGCCGTCCCGTGTTCTCAGGACGGCACCGGGCGCAGGCGCACCGGCAGTTCGACGTGGCCGTTGGAGATGAAGGACGCCAGTGGCCGGAGCTCGTCGGCGGGGACGGCGAGTTCGAGTGCGGGGAAGCGGGTGAAGAGGGCGCGGACGGCCGTGGCGACTTCGAGGCGGGCCAGGGCGGAGCCCAGGCAGAAATGCGCGCCGTGGCCGAAGGCCAGGTGGTCCTTGAGCGTGCGGGTGACGTCGAAGGTGTCCGCGGTCGGGCCGTGCCAGTCGGGGTGGCGGTTGGCGGCGGCGTAGGAGGCGAGGATCGCTTCCCCGGCCGCGATGGTGATGCCGCCAGGCAGCGTGAGGTCGGTGAGGGCATAGCGCAGGGGGAGATGCGCGACCGCCGGTTCGTGCCGAAGCGTTTCTTCAACGAGGTCGGTCCAGTCGGCGCGACCCGCGCGGAGGTGGTCGAGCTGGCCGGGCTGGGTGAGCAGGGCGGTGACGGCCTGGTCGATGACGTTGACCGTGGTCTCGTAGCCCGCGCCGAGCATCAGCAGCAGGGTGTCGCGGAGTTCGGTGGCGGACAGGCGGCTGCCGTCGCCCTCCTCGTCGCGGGCGGCGATCAGCAGCGAGGTCATGTCGTCGCCGGGCTCCGCCCGCTTCTCCGCGATGAGCTCGGCCAGCGCCTCATGGAGCCTGGCCGTGTTCGCGTTGGCCTCCTCGCCGGTGAGGGTGGTGTCGAAGACGCCGTCGACCAGGGCGCGGAAGCCGGCCCGCCGGGGTGCGGGGACGCCCATGAGGTGGCCGATGACCGCGATCGGCAGCGGGTAGGCCAGGCGTTCGCGCAGATCGACTACCGCGCCGTCGGGCACGGTCGCCAGATCGTCCATGAAGCCGGTGACGATGTCTTCGACGACCGGCGTCATGGCGTTCACCCGGCGGGCGCTGAAGGCCGGGGCGACCATGCGCCGCAGCCGCCGGTGCTCGGCGCCGTACGCGGTGAACATGTTCTCCACCGCGACCCACAGCGCGAGCGGCCAGACCGGCACGACCTTGTCGTACTCGGGCCAGTGCGCTCTGGCGTCCTTGGACACGTCGGGACTGCCGAGCAACTGCTTGAGCACGACGGGATCGGTGACGGCCCACGCGGTCACACCGAGTATGTCCACCAGCACCGCCGATCCGTGGGCGCGCAACTGCCGGTCCTCGGCATGGCGCCGGACACCGCTGGGGTCGAGCACGATCGGCCGAGATGTCATGCCTGGTCTCCTTGAGTCGAGGGAAGTCGATGCAGGTCGACGGAGTTCGAGGGAAACGGGGCGGGGCACGGCAGGACAGGACGAACACGCCTGGCGGAACAGCGTAGGGGAGAGGAGGAATCGGGAGAGGAACGGCGGTGGCGCAATCTGGGTTCGCCGTACAACCTTTGGGCATCGCTGGGGGTCAAGTGACGTGAAACGGTGGTGAATTCCTGTGGGACGTCCTGTGGGACCTCCCTTGGGACGTCCTGCGGGGCGTCCTGTGGGGCGTTCGCCCGCTGGGACATTCACCCGCCGCCCCCCTCCGAGCGAAGGAACCACGGAACCCCTATGTCGCGCGCAAGTCGTCGAGTCCGTCTCACCGCACCTCTGATCGCCACGTTCCTGCTGACGGGCGGGTTCACCGCCTGGTCCCTCGGACACGGCCAGGCCGAGGCCGCCACCCCAGCCGCGAAGAAGGCCGCCGCGAAGGCGACCGACGACTTCAACGGCGACGGCTACGCCGACCTGGTCACCGGCGCCCCCGGCGGCACGATCTCCGGCAAGAAGAAGGCCGGGTACGTGGCGGTGACGTACGGATCCAAGAACGGCCTCGACCCCGCCAAGAAGAAGCTCATCAGCCGTTCCACGAGCGGCGTGCCCGGCGCGGCCACCACCAAGCAGGAGTTCGGCCGCTGGTTCACCAAGGGCGATCTGGACAAGGACGGCTACACCGACCTCGTCATCGGCTCCGACGGTGTGGTCGAGCCCGGCGGCTCGGTGATCCTGTGGGGCTCCAAGGACGGCCTCACCGGCGGCACCAAGATCTCCACCTTCGGCTTCGCGCCGCAGGCCGGGGACTTCGACGGCGACGGCACCACCGACCTCGCCCTGTTCGCCAAGGTGCGCTCCCACGGCGACGACCCCGTCGACCAGCAGGCACGCCTGTGGAAGGGCCCCATCTCCCGCACCGGCAAGCCGGCCGCCACCCTCGACTTCATGGAGAAGTCACAGTGGTGGAGCTATAGCAGCGACGACCGCCCCGACCTCGACTGCTCGCCGTTGCCGGGCCGCGCCGACAGTTGCATCGACGGCCCGCGCTCCGTGAAGGGCCCGGTCGTGCCGCAGGCCGTCGGCGACATCAACGGCGACGGCCGCGCCGACATCGCCATGAACGACTACTACGGCGACGGCGAGTGGGGCAACAGGGTCCTGTACGGCTCGCCCACCGGCTTCAAGCGCGGCGACGCCCCGGGCGCCGACGGCTCCCTGGCCGTCGGCGACGTCAACGGCGACCACTACGACGACCTCGTCGTCGGCGACAGCGACTACGAGTCCAAGGTCATGGTCTCCTACGGCTCGAAGGACGGCCTGAAGCTGGGCGAGGGCGACGTCCAGAAGTTCAACCAGGACCTGCCCGGCGTGCCCGGCGCCGAGGAGGACGGCGACAGCTTCGGCGCCTCCGTGGCCGTGGGCGACGTGGACCGAGACGGTTTCGCTGACGTCGCGGTCGGCGCCCCCGGCGAGGACGTCAAGAACGTCACCGACGCGGGCTCCGTCACCCTCGTCCGCGGCAGCGCCTCCGGCGTGACCGGCACCGGCGCGCAGGTCTTCCACCAGAACACGGCGGGCGTGCCCGGAGTCGCCGAGAAGGGCGACGCGTTCGGGGCCGCCGCGGCGCTGCTCGACGTCACCGGCGACGGTCGCCGCGACCTCGGCGTCTCCTCGGTCCACGAGAACGCCGACGCGGGTGCGCTGTGGTCCCTGCGCGGCAGCTCCCGTGGCCTGACCGCCACGGGCTCCGTGGCCTTCGGCCCGAAGGATCTCGCGGCGCCGTACGCTTCGGCGCTGTTCGGCAGCACTCTGCGCTAGGCGCTTCGCTGGATGTGCGTGGTTAATTCTGCGGGCCCGGTGGGGGCTGGGCGCGCAGTTCCCCGCGCCCCTTCAGGGCGCGCTTCGTACCGCAGCGGACTTCGTCGCGCCGCCCGGGGCGAGGACTGGACGCGCCCCCCCAGGGGCGAGGGCGGATCGGCGACTGCGGCCCTCCTTGCGCTGGGCGTCCCGCGTGACTACGACGGCGGCGACGTGCTCCTGCCCGAACGCGCCACCACCTCGTACGTCGTCGCGATCCTCCGCGGCTGGGCGGTGGTCTCCGTGGACACCGAGCGCGGCCAGCGCCTCATCCTCGCCCTGCGCGGCGCCGGAGAGCTGGTCGGCGAACTCGCGGCCGTGGACCGGCGGCCGCGCAGCGCCACGGTGACCGCGCTCGGGCCCGTGCACACCGTGGTGATCCCCGGTGACCGGTTCCGCGGGTTCCTCGGCTCCAGTCCCGCGGCCGGCGCGATGGTGCTCAGGCAGCTCAGCTCCCGACTGCGCAGCTCCGACGGCGAACGCCGCTCGCTGGCGTCGGAGAACGTACTGCAGCGCCTTGCGGCACGACTCGTGGAACTGGCCGACCGCACCGGCCGCCCGCACCCCGACGGCAGCGTCACCATCGAGCGGCCGCTGCCCCAGCACGACCTCGCCGCCTCCGTCGGATCGACCCGCGAGGCCGTCGCCAAGGCCCTGCGACTGCTGCGCGAGCAGGGCATCGTGCGCACCGCCACCAAACGCCTCGTCGTCACCGACGCGGAGCCGCTGCGCCTCCTCGCGGGAGACGGGCCCGCGCCCGCGCGGCCGGTTGTGTAAACGGCTACATACGCTGAGGCCGCGCGCGGCCATCCTGGGTGTGCCGCAACGTCGTTCAGGGGGTTGGAGTGAGCAGTCACGAGGCCGTCCACCGGCTGGTGGTGAGCGCGGACGTCAAGGGGTCGGGGCGCCTCGGGCACCAGGCCAAGCTCCGGTCGCGCCGCGGAATGTACGAGGTCTTCGAGTCGGCCTTCGACGCGGTGGCGGCGGGCGGCGACCAGGTGCACCTGGAGGACCGGGGCGACGGCGCCTTGCCGCGCTGGCTCCGGAAGTGCCGCCGTCGGCCCTGGTGGGGCTGTGGCTCGAAGAGGTCTACCAGGGAGTGCGCGCGTACAACGCGGGACTGAGCGAGCGGCTGCGGTTGCGGATCGCCATGCACGGCGGCCCCGTCAGCCACGACGGCAGGGGCCTGGTGGGCCGGGCGGTCGACCTGGCCTGCCGGCTGTGCGACAGCGAACCGGCGAAGGCGATCCTCGCGGCGGACGACGGCATCGACGTGGTCTTCGTGGTCTCCGACGTCCTCTACCGCTCGGTGGTCGTCGAGGGCGGCAGATTCGTGGAGCCGGAGCACTATAGGGCAATGCCGGTACGGGCCAAGGAGACCGACGAGGTCGCGTCGTTCCACGTGCCCCGCCGCACCCAGCCGCCGCCCCCGGCACCGCCCGGACCTCCGGCACGCCCTACGGGGGTGGGCGAGCCGGAGCACCCGGACGGAGAGGCCCGCGGGGAAGCCCGCGGTCAGTGGACGACGAAGTACTCCGTCAACGTCAACGGCATCAACCAGATTGTGGACGGCGCGGAAGTGCACGGCGACATCGTCGGCGTCCGCGGCACGCCCGACGACGACAGCGCGGAAGGAGCGGGGCCGCGGTGAGCGACGACAGCGGGGGCAAGGCCCCGGGCGGCGGGGCCAAGGGCCCGCAGGGCGGCGGCGGAGGAGGCGGCAAGGCGGGGAGCGGCGGCGGACCGGGCCGCGGGGGCGGCGCGGGCACCGGCCCGGGCGCGGCGTCCGACGACGGCCACAGGCACGACACCTCACACACCGGCCCGCTCGACGGCCAGTCGGCGGCCGGCGGACACGACGCGGCGCAACAGGCGCGCGCCAACTTCATCGACGTACACGGGCGCAACGCGATCCTCGACGGCACCCGGGGCGATGTGAACCTGGGCGACCACCACCACTACCACGGAGCCCGCGCGGGCGTGCCCCGCCTGGTGTCCGGCAGCGTGCCCCGCGACGAACTCAAGCGGCTGCGGCTGGTCTTCGAGGAGCCGCCCGGCTACGCGGAACTGCGCGACCTCCTGAAGCGGCAGCGGCTGATCGCGCTGTGCGGCGCCCCGGGCACCGGGCGCGGCTACGCGGCGCTTTCCCTGCTCGACGAGGTCACGCACGGACAGGTCGAGCGCATGGACCCGCGTACCGAACTGGACCGGATCGACGAGTCGGACCTGGAGGAGGGCCACGGCTACCTGGTGAAGATCACCGGCGAGGAGATGCTCACCAGGGGGCCGCGCCCGAGGCACGGCGCGCGGGACCGGGAGGACCGGGAGGACCGGGAGGACCGCGAGGAGTGGGACCGGAGGTGGGCCGCCGAGCGCCCCGCCGAGCTGCACCTGGACCGGCTCGGCACGCTCCTCGACCGACGCGGCGCGTACGCGATCCTCGTGGTCGGCGTCGGCGGCTTCGCCGACGAACTCCTGCGCGGCCGCTATGGGCAGCTCTTCAGCATGCCCTCGGCCGACGGCACCTTGCGCAAGCACCTCGTGGCGCTCCTGGGCCACACCGAACGCGACCGGCTGGATCAGGCGCTGGCGCTGGCGCGACGGCCGGACGTGACCCGGGCGATGGGGCTCGACCCGCTGCGGCCCCACGAAGTGGAGTCGTTGGCCCGCCTCCTCGTCGGACACCTCGAGGAGGAGAACTCCGAGGACGAACTCCTCGCCGAACTGCGCACCTTCGCCCACGCGCAGGCCGGCAGATGGTTCGCCACCACCGGCCGGGCCGCGCCGCGCAACCGGGACGCGCGCGGCCGCGCTGCGGCAGGCGGCCTTCCGCACGGCGGTCGCCGTCTACAACGGCTCGCCCTACAGCGTGGCCGTCGAGGCCGCGGAGCAACTGGCCTGGGAATTCGCGCAGTCCACGGACCCCGGACGGGAGCCGGGGCGGCTGCTGTTCAGCGACCACCGCCCAGCCCGGCTCGCGGCCGCGCGGGCCGAACTGTTCACCGGCGACGTCACGTTCGACAGCCGGCGCCTCGAGACCCGCAAGGTGCGCTTACAGGGCAGCGCGCTCGCCCGGGCCGTCCTCACCCGCGTCTGGGAGGACCACCACAACGCGCGGGGCCCGCTGTGCCAGCAGCGCCTGGCCGCCGCGACCGTGCTCGCCCAGGCGGCGGCGCTCAGCGAGCCGGTGCGCCCGATCGTGCGGGACACGGTCCGGGACTGGGCACGCCACGGCGACGACGCGCAGATCGGCACGGCGGCCTTCGTGCACGGCTTCGGCACCGTGGAGCGGTCCGTGTCCGCCTCCCTCGACGAACTGGGCCGCATGGCAGGCCGGAAGGAGCGGAAAGGGCGGGAGGAGTGGCGGGAGGAGGACTGGGACCTGTTGGTGTACGCCTCCTTCAGCGCGGCACGGCTGATCGCCGGGGCCGAGCCGGAGACCGCGCTGCGGCGGGTGGGCGCCTGGATGGGCGACCGGCGCACCCGGCCCCGCGACCTGGCGCTGCTCACCGTGAACCGGCTGATCCGGCAGCGCCCCACGCACCTGTGGAGCCTGGAGGAGACGCCCGCCCTCAAGGACCATATGAACTGGCCCGTCGCCGCCGCCCTCCTCGCGGGCACTCCCCGGTACACCGGGATGCTGGCGGACCTCGTGTGGTGCGGCCTGGACACCGGCAGGTGGCGGGAGGACGTGCAGGACTCGCTCGGCGACTGGATCCGCAGGGGAGAGCACGACCCGGAACTCCTGGACGTCCTGTGCGACTTCCTTCCCCACCTCGTGAGCGGTGCGGGCGACGCCGACCGGCTGCGGAACCTGGTGCGCCGCCTGGAACGCGACCCCGACGAATCCCTGGCGCCCGCCTCCGCACAGAGGCTGCACGACGCGATCGCCGGACATCGGACCGTAGTCGTCCGGCCGGAGACACCGGCCCACCGGACCCAGCAGACGGACGGAGCGAGATGAACACCCAAAACCCGCCGCGCGCCCTCCCGCCCGCCCCCGCGGCACAGCCCACCACGTCGCCCCGTACCGGGAATCCGCCCGCGCGGGCGGCCTGGACGCCCGCCGCGAGCACAGCGAAGACTCCGGGCGAACGTCCGGTGGCCGCGCAGGAACTGGCCGGTCCCTTCCTGCGCGAATACCGCCCGGACTGGCCGTACCGGCACCGCAGCGCCCAGGTCGCGGCGGTGCTCCACTACCGCAGCCGACCGCCCAAAGCAGTGGGCCCCGAGGGCGAGGAGGGGTTCCTGCTGCGCTGGCTCGCCCGCCCCTACACCGCGTTCGAGCTCCAACTCGGCTGGCACACCGTGTCGTTCAGGATGGAACTCCCCGCCGCGGAGAACGGCAGGTCCTTCCCCACCGACGTACGCGTGCGCTGGCAGGTGGGCGACCCCTGCCTGGTCGCGCGGAGCCAGGTCACCGATGTCGCCGCGCTGCTCGTCCCGGAACTGGAGCAGCGGCTGCGCGACGTGTCACGCGGCTACTCCATCAACCGCGCGGAGGAGGTCCGCGACGCGGTGCACGCGGCACTGAAGGACCAGCGCCTCGGCAGCCAGTTCGGCCTGGAACTCGACGTCTTCGTGACGATCTCCTGGGACAAGCTGATCCAGGACCATGGCACGAGCCTGGGCCGGGTGCTGCACCAGACGGACCTGGAGCGCCTCAACCACGAGCTGCGCCAGCTCAGGGACGACAACAAGCGAGAACTCATCAGCCACTGGGCCGACGACTTCCAACGGGCCTTGAGGAGCGGCAACCACGCCCTGATGGCGCAGATGATGGCGCGCAACCCCAAGGATCTGGCCGAGATCCGGGAGATGTTCCGCAAGGAGCAGCGGGAAGAGCGCCAGGACGGCATGGAGTTGATGTCCCGGCTGATCGAGGGCGGGCTCCTGGACACCACCGACGCCACCGGCCCCTCCGAGGCGGGCGACGGATGACGGTCACGGGAGATCCACCGCACCGCAGGACCGCCGTGCCCGGCACCGCGGTGTCGCCCCTGTCCGAGCCGGGCTGCCGGTTCGTGTCGGAGCGGCTGCTCACGGCGGTACGGGAGGAGATCACGCGGGCCGACACCAAGGCGTCGATCCTGCTGTCGGGCAGCGTGGCCCTGCCCGCGCTGGCCGCCTCGGCCGCCCACGAACGCCTCGGCTCCGGCCCGGTGGGCGTGACCGGTGCCGTGCTGTGGCTGGCGGGGATCGTGATGCTGGCCATGGTGGTGCTGCCGCGTACGAGACCGCGTACGAGACCGCGTACGAGGTCGGACGGCGGGAACATCGGGAACATCCGGGACGGCGGGGCCGGCGGGCGCCGGGCGGCCGCCGCCGAGCCCGGCCCGTCGGTGGCCGCGCTTCACCGCGGGGCCGGGACGGACGACGTGGCGGCAGCGGTGCTGGCCGCGGGGCGGGATCCCGGACGCTGGCTCCTGGAACAGTCCTGCGCCCTTGGCACCATCCTGACGATCAAGTACCGCTGGATGCGGTGGGCGGTGGGGTGCCTGGTGGCGGGTGGGGCGGCTGTGGCGGGAACGGCGCTCGGGTGAGGGGCTCGGGTGAAGGCGCTCGAGTGAGGCCCGGGCGGGGGCTTCGCCGCCGACCCGCACCTGAGACGCGGCGGCTTGCCGGTGTGCTGCCAGGCGTGCCGCATAGTGATGTGGAGCCCAGCGTTCCGCATCCCGGTGTGCTGCCCGGCGTTCCGCGCCGCCGCGACCTACCGCCGCCCTCCCCCTCCCGCGTTCCGCGGATGCTCCCGCGCCGACCGTTCGTTGCCCCGCCGGTAGTTGCCCGTCCACCGGGCCATCACCAACTGGGCGTCGCCGGACGCCACTTCCTGCAGGAACCGCTTGGCCCGGCCCTCGCGCAGCTGCGCCGCCTGCCGTCCGTGATGCCACACCACCACGGATCCGTCGCTGCGTTCCTCGTACGCGAATCCATGCGCACCTGACACCGTCCACCCCCTGTGCCGATCTGTTCGGACGCCCCATCGTGGGGCTTCAGCCGTCCGATGGCGAACCGGTTTCCGGCGGAGCGGCCGGTCCGGCAGCAGGTATCCGGCTGTGGACGTTCCTGAGCAGGTTCAGCATCGACAGGCGGAAGACCTCGGCCTGATGGTCACCGAGGAACGCGGTGTGCCCGAACACCTCCAGGACGACCTGGCCGTGCATGTGCCCCCACGCGCTCAGCAGGAGTGAGGTCGCGGGCGGCGGCAGATCGCCCAGACCGTCCGACGGCAGGGCTTCCAGAAACGCGTGCAACGACGGCGAGAGCGCGGGGGTGTCGGCCGCGGCCAGCTGCTCGGTCGTGAATCCGGTGAACAACTCGCGCTGGAAGATCGCGCTCATCCGGCGCACCGCCTGGGTCGTCGGGCCGTCGACGGGCGCCGCGTAGTACCGCAGGGGCGTGCCATAGAGCAGCTGGAACCGCTCGGGATGGGCGATGGCCCATCGCCGGTAGCCCTCGGCCGCGACCACCAGGCCCGGCGTGGCCGAGTCCTCGGTGGCCGAGTCGTCCGCGGCGGTGTCGTCCGCGGCGGTGCCCTCCGCGTTGGTGTCGACGGCGGTGCGCACGGCGTCGGCCAAGTCGTCGTACGCCTTGGTGACGAGCGCCGTGACCAGGGCGTCCCGGCTCGGGAAGTAGTGGTAGAGCGCCTGCACGGTCATGCCGAGGTCCCGGGCGACCGCTCGCAGGGACAGGGCCGCGGGGCCGTGTTCGGCGATCTGCGACTCGGCGGCGTCCAGGATCTCTCGGGTGGCCGCGGCCCGACGCCGCTGGCGCAAGGAGGGCCGGGCCGGTGCGAG
Source organism: Streptomyces sp. Y309 (assembly GCF_056712025.1). NCBI lineage: Bacteria > Bacillati > Actinomycetota > Actinomycetes > Kitasatosporales > Streptomycetaceae > Streptomyces > Streptomyces sp. Y309. Next base: position 784,734 of record NZ_CM160048.1, on the reverse strand, counting down.
TTCGTCGGTTGCGCTCATGCCGTGACCGTACGACGGCTGCCCTCACGGCGTACCAGGAATCTGCGGACTGTGAAGAAAATCTAACACTGCCAAATCTTCCTCCGTCTCCATAACGTCGTCCTGCGGCGACGAAGAGAGCGACCGCAGGAACGCAAAGGAGAGAGTGCGTGTTTGAACGCATAGCCGAGCTGGCGATACGCCGGTCCCGGCTGGTACTCGTCGTCGCTGCCGTTGCCGTGGTTCTCATGGGCGCCCTGGGCGCCGGTGCGTTCGGGAAGTTGCTGGGGGGCGGTTTCGACGACCCGGCCTCCCAGTCCTCCCGGGCCAGGGACGTCATCGACGAGAAGTTCGGCGGAGAGACGAACCTGGTCCTCCTTGTCCGTGCCGCCGACGGCCGCATCGACGCCCCGGACGCCAAGCGCAGCGGCCAGGCCCTGGTGTCCGAGCTCAAGAAGGAGCAGGACCTGGGCAACGTGGTCTCGTACTGGGACACGAACAGCCCCGACCTCCGCTCCAAGGACGGCCGCGAGGCCGTCGTGCTCGCCCATGTGAAGGGCCAGGACACGGAGCAGCAGGAGAACGCCAAGGTCGTCATCGACGACTACGCCGGGACGTACGAGGACACGCTCACCGTCAAGGCCGGAGGCAGCGCCGGCGTGAGCTACGAGATGGGGCCACAGACCGAGGAAGATCTCGTCCTGGCCGAGACCATCGCCGTGCCGCTGATCCTCCTGCTGCTCCTGGTCGTCTTCGGCACCGTGGTCTCCGCGCTGCTGCCGCTGGCCATCGCGCTCATCGCCATCGTGGGTGTGTTCGCGGAGCTGTATCTCGTCGGCAGTGTCACCGACGTCTCCATCTTCGCGATCAACCTGACCACCGCCCTCGGGCTCGGCCTCGGCGTCGACTATGCCCTGTTGATGATCAGCCGGTTCCGGGAGCAGCTCGCGTCGGGGGCGAGCGTGGAGGACGCCGTACGGAAGACGATGAGCACCGCGGGCCGTACGGTCGCGTTCTCCGCCGCCACGGTGGCGGCCGCGCTCGCGGCGCTCATGGTGTTCCCGCAGTACTTCCTCCGCTCGTTCGGCTATTCCGGCGTCGGTGTCGTCGTCATCGCGGCCCTCGGCACCCTGTTCGTGATGCCGGCCCTGCTCAACGTGCTGGGGCACCGGGTCAACAAGGGGCGGATGCCGTGGGCGAAGCCGGGGCGCCCCGGGTCCGGGGCCTCCGTATGGGGACGCCTTGCCCGCACCGTCATGCGGCGGCCCGCGCTCACCGCGCTGCCCGTGCTCGCGGTTCTGCTGGTGGCGGCGAGCCCGCTCCTCGGCATCACCTTCGGCACGCCGGACGAACGCGTGCTGCCCGAGGACGCCAAGAGCCGCCAGGTCGCGGCGTCACTGCGGGAGAACTTCAACGGCAACGACGCCGCGGCCCTGCACGTCGTCGTCGACGCGCCCGTGGACAAGGCCGCGCTGGAGTCGTACGCGGCCGAACTGTCCGGGCTCGAGGGCGTCGCCCGCGTCGAGACCGGCACGGGGGTCTACGCCGACGGGCAGTCCAAGGCGACAGGCCCCGGCAACGCGGCGCTCGGCCGCCCCAACGCGCAGCAGCTCAACGTCGTAAGCACCCTGACGCCGAAGTCGGACGCGGCCAAGAACCTGGTCGAGGAGGTCAGGAAGGCCGCCCCGCCCTCCGGGACACACCCGCTGGTGGGCGGATCCGACGCCGAACTGGTCGACTCCAACGACTCCATCGGCAGCAGGCTCCCGCTCGCCATCGGCCTGGTCGTCGTCACCACCTTCCTGCTGCTCTTCCTATTCACCGGCAGCGTCGTGCAGCCGCTGCGCGCGCTGGTCCTCAACGTGATCAGCCTCGGCGCGACCGTCGGCGTCATGACCTGGATCTTCCAGGACGGCCATCTCTCCGGCGTGCTCGGCTTCACCGCGCAGCCGATGGAGACGTCGATGACCGTGCTGATGTTCTGCGTCGCCTTCGGCCTCTCGATGGACTACGAGGTGTTCGTCACCAGCCGGATCAAGGAACTCCACGAGCTGGGCGAGGACAACGAGTCCGCCGTGGTCAACGGCCTCGGACACACCGGACGCATCGTCAGCGCGGCGGCCGCCCTGATCGCCGTGAGCTTCTTCGCCTTCGGGACGGCCGAGATCAGCTTCATGCAGCTGTTCGGCCTGGGCAGCGGCCTCGCCATCCTCATCGACGCCATCGCCGTACGCGGCATCCTCGTCCCGGCTGCGATGCGCCTGCTCGGCCGCTCTGCCTGGTACGCGCCCGGCTTCCTGCGGAAGGTGCACGGGCGCTTCGGGCTCAGCGAGGGCGGGCCCGCGCCCGATCCTGCGGTGCCGGAGGCGGGCACGGTCGCGGCACCCCGGCCGTGAGGAAGGATCACGCCTCCCTAAGCTTGTCGTCGCGTTGGACCCCAGCTTGTCTTGGCGTCGGACGCCCCTGGTTCCCCGGTGCGGAAAGGACGGTCGGCCGTGACGAACAGCGCCCTCCTCGTGATGGATGTCCAACGGGACATCGTGGACATGGCCGACGACGGCTCCGGATATCTGCCACGCATCGCCAAGGCGATCGACGGTGCCCGTGCGGCCGGCATCCCCGTGATCTACGTCGTCATCAGCCTGCGCCCGGGTAACCCGGAAGTCAGCACGCACAACAAGGCGGTCACCGCCGCCGTGCGGGCCGGGCTGTTCACCGAGGGCGCCCCCGGCACCGGCATCCACCCGGACATCGCACCGCAGCCGGGCGACATCGTGGTCACCAAGCGGCGGGCGAGTGCCTTCTCGGGCAGCGACCTCGACCTGGTGCTCAGGACGCGCGGCATCGACAGCCTCGTTCTCGCCGGCATCGCCACCAGCGCCGTCGTGCTGTACACGCTGGCCCAGGCCAACGATCTGGACTTCGGGCTCACCGTCCTTGCGGACGGCTGCCTCGATCTCGAGCCCGACGTGCACCGCTTCCTCGTCGAGAGACTGTTCCCGCAGTGGGCGGACGTCCTCACCGTCGAGGACTGGCTCAAGACCCTCGCGGACCCCGGCCGACAGGACTGATCGCTCCGGGTGAGCCGCGTCTCACCTCCACGGCGGCGCTTGTCTATGCAACGAGTTGCATAGCAGGATCTGGGCATGGCGCTCGAGCACGCGATTCTCGTCTCCCTGCTGGAGCAGCCGGGCTCCGGCTATGAGCTGGCCCGGCGCTTCGACCGGTCCATCGGCTACTTCTGGGCCGCCACGCACCAGCAGATCTACCGCGTCCTCAAGCGCATGGAGCACGACGGCTGGATCGACGCGCGCGAGGTGGCACAGCAGGACCGGCCGGACAAGCGGGAGTACTCCGTCGCCGCCCCCGGCCGGACCGCGCTCTCCGCGTGGCTGCACGAGCCGATCGAGCCCGAGAGCGTCCGGCACGAGCTCGCCGTGAAGATCCGCGGCGCGGCCTTCGACGACCCGGCCGCGCTGACCGACGAGGTGAAGCGGCACCGCCAGGCGCACGCCGACCGGCTCGCGCGCTATCTCGCGGGGGAGCGCCGCGACTTCACCGGGCCCGAGACCCCCGAAACCCTCGACACCGGGCAGGAGCTCCAGCACGTCGTGCTGCGCGGCGGCATCGCGTACGAACGGATGACGATCGCCTGGCTCGACGACGTGATCGCCACCCTCGAACGGCTCGGCCGCTGACGTTCCCCTCTCCCGCCCACCCCTCCCCAACTCCCGAGCCGGAAAGGCGAATGGCCATGGCCGACCCGCTGCTGTTCAACCCGCGCACCTACGACCCGGCGCACTTCGACCCCGAGACCCGCAGGCTGCTGCGCGCGACCGTCGACTGGTTCGAGGCCCGCGGCAAGCGCAAGCTCATCGAGGACTACCGCTCCCGCGCCTGGCTCGCGGACTTCCTCGCCTTCTCCGCGAAGGAAGGTCTGTTCGCAACCTTCCTCACCCCGGCCGCCGCGGCTGACGGCGTCGAGGACAAGCGGTGGGACACCGCCCGCATCGCCGCCCTCAACGAGATCTTCGGCTTCTACGGCCTCGACTACTGGTACGCCTGGCAGGTCACCATCCTCGGCCTCGGCCCGGTCTGGCAGAGCGACAACGCCGTCGCCCGCGCCCGCGCGGCCGAACTCCTCGCCCAGGGCGAGGTGTTCGCCTTCGGCCTGTCCGAGAAGACCCACGGCGCCGACATCTACTCCACCGACATGCTCCTGGAGCCCGACGGCAACGGCGGCTTCCGCGCCACGGGCTCCAAGTACTACATCGGCAACGGCAACGCCGCCGGGCTCGTCTCCGTCTTCGGCCGCCGCACCGACGTCGAGGGCCCCGACGGCTACGTCTTCTTCGCCACCGACAGCCGCCACGAGGCGTACCACCTGGTGAAGAACGTGGTCGACTCCTCGAAGTACGTCAGTGAGTTCCGCCTGGGGAACTACCCCGTCGCGGCCGACGACATCCTGCACACCGGCCGTGCCGCCTTCGACGCCGCCCTCAACACCGTCAACGTCGGCAAGTTCAACCTCTGCACCGCCTCGATCGGCATCTGCGAGCACGCGATGTACGAGGCCGTCACCCACGCCCAGAACCGCATCCTCTACGGCCGCCCCGTCACCGCGTTCCCGCACGTGCGCCGCGAGTTGACCGACGCGTACGTACGCCTCGTCGGGATGAAGCTGTTCAGCGACCGCGCCGTCGACTACTTCCGCTCCGCGGGACCCGACGACCGCCGCTACCTCCTCTTCAACCCCATGACGAAGATGAAGGTGACCACGGAGGGCGAGAAGGTCATCGACCTGATGTGGGACGTCATCGCGGCCAAGGGCTTCGAGAAGGACACCTACTTCGCCCAGGCCGCCACCGAGATCCGTGGCCTGCCCAAGCTGGAGGGCACGGTCCACGTCAACCTTGCGCTGATCCTCAAGTTCATGGGCAACCACCTCCTGAACCCGGCCGAGTACGCGCCGGTGCCCACCCGCCTGGACGCGGCCGACGACGCCTTCCTCTTCCGCCAGGGACCGGCCCGGGGCCTCGGCGCCATCCGCTTCCACGACTGGCGCGCCGCCTACGACACGTACGCCGAGGTGCCCAACGTCGCCCGCTTCCGCGAACAGGCCGACGCCCTCTGCCAGTTCGTCACCACAGCCGCCCCCGACGAGCAGCAGAGCCGCGACCTCGACCTGCTCCTCGCCGTCGGCCAGCTGTTCGCCCTGGTCGTGCACGGCCAGCTCATCCTGGAACAGGCCCGCCTGACCGGCCTGGACGAGGACGTACTCGACGAGCTCTTCGCCGTCCTCGTACGCGACTTCTCCGCGCACGCCGTCGACCTGCACGGCAAGGACTCCGCCACCGAGGCACAGCAGAGCTGGGCCCTCGGCGCGGTCCGGCGCCCGGTCGTCGACGACGCCCGCTCGGCGCACGTCTGGGAACGTGTGGAGGCGCTGGCGGGGGCGTACGAGATGGCGCCGTAGCGCCCCGTTCTGCGCGGGTCGGCGCCCGTGGACCGGTGAATCGGAGACGCCCGCGGCGCAACTTGAGGCGTTATGCCGCGCAGAGGACCAGGTCAGACGCGGGCCGCCGGTGGGCCTGAGCCCAGGGCCCACCCGTCCAGGGCGTCGAGGAGCGAGAAGTGTGCCTCCCCGACGGTGATCCGTTCACCGGTGACGTCCCTGACATGACGCCAGTAGCGGTGCATGCTCGCGCTTCGGTCGAGTGCCGCTGTCCGGGCCAGGGTGCGCCGGAACGACGGGGTGTCGGCCGCGCGCTGCGCGCGGGCGTGCACGGCGACGTACGCGTCGAGCAGGTCGCCGGGCCGCGCACCCGCGCGGACGGCTTCGCAGAGTACGCCGATCTCGCCGCGCAGCAACGTGTTCTGGTAGGTGGCCACACCGTCGGCACGCGGGCGCGCGAACGCCCTTTGGCGCAACGTGGGTTCGGAGACGACGCCGACCATGCCCGCGTACGCCACGACCTGTTCCGGAGTCGGGTCGGGTGGTGGCGCGGGCACGCCGACCGTCAGGAACATCGCGAGGGCGTCCGCGGGCACTGCCGACGCGAACGCGCGGCTCCAGAACGCCTCCAGCGCGGCGCGCGCCGCGCGTCCGTCGCTGACCGCGGCGAGCAGTTCGAGCCGCGCGGCGCGTTCCTCGACCGACGCGGCCTCGATGGCGCGGAGCGACGCCCGCCGCCAGGCCAGGGCCGCCAAGGACACGTCGAGCGCGGCGCGTTCGGCGGCAGCGGCCTCGGCGAGGGACCGTTCGCCGTCGAGCACCGCGACGATCGCCCGCAGGCCGAGGCCGAGCGCCCGCAACCGCCGTACCAGGGTGAGCCGTTCCACCGCCGACGGGTCGAACCGCCGGTGCCCGCCCGTGCTGCGCACCGACGCGAGCAGGCCCTCGTCGCAGTAGAAGCGGACCGTACGCACCGGCACCCCGGCACGCCGCGCGAGCTCGCCGATGCTCAACGTGCTGTTCCTCACCTTGAACCTCCACCCGGGTGGAACTCCTACGGTACGGCGCATGGATCACACCATGGAGCAGCCGGACACCGACCGACTCGCCACCGCCCTCGTCGAGCAGACCGAGGCGTTCGCCCGGGCCGCCGCGGGCGCCGACTGGGACGCGCACCTGCCGACCTGCCCGGAGTGGCCGCTGCGCGTGCTCGTCGCACACATCGGACAGGAACACCGCTGGATGGCCGACATCGTCCGGAACCGCCAGGCCGCCGCCATCCCCGACCCGTACGACGCCACGCCGCCCGCCGACTGGGAGCGATGGCTGCGCGACGGCGCCGACGAGCTCGTGGCAGCCGTGCGGGACACCGGCGCAGCCACGCCGGTGACGACGTTCGGCGAAGCGCGGCCGGCGGTGTTCTGGCTGCGCCGCGCGACACACGACACGACCGTGCACCGCGTCGACGCCGCCCTGCTCGCCGGGGTGCCGTACACACTGTCACCCGACCTCGCCGCCGACGCGATCACCGAACTCCTCGAGTTCCTCGCGCTGCCGGTCGCCGAGGCGCTGCGCCCGGCCGTCACGAAGCTGCGCGGCCGGGGCGAGACGCTGCGGATCGGTACGACCGACGCCGGCGGGCGGGACTGGCTGGTGACACGCACGCCGGACGGCGTCAGGTGGCAGCCCGGCACCGGCACCGGCGGTCGCTGCAGCCGCGGCGAGTCGGCGGACGTCGACGTGATCGGTACGGCGCAGGACGTGCTGCTGGTGCTCACCCGCCGACTGCCGCCCGCGCGGGTCGTGGTGCGGGGCGAGAGCGCCCTGCTCGACTACTGGCTGGAGTACGCGTCGCTCTAGCGGCCGGTCCGACCCGGACCCCCGGTCACGAAACGAAGCCCCGGGTGACGTGCGTTCCAGCCCCGTCGTCCTCGGCGCGGTAGTTGGACTCGCCGACGCAGTCGCTGTACTCGTAATTCGCTCTGGACGTGCCGCTGAGGCCGCCCGCGTCGGTGGACGTGGGCCCGCCGAAGACGACGTCGGACCTGGGCATTCGGGCGCAGCTCGGGATCCCGGCGTAGTACTCCACGAAGCCTCCCTGGGACCCCTGCAGGTTGCCGCTTCCGGACGGCAGTGTGTAGGTGCCCACCGCGCAGGTCACGCCGGGTCCGCCGTCGGCTCCCTCGTGGCAGTTCGGGTCGGAGGTCGTCGCGCCCGCGGTGAAGGTCGAGAAGCGGGCGGAGAGCCGCTCGCTGCCGCCGCTGTTCTCCCTCGGCTGCGGGCCGGTGTAGCCCATGCCGTTGGCGAAGCTGTACTGCTGGGCGAAGTAGATCCCGGCCTGGTGGGCCGTCGCGGGGTTCACCGTGATGGGGAAGGTGATGTTGGTGAGCCCCGAGGACGGGGTGCCGTTCATGGACCAGCTGATCGAGACGTTGCCACCTCCAACCAAGCGGCCCGTCGTCGTACGAGAGCGGCCCGTCGTCGTGCGACGGCATGATCAAGGCATGACACAGCGAGAGTTCGATGTAGACGCCTTCCTCTCCCAGCCGCTCACCGCGCGGGTGGCAACCAACGGGCCGACCGTGCGGCCGACGTGGTTTCTCTGGGAGGACGGAGCCTTCTGGATCCTGACCGGCCCATGGGCGAGGCTGCTGAGCCATGTCCGAACCGACCCCGCGATCGCCCTCGTCGTCGATGTGTGTGATGTCGGTACGGGTGTGGTGAGGCAGGTGATCGCCCGCGGGCAGGCAGAGATCCTGCCGTTCGACGTACCGCGCGGCCGACGGAAGCTCAGCCGCTATCTCGGTCCGGACGACGCCGAGTGGGACGACCGCTTCCGGCACTATCTGCTCGACGATCCGGCCGAGCGAGGAACTGTCTGGCTGCGGGTGCGCCCCGACTCGCTGGTCGCGAAGGACCTCAGCTACTCCGTTTGAAGGGCCACCGCCATCAGGTAGCGGGCCGGCTCCGGATAGCGTCGCGGACCTCCGCAGGTGCACCCCCAAGACGTGGCCCGAAATCGCCCTTGACCGTGGTCTGTCAAAGTCTATGGTCCAGACTAATCGGCAGCCGTGACCATCTGGCCCCACCGCTCGGCCCCACCCCCCACAACGCTCCACGCGCACCCGTACCTGCACCCCCACGAGCACTTCACGTGCCCCCCATGAGCAATGCCGTGAAGGAGTACGCATGGACAAGAAGCGGAAGATAGCCGCCGCGATCGGTGCTGGTCTGGCACCGGTCCTCGCCCTCACGCTGCCGACCGGTTCGGCCGGCGCGCACGGATACGTCAACGCGCCGGCGAGCCGTCAGGCGCAGTGCGCCGCGGGCACGGTGGCGTGCGGCGAGATCAAGTACGAACCGCAGAGCGTCGAAGGCCCCAAGGGCCTGCGCAGTTGCCACGGCGGCAACGCAAGGTTCGCGGAGCTCAACGACGACAGCAAGGGCTGGCGGGTCAGCGACGTCAGCAGGACGCAGACCTTCACCTGGACGTTCACCGCTCGGCACCGCACCTTGAACTACGAGTACTTCGTCGACGGCACAAAGGTCGCCACCATCGACGGCGGCAACCAGCAGCCGCCTGCGACCGTCTCCCACCAGGTCAACCTCGGCAGCTTCACCGGCAGGCACAAGGTCCTCGCGGTGTGGAACATCGGCGACACGGCCAACGCCTTCTACGCGTGCATCGACGTCAACATCCGCTGAGGAAAAGGGCGTGACGGTCACCGTCGCCGGGCGGTGACCCGGGTGTAGGCGGTCTGTCTCGGGCGGACCGTCTCATCCCGTCGTAGGAGCGGACCGTCTCATCTCGTCGTCGGAGCCGTCGGAGCCGTCGGAGCCGTCGGAGCCGTCGGAGCCGTCGGAGCCGTCGGAAAGGCTTGTTCCGTCCAGATCGTTTTGCCGGAGCGGGTGTAGCGCGTTCCCCACCTCTGGACCAGTTGAGCGACGATGAACAGGCCGCGCCCGCCTTCGTCGTCCTCGCCGCTGTGGCGCAGGTGCGGTGAGGTGTGGCCCGTATCCGCGACCTCGCACAGCAGGGTGCGGTCACGGATGAGGCGTACTTGGATCGGCCCTTCGGTGTACCGGACCGCGTTGGTCACGAGCTCGCTGACGACGAGCTCGGTCGCGAACGACAGCTCATCGAGGCCCCAGTGGCGCAGCTGCTGGGTGGCCAGGTCCCGGGCGTGGCCCGCGGCGACCGGTTCCGCGGGCAGCTCCCATTCGGTGACCTGCGAGGTGTCGAGTTCGCGGGTGCGGACGAGCAGCAGGGCGGTGTCGTCGGCTGTCGAGCCGCCCGGCAGGAGTTCCGCCACGGCCCGGTCGCACAGTTCTTCCAGCGACGCGTGCCGGTCGCTGAGTACACGTCCCAGGGTGTCGAGTCCGTGATCGATGTCGTGGTCGCGGGCCTCGACCAGGCCGTCGGTGAAGAGAGCCAGCAGGCTGCCCACCGGCAGCTCGATCTCCAGCGACTCGAACGGCAGGCCGCCGAGGCCCAGGGGCGGGCCGGCCGGCAGGTCGGGGAAGGACAGCCGGCCGTCTGGGTCGACGACCGCAGGCGGCAGGTGCCCGGCCCTGGCCATGACGCAGCGCCGCGAGACCGGGTCGTAGACGGCGTAGAGACAGGTCGCCCCGGTGGTCACATCGGCGTACGCACCGTCGGGCGTGCCCCGCTCGCCCCACTGCTCCTCCGCCGACTGCGCCACCAGATCGTCGAGCCGCGAAAGCAGCTCGACGGGCTCCATGTCCATCTGGGCGAACGCGCGTACGGTCGTACGCAGCCGTCCCATGGTGGCCGCTGCCTGCAGGCCGTGGCCGACCACGTCCCCGACCACGAGTCCGACCCGGGTTCCGGACAGCGGGATGACGTCGAACCAGTCACCGCCGACCCCTGTCACGTCGTCCGTGGGCAGGTAGCGGTAGGCCAGGTCGACCGCCGACTGCTCCGGCACGTGTTGCGGCAGCAGCTGGCGCTGGAGGGCCAGGGAGGCGGTGCGCTCGCGGGTGAAGCGGCGGGCGTTGTCGATGGACACGGCCGTACGGGCGACCAACTCGTCGGCCAGTGCCACTTCGCCGCTGTCGAAGGCCGAACCGGTGCCGCGGATGAAGGTGACGAGTCCCAGCGTGCTGTTCCCGGCCCGCAGCGGCACGACCAGGGTCGTGTCGTCGAGCACGAGCCCGCCCGAGGAGAGGCTGCGATACTGCGGCGAACCGGGCGGGTACTCCACGGGCGAGTCGTTCCCGAGGCCAGGGGGAGAAGGCTGCTGTCCCTGTCCCTGTCCCTGTCTCTGTCCCGGCTTCTCCGGCTTCTCCGGCTTCCCTGGGGTCTCCCCGTCGGCTTCCCCTGCCGAGCAGTGCGCGACCCGCACCAGAGACATCGCCGCCGAGCCGCCGGTGGCCGGCACCTCGCCTTCCAGTACCCCCCCGCGCGAGGTCGACCGTCACCGTGGCGGCGAACTCCGGTACCGCCACCTCGGTGATCTTCTCGGCAGTGACCCGCACATCGAGGGCGGTGCCGATTCCGCGGCCCGCCTCGACGAGCAGGGCAAGGCGCCGCTGGGCCTTGTAGCGGTCGGAGATGTCGAACGCGTCCTCGCACACTCCGAAGACGTGTCCGTCGGCGTCCTGGAGCCGGTAGTAGGCGCAGGACCACAGGTGGTCCGTTTCCGGATCACTGGGCGGACGGCCCTTGAAGTGCAGGTCCAGAAATGGTTCGCCGGTATCCAGTACGTGACGCATGACCGTTTCGAGGGTGGGCGGATGCCCCTTGGACACGAATTTTCCCTCGGAGTACAGCTCATCGGCCCGCATACCGCGGAACGCGGCGAACGGTTGTCCAATCTCCCGTTCGTACGCCGCGTTGCACCAGGTCAGGCGCAGATCGGTGTCGTAGATGCCCAGGCCGACGGGCGACTGGGTGGCCAGTCCGTGCAACAGGGCGAGCCGGGACTCCCACAGCCGGAGATCCTTCAGCTCCGTCGCGACGAGGACGCGCGCCGCCGTCCCGGCACCCGACAGGGGGCACACCGCGATGGCGACGATCAGCTCACGCCCGTCCCGGCGCCGGGCGACGCGGATCTCGTTTCCCCGGAACCGGGTGGGGAGGGGGACGGCAGAGGGTGCCGGGCCGGGTGACAGGAACATGTCCAGGGGGCGCCCGACGCCCTCCCGCGGGGAGTAACCGAGGAGCCGCTCCGCCGCGGGGCTCCACCCGATGACCGTGTCCTGGTCGTCGACGACCACCGTGGCTGCCCTGGTGACGTCGAGGGGACCACGAAAATCGGCACTCTGTTCCGCGTTCCATGCAGTCATGACGCCACACCAGCCCCGTTCATCCCCTCCAGAATCCGCCGTCCCAGGGGCAGGCACAACCGCGGTACGCCCACTCGACACTCATCGACGCAGGACCGCGGCACACAGGACCGCGACTCGGCAGTGCGCCGTGTGCGGCTCGGTGTACGAGCCGTACCGGACCGCGTGCCGTCCGCGTCACTGCAGCTGGCGCCGCACCAGTTCGTGCAACCGTCCACCCGTGTCCGCCAACAGCTGTGCGGGCGGGCCCTGTTGCACGACGCGGCCCTCCGACATGACGACGACGCGGTCGGCGCCCATGACGGTGGAGAGGCGGTGGGCTATCACGACGCGGGTGGCGTTCAGGGTGCGGGTGCTGTCCATGACCGTGCGCTGCGTCTCGTTGTCCAGCGCGCTCGTCGCCTCGTCGAAGAACAGGACGCGGGGGCGGCGGATCAGGGCCTGGGCGATCATCAGGCGCTGGCGCTGGCCGCCGGAGACCGCTCCGCCGCCGGAGATCATGGTGTGCAGGCCCATCGGCATGCGCTTGATGTCCTCGGCGAGGCCCGCCATCGCGGCGGCCTCCCACGCCTCCTCCTGCGTGAACGACTCGGCGCCGCAGATGCAGTCCAGGATCGAGCCGGTGAGCGGCTGGGCGTTCTGCAGGACCACGCCGCACTGGCGGCGCACCGCCGACTGGTCCAGGGCCGAGAGGTCCTGGCCGTCGTAGAGCACGCTGCCCGAGACCGGTTCGTCGAAGCCGATCAGGAGGCGCAGCAGCGTCGACTTGCCGCAGCCGCTCGGGCCGACTACGGCCACGAACTCACCCGGCCGGATCGCCAGCGTCACGTCGTCCAGGACCAGCGGGCCGTCGTCGCTGTAACGGAAGGACAGGGCGCGCGTCTCGATCTCGCCCCGGAGCTCGCCCGGCTGCGTGCTCCCGGCGCGCACCTCCGGTGCCTCGTCGAGCACCGGCTTGATCTGTTCGAACATCGGGAGCACGGCGGCCGCCGAGATCAGGGCGCCGGTGAGCTGGGTGACGGATGTCAGGAGCATCGTCACGGCGGTGCTGAAGGTGAGGAACTCACCCGCGGTCAGGCTGCCGCGGGCCGGACCGGCGAGCAGAAAGAACATGACGAGCGTGCACAGCGGCAGATAGACGGCGTTCAGGACCGTGGTGATGTTCTTGATGCGGCCGGCCCGCCGCTGCAGTTCGCGGCTGCGTGCGAACTCCCCGGCCCACGCCGCGTACGCGAAGCTCTCCGCCCCGGCCACCCGGAGTTTGGGCAGGCCGCGCAGGGTCTGGAACGCCTGGTTGTTCAGCTTGTTGCCGAGTTCCACCAGGCGCCGCTGCCAGCGCAGTTCCCACAGGCCGAGGAGGAGGAACACGGCCGCGATGACGGCCAGCATCGCCAGTGCGGCCAGGGCGAGGGGGACGCTGTAGAGCAGGAGCAGAACGATGTTCATCGCGCCGATCGACCCGGCCTGCAGGGCGACGGGACCGATGCCCGAGAGGACGCGGCGTATCGCGCTGACACCCATCGCGGCGCTCGCCAGCTCCCCCGTGGAGCGGGCGGCGAAGAAGCGCGTGGGCAGTCTCAACAGCCGGTCCCAGACCGCCGGTTGGAGGGCGCTCTCCATGCGGCCCTCCATCCGCAGCACGGTGAGGTTCTGGAGCAGCATGAACGCCGCGGAGACAATGCTGGTGATCATGACGGCCAGGGAGACCTGGACGATGAGGCTCTTCTCGGCGTTCGGCACGAAGACACCGAGCACCTGCCCCGTCGCGATCGGCACCAGGGCGCCGACCGTGACCGTCACCAGAGTGGCGAGCGCGAGGTTGCGTACGTCGCCGCGGGTGCCCCGCAGGCTGAAGCGGGCCAGCCGCCAGGGCGTCAACGCCCGCTCCGGCAGCGGGCGGTAGAACATGACGGCCTGCGGTTCGAACTCGTCGGCGTTGGTCTTGTCGACGCGGGTGCGCCGCCCGGACGTGGGGTGCACCGACTCGTAGCCACCGCGCCGCCACAGCAGCGCGACGGGCGCGCCGCTCGCGGCCCGGTGTCCCACCAGCGGGCCCGCGTTCTCGCGCCACCAGCGGCCGTCGAGCCGTACGGCACGGGTACGGATCCGTGAGGCCACCGCGATCTGCTCCACCGGGTCGATCCGGTCGCTCACCGTGCCGCCCGCCGCGGCGTCGGCCAGCGAGATGCCCGCCGCCTCGGCGACAAGCCGGCAGGCCGCGTAGGTGGCGTCGTGGCCGCCACCGGATTCCGTACGCCGCGCACCGCGCCTGCCCGAGCGGCCGATGGAGGCGATCAGTGTCCGGTCGGCCTGCTCGCGGACGTGCTCGCCCGCCTTGATCCCGGCCGCCGTACGGTCCTCGTGGGCCCGCTCCAGGCGTTCGATCCAGCGGTCGAGTGTCGCGAGCAGCCGGTACTGCTGGTTGACCATCCGCTGCCACGTCGCCGCGTCGACGAGCAGGTCACCGGCGGCCTCCGCGCTGTACGCGGCCCCGTACTGCACACTGCCCGGCGCGACCGGCATCCAGAGGATGTCGTCGTCGGCCACGACGTCGTCGGGGGCGTCGCCCATGGTGCGGCCGTCCAGCGGCGCCTCGAACAGGACCCGGTGGCCGCGCCCGATGCCGAGCGCGAAGGCGTGCTCCAGGAGGCTCAGGGCCGCGTCCTGGGTGTCGTACTGAGTGGGGTACCGCTGCTCGTAGGACCAGGTGTCGCCGTAGTCCGGCCGGTACAGCTCGCGCAGCGGGATGCGGCGCAGCTCGCACCCCTGAAGGGGGCGGCCGATGAGGGTGTGCTGGGGGCCCTCGACCGGACCGAGGAGCAGCGTGCCCGGTTCGAGGCGGCCGAGGTAGTGCCAGTGGCCCTGCTGAACGGCGTCGACCGCGAACAGGTCGAGGGCACCGGCCACGACGAGCCACAGCACCTGCGGGCCCTCCAGGTGCACGCTGCGCAGGCCCGTGCAGTCGGCCGGTGTGCCGAGGGCGCCGAACGCCGCGGCGACCGTGTCGTCGGGGCAGGTGTGCTGTTCCGGCACGGAGGTCACCTCAGTGCTCCTTGACCAGGTCGGCGTAGGGACCGCCCGCGGCGACCAGGTGTTCGTGGCGCCCGCGCTCCACGACCTGGCCGTGGTCGAGTACGACGATCTCGTCGCTGTCGCGCACGGTGCTCAGGCGGTGGGCGATGACGACGCAGGCACAGCCGCGACGGCGCAGATTGTCGATGACGGCCCGTTCGGTCTCGGCGTCCAGGGCACTGGTCACCTCGTCAAGGACGAGGACGCTCGGGCGGCGGACCAGGGCCCGCGCGATCTCCAGGCGCTGGCGCTGCCCGCCGGAGAAGTTCCGCCCGTCCTGCTCGACCCGGCCGTGGATGCCGCCGGGCCTGCGGGCCACGACCTCGTACAGACAGGCGTCCTTGAGGGCGTCGACGACGGCGTCGTCCGGGATCGAGGGGTCCCACAGCGCGACGTTGTCACGGACCGTGCCCTCGAAGAGGAAGACGTCCTGGTCGACGAAGGAGACGGAGGCCGACAGCGCGCCGCGCGGGATGTCCTCCAGACGCTGCCCGTCGATGCGGATCGTGCCCTCCCACGGGCTGTAGAGCCCCGATATCAGCCGGGAGACGGTCGACTTGCCGCTGCCGGAACCGCCGACGAGCGCGACCTGTTCGCCCGGCCCCACCGCCAGCGAGAAGCCGGTCAGGAGCGGCTTGTCGAGAGGGCTGTAGCCGAAGGTGATGTCGTCCAGGGTGACGTGGCCCTTGAGACGGCGGGTGTCGGCCGCCGGTTCGGGGCGGGAGTAGAGCGCATCGACGGGGAAGTTCTCGACGTCCTTGAGGCGGGCGACGTCGGCGGCGAAGTCCTGGATGCGGCCCGCGACGCCGTTGAGCCGGGTGATCGGCGCGGTGAAGCGGGTCACAAGGGCCTGGAAGGCGACGAGCAGCCCGATCGACAGATGGCCCTCGACCGCGCGCAGGCCGCCGATCCACAGGATCAGCGCGCTGTTGAGGGTCGCGAGAGTCGGTGCGACGACACCGAGCCAGGCGCTCGGCACCCCGAGGCGCTGCTGTTCCTCCAGCGTGGTGGCGTGCTGGCCCGCCCAGCGCCGGAAGTAGCCGTGCTCGCCCCCGGTGGCCTTCATGGTCTCGATCAACTGCAGGCCGGTGTACGAGGTGTTGGTGAGCTTGGCGCTGTCGGCGCGCAGCTTCTGGGTGCCGGTGGCGCGCAGCCGGATGACGACGCGCATCGCCACGACGTTCAGCAAGGCGATGGCGACACCGACGAGGGTGAGCTGCGGATCGTACGTCCACAGCAGTGCCGCGTAGAGGAGTACGACGATGCCGTCCACACCCGCGGCCGTGAGGTCGCGGGCCAGGGTCTCGGCGACCGCGTCGTTGGACGCGAGGCGCTGTACGAGGTCGGCGGGACTGCGCTGGGCGTAGAACGTGACGGGCAGGCGCAGCAGATGGCGCAGGAAACGGGCGCTGCCGAGGGTCGAGGAGATGATGCGGCCGCGCAGCAGGTTCGCCTGTTGCAACCAGGTCAGTACCACGGTGAGCGCCACCATCGCGCCCATCGACGCGAACAGCGCGCCCAGCAGCGACGTCTGATGTCCGATCAGGAACAGATCGATGTACGTGCGGCTGAGCGCGGGCAGCGCGGCACCGACCGCGACGAGCAGCAGACTGGCCAGCAGCGCGGCGAACATCGTGCCCGTGGTGCCGCGCAGCCGCGCCGGGAGGGCCTTCATGACGCCGGGCCTGCGGCCCCCGGGACGGAAGTTCGCCCCCGGTTCGAGGACCAGGACGACGCCGGTGAAGCTGGTGTCGAAGTCCTCCGCGGGCACGAAACGGCGGCCCTTGTCCGGGTCGTTGATGTACACGCCCCGGCGGCCGAAGCGGCGCCCCGTGCCGTCGTACACGACGTAGTGGTTGAACTCCCAGAAGAGAATCGCGGGCGCCTCGACCTCGGCGAGCGCGGCGGGTTCCATCTGCATGCCCTTGGCCGTGAGACCGTAACTGCGCGCCGCCTTGAGGACGTTGCTGGCCCGCGAGCCGTCGCGGGAGACGCCGCACGCGATGCGCAGCTCCTCCAGGGGGATGTGGCGTCCGTGGTGGGCGAGGACCATGGCCAGGGCGGCGGCTCCGCACTCCACGGCCTCCATCTGCAGGACGGTGGGCGTGCGGACGGTCCGCGGTCGTCTGCCCTTGGAGGCGGGGCGTGGCGCCGCACGGCGTCGGCCGCGCCGCTGGGGCTCGGGTCGGTGCCTGCGCCGGCCGCCGGGGGGCGGCAGTGGTTGCTGGTGCGCGGGGGAGGGGTGCGGTGCGGTCACGGAAGCAGCCAATCGATCGGGCGCTGCTCGGTGAGGTGGAAGGCGCCGGTGGCCGGGGTCATGGAGTCGAGCGCGAAGGGCGGACCGCCGGAAGTCGACCACGCGTAGCCGGACTTGGTGCCGGACGACTTCTCGAGCCGTACGAGGACGGCCACGGGCGGCCCGTCCTTACTGAACTGCCCGGCCAGTTCCTTGTCTCCGAGGAAACCGGTGATCTTCTGCCGGCTCTGCACGGCCCGCTCGATCGCCTGCACGCGGCCGCGCAGCGTCCCGTACTTCTGGGTGGACACGGACTCGACGGTGAGGTCCACGGCCGCGCCGACGGGTACGGTGGCCGCGCGGTCGGCGGGTACGTAGAGCATCGCGAGGAGCGGGTCGTCGGCGCCCGCCACGCGCTCCAGGGTCGCGACGTCGGCGCCGGTGGTCACGACGGTGCCGATCCCGGCGACGAGCGCGGTCACGCGGCCGGCGGCGATCGCGCGGACGACCTTGTCGCCCTGGTCCGTACGGACTTTCAGCACGGGGGCGCCCGCGGCGAGACGCTTGCCCTCCTCGGCCAGGACGCGGGTCACCTGACCGGTGACCGGGCTCTGCAGGACGTAACTGCCCTGGCCGTGTGTGAGGATTCCGGGTGCCCGCAGTGTCGAGGAGACCGAGCCGGTCACGGCCCAGACGCTCGCGGCGGCCATGACGACGAGGGTGACGGCCAGGACGAGCAGGCCCTGGGGGCGGGCGTAGCGCACCGGCAGGTCGAGTTCCTCGGGCGACTGCAGCTTGGACAGGGCCTGTTGACGGAACTGCACGGACCGCTTCCCTTACTGTGCCTGTGGCGTCCGTGAGCCCCGGAACCCAAGGTTCCGGGGCTCACGAATCATGGTGCTCGGTGAGCGAAGGCTCAGAGACCGGCGGTCAGGCCGGAGGCCAGGCCCGTGACGGCGCTGGTGTTCACGCCGGTGACGTTCTCGACCGTGCCGACGACGCCGCCGACGACGCCCGAGACCGGGGCGATGGAGTCGACGGTGCCGGTGACGTTGCCCGCGACGCCGGAGACGAGGCCGCCGGAGACGTTGTCGAGGTCGGCGTCGGAAATCTCGAGGGTCTCGACCTGGGGGGTGTTGTTCATGGTGTGAGCTGCCCTTCTCATGAATGTTGCAAAGGTGTTTCCAACTCCGCGGAACCTGGGATGCGAATTCCGCGTGGGCCAGGATCAAAGCACGTTCGCAGCTCGTACATCCAATCGACGAAGCGGCGGTCAGTCGCGGTCGTGGCATCGCATCACCGCTGCGTGCAGGCGGATTCACCGCGTGGCGGCAGCTCCTTCACAACATTCACAGAGGGAAATCGGGGGCGCGGACCGACTCTCTCCAACAAATCGGACACCCCCCGTCGAAGAGAACTTCCTGTGGCCCATGCACGGAAATTCGAGGGGGAGTGCGGGCTGAATGGCGTGACGGGGGTGCACATTCGATGTGCAGGTTTATTGAAGGCGTGCTCAATGGGGGCTCAAGGGACATTGAGGCTGACCCACCGTCAATTCACCAGGAGCGGGTGTCCGCGGGGCGGCTATGGTTCTGGAGGGTGGGTCGGACACGACGGGGGGCTCGCGTGGGAACGGCTGGCCGGAGCGGACCTCCGCCCGACGCTGTGCACGGCGGACAAGAAGGTCACCACCGCAGGCCGACCGGACGCGGTGGGCGTGTGACCTGCCGGTCGGCGCCGCCCGCGGTGCTGCCCCCGTCGCTGCGCGCGTGGCTCGGGCTGATCGCGGCCCTCGGCGCGCTGGTGGTCGTCGTGATCGGGGTCCTGTACGCGGGCCACAGCGAGCCCGGCAGGGTGGACAGGTGGATCGTCGAGCCGACGGCGGACAGTGTGGGGCCGCCGTGGCGGCGCGTCGCGCTGGCCGTGGACTTCCTGGGGGAGCCCGCCGGAGCGGCGGTGCTGGTCGTGGCCGCCGTGACGGGCTGCCTGCTGCTGCGGCGTCCTCGCGCGGCGGTGCTCGTCGTCGCCGGCGTCGGCATGACCGTGGGGACGGCGACGCTGCTCAAGCACCTGGTGGGACGCACCATCCACGGCGACGCCAACCTGGCCTACCCGAGCGGGCACACCGCCTTCCTCACCGAGTTCGCCCTCGTGGCGGCGCTGCTCGCGACCGGCCGGCTCGGCCTCGGCAGGACGGCCGGCACATTGCTCGTGCTCGCCGCGGCGCTGGTCGCCGGCGCCGCCATGGGCTGGGCGCAGGTCGCCCTGGGCGCGCACTACCCGACCGACGTCCTCGGCGGCTGGTGCACCGCGCTGGCGGTGACACCGGCGACCGCGTGGGTGGTCGACCGGGTCGCCGACAAGAGGCAGTGGCAGCGCCGCTGACGTCGCGTCACGCCAAGCGGCGGAACACGGGCTTCACCGGCCGCCCGCCCAGCCAGGGCGTGGGATCGACGGCATCAAGTGCCTTCCGGTACACCGCACATGCCTGGGCCACCACCTCCACGGTGCGATCGATGTCGTCCTCGTCGAGCGCGCTGCTCACCACGAACGACGGGGCAAGCACCCCGCCCGCGAGGAGCTGTCGCAGGAACAGGGTGCGGTACTGCTGCGACGGCTGCCGGTTCTCGTCGAGGGTGGCGAAGACCAGGTTGCTGGCCCGGCCCCGGACGACGAGGTGGTCGCCGACGCCCATGGTGGCCGCGACGTCGCGGACACCGGCGGCCAACCGCTCGCCCAGGGCGTGCAGTTGCGCGGTGATGCCCTCCTCGACGTAGGTGGTCTGCACGGCCATCGCGGCTGCCAGGGAGTGCGTTTCCGCGCCGTGCGTGGTGGACAGCAGGAACACCCGGTCGCCGGAGTGACGCAGTCCGCCTCGCTCCATCAGCTCGCGGCGCCCGGCCAGCGCGGAGACGGCGAACCCGTTGCCCAGCGCCTTGCCAAACGTGGAGAGGTCGGGGACGACGCCGTACAACCCCTGGGCGCCCGCCTCGGACCAGCGGAAGCCGGTGATCATCTCGTCGAAGACGAGTACGCAGCCGTGCCGGTCGGCCAGTTCGCGCAGGCCGGCCAAGTACCCCGGCGGCGGCTCGGTGTGGGTGGCGGGTTCGAGGATCAGGCAGGCGACCTCGTCCTGGTGCCGGGTGAGCAGCTCCTCCGTGGCGGCCAGGTCCCCGTAGGGGAACGCCACGGTGAGCTCGTTGGTCGCCGCCGGAACACCGGCGGACATCGGCGTCGTACCGATGAACCAGTCGTCGACGGAGAAGAACGGCTGATCGCCGCAGAGGGCCACCCGCGGGCGCCCGGTGGCGGCGCGGGCGAGGCGCACCGCCGCGGTGGTGGCGTCGGAGCCGTTCTTCGCGAACTTCACCATCTCGGCGGTCGGCACCGTGGCCAGGAAGCGTTCCGCGGCCTCGACCTCCACGATGGACGGCCGGACGAAGTTGCTGCCGCGGTCGATCTCCCGCCGCACCGCCTCGAGTACGCGCGGGTGGGCATGGCCGAGGCTGACCGACCGCAGGCCGGAGCCGTACTCGATGTAGCGGTTGCCGTCGACGTCCCACACATGGGCGCCGCGGCCGTGGCTGATGACCGGGGCCAGGTCCTCGGGGTACTGGTCGTCGCCCTTGGCGTAGGTGTGCGCGCCGCCGGGGATCAGGGCGTGCAGCCGCTCGTTCGCCAGCTGCGACCGAGGGAGGAAGAACTCTTCGGTGTCCACGCGAACTTCACCTCTCCTCATCCTTCACTCACTTCGCCTGCTTGTCCGGCTGGGGGTCCGGGGGCCACGCGGCGGCAGCCGCACATGAATGCGGTCCCCGGGAAATGCAGCAGGACTTCGGCGAGGCTCGGCGCCTCCCGGTCCCGCCGGGACATCGATGCGACGGGCAGCGGCCACGGAATGGCGAGCTCCGGGTCGTCGAAGGCGATCGTCACGTCCTCGGCCGGATCGTGCGGGCGGTCGATCCGGTACGAGGTGTCGGCGGTTTCGGTCAGCGCCTGGAAGCCGTGCGCGCACCCCGCCGGGATGTACAGGGTCGCCTGCGTCTCGCCGGACAGCTCGAAGAAGGCCCGGTTGCGGTACGTCGGTGAGTCCGGCCGCAGGTCCACGACGACGTCGAAGATCCTCCCGTACGAGCACCGCACGAGCTTGGCCTCGCCGGCGCCGGAGCGCAGGTGCAGGCCGCGCAGCACGCCCCGGACCGAGCGGGACAGGCTGTCCTGGATGAAGGCGTCCGGGTCGAGGCCCACCGAGCGGACAACGTCGGCGTCGAAGGTGCGGCAGAAGAAGCCGCGTTCGTCGGCGTACGGCGTCGGCTCGAACAGGTACGCGCCGGTGATCTTCGGGATCTCGGTGGCTTTCATGCAGCCTCCCCCAGGGCGGTGGTCAAGTCGGCGAATTGGTGGGCGAGTTGCTGTGCGACGGCGAGGTTTCGCTCGGTGAGGGTCTGCCGTAGTTCTGCCGAGTGCTTCTCCAGGGACCGGAACTGTTCGAGGAGCTGGTCGGCGTCGACCTCGCGAGCCGGGTGGCAGTACGCGCCAAGGCCCATCCGGGCCATGAGTGCGTCGCTCTTCGCCGCGTAGCTGAGTGCGAGCGTCGGCGTGCCGACCTTCAGCGCGCAGATCAGGTTGTGGTACCGGGTCGCCACCACGGTGTCAGCAGCGGCCATCTCCTTCATCAGGTCGGCCAGCGAGGCCGCCTCGGCAGCGGTGACCAGCGGCGAGTCCACCGCGTCGAGGATCGCGGCGACCACCGGCTCATCGCACGCGTCGCCGGTGAGCAGCCGGACCGGCCTGCCGTCCTCAACCAGCGTACGGACGAAGCGAGTTGTCCCGGCGAGGTAGCGCCGGTGGATCTCCTCGGCCCGGGCGCGGTCGTCGTTGCCGCCGTGGAAGTCCATGACGCCGACGCAGACCGTGCCCGAGGGCGTACCCGCAGATGGCGTCGGCAGGGCGAAGGCGAGGTCCGGGTACACCTCGTCGCGCGCGGTGTCCACGCCCATCTCCCGCATCGCGTCCCGGGATTGGGCGTCCCGGTACGACCGGTACGTGGCGAGCCGCGCCGACCAGCGCACCAGAGCCCGGGTCGGCCGGTTGCCGATCGCGGCGGCGCCGACGCCGACCAGCGCGACCCGGGTGCGAAGCAGCCGGCCACTCGCGCAGAGCAGGAACAGCGAGTACGGGAAGCCCCACGGCCGCAGCGGCAGCGTGGCCTCCAGGACGCCCATGCCCGGCACGATCACCACGTCGTGCCGGCGCACCCAGGCCGCGGTACGGACGGCGTCGACGAGTTTGCCCACGCCCTTCGCCGCGATCGCGCCCGCACGCGACGCGGTCCGGTACTCCCCGCGGTACCAGTGCAGCCGCGCCGCGGGGATCCCGTACCGGGCCGTGACGACCTCGGGTCCGCCGCACAGCGCGTCCACGACCGCCTCCGGGTGCGCGGCGCGGAGATACCCGAGCACGGCCTCCAGCGACCCGTCGTTGCCGAGGTTGCCGGAGCCGAGCAGGCCGAATACCCCGACGCGCACCGGAGTTTGGTATGGAGCAGCCGTCATGCCTGCCGCCGCCCCTCACGACCGGCGACGAGGGCGTCGACAGAAACGGCGAGCCCGCCCGGGTCGACCGGGGCGCGGTCCTCGACCCGCTCGCCCGCGCCCGGCCGGACCCGGCTGGTCATCCACGCGACCAGGTGGCGGTAGCACGCGCGCCGGTCGGCCGGGGACAGCGGCGCCCGCCGGATCGCCGCGACGAAGCCCCAGACGTACTCGGCGAGCAGCCGGGGCGTCGGGTGCAGCGGGCCTGCCCGGCGCGGGTCCAGGTTGACGCACCGGGAGCGCTTGGACGGGTTCGCCCGCTCGGCGCGGGTGGGGTGGTCGCGGCGGAAGTACAGCAGCTCCGGCACCTGGTGGAAGGGCCCGTGCAGGGTGATCTCGGCGACGAACGTGCGGTCCGCGTGGTGGTAGCTGTCGTGCGGCTTCACCCGGCGCAGCACGTCGGCCCGCATCACCCCGTAGAAGTCGTCGCCACCGGGTTCGAACAGCAGGCTGCGGAAGCGCTCCGGCGCGTGCGGCGAGTCGGTGGCGAGCGTGTACGCGTACGGGACCTTCACCTGGCCGCCGCCGTCGATGACCGCCTGGCCGGAGTGCGCGAGGATCACGTCAGGGCGCTCGTCCAGCGCCTCCACGCAGCGCCGCAGCAGGTCGCGGGCGTACAGGTCGTCGTGCGAGGCCCACTTGAACAGTTCGCCGCGGCACTTGGTGAACACGTAGTTGTGGTTCGGCGCGGCGCCGATGTTGCGGGGCAGCCGGAGGTACCGGATGCGCGAGTCCTGCGCGGCGTACTTGCGGCAGATGTCCTGGGTCCCGTCGGTCGAGGCGTTGTCGGAGACGACCAGCTCGAAGTCCTCGTAGGTCTGGCCGAGCAGGGCGTCGAGCGCCTCGGCGAGGTACTCCTCGCCGTTGTACACGGGCAGGCCGATGCTCAGCCTGGGGTGCGCGGTCATGAGGTCCTCACTTCGGGAATGGGGTTCTGGTGGTGCTCGCGCAGGGCGGTCCGCAGGTGCAGCCACCACACGGCCGAGCCGCAGACGGTCGCGGCGGCGACGCCCCAGGCCGAGCCGACCGTGCCGGCCACGGCCGCCCCGCCGAGCCCGCCGCCGACGTAACAGGCGGAGGCGAACAGCTGGCTGCGCAGGCTGCGCCGGGCCGCGGCGAGCGCGCGCAGCCCTGCCGCCGCGCCGACGCCGAGGCCGGCTCCCGCGACGCCGAGCGTGGCCGGCACGATGAGCTCCGATGCGGAGTGCCAGACGTCGCCGAGGACCAGCTCGCCGGCCCGGCCCGGCACAAGGAGCAGCGCCCCGCCCCAGAGCAGCGCGGCGGCGGCCTGCCCGCCGCCCAGCAGGAGGCAGAACATGCGCAGCCGGTGCGGGGCCTGCCGCAGCACCCGTGCCGCCTCCGCGACGGTGACCAGAGACAGCCCCATCAGTACGGCGAGGAACGGGCCGAGCAGGAGCTCGGCACCCCGGATCACACCCACCGCGCTGACCCCGACGATCGCGCCGAGCCCGTACGCGCGCAGTTGGGCCGCGCCGCTGACGCAGGTGTTCTCGATCAGATACCGGTAGCCGAGGTCGCGGTGCTCGCGAATCCATTCGCGCGCTCCGGTCAGCTGGGGCCGGATGCCGGACTGGAACCAGCCGTAGCCCGCGGCCACGGCGGCGGCCGCCCCCCAGGCGAGCACGAACGCGGCCACGCTGCCCACGCGGGCCGCCACCACCATGGCCGGGACGAGCGCGACGCCCCCCAGGAGGTCGTTGACGCACGCCTTCCGCCCCGTACCGGCGGCGAAGAACGAGAACCGCCAGGCGTCCTGGAGCAGCAGCGCCGGCAGGACGACGCCGAGCGCGGCGAACGCCGGCCCCACCCGGCCGCCCAGCGCGAGGCCGACCACCAGACACACCGCGCCGCCGACGACACCGACGCCGAGCGCCGTACCCGACGCCCGGGCCGCCGCCGCGCGCCAGGACGCGGCCGGCACCCCGCTGAAGCGCACCACGAGCGGGTCGGTGGCAAGACCACGCGAGACGCTGAGCACCACGCCGTAGGTCACCCAGGCCAGGCTGAACACGCCGAACGCGGCAAGGCCCAGCGAGCGTGCCACGAAGATCCCCACCGCGAAGTTGTTCAGGCTGCAGACCGCTTGGTCGGCAAGGCCCCAGGACAGCCGGCCGGCCATGGCCCGCTTGGCGGCCCGCGGGGCGTGCCCGGCCGGTGCCGCCGTTGTCCTCGGCTTCTCCCGCTCGGTGGGCATCGGCGTCACGCCTTGATCAGCCCGGCGGCGCCCAGGGCGTCGGCCGCGGCGGCGACGGCGCCGAACGGCAGTCCGGACCGCTCGGCGACGTCCAGCAGACTGTGCTCGCCGTCGGAGAGATTGAGCACCCAGAGCATGGCCATCTGGGCCTGCTTGGTGTCGCTGCGGCCGCCGAGCGCGTCGTACAACCCGCGTCGGCCCAGCTGTGGTTCGCCGTAGGGGCTGAGGTTGACGTACCGCCGGTTGCGGTCGAGGACGGCGCATGCCTCACGGCAGACGGCGAGGGTGTCCGCCATCGCCTCCGGGGAGACGAAGTCCAGGTTGTCCGCCGAGGTGTGGTACTCGGGGTAGCCGGCGTACGGGGTCCGGCTGAGCGAGCCCACGCCGAGGTCGAATCCGGGTGAGCAGAACTGCCGCTCGTCGTAGCCGTACGGAGTGAACTCGGTTACGCGGTGCGGGCGTTCGGAGGCGGCGAGCACGTGCCGCATCACCTTGTCGATCTCCGCGTCGCCGCGCCTGCTCTGCTTGTACGTCAGCGAGCCCGGGTCACCGGCGCAGGCCAGCACAAGCCCGTGCTTGACCTGTTCCACCCGCTCCGCGTTACGGGCCAGCCAGGTGATCGCCCCGATGGTGCCGGGCGCGTAGATGAACCGGTGGGTGTAGTACGGGGTTTGCTCCTGCTCCGCCAGCACGCGAGCCAGGTACGTCGCCACCGCGATGCCGGCCAGGTTGTCGTTGGCCAGCGAGGGATGGCAGACGTGGCAGGAGACGATCACCTCATCGGGGACCTGCCCGGGGATCACGTGCTCGGCGTAGGTGAGGTGGCCGTCGGCGAGCGTGGAGTCGATGTGCACCTCGTAGTCGCCGTCCGGCAGCGCGTCCAGGGTCTCCTGGGCCAGGCAGAAGCCCCATTCCGGCTTGTAGTAGCTCGTGCGGTACGGCACCCAGCTCGGGTGGTCCGGCAGGGTGTGCAGGTGGCCGCGCAGCTCGGACAGGGGCATGGTCGCCGACACCGGCACGCTGTAGCCGAGCACGTGCAGGCTGGACGCGGCGAAGTCGACGACCCGGTTGCCGGCGGTGTCGGCGATGTACGCGTCCCGGATGTTCCACTCCTGCGGCACCGTCCAGTCGAGCACCTGGGTCCCGGTCGGCACCTCGTGCACCTGTAGGGGGACGTACTCGCCGACGATGTCCAGGGTGGCGCGCACGCCGTCGCCGGTGATGCTTCGGCACAGCGGGTACAGCCGCTCCACCAGCGCGTACATCGCGTCGCCCACTTCGCTCATCGGCGCCACCGCAGGGTGTCGTCGACGGCGCCCGCGTCGGACGCCGCGCGCAGCACGGCAAGGCGGGTGAAGCGCTGCTCGAAGCCCTCCCGGGTCAGCCCGAACTTCCGGTAGGCGTCGGCGAGTTCGAGCGCGCCCTGCTTCACCGTCCACTCGCAGTCGAAGCCGGATATCGCGGCGCGGAACCGGGAGAAGTCCACCCGGTACGACCGTGGATCGGCACCGTTCTCCCCGGTGATCACCACTTTCGAGCCGGACACCGCCGCGGCGACCTGCTCGGCGATCTCGGCGACCGTGACGTTGTTGGTCTCGCTGCCGATGTTGAACGCCCGGTCGTGCACCGCTTCGCGCGGGGCGGTGAGCGCGGCCGTGAAGGCCCGTGCGATGTCGGCGGCGTGCACCAGCGGGCGCCAGGGGGTGCCGTCGGAGAGCACGAGCACCTCGCCGGACAGGAGCGCGTGGCCCACCAGGTTGTTCAGCACGATGTCGGCGCGCAGCCGGGGCGAGTAGCCGAAGGCGGTGGCGTTGCGCATGAACACCGGGGTGAAGTCGCCGTCGGCCAGCGCGTGCAGGTCGTCCTCCACCCGCACCTTGGACTCCGCGTACGGCGTCACCGGGCGCAGCGGGGCTTCCTCGCCGACAAGGTCGTCGCCGCCGGCGGCGCCGTACACCGAGCAGGTCGACGCGTACAGGAAGCGCCGTGCTCCGGCGTCGCGGGCCAGCCGGGCGAGGCGTACGGACGCGCGGTGGTTGATGTCGTAGGTGAGCTTCGGCGCCAGCGATCCCAGCGGGTCGTTGGACAGGGCGGCCAGGTGGATCACGGCGTCCACCCCCGCCACGTGGTCGGCCGTGACGTCGCGCAGGTCCACCTGCTGCCCCGGCGGGTCCGCGGGCGGCGGGCCAAGGACGCAGTCGGCGAACAGGCCGGCGTCGAGGCCGACGACCTCGTGCCCGGCGGCCGCGAGGACCGGGGCCATCACGGTGCCCAGGTAGCCCTGGTGTCCGGTCAGTAGTACCCGCAAGGTTCATCCCCCCAGATTGAGCGTGAGTTTGGTGGCGGCGAACGCCTCGGCGTAGCGCGCGTGGCATTCGATGCCGCGGATCCGGGCGAGGCCGAGGAAGGCCTCGCGGTCGTACCAGGGCCGGTGCCGTTGCGAGGGGTAGTGCTCCTGCAGCAGCCGCACCTTCTGTTCGGCGATCTCCGGCGACAGCGGCTGGTACGCCGCTGGACGGCCGAGATCGCCGTCCCACTTGACGATCTCGTAGCCGAGTACGAGGTGGTCGCGGAACGCGGTGGTGACCAGCTTCGCCAGGCCGCGGTGGTCCTGGTGCGCGTCCTCGGCGCGCGGTGCAAGGACCAGATCCGGCTCTGTCCGCGCACGCAGCTCCTCGATTGCGGCCTTGGCCTCCTCCCACTGCGCAGGCAGTCGGCCGTCCGCCAACTTGAGTACGGTGAGCCGCAGTTCGGCGCCCGGGCAGAAGGCGGCGAGCGCGGCCTGCTCCTCCTGCTCCCGCTCGCTGCCACCGCCGGAGAGCACCAGCGCGTCGACGCCGATGCCGGGCCGCGCGTGACACACCGTCAGCAGGGTGCCGCCTGCACCGATGGCGATGTCGTCGCAGTGCGCGCCCACCGCGACGATCCGGTCCAGCCGCCCGGACTTGAGCTTGATCACGCGGTCCTCGCTTTGGCGCCGTCCCGTTCCCACACGGCCCACGGACGCTCGCCCCGCGCGTAGGCGGCGTCGAGCGCGGCCCGCTCTTTCACGGTGTCGGTCGGCTTCCAGAAGCCGCGGTGCTGGTGGGCCAACAACCGGCCGCGCTTGGCCAGTTGGGCGCATCCGTCGGCGACCAGGTCCCCGTTCTCCGGGATGTGGTCGAAGACCTCCTGGCGGAGCACGAAATAGCCGCCGTTCTCCCACAGCGGCAGTTCGCTCACCGCGGTGATGCCGCCCACCAGGCCGTCCTCGCCCAGGTCCACGCAGTGGAACGAGGACTGCGGGGGCACCACCATCATCGACGCACCGGCGTCGCGCACGGCGAACCGGTCGATCATCTCCGGCAGCGGCGCGTCGGTGAGGACGTCGGCGTAGTTGGCGAGGAACATCTCGTCGCCGTCCAGGTGGTGCCGCACCCGGCGCAGCCGCTCCCCGATCGGTGACTCGATGCCGGTCTGCGCGAACGTGATCGTCCAGTCGGCGATGTCGGTGGAGAGGAGCTCGGTCCGCCCGCCCCGCAGCACGAAGTCGTTGGACACCGTCTCCTCGTAGTTGAGGAAGAAGTCCTTGATGTGGTGGGCCCCGTACCCGAGGCACAGGATGAACTCCGTGTGCCCGAAGTGCGCGTAGTAGCGCATGACATGCCAGATCAGCGGCCGCGGGCCGACCATCGCCATCGGCTTCGGTATGTCGTCGGAGGTTCCGCTGCGCATGCGCAGCCCGTAACCGCCGCAGAACAGCACGACCTTCATACTGTGCCCTTTCAAGACGCGACCTCGACAATGCTCAATTCCGGGATGGGAAAGACGAGCCGGCCGCCCCAGTCGTGTACGAAGGCCAGCTGCTCGACCAGCTCGGCCCGCAGGTTCCACGGGAGGACGAGGACGTAGTCCGGCCGGTCGGCGGCTATCTGCTCGGGCGGCAGGACCGGGATGCGGGTGCCCGGGGTGAACCTGCCGTGCTTGTAGGGGTTGCGGTCGACCGTGTACGGGAGCAGGTCGGGCCGGATGCCGCAGTGGTTGAGCAGGGTGTTGCCCTTGCCCGGGGCGCCGTAGCCGACGACCGTCTCGCCGCGCTCGGCCGCCTCGACGAGGAACCGCAGCAGGTCCCGGCGCACCTTCGCCACCCGGGCGGAGAACTCGGTGTACCCGGACAGCTCCTGCAGCCCGGCCGCCTTCTCCCGGGCAAGGACGTCGGCCACCCGGCCGCTCGGCTCGCCCGCCACCTCGGCCGGCCGGGCCCACAGCCGGATGGAGCCGCCGTGCGTGGGCAGCAACTCGACGTCCACGAGCGCGAGTCCGCCGCTCGCGAGCGCCCGGCTCGCGGACGCGACCGTGTAGTACTGGAAGTGCTCGTGGTAGATCGTGTCGTACTGGTTCTCCTCGATCAGGGTCAGCAGGTGCTGCACCTCGATGGACACCCAGCCGTCGTCGGCGACCAGGGCACGCAGCCCCCGGGTGAACCCGACCACGTCGGGGATGTGCGCGTACACGTTGTTGGCCACGACCAGGTCCGCCGGGCCGTGTTCGGCGCGGACGGCCGAGCCGGTGGCCGAGTCCAGGAACTCCGTGAGCGTGGGCACACCCGCGTCCCGCGCCGCCGCGCCGACGTTCACCGACGGCTCGATGCCGAGGCAGCGGATCCCCCGGTCCGCCACGTGCCGCAGCAGATAACCGTCGTTGCTCGCGACCTCGACCACGAAGGCGCTGGAGCCGTCGGAGCTGTCGGCGCCGTCGGAGCCGAGATCCAGCCGCTGTACGGCGTCGGCCACGAAGGCGCGCGCGTGCTCCACCCAGGAGGTCGAGTACGAGGAGAAGTACGCGTACTGCGTGAACGTCTCCTCCGGCGTGATCAGCGGAGGAATCTGCGCGAGCCAGCAGTCGGTGCAGACCCGCAGGTGCAGCGGGTACGCGGGCTCCGGCTCGTCCAGTTGGTCCGCGGCGAGAAAGCTCTCGCAGGGTGGTGTCGCCCCCAGATCGACGACGCTTGCCAGCGCCGCCGAGCCGCAGAGTCGGCATCCAGTCATTTACTGCCCCCCAATAATTCCGTCCGACCCGCGATCGCGGTGCGGTACCCCTCCACCAGGCGCTCAAGGCCGACGGCCGGGCTGAATCTCTGCTCGTAACGGCGCCGGGCCGCCTGGCCCATCTCCCGGTTGCGGGACGGCTCGGCCGTGATCCGGCGCAGGCAGGACGCGAGCGAGGCGGCCTCGCCCGGCCGGTGAAGCAGCCCGGTCACCCCGTCCTCGACGAGTTCGACGAAGGCTCCGTGACCGGCGGCGACGGCCGGGACCCCCGCCGCCATCGCCTCCACGACCACCAGGCCGAACGTCTCCAGCCACGTCGAGGGAGTCACCACGGCGACCGACCGCGCGACGGCCTCCCGGCACTGGGCCTGGTCGTACAGGCCGACGTACCGCACGTCGTCCCGGCCCGCCGCCCAGGCGGTCACCTCCCGCTCCAGCGGCCCCGCGCCCGCGACCACGAGCGGCACGCCCACACCGCCGTCCGCCGCGAGCTCGTCCCACGCGGCCATGAGCAGCCGTACGCCCTTGGCCTCCGCGAGCCGGCCGAGATAGAGCAGCTGCTCACCGGCGCCCGAACGGCAAGTGCCGGGCTCCGGAACGAAGTTGTGCTTCACCGCAAGGCGTTCGGCCGGCATACCGGCCCGCACCAGGACGTCGCGCTGCGCCGCGGAGATGCAGAAGAACCGTTCCACGCCGGACCACCACCGCCGCCGGTTGACCGACAGGCTGACCGCGAGGGGCACGGTCGCAAGGCGGGAGTTCCGGTAGCAGCCGTGCCGGACGGCGGGCAGCGGCACCGCAGAGCCGACGCACTCGGTGCACGGCCGACCGTCCCGTTGCAGGGTGCCGGGCGGGCAGACCTGGCTGTAGTTGTGCAGTGTGGCGACGGCGGGCACGCCGGCGTCGGCGCAGGCGGCAAGGACCGCCGGCGACAGGAGCGGGAAGACGTTGTGGACGTGCACCACGTCAGGGCGTGAGGTGCGAAGCCGGGCGGCGAGCTCCGTACGGACCGCCCGGTTCCACGGCACGAGCAGCGGCACCGCGGCCTTGCCGAGCAGGGACCGGGCGCCGATGTCGTCGCTGCGCCGCTCGAACACCTCGACCCGGTGGCCGGCCGCGCGCAGCAGCTCCACCTCTTGGTCGACGACCATGTTCTCCCCGCTCGGCTGCGCCGAGGAGTAGCGGTTGTGCGCCACGAGAACGTGCAAGCCGTGCATGCTCAGGTCACCTCCCGATCCCGGGCCCAGCGCGGGACATGTCGTTGACGGACTGCGGGCGTCGAGAGGGGCGTGGCCGCGGCAGGTGCCGCGAGGAGCGAGGCGGCCACGGCCAGATGCAGCAGATACGGCGAGGCGTCGCCAAGACCGGCTTCGGTGTACGACGCGATCGCGCAGTAGCTGATCAGGAAGATCGCGCAGGCCCTCGACAGCGACGGTGGCCGCAGCAACGCGACGCCGGCGAGGACGATGATGACCGTCGCGACGATGGCGACGCCGGTCAGGCCCTGTTCGTGGTAGACGGCCAGCCAGCTGTTGTCGATCGGAAGGCCGCCGAACGACTTGTCGCCCAGGCCCACGCCGAACACCTTCTCCATGGTCGTCCGGGGCGCGGCAAGGAGGGCGTCCCAGACCTTTTCCCGACCGGTGAGGCTGGTCAAGTACTCCTGGCTCTGGCCGCGCAGGAACCACGCCCGCAGCGCGGAGGCGAACCCCACCGCGGCCACCGCGGCGCACAGCACCGCCCAGGCGAAGAACCGGCGCGCGGCCGCGCTGGTCAGGACGAGCGAGCCGATCGCCAGCACCAACCCGATGAGCAGGCCGAGCGTGGCCGTCCGCGTATGGGTCAGCACCAGCAGCACGAGTGACGGCACGATGACGACCGCCGCGCTGACACTGTCGGTCCGGCGGCCCAGTACGAGCAGCACGGTGAGCCCGATGATCACCGCGGCGTACTGTCCGATCTGCGGCGGGGTGAGCGGCCACAACGCGCCGACCAGGCGCCCGCCGTAGAGCTCGGGCATGGCCGCGCCCGGTGAGACGACCAGTCCGGCGGCCACCGACCCGAGGACCGCGAAGTACATTCGGATGTGGTGCCGGACGAACGTCACGCCGCCGTCCCACCAGCGGCTGAGCAGCCACAGCGTGCCGACGAAGAGAGCCAGGCGGGCGCAGCGGAACAGCGCGCCGAACCCGGACTCCAGTTGCAGGCTGGAGATCACGCTCGGCACAAGCAGCAGGGTGAGCAGGAACACGAAGGCGCCGGCTCGGATGCGCAGCCGGAGATTGAGCGCGAGCGCCAGCGCGAACGCGGCGACCAGCGCGCCCATGGTGACGATCTGGATGAGGGAGCGGGGCAGCGGGACGATGGTCTTCGCTCCGGTGGAGCCGAGCGTGTTGAGGACCAGCAATCCCCAGACGACCCCGACGGTCTTCGGTGTGTCCCCGCCCATCTCAACCACCGGCCTGTGGGCCGAAGGTGCTGCCCGCGTCCTGCTCGTACGGGCTGCCCTGCCACTGCCCGGAGTCGAGCACCCGGCTCGGGTCGTGGGCCACGAACTTCCATGGCCCGAGGTAGACGTTGTCGTGCCAGCGGTTGTGCTGTTTGTGGGTGATGGCCTCGGCCACCCGCTCGCCCTGGTAGGGCGACCAGTCGGGGTAGGTGCCGTAGTTGGCGAGCACCGCCATGCGGTCGCACTTCGTCGTGCACTCGACGACGGACGTGTCAAGGACGAAGCGGTTGTCGTGGATGTCCACCCGCTGGGTCTTCCACCGGCAGTCGGCGTAGAGCGGTGCTTTGGTGATCGCAGGCCGCGCGCAGCGGTCGGTCTTCTTCACCAGTAACGTGCAGTCGCCGGAGGAGGTGTTGGCCGGGCTGTTGCAGAACCGGTCGGCGTTTTCCCAGAGGGTGATCCCGGACCAGTTGTTCTCAAGGACGTTCCGGTAGATCTCGATCTTGTCCGTGCGGGCTCGGATGCGTGGTTCGCCGCCGGACTCGGACAGGTAGACGGTCGCGAACGGGAAGCTGTCGCCGCGGTCGGCCGCCTTGCGGCCCTCGACCCAGTTGTTCCGCCGGATCGTGTTCTTCCGGATGACCGCGTTGTAGCTGGTCTCGTAGATCAGCGCGGCGCCGTCGTTGGCTTCGAGCACGTTGTTCTCGATGCGGAAGTCGTTGTTGTTGGTGTCCGCCCACAACCCCGTTCCGCGGTTGTCGTGCACCCAATTGCCGCGTACGTCGGCGCCGTCGACGGCCCAGAACTTGATGCCTCCGGTGCAGCCGCAGCCCTTCCGCTTCCGCTCCCAGTCGTCGGTGTTGTTGCCCACGATCTCGTTGCCCTCGACCACCAGGCCGGTGAGGCGCCCGGAGGCCTTGTACGCGTTCATGCCGTACTGGCCGTTGCCGCGCAGGCAGTTGGCGCGGACCCGCTGGCGGGCACCGGCCATCAGCCCGGCACCGGAGTTGTCCTTGATCGTCGCGTGCTCGATCACCCACCCGTCGGCCGAGTCATGGTTGACCACGCCCTCGTCCGGGGGCGCGACGAAGCGCCGCACGGTCAGGTGGCGGATGGTGACGTCGCGGGCGGTGCCGCCGAACGCGTACTGGTTGGTCTTCCGGCCGTCGAGCACCGCGCCCGGCGCGCCGAGGTAGCGGTTCCCCTTCTTGGGGATGACCTGGGCGTAGCGGTCCGGGTCGAGCCTGTGCTTGCCCGGCCGAAGCCAGAACGTGGTGTTCGGGGGGCTGCTCTTGGTCTTCGCGGTCAGGTCACCGGTCACCGCGGGGTCGACCGTCACCGCGCCCGCCGGTGCCTTCGCGGGACCGGCCGCGGGCTTGGCGCACACCCGGGCGACGGGCGTGGACGGGGCGGTGGTCGGCTCCGCCCGGTCGTTGCCCGGCGTGCTGCTCTCACAGCCGGTCGCCGCCAGCAGCGCCAGCGCCAGCGGTGCCACCGCCCACGCCCAGTGCCCCCTCTTGATCCCCACGCGCCCCCCTAGCCGCGGAACCTGAGTACGGTGATGAACCCCTGGTCGCCGTCGGCGAAGCCGGTGCCGACCAGCATGGTGGTGGGTTCCTTGCGCCCGAAGCCGGGGGAGTACCAGCCCAGCGGCGGGTCGGTCTCGCCGCGATGCGCCCGCCAGGACAGCTGCCCGGGCAGGTCGAGCACCGCGGAGCGGTCCTCGCCGTCCCGGGTCCAGGTGAGCACGGCCCGGTTCCCCACCAAGTACGCGGCGATCGCGGGGCCGAGGTGGAACGCCAGGCGCGCGGCCCGGCGCGCGCCGTGTTGGCCGTGGACCTCGTCGACCACCCTCAACTCCTGGCTCGCGCCGCTCAGTTCCACCCTGCGGCGGTGTACGGAGCGCCGGTAGCCGTCGTGCTCGGCGCACCAGCGGGCCACACCCGCGCCGGATGGGTCCGCTGTGTCCGCTGTGTCCGTGACCAGGACGCGGCTCTTGGCATGCCGGGTCCACAGGAACGGGCCGCCGGAGACGGACTGGTCACCGCCGTCCAGCTGCAGGGTGTTGTGGCCGAGGGTCGACCGGAAGTACTGCCGCCACTCGGGCTGCCCGTGGTAGCAGTACGTCCCCGGGTCGGCGAGCACGTCGACCCCGTCGTGCCGGACCTCCACGGACAGCGCGTCCGCGTGGGCATGCGCGGCGATGGACAGGAACCCGTGCGGGCCACCGTCGCAGCGGCACCAGATCTCCCCCCTCTCTCCCGGACCGCGCAGGATGGTCATGCCCGCGTCCGCGAAGTGGGCCGGTCGGCTTGCCGGGCGGGTCACGGCCGGTGCGGTTTCCTCTTCCGCGTACGGCCGGATGAGTGCGGCGAGGAGCGGGGTGCGTACGTCGGTGCCGGTCACCGTCGGCCACCAGGCGAGCCGGCCGAACAGGGCGTCCCCGGTGGCGAGGAGCGAGGCCCAGCGGTCGGTGCCGCCGCCGTCCAGGACCAGGCCGTGCCCGTCGTCCGCGTCCCCCTGGCGCGGCGGCCGTAACCGGCTGTCCACGACGGCCGCGAGCGCGTCGGTCATCCGCAGCAGCACAAGGCGGATCGACGCGGGGACCGGCACGCCGGCGGCATCCGCCTCGGCCACCGCGGCCAGGCCGAGCTCGAGGACAAGTCCGTGATACTCGGTGGCCAGTTCGCGGTTGAGGCCGGAGTCGAAGGTGTTGCCGCGCAGCTGCCGCTCCAGCGACCGCAGCGCGGCGTCCCGCCAGCGCGCCGAGGCGGGGAACCACCCGAACGCGCAGGCCGCGGCGAACTGCCCGGCGGCCTCGGCGATGACGTGGTTGTTCGCCGAAGATCCTCGGCTGGGGAAGGCGGCCAGCCAGCGCTGGTGGTGCCAGATCTGGTTCAGCGCCACCGGGTTGCTCTCGAAGAGACCGGCCGCGCCCGGCCAGCCGTCGAGCAGCCGGCGGATCCACACCCAGGAAAGCAGCCGGATGCCCAGCTCGATGCCGCTGATCCAGTGCACTCCGCGCAGCGGCGCGTTGGCCGCCCACCACGACCGCAGGTGCTCGGCGACCCGCTCGGCGTACCGCTCGTTCCCGGTGATCGCGTAGGCGGCGGCGAGCACGGTGAGGTACTGATGCCGGGACAGCTCCCAGATCTGCTTGATGTCCCCGACCGCGTCCTCGTTCCGGTACGGCACGTCGAAGGCATAGCCCCACGGAGCCCGGCGCCCGGTCTTCGGGTCGCACCACCAGTCCGGGTCGACCAGGTCGTCGCGGACCACCCCGAAATACTCGACGTGCCCGGCCAGCAGCCGGTCCGCCTCCGCGATGAGACGCTTCGCGGCGTCCGGCGGCACCGTGGCGATCGTCCCGGCGGGCAGTACCGCGGTGAAGCGGGCGCCGGTCACGCTCGGGCAGTCGGGGCGCGCCGACCGCCACCGCCGCCTGCGCACCGCGTCGCCCGCCCGGCCGCCGATCTCCCGCGGTCTCATCCGGGAAAGCCGCCGCAGGTACCAGCTCGCGCTCATGGTCATCGCGCCCTCGCCAACGTCACCGGCGCGCCGCCGGCCAGGCCTGCCTGCACGGCGAGGGTGGCCGCCGTGGTGGCGACAAGGGACGACAGCGGGACCGGCATCGGCCCGCCGGTCCGCACGGCCTTGATGAACGCGGCCAGCTCGGCGTTCTGGCCCTTGTCCCGGGCCTTGGGCAGCCGCGAACTGACCCACCGCTTGTGCCCGTACACCGAGGCACGGGCGAAGTCGTCGAGCCGCAGCACCTTGCCGTCCGCGATGAGGTCCAGCGTCTCCTTGGGGAAGCCGGCCGCGCCGGTGGTGACGTAGCTGATGGTGGCGGTGGACCCGTCCGGGTAGCGCAGCACGACCTGCAGGTCCTCGTTGCCGGGCGTGGCGGTCGCGTACACCGAGACCGGGTCGGCCGCGAGCAGCCAGCTCGCCGTGTCGATGAAGTGCCCGCCCTCGCCCGCGAACCGCGAGCCCTCGGTGCCTTGCCGCAGGTACCAGCTGCCGTGATCGAGGCGACCCGCGTTGACCAGGTAGCGCAGGCTCGCCGGACCGGTCCGGGCGCCGAACCGCTTCCTGGCCTCCTGCAGCAGCGGCGCGAACCGGCGGTTGAAGCCCACCTGCAGCCGGTCGTTGCCGGACTCCTCCACCGCCGCGAGCACGCCTGCCAGGTCGTCCTCGGAGAGGGCCATGGGCTTCTCCACGAACACGGTCTTGCCTGCGAGGAGTGCCTTTCGGGTCAGTTCTGCGTGCGAGCTGTGCCGGGTGACCACGAACACCGCGTCGATGGACTTGTCGCCCAGCACGGCGTCCAGGTCGGTGGTCGCCTCGGCGAAGCCGAACTTCCGCTTCGCGTTGGCCGCGGACAGCGCCGTCGTGGTGACGACCGTGGACAACTCGACGCCGTCGCGCTGTGCCAGGTGGGGCAGCAGCATCGACGTCGCGTAGTTTCCCGCGCCGACGAACGCGAGGCGCACCGGAGTCGTGGCAGCCTGGGCCGGACTGCGCCGCACGTGCACGGCGGGCACGGCCACCGCCGGGGCCCCCGCTTCCCTCGCGTGTTCGGGGTACCGGAACAGCACGGCCACGGCCTTCAAGTCGCCGTCCTTGAGGCGTTGGTACGTCTCGACGGCGTCGTCGAAGTCGGCGATGTGGGAGACCAGGGGCTGCACGTCGACGCGGCCGCGGGCGAGGAGATCGAGGAAGCACGCCAGGTTGCGGCGCTCGGTCCAGCGCACGTAGCCGATCGGATAGTCCCGTCCCTCGAGCTCGTACGCGGGGTCGTAGCGCCCGGGGCCGTACGAGCGGGAGAACCGGACGTCGAGCTCTTTCTCGTAGTACGCGTTCCACGGCAGGTCCAGGCGGCACTTGCCGATGTCGACGACCCGGCCGCGGTCCCGGCTCAACCGGGCGGCCAGCTCGACCGGTTGATTGCTGCCGCCGCCGGCGGCCAGGTACACCTGGTCCACGCCGTGACCGCCGGTGAGCTCGGCGACGGCGGCTTCCACTGCCGCGGACGCCGGATCGCCGCAGGCCGCCGCGCCCAGACGCTCGGCCAGCTCGCAGCGCACCGGGTCGGGATCGACCCCGACGACGCGGACCCCCGAGGCGGCAAGCAACTGCACCACCAGCTGCCCGACAAGCCCGAGGCCGATGACCAGGGCCACGTCGCCGAGCTGTGGTTCGCCGCGGCGGACGCCCTGCATCGCGATCGACCCGACGGTGCCGAAGGCCGCGTGCCGCGGCGCGAGGCCGTCCGGCACCCGGGCGTAGAGATTCTTCGGCACCCAGTTCAGCTCGGCATGCAACGCGTGTTCATTGCCGGCGCAGGCGACGAGGTCACCGACCGCCACATCGTCGATCCCGCTGCCGACCTGCTCGACCACCCCGCACAGCGAATAGCCCAACGGCGTATAGGAGTCGAGCTTGTTGACCACCTTGCGGTAGGTGGCGGGCAATCCGTTGGTGGCCACGCTCTGCATGACCTTGGCCACCTGGTCCGGCCGGGAGCGGGCCTTGCCCACCATCGACAGGCCGGCCTCGAACACCTTCATGAGCTCGGTCCCGGTGGAGATCAGCGAGTACGCGGTCCGCACCAGCACACCGCCCGGCTTGCACCCCGGCGCCGGCACGTCGAGCAGCGCCAACTCGCCGCTCTTGTAGTTCTGCACTACCTGTTTCACCCAAGCTCCTCAGAAGTCGCGCCGCGATACCAGTACTCGAGGGTCAGCACATGCCACAGATGCTTGGAGAAGTCCCGCTGCCCGGCGGCGTCCTCGGCGACCATCCGCGCCAGCGCGTCGCGGCGCAGGAATCCGTCACGTACGAGCACGCCGTCGTGCACCACCTCGCGCACCAGCGGTGCCAGATCGCGGCTCATCCAGGCCCGCAGCGGGGCGCTGAACAGGCCCTTGGGCCGGTACACGATCTCCCGCGGCAGGATGGAGGAGGCCGCCTCCTTGAGAACGGCCTTGCCCTGCCGTCCGACGATCTTGCGATCGCCGGGCACGGCGAACGCCGCCTCGACCACCTCGACGTCCACGTACGGCACCCGCACCTCGGTCGACGCGGCCA
This sequence comes from Streptomyces sp. Y309, assembly GCF_056712025.1. Classification (NCBI taxonomy): domain Bacteria; kingdom Bacillati; phylum Actinomycetota; class Actinomycetes; order Kitasatosporales; family Streptomycetaceae; genus Streptomyces; species Streptomyces sp. Y309. Next base: position 746,290 of record NZ_CM160048.1, on the reverse strand, counting down.
TGCTCGACCTGTCCGTGTACGCGAGGTTCAGACCCGGCAGGAACATCCGGGCGTCGCCCAGGCACATGCGGTTGACGAAGTCGTCGAGGTCGTTGTCCTCGTAGATGTCCGCATGCTCGGTGAGCACGTCGTCGACCGTCCCGGCCAAGTCCGGGTTGATCAAGGCGAGCAGCTCGTCCTGGTCGTACATGGTGTAGCTGCGCCGGAACGCGGTCTCCTCCGGCAGCTCGGCGAAGGACAGGAACCGTTTCGCGAAGCGCACCGACCGGTAACCGCGGCGGGCCGTGGCGACCGGCAGCCGGCCCACGGCCGCGGACACACCGCGCCGCAGCGGTCGCGGAACGCGCTGGTAGCGCAGGGCAAGGAGGTTGGCCAGGTGCTTGCGGTAGCCGGCGAACAGCTCGTCGGCGCCCATCCCTGAGAGCATCACCTTGACCCCGGCCTCCCGGGCGGCCGAGCAGATCAGGTACGTGTTGATCGCGGCGGGGTCGCCGATCGGCTCGTCCAGGTGGTACGTCATCTGCGGCAGCAGGTCGAGCACGTTCGGAGCGATCTCGATCTCCCGCAGGTCGACGCCGAACCGCTCGGCGACCTGCCGGGCGTAGCGCAGGTCGTCCGGCATCGCCTCGAACTTGGCGTCCTCGGCGCGGAATCCGATCGTGTAAGCGGAGATTCCGGGCCGGTCGCGGGCCGCGAGGGCGGTCAGGTAGCTGGAGTCGAGACCGCCGGAGAGGAACGTCGCCACGGGTACGTCGGAGAGCAGGTGCTGCCGGGTCGACTCCTCGACGATGGCGGCCAGGTCCGGCTGCTCGCCGGAGCGGGCCCGCTCCCGGCCCTCGGCGGCGACGTCCTTCAGGTGCCAGTACCGGCCCCGCTCCACCCGGCCGTCGGGCCGGAACTTCATCCAGCTCCCCGGCGGCAGCTTCTCCGCTTCGCGGAACGCGCACCGCGAGTCCGGCACCCAGTAGTACAGCAGTGAGGCCACAAGGGCCGCGTGGTCCACCTCCAGCGTCCCGCCGGTCACGGCGGCGAGCGCCTTGAGCTCGGAGGCGAACATCAGGCCCGCACCGCGCCGGAGCAGGAACAGCGGCTTGATGCCCAACTGGTCGCGGGCGAGCACCAGTTCACCGGTGCGCTCGTCGAAGATCCCGAACGCGAACATGCCGCGCAGCCGGGGCAGACAGTCCGTGCCCCAGCGCCGCCAGGCCTGCAGCAGCACCTCGGTGTCGGAGGTACCGCGGAAGCGCACCCCTGCGGTCGCCAACTCGGCACGCAGTTGGGGCGCGTTGTACAGCTCGCCGTTGTACGTGAGGGCGAGGCCGTCCGAGACCATCGGCTGGGCGCCGGTCTCGGACAGGTCGATGATGGCCAACCGGCGGTGCCCGAGGTGCACTTCGCCGTCACCGGCGGCGTGGTTGTACCGGCCCGCCCCGTCCGGGCCGCGGTGGGCGAGGACATCGGTGAGCCGGTCGGTCACGACCTTCCCGTCCGGCCATCGGTACGTGCCTGCGATGCCACACATGATCTACCGCACCTCCTGGTCGCTGTACGGGACCCGTGCGGCCGGCATCGACGGCCGTTCCGTCCGCGGCCGGCCCGTCCCGTTCTGCCGGGCCGCCCGCTCATGAGGGCCGCGCGGCGCGGTGTGCGGCCCGTCCCACAGCGTGCCGTCGGTCCTGTCCCGCGGATCGGGGTCGATCAGCACCACACCGATCACCGGAATGCGCTGGTCCGAGAGCTGCCGTGCCACGGTGTGCAGCCATGCGGCGCTGCCGTGCCCGGCGCGCACGACGAGCACGGCCTGGCTGCCGAGGTACTGGAGGTCGGTCCACGCCGTGCCGGGCGCGACCGAGCCGACGCCGAGGCGGCGCGCCTGATGCGGGGCGCCCGCGGCGTGCTCGCCGCTGACCACGGCCGGATCTCCTGGCTGCCGGCGGCTGTTGGCGAGCTCCGGTCCTGGCAGACCGTCGACGATGACCACCGGCCCGTCCGCCGCCAGTGCCCTGGCGACGTTCAGGGCGAGCACGCTCGTGCCGCGCGCACAGCCCAGTTCGAGGAGCGACACCGGTTCCGCGGAGCCGCGCACGGTGCGGGCCAGGGTCGCGGTGAGTCGTTCGCGTGCCACCCGGGTCCGTCGGCGCTGCCAGGGCCCGGCCGGCCGGCGCAGCTCCGCGATGACCGAGGCGCCCAGGTTCGCCGCGATGTCCCGGCGCAGCACGGGGCGGTCCGCCACCACCGTGCCGACCGCGGCCAGCGCGAGGCCGAGGACGAGGCCGAGGACGAGCCCGATCGCGGCGTTCGTGGCGGCGGCCTTGGGCAGGGAGTGCCGCACCGCGCGCGGGGCGTCCACGATCTGCGTGCCGGCGACGACCTTGGGCGTGCCGACGCGCGCCTCCTCGGCGCGCCGGCCGAAATCGGCGATCCGCGACGTGAGCTCGGCCCGGCGGGCGAAGAGCGACTCGATGCTCGCCGACGCCTTCGGGTCGCTCTCCGGCGATCGGTCCCCGATCGCCTTGTTGACCTTGGCGAGCTCGTCCCGCATGCGGTCACGCTGGTCGAGGAGGGACGTGGCCTCGGCCTTCGCGGCCTCCCGCATCCGCCGCACATGGTCCGCGACGAATGCGTCGGCCAGCGCCTTGGCCCGGGCCACCGCCTCCGCGTCGCTGTCGCCTGTCACATCGATCTGCAGCAGGTTGTTGGTCAGGCCGGTGCCCCGGTAGTCCTTCATGAAGTCTTCCGGTTTTTCCGGGGACTTGAGGGCCTGCAGGGCCTTGCCGGCGATCCGCGTGGTGCCGAGGAGCTCGACGTCGGTGCGGATCAGCGTGCCGGTGTCGTTCGGCTGGTCCTCCTGATGCGCGACAAGGACCTTGGTCACCGCGGTCGGCGGCGGCGGCCGCAGGACCGCCACCGCCGCGCCGACCAGGAGCCCGAGCAGCGCCAGGGAGCACCAGAGGCGGCGGCGTCTGCGCACCGCCACCACCAGCGTCCGCAGGTCGAGGAGCGGAGCGGCTGCCGACGGCTCCGGCGTCGTGCTCGTCGTCACGCTGAACCTCCCGTCGCGTGGCCGCGCGTCGCGAGCGCCGGGGTGGCGTTCTCGGGAGGACGGCCGGCAGTCCGCGCCGGACGGGCCCGGACCGTGTCGGCGACGACGATGCCGACGACCTCATGTCCTGCGTCCGCACACGCCTCGGCGATGCCGACGAGCTCCCCTGCGGTCCAGCTGCCCGCGCTGAGTACGACCAGGGCACCGGACTCGGTGTCGCGGTCCGGCACCAGCGGCTGGGACACCGGAACGTCCACCACCCGCAGCATGGGGTCTCCCCTGCTCGAACGCAGTTGAGAGCTTGGAGACGGATCGCTCGCGGCCTCGGCGACGAGCTGCCCGGCGGCCCGGCGGGCGATCTCGTCGCCGTCCGGTACGACAACAAGGAGGCGCCGCGGGGCCGGCAGCTGGTTGCGGAGGCGAGCGCACACCCGTCGGTAGCGGATCCGCCTGCTCGCCTCGTCGCCGGACCTCCGCGGCGTCGGTATGTCCCACCGGGTGTCGATGCTGAGCAGTCGGCGGATCCAGGCCCGCGCGCCACGGCTTTTGGGCCGGTGCGCGGGCCGTTCATCAGGTACGTCGACGGTGCCGAGGAGCACCGAGCCAAGCGCCGCGGCGATCTCCGGTTCGGTGTGCAGTCGCCGATTCACCCGTGCGGCGGCGAGATGGCCGACGACCGCGAGCAGGAAGAACAGCAGCGCCCCGGCGACGACGAGCTGCATCCTCGTCGGCGGCGCCTCGCCGGTCGGCCGGGCCGCGGGACCCATGACGACCATGCCGGCCTTGCTGGTCGCCTGGTCGGCGTCGTCCAGCTTCTTCATGGCCTCCTGCAGCGTGGTACGCAGCTTCTCGAGCTCGGTGCGGGCCTGCACGCTCTCCACGGTCCGCCCCGGATCGGCCGCGTCGGCGAGGTCGGAGATGCGGCGGTTGGTCTCCACCACTTTCTGCCGCAGTGCCTCGGGCTCCGTGGCCGCTTCGGAGTCGGTGTTGTCACCTGCGAGCCGCGCCGTGAAGGTGACGAATTCCTTGGCCACCTGGTCGGAGAGCCGCTGCGCACCCTCCGGGGTGTCGTCCGTACCCGAGATCTTGATGATGTTCCCGTCTGCGGCCCTGGCGCTCACTCGGTCCCGCAGCCCGGTGCCGCTGCCCCCGGGCCGGCCGAGTGCGGCGGCCGCGCGGTCGACCACCGCCGAACTGGTCGCGATCTCCGCCTGAGTCAGCAGTTCGCGCTCCTCCCACTGCCCCGGAAGGAGGACCGATGCCGACGTCGTGTACCGCGGCGGAAACAGCACTGAGGCGCCGTAGCCGACGAGCGCGCCCACCACGGCGAGGGTGGCGAGAAGCCGTCGGCGCCGGCGGAGAATCCGCCCGATCGTGACCAGGCGTATCGTGTCATCGCTCAACGGCGCTGCCTCCTCCTCGCCCGGACCGGGACGCCCGCCGCACCGGAGCGCGGTCACGGCAGGCAGCGGCGTAGGCGGCGAGCAGCGAAGCCTGCGAGTTCCGCCAGGAAAGCTGCCCGCCGATCCGCTCCTGGCCGACCTTGCCCATCCGGGCCCGCTCCGCCGGATCGTCGAGGAGCAGCGCGATGAGCCCGGCGAACTCGGCCTCGTCGTCGGCGGGCGCGTAGACGGCGGCGTCACCGGCGGAGACGCGCGCCTCCTTCAGGTCGAAGGAGACGATCGGCCGGCCCATCACCATGTACTCCAGGACCTTGTTCATGGTCGACACGTCGTTGAGCGGATTGCGCGGGTCGGGGGAGAGGCACACGTCCGCGGTGGACAGGTAGCGCACCAGGTCGGCGTCCGGAATGCGCCCGGTGAACTGCACCTGCCCGTCGAGTCCGAGCCGCCGGGACAGCTCGACCATCGCGTCGAAGGCGTCGCCGGCCCCGACGAACACCGCGTGCCAGTCGGTCCGCCCGAGTTCGTCGCGCAGTTTCGCGAGGGCCCGCAAGGCGTAGTCGACGCCGTCCTGCGGTCCCATGACGCCGAGGTAGCACAGCAGATGAGGCTTGCCGCGCTTCAACTCCGGCTCGGGCGGCACCGGGTGGAACCGGTCGATGTCGGGCGCGCTGCGCACCACGAAGACGTCCGCGGGGCGCCGACCGCCACGGCGCACCGCGACGTCCCGGTAGCTCTCGTTCGTGGCGAGCACGACGTCCGCGGCCCGGTACGTCAGCCGTTCAAGGGCGCACACGGCGCGGTAGAGCAGATCCTCGCCGCGGTCGAACCGGGAGAGGTACAGCTCGGGCACCAGGTCGTGCTGGTCGAAGACGAACCGCGCGCCGCGCCGCTTCAGCCACAGGGCCGGCAGGAACAGCAGGTCGGGCGGGTTGCAGGCGTGCACCACGTCGACCGGGCCGACCTTCCGGGCAAGGCGGGCCGTGTGCCACAACGCCGATCCGTACTCCCGCAGATAGCCGGCCGGACCTCCGGTGGCCGCGCGCAACGGATAGCGGTGGATCCGCACCCCGTCGATCTCCGCCTCCGGCTCCGTGTCCCGCTTCTCCCCCCGGGGACAGATGACGTGCACCGTCCAGCCCGCGTCGCGCAACGTCGTGCACTCCTGCCACACCCGCCGGTCGAAGGGCACCGACAGGTTCTCTACGAGGATCAGCGCGCGCCGGCCTCGCCGGTCGCCGCTGTCTGCGTCACCCATTGCGTCACCAAGCAAGGCCCACGTACCCCGGTTCGGTCCGACGCGCATCGGCGTCGGGAAGGTGGATGAGGTCGACGATCACTGGTCCGTCGCCATGGGGCAGCGCCGACAGGACGGCCGGATCCCTGGTCCCGACCAGGCACACCTCGGAGTGCTCGAGTACCTCGTCGACGGAATCCGCGAGCAGCAGCGCGAGGTGCGGAAGCCGGGTCTCGATGTACTCGCGATTCGCGCCGATCAGCCGGGAGAGGCTCACGTTGGCGTCGTAGATCTTCAGGTCGTACCCCTTGCCGAAGAGCCGCTCCGCCAGTTCGACGAGCGGGCTCTCGCGGAGGTCGTCGGTGCCGGGTTTGAAGGAAAGACCGAACAGGCCCGCCCGGCGCTTGCCGGTGCGCTCGACCAGCTCCACCGCCCGCTGCAGATGGTCGGAGTTGGAGGGCAGCACGTGGGAGAGGATGGGCACCGAGACGTCGGCCCGCCGCGCCGCGTGGACCAGGCTGCGCAGGTCCTTGGGCAGGCAGGAGCCACCGAAGGCGAAGCCGGGCCGCAGATAGGCGGGGCTGATGTTCAGCTTGCGGTCGGCCAGGAACACGTCCATCACCTGGTGCGAGTCCACGCCCAGCGCCTGGCACACCGCGCCCAGTTCGTTCGCGAAGCCGATCTTGAGGCCGTGGAACGCGTTGTCCGCGTACTTGATCGCCTCGGCCGTCGGGACCGGCACCCGGAACACCTCGCCGGGCAAGCCGCCGTACAGCGCCGCCACCGCGTCGCCGCTCGCCGGGTCGAGCTCGCCGATGACGGTCTTGGGCGGATCGAAGAAGTCCCGCACGCTCGTGCCCTCGCGCAGGAACTCCGGGTTGACCGCGACCCCGAAGTCCACCCCGGCCGTGCCGCCGGCGGACTTCTCCAGGATCGGCACCAGCAGGTTCAGGCAGGTGCCCGGGAGCATGGTGCTGCGGAACACGACGGTGTGCCGCTGCTGCGGCCCGCCCCGCTCGGCCAGCGCGGCGCCGATCTGCTCGGTGACCCGCTCCAAGTACGTCGTGCACAGGCTGCCGTTGGGCTCCGACGGCGTGCCCACGCAGACCAGCGACACCTCGCTGCCCATGATCGCCTCGCGGACGTCGCCGGTGGCGCGTAACGCTCCGGTCCGTACGACCTCGGCGATGAGCTCGCCGATCCGCTCCTCGACCACCGGTGCCTTGCCGTCGTTGACCAGGTCGACCTTCACCTGGTTCACGTCCACCCCGATGACCTCGTGCCCCTGGCCGGCCAGGCAGGCGGCCGACACGCAGCCCACATAGCCGAGCCCCAAGACGCTGACCCTCATGACGCGTTCCCCTCCCCAGGCAGGCCCTTTCGGCCTGCGGTCCGTGCCCCGGCCGGCCCGTCGAGTCGCGGCCCCCCGCGCATCAGTAGGCCCCCTGCCCCTGGAGCACCGCACGCAGCGTCTTCCACAAGATCACGGTGTCCAGGGCGAGCGACCAGTCCTCCACGTACCGCAGGTCGAGGCGGACCGCCTCCTCCCACGGCAGGTCGCTGCGCCCGCTGATCTGCCACAGGCCGGTGAGCCCCGGCTTGACGAGCAGCCGCCGCCGGATGTCCGGGCCGTACGCGGCGGACTCCTCCGGCAACGGAGGCCGCGGGCCGACGAGCGACATCGATCCGGTGAGCACGTTGAAGAGCTGCGGGAGCTCGTCGAGCGAGTACCGGCGAAGGACCGCTCCCACCCGGGTCACCCGCGGATCCCGGCGGAGCTTGAACAGCAGGCCCGCGCCCTCGTTGCGGTCGGCCAGCTCGGCACGTGCCCCGTCGGCCCCGGCGACCATGGTGCGGAACTTGAAGATGGTGAACTCGCGGCCCTCCTTGCCGACCCTGCGCTGGCGGTAGAACACCCCACCCCGGCTGTCCACCAGCACGAGCAGCCCGACGAGCACCATCAGCGGCGCGAACAGCAGCAGCAGGATCGCCGCGCCCATCCGGTCGACGACCTCTTTCACCGCCCGGCGGCCCCCGGTGAAGGTCGGCATGCTGACCCGAAGCAGCGGGATCCCGAGCACCGCGTCGACGTGCAGCCGCGGTCCTGCCACCTCCATGAGGACGGGGGCCACGACCATCTCGGCATCGCTGCCTTCGAGGTTCCAGGCGAGCCGCTGCAGCCGGTCCGGTGACCAGTGCGGGTCCGGTGTGACGGCGACGACGCGGTAGCCGTCGCGGCGGACGTGGCCCGCGACGTCCGCCAGCCGGCCGACGACCGGCACTCCGTCCAGTTGGTCACCGTCGAGCCCGAGACCGTCCGTCGTGCACACCGCGTCCACCCGCCAGCCGAGGTGCGGGAACTTGCGGGCCCGGGTGATCAGGTCGCGTACGGTGGCCGGGCTCCCGGCAGCGAGCACCGGGCGCAGGCACCGTCCTTCCTTGCGCTGTTTGTGCAGCCGGAGACGCAGCAGATACCGCTCGGTCATGGTGACGATCGCGATCGCGGGGATCGCGACGAAGATCCAGAGCTTGATGTTGCGCGAGGTGAGGGCGATCCCGCCGAGCGCCAGTACGACGGCCGCGGTGAACAGTGAGCGTCCGAGCCGGCGGAATTCCTCGGCGCCCTGGCCGAGCACGGCCGGAACCCACGACCGGTTCACGGCAAGCGCTCCCAGCACGAGCAGCTCGGTGCCGAACGCGAGAATTCCCCACTTCTCGTGCCAGTTGGCCGCGTCCCGGGCCCCGAAGAAGATGCCGATCGCCGCCACCACGAAGGCGGTCGCCACGGTATCGCTGGTGATCACGGTACGGCGGTACCGCTGCTCCCAGTCGATCGCGGGCCGGCTGATTGCCCCGTTCGCCAGACGCCCGCGTGCCGACGGAAACGGGTCGACTAATTCCCCCTGCTGCACAGGACCCCCCAGGTCGCCAGTGGTTCGACGTGTTCGCCCAACACTGTTCCTCGGGAGGCCCCCGCCTCCCGCGCCGCGCTGTTCCTCCCCTCGGGAGGCCCTCGCCCCCCGCGCCGCGCTGTTTCTCCCCCAGGGAGGCCCCCGCCTCCCGCGCATGACATCCCGGCTATTTCAGCGCTACTTGAACAACCCACCCTGGTGCTGCTGAACAACCCACCCCGGCGGCAGCGGACTTGCATGTCCTGCCGGACTTTCGAGGTGCGGGGAACCCGTCGATGCCTCGGGTGCTCCCCGCACCCAAGGCCCCCCTCGCGGGCTCCACCGTCATTGGACGCTCCGTGCCCGAGCGGCTGAAGCACGGTCAATCTAGACCATCGTGGCCAAGATGAAGAGGGGATGTGTGCAATTTGTGCGCAAGCTTTGATGCCGGGTCCACGGACCGCTGACTGCCCACGGCCGCCTTGGCGGCGAAGACGTGCCTTGTGACCTGTGGCAATGGGAGTTCTCTGGGCCGCCGGCACCGACAATCCGAGGCGTCCCGGCACGGGCAACTGGGCGGTGCCCAGGCCCCGTTGACGCCCTCTCCAGGGGGAGCAGCGGGGGCGGAGTAACCCGACGCTCCGAAGGTCGCCTCCGCCCCCGCGGTCGGCTACTGGAGCGCCTGGTTCAACGCCTCGTCCAGCCGTAGATCATCTTATAGGCGACCTCGGGGAGGAACTGTCCGGCCGAGGAGCCGGTTCCGACGCCGCAGTCGCCGTCGGACTCGCCGGGAACCTTGATCCACAGCAGCATTTCGGCGCCTCCGCCCAGCTGGGTGGGGGCGCCGATGCGGCGGCCCGCGGGGTTGCACCACTGGCCGTTGGAGCCGTTGCCGTTGCGGCTGGTGTCCACGACGAACGGCTTGGTGTAGCCGTACCGGGCGCGCAGTTCACTGTTGACGGCGTTGCCGTAGGCGGTGTTCTCGGCCGTGGTCAGGTAGTTGGAGACGTTGAGGGAGAAGCCGTGGGCCTGTCGGACGCCGGCTTCGTGGAGGCGCCGGGCCATGGTCGCCGCGCTCGCCCAGGCCGGGTTGCCGGCGTCGAGATAGACCCAGGCGTTCGGAGCCTGGCGGTTGAACTCGGCGAGCGCGCCGGTGAGCATGGCCTCGCGTTCGTCGATCTGGTCCTGGGTCATGCAGCCGTAGTCCCCGAGGGAGTCCGGTTCGAGGACGACGAGGGCCGGGCGGTGGGCTATCCCGCCCGCGAACTGGGCGATCCAGTTCGCGTAGGCGGACGGCGAGGAGGCTCCGCCCCCGGAGTGCCCGCCGCAGTAGTCGCGGTTGAAGATGTTGTAGGCGACCAGGAGGGGCAGCTTGTCCCGGGCGTCCGCGGCGCCCGCGTACGCGCCGGTGGCGGTGCCGATGGGGCCGCTCCAGGGGCCGAACCAGCGGGCCGTCGGGATGTTGGCGATGGAGTCGTTGATCGCGGGCGCGCGGCCGTCACCGGGGTTGGCGGCGACCCACCGCTTCGCGCTGGAGTCGGGGTCCACGTAGAACCCGTTGGTCATGGTCGTCGGGTCGGCCGCGTGGGCGGACGGTGCGGTGGCGAGCGCCAGCGGCAGCGAGGAGAGCGCGGCCAGCAGGGCGAGCAGTCTGCGGTGCATGACGTTACCTCGGGTTTCTGACTCGGGTTTCTGAGTCGGTTTTCGGACTCGGGTTTCTGACAGGGATACGTCGGAAGGACGGCGGGGAAGGGCAGGAGCGTTGGGAGTGATGGGAGCGCTCCCTACGAGGTCCCGTGGGACGGTGTCAGGGCGTTGACGGCTCGAACCGCAGGACGCGGACCGCACTGCCGAGCGCCTGCGTGGCGTGGTTGAAGAGGCCGAATCGGTGGCCCATGAAGAACCGCCAGTCCATGGCCGGCCCGTTGACCATCACCACCCGCGTCACACATGACCGGCGACGGCGACCGTGCAGGACTCGCGCTGCTGCGTGACTCCTCCGCCTGGATCGGCGTCAAGCGCGCGGATTGGCCAGCAGCTTGCCAGCCGCGTCCCGCTGCGGGGCGAACCAGCAGTCGTCGACCACCACGTACTCGTAGCCCGCGTCCCGCATTCCCGAGGACACCATCGCGTCGGCGGCCTGGCGAACCTGAGCCTCGGTGATCCCGCACCCGAAGCTGTTCCAGCCCAACGGTGGGGTGAGCGCCGGACTACCGGGCGCGGCCGAGGCGGTGGAGTGCGCGGAGGCCGTCACGGAAGCGGTGACCGTCAACGCGGCCGCCGCGAGGAGGCGGAGCAGGCGGCTGCCTGATCGTCTGGACATCGGGGCTCCTCTACCGGAAGGGGACGCCATGCCTGCGGACCACGAACGGCCACACGTCGCGTACGGACGCGGGGCCCGGCCGAGCGGCTGCCGGGCCCCGGCCGGCTTCAGCTCGCCGCGCTGTTCAGCGCCGCGAGGACCGCGCCGTACGCCTCCTTCTTCTGATAGGTGCCGTTGAAGAGCAGCGGCGTTTCCTGGGCGCGCCAGGAGTACTTGTCGGTGACGCCCCACACGGTGATCCCGTTGCACCGGGCGACGGCCACGCACGCCTGGGTGACCTGACGGTACACATTGGCCTGTGCCGAGCCGGAGCCGCCGACGTCGAGCTCGGTGATCTGCACGTGCACGCCGAGGTCGGCGAAGCGCTGGAGGTTCTGCCGGTAGGTGCTGAGGTTGGAGTTCGAGGCCAGGTGGCTCTGGAAGCCGACGCAGTCGATCGGTACGCCCCGGGCGCGGAAGTCCTGGACCATCCGGTAGATGGCATCGCTCTTGGCGTTGATGCCGTCGGTGCCGTAGTCGTTGTAGCAGAGCTTGGCCTTGGGGTCGGCTGCCTTCGCGGTGCGGAAGGCGTCCTCGATCCAGCCGTTGCCGAGCTGCCGCTGGAGGTTGGACTGACGTCGGCTGCCGTCCCATTCGAACGCCTCGTTGACCACGTCCCAGGAGTCGATCTTGCCCGCGTAGTGGCCGGCGACCTTGGAGATGTGGTTGCGCATCGCCTGGCGCAGGGCGTCGCCGGTCAGTCCCTGTACCCAGCCGGGCTGCTGGGCGTGCCAGACCAGGGTGTGGCCGCGTACGGACTTGCCGCGCTGCTGGGCGTAGGCGACGAGTTCGTCGCCACCCCTGAAGTTGAACTGGTTCGGGTTCGGCTCGGTGGCGTCCCACTTCATCGCGTTCTCGGCGACGACGCTGGAGAACTCCCGGTTGAGAGTGGACTCGTAGTCCGCCTCGCCGAGGTGGGGGGCGACCGCGGCGCCGAAGTACCGGCCGCTCTGGGCGGCCGCGCCGCCGAGGGTGTCGGCGGCCTGAGCGGTGGGTGGGAACGCCAGGACGGCCACTGCCGCCATGGCGCCGGTCGCCGCGACGGTGATCGCCGACCGGGTGCGTCGCGAGGCGCGTCGCGGGGCGCGCCTGCTGGAGGATCCGTCGGTCATTGCGTGTCCCTCTCTGGTGGGGGGGCGGGGCAGTGCGGGGCCTGGAATCGACGGTCGTCGGCCGTCAGGCCAGGGCGGCTTCCCAGCGGGTGCCGTCGCCGGTGGCGTCGGCGGGGAGGCGGTCGCGGGCGGCGGTGTCGTCGTACAGACGCCAGCGGAGCCAGTCCACGAGGGTGTTCTGGGTCCGGCCGAAGGTGGGGAACCCCGGATTCAGGTACGCGGCGTGGTCCGCGCCGAGGTGGGTGAGGAACGCCTTGGGCGCGCGCAGTTCCCCGTACGCCCGCCGGGCAAGCGCGTAGTCGCAGGTCGGGTCCCTGTCGCCGTGGATGAACAGCACGCCCGCACCGACCGAGGCGGCGGGGCTGCCCATGTCCACGCAGGCGACCGGGACCGCGGCGACGATGCGGTCGTCGGGCCAGGCGGTCACCAGGCCGTGGGTGGTCATGCCACCCATCGAGTGCCCGGAGACGCCGACGCCGGCCGCGGTGTCGATGTGCCCGGCGAAGGGGCCGCCCGCGGCGTCGCCCAGCGCCAGGGTCCGGGTGATGACCTCGGAGACGTCCTTCGACCATTCGCCTCCGTAGACGGAGCCGAGGTTGGTGTTGTCGGAGAACGAGGGGGCGGGGCAGATGAAGCCGGCGGACGCCATCGCGCGGGTCTGCGAGGCGTAGGAGTCGGAGTTGCCGCCCATGCCGTGGCTCCACTCGGCGACGGGGAACACGCCGTCGGCGAGAGGGGCGTTGGGAACGGGCGCCCCGCCGGGTGCGCCGGGGGTGGGGTAGAAGACCTTGGTGAACAGCGAGCGGGCACCGCGGCTCCAGTTGAACTGGCGCACCCCGATGGCGAACTGCGCGGCGGGCGCCGACAGTTCGGAAGCGGAGGCGTGGTGCAGTGTGGAGCTGAGCAGGGGGGTGCTCAGACCCGCTGTCGCGGCCGCGGTCAGGCCGAGGAAGGCACGTCGACTCAACGACATGAGTGACTCCTTGCGTGGGGGACAGGGAGGTCTCAGCAGGTGGAGTTGGCCTGGGTGGCCAGGCCGAGCCGGTAGGGCAACTGCGAGTACTCGCCACCGGAGTTGGGGTCCCGGCCCTGGTAGAGAAGCCGGAGCCGGCAGGGGTCGATGGTCATGGTCTGGTCGTTGGCGGCGCGGATCAGCTCGCCGTGGCTGATGTTCTTCGTCCAGGCGCCGCCGGGGAAGGTGACGTTGGTGGAGCGGGCGAAGGGGTTGGCCTCGGTGGCGGCGAGCGGCTGCCAGCTGCCGGTCAGGCCCTTGGAGGTGAAGGAGCGGTAGTACCGGTTGCCGTCGCCGCCGATGGCCTCCCAGATCAGCAGGTAGGTGTCGGTGCCCTTGACGCGGTACACCGCGCCCCCTTCGAACAGGGCGAACTTGGAGTCCTGGAGCACGATCTGGGTGTTGCCGAAGCCGTTCGGGAAGTTGGCGACGGTGGTCTCGGACCGGTACACGTGGCCGTTGTCGTCCGCGGAGAACAGGTAGCACTTCGCGTCGTCGCAGATCACGTAGAAGTCGAGCCAGTTTCCGTTGCCGATGTTCTCCCGGACGATGTCGGGCATGCTGCTCATGAGGTTCTTCGGCGCGGACCAGCTGGTCGGGTCGTTGATGTTCTTGGTGGTGGAGTACGACGGCAGGCCAGTCTGGTAGACGAGGTACCACTCGTCCTTGGGGGCGAAGTAGAAGGCGTGCGGGGCGGCACGGTAGCCGGGGCCGATCTTGGAGGCGGTCTCCAGGTGGGTCTGCTTCGCACCGGCGGCCTGGGACCAGTCGGAGAAGCTGGTCTGGGCCAGGCTCCAGTCGCCGGAGCCACGCGCGGCGGTGGTCATGAAGACGTGCCACTTGCCGTTCTTGTCCTGAACCACCGACGGGTCCTTGACGGCGACGGAGTTACTGCCGTCCTGCTGCGGTGAGATCACCGGTCCAGTGGACGACCACCGGAAACTGCCTGGCAGGTCCTGCCGGGGGGCGCCCGCCGGTGTCGCTCCCTCGGCGGGCACGGCGTAGAAGGCCGCCAGCAGGGCGATGAGCAGGGCTGCGTAGGCCTGGCGGCGACGGGGGCGGGGGCGGGGGCGGAGGCGATGAGTTAAGGGCATGGGCAACTCCATGACGGCTCGACTGGTGCGCATGCGGTGAAGCCGGATTGGCCGACTGCAGGGCCTGAGCCGGACCAGCCCGAGGCTTGGTCGATATCTCGAACGGCAGCCGGATGTCCGGACGTAGGAATAGTGGGCGCTTGACAGGGTCCGGTCAACGCCTTGCGCGCGATATTTTCGGCCCTTTGCCCGAAAGTCTTGCGTGAAAGTTCCAACACCTGTGATGAGCAGGCGACTTGGAGGGCACCAGGGCACACCAGGGCACACCTGGGTCGCGCCGGACACCGCCCTCAGTTCGCCGGCGGAGCCGCGCTCAGGCCTTCGGCGGGGCCGTGCTCTGGCGGACCACGAGTTTCGTGGCGACCTCCAGGCCGTGCTGCGGCACCCTTTCGCCGCGGCCGAGCGCGAGGGCCAACTCGGTGGCGGAGGCGGCCATTTCGCTAAACGGCTGGTGCACCGTCGTCAGCGGGGGATCGGCCCAGACCGCGACCGGCATGTCGTCGAAGCCGACCACACTCAGGTCCTGTGGTATGCGCAGCCCGGCCTCGCGGGCCGCCTGGTAGACACCGAGTGCCTGCATGTCGTTCGCGGTGACGATCGCGGTGGGCCGATCAGGCCGGCCGAGCAGGGTGCGTGCCGCGGCCTGGCCGCCCTCGCGCGTGAGCTGGGCATGGACCGTCAGATCCGGGTCCACGGGGAGTCCGGCCGCCTCGAGAGCGGACCGGTAGCCCGCCGCCCGGGCCAGGCAGAACGCGTGATCGGGGCCGCCGATCATGGCAATGCGCCGGTGGCCGAGGGAGATCGGGTGGCGCGTCGCGGACTGGCCCCCCTTGAAGTTGGTGGCGCCGACATAGGGAACACCGTCGGGAACGTCGTCCATCGGATCGAAGACGACGTAGGGGATGCCCCGCGCCTTGAGTCGCTCCCGCTCCGCTTCAGGGAGCTGGAACACCGACAGCACGCACAACGGGCGTCGCCCCACGGTGTCGTCGACCGAGGCGTCGGCATCGTGCAGGCCGAACTTGGAGACCACGACGCCGACGCGGTTCCTGCGGGCCACCTCCTCGACACCGCGGATGATCTCCCCCACCCACATGCTCTTCAGCTCGCGGAAGATCAGCTCCACGAACCTCTGCTTGTTGTCCGCGGACTTGCGGTATCCGTACTCGTTGATCAGTTCCTGGACTCGGGCCCGGGTCTCGCCGGACACCCCTGGTCGGCCATTGAGCACCCGCGACACCGTGGGCACCGATACGCCCGCCAACTCGGCGATATGCGCGATCTTCACCGACGCCATGTACGCCACCCACCCGATCGACACCGCCTGCGAGCCGTCATTCTGACACTCCCGGGCGGACACCGGCCTCGGCTCAGGCAGTCGTGCCGGTCACCGTGCCTCCCGACGGATGGCCTTCTTGGCGTTGTCCGGTGCGAAGGCGGCGTTGAACTGCTGGTACGGGGTCCAGCTGGTCGGGCCGGCGTTGCTGCCGTCGGCGTAGGTGGCCCGCATCGTCGCCAGCACGTCACCCCGGAACTGTGTGGGGATGCGGAACGACGAGGCCGTCCCGGTCGTGGCCGACTGCACCGGGGTGTCGTGGGTGAGGACCTGGATGCGCCGAGCGCGTCGTCCAGCTCGACTTGATCTGGCGGAACAGCCCCGCGTCCTTCCAGCGCAGCTTGCCGCGGTCGTAGAAGGAGCCGTTGTCCCACAGCACGGTGGTGACCTTGTTGGTGCGGGCCGCGTGGCCGAGCGCCTCGAAGTACTTGAGCATCTCGCCGCGTTCCACCGCGCCGGGACCGTGGTCGTAGCCGAGCAGGCCGTACTCGCCGAGGACGACGGGGATGCCCTGGGCGACGAAGGTGTCGCGCAGCGACTTGATGGTGATGGCCAGGTTGTCCATCAGCCGCCGGCCCGGGGTGCAGACCTCGGTGGGCAGCATGAGCAGACGATTCTTGTTCTTGCCGCCCGACCCACGCACCGTCTCGGCCACGGGCAACGAGTCCCTCCTCACCCTCCTGGAAGGGATCTCCGGCCGCACCCTGCGCGCCCGCATCTGGCGCGGTCTGGTCGACGACAAGGCCGCGGGCCGCACTCTCGCCGAGCACGCGGCGATCTTCAACGCGCTGTTCACCCGTGACGCCGCCCTCAGCCAGGCCGCCTCACTGCTGCACGTGAGCAACACCGAGCAGTGGCTGAGGGAACACCTGCGCTCAGGCGAACCCCACCCCGTCGGGACGACAGCGCGGAGGTGACGGGCGGGCGCGGCGGTCACGTCAGCGCACCAGGCGTACTTCACCGGCATCGCCGACAACCTCAGCCACCAGGGGCTCTGCCGACGTGCGAGGTCTCTGCGAGCGGGCCTCGCCAGAGTGGCGGACGAGCTGCCCGGAACCGTGTGCTCCGTCGGTATCGAGGCAGTCGCCAGAACCCGGAAGCAGGCGTGATCGGCCGGACGACGCCCGCTCACCGGCAGACAGCCGACCCCGCACCTCGGAGGAGCTGTGCGCGGCAGCCGCTCTCTCCTCGAGACTGACGGAAAGTGAGGACGCCCGTGAACGTGTCCGACTCCTGGGACACCGCCCGCCTCGACGACGGCACTGCCGTCATCGGCGTCACGGAGGCCGTGGTCCCCGCGGACGGTGTGGACGGTTCGGGCGTCCTGCCGTGGGTGATCAGTGGGTGCAGTGCGCAGGCGTTGCGGGGGCAGGCGGGCCGGTTGGCGGGGTGGGTGCGGGATTCCGAAGGTGTGGATGTGCGGGGTGTCGCGGGGACGTTGGCCTTGTCGCGGTCGGTGTTCGAGCACCGTGCGGTGGTGCTGGGCAGCGACCGGGAGGCTCTGCTCGCCGGCTTGGGCGAGGTGGAGCGGGGTGTGCCGGGTGCCGGTGTGATCTCGGGTGCGGCCTCCGTGGCGGGCAAGGTCGCGTTGGTGTTTCCGGGGCAGGGGTCGCAGTGGGTCGGGATGGGGCGTGACTTGTACGCGTCCTCGCCGGTCTTTGCCGCGCGGATCGATGAGTGTGCGCGGGCGCTGGCGCCGTTCGTGGACTGGTCATTGACCGACGTGCTGAACGGGGTGGCGGGGTCTGCGTCGTTGGAGCGGGTGGATGTGGTTCAGCCCGCCTCGTGGGCGGTGATGGTGGCACTGGCCGCGGTGTGGGAGTCGCTGGGAGTGCGTCCCGGTGCCGTGGTGGGGCATTCCATGGGGGAGAACGCTGCCGCGGTGTTCTCCGGTGCGCTGTCGTTGGAGGACGGCGCACGCGTGATGGCACTGCGCAGCCAGGTGGTCCGCGAGCTGAGCGGCCGGGGCGGCATGGTGTCGGTGGCGGCGCGGGTGGATCAGGTGCGCTCGTGGTGTGCGTCGCTGGGTGAGCGGGTGTCCGTGGCAGGGGTCAACGGGCCTGCGTCGGTGGTGGTGTCCGGTGAAGTGCGGGCGCTGGACGAACTGATGGCCACCTGCGAGGCCGAGGAGGTACGGGCAAGACGGATCCCGGTGGACTACGCCTCGCACTCGGTGCAGGTGGAACGGGTCGTCGAGCGGCTGGAGCGCGAGCTGGCCGGAGTGTCTCCAAGGGCCGGGAGAGTGCCGATGTACTCGACGGTAGAGGGCGCCTGGGTGGACGGCAGTCGGCTGGACACCGGGTACTGGGTGCAGAACGAGCGTCGGCCGGTGCGGTTCGACGAGGCGGTGCGCGGGCTGCTGGAGGAGGGGTTCCGGTTCTTCGTCGAGTGCAGCGCTCACCCGGTGCTGACCGTCGGCGTCGAGGAGACCGCCGCGGAGATGGGCGTGCCCGACGTGGTGGCCACCGGAACGCTGCGCCGGGAAGAGGGTGGGCTGGAGCGTGTCCTGGCATCGGCCGCCGAGGTCTTCGTCCGTGGCGCGGACGTCGACTGGAGCGCCGTCACCGGGACCCCGAACACCCCCGCGGACCTGCCCACTTACGCATTCCAGCACCAGCGCCACCACCGCTTCGGCCATGTCACTCCGGCCATGGCCGGCCGGTCCGTCCAGGGTGAGCAGCCTGATGTCTCCGTACTCGATCTTGTCCGCACCCAGGCGGCCGTGGTGCTGCGCCACGTATCGCCTGACGAGGTGGACACCAACCGAACCTTCAAGGACCTCGGTTTCGACTCCGTCAGGGCCGTGGAACTTCGTCGTCGTCTGAATGCCGTCACGTCTCTGAACCTGCCGACGAGTGTGGCCTTCGACCATCCGACGCCCGCCGCGCTCGCGACGGAAATCCAGGCACAGCTGACGAGTGGCGGGAGCTCCGTCCACGAAGACGCAGAAGCGACTGGCGTAGAGGCGGCAGGCGCAGAAGCGGTATCGGAAGTGGCTTCACTTCTCTCCGATGACCCCATCGCCATCGTCGGAATGAGCTGCCGCCTTCCCGGAGGAATACGGTCACCACAGAACCTGTGGCGCTTTGTCGCCGAAGGCGCCGACGCGATAGGGGACCATCCGGCCGACCGCGGCTGGGACACCCTGGACCACCAGGGCGGTTTCTTGTACGACGCCGGTGACTTCGATGCTGCGTTCTTCGGTATTTCGCCGCGTGAGGCGTTGGCGATGGATCCGCAGCAGCGGCTGCTCCTCGAGACCTCGTGGGAGGCGCTGGAGGCGGCAGGCATCGATCCGCACTCGCTCCGGGGAAGCCGCAGCGGCGTCTTCGTCGGGGCCATGGCCGGCGACTACGCCCGTCAACTCCGCGAAACCCCGGAGAACCTGGCCGGCCACATGCTGACCGGCAGCGCGGGCAGTGTGGTGTCGGGTCGGGTGTCGTATGCGCTGGGGCTTGAGGGCCCTGCGGTGTCGGTGGATACGGCGTGTTCGTCGTCGCTGGTGGCCCTTCACCTGGCGGCGCAGGCATTGCGGAGCGGGGAGTGCTCGCTGGCGTTGGCGGGTGGCGTGACGGTGATGGCCACGCCTTCGATGTTTGTGGAGTTCAGCCGGCAGCGGGGCCTTGCGGCGGACGGGCGGTGCAAGGCGTTCTCGGCCGACGCCGACGGCACCGCCTGGGCCGAGGGCGTGGGCATGCTCGTGGTGGAGCGCCTGTCGGACGCGCGGCGCAACGGGCATCGGGTGTTGGCGGTGGTGCAGGGTTCGGCGGTGAATCAGGACGGGGCGTCGAACGGGCTGACGGCGCCGAATGGCCCGGCGCAGCAGCGGGTGATCCGGCAGGCGTTGGCGGCGGCTGGTCTGCGTCCGTCGGATGTGGATGTGGTGGAGGCGCACGGGACGGGGACGAAGCTCGGGGATCCGATCGAGGCGCAGGCGCTGCTCGCGACGTACGGCCAGGGTCGTGAACGGCCTGTGTGGCTGGGCTCGTTGAAGTCGAACATCGGGCATGCGCAGGCGGCGGCCGGGGTGGCGGGTGTCATCAAGATGGTGATGGCGCTACGGGAGGGAGTGCTGCCCAAGACGCTGCATGCCGAGGAGCGTTCCCCGCACGTGGACTGGGCTTCGGGCGAGGCCGAGTTGCTGACCGAGACGCAGCCCTGGCCGGAGGTGGGCCGGGCGCGGCGGGCTGCGGTGTCGTCGTTCGGGATCAGCGGGACCAATGCGCATGTCGTCCTGGAGCAGGCCCCGGAGGAGCAAGAGGTTCCGCAGGAGGGCGAGGGCCCCGCGCGTTCGGGAGTCGTGCCGTGGGTGGTCAGTGGCCACACGCCCGAGGCACTGGAGGCGCAAGCGGGCCGACTGCTGGCTCACCTGAACGAGCAGCAGCCCGGGACCAGGCCGGAAGACGTCGGGTACTCGTTGGCGACCGGGCGGGCCGCCCTGGAGCACTACGCCGTGGTGGCCGGAGGGGATCACGAGGAGCTGCTGGGCGGTCTGGCGGCCCTGGCCGATGGCCGTGCCGCGGTCAACCTGGTGCGGGGGCAGGCCCGTTCCGGCGGCCGGATCGCGTTCATGTTTACCGGCCAAGGAGCTCAGTGGCTCGGCATGGGGCGGGAACTGTACGACGAGTTCCCTGTCTTCGCCCGTGAATTCGACGCTGTGGTGGCGGAGTTGGACCAGCGTCTCGGCCGATACGTGGACCGGTCGCTGCGCGAGGTGATCTGGGGTGAGGACGCCGCCCTGCTGGAGCGTACGGTCCACACCCAGGCCGCGTTGTTCGCCTTCGAAGTGGCGCTGTTCCGTCTGCTGGAGTCCTGGGGCGTTCGGCCGGACTTCGTGACCGGCCACTCGATCGGCGAGTTGGCGGCCGCGCATGTCGCCGGTGTGTTCTCCCTGCCGGACGCGGCCGCCCTGGTGGCTGCTCGTGGTCGGCTGATGGACGAGTTGCCCGACGGCGGTGCGATGGTGGCGGTGCAGGCCGCCGAGGACGAGGTACGGCCGATGCTCACCGACCGGGTCGGCATCGCAGCCGTCAACGGCCCTGATGGCGTGGTGCTGTCGGGCGACGAAGGTGTCGTACGCGAACTGGCGCGGCGCTGGGAGGCGCGGGGGCGGAAGACGCGGCGGCTTTCGGTGAGCCACGCGTTCCACTCGCCCTTGATGCACCCGATGCTCGACGCCTTCCGGCACACGGCCGAGGGGCTGACCTATTCCGAGCCCGCTGTCCCGGTCGTATCGAATCTGACCGGGACACCGCTCCCGGTGGAGGAGCTGGGATCGGCGGATCACTGGGTGCGGCACATCAGCGGGACCGTGCGGTTCGCCGACGGTGTGCGGTACCTCCGGGAGCAGGGCGTCACTTGCTTCGTGGAGCTGGGACCCGACGGTGTGCTGACCGCCATGGCCCAGAACTGCCCTGAGACGACGGGCCAGTTGGTCGTGCCGACAGGACGGCGGGACCGCTCCGAGCGGATGACGCTGAGTCTGGCACTCGGGCAACTGCACGCGGCGGGCGCTGCCGTCGACTGGCACGCCTTCTACGCCGGATCGGGCGCACGCCGCACCGAACTGCCCACCTATGCCTTCCAGCACGAGCGGTACTGGCTGGAGCAGGGGTCCCCTGCCGGCGATGTGGAGTCAGCGGGCCTGGAGCCGGTGGACCACCCGATGCTCGGCGCCGCTCTGCCCCTGGACGACGGCGCCGTGCTGACGGGACGGCTGTCCGCCGGAAGCGTGCCCTGGATCGCGGACTGCCGGGTCGGCGGGGCAGTCGTGGTTCCCGGCACCGGGCTGGCGGAGATGGCGTTCCGTGCAGGTGTGCGGGTCGGCTTCCCGCGACTGGACGAACTGCTCCTGCACGCGCCGTTGGTCATCCCGCCCGACGGCGCGGTGGATGTCCAGGTCCGGGTGGGAGCGGGCGGCACGCCCGACCGGCGATGCCTGGAGTTGCTGGCCCGGCGTGCGGGTGAGGACGAGTGGGAACGGCATGCCTCGGGTGTGCTGGCTCCGGTGCCGACCGTCCCGGATGAGCGGCTGGAGAGCTGGCCTCCTGTTGGAGCGGTGCCCGTCGAGCCGGCCGGCGTCCATGAGCGGCTGGCGGCCGGCGGCCTCGAGTACGGCCCGGCCTTCCGCGGTCTTGAGGCCGTCTGGCGCGGCGCGCACGACGGCGAGGTCTTCGCGGAGGTGCGCCTGCCCCAGGAAGCGGCTGATCAGGCGGACCGGTATCTGGTGCACCCGGCGCTGTTCGAGGCCCTTCTGCACGCGGCGTTCGCGGGTGACGTGCCGCCTCGTGCCGATGGGGGAGTGCGGCTGCCGTCCGCCTTCTCCGGTGTGACGGTCCGTGCGGTCGGTGCTTCCGAGCTGCGGGTGAGGCTGACGGCTGTCGACGCGGACACGGTGTCGTTGTCGGCGTGGGACGCGGCCGGTGATCCGGTGGTCGCCGCCGAGACGGTGGTGTTGCGACCGGTTCCGGGCGAGCGGCTGCGAGCGGCGGTGTCGGCCGGCCGGGACGTCCTGTTCCGGGTGGTGTGGGAGCCCCAGGAATCCACGGCAGTTGACGCCATGGAGCCGGAGAGCCGGTGTGTGGTGATGGCCGGAGGCGGACTGGCCGGGGAGCTGTCCGGCACGGGCGTGGCGGCCGAAGAGCCACCGACAGGTGCAATTGCCGGTGGACCACTGCCGGAGCGGATGCGGGCCGGTCTGGGTACGGCACTACGGGCGGTGCAGTCGTGGTCGGCAGGTGAACACCCGGCCGGTGCGCGGTTGGTGCTGGTGACACGCGGGGCAGTGGCGGCCGGGCAGGGCGAGGACGTAGACCCCGTGCAGGCCGCGATATGGGGTCTGGTGCGATCGGCCCAGACAGAGCATCCGGGGATCTTTCAGTTGGTGGATCTCGACGAAGATCCGGCGTCGGTCGCGGCGGTGGCTGCGGCGATGCGCTCGCAGGAACCGCAGATCGCCGTACGCGCCGGCGAACTCCACGTGCCGCGCCTCGTACGAGCAGGCACCGCCGACACGCGGAACGACGCGCGAGGCGCCCCGCGTACTCAGGCGGAGGACCGGTGGAGTGCCGCTTCGCTGCTGGTGACGGGGGCGGGCGGGGTCGTGGGCTCGGCACTGGCGCGGCACGCCGTGGCCGTTCACGGAGTGGGCCACGTCGTGCTGCTCAGCCGCCGAGGCGAGCAGGCAGCCGGTACAGCAGCTTTGGCGGCGGAATTGCGTGAACTGGGCGCTCTGGTCACCGTCGAAGCGTGTGACGCCGCCGAGCGGGACCAGTTGGCGGGAGTTCTCGCGCGGGTGCCGCGCGAATTTCCCTTGCGTGGAGTGATCCACGCTGCCGGTGTCGTGGAGGACGCGGTCGTCCACGCACTCACACCGGATGATGTCGACAAGGTGCTGCGGGCGAAGGCCGATTCCGTGGCCTGTCTCGACGAGCTGACGCGCGGCCTGGATCTCGAATGGTTTGTGACCTGCTCGTCCGCCGCAGGGTGGTGGGGAAACGCGGGGCAGGCGAACTACGCGGCCGCCAACGCCGGTGTCGACGCACTGATGCAACAGCGCCTGGCGGCGGGATTCCCCGCGTTGTCGCTCGCCTGGGGCCTGTGGGAGGAACGCAGCGACATCAGCAAACAACTGGATCAGGCGGACCTGCTGCGCCTGGCCCGTACCGGTATCGCTCCGCTGTCCACCTCCGACGCCCTGACGGCTTTCGACACCGCACTCGCACTCGACGAGCCGGTACTGCTGCCGGTCCGCCTGGACACCCGAAACCTCACGGACAGCAGCACCGCGCCCATCACGCCGCTCCTCAAGAAATATGCGCGCAAGCAGGCGATGCCGCCGGCGGCGGGGGGACGCAAGGCGGTCCCGTCGGGCGGCAGCACGCTCAAGGACCGCCTCGCGGCCATGACCGATCAGGAGCGGGAACAGTCACTGCAGCAACTGGTCCGTGAAGAGGCAGCGACAGTGCTCAACCACAACACCCCCGGTGCGGTGGCCCTCGACCGTGGATTCCTGGACCAGGGATTCAACTCGCTCACTGCCCTGGAACTGCGAAACCGGCTCGGCACGATGGTCGGGCTCCCGCTGCCGCCGACCACCATTTTCGACTACCCCACACCGGGTGCACTGGCGAAATACCTGTCCACCCAGCTCATGCCGAGCCGCGAGGACGTCGTCACATCCTTCAGCCGGGACATCGGCAAGATGGCCGAACGATTCGAAACAATCGACGACGAGACGGTACGAGCCCATGTGACCCAGCGACTCCAGGAGCTGCTCAAGCAATGGGGAAGCGATACGGGCACCGAGTTCGGGTCGGAGTCTTCGGGTGTCGTCGACATCGAATCGGCAAGTGCGGATTCCATGTTCGATCTCATCGACAAGGAATTCGGCAAACTCTGACCGGTGTCTGACCGGTGTCTATTTGGCGTCTGGCCTGCGTTCAGTCTGCGCGTGTTTTTCTTGATATTCGAGGAGGATGAAGGATGAGTACGAACGAGGAGAAGCTGCTCGAATATCTCAAGCGCGTGACGGCTGACCTGCGACAAGCCAACCGTCGTCTGCAAGAAGTCGAGGAAGAGAGCCACGAGCCGATCGCGATTGTGGGGATGGGTTGTCGTTTTCCGGGGGGTGTGGAGTCTCCGGAGGATTTGTGGGATGTGGTTGCCGATGGCGTGGATGTGATCGGTGACTTCCCGGCGGATCGTGGCTGGGATCTGGAGGGGTTGTTCGACGAGGATCCGGACCGGCCGGGGGCGAGTTATACGCGGGCGGGCGGTTTTCTGGGTGATGTGGCGGGGTTCGATGCGGGGTTCTTCGGTATTTCGCCACGTGAGGCGTTGGTGATGGATCCACAGCAGCGGTTGCTGTTGGAGACGTCGTGGGAGGCGTTGGAGCGGGCGGGTATTGATCCTCGTTCGCTGAAGGGGACTTCGGGCGGGGTGTTTATGGGGACGAACGGTCAGGATTATGGCCGGGTTGTTCTGGGGGATGGTTCGGGTTCGTTCGAGGGGTATGTGGCCACGGGGAATGCGGCCAGTGTGGTGTCGGGTCGGGTGTCGTATGTGTTGGGGCTTGAGGGTCCTGCGGTGTCGGTGGATACGGCGTGTTCGTCGTCGTTGGTGGCGTTGCATTTGGCGGTGCGGGCGTTGCGGAGCGGGGAGTGTTCGCTGGCGTTGGCGGGTGGTGTGACGGTGATGGCGACGCCGAGTTCGTTTGTGGAGTTCAGTCGTCAGCAGGGGTTGGCGGTTGATGGGCGGTGTAAGGCGTTTGCGGCTGCGGCGGATGGTACGGGCTGGGCCGAGGGTGTGGGTGTGCTGGTGGTGGAGCGTTTGTCGGATGCGCGGCGTAACGGTCATCGGGTGTTGGCGGTGGTGCGGGGTTCGGCGGTGAATCAGGACGGGGCGAGCAGTGGGTTGACGGCGCCGAATGGTCCGGCGCAGCAGCGGGTGATCCGGCAGGCGCTGGCGGATGCGGGCGTGGGCGCTGCTGAGGTGGACGTCGTGGAGGCGCACGGGACGGGGACGCGCCTGGGGGATCCGATTGAGGCGCAGGCCCTGTTGGCGACGTATGGGCGAGACCGTGAACAGCCCCTGTGGCTGGGGTCGGTGAAGTCGAACATCGGGCATACGCAGGCGGCTGCGGGGGTGGCGGGTGTCATCAAGATGGTGATGGCGCTGCGGGAAGGGGTGTTGCCGGAGACGTTGCATGTGGATCGGCCGTCGCCGCATGTGGAGTGGTCTTCGGGTGGGGTGGAGTTGCTGACTGAGGCGCGTGGGTGGCCGGAGGTGGGTCGGGCGCGGCGGGCCGCGGTGTCGTCGTTCGGGATGAGCGGGACCAATGCGCATGTCGTCCTGGAGCAGGCCCCGGAGGGGCAGGAGGTCCCGCAGGAGGGTGAGGCCCCCGCGCGTTCGGGGGTGGTGCCGTGGGTGATCAGTGGGCACACGCCCGAGGCGTTGGAGGCACAGGCGAGTCGGCTGCTGGCTCATCTCAACGGGCGGCAGTCCGGGGCGAGTCCGGAAGGTGTCGGGCACTCGCTGGCGACCGGGCGGGCGGTCCTGGAGCACCGCGCCGTGGTGGTCGGGGAGGACCACGAGGAGCTGCGGGACGGTCTGACGGCGCTTGCCGGCGGCGACGCGGCGGCGAACCTGGTGCGGGGACAGGCAGACGTCGCCGGTCGGATCGCGTTGGTGTTTCCGGGTCAGGGGTCGCAGTGGGTGGGGATGGGGCGGGAGTTGTGCGCGTCCTCGCCGGTGTTCGCGGCGCGGATCGATGAGTGTGCGCTGGCGCTGGCGCCGTTTGTGGACTGGTCGCTGACGGACGTACTGAACGGGGCGGCGGGCGCTGCGTCGTTGGAGCGGGTGGATGTGGTCCAGCCCGCGTCGTGGGCCGTGATGGTGTCGTTGGCCGCGGTGTGGGAGTCGCTGGGTGTGCGTCCCGGTGCGGTGGTGGGGCACTCGCAGGGAGAGATGGCGGCCGCGGTGGTCGCCGGTGCGCTGTCGTTGGAGGACGGCGCGCGGGTGGTGGCGCTGCGTAGCCAGGTCATCGGCGAGGAACTGGCCGGCCTGGGCGGGATGGTGTCGGTCGCCGCACCGGTGGATCAGGTGCGCTCCTGGTGCGCGTCGCTGGGTGAGCGGGTCTCGTTGGCGGCGGTCAACGGGCCTTCGTCGGTGGTGGTTTCGGGTGAGCCGACAGCGTTGGACGAGTTGGTGGCCACCTGTGAGGCCGAGGAGGTACGGGTAAGGCGGATCCCGGTGGACTACGCCTCGCATTCAGTGCAGGTGGAACTGATCGCCGACCGGCTGGCGGAGGTATTGGCGCCGATCAGCCCCCGCCCCGCCGGAGTTGGGTTCTTCTCGACGGTTTCCGGTGGCTGGGCGCCGGGGGAGACGCTGGACGCCGGGTACTGGTACCGGAATCTGCGGGAGCCCGTTCAGCTGGAACGGTCCATCACCGCCCTGGCCGACGACGGCTTCGACGTATTCATCGAGTGCAGCGCCCACCCTGTGCTGACCGCCGCCGTGGAGGACACGCTGGCCGCCGCCGGGACACCGGACGCTGTCGCCACCGGAACGCTGCGCCGGGACGACGGCGGACTGGAGCGTGTCCTGGCCTCGGCAGCCGAAGTCTTCGTCCACGGCGTGCCCGTCGACTGGAGCAGTGTCACCGGACCGGGCACCCCCAACACCCCCGTGGACCTGCCCACGTACGCCTTCCAGCATCAGCGCTACTGGCTGGAGGCGTCGGCGGGCGGTTCGGATCCGGCGGCTTTGGGTTTGCGTGGTGTGGGCCATCCCTTGCTGGGCGCGATGGTGGCGTTGGCCGATGGCGGCGGAGTGGTGCTGACCGGTCGACTGTCCGCCGGGCGCCCCGGCTGGCTGGCGGATCACCGGGTCGGCGGCGCGGTGGTGGTGCCGGGTACCGCGCTGCTGGAGATGGTCGCCCGTGCCGGTGAGCAGATGGGCTGCGTAGGGGTCGAAGAGCTGGTCCTGCACACCCCATTGGTGATCCCCGCCGACGAAGCAGTCGACGTACAGATCGAGGTCACAGCCGCGGCCGAGGACGGCTGCCGGTCCGTGACCGTTCAATCCCGCCCGGACACCGCGCTCACCGAGAGCCCTTGGACTCCGCACGCCGACGCTGCGGTGAGCCCGGGCCGCGACACGCCTCCCGACACGCCTCCCCAGTCACCGCAAGCATGGCCTCCTGAGGGGGCCGAACCCGTCGAGATCGACACCGTCTACGCGAAGATGACGGACCGGGGGCTGGAATACGGCCCGGGCTTCCAGGGACTGAGCGCCGTGTGGCGGCGTGACGACGAGCACGGTGACGCCGAGGTCTTCGCCGAAGTGCGCCTGCCGCAGCCGCTGGTGGAACAGGCGGGACAGTACATCCTGCACCCTGCGCTGTTCGACGCGGTGTTGCACGCGGTAGTGGCGGGCGACCTCCTGCCGCTCACCGGCACGGCCCCGGAGGCGCGGCTGCCCTTCGCATGGAGCGGTGTCGGGATCCAGGCCGCCGGGGCATCGGTACTACGCGCGCGGCTGGCTGCCCTGGACCACGATTCGCTGACGCTGACCCTCTGGGACGCGGCAGGCGAGCAGGTGGCCACGGTCGACGAGCTGACACTGCGCCCGGTCGCGCACAGCGAACTGCGGGCGATCGGCGCCCGGACCGACGACTCGCTGTTCGACCTGCACTGGCAGCCGCTGCCGCCGCAGGCTGCCGAGTCGGCCTCCGCGCCATGGGGGCTCCTGGGCGAGGACGCCCTCGGGTTGCGGCACGTCCTGGAAGCCGGCGGTCACGCGCCGAGAGCGTACGCGTCGCTGCCCGACATCGACGAGAACGTGCCCGACACACTGCTGCTGCCGGTGCCCGCACCGGTGTACACGGCCGACGCGTCCGACGAGGTACCGGGCCGGGTGCATGCCCTGGTTTCCTCAGTCCTCACCACCTTGCGGGAATGGCTCGCCGACGAGCGCTTCTCGCGCTCGCGACTCGTCGTGGTGACGCGGGGCGCGGTTCCCGTTCCCGTGGCTGACAGCGCGGAAGCACCTGATTCCGTGGGAGACAGCGCGGAAGCACCTGATTCCGTCGGAGAGAGCGGGGAGGCGCCTGATCCCGTTGCCGCATCCATCTGGGGTCTGCTGCGGACCGCCCAGACGGAGCACCCAGGACGTTTCGTACTGCTGGATCTCGACCCAGGATCCGATGCCGCCGCCGAGACGGCTGGTGTCATCAGCACGGCTCTCGGCACGGCAGCGCCGCAGGTCGCCGTGCGGTCCGGGACGGCGTTCACCCCGACCCTGATGCGCGTCACAGGATCGACGCGGCCCGCGCGGGACACACCGCCCATCGATGTCTCCGGAACGGTTCTGGTGACCGGGGCCTCGGGCACGCTCGGTGGCCTGATGGCCCGTCACCTGGTGTCCGAGCACGGCGTGCGGCAGCTGCTCCTGACGAGCCGCAGGGGCCCGGCGGCCGAGGGAGCCGACGCGCTGCGGGCGGAGCTGGCCGCGCTCGGTGCCGAGGCGACTGTGGTGGCTTGCGACATGGCTGACCGTGCGGCTGTGGCAGAGCTGCTGGCCGGAATCCCCGCCGAGCACCAGTTGTCGGCGGTCGTGCACGCGGCCGGCGTACTGGACGATGCCGTACTGGAAGCCCTCTCACCGGAGCAGGTGGCATCCGTACTGCGGCCGAAGGTGGATGCGGCCTGGCATCTGCATGAACTGACGCAGGACATGAACCTGTCGGCGTTCGTCCTCTTTTCGTCCGTGGCGGGAACGCTCGGCAGCGCCGGCCAGGCGAACTACGCCGCCGCCAATGCCTTCCTGGACGCCCTGGCCGGCCATCGCCGTGCGCGCGGCCTGGCCGCCTCGTCCATGGCATGGGGGCTGTGGGCCGAGGCCAGCGACATGACGGGTCATCTTGATCACCTGGATCTACGGCGACTGGCCCGTCTCGGGGTGGCACCACTTTCCACCACGGCGGGTCTGGCGGCTTTCGACGCGGCCCTGCGGCTGAACGCGCCGGTTGTCGTACCGATCCGTTTGGACACGCGGAGCCTGGCCGGGGCCGCCGAGGGGTCGGTGTCCCCGCTGCTCGCTCCGTACGCGCGCGCGTCATCACCGAGGCGACGAGGCGCCGCGGCGGAATCCCCTGAGTCGGCCACCGGACTGGTGGACCGGCTGCGCTCCCTGACTGCCGAGCAGCAACGGGAAACTCTGCTCGGCATGGTGAAGAAGCACGTCGCGTCGGTCCTCGGCGCGCGTGAGGACGCCATGAGTTCCGTACGTACGGAGACCTCCTTCAAGTCGCTCGGTTTCGACTCGCTGACCTCTGTGGAACTGCGTAATCGTCTGAACAAGGAAACCGGTCTGCGCCTCCCGGCGACCCTGGCCTTCGATCGCCCGAATCCCGGGGCAGTGGCCGAATTCCTGCAGACGGAACTGACCGGGACACTCACCGAAGGTGCACCTTCCGCCCCGGCGGTCCCCGTGACCTCCGGGAAGGACGACGACGTCATCGCGATCGTGGGGATGGGCTGTCGTTTCCCGGGGGGTGTGGAGTCTCCCGAGGGCCTGTGGCGGGTGGTCGCCGACGGCGCGGACGTGATCGGTGACTTCCCGGCGGATCGTGGCTGGGATCTGGAGGGGTTGTTCGACGAGGATCCGGACCGGCCGGGGACTTCCTATTCTCGTGCGGGCGGTTTTCTGTATGAGGCCGCGGAGTTCGATGCGGGGTTCTTCGGTATTTCGCCGCGTGAGGCGCTGGCGATGGATCCGCAGCAGCGGCTGCTCCTTGAGACGTCGTGGGAGGCGTTGGAGCGCGCGGGCATCGATCCCCGTTCGCTGCGAGGGACCCGGTCCGGTGTGTTCACGGGACTGATGCACAGCGACTACGCCGCCAGGCTGATGCATGTCACCGAGGGACTCGAAGAGTTCGAGGGCCAGCTCGGCAGTGGCAGCGCGGGCAGCGTGGCGTCGGGGCGGGTCGCTTATGCGCTGGGCCTTGAGGGTCCTGCGGTGTCGGTGGACACGGCATGTTCGTCGTCGCTGGTGGCGCTGCATCTGGCGGCGCGGGCGCTGCGGAGTGGGGAGTGCTCGCTGGCGTTGGCGGGCGGAGTGACGGTGATGGCCACGCCGAGTTCCTTCGTCGAGTTCAGCCGTCAGCGGGGGCTGGCCGTCGACGGTCGGTGCAAGGCGTTCGGGGCCGGCGCGGACGGGTTCGGTCCAGCCGAGGGTGTGGGCGTGCTGGTGGTGGAGCGTCTGTCGGACGCCCGGCGCAACGGGCACCCGGTACTGGCGGTGGTGCGCGGTTCCGCCGTGAATCAGGACGGCGCGTCGAACGGGTTGACGGCGCCGAATGGTCCGGCGCAGCAGCGGGTGATCCGGCAGGCGTTGGCGGACGCGGGGGTGGGCGCTGCTGAAGTCGACGTGGTGGAGGCCCACGGGACGGGTACCACGCTCGGCGACCCGATCGAAGCACAGGCGCTGCTCGCGACGTACGGGAAGCGGTCGGCGGATCAACAGCCGTTGTGGCTCGGCTCGTTGAAGTCGAACATCGGGCATACACAGGCGGCGGCCGGGGTGGCGGGTGTCATCAAGATGGTGATGGCGCTACGGGAGGGAGTGCTGCCCAAGACGCTGCACGCCGAGGAGCGTTCCCCGCATGTGGACTGGGCTTCGGGCGAGGTCGAGTTACTGACCGAGGCGCGGGAGTGGCCTGAAGCCGGCCGGGCACGGCGGGCTGCGGTCTCCTCCTTCGGGATCAGCGGCACCAACGCCCATGTCGTGCTGGAGCAGGCCCCGGAGGGGCAGGAGGCCGCCCCGCAGGAGGGCGAGGGGCTCGCGCAGTCGGGTGCGGTGCCGTGGGTGGTCAGCGGTCACACGCCCCAGGCGTTGGAGGCGCAGGCGGCCCGGCTGCTGGAACACATCAACGGACAGGACAGTGAGGCGAGTTCAGGGAGCGTCGGCCACTCGTTGGCGACCGGACGGGCGGCGCTGGAGCACCGTGCCGTGGTGGTCGGCGGGGATCGCGAGGAGCTGCTGGATGGCCTGGCGACCCTGGCCGGCGGCGGTGCCGCGACGAACCTGGTGCGGGGACGGGCAGGCGTGGACGGCCAGGTCGCGTTGGTGTTTCCGGGTCAGGGTTCGCAGTGGGTGGGGATGGGGCGTGAGTTGTATGCGTCCTCGCCGGTGTTCGCGGCGCGGATCGATGAGTGCGAGCGGGCGTTGGCGCCGTTTGTGGACTGGTCGCTGACGGATGTGTTGAACGGGGTGGCGGGGTCTGCGTCGTTGGAGCGGGTGGATGTGGTTCAGCCCGCCTCGTGGGCGGTGATGGTGTCGCTGGCGGCGGTGTGGGAGTCGCTGGGGGTGCGTGCGGGTGCGGTGGTGGGGCATTCGCAGGGTGAGATTGCTGCGGCGGTGGTTTCGGGTGCGCTGTCGTTGGAGGACGGGGCGCGGGTGGTGGCGCTGCGCAGTCGGGTGATTGGTGAGGAGTTGGCGGGGCGGGGCGGGATGGTGTCGGTGGCGGCGCCCGTCGCGAAGGTGCGGGAGTGGTGCGCGTCGCTGGGCGCTCGGGTCTCCGTAGCAGCGGTCAACGGCCCGTCGTCGGTGGTGGTGTCAGGGGACCCTGCGGCGTTGGACGAGCTGGTGGCCACCTGCGAGGCAGAGGAGATCCGGGTTCGGCGGATCCCCGTGGACTACGCCTCGCACTCGGTGCAGGTGGAGCAGATCGCCGACCGGCTGAAGCGGGAGTTGGCGGGGCTGTCTCCGAGGCCGGGGCAGGTGCCGGTGTATTCGACGGTGGAGGCCGCCTGGGTGGACGGCAGTCGGCTCGACGCCGGCTACTGGGTGCAAAACCTGCGCAGCCAGGTCCGGTTCGACGAGGCGGTGCGCGGACTGCTCGACGAGGGCTTCCGCTTCTTCGTCGAGTGCAGCGCCCACCCGGTCCTGACGGCCACGGTGGAGGACACTCTGGCCGCCGCCGGGACTCCGGACGCTTGCGCGGCCGGAACGCTCCGCCGGGACGAGGGCGGGATGCGGCGCCTCCTGGCCTCGGCCGCCGAGGTCTTCGTCCGTGGCGCGGACGTCGACTGGAGCACCGTCACCACGCCCGACGCCCCCAACGCGCCCTCGGACCTGCCCACTTACGCCTTCCAACGCCGACGCTACTGGCTGGAAGCACCGGCAACCCACCTCCCCACCACGCCTGAGACCGACCCTGTGGACGCGCGGTTCTGGGGAGCAGTGGAGCAGGAGGACATGGGTGCCCTCGCGACGACGCTCGATCTCGATGCGGAGGGCGCGCAAGACAGGGACTCCCTGGGGGCTGTGCTGTCCTTGCTGTCCCCCTGGCGTCGCGAGCGCCGCAGGAAGTCCGCTGTCGATTCCTGCCGTTACCAGTTCGTCTGGCGGCCGCTGACCGGAACTTCGCGGGTGCGCTTGTCGGGCACCTGGCTCGTGGTCGCGCCACGGGAACGTACGGCCGCCTACGAGCAACTCGTCGGACGGCTGCGGGACGGTCTCGCGGCGGGCGGGGCCGAGGCCGTCGTGCTCAGCGTGTCGGAGGAGGACACCGAAGACGAGTGTCTCGGCCACCGGATCGTCGAGGCGCTGGAGCACTCCCAGGACACGGACCCGGTACTGGCCGGGGTGCTGTCCCTCATCACCGCACAGGCCGGAAGTGCCGAGCCGGGGGCTGCCCTGGCCCTCTCTCTGCCGCGTGCCCTCCAGGCCCATTCCCTCCAGGCCCCCCTCTGGTATGTCACCAGCGACGCGATGTCCGTGAGGCGTGCCGATCGCGTCCAAGATGCCACGCAGGCCGCGGTGTTGGCGCGCGTCCTTTCCGTGCGCCACGAGAACCCGCAGGGGTGGAGCGGCGCCATCGATCTGCCGGAGGCCATCGACGACCGCATCCTGCGCAGGTTGTGCGGGGTCCTGTCCGGCCGCCACGCGGACGGCAGCGAGGTTGCGCTGCGTGCGTCGGGAGTGTTCGTCCGGCGCCTGGTGCGGTACCCCACGGGCGAACGGACCACGGGCGAACGGACCGCGGCAACCGCCGTTGCGCGCTGGGGCGGCGGTACGGCGGTCATCGCCACGAGTGGCGGGATGCCGGATCCGCAGTTCGTGCACTGGGCGGTCGGAGCGGGTGCAGGGCGTGTCGTCCTGGCCGGACGCGACCTCGCCACGCGGGGCGATGAGACCGCCGGGCTCCGTGATGAGCTGCGGACCCGGGCCCCCGAGGTGGAGCTGAGCACCCTTTCCGTCGATCTGGGCGAGCCCGACGCCGTGGCCCGGCTCATGAGCGAGGCCGACGGATCGGAACTCCACCCCCTGCGGGCGGTCGTGTACGTGGCCGCCGCCGGGCAGATACCGCCCGAGGCCGTCCGGCAGCAGGCGTTCCACCTCCACGAATGCACCCGAGATCGAAAGCTCGACGACTTCGTACTGGTCTCCCCGGCGGAGGGAGCCCTGGGACGGGCGGGGTACACCACCGAGGCCGTGACGCACGCCCTCCTGTCGGTGCTGGTCCAGCAGCGCGCGGGCAGCGGGCTGCCCGCGTTGTCGCTCGCCTGGACCCCCGCGAGGAAATCCGTGTCGCTGGCAAATGGCGTCCAACTCGACGCCGTACAGCAGACATTGACGGAGCATCAGCCCGGAATGCACCTGCTCGTAGGGGACTTCGGCGGTTCGGCGAACGACGATGCGGCACTGCCCGCCGCCCTCTTCGCGGAGCTGTCCGATGACGCGGGAAAGAACCAGCGTACGGATGTGGCCTCGGGCGGGGGCGCCGGCGGGGCCGTGAGCGGGGAGACCGAGGCGCAGGACGCGGCCCCGTGGGCGCGGCGGCTGCGCGGACAGAGCGAGGCCGAACAGCGACGCCTCTTGCGCCAGCTGGTGCGGGAACAGGTCGCGGTGGTCCTGAAGTTCGGCTCGGCCGAGGAGGTGGAGGGCGCGCGCCGGTTCCAGGAAGCAGGCATGGAATCCGCACAGGCCCTGGAGCTGCGCAACCGCATCGGTGCGGCGACAGGGCTCCAACTGCCCACCACCGTGGTCTTCGATCACCCCACCCCGGCCGCCGTGGCGGACTTCCTGTGGACCGAGCTCGTGGGGAGGGCGGTCGACCAGGCGGGGGCGTCCCCACGCGTGTCGTCCGCCCACGTGTTGTCTCCACAAGTGTCGTCCGCATCGGACGGTTCCGCCTCCGCCCCGGAACCCCTGGCCATCGTCGGCATGAGCTGCCGCTACCCCGGGGACGTACGCTCTGCCGAGGACCTGTGGCAGCTGGTCGCCGAAGGGCGGGACGTGATCGGCGAGTTCCCGGCGGACCGCGGCTGGGACCTGGACACGCTGTTCGACGACGACCCCGACCGGACGGGGACGAGCTACACCCGGCAGGGCGGGTTCCTGCGCGACGCGGCGGAGTTCGACGCGGCGTTCTTCGGGATCTCGGCGGGCGAGGCACTGGCGATGGATCCGCAGCAGCGCCTGCTCCTCGAGATCTCGTGGGAGGCGCTGGAGCGGGCGGGCATCGATCCGCACTCCCTGAAGAGCACCCCGACAGGGGTCTTCGCGGGCGCCATGGCGCAGGACTACGCGCCGAGGCTCGCAGCCCTGCCGGCGGAGCTCGAGGGCCGGATGCTGACAGGCAACGCCGCGAGCGTGGTCTCCGGCCGGGTGGCCTACACCCTCGGCCTCGAAGGGCCCGCGGTGACCGTCGACACGGCGTGTTCGTCGTCGTTGGTGGCCCTGCACCTGGCGGCGCAGGCGCTGCGCGGCGGGGAGTGCTCGTTGGCCCTTGCGGGCGGTGTGACGGTGATGGCGAGCCCGCTCGGGTTCGTGGAGTTCAGCCGGCAGCGGGGCCTCGCGCCGGACGGCCGGTGCAAGGCGTTCTCGGCCGACGCGGACGGCACCGGCTGGGCCGAGGGCGCCGGAGTCGTGGTACTTGAACGGCTTTCGGACGCCCGGCGCAACGGCCACCCGGTGCTGGCCGTACTGCGCAGCTCGGCCACCAACCAGGACGGTGCGAGCAACGGGCTGACGGCTCCCAACGGCACCGCCCAGGAACGCGTGATCCGACAGGCGCTCGCCAACGCGGACCTGACAAGCGCCGACGTCGACGCGGTGGAGGCGCACGGCACGGGCACCACGCTCGGCGATCCGATCGAGGCACAGGCCCTGTTGGCCACGTACGGCCAGGGCAGGCCGGAGGATCAGCCGCTCTGGCTCGGCTCGCTCAAATCAAACATCGGCCACGCGCAAGCGGCCTCCGGCATCGGTGGCGTGATCAAGACGGTGATGGCGCTGCGCCACGCCTCGCTGCCCAGGACGCTGCACGCCGACGAACGCTCTCCCCATGTGGACTGGTCGGCAGGCGCCGTGGAGCTGATCACCGAGCCCCGGGAGTGGCCGGCCACCGGCCCCCGGCCGCGGCGCGCGGCTGTGTCCTCGTTCGGCATGAGCGGAACCAACGCCCACGTCATCCTCGAAGCAGCGCCTGACGAAGCACCTGAAGAAGCGCCTGACAAAGCACCCGAAGAAGCGCCTCAAACCCCCGAGGCTGTGGGCGCGGTCGTCAACGGCACACGGCCGCAGGGCGATGACATCAAGTCCGGACCGGCAGCACTGCCCTTCATTCTCTCGGCGAAGTCGCCGGCCGCGCTGCGCGCCCAGGCGACAGCCCTGTGGAACCACCTTGACGCCCGGCCATCGCTCACTCCCCGCGATGTCGCCTCCTCGCTCGCCGTCACGCGCTCCGCGCTCGACCACCGTGCGGTGCTGCTGGCAGAGGATCCCGAGGAGATACGCGAGGCACTGGCCGCCGTCGCCGCAGGAGAGCCGTCGCCCAAGGTCACGTACGGGGTCGCCGACGCCGAGCGCAGGACGGCCTTCCTGTTCACCGGGCAGGGCAGCCAGCGCCTGGGTATGGGCCGTCGGCTGTACGCGGCATACCCGTCCTTCGCCGACGCGCTGGACACGGTGTGCGCCCACTTCGACCTGCACACCGAAACCCCCCTGCGCGATGTCCTGTTCGCCGAGCCGGGTTCTCCGGAAGCCCGGCTCCTTGACCGTACGGCTTACATCCAGCCGGCCCTGTTCGCCTTCGAGGTCGCGATGTTCCGGCTCCTCGAGAGCTGGGGCGTGACCCCGGACTTCCTGCTCGGGCACTCGGTCGGGGAGCTGGCCGCCGCGCAGGTGTCCGGGGTGCTCTCGCTCCCCGATGCCTGCCTGCTGGTGGCCGAGCGCGGCAGGCTGATGCAGGAACTGCCGGATGGCGGTGCCATGGTGGCGGTCCAGGCGACCGAGGACGAGATGGCCTCTTTGATCGCGGATCGGGAGGATCGGGGGGACCCGGAGGACCGGGGGAACCGGGGGGACCTGGGGGACCGTGCGGCCAGGGTTGCCGTCGCCGCCATCAACGGGCAGCAGTCCGTCGTCGTCTCGGGCGACGAGGACGTGGTCCTGGAGATCGCCGAACACTGGGCGGCACAGGGGCGGAGGACCAAGCGGCTGCCCGTCGGGCACGCCTTCCACTCTCCGCACATGGACGGCCTGCTGGCGCGCTTCCGCGAGCTGGCGCGGACCCTCACCTATCACGCTCCGCGCATCCCGCTGGTGTCGAACCTGACGGGCCGGGTGGCGGCCGCCGAGGAGATCGCCACGGCCGAGTACTGGGTGCGCCACGTCCGGGAGGCGGTGCGATTCCGGGACGGCATCAAGCAGTTGTCGACCCTTGGCGTGAACACGTTCGTCGAAGTGGGGCCGGGCGGCGCGCTGGCGGGGATGGCGCAGGACTGCCTCGACGAACGGCAGGACCAGGAGGAGAGGCCATCGGCCCGTACGGAACCGATTGCTGTGATCACCGCCGCCTCGCACACCTCCGGGCCCGAGGACGGCGCCGTGCTCGAAGCCCTGGCCACGCTCCACATCCACGGGGTGGAACCGGACTGGCGCGCGGTGTTCGCCGGCAGCGGAGCCCGAACCGTCGACCTGCCCACCTATGCCTTCCAGCGGCAGCGGTACTGGCTGGAGAGCGGCCGACCGGCCGCTCCCGTGCCCGGCGCGCGTTCCGGATCCCCGGAACACCCGCCGGTGGAAAGCATGCGGTACGTCGAGCGATGGCGCCCGTGGACCACCCTGGGGCTGCCGGTCCCGCGTGGTCACTGGATCGTGGCCGTCCCGGCCGACCAGGCCGACAGCACTCTCGCGCAGGCCTGCCTCACAGGCTTGCGCCGCCGGGGCGCCGAGGTCCACCCGCTGTTCATCGAGCCGGGCACGGCGGACCGGTCCGCCGTGGCACAGCGGCTGCACCGGACCGCGGCCGACATGACGGCCGACGGCGGGACGGCGAGTGGCGTCCTCTCGCTCCTGGCCGCGCTCGCCACGGACACGGGCACCACGGGGAGTTCCGCCGTGCCCCCGTCCGGCATCGGGATGACGCTGGCCCTCGTACAGGCCTTGGGCGACACGGGTGTTGAGGCTCCGGTGTGGTGCCTGACGCGCGGGGCGGTGTCCGCCGCCGGCGCTGTGTCGGGCGGCTTCGACGACCGACGGGTGCACCCCGCCCAGGCCGCTGTGTGGGGTCTCGGCCGGGTGGTCGCGGTGGAACACCCCGAACGCTGGGGCGGGCTCATCGACATCCCCGAAGACAGCGGGCCCGTCACGTGGGGCACCCGGCAGGACACCGACCGGCTGTGTTCCGTGCTCGCCGACCCGGCAGGAGAAGACCAGATCGCGCTGCGCCCCAACGGCGTCTTCGTACGGCGACTGGTACGGGCCGCGTCGGAGCGTCTCCCGGAGCGCCTCCCGGACCGCCTCCCGGGCCCGGACGGAAACGGAGGCGCGGGGGCTTGGCAGCCGAAGGGGACGGTGCTGGTCACCGGTGGCACCGGCGCGCTCGGTGCTCATGTCGCCCACTGGCTGGCTGCGGCGGGCGCCGAGCACCTGGTCCTGGTCAGCCGCCGCGGGGACCGGGCCCCCGGTGCCCGCCGGCTGCGGGAGGAACTGGAGGCCGCCGGAGCAGTGGTGACCATCGCCGCGTGCGACATCTCCGACCGCTCGGCAGCGGAACACCTCCTGGCGACGCTGCCCGACGGGCCGCCGCTGACCGCGGTCGTCCACACCGCGGGTGTCGTGGACGACGGCGTGGTCGACGCACTGGACCCGGAGCGCCTGGCGACAGTCCTGCGGCCGAAGGGGGACGCCGCGATCCACCTCCACGAACTCACCCGGGACGGGAACCTGGAGGCGTTCATCCTCTTCTCCTCCGTCGCCGGAGCCGTGGGCAACCCGGGCCAGGCCAACTACGCCGCCGCCAACGCCGCCCTCGACGCCCTGGCTCAGCGGCGCCGGGCAGAGGGCCTTGCGGCCACGTCCATCGCCTGGGGCCCCTGGGCCGGAGCGGGAATGGCGGAGGGCGAGATCGCTGACGGGCTCGCCCGGCGTGGCGTGACGGCCATGCCTGCCCACACCGCCCTGACCGCGTTCGCGTCAGTCACTGCGGCTTCGGCTGCGGCTGCGGGCAGCGAGGACGCTGGATTCGTCTACGCCGACATCGACTGGGACCGGTTCCTCGAGCAGGAGGCGGGGGAGTGGCGCCAGCCGTTGTTCGAGGAACTCTCCTCCGCCCGCACCGACGGGCCGGAGGCCCGGGTACCTGCCGACGCGTCAACGGCAGACGGAGCCGCGACCGCGCTGCGCCGCCGCCTGCTCGCGGTCCCGGCTGCCGAGCGGGAGCGTCTTCTGCTGGACCTGGTACGCAAGGAGACCGCTGCCGCTCTGGGCCATCAGGACCTGGACCAAGTACGTCCGTCCGGCGGCTTCCTGGACCTGGGAGTCGATTCCCTGACCGCAGTGCGACTGCGAAACCGCGTGCGCGCCGCCACAGGCCTGAGCCTGTCCAAGACTCTGATCTTTGACCACCCGACCCCAGCGGCCCTGGCCCGGTACCTCGACGCCGCGCTGGACGCCGAGGAAACCGCTGACATCAAGGACGCGGCAGCGCCTACGGCTGACTCTCTGCTCGCCCAAGTCGGCAGCCTGGAGAAGGTATTGACCTCCGCCCCGCCCGAGCCGGAGGTACGCGAACAGATCGTTGAACGCCTTCAGGTGCTGATTGCTCAGTGGCGCCCTGACGGGCCTCGGCCCGCCGCCACACGCGAAGGAACCGAACTGGACGGCGCGTCCGACGACGAACTCTTCAGCCTCCTCGGCGAGGAATTCGGCATCTCCTGAGCCACCGGGGGATGCCTGTCAAGGCATCCCCCGATCCATCGACCGGCAGACTTTCGCATTCGCCCTATCGGGGAGGCACCGCATCATGAGCGACGAGAAACTCCGTTACTTCCTCAAGCGAGTCACAGCGGAGCTGCGGGAGACGAAAGACCAGCTGGAGCGGGTCGAAGCACAGAACAATGAGCCGATCGCGATTGTGGGGATGGGTTGTCGTTTTCCGGGGGGTGTGGAGTCTCCGGAGGGTTTGTGGGATGTGGTTGCCGATGGTGTGGATGTGATCGGTGACTTTCCGGCGGATCGTGGCTGGGATCTGGAGGGGCTGTTCGGTGATGATCCGGATCGTTCGGGCGTGAGTTATGCGCGGGCGGGTGGGTTTCTGGGTGATGTGGCGGGGTTTGATGCGGGGTTCTTCGGTGTCTCGCCGCGTGAGGCGTTGGCGATGGATCCGCAGCAGCGGTTGGTGCTTGAGGTGTCGTGGGAGGCGTTGGAGCGGGCGGGTATTGATCCTCGTTCGTTGAGGGGGCTTTCGGGCGGGGTGTTTATGGGGACGAACGGTCAGGATTATGGCCGGGTTGTTCTGGGGGATGGTTCGGGTTCGTTCGAGGGGTATGTGGCCACGGGGAATGCGGCCAGTGTGGTGTCGGGTCGGGTGTCGTACGTGTTGGGGCTTGAGGGTCCTGCGGTGTCGGTGGACACGGCGTGTTCGTCGTCGCTGGTGGCGTTGCACCTGGCGGCGCAGGCATTGCGGAGCGGGGAGTGCTCGCTGGCTTTGGCGGGTGGCGTGACGGTGATGGCCACGCCTTCGGCGTTTGTGGAGTTCAGTCGTCAGCGGGGGTTGGCGGTTGATGGTCGGTGTAAGGCGTTTGCGGCTGCGGCGGATGGCACGGGCTGGGCCGAGGGTGTGGGTGTGCTGGTGGTGGAGCGGTTGTCGGATGCGCGGCGTAACGGGCATCGGGTGTTGGCGGTGGTGCGGGGTTCGGCGGTGAATCAGGACGGGGCGAGCAGTGGGTTGACGGCGCCGAATGGTCCGGCGCAGCAGCGGGTGATCCGGCAGGCGTTGGCGGCGGCTGGTCTGCGTCCGTCGGATGTGGATGTGGTGGAGGCGCACGGGACGGGGACGAAGCTCGGGGATCCGATTGAGGCGCAGGCGCTGCTG
Source organism: Streptomyces sp. Y309 (assembly GCF_056712025.1). NCBI lineage: Bacteria > Bacillati > Actinomycetota > Actinomycetes > Kitasatosporales > Streptomycetaceae > Streptomyces > Streptomyces sp. Y309. The sequence continues at coordinate 705,908 of NZ_CM160048.1, read as the reverse complement.
GCGACGTATGGGGAGCGGTCGTCGGATCAACATCCGTTGTGGCTGGGGTCGGTGAAGTCGAATATCGGGCATACGCAGGCGGCTGCGGGCGTGGCGGGTGTCATCAAGATGGTGATGGCGCTGCGTCACGGTGTGCTGCCGCAGACGTTGCATGTGGACCGGCCGTCGCCGCATGTGGAGTGGTCTTCGGGTGAGGTTGAGCTACTGACTGAGGCGCGCGGGTGGCCGGAGGTGGGTCGGGCGCGGCGGGCTGCGGTGTCGTCGTTCGGAATGAGTGGGACGAATGCGCATGTCGTCCTGGAGCAGGCCCCGGAGGGGCAGGAGGTCCCGCAGGAGGACGAGGGCCCCGCGCGTTCCGGAGCCGTACCGTGGGTGATCAGCGGTCATACGCCCCAGGCGTTGCGGGCGCAGGCGGGCCGGTTGGCGGGGTGGGTGCGGGCGACCGCGGATGTGAACGTCGGGGATGTTGCAGGGGCGTTGGTGTCCTCGCGGTCGATGTTTGAGCACCGCGCCGTGGCGCTGGGGGACAGCCGGGAGGCGTTGCTTGCCGGTCTGGGTGAGGTCGAGCGCGGAATCCCGGGCGACGCCGGTGTGATCTCGGGTGCGGCGGACATGGCTGGTGCCGGGGTCGCGTTGGTGTTTCCGGGTCAGGGTTCGCAGTGGGTGGGGATGGGGCGTGAGTTGTATGCGTCCTCGCCGGTGTTTGCTGCGCGGGTTGATGAGTGTGAGCGGGCGCTGGCGCCGTTTGTGGACTGGTCGCTGACGGACGTACTGAACGGGGCGGCGGGCGCTGCGTCGTTGGAGCGGGTGGATGTGGTCCAGCCCGCGTCGTGGGCGGTGATGGTGTCGTTGGCGGCAGTGTGGGAGTCGCTGGGTGTGAGTGCGGGTGCGGTGGTGGGGCATTCGCAGGGTGAGATTGCTGCGGCGGTGGTGTCGGGTGCGTTGTCGTTGGAGGACGGGGCGCGGGTGGTGGCGCTGCGGAGTCGGGTGATTGGTGAGGAGTTGGCGGGGCGGGGCGGGATGGTGTCGGTGGCGGCGCCGGTGGATCGGGTGCGTGCGTGGTGTGTGTCGCTGGGTGAGCGGGTGTCGGTGGCGGCGGTCAATGGGCCTGCGTCGGTGGTGGTGTCGGGTGAGCCGGTGGCGTTGGAGGAGTTGGTGGCCGCCTGCGAGGCCGAGGAGGTGCGGGTTCGGCGGATCCCGGTGGATTACGCCTCGCATTCGGTGCAGGTGGAGCAGATCGCCGACCGGCTGGAGCGGGAGCTGGCGGGGTTGTCTCCGGGGCCGGGCCGGGTGCCGGTGTATTCGACGGTGGAGGCCGCCTGGATAGACGGCAGCCGGCTGGATGCCGGGTACTGGGTGCAAAACCTGCGCCGCCAGGTGCGGTTCGACGAGGCCGTGCGCGGGCTGCTGGAGGACGGGTTCCGGTTCTTCGTCGAGTGCAGCGCCCACCCCGTGCTGACCATCGGTGTTGAGGGGACCGCCGCGGACACGGGTGTGGCCGACGTGGTGGCCACCGGAACCCTGCGCCGGGACGACGGCGGGCTGGAGCGTGTCCTGGCCTCGGCAGCCGAAGTCTTCGTCCGCGGCCTGCCCGTCGACTGGAGCAGTGTCACCGGACCGGGCACCTCCAACACCCCGAACGCCTCGAACACCTCCTCAGACCTGCCCACTTACGCCTTCCAACGCCAGCGCTACTGGCTGGAAGCCTCGACGGGCGGTTCGGATCCAGCTGCCCTGGGTCTGGACGATGTGGGTCACCCCTTGCTGGGCGCGGCGGTGTCGCTGGCCGATGGCGGCGGGGAGGTGCTGACCGGTCGGCTGTCCGCCGGCCGCCCCGGCTGGCTGGCGGATCACCGCGTCGGTGACACCGTGGTGGTGCCGGGTACCGCACTGCTGGAGATGGTCGCCCGTGCCGGTGAACAAGTGGGCTGCGTACGGGTCGAAGAGCTGGTCCTGCACACCCCGTTGGTGATCCCCACCGAAGAAGCAGTCGACGTACAGGTAAGGGTCGGCCTGCCGGACGAAACCGGACGGCAGGAGGTGGACATCTTCGCTCGCCGTGACGGCGCCGAACCCTGGCCCCGGCATGCCGGCGCCACGGTGACTCCCGATCATCCGGTCGTCGCGATCGAGTCCCACGCGGCGTGGCCTCCGGCCGGGGCGGTACCGGTCGAGTTCGACGGTTTGTACGAGCGGCTGGCGGCCGGCGGGTTGGAGTACGGGCCGGCCTTCCGCGGCCTAGAGGCCGTGTGGCGTGGAGACCACAGCGGTGAGATCTTCGCCGAAGTGCGTCTGCCACGGCTGGTCGAAGGCCAGGCGGATCGCTACCTGGTGCATCCGGCACTGTTGGACACCGTGCTGCACGCGGTGGTGGCCGCGGATCTGCTGCCCGACATGGAGACTTCGCGGCTGCCGTTCTCCTTCACTGGCGTGACGATCCATGCGGTCGGCGCCTCCGTGCTGCGAGTGCGGCTGACGGCGGCTGGTCCGGACGGCGTGTCGCTGTCCGCGTGGGACGGGGCCGGGACCCTGGTGCTGACCGCCGACGCGGTGGTGATGAGGCCGGTGTCGCAAGACCGGCTACGGGCAGCGGTGTCCACGCACCAAGACTCCCTGTTCCACGTGACCTGGCAACCCGCCGTACCTCTCCCCGACGTGTCCGCCTCGTCCGCCTGGGGCCTGCTGAACTCTTCGTGTGACGCACGGTCCGACCTGCCCGGCGCGTGTGCCGCCGCGCTCCGGGACGCCGGTGTCTCCCTGTCACTCCTCGATTCCCTCGACTCTCTCGACGCGTCAGTAGCCCCACCAACGGCCCCCCACGCGGACCTCGTGCTGGCTCCCTGCACGACCGCTCCCGTCACGGACCCGACGGACCTGCCGGAACGCGTGCGTGCCCAGGTGGGTGCGGTACTCAAGGACGTACAAGCCTGGCTCGCCCTCGAACGAAGGCCGGGGGCCCGGCTGGTGGTGGTGACCAGGAGCGCGGTGTCCACGGTGGCGGGGGAGTCCGGCCCCGATCCCGTACAGGCGGCGGTGTGGGGCCTCGTACGCTCGGCCCAGAACGAGCACCCGGATGCTCTCCAGCTGATCGACCTCGACACCGACCCGGCCTCGATGGCGGTGCTGCCCGCGGCCGTGGCATCGGGACATCAGCAACTGGCCGTACGGGGAGGCGAACCGCGCGTACCGCGCTTGGTACGAGCCGTCCCCGATACGGAAACCGGTGCGTCGGCCCCACTGGCTGTGCCGGACGTCTCCGCGCCACGCGCCTGGCGGCTGGAAAGCGTGACCCAGGGGACCTTGGACGGTCTCGCTCTCGTCCCCTGCGCCGATGCGAACCGGCCGCTCGAGCCCCACGAGGTGAGGCTCGCGGTGCGCGCGGCAGGTCTCAACTTCCGCGATGTCCTCATCGCCCTGGACATGTATCCGGGCGACGCGACGCTGGGCAGTGAAGCCGCGGGCGTGGTCACCGAGGTGGGATCCGGAGTGCGTGAACTCGCCCCCGGCGACCGCGTGATGGGCATCATGCCCGAATCGTTCGGCAGCACCGTCGTGGCCGACAGCCGACTGCTCACCCACATCCCTGAGCCGTGGTCGTTCGCCGACGCGGCCGCTTTCTCCATCGTGTTCCTCACGGCCCATTACGCCCTTACCGACCTGGCGCGGCTGAAACCCGGCGAGAGAGTTCTCGTACATGCGGCAGCCGGTGGCGTCGGTATGGCCGCGGTGCAAATAGCGCAGCTGACGGGTGCCGAGATCTTCGCCTCGGCCGGCCCGGGGAAGAGAGGCACGCTCCGGTCGCTCGGCCTGGACGCCGCGCACATCGTGTCGTCGCGGGACCTCGAATTCGAAGAGTCGATACGCAAGGCCACCGGCGGTCGTGGCGTGGACGTCGTACTGAATTCCCTCTCCGGAGAATTCGTGGACGCCTCGCTGCGGCTGCTCGCCCCGGGCGGTCGGCTGATCGAGCTGGGAAAGACAGACATACGTACCCAGGAAGAGATCGCCGCCGCCCATCCGGAGGTGCGATACCGGGCATTCGAGCTCCTCGAAGCCGGGCCCGAGCGCATCCAGCAGATGTTCACCGAACTGCTCGACCGTGTCGCCGAGGGCACGCTACGGGCCCTGCCCACCACCGCATGGGACATGCGCCGCGCTCCGGAAGCCTTCAGGTTCCTCAGCCAGGCACGCCATGTGGGAAAGCTGGTGCTGACGGTGCCACGCCCCATCGACCCCGAAGGGACCGTGCTGATCACCGGCGGTACGGGCACCCTGGGCAGGGCGCTTGCCCGACATCTGGCCGCCACCCATGGCGTACGCCACCTTCTCCTCACCGGACGGCAGGGGCCGAGAGCGGCCGGCGTGGACGAACTGCGGGCGTCCCTGGCCGAGCACGGAGCCACGCTGACCGTCGCCGCCTGCGACGTGACGGACCGGGAAGCGCTGGCAGACGTCATCGCGGACATCCCTTCCCGGCACCCGCTGCGGGCGGTCGTCCACGCCGCGGGCGTTCTCGACGACGCGGTGGTGACCTCACTCGACGCAGGACACCTGGACCGGGTGCTCGCGCCCAAGACCGACGGCACGGTCAATCTGCACGCTCTCACCCGGCATCTCGACCTCGACGCCTTCGTGCTCTTCTCGTCCTTCGCGGGCACGGTCGGCAGCCCCGGCCAGGGCAACTACGCCGCGGCGAGCGCCTTCCTGGACGCCTTCGCGTCCCGCAGCGCCGCCGAAGGCATTCCGGCCGTCTCGCTGGCCTGGGGATTCTGGGCGGAAAGCAGCGGAATGACCGGGCACCTCAAAGGCACGGATGTCGCCCGTATTTCCCGGGGCGGACTGGTGCCGCTCGGACGCGAGGAAGGACTCGCGCTCTTCGACGCGGCCATGGCCTCGCCCGAAGCCCAGCTGGCACCGGTGCGGTTCGACACCACGCGACTCGCAGCCGAGATCGCGGCCGGAACGGCACCGCGGCTCCTCGACCGGGTGGCCGGAACACCGCGCCGCCGCGGTGCGGCCCCGCAGGCGGCCGACCCGGACCGACGGCACGGGCAGCACGTGGACACCCTGCGGGACCGCCTGCTCAGGACGGATCGGGCCGAGCGTGAGCACATCGTGCTGGATCTGGTGCGCACCCAGGCCGCCCTGGTGCTCGGACACACCGGGCAAGAACTGATCGGCGCCGACCGGGCGTTCAAGGACCTCGGCTTCGACTCGCTCACGGGCGTGGAATTCCGCAACCGTCTCAACGCGGCCACGGGGCTGCGACTGCCGGCCACCCTGGTCTTCGATCACCCGAGCCCGAGCGTCCTCGCGGCCTACCTGTGTGCCGAACTCGGCTTCCTGCCGGGCCCTGCCGACAGCGAAGGTCCGGATGACGAAAACGGCAGCCGAGGCACTTCCGCTCCGAGTTCCGATGAGATCGACATCATCGACACTCTCGACGCCGAGAGCCTGATCCATCTGGCGTACAGCGATACCGAGTCCTGACGATGTTTGAGCGAGGTCCTGATGAACACAGATGCGCCCGCCGACAGCAAACTCATCGACGCACTGCGGAACTCCCTGAAAGAGACCCGGCAGCTGAGGGAGGAAAACCGACGGCTCGTCGAGGAATCGCGCGGCCTCATCGCGATAGTGGGGATGGGTTGTCGTTTTCCGGGGGGTGTGGAGTCTCCCGAGGGGCTGTGGGATGTGGTTGCCGATGGCGTGGATGTGATCGGTGACTTTCCGGCGGATCGTGGCTGGGATCTGGAGGGGCTGTTCGACGAGGATCCGGACCGGCCGGGGACTTCCTATTCTCGTGCGGGCGGTTTTCTGTATGCGGCTGCGGAGTTCGATGCGGGGTTCTTCGGTATTTCGCCGCGTGAGGCGCTGGCGATGGATCCGCAGCAGCGGTTGCTGCTTGAGACGTCGTGGGAGGCGTTGGAGCGGGCGGGAATCGATCCGCGTTCGCTGCGCGGGACCCGGGCCGGCGTGTTCACGGGCCTGATGCACCAGGCGTACGTGCCGGAGGCCGGCGGTCCGTCGGCCGATCTCGAAGGCTATCTCGGCAGTGGTAATGCGGGCAGTGTGGCGTCGGGTCGGGTGGCCTATGTGTTGGGGCTTGAGGGTCCTGCGGTGTCGGTGGATACGGCGTGTTCGTCGTCGTTGGTGGCGTTGCATTTGGCGGTGCGGGCGTTGCGGAGCGGGGAGTGTTCGCTGGCGTTGGCGGGTGGTGTGACGGTGATGGCGACGCCTTCGACGTTTGTGGAGTTCAGCCGTCAGCGGGGGTTGGCGGTTGATGGGCGGTGCAAGGCTTTTGGGGCTGGTGCGGATGGGTTTGGTCCGGCTGAGGGTGTGGGTGTGCTGGTGGTGGAGCGATTGTCGGATGCGCGGCGTCACGGGCATCGGGTGTTGGGGGTGGTGCGGGGTTCGGCGGTGAATCAGGACGGGGCGTCGAATGGGTTGACGGCGCCGAATGGTCCGGCGCAGCAGCGGGTGATCCGGCAGGCGTTGGCGGATGCGGGGGTGGGGGCTGCTGAGGTGGATGTGGTGGAGGCACACGGTACGGGGACGAAGCTCGGGGATCCGATTGAGGCGCAGGCGCTGCTTGCGACGTATGGGCAGGGTCGTGAACGGCCTTTGTGGCTGGGGTCATTGAAGTCGAATATCGGTCATGCGCAGGCGGCTGCGGGGGTGGCGGGTGTCATCAAGATGGTGATGGCGCTGCGGGAAGGGGTGTTGCCCAAGACGCTGCATGCCGAGGAGCGCTCTCCGCATGTGGAGTGGTCCTCGGGCGGGGTGGAGTTGCTGACTGAGGCGCGTGAGTGGCCGCAGGTGGGACGGGCGCGGCGGGCCGCGGTCTCGTCTTTCGGGATCAGCGGGACCAATGCGCATGTCGTCCTGGAGCAGGCCCCGGAGGAGCAAGAGGTTCCGCAGGAGGACGAGGCCCCCGCGCGTTCCGGAGTCGTACCGTGGGTGATCAGCGGTCATACGCCCCAGGCGTTGCGGGCGCAGGCAGGCCGGTTGGCGGAGTGGGCCCGGGAGACCGCAGGTGTGAACGTCCGGGACGTTGCGGGGGCGTTGGTGTCCTCGCGGTCGGTCTTCGAGCACCGTGCCGTGGTGCTGGGGGAAGGTCGAGAGGCGTTGCTCACCGGTCTTGAGGAGGCCGCGGGGGGTGTTCCGGGCGCCGGCGTGGTCTCGGGAGCGGCCTCGGCGGCCGGCAGGGTGGCCTTGGTGTTCCCGGGGCAGGGGACGCGGGCGGCCGGGACGGGACGGGAGCTGTACGAGTCGTACCCCGTGTTCGCCCAGGCGCTGGACGAGGTGTGCGCGGCTGTGGACAGCTTGCTCGACCGCCCGCTGCGGGAGGTGATGTTCGCTGAGGAAGGCACCGAGGCGGCGGAGCTGCACGGCCGTACGGACTTCGCGCAGCCGGCCCTTTTCGCCTTTGAGGTGGCGTTGTGGCGGCTGTGGCGTTCCTGGGGTGTGGCGCCTTCCTGGGTCGTCGGCCATTCGGTCGGCGAGTTCGCCGCGGGGCATGTGGCCGGGCTGTGGGGGCTTCAGGATGCGGCTCGGCTCGTGGCTGCTCGCGGCCGATTGATGAATGGGTTGCCGCAGGGCGGTGGAATGGCGGCGATACGGATACCTGGTGGGGACGTTGATTCCTGGCTTGCCGAGTTCGGCTTGTCCGCGGATGCGGGGGTGGAGATCGCGGCTCTCAACGGGCCGTCCTCCGTGGTGGTTTCGGGGGACGCGGAAGCGATTCACCGGCTGACGGGGATGTGGAGGGAACGGGGGTGCAAGGTCACTCCGCTGGCGGTGACGCATGCCTTTCACTCGGAGTTGATGGAGCCGATGCTGGATGAGTTCCGGCAGGTTCTCGCGACGGTGGAGTTCCGGTCTCCTGCCATGGGCTGGGTGTCCACGGTCACCGGGAGTCCCGTGCGGCCGCAGGAGGTGTGCGACCCGGAGTACTGGGTGCGCCAGATACGGCAGCCGGTGCGTTTCTCGCAAGCGGTACGGGAGTTGGCCGATGCCGGTGTGGATGTCTGTGTGGAAGTCGGCGGGGATGCTTCGCTGAGTGCGATGGGCTCTGAGTGTGTGGCCGGTCCGCGGGCGGCACGTTGGGTGCCGTCGTTGCGTCGGCGTTCAACGGAACAGCGGTCGGTGGTGCGCGCCGTGGCCGAGGTGTTCGTACGCGGTGTGGCTGTCGATTGGGAAGCGGTGCTGGGTACGCCGATCCCGCGGGGACGTCATTTCGACCTTCCGACGTACGCGTTCCAGCGGCAGCGGTACTGGCTGCGGGCTCAGGCCTCGGCCGACGCCACGGCCCCCGCGGTCGCTTCGCGGGAGTCGACTCCGCCCGTTCCTCTTGAGGAGCGAGAGCGGCTTTGGCAGGTGCCCGAACTGGCCGAGGAGCAGCGGCGACAGGCTCTGTTGGATTTGGTGCTGGCCGAGGCCGCGTCCGTCCTGGGCTACTCCACGCCCCAGAAGCTGGACCCCGGCTGTCTCTTTCGGGATGCCGGGTTCGACTCGCTGAGTGCGGTGGCGCTCCGGAACGGACTGATGGCCGCGACCGCGCTCGATCTGTCCGCGGGCATGGTGTTCGAGTATCCGACACCGTACGAATTGGTGGACCACCTCTGGTCCGAGCTGTCGGCCCAGGGGACGAAGGAATCGGGACGAGAGACTCCCCGACCGTCTCCATCCGCACCTGCACTCGCCCCCACACTCTCACCAGCACCAGCACCAGCACCAGCACCAGCACCAGCACCAGCACCAGCACCAGCACCAGCACCAGCCCCCGCACTCTCACCAGCACCCGCGCTCGCACCGCAGCAGGACGCAGACGAACCGTTCGGTCGCCTGTTCCTGCAGGCCCGCGCGAACGGCAAGACGGCGGAGGCCAACCGCTTCGTCGGGTCGGCCCTGCGACTGCGCTCTGATACCGCTGACACGTCAGCGCTGCTCGAGGGGCTGAGGCCGGTACGGCTTGCTCGCGGCGACGGCGGGCCCGCTCTGCTGTGTCTGCCCCCTCTCGTCCCCGTGCCCATCGCGATGCAGTTCGGCGCTTTCGCGTCCGCGTACCGGGGTGCGGGGGAGGTCACCGCGCTGCCGCTGCCCGGCTTTTCGGACGGCGGTGAACTGCTGCCGCGTGACACCGCAACGATGATCGAGGTCCAGGCGGCGGCGGTACGCAAGCACCTGTGCGGCGAACCGTGTGTCCTTGTCGGCTATTCCTCCGGAGGGATGCTGGCTCATGCGGTGGCCGGTCATCTGGAGGCCGAGGGCACCCCACCGGCCGCTTTGGTACTGCTGGACGCCTATGTGCTGGCGGACATGTCGGAGCGCCTGATGCGGGCCATGAACTACGAGGTACTGGACCGCCGGGCACACTTCGCGACCTTGGACTTCGCGGGCCTCACCGCCATGCGCCGCTACATGGACGAGTTCTCGCACTGGTCGCCAAGGCCCGTGCGGACTCCCACCCTCTTCGTACGGCCGACCCAGTGCGTTCCTGGCGTGCCCGGCGAGGTGCTGGATGACCGCGAGTGGCGTTCCACCTGGAAGGGCGCTGACAGCTATGTGGAGGTGCCCGGCGACCACTGTTCGATGATGACGGAACAGGTCGAGGGGACTGCTCGTGCGGTGGCGGACTGGCTGCGGAGCGTCCCAGGTGTCCCGTCCGCCGTCGGACGAGCCGCAGTCTCGTAACCGAGGACAGAGTTGGTGGAGAGCGGCCGGAGAGCGGGTCCGGTGCGCAGGTGCGTGAGGGGAAACTGAGGCAGTGTCGTCAGTGGCCGGCACTGTCGGTCAGTCTTCGAAACGCATGACGCATCGAACAGGGGAATGTCGATGGGCCCGTTGGAAGGCAAGACGGCACTGGTGACGGGCGGTTCGCGCGGCATAGGCAGGGCGATCGCGCTCCGCCTCGGCGCCGATGGCGCCCAGGTCGCCGTGCACTACGGCAGCAATGAGCCGGCGGCCGCGGAGACGGTGGCGCGGATCGTGAGCTCCGGTGGGCGGGCCTTCGCCGTGCGGGCGAGCTTTGACGCGGACGGCGCGGTGGACCGACTGTTCGAGGGCCTGACGGCGCAGCTGGCGGACGGCGGATTGGACATCCTGGTCAACAACGCGGGGATCTCCTCGGAGAACCCGATCTCGAAGGTCACCCCGGAGGAACTGGAGAGGCTGCTCGCCGTCAACGTCAGCGCGCCGTTCTTCGTGACGCAACGAGCGCTGCCGATGCTGAACGACGGCGGGCGGATCATCAACATGGGGTCGATCGCGAGCCGGTTCGCGGTCTCCACACAGATCGGCTACACCGTCACCAAGGCAGCACTGGAGGCGCTGGCCCCCTCGTTGGCCAACGAGCTGGGCAGGCGCGGCATCACGGTCAACACGGTGGGACCAGGTCCGGTGCGCACCGACATGATCGAGCACTACACCGCCATTCCCCAGGTGGTCGCCGAACTCGAGGCGCTCACCGCACTCGGCCGCCTCGGCGACCCGGAGGACGTCGCCGACGTCGTCGCCTTCCTGGCGAGCCCCCAGGGCCGCTCCGTCACCGGCCGGACCATCGACGTCTCGGGCGGGATGTATCTGGGGCCGATCGCGTCGCCGGTCTGAGACGGGTGGCGCGGCGGCGACGCCCGCGATCTCGGAGGTCAGAACGTCCGGCTCGAACATGATGAACGGACCGCGGGTGTCGCCGGGAGGATGCCGGCGCTGCGTGCAGCGCTGAGCGGTAGGCGCCTGACGGGCACAAGCGCAGGTCAGGCGCCTTTCGTCGGTGCCTCTAGAAGAAGCCGAGCTTCTTCGTCGAGTACGACACCAGAAGGTTCTTCGTCTCCTGGTGGTACACCGCTCGTACCCCCGTTGACCAGGCAGTTCGCCGCGGCATCGACCCGCGGACCCAACAGCGGGACGGGCCGCCCGCCCAGTGGCTCTCGGAAGACAGCGACAGCAGGATGCCCGGCAACCGGTGATAAGCCCATGGTTGAAGTACATCGGCAGGAACACTCCACACGAAACCCTGATCTGCAAGACCATCCCTGTGCGGTGCACCGATGGCAGCCCGGCGACGTTAAAGGCTGGATTGCCCACAGGTAAGATCCAGGGCAGCGCACGCCGGGGGACGACGTGCCGAGCGCCCGGGGGGAAGACGGGGCCGGCCCGCCGAACGGCATGCGCGCCTGAAGGCATCAACGGGGTGGGGCGGAAGATGGTCACCGGGGACACCGGGCTGCGGTTCGCGCTGCTCGGTCGGCTGCGTGCGTGGCGCGGCGACAGGGAGCTGGAGCTCGGCTCCCCGCAGCAGCAGGCGTTCCTCGCAGTGCTGCTGCTGCGCCAGGAGCGGGCCGCCTCGGTGGCCGACGTCGTGGAGGCGCTGTGGGGCGGGAACCCGCCACCCCGCGCAGTGGGGGCCCTGCGGACGTACGCCTCGCGGCTGCGCAAACTCCTTGAGCCGGAGCGGGCCGCGGGCGAGTCCCCCCGGGTCCTGGTGTCCGTCCCCGACGGCTACGCGCTGCACGTGCCGCGCGAGGCCGTGGACCTCGCCCGGTTCGAGGACCACGTCGCCTCGGCGGGCCGGGCCCGGGCGGCCGGACAGCTCGCGGAGGCCCGCGCGCGGCTGCGCCTCGCGCTGGAGCTCTGGCAGGACGGCCCCCTGCCGGGCGTCCCCGGCGCGGCCATGGACGCGCACCGCGCCCGGCTCGCCGACCAGCGCCTGACGGCCCTCGAAGCCCGCCTGGAGCTCGACCTGGAACTGGACGGCCCGCTGTCGGTCCTCGCGGAGCTCACCGACCTGGCCGCACACCATCCCCTGCGCGAACGGCTGCGCGCCCTCCAGATGCAGGCGCTGCACCGTGACGGCCGGTCCGCCGAAGCGCTCGCCGTCTACGACGAGGCCCGCCTGCTGCTGAGCGAGGAGCTCGGGCTCGAACCCGGCCGCGACCTCGCCGAGGCACGGGATCTGCTCACGGCGCCGGACGCCACCGGCAGCACCGGGCTCCCGGACCCGGCCGCGCCGCCGCTGCCCGCCCAACTCCCGGGCGACCTCGCCGACTTCACCGGCCGCGCCACGCTCGTGGCGGACCTGTGCGCGCTGCTGACGTCCGACCGCCCCGGCGCCGCCGCCATGGTGGCGATCTCCGGAGCCGGCGGGGTGGGCAAGAGCGCCCTCGCCGTGCACGTCGCGCACCGGGTGCGGGAGTCCTTCCCGCACGGACAGCTCTACATGGACCTCCAGGGCGTCGGCGGCCACCCGGCCGACCCGGCCACCGTGCTGGGCTCGTTCCTGCGGGCGCTGGGTGTGGACGACGCCGCGATACCCGAGGGCCTGGCGGAACGCTCCGCGCTCTTCCGCACCCGGCTGGACGGGCGCCGCGTGCTCATCCTCCTCGACAACGCCCACGGCCCCGAGCAGGTGCGGCCCTTCCTGCCCGGGCCGCCCTCGTGCGCCGTCCTGGTCACCAGCCGCGCCAAGCCCGCGGGGCCGGCGTCCGCGCGCCTGGTCGACCTCGACGTCATGACCCCGGGCGAGGCACTCGAACTCCTGGGCAAGGTCATGGGCCCGGCCCGCGTCGCCGCCGAGGCGGACGACGCCGCCCGGCTGGTGTCGGCCTGCGGTCACCTGCCGCTGGCCGTACGGATCGTGGCGGCCCGGCTTGCCACGCGCCCCGCGTGGCCGCTCGGCGCGCTGCACGGCCGACTCGCCGACGAGCGGCACCGCCTGGCGGAACTGCGCGTCGCCGACCTGACCGTCGAGGCCGCCTTCGCGCTCGGCCACGCCCAGCTCCGGCCGGACCAGCAGCGCGCCTTCCGGCTGCTCGCCCTGCCCGAAGGACCGCACGTCTCGTCCGCCGCCGCGGCCGCCGTCCTCGGCCTGCCGGAGCCGGAGGCCGAGGCGCTGTGCGAGTCCCTGGTCGACGTCAGCCTGCTGGAGTCCCCCACCCCCGGCCGCTACCGCTACCACGACCTGCTGCGCCTCTACGCGCGTGGCCGCGCGGGCGCGGAGGAGTCCCCGGAGGGGCGGGCCGCCGCCCTGCGCCGCCTCCTTGAGTTCCTGGTGTCCACGGTGCGGGCCTCGTACCCCGGCGCCCTCGACAGGGCCGAACGCCTGGGGGTGACCGCGACGGTCCCCGGACTGTCGTTCGCCACGGCCGAGGACGCCGGCGCCTGGCTGTCCGAGGAGGCGCCGTGCCTGTTCGCGGCGGTGCGCCAGGCGGCCGAGGACCCCGCCGGCGCCGTCGCCCTGGCGGCCGACCTGCTGCTCATGACGGAGGAGCTGCTGGAACGCGGGAGCCCCGGACCGGAGTTCGAGCAGACGGCCGAGGCGGTGGTCGCCGCGGCGCTCCGCCTGGGCGACCGGCGCAGCGAGGGCCGCGCCTACCTGGCCCTCGGCCACGGCTACTACTACGCGGCCCGCCTCCGCGAACTGGTCGTGGTCTACCGCCAGGCGGTGGCTGCGAGCCGCGCGGCCGGCGACGCGCTCGTCATGGCCGACGCCCTGGTGCTGCTGGCCCGCTGCTTGTACCACCTGCGCCACCACGACGAGACCCGCGCCCTCCTCACCGAGGCCTTGGCGGTCTTCCGGGCACACGCGGACCGGCTCGGCGAGGCGAACGCCCTCGGCGCGCGCTGCCGGGTGCGCCAGACGGCGGGCGAGACGGCCCCGGCGGTCGCGGACGCAGAGGAGGCCCTGGTGCTCCATCAAGGTCTGGGTAACGGTCGGCGGGTGGGGTTCGCACTGTACGAACTGGGCGTCGTCCTCGGCGCCGCCGGGCGGACCGCCGAGTCCGCCGCACGCCTCACCGAGGCGCTGGCCTTCTTCGGCGCTCGTTGTAACCGGCTGTGGGAAGGGCTCACCCTCTCCCGGCTCGCGGAGAACCGGCTCGCCACCGGCCGCGCCGAGGAGGCCGCCCGGCTGGCCCGGACCGCGGTCGCGACGCTGGAGGAGGTCAGGAACGACCGCGGCTGCGCCCACGCCCTTGCCGTGCTCGGCAAGGCCCTCGGCGGACTCGGGGACCATGACGGCGCCCGGACGCACCGGCGTACCGCGCACGAGATCTGTGCCCGCCTGGGCATGCCGGAGGCCGACGACCTTCTCGCCCTGCTCGGCGCCGGGCCCGGGTGCCGGGACGGGTCGAACTGACACCGGCCCTCTGACGGGAGCGGCCCGCTCTCTTCGCGTGCCGAACCCGTCACGGCGGAACTGGTGTCACGGCGACCCACCTTCCCGTGACCTCCTGTGACCTCTCGTCAAAAGGCGCTCACGCCACCTGGTCCGTACCCCACCTGGCCCTCACTCCACCTGGCCCTCACTCCACCTGGCCCTCATGTCGTTCGGAGACATCCCATGCCCCCCACTGCCTCGCCCGGCCACTCCTCCGGCGGTGAGTCCGGGCGAACCGCCGCCCACCGCTTCACCGTTCTCGGTCCCCTTCGCATGCACGACGGGTCGGCCGAGGTGCCCGTCGGCGCGCCCCAGCGGCAGGCGGTGCTCGCGGTGCTGCTGCTACGGGCGCGTACCCCCGTGTCCGCCCGGGAACTGATCGCCGCGGTCTGGGGCGACGAGGCCCCGCTCGGCGTGCTGGGGTCGTTGCGCACCCACGTCTTCACCCTGCGTCGACTCCTTGAGCCCGGCCGGGCACCCCGCGCCGCCGCGCGCACGCTGCTGACGACGGGCGACGGCTACACCTTGCGCGTCGCCCCGGAGGACGTCGACCTGACGGTCTTCGAGCTCCGTACGGCCGAGGCGCGGCGGGCCCGGGCCGCCGGCCGGCCCGAACGGGCACGGTCACTGCTCGTCTCCGCCCTTGACCTGTGGCGCGGCAGGCCGCTCGCCGGCGTGCCCGGCCCGTACGCCGAGGCCCAGCGCACCCGTCTTGAGGAGCTGCGCCTGTCGGCGGTCGAGGCCCGCTGGGACGCCGAGATCGCGCTGGGCGGGCACGACAACGCGCTCGGTCCGCTGCGCGTGCTTGCCGCCGAACACCCGTGGCGCGAGCGGGTCCACGAGCTGCTGATGACAGCGCTGCACCACGCCGGACGGCAGGCGGACGCACTCGACGTCCACGCGCACGTCCGCCGCGCGCTCGCCGAGGAGCTGGGCACCCGCCCGGGTCCTGGCCTGGACCGGCTCCAGCAGCAGATCCTCACCGCAGGACCCGGGCGGCAGACGGGCGACGCGGCCGGGCTCCGCGTTCCGGACCGGTCGTACGGGTCGACTCAACTGCCCCAGGACACCGCCGACTTCACGGGCCGGGGCGACGAGGCCGACCGGCTGTGCACCGCACTGGAGAGGGGCGGGACCGTCGCCGTCAGCTCCATCAGCGGGATGGGCGGCATCGGCAAGACCGCCCTGGCCGTCCACGTGGCCCAGCGGATGCGCCATCGCTTCCCGGACGGGCAGCTCTACGCGGACCTGAGGGGAACCGACCTCCGGCCCGCGGAGCCCATGGAGGTGCTCGGCCGCTTCCTGTGCGTCCTCGGCGTCGGCGCCGGTCACCTCCCGGCGCTGCCGGGGGAGCGGGCCGCCCTCTACCGCTCCATGCTCGCCACCCGGCAGGTGCTCGTCGTCCTTGACAACGCCCGCGACCCGGCCCAGGTGCGCGACCTGCTGCCCGGCGCGCCCGGCAGCGCGGTGCTGCTCACCAGCCGCTCCCGGCTCGTCGGCCTGACCGGGGCCACCCTGGTGGACCTGCGGCCCATGGTGCGGGCGGAGTCCCTGGAGCTGCTGACCCGGCTCGTCGGCAGCCAGAGCGTGTCCGCCGAGCCGGAGGCCGCCGCCGAGGTGCTGGATGCCTGCGGCCATCTGCCGCTCGCCATCCGCATCGTGGCCTCCCGCCTTGTCGCCCGGCCGGATCACACGCTCGCGGAGACCGCCGCGCTCCTTGCGGACGAGCGGCGCCGCCTCAAGGCGTTCAGGGCGGAGGGCAACGCCGTGGAGACGACCTTCCGGCTCGGCATGGAACTGCTTGACGCCGAGCATGTCCGCGCCTTCCGGCTCCTGTCCCTGCCCGAGATGCCCGAACTGGGCGTGCCCGTCGCCGCGGCGCTGCTCGCCCGGCCGGAGCGGGAGGCGGAGGAGCTGTGCGAGTCGCTTGTCGATCTGAGCCTGCTGGAGTCGGTCGCCCCCGGCCGCTACCGCTACCACGACCTGCTCCGGCTCTTCGCCCGTCAGACCGCGTTCGCCGAAGTGCCGGACCACGAGCGAACCGCCGCACTTACCCGCCTCCTTGAGTTCTGCCTCGCCACCGCCCTCGACGCCCACCGGGCGTCGCTGCCCGACGACGTGTTCCCCGGGCACGCAGCCGCACTGCGCTCCGAGGGCCTGGACTTCACCGGCCCGCGGGAGGCCGCCGCCTGGCTGCTCGACGAGCAGACGTCGCTCCTGGGACTCGTCGAGCAGGCGGCGGGCGACGCCTCCCTGTCGCTGACCGTCTGCGCGGACCTGCTCCTTGCCGCGGACCCGCTCGGCCGCCTCGGCGCGCAGCCCTACGGCATCGAACGCGCCGCCCGGACCCTGGCCGAGGCCGCGCGCGCCGCCGGCCACCGCACCGCGGAAGCACGCGCCCTGTACATGCTGGGCGGTTCCGTGCAGTACCGCTTCGCCATGCTGCTCGGTGCCCCCTCCCTGGACCGGGCCATCGAGCTGTGCCGGGAGGCCGGGGACAGGACGCTGCTCGCCCACGTCCTGATCACTCGCGGCGGAGGCGCCCTTGCCCTGCGCGACTTCACCGCCGCGCACGCCATGCTGACCGAGGCGCTGGCCCACTGCAGGGCCCTGGCCAGCCGCGGCATCGAGGCGTACGCGCTCGGCTTCCTCGGCCTGGCCCTGCTGGCCACCGGCCGGGCCGAGGACGGCCTTGCGCGCTGCCGCGAGGCCGTCGCCGTCACCCGGGCGACCGGGGACGTCGCGGGCCGGGCCAACGCGCTGCACAACCTCGGCCAGGTCTGCCTGCGGACCGGGCGGACGTCCGAGGCCTTCGACAGCCTGCACGAGAGCCTGCGCCTGTGGCGTGAGACGGGCTCCCGCTTCCGCGAGGGCCTCCTGCTTGGCGCGATCGCCGAGGCCCACAACGTCTCGGGACGGCCCGCGGAGGCCGCCGAACACGCCGCGCGGGCACGGGACATCGCCGAGGCGCGCGGCGACGCGGGCATCCTCGCCCGCGCCCTCGCACAGCTCGGCCACGCCCACCGGGCCCAGGGCGACGCCGACCGGGCCCAGGAGCACTACCGCCGTGCGGAGAGCGTCTTCCGTGAGCTCGGCCTGCCCGACGCGGACGACGTCGCGCGGCATCTCGGGGAGATCTGACGCCACGAAGGGTCCTGCCACGCCTCCCGTGCCCGGGCCTTGCCGGCCTCTCCTCAGCCCACGAAGTCCTGTGCCCACCAGTGGGTGCCGTTCGAGTCGACCGTGACGCCGACGCCGGTGTACTTGATGCTGTCGTCCAGGATGTTCCTCTCGTGCAGCGGCTCCTTGATCCACGCGTCGACCACCGAAGGGGCGTCCTTCCAGAAGCCCCGAGCACCGGCCGCGTTCTCGCTGGTCTTGCCGATCGGGCGGGAGTAGCCGTACTTCTTCAGCGAGTCCCTCATGTTGGCGAAGGTCCAGTGGCCCTGCTGGCCGCGACGGGCCTGCTCGTCGGCCTCGTCCTGCGCGGTGCGCGCGACGGCGTCGTCGTACTGGAGCGGCGCCTTGCCGTGCTGCACACGGTAGTTGTTGACCAGGTCGAACACCTGCCGCTGCAGTCCGGCGGGCGGCTTCTGGCCTTGGTCGGAGCCCCACTTCCAGACCTGGGACGCCGTGAAGTTGCAGGTGAAGAGCTGCACGGGGGTGCCGTCCTCCGGGTTCCCGCCGGTGACGTCCAGGCACTTGCTCGACTGCGGGTTGATGAGGACGTCGCCCTGGTAGCGGACCCACTTCTGGGCACCCGAGCCATTGCAGTCCCACAGCTGTACGGGGGTGCGGTCGGCGGTGCCACTGGACGCGACGTCCAGGCACTTGCCGAACGCGGTCATCGTGGCACCGACCTCACCGGGCTGTTCGTTGTACGTCCATCTCTGGGACTCGGTGCTGTTGCAGGTGTGAATCTGTACGGGGGTGCCGTTGCCGGTGCTGCCGCCGCGGACATCGAGGCACTTGCCCCCGAGCCCGACGACCTGCCCCTGTAACTGAGCCGCCTGCGCCGTGGACGGCATGGCGGTGACACCTATGACGGCAAGGGTCAACGTGCCCCAAATGTGCGGCTTCCTCAGCGACTTCCTCATGGTGGCCCGTCCTCTGCCTCGCATCGCGACCCCGGTGCTGTTACCCGGGTCTCTGTCTCGAGGAGGCTAGGAACAGACGATCAATAGCTGATCAACGCCCGACAAATACCACTCGCGCCGCCGGTGCTCCTTGAGCGAGAGGAATCACTTCCGCGGCCTAGAGCCAGCCCCGCCGCTTGAACACGAAGTACAGACTCACGCACACCACCTCCATCAGCAGAATCGCGAACGGATACCCGGCCGCCCACTTCAGCTCGGGCATGGGCATGGGCTTGGGATGGGATGCAACGAGCGCCTCACGGGTAGCTGCTGTCGTCACTCGCAGTGGCCGTCTGTCGGGATGACGAAGGAGGCGGTGCTGTCGGTGCGAGGGACCCGCGATACCCAAACGGTCTCCACTGGCTGGCAGTGACTGGCCTGGTGAAGGCGGTGGAGGGCGCCGTTGTGGCCCCTGGCGCGCCCACGCGGTCGAGCTCCGCCCACACCGTCTTGTGCGGCTCCGGCCCGACCTCCGTGCCCCACCGGTCCGCGAACGCCGCCACCAGGGCGATCCCCCGGCCCGACTCGTCGTCCGGCTCCGCCCCCTCGGCGCCCGTGGCAGCCGCTCGGCGCACGCGTCGCTCACCTCCACCCGCAGCAGCCCGCTCGGCGCGAGCCGCAGCGTGAGCCGGAAGTTCCGCCACGACGTGCTCCGCCGCCTCGACCGGCCGCCCCCAAGCCCCGAGTTGGCGTACGACGGTACGTCGAGCCAGATACGCGCCACGTGGGCTGGACGACAACAGCACGCTGAACTGCCGTACGGGGGCCAGGGCTTGTGTGGTCTCTGTAGCTTGATCGGAGACAGCGGGGGAGTGGCTTCGCCGTGCGTCGGGTGTTTCGGGAGCGCATGTGCGTTCGGTGCAGCGATGGCGCGCCGCCTGGCAGGACGGCGGGCAGCAGGCTCTGCATTCCAAGGGGTCGGCTGCCCGGCCAAAGCTGCGCGAGGCCCTGTTCACGGTCCTGGAGCAGGAGTTGGCAAGAGGGTCGATCGCGTACGGGTGGCGAGATCAGACCTGGACCCTGGCCAGGATCAAGACGTTGATCGAGCGCCGCTTCCACAAGGCGCTCTCGCTGTCGGCCATCGCGGAGATGCTGCACCGCCACGGGTTTAGCCACCAGGTCCCGGCCCGGCGGGCGCTGGAGCGGGACGAGGGGGGGCGGTCACCGGCTGGGTGAAGGAGACCTGGCCCCAGGTGGAAGCACCGCGGCGGCGCTCGACGCCTGGATCGTCTTCGAGGACGAGGCCGGTTTCTCGGTGACGCCGCCCACCTCCCGCACCTGGTGCCGGCGCGGGCACACCCCGGTGATACGGGTCAGGAGGCGGTCCCGGGGCCGGGTATCGGTGGCTGCCCTGTGCTGCTACCGCCTCGGCGAGCGGTCCCGCCTGATCTGCCGGCACATCCTCCACGACCCCCACGGCGGCCATGCGAAAGCCGGATGCCGCAGCTTCTCCTGGACCGACTACCGCGACCTGCTCAGCGCCGTCCACCAACAGCTCGACGCCCCATTCATCCTCATATGGGAAAACCTCCACATCCACCGTGCAGTGGGGCTCCGGGACTTCGTCGCCGAGCACGACTGGATCACCGTCTACCAACTGCCGTCCTGCGATGCCCTCTGCAATGCCGAATACGGGCAGGTCGGCGACGAGAGAGCCACGCGCTCGCGTAAAGGTCCGCGTGGGCGGCCGGGTGGCTCGCGGGTCGAGGGCCCGGCGGTGTCAGAGGGAGCCAAGCGTGCCGGTGAGTACGGCGGTGACGAGTTCGGTGCGGGAGCGTTTTCCGGTTCGGGCGAACAGCCGGGACAGTCGCCGGGAGACCGCGTCCTCATTGAGGTACAGGACGGTGGCGATCTGGCGGTTGGTGAGCTGTTCGGCGAGCAGGGCGGTCAGCAGGTGGTCGTTCTCGGCGGTGGCCTGCTTGCGGCCGGGGATGGTGAGCCCGGCCTCTCGCATCGCGGTCCTTGTGTGGAAGCGCCACAGGGTGGCACCGGTCAGGCCGAACAGTTCGTACGCCTCGTTGAGCAGCGTGGGCGGGCCGGCGCCCATCTCGGCGGCGGCCACCAGGGTGGTTGCCGTCTCGAAAGGCAGGCTGCGGGTGCGAGCGAGGTCCACGGCCTCGCGCAGGTTGCGGCGGGCGATGTCGGGGGCGTCATGTCGCAGGGTGAGGGCCGAGGCCAGCAGGTGCCGCAGGCGGGACCGGTCGGTGCCCGTCTGCGTGGTGATCCGCTCCAGGCGTTGCAGGCAGGCCATCGCCTCGGCGGTGCGCCCCGCCTTGGCTGTCACCTCTGCCAGCAAGGCCCACAGCTCGTCTGTGCCGTAGATCTGGTCGTGTGCCTGTGCCGTGTCCAGTCCGCTGCGCAGTGTCTTCTCGGCGCCGTCCAGGTCGCCGAGGGTCATGAGCACTTCTGCTTCCGATGCGTGCAGTGCGCACTGTGGCGGGCTCCCTTCGGGACCACGCAGACCCTCCACCAGCTGGAGAGCGCTGGTGATGCGGCCTCGGGCGAGAAGGATGGCCATAGTGCGAGCGGGTAGCGGCGAGCGGTCCGCCACCGGAGTCGACTGGACCTCCTCGCTGGCCAGCAACCGGCGGGCCGATTCCAGTGCCTGGTCCCACCGGCCCGTGAGGTGATTGAAGAGGAACTGGCTGAGCGGGGGCAGCACTTGCACGCTCAGGCCGGCTGTCTCCAGCAGGGTTTTGGCCGCGTTGAGGTCGTAGCCGGTGAGCAGGGTGTCGCACGTGCCGCCGGCCAGCGAGTACACCTTGCCAGGGGGTAACTCCGGGGCGTCTTGCATGGCCAGTTCGCGCCGGTAGGGTTCTGGTCGGCCCATTGCCAGTTCGGCCATGGCGCTGAAACGGCCGGGCACCGCACGTGCGCGTGGACTGGTGTTCCATACCGCCTCGGTCTTTTCGAGCAGTTCCGCCGTCTTCCGCCATTGCGCCAGATGGCACAGAGCCATGGCCTGGCCGGTCACCTTGGCCAGGGCGGGTACCGGTAGCTCGTCCCACCAATGGGGCGTTGCGAGTCGGGACATCGTGGGCCAGTCCCGTGCGTTGGCGATGGCCGCCACGACAAGGCAGGCGACCTCCTGCAGGTCGAGTGCGGTCAGCGCTTGTCGTGGGTTGCGCAGCAGTGTGTCCCCGACGGCACGGCCGGTTTGGTAGTCGTACGCCAGGTAGGCGGCCGTGGCGTACCGCTGCAGGGCAAGATCGCGGTGGCTGGGCTGCTCGATCAGGTGGGCGGCGGCCTTGAGCCACCGGAGCACCGGATGGTCATCGGTGCCGGGCCGCATCCGCTGGGCGGCGTCCGTCAGTTCGGCCACCGCACGGTCACGGTCGACCAGGCCGCCTGCGTCCGCGATCCGGTCTGCCCGGTAGGCCAGTGCCTCTTTTTCGTCCAGCAGGACCGGCGCCGAGGGGATGACCTGTCCGGCGCGCTCCGCGTCCGCGTGTGCCCAGAGGACCTCGACGGCCGTGGCGGACAGCCGGCCGCGTTCCATCGGCCGCAGCCGCTCCCGGACGGTGTGCGCTGTCAGCGGAAGACGGAAGGTCCAGCCCGCTACCGTGGCGTCGTCCGGGCCGGTCAGTTCGTCGACGATCCCCGCCTCGACCAGGCCGCGCACGCCGTCGACGACAGTGTCGGCGGACAAGCCGGTCCAGGTCGCGGTCAGTTCCAGGGCCGGTCGGCCGAGCGGCCACAGGATGCTCAGCGCTGCGGCCACCGCACTGTACGGCTCGCCCAGTGCGTCCAGCGCCGAGACGAACCGGTCGTCGTCCGGCAGAACGGGTACCGGCGTCCTCGCGCCGATGAAGGCGTGGCTGTCGGCGACCCGGATCTTGCCCCGCCGAGCCCATCCGGTGATCAGAGCCTCGACCGCCCCCGGGACACCGCGGGTCAACTCGCCTGTCTGCCGGGCCAGGACGGCGTCGGGCGTCGCCTGCAACCACCTCGCCACCAGCGCGGCAGTGTCTTCCGGTCCCAGCGGAGGCAGCACCACCGTGCGGGTCCCTTCGGCACCGGCCAACTGGTCGACGGTCCCGGGCATACTCGTGCGGCCTGGTGTCCGGGCCTTCTCGGCCTTCCGCCCAGGGGGTGAGGTGCCCACGCCGACACCATCAGGGCCGCCGGCTCTCGTGCCGTCCGCGCTCGGTGCGACATTCTGCACTGCCGACACCACCAGGCGGACATCGGGCGCGAGCCGCGAGACGTCGATCCCGCTCAGCAGGGCCAAGGAATCGGGGTCGGCATGCTGGGCGTCGTCGACCATGACGGTCACCGGCGCGGAACGGGCCAGGACAGCGCGGAGCAATGCGTCCATGGCCGTCCGGTCACGCCGGTCGACGGCGGACCGTGCCCGAGTAACCAGCCCTCCGGCCGGCCGCCGGCGTTCCCCAGTGGATGGGTGCTCTTCGAGCACCATGACCAGCCGCAGTGCCAGCAGCAGAGGCCGTGCACCGTCGCCCGGAACACAGTTCACGGCAGTCGCGGCGGTCCCTTGTGCACGCAGCCGCTCGCCGACCGCCTTGAGGAACGTACTGCGGCCCACGCCGCGTTCGCCCCGCACGAGCACCAGACGCGGGCCGTCAGGGTCGCTCAGGCAGTCGTGGATCTCTTCCGACTCGCGCTCGCGGCCGAGCAGGCAGTCGTCGGTGCCGTCCACTCGCGCGGCCGTACCCCAGCGGACCAGTTGGTTGTTGCCCGACCACGAAGCCACTGTGCAGTGCATCCCCTTGTTCAATGGTTTGCCCAGGTTGGCTATGGACACGGCCGTCTTCGGCTGCGCCCGCTTCTGGACCTGGCCCGCTGACATTATGAGTGTCGCCGCCACGCGGTGAACCAACCAGGGCCCACGTGCCAACTCCCGGCATAGGAACGCCGTCCACCCCTTCCCCGATAAACGAAAATCAGCCGGGAGCCATCCTCCTTTCAGGTTGATGAAAACGAGTGAGGTGGCATTGTGCAGCAGCAACATGGAGCGGTCATCGGCAGGGACGGCGACGTCCGCGAAGTAGCCGATGCCCTGTGCGCCACGGGTGACGCGGCGCGTGTCCTGCTCATCACCGCCGAGGCCGGGATGGGCAAGACCGCCGTGGTGGAGCAGGCGAGGCGTGCGGCGGCCCAGGACGGCGCCGTAGTTGTTCGGCTCGGCTGGAAAGACGAAGACACCGAGGACACGCCCAACGCGATCGTCATCGACTCCGGGCGCGGCCTGTTCGTCGAGGACCCCGACGGCTGCCTGCCGCCTCTCACCACCGCCCGCCGGGCACGGTTGCGCGCCGCCGCGCGAAAGGGGCAGTTCACCGGGCTGTCCGCCTTCTCCGAGGCACTGACCGAAACATCCCGCCAGACCCCGTTCGCGCTGGTCGTCGACGGCGTCGAGCGCATGCCGCAACGCAGCGCCGAAGCATTGGTGCTGCTGTTGCGGGTCTCCCGCCCACGCGGCGTACCCGTGGTGATGGCCGGCCGGCCGCAGCCCGCGGCGGACCCCGGCCGCGCCCAGCTGACGGCCGCGGCCGACCAGATTCTCCAACTGCCGCCACTGCAGCCGGCCGACGTCGCCACGCTCGTCAGCGGCCACATCGCCAGGCGGTTCGGCCGTCCAGCCGAACCCGCGCTGGCGGACGCCGTCTCGCGGGCGCTGGGCACACTGACGGGCAACCCGCGGGCCGTGCTGTCGGTGCTCGACACACTGGACGAGCAAGACCTGCTGGAACTCGACGGCCGGCTGTGTCTCACGCTTCCCGAAAAGCATCTGCGGTTGACCACGGAGCTGGCCGAGTTACTCGGGTTCGGCCGGCCCCACGCGCCCGCGGGCTTCGAGATCGTCCGGGCGGCGATCGTCGCCGCCCATGGGCTGGACCACGCCGAAGTCCACGTCGACGACGTATCCCGGCTGACGCCGTCGGCCGACGCCCAGCACATCGAGCGCACACTGGACCGGCTGGTCGCGGACCGGATACTGACCATCGACCAGCAGGGCCGCGTGTCGTTCGCCGTCCCGGCGCTCGCGGCCGCCTTACGGACTCTGTCCGACCGGTGCGGCGTGCAGTGCTTGCACGCGCGGCTTGTCACGCCGTTGGTGGGCCGGCTCGGAGCCGAAGCCGCCGGTGGTGGCTACCCGAGGCTGGCCGACCACGTCGCAGCCGCCGGGCCGCGCCTGGACGACGCTCTCGCTGTGCCGCTGCTGCTGGCCGCGGCCCGCGAGGACGCCAGGACCAACTGGCCAAGATCTGCCCGCGCCTACGCTGCGGCACTTCGCCGGCTCACGCCGCAGGATGGGCGCACACCAGGCGTGCTCAACGAGGCGAGCAGCCTGAGCCTGCGGCACGGCGACACCGGCGGGCTTCTGGCGCTCGGCGAGCCGCTGCTCGCCTGCCTGGACCTGCAGCACACCGAAATCACCGAGGACGCCGAGACACCGGCGGACCTGCAGGCTGTTGCCAGTGCCAGTGCCAGTGCCAGTGCCAGTGCCAGTGCCAGTGCCTGGGTGTGGGCGGCCGTTCACGAACACCGCTCCCCGTACGACGATGACACCGACCCCCGCTATCGTGAGGCGCTGGAACCGCTTCCCGCCGCGACCGGACTGGCAGCACTCGGCGGCGTCTACGGTATCGGCCCGCTGCCGCCCCGGCCGGCATCCACCGCGAACCCCGCCCCGGACACCGGTCCCGGACTCGGCTGTGCACCGTTGCCCTCGCCCGCCGAACTGCACCTGATGACCGCCGCGGTGGGTAGCCACACCGAACTGCGCCGGGCAT
The DNA here is from genome assembly GCF_056712025.1 of Streptomyces sp. Y309. Lineage (NCBI taxonomy): Bacteria > Bacillati > Actinomycetota > Actinomycetes > Kitasatosporales > Streptomycetaceae > Streptomyces > Streptomyces sp. Y309. The sequence goes on along the minus strand of NZ_CM160048.1, from coordinate 680,856 downwards.
TACAGAGCCTGCCTCCCAGCACGATCGACGAGGGAGCCCTGGACCGGCTGCGCAACGCCGCCGCCTACGCAGACCTGGCCGGTGCTCTCGCCGCTGTCCTCGGTGACCGGTACACCGCGGCACCGGAAAGCATCGCCGTCCAGTACCGGGGCATGATGCATGACTACCTGGCGGGGGACTGGGAGGCCGCGCTGGTCGGCGCCCGCCGCATCGAGGTGCGCAGCCGGACCCACGGCGCGGCAGGCGTCCCCCACCTGGCGCGGGCGCTGGCCGCGGAAATCCACTGCATGCGTGGGGACGTCGCACGTGCCCACGTGTGGCTCGGCCTGATTCCCGACACCGTCACCCATCCGCTGGCGGCGCGAGCACGGCTGGCCGTCCGGTACCGGTCGGGCCGAGAGGACGAGGCGCTGGAGGGGGCCTGGCACGACGCGCGGCAGGCACGAAAGAGCGGCCGGCTCGCCGGTGTCGAGCGTGTGCTGCTGCGCATCCTGTCGCTCGCCGCCTGCGAGGGCAGACCGCAGACGGTCGAGCAGGCCCTGGAGGAACTGGAAACCTTGCACGAGGAGGCGGCCACACCCATGACCCACGAGGCCCTCCTCATGGCACGTGGCATCGCACACCACGACGTGGACAGCGCGCTGACCGCTCACCGATTACTCAAGAGTCGAGGTGACGTCTACCTGAGCGTCATCTCCAGCCTGGGCCTGGCGCACATCGCCGACGACCCCCGCTCCTGGCTGACCGAGGCCATGCGCAACGCCCACAACCTCGCCCTCGGGCGGCCCTTCCGCAGCGCCGTCAACCGTGTCGCACAGCTGCGCAACATCCCTGTACCGAGACTCCGCCAACCCAACGACAAGCTGACCGAACTCGACATCAGGCTGGCACGCATGGTCAGCAACGGCGCGACCAACCGGCAGATCGCCGCAGAACTCGCCTGCAGCCACAAGACCGTGGAACAGCGCCTGACACGGCTGTTCCAGCGCACCGGCTGCCGCTCCCGGACAGAACTCACCGCGGCCTGGCTGAACGGAAGCCTCACCCGGCCCGGCCCACTGTCCCAGGACACGGCCGCCACGGGCACCCGAACTGCGCCCATGCCGGGGCCGAAAAGAGCCAGTGGCCGGTCCAGCCATGGCGCGGGTTCGCCGGTCGGCCTGTCGGCGTAGACATCGATGTCAGTGGTCCCGGTCTCATCCCTGCGATCCTGTCTGCCGGGGTATTGCACCGACAGGACGTCCACCGCCCCAGCGCCTGGGACATGGGAAAACCGAAGGGGGCCGGGCAGCCGGCGTGCGGCAGACAGACAAGCCGGATCGGGCCCTTGCAGGACCGCCGTGATCTGGGCCCGCTTCTCGGACTTGCCCGTCCCGACCTGCCGGCCGGTGCGCACCCGCTGGACGCCCATCGCGCCCATGGCCACGGCACCGAGCCGCCTCGGAGGGGTGTGTGCCCCGCACCTCGTCGGCCCTGCCCTGCGCCTCTCCGTCGCGAACTCCGGGTCCGCCCAGCGCGAGAGCCTGCGGTGGTGGCATCGGACGGACCCCCTCCCACGCATGTCGGTGCCGACAGGAACGCGGCAGCCGGAGCCGGCGTGCCCGGGGTCGGGGAGAGGTGGAGCCGCCACGCGTTCGGACGTCGCGGTGAGTGCACTCGCGCGCAGGGGTCAACAGCTCCCGCCTTTTGTCTAAGGAATTTCACAGAACGCGCCCGCAGAGTCCTTTTGGTGAGTTATCGGGTCGACGGCGAAGCTAACATCGAGATCGAGCCAGCCGGTGTAGCCGCCGACGACCTCGATGCATGGACTGTGAATCGATGGAGGAGTCTTGGTCGACGCCCTGCACCCCCCTGTGTCGCTGCCCACCAAGCGGAGCTGCCCCTTCGATCCTCCGGATGGCTACACCCCGCTGCGTGAGCAGGAGCGAATAACGCGCATGAGTTATCCGGGCGGCACGCCCGGGTGGCTCATCACCCGGCATGCCGAAGCGAAGGAACTGCTCACCCATAAGAGTTTCAGCGCGCGCCAGGAAGGGCTGATCTCCCCCGTCCCCACGGAGCTGGCGTACGACGGTCCGGCCGATCCGGGTGCTTTTGCGAAGACGGACGACCCGGTCCACAGCAAGTATCGCAAGCTGGTCACCGGCTTTTTCACGGTCCGGCGCACGCGTCAACTCACCCCCATGATCGAGCGAATTGTGCACGAGCAACTCGACGATCTGGAAAAGGCCGGGCCGGGCGCCGACCTGGTGGAGGTCTTCACCGAATCTGTTCCCTCCCGGGTGATGTGCGAGATGATCGGGGTCCCCGAATCGGAGCGGAAGAGTCTCCAGCGTCATGTGGAGACACTCGGCCGGCTCTCCTCCACCGTTCCCGCGGCGCTCGCCGCCGTGTCCGGGATGAGCGGGTTCCTGGCCCGCTTCGTCCCCAGCCGGATGGACGACCCCCGGGACGACATGCTCGGGGACCTCATCCGCGGCGGGCAGCTCACCGAGCAAGAACTCATGGGCATGACTGCCACGTTGATCACCGGGGCCTTCGACACCACGGGCAACATGCTCGCCATGGGCGTCTACACCCTGCTCGAGCACCCCGATCAACTGGTCAAGCTCCAGGAGGACCCGGAGCTCATGGGGGCGGCCGTCGAAGAGCTCCTCCGTTTCCTCACCATCTCCCACCTCGGGGCCAGCCGGTGGGCGCTCGAAGATGTCGAGTTCGCCGGTCGGACCATCAAGAAGGGCGAGGTGGTCACTGTCGCCCTCCCCGCCGTCAACCGCGACCCCGAGCGCTACGAGAACCCCGATCAGCTGGACATCGGCCGTACGGATCACGGGCACCTGGGGCTCGGCCACGGCGTCCACCAGTGTCTCGGCCAGCATCTCGCCCGCACGATCCTGCGCGTCGGCTACGAGGCCCTGTTCGACAGGTTCCCCACGCTGCGACTGGCCGTACCGGCCGATGAGGTCCCGATGCGGGACGACTGCGTGCACTACGGCCCCAGGTCGCTTCGCGTCACCTGGGACGACTGAGCGAGACGTACAAGCGGTGAATGCGACGGACGGTGGGATGTTCTCCCACCGTCCGTCACCGTCATGCAAGAGGGCCCACAAGACGTAGACATGTCGGCCCATCTCGAACAACAAGGTAGGACTGAGACCCGATGAGGATCACCGCCGACCGTGACGTGTGCTGTTCGGCGGGCCAGTGCGCGTTGATCGCGCCTGACCTGTTCGACCAGAGCGACGAGGACGGCTCCGTCGTGCTGCTCGACGCACAGCCCGACACCGGACTGCTGGACGTTCTGCGCGAGGTCGTATCCCGTTGCCCGACCGGTGCGATCCGGCTCGAAGAAGACCCTGGCGCGTGAAAACAGGGCCTGAGATTTCGGGGGCACGAATGCCGGCGGAGAACGCGAACGTGGCAAGGATCACACGGCTGGTGAAGCGCCGCTGAAACCAAATCCCCGGGAAACACGTCCGAGGTGTCAACCATGCCTGAGTGGGTTTCTAGGGTTTCCCTTACGAAACCAGAGCTAATGTGGCCGGTGTCCGTCTGGCAATGCGTGTTTTCGTAACTTTCAGGTCCGTTGCGCTCTTCCAGCGAACGACGCGTCAAGTGTGGAGTTTCTGATGCCTGCTGCATCCAACCAGAACAAAGCCGTTGAAGCGCTGCGCAAGTCGTTCAAGGAAATCGAGCGGCTCCGGCGTCAGAACCGCCAGCTGATCAGTTCGGCCACCGAGCCCATTGCCATCATCGGTATGGCCTGTCGATTTCCGGGTGGAGTGAATTCCCCCGAGGCGCTGTGGCGCCTGGTCGCCGATGGATCGGACGCCATCTCGCCCTTCCCGACAAACCGCGGCTGGGACGTGGAGGGGATCTACAATCCGGATCCGGAGCATCCGGGTACCAGTTACGTTCGCGAAGGCGGCTTCCTCCACGACGCGGATCAATTCGACTCCGCGTTCTTCGGCATCCCGCCCCGCGAGGCCCTGGCCATGGACCCGCAGCAGCGGCTGCTGCTTGAGACGTCGTGGGAGGTCATGGAGCGGGCGGGCATCGACCCCGCGTCGTTGCGTGGCAGCCAGACAGGCGTCTTCACCGGCGCCATGCACACCACTTACGCTTCCGAGGCCGCGCAGATTCCGGACGAGATCGAGCCGTACCTCCACAACGGCGCCACCACCAGCATCGCCTCGGGCCGTGTCTCCTACACCTTCGGTTTCGAAGGCCCCGCGCTGACGGTGGACACCGCCTGCTCATCGGCGCTGGTCGCCCTGCACCTGGCCGCGCAGGCGCTGCGTCAGGGCGAGTGTTCCATGGCGCTGGTCGGCGGTGCGACGGTCATGGTGAGCCCCAAGGGCTTCGTCACCTTCAGCCGCCAGCGTGGACTGGCCGCCGACGGCCGGTGCAAGGCGTTCGCCGACGCTGCCGACGGCACCACATGGTCCGAGGGCATCGGTGTGCTGCTGGTGGAACGGCTGTCCGACGCGCGGCGCAACGGGCACCAGATCCTGGCGGTGGTGCGCGGCTCCGCCGTGAACCAGGACGGCGCGAGCAACGGCCTGACGGCCCCCAACGGCCCCTCTCAGCGCCGCGTGATCCGGCAGGCCCTCGAGAACTGCGAGCTGACCACCAGCCAGATTGACGCGGTCGAGGCGCACGGTACGGGCACGTCGCTGGGTGACCCGATCGAGGCGCAGGCGCTCCTTGCCACCTACGGGCAGGACCGGCCGGAGGGACGGCCGCTGTGGTTGGGCTCGCTGAAGTCGAACCTCGGTCACACACAGGCCGCTGCCGGTGTGGCCGGCGTCATCAAGATGGTGATGGCGATGCGGCACGGCGTGCTGCCGAAGACACTGCATGTCGACGCCCCGTCGAGCCACGTGGACTGGTCCGAGGGCGAGATCGAGCTGCTGACCGAGTCCAGGCCGTGGCCGGAAACAGGCGAGCCGCGCAGGGTCGGTGTGTCCTCGTTCGGCGTGAGCGGGACGAACGCGCATGTGATCCTGGAGCAGGCTCCGGAGGCTGAGGCGGCCGAGGCCGAGGCTGCCGAGGAGCCTGCCGACGGCGGCGTCGCGGGTCCGGTGGCCTGGGTGATGTCGGGCAAGAGCGACACCGCGTTGCGGGCGCAGGCCGGCCGGCTGCGGGAGTTCGTGGCGGAGCGTCCGGAGCTGGGCGCCGCCGATGTGGCGCTCTCCCTGGCGACGACCAGGTTCGCGTTCGAGCAGCGCGCCGTGGTGACCGGGACCAGCCGTGAGGAGCTCCTCGAGCGCCTGGAGGCGGTGGCCGAGGGGGCGAAGCTCCCCGGTGTGGTCTGGGGGAAGGACGCCGAAACACCTGGTCGCTCGGTCTTTGTGTTCCCGGGTCAGGGGGCGCAGTGGCTCGATATGGCGGTGGAGCTGCTGGAGTCCTCGCCGGTGTTCGCCGAGGCGATCGGTGAGTGTGAGTCGGCTTTGTCGGCTTATGTGGACTGGTCGTTGACGGACGTGCTGCGCGGTGCTGAGGGTGCGCCTGGTTTTGACCGGGTGGATGTGGTGCAGCCGGTGTTGTTCGCGGTGATGGTGTCCCTGGCGCGGTTGTGGCGTTCGGTGGGTGTGGAGCCGGACGCGGTGATGGGGCACAGCCAGGGCGAGATTGCCGCGGCGTGTGTGGCGGGTGCGTTGTCGCTGGAGGACGCCGCGAAGGTGGTGACCTTGCGCTCGCAGGCCATTGCTGCCGGTCTTGCGGGTCGTGGCGGCATGGTGTCGGTCGGGCTGCCGGTCGACCAGGCGCGGGAGCGCATCGCCCGGTGGGGTGGTGTGATCTCGGTTGCGGCGGTGAACAGCCCCGGTTCGGTTGTGGTGTCCGGTGACCCGGGCGCGCTGGACGAGATGGTCGCGGAGCTTGAGGGTCAGGAGGTGCGGGTTCGCCGGGTTCCGGTGGACTACGCCTCGCACTCCGCGCATGTGGAGGAGATCCGCGAGAAACTGCTGAAGGTACTGGCGGACATCGCGCCGCGCTCATCGGAGGTGCCGTTCTATTCGACGGTGTCCGGTGAGCTGGTGGACACGGCCGCTCTGGACGCGGGGTACTGGTACCGGAATCTGCGGCAGACGGTGGAGCTGGAGTCCACGACTCGCCTCCTGCTCGATGAGGGCCACACCGTGTTCATCGAGGTGAGCCCGCATCCGGTATTGACCCTGCCGGTGCAGCAGACCGTGGAGGCCGCCGAGGCGCAGGCCGTGGTCGTCGGCACGCTGCGGCGGGACGAGGGCGGACCCGAGCGGTTCCTGACCTCCGCAGCTGAGCTTTATGTCAGCGGGGCAAGCGTTGACTGGCGGAAGGTGTTCGCCGGACACGGCGCTCGCCAGATCGACCTGCCGACCTACCCCTTCCAGCGGGAGCGCTTCTGGCTTGACGTTCCCGCGGGTGTGGGCGATGTGGGTTCGGTGGGGTTGGGCTCGCTGGGGCACCCGTTGTTGGGTGCGGTGGTGTCGTTGGCCAGTGGTGGCGGAGTGCTGCTGAGCGGACGGTTGTCGTTGGCCACGCATGAGTGGCTGGCGGATCACGCCGTCCACGGGGTGATGCTGCTGCCCGGGACGGCGTTCGTGGAGCTGGTGGTACTGGCGGGCGATCAGGTCGGCTGTGGTCGGGTTGAGGAACTGATCCTGGAAGCGCCGCTGATCGTGCCCGAGAAGGGCGGGGTGCACCTTCAGGTTGAGGTGGAGGAGGCGGATGCTTCTGGCTTCCGCGAGGTGAGTGTGTTCTCGCGGGAGGAAGCGGAGGGTGAGGGTGCCGCCTGGACGCGGCATGCCCACGGTCTGCTGGGTTCGGCCGCGCCCGGCTCCGAGGCCCGGTTCGACTTTGGTGTGTGGCCGCCGGTGGGGGCTGAGTTGGTTGATGTGTCGGGTGAGTATGCGCGGGCGGCGGAGTACGGGCTGGGGTACGGGCCGGTTTTCCGGGGGTTGAGGCGTGCGTGGCGGCGTGGTGGTGAGGTGTTCGCGGAGGTCGAGCTCCCGGAGGGTGAGCGGGAGCGGGCGGGCCGGTTCGGTCTGCATCCGGCGTTGTTCGACGCGGCGTTGCATGCGATGGGTGTGAGTGAAGGTCTGGCGGGTGGTTCGGGGAGTTTGCTGCCGTTCTCCTGGCGTGGGTTTGCTCTGGAGGCGGTGGGTGCGACGTCGCTGCGGGTGCGGTTGGCGTCGGCGGGTGCTGGGTCGGATGCGGTGTCGGTGGTGGTGGGGGATGAGTCGGGGCGTGGGGTGGCGTCGGTCGAGTCGCTGGTGCTGCGGCCGGTTGACGCGGATCAGCTGAACACTGTGGGCGGGGTGGCGCGGGATGCGCTGTTCCGGGTGGAGTGGGTGGATGCGCCCGGGGTTGTGGTGGCGGGTGGGGTGGTGTCGGGGATCGAGGTCGTGCGGGTGGTCTCCGGTGGTTCGGATGTGGTGAGTGAGGTGTATGGGCGGGTTCTTGAGGTCCTGGAGCGGGTGCAGGCGTGGGTGGGGGATGGGGATCTTGCGGGTGAGCGGTTGGTGGTGGTGACCCGGGGCGCTGTCGATGCGGGCGATGGTGTGCGGGATATGGCTGGGGCTGCGGTGTGGGGTCTGGTGCGGTCCGCGCAGTCGGAGAATCCTGGGCGTCTGGTGCTGGTGGACACCGATGACGTGGATGGTGTCGACGGTCTGCTTCCCGGGGTGCTGGCTCTGGGCGAGGAGCAGGTGGTGGTGCGGTCGGGTGCGGTGCGGGTGCCGCGCCTGGGCCGGGTGCCGGCGCCGGATCCGTCGGAGTCGGGGGCGTTTGGCTTCGGTGCGGTGCTGGTGACGGGCGGCACGGGTGTTCTGGGTGGTTTGGTGGCCCGGCATCTGGTGGCCCGGCATGATGTCAGGAAGCTGGTGCTGCTGTCTCGCCGTGGTGCGGAGGCCGAGGGCGCGACGGAGTTGCGGGCGGAGCTGGAGGCTGCGGGCGCTGAGGTGGTGATCGCGGCGTGTGACGCGGCGGATCGCCAGGCTTTGGCTGGGGTGTTGTCGGGGTTGCCGGCGGGCTTCGCGTTGAGCGGTGTGGTGCATGCGGCGGGTGTGCTGGATGACGGGCTGCTGACGTCGTTGACCCGTGAGCGGGTTGAGCCGGTGTTGCGGGCGAAGGTGGACGCGGCGTGGAACCTGCATGAGCTGACCGAGGGGCTGGACCTGTCGGCGTTCGTGCTGTTCTCCTCGGCGACGGGCACGTTGGGCGGGCCGGGCCAGGGAAGCTACGCGGCGGCGAATGTGTTCCTGGACGGCCTCGCCTCGTGGCGGCGGGGTCAGGGGTTGCCGGGTGTGTCGATGGCGTGGGGTCTGTGGGCCGAGGCCAGCGGCATGACCGGACACCTCGGCGAGGACGACGTCCAGCGGATATCCCGCTCGGGCCTGGTACCACTGGCCACGGACGAGGGGCTTGAGCTGTTCGACGCGGCTCTGATCTCGGCTGCGGTTGTTCCGGTTCTCTTCCGGCTGGACATCCCGGCGCTGCGTGCGCAGGGCGCCGAACTCCCCGCCCTCTTCCGCAACGTCGTGCCGGGGATGACGGTCCGGCGCGTCGTGGGCGCCGGAGCCGCGGACGTGGACGACATCGCCGCTCGTCTGCGGCGGCGACTGGCCGGCATGTCCGAGGCGGATCAGGAGCAGTTCCTGCTCGAGGAGCTGATCCGCGTCCAGGCGGCCGCCGCCTTGGGACACGCGAAGTCGGACACTGTCGAGGTGGGACGGCCCTTCAAGGAACTGGGCTTCGACTCGCTCACCGCCGTGGAACTGCGGAACCGTCTGAGTGCGGAAACGGGTCTGCGCCTCCCGGCCACGCTTGTCTTCGACTACCCGAACCCGACCGTACTGGCGGGCTATCTGCGCTCGGAGATCCTCGGGGCGCAGGACACGGCCATCGCGGCGCCGGCGGCGGGCGGATCCGCCAACACCCCGGCACACACGGACGACGACCCGATCGCGATCGTCGCCATGAGCTGCCGTTTCCCCGGTGGGGTGCGGACGCCCGAGGAACTCTGGCACCTGGTGATGGGTGGTACCGACGCCACCGCCTCGCTCCCGTCCAACCGCGGCTGGGACCTCGAGACGACGTACGACCCGGACCCCGCGCGCGAGGGCACGTACTACGCCCGCAACGGTGGCTTCCTCTACGACGCGGACCAGTTCGACCCGGCGTTCTTCGGGATCTCGCCGCGTGAGGCGCTCTCGATGGACCCGCAGCAGCGGCTCCTGCTGGAAACCTCGTGGGAGGCGTTCGAGCGGGCCGGTATCGACCCCGAGTCGGCGAAGGGAAGCCGGACCGGAGTCTTCGTCGGCGTTGTGTACAACGACTACGGCACCCGGCTACAAGGGAACGCCCCCGAAGGCTTTGAGGGCTATCTCGGCACCGGCAGCGCGGGCAGCGTGGCCTCGGGCCGGATCTCCTACACCTTGGGCCTGGAAGGGCCCGCCGTGACGGTGGACACCGCGTGCTCGTCGTCGCTGGTCGCGCTGCACCTCGCGGTCCAGGCGCTGCGCCAGGGCGAATGCGACTTGGCGCTCGCCGGTGGCGCGACGGTGATGTCCACACAGGCCGGGCTGGTGGACTTCAGCCGTCAGCGCGCGCTGTCCGCCGATGGCAAGTGCAAGGCGTTCAGCAATGACGCAGACGGATTCGGATTCGCCGAAGGCGTCGGGCTGCTGCTCGTCGAACGGCTGTCGGACGCCCGGCGCAACGGCCACGAGGTGCTGGCCCTCGTCCGGGGCTCGGCGGTCAACCAGGACGGTGCGTCCAACGGCCTGACCGCCCCGAACGGACCGTCGCAGCAGCGGGTGATCCGCGCGGCGCTCAAGACCGCCCGTCTGTCGGGCGCCGAGGTCGACGCGGTGGAGGCGCACGGTACGGGTACGTCGCTGGGTGACCCGATCGAGGCGCAGGCCCTGCTGGCCACGTACGGCCAGGACCGGCCCGCGGACCAGCCCCTGTGGCTCGGATCGGTGAAGTCGAACATCGGCCATTCGCAAGCGGCGGCCGGTGTGGCTGGTGTCATCAAGATGGTGATGGCGATGCGGCACGGCGTACTGCCGAAGACGCTGCACATCGATGAGCCGTCACAACACGTGGACTGGTCAGCGGGCGACATCGCGCTGCTCACCGAGGCCACAGCCTGGCCGGAGTCGGGCCACCCGCGCCGCGCCGGCGTGTCGTCCTTCGGCGTGAGCGGGACCAACTCGCACGCGATCCTGGAGCAGGCGCCGGAGGCCGAGGCGACCGACGACGCTGAGGCCGAGGTCGCCGATGGTCCGGTGGCGTGGCTGGTGTCGGGCCGTAGCCAGGAGGGGCTGCGGGCGCAGGCAGGGCGGCTGCGGGAGTTCGTGGCCGAGCGCCCCGAGCTGGGCGCCGCCGATGTGGCGTTCTCGTTGGCGTCGTCGCGTTCGGTGTTCGAGCACCGTGGGGTGGTGACGGGTGCCGGCCGTGAGGAGCTTCTGGCGCGGTTGGGTGCGTTGGCCGGCGACGAGGTGGCCTCGGGTGTGACTCGTGGTGTGGCCGATGTGCGTGGTCGTTCGGTGTTTGTGTTCCCGGGTCAGGGGGCGCAGTGGGTGGGTATGGCGGTGGGGTTGCTGGAGTCCTCGCCGGTGTTCGCCGAGGCGGTCGGTGAGTGTGAGTCGGCTTTGTCGGCTCATGTGGACTGGTCGTTGACGGACGTGCTGCGTGGTGGCGAGGGTGCGCCTGGTTTTGACCGGGTGGATGTGGTGCAGCCGGTGTTGTTCGCGGTGATGGTGTCGCTGGCGAGGCTGTGGCGTTCGGTGGGTGTGGAGCCGGATGCGGTGATGGGTCACAGCCAGGGTGAGATTGCCGCGGCGTGTGTGGCGGGTGCGCTGTCGCTGGAGGACGCCGCGAAGGTGGTGGCCTTGCGCTCGCAGGCCATTGCGGCCGGTCTTGCGGGTCGTGGTGGCATGGTGTCGGTGGGGCTGCCGGTCGACCGGGCGCGGGAGCGTATCGCCGCCTGGGACGGTGCGATATCGGTTGCCGCGGTGAACAGCCCCGGCTCGGTTGTGGTGTCCGGTGATCCGGGTGCGCTGGATGAGATGGTCGCGCGGCTGGAGGGTGAGGAGATCCGGGTCCGCCGGGTTCCGGTGGACTATGCCTCGCACTCCGCGCATGTGGAGGAGATCCGCGAGGAGTTGCTGAGGGTTCTGGCGGATCTGAAGCCCCGTACCTGCGAAGTGCCGTTCTACTCGACGGTGTTCGGTGGGCTGGTGGACACGGCCGATCTGGACGCCGAGTACTGGTACCGCAACCTGCGCCAGACCGTGGAGCTGGAGGCCGCTACCCGCACGCTGCTCGGCACCGGGCATGGTGTGTTTATCGAGGTGAGCCCGCATCCGGTGCTCACCCTTCCCGTACAGCAGACGGTCGAGGCCGCCGATGCCCAGGCCGTGGTTGTGGGGACCTTGCGGCGCGACGAGGGCGGCCTGGATCGGTTCCTGACCTCCGCCGCCGAGGTATTCGCGCGTGGCACCAAGGTCGACTGGGCCGTCACCCTGGAGGGCCGTGGCGCCCGCCGGGTCGAGCTGCCGACGTACGCCTTCCAGCGGCAGCGGTACTGGCTGGACGCCGTCTCGGCTGCTGAGGTGGCGGCCACCGTCGACGCTCTGGGCGCGGACGCGGTGGACGCGCGTTTCTGGGAGGCGGTGGAGCGCGAGGATCTGGAGGCGCTGGCGCGGACGCTGGAGGTGGAGGGTGAGGAGGCGCAGTCGTCGTTGACGGCGTTGCTTCCGGCGTTGTCGTCGTGGCGTCGTCAGCGGCGTGAGCAGAACACGGTGGACAGCTGGCGTTACAAGGCGGTCTGGAAGCCACTGGCATCCGCGTCCGAGTCGACGCTCTCGGGCACCTGGCTCGTGGTCGTTTCGGAAGCCTGTGGTGACGAGGCTCTGGCTGCCGCCGTGCTGGATGGCTTGACCGGCCGTGGTGCGCATGTCGTCTCCGTGGTCGTCGGGGCGGCGGATGACCGCGAGGCGGTCGCGGAGCGGCTGCGTGTGGCGCTTGGCGGTGCGGCGGTGGAGCCGTCGGGCGTGGCGGGTGTGTTCTCGCTGCTGGCGCTGGACGAGGCCGGGCATCCGACGTTCGGTGTGGTGCCGGGCGGTCTTGCCGCGTTGGTGGGGCTGGTTCAGGGGCTGGGTGATGCGGGTGTGGTGGCTCCGCTGTGGTGTGGTACCCGGGGTGCGGTGTCGGTGGGTCGTTCCGATCGGCTGGTGAGCCCGGTGCAGTCGATGGTGTGGGGTCTGGGCCGGATCGTGGGGGCGGAGTATCCCCAGCGCTGGGGCGGTGTTGTGGACTTGCCCGAGACCATGGACGGCCGTGCGGCGGTCCGTCTGGTCGGGGTGCTGGCGGGTGTGGAGGGTGAGGACCAGGTCGCGGTGCGTGGTTCGGGGGTGTTCGCCAAGCGCATGGTGCGGGCCACGGCGGCTGAGGACGTGGAGGGCCGCGGGCCCTGGCAGAGCCGGGGTTCGGTGTTGGTGACGGGTGGTACGGGTGCGCTGGGTGGCCATGTGGCTCGTTGGCTGGCGCGTACGGGTGCTGAGCATCTGGTGCTGACCAGCCGTCGGGGGATGGAGGCCGAAGGCGCCGTCGAGTTGAAGGCGGAGTTGGAGGGCCTGGGTGTCCGGGTGACGGTGGTGGCGTGTGATGCGGCGGACCGTGAGGCGCTGGCGGTGGTGCTGGAGGGGATTCCGCGGGAGTTGCCGCTGACTGCCGTGGTGCATACGGCCGGTGTGCTGGACGACGGCGTGGTGGATGCCCTGACGGTGGAGCGGGCGGCCGGGGTGTTGCGTCCGAAGGTGGATGCGGCGCGGAATCTGCATGAGTTGACCGCGGGGATGGATCTGTCGGCGTTCGTGTTGTTCTCCTCGGCGGCGGGCACGTTGGGTGGCCCGGGCCAGGGGAGTTACGCGGCGGGTAACGCCTATCTCGACGCGCTGGCGTTGCAGCGGCGCGCGGATGGCCTTCCGGCCACCTCCATCGCCTGGGGCGCCTGGGCCGGGAGCGGTATGGCGGTTGACGGGGAGCTCGAAGAGCAGATGAGCCGCTCGGGGATGCTGGCCATGTCCCCCGAGCTGGCGATTTCGGCGCTGCACCAGGCGTTGGACCACGATGAGACGTTCCTCGCCGTCGCGGACATCGACTGGACACGTTTCGAAGCGGACTCTTTCGACACCCCCCTCTTCCGCGAGTTGCGCAGCGCGCGGACCACGGCCACGGGGAAGCAGTCCACGCCGGGCAGCGCCGACCGCGGGCGGGCGGAACTTCACGACCGGCTGGAAGCTCTGCCCCGGGAGAAGCGCGAAGCCGCGCTGCGCGATCTGGTGCGTGCCCAGGCCGCCGATGTCCTCGCTCACGACAGCGCGGACGCGGTCGCCTCGGACCGTGCCTTCCGCGACCTCGGATTCGACTCGCTGACCGCCGTCGAACTGCGCAATCGGATCGGCGCGGCGACCGGGCTGCGGCTGCCGGTCAGTCTGGTCTTCGACTACCCCACGCCCACGGTGCTGGCGCGGTTCCTGAACGGCGAGATGTTCGGTACCGAGGAAGGTGGCGCCGCCGAGATCACGCCGACCCGATCGGACTCGTTCGACGAGCCCATCGCGATCGTGGCGATGAGCTGCCGCTTCCCGGGCGGCGTACGGACCCCTGAGCAGCTGTGGGATGTGGTGAACGCCGGAGTCGACACGATCTCCGGATTCCCCGACGACCGTGGCTGGGACCTCGAGGGGCTCTACGACCCCGACCCTGACAAGCCGGGCAAGACCTACGCGCTCACCGGCGGATTCCTGGACAACGTCGCCGACTTCGACCCGGACTTCTTCGGTATCTCACCGCGTGAGGCCCTGGCCATGGACCCCCAGCAGCGGCTGCTCCTTGAGACGTCCTGGGAGGCGTTCGAGCGGGCCGGCATCGACCCGGCGGCGTTGCGCGGCAGCCAGGCCGGTGTCTTCATCGGCTCGAACTATCAGGACTACAGCGGCCGGGCGATCAGCGCGCCGGACGGTGTGCAGGGCTATCTCGGACTCGGCAGCGCGTCCAGCGTCGCCTCCGGCCGTCTCTCCTACACCTTCGGCTTCGAGGGCCCGGCCGTCACGGTGGACACCGCGTGTTCGTCGTCGCTGGTCGCCCTGCACATGGCCTGCCAGTCGCTGCGCCAGGGCGAGTGCGACATGGCGCTGGCCGGCGGTGTGACGATCATGGCCACACCGGGCACGTTCATCGAGTTCAGCGCCCAGCGTGTGCTGTCGCCGGACGGACGGTGCAAGGCGTTCTCCGCCGAGGCCGATGGCACCGGCTGGTCCGAGGGCGTGGGCATGCTCCTTGTGGAGCGGTTGTCGGACGCCCGGCGCCGCGGCCACAAGGTGCTGGCCGTCGTCCGGGGTTCGGCGATCAACCAGGACGGCGCTTCCAACGGTCTTACGGCGCCCAACGGCCCGTCGCAGCAGCGTGTGATCGGCAAGGCTCTTGAGAACGCGGGTCTGTCGGCCGCCGATGTGGACGCGGTCGAGGCCCATGGCACGGGTACCTCGCTGGGTGACCCGATCGAGGCGCAGGCGCTGCTGGCCACCTACGGCAAGGAGAAGTCCGAGGACCAGCCGCTGTGGCTGGGTTCCATCAAGTCGAACATCGGGCACACGCAGGCCGCCGCCGGTGTCGCGGGTGTCATCAAGATGGTGATGGCCATGCGCGAGGGCGTCCTTCCCAAGACCCTCCACGCGGATGAGCCCTCCCCGCATATCGACTGGACCAGCGGCGCCGTGTCGCTGCTGAACGAGGCGACCGCGTGGCCGGAGACGGACCGCCCGCGCCGGGCGGCCGTGTCGTCCTTCGGGATCAGCGGCACCAACGCGCACACGATCATCGAGGCGGCCGACCCCGTTGAGTCGCCGTCGCCGGAGACGGGTGGCGATGCCACCGGTTCGCCGGCCGGTATCACGGTGGTTCCCTGGCTGCTCTCCGGCAGCAACGCCGATGCGCTGAGCGCTCAGGCCGGGCGGCTGCGCGAGTTCGACGGTGTGCGCACCGCGGACGTCGGTGACGTCGCCGACATCGGCTATTCGCTGGCGACCACCCGTTCCGCCCTGCCCTACCGCGCTGCTGTGGTCGCGGAGGACCCAGCGCAGTTCCGCTCCGGGCTCGCAGCGCTGGCGGAGAGCAGGAACGCGGCCACGCTGATCCAGGGCGTGGCACGGGCCGAGCACAAGACGGCGTTCCTGTTCTCGGGCCAGGGTGCGCAGCGGCTCGGCATGGGCCGGGAGTTGTACGACGCCTTCCCGGTGTTCGCCCAGGCGCTGGACGAGGTGTGCGCGTATCTCGATATGCTGCTCGACCGTCCGCTGACCGAGGTGATGTTCGCGGCCGAGGGCAGTGCCGACGCCGAACTGCTGAACCAGACGGCGTTCACCCAGCCCGCGCTCTTCGCCATCGAAGTGGCGCTGTTCCGGCTGCTGGAGCACTGGGGCATCACCCCGGATGTGCTGATCGGCCACTCCATCGGTGAGATCGCCGCCGCCCACGTGGCCGGGGTGTTTTCCCTGGAGGACGCGTGCGCCCTGGTGGCGGCCCGTGGCCGGCTGATGCAGGCGCTGCCCGAAGGCGGCGCGATGGTGGCCGTCCAGGCGCCCGAGGAGGAGGTCGCCGCGTCGCTGGCCGGTCGTGAGGCCGAGGTGAGCATCGCGGCCGTCAACGGCCCCACGGCCGTGGTCATCGCGGGCGACGAGCCCGCCGTGCTGGAGATCGCCGGACAGTGGGAGCGAGAGGGCCGTAAGACACGCCGCCTGCGGGTCAGCCACGCCTTCCACTCCCCGCGCATGGACGGTGTGCTCGGTGACTTCCGTAAGGTCGTCGAGGGGCTGTTGTTCGCCCCGCCGACCATCTCCCTGGTCTCCAATGTCACCGGTACCCCGGCCGACGCTGACGAGGTGTGCTCGCCGGAGTACTGGGTCCGGCATGTGCGCGAGGCCGTGCGGTTCGCGGACGGGGTACGGACCCTGGAGAACCTGGGCGTGACCTCGTTCGTCGAGGTGGGCCCGGACGGTGTGCTCACCGCGATGGCGCAGGACTGCCTGACGGCCGCAGAATCCGATGGCGCGGTCGCTCCCGCCCTCGTAGCCGTGCTGCGCAAGGATCGGCCCGAGCTTCAGTCGCTGACCATGGCG
This sequence comes from Streptomyces sp. Y309, assembly GCF_056712025.1. Classification (NCBI taxonomy): domain Bacteria; kingdom Bacillati; phylum Actinomycetota; class Actinomycetes; order Kitasatosporales; family Streptomycetaceae; genus Streptomyces; species Streptomyces sp. Y309. The sequence goes on along the minus strand of NZ_CM160048.1, from coordinate 664,681 downwards.
CTGGCCGAACTCCACGTCCACGGCGCCACGGTGAAGTGGGACGCGGTGTTCGCCGGGCATGGCGCCCAGCGTGTGGAGCTGCCCACCTACGCGTTCCAGCGGCGGCGCTACTGGCTCGAAGCCGCGCCGACCACCAGTGGAGATGTGACATCGGCCGGCCTGGACTCGCCCGACCATCCGCTCCTCGGCGCCGCCGTCGCCCTGGCCGAAACCGACACCTACCTGTTCACCGGGCGCCTGTCGGGCGCCACTCAGCCGTGGCTGGCCGACCACGCCTTCGCGGACACCGTTCTCTTCCCCGGCACGGCCTTTGTGGAACTGGCCCTGCGCGCGGCCGAGCAGGTGGGCTACGAGCGGGTGGAGGAACTGACCATCGAAATGCCGTTGGTCCTGCCCGTGCGCGGCGCGGTCCAGATCCAGCTCGCCGTGGGCGAGCCCGACGAGTCCGGAGCCCGCTCGCTCAACCTGTACTCCAGGCCCGAGGACGCCCAGCCGGACGACCCCTGGACACGTCATACGACCGGCCTGCTCAACAGGGACCCGTCCACCACGGAACCGGAGTCCGTGGCCGCCGACTTCGCCGTGTGGCCGCCTGTGGAGGCGAAGGCCATCGACGTGGCGGATCTCTACGACCGGTTCATCGACGTCGGCTTCGCCTACGGCCCGGCCTTCCAGGGGCTGCGCGCCGCCTGGCGCCGTGGCGACGAGATCTTCGCCGAGGTCGACCTGCCCGAGGCGCAGAAGGGCGAGGCCGCGCGCTACGGTCTCCACCCAGCGCTGCTCGACGCGTCTCTGCACACCGTGGCGTTCAAGCCGTCCGGCAGCGACGGCAGCACCCTCCCGTTCTCATGGAACGGCGTGACCCTCCACGCAAGCGGCGCGTCCGCGCTGCGCGTACGGCTGACGAGCGTCGGCGAGGACACGGTCTCCCTGCATGTCACCGACACCTCCGGCGCGCTCGTCGCCTCGGTCGACTCCCTCGTACTGCGGCCCGTGGCCCCGGAGCAGGTCAACTCCGCCCAGCCGCACGAGTCGCTGTACCAGGTCGAATGGGTGCCGACCGCCCCGGAGACGAGCGGCGCGGCCACCGGGCGCTGGGCGCTCGTCGGACCCGACCAGGCCGAGCTGACCGGCGTCCTCGGATCGGCCGATGTCACCATGGACACCTACCCGGACCTCGCGGCCCTGGCCGAGGCCATCGACGCGGGCGCGACCGCGCCCGACGTCGTACTCGCCGCGAACGTGTCCCGCACCGGCCGGACGCGGGAACTGGCACAGGCGGTACGGGAAGCCGGCCACCACGCCCTCGACCTGCTCAAGAGCTGGCTGGCCGACAACCGCCTCGGCGCCTCCCGGCTGGTGTTCCTCACCCAGGGGGCCATCGCCGCGGGCGACGACACCGATGTGGCCGACCCCGCCAGTGCGGCCGTCTGGGGCCTGGTGCGCTCGGCCCAGTCCGAGAATCCCGGCCGGTTCGTCCTGGCCGACCTGGACGACCTGGAAGGCTCGCGCCGGATCCTCCCCGCGGCGCTCACCACCGACGAACCACAGATCGTGGTCCGGAACGGCACGGTCCTGGCCGGCAGGCTGGCCCGGGTAGCGGCGCGCGGCAGCGCGTCCGAGCAGGGCGGCGCGCGGTCGGCCACGACCGGCGTCACCTGGGACCCGCAGGGCACCGTCCTGGTCACCGGGGCGGCATCCGGCCTCGGCGGCCTGGTCGCCAAGCACCTCGCCGGCGAGCACGGCGTCCGCCACCTCGTGCTGGTCAGCCGCCGCGGCCTCGCCGCGGACGGCGCGGCCGAACTGCGGACGGAGCTCACGGACCTCGGCGCCCATGCCGTGGTCGCCGCCTGTGACACCGCCGACCGCGACTCCCTCGCCGCGCTCCTGGCCTCCCTGCCGGACGAACACCCGCTCACCGCCGTGGTGCACACCGCCGGAGTGCTGGACGATGGCGTCGTCGAAGCCCTCACCCCCGAGCGGATCGACCGTGTGCTGCGGCCCAAGGTGGACGCGGTGCTCAATCTGCATGAGCTGACCGCCGGTCTCGACCTGTCCGCGTTCGTGCTCTTCTCCTCGCTCTCCGGGACCCTCGGCGGCACCGGCCAGGCCAACTACGCGGCCGCCAACGCCTTCCTGGACGCGTTCGCCCACCGGCGCAGGGCCGAGGGCCTTCCCGCCCAGTCGCTCGCCTGGGGCCTGTGGGAGGAGCGCAGCGGCATGACCGGCAAGCTGGACGAGGCCCATATGCGGCGCCTCGCCCGCGAAGGCGTGACCCCGATGTCCTCCGAGGAGGCCCTGGCCCTGTTCGACACCGCTTGCGGCATCGACGCGGCCACCGTGGTCCCGGCACGGCTCAACGCCGCGGCGTGGCGAGCCCAGGACGGGCCGATCCCGGCGCTGCTGCGGGGCATCATCCGGACCACGGCTCGACGCGGCGCCGCGAAGGCGTCCACGGGCGGCTCCGGTGCCAACCCCGCCGACCTGCGTCGCCGTATCGGCTCGATGAACCCCGCCGCCCGGCAGCAGGCGCTCCTCGAACTGGTCACGGAGCACGCGGCCATGGCGCTGGGCCACGACAGCCCGCGCATGATCGCCCCTGACCGTGGCTTCCTCGAGCTCGGCTTCGACTCGCTGACCGCGGTCGGACTGCGCAACCAGCTGGGCACGGTGACCGGCCTGCGGCTCCCCGCCACCCTGCTGTTCGACTACACGACGTCCAGGGCGCTGGCCGGCTACCTGGCGCAGGTGCTTGTCGCGGAAGAGCCGGACGCATCGCTGGTGCTGCCGGTTCTGTCGGAGCTGGAGAAGCTGGAGAGCTCAATCGTCGAGGTGGTGGCGGACGAAGCCGCCACGGCACGTCTCACCTCGCGCTTGCAGCAGGTCCTGGCGAAGCTGACCGCGGGGCAGCAGGCGGAGACGGCGAATGGTGGGGTCGCCGCCGCCGACACGTTCGAGTCGGCGACCGACGACGAGATCTTCGACTTCCTCGACGAGGAGCTCTCGTGACGCGGACGCCCCCGTCCCCGGAAGTTACCGGCCGAAGGCTTTCCACCCCTGTCCGGGGTGCTCAGAGGAGTGACAAGAAACGGTGAGCGAGACCAAGCTGCGCGACTACCTCAAGCGCGCGACGGCCAGCCTGCAGGAAACTCGTCTAGAGCTGAAGGAACTCAAGGACAGGGACCGGGAGCCCATCGCGATCGTCGGCATGGGGTGCAGATATCCCGGCGGGGTGGAGTCGCCCGAAGACCTGTGGGAGCTGGTCGCCTCGGGCACCGACGCGGTCTCCACCTTCCCCGTGGACCGGGGGTGGGACGAGGACCTGTACGACCCCGACCCGGAGAAGCCGGGCAAGAGCTACACGCGTGAGGGCGGGTTCCTGCACAACGCGAACGGCTTCGACGCCTCCTTCTTCGGTATGAGCCCGCGTGAGGCGCTGGCGACCGACCCGCAGCAGCGGCTGCTGCTGGAGACCTCATGGGAGGCGCTCGAGCGGGCGGGCATCGACCCGGCGTCCGCGCGTGGCAGCCGCACCGGCGTGTTCGTCGGCGTGATGTACAACGACTACGGCTCCCGCATCCAGGCCATACCGGAGGGCCTCGAAGGCCACCTCGGCAACGGCAGCGCTGGAAGTATCGCCTCCGGCCGCATCTCCTACACCTTCGGCTTCGAAGGCCCCGCCATGACCGTGGACACCGCGTGCTCCTCGTCGCTCGTGGCGCTCCAACTGGCCGTCCAGGCGCTCCGCAAGGGCGACTGCTCGCTCGCGCTCGCCGGTGGCGTGGCCATGATGGCGACACCAGGGGTGTTCATCGAGTTCAGCCGGTTGCGCGGACTCGCCGTGGACGGACGCTGCAAGTCGTTCTCGAACGCCGCCGACGGCACCGGATGGTCCGAGGGCGCCGGTGTGCTGCTGCTGGAGCGGCTGTCCGACGCCCAGCGCAACGGGCACCAGGTGCTGGCCGTGGTACGGGGCGCCGCCGTGAACCAGGACGGGGCGAGCAGCCGGCTGACGGCGCCCAACGGCCCCTCGCAGCAGCGGGTGATCCGCGACGCGCTGCGCAACGCCGGCCTGTCCGCGGCCGATGTGGACGCGGTGGAGGCACACGGCACCGGAACACCGCTGGGCGACCCCATCGAGGCACAAGCGCTGCTGGCCACCTACGGCAAGGAGCGCTCCGGAGCCGGCCGGCCGTTGTGGCTGGGCTCGTTCAAGTCGAACGTGGGGCACACACAGGCGGCCGCGGGCGTGGGTGGCGTCATCAAGATGGTGATGGCGATGCGGCACGGTGTGTTGCCCAAGACCCTGCATGTGGAGGAGCCGTCGGAGCATGTGGACTGGTCGGCGGGGGCGGTATCGCTGCTGACCGAGTCGACCCCGTGGCCGGAGACGGGTGAGCGGCGCAGGGTAGGTGTGTCCTCGTTCGGTGTGAGCGGGACGAACGCGCATGTGATCCTGGAGCAGGCTCCGGAGGCCGAGGCGGCCGACGACGCTGAGGCCGAGGTCGCCGATGGTCCGGTGACGTGGCTGGTGTCGGGCCGTAGCCAGGAGGGGCTGCGGGCGCAGGCCGGACGGCTGCGGGAGTTCGTGGCCGAGCGCCCCGAGCTGAGCGCCGCCGATGTGGCGCGGTCGCTGGTCATGACTCGGTCGGTGCTGGAGCACCGCGCGGTGCTGGTGGGCCGGGACCGGGACGAGTTGCTGTCCGGCCTGGGCGCCGTCACGGAGAAGTCCGCTCTTCCGGGCGTGGTGGTGGGCGAGAGCGCGCCTCCCGGTCGTTCGGTGTTTGTGTTCCCGGGTCAGGGGGCGCAGTGGGTGGGTATGGCGGTGGGGTTGCTGGAGTCCTCGCCGGTGTTCGCCGAGGCGGTCGGTGAGTGTGAGTCGGCTTTGTCGGCTCATGTGGACTGGTCGTTGACGGACGTGCTGCGTGGTGGCGAGGGTGCGCCTGGTTTTGACCGGGTGGATGTGGTGCAGCCGGTGTTGTTCGCGGTGATGGTGTCGCTGGCGAGGCTGTGGCGTTCGGTGGGTGTGGAGCCGGATGCGGTGATGGGCCACAGCCAGGGTGAGATCGCCGCGGCGTGTGTGGCGGGTGCGCTGTCGCTGGAGGACGCCGCGAAGGTGGTGGCCTTGCGCTCGCAGGCCATTGCGGCCGGTCTTGCGGGTCGTGGTGGCATGGTGTCGGTGGGGCTGCCGGTCGACCGGGCGCGGGAGCGTATCGCCGCCTGGGACGGTGCGATATCGGTTGCCGCGGTGAACAGCCCCGGCTCGGTTGTGGTGTCCGGTGATCCGGGTGCGCTGGATGAGATGGTCGCGCGGCTGGAGGGTGAGGAGATCCGGGTCCGCCGGGTTCCGGTGGACTATGCCTCGCACTCCGCGCATGTGGAGGAGATCCGCGAGGAGTTGCTGAGGGTTCTGGCGGATCTGAAGCCCCGTACCTGCGAAGTGCCGTTCTACTCGACGGTGTTCGGTGGGCTGGTGGACACGGCCGATCTGGACGCCGAGTACTGGTACCGCAACCTGCGCCAGACCGTGGAGCTGGAGGCCGCTACCCGCACGCTGCTCGGCACCGGGCATGGTGTGTTTATCGAGGTGAGCCCGCATCCGGTGCTCACCCTTCCCGTACAGCAGACGGTCGAGGCCGCCGATGCCCAGGCCGTGGTTGTGGGGACCCTGCGGCGCGACGAGGGCGGCCTGGATCGGTTCCTGACCTCCGCCGCCGAGGTATTCGTGAACGGCGCCGAGGTGGACTGGGCCACCGTGCTGGAGGACCGGGGCGGTCGGCAGATTGAGCTGCCGACGTATGCCTTCCAGCGCCAGCGGTACTGGCTTGACGTTCCCGCGGGTGTGGGTGATGTGGGTTCGGTGGGGTTGGGTTCGCTGGGGCACCCGTTGCTGGGTGCGGTGGTGTCGTTGGCGAGCGGTGGCGGAGTGCTGCTGAATGGACGGTTGTCGTTGGCCACGCATGAGTGGCTGGCGGATCACGCCGTCCACGGGGTCGTGCTGCTGCCGGGGACGGCGTTTGTCGAGCTTGTGGGGCAGGCCGGGGACCAGGTCGGCTGTGGCCGGATTGAGGAACTCGTCCTCGAGGCGCCGCTGATCCTGCCCGAGCACGGTGGGGTGCGGATCCAGGTCGAGGCGGGGGAGGCGGACGCTTCCGGCTTCCGTGAGGTGAGCGTGTTCTCACGGGAGGAGGCAGAGGGCGAGGACGCGCCATGGACGTGCCATGCCCGTGGTGTGCTCGCGCCGATGGCAGGTGCCGACGCGGCTTCCTTCGACTTTGGTGTGTGGCCGCCGGTGGGGGCTGAGTTGGTTGATGTGTCGGGTGAGTATGCGCGGGCGGCGGAGTACGGGCTGGGGTACGGGCCGGTTTTCCGGGGGTTGAGGCGTGCGTGGCGGCGTGGTGGTGAGGTGTTCGCGGAGGTCGAGCTCCCGGAGGGTGAGCGGGAGCGGGCGGGCCGGTTCGGTCTGCATCCGGCGTTGTTCGACGCGGCGTTGCATGCGATGGGTGTGAGTGAAGGTCTGGCGGGTGGTTCGGGGAGTTTGCTGCCGTTCTCCTGGCGTGGGTTTGCTCTGGAGGCGGTGGGTGCGACGTCGCTGCGGGTGCGGTTGGCGTCGGCGGGTGCTGGGTCGGATGCGGTGTCGGTGGTGGTGGGGGATGAGTCGGGGCGTGGGGTGGCGTCGGTCGAGTCGCTGGTGCTGCGGCCGGTTGACGCGGATCAGCTGAACACTGTGGGCGGGGTGGCGCGGGATGCGCTGTTCCGGGTGGAGTGGGTGGATGCGCCCGGGGTTGTGGTGGCGGGTGGGGTGGCGTCGGGGACTGAGGTCGTGCGGGTGGTCTCCGGTGGTTCGGATGTGGTGAGTGAGGTGTATGGGCGGGTTCTTGAGGTCCTGGAGCGGGTGCAGGCGTGGGTGGGGGATGGGGATCTTGCGGGTGAGCGGTTGGTGGTGGTGACCCGGGGCGCTGTCGATGCGGGCGATGGTGTGCGGGATATGGCTGGGGCTGCGGTGTGGGGTCTGGTGCGGTCCGCGCAGTCGGAGAATCCTGGGCGTCTGGTGCTGGTGGACACCGATGACGTGGACGGAGTCGAGGGTCTGCTTCCCGGGGTGCTGGCTCTGGGCGAGGAGCAGGTGGTGGTGCGGTCGGGTGCGGTGCGGGTGCCGCGCCTGGGCCGGGTGCTGCCTTCGGGTGACGCTCCGGAGTCGGGGGTGTTCGGCGCTGGTGCGGTGCTCGTGACCGGTGGCACGGGTGTTCTGGGTGGTTTGGTGGCCCGGCATCTGGTGGCCCGGCATGATGTCAGGAAGCTGGTGCTGCTGTCTCGCCGTGGTGCGGAGGCCGAGGGCGCGACGGAGTTGCGGGCGGAGCTGGAGGCTGCGGGCGCTGAGGTGGTGATCGCGGCGTGTGACGCGGCGGATCGCCAGGCTTTGGCTGGGGTGTTGTCGGGGTTGCCGGCGGGCTTCGCGTTGAGCGGTGTGGTGCATGCGGCGGGTGTGCTGGATGACGGGCTGCTGACGTCGTTGACCCGTGAGCGGGTTGAGCCGGTGTTGCGGGCGAAGGTGGACGCGGCGTGGAACCTGCATGAGCTGACGGCCGGGATGGGCCTGTCGGCGTTCGTGTTGTTCTCCTCGGCGGCGGGCACGTTGGGCGGGCCGGGCCAGGGAAGCTACGCGGCGGCGAATGTGTTCCTGGACGGCCTCGCCTCGTGGCGGGGGGGTCAGGGGTTGCCGGGTGTGTCGATGGCGTGGGGTCTGTGGGCCGAGGCCAGCGGCATGACCGGACACCTCGGCGAGAGGGACCTGCGCCGAGTGTCGCGTTCCGGCCTGGTGCCGCTCTCCTCCCAGGAGGGGCTCGAACTGTTCGATGCGGCTCTGGTCGCGGATGAGATCGTGCCAGTTCCGGTGCGGCTGGACATCCCGGCGCTGCGTGCGCAGGGCGCCGAACTCCCCGCCCTCTTCCGCAACGTCGTGCCCACCGTGACAGCGCGCCGTGTCGCACGATCGGAGCAGGACGAGAGCCTTCCCGATGAACTGCGCCGGCGCCTCGCGGGTCTGCCGCAGACATCGCAGGATCAGATGTTGCTGGAGCTGGTCCGCGTGCAGACCGCGGCCGCCCTCGGGCACGCCACCGCCGAGACCGTCAACACACGACGGCCGTTCAAGGAGCTCGGCTTCGACTCGCTGATGGGGGTCGATCTCAGGAATCGGCTCACCGCGGAGACCGGTCTGCGGCTGCCCGCCACGCTGGTTTTCGACTATCCGACCCCGATGGCACTCGTCGGCCACATCCGTGACGAAATCCTGGGCGGAGACAGCGCTGCCTCGTCGGCGGGCGCGGCGGCGGTAGCCGTGCCGGGCACGCCGGTGGACAGCGACCCCATCGTGATCGTGAGCATGAGCTGCCGCTTCCCGGGCGGGGTGCGGACCCCCGAAGAGCTGTGGCAGTTGGTCATGGCGGGCACGGATGCGATGTCCGAGTTCCCGTCCGACCGCGGGTGGGACCTTGAGCGCCTGTACGACCCGGACCCCGACCGGGAAGGCACTTACTACGCCCAGAACGGTGGGTTCCTCTACGACGCGCACCAATTCGACCCCGCCTTCTTCGATATGAGTCCGCGTGAGGCGCTGGCGACCGACCCGCAGCAGCGGCTGCTGCTGGAGACCTCGTGGGAGGCGTTCGAGCGGGCCGGTATCGACCCCACGACCAAGCGGGGCAGCCGGTCCGGTGTGTTCGTGGGCGTGATGTACAACGACTACGGCACCCGGCTGCGGCAGGTTCCCGAGGGCTTCGAGGGGTCTCTCGGCAGCGGAAGCGCTGGAAGCGTGGCATCCGGTCGTATCTCGTACACACTCGGTCTTGAGGGACCCGCGGTGACGGTGGACACGGCGTGTTCGTCGTCGCTGGTCGCGCTGCATCTGGCCGCGCAGGCGCTGCGTCAGGGCGAATGCGATTTGGCGCTCGCCGGTGGCGTCTCGGTGATGTCGTCGCCCGGTGCGTTCGTGGAGTTCAGCCGTCAGCGTGGGCTGGCCCCCGATGGCAGGTGCAAGCCGTTCGCGGACGCCGCGGATGGTACGGGCTGGTCCGAGGGCGTGGGCATGCTGCTGGTGGAGCGGCTGTCCGACGCCCGGCGCAACGGCCACCCCGTGCTGGCGGTCGTCCGGGGTTCGGCGGTCAACCAGGACGGTGCGTCGAATGGCCTTACGGCGCCCAACGGGCCGTCGCAGCAGCGGGTGATCCGGCAGGCCCTCGCCAACGCCGGAGTGTCGGCGGCCGATGTGGACGTGGTGGAGGCGCACGGTACGGGTACGTCGCTGGGTGATCCGATCGAGGCGCAGGCGCTGCTGGCCACGTACGGCCAGGAGCGGCCGGAGGGTCTCCCGCTGCTGCTGGGCGCGCTGAAGTCGAACATCGGCCACACCCAGGCCGCGTCCGGACTCGCCGGTGTCATCAAGATGGTGATGGCGATGCGGCACGGCGTACTGCCGCGGACGCTGCATGTGGACGAGCCTTCACGGCAGGTGGATTGGTCGGCGGGTGAGGTGCGGCTGCTGACGGAGGCCACGGAGTGGCCCGAGACCGGGCAGCCGCGCCGGGCCGGTGTCTCTGCCTTCGGTGTGAGTGGCACCAACGCGCACACCATCATCGAGCAGGCCCCGCCGGTCGACGAGGACGGGTCCGAGGCCGAGGAGAGTCCGGCTTCCGACGCCTACAGTGGCGTGGCCACGTGGGTGCTGTCGGCTCGTGGCGCGGACGCGCTGCGGGCTCAGGCGGCGCGGCTCAGGGCGTTCCTGCTGGAGCGGGTCGAGTCGAGCGCGCTGGATGTGGGCTACTCGCTGGTGGCGACGCGGTCGATGTTCGAGCACCGCGCGGTGGTGTCGGGCGCGAGCCGTGCGGAACTCCTCGCCGGGCTCGAGGCCGTCGCATCCGGAGAAGCCGCTCCCGGTGCGCTCCAGGGCGTGGCCGGGACGGCCGTCAAGACGGCGTTCCTCTTCTCCGGCCAGGGTGCGCAACGCCTGGGTATGGGGCGGGAGTTGTACGAGGCGTTCCCGGTGTTCGCCCGTGCGCTGGACGAGGTGTGCGCGCATCTGGACGTCGTACTGGACCGTCCGCTGAAGGACGTGATGTTCGCGGCGGAGGGCGGTGCCGACGCCGAACTGCTGGACCGGACGGCGTTCACGCAGCCCGCGCTCTTCGCCGTCGAGGTGGCGCTGTTCCGGCTGCTGGAGCACTGGGGTGTCACCCCGGATGTGCTGATCGGCCACTCCATCGGTGAGATCGCTGCCGCGCATGTGGCGGGGGTGTTCTCGCTTCAGGACGCGTGCACGCTGGTCGCCGCCCGTGGCCGGTTGATGCAGGCGCTGCCGGAGGGTGGCGCGATGGTGGCGGTGCAGGCGTCCGAGGAGGAGGTCGCCGGATCGCTTGCCGGTCGTGAGGCCGAGGTGAGTATCGCGGCGGTCAACGGTCCGACGGCCGTGGTGATCGCCGGTGATGAGGCCGCGGCGCTGGAGATCGCCGGGCAGTGGGATCAGGAGGGCCGTAAGACCCGTCGGCTGCGGGTCAGCCATGCCTTCCACTCGCCCCGTATGGACGCGATGCTGGACGACTTCCGCAAGATCGTCGAAGGGCTGTCGTTCGCCCCACCGACCATCGCGCTGGTCTCCAATGTGACCGGTGAGCCAGCGGGCACGGACGATGTGTGCTCGGCGGAGTACTGGGTGCGCCATGTGCGGCAGGCGGTGCGGTTCGCGGACGGGGTGCGGGCGCTGGAGAAGCTCGGGGTGACCTCGTTCCTCGAGGTGGGCCCGGACGGTGTGCTGTCCGCGATGACGCAGGACTGCCTGATCGCGGGCGGGGCTTCGGCCTCGGTCGTGGCACCCGTTCTGCGCAAGGACCGCCCGGAGGTTCAGGCGCTGACGGCGGCGCTGGCCGAACTCCATGTGCACGGTGTCGAGGTGGGCTGGGAGCAGGTCTTCGCCGGGCGCGGTGCACGGACGGTGGACCTGCCGACGTACCCCTTCCAGCGTCGGCGTTACTGGCTGGAGGACCGCGCGGAGGCGTCGGCCGGCTCCGTGCCGGGTGGTTCCGCCGCGGTGGACAGCGTGGACGCGCGGTTCTGGGACGCGGTGGAGCGCGAGGACCTGGAGACACTGGCAAAGGCGCTGGACGTCGACGGGAGCGGTTCGCTGGGCGAGTTGCTGCCCGCGCTGTCCTCCTACCGCCGTCAGCAGCGCGACCGGGCCACGGTCGACGGCTGGCGTTATCGGGTCTCCTGGAAGCCGGTCCCGGAGGTGGTGGCGGGGACGCTGTCGGGTGCGTGGCTGCTGGTGGTGCCCGCCGGGCTCGCGGACAGCGAGCTCACCGTCACGATCACGCAGGGGCTGGAGAAGTACGGTGCCCGTGTCGTACCGGTGGCGGTGGACGCGGGCACGGACCGCGACGGGCTCGCCCGGGCACTGCTGGCCGCGGTTGACGGCGAATCCGATGTCCGGGTGTTGTCGTTGCTCGCGTTGGACGAGGAGCCGATGGCCGGGCAGCCGGTGGTCGCCGCCGGACTCGCGCTGACGCTGCGGCTGGTGCAGACCGTGGCGGGGCTGGGCGTGCGCGCTCGGCTGTGGTGTGCCTCGCGGGGCGCGGTGTCGGTGGGTCGTTCCGACCGGCTCGCGAGCGCCACACAGGCGCAGGTGTGGGGCCTCGGCGGAGTCGCGGCGCTGGAGCACCCGCAGAGCTGGGGCGGGCTCGTCGACCTGCCCGAGACGCTCGACGAGCGCGCCGTATCGCGACTGGCCGGGGTGCTGGCGGGCGCGGACGGCGAGGACCAGGTCGCGGTGCGCGGCTCCGGTGTGTTCGTCAAGCGGTTGGTGCGGGCTTCCGCGCTTGAGGCCACTGGTGTCGATGGGTGGCGTTCGAGTGGTTCGGTGTTGGTGACCGGTGGCACGGGCGGGCTCGGCGGGCAGGTGGCCCGCTGGCTGGTCCGTAGTGGCGCCGAGCACCTGGTGCTGACCAGCCGCCGCGGTCTCGACGCCGAAGGTGCCGCCGAGTTGAAGGCGGAGCTGGAGGGCCTGGGTGCCGGGGTGTCGGTGGTGGCGTGTGATGCGGCGGACCGTGAGGCGCTGGCGGTGGTGCTGGAGGGGATTCCGCGGGAGTTGCCGCTGACTGCCGTGGTGCATACGGCCGGTGTGCTGGATGACGGCGTGGTGGATGCCTTGTCGGTGGAGCGGGCGGCCGGGGTGTTGCGTCCGAAGGTGGATGCGGCGCGGAATCTGCATGAGTTGACCGCCGGGATGGACCTGTCGGCGTTCGTGTTGTTCTCCTCGGCGGCCGCCACGTTGGGTGGCCCGGGCCAGGGGAGTTACGCGGCGGGTAATGCCTATCTCGACGCGCTGGCGTTGCAGCGGCGCGCGGATGGCCTTCCCGCGACCTCCATCGCCTGGGGCGCCTGGGCCGGGAGCGGTATGGCGGTTGACGGGGAGCTCGAAGAGCAGATGAGGCGGGGCGGCATGGCCCCGATGAACCCGGATCTGGCCATCTCCGCGCTTCAGCGTGCTCTGGACCTGGACGAAACCTTCCTCCTCGTGGCCGATGCCGCATGGGAGCGGCTCGCGGGCGAGCTGGGAGCGGACCGGACGACAGCGTTGCTGAGGGAGCTGACAGAGACGCAGCGGCCGACGGCATCACTGACGCCTTCCGACCCGGCGGCGACCGAGTCGGCGGCGGCCGAGCTGCGCACAAGCCTGGAGGCGCTGCCCTCGGCGAAGCGTCAGCGCCAGCTGCGCAAGCTGGTGCGTCAGCACGTCGCCGCGGTCCTGGTGCACACGACCCCGGACGCCATCGAGAACGATCGGTCGTTCACAGAGCTCGGGTTCGACTCACTGACGGCTGTTCAGCTGCGCAACCGGCTGGGCGCGATCACCGGCCTGGAGCTGCCGACCACTTTGGCATTCGACTACCCGAACCTCATCGCCCTGGCCGAGCACCTGGAAGCGGGCATGTTCCCGCAAGGTGGTGGGGCTGAGCGGAACGACTCGGAAGAGGACCGGATACGCGAGGCGTTGGTTTCAATTCCGCTCGCGCGATTCCGTGAAGCCGGACTCATGGACACCCTGCTCGAACTCGCTCAGATATCGGAGAGCGGTTCTGAGTCGGCGCCGCAAGAAGAACTGAGTAGCGCGGTCGACACGATGGATGTCGATGACCTCGTCCAGAGGGCTCTGGGCGGCGCTGACCTTTGATGTTGTTGGAAGTGTGGAGCTACTGATGGCTACGTCCTCCGAAAGAGTTGTCGAAGCGCTGCGCGCTTCTCTGCGGGAAAACGACCGCCTCAAGCAACAGAACCAGCGTCTGGTCGCGGCCTCGAAAGAGCCCATCGCCATCGTCGGTATGAGCTGTCGCTTCCCCGGGGGCGTGCGCACCCCCGAGCAACTCTGGCAACTCGTCGTGGATGGCGTCGATGCCATCTCCGAGTTCCCGACCGATCGCGGTTGGGAGAACGAGACGCTGTACCACCCCGACCCGGACAACCCGGGGACGAGCTACACCCGTGAGGGCGGCTTCCTCTACGACGCCGACGAGTTCGACCCACAGTTCTTCGGGATGTCTCCGCGTGAGGCGCTGGCGACCGATCCACAGCAGAGGCTGCTGCTGGAAGCCTCGTGGGAGGCGTTCGAGCGGACCGGCATCGACCCCGTCTCCCTGCGCAGCAGGCCGGTCGGGGTCTTCGTCGGCACGAGTGGCCTGGACTACGCGACCCATCTCTATGAGGTGGGAGGCGAACTCGAGGGCTATCTGACGGGCAGTGCGGCCAGCGTGGTGTCGGGCCGTATCTCCTACACCTTCGGCCTCGAAGGGCCCGCGGTGACGGTGGACACGGCGTGTTCGTCGTCGCTCGTCGCTCTGCATCTCGCGGTGCAGGCGCTGCGTCAGGGCGAGTGTGACCTGGCGCTTGCCGGTGGTGTGTCGGTCATGTCGTCGCCCGGTTCGTTCATCGAGTTCAGCCGGCAGCGCGGGCTGGCGGTCGATGGCCGGTGCAAGCCGTTCGCGGAGGGCGCGGACGGTACGGGCTGGTCCGAGGGCGTGGGTCTGCTGCTGGTGGAGCGGCTGTCGGACGCGCGGAAGAACGGCCACCCGGTGCTGGCGATCGTGCGCGGTTCGGCGGTCAACCAGGACGGTGCGTCCAACGGCCTTACGGCGCCCAACGGTCCGTCCCAGCAGCGGGTCATCCGCCAGGCGCTGGCGAGTGCCCGTCTGGCGGCCACCGAGGTGGACGCGGTCGAGGCGCACGGCACTGGTACGACGCTGGGTGACCCGATCGAGGCGCAGGCGCTGCTGGCCACCTATGGGCAGGGGCGGTCCGAGGAGCAGCCGCTGTGGCTGGGGGCCATCAAGTCGAACATCGGGCACACACAGGCCGCCGCCGGTGTCGCGGGAATCATCAAGATGGTGATGGCCATGCGGCACGGCATCCTGCCGAAGATCCTGCATGTGGATGAGCCATCGCGGCAGGTGGATTGGTCGGCCGGTGAGGTGCGGCTGCTGACCGAGGCCACCGAGTGGCCCGAGACCGGGCAGCCGCGCCGGGCGGGTATCTCCTCGTTCGGGCTGAGCGGGACCAACGCCCACACCATCATCGAGCAGACGCCGGAGGCCGACCTCGATGAACAACATGAGGCAACCGCCCCCCAGGCCGACGCGGCGAAGCAGCCCGCCGTCCTGCCGTGGCTGGTGTCCGGTAGGAGCGCGGAGGGGCTCAGCGCCCAGGCGAGCCAGCTCCATGCCCACATGAGTGCGCATCCGGAGTTGTCGCCGGCCGATATGGCCTTTTCCCTGGCCACGACCCGTTCGGTTTTCGAGCACCGCGCGGCCGTGGTCGCCGAGGATCGTGATGGCCTCCTCCGCGATCTGGAGGCTCTGGCCAACGGCGAGAACGCGGCTCAGGTCGTCCAGGGTGTGGCACGGATCGAGGACACCCTCGCGTTCCTGTTCTCGGGGCAGGGTGCGCAACGCCTGGGTATGGGGCGGGAGTTGTACGAGGCGTTCCCGGTGTTCGCCCGTGCGCTGGACGATGTGTGCGCGCATCTGGATGTCGTACTGGACCGTCCGCTGAAGGACGTGATGTTCGCGGTGGAGGGCGGTGCCGACGCCGAATTGCTGGACCGGACGGCGTTCACGCAGCCCGCGTTGTTCGCCGTCGAGGTGGCGTTGTTCCGGTTGCTGGAGCACTGGGGTGTCACCCCGGATGTGCTCATCGGGCATTCGGTGGGTGAGATCGCTGCCGCGCATGTGGCGGGGGTGTTCTCGCTTCAGGACGCGTGCACGCTGGTCGCGGCGCGTGGCCGGCTGATGCAGGCGCTGCCGGAGGGCGGCGCGATGGTGGCGGTGCAGGCGTCCGAGGAGGAGATCGCCGGATCGCTGGCCGGTCGTGAGGCCGAGGTGAGCATCGCGGCCGTCAACGGCCCGACGGCCGTGGTCATCGCCGGTGACGAGGCCGCCGTACTGGAGATCGCCGGACAGTGGGAGCAGGAGGGCCGTAAGACGCGTCGGCTGCGGGTCAGCCACGCCTTCCACTCGCCCCGTATGGACGCGATGCTGGACGACTTCCGCCGTGTCGTGGAAGCCCTGTCGTTCGCCTCGCCCTCCATCGATCTCGTCTCCAATGTCACCGGCAAGGTGGCGGACGCGGAGGTGTGCTCGCCGGACTACTGGGTGCGCCATGTCCGGGAGGCGGTGCGGTTCGCGGACGGTGTGCGGACGCTCGACGCGCAAGGCGTGACCACCTTCCTGGAGGTGGGCCCCGACGGTGTGCTCTCGGCGATGGCGCAGGACTGCCTGGCAGAACGGGCCGAGTCCGGCTCGGCGCCCGTGGTCGTGCCGGTGCTGCGCAAGGACCGCTCGGAGGCCGTCGCCCTGACCACGGCGCTGGCTCGGCTGCATGTTCATGGCTCCGTTGTCGACTGGCGGCCGGCGTTCGACGGTCTCGAAGCTCGCAGGGTCGACCTGCCGACATACCCGTTCCAGCGTCAGCGCTACTGGATCGAGAAGTCCGCCGACGGACCCGGTGTCGATGCCGGCATCCGGGACGAGGTGGACGCGTGGTTCTGGCAGGCCGTGGAGCGCGAGGATCTCGCATCGCTCGCCAAGACGCTCGACTTCGATGACGAGGCGACGCTGGGCGCGGTTCTGCCCGCGCTTTCGGCGTACCGGCGCAGCAGCCGTGACCAGTCGACCATTGATGGTTGGCGTTATCGGGTGTCGTGGAAGCCGGTTGGGGATGTGGCCGGTGGGTCGTTGTCGGGGACGTGGCTGGTGGTGGTTCCGGGGTCGTGTGCCGGGGACGAGTTGGTGGCGGGGGTTGTTTCGGGGCTTGAGCGGCATGGTGCGGGTGTGGTGTCGCTGGTGGTGGATGAGGGGGATCTTGAGTCGGGGGTGCTGAGCGGGCGGCTGCGTGAAGTCCTCGCTGCTGCGCCGGAGTTGGGTGGTGTGGTGTCGCTGCTGGCTCTGGATGAGGGGTCGTGTCCGGGGTATCCGGAGTTGTCTGCTGGTTTTGCTTCGACGTTGACGTTGGTGCAGGCGTTGGTCGAGGTGGATACCGAGGGCTTGCTGTGGTGTGTGTCCCGAGGTGCGGTGTCGGTGGGCCGTTCCGAGCGGCTCAGCCGTCCGGCGCAGGCCATGGTGTGGGCGCTGGGCCGGGTGGCCGCGCTGGAGCATGCCCGGATCTGGGGTGGTCTGGTTGATCTGCCCGAGGTGCTGGATGAGCGTGCGGTCGCGCGGCTGGTGGGCGTGCTGTCTGCCGGGGTCGGCGGGGCCTCCAGTGTCGGTGGGGCCGTTGAGGATCAGGTCGCGGTGCGTGGCTCTGGTGTGTTCGTACGTCGTCTGGCCCGGTCGGCGGCGTCTGTTGCTGATGTGGCGTCGTGGCGGGTGCGTGGCACGGTGTTGGTGACTGGTGGTACGGGTGCGCTGGGTGGCCGGGTGGCCCGCTGGCTGGTGGGCAACGGTGCCGAGCATGTGGTGTTGACCAGCCGTCGTGGTCTTGAGGCGCCGGGTGCACCGGAGTTGTGTGCGGAACTCGAAGCGCTGGGTGCCCGGGTGACGGTGGCGGCGTGTGATGTGGCCGATCGTGAGCAGTTGGCGGCGGTGCTGGAGGCGGTTCCGGAGGAGTTTCCGCTGAGGGCTGTCTTCCATGCGGCGGGTGTGGAGCAGGCGGCGGAGCTTGCGGGCATGGGGCTGGCGGATGCGGCGTCGGTGGTGTCGGGCAAGGCGGCGGGTGCCGGGCATCTGGACGCGTTGCTGGGTGATCGTGAGCTGGATGCGTTTGTGGTGTTCTCTTCGATCGCGGGTGTGTGGGGCAGTGGTGGTCAGGCTGCTTATGGTGCGGCCAACGCTTATCTGGATGCGTTGGTGGAGGATCGTCGCGGTCGGGGTCTTGCTGGTACGGCTGTGGCCTGGGGGCCGTGGGCGGAAAGCGGTATGGCCACTTCGGAGGGGATGGAAGGGGAGCTTGGCCGTCGTGGCCTGGCGGTCATTCCTCCGACGCTGGCCCTTGCCGCGCTGCATGGAGCGGTTGCGGGTGATGACGGTGTGGTGACGGTCGCTGATGTGGACTGGGAGCGGTTCGCCCCCTTGTTCACTCTGGAGCGGCCGAGCCCGTTGCTCGCTGACCTGCCCGAGGTTCGGAGGGCACTCGACACCGCGAGCTCGTCCGGCCAGGCAGGCGACACTTCGACGGATTTGCGACGGCGTCTGGCAGGGCTGACCGAGGCCGAGATCGACCGGACCCTGCTCGACCTCGTACGTGGCCAGGCCGCGGCGGTGCTCGGTTTCGCGGGTGCCGAAGTGGTCGAGCCGGGGCGGGCGTTCAAGGAGCTGGGTTTCGACTCGCTTACGGCGGTGGAGTTCCGTAACCGGTTGAACGCGGAGACGGGGTTGGTGTTGCCGGCCACGTTGGTCTTCGACTACCCGAGTTCTGTGGTGCTGGCCGGTCATCTGCGTGCCGAGGTGCTGGGTACGCGGGGGGCGGTGGCTGTGCCTTCGGCGGTGGTGGTCCCGGTCGATGACGACCCGATCGCGATCGTCGGGATGAGCTGCCGCTTCCCGGGCGGCGTCGGAAGCCCCGAGGACCTGTGGCGGCTCGTGGCCGGTGGTGGTGACGCCATCTCCGACTTCCCGTCCAACCGTGGGTGGGACGTGGATGGGATGTATGACCCGGATCCCGAGCGTCTGGGCACGTTCTACGCGCGCGAAGGTGGATTCCTGCACAACGGGGGCGAGTTCGACGCGGGGTTCTTCGGGATCTCGCCGCGTGAGGCGCTCGCCATGGATCCGCAGCAGCGGCTGCTGCTTGAGACGTCCTGGGAGGCGTTCGAGCGGGCCGGTATCGCTCCCACCTCCGTACGTGGCCGCCAGATCGGCGTGTTCGTCGGAGCCGCGACCTCGGGCTACGGAGTCGGGCACGACGGCGCGGCCGGGGAGCTGGAAGGGCAGATCCTGACCGGCAACGCGACATCGGTCGTGTCAGGTCGTATCTCCTACACGCTGGGTCTTGAGGGGCCCGCGCTGACGGTGGACACGGCGTGCTCGTCGTCGCTGGTCGCCCTGCACCAGGCCGCGCAGGCGCTGCGCCAGGGCGAGTGCGAGATGGCGCTCGCCGGTGGTGTGACGGTGATGGCCACGCCCGGTGCGTTCGTGGAGTTCAGCCGTCAGCGTGGGCTGGCCCCCGATGGCAGGTGCAAGCCGTTCGCGGACGCCGCGGATGGTACGGGCTGGTCCGAGGGTGTGGGCATGCTGCTGGTGGAGCGGCTGTCGGACGCCGAGCGCAACGGTCACCAGGTGCTGGCGATCGTACGGGGCTCGGCCGTCAACCAGGACGGCGCCAGCAACGGTCTGACCGCGCCCAACGGGCCGTCGCAGCAGCGGGTGATCCGGCAGGCCCTCGCCAACGCCGGAGTGTCGGCGGCCGATGTGGACGTGGTGGAGGCGCACGGTACGGGTACGTCGCTGGGTGACCCGATCGAGGCGCAGGCGCTGCTGGCCACGTACGGCCAGGAGCGCCCGGAGAACCTGCCGCTGTGGCTGGGATCGCTCAAGTCGAACCTCGGTCACACGCAGGCGGCCGCCGGTGTCGCCGGTGTCATCAAGATGGTGATGGCGATGCGGCACGGCGTACTGCCGAAGACCCTTCACCTGGACGAGCCTTCACGGCAGGTGGACTGGTCGGCGGGTGAGGTGCGGCTGCTGACGGAGGCCACGGAGTGGCCCGAGACCGGGCAGCCGCGCCGGGCCGGTGTCTCCGCCTTCGGCGTGAGCGGCACCAACGCCCACACCATCATCGAGCAGGCCCCGCCGGTCGAGGACGAGGCGGAGCCCGCCCCGGCGGCCCCGGTCGAGGATCACGGCATCGTGCCCTGGGCGCTTTCCGCCAGGAGCGCGGAGGCTCTGCGCGCCCAGGCCGAGCGGCTGCGGTCGTATCTGGTCGAGCGTGCCGAGCTGGGCGCGCTGGATGTGGGCTACTCGCTGGTGGCGACCCGCGCGGTGCATGAACACCGCGCGGTGATCGCGGGTGTCAACCGTGCGGAGTTGCTACGCGGCGTCGAGGCTGTCGCGACCGGTGAAGTGGCCCCCGGAGCGGTTCAGGGCGTCGCGAACGCGTCGGGTGTGATGGCGTTCTTGTTCTCGGGTCAGGGTGCGCAACGCCTGGGTATGGGGAGGGAGTTGTACGAGGCGTTCCCGGTGTTCGCCCAGGCTCTGGACGAGGTGTGCGCCCATCTGGATGTGCTGCTGGACCGTCCGCTGAAGGACGTGATGTTCGCGGCCGAGGGCGGTGCGGACGCCGAACTGCTGGACCGGACGGCGTTCACGCAGCCCGCGCTCTTCGCCATCGAAGTGGCGTTGTTCCGGCTGCTGTCGGCGTGGGGTGTGGCACCGGATGTGGTGATGGGTCACTCCATCGGTGAGATCGCCGCCGCGCATGTGGCGGGGGTGTTCTCGCTTCAGGACGCGTGCACGCTGGTCGCCGCCCGTGGCCGGTTGATGCAGGCGCTGCCGGAGGGTGGCGCGATGGTGGCGGTGCAGGCGTCGGAGGAGGAGATCGCGGCGTCGCTTGCCGGTCGTGAGGCCGAGGTGAGCATGGCCGCGGTCAACGGCCCGAACGCTGTGGTCATCGCCGGTGACGAGGCCGCGGTGCTGGAAATCGCCGAACAGTGGTCGGAGCGAGGCCGTAAGACCCGCCGCCTGCGGGTCAGCCACGCCTTCCACTCGCCGCGCATGGACGCGATGCTCGGCGACTTCCGCAAGGTCGTCGAAGGGCTGTCCTTCCAGACGCCGTCGATCGCGCTGGTGTCGAACGTGACGGGTGAGGCGGCGAGCGGCGATGATGTGTGCTTGCCGGAGTACTGGGTGCGGCATGTGCGGGAGGCCGTGCGGTTCGCGGATGGGGTGCGGGCTCTTGAGAAGCTGGGCGTGACCCGGTTTGTCGAGGTCGGCCCCGACGGTGTGCTGTCCGCCATGGCGCGCGACTGCCTGAGGGCGGACGCCGGTTCGGCCTCGGTCGTGGCACCCGTTCTGCGCAAGGACCGCCCGGAGGTTCAGGCGCTGACGGCGGCGCTGGCCGAACTCCATGTGCACGGTGTCGAGGTGGGCTGGGAGCAGGTCTTCGCCGGGCGCGGTGCGCGGACGGTGGAGTTGCCGACGTACGCCTTCCAGCATCAGCGCTTCTGGCTGGAGGACCGTGCGCAGGCTTCGAGCGGTTCCGCCGCGGACTCGGTGGACGCGCGGTTCTGGGACGCGGTGGAGCGCGAGGACCTGGAGACACTGGCAAAGGCGCTGGACGTCGACGGGAGCGGTTCGCTGGGCGAGTTGCTGCCCGCGCTGTCCTCCTACCGCCGTCAGCAGCGCGACCGGGCCACGGTCGACGGCTGGCGTTATCGGGTCTCCTGGAAGCCGGTCCCGGAGGCGGCGGCGGGGACGCTGGCGGGCACCTGGCTGCTGGCGGTGCCCGCCGGGCTCGCGGACAGCGAGCTCACCGTCACGATCACGCAGGGGCTGGAGAAGTACGGCGCTCGCGTCGTACCGGTGTCGGTCGACGGCGACATGGACCGCGATGGGCTCGCCGAGGTGCTGCTCAGTGCGCTCGGCGATGAGTCCGACGCGAGTGTGTTGTCGTTGCTCGCGCTGGACGAGGAGCCGATGGCCGGGCAGCCGGTGGTCGCCGCCGGACTCGCGCTGACGCTGCGGCTGGTGCAGGCCGCGGCCGGGTTGGACGTGGGCCTTCGGCTGTGGTGTGCCTCGCGGGGCGCGGTGTCGGTGGGTCGTTCCGACCGGCTCGCGAGCACCGCGCAGGCGCAGATGTGGGGCCTCGGCCGGGTGGCGGCGCTGGAGCACCCGCAGATCTGGGGCGGGCTCGTCGATCTGCCCGAGACGCTGGACGAGCGCGCCGTGTCGCGGCTGGCCGGTGTGCTGTCCGCGGAGGGCGGCGAGGACGAGACGGCGATCCGGGGCTCTGGTGTGTTCGGCCGGCGGCTGGTGCGTACGGCGTCGATGGGCGGCGAGGCATGGCGGCCGAGTGGCTCGGTGCTGATCACCGGTGGTACGGGTGCGCTGGGCGCACATGTGGCGCGCTGGGCGGTGCGTGAGGGTGCCGAGCATGTGGTGCTGACCAGCCGTCGTGGGCTCGCGGCGGAGGGTGTCTCCGAGCTGAGGGCGGAGCTGGAAGGGCTCGGCGCCGCCGTGTCGGTGGTGGCCTGTGACGCCTCCGATCGGGATGCGCTGGTCGAGGTGCTGGCGGGGATTCCCGAGCGCTTCCCGCTGCGTGGTGTGGTGCACGCGGCCGGTGTGCTGGATGACGGCGTCCTGGACGGTCTGACCGTCGATCAGCTCGCCGGGGTGCTGGGGGCGAAGGTCGAGGGCGCGCGGCTGCTGCATGAGCTGACGGCCGACCTGGAACTGGACGCGTTTGTGCTGTTCTCGTCGTTCGCCGGCGCGGTGGGCGGCGCCGGACAGGGTGCCTACGCGGCGGCGAACGCGTATCTGGACGCGCTGGCCGTGGTGCGCCGTGGTGCCGGTCTTGCCGGTACGGCGGTGGCCTGGGGACCGTGGGCCGAATCCGGTATGGCCGCGAGCGGCCGCGCCGGGGAGCGGGTGCGCGGTGGCGCGGTGTCCGCGATGGCCCCGGCGCTGGCGATGGACGCGCTGAGCTGGGCCGTCGGCCAAGAGGAGGCGTCGCTCGTCGTCGCGGACGTCGACTGGGAGCGCCTGGCCCCGTCGCTGGCCGCCGCGCATGGCGGCACTCTCGTCAGCGGCATCCCCGAGGCGCACAAGCACCTGGCCACGGACGACGGCGGCGCCGGTACGGAGGCGGCCACCTTCGCCGGGAAGCTCGCCGGACTGTCGGCGGCCGAACGCAACGAGGCCGTGCTGGAGCTGGTCCGCGGCCAAGCGGCCTCGGTGCTCGGCCACACCTCGGCGGACTCGATCGAGCCCGGCCGCGCCTTCCGCGACCTCGGGTTCGACTCCCTCACGGCGGTCGAACTGCGCAACCGGCTGGACCTCGCGACCGGCCTGCGCCTCCCGGCGACGCTCGTCTTCGACTACCCGACCGCCGCCGAACTGGCCGACTACCTGGACGCCGAGGCGTTCGGCACGGCCCAGCCGGCCCTCGACACCGCCCAGCCGAACGCGGTGGCCGTGGACCACGACCCCATCGCGATCGTGGCGATGAGCTGCCACTTCCCCGGAGACGTCCACACACCGGAGGACCTGTGGCGGCTGGTTGCCGAAGGCGCCGACGCCATCTCCGAATTCCCCGCCGACCGCGGTTGGGACCTCGACGGGCTGTACGACCCCGACCCCGAGCGGCTCGGCACGTCCTACGCCCGCGAGGGCGGCTTCCTCTACGGCGCCCCGCAATTCGACGCCAGGTTCTTCGGGATCTCCCCACGTGAGGCGCTGGCCATGGACCCGCAGCAGCGGCTGCTGCTGGAGACCTCGTGGGAGGCGTTCGAGCGCGCCGGTATCGCTCCCGAGTCGCTGAGGGGCGCCCGGGCGGGTGTGTTCGTCGGGACGAACGGCCAGGACTACGCCGGATTGTGGGTGGACTCCCAGGGCGACCTCGAAGGCCACTTGGGCACGGGCAGCGCGGCCAGCGTGGTATCGGGGCGCATCTCCTACACCTTCGGTCTCGAAGGGCCCGCGGTGACGGTGGACACGGCGTGTTCGTCGTCGCTGGTGGCGCTCCATATGGCCATGCAGGCGCTGCGCCATGGCGAGTGTGACCTGGCCCTTGCCGGTGGTGTGTCGGTGATGTCGACACCCGGCGCCTTTGTGGAGTTCAGCCGTCAGCGTGGGCTGGCCCCCGATGGCCGGTGCAAGCCGTTCGCGGACGCCGCGGATGGTACGGGCTGGTCCGAGGGTGTGGGCATGCTGCTGGTGGAGCGGCTGTCGGACGCGCGGAAGAACGGCCACCCGGTGCTGGCGGTCGTGCGTGGTTCGGCGGTCAACCAGGACGGTGCGTCCAACGGCCTTACGGCGCCGAACGGTCCCTCTCAGCAGCGGGTGATCCGGCAGGCGCTGGCGAGTGCCCG
Organism: Streptomyces sp. Y309; assembly: GCF_056712025.1. Classification (NCBI taxonomy): domain Bacteria; kingdom Bacillati; phylum Actinomycetota; class Actinomycetes; order Kitasatosporales; family Streptomycetaceae; genus Streptomyces; species Streptomyces sp. Y309. The sequence goes on along the minus strand of NZ_CM160048.1, from coordinate 641,121 downwards.
TCTGGCGGCCACCGAGGTGGACGCGGTCGAGGCGCACGGGACGGGTACCACACTGGGTGACCCGATCGAGGCGCAGGCACTGCTGGCCACCTATGGGCAGGGGCGGTCCGAGGAGCAGCCGCTGTGGCTGGGGGCCATCAAGTCGAACATCGGGCACACACAGGCCGCCGCCGGTGTCGCCGGCATCATCAAGATGGTGATGGCGATGCGCGAGGGCGTGTTGCCGAAGATCCTTCACCTGGATGAGCCGTCGCGGGAGGTGGACTGGTCGGCGGGTGAGGTGCGTCCGCTGACCGAGGCCACCGCATGGCCGGAAACCGGCCGTCCGCGCCGGGCGGGTATCTCCTCGTTCGGGCTGAGCGGGACCAATGCCCACACCATCATCGAGCAGGCGCCGGAGGCCGGGCAGCCCGCGGCATCGGACGCCGTGGCTCCCGCTTCCACTCCGGTTTCCGCTTCCGCGACCGTCGGGTCGTCGGCAGTGGTGCCGTGGCTGGTCTCGGCCAAGAGCCAGGAGGCGTTGCGGGCACAGGCCGGGCGGCTCGCCGCGCATGTGGCGGCCCGGGGCGACCTCGGTGTGCTGGATGTGGGGTATTCGCTGGCGGCCAGGTCGGTGTTCGAGCACCGTGCCGTGCTGGTCGGCGAGGACCGGGAAGCCCTTCTGCGTGGTCTTGAGGCCGTGGCCGGGAGCGGAATCGCTTCCGGTGTGGTCCAGGGGCAGGCGGTGTCGGGCGGTAAGACGGCGTTCCTGTTCTCGGGTCAGGGTGCGCAACGCCTGGGTATGGGGCGGGAGTTGTACGACGCCTTCCCGGTGTTCGCCCGCGCCCTGGACGAGGTGTGCGCCCATCTGGATGTGCTGCTGGACCGTCCGCTGAAGGATGTGATGTTCGCGGCGGAGGGCGGTGCGGACGCCGAGCTGCTGGACCGGACGGCGTTCACGCAGCCCGCGCTGTTCGCCATCGAAGTGGCGTTGTTCCGGCTGCTGTCGGCGTGGGGTGTGGCACCGGATGTGGTGATGGGTCACTCCATCGGTGAGATCGCCGCCGCGCATGTGGCGGGGGTGTTCTCGCTTCAGGACGCGTGCACGCTGGTCGCCGCCCGTGGCCGGTTGATGCAGGCCCTGCCCGAGGGCGGCGCGATGGTGGCGGTGCAGGCGTCGGAGGAGGAGGTCGCCGCCTCATTCGCCGGCCGTGAGCACGAGGTGAGCATCGCGGCGGTCAACGGACCGACGGCAGTGGTGATCGCCGGGCACACGCAAGCGGTCCAGGAGATGGCGGACACCTGGACGGCGAAGGGGAGAAAGACTAGGTGTTTGCGGGTCTCACATGCGTTTCACTCTTACCTCATGGACAGTATGTTGGACGAGTTCGGCCAAGTGGTCCGTGAGGTCTCTTTTGAACCGCCGACCATGGCGCTGGTTTCCAATGTCACTGGCAGGCTGGTCTCGGAGGGGGAGACGTGTTCTCCGGATTATTGGGTCCGGCATGTGCGTGAGGCGGTTCGGTTCGCGGATGGGGTTCGTTCGCTTAAGGCGTTGGGCGTGACAAGGTTCTTGGAAGTCGGTCCGGACGGTGTGCTCACCGCCATGGCCCAGGACTGCCTCGCGGAAAACGCCGAGGACACCTCGGCGGCGGTTCTGGTCCCGGTGCTGCGCAAAGAGCGACCCGAAGCAGGGGTTTTGATGACGGCGCTTGCCGAACTGCATGCACACGGTGCCACGGTGGGCTGGGAATCGATATTCGCCGGACATGGTGCCAGCAAGGTGGAGCTGCCCACATACGCGTTTCAGCGTGAACGGTTCTGGCCTGAGGTATCCGCGTCCGGCGGCGGCCGGAATTCCGGTTCGACGGCCGCGGACTCGGTGGACGCGCGGTTCTGGGAAGCGGTCGAGCGCGAGGATCTCGAAGCGCTCGCCCAGGCGCTCGACGTCGATGGCAACGCACCGCTGAGTACGGTCATGCCCGCGCTGTCCGCATATCACCGGAGCAACCGCCAGCAATCCACGATCGATGGTTGGCGTTATCGGGTGTCGTGGAAGCCGGTTGGGGATGTGGCCGGTGGGTCGTTGTCGGGGACGTGGCTGGTGGTGGTTCCGGGGTCGTGTGCCGGGGACGAGTTGGTGGCGGGGGTTGTTTCGGGGCTTGAGCGGCATGGTGCGGGTGTGGTGTCGCTGGTGGTGGATGAGGGGGATCTTGAGTCGGGGGTGTTGAGCGGGCGGCTGCGTGAAGTCCTCGCTGCTGTGCCGGAGTTGGGTGGTGTGGTGTCGCTGCTGGCTCTGGATGAGGGGTCGTGTCCGGGGTATCCGGAGTTGTCTGCTGGTTTTGCTTCGACGTTGACGTTGGTGCAGGCGTTGGTCGAGGTGGGTGCCGAGGTGGGTGCCGGGGGCTTGTTGTGGTGTGTGTCGCGTGGTGCGGTGTCGGTGGGGCGTTCGGATCGGCTTGCGGGCACCGTGCAGTCGCAGGTGTGGGGTTTGGGCCGGGTGGTGGGGTTGGAGCACTCGGGGCTGTGGGGTGGTCTGGTTGATCTGCCTGAGGTGCTGGATGAGCGTGCGGTGGGGCGGTTGGTGGGTGTGCTGTCCGGCGGGGCCGGTGAGGCTGTCGAGGACCAGGTCGCGGTGCGTGGCTCTGGTGTGTTCGTACGTCGTCTGGCCCGGTCGGCGGCGTCTGTTGCTGATGTGGCGTCGTGGCGGGTGCGTGGCACGGTGTTGGTGACTGGTGGTACGGGTGCGCTGGGTGGCCGGGTGGCCCGCTGGCTGGTGGGCAACGGTGCCGAGCATGTGGTGTTGACCAGCCGTCGTGGTCTTGAGGCGCCGGGTGCACCGGAGTTGTGTGCGGAACTCGAAGCGCTGGGTGCCCGGGTGACGGTGGCGGCGTGTGATGTGGCCGATCGTGAGCAGTTGGCGGCGGTGCTGGAGGCGGTTCCGGAGGAGTTTCCGCTGAGGGCTGTCTTCCATGCGGCGGGTGTGGAGCAGGCGGCGGAGCTTGCGGGCATGGGGCTGGCGGATGCGGCGTCGGTGGTGTCGGGCAAGGCGGCGGGTGCCGGGCATCTGGATGCGTTGCTGGGTGATCGTGAGCTGGATGCGTTTGTGGTGTTCTCTTCGATCGCGGGTGTGTGGGGCAGTGGTGGTCAGGCTGCTTATGGTGCGGCCAACGCTTATCTGGATGCGTTGGTGGAGGATCGTCGGGGTCGGGGTCTTGCTGGTACGGCTGTGGCCTGGGGGCCGTGGGCGGAAAGCGGTATGGCGGCCGGCGACGGTGGCGGTCAGTTGGCCCGTCGTGGTCTGCCCCCGATGGCGCCCGGTCTGGCTCTTGCGGCGTTGCAGGGAGCGGTTGCGGGTGATGACGGTGTGGTGACGGTCGCTGATGTGGACTGGGAGCGGTTCGCGCCCGCGTTCACGGTGGGGCGGCCCAGTCCGCTCCTCGGTGAACTGCCCGAGGTCGTATCGGCCCTGGAGCAGGCCCGTGCCGCCGAGGAGAGCCATGCCGAGGACGGATCGCGCCTGAGGGAAAGGCTCCTCGCGCTGGCTCCGGGCGAGCGGCAGCGCGCTGTGCTCGACCTGGTGCGCGGTCACGCGGCGGCGGTTCTCGGATTCTCCGGTATGGAAGGCGTGGAATCCGACCGAGCCTTCAAGGAATTGGGATTCGACTCACTCACGGCGGTAGAATTCCGAAACCGGCTGAACTCGGACACCGGGCTGCGGCTGCCAACCACACTGGTCTTCGACTACCCCAACGCAAAGGCTCTGGCAGAGCATGTAAGAGCGGGTGTCCTGCCCGACGAAGGGGTATCCGCCACTCCGCTGATCGCGGATCTGGAAAAACTCGAGGCATCACTTTCCACGGCTGAGCCGGACAATGCCGAGCGAATGGCCATCGCGGCCCGACTCCAAGTACTCCTCGCCAGACTGAATGGTGACGAGGGCGGAGCGAAGGACGCTGAGAGCATTACGCAGCGGCTTGACGGGGCGTCCGACGACGATCTCTTCGATTTCATCGAGAACGAGCTCAGCTAAAACGTGAGCGCCGAGGTGCAGTTCTCTGGCCTCCTTTCATTCTTCAGTCTTCTTTGACTCGTAACAGGCAAGGGTTTCATGGTGAACGAAGATAGGCTTCGGGACTACCTCAAGCGGGTAACGGCTGATCTGCACCAAGCGCGCCAACGCCTGCGCGAGCTGGAGGCAGGAGAGCAGGAGCCCATCGCGATTGTGGCGATGAGCTGCCGTTTCCCGGGTGGTGTGGGGAGCCCCGAGGATTTGTGGCGGCTGGTGGCCGGCGGTGGTGATGCCATCTCCGATTTCCCGTCCAATCGCGGATGGGACGTGGACGGGATGTATGACCCGGATCCCGAGAGTTCGGGGACGTTCTACTCCCGTGAGGGTGGTTTCCTTCACGACGCGGACGAGTTCGACGCGGGCTTCTTCGGGATCTCGCCGCGTGAGGCCCTTGCCATGGATCCGCAGCAGCGGCTGCTGCTGGAGACCTCGTGGGAGGTCTTCGAGCGGGCGGGCATCGCTCCGGGGTCGGTGAAGGGCCGGCGTGGCGGTGTGTTCGTGGGAGCCGCCACCTCGGGCTACGGGGCGGACATCGTCGGTTTCCCCGAGGAGATCGAAGGCCACCTGCTGACCGGTACGGCGACTTCGGTCGTATCGGGCCGTATCTCCTACACCTTCGGTCTCGAAGGGCCCGCGGTGACGGTGGACACGGCGTGTTCGTCGTCGCTCGTCGCGCTGCATCTCGCGGTCCAGGCGCTGCGTCAGGGCGAGTGTGACCTTGCCCTTGCCGGTGGTGCCACGGTGATGTCCACACCAGGTGCCTTTGTGGAGTTCAGCCGCCAGCGTGGCCTGGCCCCCGACGGCCGCTGCAAGCCGTTCGCGGACGCCGCGGACGGTACGGGCTGGTCCGAGGGTGTCGGCATGCTGCTGGTGGAGCGGCTGTCGGACGCGCGCAAGAACGGCCACCCGGTCCTGGCGATCGTGCGCGGCTCCGCCGTCAACCAGGACGGTGCGTCCAACGGCCTTACGGCGCCCAACGGCCCGTCCCAGCAGCGGGTCATCCGGGACGCGCTGGCGAGTGCCCGTCTGTCGGCCGCCGATGTGGACGTGGTGGAGGGCCACGGGACCGGTACGTCCCTGGGTGACCCGATCGAGGCGCAGGCGCTGCTGGCCACGTACGGCCAGGAGCGTCCGGAGAACCTGCCGCTGTGGCTGGGATCGCTCAAGTCGAACCTCGGTCACACGCAGGCAGCCGCCGGTGTCGCCGGAATCATCAAGATGGTGATGGCGATGCGGCACGGTGTGCTGCCGCGGACGCTGCATGTGGATGAGCCGTCGAGCCAGGTGGATTGGTCGGCGGGTGAGGTGCGGCTGCTGACGGAGGCCACGGAGTGGCCCGAGACCGGGCAGCCGCGCCGGGCCGGTGTCTCTGCCTTCGGTGTGAGTGGCACCAACGCGCACACCATCATCGAGCAGGCCCCGCCGGTCGACGAGGACGGGTCCGAGGCCGAGGAGAGTCCGGCTTCCGACGCCTACAGTGGCGTGGCCACGTGGGTGCTGTCGGCTCGTGGCGCGGACGCGCTGCGGGCTCAGGCGGCGCGGCTCAGGGCGTTCCTGCTGGAGCGGGTCGAGTCGAGCGCACTGGATGTCGGCTACTCGCTGGTGGCGACGCGGTCGATGTTCGAGCACCGCGCGGTGGTGTCGGGCGCGAGCCGTGCGGAACTCCTCGCCGGGCTCGAGGCCGTCGCATCCGGAGAAGCCGCTCCCGGTGCGCTCCAGGGCGTGGCCGGGACGGCCGTCAAGACGGCGTTCCTCTTCTCCGGCCAGGGTGCGCAACGCCTGGGTATGGGGCGGGAGTTGTACGAGGCGTTCCCGGTGTTCGCCCGTGCGCTGGACGAGGTGTGCGCGCATCTGGACGTCGTACTGGACCGTCCGCTGAAGGACGTGATGTTCGCGGCGGAGGGCGGTGCCGACGCCGAACTGCTGGACCGGACGGCGTTCACGCAGCCCGCGCTCTTCGCCATCGAAGTGGCGCTGTTCCGGCTGCTGGAGCACTGGGGTGTCACCCCGGATGTACTGATCGGCCACTCCATCGGTGAGATCGCCGCCGCGCATGTGGCGGGGGTCTTCTCGCTTCAGGACGCGTGCACGCTGGTGGCCGCCCGTGGCCGGCTGATGCAGGCGCTGCCGGAGGGTGGCGCGATGGTGGCGGTGCAGGCGTCGGAGGAGGAGATCGCCGGATCGCTGGCCGGTCGTGAGGCCGAGGTGAGTATCGCGGCCGTCAACGGCCCGACGGCCGTGGTCATCGCCGGTGACGAGGCCGCCGTACTGGAGATCGCCGGACAGTGGGCGGAGCAGGGCCGCAAGACCCGTCGGCTGCGCGTCAGCCACGCCTTCCACTCGCCCCGTATGGACGCCATGCTGGACGACTTCCGTGCGGTCGCGCGGGACCTGACCTTCCAGACTCCCACCCTGGCCCTGGTCTCCAACGTCACCGGAGAGCCGGTCGGGGCCGACGATGTCTGCTCCCCCGAGTACTGGGTGCGGCATGTGCGCGCGGCCGTGCGTTTCGCCGACGGCGTTCGCTCCCTCCAGGCCCAGGGCGTCACCGCGTACATCGAGGTGGGCCCCGACGGTGTGCTCTCGGCGATGGCGCGGGACTGCCTGGCGGGCGAGGCGGCTTCGGCCCCGGCCGTGGTGCCGGTCCTGCGCAAGGGACGCCCCGACGCCCAGGCCCTGATGGCCGCGCTGACCGAGGCCCATGTCCATGGTGTGACGGTCGACTGGGAGCAGGTCTTCGCCGGGCGCGGTGCACGGACGGTGGACCTGCCGACGTACCCCTTCCAGCGTCAGCGCTACTGGCTGGAGGGCACGGGCGGAGCCTCGGGCGCCTCCGCCGCCGTGGACTCGGTGGACGCGCGGTTCTGGGACGCGGTGGAGCGTGAGGATCTGGAGGCGCTGGCGGAGGCGCTGGACGTCGACGGGAGCGGCTCGCTGGGCGAGTTGCTGCCCGCGCTGTCCTCGTACCGTCGTCAGCAGCGCGACCGGGCCACGGTCGACGGCTGGCGTTATCGGATCTCGTGGAAGCCGGTCTCGGAGACCCCCGCGGCCACACTGTCGGGTACCTGGCTCATGGTCGTTCCCGCGTCCGGTGTCGCCGACACGTTCGCTGACTCGGTGTCCGCCGCACTCCAGCGGCACGGCGCCGATGTCGTTCGTCTGGTGGCGGACGAGGCCGATCTCACCCCCGGTGCGCTGGCCGGGCGACTGCGTGACATAGCCACCGAGCCGTCCGGGCTCGGCGGTGTGCTGTCCCTGCTGGGGGTGGATGAGCGGCCCTGCACCGAGCACCCGGTGGTCTCGCGCGGCCTCGCGCTGACCCTGACGCTGGTGCGCGCCCTGGCCGAGGCGGACATCCGCGCCCGGCTGTGGTGCGCCACCCGGGGTGCCGTGTCGGTGGGCCGTTCCGACCAGCTCACCAGCGCCGTGCAGGCGGAGAGCTGGGGCCTCGGCCGGGTGGCCGCCCTGGAGCACCCCCGGATCTGGGGCGGTCTGGTCGATCTGCCCGAGACCGTGGACGAGCGCGCCGCCGCGCGACTGGCCTGGGCACTGTCCGCCGGAGACGGCGAGGACCAGGTGGCGGTACGCGGATCCGGAGCGTACGCCCGGCGCCTGACCCGCGTCACGGTCGGCAACGGGTCGGCGGAGCGCGTGTGGCGCCCCCGGGGCTCGGTGCTGATCACCGGCGGCACCGGCGCCCTGGGCGCCCAGGTGGCGCGCTGGGCCGTGCGCGAGGGCGCGGAACACCTGGTGCTGACGAGCCGTCGAGGCCCGTCGGCCGACGGCGTTTCCGAACTCACCGCGGAACTCGAGGCACTCGGCGCCGAAGTGACCGTGGTGGCCTGCGACGCCGCCGACCGGGATGCCCTGGCCGAGGTGCTCGCCGCCGTACCGGAGCGGTATCCGCTGACCGCCGTCGTGCACGCGGCGGGCATCCTGGACGACGGTGTGCTCGACGGCCTGACCGTCGGCCAACTCGCCGGGACCCTGGCCGCGAAGGCCGAGGGCGCGCGCCATCTGCACGAACTGACCGCAGAGCTCCCGCTCGACGCGTTCGTGCTGTTCTCCTCGTTCGCCGGTGCCATCGGCGGCGCCGGCCAGGCCGCCTACGCGGCGGCCAACGCCTACCTCGACGCGCTGGCACAGCGGCGCCGGGACCAGGGCCTGGCCGCCACCGCGGTCGCCTGGGGCCCGTGGGCCGAGAGCGGAATGGCCGCGAGCGGCCGAGCCGGGGAGCGGACGCGCGGCGGGCCACTGCCCCCCATGACTCCCTCGCTGGCCCTGGACGCGCTGGGCTGGGCCGCCGGCCATGACGAGGCCGCGCTGGTCGTGGCCGACATCGACTGGACCGGCATGGCCTCCATGCTGAGCGCCGGCCCCAGCGCCCTCGTCAGCGACATCCCCGAGGCACGTGAGCTCCTGACCGCCGCGGCCGGGACCATCGGCCAGGCGGGACCGGGCCATGACCTGCGCGGACAACTGGCCGGACAGTCGGACGAGGAACAGCGCCTCCTCCTGCTGGACCTCATCCGCACCCACGCGGCCTCGGCACTCGGCCACTTCTCGGCGGACTCCGTCGAGCCGGGCCGCGCCTTCCGGGACCTCGGGTTCGACTCCCTCACGGCCATCGAGCTGCGTAACCGGCTCGACCTGGCCACCGGTCTGAGCCTGCCCGCCACCCTCATCTTCGACTACCCGACCGCCGAGGTGCTCGCCGACCAGCTGCGGCAGGAGCTGGGCGGAGCCCACGCCGGGGCCGCCACTTCGGCGGTCTCGCACCGCGTGCGGCCGGATGACGACGACCCCATCGCGATCGTGGCGATGAGCTGCCGCTTCCCTGGAGGCGTGGAGAACCCGCAGGACCTGTGGCGACTCCTGGCCGAGGGCGGCGACGGCATCGCCGGGTTCCCCGGCGACCGGGGCTGGGACGTCGAGGGCATGTACCACCCGGACCCCGAGCACCCGGGCACGTTCTACGCCCGCGAGGGCGGATTCCTCTACGGGGCGCCCCAGTTCGACCCCACCTTCTTCGGGATCTCGCCGCGCGAGGCGCTCGCCATGGACCCGCAGCAGCGGCTGCTCCTTGAGACGTCCTGGGAGGCGTTCGAATACGGGGGCGTCAAACCGGCCGCGCTGCGTGGCAGCCGTACCGGTGTGTTCGTCGGCACCAACGGCCAGGACTACTCCACGATCATGCTCGACGCCGTCGAGGACTTCGGTGGCCATGTGGGTACGGGCAGTGCGGCCAGCGTGGTGTCGGGCCGTATCTCCTACACCTTCGGCCTCGAAGGGCCCGCGGTGACGGTGGACACGGCGTGTTCGTCGTCGCTCGTCGCGCTGCATCTCGCGGTGCAGGCGCTGCGTCAGGGCGAGTGCGACATGGCGCTCGCCGGTGGTGTGTCGGTCATGTCGACACCCGGCGCCTTTGTGGAGTTCAGCCGCCAGCGTGGCCTGGCCCCCGACGGCCGCTGCAAGCCGTTCGCGGAGGGCGCGGATGGTACGGGCTGGTCCGAGGGTGTCGGCATGCTGCTGGTGGAGCGGCTGTCGGACGCGCGCAGGAACGGCCACCCGGTGCTGGCGGTGGTCCGCGGCAGCGCCATCAACCAGGACGGCGCCAGCAATGGTCTTACGGCGCCCAACGGGCCGTCGCAGCAGCGGGTGATCCGGCAGGCGCTGGCCGGCGCCGGACTGTCCGCCGCCGAGGTCGACGCGGTCGAGGCGCACGGCACCGGTACGACGCTGGGTGACCCGATCGAGGCACAGGCGCTGCTGGCCACGTACGGCCAGGAACGCCCGGAGGGCCGCCCGCTGCTGCTGGGCGCCATCAAGTCCAACATCGGTCATACGCAGGCCGCCGCGGGCGTGGCCGGGGTCATCAAGATGGTGATGGCGATGCGGCACGGCGTACTGCCGCAGACCCTTCACGTGGATGAGCCGTCGAGCCAGGTGGATTGGTCGGCGGGTGAGGTGCGGCTGCTGACGGAGGCCACCGAGTGGCCCGAGACCGGGCAGCCGCGCCGGGCGGGCATCTCCTCGTTCGGGCTCAGCGGGACCAACGCCCACACCATCATCGAGCAGGCCCCCGAGCTGGAAGAGGCCGTGGCCTCGGAGGCGGCCGGGCCCGGGACACCGGTGTCGACGGACGTGGTGCCGTGGCTGGTCTCCGGGAAGAGCCGGGAGGCGCTGCGGGCGCAGGCCGAGCGGCTGTACGGGGACGTGGCGGCTCGCGAGGACATCGAGGCGCTGGACGTCGGCCACACGCTGGCGGCCAGGTCGGTGTTCGAGCACCGTGCCGTGCTGGTCGGCGAGGACCGGGAGACCCTGCTGCGTGGCCTGCGGGCCGTCGCGGAGGGCGGCATCGCCTCGGGAGTCGTCCAGGGGCAGGCCGTAACGGGTGGCAGGACGGCGTTCCTGTTCTCGGGGCAGGGTGCGCAACGCCTGGGTATGGGGCGGGAGTTGTACGACGCCTTCCCGGTGTTCGCCCGCGCCCTGGACGAGGTGTGCGCCCATCTGGATGTGCTGCTGGACCGTCCGCTGAAGGATGTGATGTTCGCGGCGGAGGGCGGCGCGGACGCCGAGCTGCTGGACCGGACGGCGTTCACGCAGCCCGCGCTCTTCGCGGTCGAGGTGGCGCTCTACCGGCTGCTGGAGCACTGGGGTGTCGTCCCGGATGTGGTGATCGGCCACTCCATCGGTGAGATCGCTGCCGCGCATGTGGCGGGGGTGTTCTCGCTTCAGGACGCGTGCACGCTGGTCGCCGCCCGTGGCCGGTTGATGCAGGCCCTGCCCGAGGGCGGGGCGATGGTCGCCATCGAGGCGTCCGAGGAGGAGGTCTCCGGATCGCTTGCCGGTCGTGAGGCCGAGGTGAGTGTCGCGGCGGTCAACGGCCCGACGGCCGTGGTCATCGCGGGTGACGAGGCCGTCGTACTGGAGATTGCCGCACAGTGGTCGGAGCGAGGCCGTAAGACCCGCCGCCTGCGGGTCAGCCACGCCTTCCACTCGCCGCGTATGGCCGCGATGCTGGACGACTTCCGTGACGTCGTCACCGGTCTGTCCTTCCAGGCACCGGCCATCGCCCTGGTCTCGAATGTGACAGGCGAGGCGGCGGGCCCCGAAGAGGTGTGCTCGCCGGACTACTGGGTGCGCCATGTCCGGGAGGCCGTGCGGTTCGCGGACGGCATGCGGGCGCTCAGCGCCCAGGGCGTCACCAGGTTCCTGGAGGTCGGCCCCGACGGTGTGCTGTCCGCGATGGCGCGGGACTGCCTGACGCGGGACGAGGCAGCGGCCTCGGCCGTGGTGCCGGTGCTGCGCAAGGACCGCCCCGAGGCCCAGGCGCTGACGACGGCGCTGGCCGAACTCCACGTCCACGGAGCCTCGGTGGAGTGGGAGTCCGTCTTCGCCGGGCGCGGTGCGCGGATGGTCGAGCTGCCGACGTACGCCTTCCAGCGTGAGCGGTACTGGCCCGAGGTGTCCCTCTCCCTGAGCGGCTTGGACGCACAGGGCGCCGCCGACTCGGTGGACGCGCGGTTCTGGGAAGCGGTCGAGCGCGAGGATCTCGAAGCGCTCGCCGAGGCGCTCGACGTCGACGGCGAGACGCCGCTGAGCGCGGTGCTGCCCGCGCTGTCCACGTACCACCGCAACAGGCGTGACCGGTCCACGATCGACAACTGGCGCTACCGCGTGGCGTGGAAGCCCGTCTCGGACGTGGCCGGTGGGTCGCTGTCGGGGACGTGGCTAGTGGTGGTTCCGGCGTCGCGTGCCGAGGACGAGTTGGTGACGGAGGCCGTCGCCGGGCTCCGGCGCCATGGCGCCGATGTGGTGCCGCTGGTGGCGGACGAGCGTGACCTCGACGCCGGGGCGCTGGGGAAGCGGCTGCGCGCGGCGGTCGCCGACGCACCCGCTGTGGGTGGCGTGTTGTCGCTGCTCGCCCTGGACGAGGAGCCTTGCTCCGGGCACCCTGAGCTGCCCAGCGGTCTCGCCCTGACGCTGACCCTGGTGCGGGCCATGGCGGACACGGGCATCGAGGCCTCGCTGTGGTGCGGTACGCGGGGTGCCGTGTCGGTGGGCCGTTCCGAGCGGCTCAGCCGTCCGGCGCAGGCGATGGTGTGGGCGTTGGGCCGGGTGGCCGCGTTGGAGCTGCCGGGGCTGTGGGGTGGTCTGGTTGATCTGCCCGAGGCGCTGGATGAGCGTGCGGTCGCGCGGCTGACGGGTGTGCTGTCCGGCGGGGCCGGTGAGGGCGGCGAGGACCAGGTCGCGGTGCGTGGCTCCGGTGTGTTCGTACGTCGTCTGGCCCGGTCGGCGGCGCCTGTTGCCGACGCGACGCCGTGGCGGGTGCGTGGCACGGTGTTGGTGACCGGTGGTACGGGTGCACTCGGCGGCCGGGTGGCCCGCTGGCTGGTGGGCAACGGTGCCGAGCATCTGGTGTTGACCAGCCGTCGTGGTCTTGAGGCGCCGGGTGCGCCCGAGCTGCGTGAGGAACTTGAGGCCCTGGGTGCCCGGGTGACCGTGGCGGCCTGTGATGTGGCTGACCGGGACCAGTTGGCCGCGGTGCTGGATGCCGTGCCTGAGGAGTATCCGCTTGCGGCGGTGGTCCATGCGGCGGGTGCCAATGCGGCGGGGCCGCTGGCCGAGACGACGGTGGCCGACGCTGCCGCTGTGATCTCCGGCAAGGTGGCCGGTGCCGTCAACTTGGACGCGTTGCTGGGCGATCGTGAGCTGGACGCCTTTGTGGTGTTCTCTTCGATCGCGGGTGTGTGGGGCAGTGGTGGTCAGGCTGCCTATGGAGCGGCCAACGCTTATCTGGACGCGTTGGTGGAGGACCGTCGGGGTCGGGGTCTTGCCGGTACGGCTGTGGCCTGGGGGCCGTGGGCGGAAAGCGGTATGGCGGCCGGCGACGGTGGCGGTCAGTTGGCCCGTCGTGGTCTGCCCCCGATGGCGCCCGATCTGGCGCTTGCGGCGTTGCAGGGAGCGGTTGCGGGTGATGACGGTGTGGTGACGGTCGCCGATGTGGACTGGGAGCGGTTCGCGCCCGCGTTCACGATCGGGCGGCCCAGTCCGCTCCTCGGTGAACTGCCCGAGGTCATATCGGCCCTGGAGCAGGCCCGTGCCGCCGAGAAGAGCCACGCCGAGGGCGGATCGGCACTGCGGGAGCGCCTGACCGGGCTCACCGAGGCCGAGATCGACCGGACCCTGCTCGACCTCGTACGCGCTCACGCCGCCGCGGTGCTCGGCTTCGCCGGTGCCGAGGTGGTTGAGCCCGGGCGGGCGTTCAAGGAGCTGGGTTTCGACTCGCTTACGGCGGTGGAGTTCCGTAACCGGTTGAACGCGGAGACGGGGTTGGTGTTGCCGGCCACGTTGGTCTTCGACTACCCGAGTTCTGTGGTGCTGGCCGGTCATCTGCGTGCCGAGGTGCTGGGTACGCGGGGGGCGGTGGCTGTGCCTTCGGCGGTGGTGGTCCCGGTCGATGACGACCCGATCGCGATCGTCGGGATGAGCTGCCGCTTCCCGGGCGGCGTCGGAAGCCCCGAGGACCTGTGGAACCTCGTCGCGGCCGGCACGGACGCCATCACGGACTTCCCCTCCGACCGGGGCTGGGATGTCGACGGGATGTACGACCCCGACCCGGAGCGCCTGGGCACGTTCTACGCCCGCGAGGGCGGGTTCCTCGACGGGGCGGGCGAGTTCGATGCCGCCTTCTTCGGGATCTCGCCGCGTGAGGCCCTTGCCATGGATCCGCAGCAGCGGCTGCTCCTTGAGACGTCCTGGGAGACGTTCGAGCGCGCCGGTATCGACCCGGCGTCCGTACGCGGCAACCAGATCGGCGTCTACGTCGGCGCCGCGACCTCCGGCTACGGAACGGGACTGCACGAGATCCCCGAGGGGCTCGAAGGGCAGTTGCTGACCGGCAGTGCCACCTCAGTCGTGTCAGGTCGTATCTCCTACACGCTGGGTCTTGAGGGGCCCGCGCTGACGGTGGACACGGCGTGCTCGTCGTCGCTGGTCGCCCTGCACCAGGCCGCGCAGGCGCTGCGCCAGGGCGAGTGCGACATGGCGCTCGCCGGTGGTGTCACCGTGATGACCAACCCGGCCGCCTTCGTGGAGTTCAGCCGCCAGCGTGGCCTGGCCCCCGACGGCCGCTGCAAGCCCTTCGCGGACGCCGCGGACGGTACGGGCTGGTCCGAGGGAGTCGGCATGCTGCTCGTGGAGCGGCTGTCCGACGCCCGGCGCAACGGCCACGAGGTGCTGGCGATCGTGCGCGGCTCCGCCGTCAACCAGGACGGTGCGTCCAACGGCCTTACGGCGCCCAACGGGCCGTCCCAGCAGCGGGTGATCCGGCAGGCCCTCGCCAACTCCGGGGTGTCGGCCGCCGACATCCAGGTGGTGGAGGCGCACGGTACGGGTACGACGCTGGGTGACCCGATCGAGGCGCAGGCGCTGCTGGCCACGTACGGCCAGGAGCGCCCGGAGAACCTGCCGCTGTGGCTGGGATCGCTCAAGTCGAACCTCGGTCACACGCAGGCGGCCGCCGGTGTCGCCGGTGTCATCAAGATGGTGATGGCGATGCGGCACGGTGTGCTGCCGCGGACGCTGCATGTGGATGAGCCGTCGAGCCAGGTGGATTGGTCGGCGGGTGAGGTGCGGCTGCTGGCCGAGACAGTGGAGTGGCCCGAGACCGGGCAGCCGCGCAGGGCCGGTGTCTCCGCCTTCGGCGTGAGCGGCACCAACGCCCACACCATCATCGAGCAGGCCCCGCCGGTCGAGGACGAGGCGCAGCCCGCCCCGGCCCCCGCCGACGACCACGGCCTGGCCCCCTGGACGCTCTCCGCCCGGAGCCCGGAAGCCCTGCGCGCCCAGGCCGAGCGGCTGCGGGCCCACCTGATCGACGGGGCCGAGCACGGCGTTCTGGACATCGCCGAATCGCTGGTCGCCACACGATCGGTGTTCGAGCACCGCGCGGTGCTGTTGGGCACCGAACGCGAGACGTTGCTGCGTGGCCTGGAGACCCTCGCCGCGGGCGACGACGCCCCCGGTATCGTCCAGGGGCAGGCGGCCAACGGCGGCAAGACCGCGTTCCTGTTCACCGGTCAGGGTGCGCAACGCCTGGGTATGGGGAGGGAGTTGTACGAGGCGTTCCCGGTGTTCGCCCAGGCTCTGGACGAGGTGTGCGCCCATCTGGATGTGCTGCTGGACCGTCCGCTGAAGGACGTGATGTTCGCGGCCGAGGGCGGCGCGGACGCCGAACTGCTGGACCGGACGGCGTTCACGCAGCCCGCGCTCTTCGCCATCGAAGTGGCGTTGTTCCGGCTGCTGGAGCACTGGGGTGTCACCCCGGATGTGCTGATCGGCCACTCCATCGGTGAGATCGCTGCCGCGCATGTGGCGGGGGTCTTCTCGCTTCAGGACGCGTGCACGCTGGTCGCCGCCCGTGGCCGGCTGATGCAGGCGCTCCCCGAGGGCGGCGCGATGGTGGCGGTGCAGGCGTCCGAGGAGGAGATCGCCGGATCGCTTGCCGGTCGTGAGGCCGAGGTGAGTATCGCGGCGGTCAACGGTCCGACGGCCGTGGTCATCGCCGGTGACGAGGCCGCCGTACTGGAGATCGCCGGACAGTGGGCGGAGCAGGGCCGCAAGACCCGTCGGCTGCGCGTCAGCCACGCCTTCCACTCGCCCCGTATGGACGCCATGCTGGACGACTTCCGCGCGGTCGCGCGGACGCTTGCCTACAACAGCCCGTCCGTCGCGTTCATCTCGAATGTCACGGGTGAACAGACCGGTGCCGACGAGGTGTGCTCGCCGGAGTACTGGGTGCGGCATGTGCGGGAGACCGTCCGCTTCCTCAACGGGGTGCGGGCCCTCGAAGCGCAGGGCGTCACCGCGTACATCGAGGTGGGCCCCGACGGCGTGCTGTCGGCTATGGCCCAGGACTGCCTGACCCAACCGGCCGACGACATCGCGGCCGAGGACACACCGGCCCCCCTGTTGGTGCCGGTGCTGCGCAAGGACCGTCCCGAGACACAAGCACTCGTCGCGGCCCTCGCCGAGATCCACGTCCACGGCGAAACCGTCGACTGGCGGGCCTTCTTCGCCGGACGCGGCGCCCGCCGCGTGGACCTTCCCACCTACGCGTTCCAGCACCAGCGCTACTGGCTGGAGGCTGGTACCTCGGCGGGCGACGCCGCGGCCTTCGGCCTCGACCCCGCCGACCACCCGCTGCTCGGCGGAGCCGTCCCCCTCGCGGGCGCCGACGGCCTGTTGTTCACCGGAACTCTCTCGCTGCACACCCAGCCCTGGCTGGCGGACCACGTCCTGCGCGGCGAGGCGGTCCTGGCGACCACGGCCCTCGTCGAACTGGCCATTCGCGCCGGTGACGAGGTCGGCCTCGGCCATGTGGAAGAGCTCGTCATCCAGGCGCCGCTGGCTCTCCCCCGAGGGGGCGGCGTCCAGATTCAGCTCGTCCTCGGCGAGGAGGACGAGACCGGCACCCGTTCGCTGGAGGTGTACTCACGAGTGGCCGAGCCCGTGGGCGAGGACGCGGACGAGGACGCGGACGACTGGATCTGCCATGCCAGCGGTGTGCTCGCCCCGGAGCCGGACGACGCCACGACCGCCGAGGCGGCGGCGGGCTTCGCCGCATGGCCCCCGCCCGGCGCCGAGCGCGTCGAGGTGGACGGCCTGTACGAGTTGCTCGCCGGCGACGGCCTCGTCTACGGCCCCTCGTTCCGTGGCCTCCGCGCGGTGTGGCAGCGCGACGACGAGGTGTTCGCCGAGGTCAGCCTCGCTGAGGAGTCCGTCGTGGACGCCCAGCGGTTCGGGCTGCACCCCGCCCTTCTGGACGCGGCGTTGCAGCCGCTCGGCCTCGGCGTGCTGGACGGGGTGGGGCGCGGACGCATGCTGTTCAGCCTCACCGGGATATCGCTGTACGCGTCCGGTGCCTCCGCGCTGCGCGTCAGGCTCGCCCGTACGGGTCCGGAGACCCTCTCCCTGACCGCGGTCGACGGAGCCGGGGAAACCGTGGTCTCCGCCGACACGCTGACCCTGCGCCAGGTCGCCCCGGGGCAGCCGGAGACCACCCCGGCGGTCGACGCGGCCGAGACTCTGCCCGAGCCCGCCGCCTCGCCCGAGGCGGTCGCCGAAACCCCTGTGGAGGAGACCGCCTCCGCCAAGCCGTCACGCCGCCGCAGGAAAGCACGGCGCTCCGCCAAGCGGGGCGGACCGGACTCCGGGCCGCTCGCCGCGCTGCGGGAGCGGTTGGCCGGGCTCTCCGAGCCCGAGCAGGACCGGATGCTGCTCGAAGTGATCCGTACGCATGTCGCGGCGGTGCTCGGACACGCCTCGGCCGGCGCCGTCCAGGGCTCGCAGGCGTTCAAGGACCTCGGCTTCAGCTCGCTGACCGCCGTCGAGTTCCGCAACCGGGTGAGCAAGGCCATCGGTCTGCGGCTCCCGGCGACGGCCGTGTTCGACTACCCGACCCCCGCCGAACTCGCCAAGTTCACCCGTGCCGAGGTTCTCGGCGCGCTGACCGGAACGGTGCGGCCGGTGCCGGTCGCGGTGGCGGGCAACGACGATCCGATCGTGATCGTGGGAATGAGCTGCCGCTATCCCGGAGAGGTGACCACCCCGGAGGACCTGTGGAACCTGGTCGCCGAAGGCCGGGACGGCATCTCTCCCTTCCCGACCGACCGTGGCTGGGACGTGGAGAACCTCTACGACCCGGACCCGGACGAGCCGGGCAAGTGCTACACGCGGGAAGGCGGCTTCCTGCACGGCGCCAGCCAGTTCGACCCGGCGTTCTTCGGGATCTCGCCGCGTGAGGCGCTCTCGATGGACCCGCAGCACCGGCTGCTGCTTGAGACCTCGTGGGAGGCGCTGGAGCGGGCCGGTATCGACCCGGTCTCCGCGAAGGGCAGCCAGACCGGTGTCTACGCGGGCGTGACCTACCAGGACTACGGCGGTGTCCTCGCCGGATCCCAGGACAACGTCGAGGGCTACATCGGCACCGGCGTCTCGCCCAGCGTGCTCTCCGGCCGTATCTCCTACACCCTGGGCCTCGAAGGGCCGGCGGTGACGGTGGACACGGCGTGTTCGTCGTCGCTGGTCGCCCTGCACCTCGCATGGCAGGCGCTGCGCCAGGGCGAGTGCGACCTGGCGCTCGCCGGTGGTGTGACGGTGATGTCCACACCGATGTCGCTGATCGAGTTCAGCCGCCAGCGCGCGCTCGCCTCCGACGGCCGCAGTAAGCCGTTCTCGGCCGCCGCGGACGGCGCCAGCTGGGCCGAGGGCGTCGGCATGCTCGTCCTCGAACGGCTCTCGGACGCCCGCCGCAATGGACATCCCATCCTCGCCGTGGTGCGGGGCAGTGCGGTGAACCAGGACGGCGCGAGCAACGGTCTTACGGCTCCCAACGGCCCCTCGCAGCAGCGGGTCATCCGGCAGGCACTGGCGAACGCCCGGCTGTCGGCCGCCGAGATCGACGCGGTGGAGGCGCACGGTACGGGTACGTCGTTGGGTGACCCGATCGAGGCGCAGGCGCTGCTGGCCACGTACGGCCAGGAGCGCCCCGAGGGCCAGCCGCTGTGGCTGGGCGCCATCAAGTCCAACATCGGTCATTCGCAGGCCGCCGCCGGTGTCGGTGGCGTCATCAAGATGGTGATGGCGATGCGCCACGGCGTACTGCCGAAGTCGCTGCACATCGACGAGCCTTCGCCGATGGTGGACTGGACGGCCGGCGATGTCGAGCTGCTGGCCGAGGGCAGGCCGTGGCCGGAGACGGGGCATCCGCGTCGCGCGGGTGTGTCGGCGTTCGGTATGAGCGGTACCAATGTGCACACCATCCTGGAGCAGGCTCCCGAGGCCGAGGCCGAGACGGTCGCTGAGGCCGAGGTCGCCGATGGTCCGGTGGCGTGGGCCGTGTCCGGCAAGAGCAGCGACGCGCTGCGGGACCAGGCCGGGCGTCTGCGGGAGTTCGTGGCCGAGCGCCCCGAGCTGAGCGCCGCCGATGTGGCGCTCTCCCTGGCGACGACCAGGTCCGCGTTCCAGTACCGGGGCGCCGTGACCGGGGCCAGCCGTGAGGAGCTCCTCGAACGCCTGGAGGCGATGGCCGAGGGCGCGAGGACGCCGGGTGCGGTCCGCGCGAACGCCATCGAAACACCTGGCCGTTCGGTGTTTGTGTTCCCGGGTCAGGGGGCGCAGTGGCTGGGTATGGCGGTGGAGCTGCTGGAGTCCTCGCCGGTGTTCGCCGAGGCGATCGGCGAGTGTGAGTCGGCCTTGTCGGCTTATGTGGACTGGTCGTTGACGGACGTGCTGCGCGGTGTCGAGGGTGCTCCTGGTTTTGACCGGGTGGATGTGGTGCAGCCGGTGTTGTTCGCGGTGATGGTGTCCCTGGCGCGGTTGTGGCGTTCGGTGGGTGTGGAGCCGGATGCGGTGATGGGTCACAGTCAGGGTGAGATTGCCGCGGCGTGTGTGGCGGGTGCGCTGTCGCTGGAGGACGCCGCGAAGGTGGTGACCCTGCGGTCCCAGGCGATCGCTGCCGGTCTCGCCGGTCGTGGCGGCATGGTGTCGGTCGGGCTGCCGGTCGATCAGGCGCGGGAGCGTATCGCCGCCTGGGACGGTGCGATATCGGTTGCCGCGGTGAACAGCCCGGGGTCGGTCGTGGTGTCCGGTGACGCGGGTGCGCTGGACGAGATGGTCACCGAACTTGAGGGCGAGGAGATCCGGGTCCGCCGGGTCCCGGTGGACTACGCCTCGCACTCCGCACATGTGGAGGAAATTCGCGAGGAACTGCTGAAGGTCCTGGCGGACCTGAAGCCCCGTACCTCCGAAGTGCCGTTCTACTCGACGGTGTTCGGTGGGCTGGTGGACACGGCCGCTCTGGACGCGGAGTACTGGTACCGGAACCTGCGCCAGACGGTCGAGCTGGAGGCCACTACCCGCCTCCTGATCGATACCGGGCATGGTGTGTTCATCGAGGTGAGCCCGCATCCCGTACTCACCCTTCCTGTTCAGCAGACGGTGGAGGCCGCCGAGGCGCAAGCCGTGGTCATCGGCACCCTGCGCCGCGACGAGGGCGGTCCGGAGCGGTTCCTGACCTCGATCGCCGAGCTTCATGTCAACGGCGCCGACGTCGACTGGCGGAAGGTGTTCGCCGGACACGGTGGCCGGCAGGTCGACCTGCCGACGTACGCCTTCCAGCGGCAGCGGTACTGGCCGCAGCCGGGCGAGGACGGCGGGTTCGGCAACGGCCCCGTCTCCGAGGCCGACCCGGTGGACGCCCGGTTCTGGGAGGCCGTCGAGCGTGAGGACCTCGAAGGGCTCGCGCAGACGCTGGAGCTCGACGGGGAGGCCCCGCTGAGCGCGGTGCTGCCCGCCCTGTCGTCGTACCGGCGAGGCAGGCGTGACCGCTCCACGGTCGACAACTGGCGCTACCGGATCAACTGGAAGCCCCTCATCGACCAGCCGTCGTCCGGCTCCGGGCAGGAGCAGGGCGCCCCGATCACCGGTACCTGGATGGTCGTCGTCCCGCCGGTCGACGCCGCCCGTGAACTGGCGGAGCGCATCGCACGGGACGTGGAGCGCCACGGTGCCCGCATGGTGCGGGTCGACCTGGACGCGACGGAGCCGGAGCGGTCCTCGCTGACCGGACTCCTGCGGGCCGCGGCCCCCGGCACGTCCGCCACGGACGGCTCCGAGCAGGACGGGACGCTCGCGATCGACGGAGTGCTCTCCCTGCTCGCGCTCGACGAGGAGGCGCTCGCCGGACACCCGGGCGTTCCGCGCGGCTTCGCCGGCACGGTGGCCCTGGTCCAGGCGCTCGCCGACATCGACATCGATGTGCCGCTGTGGCTCGCCACCACCGGTGCCGTGTCCGTGGGCCGCTCCGACCGGGTCGGCAGCGTCAAGCAGTCCCTGGTGTGGGGTCTGGGCCGGGTGGTCGGCCTGGAGTACGCACAGCGCTGGGGCGGTCTCGTCGACCTCCCCGAGTCGCCGGACGCGCTCGACGAGCGGGCCCTGAACCGTCTGGTCGGCCTGATCGGGCGGTCCGGCGACGAGGACCAGGTGGCGGTGCGCGCCTCCGGGGTCTTCGCGCGGAGGCTGGTCCGGGCGCCCTTGGGCGACGCCCGGCCGGCCCGCGCCTGGCAGCCTCGTGGCAGCGTTCTGATCACCGGTGGTACGGGTGCCCTCGGTGGCCGTCTCGCCCGCTGGCTGGCCCGTGGCGGCGCCGAGCACCTGGTGCTCACCAGCCGCCGTGGCCCGGACGCCCCCGGCGCGGCCGAGTTGAGGGACGAACTGACCGCCCTGGGCGCGCGGGTCACCGTCGCCGCCTGTGACGCCGCCGACCGTGACGCGCTGCGGGAGCTCCTCGACGGGCTGCCCGCGGAGTACCCGCTGACCGGGGTGGTGCACGCGGCCGGTGTGCTGGACGACGGCCTCGTCGACACCCTCACCGTCCCCAGGACGCAGGGGGTCTTCCGGCCCAAGGTGGACGCCGTGGTGAACCTCCACGAGCTGACCCAGGACCTGGACCTGTCCGCGTTCATCCTCTTCTCCTCCTACGCCGGAACCGTCGGTGGTGCCGGTCAGGGCAGCTACGCCGCCGCGAACGCCTTCCTCGACGCCCTGGCGCAGCAGCGCCGGGCCCAGGGGCTGGCCGCGACCTCGGTGGCGTGGGGCGCCTGGGGCGGCGGCGGTCTGGTCGATGACGCCACCGCGGCCCAGCTGAAGCGGCGCGGTATGCCGCCGCTGGTGCCCGAACTGGCCGTCGAGGCGCTTCAGCAGGCGCTCGACCACGACGAGGTGGACATCACCGTCGCCGATGTGGACTGGGAGCGCTACGCCCCCGGGTTCGCCTCGGCCCGGCCGCGTCCGCTGCTCAACGAGCTGCCGGAGGTACGGCGGGCCCTGGAGGAGGCGGAGGCCGAGCTGGGCGCGGCCCTCTCCGGGCTGGCCGTACGCCTCGAAGGGCTGTCGGCCGCCGAACGCGAGGTGGAGGTCCTCGACCTCGTCAGGACCCACGCCGCCGAGGTGATCGGTTACCCGAACGCCGACGCGGTGGAGCCGGAGCGGGCCTTCAGGGACATCGGGTTCGACTCGCTGACCGCCGTGGAGCTGCGCAACGGGCTCGGCGCGGCGGCCGGTGTGAACCTTCCGGTCACCATGGCCTTCGACTACCCGACGCCCACGGCGCTCGCCCGGTTCATCCTCGGCGAGGTGCTGGGCACCGCGCCCGCGCCGGCCGATGAGCCGCCGGTGGTGACGGGCACGGTCGTGGACGACGACCCGATCGCGATCGTGTCGATGAGCTGCCGCTTCCCCGGCGGGGTGCGCACTCCGGAGGACCTGTGGCGACTGGTCTCCGAGGGCAGCGACGTGATCAGCGCCTACCCGACCAACCGTGGCTGGGACCTGGACGACCTGTACGACCCGGACCCGGAGAACACGGGCACCAGCTACGCCAGCGGCGGCGGTTTCGTCTACGACGCCGATGAATTCGACCCGGCGTTCTTCGGGATCGCCCCCCGCGAGGCGCTGACCATCGACCCGCAGCAGCGGCTGCTGCTTGAGACGTCCTGGGAGGCGATCGAGCGGGCGGGCATCGACCCCATGTCGCTCAAGGGAAGCCGGACCGGTGTCTTCGCGGGAAGCAACGGCCAGGACTACATCGGCCTGCTGCTGACCGCCCCGGGCGGCCCTGACGGCTACCTCGGAACCGGTAACGCGGGCAGCGTCGTATCGGGCCGTGTCTCCTACACCTTCGGCCTCGAAGGACCGGCCGTCACGGTGGACACGGCATGCTCCTCGTCCCTGGTGGCACTGCACATGGCCGTGCAGTCGCTGCGCCAGGGGGAGTGCTCCATGGCGCTGGCCGGCGGTGTCACGATCATGTCCACCCCGGGCTCGTTCGTGGACTTCAGCCGCCAGAAGGGGCTGTCGTCGGACGGGCGCTGCAAGGCGTTCGCGGCATCGGCCGACGGTACGGGCTGGGGCGAGGGTGTCGGCGTGCTGCTGCTGGAGCGGCTGTCGGACGCACGGCGCAACGGCCACCCGGTCATGGCGATCGTGCGCGGCTCCGCCGTCAACCAGGACGGCGCCAGCAATGGCCTGACGGCGCCCAACGGGCCGTCGCAGCAGCGGGTGATCCGGCAGGCGCTGGCCGGCGCCGACCTCGCCGCCCACCAGGTGCACGCGGTCGAGGCACACGGCACCGGCACCCGGCTGGGTGACCCGATCGAGGCGCAGGCGCTGCTGGCCACGTACGGCCAGGGACGGCCCGAGGGCCAGCCGCTGTGGCTGGGCTCGATCAAGTCGAACATCGGTCATACGCAGGCCGCGGCCGGTGTCGCGGGAATCATCAAGATGGTGATGGCCATGCGTGCGGGCGTGCTGCCGAAGACGCTCCACGCGGACGAGCCCACACCACACGTGGACTGGACGGCCGGCGAGGTCCGGCTGCTGACCGCGCCGACCGCGTGGCCGGAGAACGGCGAACCGCGGCGGGCGGGTATCTCCTCGTTCGGCATCAGCGGTACCAACGCCCACACCATCATCGAGCAGGCCCCGGAACCCGAGGAGCCGGAGGCGGTGTCGCGGGTCGTCACGGACGGCCTCCCGATCGGTTCGCGAACGCTCCCCTGGACGGTCACCGGCAAGGGTGCCGAGGCGCTGCGCGCCCAGGCGCGCAGCCTGCACGACCATCTGGCGGACCATCCCGAGCTCGACCTGGGCGACGTGGGCTACTCGCTCGCGGTCTCCCGGTCCGTCTTCGACCACCGCGCCGTCCTCCTGAACGGCGACCGGGACGCGCTGCTGAGCGGTCTCGACGCCATCGCCTCGGGCGCCACAGCCCCCGGGGTCGTCCAGGGATCGGTGGGCACGGCCGGGAAGACGGCGTTCCTGTTCTCGGGCCAGGGTGCGCAACGCCTGGGTATGGGGCGGGAGTTGTACGACGCCTTCCCGGTGTTCGCCCGTGCGTTGGACGAGGTGTGCGCCCACCTGGACGTCGTACTGGACCGTCCGCTGCGGGAGGTGATGTTCGCGGCGGAGGGCGGCGCGGATGCAGGGTTGCTGGACCGGACGGCGTTCACGCAGCCCGCGCTGTTCGCCATCGAAGTGGCGTTGTTCCGGCTGCTGGAGCACTGGGGTGTCACCCCGGACGTGCTCATCGGCCACTCGGTGGGAGAGGTCGCCGCGGCCCATGTGGCCGGGGTGCTCTCGCTTCAGGACGCGTGCACGCTGATCGCGGCGCGTGGCCGGCTGATGCAGGCGCTGCCGGAGGGTGGCGCGATGGTGGCCGTCCAGGCGTCGGAGGAGGAGATCGCTCCGTCGCTGATCGGCCGTGAGGCCGAGGTGAGCGTCGCGGCGGTCAACGGCCCGACGGCCGTGGTGATCGCGGGTGACGAGGCCGCGGTGCTGGAGATCGCCGAGGACTGGGCCGAACAGGGCCGCAAGACCCGTCGCCTGCGGGTCAGCCACGCGTTCCACTCGCCCCGTATGGACGCGATGCTGGACGACTTCCGCAAGGTCGTCGAAGGGCTGACCTTCCAGGCACCGTCGATCTCCCTGGTCTCCAACCTCACGGGTGCGTCGGCGGGCGCGGAGCAGGTGTGCTCGCCGGAGTACTGGGTGCGCCACGTCCGCGAGGCCGTGCGGTTCGCCGACGGGGTACGGGCCCTGGAGAAGCTCGGGGTGACCTCGTTCCTGGAGGTGGGTCCCGACGGTGTGCTCACCGCGATGGCGCAGGACTGCCTGACGGCCGACGAGGCCGGAGGCGCGCGCACCCTCGTCCCCGCACTGCGCAAGAACCGCCCCGAGACCCAGTCGCTGACCACGGCGCTGGCCGAACTCCATGTCCGCGGCACCACCGTGAACTGGTCGACGGCGTTCGCCGGACACGACGTCCGGCGGGTGGAGCTGCCCACCTACGCGTTCCAGCGGCAGCGCTACTGGCCGAAGGCCGGCGGCCCCATGACCGGGGACGTCGCCTCCGTCGGACTCAGCTCCCCCAACCATCCGCTGCTGGGTGCCGGGGTCGAACTCGCGGGCAGCGACGGATTCCTGTTCACCAGCAGGCTGTCGGTGCAGAGCCAGCCCTGGCTGGCCGACCACGCGATCGCGGGCGCGGCCCTGTTCCCGGGGACCGGATTCCTCGAACTGGCCATCCGCGCAGCCGACCAAGTCGGCTGCGGCCGGGTCGAGGAGGTCACCCTGGCCACCCCGATGGTCCTGCCCGAGAACGAACAGGTCCAGGTGCAGCTGTGGGTGGATGACGCGGACGAGACGGGCCACCGCTCGATCGGCCTCTACTCCCGCCCGGCCGACGCGTCCTCGGGCGAGCCGTGGACGCAGCACGCGGCCGGTGCGCTGGCCCCGGCCGGCCCCGAGCCGTCGTTCGACCTGGGCGTATGGCCCCCGGCGGACGCGGAAGCGCTGGACATCAGCGACTTCTACGAGCGCTTCGCCGCCTCCGGCTTCGCCTACGGCCCGGTGTTCCAGGGCCTGCGGGCCGCCTGGCGCGCCGGCGACGACGTCTACGTCGAGGTCAGCCTCGGCGAGGAGCACGCGTCACTGGCGGCCGACTTCGGCCTCCACCCGGCGCTGCTGGACGCCGCCGTGCAGGCGGTGACCTTCGTCGCCCTGGAGGACGTCGGGCTCTCCCGGCTCCCGTTCTCCTGGAGCGGGGTGTCG
Organism: Streptomyces sp. Y309; assembly: GCF_056712025.1. Taxonomy (NCBI): domain Bacteria; kingdom Bacillati; phylum Actinomycetota; class Actinomycetes; order Kitasatosporales; family Streptomycetaceae; genus Streptomyces; species Streptomyces sp. Y309. Next base: position 615,395 of record NZ_CM160048.1, on the reverse strand, counting down.
CTCCACGCCGGTGGCGCGTCCACGCTGCGGGTGCGCCTCACCCAGCTGGGGCCGGACTCCATCTCCCTCGCGGTGGCCGACGGAACCGGCCGCCCCGTGGCATCGATCGAGTCCCTCGTGCTGCGCCCGGTATCCGTGGACCACATCGACACGGCCAGGACATCGGCGTTCCGCGACTCGCTGTTCACGCTGGACTGGACCCCCGTGCCGGCCATCTCCCCGGCGGACGCGGCCACGGCCACCTGGGCCGTAGTGGGCACCGACCACTACGGACTGGCCGCCGGTGCGATCGCCGGAGCCCAGGTGACCGCCTACGCCGATCTCGACGCCCTGGGTGCCGCGATCGACGACGGCGCCGCCGCCCCGGAGGCCGTGCTGGTCTCCTACGCACCGGGCCTCGACGACGAGGCGGCGCAGGGCAGGCCCAAGAGCAGGGCCAAGAGCAGGGCAAAGGGCAGAGGCAAGGCCAAGCGGGGCCTGGAGCCCGTGGACGCCATCCACGCGGTGACGCACCACACGCTCGGCATGATCCAGGGCTGGCTCGGCGACCGCCGGTTCGATTCCTCCCGGCTGGTCTTCGTGACCTCGGGCGCCATGGCACCCGAGGACCGCGACGAGACCCCGGACCTGATCCACGCCCCGCTGTGGGGCATGGTGCGGTCCGCGCAGTCGGAGAATCCGAACTGCTTCGTCCTGGTGGACCTCGACGAGGACGAGGCGTCCAAGGCGGTACTGCCCGCGGTGCTCGCCACCGACGAGCCGCAGGCCGTGGTCCGCGAGGGCACGGTGCTCGGCCAGCGCATGGCCCGGGTCTCCTCGGGCACCGCGCTGCTGCCGCCCGCCGGGGTGCGGGACTGGCGGCTGGACATGCACGCCAAGGGGACCCTGGAGAACCTGGCGCTGCTGCCCAGCCCCGACGCCACGGAGGAACTCGGCGCGACCGAGATCAGGGTGGCGCTGCGCGCCGCGGGCCTGAACTTCCGCGATGTGCTCAACGCCCTGGGGATGTACCCCGGGGAGGCCGGGCCGCTCGGTGGTGAGGGTGCCGGAGTGGTGACCGAGGTCGGCTCCGCGGTGAAGGACCTCGTCCCCGGTGACAAGGTGATGGGCATCTTCAGCGGGTCGTTCGGCCCGTTCGCCATCACCGACCGGCGCGTTGTCGCCCGGGTCCCGGAGAGCTGGACGTTCGAGCAGGCGGCCTCCACCCCGATCGTGTTCCTGACGGCCTACTACGCCATGGTGGACCTGGCCGGTCTGAAGGCGGGTCAGTCGGTGCTGGTGCACTCCGCCGCAGGTGGTGTGGGCATGGCCACGCTCCAGCTGGCACGGCACCTCGGGGCCGAGGTCTTCGGTACCGCGAGCGAGGGCAAGTGGGACACCCTGCGGTCGCTGGGTCTGGACGACGCGCACATCGCGTCGTCCCGGACGCTGGACTTCGAGAAGCGCTTCCTCGAAGCGACCGGCGGGCGTGGCATGGACGTGGTGCTCGACTCGCTGGCGCGGGAGTTCGTGGACGCGGGCCTGCGGCTGCTGCCGAGCGGCGGCCGGTTCCTGGAGATGGGCAAGACCGACATCCGGATTCCGGAAGAGGTGGCCGCCGAGTACACCGGTGTCTCCTACCAGGCGTTCGACCTGATCGAGGCGGGACCCGACCGCATCAACGAGATGTGGAACGACCTGATCTCGCTGTTCGAGGAAGGGGTACTGCGACCGCTGCCGGTGCGCACCTGGGATGTCCGCAGGGCACCCGACGCCTTCCGCTTCCTCAGCCAGGCACGCCACACCGGCAAGGTGGCGTTGACGATGCCGAGGACGCTGGACGGCCGTGGCACGGTGCTGATCACGGGTGGTACGGGTGGTCTGGGGGCGTTGCTGGCCCGTCACCTTGTCGTGGAGCACGGTGTGCGTTCTCTGGTGCTGACGAGTCGTCGTGGCGTGGAGGCGCCGGGTGCGGTGGAGTTGGTGGCGGAGCTGGCGGGGCTGGGTGCCGAGGTGCGGGCGGTGGCGTGTGATGTCGCTGACCGTGGCGCGGTGGAGGGTCTGCTGGCGGGGATCGGGTCCGAGTATCCGTTGTCGGCAGTGGTGCATGCGGCGGGTGTGCTGGACGACGGTGTGGTGGAGTCGTTGACGCCGGAGCGGGTGGACAGGGTGCTGCGTCCGAAGGTGGACGCGGCGCTGCACCTGCACGAGCTGACCCGCGACCTCGACCTCTCCGCGTTCATCCTGTTCTCCTCCGTCTCCGGAACCTTCGGCGGCGCGGGCCAGGCCAACTACGCGGCGGGCAACGCCTTCATGGACGCCCTCGCCCAGCACCGCAGGGCCGCGGGCCTCGCGGCGGCCTCCCTCGTATGGGGGCCGTGGACGCAGGACGGCGGTATGACCACCGAACTGGCCGACGCCGACGTCACCCGGATGACCAGGACCGGCATGGTCGCCCTCACCCCCGAGGCCGGGCTCGCGCTGTTCGACGCGACCCGCGATCTCGACGGTGCCGTCCTGGTGCCCATGACGATGGACATGTCCTCGGTGGGCGAGCCGGTACCCGCGCTCCTGCGCGGACTGGTGCGCGCACCCGCGCGCCGGACCGCGGAGTCGGCGGCCACGAGCACCACGGCCGATCCGGCCGCCGCGCTCAAGCAGCACCTGGCCGGGAAGTCCGAGACGGAGCGCGAGCGCGTCCTGGTGGACCTGGTGTGCGACCAGGTGGCCGTCGTCCTCGGCTACGCGTCGGGGCAGGCGATCGAACCCGGACACGCCTTCAAGGACCTGGGCTTCGACTCCCTGTCGGCCGTCGAGCTGCGCAACCGGCTCAACGCGATCACCGGAACGCGGCTGCCGGCGACCCTGGTGTTCGACTACCCGACGCCGGCGTCGCTCGCACGGTTCCTGCGCGAGGAGGTCATTCCCGCCGACGGGCCCGCGACCGAGCCCGTCTTCGGAGAACTCGACCGGCTGGAATCCACCCTGTCGGCGCTCGCATCCGACAGCGAGACGCAAGCCCAGGTCATGGCGCGGCTCCAGGGGCTGGTGGCGAAGTGGTCCGCCGGCGGTACCGGCCAGGTGTCCGGCGCCGTGACAGCGGCGGACGACGACCTGGACGACGGCAGCGAGATCGAATCGGCCACCGCCGACGAGATCTTCAAACTCATCGATGACGAATTCGGAATGTCCTGACGTGGCGAGCTGGAACTCACAGAGTGTTTCAAGGGGCTGGGGATAGTGGCGGAAGACGAAAAACTCCTTGACTACCTCAAGAAGGTGACGGCTGACCTGCGTCAGGCTCGTCGGCGACTTCGACAGGTGGAGGAGCGGGACCGGGAGCCCATCGCCATCGTGGCGATGAGCTGCCGGTACCCCGGAGGCGTGAAGACTCCGGAGGAGCTGTGGCGGCTCGTCGCCGAGGGCGGCGACGGCATCACCGAGTTCCCGCCCGACCGGGGCTGGGACGTCGACGGCTTCTTCGACCCCGACGCGGAGCGGTCCGGGACCTTCTCCGTCCGCGAGGGCGGATTCCTGGACACCCCCGGCGACTTCGACCCCGGCTTCTTCTCCATGAGCCCGCGGGAGGCACTCGCCACCGACCCGCAGCAGCGGCTGCTGCTGGAGACCGCGTGGGAGGCGTTCGAGCGCGCCGGGATCGACCCGGCGTCGGTGCGGGGCAGCCAAGGCGGTGTGTTCGTCGGCGCTTCCTCCTCTGGCTACGGCGCCGGAGTGAGCGAGATGCCCGAAGGCGTCGAGGGGCTGCTGCTCGCGGGCAACGCCACCTCCGTGGTGTCCGGCCGGGTGGCCTACACCCTGGGCCTGGAAGGGCCCGCCGTGACGGTGGACACCGCGTGCTCGTCGTCGCTGGTCGCCCTGCACCTGGCCTGCCAGGCGCTCCGCCAGGAGGAGTGCTCGCTGGCCCTGGCGGGCGGCGTCGCGGTCATGTTCACCCCCAGCATGTTCGTGGAGTTCAGCCGGCAGGGCGGGCTCGCTCCCGACGGCCGGTGCAAGGCGTTCGGTGCGGGCGCCGACGGCACCGGCTGGGCCGAGGGCGTGGGCCTGCTCCTCCTGGAGCGGCTCTCGGACGCCCGGCGCAACGGCCACCCCGTGCTGGCCGTGGTGCGGGGCAGTGCGGTGAACCAGGACGGCGCGAGCAACGGTCTTACGGCTCCCAACGGCCCCTCGCAGCGGCGGGTGATCCGCCAGGCACTGAAGAACGCGGGTTTGACACCGGCCGACGTGGACGCGGTCGAGGCGCACGGTACGGGCACCGCGCTGGGTGACCCGATCGAGGCGCAGGCGCTGCTGGCCACCTACGGCCAGGAGCGGGCGGAGGACCGGCCGCTGTGGCTGGGCTCGCTGAAGTCCAACATCGGCCACTCCCAGGCCGCCGCCGGTGTCGGTGGGGTCATCAAGATGGTGATGGCCATGCGCGAGGGTGTGCTGCCCAAGACCCTCCACGCGGACGAGCCGTCCACCCAGGTGGACTGGTCCGAGGGCGACATCCGGCTGCTCACCGAGGCCACCGCCTGGCCCGAGACCGAGCAGCCCCGGCGGGCGGGTGTGTCCTCGTTCGGCATCAGCGGGACGAACGCGCACGCGATCCTGGAGGAGGCTCCGGAGGCCGAGGAGGCGGAGGAGTCCGAGGCCGGGGTCGCCGATGGTCCGGTGGCGTGGGTGGTGTCGGGCCGCAGCGCGGCCGGGCTGCGGGCGCAGGCAGGGCGGCTGCGGGAGTTCGTGGCTGAGCGCCCCGAGCTGAGCGCCGCCGATGTGGCGTTCTCGTTGGCGTCGTCGCGTTCGGTGTTCGAGCACCGTGGGGTGGTGACGGGTGCCGGCCGTGAGGAGCTTCTGGCGCGGTTGGGTGCGTTGGCCGGCGACGAGGTGGCCTCGGGTGTGACTCGTGGTGTGGCCGATGTGCGTGGTCGTTCGGTGTTTGTGTTCCCGGGTCAGGGGGCGCAGTGGGTGGGTATGGCGGTGGGGTTGCTGGAGTCCTCGCCGGTGTTCGCCGAGGCGGTCGGTGAGTGTGAGTCGGCTTTGTCGGCTCATGTGGACTGGTCGTTGACGGACGTTCTCCGTGGGGCTGACGGTGTGCCTGGTTTTGACCGGGTGGATGTGGTGCAGCCGGTGTTGTTCGCGGTGATGGTGTCCCTGGCGCGGTTGTGGCGTTCGGTGGGTGTGGAGCCGGACGCGGTGATGGGTCACAGCCAGGGTGAGATCGCCGCGGCGTGTGTGGCGGGTGCGCTGTCGCTGGAGGACGCCGCGAAGGTGGTGACCTTGCGCTCGCAGGCCATTGCGGCCGGTCTTGCGGGTCGTGGCGGCATGGTGTCGGTCGGGCTGCCGGTCGACCGGGCGCGGGAGCGCATCGCCGCCTGGAACGGTGCGATATCCGTCGCCGCGGTGAACAGCCCCGGCTCGGTTGTGGTGTCCGGTGATCCGGGTGCGCTGGATGAGATGGTCGCCGAACTTGAGGGCGAGGAGATCCGGGTCCGCCGTGTCCCGGTGGACTATGCCTCGCACTCCGCCCATGTGGAGGAGATTCGCGAGGAGTTGCTGAGGGTTCTGGCAGACCTGAAGCCCCGTGCCTCCGAGGTGCCGTTCTACTCGACGGTGTTCGGTGGGCTGGTGGACACGGCCGATCTGGACGCCGAGTACTGGTACCGCAACCTGCGCCAGACCGTGGAGCTGGAGGCCACTACCCGCACGCTGCTGGATGACGGTCACACCGTGTTCATCGAGGTGAGCCCGCATCCGGTGCTCACGCTTCCCGTACAGCAGACGGTGGAGGCCGCCGAGGCCCAGGCCGTGGTCGTCGGGACCTTGCGCCGCGACGAGGGCGGCCTGGATCGGTTCCTGACCTCCGCCGCCGAGGTGTTCGCGCGTGGCACCAAGGTCGACTGGGCCGTCACCTTGGAGGGCCGTGGCGCCCGCCGGGTCGAGCTGCCGACGTACGCCTTCCAGCGCGAGCGCTACTGGCTCGATGGATTCGGCCTGCCGCCCGGCGGAGGCGTGGCCGATGGCACCGGCTCCGTCGACGAGCGGTTCTGGGACGCGGTGCAGCGCCAGGACCTGGAGTCGCTGGCGGGGACGCTGGCGGTCGACAGCGAGGCGCCGCTGAGCGCCGTGCTGCCTGCCCTGTCCGCGTATCACCGCAACAACCGCGACCGGTCCACGATCGACGGCTGGCGCTATCGGGTCTCGTGGAAGCCGCTCTCCGACGCCGCCGAGGGCTCGCTGTCGGGGACGTGGCTCGTGGTGGTTCCGGCGTCCCGCGCCGAGGACGAACTGGTCTCGGGCGTTGTCGCCGGGCTCGAACGGCATGGCGCGAGAGTCGTCCCGGTCGTCGTGGACGAGCGGGACCTCGACGCGGATGTGCTGGCGGAGCGGCTGCGCGTGGTGGCCGCCGAGGCGCCCGAGCTGGGCGGTGTGCTGTCGCTGCTCGCCCTGGACGAGCGGCCCTGCCCCGGCCATCCGGCGCTGACCGGCGGCTATGCGCTGACCTTGGTGCTGGTGCGGGCCATGGTCGAGGCCGATCTTCCGGCCCGGCTGTGGTGCGGTACGCGCGGCGCCGTCTCGGTGGGCCGTTCCGACCGGCTCACCAGCCCGGCGCAGGCGATGGTCTGGGCGCTGGGCCGGGTGGCCGGTCTGGAACTGCCGCCCCTGTGGGGCGGTCTGGTCGATCTGCCCGAGACGCTGGACCGGCGCGGTGCGGAACGGCTGGCCGGTGTGCTGTCCGTCGAGGGCGGCGAGGACCAGGTCGCGGTGCGCGGCTCCGGTGTCTTCGTACGCCGTCTGGCGCGCTCGGCTGCGGCCGTCGGCGAGGGGACCTCGTGGCGGGCGCGCGGCACCGTGCTGGTGACCGGTGGCACGGGCGGGCTCGGCGGGCAGGTGGCCCGCTGGCTGGTCCGTAGTGGCGCCGAGCACCTGGTGCTGACCAGCCGCCGCGGTCTCGACGCCGAAGGCGCCGCCGAGTTGAAGGCGGAGCTGGAGGGCATGGGCGCCGAGGTGACGGTGGCCGCGTGCGACGCCGCCGACCGCGACGCGCTCGCCGCCGTCCTGGACGCCGTACCGGAGCACCGGCCGCTCACCGCGGTGGTGCACGCGGCGGGTGTCACGCTCGCGGCCTCCCTGCTGGAGACGGAGCTTGCCGACGCGGCGACGGTCGTGTCCGGCAAGGTGGCGGGCGCCGTCAACCTGGATGAGCTGCTCGGCGACCGTGAGCTCGACGCGTTCGTGGTCTTCTCCTCCATCTCCGGTGTGTGGGGCGGCGGCAGCCAGGGCGTCTATGGCTCCGGAAACGCCTTCCTGGACGCGCTGGTCGAGCGGCGCCGTGCGCGGGGTCTCGCGGGCACCGCCGTCTCCTGGGGCCCCTGGGCCGAGGACGGCATGGCCACCCGGGGCGACGCGGGGGAGCAGCTGGCGCGGCGCGGACTGCCCGCGATGGCGCCCCAGTTGGCGATCGCCGCTCTGGAACGCGCGGTGGCCGGTGACGACGGTGTGGTCACGGTCGTCGACGTGGACTGGGAGCGGTTCGCGCCCTCGTTCACCGCGGTCCGGCCCAGCCCGTTCCTGAGCGATCTCGACGAGGTCCTGGCGCTGGAGACGAAGGGCGGCGACGGCGAGAGCGCCGACGCCGCCGGGGCCCAGTTGCGTGAACGGCTGAAGCCGCTCACCGAGGGCGAGCGGGACCGGGCGCTGCTCGACCTGGTGCGCAGGCACGCCGCCTCCGTACTCGGCTACTCCTCCGCCGAGACGGTCGAGCCGAACCGGGCCTTCCGCGACCTGGGCTTCGACTCGCTGACCGCGGTCGACCTGCGCAACCGGCTGGCCGCCGAGACCGGTCTCGGCCTCCCCGCCACGCTGGTCTTCGACTACCCCAGCGCCGGCGTGCTCGCGGCGCATCTGCGCACCGAGGTACTGGGCACCACGTCCCCGGCGCCGGCCACCGGCCCCGGCGGCCCCGCGGGCTCCGGCGCGGACGACGAGCCCATCGCGATCGTCTCCATGAGCTGCCGCCTGCCCGGTGGGGTGCGGAGCCCGGAGGACCTGTGGCAGCTGATCGACGGCGGCGGTGACGCCATCTCGTCGTTCCCGTCGGACCGCGGCTGGGACCTGTCAGGCATGTACGACGCCGACCCGGACCGGCCGGGCACGTTCTACGCCCGGGAAGGCGGATTCCTCTACGACGCGGGCGAGTTCGACCCCGGCTTCTTCGGGATCTCGCCCCGCGAGGCCCTGGCGACCGACCCGCAGCAGCGCCTGCTCCTGGAGACCTCCTGGGAGGCGTTCGAGCGGGCGGGCATCAACCCCGCATCGGTGCGGGGCAGCCAGACCGGTGTGTTCGTCGGCTTCTCGGGCTCCGGATACGGCACCAACCTGGAGACGGTTCCCGAGGACGTCGAGGGCCATCTGCTGACCGGTAACGCCGGCAGCGTCGTCTCCGGCCGTCTCGCCTACACCTACGGCCTGGAAGGCCCCGCCATCACGGTGGACACCGCCTGCTCCTCGTCGCTGGTGGCCCTGCATCTGGCCTGCCAGTCGCTGCGTCAGGGCGAGTGCGACATGGCGCTGGTCGGCGGTGTGGCGGTGATGGCCACTCCGATGGCGTTCGTCGAGTTCAGCCGGCAGGGCGGGCTCGCGCCCGACGGCCGCTGCAAGCCGTTCGCGGCGGCGGCGGACGGTACGGGCTGGAGCGAGGGCGCCGATGTGCTGCTCGTGGAGCGGCTGTCGGACGCGCGGCGCAACGGCCACCAGGTGCTGGGCATCGTGCGTGGTTCGGCGGTCAACCAGGACGGCGCCAGCAATGGTCTTACGGCGCCCAACGGCCCCTCGCAGCAGCGGGTCATCCGGGACGCGCTGGCGAGTGCCCGTCTGTCGGCGGCCGATGTGGACGTGGTGGAGGCGCACGGTACGGGTACGTCGCTGGGTGACCCGATCGAGGCGCAGGCGCTGCTGGCCACGTACGGCAAGGAGCGGCCGGAGGGTCTCCCGCTGCTGCTGGGCGCGCTGAAGTCGAACATCGGCCACACCCAGGCCGCGTCCGGACTCGCCGGTGTCATCAAGATGGTGATGGCGATGCGGCACGGCGTACTGCCGAAGACGCTGCATGTGGACGAGCCTTCACGGCAGGTGGACTGGTCGGCGGGTGAGGTGCGGCTGCTGACGGAGGCCACCGAGTGGCCCGAGACCGGGCAGCCGCGCCGGGCCGGTGTCTCCGCCTTCGGCGTGAGCGGCACCAACGCCCACACCATCATCGAGCAGGCCCCCTCGGACGCCGAGGACACACGACCGGCCGAGGTGGCGTCTCCCGACGACCGCGGCACGGCGCCCTGGACGCTCTCCGCCCGGAGCGCGGACGGGCTGCGGGCCCAGGCACGGCGGCTGCGGGCACAGCTGACCGCACGTCCGGAGCTGAGCCTGAAGGACGTTGGCTACTCCCTGGTCGCCACCCGTTCGGTGTTCGAGCACCGTGCCGTATTGACCGGCGCGGACCGTGCGGAGCTGCTGCGCGGTCTTGAGGCCGTCGCCACCGCCGAGGACGCCCCCGGCGTCGTGCGCTCGGTCGCGACTCCGACGGGGATCACGGCGTTCCTGTTCTCGGGTCAGGGTGCGCAACGCCTGGGTATGGGGCGGGAGTTGTACGAGGCCTTCCCGGTGTTCGCCCGTGCGTTGGATGAGGTGTGCGCCCATCTGGATGTGCTGCTGGACCGTCCGCTGAAGGATGTGATGTTCGCGGCGGAGGGCGGCGCGGACGCCGAGCTGCTGGACCGGACGGCGTTCACGCAGCCCGCGCTCTTCGCGGTCGAGGTGGCGTTGTTCCGGCTGCTGTCGGCGTGGGGTGTGGTACCGGATGTGGTGATGGGTCACTCCATCGGTGAGATCGCCGCCGCGCATGTGGCGGGGGTGTTCTCGCTTCAGGACGCGTGCACGCTGGTCGCCGCCCGTGGCCGGTTGATGCAGGCCCTGCCCGAGGGTGGGGCGATGGTCGCCATCGAGGCGTCCGAGGAAGAGGTCTCCGGATCGCTTGCCGGTCGTGAGGCCGAGGTGAGTGTCGCTGCGGTCAACGGCCCGACGGCCGTGGTCATCGCGGGTGACGAGGCCGTCGTACTGGAGATCGCCGGACAGTGGGCGGAGCAGGGCCGCAAGACCCGTCGCCTGCGGGTCAGCCACGCCTTCCACTCGCCCCGTATGGACGCGATGCTGGACGACTTCCGCAAGGTCGTCGAGGGGCTGTCGTTCGCCCCGCCCGTCATCGCCCTGGTATCCAATGTGACGGGCAAGTCGGCGGGCGCCGACGAGGTGTGCTCGCCGGAGTACTGGGTGCGCCATGTCCGGGAGGCCGTACGCTTCCTGGACGGGCTGCGCTCCCTGGAGAACGCGGGCGTGACCAGGTTCTTCGAGGTCGGCCCCGACGGTGTGCTCGCGGCGATGGCACGGGAGTGCCTGACGGCGGAGGAGACTTCGGCCCCCGTCGTGGTGCCCGCGCTGCGCCAGGACCGCGCCGAGGCCCAGGCGCTGACGACGGCGCTGGCCGAACTCCACGTCCACGGCGCCACCGTCGACTGGGAGGCCCTGTTCGCCGGCCAGGACGTCCGGCGGGTCGAGCTACCGACGTACGCGTTCCAGCGGCAGCGGTACTGGCTGGATGCCCCCGAGGGCGGTGCCTCCGACCCCTCCGCCTCCGTGGACTCGGTCGACGCCCGGTTCTGGGACGCGGTCGAGCGCGAGGACCTGGAGGCGCTGACCACCGCGCTGCACGTGGACGGAAACGCCTCGCTGACCGAGGTGCTCCCCGCCCTGTCGTCGTACCGCAAGGGCCACCGTGAGCGGTCCACGGTGGACGGCTGGCGCTACCAGATCGCGTGGAACGCGGTGTCCGAGCTCTCGGAGCGGGCGCTGACCGGCACCTGGATGGTCATGGTTCCCCAGCCGTACGCCGACGACGCGCTGGTCACCTCCGCGGTGACCATGCTCGAGCGGCAGGGCGCGGACGTGGCGCGGATCGTGCTCGACGGTGCGGCGGACATCGACCGCGCGGCGGTCGCCGAGCAGCTGCGCACCGCGGTCGAAGGCGCGTCCGACGGGGCCGTCAGCGGGGTGCTCTCCCTGCTGGCCCTGGATGAGGACCCCTGCGCCGGGCACACGGTGGTGCCGCGAGGGCTCGCGCTGAACCTCGTCGCGCTGCAGGCACTCGTGGACGCCGGTGTCGAGGCTCCGCTGTGGGTGGCGACCCGAGGCGCCGTGTCGGTGACCGGATCCGACACTCTGCGCAGCGCCGCCCAGGCGCAGATCTGGGGCCTCGGCCGGGTCGCCGGACTGGAGCACCCCAAGCTCTGGGGCGGTCTGGTGGACCTCCCGGAGACGCTGGACGAGCGGGCCGCGAACCAGCTGTCCGGTGTGCTGGGCGGCGGTGCGGGCGAGTTCGAGGACCAGGTGGCGGTGCGCACGTCCGGCGTGTTCACCCGGCGCCTGGTGCGGGCCGCCGCGCCGCGGACCACGGCCCGGCCGTGGAGCGCGCGTGGCTCGGTGCTGGTGACCGGCGGCACCGGGGGAGTGGGCAGCCAGGTGGCCCGGTGGCTGGCGGGCGCCGGCGCCGAGCACCTGGTGCTGACCAGCCGCCGTGGCCTGGAAGCCGACGGCGCGGCCGAACTGCGCGACGAACTCACCGCCCTGGGCGCCGAGGTGACCATCGCGGCCTGTGACACCGCCGACCGCGACGCCCTGGCCGCCGTACTGGCCGCCATCCCCGAGCGGTATCCGCTGAACGCCGTCGTGCACGCGGCGGGCGTCCTGGACGACGGCGTCCTGGACTCGATGTCGGTGGAGCGGGTGGCGGGCGTGCTGCGTCCCAAGGTGGACGGGGCCCGCCATCTGCACGAGCTCACCAAGGGTCTCGACCTGTCCGCGTTCGTGCTGTTCTCCTCGCTCGCCGGGGCGATCGGCGGGGCCGGCCAGGGCAGTTACGCGGCGGCCAACGCCTACCTCGACGCCCTGGCGCAGCAGCGCCGGGCCCAGGGTCTCGCCGCCACCTCGGTGGCCTGGGGCCCGTGGGCCGAGGGCGGCATGGCGGTCGACGGGGCGCTGGAGGACCGGCTGCGGCGCGGCGGCATGGCCGCGATGACGCCGGAGCTGGCGGTCATGGCACTCCAGCAGGCCCTTGACCTCCAGGAGACACACCTGGCCATCGCCGACCTCGACTGGGAGCGATTCGTCCCGTCCTACACCGCCGTACGGGCCAGCAGGCTGCTGGACGAGATGCCCGAGGCGCGGCGGATCCTGGAGGCCGCGACCGCGGGCGGTACCACCGCGCGGTTCGAGACCGGTGGTTCGGAACTGCGTGAGCGGCTCGCCGGACTGCCGGAGGCGGAGCAGGAACGAGCGCTGCTCGACCTGGTCACCACCCAGGTGGCCGTCGTACTCGGCTTCCCGTCGGTGGAGTCGGTCGAGTCCCAGCGGGCCTTCCGGGAACTCGGCTTCGACTCGCTGACCGCCGTCGAACTGCGGAACCGGCTCGACGCGGCGACGGGCCTGCGCCTGCCCGCGACGATCGTCTTCGACCACCCGACGCCCGTGGCGCTCGCCCGGCGACTGCGTACCGATGTCGTCGAGGACGGGGTCTCGGCGGCCACACCGATCCTCGGTGAGCTGGACCGGATCGAAGCGGCGATGGCCACGATCTCCGCCGACGACGTGGACCGGCCGAGGATCACGACGCGTCTGCAGGCGCTCCTCCTGAAGTGGGGAGAGGCGGAGCAGGATTCGCGCGACTCCGGCAAGAAGGCGGTTTCGGACAAGATCCAGTCGGCGACGTCGGACGAGATCTTCGACTTCATCGACAAGGAGCTCGGGATCTCCTGAGCCGGCGCGGTTGGTTCCCGAGGGTCGTTCCTTACTACTTCCATGGGTGACATAACAATGAACGAAGAGAAGCTTCTCGACTATCTCAAGCGGGTGACCGCGGATCTCCAGCAGACCCGCCAGCGCCTGCTCGAGGCCGAGTCGGCCGACCAGGAACCGATCGCGATCGTCGCCATGAGCTGCCGGTTCCCCGGCGGGGTGAGCTCTCCCGAAGACCTGTGGCGCGTGGTGGCGGACGGTACCGACGCGATCGCGGAATTCCCCATGGACCGGGGCTGGGACATCGAGGCCCTCTACGACGAGGACCCGGACCGTCCCGGCACCAGCTATACGACCGAGGGCGGTTTCCTGGAGAACGCCGACCGGTTCGACCCGGCGTTCTTCGGGATCTCCCCGCGTGAGGCGCTGTCGATGGACCCCCAGCAGCGGCTGCTGCTTGAGACGTCCTGGGAGGCGTGCGAGCGCGCGGGCATCGACCCGATGTCCCTGCGGGGCAGCAGGACCGGTGTGTTCGTCGGCACCAACGGCCAGGACTACTCCATGCTCACGCTCGGCGCGGCCGAGAGCCTGGAGGATGTCGAGGGCCACTCGGGCACCGGCAACGCGGCGAGCATCGTCTCCGGCCGGATCTCCTACACCATGGGTCTGGAGGGCCCAGCGCTCTCCGTGGACACGGCCTGTTCGTCGTCCCTCGTGGCCCTGCACCTCGCCGTTCAGGCGCTGCGCCAGCGTGAGTGCACACTCGCGCTGGCCGGTGGTGTCACGGTGATGTCCACCCCGTCGGCGTTCGTCCAGTTCAGCCGGCAGCGCGGCCTTGCCGCGGACGGCCGGTGCAAGCCGTTCGGCGCCGCGGCCGACGGCACGGGCTGGGGCGAGGGCGTCGGCATGCTGCTCGTGGAGAGGCTGTCCGACGCCCAGCGCAACGGCCACCAGGTGCTGGCCGTCGTCCGGGGCTCGGCCATCAACCAGGACGGCGCGTCCAACGGTCTGACGGCGCCCAACGGCATCTCGCAGCAGCGCGTCATCCGGCAGGCGCTGACCAGCGCCCGGCTGTCGGCCGCCGAGGTGGACGCGGTCGAGGCGCACGGTACGGGTACGTCGCTGGGTGACCCGATCGAGGCGCAGGCGCTGATGGCCACGTACGGGCAGGACCGGCCCGCGGACCAGCCGCTGTGGCTGGGAGGCATCAAGTCCAACATCGGACACACACAGGCCGCCGCCGGTGTCGCGGGTGTCATCAAGATGGTGATGGCCATGCGTGCGGGCGTGCTGCCCAAGACGCTCCACGCGGACGAGCCCTCGCCGCACATCGACTGGACCGGCGGCGCCGTCTCCCTGCTGAACGACTCGATCCCGTGGCCGGACCGGGAGCACCCGCGGCGCGCCGCGGTGTCCTCGTTCGGCATGAGTGGCACCAATGTGCACACCATCCTGGAGCAGGCTCCCGAGGCCGATCCGGCGGAGGCCGACGACGCTGAGGCCGGGGTCGCCGATGGTCCGGTGGCGTGGCCGGTGTCGGGCCGTGGTGCGGAGGCGCTGCGGGCGCAGGCCGGGCGGCTGCGTGAATTCCTCGTGGAACGCCCGGAGTTGAATGTGGCGGAGGTGGCTCTCTCGCTGGCCACGACCCGGTCCGCCTTCGAGCACCGGGCCGTGGTGACCGGAGCCGGCCGTGAGGCGCTCCTCCAGGGCCTTGAGGCGATCGCCGAGGGCACCGTCACGTCGAACGGAGTGGTACGCGGGAGGACCGGCGACGCCGGTCGTTCGGTGTTTGTGTTCCCGGGTCAGGGGGCGCAGTGGCTGGGTATGGCGGTGGAGCTGCTGGATTCCTCGCCGGTGTTCGCCGAGGCGATCGGTGAGTGTGAGTCGGCTTTGTCGGCGTATGTCGACTGGTCGTTGACGGACGTGCTGCGCGGTGGCGAGGGTGCGCCTGGTTTTGACCGGGTGGATGTGGTGCAGCCGGTGTTGTTCGCGGTGATGGTGTCGTTGGCGCGGTTGTGGCGTTCGGTGGGTGTGGAGCCGGATGCGGTGATGGGTCACAGCCAGGGTGAGATCGCCGCGGCGTGTGTGGCGGGTGCGCTGTCGCTGGAGGACGCCGCGAAGGTGGTGGCCTTGCGCTCGCAGGCCATTGCGGCCGGTCTTGCGGGTCGTGGCGGCATGGTGTCGGTCGGGCTGCCGGTCGACCGGGCGCGGGAGCGTATCGCCGCCTGGGACGGTGCGATATCCGTTGCCGCGGTGAACAGCCCCGGCTCGGTTGTGGTGTCCGGTGATCCGGGTGCGCTGGATGAGATGGTCGCCGAACTTGAGGGCGAGGAGATCCGGGTCCGCCGTGTCCCGGTGGACTACGCCTCGCACTCCGCCCACGTGGAGGAGATTCGCGAGGAGTTGCTGAGGGTTCTGGCAGACCTGAAGCCCCGTGCCTCCGAGGTGCCGTTCTATTCGACGGTGTTCGGTGGGCTGGTGGACACGGCCGCTCTGGACGCGGAGTACTGGTACCGGAACCTGCGCCAGACGGTCGAGCTGGAGGCCACTACCCGCACGCTGCTGGATGACGGTCACACCGTGTTCATCGAGGCGAGCCCGCACCCGGTGCTGACCCTGCCGGTGCAGCAGACCGTCGAGGCCGCTCAGGCACAGGCCGTGGTCGTCGGGACCTTGCGCCGCGACGAGGGCGGCCTGGATCGGTTCCTGACCTCCGCCGCCGAGGTGTTCGTGCGTGGAGTCACGGTCGATTGGACCGCCCTGATCGGGGGCCGGAGCGCCCACCGGGTGGACCTGCCGACGTACGCCTTCCAGCGTCAGCGGTACTGGCTGGATGTGTCGGCCTGGGAGATGTCGGCCACCGCCGACGCCCTGGGCGCGGACGCTGTGGACGCCCGTTTCTGGGAGGCCGTCGAGCGCGAGGATCTGGAGTCGCTGGTCCGCACGTTGGAGGTGGAGGGTGAGGAGGCGCAGTCGTCGTTGACGGCGTTGCTTCCGGCGTTGTCGTCGTGGCGTCGTCAGCGGCGTGAACAGAACACGGTGGACAGCTGGCGTTACAAGGTGGTCTGGAAGCCCCTGGCGTCCGCCACCGACGCGGCCCTCTCGGGCACCTGGCTCGTCGTCCTTCCCGCGTCGCACGCCGATGACGCCCTCGTGTCCGCCACGGTGAACGGGCTGGAGGCGAACGGGGCCGCTGTCGTCCGCGTGGTGCTGGACGCATCGGGCAACGACCGCGAGGTGGTCGCGGAGCGGCTGCGTGGGGCGCTCGACGGGGCTGGGGTGGAGTCGTCGGGTGTGGCGGGTGTGTTCTCGCTGGTGGCGTTGGACGAGGCGGGGCTTGAGTCCTTCGGGGGTGTTCCTGCTGGGTTTGCCGCGTTGGTGGGGCTGGTCCAGGGGCTCGGTGATGCGGGTGTGACGGCTCCGCTGTGGTGTGGTACCCGGGGGGCGGTGTCGGTGGGTCGTTCCGACCGGCTGGTGAGTCCGGTGCAGTCGCTGGCGTGGGGTCTGGGCCGGATCGTGGGGGCGGAGTATCCCCAGCGCTGGGGTGGCGCGGTCGATCTGCCCGAGACCGTGGACAGCCGTGCGACGGCCCGTCTGGTCGGGGTGCTGGCGGGTGCGGAGGGCGAGGACCAGGTCGCGGTGCGCGGCTCGGGTGTGTTCGCCAAGCGCATGGTGCGGGCCGCAGCGGCCGAGGACGCGGAGGGCCGCGGGCCCTGGCAGAGCCGGGGTTCGGTGTTGGTGACGGGTGGTACGGGTGCGCTGGGTGGCCATGTGGCTCGTTGGCTGGCGCGTACGGGTGCTGAGCATCTGGTGCTGACCAGCCGTCGGGGGATGGAGGCCGAAGGCGCCGTCGAGCTGAAGGCGGAGCTGGAGGGCCTGGGTGTCCGGGTGACGGTGGCGGCGTGTGATGCGGCGGACCGTGAGGCGCTGGCGGTGGTGCTGGAGGGGATTCCGCGGGAGTTGCCGCTGACTGCCGTGGTGCATACGGCCGGTGTGCTGGATGACGGCGTGGTGGATGCCTTGTCGGTGGAGCGGGCGGCCGGGGTGTTGCGTCCGAAGGTGGACGCGGCACGGAATCTGCACGAACTGACCGCCGGGATGGACCTGTCGGCCTTCGTGCTCTTCTCCTCCGGCGCCGCCACACTGGGCGGCCCGGGGCAGGGCAGTTATGCGGCAGGCAATTCCTACCTCGACGCGTTGGCGTTGCAGCGGCGCGCTGATGGGCTTCCAGCCACCTCGATCGCCTGGGGTGCTTGGGCCGGTGGTGGACTCGGCTCCGGCCGGGTCGGCGAGCGGATGGACCGTTCCGGCGTGGTCGGGATGGCGCCCGAGCTGGCGATCTCCGGAATGCAGCAGGCGCTTGAACTGGACGAGACGTTCCTGGTCATCGCCGAGATCGACTGGGATCGCTTCCAGCCGGAATTCGTCGGCTCACGTCCGAACGCGCTGTTCCGCGAGGTGCCCGAGCTGAACCGCCCCGCTGCCGCTGCCACCGCTGGTGCGGACGCGGGCGACGGCGACGACGCGATTTCCGCGCTGCGCCGGGAGTTGGCGGAGTTGACCCCCGCCGAGCAGCCCAAGCTCCTCCAGGAGCTGGTGCGCAACCAGGCCGCCGACGTCCTCGGCTACGACAGCGCCGACGCGGTGGAGGCCGACCGCGCCTTCCGCGACCTCGGCTTCGACTCGCTGACCGCCGTCGAACTGCGCAACCGCCTCGGCGTGGTCACCGGCCTCCGGCTGCCGGTCACCTGTGTCTTCGACTACCCGACCGCCACCGTTCTGGCCCGGTATCTACACACCGAGATGTTCGGCGAGCGGCCGGTCACCGGGGGCGCCACCGCCGCCGCGCCCAAGCGGCCGGAGGCGCTCGACAAGCCCGTCGCCACCGATGAGCCGATCGCCATCATCGGCATGAGCTGCCGGTTCCCCGGCGGGGTACGCACCCCCGAGGCGCTGTGGGACCTGCTGATGACCGAGAGCGATGTGATCTCCGGGTTCCCCGAGGACCGCGACTGGGACATCGACAGCCTCTACGACCCGGATCCCGAGAAGTCCGGTAGCAGCTATGTCCGGGCGGGCGGCTTCCTCGACGAGGTCGGCCACTTCGACCCGGCGTTCTTCGGGATCTCGCCGCGCGAGGCGATGGCGATCGACCCGCAGCAGCGGCTGCTCCTTGAGACGTCCTGGGAGGCGTTCGAGCGCGCCGGCATCGACCCCACGGTGCTGCGCGGAAGCCAGGCAGGCGTCTTCGTCGGCTCCAACTACCACGACTACGGTTCACGCATCCTGAGGGACGCCGAAGGAGTGGAGGGGTATCTCGGCCTCGGCAGCGCCCCCAGCGTCTCCTCCGGCCGTATCTCCTACACCTTCGGCTTCGAGGGCCCGGCCGTCACGGTGGACACCGCGTGTTCGTCGTCGCTGGTCGCCCTGCACATGGCCTGCCAGTCGCTGCGCCAGGGGGAGTCCTCCGTGGCGCTGGCCGGCGGTGTGACGATCATGGCCACACCGGGCACGTTCATCGAGTTCAGCGCCCAGCGTGTGCTGTCGTTCGACGGCCGCTGCAAGGCGTTCGCGGCATCGGCCGACGGCACCGGCTGGTCCGAGGGCGTGGGCATGCTCCTTGTGGAGCGGCTGTCGGACGCCCAGCGCAACGGCCACAAGGTGCTGGCCGTCGTCCGGGGTTCGGCGATCAACCAGGACGGCGCTTCCAACGGTCTTACGGCGCCGAACGGCCCGTCGCAGCAGCGGCTGATCGAGCAGACGCTGGCCGGTGCCCGACTGGCCTCCGCCGATGTGGACGTGGTCGAGGCCCATGGCACCGGCACGCCCCTCGGCGACCCGATCGAGGCGCAGGCACTGCTGGCCACCTACGGCCAGGGCCGCCCCGAGGGCCGGCCGTTGCTGCTGGGCGCCATCAAGTCGAACATCGGTCATACGCAGGCCGCCGCCGGTGTCGCGGGTGTCATCAAGATGGTGATGGCCATGCGCGAGGGCGTCCTGCCCAAGACCTTGCACGTGGACGAGGCGACACCGCATGTGGACTGGTCGGCGGGCGACGTCGAGCTGCTGACCGAGACGGTGCCCTGGCCGGAGACGGACCATCCGCGCCGGGCTGCGGTGTCCGCCTTCGGTGTGAGCGGCACCAACGCACACACGATCATCGAGCAGGCCCCGCCGGTCGCCGACGAGCCGGAGGCGCCGCGGGCCACGGCCGCCCCGGACACCACCGGGCTCCCGGTGCCGTGGATCCTCTCCGGCAGGACCGACGCCGCCCTGCGGGGCCAGGCCGAGCGGCTGCGGGACCAACTCGCCACGCTCACCGAAGAGTTCACGCCCACGGTGGACGTCGGCTATTCCCTGGCGACGACCCGGTCGCTCTTCGATCAGCGAGCCGCCCTGGTGGGCGAGGACCGCGCGGACATGCTGCGTGGTCTCGACGCCCTCGCGAAGGGCGAGACCGCGCCCGGCGTCGTGCGGGGCATGGCGGGGGCGGTCGGCAAGACGGCGTTCCTGTTCTCGGGTCAGGGCGCGCAACGGCTCGGCATGGGGCGGGAGTTGTACGAGGCGTTCCCGGTGTTCGCCGACGCGTGGGACGAGGTGTGCGCGCATCTGGATGTGCTGCTGGACCGTCCGCTGCGGGATGTGGTGTTCGCGGTGGAGGGGAGCGCGGATGCTGGGCTGCTGGACCGGACGGTGTTCACGCAGCCCGCGTTGTTCGCCGTCGAGGTGGCGTTGTTCCGGTTGCTGGAGCACTGGGGTGTCAGGCCGGATGTGGTGATCGGGCATTCCATCGGTGAGATCGCCGCCGCGCATGTGGCGGGGGTGTTCTCGCTGGAGGACGCGTGCGCCCTGGTGGCTGCGCGTGGCCGGCTGATGCAGGCGCTGCCGGAGGGCGGCGCCATGGTCGCCATCGAGGCGTCCGAGGAGGAGGTCTCCGGAACGCTTGCCGGTCGTGAGACCGAGGTGAGTGTCGCCGCCGTGAACGGTCCGAGCGCCGTGGTCATCGCGGGCGACGAGCCCGCCGTACTGGAGATCGCCGGCCAGTGGTCGGAGCAGGGCCGTAAGACCCGCCGCCTGCGGGTCAGCCACGCCTTCCACTCGCCGCGTATGGACGCGATGCTCGGCGACTTCCGCAAGGTCGTCGAAGAGCTGGCCTTCGCCTCGCCGGCCATCGCGCTGGTCTCCAATGTGACGGGTCGGCCGACCGGTGCGGACGAGGTGTGTTCGCCGGAGTACTGGGTGCGGCATGTGCGGGAGGCCGTGCGGTTCGCGGACGGGGTGCGGGCGCTGGAGAAGCTGGGCGTGACCCGGTTTGTCGAGGTCGGCCCCGACGGTGTGCTCACCGCGATGGCGCGGGACTGCGTGGCGGACCGTCCCGAGGGCACCGTCGAGCCGGTCCTGGTGCCGGTGCTGCGCAAGGAGCGCCCTGAGGCGCGGGCGCTGACGACGGCGCTGGCCGAGCTCCACGTGGGCGGCGTCGCGGTGGACTGGGAGCGGATCTTCACCGGGCGCGGCGCCCGCAGGGTCGAGCTGCCCACCTACGCCTTCCAGCGGGAGCGCTACTGGCTGGAGGCCCTGACGTCGTTCGCCAGCGATGTGACCGCCGTGGGGCTCGTCCCGCCGACGCATCCGCTGCTGGGCGCCGCCGTCGAACTGCCCGACGCGGACGGCTTCCTGTTCACCAGCCGCCTCTCGCCGCAGACCGACCCGTGGCTCGTCGACCACATGGTGCAGGACACGATCCTGCTGCCCGGCACCGCCTTCCTCGAACTGGCCCTGCACATCGCCGACCAGGTGGGATGCGACCGGGTCGAGGAGCTGACCCTCACGGCGCCGCTGGCGCTGCCCGAGCGGGGCGCGGTCCATCTCCAGCTGGCGGTGGGCGGACCGGACGAGAACGGCACGCGCTCGCTGAACGTGTACTCCCGGCCGGAGGACTCCACCATGGAGCAGCCGTGGACACAGCACGCCTCCGGTCTGCTCGCGCGGAGCGGGGCGCAGGACGACACCGGCCGGGCCGACCTCGCCGTATGGCCCCCGGAGGGCGCCGAACGGATCGACATCGAGGACGTCTACGCCCGGATGGCCGCAGGCGGCTTCGCCTACGGCCCGGTCTTCCAGGGGCTGCGATCGGTGTGGATCCGTGGTGACGAGGTCTTCGCCGAGGTGCGTCTGCCGGAGGAGAACACGTCGGACGCGGAGCGGTTCGGACTGCACCCGGCCCTGCTGGACGCGGCGGTCCAGGCCGTCATGTTCGTGCCGCAGGAGGAGGCGGGGCTGGCCAGGCTTCCGTTCTCCTGGACCGGCGTATCGCTGCGGGCCACGGGCGCCTCGGAACTGAGGGTGCGCCTCAGCTCGCTCGGGCCCGACTCGATCGGCCTCGCCGTGGCCGACACCAGCGGTCAGGCCGTGGCTACCGTCGACTCCCTGGTGCTGCGGCTGGTGGCGGAGGGTCAGATCCAGTCGGCCGGCTCCGCGGTGGCCGGGCATGACTCGCTCTTCCGGCTGGACTGGACCCCCGTTCCCGTCGGCGCGCCGGCTCCGGCCTCCGAGGGGACGTGGGCCGTGCTGGGCACGGACGGCCTGGGGGTGCGCTCCGGTCTGGAGGGCGCGGGTGCCGACGTGGTGTCGTACGCGGATCTGGCCGCGCTGCGCGAGGCGGTCGACTCCGGGGCCACGCCGCCGGACGTCGTCATGGTGGCGGGCGCCGCGGACGCGGCCGGCATCGACGAAGGGGCGGATCTGGCGGGACGGGTACGTGGTGCCACGTACCGCGCGCTGGAACTGGTGCGGTCGTGGGTCACCGACGAGCGGTTCGGCGACTCCTACCTGGTGTTCGTGACCCGCGGTGCGATGGGTGCCCGGTCCTCCGGTGAGGTGCGCACCCCGGCCGAGGCCGCCGTGTGGGGCCTGCTGCGCTCCGCGCAGACCGAGCACCCCGGGAAGTTCCTGCTGGTGGACCTGGACCCGGAGGACCACGGCGACGTGTCCTCGGCGCTACGGGCGGCGCTGACCGCCGAGGAGCCGCAGGTGGCCGTGCGGGACGGACGGGTGCTCGCGGCGCGTCTGGCCCGGGTGGACCCGGCCGAGGACCTGCCCGAACCGGGGACCCCGCCGTTCGACGGCCGTGGCACGGTGCTGATCACGGGTGGTACGGGTGGTCTGGGGGCGTTGCTGGCCCGTCACCTTGTCGTGGAGCACGGTGTGCGTTCTCTGGTGCTGACGAGTCGTCGTGGTGTGGAGGCGCCGGGTGCGGTGGAGTTGGTGGCGGAGCTGGCGGGGCTGGGTGCCGAGGTGCGGGCGGTGGCGTGTGATGTCGCTGACCGTGGCGCGGTGGAGGGTCTGCTGGCGGGGATCGGGTCCGAGTATCCGTTGTCGGCTGTGGTGCATGCGGCGGGTGTGCTGGACGACGGTGTGGTGGAGTCGTTGACGCCGGAGCGGGTGGACAGGGTGCTGCGTCCGAAGGTGGACGCGGCGCTGCACCTGCACGAGCTGACCCGCGACCTCGACCTCTCCGCGTTCATCCTGTTCTCCTCGGCCTCCTCCAACTTCGGTGGCGGCGGCCAGGCCAACTACGCCGCGGCCAACGCCTTCCTGGACGCCCTGGCACACCAGCGGCGCGGGCTCGGCCTCCCCGCGGTCTCCCTGGCCTGGGGCATGTGGGAGCAGCGCAGTGAGATGACCGGGGACCTCGGCGAGGCGGACCTCCGGCGCATCGCGCGAGCCGGGCTGAACGCGCTCAGCTCGCGAGAGGGCCTCGCGCTGTTCGACGACGCGCTCAGGACCGACGAGACCGTGCTCGTGCCGACCCACGTGGACCTCGCCGCCCTGCGCGTCCAGGCCCACACCGGCGACGTCCCCGCGCTGCTGCGCGGCCTGGTGCGGGTTCCCCGGCGCCGGGCCGCGGCGTCGGAGACCACGCACACCGGCACCGGGTCGCTGCGGGACCGCCTGGCTGGTCTCTCCGCGGCCGACCAACACCGGGCGCTGCTGGACCTGGTGCGGGTGCAGGTGGCCACCGTCCTCGGCCATGGCTCGCCGGAGGCGGTGGAGCCCGACATGGCCTTCAAGGAGATGGGCTTCGACTCGCTGACCACGGTGGAACTGCGCAACCGGCTCAACGCGGAGACCGGGCTGCGGCTGTCGGCGGTGCTGGTCTTCGACCACCCGACCCCCACGGCGCTGGTGGACCACCTGCGGGAGGAACTCCTGCCGGACGGCGGCACGGGCGAGCCCCTGGTCTTCGCCGAGCTCGACAGGCTGGAGCCCTTGCTCTCCCACGTGATGGACGACGGCGAGGCGCGCACGAAGGTGGCCGGACGGCTGAGGGAGCTCCTGGAGAAGCTGGTCGAGGCTTCCGACGACTCCGGCTCCGCCGAGGTGGTCGAACGGATCGGATCGTCGTCCAACGACGAACTGTTCGCCTTCATCGACAACGAGCTCGGGCTGTCCTGAACCGGTGTCCAGCGCCCTCCGACCCTCTGACTTTAAAGAAAGTGACGGCACACAGTGAGCGAGACGAAGCTCCGCGACTACCTCAACAGGGTGACGACCGATCTGCACCGCACCCGGCAGCGCCTTCAGGAGGTGGAGGCGAAGCAGCGTGAGCCCATCGCGATCGTCGCGATGAGCTGCCGCTTCCCCGGCGGGATCAGCTCTCCCGAGGAGCTGTGGAACATGGTCGCGGACGGCGCCGACGGACTCTCACCGTTCCCGACGGACCGCGGCTGGCACGAGGAGGTGTACAACCCGGACCCCGACAGCCAGGGCACGAGCTATGTGAACGAGGGCGGGTTCCTGCACGACGCCGCGCAGTTCGATCCCGTGTTCTTCGGCATCTCCCCGCGTGAGGCGCTGGCGATGGACCCCCAGCAGCGGCTGCTGCTGGAGGTGTCCTGGGAGGTCCTGGAGCGGGCGGGCATCGACCCGCTGTCCGTCAAGGGCAGCACCGGCGGCGTGTTCATGGGCGCCGCCTTCCAGGGGTACGGCGCGGCCGGCCCGATCGAGGCCGAAGAGGTCGAAGGCCATCTGATGACGGGGCAGACGCCCGCCGTCACCTCCGGCCGGATCTCCTACGTCCTCGGCCTCGAAGGCCCCGCGGTGACGGTGGACACGGCGTGTTCGTCGTCCCTGGTGACGCTGCATCTGGCCGCGCAGGCGCTGCGCCAGGGCGAGTGCGACTTCGCCCTGGCCGGCGGCATCACCGTGATGGCCGGCCCCGGAACGTTCACCGAGTTCAGCCGTCAGCGGGGACTCGCCTCCGACGGCCGCTGCAAGCCCTTCGCGGCTGCCGCGGACGGCACCAACTGGTCCGAGGGCGTCGGCGTGCTGCTCGTGGAACGGCTGTCCGACGCCCGCCGCCACGGCCACCCCGTGCTGGCGGTGATGCGCGGCTCCGCGGTGAACCAGGACGGCGCCAGCAACGGCCTGACGGCCCCCAACGGCCCGTCGCAGCGCAGGGTGATCCGGCAGGCGCTCGACAACGCGGGACTCACCCCGGACGACGTCGACGTGGTGGAGGCGCACGGTACAGGTACCACGCTGGGTGACCCGATCGAGGCGCAGGCGCTGATCGCGTCCTACGGCCAGGACCGGCCGGCGGACCGGCCGCTGTGGCTGGGATCCATCAAGTCGAACATCGGTCACGCGCAGGCGGCGGCGGGTGTCGCGGGGATCATCAAGATGGTGATGGCGATGCGGCACGGCGTCCTGCCGAAGACGCTGCACGTCGACGAGCCGACCCCGCATGTGGACTGGTCGGCGGGGGCCGTGGAACTGCTGACCGAGGCACGGCCCTGGCCGGAGACGGGCCGGCCCCGCCGGGCGGCGATCTCCTCCTTCGCGATCAGCGGCACCAACGCGCACACCGTCATCGAGCAGGCCCCCGAAGCCGAGGAGCCGGGGCCGGCCGATCCGCAGGAGGGCCCGGGAGCCGAGGCACCCGGAACGGTCGCCGCCTCCGTCGTGCCGTGGCTCGTCTCCGGCAAGGGCGAGGCCGCGCTGCGGGCACAGGCCGAGCGGCTGCACACGCGTCTGACGGCTCAGGGATCCTCGCGGGACGACGATCCCGCGGCGGCACCGGTGGCGGACGTCGGCTACTCCCTGGCGGTGTCCCGGTCGGCGTTCGAGCACCGCGCGGTGGTGATCGGCGAGGACCGCGAAAGCCTTCTGCGTGGTCTTCGGGCCGTGGCTCAGGGCGAGATCGCTCCGGGCGTGGTCAGGGCACAGGCGGTGAAGGGTCGCAGGACCGCGTTCCTGTTCACCGGTCAGGGTGCGCAACGCCTGGGTATGGGGCGGGAGTTGTACGAGGCCTTCCCGGTGTTCGCCCAGGCGCTGGACGAGGTGTGCGCGCACCTGGACGTCGTACTGGACCGTCCGCTGAAGGACGTGATGTTCGCGGTGGAGGGCGGTGCCGACGCCGAATTGCTGGACCGGACCGCGTTCACACAGCCTGCGCTGTTCGCCATCGAAGTGGCGCTGTTCCGGCTGCTGGAGCACTGGGGTGTCACCCCTGACGTGCTCATCGGCCACTCGGTGGGTGAGATCGCTGCCGCGCATGTGGCGGGGGTGTTTTCCCTGGAGGACGCGTGCACGCTGGTGGCGGCGCGTGGCCGGCTGATGCAGGCGCTCCCCGAGGGCGGCGCGATGGTGGCGGTGCAGGCGTCCGAGGAGGAGATCGCCGGATCGCTGGCTGGTCGTGAGGCCGAGGTGAGCATCGCGGCCGTCAACGGCCCGACGGCCGTGGTCATCGCGGGTGACGAGGCCGCCGTACTGGAGATCGCCGGACAGTGGGTGGAGCAGGGCCGTAAGACCCGTCGGCTGCGGGTCAGCCACGCCTTCCACTCCCCGCGCATGGACGCCATGCTGGACGACTTCCGCAAGGTCGTCGAGGGGCTCGTGCTCGCCCCGTCGGCCATCCCCTTCGTCTCCAATGTCACCGGAGAACCGGCTTCGGACGCCGAGGTGTGTTCGCCGGAGTACTGGGTGCGGCATGTGCGCGCGGCCGTGCGCTTCGCCGACGGTGTACGCGGCCTTGAGGCGCAGGGGGTGAACACCTTCCTGGAGGTCGGCCCGGACGCCGTGCTGTCGGCGATGGCCCAGAACTGTCTGAGCGAGCGGTCCGAGCGGGCCGCGGTCGGCCCGGTGACGGTGCCGATGCTGCGCAAGGACCGGACGGAGGTCCAGGCGCTGACGGCCGCCGTCGCCGAACTCCACGTCCACGGCGCCGCAGTCGACTGGGAGCGGGTGTTCTCCGGGCGCGGCGCGCGGCGGGTGGCCCTTCCCACGTACGCCTTCCAGCGTCAGCGCTACTGGCTCGACTCCATGGCGGCCGTCGGCGACGTCGGCTCGGTGGGCCTCGGACCGGTATGGCACCCGCTGCTGGGCGCCGTGCTCTCCCTGGCGGGCGGCGGCGGGGTGCTGATCAGCGGGCGGTTGTCGATGGCCACGCACGCCTGGCTCGCCGATCACACGGTGCAGGGCATGGCGCTGGTGCCCGGGACGGCCTTCATGGAGATGGCCGCCCGAGCGGGTGACCAGGTGGGGTGCCCCCGGGTCGATGAGCTGGTGATCGAGGCGCCCCTGGTGATGCCCGAGCGCGGCGGGGTGCAGATCCAGGTCGAGGTGGGGGAGGTCGATGCCGCGGGACATCGTGAGGTGAGCGTGTACTCACGACTGGAGTCGGCCGATGACCGGGCCGACCTCGGGGAGCCGTGGGTACGGCATGCACACGGTGTGCTCACCCCGCCCGGCCCGGCCGCCTCCTTCGACTTCGTGAAGTGGCCGCCCTCCGGGTCCAAGCCCGTCGACATCGCGGGCGGATACGAGCACGCCGCCGAACACGGGCTGCGCTACGGCCCCGCGTTCCAAGGGCTGCGGCGTGCCTGGCGGCGCGGCGACGCGGTGTTCGCCGATGTCGAACTGCCCGAGGACCAGCTCGGCACCGCGAAGTACTTCGGCTTGCACCCGGCGCTGTTCGACGCGGCCCTCCACGCCATCGGCGTGGGCAAGGAAGTACGCGGCGGCGACGACGCGCCGAGCGCGGGCACTCTGCTGCCGTTCTCGTGGCGAGGCTTCTCCCTGGACGCCGTCGGCGCGGGAGCGCTGCGCGTCCGGGTGGTCCCGGACGGGCGCCAGGCGGTGTCCCTGGCGATAGCCGACACGTCGGGCCGCCCGGTGGCGTCGGTCGACTCACTCGTTCTGCGGCCCATGCAGGCGGACGCGTTGAGGAACGCGAGCCGGAAGACCGGTGACGCGCTGTTCCTCATGGAGTGGACGGCGGGCGCGGCCGAGCCCGCCGAGGGCGTGGCGTCGGGCTGGTCGGTGGTGCTGGGCGACGACCGCCTCGGCGTGGGCGCCGCTCTGGAGGCGTCGGGCGTCACCACCGACGTGTACACGGACCCGGTGGCGCTCGGTGACGCCGTGGCGTCGGGCACGCTCATGCCCGGCACTGTGGTGCTGCCGGTGGCTTCGGACGGCTCGGCCGTGGCGGGCGAGGTGCATGCGCGGGTCGCCGAGGTACTGGAGACCGTCCAGTCCTGGGTGGCGGACGAGCGGTTCGCGGGGAGCCGGCTGGTGCTCGTGACCCGGGGCGCCGTGGACACCGGTGACGGTGTGACGGATCTGGCGGGCGCGGCCGTGTGGGGACTGGTGCGCTCGGCGCAGTCGGAGAACCCGGGCCAGGTGGTGCTGGTCGACATCGATGACGTCGAACGGTCGGCTGGGCTTCTCGCGGGCGTGGTGGCTTCCGGCGAGGAGCAGGTGGTGGTGCGCTCCGGCGAGGTCCGCGTGCCACGCCTGGGCCGGGCGCCGCTCTCGGGCGAGGCTCAGGAGCCGGAGGTGTTCGGTTCCGGCTCGGTGCTGGTGACGGGGGGCACAGGGCTGCTGGGCGGCTTGGTGGCCCGGCATCTGGTCACCCGGCACGGCGTCCGGAAGCTGGTGCTGTTGTCCCGCCGTGGGGCGGAGGCGGATGGTGCCGCCGGGTTGCGGACCGAGCTGGAGGCCGCGGGCGCCGAAGCGGTGATCGAGGCGTGCGACGCCGCGGACCGCGAGGCGCTCGCCGCGGTGCTGTCGGGGCTGCCCGAAGGGTTCGCGCCGAGCGCTGTGGTGCACGCGGCCGGGGTGCTCGACGACGGGCTGTTCGCGTCCCTGACGCGCGAGCGGGTGAGCGCGGTGCTGCGGGCGAAGGTGGACGCGGCCTGGAACCTGCATGAACTGACCGCGGACATGGACCTGTCGGCGTTCGTCCTCTTCTCCTCGGCCGCCGGTGTGCTCGGCGCGGCCGGACAGAGCAACTACGCCGCGGCCAACGTGTTCCTGGACGGCCTCGCGTCATGGCGGCGCACCCAGGGGCTGCCGGGCGTCTCGCTGGCATGGGGCCTGTGGGAACAGGCCGGCGGCATGACCGGGCACCTCGGGCAGGGGGACCTGCGCCGGGTGTCGCGTTCGGGTCTGGTGCCGCTCTCCTCCAAGGAGGGCCTGGAGCTGTTCGACGAGGGCGTCACCTCCGGCCAGGCCGTGGTGATCCCCACCCGGCTGGACCTGGGTGCGCTGCGCGCCCAGGGGGCCGCGATGCCCGCCGTGTTCCGTGCCATCGTCCCGGAGCCCGCGGTCCGGCGTACGGCCCGGGCGGTCGAGTCCGAGGCCGGCGACCAGTCCGCCCAGTTGCGCCGGCGACTGGCCGGGCTGTCGGAGACCGAGACCGAGGAGGCGCTGCTCGAACTGGTGCGTACGCTCGCCGCCGCGGTGCTCGGGTACACATCACCCGACGAGGTCGACACCAGCCACGAGTTCATGGAGATGGGCTTCAACTCCCTTACGGCGGTGGAGTTCCGGAACCAGCTCGCCGCGGTCACCGGCCTCCGGCTGGACACCACGGTGGTCTTCGACCATCCGCGCCCCCTGGAGCTGGTGTCCTATCTGCGGCCCCGGCTCGCGGCCGGGATCGCGTCCGCTCCCGCCGGCCGCCAGACCCAGCCGCCGTCGGCCCAGGCCGCCACGCCGACGCCCGCGACCGCGCCTCCGGCGTCGCAGGCGGACGCGCCCGACACCCTCGGCTCCCTGTTCCGGGAGGCGGCGGCGCAGGGCAAGACCAAGATCGGCATGGATCTGCTGGTGAACGCCGCGCGGCTGCGTCCCACCTTCGAGGACCCGGCCGACTTCGAGGGGACCATCAGGCCCGTGCGGCTCTCCCGGGGTGCCGAGCACCCCCGGCTGATGTGCTGCTCCTCCTACATGGCGCTGGGCGGCGTCCACCAGTACGCGCAGCTCGCCGCCTCCTTCCGGGGCAGCCGGGACGTCGCGGCCCTGCCCGCCGTGGGGTTCGTCCAGGGCGAGAGCCTTCCGGCCACCCCGGAGGCGCTGTTCCGCCTCCAGGCGCGGATCGTCTCGGAGTATGCCGACGGCGCCCCGGTCGTCCTGGTCGGTTCGTCGGCCGGCGGAATGGTTGCCCACTCGGTGGCCGCCGCTCTGGAGAGCCAGGGCACACCGCCCGCGGGAGTCGTCCTGCTGGACACCTACCTTCCGGACAGCGCGAGCATCGGCCAGTTCGAGAACACCATGCTCGACGAGATGTACGAGCGGGACGCCCTCGTCTCCATGGAGGGTGTCCGGATGTCCGCCATGGGGTGGTATCTGCATCTGTTCGAGGGGTGGAAGCCGCCGGAGAGCGCGGTTCCCAGCCTTCTCGTCCGTGCGGCGGAACCGATGGGAGAGGTGGACCCGGACGCGGCGGGCTGGCAGTCGGACTGGCCGGCCGAATCCGTGATCGACGTACCCGGAACCCACTTCACGATGGTGGAGAAGCAGGCGGGTACCACCGCACAGGCCATCGAGGACTGGGTGGCCAGCCTCTAGCGCAGCACGCGCCCGCCCGCATCGACGGCCCGCGGGCGGGCGCCCCACGCCGCAGCCGACGCCGGCGCGGCACACAGCTTTGACGCACGGTTTTACCCAAGGCAGGAGTTAGGTGAGCACCATGTTGAACGGGTCCAGTGACTCGGGAGATTCCATCGCGCAGGCTGGACCGGACGAGAGCCCTGAACTGCCCTCACTCGGTCCGGACTTCCACGAACTGCCGGACCGCGAACAGCGCAGGGCCCTGTTCGACCTGGTACGCGCACACGTCGCCGCGGCGCTGCGGTCCGAGTCACCGCGCACGCTCGACGCGGAGAGCTCGTTTCTCGACCTGGGACTGGACTCGCTCGCGGCGGTCAACCTGCACCGAGGGCTGGTCGCCGCCACCGGGCTCACTCTCGAAGTGTCACTCGCCTTCGAGTATCCGACGCCCAGCCAGCTCGTGGACCACCTCCACCGGCAGATCTTCCCCGTGGCCACGGACGACACCGCTCCCGCGCGTGCCGTCGTGGGCTCGGACGACCCCATCGCGATCGTCGGGATGAGCTGCCGTTTCCCCGGTGGCGTCAACAGCCCCGAGGACCTGTGGAAGGTCGTCTCCGAGGGCGTGGACGCCATCACGCCGTTCCCCACCGACCGCGGCTGGGACCTGGAGGCGCTCTACAGCCCGGACCCGGACCGCCCCGGCACCAGCTACGCGACCGAGGGCGGGTTCATCCACGACGCGCCCGAGTTCGACGCGGAGTTCTTCGGCATATCGCCGCGTGAGGCGCTCGCCATGGACCCGCAGCAGCGGCTGCTGCTTGAGACCAGCTGGGAGGTCTTCGAGCGGGCCGGAATCGACGTGACCAAGCTGCGGGGGAGCCGCACCGCCGTCTTCACCGGCGCAGAGCACCACGACTACGGGCCCCACCTCCAGAGCACCAAGAGCGGCCTCGAGGGCTATGCGCTGACCGGCATCGCGGGCAGCGTCGCCTCCGGGCGCATCTCCTACACCTTCGGCTTCGAGGGCCCGGCGTGGACCGTGGACACCGCGTGCTCCTCGTCGCTGGTCTCCCTGCACCAGGCGGCGCACTCGCTGCGCCAGGGGGAGTGCGATCTGGCGCTCGCCACCGGCGTCGCCACCATGCCGACCCCGGGTGACTTCATCCTCTTCAGCCGCCAGCGCGGGCTCTCCTCCAACGGGCGCTGCAAGGCGTTCGGTGCCGAGGCCGACGGCACGTCATGGGCCGAGGGCGTCGGCGTCCTCCTGGTGGAGCGGCTCTCCGACGCCCGGCGCAACGGCCACGAGGTGCTGGCCATCGTGCGCGGCTCCGCCGTCAACCAGGATGGCGCCAGCAACGGTCTGACGGCCCCCAACGGGCGCTCCCAGCAGCGCGTCATCCGACAGGCGCTGGCCAACGCCGAGCTGACCGCGGACCAGATCGACGTGATCGAGGCGCACGGCACCGGAACCTCGCTCGGCGACCCCATCGAGGCGCAGGCGCTGCTCGCCACCTACGGCGAGAGCCGCCCGGAGGGGCAGCCGGTATGGCTGGGCTCCCTCAAGTCGAACATCGGCCACACCCAGGCGGCGGCCGGTGTGGGCGCCGTCATCAAGATGGTGATGGCCATGCGCCACGGCATCCTGCCCAAGACGCTGCACGTGGAGGTACCGACCCCGCACGTGGACTGGTCGTCGGGCGGTGTGGCGCTGCTCGCCGAGCAGCGCGCCTGGCCGGAGACCGGGCGGCCACGCCGGGCCGGTATCTCCTCGTTCGGCATGAGCGGCACCAACGCGCACGCCATCATCGAACAGGCCCCGCCGCAGGAGCCGGCCCCCACCACGGACGCCGACGCAGACACGGCCTCCCAGCCCGTGTCCTGGCTGATGTCCGCCAGGAGCGAGGAGGCGCTGCGGGCGCAGGCCGCGCGGCTGCGCGAGCACGTGGTGCGCCACCCCGACGCGCGGCCGGTCGACGTCGGATGGTCGTCCGCCGTGACACGAGCCGCGCTCGAACACCGTGGCGTGGTGGTGGCGTCCGACCGTGAGGGGCTGCTGCGCGGCCTCGCGGCGCTCGCCGAGGAGACCGACGCGCCGGGCCTGGTGCTTGGCAGGTCCACGGCGCAGCGGGTGGCGTTCCTGTTCACCGGCCAGGGCGCCCAGCGGCTGGGCATGGGCCGTGAACTCTACGAGACCTACCCGCTCTTCGCCGACGTGTTCGACGAGGCGTGCGATTACCTGGAGGTGCGCCTCGGGACCTCCGTGCTCGACGTGGTCTTCGGCCCCGAGGACGATGACGCCGCGACCGGTGACGAGCTCAACCAGACGATGTTCACCCAGGCCGGGCTGTTCGCCTTCGAGGTGGCCCTGTTCCGCCTGCTGGAGTCCTGGGGTGTGCGCCCCGACTTCCTGATGGGGCACTCGGTGGGCGAGATCGCCGCGGCCCACGTCGCCGGGGTGCTGTCCCTGGAGGACGCGTGCGCCCTGGTGGCGGCCCGCGGACGGCTGATGCAGGAACTGCCCGAGGGCGGCGCCATGGTGGCCGTCCAGGCATCGGAGCAAGAGGTGGCCGAGAGCCTGGAGGGCCGCGAGGACCAGGTGTCGCTGGCGGCGCTCAACGGCCCCACCTCGGTGGTGCTCTCCGGCGACGAGGACGCGGTGCTCGAACTCGCCGGCCACTGGGAGGCCCAGGGCCGCAAGACCAAGCGGCTGCGGGTCAGCCACGCGTTCCACTCCCCCCGGATGGACGCCATGCTGGAGGAGTTCGGCCAGATCGCCGCCTGCCTGGCGTACTCGACCCCGGCCATCCCGGTCATCTCCAACGTCACCGGCGATGTCGCGGGCGCCGAACTGGCCACCCCGGAGTACTGGGTCCGCCATGTGCGGGAAGCGGTCCGCTTCGACGACGGTATGCGCCGCCTCGCCGACCAGGGCGTGACGACGTGCGTGGAGCTCGGCCCCGACGCCGTGCTGACCGCGATGGGCCAGGACTGCCTGGACGCCGTCGGCGCCGACGCGGCCTTCGTGCCCCTGGCCCGCTCCGGGCGCGCCGAGGCCCAGACGCTGGCGGAGGCGGTCGCCACCCTGTACGCGAACGGCGTCGGCGTGGACTGGGACGCGGTGTACTCCGGGCGCGGCGCACACCGCGTCGCCCTGCCGACCTACGCCTTCCAGCACAAGCGGTACTGGCTCGAGTCGGGCGGCGCCGTGACCGGCGACGCCCGGAGCGTCGGCCTCGGTAGGGTGGACCACCCGCTGCTCGGCGGCCTCACCGAACTGGCCGAGGGCGACCGTACGGTGCTGACCGGACGCCTGTCGCTGCAGACCCACCCGTGGCTCGCCGACCACGCCGTGGCCGGCGGAGTGCTCTTCCCCGGCACCGGATTCGTGGAGCTCGGCCTGCTCGCGGGCACCGAGACCGGGGCGGGACGGCTCGGCGAACTCACCCTCGAGACCCCGCTCCTCCTGCCGGAGCAGGGCGGCGTCCGCGTCCAGCTCGTGGTCGGCCCCGCCGACGAGTCCGGCTCACGGCCGCTGGGCGTGTACTCGCGCTCCGACAGCGACGAGCCGGGGGAGGAGTGGGTGCGGCACGCCCAGGGCGTCCTCGAGGCGGACAGCGGCGCCGCGGTCACCGACAGCCTGCTGCAGTGGCCCGTCCCGGGCGCCGAGCAGGTGCCGATGGAGGGCTTCTACGAGGGCCTGGCCCAGGTCGGTTACGGATACGGGCCGGTCTTCCAGGGCCTGGAGTCGGTCTGGCGGCTGGACGGCGACGTCTACGCCGAGGTGGCGCTGCCGGACTCGGCCGCCCAGGAAGCCGGACGGTTCGGTCTGCACCCCGCCCTGCTCGACGCCGCTCTGCACGCCATGGAGATGGGCGACTTCGGCGGCGAGAGCGGACGTGTGACCCTGCCGTTCTCCTTCACCGGGGTGACCCTGCACGCGGTGGGCGCCGGACGGGTGCGAGTGCGGCTGCGCCCGCAGGGCAAGGACACGGTCGCGCTGCTGGTGACCGACGCCACGGGTGCGCCCGTCGCCTCGGTGGAGTCGCTGGTGGTGCGGGAGGTGGCGGCCGAGCGGTTCGCGTCCGGGCCGCGCTCCACCGGCGGCGACGGAACGCTCTTCCGGGCCAACTGGGATGTGCTCGCCGCCGCCCGCGGCGGCGACCGGACCGCGGTCGGTGTGTCCACGGCGGTGGTCGGCGCCGACCGGGCGCGGGTGAGCGAACTGCTCGCCGCCTCCGGTGTCGAGCACGCCGAGTACACCGGAGTGGACGCGCTCGTCACCGCCCTCGACGAGGGTGCCGCGGTGCCCGACGTGGTCTGGGCCTGGTGCGGCGCGGGGCCGGACGTCGACAATCTCGCCGACGCCGCCCGGAAGGCCACCCACCGGGCGCTGGCCCTGGTGCAGTCCTGGCTCGCCGAGGACCGGTTCGACGGATCCCGGCTGGTCGTGGTGACCCGCGACGCGGTTGCCGCGGGACCGGGCGAGGGCGTCGCCGGACTGTCCAACGCCGCCGTGTGGGGACTGGTGCGCTCGGCGGCCACGGAGAACCCGGGCCGGCTCCTGCTGGTGGACCTCGACCGCCACGCCGAATCGGCCACCGCGGCCGCCGGTGTGGTGACGACCGCGATGGCGGCGGGCGAGCGCGAGGTGGCGGTCCGCACCGGCCAGGGGCTGGTCCCCCGGCTCGCCAGGAACGCCTCCGGGCGGGTGCTCGAAGCCCCCGCCGGCACCTCGGCGTGGAAGCTCGGCACCACGGGCGGCGGCACCCTGGACAACCTCTCGCTGCTGCCCGACCCCGCGGCGGAGGCGCCGCTGGCCCCCGGATACGTCCGGATCGCGGTGCGTGCCGCCGGTCTGAACTTCCGTGACGCGCTGATCGCCATCGGCATGTACCCCGAGGACGACGCCACCATGGGCGGCGAGGGCGCCGGTGTGGTCCTGGAGGTCGGCCCGGGCGTGACCGACCTGGCCCCCGGAGACCGGGTCATGGGCATGATCAACGCCTCGTTCGGACCCATCGCGATCGCCGACCGGCGGCAGATCGTCCACATGCCGCGCGGCTGGACGTTTGCGCAGGGTGCCTCCGTGCCGGTGGTCTTCCTGACCGCCTACATCGGCCTGGTGGAACTCGGCAAGCTGCAGGCGGGCGAGTCCATCCTGGTGCACACCGCCACCGGCGGTGTGGGCATGGCGGCCGTGCAGCTCGCACGCCACCTCGGCGCCGAGGTGTACGCCACGGCCAGCCCCGGCAAGTGGGACACCCTGCGGGCGATGGGATTCGACGAGAAACACATCTCCTCCTCCCGTGACCTGGACTTCGAGCCGCGCTTCATGGAGGCGACCGGCGGCCGGGGCATGGACATGGTGCTGGACTCGCTCGCCCGCGAGTTCGTCGACGCCTCCCTGCGGCTGATGCCCAGGGGCGGGCGGTTCCTGGAGATGGGCAAGATCGACGTGCGCGACCCCGAGGTCGTCGCCCAGGACCACCCCGGGGTGACGTACACGGCGTACGACCTGGTCGCGGCCGACTACGACTGGGTCCAGCGGATGCTGGTCGAGCTGGTCGAGCTCTTCGACAGCGGTGCGCTGCACCCCATCCCGGTGACGGCGTGGGACGTGCGGCGGGCCCCGGACGCGGTGCGGTACATCAGCCAGGCCCGGCACATCGGCAAGAACGTGTTCACCATGCCCCGGACCCTCGACCCCGAGGGCTCGGTACTGGTGACCGGCGGCACCGGCGGCCTGGGCCGCGAGGTGGCACGCCATCTGGTGGCCGAGCGCGGGGTGCGCAACCTGGTGCTGGTCTCCCGGCGCGGGCCGGACGCGGAGGGCGCCGCCGACCTCGCGGCCGAACTGACCGAGGCGGGCGCGTCGGTGACACTGGCGGCCTGTGACGTGGCCGACCGTGCCTCGCTGGAGCGGGTGCTGTCCGGCATACCCGCCGACCACCCGCTGGCCGCGGTCGTGCACGCGGCGGGCGTACTCGACGACGGTGTCATCGACACCCTGTCGCCGAAGCGGATCGACGCGGTCTTCGAGCCGAAGGTCGACGCGGCGTGGAACCTGCACGAGCTGACCCGGGAGACGGACCTGGCGGAGTTCGTGATGTTCTCCTCCGTCGCCGGTGTGTTCGGCAGCCCGGGACAGGGCAACTACGCCGCCGCCAACTCGTTCCTGGACGCGCTCGCCGCACACCGGCGCGGCCTCGGCCTCCCGGCGGTCTCACTGGCCTGGGGCCCGTGGGACCAGGCCGGCGGCATGACCGGCACCCTCAGCCAGGCGGACATGGTGCGCATGGCGCGCGAGGGCATGGCGCCCCTGTCCATGGCGGGCGGTCTGCGTCTGCTGGACGCCGGCGCCATGAGCGAGGACGCCCTGCTCGTGCCGATGCGGCTGGAGACCTCCGCGCTCAGCGGCCAGACCGACATCCCCACTCTGCTGCGCGGTGTGGTCCGGGCGCGGAGCAAGGCGGCGGCCGGCGGGAAGGCGACCGCTCCCGAATCGGCCAAGGTACGGCTGGCCGGTCTGGCCGGAGCCGAACTCGAGCGGGCGCTGCTCGATCTGGTGCGCGGCAGCGCGGCGATGGTGCTGGGGCACAGCGGCGCCCAGTCCATCGAGCCCGACCGCTCCTTCCAGAACCTCGGCTTCGACTCGCTGGCGGGCGTGGAGTTCCGTAACCGGCTGAACTCGGCCACCGGGCTCCGCCTCCCCTCCACGCTGATCTTCGACAACCCCACGCCCGCGGTGCTCGCCGAGTATCTGCGCGGCCGGGTGGCGACGGACGGCCCGGCCGAGCCGGACGTCGATCCGGAAGAGGCCAGGATCCGTGCCCTTCTGACGTCGATCCCGCTGGAGCGGCTGCGCCGCGCGGGTCTGCTCGACACGCTCACCGAGCTGGCGAGCGGCAAGGACCAGGCCGAGAAGGACACCGAGGAGAAGGAGACGGACTCCATCGACGCGATGGACGACGACGACCTGATCGACATGATGCTCGGCGACCTCGACACCTGACGCCCCGCGAGTCCCCCCGGAGACCTCCGGGGGGACTCGCGGTACCGGCCCACGGCTCGCGGAGCGTCGGCGTCGTGGGTGGCTCCCACCCCAAGAGACTTCAAGAAGAAGAAAGGCTCAGTGAAACCCGATGACCGCAAAGGTCTTTGCGACGGAAGCGGTGCATTCGCTTCCCGAGTTCGAACAGAGGGCCCTGACCATCGCCGAAGCGCTCCGCGAGCGCGGGGTCGGCGACGGCACCCGGGTCATGCTGAAGGCCGGCAACTCCGCCGGCTTTGTCGGGGTCCTCCTCGCCCTGATGCACACCGGCGCGTCGATCGTCATGGTCGACCACCAGGAACGGGCGGAGGCCACCCAGCGCATCTGCGACCTGGCCGGGGTCAAGATCTGCGTGGTCGACGACGACACGCCGATGCCCGCGAACAGCCCGGCCCAGGTCACCGTCTACCAGCTGCTCGCGGCGTCCATGGAGCAGACCGCCGCCGAGCCGCGGCTGTCCCTCGACGCCTGGTGCGAGCTGCCCGACGGCCTGATCATGTGGTCCTCCGGATCCACCGGGGAGCCCAAGGGCATCGTCAAGACCGGGGCGAAGTTCCTGAAGAACCTGGAGCGCAACGCCCAGCAGGTGGGCCATCGCCCCGATGACGTCCTGCTGCCGCTGCTGCCCTTCTCCCACCAGTACGGGCTGTCCATGGTGCTCATCGCCTGGCTGGTCAAGTGCTCGCTGGTCATCGCGCCCTACCGACGCCTTGACCGGGCGATGACCATGGCGGGCACCTGCGGGGCCACGGTGGTCGACGCCACCCCGGCCAGCTACCGCAGCATGCTCAACATGATCGGCCGCAAGCCCGCCCTGGCGGACGAGCTGTCCGGTGTCCGGATGTTCTGCAGCGGGGCGGCCCCGCTGGACCCCGGCCTGGTCGCCGACTACGTCAAGCGATTCGGACTGCCCCTGCTGGACAGCTACGGCAGCACCGAGGCCGGGAACGTGGCCTTCGCGACCGAGGACAACGCGGTCGCCTGCGGGCGGGCCGTCGAGGGCCTGAAGCTGCGAATCGTCGACGACGAGGGCGCCGTCCTCACCTCCGGCGAGGTCGGGGAGATCCAGATCCACTCGCCCGACCTGATGGAGGGCTATCTGGCGGAGGACGGCACGGTCACCCCCGTCGACCCCGCCAGGACCGACTGGTACCCCACCGGCGACTTCGGCTATCTGGACGGCGCGGACAACCTCTTCGTCCTCGGCAGGAAGGCCGCGGCGCACCGCAACGGCCACACGCTCTATCCCGAGATCATCGAGCACAAGCTGGCCGCGGCCGGCTGCCTGGTCAAGGTCGTCCCGGTCCCCGACGAACAGCGCGGCTGCCAGCTCTTCTTCTTCGTGGAGGACGAGCAGCGGCGCGAGCCGCGGCACTGGCGAGAGCCGATCACCTCCCTGCTGCCCGACGTCGAGCACCCCAACCGCATTCACGTCCTGGAGCGATTTCCCCTGAACCGAAACGGCAAGCCCGACAAACGACAGCTCGAGCAGCTGGCTCTCGACCTGGCGACGCGAGCGAAGGCATGACGGAGCAGCAGACCACCGAGCCGCAGGCCACAGAGCCGCAGACATCCGATCCGGAGACCAGCCGTACGGCGATGGTCTTCCCCGGGATGGGGCCCTTCCGCTTCACCGATGTGGGCGAGTTCCTGCTGACCAACCCCCATGCCCGGCGCCGGCTCGCGATCGCCGACGAGGTGGTGGGGTACTCCGTGTTCGACCGGTACCGCCAGTCGGACGCCGACGAGGAGGCGCAGTACGCCGCGCACACCCAGATCGCCTTCCTGACCGTCTGTCTCTCCCTCGCCGACTGGGCGGAGGAGACGCTGGGAGAGCGGCCCGAGCTGTGCGCCGGACCGAGCTTCGGCCAGCGGGCCGCGGTGACCTACGCGGGGTCCCTGCCGTTCGAGGAGACCGTGCGGCTCACCGCCGAACTGGCGCGCTGCGAGGAGGAGTACTTCCGGCAGGAGCACCGTGAGGCGGTCACGCACTGCGTGATCCACACCCCCGAGGAGCGGCTTCAGGAGGCGCTGGCCGAACTGGACGCCGAGGGGGAGTGGCACGACGTCTCCGGCTACATCGACCAGGGCTTCTACCTCGTGTCCCTGCGCGAGCCC
Organism: Streptomyces sp. Y309; assembly: GCF_056712025.1. Lineage (NCBI taxonomy): Bacteria > Bacillati > Actinomycetota > Actinomycetes > Kitasatosporales > Streptomycetaceae > Streptomyces > Streptomyces sp. Y309. The sequence goes on along the minus strand of NZ_CM160048.1, from coordinate 576,571 downwards.
GTGCTTGACCGGTTCAAGAAGCGGATCGGCGAGCTCGGGGGATACAACATGTACACCATGTGGCCGCCCGTGCACGCCCCGGCGTTCGGCGCCCTGCGCCGCAAGGCGGAGGAGGAGGTCCTCGGCACCTTCGAGGTGGCCGACCCCAAGCTGCCGGTCGTCGCCGACCAGAACGGCGAACTGCTGACCGGCGCGGACGGTGTGCGCACCATGCTGCTCGACACCTTCGACCGCCCGATCCGCTGGCCGGACATGGTGGAAACGATGCGGGAGCAAGGCATCACCAAGGTCTGCATCGCGGGTCCGGACAATCTCTTCGGCCGGGTGAACCGTACTGTGGACAACTTCGAGGTAGTGGCCATCGACGCCCGCAAGGCGATGCGCCCGCGGGTCCGGCAGAGGAGCGCCCGCCGGGCGAGGCGCTGATGGTGGGCGCTGCCCCCGGGCAGCGCCCACCATGTCATTGACCGATCGATCTCAAAGGGTAAGCGTGCCCGTATGGCACGGAGGAAGGAATTTGTATCCGGCCGCGCTCGACCGCTTCCTCTCCGGCGCCGCGGGGCCGAGCCCGGCCGGCATCCTGGCGTCGCGGACACCGGCCCTGGACGCCGTCCGGGATCGGGTTGTCCGCTCGGAAGGCTTCCTTTCACAACGCTGCGTTGAAAACACAGAGTTGAGGCATCGAAGTGCGTCTTCCCGCGTTCCGCACGAAATGACGGCGCGTCAACAGCCATCCCCTGTAGGGGGACTGCGCTCCGCCTGTCTGATGCCCTTCATCTCTCGTGCAGCACCGCGTTCAGCTGCTCAACTACCGCAAGCGGCCCCTGCGTTCGTGGCACACCTTTTTTAGGATCTCGATGGTCTGCTGCTGTTCGCGGTTCTCATTGCGCAGCCGCCGCACGTCCTCCCGTTCGGCGCTGGTCAGCTCAACTCCTCGGTCTACCGCTTCGTGTCCGGGCTGGTCGGTGCCGGGCGGCCGTGACCAGCAATTCCCTAGAGTCCTCTGTCCTCGCTGGTCCGTGCCCTGCATGGCGTGCTGGGCTATGGGTCGCCCACCCACCACAGGAAGAAGCCATGTGTGATGCGCGAGGTCAGGGTTTGTTACCACGGGGAAGGGCCGGTCGGCCCGAAGCGGGTCCCGGCGTGACGAGGGGATAGGTCCAACATGCTCCTCACCGCCCTCCACGGGAATGGCCCGTCGAGCTCTCGAATCACCATGCTCTGCCCCGACTTTCCCTTCGCCTACGACGACTGGCTGCGCCACCCGGCGGGCCTGGGCAGCGTCCCGGCCGACGCTATGGGAACCGAGGTCGCGATCGTCGGCGGCGGGATGGCCGGGCTGGTCGCCGCGTACGAACTGATGCGGATGGGACTGCGTCCGGTTCTCCACGAGGCGGGACGCCTGGGCGGCCGGATGCGCTCCGCCGGCTTCGACGGGTTTCCGGACGAGGTGGCCGAGCTGGGGGCCATGCGGTTCCCGCTCTCGGCCACCGCGCTGTTCCACTACGTCCGCACGCTGGGCCTGCGCACCACGCCGTTCGCCAACCCGCTCAGCCCCTGCACCCCCATGACGGTGTTGGACATCGGCGGCGTCACCCATTGGGCCCGGACCGAGGCCGATCTGCCGCCCGTCTACCGGGAGGTCGCTGACGCCTGGGACAAGACGTTGCGCGAGCAGGCCGACGTATGGGTCATGCAGGAGGCGATCCGCACCCGGGACACGGCCACGATCAAGGCGATGTGGAACCGCCTCGTGCCGCTGCTGGACGACCAGTCCTTCTACGGCTTCCTCAGTTCCACGCCCGCCTTCGCCTCCTTCCGGCTCCGTGAGCTCTTCGGGCAGGTCGGCTTCGGCACCGGCGGCTGGGACACCGACTTCCCCAACTCGATGCTGGAGATCCTCCGCGTCGTCTACACCGAGGCCGACGTTGACCAGCAGACCATCGAGGGAGGCTGCGAACAGGTACCGCTGGGCCTGTGGCGGCACGCTCCCGAGGGCCTCGCGCACTGGCCGGCCGGTACGTCGCTCGCCACGCTCCACGAAGACCGGCCCCGGCCCGCCGTCACCGCGCTGCGTCGTGCGGGGGAACGTATCGAGGTCACCGACGCCGACGGCCGGACGCGCGGCTACCGGGCGGTGGTCTTCACCGGGCAGCACCGGCTGCTGAACAGCCGGGTCGCCTGCGACGACGCGCTGCTGCCCGGGCCGGTCCGGTCGGCGATCGAGCGCACCCACTACATGAGTTCCTCCAAACTGTTCGCGCTCACCGACCGGCCGTTCTGGCTGGACATCGACGCCGCGACCGGGCGGGACGTGATGGGCATGACGCTCACCGACAGGCTGCCGCGTTCGGTGTACCTCTTCGGCCGGGGGCCCGGCCGACCCGGAGTGATGTGTCTGTCCTACACCTGGAACGACGACTCGCAGCGGGTCGCCGCGTTGTCCGCCGAGGAGCGGTTGGAGGTCGTCCTGCGCTCGCTCGGCGAGATCTATCCGGGCGTGGACATCCGGTCGCACATCATCGCGCCGCCGGTGGCCGTCAGCTGGGAGAACGAACCCTGGTTCACCGGAGCCTTCAAGGCCAACCTGCCGGGCCACTATCGCTACCAGCGCCGCCTGTTCACCCACTTCATGCAGGGTGCGCTGCCTGAGCACCAGCGGGGATTCTTCCTGGCCGGCGACGACGTCTCCTGGACCGGCGGCTTCGCGGAGGGCGCGGTCACCACGGCGCTGAACGTCGTGTGGGGTGTCGTACGTCATCTCGGCGGCGGCAGCCATCCGGCCAACCCCGGGCCGGGGGATGTGTTCGCCGAGCTCGCGCCCCTGGAACTGGACGAGTTCTGACCCGGAGGCACCACGAAGAAGCGGTCCCGTGTGCACCCGGCACACGGGACCGCTTCTTCGTGGCAGATCCCTCAGTCGCGCTGCCGCAGCGTCCGGTCCGGAGTGGCCGAGAGCAGTTCGAAGTCGGTCGTGTCGAGCAGCATGGTGCGAAGGCCCGCGGCCGTCGTCAACGGTGAGCCGTCCTGGTCGGCCACCACCGGCAGCCCGGGTGTCGAGAAGCCGAAGTCGCCGAAGACCTCCTCCTCGACCCGTTGGCGCAGCTTTCCGAAGGCGGCGGCGTGCACCGGCGGGCTCATCGTGTAGAGGGAGCATGTAACTCATGCAGTGGACGGCGAACTTGCGGCCGGCCACGAAGAGGTTGCCGACCGCGACGAGGCGGCCGAAGCCGCCGGTCGGGTACCAGCCGCGATCGGCCTCCTGGACGGTGCCGTCGTCGCCAGGAAGCCCTGCATCATGTCGGGCGTGAGTACGAGGATCTCCCCGAACGTCTTGACGTAGTCGGCGATCAGGTGGCCGCCGAGCGAGGCCGTGCCGCTGCAGAACATCCGTACCCCGGCCGGCTCGGCCTGTGCGGCGGGGCGATGATGTCGAGGATGCTGCGGTACGTCGCCGGTGTCGCGTCCAGGACCGTGGCACCTGGCCGACGACGTGGAGGTCGTCGCCGCGCTGCTGCCTGCCCAGCGCAGGATCCGGCTGCGCGCCCCCGACGCCTACGACCGCCTCGGCATCGACCTGCGGCCGGGCACCGACGCTGTCGGCCTGGACCGCACCGGCCGCACGGTCGAACTCGCCGACGGCCCCTGGCTGCCCGCCGACGCCGTGGTCGTCACCACCGGCGTACGGCCCCGGCGGCTGCCCGGCGGCGACGGGCTGAGCGGTGTGCCCGTGCTGCGCACCCTCGACGACGCCCTCGCCCTGCGGACGGCTCTGATCGGCGGGCCCCGGCTGGTGGTGGGCTGCTGCCCGTCGGCGTCGTGCTCGTGGCGACCGGTTCGCTGCCCAGCACCGAGTGGCTGCGAGGCGGGGGAGTCCCGGCCGACGGCGGAGTCGTCTGCGGCGCGCTCGGTGCGGCCGGGCCCGGGGTGTGGGCCGTGGGCGACGTGGCGAACCGGCCCGACGGTGCCGCGAACACCGCACACAGGCCACCGAACAGGCCGTGGCCGTCGCCCGGAACCTGCTCGCCGGCGCCGGGGCCACGCCCTTCGCGCCCTTGCCGTACTTCTGGACCGACCAGCAAGATCTCAAGGTCCAGGTGTTCGGCGAGGTCGGCGGGACCGAGCGGTGCCACGTCGTCGAAGGAAGCCCCACCGAGGGGAAGTTCGCCGCGGTCTACGGCATCGGCGGCCGGGTCCGCGGCGACGTCGCCGTCGACCTGTCCCGCGCCGCCGCCGGGGTGGTTGCGGCGCATGGTGCAGAGCGGGTTCGCGCCCTCGTGGATCGTCACCCGCCCGTCCAGGACGGTGCGGACGGGCGTGGGCAGCAGGTGGTACGGCCGCTGGAGCCGGCCCACGACACGCCTCAGCCGCAGGATCGGATACGGGACGCCCGAGGAGCGCACCACTCCAGGGCCGGCTTGTGCCGACCGTACACGGACGGCGGCCGTACCGGGCCGGTCACGGTGGCTTCGCCGTCGGGGAAGCCGTACATGGAGAAGGAGGCCGTCGAGAAGAACACCAGCCGCCGCCCGGCCCGTCGGCGCTCCTCCAGCGCGTCGTAGACGACCTCGGCCTCACGGTCGTACTGGGCGGGGCGGGCGGTGGAGGTGCTGGAGACCCCGGCGGCGACGAGGCCGGCCCGTGGCACCCGCCGCGGGCCGTGATGGGGGACGGGGGTGGCTCTGGGACTGCGGGACGTGTCGGCATCAGCTGCCTCGTCTGTGTCTCAGCCGGTGTCTCGGCCGGTGTCTCGGCCGGTTCTCAGGCGGGCCGCTCGGTGCCGGAGCCGACCGCGGGGAGCGTCAGCGCGGTGAGCACCATGCCCTCGCCCACCAGCCACCGGCCCGTCAGGTCCACGGCCCCGCCGTCGGCCGCCCGTATGAGCTCGGGCGGCAGGGGCACCAGCAGCCGGACCGAGAACGTGCCGTGCTCCAGGCCCGCCGCTCCTGGCTCGCGGGTGAAGCGCAGCCGGGCGTCCTCGAAGCCGAGCGGTTTGAGGGTGAGGGGGAACCACACCTTGTAGACCGCCTCCTTGGCGCTGAACAGCAACCGGTCCCAGGGGATGTGGGGCGCCGCGCTCGTCAGCCGGGCCAGGTCGGCCCGTTCCTCGGGCAGCGACACCGCGTCGAGGACACCGTCCGGCAACGGGCCGGCCGGTTCGGCGTCGATGCCGAGCCCCGCCAGATCGCGATCGTGGGCGACCGCGGCCACCCGGTAGCCGTCGCAGTGGGAGATCGCGCCGACCACCCCGGCGGGCCAGCAGGGCGCACCCGACGGGCCCGGCAACAGCGGGGCCGCCGTGCGGCCGAGCGCGGCCAGCGACAGGCGGGCGCAGCGGCGGCCGGTGGCGAACTCCCGTCGCCGCTTGACCACCGCCCGGGCCACCGTCGCGGCCTCCTCCGGGAACAGCGGCGGAGCCGCCAACTCGCCGCGCACCTCGGTCACTTCGACCTGGTCCGGCAGCAGCCGACGCATCAGCGGCGTCATCGGGCACCTCGCTGGGACAGGGCACCCCGGCGGGGCAGGATCTCGCGCGGCAGCGGATCGGGTCGGCCGCGGGCCTGCCACTCGCGCGGGTAGCCCAGAGACACCTCGCGGTGCGGCACCTCGTCGTGCCAGGTGGTGCGGGGGATGTGGAGATGGCCGTAGACCACGGTGACTGCCCGGTAACGGCGGTGCCAGTCGTGGGTGGCGGTGGTGCCGCACCACAGCGCGAACTCGGGGTACCTGAGGGTCCGGGTGGGCTCGCGCACCAGCGGGAAGTGGTTGACCAGCACGGTGGGCAGTTCGGGCGGGCAGGCGTCCAGCCGCTCACGGGTGTACGCCAGCCGCGCCCGGCACCAGGCGGCGCGGTCCGGGTAGGGGTCGCTGTGCAGGAGGAACTCGTCGGTGGCCACGACCCCCGCCTCCTCGGCCCGCGCGAGCGCGTCGGCGGTGCCGGTGGCACCCGGCGGCAGGAACGAGTAGTCGTACAGCAGGAACAGCGGCGCGATCACCACCGGCCCGTCCGGGCCCGGCCAGTGCGCGTACGGGTCCTCCGGAGTCAACACACCGAGGGATCGGCACAGTTCGACAAGACCGCGGTAGCGGGCCTCGCCACGCAGCCGCACCGGGTCGTCGGGGTGTGTCCACAGTTCGTGGTTGCCCGGCACCCACACCACCTGGGCGAACCGCTCGGCCAGCAGCCGCAGCGCCCACTCGACATCCGCGGTCAACTCCCCGATGTCACCCGCGACGATCAGCCAGTCGGAGAGGTCGGAGGGGTGCAGATCCTTTACGACCGCCCGGTTCTGCTCGTAGGCGACGTGCAGGTCGCTGACCGCGAAGAGCCGTCTGCCCGTGGGGCCGCGTACTGCTTCGCCGTTGGAGATCCGCGGATTCGTGGTGCTGGGCATGCCGAACTCCTCGCTGCGCGTCCGGCGCCTCGATTCGCGTCCGGCGCTCAGATTTATGCCATCGGCCCACCCGTTCCTTCAACGCGTGACCGGCGTGCCGGGCCAAGGACAAGGGATTCGCCCAGACTTCCCGACGCGTGACCCCCCTGGACTCACGCGTCCCCGATAGTGGTGCGGTGTCCACCTGAACAGGCAATGCTCCACAGTCGATACACAGAAGCAAAGAGAGAAAAGGGAATGGAAGCAGCGTGAGTGTGAGCCCCCATGACGACGGCCAGTGGTGCCGCCGGTTCCAACCGGTGTCCCCCGCCGCCCACCGTCTGATCTGCTTCCCGCACGCGGGGGGCTCGGCCAGCTACTACGTGCCCGTCGCCAACGCCCTCGCCCCGCACGTCGACGTCGTCGCGCTGCAGTACCCGGGCCGCCAGGACCGGCGCAGGGAACCGCTGATCGACGACATCGGCACACTCGCGGACCGCGTGCACGAGGCGCTGCGCGGCGAGGCCGACCGGCCGCTCACCTTCTTCGGCCACAGCATGGGCGCGCTCCTCGCCTTCGAGGTCGCTCGAAGGTTCGAGCGGGACGGCCGCACGGCCCCCGTACGGCTCTTCGTCTCCGGCCGGCTGGCCCCCTCCCGCCACCGCGAGGAGAACGTCCACCTACGCGACGACGAGGGGGTCATCGCCGAGGTCAAGGCCCTGAGCGGCACCGACGACCGGGTGCTCGGCGACGACGAACTCCTACGCATGATCCTGCCCGCGCTGCGCGGGGACTACCGGGCAGTGGAGACATACCGCTGCCCGCCCGGCGTCACGGTGGACATCCCGGTCACCGCCCTGGTCGGCGACAGCGACGCCAAGACGACGATCGACGAGGCCCGCGACTGGGATCGGCACACCACGGCCGACTTCGACCTGCGGATCTTCCCCGGCGGGCACTTCTACCTCAACGAACGCGCCGCTGACGTGCTGAGCGTCCTCGACGAGCACTTCGCGGCGCTGAGCGTCCCGGACGGGGTCTGAGCCGGAGCCGGAGCCGAAGTGGGAACGGCACCGTCCGGCCCTCCGGCCTTCCCCTGTCGAACAGGCCCGCGTCCTTGAGCGCGGCGGCGAGCCCCGGGCGGCCGGAGGTCGACATCTTGCGGTAACAGCTCGTCAGATGTTTCTCCACCACCCGTCCGGAGACGCCGAGGGTGTCGGCCATGGCCTGGCTGGTCAGCCCCTGGGCCACCATCCGCTCCGTCGGCGTCAACGGCACCGGGGCGGCCCCGCCGACCGCCGTCGGCCCGAGCGTCTCCTGGGCCCCGGCGGCGACCCGGGCCGCGTTGCACGCGACGGCCAGGTCGTACGCCGTACGCAGCGCCTGCTCCGCCTCGTGCGCCCGGTACGGTGCCACCGTCTCCGCGAGCTGCTGCAGGACCACCGCCCGCGCGGCACCAAGCCTGCTGCGGGCAGGTCAGGAGAGGTGGTTGGCGATGAGGGCGCGGTGCGCGCCGGTGAAGGTCCGGTGCGTGACGCGCTCGTCGCCGAGCCGGTGGAGCAGCGTGGCGTAGTCGTCGTGGGCGGCTCCTATGAACACGCCGGTCCTCGTGCCGCCGTGCGCGTCGGGAACGATGCGGGAGTCCTCCAGGGCCTCCTGGGGGAGTTCGAGAACGAGTCGCTGCTGGGAGTCGATGAGGTCCGCCTCCGGAGGGGAGACCCCGAGGAATCCGGCGTCGAAGCGCTCGACCTCGTCGAGGAACGCACCCCAGCGGCACGCCTCTTCAGCGCCCTGAACACACTCGCCCGAGCCCGTCTCGGTGTCCGTGCCCGCGCCCTCGGTGTCGTTCTTGCCCTCGGCATCGGCGTCGCCGAGGCGCAGCCGGTCGGCGGGAGTGGGCCGCACCGAGCTGTCCCCGGCCCGCAGCAGCCGCCACAGGGCCTCAGGGCTCGGGGCGCGGCGCCCGGCAGTTGGCAGGCCATGCCGATGACGGCGATGGTGTTCAGCCTTCGGGCACCGCATGCACGCCGACGGCGCGCGTGCCGCCGGCTCTTCACGCCAAGGGCGCATGTACTAAGGCGGCCCCTAGAATCCGCCCGGCCCCATGCACTTCACGAGGTCTCGGCGCGCCCCGTGTTTTGGGAAACGACCAGATGTCGCGCCGAGGGCGAAACAGGTGTTGCGCATACCCAGGTCTTCCTCCTTAATAGGTCCGGCCCCCCCGAAGCGACGGGAGTTGTATGCCCGGGATCCTGGATCGGCACAGGTGGCGATGGACTGGCCGGTTCGGAAGAGACGGAGGAACGCATAATGAGCGCGGAGCTCGTGGAAATCCGAAAAGCCTTGATGAAGCTACGTGGCAGCCTGAACGCGCTGCGGAACGGCCAGGGCGACTCTCCGTACGTCCGCAGGCTGATGAATGATCTAGACCGTTTTGAGCTGGACATGGACGACCCCGAATCGCGGGACCAGTTGGCCTCGATGACCGCCTCTGTGGCCACGTTGACGCAGATGGCCGTGGCGAACGTCGCCCGCGATGTCGTCCGCATACAAGAGAGTTTCGACCACAAAGTGGCCTGGCACGACGCTGACGACGAGGGGATCGGCGGCCACCGCCGCTGAGCGGCCGCCCGGCTCCGCGGCGGCCGCCGGGACCGACAGCCGGGTGGCCGCTCTTCGTCGGTCACTTCACGAAGTCGGGCAGCACGCGGGGCGGCCAGCTGCCGACCGTGAAGACGCCCATCGCATAGGCGCGGGAGACCAGCGTGGCGCGGTTGGGCGCCTTGAATCGGCGCAGCATCAGACCCACGTGGTACTCGACGCCCTGACGGCTCAGGTACAGACGCGAGGCCAGCTGGACGGTCGATGCGCCGGTGGCGACCCCCTCCAGGATGCGGGCGTCGAGAGGCGTGAGGAGAGGCGTCGACTTCGCTGCCGGGGCCGCCTCGGACAGGTCGTCGTCGGGGGTCATCAGGACGACGACACCTGAGAAGGCGTCCCCCTCTCCCTGGATCGCTATGCCTGTTATCTCGGTCGAGAAGACCCGGTCATGGCCGCGTTTCGCGACCACTTTCTCCACGAATCTTCCGCCATGGCCGTCCGAGAGATGGCTGAAATGCTTGGGCAGGATGTTGCGGGCGCTCGGGTGCAGCACGTCGTAGATGCTCTGCCCGCAGATCTCCCGTGAGGGACGCGCGACATGACGGAAGAAGTCGGAGTTCGCTGCTTCGATGTTGAGCTCGGCGTCGAGACTCGCCATACAGGTGAAAAGGTGCGGCCCGTTTGTCCGACGATTTCGGTGAACAGTGTTTTGCACGGGTAGGGGAAGGCCGCCGGCCATGGTCGTTCGGTCGGTGTTCTGGAGCATGAAAACCTCTCCCGAGTGTCGGCTGAACAATAAATCCGCAGCGGAATCGGCGCTGCAAACCAGTGGAAGGATCGGATGCGCTATTTCTGTGCCGCTGGCGGTGACATCATGGTTGGCTTACTTCGAGAGTCAACGATTCACCTGACCCGCAGCGGAAAAACTGCGATGCCCCTGCGGGGCGGGCGGCCACGCACTGAATCTGCGTACTCGTCGGAGGGCGTCATCGGGTTGACCGGCACCGCGAGCGCGCTTGCTGCTCGCTGGCCCGGTTTCAGGCGCCGGCCAGAGCGGACCGTCGGGGAGTGACAGATCGAGTGGCAAGTGGTGCCGCTTCGGCAGATCCACTCCCGTATCGACGGCCGGGCCGCCCTGTCGCCGACATCTGCGCCGTCGTGGTGGCTGATCTGCATGATCAGAAAGGTAGGGATCAGAATGAGCCGACACTAATGAGCCGACACTAGAGATATACGGTCAGAGCTGTTGCCCAAATGGGCATGTCTTCCTGGTCACGAAGGATCGGGCTGAATCGTGGCAGCGGACCTCGAGGACGTGGACACAGTGTGCAGCACGGAGTTGACCTTGCGGTTGCCGCCGATGTCGAGCCGGTGGCGGCGGGCCCGGGCGTGGCCTTGCCGGAGGAGACGGCCAGTAGAGCGGCACCGCACCCGCGGGCGAACTGCCCCTGTAACTGAGCCGCCTGCGCCGTGGACGGCATGGCGGTGACACCTATGACGGCAAGGGTCAACGTGCCCCAAATGTGCGGCTTCCTCAGCGACTTCCTCATGGTGGCCCGTCCTCTGCCTCGCATCGCGACCCCGGTGCTGTTACCCGGGTCTCTGTCTCGAGGAGGCTAGGAACAGGCGATCAATAGCTGATCAACGCCCGACAAACACCACTCGCGCCGCCGGCCGCCACGACCCGCCGCCCTGCCAGGCGCCGAGGATGAGGACGAACGTGGAGGGGGTTCGGGGCGTGGTACGGCTGCCTTCCCTCATCGGGGAACAGATCACACACGCGATGCGCCGGAACCCCGAGAAGTTCGCTCGCCGGAGATTTTTGAAGAGTCAGCTGTCGTCCGCGAAGCGGTGGAATCAGCCGCAGTTGCCGCACCTGGTCGGACTCGAGGAAGAGCAGCCACGAGGTGTGTGGCGGACAGTGGAGCGCAGCGCTGGGAGGGTTGAGCACGTCGGTCTCCCAGACCACGATGCCGCCGCTGGTCACCACGCCGGTGAGGCGTTGCCGCACGCCAACGCCCATGCCGGAGTCCACCACCCCGGCCAGGCGGGGTGGTGCCGCGCGTACGGCCGTCGGGCCACGACTGTGCGTCGTCCGCCTGCCCTAAGTCCTGTCTCGCGATGTCAACCATGTTCAAGGGACTCCGTTTCTGAACATCTAGTGTGCTGCTGCGTTTGAAATCGTGGCAGGTGTGAGCGGCTGTTTCGGCCCTTGTAGCTGGTGAGCGGCTAAGTACAGGGAAACCGGACGCGAACCGTAGTGTCCTTGTCAGGTCCGTCGGACGGCTGCTGGGGTGGGTGGCCGGGGCGCTTCATGGGTCCTGCTGTGTCAGCGGGAGCCGGTGAGTACGGCGGTGACGAGTTCGGTGCGGGAGCGATTCCGGTGCGGACGTACAGCCGGGACAGGCGCCGGGCGACCGCGCCCTCGGTGAGTCGCAGGACGGAAGGATCCCTGGCGCGTCTTGATCCCGCCCCGGGTGTCCGCCGATCCGTCCGAGCAGTACGGGTCCGCGAGAACAGAGAGGGACACGAGCTGAACGCGGCGGGAGATACGCAGTTGAAGCTTCCCCCTTGGCCGTGGGCACCTGGACACTCCGGTGAGGAGAAGGCCAACTACCCGATCGTGCTGCTGTGGCAGCAGGCGCCGGGACTGGAGCCGGGCGAAGGCGTGCTCGCCGGATGCGCGCAAGCGGCCTGGTCCCGGGTGTCCTGCTGATAGCGCTCTGGCAGTTCGCGGTGGCCGGAGCAGGGAGTCCGGTCGGTGGCGCCGGCTCCCTGGCAGGCGCGGTCCGCCAGGATGAGAACTGCGGTCCGCCAGGATGAGAACTTATGGTGCGAGACACGCCTGGACGATCCCCTGGGCTCGGGCCGCGGCCAGGCGGTTGTCGGTTCGCCAGCCGTCACGATGATCGAGGCATCGCAGCAACACGGCCCAGGAAGCAGGGTCCCGTGGCACGGGGTGGGGTCGTTTGCCGAGCCGAACCGTCTGGGCCAGCGGCGGAAGAGTTCACGCTGCTGATCGAGAGTGAGTGTCCGGCCGCGGAAGCCGTTCGACTCCTTCACGGTCAGGGTCCGGGTGGGACCGACCAGCGCCATCTTCTGGGGGAGTGCGCGAAGCGGAAGAACTGCCGCAGCACGGTCAGCCTGCGCTTGCGCCCCCCTTGGGCAGCGTGACCAGGAATGCCTCGACGTCATGAACATCCACCAGGGCCCAGTCGGTCTTGGCTCGATGGTTCATGAGGAACAGTGTCAGGTCCCGCATGGTGGCCAGGGCCGTTTCCAGCGTGTGATCACTGCGGGGCGGGTTCCCGCCCCGCGGGCGCCCGGCGGCGAGCCGTTCGGACTGGTCGGCGGGCAGGGCCAGGCCGCGCAGGGTGAAGAAGTCCTCGAGGGCACGGGCGAAGGAGCCCACGGACCGACCCGGTCTGGGGGACCGTTCGATAAGTGCCTGGGGCGAGTTGGAGCGCTCGTCCTGAAGGAGGCGGCCCAGGTCCACGACGAATCCGCATGCCCGGCCGACACAATGGCGGGCTGCGACATGAGCGACGAAATCGTCCAACCAGGCGCACGGGTCGGGCAGTTGGTCGCAAAGGTGTTCACCGCGGATCAAGAGGCGAACCCGCGAGCCTGCCAGGACGCGACGAACGCGTCGACGCACACGGCCTGGAACTGCCACGGGTCCATCACCAGCGGCACCTGCGGGACGGCCCCACCCGCGATGACCTGCAGTCTCGCCTCGCCCACCGGCACACCTTCCTCACGCCTGAACGCTCAAGGCAGCACCTGGAGAAAACGGGGGTCACCACGAGATTCAACGAGGACCGCTGGAGGGGGAATACGGCCAGGTGGCAGCAGGAACTCTCGATGGGGAACAAGTGCTGGCCCCAGATGGATTCGACGAGATCATGCCCTCACTGCTTCGCTTTGGCATCCATAAAAGTCAGCGGAAATACTTCGCCGGAATCCGCGTAATGGTGGAACCGGCCGGCCCAGGACGGCTCCTGAAGGGCACGGACCTGGGCACGGGGCAGTGCCATATGCACATCGCGGGCACCGTCCTGGTCGGCCGGGGTCGGCGCGATGTGCACGGTCCAGGGAACCACCATGGAGGTGAAGTCGTACCAGAAGGGGGTGCCTTGCCCGAAGTCGATGCTGTAGAAGGGCAGCTTCGACCAGTTGTTGATCGCGATCGTGCTGTCGAACGAGTCCAGAGCCATCGTGGTCATGACGCGCTTGAAGCGCCCCGCATCGCGTTCGGCACAGAGAAATGCCACTTCCTCGCGGATTCTCTCCTCCGTGTTCTCGGCATGAGCCGCGCGGACCGTCACGGCGACCTCGCCGAGGGGGCGGGAGCGCAGTTCGGCTGCGGTCATCCTGGGCCGGGTATTGGTGACGGCGTTGCCCCAGTAGTCATCCGGTACGGCTCCGCCGACGAACGAACGGAAGTCGGCGATGAGGCCGAGCCTTTCCTCGCTCGTGTCGGGGCGGTCATGCAATGCGCCGAGGACTTTCCAGAGATGGGCGGTCAGCGCGTCATTGGTCGACACCCACCGCTCCGTGCCCGCGAGGTCGGCCATCGCGGTGACCTTGATGGTGGCCAGTTCAGCCGCCGTGAAGCGGGTGGTCACCGTCGTCACGCTGCCGAGGCTGCCCCGCAGGATGCGGCCGAGGAAGGCGGCCTTCTGGCCTCGCTCCATGACCGTGAGATGGGCGCCGCCCGTACAGGTGTCACCCGCGGCCGACGCGGCGAGCGCGTCGATGACTCCACGGTCGTGGCTGGGCTTGGGGTACCCGAGGCCCCGGTGCTCGCGCGCCCAGCTCTCCAGGAAGCTCATATAGCTGGTCCCGTCGGCCACGGCGTGGTTCATCGTGAGGCCCAGAATGGAGCCGCCGCCTTTCATATGGGTGAGCTTCACCGTGAAAAGCGGCGTATCGCGGTCAACCACCCAGAACGGCATGGCGTGACTGAGATGGCGCTCCAGCCCCTTTTTCGCCGTGTGGCGAGGCCCGTAGTCCGGCATGGGCACGGATGCGTGTGCCTCGACGAAGCGCACACCGGCGTCGTCGCAGAGCACGCTGAGACCGCCGTCGGGATCCCTCTTCATGCGGCCGGCAAGGATCGGGAAGTTGCGCAATGTCCTGCCGAGGGAGGCGCGGAGCGCCTCGCCGTCGAGTGTCTCCCGGTAGAAAAAGACACGAGGCGTGTAGACCGTGCCGATGAGCATGTCGTAGACGCTCAGCCGTATGCGGTCACCGCTCGCCTCTCCGGCACGTACGGCGAACGTTCGCTTGGCGCCGCTCTCGGTGGCGGATGCCGTCATACTCACACGCTCTTTCGTCCGGACCGAACACGCTGTCGCGTCGACGCGTTGACTCTAAACCCCCGATCGTGAGCGGCCTCATGGAGTGGAACCGGGTTTAGGGAAACCCCCCACCTTCCGTCGAAGTCGATCTTTCCCGGGGGTCGTGGGCGTGTCACGGGGCGTCCGGTCCTGCGGGCGCACATCGACCGCTTCGGTGTGGCAGGCGACGGCCGGCTGTTCCGGAGCCAGGCCGGCAAGTACGTCGATGCGTCCGCGTACACCAAGAACTGGGCGCGGTCGCGTGAGACCGTGTTGACAAGGCTGGAGTGGGACCGCGTCAGCCGAGGGGAGGCATGGGAGGGCTGCGCGGGGCGCGTTTGGTCCGTGACTGGTCCGGAAGCAGTGGTCAGGAGTGGGATTCCCGCGGGAGGAACTGGAATTCATCGAGCAAAACGGACTCGCTGATGATTGCGTCGTCGGGAGGCGCCTGACGGGCGAAAGCCCAGGTCAGGCGCCTCTGTTTGCGCGTCTAGAAGAAGCCGAGCTTCTTCGGCGAGTACGACACCAGAAGGTTCTTCGTCTGCTGGTAGTGCTCCAGCATCATCTTGTGCGTCTCACGGCCGATACCGGACTGCTTGTACCCGCCGAACGCCGCGTGGGCCGGGTACGCGTGGTAGCAGTTCGTCCATACGCGGCCCGCCTGGATGGAACGGCCCGCGCGGTACGCGGTGTTGATGTCCCGCGTCCACACCCCGGCACCCAGGCCGTACAGGGTGTCGTTGGCGATCTTGATGGCGTCGTCGAAGTCGTTGAAGGACGCGACCGACACGACCGGGCCGAAGATCTCCTCCTGGAAGATCCGCATCCGGTTGTCGCCCTCGAAGATCGTGGGCTGGACGTACCAGCCGCCCGCCAACTCGCCGTCGTAGTCGATGCGGTGGCCGCCCGTCAGGACCTTGGCGCCTTCCTGCTGGCCGATGTCCAGGTACGAAAGGATCTTCTCCAGCTGGTCGTTGGACGCCTGGGCGCCGATCATCGTGTCGGTGTCGAGCGGGTGTCCCGGCTTGATCTGCTCGGTCCGGGCGATCGCCGCCTCGAGGAACTCGCTGTAGTGGCCGCGCTGGATCAGCGCCCGCGACGGACACGTGCACACCTCACCCTGGTTCAGCGCGAACATGGTGAAGCCTTCGAGCGCCTTGTCGCGGAAGTCGTCGTCGGCGGCCCACACGTCGTCGAAGAAGATGTTCGGGCTCTTGCCGCCCAGCTCCAGCGTCACCGGCTTGATGTTCTCCGAGGCGTACTGCATGATCAGCCGCCCCGTCGTCGTCTCCCCGGTGAAGGCGACCTTCGCGACGCGCGGACTGGACGCGAGCGGCTTGCCCGCCTCCACGCCGAAGCCGTTCACGACGTTGACCACGCCGGGCGGCAACAGGTCGCCGATCAGGCTCAGCCAGACGTGGATCGACGCCGGGGTCTGCTCGGCGGGCTTCAGGACGACCGCGTTCCCGGCGGCGAGCGCGGGCGCCAGCTTCCACGTCGCCATCAGGATCGGGAAGTTCCACGGAATGATCTGCGCCACCACGCCCAGTGGCTCGTGCAGGTGGTACGCGACGGTGTCGTCGTCGATCTGGCTGAGCGAGCCCTCCTGCGCGCGGATCACCCCCGCGAAGTAGCGGAAGTGGTCGATGGCCAGCGGAATGTCGGCGGCCAGCGTCTCCCGCACCGGCTTGCCGTTCTCCCAGCTCTCCGCCACCGCGAGCGTCTCGAGGTTGGCCTCCATGCGGTCGGCGATCTGCCGGAGGATGGCTGCGCGCTCACCCACGGACGTACGGCCCCACGAGGGCGCCGCCGCGTGCGCCGCGTCCAGCGCGCGCTCCACGTCCTCGGCCGTGCCCCGGGCGATCTCGGTGAACGGCTGCCCGTTGACCGGACTCGGGTTCTCGAAATACTGCCCCCGCGCCGGCGCCACGTACTCCCCGCCGATGAAGTGGTCGTACCGGGCCTGATAGGAGACGACTGCGCCCTCCGTACCGGGCGCTGCGTAACGGGCCATCTTGACTGCCTCCCCGGACACGCCGCCCGCCGTCGGGCAGCTCTCCGCGCGAGGCTAGGGACGCGGAGGTTGCAAGGAGGTTGCGGGGCGTGCGCGTTCGCTGTGCCCCAGTCGGCCGCCGGGCCGACGCAGGCGCACCATCCCGCCCTCGTGCGCGCCGGGAAGATGTCCGTGTGGCTCCGCGTGGCGTGGGCACCGCCATCCGCCCTCGCGTGCGCCAGGAACGTCTTCCAAGCGTGGGCCCGCGAAGTGCTGCCCGGCGTGTGTGCCGGGGAAGTCCTGCCTGGCGTACGGCGGGAGCTCCTGCCTGGCGTGCACCTAGGGGCGGCGGCCGACGGGGCTCGCCGGGGCGGCCGTCAGCTCCGTGTCGAGGGTCCGCAGCCGCGCCACGACGGGCGCCGTCGGCCGCACCGCCGCCAGGGCGCGCCACACCTCCACGTCGTCCTCGCCCCACGGCGCGTGCACCCAGTCCGACAGGAGGTCCGGGTCGCCGCGCGCGATGAGCGCCGCCCGTACCTGGTCGGTCAGCCTCCGCCGCAGCCGCACCACCGCGGGCGCCTGCGACCCCGGCAGCAACGGGCCCGCGTACGCCGACACGGCCGCCGTCACCGCCCCGCACCCCAGCCGCCGCTCGACGACATCCACGTCCGACGTGACCGGCACCGCGAGGCGGTACGGCCGGGACCGCAGCATCTCCGGCCCCAGCACCTGCCGCAGCCGCGCCAGCTCCGCCCGCAGCGTCACCGGCGTCACTGACTCGTCCGCGTACAGCGCGCACAGCAACTCATCCCCACTCAGCCCCTCCGGATGACGGGCGAGCAGCACCACGATCTCGCTGTGCCGTCGGCTCAGCCGCAGCTTGCGACCGCCCACGACCAGCAGGCCCTCGTCCCGCCCGAGTGCCGTCAGCTCCAGCGTCCCGTCGGCCTCCACCGGCGGTGCCAGCAGCGCCAGTTGGGACTCCGCCGCTCGCGCGACGGCCTGCACGAAGGCCAGGCTGTGCGGGTGCGCCAGGCCGTCCCCGCCGGTGATGTCGACGGCACCGAGCAGGCGACCGGAGCGGGGGTCGTGCACGGGAGCCGCCGCGCACGTCCACGGCTGCACCCTGCGCACGAAGTGCTCCGTCGCGAACACCTGCACCGGCCGGTCCACGGCCACCGCCGTCCCCGGCGCGTTCGTACCCATCGCCGACTCCGCCCACCGCGCGCCCGGCACGAAGTTCATCCGCCCCGCCCGCAGCCGCGTGGCCGGATGGCCCTCGACCCAGAGCAGCCTGCCGTGCGCGTCGCACACCGCCAGCAGGTGCTCCCCGTCCTTGGCGAAGCCGCCGACCAACTCGCGGAACAGCGGCATCACCCGCGACAGCGGATGCTCCGCCCGATAGGCCCCCAGGTCCCCGGCCGTCAGCTCGACCGAGGCCCCGGTGTCCTCCGGGCTGACCCGTGCCCGCGCCGAGCGACGCCAGGACTCGGCGACCACGGAGCGCACGGGGCGCGAGACGGTTCCCGCCGCCGTGAACCGCTCATGCGCGCTCCGCATCGTCCGCACCCGCTCGGCGGGGTCGGTGCCGGGCTCCAGAGCCAGCCATGGATCGGTCAACTCGGGCCTCCCGGGACGGCGATGCGGTGCTGCCATCGTCACCCCGGGAACAGAAGCCGACAACCGTCCGCGCACCGACACTGGCCCGTCTCCGACTGCCGCTGCCGGAAGCCGCGTGACGTCTGCGTGACGCCTGCGGCGACCGTGCAGGATGGTCGGCCGCCTCAAAGGTGATGCGATCAGACGGAGTTGATCAGTCGGATGTAGCGCGTCCAGTCCCAGTACCGGCCGGGGTCGGTGTGATCCGTACCGGGGACCTCGACGTGGCCGATGATGTGCTCGCGGGTCTTCGGGATGCCGTACTTCTTGCAGATCGCCGCGGTCAGGGCCGCCGACTCTTCGTACATCTCGTCCGTGAAGTATTCCGGTTTGTCCACCCACCCTTCGTGTTCGATGCCGATGCTGCGTGTGTTGTAGCTCCAATTGCCCGCGTGCCAGCCGACGTTGCGCTCGCGGACGCACTGCGCGATGTGCCCGTCCGCCGAGCGGATCACATAGTGCGCGGAGACCTTCTTCGCCGGGTTCTTGAAGATGGCGAGGGTGTCGGCGTACGTCTCCTGCGTGACGTGAATGATCACGTAGTCGATCGGATAGGTGCTGGGGCGGTTGGAGACGGTGTAGTTGGAGGTGCTGGCCGGGACCCATTCGGCCGAGGGGTAGTCGACCGCGCGCGGAGCGGCAGCGGCGTGATGGGCGGTCAGGAGGGCGGACGGAATCGCGGCGAGAGCCGCGCCCTGGAGCAGTCGACGCCTGCTCGGCAACAGCCTCCTCGATCCTTCCTGTACCTCTACCTCGCTTTCCTGTATCTCGTTCCCGGCTGCTGCTGTCTCGTTCTGTGGCGTTTCCTGTGGCGTGTCCTTCGCTCGGGCTCTCGCTCGATCCATGGCTGATCTGCCTCTCGGTGGGGGGAGCAGATGGACGGCGCGGTTCCTGGGTGGGGGGCCGGGGGGGAGGGGGCGGCGCACGCCCGCCCGTCGCCGGAGCGGCGGCGGCCTCACGCGAATTACGGTACGGGCCCTGTTCGTTGAGCTGGAAGGGCCCGGGCGACATCTGTGCACGGCACGGCGACTGTGGAAAGGCCGACCACCCGTGTGGGGGACAGGGCAGGCCTCCGACTGGGCCAGAAGGGTGGCCCCCGCGATCGCGAAGGAGATTCTCTTCGGGGCACGCATTTGCGATCTTGGCGTGAAGTCGACCATGGCGTCATGGTTCACGGTGTGGGAGAAGGCGGTGAATTCGTTAAGGGTTTGCTCGCTGCGCTCCACGGTTTTCCGACTTCGCGCTCCTTCCCTGTCCGCCGAACTCGGGTTCCGATTCCAGTGAAATCTGGCCGTTTCCTTGCCGGTTGATTGGTGGCCGAGCCAACTACGTCTGTCCCGTTGCCCGGACAAAAAATTGTGATCGCGTGTGGCGGCCTGGAACCTTGAGTAAGGGGTACTGAGGGTCGCCCCCTCCCGGGGGCGGCCAGCAATCCAGAGAGGGAGTTTTTCGGAATGTTAGATTCCGCCTCGACCACGGAAATGCCGATGACGACGTTCTCCGAGCTGTTCGACCGGCAGGTGATGGCGTCACCGGATGCGGTGGCCGTGGTGTCCGGTACAGAACAACTGACGTATCGGGAGCTGGACGCCTGGGCGAACCGGCTGGCGCGACTCCTCGTCGGGCGCGGCGTGGGCCGTGAGTCGATCGTCGGCGTCGCGCTGCCGCGATCGCCACGCTTCTGGGCCTCGGCGCTCGCGGTGCTCAAGGCGGGCGGTGCGTACCTTCCCCTGGACCCTGACTATCCCGCCGAGCGGCTCGCGTTCATGGTGACGGACTCGCGGGCCGGCCTCGTCCTGTCCGAGACGGCCGTCGCCGGACGGCTTCCCGCCCTGCCCGCGCCCGTCCTGAGCCTGGACGCGGCGGAGTCGGCGGCTGAAGTCGCCGCGGCGGACGCCTCCCCGCTGACCGATGCCGACCGGCCCCGCCCCGCGGTGGCCAACAGCGCCTACGTCATTTACACCTCGGGTTCCACCGGCCGGCCCAAGGGCGTCGCCGTCACCCACGGCGGACTCGCCGCGCTGCGCGCGACGCACCGCGCGCGCTTCGACGTCACGCCCGACGCGCGCGTCCTGCAGTTCGCCTCGCCCAGCTTCGACGCGGCGGTGTGGGACGCGCTGATGGCCCTCACCAACGGTGCCGCCCTCGTCGTACCCGAGCAGGCGCGCCTCGTCGGCGACGAACTCGCCCAGCTTCTCGCCGACAGCCGCGTCACCCACGCCACGCTGCCGCCGGCGGTGGTGACCACGCTGCCCGCGGACGCTCCCACGACGCTCACCGGCCTCAACACACTCATCGTCGCCGGCGAGGCCTGCCCGCCCCACCTGGCCGCCCAGTGGGGCCCAGGCCGCCGCTTCGTCAACGCCTACGGCCCCACCGAGACCACCGTCTGCGCCGCCCTCAGCACGTCCTTGGCCTCCGACCGCGCCCCGATCGGCACACCTGTCACCGGCTCCCGCCTCTATGTGCTCGACGAGCACCTCGACCCGGTGGCGCCCGGCACAGCGG
Organism: Streptomyces sp. Y309; assembly: GCF_056712025.1. Lineage (NCBI taxonomy): Bacteria > Bacillati > Actinomycetota > Actinomycetes > Kitasatosporales > Streptomycetaceae > Streptomyces > Streptomyces sp. Y309. Next base: position 556,094 of record NZ_CM160048.1, on the reverse strand, counting down.
GCGAGTTGTACGTGGCGGGTCCGAGCCTGGCCCGCGGCTATCTGAACCGTCCCGGTCTCACCGCGGCCCGGTTCCTCGCCGACCCGTTCGGCCCCGCGGGCGCACTGATGTACCGCACCGGGGACGTCGTACGCCAGGGGGACGACGGTCAGCTGGAGTACCTGGGCCGCTCCGACGACCAGGTGAAGGTCCGGGGTCTGCGCATCGAGACCGGCGAGGTCGAGGCGGCGCTCGCGGCCCACCCGCGGGTGGCGCACGCCGTCGTCACCACGTACGACGCAGGCGACGCACACGCGGCGCACGGCAGCCGGGGTAAGCAGCTCATCGCGTACGTCGTGCCCGCCGAGGCCGACGTGCAGCAGCAGGTGGGACGCGGCACCGGGCATCTGGCCCTCGACGCCGGGTTCGGGCCGGGCGAGCTGCGGGCGTTCGTGGCCGGGCGCCTGCCGGAATTCATGGTCCCGGCGCGGGTCCTGGTGCTCGACCGGCTGCCGCTGACGCCCAACGGCAAGGTGGACAAGGCGGCCCTGCCCGAACCGGTGTTCCAGGGAAGCCGCTACCGGGCGCCGCAGTCGGCGCCCGAGGAAGCGCTGGCGCGGCTGTTCGCCGAGGTCCTCGCGGTCGACCGGGTCGGCGTCGACGACGACTTCTTCACGCTCGGCGGCGACAGCATCCAGTCCCTCCAGTTGGTCTCGCGGGCACGTGCCCAAGGTGTGGAAATCACCTCCCGGCAGGTCTTCGCGTGCCGTACGGTTGCCCGCCTCGCGGAGGCCGCCGGAGCCCAGGGAGCCGCGGCACCGGTCCTCCAGGAGCTGGACGGTGGCGGCACGGGCTGGATGCCGCTGCTTCCGGTGGCGCGTTGGCTGAAGGACTTGGGTCCGGGTTTCGAGCGGTTCTTGCAGGCGATGGTCCTCGATCTGCCCGACGGTATCGATGAGGAGGGCCTGACCCGGACGCTGGCGGCGGTCGTGGACCGGCACGACCTGCTGCGCTGCCGTTTGGTGGAGGAGGGTGAGGGCGGTCTGGTGGTCGCCGGAACGGGCACGGTGGACGTGGCGTCGCTGGTGCGCCGCGTGGCGTACGAGGGCGACTGGGCGGCGCGCGCGGAGACGTGGCGGTCGCTGCTGCTGGCCGAACTGGACGAAGCCGCGGGCCGGTTGGACCCGGGTGCGGGTGTGGTGGCTCAGTTCGTGTGGTTCGATGCCGGACCCGAGAGGGCAGGGCGGCTGCTGGTGGTGCTGCATCACCTGGTAGTCGACGGGGTGTCCTGGCGTGTGCTGATGCCCGATCTTGCGGCCGCCTGGGGCCAGGTCCGCGACGGGCGGGTGCCTCGGCTTCCGGCCGTGGGTACGTCGGTGCGGTGCTGGGCGCACGCCCTGGCCGAGGCGGCCGCAAGTCCCGGCCGGGTGGCCGAGCTCGACTTGTGGCGGTCCATCGTCAACGGCCCCGACCCGCTCCTCGGCAGTCGGCTCGTCGACCCGGCCGTGGATGTACGGGCCACGGTGCGCGAGACCCGCGTCGAACTGCCCGCGGACGTAACCGAGGCCGTCCTGGGCGAGCTGCCCGCCGCCTTCCGCGGTGAGGTCAACGACGGGCTCCTGGCCGCGCTCGCGCTGGCGCTGGCCCGGTGGCGGCAGGCGCGCGGGGTGCGGGAGTCGTCGGCGCTGATCCGTCTGGAGGGCCACGGCCGCGAGGAGGCCGCCGCACCGGGTGCCGATCTGGCCCGTACGGTGGGCTGGTTCACCAGTGTCTTCCCCGTCCGGCTGGACCTGGCGGGCACCGATCTGGCGGACGCCTTCGCGGGCGGGGAGGCGGCCGGGGATGCCGTCAAGGCGGTCAAGGAGCAGTTGCGCGCGATCCCGGACAAGGGCATCGGTTACGGCCTGCTGCGTCATCTCAACCCCGACACCGCGCTGTCGCTGGCGCCCCATTCCCTCGGCCAGGTCTCCTTCAACTACCTGGGCCGCTTCTCCTCGGCCGCGGACATGCCCGCCGAGCTACAAGGTCTGGGCTTCACCCAGGCCCAGGACGTGGCCGAGCTGGCGGTCCTGGACGCCGCCCACGACCCCCGCATGCCCGCCCTGGCCGAGCTGGACATCAATGCCGCGGTCACCGACACCGCCCAGGGCCCGTGCCTGAGCGGCCTGTTCGCCGCCCCGGAAGGCGTGCTCGCTCCCGAGGACGTCCGTGAACTGGCCGACCTGTGGGTTCAGGCCCTCACCGCCCTGGCCCGGCACGCGAGCCGTGCCCACGCGGGCGGACTCACGCCTTCCGACGCGCCGTTGGTCGCGGTCACCCAGGCCGACATCGACCGCTGGGAACAGCGCTACCCCGGCTTGTCCGAGATCTGGCCGACCTCGCCCGTGCAGTCCGGCATCCTCTTCCACAGCCAGCTGCACGCCACCGACGCCGAAGCGGCCACCGGCACGGGAACCACCGGCGGCAACGGTTCGTTCGACACCTACCAAGAGCAGTACACCCTGCACTTATTCGGACCCGTCGACACCGAGCGCATGCGCACCGCCGGGCAGGCGCTCCTGGACCGGCACCAGGTCCTGCGCACCGCCTTCGTCCCGGACGCCGACGGCAGCCTGGTTCAACTCGTCATAGACGGCGTGCAGGTGCCCTACGCGTACACCGACCTCGGCCACCTCACCGGCCCGGCCCAGGACGAAGCCTTCGAGGACATCCTGTCCGCCGACCTCGAAGAGCACTTCGACCCGGCAGAGCCGCCGATGCTGCGCCTGCACCTGGTGCGCCTCGGCGAGGAGCGCTTCGAGCTGGTCGTGGCCTCGCACCACGTCCTGTTCGACGGCTGGTCGGTGCCGGTCCTGGTGGGCGACCTGCTGCGCTGCTACGACAGCGGCGAGGCCGCGAGCGGGGCACCGCGTCATCGAGGCTTCGGCGACTTCCTCACCTGGCTGGCCGAGCGGGACACCGACGCCTCGGCGCGCGCCTGGCGCCAGGAGCTGGACGGCTTAGAGGAACCGACGCTGCTTGCTCCCGCCACGGGGCCCGGCGGCAGTTTCGGCATCGGTCAGGTCGACGTACCCCTGACCGCCGAGCAGGCCGGTGACCTCGCGCGCACGGCCGCCGAGCTGGGCCTGACCCTCAACACCGTCATCCAGGGCGCCTGGGCTCTGCTCCTCGCACAAATGACGGGCCGTCAGGACGTGGTGCTCGGCTCCGGCGTCGCCGGGCGCCCGCCCGAGCTGCCCGGCGTGGACTCGATCGTCGGCATGTTCCTCAACACCCTCCCCGTACGGGTGCGTTGCGCGCCGTCGGACACGCTCGCCGATCTCCTGGCCGGTCTCCAGGACCGCCAGGGCGCGCTGCAGGACCACCACCACCATGCACTCAGCGACCTGCACCGGCTCACGGGCCACAAGACGCTGTTCGACACTGTCATAGGCTTCGAGTCCTTCCCGATGGACCGGGCGGCCATCGCCGAGGCGAGCGCCGCGGCCGGGATCTCCGTCACCGGCATCCGCGCCTTCACCCCCAGCCACTATCCGCTGGCCGTCTTCGTCTACCCCGACGGCCCGCACCCCCGCCTGAACATCCAGTTCCAACGGCACGCCTTCGACCAGGCCACCGCCGACGACTACGCCACGCGCTTCGCCCGCGTCCTGACGCGGATCACCGAGGACCCCAAGGCCCGGGTCGGCCACATCGACGTACTCGCGCCCGCTGAACGCGAGCAGCTCCTCACCGACTTCAACGACACCGCCGCGCCCGTAGTGGAACGCACCATGGCGGAGCTCTTCGCCGAGCAGGTGGCGACGGGTCCGGACCGGGTCGCGGTGGTCTGCGGTGAACAGGAGCTGACGTATCGGGAGCTGGACGAGCGGTCGAACCGGCTCGCGCGCGTGCTTGCCGCCCACGGCGTGGGGCGGGACTCGGTGGTCGGCCTTGCCCTGCCCCGGTCGGCGGACCAGGTCGTGACCGTGCTCGCGATCCTCAAGGCGGGCGGCTGCTATCTGCCCCTGGACCCGGAATACCCCGCGGAGCGCCTGGAGTTCATGCTCCGCGACGCCGCACCGGTCCTGGTGGTCACCCATGCCCGGATCGCGGCAGAACTGCCGGACGGTGTCTGCCCGTACCTGCGCCTCGACGAGCCGGACACCGAGGCCGCGCTCGCCGGGAAGTCGGCCGAGCCCCTGGCCACCGCGGCGCACCCCGACCAGCTCGCATACGTGATGTACACGTCCGGATCCACCGGCAGGCCCAAGGGGGTCGGCGTCACCCAGCGCGGTGTCGTACGCCTCATGTCGGACAGCGGGCACCGCGACGGCGCCCACGAGCGCGTACTCATGCAGTGCCCGCAGGCCTTCGATGCCAACACCTACGAGCTGTGGTTCCCCCTCCTCAAGGGGGGCACCCTCGTGATCGCGCCGCCCGGACGCCTGGACGCCGCCACCCTCGCCCGCATGGTGACCGAACACCGCCTCACCTCGGTGATGTCCTCCGCGGGCATGTTCAAGGTGGTCGCCGAGGAGATGCCGGAAGCCTTCGCCGGCGTGCGCGAGGCGTGGTCCGGCGGTGACGTCGTACCGCGCTCCGCCTTCGAGGAGATCCTCGCCGCCTGCCCGGACATCCGCGTGATCAACGGCTACGGGCCGACCGAGGCGACGATGTCCACCACCATCCACCCCGTGACCGCCCCTGAGGAGATCGGCGTGACGGGCGAGGTCGGGCTGCCGATGGACGGCACATGCCTGTACGTCCTCGACTCCGCGCTCCGCCCGGTCCTGCCGGGCGTCCCCGGCGAGCTGTACATCACCGGCGACCGCCTGGCCCGCGGCTACCTCGGACGCCATGGCCTGACCGCGGAACGCTTCGTGGCCTGCCCCTTCGGCAAGCCGGGCGAGCGCATGTACCGCACCGGGGATGTGGCCCATTGGACGCCGGAAGGCCGTCTGGTCTTCCAGGGCCGGGCAGACACCCAGGTCAAGATCCGCGGCTTCCGGGTCGAGCCGGGCGAGGTCGAGGCGGCGCTCGCGGACCACCCGGGCGTCGCGCACGCGGTGGTGACGTTCGGCGAGGACCAGACGGGCGAGCGGCACCTGGTGGGCTATGTGGTGCCGCACCCGGAGGGCGCGGACCACGCCGGGGACGCCTTCCGGCAGGTGGGCCAGTGGGAAGAGATCTACGACCAGGTCTACTCGGCCGCGGCCACGGTGTGGGGTGAGGACTTCACCGGCTGGGACTCCAGTTACACCGGGCGGCCGGTCCCGCTGCCCGAGATGCGGGAGTGGCGCGACGCCGCGGTGGAACAGATCGCCTGCTGGGGGCCGCGCCGGGTCGTGGAGCTCGGTGTCGGCTCCGGCCTGTTGATGTCGCAGCTCCTCGCGGACGTGGCGGAGTACTGGGCGACGGATCTGTCCTCCCAGGTCATCGGGCGGCTCGGACAGGAGGTCGCGCGGGCCGGGTACGAGGACAAGGTCACCCTGCGCCACCAGATGGCGGACGATGTGTCGGGGCTGCCGCGTGGGCACTTCGACACCGTGGTCCTGAACTCGGTGGTGCAGTACTTCCCCGACACCGACTACCTGGACCGGGTCCTCGCGCAGGCCTTCGAGTTACTCGCCCCGGGCGGAAGGATCGTGGTCGGTGATGTGCGCAACGCGGCCACCCTGCGGCTGTTCCGGGCCGGGGTGCAGCGGGCGCAGCATCCGGAGGCGGCACCGTCGGTGGCGCGGGCGGCGGTGGCCCGCTCGATGCTGATGGAGCCGGAACTGGTGCTGGACCCGGACTGGTTCACGCGCTGGGGCCTGCGGCACGGCGCGGCCGGGGTGGACATCCGGCTGAAGCCGGGCCGGGCGCACAACGAACTGACCCGCCATCGCTACGAGGTCACCCTCCACAAGACCCCGGTCAAGCCGGTGGCGGCCGACGAGACACCTACCCTGCGGTGGGGCCGCCAGGTCGGCGACCTCACCGCCCTGCGCGAGCGCTGCCGTGCCCAGGGCGACGCCCCGCTGCGGGTGGCGGGCATCCCCAACGCCCGCCTCAGCGGAGAGGCCGAGGCGGCCACCGCGATGTCCGTGATCGACGCGCCCGCCGTGGCGGGCGCCGCCCTGGACCCGCAGGACCTTCACGACTGGGCGGCCGAGCACGGCTACAGCGTTGTCCTGACGTGGTCGTCCACGGCCTTCGAGTGCTTCGACGCGGTCGTGTTCCCGGACGGACGGCCGGTGGCCGGGCGGCTGATATCCGGCGGGTACGCCGCCGCCGACCGGGCCGACCACCGGACCGGCCGGACGCTGGCCAGCGACCCCGCCGCCGCGGCCCGGATCGGCACACTGGTCGGCTCGCTGCGCGACTACCTTGCCGAGCGGCTGCCGGAGCACCTGGTGCCCGCCTCCGTGGTGGCCATCGCCGAGGTGCCGTTGAACGCGAGCGGCAAGCTGGACCGCAAGGCGCTGCCCGCCCCTGACTTCGCGGCCGCGGCCACGGGCCGGGCCCCGCGCACACCGCAGGAAGAGCTGCTGTGCGGCCTGTTCGCCGAGGTCCTGGGCCTGGACCGGGTCGGCATCGACGACAACTTCTTCGACCTGGGCGGCCACTCACTGCTTGCCACGCGCCTGGTCAGCCGGGTACGGGCAGTGCTCGGCGTGGAACTGCCCATCCGCGTCGTCTTCTCCGCCCCGACCGTCGTGGAACTGGCGGACCACCTGGGCCGGGGCGACCGGGTGCGCCTCCCGCTCACCCGCGTCACTCCGCGCCCCGAGCGGGTGCCGCTGTCCTTCGCCCAGCGCCGCCTGTGGTTCCTCGACCGCTTCGAAGGACCCTCGGCGAACACCTACAACGCGCCGTTCCCGCTGCACCTGCGCGGCGAACTGGACGCGACGGCGCTCGCCGACGCCATGCGGGACGTGGTGGCTCGCCACGAGAGCCTGCGGACCGTCTTCACCGAGGGCGAAGACGGCGTGCCCTTCCAGACGGTGCTGCCCGTCCACGAGGCCCGTCTGGACGTGCCCGTCGTGGACGTGGAGTCCGGGGGCGTCGCCTCGGCCGTCGAGAAGGTCGCCGCGCACCGCTTCGACCTGGCCACCGAGATTCCGATCAAGGTGGTGCTGCTGCGCCTGAGCGCACGCGAGCACGTGCTGGTGTGGCTGGTGCACCACATCGCCTGCGACGGCGCCTCGATGACGCCGATGGCCCACGACCTGGCCACCGCGTACACCGCACGCCTGGCGGGCCAGGCCCCGCGCTGGACGGAACTGCCCGCCGAGTACGTCGACTACACCCTGTGGCAGCACCAGCTCCTCGGCGACGAGAGTGACCCCGACAGCCTGCTGTCGGCCCAGGTCGCCTACTGGCGCGAGGAGCTGGCCGACGTCCCGCAGCCCCTGCAACTGCCCACCGACCGGCCCCGTCCGGCAGAGGCCGGCTACCGCGGCGATTCCCTGGAGTTCACCCTCGACGCGCAGCTGATGGCGGCCGTCGATGAGCTCGCCCGCGCCCATGGGGCGACCTCCTCGATGGTGCTGGAGTCGGCTCTGGCCGTCCTGTTGCACGGCCTGGGAGGCGGGGACGACATCACCATCGGCTCGCCCATCGCCAACCGGACCGACGAGAGCCTCACCGACATGGTCGGGTTCTTCGTCAACACCTGGGTCCTGCGCGCCCGCCTGGACGGCAACCCTACGTTCACGGACGTGCTGGAGCAGGTTCGTGCCAAGTCCCTCGCCGCTTACGACCACCAGGACGTGCCCTTCGAGCGACTCGTGGAAGTGATCAACCCGGAGCGCTCGACGGCCTATTCGCCGCTGTTCCAGGTCATGTTCGCCTGGCAGAACAACAGCCGCGAGGACTTCGCGCTACCCGGCGTGGAGGTCGAGCTGGAGTGGCTGCACAGCCGCTCGTCGAAGTTCGACCTCTTCTTCAACCTGGTCGAGGAGCCCGGCGAGGACGTCGTCGGCCACCTCGAGTACGCCACTGACCTCTTCGACCGCGACAGTGTCCAGCGGCTCGCCGACCGCTTCACCCGGCTGGTCGGGCGGCTCGTCGCCGAGCCGCGGCAGCGCGTCGGCGCCGTGGAGATCGTCGAGCCGGACGAGCGGGAGCTCGTGCTGTACGGGTTCAACGACACCGCCGCCGAGACGCCCGACGTGACGATTCCGGAGCTGTTCGCGCGCCAGGTGGCGGCCACGCCGGACGCGGTCGCCCTGGTGTGCGGTGAGGAGGAGCTCTCGTACGCGGAGCTCGACGCCCGGGCCGAGCGGCTCGCGCGGATGCTGACCGGCCGGGGCGCGGGGCCGGAGACCGTCGTGGGTCTGGCGCTGCCGCGCTCGACGGACCAGATCGTGACGCTCCTCGCGGTCTTGAAGGCGGGCGGCTGCTATCTGCCCGTCGACCCCGACTATCCGGCCGAGCGCCTGGAGTTCCTGCTCCGGGACGCGGACCCGCTCCTGGTGGTGACGCACGCCGGGATCGCGGCGGGCCTGCCGGCCGCCGGCCGCCCGTACCTCGTCCTCGACGAGCCGGACACGCGCGCGGCCCTGACGCGGGACGCGCCCGGACCGGTGGCGGCGTCCGCCCGCCCCGGGCAGTTGGCGTACGTGATGTACACCTCCGGCTCGACGGGCAGGCCCAAGGGCGTCGGCGTCACCCACGAGGCCGTGGTCGACCTCGCCCTGGACCACCGCTACGCGGCGGACGCGCACCGGCGGGTGCTGCACCACTCGGCTCAGGCCTTCGACGTCTCCACCTACGAGCAGTGGATTCCGCTGCTGCGCGGCGGCACCCTGGTGCTCGCCCCGCCCGGCCGCCTGGACGCCACCACGCTGGCTCGGGTCGTCCGAGATCACGGGGTGACCGCGATGTGGATCACCGCGGGCCTGTTCAAGGTGATCGCCGAGGTACGCCCGGATGCCTTCTCCGGCGTGAAGGAGATCTGGGCCGGCGGTGACGTGGTGTCCCCTGCGGCGGCGCGCGCCACGCTGCGCAGCTGCCCGGACGTCCTGGTCGTGAACGGCTACGGGCCCACCGAGGCCACCGCCTTCGCGACGTGCGAACCGGTTCCCCACGCCGACGCGGTCCCCGACTCGATCCCCATCGGGCGGCCCTTGGACAACATGCGCGCCTACGTGCTGGACGCCGCGCTGCGTCCGGTGCCGCCGGGTGTGCCCGGCGAGCTGTACCTGGCCGGGACGGGCCTGGCCCGCGGCTACCTGGGCCGCTTCGCCCTGACCGCCGAGCGCTTTGTGGCCTGCCCGTTCGGCGCGCCTGGTGAGCGCATGTACCGCACCGGCGACGTGGTGGCCTGGACCGCGGACGGCCGTCTGGACTTCCGGGGCCGGGTGGACACGCAGGTCAAGATCCGCGGCTTCCGGGTCGAGCCGGGTGAGATCGAGAGCGTGCTGGCCGAGCACCCGGGCGTCGCGCACGCGCTGGTGACGTTCGGCGAGGACCAGTTGGGCGAGCGGCGCCTGGTGGGGTATGTGGTGCCGCACCCGGACGGCCCGGGGCTCGACGGGACGGGTCCGCTGCCGGGTGCGGAGGGTTCCCTGCGCGAGTACCTCGCCGAGCGGCTGCCCGAGCACCTGGTGCCCGCATCCGTGGTGGCCATCCCCGAGCTGCCGCTGACGGCGAACGGGAAGCTGGACCGCAAGGCGCTGCCCGCCCCTGACTTCGCGGCTGCGGCCACGGGCCGGGCCCCGCGCACACCGCAGGAAGAGCTGCTGTGCGGCCTGTTCGCCGAAGTGCTCGGTCTGGAGCGGGTCGGCGTCGACGACAGCTTCTTCGACCTGGGCGGCCACTCCCTGCTCGCCACCCGCCTGGTCAGCCGCATCCGTACGGCCCTCGGGGTGGAACTGCCCATCCGCGTCGTCTTCTCCGCCCCGACCGTCGTGGAACTGGCGGACCACCTGGGGCGGGGAGAGCGGGTACGGCCGCCGCTCACCCGTGTGACCCCGCGCCCCGAGCGCGTGCCGCTGTCCTTCGCCCAGCGCCGCCTGTGGTTCATCGACCGGTTCGAGGGGCCCTCGGCCACGTACAACGCGCCGTTCCCGCTGCGGCTGACGGGGGAGCTCGACGCCGACGCGCTGGCCGAGGCGGTACGCGATGTGGTGGCGCGGCACGAGAGCCTGCGCACCGTCTTCGCCGAGGACGAGGACGGCGTGCCCTTCCAGCGAGTGGTGCCCGTGCACGAGGCCCGCCCGGAGATTCCCGTCGTGGACGTGGAACCGGCCGGACTGGCACGCGCGATCGTGGACTTCACCTCCCACCGCTTCGACCTGTCCGCCGAGATCCCGGTCAAGGCGGTGCTCCTGCGCCTGGACACCAAGGACCACGTGCTCGTGTGGCTGGTGCACCACATCGCCTGCGACGGCGCGTCGATGGCCCCCATGGCCCGCGACCTCGCCACCGCCTACACCGCACGCCTGGCGAGCCAAGCCCCGCGCTGGACGGAACTGCCCGCCCAATACGTGGACTACACGCTCTGGCAGCGCGACCTGCTCGGCGACGAGAACGACCCCGACAGCCCCCTGTCCACCCAAGTCACGTACTGGCAAGAGGAGTTGGCCGACGTCCCCCAGCCCCTGCAACTGCCCACCGACCGCCCCCGCCCACCCCAGGCCGGCTACCACGGCGACTCTCTGGAGTTCACCCTCGACACGCACCAGATGGCCACCGTCGAGGACCTGGCCCGCGCGCACGGGGCAACCCCCTCGATGGTGTTGCAGGCCGCACTCGCCGTGCTGTTGCACGGCCTGGGCGGCGGTGACGACATCACCATCGGCTCACCCATCGCCAACCGCACCGACGACAACCTCACCGACATGGTCGGCTTCTTCGTCAACACCTGGGTCCTACGGACCCGCCTGCACGGCAACCCCACCTTCACCGACGTACTCGACCACGTACGCACCAAATCCCTCGCCGCCTACGACCACCAAGACGTCCCCTTCGAGCGGCTCGTGGAGGAACTCAACCCGGAGCGCTCCACGGCCTACGCCCCGCTGTTCCAGGTGATGTTCGCCTGGCAGAACTACAGCAGCGAGGACTTCGCGCTGCCCGGCGTGCGGACCGCGTTCGAGTGGATGCGCAGCCAGGCGGCGAAGTTCGACCTCACCTTCAACCTCATCGAAGAGCCCGGGCGCGGCGGGGTCGTGGGCTCGGTGGAGTACGCCACCGACCTCTTCGACGAGACCACGGTCCGCGGGATCGCGGACCGGTACGTCCAGGTGCTCGGACAGCTCACCGCCGACCCCCGGCGGCGCATCGGGTCGGTGGACCTGCTCGCGACGCCCGAGCGTGAGCTGACCCTCACGGGCTTCAACGACACGGCGGTGCCAGCCGTGCGGCGCACCATGGCGGAGCTCTTCGAGGAGCGGGTCGCGGCGGCCCCGGACCGGCTCGCGGTCGTCAGCGACGAGCAGCGGCTGACCTACCGGGAGCTGGACGCGCGCGCGAACCGGCTCGCCCGGCTGCTCGCCGCGCGGGGTGTGGGCCGGGACTCGGTGGTGGGCCTCGCCCTGCCCCGCTCGGCGGAGCAGATCGTGACCGTGCTCGCCATTCTGAAGGCGGGCGGCTGCTATCTGCCCCTGGACCCCGAATACCCCGCCGAGCGCCTGGAGTTCATGGTGCGCGACGCCGCACCGCCCCTCGTGGTCACCAGCACCAGGAGCGCGTCGAACCTGCCGGACGGTGCCTGCCCGTACCTCGTCCTGGACGAGCCGGACACCGAGGCCGCGCTCGCCGGGCAGTCGGCCGAGCCCCTGGCCACCGCGGCGCACCCCGACCAGCTCGCGTACGTGATGTACACCTCCGGCTCCACCGGCAGGCCCAAGGGCGTCGGCGTCACCCAACGCGGCGTCATACGTCTCGTCTCGGACAGCAGGCACCGCGCCGACGTCCACGAACGGGTTCTGACGCAGTGTCCGCAGGCCTTCGACGCCAACACCTACGAGCTGTGGTTCCCGCTCCTGAAGGGCGGCACGCTGTACGTGGCGCCGCCCGGGCGCATGGACGCCGCCACCCTCGCCCGCATGGTGAGCGAACACCGCCTCACCTCGGTGATGTCCTCCTCGGGCATGTTCCGGGTGGTCGCCGAGGAGATGCCGGAGGCCTTCGCCGGTGTGCGCGAGGCGTGGTCCGGCGGCGATGTGGTGTCCCGCTCCGCGTTCGAGGGGGTGCTCGCGGCCAGCCCGGGCATCCGCGTGGTCAACGCGTACGGGCCGACCGAGGCCACCATGGCCACCACCATCCACCCCGTGACCGCTCCCGAGGAGATCGGCGTCCTCGGCGAGATCGGCCGGCCGATGGACGGCACCCGCGTCCACCTCCTGGACTCCGCGCTCCGCCCGGTCCCGCCGGGCGTGCCCGGGGAGCTGTACATCGCCGGGGACCGCCTGGCCCGCGGCTACCTCGGCCGCCACGGCCTCACCGCCGAACGCTTCGTCGCCTGCCCCTTCGGCACACCCGGCGGGCGCATGTACCGCACCGGCGACGTGGCCGTGTGGACACGGGACGGCAAGATGGTCTTCCAGGGCCGTGCCGACACCCAGGTCAAGATCCGGGGTTTCCGGATCGAACCCGGCGAGGTCGAGGCGGCCCTGACCCGGCACGACGCCATCGCCCAGGCTTTGGTGGTCGCCCGCGACAGCGAGGAGTTCGGCAAACAGCTCATCGCCTACACGGTCCTCACCGACCCGGAGAACGGACCCGAGCCCGCCGAACTGCGCTTCTTCGCGGCGGCGCGGCTGCCGGACCACATGGTGCCCGCCGCGTTCGTGCCGCTGGCGCGCATCCCGCTGAACCCGAGCGGCAAGGTGGACCACAAGGCGCTGCCGGAGCCCGAGTTCACCAGCGCCAAGCCCTACCGCGCCCCGTGCACCCCCGAGGAGAAAATCCTCGCGGGCATCTTCGCCGACGTGCTCGGCATCGACGACGTCGGCGTCGACGACAGCTTCTTCGACCTGGGCGGCCACTCCCTCCTCGCCACCCGCCTGGTCAGCCGCATCCGCACCGCCGTCGGTGTGGAGCTGCCCATCCGTACCGTCTTCGCAGCGCCCACCGTGGCCGCGCTGGCCGAAAGCCTCGACCAGGGAGAGCGGGTACGGCCGCCGCTGACCCGCGTCGAGCCGCGGCCTGAGCGGGTGCCGCTGTCGTACGCGCAGCGCCGCCTGTGGTTCATCGACCGGTTCGAGGGGCCCTCGGCCACGTACAACGCGCCGTTCCCGCTGCGGCTGACGGGTGAGCTCGACGCCGACGCGCTGGCGGAGGCGGTACGCGATGTGGTGGCGCGACACGAGAGCCTGCGCACCCTGTGTGCCGAGGACGAGCAGGGGGTGCCCTTCCAGCGGGTACTGCCCGTACACGAGGCCCACGTGGACGTGCCGGTCCTGGATGTCGATCCCGGCGGAGTCGAGGCGGCCCTCGCTGCGTTCGCCGCGCACCGCTTCGACCTGTCCGCCGAGATCCCGGTCAAGGCGGTGCTCCTGCGCCTGGGCACCAAGGACCACGTGCTCGTGTGGCTGGTGCACCACATCGCCTGCGACGGCGCGTCGATGGCCCCCATGGCCCGCGACCTCGCCACCGCCTACACCGCATACCTGGCGGGCCAGGTCCCGCAATGGACGGAACTGCCCGCCCAATACGTGGACTACACGCTCTGGCAGGGTGACCTGCTCGGCGACGAGAACGATCCCGACAGCCTCCTGTCCACCCAAGTAGCCTACTGGCGCGAAGAGTTGGCTGACGCCCCCCAGCCCCTGCAACTGCCCACCGACCGCCCCCGGCCACCCCAGGCCAGTCACCGCGGCGCCGCCGTCGAGTTCTCCGTGGACGGCCGGGTCATGAGCGCCGTGACGGACCTCGCCCGGGCGCACGGGGCGACGGAGGCGATGGTCCTGGAAGCGGCCCTGGTCGTCCTGTTGCACGGCCTGGGCGGCGGTGACGACATCACCATCGGCTCACCCATCGCCAACCGCACCGACGACAACCTCACCGACATGGTCGGCTTCTTCGTCAACACCTGGGTCCTACGGACCCGCCTGCACGGCAACCCGACCTTCACCGACGTACTCGACCACGTACGCACCAAATCCCTCGCCGCCTACGACCACCAAGACGTCCCCTTCGAACGACTGGTGGAGGAACTCAACCCGGAGCGCTCCACGGCCTACGCCCCGCTGTTCCAGGTGATGTTCGCCTGGCAGAACTTCGACCTCGACGGCTTCGACCTGCCCGGGCTGCGGGTGGAGTTCGAGCGCACGCGCAGCGAGTCGGCGAAGTTCGACCTTTTCTTCAACATGGTCGACCTGCCCGAGCTCGGCGGAGTGATCGGCTCCTTGGAGTACGCCACCGACCTCTTCGACAAGGCCACGGTCCGCGGGATCGCGGACCGGTACGTCCGCCTCCTCGACCGGCTCACCGCTGACCCGCGCGAGCTCGTGCATGGTGTCGAACTCGTCGGGCCGGACGAGCGGGAGCTCGTGTTGCGCGGCTTCAACGACACCGCGGCCGAGACGCCGGAGCTGACGGTCGCCGAGCTGTTCGCGCGGCGGGTGGCGGCGGCGCCCGAGGCCACGGCGCTGGTCTGCGAGGAGCGGGGGTGGTCGTACGCGGAGTTGGCCGCCCGCGTCGAACGCCTCGCGGGTGAGCTGGCCGACCGTGGGGTGGGGCCGGAGACGCTCGTGGGTCTGGCGCTGCCGCGCTCGGCGGACCTGGTCGTGGCGATGCTGGGGATCTGGCGCGCGGGTGGCGCGTACGTGCCCATCGACCCGAGGTACCCCAGCTCCAGGCTGGACTTCATCCTGGCGGACGCCCGCCCCGTGCTCGTCCTGACGGACGCGGACACGGTCGGCATGCTCCCGGACGTCGGAGTCCCGAGCCTGCTCGTCGAGGACCTGGACCTGGACGCGCCCGCGCGGGACGGCGCGTTCGCGCGGGCGCTGCCGCTGAACGCCGCGTACGTGATGTACACCTCCGGCTCCACCGGCACTCCGAAGGGCGTGACGGTGACCCATCGGGCCGTCGTCAACGGCGTGCTGCGGCTCGCCGACGCGGTGGAGATCCACGCGGGCACGAGGACGCTCGCGGGCACGTCGGTGAACTTCGACGTGTCGGTGTTCGAGATCGTCACCACGCTCACGGCCGGAGGCACCGTCGAACTGGTCCGGGACGTCCTGGTGATCGGTGAGCGCGGCGGCTGGGAGGGCGGCGTGATCAGCACCGTGCCCTCGGTGTTCGCCGAACTCCTCGACCAGGGCGGCGAGGATATCCGGGCCGACGCGGTCGTCTTCGCCGGTGAGGCGCTGCCCGCCCCGCTGGTGCGGTCGGTGCGCGAGGCCCTGCCCGGCGCGCGCGTCGTCAACGCCTACGGCCAGACGGAGTCGTTCTACGCCACCGTCTTCGCCGCCGGCGCCGAGTGGACCGGCGGCGCGAGTGCCCCGATCGGCACGCCGCTGGGCAACATGCGCGCCTACGTCCTGGGCTCCGGGCTCGCCCCCGTCCCCGTCGGCGTCGTGGGCGAGCTGTACGTCGCGGGCGACGTGGCGCGCGGCTACCACGGGCAGGCGCCGCTGACCGCCGAACGCTTCCTCCCGGACCCCTTCGGCCCTGTCGGCGCGCGCATGTACCGCACCGGCGACCTGGCCCGCTGGACCCGCGAGGGACACCTGGAGTACGTGGGCCGCGACGACGCGCAGGTCAAGGTGCGCGGCTTCCGCATCGAGCCGGGCGAGATAGAGGCGGCGCTCACCGCCCAGCCGGGTGTGGCGCAGGCCGCCGTCGTCACCCGGGACGTCCGCGGCAGCACGCAGCTGGTCGGCTACGTGGTGCCCGCCCCCCACAAGGAAGTTGCCACACCGGACGTCTCCGAGCGCGAACTGCGCCGATACGCGGCCGGGCGCCTGCCCGAGTTCATGGTGCCGTCGGTGTTCGTGACGCTGGACCGGCTGCCTCTCGCCCCGAACGGCAAGCTGGACCGCTCGGCGCTGCCGGAGCCGGAGTTCACCGGCGGTGCCCACCAGGCACCGCGCACGGTCGCCGAAGAAGTCCTGGCTGCCGCGTACGCCGAGGTCCTCGGCCTCGACCGGGTCGGCGTCGACGACGACTTCTTCGCCATCGGCGGCGACTCCATCCGCTCCATCCAGGTCGTCTCGCGCGCCCGCGCGCAGGGCGTCGAGGTCACCCCGCGGCAGATCTTCGAGTGCCGTACCGTCGCCGAACTCGCGGACCGCGCCGAGCGGACCGCGCACGACGGCCGGGGCGTCCCCGTGCTCGCGGAATTGGAAGGGGGCGGTGTCGGCCGGATGCCGCTCCTGCCCGTGGGCCGCTACCTGCTGGACCTGACGGAGCGGGGCGGCGGCTTCGGCCGGTTCGCGATGTCCATGGCGGTCGAGCTTCCGCGCGGCATCGATGAGCGGCAGCTCGCGGCCACCCTGGGCGCGGTCCTCGACCACCACGACATCCTGCGCTCGCGGCTCGTGGTCACCGAGAACGGCGAGCCGGTCCTGGAGGCCTCCGCGCCCGGATCGGTGGACCCGTCCACGCTGATCCACCGGGTCGCCTGCGACGGCCGCTGGGAAGAGGCCGCCTGGCGTGACCGCGCGGACGCCGAGCTCGACCGGGCCACCGGCCGCCTCGACCCGGCGGCCGGGGTCATGGCGCAGTTCGTCTGGTGCGACGCGGGTGTTCACACGCCCGGCCGCCTGCTTCTCGTCCTGCACCACTTCCTCGTCGACGGCGTGTCCTGGCGGATCCTGCTGCCCGACCTCGCCACCGCCTGGAGCCACGTCCGCGAGGGCCGGGCACCCCGGCTCGCGCCGGTCGCCACCTCAGTGCGGCGGTGGTCCCATGCCCTGGCCGAGCAGGCCACGAGCCCCGAGCGCGCCGCCGAACTCGCTTACTGGCGCGAGGTTGTGGCCGCACCCGACCCAGACCTCGGCTCCCGGGCGTTCGACCCCACGGTCGACGTGGCCGCCACGGTGGCGGACGTGTCCATGGAGCTGCCGGTGGCGGCCACCGAGGCACTCCTGACCACCGCGCCCGCCGCCTTCCGCACGGGCGTCAACGACGGCCTCCTCGCCGCCTTCGGGCTCGCGCTCGCGAAGTGGCGGCGGGCGCGCGGTGTCGACGAGTCCGCGGCGATGATCCGTTTGGAGGGGCACGGCCGGGAGGAGTCCGCGGTGCCGGGGGCCGATCTGTCCCGCACCGTGGGCTGGTTCACCAGCCTGTTCCCCGTGCGTGTGGACGTAGGGGGTGTCGACCTGGAGGACGCCTTCAGCGGCGGCCCGGCCGCGGGCCAGGTCCTGAAGGCCGTCAAGGAACAGCTCCACGCCGTCCCGGACAAGGGCATCGGCTACGGGCTGCTGCGCTACCTCAACCCGGAAACCGCCGAAGTCCTCCAGGCGTTTGCGGGCGGGCAGATCTCGTTCAACTACCTGGGCCGGTTCTCCGCGGACGACACGCCCGAGGAAGAGCGTGGCCTCGGCTGGACGCCGGCCGACGGCAACGGCCTGATCGGCGCCGACCTGGACCCGGACATGCCCGCGATGGCGACGGTCGAGGTCACCGCGCTGGTCTCCGACACCGCGCAGGGCCCGCAGCTCCATGCACAGATCCGCTTCCCGAGCGGACTCCTCGGCCGCGAAGAGGCGCGCGAGCTGATCGAGCTGTGGCGCACGGCCCTGGAGAACCTCGCACGGCACGCCGCCGCCCCCGGATCGGGCGGGCTCACCCCGTCCGACGTGCCCCTGGTGCGGGTGACCCAGCGAGACCTGGACCGGTGGCACGAGCGGTACGCGGGCACCGCCGCCGACGTGTGGCCGGTGACGGCGACCCAGGCGGGCATCCTCTTCCACGGCATGCTCGCGGGGTCGTCGTTCGACGCCTACCACACGCAGCTCACCTTCCGGCTGTCCGGTGACGTGGACCCCGAGCGCATGCGGGCGGCCGGGCAGGCCCTCCTCGACCGGCACGCCACGCTCCGGACCGCCTTCGTCACGAGCGCGGCCGGGGAGCAGGTGCGGCTCGTGCTCGACCACATGGAGCTGCCCTGGCATGCGGTGGACCTGGGCGACCTCACGGCGGCCGAACAGGACGCGGCCTTCGAGCGGCTGCTCGCCGCCGACCAGGCCGCCCACT
Source organism: Streptomyces sp. Y309 (assembly GCF_056712025.1). Taxonomy (NCBI): domain Bacteria; kingdom Bacillati; phylum Actinomycetota; class Actinomycetes; order Kitasatosporales; family Streptomycetaceae; genus Streptomyces; species Streptomyces sp. Y309. Next base: position 537,992 of record NZ_CM160048.1, on the reverse strand, counting down.
TCGAGCCGGACAAGCCGCCATTGCTGCGCATCACCCTGGTCCGCATGGGCCCGGACCACACGGAACTGGTCTTCACCGCCAACCACGCCCTGTACGACGGCTGGTCGCTGCCCCACCTGCTGCGGGACCTGCTGCGGCTGTACGGCTCGGGCGGGGACGCCTCGGCGCTGCCCCGGGTGCGGCCCTACCGCGACTTCCTGGTCTGGCTGGCCCGGCAGGACCGCGAGTCGGCGGCCCGCGCCTGGGCGCGGGAGCTGGAGGGCGTCGAGGAGCCGACGCTCCTGGCCGCGTCGGCCGGGATCGCCGCCGCCGAGTCGGGCGGTCTGGGCCAGATCGAGGTGCCGCTGGCCGAGCGGACCGCCGAGGAGCTGTCCCGCAGGGCTAGCGAGCTGGGCGTCACCCTCAGCACCCTGCTGCAGGGGACCTGGGGTGTGCTCCTCGGCTACCTGACGGGGCGCCGGGACGTGGTGCTCGGCACGACGGTCTCCGGGCGGCCGCCGCAGGTGCCGGGCGTCGACGAGATGGTCGGCCTGTTCATCAACACGCTGCCCGTGCGCGTCACGTCCGCGCCCGGGGCCACGCTCGCGCAGACCCTGGCCTGTCTTCAGGAGCGCCGGACACCGCTGCTGGACCACCAGCACCATGGCCTCAGCGAGATCCACGAGGCCCTGGGGCTCCCGACCCTGTTCGACACCGTGGTCGTCCTGGAGTCCTACCCGGTGGACCAGGCGGGCCTCGCGGAAGCGCACGCGGTGGCCGGTGCCGCCCTCACCGGTGTCCGCGCGGTCACCGGCACCCACTACCCGCTCGCGGTGGTCGCCACCGCGCAGCCGCACCTGCGCGCGGACCTCCAGTACCAGGAGAACCTGTTCCCGAGGGCCGCGGCGGAGCGGATCGCCGCCCGGTTCGGGCAGCTCCTCGACCTGGCCGCCGCCGACCCGCACACTCCTGTGGCCCGCCTGGTTCCGCTGGACGACATGGAACGCGACCTGGTCCTGGAGCGGTTCAACGACACCGGCCGGGAGCGGGCCGGGCGCGGCATCGCCGAGGCGTTCCAGGAGCGGGTGGCCGCGGGCCCGGACCGGGTCGCGCTGGTCTCCGGTGAGCGGGAGGTGACGTACCGGGAGCTGGACGAGCGCGCGAACCGGCTCGCCCGGGTCCTGACCGCGCGGGGCGTGGGCCGGGACTCGGTCGTGGGTCTCGCCCTGCCGCGTTCGGTGGAGCAGGTCGTGACCGTGCTCGCCATCCTGAAGGCGGGCGGCAGCTATCTGCCGCTGGACCCGGAGTATCCCGCCGAGCGCCTGGCGTTCGTACTGGACGACGCGGCACCCGTCCTGGTGGTCACCCGCACCGGGATCGCGGCGGGCCTGCCGGACGGCGGCCGCCCGTACCTCCTCCTCGACGAGCCGGACACGCGCGCGGCCCTCTCCGCCGCCGCGGCCGAGCCCCTGGAGCTGGCCGGGCACGCGGAGCAGCTGGCGTACGTGATGTACACCTCCGGCTCCACGGGCAGGCCCAAGGGTGTCGGCGCCACCCACCGCGCCGTCCTCGACCTGGCACGCGACGGCCGCTTCGCCGGTGCCGCCCACGCGCGGGTGCTGCTGCACTCGGCGCAGGCCTTCGACGCCTCCACCTACGAGCTGTGGATTCCACTGCTGCGCGGCGGCACGCTGGTGGTCGCGCCGCCCGGCCGCCTGGACGCCGGCACGCTGGCCCAGGCCGTCGAGGAGCACCGGGTGACCGGGGCCTTCCTGTCGTCGGGCCTGTTCAAGGTGATCGCCGAGGTGCGGCCGGAGGCCCTCGCCGGCCTCACGGAGATCTGGACCGGCGGAGAGGTCACGTCCCCCGAAGCGGTGCGGCGGGCCTTGCGCGCCCGTCCAGGGATACGGGTCGTCAACGTCTACGGGCCGACGGAGGGCACGACCTTCGCGACGTGCGAACCGGTGCCCCAGGCCGACGCGGTCCCCGTCGCGATCCCCATCGGCCGGCCCATGGACAACATGCGCGCCTACGTCCTCGACTCCGCGCTGCGCCCGGTGCCGCCGGGCGTGCCCGGGGAGCTGTACCTGGCCGGGACGGGCCTGGCCCGCGGCTACCTGGGCCGCTTCGGCCTGACCGCGGAACGCTTCGTCGCCTGCCCCTTCGGTACACCGGGCGAGCGCATGTACCGCACCGGCGACGTGGTGGCCTGGACCGACGACGGCCGCCTGGACTTCCGCGGCCGCGCCGACACCCAGGTCAAGATCCGCGGCTTCCGCGTCGAGCCCGGCGAGGTCGAGGCTGCCCTGGCGCGGCACGATGTGGTCGCCCAGGCGCTGGTGGTCGCCCGGGCCGGCGCGGACTCCGGCAACCAGCTCGTCGCCTATGTGGTGCCCGCCGATCCGACGGCAGACGGACCGGCCCCGGCGGAGCTGCGCTCCTTCGTGGCGGACCGGCTGCCCGAACACATGGTGCCGTCGGCGTACCTGTCCCTCGCCCGCCTCCCGCTGACCCCGAACGGAAAGGTGGACCACAAGGCACTGCCTCAGCCCGAATTCGCCGGCACGGCTCCCTACCGCGCTCCCCGTACACCCCAGGAGGAGATCCTGGCGGGCGTCGTCGCCGGCGTGCTCGGCGTCGACCGCGTCGGGATCGACGACAGCTTCTTCGACCTGGGCGGGCACTCCTTGCTCGCGACCCGCCTGGTCAGCCGCATCCGGTCGGTGCTCACGGTGGACGTGCCGATGCGCCTTGTGTTCGAGTGCCCGACCGTCGCGGAGCTGGCGCGGTACCTCACCGCGGGGGCCGAGCCCACGGGCCGCACCGACCCGTTCGGGGTGGTCCTGCCGCTGCGGGGTGGCGGGAGCGGCAGGCCCATCTGGTTCATCCACCCGGGCCTCGGGCTGTGCTGGCCCTACTTGGGCATGGCCGCCCAGCTGGGCGACCGGCCTGTCTACGGCATCCAGGCCAGGGGTTTCGACGGGGCGCCGCTGCCGGAGTCCATGGAGGCGATGGTCACCGACTACGTGGAGCAGATCCTCAGCGTCCAGCCGACCGGGCCCTTCCACGTGATCGGGCACTCCATCGGCGGCACCCTCGGCCATGCCGTCGCTGTGGAGCTCCAGAGCCGTGGGCACGAGGTGCCGCTGCTCGCGATCCTCGACTCCGTTCCCGGCGACTGGTTCGCCCGGCGGAGGGCGGCACCCGACCTGTCCACGGCGCGCGGCGACATCGCGGACTACTTGTCGTCATCGGGCGTCGTCGACGACGTCGAGCGCGAGCGGCTCGTCGGGAACGGCGCCCGCATTCTGGTCGAACACGTCCGCATGGTGCGGGAGTTCAGCCAGCCCCGGGGCTACCGCGGGGTCACGCTGTTCTTCAACGCGGCCCTCGACCGCGACGAGTCGTACGCCCCGCTCTGGGAGCCCCACGTCGAGGGGCCTGTGCACGCGTACGACATCCACGCCACGCACATCGGCCTGCACGAGCCGAAGCCCGGCGCCGAGATCTGCGAGATCATCAACCGCCACCTGAAGGAGGAGCAGGTCACCGGCCACTGACGTGCCTGCGGGCGGGGCCGAGCCGTTGAACCAACGGCGACGGCCTCGCCCCGGACCCGGCCCAATCCCCGCCCCGGCCCCCGCACCGTCCGGCCTCGCGGATCAATGGAAGGCGCCTGGTGCGGACCGGGCCGACGCGGATGAATCGGTTCGACTGGGGGTGGCCGCCTTGGCGGGGGCCAGCCCCACCGGATCATCGAGCACCGCCCGCACCACGGCATGAGCCGCCCCCAGCAGCGGACCGTCCGACCCGATGCGGGAGACCACGACGTCGCAGCCCGGACCCGTGATGCGCCGTCCCAACTCGCCCTCCAGAGAGGGAAGCAGCCACGGGGCGAGCCGGGACAGCGTGCCCCCGAGCACCACCGCCCGCGGATCCAGCAGGTTCACCGCTCCGGTGAGCGCGATCCCCAGCGCCGCCCCCGCCTCCCCCAGCGCCGCCCGCGCCTGCTCATCGCCGGCCGCGGCACGCTCTGCGAGCACCGCGACCCGGTCCGCCCCGGGCGCCAGACCGGCCGCCCGGAGCACCGCCTCCTCGCCCGCGTACTGCTCCAGGCAGCCGCGCCCGCCGCACGCGCACTCCGGCCCCTCGGGCCAAACGGGTACGTGCCCCAGCTCGCCCGCGAAGCCGCGGCTTCCGCGCAGCAACCGCCCGTCGACCACCAGCGCCGCGCCGATTCCGATCTCGGCCGACACATGCAGGAAGTCCGCCGGTGCCGTGTCGCCGAGCCACAGCTCAGCGAGGGCGCCGAAGTTCGCCTCGTTGTCCACGGTCAGGGGCAGCTCCGGCGGCAGCCGGGCACCGAGGTCGGCGTCGTGCCAGTCGAGGTTGGGGGCGCGGACGACGGTGTGCGTGTCGCGTGCGACCAGGCCGGGGACGGCGATCGCCAGGCCGGCCGGGCGCATTCCTTCCTGCTCGGCCTCCTCGGCCACTTGCCGTACCAGCGAAGCGAGGTCCGCGAGCACGGGCTCCGGAGCGCGTCCCCTGTTGTCGACGTGCCGCACGGCACGCGCGCGTACCGCACCGCGCAGATCGACGGCACACACCGCCAGATGGTCGACGCCGACCTCCGCTCCGATGCCGGCCGGACCTTGCGCGCTCACCGCGAGTGCGGAGCCCGGGCGGCCCACCCTCGCCGGGCGCTCCGGACCCAGCTCCTCCAGGAGCCCCGTCCGGATCAACTCGTCCACCAACGTGGACACGGCGGCCCGGGTCAGGCCGATCCGTGAGGCGACGGCGGCCCGGGAGAGCGGTCCGTGGGCGGCGACGGTGTGCATGACCCGTGAGAGGTTGCGGCGACGCATGCCCTGTTGGGTGTCGGGCAGGCGCCCTTGACGGCTGTCGGGCTCCCGCTCCCTCGGGGTGTCGAGCCGCTCCGTACCCTGACGCCGCTTCGTACCCTCATGCCGCTTCGTATCCTCACGCCCCATGTGGTCCGTCCAGCGCCCCATCCAGCAAAGGAGCGGCTTCGGAGAGGAGCGATGAGATCCTCGAGAGCGTCGCTTCGTCCTGTTCGACCGCGTCGAGGACGGGCCCGCGCGCGGTGCCCCAGCGCCGCGCCACGGCCGCCGGGTCCTCCCCGGTCAGCAGGCCGGCCGCCTGCGCGGCGGCGCCCAGCGCGACCAGTTCGCGGGCCTCCGGGATCTGCACGGGCCTTCCGGAGAGGCGGCGTACGGTCTCCTGCCATGCCGTGCCGCGTGCTCCGCCGCCGATGAGGAGGAGCGGTTCGGAACGGTCGGCGTCCGCGTCCAGGACGGCGTCCAGTGCGCCAAGGAGGGCGTGCACCGCGCCGTCGTACGCCCCTTGGAGAACCTGGCCGGGCGTCGTGTCGTGGCGCAGACCGTGCAGCATTCCCGAGGCGTGCGGCAGGTCAGGCGTGCGCTCGCCGTCTAGGTAGGGGAGCACGGTGACGCCTCCGCCCGGCTGCACGGCCTCCCGGTCGAGGCTCAGCAGCGCGGCCACCCGGTCGATGGCCAGGGTGCAGTTGAGCGTGCAGGCCAGCGGCAGCCAGGCGCCGCGCGCGTCGGCGAAACCGGCGACCGTTCCGGTCGGGTCCGTGGGGCGGTGCTTGGAGACGGCGTACACCGTGCCGGACGTACCGAGGCTCAGCACCGGTGTGCCGGGGCGCAGCCCGAGGCCGAGGGCGGCGGCCGCGTTGTCGCCGGTGCCGGGCGCCACCAGCGTCCCCTTGGAGAAGGGCAGTTCGCCGTCGGCGTGCACGGTGCCGGCGACCTCTCCGGAGTGCACCACGCGCGGCAGGAGTGCCGGGTCCAGGTCCACCAGGCGGAGGATCTCCTCGTCGTACGACTCGGTCGCCGATGCCCACCAGCCCGTACCGGAGACGTCGCTGCGGTCGGTCGTCCCCGAGCCGGTCAGACGCTGTGTGAGGTAGTCGTGGGGGAGTCGCACCGCCGCCGTGGCGCGGGCCGACGCGGGCTCGTGCTCGGCGAGCCAGGCCCACTTGGTCACCGTGAACGACGGCGTCGGCACGCTGCCGACACGGTCCGCCCACGCCTTGGCGCCGCCCAGCTCCTCGACCAGGCGCCGGGCCTGCGGCGCGGACCGTACGTCGTTCCACAGCAGCGCGGGCCGTACGGGCCTGCCCCGGGCGTCCAGCGTGACCAGTCCGTGCTGCTGGCCGCCGACCGACACCGCGGCGGCCTCCCGCGCGGCCGTGCCGCACTGGCGCAGCGCCTCGCACAGGGCGTCCCACCACTGCTCCGGATCGCTCTCCCGGCCGGCTCCGGAGCTGACCGTGTGGGGCGCCTGGCCGCTCGCCACGACCTCCCCGGTGGCCGCGTCGACGACCAGGACCTTGGTGGACTGCGTGGAGCTGTCCACACCTACGACGAGGGGGCCTGATGGCGCTGATGACATCCGCGACTCCGTTCTGGTGACTCTCCCGGGCCTGCGCACGGGAACTTTCTTCCTTCGACCTTCCCAGCGGTGCTTGGGGATACTAATTTGTCAATCGCCATGACGAAATGGTCGAGGAGCCGGCAAGGAGTCGCGCATGAACTACCAGCCCACCCCTGAGGACAAGTTCAGCTTCGGCCTGTGGACCGTCGGCTGGCAGGGCAGGGACCCCTTCGGGGACGCCACCCGGGCGCCACTGGACCCGGCCGACTCCGTACGGCATCTGGCCGAACTGGGTGCCTACGGAGTGACCTTCCACGACGACGACCTCATCCCGTTCGGATCGACGGACGCCGAACGCGCGGGGCACATCAAGCGTTTCCGGGAGGCCCTGGACGCCACCGGACTTGTCGTGCCGATGGCGACCACGAACCTGTTCACGCACCCGGTGTTCAAGGACGGCGCGTTCACCGCCAACGACCGCGACGTGCGCCGCTACGCGCTGCGCAAGACGATCCGCAACATCGACCTCGCCGTCGAGCTCGGCGCGCGCACGTACGTCGCCTGGGGCGGCAGGGAAGGCGCGGAGTCCGGCGCCGCCAAGGACGTACGAGACGCCCTGGAGCGCATGAAGGAGGCCTTCGACCTGCTCGGCGAGTACGTGACCGAGCAGGGGTACGACCTGCGCTTCGCCATCGAGCCCAAGCCGAACGAGCCGCGCGGAGACATCCTGCTGCCCACGGTCGGCCACGCCCTCGCGTTCATCGAGCGCCTGGAGCGGCCCGAACTGTACGGCGTGAACCCCGAGGTGGGACACGAGCAGATGGCGGGCTTGAACTTCCCGCACGGCATCGCCCAGGCGCTGTGGGCGGGCAAGCTCTTCCACATCGACCTCAACGGCCAGAGCGGCATCAAGTACGACCAGGACCTCCGTTTCGGCGCAGGCGATCTGCGCAGCGCCTTCTGGCTGGTCGACCTCCTGGAGAGGGCCGGTTACGACGGACCGCGCCACTTCGACTTCAAGCCGCCGCGTACGGAGGACGACGCCGGAGTATGGGCTTCCGCGGCAGGGTGCATGCGCAACTACCTGATCCTGCGCGAGCGTGCGGCGGCCTTCCGCGCGGACCCCGACGTGGTCGACGCGCTGAGCGAGGCGCGCCTGCACGAACTGGCGTGTCCCACCGCCGAGGACGGGCTCGCCGGCCTGCTCGCCGACAGGAGCGCCTACGAGGCCTTCGACGTGGAGGGGGCCGCCGCGCGCGGCATGGCCTTCGAGCGGCTCGACCAGTTGGCCATGGATCACCTGCTGGGCGTACGGAGCTGATCCCGGGGTGCCAGTGCCGAGCGGCGTGAGCCGACCCGGTGTGCGCCCCGGAATCCTCCGGTCCGCGGGATGAGCGTGTAGCAACTTCCGCGCAAGGGTCGCCTCTTGACCGGTTCGAGGCGACTCTTGGTGGTATGGCCATGCCGCCGGTACCACCGCAGCCTCCCCGTCCGCCGGGTGACGTACCCCCTCCGGGGAGTGGTGACTTCGGCCCGCCTCCCGGAGGGTACGGCCCTCCGCCGGGCGGGTACGGGCCGCCTCCTGGGGACGACGGATGGTCCCCGCAGCCGCCGGGCGGCGGACCACCCCGCAGGCGCAACAAGCTGGTCGTCCTGCTCGCCGCGATCGTCGCCGCCGGAGCCGTCGCCGCGGTGGTCGTCGTGGCCACCGGGGACGACGATTCTCCGGACAAGAAGACCCCGACCGAGAGCAGCAGGAGCAGTGATCCCCGGCCCACGCCGTCGCTGAGCATTCCCTCGGAGATCCCCACAGAGATCCCCACGGAGCTGCCGAGCAACCTGCCCAGTGACTTCCCGACCCGGCTGCCCAGCGATCTCCCGACGCTGCCCACGGGGCTGCCCAGCGAACTGGACCGGACTCAGTAACCGGACTCAATAAGCGGACCGGATTCGGGAAATCGCTGTCCCGGAGAGGGCGGTCACAGCCCCTTGGGGAGCCGCACGAACGTCACCGTGGTCTCTACGTCGCTGTCCACGAGCCGGCCGTCCTTGTCGAACGCCTCTGGTCCGTCGGTCATCCCGAAGTCGTTGTCGTTGATCAGCGCCAGCGTGCGGCTGTTCACCCGGGCCACACCCTCGATCTTGCCGGGCACACCGTCGACGGTTCCCAGGTCGACGACCAGGCGCTTGCGCAGGACCGGCACTCCGGAGGCGGCCGGGTCGTCCAGTTCCTCCAGGGAGGGGCGGGTCGCGGCGTCGTCCCAGCGGTCGCCGAGGATGTCCGTCCCCTTGCTCAGGCGGACGAGGTGCAGCCGGGCCGCCTTGTCGGTGCGCTCCTCGACGAGCAGCCGGTCACGGCCCACGGCGACAACGGAGGAGATCTTGAGCTCGGAGGTGTCGTCCTCGCCCGGGTCGACGACACCGACCGGGTCGAAGCGGTACGCGTACTCGGCGGAGACCGTCTGCTTCTTCGGCGAGAACCGCAGCAGCCGTGCCGTCCGCGACCTTTCACCCGCGTCCTCGTCCGGAAGGGACAGCGGACTCTGCACCGCCATCACCAGGTCACCGCCCGGGAGCAGCGCGAGCCCCTCGAAGCCGCGGTTGGTCTTCCTGTGCAGCAGGACGCCGGGCAGCGCCTCGGCCACCGGATAGTCGGCACCGCGCAGCTTCAGGCCTCTGGGGACGTACCGCTTGATGACCTTCCCGCGCGCGGAGACGTGGACCAGGGACGGGCCGTACTCGTCGACCAGCCAGAAGCTGCCGTCATGGGCCCGGACGATGCCCTCGGTGTCCAGACCGTTCGGGTCGTAGGAGAGGGGCTTCTTGGCGTCGTACGTGTACGGGGCCTCGTCGCGCCCCTCCTGGTTGGGCAGACCGGTGACGGGCTTCCCGGAGCGTGTGGTGACCGGGAGCGCGTCGATCACCTTCACCGAGCGCCCCGACACCCGGATCTTCACGATGGCCGGATCGAAACCGGGCACGGGGAACGTGCGGCGCTTCTTGCCGTCGACCTTGATCTGACCGTTGGGGCCACGATCGGTGACTGTCCAGAACTCGCCCTTGCGTCCCGCTGGATAGATGTCACTGCCGATGCCGCCGAGGTCCACGCCGCGGTCGTCGCGCACCGTGCCCGGGAGGAGGCGGTTGCTGAAGGTGCCCAGGGGGACGTCGCCGAGCGTCGCGGTGTGGGTGACGCGCGGCGCACTGCCCTTGCCGCGGGTCTCGCCCGCGGCCCCGCTCTGGACGCCCATCGCGGTGCCGGTGACCGCTGCGGCGGTGAGCAGGGCGAGCGGCACGCCGAGGGCGACGGAGCGGCGTACGCGGTGCCGGCCGGCGGCGTGTGAGGGCATCAGGGCCTCCTGGGGCGTGAGTTCGGTGACGGCGTCACCCTTCGCCGCCGGCGCAAACGCCTGACGGCTCATGAGTGAACGGAGCGTGACGCGCCGACGGCGCCTCCCGCGAGGGGCAGGAGGCGCCGTCATCACCGAGGCGATCAGCGGCGGCGGGGGTGCGACGCCCCTGTCATCTCGCCTTCGGCTGGACCCGCACGCTTGAGCGGGCGCGTTCCACGGTCCTGGATGTCATGACCTTGCTCAATCGCTGACCGGGGTGAGTGCGTGTGCCGGTGTTCCCGGCGCACGTGTCACCAACGCGGTCACGCCGGTGGCCGCTGTGCGGTTTCAGCCATGCGCAGTGCACCGGTCAGTCACCCGCGGTGACGGCCGCCAGAGCGGTCGCCGGATCGTGCGCCGCCGGTCCGGCCGGTACCCAACGGCCGTGCTCCTTACGGTAGGGCCACCAGCGGCCGTCGCGCCCGTGGCGCAGCTGGGCGTCGGCGCCGACCACCGTCCAGCGGTTGCGGGCGGCGCGCAGCGTGGGGCGCTCGCCCTCGTCCCAGGCGCTGTCCAGCGCGGCACGCGCGCGTGCCAGCGAGTCCGCCTCCGGGGCCCACTCCTCCTCGAGGACGTCCAGCGCGGAACGCCCCCCGTACCCCCAGGCCGTCACCGCTCGTGCCAGGCCGTGCCCGTCGCGGCCCGAACTCTCCGCGAGACGCCCCGCGATCGAGGCCTCCGGAGAGGCGGCGGCCAGCCGGACGGCATCCTCGCCGAGTGTCAGCCCGGGCTCGACGGGCTGCCGCTCGTGACCGGGCGCGAGGGCCTCGGCCAGCAGTCGGTGAGCCTCGGCCGCCGCACGCGCCGCCAGGAACTCCAGCGCCGCCACGTCCACGCCGGGCGCCGACTCCGCCTCCGTGTCCAGCGAAGGCGGCAGACCGGGCTCTGCGGGCAGTACGGGCGGTCCGGGCAGCGGCGGCAGTATCGCGCCGTCCGCGTACGCCTCGGCGGCGTCCACGCCCTCCTGGGCGGCTTCCCGCGCCTCCTCCTCCGGGGCGTCCGGCGCGGCCTGGTGCGCGACGCTGCGCACCTGCAACTCGTCGAGGAGTTCACGCTCGCCGCGTCCGCGCATCAGGAGCAGCACGAACGGGTCCTGGTCCAGCAGGCGCGCCAACTGGTAGCACAGGGCGGCCGTGTGCCCGCAGTGGTCCCACGCCTCGCAGTCGCACTCCGGCTCCAGGTCGCCGATACCGGGCAGCAGCTCGACGCCTGCCGCCGCCGCGTCCTCCACCAGGTGCGGCGGCATCTCCCGGTCGAGCAGCGCGGCGATGTGCCCGGCCCGCTCCACGGCCATGCCGAGGAAGCGGTCCCATTCGTCGTCGCTCAGCTCCTGCAGCAGCACGTCGGAGCGGTGCGCTGTGCCGTTCTTGTCCTGCACGACCGCGGTGATGCGCCCGGGGCGCACCGAGACGGCGCCCACGGCCCCCGCCCGGGCGAGCCGACGGCCCGTCTTGAGCTGTGCGAGGTCCAGCGCCGTGTCCTCCAGGGCCTTCATCCACGCCTGGCCCCACCAGGTCTGCGCGAACCCCTTCCCGTGCGCGGGAGGCAGGGCCTCGAAGGTCCGCTCGTTGTCGTACGAGGTCAAGTCGCCGCTCCTGTCGTTGCCGCCGCTGCCGTGTGCTTCGCCGTACGTCTCCTCGTACGCGTCGGTCATCGCGTCGTCCCCCCTCGCAGCTCGACCAGGTCGGCCAGTTCGGAGTCGGTCAGCTCGGTGAGGGCCGCCTCGCCGGAGCCGAGGACGGCGTCGGCGAGTTCGCGCTTGCGCAGCAGCATTTCGGCAATGCGGTCCTCGATCGTGCCCTCGGCGATCAGCCGGTGCACCTGCACGGGCTGCGTCTGCCCGATGCGGTACGCGCGGTCGGTGGCCTGGGCCTCGACGGCGGGGTTCCACCACCGGTCGTAGTGCACGACGTGCTCGGCCCGCGTGAGGTTGAGGCCCGTGCCCGCCGCCTTCAACGACAGCAGGAAGACCGGGACTTCACCGTCCTGGAAGCGCCGGACCATCGCCTCGCGCGCGGGCACCGGAGTCCCGCCATGGAGGAACTGCGAGGCGATGCCGCGGGACGACAGATGCTGTTCGATGAGACGCGCCATCTGCACGTACTGCGTGAACACGAGCACGCTCGCCTCCTCGGCGAGGATGGTGTCGAGCAGTTCGTCCAGGAGCTCCAGCTTCCCGGAGCGGCCCGTAATGCGCGGCTTGTCCTCCTTGAGGTACTGCGCGGGGTGGTTGCAGATCTGCTTCAGGCCGGTCAGCAGCTTGACGATCAGGCCGCGGCGGGCGAAGCCGTCGGCGCCGGAGATCTCGGCCAGCGTCTCGCGGACCACCGCTTCGTAGAGGCCCGCCTGTTCGGTGCTGAGGGAGACGGCGCGGTCGGTCTCCGTCTTCGGCGGCAGTTCGGGGGCGATGCCCGGGTCCGACTTGCGGCGGCGCAGCAGGAAGGGCCGCACCAGTTGGGAGAGCCGCTCGGCCGCGCCCGGGTCGGTGCCGCCTTCCACGGCCTGGGCGTAGCGGGTGCGGAAGGTGCCGAGACTGCCGAGCAGTCCTGGGGTCGTCCAGTCGAGGATCGCCCACAGCTCGGAGAGGTTGTTCTCCACGGGGGTGCCGGTGAGCGCCACGCGCGCGCGGGTGCTGATGGTGCGCAGTTGCTTGGCCGTGGCCGAGTACGGGTTCTTGACGTGTTGCGCCTCGTCGGCGACGACCATGCCCCAGCCGACCGCCGCGAGCCGGTCCGTGTCGAGCCGCATCGTTCCGTACGTGGTCAGCACGAACTCGCCGTCCGCCAGGTCGTCCAGGCCACGCTGTGCCCCGTGGAAGCGGCGCACGGCCGTGCCGGGCGCGAACTTCTCGATCTCCCGCTGCCAGTTGCCCATCAGCGAGGTCGGACACACGACGAGCGTGGGGCCCGCGGTCGTCTCCTCGCTCTGGCGGTGCAGATGCAGCGAGATCAGCGTGATGGTCTTGCCGAGCCCCATGTCGTCGGCGAGGCATCCGCCGAGCCCCAAAGACGTCATCCGGGCCAGCCAGTTGACGCCCCGCAGCTGGTAGTCGCGCAGCTCGGCGGCGAGCGCTGCCGGCTGCCCCACGGGGTCCATGCCCTCGGGGTCCGCGAGGCGTTCACGCAGGGTCGCGAGCCAGCCCGTGGGCTCGACATCGAAGCGGCGGCCCTGCACCTCCGTGGTGCCGGTCAGGGCGGCGCTCAACGCGTCGACGGGAGTGACCTTGTGGTCCTGCTGTGCGCGGGCGCGCCGTGCCTCTTCGGGGTCGATGAGCACCCACTGGTCACGCAGGCGCACCACCGGGCGGTTGGCCTCCGCGAGGCGGTCGAGCTCCGCACGGGTCAACTCCTGATCGCCCAGTGCGAAGCGCCAGTTGAAGGCCAGCAGGGCGTCGGCGGAGAGATGCGACGGCGCGTCCGACCCGAGCTTTCCGGGACCCTTCTCGCCGCCGCTGTCGGAGCCGTCGGGGTCTTCGGGGCCGATGACCGCGCGGGCGGTGAGGCTGCGGGCGAGTTCCCTGGGCCAGTGCACATCCACGCCGGCCACGGCGAGCATGCGCGCCCCCTCGCCCAGGAGCTCCGTGACCTCCTCGTCGGCGAGTTCGACCGCGTCCGGCACCGGCGCCGAGAGCAGCGGCCCGAGCGGTGCCCACGCGCGCGTGGCGCGGCGCAGAGCCAGCAGGGCATCCATCCGTGCGCGTGGCCCGAATGCCCCGGCGGCGGCTCCGGAACCGGCCCAGACCTCGGCGGCGTCCGCGACGAGCGACGGGTCGCTGACGCTGTGGATCTGGACGACGGCCCGGAACGGCAGCCGGGTCTCCTCGGACGTGTCCGAGACCAGACCGGGCACCTCGACACGCAGCGAGAGCCGCACTCCGGCGTCGTGGCCCGCGGCGACGTCGGTGGCCCAGGCCCGTTGCGTCGGCACGTGCTGGGGCTCGGGCGAAGCGAACGCGGGGTGCCCGGCGGCCGCCACGGCGGCGGGGGAGCGGGGCAGCGTGTCGGCGACCGCGTCCAGGAATCGGCGCAGCAGCCGCTCCGGTGCGGGCAGGCGCACCAGCGGGCCGGCGTCGAGGGGGACGGCATGGGCGGCGGGCGGCATCGCGGCGGCGAGGTCGCGCAGCCTGCGCAGGTCCTCGGTGCTCAAGGGGCCCGCGCGCCAGGCGTCGTGGTCGCTCTCGGTGAGCCCGGGCAACAGCAGCCCGCGGGCGGCCAGTTGCAGGGCGAGCACCGCTGCCGTGCCCCAGAACGCGGCAGTCGGATGCGCGCCGGACGCCGCCCGTGCGCGCGTGAGCACGGGCAGTGCGGCGCCCACCGGCAGCAGTGACGCCGGGACGACCCCGAGGTGGATTCCGTCGGGCCCGGGCGTGGCGACGGTCAGCTCACCGGCGGTCGCTGATGCCGACATGGGCGGGGTGTCGCCGTCGGCATGCCAGAACGCGACGTGCCCGGTGCGACCGGGGTCACCGGGCACGAACACGACGGAGCAGCGGGACAGTTCTGAGATCTCGGAGGGGGTGACAGCGGAGAGCCTGTGCACAGCGATGGCGCATTCCTCAAGTTTGACTAATGAGACCGGAGCGGCCGAGGATACAGTGCGATCTTCCCTTTGAGGGCCAGCTGCGCGGTGATCTGGCTCACTTCGCTGGAGGTGTGCTCGGAGTCCTCCGTGTGGGGCCGTGTGGGCGGGGGTGTACCCAGCACCCCTCCGCGCGGGCGCTGGCACCCGGCTGAACACGGGTGGTGGCGCCATGGTTGCCGAAGGTCACAGATCCGTACGTTTCCTGAGGTCAGCGCATTCTCACGGAGACCGGAGACCCTCGCCATGCCCCAGGCTGCCGCAGCCGTCGCGGAACGCCCCACCGACGTCACCGCACGGCACCCCTCCGGGAGCGACTTCGCGCCGCTCCTACGCACCATCAAAGCGCGGGGGCTCCTCGACCGGCGCACAGGCTGGTACCTGCGCAGCATGGCCCTCAACACCGCAGCCCTGGTGGCCGTGTGCGCGGGGCTGTTCGCCGTCGGGCACACCTGGTGGGTACTGCTGCTCGCGCCCGTGCTCTCCGTGCTGTGCGCCCGCACCGCCTTCATCGGACACGATGCCGGGCACTCCCAGATAACGGGCAATCGCGCGGTGGCGCGCCTCATCGGCCTCTTCCACGGCAACCTGCTCCTGGGCATGAGCGTCGGCTGGTGGAACGACAAGCACAACCGGCACCACGCCAACCCCAACCACATCGACAAGGACCCCGATGTCGCCGCCGACATCCTGGTGTTCACCGCGAAGCAGGCCGGGCTCCGCGCCGGCTTCCGCAGCTGGCTCACCCGCAACCAGGCATGGCTGTTCTTCCCCCTGACGCTGCTGCAGGGCATCGCCATGAAGGTCTACGGCTTCCGCGACCTGCGCCGTCAGAGCCCGCGCGAGCGAGCCGTCGAAGGGCCCCTCCTGGTGGTGCACCTCGTGGGCTACGTGACGCTTCTGCTGACCGCGATGCCCCTGGGCCACGCGATCGCCTTCGCAGCCCTCCACCAGGCACTCTTCGGCCTGCACCTGGGCATGGCCTTCGCCCCCAACCACAAGGGCATGGAGATGCCCGACCCCGACGGCGAGCGCTGGGGCCACCTGAAGCGCCAGGTCCTCACCTCCCGGAACATCCGCGGCGGCGCCCTCACCGACTGGCTCCTCGGCGGGCTGAACTACCAGATCGAACACCACCTGTTCCCGAGCATGCCCCGGCCGCATCTGCGACTGGCCCAGCCCCTCGTCCGCGCGCACTGTCATGCTGTGGGTATGTCTTACGCGGAGACCGGGCTCGTCGACTCCTACCGGCAGGTACTTCGCCACATGTACGAGGTGGGCGAACCACTCAGGGTCGAGTAGGGGTCGTACGTCAGGGATCGGTCAGGGTCGCGTTCCGGAACTGGGCGCGGTCCGATCCCGTTTCTCAAGACAGAGAGCGGCACCAGCCGCGAAGGA
This sequence comes from Streptomyces sp. Y309, assembly GCF_056712025.1. Taxonomy (NCBI): domain Bacteria; kingdom Bacillati; phylum Actinomycetota; class Actinomycetes; order Kitasatosporales; family Streptomycetaceae; genus Streptomyces; species Streptomyces sp. Y309. Next base: position 522,225 of record NZ_CM160048.1, on the reverse strand, counting down.
GGCGACGGACATGTCGAAGAAGGCGAAGATCGCCGCGGGAGGCGTGGCGGCAGGGATCATCCTGTTGATCTGGCTGCCCTGGTGGGCCGCACTCCTGATCGTGCTCGGCGTCCCGGCGGCGGCCTATCTGACGCTCGACTCCGAGCAGCGGCGCAGGCTGCGCCGCGTCAGCCGCAAGGAGCTCGGCCGCTGAGCCGCCATGGCTCACCGACCGGGCGACGCGCCAGGCCGAGGGCCACGAAGGCCACGCACCCCACACCTGCGATCACACCCCGTTGGAACCACGCACCGCCCGCGGAGCAGCCGACGCCGCCCCGCGGGCGCATCGGGAGCCCCGCGCATCGGAAGCCCCGCGCATCGGAGCCCCATGCGTCGGAAGCCCTACGCATCGGAAGCCTCATGCGGACAGGAAGACCTCGCGGCTCGGAAAACCCCTTGCGACGGCGGACGTTCGCCCGTGACCATGACGCCCATGACTTCCGGAAAGGAGGCCCAGCGATCCCACGGTGATCGCTGATGGCCGGACACGACGCGCCCCAGGCGCACACCCCGCAGTCCCCGACCACGCCCCAGAGCGCGCCCGCACCCCTGACCGCGGCCTGGCTCAGGACGCACTTCGACCCCCTGCCCTTTCCCGCCCGCATGAGCGCCCTCGCGCGCTACGCCCGGGCGCTCACCCCGGACGCGTACGCGACGCTGCACCGCACCCTCGACGCCGGGACGTCGGACGAGCGCCACACGGCCCTCTTTCTCGCCGTCGCCCGCCGCGACCTCACCACGATCGCCGCCGCCCTGACCGACCCACTGCTGCGCCGCCGCGCCCTCTCCGCAGCCATCCGGCTGCCGATTGACGCCACGGTCCTGGAACAGCTCGCGCTGAGTCCCGTCGCCGCGGTACGGCACGAGACGTACCGCGTCCTGCGGCTCAGCCGCCGCCACAGCCTCGCCGCACAACTGCTGCCTGCCGTGCACGACCGGTTCGGAGCCCGGGAAGCCGCCCTGCTCCTGCCCGCATGCCCCGCCGAAACCGTCGCCGACTGGCTGCCCCGCCTCGACCCTCCCCAGGGCGTGCTCCACGCCCTGGCCCGCACCGCCCGGTGGCGGTGGCGCGCCTGATAGCCAGCCGCCTGCAAGAGGCCACCGACCACCACCGGTACCGGCTCACGCGCTGCCACCGGGCACTCGCGAGCCTCGCGGCACGGCACGGCGCGACCCCGAGGCCGCGCCACTGCTCCTGAAGACGGAGCCCAACCTCCTCACCCGTGCCGCCCTCCACATCCTGCTGCGACGGCCCGCCCAGATGCTCGACGCACTGCGCGCCACGCCGCCGAACCCCGACGGATCACCCCGCGAGGTCGGGCTGCCCACAGGACCGCTGCCGCCGGCCGCGCGGCGCGCCTTGCGCGCCCTCCCACCCGCCGACCTGGCCGACCTCGCACGACGCTGCCCGGCCTCACGAGCCCGCCGCGACCGCCCGGGACGCCTCGACGTCACGCCGGACGGCCTGCTGGCGCTGCTGCCGGCACCGGAACGCGGTCGCATCGCGGCGGAACGCACAGCGCGTGCGCGCGCCGTCCACGGCATCCCGCTGCCCACGCTCGCCACGCTGGAGCCGGCTGACCGGACCCGCGTCGTCCAGCCTCTGCTGGAGCGATCATGCCGCGACCGGGCGGTGTGCCGGCTCGCCGCCGTCCTCCCGCTCACCGATGGCGAACCGCTCCTGCGGGCGGTCACCGAGCGGCACCGATCCCAGCTCCGGGCCATGGCCTGGCCCGCTCTGCTCGCCTGCGCCGAACTCGAGGGCGACCCGGATGAGTTCGCCCGCGTCGCGATCGACTGCGAGCGGGCCTGGCACGACCAGGACGAAGTGCGCCGCGCGGCCTTGGAGCAACTCGCGGGCGCCCCCGCGCGCCTGGTCGCCGCGCTCCCGGACCGGGTGCTCCGCGACGCGGTCCTCACCACCGTCCAGTCCCGCGACTCCACCCCGCGCACCCTGAGGGCCGCCGAGAGCCTGCTGCGCCGCGTCACCCACGTCGCGGCGGCCGACGGCAGCCGGAGCCGGGCCTCGTACACCGCGGAGCTGCTCTGCCAGGTGGTCTCCGACCCCCGTTCCCGTTCCCGCTCCTGTGCATCCGTTCGCCCCCTGCGCCTCGACGAAGCGACGGCGCGTGCCATCTGGAACGCCACAACCCCGCACATCCGCGCGCGTGCGCACATCCACACCTGCCTGGCCGAACTCCTGGCGCCTCACCTGACCGCCCTGCCCGAACTCGACGCGCTCGTACGGCACACGGCGGTCGACGGTGACGACCCGGACCTCGCGGCCCGCGCCGCAGCCGCATGGGTGGCACCGGGCGACGTCCGCGAGCAGCGCGCCGCCGAACTGATCGGCATCGACGCCTCGTTCGCGACGGTCCCCCTGATCCTGCGCACGGCCACCACCCGCCGCACCGACCTCATCGACACCATCCTGACGGCCGCCCCACACGGCCTGAAGGGCCGCGTGCGCCCATGCCTCGCCCCTTGGACGCCACGGCTGCACACCGCGATCACCGGCCGCTGGCTGCCCGAACAGCGCCGCGCATGGGACGAGCACCACGCACGCGTGGCGCAGGACGACCACGCCGCCTTGCGCACCCGAGCCGACGCGGTCGCGTACGTGCACGACCCGCGGCTGCTCGCCGCACTGGCGGACACCGCACCCCAACCGGTCGCCGCCGCGGCACTCATCGCGCTGAGCTCGGCCACCGGCACGATGCGGAGCGACCGGAGCACGATCCACGACAGCGCGACTCCCGAGGAGGAGCCGCTCCGTGACCTCCTGCTGCGCCACGCCGCCACCGGCGGTGTCCGCGGACGCGCAGCCATGGCGGCCCTGCGAGGCCTCCTCGACACCCTGCCCGACCGCGGGGCAATCGCATTGCTCACGCCCGTGGCCTGCGCGCCGGACACACCGGTCGGCACCCGCAAGGAAGCCGCACGTGCCCTGGGAACGCTCACGGGTGACGCCGCTTTGGCCGCCCTCCTCTCGGCCTGGGACGCACCCGGACAGCATCGCGACGTCCGTGCCGTCGTAGCCGGGCTGCTGCTCGCTGCCATCGACCGCCCGGGGACAGCCGATCGCCTGATGACGGGGGTCGCGGAGCCTGCGGTACGGGATGCGGTCATCCACGCGCGCGTGGGACCGGTGCCCCACTCCGCGACCGCCGCCTATCGTGCCTTCCTCACGCGCCTGGTGCGGGAGGGCGACGACGACACCGCCGTCGCCGCGTGCCGGGCCCTGCCCGGCTGGCTCACTCCGGAGTCCGTCGACGCCATGCGGGCCGTGGCGGACCTTGTCGTCGATCCGGCGCGTGACCGGCGCCTGCGGAGCGTCGCGGCACAGGAGTTGGCGCACTTCCCGCCCGGGCCGGGCGGCGAGTCCGTCCTGACGGGTGTCCTCGGTGCACTCCAAGAGCGCGCGAGCGAGCCGGACCCACAGGTGCGGGCCGACGCGCTGCGCCGCCTCGCGGACATCGCCGGTGCGCTGAGAGTGCAGCGGGGCCCGGCTGGGGCGCTGCCCGCCGCCGACGCAGTCGCTGCGACGCTGCACACTGTCGGGTTGGCCAGAGAGGCGGCCCAGCTGATGGGGGAGGCGTCACTCGCGGCCCTGCGGCACGGACAGTACGACCCCGAGCGCTGGGAAAGACTGCTGCTCCTGGTCGAGGAGCGGCCGGACCGGCTCCCCCTGGAGGGCGATCTGTATCTGGACATCGACGGCCCACGCGCGCGGGAGGCCCTGCTCGCCGCTGCCCGCATGCTGCGAGAACGTGGCACTCCGGTCGCGGCGGTGATGGCTCTTGCGCTGGTGGGCGTGGGAGGGCGGGCGACCTCCTGGAAGAACACGTGGCGCGATGAACTGTCCGCCCTGCGAGACCACGCTGACGCCGACACGGCTGCGGCAGCGCTCCTTGTGGAGGCGAAGCGGCGCTGATGGCCGAGGCGCCATGGCTCCGAAAGGACGCCGCCGAGCGCTGCCTCGACGTCGAACGATGCCGTGCTGTCGAACGACGCCTTGCCGTCGAACGGTCACCGACGCGCCGCTCAGAGCGACTCGGAGGGTGAGCGACACCCATCCACGACCGGGCGGGAGGCACGACTCAGGCGGGGCGCACGGCCATCTTGTCGAGCGCTTCGAGCAGCCCCGGCAACTCGGGCCCGCGCCCCACCGGCAGGACCTCTCCGGGCTCCTCGTCGAGCAGCACGAACGCGATGTCGTCAGTCCTGGCGACCATGGACCAGCCAGGGCCGTCGGCGCGCAGGGTACGTGCCTCGCCGGAGGCGAACGACGACCGCACCCGTCCGAGCGGCGGCGGCGTGTCCACGTACGCACGTACCTCCGCGAGGACACGTCGTACGCCCGTCAGCGGCTCGGGCATCGACCCATCGGTGCGGTCTTCGCCGTCGGCAGGCCCCTGTTGGCCGCCGTCGAGGGACCCGGCATCCTCGCCTCCGCCGTCCGTGGCGAAGTCCGCGTCGTCGATCTGCTCGCGCCATGCCGCCCACTGGAGGGCTATTTCGTCGGCGCCCAGACGGCGCTGGGCCGGCCCCCATGTGTCCGCCTGGGGCGGGGCGAGGGGGACCAGGTCCGGCTGCTCGGGGTCCGGTTCGGGGTCGTGCGGCGCGGGCACTCCGGGGGCGGCCACCGCCACCGCGAGCGGCCAGCCGGGCAGGGCGGCGACCACGGTGCGTTCACCGGGCGACAGGTCGTACTCCATGCCGCAGTCCCACGAGGCGATCGCCACGGCGACGAGCGACACGTCATCGGTGACGACGGTCCAGCGCGCACCGGCGCTGTCCTGGCCGAGCACCAGACCGTAGCCGGCGGCCAGCGGGGGCAGGCCCAGGGCCGCGCACGCCTCCGGATAGTCGTCGCCGAGCACGCTGGGGAACTTCGCGGGCGTCAGCAGGACCGCCGTCAGCACGTACAGCGCGTCGTCGTCGGTGGCGACAGCGTCGTCCGTCCCGGCCATGCCGGCCTCCCCATCACTGGCCACTTCTTCCTCCGTCGGCGCACCCTAACCACTGCTCCATGACGTCGTCGAGGGGTGGATGACCAGGAAAATCCGCTCGTACGCCACCGGAACCACCGCCTACGCTGCCTGCCATGTCCAGCGCCAGTTCGCACTTCGTCTGTCTGCCGTGCCGCGCGTCCTTCAAGAAGGCGGCCGACTACGCGCGCGTGCGCCACGACGTCTGCCCGCAGTGCGGGCGACAGCTCCTCGACGCGGGCTCCGCCCTCGCCGTGCCCAAGCGCCGGGACGCCGCCGCGTCCCACACCGACGTCACGCGGCAGGCAGGCCGAGGAGCGTACGCGCCACGTCGCGCGGCGACTCGTCGTGCTCCCGGGCGAGCGCGATGACGGCACGGCAGGCGAGTTCGCTCACGCCGAAGGACAGCGCCTCCGGAGACACCCAGCCCACCGCCTCGTCGACCCGGTCCTGATCGTCCTCGGCGCACGCCGCCACGTAGACAGCGGCTGCCTCGAAGAGGTTGTGGGGGCGCGGCCTTTCCGCCTGCGCCGCCTTTTCCGCACGTATCTCCGGTTCGCCCCCGCGCCACCGCCTGCGGATTCGGTCGAACATCTGGACCGCCTTCCCCCGACTGGATCCCGCCGCCGTACGGCTCATCTGCAGGTCCCCAACGTAGAGTTGGAGGTGCGGCGACAAAAGGGGGACCGTGTGGTGAAGCGTTACGAGCGGCTTCAGCAGATCCGGCGTCTGGACCCAGAGAAGGACTTCCTGACGATCTATCGCCTCTCCGCGGCGTACGAGTTCCCCTGGGACTTCACCCGCGCCCTCGAACTCGCCCTGTACCGCACGTACGCAGTCCCGAGCATCGGCCGCCTCCTCGCCCGGACCGCGGAGCTCACGGACCGCACGCAGAAGCGGTACGACGACACGGCCTTGCTCCTGGACGCGGTCGTCGAGCACGGCTTCGACAGCGACACGGGGCGCACGGCGATTCGGCGCATCAACCAGATGCACCGCAGCTACGACATCAGCAACGACGACATGCGGTACGTGCTGTGCACGTTCGTGGTCACACCCAAGAGGTGGATCGACACCTACGGATGGCGCAGGTTCTCGCGGCACGAGGCCGTCGCTTCCGCCGTCTACTACCGCACGCTCGGACAGCACTTGGGCATCAAGGACATCCCGGGCTCCTACGAAGAGTTCGCCGAATGTCTCGATGCCTACGAAGAGGCCCACTTCGGATGGGACGCAGAAGCACGCAGGGTCTCCGACGCGACCATCGACCTGATGGCCTCCTGGTATCCCCGCCCCTTGGCCCCCGTCCTGCGCGCGGCCACCGTCGCCCTTCTCGACGACTCGCTGGTGAAGGCCTTCGGCTACGAAGAGCCGCATGCCCTCACCAGGACGCTGGTCCGGAGCGCGGTGCGGCTGCGCGGTCGTGCGGTGCGCCTCCTGCCACCTCGCACCGCCCCGCACTACGCCCGGCAGAACCGAGAGATCAAGGGCTACCCGGACGGCTACCGGGTCGACGAACTCGGCACCCGCCCCGTGCCGGGGGTGCGCGGCTGCCCGGTGCGCCACGTGGACCCGTCGGCGGCGCCGCAGGCGGACTGACCGCAGCGCCGGCAGAGTCAGCCGAGTGACGCGAGGGTCTTGCGCAGCCAGGCGAGTTCCGCGCGGCTCGTGGCCCGCGCGATGGTGAGGATGCCCTGGCGGAAGGGATCGTCCAGCTCTTCGGCGCGCAGCGGGCGGTCGCCCTCGTAGAAGAAGCTGGACGGCTCCTGAAGGAAGTCGAGGCGGCGCCGCAATACCGTCGCCTGGGCGTCCGCGTCGCCCAGGTGGCGCAGAAAGGCCAGCAGCGTGAACCAGCGGTTCTCGTCGGTGATGTCCGCCCGCGCGGGCTCCGCGAGGCGGCGGCGCAGTTCGTTTCTGCCGGCGTCGGTGAGGCTCAGGACGTGGCGGGGCGCGGCGACGGCGCCGGGCTGGGTCTCACGGGCCAGCAGACCGGCCTTCTCGAGCCGTTTGATGGCCGGATAGAGGGTGCTCTCCGGGACCGGGCGCACATGCCCGGTGAGGGCCGTGATGCGCTTGCGCAACTCGTAGCCGTGCAGCGAGTGGTCGTAGAGGAATCCAAGGATGGCGAGCTCCAGCATGCCCGCATTCTGCCGCACCTGCGGTGTACATCGGCCCCGCTATACCGCGCGCCCGAGGTATTCATTGATGTAGTCTCCCGGAGAGCCAAGGCAAGTGGAGAGATGAGAGCGACGGAGGTGGGACACGCATGTCCATGGGGGATGCGCCGTTCGACGTGCGGGGGAGCCGGGTTCGCTGGACGGAGGCCGAGGGCGCCGGTCCCGCGCGTGTGTACGTCCACGGGCTCGGCGCGGCATCGGCGGCCTATCACGCCCACATCGCCGCCCGGCCTGAACTCGCCGGACGCAGATCGCTGTTCGTGGATCTGCCGGGCCACGGCCTGAGCGACCGCCCCGCCGGCTTCGGCTACACCCTGGAGGACCACGCGGACGCCTTGGCGGCCGCGCTGGACGAGGCCGCCGTCCGTGAGGCGGACATCGTCGCGCACAGCATGGGCGGCTCCGTCGCCATCGTTCTCGCCCACCGTCGGCCCGACCTGGTGTCACGCCTGGTCCTCACGGAGGCCAACCTCGACCCGCACCCTCCGAGGACAGCGGGCAGCAGCGGAATCGCTGCCTACGAAGAAGAGCACTTCGTGAACGAGGGGCACGCGCGCGTACTGGAGCGGGTGGGACCCCTGTGGGCCGCGACCATGCGGTTGGCCGACCCACGTGCCCTGCACCGCAGTGCGACCGGGCTCGTCCGGGGCACGAGCCCCACCATGCGCGCGCTGCTGATGGGGCTCTCCGTAGAGCGCGTGTATCTCCAGGGAGCCATGAGTGGTGAACTCCTGGGCCATGACGAGCTGGTGGCGTCCGGGGTGCGGGTCGTCGTGGTGCCGGGCGCCGGACACAACGTCATGCTGGACAACCCGGCGGCCTTCGCCGCGGTGGTCGCCGGACAGGTGTGACCCTGACCCGGCACCGGTGAGGCGTGCGCCGCCGGTCGGTCTCAGCCCTCGTGCACGGCGAGCGCGAGGAATCGGGCGTCCTCGTCGACGTACGACGTCATCCGCCAGCCCGAACCGGACAGCAGTGGCCGGAGGTTGGCCTCCGCGCGCAGGTCGTAGGGAGTGATCCGACGCCCCTGCCGGGCCGCCAGCGCGGCCCGGCCGATCGGGTGGAACAGCGCGAGCAGCCCGCCGGGGCGCACCACCCGCGCCAACTCCCGGAGATTCACGGCCGGATCGGGAAGATGCGCGATCAGGCCTGCCGCGAACACGGCGTCCAGAGAGTGCGTGCGCACCGGCAGCCGCGCCACGTCGGCGAGGAGCAACTGCCCATGGGTCGCCCTTCCCGCCCGCGCGGCGGCCTCGAGCATCGCAGGGGTGAGGTCCGCCCCGAGAACCACCCCGGTGGGCCCCACGGCGTCCCTGAGCGCCGGCAGGGCGCGGCCGGTTCCGCACCCCGCGTCCAGGACGCGGCCGCCCGGTCGCAGGCCGAGCTCGGCCACCGCCGCGCGGTAGGCCGGGCCGTCGTCCGGGAAACGGCTGTCCCAGTCGGCGGCGCGCGCCGTGAAGAACTCTTGGACGTGTGTGTGGTCATCGGTCATGCGGGTCATGGTCCCGCATGCGCCGCGCGACGGCCCTGTAAGCGCACCCGCTAGACGCACCCTCATGCGCACATTCGGTCGATCGTTCAACGACATCGGGTGTCGCATCACGGCGGCATTGAAACATCCGCGGCAGCTTTCGAAATGCGCCCCCGTTGTGCGCCCCCACCGGGACTAGCGTCCCTGGGCCATGGGACACCTGGACCACACCGCATTCGGCTGGCTGACCCCCGTGCTGTCGTACGCAATGGCGTGCGTCGGCGCGGCCCTCGGAATGCAGTGCACTGTCCGCGCGCTGGGCGCCACGGGCCGCTCGCGCCGCAACTGGCTCATCACGGCCGCCTCCGCGATCGGCGCGGGCATCTGGACGATGCATTTCGCATGGCCGCGCTGCGGCTGCAGGTGACGTGCGCTACGACCCGATGCTGGTCGCGCTGTCCGTCTTGATCGCCGTAGTGGCGGCGACCGCCGCGCTGTGGGCCGCCCTGAACATCAAGTCGCCCACGGCGGTGGCCCGGAGCCGCACTCGTCATGGGCGGGGCGGTGAGCAGCATGCACTACACCGGCATGTTCGCCGTGAGCGTGCGCGTCACGTCCTCGAGCGCCGAACTGCCGGGGGCCTCGACGATGCAGTTCATCTTCCCCCTTGCCGTGGGCCTCGGTTCCTACCTGTTCCTGACCTCGGCGTTCATCGCGCTGTCCCCGAGCGCCGGTGAACTCGCGGCCTCCGTTTCGGCCCAGCGCCCCGTCGAACACACCGCCCCGTAGCGGACGCGGACCGCCGACGGCCGGACGACACACGTCGTGAACCCTTCCGAGCGAGGAGGCCATGCACATACCCCGGAGAACCCCCGAAACCGGCACATCGCCCACAAGCACCTCGCCCACGAGCGCACCGCCCGCCCGCGGTCGCCGCGCCCATGCGGGCCCGCCCGCCCAGGAACAGCTCGCCACGGCAGAAGACTGCGAGGACGGGCCACCGGGCACGCCCCCGCGTGCGGCATGCCGGCGACTGCGGCCGCGCACCGTGCGGGCCAAGGTCGTCTGCCTGCTCATGGTGCCGGTCGTCTCGCTTCTCGCCCTGTGGGGGTTCGCGACCGTCAGCACCGCCCAGGACGTCGCGGGACTGCGCCAGGCGCAGCAAGTGGACTCCGCGGTACGCGCCCCCCGTGGACGCCGCCGTCTCCGCACTCCAGGCCGAACGCGTCGACGCCGTGCGGTACGCGACCAAACCCGCCGCCGACCGCGAAGCCGCCCTCACGAAGCAGGCCACCCGCACCGACCGAGCGGTGGCCGAACTGCGCCTCGGCAAGGGCAACACCGTGGCCGACGGAGCAGGCCTCCCCGCGCCCGTGGCAGACCGGCTGGAAGAGTTCGTCACGGGCGCCGTACGGCTACGTAGGGTGCGTACTTCCGTCCTCGACCGCCGCAGCGGATGGGACGACGCGTACGGCCAATACACCAAGTCCATCACCGCCGCCTTCAGCGTCGGCGGTGCCCTCTCCGGTGTTCAGGACGGCGAATCGGGCTCCCACGCGGGCGTACTGCTCGAATTCTCGCGGGCGGGCGAGATGCTGGCACGCGAGGACATGCTGCTGGCGAGCGCGCGGCTCGCAGGCACCCTCGACGGCGAACGGCTGTGCGGGTTCACCGGAGCCGCGGACACCCGGCAGACCCTCGTCGAGGCGGCCGTGACGGACCTGCGCGGCCCCGAACGGGCCGCGCGGCAGCGCCTCGTGACAGGTACCGCGTACGCCGACGTGGCGGCCGTCGAGGACAAGGTGCGGGTCGCCGAGCCAGGGAAGCAGGCTCTGGAAGCGGCCCCGGCCGACACCTGGGACGACGCCCACGCAACCGTGCGGGACACCCAGCGCGGCATCGCCGGGCGCGCGGCGCGCGCCGCGGCCGACCGGGCCGACCCGTTGACCCGTGGAGTGTTCACGGCCGCCGGGGCGGCGGTGTTCCTCGGACTCGCCGCCGTGGTTGCCTCACTGGTCATCTCCGTACGCATCGGCCGCGGCCTGGTCGTGGAACTCGTCGGGCTGCGCAACCGCGCCCTGGAGATCGCCCGCCGCCAACTCCCGCACGCCATGCGGAAGCTGCGGGCGGGCGAGGAGATCGACATCCGCACGGAAGCACCGCAGGCCCGGCCGCCGAGGACGAGACCGGCCAGGTCGCCGAAGGGCTGGGCACGGTGCACCGCGCCGCACTGCGTGCCGCCGTCGAGCGCGCCGAACTCGCGAGCGGCATCTCCGGAGTCTTCGTCAACCTCGCGCGCCGCAGCCAGGTCCTCGTCCACCGGCAGCTCGGCCTGCTCGACACCATGGAACGCAGGGCGGACGACCCGAACGAACTGAGCGACCTGTTCCGACTCGACCACCTGACCACCCGCATGCGGCGCCACGCGGAGAGCCTCATCATCCTCTCCGGAGCCGCACCGGCCGCGCCTGGCGGCTGCCGGTCCCGCTGACGAACGTCGTCCGCGCCGCCGTCTCCGAAGTCGAGGACTACGCGCGCGTGGAGGTACGCCAACTGGCTGCCGCCGAGATCGTGGGAGCGGCGGTCGCCGACCTCACCCACTTGCTCGCCGAACTCGTCGAGAACGCGGCCCGGTTCTCACCGCCCCACACCAAGGTGCGCGTCAGCAGTGAACCCGTGGGCAACGGGTACGCCCTGGAGATCGAGGATCGCGGACTGGGTATGGGCACCGACGCCCTCGACGAAGCCAGCCGCTGTGTCACGCAGTCCGAAGCACTGGACCTGTTCGACAGTGACCAACTGGGTCTCTTCGTAGTGAGCAGACTCGCCGCACGGCACGGCATCAGGGTGCACCTGCGAACCTCGCCGTACGGCGGCACCACTGCTGTCGTCCTGCTGCCGACCGCACTGCTGCACAGCGGTACCGCCGCGCCACCCGCCCTGCGCCACACAGAACGCCAGGAGCAGCGAGACGCGCATACGGACCACCACGAGCATCGGGACGCGGCCGAGCCGACGCCTGCCGCGTACGCGCGCGTGGGCGGCGCGGCGGCCCACAGCACCTCCCTGGCCCACGTGCCCGAGCACCCCGCGCTCGGCCCGTCAACCGACGGCACCGCGCCCACACCGTCACCTCCCGGTGTCGCCACCCTCCGCCTGCGCAAGCACACGAACAGCGTGCCGCCCGGAACACCAGACGGCAGCCCCACGGACCCGGCGGCCGAACTCCCGCGCCGCGTACGTCAGGCGAGCCTCGCCCCTCAATTGCGCCACGGACTGCCTCCGCTCGAACCTCCGGCGGCAGACGCCCGGCACGACGACGAGCGCAGCGCCGAACACGTCCGAGACCGCATCGCCGCCTACCGGGACGGCTGGGCGCGCGGCGGGGGCTGGCTGCCCGGCGTCATCGGAGCCATGCCCGACCCGGACGGGTCGCCCAGGAGCAGTGACCGCAGCGAAGGAGAGCCCTCATGATCCGGGAATCGAGTCGCACCGCCGGGCGGCCCGGCGAACTCGACTGGCTGCTGGACGATCTGGTGCTGCGCGTCGCAGCCGTACGGCGCGCGGTGGTGCTGTCCAACGACGGACTCGCGGGTGGGCGCCTCCACGGCGCTCAACCCGCGAGGGCGCCGAACATCTCGCCGCCGTCGCCTCCGGATTCCACAGCCTCGCGAAGGGCGCGGGCCGGCACTTCGGAGTGGGCGGCGTACGCCAGACGATGGTCGAAATGGATGACGCCTTCCTGTTCGTGGCCGCCGCGGGCGACGGCTCCTGCCTCGCCGTGCTCAGCACGGTCACGGCCGACATCGGCCTCGTCGCGTACGAGATGGCACGCATGGTCAAACGCGTCGGTGAACACCTGCACACCCCGGCGCGCTTCCCCGGGCAGCCGCCGGGCTCCGGATGACCGAGACGGACGCCAGCCATGACCGACGACAGGAGAGGTGCCGCACAACGGCACGGAAGCCACTGGTACGACACCGAGGCCGGCCCGCTGGTCCGCCCCTACGCGATGACGGGCGGACGGACGCGACCGGGCCCCAGCGGTGTGCGATTCGACATGATCGCCCTCGTCACCCTCGAGAACACTGCCGCCGGGCCGGGCGAGGACGCCGCGCTCGGCCCGGAGCACCGGGCACTCATGGCGCTCTGCCGCATCGAGCCCCAGTCAGTCGCGGAACTCGCCGCCGGTGCCAACCTGCCCGTAGGCGTGGTCAGAGTGCTGCTCGGCGACCTCGTGCAGGGCGGCCGCGTCACCGTGCACCGGCCCGTGCCGCCCGCCCATCTACCCGACGAGAACATCCTGCGAGAGGTGATCGATGGGCTCCAAGCGCTCTGATGCCATGGGCGGCAGCGCCGCCGCGACCGGCGAGACCGCGGTGGTCGGCGAGACCCGAGTTATCGATGAGACAGCGGCAACCGGCGCGGCTGGTGACGACACCGCCATGGCGCTGAAGATTCTGGTCGCGGGAGGCTTCGGCGTCGGCAAGACCACCCTGGTCGGCGCGGTCAGCGAGATCCGTCCCCTGCGTACCGAAGAACTCCTCAGCGAGGTCGGCCAGTCGGTCGACGACATCGAGGGAGTGGACCGGAAGGTCACGACGACGGTCGCGATGGACTTCGGCCGCATCACCATCAGATCGGGTCTTTCGCTGTAGCTCTTCGGGACGCCGGGCCAGGACCGCTTCTGGTTCCTGTGGGACGAGTTGTCACAGGGAGCCCTCGGTGCCGTCGTCCTCGCGGACACCCGTCGGCTCGAGGACTGCTTCCCCGCCGTGGACTACTTCGAGCACCGCCGCATTCCGTTGGTCGTGGCCGTCAACTGCTTCGCCGACGTGCGGACGTACGGCGCGCAGGAGGTGTCACGGGCCCTGGACCTCGACCGTGGGACTCCCGTGGTGCTGTGTGACGCACGGGACCGGGACTCGGGGAAGGAGGTGCTGATTCGCCTCGTCGAGTACGCCGGGCGGAGGCATACCGCCCGGCTGCTCGACTCGGTGGGATGAGGTGTCAGGCGGCGCGCGGAGCCTCAGTCGGCGACCTCGCCCTGTGCCAGCACCTTGGCGATCCTGACCCGGACCAGCAACTCGCCGGGCACGCCGTTGCGCTCGCCGAACTCCTCGGCCCGGTCCTCGCCCATGTACCGGCCACCGATGCGGGCCGCCCAGTGCCGCACCTGCTCGAGGTCCTCGATCAGTTCGGCGCGACCCTGCAGGACGACGAAGGCGAACGGCGGCCGGTCGTCGTCCACGCACAGTGCCACGCGTCCGTCGCGCGCCAGATTGCGTCCCTTGACGGTGTTCTTTCCGGTGTTGAACACCAGGTCGTCCCCGTCCAGGACAAACCAGATCGGCGCCACGTGCGGGCTGCCGTCCGCCCGGACGGTCGACAGCTTGCCGGTGCGGGTGCCGTGCGAGACGAACTCCCGCCATTGTTCATCGGTCATGTTCTGTGCCATGTCCCCATCATGCTTGCCGGGACGCCGGAGGTGGGGAAGGCTGGCAGGTCAGATCCTCCAGCCAGGGGGAGCGACGCAGGGGGAGAAGGGGCCATGGCTCAAAACACGGGGCTCGGCTGGTTGCTCGACGACCTGACGAAGCGTGTGGAGCACGTACGGCACGCACTGGTGCTGTCCAACGACGGCCTTGTGACAGGGGCGAGCTCGGAACTCGAGCGTGAGGACGCCGAGCATCTGGCGGCGGTGTCGTCCGGGCTGCACAGCCTGGCGAAGGGGTCCGGCCGCCATTTCCACGCGGGCGCCGTCCGGCAGACCATGATCGAGTTCGATGACGCCGTCCTGTTCGTGACGGCGGCGGGCGACGGCAGTTGTCTGTGCGTCCTCAGCTCCGCGCAGGCCGACATCGGCCAGGTCGCGTACGAGATGACGCTGCTGGTGAACCGCGTCGGCGAACACCTGGGCGTGGGTGCGCGCCATCCGGCACGGACGCCGGTCGTAGACCTCTGACCTGCTGAAACGCCTCCGCGGCGAGAGTTATCCACAGGCCGAGCGGGATCTGGTGCGTCCGGGCTACGGTTTTTCCACGAGCAATGACCAAGCACGGGGGAGAACCGCCATGACTGGCGACACACAGACCATCGCGCAGCCTGCATCTGCATCTGGATCCGCACGCCGGGGCTCTCACCTCGGGTCGACCACCCCTTCCAGCCATCCGCCGACCTCGTCGGCCGGCCCGCCATCCACGGTCGCGCGCAGTCGCGCCGCACGTGAACTGGGACTGAAGCGCGGCGAGTTCGACCTGGCCGTGATGCTGGGCCGGATCCGCACCGTGGCGGACCCGGCGGGCGGCCGGAGGCGCGTCAGGCGCGAGGAGATCGACCGCGTGCGGGAGGCGCCGGGATTCCCGGAGTCCTTGCGAGACCACATCAAGGCGGTGGGAACAGCCGAGGGCGCGGCCCTCATGGACATCACGCCTGCCAGGTTCACGCGCCTGGCTCGCGCAGGCGTCCTGACGCCCGTGAAGTTCTACATCAATCGGTACAGGGCGGTCGTCTGGCTCTATCTCGCCGAAGAACTAAGGCAGTTCGTCGCATCCGAGGCGAATGCTGCCCTGCTCACCGGCCGCGCACCGCAGGTGCTCCGTGCCCGGCTGGAAGAAGGCGTGGACCTGCGGCCGCGCAACTGGCGGGGCCGGCACGCCGGGTTCCTGCTGCGCCAGTCGGAGGACCCGTGGGAGCGTGCGGCCGCAGGCGCGTCGCTGCTCGACCCGGTGCAGCTCGCGGAGGTGGTCAGGGACCCCTACGAACGCGCCTATCTGAACCGTCTCAAGCCCGAGCCGCTGACGCAGGCCCCGCCCGAGTCGCCCACGACGCGCATCGTCGAACGCATCACGACCGCGGACGACCCGGACGAGATGAGCTGGCTGAGGGCGAATCTGCTCCTCACCCTGGAGGAGGCCCGGCGGCTGCGCCCCGCACCCCGGCCGGGCCGTCCACCGATCGTCGCCACACCCCGCCCGCACCCGGCGCCGGATCCGCCGCCGTGGCCCGCCGCGCGCGTCGCCCCCGAGGTGGCCGAGCGGCACGATGAGCCACGTGGACTGTTCAAGTGGCTGCGCCGCAGGCGGAATTAGCTAGACGGTCTCGTCGAGGTTCTTGGCGTAGTACTCGATGGCGGGGCGGTAGGCGGCGATGTCCGGGTCCCGGCTTGTCGCGGTGAGGAGCCGCAGCAGGATTCCCATCGCGTCGTGGGCCTGGCCCGTGTTGTACAGCGCCATGGCGAGGAAGGTCTTGAGGGCTCCGTCGTCCGGATACTCCTCGGACGCCTCGCGCAGGGCGGTGACGGCTTCCTCGTAGCGACCGAGGACGCGGTAGGTACTGCCGAGGCCGACGAGCGCTCCGCGCCGGTCGTCGTCCGACAGGCCCGGCCGCTGGATCGCGCGCAGGTAGTACGGCAGGGCCTCGGCTTCGAGGCCGAGCGTGTCGTGCACCCAGGCGGTCTGGTACGCCACTTCGGGATCGTCGGGGAAGCGCTCGCTGAGGGGGACCAGGAGTGCGCGCGCCTCCTCTCGGCTGCCGCTCTCGCGGAGTCGTACGGCCTCGGCCAACACCTTGTCCCGGTCGTCGCCCGCTCCGGTGCCGCTGTCGCTCATGTCGTGCTCCCGTCGGTCGTCCTTACACCCGGAGGCTCTCATGTCCCATCGACTGTCCCATCGACCGAACCTTCCGCCCGCCCCGCCCACATCGAGACGCCTCCCGCGGCTCAGGCTTCCGGCGTCGGCGTGCCCATGTGCCGGGGCGTGTGCGGGCGGAAGAGCCCCTCCTGGACGACCGAGACGAGGAGCCGTCCCTCGATGTCGTAGATGCGGCCCCGCGCCAGCCCCCGGCCGCCCGTCGCGATCGGCGACTCCTGGTCGTACAGGAACCACTCGTCGGCGCGGAAGGGCCGGTGGAACCACATGGCGTGGTCGAGCGAGGCCATGTCGAAGCCACGCGGGCCCCACAGCGGCTCCACGGGAATGCGGACGGCGTCGAGGAGGGTCATGTCGCTGGCGTACGTGAGCGCGCAGGTGTGCACCAGCGGATCGTCGCCCAGCGGGCCGACGGCGCGCATCCACACCGCGCTGCGCGGCTCGGCGTCCTTGATCTCCTCGGCGGTCCAGCGCAGCCGGTCCACGTAGCGGATGTCGAAGGGCTGCCGCCGCGCCATCCGCTCCAACTGCTCCGGGAGCGCGCCCAGGTGCTCCTTGATCTCCTCGGTGACCGTCGGCAGCGACTCCGGGGCGGGGGCCTCGATACGGGGCGGCAGCTGGTGCTCGAAAGCGCCCTCTTCGGGCTGATGGAAGGAAGCGGTGAGATTGAAGATGGTGCGACCCTGCTGGATCGCCGTGACGCGGCGCGTGGTGAAGGAGCGGCCGTCCCGCACCCGCTCCACCTGGTACACGATGGGCACGCCCGGTCGGCCGGGACGCAGGAAGTACGCGTGCAGCGAGTGCACCGGCCGGTCGCCCTCGGTGGTGCGGCCGGCCGCGACCAGCGCCTGCCCGGCAACTTGCCCGCCGAAGACACGCTGGAGGGACTCCTGCGGGCTGCGGCCGCGGAAGATGTTGACCTCGATCTGCTCCAGGTCCAGCAGATCGACCAGGCGGTCGGCGGGGTTGTTCATGACGGTCTTTCGACTCCTGTCCAGGGGCTGGGGGCGCTCAGAGCTGCCCGACGTCCGTGACGCGGACGACGGCGCGGCCCTCCTCGTCGGAAGCCGCGAGGTCGACCTCCGCGCTGATGCCCCAGTCATGGTCGCCGTTCGGGTCGGCGAACGTCTGGCGGACGCGCCAAAGACCGTGCTCCGGGTCCTCCTCGATGCGCAACAGCTTGGGGCCGCGCGCGTCGGGACCGGTGCCGAGATCGTCGTATTCGTCCCAGTACTTGTCCATGGCCGCGCCCCAGGCGTCCGCGGCCCAGCCCGACTCGGCGTCCAGCTCGCCCAGCTCCTCGACGTGGTCGAGGGCGGCGAGCTCGACACGGCGGAAGAGCGCGTTGCGGACCAGGACACGGAAGGCACGGGCGTTGGCCGTCACCGGCTTCACCTGGTCGGCCTTCTCCTGGGCCTCCTCGGCCGTCATGACCTCGGGGTTGGCGAGCTGCTCCCACTCGTCCAGGAGGCTGGAGTCGACCTGGCGGACCATCTCGCCGAGCCAGGCGATCAGATCCTCTAGGTCCTCGGACTTGAGGTCGTCCGGGATGGTGTGCTCCAGCGCCTTGTACGCGCTCGCGAGGTAGCGCAGGACGATGCCCTCGGTGCGGGCGAGCTCGTAGAACGAGGTGAACTCGGTGAAGGAGAGCGCCCGTTCGTACATGTCGCGGATCACGGACTTCGGGGACAGCGGGTGGTCGCCGACCCACGGGTGGCTGGTGCGGTAGGTGTCGTAGGCGTGGAAGAGGAGCTCCTCCAGCGGCTTCGGGTACGTGATGTCCTGAAGGCGCTCCATCCGCTCCTCGTACTCGATGCCGTCGGCCTTCATCAGCGCCACGGCCTCGCCGCGCGCCTTGTTCTGCTGGGCGGCGAGGATCTGGCGCGGGTCGTCGAGGGTGGACTCCACGACGGAGACCATGTCGAGGGCGTACGAGGGCGACTCGGGCTCGAGGAGTTCGAACGCGGCGAGGGCGAACGTCGACAGCGGCTGGTTGAGGGCGAAGTCCTGCTGGAGGTCCACGGTGAGGCGCACGACGCGTCCGGTGGCGTCCGGCTCGTCGAGCTTCTCGACGACGCCCCCGGCGAGCAGGGAGCGGTAGATGGCGATGGCGCGGCGGATGTGGCGGAGCTGCTGCTTGCGCGGCTCGTGGTTGTCCTCCAGGAGGTGGCGCATCGCCTCGAAGGCGTTGCCGGGCCGCGCGATCACCGAAAGCAGCATGGTGTGGGTGACGCGGAACCGCGACGTGAGCGGCTCGGGTTCCGAGGCGATCAGCTTCTCGAAAGTGCCCTCGGTCCAGCCCACAAATCCCTCGGGAGCCTTCTTGCGGACCACCTTGCGGCGCTTCTTCGCGTCGTCGCCCGCCTTCGCGAGCGCCTTCTCGTTCTCGATGACGTGCTCGGGCGCCTGCGCCACGACGAAGCCAGCCGTGTCGAAGCCGGCGCGCCCGGCGCGGCCGGCGATCTGGTGGAACTCCCGCGCGCGCAGGGTGCGCACGCGATTGCCGTCGTACTTGGTGAGCGCCGTGAAAAGGACCGTGCGGATGGGCACGTTCACGCCGACGCCGAGGGTGTCCGTGCCGCAGATGACCTTGAGGAGACCGGCCTGGGCGAGCTTCTCGACGAGGCGGCGGTACTTGGGCAGCATGCCGGCGTGGTGCACGCCGATGCCGTGCCGGACATAGCGCGAGAGGTTGCGGCCGAACTTCGTGGTGAAGCGGAAGTTGCCGATGAGCTCGGCGATCTGGTCCTTCTCGGCGCGCGTGCACATGTTGATGCTCATCAGCGACTGCGCCCGCTCCACGGCCTGGGCCTGCGTGAAGTGCACGATGTAGACCGGCGCCTGCTTGGTCTCCAGGAGCTCGGTCAGTGTCTCGGTGATGGGCGTGAGGCGGTACTCGTACGAGAGCGGGACGGGGCGGGTCGCGGAGCGGACCACCGAGGTGGGGCGGCCGGTGCGGCGGGTGAGGTCCTTCTCGAACATCGAGACGTCGCCGAGCGTGGCGGACATGAGGACGAACTGCGCCTGAGGCAGTTCGAGCAGCGGGATCTGCCAGGCCCAGCCGCGGTCCGGCTCCGCATAGAAGTGGAACTCGTCCATCACGACCTGGCCGATGTCGGCGTGCTTGCCGTCGCGCAGCGCGATGGAGGCGAGGACCTCGGCGGTGCAGCAGATCACCGGGGCGTCGGCGTTCACGGAGGCGTCGCCGGTCAGCATGCCGACGTTCTCGGTGCCGAAGAGCTTGCACAGGTCGAAGAACTTCTCCGACACCAGCGCCTTGATCGGAGCGGTGTAGAAGGTGACCTTGTCCTGGGCGAGCGCCGTGAAGTGCGCGGCGGCCGCGACCAGGCTCTTGCCGGAGCCGGTGGGTGTCGACAAGATCACATTTGCCCCGGAAACCACCTCGATCAGCGCCTCCTCCTGGGCCGGATAGAGAGTGATCCCCTGGTCCTCGGCCCACGACGAGAAGGCTTCGAAGAGGGCATCGGGGTCGGCATCCGGCGGCAACTGATCGATAAGGGTCACACCCCCATCTTGCCTCCCTTCCCGCCGGATCAGGGAACCGGACGACCACACGAAGATCACGAACGCTACGCTGTTTTGCCAACGGGGCGTCGGGTCAACGGAAATGGGGCGGGCAACAGCAATGATGGGACCGGCACACTCACTGTCGGGGGCGGCGGCCTGGCTGGGCGTCGGCGCCGCCGCGGCGGCCGCGGGGCACTCGATGCCCGGGCCGGTCCTGCTCGTGGGAGCCCTGATCTGCGCCGGGGCCGCGCTCGCGCCCGACCTCGACCACAGGTCGGCGACCATCTCGCGCGCCTTCGGGCCGCTCTCGCGCGGCCTGTGCGAGATAGTCGACAAGCTCTCGTACGCCGTCTACCGGTCGACCCGCAAGCCCGGCGACCCGCGTCGCTCCGGCGGCCACCGCACGCTCACGCACACCTGGGTCTGGGCGGTCATGATCGGCGTGGGCTCCTCGGTGCTCGCGGTGGCCGGGGGGCGCTGGGCGGTGCTCGCGCTGCTGTTCGTGCACATGGTGCTCGCCATCGAAGGTCTGCTGTGGCGGGCCGCGCGCGGGTCGAGCAGCGATGTGCTGGTGTGGCTCCTCGCGGCGACCAGCGCGTGGATCATGGCGGGCGTGCTGGACAAACCGGGCAATGGGTCGGACTGGCTGTTCACGGCGCCGGGCCAGGAGTACCTGTGGCTCGGGCTGCCGGTGGTGCTCGGTGCGCTGGTGCACGACATCGGGGACGCGCTGACCGTCTCCGGCTGCCCGATCCTGTGGCCCATCCCGATCGGCCGCAAGCGCTGGTACCCGATCGGGCCGCCACGCATGATGCGGTTCCGGGCCGGGAGCTGGGTCGAGCTGAAGGTGCTGATGCCGGTGTTCATGCTGCTCGGGGGAGTGGGGGGCGCGGCGGCGCTCAACTTCATCTGAGGCGGTGGTGCGCCCGCCTGTGGCGCTGGTGCGGTCGATCGCGGTGGCCGGGTGGCGGTGACTCAGGTGCTGTCCGGGGGTGGGCTGGTGCCGTGCTCAGACGGCCGGCACTCAGGTCCACCAGACGTGGAACTCGGTGGACAGCGATCTCAGAGCGTCCAGCTCGGCTGCCAGCTCCGGCGCGGACACCTCGATCCGCTGCCCCGCCACCAGCGGCGCGGAGCTGTAGATCTTGCGCAGTGAGAAGTCCCAACCGGAAAGGTCCCCGGGAGCCTCTCCGGCCGCGACCTTCAGCCGGTGCAGCTCGTACCGGATCATGGCGCTCTCCGCTCGCGTGTCGTCGCAGGAGTCGAACGCGGACCACAGCTGCGGGTCGGTCATCCGGGCGAGCCGGGCCGGGGCGAGGCCCGTGGATTCGAGCAGTCGGCAGGCCAGGCGCCGGACCACCGAGACCGGGCCCACGTTGTCCCACGAGGTGTGCAGCCGTGCTTCCGCGCAGATCAGGTCGACAAGTGACGCGGCAGTCTCGCGGTCGCCCGATACCGCGGAGTCCTGGAGGTCGAGCCGGTCCAGCATGACCGCTGGATCAGCATCGAGACGTCCGGAGGCACGACCGCTACGCACGTAGGAATCGAGGTGGTCGAGGTTCAGCAGGCCGGAGCGGCCAGTGAGTGGCGAGGGCGGCGGCCCGCCGAGTCGGGTGATGACGGCGTCGGTGCTGATTCCGTGCTTCTGCAGCGCAGCATGGATCGGGTCGGTCCGCAGCAACTGCAAGCCGATGGCGTGATGGTTGAGGCCTGCGATGCCTTCGAAGGTGTGGCTCAGTGGCAGGTGGCCGATGTCGTGCAACAGCGCCGCGACCCGTAGGAGTTCGTCGTCCGGGCGGAAGTGCGCGCCCAGCGCCAGTACACCGAGGGTGTGTTCAAGCCTGGAGTACGACTGCAGGGTGCTGATCATCGAGGCCCCGCCGTGTGCGACGAAGTGCAGGCGCCGTAGCGGTTCGGTACGCAGCAGGTCGACTTCCACGGGGTTCAGGTGGACGGTTGTCCGCCACAGCGGGTCGGTGAACACCGGGGACAGGCCCAGAACATTGGTCGGGACGGGCCCGGCGGCGGCATCCCCGAAGCCCTGGAGGGAGATCTGATCCATTTGGCTATCCACCACGTCACCCTAAGACAGCCCAGGCGAACGGCGGGAGGGGAGATCGTCTTGGCTCGCCTCGGGGCCAGGAACTACTGTCGCGAGCATGGTCGAACACGATGCCCTCACTGTCACCCGCGACGGTTACGACGCCGCTGCCTCCACCTATGCGGAGCTGTTCCGCGACTCGCTGCGTGACAGTCCCGTGGACCGCGGGATATTGGGCGTCTTCGCCGAGGTCGTCAGTGCGAGTGGGGACGGTCAGGTCGCGGACCTGGGGTGCGGGCCTGGCCACATCACGGCTTATCTGGACGAGCTGGGGCTGGCGGCGTTTGGTGTTGATGCCGCTCCTGCGATGATCGAGTTGGCTCGGCAGGCCTATCCGGATCTGCGGTTCGAAGTGGGCTCGATGGCCGCGTTGAACATCGCCGACGGCTCGCTGGGCGGCGTACTCTCCCGTTGGTCCGTCATCCACACGCCGCCGCAGGAACTGCCCGACATCCTGGCGGAGTTCCACCGCGTGCTGGCACCTGGCGGCCACCTCCTGATCGGCTTTTCGGCAAGCGAAGATGCGTCTCACCCGACGCAGGTCTTCGACCACGCAGTCGCGCCGGCCTACCGGTGGTGGCCCGATCACCTCGCCAGGATGCTGCGCGAGTCCGGGTTGGCCGAGGTGGCCCGGATGGTTCGCGAGCCTCAGCCCACCGACCGGCGGCAGTTCAAGGAGATTCAACTGCTCGCCCGCAAAGCCTAGGCAGCGGCTGTCTGGCCGGGGCGGGCTAGATCACGCGGAACAGGTCGGCGGCGGCGTGGACGTCGGTGAGGTCCTCGATGGAGCGGAGGTTGTCGCACAGGATCTCCAGGACCGATTCGGCCTCGGCGGCGGGAGGGGAGCCGACGGCCAGGCCGAAGACCCAGAAGCCCAGCAGGCGCTTGGCGTCGTTCCAGCCGCGCATCCATTCCTCGGTGACGCCGCATTCGTCGTCGGTGAGCATCGCGATGTCGCCGCGCGTGCGGGCGGCGTCGTTGAACTCCTCCTCCAGCAGCTCACGGGCGGCTGTCAGCGGCGTCTGGAAGCTGGTACGGCCGCCGAGGAAGGTCTCCGCGAAGTCGAGGATCCGGGCGATGTCGGCGGGCGGGCCGGCCGGGAAGCGGAAGACCTGGATCTTGTCGGCGGCGGAGAACAGGACGCCGACGAAGTCCCGCCGGGCGTGCCGGGCCTGGTCCAGCAGCGCCAGAGCGCACGCCTTGGCCCACGCCCCCCCCGGCTGACTCCGCCCGGCCCCTCCGCGTACATGGAGTGCGAGGTGTCCACGCACGCGATGATGGCGCCCCGGCCGGTGGTCTGTTCTCCCTGGCTGTCGAAAAGCATCAGCTCCCCGGCGGCGTAGCGCGCGGCGAACACCGCACGCAGCTCGGGCAGGCCGAGGTTGGCCAGCTCGGAGGGGATCATGCGAGAGAGGTCGTTGCCGAGCGTGACGCCGACCAGCTCCCCGGCGGCGTTCTCCACCTTGCGGGCGCGCTCGCCGCCGGCCATCTGCCGGAAGCGACCGATCAGCTCGGCCCACAGCGCGAGACGGCTCGTGCGGAGCCGCTCGGCGAGCCGGGCGCGCTGGTCGAACGGCATCCGCTCCAGCTCGCCGGGGCCCATGCCCCATGCCCGCATCAGCGCGGCCTCCTCCCGGGCGCCCTCGGCGGCCTTCGCCGCCGCGTTCCGGGCGGTGGCACGGATACCGGGGGCAGGCGCCGCGAGGGCCTGCGCGGCGTCCTGGGCGGCCTGCCGCGCGGCGTCCTCGGCGTGCTCGGCGGCCTCGATCGCCTGCTGTACGGCGTCGGCGGCCGGGGTCGGCGAGATGCCGGCCTCATCGGACCAGCCCGCCTCGTCGGTGGCCCGCCGGAGCGCCTCGCCCATGGCGGTCGCCGCGCCTGCGACGTCCTGGTGGGCCTTCCTCGCCCGCTCGGCCTGTTCCTGGGCATCCCGGGAGCGCTCCAGCATCCGGCGCAGCGCGGTGGCCTGGGCGAGTACGGCCATGGCGGCGGCATAGGGGTCGCCGGCCGTCTCCCGGCGCAGCTCGGCGTACTCCGGTGATTCCATCAGCGAGCTGATGACCTGGTGGTTTACCAGCCGGGACGGGTCCATCTCCGCGCGCTCGCGCAACCGCGGGCCGACCTTGTAGGCGGCCAGGAAAGCATCGGTCAGGAGGTCGGTGGTGTACGTGGTGTGGGTGGTGTGGGCGTAGCGCTCGTTCAACTCCTCGGCCAGCTCGCGCAGTCCGGCCGACTGCTCGTACGTGTCGCGCCATGCGATCCGGTCGAACCGGTCCGCGACCACGGCCGCGGTGTGCCGCTCGGGAGCGGCGGCGGACTGGGCCAGCCGCTTCCCGGCCCGGCTCGCCAACTCGTTGAGGTCGCCTGGTGTCCTGCCCATGGTCCTGTGGCCCTGATCCCCGGTGTTCAGAGCTGGGCCTGCGCCATGCTCGCGTCCATGCCGAGGGCTCGGTGAGAACGCGGGCGCGGACGGCGCGCTGGCGGCCGGTGACCCGGTCGATGGCGGCGGTGGAGCGGCCGGCGCCCGCCGCCTCCTCGCGCAGCTTCTCCAGCCGCTTCCCGGCCATGGCGAGCTGGTTGTGGGCCTTCTTGATGACCCACTCGCTCAGCGCCTCGCGGGACTGCCCGGCCATGGCGTCGAGTTGGGCCTCCAGCTCCTCGATGGTGTCGGCCAGGTCGAGCGCCTCCTTGGCGTCGGGGTTGACCAGGTGCAGCACCTCGCGCTCGACGGCCGGGCGCTCGGCGGGGGAGTCCCACAGCACGTGAGTCAGCACCGACACGTCGGACTCGCCGACGGCCGGGCGGCCGTCGAGGTACGCGGACGCCTGGAGCAGGCCCACCGCCTGCCGCCAGCGACGGTCGGGGGCGACGAGTTCCTTGCGGCGCAGGGAGGCCCGCAGCGTACGCACCGCGTCGACGATCACGTCGGGGACCTCCACGGCCGGGACGGCTTCGGTCACGGCGTGCTGCAGCGCGGCCAGTTCGATCGTGGTCCGTGTCGGCGCCGCAGGGCGGCTGACGGCGGAGCGGACCAGCGCGGCGAAGTTCGAGGGGTCTTCCAGGTAGCCGACCTCGATCCGCACGAGCAGCCGGTCGTAGATCGCGGCCGAATCCTCTTCGCTGGGCATTTCGTTGCTCGCCGTGATGGCCCCGATCAGGGGGCAGCGGATCGGCTCGCCGCCGCTGACGCCCCCTCGATCCGGGCCGTGAGCTCCCGGGCCATCTCGGACTTCGCGGTTCCGGGCGGGCCGAGCACCAACGAGTGCTGTCCGGCCAGCAGCGTCGTCACCAGCGTCCGCACCACGTCGGCCCGCTCATAGAAGCGGTCCGACAGCTCGTCGCAGATGGCCCGCAGCCGCTTGGCCGTGTCCTGTGCGTTCATTTTCAACTCCCCACCTGTGACGGCCTTGTGGGCTGACGAGACGGGCCCCTTTTGCCCGAGCAAGACCAGGTGCCTGGGTCTGTCTCGTTTTGAGTGAGGTCCAGGTCGGATTAAGTGAGGTCCAGGTCGGAGTGCTGCAGGTGGTGGTCCGAGTACGAGGTGGGATGCACACGGTGCTCAAGCGGGACGATGTCTCGCAGGAAGATGTAGTCGAACTTGCTGTGCCAGTCGGTGGTCGGCTCGCAGGTGCCGGTCCCGGTGGGTGAGGGATGGCACTGGGGGTCTGCATCCGCGGCCAGTGCCCATACGTCGGTGAGTTCGGGGGCGTCCGGCACGGCGTTGAAGTCGCCGAGAACGATCGCGCGGTCGTGCCGGGCGACGTCCGCGGCGAGTACGCCGGTCTGGTCTGCCCGGACCGCTTCTTGACGTCGTTGGGCGAGGTGCGTGTTGAAGACCCGGACGCGCTGGCCGCCCACAACGGTGGTGACTGCCATGTACCCACGGTCTTCGGATCCGCCGTCGGGGTATTCCACGTTCACGCGGTCTGTCATCCGTGCCGCGGAGAGGACCGCCTGGCCGAAGGCCCCCGGACTCCACGGCCATCCCCCGCAGCGGCTCCGATTCCGGAGGACCGAGCCGTACTCGACGTGGTAAACCAGCCCGTGAAGGCTCTCCAGATAGTCCCGGATCCTCTCGACGTCACGCACGCACGCTTCTTGCAGGCCGATGACCTGCGGCGCATACGTGGCGATCTCCGCTGCCCGACCGACGTTGCTTTCGTCGCAGGGGTTGCAGATGTTCCACGTCATGACCCGGTTCGGTACGACATCCTTGGCGGCCTCGACAGGCGATGACCTGCCGAAGAGGGTGTCGCCCGGTGCACTGGGGCCGACGAGCACCATGCAGGCCACGGCCATGGCGCCCGCGTGCAACCGCGTGCCTTTTCCGAGCACTATCGCCTCCTCGACGTGGACACACACAGCACATCTGACGTATCCATGCACGAGGTTATGGGACGGCGCGGGCGATGACACGGCCGCTCCGCGAAAACCGGCTGAGGCGCCCTGCGCGGGGCGGGCGGCCAAGCTTGACCCACGGGCGAACGAAACCGCCCAGTCATGTCTTGGTCAGTGCCGGTGCGGATCCGGTGTCCTGCGCCGGGGGCGGCGTTGCCTCCGGTTCCGGTTCCGGTTCCGGCTCCGCAGTCGGTTCGGGTGTCCCGGTGCGCAGGACCCGGTTGACGCGTGCGGTGTCGAGGACGCCTTCCCAGCGGGCCACAATGAGGGTGGCGACGCTGTTGCCGGCGAGGTTGGTCAGGGCGCGGCACTCGGACATGAACTTGTCGATGCCGAAGATCAGCATGATGCCGGCCGCGGGCACGGTGCCGACGCTGGAGAGTGTGGCGGCCAGGGCGATGAAGCCGGCGCCGGTGACGCCGCCCGAGCCCTTGGACGTGAGGATCATGACGGCAAGCAGGCCGAGCTGCTGTCCGAGGGATAGCGGGGTGTCCGTGGCCTGGGCGATGTAGACGGCCGCAAGGGACAGGTAGATGGAGCTGCCGTCGAGGTTGAAGGAGTAGCCGGTCGGCACCGTCAGGCCGACGATGTCGCGGCGTACGCCGAGGCCCGTGAGTCTGGTCATCAGCCGGGGCAGCACGCTCTCGGAGGAGGACGTGCCGAGGACGATGAGGAACTCCTCGCGCAGATGGTTGAGCAGCCGGAAGATGCTGATCCGCAGGAGGGCCAGGGCGCCGCCGAGGATCACGACGACGAAGAAGAGCGAGGTCCCGTAGAACAGGCCGATGAGTCGGCCGAGGCTGGTCAGGGTGGAGATGCCGTACTTGCCGATGGTGAAGGCCATCGCCCCGAAGGCGCCGACGGGCGCGGCCAGCATGATGTAGTGCAGGATCTTGAACACGACGGTGCTCAGCCGGTTGATCCCGTCGACGATCGGGACTCCGGTCGGTCCCACGGCCTTGAGCGCGATGCCGAACAGCACCGAGAAGAAGATGACCTGGAGGATGTTTCCCTCGGTGAAGGCGCCCACAGCGCTGGAGGGCACCATGTCGGTCAGGAAGTGCCACCAGCTCTGGCCCTCGCCGTCCTTGACGTACTGTGCGGCGTCGCCGGAGAGGCGCAGTTCGCCGGGGTGGGCGTGGACTCCGGCGCCGGGCTGGAAGACGTTCACGGCGATCAGGCCGAGAGCCAGGGCCACCAGGGTGCCGGCCTGGAAGCAGACCAGGGACTTGAGACCGACCCTGCCGACGCGGCGCAGGCTGTCGACACCGCCGATCCCGCCCACGATGGTCAGGAAGACGATCGGCGTGATGAGCATCTTGATGGCGGACACGAAAGTGGTGCCCACCGGCTCAAGGCCGACGCCGACGCCCGGCCAGAGCCAGCCGGTCAGGATGCCGCAGACGATCGCGGTCAGGACCCAGAAATAGAGCTGCCTGTACCAGGGCTTGGACGGCGGGCGCACAGGGACGGATGCGGGTGCTGCCATGGCAGTTCTCCTCGTCTCTCCTCGTCGAGGAACGTGGACGTCTCTACGTCGAGGAACGTGGACGCAGCCGGGACGTCGGAGCGGGTCAGAGCAGTTCGAGGAGCTTGTCGGTGAACTCGGCGGTCGTCGCGTCGCCACCGAGGTCGGGCGTGCGGACGTCGGTCTTGGCCAGCACCCCGGCGATCGCGTCGGTGACGTCCTTGGCCGCCTCGGCGTGCCCGAGGTGGTCGAGCATCATGGCGGCCGACCAGATGGCGCCGAGCGGATTGGCGATGCCCCGCCCCGCGATGTCGGGTGCGGAGCCGTGGACCGGCTCGAACATCGAGGGGAAGTCGCGCTCGGGGTTGAGGTTGGCGGCCGGGGCGATGCCGATGGACCCCGCGACGGCGGCGGCGAGGTCGCTGAGGATGTCACCGAACAGGTTCGAGGCGACGACCACGTCGAAGCGGGCCGGGTCGAGGACGAACTTCGCCGCCAGCGCGTCGATGTGCTCCTGGTCCCACGAGACCTGCGGGTGGGCGGCAGCACGCTCGGCGACGAGTTCGTCCCAGAACGGCATGGTGTGCACGATGCCGTTGGACTTGGTGGCAGAGGTGAGCGTCCCGCCGCGCCGCGAGGCCAGCTCGAAGGCGAAATCGACGACCCGGGTCACCCCGGCACGGGTGAAGACCGCTTCCTGGACGGCCATCTCCTCGGGAGTCCCCCGGTTCAGGCGGCCGCCGATCTCGCTGTACTCGCCCTCCACGTTCTCGCGTACGACGACGAAGTCCACGTCACCGGAGGCGGCAGCGCGCAGCGGGCTGTCGACTCCCTCGAAGACGCGGATCGGCCGCAGATTGACGTACTGGCGGAAGCCGCGCCGGATCGGGATCAGCAGCCCCCACAGGGAGACATGGTCGGGCACGCCCGGGTAGCCCACGGCGCCGAGCAGGATCGCGTCCTTGTCCCGGAGCTGTTCGAGGCCGTCGTCGGGCATCATCGCGCCCTCGCGCAGGTAGCGCTCGCAGGACCAGTCGTAGGTGGTGTACGAGAAGCCGATGCCGTGGCGGGCGCCGACGGTGTCCAGCACGTGCCGGGCGGGCGGCAGGACTTCGGCGCCGACGCCGTCGCCGGGGACGAGCGCGATGTGATGGCGGGTCATGCGGTGAGGGCGGGTCATGCGCCGATTGCAGCAATCAGGCCGGCGGACCGTCCAAGTCGCTCTGCCGATCTGGCATATAGGGCCGACTTATCAGCGGCCCACCTGCGGGTTTGCTCCGTGCTCGCGGGCACGGGCGGCGCGACCGGCCGCGCCCCCGTCCTCGACGGCTTCCAGCGCGCAGGTCACGAAGGTGTCGGCGGCAGGGGACAGCCCTGTGCGGCGGCTGACCAAGGCGATCCGCAGGGTCGTCCTCGGCTCGATGTCCACGACCAGCGCCCCGGCCCGCTCGGCCATGGTGCGCCAGGACTCGGTGACCACGGCGAGCCCGACCCCGGCGAGGACCAGCGGGAGGATCGACACCCGGTGCTCGGTCTCCGCCGCGACGGTGATGTCGATGCCGCGCTCGCGCAGGCCGTCGACGTACGCCCGCATTCCCGTGCCCCGCTGCCCGACGATCAGCCGCTGCCCGGCCAGCTCGGCACAGGCGATCGGCCGGCCGGCCGGAAACTGGCCGTCGGGCGGGGTGACCAGG
This sequence comes from Streptomyces sp. Y309, assembly GCF_056712025.1. NCBI lineage: Bacteria > Bacillati > Actinomycetota > Actinomycetes > Kitasatosporales > Streptomycetaceae > Streptomyces > Streptomyces sp. Y309. The sequence goes on along the minus strand of NZ_CM160048.1, from coordinate 492,709 downwards.
ACGAAGCGCTGCTCCCCGGCGGCATGGGACACCACCTCCTTGTCGGGAAGCGGCCCCGACGTGGCGAGGAGGCCCAGCTCGGCGGCACCGGTGCGCACCATGTCGACGACGTCGCGGGAGGTGAAGGCGGCCCGGACACTCACCGAAACGCCGGGGTACGGGCCGCTGAACGCGCGGACCATCGTGGTCAGCGGCTCGACCGCCTGGGAGGGCATGGCGGCGATGTCAAGGCGGCCCTCGCGCAGCTCGTGCACGGCCGCGACGCGGGACCGGGCCGTCTCCAGGCTGCGCACGGCGGCGCGAGCCGGTTCGATCAGCGCCGCGCCGGCCTCGGTGAGCACCGCCCGGCGGCCGATCCGGTGGAACAGGCTGCCGCCCAAGTCCCGTTCCAGCGCCCGCACGGCCTGCGACAGCGCGGGCTGCGAGACGTACAGGGCGTGCGCCGCCCGGTTGAACCCGCCGTGATCGACGATCGCGAGGAAGTACTCCAGCTGCCGGATGTCCATGACCGCCATCCTGCCTGCGCCCTGCTGGTGCCTTGCCTGCGCGCCGGGGGTACGGCGTTCAGCACCCCCGGTGCACCACGATCCGCCTCACCCGTGCCACGACCTCCACAACGCCGCGTACGCCCCATCCGCCCCCACCAGCTCGTCGTGGCTGCCGAGTTCGCTGATGCGGCCGTTCTCGACCACGGCGATGACGTCCGCGTCGTGGGCGGTGTGCAGGCGGTGGGCGATGGCGACGACCGTGCGGCCGTCGAGGACACGGGCCAGGGAGCGCTCCAGGTGGCGGGCCGCCCGCGGGTCCAGGAGCGAGGTCGCCTCGTCCAGGACGAGGGTGTGCGGGTCGGCCAGGACGAGCCGGGCCAGCGCGATCTGCTGCGCCTGCGCGGGGGTGAGGCCGAAGCCGCCCGAGCCGACCTCCGTGTCGAGCCCGTCGTCGAGGCTCCGCCCCCAGCCGCCCGCGTCGACCGCGCCCAGCGCCGCCCACAGCTCGGCGTCGCTCGCCCCGGTCCGCGCGAGCAGCAGGTTGTCCCGCAGCGAACCCACGAAGACGTGATGCTCCTGGTTCACGAGCGCCACATGGGCGCGGACGTCCTCCGCGGGCATCCGCGCCAGCTCGGCGCCGCCCAGAGTCACCCGGCCGGTACGCGGCCCGTAGATCCCGGCGAGCAGCCTGCCCAGCGTGGACTTGCCCGCGCCGGACGGCCCGACGAGCGCGACCCGCGAGCCGGGCTCGACGGCGAGGGACACCTCGCGCAGCACGTCGACGCCCGCGCGGTAGCCGAAGTGCACGTCGTCCGCGAGGACGGCACGCCCGTCCGGCCGTACGGAGTCGTCGCCCGCGTCGGGCTCGATGTCGCGCACTCCGACCAGCCGGGCCAGCGACACGTGCGCGACCTGCATCTCGTCGTACCAGCGCAGAATGATGTTCAGCGGGTCGACGAGCATCTGCGCGATGAGCGCGCCCGTCGTGAGCTGACCCACCCCGATCCACCCCTGCAGCACGAAGACGCCGCCGATCATGAGGACCGAGCAGAGCACGATGACGTGGGTGGCGTTGATGACGGGGAAGAGGACCGAGCGCAGATAGAGCGTGTAGCGCTCCCAGGCGGTCCACTCCTTGATGCGCCGCTCGGACTGCTCGACGCGGCGCGCCCCGAGCCGGTGCGCCTCCACGGTCCGGCCCGCGTCGACGGTCTCGGCGAGGGCGGCGGCGACGGCCGCGTACCCGGCGGCCTCCGAACGGTACGCGGACGGCGCCCGTTTGAAGTACCAGCGGCAGCCGATGACCAGCACGGGCACGGCGAGCAGCAGCGCCGGGGCGAGCGGCGGCGCGGTCACGGCGAGCCCGCCGACCAGCAGCCCGGCCCACACCACGCCGATGGCGAGCTGCGGCACGGCCTCCCGCATCGCGTTGGCGAGCCGGTCGATGTCCGTGGTGATACGGGACAGCAGGTCACCCGTGCCCGCGCGCTCCAGGACGCCCGGCGGCAGGCCCACCGAGCGCACCAGGAAGTCCTCGCGCAGGTCGGCCAGCATGCGCTCGCCGAGGATCGCCCCGCGCAGCCGCACCTGGTGCACGAAGAACGCCTGCACCAGCAGCGCGAGCGCGAACAGGCCGACGGTGCGCCCCAGATGGAGCTCACGGGTCTCGTCGGAGACGTTCTCGACGATGCCGCCGAGAAGGTACGGACCCACCATGGAGGCGGTCACGGCGAGCGTGTTCACGCCGATGAGCAGCAGGAAGGCGCGCCGATGGCGCCGGAACAGCTCGCGTACGTAGGCCCGTACGGTGGCGGGTGCCCCGACGGGCAGCGTCTCCGCGGTGGTCGGGGCGGCCGGGTCGTACTCCGGCGGCGCCAGGCCGATCATGCGGACTCCTCGATGTCGATGCTGGTTTCGATGTCCGGTACGTTCACCTTGCGCGGGCCGCCGTCGGGCTCGCGCGGTCCGGTGACGTCCACGGCGGTCTCCGTGGCTCGCGTGGCTTCCTCAGCGCCCTCAGCGCCCTCTTCGTCCGTCTCACGCGTCACCACGGCCCGGTAACGCGGCTCGCTGACGATCAGTTCGCGGTGCTCGCCGACCGCGGCGACCTCGCCGTCGTACAGGAACACGACGCGGTCGGCGCGGTCCAGGAGCAGCGGCGACGAGGTGAGGACCACGGTCGTGCGGCCGGTGCGCAGCGCGCGCAGGCCGTCCGCGATGCGTGCCTCGGTGTGCGAGTCGACGGCGGACGTCGGCTCGTCGAGCACCAGGGCCTCCGGGTCGGTGACCAGCGACCTGGCGAGCGCGAGGCGCTGGCGCTGGCCGCCGGACAGGGAGCGGCCGCGCTCGGTGAGGCGGGCGTCCATCGGGTCGTCCGCGACCGAGCCCTGCAGGAGGGCGTCGAGCACGTCGGCGCACTGCGCCGCGGTCAGCGCCTGGTGCGGGCTCACGGCTCCGGACGACGGTACGTCGAGGAGCGCCCGCAGCGTTCCGGACAGCAGGACCGGGTCCTTGTCCTGGACGAGGACGGCGGTGCGGGCGGTGTCGAGAGGAACCTCGTCCAGCGGTACGCCGCCGAGCCGCACCGACGGCAGCTCCGCCGCTTCCTCGAACGCCGGGTGCCCGCCGAGCCGTTCCGCGAGCCGGCCGGCCGCGTCCGGGTCGCCGCACACGACGGCGGTGAGGCGTCCGGCCGGGGCGAGCAGGCCGGTGGCCGGGTCGAGGAGGTCGCCGGAGGGGACGGCGGATTCGTCGTCGGCCCGGGCAGCCGTACCCGCACCGGCGTCCTGCGTGTCTTGTGCACCCGGCGCACCCGGCGCACCCGGCGCACCCTGTGCGCCAACGGCGCCCTCAGTCCGCTCCAGCGCGAGCACCCGCGCCGCCCGCTTCGCCGAAGGCCGCGAGAAGGAGTACGCCATCGCGATCTCCTCGAAGTGCCGCAGCGGGTAGTTGAGCAGCATCACCGCGCTGTACACGGTGACCAGTTCGCCCACCGTGATGCGGCCGTCCCGGGCGAGGTGCACGCCGTGCCAGACGAGCACGACCAGGAGCAGCCCCGGCAGCAGGACTTGAATGGCCGAGATCACCGCCCACATGCGCGCGCTGCGTACCGCCGCCGCCCGCACCTCCTGCGAGGCGCGCCGGTAGCGGTCCAGGAACAGCTCCTCGCCGCCGATGCCGCGCAGGACGCGCAGTCCCGCGACGGTGTCCGAGGCCAGCTCGGTGGCGCGCCCGGCCTTCTCCCGCTGGACGTCGGCGCGCCGGGTGGCACGTGGCAGCAGCGGCAGGACGGCGACCGCCAGCAGCGGAATGCCGACGGCGACGACGACGCCGAGCGAGGGCTCGTACACGAGCAGGCCCACGCAGATCGCGACCACGGTCAGCGCGGCCGCCGCGAACCGCGACAGCGCCTCCACGAACCAGCCGATCTTCTCGACGTCCCCGGTGGACACAGCCACGACCTCGCCCGCGGCGACCCGCCGGGTGAGCGCCGCGCCGAGCACCGCGGTCTTGCGGGCGAGCAGCTGCTGGGTGCGGGCGGACGCCGTGATCCAATTGGTGACCGCGGTGCGGTGCAGCATGGTGTCGCCGACCGCGACGGCGATCCCGGCCAGCAGGATCACTCCGCCCGCGACCGCGAGCCGCGTGCCCGAGCCGTCGACGACGGCCTGCACGGCGAGCCCCACGGTGTACGGCAGCGCCGCGATGCCGAGGAAGTGCACCAGTCCCCAGCCGAGCGCCTTGAGCTGGCCGCCGAGCTGGTTCCGGCCGAGCCAGAGCAGGAAGCGGGGACCCGAGCGGGTGTCGGGCCGGCCCGGGTCGGCGTACGGAAGATCGCGAATCTGCATGATGTCCCAGCGCGCGGAGGTAACAAGAGGTAACAAACCGTGAAAGGTTCGCCTCGTTCCGTGGCCCGAAGCAAACGATTTTCCGTGGCCGGGCAAAGAGTCGGCCATTCCACGGGGCTGCGCGGGGTCCTCGGCCGGGTCCGGAAGTTCCCGGTGCGACGATGGAGCGCATGCGAATAGCCGGTGTGGTGCGAGTCGCGGCCGCGGCCGCGGTCTGCTCTGTCCTCCTGACGTCCTGCGGCGGTTCGGGCGACGACGACGGGGACGCGGGGGACAAGGGCGGCGCCCGGAAGGCGGGCCGTACGGACGCCCGCGCCGCCGACGACCTCCGGCGCATCCCGGACGTGGGCGACCCCCTCCAGTCACGGATCCCGGAGAACTCCCGCCAGGTCGTGGCGGTCTACGGCGAGGGCAAGGACTCTGCGGACGCGACGGTGGTCCTCTACACGAGGTCCGGCGGCGGCAAGTCCGGCGGGAAGCCCGGCGGCGGCAAGTCCGGTTCGGGGACGGCCCATTCGGCACCCACCTGGAAGAAGATCCGCAGCTGGCCCGCCCACAACGGCAAGAAGGGCTGGACCCCCGACCACCGCGAGAACGACAAGCGTAGCCCGGTCGGCGTGTTCACGCTCAGCGACGCGGGCGGTGTCCTCGCCGACCCCGGCGCCCGACTCCCGTACACGAAGTCCGCCGCCTTCCAGGCCCCGCACTACTGGCCCAAGACGCACTGGCACGACTTCGACCACGTCATCGCCATCGACTACAACCGCGTCAAGGGAACCCCGCCCAACGACCCGACGCGTCCCCTGGGGCAGACCAAGGGCGGCAGCATCTGGCTGCACATGGACCACGGCAGCGGCACGTCCGGCTGCGTGAGCCTGTCGAAGTCCGGCATGCGGTACCTGCTGCGCACGCTCGACCCGGAGCAGCACCCGGTCGTCGTGATGGGGGACAAGGCGGCCCTCAAGGGCTGAAGGCGATATGTCCCGCTGTGGTCTTGGAGCAACGCCCAAGATCTCGGCGGATCCGGCTCGTAGGTCTTCTACGAAGACGATCACGCGCTCATAGTGGCGGACTACGGAATTCAACTTCCGCATCACAGAAGTTGTCAGCCGTCATCAGTCCGCCCCTCCTCAGGAGTGCCCGTGCCGCAGTCCGTACCGTCCCTGCCGCGACGCGTCGCACGCACGCTGCGTACCTCACTCTTCGCGCAGGTCGCCTGCGCGTTGGTGATCGGAGTCCTCGTCGGAAGGCTGTGGCCGCACGCGGGCACAGCCGTCCAGCCGCTCGGCGACGGCTTCGTACGGCTCATCAAGGCGATGATCGCGCCGCTCGTCTTCTGCGTGGTCGTCGCCGGCATCACCAAGGCCGGAGACCTCAAGGCCTTCGGCCGGATCGGCCTGAAAGCCCTCCTCTGGTTCGAGATCGCGACCACGGTCGCGCTAGTCGTCGGCCTGCTCGCCGGAAACCTCGCGAGCCCGGGCGCGGGCATGGACGTCGACCCGGACCAGCTCGACGCGTCCGCCGTCGACGCCAAGACCGGCGGCGGCGAGCTGCCGTCCACCAGCGAGTTCATCCTGCACTCCCTGCCCGACAGCGCGGTCGGTGGCTTCGCCGAGAACTCGCTGCTCCAAGTCCTCGTCCTGTCCTGCCTGGTGGGCGCGGCCCTGCTGCACCTCGGCCACACCAAGGTGCCCGCGATCCTGCCCGCCATCGAGCAGGGGCAGGAGATCGTCTTCGCGATCGTCGGCTTCATCATGAAGCTGGCGCCGCTCGCCGTGTTCGGCGCGACGGCGCACCTCGTGGGGGAGTACGGCCTCGGCGCCCTGTCGACGTACGGCAAACTCATCGGCGTCTGCTACGCGGTGGCCCTGATCTTCCTCGTCCTCCTCGGCATCGCCCTCAAGGCCCTCACCGGCCTGAGCCTGTGGAGGTTCATCCGCTACACGCGCGAGGAGATGCTGCTGGCGCTCGGCACGGCCTCCAGCGAGACCGTCATGCCCCGCATGATGCAGAAGCTGCGCCAGGCGGGCTGCCGCGACGACGCCGTCGGCCTGGTCCTGCCGACGGGCTACTCCTTCAACCTCGACGGCGCGTCGATCTACCTCTCCATCGGTACGTTGTTCATCGCGCAGGCCGTCGGGGTGGACCTGAGCCTGGGCCAGCAGGTCACGGTCGTCCTGGTGCTGATGCTGACCAGCAAGGGCATGGCGGGCGTGCCGGGTTCGGCCTTCCTCGCGCTGTCCGCGACCGCGTCCGCGCTGGGGGTCATCCCGGCCGGAGCGGTGGCGCTGCTGCTCGGCGTGGACCGGATCATGGACGCGATGCGCGTCGCGACGAACCTGCTCGGCAACTGCGTGGCCGTCTTCGTGGTCTCACGGTGGGAGGGCGCGCTCGACACGGCCCGGGCGAAGAAGGTGCTTGCCGGCGAGATCGCGTTCGTGCCGGAGCAGGGTGAGCCGCCGCGGCGCGAGGGCGCGGAGCCGGTGGGTGGCGCAGAGCCGGTAGGTGGCACCGAGCCGGTGGGTGACAGCGAGTCGGCCAGGCAGCCGCAGGAGCAGACGAGTTGAGCGAGAGGAGGGCCCGGCCGCCGACGGCCGGGCCCTCCCTGCCCTACGGGTCTCCAACGCGTTCAGGGCATCTACGCGTTGACGACCCCTCTGCCTTGGGGAACCCCTACGCGTTCAGGACTCCTTCGGCTTCTCCGAGTCCATCCCGGGACGCGCCTTCTTCCACAGGCCCCGGGTGAAGTCCGGGATCGCCTGCGGCGCGCCCTTCGCCTTGATCGAGGCGTGGCTCAGCGGCACCGGTGCCGTCCACGTCGCCGCGTCGTACACGTCGAAGTCCGGCACGAGACCGAGCCGCATGCACTGCATCAGCCGGAACACCATGATGTAGTCCATGCCGCCGTGCCCGCCGGGCGGGTTGGCGTGCTCCTTCCACAGCCAGTGGTCGAACTCGGCGGCGTACTTGCCGAAGTCGCCCCACTCGTCGTCCGTGTGGTCGGGCTCGATGTAGATGCGCTCCGGGTAGTCCTCGAAGACGCCCTTCGTGCCGCCCAGGCTGTTGATGCGGCTGTAGGGGTGCGGCGTCGACACATCGTGCTCGAGCCGGATGACCCGCCCCTTGGCGGTCTGTACGAGGCTGATCGTCCGGTCGCTCTCGATGTACGTCTCCTTCCAGCTCGGGTCGCCGGGCGGCATGTGCGCCTTGCGGTATTCGGCGAGGCCGAGCGAGGGCGTGCCGAAGCTGGAGATGTGCGTGACGCGGTCGCCGCGGTTGACGTCCATGTAGTTGGCGACGGGGCCGAAGCCGTGGTTGGGATACAGGTCGCCACGCAGCCGTGTGTGCCACAGGCGCCGCCACGGGCCCTCGTAGTACTTCGGGTCGAACATGAGGCCGCGCAGGTCGTGGTTGTACGCGCCCGCGCCGTGCAGCAGATCGCCGAACTTGCCCGCGTGCGCCATCCGCAGGACCCGCATCTCGTTCTTGCCGTAACAGCAGTTCTCCAACTGCAGGCAGTGTCTGCGGGTGCGCTCGGACAGGTCGACCAGCGCCCACAGTTCGTCGAGGCGCATCGCGACCGGACACTCCACGCCGACGTGCTTGCCGTTCAGCATCGCCGACTTGGCCATGTCGAAGTGCAGGTCCCAGGGCGTCGCCACGTACACGAAGTCGACGTCACCGCGCTCGCAGAGCTTCTCGTAGTCGTGGTCGCCATGGGTGTACGTCGCGGGGGCGGGCTGGCCCGCGGCCACCACCTTCTTCGCGGCCGCCGCCGTCTTGTCCTTGACCGGGTCGCACAGCGCGACGACGCGTACGCCGGGCAGGGCCAGGAACAGGTCGATCATGCTGCCGCCGCGGTTGCCGAGGCCGATGATGCCGACGCGGACCGTGGAGCGGGCCTCGAACGGTACGCCGATCATGGTCTTGCCCTTGCGGGCCGGGGCCTCCGCGGTGCCGGCGGGGGCCGCCGGGGCTCCGGCGGGGGCGTCCGCGTGGGCCGTGCCGGTGGCGAGGGCGCCGAGGCCGAGGCCCGCTCCGGCTATGCCCGCCGTGCGGAGGACCGTACGCCGGGAGTGACCGCCGGCGGACTCGTCGGTGGACTCTTCGGGTGCCGGTGTCGCGTTCTCGTCGTGCATCGGACCTCCGTCATCGCGGTGGCTACCTGTGGGCGGAAGACACCCTGATGGCGGGTCGAGCGGGGCGCAAGAGGCCGAAGTGGCCGGGGGGTTGGACTTTTCGCTGGGCTGGGCCGGGTTGGGCTCTGCGGGTGGGGGCCCTGCGGGGCATTCCCCAGTCCCGCCCCTTCCCGAAACCAGGGGGTGCCCCCCTGGACCCCAGGGGGTGGGTGTCCCGGCGAGGGTCGGACGGGCCGCCGTTGATCGGCCTTCGGCCTCGTCCTCAAACTCCCCCAAGGTCTTAAGGAGCAGGGAGGGACCCCCTCGACGGGCTGAAACACCCATCCGTTACGGCCGCGTCGCCCGCTCCAGCTCCAGGAGTACGGAGTGGTAGACGCGGCCCGTCGCGTGGTCCATGCCCACCTCGCACAGGCGGTTCGCCGAGAGGTGGGCGTCGAAGTGGCGGGACGTCACCTCGGCCGCCTCCTTGTGGGTGGCCGACTCGGTGAGTTCCTTGTGGAGCATGCCCCGGTCGCCCGCGAACGCGCAGCAGCCCGCGTCGTCCGGGACCACCACCTCGTCGGCGCAGGCCTCGGCGACCGCGCGCAGCTGCGGCTCGTCGCCCAAGTGGCGCATGGAGCAGGTGGGGTGGAGGACGGCGGAGCCGATGGTGCGATGGACGGTGAGGTGGGGGAGGATGTCGTCGGCGGCCCACACGAGGGAGTCGACCACCGTCAGTTCCTGGTGCAGCAGGCGGTTGTCGGCCGTGAGGTAGGGCACGACCTCGTGTGCGATGCCGAGGGTGCAGGACGAGGCGTCCACGACGAGCGGCAGCGCCCCGCCCGCCGTCCAGCCCCAGGCGGCCTCCACGATGCGGTTGGCCATCACGCGGTTCCCCGCCTCGTACCCCTTGGAGTGCCAGATCGTCGCGCAGCACGTCCCCGCGACGTCGTCCGGGATCCACACCGGCTTGCCCGCGCGGGCCGAGACCGCGACGACGGCCTGCGCGAGGGGGACCTCGCCGGGGCCGCCGAAGATGCGGTTCACGCACGCCGGGTAGTAGACGGCGGACGCGCCCACGCGCGCGGTGTGCGGGAGGCGGGCGGGGGCGGCGCCGGGGACCTCCGGCAGCCATTCGGGGACCAGGTCGGGGCGGACGGCCTTGCGGGCGGCCCGGGTGGCGGCGGTCAGGAGGCGGTCGCCCCGGCCGCGGCCCAGGCGGGCGCCGAGCTTGTCGGCGGCGGCCACCGCGAGCCGGGCGGAGGCCTCGACCGCCTTGAAGTTCCGGGCGGCCAGCGCGGCCGCCTTCTCCTCGCGCGGCGAGTGCCGGGCGTGCCGGAAGTCCTTCATCAGGGCGCCCGTGTCGATGCCGACCGGGCACGCCAGCTTGCACGTGGAGTCGCCGGCGCAGGTGTCCACGGCGTCGTAGCCGTACGCCTCGACGAGGCCGTCCTCGACCGGGGAGCCCGGCTGCTGCCGCATCATCTCGCGGCGCAGCACGATGCGCTGGCGCGGTGTGGTCGTCAGGTCCTCGCTGGGGCACGTCGGTTCGCAGAAGCCGCACTCGATGCACGGGTCGGCGATCGGCTCCACCTTCGGGATGGTCTTCAGGCCCCGCAGATGGGCCTGCGGATCGCGGTCGAGGACGATGCGCGGCGCGAGCACGCCGTCCGGGTCGATGAGGCGCTTCGTGCGCCACATCAGCTCCGTCGCCTTCGGGCCCCATTCGAGCTCCAGGAACGGCGCGATGTTGCGGCCCGTCGCGTGCTCGGCCTTCAGCGAGCCGTCGAACCGCTCGACGGTCAGCCGGCAGAACTCGTCCATGAACGCGGCGTACCGCTCCACGTCGGCGGGTCTGCCCGCGTCGAAGGCGAGCAGGAAGTGCAGATTCCCGTGTGCCGCGTGCCCGGCGACGGCCGCGTCGAAGCCGTGCCGCGTCTGGAGCTCCAACAGCGCCTCGCAGGCGTCCGCGAGTCGCGACGGGGGCACGGCGAAGTCCTCGGTGATGAGCGTCGTGCCCGCGGGGCGCGAGCCGCCGACGGCCGTCACGAACGCCTTGCGGGCCTTCCAGTAGCCCGCGATCGCCTTCGGGTCACGGGTGAACTCGTTGGTCACGGAGGCCACGGGCGCCACCAGGGAGACGCCGTCGAGGACCCGCGCGGCCGCCGCCTCGTAGGCCTCCTGCCGTGCCTCGTCCGGCGCGCGGAACTCCACCAGGAGCGCTGCGGTGTCCTTCGGCAGCCGCGCCCAGTCGGCCGGCACTCCCTGCACGCTCACCGACGCGCGCAGCGTGTTGCCGTCCATCAGTTCCACCGCCAGGGCGCCCGCCTCGTTGAACCGCGGCACGGCGGCAGCGGCGGCAGGAAGCGACGGGAAGAACAGCAGAGCGGTCGACACGTGCCGGTCGAGCGGCAGCGTGTCGAAGACGACTTCGGAGATGAAGCCGAAAGTGCCCTCGGAGCCGACCATCAGGCCGCGCAGGATCTCCACGGGTGTCGCGCCGTCGAGGAACGCGTCCAGGCGGTAGCCGTTGGTGTTCTTGATCTCGTACTTCGCGCGGATCCGGGCCGTGAGCTCCGGGTCCGCCTCGATCTCGCGCTTGATCTCCAGCAGGCCCGCGCACAGGGCGGGTTCGGCGTGCGCGAGCTCGTCGTCCGCGTCGGGGTGCGCCGTGTCGACGACGGTGCCGGACGGCAGCACGAACGTCAGGGACGCCACCGTGCGGTAGGAGTTGCGGGTGGTGCCCGCCGTCATGCCGGAGGCGTTGTTCGCCACGACGCCGCCGATGGTGCAGGCGATCGCGCTCGCCGGGTCCGGGCCGAGCACGCGCCCGTGGCGGGCCAGCGTGGCATTGGCGCGCACCACCGTCGTGCCCGGCCCGATCCGCGCCCGCAAAGCGCCTTCGGGGCCGTCGACGACCTCGACGCCCGCCCAATGCTTGCGTACGTCGACGAGGATGTCCTCGCCCTGCGCCTGGCCGTTGAGGGAGGTGCCGGCCGCGCGGAAGACCACCTCGCGGCCCCGGCCGTGCGCGTAGGAGAGGACGGCCGAGACGTCGTCGATGTCCTCGGCGACGACCACGACCTGCGGCACGAAGCGGTACGGGCTCGCGTCCGACGCGTACCGCACCAGGTCGGACACCTTCGTGAGGACCTTGTCGGGGCCGAGGATCGCGGTGAGCTCACCGCGCAGCGGCTCGGGGGTGCCGGCGGCCTGCCGGTCGGGGACCCGGTCGGAGGACGGCGCGCGGCCGTCGCGGGCGGGGCGCAGTGCGTCGGGGTCCGGCTCCAGCAGGGGCATGGCCTCTCCTCGGCTCCTCGGCAGATCGGTGGATCGGCTGCGGTTCCTCGCGGCTCGGCTGCGGCCCCGGCGGGGTCAGCAGCGGTGGCGCTCCGGCACGTCGAACAGGGCGTCCAGCAGGCCGCCGAGCTGCTCGCGCTGCTCGGCGTCCAACGGAGCCAGGATGTCCTCCGCGGCGGCCCGGCGCGCGCCGCGCAGCCGCCCGAGCGCCTTGAGCCCGCCGTCGGTGAGCTCTATGCGGATGACCCGGCGGTTGGTGGGGTCCGGGACGCGGCGCACCAGCTCGGCCGCCTCCAGGCCGTCGACCACGCTGGTCACGGCGCGCGGCACGACCTCGAGACGCTCCGCGAGGTCGGCCATCCGTGGCGGCGTCTCATAGTGCGCGAGGGTGCGCAGCAGGCGGGACTGGGCCGGCGTGATGCCGATGGGCTCGAGATGGCGCTTCTGAATGCGGTGCAGCCGACGGGTCAGCCGCAGCAGCTGCTCGGCCAGAAGTCCGTCGGTGTCCGGGTTGCTCATGACCGAACATTATCAGGACCAGGTCCATTGTGAGTATAGGTAACAATGAGCTACGCTCTCATGGTCATCGCCGGTGCGCCGGCGGCGCGGGCCGACGCAGGTGCGGCCGCGCGGCCGCCTGCCCGTGCCCGGCCCCCGTCGCACTCCCGTAGGAGCCCATTGCGTCACGACGAACCCAAGTGGAACCCCGGGTCCGACCGGACTCCCGAGCCCGACGAATCCGTTGCGTCAGCCGCATCCGCTGCCCCGGAGCAGTCCCGCGAACCCGCCCTGGAGCAGCCCCGTGAACCTGCCCCGGAGCAGCCACGCGAACGTGCCCCGGAGCAGCCCCGCGAACTGCGCCGGATCCTCCGCCTCTTCCGTCCCTACCGCGCCCGTCTCGCGCTCGTGGGCCTGCTGGTCTGCGCCGCGTCCCTGGTCTCGGTGGCCACCCCCTTCCTCCTGAAGGAGATCCTCGACACCGCGATCCCCGAGGGCCGCACGGGCCTGCTGAGCCTGCTCGCGCTCGGCATGATCCTCAGCGCGGTCGTCACCAGCGTCTTCGGCGTCCTGCAGACCCTGATCTCCACGACCGTCGGCCAGCAGGTCATGCACGACCTGCGCACCGCGGTGTACGGCCGCCTCCAGCGCATGTCGCTCGCCTTCTTCACCCGCACCCGCACCGGCGAGGTCCAGTCGCGGATCGCCAACGACATCGGCGGCATGCAGGCGACGGTCACGTCCACGGCCACATCCCTGGTGTCGAACCTGACGAGCGTCATCGCGACGGTCGTCGCGATGCTCGCCCTCGACTGGCGCCTGACCGCTGTCTCGCTCCTGCTGCTCCCGGTCTTCGCCTGGATCAGCCGCCGGGTCGGCCGCGAACGCAAGAAGATCGCCACCGAACGGCAGAAACAGATGGCCGCGATGGCCGCCACGGTCACCGAGTCGCTGTCCGTCAGCGGCATCCTGCTCGGCCGCACCATGGGCCGCGCCGACTCGCTGACCCGCTCCTTCGAAGAGGAGTCCAAAGAACTCGTCGACCTCGAGGTCCGCTCCAACATGGCCGGGCGCTGGCGCATGGCCGTCATCACGATCGTGATGGCCGCGATGCCCGCGGTCATCTACTGGAGCGCCGGTCTCGCCTTCCAGATGGGCGGCCCCACCGTCTCGATCGGCACGCTCGTCGCCTTCGTCTCGCTCCAGCAGGGACTGTTCCGCCCGACGGTGAGCCTGCTCTCGACCGGGGTGCAGATCCAGACCTCCCTGGCGCTGTTCCAGCGCATCTTCGAGTATCTGGACCTGCCCATCGACATCACCGAACGCCGGGACCCGGTCCGCCTGGAGACCATCAAGGGCGAAGTCCGGTTCGAGAACGTCTCGTTCCGCTACGACGACCAGAACGACCGCGACGAGTACGGCGAGCAGGGCGCCCCCGGCGCCCCCGTTCTCGACGGCATCGACCTCACGGTGCCCGCCGGCGGCAGCCTCGCGGTCGTCGGGCCGACGGGCTCGGGCAAGTCGACGCTGAGCTACCTGGTGCCGCGGCTGTACGACGTCACCGGCGGCCGCGTCACGCTCGACGGCGTCGACGTGCGCGACCTGGACTTCGACACCCTCGCCCGCGGGGTCGGCGTCGTCTCCCAGGAGACGTATCTCTTCCACGCCTCGGTCGCGGAGAACCTGCGCTTCGCCAAGCCGGACGCCACGGACGACGAGCTGCACGCGGCGGCGCGCGCCGCTCAGATCCACGACCACATCGCGTCCCTGCCCGACGGGTACGACACCGTGGTCGGCGAGCGCGGCCACCGCTTCTCCGGCGGCGAGAAGCAGCGCCTGGCCATCGCCCGCACGATCCTGCGCGACCCGCCCGTCCTCATCCTCGACGAGGCGACCAGCGCCCTCGACACCCGCACGGAGCACGCCGTGCAGCAGGCCATCGACGCCCTGTCGGCCAACCGGACGACACTCACCATCGCCCACCGCCTGTCGACGGTCCGCGACGCCGACCAGATCGTGGTCCTCGACTCCGGCCGGACGGCCGAGCGCGGCACCCACGGCGAACTCCTCGACCAGGGCGGCCGGTACGCGGCGCTGGTGCGCCGGGACGCCCGACTGGAGCCGGTGACATGAGGCAGTGGGGCGAGCGGAGCAGCGATATGCAGCAAATATGAGGAATGTCGGGTTAGCGTTCCCGCATGTACAACACGACCCCGCCACGGGGCACGAAACGGGGCACGATCCGGCTGACGCGCCGGGGCTGGATCGCCTTGACCGCCATCGGCGCCGTCGCGGCGGGCGCCGCCGTGGCGGTGCCGATGCTGCCGCCCCTCACGAGCTCTGACGAAGCCCGGCCCAAGACGCTGACCGTCCCCGAGGGCTGGCGCTCCGGCCAGGTGTACGAGGCGGTCGACAAGGCCCTGGACGTGCCGGCCGGGACGACCAAGAAGGCCGTCTCCAAGACCGACCTCAAGCTCCCGGGCGACGCGGGCGGCAACCCCGAGGGCTACCTCTTCCCCGCGACGTATCCCATCGGCTCCCAGTCGACGCCCGCCTCCGTCCTGTCGTACATGGTCAACACCGCGAACAAGAAGTTCAGCGGCGGCCATGTCACCGCGGGGGCCGACCGCAACGCCGTGAACATCTACCAGACCATCACCATCGCGAGCATGGTCGAGGCCGAGGCGGACACCAAGGAGGACATGGGCAAGGTCGCCCGCGTCATCTACAACCGCCTGGACCGGGGCATGCCGCTGCAGATGGACTCCACCATCAACTACGCCCTGAACCGCTCCACGCTGAAGACCACCAGCCGCGACACGAAGATCAGCAGCCCGTACAACACCTACGCCCGCATGGGCCTGCCGCCGACCCCGATCGCCAACCCCGGCGAGGCCGCCATGCGCGCCGCGACCAGCCCGACGCCGGGGGACTGGCTGTACTTCGTGACGGTGAAGCCGGGGGACACGCGGTTCACCGCGGACTACGAGGAGCAGCAGCGGAACGTGGCCGAGTTCAACCGGAACGGGCAGCAAGCCGCCGCCCGCTGAGCGGTGGGCCTTGTGCCGCCCTGACCCGCGCGAGACTCTGGCGTGCGTTTTTCCGCCGGACCAGCGAAAGGTTCAGGTGCACCGCAGATGAGACAGAAGAGAATGTCCCCACGCCGTCGGCCGGCAGCGGTGGCGCTGTCCGCCGCGCTGCTCGCCGCGGGTCTCCAGCTCGGCGCCGTTCCCGCATCCGCCCAGGCCGGGCAGGCCGCCCCCGAGGGGGAGTTACGGCCGGCCGCTCCCGGTGAGGCCGCGGTGCCGGACGGCTGGATCGTCGTCCTCAAGGAGCTCGCGGGCGCCGCGACGGCCGACGTGTCCGCCGTGGCGCGCGACCTGCTCGGGCGGGCCGAAGGGGCGCGGCTCGGCCATGTGTACCGGGCGGCGCTGCACGGCTTCTCCGCACGGATGAGCCGGGCCGAGGCCGCCCGCACGGCCGCCGACCCCCGCGTCGCGTACGTCCGCCAGGACACCCGCGTGCGCGTCGGCGCGACACAGGCGCATCCCGCCGCGGCCGACGAGACCCAGCCCAACGCCCCCTGGGGGCTCGACCGCATCGACCAGCGGCGCCTCCCGCTGTCCACGACGTACACGTACCGGACCACCGCGCCGGACGTCAGCGTGTACGTCATCGACACCGGACTGCGCACCACGCACCAGGAGTTCGGCGGCCGGGCCACGGTCGGCACCGACACCGTCGGCGACGGACAGAACGGCAACGACTGCCACGGCCACGGCACCCACGTCGGCGGCGTCGCCGCGGGCACGACGTACGGGGTGGCCAAACAGGCCGAGCTGGTGGCGGTGCGCGTCCTCAACTGCCAGGGATCGGGGACGACTTCGGGCGTCGTCGCGGGCGTCGACTGGGTGACGGCCAAGGCCGCGAAGCCCGCCGTCGCGAACATGAGCCTGGGCGGCGCGGCCAGCGACGTCCTGGACCGGGCCGTGCGCAACTCCATCGCCTCGGGCGTCACGTACACCGTCTCGGCGGGCAGCTCCGGCCAGTCCGGCGGCGCCTGCTCCACCTCGCCCTCCCGGGTGCCCGAGACCATCAGCGTCGGCGGAAGCGACCGCTCCGACAGGGTGACGCCCTCCTCCAACCACGGCAAGTGCGTGTCGCTGTTCGCGCCCGGCGCCCAGATCCCCTCGGCCTGGAAGGACAGCGACACCGCCACGGCCACGCTCAGCGGTACGTCGATGGCGACCGCGCACGCCGCCGGCGCCGCCGCGCTCCACCTCGGCCATCGGCCCGCGGACACCCCGGCACAGGTGAAGAAGGGCCTGGTCGACAACGCCACCACGGGCGTGCTCCAGGGCAACCCGCCGCCGGTCGTGCCGGACAAGCTGCTCTACACCCTCTACCTGCCCTGACCGGCCGCTTCGCGCGCGCCTGACGGTCCCGTTCCGGCCTGCCCGCCGGGGCCGTCGGGGCCGTCGGGCGAGTGTCCGACGGCCCCGGTCCTGCGTTTCTGTCGGCTCCGGTACTGACGTTCGTTCAGTAACTGGTCCTGCCCCGCCTCGATTTGAGTCAGCTTGCGTCACTGATTGTTCCCCGATCGCCAGTTTCAGTCGCCGAGGCTGCCCGGAGGTCCCATGCTGGGCTCTCGGTCATCTCCACAAGCACATTTCTGACGTACATGAGGAGCCTGATGAACAGGCGAGACAGGCTGGACAAGTTAGACGAGCAGGGCCCCTTGGCGACTGCCCGGGGTGAGGAGGCCGCCGGGTGAACGCCCAGCCCAAATCGCCCGAGGGCATCCCGCGCAGCAAGCGGGGCCGCAAACTCGGGCCGATCACGGCCGGGACCGGGCCGGCCCACCGCGCCTGGCTGGAGCCGCTGCGCGGGTCCTACCAGGCCAGCGGCCTGACCATCGGTCAGCTCGAACGCGAGACGGGCTGGTCCCGGTCGAAGATATCCGAGCTGCTGCGCGCCGCGGGACGCTATCCGCGCTGGGAGTTCACGCGCAGCCTGCTCACCGCACTGCACTGGCCCGCCCCGTCGATGGCGGACATGCGCGCACTGTGGGCGCTCGCCGCCCGCGAGGCCAACAAGCGCACCATCTGGATAAACAACTGCCTGCAGGGGGACGGCCTGTCCGCCGACGACCGCCTTCCACTGCACTTCGCCGCGTTCCAGGACCTGTACCGCGACGCCTACACCGGCTACGCGCTCACCTTCCTGCGCCGCCGCCCCGAGGCCCGCCGCGCCGTGAACGACGTCTTCATCCTGCTGCTCTTCCTCTGGGACGAGGCGCTGGCCAGCGACAATCCCGAGCGGTTCGCCTGGCAGATCCTGCGCCAGACCGTGATGGAACGCACGCCCCACCCCGGCGGCAGCCCCGCCCTGGTGGAGGCCGCCTTCGACACCGTCGCCCTGCGTACGGCCGCCGACCCCGTCGCGCAGATCGAGGAGTCGATGTTCCTCTTCGACGCGGTGCGCAGGCTGCCCGCCGGACAGCTCGACGTGATGGTGCTGCTGCATCTGCGCGGGATGGACGAGGCCGGGGCCGCCGCCGTCCTCGGCGTCCCGCTCGCGGCCGTGCGCTCCACGGCCCGGCACGCCCGGCGCCACCTCGACGGGCGCCTCCGCACCGTCAGCCAGGAGGGACACCCCGGTGACCGCAGCGATTGACGAACTGCTCGCCCGCGCCCGGCTCCTCGACGAGGCCGACACCCCCTACGACCACGTGCGCATGCCCCGCACCGGCGCGAGCCCCGCCGTGGGACGCCTCGCGGCCACCGGCGCCGGTCTTGCCGCCGGTGCCGGATACGCCTCCGGCGCCGTCCTTCCCGGCGCCACCGTCTCCCTGGCGGGCCGCGCCCGGAAGGACGGCGTGGCCCGGGCCGCGGCGCGGGATCTGCAGAGCCTGTGCGAGGCGGTCGTGACCACCGCGGCGGTCACCTCGCTGAGCGACTTCCTCACCAAGGCGCTGCCCAAGCCGCCCGGGGCCCGGGTCCTCGGCTGCATCCTGCAGCTGAGCGGCGCGGAGGACTCGGCCCGCTTCTGGTGGCAGTACGCCGCGGGCGCCGGCGACACCCCCGCCACCTACTGCCTCTACCTGCACCACCTCTCCCTCGGGGAGCAGGGCGAGGCGACCTGGTGGCAGCAGCAGACGCCCACCACGGCCCGGCCGCCCGGGTCCTGCGACGCCCCGCGCGGCGCTCCCGAACCCGGCTTCCCCCTCGACCACCCGCCCGTGCAGACGGACCGCAGCGTGCCGACGACGCTGCGCGTGCTCAGCCGGCTCAAGGTCTCCGAGCGGGCGGCGGGGCCGCACACCAGGCCCGCCGTGGTGGGCGCCGTCATGGACTACGTCGCGTCCGCCGTCAGTTACGTCGACCCCGACCTCGAACTCCCCCTGCCGGACGCCGACTTCACGGACCACATCCGGGTGCTGACGAAGCGGGCCGCCGGAGCGCCCCGGTCGCCGTCGTGCCGCCGTCCCCTCGCCGTGCGGCGGCGGACGCCGTCCGAGGGCTGAGGAACTGCTGTGGCGGAAGTGACGGTGTAGACGGGTGAGTTGAGGGGTAGTCCGCTATCCGGCAAGCAGTTCGATTTCTTGCCGCGCGCCACCTGAGCCCTCGTGCCGAGGGCTCATTCATCTGTCAGGGCACCTACCAGGAGGAATTCCATGGAAGAGCAGACGGGTATCGACGAGCGCGACACGGCCGTGAGCTACGAGCCGCCGGCCCTCATCGCCGTCGGCGAGTTCTCCGAGGACACGCTGGGCTTCGGCACCCGGCACAACGACGTCCTCGGCGAGCAGGGCTGGTGAAAGTTCCCCACCACAGCAGCCTTGCGGCCACGTCCTGTTGAGTCCGACGAGATTCGATGAGATTCGACGAGATGCGATGACATGCGTTGAGATCGAGATCGATGAGAACTGAGGCTGTGTGAGATGAGCGCCGGTTTCGTCGTGCTTCCGGATACGCCGGGTACGTCCTCGCTCTGCGACGCGTACCCCTTCGCGGCGCCCCGGCTGATCCCCCATCCGTCAGGCCACCTGTGGCTGGTGGGGAGCTGGGAGCCGGACGAGATCCGGCACGTGACGGTGGGGCCGGTGCGGGTGGTGGTGATCGGGCGCTGCCCGGTCACCACCGACCACCTGGAGCGGCTGTGCCGACGGCTGCGCACGCTCGCCGACGTCGACGCGCTGGCGCGGCAGCTGCCGGGCAGCTTCCACCTGGTGGCCGCCGCGGGGCACGCCACCCGGGTGCAGGGCGGCGTGACCGGCCTGCGGCAGGTGTTCCACACCCGCCTCGACGGCGGGATCCCGGTCGCCGCCGACCGCGCCGACGTGCTCGCGGCGCTGACCGGCGCCGGGATCGACGAGACCACGCTGGCCCTGCGCGTCGTGTGCGGCGGCATGCTGCCGCCCCCGCTCGCCGACCGCAGCACCTGGTCGGGCGTGTCCACGGTGCCGCACGACCACTGCCTGACCCTGGAACCGGACCGGGCACGCGAACGGCGCTGGTGGCAGCCGCCCACCCCTGAACTCGGCCTGGAGGAAGGCGCGTCGGCGGTACGGGAGGCACTGCTCGAAGCGGTGAACGGAGTGCGGGGCGCGGGGGAGGACGGTGCGGGGTCCGGTGTGCGTGCGGATGCGTACGAGGACAGTGCGAGCCCCCGCGCGCGTGCGGATGCGTACGGGGCGGGCGGGTCCGGCGTGGACCCAGCTCTGTACGGGGTGGTGGGGCTCGGCGTGGACCCGGCTCTGCACGGGGCGGGTGGGCTCGGCGTGGACCCGGCTTCGTACGAGACCGTCGGCGCCGGCGAGGCCACGGCGCCGTTCAGCCGTGGCGGGCTCAGTGCCGACATGTCGGGCGGCATGGACTCGACCTCCTTGGCCTTCCTCGCCGCGCGGCACACCCCCGGCCTGCTCACCTTCCGCTGGGCCGAGGCCGAGGCGGCCAACGACGACGCCCGCTTCGCCGCGCACGCGGCACGCGAACTGCCCGGCGCGCGCCATCTGGTGGTGGCCCAGGACGAACTGCCTCCGGTCTTCACCGATCCGGCCGCCCTCGCCGACACCGAACGGCCCTACCTCTACACCCGCACCCAGGCCCGCATGCGGCACACCGCACGCGTCCTGGCCGACCACGGATCGCGGCACCATCTCGCGGGCCACGGCGCCGACGAACTCTTCGGCCGCATGACCGGCTACCTGCACCGCCTCGCCCGCCGCCACCCCCTCACCCTGCTCGGGCACCTGCGCGGCGGCCGGGCGCTGGGGCGCTGGCCGCTGTGGGGCTGCCTCACCCAGCTCGCCCGCGACGAGAGCATCGCCCAGTGGTGGCGCGCCCAGGCCGACGGCCTCACCAGCCCGCGGCCGCCCGCCAGGCTCCCCTCGCTGAGCTGGGGACTGGCTCCCCTGCGCGCTCCCGCCTGGGCCACCGACGCCGCCGTCGACGCCGCCCGCACGGTCCTGCGGGCCGCCGCCGAGGACGCCCGGCCCTTCGCCGAGGACCGGGGACAGCACCAGTGCCTCGCGGCGCTGCGGATCACCTCGCCCGCGTACCGCCAGGTGGCCCGCCTGTTCGCCGCCGAGGGCGTCCGGCTGCACCAGCCCTTCCTGGACGACCGGGTCGTCGAGGCCGTCCTCGCCGTGCGCCTCCACGAACGCATCACGCCGTGGCAGTACAAGCCGCTGCTCGCCCGTTCCCTGCGCGGCCTCGTCCCCGACGTGATCCTGGACCGCACCACCAAGGGCGACTTCAGCGAGGACCTGCGGGTCGGCCGGAAGCGGAACCTCTCGGCGATCCTGGACGTGTTCGCCGGGTCGTCCGGAGGCGTCGGGGGCGTCGGGGGCGTCGGGGCGGCCGGATCCGTCGGCCCCACGGACGCCATCGGAGACGGAGACTCCGGTTCCGTCCCCGGCTCTTCCCTCGACTCCGGTTCCGTCCTCGCCGACATGGGCCTCATCGACCCCGCCGCGGTCCGCGGCTACCTCCTCGCCCCGCAGGCCGACTCCTCCCGCGACATCGCCGTCGAACAGCTTCTGGGCTGCGAGTCCTGGGCCCGCGCCGCACGCCGACCGCTACCCCTTGCGAGGCACTGATGTCCCTGACCCTGCATCCCGACGTCTCGCTGGCCGAGACCGACGACGGCGCCGTCCTGCTCCACCAGCGCACCGGCCGCTACTGGCAGCTGAACCCCACCGGAGTCCTGGTCCTCAAGCACCTCCTCGACGGCCGCACCCACGACCAGGCCGCCCAGGAGCTGACCGCGCGCCACCGCGCCGCCCCCGACGCCGCGCACCGCGACGTGTCCCGCCTCGTCGACGAACTGCGTGCCGCCCGCATCGTGGTGGAGTCGCGGTGAGCGCCCCCGTCGCCCTGTCCGCCCGGGACCGGCTGCCCCCGCACCGCAGGGTGCTGCCGCTGCTCGCCGTCATGGTGGCCCGGCTGCTCGCGGGCCGCCGCCCGGCGCGGGTGCGCGCGGTCCTGGAGTTCCTGCGCCGCGGGGCCCGGCCCGCCACGGCCGAGCAGACGCTCGCGGCGCGCCGCGACGTCGTGTCCGTCAGCCTGCGCTGTGCCGGTCAGGCCTGTCTGCAGCGGTCCATCGCGACGGCCCTGCTGTGCCGGAGCCGCGGGGGGTGGCCGACGTGGTGCACGGGGGTGCGGACCAGCCCGTTCCAGGCACACGCCTGGGTGGAGGCCGAGGGCGGGCCGGTGGGGGAGCCGTATCCGGCGGGGCACTACCGCACGCTGCTCGCGGTTCCGCCGGTCGAGTCCCGGGCGTCCAAGTCCCCCGTATCCAAAGGGAGTTGACCTCGCCAGGGGAGCCGACCTCGCCTCACACAGCCACCGGCGCCCCCTCGAGCAGCCGCACGATGTCCCGCACGGCCGCCCGCCCCGCCCGGTTGGCACCGATGGTGCTGGCCGAAGGGCCGTACCCGACCAGGTGAACACGGGGATCGGCGGCCGCTCGCGTGCCGTCCATGCGGATCCCGCCGCCGGGCTCCCGCAGCCGCAGCGGGGCGAGATGCTCGATCGCCGCGCGGAATCCGGTCGCCCAGAGGATGACGTCCGCCTCGACGTGCCGACCGTCGTCCCACTCCACGCCGCCCGGTGTGATCCGGTCGAACATCGGCAGCCGGTCCAGGACGCCGTTCGCGCGCGCCTCGCGCACCGCGTCGTTGACCGGAAGCCCGGTGACCGACACCACGCTCAGCGGCGGCAGCCCCTGCCGCACCCGCTCCTCGACCATCGCGACGGCGGCCCGGCCGCGGTCCTCGTCGAAGGGGCCTTCGGCGAAGACGGGCGGGCGCCGCGTCACCCACCAGGTCTCGGCGGCGTACGGCGCGATCTCCATCAGGTGCTGGGTGCCGGAGGCGCCACCGCCCACGACGATCACGCGCTGCCCGCGAAAGGCCTCGGGACCGGGGTAGATCGCGGTGTGGAGCTGCCGGCCGCGGAAGGTCTCCTGCCCGGGATAGCGCGGCCAGAAGGGCCGGTCCCAGGTGCCGGTCGCGTTGATCAGCGCCCGCGTCGACCAGGTCCCCGCGGACGTCTCGACGAGCAGCCGCCCGTCGTCGCCCTCGCTGACGCGGTGTACGTCTACGGGGCGCCGTACGCGCAGATCGAACCGCCGCTCGTACGCGTCGAAGTACGCGCCGATGACCTCCGAAGAGGGCCGCTCCGGGTCCGCGCCCGTCAGCTCCATGCCCGGCAGCGCGTGCATGCCGTGCACCTTGCCGTACGTCAGGGAGGGCCACCGGAACTGCCACGCGCCGCCCGGCCGCGGCGCGTGGTCGAGGACGACGAAGTCCCGTTCCGGCTCGAAGCCCTGGCGCCGCAGGTGGTAGGCGCTGGAAAGCCCTGCTTGGCCCGCGCCCACGACCACCACGTCGACGTCCGTCATGTCCGCGTCTCGTACCCCGATGTCGTTCACGTTTCTACTAACCGGGGCGGGTGCCGAGATCTTCCCGCGTCATCGGGGGCCGCGGCCGCCTGGGGACACGACTAGGAGCGCGCCTGGCGACACGATTAGGAACGCGCCGTTAGGAACGCGCCGTGCCGTGCTCGGCCAGCATGCGGTTCTTCCCGGCGACGATGTGCGCCTCCATCAGGCGGGCGGCCTCGTCGCCGTCGCCCGCCTCCAGCTGGTCGATGATGTGCCGGTGCTGGTCGTTGGAGGTGCGCCGGGCGGCGTCCGACTCGAGCCCGTGCCGGCGGAACAGGTGCAGCTCCTTGGAGATGGCGTCGTAGAGCTCGACCAGCCTCGGGTTGCCGGACAGGGCCACCAGGTGCCGGTGGAGGTCGACGTTCCGCGGATAGTAGTCGTCCGTGGTGTCGGCCTCGTCCAGACGCTGCGCCTTGGTCCTGAGCGCCGCGGCCTCGTCCGCGTCGACGCGCGCGGCGGCCAGGCGCCCGGCGAGGCCGAACAGGCTGGCGCGAATGTCGTAGAGCTGGGCGGCCTCGTCGACGGTGATCTCCCGGACGAACATGCCGCGGTTGACGCGGAATTCCACCAGGCGGCTCCGCTCCAGGTGGCGGCAGGCCTCGCGGACCGGGCCGCGGCTGACGCCCAGGCGCATCGCCAGCGCGGACTCGTTGATCCGGTCGCCGCCGCGCAGCACCCCGGTGATGATCATCCGTTCCAGTTCCTCGACGATCAGGTGGGGCAGCGAGGTCGCCTGACGCTCGGCCACCCGGCGCTCCAGCGCCGTCATCGCATCGGAGTTCTCCCGCACGGTGGGTCCGGACCTCCTCGGGGCGGAGACGAAAACTGTCGACAATTTACCATCACGGCTTCGCGCCGCCGGTGAACCGTGGTTGACCTGGTGGATTGCGCCTTGGTGTCGCACGTGCGGGCGCAGGTACCTCGAAGGGGCCCGAAAAGCAAATCGTTGACAGTTTGCGATTCGATGGCTCAGACTGTGACCCACGCCATAGCCGCCGAGACTCCAGGGGTGCGGAATGAGGATCAAGGACATCCGGGCGAGCGTGCACACCACCTCCATCGAGGTGCCGCTGCTGAGCGGGAAGGTCGACGGCTACGGCCGCGAGGAGCAGCGGGAGTTCGTCTTCTGCGAGGTGGAGACGGACGAGGGCCTCACCGGTGCCGCACTCACCGGGCACTTCCTGGCCAGGTCGGTGGTCGCCGCCCTCGAACGGCACTTCCTGCCCGTCGTCCAGGACCTCGACCCCCGCGACATCGAGGCCGTGCACCAGCGGATCTGGCGCGCGCTCAACCCGAGGGCGATGACCGGCGTCGTGTCGAGCTCCCTGTCCCTCCTCGACATCGCGTTATGGGACATCGCGGGCAAGCACGCCGGACGGTCGGTGGCCGCGCTGCTCGGCGGGGCCAGGACGGAGCTGCCGACGTACGTGACGTTCGGCTTCCCGCAGTACGACCGCGATCAGCTCGCCGAGGCCGCGCTCCTCCAACTCGACCGGGGCTTCGGCGCGTTGAAGCTGGTCGTCGGCGTCGACAAGGGCGGCTGGCAGGAGGACGCCGCACGGATCCGCGCGGTCCGGGAGGCCGTCGGGGACGACGTCGACCTCATGATCGACGCCAACTACCTGCTCAGCCCGGTCGACGCGAAACTGCTGTGCCGGGCCGTCGAGGACTGCGGCCTCACCTGGTTCGAGGAACCCCTGCACCAGAACGACGCCAGGGCCCTCGCGGACCTGCGCGCACACACCCGGATCCCGCTCGCGGCCGGGCAGATGGAGGGCCACCGGTGGCGCCTGCGCGAGCTGGTCGAGCACAAGGCGGTCGACATCCTTCAGCCCAACGCCTGCTACTGCGGCGGTTTCACCGAGGCGCGCAAGGCCGCGCACCTGGCGCAGATCTACAACCTGCCGGTGGCGCACGGCGGCGGCTGGCCGCTGGTCAACATGCACACGCTGGCCGGGCTGATGAACGGCTGGATCCTCGAGTGGCACCTGGGCATGGCCCAGGTCGGCGAGCTCCTCTTCCCGGGATCGCCACGCCCCCGGGACGGCCGCCTGACGATCCCGGGCGCGCCCGGCCTCGGCCTGAGCGTCGACCGGGACGCGCTCCGCGACACCCTCCTGCCGGACATGTGACCCGGTGCCCGGAAGGGTGGTCGAAGCTCATGAGCAGCCAGACCGAGAACGGCAGCACGACCACCGCCGACACCCCGCCGGAGCGACCGCGGTGGCGGCGGGCGGCAGGGAACACCGGCTTCCAGGTGCTCGCGGCGGCCGTCGTCGCGGCGGTGTTCGGGATCCTCGCGCCGGGCGCTGCGGCGGACCTCAAACCGCTCGCGGACGCGTTCATCTCCCTTGTGCGGCTCACCATTCCGCCGATCGTGTTCCTGGTGGTGGTCACCGGGATCGTGTCGGTCGGCGGCATGAAGGCCGCGGGCCGGATCGCGTTCAAGGCCGTCGTGTACTTCGAGATCGTCACCACCATCGGCACGCTGCTCGGGATGGCGTCGATCAACCTCTTCCGCCCCGGCACGGGCGTGGCGCCGCCCGCCGGCGCCTCCGGTGACCTCGACAGTTACGTCGAGGGCGCGAAGGAGAAGTCGATCGGCGAGTTCCTCCTCGGCCTCATACCGCACAACGTGGTGCACTCCTTCGCCAAGGGCGACATCATCCAGGTCCTGGTGTTCGCGATCCTCTTCGCCGTCGCCCTGCTCCAACTGCCCAAGCACCGGCGGGACCCGGTCCTGCACGGTTGCGGCATCCTCGCCGACGTCTTCTTCCGCATCATCGGGATGGTCATCCGCCTCGCGCCGATCGGCGTCTTCGGCGCCGTGTCGTACACCGTCGGCGCGTACGGACCGGAGGCCCTCACCGCGCTGATGAAGTACGTCGGGCTCGCCCTCGCCACGCTCCTCGTCTTCCTGACGCTCGTCCTCGGCACGGTCACCCGCCTCGTGGGCGTGTCCCTGCCGCGTCTCATCCGGGGGCTGCGCCCCGAACTGGTCATCGTGCTCGGCACGTCCTCGTCGGAGGCCGTCATGCCGCACCTCATGAAGCGCCTCGAACAGTTCGGCTGCAAGCGCGACATCGTCGGGCTCGTCGTGCCGACGGGCTACTCGTTCAACCTGGACGGCGTCGCGGTCGTGGTGCCCATGTCCGCGGTGTTCATCGCCCAGGTGTACGGCGTCGACCTCGGCCTCGGTGACCAGGTCACGCTGTTCCTGGTGTTCCTCTTCCTGTCCAAGGGCACCGCGGGTGTCACCGGATCCGCGTTCGTCACCCTGGCGAACCTGATCGCCGCGGTGCACTTCATCCCCGTCGCCGGGCTCGCGCTCATCCTGTCCGTCGAGCGCTTCCTCTCCCTCATGCGGGCCCTGACCAACGTGCTCGGCAACGCCGTCGCCACCCTCGCCGTCGCGCGCTGGGAACCCGGCGGGATCGACGAGGACCGGCTCGCCGAGACCGTCGGGCGCCGCCGTACCCCACGACCTACCCCGCGCCGCGGCCCATGACGTACCTCGCGCCGTACCCCATGACGTATCCCAAGGAGGTGGACCGTGCCGCGGATCGCCGCCATCCACGAAGGCACCGTGCCGATCGACTCGTCCATGAGCAATGCCTACATCAGCTTCCGGAACATGGACTGCTCCGTCGTCGCCGTCGTCTCCGACGTCGTGCGCGAGGGGCGGCCGGTCGTCGGCTACGGCTTCAGCTCCAACGGCCGCTACAGCGTCGGCGAGATCCTGCGCCGCCGCGTCGTCCCCCGGCTGCTCGACGCCCCGCCGAAGGACCTGCTGACCGAGGACGGCACGAACATCGACCCGGCGCGGGCGTGGGACGTGATGACGCACGACGAGAAGCCGGGCGGCCACGGCGAACGGCCGGTCGCCGTCGGCGTGGTCGACATGGCCCTGTTCGACCTCGCCGCCAAGCTCGACGACCTGCCGCTGCACCACTGGCTGGCCCGCCGCCACGGCCTCGGCGAGCCGGACCCGGACGTGTTCGTCTACGCCGCGGGCGGCTACTACGCCCCCGGCAAGGGCCCGCGCGAACTCAAGGACGAGATCCGCCGCTTCCTCGACCTCGGCTACCGCGTCACGAAGATCAAGATCGGCGGCGCCGGGCTCGCCGAGGACCTCCGGCGGATCGAGGCGGCGCTGTCGGTGCTCGACGGAGACGGCCACCGCCTGGCCGTCGACGCCAACGGCCGCTTCGACCTGGACACCGCGCTCCGCTACGGCGAGGCCCTCGCCCCGTACGACCTGCTCTGGTACGAGGAACCGGGCGACCCCCTGGACTTCGCCCTGCACGCCACGCTCGCCGAGGGCTACCACGGCCCGCTGGCCACCGGCGAGAACATCTTCTCCCTCGCCGACGCCCGCAACCTGCTGCGCTACGCGGGCATGCGCCCCGACCGCGACACCGTCCAGATCGACCCCGTGCTTTCCTACGGCCTCGTCGAGTACCGCCGCGTCCTCGACCTGCTCGCCCGCCACGGCTGGTCGGCACGCCGCTGCGTCCCCCATGGCGGCCACCAGTTCTCCCTGCACATCGCCGCGGCCTTCCACCTCGGCGGCAACGAGTCCTACCCCGGCGAGTTCCGGCCCACCGGCGGCTTCGCCGACGCGGCCGCCGTCCGCGACGGCCGCGTCGGACTCACCGACATCCCCGGCATCGGCTTCGAGGCCAAGGAGGAGCTGTACCGGGTCCTCCGCGCCCTGCACGCCTGACCCGGACAGCTCCTGTCCGGGTCAGCGCCCTCCGGCCACCAGCAACGGCGCCCCGCCCGGCGCCGAAGCCGGGCGCCCGTTCGCGGCCGGGACCCCGGCGAGCGGGGAGGCGGGAATGCGCGGGAGCAGCCCCCGCGCCGCCAGATCCGGGATCACGCCCTCGCCGAACCAGTACGCCTCCTCCAGGTGCGGATAGCCCGAGAGGACGAAGTGCTCGACGCCGAGCGCGTGGTACTCCTCGATCCGGTCCGCGACCTCCGCGTGGCTGCCCACCAGGGCCGTGCCGGCGCCGCCGCGGACCAGGCCGACGCCCGCCCACAGGTTCGGCGCGATCACCAGGTCGTCGCGGGAGCCGCCGTGCAGCGCGAGCATCCGCTGCTGGCCCACCGACTCGCTGCGGCCGAGCGCCTCCTGCGCGGCGGCGATGGTGTCCGCGTCGAGGTCGTCGAGCAGCCGGGCCGCCGTCGCCCAGGCCTCGGCGGCGGAGTCGCGGGAGATGGTGTGCAGCCGGATGCCGAAGCGCACCGTGCGGCCCTCCGCCTCGGCGAGACCGCGGATCCAGTCGATCTTCTGCTTCACCTGCTCGGGCGGCTCGCCCCAGGTCAGATACACATCCGTGTGCCGGGCGGCGACCGGGCCCGCGGCGGCCGAGGAGCCACCGAAGAAGATCTCCGGCAGCGGGTCCGGCGGCAGCGCGGTCAGCCCGCCCTTCACTTGATAGTGCTCGCCGTCGAAGTCGTACGGCTCGCCGCGCCACACCCCGCGTACGACCGAGAGGAACTCGTCGGTCCGGGCGTAGCGGCGGTCGTGGTCCAAGTGGTCGCCGAAGCGCCGCTGTTCGGTGGAGTCGCCGCCCGTCACGACGTTCAGGAGCAGCCGCCCGCGCGTGATGCGCTGGTACGTCGCCGCCATCTGCGCCGCCAGCACCGGCGAGATCACCCCGGGCCGGAACGCCACCAGGAACTTCAGGCGCTCGGTGTGCTGCGCGAGCGCGACCGTCGTCAGCCACGCGTCCTCGCACCAGGTGCCGGTCGGGGTCAGCACCGCCTCGAAGCCCAACTGCTCGGCGGCCTTGGCGATCTGGGCCAGATACTCGATGTCGGGGGCGCGCACGCCGCTGACCGGGGTGACGCGGGAGCGCTTGATGCCGCCGTCGGTGTAGGCGTGCCGGTCCACGAGGGTGCGGCCGTCGCCGCCCGTCGGCAGGAACCAGTGAAGGTGCACGGTCATGCTCAGGACTCCTTGTAGGTGCGGGGCGCGGTGGTGGAGGGCGGCAGCGAGCCGTTGAACCGGGTGTCGGTGAACTCGCCGAAGTCGACGCGGCGCGGGATGAGCTTCAGTCGGGCGAAGGTGTCGACGATCTCCTGCTCGGAGTCGACGGCGTGCCGGTCGACGGCGACCGGCACGCGGGTGCCGTTGGTGCGCTTGACGGCGTCGAGCGCCACTTCGTACGGAAGGCCGGTGTCCTTCGCCCAGACCTTCGCCCACGCCTCGGGGTGCTGGAAGACCCAGTCCTGGGCTTTGCGCAGCCGCCGCAGATAGTCGTCGATCGCCGCGGCCTTCTTCTTGTCCTTGAGCGCGCCGGGCGCGGCCACTTGGAAGCTGAGCCCGTTCACGACGCCCTCGCCGTCGGTGAGGACACGGCCCCTGCCGCCCCGCAGCACCTGCGAGGTGTACGGGTCCCACACCGCCCAGGCGTCCACCTTGCCGCCGGTGAACGCCGCGAGCGCGTCGGCGGGCTGCAGATACTTGACGTCGACGTCCTTGAGGGTGAGGCCCGCCTTCTTGAGGGAGGCGATCAGTTGATAGTGCGCGGACGAGCCCTGCGCCACGGCGACGGATTTGCCCTTGAGGTCGGCCGTCGTGCGGAACGCCGAGTCCTTCGGCACGACGATCGCCTCGCCGTGCGCCGTGCCGTGCGTCGCCGCCACCACGGAGATCTTCGAGCCCGCCCCCGCGGCGAACACCGGCGGCGTGTTGCCGACCGCGCCGATGTCGACGGCCTTGGCGTTCACCGCCTCCAGGAGCGGCGGCCCGGACGTGAAGGTCGACCACCTGATCTTGTACGTCAGGTCGTCGAGCTCTCCGGCGGCGCGCAGCACCGCCTCCGAACCGCCTTTCTGGTCACCGACGTTGAGGGTGAGTGAACCCTTGCCGTCGGTGTGGCCGCCGCCGAGGCCGCCGGTGGAGGTGCCGGCGGAGGAGGAGCCCGCGCAGGCGGAGAGCGTGAGGGCCAGGGGGAGGAGAAGGAGTGGGGCGAGATGTCGGCGTCGCATGGGAGCGGGTCCGTTCTGTGCGTACGTCAGGGGGGAGCGGGGTGGCGGTCAGGCGGCGGCGCGTGCGGGGGCCTCGACGCCGAGGCGTTCGAGGAGACCGGCGCGCAGGGCGGCGAACCGGGGGTCGGCGATGTCGCGCGGCCGCGGCAGATCGATCCGCTGCTCGTGGGCGATGACCCCGTCGTCCATGACGAGAACACGGTCGGCGAGCAGCACCGCCTCCTCCACGTCATGGGTGACGAGCAGCACGGCGCAGCCGCGCCGCTGCCACAACTCGTCGACCAGGCGCTGCGCCTTGACGCGGGTGAGCGCGTCGAGCGCGCCGAACGGCTCGTCCAGGAGCAGCAGATCCGGCTCGCGCACCAGAGCGCGGGCCAGCGAGGCGCGCTGGGCCTCGCCGCCGGACAGCGTCTTGGGCCAGGCGTGCGAGCGGTGGCCGAGGCCCACTTCCTCCAACGCGCGCTCGGCGACGGCCCGTTCGGGCCTGCCGGGCAGTCCGAGGAGGACATTGCGCCAGACCCTTTTCCAGGGCATGAGGCGCGGCGCCTGGAACGCGACGGCCTTGCGGCGCGGCACGAGCGCGGTGCCCTCGATGTCGCGGTCGAGGCCGGCGAGGATCCGCAGGAGCGTGGACTTCCCGCAGCCGCTGCGCCCGAGCAGCGCCACGAACTCCCCGGCCTGTACGTCGAGATGGAGCCGGTCGATGACGGGGCGGCCGTCGAAGGCGCGGGTGAGGCCGTCTACGCGTACGACGACGGGGGCATCGGGAGTATCGGGGGTCACCGGCCGGTGAACGTCGGTCGCCATTGCAGCAACAGCCTTTCGAGAGTGCGGACCACGAAGTCGGCGAGCAGGCCGAGGAAGGCGTAGACGATCAGGCAGACGACGATCACGTCGGTCCGCAGGAAGTCGCGCGCCTGGACCATCAGGAAGCCGATGCCGGCGTCGGCGTTGATCTGTTCGGCGAAGACGAGGGCGAGCCAGGCGATGCCGAGGGAGTAGCGCAGGCCGGTCATGGCGCCGGGCAGCGCGCCCGGCAGGATCACGTGCCGCACGAGCCCCCACCGCGAGAGCCCCAGGGACTCCCCGGCCTCGATGAGCTGCGAGTCGACGCCGCGGATACCCGCGTACACGTTCAGGTATAGGGGGAACGAGACGCCGAGCGTGATGATGGCGACCTTGGGCGCCTCTCCGATGCCGAACCAGATGATGAACAACGGGATGAGGCCGACGAACGGCACCGTCCGCAGCATCTGCACACTGGCGTCGACCAGGTCCTCGCCGATCCGGAAGAGACCGGAGACGAGCGCGAGCCCCGTGCCCACGAGCGCACCGAGCAGCAGCCCGATCGCGACGCGCTGCAGGGACACGCCCATGGCCGAGGTCAGCGACCCGTCCTCGATCAGGTCCCCCGCGACGCGGGCGATGGTCCCGGGCGAGGCGAGCACGTCGCTGCTCAACACCCCGGTGGAGCTGAGGAGTTGCCAGAGGCCGAGCAGCAACAGCGGTCCGGTGGTGCGACGCAGCCAGCGGGGGACGTGGGCGCGGCGGGAGGAGGAGGGAACAAGGGCAACGAGTTCGGGTTGCGCGCCGGGTGCGGGTCCGGGCGAGGCTGCTCGGTCTTTTCCCGATATGTCGGGTGCAGGCTGCTGTGACGGCGGGGCATGGCTGATGCTCATGGCGCTCCAGGGCAAGGAGAGGTCAGGCGCAGGGAAGGGGGCACCTCACGGCGCCGCGAAAGCCACCATGTGGCGCGGCGGAAAACCGGAGAGCGAAAATGGAGAGAAACCGGAGAGCGAAGGAGAGAAGGGCGTCAGCGGCCGCGGCGACACGCGGAGGAGGCCACCCGCAGCAGGTCGATGTGACCGCGCGAAGTGAGCAGGGCTGAACGCAACATGCGGCAGAACGTAGCGATCTCGTCGGCGCACGGTCAATGATGTCTCGGGGATTGGACGCCTCGTATCACTGGCTGGGCCCAGCTGGAAGCAACCTCGCGCCCAGCCTGAAGCAACATCGCCGCCCACGGCGCGGCGCGGGCGCCGCGCCGGTGTGGCCGGGCTGGTGCAGGATGGAAGACATGTCCGATGTCTCTTCCGGTGCCTTCACCACCCGCATCCTGAACGTCACGACCGGCTCGGCGGAGACGGTCGTCGACCTCACGCACGAGTGCGCGAGCTTCCTGCGCGAGGCGGCCCGCGGCCGCGACGGCCTCCTCAACATCTTCGTCCCGCACGCCACGGCGGGCGTCGCCGTCCTGGAGACGGGCGCGGGCAGCGACAGCGACCTCCTCGCCGCCCTGCACACCCTGCTGCCGGCCGACGACCGCTGGCAGCACCGCCACGGCAGCCCGGGCCACGGCCGCGACCACGTCCTGCCGGCCTTCGTCGCCCCGCACGCGACGCTCCCGGTGATCGGCGGCAGCCTGGAGCTCGGGACCTGGCAGTCGGTGTGCATTGTCGACACGAACAAGGACAACCCGGACCGTCAGGTGCGGTTGAGCTTCCTTGGGGGCCCGTGACGCCGGGTTGAAGCCGACGTCGATGACGAGGACGAGGTCGCTCCGGAGCGTCCATCGTTCGACTGGTCCCGGCCGGCTCGGCCCTTGCCGCTGGCCGACGCGACGCGCTTTCATGTGGGATCAGTGCGGTAACGGCAGCTTCAACTGCCTTGTGCCGCAACCGGATGTGTTGCTCGCATCGAAGTCGAACACGGGGGCCGCGCGGTTCATGACTCAAGTCAGGGTGGAGACGGTGGCTCTCGATGCCGCGGGAAATCGGCAGATCGCCGGCAGGAATCGTACGACGTCGCCGCTGTCAGGTCGCTCCGCCGAGGTCGAAGAAGCCATCGTGCAGGCTTCCGGGATCGCGCAACAGTCGTTGGCGCGGGTCGCGGAGCGCGACGGCTGGCAGGTGTCCAGCATGGTTGTGACCTTCGGGGTAACGCTCGCCGCCGAGGCCGGCGTGATCCTTTCGAAGGCGTCCGCGGAAGCCTCGTTCGAGGTCACTCTCACTGTGGAGCGGGCCTCGGGTACGCCATGACGAGCCCGGACTACTGGGTCGACCTATATCAGATGCAGCAATGCTTGGGTGGTGGCTTTCTGCTGACGCCCCGATACGTCTTGACGGCATTGCACTGCCTGCGCGGTCTGAATGCCGCCGACCCCGGCGTGGAGATCGTCCTGGCCGACGGGCGCCGGATCGACGGGCAGGTGTGCCGCCAGGACAAGGGTGCCGACCTGGCGTTGATCGAGATCGGGGAGGGGCACTACGTACCGCTGACAATGATCAGGAAGGCTGGGCGCGCCCTGGTCGGCGGCCGCTGGGAAGGACCCTATCGGCCTGCCCTCCATGAGGCGAAGCTCCGCGGCGTCATCGACGCCCAGGCGAACGACTACGCCTGTCAGGGCGGCGCGGCCATCGAAGCCCTGCAGCTGACGGCCGATCAGGTCCTGGGAGACTACTCCGGATACTCCGGCGGCCCGGTGGAGAGCACGTCTCAGGACGACGAACCGGTCGTAGTGGGCATCCTCCTGGAGCAGTCCCTCGACCGGGCAGATGAAAGCCGCGCGGCCAACGTCCTGTTCGCGGCGACGATCGCGGAGGCCGTGTCCCGTTTCGACCATCTCCAACTGTTCCACCTCGTAGACGTGTTGCGCCCGCCCACCGCCCAGGTCGCCGAGCTGGACGCCGTCCCGATGGGCTATCCCGTCTCCAGGAGCGGCGCCAAGCTCGATGAGTGGTTCCAGCGGCTCCAACAGTGGGCGGAGCAGGGCGAGATGGACCCGGCACAGATCGCCGAGCTCAAGTTCATCGCCGCGCAGAAGGCGATCGAGAGCGACTTCGCGGGGGGCGCCGAATGACGAGTCCCTGGCAGTCGGCGATGGCCTGGGCCGAGGCTGCCGTGACCGACGGGAGCACCGGCCCTGAGCTCTCGATCGCCTTGGAAGAGCTGCGGAGCGACCCTCGTGCGCTGTTCGCGCCCACGGCCGGCAAGGATCTCGCGTATCTCACCAGTTTGCTCGACGCGCTGGGCCTTCAGGAGCGGGCCTCCGTGTTCGTGGCCGGGCTTGCCGCGCAGGTTCTGCGGGATCCGCAGGTCCGCCAGGTGAAGAGCGCCGTACGCAATCAGTTGGCGCTCACCCTCGCGGACCGGGGACAGCTGGCGGCGGCGTCCGTACTCCTCGCATTCGACTACGACGTGGGCTCCCGCGGGACGACGGGCATCGCCATGGCCCGCACGGTGGCGAACCTGGCCGGCGTCAAGTTGCGCAAGGGCGAGGTGGAAGAGGCACTGGCCGCCGCCCGGCACGCGCTGGACCTGATCACATCCGAAGAGGGCCCCGAGCCCGAATTGAACGTGCGGCTCCTCGCGCTCACGGTCCTCGTCGACGGAACTCAACGGCTGGGCGCAGGCGCCGAGGCCGATGGCCTGCTCCCGCAACTGGAGGATGCCGTACGTCAGCTGGTCGGTCTTCTCGGCGAAGGTCACCCACGGTCGCTGTCGGCCGTGGTGGCGCTGAGTTCGGCGGAGTTCGTGTCGGCCTGGCACGTCGGTGATCACATGCGGATGAGGCGGGCGGCGGACGTCCTTGCCGTCGTGGCGCAGAAGACCTCGGCCGCCCTCGGGACCAGACACCCGCAGACCCTCTCCACGCACCGTACGCTGACCGGCACCGAGCTGGTGCTCGCGAGGTCGGTCGGACCCGCGCGACGCCTCGAGGACGTCCGGGCGTTGATCCGGGGCACCGCCCGTTCGAGGTACAGGAGGCCGGCAGTGCCCGGTCGGTGGCCTCGGAACTCGACTGCGGACTCGCCAGGCAGGGCCCGGCGGCGCGACCGCGTGCTTGCTGATGCGCGCGAAGAGCTCCCGCCCGCGCGGACTGGTCTCCCCGAGCGCAGGCGTGGTGCCGAAGGCCTGCGCTTCAGCGTGCTCGGCCCGGTGCGTGCCTGGAGCGGGGGCGAGCCCGTGGCCATCGGTGCCCCGTTGCAGCGTGCTCTGCTCACCGTCCTGCTGCTGCGCGCGGGCCGCTCGGCGACCTCGGCGCAACTGATCGACGCCATCTGGGGGGAGGAGCCGCCCGAGCGCGCACGAGGGGCGCTGCGCGCCTTCGCCTCGCGCCTGCGCAAGGTCCTCGGCCCCGATGTCCTGGTGAGTGAGTCGGGTGGCTATGCCATCCGCCTGCCCGACACCAGGGCGGTCGACCTGGCGCTCGTCGAAGAGCTGTCGATGGATGCGCAGAGCGCGCGTGACATGGGTGACTCGACCCAGGCGAGGATCCTGTTCAACGAGGCGCTGGACCTGTGGAACGGCGAGCCGCTGTCGAACGTCCCGGGGCCCTACGCCGACACCGAACGGGTCCGCTTGGCGGAGTGGCGCCTTCATCTCGTCGAATCCCGTCTGGACCTGGACCTGGAGCAGGGCGGCCACGCGGAAGCGGTCGCGGAGCTGACCGCCCTGGCGGCGGCGCACCCGCTGCGCGAGCGCCTGCGCGAACTGCTGATGCTGGCCCTGTATCGCAGCGGCCGCCAGGCCGAGGCTCTCGCCGTGTACGCCGACACACGCCGACTGCTCGCCGACGAGCTGGGCGTGGATCCGTGCCCCGCCCTGTCTGATCTGCACTTGCGCATCCTGCGGGCGGACCCCGCGCTCGTGGAGCCGCGAGCCGCCGCCGCAATGCCGTCCTCGGCGCGGGGGCGCCCGCGCCAACTCCCTGCAGATCTCGCCGACTTCACCGGCCGCGCTGCCTTCATGGCGGAGTTGGGTGACGTGTTGTCCGTGCCCGAGGGACGTGTCCTGGCCGTGGCAGGCGTCGGCGGCGTGGGCAAGACGGCCCTCGCGGTGCACGTGGCGCACGCGGCTGGGGAACGCTTCCCGGACGGGCAGCTCTACGTCGACCTGCAGGGCGGGGGCACGCATGCCGTCGAGCCCAAGTCGGTGCTCGGTTCGTTCCTGCG
Source organism: Streptomyces sp. Y309 (assembly GCF_056712025.1). NCBI lineage: Bacteria > Bacillati > Actinomycetota > Actinomycetes > Kitasatosporales > Streptomycetaceae > Streptomyces > Streptomyces sp. Y309. The sequence continues at coordinate 456,551 of NZ_CM160048.1, read as the reverse complement.
CGCCTTCGGTATGCCGGACGCGAGTATTCCCGACTCCCTGGAGGATCGCGCGGCACTGTACCGCTCGACTCTCAACGGCCGCCGGGTTCTGGTGCTCCTGGACAACGCGCGCGACGGGGCGCAGATCAGGCCCCTGCTCCCGGGCACGGAGGGCTGCGCGACCCTGGTGACCTCCCGCGTCCGCATGGTTGATCTGGAGGGTGCGTACCTGGTGGACCTGGACGTGATGTCCGCAGACGAGGCCCTGAAGCTCTTCACCAAGATTGTCGGCGAGGATCGGGTGGCCCCGGAGCGTGACGCAGCGCTCGACGTGGTGAACGCCTGCGGATTCCTGCCGCTCGCCATCCGCATCGCGGCCACCCGCCTGGCGGCCCGCCGGACGTGGACCGTCTCCGCCCTCGCGGCCAAGCTGGCCGATGGACGCCACCGCCTGGACGAACTCCGGGCGGGCGACTTCGCCGTCAAGACCACCTTCGAGCTGCACTACAAAGTACTGGAGCAGCAACAGGCGCGCGCTTTCCGCCTGCTCGGCCTGGCGGACGGCCCGGACATCTCACTCGCCGCGGCGGCTGCCATGCTCGACCTGCCGGTCGACGAGACCGAGGTCCTCCTCGAGACCCTTGTCGGCACATCCCTCCTGGAATCGACGGTGCCGGACCGCTACCGCTTCCACAGCCTCGTGCGCCTCTTCGCGCGTGCCTGTGCGGACAGCGACGAACACCCGTCCAGCGAACTGGAAGCGGCTCGCTCAAGGCTGCTCGACTTCTACCTGGCCGCCACTGCCAAGGCATACGTGGCGCAGCGGCCGAACGACGACATGGCCGCCAGTTTCGAAGCCCCCCTGACTCAGGGGCCGACCTTCACCCACAGCGACGATGCCCAGAAGTGGATGCGGTCAGAGGCCGACTGCATCATTGCCTGCGCCCTGCAGTCGCTGGCGCCGAGCTCTCTGCGGCGTGGAGCGAATCTGCTGCTCGCGGCCGACGCACTCGGTGAGCCAGAGGCCGACCCCACCCAGGGCGGGGCCGCGGCCACGGCGATCCGCGACGCGACTCGCTCCGCCGAAGACCCGGGCACCGAGGGAAGGGCCAGGGCAGCGCTCGCGGGAATGCTGCTGCGTTCCCGACGGTACGCGGACGCGGGCGACGAGGCACGACTCGCCCTGCGGCTGGCCGAGCGCACCGGCGATCGCCTCTCCCGCTGCTGGGCCCTGCGGCATCTCGGTGTGGTCGCGGCCGCCCAAGGACGGTACGAGGACGCCGAACCGCTCTTGGAACAGGCCAGGGAGAACTTCCGTGCCTTCGGGAGCGCCGCCGGAGAAGCCGACACGCTGTGCGCCCTGTCCCAGGTCCATGCCGCCACCGGCCGTGCCCATACCGCCGTCGCACACGCCGAGCGCGGGCTGCGGAAGTATGCCCAGTCGGGCCCGGCACCACGGTTGGCCCACGGGCACTACCACCTTGGCCTCGCACTCACCGCCGCCCGCCGTTACGGTGCGGCTCTGACGGAACTCCACGTGGCTCTCCAGTCCTTCCGGGACAACCAGCAGGTTCTGTGGGAGGGAACGACCCACTTCCGTCTGGCCCAGGCCGAGTTGGCGGCACAGCACCACCCGACTCGCGCGTGCCGGCACGCCGAGCAGGCCCTCGCCCTCGGCTGTGTCGGCGGCGGGCACACCCGGGTCGCCGTGCTGACCACGCTGGGCCACGCCCTCGACGCCGTGGGCCGGCAGGACCGGGCGCTTGCCTGCTGGCGGGAGGCCCTCACCCTGTATGAACAGCTCAGCGCGGACGAGGCGAGTGGGGCGGCCGAGACCTCCGCCGAGGTGGAGGCCCACATCAGAGTGCTCCCGAACTCCCTGCGCCCCGCCGAGGCGGGGCCCCAGGGGGACGCGCATGGCAGGGCCTGACGATTCTCGGCATAGGCCACGCCGTACGCCATGACATCCCCTATCGCCCGCCTGGACCTCCTCCAGCGACGGAATCCAGCAGCACCAGGCCACGCGGCCCGGCCAGGAGTTCACTGATCGTCCAGTTCGGAGGACCGGTCGCTGCGCCCGGCGCTCTTCAGGGTGACGTCGCGTAGCGGGTGCCGACGTTCCCTGCGTGCCATTCGTGATTGCCGCCCACCCAGTTCGACAGGCCGGTCATGAAGCGGGCGACGAGCGGATGGGTGGCGGAGAGCGCGGCGGCCTGTTCCTCGAAGCGGTGGACGATGTCGTTGTGGACCTCGATCGCCTTCTGGAAGGCATCCTCGATGGAGCAGTCCTCCTCGGCGGCGATCACGGTGGGCAGGCTGTAGTGGAAGCGCTCGCTCCGCTGCTCCTTGCGCAGCGAGTACAGGTCGTTGCAGATGGTCGAGGCGTTGGAGGACAGGGCGACGGCGCGCTGCACACCGGGTTCCGCGAAGAGGTGGGCGGGCAGTTCATAGCCGCCGACGGCGTCGGTGAGGGTCAGGCAGGGGCGGAAGCTGTTGAACTGCCGCTGCACCAGGTACTCCCAGACCGCGGGCGTACGGAGCTGGGAGATGCAGTCGCCCTCGGCGTTGTAGCCGAGATAGAGGTTCGCGATGTCGTGCCGGAAGCGGTGTGCCTGCGCCGGGGTGGCCAGGGCGCGGAAGTGGTCCATGGCCGATCGCATCGAGCGCAGGGCCGGGTGGGAGTCGAGCCCCGACCGCCAATCGGCCTCGTAGCGTGCGGTGTTGTGGGCGGGGTCGATCGCGGACTGGGCGACGGCGAGCACCGCGCCGCGCCGGTCCGCGCTGCCGCCGTACTCCGCCTCGCAGAAGTAGTCGTCCACGGCGTTCTCGCCGACCAGCAGGCGGCCGGCGGCCATCAGGTGGTCGATGCCCGGCGCGTCCGGGTGGCACAGGACCACCGACCGCCCCGGGTCGAAGCCGACGAGCGCCTCCCGGTGATCGGTGCCCGGGTAGAGGCCCACTTCCTCCTCGGCCCACTCGACGAGCCGGTCGTTGATCTCGTCGGCCAGCGCGCGGTCGTCCCGCACGGCCGGCGGGCAGTAGAGGCCCTCGATGCGTTGCGACGACGGCGATTCCGCTGACGTGGGCGGCGCCGTGTCCGAGGAGCCCGCGGCCGGTGCGAGGCGCAGGGAGTCGGTTCCGAGCCCGGACGGCCCGGACAGCAGCCGTGCCAGCAGGCGGGGGGAACCAGGAGAACCAGGGGGGTCCGCGGGTGCGTCGGTGGTGCCGGAAAGGGGCGCCTTCATCCGCAACTCCGTCCACAGGAGAATCGACTCGGCTCGGCCTTCGACGCAGGGATAGCACGGCCCGGGGGACGGGAACAAGGGCCGCCCGACCGCCCTGACGCCGGTTCGCTGCATTCCGGCCGACCTCGGACGGGGTGACCGCCGCTCTCAGGGGGCGCCGCCGGGTGTTCGTGCAGGTCGCCCGGTGTGCGGAGCCGGGGCGCAAATACATGGTGTGTACGGGCAGTCGCCCTCGACCTTCGTCGACGCGCGCTGCTTCACTTGCGGCGCGCCGCTCCTGCGGCCAGGTCCGCCACAGGAGTCTTTCGTGCCGTAAGCAACGCGATGCCGTCGGAGGGGACCAGGATGACGACCGCAGCGTCACCGGAGCAGTCGGAGCAGCCTGAACAGAGCGAGGGACAGGCGCAGTTGAGCCTGGGCATCGCGGCCGCACGCAATCTGACGACCACCACCAAGACCGTTCCGCAGATGCAGGGCATCAGCTCGCGTTGGCTGCTGCGGACCCTGCCCTGGGTGGAGGTGAGCGGCGGCACGTACCGGGTGAACCGGCGCCTGGTGTACGCGGTCGGCGACGGCCGGGTGACCTTTGTCCAGGAAGGGGCCGACGTCCGGGTCGTGCCCGCGGAGCTCGGCGAGCTGCCGCTGCTGCGCGGATTCGGCGACGCCGAGGTGCTGCGGGCGCTGGCCGAGCGGTTCCAGCAGCGGGAGTTGGCGCCGGGCCAGGTGATAGCCCAGGCGGGACAGCCCGCCGACCACGTCTATCTGATCGCGCACGGCAAGGTGGAGAAGATCGGCACCGGCAAGTACGGCGAGCAGGCCCAGCTCGGGGTGGTGGCCGACGGCGGGTTCTTCGGCGGGCAGGTGGTCGCGGAAGAGCCCGGCGACTGGGAGTTCACCGCCCGCGCGGTGACGCCGTGCACCGTTCTGGCGCTGCCCCGGCAGGCGTACGAGGAGATAGCCGGGCAGAGCGAGGAGCTTCGGTCCCACGTGCGGGCGCGCCAGGCCGACGCGGAACGGCCGCAGAACAGGCGCGGCGAAGCCGACATCGCCCTCGCAGCCGGGCACGCGGGCGAGCCGGCCCTGCCGGGCACCTTCGTGGACTACGAACTGGAGCCCCGCGAATACGAGTTGAGCGTGGCGCAGACCGTCCTGAAGGTGCACTCCCGGGTCGCCGACCTCTACAACGACCCGATGAACCAGGTCGAACAGCAACTGCGCCTGACCATCGAGGCGTTGCGCGAACGCCAGGAGTACGAACTGGTCAACAACCGGGAATTCGGGCTCCTCCACAACGCCGACCACGGCCAGCGCATCTCCACCCACTCCGGCCCGCCCACCCCCGACGACTTCGACGAGCTGCTGAGCATGCGCCGCCAGACCAAGGCGTTCTTCGCGCACCCGCGCGCCGTCGCCGCCTTCGGCCGCGAGTGCAACAAGCGCGGCATCTACTTCGGCGACACCGAGGTCGGCGGCCACCGCATCCCCGCCTGGCGGGGCGTGCCGATCTACCCCTTGGGGAAACTGGAGGTCTCCGCCGAAGGCGCCACCTCGATCCTGGCGATGCGTACCGGCGAGGAGGTGGAGGGCGTGGTCGGCCTGCGCCAGACCGGCATCCCCGACGAGTACGAGCCGGGCCTGAACGTGCGGTTCATGGGCATCAACGACCAGGCCGTCATCTCCTACCTGGTCAGCACCTACTACTCGGCGGCCGTGCTCGTCCCGGACGCGCTCGGCGTTCTGGAGAACGTCGAGGTCGGGTGGACGCCCGCCTGACACCGGCCGACGTCCGCCGCCGTAGCGCCGACCGCGCTCGCACACCTCCGGCACCTCGGAACCGCCGGCACGCTGTTAAGGAGCTCTCACGATGACGATGACTCCGGACGCCTCCGCCCGTGTGGTGCGCACCGCCTATCAACGGGCGGTCGCGGAGTACTGGAACAACGAGAAGAACCCGGTCAACCTGCGCCTCGGGGATGTCGACGGCCTCTACCACCACCACTACGGGATCGGCGACTGGGACCCCTCGGTCCTGGAAGGACCCGCGGAGACCCGGGACGAGCGGATCATCGGGGAGATGCACCGTCTGGAGTCGGCGCAGGCGGACGTTCTCCTCGACCACCTGGGACCCATCGCGCCCGGCCACCGGCTGCTGGACGCCGGCTGCGGCCGGGGCGGCACCAGCATCATGGCCAACCAGCGCTTCGGCTGCCACGTCGACGGTGTCTCCATTTCCGAGTCGCAGGTCGAGTTCGCCAACGGCCAGGCCCGTGAGCGCGGCGTGGACGCCCACGTGGGATACCACTTCCGCAACATGCTGGACACGGGTCTCCCGACCGGTGCCTTCCAAGGGATCTGGAACAACGAGTCCACCATGTACGTGGACCTGTTCCCGCTCTTCGCCGAGTACTCCCGGCTGCTGGTCCACGGCGGGCGCTACGTCTGCATCACCGGCTGCTACAACGACGTCACCGGCGGCCGCTCCAAGGCCGTGAGCCGCATCGACGAGCACTACACCTGCAACATCCACTCCCGCAGCACGTACTTCAAGGCACTCGCCGCCAACAACCTCGTCCCCATCAACGTCGTCGACCTCACCGCCGAGACCATCCCCTACTGGGAACTGCGGGCCAAGTCCTCGCTCGCCACCGGCATCGAGGAACCCTTCCTGACCGCGTACCGCGAAGGCAGCTTCCACTACCTCCTCATCGCCGCCGACCGCATCTGACCCGCCGCCGGGCGGCAGTCGTCAGGCTGCCCGGGGTGCCAGGGCGATGTGGTCCGAGTCCGACACGACGCACGGGGCGAACCCCACGGCGAGACGGTCGAGGAGCGCGCGCAGCCACCGGACGTCCTCGGACGGGGCGTGGCACAGACGCATGCGCCGGGCCCGCAGCGGGACGACGCGCAGCTCGACGAGCCGGCCCGTGCCGGGCTCCAGCGAGACCAGGTAGAGGAGCCGCAGGTCGTCGCGGTACTCCTCGTAGCCCGTGATGCCCTCGTAGTCGTTGATGAGGTCGCCGCAGCCGTACAGGACGAGCCTGCCGCGATACGCCTCCGGGGGGCGAGGGTGATGTGAGGAGTGGCCGTGCACGACGTCCGCCCCGGCATCGATCAGGGCGTGTGCGAAGGTCACTTGGTCCCGGGGCACGCGGTACCCCCAGTTGGAGCCCCAGTGGACCGAGACCACCGCGATGTCGCCCGGACGCTTCGTCCGCCGTACGCGGTCGGCCACTTCGGCCGCGGCCGGGTCGGAAGGACCGGCCACGAAGCTCACGCCGCTGCGGCTCCCGGTCGCCGCCCAGTCGTGCGGGACGCCGCTGGACGGCATGCCGAAGGCGAAGACCAGGAGCCGGTGGTCCCCGTCGAGCGGGACGATCGCCGGGCGGCTCGCCGCGGCGGCGTCCCGGCCCGCGCCGGCCGTCCGCAGGCGCGCGTCGGCCAGCGCGTCGAGCGTCTCCGTCAGGCCGGGGCGGCCGAAGTCCAGAACGTGGTTGTTGGCCAGGACGCAGACGTCGGGGCGGGCGGCCGTCAGGCAGGGCAGGTTGGCGGGATGCATGCGGTAGTGGATGCCCTTGCCGGGGGCGAAGGCGCCGCTCCGCGTGACGCTGGTCTCCAGGTTGACGACACGGGCGTCGGGCGCGGCCGAGTCGAGGACCTCCAGCGCGTCCCCCCAGGGCCACGAGAAGCCGACCGGACGCGGAATGGGCCCGTTCACCGCCTCGGCCAGGTCCACGTAGTCCTCGGCGTTCCGTATCCATCCCTCGCGCAGCTCCGGGGCACCGGGGTGCGGCAGGATCTGGTCCACACCACGGCCGAGCATGACGTCGCCGCAGACGAACAACGTGATCAAGTGGGCCCTCCTGTGCGGTGTCGTGGCGCTGACCGGCCGACTGATCGGGGGCGTCGCCCCAGAGGTGGCGTCGCCTAGGGCGTGTCCGATGGGTCCTGTCGGCGTCGCGGCGCCTGGCACGCGCGTCTGCGGCGTTGTCGTCGGTTGCCGACGTTCCCCAAGCTCTCGACTGCGCTCGAGCAGGGGAGGCCCCACTGCGTCGACGCCCTCCTCCGCCTTGCAGCCACACGCACCAGACACCGCTCGGCCCCACAGACACGCACCCGGAACACAGCCGACCGGACCCATCGGACACGCCCTAGTCGCTGACGCCGACCAACGCGAGGGTGATGTTGTCCGGGCCGCCCGCCTCGATGGCGGACTTCCACAGCTCGAACGCCGCCCGGCCGCCCTCGTGGGCCCGCAGCACCTCGTCGAGCGCCTCATCGGGCACGGGGTCGGTCAGGCCGTCGGTGCACACCAGGAAGCGCTGCCCCGTGCTGAGGGGTGCCGTGCTGACGTGCGGCGTGACCGCGCTGAACCGTGGAGCGCCGCCGAGCGCCTGCGTGACGATCGACGTGGTGCGCCGGCCGGGCGCCGGCGGCGGGCTGTCGTCGACGCTCATCCGGTGGAGCGCCGCGCGGTCGTCGCTCACGTCGAGCACTCTGCTGTCGCCGACGTTGAACACCAGCAGTTCCTCCGCGAGGACCACGACACCCGCGACCGTCGTCCCCATGGTGCTCAGCTCCGGATCACGGTCGGCGGCCGCGTACACGGAGAGATTGCAGGCGTTGAGCGCGTCTCGTACGGCCTGCTCGCTGTCCAGCGTGGGCCCGAGCGCCGCGAGGTTCCGTACGACGAGGCTGCTGGCTACTTCCCCGGCCGGCTGGCCGCCCATGCCGTCGGCGACCGCGACGACGAGCGGGGCGCCGAGCGGAAAACCCAGCGTCTGCGGGTTCTCGGTCACGGTTCCGCACAGCGTCCACGGCCCGATGACCAGGCTGTCCTCGTTGTGATCGCGCATGAGCCCCGGGTGACTCAGGGCCGTCACGGTGACGTACGGCATCGCCATCCCGCCTCTCCGCGTTGGCGGGCGTGTTCCCGTTGGCGGCGTGTTCCGCACCTCCATTGTCGCGCCGCGAGCCGCCGCGGGCTCAGTGGGAGCTCGCGGCCAGGCGTTCCACGAGGCCGGGCAGGTCGGCGAAGGAGTCGAGCACGTGGTCCGGCGTGCCGGTCGCCGACCGCAGGGTCTCGGGCAGGAACTTCCCGGTCCGGACGAGGACACCGGTGATCCCGCAGCGCTGGGCGGCGAGCACGTCGGACTCGATGTCGTCGCCGACCATGAGCGTCGCGGCCGGATCGGCGCCGAGGTGGGCCAGCGCGGCGGCGAAGAACGCCTCCGCCGGCTTGCCGGTGATCTCCGCGTCCACCCCGGCAGCCCGCTCCAGGCCCAGCAGAAAGGCGCCCGTGTCGAGGTCGAGGCCGTCGGCGGTACGCCAGTAGAGGTTCCGGTGCATCGCCACGAGGCGGGCTCCGCGCCGCAGGTGCCGGAAGACACGGTTGAGGGGCGCGTAGCCGAAGGCGCTGCCTGCGCCGCCGATGACGATCACGTCCACGTCCGGGTCCGCCTCCGCCCGGCCCGGGTCCGCGTCCGTGGCGTCCAGGTCCGCATCCGGGTCCGCCCCCGCCTCAGCCTCGCCGACCAGCGTCACGCCCGTCAGGTCGTCCCGGATGTCACCGGTGTTGAGCAGCAGACAACGGGCACCCGGGTAGTGCTCGCGCAGATGCGCGGCGGTGACGGCGGGTGCCGTGAGGATGTCGTCGGCGGCGACGGGGAATCCCGTCTCCGCGAGGCGCGCGGCGATCGAGGCGCGGGTGCGCGAGGTGGTGTTGGTGACCAGCGCGAAGGGAAGTTCCGCGGCGCGCAGCCGCTCCAGGGCCGCCACGGCCCCGGGCAACGGCTCCCAGGAGACGGTGAGCACGCCGTCGATGTCGATCAGGACTGCGCCGACCGCGCCGACTCGTTCCATGCCACCGACGGTAGCCACCCTCGCGCGGCCGCGCAGCGGGTGCGGAATCCGCGGCACCCCGGCCTCCGGTTGCGAAACGCCGCGAACAGAGATACCCCGAAGGTACGGAAGTGGTTTCCATCCCGTGCCCTGGGGCGGACGTCGCCCCGCCGAGAGAGGGCGGACATCGCCCCCGGGGATGGGACGTACACCGACCCCGAGATGGGGCGAACACAGTGCTCTTCGCCGACCGTATTGACGCCGGACGCCGCCTCGCCGAAGAGGTGCGGCACCTGCGAGAGGACAAGCCGGTCGTCCTGGGACTGCCCAGGGGAGGCGTGCCGGTGGCCTTCGAGGTGGCGCAGGCGCTCGACGCCCCCCTCGATGTGATCGTGGTCCGCAAGCTCGGCGTCCCCCACCATCCGGAACTGGGGTTCGGCGCGATCGGCGAAGGCGGCGTGCGGGTCATCAGCGACGACATCGTGCGCCACTGCGGCCTCCGGCCGAAGGAGATCGCGGCGGTCGAGCACGAGGAGGAACAGGAGCTGGAGCGGCGGGCGCACCGGTATCGCAACGGGCGGCCGCGGGTGCCGGTCGAAGGACGCACCGTGCTCGTCGTCGACGACGGGATCGCCACCGGCGCCACGGCGGCCGCCGCGTGCCGGGTCGCGCGGGCACAGGGCGCGGGCCGCGTGGTGCTCGCCGTGCCGACAGCGCCGCCGGACACGGTGGGCCGGTTGCGTGAGGTGGCGGACGAGGTGGTGTGCCTGTCCACGCCGGAGCTGTTCGGCTCCGTGGGCCAGTGGTACCGGGACTTCTCGCAGACCACCGACGACGAGGTGAGCGCATGCCTGGCACCGGCGGCTGCCCGGCCGCCCGACCGGCCCGCGGCGGCCGAGGCCGAGGTGACCGAGGTCGAGGTGGACGCGGCCGGGGTCCGGCTCGCCGGGGACCTCGCCCTGCCGGCGGACGCCCCGGGGGTGGTGATGTTCGCCCACGGCTCCGGCAGCAGCCGGCACAGCCCGCGCAACCAGTCGGTGGCGTCGGCCCTGCGCGAGGCCGGCCTCGGCACGCTCCTCTTCGACCTGCTCACACCGGCCGAGGAGGCCGACCGGGCGAACGTCTTCGACGTCGACACCCTGGCCGGGAGGCTGCTGGGGGCCACCCGCTGGATGCGGGAGCGCGCGCCCGTACCGATCGGCTACTTCGGAGCCAGCACCGGGGCCGCGGCCGCGCTGCGGGCAGCCGCGGACGCCGCGGCCGACGACGGGGCCGACGCGGCCGACGGCACCGTCCGTGCCGTGGTGTCCCGGGGCGGACGGCCCGATCTCGCCGCGCCCCGCCTCGGCGACGTACGCGCACCGACCCTGCTGATCGTCGGCGGGCAGGACACGATGGTGCTCGACCTCAACCGCGAGGCCCAGGCGGAGCTGCGCTGCGAGAACCGGCTCGAGATCGTCCCGGGGGCCACGCACCTCTTCGAGGAACCCGGAGCACTCGACCAGGTCGCCGACCTCGCCCGGGAGTGGTTCACCCGGCACCTGCCCGAGATCGGTGAACCCCCACCCGATCAATGACTTAGGTTTGCCTTAGTTTAGGCTTCCCGACGAGTCAGTCCGCACCGCTCGAAGGGAACCTGATCGTGCCTCGCCCTCTGCGGGTAGCCATTGTCGGAGCCGGCCCCGCCGGAATCTACGCCGCCGACGCGCTGCTGAAATCCCAGGTGGCCGCCGACCCCGGCGTCTCCATCGACCTCTTCGAGCGGATGCCGGCGCCGTTCGGCCTCATCCGCTACGGCGTCGCTCCCGACCACCCGCGGATCAAAGGCATCATCACGGCGCTGCACCAGGTGCTCGACAAGCCCCAGATCCGCCTCTTCGGCAACGTCGACTACCCGCGGGACATCAGCCTGGACGACCTGCGCGCCTTCTACGACGCGGTGATCTTCTCCACGGGGGCGACGGCCGACCGGGCGCTCGACATACCGGGCATCGGCCTCGACGGCTCGTACGGCGCAGCGGACTTCGTCTCCTGGTACGACGGGCACCCGGACGTGCCGCGCACCTGGCCGCTCGAGGCGGAGAAGGTCGCCGTCCTCGGTGTCGGCAACGTCGCGCTGGACGTGGCCCGCATCCTCGCCAAGACGGCGGACGAGCTGCTGCCGACCGAGATCCCGCCGAACGTCCACGAAGGCCTCAAGGCCAACAAGGCCCTCGAAGTCCACGTCTTCGGCCGCCGGGGCCCCGCGCAGGCGAAGTTCTCCCCGATGGAGCTGCGGGAGCTGGACCACTCCCCGAACATCGAGGTCATCGTCGACCCGGAGGACATCGACTACGACGACGGCTCGATCGCGACCCGGCGCGGCAACAAGCAGGCCGACATGGTCGCCAAGACCCTGGAGAACTGGGCGATCCGCGACATCGGCGACCGCCCGCACAAGCTGTTCCTGCACTTCTTCGAGTCGCCCGCCGAGATCCTCGGTGAGGACGGCAAGGTGGTCGGCCTGCGCACCGAGCGCACCGCCCTCGACGGCACCGGCAACGTCAAGGGCACCGGCACCTTCAAGGACTGGGACGTCACCGCGGTCTACCGCGCCGTGGGCTACCTCTCCGACGAACTGCCCAAGCTGCCCTGGGACGTCGAGTCGGGCACGGTTCCTGACAAGGGCGGCCGGGTGATCGAGGAGACCGGCGAGCACCTGCAGTCGACGTACGTCACGGGCTGGATCCGGCGCGGCCCCGTGGGGCTGATCGGCCACACCAAGGGCGACGCCAACGAAACGGTCGCCAGCCTCCTCGACGACCACGCGAACGGCCGTCTGCACCAGCCGACTTCGCCCGACCCGCAGGCCGTGGACGCCTTCCTCGGCGAGCGGAACGTCCGCTTCACCACGTGGGAGGGCTGGTACCGCCTCGACGCCGCGGAGAAGGCGCTGGGCGAGCCGCAGGGCCGTGAACGCGTGAAGATCGTCGAGCGCGCGGACATGCTCGACGCGAGCGGCGCGTAGCCTGCCGACGCCGCCCGGAGGGCACCGTCACCAGGCCGGAGGGCACCGTCACCGGGCCGCTTCAGCGGTGCGGTCGCCCTCCGGTGGTTGCGGCGTCCCGGCCGTCGGCTGCGGCGCTCCGGCCCAGTGGTGCACCGCTGGTCGGCGAAGTGGCGGAACGGGGCACCGGCGACACCCCGGCGCGGCGCGCGACCTCGCGGACGGTCACCTTCTCCAGGCCCTGCTCGTCAGTGCTACCACAGCATGCGCGGGCGTACCCTGGCACGTGTCAGCCGGAATCGGCCAACTCTTGTTTAATGCAGGGCAGTTGCATTATTCTCCGCGCGACGGGTATGCCAAGGGCAAGAACATGCCACCCCTGTCCCCGGTGGCGACAGCTCATCGCACAGACCCCGCCGGTGGATCGCACAGGCTCACCCCGGAGCCGCACTCACGGTGCCATGAGGGGGAACGATGCTCGAGGACCACGCCGAGTTCGGCCTCCGCGCGCACGTCCGGCAGCAGCGACTGGTGGTCGCTTTCTGGGGTGAGCTCGACATCTTCGCCGACGAGGTCCTCGGCGCCCCGCTCACCCGGCTCACCCGGGAGAGCCGCCGCGACCTCGTCCTCGACCTGCGGGCGGTGACGTTCCTCGACTGCGGCGGCCTGACCCTGCTGTGCCGCGCCCGCGACGAGGCGCGGCTGCGTCAGGCGGGCGTGGCCCTGGTCGTCGACAACCCGTTCTTCCGCAAGATCCTTGGTCTTGCCGGGCTGACGGACGCGTTCGACATCGCCGGGGATCTGGAGACGGCGCTCATGACGGGGGCGAAGGGGTCGCCCGTGTGACGCGGCGAGCTCGCGTCAGCCCTGCTCGCCCTCGCGCTGCTTCTCCTTCAGGCGCGCCGACTCCTTGCGGACCTCCGCCTGCGTGGCGCGCTCCCGGCGCAGCCACCCCGGGTCTTCCGACTTGAGGGCCTCGATCTGCTCGGTGGTGAGCGGCTCGGTGATGCCGCCGCGCGCCAGGCCCGAGATGGACACGCCGAGCTTCGCGGCGACCACCGGGCGCGGGTGCGGGCCGTCACGGCGCAGGTCCCGCAGCCACTGGGGCGGGTCGGCCTGCAGCGCGTTGAGCTCGGCCCGGGAGACCACGCCCTCCTGGAACTCGGCGGGGGTGGCCTCGAGGTACACACCCAGCTTCTTCGCCGCGGTCGCGGGCTTCAAGGTCTGGGTGCTCTGGTGCGACGTCATGTGACCAGGGTATCGAGCGTGTGAGCGACCTCTGACCACGCCGGGTAGCCTGGCGGGGTGACAGGCTCGGAAGTTTCCCCTTCGTTCCGGCTCGCCTATGTCCCCGGAGTGACACCCGCGAAATGGGTGCGTGTCTGGAACGAGCGGCTGCCCGACGTCCCCCTGACCCTCGTCCCCGTGGCCCCGGCCGACGCGGACGGCGTGCTGCGGGACGGCTCCGCCGACGCCGGCCTGGTCCGGCTGCCGGTCGACCGGACGGTCCTGAGCGCCATCCCCCTGTACACGGAGACGACCGTGGTCGTCGTCCCCAAGGACCACCTCGTGACGGCGGCCGAGGAGGTGGGCGTCGCGGACCTCGCCGACGAGATCGTGCTGCACCCCCTCGACGACACCCTCGCCTGGGAGGCCCTGCCCGGCCGGCCCGCCATCGAGCGCCCCGCCACCACGGCCGACGCGATCGAGCTGGTGGCCGCGGGCATCGGCGTCCTCGTCGTACCGCAGTCGCTCGCCCGCCTGCACCACCGCAAGGACCTCACGTACCGGCCGCTGACCGACGCCCCCCAGTCGAGCGTCGTGCTGGCGTGGCCGGAGGACGCCACCACCGACCTGGTGGAGGAGTTCATCGGCATCATCCGCGGCCGGACCGTCAACAGCACGCGCGGCCGCCGTGCCCAGACCGCCCAGGCTCAGCAGCCTGCGAAGTCGCAGTCGCAGTCGCAGTCGAAGCCGAAGCCGAAGCAGGCGTCGGGCAAGGCCACGACTCGAAAGACGTCCTCGGGGAAGCCCTCGCCCTCGTCCGGCAAGGCCGGGTCCGGAAAGGCGGCCGCGGGCAAGGGCGCGCGGCGCGGCACCGGCGGCTCCCAGGGCGGCAAGCGCGGCAAGCCCCGCCGCCGCTCGTAGCGGCCACGGGGGGTCGGCCACCCCGGGGCCGATCCGGCCCACCCGACACCTCAGCCCCCATGCCCCCTTGCGGTCGCTTGTGGTGTCCATGACTATGGCCGCATGTCGGAGCAGACGGGCACTTCCCGGCGTACCGTCCTCGCCGCGGCCGCGGCCGCCACCACGGCCGGAGCCGCCGGCCTGCAGGCGGACCCCGCCGCGGCACGCGACGGCCACGACCCCGCCGCCGTACCGATCGGCCCCGGCCCCACCGCACAGGAGCCGCCGCGCGAACTGCGCGCGCTCCTGCGGGAGATCGACCACCGGCGCATCGAGGCGACCGTGCGGCGTCTCGCCGCGTTCGGGACCCGGCACACGCTGTCCGCGCAGGACGACCCCGTACGCGGCGTCGGCGCGGCACGGGACTGGATCCTCGCCGAGCTGCGGCGCCACGCACGCGCGTCGGGCGGCCGGATGAGCGTGGAGCTCCAGTCGTACGTCCAGGAACCGGGCCCGCGCATCCCGGAGCCGACGCGGATCACCAACGTCGTCGCGACCCTGCGCGGCTCGGCGTCCCCGGACCGGCTGTACGTCGTGTCGGGGCACTACGACTCGCGCGCGAGCGACCCCATGGACTTCACCAGCGACGCGCCCGGAGCGGACGACGACGCCTCCGGAGTCGCCGTCGTCATGGAGCTCGCCCGGGTCATGGCGACCCGGCGCCTCGCCGCCACAGTGGTGTTCGCGGCCGTCGCGGGCGAGGAGCAGGGGCTGTACGGCGCGGCTCACATGGCGGAGCTGTTCAAACGTCAGAAGGCGGACGTCCAGGGGATGTTCACCAACGACATCGTCGGCAGCCCCACCGCCGACGACGGCAGCCGCGACCCGCGCACCATCCGTCTCTTCGCGGAGGGCGTGCCCTCGTCCGAGACCCCCGAAGAGGCCGCCGTCCGGCGCTCCGTGGGCGGCGAGAACGACTCGCCGTCACGCCAGCTCGCCCGCTTCGTACGGGACGTCGCCGACAACGACGCGACCGGCATGCGGGTCCGCGTCATCTACCGCCGCGACCGCTATCTGCGCGGCGGCGACCACATCCCCTTCCTCGAACGCGCCTATCCCGCGGCCCGGTTCACCGAGCCCGCCGAGGACTACGCCCACCAGCACCAGGACGTGCGCGTCGTCGACGGCAAGCAGTACGGGGACCTGCCGGAGTTCTGCGACTTCCCGTACGTCGCGCGCGTGGCCCGCGTCAACGCCGCCGCCCTGTGGAGCCTCGCGCAGGCGCCCGGCACCCCGCGCGGCGCGAAGATCCGCACCGCCGCGCTGACCAACGACACCGAACTCGTGTGGGAGCGGGGCGCCGAGAAGGACCTCGCGGGGTACGAAGTCGTGTGGCGCGAGACCACCGCCTCCGAGTGGACGCATGTCATCGACGTCGGCGACGTCACGCGTCACACCGTCGAGCTGTCCAAGGACAACGTCTTCTTCGGCGTGCGCGCGGTCGGCCGCTCCGGCCTGCGCAGCCCCGTGGCGTTCCCCGCGCCCCAGAGCTGAGCCGCGGCGCCCCCGGCGAGCACGGCGAGGGCCGCGCGGGACGGGCTGCCCTGCTCGGCCGCGTACGTCACCAGGGCCTGGTCGGGGGTGTCGGGCAGCCGCAGCGTCTCGCGGCGCAGGGTCAGGTCACCGGCCACCGGGTGGCGCAGCCGCTCGACGCCGTGGGAGTGCTCGCGCACCAGCTGCTCGGCCCACAGCACGCGGAACTCGTCGCTGCGCACGGAGAGTTCGCCGAGCAGGTCGCACAGGCGGTCGTCGCAGGGGTGGCGGCCGAGGTCCATGCGCAGCGCCGCGACGGTGTCGCGCGCGGTCTCCTCCCACGCCTCCCGGTCCGGGTAGCGGCCCCGCACGCCCGGGTCCAGGAAGTGCAGCCACGCCACATTGCGGCGCTCGGCGGGCAGCGCGTCGAAGTCGGTGAGCAGCGCGCGGGCCTGCCGGTTGGAGTCGAGGATGTCGAGCCGGCGCCCGACGACGTACGCGGGCACCTCGTCCAGCGCCGCGAGCAGGACCCTGACGCCCGCCCTGACCGGCTGCGGGGCGGGCGGCGTCGAGGCCGGGTGGCGCAGGGCGCGGGTCAGATGGCCCAGGTGCGCGCGCTCGGCGTCGTCGAGCCGCAGGACCCGGGCGACGGCGTCCAGGACGCTGTCGGAGACGTTGTGCGTGCGGCCCTGTTCGAGCCGTACGTAGTAGTCGACGCTGACCCCGGCCAGCTCCGCCAGCTCCTCGCGGCGCAGCCCGGGCACGCGCCGCCGCCCGCCGAACGGACGGACCCCGGCCTCTTCCGGACGCAGCCGGGCGCGGCGGGAGCGGAGGAACGCGGCGAGTTCGGTGCGGAAGTCCATGGATCAAGTCTCCGGTACGTGGCTCGCGCGCCCCGCGCAGGGTGGTTCTGCCAGACCCAGGGTCGGGCGGAGCCCTGGGTAGGGCCGTGGATCTTCAGCAGAGTCGGGACCACGGGACGCGCCGCACCGACGCGGCGTGCATCCCGTACCCGACAAGCCACAGTGCCCGCACGAAACGCGGTCCGCACTCCGCACACCAGGGAGACCACCATGACCTTCACCGCCCCGCAGGCCGCGTCCCTCGCCCGCCCTCTCACCGGACGCGTGGCCGTCGTGACCGGCGCCTCCAGCGGCATCGGCGAGGCCACCGCGCAGGTCCTCGCCGCACAGGGCGCGCGGGTCGCCCTCCTCGCCCGCCGCGGCGAGCGCCTGGCCGGCCACGCCGCACGGATCGAGGAGGCGGGCGGCACCGCGCTGTCCCTGCCCACCGACGTGACCGACCCGGCGTCCCTCGCGGCGGCCGCCGCCGACGTCCGCTCCCGGCTCGGCCGCGTCGACCTGGTCGTCAACAACGCGGGCCTCGCCCTGCCCGACCTCCTTGACGGCACGGCGGGCCCCAACTGGCAGCGCATGATCGACGTGAACGTCACCGGGGCCTTCGCCGTCGTCGAGGCGTTCGTGCCGGACCTGCTCGCGGCCGCCGCCGAACGGGGCCACGCGGACCTGGTCAACATCTCCTCGGCCGCCGCCCGGAGCGTGCTGCCCGGCTTCGCCGGATACGCCGCCACCAAGGCCGCCTTCAGCCACCTCTCCCGCAACCTGCGCGCCCGGCTCAGCCCCGCCGACGTACGCGTCACGAACATCGAGCCCGGCACCGTCGACACCGAACTGCGCGACCACATCGAGGACCCCGCCATCAGCGCCGCCGTCCAGGAGGCCGTGGGCTCCATCGACGGCATCCCCTCCGGGACGGACGTCGCCGAACTCATCGCGTTCACCGTCGGCAGGCCCCGTCACGTCAATCTGCCGCACCTCTCCGTGCTGCCGACCCGCGAGGCCTAGCCGCGACGCGCCGCGCCCGGTCACGCACGCACCACGTCGGAACTCGTCCCGGCTCCGCTGCGACTACGTGACCGGGTGGGCAGCGGCCCACCCGGCTACGTGAGTGGATCCTGGAGCGAATGCGATGCGTTCTCGTGTGAGGTGCGGTGTGACGGCCGCGGTGCTCGGCCTGCTGGCGGCCGGATGCGGCGGCGGGGCAGGGGAGTCGGCCGACGCCGCTGCGGACCAGCCCGGCGCGGGGGGCTTCCCTGTGACCGTCACCGACTGCGCGGGCAAGAAGACCACGTTCTCCGCCGCCCCGCAGCGCATCGTCACGAGCAACGCCTCCAGCCTGGAACTGCTGCTGCGCCTGGGCGCCGGGGACAAGGTGGCCGGCACCGGCTTCCCGCCCGCCAAGGGCACCCTGCCGGGGAAGCTGGACGCACAGGCGCAGGACGTCGACGTACTGGGCCGGACGGTCATCCCCAAGGAGAAGCTGCTCGGCTCCGGCGCCGACCTCTACATCGACACCTTCGCGTCGATGAGCGGCACGAGCGGCGGCGGCATGGGGGACGCGCCGACCGACGCCGAGTTCGCGGCCGCCGGGATCAAGCACCTCTACCTGAAGTCCACCGCCTGCGCCGCGGACCGCGAGGGCCCCATGACCGACCTGTCCGCCGTCGAGCGCGACATCACCACGCTCGGCGCGGTCACCGGTACCGACGCCAGGGCGAAGCAACTCGTCACCGGCATGCGTGAGAAGGTGGCCGCCGTGCGCAAGGCCGTCGGCGGCACCCCGGCGGGCGAGCGCCCCTCGTACTTCTTCTTCGACTACGACGCCGGCACCAAGCAGCCCACGGTCGTCTGCAACCGGCAGATCGCGCACGCGGTGATCACCCTCGCGGGCGCCCGCGACGTCTTCGTGGACTGCGACGGCGACCGCAAGCAGACCGGGTGGGAGGACGTGATCTCCAAGAACCCGGACTGGATCCAGCTCGGCGTCCGCAACCGCGGCAGCGCGGCCGCCAACCGGAAGGCGTTCGACGAGGCGCAGCGGTGGCTGGAGACCAATCCGGCGACGAAGGGTCTTAAGGCCGTCAAGGAGGGCCGTTTCCTGCGCATCGGCTCCGAGCCCACCACCATCGCCGGGGTCGCCAACGCCGACACGGTCCGGCGGATCGCCCGGACCCTCTACCCCGGCAAGGTCGGCTAGCCGTGCCCTCCTCGCTCACCGCGCGCCGCCAGAAGACCGCGGGCCCGCGCACCCCGAAGACCGCAGGCCCGCGCACCCCGAATGCCTGGCCCCTCGCGGCCGCCCTGGCCGTCGCCCTGCTCGCCGCCCTCACCGCCGCGGTGTCCTGGGGCTCGACGTCCATCCCGCCCGCCGAGGTGTGGGCGGTCGTGGGGCGCCGGCTGTCCGGCGAGGCGGCAAGGCCCGGCACGGACGACCTGATCGTGTGGCAGTTGCGGGTGCCGAGGGCGCTGCTCGCCGCGCTCGTCGGCGCCGGGCTCGGCCTCGTGGGCACGGCCGTCCAGGCCCTCGTCCGCAACCCGCTGGCCGACCCCTACCTGCTCGGCATCTCCAGCGGTGCCTCGCTCGGCGCGGTCGGCGCGATCGTGCTCGGCGTGGGAGCGGGCGGCGCGCTCGGCATCGGCCTGTCGGGGGCGGCCTTCGCGGGCGCCCTGGTGACGTTCACCCTGGTGTGGGCGGTGGCCCGGCGCGGCGGGGGATTCGCGCCGCTGCGGCTCGTGCTCGCCGGGGTGGCCGTCGGCCAGTTCCTGTCCGGCTTCACCAGCTATCTGGTGCTCCAGGCCGGTGACGAACAGCAGACGCACAGCGTGCTGTTCTGGCTCATGGGCAGCCTGAGCGGGGCGAGCTGGCCGCTGCTCGCCGTGCCCGCGGCCGTGGTCCCGGCCGCGCTGCTGCTGCTCCAGGCGCGGGCCCGCGCACTCAACGCCCTGCTGATGGGCGACGAGACGGCGGCCGGGCTCGGCGTCGATGTCGTGGGGCTGCGCCGTGAACTGTTCGTCGTGACGAGCGTTCTGACCGGTGTCCTGGTCGCGGTGTCGGGAGCCATCGGCTTCGTCGGCCTGATGGTGCCGCACGCCTGCCGGCTCGTCGTCGGCGGCGACCACCGGCGGCTGTTGCCGGTGTCCGCGCTGTTCGGGGCGTTGCTCCTGGTCGTCGTCGACATCGTGTGCCGCACGGCCATGGACACGCAGGAGCTGCCGGTCGGCGTCGTCACCTCCCTGATCGGGGCCCCGGCCCTGCTCTTCCTGCTCGACCGGCGCCTGGGGAGCGGAAGTTGAGAGTCGACATCGAGGAACTGAGCGTCGCCTACGCGGGCCGCACGGTCCTGTCGGGCGTCGGGCTGCTCGCGGCGGACGGGGAGATCGCGGGTCTGGTCGGCCCGAACGGCAGCGGCAAGTCCACCGTCCTGCGCACCGTCTACCGCCATCTGCGGCCGGTCGCGGGGCGGGTGCTGCTCGACGGCGCCGATCTGCGCGAGCTGAGCCCCGCCCGGGCCGCCCGGCACGTGGCCGCGCTGCCGCAGGAGCGGGGCGGCGACTTCGAGCTGACGGTGCGCGAGGTCGTCGCCATGGGCCGCACGCCCTACAAGCGGGCGTTCGCCGGGGACGACGCGGCCGACCGGGACACGGTCGCGCGGGCCCTGGCCGAGGTCGGCATGGCGGCCCTGGCCGGCCGGCGGTTCTCCGCGCTGTCCGGCGGCGAGCGCCAACGCGCCCTGCTGGCCCGCGCGTTCGCCCAGGACCCCGACGTCCTCGTCCTGGACGAGCCCACCAACCACCTCGACGTACGCCACCAGGTGGACCTGCTCGCCCTGCTGCGCGCCGCACGCCGCACCACTCTCGTCTCGCTGCACGATCTCAACGCCGCCGCGTCGGTCTGCGACCGGCTGCACGTCCTGCACGCCGGATCCGTGGTCGCCTCCGGCCCGCCCCGCGAGGTGCTCACGCCCGAGCTGCTCGCGGAGGTGTTCGGGGTGCGGGCGGCGGTGGTCGAGCATCCGCTGACGGGGGATCCCCTGATCGCCTTCGACCATCGGGAGCCGGTGGCCCCACCCACCCGGAGCGGGTGAAGCCGTGCCCACCGGGAGCGGATGAACCAGCCGTGCCCACCGGGAGCGGGTGAACCAGCCGTGCCCACCCGGAGCCGGTGAACCAGCCGTGATCGTGGCGGTGGGGCCCGCCGGACCGCCGGGCGGGCCTCCCCGGCGTGCGGTCCGCCTTCGCATGTGTGACGCTGAGGTCATATGTCGTGACGCACGGCATCCGGCGGCGCCCTCCCACGGCCCGTCCGGTACGCAAAACAGCGTGCCCCTTCACCCCACTTGGGCAAGCGCCCGAGATCCGTCGCGTCGGACACACCCGTGACGTCACCGTTAGCACACGGAAAGGGAGCGGCGTGTCATGGCAGAGATACCGGCATCGCAGGACGGGAAGGCCCCGGACGGGCGGCAGGCGCAGACCATGCAGGCCGTGCAGACCAGTCTGAGCACGAGCGCGGCCCGGAATCTGGCCCACACCACCAAGTCCGTTCCGCAGATGCAGGGCATCTCCTCGCGCTGGCTGCTCAGAATTCTGCCGTGGGTACAGGTCTCGGGCGGCACCTACCGCGTGAACCGACGGCTCCTGTGCACGGTCGGCGACGGCCGGGTGGACTGCGAGATCGCCGACGGCCAAGTGCGGGTGGTGCCCCGGGAGCTGACGGAGCTTCCGCTGCTGCGGGAGGTGTCCGACGGCGCGCTGCTCAAGCGCCTCGCTGGACAGTTCGAGCAGCAGGAGGCCGAGGCCGGGGCGGTCCTGGCGCGGGAGGGCGACAAGGCCGACGGGCTCCTCGTGATCGCCCATGGCAAGGCCGACAAGCTGGGCGCCGCCGCGTACGACGGACAGACCTCGCACGGCACGCTCAGCGACGGCGACTACCTCGGCGAGGATGCCCTCGTCGACAAGAACAGCCGCTGGGCCTTTACCGTCAGGGCGATGACACCGTGCACGCTCATGGTGCTGCCGCGCCGCGCCTTCAAGGAGCTCGCCGACCGCTCACCCGAACTGCGGTCCCGCGTCGAGGAGTTCGTCTCGCGCCCCGAACCGCCGGTGAACAGAAGAGGCGAGGCCGACATCCGTATCGCCTCGGGGCACGAGGGCGAACCCACCCTGGACGGCGCGTTCGTCGACTACGACCCCGAGCCGCGCGAGTACTCGCTGAGCGTCGCCCAGACGGTGCTGCGCGTGCACACCCGCGTCGCCGATCTCTACAACGAGCCGATGGACCAGGTGGAGCAGCAACTGCGGCTGACCGTCGAGGCACTGCGGGAGCGGCAGGAACACGAGCTCATCAACAACCGCGAGTTCGGGCTGCTGCACAACGCCGACTTCAAGCAGCGGATCTCCACCCGCGGCGGGCCGCCGACCCCGGACGACATGGACGAGCTGCTCTCGATGCGCCGCAAGACCAAGTTCTTCCTCGCGCACCGCCGTACGATCGCGGCCTTCGCCCGTGAGTGCACCCGCGCCGGTATCTCCGAGCCCGGTGTCGAGTTCCACGGTCACCACGTCTTCGGTTGGCGCGGCGTACCCTTCCTGCCCTGCAACAAGATCCCGGTCTCGCCCTCCCTCACCAGCTCGATCATCGCGCTGCGCACGGGGGAGGAGGACGAGGGCGTCATCGGCCTGCACCAGACCGGCATCCCCGACGAGTACGAACCCAGCCTCTCCGTACGCTTCATGGGGATCGACGAGAAAGCCGTCATCTCCTACCTGGTGAGCGCCTACTACTCGGTGGCGGTGCTGCTGCCGAGTGCGCTGGGCGTCCTCGAGAACGTCGAGATCGGCCACTACGGGTCCGACGAGGAGCCCCGCGTCCACACCGCCACACCGACGGCGGCCCCGGCATGATCGGGCCCACGGGGCTCGGCACGTCGGCGGCACGGCTGCGGCCACGCGGTGTCCGGGAGCTCGGTGAGCTGTCCGTGCCGCCGCTGCACTGCCCCGACGTGCTCCGTGACGACCCGGCCCTGGGCGCGGAGGTCAACGACCGGCTCGTCGACTGGGCCGAGGAGGTCGGGATCCAGGCCGGCCGCCTGGACAGCCTGCGCGCCGCCGACTTCGGCCGCTACATGATGCTCGCCCACCCCGGCACCGACGATGCCGACATGCTCCTGGCCATCGGCCGGTGCACCGTGGCGGCCTGGACGGCGGACGACTACTACTGCGACGACCGCCACGCCGGAGCCGTACCGGAGGTGGCCGCGGCGCGCATGGCCATCGCCGCGAACGTGCTCGATCCGCCGTCGTTCCCCGCCGCCTACGCGCCCGAGCTCCGCCGGGCCATCGGGAGCGACCCCGTCCTGGTGGCGCTCAGGTCCGCGCGCGAGCACCTGGGCCGGTACGCCACCCCCACGCAGGTGGCACGCGCCTGCCGGGAGCAGCTGTCGATGTTCCAGGCCGCGAGCGCCGAGGCGGTCTGGCGCTGCACCGGACGCATGCCGTCCGCCTGGGAGTACCTGGCGCATCGTCAGATGGGCAGCCAGGCACCCATCTTGGCGCTGGTCGACGCGGCCGAGGGCTACCAGCTGCCGACCGCCGCGTTCACGGAGCCGCGGGTGCGCCGGGCCTTCCTCAAGGCCGGTCTCGCCGGCGCGCTGGTCAACGACCTGTACAGCATGGCCAGGGAGAACGCAGGGCCCGACCAGGACTTCAACCTGCCGCTCGTCATCGCCGCCGAAGAGGGCTGCCCCCTCGCGGAGGCATTCGCGCGCAGCGTCGCCGTCCACGACGAACTGATGCGTGACTTCGAGGCGGAGGCGGCCTCCCTGAGCCTGCTCGGGCCGCCGGAACTGGCGCGGTTCCTGGCGGGCGTCCACGCCTGGCTCGCCGGCAACCGGGCCTGGCACGCGGGCAGCGCCCGCTACACCACGTCGTGAAACGACGCTCCCTCACACACCTGCCGTACCAACGGACTTGGAGGTACCCCATGGCTGCCACCAGCACCCCCACCACCCCGACCGGACCGGTCCTGCGCACCGAGTTCCAGCGAGCCGTCGCCGCGTACTGGAACGGTCATCGCAAGGACCCGGTCAACCTGCTGCTCGGCGATGTCGACCGCCTCTATCACCATCACTACGGCATAGGGGAGTTCGACCGGTCCGTGCTGCAGGCGCCGGAGGAGGCCCGTACGGAACGGGTCGTCCGGGAGCTGCACCGCCTCGAGACGGCGCAGGCCGATCTGCTCCTGGACCAGCTGGGGGACATCGCGCCCGGCGACCGGCTGCTCGACGCCGGGTCCGGCCGAGGTGGCACCAGCCTCATGGCCCACGGGCGGTTCGGCTGCCGGGTGGACGGTGTGACGATCTCGGAGTACCAGGTCGGGTTCGCCAACGAGCAGGCCGAGGAGCAGGGCGTCGGGCAGCAGGTGCGTTTCCACTACCGGAACATGCTCGACACCGGCTTCGACGACGGCACCTTCCAGGGCGTGTGGACCAACGAGACCACCATGTACGTCGATCTCGATGAGCTCTACGGAGAGCTCGCCCGCGTCCTGGCGCACGGCGGGCGCTACGTCTGCGTCACCGGGTGCTCCAACGACGTGACGGGGCTGCGCTCCAAGGCCGTCAGCCGCATCGACGAGCACTACACCTGCAACATCCACCCCAGAAGCGCCTACTTCAAGGCCCTCGCGGCCCACGACTTGGTCCCGCTGGAGGTGGTGGACCTGACCGCGGCCACCTTCCCGTACTGGGAACTGCGGGCGGCGTCGTCCCTCGCCACCGGCATCGAGGAGGCCTTCCTCACCGCGTACAGAGAGGGCAGCTTCCACTACCTGCTCATCGCCGCCGACCGCATCTGACCGGCCGTGCCGGGGCGGCGCCCCGGTCTCACGGCTTCGCGCAGACGTCGTCCCGCACCGGTGTCTCGGCGGGAGCCGCGGACCAGCGCTGCGGGCGCCCCACCGACACGAGCTGCTCCTCCAGGAGCAGCGCGAGGGCCGCAACGGTCATCAGTCCGCCCACGAGGAACGTGCCGCGGACGCCCATGACCGGCAGGAGCAGGCCGCCCGCCAGGGCGCCCAGGGCCACGCCCGTGTTGTACGCGGCGCCGTTCGCCGCGATGGCGGTCTCCGTGCGGCCGGGGGCGAAGTGCATGACCTGGCTCTGCGTGGCCATGAAGACCGGCCCCAGCGAGGCGCCGAGAAGCACCATCATGATCACGGCGACGGTCTTCGACCCGCCCGCCGTGTACAGGCCGAGCAGCGCCACCGCCTGCGTGGCCACCGGCAGGGTGAGCGTGGCGCGGGGGAAGCGGTCCAGGAGCCGGCCGTAGACCGCGACGGTCACGATGCCGGTGACGCCGAGGACGAGCAGCAGCGTGCTGACCGTGGACTCGGTGAACCCGCTCTCGTCGACGAGGAACTTGGAGATGTACGTGTAGCCCGCGAAGACGCCGGTGACTGTGAGACCGGTGACCGCGAGGACGACGGCGAAGCGCCGGGTGTCCGGGGCGACGCCGCGCACGGCGTGGCTCTCTTCCGGGCGGGAGGCGGGCAGCGCGGTGGCGATGAGGATGAGCGGCGGGATGGCGAGCGCGCCGACGACCAGGAACGGCACCTGCCAACTGCTGTGCTGGCCGAGCCAGGTGCCGCCGGGCACACCCAGGACCAGGGCCGCCGAACCGCCCACGGACAGCGCGCCGATGACGCGGCCGCGGACGTGCGGCGGGAAGAGGCCGACCGCGACCGGCCCCATCACCGCCCAGAACAGCGCCTGCGCCACCGCCGTCACCAGCCGGCAGGCCATCAGCACCCAGTACGACGACACCAGCGCCGCCACCACGCTGGCCAGGAACAGCGCGGACAGCAGCACGCACAGCACGAGGCGGCGCGGGACGGAGCGGGTCAGCTGGGCGATCGGCACGGAGACGACGGCCACGGTCAGGCCGTAGCCGGACACCAGGAGCCCGACGGCCGACAACGACACGTCCATGTCGTCCGACATCAGCTTCAGGACACCGATCGGCAGATTCTCGGTCGTGTTGAAGGCGAACGCGCCCAGCATGAGAGCGGCCACCACGGCCACGCCGCGGCGCGTCGCCGCCTTCTGGGCGCCGGGTGGGGTCACTGACTGGTCCGTCGAGTCCGTCGCCATCCATCCTCCACGTTCACGGTGCGTACACGAGAGTGCGGAACTGCTGTTTCTCGGTTCAACAGGCTGTAGGCAAAGGCGTTTTGCGCGGGGCGCCCTGAAGATCGTGAAGGCAGTTGCAGGCCAGCGTAAACCCTGGTCGTCAGGGTGTGGCCGATAATCGTCGAGTTGGCCGAGTCCAATACCCGTCGCCAAGCGTGATTAAGGCATCGGTGAGCGGGCCAGTGGTCCTTGCATTCAGTGACATTGGCACATGCCCCCGTGAGGGTATGGACGGTCGATCAAGTCACATGTAGGCTACCCGCGTTGTCCTGGGACCCCACCAATCCCCCCACCACTTCCCGGACGCCGAACTGTTCCCCACCAATGGGTACGCGCGACCAAGAAATTGTGTCCGTGACGCCTGTGCGATGTGGCGTCGATTTAAGCAAGTGTCCTCTTGAGGAGGTGTACGTTGCTTAATCGCGAAAGAACAGAACTACCGCTCCTTGCTACGCAGTTGCGCACATGGATGGCTCAAGCGGAAGACCTGAGCAACCCCGTCTACTGTATTTGCGACTATCTCGACATCCGCGGTCACATCGACCCGGAACTGATGGCTGCGGCACATGAGCAGGTCGAGCACGAGGCCGAGGCATTACGTCTCGCCATTGTTCCCGCCGAGGACGGGGCGAACGGATTCAGCCAGTACGTGCGCGAAGAGCCCGCACCGCTCGCCTTCATCGACGTGAGCACCGAGGCCGACCCCGAGGCGGCGGCCGCACAATGGATGGAAACGGATGCCCAAGGGCCCGTCGACCCGCAGCGATTGTGCCGCGCCGCTCTCCTGAAAATCACCGACGGCCATTTCATTCTGTACCGGCGCGTGCACCACGCCGTCCTCGACGGCTACAGCCTCGCGCTCGTCTTCAACCGCACGGCCGCCGTATACACGGCCCTCGCACAGCGGCTCCCCGCCGCCGACGGCGCCTTTCCCGTCTTCGAGCGGCTGGTGCGGACCGAGGACGCCTATCGCGACAGCAAGAGCTTCACGCGGGACCGCGCGCACTGGCTCGGCAGAATGGCCGGCCACCCCGAGCCGGTCAGCCTCGCCGGCCGGCGCGCCGGGCTCGCCATCGGCCGGCGGCGCACCACCGAACTCGCCCCTGACCGGGTCGGACGTCTGGAGCGGGCCGCCGACGGGCTCGGCGTGACCTGGTCGGACCTCGCCGTCAGCACCATCGCGGCGTACGTCGGCGAGCACACCGGCGCGGACGAGCTGCTGCTCGGCCTGCCGACCGGCGGACGGCTGAGCCCACAGGTGCGCAACGTACCCGGCATGACGATGAACATCCTGCCGCTGCGCCTCACCGTGGACACCGGCCTGCCCCTGGGCGATTTCGCGCGCCGCGTGTCGCGGGAGGTACGGGAAGTCCTGCTGCACTCCCGCTATCCCACCGCCGAGATCTCCCGCGAAATCACCGAACAGGGCGGCGGGGCACGGCTGTGGGGCCCGATGGTCAATGTGATGAAGTTCGACTACAAACTGGACTTCGCGGGAGCCGCCGCGACGATGCGCACCATGTCGATTCCCCTGACCGTCGACATGACCGTGTACTTCTTCCAGACATCGGCGGACGGCACGACGGAAGTCATTCTCGACGTCCATCCCGAACTGTTCAGCGCGCAGGAAACGGACGCGCACAGAGACGGAATCCTGTCGCTGCTCGACGCGATCGAGACAGCCGACCCACAGACTCCCGTCCGCGACCTTTTCCCTGCGTCGGCTGCGGAGCCGACCCGCTGAGTACGACCTTCTGAACCGAGCGGCACGGAACACCGGCCGCCCGGGCCGTCCGTGTGCCGCCGCAATGCGGTGCCGTCCCGCGGGAGGCGCGGACACAGTCCTGGGCGCCACCAGGAAAGCCGCTGGGAAAGCTACTGGGAAAGCTACTGGGAAATCGAGGGAACAACGATGGATCTGACCGCGGGCGATGCCGTCGACCCGGCCATACAGAATCCACAGGAGGCCACCGAGCTCAGAGCGTCACTGAAACACCTGCGCACGGAGCCCCGGGGATGGGTGTTCTCCCTCAAATTCACCCTCTGTGTGGCCCTCACCGCCATCGGCGTGGTCGTCGTGCTGCAGCCGGTCCTCTGGTGCCGGATCACCGGCGTCGTCCTCATCGGATGCATGCTCGCGCACGCTGCGGAACTCCAGCACGAGACGCTGCACAATCTCGCGTACCGCAGCCGCAGGGCGAACACGGTCACCGGAATCATCCTCGGACTGCCGATGCTGATTTCGTTCGCGGCGTACAAAGCGGCGCACATGCGGCACCACCGCGACCTCGGCACCCCGGAGAACCGGGAGTTCTTCGACTACGGCGACCAGTACGGCGGCAGCGAGCGCTCGGCCTTCGGCAAGACGGTGGACTGGACCGTGCGCTTCACCATGGTCCACCATTACTGGCTGTTCGTCGCGAATCTCGGACGGTCGCTGCTCGGCCGGGAATTCGAGGGCGAGAGCGTGCGCGTGTCACGCCGGATACGACGCGACCACTTCATCGCCCTGGCAACTCTCCTCGCGCTCTCGGGAATTTCCCTGGCGCTGGGTTCGGCGGTCGTCCTCTGGGTATGGCTGATCCCGCTGGTGCTTGTGGCAGGACCCGTGCACGCCGTCATCGAACTGCCCGAGCACTTCGGCTGCGAGGTCCTGAACCGCGACCCGTTCGCCAACACCCGCACGATTCGCTCCAATCGCATCCTGACGTGGTTCACGAACAGCAACAATTACCACGTCGAACACCACCTGATGCCGAATCTTCCGCTGGAGCGGCTGCCGGATCTGCACAGCGAAGTGCGGGACCGCATCCGGTACTTCAACCGCGGCTATCTCGAATACTTCGGAAAGCTGCTCCGCAAGTGAGCCGTCCGCGAGTGAGCCTTCAGCACCTGAGCCCAGGGTGAGCCACCGTTTCGCCGGTGAGAGGAGCAGTAGGTGAACGTGACCTTCCGACTGGCGCGCACCGAGGCCGAACTGGCCGATGTGCTGCGGCTTCGTGACGCCGTCTACGTCGAGGACCAGGGCAGGCTCGCCGACGCGGCCGACACCGCGGCGACCTTCGACCGCTTCGACGCCCACGCCGAATACATCCTCGGATACGTCGACGGCGAGGCCGCCGGCACGGTCAAGGTCGTGCCCGACTCGGCGGCCGGACTGCCGTGCGACGACACCGTGGACATCTCGGCCCTGCGCGCCGGCAACCGCCTCGTGGAATTCGGCCACTTGATGACCCTGCCGTCGATGCGGCACCGCGAAATAGGCATGGCGCTGATGCGCGAAGCCGTCATCCACAGCGCCAGGAAACACGACATGACACACATCCTCGGAGACTTCTTCGTGGACGACTCCGAAGGACTGCGGAGCTTCTACAAGGAAATCGGCTTCTTCGCCCTGCACGAGCCGTACGAGGATGCACGGTTCAAAGGCGCACCGCTCAGTCTCGTCGCGGCTCTCGATGTCGTCGACGCGGTGCGCAGG
Source organism: Streptomyces sp. Y309 (assembly GCF_056712025.1). Lineage (NCBI taxonomy): Bacteria > Bacillati > Actinomycetota > Actinomycetes > Kitasatosporales > Streptomycetaceae > Streptomyces > Streptomyces sp. Y309. The sequence continues at coordinate 427,314 of NZ_CM160048.1, read as the reverse complement.
GCGCGTACACCAGAAGGCCGGAAGAGCCGACTGCTCCAGTACTTCTTCGGCGACTACGACAGCTATGCGCGCAACGGCACTCATACGCGCAAAGACACCGATGCGCGCGAGGAGGTGGCGGATGCGGACACGGCGTCAGCGGCTGGCTGAGACCAAAGCCGCCCACAATCACCCCGCCTACGCGAAAATGGCGTTCGTCATGGGATGCGGCGTCCAGGGAAAGGGAGAAGGCAGCCGCGTCCTCGACGACGACGCGGGCACGCCCTACCTCGCCCTGTTCGACCAGTACGGGAACCAGTCCTTCGGCTACTCCCACCCCCGCGTCGTCGCCGCCGTGCGCGAGCAGCTCGACACCGGGATCCTGAACAGCACGAAGATCATGTTCGAGGAGGTGCAGATCCGGCTCTCCGAGCGCCTCGCGGAGACCACCGGGCAGCTCCTGCCGTACTCGTACCTGGCCAACGGCGGCGGCGAGACCATCGACAACGCGCTCAAGCTGGCCCGCGCCGCGACCGGCCGCCCCGGCGTCATCAGCGCCCGCGGCTGCTTCCACGGCAAGACCTTCGCCACCCTCAGCGCCTCCGACCGGCCCGAACACCGGGAACTGCTCGGCCCGTTCATGCCGCACTTCCGGCAGGTCGGCTTCGGTGACCTGGACGAGCTCGCCGCGGCCCTCGACGACACCGTGGCCGCCGTGCTCCTCGAACCCGTCCAGGCGGAGGCCGGAGTGATCGTGCCGCCGCCCGGCTACCTCCAGGAGGTGCGCAGGCTGTGCACGGAGGCCGGGGCGCTGCTCATCCTGGACGAGATGCAGACGGCGTTCGGACGCTGCGGCACGTTCTTCGCGTACGAGCAGTTCGGCGTCGCGCCGGACCTGGTGTGCGTGGGCAAGGCGTTCGGCGGCGGCGTCGTGCCGCTGTCCGCCGTCCTCGGCACCGAGCGGGTCTGGGAGGTCCTGCGGGTCCTGCCCTCGACGTTCGGCTCCAGCCTGGGCGGCAACCCCCTGTCGTGCCGGGTCGGCCTGGAGGTCCTCGCGATCGCCTCCGACGCGGCGTTCCTCACCGGCGTCAAGGAGCGGGCCCGCACCCTCGACGATCGCCTCGGCGCCCTCGCGGCACGCTTCCCCGAACTCGTCGCGGAACACCGCGGGTTGGGCATGATGCACGGCTTGGAGTTCACCGACGGCGCGACCGCAGGACTGGTCCTCGGCCGCCTCCTCGAAGAGGGCGTCACCTCCACGTACTCCCTCTACCACCCGGACGTGCTGCGGGTGCAGCCGCCCATGGTGATCTCCGAGGAGGACCTCGACCAGGGTCTTTCGGTGCTCGAAGGGATCCTCGCGGAGGTCGACGGCCACCGGCGGGCGACCGCGTCCAGCGGGCGCGCCGACGTGCCGCGGGCCGCCGAACTGTCCCCGGTGACACGCGCCGTACGGCTGCCGCACCCGCCCGCGGACGTCCTGGGCCTGCTGCGGTCACGGCCCCGGCTCCTCGACCCGTTCGCCGCCGTCACCGGCGCGCGGGCGGGGGAGGGGCGCGACGCGGAGTTCGCCGGACGGCTCGGCGACGACGCCGTGGTCTGGGCGGACCGGGCCGAACTCCTCGGCGACGGCGTGCGGTTGAGCGCGGAGCCGGGCTGGCTGTGGCGCACCCTCGAACGCCGGGCCACCGTCACCGCCGCGCCCGGCGGCAGCCTCCTCGACGTCCGCGTCACCTGGGACACCGACAGCGGATCGTACGAGGACATGCTCGGCGGCCGGATCGGCTTCCTGGCGGGCACCCGGCTCGACGAACTGATCACCGCCCTTGAAGCGGAACTGGAAGCGAAACGCGACGGGCAGGCGCCCCTGGCCACCGGCGACGCGCACCCGGGCACCCCGGAAGCACACCCGGACACCCCGCAAGCCCACCCGCACACCCCGGAAAGGAAGTCGGCCGACACGTGAGCATGAACCTCGCGGGCCTCTTGGACCGCGCCACCGACCACACCACCGCTCGCGTCGTCGACATCGACGTCGCCGGAAAGCGCCGCGAGCTCACGCACAGCGAGCTGACCGCCCTGGCGCGCACGCGGGCCGACCAGTTGACGGCGGCGGGCATCCGCCCCGGCCACGTCATCGGCATCCGCGCCGGCAACGGCATCGACTGGCTCGCCTGGGACCTGGCGGCCCTCGCCACCGGCGCGCGGTTGAAGGCGTTCGCCGACACCACGGAGATACCGGACCCAGCCGAGTTCGTCGCCCGGCACCGCCTCGCCCTGCTGATCGCCGACGAGCCCGTGCCCGCCACCACACCGGCCGTGGTTCGCCCGGACGGCGCCCCGGCCCCCGGCTCGGTGGCTGCCGACGCCGTGGTCGTCGAAGCCGACGACGTACACAGCCTGGTCTACTCCTCGGGCACCTCCGGCCGCCTCAAGGGCCTGGAGATCAGCACCAAGGGCACCGAGTACGTCATCAACCGCTTCATCGACGCCTTCGGCATGACCGAGCGCGACCGGCACCTGATCTTCCTGCCGTTCGCCAACTACCAGCAGCGCCTGTCGGTCTACCTGTGCCTGTGGCTCGGCGCCGACCTGGTGCTCGCGCCCTACCAGCGGGTCTTCCAGGCCGTCCGCAAGGAGGGCCCGACGTTCCTGATCGGGCCGCCCGTCTTCTACGACACCGTCCTGCAGCTGTACGTGAAGTCCGGCGGCAAGGCCTCGCTCCCCGACTTCCTCGGCGGCCGCATCCGGTTCATGATCACGGGGATGGCGCCGATCCGCCGCCAGACGCTGGACGGGTTCTGGTCGCGCGAGGTGCCGCTCCTGGAGGCGTACGGCCTGACCGAGACCGGCATGGTCGCCTGGAACACGCCGGACCGCCACCGGGTCGGCACCGTCGGGCAGTTGATGGACCCGGAGTCGGTGACCTTCCTCGACGACGGCGAAGTGATCATCACGCGGGACGCGCCGCTCGGCCGTGGCTACTTCGACACCGACGGCGACCCGTCCGCCGAGGAGATCTTCCGGCCGGACGGCTCGATCCTCACCGGCGACTACGGCCGCCTCGACGACGACGGGTTCCTCACCCTGGTCGGGCGGAAGAAGGACGCCATCGTGCTCGGCAGCGGGCGCAAGGTGCACCCGGCCGAGATCGAGGGGGCGTTCGCGGGCGTCGACGGCATCGCGGAGATCGTCGTCGTACCGACGCGGTCCAGCAGGCTCGGCGCCCTGATCACCCCCGCCGACCCCGGTGACACGGCGCTGCGCGCGCACATCGAGAAGCAGGTCGAGGAGGTCAACGCGACGCTCGACGCCCATGAGCGCGTGATGTCGCTGGTCTTCATCGCCACGCCGCTGCGGGCCGACCCCGCGTTCATGACGGCCAACATGAAGCTGAGCCGGGCGCGGGCGGCCGAGCACTTCGCGGAGCGCGTCACAGCCGACGCCGGCGCCGCGGACCCCGCCGACCCCGCCGGGGGCTCCGTCGGTGCCGGATCGGGGGCCTGATGGCCGCCCCCACCCACGACGCCCAGGACGCGCGGATCGTCGACGCCCAGGTCCAGCTCGGCAGCCAACTCGCCATCCCCCGGGCCTTCCTGGAGTACCAGGCGGCGAACGCGCACCACCGTCTCGCCGCGTACGGACACACCGTGCGGCCCGCGCGGATGCTGGACCGGGTGCTCGCCGTGCACCAGGACGACGACGCGGACCGGCTGGTCGCGGAGCTGGACGAGGCCGGGGTCGACGAGGCGTTCCTCGTGGTCCCCGACTACTCGCACGTCGCGCGGTGCGCCCTCACGCCGACCGAACTGGCGGGCCACCTCGACAAGGTGAACCGGCGTCACCCCGGCCGCTTCCGGGTTTTCTGGGGCGTCGACCCGCGTGCCGGGCAGGACGGCATCGACCTGTTCGAGCGGGGCGTCACCGAGTACGGCTTCGCCGGACTCAAGCTGTACCCGCTGTGCGGCTACTCGCCGAGCGACCGCCGCCTTTACCCGTACTTCGAGCTGTGCGAGCAGTACGGCCTGCCGGTCCTCAGCCACACCGGGCCGGGCTGGGGCCCGCTCGACTTCGAGTACGGCATGCCGCTGCTCCTCGACGAGGCCGCCCGGGACTTCCCCCGGGTGAACTTCATCCTCGGGCACGGCGGGGTCACCCACGTCGAGGAGGCCACGTACATGTGCGCCCACCGGCCCAATGTGCACCTCGACATCAGCCAGTTCCACTCGGTCCTCGCGGCCGACGGCTGGCAGGCCCATCTGAACCGGCTGTTCCGCCTGGGCCTCAGCCACAAGATCCTCTTCGGCACGTGCTGGCCGTCGTACCGGCTCTCCGAGTCCCTCACCGGCCTGGTCGCCGCCTTCGCCAAGGGGCAGCCGGCGGTGGCCGGGATCAAGGAGGCGGACCGAAGAATGATCATGGGCGGCAACAGCCTCCGCCTGGTGTCGGCCGGGCGCGTCGAAACGAACACCACCACCACGGACCGGGGAGGCCGGGCATGAGCGCGGATGCGGCGGAGCTGGAGAAGCTGCTTGTCGAGTGGGTCGAGCGGTGGATCGAGGGGGAGTCGGACGTCGTCATCGGCCCGGCCACCAACCTCAGTCACACCGGACTGCTCGACTCCATGGCCATCGTGGGCCTGATCTCGTACCTGGAAGAAGAGGCGGACACCGAGTTCGACTTCGCCACCTTCGACCCCATGAAGGGCGTCAGCATCCAGGGCCTGATCAAGCACTGCGTCAAATGACGGGGGTTTTCGACGGCCACTGCCACGTGGCGTCGACCCGCTTCATCCCGCGGGCCTTCGTCGAGGACGTGGCGAGCAACGTCCAGTGCCGCCTCGGCTCGATGGGCGCCGCCCCGAGGGCGGGCCGGATCGCCGACGGGCTCGCCGCGCAGCACGAGGACCACCTCGCCGACGGCCTCGTCGAGGAGATGGACGCGGCCGGGGTCGAGCGCGCGGTGCTGCTCGTGCCCGACTTCGGCCTGCGCATGGCGGGCACGGCGGAGCCGGCGGAGGCGGCGCGGCTGCACCACGAGATCCGGCTACGCCACCCGGGCCGCTTCTGGGTCTACATCGGCGTGGACCCCCGGCGCGGGCCCGAGGGCGTCCGGGCCTTCGAGGAGATGGTCGACGCCTACGGCCTCGACGGCGTGAAGCTCTACCCGCCGTGCGGCTACTCGCCGTCGGACCCGGACCTGTACCCGTACTACGAGATCTGCGCGGCCCGCGCGCTGCCGGTGTTCGTACACACCGGGCCCACCGCCCGCAGCCTCGACTACGGGCCCGCGCACCCGCTGCGGATCGACCGCGCGGCCCGGGACTTCCCGGCCGTCCCGTTCATCCTCGGCCACGGGGGCCTCACCCACGTCGAGACCTCCGTGTATCTGGCGGCGTACCGGCCCAATGTGTACGTCGACACCGGCGGGTTCGCGAGCGGGCCGAGCCTGCCCTACTGGCCCGAGCATCTGAACCGGCTGTTCCGGATGGGCGTCAACCACAAGATCATCTTCGGTACGGACTGGCCGCTCGGCCGGCTGAACGGCGGCCTGAAGGGGCTGATGGGCGAGGTCGTCGACGGCCCGACGGTCTTCGCCGGGGTGTCCAGGACGGACCGGACCCTGCTGCTGCGGGAGAACCTGCTGCGCGTCCTCGCGCCGGGCAGCCGCCCCCCGGAGTGAGGCCGGGGCGCCACCCACGGCACGAGCGCGGTCACGAACGGCAGAACGCAACGGCGTCGGCGAGCGACCAAGGGGCTGGATCATGGCTAGGACCGGATCGGACAGGGCTTTCACGGAGGCGGACGGCGCGTTCACCGGATCGGAGGGCGCGTTCGCCGGACCGGAGCGCTCTTTCACCGGATCGGAGCGCGCTCTCACGGACCACCGGCAGCGGCGGGCCCACCCCGCCGCGAGCGCGTCCCCCGCCCCGCCCACGGTCCCGGCCGCCGTGCTCACCGACCTGTTCGAGGCCCGGGCCGCCCGGCACCCGGACCGCGCCGCCCTGACCTGCGGCGGCGAGCACCTCGACTACGCCACGCTCAATGCCCGCGCCAACCGCCTCGCGCACGCCCTGCTCGCCCGGGGAGCCGGACCCGAACGCCTCGTCGCGCTCGCCCTGCCGCGCTCGGTGGACGCCGTGGTCGCGATCCTCGCCGTCCTGAAGTCCGGCGCCGGCTATCTGCCCCTCGACCTGGACCACCCGCCGGAACGCGTCGACCGGACCCTGGCCGACGCCCGCCCCGTGCTGCTCCTCAGCCAGGACCCGATGGACGTCCGCGCCGACGTCCCCCGCCTGGTGCTCTCCGCCCGGGGCACCGCCGAGGAACTCGCCGTCCGGCCCGACACCGATCCCGCCGACGCCGACCGCCTCGCGCCCGTCACTCCGGCGACCACCGCGTACGTGATCTACACCTCCGGGTCCACCGGCCGCCCCAAGGGCGTCGTCGTCTCGCACGCCAACGTCGTCCGCCTCTTCACCGAGACGGCCGGCGAGTTCCGCTTCGACGAGCACGACGTGTGGAGCCTCTTCCACTCCTACGCCTTCGACGTGTCCGTGTGGGAGATCTGGGGCGCGCTGCTGCACGGCGGCCGCCTCGTGGTCGTGCCGTACGAGACCAGCCGGGCGCCCGAGCGCTTCCGCGCGCTGCTCGCCGCCGAGCGCGTCACCGTCCTCAGCCAGACGCCGTCCGCCTTCTACCCGCTGATGGAGGCCGACCGCGACGCCGCCGCGCACGGCGGTGAACTCGCCCTGCGCCTGGTGGTGTTCGCGGGCGAGGCCCTCGACTTCGGCAAGCTGGCGCCCTGGTACGCACGCCACCGCGACGACGCCCCGGTGCTCGTGAACATGTACGGCATCACCGAGACCACCGTCCACACCACCCTCACGCGCCTCACCGCCGCCGACGCCGCCCCGGGCGCCCCGAGCCGCGTCGGCGTGGCCATCCGAGACCTTTCCCTGTACGTCCTCGACGAGGCGCTGCGGCCGTGCCCGCCGGGCGTGGCGGGGGAGTTGTACGTGGCGGGGCCCGGCGTCACCCGGGGCTACCTCGGCCGCCCGGACCTGACCGCGGTGCGCTTCGTCGCCGACCCGTTCGGCCCGCCCGGCGGCCGGATGTACCGCAGCGGCGACGTGGTCCGGTGGAACGGCGACGGCGACCTGGAGTTCATCGGCCGCGCCGACCAGCAGATCAAGATCAGGGGCTTCCGGATCGAACCGGGAGAGATCGAGTCCGCGCTCACCTCGCACCCCGCCGCCCGCCAGGCCGCCGTCGTCGCCCGCGAGGACCGGCCGGGCGACCGGCGTCTGGTCGCCTACGTCGTACCGGAGTTCCGCCAGGAGCCCGAGGCGGGGTCGGCCGACGGCACGGCGGCACGGCAAGTGGGCGACTGGGAGCGGGTGTTCGACGCGCAGTACGCGGGGACGGGCGCCGGTGCGGATGCCGATGCCGATGCGGGTGCGGGTGCGGGTGCAGGGGCTGGTGCAGGCGCGGGCGGCGGGGTGCCGCGCGCCGCGTTCGGGGAGAACTTCGCGAGCTGGTACGACAGTTACACCGACCGCCGCCCCATCGCCCCCGACCACATGCGGGAGTGGCGCGACACCACCGTCCGCCGCATCCAGGCCCTGCGCCCGCGCCGCGTCCTGGAGCTCGGCGTCGGCACGGGCCTGCTCCTCTCCCGGCTCGCCCCGGGCTGCGCGGAGTACGTCGGCACCGACATCTCCGCAAGAGCCGTCGAGGACCTGGGCCGCGAGATCGCCGCCCGGCCCGACCTGTCCGGCCGGGTGCGGCTGCGGCACCAGGCGGCGCACGACACCACCGGCCTGCCGGACGGCCACTTCGACGTCGTCGTCATCAACTCCGTGCTCCAGTACTTCCCCAGCGCCGACTACCTCCTGGACGTCCTGTCCAAGGCCCTGGCGTGCGCAGCGCCCGGCGGCCGCGTCTTCGTCGGCGACGTACGCGACCTGCGCGCCCTGCGATCCTTCAGCACCGCCGTCCACCTGCGCCGGGCCGCCCCCGACAGCGAGCGTGGCACGGTGCGGCACGCCGTCGAGCGCGCGCTGGTGCGCGAGGAGGAATTGCTGCTCGCGCCGGACTTCTTCCATGCCTTCGCGGCCCGCGAGGACACGGTCGGCGCGGTCGACATCCAGGTGCGGCGCGGCACGCGGCACAACGAGATGACGCGGTACCGCTACGACGCCGTCCTGCACAAGGCACCCGTGACGACGGCACCCGGCAGCGGGGAGCGGCTGCGCTTCGGCGACGACCTGCCGGACACCGGCGCGCTCGCGACGTACCTGGAGCGCCACGCCCCCGCCCGGCTGCGCGTGCTCGGCGTCCCCAACCGCCGCACCGCCCAGGAGACCGCCGCCGCCCGCGCCTTCGACAACGGCGCCGCCGTCGCCGACGCTCACCGCCTCCTCGCGCAGGAGCCCCACGGCGTCGACCCCGAGGAGCTGCACCGGCTCGGGGAGCGCCTCGGCTACCGCGTCGCGGTCGCCCCGGCGGCGACCGCCGTGGACGCGGTGGACGCGGTGTTCGTGCGCGCCACCGACGGGGACGCAAGCCGGGACGACGGTGTGCTGGAGGCGTACGAGCCGGACGGCACCCCCGGTGACCCGCTGACGTACGCCACCAGCCCGGTGGCCGCGCGCCGCGGCGGCCAGCTCACCGCCGCGCTGCGCGAGCACCTGCGCGAGCGGCTGCCCGACTACATGATGCCGTCGGCCGTCGTGCTCCTGGAGCGGCTGCCGCTGACCGTCAACGGCAAGCTGGACCGCGCGGCGCTGCCCGCGCCGGTCGTCGAGGCGCAGTCGGCGCGGGCCGCGCGCACCGAGCGGGAAGAGGTGCTGTGCGCTCTCTTCGCGGAGATCCTCGGCGTCGAGGGCATCGGCATCGACGACGACTTCTTCGCGCTCGGCGGCCACTCGCTCCTCGCCACCCGCCTGTCCGCGCGCGTGCGGACCCGGCTCGGCGCGGAACTCACCATCCGCGCCCTGTTCCGGCACCCCACCGTCGCCGGGCTCGCGGCCCACCTCGACCGGCCCGCGCCGCCCGACGCCCCGGACGCCCGCCCCGTGCTGCGCGCCGCCGAGCGGCCCGACCCGCTCCCGCTGTCCTTCGCCCAGCGCCGCCTGTGGTTCCTGCACCGCCTGGAAGGCATGAGCCGCGCCTACAACGTGCCCTGGACGCTGCGCCTGACCGGCGACCTGGACGTCCCCGCGCTGCGCGCCGCCGTCGCCGACCTCGTCGCCCGCCACGAGTCCCTGCGCACCGTCTTTCCCGACCACGACGGCGAACCGCGCCAGCGGATCCTGCCGCCGGAGCGGGCCCGGCCGCCGCTGGACGTGACCCCCACGACCGAGGCGGAGCTGCCGGGCGCCCTCGCCGCGGTGAGCGGCCACAGCTTCGACCTGGCCACCGGCATCCCCGTCCGCACCCACCTGTTCCGGACCGGCACCACCGAGCACGTGCTGCTCCTCCTCGTCCACCACATCGCCTGCGACGGCTGGTCGTTCGCGCCGCTGGCGGAGGATCTGATGGCGGCGTACGAGGCACGCCGGGCGGCCCCCGCGGAGCCCGGCGACCGGTCGGGCCGGGCGGCGGACCCGGCCGAACCCGGCGACCACCTCCTACCGGAACCCGCCCCCGCCCCCGCCGTCCAGTACGCCGACTACGGCCTCTGGCAGCGCGAGCTCCTCGGCGACCCCGGCGACCCGGCGAGCCCCCTCGCCCACCAGCTCGCCTACTGGCGCCGTCAACTCGCCGACCTGCCCGCCCAGTTGGACCTGCCGTTCGCCCGCCCGCGCCCCGCCGAACCCGGCTACGGCGGCGAGACGCTCTCCGTGGCCTGGGACGCCGAGCTGCACCGGCGGCTCTCGGCGCTCGCCCAGGAGAGCGGGACGAGCCTGTTCATGGTGCTCCAGGCGGGCCTCGCGGCGCTGCTCACCCGGCTCGGCGCCGGGCACGACATCCCCATCGGCTCCCCGATCGCGGGCCGCACCGACCAGGGCCTGGACCGCTCGGTCGGCTTCTTCGTCAACACCCTCGTCATCCGCAACGACACCTCGGGCAACCCCGCCTTCCGTGACCTCCTGGACCGGGTGCGTGAGGTGTCCCTGAGCGCCTACGAGCACCAGGACGTGCCCTTCGAGTACCTGGTCGACGACCTCAACCCGCCCCGGGCCATCGGCAGGCACCCGCTCTTCCAGGTCTCCCTGGTCGTGCAGAACGCCCCGGCGCCACGCCTCGACACCCCCGGCCTGGAGATCGCCACCGACCTCCTGCACCCCGGCTCGGCCCGCTTCGACCTGCTGTTGAACATCGAGGAACGCTTCACCGACGACGGCCGCCCCGCGGGCCTGACCGGCTTCTTCGAGTACAGCACCGACCGGTTCGACCCAGAGAGCGTGGACGCCGTGGCGACCCGGCTCGCCCGGCTCCTGAGCGCGGCCGCCGACGACCCGCACCTGCCGATCGGGCGGCTCGACGTGCTGAGCGCGAAGGAGCGGCGACTGCTCGTCGAGGAGTGGAACGACACCGCACGGCCCCTTCCGCCCGTCACCGTGCCCGACCTCTTCGAGCGGCAGGCGGCCCGGACACCGCACGCCCCGGCCGTCGCCTGCGGCGAAGTGCGGCTGTCGTACGCGGAGTTGAACACGCGGGCCAACCGGCTCGCCCACCGGCTCATCGCCGCCGGCACCGGACCCGAGCAGGTCGTCGCGCTGGCCATGCCCCGCTCGGCGGACATGGTCGTCGCCCTCGTCGCCGTCCTGAAGACCGGCGCCGCCTACCTGCCGATCGACCCGCGCCACCCCGCCGACCGCATCGCCTTCATGCTCCGGGACGCCGCGCCCGCCTGCGTCGTGACGACGTACGACGCGGGCTGCGCACTGCCCGTGGACGTGCCGCGTGTCCACCTGGACGCGGACGACGCCCCCGCTGCGGCCGACCGTGACACCGACCCGCGCGACGCCGACCGCCTCGGCCCCCTCACCCCGGCCAACGGCGCGTACGTCCTCTACACCTCCGGGTCCACCGGCCGCCCCAAGGCGGTCCTCGTCCCGCACGCCAACGTCGTGGACCTGGCGCTGTGGGGCCGCGAGACCCTGGGCCCCGACCAGCTGGCCCACGCCCTCGCCGCCACGCCGCTGACCTTCGACGTCTCCGTCTTCGAGATCTTCGGGCCGCTGCTCTCCGGCGGCGTCGTCGAGGTCGTCGCCGACGTCCTGGCACTCGGCGAACACGCGGGCGGGCAGTGGCGGGGCAGCCTCATCTGCGCCGTGCCGTCGGCCCTTTCGGAGCTGGTGAGCCACCACGACGTGGACCTCGCGGCACGGGTCGTCGCGCTCGGCGGGGAGGCGCTGGCCGCGCACACCCTGGCGGAGATCCGGGCCGCCGTACCGGGCGCGCGGATCGTCAACGTCTACGGCCCGACCGAGGCCACCGTCTACACGACCGCCTGGTTCTCCGACGACCCCGCCGCGCCGGAGGCCCCACCGATCGGCCGCCCCGTCCGCAACACCCGCACCTACGTCCTCGACACCCATCTGCAGCCGGTACCTGTGGGCGTGCCGGGCGAGCTGTACGTCGCGGGCGCGGGCCTCGCCCGCGGCTATCTGCACCGGCCCGCGCTCACCGCCGAACGCTTCGTGCCCGACCCGTTCGGCGGGCCGGGGGAGCGGATGTACCGCACCGGCGACCTGGCCCGCTGGCGCGCCGACGGCAACCTGGAGTACCTGGGGCGCGCCGACGACCAGGTCAAGATCCGCGGCTTCCGGATCGAACCGGGAGAGGTCGAGTCCGTCCTCGCCGCCCACCCCGGCCTCGCGCAGGCCGCGGTCGTGGTGCGCGAGGACCGGCCGGGCGACCGCACCCTTGTCGCGTACTGCGTACCGGCCGACGGGCCACAACCCGCCCCGCACGCCGACGAGTTGCGCGCCCACCTGGCGCGGACCCTGCCCGAGTACATGGTGCCCTCGGCCTTCGTCCCGCTGGCGCGGCTGCCGCTGAGCCCCAACGGCAAGCTCGACCGGCGCGCCCTGCCCGCCCCGGACGAGGCGAGCAGCCGGCCGGCCGGGCGGGAGCCGCGTACCGCCACCGAATCCGCGCTGTGCGCCCTGTTCGCCGAGGCCCTCGGCGTACCGGCCGTCGGCGTCGACGACAGCTTCTTCGACCTCGGCGGGCACTCCTTGCTCGCCGTGAAGCTGGTGTCCCGCATCCGTACCGCGCTGGACACGCCCCTCGGCATCCGGGCGGTCTTCGAGGCCCCCACCGTCGCCGCGCTGGCCCTGCGGCTGAGCGAGCAGGACCTCGCGGCCGAGCGAGAAGGGAAGTGAATTGGCCATGCCGAAAGCACCAACAGGCCAAGCAGCCTCAGCAGAGCCTGCAGCCTCAACAGGCCTGGCAGACCCGGAAGCCTCAACAGGCCCGGCAGACTCGGCAGACCCGACAGAGCCACCGAACGACGGCGGCCCGGACCCGGTGGCGCTCTACCGCACCATCAGGCTCATCCGCCGCTTCGAGGAGCGCTGCGTCGAGCTGGTGAAGGCGGGCGAGATCATCGGCGGCATCCACCCCTACACCGGGCAGGAGGCCGTGGCCGCCGGGGTCTGCGCGGCACTGCGCCCCGACGACCTCATCACCAGCACCCACCGGGGACACGGCCACGTCCTGGCCAAGGGCGCGGACCCGGACCGGATGACGGCCGAGCTGCTGGGCCGGACCACCGGGCTCAACAAGGGCCGCGGCGGCTCCATGCACGCGGCCGACGTCAGCCTCGGCATCCTCGGCGCGAACGGCATCGTCGGCGCCGGGGCCCCGATCGCGACCGGCGCGGCCTGGGCGGCGGTGCGCGCGGGCGCCGACCGGGTCGCCGTCAGCTTCTTCGGCGACGGCGCGGTCAGCCAGGGCGTGGTCCTGGAGTCCTTCAACCTGGCGTCGCTGTGGCGGCTGCCGGTGCTGTTCGTGTGCGAGAACAACGGCTACTCCTCGACGGCCACGGTGGAGGACATGGTCGCGGGCACGATCCCGGGCCGCGCGGCCGCGTTCGGCATCCCCGCGGTGACGGTCGACGGCATGGACGCCGAGGCCGTGTTCGCCGCCACGCGGGAGTGCGTCGAGCGGGCCCGGGCGGGCGGGGGACCGGCGCTCCTGGAGTGCCGCACCTACCGCTTCGACGCCCACCACACCTGGGAGCACCGGTCGTTCGTGCGCTACCGCACCCAGGAACAGGTGGACGAGGGGCGCCGCCGCGACCCCATGGACATCCAGGGCGCGCGGATCCCCGACGAGGACCGCGCCCGCGTCGACGAGGAGGTGGAGGCCGTCCTCGACGCGGCCGTGCGGTTCGCGCTCGACAGCCCGAAGCCCGATCCGGCCGGCGCTCTCGACCATCTGTACGCGACGGGGCTGCGGCCCCGGGCGGGGGTGACCACCAGTGCCTAAGCTCGGCTATCTGACCGCGCTCACGCGGGCCCTGTCCGACGAACTCGCGCGAGACCCCGACGTCTGCGTGTTCGGCGAGGACATCCGCGTCGGCGTCGCCAACGTCACCAAAGGGCTCGTGCAGCGCTTCGGCCCGGAGCGGATCGTCGACACGCCGCTGTCGGAACAGGCGTTCACGAGCTTCGCGACGGGCGCCGCGCTGTCGGGACACCGCCCGGTCATCGAGTTCCAGATCCCGTCGCTGATGTTCCTGGTCTTCGAGCAGATCGCCAACCAGGCGCACAAGTTCTCGCTCATGACGGGCGGTCAGGTGAAGGTGCCCGTCACCTATCTGGTGCCCGGCTCCGGCTCGCGGACCGGCTGGGCGGGCCAGCACTCCGACCAGCCCTACAGCCTCTTCGCACACGTCGGCCTGAAGACCGTGGTGCCCTCAAGACCTGCCGATGCCTACGGTCTGCTGGTCTCGGCGATCCGTGACGACGATCCGGTCGTGGTGCTCACACCGGCCGCCTCGTCGATGAGCTTCCAGAGCGTCAACCTCGCCGACCTTGCGCCGCTGCCGCTCGGGGTGGGCCGGGTGGCGCGCCCCGGCACGGACGTCACCGTGGTGGCGGTCGGGCACTTCGTGGGCCAGGCCGTCGAGGTGGCCGAGGAGCTGGCCGGCGAGGTCTCGGTGGAGGTCTTCGACCCGCGCACGATCCACCCGTTCGACTGGCACGGCCTCGCCGCGTCGGTGAACCGCACCGGGCGCCTCGTCGTCATCGACGACTCCAATCGCTTCTGCGGCCTGGGCGCGGAGATCGTCGCCGCGGCCGCCGAGGAGATGCGCCTGGTGGCGCCACCGCGGCGGATCACCCGCCCCGACGGCGCGGTGCTGCCGTTCGCCCTGGAACTGGACCGGGCGGCACAGCCGCACCGCGACCAGCTGGTGACGGCGATTCAGCAGGTGTGCAAGGAGAGCCGCTGAGCGCTTCGCTGGATGTGCGGTGCGAAACCTGCGGGCCGTCAGTGATCGTCGGCCGGCGCCCGGGTGCCCGGCGCGCCGGCCCGCAGGCCGTCCATGACGAGGTCGAGCAGCCTTCCGGCGCGCGACTGCCAGTCCTGCTGCGGGTCGATCTGCCACAGTCCGGCGATCGCCAGCAGGAAGTCGTCGGGGGTGAGGCCGGGGCGGATCGTGCCCGCCCGCTCGTTGGCCTCAAGGAGGAGGGCGATGGCGGACGTCAGCGGGCCGTGCGCCACGCTCTTCAGGGTGCCGTGGCTGGTGGTCGCCGCGCGCATCGCGTCGGCCAGGCCGGCCTTGGTCATCGCGTACCGCGCGAGGCGGTCCATCCACTCCCGCAGCGCCCGCTCGGGCGGGTGGGTCTCCAGGAGCCGGGCGGCGGCGTCGGCGACCTGCCGGACCTCGTGCCGGTAGACCTCGAGGACCAGGGCCTCACGGCTCGGGAAGTGGCGGTAGAACGTCCCCTGGCCGACACAGGCCTTCTTGGCGATCGCGCTCAGCGGAGCGTCGCCGGACCGCGTCAACTCCTCCAGCGCCACGGCGAGGATGCGCTCGCGGTTGCGCTGCGCGTCCGAGCGCAGGGGGGTCTCTCTCTTCTCCCGCACTCGTCGTCCTCCTGGCGTCGGGGTGGGACCGGTCGCGCGAGGATGGACCGGACCTTGCTAAGCGGACAAGTGTCCGCTAGGTTCTTGAGCAATTAACGGACAGCTGTCCGTTTGAGTTCACTCCACCATAGCGGCAGACATGGCCGAATGCATTCGGTCGATGCCGCCGCCCGTGACCCTCCGGCGCTCCACCCCACCGCGTTCCCTTCGCCCCGTGCCACCCGCGCCCCCGAGCCCGCGCCCGTCCCGGCTCCCGAGGCGCACCGCGACCGCGAAAGAAGGCTGACCCATGGCTCCACCGACGTCCAGCGCCACCGCGACGTCCAGCGGCATCACCCTGAACGTCAACGGCGAGAAGCGCACGCTGCCCGTCGACCACCGCACCACCCTGCTCGACGCGCTGCGCGAGCGCCTCGACCTGACCGGCACCAAGAAGGGCTGCGACCAGGGTCAGTGCGGCGCCTGCACGGTCCTGGTCGACGGCCGCCGCACCCTGTCCTGTCTGCAGCTCGCGGTCGCCGCCGACGGACGTGAGATCACCACCATCGAAGGCGTCGCCGACGGCGACCGGCTGCACCCGGTGCAGCAGGCCTTCCTCGACCTCGACGGCTTCCAGTGCGGCTACTGCACGCCTGGCCAGATCTGTTCGGCCATCGCGGTCATCGAGGAGCACGCGGCCGGCTGGCCGAGCGCCGCGACCGCCGATGTCCGGCCAGAGGCGGGCCCGCCGCCGCTCGACGCGGGCGAGATCCGCGAGCGGATGAGCGGCAACCTGTGCCGCTGCGGCGCGTACGTGGCCATCGTGGACGCGGTCGCCCGCGCCGCCGGCGAGGCGCGCGCCGCCGACGGCACGGCCGACGCCGTGGCGGCCAAGGAGGCGGCGGCATGAGGGAGTTCGGATACCAGCGGGCCCACGACGTCTCCGGGGCCGTCGCCCTGCTCGGCGCCGACCCCGAGGCGCGCTACCTGGGCGGCGGCACCAACCTCGTCGACCTGATGAAGACCGGCGTCGAACGGCCCGCGCTGCTCGTCGACGTGACCCAACTGCCCCTCGACGGCGTCGAGGTGACGGCGGACGGCGGACTGCGTGTCGGCGCGACCGTCACGAACAGCGACCTGGCCGCCCACCCCGAAGTCCGGCGCCGTTATCCCGCGCTGGCCCAGGCCGTCCTCGCCGGGGCCTCCGGACAGCTGCGCAACATGGCCACCGTCGGCGGCAACCTGCTCCAGCGCACCCGCTGCGGCTACTTCGCCGACACCGCGAGGCCCTGCAACAAGCGGACGCCGGGCAGCGGTTGCGCCGCCCTCGAGGGCGAGCACCACAACCACGCGATCCTCGGCGCCTCCGCGCACTGCGTGGCCACCCACCCCTCCGACATGGCGGTGGCCCTCGCGGCCTTCGACGCCGTCGTCTCGTACGAAACAGCCGACGGGCCCGGAGAGTTGGCCCTGACCGACTTCTATCTGCCCGTCGGCGACACCCCGCACCGCGAGACCGCGCTGCCGCCCGGCGCGCTGATCACCCACGTCACCCTGCCGCCCGCCCCGGTCGCCGCGCACTCGCGCTACCGCAAGGTCCGCGAGCGCGCCTCGTACGCCTTCGCCATCGGCTCGGTGGCTGCCGCGCTCGACGTGCGGGACGGCGTCGTACGCGAAGTGCGGCTGGCCTACGGCGCGGTGGCGTCGCGGCCGTGGCGCGCGCACGCGGCCGAACGCGCCCTGACCGGCGGACCCGCCACGGCCGCCGCCTTCGCCGCCGCCGCGGACGCCGAACTGGCGGCCGCCGAGCCGCTGTCCGACAACGGATACAAGGTGCCGCTCGTGCGCAACCTGACCGTGGCCCTGCTGACCGAGCTGACCGAGGAGGCCGCCCGATGACCACCGCGACCGGAACGACCAGGGGCGCGGGCGTGGTCGGCACCGCGCGCTCGCGCCTGGAGGGCCTGGCCAAGGTCACCGGCGAAGCGCGGTACGCGGGCGAGGTCCCGTTCGCCGAGCTCGCCCACGGCTGGATCGTCCTCTCCACCGTCGCGCGCGGACGCGTCCGCTCCGTCGACGACGCACCCGTTCTGGAGATGCCCGGCGTCCTCGCCGTCCTCCACCACGGCAACGCCCCGCGCCTCCAGGAGGGCTTCGTCGGTTCCTTCGGGCCCGACCCGGTCGCGGAGATCCTCCAGCGGGACCGGGTGCCGCACCTCGGCTGGCCGGTGGCGCTCGTCGTCGCCGAGACCTCCGAGCAGGCCAGGGAGGCCGCCGAGGCGCTGGTCGTCCACTATGACACCGAGCCGCACGACGTGGCCTTCTCCACCGAACACCCCGCGCGCTACACGCCGGAGGCGGGCCCCATCGGTCCCGCGGTCACCGAGAAGGGCGACCTGGAGACCGAGCTCGCCGCTTCCGACGTGGTCGTGGACGAGCGCTACACCACCCCCGAGCAGCACCACAACGCGATGGAGCCGCACGCGGCCATGGCCCGCTGGGACAACGGACGGCTCGAAGTCGTCGACACCAGCCAGGGCACCAAGGCGACGGCGACGGACCTCGCCGCGCTCTTCTCGCTCGACCCGGCCTCGGTGCGCGTGCGCTCCGAGCACATCGGCGGCGGCTTCGGCTCCAAGGCCCTGGCCCGCGCGCACAACGTGCTCGCCGTCATGGCCACCACCGTCATCGGGCGTCCGGTCCGCGTGGTCCTGACCCGCCGCCAGATGTTCTCGCTCATCGGCTACCGCAGTCCCACCGCCCAGCGGGTCAGGCTCGGCGCCGGGGCCGACGGGCGGCTGCGCGCGTTCGACCACGACGGGGTCTCGCTCACCTCCACCCTGACCGAATTCGTCGAGGCGAGCAGCGCGTTCGGCCGGGCGCTGTACGACGCCGAGGCGCACCGCACGGCCAACCACGTGGTGCCGCTCGACGTGCCCACGCCGACCTTCATGCGCGCGCCGGGGGAGGCGCCGGGATCGTTCGCGCTGGAGTCCGCGGTCGACGAACTCGCCGAGAAGTGCGGCCTGGACCCGATCGAACTGCGGGCCCGCAACGAACCGGCCGTGGGCCCCGTCACCGGCCTGCCGTTCGCCAGCCACGAACTGCTCACCTGCTTCCGCGCGGGCGCCCGGCGCTTCGGCTGGGACAGCCGCGACCCGCGCCCCGGCGTGCGCCGCGACGGCCGGTGGCTGCTCGGTACGGGCACGGCCGCGGCCACCTTCCCGGCGGGAGCCGCCCCCTCGACCGCCGCGGTCACGGCGGAGGCCGACGGCACCTTCACCGTGCGGATCAACGCGGCCGACGTCGGCACCGGCGCGCGCACCGCGCTCGCCCAGGTGGCCGCCGACGCGCTCGACGTGCCGCTGGAGCGGGTCCGCATCCGGATCGGCGACAGCGACCTGGGCCAGGCCTGGCTGTCCGGCGGCTCCATGGGGACGCGTTCGTGGGCGTGGGCCGTGATGATCGCGGTGGACGAACTGCGCGAGCGGCTCGCACTCGGGGCGGACATCCCGCCGGAGGGCATCACCGTGCGCTCGGACACCACCGAGGCCATCGGCGCGCTCGCCCAGAGCGAACGGCACTCCTACGGCGCCCAGTTCGCCGAGGTCGCCGTCGACGTCGGCACCGGCGAGGTACGCGTACGCCGCATGCTCGGCATCTTCGCCGCAGGGAAGATCATCAACCCGCTCACCGCGCGCAGCCAGTTCATCGGCGGCATGACCTGGGGCCTGTCCATGGCCCTGCACGAGGAGGCGATCAGGGACCACGCGTCGGGCGGCCTCGCCAACGGCGACCTCGCGGGCTACCACTTCGCCGCCAGCGCCGACGTGCCCGTCATCGAGGCCGACTGGGTCGACGACCCCGACCCGGACGACCCGGTCGGCATCAAGGGCATCGGCGAGATCGGCATCGTCGGCGCGGCCGCCGCGATCGCCAACGCGGTCTGGCACGCCACCGGCGTCCGCCACCGCGACCTGCCGATCCGCCCGGACCGGGTGCTCCGCGCGGGCTCCGCGCCGGGGGCGGGGGCCGTGCCGGGAGGAGACACACGTGCTTGACATCGCCGAAGAGCTGGGCCGGTGGGCCGAGGAGGGCCGGGAGTTCGCCGTCGCCACCGTCGTGGCCGTCGGCGGCAGCGCGCCCCGCCCGCCCGGCGCCGCCCTCGCCGTCGACCGCGAGGGCACCGTCATCGGCTCGGTCTCCGGCGGCTGCGTCGAAGGCGCGGTGTACGAACTGTGCGAG
Source organism: Streptomyces sp. Y309 (assembly GCF_056712025.1). Classification (NCBI taxonomy): domain Bacteria; kingdom Bacillati; phylum Actinomycetota; class Actinomycetes; order Kitasatosporales; family Streptomycetaceae; genus Streptomyces; species Streptomyces sp. Y309. Next base: position 408,058 of record NZ_CM160048.1, on the reverse strand, counting down.
CAGGCCCTCCAGGACGGCGAGAGCTGCCTGGAACGCTTCGGGTACAGCGACGACGACGCCTTCGCCGTGGGCCTGACCTGCGGCGGCGTCATCGACATTCTCATCACCCCGGTGGGCGCCGACGCCCCGGACCGCCCCGTGTACGCGGCCGCCCTCGCGGCGGCCGCCCGCGGGGAGACCGCGGCGCTCGCCCGGGTGGCCCGGGGCCCGGCCGAGCTGCGCGGCAAGGCGCTTCTCGTGCGGCCCGACGGCTCGTACGAGGGCGGGTACGGCGGGGCGCCCGGCCTCGACGGCACCGCGGCGGCCGAGGCGCGGGCACTGCTCGACGCGGGGCGCACCGGAACCGTCGAGGTGTCGGAGGACGGCGCGCACTGCCCCGGCGGGGTGACCCTGCTCGTCGAGTCGAGCGTCCCGCCGCCCCGGATGATCGTGTTCGGCGCCGTCGACTTCGCGGCGGCGCTGGTGCGCGCGGGCAAGTTCCTCGGCTACCACGTGACGCTGTGCGACGCGCGCCCCGTGTTCGCCACCCGGCACCGCTTCCCGGAGGCCGACGAGATCGTGGTCGACTGGCCGCACCGCTATCTGGAACGCACGCCGACCGACGGCCGCACCGTGCTGTGCGTCCTCACGCACGACGCCAAGTTCGACGTGCCGGTGCTGGTGGAGGCGCTGCGGATGCCCGTCGCCTTCGTCGGGGCGATGGGGTCGCGCCGCACGCACGAGGACCGCAACAGCAGGCTCCGTGACGCGGGCGTCACCGACCTCGAACTGTCCCGGCTGCACTCACCCATCGGTCTCGACCTCGGCGCGCGCACGCCGGAGGAGACGGCGCTGTCCATCGCAGCAGAGATCGTCGCCTCCCGGCGGGGCGGGACGGGGGTGCCCCTGAAGGGCGCCCACACCCCGATCCACCATGACGCGGTGGCGGCGTAGGGGGCCCCGACCGGCCGGTGGCGCTAGCCCTTGTCGTCAGGACGCCGTCGGCCTGGGGCTGTGCCCACCCGTGCCGCCCCTGGCGGCCCAGTGCCCACAGCGGGTAGCGAAGAGGTGGCGCTGCCGCTACCGCGCCGCTGTGGGCAATCGTCCCGCAGGGCGGGACGGGTGGGCACAGCCCCAGGCCGACGGTGCCGGAACGGCAGCGTGCACCACGGCCCAGGCCGACGGTGCCGGAACGGCTTTGGCCCGAGGTCAGTGCGCCTCACGCAGAGTGACCGTAAAGCTCCGCCCGTACGCGTGGTGCGTGTCCACCTCGACCACCGTCCCGCCGCGCGCCGAGCGCACCCGCACCCCCTCGTCCGCCGAGACGACCCGTAGCCGCCGCCCCCGCAACAGCACCCGCACCGTGCCCCGGTCCATGGTCGGATCGGAGACGGCGATGCTGGTCGGGGCCGACCCGGACCTGCCCTGGCGCCGCACCAGGACACAGGCGGGCCCGTCGACCCGCAGGCCGCCGGCCTCGTGGCGACCGGAGCCGAAGGCATTGACGGCCGTCAGTCCGAGCCCGGAGTGGGAAACGGCCTGCAACCGCGTGGAGTTGGCGAGCACTTTCAGCGGCCCGCCTCCCGCGTGGGACCGCAGCAGCCGCTCGCCCGCGTTCGGCACCAACGCGTAGGCGAGGGCGACCGGCCGGGCCCCGGCCGCCCGGTCGACGGACACGCCGAACACCTGCCGGGTCACGGCGGTGTCCGGGTTCGCGGTGCGGACCACGCGACGGCTGTGGGTCACGTCGTCCAGGGCCACCCGCACGCGCGGGGCGTCGAGGAACAGATAGCCCACAGCGACGCCCTGCGAGGCATTGGCGTACCGCAGCCACCGCAGGTCGGCCGTCCCGGTCCCCGACCACGGGCGGCCGTCACGCCGCACCCCCGTGAGGGACACCGCGTCACCCGGCGCGGCGACACGCGCGTCGACCGCGGTGGTCACCGCCCGCCCGCCGGGGTCGCCCACGCCCGCCGCGAGCACCACGATCTCGTCGTCGAACAGGAACCACGACTTGGTGGCCGACGCGTTGCGGTACACGACGAAGTCGTCCGGCAGTAACGCCCGGTCGCGGTACGCGACATCACTGGACTGCACCATCGCGGCCGCACCGTACGCCCCGAGCACCGCGCCCCCGGAATGGCCGTGCGTGCCCCGCGGGAAGTACACGTACTTGTTCTGCGACTCCGACGACGACGTGAAGTTCAGCGGATGCCCGGGGTTGTCGTAGTAGGGCTTGCCGTACAACTCCGGGACCGTACGCCGCTGTTCGGCCGGTGCCGTCACCCCGGCGAGGGCGTACGGCGACACCGTGGTGAAGTAGTCCACGCCGTACGCCCGCGTCTGGTCCTGGCCGGACAGATACAGATAGTGGGCGCCCTCGCCCTGGAACCACGGCATCAGGTTCTCGCCGTTCATGTACTCGTACTTGCTGATCCGCGCTGAACTGCGCGCGAGCGCGAACGCGTAGCCGGGCCTGCGGTGCACCGTCCTGTCCATCGCGTTGAACGCGACGCTGCGCGCGGCGGGGTTGAGGTCGGCGGCCGGCACGGAGGCGTCGGCGAGGATGTCGGCGTACCGCACGACGCTGACGGGCGAGACGAAACGCGCCGGGTCGAGCGTGGCGCGGGAGGTCTCGCGGATGTGCTTCACATAGCCCTTCAGGGCGGTGGCGTCGGCGCCGCTCGCGAGGGAGGAGAGATCGACGACGGCCTCGACGACGACGGCGGCGTCCGTGTAGCCGGAGTCCGTCCGCGACACCGCGCGCCCCTTGACGATCTCCATCATCCAGCCCTCGAAGATCAGCGGCGCGAACCCGTTCCGCACCCACCCCCGCACCACGGGCACCAGCTCCTCGCCGTGCGCGAAGCCCGTGCCTTCGAGGATCTTCAGCGTCTGTACGACACGGGTCAGCAGGCCCTTGCCGTAGGAGCCGGTGTAGGCCACGGAGGCGTGCTGGATGAAGGAGCCGTCGGCGTAATACCCGTCCGTCACCCCGTGGTTGAGGTGGTAGGGGTCGATGGTGGCGAACACCGTGAGTTGGTCGGTGAGGGCCTTGCGGATCCGCGCCTCGTCGCCGAGCAGGGCGCCCTGGAGGATGCGGTTGGTGGTGATGTCCGCGAGGTTCGCGCCGGTGTGGAACCGCGAGTCGAGGTCCACGTCGCCGTTCTTGCCGTTGCGCAGATAGGCGTCCATGGAGGCGACGTAGGTGCGCACGAGCTCCGGCCGGTACGCCCGCACCTCGTCGTACAGCAGCACCAGGGCCTTGCTGACGTGCTGGGAGATGCCGATCTCCCAGTGGAACCAGTTGCCGTAGTAACCCTTGGCCTGGTCGCCGTAGTACCGCTCGTGGAGCCACTCCAAGCCGTCGATGACGCGTCGCCGGGCGGCCGTGTCCCCGTACAGGCCGCCGCCGTGCGCGCGGGTGGCAAGCGCGATCTCGTACAGCCACCGGAAGGCCGTGTTGAGGTTCGCGTCGTCGGTGCCGAGGGCGAGGCCGGCGAACAGCTCGCCCTCGCCCGCGGCGTCCATCGCCTTCAGGTTCGCCCGCGCGGCCTTGTCGACGGCGGCGAGCTTCGCGGCGGTCTCCGGCCGGGCGTTGGACTCCGGCGTCCCGGCGAACACCGCCTCCGTGTTGGCGCGCAGCCGCGCCAGGCCCTCCGCGGCGGCCGCCGCGCTCACCGGCCCGGCGGGGACCACGGCAAGGAGACCGGCCGCCGAGAGCGCGGCAAGCAGACGTCTGCGGGTGATGTCCATCAGGCTTCCTCCGCCCGTGAGGTGGCGCTCCGGCGGGCGGAGTCAAGCAGATGGCCCGACCCGCAACAAGAGGGCTCGCTCGGCCGCTGTGCCCTCCCGGAGCGGACGCCACCGATGGGCGGCGAACCGGGCTCCCGGGTGCTCCATTCGTGTCACGCTGGCACCGGAGTCCGCGGAACGCACGCCATGGGGGGACTGTGGGACCGCGCAAGCTGCTGTCGTACGGAGACGCACTGGTGCTGTTGGGCGGGGACCCGCCCGCCGTGGCGGCACTCGACCGCGCGCTCGGCGGGGCACTCAACCTGGCGACCGGCGGGCTGAGCAGCGGTGTGCTCGGCATGTTCGACGCGCGGGGGGCGCGTCCTCGGCCTGGGACGCGATGCGGCACGCGGCATCGGCGAGCGGCTGGGGCGCGCCGACGGCCGGGTGGAACGCACCCGGGTGCTGGAGGCCGCCCACACCGTGATCGTCGTGCTCGCCTTCTTCGACGCCCTGGAACAGGCGGAGCTGCCCTTCTCCCTGGACGAGGCGGAACTCACCCGCAGGGAGCAGCTCACCGTGGCGGGCGGGCGGCTCCCCTCCGACGCGGGCTTCGCGGACACCATCGCTCAGGTGGACGCCCCGCGCCCCGCGCCGCACCTCCCCTACGAGGATCACCTCACCGAACTCAGCGGCTGGTACGGGCACTTGGGCTCGCGCGTGCACAACTTCCTGCAGGGCCTCGCTGTCTGGGAGCGGCTGGGGGAGCGCGAGCGCGGCGAGGCTGCGGACACCGTGCGCCTGACGGTGCCGTCGCTCGCCGTCGCCGCGTACGAGGCGCTCTACGCACGCCTCGTCCTCGAGGCGCCGGAATTCGGCTTCTGGTCGGGCCAGGTGGAGCACCAGGCCACGCGCGCCGAGCTGCGCCGGGCCCTCGCCGGGCTGGAGCGGCTGCTGACGTCGACCGCCGCCCTGCACCGGCCGCCCGTGAACATCGCCGAGGCCCTGGCTAGGGCGCACCGGTCCGCCCTTGACCGCCGCATCCTGGACACCGAGGAAGCACACGAGGGCATCCAGGTGCCGACGTTGTCCGAGGCCTACCTCGACCCCGACTTCCGGGTGCGGGCGGTGGCCGGGCAGGGCAGTCCGGCCGACGAGGAGTGGTGGGCGCACGCCCCGATACGGCAGGACCTCACCGAATACCTGGCGGGAGCGCTGACCTCGGAAGGCCTGACGGCCGCCCCGCTGCTGGTGCTCGGCCAGCCGGGCGCAGGCAAGTCCGTGCTGGTCCGGATCCTCGCGGCCCGGCTGCCGTCGGCCGGATTCCTGCCGGTGCGGGTGGCGCTGCGCGACGTACGCGCGGACGACGAGATCCAGGACCAGATCGAGCAGGCGATCCGCGAGGCCACCGGGGAGCGGGCCACCTGGCCCGACCTGGTGCGCTCGGCGGGCGCGGCGGTGCCGGTCGTCCTGCTCGACGGCTTCGACGAGCTGCTGCAGACCACCGGAGTGCACCAGAACGACTTCCTGGTGCGGGTCGCCCGATTCCAGGAGCGCGAAGCGGAGCAGGGCCGCCCCGTCCTGGCCGTCGTCACCAGCCGGACCGCGGTCGCCGACCGGGCGCGCTGTCCGCGGGGCACCGTCGCCCTGCGTCTCGAACCCTTCCGGAAGGAACAGATCCAGCTCTGGATCGAGCAGTGGAACCTCACCAACGCCATGAACTTCCAGGCCATGGGCCTGCCACCGCTCACCTGGGACGCCGTCGCACCCCATCGCGCACTGGCCGGGCAACCGCTGCTCCTCACGATGCTCGCCCTGTACCAGGCCGCGGGGAACGAGCTGCGCGGCGAGGACGACCGCCCCCTGGAGGAGGCCGATCTGTACGAGGCGCTGCTCGGCTCCTTCGCCCGGCGCGAGGTGTGCAAGGACACCCGGGTCCCCGACCACGAAGTGGAGCAGCGGGTCGAGGAGGAGCTCGAACGGCTCTCGCTGGTGGCCTTCTCGATGCTGAACCGGAAGCGCCAGTGGGTGTCGACGGCCGAGCTCGACGAGGACCTGGCAGCGCTCACCGGCCGGCCGCCGACCCAGACCTCCGGGCTCCGCGCGCCCCTGGGACGCGCCGAAGTCGCCCTGGGCCGCTTCTTCTTCGTGCAGCGCGCACAGTCGATCCGCGACGGCCAGAAGCTGTCCACGTACGAATTCCTGCACGCGACGTTCGGGGAGTATCTGGCGGTCCGCCTCACGGTGCGGCTCCTGTCCGGGCTCCTCGACCACCGCCCGGTCCTCTCGACGGGCAGCGAACCGCTCAACGACGACATGATGTTCGCCCTGCTCTCCTTCGCACCCCTCTCCTCCCGGCAGATGCTCCGCTTCGCCCGCGCCCGCGTCGAACGACTGCCGACGGAGGAACGCGAGAAGCTGGCCCGCCTCGTCGTACGGGCCATGGGAGAGCGGGAGTTGCGCGCCGAGCAGCCGTACGCGACGTACCTCCCGCGACGCATACGCGTCGCCCGCCGCCACGGCATCTACGGCGCCAACCTGGTGGTGCTCGTGCTGCTGCTCACCGGCGGGACGACGGCCGGTGCGCTGTTTCCGTCGTCGGGCGACGCGGGGAGCGCGTGGCACCGGCACGTGCTGCTGTGGCGGTCCTCTCTCGACGAGGTGCAGTGGACCGACCTCGCGCTCTCGCTGAGCGTGCGGCGTACCAGACAGGGCGGCGAACGGGACCTCGAAGTGGCCATCCGGCAGGGCGAGTTGGCCGCCCCCGAACCGGTGGACGCCCACTGGCTCTTCCGGGTCCCCCCGGAGCAGGAGCACACCGTCTGGCACCGCACGTACTGGAACGAGATCTGGCACAAGATGGACGTCTCGGCCGGAACGAACGACGGCGTCGCGCTGCAGGCGCTGCGGCCGTTGTTCGAGTCACTCGGGCCGCTGGTGACCACGTTCAACGGCGGCGGGCCGCGGCACGGCACCTCAGTCGCCCACGACCTGCTGCGGCTGTGGTTGCAGGGCGATGCGGGGATGCCCGCGGAGGAGGTCCTCGAGCTGTACCGACGGATCGGCACGGCCTTCCGGATCCTTCCTCCCGACGAGTCGGTCACCTCGTGCGTCGGGCCGTTGCTGACCGCCCTCCTCGATCGCGACCTGCCTCGATTCCCCGACGGCGAGTCCTTGGCCGTCGTCGAGGAACTGTGGTTCGGCAACCAGGACCTGTTCGCCCAGATCGGCGACCACATCGAAACCCACCATCCCCACCTGTACCCGGAGCGATGAGGAGGCACCTGCGGTGAGCGGCGGCTCGGCCGACGTCGCGGGTGAGGGCGAGGGCCGAAGGGGCGATCACCGGCTCAAGGCGCCCACGCCCGGATTAGCATGGCCGGAACGACGGAGGGTCAGGGTGGGACGGCAGGGGCCGGCGTGACGGCGCATCGGCAGTGGATCGAGGGCGCCACGATCCACGGGTCAGTGATCCAGGCGCGCGAGATCCGGGCTGTCCGCCTGGGAGTGGAACGAACGCTCTATTCAGTGGAGGCCTTTCCGCTGACCCGGCCGGCGATCTCCGACACCTGGGTGCGGCAACAGCCTGCCCGGCTGCTCGACGCCCGGTACGCCCTCGTCGACTTCACCGGACGCCACGACGAACTCGCCCGGCTCGCGGCGTGGCGCGACGGCCCGGACCAGGTTTCGGCGCTCCTGGTGCACGGCCCCGGAGGTCAGGGAAAGTCGCGGATCGCCGCGCAGTTCGCGCGGAGCAGCCACGCGGACAGCTGGCGCGTGCTCCAGGCACGGCACGCCACGGCGGGCCTGCTGTTCCCCTCCGTGCCGATCGCGGGGCGGGCGGACGGCGGGGCGGGCGTCCTGATGGTCGTCGACTACGCGGAGCGCTGGCCCACGGCGGATCTCATCGAGCTGCTCCTCGACGCCGTGCGCCAGGGCGGCCGCGTCCGTGTGCTGCTGGTCGCCCGGCCGCGCGGCACCTGGTGGCAGCACCTCGTCCACCGCCTCGGCGACTTCGACATCCCGGTGTCCGACCTGGCGCTGCCCGGCCTCGCCGACGACGCGGGGGTCTCACCGCAGACCCTCTTCCGCACCGCCCGCGACTGCTTCGCACAGGCTCTGGGCGTACGCGACGCGCATGCCGTCGGCCCACCGGAAGGGCTGAGCGCCGACCCCGAATACCGCCAGGTGCTCGCGGTCCACATGGCCGCGCTCGCCGCCGTCGACTCCCACCGGCGGGGCCGGGCCGCGCCCGACGGCGCGGCGGCGGTCTCCGCGTACCTGCTGGCACGCGAGCGCGCCCACTGGGAGACGCTGGCCGCCAACGAGCGCGTCCGCATCACCCCGCACGCGTTCGGGCAGGTCGTGTACACCGCGGCGATGACGAGCGCGCTCACCTACAGCGAGGCCCTGGGCGTGCTGTCCCGCATCGGAGTCGGCTCCAGCGAGCACGCCGACCAGATCCTCAAGGACCACGCGCTGTCCTATCCCGCCGAAGGCGGCGGTACGGTCCTGGAGCCCTTCTATCCCGACCGGCTGGCCGAGGACTTCCTCGCGTTGAGCGTCGCCGGGCACGGCATCGACGGCTTCGCGCCCGACCCGTGGGCGCTGGACGCGCCCCGCCGCCTCCTGGACGGCGAATCCCTGCCGTGCCGACGGCGCGTCCTCGCGACGCTGGTTGCCACGGCGGCTCGCTGGCCCCATGTGCGGGAGGCACAGCTGCGGCCCCTGCTCCTGGAACGGCCGGAGCTCGGGGTCGCGGCGGGCGGGGCGACGCTCGCCGCGCTCAGCGAGATCGCCGACCTGGACCCGGACGTCCTCGAGGCGATCGAGGCCCACCTGCCCGACGGCTCCCACACCGACCTCAACTCCGGCGCCGCCGCCCTCGCCCAGCGCCTCGCCGACTACCGCCTCGGCCGCACCCACGACCCGGAGGAACAGGCGCGGCTCCTGAACGCCCTCGCCCAGCGCCAGTCCCACGCGGGCCTGCACGACCAGGCGCTGAAGTCCGGACAGCGGGCGATGGCGATCCGGCGTTCGATGAGCGCCGCCCACACCGACACCGGGGAGCCGTCGTTCGCCGTCGTGCTCTGCGACGTGGGCGTCTATCTGGCCAAGGACGGCCAGTTCGCGGACGCGCTGGTGGCCACGGACCAGGCTGTCCGCCTGCTGCGCGGGCTGAGCGACGCACAGCCCGGCAGGCACGGTGACGCGCTGGCCCTCGCGCTGTCCAACTACGCCGCCGACCTGGCGACCGAGGGCCACTGGGCGGAGGCACTCGACACCGTGCAGGAAGCAGTCGAGATCAGACGCCGACTGGCCGCCGCGTCCGGCCACGGCACTGCCGCCGCCCAACGGGCCCCGCTCGCCGCGGCGTTGGCGAACCTCGCCATCTGCCTGTCGCACGCCGGACGCCGGGAGGAGGCCTGCGCCGCCGCCCAGGAGGCGGTGGTGATCCAGCGCGAACTGGCCCGCACCAACCCGCACACCCATGAGGCCGCCCTGGCCTCCGCACTCGTCAATCTCAGCCGCCGCCTGACCCACGTGTCCCGGCCCGTCCAGGCGCGCGAGGCCGCCCACGAAGCCGTGACGGTATTACGCCGTCTCGCCGAGGTCAGCCCCGCCGCGTACGAAGAGGGACTCTCCGCAGCCCTGCTGAATCTCGGTGCCTGCCTCGCGCCCCTCAACCACCGGGCGGAGACCTGCAGGGTCCTCGAGGAGACGGTGGCGATCCGGCGCCGGCTCGCCGCGCGCCACCCGCGGCAGTACGAGCCGGCCCTGACCGCCTCGCTGGAGAGCCTCGGCCTGGAGGCCTTCCGGGCGGGGCACCACGACCGGGCGTTCGCCGCGTGGAGCGAGGCGATCGAGCTGCGGGGGCGGTTCGCGGCGGCAGGCGGGGACCGCGAACAGGCGGACCTGGCCGGGCTGTTGTGCACCGTCGCCTGGATGCACCTCGCCCAGAGCCGGGAGCTGCCCCACGCCCTGACGGTGATCGAGGGGGCCGTCGAGCAACTGTGGCCACTGGCCGGGAAGCCCGGCCGGCTCGGCGCGCGTCTCGTCGAGGCCGTCGACATCCACGCGCGCATTCTCACGGCCCTGGGCCGCACGGACGAGGCCGTCGACGTACGCCGCCGCCTGACGCGATTTCAGGCGGGGGACCTGGAACGTGGGGGTGGCCCTGCCGGGACGACACATGGCATGGGGGAGTGGAACGGGTCCTGGTGAAGCCCCGTGCCGCGGTGACCACGACCGCCTCTGTCCGCGTCCCGGCGGAGCCCACCGGTCAGCGCCCTTGCAGCGCCTTCACGTTGTCCCCGAACGTCCACCCCTTCGAGCCGTCCCAGTTGATCGACCAGGTCATCAGGCCCTTGAGCGCGCCGTTGTAGTGCCGCCAGGCCTGCGACACCAGGCTCGGCGACATGTGGCCGCCGCCCGCGCCGGGCTGGGCCGGGAGGCCGGGGACCTGCTTGTCGTAGGGGACCTTGATGGTCGTGCCCTGGATGACCAGGCCCTTGTTGAGGCAGTCCGTCTGGGCGGTGAAGCCCTGCACGGTGCCCGCGGAGTAGGAGTCGCCGGAGCAGCCGTACATGCTGCCGTTGTAGTACTGCATGTTGAGCCACCACAGCCGGCCGTTGTCCGCGTACTTCTTGATGACCGGCAGGTACGCGCCCCAGATGGAGCCGTACGTCACGCTGCCGCCGGTGACGTACGCCGTCTCCGGGGCCATCGTCAGGCCGAAGTTGGCGGGCATCCTGGCGAGCACGCCGTCGATGATGCGGATGAGGTTGGACTGGGACGGCGACAACTGGTTGATGTTGCCGCTGCCGACGAGGCCCGTCTCGATGTCGATGTCGATCCCGTCGAAGTTGTACTTCTTCAGGATCGGCACGACGGTCTCGACGAAGCGGTCGGCGACGGCGCTGGAGCTCAGGTCGATGCCGGCCGTCGCGCCGCCGATGGACATCAGGATCGTGGCGCCGTCGGCCTTGGCCTGGCACATCTCGGCGGGCGTCGCGACCTTCACCGTGGAGTCCATGCCGTCCTCCCACAGGACGGTCCCGTCGGAGCGGATGACGGGGAACGCCGCGTTGATCACGTTGTAGCCGTGCTGGCGGATGCGGGAATCGGTGATCGGCGTCCAGCCGAACGGCGGATGCACGCCGTTCGACGCGCCGTCCCAGTTCTCCCAGTACCCCTGGAGCACCTTGCCCGCGGGCTTCGACTTCACCGCGCAGGTGTCCGCGCGCGGCGCGCCGGACGCACCCGGCGCGCCGGACGCACCCGGCGCGCTGGGCGCGTCCGGTGCCGCGGCGGCCGGCAGTTGCGCCGCGCAGGCCAGCGCGAGGGCCGCTCCCAACAGACGTACCGTCCGACCGATCATGGCGTGCTCCCTCGGGGAGGCCTTGCTGCGGATGGGATGTGGTGCGGGTGTGATGCGGATGCGATGCGGCAGACGGTAAGTAGGTATAGACCTGTCGTCAATAGGTCTGGGCCAATGAGGAGTTGAAGCGGAACTCGGAGTTCTCGTGCGGGTGTCCGGTGCCGTCCTCGGTGTGGACGTGGCCTGCCGTCGGTGCCGCGAAGTGGCTGCCGAGCAGCAGGGTGTCGGTGTCCGCCACGGAGGCGAGCAGGGCGCGGCGGGTGCGCTCCGCGAGTGCGGGGTCGATGTCCACGCAGGATCCGATGTCCGGCCGGGGGAGCTGGACCGGGTGGTGCACGGCGTCGCCGGTGATCAGGGCGGTGCGGTCGTCGCCGCGCAGTTCGACGGCCACCTGGCCGGGGGTGTGCCCGGGTGCGGGCAACAGGCGCAGGCCCGGGGCGACTTCGGCCGGTCTGGCCGAGGCGTCCACCAGGTCGAGCAGGCCCGCGTCCCGGACGGGATGGACGGAGTCGCGGAACATCTGGCGTCGGGGCTCCTCCATGTCGGCGGACGCCCAGTGGTCCCACTCCGTGCGGGTGCTGAGGTAGCGGGCGTTGGGGAAGGTGGGCACCCAACTGCCGCCCTCCGTCCGGGTGTTCCAGCCGACGTGGTCGGCGTGCAGGTGCGTGAGGATCACCAGGTCGACGGCCTCCGGCGGGAAACCGGCCCGGGCGAGCCGGTCCAGGTAGTCGGTGTCGAGGTCGTGCCAGGCGGGGTTGGCGCGCTGCTTGCCGTTGCCGATGCCCGTGTCGACGAGGATGCGGCGGCCGCCGAGGGTGATCGCGAAGCTGTGGCTGCTGAGGCGGAGCGTGCCGGTGGCGTCGGCGAAGTCGGGGTGCAGCCAGGGGGTGCCGGTGACGACGTCCGGGGTGGCGTCGGGCAGCAGCCAGGGGCCCGTCTCGGGCGGGAGGGGCACTTCGTCGACGCGGTGGGCGGTGATGCCGCCGAGGTGCCAGGTCGCGGGGGTCATGGAGGTCCTTCCGGGGGCCGTCGCGCCCGCTGCGGAGCGACGGGGAGGGGAGGGGAGGGGAGGGGGCAGTAAAAGCAATGCCTTTGCGTTAGGAGACGGTAGGCGCTACTGTCGATTAACGCAAACGATTAGCGTTTGTGGTCGTACTCCCTGGAAGGGAACAGGCCCATGCCCCCCGAAGATCTCGCCCCCGAAGAGGCGGCCCGCTGGGCCCGCCGTGCCGGACTCCCGCTGGAGGCCGGCCGCCTGGACGCCGTGACCGCCACCGCGAACCACATCCAGGCCGTCGTCGCCACCCTCCGCGAGCTGGACTTCGGCGACGTGCCGCCCGCTTCCGCCCACGCCCTGGTGCCGGAGGTGTGCGATGCGGCCGTATGAGCTGACCCTCGCCGACGCGGCCGCGGCGATCCGCACCGGTCAGCTGTCACCCGTCGAACTCACCGACTCCGTGCTCGCGCGCGCCGAAGCCGTCGAAGGGCGGCTCGGCGCGTTCGTGGCCCTGCGGGCCGACGAGGCGCGCGCCGCGGCCGCGCGGGCGGAACAGGAGATCGCGGCGGGCCGCACGCGGGGCCCGCTGCACGGAATCCCGATGGGGCTCAAGGACCTCATCGACGTCAAGGGGCAGCCCACGACCGCCAGTTCGGCCGTGCGCGCCGACCATGTCGCGGACGCGGACAGTGCCGTCGCGGCCCGCCTCGCGGGCGCGGGCGCGGTCCTGCTCGGCAAGACCCACACCCACGAGTTCGCCTACGGTCTGACGACCCCGCAGACGCGGAACGCCTGGGACGCCGGGAGGGTCGCGGGCGGCTCCAGCGGCGGCTCGGCCGTCGCTGTCGCGGCCGGCGGGGCCACCTTCGCGCTCGGCACCGACACCGGTGGCTCCATCCGGGTCCCCGCCGCCCTCAACGGCGTCGTGGGGCTCAAGCCGACGTACGGCCTGGTGCCGCTGCACGGCGTGACCTCGCTGTCCTGGTCCCTCGACCACGTCGGCCCCGTCACCCGCACCGTCCAGGACGCCGCCCTCGTCCTGGCCGCCCTGACCGGCCACGACCCGGCGGGCACCACCGCGCCTCACCAGGGCCATCTCCCGTACCACGAGGGCGACTTGACCGGCCTGCGCGTCGGCGTCCCGCGGAACTACTACTTCGACCGCGTCGCCCCCGACGTCGAGTCCGCCGTGCGGAAGGCCATCGACGGACTGCGCGACCTCGGGGCCGAACTCGTCGACGTCGAGATCCCCATGACCCGCTACGTGCAGGCGGTCCAGTGGGGCCTGATGGTGCCCGAGGCCACCTCGTACCACGAGCGGACGCTCCGCGCGACGCCCGAACTGTACGCCCCCGACGTCCGCGTACTCCTCGAGGCGGGTGAACTCCTCCTCGCCGGGGACTACTTGCGCGCCCAGCGCGCCCGGACCCTGATGCGGCGCGCCTGGTCGCGAATGCTGGACACCGTCGACGTCGTCGCCGCGCCCACTGTGCCGCTGACCGCCGTGCCGGCGGGGCAGCAGTCCGTGCAGTGGGCCGACGGGAGCGTGGAGAGCGTGTCCGACAGCTATGTACGGCTGTCCGCTCCCGCCAACATCACCGGCGTTCCGGCCCTGACCGTGCCCGTCGGGCAGGACCGGGCGGGGCTCCCCATCGGCATGCAGCTCATCGGGCGGCCGCTGGGGGAGCGGACGGTGCTGCGGGTGGGGCGGGCGTACGAGGAGACGCGGGCGGACGTGGGGCGACTTGCCCCGGAGGCGGGGCAGGTCGCGTCCGCCGCGCCGTAGAAGCTAGAACTTAGCGTTAAGGTGATCGGCATGAGTCCCAAGCCCATGGCCCGCCCCGGCGGGCGCAGCGCCCGTGTGCAGGCGTCCGTGCACGCCGCCGTGCGCGAGCTGGAGGCCGAGCGGGGCCGCGCGACGCTGACCGTGCCGCTGGTCGCGGCGCGGGCCGGGGTCACCCCGTCGACGATCTACCGCCGCTGGGGCGACCTCCAGGAACTCCTGTCGGACGTCGCCGTGGAGCGGCTGCGCCCCGACACGGAACCGGCGGACCACGGCGGCCTGCGCGCCGACCTGACGGCCTGGGCGGAACAGTTCCTCGACGAGATGTCCTCCACCGCGGGCCGCGCCTACATCCGTGACGCGCTCCTCGGCGACCCGGACGGCGGCAACGCCGGGCAGTGCTCCGACTACGCCGCCGCCCAGGTCGACCTCGTCCTCGCCCGCGCCCGCGAGCGCGGCGAGGGCGGGATCCCGGAGCGCGAGACCGTCATGGACCACGTCGTCGCGCCGATCATGTACCGCATCCTGTTCCGCCCGGACGGCCTGTCCGAGACGTACGCGCGCGACCTGGTGAAGCAGGCACTGGACCGCCTCCCGGGCTGAACAAGGCGGCCGGAGCTCAGTGCGTCCGGCGGTAGCCGGAGGCCTCGAAGTCGAGGTGGCGGCGCTCCGGTCGCCGGACTCCTCGGTCCCCGTCCCAGCGCTCCAGCGTCATGGCGCCGTCTTCCGCCCAGCTCAGCAGGGCCGCGTGGGTGATGAGGACGGAGAAGAAGGACCAGGAATCCAGCGCGCGCCATCCGCTCGTGGCCTCGATGGCGTCGGCCGTGGTCTGCCGCGGCGCGGGGTCGGTCACCTCCCTCAGCCGCCCGCGTACCTTGAACTCCTCTCCGGGTTGGGCCGGGTCGGTGATCGGCGTCTGCAGGGTGAGCCGTGGATCGCGGTGAACGTCCCGAACCTTGTGGGTGCCGGTGATCAGGACGAGCATCAGGTGCCCGTCGACGAGATGGACCTCCACCGGACTGATCCGGGGTGTGCCGTCCGCCCGGATGGTCCCGGCGAAGACGAATCCGCCGCGCTCCAACAGCCTCTGGCCACGCGCGGCCAGCCCGGGCGCCGCGTCGGCGAAGTCTCCCCAGCGCAGGCCGGTTGCTGGGTATGCGCCGATTTGTTCACCCATGGGTCGATGCTCCCCATGCAGCCCGAGATTATGCGCGGCGTGCGTGCCGGGCCGACAGGGGAGAGGGAAGCGGGGCCGAACGGCCGAGGCTTATTGCACATATATTGCAACTACTATTGGTCGGCAGTAGGCACGGATTGAAACCGCAAGCGGAAAGAAATCCGAGACATCGAACGGCGTCGGGAGAACAGTCATGGCCGCCCCTCGGATCGTGCTCGGAATCGAGTCGTCCTGCGACGAGACGGGCGCGGGCCTCGTCCGCGACGGACGGCTGCTCGGGCACGCCGTCGCGTCGAGCATGGACGAGCACGCCCGGTTCGGCGGCGTCGTCCCCGAGATCGCCGCCCGCGCGCACGTGCACGCCCTGAACCCGGTCGTCCGCCGCGCCCTCGACCGGGCGGGCCTGCGCCTCGGCGACATCGGCGCGGTCGCCGTGACGACAGGACCGGGCCTGTCGGGCGCCCTCCAGGTCGGCCTCGCCGGGGCGAAGGGCCTGGCCTACGCCCTGGACGTCCCGCTGTACGGCGTGCACCACCTCGCCGGACACGTCGCCGCCGACACCCTGGAGCACGGCCCGCTGCCCGACCCGTGCGTGGTCCTGATCGTCTCCGGCGGTCACACCTCGCTCCTGCTCGTCCGCGACCTGGCACGCGATCCGATCACGCATCTCGGCGACACCCTGGACGACGCGGCGGGCGAGTGCTTCGACAAGGCGGCCCGCGTCTTCGGGCTGCCCTATCCCGGCGGTCCGGCCGTCGACCGGGCGGCACGCGACGGCTCGGCGGACGCCGTGGCCTTCCCGCGCCCCCTGACCGGGCCGGACGACGACCCGTACGCCTTCTCCTTCTCCGGCCTGAAGACCGCCGCCGCCCGCTGGGCCGAGCGACACGCAGACGGCGCCCTGCCGGTGGCCGACGGCGCCGCCGCGCTCCAGGAGGCCATCGCCGACGTCCTCACCCGCAAGGCCGTCGCCGCCTGCGCCGCGCACGGCGTGGACACGCTCGTCGTGGTCGGTGGCGTCGCAGCCAACTCCCGGGTGCGCGCGCTCGCCGAGGAGCGCTGCCAGGCGGCCGGGCTCACCCTGCGCGTGCCCTCGCTCGGCCTGTGCACCGACAATGGCGCGATGATCGCCGCCGTCGGGGACCTGCTGTTGCGCGCGGGCGCCGAGCCCGCGCCGCTCGACCTGTCCATCGACCCCTCGGCCCCGCTGGAGTACGCCGCGCTGCACCCCACGTCGACCGTCGCGAGGGCCGCCTGATGACCGCCGTCGTCCACCACCTGCCCGGCCCCGGCCTGCTCGCCCACCGTGATGGCATACGCGCGGTCTACGCCGCCGCGTTCGCCGAACCGCCGTGGAACGAGGAGCCCGCCGAGGCGGACGTCTACCTGGCCCGCCTCGCGGACGACGTGCACCGGCCCGGGTTCGCGGGCGCGGTGGCGCTCGACGGCGACCGGGTGGTCGGCTTCGCCACCGCCTGGACCTCCGCCACCCCGCTGCCCGGCAACCGCTCCTACCCGCACGTCACCGCCGCGCTCGGCGCCGACCGCACCACCGCGTGGCTGTGCGGCGGCCTGGAGGTCGACGAACTCGCCGTCACGCCCGGCGCGCACGGGCGCGGCCTCGGCCGTACGCTCCTCGAAGCGGTCACCCGCGACGCGCCCGGCGGCCGCAGCTGGCTGCTCACCTCCGTGAAGGCCGACGCCACCGTCCGCTTCTACGAGCGGCTCGGCTGGCGGCAGGTCACCCACCCCGCGCCGAACGGGTACGGCACCGCCGTCTTCCTCGGCTCGCACCACCCCGCACGCACCGCCACCACCTTCCCGCCTCTGTAGCCCCAGCCCCCGCAGGCCCCGTAGCCGCTGCACTCCCGTAGCCCTTTGAGCCCCCGCCCGGAGCACCCCTTGCGCACCGCCGACATCCGCACCCGCTTCCTGGACTTCTTCGCCGAGCGCGGCCACACCGTCGTACCCAGCGCCCCGCTGCCCACGCCCGACCCCACGCTGCTGTTCGTCAACGCGGGCATGGTGCCGTTCAAGCCGTATCTGACCGGTGAGACGCAGCCGCCCTGGCAGCGGGCCACCAGCGTGCAGAAGTGCGTCCGCACCCTGGACATCGAGGAGGTCGGCCGCACCAGCCGGCACGGCTCCTTCTTCCAGATGAACGGCAACTTCTCCTTCGGCGACTACTTCAAGGAAGAGGCCATCGGCTACGCCTGGGACCTGAGCACCCGCCCCGTCGCGGACGGCGGCTACGGCCTGGACCCGGCGAAGATCTGGGTGACCGTGCACCACTCCGACACCGAGTCCCGCGGCCTGTGGCGGCGCGTCGCCGACCTCCCCGACGAGCGGATCGTGGCGCGCGGCGACGAGGACAACTTCTGGCACATGGGCGTACCGGGCCCGTGCGGCCCCTCCTCCGAGCTGTACTACGACCGGGGCCCGCGCTTCGGCCTCGAGGGCGGCCCGGAAGCCGACGAGGACCGGTACATGGAATTCTGGAACCTCGTCTTCATGCAGTACGAGCGCGGCGAGGGCAGCGGCAGGACCGGCTTCCCGATCCTCGGCGAACTCCCGCGCCGCAACATCGACACCGGCATGGGCCTGGAGCGCATGGCCGCCCTGCTCCAGGGCGTGGACAACCTGTACGAGATCGACGAGACCCGGCCCGTCCTCGACCGCGCCGCCGAACTCGCCGACGTACGCTACGGCGCCGACCCCGCCGCCGACGTGCACCTGCGCGTCGTCGCCGACCACGTCCGCACCGCTTTGATGCTCCTCGCGGACGGCACCGCCCCCGGCAACGAGGGCCGCGGCTACGTGCTGCGCCGCATCCTGCGCCGCGCGGTCCGGTCGATGCGTCAACTCGGCCACGAAGACCCGTCGTTGACCGAACTCCTAGCCGTCGCCCGGACCTGCATGGCGCTGAGCTATCCCGAGGTCACCGAGGCGTACGACCGCGTCGCCGACCAGGCCGCGGGCGAGGAGGACGCCTTCCGGGCCACCCTGAAGCAGGGCACGACCGTCCTGGACACGGCCGTCACGAAGGTCAAGGCCGAGGGCGGGCGCCAACTGCCCGGCACGCAGGCCTTCCTGCTGCACGACACGTATGGCTTCCCCATCGACCTCACCCTGGAGATGGCCGCCGAGCAGGGCGTAGAGGTCGACCGCGAGGGCTTCACGGCGCTCATGCGCGAGCAGCGCGAACGGGCCCGCGCGGACGCCCGCGCCCGCAAGTCCGGCGGAACGGCGGACACTTCGGCGCTGCGGGCCGTCCTCGACGAGCACGGCCCGACCGACTGGCGCGCCTGGGACACCCTCACCACCGACTCGCGCGTGCTCGCCCTCCTCGCCCCCACGGGACCGGTGCCTGTGGCCAGCCAGGGCGACATCGTCGGCGTCGTCCTGGACCGCACGCCGTTCTACGCCGAGTCCGGCGGCCAGGACAGCGACGCCGGCGGCCTCTCCGGCGCCTCGGTGGAGGCCGACGTGCTCGACGTGCAGCGCCCGCTGCCCGGTCTCGTCGTCCACCAAGTCCGCGTCACGGCGGGCGAATTGGCCGTCGGCGGCGCCGTGCGCGCCGCCGTCGACCCCGAGTGGCGGCTCGGCGCGCGCCAGGCCCACTCCGGCACCCACGTGCTGCACGCGGCCCTGCGCGAGATCCTCGGCCCCACCGCCCTGCAGGCCGGCTCCTACAACCGCCCCGGCTATCTCCGCCTCGACTTCCCCTGGCGCGGCGGCCTGTCCGCCACCGTACGCAGCGAGGTCGAGGAGGCCGCGAACCGCGCCCTGCGCCGCGACCTGCCGGTCCACGTGCGCTGGATGACGCTGCCCGAGGCCAAGGAGATCGGCGCGCTCGCGCTGTTCGACGAGACGTACGGCGAGCAGGTGCGGGTCGTCGAGATCGGCGGCGCCTGGTCGCGCGAGCTGTGCGGCGGCACGCACGTCGAGCACGCCGCGCAGGTCGGCCTCGTCGCGCTGACCGCCGAGTCGTCCGTCGGTGCGGGCATGCGGCGCCTGGAGGCCGCCGTCGGTATCGAGGGCTTCGGCCATCTGGCCCGCGAGCGTGACCTGGTGGCGCGCATCGCCGAGCAGGTGCAGGCGCCGCGCGCCGAACTGCCCGACCGCATCGCCCAGTTGCTCGACCGGCTCAAGGCGGCCGACCGCGAGAACCAGCGGCTGCGCCAGTCCGCCCTCGCCGACCGCGCCGCCGAACTGGCCGACCGTGCCGCCGACGTGGCGGGCGCGAGCGTGGTCACCGCCACGACGGACGGCGACGCGGGCGCCGCCCGGACGCTGGCCCTCGACGTACGAGGACGGCTGTCCGCCGGGCGGCCGGGCGTGGCCGCCGTGGCCCTCACCGGCGACAAGCCGGTCCTCGTCGTGGCCGTGAACCAGGCCGGGCGCGCGGCGGGCCTGTCGGCGTCGGCCCTCGTCAAGCGGTTGCTCGGCGGGCGGGGCGGCGGCTCGGACGAGGTGGCGCAGGGCGGCGGAGTGGCGGCGGCGCAGCTCGACGCCGCGCTGGCGGGGCTCGCCGGGGTCGTGCGCGAGGAACTGGGAGCGTAGCGAAAACCGAGCCGGGCTCCGCCGCCGGTTCCCTGGGACAGATCACGGGATTACCCCCGTACGGTCGGCGGGCGAGCCAGAATTGGGGCATGTCGAGTCGAGGTCAGTTGGAGCAGCGAATCCGGGCGCTCTCCGACGAAGCTGCCGTCCGGGCGCTCACCGCAGTGGTGGAGGAACGCGGCCTGCTTCCGGACGCCGAACAATTCGCCTGGAAGGAAGCCGAGTTGAGGGAGGCCCTGGACGCCGGGGACCTGGAGGCTTATGTGCGCCCGGATCAACCGCAGGCCACGGAAGGGGAGTTGGCCCGCGCAGCGCTGGAGTACGCCGCGGCCCTGGGTGAAGACATGGCGGGCACGGTCGGCGAAGCCGTCGAGTACGCGCGGTCACCGATGGTCCGCATCGAACCCGTCGCGCTCTCGGTCACCGTCCTCGTCGTCGTACTCCTGCAGACCGAGGTCGTCGTGAAGCGGGACACGCGCGGCAGGTGGAGTTTCACCATCCACAAGCGTGCCCTGCGGGACGCGGCGCTCGGACGGGTCTTCACCGCCCTGCTCTCCCGCATCACCAGCGGCAAGTAGGCGGCGGATCAAGGCGGATTCAAGGCGGATCAAGGGCGGGGGCGAAGTGGCGGTCTCGGCGAGGGTGTCCTACCTGTGGCGCTGCGAGGACTGCGATCAGGAACGCACGGCTCCGGCGTGGCGCGTCATCGACGCCCGTGAGCGGGCCGACGTCCTGGAGGCGCCCGGCTCGGGCGTGGCGTGGGTGGACTGTCCCGGGTGCGGGGCGCGGGCGTACGTCGACGCGCCGCTCCTTGTCCTCCGCCCAGGAGCGGTGGCGCCGGTGCTGCTCGCGCTCTCCATCGCCGAACTGCGCGCCGGTCCACCGAAGTCCGGGATTCCGCTGCTGGAGGAGGCCGAACGGGCCGGGGCCTTCGGCGACGACGGCTTCGCCCCGGCGATCCCCCTGCCGCGCAGGCTGCTGCCGGTCGTCCTGGCCCGCGACCTCGGCCGGGACCTGACGGACCCCGAGGCGGCATGCCGGGAGCTGCGGCCGGAAGGGGAGCCGACGGTCGACAACTACCGGACGTTCCTCGGGTATCTCGCGGCGCAGCACGACAACACCCGCATGAGCGAGCTGCTGCGCGCCGTGGCGACGAGCATGCCCGACCAACTCGACGAACTCCTGCGAACACACCCGGAGTTGACCAACGACACGAAGGTGCGCGACGCAGGCCGTGAGGAACTGCGCGCGGTCGAAGGCACGCCGTTCGCGTCGGTGCTGGAGCGGCGGCAGCGACTCCTGGAGGACCTGTGTGACGGCCGCACGTCGCAGGAGGTGGCGGTGCGGCGCTACTTCGACTCCCTGAGCCGGTTCGGCGGCGATCTGCGCGCGCGGCTTCAGGAGTTGTACGTGACGGCCTTCGACACGGACGGCCCCGCGTGCATTCCGGCCGCCCGCGAGGCCATGGCCCTCGCCGCCGACCTCGGCGAGGAGGAGAGGGAGACCGAACTCGCCGCCAGGCTCGGCGAACGCCTGGTGGTCGCCGCCCGCGCCGGGCTCGACGCCGACCTGGCCGAGGCCCGCCACGTCCTCGAACACGCGCTGAGCCGGCTGACCGAGGGCACCCTGCAGTGGGTGGAGGTGGCGAACAACCTCGCCAACGCGCACTACTTCCGCGACGACGGCGACCGCCTTGAGGTCTGGGAGGCCGCCCGCGACCTGCTGGCGCGCGCGAGCCGACTCGACCGCCAGGAGCACCCCGAGTTCTGGGCACGGATCCAGACCAACTACGGACTGCTGCTCGCGGAGCGGCCGGGCGGCGGCCCCGCGGACCTCACCCTCGGCATCGACCGCATCACGGCCGGCCTCGAGGAACGGTCCCCGGAGCGCTCCACGGTCAACTGGGCCTACTCCATGCTCAACCTCGGTCTGCTGCTGTACCGCCGCGGCGAACCCGAGGACCTGCGAGAAGCCGAGCGATGCTACCGGGACGCTCTCCACCACCTCGATCCTGAGGACAATCCCACCCTGTGGTCACAGGCACAGTGCAACCTCGCCCACCTGCTGCTGTCCCGCGAGCCCGCGGACGCCCACGGCGCCAGAGCGGCGGCCACCGCGGCGCTCGACCTGGCCGCGACGCGCCCCGGCCTCCTCAACACCGGCCGCGTCCTGTGGCTGCTGGCCCAGGCCGGCGACCACCTCGAAGGACCGGACAGCGCCGAGAGCATCCGGCTGCGCCGCGACGCCCTGGCCGCCACACCGCCCGCCGTCTCACCCTCTATCCACCTCAACATCGCCCGGGAACTGGTCAACTCCTATGCCGCGGCGGAACGCTGGACGGAGGCGGCCGACGTCGCGGCGGACATGCTGACCGCCGTGAACGCGCTCTTCGACGCCCAGGTCACGGTCGCGAGCCGCCGAAGCGTGCTGGTACAGGTGGATCGGCTCGCCCGCTGGACCGCCTACCTGCTGGCGCGGGCCGGCCGTCCCGAACGCGCGGTGGAAGCCCTCGAACGGGGGCTGGCATGTGAGCTCTCAGTGGTGGCCGGACGGGGAGCGGTCGACCTGGAGGCGCTCGATCGCGTCGATCCCGTCATGGCCCAGCGCTACCGGCACACGCGCGCCCGCTACGGGTCCGCGATCGCCGAACCGTCCGCCACGCCGCCCGGCGGGCTCGCCCCCGCGGCGCGCGCCCAGGCCGAGGCCGAACGCGCCTTGCGCACCGTGGTCGAGGAGATCCGGGCGATCCCCGGCTTCGAGGACTTCCTGCGCACCACGGAACTGCGGGACATCGTCCGGGCCGCCGGCGGGCTGCCCCTCGCGTACCTGGTCAACGCACCGTGGGGCAGCTATGTGCTGACGATCCCCGACGCGCGGTGCGCCGTACGGGCCGTACACGTCCCGGAGGTGAGCAGCGTGACCCTCCTCCGCCTCCTGGTCGTGGACCCGGACGACGAGACCGCGGGGCTGTGGCTCGTGCAGCAGGCCTCGACACTGCGGCGCCGACGCCGGCTCCCGGCGGCCCTGGAGCGCCTCGGCGCGCTGGAGCCGCTCGTGCGCCCGCTCGCGCAGCTCCTCGCGGACGACGCGCGACACGAGGCGGTCGTCGTCCCCACCGGCCTGCTGGGCCTGGTCCCCCTGCACGCCGTGCCGCTCGGACCGAAGACGGAGGACGTGCTCGATGACATCGGCACCCTGACCGCCGCCCCCTCCGCCGCGGTGTACGCCGCTTCCCGCGCCCGAGCCGGGCGCCGACCGGAAACGGCGCCGCGCCTGGTGGCCGTCACCGACCCCGACGGTTCACTGCCCGGCAGCCGCAGCGAACTCGCAGAGATCCGGGCCCTGTTCGAGTCCTGGGGGAAGACCAGCTGCGCCGTGGGCGCCGATGCCACCGTGGACTGGGTGCTCGAGCATCTCGCCGAGGCGTCGTATCTGCACCTGAGCTGTCACGGCAGCGCGGGATCCGACAGCCGGGGCGGCTCGCTGGCGCTCGCCGACGGCCGCCTGGACATGGACACCCTGGTGCGGCACCAACTGCCCGGCTGCAGACTGACGGTGGCCAGCGCCTGCCAGTCGGGTCACTACGGCATCATCGAGGCTCCCGACGAGTTCCTCGGGCTCCCGGCCGGGTTCCTCCAGGCGGGCGCCGCCTGCGCGGTGACCAGCCTGTGGCAGGTGGACGACATGGCGACCGCCGTGCTGATGACGTGCTTCTACGAACTCCTCGCCGACGCCGATGCCGACGCCCACGCCCCGGTGCCGGCGCTGCGCCGATCGCGCCGGTGGCTGCGTCGTCTCACGTGGGACGAGCTCGCGCGGTACACGGACTCCCACCGGCATCTGGCCGACCTGATCCGGCCGTACGCCGCCCACGCGACGTCGGGGGACGAGCGCCCCTTCGCCTCGCCCCTCTACTGGGGTGCGTTCACAGCATGGGGAGCGTGAGCGGCCGCCAGGAGGCAGGGGCCGCCGGTTGCCCGCATGCGGGAAGGCCCCGCCCTATCCGGGGGACAGGGTGCGGTACCGGGCGCTCTCGGCGAGGAGTTCCCCGTGGCGCCCCGTCGCCACCACCCGCCCCCTGTCCAGCACCACGATCACGTCCGCCTCCCGCACGGTGGACACCCGGTGCGCGATCACCAGCAGCGCGCACTCCTTCGCCGTCTCCCGGATCGACCTGCGCAGCGCTGCCTCGTTCACGGCGTCCAGATGCGCCGTGGGCTCGTCCAG
This sequence comes from Streptomyces sp. Y309, assembly GCF_056712025.1. NCBI lineage: Bacteria > Bacillati > Actinomycetota > Actinomycetes > Kitasatosporales > Streptomycetaceae > Streptomyces > Streptomyces sp. Y309. The sequence goes on along the minus strand of NZ_CM160048.1, from coordinate 384,216 downwards.
CAGGAGCAGCTGGGGCCGGGCCAGCAGGGCGCGGGCGATCGCGATCCGCTGGCGTTCGCCGCCGGACAGCGCGACGCCCTGCTCGCCGGCATCGGTGTCCAGGCCGCGTGGCAGCCGGGCGACAAGATCGGTCAGCTGTGCCAGCTCCATGGCCCGCCGCAACTCGCTCTCGTCCGCGTCCGGCGCGGCGTACATCAGGTTCTCCCGGAGTGTCCCGTGCAGCACGGGGCAGTGCTGCTCGACCAGCCCGATCCGTGCGCGGTGTGCGTGCCGTTGTACGTCGCGCACGTCCTGGCCGTCGAAGAGGACGAGCCCGCGGTCCGGGTCGTAGAACCGCTCGGTGAGGGCGAAGACGGTGGACTTGCCCGCGCCCGAGAGCCCCACCAGTGCCACATGCCCGCGCCGCGGCACATCGAAGGTGGCCCCGCGCAGCACCGGCCGGTGTGGCTCGTAGCCGAACCACACGTCGCGGAACTGCAGCAGCGGGCCCTCGGCGGGGGCCGGAGCCCTGCGGGGGACCTCGCCCGATTCCGGCTCTCCTTCCAGCTCCAGGACTTCGGTGATCCGGCGCAGCGCCCCGGAGCCCTGCTGCACGTTGCTCACCGCTTGGAACACGGCGCCGATCGGCTCGACCAGATACAGCATGTAGAGCAGGAAGGCGGCCAGGTCCGCGACCGAGCCGCCCGCCGCGACCCGGGTGCCGCCGATCAGGAGCACCGCCAGGAACGAGCCGTGGACGGCGAGTTCGACGGCCGGGGCGACCACCGCGTCCAGCCGCCCCACCCGCACTCCGGCCGCGTAGGCGGCGCGGGCCTGCTCGCCGATCCTGGCCGCCTCGCGGCGTTCGGCCCGGCTGGCCCGCACCGTGCGCAGCGCGACCAGGGCTCGCTCCAGGTCGGCGGTCATGGTGCCGGTGGCCTGCTGGGCCGCGAGGGAGGCGCCCTCGATCCGGCGCAGCGCCGTGGTCAGCAGCGCGGCGCCGAGCACGATCATGCCGAGGACGACCAGGAAGAGCAGCCAGTCCAGCCAGACCATCAGCGCGACCACCCCGAGCAGCCCGATGCTCCCCGTCACCGCGTCGGTGAAGCCCTCCGCGATGAGCAGCCGCAGCGCGGTGCTGTCCGTGCCGGTACGGGAGATGAGGTCGCCGGTGCGGTGCCGGTCGAGGGTGCGCAACGGCAGCCGCAGCAGCCGGTCGACGAGGTTGAGCCGCACCCCCAGCACCACTCCCTCCCCGGTGCGCACCATCACGTACCGCCCCACCGCCTGCACCAGCGCCTGGGCGAGGAAGAGCGCCACCAGCAGCGCCACCGTGCCCGCGACGGCCGAGCCCGCGCCCGCCGCCTGGATCACCTCCTTCACCACGAGCGGCTGCGCGAGGCCGAGCGCGGAGCCGGCCAGGGTCAGCGCCGCGGCGGCGCAGATCCCGCGCCGGTGCCCGCGCAGCACCCGGTAGACCTCGCGGAGGCCCGAGCGGGTCATGGCGCTCAGGCCACGGTCGCTCACGCGGTCGCTCGTGGCATGGTCGCTCGGGGCGCGGTCACTCATGGCGCGGTCGCTCATGGCAGGGTCGCTCACGGCACGGTGAAGAACGGTCGGAAGTAGTCCGCCGGGTGGTCCTCGCCGACCGGTACGCCCTCGGCCTCCACCCACGCGTGCGCCCCGAACGGCGGCAGCCGCCGCGCTCCCACGCACCACACCGGCCACTGCCCGTGCGCCCGGCACAGCAGCGCCGTGGCCAGCGAGCGGGTCAGGCAGCCCTCGGGCCCGGTGCAGGCGAGGCTGACCGCGGTCACCGTCTCCCGGGCCGCCGCGGCATCGGCGTGCGAGGCGGCCCGGGCACCGCGCCGCACCCGGTCGAGGACGGCCCGGAGCCGCCGGGGCGGCAGGTGGGCCAGCGCGCGGGCGCAGCCCACGGCGAGCCGGGCCAGCAGCCGGCGTGGCAGCGGCACCGAGCGCGGCCGGTGCCCGATCGTCTGCGGAGTGCTCACCCGGGCACCTCCTCAACTCTCGCGAGACCGGCGGCGTCCAGCGCCTCGACGAGTTCGCCGACGTCCGCGCGGGCGCTGTCGGCGTCCACGTCGTACTCGTCCGTCAGACGCTCGACGGCCAGCTCCTGCGTCCCGCCGTCGAGCAGCGTGCGGAGCACCAGCGCGCCTGTTCCGTTGAGATTCCAGTACTGCCCGGTGTCCTCGTCGAGCAGGGCGATTCCGTAGTCGGTGTCGGCGCGGGACACGCCGTCGCGCAGCTTCAACATGGGCTCTTCGCCTCCCGGTTGAGGGTGGCGGCCGCCCGCTCCCTGGCGCGCAGCCAGACTTCGCAGGCCACCGCCTGGTAGAGCGCGCCGTGCAGGTCGCGCCCGTGCTCCTGAAGGGGGCGGGCGCACAGCGTGCGCAGCGCGGCGGCATCAACCAGGCCGAGCCGGGCCAGCCTGGAGTCCTCCCACAGGGCGAGGAGTTCATCCCGGTGCGTCCGCAGCGCCCCGTCCAGGTCGCAGGTGCCGGCGGACTTGCTCTGCCGGGCCAGGCTCACCTCGGGTACGGCGCCCCGCATCCCCTCCAGGAGCAGCGGCTTGTACCGCCATGGCGTGCGCTTCTCCTCGGGGCGCACGGCGAGCGCGGCGTCCAGCACCCGGTCGTCGTAGTACGGCGCGGCCAGCCGGACGCCCGTACGGGCCGCGAGCTGCCCGATGGGCCGCAGTGGGCGGGCCGCGTTCCGGATCCCCTCCAGGTCGTCGTGGATCCCGCGGCGCCCGGCGAGCAGCTCGGCGTCCGGTGCCGCGTCCCGGATCAGTGCGCGTACGGCGTCCGTGGCGTCCCCGGTCGCCCACGGCGGCATCCGCGGCACCGGCCCCCAGTCGAGCGTCGGCGCGTCCTCGGACGGCGCGGGAGCGGTGAGCAGTTCCGCCGCGGCGTCCAGCCAGCGGCCGTACGAGCGGGTGTCGCACAGCTGCCGCAGCACCTCGCGGCGCGACCAGCGGTAGCACGCGGTGAAGCCCCGAAGCTGCCGGACGGCCTCAAGGGGGCGGTGGCGCAGGAGAGTTCGCAGGTGGCTGGTGGCGGCGCCGAGCACCTCGTCGCCGCCGAAGCCGGTCAGGTGCACGGCTGAGCCGTGTGCCGCGGCCCGGCGGGCGAGGGCCAGCCACCGCGCCGAGTCGGCGATCACACCGCACGGCTCGTCGAACGGCTCGTCCATGCCCGGCAGCCCGTGGTAGATCAACGGCATCTCGGCGGCCGGTACGACGTGGTGCTCGATGCCGCCCACGGCCGCCGCGGTGCGCACCGCCCACTCCACGTCGTCGTCGAGCGGGTCGGGACTGGCAGCGGTGAGGGCCACCACCCGAGTACGGCCTGCCGCCAGGCAGCACACCGAGGTGGAGTCGAGGCCGCTGAGGTCCCCGCTGACGAGCTGCTGACCCGCGGTACGGGCGGCCACGGCCGCTTCGAGGGCCGCCCGCACCGCGCGGGCTCCCTCGGCGAGCGTGAGGTCCGGCGGGGGCGGGGTCCAGCGGGGGACGGAGCGCGCCCGGCCGCCGCGGTCGAGCAGCACACAGTGGTCCGGCGGCACGAAGGTCACGTCGCGCCATACGGGGCGGTCGGTGAGGGGGTGCAGCAGCGGGGGGTCCAGGAGGTGGAACGCGAGCTGTGCGCGGTCGAGTTCGCCCCCGCTGCCGCTGCCGCTGCCGCTGCCGCTGCCGCTGCCGCTGCCGCTGCCGCTGCCGCTGCCGCCGCCGCTGCCGCTGCCGCCGCTGGCCCCGGCCCTGGCCCCGCTTCCCGTGAGGAACGCAAGGACGTCGGCCCGGTCCGCGGCCACCGCGATGCCGTCGACCTCGGCCGTGTACACCCGCCGGAGCCCGCTCAGCGCCCCCTGCACCCGCACCTGCCCGCCCACGGACGCGACCAGGTGGAAGCTCCCGGCCAGCCCCGACGCGTACGCCCCCGCCTCCGCGCCCGCCACGATCCGCCCCGCGATCCGGTCCAGCTCGCCCCCGGTGACGGCGTGCTGCCCGAACAACGCGACCTTGGCGTCCCGCCCTTGCCCCAGGGCCATCCCGTCCCGGCCCGCCCCGAGCAGCCACGGCCGCCCGGAGGGGTGCGGGACCCCGTACTCCGCGTACTCGCGCAGCCGCGCCCCGGCCGCCCCGGCCGCCGCGCAGTCCGGAAGCACCACGAACCACACGGGTACTGCGGCGAGTTCGGCCCGTCCGGCCCCTCCGACCGACCGGTGGCGGGCGTCGCCGTCCGCCACCGGTTGTCCGTCTGGTTGTCCGGTCAACTTGGGCTCCGTTCTCCGTCAGACGTCGTCAGACGTCGTCAGACGCCGTCAGACGTCGCAACGTCAGCGGAGGATGCTGTGCTGTCCGAGGAAGTCAGGGGGGCCGTAGCGCTTGAGGGCCATCCCGGTGACCTTCCAGAAGCTCCCTGCCGCCGTCAGCGTGGGGCGCTCGTAGGCACGCATCGTGATACACCTCCTCCCGCACCGCGAGTCGGAGATATGCCGGCCGACCCGAGGCCTGCAACTGTGGGGGGACAGGCCCACATGGCCTCGCGGGCGGACCTCGGGGCCCATGCCCTCACGACCTCATAGCCGCAATTCCAGGCTAGTCCTGTGACTGATGGGGCGCACCTGCGGTGGCACAAGGCGTCCGGGCTCAGCGCACCGGGAAGCCGAAGGAGTAGCCCTGCTCCTTGAGCCGGGGGAGGAGCCGGCGCAGGGCCTCCAGGGTCTGGGTGCGGTCGCCGCCCGCGTCGTGGAAGAGGAGCGTCGGTCCGTTGGGTAGTTCCCGCTCGACGGTGGCGACGATGGCGTCGGTGCCCGGACGTTCGAAGTCCTTGCTGTCGACGTTCCAGCCCAGCGGGCGCATGCCCAGGGAAGCGGCGAGCTTGCGGCTGTACGGGGTGAAAGCCCCGCCGGGCGCGCGGTAGTACATCGGCCGTACGCCCCCGGACGCTTTGGTGATCATGCGTTCGGCGTCGACTATCTGCCGCGACTGGTAGGTCCGGGAATCCTTGTCCATGGCGGTGTTGTGCGACACCGAGTGGTCGCACAGCCGGTGCCCGGCCGCGACCACCTTCTTCACGAGGTCCGGGTGGGCCTGCGCCTGCGTGCCCACCATGCAGAACGTGGCCTTCACCCCGTACTGGCGCAGCAGGTCGAGCACTTGAGGGGTCCACACGGGGTCGGGGGCCGTCGTCGATGGTGATGTTGACGCCGCGCTTGCCCGCGTCCGAGGCGTGCGCGATGGTCGCCGCGACCGGCTTGACGTCACTGCCCGGCGTGGCCGGCGCGGTCTCTTTCGGTGCCGGGTCGTCCGTGGCGCCGGCCTGCCGCGGTCCACACCGAGGCGCCGGTGGCGAGCATCGTCACCCCGATCGCCGCCCCGAGCACCTTGCCGTACCAGCCCCGCCCGCCGCCGTGCCGTGCCATGTCCGCCCCTTTTCACGCAGTCCCTCGCCGATCCTCGGTCGCTCTGCGACCACTTGGCAGGATGAGGGGCGGCGGCCAGGGGATGCGTCTGTTACCGATCACGGACAATTCCGGGTTCAGTCGGTGATGTACCAATCGTTCTTGAGGTACTCCAGGGCGTAGCTGCCGAGGTCGCTTTCGGAGAGGGCGGCGGATGCCCTGACCGCTTCGACCGGCATCTCGACCTTGCCGGCTCGACCTTGCCGGGCGTGCTCACCGCGACGCGCTGTGGGTCGACCGTCGCGGTCTTCAGGGCCTCAGAGCCTCAGAATCTCTCCGTCGGCCCGTTCGCGTCGAGCACGTAGTAGCGGAGGCGGTCGTCGGGTGATTGCGGGGCGCTGACCTGCATGGCCTTGTAACGCCCGCCGGTCAGGCCGGTGACGGTCACGGTGACCGGGTACTGGACCTGCCTGCCGTTCGCGCAGCTGGGCTCGCAGATCACGTGCCACCCGCGCCCGGTGGCGCGGGCGGTGGGCCTGCCCCAGTCCGACCACGCCAGGCCCTGGAGCCCGGCCTTTCCGTCGCCGCATGCGAGCAGCAACTCGCCGGGTCTGTTCAGGGTCCGGCCCCCGCAGTCGGCGATCGCCGCCGGCCGCGTGCTCGGCCGCGCATCGGCCGTCGTGGGGGCCTGGCGGGACGGCTCGGTGACCGTCGAGGGCTCGGGGGCGGGAGGCTTGGTCGGCTCGTTGGTCGGTTCCCTGGCGGGCTCCGGGGGTGCCTTGGTGGTCGGGTCCGCCGTCTCTTCCTCTTCCGCGGCCGTCCGCTGCACCGTCTTGGTGGCCCGTGGGGGATCGGCCGTGGTGCGGTCGCCGCCGTCGCGTCCGGGGTCCAGGACGGTGACGGCTGTGGCGACGCCCAGCGAGAGTGCGACGACCGCTCCCGCGGCAAGGGCCCAGCCGCGTCGGGACGGCGCGGGTTCCGATGCCGGGCCGGACGGACGTCCCGGAGCGGCCGCGGAGTCGGAACGTCCCGGAGTGGCCGGGGAGTCGATGACGACCGCCCCGGCGGCCTCCCGGTCGCTCGTGCGGCTCGCCAACTCGTCCTGAAGCCGGGCGATCTCGGCCTGCTGCGCCGCGATCAGCTCGTGTACCTCGAGCGGCCAGGGACGGGCGGAGGGCGAGAGCCGGCCGATCTCTTCGAGGAGCTGGGCCGGACTCGGCCGCTCGCTCGGGTCCTTGGCCAGGCAACGGGTGACGACGGGGCGGATCCTCTCCGGGAGCCCGCTGAGATCGGGGTCGGTGTGCACCACGTTGTACAGGGTCTGCGGCGTGGACGGCCCGGCGAACGGGCACTTGCCCGTGCACGCCATCACCAGCACCGTCCCCAGGGAGAACACATCGCTGGCCGAGCCGAGCGGCTGCCCTTGGGCCTGCTCCGGGGACATGAAGCCGGGGGAGCCGACCAGCCAGCCCGAGTGGGTCAGCTCGGTGCCGCCTTCGCTGTCGGTCGCCCGTGCGATGCCGAAGTCGATCACCCTGGGGCCGTCGTCGGCGAGCAGCACATTGGACGGCTTCAGATCCCGGTGCACAAGGCCGGCCCGGTGGATGTCGAGCAGGGCGGAGGCCAGCCCCGCGGCCATGCGCAGCACCGCTTCCTCCGGCAGCGCGCCGAGGGCCGTCACCGCTTGCTGAAGCGAAGGGCCCGGGACGAACTCCGATGTCAGCCACGGCTCGGGCGCGTCGGCGTCGGCGTCGATCACCGCCGAGGTGTACGCGCCGGACACCTTGCGGGAGGCGTCCACCTCGCGGCGGAACCGGGCCCGGAAGCCGTCGTCCTCGACGAACTGGCTGCGCACCTGCTTCAGCGCGACGAGTCGGCCGTCCGGGGCGCTGCTCAGCAAGACGCGCCCCATCCCGCCGCGGCCCAGCTCCGCGATGGTCCGATAGCGCCCGACTTCCTCTGGATCACTCGCTGTTAATCGCTCCACTGTGTCCCCTCGCATCGGACAGGCCGCTCAACGGACCGGACGAACCAACGGAGAGAGAGTGTGAAGCGTCCGGTGAACCCCGGACAAGATGTCGCTGAACCTCGGAGGGCCGCGCAGTCGGGTGTGGACTTACTAGGACGTCCAAGTATATGTTCGTGGCGAAGCCCGCGGTGCAGGGAAGCCGGTGTGAATCCGGCGCGGTCCCGCCACTGTGACCGGGGAGTGCGTTCTCGCGTGCAACAACGCCACTGACGGAGAAGTCCGTCGGGAAGGCGGGAGAACGGGCGCTGATCCGGGAGTCAGGATACCGGCCGCGGGGTGTTCCGTGTTGTCCACGAGGATGGAGCAGACACGCATGGCCCCGGTGCGCACTCACGAACCCGGTGATCCGGCATTGCGAGCGACAACCGACCCCGGTGATCCGGCAATGCGAGCGACAACCCCCGCTGTCTGACGGCCCCTTCGCCGTTCGCGTCCACTTTTCCGCCCGTCGGACCGGCATGCCCGCGCATGCCCGCATGCCCCGACGGTCGGCCGGCCGCGCCCCTCCCCGGATCGCACCTGACGAAAGAGCAGGCTCCCCATGGTCCGTGAACTGACCCATTTCATCGGCGGCAAGCACACCCCGGGCACCTCGGGCACGCTCGCCGACGTGTACGACCCCAACACCGGCGACGTACAGGCCCGCGTCCCGCTCGCGAACCGCGCCGAGACCGAGGCCGCCATCGCCGACGCGGCGCAGGCGCAGCGCGAGTGGGGCGAGTGGAACCCGCAGCGCCGCGCCCGCGTCCTGCTGCGGTTCCTCCAGCTCGTCGACGGCGAACGCGAGTCCCTGGCGCGACTGTTGTCCGCCGAGCACGGCAAGACCGTCCCCGACGCGCACGGCGACCTCCAGCGCGGCCTGGAGGTCGTGGAGTTCGCCGCGGGCATCCCGCACCTGCTCAAGGGCGAGTTCACCGACAACGCCGGGACCGGCATCGACGTGCACTCGCTGCGCCGCCCCATCGGCGTCGTCGCCGGTATCACGCCGTTCAACTTCCCCGCGATGATTCCCCTGTGGAAGGCCGCGCCCGCCATCGCCTGCGGCAACGCCTTCATCCTGAAGCCCTCCGAACGCGACCCGTCCGTCCCGCTGCGCCTCGCCGAACTCTTCCTGGAGGCGGGCCTGCCGCCGGGCATCCTCAACGTCGTCAACGGCGGCAAGGAAGCCGTCGACACCCTCCTGGAAGACCCGCGCGTCGAGGCGCTCGGCTTCGTCGGCTCGACGCCGGTCGCCGCGCACATCTACGCCACCGCCGCCGCCCACGGCAAGCGCGCCCAGTGCTTCGGCGGCGCCAAGAACCACATGATCGTGATGCCGGACGCCGACCTCGACCAGGCCGTGGACGCCCTGATCGGCGCCGGCTACGGCTCGGCGGGCGAGCGCTGCATGGCGATCTCGGTGGCCGTGCCGGTCGGCGAGGCCACCGCCGACGCCCTGGTGGCCCGCCTCAGGGACCGCATCGGCGCGCTGCGCATCGGCCGCTCCGACGACGCCGATGCCGACTTCGGCCCGCTCGTCAGCCGCGACGCCGTCGACCGGGTCCGCGGTTGCGTGGACCTGGGCGTCGAGGAGGGCGCCGAACTCGTCGTCGACGGACGGGACTTCACGCTCCCCGGCCACGAGGGCGGATTCTTCGCGGGCGCCTCCCTCTTCGACCGCGTCACCACCGACATGCGGATCTACCAGGAGGAGATCTTCGGCCCGGTCCTGTCCGTCGTACGCGCCGCCGACTACGAAGAGGCGCTGCGGCTGCCCACCGAGCACCCGTACGGCAACGGCGTCGCGCTCTTCACGCGCGACGGCGACACCGCCCGCGACTTCACCCGGCGCGTCGACACCGGCATGGTCGGCGTCAACGTACCCATCCCGGTCCCTGTCGCGTACCACACCTTCGGCGGCTGGAAGCGCTCCGGATTCGGCGATCTCAACCAGCACGGCCCCGACTCGATCCGCTTCTACACCCGCACCAAGACCGTCACCTCGCGCTGGCCCTCCGGGACCAAGGAAGGCGCGTCCTTCACCCTCCCGACGATGCGGTGACCGGCGCCATGACCAGCACCCTGCTCACCGACGACCAGCTCGCCATCGTCGAGACGACCCTCGACTTCGCCCAGGAACACCTGGCCCCGCACGCGCTCGCCTGGGACCGGGACAAGCACTTCCCGGTCGAGGTGCTGCGCAAGGCCGCGGATCTCGGTCTCGGCGGCATGTACGTCGCCGAGGACGCGGGCGGCTCCGGGCTCACCCGGGCCGACGGCGTCCTCGTCTTCGAGGCCCTCGCCTCCGGCTGTCCGTCCATCGCGGGCTATCTGTCGATCCACAACATGGTCGCCTGGATGATCGACCGGTACGGCGACGAGGCCCAGCGCGCCCGCTGGCTCGCGCCGCTGACCTCCATGGACTGGCTCGGCAGCTACTGCCTCACCGAGCCCGGCGCCGGCTCGGACGCGGCCGCGCTCAGCACCCGTGCCGAGCGCGACCGCGACACATACGTCCTGAACGGCGTCAAGCAGTTCATCTCCGGCGCGGGCGCGTCGCACGTCTACCTCGTGATGGCCCGCACCGGCGAGAGCGGCCCCGGCGGCGTCTCCGCCTTCGTCGTCGAACGCGACGACCCCGGCCTGTCCTTCGGCCCGAACGAGAAGAAGATGGGCTGGAACGCCCAGCCCACCCGGCAGGTGATCCTCGACGACGTGCGGGTGCCCGCCGACCGGCTGCTCGGCGGCGCGGGCAACGGCTTCCGCATCGCCATGAACGGCCTCAACGGCGGCCGCCTCGGCATCGCCGCCTGCTCCCTCGGCGGCGCCCGCAGCGCCCTCGACCGCAGCCTCACCCACCTCGCCGACCGGGAGGCCTTCGGGGCGCGGCTCCTCGACGCACAGGCACTCCAGTTCAGGCTCGCCGACATGGCGACCGAGCTGGCCGCCGCCCGCGCCCTGGTCCGGCAGGCCGCGCAGGCCCTCGACCTGGGCGACCCGCAGGCACCCGAATTGTGCGCCATGGCGAAGCAGTTCGCCACCGACACCGGCCACTCGGTGGCCGACCGCGCGCTCCAACTGCACGGCGGCTACGGCTACCTGACCGAGTACGGCATCGAGAAGCTCGTCCGCGACCTGCGCGTCCACCGCATCCTGGAAGGAACCAACGAGATCATGCGCCTGATCGTTGCCCGCGGCCTGACGGAGGCGCTGCGATGACCGCCGCCGCCACCGACGACGATGCGCAGGTGCTGCTGCGCACCGAAGGCCGCGCCGCGTACATCGTCCTCAACCGGCCCCGGGCCCTGAACGCCCTCACCCACGCCATGGTCCGCCGCATCGACGAGGCCCTCACCGCCTGGGAGACGGACCCGGCCGTCGAGACGGTCGTGCTCACCGGCGCGGGGGAGCGGGGGCTGTGCGCGGGCGGCGACATCCGCGCCATCTACGACGACGCGCGGAGCGGTGGCAGTGCCTCCGCGGACTTCTGGCGCGACGAATACCGCCTCAACGCCCGTATCGCCCGCTACCCGAAGCCGTACGTCGCCGTCATGGACGGCATCGTCATGGGCGGCGGCGTGGGCGTCTCCGCGCACGGCGGCGTCCGCGTCGTCACCGAACGCTCGCGGATCGCCATGCCCGAGACCGGCATCGGCTTCGTCCCCGACGTGGGCGGCACCTACCTGCTCGGCCTCGCGCCCGGCGAACTCGGCACCCACCTGGCGCTGACCGGGCAGCCGGTGGGCGCGCGCGACGCGCTGCTGTGCGGCCTCGCCGACCACTTCGTGCCCGCCGAGCTGCTGCCGCGCCTGGTCGCGGATCTCGCCACCGATCCGGTACGTGACGTCCTCGCCCGGTACGTCGCCGAAGCACCGCCCGGCGTGCTCGCCGCGCAGCGCGAGTGGATCGACGTCTGCTACGCGGCGGACAACGTCGAGGAGATCGTCGACCGCCTGGAGGGACACGGCACGCAGGCCGCCAAGGAGGCCGCCGAAACGCTGCACGCCAAGTCACCGACCGCCCTGAAGGTCACGCTGACGGCGCTGCGCCGGGCACGGCGGCTCGGCCCGCTGGAGCGCGTGCTCGAGCAGGAGTACCGGGTGTCGTGCGCCGCCCTCGCCTCCGCCGACCTCGTGGAGGGCATCCGCGCCCAGGTCGTCGACAAGGACCGCAGCCCGCGCTGGTCCCCGGCCGCCCTCGCCGACGTCACGGACGACGACGTCGCCCGCTACTTCGCCCCGCTCGGCGCGCGCGAACTCGCCCTCGCCGCCGACCACTTCACACAGGAGGTGCCCTGGTGAGCGCCGTCATCGCCTTCGTCGGACTCGGCCACATGGGTGGTCCCATGGCCGCCAACCTCGTCAAGGCCGGCCACCGGGTCGTCGGCCACGACCTGGTGCCCGAGGCCCTGGAGGCCGCCGTCGCCGCGGGGGTGGAGTCCGCGCCCTCGGCCGTCGCGGCCGCCGCCGAGGCCGACGTCGTCCTCACCATGCTGCCCGCGGGCCGCCACGTCCTCGCCCTCTACCAGGACGAGGGGCTGCTCGCGGCGGCCCGCCCCGGCACGCTGTTCGTCGACTGCTCGACCATCGACGTCGCCGACGCGCGGGCGGCGCACGACGCGGCCGTGGCCGCGGGACACCACGCCGTGGACGCGCCCGTCTCGGGCGGCGTCATGGGCGCCGAAGCGGGCACCCTCACGTTCATGGTCGGCGCCGACGACGCCGCGTTCGCGCAGGCCGAGCCGCTGCTCGCCGCGATGGGCAAGAAGGCCGTGCACTGCGGCGCGGCGGGCGCCGGGCAGGCCGCGAAGATCTGCAACAACATGATCCTCGGCGTCTCCATGATCGCCGTGAGCGAGGCGTTCGTCCTGGGCGAGAGCCTCGGCCTGTCCCACCAGGCACTGTTCGACGTCGCGTCCACGGCGTCCGGGCAGTGCTGGGCGCTGAGCGTCAACTGCCCCGTGCCGGGGCCGGTTCCTGGCTCGCCCGCCAACCGCGACTACCGCCCCGGCTTCGCGGCCCCACTGATGGCCAAGGACCTGGCCCTCGCCGCGAACGCCGTGCGTGCGGGCGGCGTCGACGCGGAACTGGGCCTGCGCGCCGCCGCGCTGTACGCCGCCTTCGCCGAGGACGGCGGGGCGGCGGAGGACTTCTCCGGGATCGTCCGGGCCATCAGGGAACGCTCCGGGCAGCGGCCGCCCGCCGATCCGCTCGCCGATCGGCTCACGGACCAGTTCGCCGACCAACTCGCTGACCAAGCCGTCGACCACCAGAAGGGCCAGCCGTCATGACCGACCCCACCACGGCCGCGTACGAGACGATCCTCGTGGAGCGCAAGGACCGCGTCGCCGTCGTCACCCTGAACCGCCCCGAGGCCCTCAACGCCCTGAACCTCCAGGTGATGCGGGAGGTCGTCGCCGCGACCGAAGCCCTCGACCGGGACCCGGAGATCGGCTGCATCGTCCTCACCGGCTCCGCGAAGGCGTTCGCGGCGGGCGCCGACATCAAGGAGATGCGGCCGCAGAACTACATGGACATGTACCTCACCGACTGGTTCACGGCCTGGGACCGGCTCGGCCAGGTGCGCACGCCGACGCTCGCCGCCGTGTCCGGCTATGCCCTCGGGGGCGGCTGCGAACTCGCCATGCTCTGCGACATCCTGCTCGCCGCCGACACGGCGGTGTTCGGCCAGCCCGAGATCAAACTGGGCGTGATCCCCGGCATCGGCGGCTCCCAGCGGCTGACGCGCGCGGTCGGCAAGGCCAAGGCGATGGAACTGTGCCTGACCGGCCGCACCATGGACGCCGAGGAGGCGGAGCGGGCCGGCCTCGTGTCGCGTGTCGTCCCCGCGGCCGACCTCCTCGGCGAGTCGCTGACCGTCGCCGGGACCGTGGCGGGCATGTCCCTGCCCGTCGCCATGATGGCCAAGGAGTCTGTGAACCGCTCCTTCGAGACGACCCTCACCGAAGGCGTCCGCTTCGAACGACGCCTGTTCCACGCGGTGTTCGCGACCGCGGACCAGAAGGAGGGCATGAGCGCGTTCACGGAGAAGCGCGCGCCGCGGTTCACGCACCGCTGAGCCGGCATCCCCCACTCCGCGTTCGAGAGTTGATGTGTGGGCCCCGACCATTGACGCGACTCGTTCACAAAATTTATGGTCCGGGGACCCTCACATCACCACGACGGAGAACAATGACGTACTCCCTGGTATCGCGGCCGCACGCCGTCAGACTGTCCGCGGCGCTGCTCGCCGGAGTGCTCGTCGCCGCGGTCCCGCCGACGGCCACCCCGCGCGCGGACGCCGCCTCCGCCACCCCCACCGACGCCACCGACTGCCGCCGCGGCGACGGCTGGACGCTCGACAGCACCCGCATCGACCCCAAGGACACCACCCACGCCTTCGTCGGCAACGGCTACCTGGGCCAGCGCGTACCGCCCAACGGCGCCGGCTACGCCGACAGCGACGCCAAGACCGGCTGGCCGCTGTTCACCCCGCGCTACGACGGCTCCTTCGTGTCCGGCCTGTACGCGCACAACAAGCAGACCGCCGAGAACCGGCAGGCCGTCGCCGCCCTGCCCACCTGGACGCCGCTCACCGTCACCACCGGCGGCAAGGGTTCCGACACCTTCAACTCTTCGACGGCACCGGGGCGGATCTCCGCCTACCACCAGAGCCTCATGCTGCACTGCGGCCTCGTCCGCACCACCCTGACCTGGACCGCCGCCGACGGCCGCCGCACCGACCTGGTCTACGAGGTGCTCGCCGACCGCACCGACCCGCACGTGGGCGCCGTACGCCTGAAGATGCGCCCGCACTGGAGCGGGGACGCGACCGTCACCGACCTCCTCGACGGGCGCGGCGCACGCCGCGTACAGCAGACGGGCGGCGGAGACCGGACCGAGGGCCGACGGCACGGCGGTCGCACCGGTTCGACCATGGACGTCGCCTTCCGCACGGACGGCACCAAGGTCGACGGCGCCGTCGCCTCCACCCTGCGCGCCGGACACGGCAGCCACGACGTCCGGGAGCGCCGGGCGGACGGCGCCAAGAAGCTGACCGGCCGTCAGTCGCTCACGCTGCCGGTGCGATCCGGACGGTCGTACGAACTCACCAAGTACGTGGGCATCGACACCGGCCTGACCTCGCGCGCCCCGCGCAAGGCCGCCACCGCCGCCTCGCGGCGCGCGGCGGAGCGCGGCTGGGACGGCCTGCTCACGTCCCACACCGCCGCCTGGGCGCGGCTGTGGCGCAGCGACATCGAGGTGGCGGGACGGCAGCGCGAGCTCCAGACGTGGGTGCGCTCCGCGCAGTACGGGCTGCTCTCCAGCACCCGCGAGGGAGCCGCCAACAGCATCGCCCCCGCCGGTCTCACCAGCGACAACTACGCGGGCCTCATCTTCTGGGACGCCGAGACCTGGATGTATCCCGGACTCCTCGCCACCCGGCCCGACCTCGCCAAGACCGTGGTCGACTACCGCTACCGCACCCGCGCGGGAGCCCGCGACAACGCCCGCAAGTTCGGCTACGAAGGGCTCTTCTACCCCTGGAACAGCGGCAGTTCGGGCAACCTGGCCAAGGAGTGCCACAGCGTGGACCCGCCGCACTGCCGCACCCAGATCCACCTCCAGGCCGACATCTCCCTGGCCACCTGGCAGTACTACCTCGCCACCAAGGACACCACGTGGCTGCGCGAGCGCGGCTGGCCCGTCATGAAGGGCATCGCCGAATTCTGGGCGGGCCGCGTCAGCCGCAACACCGACGGCAGCTACTCGATCAAGGACACCGCGGGCCCCGACGAGTACAGCAACGGCGTCGACGACGCGGTGTTCACCAACGCGGGCGCCGCCACCGCCCTGCGCAACGCCACCCACGCCGCGAAGCTCCTCGGCAAGCAGGCCCCGGCCGCATGGAAGTCGATCGCCGACAAGATCCGTATTCCGTACGACGCCAAGCGCAAGGTCTTCGAGCAGTACGACGGCTACAAGGGCAGCAAGATCAAGCAGGCCGACACCGTCCTGCTGATGTACCCGCTGGAGTGGCCGATGCCCGAGGGGGCCGCGGCCGCCACGCTCGACTACTACGCGCAGCGCACCGACCCGGACGGCCCCGCGATGACGGACTCGGTGCACGCCATCGACGCCGCCGGGATCGGCGAGCCGGGCTGCTCCACGTACACGTATCTGGAGCGTTCCATCAAGCCGTTCGTGCGCGGTCCGTTCGCGCAGTTCTCGGAGGCCCGCGGTGAGAAGGCGGGCGCCGAGGACCCCCTCGCGGGCTCGCCGGCGCACGACTTCCTCACCGGCAAGGGCGGCTTCCTGCAGATCTTCACCAACGGCCTGACCGGCATGCGGTTGCGGGAGGACCGGCTGCGCCTGGATCCGATGCTGCCCCCGCAGCTCGCCGACGGCGTCACCCTGCGCTCGCTGACCTGGCAGGGCCGTACGTACGACGTCGAGATCGGCGCCCACCAGACCACGGTGCGGCTCACCTCCGGCGCGCCGATGACCCTCGACACGCCGCAGGGCAAGCAGGTCGTCAGCGAGGGCGCCCCGGCCGTCCTGAAGACCCGCCGCCCCGACCTCACCCCCACCGCCAACGAGGCCCGCTGCACGCCCGCCAAGGCGTCGTCGGAGGAGCCCGGCATGTACGCGGGCGCCGCGGTCGACGGCAACACGGCCACCTCCTGGGTCCCGGACGCGGCGACCGGCACCCTGACGGCCGACCTCGGCGAAACGGTCCGCGTCGGCGAGGTCACGCCGACATGGACCGCCGTCAAACCGCAGTCGTACGACATCCAGGTGTCCCTGGACGGGCGCACCTGGCACGACGTCAAGGGCACTGAGGCAGCCGACGGTCCGCTGCTCGCGCGGTACGTGCGGGTGACCGTGCGCGGTGCGGCGCAGGCCAAGGAGCACCCGGGCATCGCGGAACTCACGGTGAAGCGGGTGAAGTAGCGGAGCCCACGGCGACGTCCGGGCGTCGCTTCACCCGGCCTTCGCGGCCCTGTCGAAGAACCTCACGATCTTCGGCAGGGCCTGCCCCACGGATTGGTTGTGGTCGAACGCGCCGCCGAGGTCGGTGATCTCGTAAGGCGCGCCGTTCTTCGTCAACTGCCGTGCGCAGTACTCGGAGTGGGAGGAGTCGACGTCCTTGTCGCCCTGGCTGTGATAGATCGCCACGGGCACGTCCGGCTGCCAGTCGCAGGTGCGGTCCAGCGGGCGGAGCTTGTCCTTGAGGACCCCGCTCGGCTTGCGGATCTTGTTCAGGAAGTCCTCGGTGAACAGGTCCCTGGAGGCCGGCGGGAGGGCGCCCGCGATCTGCTCGGTGGTGTGATGGCCGTCGAAGAGGCGCTCCACCTTCTGGTCGTAGGGGGCGCGGAAGGCCTCGCTGGGGGAGTCGTAGAGGCCGTACGTCTTGTTCCAGGCGGTGGCGAAGTACGCGAGGTAGAGGCCGGACTTCTCGATCTTGTCGTCGGCCGCGTCGGCCTCGAAGGCGGAGAGGTGGAACGGGCCGCTGACCGGGGCGAGCGCGGCAAGGCGGAAGTAGCGGTCGGCGCCTTCCTGTTGCAGTGCCCGGCCCACCATCATGGTCGCGGGCCCGCCCTGCGAGAATCCGCTGACCTGCACCTTCCGCTTCAACTCCCGGCCCTCGCGGTGGGCGAGGGTCCGGGCGGCGCGCAGCCCGTCCACGGAGGCGGCGACCGTGGCCCCCGGGTCCCCGTAGGGGTGGAACCCCTCGCCGGAGCCGAGGCCCACGTAGTCGGGGGCCGAGACCGCCCGCCCGGTCGACGCGAACAGCAGCGCGGCCAGCCGGTCGCCCGAGGCCGGGTTCTCCGAGGCGACGTCCTTGCGGTACACGGTCGTGCCGTGCAGCCAGGACACCGTGGAGAGGTGGCGCGTCCGGCTCTTGGGCAGGACGACGAGCTGGCTCGCGGTGGTGGGTGCGCCCGCGCTGTCCGTGGTGCGGTAGACGACCCGATAGGCCGTCACACCATGGCGGACCGTGGGCCAGTCGATGTTTCCCTCGAGCTCATCGGCCACCTGATCGGCCGTCAGGTCGGCCACTTGCTCGACGGAGACGACGGCCCCGCCCTGCGCCCGTCCCGTCTCGGCGTCGGCCGCCGAGGCCGGACCGACCAGAGCGGCCGCGCTGCCGAGGAGAGCCGTACCGGCAAGCATTCGGGTCCGAACTCGCTGTGAAGTCATGTATGGATCTTGGCTGTTGACGACATGGCGGGGACATGGAGCGGTCACCCCGATCACCAGGGGGACATCCCCATCAGGGTTCCCCTAGGGGTCGTCCGACAGACCAGTGGTGTGACCCGCCCCCGTGCGTGCTGCCGCTCATACACTTGGCCAATGACCGAGCCAAGTGTGCCGAAACAGCACCCCGCCCGCGCCCGACGGGCGTCGGACGAGGATCGGGAGCGGGTCGTCGAGCAGCTGCAAGAGGCCGCCGGGGACGGGCAGATCGACTTCGGCGAGCTCGAGAAGCGACTGGAACTCGCCTTCGAGGCCAAGACGCAGGCGGAGCTGGCGCCGCTGACCGCGGACCTGCTGGACGCCGCCGAGCCGCCCGCCTTGGAACCGCTGGTCCTGGAGACCCGCGCGGGCACCGTCGAGCGGGTCGGCCACTGGGTGGTCCCGCCCCTCGTCAAGGCTCTGGCCGACATGGGCTCCATCACCATCGACTTCACCCGGGCCGTCTGCCGCCACCGGGAGATCGCGCTGGAGGTCGACGTACAGACGGGCAGCGTCGAGGTCCTCGTCCCCCGTGGCTGGACGGCGATCGACGACGGCACCTCGTCCGACAGCGGAATGGTGCGCAACCAGGCCACCGACCCGCCCGCCCCCGCCGGCACGGTCCTCCGGCTGACGGGCCGCGTCGTCATGGGCAGCGTACGGGTCCGGTACCCGGCCCTGCCGAAGCTCGGCTGGTGGAAGCGGCGGCGGCAGCGGCACTCCGGCTGAGCGGCAGCGGCACTCCTGCTGAATCGACGGGCCCGCGGCCCCGGGGGGGTGGGCTCACAGGCCCTGCGGCCCGGGGGAGCTACAGCGTGAGGTTCGGCTCGTGGTCCGGAGCCCCGTACGAGGGACACCCCGCATACCCGCGGGCCTGCGCGGGCAGCCATCTCGCCGCTCGGGAAGGCCCGGGC
Source organism: Streptomyces sp. Y309 (assembly GCF_056712025.1). NCBI lineage: Bacteria > Bacillati > Actinomycetota > Actinomycetes > Kitasatosporales > Streptomycetaceae > Streptomyces > Streptomyces sp. Y309. Next base: position 365,647 of record NZ_CM160048.1, on the reverse strand, counting down.
GGGCCCGCGAGCGAGGTCTCAAGGGCACAACTCCGCAAGAGAACAAGGTGGTTCCATGCGCCGTCCCGTCGTCCTCGTGATCGGAGCGCTCGCCGCGATGATCTCGCTCACCGCACCGGCCGCCGCGGTCACCGCCGCCCCGCCGGTGGCGCACTCGGTGGCGAGCCCGACGCCGATCCTGCCCGCCCCCGAGTCCCTGATCACCGAAGGCCTCACCGTCGAGGGCCCGCTCATCAACAACCTGGGACTGCCCCACCTCCTGTGACGACGTGCCGCACAGCGGCCCGCGCGCGGCCTAGCGGTTCGCCAGGCACAGATGGACATCCTTTTCCTGGTCTCCGAAGGCCGCCCCCTCGCCGCTCACGGCGAACACGGAGGCCAGGAAGGCCCGCAGCTGGTCGACCGCCAGATAGCCGCCCTGGACGTCCGCGGACACCGGACGTGACAGCGTGCCCGCGGTGCCCGGCGGGACCGTGTTGGCGGCACCCGAGATGTCGAAGGTCTCCGTCCAGACCGTCGCCCCGCCGGCCCCGCCATGCCTCGCGGCCGGGGACTCCTGCGGGAAAGCGGTCCGCAGGACGTCGAAGACCGCCGCCGCGTCCTGCGCGGAGCAGTCACTGAGTTCCACCGTGACCTGTGCCGAGGACAGCCCCGTGTCGTTCACTGCCCATCATCCCTTTCTCGTCGCATGTGCTCGTGCTCGTCAGTCCGCGGGCTCGTCAGTCAGCGGGTTCGTCCGGCACCGGCCGGTCGGGTCCGGGGCCGTGTGCGTGCGGGGCGCCGCGCCTGCCGGTGCCGGCCTCGTCGGTGTCCGGCACGTCGTCGTCGGCGTCCGGGGCGTTGCCGGTCCGTGCCGCGTCGTCGTCCGGGTCCCAGGGATCCTCCTGGTCCGAGGCCTGCTGATCGGGCAGGTCCCGCGGTACCGGCTGGCCGTCCTCGCCGACCGACGGGGGTTTCGGTTCGCTCACGGTCATGCCTCCGTTCCGGCTGGCGTTCTTTCCGGGTGCGCGTCGTCCGCAGGTACCCGCGGCGGTCGTGACGACACCTCGTACTGATCACGGTGTACCGGCTCCGGTGATCCGGCCACACGACGGCCGCACGAAGCCCGCATGACGGGCGCACGAGTCGGCGCCGGTTTCGCGGGCGCCGCGCGGGTACCCGGAACGGCCGGAACCACGTCGTGCGTGGCGGCGGCACCCGGGCCGTCTCCGGTGGTTCCATGACGGAAAGTCCGGAGAACGCGCAAAGCGCGGAACGTACGGAAAGCACCGGGAATGTTGCGGCAAACGTGGTGGCTCGCGGTGGCCGAGTCCGCCGGCTGGTGGCTGGCGCTCGGGGCCCTGTGGCTGCTCCTGATCGGTCCGGTCGACGGCCTCGAACTGCTGGTCGGAGCAGGTGTGGGCCTGCTCGGGACGGTGGCGGCGCGGGCGGCCCGGCGGGCGGTGGCAGACCGGTGAACGGCTGGCTGGCGGCCGCGGCCGTGCTGTTGGCCGGGGGCGTCGGGCCCACCCTGTGGGGCGTGGCGACGGGGCCGGTGCGGCGCCGCGTCGTCGCCCAGAACACCGCCACCCTCCTCGTCTGCCTCGCCACGCTGCTCCTCGCGCAGGGCTACGAGCGTTCCTCGTACGTCGACGTGGCACTCGTCCTCGCGGTCCTCGGGCCCGCGGGCACCCTGGTGTACGCGCGGCTGCTCGCCGAGGACCTCAAGGCCGCCCCGCCCACGGGCCGGGTCGGCACCTGGGCGGCCGTCGTCCTCACGCCGCTCGTCGTGGTGCCGCTGTGCGTGGCCGCCGGGCCGGGCAGGGCGGCGCTGAAACTGCTGGTGATCGGTGCGCTGCTCGTGGCGGGCAACGTGATCGCGGCGCGGGCGCTGCGGGGCGCGGGTCCGGCGGACGACGAGGACGCCGGCCCGGAGGACGCCGGCCCGGACGGCAGCGGCACCGGCCCGCGGGGCGGCGCGGGCACGGCGGAGGCCGCCCATGGATGACGCCCTGATCGTGATCACGCTGCTGCTCGTCGCCGCCTCCGCGACCGCCGCGGTGGCCGTGCGGGACCCGGTGCGCCAGGCCCTCGTGCTGTCCCTGCTCGGCCTCACCCTCGCCGCCCTGTTCACCGTGTTGCAGGCCCCCGACGTGGCCCTGTCCCAGCTCGCCGTGGGCACGGCGCTGACGCCGCTGCTGCTCACCCTCGCCGTACGGAAGGTGCACCGGCGGCCGCACGGGCGGGACGGGCGGCGCGACGACGGCCGGGACGGCGAGGCCGCCGAGGACGCCCGGGGCGCCGAGAACGCCGAGGGCACCGAGGGCGCCGCGGCGAAGGAGCGGGGCGAGTGAGCCGACGGCAGCGCATGTGGGTCCTGGCCCTCGGCCTCGCGGGCCTGGCCGCGCTGCTCGGCGCCGCCTGCCTCGAGCTCCCGGACTTCGGCGGCGCCGAGCACCCCTACGGCGACCGTGCCGTCCGGGCCGCGCTCTCCCACCACACCGCCAACGTGGTGTCCTCCGTCAACTTCGACCTGCGCGCCTTCGACACCCTGGGCGAGGAGAGCATCCTGTTCGGTGCCGTCCTCGGCACGGTCGTGCTGCTGCGCCAGACCCGCGACGAACGGCACGTGGAGCCCGCCCCGGCGCGGGTCTCCCCGCCCGTACGCCGGTACGCGCTCTACGCGCTGCCCGTCACCCTCGTCGTCGGCCTGTACGTCGTCGCGCACGGCCAGTTGAGCCCCGGCGGCGGCTTCCAGGGCGGCGTCGTCGCGGCGACCGCGCTGCATCTGCTGTACATCGCCGTGGACTACCGGGCCCTGCGGCGCATCCGGCCGGTCGGCCGGTACGAGGTCGGGGACGCCGCCGGGGAAGCGGCCTTCGTGCTCCTCGGGGCGGCCGCGATGCTCGGCGGCTCGGCGTTCCTCGCCAACACCCTGCTCCCGTACGGCGAGTTCAACACCCTCGCGTCCGGCGGCACCGTCCCCCTCCTCAACGCGGCCATCGGGATGGAGGTCGCGTGCGCGGTGGTGGTGCTGCTCGCCCGGTTCCTGGACCAGGCCGTCGAGATCGAGGAAGGCCCCGAGGAGCCGAGGAAGGAGCCGAGGAAGGCCCCGAGAAGTCCGAGAAACCGAGAGTGAACGCACCGTGATGCACGTCCTGCCGTACCTGGTCGCGGCATGGGTCTTCCTCGTGGGCTGCCACGGCCTCGCGACCAGCCGCAACCTCATCCACGCCGTGGGCTGCCTCACCGTGTGCCAGTCCGCCACCTACATCCTGCTCCTCGCCGTCGGCTACCGCGACGGCGGCACCGCCCCCGTCTTCTCCGACCTGAAGCCCGGCTCCCGGCCGGTCGTCGACCCCGTCGTGCAGGCCCTCGCGCTCACCGACGTCGTGGTCGGCGCCACCGTGACCGCGCTGCTGCTCGCCCTCGTCGTCCAAGTCGCCAAGCGGCACGGCACGGTGGACCCCGACGAGCTGTCCGAGCTGCGCGGATGAGCCGCCTGCTGCCCCTGATCGTGGCACTGCCCCTGCTCGGCGCGGCCGTTCTGGTCGCCGCCGGACGCAGGCTGCCGCGGTTCGCCGCCGAGACCCTCGGCTGTGTCTTCGCGGCGGCCACCGCGGGCCTGACGCTGTACGTCCTCGTGGGCACCTCGTCACCCGTCGACGCATGGGTGGGCGGCTGGCAGCCGCGCGACGGCGCGAGCGTGGGCATCGTGCTCACCGGCGACCGCCTCGCGCTCGGCCTCGCGGCCCTGGTGTCCCTCCTCGTCGTGGCCGTACTCGCGTACTCCTGGCGCTACTTCGACGAACCGCCCGAGCGGCACGCCGGGTCCTTCCCGGCCCTGGTGCTGCTCTTCGACGCGGGCATGTGCGGCTTCGTCCTCACCGGGGACCTCTTCAACGCCTTCGTGTTCTTCGAGCTGATGAGCGTCGTCGCCTACGCGCTCACGGGCTACAGGGTGGAGGAGGCCAAGGCCGTCCAGGGCGCGCTCACCTTCGGCGTCGTCAACTCCCTCGGCGCGTACGCCACGTTGATGGGGATCGCCCTGCTGTACGCGCGCACGGGCGAGCTGGGCATGCGCGCGATCGGCGAACGCCTCGCCGCGCACGGCGGACCCGACGCCCTGGTTCTCGCCGCGTTCGTGCTGATCCTGACGGGCCTGTTGGTCAAGGCCGCGGCGGTGCCCTTCCACTTCTGGCTGCCGGACGCCCACGCGGTGGCGCCCACGCCGGTGTGCATGCTGCTGTCCGGGGTGATGGTCGAGCTGGGGGTGTACGGGGCGGGGCGCGTGTACTGGACCGTGTTCGCGGGCCCCGGCGGCGTCCCGGCGGCCGACGCCGAGCGGGCCCTGGTGACCCTCGGCGTGCTGACGGCCGTCGTGGGGGCCGTGATGTGCTGGCAGCAGCGGCACGTGAAGCGGCTCCTGGCGTACTCGACGGTCGCCCACACCGGCCTGTTCCTCGTCGGGCTCGGGCTGCTCACGCCGGAGTCGACGGCGGGCGTCGTCGTGTACGTCCTGGGGCACGCGGGCGCGAAGGCCGCCCTGTTCGCCTGCGCGGGCATCCTGCTCGACCGCTACGGCAGCATCGACGAGCACGAACTGCACGGCCGCGCCCGCGAGTTGCCCGCGGTCGCGACCCTGTTCGTGGCGGGCGCGCTGGCCCTGACGGGACTCCCGCCGTTCGGCTCGGGCCTCGGCAAGGCGGTCACCGAGGAAGCGGCGGGCGGCCTGCTCACGGTGGTCTTCGTGGGCGTCTCCGCGGTGACCGGGGGAGCGGTGCTGCGGGTCGCCGCCCGGGCGTTCGGCGGGCTCGGCCCGCGGCCCGCGACGGACTCCGCGTACGAGACGAGCGGCGAGCACGAGGAACCCGAGACGAAGGGCCTGCTGCGCCGGGTCCCCGACACGATGCTCGCCGTGCCGGCCGCGCTGCTCGCCGCGGCCCTGGCGACCGGCCTGGTCCCGGCGCTCGCGGCGGGCGCCGCCCACGCCGCCGACCAGGCCCTGCCCCACGTCACCGAGGCGACGCCCGCACCGCACTGGTCGGCGGCCGGGGTCCTGCTCGGCATCCTGCCGACCGTGCTGGCCACCCTCCTCGCCGTCGCCGCCGTCCGCCGCCGGGGCCGCTCCGGAGCGCGGGACGTGGCCGGGCCGCTGCGCCGCCTCCACTCGGGCCACGTCGGCGACTACGTGGCCTGGCTGCTGGTGGGGGCGGCGCTGCTGGGCGCCCTGGTGCTGCCGGGAGTGCTCGCGGGGTGACCGGGACTATGCGCCCCGCGCGCCCGCCGCCAGCCAGTCGAGCGCCGCCTGTGCCGTGAACTCCTCCTGGCCGCCGCGCAACAGCAGGTCCGCGGAGGTGAACGCCGGGTCGTCCGCCTGCGCGGCGACGTACGGGATCGCGACGCACCGCATGCCCGCGGCCTTGGCGGCGAGCGCGCCCGGCGCCGCGTCCTCCAGGACCACGCAGTCGGCGGGCTCGGCGCCAAGCAGCGCGGCGGCCGCGAGGAACACATCGGGCGCGGGCTTGCCGTGGTCGACCTCGTCGGCCGAGACGAACGTCGTCAGGTGGGCGTCCAGGCCGGTGCCCGCGAGGATCGCCTCGATGGCCGCCCGCGAGGACCCCGACGCCACGGCCATCGGCACCCCGGCGTCGTACAGCCGCTCCACGAACTTCCGCATCTCCGGATAGACCCGGGTGGACGCGCGGGCCAGTTCCAGATAGCGGCGGTTCTTCTCCGCGAGCAGGTCGGGGAGCGGCGCGGCCAGCCCGTACCGCTCCTTCCAGAGGGCCAGGGTCTCCTGGGTGGAGATGCCGACGTACGTCTCGTGGTCCTCCCAGGTGAAGTCGGTGACGCCGTGCTCGGCGAGGAGCTGCCGACCCGCGTCGAAATAGTTCGGCTCGCTGTCCACGAGTGTTCCGTCGAGATCGAAGATGACCGAGGTGTGGTTCAGGGCGCTCATGCACCCCAGCATGCCAACTACTTCTCGGTGGCCGCGCCGCCCGCCTGCTTCTCCGCGGCCGCCCTGCCCACCGACTCCACCAGCGGCAGCAGCCGGTGCGGGACCCGTTCGCGCAGCGCCATCTCCGTGCGCGTGCGCACCACGCCCGGGAGCTGGATCAGTCGCTGGATGACGTCCTCCAGGTGCCCGTTGTCGCGCGCGACCACGCGGGTCAGCAGATCGCCGCCGCCCGTCATCGAGAACGCCTCGATGATCTCCGGCTGGGCCGCGAGCGCGTCCCCGACCTCGTCCAGGTGCCCTTGCGTGACCTCGATGTGCACGAACGCGAGGACCGGGTGGCCGAGCGCGGCGGGGGAGAGCTTCGGTCCTGTGCCCGTGATGACCCCCTCCCGCTCCAGGCGGTCCAGGCGCGCCTGCAGGGTGCCGCGCGCGATGCCGAGGATGCGCGCGTACTCCCGCACGCTGGTCCGCGGCTGCTCCAGGAGGAGCCGCAGGATGCGGGTGTCGAGTGCGTCGACGGCCATGGTGCGAGGGTCTCCCGGGTGCGCGAAGTGATCACCGCGACCGTACCAATGGCCCGGCGGACACCGCGAGGCGCCGACCGCTGGACCGGCAGGACCGGACGGCCGCGCACGCGGGCGCACGCTGTTACGGAGCTGTGTCACTTCCCTCTGCAACGAGTGCGCCCCTCGGGGGGTCTAGCTGTCGAAACGCGCAACACACGTATGGCGCGTACGCAGACGAACGAGGAGCAGACCACAGTGGGGGACATACGCAGACGAGGAATCGTCGCCCTGGGGATCACCGCGCTGGTGGCCCCGCTCACGGTGGCGCTGGGGAGCACCACCGCACAGGCCGCGTCGTGCTCGGCGACGACCGGCCCGCACCAGAAGCAGGTGGAGAAGTTCCTCGGCCGCCCGGTGGACGGCCGGCAGTCGACCGCCGACTGCAAGGCCATCAAGGCCTTCCAGACGAAGCACGGCATCAGCCCGAACGCCGGCTACGCGGGCTCCGTGACCTGGGGCGTCATGAGTCTGATGAACAAGCAGAAGGCGGCGGGCACCAACCCGAACAAGGCGGGCAAGTGCCCGGTCGACAAGGGCCGCATCGCCTGCGTCGACCTGACGCGGCAGCTCAGCTGGATCCAGGACGGCAAGAACCTCAAGTACGGGCCGGTCCCCGTGCGCACCGGCCGCAACGGGCACGAGACCCGCACCGGCCTGAAGAAGGTCTACTGGCGGGACATCGACCACATTTCGAGCATCTACCACGTGCCGATGCCCTACAGCCAGTTCTTCGACGGCGGCCAGGCGTTCCACTCGGTCGGCATCAGCGTCTGGGCCCCGCCCGGCTCGCACGGCTGCGTGAACATGACGAAGAAGGACGCCGCGAAGTACTGGAACATGCTCCGCAAGGGCGACGACGTCTTCACCTACGGCCGCAAGCCCGGGACCTGAGGGCGTTGGCCCGTCGGCTGCGTCGGTGTGGCCCGTTGGCCCGCCGACGCACCAGCCGACGGGCCCGGTGCTGGGCCAATGGCCCTGTGCCGAGTGCTCCGGTTGAGCCACCGGGCACCCAGGTGATGTGATGGACCGGTCGATGGCGCTGCGGGATTCCGCGGCGCCTTATTCATGTCGTGACCCTGTCGTGCGTCGCGGCGTGGTTCATGTCATGACTGCCGGGACCGTCGAGGGGTGGGCAAAGCTGTGCTGAGGAAGATGTTCGTGGCTCCGGATCCGGGACGCCTGCGGCTGCGCAGCGCGACCCGTGCCGTCCTCGGCATCTCGCTGGCGGTCGCGGTCTGCGGTCTGGTCGGGCACACGCTCGTCGCGGCCATCATCGCCGGGCTCGCCGCGCTCCTCGCGCTCTTCACCGTCTCAGACGCCACCGTGCGCGGCCAGGCGGTCACCACCGCGCTGCTGCCCGCCGTGGGCTTCCCCGTGCTCGCGCTCGCCGCCGTGCTGCACGACTACCCGGTGGCGCGGGACCTGGCGTTCCTGGCCGTCATGGGCGCCGGGGTGTACGCGCGCCGGTGGGGGCCGCGGGGCCACTCGCTCGGCGTGTTCGCGTTCATGACGTTCTTCGCGGCGCAGTTCCTGCACACGGTGCCCGCACAGCTGCCCGACCTGTACGAGGCCATCGGGCTCGCGCTGCTCGCGTCCTCGGCGGTCCGCTTCGGCCTGTGGTGCTACGAGCGGCGCCTGCCGCCGCCCACGGTGCCGGCCCTCGCCGAACGCCGGGGCCTCGCGCGGGCGACCACACGCCAGGCCGTCCAGGCCACCCTCGGCGGCGGCATCGCCCTCGTCATCGGCCACGCGCTCTCCGGAGACCGCTGGTACTGGGCCATCGGCGCCACCTGGTGGATCTTCGTGAACACCGTCTCGCGCGGCGAGACTCTCGTCCGCGGCTTCCGGCGGGTGCTCGGCACGCTCATCGGCATCGCCGTCGGCGCGGTCGTGGTGCTGCCCCTGCACGGAGCCGTCGTACCGACCGCCGTGCTCGTCGCCGTCTGCGTCTTCGGGATCTTCTATACCGCCGCCGTCTCGTACACCTGGATGATGCTGTCGGTGACCGTGATGGCGGGCGGTCTCTACGGCCTGCTCGGCGTCCTCGAACCGGCGCTGCTCGCGCTGCGGCTCCTGGAGACCGCGGCCGGGGCGCTCGGCGCGGTGCTCGCCGTGCTGCTCGTCCTGCCCGTCACCACCCACGCCACGACCAACGCCTGGATCGAGCGGGCCGTGCGCACCGTCCACGCCTGCACCCGGGAGGCCGCGGCCCGCCTGTCCGGCTCGGCCGCCGCCGACCCGGCCCCGCACATCGCCGACCTCGAAGTGATCCTCGGCCGGGTCCGGCTCTCGCTCGCCCCGCTGGTGCACCCGCTGAGCCCGCTGCGCGCCCGGCGCGCCCGCGCGCACCAGGTCATCGCGCTGCTCGACGAGTGCGCACAGCAGGCGCGCAGCCTGGCGGCCATCGCCGCCGACCCCGAGGCCTCGTACGACGACCGGCTCGCCGCCGCCTGCGAGCGGGTCGAGGCCGCCGTCGAAGCGCTGATCGCCTCGGAGGAGGCGCTCGCCGCCCCGCACGTCCCCGCCGCCGTCAAGCACGCCCCCGGCACCGAAGCGGCGCTCGCGCACCTGCACGGCCTGGAGCGCGCGCTCATCGAGCTCGCCGCGCCCGTGCGCAGCTCGCCCCGCACGCCGCTGATGGGCGCCTGACCGTACGGCGCTGATGGGCGCCTGACCGCACGCTGCCGTCGGGTGCCTGACCGCAGGCCGCCGTTGGGCGCCCGCCTCTGCGTGACGCCGCCGTTGGGAGCCGGGCCCTCCGCTTGATCACCTGCGGCCCCTTCAACTCCCGTGGTCCAGACCAACTGCTAGCGTCGCCTCCGTGGGTGCCGCCCGGGACGCGGTCTCCCGGGGTGAGCCGAGAGGGGCATGCAGTGGGCGGCGGGCAGGCACGGCGGGCGTACATCGGATCCTTCACACACGCGGGCGGGCCGGGCATCGTCACCGCGGCCTTCGACGGCGGTACCGGGGCGCTGACCGTGCTGGGCGCGACGGACGCCGTGGCCGACCCGTCGTACCTCGCGCTGTCGCCGGACGGCGGCACGCTGTACGCGGTGAGCGAGACCGCCGACGGCGCGGTCGCCGCCTTCGGCACGGCGGGCGACACGGTACGTCCCCTCGGCGCGCCGGTGCCCGTGCGGGCCGAGGCGCCCACCCATCTCGCCGTCCATGCCGGACACGTCCACACCGCCAACTACGGCTCCGGCAGCGTCACCACCGTGCCCGTGCACGCCGACGGAAGCCTCGCCTCCGCCCCGGTGGACGTCGTGGCACACCAGGGGTCCGGACCCGACCCCGAGCGCCAGGAGGGCCCGCACGCCCACCAGGTGCTGCCCGACCCCAGCGGCCGCTGGGTGCTGAGCGTCGACCTCGGCACCGACTCCGTGCGGGTCTGCGCGCCGGACGAGGGCGGACTCACGCCCCACTGCGAGGTCGCGCTCCGGCCCGGCACCGGCCCGCGGCACCTCGCCTTCCATCCCCGCGGCCACGTCGCGTACGTCCTCAACGAGCTCACGCCGACCCTCACCGTGTGCTCCTGGGACCCCGCCGACGGCACGCTGCGGCCGCTCGCCGAAACACCGGTGCTGTCCGCCGAGCCCGACGGCGACGCCTATCCGTCGGAGGTCGTCGTCGCCCCCGACGGCCGCTTCCTGTGGACCGCGACGCGCGGCGCGGACGCCATCTCCGTGTTCGCGCTCGACGACGCGGGCGCGAGCGCCCGTCTGACGGCCTCGGTGTCCTGTGGCGGCGCCTGGCCCCGTGACCTGGCCCTCGACCCCTCAGGGCGCTTTCTGTACGCTGCCAATGAGCGCTCCGGGGACGTCACCTGGTTCGCCGTGGACACGGAAACCGGGCTGCCGCGGCGCGCGGGCGCGATCGACGTGCCCGCGGCGAGCTGTGTGGTGTTCGGCTGAGGCTCGGGGCCGACGTGGCCACACTCTCGCGTACGCCGATGGGCCCGCCCCGAACTCGGGAGCGGGCCCATCGGCGTCTTGCCGTCGCGTGGCGCGCGTCAGTGCACCGGCGCGCCGGACGGTTGCGGCGGGGTGATGCCCAGCGCCGTCGTGTACTTGGACAGGGCCAGCTTGCCGATCGCCGGGTACGCGCCGAGCGGCTCGGCGACGGCGCAGCCCGCCTCCTTCGCGGCCGCGTCCAGCAGGCTCGCGTCGACCTCCGGGCCGATCAGGTACGGGGCGAGGGCCAGCTGGGCCGAACCGGAGCCGCGCAGCTGCTGGGTGATCGCGGCGACCGAGCCGTCCTCGTCCAGGGCGGCGGCCATCACCGGCACGGCGAGGCGCGCGGCGAGCAGCATGCCGGTGATCCCGGCGGCCTGCACGGCCTCCTCGCCGCCGACCGTGGCCAGGACGATGCCGTCCGCGGCGGTCGCGACCGTGAACAGGCGGGCGCGGTCGGCGCGGGCCAGGCCCGCCTCGGACAGGCGCACGTGCAGCGCCTCGGCGAGCAGCGGGTGCGGGCCGAGGACGTCGGTCAGCTCGGCGGCGGCACGGCTGTCCATCACGGCCTGCCGGATGCGGCGCATCAGCGCGTTGTCGGGGCCCGCGAGCAGGGGCACCACGACGGCGACGGGACCCTCGGGGCGGCGGACGCCCTCGACACCGGCGGCCAGCGCCTGCTCGTAGCGCGCGGTGCGCTCGGCGGCGGTGTGCGCGAGCACGGCCTGCAGGGTGGGGAACTCGGCCGACGGGCCGGCGTCGGCGTCCGTCCCGTCGACGTAACCGATTCTGGCGTCCAGACCGGGCAGCTCGGAGCGCGCGATGGAGACGACTTCCTCGGCGAGGCTGCGCGTGGTGGTGCTGGGGACGCCCGGCACGGCGAGGACGAGCGCGGGCGCGCCCTCGGGAGCCGCGACGGGCTCCGGGCGGCGGTGCCGGCCCGGCTGACGGGGGCGCGGCATTCGTACGGGCAGGCCGGATGCGGGCCCAGTGGGGGAGCTCATGGCGCCGCATGCTACTGGTTTGAGGGGCTTCCCTGTTCGGGGAGGGTGCAGGTCAGCGGTATAAGTCCGCTTTGTCTGGCGGTCGCCCGACTCCGCGGTGTACGCGCCGTGTTACGACGCGTACGAACCGGCGGAGTCACGTCGTCGCGGTCGCATACCTGGGGGCGGTGTCCTCCGCGTAACTGGGCGGGGCGGTGCCCTCCGTGATCCCTCGTGCTGCTCGTGGTCCCCCGTGAGGTGCGGGCCACGTCACCCCGTGACGTACAACAGCCGTGGATCGTGCGGGAGCTTGAGGGTGTCCCCCGCCAGGTCGGCGGCGATGCGGACGGCGCCGTCGAGCGGGTCGCCCGCGGCCGGCACCCGGCGGGCGTGCGGGAGACGCTCCGTCAGGTGTGCCTCCAGCGGGCCGAGGAGTACGTCACCGAGCTTCAGCAGGCCGCCGGTGAGGGCGACTTCGCAGGCGCCGTCGGCGGGGCAGGCCGCGACCGCCGCGTCGGCGATGTGCCCGGCCGCCTCCCGCAGGACGCGGACGGCCACGGGGTCGCCGTCCGCCGCGCAGCGCCCCACTTCGGGCGCGAACGCGGCGAGCACGGCGGGCCGGTCCGGGCGCGGATAGATCTGGCCGGGAAGGTCCGACAGGGGCTCTCCGAACATGTCCTCCGCGCGGGCGCGCAGCGCGGCCGAACCGCCCCGGCGCCCGTCGAACGCCCGCATCGCCGCCTCAAGACCGGCGCGCCCGATCCAGGCGCCGCTGCCGCAGTCGCCCAGCAGATGCCCCCAGCCGTCGGTCCGCCGCCAGGTGGTGAGGTCCGTGCCCAGGGCGATGAGGCCGGTGCCCGCGGCGACGACGACACCGGGCCGCTGGCCCAGCGCGCCCGCGTAGGCGGTGACGGCGTCGGCGGCGAGCGCCACGCGCCGTACCCCGAACGACTCCGCCAGCGCGGACGGCAGTTCGGCGCGCAGGTCGTCGCCGAGCGACGTCATCCCGGCGGCGCCGACGGCGACCGCGACGAGCCGTCCGCCGCCCGCCTCGGCCAGCAACTGCCGGACCATGGGCGTCAGTTGCTCGCTCATGTGCCGGGCGTCGATGCCGCGCGGGCCCGTGCGCACCGGCTCCTTCGAGCGGGCCGGTGCCGGACGGCGCAGTCCGTCGGGGACGCCGAGCGCGGCGCGCAGCCCCGAACCGCCGGAGTCCACGCCGAGGACGACCGCCGGCTCGGTCACGGCAGCCGCCAGTCCACCGGCTCGGCGCCCTGCCGCACCAGGAGGTCGTTGGCGCGGCTGAACGGGCGCGAGCCGAAGAAGCCGCGGTCCGCGGACATCGGCGAGGGGTGCGAGGACTCCACGGACGGCAACTGGCCGAGCAGCGGCCGCAGATTGCGGGCGTCACGGCCCCACAGGATGGACACCAGCGGCCGGCCGCGCGCGGCGAGCGCCCGGATGGCCTGCTCGGTGACCTCCTCCCAGCCCTTGCCGCGGTGTGCGGCGGGCTTGCGCGGGGCCGTCGTGAGCGCCCTGTTGAGCAGCAGCACGCCCTGCTGGGTCCAGGGCGTCAGGTCGCCGTTGGACGGCTGGGGCAGGCCCAGGTCGCTGTTCAGTTCGCGATAGATGTTGATGAGACTGCCGGGCAGCGGTCTGACGTCGGGCGCCACCGAGAACGAAAGACCCACCGCGTGCCCGGGCGTGGGGTAGGGATCCTGGCCGACGATCAGGACGCGCACCTCGTCGAACGGCTGCTGGAAGGCGCGCAGCACATTCGGTCCGGCGGGCAGATAGGTGCGTCCCGCGGCGATCTCCGCGCGCAGGAAGTCGCCCATGGAGGCGATCCGTTCGGCCACCGGCTCCAGGGCCTTGGCCCAGCCGGCTTCGACGATTTCATGCAAGGGTCGTGGTGCCACGGAGCGTCACTCTACTGCCGTACATGCGTCACTGATCAACCGATGGCCGAAGCTCGCTGCCGTCGGGGCTCTCGAAGGCTGTGGCCGTCGGGGCTGCCGACGCCCGCGGCCTTCGGGAGCCGCCGCTCGGATCAGCCCAGGACCGCCGCCCGGACGCACAGGACGTCCGGCAGGTGCGTGGCCAGCTCGTGCCAGGTGTCTCCGTCGTCCGCCGACGCGTACACCTCGCCGTTGCGGTTGCCGAAGTACAGGCCCGCCGGGTCGGCGCCGTCGGTGCACATCGCGTCCCGCAGCACCGTGCCGTAATGATCGCCCTGCGGCAGCCCCGTGCTCAACGGCTCCCAGCTCTTGCCTGCGTCCGCCGTGCGGTAGACGCGGCACCGGTGGTCGGCGGGCACGCGGTCCTCGTCCGCGTTGATCGGGAAGACGTACGCCGTGTCGCCGCGGTGCGGGTGGGCGACCACCGCGAAGCCGAAGTCGGACGGCAGGCCCTCGCCGATGTCGGTCCAGTGGGCGCCCGCGTCGTCGCTTCGATACACGCCCCAGTGGTTCTGCAGATACAGCCGGTCCGGGTCGGCGGCGTCCTTGGCGACCTTGTGCACGCACTGGCCGAACTCCGGGTTCGGGTCCGGCAGGAACACCGCCGAAACCCCGGAGTTGGACGGCCGCCAGCTCGCGCCGCCGTCCTCGGTGCGGAACACGCCCGCCGTGGACACCGCGACCGTCACCGCGGCCGGATCACGGGCGTCCGTGAGGATCGTGTGCAGGCCCTCGCCGCCGCCTCCTGGCTGCCACTGCGAGCGCGACGGATGGTCCCACAGGGGGCGGACGAGCTCGAAGCTCTCGCCGCGGTCCTCGGAGCGGTAGAGCGCGGCGGGTTCCGTGCCCGCGTACACCACGTCCGGCTCGGCCGCCGCCGGGTGGAGCTGCCACACCCGCTCCAGCGATGCCCTGGTGTCCTTGGGGAACTTGACGGCTGCCTGCTTCGGCTCGGTCCACGTCCTGCCGAGGTCGTCGGAGTGGAACACCGACGGTCCCCAGTGGGAGCTGTCCCCGCCGACGAGGAGGCGGGGCCCGGGCGTGCGCGTGTCGATCGCGATCGAATAGATCGCCTGGGCGTTGAAATACGGGCTCTCGTCGAACTGCCATGTGCCGTGCTTGCGGCGCGCGACGAACAGGCCCTTGCGAGTGCCAATGGTGAGCAGGACGTCAGCCATGACTGACACCTTTCGGACGGCGTTGTCTCAGGTATGGCTCAGTCTGCACCCGACCACTGACAATGACGCCCCGACTCGCTTCTGCCCAGGTCAGGGCGGTCGGCGCAGCCGTGGGCGGGCGCGGCCGCCGCTCAGCCGTGGACCTCCTCCGCCACCTTCGCGATCGCGCCGGGACCCACCCGGCAGCAGCCCCCGATGAGCCGGGCCCCGGAGCGCCGCCAGCCGTCCACCTGGCCCGCGGTGAAGCGGGCGGGGCCGTGCCACGAGCGCGTCGCGGGATCCCAGGTCTCGCCGCTGTTCGGGTAGACCACCACCGGCTTGCCGGTGACGCGGGCGGCCAGCGGGACCGCCGCGTCCGCGTCGCGCGGGTCGCAGCAGTTCACGCCGACCGCGACGACCTCGTCGGCGTCCGCGGCCAGCGCGAAGGCCGCCTCCAGGGGCTGGCCCGCGCGGGTGCGGCCACCGCTGATGCTGTACGAGAGCCACGCGGGTACGCCCAGTCCGCGGACCGCGCGCAGCAGGGCCCGTGCCTCGTCGGTGTCCGGCACCGTCTCCAGGGCGAACACGTCGGGGGCGGCGCCGGACAGCACCTCCAGGCGCGGGCGGTGGAAGCGCTCCAGGTCGGCCACGCTCAGGCCGTAGCGGCCGCGGTACTCGGAGCCGTCCGCGAGCATCGCCCCGTACGGCCCGGCCGACGCGGCCACCCACAGCGGCCGGTCGGCCCCCGCGAGCGCGGCGGCCTCGCGGGCCAACTGCACGCTCAGGCGCAGGAGTTCAGCCGTGCTCAGCGCGTCGATGCCGCGTCGCGCGAACCCCTCGAACGTCGCCTGGTAGCTCGCGGTGATCGCCACGTCCGCGCCCGCCTCGTAGTACGCCAGGTGTGCCGCCCGGACCGCGTCCGGACGCTCGGCGAGCAGCCGCGCCGACCACAAGGCGTCGCCGAGATCGTGCCCGGCGTCCTCCAACTGGTTGGACAGACCGCCGTCGAGCACGAGGGGACCACGCGCCAGCGCCGCCCCCAGGCCCGAACTGCCGGGTGGTCGCTCAGGCCCACCTGTACCCACTTGCCCGTCCGTACCCGCACCCCCGTCGGCGTGCGCCCCCGTGCCCGCTTCGTCGTTCATACTGCTGACGCTAGCCGAGGTGCGGCCAGGGGGAAGTGGCACGCAACCTGATGTCTCGCCCCGTTCGGTGTGCTCACCGGTGGCTCGGTGGTCGCGCACACGTCCTGGGCGAGCGGACAGCGGGTGCGGAAGCGGCAGCCCGACGGGGGTTTCGCCGCGGACGGGGTCTCGCCGTGCAGCGGCTCACGGTCCCCGGCGGCCGCGGCGGCCGGGTCGGGTACGTTCACGGTGTCGAGCAGGCCGCGGGTGTACGGGTGCAGCGGGTGGGCGTAGACCTGCTCGGCCGGGCCCGTCTCCACGAGCTTGCCCAGGTACATCACGCCGACGGTGTCGGCGAGGTGGCGTATCACCGCCAGGTCGTGCGAGATGAACAGATAGGTCAGGCCGCGGTCGCGCTGGAGCTCCCGCATCAGGTTGAGGATCTGCGCCTGGACCGACACGTCGAGGGCCGACACCGGCTCGTCCGCCACCACCAGGTCCGGCGAGAGCGTCAACGCCCGTGCCAGGCCGAGGCGTTGCCGCTGGCCGCCGGAGAACTCGTGCGGATAGCGGTGCACGGCGCCGCGCGGCAGGCCGACGGCGTCGAGAAGTCCGGCGGTCAGCCGCTCCTGGTCGGCGCGGGTGCCGACGCCCTGGATGACCAGCGGCTCGCGCAGGATCTCGCCGACCCGCATGCGCGGGTCCATCGCGGCCGTCGAGTCCTGGAACATGAGCTGGATCCGGCGCCGGTGCGCACGCCGCTCCGCGCGCGAGAGCCCGGCCAGGTCGCGGCCGTCGAAGCGGACCGTGCCCGCGGTCGGCGCCTCCAGGCCCGCCACGATCCGGCCCAGCGTCGTCTTGCCGCACCCGGACTCGCCGACCAAGCCGAACGTCTCGCCCCTGCGCACGGCCATCGACACCCCGCCGACCGCGCTGACTGTGCCCCGCCGTCGTGCGAACGGGCCGCCGCCGAGCGGGAACTCCTTGACCAGCGCGTCGAGTTCGAGCAGCACATCGCCCGGCTCGGTGCTCGCGGCCGGGGGCGGCGTCACCACCTGCTCCTCGGGCGCGTCGCCGTACGGCACGGGATGGAAGCACGCGAACCGGTGCTCCGCGCCCGCGTCCTCGTCGTCGACGAGCTCCGGCTCCCGCTCCCGGCACGCGTCCGTCGCGAACAAGCAGCGCGGCGCGAACCGGCACCCCGTGGGCCGCACCGTGAGGCCCGGCGGCAGCCCCGGAATCGTGTGCAGCTCCGTGCCCCGCTCCGCCGCCCGCTCCGGGAGCGCCGCGAACAGCGCCTCCGTATAGCGGTGCCGGGGGCGCCCGAACAGGCCGTGCACGTCGGACTGTTCGGCGACCTTGCCCGCGTACATCACCGCGACGCGGTCGACGCGGTTGGCGATGACGCCCAGGTCGTGCGTGACGAGGATCATCGCCATGCCGAGCGTGGCGCGCAGGTTGTCGATGAGCTCCAGGATCTGGTGCTGGGTCGTGACGTCGAGCGCGGTCGTCGGCTCGTCGGCGATGAGCAGCTTCGGCTCGCACACCAGGGCCATGGCGATCGCCACGCGCTGGCGCATCCCGCCCGACAACTGGTGCGGGTAGGCCTTCATGCGCTCGGACGGCTGCGGCATGCCGACGAGCCGCAGCATCTCCTCGGCCCGCGCCCAGGCGTCCTTGCGACCGATGCCCTCCCGGTGCAGGAGCAGCGGCTCGGCCACCTGCGCGCCGATCGTCATCGTGGGATTGAGCGAGGTCAGAGGGTCCTGGAACACCATGCCGACCGTGTTCCCGCGGACGTCCTGAAGGGTGGGCGCGGAAGCCGCCGCCAGGTCCTGGCCGTCGAACAGGATCCGGCCGCCGGTGATCGCCCCGCCGGGCGGCAGCAGGCCGAGGACGCTGAGCGCGGTCATCGTCTTTCCGCACCCGGACTCGCCCACGACGCCCAGGGCCTCGCCCGGCGCGAGGTCGAGTGAGATGCCGTCGAGGGCGTGCACGGTGCGCTCGCGCGAGGCGATGTCGACGTGCAGGCCGTCGATGCGGAGCAGGGGCTCGGGTGCCAGGGCCGGAGGGTCGGTGGGCGGTCCCTCGGTCATGTCGGCTGTGCCGCCGATGTCTTCTCTGTCATCCATGTTGGCGAGTTCCTTTACTTGCGCAGCCGCACTTCGAACGCGTCCCGCAGCCCGTCACCGATGAAGTTGAACGCGGCGACGACCAGCACGATCGCTATGCCCGGCGGGAAGATCAGCCACCAGTAGCCGTTCTGCGTGTACGTGATGCCGGCGGACAGCATCGAGCCCCAGTCGGCCGACGGCGGCGGGATGCTGAGGCCGAGGAACGCCAGATAGCTGACGTAGAGGATGGCGTCGGCGATCTGGAAGGTGCAGTTGACGATGACGGTGCCGATCGCGTTCGGCACGATGTGCTTGAAGACGGCCCGCGCGCCCCCGCCGCCCATCATCCGCATCGCCTGGACGTACTCGCGGTTGCGCAGCGACAGCGCCTCGCCCCGGACGAGCCGGGCCGGGGACAGCCAGGCGACGGCCGCGATGATGAGGATGAGGACGCCCTTGCTGGGCGTGATGATCGCGGCGACGACGACGAGCAGGAACATCGCGGGGATGGCGAGCGCCGCGTCCGTGATCCGCATCATCGCGGCGTCCACCCAGCCGCCGAAGTAGCCGGAGACGGCGCCGTACACCGTGCCGAAGAGCGTGGCCAACAGGCCCGCCGCCAGGCCGATTTCGAGCGATGTCTGCCCGGCGACCATGAGGCGGCCGACCATGTCGTAGCCGAGGTCGGTGGTGCCGAGCAGATGGCCGTCGGTGCCGGGGGACAGGTTCGCCCGGGACAGGTCGGTGTGGGTCTGCTCGGTGTCGTACAGGAGCGGGCCGAGGTAGCTGAAGAGGAGCAGCAGCACCAGCAGGACGACGCCCGTCAGGGCGAGCTTGTTGCCGGTGAAGACCCGGAGCGTGCGGCGGGCGAGGGAGGGCGTGGCCTGCGCGGCCTCCTCGTGCCCGGGCGCGGTGAGGTGGGCGGTCGTGGTGGTCATGCCACGCTCCGTATCCGGGGGTCGAGGACGGCGTACAGGACGTCCGTGAGGAGGGAGCCGAGGACCGTGGCGATGCCGACGACCAGGGTCACGCCGAGCAGCACCGGGAAGTCCGAGCCCTGAGCCGCGTTCCAGAACAGCAGCCCCATGCCCGGGTAGTTGAACATCGACTCGACGACGAGCGCGCCGCTGAACAGCGTCGGCAGATACAGGCCGAGCAGCGTCGCGAGCGGGATGAGCGCGTTGCGCAGGACGTGGCGGACCATGATGCGCCGGCTCGACTGGCCCTTCGCCATGGCGGTGCGGACGTATTCCTCGGTGAGGTTGTCCAGGACCGCCGAGCGCATGTAGCGGCTGAACATGGCCACGATGCCGAACGCCATCGTCACGACCGGCAGCACCAACCCGCTGAATTCCTTCAGGAGTTCACCGATCGACTCGCCCTGCGGCGCCTCCGCCGGGAAGACGGGAAGCACCTGCGCGAACAGGATGATCATGATGAGGCCGAGGAAGAACACCGGCGTGGCGTACAGCAGGAACGCGAGCCCTGTCAGCGCGTAGTCCGACGCCTTGCCGCGCCGCACCGCCTGGAGCAGGCCCAGCGGGATCGCGATGACCACGGCGAGCGCGGTGGAAAGGACCGTCAGGAGCAGGGTCTTGGGCAGCCGCTGCTTGAGCAGCTCGAAGACGGGCGAGTTGAGTTTGTACGAGTCCCCGAGGTCGCCGGTGAACAGCCGCTTCAGGTACATGAAGTACTGCGTCGGGAGTGAACGGTCGTATCCCTGCTGGTGGTTGAACTGCTCGATCTGCTGCGGTGTGCCCTTCGGGCCGAGGATGGCGCGTGCCGGGCCGCCGGGCAGCATGTGGAGCAGCACGAAGACGATGACCGACACCAGGAAGAGGACGACGAGCGCCTGGAGGAACCGCTTGACCAGAAAGCCGGAAAAGCCGGTCACTTGTCGGCTCCCTTCTTCTTGACGTAGTACCAGTCCTGCGGCGCGAACGTGACCGTCGGGTTCTGCTCGATGCCGCGCAGGTCGTTGCGGATGACCGACACCTGGTACGCGGGGTTGGGCATCCACATCACCGGAAGCTGCTCGGCCAGATACGCGCCGTACTCGTGCACGGCCTTCATGTCGGGGGAGTACTGCACGGCGCGGATGATCCGGTCGGCCTTCTTGTCGCTGTAGTTGCCGAAGTTGGCGGACGCGCCGGTGGAGAAGAGCTGCTCGCCGCTCGGGTTGAGCGGGTAGTACCAGCTACCGGCCGTGCCGAAGAAGGACATGTCCCAGTCGCAGCCCGGGTCCTTCGCCGTGCACGGAATGGAGTTGCCGAGCACCGAGTTGAGGGGTTGCTGGCGCACGGTCAGGTCGATGCCGGCCTTGGAGAGCGAGGACTTGAGCTCCTGCATCATGTTCGTGGTCTCCGTGGAGCCCGACTGGGAGAGCAGGGTCAGTTCCAGGGGCGTGTTCCGCTCGATGCCCTTGCCGCACTCGTCGGCGCCCGTTCCGGGGCGTACGCAGCGGGCGGTGCCGTCCTTCGTCTCCCAGCCGTGGGCCTTGAGCAGGGACGTGGCCTTCGCCACCGAGAACGGGTAGCGGTTGCGCTCCATTGCCTTCGACAAATACTGGCTCTTCGGCGTCACCGGCACCGGGCCGAGCGTCGGCGTGGCGCTGCCCTGCCAGATGACGTCGCTCATCGCCTTCTGGTCGACGAGGTGCTGCATGGCCTGGCGGAGGTAGAGCTGACGCATCAGCGGACCGGCGTGGGTGGAGTTGAAGTTGTAGACGATGTACGTCGCCGCCCAGCCCTCCCACGGGTCCACCCGGTAGCCCTTGTCCTCGAACTTCCCCTTCTGGGCGAGGACCGACGGCGGGATGTAGCCGTAGTCGACGCCGCCCGAACGCAGCACGTTGTACTCGGAGTCGGCGGTGGTGAAGGGCTTGAAGACGACCTTGTCGAGGTGCGGGCGCTCGGACTTCGGTCCGGTGAACTTCTCGTTGGGGACGATGGTCACCTGGCCGCTGTCCCGCCAGTCCGCCAGCTTCCAGGGCCCGTTGACCGTCTTCCACAGCGGGTCGGAGCCGTACTTCCCGAGGCTCTTGCCGTGCCGGGTGAGCCGGGCGAAGACCTCCTTGGCGCCCTTCTTCGTGCGGTCCCAGTCGCCGATCGGGCCGCCGTCGGTCCGCGCGCCCCAGGCGTGCTGCGGCAGCGCGCGCATCCGCGTGAGCTGGTTGGCGGTGAACCAGTCCGGGTTGTACGCGCGGGTCAGGCGCAGCCGCACCGTGTGGTCGTCGACCGTCTCGAACCGCTTGACGTTGTCCGGCATGGTGCCGACCGAGTAGCTGCCCCACTCCGCCTTGTTGGCCTTGACGAGGTTAAACCAGAACTCCAGGTCGCGGGCCGTGACGGGCTTGCCGTCGGACCACTTGACGCCCTTGCGCAGGGGGATGGTCACGGTCTTGTTGCCGTCCGAGTACGCCGGCTCAAGGCCGAGCGTGCTCGGGCCGTGCGTGGTCAGCTCGCCCTTGTCCCGGTCGAGCACGGCGTCGTACACCGGCATGAACAGCAGGTACTGGATGCCCGCGTTGTACGAGGCGCCATAGCCGGGCGGGCCGATCGGGAAGATCCAGTTGGGCGTCGCGTTGGGCGGCAGCGCCATCGTCGCGGTGCCGCCCTCGACCGGGACGCCGCCGGTCGGCCCCATGTCGACGCGGCCGCCCTCGTGGGTGCAGCCCGTCAGGGCCGCGAGCACCAGGCCCGCGGCCGCGGCTGCCTTGAGTGAGCGCATGGTGGTGGGCCTCCAGGAACTGCCGGGACAGGAACTGCCGGAACCGGATCCGCACACGTGAGCGGTGGGGAGGCCCGAACGCTAGGCCTGTGGAGAAAAGCAAGTCAAGAGCTTCGTTCGGCAAAGACTGTGAAAAGCCGGGAGTTGGGGCACTTTCCTTGGCGGGTCTGGTCAACTTCCTTCGCCGCGACCTAGTGTTCGGCTGGTACGCGAATCAACTCGTCGAACGAACGGGGTCGGTATGGCCAGCAACGCACACGGCGAAACCGGATCGGCGGAGCACATCGTGCGTCTGGTCTCGTCGGGCGCGGCCTCCTCCCGGGCCGATCTGGTGCGGGAGCTGGGGCTCGCGCCGTCCACGGTGTCGCTGCGCGTCCAGGAGCTGGTGGCGGCGGGCGTGCTCACCGAGTCCGGCGAGGGCGCCTCGCGCGGCGGGCGCCGCCCCCGGCTGCTCCGGGTGCGCGCCCAGGGCGGCATCGCGCTGGCCGCCGACCTGGGCAGCCACCACGCCCGGCTCGGCGCGGTCGACCTAGACGGCACCGTCCGCGACACCGCCGACCTGCCGCACGACATCACCGCCGGACCCGAGTCGGCCGTGGACTGGCTGTGCGAGCGCGTCACCGAACTCGCCGACCGCGAACGCGCGGCGGGCCGCACGGTCCGTGCCCTCGGGGTCGCCTTCCCCGGCCCCGTGCGCCCCGGCGAGGGCCGCGTCCTCAGCCCGTCCCGGATGCCCGGCTGGCACCGCTACCCGCTGCGCGACGTCCTCGCGGAGCGCCTCGGCCTGCCCGTGACCGTCGAGAACGACGCCACGATGATGGCCGTCGGCGAGCACAGCGTCGCGCGCCCCGACCTCGACCACATGGTCGTCGTCAAGGCCGGCCGCGGCATCGGCAGCGGCGTCATCGCGGCGGGCCACCCCCACGACGGCGCCAACGGCGCGGCCGGCGACATCAGTCACGTACGCGTCGAGGAGGCGGGCGACCGGCCGTGCAGCTGCGGCAACATCGGCTGCCTGGAGACCGTCGCGAGCGGCGCCGCGCTGATCCGTGAACTCGCCCGCCAGGGCGTCGAGGTGGCCACCACCGGCGAACTCCTCCAGCTCGTCGCGGACGGCGACCCGCAGGCCACCACCCTGGTGCGCACCGCGGGCCGGCACATCGGCACGGTGCTCTCCGTCGTCGTGAACTTCTTCAACCCGCAGGCCGTGGCGCTCGGCGGCGTCCTCGCCACCGCCGAACCGCTGGTCGCCGCCGTCCGCGGCGTCCTGTACGAACGCTGCCTGCCCGTGGCCACCGCCGACCTGGAGATCACCACCACCGTGACGGGGCCGGACGCGGGCCTGCTCGGCGCGGGCCTCACGGCCCTGCGCCGCCACCTGCCGACGGGCCCCGCCGCGCCCGCTCCGGACGCTCCCGCCGCCCAGGCACCCGCTCCCGCTGCCAAGGAACCCGCCGCCACCGGCCACGACCACCCGTCCGCCATCCCCGTCCAGGAAGAGAGCGCATCCGCATGACCGCGACCCCGGCCGCCGCCCAGACTGCGCATCGGACGCCCGCCGTCACCCACCGCCGCCTGCGCATCGGCATCGGCGGCATCGGCATCGAGTCCTCCACGTTCTGCCCGCACCGCTCCACCGCCGACGACTTCCGGCAGACCCGCGGCCAGGAACTCCTCGACCGCTACACCTGGACCCGGCCGGACTCCGACCTCGCGGACCTCGTCGAGTGGGTGCCGCTGCTGCACGCGACCGCGCTGCCCGGCGGCCCCGTGGCGGCCGAGTCGTATCTGACCCTCAAGGACGAACTGGTCACCCGCATCCGGCGGGCGGGCCCCCTCGACGGGCTCGTGTACGACATCCACGGCGCCATGAGCGTCGTCGGCCTCACCGACGCGGAGGCCGACCTGACCGAGGCCGTCCGCGCCGCCCTCGACTTCGCCGGCACACCGGACGGCACCGGCCGCCCCATGATCTCCACCGCCATGGACCTGCACGGCAACGTCTCGTACCGCTTCGCGGCGCCGGTCGACCTGCTCACCGCGCACCGCCTCGCCCCGCACGAGGACGCCTGGGAGACCCGCGAGCGCGCCGCCCGCAACCTCGTGCGCTGCCTGCGCGAGGGCAGCCGTCCGCACCGTGCCTGGGTGCAGGTCCCGGTGCTGCTTCCGGGCGAGAAGACCAGCACCCGCCTGGAGCCCGCCAAGTCCCTGTACGGCTCGCTGGCCGACATCGAGCGCCTTCCCGGGATCCTCGACGCTGCTCTGTGGGTGGGCTACGCCTGGGCGGACGAGCCGCGCTGCCAGGCCGCCGTCGTCGTCACCGGCGACGACGCCGAACTCGCCGCCGCCGAGGCCGAGATGCTGGCCCGCCGCTACTGGGACGCCCGGCGCGACTTCGTCTTCGTCGGCCCGACCGGCAGCGCGGAGGAGTGCGTCGAGCGGGCCGTGGCCTCGTCGAAGCGGCCGTTCCTCATCAGCGACTCCGGCGACAACCCGACGGCGGGCGGCGCCGGGGACCTCGCGTACATGCTCGGCACGCTCCTGGAGAACGACGCGATCCGCTCCGGCGAGGTCACCGCCGTCCACCCCGGCATCACCGACCCGGCCGCCGTCGCCCGCTGCTTCGAGGCGGGCGTGGGCGCGGAGGTCTCGCTGTCCGTCGGCGGCAAGGTCGACCCGTACCACGGCGGACCGTACGCGCTCACCGGCACCGTCGAGGCGCTGCAGCGCGCCACCGACCAGAAGGACCGGGCCGAGGGCGGCGCCTACGACCGGGGTGTCGACATGGCGGCCGTGCGGGTGGGCGGGCTCACGCTGATCCTCGTCGAGCGCCGCAAGCCGTTCCACACCCTCGCCGACTTCACGGGCCCCGCCGACGGCGGCCTCGGCATCGACCCGAGGACGTACGACCTGGTCGTCGTGAAGATCGGCTACCTGGAGCCGGAGCTGTACGACATGGCCGCCGACTGGCTGCTCGCGCTCACCCCGGGCGGCGTCGACCAGGACCTCACGCGGCTCGGCCACCACCGCGTGGAGCGGCCGATGTATCCCTTCGACGACGACGCGTACGAAGATGGCGCGGGCCCCGCCCTGACGGCGGCCCACCTGCCGCCGCTCGCCCCGTACAGCGCCTGACGCCACAGAGAGGAACCGCTCGCATGAAGCGTGCCGCCACCCTGTCCGCCCTCGTCTGCCTGCTCGCCGTCACCGCCGCCGCGCCCGCGGCGCCGGACGCGGGCCGTGGGCACCGCCCCGCTCCCGGCAAGGGCACCCTCCTCGACTCCGTGCCGAAGAAGGGCGTCCTGCGGGTGTGCACGACCGGCGACTACCGCCCCTTCACGCACCGTGAAGCCGACGGCAGCTACAGCGGCATCGACATCAAGATGGCCCGGGACCTCGCCAAGTCCCTGGACGCCAAGCCGAAGTTCACCGCCACCACCTGGAAGGAGATCGCCGACGACGTGGCGGACGGACGCTGCGACATCGCCGTCGGCGGCGTCTCCATCACGCTGCCGCGCGCCCGCACCGTGTACTTCAGCGAACCGACCCGCGAGGACGGCAAGACGCCGATCGTGCGCTGCGCGGACAAGGCGCGCTTCGGGGACGGGACGCTGGCCGACATCGACAAGCCCGGCACCAAGGTCGTCGTCAACCCCGGCGGCACCAATGAGCAGTTCGCCCGCGCACACATCAAGCAGGCCTCCCTCACCGTGCACCCCGACAACTCCACGATCTTCCAGGAGATCATCGACGGCCGCGCGGACGTGATGATGACCGACGCCAGCGAGACCCGCTACCAGGCGAAGATCCACCCCGAACTGTGCTCGCTCCACCCCGACAAGCCCTTCACCTTCGCGGAGAAGGCCTACGCCCTGCCGCGCGGCGACGCGCAGTTCAAGGAGTACGTCGACCAGTTCGTGCACCTCGCGACGCACGACGGGACGTACGCGGCGTACGAGGCGGAGTGGATGAAGTGACGTCGGCCGCCGGACCGTACCCAAGACGCCCCTGAGAGCGCGCAGTTGGTACGATCCCCGCTCTGATTCCAGGGGGACGGGATTCCGGGGGACGGGTGATGACGGGAGAAGCGCGGCCCGACGACGGGGCCGCCGGTGACGGCGGGCACCCCGACGCTGCCGGTGACGCCGGGCACCCCGACGCACGCATGCGGCACCTCGCCGAGGAGGTCAGGCAGATCGCGGCCGAGTCCCGGATCGGCGCGCGGCGGGCCCAGCGGCGCAGCAAGCTGTGGAACGCCACGTACATCTGCCTCGGCTTCCCGGCCGCGGTGCTCGCCGGGATCTCCGGCGCCGCGGGCCTCGCCTCGCCCGGGGCGCGGGTGCCCGCGGCGATCCTCGCGCTGCTGTCGGCGGGCTTCTCGGCCGGGTCGACGTTTCTGCGCGCCGACGCACGACAGATGGCGAACCTGCGCCGCCGCTATGCGTGGCAGAACCTGGAGACCCGGGCCCGTCTGGTCCTCGCGCACGAGGCGTACGAGGGTGTCGAGCAGCTGCACACCGCGCTGGTGGCACTGCTGGAGATGCGCGCGGCCATCCCCTCCAGCGCCCTCGTCCTGGCCGAGGCCGCACCACCGCCGCTCCAGGCCCCGGCCCCGCCCACGCCGCCGGCGCTGTAGGCCGAGGCCGGGAACCTAATTCGCTGGAGATGGATGGCGGTGGCACATATCGTGTGCCGGTCATCGTCCGCCGGAGGTCTGCGCCTTCGCGCGAGCAAAGCATCGTAAGAGAGTAGTGGGGCAGTGGAACACAGCGGATGGGCCGACGAACGGTTCGGGGCGGTCGCGGACGTCTTCGCCCGGAACTCCGCGGAGTTCGACGAACTCGGCGCGGCCGTCACCGTGTTCGTCGGCGGGCGCAAGGTCGTGGACCTGTGGGGCGGCATCGCCGACGAGCGCACCGGCAGGGCGTGGCAGGAGGACACGGTCGTGCCGGTCTTCTCCTGCGCCAAGGGCGTCGTCAGTGTCTGCGCCCACCTGCTCGCGCAGGAGGGGCGCCTGGACCTGGACGCGCCGGTGGCGCGGTACTGGCCGGAGTTCGTGCGGGGCGGCAAGGAGACGATCACGCCGCGCATGGTCCTCGGCCACCGCGCCGGGCTCCCCGTCCTCGACCGCACCCCGACGTTCGAGGAGATCACCGAGTGGACCCCGGTGATCCGCGCCATCGAGGAGCAGGAACCGCTGTGGGCGCCCGGCGAGACGTACGAGTACCACGCGCACGTCTTCGGCTTCCTGCTCGGCGAGGTCGTCCGGCGCGTCACCGGGCTCACCCCCGGCGCCTACTTCCGCAAGGCCGTCGCCGACGACCTGGGCCTGCGCACCTGGATCGGCCTGCCGGAGGAGGAACTCGGCTCGCTCGCCCGGCTCGTCGAGGCACCGGGCAGGCCGCCGATGCCCGGCCCGGAGTCGCTGCTCACCCGCATGGTCACGATGAACGGCGCCTTCGTCTTCCCCGGCGTCGACGGCCCGCACGGCTGGAACGACCCTGCCCTGCTCGGCGCGGAGATCCCCGGCGCGGGCGCGGTCTCCTCGGCGCGCGGCCTGGCCACGCTGTACGCCGCCGCCGCGACCGGCGTCGACGGCTCCGCGCGGCTGCTCACCCGCGACACCGTCACGGACGCGGTGCGCGAGCAGTCCGGCGGCACGTCCTGGCTGGGCTTCGACGCCGGCGTCCGCTGGGGCTCGGGCTTCCTCCTGGACGCCCCGGCCTTCCGCCCCACACTGGGCCCGCGCAGCTTCGGCAACGACGGCGCGGGCGGCCAGTTCGCCTTCGGCGACGACGAGTTCGGCGTGGGCTTCGCCTACGTGGCCAACAAGATGATCGGCCACGGCGACGCCCGCGCCGACCGGCTGGTCGCGGCCGTGCGGACGTGCCTGGGCGAGGGCTGAGCTCCCGGCGCGGGCGGCCGGCCCCGGGACCCCCGGACCGGCCGCCCGCGTCCGCCTTGGGGTAATCCCTGGGCCCGTCCCCGGGGACGCGGCGGGTGCGGCGGTTCTACGGTGGCCGGGCCAGGAGCGGTAGAAGTCGGGGGACTTCTGCGAGGGGGGCTCCTGCTGAGCGGCTATCCGCCGGAGGTTTCCGACATGCACTCTGCCCGCAGGCGCTGCGTCCACAGCGGGACGAGCGGACGTCTCGCCTCGACCAGCACCGCCGACATCGACGCGCTGGTCGCGAGCCTGAAGGACCGGCCACGCGTGGTCCTGCACTTCCACGGCGGGCTCGTCGACGACCAGGTGGGGTTCGCGACGGCCGAGCGGCTCACGCCCGTGTACGAGGCGGCGGGCGCCGAGCCCGTGTTCTTCGTGTGGAGCAGCGGCCTGCTGGAGACCCTTCAGGGCAACCTGCCCCAGATCATCGGCGAGTCCGTCTTCCAGACACTCCTGAGCCGCGTCACCCGCTACGCCGCCGGCATCGTCCTCCAGCGGCCCGGACAGCGCGCCGCCGGCTCCCTGACCGCCCCGCCCGCCAGGGCCGTCGCCGCCGAACTCGCCCTGCTGCGCACCGGACAGGAGCCCTACGCCCGGCTGACCCCGCCCGCCGAGGTGCCGCCGCTCGGCGAGGCCGAACGCGTCCGCATCACCGCCGAACTCTCGGCGGACACCGAACTCGCCGACCGCAACCGGGAGATCGTCGGCTCGGTCCTGCGCTCGGCTCCCGCACCGGCCGCCGCGCGCGACATCGACGGGGGGCGCGCGGCGGTCGCCACCCTCATGTCACCGGACACCGTGGCCGAGCTGGCCGCCGAGACCGCGGCGGCCGACAACCGCCGCTCCCTGGTGACCTCCGCGCTCCTGGTGCGCAAGACGGTGCGCGTCATCGCCGCCGTCGTGGGCCGCTTCCGGCTGCGCACCGACCACGGCCTGTACCCGACCGTCGTCGAGGAGATACTCCGGGAGTTCTACATCGCCAACGTGGGCGCCTCGATCTGGGACGCCATGAAGCGGCAGACCGCCGACACCTTCGCCGCGTCCGACGAGGCCCGCGCGGGACGCTACTTCCTGGACCGCTTCAGCCAGCTCCTGGCCTCCGGCAGCCGGCCCAAGGTGAGCGTCGTCGGCCACAGCGCCGGTGCCGTCTTCATCAGCAACCTGCTCACCGACCTCGTCCGCAGGCGCGCCGACGCCGACGACCCGCTGCCCGCCGACTTCCGTGTCCGCGACGTCGCACTGCTGGCACCCGCGTGCACCGTCGCCCAGCTCGCGCCCGTCGTCCGCCACCAGCGCGAACTCTTCGACCGGCTGCGGATGTTCACGATGACCGACGCGGCCGAACGCGCCGACCACCTGGTGCCCCTGCTGTACCCGAGGTCGCTGCTGTACTTCGTCTCCGGCGTCCTGGAGCGCGGCCCCGCCAAGCAGTCGGCGGTCGCCCCGATCGCCGGCATGCGGCGCTGGTACGACGCCGACGGCGCCTTCGGCGGGCAGGACTCCGAGGACCTGCGGGCGTTCCTCGCGGCCGATCCGCAGCGCACCGTGTGGTCACCCGCCGACGGCGGCGCCCCCGGCCTGCGCTCGGGGGCCCGCACGCACGGCGGCTTCGACGACGACCCCGAGGTCCTGGCGAGCCTCGCCCGGATGCTCGCCGACTGACCGCGGGGCGCGGTCCGCAGGGGGTCGCGCAGGGGGGCCAACGGGTTCGCACAAAGGGGTCCACAACGGGTTCGCACAAAGGGGGAAGCCCGATGAACGACCTGCACCACGCCGTGGTCGTCGGCATCAACCGCTATCCGGCGATCAGCGACCTGCGAGGCGCGCGCGGCGACGCGGGACGGTTCCGCGACTGGCTCGTGGACCCGGCCGGAGGCAACGTACCGGAGGGCAACGTCGCCCTCGTCACGGCCACCGAACGCGACGAGCGCGCAGCCGACGTGATGAGCGCCGTCCCGACCCGCGAGAACGTCAACCGCGCCCTGTACCGCGCCCACTGCGCGGTCCGCGCCGCCGTCGAACGCGACGGCGGCGCCTGGGCCGACACCCGCCTGTACGTGTTCCTCGCCGGGCACGGCATCGCCCCGTTCGGCGGCGACGCCGCGCTGCTCATGGCCAACGCCGCGATCGACCTGCTCGGCAACCACATCGCCGTACGCCCGTATCTGTCGTGGTACGAATCGGCGTCGCCGTTCCACGAGATCGTGTTCTTCGCGGACTGCTGCCGCACCCGGTTCGGCGGCGTCACCGCCTTCGGCCCGCCGTTCACCGACACCACCGAGGCCCCCGACAAGGTCGAGGCCTTCGTCGGCTACGCGTCCGCGCTCGGCGACCCGGCCTACGAACAGCACGAACCCGACCCGGACCAGTCCCGCGGCCACTTCACCTCCGCCCTCCTGGAGGGGCTGCGCGGCGCGGGCGGCGGCACCGTCACCTCCGAGGGCCAGGTCACCTCCGACAGCCTCGCGGACTACGTACGCCGCCATGTGCTCGACCGCACGACGCAGGAACTGGTCCCGCAGGAGGCCCGGTTCCTGAGAGAGACCAGCACACCGATCGTCTTCGCGGAGGGGCTCCAGGGCGTCGGCTCGTACCCGGTGACCCTGCGCTTCCCGGCCGGGTTCCGCGGCCGGGTGGAGCTGCGCGGCCGGGGCATCACCGAGCCGCGTTGGCTGGACATCGCCGGGGCGGACCACGTCGAGGCGCTGGTGCCCGGGCTCTACAAGGCCGTACCGGAGAGCCTGACCGCGCCCGAACTCACGGACGGCGGATTTTTCGAGGTAGTGACCGGAGGTGGCGGCGTTGTCCAGTTCTGAGTCCGAGTCCCGTTCTCAGGCCCTTCCTGAGTCCCCTTCCGGGGCCGAGTCCCGTGCTGATCAGTCGCGGTCGGCGATGCCTGAGCGGCGCGACGAGGTGCCGTTCGTCGTCATCCCCGACACACCGTCGGTCCTGATCACCGTGACCGACGACGCGCTGCGCGAGGTGGCGCACGGCATGGGCACCATCGAGACCACGCTGCCGCCTGGCATCTACCGCATCGAGCAGCGCTTCGCGGGCGCCGTGGCAAGCCGGTTCGCCGAGGTGGGCACGGACGCCTTCACCGAGCGCCTGCCGCTGCCCGACGTCCCCGCCCCGGCCCCCGTCGAGCGCACCGCCACCACACACGCGGCGCACCGCGAGGCCGCGCTGCGGTGGAGCAGGGAATCCACGCACCGCCGGGGCGCGCCCACGCTCATGGTGCTGCTGCGGAACCTGCGCCGCGGCTGGCGCCTCGATCCGTACGCCCTGCAGATCACCGCCGAGAGCGGGGAGGCCGTGGACGGCGGCGAGGACGGCTGGCAGGTCGATCCGCAGCAGGGCTGGGCCGCCTGGAGCGGCCGACTGGCGCCCGGCGGCTACCGGTTGCGGCTGCGCGAACCCTCCGGCGAGGGGCTGCCGCTGGCCCAGGCGCTGTGGGTGTCGGAGGGTTGGACCACCCTCGTCTTCGTCAGCAACGGCCCGCACGGCCCGCGGCCGCAGCACGCCTCGGTGGAGATGGCGCCCGCCGGCACTGGCTGGTCCCCGGCCGACGAAGGGCTGAGCCTGGCCCGGGAGGCGGCGATGTCCGGGCTGCGCCAGGGCATCGACCTGACCTCGGACAAGCAGCTGTTGCCGATGCTCGACTCGGGGCGGATCGACCCGTTCCTCGGCATCGTCGGCGCACACGCCATGCTGCTCGACCGCAGGCCCGACCTGAAGCGCCTGGACGATGTCGTCCGGCGGCTGACGCCGCATGTGCCCGGGCACCCCGACCTCGCCGCGCTGCGCACGCTCGTGGACGGGCCGCCGGCGCGGGTCGCATCCCCGCCGATGCTGGCCGCGTCCTGCCGGCTCCTGATCCGGGCCGACGGCACCGACCCCGGGGTGATCAAGGACGGTTCGATGGCCGAGAACGTCGCCGAGCACCTGGTCGGACGCGGGGTGTGGACGACGTGGCTGGAGGAGGAGCGCCTGCTGGTGGCGGGGGCGCGCGGCGGCCCCGCGGCGCCGGGTGACGCCGTCGGGGCGAGCGGGCCCCGGCCGGGGGCCGCCGACGCCGTGAGCCGGGTGGAGGCCTATGTGCACGAGATCGCGGACCTGTCGGGCACGTTGGTCGGCGAGGTGCTCCGGGACATGCCGCGGGACGAGCTGTGCCGCAGGACCGGACTGCCGCACAGGCCGGTGGACCAGGCGATCGCGAGGCTGCGGGAGGCGGAGCCTGGCTGAGACCCCCGGACCGGGGAGGAGCCTTGGGCCCCCTGTCCGGGTGAGGAGCGGAGGGGCCGGACGGCTCGGGGGAGCCCGGCCCCTCCGATGTGGGCAGGCCCTCGGATGCGGGCAGGCGCCGATGTGGGCAGGCGCCGATGTGGGCAGGCGTGGTGCGGGCGCCCCTGGCGCATGACATGGGGTGCCCCGTGGTGCATGACCGCGGTGCATGCCAAAGCGGGCGCCCCGTCCAGGGCGTGAGCGATCACCGAGATGGTGGCCACGACGGCCGGCGCGTCGCTCAACCAGGGGAGATCCCCCTTCTCCCCGCGACCCTGGACGGGGCCGTGTCCCATCGTGCCGGGCGGCCGTCACCGCGGCGTCACGTCATCTGTGAGTGCCGTGTCCGCCGGGCCGGGCGGTGTGCGCGAAGCGGATCGGCCCTCACACCAGCGGGCGCCTACGCCCTCACACCAGCTGGCGTCTCCGCCTCACACCAGCGCGTGCCGCAGCATCCTCACGAACTGGCCGGACGGCTCCACGCCGAGTTCCCTGAGCAGCAGTTCGCGGAAGGTCTCGTACTGCCGTACCGCCTCCGTCAGGTTGTGCTCCGCGAGGTGCACGGACACGACCGCGCGGTGGGCGCTCTCGCGCAGCGGGTCGACGCGGGTGCTCTCCAGGGCGGCTTCGAGGGCGGGCGCGTACTGCCGGTGTGCGACGAGCCGGGCCGACAGCGCCTCCAGGGCGTGCAGCCGCAACTGGTGCAGCCGCTCGCGTTCGTAGGCCACCCAGTCCTGCTGCCAGCCGGGCAGCAACTCGCGCCCGCACAGCAGCACTTGGTAGGCCGCGCGCATGCGCTCCCGCGCCGCCGCCAGGGCGTCCCCCGACAGCACGTGGTGGGCGGCCGCGGTCAGGTCCTGGATGTCCACGCGCACCCGGCGGCTCAGCGACAGCACGCCGTCACGGGCGTCCGTGAGGGCTGGACCCGCGCCGTTGAGCCGCCACACGGCGGTGCGCAGGCTGGCGCGGGCCCGCGCCTCGGTGACGTCGGGCCAGAGCGTCCCGGCGAGCGCCGAGCGGGTCGCCGCGCCGCACAGCGCGAGCCGCGCCAGCACCTGCTGACCGCTCGCGGGCACCTCCAGCGGCTCGCTGCCGCGGGCGGCGAGCGTCCCGGGATCGTCCGGGCAGGCCAGGGAGGAGTGGACGAGACCGTCCGGGCACGCGTGGGCGTGGCCGTCCGGGTCGGGGGCGGCGGCGTGACCGCCCGCTCCTGTCCCGCCCTCCGTCCGCGCCCCTCTGAAGTCCCCGCCCCCGCCGACCGATTCCCCGCGCTCCCGCGTCAGGAGGAATCCGCCGAGCAGTCGCAGCCGCAGCGTCGGCCGCTCTTCCCCGGCCGCCCCGTAGCTGATGGAATCCATCGGGCCACCTCCAGTGGGCTCTTGCGTTCGCCCTGCCCTACCGGCACGAACGTAACGACAAGGAGCCCCGTGCGCCTCCGGGAGTGTGCCGGGGATTACCCCGGTGACCCCGCCCACCGGGAGTGCCGTCCTCCGGTGTCCTCAGCCCGCTTCTGCTTCCGGTGCCCTCAGCCCGCTTCCGGTGCCCTCAGCCCGCCGACGGCGACGAGGGCTGCGGGCCGAACCGCCGCACGAGGCCGATCCGCGAGGCGATCCCGAGCTTCGCGTACGTGTGGCCCAGGTGGTATTCGATGGTCTTGACGCTCAGCGCGAGCGCGGTGGCGATCTGACGGTTCGTGAGGCCCTGCGCGGCGAGCCGCGCCACCGCGAGTTCCTGCGGGGTGAGCGCCCCGTCCAGGCCGTCCCCGACGGCGTCCCCCGCCCGCTCGTCGGCCGGGCGGTCGGGCGCCGCGCGCCCGCAGGCGTTCAACTCCCGCACGCAGCGCGCCCGGTAGGGCAGCGCGCCGAGCGCCGTCATGGTCGTGTACGCGGCCTGTAATTGGGCGATCGCCAGGGACCGGCGGCCGAGGCGGCGCAGGAACGAACCGTGGTCCAGCTCCACCCGGGCCCGCCCGAACGCCGCCGGGACCTGCGCCGCGTGGTCCTGCGCACGCGCGTACGCCGCCTGCGCGCGCTGGGTGTCACGGCGCGCGGCGGCCAGGTTGCCCCGGGTGCGCGCGGCCGCCGCGAGCGAGGCGTGCCGGCCGCGGGCCCGCGCCCGCTCCTCGAACGGACCGAGCACCGCCTCCGCCTCGTCCAGCTCGCCGAGCTGGACCAGCGCGTCCACGAGGAGCGGCTGCCAGTCCACGACCCCCGGCTCGTTCACCCCGTCCTGCTCGGCGAACCCGAGCAGCGGGCGCAGCGCGTCCACCACCTCCTGCGGCTCGCCCCGCGCGTCCGCGAGGCTGCCCCGCGCACACACCGCGTACGCGAACGCCACGGGCGTCTCCGCGCCGGCGGGCACGTCGAGGGCGGTCCGCAGATGCTCCGCCGCCCGCTCCCACGCGCCGCGCGCCGCCAGGATCTGGGCGGCGACGCCGTGCGTGACCGGCTTCAGCCAGGACTGGTCGGTGTCGTCGGCGATGGACGCGGCCGACTCGGCGTGGATCAGGGCCTCGTCCCATTCGCCGAGCCGGTGCAGGGTCTGCGCCAGGGCGGAGGCCGAGAGCAGCCTCAATGGCACCGTCGTCGTACGGCAGTTGGAGACCGCGCCGAGCAGGTCCTGGCGGGCCCCGTGCAGATCGTCCGACCACAGCCGCAACTGGCCGCGCGCCAGCAGCAGATCGATGCTCTTCAACGGCACGATCATGGGGTCGGGCAGATCCGCCGCGAGGGCGATGCCCTCCTTGGCGCGCCCGCTCAGCCCCAGGGCGATGAGGTGGTTGAAGCGCAGCATGCGGCTCGGCCCCTGCGCGGTGGAGAGCCGCTGCGCCCGCTCGGCCCACTGCGCGGCCACCGCCGCCCGGCCGCACATGACGGCGGCGTAGCTCAACTGCTCGGCGGCGCGCGCCCCGAGGGACGGGTCCCGCTCGTGGTCGCACTGCTCCCACGCGTCCGCGAGGAGCGTCCAGGCCGCCTCCGTACGGCCCTGGACGCGGGCCACATAGCCGCGTACGTAGCCGCGCAGCGCCGGGTCCGCGCCGTCGGGCAGACCGTGCGCCAGCTCGGCGGCCTCCTGGACCCGGCCGTCGAGCAGCAGCGCCTCGACGGCCTCGACGGCGAGGCGGTCGCGCTCCTCGGGGCTGGTGGCCACGCGCGAGGCATGCCTCAAGTGGGTGCCCGCGACGGCCCATTGGCCGGTGGCGGCCTCGCGGCGCGCGCAGGCCGCGAGGGCGTCGGCGAGCTGCTCGTCCGGTCCGGTGGCGGCGAGCACGCGGTGCCGCAGCTTCGTGTACTCGTCGTCCACGAGCTCGGCGGCCCGGGTGTGCAGGGCGGCGCGCTGGGCGGGGCCGATGTCCTGGTAGACCGCCGCGTGGACCAGGGGGTGCGGGAAGGCGACCTCGGGGGCCACGCCGGCGGGTGTCTCGCGCAGCAGACCGGCCTTGACGGCGCGTTCGAGTGCGGGCAGCGGACGGTCGACGCGCGCGAGCCGGGCGGCGGCGCGCAGCCGGCAGGAGAGCCCGAGCACGCTCACCGCCTGCACCAGGCGCTGCGTCTGCGGCCCGCAGCCCGCCAGGTTGGCGAGCACCAGCATGGCGTACGACCGCGGGGCGGGCAGCGGTGTGGCCACGTCGAGCAGCACGGCCGACGGCACCTGGTCGAGCAGGGCGCGGGCGTGCAGGGGATTGCCGTGCGTGTGGGAGTGCAGGCGCAGGGACGCCGAGTGCGGGAGCCGGGTGACGCCGAGGCGGGTGCTGAGCGTGGACAGTTCGCCGGGGCTGAGGCCGTCGAGCGCCAGGCGGCGGGTGCGGGTGTCGGTGAGCAGGCGGCGCAGGCCGTCGGGCAGTTCGGGCACCTGCGGGTCGCGCAGCGCGACGATCGCGAGGACCCGGTCGTGGCGCAGCCGGCGCAGCGCGAAGGTGAGCGCGTTCAGGGACTCGGGGTCGGCCCAGTGCGCGTCGTCCACGACCAGCACCACGGGCCCTTTGCCCTGCACCTCGCTGAGCAGGTCGAGGAGGCCGAAGCCGGCCGCGAGTGGCGGCAGGTTGGCGTGCAGCGACTGGGGCAGCCGGACGAGCCCGGCCAGGGTGTCCGGCACCGGCAGCGGGCTCTGCCCGACGAGCTGGGCGAGTACGCCGCACGGCAGCGCGCTCTCGTTCTCCTCACCGCTCGCGTGCAGCACGCACGTGCCGTGGACCGAGTCGAGGAAGCGGCGTACGAGCGCCGTCTTGCCGATGCCGCCGGGCCCTTCGAGCAGCACGAGCCGGGGAGAGCCCGTGCAGACGTCCGCGAAGTCCTGCTGGAGTGCGGCCAGTTCCCGCGCCCGGCCGCAGAACGCGTCGCCGGGCGCGGGGGAGTGGAAAAGGTCGTGCGCTGAGTCCCCGGGTGTCATGGGGTGCCATCACCGCCCCGCGCGTCAGTACCGGCCGGGTGACGCGAGTGTGACGGTGACCCGTGCCGGGCGCATGCCAGAACACCACGATGCGGGGCGACACGCGCTCCGCACAAGGCGAATTCCGACTTCCGTCCCGCGCTTACCGGCCGTGTGGGCGGGGTCCGGCCGGCACGGCGTGGCCCTCGCGTGGGCGGCGTCAGGGCGTCACGGCGTGGTCCGGTCGGCGCCCGGCGGCTCCTGGAGCGGCACGTCCTGCGCCGCGCCTTCCGGCAGCGGCGGTTCGAGCAGCGAGAGAAGCTCCAGCCAGCCGTGGAACGGCCGGGGACTCCCGCAGCTCTCGGACGCGACGCTCCCGCACACACCGTCGTGCGAGCGGTACACCTCGATGACGTAGCGCACAACGCCTCCCGGGGGCCGGCCCAGGGCGTGAGCCGTGACGCATGGCGACGCCGCCCAGAGTAGAAGCGGCGCCCCGGG
Organism: Streptomyces sp. Y309; assembly: GCF_056712025.1. Classification (NCBI taxonomy): domain Bacteria; kingdom Bacillati; phylum Actinomycetota; class Actinomycetes; order Kitasatosporales; family Streptomycetaceae; genus Streptomyces; species Streptomyces sp. Y309. Next base: position 329,025 of record NZ_CM160048.1, on the reverse strand, counting down.
GCTCGCGTCGGTGCGGCACCTAGGGAAGTCCCTAGGGCGGGCCGACCGGGGCCCGCCGCCCCTCACACCAGTTCGGGTTGAGGTTCCCGTTCCGGCTCCGGTTGCCGCACCGGTGCGGCCTTGGGGTCCCACAGTCGGTTGACCCGTGCGTAGCCGATGATCACTGAGGCCATCGCCAGGAGGAGCAGCGGTCCGAACGCCCACGGGTGCTCGGCCATCTCCGACGGCAGATAGCGGTAGGACACCAGGAGCGTGGCGAAGACCGTCGCGCCGTAGGCGACGAGCTGGACTCCCGACCTCTCCCAGCCGCGGTCGAACGAGCGCAGCGCTGCCTCGATCGTGAGCGTGAACACCACGCCGGCGATGAGATCCACGCCGTAGTGGTAGCCGAAGCCCAGCGTCGCGGTGAGCGTGGCGATCAGCCAGAACGTGCCGGCGAAGCGCAGCACCCGGGGGGCCGTGCGGGAATGGATGAAGATCGCGGTGGCCCACGCCGTGTGCAGGCTGGGCATGCAGTTGCGCGGCGTGATGTCGTCGTACGTCATCGGCTGCGGGGCCCCGATCGGCGCCGGCGTGTCCGGCCACAGGTCGGCCACCGCCCAGTGCCCGCCGCCGGTGCCGAAGGCCCCGGTGCCGTAGGCGAAGACCGGTCCGACCACCGGGAAGATCATGTAGATGGCGGGGCCGACCAGGCCGATGACCAGAAACGTACGCACCAGATGGTGGCCCGGGAAGCGGCGCTCGACCGCCACGTTGCGCAGCTGGTACAGCGTGACGACGACCGCCGCCACCGCGAGCTGGACGTAGACGAAGTCGAGGAAGTGGGTGCCGACCGGGCCGGTGGCGTCGACCATCCGGCCGACGAGCCACGACGGGTTGCCCAGCGCGTGGTCGGCGGTCGCGACGTACTGGTCGAGCACCGTCGGGCGCGTCTTCGACGTGATGAGCAGCCAGGCGTCGCCGGTCTTGCGGCCGGCCACCAGGAGCAGGCCGAGGCCGACGCCCTTCAGCAGCAGGACGCGTTCCGGGCCGGTGCGGCGCGTGACGGCGACGACCGCACAGCCCAGCATCACCCACAACGCGCCGTTGCCGAAGGTCAACTTGTCGCCGGTCGCCCACCGCACCAGGAAGAAGGGGACGTCGATCGCGACCGCGACACCAGCCGCGACGAACCGTTGCCGCCAGGTGAGCACCACCATCATCAACGCCATGCCGGCGTACAACAGCGGCCCCGACGCGGGGGCGAACAGCACCTCGCGCGCCTGGTTGGTGATCGGCCCCGGCACGCCGTAATGACGCGCGGCGATCTCCAGCGCGATGAGGAACCCGAGGGCTACCACGCCCGCCGTGGCCCACAGCATCACCCGTGGCTGACGCCACGCGGCGAACTCTTTTCTGCTGTTTATTCGCGAGAAGATTCGCGTTGCTATAGATATCAATGGTTTTGGCCGATTTGTTAGGTTTTAGTTGCGTAGCTCACTCTTCGCGCTGGATTGCATGGCTTTCCGGTGAAGGGCGGGCGATCAGGCGATCGTTGTGAGTCGGATCATGCTAACGGAGTGGGCCGGGTGGGCCTGGCTGGTCACGGATGGCGCGAAGGCCGCTCGCTCCTGAGCTCAGGGGCGTCCGTGACTTCCGTGACCCCTTGTGAGGGCGGTGTTGCCCAGTGCTTCCCGGTGCGCGAGTGTTCCTGCCATGGACCGTGACCGGAACCTCACCTCTCCGTCTCCTTCCTTCCTCTCCTTCCTGACCCGCCGTCAACTGCTGGTTGCCGCAGGCGTGGCCGGGGCCGCCGGCGCCGTGGCCGCGACCGGTACGGTACCCGCGGCCGCGCGGGAGCTGGCCGGTGTGCCGCTGTCCTTCACCCGCGCCACCAACGGCTCGGCGACCCTCTCGCCCGCCGGGGACCGGCTGATCGCCGAGGTGCAGCACGTGCTGTGGTCCCAGCCGCGCACCGGCGGCAAGGCGGTGCCGCTCACCCCGCCCGGCCTCGAACCCAACCGGCCCGTGTTCGCCCCGGACGGCGCGCTCGTCGCGTTCTGCGCGTACCAGGGCGGGGGCTTCCACATCTGGACCATGCGCCCCGACGGCTCGGACGTGCGGCAGCGCACCGAAGGGCCCTGGGACGACCGCGGCCCCGCCTGGTCGCCCGACGGCACCCGGATCGCCTTCGCCTCCGAGCGCGGCGGCGACCCCGTGGCGGGCAGTCCGTACCGCATCCACGTCCTCGACCTGCGCTCCGGCGAGCTGAGCCGGGTGACCGGACTCCCCGGGCAGGAGGGCCCGGCGCAGGACGGGCCCTGGGAGGATTTCGATCCCGCCTGGTCGCCGGACGGGAAGCGGATCCTGTTCGTCCGGGCGAAGGCGGTCACGACACCCACCGGCACCGCCCTGGAGGCACGCACCGTCGCCGCCGTCCCCGCCGACGGCGCGGGCCCGGTCGTCGTGGAGCACACGGAGACCGAGAACGCCCAGGTCATGACGCCCGCCCCGGCTCCCGACGGCCGCCGCCTCGCCTACCTGCGCACCACCGCGGCACCCGAAGCGTCCTGCGCGCTCGTGGTCGACGGCAAGCGCGTGGACGTCGCCGGGGACATCGCCCCCGTACCCCCGCGCTGGACGCCGGACGGCGAGCTGCTGCTCACCGTCGACGGCCGCTTCACCCTCGTACGCCCCGCCGAACCGGGCGCCGCCAAGGCGCTCCCCTTCGACGGCGTCCTGACCGTGGACCGGCCGCGCTACCGCGTCAAGGAGTACGACCTCGGGCTCGCGGAGCAGCGCGCGCGGCCCGTCCGGGGCGTGCACCTGCCCGCCCTCTCGCCCGACGGCCGGCACCTCGCCTTCGCTGCCCTCAACTCTCTCTGGCTCGCGGGCACCGCGGGCGGCCGGGCGCCGAAGCGGCTGCGCCGCGCCGACCGCACGGGCTACCTCCTCGGGCCCTCGTGGGCGCGCGACGGACGTTCCCTGGTCTACGCCGACGACCGTGACGGACTCCTCGGTGTGTACCGGCACGACCTCGCCACCGGCAAGGAGACCGCGCTCGCGACGGGCGGCCGCGTGCACCCGGCGCTCTCGCCCGACGGCAAGCGCCTCGCCTGCCTCGACATGACCGGCCGGCTCGTCGTGCGCGACCTGGCCGCGGGCACCGAACGCGTCCTCGCGGACCCGCTCGGCGGCGGCGGTCTGCCCGGCAGGCCCAGCTGGTCGCCCGACGGCCGGTACGTCGCCCTGTGCGACCGCAACCGCCTCAACCTCCGCTTCCGTGAGGGCTACAACCTCGTCCGCGTCGTCGACACCACCAACGGCGCCGACAAGCTGCACGCCGTCGCGCCCCACACCTCCCTCGCCGACCGGTACGACTCCGGGCCCGTCTGGTCGCCCGACGGCCGCTGGATGGCGGTGATCGTCGAGTCGGCGCTGTGCCTGCTGCCGGTCGCCCCCGACGGCACCCCCCGCGGCAAGCTGCGCACCCTCACCACCGAGCCAGCCGACCACCCCACCTGGTCGGGGGACTCCAGGACGCTCCTGTATCTGTCGGGCACCCGGCTGCGCCTCATCGGCGTCGACGGCGGCCGCGCCCGCACCGTGCGCGTCCCGCTCGACCAGCGCAGGCCCGCGCCCGCCGACACGGTGGTGCACGCGGGGCGGCTGTGGGACGGCACCGGCGACACGGTCCGCGAGGACGTCGACATCGTCGTACGCGGCGGGCGCGTCGCCGCCGTCGAACCGCACCGCGCCTCCCGCACGGGCACACTCCGGCGCGTCGACGCCTCCGGCCGCACCGTCCTGCCCGGCCTGTGGGACACCCACACCCACCCCTGGCAGAGCACCTACGGCGGCCGCCAGACCGTGGGCCAGCTCACGTACGGGATCACCACGGCCGTCTCGCTCGGCGGGTTCGCCCACGAACAGGCCCGCATCCGCGAGGCGGTCGCCACCGGGCAGCTCGCCGGGCCCCGCCTGCTGACCACCGGTGAACTCCTCGACGGCGGCCGCGTCGCCTACAGCATGGGCCGCGCGCACCGCACCCGCGCGGGACTGCGACGCTCCCTGGAGCGGGCCGCGCAGCTCGACTGGGACTTCGTCAAGACGTATGTGCGGGCGCCGAGTTGGGTGATGGAGGAGGCCGCCCGGTTCGCGCACGAACGCCTGGGAGTGCGTGCGGGCAGCCACTTCCTGTCGCCCGGCATCCAGTCCGGGCAGGACCTGACGACCCATCTGCAGGCCACCCAGCGAGCCGAGTTCGGGCACGCGACGACGGCGTCCGGGCGTGCCCACAACGACGTCGTGGAGATCTACAGCGCACGGGGCGCACGCTTCGCGATGATCGCCACACCGTTCACCTCGTCGCCGCTCCTGGGCGCCGACCCTGCCCTCGCCGACGACCCCCGGGTCACGGCCGTGATGCCGCCGTGGGACGCCGCCCAGGTGCGCAAGTCGGCGGGCGTCCCCCCGACACCTGCCCAACTGGCCACGCTGCGCCGGGAGACCGACATCTACCGCCGGATCCTCGCCGCCGGCGGCCTCGTCGCCCTCGGCACCGACCAGCCGCTCGTGCCGGTCGGCCTCTCCCTGCACCTGGGCCTGCGCGCCCTGCACCGCGGCGGCCTCTCCCCGGTCGAGGCACTGCGCACCGCGACGGTGCTGCCCGCGCGGCTGTTCGGCGTCGCCGACGACCTGGGCACCGTGGCACCCGGGAAGATCGCCGACCTGACGGTCGTGGACGGCGACCCGTTCACGGACTTCGCCACGCTGGTACGCACCGTGTCGGTGCTGCGCGGCGGCATCCCGTACGAGACCGACGACCTGGTGGCCGCGTTCCCGCCGCCGGACCGGCACAAGCACGCGACCGCGGACTGGCTGCACGTGGGCCGCCTGATGCGGCGGGACGGGTGCTGCGATCCGGGGGTGTGAGGCGGGAAGGGCGGGCGCGGCGGCCGAGGAGGATCGCGGCACGCGATCCGAGCTCGGCCGCCGCTGGCCGCTGGCCGCTGGCCGCTGGCCGCTGGCCGCTGGCCGCTGGCCGCTGGCCGCTGGCCGCTGGCCGCTGGCCGCTGGCCGCTGGCCGCTGGCCGCTGGCCGCTGGCCGCTGGCCGCTGGCCGCTGGCCGCTGGCCGCTGGCCGCTGGCCGCTGGCCGCTGGCCGCTGGCCGCTGGCCGCTGGCCGCTGGCCGCTGGCCGCTGGCCGCTGGCCGCTGGCCGCTGGCCGCTGGCCGCTGGCCGCTGGCCGCTGGCCGCTGGCCGCTGGCCGGGGGGCGAAGGGGCGGAGGGCGTACCCCGCCCGCATCGGCGGCCCGTGTCGTCAGGCGGGGCGTCGTACCCGCCCAGCGACACCTTGAGTCAGCTTCAGGTGATCGTTCTCCAGGTTCCACTTCCCCTTCTGGTAGGCGTAGTTGCTCACCCAGAACGCCATGATCCCGTCGCGGCGGAACTCCGCCACCGTCGCCAGTGACCAGTCGTTGCCCCCGTCGTGCCAGGCGACGCGGCCGTCATCGGAGTCGATGACGACCCAGCCGTAGCCATAGGCGCCGTCCAGCTCCGGCACCCGCACCTGTGGGGCGAACAGCTTCCGCTTCGCGGCCGCGGACAGGACGCTGTCGCGGGTGAGGGCGCGGTGCCAGCGGAACATGTCCCGGGCGGTGGAGAGCATCCCGCCGTTGCCGCGCAGATTCCAGGACGGCCCGTCGGGCGCCCACGGATGGTCCGTCGGCCGCCCCTGCGCGCGCCCGTGCCGGTCGTACTCGACGGCGATCTCCTCGCGCTTCCACGCGGGCAGCACATAGCCGGTGCGGGTCATCCCGGCGGGCCGGAACAGGCGCTCGACCAGGAAGCGTTCGTAGCTGTGGCCCGAGACCTTCTCGACGATCGCGGCGAGCACGCTGTAGCCGGTATTCGAGTAGTGGAACTCCTTGCCGGGTGCCGACCGCAGCCGGGCCTTCATCGCCCCGGCCAGCAACTCCGTGCGCGACAGCGGGGCGTAGTCGTCGCCGAGCGACTCGGGCAGGCCCGCCGTGTGCGTGAGGAGCTGGTGCAGGGTGATGTCCCGCTTGTCCGCGGGTACGGGGCCGAGATGTGTACCGATCCGGTCGCTCACCCGGAGCTTGCCGCTCATCTCCAGCTTCAGGATCGCGGCGGCGGTGAACTGCTTCGTGATCGACATGACGTCGTACACGGTGTCGCAGGTCGCGGGGGTCTTCGCCGCGCGGTCGGCGAGTCCGCGCCCCGCGCAGTGCTTGAGCTCGCCCCCTCGGGCGGCTGCCACGGTGATGCCGGGCCCCCGGGGGAGCATCCGGTCGAGGTAACGGTCGACGTGCGGGTCCGCCGGGTCCCGGCTCGCCGGGGCGTCTCCCGCCTTCCCGTCACCGGCCCCTGTTCCGGCCACGGTGTGACCATCCGAGCACCCGACGAGTGCGAGCACGAGTAAGAGCACGAGGGAACCGAGGCGACCCACGTATGCCTCCAACAGAGCGACGACAAGATGTGAGGCCAAGGCTGATCGCCGCTCCCGAGCTCGTACAACGAATGAGCTGTTCGAGCTTGTGCGACTCCCGTACGCACAGGTCAGCGACGCACATCGGAACCGGAGGGACCCACATGACGCCACCGCCCGCGCCGCCCCACACCGCCGAAGAGGCCGTGTTCATGGCCGAGTTGCGCCGCCTCAAGGCCTGGTCGGGCCTCAGCTACCGGGAGTTGGAGCGCGCGGCCGCCACGGCGGGTGAGGTGCTGCCGTATTCGACGGCGGCGACCATGCTCCGCCGGGACCGCCTGCCCCGTGAGGCCGTCCTCGTGGCCTTCGTCGTCGCGTGCGGCCTCGACGCCGACGACACCCGGCGGTGGGTGGCCGCTCGTCGGGAGCTCGCGATGGGCGCACGGCCACCCGCCGAACCTGCCGCGGAGCAGCCCGTGCGGCGACGCCGGCCGCGCTTGCGGCTCATGGTCGTCGGCGCGGCGACGGCCGTCGCGGTCCTCGTCGGCGCGGGCGCGGCGGCGATGGGCACGACGACCGTGCAGGAAGAGACGACCCTGCAGGGGACGGAGGGGAGCACACACCAGCCCTGAGAGATCCACTTCCGATACCTGCCCGCGGCCGGGCGGGACGAGGGCGGGCCCGAGCGTGAGCGCATCGGGCCCGTCCCGCGTGGGACTCGGTGCCCGCCCCGCGTGGGACTCGGCGCCCGCTCCGCGTGGGACTCGGTGCCCGCCCTGCGTTGGGACTCGGTCAGACGGAGCGCAGATACTGCTGCGGCACCCGGATCTCCGCGCCCAGCTCCCGCGCCGCGTCCCGCGCCCACGACGGGCTGCGCAGCAGCTCGCGGCCGAGCAGGACGGCGTCCGCCTCGCCGTTGGCGAGGATCTTCTCGGCCTGCTCGACGTCGGTGATCAGGCCGACCGCGGCGACCGGCAGCCCCGTCTCGGCGCGGACGCGCGCCGCGAACGGGACCTGGTAGCCGGGCCCGACCGCGATCTTCACGCCCGCCGCATTGCCGCCGGTGGACACGTCGAGCAGGTCGACGCCGTGCTCCTTGAGGAGTGCCGCGAAGCGCACGGTGTCGTCCGCCGTCCAGCCGCCCTCCTGAAGCCAGTCGGTGGCGGAGATGCGGAAGAACAGCGGCTTGTCCTCGGGCCACACGGCGCGCACCGCGTCCACGACCTCCAGGGGGAAGCGGACCCGGTTCTCGAACGAGCCGCCGTAGGCGTCGGTGCGCCGGTTGGAGTGCGGCGAGAGGAACTCGCCGATCAAGTAGCCGTGGGCGCCGTGCAGTTCGGCGACCTCGAACCCGGCGTCCAGGGCGCGGCGGGCGGCGTCGACGAACTGCCCTGTCACCTCGTGGATCTGATCGGCGGTCAGCTCGGTCGGCACGCTGTGCCGCTCGTCGAACGCGACCGGGCTCGGCCCGACCGGCTGCCAGCCCTCCGCCGTGCCGGGCGCGAGGGGCGCGCCGCCCTGCCACGGCCGGTCGGTGGATGCTTTGCGGCCTGCGTGTGCAATTTGGATGCCCGGCACCGTGCCCTGCTCCTTGAGGAAGGTCGTGATGCGGCGGAACGCCTCGACCTGGGTGTCGTTCCAGATGCCGAGGTCGGCCGGGGAGATGCGGCCCTCGGGGCTGACGGCGGTCGCCTCGGTCAGGATCAGGCCGGTGCCGCCGGTGGCGCGCGCGGCGTAGTGGGCGAAGTGCCAGTCGGTCGGCACGCCCGCCCCCGGCCCCGACGCCTCCGCCGAGTACTGGCACATCGGCGCCATCCACACCCGGTTCGGGATGGTCAGCGATCGCAGGGTGTAGGGCTCGAACAGCGCGCTCACGGCGGCCTCCATACGTGACGGCGGGTGGTACGGGGCAGGCGCCACGGGCGGTCGGACCGCTCGGCGCAGCTCCCTCTCGTACGATAAGCATCGTAGTACGGAAGCTGTCAAACTACGAAGGGTCTCGTACAATGGAGGCGTCCGCACCGCGGAGGGATGTCCCCGACCGCCCTGGGAGAGTGGAGCCGCCATGACGACCGCCGCACCGAGCGCCCGCGCGCTCGTCCATCCGGCGCGTGAGGAGATCCGCCTCGAGGGCGTGCTGCACGCGCTGGCGGACCCGCTGCGTCTGCTGGTCGTGCGTGAACTCGCCCGTGAGGACGCCGAGTTGACGTGCTCGCACTTCGAACTGCCCATCACCAAGTCCACGACCACACACCACTTCCGGGTGCTGCGCGAGGCGGGCCTGATCCGGCAGGTCTACCGCGGCACGGCCAAGGTCAACGTCCTGCGCCGGGCCGACCTGGACGCTCTCTTCCCGGGGCTCCTCGACAGCGTCCTCGCCGCGTCCGCGGGGCAGGCCGACCGCCTCGGCGACTCGTGACCGTACGGGGGCCTTCCCGGCCTTCCCGGCCTTCCCAGGAACGTGGTTGAAGACCACGTTGAGGACGATCGCCGTGACGCACCCCGCGCTGATCCCGCTGTCCATGCCCGTCTGGAACCAGTCGGGGAACCGGTCGCCGATCCCGGGCACACCCACCGGCAGCATGCCCACCGCGACCGACACCGCCACCACCGTCAGGTTGTCGTTGCCGCGGAAGTCGACCCGCGCCAGCGTCCGCAGCCCGCTCGCCGCGACCGTCCCGAACATCACCAGCCCCGCGCCGCCGAGCACCGGCGCCGGAATGGCCGGGGCGCGGTCAGTCCCCCTGGCCGGATGTCTCGCCGCGTGCCGCCGACAGGAGCCCCGGCCAGTCCGGGATCTTCACCGACCCGCGTCCGAGGGAACGCCCGAGCTCCGCCTCCGCGCGCTCGATCGCCTGCCAGCCGGGCCACTCGACGGGCCGGGCGCCCGCGGCACGCAGCGCGGCCAGCGGATCGGCGGGCACGTCGCGCCGTGCGAGGGCGGGTGCGTCGTCGAGCAGGGACAGTGCCGTCTCCTTGGCGCAAGGGCGGTTGGTGCCGATGACGCCGGTCGGCCCGCGCTTGATCCAGCCCGCCACGTACTCGCCGGGCGAGACGGCGCCGTCGCGCAGCACCCGCCCCGCGGCGTGCGGCACCGTTCCCGTGTTCTCGTCGAACGGCAGCCCGTCCAGCGGCACGCCGCGGTAGCCGACGGACCGCAGGACGAGCTGGCCGGTGATGTCCTCGTACGTCCCCGAGCCCGTCACCCCGCCCCGGCCGTCGGGCAGCGTCCGCTCGAACCGTACGCCGCCGACCCGGCCGCCCGACTCCAGTACGGCCACCGGGCGCAGGAAGAACCGCAGCCGGATCCGCCGCGCGAGCCCCCGCTCGGGCCGCCCGGCCCAGCCGCGCATCACCTCGACGTTGCGGCGGCCGGCCGCGGCCAGCCCCGAGGGATCGATGTACGCCGGGTCGAGCGCCAACTCGGCCGGATCGACGAGCACTTCGGCGTCCGGGAGCGAACCGAGCTCCCGCAGCTCCTTCGTGGTGAACCGCGCCTGCGACGGTCCGCGCCGCCCCACCATGTGCACGTCGCGCACCCGGCTCCGCGCGAGCACACCGAGCGCCTCGTGCGGCATGTCGGTCGGCATCAGCTCGGCGGCGCCGCGCGCCAGCATCCGCGCGACGTCCACCGCGACGTTGCCGACGCCGATGACCACGGCCGAGTCCACGCCGCGTACGAAACGATCCGGCGGCCCCGCGCCATTGGCCGTCACGTCCGGGTGGGCGCTGTACCAGGACACGAATTCGGTGGCCGAACAGCTCCCCGGCAGGTCCTCGCCGGGCACCCCGAGGCGGCGATCCGTGGCGGCGCCCACGCAGTACACGACGGCGTGATAGATGCCGAGCAACTGCGCGGGGGAGAGCCCGCCGGGGCCGACCTCGACGCCGCCGAGGAAGCGGACGCGTTCGTGCTCCAGGACCGTACGCAGGTTGTTCTGCAGGGACTTGATCTTCTCGTGGTCCGGCGCGACGCCGTAGCGCACCAGGCCGTACGGGCACGGCAGCCGGTCGAGCACGTCCACCCGTACCCCCGGCACGAGGTCCTGCTGGACCAGACTCTGCGCGGTGTAGACCCCGCTCGGACCTGATCCCACGACGGCGACCTGCACGGTGGCGCTCCTTCCGCGAGGTGTCCCCGGGACGCCTTGAGGCCTGGTGATGCCTGCCTGGCATCAGCATCGCACCCCTGTGCGCACAGGGGGAGGTGTGCCGCCGCGCGCGTTGGCGAATGCGGCGGCCGACGCGGTGCCGCGTGCCGCTGACAGGGTGCCGTGACCGCCGTCCCCGTGCGCGCCGTTTTCGGCGGAATGTGACAGTACGGCTACCGTGCGCCTGTGCGGAAAGGTTCATTTTGCGACGAGAACGATCATTACCGGTCGGGCGGCGGGCGGGCCGCCGACCGGGAGTCGGCGCCGGGAGAGGGGGACCGTGCGGCGCGTGGCGGGGCGGGGGACCTGCGGCCGGTGGAACCGGCGGGGCTGACGGGTCCTGCGGGCTCGGCGGGTCCTGCGGGCTTCGCGGGGGAGTGGGTGGCCGGTCCCGAGGTCCCGGCGGACGCGGGCCTCGGTGGCGTCGAGTGGCCCATGGCCGAGGACTGGGTCGAGGACTGGGTCGAGGTGTCGTGGCCGGCGGGGGAGAGCGTGGTGACCGTGCCGAGACCGGCGTCCGAGGTTCCGGGCGCGGCGCCGCCCGGTTGGTCGGCCGACCCTGAGCATGCCGACCCTGGACCGGCCGCCCATGAGGGGGAGTGGGCCGAGGCGGCGGCCGGTGACCACGACGGCTGGAGGCGGTCCGCGGAGTTCCCTCCGGCCGGGTGGGACGGGCCACTGGCGGCTGTGTGGGAGGGGTGGGTCGGTCCGGTGGCGGACGTCGGGGACGGGCGAGCCGGTCTGAACGGTGACGCGCGGGGCGGACGGGGCGGACGGGTCGGTCCTGCGGGGGATGTTCGGGAGGCGTGGGTCGCTCCTGGGGAGGGCTCCTGGGCGGAGCCGGGCGGGCCGCCCCCGTTCGGCGAGGACGAGTGGACGCCCTCACACGCGGGCGTCGCCCACCGTGGCGGGCCGGAGCCGACGGAGCGGCCCCAGGACGACTGGGCGGAACCGGAGGTGACCGGCCAGGACGGCCCCCTCTTCCACGTGCGTCTGGCCTTCGACGGCCGCAGCGGCGGTGGCGCGGACGGCGGCCGCGCGGGCACCACCGGCAGCGGCTGCTGCCTCGCCGGGGCCGGTGGCGCCGACGTCCTCGCCTCCGTCTCCGACGGCCGGATCACCATCGAGGAACTGCGGGCCCGCCCCCCGCTCCCCCTGGACAGCCTCGCGGCGCTCGCCGCCCGCCTCGAAGGCCCCCTCAACGACGCCGTCCGCGGCCTCGCCGAGCGACACGGAACCGAACTCGGCGCCGGACCCGGAGCCGCGGAGCCCACCTGCCGGAACGGTGCCGCCCCCACCCAGGAGCCGCCCGCCGCACGCCGGGGCCGCCCGTCCGCACGCCGCGGCAGCGCCGTACGGCACGTCACGGCGGAGGCGTACCGCGGGGCCCTGGACGACGGCGAGGACCCGGTGCTCGCCGTGATGCGCGCGACGGGACACAGCCGCCGCAAGTCGCTGCGGCTCATCGCGGGCGCGCGGGACGCGGGACTTCTGATGCCGCGTCACCACCGCCGCTGAGCGCTCCGCTGGTCGTGCGGTTCACCTGCGGGCAGGTGGGGGGCTGGCGCCGCGCTCACGCGGCGCGCAACCGTCCGAACTGATCCGTCCGCAAGCCGGTGCACGTCTCCACCCAGCCCCGCTCGAACCTCAACACCCCAGCCATACAACGAAGATGCGCAGCTCACGGCCTTGTGCAAGACGCTTTAGCCGGACTAAGAGGCCGTTGAGCGGTTCGTCGTTGTTCCCCGCGGCCCGTTGGGCGACCTTCGGTGCAGGGATGACAGCAATCGCCGGAGGGTGGGCAGCATGAGGAGAACGATGAGGGCGATCAGGGTGCGTGACCGTGAGGCCGGGCTGGACGGGATGACGGCGGAGGAGGTGCCCTATCCGCATGCGGCCGAGAACGACGTCGTCGTCAAAGTGCACGCAGCCGGGTTCACCCCCGGTGAGCTGGACTGGCCCGGCACCTGGACCGACCGCGCGGGCCGCGACCGTACGCCTGCCATCCCCGGGCATGAAGTGGCCGGCGTGGTGGCCGAGTTGGGCTTGGGTACCACGGGGCTGACCGTGGGGCAGCGGGTGTTCGGGCTGACCGACTGGACGCGCGACGGCACCCTCGCCGAGTACGTGGCGGTGGAGGCCCGCAACCTGGCGCCGCTGCCCGCCGAGATCGACTACGTGCACGGCGCCGCGCTTCCGCTGCCCGGACTCACCGCGTGGCAGGGACTGTTCGACCACGGCCGCCTGACGGCAGGGCAGACCGTGCTGATCCATGGCGCGGCCGGTGGCGTCGGCTCGATGGCCGTCCAGCTGGCCCATGACGCCGGTGCGTACGTGATCGCCACAGGTCGTTCCGGAGACCGGGACACCGCGGCGGAACTGGGCGCGGACGACTTCGTCGACCTGCGGCACGACCGGCTGGAGGAGCACGGTCCGGTGGACGTGGTGCTGGATGTGATCGGTGGGGAGGTGCTCGACCGCTCAGCGGCCCTGGTGCGCCGTGGCGGCACGCTGGTGACCATCGCGGAACCGCCACGGGTACGTCCCGACGACGGCCGTGCGCTCTTCTTCATCGTCGAACCCGACCGCCTCCGGCTCGCCGACCTCGCCCGGCGCGTGCGTGAGCGATGCCTGTACCCCTTGGTGGGAGCGGTGCGTTCACTGGCTGATGTGCAGGCCGCGTTCTCGACCCGGCAGCGCGTCCCCGGAAAGACGATCATTCAGGTGGCCGATGGGTGAGTCGCCTCCGTTGCACGCGCGGCGTCTGCATGCGAGGCGTCTGCACGCGCGGCGTCCGTGAGACGGGCGAAGAAGTGCGACACATGGTGTCGGGTTTAAGGTCCACCATGGTTTCACCGGTCGGCGTCGACGACGGACGTGGACCGGGCCGTACAGATGGCCGAGACCTTGAGGGGATGCATGTCCGACACATCGACACCGGAGCTCCACGGAAAGATCGCTTTGGTCGCGGGGGCGACGCGGGGGGCCGGGCGCGGCATCGCGGTGCAGCTCGGCGCGGCAGGTGCGACGGTCTACGTCACCGGCCGCACCACGCCGGAACGACGCTCGGAGTACGACCGGTCCGAGACGTTCGAGGAGACCGCGGAACTGGTCACCGCCGCGGGCGGGAAGGGCATCGCGGTGCAGACCGACCACTTGGTGCCCGAGCAGGTCCGCGCGCTGGCCGAGCGCATCGACGCCGAACAGGGGCGGCTCGATGTGCTGGTCAACAACGTCTGGGGCGGCGAGCGGCTGTTCGCGTTCGACACACCGGTGTGGGAGCACGACCTCGACAACGGACTGCGGCTGCTCCGGCTCGGTGTGGAGACCCACGCGATCACCAGCCACTACCTGCTGCCCCTGCTGGTGCGGCAACCGGGCGGGCTCGTGGTCGAGATGACCGACGGGACAGCCGCCTACAACGGAGCGAACTACCGGAACTCCTACTTCTACGACCTGGTCAAGAACAGCGTGCTGCGCATGGCGTTCGTGCTCGCACACGAGCTGAAGCCGCACGGCGGGACGGCGGTGGCGCTCACCCCGGGCTGGCTGCGCTCGGAGATGATGCTGGACGGCTTCGGCGTCACCGAGGAGAACTGGCGCGACGCGCTGGCCAAGGTGCCGCACTTCTGCATTTCGGAGAGCCCGGCGTACGTCGGACGCGCGGTCGCGGCGCTGGCCGGTGACGCCGACGTCGCGCGCTGGAACGGCCAGTCGCTGTCCAGCGGGCAACTGGCACGGGAATACGGCTTCACCGACCTCGACGGTTCGCGCCCGGACTGCTGGCGCTACCTGGTCGAGGTCGACGACGCGGGCAAGCCGGCGGACGCGACCGGCTATCGGTGACCGGTACCGCTCACGGTGCGCGGCGTCGTACGGCTGACAGTCGTACGACGCCGCGCACCGGCGCGACGGGCAGCCCGCGGGGCGCGTCGTCGCGCGGAACGACGCGGAGCGATCATGGGGCGAGGACGATTCCTGGAGGGGGCCGATGCTGGAGCGGCACGAGATCGAAGGGTTCCTGGTGCTGGCCGAAGAGCTGCACTTCGGGCGGGCGGCCGAGCGCATGCGCCTCTCCCCGGGCCGGGTCAGCCAGACGATCAAGAAGTTGGAGCGCCGGATCGGCGCGCCGTTGTTCGAGCGGACCAGCCGTCGGGTTGTGCTGACACCGCTCGGCAAGCAGTTCAGGGACGACCTGGAACCGGTGCGGCAGCGGTTGGAGGAAGTCGTCAAGCAGGCGATGGCGACCGCGCGCGGCGTGGAGGGCGTGCTGCGGGTGGGCTTTCTGGGGTCGGGCGCAGGGCGGCTCGGCCCTGCCCTCATGGACGAGTTCACGTCCCGGCATCCCGGTTGCGAGGTGCAGATGCGCGAGACGCACTTCGCGGATCCGCTGGGGCCGCTGCGCGCCGGGGACATCGACGTTCTGATCACTCGGCTGCCGGTGGATGAGCCTGACCTCGCCGTCGGCGTGACCCTTGTCTCGGAGCCGAGGGTGATCGCCGTTCCGGCCGGCCATCCCTTCGCCCGGCGCGAGTCGCTCTCGCTCGAGGATCTCGCCCGTGACACCGTCTTCGGCGTCACTGGTCCCGCCCCGGCCTACTGGTGGGACTTCCACGTCCCGCGGGAGACGCCGAGCGGCAAGCCCATCCCGCGCGGGCAGGACGTCGCGACCTTTCAGGAACTGCTCGCGCTCATCGCCGCGGGCCAGGGCATCTCGCCCCTGGTCGCGTCGGTCGGCCACTACTACGCCCGTCCCGACATCGTGTTCATCCCCTGCCCGGACGCGCCGTTCAGCGATGTCGCGGTGGTGTGGCGTGCCGCCGGGGCCACCGCTCGTATCCGGGCGTTCGTCGAGGCCGCGGAGGCCGTCGTCGACGCCAACGGCGGTCCCGCCTCCTACTGAGTCGCGTGCTTGCATCATCTTCGGCGCGGCAATTGCCGTACGAGCGAAGTGCACGGCCATGACCCTTCCGCAGGGTCATGGCCGTGTTGTCGCTTCGGGCCGGGTCAGGCGGCCAGGGTGGGGGTGCGGGTGTCCTCGGCGGCGGGTGCCTCCGCGGCGGGGGCGTCCCCGGCGGGAACCGCGCGGTCCTTCGTGCGATTCGTACGATTCGTACGACGGCGGTCGAGCGCTCCGGACAGCAGCGCCAGGAGCAGTGCGCCGACGGCCAGGAGAGCACCGATCCAGTTGGGGGCCGCGTAACCGGCGCCGGCGTCGATGGCCAGGCCGCCGAGCCAGGCGGCAACCGCATTGCCGATGTTGAAGGCGCCGATGTTGACGGCGGAGGCCAGCGCGGCGCCGCCCTCGGCCTTGTCCATCACCCGCATCTGGATCGGCGGGACGAGCATGAAGCCGACGACGCCGAAGATCACGAGGGTGGCGGCGGCCGGAATCCGGAAGTGCGAGGTGAAGGTGAAGAGGGCGAGGACCGCCGTGATGCCGGCGAGGGAGACGTACAGCGTGGGCATCAGCTTGCGATCGGCCCACTTGCCGCCGAACAGGTTGCCGACGAACAGCCCGATCCCGAGCAGGACGAGGAGCCAGGGCACCATGCCCTCGGAGAACCCGGCGACGTCGGTCATCATCTTCTCGATGTAGGTGACGGTGCCGAAGACGGCACCGAAGCCCAGGGCGGTGATCGCGAGCGCCAGCCAGACCTGTCCCCGCGCGAAGACCTTCAGCTCCTGGCGCAGCCCGCCGGTCTCCTCCATAGGCTGCTTGGGGACCAGCGTCATGATGCCGAGCAGGCCGATCACACCGATCAGGGTCACGGCCCAGAAGGTGGAGCGCCAGCCGAAGTGCTGGCCCAGCGCGGTGCCCAGCGGCACGCCCGCCACGTGGGCCCCGGTCAGCCCGGCGAACATCAGCGCCACCGCCGAAGCCTTCTTGGCCGGGGCGACGAGGTTCGCCGCCACCACCGAGCCGATGCCGAAGAACGCTCCGTGGGCGAGCGCGGCCACGACACGGCCGGTCATCAGGGTGCCGTAGCTCGGCGCGAGCGCGGAGATCAGGTTGCCGGCGATGAAGAGCGCCATCAGTCCGGTCAGCATCGCCTTGCGAGGAATCTTCGACCCCGCCGCGGTCAGCAGCGGGGCCCCGACCGCGACGCTCATCGCGTACCCGGAGACCAGCAGGCCCACGGCAGGGATCGAGACCCCCAGATCGGCGGAGATGTCGGACGTCAGGCCGACGATGACGAATTCTGTCAGACCGATGCCGAAGGCACCGATCGCGAGGGCCAGCAGTGCGAGAGGCATTGCGCTCTCCTCCTGAGCAGGTCCGACCGCTTAACAGCCGGACATCGAGGGGGACTTGGGACGGCAGCGCCACAAGAACCCCCTGCCAGGGGAGGCTCGTCCGCGCCGCACCCCAACGATCTGATGCCGGACGAGCAGCAACAACGGTGATCTCCTCAACGGACGTTTAGCGCGAGTGCGCGATGAGGAAGACCGTCGCGGTGGTGCCCCGCATCGCGGTGCTGTCGCCTGCGTCGCGCATTTCATCCCGAAGAGCCGGAAGAGGAGCCGTTATGAGCGAGCCAACTGAACTGCCCCCGGAGATAGACACGTCCGTCGCCCACAGTGCGCGTATCTGGAACTACTGGCTGGGCGGCAAGGACTACTTCCCCGCCGACAAGCGCGCCGGTGACGCCTACCGGGCCAAGGTCCCGCTGGCTGGGCCGATGGCCAAGGAGTCACGGGACTTTCTGCGGCGGGCCGTCAGCTTTCTGGTCCGGGAGGCCGGGATCCGCCAGTTCCTGGACCTGGGCGCCGGGCTGCCCACGGACAACAACACCCACGAGATTGCCCAGCGGATCGCCCCCGACAGCCGCGTGGTCTACGTAGACCACGACCCGCTCGTCCTGCTGCACGTCCACGCGCTGCGCACCACCGACCCGGGCGGTGCCACCGACTATGTGCTGGCGGACATGCGCCACACAGAGAGGGTCTTACAAGGCGCGGCCAAGACCCTCGACATGACCCGGCCCATCGGACTCGTGATCAACGACGTCCTCGGGCACATCGTGGACTGGGACGAGGCCCTGTCGCTGGTGCGTCGCCTGGTGGAGCGCTTGGCGTCGGGGAGCTACCTGGTCCTGAGCCACTCCACCGCCGCGGACGAGGAACACCGTGCGGCGCAGGAGGAGTACAACAAGTCCGGTGCGATTCCCTACATCCTGCGTGAGCCGTCGGTAACGGTCGCCTTCTTTGCGGGCCTTGAGCTCGTCGAACCCGGATTCACGTCGTTTCCGCGCTGGCGACCCGACGCGAACACCGGCCGCCTCACCGATCGCATGTGCTGGGGTGGCGTCGCGCGGATCCCGTGACGACGGGCGGCGCGGGCCCCGCGCAGGGCCCTCGCCTGCCTCGGTCACAGCCACCCCCGCGCCGCCGGTCCCGACGGGGTGCGTGCTGCCGCGCACCCCCAGGCCCACCCGCACCTGACCATCAGTCAGGCAGATGAGGTCGTGCTCGTCCTCGGCCCCGGCACAGCAGTGTCCGCGGCCCGCGTTGCCCTGATCGCGCAGATCACTGCCGGACCCGGTTGAGCCGCCGCAGTTGCTGGGCGTGCTCGGCGCCCTGGTGCCAGACGGCCCGCCTGGCCTTGTACTTCTCGCTGTTGAAGCCAGGCTGGCGCCCGTCCGCCGAGCCGCGGCGGCGCCGGTGTCCGACCTGGTCCTCGCTTCTCCGGAATGGTGTGCGGGATCTGCCGTCGGCACAGCGGCGGCCAGTCTCAGTCGGGGCACCCCACCTCGGAGGGGGGTGGCTCAGCGTCGCAGGACCACCGGCTTCTCGGACATCGCCAGTGCCCACTGGGCCTCCTCATCGGCGTTCATGGAACCGACCCACTCGTTGTAGAAGGCCGTGCCTGCTTGCGCGATCGTGCCTGAGTGGACCTCGAAACATGCAAATGCCCAAACACTTGAGCAGACCAGGACGAACTCCTGCGCGGTTACATCCCGAAGGGCGGCGACAGCAGCTTTGGACCAGCGCTGACCTTTCGCGTCATCAGCGAGCATTTCGCCGACGAAAGCCCGGAGATCATCGTGTGCCGTCCGGTAGTGCTTGAAGACGTAGTAATTGAACTGGCCCTGCACCCACTGCGAGTTGAGGGGGCGGGGGACCCACATCCAGCTCCACCCATGGCCGGAGCCTCTGTGAGTAGCTTCTGATTCCGGATAATCGCGGTTGGACATCACGGGTACAAAAGAGTCGTCCGGAGCATCCAGCTCAAGCATGATTCTCCTTTGCGTTCACGTTAGCTCATCCCCCGCATCCGGTTGATCTCGCTCGTCTGCTGCGCCACCACGTCGTTGGCCATCTCCTCGACCAGGAGGTTGTTGCCCTGGGAGAGGGCGTCGGTGGCCATCGTCACCGCGCCGGTGTGGTGCGTGATCATCAGCTTCAGGAACAGTTCGTCGAAGGCCTCGCCCTTGGCCGCGCGCAACTGCTTGAGCTGGGCCGGTGTCGCCATGCCCGGCATTCCCGCGTGGTCGTGGTGACCGTCGTGGCCGGGCTTCGGGGGCTTCGCGCCCGGCTTTCCCTTCTTGGCGTGGGCCTTCTGCCACCGCTCCATCGCGCCGATCTCCGGCTTCTGCGCGGCGGTGATGCGTTCCGCCAGGCGCTTCACCTTCGTGGACTTCGCCCGCTTCGGGGCGAGTTCGGTCATCTCCAGGGCCTGGCGGTGGTGCGGGATCATCTTCTCGACGTACTCGAAGTCCGCGGAGTTCGGGCTGTCGTCGTCGGTTCTCTTCTTCGCGGCGTCCTCGGCGGACAGCGTCGCCGCCGTCTCGCCCGGTTTGCCCGGTGCTATCACCGAAGGCCCGGATGAGGAGGGGGACTTGGCCTTGCTGCCCGAGCCCGAGCCCGAGCCGGAGTCCGGGCCTGAGTCGCAGGCGCCCAGTACGAGGACGGCGGCCGCGAGCAGCCCGGTGGCGGCACAGGCGCGCATGACGGACGCGGTGGACGCGGCGGACGTACGACGGTGGAGCACGGCGACCTCCTGTGGCACGCGGGGCAGTTGGGTCCGTTCCTAGCACGCCGACGAGCGTGAGTGATCAGAAATGTTCATTACGACTGGGTTGGCATCTGTTGATTTGTACATGAGGAGCACGATACTGCGGGTGTCCGTGAACCGTTCGTCCCGAACGGCCACAAGGGAGGACGCAGTGACCCTGTTGAACAGACCCCGAAAGCGCCGCAGACACCTGGGAGTTGCGGCGGCCGCGGCCGGGCTGCTCGCCGCGCTGCTGACCGCGGCGCCCGCCGGGGCGACCCCGGACCCGGGAGACACCCCCAAGGCACCCAAGAAGGTGTCCAAGAGCGACGCCGCCGACACCAAGGAGGCGATAGCCGACGGCAAGATCCCCGCGCCGGACGAGATAGTCCACTCGGACAACGTCGAGCACCTCACCAACATCCCCAAGGACGCGCTGCCCGGCACGAACTCGGACCTCGCCTTCCAGGGCAAGTACGCGTTCGCCGGCAACTACGACGGCTTCCGCATCTTCGACATCAGCAACCCGAAGAAGCCGAAGACCGTCTCGCAGGTCCTGTGCCCGGGTTCGCAGAACGACGTCTCGGTCTCCGGAGACCTGCTGTTCCTGTCGACGGACTCCTCGCGCAGCGACAGCTCCTGCTCCAGCACCACGCAGCCCGCCACGGAGAAGTCGTCCTGGGAGGGCATGAAGGTCTTCGACATCAGCGACAAGAAGAACCCGCGGTACGTCGCCGCCGTCGAGACCGCCTGCGGCTCGCACACCCACACGCTGGTCCCCGAGCGCCGCGACGTCTACGTGTACGTCTCCTCGTACGCGCCGAACGCCGCCTTCCCCGACTGCCAGCCGCCGCACGACGGCATCTCCGTCATCAAGGTGCCGCGCAAGGCCCCGCACAAGGCCGCGCTGGTCGGCTTCCCCGTGCTGTTCCCGGGTGAGGGCCCGGACGGCGGCGGCAACCCGGGCGGGCCCACCAACCCGGGCGTCTCCAAGACCACCGGCTGCCACGACATCACGGTCCTGCCCTCCAAGGACCTCGCGGCGGGCGCCTGCATGGGTGACGGCATCCTGTTCTCCATCAAGGACCCCGAACGCCCGAAGGTCATCGACCGCGTCCAGGACAACGTGAACTTCGCGTTCTGGCACTCGGCGACCTTCAACCAGCGTGCCGACAAGGTCGTGTTCACCGACGAGCTCGGCGGTGGCGGCGGCGCCACCTGCAACGCCGAGGTCGGCCCGAACCGCGGCGCCGACGGCATCTACGACATCAAGGGCCGGGGCGACAACCGCAAGCTCGTCTTCAAGAGCTACTACAAGATCCCTCGCCACCAGGCGGACACCGAGAACTGCGTGGCCCACAACGGCTCGCTGATCCCCGTCAAGGGCAAGGACCTCATGGTCCAGGCCTGGTACCGGGGCGGCGTCTCCGTGTGGGACTTCACCAACTCGTCCAAGCCCCAGGAGATCGCGTACTTCGAGCGCGGTCCGATCTCCGCCGATGAACTGGTCGGCGGCGGCTCCTGGTCGGCGTACTACTACAACGGCCATATCTACTCGAACGACATGGTCAAGGGCTTCGACGTACTGAAGCTCAAGGACAAGCGCACCGCACCCGCCGAGAAGGTGCGACTGCGCGAGCTCAACGTGCAGACGCAGCCGGAGTACTTCGGTTGGCACGACTGACCGACGCCACGACTGACCGACGCGCGGGGCGAGAACGCCCGGGGGCCGTCCGGTGCATGCCGGACGGCCCCCTTCTCGGCTGCGGGGGCGGGCGGTCAGTACCCGACCCGCAGGCCGTGTGCCTCGAGCACGGGTGCCACCGGCTGGTGGAAGGTCGTGCCGCCCGAACTGCAGTTGCCGCTGCCCCCGATGCTGAACCCGAGCGCCGCGGTCCCACTGAAGGCCGGGCCGCCCATGTCGCCCGGCTCCGCGCAGAGGTTGGTCCGGAAGAGGCCGTTCACGACGCCCTCGGGGAAGGTAATGGTGTTGTTCACCGACTGCACGATGCCGCAGTGCAGGCCGGTGGCGGATCCCACCCGGCACACCTGCTGGCCGACCATGGGGTGCGCGGCCCGGTCGATGCGGTACGACTGCGCGCCCGCGCCGACCACGCTCGGGTAGGAGTAGTCGGGGTTGGTGTAGCGGACGAGGGCGTAGTCGCTGCCGGGGAAGACGGACACCTCGGTGACCCCGATGGGCACGGTCCGGGCCGGGTCGGCGAACCAGCGGCTGCCGACGGTGGCGCAGTGGCCGGGCATGATCCCGTAGAACTGGGTGCCGTTCGTGGCGTTGAAGGCCACCGTGCAGCGGCCGCCGGCGGAGCTGAAGAGCTGGTCGCCGCCGCGGATCACGCCCGCCGCCGTCTGTCCCGCGGCGGCCGCGACCCCGGTGGGGGCCGCGAGGAGGGCGAGCGTCGCGAGTACGACGGTGAGGACCTGGGCCAGGATGGTACGGAGCCTCATAGCGCGTCCTGTCGGGAGTGGGGGGCCGGGGCGCCCGTCATTGTCGCCGAGCCCGGCCGCCACGGCGACGATGTGGGCAACCTCCGTTACACATAGGGGAGTTGGCGATCCCCCGATGCCTGCCGGGACCCCCTCAGTGAAGCGGCGCCTCACGCCCCTGCCCGTACCCGCACCGTCACCGAACGCGCCGCCGGAGCGTGGGCGTCGTTGAACGCGCGGATCAGCAACGTGTGGCGCCCGGGACGCAGGTGCGCGGTCGCCGTGAGGCTGCCGTCGGCCGGGTCGAAGCGGTGCGCGATCCGCTCGCCGTCCACGTCGACGGTGAGGCGCGCCGGATCGACGCCCGACACCGCGTCCGTGATCCGCGCGGTGAGCCGGACGGTCGGGCCGGTGACCGAGGCGCCGTCCTTGGGGGCGACCTTGTCGATCACGGGGGCGAGGGCGGGCTGCTTGCCGGGCCTGCCTCCCGGGCGCCTTCTGCGGCGCTGGATCCGGGCGACGGAGGGCGGCACGGCGTTGCGGCCGGTGCCGGTGCCGGTGCCGGTGTCCGTGTCGGCGGCGTCGGCGCTCTCGTCGGCGTCCCCGAGCCGCGCCTCGAAGATCAGGGGAAGGTCGACCCCGGGGCGCACGCCCTTCCCCGCCGTGACCGTGAACTCCGCCGCGACCCGGCCCCCCGCGGGCACCCGCACCCGCGCCCGGCGCGGCGCCACCGACCAGCCGCCGAAGGCCCGCCCGGACACCGTCACCGTCTGCGGGCCGGCGTTGAAGTTGTAGACGTCGACCGCCATCCGCGTCGAGGGGCCGAGCCGGTAGCCGAGGGGCGGTTCGGCGTCGCCGTCCTCCTTGTTGGGCGCGGCGTCGGCAGCCGCGTACCGCTGGCTCAGGACGATGTGTTCCGCGGCGGACAGCGGCCGCGGCCGGGCGTGGTCGTCACCGGCCGGAGGCTTGGGGCGGCGGGGCGGCGGCGCCTCGGTCACCAGGTAGAGCGGGTCGCGGGACGCGGCCACCCGCACGGTGCCGCGGGCCGACCGCGCGGGGGTGCCGCGGGCGGCGCCCATGATGTCGTACACACGCGTCGCCCCGTCCGGCACCGGCACGTCCACGTCCCGCTGCTCGGCCGCGCACACCACGGTCACCGTGCGCCCGGCGCCGTCCCCGAAGACGAACCCGGCCACGTGCGGCAGCAACTCCTCCAGCAGAGCGGAGTAGTTGGCCTCGCCCAGGAGCCCGGTCAGGGCGGCGTACGCGCTGTACGCGGGCAGCGGCTGGAAGTCCCGGCTGAGCAGGGCGAACGACACGCCCTCGTCGGTGCACGGCGGGCCGCAGAACCAGAACTGCCGGTCCGTGCCCGCCGCCAGGCTCTGCACCGTGGACAGGACGAGATAGCGCGCCTGGGTGCGCTGCGTCGCGTACGCCAGATCGATGCCGGGCTCGGCGGGCAGGAAGGCGCCGGACTCCGTCATCCACAGCGGCGTCGCCGCGCCGAACCGCTCCCGCAGCCCCTCCTGGTCCTCCGCCGACGACGGGAAGTCGGGGTCGGTGTCGTCCAGCGGCGGATAGCCGTGGAAGCTCCACACGCCGGCGTACCGCACCACGTCGTTCTGCAGCATCAGCTCCTGGAACACGCCCTCCCCGGCGATGCCGGGAAGCACGACCGGCGGCGCGTCCGGCTGGTCGGCGATGCCGAGCGCCGCCGCCTTGACGTACGCGGCGTGCTGGTCGCCGGTGCTCGCGGTGGCGTCCACGTCGGGCTCGTTCGAGAGCTGCAACGCGTCCGCCACGACCCGCTTGCCGCGTCCCGCCAGGTGCGCGGCGTAACGATAGGCGTCCCGCAGATCGGCGGGCAGCGGCACTGAGATCTCCGTCAACGCCCAGTCCGGCGGCGGCGAGACGACCTCCAGGACCTTCAGCCCACACTTCTGGAAGACGTCGACGACGCCCTCGTGGAGGCTGCTGTCGAACGGCCCGCCCGGCTTGCGCTGCGCGGCGGGCCAGGCACTTCCGTCGCGTACGTGACGCACGCCCATCGCCTTCATCGCCGTCGCCAGGGCGGGCAGCAGGGGAGGCGGCACCAGGGCGTGCGTGAAGACGTTCACGCCGAAGCGGTTGGCCGGGCCGGCCACCGCCCGGCGCGCGGGCAGGTGCGCGAAGTACCCGGTGACCGTGTCCTTGGGGGCCGTGGTCAGCGCCGCGACGGCCCGGAAGTTGCCGGGCGGCAGCACGGGCAGCGGCACCGATGCCTCCCGGGAGCGCGCGGGGACCGGCACGCGCCCCGAGGCCACCTGCCGGGAGAAGTAGTCGAGGACCTCGTAGGTCACCGTCAGCGGGCGCGGCGCCGCCGCGTTCAGTCCGAAGCGCAGCGCCGCCAGGGCCTCGCCCCGGTAGTGGCCGAGGTTGTCCGCCGCCGGACCCCGCAGCCGTACGGAGCTCAGTGCCACCGGTACCGGGGTGAGGGTGAACTCGTCCAGGAGGAAGCGGTAGCCGGTGTAGTCGTCCAGGACCGTCGGCCCGTCGACCGTGAACGTGAGGGTGTTGGCGCCCCGGCGCAGCTCGACCTCGCCGAGGGTGAGCCGGGACAGGTCGCCCCACGCCTTCGGGGACTCGTACCAGTACGGCTGGGAGCGGGTGACGGGCTCCGCCCGCCCGCCGTTGACGGCGAGCCGGACATACGAGCCCGTCTCCTCGATGTGCGGCTGCTCCACCGGGACCGTCGCGACCGCCTGCAGCCGGTACGGTCCGGCGGCCGGGACGTCGACGGTGTACGTGGCGTACCAACCCCCGCGCGGCGGAGGGGACTTGGCGGTCGTCAGCGAGAGGAAGGCGCCGCCGGACGCCCTCGGGTCCCTGGCCGTGGGGATGGTGCTGCGCGTCGGGGACTCGCCCCGCACGGTGATCTCGGAGGCGCCCCAGCCGCTGTCGGGCGGCGTCGTCGCGGCCGTTGCCGCCGATGTCGTCGATGTCGCTGTTGTCTTCGTCCTCGCAGCGGCGGCCGTGGCCGTCAGGGCGAGCCCCGCGGCGAAGCCTCCGGCGACGGCTGTGCGTCGGTCGATGCTCATGCCTTCCAGCACACCGTGGCGCGGGCGCGCGGGCGTCCTGCCCGGGCAGGGAGTCGACCCCGGCCACCTGGCCCAGTCCGTCTCCACCCATGGGTGGAGACAGGCGCCGGTAGGGTCGAAGAGTGGGACGGGGAGCGGTACGCGCAGGCCCGGGGGCCGCCGACGTGGCGGTGCCCTCCGTGCTGCTGACGGGGCATCTGCTGGGCCTCGTGCTCTCGGGGGCGCTGACCGGGTCCGGCGACGGCGGGCAGGCCGTCTGGCAGGTGCTGGTCGGCGTCCTCGCCATGGCCGTGGCCGCCGCCGCGCTGGTGTGGCGCGGGACGGCGCCGGTGCCGGTCTTCGGCGTGGCGCTCCTCGCCGACGGGGCGGCGGAAGCGCTGCTTCCGCAGTCGGCGCTGACGCCCGCGCTGCCCTGCGCGCTGTGGATCGCGCTGTTCTCGCTGGCCGCGCACCGCGCCGTCCCGCCGACCGTGCACGGCACCTTCCCGCAGGCCGCGCACAGCACCTTCCCGCAGGCCGCCGCGCACGGCACCGCGCGGCGCGCGCTCGGGGCCGCCGCTCTGGCCACCGCCGTGCTCCCGCTGCACGGGATCCCCGTGCCCGGTACCGGAGACGACGACGCGTCGGGAAGGCTGTTCGACGCACTTCTCGCGGGCGCGTTGCTGCACCTCGTGATCGTGCTGTGCGGCCGTCTGCGCCGGCACCGCACCGCCCGCCGCGCGCAGGTGCTCGCCCGCCTGGCCGCGGTGGAACGCGAACGCCGTGCGGCGGCGGCCGCCGAGCGCGAGCGCCTCGCCCGCGACCTCCACGACGCCGCCGGACACCACCTCACCGCCGTCGCCGTGCAGGGCGCCGTCGCCCTGCGCCTCGCCGACGACCGCCCCGAACTGGCCGCGGAGGCGCTGGCCGCGGGCGCCGCGACCGGCCGGGACGTCCTCGACTCGCTGGGCCGGCTCGTCGCGGTCGTCGGCGACGAGACGGCCGAGGGCGGCGCACCCCACGAGTCCGTCCCGAAGCTGTGCGCGGGCCTGGCGCGCCTCGGCTTCCCCGTCACCTTCACCGTCGAGGGCCGTCCCCGCCCGCTGCCGGGCGATGCCTCCGTGGTCGTGTACCGGATCGTCCAGGAGTCCCTGACGAACGCGATGCGGTACGCGGCCGGGGCGCAAGTCGCGGTACGCCTGCGGTACGACGCGGGGGAGTTGAGGGTCGCGGTGCTCAACGAGAGCCCGTCGGCCGGACTTTCGGACGTGGGCGGCGCGTCGGCGGCGGCCGTCGGTGGCGCGTCGTCTGCGGTCATCGGCGGCGCGTCGCTGGGCACGGGCCGGGGACTCGCGAGCATGCGGGAGCGGGTCGCGGGCGCGGGGGGAGAAGTGAGTGCCGGGCCGACCGGCGGTGGAGGATGGGCCGTTGAGGCGAGCTTGCCGATTCCGGGGGCCCGGCCGCGGGTTCGGGCCCTGACCGTGGACGCGGTGGCGTTCGTCCTCTGCACCGCACTGCCGCTCCTGCTGGCGCACGCCGGATCGGACCCACTCCTGACCGACCTGAACCCGGCCCAACTGACTGCCCTGGCCGTTCTGTTGACCGTCCACGCGGCCCCGCTGTTCCTGCGGCGGCGCGCACCCGTCGCCGCCCTCGCTGCCATGCTGACGACGACGCTCGGCTGGTCGGCGGCGGCCGCCCTGGGGCTGCTCCCCTTCGACTGGCTGGGGCCGCTCCCCCTGACATGGACGGCGGAGCTGGCCGCGCTGCACGCGGTCGGCGCGTACGGTCCGGCCCGCGCGACCTGGCCCGCCCCCGTGGCCGTCGGTCTCGTCGGCGGCATCGCGGCCGGTCTTGCGGTGGCGGGGGACCCGGGGGAGTCGGCGGGCCCCGGCGCGGTCGCGCTGCACGCGGCCCTCGGCCTCGCCACCGTGCCCTGGCTGCTGCCCGTCTGGGCCCTCGGCCTGCTCACCCGCGCCCGGCGCGGCGACGGCGGCCCCTGGGAGCGGCGCGTGCTCGACACGGTCGCGGCCCGGGTCGGCGAGGCGGTGGCCGACGAGCGGCGGCGCGTCGCCACGGGCCTGCACGCCACCGTCGTCGGGCGCACCGTCGCTCTCGTACGGCACGCGGAGGCGGGCCTCGCCGGGACCACCGACGCGAGGACGGCGCTGACCGAGGTCACCGGCGGGGCACGCGCGGCGCTGGCGGGCCTGCGGGAGCTTCTGGACGCGCTGGAGGATCCGGAAGTTCCGGCTCCCGTCGTGCCAGTGCCAGTGCCGGTGCCGGTGCCGGTGCCGGTGCCGGTGCCTGCGGCCGTCGACGACATCTCTGCTGTCCCGGGCAGCACCCCCGCCGTACCAGGCAGCATCTCGGCCGAACCGCCAGCATCCCCCGCCGTACCGGGCAGCATCCCGCCCGTACCCGGCGGCACCCCCGCCATGAAGGAGGCAGACGCATGACCGTCCGCGTGGTCGTCGTGGACGACCAAGCCGTCGTCCGCGCCGGATTCGCGGCCGTCATCGACGCCGAACCCGGCCTGACCGTGGCCGGACAGGCGGCGGACGGCGCCGAGGCGCTGGAACTCGCCCGCGCCTGCCGCCCCGACGTGGTCCTGATGGACATCCGCATGCCGGGCATGGACGGCCTGACGGCGACGCGCCTGCTGACCGCGATGGACCCGCCCGTGCGGGTCCTGGTGCTCACCACGTTCCGCCGCGACGAGTACGTCTTCTCCGCGCTGCGCGGCGGCGCGTCCAGATTCCTGCTCAAGGACTGCGAACCCCAGGACCTCGTCGACGCCATCCGTACCGTCGCCGCCGGTGAGGCGCTCCTCGCCCCCGAGATCACCCGCCGCCTCATCGACGCCTTCGCCACCGGCACGGTCGGCCCGAGGGCCCGTCCGGACGGCCGCCTCGACGCCCTCACCGGGCGCGAGCGCGACGTCCTGCGCGAGGTGGCCCGTGGCCTCAGCAACCCCGAGATCGCGGCGGTCCTCGGCATCGGCCGCTCCACCGTCAAGACGCACATGAACGCCCTGCTGGCCAAGCTGTCCCTGCGGGACCGCGCGCAGGCGATCATCTTCGCGTACGAAGTGGGCCTCGCGAGCCCCGGGGACCCCAACAGCCCCTCCTGACCCGCATGGGAGCATGTGGGACCGCCGCAACCGTGGGGAAACGGGGAGAGGGGCAGCGTGGCGCAGCAGCTCATGTCGTACCGGGTGGACTACCGCACGGACCCACCGCGGATCGTCAACTGGCGGCCGCCCCAGAGGTCGCGCGACGGCGGCGAACTCGCCTGGCTGCGCCGCGACCACGAGCTCGACCACGGCCATGGCACCCCGGCGAGCGGATGGCACGCCTCCGTACGCACCTTCCACATCAGCGTGGACGAGTCGGCCCCGCTTGCCCGTGTCCGGACCGAGCAGCACCTGGGCCGGGGTCGGGCCGTGTACCTCGTCGACGACGGGTACGGCGCCCCGCTCGGCAGGATCACCTACCGCCGCCGCCCGTTCGCCCGGTCCGAGTGGACCGTGGAGCCCACCGTGGGCCCGGCCGTGCGCGGCCGCAAGGGCCGCCTGTTCTGGTGGGCGGTGTGGTGGCCCTGGGGACTGATGTTGAGCTGGGTGTCCACGATCATGGCCGTATTCGCCGAGGGCGACGGCGGGTTCGGCCCGCCCCGCCGGGTGACCTGGCGCGACGACTCCCACCGCGCGCACCTCGTCTATCGGGGCATCGCCGACGAGTACCAAGTCCTGGAAGAGGGCTGGGACCCCCGCCTGGTGAGCGCGCTCGTGGGCCTGCACCAGTCCTTCGACCCGTCGGAGGGCGCGCCGTCGGCAGGCTGGTACGGAACGTGAACGGCGCGGTCCCGCGCGACGGATGTCACCGTGGCCCGGTGCGACTGCCTCGCGCGCTCAGCCTGCGGATCGGCGCGATCAGCATCCGGTAGACCGGCCGCACCGCACGGCCGGGAAGGCGGCGGTGACGCTCCTCCTTCCAGACCCTTGCCCTGGGGTGTCCCGCGATGGGCGACCACCGGTCGGGATCCGGGGGCCGGGACGTGTGGCACTCGATGCGGCACAGGTGCTTCGTGCTGACGAAGCCGTACTGGCTGGGGCTGACCAGCCGTAGCGGAGCGCCGTGGTCGCCGTCGATCGGTCGTCCGTCGAGGCGGTCGGCGATGAGGACGTCGTCGGCCAGTGCGTCCTCGAGCAGCACGGTCGACCGATAGCCGTCGAGTCCTTGGAAGGTGAAGTGGCTGATCGGCGCGCCCGTGGTGGGCAGCGGTTCGACCCACGTGCGGTAGACGGCCGCGAACGCGACGCCTTCCCACCGCAGGTCGGTCGCCGACCAGCCCGCGACGCAGTGGAAGTCGGCGCCGAGCTCTTGTCGTGGCAGCTCTGCCAGGTCGGCCGGGGTCAGGGTGACGGTCTCGGTCAGGTCCCCGCCGATCTCGATCACCGGGTCGGCGGGGACGGGCGGGGGCGGGTGCTGCAAGTGGGTGCCGAAGCGCGGGAATCCGTCGACGGCACGTTGGCCTGGGGGAAGCGTCATGTCGATCCTCCCGTGTGCGTGTGTCGGGCCCTCGATCCATACAGGGCTGTATGGATATCGACAGTAGGCTGATCCGTACAGGGCTGTATAGATGACGGAGAGGTGACCTGCACCATGGCCGTGGCGCGCACCCCGCGCAGCAGTTGGATCGCCGCAGGCCTGCGGGCCTTGACCACCGGCGGGGTGGAGGCGGTACGGATCGAGGCGTTGGCGCGAGCCCTCGGCGTCACCAGGGGCGGCTTCTACTGGCACTTCACCGACCGTCAGGCCCTGCTGGTGGACATGCTCGACGCCTGGGAACAGGACGTGACCACGGGCGTCATCGAGAAGGTCGAGGCCGGCGGCGGTGACGCGCGCACGAGGCTGCGGCGGCTGTTCTCCGTCGCCGCTTCCGGAGACGGCCTGCTCACGGACATCCACACGGACTTCGCGGTGCGTGACTGGTCGCGGCGCGACTCCGCGGTGGCGGAACGGATGCGGCGCGTCGACAACCGGCGGATGACCTACCTGCGGCGGCTGTTCGGCGAGTTCTGTGCCGATCCCGACGAGGTCGAGGTCCGCTGCACGCTGTGCTTCACGGTGTGGATCGGCAACCGCCTGCTCACCGTCGACCACGGCGAACGCACCCCGGCCGAGGTCATGGAACTCATCCAGCGCCGACTCCTCGAGTAGGGGCGGCGTTCGTGTGGTGCCCCGGACCCGGCGAAAGCACTGGGTCCGGGGCTGTTGAGTGGGGCTATGCGGTGTCCCTGCGGTACTGCGCGGGCGAGTTCTTCGTGCCCTCGTCCTCGTACGACCCGGCCTTGCCCCGGTCCACATGGAACGTCGTCAGCGTGCTGACGGGCGAGCGCGGGTCGCGGCGGTCGCCGATGACCCGCATGTGCGCGCTGAACCGCTCCGGCGTCACCTCGTACACGTCGTAGCCGTACCGGTTGCCCTCGAAGTACTTCAGGTGCGGATTGGCCCTGCCCATCAGCGGGCCGTTGGCCGCGTTCCAGTCCGCGGAGTACGCGCCGGAGGTCACCGAGTGCGCGGTGAACTCCGTGCCCACCAGCGGCGATCCCGGCTCGTCGAAGTCGGTGCGGACGTCGTCGACGAACGCCGAGTGCCAGTCACCGGTGATGACGACCAGGTCCTCCAGGCCGCTCTTGTGCACGTGCCCGAGGACCTCCTTGCGTTCGGCGAGGAAGCCGTCCCACTGGTCGGTGAACATGTACGAGCCGCCGGGACGCCCCCGGAGCTGGCTCAGCATGATCGAGTTGGCCCACACGTGCCAGGCGTCGGGGGCGCGGTCGACGGTCTTCTTCAGCCACGCCTTCTGCTCGGCGCCCAGGATCGTGCCGTCCGGCAGGTTCTGCGCCGAGCGGTACGAGCGCAGGTCGAGGACGGCGAGCTCCAGCAGGTCGCCCCAGCGGCGCACGCGGTGGATCTCGGGGTCGGGCAGGGCGGAACCGCCGAAGGAGTCGCGGTGCGGCATGTGCTCGAACCACGCCTGGTACGCGGCCGCGCGCCGCCGCATGAACGGGGCGCCGCCGCCGGTGCCGCTGTAGTCGTTGACGACCTCGTGGTCGTCCCAGGTCAGGAACCACGGGTGGGCGGCGTGCGCCTCGCGCAGCGACTTGTCGCCCTTGTACAGGGCGTGCCGTTTGCGGTAGTCGGCGAGCGTGAGGATCTCCGGCCCGTCGTGGTCGCGTACGTGCTTCTCCGGTACGCCGCCGACCTGGCCGTGCTCGTAGATGTAGTCGCCGAGGTGGACGACGAAGTCGACGTTCTCGCGCGCGATACCGCGGTGGGCCGCGTAGTAACCGTCGTGGAACGCCTGGCAGTTGGCGGCCGCGAAGGTGACCTTGGAGACGCGGCCGCGCGGCGCCGTCTTCGTACGCCCGACGCGGCTGGTCCTGCCGAGGGCCTTGAACGCGTACCAGTAGTGCCGTCCCGGAGCGAGGCCGCCCACCGGGACGTGCACGCTGTGGCCGAGCGTCGCCGACGCCGGCGCGGTGCCGCGGGCGACGACGCGGCGCAGCCGGGCGTCCTTGGCGACGACCCACTCGACCTCGACGACCTCGGGCAGTCTCTGCTCGGCCGCCAGAGGTTCGGGCGCGAGTCTGGTCCACAGCACCACGGAGTGCGGCTGCGGATCGCCGGACGCCACGCCGAGCGTGAAGGGCGCGCGGTCGTACTCGGCGCCCAGATTCTCGGCGGCCTCGCGGGCCTGCGCCGGGGTGAGGCCCGGGGCGAGCGGCCAGGCGAGGCTGAGCGCGCCGGCGGCCGCGGCGGACTTGAGCAGGTCACGGCGGTTGACGGTCATCGGCGGCCTCCGGTGGCGCTGAGGGTGAGGGAAAGGGCGTCCGCGTAGCCGTCGTTGGAGGTTCCGCCGCCGCTGCGCGTGAAGACGAGCAGGACCCGCGCGGAGCGGGCGGTGGGCGGCACGGCGGCCTCGGCCGTGCGCTCCACGAGCCCGGTCTTGCTTTGGCGGTCGGCCGCGCTCACGGGGCCGAGGACGCTGAGGGCGACCGGGGTGCCCTTGGCGTCACGGAACTCCACGGAGAGGCGCGCGCCGTCCTCCTGCCCGGCGTAGCCCCCGAGCCAGCCGGCCAGGGTGTACCGCACCTTGCCCGCGTCGACGGCGCGGCGTCCGGTCGGACCGCTCCTCGGCAGGTCGATGTCCTGCACCAGCGCGGTGCGCGGGCTGTTGCCGCCCGAGAAGAAACGGCTGCCGCGGCGGGCCGGGCCGGGGTCCGACGCGGTCGGGTAGCCGCCGCCGAGACTGTAGGCGATGAGCGCGGGGGCGCCCTGGGCGACCTTCCAGCCGCGGACCGTCGCGACGGGGTCGGCGGTGCCGCCGGACCCGCTCTCCGCGTCGCCGTTGACGACGAGATTCACGCACGCCTCCTGTGATCGGTGAGTTGAGCGCGGTCAGCCCACCAGCCCCGCGTGAACCAGGAGAAGCATTCCGGCGAATTCTGTTACCACCGCCACTTTTGTCACGGCCGCAGCTACCACCGCTGTCACCGCTGCTGAAACCGCCGCTGTTGCCGCTGCTGTGGTCGTCGCCCAGCCTCGCGGGCTGGGCCGCATGTGTCTCGCGGGCTAGGTTGTGCGGCGGCAGCGGGCCGACCCGGGGGAGTTCTCATGTCGTACGACGCATCGCTCATCAACAGCAACGTGCCGCACTCCGCCCGCATCTGGAACTACTGGCTGGGCGGCAAGGACTGCTACGAGGTCGACCGTCGCGTCGGCGACGAGATCCGGGCGGCCAACCCGGAGATCACCGACATCGCCCGGGCCCAGCGGGGCTTCCTGGTGCGTGCCGTGACCCACCTCGTCACCGAGGCGGGAATCCGCCAATTTCTGGACATCGGCACCGGGCTGCCCACCGCGGACAACACCCACGAAGTCGCCCAGCGGTGCGCCCCCGAGGCCCGCATCGTGTACGTCGACCACGACCCGATCGTGCTGGCCCACGCCGAGGCCCTGCTCACCAGCACGCCGGAGGGCGCGACGGACTACATCCAGGCCGACCTGCGCACGCCCGAAGCCATCCTCGAACGTGCCGCCCGCACCCTGGACTTCACGCGACCCGTCGCCCTGATGCTGCTCGGCATCACCGCACACATCACCGACGACTCCGTCTACGCCGTCGTCGGCCGCCTGACCGACGCCCTGCCCTCCGGCAGCCACCTGGTGCTCTGCGACGACACCGAAGTGGTCCGGCCCGAGCGGATGCGCGAGATGATCAGGCAGTGGAACGAGTCGGGCGGCAACCCGCGCGTCAACCGCAGCCCGGAGCAGCTCGCCCGGTTCTTCGACGGGCTCGACCTGGTGGAGCCCGGCCTGGTCTCGGTGTCCCGGTGGCGCCCCGACCCGGACGGCCCCGAACCGCCCGCGGAGGTCGACGACTTCGGCGGCGTCGCGCGCAAGCCCTGACCACGGCCGCCCACCGAATCCGTCCCACCGTCCCTTCCTGCGGCTCCTTTCCGCCTTCCGCTGTCTCTTTACTTCCGTCGCGTCAACCTCCCGGCCCCCGCAGCCCTCTTCCTGTTCAACGGCCCGCCCACCTGACCAGAGGGCCGGGAACAAGGAGGGGAACTGTGCGCACGCACAGATGGAGAAACATCGCCCTGGCGACCGGCATGGCCGGGGTCCTCGCGGCCACGGGTGCCAGCGCCGTCGCCGAGACCGGCACCACCGCCACGCCCCAGGCGCCCGACCTGCGGGCCGACGTGAACCGGGACGGCGCCGTCGACGTCGAGGGCAGCACCGACACGGACGGCGAGAACACCTGGACGCAGCGGCGCGGCGCGATCGTGCTGCCGAACGTCGACGACGACGCCAAGCGCTGCCCGGTCAAGGACGCACGGGGCAGGCCGCTTTCGGACGCCAAGCTGGCGAAGTGCAACGACGCGTCGGACACCAAGGTCAACGGCGCGCGCGACGCCGCCGACCTGGCCCGGCTGAAGACCGTGCCGCTGCCCAAGACTCCGGCGGGCAGCCACGGCACCGTCAAGGCGGTCGGCACCGGCGCCAAGAAGTCCCGCCTCTTCATCAAGCGCGACGGCCGCTGGTCCCTGCTGCGGCCCACCGACCGGCTGACCACGAAGGAGCTGCGCTCCGGCGTCGAGCTGGGCATCGAGGCGACCGACGTCGTGCGCGACGCGGCGAAGTGGAACGGCGACGTCAAGGTCCGCTTCACCGTCACCGGCGGCGGCACGTCCCGCTCCGACGACGTCGTGCTGCGCACCGCCCCCGTGCTCACCCACCACCACCTGCAGAAGGCCGAGGAAGTCCTCGTCACCAAGGTGAAGGGCGGCGGCGCCTATGGCCGCGCCCAGCGCAAGTTCGTCAAGGACCTGGCCAAGCAGACGAAGGAAGCGGGGATCAGCAAGCCCCTGACCACCTTCACCAAGTACGACGACGTCTGGGCGCAGGACTTCGTCGAGCCCGCCTACGCGAGCATGCCGGGCCCGGGCGGCAAGCAGCGCACGATGCGCATCCTCATCCGCTCCGCGCAGCCGGACCGGGACGCCGGACGCGAGCTGTTCGAGAAGCTGCGCGGCCCGGACGTGGGCGTGGTCCAGGTCAGCGGGGTGCGCGACAACGAGGAGTGGACGCTCAACTCCATGGGCAACCTGGAGACCATCCCGCCGTACACCCAGGGCGGCAAGAGCTACCCCGCCGGACGCATCATCCAGGGCTACCGCAAGGACAACGGCTCCAAGCCCGCCAAGGCGATGCGTACGTTCCTGTCCTCCCAGGGCGCGCAGGCGCCGCTGCTGCTGGACACGTCGTGGCTCTCGGTCGGGCACGTGGACGAGTTCATCCAGTTCCTGCCCGCCGACACCGCGCGCGGCTGGCGCATCGGCGTCGCCGACCCGGCCGCCGGTGTGGAGCTGCTGCGCAAGGCCAAGCGGGACGGCCACGGCGGCAACAAGATGTTCTCCGTGCCGGGCTCCGCCGACATCCCGGCGCCCAAGGAGACCATCGACCAGGTCCTCGCCAAGGCCAAGTTCCACGCCGACAACAAGCTGGCGGCGGACCGCATCAAGGCGAACCTGGACATCCTCAAGCGCGAGACCGGCATCACCGACGAGGAGATCGTCAAGGTGCCCGGCCTCTACGCGCGCGACGGGGACGAGAGCGGCCTCAGCGACAGCCGCAAGCTGCGGCGCATGGGCCCGGACACGCTGCGCAAGTTCAGCCAGCTGCGCGGCGACGACAGCCGCTCCGAGCGGGGTTCCGGCGGCGGCGCCACGGGCAAGGCGGCCGCCTGGCAGAACAGCGCCTACATACCGGGCGCGGTCAACGGCGTCCTGCTCAGCCCGACGCGCTACCTCGCGCCCCAGCAGTGGGGCCCGGTCGTCGGCGGCCGGGACATCTTCACCGAGGCCGTGAACTCCGTGTACGCGAAGGCCGGCTTCACCACGTCCTACGTCGACGACTGGTACACGTACCACATCGGCATGGGCGAGGTGCACTGCGGCACCAACACGCTGCGCGACGCCACCGCGCCCTGGTGGCCCAAGGCGTAAGACACCGCCCAGGGCAGGGCCCCTGCCGAAGGGGCTCTGCCCTGGGCGAATCTGCCGACGGCCAAGAAACCGGCCGATCCCCCTCGTCGCGATCCACAGTGGTCCCACCGACCGAGTGGGCCCACCAAGCGAGTGGTCCCACCGACCGCACCACGACGAGGAGGCCCCGCGATGACACCGCCGCGCACCGACTGGCCGGCGCCCCCGCGCGCCGAGGACGGGGACACCCCCGCCACCCGCTTCGACGACCAACTGGCCGCCCAACTCCTCGGCCAGCGCATCGTGTTCCTGGGCACCCAGGTCGACGAGGTCTCCGCGAACCGGGTCTGCGCCCAGCTCCTGCTGCTGTCCGCCGAGGACCCGCGCACCGACATCAGCCTGTACATCAACAGCCCCGGCGGCTCGGTGCACGCCGGCCTCGCCATCTACGACACGATGCGGCTGATCCCCAACGACGTGTCCACGCTCGCCATGGGATTCGCCGCCAGCATGGGCCAGTTCCTGCTCACCGTCGGCACCCCGGGCAAGCGCCACGCGCTGCCGAACGCCCGCATCATGATGCACCAGCCCTCGGCCGGTGTCGGCGGCACCACCGCGGACATCGCGATCCAGGCGGAGAACCTGGAGTTCACCAAGCGGTCCATCGAGGCCATCACCGCGGAACACACCGGGCAGACCCCGGAGACCATCGCGCGCGACGGCGACCGCGACCGCTGGTTCACGGCCGAACAGGCCAAGGAGTACGGCATGGTCGACCACGTGGTCACGTCGCTCGCCGATGTCCGCCCGGCCGCGTCGAAGCGACGGATGGGACTGTAGACATGGGATACCACGCGACGGCCATGGGACCGAAGGCGATGACCATGAGCCAGTACACGATTCCGACCGTCGTCGAACGCACCCCGCAGGGCGAGCGCGCGTACGACGTCTACAGCCGGCTGCTGTCCGAGCGCATCATCTTCCTCGGCACCGAGATCGACGACGGCGTCGCGAACGTCGTCATCGCCCAGCTGCTCCACCTGGAGTCGGCCGCCCCGGAGCGCGAGATCGCGCTCTACATCAACTCGCCCGGTGGATCCGTCACTTCACTCATGGCGATCTACGACAC
Source organism: Streptomyces sp. Y309 (assembly GCF_056712025.1). Taxonomy (NCBI): domain Bacteria; kingdom Bacillati; phylum Actinomycetota; class Actinomycetes; order Kitasatosporales; family Streptomycetaceae; genus Streptomyces; species Streptomyces sp. Y309. The sequence continues at coordinate 292,256 of NZ_CM160048.1, read as the reverse complement.
CATGACGTTCGTCGGCGCGCCGATCTCGACGTTCTGCGTCGGCCAGGCCGCCTCCACGGCGGCCGTGCTGCTCGCGGGCGGCGACCCGGGGCGGCGGTTCGTCCTGGAGCACGCCCGGGTGCTGCTCGGACAGCCCGCGAGCGGCGGCCAGCAGGGCACCGTGTCGGACCTGAGCCTGCACGCCAAGGAGATGATCCGCATCCGCTCCCAGGTGGAGGAGGTCCTTGCCCGGCACACCCACCACGACGTGGCGACGCTGCGCGCCGACACCGACCGGGACAAGGTGTTCACCGCGCGGGAGGCGGTGGAGTACGGGCTCGCCGACGAGGTCGTCAGCCGCCGCCGCGCGACGGTGGGCTGACGCTCCCGGGCGACCGTGGACCGAGGCCGCCGCGCGAGCGCGAACTGGGGCGCGCGGTCTCCGCGTAGCGGGTCACGACCGGCTCCAGGTAGTCCGCGTGCGGCCCGGGGAGGCGCGCAAGGTCGGCCCGGGAGCCGACGAGGGCGATCCGGTCCAGTTCCGGTTCGCGGCCCCGGGCCGTCTCGGCGGACACCAGGGCCGCGAACCGCGCGCGCAATTCCGGCTCCGGACGGCACGCTGCGAGGAACAGGACGCCGACGCTGCCCTGGGCGTCGCGCGTGACGACCCACAGGGCCAGGTCGTCGGGCACCGTCTCGACGCCGGTCTCCTCGGCCAGCTCACGGGCGGCGTGCCGGCGCAGGGCGGCCAGATCGAGGGACCGGTCGCCGGTGGGCGGTTCGACGCATCCGCCCGGCAGTTGCCAGCGGCCGGGCGTGGATGTGGACGGCGCCATGCGTCCCACGAGCAGCCGCCCGCCCCCGGTGGGCTGCACGACATCGACGAAGAAGGAAGGCAGGCACGAGGTGGCGCCGGGCACCCGGCGCAGCGCATAGCGCCGGTACGTCGTCCTGGCCCAGGCGAGCCTGAGGCTCCGCGGCCCCTCCCAGGACAGCCCCGCGCACGCCGCCACCGGCCCGTCGAAGAGGCTCGGGTTGGCTCGGACCGCCGCGTCCCAGACGCGGTCCATGGCCAGCCGTTCGCCGGGCGGCGGCTGCGGCGCCGGTGTCTCGACGAGGCGGATACGGCGTACGTCCAAGAGGTCCACGCCGGACGCGTGGGGGACCGGGCCGTGCGGGGACGGACCGGGTGTCCCGGCCGTCCCGTGCGAGGGCACCTAGGCGGCGAGCCGGAGCCGGGCCTGGAACGGGCCGGGCCGCGCGGCGCCGTGCGTGGACGCGAGGGGGGCCGTGACCACCGACGCCGTGACCACCGACACCGCGCGCTCCTGAGCGAGCGCGGTGGGTGCCGTGGCCCGCCGGTCCCGGGCATGCGGGCGGCGCGTGGCCGCGACCAGCTCGCCGTGGGTCAGCGCGAGCAGGTCGGCGAGGCTGAGACCGAGGGCGGCAGCCGCCGCGGCGAGCACTTCGGAGGACGCCTCCTTGCGGCCGCGCTCCACCTCCGAGAGATAGGGCACGGAGATCCGCGCCGCGTCCGCGACGTCCTTCAGCGTGCGCTCCTGGGCGCGGCGTTGGCGGCGCAGGACGTCTCCGACGAGATGGCGCCACAGCGGTTCCCTGGGGGCCGGGGCTGCGGCCGGGGCCGAGGCGGGGGGCGAGGCGGGGGCGGCCGTCGGCGCCGCGGCGTCCGCGGTCGGTGGCGCGGGGCGCAGGGGGATGACGCGGGCGGCCCGGCCCGTCGGGTGCGGAGGGCGCGGGGCCGGAGTGGCCGGGACCGCCGGGTTCATCGGGTTCGTCGCGTGGCTGCTCACGGCTTCAGGGTAGGAGCGGTGATCCGCCGGCGCTCGGCGTTCTGCCGTTGGCGTAGCGGGTTCTGCCGAGGGCGAAGTGCGTTCTGCCTGCGGCGAAGCAGGAACGCCCCGGGTAGTCCGGGGAACCCCGGAACTGAACGCGAGCGTCGCTGCTTTCGAGGAGCGGTCGTGTCGGGAACCTAATCAATTCGCCCGCACGTTGAAGCGATTGGCGCCCCGGGCGCCCACCTCTATCGGACATCCACGCGACCGCCGCACCGAGACAAACCGACCACCCGCAGACCGACCCGACCAGGAGGCCCCGCGTGCCGTATCGCACCCGGTCGGCGCGCCTGGCCGCGTCCCTGCTGTCGGCCGTCATAGCCGTCCTGGCGTTCGCCGTTCCTTCCTCCCGGGCCGCCGCCACGGCGACCGGCGCCGCCGCCCAGCCCTGGGTGACACCGGCCGCGGCGCAGCAGAGCGGCACGCACTCCACCAACTCCCCGAGCCAGCAGCGGGTCAGGGCCCACGGCACCCACGCCTCGTACGGCACAGAGAGCCCGGCGGGCCCCCGCGCGGTCCACGCGACCGTCGCCCACCTTCACCAGGCGCACCTCCCGCATCCGCCGTTCCCCGGGACCACAGGCCCCGGCACCGAGCGCGCACCGCACCGGCCCCTCGGCGGCCCGGACGCCCGCCTGTTCCCCTCCACACCGTCCGCGCAGTTCGCGCACGCCGCGCCCGAGCCGCGCGGCCCCCCTTCACGACGGAGCTGACGACACCTCACCGGACGCCGCCCGACCGGCCGGAGCCTCCGGGGCGCGAGCATGCCCCGCGCCCGGACCCGATGCCGGGGCCCGTCCGCCCTTCGTCATGGCCTCCTAGTGAGGCGTCCATGGCGTCTCCGTGAGGCCCTCATGGCCTCCTCGTGACGCCTTCCTCGTGGATGTGGAGAACTCCCATGCCCCGCGCACCCTGGTGGCGGGCGATCGTCGCGCTCGTCGCCGTCGCCGCCTCGCTGTACCTCGCCCTCACCCAGTCGCCCCGTCTCGGTCTCGACCTGAGAGGCGGCACGCAGATCGTCCTGGAGACCAAGGACTCACCCACCGTCGAAGCCGACGCCGAGGCCACCCGCAGGGCCGTCGAAGTCCTGCGGCAGCGCGTCGACGCCCTCGGCGTGTCCGAGCCGAGCCTCGCCCAGTCCGGCGACAGAAGGATCATCGTCGAACTGCCCGGAGTGCAGGATCCCCGCGAGGCCTCCCAGGTGATCGGCCGCACCGCACAGCTCTCCGTGCACCCGGTGACCGCCGAGACCGAGACCGCCGGGACCGGCCGGAAGGACCCGCCCCGGCCCGCCGCCGACGGCTCCCGCACCCTGCCCGACCCCGACCGCCCCGGCGGCCACCTGAAGCTCGGACCGACCGTGCTCACCGGCGAAGGCGTCAAGAACGCCGAGGCCGTCCTCGACCAGCAGTCCATGAACGGCTGGTACGTCACGCTCGACTTCCGCGGCAAGGCGGGCGGCGACTGGGCCCGCGTCACCGGCAAGGCCGCGTGCGCACCCCAGGGCGCACCCGAGCGGCGCGTCGCCATCGTGCTCGACGACAAGATCATCTCGGCGCCCGGCGTGAACGCGGACGTCGCCTGCGGGACCGGCATCACCGGCGGCAGCACCCAGATCACCGGCGGCTTCGACGAGGACGAGGCCCGCGACCTGGCCGCGCTCGTCAAGGGCGGCGCCCTGCCCGTGCCCGTCGACGTCGTCGAACAGCGCACCGTCGGCCCCACCCTCGGCGCCGACGCCATCGCCGCCAGCACCCAGGCAGCCCTCATCGGCCTGGCCCTGACGGCCTTGTTCATCACCGTCGTCTACCGGCTCCTCGGCGCCCTCGCCACCCTCGCGCTCGCCCTGTACGGACTCATGGCGTACGCGGCCCTGCTCGCCGTCGGCGCCACGCTGACGCTGCCGGGCCTCGCCGGGTTCGTCCTCGCGATCGGCATGGCGGTCGACGCCAACGTGCTGGTCTTCGAACGCGCGCGGGAGGAGTACCTCGGCCCGCGCGCCGAGGGACCGGCGGGCCGCGGCACGCGGGGTGCGACCGGCAAGAGCCTGCCCAAGGCGCTGCACACCGGCTTCGCCAAGGCCTGGAGCGCCGTCGTCGACTCCAACGTCACCACACTGCTCGCCGCCGGCCTGCTCTTCTACTTCGCCACCGGTCCCGTGAAGGGCTTCGGCGTGACGCTGTCCATCGGCGTCCTGGTGTCGATGGTCTCGGCGTTCGTGGTGACGCGGGTGCTCGCCGAAACCGCCGTCCGCCGCGGCTTCGTACGCCGTCGCCCGCGCTTCACCGGCCTCGCCACCACCGGCCGCGTCCGCGCTCTGCTCGCGCGCCGCGAACCGCGCATCGTGCACCACCGGCGCCGCTGGCTCGGCGCCAGCGCGCTGCTGGTCGCCGTGGCCGTCGCGGGCATCGTCGTGCGCGGCCTGGACCTGGGCGTCGAGTTCACCGGCGGGCGGCTCGTCGAGTACTCCACCAGCAAGCAGGTGGACGCCGACACGGCCCGCAAGGCCGTCGCCGACGCCGGTTTCCCGCGCGCCGTGGTGCAGGAGTCCGGCGAAGGCGACATCACCGTACGCACCGGTGAACTCAGCGACGCCGAACAGCAGCAGATCAAGGAGGCCCTGGCCGAGCACGGCGGCGGGCGGGCCACCGTCGAACGCGACGAGCAGATCGGCCCGAGCCTCGGCGACGAGCTGCGCCACAAGGCGCTCATCGCGCTCGGCATCGCCGTGGCCGCCCAACTGATCTATCTGAGCGCCCGGTTCCGCTGGACCTTCGCGTCGGCCGCCGTCGTCGCCATGGTCCACGACGTCCTGCTGGTGGTGGGCCTGTTCGCCTGGCTCGGCAAGACGGTCGACAGCGTCTTCCTGGCCGCCGTGCTCACCGTGATCGGCTACTCCGTCAACGACACCGTGGTCGTCTTCGACCGCATCCGTGAGGCGCGCCGCCGCGATCCCCGCGCCGACCTGGCGGCGACCGCCAACAAGGCCGTCGTCCGGACGCTGCCGCGCACCGTGAACACGGGCATGGGCGCGCTGTTCGTCCTGGCCGCCCTCGCCGCGCTCGGCGGCGACTCGCTCGCGGACTTCTCCGTGGCGCTGATCGCGGGCGTCGTCCTCGGCATGGTGTCGACGGTGTCCGTGGCGGTGCCGGTCGCCGTGCTCCTGGAGAACCGCAAACCGGCCGCACCGAAGGGGCGGTCCACGAGGCGGGAACAGGACCGGCCCGCCAGCCCGTTGGAGGCCCGGCGGCGGCAGCGCGGAACGGGCGCGGTGGTCTGACCGCACGACGGCCGGTGACCCTGGGGGGAGGGTCACCGGCCGGGTGCGGGCGGGTCGCGACGCGTCAGCGCGCCACCCGCCACGTCACCGAACCCGTCAGGAGCTTGCGCAGCTCCGGGTCGCGGACCGCCCGCGTCGGGTCCGTGGCCCGCACCGTGACGGTGTGGGCGCGCCCGTCGGCGGGCACCCCCAGGGACCGCGGCGTGACGGACCGGGCGTCGGCGCCCTTCTTCACGGACCGCCCGTCGACGGACCACCGCAGCCGCACGCCCTCGGCGGCCAGCACCTTGACGCGCTGGCCGCGCCGCACCTCGGTGTCCGTGGGCGTGACCGCGGAGACGGCGGGCGCGTGCCGGTGGAAGCCCGCGATCATCGCCTCACGCCCGGGCGAGTTGAACTCCCGGCCCAGCGTGCGCATGATCGAGTCGTCCGTGGGCCGGTACAGGCCGCGCGGGTAGTAGCCGCCGCCCTCGTACGCGCCGACGGTGCCGCCGTCCGGCGAGGACTGGCCGATCCAGCGGTACCACTTCTTCTTCTGCGCGGTGAGCTGGGCGGCGGTGAGCTTGCTGATGTTCGACTCCCACGGCTCGGCGCCCGTGTACGTGCCGTACTCGTCGTACCAGTACTCGTCCGCCAGCTTGCCCAGCGAGTGCCCCGTCTCGTGCACGACGACCTGCGAGGACTGGGCGTGGTCGGAGGACGCGGTGGCGATGCCGTCGTAGCCGGACGGCGAGGTGATGTCGTTGTAGCCCGCGCCGCCGTACTTGGTGGAGTTGGACAGCACGATCACCAGATCCGGGTCGGCGGCCTTGCTCGCGTACGCCTCCACCTTGTTGGTGTCGACGCACAGCAGCCGCTCGATGCCGTCGCAGTAGAACGCCGAGCCGAGAGCGGTGTCCTTGCGGACGTCGCTCGTCGGGTCGCCCGAGACGCCCGACTGCCGCGAGTGCGCGTCCACCGCCCACACGTTGAAGAGGTTCTTGTACGAGGCGTACGGCTCGACGGCCGACACCTCCGCCCACTTCGCGCGCACGTCGGCGTGGAAGTCCTCCTGCTGGGCGGCGGTGTAGCCGTCGCCGATGAACACGACGTCGGCCTTGGAGCCGACGGGGCCGTTCTGCACGATCGGGACGACGGTGCCGTCGTCCGCGACGGACTTGCGCTCCTTGGCGGAGAGCGGGTCGGGGGCCGGTACCTCGGTGTGCCGGGGGTGGCCGCCGGGGCCGGTGAAGTACTCGACGTGCTGGGTGTCCCGGGCGGACTCGACGTGCTGGGTGTCCCGGGCGGCGGGGCCGGGTTCCGGCTCCGCGGTGGCACCCGCCGTGGCGGCGAGCGTCGCCGCCAGGGCGATCCCGGCGGCCGTGGCGATCTTGAGCGGCGTACGTCTGGCTATGCCGGACTTGCGTCTGCGCATGGTGGGGGTCCTTCCGAAGTCCGCCGTGTAAGTGGCGAGTTAAGCCTGGTTAAGGCGCCGCTCAACGTAGAGGCTCCGGGGGCGTCCGGCAATGGTGAGGCACAAGATACTTACGAGCCAGGTGAGTTCACGCCGGACAGCGGCCAGACGGGCCGGGGGCGGCCGCTCACCGCACCGCAGGTCCCGACCCCCACACGGGTGACCGGACGCCGATTTCCCTCCGGCATCTATGCACCACCGCCGACATCGACTTAGCTCGGGACCTGACCTATGGAGGGGGAGAGGTGGCGGAGAACAGTCCCGAGGGCGCCCGGCTCGACGACCCCGTCGAGATCGGCCGCCGCGTGCTGCGGCTGCGTACCGAACGGGGGCTCACCCAGCGGCAGCTGGCCGAGCCCGCCTACACGGCCGCGTACGTCTCCACACTGGAGTCGGGCAAGGTGCGGCCGTCGGAGTCCGCGCTGCGCCATCTCGCCGGACGCCTCGGCGTCGGCTACGAGGAACTGGCCACAGGACGCCCCGCCCACCTGGCCACGGACCTGCGGCTGCGCCTGACTGACGCGCGGCGCGCCCTCGCCACCGGCGACCCCGAGGACGCCGCCGCCCTCTTCCGCGCCCTCGGCGAGGAAGCCGTGGCGCACGACCTGGTGGACGAGCAGGCCGCCGCCCTGCAGGGACTCGGCGACTGCCTGCTCGAATCCGGCGAACTCACCGACGCCCGCGACTGCTTCGCCGCCGTCGAACGCCTCCTCGCCGACCAGCCCCTGCCGCTGCGCGTCCCCGCCATCCGCGGCCGCGCCACCGCCCACCTCCTCACCGGCGAACTGCGGTACTCCTGCTACCTGCTGGAAACCGCCCTCGACGAACTCAACGCCTCCGGCCTGCACGACCCCGACGCGCTGCTGCTCCTCTATACGGCGTCCATCGCGCCGTACATGGACATGGGAGCGCACGCGCGGGCCGCGCACGCCGCCGAGCTGGCCCTCGCTCTCGCCCCGCGCGTCAGCGATCCGGCGCTGGTCGCCCACATGCACCGCGGCGTCGCCCGCACCCTCATCGCCGAAGGCCGCACGGCGGAGGCCGACGCGTCCCTCGCCAAGGCCCAGGAGCTCTACCGGCACCTCCAGATCCGCACCGAACTCGCCCACTGCCACTGGATGCGCGGCTACGTCCACGCCCAGGACGGCGACCTGGAGGGCGCCGAGAGCGAGCTGCGCACGGCCCGCGACATGCTCGCCTCCAAGCGCGCCGCGCTCTTCACCGAGCAGGTCGAGGTCGAACTCGCGGACGTCCTGCGGCGGCGCGGGAAGGCCGAGGAGGCGGAGGCGCTGCTGCGGCCGCTGCTCACCTCCGGCGAGGAGCCCGGCACCCTGGGCGCCGAACGCGGCGCCGTGCACGCCGGGGGCGCCCACCGGCTGCTCGGCCTGATCGCCGAGGAGCGCGGCGACACCGACAGCGCCGAGGAGCACTACTGCGCCGCCCTCTCCCTCCTCGAACGCTCCAGCGCCGCGGGCGACCTGGCCGACCTGTGCCGCCTCCTCGGCGACCTGCTGCGCCGCACCGGCCGCGTCGAGGCCGCCCTGGACGCCTACCGCACCGGCCTCGGCCACCGCGCGGCCCCCGGCACCACGACCCTGGGCCCGGCCCCGGCGACACCGCCGATGTGAGCGACGGGGCGCCGGTCGGGGCACTACCCGCCGTACTCCCGGTCGTCCACCGGGGCATCCGGAAGCTGGGCTTCCAGGGATTCGCGATAGCGCACGCAGCCGCGCATGAAGCGGGGCCACGGCGGGACGGCCACGGCGGGGTCGACCCGCTCCGGGAGGAGGTCCCAGAGCTGCGGATGGTGCCAGCACAGGTCGTGTCCCGTGCTGTCGCGGTGGGTTCGGACGGCCGCGCGGAGGCGGCGCAGTTCGGTTTCCAGTTCCTCGCGGGTCAGCTCGCGCAGGTCCTCGTCCAGGTCCATGGCCCGCACCCTAGGCGGCGGCGCGGCCACGGGGCGGCGGCCGCACCGCGGGCGTCACTCGCGCGGGGCCCCGGGGACGCGGGCCACGCCCACGTAGAAGCCGCTCCGCTCGCGCGCCGGAGCCGGGCCCTCCTGGTACCAGTCGGTGGCGCTCACCAGGCCGGGCTCGACCAGGTCCAGGCCGTCGAAGAAGCGGGCGACCTCGGCGCGCGTGCGCATCCGCAGCGGCACCTGGCCCTGCTTGTACGTGGTCGAGACGGACTTCTCCAACTCGGGGTGCTCGTCCGGGGTGCCGTGCGAGAACATCAGGCAGCTGCCGGGCGGCAGCGCGTCGAGCAGGGTGCGGGTCAGGGCGTACGGGTCCTCGTCGTCGGTGATGAAGTGCATCAGCGCGATGAGGGACAGGGCGACGGGGCGCCCGAAGTCCAGGAAGCCGCGGGCGTGTTCGAGGATGGCCTGCGGTTCGCGCACGTCGCCCTGGATGTAGGTGGTGGCGCCCTCCGGCGTGCTCACGAGCAGCGCCTCGGCGTGGCGCAGCACGATGGGGTCGTTGTCCGCGTACGCGATCCGGGCCGAGGGCGTGATCGCCTGCACGATCTGGTGCAGATTCGGCTCGGTGGGGATGCCGGTGCCGATGTCCAGGAACTGGTCGATGCCCTGGTGGGCGAGGTACGCGGCGGCGCGGTGCATGAAGGCGCGGTTGCGGGCGGCGTTGCCCCGGGCCTCCGCGGGCAGTTTCTGGGCCAGCTCCTGGTCGACGAGGTAGTTGTCCTTGCCGCCGAGCAGCCAGTCGTAGACCCGGGCCGGATGCGGCTTGCTGGTGTCGATGGTGTCGATCACGAGGGGGTCGTGCTCTGCCGTCATACGTGGCTCCACTGCGGGGTCGGAGGAGTCGCGGCCGGGGTCACCGCTGCTCCTGCGTATCTTGCACGTCCCCCAGGGTGGACGATGCCACGGGGTCTCCGCCGGCGAAGTCGCAGGGCGGGATGCCGGGGTGGTGGCCCCTGGACGCCGGATCGGACGCCGGGCCCGTCGCGGGGCCGGGCGGTGTCGCGGGGCCGAGGGAGAGGCGGGAGACGATGCGGTAGCGGTCGCCGCGGTACAGGGAGTGGACGTACTCCACGGGCTGTCCCGACGCGTCCGTGGTGAGCCGTTCGAAGAGCAGCGCGGGTGAGAGTTCGGGCAAGTCGAGGAGGCGCGCCTCGGAGCGGGTGACCACGGTCGGCTCGATCGTCTGCGTCGCCTCGTGCACCCGCACTCCGTGCCGCTCGCGCAGGTGCGCGTACAGATCGCCCGCCTCCAACTCCCGCGCCGAAAGCCCCGGCACGAGGTCGGCCTTGAGGTGCAGGTGCTCGACCGCGATCGGGACGCCGTCGACGAGCCGCAGCCGCGCCACGTACACGATCCGCCCCGCCGGGGACATCCGCAGCCTGCGCCCCACCCGGGCCCCGGCCGCGACGGTGGTGAACTCGAGCAGCCGGCTCGACCAGGTGCCCGCCGCCTGCGGGACCGTCAGCGTCGCCCGCTCGGAGACCAGCTCCTGGGTGATCTTCGCGGGCGCCACGAACATGCCGCGGCCGTGTTCGCGTACGAGAAGACCCGCCGCCACGAGTTCGTCGACCGCGGCCCGCAGCGTCGGCCGGGACACGCCGAGGCGGGCGCACAGCGTCCGCTCGGACGGGATGCCGTCCCCGGGCTCCCGCGACTCGATGAGTTCCAGGACGAAGTCGCGCACACGCTCCCGCTTGAGCACCGTCCCCGGTGCGTCGGTCTCCATGTCGCGCCCTCCGCCGCCTCGCTGGTCAAGCGAGTGTAGCCAGGAGAACCGAGTCCCGGACCCCATCGGAGTCGACCAACTCCACAGGAAGTCAAGTCAGTTGGGAGCCGGTTTCGGCTCGCGCGCCGAGGGTTGACGGCTCTGTGGGGCCGTGCCACCTTCATTCACCGTCAAGTGGTCACTTGACCAGTTGGTGGCAACTGGTCAAGTCGAGGACCGTCGCCCGCACGTGGCACGACGGCCCCCCGCGCCCGGATTCCCCCCACAGTTCCGGAGAGGAACACCCCATGACCCAGCCCATGACCCGGCCCGTGACGCCCGCCCCCACCAGGCGCCCACGCCTCCGCGCCGCCGTCGCTCTCACCTGCGCCCTCGGCTGCGCCGCCCTCACGGCCCTCCCTGCGGGCGCCGACTCCGGAGCGGCCGGGGATCTTGGCCCTCGCGATGCTGCCGCCGACGCCGTCCTGTTCGACGACTTCACCTACACCGCCCACGACGACCCGCGCCTCTCCGCGCACGGCTGGAGCGTCCGCTCCAACGCCGGTGGCCCCGGTGTGCCCGGCGCCTCCTGGGTCCCGCGGAACGTCACGTTCCCCTCGGCCGGCGGCAACACCGTCATGAACCTGGAGACGAAGACCGCCGGCACGGCCGCGAGCACCGAGCAGACCGAAGTCCTCACCCGGTCCACCAAGTTCAAGAACGGCACCTACGCGGCCCGCGTGAAGTTCAGCGACGCCCCGCCTTCCGGCCCCGACGGCGACCGCGTCGTCCAGACGTTCTTCACCATCAACGACCTCAAGGCGCCCATGGCGGACGACTATGCGGAGTACGACTTCGAGTACCTCCCCAACGGCGGCTGGGGCGAGACCGGCAACATCCTCTACACCACGTCCTGGGAGACGTACAACCCCGACCCCTGGCAGGCGGTCAACCAGCACACCGAGCGCCGCCAGAGCTACGCGGGCTGGCACGACCTGGTGTTCACCATCGACGACCGGACCATCACGTACTACATCGACGGCCAGCACTTCGGCACCCACGACGCCAAGTACCTGCCCGAGCGCCCCATGTCCATCAACTTCAACCAATGGCTGATCGACCTCGCGGGCCAGCCCGGCACCCAGCCCCGCTCCTACCACCAGCAGGTCGACTACGTCCTGCACGTCAAGGACCAGACCCTCACCCCGGGCCAGGTGGCCCAGCGGGTCGCGGCGTACCGGGACGCGGGCACGGCGTTCGAGGACACGGTGCCCGCGCCGTAGCCGCTGGTGGGGGCCGTCGGATGGGATGGCGCGTCACGTCCGGAACGGTCCCGCGCAGGCGGGGGCGTCGTAGCCGGTACCGGCGGTCCGGCGGTGGGCGTCCGGTCCGGCGCCACTGTGTGACCCGGGGCCAGGACCGGGGGAGACCCGGCGTCGGGCGGTGCGGGGAAGTCGCGGACGGCCAGTTCGACGTCCGCCGTGCAGGAGGCGAGCCCGCACTCGCAGGCGAAGGCGTACACCGTCGCGAGGGCGTCCCCGGGCGCCCACGGTCTCGCCTGGAACTGCTCGTGCTGCGTGACGACCGCGCGGTTCGCGTACCGCAGCAGCCCGCGCCGCTCCTCCACGCCCGCCGCCGTCGGCCCGTCGGAGAGGGCCGCACCGAACAGCTCCGCGACTGCGGCAGCCGTTTCCGCCGGGCCGAGCGTTCCGTCGACAGGCAGCGCCCGGCCGCCGTACGCCGTGACCTCCGCCTCGATCTCGCGCAGCAGGGACTCGTACAGCCGCAGCGCGCCCCCGTCCGGGGCGAGGCCCCGCTCGATCAGCCGGGCGCGCTGCACCTCCGGTGTGGGCAGCAGCCACACCGCCCGATCCGAGACGCCGGTGACGGACGGCGTCACGGGTGTGCCCTCCACGAGCGTCAGCGGGGACGGCGGCAGAGCCCGCACGTCGTCGGCGATCATCGGCCCGCGCTCGTGGTGCAGCGACATGGCCAGCAGCTTGGCGGGCGGCCCCGCCCAGCGCCGCTCGCGCGGCAGCCGCTCGAAGCGGTGCGCCGCCGGGTGCCCGGCCGCGAGGGCCCGGTCCCGGTGCTCCCAGGTGCGGGCGTCGGCGTTGTACCAGCGCAGGCCGTGACGGCGCGCGAGCAGCCGGGCGACGGTGGTCTTGCCCGCGCCGGGCGGCCCGCCCAGCCACAGGACGGGCAGCTCCGGAGGTACGTGTCCCATGCGGGAGAGGGTACGGAGCCCACGGCCGTGGGTTCGGTCGCGTCAGGGAGCGACGAGCCCGCGCAATATGTCGGGACGCCCAACCAAACGTCATTAATCGGCCGTTGTCCGGGGGCGAATTCCGCTGTCCGCGACGACGGCCCGGCGGTCGCTATTTCCGGCATTGAAAACGGTCACCGATGCAGCCTTTGCGGGCTTCGTCAAATTGCGCTTGACTGCCGTGAGTTGGCCGCCGCGACACTTTGGGGGAAATTCCTGTGGGGCACGCTCACACGCACCACGACGGGCACGACCACCAGGCGGGAGGTCATGGTGGGCACAGCCACGGCGTCTCCGCCGACGCCGACCGGCGCTGGCTTTCGCTGGCACTCGTATTGATTGGCGTTTTCATTTCGGTGGAGACCGCGATTGCCTTCGTGTCCGGTTCGCTGGCGCTGCTGTCGGACGCCGTCCACATGCTCACGGACGCTTTCTCCATCGTCCTCGCCCTCGTCGCGATGCGACTGGCCGCGCGCCCCGCCAAGGGCACGTACACATTCGGGCTCAAGCGCGTCGAGATACTCTCCGCCCAGGCCAACGGCCTCACCCTGCTGCTCGCGGCGGTCTGGCTCGGGTACGAGGCCGTGGTGCGGCTGCTGCACCCGCCGGAGGTCACCGGCTGGATGGTCCTCGCCACCGCGCTCACCGGCGTGGCCGTCAACCTCGCCGCGACGTGGTGCCTGTCCAAGGCCAACCGTGCATCGCTGAACGTCGAGGGGGCCTACCAGCACATCCTCAACGACCTGTTCGCGTTCATCGGCACCGCCGTCGCCGGTGTCGTCGTCATGACCACGGGCTTCGCCCGCGCCGACACCATCGCCACGCTGTTCGTCGTCGTCCTCATGGTGAAGGCGGGCTGCGGACTGCTCCGCGACTCCGGCCGCATCCTGCTCGAAGCGGCACCCGCGGGCCTCGACCCCGACGCCATCGGCGACCGGCTCGCCGCGGCGCCCGACGTGGCGGAGGTCCACGACCTGCACATCTGGACCATCACGTCCGGCGAACCCGCCCTGTCCGCCCACGTCATGGTCCACCCCGGCGGCGACTGCCACGCCGTACGCCGCGACCTCGACGCGCTCCTCGCCGAGACGTACGGCCTCACGCACACCACGCTGCAGATCGACCACGAGGACGCCCCGCACGCCGCCGTGCCCGTGCCATCCGGGTCCGGCACCACGCCCCACTGCGCCAACGGGCACGGCCCCACGCACCGGCGCGAGCCGCACGCCCACTGACGGGACGCGGTCCCGTACGGGGCGTACGGCTCGGACTCAGACGTGCAGTTCCGGCGGCAGGCCGGTCCAGCGGAGCTCGGGCGGGAGGTGCCCGGTGTCGTTGTAGAGGAGCAGGGACACCGGGCGGCCGGGCGCGTAACGGATCACGGTGAGGCCCGCGTTGGCGTGATTGAGGCCGAGCCAGCGCCACGGCGGCGCGTCGAGGGCGGCGCGAACCAGCCAGCCGATGAGGAAGTTGTGGGTGACCAACAGTTCGTGGCGGGGTTCGTCGCCCGCGACAGGGCCGGTGTAGCGGTCGAGCGCCGCCTGTGCCAGGGCGGGGCCGCGGTCCCGCTCGTCCGCGGGGAACGCGGCGAGGCGGTCGAGCACGGCTTCGGCCGCGTCCTCGGGCAGCTCGTCGCGGGCGGGCAGATGGGGGACGTAATCCCCGGCGGCTTCGGACGACGTCAGCGTGGTGTCGCTGTCGAGTTGGGCGTGGATCAGGCGGGCCGTCTGCTCGGCGCGGGGGAGCGGGCCGTGGCTGACCTCCGCGAGCGGGATGCCGCGCAGGCGGTCGCCGAGCAGGGCGGCCTGGCGGCGGCCGCGGTCGGTCAGCCCGGACTCGTCCGGGGTCGCCTCGCCGTGCCGGGCGAGGTAGAGGTGGCGGGCGGCGGGTCCCGTCATTGGAAGGCTTCTCCTTGTCAGGGGGCTTCTCCCTCGGGGGCAGTGGGTTTCTCCCTCGGGCGGTGCTCGGTCGTGACCGGTCCGGGGCGGTTGCCGCCGGATGGCGGTGATCATGGTGGTGTGCGGAGGGACGCCGGGGCGGCGGGGGACGGTTCCGTGGGTGCGGGTGCGGGTGCGGGTGCGGGTGCGGGCACACTCGGCGGACGGCCGCCGACGCCCTGCCGTGGCCAACGCCGTGCGTAGCCGACGCCCTGCCCTACTCACCCTGCCGCCACCACCAGATGCACCGCCAACGCGATGATCAGCGCGCTGGACGCCAGCGCCGTACACAGGCGCCCCCGGCGGCCGGTCAGCGCGCGTCCGAGGAGTGCTCCGCCCCCGGCGAGCAGCAGTTGCCAGCTCGCGGACGCGGCGAAGGCGGCCAGGGTGAACACCGCCTGCCCGAGACGGTCGGGCTCCGTGTCGGTCCGGCCGCCGACGACGAGCGCGGTGAAGTAGAGGACGGTGGTCGGGTTGAGGAGCGTGATGCCGAGGAGGCTCGTGTACGCCCGGGCCGGGGACGGCGGGTCCGCGTCGTCCTGCGCCGCCGTGTGCGGTCGGCGGCGGTGGGCGAGGGCCGTCGCGGCCGAGCGCAGGGCCAAGGCGATGAGGACGCAGGCGGAGACCCAGCGCAGTGGGCCCATGAGCGGGGTGACGACGGGTGCCGCCGCCGCGCCCGCGACCGTCGCGACCAGGGCGTACAGACCGTCGGCGGTCGCGACCCCGAGCGCCGCGCAGGCGCCGGTCCGCAGCGAGGTGCGGGCGGTGAGCGCCACCAGGTGGGCCGCGACCGCGCCCACCGGCATGGCGATGCCATAACCGGCGAGGAGCCCCGCGACCAGATACCCGGTCACCGGCGAGGAAGCGTGGGCCTCCACGGTCGGCCGGGCTGCTGCTGGACCTTCGCCGGACGGTCGGCGGAGGCGGTCGGCAGCGGGGCGGCGAAGATGTTGGTGAACATGGGCAGATCGTGTTGCCGGCACGGCGGCCCGGGCAACCGAATTTCCGCGCCCCCGGCGGGACGCGGCGCAGAAGGCGGACGGTCTGACCAGGGCCTTTTGGCAGGGAAGCTTGTCGTCGAGGGGAGCTTCTTCCCTACGGCGCGGGGGAGGGCGGGGCGGTGAGGCGCCCCGTCGTGCGGATGGGTGCCGGTTCGGAGGTGTGGGTTCGGCGCGTTGGGGCGGTGGTCGTGGCTGGGGTTGCGGCGTACGCCTCGTACGTTCATCAGCGCGAGTTTGCGCTGCAGGGCGGCGCGGACCGGACCAGCGCGACGCTTTGGCCGTTGTCGGTCGACGTGCTGCTTCTGTTGGCAACGGTCGGTGTTCTGAAGCGGCCCCGTGGCGGCGACCGCCGGGCACGGAGCGTGGTGTGGCTGGCGTTTCTGCTCGGAATTGCCGTCTCCCTCGCGGCGAACATCGCTGCGGCACCCGCCGTGGCGTGGAAGCCGGTGCTGGTGGCGGGTTGGCCGCCGGTGGCGCTGTTGCTGGCGGTCGAACTTCTCGCCGACCGCCCCCGTGGTGACTCCGATCGTCCTGCTGAGAAGCCGTCGGAGCGGGATGATGCGCCCAACGGAGACCCGCTGTTGGAACGCGCCCGGCGCGTGGACACACGGCATCAGGAGCTGCATCAGCGGCTGGTCTCGGCTGAATCCCTGCGCAAAGAGCTATGGATTGGTGCCGAACGTTCGAGTCAACTGGTGGCGATGGTCCGCGCAAGCCGTAACGGCGAGATGGGAGGTTGAGTAGCCGACGTACGGCCCCATTCGTCTGCCTTTCGCACGTTGACCAGCACATCCACCGGGCCGGGTTCTTGGCTTCCCCTCCGCCCTCCTTCCGAGAGCACCCCACATCCTCGGTACGGGTCAGGGCCTGCGCCCTTCCGGGACCCGGACGCCGTCGAGGACATTGAGGAAGACTGACACGCACCCGCAATCCTCTTTCGGGGCTTATTCGAATGCCTTCCAGGACAGCTATGGCTGGTTGCCGCCCCGGTTGCCCGAGGGGTAATAGCCGATAGTGCCGTCCCTGTCGTCTGCCGTCGGCTCATCCTTCAGTCGCTTGGCTGCATCTGGGATGCCCCATGTCTCTTGCGTTTCAGTTTCATGCTCCTTGACAGCCCTCGCCTCGACGGCGGGCCCTAGCCATGGACAGGACGCGGCGTGTCTCCATCTCCTTGAGCGCAGGCCAATAGCTGACGGTCGTGAAGCTCGGGCGACTGCGGTGGAGTTGGTCGCGGGACTGCTGCTGGAGGTGGACACCCGCAACTGCTGGACGCTCGGGTAGGCGCTGAGGCATCCGGGCCCGCACCGGCTGCAGCATCTGCTGTCACGCACCCGGTTCGACCACGATCGGGCCCGGGCTCAGATCGCTCGCCTGGTTGTCGATGATCTCGCCGGGCAGGACGTGGTGCTGGTGGTGGACGAGACGGGCGACGCGAAGTCCTCCACGGACTGCGTGGGTGCCGGGCGGCAGTACTCGGGTGCGATCGGTGGTGTCGGCCTGTGCCAGGTAGCGGTGCACCTGGCGGCGGTCAGCGCGACCGTGAAGGTGATCACCGACCGGCTCCTGTATCTCCCGGCGGACTGGGCCGCGGACGAGGAACGCCGCGAGATGACCGGGGTGCCCGAGGAGATCGTCTTCGCGACGAAGCCCCAGCAGGGCCATGGTCACCAACGCCCTCGCCACGGGGCTCGAAGCCCGCTGGTTCGCCGGTGAAGAGGTGCACTGCGGGCACGAACTACGCACAGAGATCCGGTCGTTGGGGGTCGGATACACAGTCGGTCTCGCCGCTACGTACCAGGTCACCGACGGAGCGGGCCGCCGGTGGGAGGCCCGCAAACTGATCAACAAGGTGCGACCTGAGCAGTGGATGCGCCGCCAGACCGGACACGGTACGAAAGGCACCCGTGAGTATGACTGGGCCTGGCTCGACGTCCGTCACGACGGCACCCGACGACGAGAATGAAGCCGGCACGAGCGTGCTGGTCGCGCGCCGCCACTGCTACACCGGCGAGGTGTCCCATTTCCGCTGCTGGGCTCCCGGCTCCGTCTCGCTCGGCACACTCGTGGAAGTGATCTCCCGCAGATGGCGGATCGAGGAGACCTCCCAACTCACCAAGGGCTTCACCGGGCTCGACTAGGGCCTGTCCGACGGGTAAGCCTTCAGGCGGCCCTAACTGGGAGGCGTCGGGATTTCGCTCAGAAACTGATCGAGCCGTGACATGACTCGTTGAAGCACGTCGATGGACCCGGCAACATCGCCAGGGAGTTCAAGAGCGTGATCTGCGGCGGGTACCTCGTGGACAGCGTGCGGCAGGGAGTCCGCGATCTGTGGGTCCCACATGTCATCAGCGGAACCGCCGATAAGAAACGTCGGGGCGGTGGTTCTCCGGAGCGAGTCGACAACATGGCTGCTCGTCAGCAGCGGAGTCAACCACACTGCTGGAAGGGACCGTTCCGATGCACTGCCGCAGGCCAGCGTCCCCAAGGACTTCCCGACCAGCAGACGGCAAGCTCCGTTCTCGGCATCGATGGCCTCGGCAGCCTGCCGTTCCACCCAGGCGATCTGGTCCTTCTCGGCCCATCGAGGGAAGTCCTCCGGTGGGCTCCACCACAGTTCCTGAACGGTCCACCCGTGGCGCAGGAGTACGGCTCGAGCGAAATGGAGCAGTGGCCGGGCGGGCGAGTAGCCAGTTCCGGGCAGTACCAGGGCCACACGGTCAGGAGCACCGCCGAAGCGGGTGGGTATCGCTAGGGGCATGCCCGCACCCTATAAGCCGTCCGCCCGTCAGGACCGGAGCCAAAGATAGACCGCTGCCACGGTAACGGTTCCATGGAAGACGTATGCCCTCTTGTCGAAGCGCGTTGCCACGGCCCTCGATGCCTTGAGCCGGTTGATCGTTCGCTCGATCTCGTTCCTCCGGGCGTACTGCGCCTTGTCGAAGCCAGCGGGCCGACCGCCCTGGCGGCCGCGTCGACGGCGGTGGTTCCGTTGATCGCGGCGCTCGGGAATGGTGTGCGGGATCTGCCGTCGCCGCAGGTAGCGGCGGATACGCAACGAGCTATACGCCTTGTCACCACACAGGTGGTCAGGGCGCGTTCGCGGATGTCCGCCAGCTGGGCGGGGGACTCGGACACGGCCCAAGACAGGGATCAGCTGTGGGGCATCACCCCACTGGCCAGGCGTGATCAGGAGGGCCAGTGGGCGGCAGCCACCCTCAGCCACTAGATGCATCTTGGTTGTGAGTCCGCCGCGGGAGCGGCCGATCGCCTCATCCGCGCGATGTTCGGCGGGCCGTCTGCGCCGCCTTGTGGTGCGCGGCGGTCGTTGACAAGCCCCAGCAACGTGCTGATGAGCACGGCACACCGTCGAGTCCACGCTGACCACGCTCCAGTCGATGCGGCCTTCCACGTCAGCGTCAGCCAGCACGAGCCGCAGGAGGTCGTCCCAGGTGCCGTCCGCTGACCAGCGCCGATGGCGGTCGTAACACGTTTTCCAACTCCCAAAGCGCTCCGGAAAATCCCGCCATGGAATACCCGTCCGCAGCCGGAAGAGGATGCCATTGACAACCACTCGGTGGTCCTTCCAACGCCCTCCCCGCCCTACATTCCGCGGCAAGTGCGGTTCTAGCCGCATCCATTCATCGTCCGTAAGGTCACCCCGCCCCACACCGCAGCAACGACCTTCACCGCATCGCGTCACCGACCCGCCTACCTCGTGCCCACTGCGCGAGATGCCTTTAAAGCACCGACGGTGCGCTCGACTTCGTGCCTCCGCGCATATTGAGTGTGGTCGAAGCCACTGGGCCGACCGCCGCGGCTGCCGCCGCAGGCGGTTGGCTCGCTGGTTCTTCGGCTCCGGGATGGTGTGCTTGATCTGCCGTCTGCGCAGATACCGGCGGTTGCGCCGGGAACTGTAGGCGCGGTCCGCGCTCAGATGGTCCGGGCGCGTGCGCGGGTGCCCGCCGCCTGGTCGTGGCACGCGAATGCGGTCCAGTACCGGGATCATCTGTGGCGCGTCTCCCCACTGGCCTGGGGTGAGCAGTACGGCCAATGGTCTCAGTCCGCCCTCGCTGGCCACATGGATCTTCGTCGTCCACCCGCCGCGGGAGCGGCCCAGGGCCTCATCTTCCCTATGCCACATCGGCCGAGCCCGGGTCCGGCCCGGGATACGAGGTGATTGGCGCCGAGCAGCCACCACGCTTGCCATTCCGGGGCACATGAGGCCGCAGTCGTGCCCACTCGTCGTTCGATAAGTCGCCCCGCGCCACGAGGCGTACAACGGGCGGCGCATGAACCAGTCACCGATTCACCGGACAGGCCCTAGAGAGCCTTCGTGTTCCATGGCATGGTCACCGTGGCGGCGATCCGGCTCTGGCTCCGCTCCTCATGACCGCGAGGTTCATCGACATCACTCAAGATCCGTCGGACACGTCTCAAACGTCAGGTTCAGGGCCACGCCTGATGGGGTTGGCCGGAGAGCGAGCCGCCCTGCAGCTCACTTCGGGTGGCCGAACTCCCGCTGGAGTCTATTGCTTTCGGTCATTTTCGCGATCATTGATTGTGATCTCACATTTTGCGGACTGACACTCAGAAGTAGGGCCTGCCTCGTAGTGGTCCCAAGTGTTGTGCCCTGCTCACAATTGCTGGTGAGACGATCAAGGGGACCGAGGGGTCGGTGTTATCCACGAGTGGAGATCGAGGAGGAGTATATGAGTGGCACCCTCACTAGGTCCCGCGGCGCCGAGCTGCTGGCCGGCGAGTTCTCCGATTTCGCGGCCGACCTCGCCGCAGACGTCGCCAAGGAGCATCTCGATTTCAGCGCCGAGTACATCGGCCTGCTGGTGACGGCTTGGGCCGACTGGGCCACCCTCGTCGCCGACAACCCCGACGCTGGTTACGCGCTCACCAGCGACATGGATGAGGTCTGGCACGCCGCTCTACGGCGCACCCGCAGGAATTTCGCCTTTTCGTCCCGTCTGACCGGCGGCTGGTTCATCCATCACGAGCCTGCCGACAACTACGGCACTCCCGACAAGATCCGTAAGACCGTCGCCGCCCTCCAGGCGGTCGGCTATGGCGCGGCTCCCGAGGTCTACGCGGACGCCAGCGCGGCCGACTGCACCGGGGGCGGGTCGAGCTGCCGTCCGGGTGGCGGCGGGGCATGACATGACAAGTTGAGTGGACTCGCCAAGTTCGCGATGACCGGACAACCAGTCCGCAGTCGCGTCCCGCGGATCATTGATCAAGGCTGACCTGCCGTGACGATGATCCGTCGGACAGGCCCTGGGAGACCCCCGTCATCTCGCCGCTCGCCCCCGATGAAGTCGCCGAGCGGTTCCCCACCCTTGACCTCTCCCTCGGCGACCAACTGCCCAAGGAGCGCGGCAAGCTCCGCGAGCACCGTGCGCTGTAGCCGCCGAAGCGAGTTCGCCCAAGCGCACCTCCGGCGGGTTCCTGGCCCCTCGGTCATGCCTTGAGGAGTTGCGGCTGTGTTCGTGAGCTTGGGCGCGTGCCGTTCGGCCGTCGTTCGATAGGTTGCCCGCCATGACTGACCTTGGAGCCGTCGCCTGGCCACCTGCCCCGATACGCACCGAACGGCTCGTGCTCCGCGAGTCCGAGGCCCGGGATCGTGCGGCATTCGTCGAGCTGTTCGCCTCGCCAGAGGTGCGCACCTACCTCGGTGGCCCTCGACCGCGCGACGAGCTCGAACGCGCGGTCCCAGAGGTACCCGGGCGACGCCCTGGCGTCTTCGTGATCGATATCGATGGAGCGATGATCGGCTCGATCAACCTCGATCGGCGCGACGCAGAGCGTCCGGGGCACGTCCGTCCGGATGCCAGTGAGGCTGAGCTCGGCTACATGCTCCTGCCGGAAGCGTGGGGCCGCGGGTACGCTGCCGAGGCGTGCGCAGCGGCACTCGACTGGTTCGCCAACGCGCTTCCCGGTGAGCCGGTGGTGCTCTGCACCCAGACTGCCAACGACCGCTCGATGCGCCTCGCGGCGAAGCTGGGGTTCACCGAGGTGGAGCGGTTCGAGGAGTACGGCGCCGAGCAGTGGTTCGGCGTGTGGTCCTCGGCCACGCTGTCTGGTTGAACGTGCTTGGCAGCACGGATCCACGAGGCCACCGATTCTGCCGGTCCACTGCGCCAGATACCGCTGAAGATTTGGCGCCGTGAAGCTCCGAACGTCGTAATCGGGTGCAAACTGGACACGGCTCAGCGAGGGTCCGTGGTCTCTCAGAACTACTCATTTCTGCGACCCCGGACATTGGTGACGCCCCGCCCTACGGGACGCAGGTGACACCCGGGTTAGCGGTGATGCTCGCGGCGACGTACGCGCCGAGGCCCGGCCCGAGACGGTGCCGGCACACCAGGCAGGGGCGCCGCCGTCACATGGGTGCCCTGCCAGGACCCCGCACCCCAACCCGCGCGCCCCGCCCCCGCCCGGCGGCCCCCCGCCGCACCTGCCCGGTCGGCCCTCGCCCCCGCCCAGCACACCCCCGCCCCCCAACTGGCCCGATCCACCCCCCACTTCGCCCCCGCTCCCTTGACAACCACCCCCGCCGCCGCGACGCTCCATGACGCTCGTGTTAACGCTAACACCGGCCGGGACGGACGCCCGGGACCCACCTGTGGGGGCACCCATGCCAGGTACCACGCCCACCGCACACCCCGCACACTCCACCGTGGCTCGCCGCACCCTCCTCACCGCTGCGGCCGCCGCGGCCGGCACGTTCGCCACCGGCTGCGGCACCGCCGAGGGCGAACCGCCGGGCAGGGTCGCCGTGTTCGGGGACAGCGTGGCCTGGTCGGCGCCGATGGCTGCGGCCGGGGCGGCCATGAAGTCGGTCGCGGGGCTGCGTCTCGTACCGGAGGTCAATCCGTCCCTGGAGTCGTTCGAGCAGGTCGTCAAGTCCTCGCTGCGGACCGACAAGACCCCGGACATGCTGAAGTACGCGTCCGGCTACCGGCTCCAGGACCTGGCCCGCACCGGCGGCATCGTCGACCTGAGCCGCCAGTGGGACGCGGCCGCCGCCAAGGGCTGGGCCGACCCGTCGCTGCGCAAGGTGTTCACGTACCGGGGCCGCGTGTACGGCCTGCCGATGAACCTCGCGTACTGGGTGTTCTTCTACAACCCCGAGGTCTTCGCGGAGCACGGTCTCCAACCCCCGCGGACCTGGGGCGACTTCCTCGCCGCCGCGGACCGGCTGAAGCGGAACAAGGTCACGCCGCTGCACGGCACCGCCGACGGCCGCTGGCCTTCGTTCATCTGGTTCCAGGAGATCCTCAGCCGCCAGGACCCGCGGTTCTACGACGACTTGATGAACGGCCGCGAGAAGTACACCGACCCGCGTGCCGAACGCGCCCTGCGCACCCTTGCCTCCTTCTTCGACAAGGACTGGTTCACGCCGATGGACATGAACCACAACGACGCCGCGGCGGCCGTCGTGCACGGCAAGGTCGGCATGCTGCCCTGCGGCACCTGGCTCGGCTCCACGCTCACCGCGGCGGGTGGCAAACCGGGCAAGAACGTCGGCGCCTTCGTGCTGCCCATGGCCGACCCGAAGGCCCGGCCGGCCGTCGTCTTCGAGTCCAGCGCCCTGGTGGCCACCGTCAAGGGCCCCGACCGCGCCGAGGCGTTGAAGGCGACCAGGAACTGGCTGCACCCGGCCGTGATGAAGGCCTTCTCGCACGCGCTCGGCGACGGCTGCCCCAACCCGAAGGTCCCTGCCGCCAATCCGGTCGTCGGCGCGCTGGCGAAGCAGGTGCGCGGCGACCGGCTGTGGCTGCTCAACCGGTTCTGGGAGCAGGGCCCGCCCGAGCTCGTCGAGGCTACCGTCGACGACCTCGCGGGCTTCCTGCTCAACCCGTCCTCGTACCGCAAGGTCCTGCGCACCATGCAAGACCGCGCCGACGAGGCCTGGAAGGTGTGGCGGGAGGCGGAGCGGACATGACGGAGATCGCCACCCCCGCCCCGGCCTCCGCGCCAGTCAAGGCGCGCCGCGTCCGCCGCCGGGTGCCCACGCGCACGCCCCACCAGGCCGTCCGGCCGAGCGCCCGGCTCGGCGGGCCCCTTGCCGCACTGCCCTGGGCGCTGCCCGCCTTCGCCTTCGTCGGGGTCCTGCTCGTCTACCCGTTCTTCCGCAGCGTGTACGGCAGCTTCTTCGAGGACAACGGCTTCACGAGCAGCTTCACCGGCATCGACAACTACACGCGGCTCGCCGACGACCCCGTCTTCGGCCGCTCGCTGCTCAACACCCTGATGTGGGTGGCCGGGACGCTGCTGCTTCCGGTCCTGCTCGGTCTGCTGATCGCGGTCGCCACGCACCGGATGCGGTTCGGCGGCGTCGCGCGGATGGTGATCGTGCTGCCGTTCGCGATCTCGGCCGCCGCCACCGCCGTCCTGTGGAACTTCATGCTGACCTCCGACGGCGCGGTCAACCAGGTCCTGCGCGGCGTCGGCCTCGACTCGTGGGCGCAGACCTGGCTCCTGGAGTGGCCGCAGAACACCCTCGCCCTGATCGTCGCCGGCACCTGGCAGGCGACCGGCATCAACGTCGTGCTGTTCGCCATCGGACTGCGCGCCATCCCCCGGGACACCGTCGAGGCCGCCGAACTGGACGGGGCGAGCGGCTGGCGGATGTTCCGGTACATCACGCTTCCCCAACTGAGAGCGGTGACCGTCGTGGTCGTGGGCATGGCCGTGGTGAACAGCCTCAAGGCGTTCGACCTGATCTGGATCCTCACCAAGGGCGGCCCGTCGCGCTCTTCGGAGACCCTCGCCCTGACCATGTACCGCGAGGCGTTCCGGCTCTTCCACGTGGGCTACGGCTCGGCGATCGCCCTCGTCCTCTCCGTCATCGTCGTCGCCTCGTCCTGGGCCTATCTGCGCCGCCAGATGCCCGACACCGGCTGGGCCAGGGGCTGAGGGGGGGAGCGGGCCATGGGACGTGTCGTACGCAACCTCTTCGTCGCGGGATGTGTGCTGCTCTGGCTGATCCCGCTGTATCTGCTCGTCGTCAACGCGCTGACCCCGTCGACCGCGTACGAGGGCAAGCCCGGCTGGACCTTCCAGGGCTTCGACCTCCTCGACAACGCCCGGACGGCCTGGGACGACGCGGGCATCGGGGACAGCTTCCAGGCCTCGCTCCTGTACGCCGTGGTGTGCGGCCTCGTGGCGGTGCTCGTCGCCGCGATGGCGGCCTTCGCGGTCGTGGTCCTGCCCATCCCCAGGCCCGCGTTCTGGTTCTGGCTGATCTACTCGGGCACGCTGTTCCCGCTCCAGATGTTCCTCGCGCCGCTCTTCGGCCTGTACGCGGACGCCAACCTGTACGACACCAGGCTCGGCTTGATGCTGGTGTACGTGGCCTGGGCCGTCCCGTTCGCGTTCTTCCTGATCCGCAATCAGATGACCACGATGCCACCGGAGTTGACGGAGGCGGCGCTGATCGACGGCGCGTCCTTCGGGCGGATCTTCTGGCGCATCCATGTGCCCCTGATGCGGGCGGGGCTCGGCGCGGCCTTCATCTTCCAGTTCACCGCCGTCTGGAACGACCTGCTGCTCGGTATCACCCTCAGCCGCAGCGCCGACGTCCAGCCCGTGATGGCCGCCCTCACCACCCTCAACAACGCCTACTCCTCCTCCGGCCCGCCCGTCATCCTCGCCGGGGCGCTGATCGTCTCCGCGCCCACCCTCGTGCTCTTCCTGGTGTTCCGCGGCCTGTTCCTGCGCGGCATCACCGCCTCCGCCCGCTGACCCACGACCACCCGGGAGAGACCCGCATGACGACACGCGCCCTGGTCCGCACCACCGACTGGGACAACGACCGGATCCACGCCGCCCTGCACGCCTCGGTGGTCGGCGCCGAGGGCACACTCGACGGCCGCGTGCTGCGGCTCACCGAGGAACCCCTCCTGCGGTACGCCGACGACGGCACGCTCCTCCAGTCACTGCGCGTCGATCCCGTCAACGGGGCGGCCGTTCCAGGCCAGTTGGAGGTGCGGACGGAGTCGGGCACGGTCCTGCGCGCCGAGCGCCTGGCCGGGCCCGGCCAGGCCGTGCGGCTGCTGCTGCCCGCCGTCGAGGCGCCCACTCGCGTCACCGTGGGCCTGCCGGGCGACGGCGAGGGCATCGGCGTACCCCTCACGCCGCAGCGCCGGTGGACCATCCACCTGGTGCACCACTCGCACCTCGACATCGGATACACCGACCCGCAGGGACAGGTCCTCGACGAGCACCTGTCCTTCCTCGACTCCTGCCTGGAGCTGACCCGGGAGACGGACGACTGGCCGGACGAGTCCCGGTTCCGCTGGTGCGTCGAGTCGCTGTGGTCCTTCCGGCAGTGGGCGGACGCTCGTCCCGTGGAGCAGGTCGCGGAGCTGATACGCCGGGTGGGGGAGGGGCGTATCGAGCTCACGGCGCTGCCGTTCAACCTGCACACCGAGACCTGCTCCACGGACGAGTTGCACGAACTGCTGCGCCCGGCCCACGACGTACGCGACCGTTACGGGGTGCGCTTCACCTCCGCGATGCAGACGGATGTGCCGGGCGCGGTGGTGGGCCTGGTGGACGCGCTGGCCGGTGCGGGGGTCAAGTACCTGTCCGTCGCGCACAATTGGGCGGGCCGCTCGGTGCCGCACCTGGTCGGCGGGGAGAAGCTGCCGCGCCTGTTCCGCTGGGGGGCGCCCAGCGGCAACAGCGTCCTGGTGTGGATGACCGACACCCCGCACGGCCTCGCCTACATGGAGGGCCCGCTGCTCGGCTTCGACACCGCGTACGCCGACGTCGACGACCTGCTGCCCGCCTATCTGACGGCCCTGGCGAGCCACCCCTACCCCTACCGGGGCGGCATCTTCGGCTGGGCCATGGACCAGGAGGACATCAAGCGTGAGCCGTACCCCTGGGACGTCCTGCACCTGCGCGTCCAGGGCAAGTTCGGGGACAACGCGCCGCCGCGCCGCGTCATCGCCGCCACCGTGCGGCGCTGGAACGAGACCTGGGCGTACCCCCGGCTGCGGCTCTCCCGCAACGAGGACTTCTTCCGCGACGCCGAGGCCAGGCTCGGCGATGAGATCGCCACCTTCGAAGGCGACTGGACCGACTGGTGGGTCGACGGAGTGGGGGCGGGAGCACGGCCGCTGTCCCTGGCCCGCACGGCCCAGTCCGTGGTCGCCGACGCCCAGACCATCGGCGCGTTCGCGTCCCTCCTCGACGCCACGGGGGCCGAGGACGACACGCGTGACGCCGCCGGGGTCTATGAAGCGGTGTCGCTCTTCGACGAGCACACCTGGGGCGCCGGCGACCCGTGGACGCACGGGGACGAGGGCGGCCACTCCGGAGAGCACCAGTGGCACTGGAAGTACGGGCAGGCCATGCGCGCGCACGACGACGGGATCGCGCTCCTGCACCGGGCGAGCGCCCGCCTCGGCCAGCGGCTCGCCGCCGCGCCGGACGCCCTGGCGACGTACCACGTGGTCAACACCTGCTCATGGCCGCGCACGGACGCCGTACGGATCTTCCTGCCGGAGAGCAGCGTGCCCCTGGAGCGGTCCGTGGCCGTGCGCGACGCCCGCACCGGAGCCCGGCTCGCCCACGAGGAACGGCCGCAGAGCAACGACGACCACCGCGACGCCGGGCGGTTCCTCGTGGTGCGCGTGGACGACGTGCCCGCCGCCGGTTCCGTACGTCTCGACGTCACCGCCGACGACACGGCGGCCCACGAAACGGCGGCCCACGACACCGCCGCCGACGACACGGCCGCCCACGACGCGGGCGACACCACTGTGGCCGAGGCCGCCACCGGCTGGAACCCAACCGGTGGCACCGAACGCGAGGACCCCGCCGAGACCGCCGCAAAAGCCCTCGCCCACCCCGAGCCGACCCTCCTGGAGAACGAACACCTCGCCGTCCGCGTCGACTTGGCGCACGCCTGCGTCGCCTCGGTCATCGACAAGTCGACCGGTCGTGAACTCGTCCGCGCGGACCCCGTCGTCGGCTTCAACGGCTACTTCCACGACAGCTACACCACCTCCGGAGGCTTCAACCACAACTCCAGCCGCACCACCGCGTCCGACCGCCTTGAACACCTCGGGAAGCGCGCCGTCGCCCCGCCCGCCGCGCTGATCGCCCGCACCTCCACGGCCACCGCCGAGTCGCTCACGTACGAGACGCGCCCCGCGGGCGCCAACCGGCTGCGCGTCACCCTGACCCTGCCGCGCGGCGTGCCGCGCCTCGACATCGAGAACCGCCTCGACAAGGACCGCACCCTGGGCAAGGAGAGCGCCTACTTCGCGTTCCCCTTCGCCTTCGAAGACCCGGCCGTGCGCATGGAGGCCTCCGGCGGCGTCACCGGCACCGGCCTGCCCGTGGTG
This sequence comes from Streptomyces sp. Y309, assembly GCF_056712025.1. Taxonomy (NCBI): domain Bacteria; kingdom Bacillati; phylum Actinomycetota; class Actinomycetes; order Kitasatosporales; family Streptomycetaceae; genus Streptomyces; species Streptomyces sp. Y309. The sequence goes on along the minus strand of NZ_CM160048.1, from coordinate 264,433 downwards.
CGTGGATCCGCGCGCCACATGCGGGCCGTGCGCCGCTGGGTGACCCTCGCGGACGCGGGGTGCGCGGTCGCCTGGTCCACGCAGGACGCGCCGCTCGTGCAGTTCGGCAACGTCGCCCTGCCGTACGCGCCGTTCCCGAAGACGATGGGCCACGACGAGTCCGCCACCGTCTTCTCCTGGATCCACAACAACCTGTGGGACACGAACTTTCCGAGCGAGCAGGGCTTCGAGTTCACCTTCCGCTACAGCGTCGCGTGCGCGCCGACGGCGACCGGGCTCGGGACCCGGACGGCGGCGGCGTGGAGCAGGCCACTGCGGGCGGTCCGGGCCCGGGGCGCATGGGGGGACGCCCCGGTCCCGGCCGGCCACTCCTTCGTCCGGCTGGCCGATCCCCGGGTCCGCCTGGTCGGCGCCACCACGCCCCGCGCGGGCGAGATGTTGCTGCGGCTGCAGTCCTTCGCCGAGGAGCGGGTGGAGTGCGCCGTCGGGATCGGCTTCCCGGCGCGCGCCGCGTACCGGGCGGGCTATCTGGGCGACCGTGGGGATCAACTGCCGCTGGAGGAAGGGGAGGTGACGGTCGGCGTGCCCGCACTCGGTACGGCGGCGGTGCTGTTCGTACGCGCCTGAGGAGCTGTCAGCGGTAAGGAGAACGTGTGTACCGGCTCGACCCGCGTTACGGCCCGGCGCCGGGGGCCGTGATGGCCGCCGGCTGGTCCGCCGTGGCCGCGCACCTGCCCGACGGTCCGGCGACCGTGGCCGTGGAGGGGCCACCGTCGGTGGACTTCCCCCACCTGGCCGCCCGCCTGACCGAGCACCTCGCCGTCCCCGTACGGACCCTCGACGTCCAGGCGCACTACGCCTCCCCCCACGACGTGCGCCGCCGCACCGACGACGGCACCGGCGACCCCTACTACTGCAAGCTCGCCACCAACCCCCTGAGCGACCTCTTCGACCGACTCCCGGGCGGGGAAAGACCCCAGGACGGCCTGCTGCTCGTGCACGGCCCCGGCGCCTCGCTCGTCCCGCACGACGTCCTGTGGTACGCCGACGTACCCAAGCGGCATGCGGAGGCGGCCGTCGCCGCGGGCACAGGACGCAACCTCGGACTGCCCGACGCGGCCCCCGGCCTGCGGCGGCTGTTCTACATCGACTGGCCGATGCTCGACCGCCACCGCGACGCCCTCGCCCCGCGCGTCGACGCCTGGCTCGACGTCCAGGATCCCGACCGTCCCGTGTACGTCGACGGCCCCGGCCTGCGGTCCACCCTCGCCGTCCTCGCCCGTCGGCCCGTGCGCACCCGGCCGTACTTCAACTCGACGCCGTGGGGCGGACATTGGGCGCAGCGCGCGCTCGGCTTCAGCCCCGGTGCCCGCAACACGGCCCTCGGCTACGAACTCATCGCCCCCGAGTCGGGCGTCCTCATCGGGACCGGCCCCCGACTCCAGGCCGAGATCCCCTTCCAGCTCCTGTGCGTCCTGCACCCCGACCAGGTCCTCGGCGCGGACGTGCGCGCCCGCTTCGGCACGTCCTTCCCCATCCGCTTCGACTACCTGGACACCGTCGACGGCGGGGACCTGTCGGTCCACTGCCACCCGCGCGAGCCGTACATGCGCGAGCGGTTCGGCTGGTCCTACACCCAGCACGAGACGTACTACATGACGCTCGGCAGCCCCCGCACCCGCGTGTTCCTCGGGCTGCGCGAGGACGCCGACGTCGACCTGTTCCGCAAGGAGGTCGAGGAGGCGGCGGAGGACGGCGTGCCGATGGACCCCGCGGACCACGTCCTGACGTTCCCCGCCGAACAGGGCCGCCTCTTCATGATCCCGGCCGGGACACCGCACGCCAGCGGCGCGGGCAACCTCGTCCTGGAGATCAGCGCCACCCCCTACCTCTACAGCCTGCGCTTCTACGACTGGCTGCGCCCCGACGCCGACGGCCGCCCCCGCCAACTCCCCTACGAACACGGCCTCGCCAACCTCGACACCCGCCGCCGCGGCGAGGCCGTCGCCCGCGACCTCGTCCAGGAGCCCCGCCTCCTGCGCTCCGGCGACGGCTGGCACGAGGACGTCATCGGCGCCCTCGACGAGATGTTCTACGAGGTACGGCGGTACGCCCTGGACGCGGGCGCCGTCGCCGACGACGACACGGCGGGCCGCTTCCACGTCCTGAACGTCGTGGAGGGGGAGGGCGTGGAGATCCGGACGGCGACCGGTCACCGGCACGCGCTGGCCTACGCGGAGACGCTGACGGTTCCGGCGGCCGTCGGGGCGTACCGGATCGTGGCGCGGGGCGGGGGTGCGAAGGTGGTGAAGGCGCTGGTGCGGTTGACGGCGGACGCGGGTGGTACGGCGGCGGCCCTTACGCAGGGGGCGGAACCGGACGCGGTCCGTCCGGGCGCGGTTCGTCGGGATGCGGCTCGTCCCGACGCGGCTCGCCCGGGCGCGGTTCGTCCGGATGCGGTTCGTTCGGATGCGGTTCGTTCGGGTGCGGCTCGTCCGGGCGTGGTCCGTCCAGACGCAGCTTGCTCGGATGCGGCTCGTCCCGACGCGGCTCGCCCGGACGCGGCTCGCCCGGACGCGGCTCGCCCGGGCTCGGTCCGTCCCGACGCAGCCCGCTCGGATGTGGCTCGTCCGGACGTGGGGCGCTCATGACGGCGGTCCTTGAGATCGGCGGCACTCACGTGACCGCGGCGCTCGTCGACGCCGGCCGGGCCCGCGTGCTCCGCCGCGCGCACCGCACCCTGAATCCGCGCGGCACCGCCGAGCACGTCCTCGGCACGGTGGTCCGCTGCGCCACGCAGATCGACGCCCCCGCCGCCGCGGTGTGGGGCGTCGCCGTCCCCGGCCCCTTCGACTACGACAAGGGCGTCGCGCGCTTCGAAGGCGTCGGGAAGTTCGACGACCTGTACGGCATCGACGTGGGCTCGGTCCTGCTCGACGGCGTGTGGCCGCGCCCCTCCGGCGCCGTCTTCCTCAACGACGCGCACGCCTTCGCCCTCGGCGAGTGGTCGGCGGGCGCCACGCGCGGGCACCGGCGCTGCGTGGGCATCACCCTGGGTACGGGTGTGGGCTCGGCGTTCCTCGTGGACGGGGATGTGCGCCGGGACGGGCCGGGGGTGCCGCCGCTCGGCCGCGTCGACCTGCTGAAGGCCGAAGGGCGGCCGCTGGAGGACGTGGTGTCGCGGCGGGCGCTGCTCGCCCGGTACGGGGACCGGGACGCGGAGGTGTCCGACATCGCCGGGCGGGCGCGGGCGGGCGAGGCGCGCGCCGCCCGCGTCCTCGACGAGGCCCTGACCGCGCTCGGCCGGGCCCTCGCCCCGCACCTGCGGGCCTTCGAGGCCACGGCACTCGTGGTGGGCGGCGGCCTGGCCCGCTCCTGGGACCTGGTCGAGCCCCCGCTGCGCGGCGCGTTGGGGGATACTCCGGTCACGCTGTGCGCGGCCGCGCTGGGTCAGGACGCGGGGCTCGTGGGGGCGGGGGTGTACGTGGGGGCGGGGTGAGCCGTCACGGTGGCGGGAGCCGCCACCGGGCGCCCGCACCGGCGTGCGGTCGGGGCACGTGACGTACGAGCCGCTTGCCCTCCGGCGAGAACGAAGGGGCCGACGCGCCGCGCGAGAACGACAGGGCCCACGCGCCCGCGCGAGAACGAACAGGCCGACGCGCCCCGCGAGAACGAAAAGGCCGTCGCGCCGCGAGAACGAAAGGAACGCAAGCCCATGCCCGCACCGCGGGACTCCAGGGCCGGGCAGCCCCCCACCCTCCGGGACGTCGCCGAGCGCGCCGGGGTCAGCGCCATGACGGCGTCGCGCGTGCTGCGCGACGACCCGCGCGTGCTGGCCGCGACCCGCGACCGCGTCCGCGCGGCGGCCGCCGCCCTCGGCTACCGGCCCAACGAAGTGGCCCGCAGCCTCCGCCTGGGCCGCGGCACGGGCCTCGTCGGCCTGGTCGTCACCAACCTCGCCAACCCCTTCTACTCCCGGCTCGCCCTCGGCGTGGACTCCGTGGTGGCGGCCGACGGCCTGAAGACGGTCATCGGCAACACCGGCCAGAACCTGGACGGCGAACGGGACTTGGTGGCGGACCTGGTCGCGCGCCGCGTCGACGGCATCATCGCCGTGCCCGCGGGCTCCGACCAACGTCACCTCGCCGCGGCGGCGGCCGAGGGCGTCCCGGTGGTCCTCGCCAGCCGCCCGCCCGACGGCTTCGACGCCGACTGCGTCCTGGTCGACGACTTCGGCGGCGCCCGCGAGGCGACGGCCCGGCTGCTGTCCCGCGGCCACCGCCGCGTCGGCTTCCTCGGCTCACCGCCCGCGGTCTACACCGGCACGGAGCGGCTGCGCGGCTACCGGGCGGCCCTCGCCGACGCGGGCCTGCCGGCCGACGCCCGCCTCGTACGCCAGGGCCAGACCGAACCGGCCGAGGCGGAGCGCGCCGCCGCCCGGCTCCTCGCCCTGCCCGACCCGCCGACGGCGCTGTTCTGCTCCAACAACCGCAACACCATAGGGGCGTTCCGCGCCATCCGCGCCACCGGCACGGACACCGCCCTGGCGGGCTTCGACGACTTCGAACTCGCCGACGCCCTCGGCCTGCCGCTCACCCTCGTCACGTACGACAGCGACGAGTTGGGGCGTACGGCGGGGAGGCTGCTGGTGGAGCGGATGCGGGAGCGGAGGGGCGAGGGTGCGGCGGGCGAGGGTGCGGCGGGCGAGGGGCGAGCGGCTGCCGGCGTGCCGGGCGAGCCGGTGCCGCCGCGGCGGGTGGTGGCGGCCACCGGCCTTGTCGAGTACGGGAGATGATTCCGCCCTGCCCGGGCCCGAGTGGAACCGCACACGGTAGCGCCAACCGGTTCGGGACCGCCTGGAAATGGACAAGCTTGCGGACGCACACTCCCTGGTGAATCAGGCCTCTCACACCCCGCCGCCGGTCCCGGAAGGGGACAAGAGCCCCGGCGGGAAGGCCCTCTGAGCCTTCGTGGCACAGGTGGACGGCGCTGAACGGCACCCCGAGGAGCCACCGAAAGATCTCGGCCGAAAGTCCGTGTACTGCCCAGTAGTGAGTACCGGACCGGGTTGATCCACATCCCCGTTCACCCGATAAGCTCCGTGACGGCGTGGCGTGTTGACGCGATTGCTGTCCGTCGCGGCACGCCGTGCCGTCGCGCTTCCGTACGGGGGAACACGCAGGTGACAAGGAGGGCGTCGCTGATCTCGGGCGCGCTTCTGATGCACGAGCGCGGCCATGTTGCTGGTTGTCTCCTGTCCGATCGCGTTGGTTTGAGGATGCAGATGGAACTTGCCACTCCGCCACCGGCGGCGGCCGAAGGATCAAAGGCCTGGCGCTCCTGGTGGCTGCTGCCGTTCGGGTTGGGAGCGGGCACGGTCGCCGGCGCGGTGGCCGACTCGGGTGAGACGCGAATACCCCTGGCGCTCGCGGGACTCGGCGCCACCGTGACCGCCACGCTGTGCGTCCGCCTGCTGCTGCGTTCGCGGGCGGAACTGGGCCGCGCGACCGCCGAGGTGCACGCGGTCCGGATCCAGCAGACCCAGCAGTGGCAGCAGCACGTCGCCGCGCTCGAGCGCGAGCACGGGGCCCAGCGCGCCGCCGTCGAGGCCCGGCTCGCCGACGAGGTCAAGGCGTGGCAGTGGCGCCTGAACCGGCAGCAGGAACTGGTCACCCGGCTCAGCGACGACTTCCTGCCCACGGCCCTGGAGGGGCTGCGCGCCGGTGAGGCGATCGACGACGTGCTGCCGGACCTGACCCAAGAGACCGAGGTGTCACCGGAGTTCAGGAAGTCGCTGCGCAAGGTCCTCCGCACCGGCCTGATCGCCGTCGAGGAGGAGTTCAACCGCAGCACGTCGGCCGAGCAGGCCGTCATCAGCATCGGCAGCAGGCTCCACGTACTGACCGGAAAGATCCGCGGCCGCCTGCACGAGATGCAGGGCGAGCACGGCCGCTCGCCCGTGATCGCCCAGGGGCTCATGGAACTGGACCAGGCGATCGGCCCCGCGGACTGTCTGGCCGCCAGCATCGGCGTCCTCGGCGGCACGGACCGGCCGGGACGGCAGTGGCAGGAGCCGCAGCGTCTGCTGAGCGTGGTGCGCGGCGGCATCGGCCGCATCAAGGACTTCGACCGCGTCCAGGTCCGCCAGCTGCCCGAACTGGGCGTCGACGGCGGCCTGGTGGACCACCTCACGCTGATCTTCGCCCACCTCCTGGACAACGCGGCCCGCTACTCGCCGCCCACCGAGCCGGTGATCGTGTCCGGCAAGGAAGTGCCCAACGGCGTGGGCATCGAGATCCAGGACGCCGGAAAGGGCCTCAGCGAGGAGAAGAAACAGCAGGCCCTGGACTCCCTCGACGGAGTGGCGGCGGGCCCCGGCCTCGGCGGCCTGTCGGAGGACGCACACCTCGGCCTGCGCGTCGTGGGCACGCTGGGCCGCCGGTACGGGATCAGGGTGACGTTCGCGGACTCGCCCTGGCTCGGCACCTCGGTCGTCGTGGTCGTCCCCCACAAGTACTTCAGCCCGCTGCCGGCCTCCGCCGTGCCCGGCACGCAGGCGGCGCCCGCCGCCCCGCCCGAGCCGTCGGAGGGTGCCGCACCGATGCCGCAGCCGACTCCTCAGGACGGCTTCGCGGCCGCCGCGGCCGACGCCGACACCACTCCGGGCGGACTGCCGAAGCGGCGCAGGACTTCTGCGCGCGACACCTCCACGGACCTGGCGGGCCGCCCGGAAGGGGCCCCGGCGGCGGCCGTGGCCAAGCCCGTCGTGCCGCCGGACGCGTCCTTCACCGGCCTGGCGGCCTTCGCCACCGCGGGACGGGCGACCGACGAGCCCCGCACGGAAGACACGGAAGACAAGGACTAGCCACATGACGCAGCACGAGACCGACGTGAGCTGGGCCCTGCGTGATCTGACGGACAGCATCCAGGAGATCCGTTTCGCCCTGGTGGCGTCGAGCGACGGCAAGGCCATCACGTCGTACGGAGCCGACGACCCGGACGACGTCGACCGGTTCGCCGCCGTGGTCGCGGGCCTCCAGGCCCTGGCCCAGCCCGTCGCCGAGCAATTCCCCGCATACGGCGGCCAGTTGCGCCTCGCGATGATCGAGGTCGACGGCGGGCACCTGTTCGTGGTGCGGGCCGGCGTGGAGACGTACCTCGGCGTACTGGCCAAGGAAGGCCTCGACCAAGGGCTGCTCGGCCATCAGATGAGGGACCTGGCCCGCAGGATGGGTGAGCTTCTCGGCACCACTCCGCGCCGGGAGGAGCAGTCTGGATGAGCGGCCCCCAGCGGCCCGCCGACCCGTCCGGCCTGGAGCGCTACTACGTCCTCACCGGCGGCCGCAGCGGGCCGGACGGGCCGGCCGCCGGGCTCGACGTGGCGACGCTCATCGTCTCGCGTGCCGCGCCCGCGCCCGGCATGCAGCACGAGCACGAGGAGATCGTGCGCCGGTGCCGCGACCCGCTGTCGGTGGCCGAGCTGGGCGCCCACCTCGGGCTGCCGTTCAACATTCTCGCGGTGCTGGTGACCGACCTGCTGGCAGCGGGCCGGGTGGAGGCCCGTGACCCCATCCCGGCTTCATCCGTATCCGGTCGCGGGCCGGACCTCGCGCTCCTTGAGGAGGTACTCAGTGGCCTGGAAAGGCTTTGACCGTCCGGACCGGTCGGCGACACCGGGCGCCCTGCCCGCCGGAAGCCGCTCGGTCAAGGTGATGATCGCCGGCGGCTTCGGCACCGGCAAGACCACCATGGTGCGCTCGGTGAGCGACATCAGGCCGCTCACCACCGAAGAGACACTGACGCAGGCCAGCGCCGACGTCGACCACCTCATCGGGATCGCGGACAAGCAGGAGACCACGGTCAGCCTGGACTTCGGGCGGATCGGCATCAACGACCAACTGGTCCTTTACCTCTTCGGCACGCCGGGCCAGGAACGCTTCTGGTTCCTGTGGAACGGCCTGTTCAAGGGAGCCCTGGGAGCGATCGTCCTGGTGGACACGCGGCGCCTGGCGTCCAGCTTCCGCGCCATCGAGGAGATGGAGCGGCAGAACGTGCCCTTCGTCATCGCCCTCAACGTCTTCCCCGACTCCAAGGAGCACCCGATCGACGAGGTCAGGGACGCGCTGGACGTCCCACGGCACACCCCGATCGTCGCGTGCGACGCCCGGGACCGGGCGTCGAGCCGTGATGTGCTCATCGCGCTGATACACCACCTGAAGGACCGCTCGGCCGCCACCCTGGAGCCCCGATGAACGCCCCCGGTCCCACCGGCCCGCCCGGCGCCGCCCCGCAGGAGGCCGCCGCCTCGGGCTGCCCCGTGGCACACGGCGGTCCCGACTCCCTCACCCGCCTGTACGGCTTTGACGCTGCGCGCGATCCCCAGGACATCTACGAGCGGTTGCGGGAGCGGTACGGCCCGGTGGCCCCCGTCCTGCTGGAGGGCGACGTGCCCGCCTGGCTGGTCCTCGGCTACCGGGAGAACCGTCGGGTGCTCGAGAACCCGCGGCAGTTCACGCGGGACTCGCGGATCTGGCGGGACTGGAAGGAGGGCCGGATCGAGGAGTCGTCCCCGCTGATCCAGATGGTGGGCTGGCGCCCCGACTGCGTCTCCCAGGAGGGCGAGGCGCACCGGCGACTGCGCGCGGCCGTGACGGACAATCTGCAGGCGATCGCGGGCCGCGGGATCCGGCGCCATGTCACGCACTTCGCCAACAAGCAGATCGACGCCTTCGTGTCCACCGGACGGGCCGACCTGGTGACCGAGTACGCCGAGTATCTGCCGATGCTCGTGCTGACCAGGCTGTTCGGGCTCGCGGAGGGGGAGGGACGGCAACTGGCCGTCTCCTGCGCCCAGGTGATCAAGGGCGGCGAGGAGGCGCTGGCGCACAACGACCGCATCATGAAGATCCTCGGTGAGCTCTCCGAGCGCAAGCGCGCCGAGCCGGGGTCGGACTTCACCACCGGCCTCCTCGAGCACCGTGCGGACCTGGACGAAGGCGAGGTCCTCAGCCATCTGCGGCTCGTCCTCATCGCCGCGCACACCACCACCAGCAACCTGCTGGCCCGGGTGCTCCAACTGCTGCTGACCCACCCGTCCCACATGGCCGGCCTGGTGAGTGGCCGTCTCGACATCTCGGCGGTCGTCGAAGAGGTCATGTGGAACACCCCGCCGCTGGCCGTCTGCCCGGGGCGCTTCGCCACGGCCGACCTGGAGCTCGGCGGCCAAGAGGTGAAGGCGGGCGATCTGCTGGTCCTCGGCCTGGCCGCCGGCAATCGCGACCCGGAGGTCCGGCCCGACGCCACGGCGGCCCTGCACGGCAACAAGGCCCATCTGGCGTTCAGCGGCGGCTCCCACGAGTGCCCCGGACAAGGCGTGGGCCAGGCCATCATCGAGACGGCGGTCGACGCCCTGATCCACCGGCTGCACGGGCTGCGCCTCGCCGCCGCTCCCGAGGACCTCACGGCCACCGCGTCCTCCTGGGAGGCCAGGCTCGACCGCCTGCCGGTGGAGTTCACGGCTCAGGAGGCGTAGCCCACGAGGCGCCGTGTACGGGGCACGCGACCCGGCGTCCGTCATCCGTCACGCCGGGTCGTACGCCCTGTACGGGTCAGACGCTCAGCAAGTCGTCGACGGACCCGTGCCCCCGCTTCTCGGCCGCGGCCGCCGGGGTGTTCTTGACCGCCGAGTAGCGGCCCGTGGTCAGCGACCACTCGTAGTTGCCGCTGATCCAGTGCCGGATGGCCTCCACACCCATGCCCACACGCGCGCGTTCGTCGTCGTTCAGCCGGAGTTCGTCGCACAGCTGCGGCACCTGGGACTCCAGCCGCAGATAGTCCCGCAGGCGCTCCTCGGTCCGGTGGATCGCCTCCGCCGTGGCGTCCTCCCAGCCGCAGTCGTGCGTGCGGCGGAGCACGGCGATGAGGTTGTGGCCGTCCCCTCTCCGTGCCTCGCGCTCGAAGGAGTGGATGTCGTTCATGAACCCGATGGTGTCCGCCGCGGCATCGCGCAGCCGGATCATCACCGGGTGGGCCTGGGCCTGCGCCGGCACCTCGAAGCGCCGGCTGCGCTCACCCGCGTCGATGCTGTGGTGGATGCCCACGGTGCGCCGCCGGAACGCCGTGTACTCCGCGAGCTCGAGCGTGACGCCGCTTGCGGCCAGGTCGATCTCCTCCGAGTGCGCGACCAGGAACCGGCCCCAGGACGCGGCGAACCGGGTGCGCCAGGCCAGGGACATGTCGTCGGACAACCGCTCCCACACCTGCGCCCAGGCCCTCGTGATCGGGCAGACGACGCGGGGCGCGCTGCCCGCGGGGCGCAGGGGAGTGACGGCGAGCTCCCGCGCGACCTCCGCTATGCGATCGGCGCGGCCGGGCTGCGCCATGTCGAACTGGTCGTCGAAGAGGAAGGCCAGGGAGAACCAGTTCATCAGCACGACCATGTCGTCGGCCGACGCGTACGGGTAGGTGCGTATCGCCGCCTGAGGGAGGTCCCAGGTCACGTATTCGTCGAAACCGGCCTGGCTGCGCACGAGTTCCATCTCGCGCACCCAGCGCAGATGCCGGTCCCGGGCGTAGTCGAGATGGTCGCTGACCGGGGTGGAGAAGGGGATCTCGAACCGGACGTCCTGGGGCATTCACGTTCTCCTAGGGGTGTGCTCGTACGGCTCCCCCCGGCGCCCACGAGCGGACGCTTGGCATGCTCATTGATCGAGTTGCGCTCCGAGGCTGCCCCGGCCGCAAACGATCTATGCTGTGATCTGGCCAACTCGGCTCACGTGCCACACAGATCACAGATTGCTCAGGCGTCGGGACGGGAAGTGATGGGCGGAACTGTCCCTACCGCTTCAGGAGTTCTGAGCCGACGTGACCACCGTTGCGGCGCCCCCCATCCCCACGGCGGCGGGAGCCCTCCCGCTGCTCGGCCACGCGATACCCCTCCTGCGTGACAATCTGGCCTTCGTCGCCTCGCTGCGGGACTACGGCCCGGTGGTGAGAATCCATCTGCAGCCACGGCAGTCCACCCTCGTGGTGAACGACCCGGCGCTGATCCGCACGATGCTCGTGGACCTCGCCCCCGGGCTCGACAAGGGGCGGTTCTTCGAGAAGATGGGCCAAGTCCTCGGCGGTGACAGCGTGGTGACCGCCGCGGGCTCCGAGCACGTCCGCAAGCGGCGCCAGTTGCAGCCGGCCTTCCGGCACGACGAGATCGCGCGGTACGTCGACCTGATGCGCGACGAGGTGATCCGCACGGCCGAGGCCTGGAGGCCGGGCGCGACGCTCAACGTCCGTGAGGCCATGGTCAAGCTGTCCCTGGACATGCTCGCCGCGACGGTGTTCGCCTCGAGCCTGGACGAGCAGGCGTTCCGTCGCCTCCGGCGGGATCTGTCGGTGGTGATGAACGGCGTCGGCGCACGCGTCATGCTGCCGGACTGGGTGGAGCGGCTGCCGCTGCCCGCCAACTGGCGGTTCAACTCCTCCCGCGCGGCGGTGCGGGCCGTCATCGGCGACGCCGTGGCTGGCCTGCGCGCGTCCGGCCACGACACGGGGGACATGCTCTCCACCCTGCTGCGGGCCGAGGACGAGGAGACGGGCCGGCCGATGGCGGCCCACCAGATCTGCTCGGAGGTCCTGACGCTGGCGGTGGCCGGCACGGAGACCACGGCGTCGGTCCTCTCTTGGGTGCTGTACGAACTCGCCCGCAACCCGGAGGTGGACGCGCGCCTGCAGGAGGAGCTGACGGACGTCCTCGCGGGCCGCGCGGTGACCTTCGAGGACGTGCCGCGCCTCCCCTACCTCCGCAACGTCATCACCGAGGCCCTGCGCCTGCACCACACCGGGTGGCTGGTGACCCGTCGCACGCTCGACGCGGTCCGCCTCGGGGACTGGGAGATCCCGCCCGGCACGGAACTGGCGTACTGCCAGCACGCCCTGCACCGCGACGCCTCCCTGTTCCCGGACCCCTTGCGCTTCGACCCCGACCGCTGGCTGGACGAGCCATGGAGGGCCGCACTTCCGGAGGGAGCCTTTCTCCCCTTCGGAGCGGGCAAGCACAAGTGCATCGGCGATCACTTCGCGATGACGGAACTCACCACGGCCATCGCCACGCTGACCAGGATGTGGCGCCTCGACCTCGCCTCGGACCGCGAGGTCCGCCCCGAGGCCCGCGCCACCGTGCGGCCGAGCACGCTGCTGATGCGGCCCTCGCGCCGCGAGCCCTGACGGGCGCCGCATTCACCACACGACTGACGGGCCCCGTCCTCACCACACGAACCGCGGCGAGGCCGCGTCAGCACCGCCGTCTCCGGCGTGACCGGCCAGTGGGCGCGCAGCTCCTCCGCGAGCGCCCCGATCAGCTTGGCCACGTCCGCCGGAGCGGTTTCGTGCAGGCCCTCTGCGATGATCAGGACGTCCGAGGTGCTGTCCCGGACGGCCGAGTGGCCGCTCTGGCGGTTGGTCCAGCGCCTGGCGTGGGCCCGGCGGGCGTCGTCGGCGAAGATCACCTCGCGGGGGTCGGGGTGCTCCGTCCCGCCCGAGAACGTCTCGTAGGCCTCGTCCCCGTCGGCGTACCGGACTTCGAGGTTCCCGGTGATGCGGGACACGTCGAAGACGCCGACCGGGATGCCGTACGCCAGGGACGCGGCGTTGCAGAGGTCGATCAGGGGGTGGATGCGGGGCAGGGAGCCCTCCTTGCGGAAGCGCCGCAGGAGGGACTCGGACGCGCAGCGGTACTGCGTGGGCTTCAGGCCCATCGCGGAGAACGCGCGCCGCCAGGCCTGGACTTCGGGCAGGCCGCTCTCCTGCGTCGCGGTCAGCCGCTCGGCGGCCGCCGCACCGAACTCGGCGACGGGCCGGTCGACCGCCGCGTCGGGGGTGATGCCCCGCGCGAAGATCAATCCGGGGACCAGGTGGGGGAAGTCCTGCCAGAGGTCGCTCGCGTGTTGGAAGTGCACGGTGGTTCCGATCGGGAGATGGGAGACGGGACGGGAGGGGGGAGAACGGTTGCGGCGGCGTCAGAGGAAGGCCAGCTTGGCGCCGAGCGCCGCGAACGCCCCCGCGAAGACGCGCCGCAGCCACGCCATGACCCGCGGCCGCCCGATGACGTGATCGCGCACCGCGGCGGCGAACACTCCGTAGAGGGCGAACACGACCAGCGTCACCAGCATGAAGTAGGCGCTGAGTTCGGCCATGCGCAGGAAGGCGTACGGCTCGTCCTCGGCGACGAACTGCGGCAGGAAGGCGAAGAAGAACAGGGTGAGCTTCGGGTTGAGGAGGTTGATCAGTACAGCCGACAGGATCACGTCGCGCGCGGAGCGCGGTGCGCCGTCCCGCTCCGCCGCGAGGGCGCTCTTGTCGCGCAGCGTCTTCCACGCCATGTAGAGGAGGTACGCCACACCGAGGTATTTGAGCGTTTGGAACGCGAGGGCGCTGGTGTGGAGGAGCGCGGCGAGACCGGTGATCGCGGCGAGCATGTGCGGAACGATGCCCACGGTGCAGCCCACGGCCGCGACGACACCGGCGCGGGTGCCCCGCGAAAGGCCGGCCGCGACGGTGAACAGCACCCCGGTGCCCGGCGTCACGGTGAGGACGAGCGAGGTCAGCAGGAACTCCATGGCTTGACTCTCCCGTCACAATGGATCCATGAACAGGTCCAATGGATCTCCTTCTGACAGGTCCATAACTGCCGTCGCCCTGCCCGCGGACGCTGCCGTCGGCCCGGCCGCCCTCGCTGTCGCCGCCTCCGACTTCCTGCAGTTGAACCCCGCCGAGGCCCCGAAGGGCGGCATGGCGGACTGGCTGGCCCGGCAGATCCGGCACGCGGTGGCGGACGGGCTGCTGCCGGCCGGGAGCAGGCTGCCCGCCACCCGCGTCCTGGCCGGGGAACTCGGCGTCTCACGCGGCGTGGTGACCGAGGCGTACCGGCGGCTCACCGAGGACGGGCACGTGGCGGGGCGGGGGAGGGGCGGGACCGTCGTCCTTGCTGCGCCGCTCGCGCGGCCGACGGAGCGCCGGGTGACGACGGATGACGGCGCGTCAGGACTGCCTGGGATGCCAGGGGCGCCAGGGAGGCCAGGCGTGCCGGGATCGCCGGGGCTGTTCACGGCCCCGCCCGGCACCGGCATCTTCGACGCGCTCCGCGCCGCCCCCGCCCGCATCGACCTCTCGCCCGGCCTGCCGGACCTGGCCGCCTTCCCGCGCGCGGCCTGGCTGCGCGCCGAGCGGTCGGTGCTCGCCGGACTCGTACCGTCCGACTTCGGCTACGGCGACCCCCGCGGCACCCCCGCGCTGCGCCGTGCCGTCGCGCGCTGGCTCGCCCGGAACCGGGGGATCGCCGCCGACCCGGACGACGTCCTGATCGTCGCGGGCACCGCCCAGGCGCTCGGGCTGCTCGCGCTGGTGCTCCGGGACGAGGGCGTCACCAGCGTCGCGATCGAGGACCCCAGTTCGCTGGGCATACGACAGCACCTGCACAACTCCGGCCTCCAGTCACCGCCCGTACCCGTCGACCCGAAGGGCATCCGCGTCGACGCGCTGCGCGCCACCGGAGCCCGTGTCGCGCTGCTCACCCCGGCCCACCAGTTCCCGACCGGCGTGGTCCTCGACGGCGGACGGCGGCGCGAGCTCGCGGGCTGGGCCCGGGACGGCGGACTGATCATCGAGGACGACTACGACGCCGAGCACCGCTACGACCGGCCGCCCGTGCCCGCCCTGCGCTCCACTCTCGCCGACCACGTCGCGTACGCGGGCAGCGTCTCCAAGCTCCTCGCGCCCGCCCTGCGCGTGGGCTGGCTGCTCGCGCCCCGCCGCTACCGGAGCGCCCTCGTCGACGCCAAACGGTTCGCCGACCTCGGCAACGCGGCGCTGCCCCAACTCGTCCTCGCCCACCTGATGGAGTCCGGCGAGCTGGAGCGGCACCTACGGTTCCTGCGCCGCCGCCACCGCGGCCGCCGCGACGCGATGATCGAGGCGATCGGGGCGCGGCTGCCGGGCGCCGTCGTCCACGGCGCCGCCGCGGGCCTGCACCTGATGGTCACCTTCGAGTCGGGCCGCGACGACACCGCGCTGGCCGCCGCGGCCCTGGAGCGCGGCGTGAAGGTGCAGCCGCTGTCCTGGCACGCCCAGCGCCCGGAGCGGCCGGGCCTCGTCCTCGGCTACGCGGCGAGCACGCCGTCGGACATCCGGGAGGGCGTGGCGGTGCTGGGGGAGCTGCTGGGCTGAGCGCCGCGCCGGCCTGCCGAGAGAGAGCGGGGCTTCAGTGGTCCAGCGTCGGCCGCTCCTCCAGGGGCCGGTACACGGTCAAGGCCTCGAGGAGCTTGTCGACGCGCAGGGCCGTGGGCGCGTCCCGCACCTCGCCGTCGTACGCCATCTGCGTCCCGTCGGGCAGGCCCGTCACGACGAGGTGCCGGGAGCGCGCCGAGGCGTAGAAGCGGGTCCGGGCGAGGCCGCCGGCGAGGGCGGTGGCGAGCAGGCGGGTGCGGGCGAAGTGGCCGCCGTGGGCGATGCGGACGTCCAGCAGGCCGTCGGCGAGGTCGTGGCGGCGCACCGGCGCGATGCCCACGTTGCGGTAGGCGCCGTTGCCCGCGAACAGCAGCCACATCGCGCGAGGCCGCCCGTTGACGACGGCGCGCAGCGGCTCGGTGGTGCGCAGGACCCGGCCGACGGCGAGCAGGGTGGCGGCGGGACCGCCGATCTTCGGCGACCACCGTTCCCGCAGCCGTACGAGGTCGGGGTACGAGCCGAGGCTGAAGGTGTTCAGGAAGTACACGGGGTGCGCCTCCGCCCCGGCGGGGGAGTGCGGGGCCGGGACCGGGGAGACCCGGCCGACGTCCACGCGGACGGCCGTTCCCCGCGCCACGGCCGCGCAGGCCTCGGCGACGGACTCGGTGCCGAGGTCGGCGGCGAAGTGGTTGAAGGTGCCGCCGGGCAGCACCATCAGCGGCACGCCGTACTCCAGGGCGGGGAGCACGGCCGCGTTGACAGTGCCGTCGCCGCCGCAGACGCCGAGCACGCCGCCGCACCGGGCCGCGTCACGCGCCGCTTCCGCGATCACCTCGGGCAGCGGCCCCGCGTCGGGCTCGTAAATGATCACTTCGGAGCGAGGCAGGGCGATCTTCAACTGCCGTACCGGATCGGCGAGTTGAGGCTGCGCGCCGGAGGACGGATTGACCACCACGAACAGGCCTTCGCCGTCGGGCAGCGCCGGGGCGTCGGCGCGCGGCCGGGCCGGCGGCGGGAGCTGCGCGCGGGAGGGGACGAGGCCGCGTACGGCGAAGGCGGCACCGGCCCCGAGGCCCGCGCCGGCCAGGACGTCGCTCGGGAAGTGCACGCCGGTGTATACGCGGGAGAAGGCGACCGACGCCGCGACGGGCGCGAGCGCCGCACCCCAGCGGCGCGATTCCAGGGCCGTGCCCACGGTGAACGCGACCGCGGAGGCGGCGTGGCCGGACGGGAAGGAGCTGGTGATGGGCTGACGCGGCAGATGACGAATCACCGGGACCGCGTCGAGCACGGGGCGGGTGCGGCGCACGGCCCGCTTGCCGAAGGTGTTGACGGTCGCCGAGGCGAGGGCGAGCGAGGCCACGCCCCGCACGGCCGCACGCCGCTCCCGGGTGCCGCCGACCGCCCACATGCCGGCCGCGACGCCGAACCACAGCAGCCCATGGTTGGCGCTGTGGCTCAGCCGGGGCAGGGCGCGCTCGGCACCGGGCCACGACCGCGTGGCGACCTTGTCGAACGCGGCGTGGTCCAGGGAGCGCAGCAGACGCCGGACACGGCCCGGACGGTGATCGCTCATGACCCCGTTATACGTGCCGGGCCGCCCTTTCTCCTGTCGGATCCGCCGTTTCCCGGTCGTCTTTCTCCGGCTTCTTTTTCTGTCCTCCGCGTCGTCTTCTGTGTCGTAGGCATTGACGGAACATCACGGCCCTCTTACCTTCGACCCGTTGAAGGCGTACGTCATATATGAGACGTGATACGCGAGATCCGAGAGGCGTGCATGACCTCCGTGCCCATACCGATCCCCTCCCGCACCCAGTACGTCCAGGAAGCGATCAAGCACCGCATCCTCACCGGGCGACTGAGCCCGGGACAGGCCCTGGTGGAGACCGAACTCGCCGAGCAGTTCGGGGTGTCCAAGACCCCGGTGCGCGAGGCGCTGAAGACGCTGGCCGGCACCGGGCTCGTCGTGATGAACCAGTACAAGGGCGTCACGGTGCGCATGGTCGACGCGGACATGGCACGTGAGGTCTACGACGTGCGGCTGCTGCTCGAACCGGAGGCGCTGCGGCGCACGGTGCGGCACGGCGCGTCCCTCGACGCCGCGGACGAGGCGCTGACCCGCGCCGACGAGGCCGCGGACACCGCCGAACGCTCCCTCGCCAACAGGGAGTTCCACCGCGCGCTGTATCTGCCGTGCGGCAACCCGCTGCTCGGCAGGATGCTCGACGAGGTCCGGGACCAGGCCGCTCTGGTGTCGGCGGTTGCCTGGGCCGCCGAGCCGTCCTGGGAGCGGGAGGCCGCCGAGCACCGCGAGATCCTGCGGCTCGCCCTGGAAGGTGACGGTGACGGCGCGGCGCATGCCCTGCACGCGCACATCGCGTCGTTCGTGGCCCGGGCCTTCCCCGAGGCCGAGGAAGAAGGCGGTCAGAAGTGACGACGTACGAGACGCAGCGGGCCGCCCTCGCCGACGTGGTGGCGATCCCGGTGACCCCCTTCGCCGCCGACGGCACCGTCGACCAGGACGCGCACCGGACCCTGCTGCGCCGGCTGCTCGACGGCGGCGTGCGCACCCTGACACCCAACGGCAACACCGGCGAGTTCTACGCCCTCGCCCCCGAAGAGCGCCGCCTGGTCACAGAGTCGACCATGGAGGAGGCGGGGGAGCGGGCCGTGATCCTCGTCGGCGTGGGGCACGACGTGCCCACCGCCGTCGCCGCCGCCCGGCACGCCCGGGAGGTCGGGGCCCAGATGGTGATGGTCCATCAGCCCGTGCACCCGTACGTGTCGGAAGCGGGCTGGGTCGACTACCACCGGGCGATCGCCGAGGCCGTGCCCGAGCTCGGCGTGGTCCCCTACCTCCGCAACGCGCTCCTGCCCGGGGCGCGGCTCGCCGAACTGGCCGACGACTGCCCCAACGTGATCGGCGTGAAGTACGCGGTCCCGGACGCCGCCCGGTTCGCCGCGTTCGCCCGGGACGCGGGCCTGGACCGCTTCGTGTGGGTCGCGGGGCTCGCCGAGCCGTACGCGCCCTCGTACTTCTCCGCGGGCGCCACCGGCTTCACCTCCGGGCTCGTCAACGTCAGCCCCCGCGTTTCGCTGACCATGATCGAAGCGCTGCGCAGCGGCGACTATCCGGCCGCGATGAAGGTGTGGGCGCAGATCCGCCGCTTCGAGGAGCTGCGGGCCGCCAACGCCCACGCCAACAACGTCACCGTGGTCAAGGAGGCCCTCGCGTCGCTCGGCCTGTGCCGCCGCGACGTGCGCCCGCCCAGCCGCCTGCTGCCCGAGGCCGAGCGGGCCGAGGTCGCCGCGATCGCCGCGGGGTGGTCGCTGTGACGCACCCACCGGGGAACCCCGCGTCCCGCCCGCCGGGGGAGTCCATAACCCGCCCGGGCGAGTCCATAGCCCGCCCGCCCGGCGGGCCCACGACCCGCCCGCCGGAGCAGCTCCGCAGCCACCAGTGGTACGGCAGCAGCGTCTCGTCGGGCCTGCGCTCCTTCAGCCACCGCGCCCGCACCCGCCAGCTCGGCTATCTGCCCGAGGAGCACCTCGGCAAGCCGGTCATCGCGATCCTCAACACCTGGTCCGACATCAACCCCTGCCACGTCCACCTGCGCGACCGCGCCCAGGCGGTCAAGCGCGGGGTGTGGCAGGCGGGCGGCTTCCCGCTGGAGTTCCCGGTGGCCACGCTGA
The DNA here is from genome assembly GCF_056712025.1 of Streptomyces sp. Y309. Classification (NCBI taxonomy): domain Bacteria; kingdom Bacillati; phylum Actinomycetota; class Actinomycetes; order Kitasatosporales; family Streptomycetaceae; genus Streptomyces; species Streptomyces sp. Y309. The sequence goes on along the minus strand of NZ_CM160048.1, from coordinate 245,524 downwards.
GCGAGACCTTCCAGAAGCCCACCCCCATGCTCTACCGGAACCTCCTCGCCATGGAGACCGAGGAACTGCTGCGCTCCTATCCGGTGGACGGCGCGGTGCTGCTCGGCGGCTGCGACAAGTCGACGCCCGCGCTGCTCATGGGCGCGGCCTCCGTCGACCTGCCGGCCGTGTTCGTGCCGGCGGGCCCCATGCTGCCGGGCCACTGGCGCGGCGAGGTCCTCGGCTCCGGCACCGACATGTGGAAGTACTGGGACGACAAGCGGGCCGGGCTCATCGGCGACTGCGAGCTCGCCGAACTGGAGAGCGGTCTGGCCCGCTCGCCCGGCCACTGCATGACGATGGGCACCGCCTCCACGCTCACCGCCGCCGCCGAAGCCCTGGGGGTCACGCTGCCCGGTGCCTCCTCGATCCCCGCCGTGGACTCCGGGCACGACCGCATGGCCGCCGCGTCCGGACTGCGCGTCGTCGACCTCGTCCACCGCGACCGGAAGCTGTCCGACCTCCTCACACCAGAGGCTTTCGCCGACGCGGTCACCACCGTCCTCGGCCTGGGCGGCTCGACCAACGCCGTCATCCACCTCATCGCCCTGGCCGGGCGCGCCGGAGTCACGCTCACCCTCGACGACTTCGACCGCATCGCCCGTACGGTCCCGGTCCTCGCCAACGTCCGCCCTGGCGGCGACAGATACCTGATGGAGGACTTCCACTTCGCGGGCGGCCTGCCCGGGTTCCTGTCCCGCATCCCCGACCTGCTGCACCTGGACCGGCCCACGGTCGCCCACGACACGCTGCGCGAGCAGCTCGCGGGCGCGCTCGTGCACGACGACGACGTGATCCGGCCGCGCGGCAACCCGGTCGCCGCCGAGGGCGGACTCGCCGTCCTGCGCGGCAACCTGTGCCCCGACGGCGCCGTGATCAAGCACATCAGCGCCGACCCGCGCCTGCTGAAGCACACCGGCCCGGCCGTCGTGTTCGACGACTACAGAACCATGCAGCGCACCATCAACGATCCGGACCTCGGCATCACCGCGGACAGCGTGCTCGTGCTGCGCGGCGCCGGACCCAAGGGTGGCCCCGGCATGCCCGAGTACGGCATGCTGCCGATCCCCGACCACCTGCTCACCCAAGGGGTGCGCGACATGGTGCGGATCTCCGACGCCCGGATGAGCGGCACGAGTTACGGCACCTGCGTGCTGCACGTGGCGCCGGAGTCGTACGTCGGCGGGCCGCTCGCGCTGGTGCGCACCGGGGACCCGGTCACCCTCGACGTCGAGGCGCGCAGCCTCCACCTCGACGTACCGGAAGACGAGTTGGCGCGGCGGCGGGCCGCGTGGACACCGCCGCCCGAGCGGTACGAACGCGGCTACGGGGCGCTGTACAGCGAGCAGATCACCCAGGCGGACACCGGCTGCGACTTCGCGTTCCTGGCCAGGCCGGGCCAGGTGCCGGACCCGTACGCGGGCTGACCGCACACCCCGCCACCCGAACGCCCCCAGGCTTCTCTTTGTACGAAATCTCGAACATCGTCTGCGAAGCGCTTCACCCGAACCATCCCAGAACGGAGAGCCAGTCATGGCCCAAGCCGCAGCCGTGGCGGAGAAGCCGCCGCCGGCGAAGCGCCCCCGGCGCCGCGCCGGAGCCACCCCGCGCAGGCTTCCCTATCTGCTGATCGCGCCCGCCGCGCTGCTGATGCTGGGCTTCATCGCCTACCCGGTGATCAGCGTCTTCTACTACAGCCTGCAGCACTACAACCCCACCAAGCCCTGGCGCAACGGCTTCGCGGGCCTCGACAACTTCACCCGTGCCTTCACCGAGGACCCGCTGTTCTGGGACACCCTCGCCTTCAGCGCCAAGTGGGTGTTCGTCGAGGTCGGCCTCCAGCTCCTGTTCGGGCTCGCGCTCGCGCTGATCGTCAACCAGACCTTCGCGGGACGCGCCCTGGGCCGGGCCCTGGTGTTCTCTCCGTGGGCGGTCTCCGGAGTGCTGACCTCCGTGATCTGGGTGCTGCTCTACAACTCCCAGACCGGCATCACCCGTTACCTCGCCGACCTGGGCATCGGCGAGTACGGCACCTCGTGGCTCTCCGACCCGGGAACGGTCTTCTCCGCCGCGATCGTCGCCGATCTGTGGCGCGGCGTCCCCTTCTTCGCGATCCTCATCCTCGCCGACCTCCAGTCCGTCTCGAAGGACCTGTACGAGGCCGCCGAGGTCGACGGCGCGAACCGGCTGCGGCAGTTCCTGCACATCACCCTGCCGCACCTGAAGGACGCGATCATCCTGTCCACCCTCCTGCGCATGGTGTGGGAGTTCAACAACGTGGACCTGCTCTACACCCTGACCGGCGGCGGGCCCGCGGGCGAGACGACGACCCTGCCGCTGTACGTCGCCACCACCAGCGTCGAAGCCCACGACTTCGGCTACGCGTCCGCCCTGACCACGGTGGCGTTCGTGATCCTGCTCTTCTGCTCGGTGCTCTATCTGCGCCTGAGCAAGTTCGGAGGCGACAGCAAGTGATCACCAAGGATGCGGAAGCGCCCACCGTGACCTCCACCCCGCGCAACCCCCTCGACACCCGCGGCCCACGGCGGCCGAAGAAGCGCGAGCGCTCCTGGGACGAGGTGCCGCGCTGGCAGATCTACCTCCCGCTGGGGGTCTACCTCGTCTTCACGCTCATCCCGTTCTACTGGATCGCGCTCTTCGCGCTGCGCCCCGCCGGCTCGACCTCCCTGGTGCCCTGGCCCGTCACCTTCGAGCACTTCGAGAAGGTGTGGACCGAGCGGAGCTTCGGCACGTACTTCCAGAACAGCGTCCTCATCGGCGTCGCCACGCTGGTGATGACCACCGTCGTCGCACTGGCCGGCGGCTACGCCCTCGCCCGCTTCGACTTCCGCCTCAAGCGCGGCTTCATGCTGGCCCTGCTGTGCTCCCAGTTCGTGCCGGGCGCGCTGCTCCTCGTACCGCTCTTCGAGATCTTCGCCAACCTGGAGATGATCAACTCGATCGGCAGCGTCATCATCGCCGAGACCGTCTTCCAGCTGCCGCTGTCGATGATTCTCATCAGCAACTTCATCAAGAACGTGCCGCCCTCCCTGGAGGAGGCGGCCTGGGTCGACGGCTGCTCGCGCTTCCGTGCCTTCTGCGTGGTCGTGCTGCCGCTGCTCCGCCCGGGCCTGATAGCCGTCGGCTCCTTCGCCTTCGTGCACAGCTGGAACCACTTCCTGTTCGCCCTGATGTTCCTCAGCGACCAGGGCAAGCAGACGATCCCGGTGGGCCTGAACACCCTGATGAGCGCCGACAGCGTCGACCTGGGCGCGCTCGCGGCCGGCGGCATCGTCGCCGCCGTACCCGTCGTGATCGTTTTCGCCTTCATCCAGAAGTGGCTGATCACCGGCTTCAGCGCGGGGGCGGTGAAGGGATGACCTCCATGCGTAGACGATCCGTCGGATGGGCCGCCCAACTCGCCGCTGTGGCAGCCCTGTTGGCCTGCCTCGGGGTGCCCGCCGCCGCAGAACCCCGTGACCCCGGCCGCGACATCGGCCGTGACATCAGCCGCGACACGCTCGCGCCCGACGACGGCTGGGCGGCCGCCCAGGGCGGCACTACCGGCGGCGCCGCGGCCGACGACGCCCATGTGTTCACCGTACGGACCCGGGCCGAGCTGGTCCGCGCCCTCGACGGCGGCAGCGCGACCCCGAAGATCATCAAGGTGGCCGGGACCATCGACGCCAACACCGACGACCGCGGCAAGCGCCTGGACTGCGCCGACTACGCGACCGACGGGTACTCCCTGAAGAAGTACCTCGCCGCCTACGACCCGCGCACCTGGGGCGCCGCCAAGCCGTCGGGCCCGCAGGAGGAGGCCCGGCAGGCGTCCGCCGCCCGCCAGGCCGAGCGCGTCGAGCTGACCGTCGGCTCCCACACCACCCTCGTCGGGCTCGGTTCGGGCGCCGTACTCAAGGGCGCGTCGCTCCAGATCAAGGACGCCGACAACGTCATCGTGCGCAACCTCGACGTGCGCGACGCCCACGACTGCTTCCCCGTCTGGCAGCCCAACAGCGGCGGCCTCGGCGACTGGAAGACCGCCTACGACAACCTCTGGCTGCGCGGCGCCACGCACGTGTGGATCGACCACGTCACCCTCAGCGACAAGGGCCGCCCCGACGCGGACGAGCCCACCTACTTCGGGCGCAACTTCCTGCGCCACGACGGCCTCCTGGACATCACCAACGGCTCCGACCTGGTGACCGTCTCCTGGAGCCGGTTCGCCGACCACGACAAGGCCATGCTCATCGGCAACAGCGACACGGCCACGGGCGACCGCGGCAAGCTCCGCGTCACCCTGCACCACAACGAGTTCACGGGCGTCGTGCAGCGCGCCCCGCGCGTCCGCTTCGGCCAGGTGCACGTCTACAACAACCGGCACGTCGTCCCCGCCGACGCCCACGACTTCCGCTACGCGCTCGGCATCTCCACCGAGTCCGCCGTGTACGCCGAGAACAACGCGTTCACCACGCCGGGCCACGTCGAGGCCGCGGACCTGGTGAAGAGCTGGAACGGCACGGCCCTGCACCAGACCGGCACGCTGTTCAACGGCTACCCGGTCGATCTGCTCGCCATCAACAGCGCCTACAACTCCGGCAGCGAACGCGACCTGACCGCCGACGTCGGCTGGACGCCCACGCTGCACGGCACCGTCCAGAGCGCCGCGCGGGCCGACCACGACGTCGCGCGCGGCGCGGGAGCCGGGAGGATCCGATGACCACGTCCCTCCGTGACACCGCTCTGCCCGTCGTCCTCGCCGGCGCCCGCGGCCACGGCCGCTGGCACCTGGAGAACATCCGCCGCCTGCACCGCGCAGGCCGGGTACGCCTCGTCGGCATCTGCGAACTCGAGCCCCTGACGCCCGCCGAGCTCGACGGCTTCGCGCCGCTCACGCAGTCCGCCGACTTCGCGGGCCTGCTGGACGCCACCGGGGCACGGCTCGCCGTGGTGTGCACACCCATCCCCACGCACACCGAGCTCGCGCTCGCCGCCGCCCAGCGGGGCGTCCACCTGCTCCTGGAGAAGCCGCCCGCTCCGTCGTACGCGGAGTTCGCCCGCATCACCGCCGCGGCCGCCGAAGCGGGCGTCGCCTGCCAGATCGGCTTCCAGTCGCTCGGCTCGCACGCCGTGCCCGCGATCCGCGCCCTGGTCGACTCCGGCGCCGTCGGCGAGGTCCTCGGCGTCGGCGCGGCCGGCGCCTGGGCCCGCGACGAGGCGTACTACCGCCGCGCGCCCTGGGCCGGACGCCGCCGCATGAACGGAGCCGACGTCGTCGACGGCGTCCTGACCAACCCCCTCGCGCACGCCGTCGCGACCGCGCTCGCCCTCGACGGCAGCACCCGGGCGGAGGACGTCACCGGCATCGAGACCGAGCTGTTCCGCGCCAACGCCATCGAATGCGACGACACCTCCTGCGTACGCGTCACCACCGCACGCGGTCGCCACGTCACCGTCGCGGCGACCCTGTGCGCCGAAGAACCCGACGAACCGTACGTCCAAGTGCACGGCGGCCGCGGCCGGATCACCTTCTGGTACAAGCAGGACCGCGTCCTGGTCCAGCGCGCCGAACACGGACCCGAGGAGTATCTGCACGACCGCACGGACCTCCTCGAGAACCTCGTCGACCACCTGACCCGGGGCGCGGAGCTGCTGGTGCCCGCCGCCGCGACGAGCGCCTTCATGAAGGTCGTCGAAGCGGTACGGCAGGCACCCGACCCCGTCCCACTGCCCGCGAGCGCCTGGCACGCCGCACCGGGGGAGCGCGCGCCCCGCCGCGTCGTCGACGGCATCGACGGCCTGGTCGCCACGGCGGCCGACACCCTCGCCCTGTACTCCGAACTCGGCGCCGCCTGGGCGCCCGCCGAAGAGGTGACCACCTCGTGAACGACGACTCCCTCGTCCTGCGCTGTGCCGGCCGGCCCGTCGGCACCCACACCGTCCGGCCCGAGCTGCCCGCCGAGCTCTCGCCCCGGCCCTATCTCCACCCGGTCACCACCCTGCGCGGCACCGCCGTCACCGAACGCGCGCCGGGGGACCACCCGCACCACCTCGGCGTCGGTGTCGCCGTTCCCGACGTCGAGGGGCACAACTTCTGGGGCGGCCGGACCTTCGTGCGCGACCAGGGCCCCACCGAGCTCGACAACCACGGCACCCAGCAGCACGTGGGCTTCCAACTGCGCGACTCCGACGGGTTCGTCGAGGAGCTGCGCTGGACCGCCGCGGGCCGCGAGCTCCTGCGCGAGCGCCGCACGGTCGCCGCCACCGAACTCACCGGCGCCGCCTGGGCCCTCGACTTCACCTTCTCGCTCACCAACACCAGCGGCCGGGACCTCTCCTGCGGCAGCCCCGCCACCAACGGCCGCCACGGCGCGGGGTACGGCGGCTTCTTCTGGCGAGCGCCCAAAGAGGCGGCGGTGCCCGACGTGTTCACGCCGGACGCCGAGGGCGAGGCGGCGGCACACGGCAGCCGCGCCGACTGGCTCGCGCTCGCGGGCGGCGACTGGACCCTGGTGTTCGCCGGGGCCACCGAACAGACCCGCCGCGACCCGTGGTTCGTGCGCGCCGCCGACTACCCGGGCGTCGGCTCGTCCCTCGCACACGCCGAGCGCCTGCCGATCCCCGCCGGCGAAACCGTCGTACGCCGCGTGGTCACCGTCGTCGCCGACGGCCGCCTGGACCGGACCGAGGCCGCGACCCTGATACGCAAGGCGGTGACCGCATGACCGGCCCCGACCCTGAGACGACCCACCCCGGCACCGGCACCACCGGATCCGACCCCGGCCCCGTCGGCCCCGACCTCGGTGACGGCACCTACCGCAACCCGGTCCTCGCGGCCGACTGGTCCGACCCCGACGTGATCCGCGTCGGCGACGACTTCTACCTCACCGCCTCCAGCTTCGGCCGCGCCCCCGGACTGCCGCTCCTGCACTCGCGCGACCTGGTCAACTGGACGCTCGTCGGCCACGCCCTGGAGCGCCTGGAACCCGCCGCCGAGTTCGCCAGGCCCCGGCACGACCGCGGGGTCTGGGCGCCGTCGCTCCGGCACCACGCCGACCGTTTCTGGATCTTCTGGGGCGACCCCGACCACGGCGTCTACCAGGTCAACTCGCCCGAGATCCGCGGCCCCTGGACCCGCCCCCACCTGGTCAAGGCGGGCCGCGGCCTCATCGACCCCTGCCCCCTGTGGGACGAGGAGACCGGCGAGGCCTACCTCGTGCACGCCTGGGCCAAGTCCCGTGCCGGCGTCAAGAACCGGCTCACCGGGCACCGCATGCGGCCCGACGCGACCGACCTGCTCGACGAGGGCAAGGTGATCGTCGACGCGGACCGCATCCCCGGCTGGTTCACGCTGGAGGGCCCCAAGCTGTACCGGCACGGCGGCTGGTTCTGGATCCTCGCACCGGCCGGTGGAGTGGAGACCGGCTGGCAGGGCGCCTTCCGCGCACGCGAGTTCTTCGGCCCGTACGAGGAACGGATCGTCCTGGAGCAGGGCAAGACCGACATCAACGGCCCCCACCAGGGCGGCTGGGTGCGCACCCCGTCCGGCGAGGACTGGTTCGTGCACTTCCAGCAGCGCGGCGCGTACGGCCGGGTGGTGCACCTCCAGCCGATGCGCTGGGACGGCGCGGGCTGGCCGGTCGTCGGCGACGCGGGCGCCCCCGTCCGCGTCCACCGCAAGCCGGCCCTGCCCCGGCAGCCGCCGTCCGCGCCCGCGACCGACGACGACTTTCCCGGCGGGCGCTTCGGGCGGCAGTGGCAGTGGACCGCCAACCCGCAGGACGGCTGGGCCCCGCACCACTCCGGCGACGGCCTGCGCCTGGTGTGCGTGGAGTCGGCGGACGCGCACGACCTGCGCGGGCTGCCGAATGTGCTCACCCAGCGGCTGCCCGCCGTCCCGTGCGCCGCCGAGGTGGAGCTCACCCTGTCCGCCGAGGAGCCGGGGGCGCGCGCCGGGTTCGCCGTCCTGGGCGACGCGTACTCCTGGATCGGCCTGGAGCGCGGGGTGGACGGGACGGTCCAGTTGGTGCACCGGTTCGCCGAGGCCGTCGCCGACCACGAGCGCGACGCGGCACACCCGCGGCCGGCACCGCGAGGCCGTGCCCGGCTGCGGATCGAGGCCGGGGCGGGCGCCCGCTGCCGGTTCCTCGCCGACACGGGCAACGGCTTCGAGCCCTCAGGTCCGGTCTTCGCCGCCACCCCGTGGCGCTGGGTCGGCGCCCTGCTGGGCCTGTTCGCGCTCACCCCGTCCGGCGGACGGCATCCGGGAACGGCCACGTTCACACGGTTCCGCATCACTGGCTGACGCCCCGTCAGTTCCTGGCACTTCGTCCCTCGTCGTCGTACGTCTGTGAGGAGCATCCGATGACGCACCTTTCCCTTTCGAGCAAGCGCTTGCTGCGCAGATGCCGTGTCGTCGGGGCGGTCGGCGCCCTGGTGGCGTCCTGCGTCCTGGGGGCCACGACCTCGGCCCAGGCGGCCCAGGCGCCCGAGGCGTCCGAGGCGGTCGAGTCGTCCGCGTCGCCCGCGTCCGCAGCGGCCGCCGCCAAGTGGTCCGACACCGCGCACGGTTTCGCCTCGCTGGCAGGAGGCACCACGGGCGGTGCGGGCGGCAAGGTCGTCACCGTCACCGACCAGGCGGCGCTGGAACGCTACGCGGCCGCCGACGAGCCGTACATCATCCGCGTGGCGGGCCAGATCGCCGTCGAACCCTTCGGGGCCGCCATCGACGTCACGTCGAACAAGACCGTCATCGGCGTCGGGGACACCGGGGAACTCGTCCACGGCGAGCTGAACCTCAGGCCCGGCACCCACAACGTCGTCATCCGCAATCTGACGATCCGGGACTCGGCGGTCGAGGGCGACTGGGACTGCAAGACCACCGATTTCGACGGCATCCAGATGGACTCCGTCCACCACGTCTGGGTCGACCACAACCGCTTCTCACGGATCTGCGACGGCCAGCTCGACATCCGCAAGGACAGCGAGTACGTCACCGTCTCGTACAACCGCTTCGAGGACAACAACAAGACGTTCGGCATCGGCTGGACACCGAACGTCAAGACGCAGATCACCGTCGACCACAACCTGTTCGCCGACACCAAGCAGCGCAATCCTTCCGTCGACAACGCCGCCTACGCGCACCTCTACAACAACCACCTGACGGCGCAGGCCGATCCGGGCGACCCGGTGTGGACGTACGGAAACTGGTCGCGGGGCAAGACCAGGATGGTCATCGAGAACAGCTACTACAAAGACGTCCAGCACCCCTACCAGGCCGACGAGAGCGCCGAGTTGGTGCAGCGGGGCTCGATCCTCAAGAACACCACGGGACGCCACGACGAGCGGGGCGCCGCCTTCGACCCGCGCGACTTCTACGACTACCGCCTCGACCCGGCCGCCGCCGTCCCCGCCCTCGTGGGGAAGTTCTCCGGGCCGCAGAAGACCATCGGCAGCCGCACGACCCTGAACGTGCCCGCCGACTACCCGACGGTGCAGGCCGCGGTCGAGGCCGTACCCACGGGCAACGACCGGCCGATCACCATTCGCCTCGCCGCCGGGACCTACCGCGAGCAGGTCCGCGTGGGCCGCGACCGCGACCACATCACGCTCGTCGGGACCGGCGAGCGGCGCTCGGACACGCTCATCGTGTTCGACACCCCCGCCGGCGCGCCCAAGCCGGGCGGCGGCACCCAGGGCTCGTGGGGCAGCGCGACCGTGGCGGTCGAGGGCGACGACTTCACCGCGCGCAACCTCACCTTCGCCAACGACTTCGACGAGGCCGCGCACGAGATCAACGGGGAGCAGGCGCTCGCGGTCAAGACCACCGGTGACCGGCTGCGCTTCGAGAACACCGCGTTCCTCGGCAACCAGGACACCCTCATGCTGGACACCCCCCGACTGACCACGCCCGCCCGCGTCTACGTCCGGGACTCGTACATCGAAGGCGACGTCGACTTCCTCTACGGCCGCGCGACCGCCGTCTTCGACCGCTGCCTCATCAAGGCGCTCAGCCGCGGATCGGACACCAACAACGGCTACATCACCGCCGCCTCGACCTGGAACGGCAATCCGTACGGCTTCCTGATCACCCGCTCCGAGGTCGTGAGCGACGCGCCCGCCGGGTCCTTCCACCTCGGGCGGCCCTGGCACCCGGGCGGCGAACCGGCGGCCGTCGGCCAGGTCCTGATCCGCGACACGCGACTGCCCGCCGCCGTCAAGGCGTCGCCGTGGACCGACATGGGCGGCTTCTCGTGGCGGGACGCCCGCTTCGCGGAGTACCGCAACACCGGGCCCGGCGCGGCGGTCACCCCCGACCGGCCGCAGATGTCGGACGCCGCCGCGGCCGACCACGAACCCGCCGACTATCTGCGCGGCGCGGACAACTGGCAGCCGCAGCGCAGCCGCTGAACCTCCCCGCCCGCCTCTCCCGACGAGCACGGCCCAGCACACCCGAGCACATCAGAACAAGCCCGAGTAGTTCCCGAGCAGAAAAGAGCCGACCATGTTCAGCACCCGCAGCAGCAGACGCCGCCGCCCAGCCGTCGGCCTCGCCCTGACCGCCGCCCTCGCGCTCACCGCCACCGCCTGCGGCGACGACGGCAGCGGCGCCGGCGGAGACAAGGGCGAAGAGGGGTCGGGCAAGGGCCAGATCACCTTCTGGGACAACAACGGCGGTGTCCGCACCGACATTTGGAAGGAGATCATCGCCGACTTCGAGAAGAAGAACCCGGACATCAAGGTCAAGTACGTCAGCATCCCGGCCGAGAGCGTCCAGTCCAAGTACGACACCGCCATCCAGGGCGGCGGCCTCCCGGACGTCGGCGGCGTGGGCGCCGCGATGCTCGCCGGGATCGCCGCCCAGGACGCGCTCGAACCCCTGGACAAGCGCCTGGACAGCGGCCCCCTCGCGGAGAAGCTGAGCTCCAGCATGGTCGAGAACGTCCGCGCGGCGGGCGGCGGCAAGCAACTGTTCACGGTGCCGACCTCCGCCAACAACGGCACGCTGTGGTACCGCACGGACCTGTTCGAGGACGCGGGCCTGGACGCGCCGACCAGCTGGCCGAAGTTCTACGAGGCCGCCGAGAAACTGACCGACAAGGACAACAACAGGTTCGGCTACACCATCCGCGGCGGCGAGGGCTCGATCGCCCAGGCCCTGGACGCGACGTACGGGCAGTCCGGCATCGCGTCCTTCTGGGACGGCGACAAGACCACTGTCAACGAACCGAAGAACGTCGAGGCGCTGGAGAAGTACGTCGCGCTCTACAAGAAGAGCACGCCGTCCGCCGACGTGAACAACGACTTCAAGAAGATGGTCGCCCAGTGGGACAGCGGCGACATCGGCATGCTCAGCCACAACCTGGGCTCCTACCAGGACCACCTCAAGGCGCTGGGCGAAGGGAAGTTCCGCGGCATTCCGAACCCCACGACGGCGAATGGCACGCGCGTGCAGCTGTCCAATCCGGTCGACGGGCTCGGCCTGTTCAAGTCGAGCAAGAAGAAGGCGGCCGCCTGGAAGTTCATGGAGTACGCCGCCTCGCACGAGGCCAACAGCAAGTGGAACGAGTCGGCGGGCGCCATCCCGTCGAACACCGAAGCGGCGAAGGACAAGTGGGTGCAGGACTCCGAACCGACCAGGCTCGGCGCCGAGGCCCTGAACGACGCCGACGTCAAGATCGTGCAGTTGCCGTACTACCTGCCCGACTGGAACACCATCTCCAAGGCCGACAACGAGCCCAACTTCCAGAAGGTGCTGCTCGGCAAGATGTCGGCGAAGGACTTCCTGAACACCCTCGCCGAGCAGCTCAACGAGGCTCAGGCGGAGTGGAAGAAGCGGCAGCAGTGAGGCGGTCACAGCAGTGCGCCGCGGCAGGGCCGGATCGCCGCGCAGCGGCGGCGCCGGCCCGTCGCCGGGTGGTCGCGGCCCTCGCGGGGCTCCCCCTCGCGGCGGCCGCGGCCCCCGCCGCCGTCGCCTCGCCCGCCGCGTCGGACGCGCAGGCCTCGTCCGAAGGGTCCCGACGCATGCTCCACATCGCGGGTGACTCGACCGCCGCGCAGAAGTACACCGGTGTCGCGCCCGAGACCGGCTGGGGCATGGCGCTGCCCTTCTTCCTGCACCGGGGAATCGGCGTCGCCAACCACGCGGTGAACGGCCGCAGTTCGAAGAGTTTCGTCGACGAGGGGCGGCTCGCGGAGCTCCTGGAGCAGATTCAGCCCGGCGACGTGCTCCTGATCCAGTTCGGCCACAACGACGCCAAGTCCGCCGACCCCGCCCGCTACACCGAGCCGTGGTCGACGTACCAGGAGTATCTGCGCCTGTGCGTCGCCGGGGCGCGGGCCTACCAGGCCCACCCGGTGCTCGCGACCTCCGTGGAGCGGCGCAGGTTCGACGACGCGGGCCGCGCCCAGCCCACGCACGGCGACTATCCCGCGGCCATGCGCGCCCTCGCGGAGCGGGAGGACGTCCCCCTGCTGGACATCCAGGCGCTGTCGATCGCCGTGTGGCAGCGGCTCGGCGCCGAGGAGACCAAGCGGTACTTCAACTGGACCGAGGCGGAGCAGGACAACACCCACTTCAACCCGCCCGGCGCCATCGCGGTGGCCCGCCTGGTCGCCGCGGAACTGCTGCACCGACGCGTCCTCGCCCCACGCGACGTACGCCGTCTCGACGAGGACATCCCCGAATCGTGGATCACCTGGCCGGAAGGGGCCTGACCATGCGAACACCCTGGGTGGCAGCCGTGACCGGCACCCTGCTCGCCCTCCCCGCGACCGGGCCCGCCCACGCCGCGCCCCCCGACCCGGCCCGCCAGGTCCTCGCCCGGAACGACGGCTGGGCGGCGCAGGGGCCGGGGACGACCGGCGGGGCGGCGGCGGACGCCGCGCACGTCGTCACCGTCACCACCTGGGCGGAGTTCAGGGCCGCCCTCGCGGCCGGCGGCGACGCACCGAGGATCATCAAGGTCGAGGGAGTCATTGAGGCCGCGTCCGCCACCGCCGCGGGCTGCGCCGCCTTCGCGGCCGACGGCTACGACTTCGAGCGGTACCTCGCCGACTACGACCCCGCCGTGTGGGGCCGCGACAAGCCGGTGAGCGGCGAACAGGAGGACCTGCGGGCCGCGTCGGCCGCGCGGCAGGCCAAGGCGATCCAGGTGAACGTACCCGCGAACACCACCATCATCGGCGTCGGCAGGAACGCGGGCATCACCGGCGCGAGCCTGCAGATCAAGGGCGTGGACAACGTCATCGTCCGCAACCTCACCATCGAGGCCCCGCTCGACTGCTTCCCGCAGTGGGACCCGACCGACGGCGCGCGCGGCGCCTGGAACTCCGCGTACGACGCCGTGGTGGCCTCCGGGGCCACGCACGTGTGGATCGACCACAACACGCTGACCGACGGCCGCCACCCCGACAGCGCGCTGCCCTCCCACTACGGCGAGCTGTACCAGCGGCACGACGGCCTGCTCGACATCGTGCGCGGCGCCAACCACGTCACGGTGTCGTGGAACGCCTTCCGCGACCACGACAAGACTTTGATGATCGGCAACAGCGACAGCGCGGCCGCCACCGACGCGGGCAAGCTGAAGGTGACCCTGCACCACAACCGCTTCGAGGGCATCGTCGAGCGCGCCCCACGCGTGCGCTTCGGCCAGGTCGACACGTACAACAACCACTACGTCGTGACCGAGAAGCAGCCCTACGTGTACGCCTTCGGCATCGGCCACCAGTCCCAACTGGTCGCCGAGAAGAACGCGTTCACGCTGCCGGACACGGTCAGCGCCGCGCGGATCCTCAAGAAGTGGAAGGAGGCACCGGTCACCGCCGAGGACAACCGCGTCAACGGCGCCGCGACCGACCTGATCGCCGTCCACAACGCGGAGATCCCCGAGGAGACCTTGCAGCGGGACGCGGGCTGGACGCCGGAACTGCGGGCGAGGGTCGACGATCCCCGCGCGGTGCCGGGACTGGTGGGGCGCCGGGCGGGGGCCGGGAAGGTGTGCTGACCGCCGACCGGAAAGCCCCCGGGAGCCCTCACGGCAACGAGCGTGTGAGCCACACCACTTCACCGCTGTCTTCCGTGGAAACGTGATCCCGCTCGAACCCGAGCTTCTCAAGGACACGGAACGACGGTGTGTTCCACGCGCCGACGGTCGCCCAGAGCCGCTTCCGCCCGGTCGCGGCAGCGGCATCGAGCACCGCGCGGGCCGCCTCGGTGGCGTAGCCACGTCCATGCGCGCGCTGGAACAACTCGTACGCGATTTCAGGCTCCTCCACGGTGGAGCGGCCGATGACCAACCCGCAATAGCCGATGAAGTCGCCTTCGTCGCGGCGCTGGATGGGCAGCAGGGCGATCCCCGTTGTCGCCGTCGCGGTGAGCAACTCCGCGATGCCCTCCCGGGCGTACTCAACTGTGGGCGTCCCGTTGCCGCGTTCGGAAAGGAGGGCACGGAACTCAGGGGCGTCCGACTCGGCCCACGGCCGCAATATCAGCCGCTCGGTCTCAAGGTTGAACGACATCGTCTCGTACGCGGGCATGGGCCCTACTCTGCCCCACGGGTCACCACGGACTACGGCTGGGTTACTGGCAGGCCGGGTCGGACCACCTGATGTTGCGTCAGCCCGTGACCCCGGGCACGACCAGGCCGGTTTCGTACGCGATCACCACCGCGTGGGTCCGGTTCTGCGCGCCGAGTTTGGTCAGCACGTTCCCGACGTGCGTCTTCACCGTCTCCAGGCTCACCCTGCACGACTCCGCGATGTCGGGGTTGGACAGGCCGGTGGCCATCAGGCGCAGCACCTCCTCCTCCCGGCCCGTCAGCGCCGCCTGCGGCAGCGCCTCGGCGGATCCCAGTGGACGGGCGGTGACCAGCTGCCGCAGGGCCGCCGGGAAGAGGATCGCCTCGCCCGCCGCGACCACCCGCACAGCCTCCGCGATCTTGGGGACGGGGAGCCGCTTGAGCACGAAGCCGCTGGCCCCGGCGCTGAGTGCGGCGGTGACGTAGTCGTCGTTCTCGAAGGTGGTGATCACCACGACTTTCGGCGGGTCGGCCGGCCCGGCGAGGAGCTGCCGGGTGGCCTCGATGCCGTTGCGGCGCGGCATCCGTACGTCCATGAGGACCACGTCCGGCCGCAGCTGCCGCGCCCGCTCGACTGCTTCGATGCCGTCGGCGGCCTCCCCGACGACGGCGATCCCGGGCTGCATGGCGAGCAGCGTGCGCAGGCCGCTGCGGGTCACCTCGTCGTCGTCCGCGATCAGGAGGGTGGTGCAGCCGGCGGCGCCGGCGGTGCCAGTGGTGTCAGTGGTGACGGCTGCGCTCGCGTCGGGGCCGGTCGCGACCGCTGCGCTCGCTTGTGAGCCGATCATGCGGGCAAGCGTACCGGCAGCCGGACCGCGAGCCGCCAGTGCTCCGGTCCGTCCGGACCGGCCTCGATCTCGCCGTGCAGCAGCCGCACACGCTCGAAGAGGCCGGGCAGGCCGTGCCCGGACGTCGGGAAGGTACCCGGGCTCATTCCGCTCCCTGCTCCGCTCCCGGCTCCGGTCCGGTTGACCACGTCGAGCTCCAGCGAGTCCGGCGCGGCCGTCACCGTGACCCGGATCGGACCGCCCGCTCCGTGCCGCAGCGCGTTCGTCAGCCCTTCCTGCAGGATCCGGTACGCCGCGCGGGAGAGCGTCCCCTGCACCTGCGCGTAGTCGCCCGACAGCTCCGGCTCCACCACCGCGCCCGCGTGCCGCAGCCGGTCGAGCAGCTCGGGCAGGTCGGCCAGGGCCCGGGCCGGTGCCGTGCCCGCCTTCTCCTCGCGCAGCATGCCCAGCACATAGTCCAGGTCCTCAAGGGCGGCCCGGGTCGACTCCTCGATGCTGCGCAGGGCGGCGCGCGCCGCCACCGGGTCGGCGCCGAGCGCCTCGCCCGCCACCGCTGCCTGGATGGTGGTGGCCGTCAGGGTGTGCCCGATCGAGTCGTGCAGCTCGTGGGCCAGCCGATTGCGTTCGGCCAGTACCCGCTCCCGCTCGGCCGCCAGCGCCAGCCGCTCGGCCGCCGACGGGCCAAGGAGCCTGGGCGCCAGCCACCGCAGGGCGTACGTCACCGCCAGGCACAGAGCCGCCGCAAGCAGCAGGCAGCCGAGCGCCGCCGCCCAGCTCGGCCAGCCGCTCTCCGCCCGCAGCGTCCAGCCGTTCACACTCACCCCGGCCTCGGCCCCGGCCCAGCCGCCGGGAAGGAGCAGGGCCGCGATGAACAGCAGGATGCTCAGCTGCGCCCCCGCCCACCCCAGCACCACATGCGCCAGCAGCCAGAGCGGCGTCCGCAGGCGGTCGGCGCCCGATGCCGTGGAAGAAGCCGCCCCGTCACCGGGCGAGCCCGCGCGCCGACGCTCGCCCACGGGATCCGGCAACGGCACCGCCAGCATCCGCCGGGCGCACGCGATCAGCACCCGCCGCGTGGTACGGGCCAGCCCGACCACGCCGATCAGTACGGACCAGACCAGCACGGTCAGAGCGAACTGCACTCCCACCGGGGCGGACGACCACGCCACCGCCGGCAGCGCCGCGAAAGGCAGCAACGGAAGGCTCGCCAACGCGCCGCAATAGGCGAAAAGCGCACCCGAATACGTGGAGCCGCGCAACAGCGGCCGGATTCCCCTGAACATATCCAGGCCAGTATGACTGGACGGCCCACCGGCGGCCTCCCCCGATCGAGGGAGCGAATTCTCCCGCCTTCCCGCGATGTGCGCGTGGGCCCCCGAAAACCAGAATCGGGGCCTCACCAGTCGACGGGACGGAAGGACGGGCTGATGAACGCCCAGGGAATCGAGACGCCGCCGAACCACACGGCGTCCGCTCAGGATCAGGCCGTACGGACCCGGACGGCACCGAACGGAATGGCACTGAACGGAATGGCACCGAACGGAATGGCACCGGGACTGACGGCACCGAAGAACAGCCTGGCCACGGCCGCCATGACACTGGGCATCATCGGCCTGTGCACCTCGGTCGTCTTCATCGG
Organism: Streptomyces sp. Y309; assembly: GCF_056712025.1. Lineage (NCBI taxonomy): Bacteria > Bacillati > Actinomycetota > Actinomycetes > Kitasatosporales > Streptomycetaceae > Streptomyces > Streptomyces sp. Y309. The sequence continues at coordinate 228,479 of NZ_CM160048.1, read as the reverse complement.
CGGCCCGCTCGCCGTGATCGGCCTGATCTTGGGCATCGCCGCGCTGATGACGGCCAGGCGGACCGGCGTGGGCCGGGGCAAGGCCGTCACCGCCCTGGTGACGTCGTCCCTCGCGATCGTGGTGTCCGGGCTGGTCGCCGTCTTCATGGTCTGGTACGCGAACAAGACGCAGGAGTGCTACCAGCCCGACAGCTTCCACCAGTACACGCAGTGCGTCCGCGAGCACCTGAACGGAAACTGACATCACCGTGCGAAACAGAAAGCCCTACATAGCCGCCCTGCTCACCGCCGGCCTCTCAGCGGCTTCCCTCGCGGCGCTGGCGCCCGACACACTCCTCGCCCCGTCCAAGGCATCCGGCACCTCTACCGCCAAGGACCCCCTGCGGCAGTACACGCAGCAGAAGCTCCAGTGGAAACGCTGCGACGCGAAGGGCCCCGACACCTTCCAGTGCACGACCCTCAAGGTGCCGCTGGACTACAGCGACCCCGGCGGCAAGACGATCGGCCTCGCGATATCCCGGCTGAAGGCGGGCAGCACGAAGGAACGTCGCGGCGTTCTGCTGCTCAATCCGGGCGGCCCCGGCGCACCGGGACTGCGTCTGCCCGTCGACCCGGTCATGAAGTTCCCCGCGGAAGTGAAACGGCGCTACGACCTCGTCGGCTTCGACCTGCGGGGCGTCGGGCGGAGCACCCCCGTCAACTGCGGTCTTACCGCGGACGAACAGGACACCCCGTACAAGCCCGAGACCTTCGCGAAGGTCAGGGACCGGGCCCGTACCGTCGCCGAGAAGTGCCGGGCCAGGGCCGGTGACAAGCTGCCGCACCTCACCACCCGCAACAGCGCCCGTGACATGGACGTCATCCGCGCAGCGCTGGGCGAGAAGAGGATCTCCTATCTGGGGGCCTCCTACGGCACCTACCTCGGCGCTGTCTACATGCAGCTGTTCCCCCGGCGGGCCGACCGGATCGTGCTGGACAGCGCGTCCGACCCCACCCGGATCTACCAGGGCATGTTCCAGGACATGGCGAAGGCCGCCGAACAGGCCTTCACGCGCTGGACCGCATGGACCGCCCGTCGGCACACGGCCTACGGCCTTGGCGACACCCCGGCCAAGGTCCGCAAGACCTACTGGGACCTGATCGCGCGGGCGAACCGCAAGCCCATCCACTTCGAGGGGAAGGCCCTCACCGGCGACGACATCCGCGCCGACAACAGCACGTTCTTCCACGTACGGAAAGCCGCCGAACGGATCGCCGGGCTGAAGGACGCGGCCGCGGGCAGGAACCCGGCTCCGTCCGGCACGCCCGGTCAGGCCCAGGAGCCCGACGACAACTTCGCCTCCGCCGCCTGGTCCTTCATGTGCGCCGACACCCGCACCTGGTCGCACGACCCCGAGCGGTACCGCCGCGAGGCGATCCGCGACAAGGCCCGGTATCCGCTGTACGGCGACTTCGCGGCCAACATCACACCCTGTGCCTTCTGGGAGCGGGGCAGCGAGCCGCAGACCAGGATCGACAACAAGGCCGGTGCGCTGATCACGCAGAACGAGTGGGACTCCCAGACGCCCCTCTTCTCCGGTCAGGCCATGCACCGGGCCCTGCGCGGCTCCCGGATGCTCACCGTCGCCGGCGGCGAGGGACACGGCGTCCTCTACGCGCCCGACGGCAATCCCTGCGCGGACAGGGCCGCAACGTTCTACCTGACCACGGGCAGGCTCCCCGCCAAGGACCTGACCTGCCGGGCTCCGGCCGGACAGAAGTAGCCGCGGGGGCGGGGGCGGCTGCCGGGTGTCCGCGCCCCGCCCCCGCGGCGATGGGGGGTGGCGGTCAGTCGTAGGAGATGTCCGACGCCGAGTAGCGGCAGTACGTGCCGTCGGGGCCGCTGCCGACCTCGTCCGGCTCGTCGCCGTTGTCGTTGCCCACGTAGCGGACGCAGGGCTTGATCTTCTTGCTGCTGTCGCCGTGGATGCGGATGCTGCGCAGCTCGGCGGTGTCGCCGTAGTTCTGGTTGATGCCGACGACCGACTTGCCGGGGGCGGTCACGTCGACGTTGTTCACGACGATGGTGCGCTTGTACTGCGTGGAGCAGTTGCCGCAGGAGCGGACCAGCTTGCCGAAGTCGGCGACCTGGAAGCCGCCGGTGACGGTCAGCTTGCCCGCGCCGTTGAACTGGAAGACCTTGTCGGAGGCCTTGCGGGCGCCGCCGCCGGTCACGGTGTACGTCGCGCCGGACGACTTGCCCTTGAAGCTGGCGGCGTCCTCGCCGACGTCCTCCCACCACACGTTCTGCAGCGTGCAGCTGCCCATGCAGTGGACGCCGTCCGCGGCGGGGGCGCCGAGGATCACGTTCTTGAGGACCGCGCCGTCCTTGAGCTTGAAGATCGGGTCCTGGCCCTCGCCCTGACCACCGTCACCGAGGTCGCCGCTGCCGTAGAAGCGCTTCAGCCCGCCGTCGTACGGGCCGGACACGTCGATGGTCTTGGTGACGGGCTGGCTGCCGTTGGGCGTCGGCCAGGCGGGCGCCGCGCTCGCGGGCGACGCACCGCCGGTGACGAGGGCGGCGGAGGCCAGGCTGAGGGCGGCGAGCGCGCCGACGGCTGGGCGGCGCAGGGGTATGCGTGAAGTCATGTCCCGTTTCCTTCGGTTGATGTGGGGGAGCCGGCCCTTTGATGTGGGGGGAGCCGGTCCTTCGGCCGATGTGGGGGTGTCGGCGGTCGGCGGGTGTGCGGGCGTCAGGACTTTCCTGCGCCGGCGCCGGAGGTCACCGAGGCGGCGACGGAGGAGGCCGGTTCGGCGCTGTAGCCGTACGGCGGCTTGGTGAACGAGCCCTCCTGGGAGACCTCGGTGGCGGCTCCGCCGAGGTCATTGCCGCGCAGGTTGGCGTAGCCGTCGACGTCGCTGCTGCGGCTGGTGGTGACGGCCAGCTTCGTCGTCCGGAAGACGTTGTTCTCCACGAGCATCTGGGCGCCCATGCGCGAATGCACGGCGGTGTCGGCGCCCTGCACGTAGTTGTTGTAGAAGTGCCCCGTCCCGAAGCGGAGGCTGGGGATGCGCGAGTGGACGTTGCTGAAGTGATTGTGGTGGTACGTCACCTTCAAGTGCCCGGTGTCCTCGCCCGCGTTGTTGTCGCTGTGGCCGACGAGCGAGCCCTTGAAGTGGTCCTTGAAGGTGTTCCACGAGACGGTGACGTGGTCCGAGCCGTGGTTGATGTCGAGCAGGCCGTCGTAGTAGTCCTTGTCGTGCTCGCGGTCCGCGGAGAACGAGTTGTGGTCGATCCACACCTTGGTGGACTTCTGCACCGTGATGCCGTCGGCGGGCGCCACGGGCTTGGAGATGTTCAGATTGCGGACGACGACGTTGGTCTCCTCCTTGACGCGCAGTCCGCCGCCGGTGAAGCCGGAGGCCGAACCGACGCCCAGAACCGTCGTGTTGGAGCCGATGTCGACCTGCCCGGACAGCGAGACGATCCCGTTGACGCGCACGACCTTGGCGGTGTCGCCGCTGACGGCGGACTTGAAGGCGGCGAGCGTGCCGACGGTGACCGGGGCGGCGCTCCCGCCGCCGGTGGTTCCGGCGCCGAAGCCGACGGGGGAGGGATCGGCGGCCGCGGCGGACTGCGGGACGGTGACGGCGACGCCGGCCGCGAGCGCGGCTGCCGCTGCGGCGAGGGTGAGCTTGTGGGGGTGGGTACGCATGCGGGTGGGGTCCCTTCGCGGAGTCCTCGAACGTGTTTCACGTTGATGAACGTCGTTCGGAAGTGCGATCGCATGGCGTTGCGCGGTGCTGCCCGTACGGCGTCGGCGCCGGACCAGGGAAGTGCACATTCCCTGCTCGTGTCGGCCCGAAGTAACCCACCTCATATACGAGATGCTGTATACGGGTCATGTTTCTGAACGGACCGTAGAATCGAAGCGCTTCCGCGTCAACGGCTCTCACCGAACACATCGAGCCAACTGTCCACTCGGCCCACTTGCGGGGTGGGTGACGGCGCCCTCGCGACCGGCCATTGACCCTCTGGTCGGCGGCTGCCTACGATCCCAGGCGTACGTTCGAAGAAATGAACAACGTTCGAGATATCGGACGTTGCGGGGAAAGGCGAGGAATCCCATGACGGACTTGTACGGTGTCGACGCCCGGTCCGGCGCACGTCTGGAACCCCCGGTCACCGAGACCGCCCCCGTCGAAGTGGCCGCCCTGTGCGCCGCCGCCGACAGGGCGGCGCCCGCGCTCGCCGCGCTGCCCCGCCCGGCCCGGGCCGAGTTGCTGCGGGCCGTGGCCGCCGAGCTCGACGCCCAGGGCGAGGACCTGGTCCGGCTCGCCGACACCGAGACCGCGCTCGGCGTCGAGGCGATGCGCGCCGAACTCCAGCGCACGACCGGCCAGTTGAGGCTGCTCGCCGACGAGGTGCTGCGGCCGGACTTCCTCGCCGTGCGCACCGAGGAGGGCGCGGGCGGGGCACCCCGCTTCCACCGGACACTGGTGCCCATCGGCCCCGTCGCCGTCTACGCCGCGAGCAACTTCCCCTTCGCGCTGTCCGTCGCCGGATCCGACACCGCCTCCGCCCTGGCCGCCGGCTGCCCCGTCGTCCTGAAGGCGCACCCCGGCCACCCCCTCACCTCCCGGCGCACCGCCGAGGCCGTGGCGCGGGCGCTGCAGGAGCAAGGCGCGCCCGAGGGGACGTTCACCGTGGTGCACGGCATGAACGCCGGGCGGGCACTGATCGCCGATCCGCACATCAAGGCCGCCTCGTTCACCGGCTCGGGCGCCGGCGGGCGCGCCCTGTTCGACACGGCGTGCGCACGGGCCGAGCCCATCCCGTTCTACGGCGAACTCGGCAGCGTCAACCCGGTCATCGTCACGCGGGCCGCGCTCGACGCCCGCCGCGAGGCGATCGTCTCCGGCTACGCCACGTCGGCCACCCGCTATGTCGGCCAGCTGTGCACCAACCCGGGGCTGCTCTTCGTACCCGCGGGCCAGGGGGTGACCGAGGCCCTGGCCGAAGCCCTGTCGGACGTGGCCGCCGCGCCGATGCTCAACCAGCGGATCCTGGACGCGTACCGCGACCGTACCGAGCGCCTGTCCCGGTCGGCCGAGCCGCTGCTCGCCGTCCCCGACGGGCCTCACCTGTTCCGCGCCACCGCGAAGGAGTTCCTGTCGAGCCTGGAGCTGGGGGAGGAGTGCTTCGGCCCCGCCTCGGTGGTCGTGGAGTACGACGCGGAGGACGAACTGCCCGCCCTCGCCGCGCACGTACCCGGCTCGCTGACCGCGACGCTGCACGCCGAGCCGGACGACAGCGACCTCGTGGCCGGGCTCCTGCCCGTCCTCGCGCGGAAGGTCGGGCGCGTGGTGTGGAACGGCTGGCCGACCGGCGTGGCAGTGAACCGCACGATGCACCACGGCGGACCGTGGCCCGCCACGACCGGAGCGATGCACACCTCCATCGGCACCGAATCCGTACGCCGCTTCCAGGTGCCGCTGGTCCTCCAGGACGTCCCCGCCGAGCTGCTGCCCGCCCACTTCACTGCCTGAACCGCCAGAAATGAACGCGTGCGCGGCGGCCGCGTCCGGGCCGCCGCGCACCCGCGGTGTCGAGGTGGGCCAACGGCGGTGCGGCAACCGCGGTGCGGACACGCGGCAACGGTGGTGCTGAGGCGCGGCAACGGTGGTTCCACGCCGCGGTGTTGACCCCTCAGGCCCGCGCTGGCTAGCTTTCCTCAAGCTCTGAAACCATTCACTCCAGCCCGGACGACCCGACAGGACCGTGATGCGACGCGTCTGCTTTCTGCTGAAGGTGCGCGAGGACCGCCTCGACGAGTACCGCGCGCGCCACGAGGCCGTCTGGCCCGCCCTGCGCGAGGCGCTCACGGACGCCGGCTGGCGGAACTACTCGCTGTTCCTGCGCGAGGACGGCCTCCTCGTCGGCTATCTGGAGACCGAGGACTTCGAGGCCGCCCGCGCCGCCATGGCCGCCACCGACGTGAACGCGCGGTGGCAGGCCGAGATGGCCCCGTTCTTCGAAGCGCTCGACGGCCCGCCCGACGCGGCGATGGCGCCGCTCGCCGAGGTCTTCCACCTGGACTGACCCGGCTGACGCGACTGACCCGGCTGACGCGAGACGGGGTGCCGACGACGGCCCGTCATCTGCCCGCCAGCTGCCGGACCCGGGTGCCATCTGCCGGTGTGCGGAAAAGTCCTCCCGCCGCCCTGAGCAGGGATCTTGCCGCGGAGCGGGTGAAGCGCTTCGAAAGATTGCTGTCCGAACCGTTGACGTACCTGACGGCGCTTCCTATTTTTGGCCCGGCAAGCGCTTTCTTAAAACGATTCAATCCCATCCCCTCACGCCTGGAGGTCGAACTGTGCGTACGACTGGGAGAGTTGACCGGCGTGGCCTGCTCAAGATCACGGGTGGTTCGGTGGCCGCACTCGGCCTGACCGCTGCCGGATGCGGCTCCGGATCCGGAGACGGCACGGTCACGATCCGATACGCGTGGTGGGGATCGGACGACCGCGCCAAGCGCATCAACAAGACCATCGCGCTCTTCGAGAAGAAGTACTCGAAGATCAAGGTGAAGACGGACTTCCAGCCCTATCTGGACTTCTGGAAGAAGTTCAACACCCAGGCGTCCGGCGGCAATCCGCCGGACGTGTTCCAGAACGCCATCGGCTTCCTGCGCAAGTACGACGAGCGCAACGTGCTGCTCGACCTGCGCGAGCAGGCGAAGGCGGGCACGCTGCGCATGGACGGCTTCCGCGCGGGCCTGGAGAAGTTCGGCGAGGTCGACGGCAAGCTGCTCGGCGTACCGGTCGGCAGCAACTCCCTGGCTCTCGTCATCGACAAGCCGGTCTTCAAGAAGGCGGGCGTCGCCCCGAAGATGGGCTGGACCTGGGACGAGTTCCACGACGCCATGGAGAAGATCAGCGACCGGGGCAGGCCGGGGGACAGCGGCCTGTACGGCGTCATGTACCTGTACGACCTGTATCTGCGCCAGCACGACAAGGCGTTCTTCACCAAGGACGGACTCGGCTTCACCGAGGCCGACCTCAAGGACTGGTGGACCAAGGGATACAAGGGCGTGCAGGACGGGATCTACGCCAACCCCAAGAAGGTCGCCCAGATCCGGCCCAAGTCCGCGCTCGCCGGTGAACTGGCGGCCGCCGAGTTCACCTGGGACAACTTCACCGTCCGCTACACCTCGGAGGGCAAGAGCAGCTACGGTCTCGCGCCGATCCCGACCACCGACGGCAAGCGGACCGCCCAGTACCTGGGATCGCTGATGCTCAGCGGCTCCAAGCGCACCAAGCACCCCAAGGAAGTGGCGCAGTTCATCGACTTCATGGTGCACGACCCGGAGGTCGCCAAGATCATGGGGTACGACCGCGGGGTGCCCACGACCACCGCGCAGTACGAGGCGTACAAGCCCGCCGACGAGCCCGACAAGGTGCTCGCCGAGGTCAACCAGCAGATCGCCGCGTACGAGGAGCAGCTCGTCGACGCCCGGGTGCTCGAACCCATCACGCCGCACCCGGCGGGAGCGGACGTCTCCGAGGCGGCCTTCCTGCGGATCGCCGAGGAACTGGCCCTGGGCAAGCGGTCGGTGGACGAAGCGGTGGAGCAGTTCTTCACCGAGGCGAAGACGGCGCTCGGCTCCTGATGAAGACCGCCGTGACACACGCAGCCGCCGGGGAGACGGCCGCCAAGGGCACCGGGGCGCCGGCGGGCCCGGCGGCGCCGCGGGACCGTACCGGCAGGCAGCGGGCCCGCAGGGAGAACCTCGCCGGCTATCTGTTCATGTCGCCGTGGCTCGCGGGGTTCCTGGTCCTGACGGCGGGGCCCATGGTCGCCTCGCTGTACTTCGCGTTCACCGACTACAACCTCTTCGACGCCCCCAAGTGGGTCGGGCTCGACAACTTCTCGGAGATGTTCGCCGACCCGCGCTGGCGCAAGTCCGTCGAGGTCACCCTCTGGTATGTGGTCATCGGCACCCCGCTGAAGCTGGCCGCGGCACTGGGCGTCGCGCTGCTGCTCAGCCAGAAGCGGCGCGGACAGGCCTTCTACCGGGCCGCGTTCTACGCCCCGTCGCTGATCGGCGCCAGCGTCTCGATCGCCGTCGTGTGGAAGGCGATCTTCTCGGACGAGGCGATCGTCGACCGGACCCAGCGCGCCCTGTTCGGCGTCGACGTGGGCGGCTGGACCGGCGACCCGGACTGGATCCTCTACAGCCTGGTGGCCCTCACCGTCTGGCAGTTCGGCGCACCGATGGTGATCTTCCTGGCGGGCCTGAAGCAGGTGCCGCGTGAGCTCTACGAGGCGGCCGAGGTCGACGGCGCGGGCCCCTGGCGGCGGTTCTGGAGCATCACGCTGCCGATGATCTCCCCGGTGCTCTTCTTCAACGTCCTGCTCGAGACCATCCACTCGTTCCAGATCTTCGGCTCGGCGTACATCCTCGGCGGCGCGAACGGCACCTGCGGGCCGGCCGACGGCACGCTCGTCTACACCTGTTACCTGTACATCCAGGGCTTCGAGAACAGCCGGATGGGCCTGGCCTCGGCGATGGCGTGGATGCTGCTGCTCGCGGTCGCCCTGGTCACCGCGGTGCTGTTCTGGTCGCAGAAGCGCTGGGTGCACTACGAGGAGGCCGCCCGATGAGTGTGCTGTCCACCATCCGGCGCGGGCGGCGCACCGGCTCGCTCGTCTGGCACGTCGCGGCCCTCGCCGTCCTGGCCGTGGTCCTCTACCCCGTGGTGTGGGTGATCGGCGGATCGTTCAAGCCGAACGACGAGGTCGTCGGCAGCCTGGAGCTGTTCCCCACCGACCCGGTCACCGACAACTACACCGGTCTCGCCGACGGCATCGCCGACATCCCGATCACCACCTTCTTCACCAACTCGCTCTTCCTCGGCCTCGGTTCGGTCCTCGGCGTGCTCGTCTCCTGCTCGCTCGCGGCCTACGCCTTCGCCCGGATCAGGTTCGCGGGCCGCAATCTGCTGTTCACGCTGATGATCGGCACGCTGCTGCTGCCGTACCACGTGCTCCTGATCCCGCAGTACGTGCTGTTCCAGAAGCTCGGAATGATCAATACGTACACGCCGTTGCTGCTCGGCAAGTACCTGGCGATCGACGCGTTCTTCGTGTTCCTGATGGTGCAGTTCATGCGGAATCTGCCGAAGGAGCTGGACGAGGCGGCGCGCCTCGACGGCTGCGGGCACTTCCGGATCTACTGGTCGATCGTGCTGCCCCTGTGCCGCCCCGCCCTGATCACCAGCGCGATCTTCACCTTCATCAACTCCTGGAACGACTTCATGGGCCCGCTGATCTACCTCAACGAGCCCGAGAAATACACCGTGTCGCTCGGCCTGAAGATGTTCGTCGACCAGGAGGGCGTCGCCAACTACGGCGGAATGATCGCCATGTCGCTGATCGCGCTGCTTCCGGTGCTCGCGTTCTTCCTGGCCTTCCAGCGCTATCTGATCGACGGCATGGCCACCTCGGGACTGAAGGGCTGAGCGCCATGAGTACGGCTGTGAAGAGTACGGCTGTGAAGCCCTTCTGGGAACGCTTCGGAGTCTTCGCCGAGTGCCTGCTCACGGGCGTATGGATCACTCTCGCGGCCCTGCCCGTGGTCACGCTGCCCGCGGCGGTCGCCGCCGGGGCCGGGCATCTGCGCCGCGGGCTCGCCCAAGAGGCCTCGACGTGGCGGGAGTTCGTCGCGGACCTGAGGGCGGCCGCCCGGCGCGGCTGGCTCGTGGGGGTGGCCGCGGTGGGGGCGCTCGTCCTGCTGTGGGTGGATCTGTCGGCCGTACGCGCGGGGCTGCCCGGTGGTCCGTTCGTCGGCGCGGTCGGCGTGCTCGCGCTGCTCGGCTCCGTCGTGTGCGGTATGCGCGCCGCCGTGTGCTGGCGGCCCGGGTGCTCGTGGCGGTCGCTGCTCGGGGCGGCGTCCCGGCGTACGGTCCGGGACCCCGCCGGGTCGCTCGTCATCGTGTGCGGGTTCGCCGTCGTCCTGGCCTCCGCCTGGTTCGCGGCACCGCTGGCCGCACCCGCACTGGGCGTCGTCACGGCGGCGGCGCTCGCGGTGGAGCGGCGGCGCGCGCACTCCTGACACGCGCACCTCGCCGAGCGTGCCGCGTGCCTGCTCTCCACCCGTGAATGTCATGCTCATGAAAGGGAACGATGGTGTCTCCGATTCCCCGCAGATCCCTGCTCAAGGCCGCCGCCGCGGCCGGCGCCGCCGCCCAGTTCAGCTGGACGCTCACCAGCGGCCAGGCGCAGGCGGCCCCCCGGCCCGCGGCCGCCGAACCCGCCACCGTCACCTGGCTCGAACCCGGCCGCCTGGGCGCCGCGCCCGGCTCCACCTTCGGCGTGCCCTGGCCCAAGGGCACCCATGACGCGGACACGGCCTTCGCGCTCACCACGGAGGACGGCAAGGGCGTCCCCGTACAGACATGGCCCCTGGCCTACTGGCCGGACGGCTCCCTGAAGTGGACGGCCCACGCGGCCGGTCCGGGGGCGGCGAAGGCCGACCGGTTCACCCTCGCGCCCGGAACCCCGGCACCGTACGACGAGAAGGTCACCGTCACCGAGACCGGTGGCCGGATCACCGTCGACACCGGCGTCATCACCGCGGTCCTCGGCAAGGACGGGCGGCGGCTCGTGCGGTCCGTGACCCGCGGGGGCACCGAGATCGCCGCCGACGGGCGACTCGTGCTGCTGCGCCAGGGCGACCTCGACGACGGCGACACGGGCGGTGCCCGGTGGGAACGCTTCGACGGGGACATCACCGGGACCAAGGTCGAACAGGACGGGCCCGGCCGCGCGGTGGTCCGCATCGACGGCAAGCACCGCAAGGGAGGCCGCAGTTGGCTGCCCTTCAGCATCCGGCTGTACTTCTACGCGGGCGCCGAGTCGTTCCGGATGGTGCACACCCTCACCTACGACGGCGACCAGAAGAAGGACTTCGTCCGCGGCCTCGGCGTGCGCTTCACCGTGCCGATGCGCGACGCCGCGTACGACCGGCACATCCGCATCGCGGGCGAGGGCAAGGGCTTCCTCACAGAGGCGGTCAAGGGCATCACGGGACTGCGCCGCGACCCGGGGGCGGCGGTGCGCGCCGCGCAGGTCAGGGGCGAGAAGCTGCCCGACCCGGCGACCTGGGACCAGCGGGTCACCAGCCGCCTGCAGTACGTCCCCACCTGGGGCGACTACACGCTCGCCCAGCTGTCCGCCGACGGCTTCACGCTGCGCAAGCGCACCAAGCCGGGCCACGGCTGGATTCCCGCGGGCGGCGGCGGCCGTGCGAACGGCTTCGGATACGTCGGCGGGGTCAGCGGCGGACTCTCCTTCGGCCTGCGCGACTTCTGGCAGAAGCACCCCGCCCAGCTGGACATCAGGGGCGCCGCCGGTGACGAGGCCGAGGTCACCCTGTGGCTCTGGTCGCCCGAGGCCCAGCCCATGGACCTGCGCTTCTACCACGATGGCCTCGGCCAGGACACCTACCCCGAGCAGCTCGAAGGCCTCAACATCACCTACGAGGACCACGAACCCGGCTTCGGCACCCCCTACGGCATCGCCCGCACCAGCGAGCTGATGTTCTGGGCCAACACCGCGACTCCGTCGGCCGCGACCCTCCTCGCCCAGTCGGAGGCCGTCCGCACCCCGCCCCAACTCGCCGCCGCCCCCGAGGACCTGGCCCGCGCCCGCGTCTTCGGCGGGCTCTTCGCACCCGTCGACCGCTCCACCCCGGCCAGGGCGAGGATCGAGGACCAGCTCGACGTCCTCTTCACCTACTACAAGGACCAGGTGGAGCAGCGCCGCTGGTACGGATTCTGGGACTACGGCGACATCATGCACACCTACGACACCGACCGGCACCAGTGGCGCTACGACGTCGGCGGCTACGCCTGGGACAACTCCGAACTCTCGCCCGACCTGTGGCTGTGGTACGCCTACCTGCGCTCGGGCCGCGCCGACGTCTTCCGCTTCGCCGAGGCCATGACGCGGCACACCGGCGAGGTCGACGTCTACCACCTCGGCGAGTGGGCCGGGCTCGGCACCCGGCACGGCGTCCAGCACTTCGCGGACAGCGCCAAGCAGCAGCGCATCTCCACCGCCGTCTACCGCCGCGCCTACTACTACCTCACCGCCGACGAGCGGACCGGCGACCTCATGCGGGCCCTCGTCGACTCGGACGAGACGTTCCTCGTCCTCGACCCGCTCCGCAAGATCCGCACCGAGCCGTACGAGCCCGACCCGCACGCCCTGTCCATCGGTTTCGGCACCGACTGGAGCGGCCTCGCCGCGGCCTGGCTCACCGAGTGGGAACGCAAGGGCCCGAAGGCCGCGAAGGCCGAGGCACGCCTGCGCTCCACCATGAAGACCATCGCCGCGCAGCCCAACGGCTTCGTGCAGGGCAGCGGCCTGTACGACCTCAGCACCGGGAAGTTCGCGGTCGCGGCCGAACCGAAGGTGGACGTCTCCCACCTGTCGGCGATGTTCGGCCTGGTCGAGATGTGCGCCGAGCTGATCGACCTCGTCGACCTGCCGGACTTCAAGGCCGCCTGGCTGGACTACTGCCGCTTCTTCAACGCGACCAAGGCCGAGCAGAAGGAGCGCTACGGCAAGGACTTCGGCAGCCTCCTGCTGTTCCAGGGCCACTCGCGCCAGGACGCCTACGCGGCCGCCCGCCTGAAGGACGACGAGCTGGCCGCGCGGGCCTGGCGGAAGTTCTACGACAGCGACGGCTACACCCGCTCCATGAGCTGGGAACGCACGAAGCTGGACGGCCCGGACGTCCTGGAACCCGGCTGGGAGCACCCCCGGATCAACACGAACGAGACGGCCCTGTTCGGACTCGCCGCCATCCAGAACCTCGCCCTGATCGGCGACAAGCTCCCCGACTAGCCGAGCTCTCCGACGAGTCGGGCCTCCTCGACCAGCCGGGAGTCCCGACCACCTGAGCCTCCTCGACCAGCCGAGCCGGAAGGACCCCGCACCATGAGACGTGCCCGCATCACGGCCCTCGGCGCCCTCGCCGTGGCCCTGTCCGCCGCCGTTCCCGCCCACGCGGACCCGCCCGAACGCGGGCCGCACCGGGCGCTGCCCGCCTCCTGCACAGGAACCGCGCCGATCGTCTGCCATTTCGACGTCGCCCCCGGCACGTACCGTGTGTCGGCCCTGATCGGCGGGGCAGCGGCGGGGAGCACCGGGATCACGGCGGAGGCCCGCAGGACGCTGCTCGCGCCGACCGTGACGGCGCCGGGCCAGACCCTGCGCCGGACCTTCACCGTGAACGTCCGCGCACCCGAAGGCGAGCCGACGGGACCCGTCGGGAGCCCGGGCCTCGACCTGTACGCCGACGGGTCCGCGCCCCTGCTCACGGAGTTGAGAGTCACGCCTGCACCACTGGCCCCGCAGCTGTTCCTGGCGGGCGACTCGACCGTCTGCGACCAGCCGGCCGCGCCGTACTCGGGCTGGGGACAGCAGCTGCCGCAGTATGCCGACGCGCGTCTTTCTGTCGCCAACTATGCGGACTCGGGGGAGGGGTCCCAGTCCTTCCTGGACAAGCCGGAGCTGTTCCCTGCGCTGCTCTCCGAGCTGCGCAAGGGCGACACGGTCCTGATCCAGCTCGGGCACAACGACAAGCAGACACCGGCCGACGTCTACCGGGCCAACCTGACCGCCATGGCCGAGCGGACCCGGGAGCGCGGCGGCCGCCCCGTGTTCGTCACCCCGGTGGTGCGCCGCTGGTTCAACGCCGACGGCACCCTCGACAACGGCACGGCACTCCACGTCAACGGACTCGGCGTCGACCTGCCCGCCCAGATGCGCGCCCTGGCCGCACAGCTCGACGTGCCCTTGATCGACCTCACGGCGCTCACCAAGCGGCGCGTCGAACAGCTCGGCCCGCAGGCGTCCAAGGCGCTCTACCTGTACGACGAGGCACGGGACAACACGCACACCTCGGTGCGCGGAGCCACCGAGTTCGCCGCCATGGTCCACGCGGAACTGCGCGCCCAAGGCCTCGCGCGGGTTCCGCGTGGCGGCAACTCATCGGCGTACAACAGCAACTGACGGCATGATACTTAGGGGCGGTCAGGGCAGCCGCATCAGGCGACGGATCGTGCCGTGGTAGATCCGCGCACGCGCGGCATCCGTCAGGTCGAGCTCGTCGAGGACGCGGATCGTCTCGCGGATGTACAGCGGGCCGCCCTCGGGGTCGAAGGGGCAGTCGGTGCCGAACAGGACGTGGTCGGTGCCGAAGAAGTCCAGGCCGCACCGGGTGCCGATGGCGGACCCCGACAGCGCGGTGTCGGCGTAGAAGCGGCGGAAGTAGTCCAGCGGTCGGCGCGGCAGCCGCTCGCGGCGCAGGCGCGCGAACTCCTCGCCCGCGGTGCGGCTGCCGAGCTGGTCGCTCCAGCCGAGGCCGATCCTGCCCTCCAGGTACGGGATCATCGCCCCCAGATGATGGGTGATGATCTTGATGTCCGGGTGCCGCTCCAGGAGGCCGGAGAAGACGAGACGGGCCATGGCGACACTGGTCTCGTACGGCCAGCCGAGCGCCCACCAGATCTCGTACGCGGAGGTGTCCTCGGTGGCGTAGTCCGCGAAGGCGGCGCTGCGGGTCGGATGCATCCAGATGGGCAGGTCCCGCCGCGCCATCTCGTCGAAGACGGGCCGGAACGCCGGATCGTCCAGCGGCCGCCCGTTGACGTTGGTGAAGACCTGCACGCCCCGTGCGCCCAAGTCGTCGATGGCGTGGGCGAGTTCGAGCATCGCCGCGTCCGGGTTGTTCATCGGCAGCGAGGCGACGAACGCGGGGAAGCGGTCGGGGTGGCGTTCGCACAGCTCGCGCATCGACGTGTTGGCGAGGCGGGCGAGGGCCGCGGACTCGGCGGGCCCCGCGAGCAGTTCGATCGGAGGTGAGGACAGGGTGAGCACCTGCTGGTAGCCGTCGCCGAACTCGTCCATCATCCGCAGCCGCGCGTCGACGTCGTGCAGCGCGGACAGTTCGAGCCAGCGCTTGAGCGCGCCCGGGTCGACGGCGAGCTCACGCATGCGCGCGAAATACGGCGCGGGCAGGATGTGGCTGTACGCGTCGATCTTGCGGCCGTTCATCGGTATCCCATCGCTGCCGTCCATCGGTGTCCCCTCGTTGCCGTTCATCGGTATCCCCTCGACGTCTTCGGAACCCAGCGGGTGACCCTGCGGTCGACGGCCTGGACCAGGGCGACGGCCCCGAGCGCCACCGCGATCACGACCAGGAGCACGGCGAGGACGCTCGCGCTGTCGAAGCGCCCGCCCGCCTCGGTGACGATGTGGCCGAGGCCCACGACGGCGATGAACATCTCGCCGTTGATCATGCCGGTGACGGCGCGGCCGACGCCGAGCCGCACACCGGCCATGATCATGGGCGCGGCGGCCGGCAGCATGACGCGCAGCAGCACCTGCCCCTCGCCCGCGCCGTAGGAGCGCGCCATCTCGACCAATTGCTTGGGCACGGCCCTGATCGCGGCGGCGGTGTTGACGATGACGACGAACATCGCGTACGTCACCACCACCGCGACGATCGCGCCGCGGCCCGCCCCGAACAGCGAGAAGAAGACCGGCGCGAAGACCAGCGACGGCGCGGTGAGCAGCGCGTACACGTACACGCCGAGCGCGGCCTCGACCTTGCGGAAACGGCCCATGGCCACGCCGACGGCGAGACCGCCGACGAGGGAAACGGCAAGACCGATGGCCAGGTTCACCAGGCTGTCGCGCAGGCCGTCGAGGAGCGGTCCTTCGCCCGTCAGCTCGGCGAGGCGGGCGAGGACCGTAGTGATCGGAGGGAAGAAGGACGCGTCCGCGAGCCGTCCGGTGAGCTCCCAGGCCCCGGCCCCCGCGGCCAGGGCGACCGGCGCGGCCGGGACGTTCACGAAGCGGCTGCGGACCTTCACGACGCCGCCCCGGGCGTTCACGACGCCGCTCCGGACGGGCGGTGTTCCGCGTGCATGGCCCGCAGCCGGTCCCACAAGTACGCCGTGATCTCGGCGTACTCGCCGGACTTCCCGAGGGTTCCGACGTCGCCGGCACGCGGCCGTGGCAGGTCCACGGGCACGATGTCGGCGATCCGCCCGGGGCGGGCGCTCATCAGGACGACGCGGTCGCCGAGGAGCACGGCCTCCTCCATGCTGTGGGTGACGAACACGACGGTCGGCCGGTGCTCCTCCCAGATCGCGAGCAACTCCTCCTGGAGCAGCCGCCGGGTCTGCTCGTCGACCGCGCCGAACGGCTCGTCCATGAGCAGCACCCGGGGCTGTACGGCGAGGGCGCGGGCGATGCCCACGCGCTGCTGCATGCCGCCGGAGAGCTCGCCGGGCAGCTTGGACTCGAAGCCCTTCAGGCCCACCGTGGCGATCAGTGAGCGCGCGCGTTCCTCCCGCTCGGCCCGGCCGACGCCGCGCATCCGCAGGCCGAAGGCGACATTGTCGAGGACGGTCGCCCAGGGCAGCAGCGCGAAGTCCTGGAAGACCACGCTGCGGTCGGGCCCAGGCCCGCGCACCGGTGCGCCGTCGACGTGGATGTCGCCGTCGTCCCAGGGGACGAGCCCGGCGACGGCCTTCAGCAGGGTCGTCTTGCCGCAGCCGCTGGGGCCGAGCACGGTCAGGAACTCCTGCGCGCCCACGTCGAGGTCGACGTCGCGCAGGGCCGCGACGGTGCTGCCGTCCTGTCCGGCGAAGCTCTTGCCCAATCCACGTATCTTGATCACTGGGTGCCCCCTGTCGTCTGCGTACGGGCCCATCGGGTCAGCTTTCGTTCGCCCCACCGCGCGACGGAGATCAGCAGGAGCGCCTCCGCCAGAATGATCACGATGGTGGCGTAGAGCAGCGGCGCCTTGAGCAGGCCGCGGTAGGTGAGGATCAGTCCGCCCAAGCCGTCGGAGACCATGAGCAGTTCGACGATGACCATGCCGGTGACCGCACGGCCGATGCCGAGCCGCACACCGGTCATGATCGCCGGGAGGGCGCCGGGCAGCAGGATCCGCGCCCAGATCTGCCGCTCGCCGGCACCGAACGAGCGGGCCATCTCGATGAGCGAGGGGTCCATCTGCCGGACGCCGGTACGGCTGTTCACCACCACCATCACGATCGAGAAGACGGCGACGAGCAGGACCCGCGAGGCGAGGCCGACCCCCACCGACATGACGAGCAGCGGAATGATCGCCGCCATCGGCGTGACGAGCAGGATGTTGAGGTAGACGTCGGCGTACCGCTCGACGAGCCGGAACCGGCCCAGGAGGATCCCCGCGGGGACACCGGCGACGACGGCGATGCCGAAGCCGAGCGCCAGCGCCTGGTTGCTGACGTACAGAGCCCGCCACAGCTCCGCCTCGCCGAGCAGGTCGACCGTGGCGCGGGCCGTCTCGGCGAAGCCGGGCAGGAGCAGTCCGCCCCGCTCTCGGGCGTAGAGCTCCCAGCCCGCGGCGAAGACCGCGAACGTCAGGAGCTGGTAGGGCCAGTTGGCGTCGAGGATCCGCCGCAGCGGCGCCCGGGGCGTCGGCAGGGCCCTCATGCCGCCTGCCGCACGAGGCTTCATGCCGCCTCCCGCACGAGGCTTCATGCCGCCTCCCGCACGAAGCTGAGGTCGGCCGCGTCCCGCGCGGTCATGCCCCGTCCGATCACGCCGGCGCGGGCGAAGAAGTCGATGGTGCCCTGCACGTTCCGCCGTGTCAGGGCCGCCGCGTCGAAGAGCTTCGCGTCGCTGTACCGGCGGGCGACGCGGGCCACGTCCTCCTGGTCCTCCTCCGGCAGGTAGGTGTCCACCAGGTCCACGAGGTGCTGGGGGTCGGCGTTGATCCTGGCGTGCTCCCGCACCAGGGCGGTGACGAACGCCTGGGCCACGGCGCGGTGTTCGGAGAGGAACGAGGAGTTCGCGTACACGGTCTGCGGATGCAGGTCCGGTAACGTCTCGGCGAAGTCGACGACCTTGGTGAGGCCGGACGTGCCCGACGACTCCAGGGCGACCGCGTCGGAGATCTCCAGCGGCGTCGCGTCGATCTCCCCCGAGGCGAGGGCCTGGGCGCGCACGTCCGAGCCGCCGATCGTGAGGTAGCGGGGGCGCTCGCCCGCACCGCACTCGGCGCCCACCCAGTCCTTGGCGATGGCGGTCGCCACCGCGCCCTGGCTGAAGATCCCGAACGGGCGGCCTTCCAGGTCAGGGCAGGACGTGATGCCGGGCCTGCCGTAGAGCGCCCACTGGTTGCCGACGGCATCGGCGATGATCTTGATGGGGGCGCCTTGCTCGATGGCGCTGAGCGCCGGGCCCGTCGCCTCCGCCGAGATCGCGTAGTCGCCCTTGGCGAGGCCCTCGACGGCCAGCTCGGGCTCGGCCAGTTCGACGACATCGACCTCGTGCCCCTCGCGGCGGAGGGCGTCGAGGGCCGCCAGGATCGGCACGGTCGTGAGGTCCGGTTCAACGATCGCCACGGTGAACGAGAGCGTTCCGTCCGCTCGGGTGTGGGTGCCCGTGCCGCCGCAGGCGGTGGCGGTCGCGGTCACCAGGGACAGGACCGCGGCGGTGGTGAGCCGTTTCGCACGAGTCCAGGCGTGTGGATGTTTCCAGGCGCGCATGGCCTTCTCCAAGGTCATTGGTTAGGAAAACGTCTTCCTTTCGGGGGATGCTAGCGACTCGGGACGCGGAATCGTCAAGTCCCAAGTCCGGCTAATCGCCCGTTAGTTGCGCGCGGGCGTTGCGAATCGGCTGTGACCTGTGGCAAGTTGAGGAAAACGTTTCCCAGATCTGTGAGGGTGGGCTGTGAGTTCACTGGTGGACGTCGCCAGGGAGGCCGGCGTGGCCGTCGCCACCGCGTCGCGAGTGCTGAGCGGATCCGACCATCCCGTCGCGGCCAGGACGCGCGCCAAGGTCCTGGCGGCCGCCGAGAAGCTGGAGTATTCGCCGAGCGCCCTGGCGCGCGCGATGGTCTCGCCCCACAGCGGCCTGGTCGGCGTCCTGGTGAGCGACATCGTCAACCCGTACTTCGCCGTCATCGCCCGCGGCGTGGATGACGTGGCGACGCGCGCCGGTTACGTCACCATGCTGTCCAACGTCGACCGGCGCACCGACACGGAGATCGGCCGGTTGCAGGCCATGCGGGACTACCGCGCCGCCGGAGTGATCTTCGCGGGCAGCGGCTACGTCGACGACCCGCGGATGCCGGACCTCGTCAAGGCTGTCCGCCGGGCGCGGGAGCAGGGCATCCGGGCCGTGTCGCTCGCCGACCGCGACCTCGGCTGCCCGACGATCACCGTCGACAACCGCGCCGCCGCCCACGACGTCACCGATCACCTCGTCTCGCTCGGCCACCGCCGGATCGCGTTCATCGAGGGACCGCCCGGCATGACCGTCACCCAGCAGCGCCGGGACGGATTCCTCGCCGCTATGAGCGCCGCGGGCCTCGCCGGGAGCGCGCACTGCGTGCCGGGCGGCTTCGATTTCGAGGCCGGGCACGCCGCGGCCGTGCGGCTCGCCGCGCGCCCGCCGCTGCCCGACGCCGTCCTCGCGGCCAACGACGAGGTCGCGGTCGGCGCGCTGAGCGCCCTGCGGCAGGCGGGCATCGACGTGCCCGGTGAGATCTCCGTCGCGGGCATCAACGACCTCAGGGTCGCCCAGCACGTCGGTCTGACCACGGTGAGCCTTCCGCTGTACGAGATGGGCTCCATGGCCGCCCGGCACATCGTCGAGTCCGCGGCGGGCGAGAACGCGGACGACGCCCCGACCACCACGCTCAGCCACCGGCTCGTTCCCAGGGAAACCACGGCCCGCCGCACATCGACCAGGTGACGGCGCCTCACTCGTTCGGCATCACGAACCCCCCTGTTCGGCATCACGAACCCAAGTCCCGTCTTTGTGCGATGCGTTGACGTGCCCTCCCACGCTGCCTAAGTTGCCGTTCGTAATCCTGATCGATGTCTGAAATCTCGAACATGGCAGAGGTGGACATGGCACGCAGACAATGGAGAATCGGGCTCACCCTGGGGGCGTTGGGGTCCCTGATTGCGGGGACGCTCGCCGTGAGCCCCGGCGCGGCGGCCGACCGGTCCGACCGGGCGGCCCCGGTCGACTACACGATCGACGTCGACGCGGCTCGCACCGGCCCGAAGATCGACGACTCGATGTACGGCGTGTTCTACGAGGACATCAACCGCGCGGCCGACGGCGGCCTGTACGCCGAGCTGGTCCGCAACCGCTCCTTCGAGTTCGACAAGGCCGACAACGCCTCCTATACGCCGCTGACGTCCTGGCAGGCCTCCGGCACCGCCAAGGCCGTGAACGACGGCGGCCGCCTCAACGCGCGCAACCGCAACTACCTGGCCCTGAGCGGCGGTTCGTCCGTCACCAACTCCGGGTACAGCGCCGGGATCGCCGTGGAGAAGGGCAAGCGGTACGACTTCTCCGTGTGGGCCCGCGCCGACCAGGCCGCGACCCTGACGGTCTCCCTGCGCGACGCGGCGGGCGATCTGGCCACCGCCCGGCGGGTCACCGCGCGCGGCGGCTGGG
This sequence comes from Streptomyces sp. Y309, assembly GCF_056712025.1. Classification (NCBI taxonomy): domain Bacteria; kingdom Bacillati; phylum Actinomycetota; class Actinomycetes; order Kitasatosporales; family Streptomycetaceae; genus Streptomyces; species Streptomyces sp. Y309. The sequence continues at coordinate 207,949 of NZ_CM160048.1, read as the reverse complement.
CCAAGTACACGGCTACGTTCACCGCCAACCGCACGTCCACCACGGGCCGCCTCACGGTCGCGGCCGACCGTGCCGCCGCCCTCGACATGGTCTCGCTCTTCCCCCGCGACACCTACAAGGGCCGGGCGAACGGCCTGCGCAAGGATCTCGCGGAGAAGGTCGAGGCCCTGAAGCCCGGCTTTCTGCGCTTCCCCGGCGGCTGCCTGGTCAACACCGGCAGCCACGAGGGGTACGACGAGCAGTCCAACTGGCAGCGCAAGCGCTCCTACCAGTGGAAGGACACCGTCGGCCCGGTCGAGCAGCGTGCCGTCAACTCCAACTTCTGGGGCTACAACCAGAGTTACGGGCTCGGCTACTACGAGTACTTCCAGTTCGCCGAGGACATCGGCGCGATGGCGCTGCCCGTCGTGCCCGCCCTGGTCACCGGCTGCGGCCAGAACAAGGTCACGGACGACCCGGCCCTGCTCAAGCGCCACATCCAGGACACCCTCGACCTCATCGAGTTCGCCAACGGCCCCGTCACCAGCACGTGGGGCAAGAAGCGCGCCGAGATGGGCCACCCCAAGCCGTTCGGCCTCACGCACCTGGAAGTCGGCAACGAGGAGAACCTGCCGGACGAGTTCTTCGCCCGCTTCAAGCAGTTCAGGGCCGCCATCGAGGCGAAGTACCCCGACATCACGGTGATCTCCAACTCCGGTCCCGACGACGCGGGTGCGACCTTCGACCGGGCCTGGCAGCTCAACCGCGAGGCGAACGTCGCCATGGTCGACGAGCACTACTACAACAGCCCGCAGTGGTTCCTGGAGAACAACGGGCGCTACGACTCCTACGACCGCAAGGGCCCTAAGGTCTTCCTCGGTGAATACGCCTCACAGGGCAACAAGTTCTCCAACGCCCTTGCGGAAGCGGCGTTCATGACCGGCCTCGAACGCAACGCCGACGTCGTGAAGCTCGCCTCGTACGCCCCGCTGTTCGCGCATGAGGACGACGTGCAGTGGAAGCCCGACATGATCTGGTTCGACAACACCAAGTCGTGGGGCTCGGCCAACTACGAGGTGCAGAAGCTGTTCATGACCAACGCCGGTGACGAGGTGGTCCCGTCCAAGGCCTCCGCCACACCGGGCTCGTCCTCCGGCCCCATCACCGGCGGCGTCGGCCTGTCCACGTGGGCGACCAGCGCCGCGTACGACGACGTGAAGGTCACCGGCGCCGACGGCAAGACCTTGCTGACGGACGACTTCTCGTCCGGTGACGGACAGTGGACCAAGGCGGCGGGCCGCGGCTCCTGGGCGGTCCAGGACGGGGCGTACGTCCAGTCCGACGAGGCCGCCGAGAACACCCTGGTCACCGCGGGCGACAAGGCCTGGCAGAACTACGACCTGAAGGTGAAGGCCACCAAGAAGTCCGGCAAGGAGGGCTTCATGGTCGCCTTCGGCGTCAAGGACACCGGCAACCACTACTGGTGGAACCTGGGCGGCTGGAACAACACCCAGTCCGCCGTGGAGAAGACCGTCGACGGCGCCAAGCAGACGGTGATCCAGGACAACACGAAGATCGAGGCGGGCCGCAGTTACGACCTGGAGGTCAAGGTGCGCGGCCGGCAGGTGACGCTCTTCCTCGACGGCAAGAAGTGGGGCGAGTTCACCGACGACAAGCAGGCCGAGCCGTTCCGCCAGGTCGTCACCCGCGACAAGGCCACCGGCGACCTCATCGTCAAGGTCGTCAACGCCCAGGCGTCCGAGGCCCGTACGAAGGTCGGCCTCGGCGGGGCGACCGGAGTCGCGCCCAAGGCACGGGTGACCACCCTGGCCGCGGACCCGGCCGCCGAGAACACCAAGGAGACCCAGCCGGTCAAACCGGTGACGTCGACGTTCGACGGGGTCGACGACACCTTCTCGTACACCTTCCCGGCGCACTCGGTGACCTTCATGAGGATCAAGACCGAGTGACCGGCCGAGTGACCGGCAAAGTGCGCTGACCGGGGATGCGGGGTGCGTCCCCCTCACGCACCCCGCATCCTCCGGTGCTCAGCGCCACCTGATGGACGAGGCCTCGTCCTCCATCGCGCCCATGTCCTCCATGCTGCTGTGGTAGCTGGTGCGCGCTCCGCGGTGGTTGGGGTGCTCGTAGTAGTTCGCCTGGCAATTGGAGTCGCCGATGAAGGACGACACCCGGTCGTCCCACTCCGAGGAGACCGAGTCGATGTCGTCGAGCTCGTACTCCACGCCTGTGTCGTCGTCGCACGGGCCGTCCCCGCCAGTGATGATCATGTCCGCCCCGTCGAAGCCCGGGTGCTGGAACGACACGGAGAGAATGGGGTTGGCGGTGGCGGACGTGGCGGACAACGCCTCGCGGTGGCTGCCGAAGCAGTCCACGGACGTGACCTCCGACGTTTTGTGCAAGGTGACCACACAGGTCTGATCCGCCCGGCCGTCCGCTGCCGCGGCGTCTTGGGAGGCGTACGCGGGTGAAGCGAACGCGGCGCCGAGGAAGAGCGCGGCAATGGGCGCTCCGGCTCTCTTGACGAGTCCGGCTCTCTTGGTGAGGTGGATGGACGTCATGGGACAACCCCCGTCTGTGGAAGAAAGTTGGGCTGTAAGGGGCAGCACGCTAAGAGGTCCGGGCGCCGCGCGCCATGTCACGCGTGCACAACCTCCCGGCCCCGCGCCGCAACGGCGCACAGGGGGCCGTCGCGGCGCGGAAGCCGTGCACAACGGGACGTGCGCGCCCGCTCACCCGTGCACAGGCAGCTTCAGATCGCCCCTCGCGTGCAGGGCGAACGCGAGCGGACGCACCCCGCCCAGTACGTGATCGTCCTCGTCCGGCCGGTCGGGCCCGTCGAGGCCCGCCGTCAACTCGCGCTGGATCAGCGGCGCGGCGGCCCGCAGATGGCCGCGCACCGTCACGGGCGACAGGCCGAGCGCGGCGGCCGTCCGTTCCGTATGGGTGTCGTTCTCCAGCCAGCTGCGCAGCGTGCGCAGGAGATCGCGGCGGTCGGCCGCCAGCGGCCCGAGGAAGGACTCGGCCCAGGCCCGCACCTCGGGCCCGGACACCATCGCGTGGAAGTCGGCGGCCGGATCGGCCGAGACGTCGTCGTGCCCGTACTTGAGGACGATCTTGAGGGCCGTGGAGGCGACCACCTGGGTCAGGACGCGGCCGCGGTCGAGGCCGAGCAGGTCGAAGGCGGTGTTGACGCGGTGCGCCACCGTGTTCCGGTGAATGCCGAGAAGGCGGCCCGCGGCCTTGTTCTGGAACTCCAGGCCGAGGTCGAGCGTGTGCAGGAGCTGATCGCGGCGGCCCGTCGGAAGGCTGAGGACCGGGCGCAGGAGGGTTCCCGCCCAGCGGCGCGCGGTCCGCGGGGGCAGGACGTCCACGAGGGTGGCCCGCTCCTCGGCGAGCGTCACGCGTCCGGGCGACCGCCGGGCCGTCGCCAGGGCCGCGGCCGCCTCGGTGTAGGCGTCCGCGACGTCGGCCGACGGGTGTTCGCGGCTGCCGCTCATCGCGTGCCGGGGCCGGGCCGCGACGATCCGGCGCAGCGCCTCGCGCACGTCGCGGTCGGCGTCGTGCGCCCGATGCGAAGGGGCCACCGCGATCAGGTGGTTGAAGGCCGGGCACCGGGCGAGCAGCACCCGGTCGGCGACGGCGCTCTCGCACTGCCTGAGCGTGACCTCCCGGTCCTCGCCCGCGCAGTCGATGACGTACACGCGCACGTGCTCCGCCGCGAGGAGCCCCGGCGCGATCGGTGCCATGACCCGCTGGGCGGCGCTCTCCTCGCCGACCAGGAGCAGCTGGAGGGCGCTCAGTCGTACGGCACGCCCGGCGTCGGCGACCCGGTCCTGGAGGCGGGCCTGGTCGATCAGGCCGAGGGCCTTGGCCGCGTGCCGCACCAGGTCGGTGCCGAAGTCGTCGAACGGGTGGCGCGCGGCCACCGAAAGGACCGCGTCGGCCCCTGGGGTGGCCAGCGGGACGAGCCGGGAGTGCGGCGGCGATTCCGCTGCCGTCCTGGAGGCCGCCGGGCCCGCGGCCGTCGTGGCGGGCGACGGGTGCGCGGCCTGCTGGGCGAGCAGGGGAGCGAGGGTGCCGGGCGCGGTCTCCGGGGAGGCGGCGAGGATGCCTCGCTGCGGGTCGCTGACCAGGACCTCGGCCTCCAGGGCGGCCGCCAGCCAGTCGGTGACCCGCTGCAGCGCGCCCGCGTCCGCGTCGGCGAGCCGCTCCGGAAGCCGGTTCAGGAGCGCGGTGAGCTGGTCCGCGTGCCGCTCGGCGTGCCGGTAGTGGTACGCACGCAGGGCGGGGCTCAGCTCCCGCCAGGCCTGGAGCGACTTCGTCGTGGTCAGCAGCGCCACATCGAGGCGGGCGGCCGCGGTGCGGATCTCCAGCGGCACGGCACTCGCCCCGTGCCGCTCGGCGGCCACCACGAGACCGGCGGCCCGCTGCCGCGACAGCTCGCGCAGTAATCGCTCGCCGGCGGCCTCGGCCGTTCGTGCGCCGGCGGGCTGCCCGGGCACGGCGATCACCACCAGGACGTCTCGTACGTCGCCGAACCGCTGCCCGCTCTCCGCACCGCCCCCGCTCCAGTCGCCGCCCGTGAGGACGCGCACCCCGTCCACCGGCCGGTCGGCGGCAGCCCGGCTCCCCGAGACGAGACGGAGACAGAAGTCGGGTTCGCCGCACATGCTGCCCAACGTGAGCATCGCTTCCCTCCCACAGCTGTGTCGCGAGCACGAAGCGCTCACCCGGGCTCGCCCTGCTCACCTTCGGCTACGCGGGCCCTTAACACTCAACTGCCCCGGCAGTACGGTCAGTTACGTATGGGAGCGCTCCCACTTCTCGGCCCTGTCCTCCGTCATGTTCCCCCCATTCGAGCCGAAGGGACATCCGTAATGACCTCGAGCACACGGAGACGACGCGTCCTGATCACCCTGCTCGCCGCCCTGCCGGGGCTGAGCCTCTACGCCTTCGCGGGCAGCGCGGAAGCGCACGGCGCGCCCCTCAAGCCCGGCAGCCGCACCTACCTGTGCTGGAAGCACAGCCTCAGCAGCACCGGCGAGATCAAGCCCACCAACCCGGCCTGCAAGGCGGCGCTCGACAAGAGCGGGGCCACTCCGTTCTACAACTGGTTCGCCGTGCTCCGCTCCGACGGGGCGGGGCGCACCGAGGGCTTCATCCCGGACGGCGAGCAGTGCAGCGGCGGCACGGGCGGGCCGTACGACTTCACCGGCTTCAACCTGGCGCGTGACGACTGGCCGTTCACGCATCTGACGGCCGGCGCGCAGATGCAGTTCCGCTACAACGCCTGGGCGGCACACCCGGGTTCGTTCCGCCAGTACGTCACCGCGGACACGTACGACCCGAACAAGCTGCTCACCTGGAACGACATCGAGGACCAGCCGTTCAACACGGTGACCGACCCGCCGCTCGAAGGCAGCGTCGGCACCGAGGACGGCGCCTACGTCTGGACCGGCAAGCTGCCGGAAGGCAAGTCGGGCCGCCACATCATCTACACCGTCTGGGAGCGCTCCGACAGCAAGGAGACCTTCTACAGCTGTGCCGACGTGGAGTTCGACGGCGGCAACGGCGAAGTGGAGGTACCAAAGGGCTAGCCCTTGTGCCGCCCGGGCGGCACCTTCGTGTCCGACCACAAGTGGGAGGAAACGGGGCGGCAACCCGGGCGGCAGCGGTGGCGACTGTCCAGTGGGCCTCCGGTCGGCGGGACACCGGCCCGGGGCCCGGTCCGTCCCCACTCTCGCGCCAGCCGAGGAGTACCACGTGAGCCGCACCAGCCGTACCCGGTCACCCTTCCGACGCCGCACAGCGGCGGCCGTCGTGCCCGCCGCCGCCCTGCTCGCCCTCATGCCGTCGACGGCGTCCGCCTACCCCAACCCCGGCACCGTCACGGGCGACACAAGCGTGCACGACCCGACGATGATCCGTACGTCGGCGGGCAAGTACCTGCTGTACGCCACCGGCGGCGGCATCGGGCACCGCGCGTCCGGTGACCGGATCGCCTTCAAGGGCGGCGCGGACGCGTTCACCAACCGTCCCGGCTGGTGGTCGCGGTACTCGTCCGTGCCCGAAGCCTGGGCGCCCGACATCTCCTTCCACGGCGGCAGATACCTGCTGTACTACTCGGTCTCCCGGTTCGGCTCCAACACGTCCGCGATCGGGCTCGCGACCTCCACCACGGGCGAGCCGGGCAGCTGGACCGACCGCGGCATCGTCTACACCTCGGACTCCGCCAGCGACTACAACGCCATCGACCCGAACCTCTTCGTCGACGACGACGGCACCTGGTGGCTGTCGTTCGGCAGCTGGTGGACCGGCATCAAGATGATCCGCGTCGACCCGGCCACCGGCAAGCAGTACGCGGGCGACACCACCCGGCACTCGCTCGCGTCCCGGCCCACCGGCACCAAGGCCGTCGAGGCTCCGTACGTCGTCAAGCGCGGCGGCTCGTACTACCTGTTCGCGTCGTACGACACCTGCTGTGCGGGCACCGCCTCCACGTACAAGATCAAGGTGGGTCGGGCCGCCAAGCCCACGGGTCCGTACCGCGACAAGAACGGCGTCGCCATGACGAACAACGGCGGCACCCCGGTCCTGGAGTCGCACGGCCGCTTCATCGGCCCCGGCGGCCAGTCCGTGATGAAGGACACGGACGGCGACCTGCTCGTCTACCACTACTACGACGGCCAGGCGGGCGGCACGGCCAAGCTGGGCGTCAACCTCCTCGACTGGAGCACCGGGTGGCCCGTCGCCCGCTGAGCAAGATTTCTGTTATCCGCAAGCGCTTCCCACGACTCCTGAACGACTCCTTCCCCCCAACCACTCAGGAGCCCCCCATGAGCCACGGCAACAAGCACCGCGCCATGAGCCGCCGCACCCTCCTCGGGATCGGCGGCGGCCTCGCCGTCGCGGCCGGAGCGGGCGGCACGCTGGCCGCCCTCTCCGGCGGCGAGGCGGGCGCCGCGGCCACCCCCGAGGCCAAGGCGAAGGTCAAGCGCACCTTCGCCCACCCCGGCATGCTGCACAACGCCGGAGACCTCAACCGCGCCAAGGTGCGGGTCGCCGCCAAGAGCCAGCCCTGGCTGTCCGGCTACGACCGGCTCACCGCCAACGGCCACTCCGCCGCCACCTGGAAGCCCAGCCCCAGGGACACGATCATCCGGGGCGGCGAGGGCCAGAACTACGGCACCCTCTACCGCGACATCCACGCCGCCTACCAGAACGCCCTGCGCTGGAAGGTCACCGGCGCCGCCGCCCACGCCGACACGGCCGTCGCGATCCTCAACGCCTGGTCGGGCACGCTCAAGACGGTCACGGGCAACGCCGACCGGTTCCTCGCGGCCGGGATCTACGGCTGGCAGTTCGCCAACGCCGCCGAGCTGATGCGCGGCTACGCGGGCTTCGACCTGGCCCGCTTCCAGAAGATGATGCTCGACGTCTTCTACCCGATGAACAACCAGTTCCTGAAGGAGCACAACGACGCCTGCATCACCAACTACTGGGCGAACTGGGACCTGTGCAACATGGCCTCCGTCATGGCCATCGGCATCCTCTGCGACGACACCGCCAAGTACGACCAGGCCGTGGCGTACTTCAAGAACGGCGCCGGAAACGGCTCCATCAAGAAGGCCGTGCCCTTCCTGTACGACGACCAGGGCCTCGGCCAGTGGCAGGAGTCGGGGCGCGACCAGGGCCACACCGTCATGGGCATGGGGCAGATGGGCGCGATCTGCGAGATGGCCTGGAACCAGGGCGACGACCTGTACGGCTACGACTCCAACCGCTTCATGAAGGCCGCCCAGTACGTCGCCAAGTACAACCTCGGCCAGAACGTGCCCTTCACCAAGTACACCTGGGGGACGGGGCAGAACTGCGCCTACCGGGAGCACACGGTTGTCTCCGGCACCGGGCGCGGCCAGACCCGCCCGGTGTGGGACATGCTCCACTACCACTACGCGCGCCGCCGGCGCCTGTCCGTGCCGTACATCACCGCCATCGCGGAGAAGGGCCGCGCGGAGGGTGGAGGCGGCGACTACGGCCCCAACAGCGGCGGCTACGATCAGCTCGGCTTCGGCACCCTCGCGTTCGCGAAGTGAAGCAAGTGCGGCAAGCGGGGCAAGTGCGGCACGTGACGTGAAGCAGGGGCAGGAGTCAGTGAGCACAACGCCGAGCGGCCTCGTCCAGGCCGCCGTCGACGGCGACCGCGCGGCCCGCGACGAGCTCCTCGCCGCGCACCTGCCGCTGCTGTACAACATCGTGGGCCGGGCTCTCGACGGGCATCTGGACGTCGACGACGTCGTGCAGGAGACGGTGCTCGACGCCCTGCGCGGGATCGCGGAGCTGCGCGACCCCGCCGCGTTCCGCTCCTGGCTGGTGGCCATCGCGATGCGCCGGATCCGCGACCGCGGCCGGGCCCGCGCCCGGCAGACCCCGCCGCCCGCCGCCACCGCGGCACGGGAGCAGGCCGACCCGGCGGCCGACTTCGTCGGGGAGACCGTCCTGCGACTCGGCCTGGAAGGTCAGCGCAGGGAGGTGGCCGAAGCCACGCGCTGGCTCGACGAGGACGACAGGGAGATCCTCGCCCTGTGGTGGCAGGAAGTCACCGGGCGGCTGACCAGGGCCGAGCTGGCCGCGGCACTCGGTCTCACCCGGCAGCACACCGCCGTGCGGGTCCAGCGGCTCAAGGAGCGCCTGGAGAACGCCCGGGTCCTGGTGCGCGCGCTCGAGGCCGACCCCGGCTGCCGGGAATTGGCCCGCCGCACCACCGACTGGGACGGCAGGCCGGGGTCCGTGTGGCGCAAGCGCATCGCCCGGCATGTGCGGGGGTGCCCGGTCTGCGGCGGGCGGGCCGCCGACCGGGTCCCCGCCGACCGGCTGCTCGCCGGGCTCGCTCTGGTGCCCGTACCCGCCGGGTTCACGCTCGCCGCGCTGCTCAAGGGCGGCTCGGTGGCCGCCGGGCCTTCGGTCCAACTGGCGGGCAGCAGCGGTCTGTTGAAGGGGCTTCTCGCCAAGCCGCTGGTCGTGTCCGCGGCCGGGGCGACCCTGGCGGCCGGGGGCGCCTATGTGGTCCTCGACCAACCGGACGCGCCCCGGCCGCCCCGGGCCACCGCGCCCACCCCCACAGCGAGTACGGCGTCGCCCAGCCCGCGGCCGCCGGTCTCCCGCGCGGCCCCGTCCCGAAAGCCGAGCAAATCCAGCAAACCGGAGAAGTCTTCCGCACCCCGCTACGGCAGCGTCGTCGACGCCCCCGAGCCCGCCCCCGACCCCGGCACGCGCCCCGGCCCGCTGCCCCGGCGCCCCGAGTCGGGCATCACCAGCACGGCCGGCGCGAAGGCGGTCATGGAGCACCGCGGCGACACGGTCACCCTGACCGGCCGCGGCTATGTCCTGGTCCGCTGGCAGCTCGTGCCGTCGGTCGAGCGCGCGGGCCCCCTCGTCATGCCGACCTGGACAGGCCTCGACGGCAAGCTCTTCCACGCCGCGTCCGGTGGCGGCCGCCGCATGGACGACCAGGTGCCGGGCGCGCCCGACCGCCCGCACACCTGGATGGGCTCCAAGGAGACCGGGTTCATCCAACTGCCGCCCGGCGCCCAGCAGATGTGGCAGAACGAGTACTACTACCTCGACGGCACCGTCACCCTGCGCCAGAACGAGCGCGGCGCCGACTACAACCTCGCCGTCATGCCGGTCGACCGGGAATACGTCACCGAGGACCTGCTGCACGCGCCGGACCCGGCACGGGGCATCGTCCGCTACGGCCGGGTCCGCGACACGGGCACCGACGCGGCACCCGTGCCACAGGACCTGGAGCCGGAGCCAGGCGGCTCGGCACGCTGAGAAACGGTGGCCGGACCGGGGGTGGGCGTCACTCGTTCTCGAAGGAAGTGCCGTCCTGCCCGAGCCCCTGCGCCCACTCCTCGACGAGCGCCACCAGCTCCCCGGGGCGCTCCTGGTGCAGGAAGTGCCCGCACTCCCGCCACAGTTCGACACGCGAGCGGCCGTCCGCGCACGCGGAGCGCTCGAAGTCGGCGCCGTCCCGGGACGAGTACACCCCAAGCACGGGGCACCGGCGCCGCGCGAGGTAGGCCCGGGTGGCGGGCCGCAGCCCGAAGGCGTCCCGGGCCAGATACATGCCGTCCCGGCACTCCAACAGCACCCGCGTGTTCATCCCGGCCATCAGCCGCTCCTGCCGCCGACGCGCCTCCCATAGCCCGCCCCCGGGCCCGGACGCGCCGGGCCCGAACGCCTCCCCGACGAACCGCACCGCCCACGCGGCGCCCTCCCGGCGCAGCGCCTCCTGTTCGCCGGGAAGCCGCGCCGCCTCCGCCTCGTCGGCGGCGTACGCGGGGTCGACGACCACCAACCCCCGTACGAGACCGGGATGTTCGACGGCCAGCGCGGTGACGGCCTGACCGCCCATCGAGTGCCCGACGGCGACCACCGGTCCCGCGTCCGCGGCGCGCAGCACCCGTACGAGGTCGGCGGCGAAGTCCCGGGGCCCGTATCCCGTGGCGGGCTTGGGGGACAGGCCGTGGCCGCGCAGGTCGGGGACGATCACACGGTGGGTCCAGTACGGGAAGGTGGGCGCCCAGTCCTGCCCGTCGCCGCCCCAGCCGTGCACCAGGAGCAGGGCGGGGGCGGTGCCGGGGCGGTCGCGGTGGTGGAGGGGGACCGAGCGGCCGGGGAGAGGAACCCGGCGGTCGGGGAGGAGGACCGAGCGGCCGGGGAGCGGGGCCTGACGGCCGGGGCGAGGGACCGGGCCGTCGGGGTGCGTCACGCGGCGCCCGCCGGTGCCGCCGTACTGCCCCGCACAACAAGCCGCGTCGACAGCTCCGTCCGCGTGCCCTCGGGCCGTTCGCCGTCCATGAGCCGCACCAGGAGCCGCAGCGCCGTCGAGGCCATCTCCGACAGCGGCTGGCGGACCGTCGTGAGCGCCGGAGCGGCCCAGCGCGCCTCCGGGAGGTCGTCGAAACCGACCACGCTCACATCGTGCGGAACCCGCAACCCCCGCTCCGCGAGCGCCTCGTACGCACCCAGCGCCATCTTGTCCGAGCACACGAACACCGCCGTCGGGGGTTCGGGCAGATCGAGGAGTTCCAGCATGCGGCGCCGGGCGCGGGTCTCGTCGAAGTCGGCGTGGCGGACGTACGCCGAGCGGGGGCGCAGGCCCGCCGTCGTCAGCGCCCAGCGGTAGCCGGCCACCCGGGCGCTGCTGCACATCTTGTGCCGGTAGCCGCCGATGACCGCCACGCGCTCGTGCCCGAGGGCCAGCAGATGCTCGGTCGCGCTCACCCCGCCCTGCCAGTTCGCCGCGCCCACCGACACCACGCCCGGCGGCGGGTCGGCCACCGGGTCGATCATCACGAACGGGATGCGGTGCTGCTCCAGCCACGCGTACTGCGACGGCGTGAGTTCCGCCAGGTTGAACAGCACTCCGGAGGAGCCGCGCGCGGTGAGCTTGTCGAGCCAGCCGCGCTCGGGCCGGCCGCCGCGCGTCCGGGTCAGGCCCGCCGACACCACGACCTCGAGGCCCGACTCGTGCGCCGCCGCCTCCACCCCGTGCAGGACCGCGCCCGACCAGGAGCTGTCGAGCGAGTGGACGACGAGGTCGACGAGCCCGGACGCCCCGGCCGGTTCGACGCGGCGCCTGCGGACGTAGCCGAGCCGGTCGAGGACCTCGGTGACGCGGCGCCGGGTCTCGGGAGCCACGTCCTCGCGGCCGTTGACCACCTTGGAGGCGGTCGGCACGGACACCCCGGCCGCACGCGCGACGACCGCGAGGGTCGGCCCGCCGGCCGAACTCGCGCCTGGCGTACGGAGCGTCGAGGTCATGCGTCACCTGCCACCGTGAGAGCGAAAGTTTCGAATGCCGTCGCTTACGCGCAGAAAACATTGACCGCGTAGCAACCGGTTCCTACATTAAGGCCGCCTCAACGAACCGTGAAGTCCTCGGTATTCACCGCTGCTGCGTGAGGCGAAAACTTTCGAAATGCCGAACGAGACGGCGGACCGGCGGAACCGGCAGAACCGGCAGAGGGGTAGGGGCATGAATCACCGTGCCATTCAGGGGAGTCGGCGTGCGCGCCGAGGAATGTCCGTCGCGGCCGCGGCGAGCGCCGTCGCCCTGCTCGCCACGGCCTGCGGAGGCGGCACCTCCGGCTCGGGCGACGGCGACATCACGCTGACCGTCACCACCCAGGTCGACTACGGCTACCGCGACCTCTACGAGGAGTACGAGAAGACGCATCCCGGCATCAAGGTCAAGGAAGTCCTCGTCGACGACCTGCCGAGGAAGCTCGTCACCCAGCTCGCCGCCAACCGGGGCGCCGCCGACGTGGTGGGCCTCGGCGACGACACCATCGGCAAGTTCAAGCCCAGCCACCAGCGCTTCCTCAACCTCGCCGAGCACGGCGTGAACAACACCGACGACCCGTGGGCGCAGTGGGCGTACGACTACGGCACCGTGGACGACGGCAAGTACGTCATGGGAATGCGCACCGACATCGGCGGCCTCGGCATCTGCTACCGCACCGACCTGTTCAAGAAGGCGGGCCTGCCGACAGACCCGGAGAAGGTGGGCGCGCTCTGGCCCACCTGGGAGGCGTTCACTACCACCGGCGAGAAGTTCACCGCGAAGGTGCGGGACGCGTCGTTCACCGCGAACACCGGCGATATTTGGGTCGGCATGGGAAACCAGCACAAGGAGACGTTCTTCGCGGAATCCGACGACTCCTTCATCGCCGACAAGAACACCGACCTGAAACGGGACTTCCTGACCGCGGCCGCCATGTCCGAGAAGAAGGTCAGCGGCGGATATCCGCCCTTCACCCCGGAAATGGCCAATGCTCTCAAGACCGGAAAGGCGGCGACGGCGGTCTGCCCGGCGTGGAAGGTCGACCGCACGAAGGAGGCCTCGGGACCGGCCAACGCGGGCAAGTGGTCCGTCGCCCCGGCCCCGCAGGGCGGCAACTGGGGCGGCTCCTACCTCCTCGTACCGAAGCAGAGCAAGCACGCCGAGGAGGCCGTGGAGCTCGCCCGCTGGCTGACGTCGTCGAAGGTCCAGAAGAAGCTCTTCCTGAACAAGGGCTACCTCTCCAGCCACCCGTCCGTCTACAACGACAAGGCGGTGCAGGCCAAGAAGGACCCGTATTTCTCGAACGCCCCCACCGGCGAGATCTTCGCCAAGGCCGCGGACGCCATGAAGCCGATCTACCGCGGCACCAAGGACAGCGATGTCGCGACGGCGTTCATGAACGCGCTGCTCCGCGTCGAGCAGGGCAAGCAGGATCCCGAGGACGCGTGGGACCAGGCGGTCGACGACGCCGAGAAGGTCGCGGGCGAATGAGCCTCACCGAACTGCCCCGCACGGCCGGGGCACCTGACCCCTCGGCCGTGCGGCGGCCACCGCGCCGCACCCGCAGTGGCTGGCGCAGCCGTCTTTCCCGCTTCGACCAGCGCTGGACGCCGTACCTCTTCATCGCCCCGTTCTTCGTGATCTTCGGTGTCTTCGCGGCGTGGCCGCTGCTGTACACCGGCTGGATCTCGTTCCACGACTGGGCGATCATCGACGGGGATCAGGGCTGGACGGGATTCGACAACTACCGGACGCTGTTCGCCGACGAGTACTTCTGGAACGCCCTGCTCAACACCTCGCTCCTGCTCGTCCTCGGCACCGGCGTCCAGCTGTTCGTCGCCCTGTGGCTGGCGAACCTGTTCAACCGCAAGCTCAGCGGCAACGCCTGGTGGCGGGCCGGCGTGGTGCTGCCGCACGTCATCTCCGTCGTCGCCGTCTCGCTCGTCTTCGCGCAGCTCTACGGCTTCAACACCGGGCTCGTCAACGACGCCCTCGGCCTGCTCGGCATCGACCGCGTCAACTGGCAGGCCAACCGCTGGTCCGCGATCCTCGCCATCTCCACCGTCATCATCTGGCGCTGGGCGGGCTACTTCGCGCTGATCTTCCTCGCCGCGATGCAGAGCGTCCCCCGCGAACTGACCGAGGCCGCCATGCTCGACGGCGCGTCCAGGCGGCGCATCTTCTGGTCGATCACCGTGCCCGGCATCCGCCCCACCATCATCTTCGCGGTCATCACGTCGACGATCGGCGGCATGCAGACCTTCACCGAACCCCAGCTCTTCGACCCGCAGACCACGGAGGGCACCGGCGGCAGCGACCGGCAGTTCCAGACGCTGATGATGTACCTCTACGAGAAGGGGTTCCGCGAGTTCAACGCGGGCTACGCCGCCACGCTCGCCTGGGTGATGTTCCTGCTGATCGCGATCGTCTCCGGCATCAACTACGCGCTGTCGCGGCGCATCGCATCGAAGGACTGACGACGCCATGACCGTACCGACGGCGACACCCGCAGACACCGGCCGCACCGGCGGTCACAACAACCGCCGCACCCGCGAGGACAAGAACCGCCGACCCCGCGAGCGCAAGAAGCCGTACCTCGTGTACGCCGCCCTCGTCGGCGTCATGGCCGCCTCGCTCTTCCCCCTCTACTACTCCTTCGTCCTGCCCACCCGCGACAACTCCGCGATCGGCGACTCGGCCCTGACCCTGACGCCGGGCGGCAACCTCTTCCACAACATCGGGCGCGTCTTCGACACCGTCGACTTCTGGCTCGCGCTGCGCAACTCCTTCGTCATCTCCACCACGGTGACGGTGTGCTGCGTGCTGCTCGCCTCGCTCGCGGGCTTCGCCTTCGCCAAGCTGCCGTTCAAGGGGCGCAATCTGCTCTTCGTCGCCGTCGTGGTGACGGCGATGCTGCCCACCCAGCTCGGCATGATCCCGCTGTACATGCTGATGGGGAAGCTCGGCTGGATCGCCACGCTCCAGGCGGTCGTCGTGCCCGCGCTGGTGTCGGCGTTCGCCGTGTTCTGGATGCGCCAGGCCTGCGAGGAGTCCGTCCCGTACGAACTCGTCGAGGCGGCCCGCGTCGACGGCTGCTCGACGCTCGGCACCTTCTGGCACGTGGCCCTGCCCGCGATCCGCCCGCAGGCCGCCGTGCTCGCCATGTTCACCTTCATGGCCACCTGGAACGACTTCATGTGGCCGCTGATCGTCCTCGACCCTTCGGTCACCCCGACCGTACAGACCGCCCTGTCCTCGCTGGCCAGCGGCTACGCGCTCGACTACACGCTGATCCTGTCCGGCGCGGCGATCGGAGTGCTGCCGCTCCTGCTCGTCTTCGTGCTGCTGTCCCGGCACATCGTGGCCGGTGTGATGCAGGGCGCGGTCAAGGGCTGACATTTTCCCGTTCGGCAACACCTTCTCCGTACGAAAGGACCTGCCTTGTCCGCGGGCCCCATCCGCAATCCCGTGCTGCCCGGATTCCACCCGGACCCCAGCATCCTGCGCGTCGGCGACACGTACTACCTCGCGACGTCCACCTTCGAATGGTTCCCCGGCGTCCCCGTGCACCGCTCCACGGACCTGGTGCACTGGGAGCACGCCGGGCACATCCTCGACCGCACCGACCTGCTCGACCTGCGGGGCGTCGCCGACTCGGCCGGGGTGTGGGCGCCGTCGCTCTCGTACCACGACGGCCGGTACTGGCTCGTCTACAGCATCGTCCGCACGGTCGGGCGCCCGTACAAGGACGTCGACAACTACCTGACGACCGCCGAGCGCATCGAGGGCCCCTGGTCGGCGCCGGTCTTCTTGAACTCCTCCGGTTTCGACCCGTCGTTCTTCCACGACGAGGACGGGCGCCACTGGCTCCTCAACATCCAGTGGGACCACCGCGAGGCGCATCCTTCCTTCGCGGGCATCCTGCTCCAGGAGTACGACGCCGACAAGCAGGACCTGATCGGACAGCCCCGCACGATCCTCACGCACGACACCCTCATCGAGGGCCCGAACCTCTACCGCAGGGACGGCTGGTACCACCTGATGATTGCCGAGGGCGGCACCGGCTGGCACCACGGCATCCTGACGGCCCGCTCGCGCGACCTCGCCGGACCCTATGAACTCGACGCCCACGGCCCGCTGTTGACGACCCGTCATGATCCCGCGTGGCCGTTGCAGAAGGCCGGGCACGGGGAGCTGGTGGAGACGCCTGACGGCGAGTGGTACCTGGCGCATCTCGCCTCCCGCCCCGTGCGCACGCCCGACGGCGACCCGCGCTGTGTGCTCGGCCGCGAGACCTGCCTGCAGCGGGTGACGTGGACCGACGACGGCCGGCCGCGGCTTGCGGGCGGCGGACACCTGCCCGACACCGACGTCCCGGCTCCCCGCGCGCCCCGCGCGGCCGTCGCCGCCGAACCCCGCACGCCGCCCGCCCGCGACGACTTCGACGCCCCGCGCCTCGACCCTCGCTGGAACACGCTGCGCACCCCCGCCCGCCCCGACTGGCTGACGCTCACCGAACGCCCCGGCCACCTGCGGCTGCGCGGCCGGCAGAGCCTCCACTCCCGCTTCGACCAGAGCCTGCTCGCCCGCCGCCTCACCTCGGTGCGCTGCGAGGCGACGACCGTCGTCGACTTCCGCCCCGCCCACTTCAGCCAGGCGGCGGGCCTGATCTGCTGGTACGACACGACGACCCACTACTACCTGCGCCTGACCCACACCGAGGGCCGGGGCCGCACCCTCGGCGTCGTGTTCACCGACGACGGCACCTACGGCGAGCTGCCCGAGGCCGAACTGGACGTCGACGACTGGCCGTCGGTACACCTGCGGGCCCGCTTCGACGGACCCGGACTGCTGCTGTCGGCCTCCCCGGACGGACGGTCCTGGCAGCAGGTCGGCCCAGTGCTCGACGCGACCCGCCTGTCCGACGACTACGGCGACCGGCTGCGGTTCACGGGCGCGTACGTCGGGGTGTGCGCGCAGGACCTGGGCGGGACGCGCGCACCCGCCGACTTCGACTGGTTCGAGCTGCGGGACCTCGACGAGTGACCCGCGACCGGTGACCCACTCCGAGCCGCAGTGCACGCAGACGTTCCCGCAGACGTTCCCGCAGACAAGGAGCCGTACGTGAGCATGAACCTGTCCCGCCGCAGCACCCTCCAGGCCGCCGGAGCGGTCGCCCTCTCCGCCTGTGCGACCGGTGCCCTCGGCGTGAACACCGCGCACGCGGAGGGCGCCGAGCCGCTCGTCGTCCACCCCGTTCCTGCCGGAGCCCCCGTCAAGACCGACAGCTTCGCCGTCAAGGTCCGCACCCCCGGCGGCACCTGGCGGAAGCTCGGCACGTATCTCGCCACCCTCAACCTGGTCGACACCACCACGGGCGGCGGCCGGCAGCAGAAGTCGACCCTCGCCTTCTTCGACTTCGCGGGCACGGTGGACGTCGAGGTGACGTACATCAAGGGCGGCACGGAGAAGGTGCGCGTCCGTCCCGACTCGTACGGCATCGAGCCCGAGGTCGTCGCCGACACCCTCCGGTTCACCCTGGACCGGCCCCGCAACGTCGTCGTACAGATCAACGACGACATCTTCGACTGCCTGCACCTGTTCGCCCGTCCCCTGGAGACGCACCGCCCGGACAAGGACGACCCCGACGTCCTCTACTTCGGCCCCGGCGTGCACACCACCGCCGACGGCACGGTGACCGTCCCGTCGGGGAAGACCGTGTACCTGCACGGCGGCGCGGTGCTGAAGTCGCGCGTCGTCTTCAAGGACGTGCACGACGCGCGGCTCACCGGGCGCGGCGTCATCTGGGCGGCGCCCGGCGGCGGCGTCACCGTCGAGGGATCCCGCGACATCTCCATCGGCGCGGTCACCATGCTCAACCCGGACGGCTACGCCGTCACCGTCGGGGAGTCCCACGACGTCACCATCCGCGGCGGCATGGGCTCCTTCAGCTCCAAGGGATGGGGCGACGGCATCGACGTCTTCTCCTCCACCGGCGTCACGATCGACGGCGTCTTCATGCGCAACGCCGACGACTGCATCGCCCTCTACACCCACCGCTGGGAGTACTACGGCGACACCCGCGACATCACCGTCAAGAACTCCACCCTCTGGGCCGACGTCGCCCACCCCATCAACGTCGGCACCCACGGCAACACCGACGCCCCCGAGGTCCTGGAGAACCTCACCTTCGCCAACCTCGACATCTGCGACCACCGCGAACCCCAAATGGGCTACCAGGGCTGCATCGCCCTCAACGCGGGCGACTCCAACCTGATCCGGCACGTGCGAGTGGACGGCGTACGCGTCGAGGACTTCCGGCAGGGCCAGCTCATCCACCTGCGGGTCATGTACAACACGAAGTACAACACCTCGGTCGGGCGCGGCATCGAGGACGTGTACGTCAAGGACCTCAGCTACACCGGCAAGGCCCTCGACACCTGCCTGCTGCTCGGTTACGACGCCGACCACGCCATCAAGGACGTCACCTTCGAGAACCTCGTCGTCAACGGCAAGGTCATCGCCGACTCCATGCAGAAGCCCGGCTGGTACCTGACGGGGGACTTCGTCCCGCTGCACGCCAACGAGCACGTCACGAACCTGAAGTTCCGCACCACCGCTGAGGCCGCGTCGTGACACCCCTCAGCCGCCGGACCCTGCTCCGGACGTCCACGTCGCTGCTCGCCGCAGCCGGGACGGGCACCCTCGGCGCCTCCCTCGCCCGCGCCCAACCGCCCGGTGGAGCAGAGGAGTTCTCCTTCGCCCACCCCGGCCTCCTGCACACCTCCGACGACGTGGCCCGCATGCAGGCCGCGGTCGCCGCCAAGCGGTCCCCGCAGTACGAGGGGTACCTCGCCCTCGCGGCCCACGCCCGCTCCTCGGCCGCGTACCCGGTCCGCAACACCGGACAGATCACCTCGTGGGGCCGCGGCCCCAGCAACCACATGAACGAAGCCGTCGCCGACTCGGCCGCCGCCTACCAGAACGCCCTCATGTGGTGCGTCACCGGCGAACGCGCCCACGCCGACAAGGCCCGTGACATCCTCGACGCCTGGTCGGCGTCGCTCACCGCCGTCACCGGCGCCGACGGCCCGCTCGGCGCGGGCCTGCAGGGCTTCAAGTTCGCCAACGCCGCCGAACTGCTCCGCCACAGCGGCTACGACGGCTGGGCGGCCGCGGACATCGCGCGCTGCGAGGAGTCCTTCCTGCGTGTCTGGTACCCGGCGGTCTCCGGCTACATGCCGTACGCCAACGGCAACTGGGACCTGACGGCCCTCCAGACGATCCTCGCCATCGGCGTCTTCTGCGAGGAGCGCGTGCTCTTCGAGGACGCGCTGCGGTACGCGGTGTCGGGCGCCGGCAACGGCAGCGTGCCGCACCGCGTCGTCACCGCCGCCGGACAGGGCCAGGAGTCCGGCCGCGACCAGGGCCACGAACAGCTCGCCGTCGGCCTCACCCTGGACGCCGCCCAGGTCGCCTGGAACCAGGGCGTCGACCTGTACGGCCACCTGGACCACCGCATCCTCGCCAACGTCGAGTACGCGGCCCGCTACAACCTGGGCCACGACGTCGACTTCACCCCCGACCTGGACCGGACCGGCAAATACCTCAAGACGACCGTCTCCGCGAAGGTGCGCGGCGCGTTCCCGCCGATCTACGAGATGGCGTACGCGCACTACGCGGGCGTCCGCGGGCTCGACGCGCCGTACACGAAGGCGGCGCTCTTCCGCGGCAGCGGCGGGGCCCGCGTCATCGAGGGCAGCAACGACGACCTGCCGTCCTTCGGGACCTTCACCTACGCCGGCGCCACGCCGCACCCGGCCACCCCGCTGACGGCGCCCGCCGCCCTCGCGGCGCGCGGAACCGCCCGCGCCGTCACCCTCACCTGGCTGCCGCCCACCGGCGCGCTGACCTGCCGTGTGCACCGGGCCACCGACCCCGAAGGCCCGTACGAGACGATCGCCGACGCGGTCCGGGCCGCCACGCACACCGACCGGAGCGTCCGCGCGGGCCGCACCTACCACTACACGGTGTCCTGCTCCGACGGCCCGGTCTCGGCCGTCGCCGCCGCGACGGCGGGGCTGCCCGAGCCGTGGGCGGCACGGGACATCGGGGCGGTGCGCGGCATCGGCTCGGCGGTCTTCGACGGCGAGCGGTTCGCCGTCGAGGCGGGCGGCGACGACATCGGTTCCACCGCGGACGCCTGCCACTTCGCGTACGTGCCGCTGCGCGGCGACGGCACGGTCACCGCGCGCGTGGTGTGGCCGCTCAGCTCGCAGTACTCCAAGGTCGGCGTCATGGTGCGCGGCGCGCTCACCGCCGGGGCCGCGCACGCGTCGATGCTGATCCAAGGGCTGCCGCTGCACACCTGGAGCGGGGTGTGGACGGTGCGCGACGTGCCGGAGGAAGAGACCACGGCGACCGGCAGCACACCGGTGCCGCCCACCCAGCAGCGGGCCATCACGACGGACGCGGGCTTCCCGATCTCCGACCTCGGCACGTTGCCCGCGTCCGCGACGCCCCTCGAAGCGCCGTACGTGGAGGGCGCGGGTGACGGATACCGGCTGCGGGCGCCGTACTGGGTGCGCGTCGAGCGACGCGGCAGTCGCTGCACCGGATTCCTCTCCCCGGACGGCGAGACGTGGACCGAAGTCGGGGCAGGGAAGGTCGAGTTGGGACGCGGCGTGTATGCCGGACTCGTCCTCTCCTCGTGCCTGGGCGTGGATGCCACGGATGCCACGGATCCCACGGATGCGGATTCCACGGATGCCATGCTCGCTTCGTATGCCGAGACCGGGACCGCCGCCTTCGACAACGTCAGCGTGCGCGACGCCACCGGCACGGTGTGGGCGGTGCCGCGCCCCGTCGCCACCGCCACCGGTCTGCGCGCGCGGCCGGGCCCCGACGCCGTCGAGCTCACCTGGACCGACCCCGACCTGTCGGCCCGCTACACCGTGCTGCGCGCCGCCCGAGCCGAAGGCCCGTACGAGACGATCCCCACCGGCGTGGCCCCGGTCGGCTTCGGGACGCGGCTGCGGTACGCCGACGCCGCCGGAACTCCCGCGGCGACCTACCATTACCGGGTCGCGAAGACCAACTGCTCGGGCCGCGGCCCGCGTTCGCCCCGGGTGACCGCGAGCATGCCGAAGCCGGTGGGCCGGTTCGCGGTCACCGTGACCGCGGCCAACGCGTCCGGGGAGGGGGAGGGCGCCCTGAAGGTGGCGGTCGAGACGCCGCCGCCCGCTCCGTGGACGTACGGCGATCTCGGCGAGGTCGTCCTCGACGAGCGGGACCTCGGCACGTACGGCGTGGTGTTCGTGCTGAGGCCCGGGATCACCTCGTACGGAGGCGGAACCTTCACCGTGCGCGGCGCGGGCACCGACCTGAATGTCAACGGGCAGGGCATGACCGGGCAGTTCGCGCGGCAGTCGGTCGGCGGTGACACCTGCGAGATCGTGGCCCGTGTCGTGTCCCGGTCGGGCGCGGCGGCGGCAGACCGGGTGGGGCTCCTGATGGCCAAGTCCCTCTCCCCTTTCGACCAGGCGGCCGGGGTGATCCTCACCGGCGGCGCCGGGCCGCGGCTCATGCTCCGCCCGACGGTCGCGGGCGCCTCCGTCTTCACGGGAAGCACGGGGAACACGCGGAGCACGGGGACCACGCGGTCAGCGGGGACAGCGGGCGAGGCACCCCAACTCCCGCTGTGGCTCCGGCTGAAGCGCACCGGAACCGTCTTCGCCGCGGCCGTCTCCACCGACGGCGACAGCTGGACCCCGCTCGCCGAGGGCACCGTCCCCGGCTTCGGCGAGGCCTCGTTCCACGTGGGCCTCGTGGTCTGCTCGGGCGACCCGCGGGCACTCAGCACCACGCGCTTCGACCACGTGAGGGTCACAGAAGCGGCGCCACGCTGATCAATACGGCACGCCCCGGCGGGTCAGCGACGCGCGGTCTTCCCCCGCGTCTTCGCCCGCCCCGGCGCACTGCCCAGCACCGCCAGGACGGAGAGCAGGACGAGCGCGCAGGCCGGGCCGAGCACGGTCCAGGGCGCCAGTTCGGCGTAGGCCTGGTTCTCCGAGAGGAGCCGTCCCCACTCCGGGGTCGGCGGCTGTTCGCCGAGGCCCAGGAAGCCGAGGGAGGCCAGGACGAGAACGGTGGTGGGCAGGCGGAGCAGGGCGTTGCGGAGCACGGCCGGGAGTACGGCGGGCAGCAGGTGGCGGCGCAGCAGGTGCAGTCGACCGGCGCCCAGGGAGACGGACGCGGCGATGTGGCCGCCGGCCCGTTCCTGTTCGAGCAGCGCCGCGGTCTGGGCGGCGTACGGGCTCCAGCCGACCGCGCACACCGCGCACGCCGCGCCCCAGACCGAAGGACCGGTGACCCCCGTCACCAGCAGTCCCGCGAGGACGGCGGGCAGCGTCGAGACCACTTCCGTCAGACCCGCGCTCGCCTGCGGCACCATGCCGAGCAGCAGACCGGTGACGGCACTGACCGCCGTCACCACGAGCGCCACGCCCGCCGTGCGCAGCGCCCCGTGGCCGAGCCGGGCCAGCAGGTCGCGGCCCAGCGAGTCCGTGCCCAGCGGATGCGCGGCGGAGGGCGGAAGCAGCCGCGCGGCCGTGTCCACCTGCAAGGGGTCGCGCAGCAGCCCCGCCACGACGAGGGCGACCAGGGCCAGGGCGCAGCACCCGGCGATCCGGCGCAGGGCGCGCGGTCGGGGGAGTGCGGGCCGATGCAGGGCGGGCAGGGCGCCGTCCCGGAGCGCGCGGCCGAGCAGCGCGTGCCGCAGGGCTCGTACGAGGAGACCGGCGGCCGTGCCGAGCAGGACGAGGGCGAGCGCGGTGGTCTGGAGGGGCGGGAGGTCCTGGGCGACGGCGGCGTCCAGGGCGAGTCGGCCGAGTCCGGGGATGTTGAAGATCTTCTCCACGGCGACCGCGCCGCCGACCAGTGCCACGACGGTCGGCAGGAACTGGGGAAGCACGCCGGGCAGCGCCCGGCGCAGGGCGTGCCGGGCGGTGTGGCCGGGCGGGAACCCGGCGGCGTACCACGTCCGTGCCCAGGGCTCGTGGAAGGCGGCGGGCAGCGACTGGTCGAGGAGCCCGCCGATCATCGCCCCGGAGGGGACACCGAGTGCGAGCGCGGGCAGCACCATCGACTGCGGCCCCTCCCAGCCGCTCGAAGGGAACCAGCCGAGCCACACCCCGCACACCGTGGCCAGCAGTGAGGCGAGCAGGAACTTGGGAAGGGCGGCAAGGACAGCGGCCCCGGTGCCCGCCCGTCCGTGCCGCAGCCGCCGCCGGGACCCCAGGAAGACCGTGCGGGCACAGACCAGGCCGGCCACCAGGACGGTGACCAGGAGCGCGGCCAGCATGAGCGTGACCGAGACGCCGAGGGCGGCCGTCACGTGGGGGAGCACCGGTTCGCCCGACACCCAGGAGGTGCCCGCGTCACCGCGGGGCAGGCCGCCCAGCCAGTGCGTGAGATGCGTGAGGGGCCCCTCGTCCAGGCCCAGTTGCTCCCGTACGGCGGCCAACTGCTCGGGCGTCGGGTCCTGATCGGCGGAGCGTGCCCGCAGCACCGTCCGCGCCGGGTCGGTGCCGGAGAGCCAGGGCAGCAGGGCGACGGCCGTCAGCAGCGCGGCCCCGGCGACGGTGCGGCCGGCCCCGGCCCGCCACCGGTGGAGGCGGACGGGGGCGCGGCCGTCAGTGATGCTCATCCCGTGGTGTTTCCGTCCGTGGCCGCCGTCACTTGAGGCGGGTGTCGACGTCGATCAGGGAGCGCTCGCGGGGATCGAGGCGTACTCCCTCGACATCGGTGGCGATGCCCTGCACGGCCTCCTCGTGGACCAGCGGCACGACGGCGTCGGTGCGCAGGATCTCCGCCTCCGCCCGCATGATCTTCTGCTGCCGCTGCTTCGTGCCGCCCTCTTCGGCGGCGGCCCTGATGGCCTTGTCGACCGCGGCGTCCTTCAGGCCCGCGATGTTGTAGACGCCGTCGCTCGTGTAGTCGCCGGCGAGGTAGGCGACCGCGTCACCCGTGTCGAGGAGCGTGACCCGGGAGAAGACGAGCGCGTCGTACCGGCCCGCGAGGAGGTCGGCCTCCATCTGCGTGTACTCGCGTACGTCCTGCTTCACCTTGAACCCGGCCTTCTCCAGCTTCTGCTGGAGAACGGTCGCGGCCTCGGGCAGTTCGGCGCGGTTGGTGTAGGTGGCCAGGCGCAGCGTCCTGCCCTCGGCCCTGGCCGTGACCTGTGCGGGAGTCGCGGCCTTCGCGCGGCCCGTCACCTTGACGCGCTGGTCGGCGGCCCACGGGACGGCGGGCCCGAACAGGCCCTGCGCGGATTCCGCGTACCCCCCGAAGACGGAGTCGGTGAGCGCGGACCCGTCGACGGCCTCGCGGGTGGCGGCGCGCAGGGACGCGTCGGTGAAGAGGCCGCTGCCGGTGTTCAGGACGAGGCTGTCGGTGCGGACGGAGGGCACC
The DNA here is from genome assembly GCF_056712025.1 of Streptomyces sp. Y309. NCBI lineage: Bacteria > Bacillati > Actinomycetota > Actinomycetes > Kitasatosporales > Streptomycetaceae > Streptomyces > Streptomyces sp. Y309. Next base: position 183,621 of record NZ_CM160048.1, on the reverse strand, counting down.
TCGTGACGGGTGTCCCGGTCGAGCAGCTTCGCCTGGGCGGTGGGGATCCACTCGGCGATGTCGACGTCGCCGCCGCGCAGGGCGTTGGCCCGGGCGGTGCCGTCCGCGATCCAGTCGACGTCGACGCCGGAGGCCTTCGCCCTGCCGCCCCAGTAGCCGTCGAATCGATCGAGGGCCGCCTTCGTCTTGCCGGTCAGCCGGGTGATCTCGAATGGTCCGGTGCCGGTGCCGACCGGGCTGACGGCGCCGTCCTTCGCGTACGCCTTCGGGGAGAGGACGGCGAGCGCGGGGCTGGCCAGGCGCAGCGGCAGCACCGGGTCGGCGCTCTTGGTGGTGATCGTGACGGTGTCGGCGTCCTTGGCCTCGGCGGTCAGGGTCACGTCGCTGAGGACGCGGGGCCTGGTGCTGGCCTTGCCCGCCTGGTCGAGGGCGTTGACGACGGACGTGGCGGTGACCTCGGTGCCGTCCTGGAACAAGGCCTTGCGCAGCTCGAAGGTCCAGGTGGTGGCGGTGTTCTGCTTCCAGGACTTCGCGAGCGCGGGCGCCGCGGCGCCGTCCTTGTCGAGGGCGGTGAGGCCTTCGGCGACGGACAGCTTGCTGAGCACGGTGGCGTCGTTGCTGTACGGGGAGAGCGCCTGCACCGGCGGTACGGCGAGGGCGACCCGCAGGCGGCCCCCATTTCCCGCTTCGCTGCCCGAGCCGCCGCTCTCGCTCGAGACGAAGCAGCCGGTCAGCACAGGGGTGAGGGCGAGCGCCGCAAGGAGGGCGCGGGAAGGGGTGCGCATGCGTGTGGTCCTGTCGTGGGGCATGGAGATACCCCCGGCCTGACGTGTACGGCAGCGAAGGTGGCGACAGCGTATAAGGCAAGGCTTACCGAACTTCAGCCGGGTGGGTGAAATCTCAACTACTGGACCCGGCGGACGCGAGGGACCCGGCGGACACGAGGTGCGTGGCTCCCGGCCCCGCCCGCCCGCACCCTCCACCCCTACCGCACAAGCGGCGCCGTGCTCTCCCGCACCACCAGCCGCGTCGGCACCAGCGTCGTACCCCGCTCGGCCGCGCCCTGCCGCACCTGGCGCAGGACCCCCTGCACGCAGCGGCGGCCCACCTCGGCGAAGTCCTGGTGCACGGTGGTCAGGGGCGGCAGGAATGAGCCGGACTCGGGGATGTCGTCGAAGCCGATGACGCTCACGTCGTCGGGCACTCTCCGGCCGCGCTCGTGCAGTGCCCGCAGCAGTCCGAGCGCCATCTGGTCGTTGGCGGCGAACACCGCGGTGCAGTCCGCGTGTTCGGCCAGGCGGAGCCCGGCCCGGTAGCCGGACTCCGCCGACCAGTCGCCGCGCACCAGCGGCGGCGGGACGCGCCCGGCCTCCGTGAGCGTCGAGCGCCAGGCGTCGGCGCGGCGCTGTGCGGCGAAGGACTCCTCGGGTCCTGCCAGGTGCCACACCGTGCGGTGGCCGAGGCCGAGCAGGTGCTCCACCGCGGTGCGGGTGCCGCCCGCCTGGTCGGTGTCGACCACGGTGTAGCGGTCGCCGGCGTCCGAGTCCGCCACGACGACCTGGACGTGGGGCGGCAGCGAAAGCCGCGCCGCGTCGAGGAGATGTACTTCCATGATGACGATGACGGCGTCGACGGCGAGTTCCCCGAGCCGGGAGAAGGCGCCGCGCACCTCGTCCTGGGTCGGCACCGCCACGGGCAGCAGCGTGACCGCGTACCCCTCCTGCGCCGCGGACGTGGCGATCGCCTCCAGGGTGCGCACATTGCCCGTGCTGGAGAGGCTGAAGGTGATGACGCCGATGGTGCGGAACTCCCCGCGCTTGAGGGCGCGGGCGGCGCTGTTGGGCCGGTACCCGAGCTCCTTCATGGCGGCGAGCACCTGCCGCCGCGTCTCTTCCGTGACGCCCGAATAGCCGTTGGACACACGGGAGACGGTCTGGGAGGAGACCCCGGCGAGGCGGGCGACGTCCGCCATGGACGCGCTCTGGGAACGGCGTGCGGCCCGCGCCCTGCCACGTGTGCGCGCCGCGCCCGTCGGCGACTTGTCCGCTGCTTCCACCGTCTCCCTCATCGCATGAGCCGCAGTTCTCTGCGGTGGCCCGCGTTTTCCGTCACGGTCCACGGGACCCTTGACCACCGTCATCGGAGGAGTGTAGACATTCCGCCACCGGGATGTTTACGCAAACATAACACCCCAGGGTCCTTACGGCGCACGATGTTTACGCAAACATCTCGACGGCGCACCGCCCATGGCGCAACGCACCGCGCACGGCGCACGCCGGTCCCGAGATGGACGAGCGAGGAACGACATGACGACGCTTCAACCACCGGCGGCCACAGGACGGCGCCCCTCCCGACCGCCGTGGCGGCGGGCCCGCTCCTGGACGGGATGGGGGTTCATCGGCCCCTTCGTGGCGGTCTTCGCCCTGGTCTTCATGGCGCCCCTCGCGTACTCGGTCTATCTCAGCCTCTTCCGCGACCGGCTCATCGGCGGCACCACGTTCGTGGGCCTCGACAACTACCAACAGGCCCTCAAGGACGACCAGTTCTGGGCCTCGCTGGAGCGGGTCGCGCTGTTCCTGGCGGTCCAGGTGCCGATCATGCTGGGCATCGCGCTCCTCGTCGCCCTCGCCCTGGACAGCGGCCGCCTCTACGGCAAGGACTTCTTCCGGATCTCGATCTTCCTGCCCTATGCGGTGCCCGCCGTGGTGGCCTCGCTGATGTGGGGCTTCATGTACGGCAGCCGCTTCGGGCTCGTCGGTGACATCAACGACGGCCTGGGTGTCTCGCTGCCCGACCCGCTCTCACCGGATCTGGTCCTCGCGTCGATCGGCAACATCGTCACCTGGGAGTTCGTCGGCTACAACATGCTGATCTTCTACTCGGCGCTGCGCGTCGTCCCGCACTCCCTGTATGAGGCCGCGCAGATCGACGGCGCAGGACAGTGGCGCGTCATCACGGCCATCAAACTCCCGGCGATCCGCGGTGCCCTCGTCATCGCCACGATCTTCTCGATCATCGGCAGCTTCCAGCTGTTCAACGAACCGGCCATCCTGCAGAAGCTCGCGCCCAACGCGATCACCACCGACTACACCCCCAACTACTACACGTACTCACTGTCCTTCTCCGGACAGCAGCACAACTACTCCGCGACGGTCGCCATCGTCATGGGCGTGATCACCATGATCGTCGCCTACATCGTCCAGCTGCGCGGCATGCGCAAGGGAGCGTGAGCCCGATGACTGGACCGATCGGCACCGCCGCCGCCTCCCGGCCCGCGACGAAGCCGCACACCGCCGCCCCGCGCCTGCGGACACCGCGCCGCCACACGCCGAGCCGCCCCAGGCGCAGCGTCCTGCTGACCGTCCTCACCGGCGTCTTCGTGCTGTACAGCCTCGTACCGCTGCTGTGGCTGCTGATCAGCGCCACCAAGACCCAGGGCGGCCTGGCCAGTTCGTTCGGCCTGTGGTTCGACGGGGACTTCGCGCTGTGGGACAACATCAGCGAGACGTTCACGTACCAGGACGGTGTGTTCGTCCGCTGGCTCCTCAACACGCTGCTGTACGTGGTGGTGGGCGCGGGCGGGGCCACCTTCCTGGCGGTCCTCGGCGGGTACGCGCTCGCCAAGTACGACTTCCCCGGCAAGCGGGGCGTGTTCGCGGTCGTCATCGGGGCGGTCGCGGTGCCCACCACGGCGCTCGCGGTCCCGACGTTCCTGATGTTCAGCAAGCTGGGCCTGACCGACACCCCGTGGGCGATCATCGTCCCGTCCCTGATCTCGCCGTTCGGCCTGTACCTGATGTGGGTGTTCGCGACCGAGGCGATCCCCACCGAGCTGATGGAGGCCGCCCGCATCGACGGCGCGAGCGAACTGCGCACCTTCTTCCAGGTCGCCCTGCCGCTGCTCGCACCCGGCACTGTCACGGTGCTCCTCTTCACCACGGTCGCGACCTGGAACAACTACTTCCTGCCGCTGATCATGCTGAAGGACCCCGACTGGTATCCGCTGACCCTCGGCCTCGACGCCTGGAACAAGCAGGCGTCCACGGCCGGCGGCGAAGCCGTCTTCAACCTGGTCATCACCGGCTCCCTGGTCACCATCGTGCCGTTGATCGCCGCCTTCCTGCTGCTGCAGAAGTACTGGCAGTCCGGACTCGCCGCCGGAAGCGTCAAGGAGTAGGCCCACGCGGCAGGCCGTCACCCGTCCCGTTCCCGAGCGCCACCACGAAGAATTCCCGAGCACCACCACGAAGAAGTGGAAGCATCGCCATGCCCAAGCACCCCCGCCGCCTGCTGCGCGGCCTCGGCCTCGTCTGCGCCCTCGCCCTCGGGGCGACCGCGTGCGGCGGCTCCGACGACGACAACTCCAGCCAGGACAAGGTGAGTGCGGCCGACATCAAGGCCGCGCTGAAGAAGGGCGGCACCGTCACGGTGTGGGCGTGGGAGCCCACCCTGAAGCAGGTCGAGGCCGACTTCGAGAAGAAGTACCCGAAGGTCGACGTCAAGCTGGTCAACGCCGGCACCAACAACGACCAGTACAAGGCCCTGCAGAACGCCATCTCCGCGAAGAAGGGCGTCCCCGACGTCGCGCAGATCGAGTACTACGCGCTCGGCCAGTACGCCCTGACCAAGGACATCACCGACCTCAAGGCGTACGGCGCCGACAAGCTCGCCCGCGCCTACTCGCCGGGCCCGTGGAACTCCGTCAAGTCCGGCGACGGCATCTACGGCCTGCCCATGGACTCCGGCCCGATGGCGCTGTTCTACAACAAGAAGGTCTTCGACAAGTACAAGATCGCCGTGCCGACGACGTGGGACGAGTACGTCGAGGCCGGCCGCAAGCTGCACAAGGCGAACCCGAAGGCGTACATCGCGAGCGACGTCGGTGACGCGGGAATGACGACCAGCCTGCTGTGGCAGGCCGGCTCGCACCCGTACAAGGTCGACGGCACCAAGGTCGGGATCGACTTCACCGACGCCGGGGCCAAGAAGTACACCGACACCTGGCAGCAGCTCATCGACGAGAAGCTCGTCGCACCCGTCGTGGGCTGGAGCGACGGCTGGTACAAGGGCCTGGGCGACGGCACCATCGCCACCCTGCCCATCGGCGCCTGGATGCCCGCCAACTTCGCGTCCGGCGTGAAGAACGCGTCCGGTGACTGGCGCGTCGCCCCGCTGCCGCAGTGGACCAAGGGCGCCCACGCGAGCGCGGAGAACGGCGGCAGCTCCCTCGCCCTGCCCGCGCTCGGCAAGAACAAGGAACTCGCCTACGCCTTCGTCGAGTACGCCAACTCCGGTGAGGGCGTGCAGACCCGCATCAAGGGCGGCGCCTTCCCGGCGACCACCAAGGACCTGAACTCCAAGGCGTTCCAGGACACCCCGTTCCCGTACTTCGGCGGCCAGAAGGCCAACAAGGTCTTCGCCGAATCCGCCAAGAACGTCCCCACCGACTGGAAGTACCTGCCGTACCAGGTGTACGCCAACTCGATCTTCAACGACACCGTCGGCAAGGCCTACGTCTCCGGTACGCCGCTGTCGCGGGGCCTGAAGGCGTGGCAGGACGCCTCCGTCAAGTACGGCACGGAGCAGGGCTTCACCGTCCAGAAGTAGCCCTCGTCCACTTCGCTCCCTCTTATTTCATGGCCCCGGAATTTCATGGCACTGGAAGGACGTGCATGACCTCTCGCCCCCCGTCCCGTTTCCCGTACGCACCGGGCAGCGACGGCACCCCGCGCATCGCCTACGGCGCGGACTACAACCCCGAGCAGTGGCCGCGCGACGTCTGGGACGAGGACGTCCGGCTGATGCGCGAGGCCGGGGTGAACACCGTCTCCGTGGGGATCTTCTCCTGGGCCCGCGTCCAACCCGCCGAGGACGCCTGGGACTTCGGCTGGCTCGACGAGCTGATGGACCTGCTGCACGCGGGCGGCATCGGGGCCGACCTGGCCACCGCCACCGCCTCCCCGCCGCCCTGGCTCACCACGGCCCACCCGGAGATCCTTCCGGTGACCGCCTCCGGGGCGACGGTGTGGCCGGGGGCGCGCCAGCACTGGCGGCCCCACCTCGCCCGTCTTCCGCACCCACGCGCTGCGCCTGGTGCGGAAGCTGGTCGAGCGCTATGCCGACCACCCGGCCCTCGTGGCCTGGCACGTCTCCAACGAGCTGGGCTGCCACAACATCTACGACTACTCCGACGACGCGGCCCGCGCCTTCCGCGACTGGCTGCGGGCCCGTCACGGCACGCTCGACGCCCTCAACCACGCCTGGGGCACCGCCTTCTGGTCCCAGCGCTACAGCGACTGGGAGCAGATCCTGCCGCCCCGGCTCGCCGCCTCCCACCCCAACCCCACCCAGCAGCTGGACTTCAAGCGCTTCTCCTCGGACGCGCTGAAGGAGTACCTGCGCGCGGAACGGGACGTCCTGCGGGAGCTCACGCCCGACGTCCCCGTCACCACGAACTTCATGGTGATGGGCAACACCAAGGGCATGAACTACCCGGACTGGGCGGACGAGATCGACTTCGTCTCCAACGACCACTACGTCCACCCCGGCCCCCAGGACCGCGACGAGCTGTCCTTCTCCGCCAATCTCACCAGCGGCATCGCGGGCCACCGCCCGTGGTTCCTGATGGAGCACTCCACCAGCGCCGTCAACTGGCAGCCCGTCAACCTGGCCAAGCGGCCCGGCGACCTCGCCCGCGACTCGCTCCTGCACGTCGCGCACGGCGCCGACGCCGTGTGCTTCTTCCAGTGGCGGCAGTCGGCGGCCGGCGCCGAGAAGTACCACTCGGCGATGGTGCCGCACGCCGGACCCGACAGCGAGGTCTTCCGCGCCGTCACCGGCCTCGGGCGGACCCTTCAGGCGCTGGCGCCCGTCGCGGGGGCGGGGCGCGAACCGGCCCGCGTCGCGGTCCTGTTCGACTGGGAGTCGTGGTGGGCGAGCGAACAGGACTCCCACCCGACCTCCCGCCTCGACTACCGCCAGGAGGCCCTCGACTGGTACTCCGCCCTCCTCGCCCTCGGCATCCGGGCCGACGTCGTCACCACCCGGACCGGACTCGACGCGTACGACCTCCTGATCGCGCCCGTCCTGCACGTGATCCCCGAGGCCCTCGCCAAGGACCTCACGCGCTACGTCGAAGGCGGCGGCCACCTCGTCACCACCTACTTCTCCGGTGTCGTCGACGAGAACGACCACATCTGGCTCGGCGGCTATCCCGGAGCCCTGCGCGAACTGCTCGGCATCCGCATCGAGGAGTTCGGACCGCTGGCCGCCGACGAGACGGTCGCCCTCGACAACGCCACCACCGGCACGGTGTGGACCGACCGGATCACCGTCACCGGCCCGGCCGTCGAGGTCCTCGCCCGGTACCGCACCGGCGCCTACGCCGCCCGCCCCGCCGTCACGCGCCGCGCCGCGGGCCGGGGCTCGGCAGCGTACGTCTCCACCCGCCTCGGGGCGGACGGCCTGACCGTGCTGCTCCCCGAACTCCTCGCCGCCGCCGGTGTCGACAGCGAACTGCCCGCCGTGGCCCGCGGCCGTGTCGAGCTCGCCGTGCGCCGAGGCGCCGACGGCCGCTATCTGTTCCTGGTCAACCGCACCGACGAGACGGTGCCGCTGCCCGGACTCAGCGGGGAACTCCTGATAGGCCCGGCAGTCACCGAGAACGGCTTCGCCCTGCCGCCCCGGGACGTCGCCGTCCTGCGCCAGCCCGCACGCTGACACCCCCTTCCCGTAGAGCGCACTCTCCTGCTTTCCGTACAGCGCACTCTCCTGCACGGCGCCGCATCGACCACAGACCAGTTGGGAGCGCACCATGACACACCGCGCCCGCACGCGACGGCTCCTGGGAGCCGTCGGCATCACCGCCCTGGCCACCGGGGCGGCCCTGCTCACCGCCCCACCACCGACAGCCACGGCGGCCGGTGAGGCCGCCGCCGTCACCGTCCGGCCCGACCCCTCCTACCGGCAGCAGGAGTTCCAGGGCTGGGGCACGAGCCTCGCCTGGTTCGCCAATGCCACCGGCGACTATCCCGAGGAGATACGCCAGAAGCTGGCCCGTCTCCTCTTCGACGACGGCGGCCTCGCCCTGAACATCGCCCGCTACAACATCGGCGGCGGCAACGCCCCGGACGTGAAGGACTACCTGCGTCCCGGGGGAGCGGTCGAGGGCTGGTGGAAGGCGCCGGAGGGCACCACCCGCGACGACACCGACTGGTGGGACCCAAAGGACAAGGCCGACTGGAACCCCGACGCCGACGCCACCCAGCGCTGGTGGGTCGACCGGATCAAGAACGACATCGACCACTGGGAGACGTTCAGCAACTCACCGCCCTGGTTCATGACCGGGAGCGGATATGTCTCCGGCGGCTTCGACGCCTCCGCCGACCAGCTCAAGACGGGCTCCGTCGACGACTTCGCCGCCTATGTCGCGGGCGCCACCAAGCGCCTCGAGAAGGCGCACGGCATCAAGGTCGACACCGTCGACCCGTTCAACGAGCCCAACACCAGCTACTGGAGCACCCGCCTCGGCCCCGACGGCCAACCCGTCGGGGGCCGCCAGGAAGGGGCGCACATGGGCCCCGGCCTCCAGCAGAAGGTGATCCGCGCGCTCGCCCCCGCCCTGAAGAAGTCGAAGACCCACGCGAAGATCTCCGCGATGGACGAGACCAACCCGGGCATCTTCGCGCAGAACTGGAACAGCTACCCCTCCGACGTCCGTGACCTCGTCGGCCAGATGAACGTCCACACCTACGGCACCGGCGGCCGCACGACCGTACGCGACCTGGCCAAGGCGGCGGACAAGCCGCTGTGGATGAGCGAGGTCGAGGGCGACTGGGGCGACGGCCAGGACTTCGACGACATGCGGCCCGGTCTCGGTCTGGCCCAGCACATGGTCGACGACCTGCGGGAACTCGAGCCCCGCGCCTGGGTGTTCTGGCAGCCCGTCGAGGACTACGACAACATGAAGCCCGGCGGCGAGTCCGCCAAGGGCGGCAACTGGGGCAGCATCCAGCTCCCCTTCAGCTGCACCTCGAAGGACACCCTCGCCACCTGCCCGATCCGTACGAACACGAAGTTCGACACGGCCCGCAACTTCACCCACTACATCAAGCCGGGCGACCGCCTGATCAAGGTCGACGACAACTCCAGCGCCGCGGCCGTCTCGCGGAAGGGCAACGGGGCAACCGTCGTCCACGTCAACAGCGCCACCTCGGCGCGCACGGTCACGGTCGACCTGTCCAAGTTCGGCCGCATCAGCCCGCAGGCCACCGTCACTCCGGTGGTGACCAGCGCCGAAGGCAAGCTCGAACGGCACGACGCGATCAAGGTGAGCGGCGCACGGGCCACCTTCACCGTGCCCGCGCAATCGGTGACGTCCTTCGTCGTCGAGGGCGTGTCCGGCGTCGCGCAGGACGCGTCCCTGCTGCGCGAGGGCCACACGTACGAGCTGACCGGCGTCCAGAGCGGCAAGGCGCTCGGCGTGGCCGAGGACGGCAAGGGCCTGGTCATCAAGGCCACGGGGTCCACGGAGGCCACGAAGACTGCGAAGGCCGCGAAGGCCGCGAAGGCCGCGAAGGCCGCGAAGGCCGCGAAGACCGAGGCGGCCGGGGCCGGTCAGCGGTGGCAGCTGCGCCGGATCAGCGGCGGCGACACCGCCGACCGGCGCCGGTACGTCTTCACCAACCCTGCGGACGGCAAGCGTCTGGCCGTCCGGGACGGCGCCCCGGTCCTGGAACCCGACCGGGGCCGCCACGACGCCGCCACCCAGTGGATCATGTCGACGACGGGCGACGGCACCTGGACCCTCGTCAACGCGGCCACCGGAAGGCTCCTGGAGGTCGGCGGCGAGGCCACCCACGACGGAGCCGCCGTCACGACGTGGACCCCGAACTCCGGCGCCCACCAGCGCTGGCGGGTGGTCGACGTGACGGGCCGTCCCGCGGACCCGGACTCCAGGTGACCGACCGTCCGACCCTGCGGCGCGCTGCGCCCTCCCGAGAGGGGGTGCCCTCCCGAGAGGGGGCGCACGCGCCGCTGTTCAGCCCGGCCGCCGTGGTCGCGTCGTGTGCGGGCTTCGTCCTCATCGGCGCGCTCCAGGCGCTGTACGGGCCCGCGATCCCGGCGTTCCGCGAGGAGTTCGGGCTCTCGCCCTCCGCGGCCGGACTCGGGCTCAGCGCCCACTTCGTCGGCGGGGTCGCCGGGGTACTGCTCTTCGACCGGCTGTACGGCAGGCTCGGCAACCGGAAGGTTCTCGGCAGCTCGTACGTCCTGATGGGGGTGGGCGCGGCCGGCTTCGCCCTGGCACCGAACTGGCCCGTCGGCCTCGCCATGGCACTGCTCGCCGGACTCGGCTTCGGCGGCATCGACTACGGCCTCAACCAATTGTTCGCCGTCGGCTTCGGCCACCGCTCGACCGCGATGCTCAACATCCTCAACGCGCACTTCGGCGTGGGCGCGATCCTCGGCCCCGCACTGATCGGCGCGATCGGCGCCGAGCACTACCCGGCGGTCTTCCTCGGGTTCGCGCTGGCCAATCTCCCGCTGCTGCTGTGCCTGCGAGGCGTACGCGACCGGGCACCGCACGAGGCCGACGCCGACGCCGACACGGGCACCGACGCGGACGGCGACACAGGGCGACGGGCGGAGCCCGGTCGTGGGCAGGTCCTCGGCCGCAGCCTGGGCTCCGTGCTCTGCGCGTTCGTCACGCTGTACGTCCTCCACGTGGGCATCGAGGCCGGGGTGGGCGGTTGGGAACCCACGCACCTGGAGACGGTCGGCTACAGCGCGGGCGCCGCCGCCACCGCCACTTCCGTGTACTGGCTGATGATGACCATCGGCCGCTTCCTGGTCGCGCCGATCGCGCTGCGCTTCTCGGCCCAGGCCATCATCACGGTCTCGTGCGCCGGCATGACGGTCTGCCTGCTGCTGGCCGCGGTGCCGGGCCTCGCCCCCTACGCGTACGCGGGTGTCGGCCTGTTCATCGCGCCGATCTTCCCCACGGGGCTGCCCTGGCTGAACAGGGCGGCTCCCCGGGCCCGGCGGGCCGGGGCCGTCGTCATCGCCGCGTCCATGGTCGGCGGTGTCGCCGCGGGGCCCGCACTCGGCAAGGCCATCGAGTGGTCCGGGATCCGCGCGGTTCCGCTGCTGCTGTGCGGCATCTCGGCGCTGTGCCTGAGTGCCACGCTCTGGCTGATCCGGGCCACCCGCCCCCGCCGCACGGATTGACCCGGCCGCGGCTGCGCGTCAGCCGGTGCCGGGCCGCAGCAGGCCCGACTGGTAGGCGATGACGACCAGTTGGGCCCGGTCGCGGGCGTTGAGTTTGGTCATGGCGCGCTGGACGTGGGTGCGTACGGTCAGCGGGCTGAGGACCAGATGGTCGGCGATCTCGGTGTTGGACAGGCCCTCGGCGGCCAGGGCCATGACCTCGCGTTCCCGGGTGGTGAGCGCGGCAAGACGCTCGGGTGGTGTCGAGCGCGCGGCCGACTCGGGTGCCGTGAGGAAGCGGGCGATGAGGGAACGGGTGGCCGTCGGCGACAACAGCGCCTCGCCCGCGGCCACCGTGCGGATGCCGTCGAGCAGCACGTCGGCGGAGACGTCCTTGCCGAGGAAACCACTCGCACCCGCGCGCAGCGCGTGGGCCACGTAGTCGTCGGTCTCGAAGGTGGTGAGGATGAGCACGCGGGTGGCCGCCAGGTCGGGGTCGGCGCAGATGGCCGTGGTGGCGGCGAGGCCGTCGGTGCCGGGCATGCGGATGTCCATGAGGACGAGGTCGGGGCGGTGGACGCGGGCGAGCGCGACCGCCTCCGCGCCGTCGGCGGCCTCGCCGACCACCGTCATACCGGGAGCGGCGTCGATCAGGATGCGGAAGGTGGCGCGCAGCAGGGTCTGGTCGTCGGCAAGCAGCACACGGATGGTCATGAGGGCCGTCTTCTATAGGTACCGGCGGGGCACCGGGGGGGGGACATCTCGGGGTCAGCGGGGCAGCGGGGCAGCGGGGTCCGGGTCAGCGAGGTCAGGGCAGGATCGGCAGTTCGGTGGTGACGGTGAAGCCGCCACCGGGGCGACTTCCCGCCTCCAGGTGGCCACCGGCGGACCGGGCGCGTTCCCGCATGCCGATGAGGCCGAAGCCGTCGCCGGTGGGCGGTGGGGAGGACCGCGGCGGGCCGCCTTCGTCGGTGACCGTGATCGTCAGCCGGTCGCCGGAGTAGACGAGCCGCACGTGGGCCGTGCCGGCGGTGGCGTGCTTGGTCACGTTGGTCAGCGACTCCTGCACGATCCGGTAGGCGGTCAGATCCACCCCTGGGGACAGGGGGCGCTCCTCGCCCTCGACGGTGACGTCGACGGCGAGCCCCGCGCCGGCGAACGCATCCTTCAGGTCCGGGAGTTGACGCAGCCCGGGGGCCGGTTCCAGCGGAGTGCCCGGTTCGTCCGGCCTGCGCAGCAGACCGACCGTCGCCTTCATCTCGCGCAGCGCGGCGGAGGTGGTGCCGGTCAGTTCGTCGAGGATGGGCCGGACCTGCGGGTCGGCGCGCGCGAGATACGCGGCGGTGCCGGCCTGGGCGTTGGCCAGGGCCAGGTGGTGGGCGACGACGTCGTGCAACTCGCGGGCGATGCGGACCCGTTCCTCGGAGACCCGGTGGCGGGCCTCTTCCTCGCGGGTGCGTTCGGCGTGCTCGGCGCGGGCCTGCACCGCCTCCAGATAGGCCTGCCGGAGGCGGGCCCCCGAGCCCAGGGCGACCGGCAGCATGAGACAGAACGTGGGATTGATCGTGGTGAGGGGCCACGGGTAGTAGGAGTGCCCCTCGGCGAGCAGCGCGGTCATGACGATCAGCGTGATGACGCCGAGGCAGTAGAGGTGCGAGGTCCTCCGGGGCGTCTGCACGGCCAGTTCGTAGAGCGCGGTCATGACCGGGGCGAGCAGGAGGGGCGTGATCAGGTAACCGATGCCTCCGGCGGCGCTGGCACAGACCGCGGTGAACACGACGACGGTACGCGGATGGCCCCGCCGCCACAGCAGGGCCAGGGACGCGAGGGCCGAGGTCGGGACGACGGGCCACCAGCCGAGCCGGTCGCCGCCGTACGGCAGGCTGCTGTAGAGCGCCGCGGGGCCGGAGGCGACGACGAGCAGCGCGATGAGCGTCGTGTCGACGACACGGGGGTGCTGGTCGGCGTACCGCCGCAGTTCGGCGATCTTGGTGATCATCGGTGCTCCGGTCTGGTGATCTGGAGTCCCATGGTGGGTGACGCGCCCGGTGGCGGGACGGCAAGGGGCGCCCGTGTCTTGTACGGGCGCCCCTTGGGCGGTGAGACACGGGCGCCCCTCGGGTGGTGAGATACGGGCGCCCGCGGGCGGGTAACTCCGTGTCAGACGCGCACGGTCTCCCGGCCGGGCCCCTGCGTCGCGGACGGAGAACCGGCAGGCACAGCACCGCCGAGCGCCTCGCCCTCCACGTCGACGCGCGGCAGCAGCCGGTCCAACCAGGACGGCAGCCACCACGCCCGCTCGCCCAGCAGGGCGAGGACGGCGGGCACCAGCGCCATGCGGACGACGAAGGCGTCGAACAGGACGGCGACGGCGAGGCCGAACCCGATCATCTTGATCATCGATTCGCCGGCGCCGATGAACCCGGAGAACACGGCCATCATGATCAGCGCGGCCGCCACCACGACCCGCGCGCTGTACCGGAACCCGGTGACCACCGCCTGCCCCGGCCGGTCCCCGTGGACGTACGCCTCCCGCATCCGGGACACGAGGAAGACCTCGTAGTCCATGGCGAGGCCGAAGACGATGCCCACGAGGAAGATCGGCATCATGCTCATGATCGGGCCGGTCTGCTCGACGCCGAGCAGCTCGGCACCCCAGCCCCACTGGAACACGGCCACGACCGCGCCGAGCGAGGCCAGCACCGACAGGAGAAAGCCCAGGGCCGCCTTGAGCGGGACGAGCACGGACCGGAAGACCACGAGCAGGAGCAGGAAGGCGAGTCCGACCACGACCGTGAGGTACGGGATCAGCGCGTCCTGCATCTTCTGTGCCACGTCGATGTCCATCGCGGTGGTGCCGGTGACCTCGAAGGTCGCGCCGGTGGCGGACTCCGTCGCGGGCCGCTCGCCGCGGATGGTGTGCACCAGGCCCTTGGTCTGCTCGCTGGTGGGCGAGGTGGCGGGGGTGACGGAGAGGACGGCGGTGTCACCGGCGCTGTTGAACCGTGCGGACGAGACGTTCACGACCCCGTCGGTACCGGCGATCTCCCGGGAGATGTCGGAGACGGCGCCCTTCGGCGCGTCGGCGTGCTGCGCGTCCACGACCACGGTCAGCGGCCCGTTGAAGCCGGGACCGAAGCCGTCGGCCAGCGCGTCGTAGGCGCGCCGTTCGCTGGTCGCCGTGGACTTGGCCTCGGCGCCGGGCATGCCGAGCTGGAGATCCATCACCGGTATAGCGAGGACGCCGAGTCCGACGACCGAGGCGAGCAGCACGGGCACGGGGCGGCGCAGCACGAAGCGTGCCCACCGCGTGCCGGCGCCCTCCGCCGCGGCCCCGCGCACCCGGCCCTTGCGGACGCGGCGTGCGAGGACGGCGTTCGGCCAGAAGCCGAGCAGTGCCGGGACGAGGGTCAGCGCGATGAGTACGGCGATCATGACCGCCCCCGCGGCCGTCAGCCCCATCTTGGTCAGCATCGGGACACCGACCACGGAGAGCCCGGCCAGGGCGATGACGACGGTGAGCCCGGCAAAGACCACGGCCGAACCTGCCGTGCCGGCGGCGAGCCCTGCCGCCTCCTGAGGCGCGTGCCCCTTGCCCCGCTCCTCCCGGTAGCGCGAGACGACGAACAGGGCGTAGTCGATGCCGACCGCGAGCCCGAGCATGGCGGCCAGGGTGCCGGTCGTCGAGGAGAGGCCGAGCAGACCGCCCAGGGCCATGATCGAGGCCATGCTGATCCCGACGCCGAGCACGGCGGTGAGCAGCGGAAGGCCGGCCGCGGCCAGGGAGCCGAAGGTGACGATCAGCACGAGCGCCGCGATCACGATGCCGATCTGCTCGCCCGCCCCGCCCGCGGCGGGCTGCTCGGCGAGCGCGTTCCCGCCGACGTCCACGGTCAGACCCGCATCCCGGGCCTGGTCGACGGCGCGTTCCAGGTGCTCCTTCGTGGCGTCGGTGAGCTCGTCGGCCTTCACCTTGTACGTGACGGTGGCGTACGCCGTGGAGCCGTCCTTGCTCACCGCCCGGGCCTGGAACGGGCCGACGGCGCGCGCGACCTGGCTGCCCTCGGACGCCTCGGTGACGAGCTTCTCGACGGCCGCGCGGTTCTCGGCCGCGGTGACCTTCTGCCCTTCGGGGGCGACGAACACGATGCGGGCGTTCGCCCCGTCCGCCGCCGCCCCCGGGAACCGCTGCCCCATCAGGTCGTACGCCTGCTGGGCCTCGATGCCCTGCATCGAGGACTTGTCGTCGGGGGCCTCGGATGCGGTGGCGGCGCCGAATCCGACGGCGGCGAGGACCGCCACCCACACCAGGGTGACGTACCAGCGTCGTCGGAAGGCCAGCCGGCCGAGTCGATAGAGGAAAGTGGCCACGGAACGGAGGCCTCCAGATCTGTTCTTCGGGTACTCCGAAAGGCTCCTGGAGAGGTGGCCGTCCTGTAGTCGTGCGGCTGCTGACAATCGGGGTACTGAAATCTCAGTAGCCGGAGCCCGCCAGATCCTCCGTGGGGACGACCGACGCTGGTCCCGCCGGGGGAGGGGCCGTCAGGGGGACGCGAGGCGGGGCGTGAAGACGCGGTCCAGCAGGGCGTACAGAGTCGCCCGGTCCTCGGCGTCGAGTGTGGCCAGGCCCGCCAGCGTGGTGTGCATGTGGGCGCGGATGGTGTCGATGGCGTGCTCGCCCTCGGGGGTGAGGACGACGTTCTTGACGCGGCGGTCGCCGGGGCTGGGCTCGCGGCGGACCAGGCCGCGCTTCTCCAGGCGGTCGACGATGCCCGTCATGTTGGAGGCGTCACAGGCCAGGGTCTCGGCGAGCACGCGCATCGCGGCGGGGCCGCGGCGCAGCACGCTGAGCGTCTTGCCCTGGCTGGCCGTGAGGTTCTCGCGGGCGGCCGCGGCCGTGAAGTCGCCGTAGTAGGCGCCGAGCGACACCGAGAGCAGCTCCATGAGCTGGGCCGTGCCGACGCGCGGGTGTCCTGCCATGTGATCCACCTTACGCCCAGAAACTTGACCATCTCAAGTATCGACGTCTACGGTAAAGCCATTACTTGAAGTTCTCAAGCTTCTAGGTTCTTAAGTAGTTGGGAAAGAGTTTCCGTGTCTCACGCACAGCACACGGCGACCGCTCGGCCCTCCGGACAGACCGCGGTCGTCCTGGTGCTCGGGCTCGCCGCCATGGTCGTCTCGATGATGCAGACGCTGGTCGTCCCGATCCTCGGGATCATCCAGAGCGAGCTGGACGCCACCACCGCCAACGTGAGCTGGGTGACCACGGCCACGCTGCTGTCCGCCGCCGTCTTCACGCCCCTCCTCGGCCGCTTCGGTGACCAGCACGGCAAGAAGCCGACCCTCGTCGGCGTGCTGCTCGTGATGATCGCGGGCTCGGTGCTCGCCGCCACCACGACCTCGCTGACCTGGCTCATCGTCGGCCGAGTGATGCAGGGCGCGGCGACCGCGATCTTCCCGCTGGCCCTGTCCGTACTGCGCGAGGAGATCAGGCCGGAGAAGCTCCACGGCGCGATGGCCCTGGTCAGCGGCACGCTCGCGTTCGGCAGCGGGCTCGCCCTCGTCGGCGCGGGGCTCCTCACCCAGGGCTCCGACCCGGACTACCACCGGGTCTTCTGGCTCGCGGTCGTCCTCGCCGTGGTGGCCCTCGTCGGCGTGCTGTTCGTCGTGCCCGCGTCGCGTACGAAGACGGGTGGACGCACCGACTGGCTGGGCGCCCTCACCCTGGCGCTGCTCCTCGTCCTGCTGCTTCTGCCGATCTCGCAGGGGCACGAGTGGGGCTGGACGTCCGGCCGCACGCTCGGCAGCTTCGCCGCCGCGGTCGTCATGGCGGGAGTGTGGGTCTTCACCGAGACGCGGGTGGCCGAGCCGATGGTGGACATGAAGATGTTCACGCACCGTCCCGTGCTCTTCACCAACTTGGCCGGCCTGCTGCTCGGCTTCGCGATGTTCGCCCAGTTCATCGGCGTCTCGTACCTCGTGCAGATGCCCGAGCCCGTGGCCGGTTACGGCTTCGGTGCCTCCGTGCTCGACGCCTCCGTCGTCTACCTGCTGCCGACCACGCTCGTCTCGCTGGTGGGCGCCCAGTTCGGCGGTGTGCTGGTCCGCCGGATCGGGGCGCGCGTGACGCTGGCCATCGGGGCCGTCTTCGGCGTCCTCGGCTTCGCCTGGCTGACCCTGGCGCACGACACCACCCCCTCGGTGATCGGCGCGGGCATGGTCGTCGGTCTGGCGATCAGTTTCGGCTATGCCTCCATGCCGGCGCTGATCGTCGCCAGCGTCCCGGCCCACCAGACCGGCATCGCCAACGGCATCAACTCCATCTCCCGCTCGGTCGGCAGCGCCGTCGCCAGCGCGATGATCACCTCGCTGCTCGCGTCCAAGACCATCGAGCTTCCGGCCGGGATGCCTGCGCTGCCCGAGGAGAGCCAGTTCACCCTCAGCTTCGCCATCGCCGGGGCGGCCTTCGTGCTGGTCGTAGCCGTCGCTCTGCTCGGACTCAAGGCCGCGCACGCGCCTCGTACGCCCGTACTGAAGAAGGTGGCGGAGTCGACGGAGTCGGAGACCCCTGAGCGCGTCGGGGTCTGAACCAGCAGCGGCTTCTGCATCTGAACCAGAAGCGGCTGCTGAAGCAGCAACGGCATGCGGCCCGGTCACCCGTGAGGTGGCCGGGCCGCTTCGCGTTCTTCGCGGGCAGCGCTCACCGGGCCGGCCGGCGGAGCCGGCGGTCAGGAGCCGTCGGTACCGAGCGCGTCCGTCCGGGCCTCGATCGCCCGCAGCACCGCCACCATGTCCAGGCCGCCGTGCCCCAGCGCCACGGTGTCGGCGAACAGCGCGTGGCAGACGTCGAGCAGCGGAGAGGCCACGCCGGACGACCGCGCGGCCTCGGCGACGAGCCGGTTGTTCGTGAGGACGTCCAGCGCGGCCGCCTGCACGCCGAAGTCCCCGGCCAGCAGCTTGGGCGACTTCATGCGGGAGACGCCGCTCGCCATCGGCCCGGCGTCGAGCACGTCCAGGAACAGCTTCGTGTCCAGGCCCTGCCGCTCCGCGAAGTGGAACGACTCGGCGAGGCCCGTGACCGTGGTGATCAGGAAGAGGTTCACCGCCAGCTTCATCAGCAGCGCGCCCGGCACCTGGCCGCACAGGAACATCTCCCGGCACATGGGCTCGAGGAACGGCCGCACCGCCGTCACGTCCCGCGGCTCACCCGCGAGCATCGCCACAAGCCGCCCCGCCTCGGCCGGTTCGCGCGACCCGGACACGGGAGCCTCCACGTACCGCCCGCCCGCCGCGCGCACGTCGGCCGCGAGTCCGCGAGAGTACTCGGGTGACGTCGTCCCCATGTGCACGACCGTGCGCCCCGCGACCCGCGGACCGAACGCCCGGGTGTCCCGGCCGAGCGCCGAGTCGATCGCGGCGCTGTCGGCCAGCATGAGGATGACGACGGGCGCCTCCTCGAACAGCTCGTCGACGCTCACCGCCACCCGGGCCCCGGCCGCGCGCAGCGGGGCGCACCTGGCGGGGGAGCGGTTCCAGACGATCAACCGGGCGCCGGAGCGGGCCAGTCGGAGCGCCATGGGCTGTCCCATGACGCCCAGGCCCATGAACCCCACGTCCATCGCCATCGCGCACTCCCGTCTCCGGTCTGCGGGGCCGTCGATCCGGCCTACTATGACAGCTGTCATAGTAGCGGGCGAAGTACGGTGCGGCCCACACGATTTCGTACGGAGCGCGGTGGGTGAGCGCGGTGAACGAGGTGGAGGCGGCGACGTGGCGGCAGGTGAGGTGTCCGGGCGGGGCCCGCGCGAGCGCATGGTGTTCAGCGCGGCCCAGTTGATGCGCCGGGGCGGTGTCGGCGCCACCGGCATGCGGGACGTGGTCGCGCACGCGGGGGCGCCGCGCGGCTCCCTCCAGCACTACTTTCCCGGCGGCAAGGAGCAGTTGGTCAACGAGGCGGTGGAGTGGGCGGGCCGGTACGCGGCGGGGCGCGTCGCACGGTTCGTCGCGGGGATGGCCGAGCCGACGCCGAGCGGGCTGTTCGCCGCGATGGTGCGACAGTGGACGGACGAACTGGAGGCGGTGGGCGCCGCGTCCGGCTGCCCGGTCGCGGCGGCGGTCGTGGACCGCGCGGACGCGAGTGAGCCGACGCGGACGGCCGCGGCCGCGGCGTTCGCCGCCTGGACCGGGCCGGTGGCCCGGGCGCTCACGGACATGAACGTACCCGCGGCCCGCGCCGAGGCGCTCGCCACGCTGATGATCAGCACCGTGGAGGGGGCGCTGCTGATGGCCCGCGCCGAGGGGGACGTACGCGCGCTGACCGTGGCGACACGGGAGTTGGGGCCACTTCTGGACGGGGCGGTCGGGGCGGCCGACAGGCGGTGAGCCGTCACGTCGGCGTACGGCCATGAGCCCGCCCCTGGTCGCGGGGCGGACCGCCGCCCCGTCCACCGCCTACCTCCGCCCCGCCCCCGAGGCCGACCGCTCCCGCCGGGCGAGGACCAGGGCCTCCAGCACGACCGGGTGGTCGAGATGGCGGGCCACCAGGACCAGGTGGGCGCGCTCCGCCGCCGCGGGCACGTCCTCGCCGGGCAGCGCGGCGAGCAGCATGGCGGAGTCGGCCGGCGGCCGGCCCTTGTCGCGTGCGTCGGCGGCGTACAGCAGAGTCGCCGCCGCCTGCGCCGCCACGAGATCGAACCCGACGAAGCCGCGCCGGGCGAGCTGTTCCACGGCCCGGGCCGGCGCGCTGCTCATCCAGGGGCTCAGACTGCGGGCGCCGTCGCGGATCTCGACGAGTCTGCGGGAGAGGGCGAAGCGGGTGTCCCAGCCGCCCCACAGGAGACCGGGGGCGAGGACGAGCCGCGGGTCGGAGCGCACGACGGTCTGCCACAGGGGGCGCAGAATCTGATGGTCGCGCCGCTCCTGCCGGCGGGCGGCGAGCGACAGGCGTACGAGGCTGTAGTTGGCGACGAGCCCGCTCGCGGCGGTCGTCAGCCAGGCGGCCTCCGCGAGCCCGTCGAGCCGCAGGCCGCCCGCCGCGCCGATCATCGCCGCCGCGATGCAGCCGACGTGGGCGAGGTCCAGGGCGACGGCGAGCGCGAACTCCTGGATGCAGCGGCGCAGTTCGGGTGCGAGGCGTGGCCCCGGCAACGCGAGGAGTCCCCGGCACCGCAGCACCGTGGCCGTGACGACGGCGGTCAGTGCCGCGAAGTAGACGAGATGGAACGCGAGGACCTGCGGGGTGTCCACATAGTCGGGCGCGAACAGCAGCGGTCGTGTCTCGTCGGCGGGACCGGCCAGCGTGTAGAGGACCGCCATGGCGAGGATGGTGCCCGCGTAGAGCGGAGCCCAGGCGCGGACGGTGCGGCGCAGCGCGCGCCTGTCGCGGTGCGCGGGATGCCACAGGACGGCCATGAGATGGGCGTGGCCGACGCAGAGCAGGGACGTGGTGTTGATGAGCAGGGCCGCCAGATGGGGTGCGCCGAAGGCGGTGCCGACGGCGCCGTACACGGCGGGCGTGCCCAGCAGGAACACGGCGCTCGCGTGGAACAGGGACGAGGCGGTGAGCTTGAGGGTGAGCGCCGGTTCGCGGCGGGCGGCGAGCGCCTTGCCGACGGCCAAGGTGAGGGCGATCGCGGCGGCGGTCAGGCCGACCGCGGTCAGCAGCGCGTGCCACATCAGATGCCGGCGTGCCGGTTCGTGAAGGAGGAGGTGAGCGATCCGGTGTGGCTGTCGGCCGCCGCCTCGTCGAGCGAGAGCGTCATCAGGCCGACGGTGGCGAAGACTTCGGCCGCCCACTCCTCGTCCTCCTCGTAGCCGTTGCGAAGTTGGGCGGGCCGGGTCAGCACCTCCCGTACGGCGTCGGCGGGGAGGGAGGGCATCTGCTCGGCGAGGGCGTGCCCGTCGAGGAGGTCGCAGGCGGTGACGGCGTCCGCGTCCGTGTCCGGCGTGTGGCCGCTGAGGAGGTGGTACAGCTCGTGCAACAGGACGTGCAGCCCTTGCCGTTCGCTGGTGTGGGCGGTGATGACGATGGTGTCCTCCGTCTCCCCCTGCACACAGAACCCGCTGACGTGTGAGGGCAGGGACAGTTTGAGGACGGTGATGGTCCTGCCGCGCTCGCGGGCGACGGCGTCGACGAGCTCCTGGAGCCCCTGGCCGGGCCGCATTCCGAGGTCGTCGTGGATGATGCGGACGGCCTGGCGGCGCGCCCTGGTCCAGGCGCGGCGCTTGCGCACGGCGGAGCGGATGCGGGTCGAGGCGTCGGCGACGCGCCCCCGGCCGGTGGGGTGCCACGCGGCGGGGGCGCCGACCGTCGGCACGGGTCAGCGCTCCCGGCTCGGACCGGCGATGGGCCCGGCGTCGCCGGCGCACTCAACAGGCGGCGGCAGCAGGGCTCTTCGTGCCGCTCGCGCCCGGTGCCCCGGCCCCCCTCTTCGTGCCGGATCCGCGAGACCCGGGACCTGTCCCCGTGCGCTGGCGCCTCTCATAGGCCGTTCACGCTCCCCGTCCCCTACGTGGCGGGCGTGTGCACCCGCTGACCTGGGCAGGGACATTATCAGGCCGTTGACGCGAGGGCTCGGCGGCGCCGCCGTCGATCAACGGTCAAAGAGAGCCCTTGAATTGGGCCGGAGCGCTGGTCGGGCGCCGGAAACGCCCGGAAGTCGAACACTGTACGGCGAGCGGCGTGTCAACAATTGAAGACGGCGCTGGCCGGGGACGGTTGAGGCGGATACTCTCAGGGCGCCCAACGAGTTCCGTGGCCCATGGAGACCTTCAGGTGAACGCAGCCGACCACCAACCGGCGCCCGGACACGAGATCGCCCGACTGCTGGGCGACGTCGATGCCTACGCCCAGCGGCTCGGCACTTCGCGCTGCCGCCTCCTGGACGCCGTGCTCATCTCCCGCGCCACCGGCATCGAGCCGGAGCGGGTGCGGGCCCTGCTGGCCGGTGAACTCCCCGAGGAGGAGCCGCGGGAGAAGAACGCGCGCGAGATCTTCCGCAAGGCCCTGTTCCAGCAGCGACTGCGCTTCCTGCAGCGGACGCGCCTCAAGGACACACCCGGGGGCAAGGAGCCCTACGGACTCAGGGAAATCTCGAGGGCCACCGGAATCTCCGCTCAGCACGTCTCGAACCTCCTCAACGGCGAGCGCGGCGCGAACCACGACCACGCGGCCCGCCTGGAGCTCTTCTACGGAGCGCCGGAAGGCTTCTGCTCCCGCACCGAAGGCGCCGCGCTCATCACGTACTTGCGCCGGATGGTCAACGAGGACCTGCCGAAGCTGGCCACGCGGGCGGTGCTCCAGGAGCTGGGCGCGCGGTCGGTCGCCCTGCGCAGCACGGCCGACGGGGCGCAGATCGACACCCTGCGGGACCTGCTCCCGGCCCTGGACGAGCTGGTCAAGGTGGTTCAGGCGCGTAAGGCGGACGGTGGTTCCGAGGGCGGTCGCGAACGCCCGTAGCGGGGTCGCGCTACGCGCGTTGCGGTGCATCAAAGACCCTGCCGGGGCGGCTCCGTGAGTGCAACGGAGGCGCACGCCCATGACATGCGTCGTTCTCAATCGTTGACACCACCTGTGATAGTGCATCAGGATCTGTCTCACGCCGGAGCCGGGGGCAGGCTGGCTCTGACGGGGAGCGAATCCTGCCCGGATGTTCCATTCGTCCGCATGAGCTGCTTCCGGGAATCCCGCGTGGGGGCGGGGGACACCCGGCAGGCAGTCATCGGTCCTGCTCATGCCCCGGTCGGCGATGATGCCGCGCCGCATCACAGATGGGCTCGCCCGCCCAACTGCGGTGGCGTTCCCGGGGACTGGTCGGCCCCTGCGAATGGAACGAGCGTTTCGTCAGGTGATGCCAGGACTGCCGTGGCCCGAGTCGGGCCACGGTGAGGTGGGAGGAGCGACGAAGAGGTGGCGACACGTCTTTGCACCATGAGCTCCTTGGTGGTGCGGCCCATGGAAGGTCAGCGGTCGCGGTTCTCCTCGGGGCGCGGGGGCGCCCATGCCCGAGGGGCCGTGACACTGCCGGGAGCGAGCGATGCCCGTCCTCGCTCCCACTGGGTGGGGTTGGGGACCCCGCTCGCCGAGCCGCCCGATCCTGATGAGCCGTGCTCACGTCATGACGGGGCTAATTCAGGAAGATGCCATGGATGCTACTGCTACGTCCCTAGCCGCTTCGGCAGGGGCGATCATCGCCGATGAGCACGGCGATGTGCTGATGGTGAACCCGTTGTACACGGCCTACTGGAATCTTCCCGGAGGCCATGTCGAGGAGGGAGAGAGCCCGAGCGCCGCCTGCGCCCGGGAGATCCGCTCGGAACTCGGCCTGGACGTCGAGATGGGCGACCTGCTCGTGGTCGCCTGGGTCGACTCCGAGGGCTGGATGCCGAGGGTGTGCTACATCTTCGACGCCGGGGAGATCAGCGCCGAACAGCGGCGTGCCATCACGCTGCGGGAGGACGGCCCCGGGGAGTACCGCTTCGCGTCCCCCGAACGGATCGACGCTTCGCTGATCCCGCCGTTCGTCAAGCCCATGTGGGAAGCCGCCCTCACCGCCCGCAAGGACAAGCGGCTGGTGTGCCTGGAAGTGGAGGTGTGAACAGCCCGACCACTCACGCCAGGTGAGCCTCGGCGCGAGCGAGGGGACGACAGACGTACGAACGAGAAGCACGGGAGAGATCCGAGCCGACCGGTCCCTGTCCCGAAGCCCCGACCTCGCGCCAACGACCAGGAGCCGCCGCCCCGCCCGGGGCGGCGGCTCCTGAGCGCTCGGGGTGACTGTCGCCGAGCGCCCTGCCCGTCCGATCCCGAGTGCGGGCGCGCAGACGAATGCCGCCGCCGGGGGGTGGCGACGGCATTCGGTGCCGGATCGGCAGTTCCCTGCCTCGCCGGCGTTTCACCAAGCCATGGGGAGAACCGTGCTCGGTGCCGGTCGGCGCTTCCCCCGAACTGCGTTCGGCACGCCGACGTGAGCACCTCATCCTGTGCGCGCACCTAGGCGCAACTCGCGGGCCGCGCACGGCCGGTGGCGTTTCGACCGGTGGAATTCGCGGTGCCCGGATTCCGGCCGCCGGAATGGCGGCCGGTGCGCCCCGGCGGGGTCCACGGCCGGTCCGCGCCCGGTCCGCGCCCGATCCGGGGGTGTCGACGCGACGGCTGTCAGCCGGCCTGGGCGGCCACCGGCGCCGCGCCGTCGCGGTGCCAGGCGATGCGCGAGCACGCGTCCATCAGGGCCAGGATGTCGGGGGCGGAGTCGTCGCGGTCGAGGTACCGGAACTCGGACGCCAGGGTGATGACCAGACGCTCCGGGAGGTGCAGCTCCGGGTAGCGGTCCTCCTCGATCAGGTGCCGCGCGGCCGCCGTCGGCGAGAGGCCGCGCGCGTGCAGTGTGCGCGCCTGTTCGGAGAGGTCCCGCAGATACCGGATGTGGGCCCGCAGCCCGTCCGGGTCGAGCACCGGGCCGTGGCCCGGCACGACGAGTTCGGGCTCCCAGTCGAGAATGCGCTCGCAGGCACCGACCACCTGGGCCAGCGGCCCCGCCCAGTGGCACACGTGGTCGCCGGCGAAGACGACGTCACCGGCGAACACGACCCGCTGCTCGGGCAGCCGCACGACCATGTCGCCGACGGTGTGCGCGGGCCCCACCTCGTACAGCTCCACGGGCATGTCGCCCACCACGAGATCCATGCGGCCCTGGAAGGTCTTCGTCGGCTCCTGGACGGTGATCCCGCCGAAGTCGAACCGGCCGAAGTACCGGCGGAAGTACCAGCCGAGGGGCTGTTCCGGGTCGGTGTCCTCGACGAGGTGGCGCAACTGCTCCGGCGTCGGCTCGAAGCACTGGTGCTCCAGCGTGCGGTGCGTGGCCACGATCTCGGCTCCGGTCACCCGCTGGTTGCCCCAGCCGTGGTCGCCGTTGCCGTGCGTCGTCAGGACGGCGGTGATGTCGACGCCGGGCCCGGCGACTTCGCGGGCCGCGGTGAGGAAGTCGTCGGTCAGGCTCAGGGTGTACGGCGTGTCGATGAGGACCGCCTGGCCGCCCGCGGTCAGCAGGCCGCAGTTGGCGAGGCCCCAGCTTCCGGTCGAGCCGGGGGACCAGACGTGGACACCGGGAACTATGGGGAGCAGCGTCGGAGCAGAGTTCATGGTCATGCATTCTCACCCGCGCGCGCCCCCGGCGGCACAGCGCCCGCCGGCTCGGCGGTGTCCGACGCGTGCTGCCCCGCCTCGCCGGCCTGCGCCGATGTGGGAGCGAAGACGAGGAAGAAGAAGCGCGACCCGGGCGACTGAAGCGGCTGGGCCGTACACATCGTCACCGTCCCGAGCACGGACGGCAGATGCCGTGCGCAGCACCGCGTGGCGCAGTCCTGGTCGACGCCGAGCGAGGCCGTCCCCGCGTGCCGCATGGGCCGCCCGTCGCCGTCGGGGTGGACGTAGGCGACGTCGTGCCGACGGTAGATGGGGCCCGCCACCGGATCGTCGTTGACCTCCTCGTCCAGCATCTGCAGGTCCTTGTTGTGCGGATGGGCGGCGAACGCGGTGCGCAATTGCGCGGCCACTTTCACGGCCCAGTTCGACTCCCAGTCGACCAAATGGCATTCCCGCGCTTCTTCGCGGAGCAGCATCCAGCGCATCAGGTTGCGTTCCGGCAACTGGGGCGTGGTTCCTGGAACTTGCGGAAACATACGGACGAAATCGTCATTGCACGCGAGAACATTCCACGCGACGTCATTGATGTAGCAGGGCTGCCCCTTGACCCGGTGCACGGCCGTCAGCCACGCCGGACCCACATGCGTGCCCGCCATCGGGTCCATGGGGAAGGGGGGCTCGTACCCGAGGGCGTAGACGTACAGGGCGGTCCGCTCGGGCTCCCGCATCCGCAGCACCCTGGCCACGTTGTCGAGAAAGTCCGCCGAAGGCTGCGCCATCTCCCCGCGTTCCAGGAGCGCGTACGTCCGCTCGGACACGAACAGCTCCTGCGCCACGCGCGCCTGCGAAAGCCCCCGCGACCGGCGACCGCGCCCGGTGGGGCGGGGCGAGCCGAGTTCGGTGGGGCTTATCTGGCCGCGCTTGTACTGCAGCAGCTGCTGCAGAGCCTCCTTGTTGTTCAATGTCTAACCTTTCCCCGCGCCGAAGCGAACGGTCGAGCGGCCCGGACCGGAAGTCGAACTTCCTGTAAAACGCGGACCGGAAAATTGATGGCCTGGTGTTCCCCGTGACCCGGCGACGAGAATCGGGTGCCGGATCTGAACACGCCCGTGGACGGCACGGCGGTTCATCGTGCCCGCGAGGGGGAGTTCGCTTTGCTGCAACCGGTGGTCGCCACACCGGCGCGAGAACATGCCGGCAGTGCGGTGGCCCGGACGCTGGCGGTACTGCGGGCCCTGCGTGAGCTCGGGCCGGGCGCCCACCCCCTGGCGGTCATCGCCGCACAGGCGGATCTGCCCGCGCCGACCACGTACCGGTACCTGCGGGCCCTCACCCGGGAGGCGGCCGTCGAGCAGCGCGGTCCGCGCGGCCACTACGCCCTGACGGAGACACCGCACCGTTCCACCCACCTCGTTGATGAGGTCACGGATACAAAAGTTGGTCAGACCTCGCCTGCATTGCGTGCTGAGCTCGTCACTCTACAGTCACGCACTGGTCAGGTGTCGCTGCTGTACGCACCCCTGCTGGTGGGCGCCTCGCTGCGGTTCTGCACGGAACGCGCCGTCGGCGCCCACGCGGCGGCACTGCAGGCGGCCGCGCCCGCGGAGCTGCGTCTCGTGTGGAGCGCGCCGCTCGACCACGACGCCGCCGGCCTGGCCATTCTCGCCTGTCTCGAAGGCTCGTCGACGCCCGGGACCACGCTCGACCGCGTCCGTGAGCAGGGCTACGCCATCGGCCCCTCGCCTCTCCAGGGGTGGGACTCCGTGGCGGCTCCGCTGTGGCGGGGGTCCGTGGTCGCCGGGTCCGTGGCGCTCCTCGCCCCGCGGAGCCGGATGCGCAGCGCCGTGGCCCGCTCGCGCTGCGTGCACGCCCTGATGGACACCGCCGCGCTGATGAGCGGCCGGCTCACGCGCTCGGGGGCCCGGCGTGTCTGCTGACCCGAGCTCCTCCGCGCGCGCCGCCTCCTAGAGGCACGCGCCCACCGGCCTCGTACGAGGCACACGCACCACCGCCAGAGACGAACCACTCCCGACCAGAAAGGTCCCCAGTGCCCCGCTCAGTTCTGATCACCGGAGGCAGCCGAGGCATCGGCCTCGCCATCGCCCGCGCGCTGCAGGCGGCCGGTGACCGTGTCGCCGTCACCTACCGCACGGGTGAGCCTCCCGAGGGCCTGTTCGGGGTGCGCTGCGACGTGACGGACACGGACCAGGTCGACCTCGCCTTCAAGCAGGTGGAGGAGGAGCAGGGGCCGGTGGAGGTCCTGGTGGCCTGCGCGGGCGTCACCAACGACAAGCTGCTCATGCGCATGACCGAGGACGACTTCACCTCCGTCCTCGACACGAACCTCACGGGGGCCTTCCGCGTCGCCAAGCGGGCGACGCGCGGCATGCTCCGCGCGCGCTCCGGTCGCATCGTGGTGATCTCCTCGGCCGTGGGCCTGCGCGGCGAGGCGGGCCAGGCCAACTACGCCGCGTCGAAGGCGGGCCTGGTCGGCTTCGCCCGGTCGCTCGCCCGCGAGCTGGGCTCGCGCGGCATCACCGTCAACGTCGTCGCGCCCGGCCTGACCGAGACGTCGATGAGCGAGGACCTCACCGACGAACAGCGCGAGGCCCTGGTCCGGCAGATCCCGCTGGGCCGCCTCGCCACGCCCGAAGAGGTGGCCGCCACGGTCGCCTTCGTCGCGTCGCCCGAGGCCGGCTACATCACCGGAGCCGTCATTCCGGTCGACGGCGGCGCGGGCATGGGCCACTGAGGAAACGCGCGCCCTCGCGCGCACCGTCGTGGCGGCCGCCGATACCGCCACGACGCACGGGCCCGTGAGGGGGCCCGCACAAGACCGTTCGTCGCGGCTGTCACGGGGGTGCGGCCGCGACGGGCGTGGCCCTTGCCGGTTCCGCTCGCCGCAGGCTCCGGTGCCGGTCCGACGCCGGGGACGACTGAACGGGCGGTGCGCAGGTGATGACGTGGCACGGCCGGGCGGACGGCATGGAGGCGGCCGCCGCGTCCCGGGGTGTCTCGGCCGGCGCGTTCCTCACCGACGAGCACGGCGACGTGCTGCTGGTGAACCCCGCCTACACCGTGTACTGGACCCTCCCCGGCGGGCACGTCGACGAGGGCGAGCGGCCGGCCGCCGCGTGCGCCCGCGAGCTGCGCGAGACGCTGGGGCTCGACCTGCCGGTCGGCCCGCTGCTGGTGGTCGCCTGGCTCGACACCGGCGGACTCATGCCGGGCGTGCACCACGTCTTCGACGCCGGGCGCGTGAGCTCCCAGCAGCGGCGCGCCCTCACCCGGGGCGGGCGCGGGCGGGCCGCATGCCGCTTCGTGCCGCCCGAGCGGATCGACACGTCACTGGTCCCGCCCTTCACCCTGCCGCTGTGGGAGGCCGTGCTCACGGCCCACCACGACCAGCGACTGGTCTCCCTCGACCTGGGCGTGTGAACCGAAGCCGGAGCCCTCTCGCGGCGCGGATGCCCGCCGTTCCCCAACTTGGCCTGAGCACCCGTTGGTACACCTCCGTCTCCGTGCCATCGTGGAGTTGCCGAATGGTATGGACCTGACAAGGCTGTCCCTATGCGGTACCGCCCTGGCGGGCCGGGTCGTGGGCGGCGCCGGGAGGGGAGCGTACGCATGCGTGGGCCAACGGTTCTGCCCGGTACGAGTCCGGGGAACGGCAGCGACGCGGGTGCGGGAGGGCTGCCGGTCCACCGGCTCGAAGTGCCGATGCCCAACGCGCTGCCCTTTGCGATCGGCACCTTCGACACCATCGGCCCGATGTCCCGGGCCTCCTTCCCGCACCGGCACACGTTCCACGAGATCGTGTACGTCACCGGGGGCACCGGCAGCCACGTCGTCGACCTGACCCGCTTCACGCTGCGGCCGCCCCACCTGTGCTTCATCGCCCCCGGACAGGTGCACTACTGGGACGGCGTCCGGGGTCTGGAGGGCCGCGTCGTGGTGTTCACCGACGACTTCCTCCTTGAGCGCCCCGCCGACCGCGCCCTGCTGCGCCGGCTCGGCCGCCGTCCCTGGCTGGAACTGCCGGAGCGGGACGCGGCCTGGGCGGCGCGTCTCGTCGCCGAGATGGACCACGAGTACCGGACGGGCGCCGAGGGGTTCGGCGGCGTCCTGCGGGCCCTGCTCCACATCCTCGTGGTCCGCGCCGGGCGCCTCCCCGCTCCCGGGCGGCCCCCCAAGGAACCCGCCCCGGCCGCCGTCCCCGCCCGCACCCCGCCGGTGGCGGGCCGGTTCGTCGCCCTGGTGAACGCGCCGCACGCGCTGCCGTGGTCGGTGCAGGAGTGCGCCGGGCATCTCGGCGTCTCGGTGAGCCACCTCAACGAGGCGGTGAAGAGCGCCATGGGCCGCACCCCCGGCGAGCTCCTCCGCCAGGCCCGCGTGCACGAGGCCAAACGCCTGCTCGCCTGCACCGAGTTGACGGTGCGCCAGGTCGCGGACCGGGTGGGGTTCGGCGACCCCGCGTACTTCTGCCGCTTCTTCCGCCGCGAGACCGGCGCCACGCCCGGCGACTTCCGCCGCGGCGATGGCGATATTCACCACGACCACCGCATTGCGTCCATCGCCCCGCCCGGGCCCTCCGCATAGCTTCTTAGCCGATCCCGACCCCCCACCCAGGAGGAGCGATGGACGGCGAGACGCACACCAACGGCCACGGCATGAGCGAACAGCCTCCCGGCCCGCCGGCCGGTGAGCCCCTCGACCCCGCCGCACCCGCGGCGCACAAGGGCCCGAGCCGCAAGACGGTGCTGCGCGCCGCCCTGGCCGCGGGCGTCGCCGTGCCGGTGGCGATGATGGGCGCACCGGCCCTGGCCCGTACCGAAGCGGGCAGCGGCAAGGTCCTCGAGGTCACCCCGTCCTGCGACGACGGAGACGACCCCACGCCACCGCAGACGGAGGGCCCCTACTTCAAACCCAACTCCCCGCGGCGCACCTCGCTCCTGGAGCCCGGCACCCAGGGCATCCGGCTCACCGTGACCGGCTATGTCTTCGGCCTCGCCTGCCTGCCGCTGTCGCAGGTGCTCCTCGACTTCTGGCAGGCCGACGCCCGCGGCGCCTACGACAACGTCGGCTACCGGCTGCGCGGACACCAGTTCACCGACGCCCAGGGCGCGTTCACCCTCACCACGGTCTTCCCCGGCCTCTACCCCGGCCGCACCCGGCACCTGCACGTCAAGCTGCAGGCGCCCGGCCGCCCGGTCCTCACGACCCAGCTCTACTTCCCCGGCGAGCCCCGCAACGACACCGACCCGATCTTCGACGCCCGGCTGCTCATGAACGTACGGGACGTGGGCAACACGAAGCAGGCGGAGTTCGACTTCGTCCTCAATGTGCCCCAGTCGCCCGCACGCACCGGCCCCATGGCCTGACCGGGCGCGAGGACGCGGTGGCCCCGCACGTCCGGACCACCGCGTCCTCGCCGGCCCACTCGCTCTCTCAGGGGTCCACCCGTTCGCACAGCTCCAGGATCAGCCGCGCCACCGTCCCGGGCTCCCGGAGCGTGGGGAAGTGGTCGCACTCGGGCAGCCGCACCAGTCGGCAGCCCGGGATGCGGGCGGCCATGTCCTCGTTGCAGGCGATCACTTCGCGCTGGTCCCGCTCCCCGATCGCCAGGACGCACGGCGCCGTGATCTCGCCGAGACGGTCGAAGGTGGGCGGGTCCGCGACGTCCTGTCCGTACGTCGTGAACCACGCCGGGATCGCGGCCCGCAAGTGCCGTGCCGCGTCGCCGTCCGGCGCGGGGTCCGTCGCACCCCACAGGCGCAGCCCCAGCGCCACCAGGCCGTCCATGTCGCCCGCCTTCGCCAGCCGCTCGATCTCGGCGTTGACCTCGGGCGACTCCAGGCCGGTCGCGCCGGTGGCGCCGGGGGCGAACAGGGCGAGACCGGCGACGCGGTCCGGCGCGGCCACCGCGAGGCTGAAGGCGGTGGCGCCGCCCATGCTGGAAGCCGCGACGACGGCCCGGTCGACCCCGAAGTGGCCGAGGACCGCCAGCGCGTCGCGCAGTTGGGAGTAGCGCGTGGTCGGCCGGGGAGAGCGCCCGAAGCCGCGCGCGTCGTAGCGGATGACGCGGCGCCGCCCCGAGACGGCGGGCACCACGTCGTCCCAGACCCGGGAGTCGCCGACGCCGGGATGCAGCAGCACGAGCGGCAGCCCCGGCCCTTCCGGGTCGCCCTCTTCCCGCGCCCACACGTCGCCGCCGTCGACCGGCACCATCGTTTCCATGGCGGCATCACTACCCGGCGCGGCACCGGAGGGAGGATCACTCAGCCACGTTGTCCGAAACCACCCCGTTGTCTGAAAACGTCCCTCATGCGGCGGGGGTGTGCCGCAGGGCTTGTGGGCCCGCGAGGTCCCGTACGAGTTCGAAGGAGCGGATGCGGTCGGCGATGTCGTAGACGGGCGTGACGAGCATGAGTTCGTCGGCGCCGGTGGACTCGGCGATCCGGGTGAGCGCGGCCGCGACGTCGTCGCGCGTGCCGCGGGCCTGCTCGCCGGTGAAGGCCGCGACGGCCGCCTCCTCGTGCTCCGTGAAGCGGTGGGCCGCGGCGGTGGCGGGCGTGGGGAACGCCGTCTCGCCGCGGCCGTTGAGCAGGCCCGCCTTGATGACGTCCATGGGCTTGGTGAGCTCGGCGGCCCGCTCCTCGGTCTCCGCGCACACCGTCTCGACGCACACCAGGACGCGCGGGCTCTCGCTCCAGCGGGAGGGCTTGAAGGCCTTCCGGTAACGCTCCAGCGCCGCGAGGGTGTTGGCCGGGCGGATGTGGTGGGCGAACGCCACGGGCAGCCCCAGCTCGGCGGCCAGTTCGGCGCCCGCGTCACTGGAGGCGAGCAGCCAGGGCTCGGGGAGTTCGCCGATGCCGACCTCGAGGAGGAAGTCGAGGGTCGCGACGACGTCGCGGCGGTACTCGTCGTCGGTGGTGGGGTCGGCGCCGCGGCGCAGGGCGCGGGCCGTGGGCTCGTGGAAGGTGCCGGGGCCGCGCCCGATGCCGAGGTCGATGCGGCCGGGGTGCAGGGCGGCGAGGGTGGCGAACTGTTCGGCGAGGGTGATCGGGGCGTGGTTCGGGGCGAGGACGCCGCCCGAGCCGAGCCTGATGCCGGGCGTGGTCGCGGCGGTGTGCGCGGTGAGGAGCACGGGAGGGAAGGCGCCGATGGCGGGGGAGTGGTGGTGCTCGGCGAACCACAGCCGGTGGTAGCCGAGGCGGCTCAACTCCTGCGCCGCGCGATGGCAGTTGGCCAGCGCGTCGGCGGGAGTGGCGCCGGCTTCGACGATGGACACCTCTAGGGCGGAGAGCGGCAGATCGATCACGTGTCCCAGGATAGGCGGGCCGCCGGACGACGCCCCGGGCGGCCTCACCCGGCGCCGGCGGCCGCGTCCACCCGCGCCCCCGACGGTCGCGCCCACGCGCACGCCGGTGCGCCGCCCCGAGGCCGCCCCGCGGTATGGCGATCTCCCCTCCTGTACGGCAAGGATGCCTAGCCCCCAGAGCACCTCGCCGCACCACGGACGGACGGGAGGAAGCGCACCGCGATGGGCACACACGCAGCGCAGCGCAACCGCAGACCCACACTGTTCGCCGCCTTGGTCGCCATCCTGCTGGCCGCCCTGCTCGGCCTTCCGCGCGCCGACGGCGCCCCGCGCTCCGCCGACGCCTGCCGCACCGGGGGTCCCGCCATGCCGCGCGGCGACTGCGGCCCGTTCTGGCAGGTCCTCGCCGAGGACTTCGACGGCGACCGCGTGCCGCTCGGGTCGTTCAGCGACTGCGACCACCACGTCGACACCTCCGCCGCGTACTGCGGCGGGCTGCGCGGCACCTACCGGGACAACTGGTGGGCGTATCCCACCGGTTGGCGCGACACGGCCAACGACCGCAGGCGCGGCGTCGTGGGCGTCTACCACCCGGAGGACACGGTGAGCGTCGGCCCTGCGGAGAACGGCGACGGCCGTCTGCGCATCCGCATGTGGCGGCCCGACGACGGCGGGCCCGTGCATGCCGCCGCGGTCGTACCACGTGCCGTGATGCAGATGAAGTACGGCAAGTACAGCGCACGCATCAAGGTCACCAGGCTCGCCCCCGGATACAAGTCGGCCTGGCTGCACTACGGCGGCGGCTGCGAGATGGACCACCCCGAGGGCGAGTGGACGGGCTCCCTCAGCGCCTTCCACCATCCGTGCGGCGGAGGCGAACAGGGCTCGTACCACGGCGCCGACGACTGGACCGAGTGGCACACCGTGTCGACGGAATGGACCCCCGGCCAGGTCCGCTTCTTCGTCGACGGCCGCCAGGTCGGGCGCGACACCAGGAACGTGCCGGACCGCCCCCTGTCCTGGGTGCTCCAGAACGAGAGCGCCCTCGAAGGCCCGACGGCGGCACCGGGGAGCAGCGCGGAGCTGGAGGTCACGTGGGTGACGGCGTACGCGTACGGCTGGAAGTGACGGAAACACGTCCGCCGCGCCGCCCGAGCGGAATCGCTCGAACGGCGCGGCGGGGCGCGACGCGGGCCGGTGGGGAGGACCGGCGCGGACCGGGCGCTGTGCTTCCGGTCAGTCCCAGGCGTACCCGTCGCCGAAGTTCAAGGTGTGCTCCAGCACGTCCTCCATGGGGTCGTCGATCTGGCCGGTGTTGATCAGCGCCACGACCGGCGCGGTGTGGGAGCCGCTGTGGTGGGTCTCGTCGGCGTGTGCGACGCCGGTCGACAGGGCGAACGGCACGGCGCACACCGCCGCCACCAGCGCCCCACGGGAGGCCTTCCGCATCCAACTGCTCTTCACTGCCTGCTCCTTGATCCTTCGCGGGAACACGGCCGATCCGGCCGCCTCGCGGTGCTCAACCGCGGGACTGATCAAGAAGTCACCGACGATCATACGAACGTGTCTGTCCGACAAGCGGCCCGGCCGGGGTGGCGTGGCGGTGACGGGCGGTTGGCGCGAAGTTGCTGCTCCGTCCGTGGCCGGGGGAGGGCGTGACGGGGCCAGGGTGCGGAAGTAACGGGTGAGGGGGCGTGGGCCCGCTCGGCGTGACGCGGTCGTTCAGTGGCCGTGCGGCATCAGCCGTCCGACCGCCTTCCAGGTGGCGAGGAGGCCGCGGCGCTCCACGGCGGGCGGGCCGGCCGGCGCGGGGATCTTCGGGGCGAGCTCGCGGAAGGCGACGGGTTCCCAGTCGCACGGCGGGGCGGGGCAGTCGGCGAAGGCGATGCCCCGGCCCGCGCGGTGTGCCGCGGCGCGGTCGTCGTCGTGTGCCTTGAGCCCGACGCTGACGAGGGTGAGCAGGAGTGCGACATCGATGTCGCAGTCGAGGAGGACGGTGATCCAGGACGCGCCGGGCCGCAGCCGGATCGCGGAGCTGTGCGCGAGCTGCGGGCGCAGCCGGTCGACTGCCGCGCGGGTCAGGCACACGTCGGCCGCGTCGTCCGAGTGGAAGTGGACCAGTTCGTAGCCCACCGCTCCGGGCGCCTCCGCGATGTTGAGGGAACGTCCGACAGCGCACCGTGGGGCGCCACTTACCAGGTTCGGCCACGACTCCAGCTCGGTCATGGCGCGTTGTGCCGCGGTCATGGGGCCCATCGTCGCGCGGATTTCACTCTGCCAACCACCCCTGTTCACGCGTCGCTTGGTTACGAACGCGCATCTCGGCCACTCCATCTCAGATGAAGATCTACGAGGCTGCGCCGCATCACGCATCCGGCGCGCCCTTCTGGTAACGGGCACCCCACCGCGTGCGGTGACGCCGTGAGGACGACCTGCTGCTCCACCGGCGACGTGACGCAGGTTACAGAGCCCGCCGGGAACTCTTCCCACCGCCCTCCCGACCCTTGGACCGGCCAGGTCGCCGCCGACCGGGCCCGCACCACCGCCCGGCACCCAGGAGAGCACCTCATGCCCGCCGCACCCACCGCACCCGTCCCCGTCGACGGGCGGCAGACCCCGCAGCCGGGGCCCTCTCCACGGCGCTCCGCATGGGGCTCGCTCCGTCCGCTCGTGCTGCGGCTGCACTTCTACGCGGGCGTGCTCATCGCGCCCTTCCTGCTGGTCGCCGCGGTGACGGGGCTGCTGTACGCGGGTTCGTACTCGGTCGAGAAGATGGTGTACGCCGACGAGCTCAAGGTCCCCGTCGGCGCACGGGAGCTGCCCGTCGCGCGGCAGGTCGCCGCGGCCCGCAAGGCCCACCCCGAAGGCACCGTGAGCGCGGTCCGGCCCGCCCCCGAGGACGGGGCGACCACACGTGTCCTGATGTCGGGGGTGCCGGGCGTGCACCCCGACCGCACTCTCGCCGTCTTCGTGAACCCGTACACCGGTGACGTACGGGGCGCGCTGGAGCAGTACGGCTCCAGCGGCGCCCTGCCGCTGCGCACCTGGGTCTCCGAACTGCACCGGGATCTGCACCTGGGCGAGACGGGTCGCCTGTACAGCGAACTCGCCGCGAGCTGGCTGTGGGTGATCGCCGGTGGCGGCCTCGTGCTGTGGTTCGGCCGGCGGCGGGCGCGGCGCAAGGTGCGGGGCACGGCCGGACGCCGCCGGACGCTGTCCCTGCACGGCACGGTGGGCGTGTGGACGGCCGCCGGGCTGTTCTTCCTGTCGGCGACGGGCCTCACCTGGTCCGCCTACGCGGGCCAGAGCATCGGCGATCTGCGTGAGGCGTTCGGCCAGACGACGCCGACGGTCTCGACGAGCCTCGTGCCCGCGGGGGAGTCCGGCACCCCGGCCGCCGGCGAGCACGACGGACACGGCGGGGGCGCGGCCGGCGGCGCGGACCGCGAGAGCGGGGCGGGCGACGTCGGCCTCGACGCGGTGCTCGCGTCGGCCCGTGCGCGGGGGGTCTCAGATCCGGTGGAGGTGGTCCCGCCGGCCGACGCCTCGTCCGCGTACGTCGTCAAGGAGATCCAGCGGAGCTGGCCCGTGCGGCAGGACGCCGCCGCCGTCGACCCGGCGACCGGCAAGGTCGTCGACGTACTGAAGTTCGAGGACTACCCGGTGCTCGCCAAGCTGACGCGGTGGGGGATCGACGCGCACAGCGGCATCCTGTTCGGCCTGGCCAACCAGGTGGTGCTCGCGGGTGTCGCGGTCGGGCTGATCCTGCTGATCGTGTGGGGGTACCGCATGTGGTGGCAGCGCGGGCGCGGCGCCGTGTTCGGGCGTCCGCTGCCGCGCGGCGCCTGGCAGCACGTGCCGGCGTACGTCCTGGTGCCGCTGATGGCGGCGGTCGCGGTGCTCGGCTACTTCGTGCCGCTCCTCGGGATTCCACTGGTGGCGTTCCTCGCCGTGGACATCGTGCTCGGCGAGATTGCCTACCGGCGCGGCAAGCGCACTTACGGGGCCGCGGAACCGGCGGACGGCCGCACGCGGTGATCACACGCGCTGATCGCGTGCGGTCGTCCGAGGCGGTCAGCAGCTCAGGTTGCCGCCGGGGTCCACGCCGAGGACCTGGCTGAACTGCTTGTACTTGTCGATGCGGCTCTGCACCTGGCCCGGGTTGCCGCCGTTGCACTCCAGGCTGCCGTTGATGGCGCGGATGGTCTCGCCGAAGCCGGCGCCGTTGACCATGGCGTTGTGCGGCGTCATGGTGCCCGGGCCGTTCTGGGTGTTCCAGTACCAGAGTCCGGTCTTCCAGGCGACGGCCGGGTCCTTCTGCACCAGGTCGGGGTTGTGGAGCAGGTCGATGCCCAACGCGTCGCCCGCGGCCTTGTAGTTGAAGTTCCAGCTCAGCTGGATCGGGCCGCGGCCGTAGTACTTGTCGTGGCCGGCCGGGCAGCCGTAGGGCTGGGTCCGGTCGCAGTAGTGCGGATAGTTCGCCTGGTTCTGTTCCACGATGTGGACCAGGCCGCCGGTCTCGTGACTCACGTTGGCGAGGAAGGCCGCGGCCTCCTGCTTGCGCACGGTGTCGCTGCCCGTCTGCGTGAATCCGGGGTACGCGCTGAGTGACGCCGTGAGGCCGCTGTACGTGTAGAACGGATTCCGGTTCGGGAACATCTGGTTGAACTGGGACTCGCTGACGATGAACGCCGCGGCCGTCCTGTCCGCCTTGTCCGGCGCGGACTTGTCGGTCTTGTCGGCCGACGCCGGCCAGGCGAACGTCAGCAGCGCGGCGGCGGACGCGGTCGCGGTCAGTAGTCCGAGTATGCGTGATCGCATGGCTCACTCCATGGGGGGACGCCGGAGACCGGCGGCGTGAAGGCGCGGTGGTGGGGGTCGGCCGGCGTGCCGGAGCGCAGGCCGTCGCGGGCCGGGCGGTGGGTGTGGGCGTACAAGTGCCCGCCGGCCAACGGGATTCCGCTTCGTTGGACTAGACCATACCGATAGCCGTGTTCGCGTCAAGATGTTGAACGAACACCCGTCGGCAGGCGCGAAGACGACACTTCGCGCCTGCCGAGGGGAAGGGAACTACAAGCGAACTGCTGGAAGTTGGCTAGCGCACGTCGACGTAGTCGCCCGTCGCCTTGACCGAGGAGGTCGTCGAGTTCTCGGCGAAGCTCCAGCGGTAGTAGCCGTCGGTGCCGGCCTTGACCGTGGTCTTGAGGTTGCCCTTGTTGTCGGTCTTCACGGTCTTCACGGCCGTGTAGGTCGTGGTGCCCTTCTTCTTGAACTCCAGCTTCACGGGCTGGTTCGTGTAGCCCGCGTACTTGCCGGTCTCCCAGTTGGCGCGGGTCAGGGCGCCCGTGACGGTGAGCGTCCTGCCCTTCTTGATCGGCTCCGGCGAGGCGTTCACCGTGAGCTTGGAGAAGCGCTGCACCTTGAAGGCGGCGGCCTTCTCCACGCGGATGGTGTCGATGTCCTTCGCCGTCACCATGGCGTCGACGTACCACGCGCCGGCCGGGGTGTTGTCGAAGAAGTCCGTGTCCGGGTCGATCGTGAACTTCGCCGTGCACGTCGAAGTCGTCGCGGACGTGGGCGACGTCACGCACTTCACGTTGCCGTTCGGGACGGCGTACGCCGAGTC
Organism: Streptomyces sp. Y309; assembly: GCF_056712025.1. Classification (NCBI taxonomy): domain Bacteria; kingdom Bacillati; phylum Actinomycetota; class Actinomycetes; order Kitasatosporales; family Streptomycetaceae; genus Streptomyces; species Streptomyces sp. Y309. The sequence continues at coordinate 145,323 of NZ_CM160048.1, read as the reverse complement.
CGGGCCGTACAGCGTGATGTCGGCGCTGTCGATGCCCGAGTCGTCCGACGCCGTCACGGTGACGGTGAAGCTCTTCGCGGCGGTGGTGCCGAGCGCGATCGACTTGCCGCCGTTCACGGTGACCTTGTCGATGGTGACCTCACCGGGCGCGGCGGCGAAGGCGCCGGGCGCGGCGAAGCCCGTCGCGGCCACGGCCAGGGCCGAGCCGAGCACGGCAACGCGGATGCGGTGTCGCATGAATCCCCCCACGGGATGATGCCGGGTCAGAAGTGCTCCCCGGCGAGAGATGTGAACGCGATGACTTTACGTTCTTCACCACATCTCCATCATCGTGTTGATCAACACGTGAGTCGCGTACAACCTTTCCCGCGCCTCCTGTGCATCCGGTCTCGACGGAGCGGCTCGGCGTCTCACCGACTCCTGGCGCGTGCTCGCCGCATGGGGGCGCACGACCGTGGAACGGTCGCCCGTACGCTCTTGCCTTCCGGGCGCCACTCCACCTCCACGCCCCCGGTGAGGTCCCGCACCAGATGCAGGCCGAAGCCACCGGGCCGCCCCGAGTCCAGCGTCCGCGTCCGCGGCGGCCGGTCCCCGGCGTCACGCACCGACACGGTGAGTCCGCGTTCGTGGTGGCTGAGCCGGAACCCGGTCACCCCGCACCCGTGCCGCAGGGCGTTGGTGACCAGCTCCGACACGACGAGGAGAACCGCGTCCCGCTGCCCGGCGTCGTCGCACCCGACGGATGCCATGAAGTCCCGCGCCATCGCGCGGGCCTGCGCCGCCGACGTCGGCCCTTCGTGTTTCCACTCCCGGCACACCCGCTGCTCCTCCGGGGAGTGCACCACGGCAACCTCCCGTCGCTCCGCGGCTCTTGGACACCGATCGCCTGCCCCGAACCACGGCCCGTACGCGGGTGTCACCCGAGTGGCCGAGAGGTTGGCCAACCCAGCCGACCTCACCGCTCTCCGTCCACCGCCTCACCGTCGATGTACGCGGTCGTGAACGTCCCGTTCCGCGTGCGGATCTTGGGCCGGAGGGTCAGTGTGATCCGCTGGGTCCGGGACGAGGAGTGCGCGGTGTCCGCCGAGCCCTCCACCACCCAGAACCGGATCTTTCCCTGCCCGCCTGCCGTGCGCTCGGCCGCCACGGTCGTCTCGATCTCGACCGGGCCGAGTTCGAACTGGACCGGCTGATCGGTGCCGTCGGCCAAGGCATCGTTCAACTCCCCGCGCAGGGCGCGAATCATCTCGGCGAGTTCCACTACGTGTCTCCTTGGCGTACGGGTCCGTCGTAACCTCGTCCAAGTGGCGGATGCCGCGATGCTGTTGATCGGGTGGAGCCCAGCTATCCGGCGGCTTGGGTGGAACAGGTGGAGAACGCGTTCGGGCTGCGGGCCGGTCAGGTGGCTGAGGTCCTCGTGGCGCACGGCGCGGGCGAGCGCCACGGGTCCGGCTACCTGATTGGGCCCGGCACCGTCCTGACCGCCGCGCACGTCGTCGCGGGGCCCTCCGCGTGCGCGTGCGGTTCGATGCCGACCGGCCCGGCGAATACAGCGTGGTCGCTGAAGTGCGGTGGCGGCGCGAGGGTGTTGATGTCGCCGTTCTCGGCGTGCCGTCGCGGGAGCGGCTGAAGGTCAGCACGGCGCGCTTCGGCCGCGTCCCCGAGGAAGACGTACTGCTGCGGTGCAGCGCGGCGGGGTTCCCCCGCTTCAAGTTGCGGGAGAGAAGGGACGGTTCGCGCTTCCGGGACTGCGAGCACGTCCACGCCACCTGTTCGGTGCTGGCCAACCGCCGTGAGGGGATGCTGGATCTGCGCGTCACCCAGCCTGCCCCACAGAAGCCGGGTCTTGCTCCGCCTCGCCCTGGGAGGGCATGTCCGGCGCCGTGGTGTTCAGTGACGGCCGGATCGTCGGCATCGTCTCGCGCCATCACCTCAGCGACGGGCCCGGCCGGCTTGGTGCTTCCCGGGTGGACCGTTGGGCCGAGATGCTGTCAGCGGATCAACGGGGGCAGTTGGAGGAACTCCTGGGGTGCCGGCTGACGCTCGACGGCCTGGAGGACGTACGTGCACGGGTGCGGCGGGCGTCGCCGCACGCGCCGGATGGTCAGCTGGACCGCTACCTGGCGGCGGCTGAGCGCTACGCCGGAACGCATCCCTACGACGACGTGTCGCTCGGTCGCACGCCGCCGCTCGCCGACGTCTACCTCCGCCGGTGTGTCAGGAGGCGTCTGATCGAGAACCCGAAAGAGAGCGAGGGAAGCGAGGGAGCAGGGAGCAGAGGCAGCCGGGAGAGGCTCTCCGCGCGGCTGTTTGAAGAGGTCTCTGCCGAAGAGGTGTTCACCAGCGATGAACCGTGCGTCGTGATGGCCGGAGCCGGTGGGGGCAAGACGAGTCTGTTGCGCCGCTGTCTCGCCTTGGGCATCGAGGCCAGTCGGCGCGGTAACGCCGATGATGTCAGTGTCCCTGTGCTCGTTCCCGCGGCGTCGCTGGCCGGTCGGCCGCTCGCGGAGGCTCTCGCGGCGGCCGTGACCGCGGAGTTGGCGCCCTTCGGACTCCTGGAGACGCTCTCCAGGAGCATGATGTGCGCTGGCTCGCCCAGGGGTGGTTCCGCTACCTCGGCGTGCCGGATCCGCAGCGGGCGACCGACCGCTTCCTGGGCGTCCTGGAGCGGGCGAACCTGGCGGAAATGGCCGGCAGTCCGCTGATGGCCACCATGTTGTGCCGCCTCTACGCGGCGGGGCCGGACGGGGCGTTGCCGGGCAGCCGGGCGCGGTCTACCGCAGCTACATCGAGCTGCTCGACAGCGGTCGCAACCCCGCTGGTCTCGTGCGCGTCCGGGCCCAGAGCCGCGCCGCCCTCCAAGGGCGCGGCGCCCACGCCCTGGCAGCTGTCGAACACACCTTGGATCACCTGCCCACTCTGATCGCCCACGTGGCGGACGTACTGCACGGCGACAACCGCCTGTCCGCGATCGAGGTCCTGGAGACGCTGCCCGCAGCGGAGGCCGGTGCCGGCCGATTGGAGTTCTGGCACCAGACGTTGCTCGGCTTCCTGGCCGCACAACACGCCATGGCCGCCGCCCACTCGCTGGGGCGTGCACTCAAGCGTGTCTTCGAACCCGAAGACCGCCGCGAGACCACGCCGTGGCGCATTGAGTACAGACGTATCCGCATCCCGAGCGAGTACCTCTCCTACATCGCCTTCCTCCTGGACGCCGCTTCGGAGACCGGCGATCAAGAGGCCATGGAGCAGATCGGCGGGCGCTTGTGCCGTCTGGTCGAGGCCTACGAAGGCTCGCTGCACGCCTGCCAGTTCATCGTCCAACTCGTACGGTTCGGTGCCGTGGTGCCTCAGCAGGTCGTCACCGCCGTCGCGGACAGGGCTCTTCGGCTGCTCAGGTTCCGTCCCTCCCGCTTCTCTTTCGAGGAGCGTCATGAGGAGGGTGACGAGTTCATCGGCGTCGTGCTCGGCGTGGGGCATCGCGACGCCATCGGATCTGCGCGGATCTCGCGACCAACGCGCCGCCGACCTGTGCGCGGACCTCGGCTCGGAGCCCACGCTCAGCGCGACTCATCGCACCTGGATGGCCATCCTCCTGGTCTCGCTCGGAGACCCGCGCGGAGCCGACCAGTACGCCCTGCTCGCCGCGGACGCCCGGCTCGACCTCGCGCGCCGCCGACGGCTCATCAAGACGCTGGGCCGACTCCCGTTCGCCCGCGCGGCCGACTTGTGTGCCGAACTGGCCACGGACAGCTCACACACCGGACAGGTGCGGGTTGCCGCCGACGCCCTGCTGTCCCGATGCCCGGACGCACGCGCCGTCGCACTGGCCACGGCGATCATCACCGACGCCACGCTGAGGGACGGGCACCGCGCCGCGGCGGCCCGTGCGCTGGCGTACCGGTCGACCCGGCAAGGAACCGCGCTCTGCGCTGAACTGGCGTCGGACGAGAGCCTCGACCCTCATGCCCGTGACGAGCTGAGGCGGCTGCTCGCCGAACTCCAGAGCGCCCGCGTCGCGTCGTAGGGAGCCCGAGCGCTCTAGGGACTGTCCGATGGGTCCCCAGACGGGACAATGCGTGACTCATGAGGCTCCCGAGGCGGGCGAACTCTCAGATGTGCGGTGGGCACGGCTGCGGCCCCGCCTACCGAAGCGCGGGGGCCGTTCGTGACACCCGCAGTTCCGTGAGATACCGCTTGGTGACCCGGCCTCCGTACCGCCCGTCGATCAGCCCGGCGATGCATCCCAGCAGTCCCTCCCTGGCCTCCGGCGGCAGCGCACGGTGGCCGGAGTAGGTCCGCAGCACCTCCAGGTACTGCGCCGTGGTGTACGTCAGGTCCCACTCGTAGCGCCGGCGGACGACAGGGCCGAACCGGCCGCTGCGTGCGACCTCGTCCGCGTGATCCGAGGTGTCGACGTCTGCTGCGGCAGGAGGCCGCAGTCCCGCAGGCGTGGCCGGATCGAAACGCTCGTAGCAGTCTTGGACCTCGACGAAGAACTCCTCGCTGCCACCCGCCACATGCTGCGTGGCGACCACGGCGAGGGCGCCACCGGGCCGCAGCGCGTCGGCGGCCTTCGTCATCCGCACCGCCGGATCGATCCAGTGGAACGCCGTCGCCGAGACGACCGCGTCGAACGGCTCCTCCGGCAGGGGCCAGGTCTCGAAATCCGCGGTCACGATCTCCACCGTCGCGAACCCGGCCAGATTGCGCCGGGCGACCGCGGCCATGTCCGCGCCCAGCTCGACGGCGGTGATCCGGCAGCCGCGCTCGGCGAGCGGCAAGGTCGCCTTGCCGGTGCCCGCCCCTACCTCAAGGACACGACAGCCGGGGCCGGTGCCGGCCACCTCGGCGAGGTCGGCGAACAGCTCGGGCGGATACCCCGGCCGGGCCCGGTCGTACAGCTCCGCGTCCTCGTCGAAGGTCTGGCCCAGGTGCACACGGCGCTCTTCGTCAGGCGTGTCGTCGCGCATGTCAGCACACTAGTAGGGCTTCGTCAGGTCTTTCCGTGGGTGCGTGCTCTCACGTGGCGCATTTTGGACCAACCGGCTCTGACCAGGCCGCACGCGTGTCTACTCTCCAGTAGTGATCATGGATGAGTGATCGCGGCGCACAGTCGGAGCACGGAGGGCACACTCGCGTGAGCGATGCAGCACGGACACCCCTGACGGCATATCAGCGGGACATTTGGGTCGGGGCCCGGCGTTCGCCGCGCTCGCCGCAGTTCAACTGCGTGTTGCACGAGCGCCTTGAGGGGCGCGTCGATCGTGAGGCCCTGATCGCGAGTACAGAGCGTGCCTTACGCGGCCACGACGCGTTCCGGCTGAGTTTCGACGAGCGCGACGGGGTGCCGTTTCAGCGGGCGGACCAGGATCCCGGCTGGGTGCGCGTGCGGGACTTCTCCGGCGTGGCCGATCCGGCGGGGGAGTGCGCCGCGTGGATGGAGCGTTCGCTGGAGCGCCCCCTGGGCGTGGAGGGCCCGCTGGTGGAGGCCACGCTCTTGGTGGAGGCCTCCACCCCGGCGGCCGCCGTGGTGCACCTGCACGTCAAGGCGCACCATCTCGTCACCGACGGCTGGACGGTCAACCAGCTCAGCCGTCAGATCCTCGCGGACTACGGGCGGCGGGCGCACGGAGGCGGCGAAGGGCACGTGGGGGCGACTCAGTCTTCGTACCTGGGCTGGGCACGAGCGGAAGAGGCGCGCTACCGGGGCGGCGCGGATCACGGGCGGGACGCCGCCTTTCACCGCGAGGTGCTGGACGGGGTGATGCCCGCGCTGTTCACTCGGACCCCGGCCGCCTTGGCCGGCGAAAGGCGCCGTGTGCGCCGGTCCTTCATGGTCGAGGCAGCCCTGGTCGAGCGCATGCGGGACGCTGGTTTCTCGCCGTTCGCGTACGTCACCGCCATGCTGGGGCTCTATCTCTCGCGTGTGCACCGCGACGGGGAGGCCGTCATCGGTGTCCCGTTCCTGAACCGGCCGGACGCGCACCACCGGGACATCGCCGGGCAGTTCGCCAACACGCTTCCCCTGCGTGTCCCGTCGGACGGCGGACACTCGGTGCGAGACCGGGTGACCGCCGTGCAGGACTCGGTGCGCGCACTGCGCCCCCACTCGCGCCTCGCGCTCGGTGACATCCTGCGCGGACTTCCCGCCCCGGCCGCGGCCTCCGGCCCCCGGAAGCTCTTCGACGTCACGCTGTCCTATCTGCGCTACGCCCGCCCGGCACCCCTGCCCGGTCTGCTGCGGCACACGGCGATGCTGGCCCCGGGGCACGACGCGGATGCCCTGGCCGTGTCGGTGCAGGACTTCGACGATGTCCCCGGCCTGCGGGTGGATCTGGACGGCGCGGGCGACGTCTTCGACGGCGATTTCCCGCTGGAGGCGGCCGCCGGGCACCTGCAGACCCTCGTGCGGAACGGACTGGAGGCCCTGGACGGTCCGGTCGCGGCGGTGGAGATGCTGTCGCCCGCCGAGCGCGACGACCTCGTTCGCGTACGAGGCCGCGGGCCGCGGGTGGCCTTCGACGAACAGGCCACGCTGCACGGGTTGTTCGAGGCGCAGGCCGCCCGCCGGGGCGAACAGATCGCCGTGACCGGCGCGTCGGGGCAGACAGTGACGTACGCCGAGCTCAACGCGCGAGCAAACCGGCTCGCACGCGGTCTGCGCGCCAAAGGCGTGGGGCCCGATGACCGGGTCGCTGTGGTGATGGAGCGCAGCCCGGAGCTGTTCGTGGCGCTCCTCGGCGTGTTGAAGGCCGGAGGGGCGTACGTTCCGGTGGATCCGCGCCACCCGGCCGAGCGCGTGCGGTTCCTGCTGAGCGACAGCGGCGCGAAGGCCGTCGTCGTGGACGGCGGGACGTCGGTTGCCGGTGCCCCCGACGACTCACGGGTGTGCAGTGTCGAGGACCTGCTGCAGGGGAGCGGCGCCGCGCTCGCGCCGGTGGCCGGTTCGCGTGACCTCGCGTACGTCATCTACACCTCCGGCTCGACCGGGCGGCCCAAGGGGGTGATGGTCGAGCATCGCAGTGTCGTCAACCGGCTGGCGTGGATGCAGCGGTGCTACCCGCTCGCCACCGGGGACGTGCTGCTGCAGAAGACTCCCATCTCCTTCGACGTGTCGGTCTGGGAGCTGTTCTGGTGGGCGATCGAGGGCGCGTCCGTGGCGCTGCTGCCGCCCGGCGGCGAGCAGGACCCGCGGGAGATCCTGCGGACGGTCCGGCAACAGCGGGTGAGCAAGGTGCACTTCGTGCCCTCGATGCTCGGTCCGTTCCTGGACCTGCTGGAGGAATCCCCGCACCTGGTCGACGGCTTGGGCTCGCTGCGGCACGTCTTCTGCAGCGGCGAGGCGCTGCCGGCCGCGCGCGTCCGACAGTTCCACCGTGTCTTCGGCGGCGAGGCGGCCGTACGCCTGGTGAACCTGTACGGCCCCACCGAGGCGACCGTCGACGTCTCGCACCACGCCTGCCCGGCCGATCCCGGTCGGCCCGTCACACGGGTGCCGATCGGGCGGCCGATCGACAACACCCAGTTGTACGTGGTGGACAGTGCGGGCCGTCCGCAACCGGTGGGCGCGCCGGGCGAATTGTGCGTCGGCGGCGTCGGGGTGGCCCGTGGGTATCTGGGCCGCGCCGAGCTGACCGCCGAGAAGTTCACCGACGACCCCTTCACCCCGGGCGGGCGGCTCTACCGCACCGGCGACCTCGCGCGCTTGCTGGCCGACGGCAACGTGGAGTACCTCGGGCGCATCGACGCCCAAGTGAAGATCCGCGGCAATCGGGTGGAGCCGGGCGAGGTCGCCGGCGCCCTCGCCGGGATCGACGCTGTGGGTGACGCGCTGGTCGTGGACCACACGACACCCGAGCGGGGCACCCACCTCATCGGCTACTACACCGCCCCCACCGCCATCCCGGCCACCACTCTGCGGCAGCACCTCGCCGGAACGCTGCCCGCCTACATGATTCCCGCCCAGTTCGTGCGGATCGACCGGATCCCGCTGACTCCCAACGGCAAGGCCGACCGTCGCGCCCTGCCCGCCCCCGACACCGCTGAAGACGAGCCGCCCGAGCGGGCCGGAGAGCTGCCGCGCGATGCCACGGAGGCGACCCTGGCGGAGATCTGGGCGCGCGTGCTCGGCCGGGAGCGCGTCGGCGTCCACGACGACTACTTCGCCCTCGGCGGCGATTCCATCCTGATGCTGAAGGTCCGAGCCCAGGCCGAGAAGGCGGGCCTGAGGTTCTCCCTCACCGACCTGTTCCAGCACCCGACGGTGGCCGAGCTCGCCGCCCGCGCGGAGCACCACGAGGGCGGCGACGGTGAGCCGGAGCCCGCGCCGTTCGCGCTCGTACAGGAAGAGGACCGGGCGCGCCTGGCGTCCGCCGTCGACGCCTTCCCGCTGACCCGGCTCCAGCTCGGCCTGATCTACCACAGCCGCGAACACGAGAGGACGGCCCGGTACAAGGACGTCTTCCAGTACACCCTCGAACTGCCGTGGAATGAGGAGGCCTTCGGCGAGGCATACGAGCGCCTCCTCACCCGGCATCCGGTGCTGCGCTCCTCCGTCGACCTGTCCACGTACACCGAACCCCTGCAGATCATCCACCCGGACCTGCCCGGCGGCCCGGACATCGCGGACCTGCGCGCGCTCAGTGCCCAGGACGCCGAGACGGAGATACGGCGACACGTCGAATCCCGCCGCCGCCACCCCTACCCACTCGATGGCAGCCCCCTGTATCTGCTGCGCGTTCACGTCCGCCCGACCGGCGTCGAACTCGTCCTGAGCTTCCACCACGCGCTGCTGGACGGCGGCAGCGTCGCCAACCTCCTTCAGGAACTGCTCCAGGACTACGCACACGAGATCGGCCTGGACACCGACCCGGTTCCTGCCGTGACCGCGCCCTCGCCCGCCGCCTATGTGCGCGCCGAACAGCGCGCCCTGGCGGATGACGAGTCGCGGCGCCACTTCCAGGAGCGACTGGCGGGCTGCGAGCCCCCGGTCATCCAGGCCCTCGGGCCGCACCAGCCTCCCCGCGACCGCACCGCGGGCCTCCACGGTGACCCGGCGGTCCACCGCGCCGACGTGCCCGAGGCGCTCCACACACGCCTGCGGACTCTCGCTGCCGAACACGCCCTGCCCGTCAAGTCCGTGCTCTTCGCGGCGCACTGCCTCACCCTCGCCGCCCTGTCCGGTACCCACGACGTGACCACCGGACTGCTCACCCACGGCCGGGTGGAGCGGGCCCACGCCGAACGCACCGCGGGGCTCTTCCTCAACACCGTCCCCCTGCGCCTGGACACCGCCCGCGCCAGCTGGCTTGAGGTGGCGCGCGAGGCCCTCGGCCAAGAGAGGGAGAGCCACCCTCACCGCCGCCACCCGCTGAGCGCCATCGAGGAAGAGCGGGGCGGGCCGGTGCTCAACAGTGCCTTCAACTACGTGCACTTCCACCAACTCGCCGACGTGACGCGCATCCCCGGGCTTGCGCTGCGCGCCATCCGCACCTGGGAGGAGACGAACTTCCCCCTGCTGGTGAACGCGGTCACCGAACCCGACGGCGCGCGCATGTGGCTGCGGATCGACGCCGACGGCACCACGGTCGGCTCGGAACAGGCCGAGCTGTACGCGGCTCACTTCCTGAAGATCCTCGCCCGCATGGTCGACGATGTGCACGGCGAGCCGGACTTCACCCACCTCGCACCTCCATCCGCTCGGGCCGCCAAGCAGCTCACCGCCGGTGCCACCGCGCACGCCACCGTCGTGGACCGCTTCGCCGCCCAGGCGGCCCGCGTCCCCGAGGCCATCGCCCTGACGATGGGCCGGGAGCGGTGGAGCTACGCCCGCCTGGACCGGGAAGCCGGCCTGGTGGCCGGACACCTGCGCGCTCTCGGCATGCCGGCGCAGGCCCGCGTCGCCATCGCGATGGACCGCTCACCCCACACCATCGCCGTCCTCCTGGGAGTGCTGCGGGCAGGCGGCGCCGTCGTACCTCTCGACACCGGCTACCCCGCCCAGCGGCTCGCCGCGATGCTCGATCAGACCCGGCCCTTCCGCGTCATCGCCACCGCCCCGCACGCCCATCTCGCCCCGGGCCCGACCCTGCTGCCCGCCGAGCAACTCACCGCCCCGCACCCGGAGTCGGGCGCCGCGAACCCGCGGTCGGGCGCCGCCGCATCCTGGAGGGCCGACCCCGAGCACACCGCGTACGTCCTGTTCACCTCCGGCTCCACCGGAACGCCCAAGGGGGTGGCGATGCCGCACCGCTCCCTGGCCAACCTGGTGGCCTGGCAACTGAACGTACCCAGCGGCGCGGCCGGCGGCACGACCCTGCAGTACGCGCCGATGAGCTTCGACGTCTCCTTCCAGGAGATCTTCTCCACTCTGTGCGGCGGCGGCACCCTGCACCTGGTCGGCGAGGCCGAACGGCACGACATGCCCGCACTGTTGCGCCAGATCGACCGCGGGAGCGTCGAGCGAGTCTTCCTGCCGTACGTCGCGCTGCAGCACCTCGCCGAGACGTCCGACGCCCTGGGCATCGTCCCGCGCGCGCTGCGCGTCCTGATCTCGTCGGGCGAGCAACTGCGCGTCACACCAGAGATCCGCCGACTGTGCGCCGCCCTGCCGGGCGCCCTCTTGGAAAACCAGTACGGGCCGACCGAGACCCACGTGGCCACCGCCTTCACCATGAGCGGCGATCCCGCGGCCTTCCCCGTGCTGCCGCCGATCGGTGGCCCCATCGACGGAGCCGAGGCGCATGTCCTTGACGACCGGCTGCGCCCGGTGCCCGTGGGGGCACTCGGGGAGATCCACCTCGGGGGCGCTTGTCTGGCCGAGGGCTATGAGGGCCGACCCGACCTGACCAAGGAGCGGTTCATCCCCGACCCCTTCACCCGGGAGGCCTCCGTCCAGGAGCCGTCCGCCCAGGAGCCCGTCGGCACGGCGAGCCCACGCCTGTACCGGACCGGCGACCTCGGCCTGGTCCTGCCCGACGGGAACATCGTCTGTGCCGGACGCACCGACGACCAGGTCAAAATACGCGGCTTCCGCGTCGAGCCCGCCGAAGTGGAACTGGCCATCGACGAAGCCGCCGGAGACGACCACAACCTGCGGCAGGTCGCGGTGGTCGCCAGGCGCCACGAGAGCGGCGACTGCTTCCTGGCGGCGTTCCTGGTCTGCGACACCGAACGGGTGGACCTGGATGCCTTACGCAGCCGGCTACGGGCCGTGCTGCCCGACCACATGGTGCCCACCCATCTGCACCGCCTGCCCCGACTGCCCCTGACACCCAGCGGCAAGCGGGATGACGCAGCCCTGCGTCGCATACCCCTCACCCCGCCCGCAGCCACCCGGACCGCCCCACGCGACATCCGCGAGCAAGAGCTCACGGAACTCCTCGCCGACCTGCTCGGACTGCCCGCCGTCGGCGTGCACGACAGCCTCTTCGAAATGGGCGGCACCTCACTGACCGCGATGCGACTCGTCGTCAAGATCGAGCAGCGCTACCGGGTGAACATTCCCCTGGCCACCCTCGTGGCCGAACCGACCGCGGCCGCGCTCGCCGCCCGGCTGCGCTCCCGCCCGGCAACCACACCCTTCGACCCGTTGGTGCCGATCCGGGAGATCGATGGAGCCGGGGAAGCCCGGGAAGCCGGAAAGACCTGTGCCCGCCCGCCGCTGTTCGTCGTGCACCCCATGGGCGGAAACGTGCTCTGCTACCTGCCCTTCGCCCGGCACCTGTCCGACGACCAGCCCCTCTACGCGCTGCAGGCAGCCGGCATCGAGGCCGGCACCACCCCCGTGAACAGCGTGAAGGAAATGGCCCGCGGCTACATCAGTGCGTTGCGCGCCGTGCGGCCCCACGGGCCGTACCACGTCGCCGGCTGGTCCTTCGGAGGATTCGTCGCGTACGAGATGGCCCGCCAACTGCAGGAAGCGGGGGAGGAGATCAGCCAGATCCTCCTCCTGGACACCACGGCCCTGCGGCGCGGCCCACGCCCCCGTCACGACGACGACGCGCTGCTCCACTGGTTCTTCTGGGAACTGCTCTGGCTGGAGCGCGGCAGTGACTGCCCGCAGCCCGAGTTCCCGCCCCACCTCACCACGCTCACCCAGAAGCTCGCATTCATCGCCGGTGCCGCGAGTGACGCGGGCGTCCTGCCCGCCGGCAGCTCCCGGGCCACCGTGCGCCGCCTCTTCGACCTCTACCGCGCCAACTGGCAGGCGGCACTCGACTACCGCCCCCGCGGCCTGCGCTGCGACCTCACCCTGATCCGCGCCACGGAGCCGCTGCCCCCGGTCCTCGCCGCCATGCACCGCACCGCCGGCAGCCGCCACCAGGACCGCGCCAACGGATGGGGCGGACTCACCGACGGCCTGCTCCGCGTCATCGACGTACCCGGAGACCACTTGACGATCATGGAGGAACCCCACGTGAAACATCTGGCGCAGACCGTCACCGAGCTGCTCACGGGCCGCTTCACCCCCGAGGCGGGCTGAACGATGTCTACAAGCCGCCCCGTCAAGGCCATGGTCATCGGTGCCGGCATCGGCGGTCTCGCCACCGCCGCCACGCTGCGCCGCGTCGGCATCGACGTCGAGGTCTACGAACAGGCCGCGCACCTGCGAGCCGCGGGATCCGGGCTCTCCGTCATGAGCAACGCGATCACCGCCCTCGACACGCTCGACATCGACCTCGGCCTGGAAAAGCGCGGCCGGATCGTCGAGTCGTTCAGCGTCTTCGACCACCGCGGCCGCCTGCTGCGCGCCCTGCCGTTCACCGACGCGTGCCAGGCCGTGGGCACCCCTAGCGTGTGCGTCAGCCGCACCGCCCTGCACGAGGCACTCCTCGAACAGGCCGCCGACTGCCCCCTGCACCTGGGCAAGGCCGCGACCGAGCTCACGAGCGACCACACGGGCGTCACCGTCCACTTCGCCGACGGACACACCGCCCGCGCAGACATCGTCATCGGCGCCGACGGCTTCCACTCCGCCGTACGCCGCCACCTCGCCGGATCCGAACCCTCCCGGGACAGCGGCTACCTGTGCTGGCTGGGCATCGTGCCCTTCGAACACCCGGCCTTCACCCCCGGCAGCGTGCGCCACTACTGGGGCAGCGGCCAGCGCTTCGGCCTGATCGACATCGGCCACGGCCACGCCTACTGGTGGGGCACGAAAAACAAACCCACCACCGTCTCCCCGGACCGGTACGCCGCCAAGCACGTCATCGAACGGGCCTACGCCGACTGGGCCGCCGAGATCCGCGAGGTCATCGACGCCACCCCACAGGAAGACATCATCACCATCCCCTCCCACGACCGCGCCTTCCGCGAACGCTGGGGCGAGGGGCCCGTCACCCTGCTCGGCGACGCGGCCCATCCCATGCTCACCACCCTCGGCCAAGGCGCGGCCATGGCGATCGAGGACGCCGTCGTCCTCGCCCACACCCTCGCCGAGCCCCATGCCGCCGACGACCTGCCCCGCGCCCTGCGCACGTACGAAGGCCGGCGACGCGAACGCACCCGCACCATGGTCAGCGCGTCCCGCAGGATGAGCGACCTCGAACAGGCCGCCACCCCCGCGCGCCGCCTGGCCCGCGACACCTACGTCCGGCTCGCCCCACGCCACGTCCTGCGACGCGACGCCACCCAGGCCCTCACCTTCCCCCCACTCCCCAGCCAGGCCCCCCGCCTCGAGCGTGAGCTGAGCCCCCTGGAGCGCTGGTACTGGATCGCGGACCAGACCTCACCCCTCAACGGCATCGCCCGCGTCCGCGTCCACGGCGTCCTCCCCATCGACCTGCTGCGCCAGGCACTGGACGCCCTGCAGGCCCGCCACCCCCTCCTGCGCGTCGCGATCACCGGTGACGACGATCAGCGACCCGCGTTCCGCCCGATCGAGGACCGGCCCATCCCCCTGCGCCACGTCACGCTCCCACCCTCAGCGGAGCACAGCGACAGCCACTGGGAACACGAGGTCAACGAGCACGAACTCAACGAGAGCATCGACTGGCGCACCGGCCCCCTGCTGCGCGCCGCCGTCATCACCCACCAGGGAAACGAACCCCAGAACGACACCCACGACCTGCTCCTGACCGGATCACACTGCGTCGCCGACGGCATGACGGCCTTGTCCCTGCTGCGCCAATGGATCGAATGCGCCGGACACTTGAGCACCGGCGAACACCCGCCCGCGACCTCGTACCGTGCCCTGCCGGCGGCCGAGGACCTGCTGCCACGCCGCCACCGCGGCCTCCAGGCAGCCACCGCGCTCGGTGCCCAGTTGCTGCGCGAACAGCAGGCGATACGCCGCCACCGCCCCCAGCGCGTCACGCCTCAGCGCACCCTCCCCTTCACCCGGCGCCGCACCCGCATGCTGCACCGCGCCCTGACCTCCGAGCAGGTCGAGCTCCTGCGCGCAGCCTGCAGACGCCACGGCACCACGGTGCACGGAGCCCTGGCCGCCGCCATGGTCGCAGCCGTCGCCGAGGACGCCGGCACGCCGTCCTCGGCCCATTTCGCGATCGGGTCCCCGGTCGACTTCCGCGGAGCGCTCGCCCGCACCGTCACCTACGACGAGGCCGGCACCTACGCCGCCACCCTGCCCACGTACGTCCCCTATGAGCCCGGCACCACACTCTGGCCGATGGCCCGCGTCATCAGCGAGGACCTGGCCCGCCGCACCAGGCGCGAGGAGCACCTGTCCACCGTCAACCTGCTGCGCTGGGCGGGCCCCAAATCCCCCTCCACGAGCGGCTCGTTCATGGAGTACATGGAAACCAAGGGTCCCCTCAACCTGTGCCTGTCCAACCTCGGCCGCCACGACTTCCCCGACCGCGTCGGCCCCTGGCACCTCACCGACGCCCAACTCGTCGCCGGCATCTCCGTGACGGGAGCCCTCATCGCCACGGCCAACACCAGCCACGGCCAACTCGCCTGGAACTTCAGCTACATCGACGGTTCCCTGTCTCCGTCGCGCGCACAGAACGTCGCCAACACCTCCGTGCAGACCCTCCTGGCAGCCATCACCGCCCCGTAAGAACACCGACTCACCCAAGGAAGACAGAACATGACCACCAGTCGATCCGCTCGGCAGCATGAGGCAGGCCGCCGCGCCGTCGTGATCACAGGAGCCTCCTCCGGCCTTGGCGAACACTGCGCCCTGCACCTCGAACGACACGGCTTCCGCGTCTTCGCCGGTGTACGCAGGACCGAGGACGGACAACGACTGCGCGAGCAGGCCACCTCGTCCCGCCTCCAGCCCGTCATCCTCGACGTCACCGACGAGAACTCCATCCGCGACGCCGCGACCACGGTCGCCGAGGAGGCGGGCGCCCAGGGGATATGGGCCGTCGTGAACAACGCGGGCACCTGCGTATCGGCACCCTTGGAATGCGTGCCACCGGACCAACTGCGCCAGCAGCTCGACACCAACGTCGTGGGCCCCCTCGCGGTCACCCAGGCGTTCCTGCCCCACCTGCGCCGCACCCGCGGGCGGATCGTGAACGTCACCTCTGGCCTTGGCAGCATCGCGAGCCCGTATCTCGGCGCCTACGCGACGGGCCAGTTCGCCAAGGAAGGCATGACCGACGCCCTGCGCCGCGAAGTGCGTCCCCACGGCGTCACGGTCTGCCTCATCCAGCCGGGCGCCATCAACACACCGATCTGGAACAAGGTACGAGAAACCGGCAACGAGGTCTTCGACCACGTCCCCCGCCCGCTGGCCGACCTGTACCGCCCCACCTTCGAACGGTTCCTGCAGGCGAACGAGGCCCGCGCGCAGGCCAGCCGCACGCGCCCGGAAGACTTCGCCCGCGGCGTCCACCACGCCCTCACCGCCGCCCGCCCCAAGACCCGCTACCGCATCGGCACCGACGCACAGGCGGCCGCGGCCCTCTCCCGCCTCCTGCCGGACAGGGCCCTGGACCGGTGCCTCAGCGCGCTCACGAAGCGCTGAGCCGAAGCGCCGAACGGGGCGCCCCGATCGTCCGACGGGGCCCTGACACCCCTTCGATACCCCTGCCCCCTACATCTCGAAGTCGAGCCGGCCGAGCAGGCCGACGGTCAGGGCGAAGTAGTCGGCGTGGACGAGGCGCCGGGCGGCGGGCACCGGCTGGCCGTTTGCGGTGACCGTGTCGGTGGCCGTGTCCGCGTCGGTGCGGTACAGCTCGTACTCCTGCACGAGCAGGCGGTACAGGGTCAGCAACTGCCCGCTCGGCGCCGTGATGCCGCCGCTCCAGACGAAGCCGCCGCCCTCGGCCGCGCAGGACAGTTCCACCGGGGCCCCGGCCTGCTTCCAGTCCATGTCGTCCTCGCCCAGGCTCGCCCGGGTCTGCAGGGTCACCACGACCCTGCGGCTCGCGGCGGCCGCCACCGCGCCGGTGCCGCTGATCTCGCCGAGTTCGTTGTACGTCGCCGGGCCGGTCAGGCGGATGCCGAGGCGGTCGCCCTCGCGGCGGCCGGTGAGCGTGCGCGGCGGGAGCACCTGGGCGAACTCCGCGCGCTCCACCTTCGACAGGTGCAGCGGGTCGACCGCGTACGGCTGGTAGCGGGCCAGGGCGAGCCGCAGGTACGGGAAGTACGCCGCGTCCCCGGCGCCCGCGCCGAAGTCCACGTCGATGTCGACGTACCAGAGCCGCCGCTCGGGGTGGTACTGCGGAGTGAAGGCCACCGCGTCGGCGAGGACCGGCGCGCTGTCCGGTGATTCGGCCAGGCGCAGCCCGGTCGGCCGGTTCTCCGCGTTCGGGAAGTGCGCGGCCGACGGCTTCGGCAGGGGCGGGGTCGCGGCCCAGACGGGGTCCACGCCCCAGCGGGTGGCGAGGATCTCCGGCACGCCCGTGCCCGGATCCAGGACGACGGCGAGCATCTCGTCGTCGCCGGAGGAGAACCACGGACGGTTCACATAGACCCGCAGGCCCGCCGACGCGCGGCGCTGGGTGACGGTGCGCCGCTGATGGTCGACGGTCCGCTCGCGGCGGAACGTCGGCACGACGTACGCCACCACCGGCGGCTCCGGCCGGCGCGAACTGGGCACCGCCAACGGGGCGCTCGCCGGGCCGACACGGATGACGTTGGTCCGGTCCTGCGTGATGCTCGGGTGGAAGTACTCGCGGAAGCGGGTGACGGCCGTCGGCGTGTAGCGGACGTTGCGGTGCCGGGTGTCGCCGAACTCGTGCGTGCGGTGGACCGACGTCTCGTCCTCGGTGTACGCGAGGGTGATGTCCTCCAGGTGCGTGTGGCCGTCGACGCGGCTGGGCGCGGGCTGAGTGACGTCGTCCAGCCACTCGCTCCAGTGCCCGTCCAGCTCGACGTGGCCGCTGCTCTCGGAGTGGCTGCTCAGCCGCCCCGTCAGCAAGGCCGCGGTCTGCTCGGCGTCGCGGCCGGCGGCGAGCTCGCCGAGCTCCGGCGGCCGCACGGGCTTCTCCACCGCGTGCACCAGGGTGAGCTCGACCCAGGGGGTGAGCATCCAGTTCTCGCCGTCGGCGCTGGCCCGGGTCACGAAGACCCGGTCCCGCTCGGGCAGTTCGGCCCAGAACCGGGAGCCGGTCAGCACACCCCACTGGCGCAGCAGCGGCAGGTTCTCCGGGTCGAGGTAGCAGCTCAGCCTGACGGTGGCGATCTCGCCCTTGGGCAGGAACACCTCGAGGACCCGCTCGATCAGGCCGTCCCGGAAGCGCGGCTCGTCCGTGCCCTCCCTGATGCGCAGCTTGAACGGCTTGGCCTGCGGCCACGGACCGGGGAACGGAATCTTGCGGTTCTCCCGGTCGCCGGGCAGGCCGCGCAGCATGACGCCCTCGGCGAGCACATCCGGGAGATACGGCAGGATCAACTGGTCCGCGTCGTGCACCACGAACTCGCCCTGCGCCAGCGGGAAGCCGCGCCGGGGCAGGGGCAGCTCGGTGAGCGGCACCGGGTCGTGCACGTCGTGCTTGGCGATGTGGATGGTGTCCTCGCGCAGCAGATCGTGCTCCCGGAACGGCCACTCGGGATCGCGCACCTTGGTGTCCAGGAACGACCCGGCCTCGCGGGAGGCGACGGCGAAGTACTCCGCGCGCAGCCGCTCGGGCTTGTCCGCGCCGAAGGCGGCGTCGAACACGCCGTGTTCCTCGGCCATCTGCAGGGCCGTCTTCGGCGGCGCGAGATGGCGCTCCGCGATGGGCTTGTACCGCCGGTCCAGATGGTCCACCGGCGAGTCCGCCTCGTGGTCGGGCACGTCCGAGCGCCGCAGGGCGTACTCGTCGGTGGAGATCTCCCGGCCGTCGTCGGTCACCGTGCTGCGGATGACGAGCCGTTCGGTGGACTCGCCCTCGTTGAACGGCAGGAGCGGGACGACCACCGGCTGCGGGACGGGCTCCCAGCGGCCGTACGTGATCGGTTCCGACTGCACGGCCTCCGGGGTGCTCGCCGTGTGCTCCAGGCTGTTGCCCGCGAGGTCGACGATCCTGGCCCGCATGCGGTACGTCCGGCCGAAGCGCAGCGCGGGCAGGGAGCCCGGCTCGGCGGTGAACTTGGTGTCCAGCGGCACGTCCGGCGAGACGGGCGGATCGGGCTCCTCCGGCGTGTCGTCCAGGCCGATGGTCCGCCCCGGCCGGGGCGCGGCGAGGCTCCAGCCGTGCCAGCCGAACACGGCCTGGTGGCCGTAGAGCTGCTGCTGGTCGGCCGCGTCCGTGGTCACGGTGCTGGCCCGCACCATGCCCTCGTCCGGGCGGACCTGGATCTCTACGGGCTGCCCGCCCGGCCTGCGGATCGTGTAGCGGCCCCGGCGGCGCAGCAGCGACCGCCACTGCGTCACCCGGCCGGTGGCCGGATCGACGACGCCGATGTCCACGCGGTAGCCGCGCACCAGGTCCTCGGCGGTCAGGTCGACGTCCGTGGCCGAGACCGTGCGGCCGACGTCGGCGCCGATCCGCCCGGCCAGGTGCTTGTCGCGGTCGGTGTGCAGCAGCGTGATCCCGGCGCCCCGGGCGGCCGGGGTGCCGGTGCCGGTCACCAGCTCGGCGACCGAGCCCTGGCCGGCCGGTACGTCACGGTCGCTCTGGGTGTCGATGGAGCGGGCGTAGTCGATGTGCTTGAGGGCGGCGCCGTCCACGTCGAGTTCGGTGAGGTGCCAGGACTCGGGGGCGCCGAGGTTCAGCACCCGGCCGGAGAGGTGGACCTCGCCGGGTCCGGTGGCGGCCTCGAAGACGCTGCCCCGGGTGAACCGGATCTTCGTCCAGGGGCGCCTGGCCGGGGCGTTGAGTTCCGCGTCGCCGGTGACGCGGTCGTCGAGGTGCACCCGGACCCTGGCACCGTCGGTCACTCCGGCGGGCATCGTGAACTTCAGGTCGACGACGAGGCCGAAGCGGCGCTGCAGCTCCGGATAGTCGCCGAGGAGGCCGCACGCCTCGTGGAAGTCGACCCGGTGCGCCGGTTCTTCGGCGAGCCCGGCGGGTTCCTCGCCGCGTTCGTAGAACCGCGCCGCCTCCGCGAGCGGCAGCATCCGCTTGTTCTCCGCGCGGTTGTACACGTCGCTGGTGCGGTCCATGTAGCGGGGCGTGTGCTCGGGGACCGCGGCGGCGTCCGGGGCGTCGCCGTGCGGTTCGAGGGCGCTCTCCACCGCCGCGAACCCGCTGTGCACATTGCTGCCGAGGGCCAGCACCTCGAACGAGATGATGTCGGTCATCCGGAACAGCGCGGGCATTTCCCAGCCGCGGTGGTCGGTGGGCGGCTCCTCGCAGAGCATCCGCTCCTCGCGCGCCGCCTCCGTGTTCAGCCTGCTCCGGGTGGTGTACACCGCGACGGCCTCGTACACCCCGGTCACCTCGTCGTGCACCAGCTTGCCCGGGTACGACCGCAGGGTGCGGCGCTCCGCCGCGGCGAGCGCGGCCGGGTCCTCGGGCCGCCGGACATAGGTGTCCCTCGTGAACAGGGCCTTCCACAGCGCCGAGTTGTGTGCGGGATGGCGGCCGGTCGGCTGCCACTGCTTGACGAACGTGTCCGCCGGGGTGTCGAACTCCAGCCACAGGGCGGGCAGCAGAGTTGTCGTGAGCTTGTCCGGCCAGTCGACGAAGTAGGTGGAGCCGCCGAGGGTGTCGATGCCGGTCAGGGTGGGGCTGACGAGGACGGACACGCGCACCGTGTCGCCCTCGACGACGCCGTCGGGGAGCACTGTCCACCGGATGCTGTCCATGGATCAGTCCACCTCCGCGAAGGCCGTGCAGTAGTCGAAGACGGGGTCGATGCGGGCGCCGGTCACCGGATCGTCGTACGGCGACATGAGGTCGGTGAACGACGGCGGGGCGATCTCCGGGGCGGCCGCCGCACCCGCGAACGCCAGGCTCGCGCCGCTCCCGGCGAACTTCTTCTCGCAGCGGATCGTCACCGACTTCTCGAAGAAACCGATCTCGATGCTGATGGTGAGCCTGGCCCGGCCGACCGCGTAGCCGTCGACGTACCCCAGCTCCAGATAGAGCTCGATGGACGCCGAGACGATGCCGAGGACGTCGACCTCACCGCGTGCCCGCAGATAGCCGACCAGGGTGACCTTGTTGCGTGAGGAGCCGGGGCCGCCGGTCAGTTCGAGCCGGAAGTAGATCCCGGCCATCACGGACAGGCTGCCGCTGGCCACGCCGAAGTTCATGGACACGGCGGCCCCGAACTCCAGGGCGGCGTCCAGGACGGCGACCTCCTTGGGGGTCACCACGATCCCGAAGTAGCCGCCGCCGCCCAGCATCGACACGGTCAGCCGGAACGGCGCCTCGCGCCGGCAGAAGGCGAATCCGGCCTGCAGCGGGGTGTCCCCGATGAACGGGACCGAGAACCCGGCGTTCAGCGAGAGGTTCTCCAGGCTGAACACGCCGACGGCCGCGTTGGGAAGCTGCATCGAGTAGTTGGCGTGGATTCCGGAACTGTCGACGGTGAGCGCGGGCGGATCGCTGAAGCCGTCGAGCGGGATGATGTTGCGCAGGGTCTGGATGAACGCCAGGTTCCCCACGAAGTCGACGCCGCCGAACTTCACCTCGACGTCGGGCTTCTGCCCGGCGCGCATGCTGAACTTGATCCGGTCGAAGCGCAGCACGAGCGCCTCGAAGCCGGGGACCATGCGCAGCTCGAACTTGTCCAGGGTGCAGGTGACGTCCGCGGCCTGGGGGACGTCCGGGCGCAGTGACCCGCGCAGGTCGGTGACCAGCGTCAGCTTGCCGATCGGCCAGAACACGGCGTCTTCGGGGCGTTGCGGTTCCGGCTTGCCCGGTGCCCACGCCTTGATGTCGGGCTGCCACTGCAGCCGCGAGTTGACGACGTCGGGCAACTTCGCGCCGAGCGCGGCGAGTTCGACCGCCTTCTTCAGCGCGAGTGCTTGACCGACGCCGTGCTCCCAGGTGGCGGCCAGTTCGGCGACGCGGGTGAGCAACTGCCGTACGCCGTCGTCCACCGCGGCCGGCAGGGCGAGGCGCAGCGCGGCGAGCGCGTCGGAGAACGCGGTGAAGGCGTTCTCCACGTCCCGGATGGGGACGGGGTCCGGTGCCTGTTCCAGGCGGCTGGTGATGAACTTGACGACCAGGTCCGCGAAGGCGGTCGCGGTGTCGGTCACGCGGGTGACCTTGTCGGCGATCTGCGGGAACTGCTGCTGAGCCGAGAAGAGCAGATCGCGCAGGCCGCGGAGGTCGTTCAGGAAGCCCGTGACCGCGTTGACCGTCGCCGTGAAGAAGTTCGGGGCCTTGAGGTTGTCCAGGCCGATCTCCTTGAGGATCTCGGTGAGCGGGAACATCCCGAACAGCTTCGCCCCCGACAACTGCCCGAAGTAGTCAAGGGGGTTGAACTTGCCCTGGGCGAGCTTGGTCCATTTGTCGTCGGCTACGGCGTCACCCGAGGCGGCTGCCCGGGCGGCGAGGAGGTCGGCGGGGGGCGCGGCGACCGGCCCGGTGAGCCGGGAGAGTCCGGCGACCGGGAAGTTGGGCTGGGCGAGCGCTCCGGCCGTCTGGCTGCCGCTGCTGAAGGTCAGGTCGACGGGCTGGACCAGCTCGATGAACACCTGCCCCTTGTTGGCCTCCCCGAATGCGTTGTTCACGTACGGCTCGGGGTAGAGCACCGACTGCGTCCGGTCGCCGCCGGGGCCGGTGCCGAAGCGGCTCAGCGCCGGGACCACGGCCCGCGCCCAGCGCAGGGTCGGCAGGAACCGCGGGTGGTCGTCGGGGTCCAGGGCCAGGATGTCCGGTGTGGTGAGGGCGCCCCAGACGAGTTGTCCCGTGCACAGGGTGGTGTCGTCGGGCTTCAGGCTCGGCGCGTAGGCGAGGGACTGCCCGCGCAGGTCGGCGACGACCCGCCGGGCGTTGAGGTCCTCGGGGTCCGGCGGTTCGGGTGTCGCGTCGGAGATCAGCCCGCGGTAGTGCTCGACGATCTTCACGAGGTCGGTCGGGATCTCGTGCACCCGCTTGCCCACGAAGGCCATGGGCGTACGGAACTCGAGAATGCGCCCGTCGAGGTCGACCATGCTGACCTGGAACGCGAACGGGTTCTCCTCGGGCGTCACGGGAAAGAAGGCGAACTTGAAGTTGGGGTCGCCGCCGATGTCGGAGAGCCCCGGAATCGGCTGCGGCGGGAGCAGATCCGGAGTGACCAGCGTGAGCAGCCGGACGCTGCGGAAGGGGAACAGCCGGCGCAGCCGCTTCTGGTCGGCGATGTCGTCCTGTGATCCGTAGCGCCGCACCGGCTCGCGGACCATCACGAAGAACCGCTGGTTGAGATAGGCGGCGTTGTCCGGACGCTGGGGGTCGAACTTGCGCTCGGTGACCTTGACCAGGTCGGCGAGGTGCCCGAAGGGGAAGAGGCGCCCCCGGTACATGACGCGTACGTAGTGGTCGCGCCCCATGGAGGCGCGGTGCCGCCACTGGGTGACGTCGAAGCCCTCGGGCGGCTTCTCCCACACACCCAGGGAGTCGAGCCACCCGCCGAGGGACGAGAGCACCAGGTTGTCGACCTTCAGCGGGGCTGGCGTGAAGGCGCCGGGCAGGTTGGTGTTGGAGCTCAGATGCACGACGGAGGACCGGTCGCCGGGGTTCAGAGCCATCGTGAAGGGGTCCCCGACCGGATCCAGCGGGCGCGGCACGGCCGGGTCGAAACCGGGGTCGCGCGTCCATACGGCGCGGGCGCCGCCCGCGGGCATCCGGGTGTGCCAGAGCTCGATCCGGCCGTCGGGGTCGGGGAGTTCGGTGGCGTGCGTCCAGGAGGCGGTCTGGGGCGGGGAGAGGAGCAGGCGGTAGGGGAGTTCGATGCCGGTACGGGGGTTCGCGGGGTCGGCGAGGGGGTTCTCGGGGCCGGGGCCCGCGCCGGCGGACGTGGCCTCGGGGGCGGGCTGGGCGGGCGCGGTGTACAGGCCTGCGGCCAGGGGGCCGTCCGGCCCGTGGCGCGCGGTGAGTTCGGCCGTCGTGCGGGCCAGGCGCAGCGCCTCGAAGACGTGGGCGGGCTCGCCGGTCATGGCCTGGCGGAGCCCCGCCGCCGTGGCCGGTTCGCGCGCGGCGTCCACGACGCGCAGGGGAAGCGTCCGCATGGCGGTGAGCAGTCCGGAGTCGGTGTACGTGATGACGTCATCGGCGCCGACGGCGAAGACGAGGACGCTGCGGCCGCCGATGCGGGAGGCGACGGGGGGTGGCTTGTGGGGCTCACTGTCGCCCACTGCCGCGGTCGCCGCTGTCGCCGCCGTTGTCGTGTCCGGGATGCCGGGGCTCACCTCGAAGAAGGCCCGTTCGGCGACGTGCTGCGGGCCGAACGTGACGATGACGTAGGCGGGTTGGGCGGGGTCCTTGCGGACGAGCCGCCGGGCGCCGAGGAGGGGCCGGTCCAGGCGGAGCCCTTGGAAGAGGAAGTGCAGGTCGAGCAGGTCGGTGGCCCGCAGGAGGCGGTACGGCTGGGGTGGTGGTGGCACGGTCATGCGATTCCCCCGTGGGACGTGGAGGCGGGACGTCGGGCGGGCCGGGCCCCACGTGAACCGTGTGTCGGGCCGGCAGCGATGCAGGGTCCGAGACGGCGTGTCCCGGAGCGACGGCGGAGGCAAGGGCGTCGACGAAGCGGCGTCGATGAGGCGCCGAGTGGCGACGTGGCGAGGCGACAAGCCACGTGGCGAGGCGGCGATGGGGGGCCGGGCCGGGTGACACCTGCACTCGGCGACGCCGAGTGGCGGGCACCGGCGCGGAAATGAGGTGAGGCGAGCCATGTGAGCGGGGACCGGCCCCCTGACGGCTGGTTCCCTTGGTTCCCTCTTCTGCGGCTGATTCCCTGTGCTGCAACACGCTTTCTACAGCATGCGCGGGTCTATCGTCTCCGCCGGTTTCGGCCGATTCGCGCGAGGCGGCCGGGGCGTGAACGGGAGCGTCATGGACCCCGGCACCGGGGCATCGGACCCGGGCACCGGGGCATCAGGCGCCGGGCGCGCGTCTCGTACGAGCCGTGCCGCGCCGTCGTCGGCAACCGCTTGCCACATGCCTGCCCCCTCCCCGAGAATCCCCGACCACTCCTCGATCCCAGGCTCCCGGACAACTCTGGGCGCACGTCTACGGGGTGCACCGCATCTCACCCCATCGGGTGAACTTGTGGATTGGCCGACTTCCGATGTCGGTGTGCCCGAACTGCCGGGGTTCGACGGGGCCTTCGGGGGGCTGGATCAGGTTTTACGAGAAGGACTACTCGCTGGGGGCGGGTTGGCCCTCGGCAGGGGAGGCGGGCAGCGTACGCGTCAGCATGTTGGCTCGGCGCATGCGGCCTTCGGGGGTGAACTGGCCGAAGAAGCAGACCTCTATGGAGAGGTCCTTGCCGCGGTTCCGCACGTGCAGCGTGTACCGCGCGGCGAGCCGGTCGCCCGTCGCGTGGGCCTCGTGCACCTCCATGCGGCTCGTGGGCCGGTTCTTGCGTACGGGGCGTGTGTGCGCGACGAGTCTGTCCCTGTCGATGCGGTTGCCGTCTGCGAACTGGACGATGTCGGGTGTGTGGTAGCGGTCGACGACGAGTCCCGCGTCCTCGTCGCCGGACAGCAGGTCGTCGGTGAAGCGCGCGTAGAAGTCGGCGATGAACTGCTTCGGGTCGGTGTCCGCGAACGGGGTCATGGCACGCTCCTGACCTGCTGGCTGTGGCGTGTACGCGCGATCTCTTACACGCTGTAAGAGTTGTACGATATGAGCTGTCGGTAACCTTTACAAGGTGTAAGAGATGAGGGATGACTCGGACTACCCCCTCAGGCGCGCCCCGTGGTCGCGCCGACGCGCCCCGTCGACGCGCTGACGCCCTGCGCAGCCGGGTGTCCATCCTGGACGCGGCGGTCCGGCTGCTGAACTCCCGGCCCGAGGCCAGTGTGGAAGCCGTCGCCGCCGCCGCGGGCGTGACGCGACAGACGGTCTACGCCCATTTCCCCTCGCGGGAGCACCTGTTGGCGGCAGCGCTCGGCCGGGTCACCGAGGAGGCCGTCGCCGCGATGGACGCCGCCGACCTCGACGCGGGCCCGGCCGCCGACGCCCTGTCGCGGCTGCTCGACGCCGCAGACCGGACGGCGGGGAGGTACCCCGTACTGCTGCGGCAGGCCCAAGCCCTGCCCGCCGACCCGACAGCTGACCGCGAGCGGCACGAACCCGTCACCGACCGGCTGAAGGAGGTGATCCGGCGCGGCCAGGAAACGGGCGAATTCGACGGACACCTCTCGCCGGACTGGCTCGCCGTGGTCGTCATCCGGCTCGGGCACGCGGCGAGCGACGAGGCCGCGGCCGGGCGCATGTCGAGGGAGGAGGCGGCGGCAGCGCTCCGCGTCAGCCTGCTGCGTGTGCTGGGCGCGGATGCAGATGCAGATGCGGCCGCTGCCTCGTGAGCCTCGCTGTCACCGCGCGCCGAAGACCTGCGTCCACCACGGCCCGCCGTCGCCCTGCTGGATGCCGACGCCCATCTCCTTGAACGAGCAGTTGAGGATGTTCTCCCGGTGGCCCTCGCTGTTCATCCAGGAGCTCATGACCGAGGAGGCGGTCTGCTGGCCGCGGGCGATGTTCTCCCCGTAGGTGCTCCATTGGTAGCCCGCCGCGGTGATGCGCTTGCCCGGGTCGGTGCCGTCGGGCGAGGTGTGGGAGAAGTAGTCGCGGGCCTGCATGTCGGCGGAGTGCCGCTGCCCGGCCGTGGCGAGCTTGCTGTTGCTGGTGAGCGGACGGCAACCGGCCTTCTGCCGTTCGGTGTTGACCAGGCTGAGGACCTGCTGCGCCATCGACCCCGAAGGCGCCTGCGGTGTCGGCGCCGCGGTCGGGCGGCTCGGCTTCGACGGCGTGGACGGCCTCGGCTTCGTGGGCTTCGGCGACGCCGTGCGCCGCGGCTTCTCCACGGGCTTCGCCGCCTTCGCCTTCGTCTTCTCCTTCTTCTTCGGCTTGGCGGACTTCGACGGGGACGCGGAGGGGGACTTCTTCGCCTCCGGCGTGCGCGAGGGTGCCGAGCTGGACGGAGTGGGCTCGTCCGTCTCCATCGCCGCGGCCGTGCTCTTGTCGGGTCCGTCGGAGTCGTCCGTGCTGAACTGCATGACCGCGGTCAGCGTCGCTATCGCCACGATGCCCGCGCCGGCCGCGACCGCCTGCCGGCGACGACGCGTGGTGCGCCGCCCCTGGCGCAGCTCGGCGCGCGAGCCGGGCGTGCCGGTGCCGGGCGGCGGGGTGATGGCCGTGACGCCGTCGGCCAGGGTCGCGTCGGCGTCATGCGCGCGGTGCGGGTCTCCGTACCCGTTGCCCGCGTCGTACGTGTTGTACGCGGGGTGGTCGGGGTGGTGGGGGTAGGAGGCGCCCGGGGCCGCCTGGTCGGCGGGGTGCGGGGTGGACAGCGGGTCTACGGGATCTTGTGGGTGCATGGTGTGGGGGTTCGCCTCGATGTGGTCGGAGTGCGGAGCGTGCTGTGCGTGATCGATGTGCTCGGTGTGCGCGGTGTGTTCAAGGTGCTCGGCGTGCTGTGTGTGCTGCATGTGTGCCGCGTGGGCCGTCGCGCCGGGATCGGTCACGTGGAGGGTGCCCGCCGTCAGCGGCGGTACGAGCGCGAGGCCCGCAAGCAGCCCCTCCGCAGGAGTGAGACGCGCACCGTGACCCGTGCACGCGGCGCACGCGCGGGTGTGGCGCGCCAACCGCTTGCGCCACAGCGCGGACGGCCTGCCGTCCCAGGACCCGGTGAGGACCGTGAGTTCGGGGCAGCGCGGCGCGGCCGCCAGGGCGCGCACCACTGTCCGCGCCGACTCCAGCTGCGCCTTCATGCGCTGGACGCGTACGGCGGTGTGCTCGGCGGAGAGGTCGAGGGCCTCGGCGATCTCGGTCCGCGTCAGCTCACCGGCCGCTTCCAGCCACCACAGGGCCAGCAGCTCGCGGTGGTCGTCGTCCATCCAGCGGGTCGCCCGCGCGACCTCCTTGCGCTCGCCGGACAGGCCGAGCCGCAGGATGGTGACGTCGGTGAAGTCGCTGCCCGGGTCGGGCACCTCGTACGCGTCCTGGAGGCCGCTGTCGACGGGGGCGGGGGCGGGGCGCTGGTGGCGGCGCGTCTCGTTCATCGCGATGGCCACCAGCCAGGACCGGAAGGAAGCGGGATCGCGCAGGCCGGGAAGGCCGCGGAGCATCCGCACCATGGCTTCCTGCACGATGTCGTCGACGTCGGCGTGACCGCGGAGGGCCCGGCCGACGATGTTGTACACCAGCGGCAGGCAGGAGGCGGCCAGCTCGTGCTGTGCCTGCGGGTCTCCGGCCCGCGCGGCGGTGACCAGAGCGGTCAGCTCGGCGCCGTCGACCTGCTTGCGCTTCCGCTGATCGTGCTCCACAACGCTTCTCCTGTCCTGGTTCCTGTGTGACCCCGCTGACTGGGAGATCCTGCGCGCTGGAGCGGGATAACAGAAAGCCGGGAGATTGGTTTGAGAGCCGGGTCACGTTTTTCGGGAGGGCTGAGAGAGCGGAGAGTGCAGGGAGCGCCGGGAGAGTGAGGAGAGCTGTGAGAGTCGGGAGAGGCTGATGGTGCCGGAGGGGGCCGATTCGGTCCTGCCCACCCGCGCGCGGCGCCGCTAGCGTGCGAGGTGCGCCGCCGCTGGGGCTGTCCCCACCTGCGGGGTTCGGGGCAGCCGGATGGGCGGTGGGGTGCCGCCTCCGGGATCGTGGGGGTGCGGTGCGCACGACCCGGCTGGTGGGCGCGGACCGCCGACAGGGGAGGCAAGCACATGAGAATGGCGACGGCCGTGGCGACGGCCCTGACCCTCACCGCGGGGACGGCCCTCACTGCGGGGGCGGCGACGGCGGTGACGCCCGCGAAGCCCGCACCGACACCGAGCACGGCCACCGCCGGGCCCACCACCGAATCGACCGTGCGCGGTTTATGGCGTGCGGACGGATACGGCACGGTCTGGTCGATTCGTGGCGAAATGCTGCAGGAGTACCAGACCACCTCCGTGAGCTGCCTGAAGGGCACCGCCGCGAAGCGGACGGGCGCCGGCCGGTACACCACGAAGGACGGCACCGTGCTGACCGTGCGGGCGACGCACGGCCGCAACCACGCGTCACTGAGCGCGGACAGCTCCGTGGGCCACCAGGACCTGCGGCGCGTCCGGGCGCTGCCCGCCGCCTGCACCCGGCCCGCGCCCCAAGGCCCGGTCGACGCCTTTGACACGTTCTGGCAGTCGTTCGAGGAGAACTATCCATTCTTCGCCGCCAAGGGCGTCGACTGGCACGCGGTGCGCGACGAGTACCGGCCCAAGGTGCACGCGGACACCACGCGCAAGGAACTGTTCGCGCTGTTCTCGAAGATGGTCGAACCGCTCGGGGACGCGCATGTCGCCGTGCAGGACGGCGACCGCTTCTTCTTCCGTGTCCGGCCGGGCACCGTGATGCCGGGCCCGGAACTGGACGCCCGGGTCAAGAAGTTCGTCGTGGCGCGCGACCTGAAGGGCGCCCAGAACGTACAGGACTTCGCCAAGGGGCGGATCACGTATGCCGATCTGCCCGGCGGGCAGGGCTATCTGCGGGTCTCCGGCTTCAGCGGCTACGCGGGCGACGGCGCCCCGTACAGCGCGCACCTCGCCGAGCTCGACCGGGCGCTCGACACCGTCTTCACCAAGGAGCGCACCCGGAGCCTGAAGGGTCTGGTCATCGACCTGCGGATCAACGGCGGCGGTTCGGACGCGCTCGGGGTACGCATCGCGGGGCGCCTCACCGACACCGGCTACGTCGCGTACTCCAAGCGCGCCCGCAACGACCCCGCCGACCCCACGCAGCACACGCACCCCCAGCCCATCCGCGTCACGCCCGCCGACGCGCCCCGCTACACCGGTCCGGTGGCCCTGCTGACCGGCGGCTCGACGGTGAGCGCGGGCGAGACGTTCACCCAGGCGCTGATCGACCGGCCCGGCGGGGCCGTGCGCGTCGGGCAGCACACGCAGGGCGTCTTCTCGGACGTCCTGGTGCGCGCGCTGCCCAACGGCATGGCGGCGTGGCTGCCGAACGAGGAGTACCTGACGCGGTCGGGAACCACCTTCGACGGCCCGGGGATTCCGCCGCACGTGACCGAACCGGTCTTCACGGAGGAGGAGTTCGAGAAGAACCGGGACTCGGCGTTCGACCGGGCGCTGAAGATCCTTGCCTCGAGGGGCGGAACGCACGGTCCGAAGACGGGGAGTTAGCCTCACGGGATGGTTGTCTGGGACGAGGAACGGCTGCTGGCGCTGGAGGTCGACGCGATCCACGGGCTCGTACCGGACTCGGGAGATCCGCCGGCCCTGCGGGACGAGGCGGTGCTGGCCGTCTGGGCGTGGTCACCGCGGGCGCGGCTCCTCGCGCTCGGCCCGGGCGTCGTGTGCCCGGGCCGCCCCGACGACGACTCGGAGACGTACCGCCCGGGGCACGTCCCCGGCACCGTCGCCCGCCTCGCCGCGGCCCTCGGGGGCCGGGCGGGGGCCGTCGAGGGCGGACCGTGCTGGCTGTTCCCGGCTCGCCTCGCGGTCTCCGTCCCGAGCCCCCTGCCCGTCCTGGTCTCCACCACGGAGGGGCGGGCGGTCGCGCGGCGCCTTGACCGTCCCGCCACCTGGGAGCCCGGCGAGTGGGCCGAGCTGATCGGCGGAGCCCTGGGGGAGTGGGCCATGGCCGTGTACGGCCGGGAGCCGGTGTCGATCTGCCACACCCCCGCCTCCAACGGCGTCGCCGCGGAAGCGGGCGTCTGGACCCGCCCGGACTTCCGCGGCCGCGGCATCGCCACCGCCTGTGTCGCGGCCTGGTCCGAACGCGAACGCCACACCAAGGACGTGCTGTTCTACAGCACGACCGCCGCCAACCACGCCTCCCAGTCGGTCGCCCGCGCCTTGGGCCTCGCCCCGCTGGGCTGGATCTGGCGGGTGCGGCGCGCGGACGGCCGCCCGGCCCTCTAAGCGGACGGCCGCCCGGCCCTCTCAAGGTGTCGAGCGCGCTAAATGTGTTGAGCGCGGTGACGGCGCCCCCGTACGTTCGGGCCGTGACGGAATCCGCAACACCCCCGCACGAAACGCCGACCCCCGGGGACAAGGCTCCACCGCCCCCGGGCACGGCACCCGACCTCCCCACCGACCTTCCGGACCTGGTCCTGCGGGAGCTGACGGCCGAAGACGCCGACGCGTACTACGCGTTGCTCGACCGCAACCGGCAGCATCTGAGCCGCCTGGGCGACTATCAGGCGGAGAGCCGCGCCACCCCCGCATGGGTGCGCGAGCACCTGGACGAGGACCCCGGCGGCCTGCGCTACGGCATCCGTCTCGGCGGCCGACTGATCGGCCGGGTCGACCTGATCGCCGTGGACCCGCCGCGCTACGGCACCGGCTACTGGCTGGACGAGGCCCACGTGGGCGCCGGCCGCGCCACGGCCGCGTGCGCCGCCCTCTACGCATACGCGGCCCGCGAGCTCGAAGCGACGGACATCTACGCCGGGGTCACGCGGGGCAACGACCGGAGCGTGGCGCTGCTCGCACGCCTGGGCTTCGAGCCGGTGGCGGAGTTCGCGGACTACACGCGGTTCCACCTCGGTCTCGGGGAGCGGTAGTCGTCGGCGTACGGTGCCGTGGGCGGCGGCCGAGCGGACTACTCTCGCTCGGCCGCCGCGCCGTCCCCCTCGTCGAAGCCCGTCCGCACCTCCCGCAGCAGCACCATCGCGCCCACGGCCAGCACCGTCACGATCGCGCCCGCCACCCCCGCGGCGACGTTGAGACCGCCGGTGAACGCCTCCCGCGCGGGCTCCAGGAGCTCCGGGCCCAGGGAGCCGGGGAGTTCGCGGGCGGCGGCGTCCGCGTTGGCGAGGGTGTCGCGGGCCGCGTGCGCGGCGTCGTCCGGGAGGCCCTGGGGGAGGGTGTCGGCGGTCTCGTCGCGGTACACGGCCGTGACCACGCTGCCCAGGCCCGCGATGCCCAGGGCGATGCCGAACTCCATGCCCGTCTCCGACATCGCCGCCGCCGAACCGGCCTTCTCCGGGGGCGCCGCACCGACGACCAGGTCCGTGCCGAGGACCATCATCGGGCTGATGCCCGTATAGACGAGTACGAAGCCGGTCACGAGCAGGGGCAGCCCGTCGGCGCTGTCCACCTGCGTGATCAGGGCATATCCGGCGACCGAGACGAGCAGCGCGCCGCCGACGACCCGGCCGGGGCGTACGCGACGGGTGAGCGCGGGCGTCAGCGACGAGGCGACGATCAGCGCGGCCGCCGCGGGCAGCAGCCACAGACCCGCCTCGAACGGCGAGAGGCCCGCGACGAGTTGCAGGTACTGCGTGATGAACAGATAGAGCCCGCCCATGACACCCAGGCCGAGCAGCAGGACCAGCAGCGCGGCGCTGAACGCGCGGTTCCTGAACAGCCGCAGGTCCAGCAGCGGATCGGCCAGCGCACGCTGCCGGAGCACGAAGAGCGCGCCGAAGACCGCGCCGGTCAGCAGCGCCGCGGCCGACAGGGCGTCGAAGCCGTGCTCGGCCAGGCGTTTGAGGCCGTAGATGCCCGGCAGGACCGTGACCAGGGACAGCACGACGCTCGCCGCGTCGATGCGGCCCGCCGCCGGATCCCGGTACTCCGGCAGCAGCAGCGGCGCGGCCACCAGCAGGACGACCATGACCGGCACACCCAGCAGGAACACCGAACCCCACCAGAACCACTCCAGGAGCGCACCGCCGAGGACGGGCCCGACGGCGATCCCCACCGAGAAGCAGGTGACCCACACGCTGATGGCGACCCCGCGCTGCCGCGGATCCTTGAACATGTTGCTGATCAGGGCCAGCGTGGACGGCATGAGCGTGGCGCCCGTGATGCCGAGGAGCGCGCGGGCGGTGATCAGCATCTCGGGGCTGGTGGACTTCGCGGCCAGGACCGACGCGACGCCGAACCCCAGGGCCCCGGCCATCAGCAGCCTGCGGCGGCCGACCCGGTCGCCCAAGGTGCCCATGGTCACCAGGAACCCGGCGATCATGAATCCGTAGATGTCGACCGCCCACAGCAACTCCGTGCTGCTGGGCCCCAGATCGGCGCTGATGGCGGGCACGGCCAGATTCAGTACGGTCGCGTCGAGGGCCAGCAGAATCGTGGGCAGCGTCAGCACGAAGAGGCCGAGCCATTCCCTTGGTCCCGCCCGTAGTCCTGCCTCGGGCCGGGCGTCGGTCTTCGTAGCCATGGAGAGCGCCTTTCGGAGTGACGGAGTGACGGAGTGACGGAGTGACGGATTGACTGAGTGACGGCGTGATTCGGGGCCGCGCCGGGGGGTGAGGGATCTCGTGG
This sequence comes from Streptomyces sp. Y309, assembly GCF_056712025.1. NCBI lineage: Bacteria > Bacillati > Actinomycetota > Actinomycetes > Kitasatosporales > Streptomycetaceae > Streptomyces > Streptomyces sp. Y309. The sequence continues at coordinate 112,607 of NZ_CM160048.1, read as the reverse complement.
CGCCCCAGGCGGATGCCAGCGTGCGGTACTCCGCTCACAGGCCGCTCTCCGCGCACTCACGGCCCACATCCGGCTGGTCACAGCGCTGAGTTACCGTGGCGCCATGCGATTCGGGGTGCTCGGGCCACTGGCCGTGTGGACGGCGGACGGCGGCGCGGTCACCGTCCCCGGTCCCAAGACCCGCGCCCTGCTTGCCGCTCTCCTGGCCCGCGACGGGCGTCCCGTGTCCGTGGACCGGCTGACCGACGACCTCTGGGGCGAGGAGGAGCTTCCCGGCAAGCCCGCGGCGGCTCTGCAGACCAAGGTGTGGCAGTTGCGGCGCGCGTTCGAAGACGCCGAGCCCGGGGGCCGCGAGCTGGTGACGTTCCAGGAGAGCGGCTATGTGCTGCGTACGGAGAGGGAGGGCGTCGACGCCGGGCAGTTCCGGGCGCTGACGGCCCGGGCCCGGGCGGCCGGCGACCCTCGCGTCCGCGCCGGGCTCCTGGCCGACGCCCTGGCGCTCTGGCGGGGCCGGGCGTACGAGGGCTTCGAAGACGCCCCCTTCGCGCGGCCCGTCGCCGGGCGCCTGGAGGAAGACCGCATCACCGCAGTCGAGGAGCACGCCGAGACGCGGGTCGAACTCGGCGCATACCGTGAAGTCGCGGGCGAGTTGGGCGCGCTCGTCGCGGAGCATCCGCTGCGCGAGCGGCTGCGCGCCGTGCACATGCGCGCCCTCTACGGGGCGGGGAGAGCGAGCGACGCGCTGGCCTCGTACCGCGAACTGAGACGGCGCCTCGCGGACGAACTGGGCCTCGACCCCGGCCCGGAGCTCGTCGCTCTGCACCAGGCGGTCCTGGAACAGGATCCGGGTCTCGGCACCGCCGCACCGATCCCGCCGGTGTCCCTGGGCCGCCGCTCGGCGCCACACGACCCGTTGCCGCCGGAGCCGCTGCTCGCGACACCGCCGCCTCCCTCCCCTCACCCGCGTACGAACCTGCCCGCGCCCCTTACTGAACTCATCGGCAGGGAAAGCGCGTTGGCCGAGGTGAAGTCGCTGTTCGACACGGCGCGGGAGCTGACCCTGACCGGGGCCGGTGGCGTGGGCAAGACGCGGCTCGCGCTGGAGGCGGCCGCGCAGCTCGCGGGCGACTTCCCCGACGGTGCCTGGCTCGTCGAGCTCGCGGCCCGGGGACGTACGGAACCGGCGGACGCGCCGCACGCGGTGGCGGAGGCGGTGATGACGGCGCTCGGCATTCGCGAGGAGACAGCCATCCGCGAGGAGACCGCCATCCGCGAGGAGACCGCCCCCGAGACCGTCACCCCCTCTTTTCCGTCCACCACCACTGGAGTCGGCTCCACCACCGCTGGAGTCGGCCCCACACCCGCCGACCGGCTTGCCGAGGCGCTGAGCGACAAGCGGATGCTGCTGGTGCTCGACAACTGCGAGCACGTGATCGACGCGGTCGCCGAGCTGGCCACCGCGCTGCTGCGCCGCGCCGCGGGCCTGCGCCTCCTGGTCACCAGCCAGGAACCCCTCGGCATCCCCGGCGAGGTGATCCGGCCCGTGCCGCCGCTCGACGTCCCCGACCCGGGTGACGAGGCCGACCCCGAGGACGTGGCCCGCGCCGGCGCCGTGCGGCTGTTCCTCGCGCGGGCCGCCGCCGCGGCCCCCGGCTTCGTCCTCGACGCGAACAACGCCCGGGACGTCGCGACGGTGTGCCGTCGGCTCGACGGGATTCCACTGGCGCTGGAACTGGCCGCCACCCGGGTGCGCGCCCTGGGCGTAAGGGAGTTGGTCGCGCGCCTCGACGACCGGTTCCGGCTGCTCGCCACCGGGTACCGGGGCGCGCCACCCCGGCAGCAGACGCTGCGCGCGATGATCGACTGGAGCTGGGAGCTGCTGACCCCGCCCGAGCAGGTCGTGCTCCGCAGGCTCGCCGTGCACAGCGACGGCTGCACGCTGCGCGCGGCAGAGGAGGTGTGCGCGGGGGAGGGGCTGCGGCGCGAGGAGGTCCTGGAGCTGCTCGCACGCCTGGTGGACCGGTCACTGGTCGTCGCGACCGGCAACGCCGACCGCGGCGGCGGGCTTCGGTACCGGCTCCTCGAATCGGTCGCGGAGTACGGTACGTCCCGGCTGCACGAGGCCGGGGAGACGCATCGGGTGCGCCGTCGGCACCGCGACCACTACCTCGCCCTCGCCGAACGCGTCGCACCGCACCTGCGCGGGCACGACCAGCGGCGCCATCTGCGCATCCTGGACGCGGAAGCCGCCAACTGCCGCCGGGCGCTGGACGACGCGGTGCGCGACGGCGCCGCCCATGACGCGCTGCGGCTGGTGAACGCGCTGGCCTGGTACTGGTTCCTGCGCGGCCGGCTCAGGGAAGCCGTGAGGTCGCTGGAGGCGGCGCTCGCCGTGGCACGCGAGGCAGGGTCGACCGCCGCGATGCCGGAGCCCGTCGTCTCGGCACGGGCCCAGGCCCGGGCCTGGCAGGCGGGTTTCGCCGTGCTCGTAGGTGACGGCGCATCAGCCCCTCATGCTCAAGCCGATGCGGATGCCGATGCCTCTGCTCACGCCGATTCCGACGCCGCGGAGCGGAACCGGGGCGCCGTCGAACTCTCCAAGGACATCACGGACCGGCGCGACGGCGCCCGGGCCCAGTGGTTCCTCGGCTTCGCCCTGTTCGGCGTGGGCGACCAGGTGGCGAGCGAGGAACTGATCCGGCACGCCCTCGACGGCTTCCGTGTCCTCGACGACCAGTGGGGCCTGGCCGCGGCGCTCTGCGTGCGCGCCAACCAGGCCCACGTACGCGGCGACCTCGACGCGCTCGAACGCGACGGGCGCCGGAGTGCCGCGCTCTTCGCGGAACTCGGGGACGCCTGGGGCCAGTTGCTGACCGTCGAACCCCTCGCCGGGCTCGCCCAGATGACCGGCGACTACGCACGGGCCGCGCGGCTGCACGAGGACGGTCTGCGGATGGCGGAGGAACTGGGGCTGTGGCCCGAGGCCGCCGAACAGCTCAGCGGCCTCGGCAGCACCGCCACGCTCACCGGCGACCACGGAGCGGCGCGCGAGTTCCACGAGCGGGCCATGCGCCTCGCCGCGGAACACAGCTTCAAGCCGGGCGTGATCCGCGCCGAAGTCGGCCTCGGTCTCGGCGCGCGCCGCGAGGGCCGACTCGACGCCGCCGAGACCCACTTGCGCCATGTGCTCCAGTGGCTCTCCCGGATGGCCTTCGAACCGGGGCGCGCGCTGGTCCTGACCGAACTCGGCTTCATCGCGGAACAGCGCGGCGACGCGGCCGAGGCCATGCGGCTCCACCAGGAGGGCTGGGCGGCGGCCCGCAACACCGGCGACGCCCGCGCCCAGGCATTCGCCCTGGAAGGCCTGGCCGGAGCCCACACCCTCGCGGACCGCCCCGGCTGCGCCGCCCTCCTCCTCGGAGCGGCGCACCGCGCCAGGCAGTCCGTCCGCATGCCGCTCCCACCCGCCGAGCGCGCGGACGTCGACCGCATCATCACGGCCGTACGCGCCCGCCTGGACGAGGAGACGTACGGAGCCGCGTACCGGCGTGGCCACGCGCTGACGCCCGAGGAAGCGGTGTCCGCCGCCTCGCCTCTTCGCGAGGGGGGATGACACCGCTCCATAGGGCTCCTACGTGGTGACGGTTTCGTCCTGCGGCTGAGAGGTGGGCTCTTCGGCGCCCTGGCTGTTCGAGGGTGTGGCGCCGCGCATCAGCAGTGCGGTCAGCAGGGCACCGGCGGCCGCGGCGGCAGCCGCACCCAGGAACGCCGCGCTGAATCCGTCGGTGAGGGCGGGCAGGTCGCCGATTTCGCCAGCGCCCTGCGACGTGGCGAGCGCGGTGAGCGCGGCCAGTCCGAGGGCCGAGCCCACCTGATAGGTGGTGTTGACGATGCCGGAGGCCAGACCCGCCTGCTCCTGGGGTACGCCCGACATGGCGGCCATCATCGCCGGGATGTACGCCAGCGACATGCCGACCGCGGCCACCAGCGAGGCCGGCAGGACGTCGACCACGAACGTGCCCGTGGGTTCCACGGCCGCCAGCCACAGCAGGCCCGCGGCGAGGACGAGCAGGCCGCCCACGATCAGCGGCTTGGGGCCGAAGCGGCCGAGCAGCCGTGCGGTGACGGTCGTCATGAACAGCATCAGGAGGCCGGTCATCGGCAGCAGTGCGGCGCCGCTGGCGAACGCCCCGTACCCGAGCACCTGCTGCAGATAGAGGTTGAGGAAGTACCACATCGGGATCCAGGCCGCGCCGAGCAGCGTCATCGCCAGGTTCGACGGCGCGAGGCCCGGCGTACGCCACACGCCGAGGGGCATGAGCGGCGCCTTGGCCGAGCGCTGGACGGCCAGGAAGAGTCCGAGGAGCAGGGCGGCGCCGAGCAGTTCCAGGACGGTCTGCGTGGTGCCCCAGCCCACCTCGGGGGCGCGGACGGTGGCGAACACCGCGAGGGCGAGACCGGCGGTGACGGCCGCCGCGCCGAGAACGTCGATCGAGCCGCGCCGGCCCGCGACCGCCGGCAGCAGTCCCGTGGCCAGCAGCGTGGCGATCCCGATCGGGATGTAGATGATGAACACCCAGGGCCAGCTGGCCCATTCGGTGAAGACGCCGCCCAGGAAGACGCCCGCCGTGCCGCCGGCCGGTGCGGCCGCGCCGTAGAGCGCGAGCGCCTTGCCGAGTTCCTTCGGGTCGTGGCTGAAGAGCATCATCAGCAGGGTCATGGAGGCAGGCGCGATGAGCGCGCCGCCCACGCCCTGCACGGCGCGGCCCACGACTTCCACCCATGCGGTCGTCGCGGCCGCGGCCACCACCGAACCGCCGATCAGCACGGCCCAGCCGCTCACGAAGATCCGCCGGGCGCCGAGCAGGTCCGAGAGCCGCCCACCGAGCAGGAGCAGGCCGCCGAAGGCGATGACGTACGCGTTGAACACCCACTGCAGATCGCCCTGGGAGAAACCGAGGTCGCGCTGCATCTCGGGCAGGGCCACGCCGATGATCGACGTGTCCATGATCACCATGAACTGGGCGGTGGCGAGCACGAGCAGCGCCCACCAGCGCCGTGGGTTGACGGTTGACATGAGGTTTCCCTCCCTCTCGATATACCCCCGCGGGGTATGACGACGAGGAAGTTAACATACCCCAGGAGGGTATGGAAGCAAGATGGGGAAGCGGCGGTCTGGATCCACCTCGCGGGAGGTTGGGTGGGGTGAGGTCCCCCTGCTCAAGCGCCTGTTGGCGGAGCCGGAAGGTGCGGTGCGTCTCCGCGGCGTCGCTTGCCGGGCGGGGCGGGCCCCTCAGTCTGCTGAGCGCACCTCAAGACACTACGGAGCGTTCGAGAGCGTCGGTCAGCCACAGGTGGGAGGCGCCGAGCCTGACCGGGTCGCCGCTGGCCTCGGTCACGAGCCGCCAGTAGCGGCGCATCCGGGGGTCGCGGTCGGGGGCCACGTCGGCCAGCAGTCGGCGCCTGAACTCCGGGGTGTCGCCGCCGCCGCGCACCGAGGCGTGTGCCGCTACGAACCGATCGAGCTCGAGGCCCACGCGGGGCGGCTCGCCCGCCCGCACCATGGGCTCGGCGAGCACGCACGCCTCGACGATGCCGTTCATCAACTTGTCCTCGTCGGCGATCGCCTCGACGTTGGTGCGCGCCCTGGCGAGGAGGCCGCGCGTCAGCGACCGGTCGCCGGCCAGGGCGACCAGCAGCTCCAGCCGGGCGGCCCGGTGAGCCGGTCCGGCCTCCTCGACCGCGCGCAACGAGGCCCGCCGCCAGGCCAGGCCCGCGAGCTGCACGTCGATCGCGGCCCGCTCGGCGGCAACGGCCTCGGCCACGGAACTCTCGCCCGCGAGTACGTGTCTGATGGAGGGCAGCCAAGCCCCAGCCGGCGCAGCCGTCTGACCAGGCCGAGCCGCTCCACGGCCGTGGGGTCGAACCTGCGGTGCCCGCCCGTGCTGCGCACCGAGTCGAGGATGCCCTCGTCGCAGTAGAAGCGAATGGTCCGCACCGACACGCCGGTCAGCCGCGCCAGGTCCCCGATCCCCAACGTCTCATCGAGCAAAGGCACTTGAACGGCCCGCTGCCGGCGGTCTTCTGGCTGCGCAGGATGCTGGGCGACACGTGCGTCCACCACTACGACGCGGCGGTCGCCACGGCCACCGCGTTCGCGATCGCCGACGACCTTGCGGCCGAGGTGATCAGCGAGAACAGGGACTTGATGTCCTCGCCGGCCGCGGAGGCGCTCAGGCCGGGCTGGCCGAGCTGCGCGGCCGGGGGGGAGCGGCTCGGGTTCCAGCCGAGGTCCATGGAGGGTTGGGTGGTCACCATGACGCCCGAGGGGTTGGAGTGGGAGCGCGGGCCGGTCGAGGCCGACGTGGTGGTGTCCGGGGCGGTGGCGGACCTCATGCTGGTGATCTCCCGCCGTCTCCCGCCGGAGGGCGCCTGGGTGACGGTGACGGGCGACCGCACGCTGCTGGACCACTGGCTGGCCCACACGGCGTTCTAGCCTCACGCGCTTCACAGGGCGTTTCAGGCGTGGCCGTAGGGCGTTTCAGAGGTGGCCGTCTCGTGCTCAACTGCTCGACAGCCTCTGCGGGGTGCCGGCCCGGAAGGTGCGCCGGTACGCCGCCGGGGTCGTCGCCAGTGCCCGGTGAAAGTGCTGGCGCAGGCTGTCCGCGCTGCCAAGACCGCTCCGCTCCGCCACCGTGTCCACTCCCAGGTCCGTCGTCTCCAGCAACTCCCGCGCACGCGCAAGACGCTGCAGGTTGAGCCACTTCAGCGGGGTGGCGCCCACCTCCGCCGCGAAGCGGCGGCCGAACGTCCGCGTGCTCATCCCTGCCCGGGACGCCAACTCGGCGATCGTCAGCGGCCGGTGGAGCCGGGTCAACGCCCAGTCCAGCACCGGCCCGAGGCCCTCCGCCTGCGGTGGGACAGGGGCCGGCGGCAGTGCGTACTGGGTCTGGTCGCCCTCCCGGTGCGGCGCCACGACCATCCGGCGGCCGACCTCCGCCGCCGCTGCCGTGCCGTAGTCGCCGCGCACGATGTGCAGGCACAGATCGATGGCCGCGGCCGTGCCCGCGCTCGTGAGGATCGAGCCGTCGTCGACGTACAGAGAACGGTCGTCGACGCGTACGTACGGATGGCGGCGGCGCAACTCCTCCGCGTACATCCAGTGGGTCGCCGCCGGACGCCCGTCAAGGAGTCCGGCCGCGGCCAGCACGAACGCCCCCGAGCAGAGGGAGGCGATCCGCGCCCCGCGGGCATGCGCCTCGCGCAACGCGTCGAGCAGGGCGGCCGGCGGTTCGTAGCCGTCCATCACGCAGGCCGGGACCACGATCAGATCCGCCTCGCGCAGCGACTCGAGGCCGTGCTCGGCCTCCAGGCGCAGACCGCCAGGGGCGCGCTGTGCGCCTCCCGGGGCGGTGGCGCACAGCGTCAGCTCGTACCCCTCGCCCGCGAACACCGCGCACGGCACGGCCAGCTCGAACAGCGAGGTCTCCTCCAACAGGGTCACCACGACACGAAGCGTCATGGCGTAAATCTAGGGGAACCTGACGTTTTCGCCAATGGCTTGGTGCAGACGCTGATCGGATGGTGGGCCCATGGCATGGAACTCACCGAACTCGCCGAACTCACAGACCGCGCCCGGCCACAGGCTGGCCCTCGCCGGGATCTCGGCGATCGGCGTGACCTTCGGTTTCGCGCGATACGGATACGGGCTCTTCCTCCCCGAGCTGCGCGAGGAGTTCGGGCTCTCCGTCTCCCTCGTCGGGCTGATCGGCAGCGCCACCTACGTCGGATATCTGGCCGCGCTGCTGATGGTCGGTGCCCTCGTCGCGCGCTTCGGGCCGCGCCCGCTCGTCCTCGCCGGCGGGCTCTCCGCCGCCGTCGGAATGGGGCTCGTGGCGCTCGCTCAGGGGCCGGGGCTGCTGATCACCGGGCTGACGCTCGCCGGTACGAGCTCCGGCTGGGCCTGGGCCCCCTACTCCGACGCGGTCGACCGGATGGTGCCGGCCGGGCGGCGCGAGCACGTCCTGGGCACCATCGCCAGCGGCACCGCCTTCGCCGTCGTGGTCGCGGGCCCGCTGGCGCTGTTCGCCCATGGCGGGGGATGGCGGTACGTCTGGCTGGCCTTCGCACTGGCGGCGCTGGCATCGGCCGCGTACAACGCCCGTGTGTTGCCCGGGGGTTCGGGCCGACGGATACAGCGCAGCGGCGGACGGCCGACGTACCGCCGCAGCGCACTGCCGCTCCTGCTCACCGCTGCCGTCTACGGCCTCGTCGGCGCCGTCTACTGGTCCTTCGCCGTCGAAGCGATCACCGACGCGGCGGGTACCGGTTCCGCAACCGCGCCCCTGTTCTGGTCCCTGATGGGCGCGGCCGGCACGGCGGGCGCGCTGACCGGCCACGCCATCGCGCGGTACGGGCTGCACCGCGTCCACACCGGGCTCTTCGTCGGCATCACCGTCGCGGTCGCCCTCCTCGGCCTCGCTCCCGGCTCGCTCCCCGCCGTCGCCTTCTCCGCCCTGCTCTACGGCCCGTGCTTCATGGCGGGATCCGGGATGCTCGCGGTGTGGAGTTACCGCGTCTTTCCCGAGCGGCCCTCCGCCGGCTTCAGCGTCACCGTCTTCTTCCTGGGGCTCGGCACCATCGCGGGACCTGCGCTGCTTGGCGCCTACGCCGAACTTCATGGTCTGCGCGCCGCGTTCCTCCTCACGGCGGGCGTCGCGGCCCTCGCCCTCTTGTGCGCTCCAAGCCGCGGCGCGCGCGGGCCTGGACGCCATCAGGACCAGGACCAGGACACCCTGGCTCACGTCCGCAGCGCAGCTCACTCATTCAGGCGGATTCCCTGACAATCAGGCAGGGAATTCCTGATCGCAGTCTTGTCCGCGGTACTCGGCTCGCAAGACGTGCCGAGCGAGGCAGCGGGCATCGGATGCGACGGAGCGAGCCGATGGCTGTTCAAGGAACGGTGAAGTGGTACAACGCCGAGAAGGGGTTCGGATTCATCTCCCCTGACAACGGAGGCGCAGACGTCTTCGTGCACTACAGCGAGATCCAGAGCAACGGCTACCGAACCCTGGAAGAGAACCAGAGGGTCGAGTTCGAGATCGGCCGAGGGCAAAAGGGGCCGCAGGCTCAGACGGTAAGGCCGCTATGACGCACGCAGCGACGTAGCCATCACAGCTGCTCTGATGCCCTTCTTCCCGGCAGCTCACCGATGAGCGGCCAGCACGGCCGCGAGGCCCTCTTGCAGGTCCTTGACGAAATACTCGGGAACCTCCAGCGCCGGGAAATGTCCTCCCTTTTCGGGCGTCCTCCATCGGACGATCTGCCGGTACCGCTCCTGTGCCCAGGGGCGCGGACACTTCTCGACGTCGCGGGGATACATGGTGAGTGCTGACGGGACGTCGACCCGAAGTTCGGGGTCAAGCGAGTTGTGGCTTTCGTAGTAGATGCGGGCCGCCGATGCGCCCGTCCGCGTCAGCCAGTACAGGGTGACGTCGTCAAGAATCCTGTCCATGGAAATCGTCTCGAACGGGCTGTCTTCCGTGTCCGACCACTCGGCGAACTTGTCAAGGATCCAGGCAAGAAGCCCGACCGGTGAGTCGACGAGCGAGTAGCCGATGGTCTGCGGTCGGGTCGCCTGCTGCTTCGCGTACGCCGCGCGGTGGCGCCAGAAATCGCGGGTTTCCTCGGCCCACTCGCGCTCGACAGCCGTAAGCCCGTCCGTTGTCAGCCCGGGCGGTCCCTCCGCGAACGTGGTGTGGATCCCGAGAACGTGCGCCGGGAACCTGCCGCCGAGGACCGTGGTGATATTGCCTCCCCAGTCGCCGCCGTGGGCCAGGAACTTGCTGTAGCCGAGCTTTCCCATCAGCTCCACCCATGCGGCCGCGATCTTTTCGGTTCCCCACCCGGTGGTGGCCGGCTTGTCGCTGTAACCGAAGCCGGGCAGCGACGGGACCACGACGTGGAACGCCGGCGCGTCCGCGTCTTTCGGATCCGCCAGCTCGTCCACTACATCGATGAACCGAACAACGCTGTCCGGCCAGCCGTGCGTCAAGATCAGAGGAGTGGCATCCGCGCGCGCGGATCGGCGGTGCAGGAAGTGGATTCCCAGATCATCAATGGTCGTACGGAACTGGCCGATTTGATTGAGGCGGTCCTCGAACGACCGCCAGTTGTACCCGGTGCGCCAGTAGTTCACGACATCGACGAGGTCGGCGAGCGGAACGCCCTGTTCCCATCGGCGAGGGTCGGACGCGGCGCGACAGACCGTCTCGGCCTCCGGTAGCCGCGCCGCGGCCAGTCGCGCGCGCAGATCGTCGAGGTCGGCGTCAGTTGCGTGGGCTTCAAATGCTTGCACGTCGCTGGTTGGACGGGGCATGAGACCTCCTGACCGTCGTGGAACCGGCTACGACCCATCGCGAACCGGCTTAGACGGTTCTAGCAGGCCTCCGTGCCGACGTGCAACCGGCTAAGGTGGTTCTATGCATGCTCGGTTCCCGGACTTCCGCCTCGGCAACGTGCTGGCGACCAGCTTCACGGGGACGCTGTCGGAGCGTCACGGCAACGCTGTAGAGCGCATTCCCGCGCCGCACCGACTCGTCGACTGGCTGGCAGTGAACGGCCTCGCCGTGGACTCCTGCACCACTGCCCAGCTCGACCTCGCCCGGGAACTGAGGGAGTCGATCCACGCCGCCGCCACAGCGGCCGCGCTCCAGGACGCTCTCCCTGCCTCTGCCGTCCAAGTCATCAATGACTGCAGCGCTCAGGGCCGGGCCGCGGCGATCCTGACGCCCGAGGGCAGGCGGCGATGGCGGCTCAGCTCGGCTTCCAGCGTGGAAGACGCCCTCAGCGTGATCGCCGCCGACGCGATCAGCGTCATCGCAGGCCAACGCGACGGAAAACTGGCCCTGTGTGCATCGCCGACCTGTCGAGCCGCCTTCTTCGACACCAGTCAAAGCCGCACCCGCAAATGGTGCGACATGAACACGTGCGGGAATCGTCAGAAGAAGGCGCGCTTCAACGCCAACCAGCGCAAAAACCCCAGATCAGCGGAGTGATCGTGACCTGAACGGCCCGGTCGGGGCCGTCGCGGTTCCTACGCTTCTGCAGCGGGGTGGTAGCGCACATCGACCTCGGCAAAGGGCTGTGAGCCGTGGGCATGCCGCAGCCGGATCGGCCGGCCGCCGGGATTGTCGAAGAGCCGGATGCCGTCACCAAGCAGGACGGGGGCAATGTGCAGGTTGATTTCATCGATCAGGCCGCGCTTGAGCAGTTGGCGGCCGATTGTTGGGGAGAGGACTTCGAGGTTCTTGCCGTCGGCGGCCTCCAGGCCGATGCGTACCGCCTCGGCCACGTCGCAGTTCAGGAACGTGACGCCGTCGGCGGGCGTGGCGTCTTCAGGGTGGTGGGTGAGGACGAAGATCCGGCCCTTCCAGTCCTCGCTGTAGGGCCGGGCGCCCGGGGCGCGGTCCCAGCCGTTCCGCCCGCCCAGGACCGCGCCGGTGGTCTCGATGTACTCCTCTTCCACGCCGTCGCGGCCGGTGACCCCGGTCAGCCAGTCCATGGCATGGTGCGGGCCCGCCACGAACCCGTCCAGCGACACGCTGAAGTGAAAGAGGACCTTGCCGGCGGCCTGTTGCGGTTCGAGGTCGAACATCTGGAGCTCCTTCGCTCTGCGTGCCGGCGCGAAAGCACCGGCTACACAGACAGACCAGACGGACGCCCCGAACTCATCGCCGCATCATTGCTCACACCTCTGCCGTCGCCACCCCCTGCGCGGCCCCCGTCCAACGGATCCGCACCGCGCACACCGACACCAGGCACGCCGAGACCGCCACCGCCGCCATGCCCCAGACCAGGCTGCTGCCGGCCGCGATGAAACCGATGACCGGCGGTCCCGCGAGGAGGCCCGTCGTGCCCATGGCGGCCACCAGGGCCAGGGCGTCCGAGCCCTGCCGCGCCGCCGCCACGTACACGCAGGGGGTCACCGCCGCGATGCCGAGGCCCATGCAGGCGAAGCCGATCAGGGCCGGTACGACGCCGCCGGCCAGGAGGGCGAACGCCAGGCCCGCGGCGGCCAGGACGCTGCCGACGCGTACGACGCGGCCGTCGCCCCACTTGGTCCGCCAGCCGTCGGCGAAGAGGCGGGCGAGGACCATCATGACCGACACGACGGCGATGCCCAGGGGCGCCAGGCGTGCCGAGGCCTCGGCGACCTCCTTCATGTACAGCGCCGACCAGTCGTTCATGGCGCCCTCCGCCACGGTGCCGAACACCATGGCGCCGCCCATCCACAGGGTCACCCGAGACGGGATGGTCCAGGTGCGCCGCTTCTTCTCCGCCGGGGCGTCGGCCGACCGACCGGCGGGTCGTTCGTCCGGCAGGAGCGTCGGCTGCGCGTACAGCGTCAGGAGCAGAATGAGCACGGTGGCGACGCCGAAGTGCAGTGCCACCGACGAACTGAGCGCGCTCATGCCGGAGGCGAGGAGCGCGGCGCCCAGCGACCCGGCGCTGAACGTCGCGTGCAACTGTGACATGGCGGTGCGCCCGTGCCGGGACTCCAGCGCGGCGCCCTGCGCGTTCATCGCGACGTTCAGGCACCCGACGCCCAGGCCGTCGGCGCACATCACGGCCAGGGCGACCGGGTAGTTGGGCGCGGCGGCCAGGGCGAGAAGCAGCACGCCGAGGAACAGCGCCGACAGGAGCGCGAGACGCCGTGAACCCCAGCGCCTGCTGAGGGCGGCGACCAGCGGGAAGGACGCCGCCGCGCCGACGCCGCACGCCATCAGGAGCAGCCCCAGCTCGGCCTCGGTCAGGTCGAGCCGGGACTTCAGCGCGGGCAGCCGCGCCGCCCACGTGGCGTACTGGAAGCCCAGGACGCAGAACAGGGCCGCGATGGCCAGTTGTGCGCGGCGGAACTCGTCGCGAACGAGCAACATGTGCATCAGCCTCTTCAGCCTCTTCGTCCTTCCGGCACCGCCGCGGACATGTACACCGCGTCCGTGCCGTAACTGCCCGGGAGGGGGATCTCCCGGTGCGCCCGGTAGCCCTGCGCCGCCCAGAAGGTCTCGCTCCCGGCGACGGCGACCAGGGAGATCCGCTCGTACGCCTGCGCCCGCGCGGTCGTCGTCAGATGGCGCAGCAGGCGCCGGGCGAGCCCGCGCCCCCGGAAGCCCTCGGCGACGACGAGGTCGTGCAGGTGCAGATTCCCCGAGGGGCCCAAGGGGATCGAGGAGGAGGCGGTCACCTCCGGGCGTGCCAAGTCCGGTGACTGGTACGACGGGTAGGGCAGCGCGAGCAGGTATCCCGCGGGACCCGCGGAGGCGGAGTCGGATGCCGAGGCCGAGTCGAGCACGAAGCACGTGCTCGGCGATGCCCGCGCCCGCGACTCCAGCGCCGCGCGCCCCTCCGAGAGGCCGAGCTCCGTGTAGACCTCGGCCTCCAGCTCCGCGATGCCGCTCCAGTCCTCGTCGGCGATGTGCCGTATGCGGACGTCGATGTGCGGAACGCGTACGTCGTGGGTCATCTAGCGCGGCCCTCCCGGGGCGGTGGCGGGCCGGGCGTCGCGCTCGTCGCGTATCCACGTGTACGGCAGCGGACCGAAGCCGTTGAAGCCCTGGGTGGTGTAACTCGTCGCGTAGGCACCGGAGGAGAGGATCCAGACGGGGTCGCCCGACGCGGCCGTCCGGGGCACGTGGACCAGGCTGCCCTCGTGGCTGTACGCGTCGTCGCTGTCGCAGGTGGGGCCCGCGACGACGGCGGGTACGTAGTCGCTGCCCCGGTACTCGGGGAAGACCAGCGTGTACTGGAGCGCGTCCATCTCGTACAGGCCGTTGAACTTGCCGCAGCTCAGGTACAGCCAGTGCTGGCGTTCCCCCGTGATCTGCTGGCGCGCGGAGAGACGGGACACGTGGGCGCGCACGGCGCCGTGGTCGGCGACCAGGTAGCGGCCGGGCTCGATGACGAAGTCCAGCGGGGCCCCGGCCACCGCCCGCAGGCGCTGCATGCCCTCCCGGATCACGGCGAAGATCTTGTCCAGGGGCGGGTCGAGGGGCCTGCCGTGCCGGTCGCGGTAGCCGAGGGCGGGCAGCCCGCCGCCCAGGTTGATGTGGTCCAGGAGGATCCCGCGCCGCTCCAGGGCCGCCAGCACGTCGGCCATGCGGTCGAACGCGGCCCGCCAGGCCTCGGCCGTCATCTGCTGCGAGCCGACGTGCACGGACAGGCCCGACGGCGTCAGGCCCGCCGCCCGCGCCGTCGAAAGGACGCGCAGGGCGTCGGCGGGGGAGCAGCCGAACTTGTGGCTGAGGCCCCACAGGGCCCCCTCCCCGTCGGTGGCGAGACGGCAGAACACCCGGGCGCCGGGGGCGAGTTCGGCGATCGCGCGCACGTCCTCCACGCTGTCCGTCGCGAAGTCCCGGATGCCCATGCGGTGGGCCTCGGCGATGTGCCGGTCGGACTTGATGGTGTTCCCGTAGTGGATCCGGTCGGCCGGGGTGCCGGTCGCGAGGGCCTGCGCGATCTCGTGCGGGCTCGCCGCGTCGAAGCCGGCGCCCCGCCCCGCCAGGCAGGACAGCACCTCGTCCACCGGACAGGCCTTCATCGCGAACCGGACGGACACGCCCGGCAGTTCACGCGCCAGCGAGTCGTGGCGCTCGGCGATGCCGGGGAGGTCGTAGACGATCTGGTCCTCCGTGGCGGCCGCCAGGGCCGCCCGCAGGTTGGTCGTGTCGTACATGGTGGATGCCCTGTTCCGCTACGCGTGCAGCCGGCTGAGGCTCGTGGACCCGCTCGCCCGGACCAGCGCCGCCCAGTGCTCGATGAGCAGCGCGAAGTCCTCCATGTCCTGCCGCGCCTCGTCGAGCAGCCGCTCGCGCCGCGGGACCAGGGTGTCGGCGAACGCCGCGTACTTGCCGCCGAGCTTGCGGTAGGAGCGGTCGAGGACGCGCAGCCGCTCCGCGTTCTCCGCCGTGTCCAGCTCGGTGCTCCGCCGGACGAGTTCGGCGACGCGCGACACGCGCACCTCGTGCCGCTCGTCGAGCAGCGACGACCCGGCTTCCGTCATCTCGCGGTAGACGAAGTTCAGATACAGCATCGACAGGAAGAACTTCACGAACCGGTTCTGGTAGGCGACGAATCCGGACGGGGTGCGCCGCTCGCCCGTGTAGAAGTTCACGATGTTGCGGTTGTGTACGACACCGGGGAGCGTGGCGTCGTACACGAGGTGCAGCAGGAAGTAGTCGCTGCCGATGGTGTCGGTCGCCGGGGGCAGCGGCACCTGTTCGTGCACCCGGTGGAAGCTGACGTTGCACATGTCGACGCGCATGGGGTCGACGAGGGTGAGGAGCGCCTCGTCCCGCGTGAACGGGTCGAGGCCGGCGCCGCGGAAGGACTCGTCGACCAGCTCGCGCTTCTCGTCGTCGGTCGAGTCGGCCGGAGCCCAGAGGCTGACGACGTCGTAGTACACCTCGCGGTCGAGATCGAGCATTTCCCCGATGTCCACGGACAGTTCGCCGATGAACGAGGAGCCCACGAGCACCACCGGCTTGTCGGCGTGCGCCGCGTCGAGGACGGTGTCGGTGACGCCGTCGGCGGCGTCGGCCGCGCGCTTGCCGAGGGACATCAGCTCGTGGTGGACGGGGAAGACGGGCTCGCCGTCCAGGACTTGATAGGTGCTGTCCGAGTCCCTGCGGTGCACCGACGCGCAGCCGAGCGCGGCGGCGATGAGGAAGGCCCGGTTGGTGCAGGCGCCGTACGACACGGCGTCGGGCAGCATGAGGTCGAGCAGCAGGTCCGGCTTGAGGGAGCCGGAGTGGTGGACGACCTCCCGCAGGAAGGACCGCTGTTCGTCCTCGCCGAGGTGGTGCACCACGATCCGCGGCGCGCCGTGCGCCGCCCGCGCGGCGCGGGCGTGCTCGGCGAAGGTCGCGGGGTCGGAGGAGTCCAGGATCAGCACGTGCACGTCGACGTCGAAGGTCCGGGCCGCGTACTCCGCCTCCTGGAGGAGGGCGGAAACCATCGGGGCGCACGCCCTGTTGGTGGGCAGGGTCAGGCAGATCTTGCGCATGGCGGTTCTCCGGTTCACCACTAGGCGTTGTCGGCGTGCCAGGAGCTGAGGCCGAGGAGTTTCTCGCCCAGGTCGGTGAGTGTGGCCGTGCCGTAGCGCTCCGACTCGTGCTGCGTGGCGTCGCCGACGAGCGTCGCGTTCCAGTCGGGCGTCGAGAGGTTGCGCCAGGACTCGACGCGGGACTTGCGCAGCACGTGGTGGGATTCGAGGGCGGGCATCATGGAGAGGTACTGCACCGCTCGGACACCGTTGTCAGAGGTGTTGGGGGCGACGCCGTGCGCCAGCATGCCGTTCCAGATCAGCAGGTCGCCCGCCTTCAACTCGGGCCGCAACACGGGGAATTCGGACCGGTCGGTGTTGGGCCGCACCGGGTCGCGGTCGGCGGGCTGGTCCAGCTTCCACCGGTCGAACTGCCGGAACAGCTCGGGCGAGCACTGGAACCCGCCGAGCTCGGGCTGCGTGTCGTGGAGCGCGATGATGCCCTGCACGCGCTGCGGCAGCACCTCGCGCGTGGAGTCGACGTCCCAGTGCAGCTCGATGTCGAAGCCCTCGTCCGTGGGCGCGATCAGCGCGCGGTCGCGGTTCTTGACGTTCGGCGGGTTGAGGTTGAGCCGGTCGAGGGTCACCCACAGCTCTTCGCAGTCCCACACGTCGACGAACGCGTCGTAGACCCGCTGCGTCTGCCGGCTGTCCCAGATGAGCTGGTGGTGGTACGCCTCCACGAAGCCGTAGATGTACAGGTCCCGCTCCAGGTCCGTGCGGAACTCCCGCTCCTCGTACCAGGTGTCGGGGCGGGACGGGTCGAGCCCCTGGAAGTCCCAGGTGAAGTCGAGGAGCTTCTTGGCGGCCGCGGCGGGGATCGCCTCCTCCACGACCACATGGCCGTAGGTCTGCCAGGAGGCGAACTGCTCCTCGGTCAGGACACGCAGCGGCTGCGTCTTCGCTATCTCCTTGAGCGGGAACTGTGCCAGGTACGTCTCGCCGTCCGAGCTGAAGTACGGGCGGTCGGACGCGGCGCGGTGCAGAAACTCGTGAGGTGTGGACATGCGGGGTCCTCAAAGGCTGGTGTGACGCGGTGCAGGGGTACGGGTGGGCGCGGTGTGGGCAGGACGGACCGCGGCTTCGCACGTTCCGCGCGTGGGGGGAGGCCTCCGCGGGGGAGGCGGCGACGAGAACGGCGTGGGCGCTGCCGTCGTCGCGGTCCGGGAGCATCACTGCCCGCCGGGCCGGCAGGGGGACCGGGGCGCCACTCGCCGCGCCGGACGGGTCGGTCCGGTCGCGGGGGCGTCGCGTACGACGTGCCCCGGTCTGTCCGAGGTCGGAGTGCGTGCGGGTGGTTGGCGTGCGGATCGGGGCACGTGCGGATCGGGGCAACGGATCGCGGTGCTCGGGTGCTTGACCGTGATCCTCAGTGGACTAGACCAGATTCGGTTTCAACCAAGATGGACTAGACCAAGACTGAAGTCAACCCCCGCCCGGTGCGGGCGCGTTGGGGTGTCCACGTCCACGGATACGGTCCGTCGCCGGGCGATTCCGGCGGGTGCGGGCGGCCCCGCCGACGGGGTCGCCCGGGGCGTTCGGAGGGGGCCGTCCCGGTCGTGCGGGAGGCGTCGCCCGGTCGCTCAGGACGCGCCGGCCAGCACCTCGGCGACGGCGATACCGGACACTCGCGTGGCGCCGTACGTCGTCAGATGGACCGCGCCGACCTGTTCGCCCGCGGGAACGCCCATCTCCACCACCAGGGCGTCCGGGCGGCGCCGCACCAGGCCCGCGAGCGCCTCGGACATCCACGGGTGCCGGGCCGCGTCGCGCACGACGACGACCAGGTCCCGGCCGGTCGCGGGCGTGAGGGCGAGGCGGTCCAACAGGTCGTCCTGGCCGGTCAGTTCGGCCTCGCAGATGCGCACGGACGTCGTGCCCGGGCGCAGCGCGCGCAGCGGCTCGCCGACGCCCCACGGCGTCGCACCGTCGACGGCGAGGCTCATGGTGGGGGAGAGCTCGACGACGTGCGGGTCGGCCGTGAGCGGGAGGTCCGCGCCGTTGCCGCCGCGATGGACGCGGACGGCGCGCCGGGCCGCGACCAGGCCGATATCGGACGGGTCCGCGTCGGGGCCGGCCTGTCGGCCGAGGGCGGCCGACCAGGCGGCGAACTCGCCCACGCGGGCGGCGGCCTCGGTGAGGCGCTCCTCGGGCAGCGTGCCGTCGAGCACGGCGCGCACCAGGGCGTCGGCGAGGTCGACGGTCGTGGACTCCTCGGCGCTCTCGCCCCCGACGCACACCGCGTCCACTCCGGCGGCGACCGCCCGCACGGTGGCTCCGGTGATGCCGTACGGGCCGCTGACGGCGCCCATCTCGATGCCGTCGGTGACGACCAGGCCGGTGAAGCCGAGCTCCTCGCGCAGCAGGCCGTTGATGATGGGGTGACTGAGGGTCGCGGGCAGCTCGCTGTCGTGGGCGGGCACGAGCATGTGCGCCGTCATGACGGCGCGGACGCCCGCGTCCATCGCGGCGGCGAACGGCGGCAGGGCGGTGCGGGCGATCTCGGCGGCGTCGGCCGTGAACCGGGGCAGTCCGTGGTGGGAGTCGACGTCGGTGTCGCCGTGACCGGGGAAGTGCTTGGCGCAGGCCGCGACCCCGGCGGACTGCAGCCCGCGGATCCAGGCGGCGGTGTGGCGCCCGACGACGTCGGTGTGCTCCCCGAAGGAACGTACCCCGATGACCGGGTTCATCGCGTTGGAGTTCACGTCGGCGCTGGGCGCGAAGTCCAACGAGACGCCGATGGCCCGCAGCTGGAGGCCGATGTCGCGGGCGACGCGCTCGGTGAGGTCGGTGTCGTCGATGGCTCCGAGCGCGAGGTTGCCCGGCCAGGAGGCGCCGGTGCGGGCGCCGATGCGGGTCACGTCGCCGGCCTCTTCGTCGATGGCGACGATCAGGTCCGGGTTCTCGGCGCGCAGGGCCGTGGTGAGCGCGGCGACCTGCTCGGGGCTCTCGATGTTGCGCCCGAAGAGGACGACGGAGGCGAGCCCGTCGGCGATCCTGCGGCGCACCCAGTCCGGCGCGGTGGTGCCCACGAACCCCGGTTGGAGCACGGAGTTGGCCAGCCGGGTGAGGCGCGGGTGGCTGTCGCTTGCCATGAGGGACCTCCGGTAGAGCGGGGTGTGGTTCGGCGGATCGGTCGACCGCGGCGAAAGCGGTGCGAACGAAGTGGATATTGGCCTATACCAATCAACGACGTCAAGGAGTCACTGTGGTGGGATGTGTACTCAATTGTCCTGTACGAGAAGGGTGTTCGCGGCGACGGCGGGGGCGTCGTTGGCCGGATCCGCGTCCGTCCTCCGTCGTGGCCGCCGCACGCGGAACCCGTGCATCGGCCATCCGGATTGCCGCCTCATCCGAAGGATGTACCCGTATGTCGTCCAGGGTGTCGATCCTTCGCCGCCGCCCGCGGCCGAGCATGAAAAGAGATCCCGGACTCAAGGCGGTGCCACGATGTTGCACGACGGACTTTCCTCCCCACGCGACGGCGTCTCCTCCCCGCACGACGGGTTTCGCTCCCCGGACGACGGGCTTGCCTCCCTGCTCGGCGAACTGGCCCGGATCGCCGCGCTGCCCCTGGAACGCGGCGAGACCCTCCCCGCCCGCGCCTACACCAGCGAGGACTTCCATCGGCTGGAAAGGGACCGCGTCTTCGGCAGCGACTGGGTGTGCGTCGGCCATGTCGACCAGGTCGCCCGGCCCGGCGACTATCTGCGCACGGACGTCCTCGGCGCCCCCCTCGTCATCACCCGCGACGAGAACGGCGAACTGCACGCGCTGTCCCGGGTGTGCCGGCACCGCTTCATGGACGTCCTGCCGCCCGAGACGACCCCGGACCAGGGCTCACTCAAGCGGCTGACCTGCCCTTACCACACCTGGACGTACCGGCTGAACGGCGAGTTCGTCGGCCAGTTGGCCGGCGCCCCGCTGATGAACAAGGTCGAGTTCGACCGCGCGGCCTGCCGTCTGCCGCGGCACCGGCTCGAGGTGTGGCACGGCCTGATCATGGTGTGCGCCGACCCCGACGCGCCGCCGCTCGGCCCGCAGCTGGCGGGCCTGGACGCCGTGCTGGCGCCCTACGGCCTCGCGGATCTGGTCGTCGCGTACACGGAGCGCTGGGACGGTGTCCCGGCGAACTGGAAGGTGGCGTTCGAGAACGGCTCGGAGAACTACCACCACATGGGTTCGCACGCGAACACCCTCGACAAGATCCTGCCCGGCAAGGGCACCGTGGTGGACGAGTGCGAGGGGCGCGGGTTCAGCATGTACACCCCCTTCGCCCCGGACATGGAGATCCCGCAGGGACCGGACGGCGTGGACGCGCTCGGCACCCTCATCCCCGGACTCGGCATGCGGCAGCTCTCCGGGCTGACCGTCGCCGGCGTGTTCCCGAACATGGTCCTGGCGCTGCTGCCCGACAGCGTGACCTTCGTGCGCTGGGTGCCGACCGGCCCGGCCACGCACGACGTGCTCGTCACGTCGCTGGTCCCGCCCGCGACCAGGCAGCGGCCCGGGTTCGACGCGTATGTGGCGGCCTCGAAGGAGCAGTTCAAGGAGATCCAGACGGAGGACCTGATCGCGATCCGCGGCGTGCAGCGCGGCCTCGCCACCGACCCCGCCCCGTCGGGCGGCCGCTTCTCCCATCTGGAGCGTCCGCTGTGGCAGTTCCAGCGGTATCTGGCGGAGCGCCTGGCAGGGGTGGGCACGGCAGCGCGCTGAGCGACGAGAGGGCGTCGTCCTGATCAATATGAACGCAATCGCCGAGCTGTCGAATGTCGCTTCCCCGGTGCCTAGCATCGAGCCCTCCGCGCGAGGGCCGCGCTTGGAGGGCCCGGGGAAGGACGACTCATGGGCGACCGGCTGAGCGCACGACGACCGCGCCGTGCACGCACGTTCGGCGGGCACGGCCGCGCCGCCGCGCTCGCGGGTGGCCTCGCCATGGCCGTCGCGGCAGGGCTCATGGGGCCCGCGTCGGCAGCCCCGGCGAACAGGGAAGGGCCACGGCCCACGCCCGCGGACTGCCCGGTGAGCGTGGGGACGAAGGCCGACTGCTACACCGGCCGGGACGCGAGCGGCGCGTACTACGCGATCGCTGTCCCCAAGAAGTGGAACGGCTCGCTCGTCGTGCACGCGCACGGCGGCCCCGACCTCGGCGCGGCATCCGATCCGCGGCGCAGCGTCGAGGACCTCGGCCGCTGGTCGGTGATGGTGGACCAGGGATACGCGTGGGCGGGCTCGTCGTACCGCCGCGGCGGCTACGGAACACGCATGGCCGCCGCGGACACCGAGAGCCTGCGCAAGCTGTTCACGCGCGAGTTCCGCACGCCGAAGAGGACCTACTTGCACGGCCAGTCCTGGGGCGGCGACGTCGCCGCCAAGGCCGTCGAGGCGTACGGCGCGGGCTCCGGGCGGCCGTACGACGGCGCGCTGCTCACCAACGGCGTGCTCGGCGGCGGCTCGCGCGGCTACGACCACCGCGTGGACCTGCGCGTCGTCTACCAGTACTACTGCCGGAACCACCCCAGGCAGGCCGAGCCCCGCTACCCCCTGTGGAGCGGGCTGCCGAAGGGCTCGACGATGACCGCCGCCGACCTCGAAGCCAGGCTCCAGGAGTGCACCGGCCTCGCCTCCGCGCCCCAGGACCGCACAGCCCCGCAGCAGCGCAACCTCGACGACATCCTCGCCGTCACCCGGATCCCGGAACGCACCCTGGAATCCCACCTGAAGTTCGCGACCTTCACCTTCCGCGACATCGTCCACGAACGGCTGGGCGGGCGTAATCCCTTCAGCAACCAGGGAGTTCGCTACACCGGCTCCCACGACGACAAGGCCCTCGACGCCGGAGTGGAACGCTTCTCGGCCGACCCCACCGCGGTGCGCGACCTGTCGTACGACAGCGACCTCACCGGCAAGGTGTCGATCCCCGTGCTCACCCTCCACGCCATCGACGACCCGACCGCCTTCGTGGAGCACGAGGCGGCCTACCGCGCCACGCTGCGCGGAGCGGGCCGGGACCGGCACCTGGTGCAGACGTTCACACGGGAGAAGGAGCACAGCGGGCTGAGCGCGGCCGAGTACGCCAACTCCCTTGCCGCACTGGACACATGGGTGCGCAAGGGCAAGAAGCCCACGTCGGCTTCCGTCGCCGCGTCGTGTCCCGCCTTCGACGCGACGTACCGCACGGGCTGCTTCTACGACCCAGGCTTCGTACCGGGGGAGTACGCCTCGCGTGTGCGCCCGCGGCCGGGCGGTCACACCTGGCCCGTGATGACGGCGGCACAGGAGCGGGCGTGGAGCCGCGTCCCGGGGGTGGGCATCGCCCCCTGACGGACACCAGGTAGCCGGATGTCCCTCCAGATCCCCGGCGAGGCCGCGTGTTTCGATGGCGGTATGACGCTTTACGTCGGCACCTCCGGGTGGCAGTACAAGGACTGGCGTGGCGTGCTCTACCCCGAGCGGGTGCCGCAGCGGCTCTGGCTGGAGGAGTACGCACAGGCGTTCGCGACCGTCGAGAGCAACAACGCCTTCTATCGGCTGCCCACCAGGGAGAATTTCGCCGCCTGGCGCGACCGCACCCCGGAGGGCTTTGTCGTCGCCGTCAAGGCGAGCCGGTTCCTGACGCACATCAAACGGCTCCGCGAGCCCGAGGAACCCGTGCGGCGTCTGATGGACCACGCCGTTGGCCTCGGTGACCGGCTCGGGCCCGTCCTCCTGCAGCTGCCGCCCACCCTTCAGGCCGATCCGGCCCTGCTCGACAGCTGCCTGCGCTGTTTCCCCACCGGCACACGGGTCGCGGTCGAACCGCGCCACGAGTCGTGGTGGACCCCCGAGATCCGCGAGCTTCTCGAGGATCGGGGCGCCGCCCTGTGCTGGGCGGACGTGGGGTCACGGCCCGTCACGCCGCTCTGGCGCACCGCCGACTGGGGCTATGTGCGGCTGCACGCGGGGCGCGCCCGGCCGTGGCCCCGCTATGGCAGGAAGGCGCTCGCCTCCTGGGCCCAACGGGTGACGGGAACGTGGTCCGCCGAGGACGTCTTCGTGTACTTCAACAACGACCCGGGCGGCGCCGCCGTCCACGACGCCACGGCCTTCGCCCGTGCCGCGCACCGAGCGGGCGCGGCCGTGACGCGGACGCCCTCCTCCCCGCCACCGGTGTCCGAGGGAGACCACTGATCGCCGGTTGCGGACAACTACATTCTGACCATGACTGACACGACGCGTGAGTTTCCCGCACCCCACGGCGCCAACCCGTTGCGTCAGCTCTCCCTGGAGCAGTTGCGGCGGCGTACGAGCATGAAGTGGCGCGCGTATCCCGAGGACGTGCTGCCGCTGTGGGTGGCCGAGATGGACGTGCCGCTGGCCGAGCCGGTCGCGCGGGCGGTCACCGACGCGGTGGCGCTCGGTGACACGGGCTACCCGGCGGGCACGGCGTACGCCGAGGCGCTGGCCGACTTCGCGCGCAGACGGTGGGGCTGGGACGGGATCGCCGTGGAGCGCACGGCGATCGTGCCCGATGTGATGCTGGGCATCGTCGAAATGCTCAAGCTGGTCTCCGGTCCTGGCGACCCCGTCGTCGTCAACTGCCCTGTGTATCCGCCCTTCTACCAGTTCGTCGGGAACATGGGCCGGCCCATCGTCGAGGCCCCCTTGGGCGCCGACGGACGGATCGACCTCACCGCCCTGGAAGCCGCGTTCCGGCAGGTCGGGACTCAAGGCGCGGGAAGGCCGGTGTACTTGCTGTGCAGCCCGCACAACCCGACCGGGGCCGTGCACACCGCCGAGGAGCTGACGGACATCGCGCGACTGGCGCGGACGTACGACGTTCGTGTCGTGGCCGACGAGATCCACGCCCCCGTCATGGCCGCGGGCGCGTCCTTCGTGCCGTACCTGGGCGTGCCCGGCGGGGAGAACGGGCTGTCGCTGATGTCGGCGTCGAAGGCATGGAACCTGGCCGGTCTCAAGGCGGCCCTCGCGATCGCCGGGCCGGACGCGGCCGACGACCTGGCCCGCCTGCCGGAAGAGGTGAGCCACGGGCCCAGCCACGTCGGCATCATCGCCCACACCGCGGCACTGCGGGACGGTGGCGACTGGCTCGACGCCGTGCTGTCCGGCCTCGACGACAACCGGAGGCTGTTGGCCCGGCTGCTGTCCGAGCACCTGCCCGCCGTCCGCTACGAACCCGCCGAGGGCACCTACCTGGCCTGGCTGGACTGCCGGGAGCTCGGCCTCGGCGACGAGCCGGCCGCCGTCTTCCTCCACCGCGGGCGCGTCGCCCTGAACTGCGGCACGCACTTCGGTACCGGCGGGGCGGGATTCGTCCGCATGAACCTCGCCACCTCGCCGGAGCTGATCACCGAGGCGGTCCACCGGATGGCCACGGCCGTGCGGTGAGCAGCCCGCCCCTCGCGGTCAGGGCCCGAACTCGTGCATGAACATGCTCGATTGGGCCGAGTTTCGCGCACATCTTGACGTGTGCAGGGTGCTGCGCTGCACTGTCCGTCATCCGAGCTCTCTGCCCGTCTCCGGCTTCCGGACTCTGGAGTGGTGCCCATGAGGGGTTTCCGTCGTACGTGCCGCGCCACCGGGCGGGAAGGGGCCCCGCCCCCGCGGCCCGCCCTCCGCCCGCCCCGCAGCCGGACACGGGTCCCGTGGGTCGCGGCCTCCGTCGCGACACTGCTCTCCACCCTGCTCACCGTGCCGACGGCCCAGGCCGCCGAGCCCAACCCGGCGCCGGTCACCGTGCCTTCGGTGCGCTCCTGGGAAGGCGGCCAGGGCACCTGGGAGCTGACGCGGCGCAGCCGCATCGTTCTCCCCGAGGCGGACGCCGACGCCCTCGAACCGACAGCGGCGCTGCTCGCCGGCGAGTTCGCCGCCCAGGAAGGAACGCGCCCGCGTATCACCACCGGCAGTCCCGCCCGAGGCGACATCGCGCTCGCCCTCGGCGGCTCCGCCCCCGCGCCGGAGGGATACGAGCTGCGCCTCGCCGACGCCGCGCGGATCACCGCGCCCGATCGCCGGGGGGTGCTGTACGGCACCCGTACGCTGCTGCAGGCGCTGCGCACCGGCGCCGAGGCGCACGCGGTGGCGCGCGGCACGGTGCGCGATCACCCCACGCAGGCCCAGCGCGGGCAGATGCTCGACGTGGGCCGCAAGTACTTCCCGGTGCGTTACCTCAAGCGGCAGATACGGCAGTTGGCCTGGTACAAGCTCAACACCTTCCACCTGCATCTGTCGGACTGGAACGGCTACCGGATCGAGAGCGACCGCCACCCGGAGATCGTCTCCGAACAGCACTACACGAAGAAGGAGTTGCGGGACCTGGAGGGCTACGCCGCCCGCTACGGCGTCACCATCGTCCCGGAGATCGACCTGCCGGGCCACGCGGCCGCCATCGGCAGTGCCCGCCCCGACCTCGCCTTCTCGTGCGAGTCGATGTCCCGGCCCGACAACAGCTGGGAGGGCTCCGACCGCGGCCACTGGACACTCGACTACACCAAGCCCGCCACCCGGGAGTTCGCCCGCGATCTCGTCACCGAGGTCGCGGAGATCTTCGACAGCCCCTACGTCCACATCGGCAGCGACGAGGTGCCGTTGCGGCCCGCGCAGGAAGCGTGCCCCGAACTCGTCGCCTACCAGAAGGAGAAGGGCTACCCGTACCCCGGCGACGTACTGGTGGAGTTCATCAACGACCTCGACCGCACGATCCGCGCGCAGGGCAAGACCACCCAGATCTGGCAGTGGTGGGACTTCCAACAGCCCACCAGCATCGACCCGGACAAGCGTGTCGTCGTCAACGAGTGGCTCTCGTCCCCGGAAGGCCGGGCGGCCGAGGGGTACCTCACCGTCGGCGTCCAGGACGGCCCGCTCTACGTCAGCCCCGGCCTCAGCACCAAGCCCGGGGACTACGGCTTCTTCGACGTCCGCACCACCTACCGCGACTACCCCTTCACCGCGCGGCCGGGCATCAGCGGTTACCGCATGGCCCGTTGGTCGGACCGCACGCAGACGGATCCCGTCGGCCGGGTGGACTACTTCGCCCGCCGACCGCTGGCCGTGGTCGCCGACCGCACCTGGGCGACGCCCGCCGGCTCACCGGTGGGGCCCTTCCTCGACCGCTACGACCAGGTGGGCGACGCGCTCCCGCTGGGCAAGGCCGACCCCGCCGACCTGGAGTCGCAGATCGGCGCCAACCCCGGCATGCTCGGCCAGGACGGCTGGGCGGCGACGGCGACGAGCGAGGAGACCGCCGCCGAGCCCGGCCAGGTCCGACGGGCCGTCGACAACGACCCCTACACCCACTGGCACAGCGCCTACGGCGCCGCTCTGCCGCAGCAGCTCTCCACCGACCTCGGCGCCGAGCGGCGGATCGCCGGAGTGCGGTACATGCCGCGCCAGGACGGTGGGATCAACGGCCGGGTGAAGGACTACGCCGTGCTGGTCTCGGGCGACGGCGACACGTGGCGGACGGTCGCCTCGGGCCGCTTCCCGGCCGACCCCACCGAGTTCACCGTGCCGTTCCCGGCCACGACCGCCCGGCATGTCGCGCTCCGCGTCGTGAGCGAGCACGGCTCGTCCAACACCTTCGCGTCCGTGGCCGAGTTGGACGCGGTGCACGCACGGTGAGTCATGCCGTCACGCCCCCGCGCCGAGGACCCCGATCATGTGAGTGACGGTCGTGGTCATGGCGCGGCGGCCCACGGTCAGATAGCTGCGGGTGTCCACGGCTTTCGGGTGGTCGGCGAGATAGGCGCGGATCGCGTTGGTCATGGCGATGTTCAGGGCCGTGCCGATGTTGACCTTGGCGATGCCGCCCGAGACCGCCCGGGCCAGCTCGTCGTCCGGGACGCCGGAGGAGCCGTGCAGGACGAGCGGGACTCGCAGCGCCTCGGCGAGACGGGCGAGCAGGGCGTGGTCGAGGGCCGCCGTCCGCGTGGTCATGGCGTGTGAGCTGCCGATGGCGACGGCGAGCGCGTCGATGTCGGTCTCGGCGGCGAACTGGCACGCCTCGTGGGGGCCGGTGCGCGCGCCGGGGGCGTGCGCGTCCAGCGGCGGCTTGCCGTCCTTGCCGCCGACCTGGCCCAACTCCGCCTCGACCCAGAGGCCTTGGGTGTGCGCCCAGTCGGCGGCGGCGCGGGTCGCGGCCAAGTTCTGCCGGTAGGGCAGGTGGGACGCGTCGTACATCACGGAACTGAAACCGGCGTCGGCGGCCTGCCGCAGCAGGGCGTCCTGCTTGACGTGGTCGAGGTGCAGGGCGACCGGCACGGCCGCGGCCTCGGCGAGGGCGAGGGCGGCCCGGGCGATCGGCAGGACGCGCCCGTAGCGGTACGTCACCGCGTTCTCGCTGACCTGGAGGATCACCGGGGACTTGGCGGCCTCGGCGCCGGCGACGACGGCCTCGGCGTGTTCCAGGGTGATGATGTTGAAGGCCGCGACGGCCCGGCGCTTGGCGGCGGCCTCGGCGACGAGGGCACCGGTCTGTGCGAGCGACATCAGGTTCCTCCCGTCCCGGTCAGTCGGCGTCGAGGACGACCGAGCGGGTCAGATGGCGCGGCCGGTCCGGGTCGAGGCCCCGCAGCGCGGCGACCGCGAGGGCCAGGCGCTGGGCGCGCACCAGCTCGGCCAGCGGGTCCAGGGCGCCCTCGACCCACAGCGCGCCGGTCGCCCGGACCTCCTCGGCAAGTCCCTTGGGTGCCGGGCCGAACATCCAGGTCGCGGTGGTGTCGGTGGAGATGCTGATGGGGCCGTGCCGGTACTCCATGGCCGGGTACGCCTCGGTCCAGGACAGCGACGCCTCGCGCATCTTCAGCGCGGCCTCTTGGGCGAGCCCGGTGGTCCAGCCCCGGCCGAGGAAGGTGAACTGGGAGCACCCCACGAGCCCTTCGGGCAGCGGCTCGGCGAGCGCGGTGCGGGCGTCGGTGACGGCCTGTTCCGTGTGCAGACCGAGGTGGGCGCGGAGCAGCGTCAGGGCGGTGGTGGCGAAGCGGGTCTGGACGACCGACTGCTCGTCGGCGAAGTCGAGGACCACGAGGTCGTCCGCAGCCTCCCGCACCGGGGTGTCCGGGTCGCCCGTGATCGCGGTGGTGCGGAGGCGCCCGCGCACCAGCGCCAGCAGGTCGAGCACCTCGGTCGTGGTGCCGGAGCGGGTCAGGGCGACGACCCGGTCGTACGAGCGTGCAGCGGGGAACTCGGAGGCGGCGAAGGCGTCGGTCTCACCGAGCCCCGCGTCCTCGCGGAGGGCGGCGACGGCCTGCGCCATGAAGAAGGAGGTCCCGCAGCCCACCACGGCCACGCGCTCGCCGCGCGAGGGCAGCGCGTCCTTGTGCCGCGCCGCCAGATCGGCGGCGCGCGCCCAGCACTCCGGCTGGCTGATCAGTTCGTTCTCGGCATGGCTCATGGCGGGCTCCCACCCTGTGAGTCCGACGCACCACTCCACCGGGTGCTTGTTTCTGCAATCTATAGCGGTGTTTCAATCACAATCAAGCATTCGCTTGTGGGATAGGGTCATCACGGACCGTGAGTGCGGGAACTGAGTGGAGGGTGCGGATGTCGCGCGATGCCCGCTGGCAGGCGCTCCTTGAACTGCTCGTCGAGCGGGGCCGCCTGGACGTCGAGGAAGCGGCCACGGCGCTGGGCGTCTCGGCCGCCACGATCCGCCGGGACTTCGACCAGCTCGCCGAGCAGCAGATGCTCGTGCGCACCCGGGGTGGCGCGGTCGTCCACGGCGTCTCGTACGAACTGCCGCTGCGCTACAAGACCGCCCGGCAGGCCTCGGAGAAGCAGCGGATCGCCAAGGCGGTGGCGGACCTGATCGCCCCGGGCGAAGTCGTCGGTCTGACCGGCGGCACCACGACCACCGAGGTCGCCCGCGCGCTCGCGGTGCGGCCCGAACTGGCCACGGGATCACCGGCGTTGACGATCGTGACCAACGCCCTCAACATCGCCAACGAGCTGGCCGTACGGCCCCAGTTCAAGATCGTTGTGACCGGCGGGGTGGCCCGCCCGCAGTCGTACGAGCTCACGGGGCCGCTCGCGGACGGGGTGCTCGATCAGATCACGCTGGACGTCGCGGTGCTCGGCGTCGGCGCGTTCGACGTCGTGCACGGGGCGACCGCGCACGACGAGGACGAGGCGGCGATCAACCGGCTGCTGTGCGAGCGCGCCACGCGGGTCGTCGTCGCGGCCGACGCGACCAAGCTCGGCCGCCGCGCGTTCGCACGCATCTGCGCGACGAAGCAGGTGAACACGCTCGTGACGGACACGGCCGTTGACGAGGAGATGGCCGCGCGGTTCACCGAGGCGGGCGTGTCGCTGGTGACGGTCTAGAGGGTTCCGGGGCCGAGGGGCAGCTCCTCCCGGTGAAGAGCGTGAAGAGGCGGTCCCGCGCGTCCGAGACGCTCCGGCCCCGCCCCCTTGAACGACCCTTTGTCCTGCCTGGAGAAAAAGTCCGGTTCTTTGTCGCGCAAGGACTTCCCGCTCAGAGGAAAGCTGACTAGCGTCCCGCCCCAACTCACCCGCTCCGATGCACTCGCTCCGACGCACCCGCTCCGATTCCCTCGCCTCATCACCTGCCGGGAGCAGCAATGAGCGCACGGTCGTACCGAAGAAGCCGAAGCCGAAGATTCCGCACCCGCCTCAGCCACTTGGTCGTCGGGTCCCTCCTGGCCGGAGCCGCCTGGGCGGCGGGAGGTGCCCCCGCCGCAGCCGAGGAGGACCCGAGCCCCTTCGTCGAACTCCCGCCCCAGGAGCCCGGCGTGACCCAGCGCGTGTACGACATGCAGCAACCGCTGCAGAAGCTGTGCGAGCTCAAGGCCGGGCAGACGCCGAACGTCGACGAGCTGAAGCCGGTCGTCGACTGGAAGGACGCCGGGGACTTCGGCGGCCTCGCCGACAATTTCGTCTCGCACACCATCGCCAACCTCAACGTCCCCCAGGACGGCACGTACACCTTCCGCCTCACCAGTGACGACGGCTCCCGGTTGCTGATCGACAATCAGCGGGTCATCGACCACGACGGCCTGCACGGGCCGACCCCCAAGGACGGCACCGTCGAGCTGACGGCCGGCTACCACGCCCTGCTGATCGAGCACTTCGAGGCGGGCGGAGAGCAGCAGGTCACCCTCGCCTGGAAGCCGCCGGGCGCGAGCGACTTCGCCGTCGTACCGGACTCGGTCCTGAGCACCGACGCGGGCGTCGTGCGCGTCACGGCGCCGGGCCGCAAGGAGTGCGCCAACTCCACGGAGACACCGGGCGACGGCCTGCCGCTGAACGGCGTCCACCCCGACTACCGGCTCACCGACCTCAGGCCGAAGGGCTTCGAGCCGCAGGTCTCCGCGATGGACTGGCTGCCCGACGGCCGGCTCGCCGTGGCCACCTGGGGCGGCACCGACAACTCCAAGGGCGAGGTCTACCTCCTGGACCACGTCACCGGCAGCACCGGACCCGAGAAGGTGACCACCAAGAAGGTCGCCGAGGGCCTGAAGGAGCCGATGGGCCTCAAGTACGTCGACGGCTCGCTGTACGTCTCCCAGAAGCACGAGCTGACCCGGCTGAAGGACGCCGACGGGGACGACGTCACGGACGCGTACGAGACCGTCGCCACGTGGCCGTTCGGCAAGAACTTCCACGAGTTCGCCTTCGGCCTGCTGTACCGGGACGGCTTCTTCTATCTGAACCTGTCCGTCGCCATCAACTACGGCGGCGCCACCACGGACCCGCAGCCCGCGAAGAACCGCGGCACCAGCATCAAGGTCAACCGCGAGACCGGCGAGGTCTCCTACGTCGCGGGCGGCCTGCGCACCCCCAACGGCATCGGCTGGGGGCCCGACGGCGAGCTGTTCGCCACCGACAACCAGGGCGGCTGGCTGCCCTCGTCGAAACTCCTGCACGTCAAGCAGGGCCGCTTCTTCAACCATCACACCAACCCCGACGGGCCGTTCGACGACAGGCCCGTCACCCAGCCCGTGCTGTGGCTGCCGCAGAACGAGATCGGCAACTCGCCGAGCACCCCGATCCTCGTGAAGGAAGGAACCTTCGCCGGCCAGATGCTCATCGGCGACGTGACCTACGGCGGCGTCCAGCGGGCGTCCCTGGAGAAGGTCGGCGGCGAGTACCAGGGCGCGGTCTTCCGCTTCACCCAGGGGCTCGAGGCCGGCGTCAACCGGATCAGTACGGGCCCCGACGGCGCCCTGTACGCCGGGGGACTGGGCGCGGGCGGCAACTGGGGCCAGCCGGGCAAGCTGAAGCACGGCCTCCAGAAGCTGACGCCGCAGGGCAACGACGCCTTCGACATCAAGACGATGCGCGCCACGCGGACCGGTTTCGAGCTGGAGTACACCCAGCCGGTCTCCCAGGCGACGGCCGACAAGCTCGCCGCCCGCTACCAGGTCGCGCAGTGGCGCTACGTGCCGACCGCGGCCTACGGCGGTCCCAAGGTGGACGAGGAGACGCTGCCGGTGCGCTCGGCGACGCTCTCCTCCGACCGCACGAAGGTCACTCTGGAGATCCCGGGCCTGAAGCCCGGCCACGTCGTCCACGTGCGCTCGCCCCGCCCCTTCAAGGCCGAGGGCGGCACGGAGCTGTGGAGCACCGAGGCGTGGTACACGCTGAACCGTGTCCCCGGCGCGAAGCCCGCCCCGCAGTCGCTCCACGAGGCGGAGGAGGCCCGGCTCGGCGGCGGCGCCACCACCAACGACAACCACTCGGCGTACTCGGGCCGCGGCTTCGTCGACGGCTACGGCACCAAGGGCGCCACCACCACCTTCGACGTCCGTACGAAGAAGGCCGGCACCTATGACGTCGGTCTCCGCTACGCCAACGGCCCGCATCCGGCCGCCGGGACCAAGACGCTGAGCGTCCACGTCAACGGCCAAAAGGTGCGGCAGGCAAAGCTGTTGAGCACCGGCACCTGGGACAAGTGGTCCACGCACACCGAGCGGCTGAAGCTGCGGGCGGGCGCCAACACCATCACGTACAGCCACGACGACGGCGACTCCGGCCACGTGAACCTAGACCTGCTCGCCGTCCACCCGCAGGGCAGCACGAACAGCCTCTTCGACGGCGCCGACCGCTCGCGGTGGCAGCACACCGATGGTCGCACCCCCCAGTGGCCGCTGGTCGACGACCGCGCGATGGAGGTCTGTTGCGGCGACATCCGCACCAAGCAGGCGTTCCAGGACTTCACGCTGCACGTCGAGTTCTGGCTGCCGAAGCTGCCGCCGGACGTGACCGGCCAGGACCGCGCGAACAGCGGCGTGTATCTGCAGGAGCGGTACGAGATCCAGATCCTGGACTCGTACGGCGACGACTCCCCGGCGAACGACGAGGCCGGTGCGATCTACAAGAAGAAGGCACCCGACGTCAACGCGGCGAAACCGCCCGGAACTTGGCAGACGTACGACATCTCCTTCCGCGCGGCCCGCTTCGACGACAGCGGCGCGAAGACGGAGGACGCCCGCGTCACGCTGGTGTGGAACGGCGTCAAGGTCCATGACGACGTGGCGATCGACGGGCCGACGGGAGCGGGGGAGGCCGAGGGCCCGACGGCCGGCGCGATCCGGCTGCAGGACCACGCCAACGCGGTCCGGTACCGGAACATCTCGATACGGCCGCTGTAGGCCTCTGAATGGCCCCTGTGGGCCCCGGCGGGACGCGCCTGTTGCGGGCGCGTCCCGTTCCCCGTCGCCGACACGGGCGTAAGGTCCGGCGGCATGCAGCCCTCACATCCCTCGGTGTCATGACCGGCCGCCGCAGCGCCGGACTGCTCCTCTTCCGCGCCCCCGGCCCGGCGCCCGAAGTGCTCATCGGCCACATGGGCGGACCGTTCTGGTCGCGCCGTGACCAGGCGGCCTGGTCCATTCCCAAGGGCGAGCACGGCGACGAGGAGGAACCACTGGCCGCCGCGCTCCGCGAGTTCGAGGAGGAACTCGGACAACCGGCCCCCGCGGGCCCCTACCTGCCGTTGGGCGACGTGCGGCAGGCGGGCGGCAAGACGGTGACCGTCTGGGCCGTCGAAGCCGACCTCGACCCGCGGACGGTCGTGCCGGGCACCTTCCGCATGGAGTGGCCGCGCGGCTCGGGCCGCGTCCAGGAGTTCCCCGAGCTCGACCGGGTGGCCTGGCTCCCGCTGGACCAAGCGGGCGACAAGCTCGTGGCCGGCCAGCGGGTGTTCCTGGACAGGCTGGCCGCGCTCCTGACCGACTGAGCCGGCACCCTGGAGCGGGGCGTGACGCCCGCGGGCCCGGCGCGGCTCGGCCCGGTCCCGCTACCCGGACGCCCCGTCAGTGCCGGCGACGATGTCCTCGATGGTGATCGGCAGCTTGCGCAGGCGCCGTCCGGTGGCGTGGTGGATGGCGTTGGCGATGGCCGGAGCCACCCCCGCCTGGCCGACCTCGCCGACACCCTTCACGCCCAGCGGATTGACGACGGCGTCCCGCACCTCGACGAAGTCCACGTCGACGTCGGGCGCGTCGGCGTTGACCGGCACCAGATACTCACCGAGGCTCGCGTTCGCCCAGCGGCCGGTGCCCGGCTCCATGTGGGTCGCCTCCAGGAGCGCCTGGCTCAGCCCCCAGATCATGCCGCCCATGAGCTGGCTGCGGGCGGTCTTGGCGTTGAGGACGCGACCGGGCACGAACGCCCCGGCCAGGCGGCGCACACGGACAAGACCGAGCACCGGGTCGACGGCCACCTCGGCGAACTGCGCGCCGAACGTCATCGACGCGAACGGCGCGTCGTGCGGCGGCGGCCCCCAGGATCCGGTGGCCTCCACGTCCGGCAGGAAGTTGCGCCGCAGCAGCTCGGCGTAGTCCTCGCCGGTGCCGGGCGCGGCGCGCAGCACCATCCGGCCGTCGCGCACGTCGACGTCGGCGGGGTCGGCGCCGTGCAGCGGCGATCCCTCGTCCGCGACGGCCCGGGCGACGAGTTGCTCGCGCAGCGCGCTCGCGGCGGCGTGCACCGTCGCGCTGACCATGCCCGCGCCGGAGGACCCGACGGCGGCGGCCACGTTCGGCAGGTCGGTGTCCCCGCCCTCGAACCGGCACCGTTCCACCGGCAGCCCCAGCGCCTCGGCCGCGACCTGCGTCATCACGGTGAGGATGCCGGTGCCGATGTCCGTGACCGCGGCCTGCACGACGGCGGTGCCGTCCGCGTACAGCCGGGCACGCGCCCGCTGCGGATTGTTCGGCCCGTACACGGGATACGCGCACGCGGCCATGCCGAGACCGATCACCCAGTCGCCGTCACGGGCCGGGGGCGCGGCCCGGCGCTCCCAGCCGATGCGTTCCGCGCCGCGCTCCAGGCACTCGCGCAGCCCGCTGCTGCTCCAGGGGCGCCCGGACGCCGGATCGTTCTCGCTGCAGTTGCGCAGGCGCAGCTCCAGCGGATCGAGGTCGACCCGCTCGGCGAGCTCGTCCATGGCCGTCTCCAGCGCGAACAGGCCGGTCGCCTCGCCCGGGCAGCGCATGAACGTCGGCGTCGTCGTGTTGGCGCGGATCAGCCGGTACACGCCCTCGTAGTTCGGGCACGCGTACATCTGCCCCGCCACGCCAAGGGACGGCTCGGCCCAGTGGTCGAACGGCGAGGTCGGCGACAGCTTGTGGTGCCGCAGCGCCACCAGACGGCCGTCCTTGCCGGCACCGAGCGTGAGCCGCTGCTCCTGCTCCTCGCGGTGCCCGCAGGCCACGAACATCTGCTCCCGGGTGAGGGCGAGCCGCACCGGGCGCCCGACCTTGCGGGACGCGAGCGCGGCGAGCGTCGGATGGTGCCAGACCATCGCCTTGGCGCCGAAACTGCCGCCGGTGAAGTGGCCGATCACGCGGATGCGGGTGTGCGGGATCCCGAGCAGCGCGGCCACCGTGTGCTGGGTCGCGGTGACGC
This sequence comes from Streptomyces sp. Y309, assembly GCF_056712025.1. Lineage (NCBI taxonomy): Bacteria > Bacillati > Actinomycetota > Actinomycetes > Kitasatosporales > Streptomycetaceae > Streptomyces > Streptomyces sp. Y309. Next base: position 77,635 of record NZ_CM160048.1, on the reverse strand, counting down.
CCTGCGTGGTGTCGTGCAGGGTGAGCCGGTCGCCCTCCCAGTACGCGGTCGCGGCCGACGTCTCGATGGGGTTGTGGTGGTTGGCAGCGAAGGTGAAGGTGTGGTCCACCGTGACGTCCGCCGCGCCGAGCGCCGCCTCCACGTCACCGCGTTCGCTGCGGCCCGGAATGAAGCCCGCGAAGATCGCCTCGGGCTCGTACGCCTGGTCGCGGCCCTGGTCGATGACGGTGACGGACGGCTCCTCGGCGTACGTGATCCGCACGAGCCGCGAGGCGTGCAGCGCGCGCTCGTACGTGTCGGCGACGACCAGCGCCACATGCTGCCCGGCGTAGTGGATCTCGTCGCTCTGCATCGGGAAGAACGTCTCGCCGGGCGCGACCGAACCGGCCAGCGACGGAAGCAGCGGCGGCTGCGCCGCGATCTTCCCGATGTTCCCGTGGGTCAGCACGGCCAGCACCCCGTCGGCCAGCTCCGCCTCGGTGCTGTCGATGGACGTGATGCGGCCGCGGGCGATTCGGGCGCCGACGAGGACGGCGTACGTCATGCCGGGCAGCGGCACCTCGGCCGCGTACCGGGCGGTGCCGGTGACCTTGGCGTGGCCGTCGACACGGTCCAGGGGGCGGCCGATGGGCCCTTCCGTCAGGGTGCTTGTGCTCATCACCGGCTCCCGTCGCGCGTGAGGAGGTCGAGCGCCCGGACCAGGGTGCGGCGGCCCAGCTCGGGCTTGAAGGCGTTCATGGGGGTGGTGCGGGCGCCGGCGAGCTCCGCGCGCGCGGCGAGGTCGAAGCTCTCGGCGGTGGCCGGGGCACCGACCAGCGCGTCCTCCGCGCGGCGGGCCCGCCAAGGCCGGGTGCCGACCCCGCCCAGCGCGAGCCGCACCCCGCTGATCTTGCCGTCGTCCACCTCGATCGCCGCGGCGACCGACACCAGGGCGAACTCGTACGACTCGCGGTCGCGGACCTTGAGGTACAGCGAGCGACGGGCCATCGGCAGCGCGGGCACCTCGATGGCAGTGATCAACTCACCGTGCATCAGCGGATGTTCGCGCTCGGGGGTGTCGCCGGGCTCCAAGAAGAAGTCGTCGATGGCGTACGTGTGCTCGCCCTCGAGGGTGCGGGTGCGGATCCGGGCGTCGAGGGCGACCAGCGGGACCGCCACGTCGGAGGGGTGGGTGGCGATGCAGTGCTCGCTGGTGCCGAGCACGGCGTGGGTGCGGCTGACTCCGGCCAGCGCGGCGCAGCCCGTGCCAGGCTCCCGCTTGTTGCACGGGGACTCGCCGTCCCGGTAGTAGCCGCAGCGCACCTTCTGCATCATGTTGCCGCCCATGGACGCCATGTGGCGCAGCTGCGCGGAGGCGCCGAGCACCAGTGCCCGCGAGATCAGCGGGAAGCGTTCCTGGACGGCGGGTGCGGAGGCCACGTCGCTCATCCGGGCCAGCGCGCCGATCCGCAGGCCGCCGTCCGGCGTCTCCTCGATGCCGGCCAGCGGCAGCCGGTTGATGTCCACCAGGCGGCGGGGGGTGAGTACGTTCTGGCGCAGCAGGTCCACCTCGGTGGTGCCGCCCGCGAGGAAGTCGCTGCCGGGGTCGCCGCCGACGGCGCGCAGCGCGCTGTCGATGCCGTCGGTGCCCTCGGCGCGCAGATAGCTGATGGGTCGCATGTCCGGTCGGCTCCTCAGACGCGTTCGCGGGCCGCGCGGATGGCGGCCCTGATGTTCGGGTACGCGGCGCAGCGGCAGATGTTGCCGCTCATCCACTCCTTGATCTCGGCGTCGTCCGTGGCGTGCCCCTCCTGGACGCAGCCCACCGCCGACACGATCTGCCCCGGCGTGCAGTAGCCGCACTGGAAGGCGTCGTGGCGGATGAACTCCTCCTGCATCGGGTGGAGTTGACCGTCCCCGCCGCCGTCGGGCCGCGCCAGGCCCTCCACCGTGGTGACCTCGGCGTCCTCGCAGGTGATGGCGAGCGTCAGGCACGCGAGCACCCGCCTGCCGTCGACCTGGACGGTGCACGCCCCGCAGGTCCCCTGGTCGCAGCCGCGCTTGGCGCCGGTCAGGTGGAGCTCCTCGCGCAGCGCCTGCAGCAGGCTGACGCGCGGCTCGATCTCCACCTGCCGCTCGGCGCCGTTGACGCCGAGCCGTACCTTCACCGGCCCCGGCCCCCGCTCGGCCGTATCTGGTGCCGTGCTCGTCTCCGGTGTGCGCACTGCCATGACTGGTGCCTCCTCAGGCCCTGCGAATGACACGACGTACGGACGCGACGTACCGACGCGCGGGCGCGCCGTCCTCACGCGACGTACGCGTGACGTACCAAGAGCGAGCCTCACACAACGAGCGAAACGTGGCAATAAGGGCATATCGTGTCATGAGTGAATCGACGCTCCGGGGTGCCCCATGCCCGGTAAGCGAGGAGCGGGTGGCGGGGGCGTCCCGGATGGGCCAGTCGCGGATGGGCCAGTGGAGCTTGTTGCCGTGCGGCCGTGAGGTGTCGTACGAGCGGCTGGATCGGGGCGGGCCGTCGCTGCGGTGCGGGACGTAGGCTCGGGCGGTCCGTCGAGCCCCGGAGGTCCGCCATGCGCGCCCGCCGTCCGCACCGCCTCGGCCTGGCAGCCGTGATCGCGTCGATCGTCACCGCGTTGCTGGGCGCGGGCTTGGCTCCGGCCTCGCCGACGGGGGCGACCGGGACCGCCGCCGACGGCATCCCCCGCCTCACCGACGACCGGGGCCGCACCCTCACCCTCCGCGGCTGGAACGTGGAGGACAAGACGCACCACGGCGCCGAAGCGCTCAGCGCGATCACCGAGCGGCACTTCGCCGACCTGCGCGCCCACGGCTTCAACTTCGCCCGGCTGCTGGTCTTCTGGGACGACCTGGAGCCCCGGCGGGGCCAGTACAGCGCGTCGTACCTGCGCAAGATCCGGCGGATCCTCGACTGGGCGCACCAGCACGGCATCCATGTCGTCATCGACGCCCACCAGGACGTGTTCGGGCCCGCGTTCGGGCATCGCGGAATCCCCGCGTGGGCGACGCGGACCGACGGCCTGCCGTTCACACCGCACCCCGACGACTGGTTCGCCGAGTACTTCGAGCCCGCCGTCCAGCGCGCCTTCACCCACCTCTACGAGGACGCGGACCTGCGGCGCGCCCAGGCCCGCGTCTGGCGGCTGCTCGCGGACCGCTTCGGCCGGCATCCGGCCGTTCTCGGCTACGACTTGATCAACGAGCCGATGGGCGAGCTGCGCGCGGGCGAGGACCTGGCGGCGGCCGCACGCCGCATCGAGGCGACGCAGCTCACCCCGATGTACAACCGTCTGGCGGACGCGATCCGCACCCGGGACCGCTCGAACCTGCTGTTCGTCGAGCCGACCCCGATCGTCGGCGAAGGCGTGCCCACCGGCCTCGGCCGCGTGGACGACCAACGGGTCGTGTACGCCCCGCACTTCTACAACACCGCGATGGAGGCGGGCGCCGACTACGACCCGGCCGACGGCTGGATCACGACGTACGAGAACGCCGTCACCGCCTACCCCCGCGAACAGCGGATCCCGGTCGTGGTGGGGGAGTGGGGCCCGCTGAACAGCGGCCTGCCGAACATGCGCCGCTTCCACGACGACGCGCTCGCCTCCTTCACCCGCTACTCATCGGGGTGGGCGGCCTACGTCTGGTGCTACGGAGGCGGCTACTGCGCCCTCGACCGCGACGGCCGCTTCCGTACGAACAAGGAACGCACCGCCACGCCGTACGCCCCCGCCGTCGCGGGAACCGTACGCGCCGACACCCACGACGCGGCCCGCGGCACGTACCGCCTCGCCTATCGCGCGGCGCACCTCCCCGGCACCACCGTGCTGTCCCTCCCGCCGAGCACCACCGGCTGGCGGATCGAGGTGTCGGGCCGCGCGGCGCGAGCCGGCGCGCGGAGCGTGCCGCCCGGGCGGGCGCGACAGGTGCGGGTGTGGGCGGGCGGCGGAGCCGAGGTGGAGGTGAGGGTGCGGCCGGGCGCCGCCGCCGGCCACGACTGAGCCGTCGCCGTCATCGGCGCCGGTGATTCCGCCGCATGCCGAACGGCCCGGGCAGATCCATCGACGACGTACGCCGCCCGGTGGAGCTGACGGTGTGCCGCGGCCCGTGCCTGCCGCCCAGCGTGATCGACCACGAGCGGCGACTGATGTTGAGCCGGACCCCCGGAAGGATCCGGTACGACTTGCGGAACGTGATCGGCATCGCGGACTCCTCGTATTCGGCTGACCGCCCGGGCGCACGTTCTCGCCGTGCTCCCGGTCGGACGCGTACCCCGTCCGGACCAGACTCGCGCATGACACGGAGGCCGGAGGTGCTCTCCACCGCACCCGCTACAAGGCCGTGACACTGCGCCGGTGAACGCATGGGACGGGACCGAACCCGGCATCGGCCGCGAAGACGGCTCTCAGGCGTCCTGCGGGTACCAGCGCAGTTCCACGGTGTTGCCGTCCGGGTCCTGCACATAGAGGGAGACCGCGGTGCCCCGCGCGCCGAAGCGCTCGCCGGGACCGTCGAGGACCGTGAAGACGCCGGAGTCGATGACCTGCTGCCAGTCGAGCGGCTCGACCACCAGGCAGATGTGGTCGACGTTGGAGCCCTGCGGCCGCTCGTCGGACGCCTCGATGAGGTCGATGATGGTGGTGGGGCTCACCCGCACGGACGGGAAGGGGACCTTGCCGGCCCGCCACTCCTCCACCCGCACCGGGTCCAGCCCCAGCGGGCCGGTGTAGAAGGCGAGCGAACGCTCGATGTCGGCGACGTTCAGGACGAGGTGGTCGAAGGCGATCACGCGCATGGGTGTCTCCGCGGGGTCGGGGCGCCGGGGCGCCGGCGGTGGTGTGTCAGGTGCGGCGGTCCCGGACCGGACCTCGCCGGTCCGGATCGGTGGCTGGTCGCCGACTGCCAGGATCCGCGACTGCCAGGGTCTGCGACTGCCGGGATCCGCGACTGCCAGGATCCGCCGTTGACTTCAGCATCACCCGGCGGGCGTCCATCGGTCCAACACATGCTTGTCATCGGTATCCATCGCGTTTGATGATGAATCAATGGATCTCCAGCAGATGCGCTACGTCGTCGCCGTGGCCGAGACGGCGAGCTTCACGCGTGCCGCCGAGCGGTGCCACGTCGTCCAGTCCGCGCTCAGCCACCAAGTGGCCCGCCTCGAGAAGGAACTGGGCGCCCGGCTGTTCGAGCGGACCAGCCGCCGGGTGCGGCTGACCGCCGCCGGAGAGGCGTTCCTGCCCGCCGCCCGCCAGGCCCTGGAAGCGGCCGAGCGGGCCCGTGCGGAAGTGGCGGCGGCCACCGGCGAGATACGGGGCAAGCTGACCGTCGGATCGATCCCCACCGTGGCGGCCGTGGATCTCCCGGCGGTGCTGCGCGACTACCGCCTGCGCTACCCCCAGGTGCGGATCAGCCTGCGGGCCGGTTCCAGCGAGCGGCTCGTCGAGCTGGTGCGCGAGGGCACGCTGGACGCGGCGTTCCTCGGCGTGCCGTCCGGATTCCGGCCACAGGGCGTCCACGACCGGGAACTCGCCCACGGGCAGCACGTCGCCGTGGTCGATCCGGGTCACCCGCTGGCCACCCGGCACGAGGTGGACCTCCGCCTCCTCGCCGAGGAGGTGTTCGTGGACTTCGCCGACGGCAGCGCCGCCCGCGCCCAGTCGGACCAGGCGTTCGCGGCGGCCGGGGTGCGGCGCGAGGTCGCCTTCGAGGTGTCCGGAGTCGAGCTCATGGCCCGCATGGTCCGCCACGGCCTCGGCATCGCCCTGCTGCCCGCGACGTTCGCCGCCGAACTGCACGGCCTGCGGTGTGTGCCCATCACCAACGGGCCGGTACGGGTGGAGCGCCTCGTCTGGAGCCGGTTCACCCCGTCACCCGCAGCCGCTGCCTTCCTCGCCCTGCTGGGCGCCGACACACAGCCGTCGGCGGCCTGAACCCTCACCTCCCTCAGGACCCGGACCCTCCCTCAGGACTCGGCCCCTTCCTCAGGGCTCGGCCCCTTCCTCAGGACTCGGACCCGCCGGACAGGTCCCGGCCGCCGCCGAACTGCTCGAGCAGCGCGGGCAGCGCCGTCCCGATCGGTTCGCGGACGAGTTCGGCGGCCCGGTCGTCGTACGGAGTCGGCTCGGCGTTGACGATGGTCAGCCGGGCGCCGTGGTCGGCGGCGAGGCCCGCGAGACCGGCCGCGGGCTGGACCTGGAGGCTGGTGCCGACCGCGATGAACACGTCGCAGGCCTTGGCGATGGCCATGGCCTCGCCGAGCACCTCCGGGTCGAGACGTTCCCCGAACATCACCGTCGCCGACTTCAGGATGCCGCCGCAGTCCAGGCACGGCGGATCCGCCTCGCCCGCCTCGACGCGGGCCAGCGCGTCCGTCATCGGACCCCGCGCGTGGCACGCCGTGCACACCACCGTCCGGGCGGTGCCGTGCAGTTCGAGGACCTTGCGGTCCGGCATCCCGGCCAGTTGGTGCAGGCCGTCGACGTTCTGCGTGATCACCCGCACGGGCACGCCGGAGCGTTCCAGCGCGGCCACCGCGTGGTGTGCCGCGTTGGGCTGCGCCTGGAGCGTCCGGTTCTTGCGCCGCATCTGCCACGACCGGCGGCGGATCTCCGGGTCGCCCATGTAGTACTCGTACGTCACGAGCTTCTCGGCCTCGGGGTCGCGCCGCCACAGCCCGTTGGGCCCGCGGTAGTCCGGGATCCCGGAGTCCGTGGAGATGCCGGCTCCGCTGAGAAGGGCGACGAGGGGCTTGCTCATGCCGTCGAGGGTAGGGCGGGAACCCGGTCCGGCGAAGCCCACCCCGAGGCGGGCCCGGCACAGCGGGTGCCCGAGGTCACCGCGTGAGCGCCGCCCGCGCCGCCGTGACGGCCTGCTCGGCGTAACCCCGGCCGAACAGCACGGCGTGCACCAGCAGCGGGAAGAGCTGGTGCACGCCGACACGGTCCCGCCGGCCGTCGGCGAGCGGCGCCGCCTGCTCGTAGCCGTCCAGTACGTCGTCGAGGTGCGGGCAGCCGAACAGGTGCAGCATCGCCAGGTCGGTCTCGCGGTGGCCGCCGTGCGCGGCCGGGTCGATGAGCCACGCGTGCCCGTCGGCGCCCCACAGCACATTGCCGTTCCACAGATCGCCGTGCAGCCGGGCGGGCGGCTCCGCGGGCCCCGCGAGTTCGGGCAGCCGCTCGCAGACGCGCTCGATCACGGACGCCTCGTCGGAACGCACCGTTCCGTCGTCGACGGCACGCCGCAGGTAGGGGAGCACGCGGTGCTCGGCGTACCAGCGGGGCCAGTCGTCGCCGGTGACGTTGCGCATGGGGGCGAGCCCGATGTACGCGTCCTCGGTGCCGCCGGGCGGCGGGGCGCCGAACGCGGGGGCGCCGGAGGCGTGCAGGGCGGCCAGTTCGCGGCCGAACCGCACGGCGGCCCGGGCGCTCGGCCGCCCCGGCGGGACGCGGTCGCTCACCAGAAGGCGCCGGTCCTGCCCGTGGACGGCCGGGACGCGCACGGTGCCGGAGTCGGCCAGCCAGCGCAGCCCGGCCGCCTCGGCCCGCGCCGCACCCGGTGTCTCGGCACGCTTGACGACGACCGACTGCCCGCCGTCGAGGACGACTTCGGTGAGGGCCCCGGACAGCGGACGCACCTCGACCGCCGCGCGCCCGGTGACGCGGGCGGCCATGGCTGCCGGGCTTTCGTCCGGGGCGGGCTGCGCGGGGGCGGTCACGTCGTCGGACTCCCTTCCGTGGGCGGCGAGTCGGGGGCGGGCGCCTGGCGCGGGGCGCAGGCGATGTCGTCGAGGCCATGGGGCCCATGACGACCATAAGGCCGCCCCCACGATGGCGCTCGGCTCGCCCTTCAACCGTTCCCTCCAGTCGGAAAGGAATGCCGGAGAATCGGGAGAGAACCCCGGCGGAATAGGGCGGGAGCCGGGCGGGATTCAGCCACGCCTGGGGCGGGAATTGGCCGGAAAAAGGACGGGAAACCGCAGAGTGCCTTTCCGTCGCGCACGACGGGTAACTCTTTACTACGGCGGACCATTTTGTGGACGCTGACCGCAGTGACCTCCGATAATGACGTCCGTGGCAGCCAGAAGCAGGGGGATGTGCCTCGTCGCCGTGTGCGGCGGAATGTGCATGCTTTGGGCAACGCTTATCGGAACCACCCAGCTGCGGGACGGCTACATTCTTCCGTGGATCCTCGGTTCCGTACTCCCGTGCTATTTCGCCGGGTTGTTCACCTGGTGGCACGCCCCGTCGAGCCCCGTCGCCCGCCGACTGCTGCTGACCGGCACCTGGCTGTCGATCGCCATCGCAGTCCGGAACACCTCCGCGCTGATGGTCCGCGACTGGGAGTGGGACCTGCGCATCGAACCCGCGGGCGTGCCGCTGCCCCTCGACGTCGGCCTGCGGATCCTCGTCCGCACGTGCGATCTGACGGTGAGCATCCTCGTCGTACGGCTGCTCGCCCTGCTGCCCGACGGCCGCTTCGCCTTCCGCTACGAACGCCGCGTCCTGGGTGCCCTGTGGGGCCTGCTCGCCCTGCCGCCGCTGCTGCCCCTGACCGGGCTGCCGACGGTCGTCGTCGACCGCGTCCTCTTCTACTACCCCGAGGCCTGGCTGCCCGGTCTCGGGGCCGCCCTCCTGGTCCTGCGCTGCCTGCGCGCCCGGTCCGCAGGCCGGCCCGACATCGCGGCCCTGCTGCCCTTCGCCTCCCTCGGCGCCGCCGTGCTGCTGGCCCGCGCCTCCTCCCGGCTGTTCCGCGCCTGGCAGGGCGAGCAGGGCATCCTCTTCTTCACCGGGGCTCTCCTCGGCGCCCTGCCCTATGTGTCGATCGCCGTCACCCTCGTCTACGCCACCTTCCGCCACCGGCTCCTCGGCGTCGACATCGTGCTCCGCCCCTCCGCGGTCTACGGCTCCCTCTGGCTCATCATCAACAGTTGGTATCTGGGCATGGCCCTGACCCTGGGGCTCACTGCCGGCCAGTACCTCCCCGTCGGCCTGTCCCTGCTGATCGCCGTCGTCGCCACCGCGCTGTTCCGGCCCCTGCGCGACCGGCTCAACGCCCTCGTCGAGCAGCGCGTCTTCGGCAAGCGCCTGAGCAGGTTCGAGCTCCTCGTGCAGTTCAGCACCACCCTGGAACACGCCTACGACCTCGACCGGCTCGCCCCGCGGCTCGCGACCGCCCTGCGCGAAGGCCTCCGGCTGCGCTGGGTGCGGGTCCGGCTCGGCGGCGACGGCCTGCCCCTGTACGTCGCCGAGGCCGGCGAACCGCCCCCCGGAGCACGGCCCAGCGAGGAGTTCCCGCTGCTCTACGGGCAGGACGCCCTCGGCCTCATCGAGTACGGCCCCAAGGCCGACGGCCGCCGCACCCCGGAGGACCACGACATCGGCAGGACCCTCGCCCGGTCCGCCGCCCTCGCCGTGCACAACGTCCGTCTCGCCGCCGAACTGAGCGCCCGCGTCGACGAAGTGCAGCGGCAGGCCGCCGAGCTGACCGCGTCGCGGGCCCGGATCGTGCACGCCCAGGACACCGAGCGGCGCCGCATCGAACGCCGCCTGCACGACGGCATCCAGCAGGAACTCGTCGCCCTCGTCGCCCAGCTGGCCCTCGCGCGGAACCGGCTGCACCGCGGCGGTGACATCGACGCCGCGCTGACCGACCTGCAGGACGACGCCTACCGCGTCATCGACGAGCTCCGCGAACTCGCCCACGGCATCCACCCGCCCGTCCTCACGGACCAAGGTCTCGTCGCCGCGGTGACGTCCTGCGCCCGCCGGATGCCCATCCCCGTCACCGTGCGGAGCCAGCCTTCGCTGAGCGGGGTGCGCTTCGCCCTCGACATCGAGGAGTCCGCCTTCTACCTGGTCTCCGAGGCGCTGACCAACGTCCTCAAACACGCCGACGCCAAGCACGTCACCGTACACATCACCCGCGACGGCGGCCGGCTCCAGGTGGAAGTGGCCGACGACGGCGTGGGCTTCCCCACCGCCACCACCCACGGCTCCGGCCTCACCGGCATGCGCGACCGCACCGAGGCGGTGGGCGGCGAGCTCACCATCACGAGCCGTACGGCCCGGAACGGCATCGGCCCCGCGGCCGCCACCGGCACGGTCATCCGTGCCCGGCTCCCGGAACAGGTCAGGGCGGAGACCCGTTCCTGACCGAGGGGACCTGCGCGACGGATACCGGCCCATCGCGCGTTTCCCACCCGACCAGGTCCCTCTGCTGGCCATACTGCTGTCTGTGCGTGTTGCGATCATGACGGCAGGTTCACGGGGCGACGTGGCTCCCTTCACCGGCCTGGGCGCCGCTCTCGCGGGCGCCGGGCACGACGTGACCCTGGTGACCCACGGGCTGTTCGCCCACCTGACGGACGGCTCCGGTGTCCGCTTCCACGCCCTGCCGGTCGACCCGCAGGCGGAGTCGCACTCGGAGCGGGGCCGCGGGCTGCACCGCAGCGGCACCGGCATCGGCAAGCTGGTGCGCGTCATGGCGCTGGCCAAGTCGGTGGCAGGGCAGTTGACGCCCGGTCTCGTCGAGGCGGCGCAGGGCAGCGACGTGCTCGTGCTGTCCGGCGCGGTCGCCCCGCTGGGCTGCACCATCGCCGAGGGCCTCGGGCTGCCGAGCGTCGGCGTCAACCTTCAACCCGTCCACCCCACCCGGGAGTTCGCGCCCCCCATGGCCGGGCTCGGCTCCCTCGGCCCCACCGGCAACCGGCTGGCCGGGCACGCGGTCCACGCGGTCATCGAGCAGATCTTCACCGACGCCGCCCGTGACATCCGGGCACAGCTCGGCCTGCCGCCCCGCAGCCTCGCGGCCACCCGCCGCGCCCGCGAACGCCAACGGTGGCCGGTCCTGCACGGATTCAGCCCGCACATCGTGCCCCGCCCCGCCGACTGGCGGCCCGGCCTCGACGTCGTGGGCTACTGGTGGCCGCACGAGACCGGCGGACTGCCCGCACAACTGGAGGACTTCCTCGACGCCGGACCCGCACCGGTCTTCGTCGGCCTGGGCAGCGCCACCGTCCCGGACCCCGGGCGGTTCAGCGAACAGATCGTCCGCGCGCTGCGCACGGCGGGCCTGCGCGGAGTGATCCAGCAGGGCTGGGCCGGCCTCACGGCCACCGGAGACGACATCCTCACCATCGGCGACGTGCCCCACAGTCGCCTGTTCCCCCGTATGGCCGCCGTGGTCCACCACGCCGGAGCGGGCACGACCGCCGCCGGTCTGCGCGCGGGCGTGCCCACGGTGCCGGTCCCGGTCCAGTTCGACGAGACGTTCTGGGCCGCCCGCCTCACCGCCCTGGGCACGGCACCGTGCGCGCTGCCCCTGCGCAGGCTCACCGCCGCCCGCCTCGCCGACGCCCTCGTCCGCGCCACGAGCGACCCCTCGTACCGGGAACGCGCCGGTACGCTGGCGGCCCGGCTTGCCACCGAGGACGCCGTCGGCCCGGTGGACGCGGTGCTCCGGCGGACACTGGACTCCTGAGCGGCGGCGGCCAAAACAACTGACCACCACCCCAAGCCAGTTGTTAGCGTGAACCGCATGAAGGCACTTCCCGACAATCTGCGAGATGAGACCCTACTGCGGGGTTTGGCGGGATACGGCATCACGCCGACCGCCGTGACGTACGCGCCCGTCGGCTTCGGCGACTACCACTGGAACGTCACCGGCGACGACGGGCGCGGCTGGTTCGTCACCGTCTCCGACCTGGACCACAAGGAGTACTGCGGGGCGGGCGCCCAGGCGGCGCTCACGGGGCTGCGGCAGGCCATGGACACGGCGGTGGCGCTGCGGGAGCGCGACGGGCTGCGGTTCGTGGTCGCCCCCGTCGTCGCGACCGACGGCAGCTCGGTCGTCCCGCTGGACGCGCGGTACGCGCTCGCGGTCTTCCCCCATGTCGAAGGCCGCGCAGGCGAGTTCGGCCAGAAGCTGAGTGACGACGAGCGCGACCGCGTCCTCGGCCTGCTCGCCCGACTCCACGGCCGGATCCCGCCCGGCAGCACGCCGACGACCACCCTGGAACCCGCCGGACTGACCGGCGTGCACGCCGCGTTGAACGACCTCGCCGACACCTGGCTCGGGGGCCCCTACTCCGAACCGGCCCACCACCTGCTCGCCGAACACGCCACGACACTCCGCGCCCGGTTGGCAGACTTCGACGCGCTCGCCGCACAGGTGCGCCGCCGTGGTGCGCCGCTCGTCGTCACCCACGGCGAACCGCACCCCGGCAACCTCATCCGCAGCGAGGACGGTTACCTGCTCGTGGACTGGGACACCGTCGGACTCGCCGTCCCCGAGCGGGACTTGTCGCTGCTCGCGGACGATCCGGCGGCCCTGACCCACTACGCCGAGCTGACCGGCCGGGCCCCGGATGCGGCCGCCCTGGCGCTCTACCGGCTGCGGTGGAGCCTGCTGGACGTGGCCGAATTCGTGCAGTGGTTCCGCGCGCCGCACGAAGAGACCCCCGACACGCAATCAGCGTGGGACGGCTTCAAGGAAGCGTTGACGCAACTGGCCGAGTGAGGTGCCGACGTCGTCCCGAACTTGGGGGGCTTCAGCTCACAGACAGGCGCGGCATCCCGCCCGCGCACGTAGAACGCGACATCCCACTCGCGCCGGCGCATGTACGAAGCGCCGCCCCGCCCGCGCATGTAATGCACATGCCGCGCCCCCTTCCGGATGCGTACGCCCGCTCGTAACTCTTCATGAGCACGTAAGACCCTGCGCGCGTCCCGTCACGCGGAGGCCGCGCACCGCTTCCGTCATGAACCGAAGGAGCCCTTCCGTGCCCCAGTCCCGTATCCGGCGACCGAGCGTCCTCGCCGTCGCGGCCGCGCTGGCCGTGCTCGCCGTGACGGCCCCCGCACAGGCGCAGGCGCCCGGCGCGCTGCCCGCGCTCACGCCCCGGGCCGAGACGCCGCCGCTGTACGACGACGAGGCGGGCGGCAACGCCGACGCCGACGACCCGGCGATCTGGCGTAACGCCGCCGATCCTGGCCGCAGCCTGGTCGTCGCCACCGCCAAGGAGGGCGGACTGCGGGTGTACGACCTCGCCGCACGTCAGGTGCAGTCCTTGCCCGCGCCCGCGGGACCGGCGCCCGGCGATGCCCCGGGCCGCTTCAACAACGTCGACCTGGTGCAGGGATTCAAGCTGTCCGCCGGCCGCGCCGACCTGGCCGTGACCAGTGACCGCGGGAACGACCGGCTGCGCTTCTACCGCATCGACCGCGAGCGTCCCGGCGGCCCGCTCGCCGACGTCACCGAACCGTCCGCCGCACCCGTCTTCTCCGCGGGCCAGGACGAGATCAACGACCAGCGCACCGCCTACGGCCTGGCCACCTGGACCGACCGGGAAACCGGCCGCTCGTACGCCGTCGTCAGTCAGCGCGAGCGGACCCGCATCGCCCTCCTCGAACTGCTGCCCGGCCGCTCCGGCACCGTCGGCTACCGCAAGATCCGCACCCTCGACCTGCCGTCGTCCTTCCGGCTGCCCAACGGTTCCTCGTGGACGCCGTGCGGGGAACCGGGCCAACTGCCCCAGATCGAGGGCATGGTCGTGGACCCGGCCGACGGCACGCTGTACGCGGGTCAGGAGGACGTCGGCATCTGGCGGCTGAACGCCGACCTCACCGGGACGCCCGCCCTGATCGACAAGGTGCGTGAGTACGGGGTGCCGGGGACGTACGACGAGGAAACGGAGGAGTGCGTCCCGGGCGCCGACCCCGGCTTCGGAGGCAAGCGGCTCGCCGCCGACGTCGAGGGACTCACGCTGGTCACCGAGCCCGACGGCGACGGCTATGTCCTCGCCTCCAGCCAGGGCGACGACACCTTCGCCGCGTACGACCGCGAACGCGGGGACGCCAACGAGTACGAGGGCGGCTTCCGCGTCACCGCCGCCTCCGCGACGCTCGACGGCTCACAGGAGTGCGACGGGGCCGCCGCGCTCAACGCCCCGCTCGGCCCCGAGTACCCGCACGGCCTCCTCGTCGTCCAGGACGGCGAGGAGACCCCGCAGGAGTCCGGGCGCGAGGCCACGGGCTTCAAGTTCCTCCGCCTCGACGACGTCATGGACGCCTTGGAGGACTGACCGGAACGCGCCACGGGTGCCGGCAGCCGACGCAAGACCGCCGGCACCCCGCGACGCGGGTCCGCGAACCCGGGTGTCGTCGACACGCGGCGCGGATCAGGCGGTGTGCAAGGTCAGCCCGTAGCGCCCGAGGATCTCGTTCACCGGCTGGTACCACGTCTCGCCGCCGCTGCCGCAATTCCCCCAGCCGCCGGAGGTAACGCCCTGGGCCTGGTCACCGCTGATGAACGAGCCGCCCGAGTCACCGCCTTCGGCGCACACGCTGGTCTTGGTCAACTGGTGCACGACGGTGCCGTCCGAGTAGTTGACGGTCTCGTTCTTGGCCAGGAGCCGGCCGCAGTGCCACTTCGTGGTGGACCCGGAACGGCAGATCGACGCCCCGACCGGCGCTTCGGCCGAGCCGCGCACCAACTGGTCGGGAACGGTGCCCCAGCCGAGCACGACCGGCACGGTCCACCAGCCGTGCCCGATGGAGACGTACGCGTAGTCGTCGCCGGGGAACGAGGAGCCCTGGAACGTGCCCATGGCGGAGCCGTCCCAGCCGCGCACCGTCGCGCCCGCGCGCCCGCAGTGCCCGGCCGTGACGAAGCCGCCGTGCACCGAGAAGCCGATGGAACAGCGGACGTTGCCGGTGTAGTACGGGTCGCCGCCCACGGTCCCCGCGGCGAAGGTCCGCGGCCCCTCGGGAACCGTCGACACGCGCACGGGCGCGGTGGCCCGCGCGCTCCGCAGGAAGGCGCTGACATCGTTGTCGGCGAGGTGTCCGGCGACGACGTCGACGACGACGCGATTGGCCTTCGGGTCGACGCGCCAACTGGCCACATCGGCGGGCGCGTCGAGCTTGTCGACGCGTGCCTTCGCCGCGTCCAGTGCGGCGGCGCTGTGCTTGACGAGCCGTACGTCGGCGCCGGTCCCGCGTACGTCCGCGGCGGCCTGCCGCTGCGTGACGGCGACGGTGAGCCGGCCGCGGCCGGCGTCGAACCAGGCGCCGCCGTACGCGGAACCGGCCGCCTTCCGTGCCGTGCGCTCGGTCTTGACGGCATGCCGCTCGTCGGCGAGCCGCGCGCGTGCCTCGGCGGGCGTCAGGCCGAGGTCGCGCTGCATGGCGTCCAACAGGGCGGTGGAGGCGGGCGGTTGGGGCCTCGGGGCGGCGGCAGCGGTGGGGGCGAGCCCGGTGCCGGCACAGGTGGCCGTCAGCAGTAAGGCGGACAGAGCGGACAGGCCGAGACGTGCTCCGGTCTTGCGTCTCACAGGGGGACCTCTCGTCGTTCCAACAAGGGTGTGGTGGACCAGAGTTGCTGTTGCTGAGAGCGCTCTCAGCAGTGGTGCGGCAGAACGTAGAGAGACCGTGCGGTCAAGTCCAGACCTGCACCACGGCTGAGCCGACCCACCGCCGCCGTCCTCTGCTCGCGGGGGAGCGCACGTACGTACACCCTGGTCGTCGTTCGTCGGCCGGATCAGTGTTCGCTCTGCGGGCAAGGAGCGGCACCGGGTGCCTTGAAGCAGGCGGTGATGGTCTTGCCGTCGGGCGTGGGGTGGATGCTCCAGGTGTCCGCGAGGGCGTCCACGATGGCGAGGCCGCGGCCGCCGACGCTGCTGTCGTCCGATTCCCGCGGCGCCGGTGCCCCCGGTCCGGAGTCGTGCACGCTCAGGTGCAGCGCCCGCCCGTCCCAGGTCAACACGACCTGGGCGCTGGTGTGCGCGTGATGATGGGCATTGGTGACCAGCTCGGAGACCGCGAGGACGACGGAGTCGACGGCGTCGGGATCTGTCTCCGTCCACCCGAGGTTCTCCATGTGGGCGCGGGCCCACTCGCGCCCGGCCCTGACCCCTCGGGAGACGGGGAAGGAGTGAGCCCAGCCGACGGCCCGTACCACCCGTACCGAATGATCCGACATGACGCGCTCTCACATGGTGTGCGTAGTCCGCCCGCTGCCTTTGCGGAACCTGCTGTCCAGTCCGGTTACCCCCTCGGGGCGCTTCAAGGCCCCGCCGCGAAAGGGCACGCCACGCGCATCGCCAAGGGGAATCGGGGCATTCGCGGACCCATGGGTTTTGATGGGGCGATGCGCAGCGGGACGAGGCAGGCCCGGCGGGTGGCCAAGGGACGTGTCGTCGAGACGGCGGCACGAGCGGGCTTCGTCGCCCGGGGCGTGCTGTACGCGCTCGTCGGGGTTCTCGCCCTGCGCATCGCGCTGTCCGGCGACGACGGCCAACAGGCCGACCGCGGCGGCGCGTTGACGGAGATCGCCGACAAGCCCTTCGGGAACGCCCTGCTGTGGCTCCTCGGCATCGCCCTCGCGGGGATGGCCCTGTGGCGGCTCTCCGAGGCACTGTTCGGCCAGGCGGGCCCGGACGGCCGCAAGGCCCGCAAGCGCCTGGCGTCGGCGGGCCGGTTCGTCTTCTACGGAGTGGTCGCCTTCACGGTCCTTGCGTACGTGGCGGGGGACAAGGGGAGCGGCAGCGGCTCCTCGGACCGGAAGAGCGACGACGTCACAGCGACCGCGCTCGACTGGCCCTCGGGACAGTGGATCGTCGGCGCCGTGGGCGCGGTCGTGGTGGTGGCCGGACTCTGGATCGCCGGACGGGCGATGCGGCGCAAGTACCGCGAGCACCTGCGGATGGGCGAGATGCCCGCCCCGGTGCGCCGCACCGTGGACGTGCTCGGGGTGGTGGGCGGCATCGGCCGCGGCTGTCTCTTCGCCGTGGCCGGGGCCTTCGTCCTCGTGGCCGCCGTACGGCACAAACCCGGCGAGGCCAAGGGCATGGACGACGTCCTGCGCTCCTTCCGCGACACCCCGGCCGGACCGTGGCTCCTCGTCGCGGTGGCGCTGGCGCTCGTGGCGTTCGGCATCTTCTCCTGGGCCAGTGCGCGCTGGCGGAAGGTGTGAGGGAGGGCGGGCCGCGAGCCCGCCGCCGTGCGGAGGCGGCGGGCTCCAGGTGGCCGTGGCCCCGGTCGGCGGGTCAGGGAGTGGTGACGTTCTTGACCGGCAGATCCTTGCTCGCGCCCGCGATGTAGTAGTCCTTCGGCGCGGAGAAGAGCACGAACTCGTTGTCGTAGTCGCGGATCTTGGCGCGGACGGTGAAGTTGCCCCGGGCGTCGGTGGTGGTCTGCGCGTTGTACGCGGACTCGAAGTAGGTGCGCAGCAGGACCCGGGTGCCCGCGACCGGGCCGTGCCCGGCGGGCCAGGCGACCTTGCCCGTCACGACGAGGGTGTCGCCGGCGCGCACCTTGGTCTTGTTGACCTTGTACGTGAGGGTGCTCGCGACGGGCCGGACATCGACCCTGGTGTCGGCGAAGAAGAAGTGGATGTCGTCGGGGTCGCCCGGGTCGTACGAGGCCTGGAACTCCACCTGGTGGCGGGGGAACAGGAAGTCGCTGCCCTTGTCCTGCCAGCGGTCCGCCCGGACGCCCGACAGCGTGAACTGCCCCTTGCCGTCCGTGCGGACGGTGCCCAGGCTCAGGTGCTCCCGCTCGGTCGGGTCGATGGGGTCGCCCCAGGGGTTCCAGGTCTTGTAGAGCACGGTCTTGCCGAGCCGGACCGGCGCGTCCGCCACGGGGGTGCCGTCGGCGCGGGTCACGGTGCCGGCGAGGTCGACCGTGCGGTTGTCGAAGTCGGTGGCCGTGGCGCTGCTGGAGAGGGTCACGGTGAAGTCGGCCGGCGGCGGGTCGCCCGGCGCGGCCTCGCTGTCCGATCCGTGGGCGGGCACCATGCCGACCGCGACGGTGGCCAGGGCGAGTGCCGCGGTCGCGGTCAGCCGGGCAATCGGCATACGTAAACGCATCTGCACGTGAACTCCGTTGCTGTCGTGATCAGTCCTGCCGGCGATGCCGACGCAGGATTCGACACGCGGAGGGCCGTCCCTGGTTGTAGGGGTGGCAGAGCATGCATGTGCCGTTCAGGGCCCGTTTGGCGGCGCGTCGCCTGCCGGTCTGGTGTGAACCGGAGACGACAGAATGTCCCCACCCCGAAATCCAGTGATCTTGACTGGCGCCGCAGTGCAAGTCCGTGAAGTCCCGTCAACAGTGGAGGGCACAGGTGTCGGAGAGGAACTGCGACTTCGGGCGGCCGCCTCAACGCCGAAGGCCGCGGCACGCGAGTCGAGATCCATCCGCTGAACCAGTCCCAGGTTCCCAGGCCGCGTCAGCGGGTCGTGGAGTACCGGAGCCTGAATGTGCGCCACCACCGGGACCGGGTGGTCGAGGCCTGGGCGGCCGACGACGACCGGGCGCTGGACGAGGCGTGGGTGGAGCAGATCGTCGACCTGGGGTCCCAGTGGGGGCAGTACGAGTACGTCCCCAACGTGGGATTCGCCGCCTGACGGGCTGCGCAGGCTCCCACGCCGTGGCCGAATCTCGCGGACGACGGCCAAGGGGTCGGGCGGACATCGTTGTGTCAGCCGGTGAGGAAACGGACAGGGTTGCGGCGCGTCATCAGGTCGATCAGGTCGTCGTCGGCGCCCGCCGCTCGCAGCCGGGGCAGGAACGAGTGGAAGAGGTGTCCGTATCCCTGCCCGCCCTCGGCCCGCAGGTACGTGTGCCGGGAGATGTCACCGCTGAGCAGTACCCGGTCGGCGTGTCCCGCTTCCAGGAGTGCGAGCAGCAGGCGCAGCCGGGTGGTGTCGTCGGCGTAGTGCTCCTTGCCGATGGTGTCGAAGGCCACGTAGGCGCCGGCGGCGGCCAGTTCGCGATGGACGGCGCGGTCGTGGAGGAGGTCCTGGTGACCGATGCTGACGCGGTGGGCAGGCAGTCCGGCAGCGGTGAGCACATCGAGCTGGGCCGGTCCGCCGACACCGAGGTGGGTGTGCGTGGCGACAGACAGGCACGTGGCGGTGGCCGCGTGAGCGGCGGCGACGAGGACACGTCTCTCGGCGGGACTGGGGCGTTCGCCGTGGCTGCCGATCTCGCCGATGACCCCGGGGCGGATCGCGGTGTCCGTGATGCCGTGCTCAATCTCGTGGATCAGCGTCTTCGTGAGGTGGTCGGGGTCGGCACCGCTGACTTCGGGCGGGTGGAAGGGCTCGTAGTACCAGCCGGTGGCGGCGACCACCGCTACTCCTGATCGACGGGAGATCGTGGCCAGAGCACGCGGGTCACGGCCCATGCCCCGGCAGGTCAGCTCGACGACGAGACTGAGCCCGAACTCGGCCCGCAGAGCCATGAGTTCGGCGGCAGCGTGAGTGTGGGACGTGTGGGTGAGCAGAGCGGCGTCCGGATCGGAGGCCCGGCGCAGGTCCAGGGCCAGGTGCTCGTGAGCGAGGACCGGCCCGCGGACGGCGGCAGCCGGGAGAGGGCCGGTGACGGTGCGCACGTGCTGCATGCGGGAGCGGTACCCGGCACCGCCGGCCCCAGACCGCACAGAAACCAGCCTGACGCGTTCCCGCCCCCCGATCGGGCGCACGACGGGGTAGAGGGCTGCGCATGACGATGTTCCAGCAGATGTCGCGTCAGCAAGCCCAGCAGATCACCGCGGCGCTCGCGGGCCGCGCGACCGACGGCTGCACCTTGGTGGCGCTCGACGGCCGTGCGGGGGCCGGCAAGACGACACTGGCCGCCGCCCTGGCAGAGCAGCTGGGCGGGCCGGGGCGGGCTGTCGTCGTGAACGGCGACGACTTCTTTCTGCCCAGGCCCGTCCAACAGCGCCTGTCCATGGACACGGTGGAGGCGTACGGCAGCTACTTCGCCTGGCAGGAGCTGCGTGACGAGGTCCTCGCACCGCTCGCGGACGGCATGGCGGCACGCTATGCGCCGTACCGGGCCGGTGCGGACGCCACGCGGCGCGGCGAGTCACGCCACCTCGCGCCCGGCGGGGTGGTCGTCGTCGAAGGCGTCCTGACCGCCCGCCCCGAACTGGCCCCCTTCTACGACCTGACCGTCTTCGTCGACACCCCCGGCGAGTTGTGCCTGCACCGCCTGTACGCCCGTGGGCGTGGCCCCGAACGCGACGCCTGGATCGCGCGCTGGCGCACCGTTGAGGAGTACTACCTCACTACGACCGGCCTGCCCTCGCGAGTCGGCCTCACCGTCCGGGGAGGGTGACGGGCTTCCGACGCGCGAGATTCGCACGCTACGGCCGCATGTGGGGCGGAATCGTCAAGTGGTCTTGGACGCCCGAGCGGTGTGGGTCTCGGCGAAGGACAGGAGAAGTGCGGCGGTCCGCGGCGGATCCTCCAGAATGGGTGTGTGTCCGGCGCCGGGCAGCAACTCGACTCTCGCGCCCGGAACGACGCGGTAGTCGGCCGCGGACGAGGGTCGCCATCTGCGGTCCTGGTCGCCGAAGATCACCTGTAGTGGCTTGCCGAGGGCCACCAGCCGATCCGGGAGCGCCTGCTGGTTCAGATAGGCGGTGGACGCCTGCATTGCTGCGGTGACCGCGCGGTAGGTCATGCCGCGCAGTTCGTCGACGAGTTCTTGTGGGACCTGGTAACCCGCGCGGAATCCGGTGCTGGCGAACCGGCGGATCTGTTCGTCGGTCGGTGGCCACTGCGCGGGGTCGATCGCGGTGGTTGCCGGTGCGATGAAGGCATCCATGCTGGGGCCGGTGTTGATGAGCGCGAGCGCGGTCACCAGGTCGGGTCGTTGCTCGGCGAGTGCGGTGGCGGCGTAGCCGCCGCTGGAGTGGCCGACGACCATGACGTGTTCGACGCCGAGCCGGTCCAGTGCCGTGCCGATCCTGCGTCCCTGCTCGGGGATGGCGTAATCGCCGTCGACCGGTTCGGCCGAGCGACCGTGCCCCGGCAGGTCGATCCGGACGACGCGATGGCGCGTGGACAGCAGCAGTACCAGCGCGTTCCACGAACGGCTTGAGGTGGCGGATCCGTGGACGAGCAGGAGCATGGGGGCGTCGCGAGGGCCGTCCTGGCAGACGTAGATGTCGCCGTGCTCCAGACAGAGGATCGAATCCTTGGTGGCGTCGACGTCGCCGTTCGCATGAGGGTGCCTGTCGGCCAGATGAGGGTGCCTGTCGGAAGGAGTCATGGGTCCACTGTCGCGATCGGTGCACATCGGCGGCTTGGACAAATGTTCCCTCCTTGGCGCGCGTAGCATTTGATGATGGGGCCCACCACGAGTGAACGCGCCGATCCCGCCGTGTGGGACGTCGCACGTCCCCAGCGGCCCAGCCGGGTGGCTGGTGTCGACATGGCCGGGTTCCGGGTCCCCGGCCTGCCCGACGGCGGCCTGCGGGTGGTTCCGCACCCGGCCGTGATGCTGGTCCTGGAGTTCGGGGCGAGTCCGTCCACCGTGGAGGACGACGCCGGGCGGCGACATCGGGGGAGTTTCGTCGCCGGGCCCGGGTTCGGCTCCGGAGGCGGGGGTCGGGCGTGGGGCGAACGTGTCGAGTGCGTGCAGGTGCGCCTGTCCCCGGTAGTCGCAGGCACGGTTCTGGGTGCCCGTCCGGCCGATCTGGCCGGTTCCCTGGTGTCCCTCGACGAGCTGTGGGGCAGGGAGGCGGCACGGATCTGCGAGCAACTGGGCGAAATATCCTCGTGGGAGGACCGCTTCGCGTTCATGGGCACCTTGCTCGCCCGCCGACTTGAGGCGCGGCCGTCGGTGGACCCGGCGGTGGCCTGGGCCTGGAACCGGATCGTCGTCGGCAGGGGCCTCGTCCGGGTCGACGACCTGGCGGCCGAACTCGGATGGAGCCGCAGGCGTCTGTGGTCCCGGTTCCGCTCGCACATCGGCCTTCCGCCGAAAAGTGCCGCGAAGCTGGTGCGCTTCGACCATGCCGTGCACCGCCTGGTCGCGGGGGAGGGCGCAGCCCGAGTCGCGGCGGACGGCGGCTACTGCGACCAGTCCCATCTGCATCGGGACGTCATGGCGTTCACCGGCACCACCCCGGCGGCCGTGCTGGGCGAGCCATTCCTGACAGTGGACGACCGCGCATGGCCGGCCGGGGAACAACCGCCCACCCTCACATCTTCTCGGCGCCCGCCCTGATCGCCTCGCGGATACGGAAGTACGTACCGCAGCGGCAGATGTTGCGGATGCCGTCCAGGTCGGCGTCGGTGATCCGGCGGCCCTCCTCGGCGACGCGGCGTACCAGCGCGACGGCGGCCATGATCTGGCCGGGCTGGCAGTAGCCGCACTGGACCACGTCCTGGTCGAGCCAGGCCTGCTGCATCGGGTGCAGGTCGGCGCCCACGGTGGCCGGGAGCCCCTCGATGGTGGTGACTTCGTCGGTCGGCCGCAGGTCCTTGACGGGAATGGCGCAGGGATTGGCCGCCTTGCCGTTGACATGACTGGTGCAGGCCTTGCAGACGTTGATGCCGCAGCCGTACTTCGGCCCGGTGACGCCGAGGAGGTCGCGCAGCACCCACAGCAGGCGCTCGTCGTCGGCGGCGTCGACGGTGACCTGCTCACCGTTGAGTCGGAAGGTGTGCTCGGGCACGGGATCTCCAAGCTGTCAGCGGACGTGGCCCAGGCCGTCGGTGGGCGACGCGGGGATGGGCGGGACGGTCGGTTTCGGTACGAAGGAGAGCGTGCCGTGATTGATCGGGAAGCTGGTGGGCATGGTGCCCGTCGCACGGCCGTAGGCACACGCGACCGCGGCCATCGACGCGGCGACACCGAGTTCTCCGGCACCGCCGGGTTCACCCGTGGTGGGCGGCATGACGATGATCTTCAGCTCGGGCGGTGTGTTCCACTGCCGGGTGTAGAAGTAGTTGTCCCAGCTCGCCTCCAGGAAGTACCCGTCGCGCAGGTGCAGGCTGGAGGTCAGCGTCTGGGCGATCCCGTCCATGACGCAGCCCATCATCTGCGCCTCAAGACCGCGTGGGTTGACGGCGAGGCCGACGTCCACGGCGAACACGGCCTTGGTGACGCGTGGTCCGGTCACGCCGTCGCGGATCGGGCGGTCGACGGTTTCGGGGCGGCAGTCGATCTCGACGAGGACGGCGCTGACCGAGTGGTACTCGGAGTGGAAGGCGATTCCCTGCGCGGTGTCGGCGGGCATCGTACGGCCCCAGTTCCCGACGTCGGCGACCTTCTCGAGGACCGCACGGGCGCGGTCGCCGCGGAGGAAGTCGCGGCGGAACCGGAAGGGGTCCTTGCCCATCTTCGCGGCGAGTTGGTCGACGACGAGCTCCCGGGCGCACACGACATCAGGGGAGTAGACGCCGCGCATGCTGCCCGTGTTGAAGCTCTTGTCGGTCTCGCTGAGCAGTCGGCTGTGGGCCCCGAAGTCGTAGGGCATCGACTGGGACAGATGGAAGAAGGTCTGGGAGAAGCCGATGTCGCCCACCGGCAGCTTCGCGGCCAGCGCGGTGAAGACCTCGCCGAGCCCGTGGCCGAGGTCGGTGGAGACACTGGTGTGCCGCTGCTTGTAGCTGAGCACGGTGTTGCCGAGGTAGGCGGCGCGTACGCGCGAGGTGGCCATCGGGTGGGTGCGCCCCTGGCGGGAGTCGTCGGCCCGGTGCCACATGAGCTTGACGGGCTTGCCGATCTTCTGGGAGATCTCGGCGGCCTCCAGTGCGGCGTCGAAGAACAGCTTCCGCCCGAAGGAGCCGCCGCCCTCGGTGACGTGCACGGTGACCGCGCTCGGCGGCAGCCCGAGCCGCGCGGCGATGGCCTGCTTGGCGACGATCGGCGCCTTCAGGCCCGACCAGATCTCCGCGCGGTCCGTACGTACGTCGGCTATCGCGCAGTTGGGCTCGAGGGCGCTGTTGCTGCGGAAGTGGAAGGTGAACTTCGCCTCCACCGACGGGGTCAGCGGGGGCAGCAGCCCGATCGGCAGTTCGGCGGCCCGTAGCTCCTTGAGCACCGATGCGTCGGTCTTTCCTGCCGCGCTGCCGGGTTTCCACGACACCCGCAGGGCGCGTATGGCGTCGATGCACTGGCCGAAGGTCCGCGCACGCACCGCGACACCGGTGGAGACCACCGCGACATCGGTGACCCCCGGCATGCCGCGGACCTCGTCGAGGTTGGCCACGGAGCCGACCTTGCCGTTGATGGTCGGCGGACGGCACACCATGGTCGGCCTGGCGTCCGGGACGTCGAGATCCAGGGCGAACTTCTTGCGCCCGGTGACGGCGGCGAGCGCGTCGATACGGTTCTGTGGCCGGCCGATGACCTTGAACTGCTCGCGTTCCTTGAGGTCCACGGACACCCGCTGGGCCTTGGTGCTCGCGGCCTTCTCGGCGAGATCACCGATGCCGATGCTCTCGCCCGCCGGGTCGGTGATGACCCCGGCCTTCAGGGTGAGGTCGGTGACGGCCGCGCCGAGCGCGATCGCCGCGGCGTCGAGGAGCCGGCCCCGGGCGACGGCGGCGGCGACCCGGATCGGGGTATAGGTCGAGATGGTGGTGTTGGACGCGCCGGTGAGCTGGTTGAACAGCAGTTCCGGCCGCGCGTCGGCCAACGTGACCCGCACCCGGTCGAGCGGTACGTCCATCTCCTCGGCGATCAGCATGGCCGTCGACGTGGTGATGCCCTGCCCGACCTCGGCCCGCGGCAGCGCGAACGACACGGTGCCGTCCTTGTTGACCTCGATCGTGATCAGGTTCGAGGTCGGCAGCGCCGCGGTGGTCATCACGTCGTTGAGGTCGACCAGTTCGGTGATCTCCGGTGACGGGATCTCGGCTGCGGCCGCCGTCGGCGCCGGCGCGAGTTCGGCGGCGGTCATCAGGGTCGGAGCGGCCAGCACGTAGCCGAGGAAGCGACGCCGTCCGAGACCGGGCGCACCTGACTCGGGCTCGGGCGAACGGTCAACTCCCGTTGTCGCCATGCCCGTTCCCTTCCGGCGTGGGTTCATCCATCGTCCAATCTCGGCGGTTCATACGGTTCATGCGGTTCATGCGGTGCCCGCGGCGCGCGCGGGAGATCAACAAGAGCTCTGGGCCGTCGATCAAGAGCTCCGGGCCGTCGATGCGGTCACCGAGCGTGTACCTGGAGGGCGCAGAGATCAAGGGGCGGGACAAGCCATCGTCGGCTTCGGCGAGGAACGTGAGCGGACCCGATCTCACTCAGGGGCCGGCAGCGGCAGGTCCGACTGATGGCGCAGCGCGTCCAGGACGGCGCGCACCGCCGCGCGAGGCGGCGCGCCACGGCGGATCGCCGCCGTGATCGTGCGCGTGACCGGAGCCGCGAGTTCCCTGGTCGCGACGCGGTAGCGGCGGTCGACCGCCAGGCCGGGCAGCAGCGCGATCGAAAGACCGGCCTCGACGTGCTGCAGCGTCATCATGTAGTTGCTGAACCGGCACACCACGCGTGGCTCGAAGCGCGACTGACGGCACAGCCGAAGCGCGAGATTCGCCATGTACGACTGCGGGATGTCGAACGCCCATGGCTCGTCCGCGTACGCCGCGAGGTCCACGGCGCCGCGCCCGGCCGCGGGATGGTCGAGGGGGACCACCAGCACGACCGGGTCCGTGGCGAGCGGCACGAGGTCGAGGTCCGGGCCCAGCGGCAGTTCGTCGAAGTCGGTGGTGGTGATGATGACGTCCGCGTCGCCGCCCCGCAGCGCGGGCAGGCTGTCGTGCGGCTCCAGCTCAAGGAGTTCCACGTCGAGGTGCGGATGCTCGCGCGCCAGCCGGGTCACCGCGGGCACGGCCATGGTGTGGATCGCGCTCTGGAACGCCCCCAGCCGCACCAGGCCCGCCGGTTCCTCGCCGAACCCGCGCAGCTCCGCCTCGACGCTGTCCATGTGATCGAGGATCGCCCGCGCCCGCCGCGCGAGGATCAGCCCGGCCGAGGTCAGCCGCACCCGCCGTCCCGTTCGTTCGAGGAGCTGCGTGCGAGTCTCGGCCTCGAGCACGGCGAGCTGCTGAGACACGCTCGACGGGCTCAGGTTGGCGGCCTGGGCGACCGCCCGGACCGTGCCCAGCGTGTCGAGCTGGCTCAGCAGCCGCAGCCTCCACGGATTCATCACCCAACTATTCTTGTACGGTTCTGCCGAACAGGAAAGCCGGAATTGTGAGATGGACGTGTCGCTCGGGCGGAACCTACGGTCGGGGACATGGCTGCTTCGACCCCCGCCCCGACGTCCATCGCCCCGACGCCCCCCGCGACCGCGGCCTTCTGGGCCGACGCCGAGAGGCACCTCGTCCGCTACGGCGGCGAGTTCACCCGCGAGATCATCGACCGCGCCGCCGGGAGTTTCCTGTTCACCGCGGACGGCCGGACGATCCTCGACTTCACCTCCGGCCAGATGAGCGCGATCCTCGGCCACTCGCACCCGCGGATCGTCGCGACCGTCCAGCGGCAGGTGGGGACCCTCGACCACCTCTACAGCGGCATGCTCAGCCGCCCCGTGGTGGACCTCGCCCGGCGGCTTGCCGAGACGCTGCCCGCGCCGCTGGAGAAGGCACTGCTCCTGACGACCGGCGCCGAGTCGAACGAAGCCGCCCTGCGCATGGCCAAACTCGTCACGGGCAAGCACGAGATCGTCTCGTTCGCGCGGTCCTGGCACGGCATGACGCAGGCCGCCGCGTCCGCCACGTACAGCGCGGGCCGCAAGGGCTACGGCCCGGCCGTGCCCGGCAATTTCGCCATCCCGGTGCCGAACGCGTACCGGCCCGACTTCACCGCGGCCGACGGCTCGCTGGACTGGCGCCGCCAACTGGACTTCGCGTTCGACCTGATCGACGCCCAGTCGACCGGCAGCCTGGCCGCGTGCCTCGTCGAACCGATTCTCAGCTCGGGCGGAATCATCGAGCCGCCGGCCGGATACTTCGCGGCCCTGCAGGCCAAGTGCCGGGAGCGCGGCATGCTGTTGATCCTCGACGAGGCGCAGACCGGCCTCTGCCGCACCGGGACCTGGTACGCCTTCGAGCGCGACGGTGTCGTGCCCGACATCCTCACGCTGTCCAAAACGCTCGGCGCCGGGCTGCCCCTCGCGGCCGTGCTCACCAGCGCCGAGATCGAGCAGGAGGCGTACGAGCGCGGGTTCCTGTTCTTCACCACGCACGTCGCCGACCCGCTGGTGGCCGCGGTCGGCAACACGGTCCTCGACGTCCTGACCGACGACAGGCTCGACGAGCGGGCCCGGGCGCTCGGCGCGTTCCTGCGCGACGGTCTGGAGGACATCGCCGGGCGCCACGAGGTCGTCGGCGACATCCGTGGCCGGGGCCTGCTCGCCGGGCTCGAACTCGTCGTCGACCGCGAGACGAAGCGCAGCTCGGACGAACTGGGCGCGCGGGTCACCCGCCGCTGCCTCGAACTCGGCCTGCACATGAACATCGTGCAGCTCCCCGGCATGGGCGGAGTCTTCCGCATCGCACCGCCGCTGACCGCCACCGAGGACGAGCTGTCGCTCGGCCTGACGATCCTGGACGAGGCGATCGGCGACGCCTGCGCCACGCTCTGAGCGCCCTCCCGCCGGCCCGCTACTGCGGCAGGCGCAGTCCCGTGACGAGGAGGTCGACCAGTCGGCGCGCGTCGTAGCGGGGATCGCTGTCCGCGCCGACGCAGAGGTTCCCGACGCCGCGCATGAGGACGAAGGCCTCCACGTCGGTGCGGATCTCGCCCGCGTCGGCTGCCGCTTCGAGCAACTGTGTGCACACGGGCACGAGACGGTCGAGGAAGTACGCGTGCAGCGTGTTGAAGGCGGTGTTGTCGGACTGCAGCACGGCGGCGAGGCCGTGCTTGGTGACCAGGAAGTCGACGAAGAGGTTGATCCATCGGCTCAGCGCGGCGTGCGGGGTCGCGCTGCTCGCCAGCAGGGCCGGACCGGCCTCGGCGCAGGCCTCGACCTGGTGCCGGTAGACGGCGATGATCAGGTCCGCCCGCGTCGGGAAGTGCCGGTAGATCGTGCCCGTCCCGACTCCGGCCTTGGCCGCGATGTCACGTACCGGCGCTTCCACGCCCGAGGTGACGAAGACCGAGGCGGCCGCGTCGAGCAGGGTCTCCTTGTTGCGCCGCGCGTCCGCCCGCTTGGACCGGGCCGCGGGCCCCGCGCTCTCTTCGCCGTCGGTCATGGTGTCGCTCCCTCTGCCGCCCACTCTTGCTAAACGGAACGCGGTTCCGTATCGTCCTTAGCGGAACAAGGTTCCGCTTACTCAGGATGTCAGAGCAAGGGGGCGGCGGCCAATCCCGCGTCGTCGCCGTACCGCGCCATGCCCGCCGTCACGGCTTGCTGCTGCCCCTCACTGCTCTTCAGCACGTCATGCCGCCACGCCACCCGCCATGGAGGAACACAGTCATGCAGTACCGCACCTTGGGCCGCACCGGTGTGCAGGTCAGCTCCCTCGCGCTCGGCGCGATGAACTTCGGCAAGATCGGCCGTACCACCCAGGACGAGGCCACCGCCATCGTCGATGCCGCTCTCGAGGGCGGCATCAACCTCATCGACACCGCCGACATGTACAGCGACGGCGAGTCGGAAGAGATGGTCGGCAAGGCCATCGCCGGCCGCCGCGACGACATCGTGCTGGCCACGAAGGCGAGCATGCCGATGGGCGAGGAGCGCAACCATCAGGGCAGCTCGCGCCGCTGGCTGGTCACCGAGCTCGAGAACAGCCTGCGCCGACTGGGCGTCGACCACGTCGATCTCTACCAGATCCACCGGTGGGACCCGAACACCAGCGACGAGGAGACGCTGTCGGCCCTGACCGACCTTCAGCGCGCGGGCAAGATCCGGTACTTCGGCTCGTCGACCTTCCCCGCATACCGGATCGTGCAAGCGCAGTGGGCCGCCCGCGAGCATCGCCTGAGCCGTTACGTCACCGAACAGCCCAGCTATTCGATCCTGCAGCGCGGCATCGAGAGCCACGTCCTGCCGGTGACCGAGGAGTACGGGCTCGGTGTGCTGGTGTGGAGCCCGCTGGCCTCGGGCTGGCTGTCCGGTGCGATCCGCGAGGGCCAGGAAATCTCCACCAGCCGCTCGACGTTCATGCCGCAACGTTTCGACACCACCATCCCGTCCAACCGGGCCAGGCTCGACGCGGTCGAGCGGTTGGCCAAGGTCGCCGACGAGGCCGGCCTGACGATGATTCAGCTCGCGCTCGGCTTCGTGACCGCGCACCCGGGGGTGACGAGCGCGCTCATCGGCCCCCGCACACTGGACCACCTGCACGCCCAGCTCGCCGCCGGGGACACGGTGCTCACCGCCGACGTACTCGACACGATCGACACGATCGTCGCTCCCGGCACCGACCTCGCCGCGCACGAAAAGTTCGACACTCCGCCCGCACTGCTCGACCCGGTGCTGCGACGCCGCTGACAACTCACGGGAGCCGGGGACGGCGCACGACCACCGCAGGCCGCACTGGCCGCGGACGTGCCCGGCCCCGTCTCCCGGGGAAGTCTCCTACCGGCCCGCGCGACACCGCGGGCCGGACCCATCCGTACGCACCCTGTGTTCTCGGAGATGACCGTGCACCCCTTGACCTTCGTCATCGGTACGGGCCGCAGCGGCTCCACCGCGCTGTCCCGCATCCTCAACACCCACCCGGACGTGCTCAGCCTCAACGAGTACATGGCGTCCGTCGGCGACGCCGCGTTCCCGGAGGGGAAGGCCACCGGTGACGAGTTCTGGGAGCGGCTCTGCCGGCCGACGGCCTTCTCGGCGAATTCCGCACCGCAGTCGTGCTCTGGCCCGCACGCACCCCCGCCGAACGCCACCAGGGCCTTTTCTGGGCCCTGTCCATGAGCCGCCACCCCGGATACCGCGCGATCACGCTGCTGCGCGAAATCAGGGAACGGGCCGGCGTCGAAAGTCTCGCCGACCTGACGGACGACCATGTGCGGTCCCTGCCGCCGGATCTGGCGCCGCTGCTCGCCGAGCGCTTCGACCCCGCCCTCGTACGGGACCGGGACCTGCCCCTGCGCAGGTTCGGCGCCCTGTGGTCGGAACTCGTCGTCCAGGGCACACGGTTCCTCGGCGAGCTGCCTGCCGGTCAGGGCACCACGCTCGCGTACGAGGACCTCCTCGACGCCCCCAGGGAGGAGCTGACCCGTCTCGCCGCGTTCGTCGGCGTCGAGGCTCACCCGCGGTGGCTGGACGCCGCGTGCGCACTCCTCGACGGCAGCCGGCGCGGCGCCGCCCGGAGCCTGACAGCCGCTCAACTCGCGGAACTGGACGAGAGCTGTGCCCCGGGCACCCGGGTGCTGGAGGGACGGCCGAGCCGGTGACCGGGCCGCTGTGGGCGGGCGGCGGCCGAGGCGCTGGGGCGCCTGACGGCCGTGGTCAGATGCGCCAGGCGCGGATGCGGTCCGCCACCTGATACACGCTCGCCTTGCGCCCCTGGACGTCCCGGACGAGCTCCACCAGTGCGCCGTAGGGCGGGTCGATGCCCTCGCCGGAGGCGTGCATGTACGCGACGGCGACCTGGCAGGCGTACAGCGAATTCCGGTACGGCAGGGGCTCCAGCCGGACCACGGTGTGCAGGAGCGAAGCCGCGCGCCAGGCAGCATCGGGCGGGGCGATGCCGGGGCGGGGGATGCGGGTCTTGTGGCGGGCGACGGCGGCGACCAGCGCGGAGTAGTCCGCGACGCTGACGTCCTCGGGAACGGCCTGTTCCTGGGCGTCGAGCAGCCAGGACACATCGATGTGGAGGACCATCAGGCGGCCGCGGCTCCCTGGTGACGACCCGCCGGCGGGGCCTCGTCGGGGAACGCCTCGTCGAACTCGCCCGCATGCTGCTCGCCCCACGTCACGGCGGTGTGCACGAACTGCTTGCGCTGGCGTTCGCGCAGCGACAGGTCGTGGACGTACTGCTTGAGGGACTTGCCTTCGGCGGCCGCCGCGGCGCGGACCTCCTCCAGCTCCTCGTCGGTGAAGGTGATGTTCAGTGACGGCATGCCTTGATGGTACCTAACTGGTACCACCCGCGGCACTCATCGCGCATCAGAGGCCGTCTGGAGGTGGGCCCGCTGGAGCTGGCGGGCGAGGGCGCGGCGCGCGGAGGCCGGTGTGGTGAGAGTGGCCGCCGAGGGGATGTCGAGGCCGCGGCTGATCTTGTCGTATGCCGCCCGGTAGCTGCTGGGCAGGTCCGCCTGGTGCTGTCTCAGGTCCTCTTCGACGAGGCGTCGCAGCTCGTCGACGTTCTGGGGTGTGAAGTGCTTCTTGCCCCGGGCGACGGCGTGGACGTGACGGGTGCAGCGGGCGGTCTCGTGGACGGTCTCCGCGATTTCCTCGGCGAGACCCCACAGGCGTCCTTCGAGCCAAGGGCTGTCGTGCTGGTCGAGCGAGAGCTCCATCGGGGGTGGCGGGTCGCCCTGCTTGTACTTCGCCACCTGCTTGGACACGGCGGGCTGCGTCATCTCGGTGAGCCGGGCGATTCTGTCCTGGGTCCAGCCGAGGTGGACGAACGCCTTGATCATTTCGGCGCGAAGCTTCCGCATCTCCTCGCCTGCGCGGATGACCTGGTTCATATGGGCGAGCATGCGCGCGGCCTGCTCCTCGGTCAGCGGTGCCTGGCTCTGCCGCTCGCTCTCCTCATGTGCCACAACCCGGTTATACATCGAAGTCCGTGGATCGCCATAACCCGGTTGTATAACCTGGTTATGGCTGACAGGATCCCGGCCATGCCCACCTTCACCGCACCTGACGGAACTCGGCTCGCCTACCGCGTGATCGGAGACGGCACCCCGCTCGTCTGCGTCCCCGGAGGGCCCGCGGACTCCACCTACCTCGGCGACCTCGGCGGCCTGTCCTGCCATCGCGGGCTGATCGTCCTGGACCTTCGCGGCACCGGCCGGTCGGCCGTCCCCGCCGACACCTCCTCCTACCGCTGCGACCGCCAGGTGGACGACGTCGAGGCGCTGCGTGAACACCTCGGACTGCCACGGATCGACCTGCTCGGCCACTCCGCCGGCGCGAACCTCGTGACGCAGTACGCGGCCCGACACCCGAAGCGGGTCGGCAAGCTCGCCCTGATCGGCCCCGGCACCCGAGCCGTCGGCATCGCGGTCACCGGGGAAGCGCGCCGTGAGATCGCGCGGCTGCGCAGGAACGAGCCCTGGTTCCCGGAGGCGTTCGGCGCCCTGGAGGCGATCACCGAGGGCACGGGCAGCGACTGGGAGGGCATCGCCCCCTTCTTCTACGGTCGCTGGGACGCCGCGGCGCAGCGGCACCGTGCGGCCAGTCGGCCGGACAACGAGGAGGCCGTCGGCCTCTTCGGGGCCGAGGGCGCCTTCTCCCCGGAGGCCACGCGGGCGGCGCTCGCCGCCTGCGAGGCGCCGGTCCTGCTGCTTGCCGGAGAGTTCGACGTGAACAGCCCGCCTCGGTCGACGGCGGAATTCGCGGAGCTGTTCCCCGACGCCGCACTCGTCATCCAGCCGGGAGCGGGTCACTACCCGTGGCTCGACGACGCCGACGGGTTCGTGGCGGCCACCGGGGCGTTCCTGGGCTGAAGACCCGCCTCAGGTGGCGTTCAAGGCGACCGTGGGATGCAGGCGCGACGCCCGCACCGCCGGATAGAGGCCCGCAAGCACCCCGATGAGCAGCGTCGCCGCGAAGCCGACCGCCACCGACCAAGGGGGCACCACGGCGGTCCAGCCCTGCGCGAGGGCGAAGCCGAACGTCGCCGCCGTACCGAGGACGGCGCCCGCCGCGCCGCCGAGCGCAGACAACAGCAGGGACTCCGTGAGGAATTGGAGGCGGATCGCGTTCCTGGTGGCGCCGATCGCCCGGCGCAGACCGATCTCCTGGCGGCGCTCGAGGACCGAGATGACCATGGTGTTGGCCACGCCCACCCCGCCGACCAGGAGCGCCACCGCGCCCAGGCCGAGCATCAGGGTGGTCAGGCCCTTGTCGGTCGCCGCCTTCGCCGCGAGCGCGTCCGAAGGGCGGGAGACCTTGGCGTTGCCCTCGTCGCCCGGGCTGACCGTGCGGGCCAGGACGGCGCGTACGTCCTCGACCGTCGCGTCCGGCGAACGCTCGAAGATCATCGAGGGATGGCCGTCGAAGGCGAAGTACTTCTCGGCCGCGGGAAACCCGACCATCGCCACGCGGTCCAGGTTCGGGACCAGCTCCACGGGCCGGAGGATGCCGACCACGACGACGTACTCGTCGTCCATCATGATCTTCTGGCCCGGCTCGGTGACACCGAGGCGCTGCGCGGCGACCGAGCCGAGGACCGTCACGGGCAGGCGCTCGTTGGCCCTGTTCAGCCAGGTCCCCTTGGCCACACGGGCGTTGAGGGCCGCAAGCAGGTCCGTGCGGGCCGCCTGCGTGGTGACGCCCGCCGACCGTTCCTCGGGCACCACATCGCTGCGGCGGATCCGGGCGTCCACGTTCGCCGTCGCCGTGGCGTGCTGGACGGGGCCGATGCGCTCGACCATCGCGACCGCCGACTTCGGCAGCCTCACCTCGTTGCCCAGCGCGTCCGTGCCCGCCTCGACGGTGAGGAGGTTGGTGCCGAGGCGGTCGAGCCTGGCCATCAGATCCGACTTGCTGGACTGGGACAGGCCCACCACGGCGACCATCGTGGCGATCCCGATGGCGATGCCGAGGGCGGACAGGACGACGCGGGCGCGGCGGGCGCGCAGACCGACCGCGCCCAGGCGGAGGATGTCGCCGGGGGAGAGCCGGGCGGGCTTGAGCCGGAGAGGGCGGCCGGTGGGCGCCGGCCTCCGGTGCGGGAGATTCCGACTGCCGGGGAGATTCATTGTGAACTCGCTTGCTGGGCGGGGAAGTCGGACACGATCTCGCCGTCCCGGAAGCGGACCCGGCGCGGCAGCGAGCCCGCGATCTCGTTGTCGTGGGTGATGACACAGATCGTGGTGCCCGCCGCGTTCAGCTCGTGCAGGAGTTCCATGACGACCTCGCCGGACGCCGTGTCCAGGGCGCCGGTCGGTTCGTCGGCGAGCAGCAGGTCGGGCTCGCCGGCCAGCGCGCGGGCGATGGCGACGCGCTGCTTCTCACCCCCGGACAGCTCGGCGGGCCGGTGGTCCAGGCGGTGGCCGAGGCGGACGCGCTCCAGGGCCGTGCGGGCCCGGGCCCGGCGCTCCTTGCGAGGGACGCCCGCGTACAGAAGCCCGTCCGCGACGTTGTCGACGGCGTCGTGGCCCGCCGCCAGCTGGAAGTGCTGGAACACGAAGCCGATGTGGCGGGAGCGCAGCGCGGACAGCTGCGCGTCCGACAGCAGGCCCACGTCGTACCCGGCCACGTGGACCGTGCCCGCCGTGGGCGCGTCGAGCGTGCCGATGACGTGCAGCATCGTCGACTTGCCGGACCCCGACGGGCCGACGATCGCGAGGAGTTCACCCGCGTCCACGGTGAGGCTCACGCCCCGCAGGGCGTGCACGCCACCCGCGTACGACTTCGTGACGTGCCGCAGTTCGACGACGGGTGCCGGCGGGGCGGCGTCGGGTACCGGCGCGGAAGGGGAGGCGGATGTGGAGGTCGATGGGGAGGTCGATGAGGAGGTCGTCATTCCGTCGCCACCCCGATCTTCAGCCCCTCCTTGATCTGCGGGCCGCTGACCTCGATGCGGCCGTCGGCCGTCATCCCCGTCTCCACCCGCACCATCCGGGACCTGGTGCCCTCGACGACCTGGAGGCCGTAGCCGCCGTCCGCGCCGCGCAGCGCGACGACCGCCTCCACCGGGACGGTGAGGACGTCCTCGCGGCTCTCGCTGACGAACTTCACGCTTGCCGTGGCCGTGGCGTCCTTGCCGGACACCGACGAGGCGCCGCCGTCCAGGGTGACTTCGACGGTGATGCCGTCCGGGGACGAGTCCTCCTCCCCGTCCGAGCTCTCGGGCTTGACCGTTCCCGTGACCCGGCCCCGCCTGGTCGTGCCGCCGGCCAGGGTCACCTCGACCTTGGTGCCCTTCGCGACGAGCGACACGTCGCTCTGGTCGAGCTCCGCGCGGACGACGGGTCTGGTGGAGGCGATGGTCAGGACCGCCGTGTCGGGGCCCACCTGGTCGGCGAGCGCCGCGTCCGCGCGCACGACGGTGACCTGCTCGGGCTGGAACACGACGTGCCCCTTGCCGACCCTGCCGGTCGGCGTCCGGTTGAGGGACTTCTGCCACTGTTTGACGGCGGCCTCCGTCGCCTTGTCGAAGCGCGGGTCGACATAGAGCCCCCTGCCGTGGCCGAGCGCGACGAGATTGCGCTCCAGCTCCAGTACGTCGCTGCCGCGGGCGCCGACCTTCATCTCGCGGAACGCGGGCACCGGGCCGTACAACAGCGTGACCGGCTTGTCGTCCAGCTCGTAGAGGGCCTGGCCGCGCGTGACCGTGGCGCCCTTGCGCGCCGCGACCGTCACCGTGCCCGCGACCGCCGACTTGACCGGGCGCCGCTGCGCGAAGTCGAGCTTCCCGTCGACGGTCTTGGACTGCGCGAGATCGGCGCGGGTGATCGTGGCGGTGGCGGGCGGCAGGTCGCCGCGGCCGTCCCCGGCGTCGGCGCCGCCCCCGCCGTACGTCAGCGCGCCCGCGCCCAGCGCGGTGACGGCCGCCGCGGCACCGCCGACGAGGAATCCTGTACGCCGCCTCATCTACTGCATCCCGTCCAGGCCCTCGAGCAGCTTGCCTTTGCACGCCTCGCGGGCCTGCTTGTACGCGGGTGAGTTCGGGTCGAGCGCTGGGTCCCCGGGGCTGGGGTCGCCGCCGGGGAGGACGTTGCCGCCGGACATGGTGGGGTTGGTGAACTTGGAGACACCGTTGTCCCGCATGCACTTGGCGTGCGCGAGCATCGACTCGTAGTCCTTCTGCGCGTCGCGCTCGGGCTCCAGGTTCATCGCCCTCTGCAGCTCCGGGGCACAGACGCCGTCCTTCCCGCCCTTGTACTCGGCTCCGCCGTTCTTCGGGTCGACGACCTTGTCGATCTCCGGCCAGTTCAGATAGCCGCTCAGCTTGGGGTCGGGGAAGTCCTGCACGTTGCCCTTCGTGCGCATACAGCGGACGTACGTCATCTGCGCGTCGTAGAAGGCGCTCTTGCCCTCGGCGGCGGGCTTCGAGGAGTCCTTGCCCGTGCCCGTGCCCTTGCCGGACGCCCCGTCCGCGGTCGGCTCGTCGGGCGCGGACGCGACGTCGTCGTTCCGGTCCGAGCCGTTGTCGTCCCCGCCGCCACAGGCGACGCAGAGAGCGAGCAGGGGAGCGGTGACGACCGCGGCGAGCCGGAGCCGCCCGGTACCACGGGAAGCGGTGCCGCGAGAGGTGGTGTGGATGCTCATGCGACCACCGTCGGCCCCGTACATGGTGACCCGTCCATGGCCGCATGATGAGCACGTAACAATGCGCGAGGGTCCCGCACTGGCCGTCCTCACCCGGTCTGAACAGGGCAAACCGTCGCGCATAATCGGCCCCATGGCCCATGTACTGCTGATCGAGGACGACGTGTCCGTGCGCGACGGCATGGAACTCGTGCTGCGCCGACACGGCTACGACGTCGACACGGCCGGCACCGGCGAGGAGGCCCTCGCCCTGCTGACGGCCCCGGCGGGCACGGGAGCCGAACTCGCCGTGCTCGACCTGATGCTGCCCGGCATCGACGGCTTCGAGGTGTGCCGCCGCCTGCGCGCCACCGGCTCCACGGTGCCCGTGATCATGCTGACCGCGCGTGGCGACGACAGCGACATCGTGCGGGGCCTGGAGGCAGGTGCCGACGACTACGTGGTCAAGCCGGTGACCGCTCCCGTCCTGGAAGCCAGGATCCGGGCGGCCCTGCGGCGGGCCGAACCGGCCAAGGCGGCCCGCGGCGAGGACCACGCGGGCCTGCTCATCGACCGGGCCGGGCTCACCGTCGCCAAGCGCGGCACGCCGATCGCGCTGCCGCCCACCGAACTGCGCCTCCTGCTCGAACTCTCGGCCTCGCCCGCGCACGTGTTCAGCCGCGAGCAGTTGCTGCAGTCCGTGTGGGAGCACGGCTTCCTCGGCGACTCACGTCTGGTGGACGCGGCGGTCGGCAGGCTCCGCGCCAAGATCGAGGACATACCCGCGCGGCCGCGCTACATCCAGACGGTGCGGGGCTTCGGCTACCGCTTCGGGCCGGTGTGAGCGTGCGCCGATTCCGGGCGCCCCGATTCCGGGTGCGGCGGCCCCGGGCGCGCCGTCCGCACATGCGTCGTCCCCGCATGCGCGCGCTGCGGAGGCTCGGCGGGCTGCGCACCCGGCTCGTCGTCGCCTTCGTGCTCGTCGCCCTGGTCAGCGCGGTCACCGCGACCGCGCTCGCCTACCGCGAATCGCGCACCGCCGTCCTGCAGCGCAAGCAGGACGCGGTCCTCACCGACGTACGCAGCCGCGTCGAACAGGCCGCCGCGGACTTCGACGTCCCGGCCGACGAGGTCTCCCTCACCCGCTTCGCGGCCGGCATCGCGGACGGGCTCGGCGACGGCGCCGTCGTCGTGACCCAGTACCGCTCCCTCAAGGCCTCGTCCGACGCGTCCGCCGACCGTACGCGGATCACACCCGCCCTGCGCGAGGCGGTACGCACCCGCAACCGCATGAGCTTCCAGCGGGTCGACTGGCACGGCAGCCCCTACCTGGTCGTCGGCACCCCCGTCACCTTCGACTCCAGGACGCTGTCGGGCCTCGACGTCTTCGCCATCACCTCACTGCGGGCGGAGCGCGAGGACACGGCGGGGGTGCTGGACGCGGTGCGCGGCGGCATCGTGCCGGTGGTGCTGCTCGCCGCCGTCCTCGCGCTCCTCGCCGCGGGCACGGTGCTGCGTCCGGTACGCGAACTGGGGCAGGCGACCCGGCGGCACGCGGCCGGTGACCTCACGTCCCGGGTCAGGGTACGAGGACGTGACGAACTCGCCGACCTGGCACGGGACTTCAACAAGACGGCGAGCGCCCTGGAGGCCTCCGTCGCCGAGCTGCGCGAGCAGGACCTGCGGGCGAAGCGCTTCGTCGCCGACGTCTCGCACGAACTGCGCACCCCGCTCGCCGCGATGACGATGGTCGCCACCGTCCTCGACGAGGACGCGGCGACCCTGCCGCCGGACGCGGCCCACGCCGCCCGCACGGTCAGCGCCGAGACCGGCCGACTCACCCGGCTCGTGGACGACCTGATGGAGATGTCGCGCTTCGACTCCGGAGCGGCCCGGCTCAACCTGACCGGCACCGACCTCGCCGAAGCGGTTCACGCGACGCTGTCCCTGCGCTGCTGGACCGACCAGGTGCGGGCCGAACTGCCGCAGGGCATACGGGCATCGGTCGACCGGCGGCGCGTCGACGTGATCGTCGCCAACCTCGTCGGCAACGCGCTGCGCCACGGCGCCGAACCGGTGACGCTCACCCTGGCCACCGATCCCTCGGGCGACTGGGTGACCGTCGAGGTCGCCGACCGCGGCCCCGGACTGCCGCCCGAAGCCCTCACCCACGTCTTCGACCGCTTCTACAAGGCCGACACCGCCCGCACCCGCTCGGAGGGAAGCGGCCTCGGCACCGCCATCGCGCTGGAGAACGCACGCCTGCACGGCGGCACCATCGACGCGGCCAACAGGCCGGACGGCGGGGCGGTGTTCACGCTGCGCCTGCCGTGGCGGCGCACCCGCGAGGAGGACCGATGAAGGCTGCCCACAGGGCGCGGGTCGCGCACAGGGCGTTCGGGACTGCGCTGGCCGGTGTGGCCGTCGTGCTGCTCGCCGGCTGCGGGGTGCGCCCCACCGGTGTCCTGGACGGCGGCGCGGCCGCCGGAGGGCTGACCAAGGGGCTGCGCCTGTACTTCGTGTCCCAAGCGGGACGCCTGGAGGCGGTCTCGCGCCCCGAGATCCCGGCGTACAAGGTCACTGACCCCAACGGCGTCATCAAACTCCTCGGCTCCGGCCCGACGGAGGCGGAACGCGCGGCCGGGCTCACCACCCTGCTGGGGACGGGGGGCCAGTACCGGGCCACGGCCGACGGGGACGCGGTCACCGTCCACGTCCCGCAGCCGGACCTCTCCGCCTCGGCCGTGGACGACCGGAACCTGATGGGCCAGCTCGTGTGCAGCATCGCGCGGGCCCGTGCCATCGCCGACGACAACGGCACGACGCGGACCGACGACATCCGGGTCACGGTGCGGCCGCAGGACGGACGGTCGGAGACCTACGTCTGCTCGGACTTCCTGAAGTGAGGACGCGCGCGGCATCGGGCGCGCGCCCGAGGCCGTCGTCGCGCCGCCGGAACGTCGCGCGGTACACACTCGGCTGCTGACCCGTGTGCCGGGCGAAGACTCCGCTGAACGACCCCGGGTCGCGGTACCCGACGTCGGCGGCGATGCTCGCGACGGTCCTGTCGGTCGTCTCCAGCAGATGCCGGGCCCGACGCACCCGGGCGCCGTGCAGGTAGCCGAGCGGTGTCTCACCGGCTTCGTCGCCGAAGCGGCGGAGCAGGGTCCTCGTGCTGACCCCGAACTCCCGGGCGAGGGCAGGCAGGTCGTACCGAGCCCCGAGGTTCTGGTCGAGCCACCGCTTGACACCGGCCGAGAAGCCCTTGCCCACGGTGGGCAGGAGCCCGACATCGACGTACGCGGCCTGCGTGGAACGCGCGTCGTCCAGGAGCGCGATGCGCGCCGTACCGCGGGCGACACGGGGCCCGTCGTGCTCCCGGATGAACCGCAGCGCGAAGTCGTACATCGCACTGAAGGCCGCGGTCGTCGTCACCCCCCGATCGGTCACGACCAACTTCTCCGAGCGGACACACACGTCGGCGTACCGCCGCGCCAACCGGTCCGCGAACAACCAGGACGTCGTCGCCTCCCGCCCATGGAGCAGCCCTGCTTCAGCGAGCAGGAAAGCACCGACACAGATCGACACGACCGCGGTCCCCGAAGCCGCCTGCGAACGGATCGACGCTGTTTCCGGCTCCAGCTTCGCCAGAGTCGCGTCGAGGTCCAGCGTGGGTGAGATCTCGAAGCCCGGCACGATCAGCACGTCCGCGGGACGAACCGCCGAGACATCGACGCGCGAGCCACCGGACGCGGTCACCCGCCGTCGGGTCGAGACGACCGACACCGCGTAGGACGGCTCGACCGCCCCCTGCGCCGCGGCCACATGAGTGGCCATGGTCAAGAGGTCCAAGACCCCGAACACCTCCGAAGCGAAGCAGCCCGGGTAGGCCAGCACACTCACGCGCAGCGGACTCACACGACACCTCCGGCACCCACGGGGTGGCGACATCACCACGACACATGGCGATCTCGCCGCTTCTCAGTGGCGTCAGCCTCTCGTCATCCTTTCCGTCATGACAACCACGCGAGGGCAGCACGACCCCTTGGCGGACTTCTCCCGCAGAACCGTCGCCGTCGACGACATCAGCAAGACCGTGTACGTAGCCGGGTCCGGACCGGCGGTCGTCCTCATGCCCGAGATGCCCGGCATCAGCCCTGACGTCGCGCGCTTCGGGCGCTGGGTACGCGACGCCGGCTTCTCCGTGTACCTGCCTTCCCTCTTCGGCGTCGACGGCGCCTATCCGCTCGCCGAGGCATTCGAGACCGTCGTCCGACGCGCCTGCGTCAGCGCCGAGTTCCGCGCCTTCGCCGGAGGCGGCACCAGCCCCGTCGTCGCATGGCTGCGCGGCCTCGCCCGCCTCGCGCACGCCGAGTGCGGCGGACCCGGCGTCGGCACCGTAGGGTTGTGCTTCACCGGCAACTTCGCCTTGACCATGGCCCTCGAACCAGCGGTCATCGCACCGGTGGTCAACCACCCGTCGCTGCCGCTCGACGACCCCGGCGGTCTGGAGATCGGCACCGAAGACGCCGCCGCCCTCGCCGACCGCGTCCAGCGAGACGGACTGAAGGTCCTCGGCTACCGCTTCGACAACGACAAATGGTGCACCGGCCAACGGTTCGCGGCCTACCGGGCGCTGCTCGGCGACGCGTTCGACGGCCGCGTCCTGCCCGGCGAGGCAGCGAACACGAACCCTCCTCCCTTCTTCCGCGACGTCGTCGGGTGTGCCCACAGCGTCGTCACCGCCCACCTCGTCGACCGGGACGGCCACCCGACCGTGCAGGCCCGCGACGAGATCATCGCCTTCCTGACCGAACGGCTCGGCAAAGGGTGAGCGAGCGGGACATGTGAAGCCGGGGTCGGACGTCAGCGGTCGCAGAATTCCGTCTTCACGACCGCGTCCTCCAGGTCCTGCTCGCCCCAGTCTCCGTTCCGGTTCATCGTCATCACGTGCCGTCCGTCCGCCGACACGACCGTCCGGGTGGCCGAACCCGGGATCATGCCGCCGTGGCCCCAGGCCCAGCAGTCCTTCGCCAGCTTGAAGTGACGTATCCCGAGGCCGTAGACGTCCTCCGGGCCGCCGTGCCCCTTGTCCCCGTCGACGGGGACGGCGTCGAGCAACTGCCGCTGCTGAGCGGGCGGCAGCAGGTCGCCGCCGAGAAGCTTCGACATGAAGGTGTTGACGTCGCCGACGGTCGATATGAGCTGCCCGGCCGAGAACGCCACCGTAGGGCTGAACTCCGTGACGTCACGCACCTTTGCCTGGGGTCCCTCCTCAAACAGGGTCGAGTAGTGCGTGGCATGCGGAGCGGGCACTCTGAGGGAGGTGCCGGGCACGCTGGTGCCCCGCAGGCCGAGCGGCTTGATGATGAACTGCTCCACCGCCTCCTTGTATGTGCCGCCACCGGCCTTTTCGACGATCATTCCGGCGAGGACGTAATTCGTGTCCGAGTAGTCCCATTCACCGGGCTTTCCGGGCCTACTGCCCTGCTCCGGCTGGAAGTTCGGACGGTGAGCGAGGGCGATGTCCACCAGCTGAGCGGGTGTCCATTTCTTGTGGCGATGCTTGTCGAACTCGTCTCCCGCGTACTTGGCGCGGAATCCCTCGTCCATGTTGTAGTCGAAGATTCCGCTGGTGTGGTTGAGCAGGTGCCGCACCGTGATGCTGCCCGGCCTGTAGCCCTTGCCGCGCACCACCCCGGGGAGCCACTTCTCGACGCTGTCGTCCAGCG
This sequence comes from Streptomyces sp. Y309, assembly GCF_056712025.1. NCBI lineage: Bacteria > Bacillati > Actinomycetota > Actinomycetes > Kitasatosporales > Streptomycetaceae > Streptomyces > Streptomyces sp. Y309. Next base: position 35,762 of record NZ_CM160048.1, on the reverse strand, counting down.
AAAGCCGCCCTTGGGCCTCGAGCTTGAGGAGCACCACGGCGGTGAAGGACTTGGTCACGCTGGCTATGCGGAACTTCTCGTGGGTGCTGCGCTGCTGCCCCGTGGCGAGGTCGCTGACGCCGGACCGGGCGTTCCACGTTCTGTGAGCGTTTCTGACCTGGGCAATGACGCCCGGCGTGCCTTGCTCGACGATGCGGTCCAACGCCGCTTGGAGCCGGGCGGGTTCGGTCGAGGACGGTTGGGGCGTGTCAGCGGGCTTGTCAGCGGGCGTGGCGGTGGGGGCGCCTGTGGCGGCGAGGGTGACTGCCGCGAGCGAGAGCGCGCCGATCGTGCCCAGGACAGTGAGGAGTTGGCGTGGTGAGAAATGGTGAAGGCGAGGCATGACACAAGCTCACCAGGATCGTCGGCCGTGCAGTATCGGGGACGACCCGGAGACGCCTCAGGGAAATCACTGACTCGGCCCGCATGGTCATGGCGGCCCCAAAGTCAGGGTGGGCGGGGCTAGTTATGGGGTGGTGGCGGGCGGCACCCCCGGCACCGCAGGCCCAGGCACCCCGCACCGCGCAAGCACTCCTCACAGTCTGGCAAAACGCTGAGACAAGTGTCCGGATACGGCGACGGCCTCGTAATACGAAGCCGGATGCCGCTGCCTGCGTGGGAAAATGAGTGCTTCATGGCGTCGGCAGAACAATGCCAAGGCCAGATGACGGGGGAGACACATGATGCAGGTGTTGTATGCCGAGAGTTCCTGGAACCCACTTGCCCAGACAGTGGAGTTGACCGGGCAGGGCCTACGGGCCCGGGGACGCTCCATGCCCTTGAGCGAACTGCACTTCGCCGCGATGGCCGATGCGTACCAGCGCGGACACTGGCTCGGGGGCGGCGGCAGCGAACGAGATCTACGCGAACTGCCGGACGGACCGGGCGTCGCGCCCGTCACGCGCGTCACCGGCACCACGAAACCAGTCAAGGTACGCAGGACCGCCGAGTTCGCCCACCGGCTCGGGCAGCTGGCCCTCCAACAGTCCGGAGGACCCGGCCAGGTAGCTGCCCTGGCCGCGCAGGCACAGGCCGAGGGCGTACCGCTGTGGCTCGCGCGGCGGTACGCTCCCGGGCCCGCGGGAGCGATAGCGGTGGCTGTCGACCGCCGCCTGGTGCGCGTGGACGTATGGGGCCCGATGGCACCCGTCGTACGTGTCCGCGCGCCCTACGGACTGCACAGCTCCGACAGGACGACGCCGAGCCGGGGCCTGGTCCTGACCGTGGGCACGGATGCCGCCACACTGACCTTGACCAAGGTCTGGCGCAAGACCCGCAGCTTCGTCACCGCGCAGACGCCGCAGCACCTTTGGGAGCTGCAGCGCGAGAGCAACACCTGCTCGCGGCTGCTGCGCGACGGACAGCAGGTCGCTCTCCTCACCCGCCCGCCGCGCCGGCGCCGTCCCGTACCGGGCACGGTGCTGCTGCCCCTCTCCGACATCCGTTACGACAGCCACGACCCGCTGGACGCCGTCATGGCACACGCCTTCGCCGTCACCTTCGGTATCGGCGACACGACCGGCGCCCACCGCTTCCGGACACAGCCCACGCGACGGCCCTCGCACGACGGCGAGCCGGTGGCGATCGACATCGAATGGGACAGCGCCTGGTACAGCAACCTCGGCTGGGGCAGTGACGACAACGAGTCCGGCGGCGGGGACGGCTGGGGCTCGGACGGCGGCGACGGCGGCGACGGCGGCGGTGGTGGCGGGGACGGAGGCGGCGGGGACGGTGGAGGCGGCGGCGGAGACTGACCCTCAGCGCCCGGTGCCGGTGCTGGAGCCGGTGCCGGAGACGTGCGTGGCCGGTGTCAGCGTCGCGGAGGCGAGGAGCGCCAGTCTGTCGGCGTCGTCGGTTCCGGGGTCGGGGTGGCAGATGACGAGCATCTGGCCTGCCGTGCCGCCGATGCCGACCCGCTCCCGGTTCATCTTGAGGCCACCGATCTGGGGGTGGTCGATGTGCTTGGGCGCGCCTTCGCACGCCTCCACGTCGTGGCGGGCCCAGAGCTGACGGAAGCGGTGGTCGGCGAGGGAGAGCTCGCCGACCAGCTCGATGAAGCGGGGGTCGTCCGTGTCGGTGCCGACGGACTCGCGGAAACCGGCGACCATGCCCGCGGTGGCGCTCTCCCAGTCCGGGTAGAGCGCCTGTTCGGCGGGGTCGAGGAACACGTCCCGCAGGCGGTTGGCTCCCGCCACGAGGCGCGCTGAGAGAGCGGTCGCCAGGGCGTTGGCGGCGAGTACGTCGAAGTAGCGGCCCTCGACCCACGCGGGCAGCGGCAGCGTGGCGAGGAGCTTGGCGATGCCCGGCGGGACGGTTTCCTTCCGGGGTTGGTGCGGGTGCCGCTGCTGGTGCCGTCGGGGTTTGCCCGTGCCAAGGCGCAGCAGGTACGCCGTCGCGTCGTCGTCGAGCTGCAGCGCGCGGGCGAGGGACTCGAGGACCTGCACCGACGGGTTGCGGTCGCGGCCTTGCTCCAGGCGCAGGTAATAGTCGGCGCTGATGCCCGCGAGCATCGCGACCTCTTCCCGGCGCAGGCCCGGCACGCGCCGCACGCCCACAGCGGGAATACCGACCTGCTCGGGAGTGACGAGCTCACGGCGTGCACGCGCGTAATCGCCCAGCATGTTCGGTTCGTCGCTCATCGCTGCACTGTAATTCGCGCAACCGTACGCGTGCCTGGTCCTGTCACCCCCAGGATCGCGGGGGCCCTGGCTCGGCCGGGGCCCGGGCGGCAGCGTGGCCGGCGGGCCCACGGGCCGACGTTTCCGCCCGCCGTCCGCGCCCCTAGCGGACAAGTACAGCGGACGAGCACAGCTACAGCGGACAAGCACAGCAAGGAGCAGAACCATGTCGACATATCTGTTGGTACACGGTGCCTGGCACAGCGGTCAGTGCTGGGAGCGGCTGGCCCCCTTGCTGGCGTCGGCCGGGCATCGCGTGGTCACGCCGACGCTGACCGGCTACGGCGACAAGGCGCACCTGCTCAGCCGCGAGGTAGGGCTCGACACGCACGTCGACGACATCGTGGGGCTGATCGCCGCGGAAGACCTCACCGAGGTGATCCTTGTGGGGCACAGCTACGCCGGGCTCGTCATCTCCTCCGCGGCCAACCAGGTCCCGGACCGGATTGCACAGTTGGTCTACCTGGACGCGATGGTCCCGGAGGACGGCGAGAGCGCGGCCGACGTCCTCCCCGTGGCCCAGGTCCTGATCGACCGAGCCGTGCAGTCCGACAGCGGCTGGCGGGTTCCGCCGCCCCCCGAGATGCCGCCGCCCGCGGGTCTGTTCGGGGTCACCGACCCGGCGGACGTCGCGTGGCTGCGTACGATGCTGTCGGATCAGCCGGTGCGTTGCCTCCAGCAACCGGTCCGACTGGACAATCCGGCAGTGAACGCGATCCCGCGGACGCACATCCACTGCGTCGTCGGCGAGCCGGAAGGCTTCGACCGGCGCCCCGTCCCCGCGCTGCACCCCAACGGTGCCCCGGCACAGGTGTGGGAACTGGCGACCGGCCACGACTGCATGATCACCACGCCGGTCGAGCTCGCCGAGTTCCTGCTCAAGCTCGGCTGACGCCGGGCGGTGCGCACGGGAGGGAACAGAGGTGCACACGGGAGAACAACCGGGAATCCGGTGGCTTCCCGCGGCGTTCGACCAACAGCCACTCTCACGCCGCTACTTCTTCCCGTGCTTCTCCAGGAGACCTCGCCCATGGCACAGCCAGAGATCGATGCCGTCGTGTTCGACGTGCTCGGCACGCTCGTCGACGAACCCGCCGGTATCCGCGCCGGCATTCGTGAGCTCGACCCGTCGCTCGGCGCTTCCGGCGATTCCGGCGATTCCGGGGTCGAGCAGCTCTTGTCGCTGTGGCAGCAGCACATCGAACGCGAGCAACGTCGCATCGTCGACGGCGTCCGGCCCTACCTCCCCAGCGAAGTCCTCGACCTGGAAGCCGCCCGGCTCGTCGCCGATGCCGCCGGCGTCGACGACCCGGACGCCGTGGCGGCGCTGGCCCTGTCAGGGCGCAGGCTCCCGCCGTGGCCCGACACCGTGGCGGGGCTCGCCCGACTCGCCGAACGGTTCCCGCTGATCGGACTCTCCAACACGAGCCGGACGGCGCTGCTGGGACTCAACGCCCACGCCGGGCTGCGCTGGCACCAGGCCCTGTCCGCCGAAGACGCCCGGACGTACAAGCCGGACCCGGCGGTCTACCAACTGGCCGTCACCGTCTCCGGCCGGCCGCCGGAGCGGCTCCTGATGGTCGCCACCCACGCCTGGGACCTGCGCGGAGCACAGGCCTTCGGTCTGCGCACCGCCTACGTCGCCCGCCCCGTCGGCGACCCGCCCGCCTCCTCGGACCGGTTCGACCTGTACGTCGACGACCTGGCCGGCCTGGCCGACCAACTCGACCGCGCCTAGCCAGGGCGCCGACCGGAGCACAGCGTGCCGCTCACGCACGCGGCACCAGGAACTCCCGTAGGTCCACGACTCCGTAGCCCGCCGCCGCGATCGCGTCGAGGATCTTGGGCAGTGCCCGGGCGTCGAGCACGATCCCGTCACCGGTGCTGCCCACGTGCATCTGGATGATCGCGCCCGGTGCGAGGGCGTCGACGGCCCGGGCGACCACCCGCTCCACCGTCATGCCGCGGCTCGGCCCGAGGTAGCCGTTGGTGTCGGTGGTGAACTCGATCGCCGCGTAGCCGAGAGCGTTGACGTCGGCGACCGACGCGGCCGTGGTGGAGCTGTACGGGAAACGGAAGAACGGCAGCGGCTCGGTGCCCGCCGCGGCCCGGATCGCCGTATCGGCGCGGCGCACCTCCCGCTGCCGTTCCCTGGTGCTCAGGTCGTCGAAGTACGGGTGACTGTAGGAGTGGTTGCCAAGACCGTGCTCGGCGCCCATGGCCCGCACGGCCGAGGGGTGGGTCTCGGCGAAGCCGCCGGTCGGGAAGAAGGTCGCCACGAGCCGTCGGCGCCGCAGCTCGGTGAGGACCATGTCGACGCCGCTCTCGTCCCACGCCGCGTTGAAGGTCAGCGCGACCTCTTTGCGCGAGGTGGGCAGGCGGCGGATCTCGTGTCCCATGAGTGAGGCGGGAGGTCGGGGCCGCGCCGCTCTCCCGCGGAGAGGCCGCGCTTCTCTCCCGCGGAGGGGCCGCGCCGTCCTCCCGTGGTGGGGCCCCTCCGCCGCGGCCGCTCCTGCCGTGCAGGGTGCCAGTCCTGCTGCCAACAGCGCCGCCAGTACAGCTCGTCGTGTCGAGTCCATACCTCGCGAGTCTGCGTGGGCACGTCCTCTCGCTCCTCCAACCCGAGCCGCGCAACCGGGTGATCCTCACCCACTCTGGCCACGGTCCGGGACGCGCTGCTTCCCTCGTACGCTGAAAATCGCATGTGACGGAGAGGAGGCCGAGATGGCCAAGGCGACGCCGACCGAGACGACGGTGGCCGAGGTGATGGCCGAGCTGGCCGACCTCGAGGACCCGAAGACACGCGCGGTGAACGAGAGACACGGTGACGATCACGGTGTGAACCTCAGCAAACTGCGCGCGCTCGCGAAGCGGCTGAAGACGCAGCAGGACCTCGCGCGCCGGCTCTGGGAGACGGACGACACGGCGGCGCGACTCCTTGCGATGCTGATCTGCCGCCCGAAGGCGTTCGAGCGCGACGAGTTGGACGCCATGCTGCGCGAGGCGCGCACACCCAAGGTGCACGACTGGCTCGTGAACTATGTGGTGAAGAAGAGCCCGCACTCCGAAGAGCTGCGCCTGGCCTGGTCCGCCGATCCGGATCCAGTGGTCGCGAGCGCGGGCTGGGCGCTGACCGCCGAACGCGTGGCGAAGAAGCCCGACGGACTCGACCTCGCAGGACTGCTCGACGTCATCGAGGCGGAGATGAAAGACGCCCCGGAACGCCTGCAGTGGGCGATGAACCACTGCCTGGCCCAGATCGGGATCGAGCACGCCGAGCACCGCACCCGTGCCATCGACATCGGTGAGCGCCTGGAAGTGCTCAAGGACTACCCGACTTCCCCGGGCTGCACGTCGCCGTTCGCACCCACCTGGATCACCGAGATGGTGCGCCGACAGCACGACAAGGGGGCTGGCTGAGAATCAGGCCGTGACGGGTCTCGCGGTCTTGCGGGCGCCGCACGGGGTGTTGTGTGCTTCGGTGCGCTCCCTGGGCGGTCTTGAGGACCGCGGTCGTACAGGGTGAAGTGGCGGGGAGTTGCGCCGAGAGGGGTGGGGTCGGCCATGGCCGAGAACCAGCACAGCTTGTCGTCCGGAACCCGCTGGGGGCGGGCCGTCGTCGTCGGTGGCGGGTACGCCGGGCTCGTGACCGCGCGGGTCCTGGCCGATCACTTCTCCGAGGTGCTCGTCCTGGAGCGCGATCCGGTGCGGTCGGACACCGGGGTGCACCCCCATGTCCCGCAGGGCTACCACGCGCACGCGATGCTCGCCCGCGGCGGCGACGCGCTGGAGGCACTCTTCCCGGGCTTACGGGCGGAGCTCGCGGAGCTGGGCGCGCCCGTCCTCGACTACGGCGAGCGGATCAGTTTCCTGCTGCCGACCGGCTACGCGCCGCGCGACCCGGTCGGCGTGCCCATCCAGACGTTCACCCGCGACGAGCTCGAACGGCGGCTGCGGCAAAGGGTGTCGGCCCTCGCGCCGGTACGGCTGCTCGCGGCGACCCGCTGCGAGACGGTGACGGCGAGTGCTCCCGGCCGCCTGGACCGCGTCCGTTACCGCACCCACGACGCCGACGGACTCGCCGAAGTCGACGCCGACCTGGTCGTCGACGCGTCGGGCCGCTCCACGCCCATCGACAGCTGGCTCGCCGACGCGCGGCTGCCGGTGTCCGGCAAGACCGTCATCAAAGCGAAGATCACCTACACCTCCGCGTGTTACGAACGCCCGCCGCGCGACCGGCAGGACTTCGACGTCGCGTACCAGATGACCTTCGCGCCCGGCGTACCTCGCGGCGGAGTGGTGCTGGCCGTGGAGCACCACCGCTGGATGTGCTCGCTGTTCGGTTTCGACCAGCACGTGCCGCCCACCGACGACGACGGCTACCTCGACTTCGCCCACACCCTGGGCAACCCGCGCCTCGCCGAACAGATCAAGTGCGGCATCCGGCAGGGGGAGATCCACCGGTACACCAATCCCGGCAATGAGTGGCGCCTGCACCACAAGAACGCCCGCTGGCCGGAACGCCTGATCGCGGTCGGCGACTCGCTCTGCGTGTTCAACCCGGTGTACGGGCAGGGGCTGACGGTCGCCGCGCTCGAAGCGGAGCTGCTCGGCCGGCTCCTGCTCCGCCGCCGGGCCGACGCGTCCGGACTCGACGGTCTCAGCCGCAGCTACCACCGCGCCGCGGCCCGCGTCATCCAGGTCCCGTGGACCCTGGCCACCAGCTCGGACCTCATGTGGGCACCCGGGGGACAGCCGCTGTCCGCGCGCTTCGCCCACTGGTACAACCAGCACGTGTTCGCCCTCGCCGCACACGACGCGGGCGTGTGGGCCCGCTTCGTACGGGTGCTGAACATGACGGCGCCACCCTCGCTGCTGTTCCGTCCGGCGATGCTCGCGAAGGTGGTACGCCGCGCGCTCACGCACCGCGCGGGCCGAGGCCGTGGCCGCCGCCGGTCTCGGAGCAGCTGAGGAGGGTGTACGGCGGCACTGACATGCCGCAGCTCTGCGGGAGGAGGCCAGGGGCATCGGTGGCTGCGCCACCGACCGCAGCTGAGGAACGCCATCTCCTGGCGGACCCGGTGGGTCGGTGCCGCTCTTGTACCGGCGTTCTCGTTGCGTACGACGCGTGAGGAGTCGCAGATGCAGCACGTGGTGTCGGAGGACGGCACGCCGATCGCGTACGAACGCGAAGGCAGCGGGCCCGCCGTGATTCTGGTGGGCGGAGGTCTCGACGACGGTGCGGAGAACGCGCCGCTCGCCCGTGAACTGGCGCACGGTTTCACCGTGTTCAACTACGCCCGGCGCGGTCGGGGCGGCAGCGGCGACACCCTGCCGTACGCCGTGGAGCGTGAGATCGAGGACATCGCGGCGCTGCTGGCTCTGGCCGGCGGATCGGCGCACGTGTACGGCGTCTCGTCGGGTGGCATGTTCGCGCTGGAGGCCGCGGCGGCAGGGCTCGCGATCGACAGGCTCGCCGTGTACGACGTGCCCTACGACACGGCCGACGACGCGCCGGGGCGGTTCCGGCAGTACCGCGAACAGCTCGCCCAAGTGCTGGCCGAGGGCCGCCGCGGCGAGGCGGTCGAACTGTTCATGCGGCTTGCGGGGGCCGACGAGCACAACATCGCGGAGGCCAGGAACTCACCGCTCTGGCCCGGCCTGGAGGCCCTGGCGCACACGCTCGCCTACGACGCGGCGTGCTACGGCCCGCCACCGACGGCCCGCCTCGCCACCATCACGCAGCCAACCCTGGTGGCCACGGGCGGAGGCGACGGCCTCTTCGAGTCGGCCACGGACGCGATCGTCGCCGGTATCCCGCGCGGGGAGCGCCAGACCTTCACCGGCCAGGGGCACGTGGCCGACCCGAAGACGGTCGCCCTTGTGCTCGCGCGGTTCTTCCGGCGCTGACTAACGCTGACCGACGTCGAACGCCGCTGCCACTGAGGGGCGGACAGGGCTCGTAATGCTGCCGCGGCGGCGTCACGTACCGTGGATTCATGATCGAAAACTCTGCCGACGCACCCTTGCGCGTGCTGTTCTGCATAGGCGTGACCCAGGACTTCTTCTCCGCCACCGCCGAGGAACGCGCACACGTGGCGCGCGTGCTGCCGGGACGCCTTCGGGCAGCTCGGGGAGCGGTTCGGTGTCACAGTGCTCGGGACCATGGACGACGACCAGTTGATGGTCGGCGCATCGCCCGCCTACCCGTGGACCTCCTACATCCTCGCCGACGCGCCGGACCTGTCGGCCGTCTCCCGCGTCTGCTCGGTGCTCCGCGACGTGCCCGTGGGTGAACACCAGTTGTGGCGCTATCTGCGCATCGAGGCGCGGGTGGGGCGTGCCCTGTTCTTCGGCAATGAATGACGGGGCTCCGCGGCAAGGAGTGACAGGCCGCCGCCGGAATTCACCGCTCACGGAGAGGATTTCTCGGGCATGACCGCCAACACCCCTGTTCCAGCCCAAGACTTCGCAGGGCGTACCGCCCTCGTCACAGGTGCCGCCCAAGGCCTCGGCGCGGCCATGGCGCGTGCCTTTCACGCCCGGGGCGCCCGTGTGGCCCTCCTTGACGCCGACCGCGAGCGCAACCAGGAACTGGCCCGCACCCTCGACGAGAGCGGCGAGCGGGCCCTGGCCGTCACCGCCGACCTCGGCCATCCGGAGCAGGCACGGGCGGCACACGAGGCCGTGCTGAAGCGCTGGGACGGCATCGACGTCCTCGTCAACAATGCCGCTCGCGCGCCCATGAGCGGCCTGTGGGTGATCACGCCGGAGGAGTGGGACGCCGTCCTCCGGGTCAATCTCACCGGCACCTTCTTCCTCACGCGCAGAGTCGCCGAGGGCATGCGCGACCGGGCGCGTGGCGGGCGCATCATCAACATGGCCTCCGTCAGCGGCCAGGCCGCACGCCCCACGGCCGCGCACTACGGCGCGTCCAAGGCCGGGCTCATCGCTCTCACCCGGGTCTTCGCGACGGAGCTCGCCGCCGACGGCATCACCGTCAACGCGGTCGCGCCCGCGCTGGTCGACACACCGATGGTCCGCACCGTCGGCGAGGAGAAGCTGGCCGACATGACGAGCCGCATTCCGGTGGGGCGCCTCGCGCAGCCCATGGAGGTCGCGAGCCTCGTGCTCCATCTGGCGGGCGAGGACGCCGGGTTCATCACCGGAGCGACGTACGACATCAATGGGGGTGTGCTGATGCGGTGAGGCCGAGCCGTTGTGCCTGCTCGGCCTCCTCCCGCAGCCGGTCCACATGCGCGGAGTCCAGCCTCCCCGCCGGCCAGAATGGCCCCGCCTGCCGGGAAGCTCGCCGCACCGTTGGCCCGGTACCCAGCCCTTGGGCGCGTGCGTGCCGTCGTCTCCCGCCTCGGTGGTGCCCTGTTGGCAGACGGCGGCGCCCTCCACAGGCTTGTCGGTCTTGCCAGTGGTCCTGGCTGAGCCCGCCACCACGGAAAGGCGGAGTCAGCGCCCGGACGTCCACCCGACCGTGATCTCGGGGTACTTGGTGTCCGCGGAGTCCAGAGACGGGGAGGCCGCGGTGCGGCCGCGCAGCCAGTGGTCGAATAAGGCGCGTACGTAGTCCCCGGTGACCGCCTGCGTGCGTCGCCCCTCGGCCGTGCCGAAGAACTTGGCGAACCGCTCCGCGGTCCACACCTCGTCGAGCTTCCACGCGACGCCCAGGGCCGCGAGGTCGTTGAAGCTGTAGTGACGAGCACCGGCCAGGACCATGCGGCGTCCCCAAGCCGTGTGGTGCGCCATGAAGTCCGTCCAGGTCGGCAGTTCCATCGGCTCGGTGAAGAGCAGGAAGGGCTGCTTCAGCCCGGTCTGCACCGCGTCCGTCTGCAGGGCACCGTCCAAGCAGGCACCCGCGGTGAACCGTACGTCGGTGCGCAGCACCTCGGCGGCCGCGGAGCCGCCGAGGGAGTGGCCGAACACGCCGACCCCGCCGTGCCGAACCGCCTTCGCGATAGGTGTGGTTGACCCGATGACGACGTAGCCGTGGCTCGCCAGGTCCTGGGCGAAGGCCGTCCCGGTGGCCGCCGGATCCTGGCGGCCCGGACCGAAGAACACCACTCGTCGGGCGCGAACGCGTCGTTGCGACGGTCGTCGACGAGGTGGAACGCCCGGGTGCCGACCGAGTACGGTCCGCCGGCGGCGGGCAGGGGGACGGGGCCGGCGACGGGGGAAGCGAAAGCCGACTTCACTCCACCCCCGGCTCGAAGTCCTCCGTGAAGTAGCTGTCGTGCCGGATGCGGAACTCCTTGAGTTCCTCGCTGCTGCGCTGTGACATCTCAGCGACCCGCTCGAAGTACTCCTCGCGCGGGGCGCCCGGGGAGAAGAGCATGAGCATGGACATGGGCTCGTCGGTCACGTTCTTGAAGGCGTGCAGGCCACCGACCGGCACGTACAGGAAGTCGCCCTCGCGGCCGGTGACCCACTTCTCGCCGTTGTAGAGCTCCAGTTCGCCGGAGAGGATGTAGAAGGACTCCGACATGGCCCGGTGGAAGTGGGTCTTGGCTCCGGCGGAGCGCGCGCCCAACTGCACCTTATACAGGCCGAATTCGCCGCCGGTCGACTCGTTCGTGGCGAGGTAGTGGGTGGAGCCGCCGGGGGAGGAGATGTCCGGCGGGGTGTCGGCCGGGCGGAAGGCCGCGTTCACTTCGCCCTTGTCGCCGAGGTAACGGGGCTCCGGGTATGCGAGGTGCTCCGGGTACGACATGATGCGCTCCTTTTGGCAGGTATCCACCGGCATGATGGCTCCCGCCGCCGGACAGCGGCATCGGCCTTCCGGATGATCTTGAGCGGGCCAGGGATGAGGGCTGGGGACCTAGGCCAGGGTGAGGCCGGGCCGCGTGGCGCGGGTGAGACCGGGCCGCGTGGCGCCACGGGACGTCCACGCAGTCGTGGTCCCCTGAAGAGGTGACAGCCGTTCCACGCCCCGCCGTCTGCCTCGTACTGATCGACGGCGAGCACTATCCGCCGGTGACCGCCCGTGCGATCAAGGTGCTCCGTGAGACCGGGGAACGTCCTGTACTGGCCCTTGTGGCCGGCGGCCGGGAGAAGCTCGGGCAGCGGCCGCTGGATGTGGGGGTGCCGGTCGAGACGCCGGCGGATGTCGAGGCCGGGCTGGCCGAGGCGATCTCCCGTACCGGCGCGCGGACCGTCTTCGACCTGTCCGACGCGCCGGTCCTGAGCAACGCGCGCCGATGCCGCATGGCATCGGTCGCGCTGTGGCGCGGCGCCTGCTACCGAGGCGCCGACTTCACCTTCACCCCGCCGTGCCGTCCGCCGGTCGGCGACGTACCGTCCGTGGCGGTCATCGGCATGGGCAAGCGGATGGGCAAGACCGCGCTGACCGGCCACGCCGCCCGTACGTGGCGCGCCGCCGGTCTTGATCCGGTCGTCATCGCGATGGGCCGCGGCGGCCCGGCCGAGCCTCAAGTCATCGAATCGGGCATGGAGTTGATCCAGGCGACACTGCTCGACTGGGTGGCGCAGGGTCGGCACGCGGCCAGCGACTACATCGAGGACGCTCTGGTCGCGGGGGTGCCGACGGTGGGGACCTGGCGGGCAGGCGGCGGCTTCGCGGGAGCCACGTGCTGCGACGACTACCAGCGGGCCCTCGACCGTGCCCGGGAGCTGGACCCGGGGCTCCTCGTCCTCGAGTCCAGCGGCGCCGCCGTGCCGCCCGCCCGCGCCGACGCCGGGATCCTGGTCGTCGGCGCCGACATCGACCCCGTGGAACTGTCCGGCTACTTCGGCCTGTACCGCACGCTGCTCGCCGATCTGGTCGTGCTCACCAAGTGCGAGGACGACGCGGACGAGCAGCGGCTGCAGGCGCTGGAGTCCCTCGTACGAGGATCCCTGTCCCGACCGGAGTCCATCAGGACCGTCTTTCGCCCGAACCCTCTCGGCGACGTGGCGGGCAAGCGCGTGTGGCTGGCCACAACGGCGGACAGGCGGTACGGCGACATCCTGAAACGGCATCTCGAGGAAGCCCACGGGGCCCACGTGACCGGTGTCAGTCACGCACTGGCGGACCGCCGGCAACTCCTCCTCGACCTGGAGGAGCCGTCGGCGCGCGGCGCGGAGGTCCTGGCCGTCGAGCTCAAGGCGGCAGCCGTGGACGTGGTCACCCGGTGTGCGACCGAGCGGGGCATCGAGACGGTGTACGTCGACAACCGGCCGACCGCCCCCGACGGGACGGCGATCGACGAGCCGCTCCTCGCTCTGGCCGCCAAGGCCGCCCGCCGACGGTGACGCGCGGTCTGCCCTCAGCGCGACCGCGAAGCCGTGCCGCAGTACTCGGCATTCACGAGGGAGGACATGGATGCCGCGTCCCAGTCCCCGTTGAAGTTGTAGGAGAACTGGTGGCGGCCGCCGGCGGTGCTGGTGGCCATGGAGAGCCACCCGACCATCCCGCCACCGTGGCCCCACACCGTCTTGCCGCAGCTCGTCCTGAGCCGTTGGAGGCCGAGCCCGTAGGTCATGCGCGCGGAACCGGGAACGGTGGCGATGGTCTTCATCGCCTTGAGCTGCTTGGGCGGCAGCAGCTTCCCGCGCAGGAGGGCGCTGTAGAACCGGTTCAGGTCACCGGCGGTCGAGATGATGTCGCCGTCGGCCCAGCCCTGTGACCCGTTCATCTCGGTGATGTCGTCGATCCGGTCCGGTACCGACCGGAACAGCTTGGAGTAGCCGCGGCTGCTGGGCTGCGGCAGATGGATGCTGTTGCCGGGGTTGGTGGTGGCCTTCAGCCCGAGCGGTTCGATGATGCGGTCGCGGACCTCGGCCTCGTACGTCCTCTTGCCGATCTTTTCGACGATCAGTCCGGCCAGGACGTAATTGGTGTTGGAGTACGACTGCTTGGCGCCGGGCTTGAACCGTCGTGTGTGGGAGAGCGCCACCTTCACATGCTTGCGCGGGGGCAGCGTGTCGTAGCGGTGCTTGAGGTAGCCGTCGCCTTCCATGTACGTCGCGCGGTACTTCTTGTCGGCCAGGTAGTCGAACAGGCCGCTGGTGTGGTTGAGGAGCTGCCGTACGGTGATTTTGCGGCCGTCGTTGCCGTTGCCCCGTACGAGGCCCGGCAGATGGCGCTCCACGGTGTCGTCGAGGCCGAGTTCCCCTTCGGCCTCCATCTGGAGGAGAACGGTCGACACGAACGTCTTGGTGATGCTGCCGACGCGGAACCGGTCGTTCTTGCCGCGCGGCTCACCCGTCTTGAGGTTGCCCACGCCCGACGCCGACTTCCAGACACCGTCGGCGTCACGGGCCTGGGCCGTGACGCCAGGGGTGCCCGCCTTGACGGCCGCGTCCATCGCGCGTTGGGTCGCGCGATGACCGGCCGCCGCGTCGGGATCGGTGTCGGGCGTCGCCCGGGCGGGGGAGACGAGGGCGGTCGCCGCCACGGCGGCCGCCGCGAGACCCACCACAGTGAATCTTGAGCTCTTCCGTAACGTCATTGCGCACTCCCCAACGTCGTTGCCGCTTGCTCAGCAGGACCACGGACGGGGGCAGTGGGGTTGAGCAGGTTCCGGACTTCGCGTCCACCGTTCGGTTTCCCGCTGTTCGAGGACGGTGCGCGCCGCTGCCGGGTCGCCGGAATGTGGCGATCCGCTTGGTGCGGAGCCTTGGTCATTCCGCTCGAAAGGAAATGGCTTCTGATGACGGAGGCGTCAACTGCGCAAATCCTCCGGAGTAAGCTGCGTTCCTCTATTTCTCTCCTGACGCGGGGAGCGCTTCGGGATTCTCCGGGTGAGCCCGGACGGCGTGCTATAACCTACCTGGCGGTCGGTCGGGAGACGGTGAGCCGAAAGCACCCGAATATAGAGGTAGTTGACGGCGTGACCTGAACGAGCGTGCAGGGGGCTGCTGTCCCGTCAACGGGACGGGCGGAGCGTTGCGTCCGAGTGGTGCATCCATGACGAGCCGTAAACGGGCCGGCTTTGGGTGATATCCGTGTCGACCTCGGTGTCATGTCGACGGGACGCCCACCTGCCAGGCCCCGGGCCCGACTGCCTGAACATGGCGGCATCACGTCGGCATTGGGATTCTGCGGCGATGAAATCACGCTTTGTTTGATCCTTTGCGGGGCAGTGACCGCCTGGCGGTGACATCCTGCGTGAAGCGATCGGCACCGGCATGGGGTACGGGGAGAGAAAGCCGGGGCCGGTTCGGCGAGTTGTCGTCCTTTGACCGCTCCGACAGGAGTCAACCGCGGAATGCTGCCTTTCATTTCGCGCATCAACGGCGGGGCGGATCAGGTCCATCGCGGGTCTGTTCCGGCATGCGAGGAACAGGAGCGGAACCAGATGATCCCTTTGGCTTCGGTGCGACGCGGGGCCCCGCCGGTCGAACAGGACACCTTCCCCTTCCCCGGGATGTTCGAGCAGCGGGTCCGCGCGATGCCCGACGCGAGCTGCGCGCCCACGGGGCGCGCCGCGTACGACCACGCGTTCACCGACGAAATGGGGTAAGAGCTATGACGCACCCGAGCTGCTCCGGCCGGGCAGCCGCGGCGGGCACCGGGGTGGCCCTCGCCCGCCACCTGGCCGAGGCGTTCACCGCACTCGCACCGACGGAGGCCGCTGAATGCCTCCGGTGACCGCCATCAAGGCCATGGCCTGCTACCAGCCCGACAGCGTGCTGCCCGTGGCCGAACTGCCGGGCCTCGCCGGGCTCGACGAGAGCGAGCGGGAGACGTGCGCGCAGCTCGGCATCGACGAGGTCCGCGCGGACGACTCACTCACCGCCTTCGACCTCGCGGCCCGCGCCGCGAGCCGGGCCCTGGCAGCCGCACACCTCGCCGCGGACGACCTCGACGCGCTCGTCCTCATCGACGCCCGCGCCCCCGAGACGCTGATGACGTCGGCGGCCACCCGGCTCCAGGCCCTGCTCGGGGCGGACCGCGCGCTGACGTTCTCGGTGGGCGGCCTCGGCTGTGTCTCCCTCACCCCGGCGCTGCTCGCGGCGCGCGGACTGCTGGCCGCCGACAGTGACCTGGAGCACGTTCTGGTGGTCCACGGCAGCAAGCCGCCCGCCCCGCTGCGCTTCCGGCACCCGGTGACGGTCAGTGGCGACGGCGGCGCCGCCGCGGTCATCTCACGCGGCGGCCCCGTCCGCGTTCTCGACATCGTCCAGGAGACCAACGGCGACCATTGGGACCTGTTCCGCGTCGACTACCGCGACCGGCCCACCGACCAGTGGCGCGAGGAGTGCCGCGACCTCCCCTCGTACTCCTTCCGGCTCGCCGTGGAGACCCGCAACCGGCTGCGGGACCTGCACCGGCGCCTCCTCGACCGCAACCACCTCACGCCGGGGGACATCGCCTGCCACCTCAGCCACAACCTGTCCGAGGGCGCCTTCCGCTTCACCGAGGAGGCCCTCGGTGTCAAGATCAGCACGTCGTGCTTCGACAACCTCCGGCAGTACGGCCACCTCGGTCCCAACGACGTGCTGCTGAACCTGCGCACGGAGCTCGACCGCGGCGGCCTCGAGGACGGGCAGTACGCGGTGCTGCTCAGCGCGAGCCCCGTCGCCGCGTGGAGCCTGCTGCTCGTACAGATCGGCGAGGGCGCCACCGCGGCGCACTACTTGTGAGCACAGCACTTGTGAGCACAGCCCAACGCGTACAGCACCCTTCGTGACACCACACCTTCTTTCATGACACCACTCTTCGTGAGGAGCAGGGCCAGCATGGAAACACCGAACCGGACCGACGCGACCGCCGTGACCAGGGAGCTGCGCGCGTACCTGACGCGGAACCTGGGGCAGGAACTGGGTCTGGACGACGACTACTTCGCGCTCGGCCTCGTCAACTCCCTGTTCGCGATGGAGCTGGTCAACCACATCGAGCAGCGCTACGACATCCAGGTCGACGTCCAGGACCTCGATCTCAACCACTTCCGTACCCTCGGCAGGCTCCGGGACTTCGTCGTGACCAAGTCCGCGAACCGGGGCGCCGCAGCGTGAGCGGCAGGGCGCTCGCCGTCGCGGCGGATCTCACCGCCCTGGGCGCGCGGTTCGCCGACTCCGTCCGCGAGGACGCCGCCAACTGGGACGCGCGCGGCGAACTGCCCGCCGAGATCAGGCATGCGGCGGCGGGCGCCAGGCTGTTCGGCGCGGACCTTCCGGCCCGGTACGGCGGGCTCGGCGCCACGCCCGCCCAGCTCGGCGAGGCGTGCGCCCGGATCGGCGGCGTGTGCAGCGCGCTGCGCGGCCTCGTCACCGTACAGAGCATGGTCGCCGCGGCGCTGCTGCGCTGGGGCACCGAGGAGCAGCGCGAGCGGTGGCTGCCGGCCCTGGCCCGGGGCGAACTGCTCGCGGGCTTCGCCGCCACGGAGTCGGAGGCGGGCAGCGACCTGGCCGCGGTCACCACGACCGTCGAGGAGCAGGGCGACGAGTACACGGTCACCGGCGAGAAGCGGTGGATCACCTTCGGCGAGGTCGCTGACGTGTTCCTCGTCCTGGGCCGGGCGGGCGGACGCCCCGCCGCGGTGCTCGTGGAGGCGGACCGGCCCGGCGTCCTGCGGGAGCCGGTGCGCGGCCAACTCGGCATGCGCGCCGCCCAGTTGGCGCACGTGCGGTTCGACAAGGTGCGCGTACCGCGCGAGAACGCGGTGGCGCCGCCGGGCTTCGGCCTGTCGCACGTGACGGGCACCGCGCTCGACCACGGGCGGTTCACGGTGGCCTGGGGCTGCGTCGGGATGGCCGAGGCGTGCCTGGACGCGGCCGCGGCGCACGCCGTACGGCGCGAACAGGGAGGCGTCGCCCTCGCCGAGCACCAGCTGGTGCGCTCGCTCCTGGGGCGCGCGGCGGTGGACAGCCGGGCCGCCCGCGAGCTGTGCCTGCGCGCGGCCCGGCTCCGCGAGGCGGGCGCCCCGGACGCGCTGGCGGAGACCGTCGCCGCCAAGTACGCGGCGGCACGCGCCGCCACTGATGTGGCCGGGAGCGCCGTCCAGATCCTGGGCGCGGCGGGCTGCGCCCCGGACAGCCTGGTCGGCCGGTGCTACCGGGACGCCAAGGTCATGGAGATCATTGAGGGCTCGGCGCAGGTGTCCGAACTGCACATCGCCGACCACCTGTTACGCGCCCACGGACACCTGCCGCGCGGACGGCGGCCGGAGCGAGAGGAAGGACAGCGATGAGCGGACAAGTGAGCGGGCAGCAGCGGGGCGCGGCGGCCGCGCCGGACGACGCCGCGGCATCGGCGGACGATGCTGCGGCGGCGGCGGGCGATGTCGCGGTACCGACGGACGATGCCGCGGCCGCGCCGGGCGATGCCGCGGCACCGACGGTGAAGTGCCTGGTCTGGGATCTCGACGACACCCTGTGGGACGGCGTCGTCCTCGAAGGCGACGCGCCCGTCCCCTTCGAGGCGGCGGTGAAGACCCTGCACACCCTGGACCAGCGGGGCATCCTGCACGCGGTGGCCAGCCGCGGCGAGCACGACGTCGCCGCGGCCCACCTGGCCGCGCACGGGCTCGACGACCTGTTCACCGTCCTGGAGGTGGGCTGGGGCGCCAAGTCCGGGGCCGTCGGGCGGATCGCCGCCGAGCTGAACATCGGCCTCGACACCATCGCGTTCATCGACAACGACGCGGTGGAGCGGGCCGAGGTGGCCGCCGCCCTGCCGGACGTACGCTGCTATCCCGCGAACGAGGCCGAACAGCTCACCGCGTACGAGGAGTTCACCCCGCGGTTCGTCACGGACGAGTCCGCCCAGCGGCGCCGGCTCTACCGCACGGAGCGGCGGCGCAAGACGGCGGAGACCGAGCACACCGGTCCGCCCGCGGAGTTCCTGGCCTCGCTCGACCTGGTCCTCACCGTTCGGCGGGCGAGCGAGGCCGACCTAGCCCGCGCGCACGAACTGACCGTGCGCACGCACCAGCTCAACACCACCGGCCGCACCTTCGGCCTGGAGGAGCTGCGGCGGCTGTGCGAGGACCCCGGGCACGAGGTGATCGTCGCCGGGCTCGAGGACCGCTTCGGCTCCTACGGCACGATCGGTCTCGCGGTCACCGCGCTGCGGGACGACGCGACCGTCCTCGAACTGCTGCTGATGTCCTGCCGGGTGATGTCGCGCGGCGTCGGGGCGGTGCTCATCGACCACATCGTCGCCGAGACCCTCGCTGCCGGCCGCCGCCCGGTCGCGGAGTTCGTCGCCACCGACGTCAACCGGCAGATGCTGGTGACCCTGCGCTTCGGCGGCTTCGCGGTGGTCGAGGACAGCGGCGACCGGATGACCTTGGCCATCGACCCGGCGAACCCGCCGCGCGTCCGCAAGCACCCGGTGCGGGTGGTCACCGCATGACCGGTCCACGCCGCCCCGGCCGGGACCGGGACGCCCAAGGCGCACGCAAAGACAGCAATGGCAACGCGAACGACGCGAACACGGAGACCCCCATGCACCAGGACAGCGCCGGGACCGGCGTCATCGGCGTGGTCGGCGCCGGAACGATGGGCGTCGGCATCGCCCAGTGCCTCGCCGAGGCCGGGCACCGCGTGGTGGCCGTCGACCCCGAACAGGCCGCGCTCGCCGACGCTCCCGCCCGGCTCCGCAACGGCATCAGGCTGGCCACGATGTTCCGCAAGGCCCCCGGCGCCGTGGCCATGGACCAGGCCCTCGAGGCGGTCACCTGGACCCCGCGGATCGAGGACCTGGACTCCGCGCGGTTCGTCCTCGACTGCGCGCCGGAGCGCATCCCGCTCAAGGAGAAGCTGTTCCGCGAACTCGACGACGTGTGCCCGCCGCAGGCGGTGTTCGCGACGGTGACCTCGGCGATCCCGGTGGACCGGCTCGCGGCGCAGACGGAGCGGCCGGGGCAGGTGATCGGCACGCACTTCATGAACCCGGCGCCGCTGAAGGACACGGTCGAGGTCATCCGCGGCCCGCGGACGACCGACGCCACCCTGGACGCCACGCTCGGCCTGCTCAAGGACCTCGGCAAGAAAGGCATCGTCGTCGCGGACGCGCCCGGGTTCGTCTCCAACCGGGTCCTGATGCTCACGGTCAACGAAGCCGCCACCGTGGTGCAGCAGGGCACCGCCGACCCGGTCGCCGTCGACCGCATCTTCCAGGAGTGCTTCGGGCACACCATGGGGCCGCTGGCCACCGGCGACCTGATCGGCCTGGACACCATCGTCGACACCCTGTACGTCCTGCTCGAATGCACCGGGGACGAGCGCTTCCAGCCCTGCGAGAAGCTGCGTCAACTGGTCGCCGACGGCCATCTCGGCCGCAAGAGCGGACAGGGATTCCACCGCTACCCGGCGGCCGTGTCCTGACATCGGCGCGCCGCATCGGAGGCGGCCCGCCGTGCGCGCAAGGCTGCGCCCAGAAGGACCTGGGCGCAGCCCGCGAAGTCGCTCAGCGGCAGGTCCAGACGGTCGGTTCGTCCCGGCCGCCGGGAATCTTCCAGCTCCGGCCGGCGATGGTGCCGTCGTCACTGGAGACTGTGAGTTGAAGCCCGCGGTCGGGGGCCCAGTTCAGCGTGGAACCGAGCTTCGTCCCCTGCCACACGCCGGATTCGTGCCAGCTGGGGTCATCGGTGCGGCCGACGATCTGACCGTCGCGGTTGATGCCCGTGATGTCCTCGGCCCGCTCCACGTCGCGCGGCCGGCCGTCGCGATCCCACAGCACGCTTCGCTCGCCGGCCGAACCGACCTGGGCGATTACACGGCCGTTCGAGATTCCGCGCGTGATGACGTGATTCGCTCCGTCGGGGAGGGGCAGTTCGCGCGCTGTGCCGTCCTTCCACAGATACGGCAGCCTGTCGAAGTCGGAGTCCACCTGGACCACTACGGTGCCGTCCTGGTCGACAGCGACGGCCGCGGCCGACGCCTCGGGCAATCCGGTCAGTTTCTCCACTGTTCCGGGCTTGTCGGCGGGCCAGATGACCGGATACCAGTACGGCGCGCCGTCGACCGACATCTCGACGCCGCCGACGATGTCCCCTTGGTCGTTGATGCCTTCCGCCGTTGAACCGACGGCACCGGGCAGTTCGGGCAGGCGCTCCATCTTGCCGTTGCGCGAGTGGATGGCGCTGGGCCATCCGCTCTGCTGGTAGGCGTTTCCGGCGACCGTCCCGGCGTCGTTCACCCCTGTGACCGCGACCCAGTTCTGGTAATCGGGATCGTCCAGGTTGCCGTAATCGGTGACTTTTCCGTTCTTCCACAGCATGGCGCGCCCGCCCTTCTCGGAATCCGCGCCGTACGAAACCGACCCCGCGTAACCACCGCTTCCGTCAGTCGCGTCCACCGCGCCCGCAAGGGCGCCGGTGGGCATCGGCAGGGTGGCCGGTGTCCACGCGCAGGCCTCCGGTTCAGCGGCAGCGGCGGCGGGCGCCACGGCGACCGTCATCGTCGCCGTCAGCCCCGCCGAAAGCAGGATGCGAGTGACACCATTTGTCCGTCTCATCATTCTCCTTGGTCTGTGCGTGATGTGGGTACCTTGCTCGTCGTTCGGTAGGTGGCGGTCACGTCGAGCTCGCCCAGGGGCTTGCGTTCGGCATCGCTCCAGGCGTGCGCGGCGAAGGGCGCAGGCAGTAACGGCCCGCGCAGAGAGTGTTGACGGCATCGCTGGAAATGGAACTTCCACCTCCAGTAATCCGAATTGGCCATCCGAGAATACGTTGGTTCCTCCGCGGCGCCAGAGGCTTTCGGCGTAATTACCTCTTCATTTCCTCTTCGTACGCCAATGAACTGCTGAAGCTGTACTCGTACTTGAAGGTTGGACCCGCGATCCGTATCCATACCCGACGCCATTCTTCAGTACGCACGAGTTGCGACCCATGGTGCCCTGTCAAAATGCCGGTTGTCCCGTGGACAGGACGTTTCCAAGAGATCACCTTGACCCGTGTCACTGCGGTCCGGCCGCCGCAGCACTGGAACAGACGGAACCTCGGCCATCGACCGGCCGTCTCGTACACAAACGGCGATGGATGTCGGTGAGGAGGAGGCGTGGACGCCTGCACGCTCGGCGCCCTGATGGGCGTCGTGGGCAGCCCGGCCCTGCGGCTGCACACCGCACCCGCCGGAACCGCCGCTCCGGTCACCGAGGTGCTGCTGTACGACGCGCACGCCCCGCTGCCCCACGCTCCCGGGGCCCTGCTGCTCGCGGTCGGGGTGCGGGCGGCCGCGGCCGGGTCGCTGGTGCGGGCCGCGGCGGAGGCCGGGATGACCGGGGTCGTGGTGCGGGGCGCGGACGGGCCCGTCGACGAGGCCGAGACGCACGGCGTGGCGCTGCTGGCGGTGGACGGGGAGGCGTCCTGGCACCAAGTGCATCTGATGCTGGCCTCGGCCATCGGCGCCCGGCCCGCCCCCGGTGGTGGTCTTGGGGACCTGTTCGCGCTGGCCGACGCGATCGCGGTGGCGACCGGCGGGGCGACGGCCGTGGAGGACCCGCGCCAGCGGATCCTGGCCTACTCCACCGTGGCCGGTCAGCCGCTCGACGACGACCGCCGCCAGGGCATCCTCGGCCTCCAGGTCCCCGACAGCGTGGAGAACGCCGACCAGGTCCGGCTGGTGTTCGGCTCGGACGGACCGGTGCGGCTGCCCCCGCTCACCACGGGCGACCTGCCGCGGCTCGCCGTCGCGGTACGGGCCGGCGGCGAGACGCTCGGCGCGGTCTGGGTCGTCGACGGCGGCACGCTCGCGCCGGACGCCGAGAAGACCCTGGCCCAGGGCGCGTCCACGGCTGCGCTGCTCCTGCTGCGCGCCCGCGCGGCCCAGGAGCTCGCCCGCGATCAGAACACCGGTCTGCTGCGCCGGTTGCTGGACGGCTCGGCGGATGCCTCCACGGCCGCGCACCGCCTGGGGTGGGACACCGTCCGGGTGGCGGCGTTCGTGCTGGACGTCGCTGCGAGCGTGCCGGACGCCGAGCGGACCTTGCTCAGACTCCTCGACGTCGTACGCCTGCAGTGCGAGGCCCGCTACGGGCGGCACGCGTGCGTGTCGCTCGACGGGGTCGTGTACGCGCTGCTGCCCGCGCCCGGCGAGCACGGCGGGGCGCGGACACCGCAGGGCCGGCGCACGGCCGACCTGCGGCACCGGCAGCTGGCGGAGGACATCGTGCGCCGGGCCGGGCGGTCACTGCGGGTGCCGGTACGGGCGGCGCTCGGCGAGGTGGTGCCGGACCTCGGCGGGGTGGCGGGCTCCCGTGCGGACGCGGACACGGTCATGCGGCTGCTGGGCGACGCCCTGCCGGTGGCCACGGTCGACGAGGTGCGTCCCCGCGTGACGCTGCTGCGGCTCTCCGATGTGATGCGGGAGCGGCCGGAGTTGGGGGTGGGCGCCTGGCGGCAGGTCCTTGCGGCGGACGCCGAGCACGGCACCGACTACGCCCGCACCCTGATGTCCTGGTTCGACGCGGGCTGCGACGTGGCGGGCGCGGCCAAGGCGCTCTCCGTCCACCCCAACACCTGCCGGTACCGCCTGAAGCAGGTCGGCCGACAGCTCGGCATCGACCTGGAGGACCCCGACGAACGGCTGGTTCTCTGGCTGCAGTTGAGGGTGCTGGCCGAGCGCCCCCGGTGAGCCGACCGGTGACTGCTGACTGCCCGACTGACTGCCCGTCTGACTGCCCGTCCCTGTCAACTGACTGTTGGCCGCTGACTGCTGGGCCCAGTCAGCGGATGTCACGGATGAGTTCGGCGAGGACGGAGTCCACCTTCGCCTCGTTGAACTCCTCCGAGCCGATCAGCAGCGTCACAGACCGCTTCCCGTCATCGGTGACGGCGTTCCTGAGCTTGTGGCCGGTCTCCATGAAGCCGCTGTGCCCCCAGGTGACGAAGCCCGGGGTGCGCTCATGACGCTCGACGCCCAGGCCGTAGCGCTCCCCGCTCGCCTCGGGGTCCGCAACGGTCCGTTTCATCTCGGCCAGCTGTGCCGGAGCCAGCAGTTTCCCGGACATCAGGGCGGTCCAGAAGGCGGTGACGTCGGCACCGGTGGAGACCAGCGCACCCGATGCGTCGGCCCCGGAGACGTTCCACTCCGTCCAGTCGAGGAGTTTTCCCGACCGCTTCACGTAGCTGCGCAGGTCCGGCTTGGGGAGCGTGGTCCGGTCGCCCGGCCAGTAGGTGTCGTGCAGTCCGAGACGCTTGACGATCCGCTCGTCGATCTCGGTGCCGATGCTGCGTCCGGTGACCTTCGCGACGATCAGACCGGCCAGGTTGTAGTTGGTGTTGGAGTACGAGAAGCCGGACTCGCTCCTTTCTGGCGGGGGCAGAGCCAGCGCCTGCTCGACCGTCAGCAGGGGCTCGATGTGATCCCAGCGGTGCGCCTCTTCGTCCTCCCAGAACGGCGCCTCCAGGTAGTCGGGCAGACCACTGGTGTGCTGCAGCAGCTGCCGGATCGTGATCTTGCGTCCGTCGTAGTGCTCGGTGCGGATCAGGCCGGGCAGGTAGTGGTCGACGGTGTCATCGAGCTTGAGCTTGCCCTCGCCGACGAGCTGGAGCACGACCGTGGCCGTCCAGGTCTTGGTGTTGCTGGCGATGCGGCTGTGCTCATTGCCGACGACCTTGCGTTTCGTCTTGAGGTCGGCGAAGCCGACTCCGTCGCTCTGCACGCCGCAGCGCGGACTCTTCACCGTCACGCTGATCCCTGAGGCGCCGACACTTCTCAGCGCCTTCAGCGCTGCCTGGACGGGCTTCGCGTCACACCCCGGCGCTGCGGCCGACGCGGCGGGAGCGGTCAGCAGCGGGACGGTGATCGCCAAGGCCGCAACAGCACTTGCCCTACGTCGCATGAGATCTCCTTCTTCACTGCGGTCACGTTCTTCCACGCAGTCACGTGCGGCGCGACCGGTTACGCACAGCGTCGGGCCCGGACCGGCCGTGGGCATGCCGTGCGTGGACAGGGATTCCGCACAGGGTTTGTGCGCCCGGCCAACAAGCCGTCCCGTTGCGTCTGTTACGTACGGCAGCCGGGCGGGCCGGATAGACGACCGAGCCGGCGCAGCCCCTGGCAAAGCTGTCCGCACGCCCACGAGGCGGAGTTGTCCGTGCGCCCACGAGGCGGAGTTGTCCGTACGTCCAAGCATCGATCGGCTGATTTGTGCCGCGGGACCAAGGCCCGGCAGCTCGCCGTGCGTACGTTGAGGCCACGTCCCCCGACCCCTCGTACGGCCGCCGGGCCACGTCTGCCCCGTTCCCCGCGAAAGGCTCCGCCGTGTCCTTGGACCTGCATCACCGCGCCGTCGTCGCCGACGCCCACAACGACCTCCTCATGGCCGTCGCCGCCCGCCCCCCGAAGCACTGGGGCGGCTTCTTCCGGGACCGGTGGCTGCCGCAACTGCGCGAGGGCGGCATCGACATCCAGGTGCTGCCGGTGTTCATCGACGACCAGTACCGCCCCGAGGGGGCGCTGCGGCAGACCCTCCGCATGCTCGAGTGCGGCCACGTCCTCGCCGAGGCCAACGCCGACCAGGTCGCGCTGTGCGTCGACGGCGCGGACATCGACAGGGCCCTCGCCGACGGCAAGATCGCCCTCGTACTCGCGCTGGAGAGCGCACCGGGCATCGACGCCTCCGTCGAACTCTTCTCCACCTTGTTCCGGCTCGGTGTACGGATCGCCTCGATCGCCCACTGGGGACGCACCCCGCTCGCCGACGGCAGCCGGGAGAACGCCACCGGCAGCCGGCTGACCCGCCCCGGCGTCGAGGCACTGCGGGAAATGGAGCGCCTGGGCATGCTCTTCGACATCTCCCACCTGGGGGAGAGCGGCGTCGCCCATGTCCTGGAGCTCGCCACCCGCCCGCTGCTCGCCACCCATTCCTGCGCCCGCACCCTGCGGGACCATCACCGCAACCTCACCGACGACCAGATCCGCGGCGTGGCCGGCACCGGCGGCGTGGTGTGCGTGAACTTCGTCCCGGACTTCCTCACCGACGACGAGGCGAAGCTGGACGTCGACCGGGTGGTCGACCACATCGAGCACGTCGTCTCCGTGGCCGGGACCGACCACGTCGGCCTCGGCTCGGACTTCCTCCGCGAGATCATGGCGGACCTCACGCCGCCCTGCTGCGAGAACGCCGACGACGAGGACCCCCTGTTCGGCTTCCCCGACCTGGCGGGCCCGGCCGACATGCCCCTGGTCACCGAGGCGATGATCCGCCGCGGCCTGCCCGAGGAGGACATCCTGAAGATCCTCGGCGGAAACCTGCGACGCCTCATGGGCACCCACATGGGCTGAAGAGACCCACACGGGCTGACGCCCGCACAGCCCCGACGGTGCCGCGCGCGTCCCGTACCCGACGGCGCCGCGCGCGTCCGTGCCGGATGGTGCCGCGCGCGTCCCGTGCCCGAGGGTGCCGCTCCATTCCGCGCCCTGCCCGCCCAACAGCCGTTCCCCCTTGGAGGACTCACCCGTGCCGCACGACCACGACAGCCCCTCCGCGCAGGCGGACCGTACGCCACCCCTGGACGCCATGCTCGCGGACCTCGAAGAACTCGTCACCTGCGAGTCCTACTCGGCCGACCACGCGGCCCTGAACCGCAGCGGCCAGGTCGTCGCCGCGCAGGGCCGACGTCTGCTCGGTGCCTCGCCCCGAACGCTGGTCGTCAAAGGCGTCACCCACGTGCAGTGGACCTTCGGCACGCCGCGCATCCTGCTCCTCGGCCATCACGACACCGTCTGGCCGACCGGCTCCCTCAGGACCCACCCCTGGTCGGTGGAGCAGGGCATCGCCCGCGGCCCCGGGGTCTTCGACATGAAGGCCGGTCTGGTCCAGATGTTCCACGCCCTCGCCTCGCTGCCCTCCCTCGACGGACTGTGCATGCTCGTCACCGGTGACGAAGAGACCGGCTCGGCCACCTCCCGCACGCTCATCGAGGACCTCGCGCGCCTGTGCTCGGCCACCTTCGTCCTGGAGCCGTCGGCACCCGGAGGGGCCCTGAAGACCAGCCGCAAGGGCGTATCCCACTACGACATCACCGTGCAAGGCCGCGCCGCCCACGCCGGGCTCGAACCGGAGAAGGGCGTCAACGCGGCCACCGAACTCGCCCGCCAACTGCTCGCCCTGCAGCGCGTCGCCGACACCGTCACCGCCGCCACCGGGCCCGGGACGACCGTCACACCCACGGTGATGCGGGCCGGCACCACGAGCAACACCGTGCCCGCGCAGGCCGAGCTGAGCGTGGACGTCCGCGTGCCCAGCGTCGCGGCGCAGGACGCGGTCGACCGGCTCATCAGGGCCCTGGAGCCGCAGACTCCCGGCGCCCGCCTGCAGATCGACGGCGGCCCCAACCGGCCGCCCCTGGCCCCCGACGCCTCCCGGAACCTGTTCGACCTGGCCGCCGAAGAGGCCACAGAGCTCGGCCTCGACCCGCTGCGGCAGACGGCCGTCGGCGGAGCCTCCGACGGCAACTACACCGCCGGGGTCGGGTGCCCCACGCTCGACGGCCTCGGCGCCGTCGGCGACGGCGCGCACGCCGACCACGAACACGTCGTCACCGCCACCATGCCGGCCCGCGCCCGGCTGCTGGCCCGCCTCCTCGGAGCGCTGCGATGAACGGGATACGACCGACCGTACGAGAGCTCCACGGCATGGCGGACTTCGAGGCCGTCAGCCACCTCTACGCCGACATCTGGGGGAGCGAGCCCGGCAGCACACCCATCTCCGCCGAGGTCATCCGGGCCCTCGCACACGCGGGCAACTACGTGGCCGGAGCGTACGAGGGAGACAGCCTGACGGGCGCCTGCGTCGCCTTCTTCGGCGAACCCATCGGCAGCTGTCTGCACTCCCACATCACCGGTGCCGTCATGGGCCGCGGCGCGGGCCTCGCCCTCAAGCTGCACCAGCGACAGTGGGCACTCGCCCGCGGACTGCGGCGCATCACCTGGACCTACGACCCGCTCGTCCGCCGCAACGCCCACTTCAACCTGGTCAAGCTCGGAGCCCGCCCCGAGGAGTATCTGGCCTCCTTCTACGGCGCCATGGACGACGCCATCAACGGCGGCGACGAGTCCGACCGGGTGCTCGCCGTATGGGAGTTGACCGAGCCCGCCCCGCCCGCCGCCGGGCTTCCCGCCGGCGCCGCGCACATCCTCCGCGACCACGCGGGCCTCCCCGAACCCCTGGCGACCGACGCCGAGTCCGTGCTGATCGACCTCCCCGACGACATCGAGGCGCTGCGCCGCACGGACCCCGCCGCCGCCCGTGCCTGGCGGCTGGCCGTACGAGAGACCTTGGGCGGCCTGCTCGCCGAGGGCGCCCAAGTCGTCGGCTTCCACGACCGCCGCCGCTACGTGGTCCACCGCACCGTCCACCAGCCATGAGGAGCCACCAGTCATGAGGAGCCACCAGCCGTGAAGACAAAGATCTCCGGCGTCGAGCTGCGCCGCATCGCGATGCCGCTCGTCGCCCCGTTCCGTACCTCCTTTGGTGTGGAGACCAGCCGCGATGTGCTGCTGGTGCGCGTCGTCACCTCCGAGGGGGAGGGCTGGGGCGAGTGCGGGGCCATGTCCGAGCCCCGCTACTGCGGCGAATACGTCGACGGCGCCCAGGATGTGCTGCGCAGGTTCCTCGTCCCCGCCCTGTTGGCGGACGGCGCGAAGGACGGGGTGGACGCGCAGGCGGCGGGCCGGGTCATGGCGCCCTTCACCGGGCACCGGATGGCGAAGGCCGCGCTGGAGACGGCGGTGCTCGATGCCCAACTCCGCGCAACGGGCGAGTCCTTCGGCGGCCATCTCGGCGCCGCCCGGGACCGGGTTCCCTGCGGTGTCTCGGTCGGGATCATGGATTCCGTGTCCGCGCTCCTCGACGCCGTGGCGGGCTGCCTCGCCGATGGCTACGTACGCATCAAGCTGAAGATCGAACCCGGCTGGGACATCGAACCCGTCCGAGCCGTGCGCGAGGGCTTCGGCGAGGACCTCCTCCTCCAGGTCGACGCCAACGCCGCCTACACCCTCACCGACGCCCGACACCTCGCCAGACTGGACGCCTTCGGTCTCCTCCTGATCGAACAGCCCCTGGCCAACGACGACATGGTCCAACACGCCCAGCTGGCCAGGCTCCTGCGTACGCCGATCTGTCTGGACGAATCCATCGAGTCCGCCGCCCACGCGGCCGCGGCCATCTCGCTCGGCGCCTGCTCCGTCATCAACATCAAACCGGGCCGGGTCGGGGGTTATCTGGAGGCCCGCCGCATCCACGACCTCGCCCGCGCCCACGGCGTCCCCGTGTGGTGCGGCGGCATGCTGGAGACCGGCATCGGCCGCGCCGCGAACGTCGCCCTGGCCGCCCTGCCCGGCTGCACCCTCCCCGGCGACACCTCCGGCTCCCACCGCTATTTCGCCACCGACATCACGGAACCGTTCGTCCTCACCGACGGCTACCTCGAAGTCCCCACCGGACCCGGCCTCGGCATTGAACCGCTGCCCGACGTTCTCAACGAGGTGACCATCTCCAGCGAATGGATCCCGAGTGATTCCTAGTGGCCCGAGTGATTCCCTGCCCACACCGTGGGAGTCCGGCCCGACCAGGGGCTTGCCTGCTCTAGTTGTCCCGCGAGGCGGAAGAGGCGGCCTTCGAGGCCGTAACCGGCGGCGAACTGCATACCGATCGGGAGCCCCGTCTCGGCGTCGGCCGTCACCGGCACGGACATCGCGGGCGTGCCCGCCACATTGAACGCCGTGGTGAACGGCGAGCGGTCGTTGAGGCGGTCGATCCAGCCGAGGCCGTCCAGCGCCTCCGCGCCCTCGGCGTAGGTGCCCAAGGGCAGGGGAAGCTCCGGCAAGGTCGGGGTGAGCAGTACGTCGTGAACGTCGAAGTACCGCGCCAGGCTTCGAGCGACCCGGTTCCGGATCGCGAGAGCGGTGACGAACTGGGCGCCACTGACCCGCTGCCCGTAGTGGTAGCCGGCCAGGGTCACCGGCTCGAGAGTCGAGGAGTCGACGGGCCGGTCGAAGGCGGCAGCCAGCCCGTCGACCGAGGCCGTGAGATTCGACGTCATCAGACGGGCGTTGGCCAGCACGAACTCCTCCCAGTCAGCCCCGAGGCCGACCTCGACCTCCTCCACCTGGTGGCCGAGGGATTCGAGCAGACGCACGGTACGAGAGAGGGCGTCGGCCACTGGTGTGGTGGTGCGGCGTCCGCCCCATGCCTGGGTGAGGACACCGATCCGCAGCGAGCCCGGATGGCGGGTGACTTCCTCCACGTAGGGCCGGGACGGCTCCTGCGCGAAGTAGGGGTCACCCGGTTCCGGGCCGCGGATCTGGTCGAGCAGTGCCGCACTGTCGCGGACCGTGCGGCTGACGCTGCCCTGCACCGCCAGGCCGTTGAAGACCTCGTCGGCGTCGGGGCCCATGGAGACCCGGCCACGGGTGGGCTTCAGCCCGAAGAGGCCGTTGTAGGCGGCGGGGACGCGGAGGGATCCGGCCGCGTCGGTGGCGTGGGCGATCGGGACCACCCCGGCAGCGACAGCCGCGCCCGCGCCTCCGCTGGATCCGCCCGCGCTCCGCTCCAGGTTCCACGGGTTGCGGGTCGGGCCGTACAGCGCGGGCTCCGTCGTGATGCTGTACGCCAGTTCCGGTGTCGCGGTACGCCCGAACGTCACGAGGCCGGCGCGACGGAAGCGCAGCATCAGGGAGGAGTCGGCGCCGGCGACGTTGCCGGCGGCGAGACGGCTGCCCAGCTCCATTCGCTTCCCGGCCATGGAGACTGCGATGTCCTTGATCAGGAAAGGGACTCCGGCCAGCGGCGTGCTGCCGGGGATGGGCGGCCCGTCGTCGGCCGGCCATGTCTCCACGATGGCGTTGATCTGCGGATCGACCGCCTGCGCGGCCTCGCGTGCGGCTGTTTCCAGTTCGGCGGGGGTCACCTCGCCGTCGGCCACCAGCTCCGCGAGCCCGACCGCGTCGAAGCGCACGTACTCGGTAACTCTCACTGTCACTCCCAGCGGAACGAACGATACCGTTGAGTCCCTGACGATACCGAACGGTATCGCATGGGCCCGGCTGGTACCGTAACAGGAGGTGAGGGCCCACAACTGACCGAACGTCACGGAGCCACGGAGTCACGGAGTAGTCATGGCATCGACCGCCAGAAGGCCGAGCAGGGTGGCGAAACTGCCGCCGCGTGAGCGGATCCTCGACGCGGCGGAAGAGCTCTTCCAAAGCGAGGGGATCCGGCGGGTGGGCGTCCAGGCGATCGCCGAGAGAGCCGAGACCACCAAGATGGCGATCTACCGGCACTTCGAAACCAAGGACGCGCTGGTCGCGGAGTGGCTGCGGATCGTCGCCGCCGACTACCAGGCGGCCTTCGACCGGGCCGAGGCCGAACACCCCGGCCGGCCCAGGGAGCAGATCCTGGCCCTGGCCCGCTTCATCGCCGAGGGATTGCCGGCGATCTCGCACCGGGGCTGCCCGTTCATCAACTCCATTGCCGAGCTGCCCGACCGCTCCCATCCGGCACGGCAAGTGATCGAGGACCACAAGGCACTCCAGACGCGCAGACTGGTCGGCATGTGCGCGGAGGCCGGGCTGCCCGACCCCGAACAGGCCGCGGCCGAGATCACTTTCGTACTCGAAGGCGCACAGGTCAGCACGCAGAACGGAAGCATTGATCGGGCGGGGGAGCGGCTGCTGAGAATCGTCGAGGGGGTCCTTGATCGGAACCGTCCCCCCGTCGGCGTGTCCCGGCGGAACCACTGACTGACCGGCCCACCCCGCCGACCCGGCCCACCCCGCCGACCTCAGAGGTTTCGGGGCTGCCCGAAACGCGGTGAATCGCTGATCGCTGACCGCTGATCGCCGATCCCTGCTCGCTGCTCGACGGGGTGCCGGTGGAGGGGAGGGAGCCGTGCCCGTGCCTGTGCGCGGACACGGCTCTCCCCCCGGCTGGTGGTGAGGAAGAACATCACGGATCAGGCGGTCATGGGGTTGTGTTGTGTGCATGTGCCGACGCCGTGGGCGCCGAGGCGGTATTGCCTGAATGACTCTTGCGGCGCCGCCCCCCGCGCCACAAGGATCTGGGCTGTTCGGAACATGTTCGGGACAGCCCGGACGCTGTTGACGTGCAGCGTTCAGGACAAGGAGGGTGGAGAGGATCACGTGGCCGCCTCTTCGGCACCGACCGGTCCGCCACAAGGCACGACCCCACAGGAATTCATCGCCGCGCTGCGGCAGCTGAAGAAGCAGTCAGGACTGACCTACCGGCAGCTGTCGGCTCGCGCCGATGACGCAGGGGACGTACTTCCGCACAGCACGCTTGCCAGCGCGTTGATGCGCAGCACCCTTCCCAGGGAAGAAGTGGTGGCCGCGTTCGTCCGGGCTTGCGGCCGGGACGAGAACACGGTCGCCGACTGGCTGGCGGCGCACCGGCGGACCGCTGCGCGCTTGGCCGAGCGGGAAATTTCCCCCGGGCAGGAACCTCCCTCTGAGCAGGAACCTCCCTCCGGGCAGAAATCTCCCTCCGGGCCGAAGCAGACCGCGGACGCCGAGCCACACGAGCCACGGACGGGGGAGGGCATACGGGCATCCGCAGCGAGGCGTCGACTGTGGACCCAGCCCCTGACAGGGCGGTGGTGGAGGCGTCCGCGGTCAGCGGTCCTTCTCGGTGGTTCCGTACTACTGGCGGGAGCACTCGTGCTCGTACTCGTATCCTCGGCCTCGAATCACCGAGCGGCACGTGACGGCGAACGGGACGCCTCCCCGGCGACCGGTGCCCCTGGCGGTGAACCGCGCCCCGGCGCTTACCTCTTCGAAGCGGGCAAGACCTCGCTGTGTCTGTCCGAACGCCCCGGACAGTCGAACGGGCGCCTGTACTTGACGCCGTGCCGTGAGAGCTTCCCGCGCATGTCGCTCGTGCCCCTGGGGCACCGAACGTGGCGGATCGCGACCGACCACCCCGAGTTCGGGCCCGGTTGCATGGGCGTCAGCCACGCGAGCACCAGCGTCGGCGCCTTGGCGGAGGACGACTACTGCGGCCGCAGAGGCAAGTCCGAGGTGTTTCGCCTCGAACCGGTCGACGAGCCGACCGAGGGCCACCGCCTGCGCCCGACCCACAGCAACCTCTGCCTGGGCGTGCCGGACGGCGCGGCGGTCCGGGGAGCCCCGGTGATCCAACTGACCTGCCGCACCCCGGCACACGGCCAGGCATTCCGCCTACGGGCCGTACCGTCCGGACCCTCGGACGCCGCTGTTCCGTGACGAACCCGGGAGGGGCCCGCAAATCAATGGCGGGGGCAAGCGGTTCTTGGGCACGCTGAAGTGCGAACGTCCCTACCGCACCACCATCGGCGCCACCTCAGCAACGGCAACGCGCTCGCCGTCACGACCCGCTGCCCGACCGGGAGACCCTGACATGACCAGTAAGTTCACCGAGCTTGCGATCGACTGCGCCGATCCCCGCGGTCTCGCCCGCTTCTGGTGCTCGGTCCTCGACTACGAGGTGCAGGAGGAAGAGGACGGCCTTGTCACCATTGGCTCTCCGGCGGTGCCTGAAGGCAAGAACCACCTCGGCCCCGTGCCACCGATGTTGACCTTTGCGCAGGTGCCCGAGGGCAAGACCGTCAAGAACAGGCTCCACATCGACGTCAACCCAACCGACAGGGAGCAGGACGAAGAGGTCCGTCGCCTGCTCGACCTCGGCGCCAGACACGCCGACGTCGGCCAAACCGGCGACGAGAGCTGGGTCACGCTCACCGACCCGGAGGGGAACGAGTTCTGCGTCCTCGCGGGCCGCCGCCCCTGACCGGTGCCCCTGACCGGAGGTGGCACACCGCACCAGACCTGCTTCGCGCCAGACCACAGGCGTGTAGTCCTCGCTGAATGCCGCACCCACCCCCGTACCGGCGAAAACGGTCTCCGTCACCGGCAGCACATCGATCTGAAGGGGGTCGGAGGAGAAGTCCTTCATGCCGTCGACGAACTCGTACAGCGCGTGGCCCGTGCCGTCTCGCTCGGTCACGGTGATGACCCGATGGAAGCGCCGTCGTGGCCGTAATCCCGGACGCCGTCCCAGTCGTACGGGGTCCAGCCCAGGCCCCAACCGTCCGCGCTGACCGTCCACTTGTCGGGACCCTGCTGTAAGGGCCCGCCGAGCGCGGCATCATGTCCCATTCCGGTGCCTGGTCCTGGTCCTGGCCCGGCTCGCCCAGGTGCCCCATCGCCGCACGGAACCGCAGCGCTTCCTCCGGCACTGTCATGGTGTGCGTGAGGCTGAGCGGCGTCAGGAGGAGGTCCTTCAGCGCCTGGTCCCAGACCTTGCCGGTCACCACTTCGATGATCCGGCCGAGCACGTTGTAGCCGACACTGCTGTACGAGATCACGGTGCCGGGCGTGCAGTCGAGCGCCACGTCCTTCGCGGCCTCGACGTACTTGGCGAGACAGTCGTCGCCACGCCCGCTGTCGTGGTGAAGTCGCGGGTGAGACTGCCGGTGTGGTCGAGCAGCCGGCGCGTGGTGATCGCCCTGGTCGCCTCGAGGCCGCCGACCGAGAACTCCGGCAGTACGTCCACGACCGGAGCGTCCAGGTCCAGTTGACCTGATTCGGCGAGCTGCATGATCAGGGTGGCGGTCTAGATCTTGGCTATCGAGCCCATCTGGAAGACCGAGTCGGTCGTCGCCTCTACACCCGTGTCCCGGTGCAGTGCGCCACTGGCCAGTTCGTGGACGGTCTCGTCGACGACGAGCGGGAGGGAGGCGTCCGGGACATGGCGCTTGGCGCGCAGTGCGTCGAGGCGGGCCTGCCAGTGGACGAGATCCGCCTTGCGCCCCGCCGAATCCCGCGTCCCCCATGCACCCTTGGCGCCCCAGTTGCCCTGCTCGTCCCAGCTCACGGTCTTCAAGATGCCTGCTCCTGTCCCGTGCGTTGCGCTGCACTCCGTTGCGACCGCGAACGCTGTACGTATTGGAGGACAGTGTGCGCACGAGGCGCACGGTGTTCGCTACGTCGAGTGCGCTGTCCGCCCGAGGGCTGTCCGCCCGAGGGCTGTCCGCCCGGGGCTGCGCGCCTGCCGGGCCTCGGCTCGGGCTTTGTCGGGGTGCTGGTGGCTCGATGAGCGGATGAGGTGCTGGAGAGGGATCCTGGAAGACATGGGGGCTTTGGAGGTGGTCTGTGATGCACACGCTGGTGGGGTGGCATGTAGAGCTGGAGTTTTCGAGTGAGGGGGATCGTACGAGTGCGGCGGGCCTGGTCAGGCTGAGTGACGGCACGGAGCTGAGGGCGCGCAGCCATGCCAAGCGGCATCCGTCTGATCCGGAGCAGTTGCGGGTCGGTGAGGAGATCGCAGGGGCTCGGGTGCTGATGGATCTCGCGTCGCAGCTGTTGGGGAAGGCGCACGATGAGATCGATGAGGCCTCGGGGCGGCCGTCGCGTCCGTTGAGTCATTGACGGGGCTCTTGGGCTGACTGGCCTGGCCTGGCCTGGCCCGGCCGGGCGGGTGCTGGGGGTGCGGGGCGGTCTTCGTGCTTGGCCGTCTTGCCCGAGCTTGGGTCCGGTGTGGGGCGTTGCTCGGTCAGTGGGTCGCCCTGGCGGGGATGGTGGTTGGCCTGGTGGCCGGTCTTGCTGCCTGGGCTGGCCTGTTGGTGTGGGTACCGTTTTTCCCCGGCCCGGCCGGGTTGCGGTGGGCTGGGGAAGTGGTTGCGGTGGGGAGGCAGGGGGGGTGGTGTGGCCGGGGTGTTCGGGGTTGCCGGTGCCTCGGCTGGTGTGTGGTGGTGTGTGCCAGGTGTGGCTGTCTGCCTCCGTGTTGGTGTGGGTGGGTGTTTGTGAGTGTGTCGGGGGTGGGTGGTGGGCTGCTTGGTTTCTGCTTGAGGGGTGATGGTGTGGGCCTGCTGTCCGGGTCGGGGCCTGCTGTGCGGGTGCGGGTCGGGGGTCGGGTTGGGGTGTGGCGGGGTGGGTGCCCGGGTTGGGGGGTGGGTGGGGGTTAGGGGCTGGGCGTCTCTGGGTGGGGTGCTTCTCCGGGTGTGGGCTTGCTGTGCGGGTCGGGGTGTGTCTCCGGGTCCGGGTCTGCTGTGCGGGTGCGGGCTTGCTGTGCAGGTGCGGGTTGGGGCCTGCTGTGCGGGTTGGGGCCTGCTGTGCGGGTTGGGGCTTGCTGTGCGGGTGTGG